>NZ_CP052857.1:0-2500 GCF_012935735.1 Pseudomonas sp. ADAK21
AAACAAACCCCAACTGCTTTCGCAATTGGGGTTTCGGAATTTAATCTTGACGATGACCTACTCTCACATGGGGAAACCCCACACTACCATCGGCGATGCATCGTTTCACTACTGAGTTCGGGATGGGATCAGGTGGTTCCAATGCTCTATGGTCGTCAAGAAATTCGGGTACTGAGTCGTGGCCAGTTGGCCTCGCTTCAGCAAATTGGGTATGTAATAGAAGTCGGTGTTTGCAAGAATCGAACTTTCGGTTCGTTTCGTCTTCACACACCGCAATCTGATGCTCTTTCGAGTAGTCAAATTGCTTGGGTGTTATATGGTCAAGCCTCACGGGCAATTAGTATTGGTTAGCTCAACGCCTCACAGCGCTTACACACCCAACCTATCAACGTCGTAGTCTTCGACGGCCCTTCAGGGAACTCAAGGTTCCAGTGAGATCTCATCTTGAGGCTAGTTTCCCGCTTAGATGCTTTCAGCGGTTATCTATTCCGAACATAGCTACCCGGCAATGCCACTGGCGTGACAACCGGAACACCAGAGGTTCGTCCACTCCGGTCCTCTCGTACTAGGAGCAGCCCCTCTCAAATCTCAAACGTCCACGGCAGATAGGGACCGAACTGTCTCACGACGTTCTAAACCCAGCTCGCGTACCACTTTAAATGGCGAACAGCCATACCCTTGGGACCGGCTTCAGCCCCAGGATGTGATGAGCCGACATCGAGGTGCCAAACACCGCCGTCGATATGAACTCTTGGGCGGTATCAGCCTGTTATCCCCGGAGTACCTTTTATCCGTTGAGCGATGGCCCTTCCATACAGAACCACCGGATCACTAAGACCTACTTTCGTACCTGCTCGACGTGTCTGTCTCGCAGTCAAGCGCGCTTTTGCCTTTATACTCTACGACCGATTTCCGACCGGTCTGAGCGCACCTTCGTACTCCTCCGTTACTCTTTAGGAGGAGACCGCCCCAGTCAAACTACCCACCATACACTGTCCTCGATCCGGATAACGGACCTGAGTTAGAACCTCAAAGTTGCCAGGGTGGTATTTCAAGGTTGGCTCCACGCAGACTGGCGTCCACGCTTCAAAGCCTCCCACCTATCCTACACAAGCAAATTCAAAGTCCAGTGCAAAGCTATAGTAAAGGTTCACGGGGTCTTTCCGTCTAGCCGCGGATACACTGCATCTTCACAGCGATTTCAATTTCACTGAGTCTCGGGTGGAGACAGCGCCGCCATCGTTACGCCATTCGTGCAGGTCGGAACTTACCCGACAAGGAATTTCGCTACCTTAGGACCGTTATAGTTACGGCCGCCGTTTACCGGGGCTTCGATCAAGAGCTTCGCGTTAGCTAACCCCATCAATTAACCTTCCGGCACCGGGCAGGCGTCACACCCTATACGTCCACTTTCGTGTTTGCAGAGTGCTGTGTTTTTAATAAACAGTCGCAGCGGCCTGGTATCTTCGACCGGCATGAGCTTACGGAGCAAGTCCTTCACCCTCACCGGCGCACCTTCTCCCGAAGTTACGGTGCCATTTTGCCTAGTTCCTTCACCCGAGTTCTCTCAAGCGCCTTGGTATTCTCTACCCAACCACCTGTGTCGGTTTGGGGTACGGTTCCTAGTTACCTGAAGCTTAGAAGCTTTTCTTGGAAGCATGGCATCAACCACTTCGTCACTCAAAGAGTAACTCGTCATCAGCTCTCGGCCTTAGAATCCCGGATTTACCTAAGATTCCAGCCTACCACCTTAAACTTGGACAACCAACGCCAAGCTGGCCTAGCCTTCTCCGTCCCTCCATCGCAATAACCAGAAGTACAGGAATATTAACCTGTTTTCCATCGACTACGCTTTTCAGCCTCGCCTTAGGGACCGACTAACCCTGCGTCGATTAACGTTGCGCAGGAAACCTTGGTCTTTCGGCGTGGGTGTTTTTCACACCCATTGTCGTTACTCATGTCAGCATTCGCACTTCTGATACCTCCAGCAAGCTTCTCAACTCACCTTCACAGGCTTACAGAACGCTCCTCTACCGCATCACCCGAAGGTGATACCCGTAGCTTCGGTGTATGGTTTGAGCCCCGTTACATCTTCCGCGCAGGCCGACTCGACTAGTGAGCTATTACGCTTTCTTTAAAGGGTGGCTGCTTCTAAGCCAACCTCCTAGCTGTCTAAGCCTTCCCACATCGTTTCCCACTTAACCATAACTTTGGGACCTTAGCTGACGGTCTGGGTTGTTTCCCTTTTCACGACGGACGTTAGCACCCGCCGTGTGTCTCCCATGCTCGGCACTTGTAGGTATTCGGAGTTTGCATCGGTTTGGTAAGTCGGGATGACCCCTAGCCGAAACAGTGCTCTACCCCTACAGTGATACATGAGGCGCTACCTAAATAGCTTTCGAGGAGAACCAGCTATCTCCGAGCTTGATTAGCCTTTCACTCCGATCCACAGGTCATCCGCTAACTTTTCAACGGTAGTCGGTTCGGTCCTCCAGTTAGT
>NZ_CP052857.1:7500-1365000 GCF_012935735.1 Pseudomonas sp. ADAK21
GTGGGCCATGCTCAAATAGATCTTGAGGCAGCGGTCCAGGCGCTCTCGACTCTGCACCTCCCCTTCCCCCAAACGCGCAAGGCTTTGGCTCAACTCGTGCTCGACGATTGAGCTGAACAACGCGTCCTTGGAGGAAAAATGGCTATAGAACGCCCCTCCACTCAAGCCAATGGCCTTCATCAAACCATCCACGCCAACACTGGCAAACCCTTCTTTTTTAGCCAGGGCCGCGCTGCTCTGCAGGAGCTTATCTCTGGTTTGCTGCTTGTGACTGACTGAATAGCGCATCGCTTCTCCCCATGAATTCACCACCTTGACGCCTGCCGAAGCGTAGCATAACGTGCGTTTAGTTAACGACCGTTTACTAAAGGGTTTCCCATGACTGAAAATAAGAAAATCGTGCTGGTCGTCGGCGCAGGCGACGCTACAGGCGGCGCCATCGCCAAGCGTTTTGCCCGTGAAGGTTATGTGGCCTGCGTCACCCGACGCAGTGCCGACAAACTGCAGCCTCTGGTGAAGAGTATTCAAGCGGCCGGTGGCGAAGCCCACGGCTTTGCCTGTGATGCGCGCAAGGAGGATGAGGTGATCGCGCTGATCGAGCAGATCGAAAGCGAGCTGGGTCCGATTGAAGCCTTCGTGTTCAACATCGGCGCCAATGTGCCTTGCAGCATCCTCGAAGAAACCGCACGCAAATATTTCAAGATCTGGGAGATGGCCTGCTTCTCAGGCTTCCTGAATGCCCGGGAAGTGGCCAAGCGCATGGTGACCCGCCAGCGCGGGACTATCCTGTTTACCGGTGCCACAGCCGGGTTACGCGGCGCCGCCGGCTTCGCTGCCTTCGCCGGCGCCAAGCACGGCATTCGCGCCCTCGCTCAAAGCATGGCGCGCGAGCTTGGCCCGATGAACATCCATGTAGCCCACGTGGTAGTGGATGGCGCCATCGACACCGACTTCATCCGCGACAACTTCCCAACCAAATACGCACTCAAGGACCAGGATGGCATCCTTGATCCAGAGCATATCGCCGACAACTATTGGCACCTGCACAGCCAGCCACGGGACGCCTGGACCTTCGAACTGGACCTGCGCCCCTGGAACGAAACTTGGTAAGCACGCCTACATAACAATAAGCAGCGAGCATCCGACATGAACAAAACCCTGGAATTTTTCTTCGACCTCGGCAGCCCCACCACCTACCTGGCCTACACCCAACTGCCCGGTATCTGTGCTGAAACCGGCAGCCAACTGGTGTACCAGCCGATCCTGCTGGGCGGCATCTTCAAAGCCACCGGCAATGCCTCGCCCATCACCATTGCGGCCAAAGGCCGCTATCTGCTGCAAGACCTGGCACGCTACGCCAAGCGTTACGGTGTGCCCCTCAAGTTCAACCCGCACTTCCCCATCAACACCCTGACACTGATGCGCGCCGTCACCGGCATTCAACTACGCCAGCCAGAGCGTTTTATCGACTTCATCGACTGCCTGTTCCGAGCGTTATGGGTGGATGGACGCAACCTGGGGGATCCGGCAGTGGTAGCAGCGGTCTTGGCAGAACACGGCTTTGACCCTGCCCAGGTACTGGAACTGGCCCAGGATGAGGCAGTAAAGAACGCCCTCAAGCACAAGACCGAAGAAGCGATTGCCCGTGGCGTGTTTGGTGCGCCTAGCCTGTTTGTCGGTCAACAGCTGTTCTTCGGCCAGGATCGCCTGGATTTTGTCCGCGAAGCCTTGAGTTAACACCAGCATCCTGCTCGCAGGCCCAGACCTGCGAGCAGTCAGCCCTTATATCGCGGCCGTACGCACTTGCAACCACTCAAGCGCGGCGCCACTGAGCAACGGGCTCAAGCGTTGACGCACCTCAGCGTGGTAGTCGTTGAACCACTGCCGCTCCTCGATCGTCAACAATGACGGTACCAGGCAACGGGTATCGATCGGGCACAGAGTCAGGGTTTCGAACTTGAGGAACTCACCGAACTCGGTCTTACCCGCCTCCC
Source organism: Pseudomonas sp. ADAK21 (assembly GCF_012935735.1). Classification (NCBI taxonomy): domain Bacteria; kingdom Pseudomonadati; phylum Pseudomonadota; class Gammaproteobacteria; order Pseudomonadales; family Pseudomonadaceae; genus Pseudomonas; species Pseudomonas sp. ADAK21. The sequence goes on from NZ_CP052857.1 coordinate 9,495, forward strand.
GGTTCAACACCAGGTTCTCGATACGCACCCCCCAACGCCCCGGACGATAAGTGCCCGGTTCAATGGAGGTAATCATTCCCGGCTGCATCGCGGTGTGCGGCGCGGCCGCAGCCTGGTAGGCAATCACCTGCGGGCCTTCATGGACATTGAGAAAGTAGCCAACCCCGTGACCGGTGCCATGACCGTAATCCACACCTTCGGCCCAGATCGGCGCACGGGCGATGGCGTCCAGCAATGGAGAGAGAATGCCCTTGGGAAATTGCGCGCGCGACAGGGCAATCACGCCCTTGAGCACACGGGTGCAATCGCGCTTCTGCTCTTCGCTCGGCGTGCCGATTGGCACCATGCGCGTGATATCAGTGGTGCCGCCCAAGTACTGGCCACCTGAGTCGATCAACAGCAGGCCATCACCCTCGATCACCGCGTGCTCTTCTTCCGTGGCGTGGTAATGGGGCATCGCGCCATTGCCGTTGAACGCGGCGATGGTATTGAAACTCAGCGACACATAATCGGGGCGCCGGGTTCGTGCGGCAGTCAGGTGTTCATCGATCGTCAGCTCAGTGATGCGCTCGCGCCCCAGGGCCGAGTCCAGCCAGGCGAAAAACTCGCACAAGGCCGCGCCATCCTGTTCCATCGCCCGGCGAATATGTTCGGCATCCGCCAGGCTTTTGCGGGACTTGGCCAGCGTGGTCGGGTTGAGCCCTTCCACCAGCTTGACGCCACTGCCCAGGTTATCCAGCAACCCGGCAGTCACGCGTGCTGGATCCACCTGCAGGCTGGCACCGTCCGGCACTTCAGCCAGGGCCGCCGCCACTTCACTGTAGTCACGCAGTGTCACGCCATCCTGTTCCAGCACCCCACGCAACGAGGCATCGACCTTGCCGAGGGCAACAAATAGCGTTGCCTGCTGCTGGTTGATCAGGGCGAACGACACAAACACCGGGTTGAACGAAACATCTGCACCGCGCAGGTTGAACAGCCAGGCAATGTCATCCAGGGTGGCAATGAAATGCCAATCCGCGCCTTTGTCCTTCAGGCTGGCGCGCAGTGCCGCGAGCTTTTCCCCTCGGCTGACGGTGGCCTGGGGCGGCAGGTGCTGGTAGATCGGCTGGTTTGGCAGCTCCGGACGGTCAGTCCAGACCTCACTCAACAAATCGATATCAGTACGCAGGCGAGCGCCACGCTCCGCCAACTTGCTGCCCAGGGTGCGGGCCGATGCAACGGCCATCACCGCGCCGTCCACTGCCACTACCCCACCTTCTGGAGTGTTCTCACCCAACCATTCCAACGGGCCGGGCTGCCCCGGTTGCAGCTTCACCAGCTCAATACCGCTGCCGCCCAGCTCCTTGCTCGCCTGCTCCCAGTAACGGCTGTCAGCCCAGACACCGGCAAAATCAGCGGTGACGATCAGCGTGCCTACCGACCCATGAAACCCCGACAACCACTGCCGCCCCTGCCAGTAGCCCGGCAGGTATTCGGACAGGTGCGGATCGGCCGATGGCACCAGCAGGGCATCGATGCCCTCGCGCTTCATCAACTCGCGGGTATGCGCCAGGCGCTGGGGAACCGTTCCATGGGTCAAAGGCTGCGTACTCATCTTGTCTCCTGCTAACCACTAATAATTTTTATATGTTTCAAACCGCCCAGAAGGCCGGTGCGCTGGCCAGCGAGCTCTTGATCAATTGCACCGCCTGATCGATATCCTGCTCGGTGGTGAAGCGCCCCAAGCTCAGGCGAATGGTGCGACCGGCGCTGCGGGCATCATGCCCCAGGGCAAGCAGAACATGGGACGGCGCATTGCTTGCCGAATTACAGGCAGAGGTCGCCGAAAACGCGATACCGGCGCTCAAGGCCGCCGAATTGAACTCACCCTCGCTGAACGTCAGGCTCAAGGTGTGGGGAATACGCTGGGTGGCACTGCCGTTCAGGCGCACGCCGGGGATAGCCAGCACTTGCTCCAGCAGACGCTGGCGCAGGGCGACAATCCCCGCCGACTCTTCAGCAAAAAATTGCCCGGCCAACGCAAAGGCACTGCCCATGCCTGCAATCTGGTGGGTCGCCAGGGTACCCGAGCGCAGCCCACCTTCATGACCACCCCCGTGGATCTGTGCGGTGACGTTCTGCTGCGCCCGCGGCCCGACATACAACGCACCGATGCCTTTGGGGCCATACAGCTTGTGTGCAGAAAACGACATAAGGTCGACCGGCCAGCGCGCCAGGTCGATCTCGACCTTGCCCGCCCCTTGCGCCGCATCCACATGCAGCAGTGCGCCATGCTCACGCACTCGCGCGCCAATGGCCGGGATGTCGTTGAGCGTACCCAGTTCGTTGTTGACCAGCATCAACGACACCAGGAACGTGTCTTCACGCAGTGCCTGGCTGACCGCCTCGGCGGTGATCAGGCCATCGGCGTCCGGCACCAGGTAGGTCACGGCAACCCCGGCCTCCTGCAGTTGGCGCGCGGTGTCCAGCGTCGCCTTATGCTCGATCTGGCTGGTGATGATATGACCACCGGCCACGCCCCGCGCCTGGGCCACGCCCTTGAGCGCCAGGTTGTTGGATTCGGTGGCGCCCGAGGTCCAGACGATCTGTTCGGGCTGGGCGCCGACCAGCTCCGCCACCTGCCGACGCGCCTGCTCGACCGTGTGCCGGGCCTGTTGGCCAAACGCATGGGAGCTGGATGCGGGGTTACCGAAATTGGCATTGAAACCCAGGCACTCGACCATGACCTGGATGACCCGCTCATCCACCGGTGTGGTGGCGGCGTAGTCGAAATACAAAGGACGTTTATTCATGACGTTTAAAGACCCGCAGAGCATGTTCCCGAGATCAGCGTCCCAGGGGCAGCGACCAGTACAGAGATCGTCAGGTTAACCCGATCGGATGCCGTTAAAGAATTGAAAAGTGCGTAGGAACGCTCCTGAAATTGAGCTTAACAGGCTCGATGAAAAGGATGGAAAACAAAAAGCCCGAAGTTCCTGCGAAGAACTTCGGGCTCGGGACCACAGCCAACGCTTTTAGCTGGGACGGTCATGCAACATCACGTTGCGCTCTGCATTCATTTCACCCTGGCGATCAAAGCCAAAAGGTATCTGTGGCTGGGCAGACAGCTCGGCTTTCTTCTGTTGATATTCGTCAAACGACAAGCCACGGCGGTTAAGCCCTTCCATCGCCAACTGCCTGGCCTCCTCGGCGGTGTAGGGGCGCAACTCGGGTGCCGGAGGGGAGGCACAACCGGCAAGCAAAGAGGCAACCAGCAACAAGGCAACAGTGAGGTAATGGTTCATGGCGAAGGTCCTGCGAATCGGGCGTCAAGGCAATGAACACAGGCTACTCCCACGCCTTTGCAGGGAAAAATCATCCGCTGTGATAGTCGCTATCAGCCAATCCGACATATTCCTTATGGATCTATAAATAGAGAAATACGTTCGTTTACGGAATAAACCAGACGCTCTATAACGGTCCCCCAACGCCGCAACTGTTGTTTCCACAACTGTTGGCCGGGCAACACTCTCTGTTGAACATCGCTCAAGGACTTGTCATGGATGTTTTCTGGTTTCTTCCGACCCATGGCGACGGCCATTTCCTGGGGACTACCCAGGGTGCGCGCCCAGTCACCCTCAACTATCTGAAGCAAGTAGCCCAGGCCGCCGACAACCTCGGCTACCACGGCGTGCTGATTCCCACCGGCCGCTCCTGCGAAGACTCCTGGGTGATTGCCTCGGCACTGGTGCCCTTGACCGAACGCCTGCGCTACCTGGTGGCAATCCGCCCGGGGATCATCTCGCCCACCGTGTCCGCGCGCATGGCCGCCACCCTCGACCGCCTGTCCAACGGCCGCCTGCTGATCAACGTGGTGACCGGCGGCGATCCCGATGAAAACCGTGGTGACGGCAGCTTCCTCGACCACAGTGAACGTTATGAGGTGACCGATGAATTCCTCAAGATCTGGCGTCGAGTATTGCAAGGCGAGTCCGTGGACTTTGAAGGCAAACACCTGAAGGTGCAGAACGCCAAGGCCCTCTACCCGCCGGTTCAGAAACCTTACCCTCCGTTGTACTTCGGCGGCTCGTCCGATGCAGCCCACGATCTCGCCGCCGAACAGGTCGACGTGTACCTGACCTGGGGCGAACCGCCCGCAGCCGTCGCCGAGAAACTCGCCGATGTACGCGAACGTGCGGCGCGCCATGGTCGCACCGTCAAGTTCGGCATCCGCCTGCATGTGATTGTGCGCGAAACCGAAGACGAAGCCTGGCAGGCAGCCGCCAAGTTGATCGAACACATCAGCGACGAGACCGTTGCCGCCGCGCAAAAATCCTTCTCGCGCTTTGACTCCGAAGGCCAGCGCCGCATGGCCGCCCTGCACGATGGGCGGCGCGACAACCTGGAAATCGCCCCCAACCTGTGGGCCGGCGTCGGCCTGGTACGCGGAGGCGCCGGCACCGCGCTGGTAGGCAACCCACAACAAGTGGCCGAGCGGATCAAGGAATACGCCGACCTGGGCATCGAGAGCTTCATCTTCTCCGGCTACCCGCACCTGGAAGAAGCCTATCGCTTTGCCGAGCTGGTATTCCCGCTGCTGCCCGAACCCTACGCCAGCCTGGCCGGACGCGGCATCACCAACCTCACCGGGCCGTTCGGCGAAATGATCGCCAACGATGTGCTGCCTGCCACCGCAAAAGCCTGACCCACCTTTGTAGGAGCCGGCATGCCGGTGCCTACAGCGCATGTGATTTTTCAGGAGCACCGCGTGCCAGCCAAACCCCATAGCGTCCTGCCATCCCCTTTGCAAACCGCCAAGCTGCTGGCCGCCGAGTTCGCCCTCAGCGCCGTAGAGCGTGACGAGCGCGGCGGCACGCCCAAGGCCGAGCGCGATGCCCTGCGCCACAGTGGCCTGCTGGCACTGAGCATTCCCACCCAGTACGGCGGCCTTGGCGCACGCTGGAGCGAAACCCTGGAGGTCGTGCGCGAGTTCGCCAAGGTCGACAGCTCCATCGCCCACGTCTTCGGCTTCCATCATCTGATGCTGGCCACCGTGCGCCTGTTTGCCCGCCCGGAGCAATGGCAGCCCTGGTTCGAACAGACCGCCCGCAAGCACTGGTTCTGGGGCAATGCCCTCAACCCCCTGGATACGCGCACGGTGGTCAAGGACTTTGGCGGCTGGCGCGAATTCTCCGGAAAAAAGAGCTTCTGCTCCGGCGCCAGCGACTCACAGATGCTGATCGCCTCGGCAGTCGATGAAAGCGCCGGCGGCAAGCTGCTGATCGCCGCCATCCCCAGCGCACGCAGCGGCATCACCGTGCACAACGACTGGAACAGTATCGGCCAACGCCAGACCGACAGCGGCAGCACCAGCTTCGAGCGCGTCAGGGTCGAAGAGTCGGAACTGTTGCTGGACCCCGGTCCCCTGAGCACGCCGTTCGCCTGCCTGCGTCCGCTGATTGCCCAACTGACGTTCACCCAAATGTTCCTCGGCATTGCCGAAGGCGCGTTTGAGGAAGCGCGTAACTACACCCTCGCCGAAACACGGCCCTGGCATAAATCCAGCGTCCAGGATGTGCGTCAGGACCCTTATGTGCTCAGCCACTACGGCGAATTCTGGGTCGCACTCGAAGGCGTGCGCCTACTGGTACAACGGGCCGCCGAGCTGCTGGACCAGGCCTGGGCCAAGGGTCCTGCCTTGAGCGAACACGAGCGTGGGCAACTAGCGATTGCCATCGCCACGGCCAAGGTCGCCGCCACCCGCAACGGCCTGGAGCTGTGCAGCCGCCTGTTTGAGGTCACCGGCGCCCGCTCCACCCACGCCTCGCTGCGCCTGGACCGCCACTGGCGCAACCTGCGCACCCAAAGCCTGCACGACCCGGTGGACTACAAACTCCACGAATTGGGCGACTGGGCCTTGAACCAGTCCCTGCCGACGCCAACGTTCTATTCCTAGAGGTGCCCATGCAGCTTTTGACCCTACCGCCCTCGCCCGCCCTCGCCACGTCGATTCGCGCCACCGCGCAAGTCTTCGAAGACCCCAAGTCCCAGGCCCTGCTCGCGCATATCCAGCAAGTGGCCCCCAGCGAAGCCAGCGTGCTGATCATCGGCGAAACCGGCACCGGTAAAGAACTGGTGGCCCGCCACATCCACAACCTCAGCGCCCGGCGCAACCGGCCCTTCGTGGCGGTCAATTGTGGGGCCTTTTCCGAATCCCTGGTGGAAGCGGAGTTATTCGGCCATGAAAAAGGCGCGTTCACTGGCGCCCTCAGCGCCAAGGCCGGCTGGTTCGAAGAGGCCGACGGCGGCACCTTGTTCCTCGATGAGATCGGTGATCTGCCCATGGCCATCCAGGTCAAGCTGCTGCGCGTCCTGCAAGAGCGCGAAGTGGTGCGCCTGGGCTCACGCAAGAGCATTGCCATTGACGTGCGGGTACTGGCGGCGACCAATGTGCAACTGGAAAAGGCCATCAACGCCGGGCATTTCCGTGAGGACCTGTATTACCGCCTGGACGTGGTCAGCCTGGAACTGAGCCCGTTGCGCGAACGCCCCGGCGACATCCTGCCCCTGACCCGCCACTTTATCGACGCCTACAGCCAGCGCCTGGGCTACGGCCCCATCACCATCAGCCCCGAGGCCGAGCAAAAGCTCAGGAGCTACAGTTGGCCGGGCAATATCCGCGAGTTGGAAAACGTCATTCATCACACCTTGCTGATTTGCCGCAACGGTGTGATCGAGCGCGACGACCTGCGCCTCTCGAATATGCGTATCGAGCGCCAGGACGACAGCCAGCACGGGGTCGACAATAGTGCCGAAGCCTTATTGGAGCGGGCCTTCCAGAAGCTGTTTGACGAACAGGCCGGCGCACTCCATGAGAAGGTCGAAGACGCGCTGCTACGCGCCGCCTACCGTTTCAGCCACTACAACCAGGTGCACACCGCCAACCTGCTGGGCCTGAGCCGCAATGTCACGCGCACACGCCTGATCAAGATCGGTGAACTGGCGGTCAACAAGCGCCGCCCCGGGGAAAACCTGCAAGGCGAACGCATGTTGCATCTATCGATATAAGTTGCACGCCAGTGCATTGTCGGCGCTGCGCTCGATACTGCGCAGCACCTGGAATGAACCGAAGGTCACGGCCGTGGCCTGGTGGGCGCAAATCAAGGTCCAGAAGTCCCCGCCCTCGCACTCCAGGCGATTGAACGCCGCATCGCCATCTTCGCGGGTCTGCCATTGCAGGTAGTTGAGCACGCGCCGTCCATCATCACTGACCTGCACACTGGCACTCAAGAAACCCTCATGGCCTTGGGCCAGACGCTCGGTCTGCTCAGACAGCGCCGACACCAGGGCGGACTGCTGGCGAGGCTCGATCTGAAACTCGATTAATTGGGTAAACCCATGACTTTTCGCGCAAGTCTGCATGACAAATCCCCTTTAGTTGTAGGTGCCGTGCAGGGTAAGACCTCTAGTTAAGTCAAGGTCAAGCCTCTGTTCGAGAAAATGTTCAGGACGCCGTTACAGCACGGTCGTCGGCTGCCAGGAGGCGACGAAAAACTTGGCCTATAGTGAGGAAACCGGAAAAACCGGGCCCCTGAACAACCATCAAGGAGAGCGAAATGAGCGTCAAACCTATCCCCGAGGGCTATCACAGCATCACGCCCTACTTGGGTATCGACAAGGCCGCTGAAGCCATCGAGTTCTACAAGAAGGCCTTCGGTGCCACCGTTGTCATGCGCCTGGATATGCCCGATGGCAAGGTCGGCCATGCCGAGCTGCGCATTGGCGACTCGCCGATCATGCTGGCGTCACCCTGTGCCGAAATGCCGCTTGGCACCCCTGGAGAGCATCCTGCCAGTGTTGGCTTGCACCTCTATGTGGCGGACGTCGACGCGCAGTACAAACAAGCGATCGCGGCCGGCGGTACAGGCATTTGCGAACCCGAGGATCGGTTCTACGGCGATCGCTCGGGCACAGTGAAAGATCCCTACGGGCATGTCTGGTTCCTTGCCACCCATACCGAAGAACTGACCGAGGAACAGATCCGCCAGCGCGCCAAGGAGCTGTTCGCCTAAACCCAATCACCTGTAGGAGCCGGCTTGCCGGCGAAAAACCCGAGAACAATAGCAACAGGTAACCCGCGTAATCGTTGGAGATTTTCGCTGGCGAGCCAGCTCCTACAGGTGTTTGTTGCGCATTGGAAACATTTGCTTTCATTTCCGCCTTAGGGTTTTGCGATTCTCATCCGTCTTAACTTAGATACAGCCCGTCGCGTAAGCAAAAGCTACGACCGGCCTTTCCCGGGCCTTTTCTGCCCCCCTCCAATCAAGACCCTCCTAGACATGTCGAAGAAGTCACGCTCCAAACTCTGGTTTCTCGTACACAGCTGGCTGGCATTGCCCATCTGGTTCTTCGTACTGATCGTCTGCGTCACCGGGACCCTGGCGGTGGTCAGCCAGGAAATCGTGTGGCTGGCCAACCCGGAAATGCGCGCCAGCAAGCCGTCGGACGATGCCGAACTGCTCACTTACGACCAAATCCTGGCTGCGATCAAGCAGGCCGAGCCCAAGGCCATTGTCGAGTCCATCGTCCGTCCGGACGAGTCGCACTTTGCCCTCGACGTCGACATCAGCTACCCCGATGGCCGCTCCGTGGCGGTCTACGTCAACCCGTATACGGGGGTCATCCAGGGCATCAGCCCATCGTTCAACTTCCGCCAGTTCACCCGCGCCCTGCATGGCTGGTGGCTGGTGCCGTTCACCAATGGCTTCAGCTGGGGCTGGTACCTGGTGTCATTCCTTGGGTTGCCGATGCTCGCGTCGCTGGTCACTGGCCTGGTGGTGTACAAGCGGTTCTGGAAAGGTTTCTTCAAGCCCACCCTGCGTTTCAAGCACGGCGCGCGGATTTTCTGGGGGGATTTCCACCGTCTGAGCGGCATCTGGTCGATCTGGTTTATCGCGGTGATCTCCATCACCGGCACCTGGTTCTTGATCCAGGCGATTCTCTCGGACAACCAGATCACCATCTCCAGCGAGGCCGTCGTGCCGGTGATCGCCCGGGACAAAGTGCCGTTGTCGGCGCCTGGCGTACCGCCACCGACGATCGCGCTGGACGATGCCATCAACATTGCCAGCCAGCGCATCCCGGGGTTCGACGTCAGCTTCGTCGGCCTGCCGAGCAATGCCTACAGCCACCTGAGTATCGGCGGCCGTGGCTGGTATCCGCTGATGTTCCAGACCGCCGACATCAACCCCTACAACGGTGAAATTGCCGCCACACACCTGCTGTCCGACCGCTCGGGCCTGGAGTTCGTCACTGAGTCCATGCGCCCGTTGCACACCGGCGACTTTGGCGGGATCTGGATCAAGCTGGTCTGGTTCTTCTTCGGCCTGTTGCTGAGCATGATGGTGCTCAGCGGTCTGTTGATCTGGAGCAAGCGCACCGCCCTGGCTACGCTGCACGCTCTCAAGCGCAGCAGCAAGGCTACGCGCAACCCTGCGTCAGCCAACCCCATCGGCGCCCTGCAGGCTGAAACTTCGGAGGGCAAGTAATGAGCAAGGCCACCACCGTACAAGCGCCCTCGCCGCTGCGCGCCTTCTGGCTCAAATGGCGGTTCCACATCAATATCCTGTTGTTGCTGGTACCCCTGGGCTTTATGCCCAAGTACTTTGCCGACGCCGCGCTGTTTCGCGGCGACGCCGGCCTGGGCGAGCGCGAGATAGGCGAGGTGCAGGTCGGCCCATGGAGCATCACCCTGGCTGAGCTACGCAATGAAGCGCCCCGCCCCAATCCGGCCGGGCCGATGAAATCCTTCAATGCCGCCCTGTGCGCCACCTGTGGCGATCAGGTCAAGGCCACTTACCTGCGCATCGGCAAACCCCGCAGCCTGCGGGCCGCCGGAGTGATTTTCTTCGGTACCCCGTACCGCATGGGCGCCGCCCTGCCAATCCCCGAACGCACCCCGCCCGACGCCGAACTGTGGATCACCATGGAAGGCTGGGACGGCAGCATGCAACAGGCTTCCATTCCCTTGAGTCAGGCTTCGCCTGCCACTGTCGCCTGGTTGAACAAGCAAGGAGTCAAACCATGAACCTACTGCGCCTGACCCGCACCTGCGCCGTGCTGGCCCTCAGCCTGGGTGCGAGCAACTACGCCCTGGCCCACAACCCGATGTGCGAATGCAAGGAAATCCCCGGCGAGCAGATCCAGTGCACTGGCGGCTTCTCCGATGGCAGCGGCGCGCCTGGCGTGACCCTGGATGTGATCGGCTACGACGAAACCATCCTGGTGCCCGGCAAGCTGGGGGCCGACTCGACGTTGACCTTCAAGAAACCTGCCAGCGAGTTCTACGTGCTGTTTGACGCCGGTCCCGGCCACGTTGTCGAGATCGACCAAGCGGATATCCAGGCACCATGACCCGCGTGAGCCCAGGCAACACCCAGGTTGTCCGGCCGGCCGGTGCCGGCCACGAGACCCTCTACGTCCTGTTGCTGTGCCTGATCATCCTGGCCGTCGCCGGCACCGTGGTGTCGCTGCATGGCGAAACCCAGGAAGTCGCGGCCGTGCCCAGCCACCAACTGGACGCCCGTCGCGACTTGAGCGCCGCCGAGCAAGGCATCTACGCCGACCTGCGGGTGACCCTGGATGAAATCCAGTTGCTGGCGCAGGAACAAAGCGCGCTGCCGACGCCCGCACAACTGGCAGAAGAAGGCTTCGCGCCCTTCGCCCAGGACGCCAGTTCGGTCAGCCGTGGCGACCACCGCTGGCAGTTGTTGGCGCCTTCTGCGTACCTGGGCTTGAGCCAGGCCAATGACACCAGCGGTTCACTGCTGATGCGCGTGAACGGTAGCGAGCCGGATATCTGGCTCAACCGCAGCGCCAATCTGGCTGCCCCCACCGACCTGAGCGACCAGGGGCTGATCGCCGCTGGCTGGCAGCAGGTCGTTGCGCAATTCGACGCTGGCGTCACCCGCCAGCATCGCCACTGAATTCACGCTGTCTCCGAGAGAAGATCGATTACCCATGTCTATGTCATCTCCCTTGCTCCGCCTGCTGCTGGTGGGCCTGTTCAGCGTCTTGCTGACCCCACTGGCCAATGCCGAGGCGGCCAAGCGCCTGCGTATCGGTATCACCCTGCACCCTTACTACAGCTACGTGGCGAACATCGTCGGCGACAAGGCCGAAGTGGTGCCGCTGATTCCGGCCGGCTTCAACCCCCATGCCTACGAGCCGCGCGCCGAAGATATCAAGCGCATTGGCACCCTGGACGTGATCGTGCTCAATGGCGTTGGCCATGATGACTTTGCCGACCGCATGATCGCCACCAGCGAGCGCCCGGACATCCCGGTGATAGAAGCCAACGCCAATGTGCCGTTGCTGGCGGCCACCGGCAACGCAGCCCGTGGCGCCGGCAAGGTGGTCAACCCGCACACTTTCCTGTCCATCAGCGCCTCCATTGCCCAGGTCAACAACATCGCCCGGGAACTGGGCAAGCTCGACCCGGACAACGCCAAGGCCTACACCCAGAATGCCCGCGCCTATGGCAAGCGCCTGCGCCAGATGCGCGCCGATGCCCTGGCCAAACTCACCAGCGCGCCCAACGCCGACCTGCGCGTGGCCACGGTGCATGCCGCTTACGACTACCTGTTGCGCGAGTTCGGCCTGGAAGTGACCGCCGTAGTGGAACCGGCCCATGGCATCGAGCCAAGCCCGAGCCAACTGAAGAAAACCATCGACCAACTGCGCGAACTGGACGTGAAGGTGATCTTCTCGGAGATGGATTTCCCGTCCTCCTACGTCGATACCATCCAGCGCGAGTCGGGGGTCAAGCTGTACCCGCTGTCGCATATTTCCTACGGTGAATACAGCGCCGAGAAGTATGAAGTGGAAATGACCGGCAACCTCAATACCGTGGTCCGCGCCATTCAGGAGTCGGGGGCATGACGGCGGCTGAACACCTGAGTGTGGCCAGCATCGGCCCAACGATTGAATTCGATAACGTCTCGCTGACCCTGGGCCGTACCGCGATCCTCGATAACGTCAGCTTCCAGGTGCAACCGGGCAGTATCCACGCCCTGGTCGGCCCCAACGGCGGCGGCAAGAGCTCGCTGATCAAGACGCTGCTGGGGCAGACCCCGCACCAGGGCCAACTGAGCCTGCATTGGCCGGGAACTCCCGGCACCATCGGCTACGTGCCCCAGGCCTTGGAATTCGACCGGGGCCTGCCGATGACCGTCGATGACTTCATGGCCGCGATGTGCCAGCGGCGCCCGGCCTTTCTCGGCCTGTCCCGGCATTACGCCGGCGCAATTGGCGAGGCGCTGGAGCGCGTGGGCATGCAAGACAAGCGCAAGCGTCGCATGGGCGCGCTGTCCGGCGGTGAGCGCCAGCGTGTGTTGCTGGCCCAGGGCTTGATCCCGGCGCCGCAACTGCTGGTGCTCGATGAACCGATGTCGGCCCTCGACGAAGCCGGGATCCAGGTGTTCGAACGCCTGCTGGGCGACTGGCGCCAGGCCGGGATCACCGTGCTGTGGATCGAACACGACCTGGAGGCCGTCGGTCGCCTGGCGGACCGTGTCACCGGCCTGAACCGCCGCTTGCTGTTCGACGCCACGCCCAAAGAGGCACTGACCCCGGAGCGCCTGCTGACGCTGTTTTCCACTCACCCACGGAGCGCAGCCCAATGAGCTACGAAGCCTTTCGCTTGATGGTCCAGGGCTGGGCCTCGTCCGGCTACCTGCCCGAAGCCCTGGCCTATGGGTTTGTGGTCAACGCCCTGCTCGCCGGCCTGCTGATCGGCCCGGTGCTGGGTGGCCTGGGCACGCTGGTGGTGGTCAAGCGCTTTGCGTTCTTCTCCGAAGCTGTCGGCCACGCCGCACTCACCGGCGTGGCCGTGGGCATTCTGCTGGGGGAACCCTACACCGGGCCTTACGGCAGCCTGTTCGGTTACTGCCTGTTGTTCGGCATCCTGCTCAACTACCTGCGCAACCGCACCGGCCTGGCCCCCGATACGCTGATCGGCGTGTTCCTCTCGGTGTCCCTGGCGCTGGGCGCAAGCCTGTTGCTGATCCTGGCGGGCAAGATCAACGTACACATCCTGGAAAACGTGCTGTTTGGTTCGGTCCTGACCGTCAACGGCAATGACCTGCTGGTGCTGGCGATTGTCGGGTCACTGGTGATGGCCCTGGCGCTGCCGCTGTACAACCGCATCATGCTCGCCAGCTTCAACCCACAGCTCGCCGCCGTGCGTGGTGTGGCCGTGAAGACCCTGGACTACCTGTTCGTGATCCTCGTGACCCTGATCACCGTGGCGGCAGTCAAGGTCATCGGCGCGATCCTGGTGGGAGCCCTGCTGGTGATTCCGGCCGCTGCGGCGCGCCTGTTGAGCCAGTCGCTCAAGGGGTTCTTCTGGATCTCGGTGGTGATTGCCACGGTCAGCACCCTGTGCGGGATTCTGCTGCCGATCATCTTCGACCTGCCCATCCCGTCCGGTGCCGCGATCATCCTTGTCGCCGGCATCGCCTTCGCCCTGGCCGCCATTGCGCGCGGCACGGTCCCCAGCCTGAAAGGGAATCTTGGATAATGCGCCCTGTTCTACGCCCCCTGGCCCTGGCCATCGCTTGCCTGATCAGCCCTGCGCTGCTGGCAGCCGCCCCTGCCAAACCACTGCCGGCCGCCGCCCAATCGGCCAAACCGGTCAAGGTCCTGGCGGCCTTGCCCGTAACCTACGGCCTGGCCGAAACCCTGCTCAAGGGCACCCAGGTCAAGCTTGAACGCGCAGCCCCGGCCAACCTGCCGGGTTCGCGCCAGACCTCCTACTTTACCGGCCGCGGTGCGCCGGCCCTGCACACCCTGGCGCTGGACGCCGACGCCACGATCGGCCTGCGTTCGCTGTGGCCGGATGACCCGCTGTACCCAGTGGCCCGGCGCAGCAATATCCGCATCGTCGAAGTGGACGCCGCACGCCCGGTAGACGGTGGTTTGCCGGGCGTGGCCCTGCAACCGGGGACGGTGGATGGCCTCAACAGCCAACCGTGGCAATCGAGCAACAACCTGGGGCGCATGGCCGATGTCATGGCCGCTGACCTGAGCCGCCTGGCGCCTGGCGCCAAGGCACAAATCGACAGCAACCTGGCCAGCCTCAAGCAACGCCTGCTCAAGCTCACTGCCGACAGCGAGGCACGCCTGGCCCAGGCCGACAACCTGAGCGTGGTCAGCCTGAGCGATCATTTTGCTTATCTGGTGAGTGGGTTGAACCTGGAGTTGGTCAGCACCGATCCGCGACCGGATACCGAATGGTCCGCCGAGGCGTTGCAAACATTGACGACCAGCCTGAAGGACAACGACGTGGCACTGGTACTGCACCATCGTCAACCGACTGAGGCAGTGAAAACGGCCATCAGCGCGGGGGGATCGAAGCTGCTGGTGCTGAGCACTGACGGCGCAGACCCGGTGGCGGAACTGGAAGGGAATGTGGATCAGGTGATCAAGGCGTTGGCGCCCTGAAAGCACTGCAATACCTATGTGTGCGGGCTTGCCCGCGATGGCGGTGTATCAGTCAACTAATGTATCGACTGACACTTTGCCATCGCGGCATAGGTATCTACACAACTACGCCGCAACGCCTAAATCCAGGCAGATAGCGCAGTTGTGGCGAGCGGGCTTGTCGGGACGCCGCATCGCCCGCGCTGGGCTGCAAAGCAGCCCTAAACCCGGCCATCGCGGTTTATCTGAAGAAACGCGGGGGGCTTTTTGGGGCTGCTTCGCAGCCCAGCGCGGGCGATGCGGCGTCCCGACAAGCCCGCTCGCCACGGGGAGTTCGTCAGTTTCTGAAAGTTGTGTAGATACCCATGGCCATCGCGGCATGAGTATCTACACAACTCGCTCTTCTGAGTATGTGTACATATCCGTTGCCGCGGTCGCGGCGGGTATGGGTTCCGCCCTTACGGCGGCTCACTTTTGAACAGCGCAAAAGTAAGCAAAACGCTCTTGCCCCACCACTCGGTGCCTCGCCTAGGCTCGGCATGCCCGCAGTCAGGCATTGCTCCGTGGGCCCGCCGCGATCGGCCATCCATGGCCGTGTCGCGGCTACCCCGGCATCCTGCCGGGGTGCCCACTACGCAATACCTGCCTGCGGCCATCGTGGTTTGACGGGGCGCCTAAGATCAAAAGCCAGATCAAAAACAGAGCAACAGCAACGCCAGAGCGCGAAGCTGCATTCCCCTGTGGGAGCGGCGGTGCGACTTACTCGCGAATGCGGTGTATCAGTCAATATATCCATCACTGACCCACCGCATTCGCGAGCAAGCCCGCTCCCACAAGGGGCACGCGCACGATTCGACGATCAGGTCGGCTGTCAGGCCGCCTCGCTCTGCTTGTGATTTTGATCTTAGCGCCCCGTTGAACCACGCTGGCCGTCATCCGATATTGATTTGGGGGGTAAACCGGCAGGACGCCGGTTTAGCCGCGCTGGGCCATGGATGGCCCATCGCGGCGGCCCCCCAAATCAATGTCGGATTACGGGCACACCGAGCCTAGGCGAGGTGCCGAGTGGTGGGGCAAGAGCGTTTTGCTTACTTTTGCGCTGTTCAAAAGTGAGCCGCCGTAAGGGCGGAACCCATGGCCGCCGTTACCGCAGCAATGGATATGCCCCCTACATCAGCGCAAAACCCAGAGCCCAGAAGTATCAGAGAGTTGTGTAGATACTCATGGCCATCGCGGGCAAGCCCGCCCCCACATTTTTTTGCGTTCAGCCAGCGATTGCCTGGGCATCCATCTTCTGGCGCAGGCTCAACGGCCGCATATCAGTCCACACCTCTTCGATGTAGGCCAGGCACTCTTTTTTCATCCCGCTTTTACCCACGGTACGCCAGCCTTCTGGCACGGCTTTGTAGTCGGGCCAGATGGAATACTGTTCTTCATGGTTGACCACCACCTGGAACAGGATGTCTTCGCGGTCAAATACTGAGGTCATTGCGGTTCTCCGTCACTCAAAGGCTGCCACGCACTGCGCGTGGCTGATGTATGTAGGAACGTACGACAGCAGCGGAAAATTAGAGACTCGCCACGGCTGCCGCCAGTGCCCGCCCAAAGATCTCTGCCACCCGGTCGATTTGTGCGGCGGTGATGACCAGAGGGGGAAGGAAACGCACCACGCTGCCATGGCGCCCGCCCAGCTCCAGGATCAAACCACGCTTGAGGCATTCACGCTGTACCAGCGGCGCCAATTGCCGATGGACCGGCGGGTGGCCCTGGACGTCGGGCGTGCCGCTCGGGTTGACCAGTTCCACCCCGAGCATCAGGCCACGCCCGCGAATGTCCCCCAGTTGCGGGAAGTCGCGCTGCAGGATGCGCAGGTGCTCAGCCAGGCGCTCCCCCATGGCCGCCGCATGATCAGCGACGTTGTGTTCCTTGAGGTAGCGCATCACTGCCGAACCCGCCGCCATGGCCATCTGATTACCACGGAAGGTGCCGGCATGGGCGCCCGGCAGCCAGGTGTCGAGCCACTCGCGATACACCACCACCGCCAGCGGCAGACTGCCACCAATGGCTTTGGACAGCACCACCACATCCGGGACAATGCCCGCATGCTCAAAGGCAAACATCTTGCCGGTGCGCCCAAAACCGCTCTGGATCTCATCGACAATCAGCGCCACACCGGCCTGCTCGGTAATCCGCCGCAGGCCGCGCAGCCAGTCGAGGTCGGCCGGAATCACACCGCCCTCGCCCTGCACCACTTCGACGATCACTGCCGCCGGCAGCAATACGCCCGCCTCCGGATCGGTGAGCAGGTTTTCCAGGTAATGCAGGTTGACCTTGACCCCTTCTGCCCCGCCCAGGCCGAACGGGCAGCGGTAGTCATAGGGGAATGGCAAAAACTGCACACCGTTGGACAGCAAGGCACCCAACGGTTTTTTCGGCCCCAGGCTGCCCATCAGGCTCAACGCGCCCTGGCTCATACCGTGATAACCGCCCTGGAACGACAACACCGTGCTGCGCCCCGTGGCGGTACGCACCAGTTTCAGCGCGGCTTCCACCGCATCGGTGCCGGTGGGGCCGCAAAACTGGATCTTTGCCTCACGCGCCAGTTCAGCGGGTAGCAGGCCGAACAGGTCTTGCACAAACTGATCCTTGACCGGCGTGGTCAAGTCCAGGGTATGCAGGGGCAACTCGTCCAGCAGCACCTGTTGGATCGCCTCGATCACCACCGGGTGGTTATGCCCCAGCGCCAATGTACCGGCCCCGGCCAGGCAGTCGATAAAGCTGCGGCCTTCAACGTCCTCGACATAAATACCCTTGGCCCGCTTGAGCGCCAGGGGAATGCGCCGGGGGTAGCTGCGCGCATTGGACTCCTGCTGCCGCTGGCGGGCCAGCAGCGGTGATTCATCGAACTGGTAAAGCGTTTCTGCTGGAGTCGGGCTGGCCGATGCCAGCGAATCCTCAATGCGACTGGTAGCGACTGACATCTCTAGATCCCTCAATACGCTGATGATGGTGACCAAACTGCCAACCCGTTGACGTCTGGCCCCCAAAGGGCGTGCGCACGGATTTCCTGTTCTGGAAACGCATCAGCGGCGTGGGGATTTACACCAATGCCTGCGAAAAACCGGCAAATGACCGGTCACTCACCGGCACTGGTGTACTTTTCATTCAGCGCATAAAGAATCGCGCAGGTCTCGATATCCAGTTGTCCGCGATAGTCGGCGGGCCGAAAGTGCATCTGGAAGGCGCGCACCCGCTGCTGGAACGCCAGGCGGTTTTTCGCCGGGGCGTAGCCGTAGCGCTGGAAGGCCCGTTCGATCTCCACTTCCTGCGGCAACCCCATGCGAAAGCGCCGCTCATAGGCACCCTTGGCGCCTTCATCAAACCAGGCGCCAATGCCCGCCTTGAACAAACCCTGCCAGGGCAACTGTGGCCCGGGGTCACTTTTGCGCCAGAACGCCACATCCGCATGGCCGACGATATCGGTGGCGCCTATCTGCGGATGACGCGCGCAAATGTCGTGGATCAGCGCGATCAGTACCTCGACTTGCTCTGGATCATAGGCAGGGAAGGTAAATACCCCCTCATCATCGCGGGCCAGGTTAACGATCTCGATGCCGATGGAGCGACTGTTGACGTTATCGCGGCCCGCCCAATGACTGGCTCCCGCATGCCAGGCGCGCTGGTGCTCACCCACCAGTTGGAACACCCGCAGCTCGTCGTAGCCGGCGTTGCGATAGCTGGCCTCGTGGGGATCGGGCAACAGGTAATGGGCACTGACACCCTGCTGGGTCAGGGTACGCAGGGAGCAGGCAAAGGGCGCGGCGGTGTAATGCACAACCAACTGGCGCACGGCTTCGCCATTGCGCTGATTAAAATCCTGGGCGGGATAAGTGGAATCGATGACCAACATAGGCGCTGTCCTTTTCAATACAGGCTGAGTCATTCAGCCGGCAAACCTACAAACACAAAAATTACCGCCATCCTGAAGCGTCGGGCCTGAGGATGGCGGTAGTTACGTGTATGCAAGGAAGGATCAGCGCCGCAATGGCATACCGAGTTCGACGCGCAGGCCGTCGGGCTGGCTGTCGAAGGCCAGGGAACAGGAACAGCGCTGGACAATCGCCTGAACGATGGCCAGGCCCAGGCCACAACCGCCGCTGTTGCCATTGCGCCAGAAACGCTGGGTCAGGTGTTGCAGGTCTTCGCTGGAGATCGGCGCGCCATGGTCGCGCACGCGGAACACGACTTGATTGCCCTGGGTGAACACGCTCAGCTCCACCCGTGTATCGGCCGGGGTATGGCGCAGGGCGTTATCCAACAAATTGCGCAACGCGGCAACCGCCAGGCCCACGGGCATTTCCACCGGGTCCTGGGGCAGGTTGTCGGGCAGGATCAGGTCGATACGCCGATTATCCCCGGCATTGGCGTCCTGGATCGCCAGGCGTGCCACTTGCTCGGCGCTGGACTGCAAGCCGTCATCAAACGACAGGCTGCCCTCGACCCGCGCCAGCAGCAGCAATTGCTCAAGGGTGCGATGCAGGCGGTCGGCGCCCTCCTCGGCGTGGGCCAGGGACTGGTCGCGGGCGGCGCCTTCGGTCATGCGCGCCACTTGTAGATGGGTCTTGATCGCCGTGAGGGGGCTGCGCAACTCATGGGCAGCATCGCCGGTCAGCCGGCGCTCACGCTCGATGGTCTTGGCGATGCGTTGCAGCAGTTGGTTCTGGGTGTCGAGCAACGGCTTGAGCTCGCTGGGCAACGGATGAATCTGCAACGGCTCAAGGGAGTCGGCGCTGCGCCGCATCAAGGCATCGCGCATGCGGTTGAGCGGCACCAGGCTCTGGCCGATCCCCAGCCACAACAGGCACAGGCAGCCCAACAGGGCCACGCCCACCGGTACCGAGGCCGCCAACAGGATCGACATATTCAGCGCCTCGCGCTCTACCTGGCGGTCGGCGGTGGTGATAAACAGATCGCCGCGGGCCAGGGTAAAGGTGCGCCAGGCGGCACCGTCGATGATCTGGTCACGAAAACCGCTCTGCCGGGACTCCAACCCCTGGTCCGGGGTGGTGTGGCTACGGGCCAGGACTTCGCCACGCAACGAACTGACCTGGCACGCCATGCCACCGGGCACATTCAATTGCTCAGCACCAAAGCGCTTGCCCTCGCCGACGCTGGCCAGGCCCGGCATCTGCTCCATCAGCCCGGCCACCATGCGCGCCGAGGCCACCAGCCGCTGGTCCAGGGAAAACATCATCTGGTTACGCAAGTCGTTGAGCATCCAGGCCGCCGCCAGCACCCAGATCAACACAAAAGCGGCGCCCAGCTTGAATGTCAGGCGCAGGCGCAGGCTCATCACGAGGCGTCATCTCCAGCATCCGCCGGGCCCAGGCGATAGCCCAGGCCGCGCACGGTCTCGACAATGCCGTTGCCCAACTTACGGCGCAGGTGGTGGATATGCACGTTCAAGGCGTTGCTTTCCAGCTCATCGTTGAAGCCATAGACGCTGTCTTTGAGTTGCTCGCTGGACAGCACGCGGCCACGGTTGTGCAGCAGTGCCTGCAGCAACGCCTGTTCGCGACGGGAAAGGTCCACCGGCTTGCCGCCCAGCAGCGTTTCCCGGCTGCTGGGGCTGTAACTCAGGCGGCCATGTTCGATCAGGTCGACGCTACGCCCAGCCACCCGGCGCAGCAGGGTCTGCAGGCGGGCGGCCAATTCGCGCAGGTCGAAAGGCTTGAGCAGATAATCGTCGGCGCCGGCTTGCAGGCCGTCGACACGGTTGGTCACCGAATCCCGTGCGGTGAGGATCAGCACCGGAATTTCCAGGCCTGCACTGCGTTGTTGCTGCAACAGTTTGAGGCCGTCCTCATCGGGCAGGCCGAGGTCCAGCACCATGATGTCGAACTGCGCTGCCTTGAGCATCGCCCGGGCGGCCGCTGCCGTGCCCACGCGCTCGACGGTAAAGCCCTGGGCACCAAGACCGGCAACGATGCCACTGGCGATCAGTTCATCGTCTTCACAGACCAGTACGTGCATGGTGAGCCCTTTGCAAAAGTGCTGATTTAAAGGATGGCGGATTAAGCGCGCATTATGCCGCTAAAAGATGCACGCTCAGATAATCCCTACACTCTAGAATAGCCCGGTTAATCATCGGTTAATCAGCGCCACACATTGTGTGCCCCACTTGCATCGAACTAAGGCTTGACCATGCGGCATCTGTTTATCTTCCTGCTGGTGTTGTTCACTGGATTGGCCCAGGCCGCGCCTGGCAACAATCCATTCGAGACCCAACCTGAATTCCTCCCGGTGGGCAAGGCCTTCACCTTTACTTCCGAGCGCCTGGCTTCCGGTGAAACCCAGCTGTATTGGCAGATTGCCGACGGTTATTACCTTTACCAGCAACGCATGAAGTTCGACGGCCTGGCCCAACAGCCGGTGCTGCCGCAAGGCGAAGCCCACAGCGATGAGTTCTTTGGCGAACAGCAAGTGTATCGCCAGGGCCTGGAAGTGAAACTCCCGGCCGACGCCACCGGCCAGGTCAAGCTGGGCTGGCAGGGCTGTGCCGATGCCGGCCTGTGCTACCCGCCACAATCGATCACCGTGGACCTGGGCGGCAACCCCGCCGTGGCGGCCACCGCCGAGGCCCAGGATCAGAGCCTGGCCAGTGGCCTGCAACAACGCAGCCTGGGTTGGAGCCTGCTGGTGTTCTTCGGCTTGGGCCTGTTGCTGGCATTTGCCCCTTGCTCGCTGCCGATGCTGCCAATCCTCGCCGGCCTGGTGGTGGGCAGCGGCGCCAGCCCACGCCGTGGTTTTGCCTTGGCCAGCAGTTATGTGGTGTGCATGGCCTTGGTCTATGCCGCACTCGGCGTAATGGCCGCGCTGGCCGGCAGCAACCTCGCCGCCCTGCTGCAAACCCCCTGGATTCTGGGCAGCTTCGCCGCATTGTTCGTGATCCTGGCCCTGCCGATGTTCGGTTTCTTCGAACTGCAATTGCCGGCCTTCCTGCGTGACCGCCTGGACAACGTCACCCGCAAGCAAAGCGGCGGCAGCCTGGTCGGGGCCGGCGTACTCGGCGCCTTGTCCGGCCTGCTGGTGGGCCCGTGCATGACCGCGCCCCTGGCCGGCGCCCTGCTGTACATCGCACAAAGCGGCAACGCCCTGCACGGTGGCCTCATCCTGTTTGCCATGGGCATCGGTATCGGCGTGCCATTGCTGCTGCTGGTGACCGTGGGCAACCGCTTCCTGCCCAAGCCGGGTACGTGGATGAATGTGCTCAAGGGCATCTTCGGCTTCCTGTTCCTTGCCACCGCCGTCTTGATGATTCGCCCGGTGATCGACGAAAGCCTGTGGCTGGGTCTGTGGGGCGTGCTGGCGCTGGTCATGGCCTACTGCGGCTGGAGCCTGGCCCGCGAATATGGGTTGGCGGCCAAGGTACTGGGCGCAGGCTCCCTGGTCCTGGGGCTGTGGGGCGCGATCCTGGTCGTAGGTGCCGCTGGAGGCAGCGATGACCTGTGGCAGCCGCTGAAGGTCTTCGGCGGTTCGCCGGCCGCCAGCGCGCCGACGGCCCATGACGCTTTCACCACGATCAACGACCCGGCGGCCCTGCAAGCCCAGCTAGACAGCGCCAAGGCCCAGGGCCAATGGGTGCTGCTGGACTATTACGCCGACTGGTGCGTGTCGTGCAAGATCATGGAAAAACAGGTGTTCGGCAAACCCGAAGTGATGGCTGCACTCAAGGACGTGCGCCTGCTGCGCCTGGACGTGACTGCCGACAACGCCGCCAGCCGCGAACTGCTGGGCCGCTATAAAGTCCCCGGGCCACCCAGTTTTGTGTGGATCGGCCCCGAGGGTGAAGAGCGCCGCGCCCAGCGCATCACCGGCGAAGTGGATGCCGCAGCCTTCCTGCAACGCTGGACCCAGACCCGGGACGCACGCTGATGCTGACCTTGACCATCGGCACCTTCGCCATCGCCCTCAACCACCTGCTGCTGATCAGTGCGCTGATCCTCGCCACGCTGGTGGGCTGGCGCGTGGCCAAGCGTGGCGGCGAGAACCCCGAATCGGTGCTGTTCAGCCTGTTCCTGCTGGGCATGCTCAGTGCGCGGGTCAGCTTTGTCCTGATGTATTGGGCCTATTACCGCGACGATCCCCTGCAAATCGTCGACCTGCGCGACGGCGGCTTTCTCGCCTGGCCCGGCGTCATCGCCCTGTTGCTCGGCGCCCTGCTCTGGGGCTGGCGGCGCCCGGCCCTGCGCAAGCCGTTGAGCGCCGGGGTCATCACCGGCCTGGCGTTCTGGGCGCTGGCCAGTTTCTCCCTGAACATCTACGAAAAAGGCACCCGCCTGCCCGACATCGCCCTGCGCAATGCCGATGGCGAAACCGTGCAACTGGCCGACTATCAGGGCGGCCCGCTGGTCATCAACCTGTGGGCCACCTGGTGCCCGCCCTGCCGGCGAGAAATGCCAGTCCTGGAAAACGCTCAGAAGCAACGGCCTGACGTGACCTTCCTGTTCGTCAACCAGGCCGAAAGCATGCAGAGCGTCAGCACCTACCTGGCCACCCAGGGCCTGAACCTGGACAACGTACTGTTCGATGCCAGTGGTCGTCTCGGCCAGGCGGTGGGTTCCATGGCCCTGCCCACTACCCTGTTCTATCAACCCGACGGGCGTCTTATCAACAGCCACCTGGGTGAGTTGTCCCAGGCCAGCCTGGCCCGTGCCATGGAATCTTTCGCCCCCACGGACTCGACCGCCGCCCAGCCGGCCCCAACAAGGAAACCCCTATGCCCCGCCTCCGCCACCTGCTGACCCTGTTGCCCCTGACCCTCGCCGCCAGCCTCGTACACGCTGAAGAATGGCCCGCACCGATCAAACAGATCGAAGCCAAAGGCGCCAAGATCATCGGCAGCTTCGACGCACCAGGCGGCCTCAAGGGGTATGCCGCGCAGTACCAGAACCGCGGCATGGCGCTGTACCTGACCGCCGATGGCCAACACGTGCTCGCCGGCAACCTGTACGACGCCAAGGGCAACGACCTGAGCACCGCGCCCCTGGAAAAACTGGTCTACGCGCCAATGGCCAAGGAAATCTGGGCCAAGATGGAACAGAGCAGCTGGATCCAGGACGGCGATAAAAACGCACCGCGCACCGTCTACCTGTTCAGCGATCCCAACTGCCCGTACTGCAACATGTTCTGGGAACAGGCACGGCCCTGGGTCAAGGCCGGCAAGGTGCAGTTGCGGCACATCATGGTCGGAATCATCCGCGAGGACAGCCCCGGCAAGTCCGCGGCGCTACTGGCCAGCAAAGACACAGCCCAGGCCCTGCAAGAGCATGAGTCTGCGGGTAAAGCCAGCAAGCTCAAGGCGTTGGCCAAGATCCCGGCCGAGATCCAGGCCAAGCTCGATGCCAACATGAAGTTGATGGATGAATTGGAGTTGTCGGCCACCCCGGCGATTTTCTATCTGGATGACAAGGGGCAGCTGCAGCAACAGCAAGGGGCGCCGTCGCCGGATAAGTTGGGGAAAATCTTAGGCCCCAAATAGCTACGACGGCTTATAAAAAATGCTCCCTCGTAGCGAGGGAGCATTATTTTTCACACTTACAACGTTTTTCCTTACGCCACTAGTCCTTACAGAACCCACGAAAAACCCTATCCAACCGACCAGCGACGTCGCCCCCCCGAAGCGCTCCTGGGAAACGACCACCAGCCTTAAAGCCCCTCCAGCTCCGCCATCAAATCACTCAACCGATCCACCGTCCCGGCGCTGATCTGCTTGGCCGCCAAGCCTTCGATATAGGTCGCCAGTTCCGCCACCGTGCTGCATTCGAACATCGCCCGCAGCGGTACATCCTGCTGCAGGGTTTTCTGCACGCGCGAGGCGATTTGCGTGGCCAGCAACGAGTGCCCACCCAATTCGAAGAAGTTGTCCAGCACGCCCACCTGCTCGACCTTCAGCACCTCGGCCCAGATCGTGGCCAGGGTTTGCTCCAGCTCGCTGCGCGGGGCCAAGTAGTCCTGGCTGTGCAGTTGGCCGATTTCCAGGGCCGGCAAGGCCTTGCGGTCGAGTTTACCGTTGGCGTTCAACGGCAGGCGCTCCAGCCATAGCCAATGCAACGGCACCATGTACTCCGGCAGTTCGGCACGCAGGCGTTGCTTGATGCGGTCCAGGCGCTCACCGGGGTTGAGGCTGGCCTCGCTCGCCACCAGGTAGCCGACCAGGTGCTTGCCATTCACGCCTTCCTGCACACCCACCGCGGCGTCGCGCACTTCGGGCTGTTCATGCAGGCGTGCTTCGATTTCACCCAGTTCAATGCGATAACCGCGAATCTTCACCTGATGATCGATACGCCCGACGTACTCCAGCACGCCGTCACTGCGCCGACGCGCCAGGTCGCCAGTGCGGTACAACCGCTCCCCCGGTGCACCAAACGGATCCGGCACAAACACCTGGGCGGTGCGCAGCGGATCGCTGACATACCCGCGCCCTACGCCGGTGCCGGCCACGCACAACTCACCGACCGCACCTTGCGGCACCAGCTCCAGCGCGCCATCGAGCAAGTACAAACGGTTGTTATCCGTCGGTGTACCAATCGGCAGGTAGGTGCCACGGGTCGAGGCCAGGTCCACGCGAAAGAACGCCACGTCATCCGAGCACTCCGCCGGGCCGTAGGCGTTGACCAGGCCGATATCCGGGTAGCGCAACAGCCATTGGTGCGCCAACGCAGGCAACATCGCTTCGCCGGTCGGCAACATCCAGCGCAGGCCATCCAGGTTGATGTGGTCCTGGGCGAGCATGCCCTGGATCAGCGATGGCACGCTTTCCAGAACCGTGATGCCCTGGGCCTGGACATGGGTCAGCAAACCCTGCGGGTCATGGGCAATGGTGTTGGGCACGATGTCCACCCGCGCGCCGAACAGCGGCGCAGCGAGGAACTGCCACACAGAAATATCAAAACTCTGCGAGGCCGTCTGGGCGATCACATCCTGCTCGCTCAGTTGCAGGTACGGCACCTTGCTCAGTTGGTTGTTGAGCATGCCGCGCTGTTCGACCATCACGCCCTTGGGCAGCCCGGTGGAGCCGGAGGTGTAGATCACATAGGCGAGGTTGTCCCCGCTGCTATAGATGCCCGGGTTGGTATCCGCGCCCTCCACGTCTTCCCACACCAGCAACTTGGGCCGCGCGCCACAGGCAAAATCTTCGAGCAGTACCTGCGCCTGTTCATGGCAGGCCTGGGTGCACACCAACAATGGCGTGCGACTCAAGTCAATGATCCGGCTCAAACGCTGGGTCGGCAGGCCAGGATCCAGCGGCAGGTAACCCGCTCCGGCCTTGAAGCTGCCGATGATCATGCCCAGCAGATCCAGGCCACGCTCGGCCAGCAGTGCCACCGGCTGATCCAGGCCGACACCCGCCGCGACCAGCGCATGGCCCAGGCGGTTGCTGTGCTGGTTGAGCTCGGCATAGGTCCATCGCAGGTCCTGGCAACTGGCGGCAATGCGCTGCGGATGCTGCGCCACTTGCTCTTCGAACAGTTCGACGTAGCTGCGCTCCAGCGGGTAGTCATGAGCGCTTTGGTTGCAACCGTCCACCAGGAATTCACGCTCCTGCTCGCCGATCAGCGGCAGGGCGGCCATGTCGCCATGGAAGCCCTGCACCAGCGCCAGCAGCAGGCGCTTGAACTCAGCGAGCATGCCTTGCACGGTGGTTTCATCGAAATAACGTTGGTCGTAGGACAGGTGCAGACCCAGGTCATCACCTGGGTAGCACACGGCCGTCAGCGGGAAGTTGGTGTGGGTGCGGCCCGAGTCCGAGGTGGCATTCAGGCTTTGCGCGCGGTCCAGTACCGAGACTTCCACCGGGGCGTTTTCAAATACAAACAGGCTGTCGAACAGCGGCTGGCCCTTGGGCAGTTCGCTGTGCTCCTGGATCGTCACCAGCGGCAGGTACTCGTATTCGCGCAGCTGCATATTGCTGTCGAGCAAGGTACTCAACCACTGGCGCACGCTGCACGGCTGATCGTCCTCAGGCACCTTGACCCGCAGGGCGATGCTGTTGATAAACAGGCCGACCGTGCGCTGCATCTGCGGCATGTCCACCGGGCGCCCGGCCACGGTGACGCCGAACAACACGTCACGCTCGCCGCTCAAGCGCCGCAGCACCAAGGCCCACGCCGCCTGGGCGAAGGTGTTCACGGTCAACTGATGAGCCTGGGCCAGCTCGCGCAATTGCGCACCGTCGCGTACATCCAGGCGGGTGTAGCAATCACCCACCACCATGCCGCCGCTATGGCCGGCGTGTTCGCGCATGAATGGCCGGTCGCTCGGAATGGGCGTGGTGCGCTCAAAGCCTTGCAGGTTCTGTTGCCACCACTGCCGCGCCTCGGCCAGGTTCTGGCGTTGCAGCCAGGCGATATAGTCGCGATAGCGTGGCGGCGCTGCCAACTGCGCCTCGCGGCCTTCACCCAGGGCCATGTAGATATCGAAGAAGTCATTCATCAACAACGAGCGGCACCAGGCATCGATCAGGATGTGGTGGTTGCTCATCATGAACCAGTAGCGGGCTTCGCCGACGCGGATCAGGCGCAGGTGGAACGGTGCCTGGTTGAGCAGATCGAAACCGGCCTCGCGCTCGCTTTTGAGCAGGGCTTGCAGGCGTGGCTCCTGTTGTTCGGCCGGGGTACCGGTCCAGTCCAGGTATTCGATGGGCGTGCTGCCGGGCTTGTGGATCACCTGCAACATGTCTTCGCCGACATTCCAGCAGAACGACGCACGCAAGGCCTCGTGCCGGGCGATCACGGCTTTCCAGGCCAGGGCAAAGCGCTCGGGGTTGAGCTCGCTGTTGATGCGGTAGCGGTCCTGCATGTAGTACAGCCCGGTGCCCGGCTCCAGCAGGGTATGCAACAGCAAACCCTCCTGCATCGGTGTCAGCGGGTACACGTCCTCGATGGCGCTGGCCGGCACCGGCAACGCATCCAGCTGCGCCTGGGTCAGGTGCGCCAGGGGGAAATCGGACGGCGTCAGGCCACCGGCGTCGTCGCGCAGGCAATGGGCGATCAGGCTTTGCAACTCGCCCAGGTAGGCATCGGCCAGTTCGCTGATGGTCTGCTGGTCGTGGCGCTCACGGCTGAAGGTCCAGCGCAGCACCAATTCGCCGCCATACACCTGGCTGTCCACACTCAAGGCGTTGGGCAGCGGCGCATCCGGATCATGGGCCGGGCCGGCAGACGCTTCCAGTGGATGGAACAGCGCCTGGCTATCAAAACTCTGGTCGAACTGCCCCAGGTAATTAAAGGTAATCGAAGCGCTCGGCAACGCGGCCATGGCCTGGCGACAGGTGCTGTCGGCCAGGTACCGCAGCACGCCATAGCCCAGTCCCTTGTGGGGCACCGCACGCAGTTGCTCCTTGATCGCCTTGATCGATGCGCCCTGGCCGCTGGCCTCCTCGATATCCAGCGGGGTCAGGCGCAGCGGGTACGCGCTGGTGAACCAACCGACACTGCGAGTCAGGTCGATCTCATCGAACAGGGTTTCGCGGCCGTGGCCTTCCAATTGGATCAGCGTCGACTCGTGCCCGCTCCAGCGGCACAGCACGCGGGCCAGTGCGGTCAGCAGCAGGTCGTTGACCTGGGTGCGATAGGCGCTCGGCGCCTGCTGCAGCAATTGGCGGGTGCGCTCGGCATCCAGGCGCACGCTGACGGTCTGCGCGTCGCGATTGCGCAGGCTACCGTGCGCGCGGTCCACCGGCAGTTCAACCGCCGGGCCGGCCAACTGTTGCTGCCACAGGCGCAGTTCTTCACGCAGGGATTCACTGCTGGCATAGGCCTGCAAACGCGCGGCCCAGTCACGCAATGCGCTGGTCTTGGCCGGCAGGCTAACTGCCTGGCCGTCGCTCAACTGGCGATAGACGTTTTGCAGGTCTTCGAGCAATACACGCCAGGACACGCCGTCCACCACCAGGTGATGGATCGCGATCAGCAAGCGTTGCTGCCCCATCGGCCCGTCCACCAGCAAGGCGCGCAGCAGCGGGCCGTGCTCCAGGTCGAGGCTGCGCTGGGCATCGGCGAACAGCGCCTCGCACTGCTGCATATCCGTCACCTGGGCCAGCCACAACACCCCGCCCTCAGGCACCGCCAGATGCTCGGCATGCCATTGCGCATCGCGCTGGGTGAAGCTCAGGCGCAGGGCGTCGTGATGTTCCAGCACCGCCAGCAGCGCCTGCTCCAGGCGGCGCGGGTCGAGGGCCTGCACCGGCGCCAGTAGCAGCGCCTGGTTCCAGTGGTGACGCGCCGGGATCGGGCTGTCGAAGAACCAATGCTGGATCGGCGTCATGCCCGAAGGGCCAGTCAATACACCCTGCTCGGCCGTGATCTGCTCACTGCGCGTGGCCACCGTCGCCAGGGCCTGCACAGTCTGGTGCTGGAACAGGTCGCGCGGGCTGAAGTGAATCCCCGCCTGCCGCGCCCGGCTGACCACCTGGATCGACAGGATCGAATCACCGCCCAGTTCGAAGAAGTTGTCGTGCAGCCCGACCTGCTGCACGTTAAGCACCGCACACCAGATCGCGGCGAGGCTCAGCTCCAGCTCATTGCTCGGCGCCACGTACGCTCGCCGATTGGCCTCGGCGTCCGGTTGCGGCAAGGCGCGGCGGTCGAGCTTGCCGTTGGCGGTCAGCGGCATGCTGTCCAGCACCATCAGGTGCGTGGGCACCATGTAGTCCGGCAGTTGCGCCTTGAGGTGCACTTTGAGCGCCTCGCGCAAGGCGGCGTGATCGCTGGCATCGCTGACCAGATACGCCGCCAGTTGCTTGCCACTCGGCGCGTCGAGGGCCAGGACCACCGCCTCACGCACCGCCTCATGCTCAAGCAGGCGGGTTTCGATCTCGCCCAATTCGATGCGAAAACCACGGATTTTCACCTGATGGTCGATCCGCCCCAAGTACTCCACCAGGCCATCGGCGCGTTGGCGCACCAGATCGCCGGTGCGATAGAGCCGCCCGCCATCGGCATACGGGTCAGCCACAAAACGCTCGGCGGTCATGCCTGGACGCTGGTGATAACCC
Source organism: Pseudomonas sp. ADAK21 (assembly GCF_012935735.1). Classification (NCBI taxonomy): domain Bacteria; kingdom Pseudomonadati; phylum Pseudomonadota; class Gammaproteobacteria; order Pseudomonadales; family Pseudomonadaceae; genus Pseudomonas; species Pseudomonas sp. ADAK21. The sequence goes on from NZ_CP052857.1 coordinate 39,016, forward strand.
TGGGCCAGGCCGGCACCGCCGACGAATAGCTCGCCAGTGGCACCTTGGGGCACCAGTGCCAAGTCGGCGTCCAGGATATAGGCAACCCGCGCGCCGATGATGCTACCGATCGGCACGCTGCCAGCGCCCTCCTCCAGCACCTCGGGGGCCAGGCTGGCCAGGGGCATGACCACCGTTTCGGTCGGCCCGTAGGCATTGAAAAACAGCGCCGGCTGGAACGCCGCACGAATACGCGCCAAATGCTCGCCGGTCAGGGCTTCGCCGCCAGTGATGCACATGCGCACCGGCAAGGTTTGGTTTTGGGTGGCAAGCCATTGCGCCAGCTGGCTGCCATAGCTTGGGGTAAAGCCGAGGATAGTGATGCGATGCTCACGGATCAGCCCGCAGATTTCTTCGGCATCCCATTGGCCCTGGGCGCGCAATACCACCTGCGCGCCGCACAGCAGCGGCACCAGCAGGCGCTCGGTGGCGGCGTCGAAGTTGATCGAATAAAAATGCAGTTCGCAATCCTCTGCGCGCATGCCAAAACGTTCGATCACCGCCTGGCAATGCATGGCGATTTCACCGTGGGACACCACCACACCCTTGGGCTTGCCGGTGGAGCCGGAGGTGTAGATCAGGTACGCCTGATGTTGCGCCAGGCTGATCGCCGGCAGGTCGCTGGCCGGATAATTGGCGAGCACCGGCAGGTCATCTTCCAGGCACCAGCAACTGACGCTGGCGGGCAACGTGCCCAGGGCATCGAACATCGCCGCATCGCTGAGCAACAGGCCGATGCCGCTGTCTTCGATCATGTAGTGCAGGCGGTCCAGCGGGTATTCCGGGTCCAGCGGCACATAGGCGCCGCCGGCCTTGAGGATCGCCAGCAGGCCGATGACCATTTCCAGGGAGCGCGGCAGCGCCAGGCCGACCCGCACCTGCGGGCCAACCCCACGTTCGCGCAGCATCCAGGCCAGGCGATTGGCGCGGCTGTCCAGCTCGCGGTAGCTCAGGGTCTGGCCGGCAAAGGTCAGCGCCGGAGCATCGCCACGGGCCTGGACCTGCTGGCTGAACAGATGATGGATGCACTGGTCGAGACGGTGCTCGCCGGCCTCGATCCCGAGGCTGTCTTGCAGGGCACGCTGCTCATCGATCTGCAGCAGCGCCAGCTCGCTCAAACGCTGCTGCGGATCGGCGATCAGCGCCTCCAGCAGGTTGCACCAATGGGCCGCCATGCGTGCAATGCGCGGCTCGTCGAACAGGTCGGTGCTGTAGGTCAGGCAGCAACCCAGGCGATGGTCGAGGTCGGTGACTTCCAGGTTGAGGTCGAACTTGGTGGCACGCGCGTCGTTGGCCAGGTATTCGACGGTCATTGCGGCCAGTTGCCGGCTTTGCTGGAATTCCCAGCGCTGCACATTGCACATCACCTGGAACAGCGGGTTATACGCGGCACTGCGCGGCGGTTGCAGGGCTTCCACCAGATGGTCGAATGGCAGGTCCTGATGGGACTGGCCCTCGATCACGGTGTGGCGCACGTGCTCAAACAGCTCGCCGACGCGCATCTGCCCGTCGAGCTGGCAGCGCACGACCTGAGTGTTGAGGAAGGCACCAATCAGCCCTTCGCTTTCCGGGCGGATCCGGTTGGCCACTGGCGCGCCGATGCGCAGGTCGGTCTGACCGCTGTAGCGGTAGAGCAGCGTCGCCAGGGTTGCGGTCATGGTCATGAACAGGGTCAGGCCATGCTCGGCATTGAAGGCGCGAACCCTGGCGGCCAGGTCGGCGCTGAGGTCAAAACGGTACAACTCGCCCTGATGACTTTGCACCGCCGGGCGTGGCCGATCGCTGGGCAGTTCCAGCAAGGGATGTTCGTTGCCAAGTTGCGTGGTCCAGTAGTCGAGCTGGCGCTGACGCTCACCGGCCTCCAGCCATTGGCGCTGCCACACGCTGTAGTCCAGGTACTGCACCGGCAGGGGTTCGAGCGGCGATTCGCGCTCATCGATAAAGGCTTCGTACAGCGCGCTGAGTTCACGGGCAAAGATGTCCATGGCCCAGCCTTCGGTGACGATATGGTGCAGGGTCAGCACCAGGTAGTGCTCCTGATCGCCAGCCTTGACCAGGCAGGCGCGCAGCAATGGCCCGGTCTCCAGGTTGAACGGGCTGTGGGCTTCCTGGTCGGCCAGTTGCTGCAAGCGCAGTTGGCGCTCGGCCTCGGTCAGGCCCGAGAAGTCCTGCCAGCTCATGCGCACGCTGCTTTGCGCGGCGACTTTCTGCCGGGCCACGCCATCGATGCTCGGGAAGGTGGTGCGCAGGGTTTCGTGGCGCATGATCAAGGCTTGCAACGCCGCCTCGAAACGCCCCACATCCAGCACCCCGCGCAAGCGCGCCATGCCGCCGACGTTATAGGCCGGGCTGTCCGGCTCCATTTGCCAAAGGAACCACATGCGCTGTTGAGAATAGGACAGCGGCACCGGCTGGCTGCGATCGACCTTGCCAATCGCGGTCTGTTGGTTGCGCTGGCCGCTGGCCTGGATCAAGCGGACCTGCTCGGCAAAATCCCCCAACTCGCTGGCTTCAAACAAGGTGCGCAGCGGTAGCTCCACATCACAGGCCTGGCGTGTACGGGAGATGATTTGCGTGGCCAGCAGCGAGTGGCCGCCAAGGGCGAAGAAATCGTCGCGCAGGCCGATACGCGGCAGGCCCAACACCGTGCGCCAGATCCCGGCGATTTGTTGTTCCAGCGCGGTTTGCGGCTCTACGTGCTCACGCACCTGCCACACCGGCTCCGGCAAGGCACGACGATCCACCTTGCCGCTGGGGCTCAGCGGCATGGCGTCGAGGCGTATCAGTTGCGCCGGCACCATGTACTCCGGCAACTCGGCGGCCAGGGCGGCTTTCACGTCCTGCTCAGCCAACTCGCCGCTGGCGGTGTAGTAACCGATCAACTGCGCACCGCCGGCGGTGTCGCGGATCAGCACCACCGCCTGGGCGATGCCGTCTTGGGCCAGCAGCCGCGCCTCGATTTCTTCCGGTTCGACGCGAAACCCGCGCAGCTTGACCTGCTGGTCCAGGCGCCCGAGGTACTCCAGCACGCCATCGGCAGCCCAGCGCACGCGGTCGCCGGTGCGGTACAGGCGCGCGCCCGCCGCGCCCAGTGGGTCGGCCACAAAACGTTCAGCCGTCAGCCCCGCACGCCCCAGATAACCGCGGGCCAAGCCAATCCCGCCGATGCACAGCTCGCCCGGCACACCCGCCGGCAGCAGGTTGAATTGCGCGTCCAGTACCCGGCAAATCACATTGCCCAGTGGCCGGCCGATCGGCGAGCGTTCACCATCTGCACCCTGGCAATGCCAATGGGTGACGTTGATGGCGGTTTCGGTCGGCCCATAGCGGTTGTGCAACTGCACCGCTGGCCATTGCGCCAGGACCCGATTGCGCAATTCGGCGGGCAAGGCTTCACCACCGGAGAACACCCGGCGCAGGCTGGTGCACTCGGCCGCCAGGGGTTCATCGACAAACAGCTGCAACAGGGGCGGTACAAAATGCAGGGTGGTCACCCCATGTTCCTGCACCAACTGCGCAATGCGATGGGGGTCGCGATGCTCGCCGGGGCCGGCCAGTACCAGGCGGCAACCGGTGATCAGCGGCCAGAAGCATTCCCACACCGACACGTCAAAACTGATCGGTGCTTTTTGCATCAGTACATCGCTTTCATCCAACTGGTAAGTGGCCTGCATCCATTGCAAGCGCTCCGCCAGGGCGCCATGGGTATTGCCCACGCCCTTGGGCTGGCCGGTGGAGCCGGAGGTGTAGATCACATAGGCGAGGTTGTCGGGATCAAGGTGCAGGCCCGGCGCCTGGGTCGGCCAGCTGTCGAGCTTGAGGCTGTCCATGGCGATCACCGACACGCCCTCGGCTACCGGCAACTGTTGCAGCAGATGGGTCTGGGTCAGCAGCAATTGCACGCCGCTGTCGGCCAGCATGTAGGCCAGCCGGTCGGCCGGGTAGTCTGGGTCCAGCGGCACATAGGCGCCACCGGCCTTGAGGATCGCCAGCAAGCCGATCAGCAGTTGTGGCGAGCGCTCGGCGGCAATCGCCACGCACACGTCCGGGCCGACGCCTTTGTCACGCAGGTAATGGGCCAGGCGGTTGGCCTGGGTGTGCAGTTGGCCAAAGGTCAGGCTGGCGTCCTGCCAGACCAGGGCGGTGCGCTCGTCGCTATGTTGGTTGAGCTGCTCCGGCACCAGGTGCTGCGCCGGTGCGCACGGCGCCTCGCTCCAGGTGCGTTGCTGGGCGTGTTCGTTGGCGTTCAGCAGCGGGATGTCGCCCAGCGCTTGTTGCGGTTGCGCGCAGACAGCCTGCAACAGGCTGACCAAATGCGCGGCCAGACGCTGGATAGTGCTGGCGTCGAACAGTTCGTCGGCGTAGTCGAATGACAGGCTCAGGCGCCCACTGCGGTCTTCTTCGCTATGCAGTTGCAGGTCGAACTTGGCTTCGCGGCTGTGCCATGGCAACTCTTGCGCGAGCAGGCCCGGCAGGCGGCGCAAGGCGCTGAGGTCGCGCTGCTGGTGGTTGAACATGACCTGGAACAGCCCCTGTTCCCGGGCCTGTGGGAAAGCTTCCAGCAGTTGTTCGAACGGCAAGTCCTGATGGGCCTGGGCCTCGGTGGCCGCCAGGCGGGTCGCCGCCAGCAGCTCGCTGAACGGCAGGCGCGCATCCACCTCGGCGCGCAGCACCAGGGTGTTGATGAAGAAGCCGATCAGGCCCTGGGTTTCGTGACGCCCGCGGTTGGCGTTGGGCACGCCGATGCGGATATCGCGCTGGCCGCTGTAGCGGTGCAGCAGGCTCTGGAATGCCGCCAGCAACAGCACGAATGGCGTGGCCTGGTGGGCCTGGGCAGTCTGGCGGATGGCTGCGCCGAGGTCCGCATCCAGGCGCACGCTGTAGCGCGAAGCGCTGTGCCGTTGCTGGGCCGAGCGCGGATGATCGGTGGCCAGGTTCAGGGTGGGATGTTCATCACCCAGTTGCCGCTGCCAGTAGGCCAATTGGCGCTGGCCTTCGCCTTCGGCCAGCCATTGGCGCTGCCAACTGCCGTAGTCGGTGTACTGCACGGCCAGGGCTGGCAACGCGAGGGTCTGGCCTTGGGACGCGGCGGCGTAGAGGCGCGAGAACTCATCGATCAATACATTCAGCGACCAGCCGTCAGCAATGATGTGGTGCATCGTCACCAGCAACTGGTGATCCTCATCGTCCAGACGCACTAGCGTGACCCACAGCAGCGGGCCCTGCTCCAGGTCGAACTGGGTGCGCGCCTCGTCCTCGCGGATCTGTGCGGCGCGGGCTTCACGCTCGGCCACGGGCAAGTCGCGCAGGTCGATGACTTGCACGGCAAACTCGCGCTGAGCATCGACACGCTGGTAGCCCTGGCCGTCGCGCTCATAGAAACGCGTGCGCAGCGCTTCGTGGCGCTGGATCAGTTGCGCGAAGCTTGCCTGCAGCGCGTCTTCATCCAGCTCGCCGCGCAGGCGCAACGCGCCGGGGATGGTGTAGGCGCTGCTGTGAGGGTCCAGTTGCCAGGTGATCCAGAGGCGGTTCTGCGCCAGGGATTGCGGCATATCCTGCTGGCGTGACAAGGCGTTGATTGCGCCCTGGGCCACGCCGCCATCCTGCTGCAGTTGCCCGACACTGGCGGCAAAATCAGCCAGCACCGGCGCTTCGAACAACAGGCGCAAGTTAAGCTCCAGGCCCAGGCTCTCGCGCAGGCGGGCGACCACCTGGGTGGCGCTGATGGAGTTGCCGCCGAGCAAGAAGAAGTGATCATCGGCAGCCACCTGTGGCACTTGCAACTGCTCACACCAGATCGCGGCGATCTGCTGTTGCAGCGCCGACGCCAAGGCGCCCTCACCGGCCTGCACGGCCTGATCGGGGAACTGCGCGTAGCTGTCGAGGCTGCCATCGGCCAGGCGATTGCGGCAGGCCGAACGCTGGACCTTGCCACTGGAGGTTTTCGGCAGCGCACCGGGATTGAGCAGCACCACCACGCACGGCGCCTCTTGATAGGCCTCGGCCACCGCCTGGCGGATGGCTTTGATCAGGGCTTCGGGCGGCAGGATCTTCTGCACGCTGCGGCTGATTTCTGCAGCAATGCCAATCCCTTCCAGGCCTTGGTCATTCACCGCAAACGCCGCGACACGGCCCTTGCGCACCACTTCCACTTCGCGCTCGACGGTTTGCTCGATGTCTTGCGGGTACAGGTTGTGGCCGCGCACGATCAACAGGTCTTTCAGGCGCCCGGTGATAAATACCTCGCCGTCACGCATAAAGCCCAAGTCTCCAGTGCGCAGCCAGGTGCGACCGGCATGCTGCACGAAGGTCTTGGCGGTGGCTTCGGGGTTGCGCCAGTAGCCGTGGGCAATGCTCGGGCCGGTGGCCCAGATTTCGCCGACGCAGCTGTCGGCCAGTTCCGCCAGGGTATGGGGCTCGACGATCAGCACCCCATGCTCGGGCTGGCTGGTGCCGCAGCTCATGATCGCGCTGCCCTGCCCCGGCTCCGCGCGATTGGCGGCCAGCGCCTGTTCGTCCAGGCGCAAGGCCGGGATGCCCTGGCCACGGGTGCCGCCAGCGACAAACAAGGTCGCTTCGGCCAGGCCGTAGGAGGCAAAGAAGTTGTTCGGGGTGAAGCCGCAGCGGGCGAATTTCTCGGCGAAACGTTCCAGGGTGTCCAGGCGGATTGGCTCGGAGCCGGAATAAGCCACACGCCAATGGCTCAGGTCGAGGCGCTCCAGGGCCGACTCGCTGACCCGCTCGCTGCACAGGCGGTAGGCGAAGTCCGGGCCGCCGCTGATGGTGCCGCGGTATTGGCTGATCGCTTCCAGCCAGCGCAAGGGCCGGCCGAGGAAGTACGCCGGCGACATCAACACGCACGGCACACCACTGAAGATCGGTTGCAACAGGCCGCCAATCAAACCCATGTCGTGGTACAGCGGCAACCAGCTGACGATCACGTCATCGGGGTTGAGGTCGATGCCAAAGCCACGGCGGATCAGCAGTTCGTTGGCCACCAGGTTGCCGTGGGTGACTTGCACGCCTTTGGGCAAGGCCGTGGAGCCGGAGGTGTATTGCAGGAAGGCGATGTCGTCGTCCTGCAGGTCTGGTGCGACCCAGCCGGCAGCGCTTTCGCTGTGCAGCTCATCCACGCAGAGCAAGGGCGGCGCTTCCTGGATTTGCCCCAGGGAGTCGCGCAAACCACTGCTGGTCAGCAACAGCCTTGGCTCGGCATCGGCAATGATCGACAGCAACCGCTCCTGGTGATGGCGACGGGTCGACTCTGGCGGATACGCCGGCACCGCAATGACCCCGGCATACAGGCAGCCAAAAAACGCCGCGACGTAATCCGGGCCGCTGGGGAACAGCAGCACCGCACGCTCGCCCAGCCCGGCCGAGGCCTGCAAGGCGGCGGCGATGGTGCGGGCGCGCAGGTCCAGGTCACGGTAGCTGAGTACCACGGTGTCGTCGGCGGACTCGGCCAGGAAGCGCAGGGCCACCTGGTCCGGGGTCTGCGTGGCACGGCGTTGGAGGGACTGGACCAGGGTGCGGGGAAGTTCGAAGGCGTCCATCATGAGGGGTTCCTGCCTGAAATCGGCTTACGGGGAAATCGGGGATAGAGGGCGTGGGCGCGCGGCGGCGGGTTCAGCCGGTCGCCAAGGCCGCCCGCCGGGCAGCGCCATGGCGCCAGCGGGTCAAATGTTCGTCGGCATAGCGCCGCACGCAGCGCAACAGCGAGCTTTGCTGCTGCACCAGGTAGAAGTGATGCCCCTCGAACATGTCCAGGGAGAAACCGCTGGCGGTGTCTTCCTGCCAGTCGAGCAACTCGTCGGCGCGCACGTCGTCCTGCTTGCCGCCGAACACATGGATCGGCATCGACAGCGGCTCGCGCTCGCCGTAGTGGAAGCTGCCGCACAAGAGGAAGTCGGCGCGCAGGATCGGCAGCGCCAACTGCATCAATTCACGGTTGGCCAGAGCGTCTTCGGGAGTGCCCTTGAGCGTGCGCAGGCGGTCGATCAACTGGGTGTCGTCTTTTTCCACGGCGTACTCGCTGACGTCGCGCCGCGCCGGGCCGGCGGTGGCCGAGGCAAACAGCGCCAGGGGCGCAGGCAGCCCGCGTTCACGCAGGGCATGGGCCAGCTCGAACGCCAGCAAGCCACCGAGGCTGTGGCCAAACAAGGCGTAGGGGCCGTCGAGTTCGGCACTGATCTCGCCAGCCAATTGCGCGGCGAGCACCTTGATATCGCGCTGCAAGGGTTCGTCCATGCGCATGCCTCGCCCCGGTAGCTCCAGTGGGCGCACCTGCAGCCACTCGGGTAACGCCCGGCGCCAGCGGCTGTAGAACATGGCGCTGGCGCCCGAATAGGGCAGGCAAAACAGGCGCAAGCGGGTCGACGTGCTCATCTCAGACCACCCCTGCCTGGAACGCTGGGTTCTCGCGATACAAACGCATGTCGTCCTCCTCCGGGTGCAAATCCATGGCCGGCGTGTTGGCTGGCCTGTCACCAATGAGAACGGATGGCACGGCAAAATAATTAGTCGCCAGGCCAGGGCCCGCGCACAAAGAGATGCACCTCACAGTTTGCATTTCGGTATAAGATTAGTTCCACTTCTCATTTGACAATCATTATCATTAAGAATAATTTGTTGCCCGATGTGTAGGAGGCCTCAGCAGGGATGCCCTCCACTAACCTTATTGCAGCAAGGTGATTTCCATGACGGAACAAGTATCCACAAGCAGGTGCGATTCACCGTTACTCCAGGCGTTTGTCGATAATCGACTGATCCTGGTCAAGATCGCGGCGCGCATTACCGGCTGCCGTTCCCGCGCCGAAGACGTGGTGCAGGACGCCTACTTCAGACTGCAATCGGCACCGCAGATCACCTCATCGTTCAAGGCGCAACTGAGCTACCTGTTCCAGATCGTGCGCAACCTGGCTATCGACCACTACCGTAAACAGGCCCTGGAACTGAAGTACTCCGGGACGGAAGAGGAAGGCTTGAATGTGGTTATTCATGGCGCTTCACCGGAAACCTCGCACATCAATTTTTCCACCCTGGAAAACATCGCCGACGCCCTGACCGAACTGCCCCAGCGCACGCGCTACGCCTTCGAGATGTACCGCCTGCATGGCGTGCCGCAAAAGGACATTGCCAAGGAACTGGGCGTGTCGCCGACCCTGGTCAACTTTATGATCCGCGACGCGCTGGTGCACTGCCGCAAGGTTTCGGGGACCCATAGCGATACCTTTGCCCGACGTGTCTGAGCACCACGCAATTGCAATCACGGGTGAGCTTGTGTGGGAGCGAGCAAGCCCGTTCCCACAACATTTGATATTCGTTGCCCTGTAGCCCTCAGACCAACCCACACCGCTCAAAAAACCGCTCCCGCCCCAGGATCATCAGCGCCGCACGCTTGTGGGGGAAATCGAATTCCTTTTCGCAGTGGAAACACTGGTTGTGCATATGGCCGATCATCCTCGCGTTGTCAGCCCGCGGCTCCGCCACCACCCGCTGGGTGCGCGGGTCGTCGAGGAACAAGTAGTGCACCAACGCCGACAGCCAACTGGCGACCTTGTGCGGCCCACGGTGATGCTCCTCCCCCACCAGCATATGGATACCGCGATCGTAGTCGTCCACCTCATAGAACGGCGCGATGCGATCCTCCTTGGCCCAATACGCCTCGAAATAGGCAAAGGGCTCATCGTCGATACAGCCGATCAACGTCAAGGTATGCGGGTCGGCTGCAAGCTTCTGCAGATAGTCACGATGCTGCTCCAGGCTGCCGCTTTCCTGCCAGAAGTTGGCGACCCGCGCGCTGTTCTGCCAGCGATTGAAGCGCGCCAGGTCCACATCGATCTCCAGCGTGCGCAGTGAGATCCAGGCGCCCAGGCGCGCATCGAAACGTCGATAGACTTCGCCGCACGGCTTGGGCGCACGCAGGGGATGGCGCTTGCCAGTGCTGATGACCATTTGCTGCGGGTAAACACCGCTCGACGCCTGGCCCAGCCACGGCTGCGGCAATTGCCAGAACAGGGTGCGTTCGCAACGAAATTGCCCCGCCACCTCCGTGGCCAGCAGCAGACCGCTGCGCAGGGCCTCGTCCGGGGCGTGCTCAAGATGCCAGGCCAACTGCTGGCGCTCGGGCTCGCGGGCAAACAGCCAATAAGCTGCTGCCCACAAAGCCTGCACTGACGGCACCTCGCCTGGGTTTTGCAAGTGCAGGTGCAATGCTTCGCCACGCTCCAGGCGCAGGCGCACCAAGGGCTGGCCGGCGACGGTCAGGGTCAGGCGCCCGTCACTTTCGTCTGCGTTAAGGGCGGGCCCTGCCGGGAGTGGCAGGACTGACAAGTCTTGGGGATTGGGCATAGAGGGCGCTCACGATAATCGTCGACAGTTAGTCGAAGTGACGTGAACCAGCCACAAAAATTTAAGCCGGCAGCTCCCGGATCACCGCGCGTCGGGCACCGGCAGCACCTCAATGCGGTACGGCTCGAAGATCTTCAACAGCTCGCCGCTGTCGCGCAGGCCCTTGAGCAATGCGGCAAACGCCGGGCCACTGATCGCAGCCTTGGGCCGCAGCAACGCGTAGTGGTGGTAGACCTGATCGATGCGCTCCGACACCAGGAACTGCCCGGCCGTGTCCGCATTGCGCACCATGAAGTCACTGAGGTAGGAGCGCGTCACCAGGGCGATATCCGCCCGGCCACGCGTCACCATCAGCAAGTTACTGTCATGGGAATAGGTCAACGTGGCGTTGAACTGCGCAGCCATGTACTTGGGGTCGGGGTTGAAGTTGGCAAAGGCGTAGTGATAACCGCTGAACACCGCCAGGCGCTTGCCCTTGAGGTCGGCGAAATATGCCTGGTCGCGACCGGGCTGGCGCTGGGCGACGAAAATCTCGGCGTCCTCCAGGCCCATGTCGACGCTGGTATGGGGAATATCCTGCCAGCCCCATTGCGGGTTCTCGAAAATGGCCATGTCGATCCGGCCCTGCTCGAAATCGCGAAAACGTCGGGGGATGGAGGTTGGTACCAGCACGAACTGGTACTCGGTCTGCCTACGGTTCAGCGCCTCCAGCAGTTGCGGTAGCAAACCGGTGTCGGCGCCCTGCTCCGGGCGCACGGTGTACGGTGGAAAATGCGCGGCACCGATCCGGACCAATTGGGCCGCCGAAACCTGCGCCTGCCACAAGGTGCCCATTGCCAATACTGTAAGTCCTGCAGCCAGCTGCAATGGCGAAAACATCAGGCGTGCACCGTTCAAAATCTGGATCTCGCTAAGCTAGGCGTTTTTGTCTGGGGAGACAACTTTCTACCCGACAATAAATGGCCTGTGCGCCACGCCTAATCGGCCTTGAGTACCAGCAGCAACGCTTCATCGGCCAATTGCTCGAGGGTCATGCTGCCCTGGGCGCGGAACCACGTCGTGGTCCAGGACAACGCCCCGGTCAGGAAACGCCGGGTGATAAACACATCGCCCTTGATATAACCGGCCTGCTTGGCCTCGCCCAGCACCTGCAGCCAGATCTCCTCATACACATCCCGCAGCGCCAGCACCTGGGCCTGGCCTTCTGCCGACAGCGAGCGCCATTCATACACCAGCACCGCCATGGCTTCGCCGCTGCCGCCCATGATCGACTGCAACTCGCAGCGAATCAGGGCCAACACCCGCTCGCGCACGTTGCTCGCCTCGGCCAGAGAGGCACGCATCATCGCGGTGTTGTAGTGGATGGTTTCTTCCATCACCGCCCGCAGGATTTCGTCCTTGCTCTTGAAGTGGTGAAAGATGCTGCCGGACTGAATCCCCACGGCACTGGCCAGGTCACGCACGGTGGTGCGTTCAAAGCCCTTGTTGCGAAACAAGTGAGCCGCGGTCTGCAGCAGCTTGCCCCGAGCGCTGTCGGGGTCGGTCAGTTGCCCGCCGTCCACCATGGTGCGCATCACCTCCAGGGCTTTTTGCTCATCCATGCTGCTCTCCTCAACTACTTTGATTGCGTCATGGCCGGCAATTTAGGCCGTGGCAGCCACCCAAGCAAGCGCTTGGGCAAAAGTTATGACCAGAGTTTACAAACCAAGCGCTTGCTTGGTAGTCTCGACCCAGCGATTTTCCAGAGAAGGACTTCCCATGGACAAGACCGTTCGTATCGGCTGCGCCAGTGCATTCTGGGGCGACACCTGCACCGCCGCCGCGCAGTTGGTGCAAGGCGGCGCGCTGGATTACCTGGTGTTCGACTACCTGGCGGAAGTCACCATGTCGATCCTCGCCGGCGCGCGAATGAAAGATCCCCAGGCCGGCTACGCCACGGACTTTGTCGAAGTGCTGGCGCCATTGCTCGGCGATATCCAGCGTCAGGGCATCCGCGTGATCAGCAACGCCGGCGGCATCCACCCCCAGGCCTGCGCCGCGGCATTGCAGGCTGCCTGCGACCAGGCCCGGGTGCCATTGAAAATCGCCGTGGTGCTGGGCGATGACCTGCAACCGCAGTTCAAGCAACTGCAGGGCGTCAGCGATATGTTCAGCGGCGCGCCTTTACCGGCGATGTGCGTGTCCACCAATGCCTACCTCGGCGCACCGGGCATCGTCCAGGCCCTGCAACTGGGCGCCGATATCGTCATCACCGGGCGCGTGGTGGACAGCGCAGTGGTCAGCGCGGCCCTGGTGCATGAGTTCAACTGGTCGTGGCAGGACTACGACTGCCTGGCCCAGGCCGCACTGGCCGGGCATATCATCGAATGTGGCGCGCAGTGTACCGGTGGCAATTTCACCGATTGGCGCGAGGTACCGGACTACGAGCACATCGGTTTCCCGATTGTCGAAGTCAGCGCCGACGGCCAGTTCATCGTGAGCAAAGCACCGGGCACAGGCGGCCTGATCAGCGAACTGAGCGTCGCCGAACAACTGCTGTACGAAATCGGCGACCCACGGGCCTATCTGCTGCCGGATGTGATTTGCGATTTCAGCCAGGTCACGCTGCAGCAGCAAGGCGAAAACCGCGTGCGCCTGCACGGCGCCAAAGGGCAGGCACCGACCGACCAGTACAAAGTCAGTGCCACCTACCCCGACGGTTTTCGCTGCACCGCCAGTTGCCTGCTGGCCGGCATCGATGCGCGGGCCAAGGCCGAACGGGTCAGCCAGGCGATCATCAACAAGACTGCCGAACTGTTCAGCCAGCGCGGCTGGGCGCCCTACACCGAGGTCAATATTGAATTGCTCGGCAGCGAAGCCACCTACGGCGCCCACGCCCGGCGCCAGGACTGCCGCGAAGTGGTGCTCAAACTGGCGGTGCGTCACCCGAGCAAACAGGCACTGGTGCTGTTCGCCCGGGAGATCGCCCAGGCCGCCACCGGTATGGCGCCGGGGCTGACTGGCATTGTCGGCGGCCGGCCCACCGTGTATCCGCTGATCCGCCTGTTTTCATTCCTGATCGATAAGCGCGCCTGCAGCCTGAGTGTCGACTTCCAAGGGCAGTCCTACCCCTGCGAACTGCCTGCAACGGCCGCCTTAGGCACACCCCACGCCCCCCTCGACCCACCCCGGCCCGAAGGCCGCGCCGATGCCAGCGTGCCGCTGGTCAAACTGGCCGTGGCGCGCTCCGGTGACAAGGGCAATCACAGCAATATCGGCGTGATCGCGCGCCGGCCCGACTACTTGCCGTGGATCGCCGAAGCGTTGACGCCCGAGGTGATCGTCGACTGGATGAGCCACGTCCTCGACCCACTGCACGGGCGCGTAGAGCGCTGGTATCTGCCCGGCAGCCACAGCCTTAACTTCCTCTTGGAGAATGCCCTGGGCGGCGGCGGTATCGCCAGCCTGCGCATCGACCCCCAGGGCAAGGCCTTCGCCCAGCAGTTGCTGGAAATACCGATTGCCGTGCCCCGCCACCTCGCTGATCAACTCAACTAAGGGACTCTCGCCGTGGCCTTCGACTCGATCTTCAAAGCCGACCTGTTCCAGGGGCAGACCATAATCGTCACCGGTGGCGGCAGTGGCATCGGCCGCTGCACCGCCCATGAACTGGCAGCCCTCGGCGCCCATGTGGTGCTGGTGGGGCGCAAGCCGGAAAAACTGCAAGGTGTCGCCCAGGAAATCAGCGATGACGGCGGCCGCGCCAGCTGGCAGGCCTGCGATATTCGCGATGAAGAAGCGGTCAAGGCGCTGATCAGCCAGATTATCGAGACGCACGGCCCGATCCACGGTCTGGTGAACAATGCTGGCGGCCAATACCCGTCACCCCTGGCGTCGATCAATCAAAAAGGTTTTGAAACCGTACTGCGCACCAACCTGGTGGGCGGTTTCCTGGTGGCGCGTGAGGTGTTCAACCAATCCATGAGCAAACCTTCTTTGGGAACAAAAGGCGGCGCTATCGTCAACATGCTGGCCGATATGTGGGGCGGCATGCCCGGCATGGGCCACTCCGGCGCGGCGCGCTCGGGGATGGACAACTTCACCAAGACCGCCGCGTTCGAGTGGGGCTACGCCGGGGTGCGGGTCAATGCTGTGGCGCCAGGCTGGATCGCCTCCAGTGGCATGGACACCTACGAAGGTGCGTTCAAGGCGGTGATCCCGACCCTGCGCGAGCATGTGCCGCTCAAGCGCATTGGCACTGAATCGGAAGTCAGCGCGGCGATTGTGTTCCTGCTCAGCCCCGCCGCCGCGTTCGTCAGCGGCAGCACCCTGCGCATCGACGGCGCCGCCAGCCTGGGCAGCCGTGCCTGGCCGCTGCACAAGGCGCAGGCGCCGAGCCCGTCCTTCAATGGTTTTCACCGCGCCTACCTGCCGGATGTACTCAAGGAGGGCCAATAAACCATGCCGGTCATCGACTCCCAACTCGACGCCCACAGCCCGCAGTTCGCGCAAAACCGCGAGGCCATGCTCACGGCCATCAACCACCTGCGCCAACTGGAACAGAACCTGTTGGACAAGGCCGCCGAGGCCAAGGGCAAGTTCGACAAGCGCGGCCAACTGCTGCCCCGCGAACGCCTGAACCTGTTGCTTGACCCCGGCGCGCCCTTCCTCGAACTGGCAAGCCTGGCCGGCTACAAATTGCACGATGACAAGGACGGCAGCGCGGCCGGTGGCGGCTTGATTGCCGGTATCGGTTACGTCAGCGGCGTGCGCATGCTGGTGGTGGCCAATAACAGTGCGATCAAGGGCGGGACGATCTCGCCGTCCGGCCTGAAAAAATCCCTGCGCCTGCAACAGATCGCCATGGAGAACAAACTGCCGGTGGTGACCCTGGCCGAAAGCGGCGGCGCCAACCTGAATTACGCAGCAGAGATTTTCGTCGAAGGCGCACGCAGCTTTGCCAACCAGGCGCGGATGTCGGCCATGGGCCTGCCACAGATCACCGTAGTCCACGGCTCGGCCACCGCTGGCGGTGCCTATCAACCGGGACTTTCGGATTACGTGGTGGTGGTGCGCGGCAAGGCCAAGCTGTTTCTGGCCGGCCCACCGCTGCTCAAGGCCGCCACCGGCGAAGTGGCGACAGATGAAGAACTGGGCGGCGCCCAGATGCATGCGCAAACTGCCGGCACCGCCGAATACCTTGCCGAAAATGACGCCGATGGCGTGCGCATCGTGCGCGAGATTGTCAGCCTATTGCCGTGGGACGACCGGTTGCCGCCTGCACCGGCGCGGGCCTACGCCGAGCCGCTGTACCCGATTGACGAGCTGCTGGGGCTGATCCCCGACGACCCGAAAAAACCCTACGACGCACGGGAAATCATCGCGCGCATCGCCGACGGCTCCAACTTCCTCGAATTCAAGGGCGAGTACGATCCCCACACCGTCTGCGGCCACTTGCAGATCCAGGGCCGCGCCTGCGGGTTTATCGGCAACAACGGCCCGATCACCCCCAAGGGCGCGAGCAAGGCCGCGCAATTTATCCAGTTGTGCGACCAGAGCCAGACGCCGCTGCTGTTCTTTCACAACACCACCGGTTTTATGGTCGGTACCGAATCCGAACAACAAGGGGTGATCAAGCACGGCGCGAAGATGATCCAGGCGGTGGCCAATGCCCGCGTGCCCAAGCTGACTGTGGTGGTCGGCGGTTCCTATGGCGCCGGCAACTATGCGATGTGCGGCCGGGGCCTGGACCCGCGCTTTATCTTCGCCTGGCCCAACAGCCGCACCGCCGTGATGGGCGGCGCCCAGGCCGGCAAAGTGCTGCGCATTGTCACCGAGGCCAAGCAATTGAAAGACGGCCTGGTGCCCGACCCCAAGGTGCTCGACATGCTCGAACAGGTCACCGCACAGAAACTCGATAGCCAGTCCACGGCCCTGTATGGCAGCGCCAACCTGTGGGATGACGGGCTGATTGACCCACGGCACACCCGCACTTTGCTGGGTTACCTGCTGGATATCTGCCAAGAAGCTCAGGTGCGCCAATTGCAACCCAACAGCTTCGGCGCCGCGCGCTTTTAACGATCAGGAGAACAATAAAAATGATCTTCACCCAGGAACACGAAGAGCTGCGTCGTACCGTACGGGCTTTTGTCGACCGCGAGATCAATCCCCATGTCGACGCATGGGAAAAAGCCGGGCGCTTCCCCATCCACGAAATTTTCCGCAAAGCCGGCGACCTGGGCTTGCTGGGCATTTCCAAGCCGGAGAAGTTCGGCGGCATGGGCCTGGACTACAGCTACTCGATAGTCGCCGCCGAAGAGTTCGGCACCATCCGCTGCGGCGGCATCCCGATGTCCATCGGCGTGCAGACCGACATGTGCACCCCGGCCCTGGCGCGTTTTGGCTCCGATGAGCTGCGCGAGGAGTTCCTGCGCCCGGCTATCAGCGGCGAACAAGTAGGCTGCATTGGCGTCTCGGAAACCGGCGCCGGCTCCGACGTGGCCGGCTTGAAAACCCACGCACGCAAGGATGGCGACGACTACGTGATCAACGGCAGCAAAATGTGGATCACCAACTCCCCCAGCGCCGACTTTATCTGCCTGCTGGCCAACACCTCGGACGGCAAGCCCCATATCAACAAATCACTGATCATGGTGCCGATGAACACTCCCGGCATCAGCGTCAGCCCGCCCCTGGAAAAACTCGGCATGCATAGCTCGGAAACCGCCCAGGTGTTTTTCGATGATGTGCGCGTGCCCCAGCGCAACCGCATTGGCCATGAAGGCGCGGGGTTCATGATGCAGATGCTGCAATTCCAGGAAGAACGGCTGTTTGGCGCAGCCAATATGATCAAGGGCCTGGAATCGTGCATCGACAGCACCATCGCCTACTGCAAGGAGCGCCAGACCTTCGGCAAGGCCTTGATCGACAACCAGGTGATCCACTTCCGCCTGGCCGAACTGGCCACGGAGATCGAATGCCTGCGCGCGCTGGTCTACCAGGCCACCGAGCAATACATCAAGGGCCAGGACGTGACGCGGCTGGCCTCGATGGCCAAGCTCAAGGCCGGGCGCCTGGGCCGCGAAGTCAGCGACAGTTGCCTGCAATACTGGGGTGGCATGGGCTTTATGTGGGACAACCCGGTGGCCCGCGCCTATCGCGATGTGCGCCTGGTGTCGATTGGCGGCGGCGCCGACGAGATCATGCTGGGGATCATCTGCAAATTAATGGGCACGCTGCCGGGGAAAAAGTCGTGAGCGCCTGCGAAACCCTGCTGCTGGAACCGCACAACGGCGTGCTGCACATCACCCTCAATCGCCCACAGAACCGCAATGCCATGAGCTTGCAGATGGTCAGCGAACTGCGCACGGTGCTGGCAGATGTGGCGCGTGACGACCACGTGCGGGCATTGGTGATCAGCGGCGCTGGCGGGCACTTCTGTGCGGGCGGCGATGTGAAGGACATGAGCCGCGCGGGCAGCCGCGAGGGCTTGCGTGATTTGAACCGGGTGTTTGGCGCGCTGCTGCAGGAAGTCGAAGCGCTGCCGCAGGTGGTGATCGTGGTGCTGCAAGGCGCGGTGTTGGGCGGTGGGTTTGGCCTGGCGTGTGTCAGCGACATCGCGATTGCCGATCACCAGGCACAGTTCGGCTTGCCGGAAACCAGCCTGGGTGTGCTGCCGGCGCAGATCGCGCCGTTTGTAGTGCGGCGTATCGGCCTGACCCAAGCCCGGCGCCTGGCGTTGACCGCGGCGCGGTTTGACGGGATCGAGGCGCAGCGCCTGGGGGTGGTGCATTTTGTCGAGCATGATCCCCAGGGATTGGCGCAGCGCCTGGATGAGGTGTTGGGCCAGGTGTTGCGCTGTGCCCCGCGCGCCAATGCCCGGACCAAGGCGTTGCTGCTCCAGAGCCTGGATCAGCCATTGGAACTGCTGCTGGATCAGGCTGCCGATTGGTTTGCCGAAGCAGTGACCGGGGAAGAAGGGATTGAAGGAACGCGAGCGTTTGTCGAGAAGCGCAAGGCCAGGTGGGTAATTTGATCTTGAAAACGCCCCACTCCCTGTAGGAGCTGGCTTGCCTGCGATGGCGGTGTATAGGTATCTACACAACTTTGCCGCAACGCCTAAATCCAGGCGGATAGCGCAGTTGTGGCGAGCGGGCTTGCCCCGCGCTGGGCTGCGAAGCAGCCCCAATAAGCCGAATGCGTTGTACCAGATACACCGCAGCGGCTGGTTTTGGGGCTGCTTCGCAGCCCAACGCGGGGCAAGCCCGCTCGCCACGGGAGAGTTCGTCAGTTTCTGAAAGTTGTGTAGATACCTATACACCGCCATCGCAGGCAAGCCGGCTCCCACACAAGCCCACACTTGCGCAACCAATCAGACAGGGACCCACAATGCCCAGCTTCAATAAAATACTGATCGCCAACCGTGGCGAAATCGCCTGCCGTATCCAGCGCACCGCCCAAGCCCTGGGCTACCGCACCGTGGCCGTCTATAGCGAAGCCGACGCCAACGCCTTGCACGTGCAAATGGCCGACGAAGCGGTGAACATCGGCCCTGCCCCGGTGCAGCAGTCGTACCTGAACATCCCGGCCATCCTCGACGCCGCGCGCCTCACCGGTGCCGATGCGGTCCACCCCGGCTACGGCTTTCTCTCGGAAAACCCCGCGTTCGCCAAGGCCTGCATCGCCGCCGGCCTGGTGTTTATCGGCCCCAGCGCCGACGCCATCGAATTGATGGGCAGCAAGCGCCTGTCGAAAATCGCCATGCTCGCCGCCGGTGTGCCGTGCATTGCCGGCTATCAGGGCAGCGCACAAGACGACGCGACCCTGCAACGCGAAGCCGAGCGCATCGGCTACCCGCTGATGATCAAGGCCAGTGCCGGCGGTGGCGGACGCGGCATGCGCCTGGTGCACGCGCCCGGGCAACTGCTCGAGCAATTGCATACCGCACGCTCCGAGGCGCTGAACGCCTTTGGCAGTGACGAACTGATCCTGGAGCAGGCACTTATCGCGCCGCGCCATGTGGAGATCCAACTGTTCGGCGATGCTCACGGCAACCTGATCTACCTGGGCGAACGTGATTGCTCGGTGCAGCGCCGCCATCAGAAGGTCATCGAAGAAGCGCCCTGCCCGGTCATGACCGCCGAGTTGCGCCAGGCCATGGGCGAAGCGGCGCTCAAGGCCGGGCGCGCGGTGGCGTATGTCGGCGCCGGCACCGTGGAGTTCCTGCTGGACCAGAGCGGGCGTTTCTACTTCCTGGAAATGAACACCCGCCTGCAGGTGGAACACCCGGTCACCGAACTGATCACCGGCCTGGACCTGGTGGATTGGCAACTGCAAGTCGCCGCCGGCCAGCCCCTGCCGTTGCGCCAGGAGCAAGTGACACTGACCGGGCATGCCATGGAGGTACGCCTGTACGCCGAAGACCCGGCCCAGGGCTTCTTGCCCCAGACCGGCGAGGTGCTGCGCTGGGAACCGGCCGCCGGGGTGCGGGTCGACCATGGCTTGCAAGCCCCGCAGCGGATCAGCCCGTTCTACGACCCAATGCTGGGCAAAATCATCGCCCATGGCGCTACCCGCGAAGAGGCGCGGCGCAAGCTCCTGCGCGCGGTGCAGGACTGTGTGCTGCTGGGAGTTCCCAGTAACCAGCGGTTATTGGTGGACTTGCTCGGGCACCCGCAGTTTGTCGCGGCGGATTTCAGTACCGGGTTTATCGCCGAACACTTCAGTGATATTGCCCGCCCTCCCATCAGCGATGAACAACTGGCAGTGGCCGCCGCCCTGTTCTATCGACACAGCGCGGCACTGCATCGCCCGGCTCTGGCGAGCTGGCGCAACAATGCCAGCGTGCCCTGGACCTATCGCCTGAGCGTTGGGGAGCAGTGTCATGAGGTCAGCGCACGGGTGGCGGCGGACGATCACCTGCAAATCGGCGACATCGCGATACACCTGCAAGGCAGTGACGGGCGCTGGGCCAGCCTGGTCATCAACGGTGTTCGGCGCCGGCTTGCCTATCACCTGCAAGGCACCCGGCTCTGGCTGTTAGACGCCGGTAGCAGCCTGTGCGTGAACAACCAGACGCAAACCGTGGCCAGTCGTGAGGCGCCGGCCAGCAGTGGCACGGTCAAGGCGCCAATGGACGGCGCGATTACCCTGGTGCAGGTGAGCGAAGGCGATGAGGTGCGCAAGGGCCAACTGCTGCTGGTGCTCGAGGCGATGAAAATGGAGCACCCGCTCAAGGCGGGTATCGACGGGGTGGTCAAGGCCATTCAAGTCAGCGCAGGCGATCAAGTACGCAATCGCCAGGTATTGCTGCAGATCGAATAGCCCTGGGCGGAACTACCAGGCTTGGCTACGCTCTATCCCCATCAGAAAGGGATGAGTACGGGAACCTGCGATGCCTCATTGGCTGATTATTGATCTTGAAGCCACAACGGATGAGGGCGGCTGGCCCGTGTCGGAGATGGAAATCATCGAAATCGGCGTGACCCTGGTCAACCGCCAGGGCCGCGAACTGGACCACTTCCAGCGCTTCGTGCGGCCTTTGCGCCGGCCGTTGCTGACGCCGTTCTGCCGCCAGTTGACGCACATCAGCCAGGCCAGTATCGACAGCGCGGCGCCTTTGACCGAGGTCTGGCCGCTGTTCGAACGCTGGCTGGGCCAGCACCATCCGCGCCTGGAAGGCTGGGCCAGCTGGGGCGACTACGACCGCCAGCAACTGGAACTGGAGTGGCAGCGCCATGGCTTGGCCAGCGTGCTGGGCCAGACGCCTCACGTGAACCTCAAGCAGCGCTTCGCCAAGGCCCGGCGCCTGGACAAGCCCCTGGGGCTCAATGGCGCGTTGCAACTGGCGGGCATGCAGTTCAACGGCCAGCAACATCGGGCCCTGGAGGATGCGCGTAATACGGCGCGTTTGCTGCCGTTGATTTTGCCCGTGTAGAAGGCATACTGGCCGACCTTTCCTAGCCCTTTTTCCGAGGATTCACCCATGTTCAAAGTCAATGAGTACTTCGACGGCACCGTCAAGTCGATCGCCTTCGGTACCACTGAAGGTCCAGCGACCATCGGCGTCATGGCCCCGGGTGAATACGAGTTCGGCACGGCCCAGCGTGAAATCATGCACGTGGTCTCGGGCGCACTGACCGTCAAGCTGCCAGGCAGCGACAGCTGGGAAACCTTCGCTGCGGGCAGCCAGTTCCATGTGCCTGCCGACAGCAAGTTCCAACTCAAGGTGGCCGTGGACACTGCCTACCTGTGCGAATACCGCGGCTAAGCCTTTACCCCGCGCAAAAAAATGCCCGTCTCTGTGAGACGGGCATTTTTTGTGGAGCCTGGTTTACTCCAGGATTGTCACCGGCATGCCGACTTCCAGGCGGCCAACCCCGTCATTGACCAGGTTCTGGCCGAACATCACGCCATCGGGTTCTTTACGGTAGGTTTCCAAGGTCGCCAGCGGCTGGCGGTCGGCGCTGCGCTCACCGGTCGCCGGATCGATGGTGGTGAGGATGCAGCGGGAGCAGGACTTGACCACCCGAAACTCCACATCACCAATGCGCAGGCGCTTCCAGCCATCCTCGGCAAACGCCTCGCTGCCTTCAATCACCAGGTTGGGGCGAAAGCGCAGCATTTCCATGGGCCGGCCGATGCGCTGCGACAGGTCGTCGAGGGATGCCTGGCCGATCAGCAACAAAGGGAAACCGTCAGCGAACGCGACCTGGTCATCATCCTTGCCATAGCCGGCCGCCGTGGTACGCGCACGCTCCAGGGGCACTTGCACCAGCCGGGTCGGCTTGCCGATAAAGTCGCTGACCCAGCGCGCAGCTTCATCGCCGGCATCGGGAACCCGCAAGGTGTCGCGCCAAATGGTGACACCGCGCAACTCGGCGTCTGCGCCGGGCAACGCCACGTCCAGGCTGGGTCGGCCGGCACCGCTCAAGGTCAGGCCACCGGTGGCATTCCAGAGTGCCGACAGCTGACTCATCTGCGCCACCGCCCGCTGGGTCAGGAAACGCCCGCTGGCCTCATCCACCAACATCCAGCGTCGATCCCCGTCCAGCCCGAGTTTGTCCAGGCCGATATGGGTCAAGGTCTCTGCCTTGCCCGACTTCAAGGGGTACCGATACAACGCGCTGAGACGAAGCATGAGCCTGGGTTCCTGTGAACAAAAACGTCACCCTATACGAGCACGCGGCCAGAATCAAAATATCCCTATGCATTGTAGGAGCCAGCTTGCCGGCTCCTACGGGGCTGGGGATCAGGCCGGGACTTCGTCCAGCATCAGGCGCTGGCGCACCACGTCCACCAATTTGTCGGGCTGGAATTTGGAGAGGAAGTTGTCGCAACCGACCTTTTTCACCATCGAATCGTTGAAGCTGCCGGACAACGAAGTGTGCAGCACCACATAGAGGTCACGCAGGCGTGGGTCGTTGCGGATCTCGGTGGTCAGGCGGTAGCCGTCCATCTCGGGCATTTCGGCGTCGGTGAAGATCATCAACAGCTTGTCGGTCATCACCACGCCGGTGTCCGCCCAGGCCTTGAGCATGTTCAAGGCCTTGAGGCCGTCACTGGCGATATGCATTTTCACCCCCAGTTGCCCCAGGGTGTCGCGCAATTGCGACAAGGCTACATTGGAGTCATCTACCAACAACACTTCGCGGCCACGGGCACGCTCGAGGACCGGGTCCTCGAGTTTTTCCCGGGAGACCTTGGCGTTGTAGGGCACGATCTCGGCGAGGACTTTTTCCACGTCGATGATTTCGACCAACTGCTCATCCACCTTGCTGATGGCCGTGAGGTAATGCTGGCGGCCGGCGCTGGCCGGCGGCGGCAGGATCGACTCCCAGGTCATGTTGACGATGCGGTCGACACCCCCCACGAGGAAGGCCTGTACCGAACGGTTGTACTCGGTAACGATAATGGTGCTGTTGGGCCCCGGTACCAGCGGACGCATGCCGATGGCCTGGGACAGGTCGATCACCGGCAGGGTCTGGCCACGCAGGTTGACCACGCCACACACAAACGGGTGGCGCTGGGGCATCAGGGTCAGCTTGGGCAACTGCAGGACTTCTTGCACCTTGAACACGTTGATCGCGAACAACTGGCGCCCGGCCAGGCGAAACATGAGGATCTCCAGGCGATTCTCACCCACCAATTGCGTGCGTTGATCTACCGTGTCGAGAATGCCAGCCATTGAAGACTCCTGGGTGTGCTGAAAAGAATCGCTGCTTACTGGAGAAGGTTATCGGCAGCTCGCGCCAGACCTTGACCCTCGCTAAAATGCCACGCAAATGCATTGATGTCACACTGACATCATGCTTTACTGGTTTCACCTTACTGTCCGGTGGTCTGGCAACGCGCCGTGACCCTCAAACGGTCACAAGGTTCAGCCATGTAAGGGATTCCCCTAGTCGCAATCAGGTCCAACCTGATATTCGCGATATCCAATAGCCATTAATGTGACGCCATTCTCATTGCATGAATGGAGTCAGGCTTTTGTTTGCTATCGCAAGCCCACGGCCCAAGGGCCTTCCAGGCATTAACACCTGGGCAATCGAAGTAATGCGAACGCCTCTGGTTGTTTCCACTGCAAGCAGCGCCAGCAGTCGCGACGCCGATCATTCAAATAAAAGTACTACTCAAAATTCAGAAACGAACTACAGACTTCGGTCATATTTCGGCGCTAGTTTGAAGCCGTTGCCCCGGTGGGGCGCCTCATTATCTGACCGTATGTTGTGGAGACTTTCATGATGAACGACGGTAAAGAGTGGCAAGACGCACTTCCCGAGTTCCTCCTGGAGGCAGAAATGCTGCTGGCCAAGTCGGAGGAATGCCTGACTCACCTGCATTTGATCCGCAACGATAACGATGCCATCGACTGCATGAAAAACAGCCTGGTCAAACTGGCCGAAAAGGCCGACGCCATGACACTGCCCGCCATTGGCAACTTTTCCCGGCATATCCAGGACCTGATCTGCAACGCCCAAAGCCCGATGCAACTCCACGATGCGGCACTCGCCGCCCTGCACGACTGCCTGACGCTGCTGGCCTGGCAACTGGAACTGATCGATATCAAGACCGGCAAACTCAGCCTGGATGACGCTGAGCAAACCACGTTGATTGAAACCGTTGCCCAGCAGATCCCACAGAAGGACGCTGGCGCTCATTATCGCCACTCCATGCCCCACGCCTCCTGAACCTGGCGCTCGGTTAATCCAAGCCACGGACGCGCGCCCAACTAATACCCCGGCAGGTATTTAGCCAGCCAACTATCAATAAGCCAGTATTGGTAATAACGATGCAAAACTTGATTAACAGTACAACTAGACCCGCTGAACTAAGCACTGCACCAGGCGACCAACGGTAATTGTTGGTGGTACCATTAGCACGTTCGAAGTGGCTGACCGTGATGATGTAATAACACCCGAGAAGCACCTCGAACCAACACCAAACCCAATCGTTTTCCAAACAGAGCCCGGTCGGCGGTCATGACCGGTCTACCCGCAGCGAACCTCCATCGGCTCCATCTGCTATGTACGCCAGCCCCAAGTCACTTATCACCAGGTTCGTCTCCCCGGGCAATACCCGTTGGGTCACGCTTGGCCTGTGCCTGTGCGCGACTCTGGTAAGCCTTTGGGTGTATGCCCACGAAGCGCCACTGCCGATCTTTTTGCTCGTGCTCAACCTCGCCGCCCTCGCCGCCGCGGGCCTGCAGCGTTGGCGCTCGCGCAAGTCCATCAAGTTCCAACCCCAGGAATTGGCCGACCGCCTGCTGCAGGTCCAGGAAAACGAGCGTCATCGCCTCAGCCGCGAACTGCACGACGATATCGGCCAATTGCTGACCGCCGCCAAACTGCAAAGTGACTGGCTGCAGCGCCGCCTGCCGGCCGACTTGCAGGAGCAATGCAACGTACTGTGCAACACCCTCAACGAAACCCTGGCCAAGGTGCGCGACGTATCGGCCATTCTCAACCCCCGGCAACTGACCAGCCTGGGCCTGGAAGCGAGCCTGCGCGCGCATCTGCTCAAGACCCTGGAAAACACCCCGGTGCACTGGAGCCTGGAATGCCAGCAACGCCTGACCGGGATTCCGGAAGAGATGGCGGTCGCGGCCTTTCGTATCACCCAGGAGGCCGTGACCAACATGTTGCGTCATGCCCAGGCGCGCAACCTGCTGGTACGCCTGCAACGCTTGCCTCAGGGGCTATCCCTGTATATCAGCGATGACGGCCAGGGATTCCTGCCCGCCACCGACCCGGGCCTGGAAGGCCAACGGGGCATGGCTGGCATGTCCGAACGCATTGATCAACTGGGCGGTAGGTTGTCCGTCAGGAGCCAACCGGGCCTCGGCACGCGGATCGAAGCGCTGTTCCCCTGGGCGCCCCGCACCCTCGAACGGGCCAGTCCCCCTAAGGTTTTAGAGTGACCTGCAATTTACTCCTGGTAGATGACCACGCATTGATCCGCGCCGGCGTACGCGCACTGATCCTGGATATCCCCGGCTATGCCGTGATTGGGGAAGCCACCGATGGCGCGCAAGTGCTGGCACAATTTACCGCCCTGCAGCCCGACATCGTCCTGCTGGACCTGTCGATGAAGCACACCAGCGGCCTGGATGCATTGCAACAGCTCAAGCACGCCTACCCCAAGAGCAAAGTGCTGATCCTGTCGATGCACACCGATCCGCAATTGATCATGCGTGCCCTGGAGGCAGGTGCCCACGGCTACCTGCTCAAGGACACCACCGCCAATGAGCTGGAACATGCGTTGCTGGCGCTGCGCAACAACGAGCGCTACCTGAGCCCGGCCATCGCCCACACGGTGATCAACCAGGCCCTGATCCACAGCCAGTCCCACCCGGCCCCGCCGGCGCAACGCCACAACCTGACGGCACGGCAACTGGAAATCCTGCGCCTGATCGTACGCGGCAAGTCGACCCGGGAGATCGCCCACGGCCTGGGCCTGAGCATCAAGACCGTGGAAGCTCACCGCTCGCAAATCATGAAGCGCCTGCAGATTTTCGATGTCGCCGGCCTGGTGCTGTTCGCGGTGCGCGAGCAGATCATCAGCCTGGACGATTAGCCAGTAACGGCGAATCCACCGGCAAGTGCACCCGCAAAGCCTTGGGCAACGCGCAAAAACGCAAGTCATCGCCCTTGAGCGGCTCGCCATCGAGGTTGATCGCCAGCCCTTCGGCCACCTTGATCTCTACCCACGGCAGGCGCGCCCGCACAAACATGTTGTCCAGGCCCCAGCCGTCGGTCATCAGGCTACGCAGCGTGCCGACCACTTCCTGGGGCGCGGGCAAGATGCTGATATCCAGCAGGCCATCATCGGCCAGGGCGCCTGGACACAGCTCATGCCCGCCCCCAGCCTGGCGACCGTTGCCAATGCCCAAGGCCAGCAACTCGCCACGCCAGTGAAAGTCCGGGCCCACCAGCTCCCCATAGGCCGCCCGCAGCTCGCTGAACCGCGACAGGCCGGTGAACAGATAGGCAGCGCCGCCCAACACCTTTTTCAGGTCTTCGGAAGTATTGGCCGTGACCTGGCTGCCAAAACCACCGGTGGCCATATTGAGGAAAACCTGCCCGCCAACCTCCCCCAGATCGATGGCCCGTGGCGCAGTATCCAACAGCTCCAGGGCCAGGCGCGGCTCCAGCGGTACACCGGCTGCACGGGCGAAGTCATTGGCAGTACCCAGGGGCATCAGCACCAGGCTGGCGTCAGTTTTCGCCCGGGCCATGGCCTCTGCCACGTCGCGCAAGGTGCCATCGCCGCCGCCCGCAATCAGGCGTGTGTAGCCGGCCTCCAGGGCCTCCCCCACCAGGCGTTGGGCATCGCCACCCTCCCAGGTGACGCGCACCGCCAACTCCCACCCCTGCTCGCGCTTGCCTTGCACTGCCGCCCGCACGTCTTCGTTGAGCGCTTGCTTGCCGTGCAGAATCAGCAGTGCCTTGGGTTTGCTCATGGAGTGAAGCTCCTATCGTTGGAGGGTACCTGAGGGATGTTGACCTTCGGCAGTCAGAAAAAAGCCATTGGGCTGTAAATTAATTCTTCAGCCCAGCAGTTCACTCAACGCAATGAAGTTCACCCGGTCGCCGATCGCCAGGGTGGTGCCCTCCAGGACTTCCACCAAACCCTCGGCCCAAGCGGCACTGCGCAATACGCCGGAGCTCTGGTTCTGGTAGATCACTGCCCGCCCTTGCTCCAGGCGCCCGCGCAGGTATTCGCGACGGTTGCCCGGTTTGGCCCAGACGAACCCAACCGAGACCTCGAAACGCAGGGGCTGCACCGCTTCGACACCTTGGCGGCGCAGCAGGTAGGGCCGTGCCAGCAGGGCGAACGTGACCAGGGTGGACGCCGGATTCCCCGGCAGGCCGATCACCGGCACCCCACGGAAGTGGCCGAATGTCAGGGGTTTGCCAGGCTTGATCGCCAGCTTCCACAAGGCCAGCTCGCCCTCCTCGCGTAGTGCGATCCCGAGGAAGTCGGCTTCCCCCACCGAAACACCACCGGTGGACATGATCAGGTCAACCGAACCCAGTGCCCCCAGGCGGCTACGGGTCAATTCCAGGTCATCGGGCAAGATACCGGCGTCGATTACCTCGCAACCCAGGCGTTGCAACCAACTGCACAACACCCGCCGGTTGCTGTTGTAGATTTGCCCCGGCCCCAGGGGCAGGCCCGGTTCGATCAACTCGTCGCCGGTGGACAGCACTGCCACACGCACGCGCCGCACCACCGCCAGGCGATCGCGCCCCAGCGAGGCCGCCAGGCCCAGCTCAATCGGGCCGAGCCGCGTACCGGCTGCCAGGACTTCTTCGCCGACCGTGGTTTCCTGACCCTTGGGCCGAATGTTTTGCCCTACGTGCAGCGCCTGGGTAAAGCTCACGCGCTGATCGGATTGCACCTCGGCATTTTCCTGCATTTCGACGCAGTCGGCGCCTTCAGGTACCGGGGCACCGGTGAAGATCCGCGCACAGGTTCCCGCCGTCAAAGGCTCGGGGGCCTGGCCGGCGAAAATGCGCTGGCTCACCACCAGCGGCTCACCCTTCCAGTCGGCCGTGCGCAAGGCGTAGCCATCCATGGCACTGTTGGGCCAGGGCGGCAGGTCGAGGGTGGACACCAGCGCCTCAGCCAACACGCGGCCGTCGCACTCGGCCAATGGCAGGTGTTCCTGCTCACGGATTGGTGCGGCCTCAGCCATGCTCAACAGGCGCGCGAGTGCTTCTTCTACCGGCATCAACGCACCGGTTTTACCCGGCTTACCCACGGGATTCACACGGCTCGGCCAGCTTGAGGTGCGGCACGAAATTGCACGGGCGGTGACGGGCATCCAATTGCTCAGCGAGGATCCCATCCCAACCGGTACGCACTGCATTGGTGGAACCCGGCAGGCAGCACACCAGGGTGCCATTGGCCAGGCCGGCCAAGGCGCGGGACTGCACAGTGGAAGTGCCGATATCGGCGACCGAAATCTGCCGGAACAGCTCGCCAAACCCGTCCACTTGCTTGTCCAGCAGGCAACTGACAGCTTCCGGGGTGCTGTCGCGGCCAGTGAAGCCGGTCCCACCGGTAATCAGCACCACTTGCACCACGTCCTCGGCGATCCAGTGCGCCACTTGCGCACGGATTTTGTAGAGGTCATCTTTGAGCAGTACCCGTTCGGCCAGGCGATGGCCGGCCGCAAGCAGGCGGTCAACGAATACCTGCCCGGAGGTGTCGGTTTCCAGGGTGCGGGTGTCGCTGACGGTCAGTACAGCGATGTTAAGAGGTACGAAAGGCGCATCAGCCTTGGCTTTCATGGCTCGGTCCGGTTGTCGAAGGAACAGCCCGATGTTATATCACAGCCCCCTATTTCACTGCCGCTGCGGAGCCGTCATGCCACTCAATTCTTCGCCCGTGCCCTGCTCCATCCTATTGCTGGCCGGCGGTCGCGGCCAGCGCATGGGCGGGCTGGACAAGGGCCTGCTCGACTGGCACGGACAACCGCTGATTGCCCACCTGCATCAGCGGGTGCGAGCGTTGACCGACGACCTGATCATCTCCTGCAACCGCAACCAGGCGCAGTACGCCACCTATGGCGACCAGTTGGTTAGCGACGACAGTCCCGACTTCCCGGGCCCCTTGGCCGGCATCCGTGCCGGGCTGGCCGCCGCGCGCCATGAACACCTATTGGTATTGCCCTGTGATGTGCCGCACATCGACGGGCAGTTGCTGGCAGACCTGCTCGAAACCGCCCGCCAACACCCACAGGTGCCGGTGATGATCCGTCATGGCGCATTCTGGGAACCTCTGCTCTGCGTCATACCGACGCGCCTGCGCGACGCAGTGGAAGATGCCTGGCGGGCCGCAGAGCGCAGCCCGCGTCAGATCCTCCTGAAATTGGGGGCCCAGGCGCTCGACTGCGCAGAAAATGACCCGCGCCTGGCCAACCTCAATACACCAGAGTTGTTGCACCCACGCCCCGGCGTGTCAGAATGAGCGCTATACAAGGAACTTTGCCGACGTTGCATACGTCACAAGGTCAGAACTCAACACAGCATTACTCTCGGAGAAGACTCATGACCCAACGGACCATCGCCGCTCTCATGCTTGCACTGGGCCTTGCTACCCTCGCCGGTTGCGCCTCGCCAACAGTGATCACCCTGAATGACGGTCGCGAAATCCAGGCTGTCGACACCCCTAAATTCGATCAGGATTCGGGCTTCTACGAATTCGAACAACTGGATGGCAAGCGTACCCGCATCAACAAGGATCAGGTTCGCACCGTTAAAGACCTGTAAGTCTTAACGCCAGATACGACGAAGCCCGCTTTTGAGCGGGCTTTGTTGTATCTGGGGTGTAGGAAACATCACCACTCAAGCACGATCCTACTGCTGAAACTGCGCTCCTCGCCCGTCACCGGGTCGATAAACCGTACGCCCTGGGCCAGCAACTTGAGCGGGTTGGCATAATCATCCACGGCATCCTTGACGACCTCGGGGTAAAACGGATCATTACAGATGCTCGCGCCCAACGCCGTCATATGCACGCGCAGTTGATGCTTCTTGCCCGTCACCGGAAACAGGCCATAACGCCATAGGTCGCCGTTTTTTTCGCGAACCTGCACCGCGGTTTCCGTGTTGCTCACACCAGGTCCTTCCTGCATGCGAAAGAACGGTTCACCCTCCACTAGGCGGCTCTTGTGCACCAGCGGAAATGTCAGTGCAGGCAAGGCCGGCGCAATGGCTTCGTAGAATTTATCGATCCGCCGGGTGGGGAACAGTTGTTGATACGCCGATCGGCTTTGCGGGTTGGCAGAGAACAGCACCAGCCCGGCGGTATGGCGATCAATACGATGCAACGGCACCAGGGACGGGTTGTCCAGGCGGCGGATCAGGCGGTGCAGCAATGTCTGCTCGACATACTCGCCGGCAGGGGTCACTGGCAGGAAGTGCGGCTTGTCGGCCACCACCAGATGCTCATCGGCGTACAGGATGGTCTCATGCACCGGAATCGGTTTTTCATCCGGCACTTCGCGAAAGTAGTGGATGCGCAAACCTTCCTTGTAGGCCAGGTCCACGCCGATGGGCTGGCCATTGCCATCCAGCACCCGGCCACGGGCGATACGGTCCAGCCACTGCTCGCGGCCAATGGCGCGAAAGTGCTCGCACAGGCAATCGAGCACCGTCGCCCAAGGGCCAGGCGGCAGGTACAGCGTACTGGCTTGGTTCTGGGCAGCGGAAAAACCGGTATCGGACATGCGTACGCTCAAGGCCTGGAAAGACTAAGGGGGCATTATCCCCCAGAAGCTCAAGCCCTGACCAATTCGGCCCGCAGCACCGGCGAGGCACTGGCAGCCTCGGTGAACTCCTTGAGCCAGCGCAGTACGTCCACCGCCTCCCAGCGGCCAGGGTCGTACAACGCATACAACAGGCCCTGGTATCCCACCACGTCCAACTGCTTGTGATAACCGGCGCGCTGGAACAACGCTTCGATTTCGGCAAAGCAGGTATTGAAATGCACTTTGTTGAACGGCGTCTTGCCTTCCGTGACCAGGCCATCGAGCCGCAGCTCATTCACAGCATCACGCACGATATCGACGGACATGCGGTTGACGCTGCTTTTCAATTGTTCAACATTCACCACGGGCGTTCCCTCTCACTCAATCGCTGTACAAACATACAGTAACCGAATAATCAGCAACCTGCCATGGGTTGGCGCTAGATTAGAAAGGCAACCACCTGTTCAGTGTCGAACGGCCAGCCCAGTTCCGCGCCGGTATCAACCCGGCGCAGCACCGGAATGCTTAGGCCATAGGCTTCGAACAGCGCTTGCGAATCAGCGATATCCACCAACTCGACCAACAGCCCGTGTTCGACCAACGGCATGATTTCAGCTTCGGCAAGCTCACACAGATGGCAGCCCAGGGTGCCGAACAACTGGCATTCAGGAGGCATGACTTACAGACCCGATAAGAAACAGGTACTCATTCTAGGCCCCACGAAAAACCTCGTCGAGTCATGACAAAGACCTGATCCAGATCACCATGGCCTATAACTGATTCAGCGATTCTCGCGGCTTTTTTCCTGCAACACCCCGACGGAGATGTCTGTGTTTGCCAACCTGCTGATCATTCTTGCCTCATCCCTGGTCGTCATTGCACTGTTCCGCCGCCTGCAACTGCCGCCGGTGCTCGGCTACCTGTGCGTGGGCCTGGCCGTGGGGCCAACGGCCCTGGACTGGGTCAATGACAGCGAAGACCTGCCCGACCTCGCCGAACTGGGAGTGGTGTTCCTGCTGTTTTCCCTGGGCCTGGAGTTTTCCCTGTCCAAGATGCTCACCCTGCGTCGGGTAGTATTTGGTCTTGGCAGTCTGCAAGTGTTGTGCTGCGGCGTATTGCTGGGGGCCTTGCTGCTACTGATGGGCATGTCGCCAGTCGCCGCGTTGCTGCTGGGGGCCGGGCTGGCACTGTCATCCACCGCCATTGTGAGCAAGGAGTTGACCAGCCTGGGGGAGATTTTCAGCAGCCATGGGCAGAACGCGATTGGCGTGCTGTTGTTCCAGGATGTGGTCGCGGTGCTGCTGCTGACCCTGGTCCCGGTATTTGCCGGCAGCAGCGAGCAGGCCTGGTACTGGGCCCTGCCCCTGACCCTGGGCAAGACCGTGGTGTTGTTCCTCGGCCTGCTGCTCGCCAGCCGCTGGCTGCTGCCGCGCCTGTTCCACGAAGTGGCCGCCTCCCATTCGGCGGAACTGTTCGTGCTCCTGGCCCTGGTGATCGTCTTGCTCACCGCCTGGCTCACGCACTTGCTGGGCCTGTCGCCGGCCCTCGGCGCGTTCCTGGCGGGGATGCTGCTAGGTGAAAGCCACTACCGGCACCAGATCGAAGCCGATATCCGACCATTTCGCGACATCCTGCTGGGGCTGTTTTTTGTCAGTATCGGCATGCTGATCGACCTGCAGTTGTTCGTCAGTCACAGCCTGCAGATCCTCGGGCTGACCCTGGCGCTGATGTTGATCAAGGGCTGCGTCGTAGCCGCTCTGGTCAAGCTGCGCGGCAGCGATAGCGAAACCGCCTGGCGCAGCGGCCTGGCCCTGGCCCAGGGCGGCGAGTTCTGCTTTGCACTGATGGCACAGATGCAACTGAGCAATATGCTGCCAGGCGAAATCAGCAGCCTGCTGCTGGCAGCCACTTTCTGCTCCATGCTACTCACGCCCCTGCTATTGCGGGCTGCCCCCGCTATCGCGCTGCGCCTGCATCGCAAACCCAACCAGCAAGTGCAACTGGAAGCTATCACCGCGCTTAACGCAGAGTTACGCGGGCATGTAGTGATCTGCGGCTATGGCCGGGTCGGTCAATCCATCGGGCGCTTCCTGCGCCGTGAACAACAGGCGTTCATTGCCTTGGACGATAACCCCGAGCGCGTGCAGGAAGCCGCTACCGAGGACAGCAGCGTGCATTATGGTGATTGCCGGCGCGGCGCCCTGCTCAGCGCCGTTGGCCTGGAACGCGCGCGCCTGGTGGTGATTGCCGTGGACAACAGCGACGTGGCCCTGACAGTGCTCAAGGAGGCACGACGGATCAACCATAAAGTGCCGATCCTGGTGCGCACCCGCGACGACAGCCAGTTGACTGAACTGAAAGCCGCCGGCGCCAGTGAAGTGGTGCCGGAGCTGCTGGAGTCGAGCCTGATGCTCGCGTCGCACGCAATGATCATGCTCGGCCTGCCCGACCAGCAGGTACGCGACCGGGTCGACGAGGTGCGGCGCAATCGCTACCGCTTGCTCCACGGTTTCTACCCGCACACGGACGACACCCGTGAAGCCCCGATCAATCCTGACTGACTGCGCCGATCTTATGGATCGACAAGTCCGCACCGTAGTACTCCTCTTCCTGGCTCAAGCGCAGGCCGCAAAGGCGCTTGAGCACCCCGTACACCAACAACCCGCCAGCCAGGGCCACCACAACCCCCAGGGCGGTACCGATCAACTGGCTGATCAGGCTCACACCGCCCAGCCCACCCAAGGCACTCTGGCCGAAGATCCCGCAGGCAATCCCGCCCCACACACCACACAGGCCATGCAGCGGCCACACACCCAGCACATCATCGATCTTCCAGCGAGCCTGGGCGGCGATAAAGCACCAGACGAACAAGCCACCGGCCACCACACCGGTAACCAATGCGCCGACCGGGTGCATCAGGTCGGAACCCGCGCAAATCGCCACCAGCCCGGCCAACGGACCATTGTGCAAGAAGCCCGGGTCGTTACGCCCAATCACCAGCGCCGCGACCGTACCACCGACCATGGCCATCAGCGAGTTGACCGCCACCAGGCCGCTCACCCCGGACAGGGTCTGCGCGCTCATTACGTTGAAGCCGAACCAGCCGACGATCAATATCCACGAGCCCAGCGCCAGGAACGGAATGCTCGAAGGCGCGAACGCCACCAGGCGCCCATCGCGATAACGGCCCTGGCGCGGGCCCAGCAGCAACACCGCCGCCAGCGCCAGCCAGCCGCCCATGGCATGGACCACCACGGAGCCGGCAAAGTCATGGAATGCTGCGCCAAAAGTCGCCAGCAACCAGGCTTGCAGACCGAAGTTGCCATTCCACACCATGCCCTCGAAAAACGGGTAGATAAACGCCACGATCAACGCCGTGGCGCACAGCTGAGGAACAAAACGTGCACGCTCGGCAATGCCGCCGGAGATGATCGCCGGGATGGCGGCCGCGAAGGTCAGCAGGAAAAAGAACTTCACCAGCCCATACCCGTGGTCGGCACTGAGCACGGCGGCCGGCTGCATAAAGCTGACCCCATAGGAGATCCAATAGCCTATAAAGAAATAGGCCAGGGTCGACACTGCAAAATCACTGAGGATTTTCGACAATGCGTTGACTTGGTTCTTCTGCCGCACCGTCCCGACTTCCAGGAACGCGAAGCCGGCATGCATCGCCAGGACCATCACCGCGCCGATCAGAATAAACAGCGTATTGGAGCTGTGGACCAGGGTGTCCACCGCGCTTTGCACATTTTCCATGGGGATTGGCAGGCCTGCAGTTCAGGAAAAAGCACCAAAGCAGGTCATTGCCGGATGATCGCGCACTAAATTGGCACTGCGCACCCCACCCTTCTCAGAGGGTATGAGCCGCTTTGGCGCAATGACGATTGAATAAGGCAGTGACTTGCGGGTTTTTCCACGGGTTTTAGTGATTTAGGGTAAGGTTTTTCAAGGCTTTGGCCGAAACCGCCCACATTGCGCGCAAGCCTTGCGGCTGGCGCACCAAGGCAAAGCAAAAGCTGTACCAGACAATTGCAGTGAACCTTCACCGATGCCGGCGACTCTCAACCAAAACCTTGCAAAAGCATCAGACAGCCACTCACGGAGATAACCATGGCCAGAAAAACGGCAAAGACTGCTCAAGAGATACTGATGGAAGATTTCCAGACCTTGGTCAGTGACACTGAAAAGCTGCTGGACGACACCGCGGTTCTCGCCGGTGACCAGGCTGATGAGCTGCGTTCAAAGATCCACGACAGCCTGCTACAGGCTCGTGAAACCTTGAAGTTGACCGAAGATTCCCTGCGCGAACGCGGCAAGGCGGCAGTCACCGCCACCGAAGACTACGTCCAGGCCAACCCGTGGCAATCCGTTGGCATCGCTGCCGGCGTGGGCTTTCTGATCGGCCTGCTGGCTACAAGGCGCTAATCATGTCTATCGGCGAAACCGGCTCGTCCTCGGGCCCAAGCTCCACATCGCGGCGCCTCGGCGCAGCAGTCCTGGGCTTGCTGCACAGCCATGTCGAGCTGTTCGGCATCGAGTTACAGGAACAGAAGGCACGCACCGTCAGCCTGCTGCTGTTTGCCGGCCTGGCGCTGGTATTTGCCCTGTTGCTGCTGGTGGGGTTATCGGCGCTGGTCATGATCCTCGTCTGGGACACCTACCGCCTGACCGGGATCATCAGCCTTTGTGTGTTCTACGTACTGGCCGCAGCGTTCTGCGGGCTGCGGTTGAAGGCGGCGGTGTTTGATGAATCCACGCCTTTCCATGCCACCCTCGAAGAGCTGGCCAACGACCGGGAGCGCCTGCTGCCATGAGCCTGACTGAACTGCCGCAAACCAACTCCCGGCGGGAGATGCGCAAGGCCTTGATCCGCCTGCGCATGGAAATGCACCGCCAGGAAATTCGCCACGAGTCACAGCAATTGCTGCTGCCCCTGCAAAAGGTGCGCAACATGGGCCAGAGCTGGCAAGACGGGTTTGGCATCAAGCATGCGCCGCTGTGGGGCGTCGCGGCGGTGACCCTCCTGGGATTCTTCACCGGCAAAGGCGCCAAAGGTGGCAGTATCGGCACCATGACCCGCCTGGTACGGCTCGGCGCAGGCCTGATCCCCTTGATCAAGCTGGCCATGCAGGGTGCCTCCCGCAAGCCCTGAGGTAACTGGCTGCATTCTTGCAAACGGATCAGGCCCGGTTCCCTCCCTGTAGGGGCCGGGCCTTTTTCATGCCCAAGCATTTTAAGGAGGCTCTGTGATTGACGGGCAACCGCTCGCCTGTTTCCAACCCTTTATCGACACCGCTACCGGCCGCATCGCCGGGGTGGAAGCATTGGGCCGCCTGCTGCAGGCAGATGGCCAACTGCAGTCGGTCGGCCCGTTGTTCGCCGACGCTCGCACGCCCACCTCGGCGTTGCGGCGCCTGGACCGCAAGATCCGCGACAACGCCCTGAGCCGCCTGCACGAAGCGCCTGAAGACTGGTTCCTGAGCCTTAATATCTCGCCGCGCTGGATCTCCCTGCTGCGACCGGGCCAAGCTCTGCCCAGCCTGAAGCAGTTGCAAGCCCATGACGTCGATCCAAGGCGCATCGTGTTTGAGATTACCGAACTGGGAGGTGATAGCCGGCGCCTGGCAGAAGTCGTATCCCGCTACCGTGAGGCCGGCGCACGAATTGCCATTGATGATTTTGGTGCCGGGTATTCACAACTGGATCGGGTCCTGGCCTTGCGCCCGGACATCCTCAAGCTGGATATGCGCCTGTTCCAGGCCGCCGCGTTGGGCGGCCCGAGCGGTGAGGTGGTGCGCGCCCTGGCGCAAATGGCGGAAAAAACCGGCTGCTGGATCATTGCCGAAGGCGTGGAAACCGAGGCGCAACTCAGTTTTGCCCTTGAATGCGGGGCACGTTATGTCCAGGGCTACCTGTTTGCCCAGGCGCAACTGGACTGGTTCGCTGCCGATGCATTCGTCCCGCGTTTCGCCGTACTACGCCAGGCTTACGTGCAGCAGAAACTGGCCGAGCGCGGGCGCATCATGCTGCTGCGCCAGCAACTGATCGAACTGATGCAGATCCTGCAAGGCTGGGCCCTGGCCCAGGCGCCACTCAGCCGGCTGCCATGGCTGCCGGGGTTTCCCAGGTTATTGCGGTTTTATCAGTGCGATCGCCACGGCACCCAACTGACGCCAAACTTCGAATGGCGCCAGGATGCCTGGCAAGCCGACAGCCGCTACCTGGGCCACAACTGGTCATGGCGGCCTTATTTCTATCATCTGCTGGCCGAGGGCTGGGAGGAACGCCGCTTGATTCTGTCCAGCACCTACCGCGATGCCACGACCAATCAATACTGCCTGACAGCAGGACAATTCTTCGATAACAGTCAGCGCTTGCTGTTAATCGATATTGACGCTGCCGGCCTGTAGTTTTTCGCTTGCTCCGGGCACGCCGAACCGGGAAGCTGGAGCCCGATATTCATCCCACGGAGAGCCCCCGCCTTGGATTGGCCTACCCTGCTTACCCGCGAACGCCTCGGAAAATCCCTGCACAGCCCGGAAGAGTTGGGCCGCAGCCCGTTTCACAAAGACCATGACCGGATCATCTTCTCCGGGGCCTTTCGCCGCTTGGGCCGCAAGACCCAGGTTCATCCGGTGACGAGCAACGATCATATCCACACGCGGCTCACCCACTCGCTGGAAGTCAGCTGCGTGGGGCGTTCCCTGGGTATGCGCGTCGGCGAGACCATTCGCAGCGCCCTGCCCGACTGGTGCGACCCCAGTGACCTGGGGATGGTGGTGCAATCGGCCTGCCTGGCCCATGACATCGGCAACCCGCCGTTCGGCCATTCTGGCGAAGATGCGATTCGCCACTGGTTCCAGCAGGCGGCAGGCCGTGGCTGGTTGGATGACATGAGCGGCGCCGAGCGCAACGACTTCCTCAACTTCGAAGGCAATGCGCAAGGGTTCCGCGTGCTGACGCAATTGGAGTACCACCAGTTCGACGGCGGCACACGCCTGACCTATGCAACCCTGGGCACTTACCTCAAGTACCCCTGGACCGCCCGTCATGCCGACTCCCTGGGCTACAAGAAACACAAGTTCGGCTGCTACCAGAGCGAGCTGCCGATCCTTGAACAGATCGCCCAGAAACTCGGCTTGCCTCAACTGGAGGAACAACGCTGGGCGCGCCACCCACTGGTCTACCTGATGGAGGCGGCCGACGACATCTGCTACGCCTTGATCGATCTGGAAGACGGCCTGGAAATGGACTTGCTGGAGTATGCCGAGGTCGAATCACTGCTGTTGAACCTGGTGGGCGATGACTTGCCGCAAACCTACCGGCAACTGGGGCCCCAGGATTCCCGGCGCCGCAAACTCGCGATTCTGCGTGGCAAGGCGATCGAGCACCTGACCAACGCCGCCGCACGGGCGTTCGTCGAACAACAGCCGGCGCTGCTGGCCGGGACCCTGCAAGGCGACCTGGTGGAGCATATGCATGGCCCGGCCAAACGTTGTGTACTGAATGCCAAGGACATGGCGCGCAAGAAAATCTTCCAGGACAAGCGCAAGACGCTGCATGAGATCGGCGCCTACACCACCCTGGAGATCCTCCTGAACACCTTTTGTGGGGCTGCCCTGGAACAACATGGCGGACGTACCCCGTCTTTCAAGAATCGACGCGTCCTCGATTTACTGGGTAATAGCGCACCCCATCCTGATTGGTCGCTGCACCGTTCATTCCTGCGCATGATCGACTTCATCGCCGGCATGACCGACAGCTACGCCAGCGAAATGGCCCGCGAGATGACTGGGCGTTCGCACCCTCAATGAACCGTGGCCCGGGCAGGCTTTCCTGCCTGGGCACTTACCTCGAAGAATCGACCTACGCTGGCACCAGAGCGGCCTGATCGAATTCGCCCCAACACCCGATGAATAATCACTCCTCTCTGATCCAACCCAGCGATCAGCTCCTACATTCACGCCAACCCACGATCGCCCAGCGCCTGGTTCATTGGGCAATTCAACACAGGCAATGGCCTGCACTTTCCGCCTGCAGCTACTTCCACGGAACTTCCTATGCCAGAACGACAATTGCGCATCCTGTTGGTGGAAGATCACCCGTTCCAACTCCTGGCCATCCAATGCCTGCTCAAGAGTTTCGGTTTCAGCCAACTGACCCCCGCTGAAAATGCCGAACAGGCGATCAAGTTGATGAGGACGACCGAGGCCCCCTTCGATGTCATGTTATGTGATCAATGCCTGCCCGACCTCACCGGCTTGGAGCTGGTGGAGATCGCCAGCCATGCAGGTTTTGTCAAAAGTGCGGTATTGCTAAGTAGCCTACCGGCCGTTGAACTGGAATATCTGAAAACCCTCGCCATACAACGCGACTTGCGTCTGCTTGGGTATTTGCCCAAGCCCTTGAACAAAGAAGCCTGGATCGAGTTGATCAGCCAATCAGGGCTCGGCCAGGACTAAAGAGTGTGGCCCTGGACTTGAGCTAAAACCGTGGGTCAAACCTGAAGCACGCCGCCGCACCCGCACTCTGTTATTCCCAAGGTAACTTTTCAAATTTCTACGTAGGACATTAAACACTTCTGCAAATGAAATATCGCCCTTCTCCAACCTATCAATAACACCGCACAACTTTAAAGCGTTCCACCTAAGAAACTCTTACAATACGACCAAGAAAGCCTTAGCACATCGTAGTCCAACACCTTTTTATGCGTAGGATTTTTCCTGTTTTATACCTACTCAGCCTTCCCTTCATGCTCCTGACCTACCTTCTGAGCTAATGTGCGCGCTAATTTGCACTAGTATGGAATTGCCTCATGAATACAGTTTTTATTATTGACGACCATCCGGTTATTCGACTTGCAATCCGAATGTTGCTGGAACATGAAGGTTACAAAGTAGTCGGTGAAACAGATAACGGTTGCGACGCGATACAAATGGTCCGCGAATGCCTTCCAGACCTCATCATACTTGATATCAGTATTCCCAAGCTCGACGGTCTGGAGGTCCTTTGCAGGTTCAACGCCATGAGCACGCCAATGAAAACCCTGATTCTAACGGCCCAATCCCCGACACTTTTTGCTACACGCTGCATGCGTTCAGGTGCCGACGGTTATGTCTGCAAAAAAGGTGACTTAAGCGAACTGCTAAGTGCAATCAGGGCTGTACTTTCAGGTTACAACTATTTCCCAAGCCAGGCCTTGAATACCACAGACGCCGAACTGGGCGAAAACGAAGAATTGATACTTTTCAAATCAGTCAATGACCGAGAACTTATGGTCTTACAACTTTTTGCGCAAGGTCGCACAAACAAGGAAATTGCCAAAGGCATGTTCCTCAGCAACAAAACTGTCAGCACTTATAAAAAACGTTTAATGCAAAAACTCAAAGCCAAGTCTTTGGTAGAACTTATCGAGATGGCAAAACGCAACGCGTTAGTGTGAGAAACAGGATGCCAAGGCGTTTAAAGGACTATCTAATCATTTTGAGTATCGGGCTGTGCTTGAGTACAGCCGTGCCAGCCACTCAAACCGCTCCAGAACGCTACTCTCTGCTCAGCCGTGCCGGTATCGCTCAGTTGGACGTTCAACTGGACCCTAGCCAGCGCCAATGGCTACAAAACAAGCGCGAACTGGTGCTAGGCACCTCGATACCCGACTACCCGCCTTTCGACATCACCGCCAGCGGGCATGACTACGAAGGTATTACTGCCGATTACGCAGGCATCCTCGCCAAAGCCCTGGCAGTGCCCGTCACCGTGATGCGCTACCCGTCGCGGGAAGCGGCAATGCAGGCGCTGGAAGACGGGAAAATCGATTTGCTGGGTAGCGCCAACGGCTTTGAAGCGAACAACGCCGACATTGTCCTATCAACACCCTACGCGGTCGACCAGCCAGTGCTGGTCACCCGTGACGCAGAAACCCGCCCGCTCGACGAGGGGCTGGCGGGCATGCGCCTGAGCCTCGTCTACCACTACCTGCCGCTCAAGGAAGTCGAAGCGCTGTACCCCAACGCGATCATCCAGGTCTATCCGTCTTACTTGAATGCGCTGAACGCCGTAGCGTTCGACCAGGCCGATGTATTTCTCGGCGATACCATTTCCACCCACTACATGATCAACAA
This sequence comes from Pseudomonas sp. ADAK21, assembly GCF_012935735.1. Lineage (NCBI taxonomy): Bacteria > Pseudomonadati > Pseudomonadota > Gammaproteobacteria > Pseudomonadales > Pseudomonadaceae > Pseudomonas > Pseudomonas sp. ADAK21. Next base: position 80,263 of record NZ_CP052857.1, read on the forward strand.
GGGCTACCTGAAGAACATCCGCATGGCCAATTTCGGCAAGCACGAAGCCTACGGCTTCAGTTTTGCCGTACATCGCGGCCAGCAAACCCTGCTGGGCATCGTCGATGCGGTCCTCGCCAGCGTCGAGCCCTACGAGCGCGAAAGCATCGCCAAACGCTGGAGCGCAGGCAGCGATATCCTGTTGAGCGACCACAAGCTGCAGTTGAGCCGGCGTGAAGAACGCTGGCTCAAGGACCATCCGGTGGTGAAAGTGGTCATCAACGAAACCTTCGCGCCACTGACGTTCGTCGATTCAGACGGCCAATTGCGGGGCATGACCGCCGACCTGCTGGAACTGATCCGCCTGCGCACGGGCTTGCGCCTGGAGTTCCAGCACACCCGCAACGTCAACCAGATGATCGAGCAGGTCGAGAACGGCAGCGCCGACATCATTGCCGCCATCAGCCCGACCCGCGAACGTGAAACCAGGCTCAATTTCAGCCGTCCCTACCTGCAGAACTCCTACGTCCTGCTCACACGCAAGGAGCCCGGCGCCCCTTCCAGCCTTGAGCAACTGGCAGGAAAAAAACTGGCTATCACCCAAGGCAACCCCCTGGTGGATTATCTGCATCGGGAATTTGCACAGATCACCCTGGTACAGGCCGACGATACTTTCAAGGCCTCGGAAATGCTCGCACAGGGGCAAGTGGATGGGGCCGTCAATTCCTTGGTGGTCGCCAACTACTTCCTTTCGTCCCAGTTCTTTCAGGACCGATTGCAGATCAGTTCAAGTATCGGTACGCAACTGGCCTCTTTTTCCCTGGCAACGTCGCGCAGCGCTACAGAACTGGCCTCCATTCTGGACAAGGCCCTGCTCAGCATCGCGCCGGATGAACTGGGGGTTATCAACAACCGCTGGCGTGGCTACACGGCCGCATCCGACAGCTATTGGCGCAACTACCACCGCCTGATTATCCAGATCATCAGCGCTGCCGGGCTGCTGCTGCTCACCTCGCTGGCCTGGAACGGCTACATGCGCAGGCAGATCAAGCACCGGCAGATGGCAGAGCGGGCCTTGAGCGACCAATACGAATTCATGCGTGCCCTGGTCAATGAAACTCCTCACCCCATCTACGTGCGCGATCGTAATGGTTTGCTGCAGACGTGCAATGACAGTTACCTGCAGGTCTTCGGCGTCAGGCGCGAAGAGGTCATTGGCAAGAGTGTCATGCAAATCAGCCTGGCGGATGCGGCCCAGGCCAACCAGTACCATGCCGACTATCTGCGAGTGGTGGCCGAAGGCACGCCACTGATCCTTGACCGCTCCCTGGACATTGGCGGGCAGCACCTGACGATCTATCACTGGATCCTGCCTTACCGGGATTCGGTCGGTAAGGTGCAGGGCATCATCGGCGGCTGGATCGATATCAGCGAACGTCGCCAATTATTCGATGACCTGCGCGCCGCCAAGGACCGCGCAGATGAAGCCAATCGCGCAAAGAGCACGTTCCTGGCGACCATGAGCCATGAGATCCGCACGCCCATGAACGCGGTGATCGGCATGCTGGAATTGACCCTGAAACGGGCCGACCAGGGGCACCTGGACCGTCCGGCGATCGAGGTGGCCTACAACTCGGCCAAGGACTTGCTGGAGTTGATTGGCGATATCCTCGACATCGCGCGCATTGAGTCGGGCCGCCTGAGCCTGGCGCCGGAGCGCGTCGACCTGCGGGAGCTGATCGAGTCCGTCGTGCGGGTGTTCGATGGCCTGGCACGCCAGAAAAACCTCAACCTGCTGCTGGAGTTCAATCCCGGCGTCGAAGAACGTGACGTGCAGATCGATCCACTGCGCTTCAAACAGGTCCTGTCGAACCTGGTGAGCAACGCCATCAAGTTCACCGAGCAGGGAGACGTGAAGATCAAGGTAGATATCCAGGCCACCGGACAGCCACAACAGATCCAGATGAAACTGGTGGTCGAGGACACCGGTATCGGTATCAGCCGGGATGACCAGCAACGCCTGTTCGAACCTTTTTCCCAAGCCGACAATTCCGGGCACCTGGCCAGGAGCGGCGCCGGTCTTGGCCTGGTGATCTGTCGCAGCTTGTGCGAGATGATGGGCGGAGAGCTGGCCCTGAGCAGCGTCCCCAGCGTGGGCACCCAGGTGTTTGTCTCGCTGCAACTGACCAGCCTGCCTCCTGCCTACCCGCTGATCGAACTCAAGCCCGCGGCCCAGGATGCCGCAGCCGTGCTGAATGTACTGGTGGTGGACGACCATCCGGCCAACCGCCTGCTCATGTGCCAGCAACTGGGCTTCCTCGGGCATCGCTTCACCGCAGTCCACAATGGTGCGGCGGGCTTCCAGGCCTGGCGCCAGGAACACTTCGACCTGATCATTGCCGACTGCAATATGCCGGTAATGAACGGTTATGAACTGACCCGTTCAATCCGTGAACATGAGCGACGGGAGAGCATCACGCCCTGTGTCATTCTGGGCTTCACCGCCAATGCCCAACCGGAGGAAAAACAGCGCTGCCGGGACGCGGGCATGAATGACTGCCTGTTCAAGCCCATCAGCCTCACGACACTGGAGCGCCAACTGGCCGAAATCACCCCATACGCGCCATCGCGGATCTTTGACCTCGACGGCCTGAACGCCCTTACCGGCGGTGATCCACTGCTGAGCCAGCGTCTGCTGGAAGAACTGTTGAGCAGCAGCCGGCGCGATCGCGACGAACTCATGGCATTGCTCCTGCAAGGTGCCCGCCAGGGCCTGATCGACCAGGCCCACAAGATCAAGGGCGCCGCCAGGATCGCCCAGGCCGGCGTATTGGCCGAACAATGTGAGGTGCTGGAACAGGCTGGCGAGGATGCCGACCTGGCGCAATTCGAGACCTGGGTCAAGGCCATCGAAAAAGCCATGCTCGACCTTGAGCACGTACTGCAGGAGCAGCTGGACACCCTCGCTCCACTGTAGGAGCCGGCTTGCCGGCGATGGTCGCTAACGAAGACGTGGGGTTCCTGACACCCCCCATGTACTCTTACGGGCACCATCGCAGGCAAGCCTGCTCCCACAGGGGATGGCGCTTACTCAGCAGGCAGTCAACCGCAGGAAGATCGCTGCCAGCCGCTCAATCCCCACCTGATCCTCAGCACTGAAACGCGCCAGTTTCGGACTATCCAGATCCAGCACCCCAATCAACGTCCCATCCTTGATCAACGGCACCACCAGTTCACTGTTGGAGGCACTGTCACAGGCAATGTGCCCGGCAAACGCATGCACATCTTCCACCCGCTGGGTTTGTCGCGAAGCCGCCGCGGCACCACACACACCCCGGCCGAACGGAATCCGCACGCAGGCGATCTGCCCCTGGAAAGGCCCGAGCACTAGTTCTTCATCACGGTTGAGATAAAAACCAGCCCAGTTCAAGTCATCGAGCTGGTTGTACAGGAACGCGGAAAACTGCGCCGCGTTGGCGATAAAGTCACGCTCATCGGCCAGCAGCGATTCCAGCTGTGCACAAAGCATGGCGTATCCATCAAGGCCGCTGCCGGCCTCTTGCAAGTCGATCATGGCTGGCGCTCCAGCAGTTTAAGGCCCACCCAGTAGCGGGCAAATTGGTAGGCACAGCGGCCGTTGCGATTGCCACGGCCCGTCGCCCAGCGCACCGCAAGGATGTCGAGTGCTTCATCACGCTGCCACTGCAAGCCGGCCTTGTTCGCCAACTCACCGATCCAGTGCTCCACCACGTCCAGGAAATGCTCCTGGGTGAACGGGTAGAACGACAACCACAAGCCAAAACGGTCGGACAAGGCAATCTTGTCTTCCACTGCCTCACTGGGATGCAGCTCACCGTCCACGCGCTTCCAGTTGTCGTTGTCGCTCTGGTTTTCCGGCACCAAGTGACGACGGTTCGAGGTGGCGTACAGCAACACGTTTTCCGGGGCCTGCTCCAGCGAGCCGTCGAGCACGCTCTTGAGCACACGATAATCGCCTTCGCCAGCCTCAAACGACAGGTCGTCGCAGAACAGGATAAAACGCTGTGGCAGCTTGAGTAGCTGTTCGACCACACGCGGCAGGTCAGCCAGGTGATCACGCTCGATTTCGATCAAGCGCAAGCCGGCCTTGGCATGCTGGGCCAGCAACGCGCGGACCATGGACGATTTGCCAGTACCACGCGAGCCCCAGAGCAACGCATGGTTGGCAGGCAGGCCGTCGAGAAACTGTTGGGTATTGCGCGCCAATTGCTCGCGCTGCTTGTCGACGCCGATCAGGTCGGACAGGCGCATATCCAGGCTGACTTCCAGTGGCAACAGAAAGCCGCTGCGGCCCTCGCGCTGCCAGCGGGCTGCCAGGCAGTGATTCCAGTCAATCACCGCGCGAGGGGCTGGCAACAGGGGTTCCAGACGAGCAAGCACCGCATCGGCCCGCTCAAGAAAGGCATTCAATCGAGAATCCATGACTATTCCTGTGGCAAGTTTTTGTAAAAGATGGCGTATTGGCAACCCTGACGCAGCTGCCAGACGGTTGCACCTGAAAAACGATTCATACCGGGCAAGGCTGGCGCTGAGGATGTTCAGCTATGCTTGCCGGGCGAAGGGAAACGTAAAGTGGCTCAGCACCCAATGGATATCAAGTTCGCCCACCGCTTGTCTTATAAACAAGCCAGACTGACTGTGCTGGTCGGTTTCGTATTGGGAACCTTGCTCAGCCTGATCCAAATCGGCATTGATTATGCCAGCGAAGATGCTTCCATCAACCGTGAAATACATGCGTTGCTGGAAATCAGTCACAACCCGGCCTCACGCATCGCCTACAACATCGACGCCGAACTGGCCCAGGAACTGACCCTGGGCCTGCTGCACTCCCCCGCCATTACCCGGGCGCAACTGGTCGATAACAATGGCCTGGTGCTGGCTGATGTTGATCGGCCGCGCAAGGAGAGCCGCTACCGCCCCATCAGCGACTTCCTGTTCGGCGCCAACCGCCAGTTCGAAGACCGCCTGTACCTCACCCATATGCCCGGCGAATCCCTCGGCGTGCTGCGTCTTGACGTCGATACCTACGCATTTGGCAGCCGTTTCCTGCGCCGCGCCGAGATCACCCTGCTCAATGGCTTTGCCCGCAGCCTGATCCTGACCGGCATCCTCCTGGGCCTGTTCTACGTGATGCTGACCCAGCCATTGGTGCGCATCATCCACGAACTGAGTACGCGCAGCCCCGGCAGTGCACCCCAGGCCCGCCTGGATTGCCCGCCCGGGCACGAACACGATGAGATCGGTGTGCTGGTCAACGTCGCCAACCAACAGTTCGAGAATATGGAGACCGAAATCCAGCAACGACGCCACGCCGAAGACCGCCTGACCGAGTACCTTGGCCAGTTGGAAGACATTGTTTCGGCGCGTACCACCGAGCTCAAGGCGATCAACCAGCGGCTAAGCCAATCCAACGAAGAACTGGAGGCCTCGAAAATGACCGCCCTGGGCATGGCCCAGGCACGGGCGGCCTTCCTCGCCAACATGAGCCATGAGATCCGCACCCCGCTCAATGGCTTGCTGGGCATGATCGCGCTATCCCTGGACAGCGCGCTGAATGCCGAGCAACGCCAACAACTGTCGATTGCCCATGACTCCGGCAAAGTCCTGGTAGAGTTGCTCAACGATATTCTCGACCTGTCCAAGTTCGATGCCGGGCAACTGGAACTGGAGAGCATCCCCTTCGACCTCGGGTCCCTGGTGGAAGACACCGCCAACCTGCTGTCACAAAACGCCGCGCCCAGCGTGGAATTGACCTGCCTGATCGACCCACAGTTTCCCGCCCAAGTCGTGGGTGATCCGACCCGGGTTCGGCAGATTGTCAGTAACCTGCTGTCCAATGCCTTGAAGTTCACCCGCTTCGGCCGCGTCGATGTACGACTCAATGCGCAACCCGATGGCGTGCGCATAGAAGTGTGCGACACCGGTATCGGCATTGCCCAGGAGGCCCAGGCGCGGATCTTCAAACCCTTCACCCAGGCGGGTGCGGGTATTACCCGACAGTTCGGCGGGACTGGCCTGGGCCTGGCCCTGACCCATAATCTTTGCGAGGCCATGCAAGGCCGGCTGACCATCAGTTCAGAAACCGGCTTCGGCAGCCAGTTCTGTGCCGAACTGCCACTCCCCGCCCACACACCGGCCGTGCGGTTCGGGCCGTTGAGCGGCGAAGTTGCAGTCATTACCGGGGCCAGCAGCGGCTTGGCGGAACTGCTGCAGACCCTGCTGCCGCACTGGGGACTAACGCCGCACAGCTATACGATCGACGATGACTTGAGCGGCCTGGCACCGGACGTCCTCATCACCGACTGCCCCGAATGCCTGTTCCGCCTGCGCCCGAGCATCCGCGCACCGATCCTGCTGGTCACCGCCTACGGCAGCTTCATGCCCAGCGAGGAAGTGGCCGCGCTGGCGCCCCTGCAACAGCAGGCACGCCCGCTGAGCCGCGCGGCGTTGTATCAGGTTTTGCACCGCACCCTGCGCGCCGACAGTGAAATCGTCCTCGACCTGGCCCAATTGGAAACCAGCCCGGTCGCCCACCGGGCGCGCATCCTGTTGGTGGAAGACAACCCGGTCAATCAACTGGTGGCAAAAGGCATGCTCAGCAAGCTTGGCTGCGAGGTAGTGGTCGCCGCCCACGGCGGCGAGGCGTTGAAACAGTTGGAGGAACAACGTTTCGATATGGTGCTGATGGACTGCAACATGCCGGTCATGGACGGCTACGAGGCAAGCCGGCAGATTCGCCGCAGCGGGCGCTGGCCAGAGCTGCCGATTGTCGCACTGACCGCCAATGCCCTGGCCGAGGAGCGCGAACGGTGCAGGGCCGCCGGGATGAACGACTACCTGGCCAAGCCCTTTCGCCGCGAAGAACTCAACGCCCTGCTCGAGCTCTGGGTGCCGACTACGACAACGCTTTGATTTGCCGCAACAGCTGGTCCAGCCCCTGGCGCAGGGCGTCGGCGTGGCTCAGGTCCACGCCGCTGTCACACAACAGGCGAGCCTTCAGCGGCTGGACGCGATCACGCAGCGCCTGGCCTGCTTCGCTAAGACTGAGGTGCACTTCACGCTCATCGGCCGCGCTACGGCGACGTTTGATCAGCGCCAGCTGTTCCAGGCGCTTGAGCAGCGGCGTCAAAGTGCCGGAGTCGAGCAACAAGCGCTCCCCCAGCGCCTTGACCGTCGGCGGGTGCGGCGCGCAGGCGTGCCATTCCCACAGCACTAACATGACCAGGTATTGCGGATACGTCAGGCCCAACTGGTCAAGCATCGGCTTATAGGCACGCGTCACCGCCCGGGAGGCGGCGTACAGCTTGAAACACAACTGGTCATCCAAGGCCAGGGATACGCTAGGCAAGTCTGTCATTTAAGCAACGCTTCGATCTCTTGGGTCAGTTCCTGGGGCTTGGTGGTCGGGGCAAAACGCTTGACCACCTGGCCATCGCGGCCGATCAGGAACTTGGTGAAGTTCCACTTGATGCCCTTGGAACCCAGCAGGCCTGGCGCACGCTGCTTCAACTGCACAAACAGCGGATGGGCCTCACCCCCATTGACATCGACCTTCTTGAACAGCGGGAAACTGACACCGAAGTTCAGCTCACAGAACTCAGAAATCGCCCCCTCGTTGCCCGGCTCCTGCTTGCCGAACTGGTTGCACGGAAACCCCAACACCACCAACCCCAGGTCCTTGTACTGCTGCCAGAGCTGCTCAAGGCCTTTGTACTGGGGGGTAAACCCGCACTTGCTGGCGGTGTTGACCACGAGGATCGCCTTACCGGCGAAGTCCGCCAGGGTCTTTTGCTCGCCCTTGATGGTGGTGCAGGGAATGGTCAGCAGGTTGTCGCTCATGACAAGGCCTCAAGAAGTAAAGAAGACAAGATAAACATAGCGAGCAATTCAATTGCACACAATATGATTAACCAAACCGATATCCCGACATTCTCCCCTTATAGGAGCGGGCTTGCCCGCGAAAAACGCCCAGACGCTGCGTTCACCCAGGCAGCCCGCGTCACCGTTAACGATCTTCGCGGGCAAGTCCGCTCCTACACAACGCAGGGTTTCAACGGGGAACCAGGTCCAGGCACACCGAGTTGATGCAGTAACGCAAGCCAGTAGGCAGCGGTCCATCAGGGAACACGTGCCCCAAATGCGCATCGCACTTGGCACAGGTCACTTCGGTGCGAATCATCCCGTGGCTGACATCGCGAATCTCGATCATCGCGCTGTCGGCAATCGGCTCATAAAAACTGGGCCAGCCACAACCGGCATCGAACTTGGTCTTGGAATCGAACAGCGGCTCATTGCAGCAAATACAGTGATACACACCATCGGTGGTGGTGGCGTTGTACTTACCGGAAAACGGCCGTTCGGTGCCCTTGAGGCGGCACACCTGGTACTGCGCCGGATCGAGCATTTCCCGCCATTCATCCAGGGTCTTATCCAACTTTTCCATCAATACACCTCGACAACTGAAAAAGCCTGATCTGTGTCTTTTCCATGGATCAGGCGGCACGTATGATTGCGCCTCTTCAAAACGCCAGTCTGGCACCCGCGTTATCGGCATTCAAACGTATTTATGGGTCAGGCCACACGCAGGATTCCCAGCACGGTAGTCTTCACATCGTCTGGATCGTTCATTTTCGGGATCACATCGCCATGCAGGTCAGCAAATCGAACAAGCTCGCCAACGTCTGCTACGACATTCGCGGCCCAGTGCTCAAGCACGCCAAACGCCTGGAAGAGGAAGGCCATCGCATCCTCAAGCTGAACATTGGCAACCCGGCGCCCTTTGGTTTCGAAGCGCCGGATGAAATTCTCCAGGATGTGATCCGCAACCTGCCCACCGCCCAAGGCTACAGCGACTCCAAAGGTCTTTTCAGCGCGCGCAAGGCGGTGATGCAGTATTACCAGCAGAAGCAGGTGGAAGGGGTGGGTATCGAAGATATCTACCTGGGCAATGGCGTCTCCGAGCTGATCGTGATGGCCATGCAAGCCTTGCTCAACAATGGCGACGAAGTGCTAGTGCCCGCGCCGGACTACCCGCTGTGGACGGCCGCCGTGACCCTGGCCGGTGGCCATCCGGTGCATTACCTGTGCGACGAGCAAGCCAACTGGTGGCCGGACCTGGCCGACATCAAGGCCAAGATCACGCCCAACACCAAGGCACTGGTCATCATCAACCCCAACAACCCGACCGGCGCGGTGTATTCCAAGGAAGTCCTGCTGGGCATGCTGGAACTGGCGCGCCAGCACAACCTGGTGGTGTTCTCCGACGAGATCTACGACAAGATCCTCTATGACGACGCGGTGCACATCTGCACGGCCTCGCTCGCCCCGGACCTGTTGTGCCTGACCTTCAACGGCCTGTCCAAGTCCTACCGGGTGGCGGGCTTCCGCTCCGGTTGGGTCGCCATCTCCGGGCCCAAGCACAATGCCCAGAGCTATATCGAAGGCATCGATATGCTGGCCAATATGCGCCTGTGCGCCAACGTGCCGAGCCAACACGCGATCCAGACGGCACTGGGGGGTTACCAGAGCATCAACGACCTGGTGCTGCCCGCTGGCCGTCTGTTGGAGCAGCGCAACCGTACCTGGGAGCTGCTCAACGACATTCCCGGCGTCAGTTGCGTCAAACCCATGGGCGCCCTGTATGCCTTCCCACGGATCGACCCGAAAGTGTGCCCGATCCACAACGACGAGAAGTTCGTCCTCGACCTGCTGCTGTCGGAAAAGCTGCTGGTGGTCCAGGGCACGGCGTTCAACTGGCCGCGGCCTGATCACTTCCGCGTAGTGACCCTGCCGCGCGTGGATGACCTGGACATGGCCATCGGGCGCATCGGCAACTTCCTGAAGTCCTATCGCCAGTAACTGTGCTTTCGCTGTACGACCCGCTACAGGTCGTACAGCGAGTATCTGGCAACACATCTGTGCCCGCCTCGCGTAGAAACACCTTCTGCCCTGCCCCGCTTCCCCTCTACTCTGTACGTCCCAACAATCACGGGGCCCAAAGGCTGCCGAACGGGAATTTCCAGCTGCATCCAGAGTCAGAAATTCCCTTCAAGGCTCTACATTCACGCTGTAGGACACAGTTTGAAATAGTCGCCCGGTTGAATAGCCCAGTGCCGCACCTTATATACCCCGCAGTAAGCGACATATTAAGCATGAGGAGAATTCTACAACCATGATGCGCATCCTGCTGTTCTTGGCCACTAACCTGGCGGTCGTGCTGATTGCCAGCATCACCCTGAGCCTTTTCGGCTTCAACGGGTTCATGGCGGCCAACGGGGTTGATCTGAACCTCAATCAGCTGCTGGTTTTCTGTGCCGTCTTTGGTTTTGCCGGCTCGATCTTCTCGCTGTTCATCTCCAAGTGGATGGCGAAGATGAGCACCAGCACCCAGATCATCACCCAGCCGCGCACCCGGCATGAGCAATGGCTGCTGCAGACCGTCGAGCAACTGTCCCGCGAAGCCGGGATCAAGATGCCGGAAGTCGGGATCTTCCCGGCCTACGAGGCCAACGCCTTCGCCACCGGCTGGAACAAGAACGATGCTCTTGTTGCCGTCAGCCAGGGTTTGCTGGAGCGTTTCTCGCCCGACGAAGTCAAGGCTGTGCTGGCCCACGAGATCGGCCACGTCGCCAACGGCGACATGGTGACCCTGGCACTGGTCCAGGGCGTGGTGAACACCTTTGTGATGTTCTTCGCGCGGATCATCGGTAACTTTGTCGACAAGGTGATTTTCAAGAACGAAGGCGGCCAGGGTATCGCCTACTACGTGGCGACCATCTTTGCCGAACTGGTACTGGGCTTCCTCGCCAGCTCCATCGTGATGTGGTTCTCGCGCAAACGCGAATTCCGCGCCGACGAAGCCGGTGCCCAACTGGCCGGTACTGCCGCCATGATCGGCGCCCTGCAACGCCTGCGCTCCGAACAGGGCCTGCCGGTGCATATGCCTGACACCCTGAATGCCTTCGGCATCAACGGCGGCGTCAAGCAAGGCCTGGCGCGGATGTTCATGAGCCACCCGCCGCTGGAAGAGCGGATCGATGCACTGCGTCGTCGCGGCTGACAGCCAGCAAGTAAAAAAGGGGCGATTCAATCGCCCTTTTTTTGTGGGCACAGGTTTAACACCCCGCCAGTTGGTAAACCCGCTCCTCCAGCCGCGTGACGCCAGCCTGGGCGAACTTCGGACTCTCGGCCAGGATATCCCGCTGCTCCAGGGTGCTCAGCCGCCAGTGCGCTCCCAGCAGCCTATGGACCTCATCGTCGCTGACCGCAAATGGCGGGCCTGCTTTCTGGGCCTGCTGATAGTCCAGGCTGATCAGCAAGCCTCTATCCACCTGCGGCGTAATGGCCTGCAAATGCGCGGCATAACGCTCGCGCATCAACGGCGGCAAGGCAATCAGCGCCGCCCGGTCATAGAGGGCCGTGCAGCCCGCTGCATCCTCGCGACTCAACTCAAAAAAATCGCCGCACCACAACTCGATAGCGCCCGCCTGATAAACCTTGAAGCTTCCCCGCTGGCTGACTTGCGCAACCAGGCAATGCTCCTGGAAGAACTCTTGGACGGCCTTTTCCGAGAGCTCCACACCCAGCACCCCATACCCCTGCTGCACCAGCCACATCAGGTCCAGGCTTTTGCCACACAGCGGCACCAGTACCCGTGCCTGAGTGGCCAACCCGAGGCCCGGCCAGTGCCGCAGCAGGTAGGGGTTGACCTCGGGCAGGTGAAAACCGATCTGATTGCTTGCCCAGCGGTCATGCCAAAAGGTGGAGTCCATGAGTAGTCCTGAAAATTCGATCAAATAGCACTAAAACTTATATTAGATTTAGATCAATGATCTGATTGAAGATGGTCCCATCTTAACCTTGAGGACCCCGCCCATGCTCCCCAGCCTGTTTATTTCCCACGGCTCGCCCATGCTGGCCCTGCAACCCGGCGCCAGCGGGCCGGCCCTTGAGCGACTGGCTGGCGCCCTGTCCCGGCCCAAGGCAATCGTGGTGATGTCCGCGCACTGGGAAAGCCATGAGTTACTGGTCAGTAGCAGTCCCGCCCCAGAAACCTGGCACGACTTCGGCGGCTTCCCCCGGGAACTGTTTGCGGTGCAGTATCCAGCGCCCGGCAACCCGGCACTCGCGCGGCAGATCGTCGAGTTGCTCGCCGCCGATGACCTACAGGCCCGCCTCGACAACCAGCGCCCTTTTGACCATGGCACTTGGGTGCCGCTGTCGTTGATGTATCCGGCGGCCGATATCCCCGTGGTGCAGGTGTCCTTGCCCAGCCATATGGGCCCCGCGCTGCAAACCCGGATCGGGCAGGCTCTCGCGAGCTTACGCACAGAAGGCGTTCTACTGATCGGTTCCGGCAGCATTACCCATAACCTCGGTGAGCTGGACTGGCGCGCCGGCCCGGAAAGCATTGAGCCCTGGGCGCGGGAATTTCGCGACTGGGTGGTCGACAAACTGTCCACACAGGATGAGGCCGCGTTGCACGACTACCGCCAGCAAGCGCCTTATGCGGTACGCAGCCATCCCAGCGATGAGCACTTGCTGCCGTTGTACTTCGCACGCGGCGCGGGTGGGCAGTTCAGTGTGGCGCACCAGGGGTTCACCCTGGGCGCCTTGGGGATGGATATCTATCGATTTGACTAACAGCGCTGGCTTGCCCCCTTCCCCACAACACCCAGGGCCAGGTGAAATCCCAGGCAAAAAAAATCCCCGAACCAGTCGGGGATTTTTTATGTTCGATCAATCAGCCTGCAGGCCGATCAATCTTCGCGATAGCGACGCAGCTTGAGCTGCTTGCCGGCAACGCGAGTGTCCTTCAGCTTGGCCAGCAACTTCTCCAGGCCATCTTCCGGCAGCTCCACCAGGGAGAAGCTGTCACGCACCTGGATGCGACCGATCGCTTCACGTGCCAGGCCACCCTCGTTGAGGATAGCGCCCAGCAGGTTCTTGGCGGCGATGCCATCACGCGCGCCCAGCGCGGTACGGCAGCGGGCACGGCCTTCAGCCAATGGAACCGGAGCGCGACGCTCGCGATCACCACGGTCCGGACGGTCACCCGTACGTTCTGGACGATCACCGCGCGGAGCGTTGTTCGGCACCAGTGGACGTTCTTTCTCGATCGCCGCCAGGGTCAGGGCCTGACCGTTGGTAGCCTTGCGCAGCAGGGCTGCAGCCAGGGCACGCGGGGTGCAACCGATATCGGCAGTCAGGCGGTCCAGCAGGTCGCCGTGGGTCGATTCAGCGTCAGCCACCAGCGGCGACAGGCTGTTGGTCAGTTTCTTGATGCGGGCATCGAGAACGGCCTGGGCATCCGGCAGGCGGACTTCGGCAACTTTCTGACCGGTTACACGCTCGATCACTTGCAGCATGCGGCGCTCACGCGGAGTCACCAGCAGCAGTGCACGACCTTCGCGCCCGGCACGGCCAGTACGGCCGATACGGTGAACGTAGGACTCTGGATCGTAAGGCATGTCAACGTTGAACACGTGGGTGATACGCGGAACGTCGAGACCACGAGCAGCTACGTCGGTCGCTACAACGATGTCCAGACGGCCATCCTTGAGGGAGTCGATCACGCGCTCACGTTGGTTCTGGGCAATGTCACCGTTCAGCGCAGCGGCTTTGTAGCCTTTGGCTTCCAGGGCACTGGCCAAATCCAGGGTCGCTTGCTTGGTGCGCACGAACATGATCAGGGCGTCGAAGTCTTCGACTTCCAGCAGGCTCAATACAGCCGAGGTCTTCTGGTCAGCGTGAACCAACAGGTGAGCCTGTTCGATCGCGGTAACGGTCTGAGTCTTGGTCTGGATCTTCACGTGTTGCGGATCGCGCAGGTGGCGTTCGGCAATGGCACGGATCGACTGTGGCAGGGTGGCCGAGAACAATACGGTCTGACGGGTCGGTGGCAGCGCCTTGAAGATGACTTCCAGGTCATCCATGAAGCCCAGCTTCAACATTTCGTCAGCTTCGTCGAGAACCAGGTGGTTCACGGTCGACAGCACTTTTTCGTCGCGACGCAGGTGGTCGCACAGACGGCCCGGGGTGGCGACAACGATCTGTGCGCCATTACGGATTGCTTTGAGTTGTGGGCCCATAGGCGCGCCGCCGTAAACGGCCACAACGGTAACGCCCGGCATTTGCTTGGCGTAGGTTTCGAAAGCGGTTGCTACTTGCAGCGCCAACTCACGGGTTGGCGCCAGGATCAGGGCTTGCGGCTCGCGCTTGGCAGGATCGATGCAATGCAGGATAGGCAGAGCGAACGCGGCGGTTTTACCGGTACCGGTTTGCGCCTGGCCAATCATGTCTTGGCCGGCCATGATGATCGGGATCGATTGCTGCTGAATAGCCGAAGGTTCTTCGTAGCCGGTCGCGATGACGGCAGCAAGAATGTTCGGGTTAAGATTAAAAGCGGCGAAGCCGCCGGTTTCCTGGGTCATGGGTCTGCCTCTAAGTGCATCCGCAAAGACCCATGCTCCAAAGCTGCGCATGCCGTGTTGAGACTCAAGAGTCGCCCTGGCTGCTTTGTCGGCGGGGATTTGCGAAAACGAATGAATGAAAAAGATTCGTCAAGGGAGAGTCCGCTGTGCGGACGTGCAGCCGAAGCTGACTTCGGGGAATTGCGCTACCTAAACGCGGCCCGGTTAAAGGCCGGCGCGCACTATACCGGAAATCCCTGAAAAAGGGAGCTTTTTTTATCGGAAAAGCCCATTCAAGTGCTCTGTGTCACAGGCTTTGCGCATCCTTGCAGGAGCGTCTATTTTTCAAAGGCCCGGCCCTGTTGGTCATTGCGCTTAAACGCTTCACCTTTTGCAGTGGGCCCTTCGGTCCGAAACTGCCTTTCGCGCCCGAGGATCTCCCCATGAATCAAGCCAGCAGCAGCCGCGTCAGCCGTGAACTACAAGGGCATGTCCTGCTGCTGGGGCTCGATCGGGTCGCCAAGCGCAACGCCTTTGACCTCGACCTGCTCAACGAACTGAGCCTGGCCTACGGCGAATTCGATCGCAATGAAGAAGCCCGCGTAGCCGTGGTGTTCGGCCATGGCGACCACTTCACCGCCGGGCTGGACCTGATCAACGTCGCACACACCATGGCCCAGGGCTGGCAACCGCCGCTGGGAGGCTGCGATCCGTGGGGTGTATTTGCCGGGCCGCGGGTCAGCAAGCCGGTGATCGTTGCCGCCCAGGGCTATTGCCTGACCATCGGTATCGAGCTGATGCTCGCAGCGGACATCAACCTGTGCGCCAGCAATACGCGCTTTGCGCAGATGGAAGTCCAGCGTGGGATCTTCCCTTTTGGTGGTGCCACCTTGCGCCTGCACCAGATCGCCGGCTGGGGCAATGCCATGCGCTGGCTACTGACTGGCGATGAGTTCGATGCCCATGAGGCCCTGCGCCTGGGGCTGGTGCAGGAGGTCATGGCCAGCGAAGACCTGCTGCCGCGGGCGCTGGCCCTGGCCAACCGGATCGCCAGCCAGGCGCCGCTGGGCGTGCAGGCGACTTTGACATCGGCGCGCCAGGCGCGGGATGAAGGCGAGACTGCGGCGGCGGCCGGGTTGCCGGTGCTGGTCGAAAAACTGCTTAACAGCGAGGATGCCAAGGAAGGAGTGCGAGCGATGCTGGAGAAGCGGCCGGGGGTGTTCAAAGGTTTGTAAGCAGTCAGTGATGGCCTCATCGCGGGCAAGCCCGCTCCCACATTTGACCGCATACACCTGTGGGAGCGGCGGTGCGACGATTCGACTTGCCCGCGATGGGCCAGTACAGACACCTACGTGGCCGGCCGAACAGCCTTGATCAACGCCTGCAACGAATACCCCAGGCGCGGCGCCAGCGCCTCGGCCCGCGCAGAAACCGCCGCCAGGTCCAGCGTCTGGTCCAGATCCGCCGGCACCAGCAGGATCACGTTGCCCTCCTTCACCGGCAATTCCCAATAATGTCGATGATAAAGCCCGCGCAGCAGTGCAGCACCCAGCGGCTTGCCATCGTCGGTCGCCCACTGGTTGATCACCAACCAACCGCCGGGGTTGAGTTTCTTCTGGCAGTTTTCCAGGAAGGTCCAGGCCAAGTGGCCAACCCCAGGCCCCACATCGGTATACAGGTCGACGAAAATCAGGTCTGCCGGCTCTGCCGTCTCCAGCAACTCCAACGCATCGCCCACGCGGATGTACAACCGCGGGTCATCATCCAACCCTAGATACTCGATAGCCAGGCGCGGCACGTCCGGACGCAGCTCAATGGCCTCGACATCCTCCAGGGGCAGGAACTTGAGGCACGCCTGGGTCAGCGTCCCGGCCCCCAGGCCGAGAAACAGCGCGCTTTCGGGCTGCTCATGGCACAAGGCGCCAATCAACATGGCGCGGGTGTAGTCGTACTCGAGCCAGCTGGGGTCGGCGGTGAACACACAGCTCTGCTCGATGGCATCGCCAAACTCGAGAAAGCGGTAGTCAGCCACTTCCAGCACGCGAATCATGCCGAAGTCATCATGGACCTCAGCCAACAGGCGCTCGACGCGCTCCTCAGTCATTTCATCTCCTAACGGGCCCGGGCACGGGTTCAAGCCGCCTGGTAGCAAGCGGGAAAGGCGCGATTGTCGGCCAAGCAGCGCCAGCAGGTCACGTACTAATTGCTGATAACATGCACACTCCCGACATTCATTCGAGTTCACGATGAGCCAACCTTGGAGCCCCGACAGCTGGCGCGCCCTGCCGATCCAGCAACAACCCCGCTACCCCGACGCCGCACATTTGCTGCAGGTCGAGCAGAGCCTGGCCAGTTACCCGCCACTGGTCTTCGCCGGCGAAGCCCGGGAGTTGCGCCGCCAGTTTGCCGAGGTGACCCAGGGTCGCGCGTTCCTGCTGCAAGGTGGCGACTGCGCCGAGAGCTTTGCCGAGTTCTCCGCCGCAAAGATCCGTGACACGTTTAAAGTGTTGCTGCAAATGGCCATTGTCATGACCTTCGCCGCTGGCTGCCCGGTGGTCAAAGTCGGGCGCATGGCTGGCCAGTTCGCCAAGCCGCGCTCGGCCAACGATGAAACCATCGACGGCATCACCCTGCCCGCTTACCGTGGCGATATCGTCAATGGCATCGGTTTCGACGAGAAAAGCCGCGTCCCGGACCCCGACCGCCTGTTGCAGTCCTACCACCAGTCCACCGCCACCTTGAACCTGCTGCGGGCCTTCGCCCAGGGCGGTTTTGCCGACCTGCATCAGGTGCACAAGTGGAACCTGGACTTTATCGCCAACTCCGCCCTGGCCGACAAGTACAGCCAACTGGCGGATCGCATCGACGAGACCCTGGCCTTCATGCGCGCCTGCGGCATGGACACCTCGCCACAATTGCGCGAGACCAGCTTCTTCACCGCCCACGAAGCGCTGCTGCTCAACTACGAGCAAGCCTTCGTGCGCCGCGACAGCCTGACCAATGATTACTACGACTGCTCGGCCCACATGCTGTGGATCGGCGACCGCACGCGCCAGCTCGATGGCGCACACGTCGAGTTCCTGCGCGGGGTGAACAACCCGATCGGGGTCAAGGTCGGCCCGAGCATGAACCCCGACGACCTGATTCGCTTGATCGACATCCTCAACCCGGACAACGACCCCGGCCGCCTGAACCTGATCGCACGCATGGGCGCCAGCAAGGTCGGCGATCACCTGCCCAACCTGATCCGTGCCGTGCAGCGCGAAGGCAAGCAGGTGCTGTGGAGCAGCGACCCGATGCATGGCAACACCATCAAGGCCAGCAGTGGCTACAAGACCCGGGACTTCGCGCAGATCCTCAGCGAAGTGAAGGAATTCTTCCAGGTCCATGAAGCCGAAGGTACTTACGCCGGCGGGATTCATATCGAAATGACCGGGCAAAATGTCACCGAGTGCATTGGTGGTGCGCGACCGATTACCGAAGATGGCTTGTCGGACCGCTACCACACCCACTGCGACCCGCGGATGAATGCCGATCAGTCGCTGGAGCTGGCGTTCCTGATTGCCGAGACGCTGAAGCAGGTCAAACGCTAGGACCACGAAGCCTGCTGTGGCGATCTGCCTCGCCACAGCAGCCCTACCTGCCCGCCTCCATTGCCAGCATCGCCACCCGCAACCGGGCCGCACTGGGCCGCTGACAGTTGATCTGCACCTGTTCCAACCCCAGCCAATCAGCCATCTGCCGCAAATTCAACGCCAACGCCAACATCCCCGCCTCGTCCAACCCCGGCTCTTCTTCGTGCACCGCATGGACCGCCAGCCGCCCGTTGGCTCGCTCGGCCCGCAAATCCACGCGCGCCGCAATCCGTTCGTTGTGCAGGAATGGCAGCACGTAATAGCCGTACACCCTTTTGTCCTGCGGGGTGTAGATCTCCAACCGATAACGGAATTCGAACAGCCGCTCGGTACGGCTACGCTCCCAGATCAGTGAATCAAAGGGCGACAGCAAGGCGCTGGCCGTGACTTTGCGCGGGACGCTTGGCTCGGGCAGGCAGTACGCCGGCTGTTTCCAACCCTGGACCTGGCAGGCCTGCAATTGCCCATCCTCGACCAGCTCGGCAAGGCGCCCGCGACTGTCTGCCGGTTCCAGGCGAAAATAATCACGCAGGTCCTTTTCCGTCCCCACGCCCAACGCCGTCGCGGCATGCAGCAGCAACCCACGTTGGGCACTGTGCTCACTCAAGGGCGCCTGTTGCAGAATCGCCGGGGCAATGACGCGCTCCGGAAGGTCGTACAAACGCTCGAAACCGCGACGCCCGGCCACCGTCACCAGGCCGGCGGCGAATAACCACTCCAGCGCGTGCTTTTCGTCACTCCAGTCCCACCAGGGCCCGGCGCGTTCCTGACGGGTCGACAGGCTGCCAGCCCCCAGCGCGCCTTGCTGCTCGACGATGGCCAATACCCGGCGGATGGTGGCCTGTTGCTCGCGTCCAAAACGCGCCATCTGCTGATAGATCCCCAGCCCCTCGGACGCACGTTGCATACGCCAGCGCATCAGCGGATACAGGGCCATGGGCAGCAGCGAGGCCTCATGCCCCCAATATTCAAACAACGTGCGCCGCCGCCCCTGACTCCAGGCGGCCTGTTCGAGCAGCAGCGGCGAATAATTGCCCAGGCGGGAAAACAGCGGCAGATAGTGCGAACGCACCACGGCATTGACCGAGTCGATCTGCAACACCCCCAGGCGCTCGATCAAGCGATTGACCTGCACAGCCTTGACCTGCACAGGCGGTTGGCGCCCGGAAAAGCCCTGGGCCGCCAACGCCATGCGACGCGCCTGCTTAAGGGAGAAACTCAGATCTGCGGGCATGTGCATCTCCTGATTTGGCCCACAGACTGTAGCGCGAAGCCGTCATTTACCCAAAGGATCGTTCCAGGAATGCCGGTGGCGCTCATGCTCGACATCCCTGCGGGTCAAGCCGATATCCTTGAGGGATTCATCACTCAACTCTGCCAGCAACTGCCGCTCGCACTGCAGGGCGTACCAACGCGAAACCCTTTGAAACAGCCCAGCAAAGCGGCGCTTCGCCAGTAACCCATGATCGATTCGACCTTTCATCATCTCGCCCTCCACTGGGGATGACTAAAGTCTGTGCCTGGCGCTAACATCAATCCAACGAATGTTTTTTATGAAATACATCTCAGGGATTGATCAATTGCCCAACTACCCCAGTATCGATACCGAAGTGCTGCGCACCTTCGTCGCCATTGCCGACCTGGGTGGTTTTACCCGGGCTGGCGAGCAGATCAATCGCACTCAGTCAGCGGTAAGCATGCAGATGAAGCGCCTGGAAGAGGACGTGCTGCAACGCAAGCTGTTCGAGCGTGACGGCCGACAGGTCAAGCTCACGCCCGAAGGCCAGGTGCTGCTGGGGTATGCGCGGCGCATCCTGAAGCTGCACAGCGAGGTGTTCAATACCTTGCGTGAACCGCACATGGTCGGGCTGGTGCGCATCGGTACGCCGGACGACTACGTGATGCGCTACCTGCCCGGCATTCTCCAGCGCTTTTCCAAGGCGTACCCGCTGATCCAGATCGAGATGCACTGCGAAGGCACGCCAGTGCTGATGCAGCGACGTGACCTGGCATTGACCGTTATCAGTCGCGAACCGGGGAGCGAAGTTGGTGAACTGCTGCGCACCGAACGCATGGTCTGGGTGGCCTCCCACTGCTTCTGCGTGGACGAACATGAAGTCCTGCCCCTGGCAATTTCCGGCATGGACAGTTATTGCACGCACTGGGCCACCGCGGCGCTGGATGCCGCGGGGCGTCCGTATCGCCTGGCCTATCACAGCTCCAATGGCGCAGCGATTCAGGCGGTAGTCGGTGCAGGCCTGGCCGCGATGGTGATGATGGAAAGCCTGGTCACCGACGATCTGCGCATACTCGGCAGCGACGAGGGCTTCGGCACGCTGCCGATGGTCAATTTGCGGCTGTTGCGCAATCCCGCCATGGCCTCTCCGATCACCGAATGCCTGGCGCAGTACATTGTTGAGGGCTTCAGACCTTAAAGGTCAACATCACCGCGCACACCACCAGGAAGCCGCAGAACAACCCGCGCAGCAATCGCTCCGGCAACGCGTGGGCGATCTTCACTCCCCAACTGATGCTGAGCAACCCACCAACGGCCAGGGGCACGCCGATCAGCCAATCCACTTCCTGATGCCAGGCATAGGTCACCAGGGTGACGCTGGTACTGGGCAAAGCCAGCGCCAGGGACAAGCCTTGGGCGACCACTTGGGTGGTGCCGAAAATACTGGTCAACACCGGGGTTGCAACCACCGCACCACCGACGCCGAACAACCCGCCCATGGAGCCGGACACCGCCCCCAACACCCCGAGCCATGGCCAGGAATAGCGCATCTGCGGTGACGGTGGCGCATTGCTGGTGACCATGCGCAACAGGTTGTATGCCGACAGCGCCACCAGAAACGCAATAAAGCCAATACGCATGATCCCCGCATCGATCCCCACCGCCCAGATCGACCCCAACCAGGCAAAACAAAAGCCCATGAGCCCCAGTGGCAAGGCATGACGCAGCTCGATCCGATTGCGCTGGTGATAACGCCACAACGCCAGCATCACATTGGGCACGACCATCACCAACGCAGTCCCTTGGGCGATTTGCTGATCCAGGCCGAACAGCACGCCCAGCACCGGGATCGCGATCAGCCCGCCGCCGATGCCAAACAGACCACCAACGGTACCCAAGGCTACGCCCAGCACCACATACATCGCCATATCCACCACAACTACACCCCCACCGTCTCAAGCCCTGCATGCTACGCAGTCCCCTCTGGCATGGAAACGCACAGCAACGCACAATGGCTATGCCAAATCCGCACAAGCGAGCCCCCATGAACCCCACCACCTTGACTGATCAACTGGGCCTGTTCCTCGATGTGTTGGAGGCAGGCAGTTTTTCTGCTGCCGCGCGCCGCCACCCCCTCACGCCCTCCGCCGTGGCTCGCCGGATCGACAGCCTGGAAAGTGCCGTCGGTAGCCGGCTCTTCCTGCGCAGTACCCATGCGGTGCTCCCCACGCCAGCAGGCACGGCGTTTGCCGAGCGTGCACGGCGGATTGTCCGGGAACTGCAACTGGCCCGAGCCGAGGCCGTGTCCTTGAGCCATGCGCCCGAAGGCCTGATTCGCGTGGATGCACCCGCCGCGTTTGGGCGGCGGCACCTGGCGCCCGCAATCGCAGACTTTCTGACGGTCTACCCGGGGCTGGATGTGCACTTGCACCTGATCGACAGCTTTGTCGACATGCAGGGCGAGCACTTGGGCAAGGTTGATCTGGTGCTGCGCGCGGGGCATATCGTCGATACACGGCTGATCGCCACGCCGCTGGCCAGCATCGTGCGCATCGCCTGCGCCAGCCCGGCCTACCTGAAGAACCGCGGCACTCCGACCCATCCCAGCCAGCTCAACGAGCACGATGGCCTGGACTGGGAAGGCTTGGCGCCAATGTTCGCCTGGCGCTTTGAACTCGATGGCCGCAAAAACACCTACCGTCCGCAGCGCATCCGCATGAGCGCCAACAATGCCGAAGCCCTGCTATCCGGCGCCCTGGCCGGGCTGGGCATCGCACACCTGCCCACCTGGCTGGCCAGCGAGTATCTGGTGCGCGGTGAACTGGTACCGCTGTTCTGCGAAAACGGCCTGCCTACGGCAGAAACCGCTGGCATCTACGCCCTGCGCCTGGAACAGCAGGCCAACGCCCGCAGCCGCCTGCTGCTGGAGTACCTCAAGAGCCGTTTCAGCCCTGTTCCACCGTGGGATCTGGCGTTACAAAGCGGCTGGGGCTGACCGCTGCCACAGAATTATCTGGCGCGTTAAAGGTTTGGCCGCTAGATTCCAGAGCAAATACGTTTTAAGGCACTGCCATGACCGACACTTGCGATTCCCTGCTCCTCAACAACCAACTGTGTTTTGCCTTGCACTCCACATCGTTGTTGATGACCAAGGTCTACAAACCCCTGCTGCAAGCCATTGGCCTGACCTACCCACAGTATTTGGCGATGATGGTGTTGTGGGAAGAAGATGGTTTGACCGTAGGCGAAATCAGTAGCCGCCTGCTGACCGATCCCGGCTCACTGACACCACTGCTCAAACGCCTGGAAGCCGAGGGCCTGTTGAGTCGCACCCGTAGCCGCAACGATGAGCGCGTAGTCGTCGTAGAGCTGACCGCAACCGGCCAAGCGCTGCGGGACAAGGCCATGGATATCCCCCAATGCATTCTCGGCGCCAGCGGTATGCAGATGGAGCAACTGCAAAAGCTGCAGGCGGATTTGCTGGAATTGCGCAGGAACCTGCAGGGTAGCGTCTGACCCTCACACTGTTTTCGACCGAACATCCCCCCCCTGTAGGAGCCGGCAAGCCGGCTCCTACAGGGATTGGGATTAGCTTGGAAATTTATATTGCGCACTAAACATTTGCGCGATACATTCACCTCGCCACTTACTTAGCGCGCAAACTTTTAGCGCAAACCAAACCGCGAGGAATCTCCCATGCAAACTCTGTATACCGCAGTAGCCACCGCCACTGGCGGCCGTGATGGTCGTGCCGTTTCCAGCGACAACATCCTCGACGTCAAACTTTCTACACCCAAAGAGTTGGGCGGCGCTGGCGGCCAGACCACCAACCCCGAGCAACTGTTCGCCGCTGGCTATTCGGCCTGCTTTATCGGCGCCCTGAAATTCGTCGCCAGCCAGAGCAAACGCAAAATCCCCGATGACGCCTCGATCACCGCCCATGTGGGCATCGGCCAGATCCCCGGTGGTTTTGGCCTGGACATCGACCTTCACGTGTCCCTGCCCGGCCTGGAACAAGATGAGGCGCGAAGCCTGGTGGATGCCGCACACCAGGTCTGCCCTTACTCCAATGCCACCCGTGGCAACGTCGATGTGCGTTTGCATATCACGGTGTGACTGGTCACCAGGCATAAAAAAACCCGACTCTTGGTCGGGTTTTTTATCAGTAACGCCAGAATTACTTCTTGGCGCGACCTTTGTACGAACCACCTTCACGGGTGTCGATCTCGATCAGGTCGTCGATTTCGATGAAGTCAGCCACTTGCAGTTCGGTACCGTTAGCCAGCTTGGCCGGCTTCATCACTTTGCCCGAAGTGTCGCCGCGAGCGGAACCTTCGGTGTAGGCAACCTTACGCACGATGGTGGTCGGCAGCTCTACGGAAACCAGGCGCTCTTCGAAGAAAATCGCTTCGCAGACGTCGGTCATGCCTTCTTCGATAAATGGCAGAACGGCTTCGATGTCTTCAGCGTTCAGCTCGTACATGGTGTAGTCGGTGGTGTCCATGAACGTGTAGGTGTCGCCGCTGATGAACGACAGGGTCGCTTCTTTACGGTCGAGGATTACGTCGTCCAGCTTGTCATCGGCGCTGTATACGGTTTCGGTCTTGTAACCGGTCAGCAGGTTCTTCAGCTTGGTCTTCATGATTGCGCTGTTACGACCAGACTTGGTGAACTCAGCTTTCTGAACCAACCAAGGGTCGTTGTCGATACGGATCACGGTACCGGGTTTCAGTTCTTTACCAGTTTTCATTACGAATATCCGAAATTTGGATGGGATTTACAAAAATCAAGGTCGCGTATCATATCCAATTTTCATAAAACTGTACCAGCGCCGTCGCAAGATCAGCCTGCAAGGCCTGTTCCAGACACCATTTTTCGGCGTGCTCGGTCAGTTCCGGCCAATGCCCCAGCAGGATTTTCCAGCTTGAGGCCATATCGCTGTCGGTGTTCCAGGCTTGCCATAGGGCGATCAGCGCGGCTTTTGCGGGTGCCGACAGGGCCTGGGTATAGAGCGCGAGGAAGGCATCGAGCTTGTCCAGGTGGATATCTTCGTCCTGGCGGTAGATGTGCCATAGCAACGGGCGCCCAGCCCATTGCGCACGCACAAAGGAGTCTTCGCCGCGCACCGCATTGAAGTCGCAACACCACAGCAGGCGGTCGTATTGTTCCTGCCGCACGAACGCCAGCACCTGTACCGTCAGCGCCCCGCGCAGGTGAATATCCCCTGCGGCCAACGCCTCGACACCCAACCAGCGCTGCACGTCGCCAAGAATGCGCCCTTCCGGCACCAACAGATGAGTGGCTTGCCCATCAGCCGCCAACACGTCCAGCCAACTGGCCAGCCCGGCGTTTTCATAGGCAAACAGCGACATCAACCGCGCGCCCTTTGCGGGAAAGACGCCCAGCCCTTGCAGGAATTTTTGCCGACCCTGCAAATCACGCTGAAAGGCCTGGCGCCGCTCGATCAGCCCGGCCTCACGCAGCAAGCCCCCCGTGCCTGGGCGAAATCCCGGGAAGAAGAAATACTTTTGTACACCTTTGAACTTCACCGACGGCAGGCCGTGGCAACCAACGACCCATTCCTCGGCGCTTAAATAGTCGAGGTTCATCCACAGTGGCGAGTGCTCGCACCCCGCCATGGCCTCCATATAGTCATGGGGCAATTGGCAGGCAAATGCGGCAATCACCACATCAGCCGCTGGCGTAGGCGCCCAGTCCTGTGACCAGTGACGTACGTCGACGCCCTCTTGCCACTGCTGGTCCAACTGCACCTCCACCTCTGGGCACATGCGCTCGAACGCCCGCAAGTCATCGACCCATAGGCGCACAGCGCAGGCGTGTTCTGCTGCCAATTGCCGGGCCAGGCGCCAGGTCACGCCGATGTCGCCGTAGTTGTCGACGACGCTGCAAAAAATATCCCAGCGGGCTTTCATTCCGGGCTCCATCATTCAAAGGCTCGATTGTCCGCATAAATGCCGTCATGCAGAAGGGTTGATCGCGATTATTCTGCACGCTGGCTATGCGACAATCCCTCGCTCACCGCAACCGTCCGCCAGGAGACCCGCCATGTCCGATCGCCCGATGTCGCTGTTCAAACTCAGTATTGCCGTGGCCCTGGGCCTGTGGCTGGGCTTTGTCGCCATCGCGCTGACAGGCTGGCTGGCCTCGCGCTACCTGCTTGAACAACCCGTGGCCGCCGTCACCCAGGCCGTGCAACAACTGGGCACGCCGCCGACCGTGACGCCAGAGCCGCCCAACCAAATGTTTGAGCAATACCAACAGAACCTGCACAAGCAGGAACAACAACAGACGCTGGACCAGGCGCGGGCCAACCCGCGCAACCTGTCCAACCCCAAATGCCAGTTCTGGCTCCAACAGGACCAGAACGCCCCCAGCGACAAGAGCCGGGCCAACGTCCTGCAATTCTGTGATTGAGCCGCAAGCCCCCATGAATAAACATGCCGTCCTCCAGTTGATCCTGGAAAAACTCGCCGCCGACCTGGATGTGGCGCAACGCGCCGCGCAAACCGCCTACGAGACCGCGACCCACGAAGAAAACATCGCCGAGAACAAATACGACACCCTGGGCCTGGAGGCGTCTTACCTCGCCGCCGGGCAAGCCAAGCGCGTGGAGGAAATAAGGCAGTCACTGGTGTTGTGCCAGAACCTGAACCTGCGACCCTACGATGAGCAACGGGGTATCGAAGTGGGCACCCTGCTCGGCCTCGAAGATGACAACGGCCGCCAGCAATGGCTGTTCCTCGCGCCGGACGCGGCAGGCCTGAAAGTCTATGTGGTGGGGCAGTTGGTGACCGTCATCACCCCTCGCTCGCCGCTGGGCAAAAGCCTGCTGGGCAAGTTCGAGGGGGATGAGGTAGAGATTCTGGTAGCGGGCGCCCGGCAACAATTCGTGGTGACCGAGGCCCGCTAGGTCGGTCAGTGAACCGGCAGTTCAACGCCGTCGAACAGCTCTTCCAGTTCCTGCTTGTTGTGGCACTGGATCGCCTTGGCCATGACTTCACGGGTCAGGTGCGGGGCGAACTTCTCGATGAAATCGCACATGAAGCCACGCAGGAACGTGCCACGACGGAAGCCGATCTTGGTCACGCTGGACTCGAACAGTTCACTGGCATCGAGCACCACCAGGTCGCTGTCGAGCTTGGTATCGACGGCCATCTTGGCCACGATGCCGACGCCCAGACCCAGGCGCACGTAAGTCTTGATCACGTCGGCATCAGCCGCGGTGAACACCACTTTGGGCGTGAGGCCGCGATGACTGAAGGCTTCGTCGAGCTTGGAACGGCCGGTGAAGCCAAACACGTAGGTGACAATCGGATATTCCGCCAGCGCTTCCAGGGTCAGCTTCGGCAGCTTAGCCAATGGGTGCCCCTGGGGCACCACGACGCAGCGGTTCCAGCGATAGCACGGCATCATCACCAGGTCGCCGAACAGCTCCAGGGCTTCGGTGGCGATGGCAAAATCGACAGTACCGTCAGCTGCCATTTCCGCGATCTGCATCGGCGAACCCTGGTGCATGTGCAAGGCCACGTCCGGGTACTGCTTGATGAACGAACTGATCACCGGCGGCAGCGCGTAACGGGCCTGGGTGTGGGTGGTGGCGATCGACAGGGTGCCTTTTTTCTCGTTGGAGAATTCCTGGGCAATCTGCTTGATGCTTTCAACCTTGCGCAGGATCTCACCGGCCGTGGTGATGATGCGCTCACCAGCGGGTGTGACGCGGGTCAGATGCTTGCCGCTGCGGGCGAACACTTCGACGCCCAATTCGTCTTCGAGCAGGCGGATCTGTTTACTGATACCCGGTTGCGAGGTGTAGAGGCTTTGAGCCGTGGCGGAAACGTTGAGGTCGTGGTGCGCCACTTCCCAGATGTAGCGCAATTGTTGAAGCTTCATATGTGTCCCTCAAAGCAGATAGACGCCACGGATATCAGCGACGGTATATAACTATATTAAAGGTTGGATTGATAAATCTAGAACTTTTTATCGTTTACGCCCCATCACACATCATCACTGCGCCGACGCTGCAGCAAAGGCACCAGATAGACCGGTACCTGAGACAACTGCAACACCCGCGCCGCGGTACGCCCCAGTGGCGTCGAGATCCCTGCGCCCTGGCTATGACTCCCTACGATCAACAAATCCACCGAGAGTTTCTGCGCCTGGTCGAGAATCACTTGGGCGGGATCCCCCTGGATCACCCGCACCGAACGAATCGCCTGCAAGTCCTGCTCGCCGTCCTGCAACTCTTCACGAAAACTGTCCAGCACCCGCTGCTCGATGTTCGCCATTACTGTATTGAGCCCCTGGCTCTGCCATTCGCTCAAGGCCTGTTCATCAAGATAGGTTTGAAGCACCGACTCTGCGAACAGCCCGATCGGCTCTACCACATGAATCACATACAGATCCGCCTTGAACGTACGTGCCATCGCCAGCGCATGCTGCATCACGTAAGGCGCATACACACCCAGGTCTGAGGCGTACAACATCGACCGAATCATAGAACCTCCCGGGCTGCCAGGATGGCGGGGATTGTTTCAGCTTAGCAGCGCCTCCGCGACTGCGATGAACTTAGCTCTGGACCTGGACTTTTGGCTCATTGCTCACACCATGGGGCACATGCCCGGTGGCCACAACCTCCCTGGCTTTCTCGCAATGGCCGGCCTGGTCGTCAAAAAACACGTCGGCGGCGAACGCCTCAAGGAACGCGGATTTTTCCAGGCCGCCAAGAAACAGCGACTCATCCAGGCGGATGTCCCACTCGCGCAACGTACGGATCACCCGTTCGTGGGACGGGGCCGAACGCGCCGTCACCAACGCCGTGCGGATCGGGCAGGACTCATCGGGGAACTCACGTTGCAACAGATTGAGGGCGGCCAGGAACCCTTTGAATGGCCCGCCGCGCAGCGGTTCGCGGGCCGCTTGCCGCTCGCTGGCCTGGAAGGCTTCCAGGCCGCCGCTCTGGTAGACGCGCTCGGATTCGTCGGAAAACAGCACCGCATCGCCATCGAAGGCAATCCGCAATTCGGCACTGCAAGCCCGGCGGGCGCCGCCAGACAGAATGGTCGCCGCCGCAAAACCGGCATCCAGTGCGCTGCGCACATCTTCGGCATGGGTGGAGAGGAACAGGTGGCAGCCAAACGCCGCCAGGTAAGGGTGGGGGTTGCGCCCACCGACAAAGGCCGCGCGGGAAATATCCAGGCCGTAATGCTGGATCGAATTGAACACGCGCAAACCGGTATCGGCACTGTTGCGCGACACCAGCACCACCTCGACCCGCGCGCGGCCCAGGCTGGCATTGAGGGTCAGGAGCTTCTTGACCAGAGGGAACGCATCCCCGGGCTCAAGGATTTCTTCCTCGTGGTCGATCTGGTACTTGCGGTACGCCTCGACGCCCTGGGCCAGATAAACCTTGTGGCTTTCGCCCAGGTCGAACAGTGCCCGCGAGGAAATCGCCAGTACCAGTTTGTCGCTCATGCCTTTGGCCATGTCTGTTCCTCAGCCGTTGCGTCGATCAATAAAGCCCAAGGCTTGATACAGCGCCTGCATCCGCGGCATTTCACAGCCGGCGGCCTGGGCGGCAGCCAGCGGACGGGCGTAGATCGCAGCCAGTTCCAGGGGGCGCTGGTGCAGATGATCGTGATACATGCTGGGCCAATAGTCCGTCAAACGCTCGGTCATGTTGAACATCTGCGCGGCGTAGCCAGGTGCGATTTCATGGCCGCATGCATGGGCGCCTTGCACCACTTCGGCCATCAGGCCCTGGATCAATTCCCGGCTGGATTGGTCAGCCATCAACTCCGAGGTATTGGCACCGAGCAGCACCGACAGGCCGTTGTATGGCACATTCCACACCAGCTTATGCCAGCGTGCCTGGTCCAGGTCAGGCATGGCCTGGGAGTCGATCCCGGCCTGGCGGAACAGCCCGGCGCCCTCCTCCACAATCGCCTGGCGGCGGTCTGCATCCTGTGCGGCATTGCCACTGTGATAGCCAAGACTGACCCGGCCCATGGCCTGGTGCTCGACGATCCCCGGCCCGGAACGGTGTACGCAGATATAACAAAGCCCGCCGAGCAAATGCAGGGACTCAGGCAAATGTTCGCGCAGGCCGTCCTCGACACCCAGGCCATTTTGCAACAGCACGACTTTGGCATCCGGCGCCGCCACCTGGGCAATGGTCGGTGCCAGCTCAACGTTGCCGGTGGTTTTGGTGCCCACCAGCAGCCAGTCGCAAGGCGGCATGTCGGCCGCATTGGCATAGGCCTGGACCGGGTGCAGGCTCAAGGCCCCATGCACCGAACTATTGAGTTGCAAGCCACGTTCGCTCACCGCCGCATATTCGCTGCGCAACAGGAAATGCACGTCAAAACCGGCACGCGCCAGCATCAACCCGTAAAAACCACCGATGGCACCGGTGCCGATAATCCCGATGCGCGGCCCAGGTTCAACTGCACTCGTCATGGCAACTCCTCTGGTTCTTGTTGGAGCGCCTCATTTATAGCGTCGCTGAGGTCACTCGGGTTCAGGCCCACCTGTAGTGCGCCGTGGAGTTGACCCTCGCACACTACAAATAAAGCCGGCAAATGAAAGATCCCGTAGCGCGCAACCGCGCCGCCATTGTGCCCAGCGTCGACCCAGCAGATGCGCGCCACCGGCAGATTCCAGCCGGGTAGCTGCTGGCGCGCCCAACGGCAACTGGAACAGCCGACACTGGTAAACACCAGCAGCGAAGCACCAGGCAGCGCCAGCAACTGCTGGTCGATATCCAAATCCGTCAATTCAAACGCTTTCACTCGATCCGCACCACCACCTTTAACCAGGCAACACACTATCAGGCCACACGACAACACGCGCAATTGCCCATTGTCGAGCAGGCTTGTACGCGCTAAGGTTCGGCTCCCCGCTGCATTTAAATCATGCTGTGCTCCGCCGCACGGGGTTCGCTGGCGGCCGGCACCCGTGACCCTGACGAGTAACACGATGGCTGATTTACCGATCAACGACCTAAACGTCGAATCCAACGAGACCCTGATCACGCCCGATCAGCTCAAGCGCGAAATCCCTTTGAGCGACGCTGCCCTGCAGACTGTCACCAAGGGCCGCGAAGTCATTCGTGACATCCTCGACGGCACTGACCACCGCCTGTTCGTGGTGATCGGCCCTTGCTCGATCCACGACCTCAAGGCTGCCCATGAGTACGCCGAACGCCTCAAGGTGCTGGCTGCGGAAGTGTCCGACACCCTGTACCTAGTGATGCGCGTGTATTTCGAGAAGCCGCGTACTACCGTCGGCTGGAAAGGCCTGATCAACGATCCGTACCTGGACGACTCGTTCAAGATTCAGGACGGCTTGCATATCGGCCGCAAGTTGCTGCTGGACCTGGCTGAAATGGGCCTGCCCACGGCCACCGAAGCCCTGGACCCGATTTCCCCGCAGTACTTGCAAGACCTGATCAGCTGGTCGGCGATCGGTGCACGTACCACCGAATCGCAAACCCACCGCGAAATGGCCTCCGGCCTGTCCTCGGCCGTGGGTTTCAAGAACGGTACCGATGGCGGCCTGACCGTGGCGATCAACGCCTTGCAGTCGGTTTCCAGCCCGCATCGTTTCCTGGGGATCAACCAGGAAGGTGGCGTGTCCATCGTCACCACCAAGGGCAACGCCTATGGCCACGTAGTACTGCGTGGCGGTAATGGCAAGCCCAACTACGATTCGGTCAGCGTGGCCTTGTGCGAACAGGCGCTGACCAAGGCGAAGATCAAGCCAAACATCATGGTTGATTGCAGTCACGCCAATTCCAATAAAGATCCGGCACTGCAACCGCTGGTGATGGAGAACGTGGCCAACCAGATCCTGGAAGGCAACCAGTCGATTATCGGCCTGATGGTCGAGAGTCACCTGAACTGGGGTTGCCAGGCGATTCCAAAAGATCTGGCCGACCTGCAATACGGCGTGTCGATCACCGATGCCTGCATCGACTGGTCTGCCACCGAGACCACCCTGCGCAGCATGCACGCCAAGCTCAAGGACGTATTGCCCAAGCGCAAACGTACCTGACGCACACAAAAACGCCGGGCTAAGCCCGGCGTTTTTTTATGTGCGCAAATTTGCTTTCACAGCTTCGCGGCATGGCGCTGGTGGCGCTCCATGTAGCGCTCCACATAGGAACAGGACGGGATCACCGTATAACCCATGCTCTCGGCGTATTGCAGCGCCTCTTCGGTCAGCGCAGCAGCAATGCCGCGCCCACGCAGGGCATTGGGCACAAACGTGCGGTAGATATCCAGGGTCTGTTTCCCCAGGTCCATGTAGGTCAGATAGGCACGATGACCGTCCACATTGGTCTCGAACTGATGACCAGCCTGGTCATGGTGGATGGACAACGCCTCGCTCATCACTACTCCTCGCGGGTCTTGGTTTCTGACCCCTACCTTACCGATGTTTTTCCGGCGAAGGAACATCTACGCCACCCCGTGCCGGTTTCGACAACGAGAAAAGCCCTACAGCACTCACGCCCCGCACCAAGGAATAGTAGGCACCAATCCTGTCATTGCTCAAGGGACGCTCGTCATCCATCAGGCTGGCGGACATAGAAAGGGCTGATCGAACATCCGATGGTCGATAGCCTGAACATTGCCGGCAGTTGAAGCTTGAGACGAACCGACGCTTTTAAAGTCACCTCTACATGCGCGAAAGATGCCCGTCAGCGCCCGGGCAATCTGAACAATAGTATTTGCGCAGATATATAAATTGACATCGGCTTACAACGTTTAACACTTGCCAGGCGGTGCTTTCAGCCTGGATCCAATGTTTGCCTGCGCAGCAAAAACTGGATATTTTTTATACAAACTCGCTAAAGATTAGCCAAAATAGATTCGGCACAAGAATTTTTTTTGCTTCTTGCGCTACGTCAGTTTACTTACTACAAGTAATGGGTAGTATGTACGCCGGCTATTAGCTCACTCTGAGATAGTAGCCATTAAATAGAAAGTCCTTGAAGGGGAACACGATGAACAACGTTCTGAAATTCTCTGCTCTGGCTCTGGCCGCAGTTCTGGCTACCGGTTGCAGCAGCGTCTCCAAAGAAACCGAAGCTCGTCTGACTGCAACTGAAGACGCAGCAGCTCGCTCCCAGGCCCGTGCAGACGAAGCCTACCGTAAAGCTGATGAAGCTCTGGCTGCTGCTCAAAAAGCACAACAGACTGCTGACGAAGCTAACGAGCGCGCTCTGCGTATGCTTGAAAAAGCTAGCCGCAAGTAATAATCCTTCGGGGTTGTTATCAAGCCGATCCATTTTTGGATCGGCTTTTTATTGCCTGGGATTCAGCTATGGATCCAAGGCAATAAAAAGCCCGCCAGGAGCAATCCATGGCGGGCTTCGATTGACGGCAGGTGTTACTGCTGCAAATCGACCGGCATGCTGGTGACCATCGGCGCCGCTCCCGGCTCGCCGATCTGCGCCGGCAAGCCATCTTCGGCCGCGACGACATCACGCACTTCATCCCAGTTGACCCGCAGGTTGTTGGCCAGGTCTTCGCGCTTGAGCATCGCATTGATGACTGCCGTGTGCTTGTCGACCACCGACGGCGTGCCATCGTCGTTCAATGGCGCATGGGCTTCCAGATAGACCTTGCCGCCGCTGATGCCGAACTTGTAGGCATCATTGATGATTCGCACAGGCGTGCCCACCGGGACCATCTTGGCCATCTCCAGCACGTTGTTGTTGAACATCCGGAAGCATCCATGGCTGGTACGGGTACCAATGCCGAACTTCTTGTTGGAACCATGAATCAGGTAGCCCGGCGTGCCCAGGGTGAACTTGAACGGCCCCAGGGGGTTGTCGGGACCTGCCGGCACCACGTTGGGCAACGGGTCGCCGTCGGCAGCGTGCTCGGCCTTGATTGACGCTGGCGGGGTCCAGGTCGGATTGGGAGTCTTGGCGATGATGCTGGTATGGGCAATCGGCGAGCCCCAGCCTTCACGACCGATTCCAAGCGGGAAGGTGTACACCACGTCCTGGCCCTTGGGGTAGTAGTAAAGACGGTACTCGGCCAGGTTGATCACGATGCCCTCCCGGGGACCCGGCGGCAAAATGAAACGGGTCGGCAGCACAATCTCGGCCCCGGCACCCGGCAACCAGGCATCGACGCCGGGATTGGCCGCGACCATCTCCGAATAGCCCAGGTCATAAGTCACCCCCAGGTCGGCAAAGGTGTCTTCGTACTTGGCCTTGATCACCTGGACCTGGCCGACAATGTCTTCACCCGGTGGTGGCAGGGGCAGTTGCAGGGCCGCAACAGGACCGGCTGCACACAAGGCAGCGAGAGACAGGCAGCGGGTGACGACAGGCAGGCGCGACAACATCCGGAAAATCCTTCGCAGATCGACGGGGGTAAAATGGCGATTGTAGCGTGTACCTGCCCTTAAAGCTCGAAGCGCAGTTCAGGCCAGATAGGCGGCGTACCCCGCTTTTGCGATTCGAGAATCGCCCGGCACAAGGGGCAGAGGCGCTGGTCCTGGAAGATCGAACGATCCACCGAAGACCAGCGTGGCTGGGCCGGCAGCAATGTGCCGCAGAGCGTGCGATCGATGGTACCGCCCAGCTCCAACTGGCGCGTCACCAGATGCACCTTCACTTCCTGGCAGGCGAACAGATCCAGCTGCTCGTCGGGCTCGATCAGTTGGTAGGCAAACAAGGACCAGGCAGGACGCGACGACATCGGGGGCTCCAAATCGGGGGCGCCACCTTAGCCGAAAGACCGCTGCTAGAAAAGCGTCATAACAGCGGTTTTAGCGTCGGCCAGACATTTTCCAGCAACTTGGCCTGGGCACCGACTGCCGGGTGCAGTTGATCGGCCTGCATCATGTCCGGATGACCGCCCACGCCCTCAAGGAAAAACGGCACCAGCGGAACGTTTTTTTCCTTGGCCAGCGCACCATAGACTTGGGCAAACGCAGTGGTATATCGCGGGCCATAATTGGGCGGCAACTGCATCCCCAGCAGCAACACCTTGGCGCCACCGGCCTTGGACTGGTCAATCATCGACGCAAGATTTTGTTGCAATTGCGCAGGCGGCTGCCCACGCAAGCCGTCGTTCCCCCCCAACTCGATAACCACCACGTCGGGCTTATGCTCTGCAAGCGCCGCCGGCAGCCGCGCCAAGCCTCCGGCACTGGTGTCGCCGCTGATGGAGGCGTTGACCACTTTATCGGCGAAACCCTCCTTCTTGAGGCGTTGCTCCAGCAGTGCGACCCACCCTTTGCTGGTATCCAGGCCGAAACCGGCACTGATACTATCGCCAACGATCAGGACAGTACCCGCCGCTGCGTTCTGGGCCATGCACATCAGGGCCAGGCCAGCACTCAAAAACCATATTCGCATCGGATTCTCCATGGGCGCATGCATTCTCACCGCGCAGAACCTTAGCAAAGTGGTTCCCAGCGCGGAAGGTGAACTGACCATCCTGCACGAACTGAGCCTGGAACTGAACAAGGGCGATAGCCTGGCTATTGTCGGCAGCTCCGGTTCCGGAAAATCCACGCTCCTTGGCCTGCTGGCCGGGCTCGACCTGCCCAGCAGCGGTGAAGTGACCCTCGCCGGCCAGGCCCTGAGCGTCCTGGACGAGGATCAACGGGCACGTATCCGCGCTGAACACGTCGGCTTTGTGTTCCAGTCGTTCCAGTTGCTCGACAGCCTCAATGCCCTGGAAAACGTCATGCTGCCCCTGGAGCTGGACGGGCGCAAAGACGCCCGCGAGCGCGCCAGGCACTTGCTCGAACGTGTCGGCCTGGGCCAGCGCCTGACCCATTCACCCCGCCAGCTCTCCGGCGGCGAGCAGCAACGCGTGGCGATTGCCCGGGCGTTCGCGGCCGAGCCGGACGTGCTGTTTGCCGATGAACCCACCGGCAACCTCGACAGCCACACCGGCGAGCGCATCAGCGACCTGCTGTTTGAACTCAATAAAGAAAACGGTACCACCCTGGTGCTGGTGACCCACGACGAGCGCCTGGCCCATCGCTGCCGACGCCTGATCCGCCTTGAAGCCGGCCTGATGGTCGAGCCCCTGGAGCCTTGATGGCACGTTTGCCGCTGTTGCGCCTGTTCAGCCTTGCCCTACGCCAGTTATTGCGCGATGCCCGCGCCGGTGAATTGCGCGTGTTGTTCTTCGCCCTGCTGGTGGCCGTGGCCGCCAGCACCGCCATCGGTTATTTCGGGGCGCGGCTCAACGGCGCGATGCTACTGCGCGCCACCGAGTTCCTCGGCGCCGACCTGGTGCTGGAGGGCAGCTCCCCTGCCCGTTCCGAGCAGGTCACCAGCGGCACGCAACTGGGCCTGACGCACGCCAGGGTGGTGGAGTTTTCCAGCGTCATCGCCACCGACAACGGCATTCAGCTGTCGAGCATCAAGGCAGTCAACGAGCAGTACCCGCTACGCGGCCAACTGAAAAGCGCGGCCGAACCGTTCGCCGAAGAAACCCCGGGCGGCAGGCCGAAAGCCGGTGAAGCCTGGGTCGAGGCACGTCTGCTGACAGCACTGGACCTGAAAGTCGGCGACAGCATCGACGTGGGCATGAAAACCCTGCGCCTGGCGCGCGTCCTCACCTATGAGCCGGATCGGGCGGGCAACTTCTATAGCCTCACCCCTCGGGTGATGATCAACCTGGCTGACCTTGAGGCCACCGGCGTAGTCCAGCCGGGCAGCAGGGTCAGCTACCGCGAGCTGTGGCGTGCGCCACCAGCCAGTACCGCCCTGCAGACCTATCGCGACCAGATAACGCCGGGGCTGGCCGCCAACCAGCGCCTGCAGGACGCACGGGACGGCAACCAGCAGATCGGTGGTGCGTTGGGCAAGGCCGAGCGCTACCTGAACATGGCCAGCCTGGTTGCCGTGCTGCTGTCCGGGGTGGCCGTGGCGCTGTCGGCGAACCGCTTTGCCAGCCGCCGCTTCGACGCCAGCGCACTGTTGCGCTGCCTGGGCCTGTCGCGCCGGGAAACCATGCTGTTGTTCAGCCTGCAGCTGACTGTCCTGGGCTTGCTGGCCAGCCTTGCCGGCGCGGCATTGGGCTGGCTCGCACAATTGGGGCTGTTTTACCTGCTGCACGACCTGCTGCCGGCAGACGTACCGCCGGGTGGGCTGCTACCCGCCGTAGCCGGCATCGGTACCGGGCTGGTGGCCCTGGCCGGTTTTGCCCTGCCCCCTCTGGCGGCCCTGGGCCGAGTGCCGCCGCTGCGGGTATTGCGGCGCGACTTGCTGCCGATCCCCTCCAGTACCTGGATGGTGTATGGCGCCGCGTTGTTTGCCCTGGGCCTGATCATGTGGCGCCTGAGCCTGGACCTGGTGCTGACCTTCGCCCTACTGGGCGGTGGGGTTATCGCCGCGTTGATCCTCGGGGGCCTGCTCCTGCTGTTGTTGCAAAGCCTGCGCCGCCTGCTGGCACGCGCCTCCCTGCCCTGGCGCCTGGGGCTGGGCCAGTTGTTACGCCACCCATTGGCCGCGGCGGGCCAGTCCCTGGCGTTTGGCCTGATCCTGCTATCGATGGGTTTGATCGCCTTGCTGCGTGGCGAGTTGCTGGACACCTGGCAGAACCAGTTGCCAAAGGATGCTCCCAACTATTTCGCCCTCAACATCCTCCCGGCCGACAAGGACGCCTTCGGTGCCCGCCTGCTTGAACTACAGGCGCAGGCAGCGCCCTTGTATCCCGTGGTACCGGGACGCCTGATCAGCATCAACGGCGAGCCGGTGCAGGAAATTGTCAGCAAGGACTCCAGTGGCGATCGTGCGATACAACGGGACCTGAGCCTGACCTGGGCCGCCAACCTGCCCCCAGGCAACACCCTCACATCAGGCACCTGGTGGTCTGATCAGCCGGGCGATGCCATACCAGGCGTGTCGGTCGAGGCCAAGGTCGCCGACAGCCTCAAGCTCAAGCTCAACGACCACCTGATCTTCACCGTTGGCGGGGAAAACCGTGAGGCCCGGGTCACCAGCCTGCGGGAGATCAACTGGGACAACTTCCAACCCAACTTCTTCATGATCTTCCAACCGGGCACCCTCAAGGACCTGCCGGCCACCTACCTGACCAGCTTTTATCTGGCCGCCGGCCATGACCAGCAGATCGTCGATCTGTCCCGAGCCTTTCCAGCAGTGACCATCCTGCAGGTCGAGGCGCTGCTGGCCCAATTGCGCAGCATCCTGGCCCAGGTCACGCTGGCTGTGGAGTACGTGCTGCTGTTTGTCCTGGCGGCTGGCATGGCGGTGCTGTTCTCGGGCCTTCAGGCCACCCTGGACGAACGTATCCGCCAAGGCGCCTTGTTGCGCGCCCTGGGGGCGGAACGCAAGTTGCTGGTCAAGGCCCGGCGCATCGAGTTCGGGCTACTGGGTGCGGTCAGCGGACTGCTGGCGGCGCTGGGTACCGAACTGGTGACGCTGGTCCTGTATCGCTATGCCTTCGACCTGGTCTGGCACCCCCATCCGTGGTTGCTGGTGCTTCCGGTGATTGGTGCCGTGTTGATCGGTGGTGCCGGGGTATTCGGTACGCGTCGGGCGTTGAACGCCAGCCCGCTGGCGGTATTGCGCGAAGGTTGAAACAAAAAAAGCCGGCTCCCCCTGGGAGCCGGCCTTACTACAGGCGCCATCGCCAGCAAGCCGACTGCTACTTGATGTACTCGATGCCGGTGATCCACCAGCACACTTCACCGCCTGGCGTCTGCACAATGGCTTCATCGTCCACCTCTTTGCGCAGCAATGCCCTGGCCATGGGTGAGTCGATGGAAATGTAGTCCATGCGCTCATAAATCTCGTCATAGCCCACGATTCGAAAACGCTTGGTCTCCCCCTGCTCGTTTTCGATATCCACCCAAGCCCCGAAGAACACCTTGCCCTCCTGCTCGGGCATGTATTCCACCACGCGCATATCTTCCAGGCGTTTGCGCAAATAACGCACCCGACGATCGATTTCGCGCAGCAGCTTCTTGTTGTACTGGTAGTCGGCGTTCTCGCTGCGGTCTCCCAGGGAAGCTGCCCAAGTCACTTTGCGCGTGGTATCAGGACGCTTTTCTCGCCACAGGTAATCAAGCTCCTTCTTCAGCGCTTCATGACCTTCTTTGGTAATCAGCTTGGTACTCAAAAGCGTCACATCCCCCGCAAACTTCCATTGGTTCAAACCAGCGCTACACCCACCAAATATGCACTGGCTGCCTGACGGCAACTGGTCGGCCTTGATAATAAATGAACGCCAGAAAGTAGCCAGGCCTGATTCCCAGGGTCAACCGGGACTAGGCAAACTGCCTGCATCCACGCCGCGCTGCACCTCGACCTTTTGCTCGGGAAACAAGGTGGCGTCCAGGCGATTCAACACCGCCTGCAGATCGCCCCTCAGGCCCGATAACTGCCCCATGCTGCTCGCCAGTTGCTCAGCCTGTTGCTGGGTTGCACGGTCCAGCGCCTGCAGCCTGAACGACTCATCTTCGATCTGACGTGCCCAGCCCTCCAGACGGCGTTGTTCTGCCTGCTGCACCTGCGCCTGGTGCTCTTCACGCCCCTTCAACGCCAGGGTTCTTTGCTGCAAGTCAGTTTCCAGCGCCGCCAACTGTTGATTGGCCTGCGCCAATGCATTTTTTTCCCGTAGCAACTGGCTTCTCTGCTGCTCAAGTTCCTCCTGCTGCTCAAACGCCGCACGCTTCTGTTGCGTCAACTCTTGCGCCACCCGGGCAAGATTGGTCAGTGTGGTATCCACCTCATGCAGGGTCGCCTGATCCGGCACCACGGATGGCGGGACGACTTCGGAAGGTGCCACAGGCTCCTGCACTCGCGGAGCCGGCTCCTCGGGCTGCGGCGCCTTCGTCGGAGTAGGTAATGGCTCCTCAGGGATTAACGCCGGCAGAACTACGGCCGGTTCATCGTCCGGCTCCTGCGTCACAGCCTCATTACGATTTGCCGGATTGGGCGGCGACACCATTTTTGACGAGAAACGAATGGACGGCACAATCAACTCGGCGCTCTCGATCGCAGGCAGGCCAATGACTGAAGTCCCCAGGGTGATGACCTTCATCACCAATACCTTCTTGATCATCAGCGAGTGGTGATCCTCAGGCCTCGCCGTCGGTAGCTTGCTGCCCTTCAAGTCAATGAAGTGATACGCCACCTGCGACGCCGAGCAATTGCCATCCTTGACCCCGGATGCGGTGGCCAGGGTGATGATCTGCTTGAGCACGCTCATCGCCAGTTGCAGGTTCTCCTTGGACTCGATCCCTCCTAGAAAATACCGCTCGGCCTTTCTGCGCAGTGCGGCGATATAGACCCGCGAACTCCCAGGCTCGACCTCTTCGTCCAGGCTATAGACGAGAAAGTTCGCAGCGATTTGCGGTACCGCAAAGCAACAGAGCAATGCACCGTTAACCGGGGAATCATGACCAGAATGTTCAAGAACAAGAGTACGCAGAAGCATCATGAGTATCGGACTCCTTTACGGTAGTACTTCATATACACGCCATCTATGAAATCAAAATCAACATATCACCAAGAACAACACAATTGTTTCAGCGAGTGATTGAGGCACATGTAGGACTTACCTTATTCCAGCGACTCAGCGTTTCCAAACGCCCCTATTGAACGTACCATTTTTTAACAAAGCAGCGCCTTAAACACTTGATCAGTACTTTTTCCCACAACGTTCGGCAATTCTCAAACCGAAGACACTGGCTTATAGAGCCCCGTCTACTCAGCATGCCCCGGCAAACAACCAAGTAGAAAAGCCCAATGATCGAAATAACAAATCTAACAAAAAAAACAGGACAGACGATTGCCATCGACAACTTGACGTTCAGCGTTACCTCCCGGGAATGCCTGGGATTGTTTGGACATGAGGGCGCAGGCAAAAGCACATTACTCAAATTGCTCTCAGGCGCAATCAAGGCAACTTCCGGCACCATAAAAATACATGACACAAATATCTCAACCCACCCCATAAGAGCGAAAAAAATAATAGGTTATCAACCTGAAGCGGCACTCGGCCACGGCAACATGACGGTCAAGAACTTCCTCGGTTTCATCGCCGAAGTTCGCGCGCTGCATGGCCTGCAAAAGCGCAAGATGGTGGATCGGGCAATCACCCGCCTAGAGCTCTGGCGAGTACTTGACTCACCTATCGCCACCCTTCCTGCGGGGCACCAACGCAAAGTGGCGCTGGCCCAAGCCATCCTGCATGACCCCAGGTTGCTGTTACTCGATGAGCCCACAGCAGGCCTGGACCCCTTGCAAAAGCAAAAGGTCGGGACGCTCATCCAGTCCCTGGCCGAAGACATGACGGTGATTGTCGCCTCGCGCAATCCCGAAGAATTCTCGTGTATTTGTCAACGTGCGCTGGTTATGGCCGAGGGCAGATTGCTGGCCGATGCCCCTGTCAGCGAGCTACAGCGCAGTTCGCACTATTACCAGGCAATCACCCTGGCCGCCGATGCCCCCCTCGACCTGCTGGCGCTGGCCGTGCTCCCGGGAGTGGCCGGCATAGAGGAAGACCGGCATAGCGCCGGCAGCGTGACCGTGCTCGCGATGCCGGGGCAAATCATCTATCCACACGTCAATGCCCTGGTCGCCAACCGTCGCTGGAAGATCAATACCTTGAGCCTTGAGCCGGGGCGCCTGAGCGATGTCATCCACCACTTGAGCCAGGAGGCACTCAATTGAAACGTCTACCCGTGATATTCAAGCGGCAACTAAGCAGTTACTTGTCGAGCCCGACCACTTACTTAAGCATCGCGACTTTCTTGATTGCCAACACTGTGCTCGGCTTGTTTGTAGGAAACTTCCTGGAAAAAACTCCGGAAAACTTACACGCTTTTTTTCAGTTCCATCCTTGGCTTTACCTTTTTTTCATTCCTATTATTTCAACACTGCTTTGGGCGAACGAGCACAAAGACGATGCATTTTGCTTTACAAGCACCCTGCCAGTCTCCGCCCTGGAGCTGACACTGGGAAAATTCCTGGCCGCCTGGACACTCTGTGCGCTCACGATTTTATTAAACTTCCCACTGGTCATTACCATAAATTATCTGGGCATCGCGGACAATTCGACCATCTTGGCTCAGTCCATCGGGAGTTGGCTACTGGCAGGTGCTTATCTTTCATTCGCCTGCCTCATCTGTGTACTGGCCTATAACCGCCTGATTATTTTTGTGATCACACTCGCGCTACTATTTGCAGTAAGCACGTTATCACTAGTTCTGGATATGTTGGACCATCAGGCGCCCATCTGGCTGATCGATAGTTTGATTTCACTCAATCCACAGATGCGTTTCAGCTCGATAGATAGCGGCCTTCTGACGCTGCATGACACGTTGTACTTCATAAGCATGATCATTGCGTTCCTCACCGCAACCACCCTTACTTTAAATTTCAGGAAAAGCTGAGAAAGGACCCCCCCATGAGGAACCTCATGAACTTCGGCGTGACGTTGATCGTCATCGTCCTGCTTTTTCTTGCCTTTAACCTGGTTTGGGCACTGAAGCTGCCCAACTACCGCCTGGACCTCTCAGAGAAAAAAATCCATACCCTTTCGCCTTCGACGCAGGCCCTGCTCGCGGGGCTTGAAACCCCCATGGAGGTGTATTTTTTCAACGCCAGCCACGCCCGCAAGAGTGAAGCATTGAAAAGCCATGGCGCGTACATCGCGCTGCTGCTCAAAGCCTATGAAGGCGCATCAAACGGCAACATCACGCTGCACCTGATAGACCCTGAGCCCTTTTCAGAGGAGGAGTACCAGGCCGAGTCATTGGGCCTGGATAGAACGCAGGGGCTGTTCGGGCTCATCGGCACCCGCGCCAACCATGAACCTCAGAAAATCGAACGCTTCGACCCGGCCCAGGCGAACTTCCTGGAGTATGAGATCAGCCACTTGGTCCACAACGTCGCACGCCAGGAACAGCCAGTAATCGGCCTGATCAGCGGCTTAACCGTGGACGGCAGCCGGGATGAACGCAATCAGCAAATCACACCGCCTTGGCAGTTGCTCAAGGAAATCCGCGCTCAGTTCAATCTGGTGAGCCTGGGCAACGACATTTCGCGTATCCCCGGGCACATCAAGACCTTGATGGTGGTGCAGCCCGCTCGACTACCGGAACAAGCGCTTTTTGCCATTGATCAATTTGTCCTGGCTGGGGGCAAGCTGCTGATGTTTATTGACCCCCTGAATGAACCGGGCTCAACCACCGAGAACCCTGGCCAGCAAAACCTGCTCGCCGCATGGGGCGTGCAGGTGCCAGCGAACCAGGTATTGGCAGACAGCCTCTACGCAACGCCGGTAGTGGTGGCGAACGGCCAAGCACCCGTACGCCATCCTGGGGCGCTCACCCTGACCCAAGAATCAATGGCGCAGAGCGATATCAGCAGTTGGGGCGTTGACAGGGTGACACTATTGAATTCCGGTACGCTCATGCCCCTGAAAAAAAGCCGCACCACCTTTACTCCCCTGCTCTGGAGCTCCGAGCGAGCCTATACGTTCGATGGCGCACGCTTCGCCCAACAGGATGGGTTCGACGCCATGCTCAGCGAAGCCGCCATGCGCGGCCGGTCGAGTGTGATCGCCGCGCGGATACAGGGACCCGCCTACTCCGCCTTTCCTGACGGCATCAACGGCCAGAAAGCGACGTTGCAAAAAGCCGCCAATATCCATGTGGTGCTAGTTGCCGACACTGACTTGCTCAGTGACCGCGTCTGGCTGGCCGCACGCACTGCCAATGGACACCAAGCGCAGCGTCCGGGCAACGCCAGGTTTGTCTTCAACACCCTGGATAACCTGGCGGCACCTGACACACTAAGCGCTATCAGCCCCCGCGCAAGCGACGGGCCACAGCCAGGGTTGCTGGACAGAATGCGCAACGAGGCCGCGCAGTCCTACCGGAAAAAAGCCAACCTTCT
The DNA here is from genome assembly GCF_012935735.1 of Pseudomonas sp. ADAK21. Classification (NCBI taxonomy): domain Bacteria; kingdom Pseudomonadati; phylum Pseudomonadota; class Gammaproteobacteria; order Pseudomonadales; family Pseudomonadaceae; genus Pseudomonas; species Pseudomonas sp. ADAK21. The sequence continues at coordinate 123,493 of NZ_CP052857.1, forward strand.
GGAGCAACGTCTGGACCAGGCAGAAAAGGAGTGGCAGACGCTCAACGCGCCTTTATCGAGGCTGGGAAGCCAGGCCCTTTCCTCCAATACGCTGTTGCAGGCGCTGAACAAAGAACGCCTGCGCTTGCGCCTGGAACTTCACACCCTGAAGAAGGAAGCCTACAAGGACGTCCGGCAGTTGGAGCGCACGGTAGCCCTGCTCACTATCGTCACTGTTCCGTTGATGGTGAGCCTGCTGGGGCTGGGGATTCTCATCTCGCACCGGCGCCGCCAACATCCACCCGCCGCAGCGTTCTATTGAGCGTCGCGGTCAGCGGCGGGTAATCAAACCCTGACGCGCTACGCGGGTCAGGTGTCGGATGAACTCACCGGCATCGTCGGCGTTGGGCGCCTGGATCACCGCCAGGTCAAAGCTGTTCGTGGCAAAGCGCGCCAGGGACTCGCCGTCTTCGACAAACTGGATCAAGAAAGCCGAAGGGCGGCCAGTACGGCGGGGCCAGCCATCCAGATAACGCAATAACGTCGGTTGGTGCTTGCCGCCAAGCAGGATTTTAGGGTTGCGCTGAGTGAGGCCCGCAGTGATCGGGGCCAGGCGTACAAGAGGTCGTAGTGCATTCATCGTGTCGTGTCTCTGCCTCAAAAGTCTGCGGGCAGGTGAGAGGCAACACCGAACCAGCGCTTTAGCGGTATTTCGAAACCTGGAGCAGGCTTCTGTCGGGGCTGCAGTGAGTCCCTGTGGCGCCCCGCAATTAGCTGTTTAAATCGGCGCATGCAGCATCCTAGAGAAGCCGGTGGGGCGGTGTCAAGAATCCCCTACAACGAAAAAGGCCCGCACGGGCGGGCCTTTAACACGTGTGCTGCAAGATCAATTGGCGATGGCGCGATCGACAGACAGTTTGCCAGCACCTTCGAACAGGACCGCCACCGTGCCGCCCAGCAGCGCCAGGGCGAACTCATAGCCGTTGTTGGCCATGAACAAACCGTTGCTGATATGCACCGAGAATATCGCCACCAGCGAGACAATCGTCAGACCCAGCGCCGCTGGGCGTGCGAGCAAGCCAATGATCAGCGCCAGGCCGGCAAAGAACTCAGTGCCGCCCGACAACAGCGCCATCAGCGTACCTGGGGCCAGGCCGATGCTCTCCATCCACTGCGCCGTGCCCGCCAGGCCACCACCGCCGAACCAGCCAAAGAGTTTTTGCGAACCGTGGGCGGCAAAGATGATGCCGACGAAAATCCGCAGGACAGTCAAGCCGAAGCCTGCACGGGTGGACAGAACGTTTCTGATCATTGGGCTCATGTAGATAATCCTTTTCGATGATGGGGTTGGTTGACCGCTATATTAATCAGTTTATAGAATGATAAAAGCCGAAAATAGCGCTAATCAATATCGATTAATTAGATTATTTGCGTGAGACGATCTTGGTCGCCACCGGCTCCAGAGAGTCCCGTTCCCGATCAAACGCCAAGTAGTACTTGTTCACGCTATTAACATAGCTGACGCCACCCATTCCAACCTGCTCCATGGCGATACGCTCCACCTGGAAGAACCACTGATTGGGGTTCAACCCCCGACGCCTGGCCTCGGCGCGCATGCCCTGCACCCGTTCCGGGCCCATGTTGTAGGCGGCCAGGACGAACGCCATACGTTCGCGCTCGTTGAGCTTGGGGCTGGCGAAGAACTTGCGGCGAATCAGCGCCAGGTAGCGCGCCCCTGCCTGCACATTGCTGTCCAGGGTCTGGATATTGTTGACCCCCACACGCTGGGCGGCCGACGGGGTGATCTGCATCAGGCCTGTGGGCCCGCTGCCACTTTTCGCGGCGGGATTGAGGGACGATTCCTTGAAGGCCAGGGCCGCCAGGTTCAGCCAGTCCATGCCCTGTTCCCGGGCATGTTTTTGCAAGACCGGGCGCAGCTTTTCGAGGCGCTGGCGATCGGCCCGCGCCAAGGGGTAACGCACTTGGTAGAGGCGCCGATAGATGCGCTGGAACGCTACATCCTGGTCTGACGGGGTCTTGTAGGTTTTCAGGAAGCGGTCGATGCTCGCCCGCAGCATCGACGCATCCTGGCGCACGAACCAGTACTCCTCACCCGGCTCACTGATCGCCACTTGCTTGTCGAAACGCAACTTGGGCAGGATCTTCGACCAGCGCTCGGCAATCGGTCGCTCGACAATGGTCAGGTGGAAGATCCCGGCCTGGACCATCTCCAGCACATCTTCCACCGCCAGGCTGGGGTCCACCCATTCCACCTTGACCGGCGGCAGCTTGCGCAGCGCCAGCTTCTGGTTGATCTGGTTGACCGCCTCCCCTGCTGCGCTGCCCGTGGTCAGGGCCAGGGTGCGCCCGGACAGTTGCTCCAACCGGGTATACCGCCGCTGGCCCTTGAGACCCACCAGCCACAGCGGCACGTCACTGGCAATCGGGTCACTGCTGCTGATCTTGTGGGCAGCCGTCGCATCCAGCAGCTCACCGGGCGCCACCAGGTCACCTTCGCCACGGGCCAGCGCGCCCAGCAACTGATCCTTGGCCTTGGGAATGATCTTGAGGTTGATTTCCTGGCCATCGCGGGCCCGGCCATTGAGGTAGTGTTCGAAGGCCCGCAGGCGATGGTACTCGACACCAATTGACTGGCCCTGGACTTCACCGGAGCTGTTGCGACTCTGGTTGACCAGCACGCGCAACGTGCGACTGCTGCGGATTTCGGCCAGGTCGCGGACCTTGCCCGGCTTGGTCACTTCCAGCGGCCCGTCCAGACGCGCAACCGCCGCGTTGGGCAGCAGTAGCGTCAGGCATACCATGAGCAATGCCGAGGGTCGGATCATCCGCTCTCCGGAAAGAACAAGGCCCCATGCACCGCGAAAAACGCCACATTGGGGGACAGAAACAGAGCGCCAGTGGCGCAGACTTTGGGCGCAAGGGTGTCACAGCAGCAGGCCTTCGGCCAACCACGGTGTGACTTGCGACGTTCAAAGACAGCGATAACTCGTTGTAGTTCTTGGCTTTTCTTATAAAACCACAGCTCTGATAGACTTTCCGGCCGCAGGCGGAGATAGCACCATGCAACTCATTGATATTGGCGTCAACCTGACCAACCCCAGTTTCGACGACAAACACCAGGCCGTGCTCGACCGCGCCTACGCCGCCGGCGTGGGCCAACTGGTGGTCACCGGCACCAGCGTGCACGGCAGCGAACAAGCCCTGGAACTGTGCCAGCGCTTGGATCCAAGCGCCCGACGCTTGTTCAGCACCGCGGGCATTCACCCCCATAGCGCCAGCGACTGGAACGCCGACAGCGAGCGGCAACTGCGTGACCTGCTCAGCCAGGACCGGGTGCGTGCCGTGGGTGAATGCGGGCTGGACTTCAACCGTGACTTCTCACCCCGCCCCCAGCAGGAAAAAGTCCTCGAAGCCCACCTGGCATTGGCCGTCGAATTGCGCTTGCCGGTGTTTCTCCATGAACGGGACGCCAACCAGCGCCTGCTGGAGATCCTGCGCGACTACCGCGATCAACTGCCCGCCGCCGTGGTGCACTGCTTCACCGGCGAACAACGCGCACTGTTCAGCTACCTCGACCTGGACCTGCATATCGGTATCACCGGCTGGATATGTGACGAACGCCGTGGCACGCACCTGCACCCGCTTGTCAGGGAAATCCCCCGGGGCCGCCTGATGCTGGAAAGCGACGCGCCCTACCTGCTACCGCGCACCCTGCGGCCCAAACCGAAGAACGGGCGCAATGAGCCAGCCTACTTGCCGGAGGTGTTGCGCGAAGTGGCCCTGCACCGCGAAGAAAGCCTGGAAGACCTGGCCCAACACAGCACCGCCTGCTCCCGTACGTTTTTCGGCCTGCCTGCGTTGGATTGACGCGGCGCATTGACCCACATCAACACCCTTTTTCCGAATAGCGGCACAATAATGGCACCTTGCCAAAACTGTTTCCGCTATCAGAGAAAACCTTCCATGGGTGCCTGGCTTAGCAATATCTCGCTGAAGTACAAATTCTGGGCCGTGAATGCGGTCGCTTTCATCACCACGCTGCTGCTGGTGCTGTACGCCGTGCACCTTGAGCAACAGGCCCGCAGCCATGCCTCCCAAGCCTCGGCACAAGCCCAGGGGCGCTTGCTCGGCGCATGGCCGGCGGGGCAGCTGCTGCCCAAGGACGAGCACTGGCTGGTGTTCCAGCGGGGCCTGGCTCCCGAACTGGCAGAGCAGGACCTGTCCGCCCTCAGCGAGGCCAATGGCTGGGTCGAGTTCAACTCTATGCCGCTGTTCGGCGAAAACCCGTTGCTGGGCGCCGAGGTCATCTCCCGCGCCGACGGCCAGCAAATCGCCGTACTGGCGTATGCACCGAGCCTGAGCCAGGTGTTTACCGAACGCTTCACCAACTACGCGGTGGCGGTGCTGATCCTGATGCTGGCGATGCTCTGTGCCTCGCAACTGCTGATCCGCTTTTTGCTCGCCCAACTCAACACCTTGAAAGACGTGATGCTGCACGTAGAAAAAACCGGCGACCTCTCGGCCCGCGTTCCCCTGGCCTGCAAGGACGAAGTCGGGCAGATGGCCAGCGCGTTCAACGCCATGCAGGCCGGCTACCAGCGGGTGGTCAGTACTGTGGCGCGCACCGCCAAACTGCTGGACGACGGCGCCGCGCGCCTGGCCAGCAGCATGAATGAAGTCCAGCACGGCATGCTCGGCCAGCAAAGCGAGACGGACCAGGCAGCCACCGCGATCAATGAAATGACCGCCACCGTGTATCACATTGCCCAGCACGCCGGCGCCACACGGGACCTGTCACAGACCGCCGACACCCTGGCCGGCAGCGGCCAGGAAGTGGTGACCCGGGTCCAGCGTTCGATTGCCGGGTTGTCCACCGGCGTGCAGCAAACCGCCGAGATGATCCAGAAGCTGGCCGAGGACAGTCAGAAGATCAACGGCGTGGTCGGGGTGATCCATAGCATCGCCGAACAGACCAACCTGCTGGCCCTCAACGCTGCCATCGAAGCCGCCCGCGCCGGGGAGATGGGCCGCGGCTTTGCCGTGGTGGCCGATGAGGTGCGCAACCTGGCCAAGCGCGTGCAAAGCTCCACCGATGAGATCACGCGCATGGTCTCGGCCCTGCAGGCCGGCACCCGGGATGCGGTGGATTTTATGCAGGAAAGCTCGTTCAAGGCCGATGACTGCGTGCAGCAGGCCCAGGAAGCCGGCGCCTCACTCGCGGAAATCACCAGTGCCGTGGCGCAGATGCGCGAGAGCAACACGCAGATTGCGGTCGCCGCCGAACAGCAAAGCCATGTGGCCGAAGAGATGAACCGCGCGGTGGTGAGCATCCGTGATGTCACAGAAAACACCGTGCAACAGACCGTGGACTCCGCGACCACCAGCAACGAACTGGCGACCCTGGCTGGCGAGTTGAGCAAGGCGATCGGTCAACTGAAGTTGTGAGGTTTGCCTGCCGTTCAGCCAACGCTTGCCGTTGGCTGAACCCGTCAATTGGCTATAACCCCCATAGCCAACCCCAATTCGCCGCCCCTGCCCGCCCCACCTAGACTCTGTTCATCGAGTATCAATGGACAGAGGATTTATCATCATGGGCAAACGTCACCCCAATCTCCCGGCCTGGCAATGGCGCGCCTACCCGCAGAACCATCAGCACCCGACCAACCTGGTGTTGCACCTGATTGCAGTACCGCTGTTCATCGTCGGGTTTCTGCTGATTGTGTCCGGGGTGTTCAGCCTGAGCTTGGCCAGCTTTGCCATCGGCGTGGTCGGCGTGTTGGCCGGCCTGGCCCTGCAACGTCATGGGCACAGCCTGGAAGCTCAGGCCAGCGAGCCGTTCAGTGATCGTAAGGATGCAGTGCAGCGCCTGGTGGTCGAGCAGTTCGTGACCTTTGCGCGCTTTGTCCTCAGTGGCGGCTGGTGGCAAGCCTGGCGTCACCGCCACTGACGCGGGCTCAGGCGAAGACCACCACGGTCTGGCGGCTGATGGCGATCAACTGGCCGTCAGGCCCCCACAACATCGCAGCGGCATGACCATAGCCGTCGCGGGCATGCTCGATCTCGACGTGGTACTGGCACCAATCCAGGGTCGTCAATTGCGCCAGAGGCTGGATGAATTCGATGGTCCAGGTCAGGGTGCTGCCCGCTGCAGGCCGCTTCAGGTGCGGTAGCAGGGCCGGCGGCCAGGCATCCACCAGCGCGAGGATATGCGCTTCGGTCAAAGGCTCCTCCTTCACATCCCCGCGCAAACGCACCCAGCCGCCCATCTCCCGGGATTTGTTGCCCGTGAACGGCAAACCGCCGACGCTCCAGCGCATTGCCAGGTAGCGCATGAACTCAGGCGTCACGCCTTTGATATAGGGCAGTTCCTGGCATTCGTCCCAATGCTTGAAGGTTGGCGCGGGCAATGCTGGCACGTCGATCTCCGAAGGCCGTGATGCGCCGAAACTGGCCTGTGCCAGGGTCATTACTTCCCCACCCTGCACCACCCGCCCCAGCAACTGGCTGACCGCCTTGCCTTCGCGCAGCACTTCCACTTGATAGCTGGCAGAGACGTCTGGCGCCACCGGCCCAACAAACGTCACGGCCAACGAACGCAACGGCCGGTCTGCCGGCACCTGGGCGCGCAAGGCTTCGTATTGCAAGGCGGCGACCAGGCCGCCAAACGTGGCACGGCCCTGGGCCCATTGCGCCGGGATAGACACGTCCAGCGGGTTATTACGGGCGGCGTCGAGCAAATCACTAAAGCGCATGGCGACCTCACATCAAGAAAATCGATTGTGCGATCTTAACCAGCGTGCCAGCCAGGTACAGCGCTTATTCCGGCCAAATACCCAGACAGATAAGCCGCAGGCTCAGAAACACTCCGCCGCCAGCTTATCCAGTACCCGATCCGCCTTGCCTTCGGCCTGGGCCATGGTGCGATGCCAGACCGCAACACAAGGTTGCAGATCCGCCTGGTGTTCGGCCTGCGCCAGCCATTGCCAGCAGTCATGCCAATCCCCCAGTGCGCCTTGGGCGGATTTGAGACGGGACATGGCCTTGGCCGGCAATTGCCCCAATTGCGGATAAGCCTCGGCCGCGTAACGTACGCGCTTGATCAACAAGCGCAGGCGATGGCGGTCGTGACCGGGATCGTGCAGGGCCGCATCGAGGGTCTGCCATTGCTTGGCCAGCCGCTTTTCGATGCGCGCCCGCAGCCCCTTGAGTAGTTTTTGATGATCTGACGCGCGGATAAAGCGGGGAAAGGCATCCAGGATCAGCAGCAGTTGTGCGACTTCCGGGCTTTGCGCCACCTGCCGATAGGTTTGTGGCTGCTGGCGCAGACGCCGCGCCGCAGCGTCGTGATAACCGTGCTGCTGCAAGTACGCCGCCAGCACCTCACGGTCGCGCAACGGCGTGGTCAATTGGCCGACTGCGCTGGCGGCCGCTTCCAGTTGTTCGACGCCGGGCAGCCCGCGCAAGGGGCGCAGCAGGCTGCGCAGGCGCCGCACCGTGGTGCGCAGGTCATGCAGCGCTTCGTCATCGGTAACCGCCGCCAGGCGCGCCTGGCAACTCAACAATCCGACTTCCAGGCCAATGACCTGGGTGACCAACTGATCCACCAACGCCGACATGCTGCTTCCCCTGATAAACAACGTCCATGTACCTGCGCAAAACAGGCGTCTGGAACTACCTTAACCACTACCCCAGCATGTTGCGCTGACTCGGATCAACGCCCGGCGCGCGACTCACGGATATAGAAACGGGCTTTTTCCGCCTTGCTGGCGCACCCTTCGAACGCTTCGAATTGTTGCTGGGTCTTGGCGCCAGTCAGCAACGACAGGGCCTTGGAATAGCTGACCGTGCCGGCGAAACCTTCAGCCTTGGCCAAATCCAGTTCGTGCCACGCCGCGTCCAATTGGCTGCCGCAGCTATCGCGATAGGCCGTTTTGCCGGCACAACCGGCCAGGGCCAACACAATCACAGGCAAACACATCCAGGCTTTCATCAATGACACCTCAAGAAAAGAAAACAGTCGTGGGATGTAGACGTTGCCTACATCGAAAAGTGCCTTATCACACAGCCTGAAATGCCTAGCGCCGATAGCCAAAGCATACCCGAGCAACTAGCTCGGCTTATGAAAATAATCACTCTTGTCAGCTAGGATTGAAGCAGCCCCCTGGTTGGGTGCATTGTGGACAGCTGTTTTGCGAAGGATCCGATCATGAAAAAACGCGTTGCATTGGTCCTGGGCTCCGGTGGAGCGCGGGGTTATGCCCACATCGGGGTGATCGAAGAGATCGAAAAGCGCGGCTATGAAATCGCCTGTATCGCCGGCTGCTCCATGGGCGCGGTGGTCGGCGGGATCTATGCCGCAGGCAAGCTTAAGGACTACCGCAACTGGATCGAAAGCCTGGACTATCTGGACGTGCTGCGCCTAGTGGATGTGAGTTTTCGCCTGGGCGCGATACGCGGCGAAAAAGTCTTCGGGCAGATCCGCAAGATCGTCGGCGAGATCAATATCGAAGACCTGCGCATTCCCTACACCGCCGTCGCCACTGACCTGACCAACCAACAGGAAATCTGGTTCCAGGAAGGCTGCCTGCACCAGGCCATGCGCGCCTCGGCGGCGATTCCCAGCCTGTTTACCCCGGTGATGCAAGGCAACCGCATGCTGGTGGACGGCGGCCTGCTCAATCCGCTGCCAATCGTGCCGGTGGTGTCGAGCCATTGCGACCTGATCATTGCGGTCAACCTCAACGCCACCAACCAGAAGCACTACACCCTGCCGGTAATCCAGCGCCCGCCGGCGTTCAAGAGCCGCTTCGACAACCTGGTGCGCTCGTTGGGTTCGCACCTGCCGTTTCGGCGCAAACAGGCCGAGCAACTGCTGTTGCTGGAACAGGAAGCGCTGCAGGCGCAAGCCGCTGATATCAACCCCTGGCTCGAGGGCGCCGAGCCCGAAGCCCAGCAACCGGCCGCCGCCCCTGAGTCCGCTGGTGCACCGAAATCCGCTACCGGTTCGTTCATCATCGACAACGTGGGGCCGGCATCGCTGCTGGATCTGATCAACCAGAGTTTCGAGGTGATGCAGACATCGTTGGCCCAGTACAAGATCGCGGGCTACCCGCCGGATGTGCTGATCAACGTGCCCAAGCGCGTGTGCCGGTTCTTCGAGTTCTACAAGGCGCCAGAACTGATCGCCCTGGGGCGTGAGATTGCCAGTGATACGTTGGATCGGTATGAGAGTGAGCAGAGTTGAGAGCTTCGCTGGGGCTTGGGGCCCTATCGCGGGCAAGCCCGCTCCCACATTCAGATTTGTGAATGCATTCAAAGGTGGGAGCGGGCTTGCCCGCGATGAGGCCGGTCCAGCCACCACAATCCCTCAGCCCTCAGCCCCCAACAACCGATACCCCACCCCCGCCTCGGTCACGATAAAGCGTGGCTGGGTCGGGTCATCCGCCAGCTTCTGGCGCAAGTGCCCCACCACAATGCGCAGGTAGTGGCTGTCTTCGGTATGGGTCGGGCCCCAGATGTCCTTGAGCAACTGTTGCTGGGTAATCACCCGGCCTGGATAACGCGCCAGTTGCGCCAGCACCGCGTATTCCTTGCGGGTCAGGGCCACGTCGACACCGTCCAGCAACACCCGCCGATAGGCCAGGTCGACCGTCAGCGGGCCAAACTGCAGCGCCGCCTGCTGGGCTTCTCCGACAGGCGCCTGGCGTAACAACGCACGGACCCGGGCCAGGAACTCCTGGATGCCAAACGGCTTGGTCACATAGTCATTGGCGCCACCGTCCAGCGCCTGGACCTTCTGCCCTTCGCTGGCCCGTACCGACAACACCAGCACCGGGGCCGTCGACCATTCGCGCAACTCACGCAGCACCTGCTGGCCGTCCATATCCGGCAGGCCCAGGTCCAGCACCAGCAGGTCCGGCTTGTTCAATGCCGCCTGGGCCAACCCTTCGGCGCCGGTTCCAGCCTCAATTACCTTATAGCCCTGGGACGCCAGGCTGATGCGCAAGAACTTGCGAATCTGCGGCTCGTCATCAATGACCAAAATCGTCGCAGTCTGGCTCATGGTGTTCCGTCACAATCGCTGAAAAAAAATAAGAGTAGCGCACCTGATATCACGCTTCACTTTCCAGGCTCGGCTGGGTCTGCAATGGCAGGAACAAGGTGATGCAAGTGCCCCGCCCGTCGATGCCCTCGGCCACGCTGATATGCCCGCCGTGGGCGCCGACCATGCCCTGGCAGATTGCCAGGCCGAGCCCGGTGCCCTGCCCGCCGCGGTCGCCGCGAGCGGCGGTGTAGAACATATCGAAAATCTTCGCCCGCTCCTCTTCAGGAATCCCCGGGCCTTCATCACTCACCGAGAAAAACAACGCCTGGTCCGCCACACCGGCACGCAGTTGCAAGCGACCATGGGGCGGTGAAAAACGCGCGGCGTTTTCCAGCACATTGACCAGGGCCTGCTCGATCAAGGCGGCATGCACATACAGCAGCGGCAACTCGGGCGGCACGTCAGTACTCACCTGCAACGGCGCCAGCACCGCGCGCAAACGGGCGAGGGAACTGCCGACGATATCGCCGGGCGACACCCAGTCGCGCGCCAGCTTCAAGGCGCCATGGCCCAGACGGGTCATGTCCAGCAGGTTCTGAATATAGCGGTCCAGGCGCTCGGCTTCGTCGCGAGTGCCTTCGAGCAGCTCACGGCGATCTTCCAGGGGAATGGCTTCGCCCAGGGCCAGCAGGCTGTCGATGCTGCCGCGCATGGAGGTCAGCGGCGTGCGCAAATCATGGGACACCGAAGCCAGCAAGGCGCTGCGCAGTTGCTCGGTCTCGCCATGCAAACGGGCGGCCTCCAGATTCTGCGCCAGCTGGGCACGGGCCAGCGCCTGGGCCAATGGCTGGCTCAAGGCCGTGAGCAGGCGCCGACGTTGGCCACTGAGTTCCAGGCCGGCCTTGGGGCTGACGCCGAGCAAACCCAATGGACCATTTTCAGCGGACAACGGCCACCACCACCAACGCCCAAACGGCAAGGTGCCAGTGCCCATGCCTGCCGGTTGGTCGTGCTGCCAGGCCCAGTCCGCGGCGGCACGTTCGGCTTCGGTGAAGGTGATCGGCCCACCGGTCTCGACTTTCCACTCACTGGGCCCGTCGCGATTGACCAGGCACAACTGCAAATCGCTCCAGCCCTGCAGATGATGGGCCGCTGCGCTGATCACCGCTTGGCGGTCGGTGGCGGCGGTGAGTTTGCGCGACAGGTCGAGGAGCTCGCTGGTTTCTTCCTGAGTGTCGCGCAGGGCTTGCAGTTGCCGACGCTGACGCGCAGCCAGGTTGCCGGTAAGCGCCGCCATCAGCAGGAAAAACAACAGCGTCAGCACATCTTCTTCACGCTGGATGGCGAAGGAAAAATTCGGCGGGATAAACAAAAAGTCATAGGTCATGAACGACAGCGCCGCACAGGCCAATGCCGGGCCCAGACTGCTGCGAACCGCCACCAGCAGCACAGCCGCGAGGAACACCAGGGAGATGTTGGGCAGCGGCAGGATACTCGACACCCCCCACGCCAATGCACTGGCCAGCACGGTTGCCAGCAGCGCCAGGGCGTAGTCGAACCACACCAGGCCCCGCACCTCGGGCAAGCGTGGCGGCACCGGCGTTTCATCGCTGTCGAGGACGTTGATCTCCAGGCCCCGGGCATTGCGCAGCAAGCGCGCCGCCAAACCGCCGCCGAACAGTCGACGCCGCCAGCGCGGGCGCGACTGCCCCACCAGCACCAGGCTGGCACGGCGTTCGGCCGCGTGCTGGATCAGGGTCTTGGCCACTTCGCCGGCACGCAGCAACACCACTTCGCCACCCAGGCGCTCAGCCAACTGCTGGGCGTTTTGCAGGCGCAGCCGCGACTGCTCGTCGCGCATCCGGCCGTTGTCCACATGCACCAGGCTCCACGGCAAATGCCGGCGCTGGGCCACACGGCTGGCGTGGCGCACCAGGCGCTCGGCCTCGGCATCGCCATCCACCCCCACCAACAGACGGCCGCGCACGGTCGGCGCGGCCTGGCCCAGTTGCCGGTAGCCCTGGGCCAGGTCGTCATCCACGTGAGCGGCGGCGGTCTGCATCGCCAACTCGCGCAGGGCCATGAGGTTGGTCTGGGTAAAGAATGCATCGATGGCGGCCCGCGCCTGCTCCGGCACGTAGACCTTGCCGTCGCGCAGGCGCTCCAGCAATTCGCGGGATGGCAGGTCGATCAGCAGCAGCTCATCGGCTTCCTGCAACACCCAGTCCGGCAGGGTTTCGCGCACTTGCACGCCGGTGATACCGCGCACCTGGTCGTTGAGGCTTTCCAGGTGCTGGACGTTGACCGTCGTGAACACGTTGATGCCGGCGGAGAGCAGTTCCTGGATGTCCTGCCAGCGCTTTTCGTGGCGGCTGCCGGGGGCGTTGCTGTGGGCCAGTTCGTCTACCAGCACCAGCCGGGGCTTGCTGGCGAGCAAGCCGTCGAGGTCCATCTCTTCGAGCATCACCCCACGGTATTCCGAGCGCAGCAACGGCTGCTGGGGCAAGCCACTGAGCAAGGCCTCGGTCTCGGCGCGACCGTGGGTCTCGACCACCCCGGCCACCACTTTGACGCCCTGGCGCAGTTGGGTGTGGGCCGCCTGGAGCATGGCGTAGGTCTTGCCCACGCCGGGGGCGGCACCGAGGAATACTTTGAGCCGGCCACGGCCGTGCTTGGGTAGGTCGGCTAGGAGGGCGTCGGCGCGGCCGGAGTCACTCATGGGAACAGTCTTCTTTCAGTTAGTGATGTGGGGAACATGCTGCCGCCATCGCGGGCAAGCCCGCTCCTACAGGGGCAATGCATTCCTCTGTAGGAGCGGGCTTGCCCGCGATGGCGGCGCCACGGTTTACAGCTTTTCCAGCGCCATGTTCAGCGCCAGTACATTCACCACCGGCGGCCCCACCAGCGGCTGTTCGATATGCTCGTCCATCAAGCGCTCCAGGGTCGACACCGGCAACTGCCGTGCCGCCGCCACCCGCGCCAGTTGATAGGCAATTGCCTGCGGTGGCAAGTGTGGATCAAGACCACTGCCGGAGGTCGTCAACAGCGCCAGGGGCACGGGGCCCTGGCCTGGCACCTGAATTTTAGCGGCGTCGTCAAACACCCGCGTCGCCAGCGCCGGATTGCTCGGGCCAAGGTTGCTGGCGCTGCTGGAGACGGTGGCAAACGCACCTGCCGAAGGCCGCGAGTGGAACCAGCGTTCGCCGGTAAATTCCTGGGCAATCAGGCTGGAGCCGCGCACCTTGCCTTCGGCATCGCGCACCAGGCTGCCATTGGCCTGGTCAGGAAAGGCCACCTGGGCGACGCCGGTCACCACCAGCGGATAGGCCACGCCAGTGATCAGGGTCATCAATACCAACAGGCTCAAGGCCGGACGGATCGTACTGAACATTTCATCTTCCTCAATTGATTCGTGACCTGTAGGAGCCAGCTTGCCGGCTCCTACAGGGCTGGGTTAGACCAGGTGCAGCGCGGTCAGCAGCATGTCGATCGCCTTGATCCCGGCGAACGGCACCAAAAGCCCGCCCACGCCATAGATCAACAGGTTGCGCCGCAGCAACGCCGCCGCACTCGCTGCCTGCACTCGCACACCGCGCAGGGCCAGGGGGATGAGCACCACGATGATCAGCGCGTTGAACACAATGGCCGACAGAATCGCGCTCTGCGGGCTGCTCAGGTGCATCACGTTGAGCACGCCCAATTGCGGGTAGATCGAGGCGAACAACGCCGGCAGGATCGCGAAGTACTTGGCCACGTCGTTGGCAATCGAAAAGGTGGTCAGCGCGCCCCGGGTCACCAGCAGTTCCTTGCCGATCTGCACCACGTCCAGCAGCTTGGTCGGGTCGCTGTCGAGGTCGACCATGTTCGCCGCCTCGCGGGCCGCCTGGGTCCCGTCATTCATCGCCATGCCCACGTCCGCCTGGGCCAGGGCCGGGGCGTCGTTGGCGCCGTCACCACACATGGCCACCAGGCGCCCGTCGTTTTGCTCGTGGCGGATGCGCGCCAGTTTCTTCTCCGGCGTGGCTTCCGCCAGCACATCATCCACGCCGGCTTCAGCGGCAATCGCGGCGGCGGTCAGCGGGTTGTCGCCGGTTACCATCACCGTGCGGATCCCCAGTTTGCGCAGCTCGGCAAAGCGCTCGCGAATGCCGGGCTTGACCACGTCCTTGAGGTGGATCGCGCCGAGCAGTTTACCGTCGGCACACACCAGCAACGGGGTGCCGCCGCTCTGGGCGATCTTGTCGATTTCCCGGGACAGCGCCGGTAACAGGTCCTGGCGCTGCTGACCGATAAACGCCAGCAGCGAATCGACAGCGCCTTTACGGTAGACGCGGCCTTGATAGTCCACACCGGACAAGCGCGTTTCGGCACTGAACGGCACGCCCGTCAGCTCTTGCACAGAGGGCTCGGTGTACGGGTGCAGGGCACGCAGGTATTCGACGATGGATTTGCCCTCCGCCGTATCGTCTGCCAGCGAGGCCAGCAGCGCGCCTTCGGCCAACTCCTTGCCGTTGACGCCGGGCGCGGCATAGATGCCAGCGCAGCGCCGGTTGCCAAAGGTGATGGTGCCGGTCTTGTCCAGCAACAGCACATGCACGTCCCCCGCCGCTTCCACGGCGCGCCCGGACTTGGCGATCACATTGAGGCGCACCAGGCGATCCATGCCGGCGATGCCGATGGCCGATAGCAGGCCACCGATGGTGGTAGGAATCAGCGTGACCAGCAGCGCCACCAGGAACACCAAGGGCAGGCTGCCATTGGCGAAATGGGCGAACGGCTGCAAGGTCACGACCACCAGCAGGAAGATCAGGGTCAGGCCGATCAGCAGGATATCCAACGCCACTTCGTTGGGGGTTTTCTGGCGCTTGGCGCCTTCGACCAGGGCAATCATGCGGTCCAGGGTCGACTCGCCAGGGTTGGCGGTGATGCGAATCACCAGCCAGTCCGAGACCAACCGGGTATTGCCGGTGACCGCCGAGCGGTCGCCGCCGGATTCACGGATGACCGGCGCGGACTCACCGGTGATCGCCGCTTCGTTGACCGCCGCGATGCCTTCGATGACCTCACCGTCGCCCGGGATCATTTCCCCGGCCGCTACCCGCACCACATCACCTTTGCGCAGGCTGGTGGCGGGCACCACCTTGAAGCTGCCATCGGCCTCCTGGCGCCGCGCACTCAGGCCCTCACTGCCGGCCTTGAGGCTATCGGCACGGGCCTTGCCACGGCCCTCGGCCAGGGCTTCGGCGAAGTTGGCGAACAGCACGGTGAACCACAGCCACAGGGCAATCTGCACCGCGACAAAGGTCGGCACGGTGCTGTCCGGCACCAGGCACAGCACCGTGGTGAGGATCGCGGTCAGCTCAACCACCAGCATCACCGGCGAACGCTTCAACTGGCGCGGGTCCAGCTTGACGAACGCCTGGACCAACGCAGGGCGCCACAGGGCCGAGATCGCAGTCTTGGCCGATTCCTGGGTCTTGACCGGAGCGGCATTGTTTACAGGCATATTCATGTTCATACCCCTTAGAAGCCCATGCTCAGGTGTTCAGCGATAGGGCCCAGTGCCAGCGTCGGCAGGAACGTCAGGCCGCCCACCAGCAAAATGGTCACGGTCAGCAACGTCACGAACAACGGGCCGTGGGTCGGGAAACTGTTCTGGCCGATCGGTGCGCTTTTCTTCATCGCCAGGCTGCCAGCCAGGGCCAGCACCGGGAGGATGTAGCCAAAGCGCCCGATCAACATGCCCAACCCGAGCATCAGGTTGTGAAACGGCGTGTTGGCGCCAAGGCCAGCAAACGCCGAACCGTTGTTGGCACTGGCCGAGGTGTAGGCGTACAGCAACTGGCTGAAGCCATGGGGGCCGGGGTTGGTGATGGTCGCAGCGGTAGCCGGCACGCTGGCGGCAATCGCGCCGAGCACCAGCACGCCCACCGGCATTACCAGCAGGGTCACCACCAGCAGTTGCACTTCCCGGGCCTGGAGTTTCTTGCCGAGGTATTCCGGGGTGCGGCCAATCATCAAGCCGGCGAGGAATACCGCGATCAGCACGTTGAGCAACATGCCGTACATGCCGGCGCCGACGCCGCCGAAGATCACTTCGCCCACCATCATATTGACCAGCGCCACCATCCCGCTCAGGGGGCTGAGGCTGTCTTGCATGCCGTTGACCGAGCCGTTGGACGCCGCCGTGGTGGTCACCGACCACAACACCGTACCGGTGGTGCCGAAGCGCGCTTCCTTGCCTTCCAGCGGCGCAGTCTGCTCCACGGCCGGATTGTTCAGGGTCGGGTTGGGTTGGTACTCGGACCACAACGACACCGAACCGCCAATCAGGAACAGCGCGAGCATGCAGCCAAGGATCGCGCGGCTCTGGCGCAGGTCCTTGACGTAGTGGCCAAAGGTGAACACCAGCGCCACCGGGATCATGATGATCGCCGCCACTTCAAACAGGTTGGCCCAGGCCGTCGGGTCTTCGAATGGGTGCGCCGAGTTGACACCGAAGAAGCCACCGCCGTTGGTCCCCAGTTGCTTGATCGCAATCTGGCTGGCGGCCGGGCCGAGCGGGATCACTTGATCAACGCCTTGCAGGGTCAGCGCATCAACGTAGTGGGCGAAGGTTTGCGGCACGCCCTGCCACACCAGGAACAACGCCAGCAGCAGGCACAATGGCAGCAGGCCATAGAGGGTGGCGCGAGTCATGTCCACCCAAAAATTGCCCAGGGTACTGGCGGACTTGCGACCAATCCCACGGCAAAGGGCGACAAGGACGGCCAGGCCGGTGGCGGCACTGACAAAGTTCTGCACGGTCAGGCCGGCCATCTGGCTCAGGTAGCTGAGAGTCGCCTCACCGCTGTAGGACTGCCAGTTGGTGTTGGTCATGAAACTGACCGCGGTGTTGAACGCCTGCGTCCACTCCTGCCCGGGCAATTGCTGGGGGTTGAGGGGCAAGTAGTCCTGGAAGAGCAGGATCGAAAAGAGGAGTAAAAATCCGGCGAGGTTGAAGGCCAGCAGGGCCAACATGTACTTCTGCCAACTTTGCTCTTGCTGCGCATCGACCCCGGCCACGCGATAACAGACGCGCTCCACCGGCCCGAAAACCGGGGTCAGCCAGGTGCGCTGCCCTTCCATCACCTTGTAGTAGAACCGCCCCAGAAATGGCGCCGGAACCAGCACCACGGCGAAGAAGGCCATGATCAGCCAATAGTCATAACTGTGCATAGCCGCTCCTAGCCCCGGTCCGCGCGCAACAGCGCAACCAGCAGATAAATGAACAGCGCCACGGCCAATAGCAGTGACACCCCGTCCAGAACACTCATGGAAGTTTCTCCGTCATACGGCGACTGCCGCGTGTGGGCATTGTCCGCAGGAGGGGTGTAAAGGAGCGAGGGCGAGGGGGTGGAGGGGGCGTAAAGATGGCGTAAAGAGTGGGGTGGACGTGAGGTTTGTGGGGCTGTTGAGACCGCTATCGCGGGCAAGCCCGACTCCCACAGTTGGCCGCATTCCAAATGACGTACCCGGTCAACTGTGGGAGTCGGGCTTGCCCGCGATAGCGTCAGCATATCCACCACCGCCCTACCCTGGTGCACGAAATAACGGTCTCAAACAACAGACTATCTCCCACACGACAGTTCCAGCCCTTTACGACACCCTTTTCCAAGCTGGCATGGCCGCTGCAATGTCCTGAAACATTCAAAACCGTTCAGGGAGCAGCGCAATGAACACACAACTCAAGCCCACCTTGGGCACTTTGCACCTTTGGGGCATCGCCGTCGGGCTGGTGATCTCGGGCGAGTACTTTGGCTGGAGCTATGGCTGGGGCGTGGCCGGGACGCTGGGCTTCCTGGTGACGTCATTGATGGTCGCCGCCATGTACACCTGTTTCATCTTCAGCTTCACCGAGCTGACCACCGCGATTCCCCATGCCGGCGGGCCGTTTGCCTACAGCCGTCGGGCCTTCGGCGAGAAAGGTGGGTTGATCGCCGGGTTGGCCACCTTGATCGAGTTTGTCTTCGCGCCGCCGGCGATTGCCCTGGCCATTGGCGCCTATCTGAATGTGCAATTCCCGGCACTCGACCCGAAACACGCAGCGGTCGGGGCCTACTTCGTGTTCATGGGCTTGAATATTCTGGGAGTGAAACTCGCCGCGACCTTCGAGTTGGTGGTGTGCGTATTGGCCGTGGCCGAGTTGCTGGTATTTATGGGCGTGGTCGCACCGGCGTTCAGCTTCAGCAACTTCGCCCTCAACGGCTGGGCGGGTTCCGATACGTTTGGTGCGCCGGCGATTGCCGGAATCTTTGCCGCGATCCCCTTCGCCATCTGGTTCTTCCTCGCCATCGAAGGCGCCGCCATGGCCGCCGAAGAAGCCAAAGATCCAAAACGCACGATTCCCAAGGCTTATATCAGCGGCATCCTGACCCTGGTGTTTTTGGCCATGGGCGTGATGTTCTTTGCTGGCGGCGTGGGCGACTGGCGCACCCTGTCGAACATCAACGACCCATTGCCCCAGGCGATGAAGACCGTGGTGGGCGAAAGCTCCGGTTGGCTGCATATGCTGGTGTGGATTGGCCTGTTTGGCTTGGTCGCCAGCTTCCACGGCATCATCCTCGGCTACTCGCGCCAGTTCTTCGCCCTGGCCCGCGCCGGCTACCTGCCCTCCTCTCTGGCCAAGCTGTCACGTTTCCAGACACCCCACCGGGCAATCCTTGCCGGCGGCGTGGTGGGCATCGCCGCGATCTACAGCGACGGCCTGATCAACCTCGGCGGCATGACCCTTACCGCGGCGATGATCACCATGGCGGTGTTCGGCGCCATCGTCATGTACATCATGAGCATGCTCAGCCTGTTCAAGCTGCGTAAGAGCGAACCGCTGCTGGAACGCACTTTCCGCGCACCGGGCTACCCTATCGTACCGGCGATTGCACTGATCCTGGCGTTGGTCTGCCTGGTCGCCATGGCGTGGTTCAACCCCCTGATCGGCCTGATCTTCCTTGGGTTCATGGCCGCAGGCTTCATCTACTTCCAACTGACCGCCCAAGACCGCGCCGACGCACCGGCAGATGCCATGTTGACCGGGCTCTAAACCAGCGAGGCAGAACGGGCCTACAATGGAACGACTGACGAACGCCGTCACTCAAAGCTGATAGTGCCGTGGGGAATCTTCCCCATGGCAGTCAGCCTCAAGGAGAGCCCTATGCCCTGGTATGCCTGGTTGATCATGGTGGTCGCCATCGGTTCGATCGTTGGTGGCTTGATGATGCTGCGTGACAGCGCCAACAAAGTGGAACTGACCGACGAACAACGCAAACGCGTCGCCGAGCGCAATGCTCAGGCCGATGCCAAGGATGCGCAGGATCGCTGAAACCAACGCCTCGTGCTGACCCTTACCGGCAGCACGCCAGGCGAATCGATTGAGATTAGTGCAAATTTGTAATCGGGCCGAGAAACAGCGCCAAACCTTGGTTAATATGGCGCGATGTTACAGAGGGCCCTCTCATGCGCTACTCGCAAAATCACAAAGCTCAAACCCATCAGCGCATCATTAAAGAAGCGTCGGTGCGCTTTCGCCGCGACGGCATCGGCGCCACCGGCCTGCAGCCCCTGATGAAAGCCCTGAACCTGACCCATGGCGGGTTCTACGCCCACTTCAAATCCAAAGACGAACTGGTGGAAAAAGCCCTGCAAGCGGCCTCCGCCGAGCTGGACACCCATTGTGCGGCGATCTTCAGCCAGGAGCGACCGCTGGAAGCCTTCATCGACAGCTACTTGTCCGAATGGCACCACACCTCCCCCGACCAAGGCTGCCCGCTGCCCACCATGTCCTCGGAACTCGGGCAGCGCGGGCAACAGAGCCCCACCACCGATACAGTCCTCGACGCCCGACTCAAGCAAATCGAAACCGCATTGGGCAGCCCCAGTGCGGACGAACAAAGCCTGGTGATCATGTCGACACTGGTAGGCGCATTGGTACTGGCGCGTAGCGTCGAAAACCCGCAACTGGCGACACGCATACTCGACGTCGTGCGGCAAAACCTGAAAACCGGGATCAATACAGCCCCTGCTGACGCAAAAAAGGCCGGTCAATGACCGGCCTTCTGCTTTGATTACTTAACCTCCAGCCTGTCGCGATTCTTCTCCAGCAGCGACTTGCCAATCCCCTTCACCTCCAGCAACTCATCCACCGCCGTGAACGATCCATTGGACTCGCGATAAGCGATGATCGCCTTGGCCTTGGCGGCGCCAATACCGAACAGATCGCGGCGCAGGGTTTCAGCGTCTGCTGCGTTGAGGTTGACTTTTGGGGTTGGCTGTTCACTTTTGTCTACCTGGGCGACTACCGGCATTGGCGCTTCGGGCTTGGCCGATGGAGCGGCGAAGGCCGCGACTGACAGGCTGGTGAGGACGGCAAAAACCAGGGAGGATAAAACGGATTTACGCATTAGAGACGCTCCATGACATCAGTGGGAAAAGCAGCTTTCCGAAGCTGCTTTTCAAACTTAGGCGATGTGGGGGGATAGTCAAAAATGGGTGAGTTACAGGGTGTTAACTCAGGGCTCCAGACGACGTTGCTGGTAGATCCAATCGACGATCTCACCGTCTGGGGCGTAGCCGCTGACGGTGTCGCGCAAGAGCTGGCGGACGCGGTTGTAGTCGTCCGCTTCCACTGCCGCGAGCAATTGAGTCAGCTTGTCCTTGAGTACATCCCATGGCAGGTGATCTTCGTTGGCACTCATGATCATCGGGTGCTGGGTCGCGACAACATTGTCACCAATGAGCAACTCTTCGTAGAGTTTCTCGCCAGGGCGCAAGCCGGAAAACTCGATGGCAATGTCGCCGTGGGGATTTTTGTCGGAGCGTACGCTAAGGCCGGACAAGTGGATCATTTTCTCGGCCAGTTCAACGATCTTCACCGGTTCGCCCATGTCCAGCACAAACACATCACCGCCCTGCCCCATGGAACCGGCCTGAATGACCAACTGCGCGGCCTCGGGGATGGTCATGAAGTAACGCGTGATTTTCGGGTGGGTCACGGTCAGAGGCCCGCCGGACTTGATTTGCTTGTGAAACAGCGGAATCACCGAGCCAGAGGAACCCAACACATTACCGAAGCGCACCATGGTGAAACGGGTTTTGTTGACGCGGGAAATATTGGCGTTGTCACCGAACAATACCGGCGCCAGCTCACGACTCAGGGCTTGCAATGTCAACTCGGCCAAACGCTTGGTGCTGCCCATGACATTGGTGGGACGCACAGCTTTGTCCGTGGAAATCAGGACAAAGTTGGCAACGCCCGACTGCAGTGCAGCTTGAGCCGTGTTCAGGGTGCCGATCACATTGTTTAACACGCCTTCGGCAATATTGTGCTCGACCATCGGGACATGCTTGTAGGCAGCTGCATGGTAGACAGTATCTACATGCCAGGTCCGCATCACATCCAGCAGCTTGGACTGATTACGCACCGAGCCCAGAATAGGTAGCAGCTTGACTGGTAGCGACTCGCGAACGATCCGTTGCTCAAGCTCCGAGAGGATGCTGTAAAGGTTGAACTCGCTGTGCTCGAACAACAGCAGTGTCGTGGGGCGCAGAGACAGAATCTGCCGGCATAACTCAGAACCGATGGAGCCACCAGCCCCCGTCACCAGGACACTCTGCCCCTTGATGCAATGCTCCAGAAGCTCGCCTTGGGCGGGGACAGTATCGCGTCCCAGCAGATCGGCGATATCGACTTCCTGGATATCGTCGACCTTGACTCGACCACTGGCCAGATCCATGAAACCTGGGACGCTTCTCACGTGCAGTGGATAGCCCTCCAGGAACCCGAGGATTTCACGACGGCGACCACGATTGGACGACGGGATCGCCAGGAGGATTTCCTCGGCCCCCGTTGCGTCAATCATGCGCTGGATATGTTTGGGCTTGTAGACCTGAAGGCCGGAAATAATGCGATCGGAAATGCTCGTATCGTCGTCGATAAATGCCACCGGGCGCATTACCCGCCCCATGCGCAAGGCCGCAACCAGTTGGTTGCCAGCGGCCCCGGCACCGTAAATCGCCACTTTGGTCAGGCCATCGTCACGACTGGTAAATGGCACGTGCTGTGCGGCAGTGAACCAATCGCCGAGAAAGTACTGGCGCATCGCCAAGCGAAGCCCGCCAATCATGATCATGCTCAACCACCAATAGTTGAAAATGATCGAGCGGGGCACAACGTTCTGGTGGTTGCTATACCAATACACCACCACCGCCAGTACCAACGATGAAAGGCTGACGGCTTTGATAATGGTGATCAGCGCATCGTTACCAAAGTAGCGCATCACAGCACGATACATACCGAAGCGGATGAACAGGGGAATCGCAACGATGGGTGCCGCGATAAACATCCAGAAATGCATTCTGACGGGGTTGATCATTTCGTCGATGCCAAGACGCACTACAAATGCAGCCCAGAGAGCGACCCAGACCAGAAAAATATCGGCCAATACCTGGATGGATCTTTTGTATCGGCGAGGCAAACCCAACAAATAGGCCCGCAACATCTCCATAAAACCTCCGAACGGGTGCAGCATTACAAAAAATTCAACTACCAGGATCAGTGAACGTATCGTTTTTTTCAGTGATCAACAAACTACTGCGCACTTACTGTCTTTTCAACAGTGCCCGCATGAAACTTCCAAGCCAGGATCATTAGTGGAACATAAGCCAGTATGATGCCTACAACACCATCCAACCCCAGCAGCGCAACACATAGGGCAATTGGCAGAAGCCAACATACATTCACCAGCCCGACCACCAGTGTAACGGGCAAGTGGCGGCCAAACTGACGTGACGCGTATTGATAGGCGTGGCTGCGGTGGGCTTCGTAAACCTTATCTCCGCGCAACAGGCGTCGAATAAGGGTGAATGTTGCATCAACTATAAACACGCCCAGCAGAATCAGCCAAACCCACAACAGTGACGGCGATACCCAGGCGGCCTGTAATGAAAGAATACCCAATGTGATGCCCAAGAAGCCGCTACCCGCGTCGCCCATGAAGATCTTGGCGGGCGGGAAGTTCCAATAGAGGAACCCGGCAACCGTAAACGCCAGCAGGAGCGGAGCCCAGGCCAACACGCCAAAACCTGCCAACGCATAGATCAGCGAGGCACTTACGCAGACACAGATAGCCTCCACACTGGCGAGGCCATCAATGCCGTCCATGAAGTTGTAAAGGTTAAGCATCCAGACCAGATACAAAGCCGCCAGGACAAGACCTAGCCACCCCATATCCAAGGACATGCCAAACAGGGCTATCGGGGGCATGCCACCTAGCCAGAACAGTGCCCAGATTGCGCCGGCAAAATGCCCCAGTAGACGCCAACGCGCAGCGATATGCCCGTGATCATCCAGAAAACCCAGCACCGCAATACCCGCACCAGCCCCCATCAACGCCCAAGCGGAGTTCCACTGCAACAGTGAGAGCACCGGCAGGACCAACAGTAGAAGAAGGAAACTCAAGACAATTGCAACACCGCCCCCCCTAGGCGTAGGGACTGTATGAGAGCTCCTGGCGTTGGGAATATCCATGAGGCTTTTAGATAGCGCATAACGCCGCAAGTAGGAAGTCAGCAATAAAGAAAGACCGCCAGCGGCAACCAGAAAAATCCAAACCATCACTCAAGCTCCAGACGCTTTATAAACCGACGTGCCCATCAATAAACTTCTTACCTGCCGATACCATCGCTTTTTCAGGCGAAACAGGCGGCGTCCATCCAAGCAACTGGCCAGCCTTGGATGAATCAATCTGCAGGGATCCGCAGAGCTGGGTGTAAATCCCCTGCTTGCCCGCAAGCTTTGCAAGCACTCGCAATAGAGTGACAGGGACCGGAAGCAATATGGCTCGGCGCCCCATCCCTCGGGCCAGGAACTTGATCATTTGCGAAGTGGAAAGATCTTCACCGTCCGATGCAAGAAACACTTGGTTAGCCGCAGCCGGATGATCAATACACACAATGATCAAATCGACCAGGTTTTCAAGGGCTACCATGCTGCGCCTGTTCTCTACTCGCCCGAATGGCAACGGCAGCCCAGTACCGACGAGCTTCAACAAGCGCCGAAAGTTGCCAGGCGCATGAGCAGCGTAGACCAGTGGGGGACGCACGATAACGACCTCCATGCCCGTTGACTCTGCCAATTGCAGCAATCCGACTTCAGCCTCTAGCTTAGAGACCGCATAATCTGCATGGGGAGCGGGAACAGAACTTTCGCAGAAAGGTTTATCAACGGTAGAGGCACCGTTTACGCCAATTGAACTGATAAACACAAACCGCTTAACTCCAGCGGCGGCGGCCTGGGTGGCAAGGTTGAGGGTCGCCCGGGTATTGGCCTCCCTGAACAATTCCAACGCATTGGCCTCTTGCTGCAGAACGTGGGCACGCCCTGCGGTATGAATCACACAGTCCACGCCAATCAGCGCATCACGCCATGACGTATGTGGACCAAAATCACCCAACGCGAATACTGGATGCCGGCCCTCAAGTGCCGGGAGCTCATAGCGACTGGCTACAGAGATCGAATGGTTGGCGCGCGAGGACAACTGCTCAAAAAGCTCTGAGCCGACAAAGCCGGTGCTACCCGTTAGTAGAATCTTATTTAGCATGCTCATTTCAAAAAATAACTGGCGACTTTGAACGGTATCTTCATGGCAATCATAAAAATATTGGTATAAATACCATTTTCCCTACAGGCGCGAACAACTTCCATATTCTGGTGAATCTTCCACCAAAATCCGGTCGTACTGATACCGCCCTGGCGCATTTTTACCATATTCGCGTCATGCCGGGCGAGCTTGATGTCATGGGTAATAAATCGCGCCATTAGTTCAAAATCCGCGGATACACGATAACCCAACTTATAGTAACCATACTGTTCAAACAGCCCTCTACGGGCATAGAACGTCGGGTGAGGCAACATGAGTCCAAAGCGGATTTTCCATGCTGAAAAACCGGAGGATGAATATTTTCGCGTGACCACATCAATATTGTCACGCTGGACAAATACCAGATTTGCGTACGACGCATCACAATCCGGGTTCATCTGCAAAAACGTTACCAGTTCCTGAATAGTCGAAGTGCTGGAAAACACGTCGTCCGAATTCAGAATACCAACATAGTCACCAGTCGCCTGCTTGATACCCTTGTTCATTGCATCGTAAATGCCCTTGTCAGGCTCGCTCAACACCGTCGAAATACGTCCTTCATAGTCCGAAATAATCTCCAGCGTAGAATCCTTGGAGGCACCGTCTACAACTATGTATTCAATATTTCCATACGTCTGAGACAGTACGGACTCAAGCGTATCGCGAATAGTCGAAGCGCTGTTGTAGCAAACGGTGATAATCGAAATTTTCAAGACATCAACCCTTCACACGACCGTATACATCTTCAAAACGAACGATATCGTCCTCCCCCAGATAAGACCCCGATTGAACTTCGATCAACTCAAGGGGAATCATTCCCGGGTTTTCCAGGGCGTGAATCTGACCAATCGGGATATAGGTCGACTGGTTCTCGGTCACCAGGTAGGTTTTCTCACCATTGGTCACACGTGCAGTCCCGCTCACCACGATCCAGTGTTCGGCACGATGATGATGCATTTGTACCGAAAGCTTCTCGCCAGGTTTGACGGTGATGCGCTTGACCTGATAACGCTCGCCGTTATCGATGGAGTCGTAGACACCCCACGGCCGGTAGACCTCACGATGGTTGGTGTGCTCGTGACGCTTGCAGCCCTTGAGTTGGTCAACGATCTTCTTCACGTCCTGTACGTGGTCCTTGTGCGCGACCAGTACCGCATCCTTGGTTTCCACGATGATCAGGTTTTCAACGCCAACGGTGGTCACCAGGCGGTGCGTTGCGTGTACATAACTGCCTGAAGTGTTTTCGGACAGAACATCACCCTTGAACAGGTTGCCCTGTTCGTTTTTCTCACCCGAATCCCAGATAGCCGACCAAGAACCGATATCACTCCAGCCGGCATTCAACGGCACCATCACCGCGTCGCTGGTTTTCTCCATCACCGCGTAGTCAATCGAATCATCAGGGCTGCTGGAAAAGATAGCGCTGTCGACCCGGGTAAAGTGCATATCCTGCGCGCCCTTGGCCAAGGCCTCACGGCACACCGAAACGATCGTTGGCTGGAAGCGCTCCAGCTCCTGAATGTATCGGCTGGCACGGAACATGAACATGCCGCTGTTCCAGAAGTAACTGCCTTGAGCAAGATAGTCTTGTGCGGTAGCCAGATCCGGCTTTTCAACAAAACGGCTGACTTCAAAACCGCCCTCGTCTACCGCCGCCCCCATTTGAAGGTAACCGTAGCCCGTTTCAGGGTGGGTTGGCGTGATGGCAAAGGTCACCAGCTTGCCCGACTCGGCGAGCACCAATGCTTTGGCGATACTCTGGTGAAAGGCGTTCACATCCTGAATCAGATGGTCAGCAGCCAATACCAGCATGATCGGATCGGTCTGCTCGGACAGGGCCTGCAAGGCAGCCAAGGCAATGGCCGGCGCCGTATTACGACCCACTGGCTCAAGGATGATATTGGCCTCTTCCAGGCCCAGTTGCCGCAGTTGTTCAGCGGCAAGAAAACGATGATTTTCATTGCAAATCAATCGTGGAGTTGCGTGCTCAAGGCCATCAAGACGTTGAATAGTCGCCTGGAGCATGGTCAAGTCTGGATCCACCAAAGACTGGAATTGCTTGGGGTTAAGCTGACGAGACAAAGGCCATAAGCGAGTGCCGGAGCCACCCGCCATGATTATTGGAAGAAACATTCAATCATCCTTTGATTCTTACTGAATCAGCGCGGTTCGATACACGCGGGTGTTGTAACAAATGGGCGAAAGACTAGGAGCTGCTCATCATACGCTTCGTGCCAGGTCGTCTGCTGCTCAATAAAAGGGGATCAGCAAAGGTAGACCCGACACCCGTAGTAAAAAAGCCTTCATCTGGTGCTGTATAAAAATAAAACGAGGAGCAGCTATATTCCTTAATAGCACACAGCCCTCAAACCCTTCAGCCCCGAACATCCAGACGGTTGGCCACAAACCAGTGATAGGCATCCCGCAACCCGTCTTCGAGTTCGATACTCGCTTTCCACCCCATGGACTCGAGTCTTGATACGTCCATCAGCTTACGCGCCGTGCCATCCGGCTTACTCGCATCAAAGCTCAAGGTTCCCTTGAACCCAGTAACCTTGGCGATAGTTTCGGCAAGCTCACGGATCGTGCAATCGATCCCTGTGCCCACATTGACATGGGAGAGCATTGGCTGCGTGTTGGCTTTACATACCTCACCATCAAGCTCCATCACGTGAACACTGGCTGCAGCCATATCGTCAACATGCAGGAACTCACGCATTGGCTTGCCGCTACCCCAAATGGAGACTTCTTCGACAGACTGCTCTACCGCATCATGGAAACGGCGCAGCAATGCCGGGATAACGTGGCTGTTATCCGGATGGTAGTTATCGTGAGGACCATACAGGTTGGTTGGCATCACACTACGATAGTCACGACCATGTTGGCGGTTATAGCTCTCGCACAACTTAATGCCCGCAATCTTGGCAATTGCGTAGGGTTCGTTCGTCGACTCAAGCGTACCGGTCAGCAGGGCTTCTTCCTTCATCGGCTGCTCGGCGAGCTTCGGATAAATGCATGAAGATCCCAGGAACAGCAGCTTTTGTACGCCCGCACGATGTGCGGCTTCAATCACGTTGGCCTGGATCATCAGGTTGTCGTAGATGAAGTCTGCGGGGTAAGTGTTGTTGGCATGAATCCCACCTACCCGCGCGGCTGCCAGGTACACCTGGCCGACCTGATGCGTATCGAAATACGCTCGCACCGCTTTCTGGTCCAGCAGGTCGACATCCTCCCGGCCCAGGGTCAGGATGTTCTGATAACCCAAGCCGGATAAACGCCGTACAATAGCCGAGCCGACCATACCGCGGTGCCCTACGACCAATACTGCCTCATTAAGATTGCGCGCCACCGATCAGTTCTCCGTTGCTACAGGAATCTCATGACCGTGCTGCTTAAGCAAGGCATGACGCTGCGCTACCTTCAAGTCTTCGCGAACCATTTCGGCGCACATTTCCTGTACGGTAATTTCCGGCGTCCACCCCAGCTTGGTCTTGGCTTTGGTTGGGTCGCCCAGCAAGGTTTCCACTTCGGCAGGACGGAAGTAACGCGGATCAACACGCACGACCACATCACCCACGTTCAAAGCAGGCGCTTTGTCACCTTCAATGGACTCGACGACCGCAACCTCGTCAACGCCAGCGCCTTCGAACCGCAGTTTGATACCCAGTTCAGCAGCGGACCAGCGCACGAACTCACGCACCGAATACTGAACGCCGGTGGCAATCACGAAGTCTTCAGGCTCGTCCTGTTGCAGCATCATCCACTGCATCCGTACGTAGTCTTTGGCATGACCCCAGTCACGCAGTGCGTCCATGTTGCCAAGGAATACACACTTCTCCAGGCCTTGGGAAATGTTGGCCAGGGCGCGAGTGATCTTGCGGGTAACGAAGGTTTCGCCACGGCGAGGCGATTCGTGGTTGAACAGAATACCGTTGCAGGCGTACATGCCGTATGCCTCACGGTAATTGACCGTGATCCAGTAGGCATACATTTTTGCAACGGCATAAGGCGAGCGCGGATAGAAAGGTGTGGTCTCTTTCTGCGGAATTTCCTGTACCAGGCCGTACAACTCGGAAGTCGATGCTTGATAGAACTTGGTCTTTTTCTCAAGGCCCAGCAGACGAATGGCTTCCAGGATACGCAAGGTACCCATGGCATCGACATCAGCCGTGTACTCAGGAGATTCGAAGCTTACGGCAACGTGGGACTGTGCACCGAGGTTGTAGACCTCGTCCGGCTGCACTTCCTGGATGATGCGGGTAAGGTTGGACGAATCGGTCAGGTCGCCGTAATGCAAGACAAATTTCTGGTTGCCTACGTGCGGATCCTGGTAGAGGTGGTCCACGCGCTGGGTATTGAAGGACGAGGCACGACGCTTGATGCCGTGGACTTCGTAGCCTTTTTCCAGAAGAAATTCTGCAAGGTACGAGCCATCTTGGCCGGTAATCCCAGTGATAAGTGCCTTTTTCATACTGTTTCCGTCTTTCAAGCTAATTTTTTTCCGAGAACTTGCTCGTATAATGCCATAGTTTTTTTGTATGTAATATCCCAGCTAAACTTCTCGGCCTGTATAAATCCTTTACTTATGAGTGATTGCCTATAATCGTCACTCATCAAGGCACTGATGCCTGCTTCGATCTCCTCGACGGTGCCGCGCTCAATCAAATGCGCGGCGTCTCCTGCGACTTCCGGTATGGATGAGGCATCAACAGCAATTACCGGGCAACCCGCGTTCATGGCTTCCAAGACTGGAATCCCGAAACCCTCATAAAGAGAGGGGTAAATCAAACATATCGCCTTATTATATTCGACATTTAACTCAGCATTGGTCAAAAATCCTGCATGCCTATACCGGCCAGGCAAGTTCTCGTCGAGAAAGGCAAGTTCCTTTTTGTCGAACCCTCCTCCACCAACACAAACAAGCACCAGATCCTTGAACAAAGACACAGCCTTTACCACTGAATCAAAGTTTTTATACCCCTGCCTCGCGCCAACAAAAATTGCCTGCGGCAAATCTGAGAGCACCATTCCAGGAATTGAAAAATAGTCTGCAGAGACGCCATTAGGAATGACTTCAATGCGATCCTCGCTGACGCCTGAAAACTCTAGAGCATCATTCTTCGTGCTTTCCGAAACACAAATTATTTTATCGGACTTATTTATAGCTCTATTTTTCTGCCAAGAATGAACTTGTCTTTTAAGGCCACCAATATACCGCTCATAGGTATAGTCGTGCACGGTCGTGATTACTTTTGACAGGCCGATACTTGATGAATCTGGGAGCCGATAATATGTAGAATGAAATATATCGGCACGCTCATAATTCACACTCCTATATCGCTCAGCCAACCGCGGAGCACGAACTATATTTTTTTTACCCGGAAACTCCACGGAATGACCATACGATATCACAGAGTAATTGCACGACGCTTCGGAAAGCCGAGAAAGCAGCTCATTATAAAGAACTGAAATTCCGCCATTACGTTGTAGAGAATAAATAATACCATCGTACAGAATCATAAACCCCTCAAACGAGCCAACACAATTGAGCATCAAAGCTTTTCGTTAAAAACGACAGCCACCAATAAAAAAATCAGAAAACCGAGCACAAAACTCCGCACCAAAAACACAACTCATACTCCTATCGCCGACGGCACAACCCTGCGTAGCGAAAAGTATATACAACAGCTCAAAACAACGAACACCAACACCTTAGTCGCCGCATTAAAAAACAACATAAAGTCAGGAAAAAACAAAAAGACGAGAAGCAAGTAAACCCTAGCATCAACTGTTGAATCATTACCGACAGAAGTGTACTTGAAACGATATACCAAATTATAGCTCAAAAAAGCAAAGCAAATAACCGCCGGATTTAATAGCGCACCAAATATCACACCAGGCATACCAAAATCCGCATAAAACTCAGTCGGCCCACCGAACGCCGGGGTATTAGTCGCCTCCGCTGCCCCAGGAAAAAAGTACTCATTCACGTACAAAAAACCATAAACAAAAGGTTTGTCCGGATAGAAAAATCGCGGCACAAAAGTCCAAAACTGACTTGTAAATATTTTACCCCAATAATAACTCAACCCCCCCTCATCAAACGCCTTATAAAACATCGCACTATTATTATAATAGTCAAAATATGAAAGCACTCTACTAAGATCCAATTCACCATATGCCTGTGACAAATTATAAATCATCACAGGAAAAACTATCGACGGCACCAAAATCAAACAAAGATAAAAACCCCTTGCCCTATAAAACCACAATGCAACCAGGCCAAATACGGCAAAATCCAGAATCATTCCCTTGCTGCCAAAAAAATATGCCATGCCAACATAAAAAATGATCCCCCAGTACAGCCAATATGACGTCCGTACAAAAGAAAACATATAGCTACCAAAAGATAACGATAAAAACGAGATACTTAAAGCATAAAACATCCCCACACCCACACGATGCAGCTGATAGGCCTCACGGGTATTGAAGATCCACTTCAACCCTCCTCCACCTAGCGCCATGGTCGCCACAAAAAAAACAACATACATGAACAGAAAGACATAGGCGCTACGCCTCAAGCCTTTCTTCGTTATCGTAAAGTCAACATTCTCGTACACCCTAAAGAAAGGTAATTTTACTTTTCCAAAGAAAACCAACCATAGCGTCAATGAAAAAAACGCTACAGTCAAAAAAAACAAGTTTATGCCAATCGCCTCTAGATAATAAGGATCGTCACTCAATCCATTATAAAAAGGAGCAATCAAAACCTTGGTGAGCTCAAACGGCAAAACTGTAAATAGGAGAATTGAAAAAGCGTTAAAAAAAGGTAGCCGATAGAACCAGCACAAAAAGAACAAAAGGGTCAATATTAAAACCAAATAACCAAAGCTAAGACTTAAAAACATTAAGACCCCCACACCAAAGCGACTCTAAACAACAAAAAACTTCTATAACCTAGACATTTTTTCACACTCACAAACAGCTAGTTATATAGCTATTTTTTTTTCTGCAAGAAACTCACCCAAGAACCAGGAAGCAATCTTTTGACAAGATCAACCACCCAGACCTTTAAATATTCCCTGATGAAAATAATTCTATCAATAGCACTCAACCCAACTGCCCTTTCTATAATTCTCGCTCTCTGCTGAATACTCATCAAACGCTTAACATCAGAAACGCCGCCACTACTTATACTACTGACTACAACATTTACACCACCAAATTTATAACCTTTTACCCATGACAAAAATATAAAATTGTAATCTGCCGCGGTGTGATACGAAAGATCAAATCCAGACTTTTTCAGAATATAACAACGAGCAAATAAAGATTGATGACTGAACTGCATACCCGCTTTTAGCGAACTTACAGGCCCTGCTTTTTTTATTTTCTTAAATCCCCCGTAGTCGACCTCAACATCGCCGTATATTAAATCACTCTCGCGAATTACGGCATTGGAAAAAACACTTTCTACAGTAGCACTCTCGAAAAATATATCTCCCGAATTCATGAAATTAATCCAGGTACCAGAAGCGTACTGGATACCTTTGTTCATTGCGTCATATATTCCACTATCCCTCTCACTCACCCAATAATCGATGGAAGGATTTTTCCTAATAATGTCGAGCGTACCATCCGTACTGCCACCATCAATTACTATATGTTCTATATTCTGATAGGTTTGAGAGGCAATGCTATCAATGGTGCGCTGCAAATTAGCCACGTCATTAAATACAACGGTAACAATCGAGACCAGAGGCTCCGCATCGGAGTGCAACTTTTTGGCAACACCTCCCATTCTAGCCCCGCCCTCAAGACATAAAGAATTGTCAACACCACCCATATCAGAACTCAACACAACCTCCAAAACCAATACAAGTAGAGCATTTCATGATAAACACCTAACTAATTCGCCATCTTACGCACTGAGTTCAAATACCAATAAACACAAATCGGTAGCAAAACCGCTGAAAGTGATAGCGTCAGCACTGAGCCGTAAATCACTCCTGGCATTCCATACACACGCCCTAGGGCAACCGACAAAGGGACATTGATAATAGCCTGGACAACGGCGAGCCACATCTGAACTTTTAATATTCCTACGCCATTCAAAAAATAGGCGTAGATGTCACTCCATACTCTAAGCAGTACAAACACTGACATAGCTACAAGAAGATTAAACCCTGAGCCAATGCGATAGCCCGACCATAGATAAATAATATCATGGCCAAAAGCACATAATATCAATGCAGGAACAAACAGAACCGCACAAACCCAGTGAGACCTGCCCAAAGCCTTTATCATCCATGGATAATCCTTGTTTGCTGCCGCATGAGTGTATCGAGACCAGAGCGGCGCCAGAAACAAGGTACTCATAATCAAGATAGCGCTATATGCCTTGAAAACAAGCTCATACTCAGCCAAAGAGGTCGGACCAAATAGTTTTATCACAATAATTTTATCAGTACTAAATATAACCAATACCGCGAGCTGGATAATAAAGAATTGCCCCCCCAGCATCGCTATACTTCTTACCCGATCACGCCGAAAAAAGCCGAAACGCGGTCTTAGCTCCGGACTGCCCTTATAGAAAAATGCGGAAACCAAAAACGTAGTTATAACCTGAGAAACGCCATAAGTTATGCAAATCACCATCAGCGACGGAAGGAAAACCGCCTTAATAAAAAGCACTGATAATAATGCAATGAAATTCGCGAGAAACTGATGCGCCACAGTCATAAATGACTTCTTGGAGGCATGAAGAACTTGTAGAACAATCAGCAAAGTAAAATTAACTAAAAAAAGAAAAACAACTGCCGCCATGGACCATTGAAACTCGGATAACGACACATCTTCCGTACTGAATACACTTTGCCAATCGATAAAAAAATTAGCACTGAGAAAAACCACATACAAAACCAGGCTCAGTGCGCCCATCGCTCCGTATGCAGTACTGATCAAAATCGCGGATTCACTTGTATCGTCTCTAGAAAGTGACTCGCTGAGTTTGTTTCTCAATCCGCTGCCGAAGCCAAGGTCAAAAAATATGACCCAAGATACAATACTGAAAACCGCCACCCACACACCGAATTTAGCCCCTCCCAAGTAACTCAGCATCAAAGGCAGCAATATAAAAGAGCATGCAATAGCCAATATTTTAAAAAACAAAGACCCCCACATCTCTACTGCATAGACGTTCAGCTTCCCTCCTGACAGTAGTCTCAAACCTTTAAACCTCATTACTCATGACCATTTCAAAGACGTTTATACATTCTCTCGAAGGCATATTAACTTCTTCTTTCTGTACGGATTCAAAAACCGCACCGGGAAAATATTGTCTAAGGAGATCCGAAGCCGCCTGAATATCCCTTGGCAGCCTGATAAAACTGGAACTTTGCTCAAATTCCTTTTCATATCCGAACTCAGACTCGACCACTGCAACCCGTTGTGCAAAATGCATCGACTTTTGCAACGCCCCTTCAATTGGCGCAGACCAAAGACTGGGATTGACTACCAAATGGCCTTTTTGAATTGCACACTTCAATCCGGTTTCCCATGTGCACTCTTTGAATGTAATGTTTGCTGCGTCTATTTTTCGCCCAAGTGCCAGCTCACACTGTTCTCTAGAGGACGGGATAAATGCCGAAAATTCACTCAGAGACTCTGCCAACTCAACAAAGTATCTTATCCCTTTTGCTAACTGGGGAGCGCCATGGAATACGAGATCATAGGAGGGCATCAAGACATCTGCGACTTCGAATTCAGAATTTTTAACGCTTGCAATTTCGCCAGTATCCAACCCGACGACTCGAGTCTGCGTACCGGCACCAAATCGCGCACGAATCAGCTGAGCCTGGCTGAAGTTCTGCGTCAAAAATATCACCTTGCTAGATAACCTCTCAAACTCCTCCAAAAAATCAATATTCTCCTCCCGTCTAACTTTCACAGGAAAAGGCTGGCAGGTCGGCATTGCATTTCGAGGTCCTGAAAGACATTTCAGGCACTCGGCCTCTAACTCCGGATGCAAATTATAGGAACGCATGCAAAAAAAACTGTTATCCATCACATACAGATAAACTTTATTTTTGCGCACCATATCTATAAAACGGGAAAATCCTGCAGTTTGCGGGTGCACAAATACAACAACTGCACCATCTATACTCCTTACCCTCCAAGCAAAACGAGCACTGTCAACAAGGCGAGAAAGTACTTCTGCAGCCACCCGAAGGTACATCTTATGCTTAAGCATCCGACCTATCGGCTGAGGATTTCTTCTAACAATCACACTAAAGCCTTCAGCGGCAGCCTGCACAATTAGTTTGCGCATTAATCGCCCGACGCCGCCGTCAGACACACCTATTCCACTCACTAAATATTTTTTCATCACGTAGCGGACCTAGATGCCTCTAATAATTCCTGTATACCCTCTACGAGCTCGACTTTTTTCCAGTCCGATTCCAACTCCGAAATTTGGGCGGGACACATGACTTCTCTAAAGCGATAGGGACGACCACCAAACTGAACATTTATGGTCTGCTGAGCAACCCTCTCGACTGCTGCGACCAATTGCTTTACGGATAATCGAGTCCCCGAAACGGCTAGAGTCATGCGTACGGGATCGGGACTTTCAATCAATTTAGTCGCTGCCAGCCGGAAAGACATTGCAACATCTCTAACATGTGAAATATCAATAACTTGATCGCCCGGACTCATATTCAATACTTCAGGTTCCCCCAAAGCCCTGATCAAATAATTGATCAGCTTAGGACGCTTATCTCCAACTCCGTAAGTATCCGCCAGAATCAGCGATATTGCCGACACACCAAATGCGTCATGATAAAAATCAATAATCTTTTCGAATGCCTGCTTTGTTGCAGCATAAAAATTCACTGCTTGGGCTTCATCCTCTCCGAAAAATTGCCATATTGTCCCTGCACTAACTATGTGTTTGACGCCAGCCTGAACCATGGCATCAAGAAGCTGCGAACCAAATAGCACATTGGATGCAATTAATGATGGAATTTTAGCGGTTTGATGTTCAACCAATACCAGTGACGCCAAGTGTAAAACGACGTCAGGTTTAGAGTCGTGCATGGCGGTAATTAATGACTCTCCACTGCCATCGTAAAGATACACCTTACTTTTATGTAAAATGTCCGAAATCTGGGATGTATCCGATTCATCGCGTGTAATCAAGGCAACGGACCAGCCGCTTTCAAGAAGGCAGCGGGCTACTGCCCCCCCGATGAACCCAGTCACCCCGGTAATTAGAGCTTTCTTATGCATTTTACCGCCATATGAAATATCAGGATAACTGCCACCACTGCTGTGCTATCCGAAGACGCCTAAGACCAATTCTTAGCTTCTCTATCAGCTATCTGGCGGACTTGATGCATCCTGCGCGACGCTTAGGTAATCCATACGCCTCGCACAAGATGCCCGTTTACCTCGAGCAGTATTAAAGGTATTACTCAGAAGTTAATACCAAAAAACTCTTCAAGCTTCTCGCCGATAAAATCGAACTGCGCCTGACCCAAACCAGGATAGATCCCCAGCCAGAAAGTCTGGTTCATCGTACGATCGGTGTTGGTCAGCTCCCCGACTACACGGTATTCGATGCCCTGGAAGTACGGCTGGCGGGTCAAATTCCCTGCGAACAGCAGACGTGAGCCGATGTTGTTCTGATCCAGGAACTTCAGCAGGTCAACCCGCTGGACACCCGAGCTTTCTTTAAGTGTCACCGGGAAACCAAACCACGAAGGATCACTATTTGGCGTAGGTTCGGCGATTTCCAGGAAGTCGGACAAGCTGCTCAGACGCTCTTTGAGCAACACGTAGTTGCGCTTGCGCGTGTCAATGAACTCTTGCGCTCGGTCCAGCTGGGCCAGGCCGCAGGCCGCTTGCATATCGGTGATCTTGAGGTTGTAACCCAAGTGGGCGTACACGTACTTGTGGTCGTAGCCCTGTGGCAGGCTGCCGAATTGCTGACCGAAGCGGTCGCCACAGGTGTTGTCGCAACCAGGTGCGCAGTAGCAATCGCGACCCCAGTCGCGGAAAGACTCAGCGATCACTTTCAGCTGTGGGCTGTTGGTGAAAACTGCACCGCCCTCGCCCATGGTGATGTGGTGAGCCGGATAGAAGCTCAACGTGCAGATATCACCAAAGGTACCTACCAGCTTACCGTCGTACGTAGCGCCCAACGCGTCGCAGCAGTCTTCGATCAACCACAGGTTGTACTTATCACAGATGGCTTTGACTGCACCCAGGTTAAATGGGTTGCCCAACGTGTGGGCAAGCATGATGGCCTTGGTCTTGGGCGTAATAGCCGCTTCAATCAAGTTGGTATCAATGTTGTGAGTGACCATATCGACATCGACGAACACCGGGATCGCCCCGAACTGCACGATTGGGTTGACCGTGGTCGGGAAGCCGGCGGCAACGCCGATCACTTCGTCACCTTTCTTGATCGCACGATCACCCAACTTCGGGGAGGTCAGCGTACTGAAGGCAACCAGGTTGGCCGAAGAACCAGAGTTGACCGACAGGGCATATTTGACGCCGAGGAACTCAGCCAGTTTCTGTTCGAACTGCGCATTGAAACGCCCAGTGGTCAGCCAACCATCTAGAGAGGCCTCAACCATTAATTGCAGCTCACGAGCCCCAATAACCTTGCCGGAAGGCGGAATAACGCTTTCACCGGCAACAAAAGGTTTGGGCGCCAGGGCGGCTTGAGCGTACTGCTCAACGAGTTTACTGATTTCCTGGCGAAGCATATCGGGTGTCATGGCGTTTCCTGCTTGAAAAATTTGGGTTACTTGCCGCATGAAGACATGGCGGCCATATAGGCTTCGATTTCCTGCAGACACAGGGAGTGAACATCATCCCCGGCCAGCCAGGCTCTATGCCAATTGACGATGTAGGCCAATGTTGTCTCCAGGGACCACGTCGGCGACCAGTGCAAGTGAGCGCGGGCCTTTGATACATCAAGTTTCAGGTAGCGTGCTTCATGGGGCTGCGGGTTCTGATCCAGGGCCCAACTGGCCCCCTCTCCCCACGTCTGGACCATATGGTCCAGAATCCAATCAACCGGCCGGG
The DNA here is from genome assembly GCF_012935735.1 of Pseudomonas sp. ADAK21. Lineage (NCBI taxonomy): Bacteria > Pseudomonadati > Pseudomonadota > Gammaproteobacteria > Pseudomonadales > Pseudomonadaceae > Pseudomonas > Pseudomonas sp. ADAK21. The sequence continues at coordinate 161,308 of NZ_CP052857.1, forward strand.
CATCTTCATCTTTCGGGCCAAAGTTCCAGCCCTGAGCCACGGCCTGACCACGCTCCCACAGATTTTCAGCCAGGACCAGATAACCACTAAGTGGCTCCAGCACATGCTGCCATGGTCGTGTGGCCTGAGGATTGCGAATAACTACCGGCTGCTGCTTTTCAAAGGCGGCAAGTATATCTGGAATCAACCGATCTTCGGCCCAATCGCCGCCGCCGATAACATTGCCGGCCCGCGCAGACGCAAGGGCGGTGGGTTGTTCATTGCCAAAGAATGAGTTGCGATAGGCCGATGTTACGAGTTCCACACAGCCTTTGCTGTTGCTATAGGGATCATGCCCCCCCATAGGCTCATCTTCTCTGTAACCCCACTCCCACTCGCGGTTCTCGTAACATTTGTCTGTCGTGACGTTGACGATTGCGCGCAGGCCGGAGCATTGACGCGCGGCCTCAAGTACATGAACGGTACCCATCACGTTGGTGGCATAGGTTTCGACCGGTTGCTTGTAAGACAGTCGTACCAGCGGTTGCGCGGCCATATGAATCAGGATGTCAGGACCAAAACTGACCATGCTCTGAGTCACGACTTGTAGATCCCGGATATCACCGATTTGCGACTGCATGCCGCCCTCGACTCGCGCCTCATCGAAAAGCGCCGGGGTGGTAGGCGGAGCCAGGGCATAACCCTTGACCTTGGCCCCCATGCTTTGCAGCCACAGGGAAAGCCAACTTCCCTTGAAACCAGTATGGCCCGTCAGGAATACCTTTTTGCCTTTCCAGAAGGCGGGAGTGACAGAGGCTTTCATTTTCACTCCCAGCTTTTCCACGGTGCCTTGCCCGATATCCAAAGTTCTTCAAGCAAATGTTTATCTCGCAGGGTATCCATCGGCTGCCAGAAGCCTTGATGCTCGTACGCCATCAGTTGATTATCGGCTGCGAGGGTCATCAAAGGCTCCTGCTCCCATACACAACTGTCGTCGCCAATGTAGTCGAGAACCTGAGGCTTCAAGACAAAGAAGCCGCCATTGATCATGGCGCCGTCGCCCTTGGGCTTCTCCTTGAAGTTGAGAACCTGCCCTTGGCGAATGTCCAGGGCGCCGAAGCGCCCAGGTGGATAGGTCGCCGTCAACGTAGCGGCCTTGCCATGTTTTTTGTGAAAATCGATCGTGCCACTGATATCGATATCACCGACACCATCACCGTAGGTAAAGCAGAAAGACTCTTCATTTTTCACATACTCGGCGACGCGGCGCAGACGGCCACCGGTCATCGACTCATCGCCAGTATCGACCAGCGTCACACTCCAAGCTTCTGCGCGCTTATCGTGAACTTCCATAGTGTTGTCACGCATGTTAAAAGTGACATCTGACATATGGAGGAAGTAGTTGGCAAAGTACTCTTTAATGACATAGCCTTTGTAACCACAGCAGATAATGAAGTCATTAATACCGTGCGCAGAATACATTTTCATGATGTGCCACAAGATCGGCTTCCCGCCAATTTCCACCATGGGCTTGGGCCGGGTACTGGTCTCTTCGCTCAATCTTGTGCCTAGCCCGCCAGCCAAAATCACAGCTTTCATCTTTTATCCTTAATTAATTCGAGCTTACAAAAGCGTCGGAGTAGAAATTCTTGTGTGGTAGGCCAAGGGCCAGGAGTTTCTCTTTGGCGCTATGAATCATGCTTTCTGAGCCGCAAGCATAAACAACCGCGTCTGCAAGTTCGACAGCATCGTTCTCGACAATATCCTGCACATAACCGACCCGACCACTCCAGCCGTCGCCCGGACGCGACAGCACCGGGACAAACGTGGCCGGAAGCGAGCCCAGCTCCGGCTGCCAATAGAGATCAGCCTCACGACGACCACCCCAGTAGATGCGTATGCTTTTGCCCTCTACCTGTGCCGGATCTGCAATCAACTGCTCAAGAATAGCCTTCACCGGTGCGATACCCGTACCCGTAGCCAGGAATATCAGGTTGGTTGGTGATGTGTTGCGAAGTGCAAACGTACCTTGAGGCCCTTCCAGCCGAAGCAAGTCATTCGCAGCAACTTCTTCAAACCAATACTGACTCATCACACCATCGGCGACTTGCCGAATCTGCAGTTCCAGCTTTCCGTCCGAACGAGGAGCATTGGCCACGGAATAGCTTCTTCTCACACCATTTTTGCCGATGACATCAACGTACTGTCCGGGAAGGTACTTGAGCGGGTTGTTCGGCGGCAGCCTGAGAACGACCTCGACCACATCGCCCGCGAGCCGCCTGACCCCGTCGACTCGACAAGGCAGTGTCTTGCACTGGATGTCCGCGAACAGGCTGAGATCTTCAATATCCAGCCGCACATCGGCAACGGCGGTCCGACAGCATGTCAGGATAAAGCCGGCCGCCAGCTCTTCCGCCGTCAGCACGGACTCATCATGATGAATAACCTGGGTTTCCCCGACAGCGTGGGAGCGACAGACGCCGCAGCGACCCGAACGACAGCTGTACTCCAGCACTACACCATGCTTTTTCGCACTGTCCAGGAGCGTTACGCCCGGTTCACAGATAAATGTCTTTTCATTAGACAGGGTTACAGTTGACATGGTGATTGCAGTTCGTTCTTGAAAAATTTGATTAAAAAACAGAAAAGAGCACATGAACCAGACACGCTACCGCCCCAAGGTTTATCGTCATAGCCTCGAGGACGCACAGCCTACGATGTCAACATCCCTCTTCGACCTCAATATGAAGCGACGCTTTTGAGTGGCAGCGTCAGTTCCTGTGAACGATTGAGTAGCTTTATAAGCAGCACAACACGCTCGTCACCGGTTGCAGCCTTGAAAATGGCCTCGACACCAGCAAAACCGTCATCCAGGATTCGAACCTTGTCGCCTACCTGAAAGGCTAGCGACAACACACCATCGCGATTTTGGAACTGGCTCACGAGCCGATCATTGACTGCAAGCGGCTTTCCACCGAATTTCACCACGTGGCTCACGCCGCGAGTAGAACGCAAGGGAGACCAGCTTGCGTCATCCGTTATCTGTATGAACAGATAACCAGGAAACAGAGACTCAGACAGCACTTGGCGGCGGCCACGTATGATCTTTTCTCGATCGCACATGGGGCGACAACAGCTATAGCCCTGGCGGGTAAGATGCTCCTCGGCACGTCCATCCTGCCTTGGTTTGCATTGCACCAAGTACCAGGCGGACATTCGGGAGACGCCCGCAACGGCGAGGCCGTCGCCGTGCCTAAGCCCTGTATGCTGAAAATCTGAATCCCCCATGTCTCGACCCACCTCTGCTGCTATTACCGCCCAACACGACCGTGCATACACAAACCTGGCTATACATGCCTCAAGCCAGCTTTGCAATCCTTAACTGGGCAATTATGCGAGCATCAGATATTTTTAGTAGCCTGTAGCCCTATCTTTGCTCAACCGCATCAATCTTACAGCACCACACAAGGTCATGGAACAATCCAAAAAATAGTTAATGCGGTGATTTCAATAAAAGGCTAGTGAAGAATATACGAGCTGACAGAAAGGCGGCCTGCTACGCAATTAAATTTACGATTAAAATCTATTTACAGACATTAATTTCAGCAGACACCAGAAGCCGCATATAAGCCCGCTTTAAATACCTGCTCCTACCTCCCTTATCATTTATAACCTATCTACATGACTCACCACATTTTCGTCACTATTTTAAGGACGTAAACATGAGCATTTGGGATACCCCCCGAAACTATAGGCTTCTTTAATAGGGTTCTGGCGACCGATATTACTTAAGTGCTTCATACCCCACCAACACCTACCGACCTCAACGTACCGATGCAATCAGCCAGACGCTACCTGCAAGCAACTCCATGGCAGCAGGGCTCACAATCATCAATCTAGGACCCCACTGGCAAACGCTCCAGCGCATGGCGCATGCCAAGCATAGGACTCTTGGCCGCTTCGACCAACCTGTAGAGATGCTGGCTGGCTCTTGCCCCTTTGTGCGTGTCGCTGAACAGCCAGTGCTTTCTTCCGATCACCAGAGGCTGGATCGCTCGTTCGGCGGCATTATTGATTATCGACCGGCAGATAGACCTTTCTCGACGAACCTTTTCAGATTGCTCCGGTAGCTTGTGAGTCAACTGATAGCTTTGCGCAGGGCATTCTGAGCAATGAACTATGACAGCATCTTTTCAACTCAACTCTTTCAAATGAACCAGTACCGACGCGCTACTTGTCACTGCCGGTCTTGAGGTCGCGCGCTATACATAAAAACTTATTGATCAGGTTCAACGCGATATCCGCGCACCCCGTCTTGCCTTGAGCTGCACTTTTTGGGCTCACGAATTTGAGAGGGACATCGACCCACCATCCTATACGCTCAACTCCGGCTTTGAACTGACTCAGGAATTCCGGGTATGCTTTTCGGTTCTCACGCGCTGCTATCGGTGAGTAGTAGCCGTGATAGCTGTGGCGCCACACGCTGTTGTAGCACGCCACATATCGGTTGATATCTGCTGGGCCTCGTACTGTGACCTTTGCCCCTTCTCGGGTACCGGTTCGAATGCCGTCGAAAGCAGCACGGGCGCCGCTTGAGGGCCGACGCCAAATTGTTCGAGTAAACGACGAGTATGTTGTCGAGTAAGGCCTTCCAGAATGGCGTCGAGCTTTTCAACCTCCTTTGCCAATGACTGCCCACGCTTGACCAATGTAAGCGCTCCATGAACCCCACATTCACAGCACTAAGCTAACCCCGGATGCTGTGCTCCAGATTCTCTCAGGGGCCAGCCCGCCATGATGCGACCCGACGCCAAAGTCGAAAAAGTCTATCTCTACCCCAAGCCCGTGGACTTCCGAAAATCCATCGACGGCCTCGCCGCGTTGGTCGAACTGGATATCAAAGTGGCGGTATTCGATCCGGTGCTTTTCGTCTTTCTCAACAAATCCCGTAATCGGGTGAAGATTTTGTACTGGGAACGCAACGGCTTCTGCCTTTGGCTCAAACGCCTCGAATCCGAGCGATTCAAAACATCGCCCGATGCCACGGACGAGGCAATTATCCTGACCGCACAGGAACTCAACTGGTTACTGGACGGTTTCGACCTCTGTCGCAATCGTCCTCATCAGGTTTTGACGCCTCGATACGTGGCCTGATTCGGTATAATCCGGGCATGATTTCCGTGCCCGAAAACCTCCCCGACGATCCTGAATTGCTCAAGCAGCTGCTTGCGAAGATGCAGTCCAGAGTCGGTTTCCTCGAAGAAGAAAATGCGCTGCTGCGTCAGCGCCTGTTCGGACGCAAGTCCGAGTAAACGGCTGATCCGGCAACGCCGCAGTTGGCCCTGTTCAATGAGGCGGAAAGCCTCGTCGAGCCCATTGATGAAGCCGCTGAAGAAGAGGTTGTTGCGCCAACCCAGCGGCGCGGCAAGCGCAAGCCGCTGCCCGCTGATCTCCCTCGCATCGAAGTCATCCATGAACTGCCCGAACACGAACTGACCTGTGCCTGTGGTTGCCGCAAACATGCCATCGGCGAAGAGGTCAGCGAACAGCTTGAAATCGTGCCGATGCAGATCCACGTGACCAAACATGTTCGCAAGGTCTACGGTTGCCGCGACTGTGAAAGCGCACCGGTCACCGCTGACAAACCGGCTCAGTTGATCGAGAAGAGCATGGCCAGCCCCAGTGTGCTGGCGATGCTGCTGACCACCAAATACGTTGATGGCTTGCCGCTTCATCGATTTGAAAAAGTGTTAGGTCGCCACGGCATCGATATCCCGCGCCAGACATTGGCTCGCTGGGTTATCCAATGCGGCGAACACTTGCAGCCACTGCTGAATTTAATGCGCGACCGGTTACTGGAAAGCCGTGTCATCCACTGCGATGAAACCCGCGTGCAGGTGTTGAAAGAGCCTGACCGCAAGCCAAGTCGTCAGTCCTGGATGTGGGGGCAAACCGGCGGCCCGCCAGATAAGCCGGTGATCCTGTTCAACTACTCCACCAGCCGCGCGCAGGAGGTGCCGACACGCCTGCTCGATGGCTATCGCGGCTATGTCATGACCGATGATTATGCCGGTTACAACGCGCTAGGCGCTCAGGTCGGAGTGGAGCGTTTAGGCTGCTGGGCACATGCGCGGCGCAAATTCATCGATGCTCAAAAAGTACAGCCCAAAGGCAAGACGGGGCGCGCCGATATCGCGCTGAACCTGATCAACAAGCTTTACGGTATCGAACGCGACTTCAAGACCAGCGGCGATGCGGAACGCAAAGTTGGCCGGCACGAACACAGCCTGCCGGTGCTGGCTCAGTTGAAAAGCTGGATCGAAAAGACGCAGCCTCAGGTCACCGCTCAGAACGCGCAGGGAAAAGCCATCACCTACCTGGCCAATAACTGGAGCAAACTTGAGCGGTATGTCGAGGAGGGCTACTTGCCGATCGACAACAACTCAGCCGAACGAGCCGTCAGGCCCTTCGTGATCGGAAGGAAGAACTGGTTGTTCAGTGACACGCCCAAAGGCGCGACGGCCAGTGCTCAACTGTACAGCTTGGTCGAGACTGCCAAAGCCAACGATCAAGAGCCCTATGCGTGGCTACGCCACGCACTTGAATGTCTGCCGATAGCTTCGTCGGTTGAGGATTACGAAGCCTTGCTGCCATGGAACTGTTCGCCGGTATCGCGTAGTTAAATACGCTATCCATCTTGATGACTGACAGGGCTTACGGGACGTTAAAGAGTACGAGTGAAGCAACGATCATGAAATACGACGAAACCTTGATTGAAGAAGCCGTTCTTGCCCTGTTGGTAACCTTCAGTGCGGATAATGGCAATACTTGGAAAGGGTACGATTTCGAGATCACGAACCGATTGCATGAGCATGGATTCATCCGTGATCCGGTAAACAAGAGCAAATCCATCTGGTTGACGCCGGAAGGGATGGAACGAGGCCGACAAATAGCCGATCGGCTATTTGAGGCGAGAACTCAAGCGGAGCATGTCTCCAACTCGGGTACCTGATTCCATATCCTAGGGCATGCGGTAGGTGGGGTTTATGGAGCGCATACGTATAAAGTTATCTGAGCAGCAACTGGAAAAAGCTCGTGCGCTACGCCGAAGCGAATTAATTGCCAATCGACAACAACTCCGTCAAGCGTGCGATTAGGCCCTTCGTTATCGGGCGAGAGAATTGACTGTTCAGCGACACGCGCAAAGGGCAGCGCCCGACTTTACAGTTTGGTCGAGAAGGTTAAAGCCAATGGTCCAAAAAGACCTATGCGTGGGCGCGCCAAGCGCTTGAGTGTCTATCACAAGCCTCGAGAGTAGAAGACTTCGAGGCCTTGCTGCCGTGGAACTGCACGTCGCAAACTCCAAAATAGCCATCGATCCCCATCTTTAAAATGCGGTGTTCATGGAGCGCGTACGACTCAAGCAGAGCGGATAACAGATATTTCTCTATGCAACTTTTATTTTCCGTCATCCGAACTTACATCTTAATTCAGCCGTGCAGCATGATAAACGGAAAGTGTTTTTTCTAACATCATATCAAAACGAAAATCCCGCTCAAACTTCTTACGCCCCGCATCGCCCATTTCTGATCTTAATTTTGCAGAACTGAGCATAGTTCTTATAGTGGCAGATAGTGTATCCACATCATTTCTACCAACTAAAAAACCCGTTTGCTCATTTTCAACAGCTTCGGAAACGCCACCTACATCTGATGCTATAACAGGTAAACCAGCCCGCATTGCTTCGAGGATAGTCAGCGGAAGCCCCTCCCAATTTGTGATCAACAAAAATAATTGCGCATCGGCCAATCTCCGAGGAACGTCATCGCAGGCTCCTGAAAACTGCACACGGCCTTCCAGTCCTATCTCTTTTACTAACTGCCTAACATAAAAAATAGAAGGTCCATCTCCAACAAATTCCAACTCCCATTGCATATCCTTCAAAGATTCGAGCGCCCTAATTAAACAAAGTTGGTCTTTTTGCTCATCAAACCGAGCGACCATAATCATTTTCGGCAATGCTGTATCCTGAAAAATAGAAAATTCCTTATCCAGTGCCGGCATCCCATTGTGGACAGTAGAAATAAGCTTATCATTGCCGATACCTGCGCGGAGAGCAATATTCCTATCGTAGTCTGAAACTGTAACAATTCGACTGGCGAACCGCGCCATTACCCGCTCTACCACTTTGTACACCGCCCGCGATCTAGGCGACACCCCCTCAGTAAATGCCCAGCCGTGCGCAGTAAAAACAACTGGTATCCGCAATAATTTTGCCGTCACCCGTCCTAGGATACCTACCTTTGACGAATGGAGATGGATAAGGTCAGGGTTAATTTCCTTTATATATTTCCGCAACTCAAACAGAGCAAGCATATCTTTAAAAAAATCAATTTCTCTGACAACAAATTTTAAAGAGACAACACGAATACCCCGCGCCGAAGCATGTTTCAAGAACACGCCCTCACCACCGACCAAGATAACAACCTCATGACCAGCTTTTTGTGCACCACTGGCAAGATCAAGTAAATGCACGCTAGCCCCGCCCATGGTATCAGAGCGGGTAATAACATAGACAATTCTCACCGGAGGTTTACCTCTTGTATCCATCTGGATTGTTAACCTGCCAACGCCAAGTATCCTCAACCATTCGTTCTAGTCCAAACTCGGCTATCCACCCTAAATCCATTCTCGCTTTAGTTGTATCCGCCCAACAAATAGCGATATCACCTGGACGCCGAGGTTTTACCTCAAGAGATATACTTCGACCAACCACGCTCTCAAAAGCTTTCACCACTTGAAATACAGAATAACCCACACCTGAACCAAGATTCCAAATATGACAACCTAAGTTACTATTCAAATAGTTCAGCGCCGCAAGATGCCCCTTCACAAGGTCGACGACATGAACATAGTCACGAACCCCACTACCATCACTAGTTGGATAATCGTCTCCATAAATAGATAGCCTATCCAACTTACCAATCGCAACCTGGCTTAAATACGGTAGAAGGTTATTAGGTATCCCATTAGGATCTTCACCGATACGACCACTTTCATGTGCACCTATAGGATTAAAATATCGAAGTATGGCAATCGCCCATCTACTATCCGAAGCAGCCATATCCTTTAGGATGCTCTCTACAACTGACTTAGATCGACCATAGGGATTACTGCCCTCCCCCGAAGATGACGATTCGGAAACAGGCATTTTTTTTGGTTCTCCATAAACTGTTGCCGAGGAGCTAAAAACAATATCAAATACGTTAGCCTTAGACATCGCACGAAACAGCGTTAAACTTCCAAGCACATTATTTTCATAATAGCGAATAGGATCACACACGCTTTCGCCAACTGCCTTCAAGCCTGCAAAATGGACAACCTTGTCAATCTTATTCTCTAAAAAAACACGCTCCAACAATATTGGATCACGTATATCACCAACCACAATCGTCGGAACTTTACCAGATAGCTTACTCACTCTCTCTATTGCTTCGGGAGAACTATTAGAATAGTTTTCCAAAACTACAACTTCATACCCCAAAACTAGGAGCTCAAGCACAAAGTGCGACCCAATATATCCTGCCCCTCCAGTAACCAGGACTTTCATACTCCCTCCATTTTTGAAGCGCCAGAGCCTCCAATAAAATTTAAACTTGCAAAAAATCTAAGCACTAATATAGCTATAAAATAAAGATAAAAATCAAAGCCGCCAAAACTATTAACAAAGGGAAGTAAAAAGACAGAAAGCAAAACGACCAACACCGACCCCTCCCCTAAAAACCTAGCAGACTTCAATATCACGCCGTAGAGCAAACCTAAAATACCCATAAAGAATATCGAGGCGAACCCAAATGCATTATAGGCAGTACCTGCCATTGTGTAGTACATCCCTGGCCTAAGCACCTCTTGGCTTTGATCAATGAGTTTCGCAAAATGCGGAAGCACTAAAACCAAGTCAAAATACCAACCATCGATATTGAGAAAGATGTAAGCAAACTCAAAGAAACCATGGGCCAAATATTGATTAGCTTGAAGAAAGGGAAATACAGCCAAGAGAGCATTACCTTCGCTCGCCAAACCACCAATGAAATCCGAATAAGGCACGAAAAGAGCATACCCTAGAGAACTAACCGAGACCAGCATTGACTGGATATCTATATCGGCACCAGCTAGTGATATAAACCTATAGACAAAGAACCCCCCTGACAACGCTACTAATACAGGAAGCGCTAAGAGCATTCTTTGAAAATTAAAGTAACGGCCTAACAGCATCACCGACGCGACCAATACCACACCTCGCGAACCCGACGCTAGAAGATCAATAAAGATAAGCACAACCATAGCCAAAGGAATGAGTGTAATCTTTCTTTTATTGAGCGAGGCAGACCGCTGCAAACAGGCATCCATACTAACAAAGAAGAAAGGAAGTAAAAAAGACCCCAGAAAAGAAAACAAATTAGTGCTGGATTTTCGCGCCTCCCTGTAACTCTCGATAGAAAAATAATCTTCCACAGGTCGAAAATAAAAACGGTCAAGTACTCTAAAAAAAAATGTTAGCACTAAAAACAATATAAACAACCTAAAGAAAAACGTATTTTTTTCTGACAAAACAACTGCACGTCCAGTACCCAGCATATCAACAAACAGCAGCATCAAATAGAAAACCGCGTACGAGATAAAAAAATACAAAAAAAATCCAAAAGTAACGTTTTCGTAATCAGCCGAAATAAGAGGAGAGCAAAGTGCTGCGAAAAATACAAACCAAGAAAAAAAAATGGCTTTGATCAATTTTTTATTAACTATCAACACACAACACCTCTGCACCTAGAGCCCTCATCAATGGTACTACTCCTACAAAAAGGGCGGCTGTATTAGCATTAGAAAAACAATAAATATTTGTTCTTTTTGAGTAGACTCTTGCAATTATAGAGGCTGACGAGTAAAAAGAGTAAAGATCTAGTACGTCCCTTCTAGCAGCAAACTCCTCAAACCCCCCGACAATATTAGAAGCCCAGTCGGCATTAGAAAATAAAACTGAAAGCGATGTGGGCCTTGAAGGATGGGGCTTATAATAAAACTTCACACTCGAAGTTGAATATTTAGACTCCAGGTATTTAAATATCGCTATCGAATCATATCGCGCCACCACCCCAGGAACACTATCTAGAAAAACAGCAACACCGCTACTAAGAGGCATTGATTCTAAACTTACACCTTTCGCACCTTCAGAACCGACTAGTTTTATACGCTTTATTTTATAAAAAAACAAAAATTTTTCTTCTGAAAAAAGCTCAGGATACAAGCAATAATACCGCTCAATTTTTGCGGACTTCAAAATATCCACATAACCAAATTCTTGCGACCCCTTACTCAATAATGGAATTACCTTTCCAGACAGAAAAGAATAAACATTTGCCCTAAAACTAGAGGGAACTCTTGAGTTATTATAGTAAGCGACCCCATCATCATAGATGGAAGATTTTCTTCCGGCCCGAATAAAAATAGAAAACCAAAAATTATATGGATGCGCAACAATAGCATGAGATTTACGATCAAATACGCATTGTGCTAGCTTTACAACCCCATTGCAATGCGCTTTAAACCAAGTTCGCCACTCGCCAATATGCCCCTTACGTCTCAGATCAACGATCCTATAAGTATTAGGGCACCACTCTTGACATATAGCCTTAGCAACAAGAATATGAAAATTAGTCACACAAACAATATATTTCATATAAATCTCTTAAGCATCACTCATATAAAAACTCAGATGTGAAAAAACCTTGGCATCCAACTTACTCGAAAGGGTAGACCTTTCAAAATTTGACACGCGAACTGACAACCTAAAAAATAGTCATTTACCAATATGACCGCTCATTACGGCAGTATTCTTTTTAACATCAAGTAAAACAGTTTTCCCACAAATTTCCGAATACTTTTTTGGAGGAAGACCATATCCCGGCCTAACACTCCGAACTGAGTCTGGAGTAATTAACTCACCTGCCTTTAGATCTTTCACAAAATATAAAGATCTCCGAAACTGCACATTACCTTCTTCACTAGACTTTCTACCGTAATCTACTTTCCCCAATGCAGCCCAAGCAGTTTTGCTGTCCCTACATAGGGCTGCAAGCTCTTTAGGCTCAAGCGAAAAACTGTCATCAGGCCCGCCGCCGGTTCGATCAAGAGTAAAGTGTTTTTCAATGATAGAGGCGCCAAGCGCAACACTAGTAATTGCAGTAGTGTTATCTAGCGTATGGTCGGAGAGCCCGGTAACTAAATTAGTTCGCCGAATCATATCTGGAATTGTTCGCAGATTATAGTCTTCTGCAGGTGCTGGGTAACCACTGACACAATGAAGAATTGCTAACTCTTTACATCCACCTTCACGAGCAGCATTAATAGCTTCTTCAATTTCCTCAGCATTAGCCATCCCGGTAGAAATGATCAGCGGCTTACCCGTGCTAGCAACATATTTAATAAGTGGTAGATCGATCGCTTCAAAAGAAGCAATTTTATAGGCCGGGGTTTTTAGGCTTTCCAACAAATCAACAGCGGTATTATCAAAAGGAGAACTAAAAATGGTAATCCCTAGCTTACGTGCATATTCAAATAATGGAGCATGCCACTCCCAAGGCATTTGCGCCTCAAGATAAAGCTCATATAAAGACTTACCACCCCATAACCCACCCTGAATCCTAAATTCAGGGGCATCGGAGTTAAGTGTAATTGTATCGGCAGTATAGGTTTGTAATTTTACCGCATCAGCACCTGACTCTTTTGCAACCTCAATCAGCCTGAGTGCAGTTTCTAACTTTCCATTGTGATTGGCCGAAAGTTCGGCAATAACATACGGAGCATATTCAGCTCCAATTTTGCGTCCAGCGATCGAAATTACGGGATTCATACTTAGCCCTTGGACAGTTTTAGTAACTTCTCAGACATAGAGGTTCTATGAAATTCCCACTCGCGAGAAAGAACCCCTAGCTTATAAATATCCACATACTCACCATCAACCAAATGATGCTCTCGCAGAACACCTTCAACCTCAAAACCAAATTTTTTATGTAATTTTATTACAGCCGCATTAAATGCGAGAACTTCGCAAGCTAACTTATGGACGTGGAGATTGTTAAATGCGTAATCCAAAGCGAGAAACTCCATTCGGCTCCCTGTACCTTTAGGCGCATCCGGAGCTGCATAAAATACCCAAGAGGATATAGAGTTATTTGTATCTACATCAGTGAAGCCAACAATTCCCGTAGGCTTACCATCAAACTCATACATAAAATACTGTTGATCTTCTCGAAGACTTATACGCTCCCACCATTTCAAATGCTCCTGAAGGCTTATTTCATGCCTCGTATACATATTCGATCGAACATTAGGTGCATTACGCCAGGCAAGCATCATTTCCAGTTCATTCTCACCAATACTACGTAGGAGACCAAGCATCGTCACTTTTTACCCGTCAATGGAGCTTAATTTGATTAACGTTTTCAAGACCTGCTCACAGCCAGCACCTGTAACGACCGTCCTAGCTTGCTCACTCATAGTCTTTAGAAAACCTGGACTTTGAAGTGCCTCATCAATGACATGTGCCAGCTCTAAGAAAAGATTTTTGCCTCCTGAAAAACTCACGACAGCTTTAGCCTGTTCCAGCAAACCTGCTGCAAATTTCTGGTTATCTGCCAACACAACCATAGCTGTGGGTAGTCCTAAACAACAACGTTCCCAAGAGGTAGAGCCAGCAGAACCAATAGCGAAGTCACTATCGGACATCAACTGTGCCATATCATTAACATTCACCTTGACCTCAGTATGCCACGGCAATGTGCTTGCTAGATGTTGGATATCTTCAAGCCATGGAGCTGCGGCCCCCATCACCACAATGATATGGCAAGTTTTAGGCAACGCGGTATGCTTAAGGCACTCTAATACTTTTCGCGTTACGTTATCCTTATCAACTCCGCCCAAAGTAATTAACAGTTTCGCAAACTTATACTCGGCCCTTCGAGTTAAGCTATAAGATCGAAGGTTTACGAAGGCAGGCCGAAGTAACGCATACTCAGAACCGCAGAGCAGAACACATTTTACTGGTACCAGCGGTAGGTAATCGGCAGCGTTCCGACCAAACGTCTGATCAAGCAGAATATCGCTAATATGCTGCCGATTAGCCAAATCGTCTATAACCATAAGCTTACGGTCATTATTTTTTAGCCTCGACTCCCAGATTACATCAAGCGCATAATGATCGACAATCAGCCAGTCAGGTCTCAATACATCCAATAACACCGAGCACTCCTCGGCATCGAGTTCTTGAGAAGTCCCGAGCCAACACAAATAAGATTGGTGAGCAAAAGTTTGGCCCGCATCATCATCCTTGAAAGCCATTAAATGAACGTCAAAGCCTCTGTTACAAATAACTTCTTGCAAATTGCCTGGATGTTCTCGACAAATAAAATGACATTCAGCACCTTCCGCTCTCAGCGCATCGGCCAACGTCAGGCAGCGCATGACGTGTCCACTACCTATTTGTAGCGAGGCGTCGGCTCGGAATACGACCTTCATCGCTTTCACTTCGGGTTCGACTCAGCTTGAAAAGCTTTGTATAACCACTCCGCACGAACCCAGTCTTCAGGTGTATCGATGTCCTGCACACGGTGGCGCGGCAACATGACCGCACTGGACTCAGGGCTGAAGATCATTCCCCCTTGCAGCCAGGCACTGGCCAACCCCCAGTAGAATTGCCCAGCGTCGTGATAGCTCTCTTCAAGGTCCTGAGAGCGGGTATTGAAATGCTCAGAATTGAACATTTCTACACGTCCGGCTCCGGTCAATCGAATCGCCCGCTGTATTGGAAAGGCGTAAGTGGTCACCGAAAATGCGTAGTGGCTTCCCGTCTGCTCAAGGGTACCCAAGCCACGACTCAAGTCTTCCGGGCGAACAAAAGGTGCGGTTGCATACAAACAGCACACTTGGTGGGCATCAAACCCATCAGCCCTGCACCATTCGATAGCGTGCTGAATCACCGGAAGGGTTCCGGTGTAATCATCAGACAACTCCACAGGCCGCATGAACGGAACACTGGCCCCGTATTGACGGGCGACTTCAGCAATCTCGTCATCGTCCGTGGAAACGATGATCTTATCAAAACAACCACTTTGTAATGCTGCCTCAATCGACCAAGCAATCATTGGCTTACCGCAAAACATCTTGATGTTTTTCCGCGGAATACGCTTGCTGCCACCCCGGGCAGGAATGACCGCCAACCTCATGCTTGCAGGGCCTTGGCAACAGCTGCCACTACTTGATCCTGCTGTTCATTGCTCATGGTCTGGAACATCGGGATGCTAATAGCTTCACGGTAGTAGGTTTGCGCTACTGGGAAGTCTTCAGGCTTGAAGCCCATTGCTGCGTAATAAGGTTGCGTGTGGACCGGGATATAATGCAGGTTCACGCCAATCCCTTGCTCCCGCAAGGACTCAAATACCTGGCGATGGGTCTTGGCAATATTTTCCAATTGCAGACGAATCACATAGAGGTGCAAACCAGAATAACTGTCGTCATGTTGCCACGGCGCACTCACCGGTAGCGAGGCCAGGAGATCGTTGTAGCGAGCCGCCAATTGATGGCGCCGCGCAATGTACTGATCCAGGCGTTCCACCTGACTGATACCTAAAGCAGCCTGCAACTCGGTCATCCGATAATTGAAACCCAGATCAATCTGCTGGTAATACCAGGGGCCGTCTGATTCGTGCGTCATCTGTTGCGGATCACGGGTGATGCCATGGCTGCGCAGCAAGGCCATTTTATTTGCCAGTTCCGCGTCATTGGTCAAGGCCATACCACCTTCGGCAGTGGTGATGATTTTAACCGGATGAAAACTGAAAACCGTAATATCGCTGTATTTCCCGTTACCGATAAACTCGCCCTGATATTTGCCGCCAATCGCGTGCGAGGCGTCTTCGATAACTTTGAATCCGTAACGCTTGGCCAACGCATGGATCGCTTGCATGTCGCAAGGCTGGCCACAGAGATGAACCGGCACAACGACTTTGGGCAGCGCCCCTTCTCGCTCGGCTTGCTCAAGTTTGCGCGCCAATGCTTGAGGGCACAGGTTGTAGGTGCGAGGGTCAATGTCCACGAAGTCAACTTGCGCACCGCAATACAGACCGCAGTTGGCAGAAGCCACAAAGGTGACAGGACTTGTCCACAAACGGTCGCCAGGACCAAGGCCCAGGGCTAGGCAAGCTATATGCAACGCCGACGTAGCGCTGTTCACTGCCAACGCATGGGCAGCCCCCACGTGCAGCGCGACCTGCTGCTCGAAGCGGGGCACCATCGGTCCCTGGGTCAGAAAGTCGGATTGCAACACTCCAACCACTGCATCGATATCTGCTTGGGTTATGTCTTGGCGACCGTAGGGAATCATGAATCAGATGCTCCCAATCTTGGCTTCGTTGAGGGTTATCCAGTTCCGCAGGTCTTCGTCACTCATCCACTCAGTGTTGTTGTCGCTGGCATAAACAAAACCTTCAGGAACCTTCTTGCCATCCTTTATACGTTTCGGGCAAGTCGCCCACTCGTTAATAACTGGCAGAATCTTGAAGTGTTCCAGGTATTCATACGTGTAATAGGAATCCTCGGCACTGATCATTTGCTCATGCAGTTTTTCGCCTGGACGGATGCCAACGACTTTTTGTGCTGCATCTGGCGCAACCACGCGGGCAAGATCGGTTACTTTCATCGACGGAATTTTCTTCACGTAGATCTCGCCGCCTTCCATGTCTTCGAACGCATGCCAGACCAGCTCGACGCCCTCTTCCAGGGAAATCATGAAGCGGGTCATACGCTCGTCGGTGATCGGCAACTCACCTTTGTCCTTGATAGACATGAAGAACGGGATGACCGAACCGCGCGAGCCCATGACATTGCCATAGCGAACAACTGCCATACGGGTCTCATGGCCCCCGGCATAAGAATTGCCGGCGACGAACAGTTTGTCAGAAGCCAGCTTAGTCGCACCATACAGGTTAATCGGGCTGCTGGCCTTATCAGTGGACAATGCCACAACGCGCTTGATGCCTTTGTCGATGCACGCATCAATCAGGTTCATGGCACCGTTGATATTGGTCTTGATGCATTCGAACGGGTTGTATTCTGCCGTGGGAACGATCTTGGTAGCAGCCGCATGAACAACGTAATCGACACCATCCAGGGCGCGATACAAGCGCTCCTTATCGCGAACGTCGCCGATGAAGAATCGAACGCGCGAGTCACCTTCGAATTTCTTGGCCATGTCCCATTGCTTCATTTCATCCCGGGAAAAGATGATGATCTTCTTCGGGTTGTACTTAGCCAAGGTCATCGGCACAAAGGTATTACCAAACGAGCCAGTACCGCCGGTGATGAGAATGGTTTTATTGGTGAACATTGACGCGTCCCTTGGTTGCTTCCTGCACGAAATCAGGATTGAAATAAACGGTAAGGTGCCGGAGTTAAGCGATAAAAACTCCATGATTTCCAGCACAATACACAAAAAAAGCTGACACACAAACCTAGCGGCACACCCAAGTGCGGCCAGTACTGCGCGAAACTCCCGGTTGCCAGAATGAAAATTATCAGGCTGGCGATATGGCTAAAAATAATCGGCCGATCACGGCCTTGTGCATACAATCCAAAATGGGGAATCATGCCGACTGCGTATAGTACCGTAGCAAGAAGGATCCAGATGAAAAGTCCTCGCTGCTCACTGTAGAGCGGCTTATCAAGCCAAGCCAGCAACGGGCCGATAGTCAGCAGCGCAACCAGCAAAAAAAACCCGCAAACGCAGACCGTTTGCAGCAAAAGCTTCAGCATACCTCGGCGAAAACCGACAGCATCCTCCTGTTGATAGGAACTGATCAATCCCGGATAAATGAAAGCGAAAATACCCGCATCCAGGAACGACATGAGCGCCATGCTGACGCCCATGAACAATACGTAGGCGCCCAGCATGTCCAGTCCTGCCAGCTCTTGAAACCAGTAGCGATCCAAGGTGAAGACCCCTCGGATGGCAAGGGTTGCAATTAATAGAGCGAGTGCGACCTTCAGTCCCCTGATGATCCAGATCCAGTCAACCTTCTGCCGCCAACCTGACAAACCCATGCGATTGACACGAAAAATACCCAACAACAGCGCTGTCAGCCCTCCCAGCGTCCAGGCCCCGAACACAACATCTAAGTCCCGCGTATCCGGGTACAAAACCATCACCCCGACCACCAATATTGCCCACACCCCTGAGCGGAGAAACAGGACCAGACTGGCAGAAAGTTGCTGCGAAACCGCAACTAACAGGCGGCCCAGTTCCTGATTAAGATGTTCAAGTATCAACAAAACAAAAAACCAACCCAGAACACGCATTGGCAGCAGGTCATTAATAAAAACGAGGCTAAGCAGCGGTAAAAAAATTGCGTACAAGACTAAGGTTAATGCTCCTTGGGACTTGAGCAGCCCCCCCCACTCCTGGCGGTGGCGCTTGAGCAGTTCACGGGTGCTGTAGGTATAAAAGTCAAAACCTAGCAAATACATCGAATAACCAACTGTTGCAGCCAACAGCCCGTAAACACCTAACTCAGCGGGTTCGAGAAAACGGGCCAAAAAGAAAATCAGCAAAAATTTGCTGATTAGCGTCAAACCGCGGATCGAGATATTGGAGAGCTGCAAAAAATTAGGCGCAAGCATCAGGCTGGTCTATTCAGATTGGCATTGCATAACAGTCGCTGTAAAAGAAACACCGTTAAACCCCTTTAGTTATAACCCTGACGCGCTACCGCCCCAGGACTTTCCGTAAATGCCCCGGTAACGCACACCAGAGACCTATCGCTTTCCACTTGAGCTCAACGAACCGACAGGCAAAAACGATACTGACGACCGGTATAGGGCTTTGACTTTGCCGACCAAGACCACCGTCGCCCCCCCGTCCTGCCTGCAGGTTTCCTTTATGCCATCTCGAAAACGATGCCTTGAGACCGTGAGCAGGATAAAATGAGCATATTATACACGTCGTATAACTCGCACGGAGCCCAGCCTCGAAGGCGATACTGATTACGGGGCAAGCACCCAGCTAGCGCGCGCGCACAACGGGCAGGGTCAATAACCTTCAAACTAGTAGATTAGTTCGCTCAGTGCACTCACATCACCCACCCAAGAAAGCCAGCCCCTTATGCCACAATCATGACACATCAGGAATGCCCCCCCACTACCACAATATTAGCGTCGATCATCCAACCGATCACTGGAACCATTAAAAGCAGGGGCCTCCGGCGCCACAGGAACAGTTGAAAGAACCATCTTTTCACCACTACTTTTTTTCAGGGAGAAAAAGTAACGAGAAACCGCAATCACCATACCAAGAATCCCGCCCAGGAACACGCCCAGCACTATAATCAGCACCTTTCGAGGCTTGACAGGTGCCAAAGGTTCCAGGGCAAGCCTATCAATGGTAACGAGCTTGATACGACTTATATCAACATTCAGATTACGCAACCGAGCTTCTTCCGCGCGCAGGGGCTCTACATCACGCAGGAAGAGATCCTCATTTTCCCGTTGACTCAGCACTTCAATCTGACGGTTCGTCTCAAGCATTTGTAGCTCTTTGCCAATCTGCGCAATCCGCACCTCGGTAAAATCATCGGACTTGCGCCGCGATAACGCCGATTTTTCAGCCTCCAGCGCCTCTTCACCCATGAAGTACAAAGGAATCTGCTGATTATTGATTTCCGTGCGCATCATACTTGAAGATCCGCCGCGATCAGACTCGCCCAATGAGGAGGGGGTCGTTGGCCTTCTAATACCCAGCGACCTGGCGATGCCAATAGCTTCGTTCAACTGGGCCATACGATTCACCCGGCGAGTCTTCAATTGCGCCCGAATCGCCTTCAGCTCATCTTGCAATTGAGCCCGACGTATCATGTCAGCCTCCATCAAAGAAGCAATTTTCGCTTCTTTTTTATTGCCATAGTTGGCTCTAGCGGCATCTAGCTTGCCCTCAATCTCATTCAGCCTATTTTTGACAATAACGTCCATATCTTGGGCAATTTGCTGTAGCTCAAGCGTAATCGAGTAACTAATGAGACCGTTAAGTATCGCAACACCGTCCATTCCTTTCGGGTAATTCATCGAAAGCTTAATGTAAGCACTCAGGGAATCGGCTTTTTTTGCATCCGGAAGCACGAGCTTGATCGAGTCAGCATTGAACTCTTCAAAGCTTTGCTCCAACGTACGACCCGGCCGCTCAAACTCTTCGAACAACTTTCGATTTGCACGAAAATACCCAAGGCGGGTGTCGTACGACTCCAGAGAAGCCCCCACCTTTTTCAAGGCAGCACTTGGTGACAGCTTATAGATTTCGGAGCGGTTCAGAGCATCGAGCTCATTGATTGCAGCAGGCCTGAGAACACTACTGACATGGTATTCTGGAGTAGCGACAAAAGCATAAGCGGCCGCAGCAAGGCCAACGCCGACAGCAGCCAGCATAACGAGCCACTTCCGCTGCCATACAGCCTGAGCGAGGGCAACAATGTCGATTTCATCGGAAGGGGGAACCGGGGGAACGC
This sequence comes from Pseudomonas sp. ADAK21, assembly GCF_012935735.1. Lineage (NCBI taxonomy): Bacteria > Pseudomonadati > Pseudomonadota > Gammaproteobacteria > Pseudomonadales > Pseudomonadaceae > Pseudomonas > Pseudomonas sp. ADAK21. The sequence goes on from NZ_CP052857.1 coordinate 181,890, forward strand.
GGAAGCTACTACTCACAACAAAAACCTGCCTTCAAAGAGAAACTGCGGGCTCGTTATGCAGACGATCTTGTGGTTTTTTATATTTATAAGGATCGACCAAAAGCCCGGCGTCGCTGCCAAGCCCTGGACACACAAAATGACTGGAATCGAGAACAGGTTGCATTTTGCCATCTCGCGATAACATTGCAAGACTTGACATGACTGTAGGTCAATTCCTACTTGTTGAGGATATTGCAGGGAAAATGCGACAGCGCGGCCCCAACGTCATTATTTCCTAAAGACAGAGAAGCGCTTACGCATCGCAGCTAGAAGAGCCAACGTCCAACGAAGTCCTTGAACCTGCAATACAAGCGACAAACGGTATGCGCCAACCCTAAAGTGCGGGCTTTGGGCGCGCCTTACGGCGAACCAGCAAACTCAGGAACGGCCCCACTAACATCCCCACAATCAACGCCAACGTCACAAACACCGAAACCGGCAGCTGTGGCGTAGACCACCCCAGGAACGCCAGGGCGACGTCTTGCTGGTTTTCCAGTACGAATGCCAGGATCGCCAAGGCGGCGATCAGCACAATCAGTACCAGGGCGACGCGCTTTACACCGCGCATAAACTTCTCCTATCCCAAAAAAACTCAGACGTTTTCTTCTTCGTCTTCGTTCACTCGATCCCGCAATTCCTTGCCCGGCTTGAAATGAGGCACGAATTTGCCGTCGAGGCTGACGGACTGGCCGGTTTTCGGGTTACGGCCCACGCGTGGAGCGCGGTAGTGCAGCGAGAAGCTGCCAAAGCCGCGGATCTCGATCCGATCACCAGTGGCCAGGCACTGGGACATTTGCTCAAGCATGGTCTTGATGGCCAACTCCACATCTTTGGATGAGAGCAGCCCTTGATGGGTGACAATTCGTTCGATCAACTCCGACTTCGTCATATTTTTCCCTTCTTTTTCAAGCAGCTAGGAAAAGCGCTCCGAAGGTTTTAGCATGACCAGATGAATTTGAACAGCCTGTGGCTTGACTTATCTTGCGCAAATTATGGTAACCCTTACCAGACCGAGGACCAGAGCAGGCAGGGCTCAGGATAGGCCTGGCGACCTTTCCCCAGAAAAGCCCTTGGAGTGCCTGGATAACAAGATCGCACCCCCACAAGAAGCCTCAAGGGCGATCACGCCTTGCCAGCCACGCACCTCACTCCAACTGCCAAATCCCAGACACAAAAAAGGGCGACCGAAGTCGCCCTTTTTCTATGGTCTGACAGAACTTAGTTCTGTTTTTCCATTTGTGCACGCAACAGGTCGCCCAGAGTGGTCGGACCCGAAGCAATGTCAGAGGTAGCTGGCTTGTCGCGCAGGCTCTGGATTGCTTCTTTCTCTTCGATCTCGTCTTTCGACTTGATGGAGAGTTGGATTACGCGGCTCTTGCGGTCAACGCTGATGATCTTGGCTTCTACTTCCTGGCCTTCTTTCAGAACGTTACGAGCGTCTTCAACGCGATCACGGCTGATTTCGGAGGCTTTCAGAGTCGCTTCGATATCGTCACCCAAAGTGATGATGGCGCCTTTAGCGTCAACTTCCTTCACGATGCCTTTAACGATTGCACCCTTGTCGTTCTCTTGAACGTACTCGGAGAACGGATCGCTTTCCAGTTGCTTGATACCCAGGGAGATGCGCTCGCGCTCTGGGTCAACCGACAGGATAACGGTGTCCAGCTCGTCGCCCTTCTTGAAACGACGAACAGCTTCTTCGCCAACTTCGTTCCAGGAGATGTCGGACAGGTGAACCAGGCCGTCGATGCCGCCGTCCAGACCAATGAAGATACCGAAATCGGTGATCGACTTGATGGTGCCGGAGATTTTATCGCCCTTGTTGAACTGGCCAGAGAAATCTTCCCATGGGTTAGATTTGCACTGCTTGATGCCCAGGGAGATACGACGACGCTCTTCGTCGATGTCCAGAACCATAACTTCCACTTCGTCGCCGACTTGTACGACTTTCGAAGGGTGGATGTTCTTGTTGGTCCAGTCCATTTCGGAAACGTGTACCAGGCCTTCCACGCCTTCTTCCAGCTCTGCGAAGCAGCCGTAGTCGGTCAGGTTGGTAACACGCGCAGTTACGCGAGTGCTTTCTGGGTAACGGGCTTTGATAGCAACCCATGGATCTTCACCCAGTTGCTTCAGGCCCAGGGAAACACGGTTGCGCTCGCGATCGTATTTCAGAACCTTGACATCGATCTCGTCGCCAACGTTGACGATTTCGGAAGGATGCTTGATACGCTTCCAAGCCATGTCGGTAATGTGCAGCAGGCCATCGACGCCACCCAGATCGACGAATGCGCCGTAATCGGTGAGGTTCTTGACGATACCTTTGACTTGTTGGCCTTCCTGCAGGGATTCCAGCAGAGCTTCACGCTCGGCGGAGTTCTCTGCTTCCAGCACGCTGCGACGGGAAACGACAACGTTGTTGCGCTTCTGGTCGAGCTTGATGACCTTGAATTCGAGTTCTTTGCCTTCCAGGTGCGTGGTGTCGCGCACTGGACGAACGTCGACCAAAGAACCTGGCAGGAACGCACGGATGCCGTTAACGTCGACAGTGAAGCCGCCTTTAACCTTACCGTTGATAACGCCCTTGACCACTTCTTCAGCTGCGAAGGCTGCTTCGAGAACAATCCAGCATTCAGCGCGCTTGGCTTTTTCACGGGACAGCTTGGTTTCACCGAAACCGTCTTCAACCGAGTCCAGAGCAACGTGAACTTCGTCACCGACATTGATAGTCAGGTCACCAGCGTCGTTGTAGAACTGCTCAAGCGGGATGAGTGCTTCAGACTTCAGACCAGCGTGAACGGTTACCCAGCGAGCTTGGTAATCGATATCAACGATAACACCGGTGATGATGGAGCCAGCCTGAAGGTTCAGGGTTTTTAGGCTTTCTTCAAAGAGTTCCGCAAAGCTTTCGCTCATTTTAATTCCTGTTGATAAGGGCGAAGAATACGCCCATCTGCCACACCCCAGACGGTGTGGGTTACGTTCATATAAGAGAAGAAGCGCAGGTCTAGGACTGGTCCCCTGCACTTCCTCTGAGTCATCCGGCGATATCGCGAAGGGCGATTTCACTCAAGATGCGTTCCAGCACCTGCTCGATGGACAATTCCGTGGAATCCAGCTGTATGGCGTCAGCCGCCGGTTTGAGCGGGGCTACCGCACGCTGGGTGTCACGCTCATCGCGCGCACGAATCTCATCTAGCAGACTCGACAGACTAACACCATCCACCTTGCCCTTCAACTGCAAGTAACGGCGGCGCGCCCGCTCCTCGGCACTGGCTGTCAGGAAAATCTTCAGCGGCGCCTCAGGGAACACCACGGTCCCCATATCACGGCCATCGGCCACAAGGCCCGGTGGCTCCTGGAAAGCCCGTTGACGCTGGAGCAAGGCATCACGCACGGCCGGCAAGGCGGCGACCTGGGAAGCCCAGGAGCCAACCTGCTCGTTACGCAGATCATCGGTTACGTCATCTCCTTCCAGGATAATGCGCAGCGAATGACCTTCGGTCGCGCCGACGAACTGCACGTCAAGATGAGCCGCCAGCAATACCAACGATGCTTCATTGGTCAGGTCGACGCCATGATTACGTGCGGCGAAAGCCAGCAGGCGATACAACGCCCCGGAGTCCAGCAGACACCACCCCAGACGCTTGGCCAACAAGCCTGCGACGGTGCCTTTGCCAGAGCCGCTCGGCCCGTCGATGGTAATCACCGGTGCTTTGATATTCACAATTGAGCCTCTTGGGCTACACGAATGCCGACTTGGGCAGACAGTGTAAGAAAATTCGGAAAAGATGTAGCTACGTTGGCACAGTCATGGATACGAATCGGCGCAGTGGCACGCAGGGACGCCACACTGAACGCCATGGCGATCCGATGATCACCGTGGGCATGCACTTCACCCCCGGCCATGCCGCCGCCATCAATGATAATCCCATCAGGGGTCGGCACACACTTCACACCCAGCGCCAACAGACCGTCGGCCATTACCTGGATGCGGTCAGACTCCTTGACCCGCAACTCTTCGGCACCACGCAATACCGTGCGCCCCTGGGCGCAAGCGGCGGCGACAAACAGCACTGGGAATTCGTCGATAGCCAGGGGAACCAGCGCTTCGGGAATCTCGATACCCTTGAGCGGTGCCGCGCGTACACGCAGGTCCGCAACCGGTTCGCCGCCCACTTCACGCAGGTTTTCCAGGGTGATATCGGCCCCCATGAGACGCAGGATATCGATCACCCCGGTGCGGGTAGGATTGATTCCCACATGCTCCAGCAACAATTCGGACCCCTCGGCAATCGAGGCGGCCACCAGGAAGAATGCCGCGGAAGAGATATCACCCGGCACTTCGATGCGCGTGGCCAACAGTGCATGACCCGACTCAACCGCCACCGTTGCGTCAACGACCTCCACCGGACAGCCAAAACCGCGCAACATCCGCTCGGTATGATCACGGGTGGGCGCAGGCTCGGTCACCGCCGTCCGGCCTTCGGCGTACAAGCCAGCCAGCAACAGACTGGACTTGACCTGGGCGCTAGCCATCGGCAGCGTGTAATTCAACCCCTTGAGCGACTGCCCGCCACGAATAGTCAGCGGTGGCCGGCCTTCCGGCCCGGTTTCGATCACCGCGCCCATCGCCCGTAACGGCTTGGCCACGCGATTCATCGGCCGCTTGGACAGCGAAGCATCGCCGGTCAGCACACTGTCAAAACGCTGCGCCGCCAACAAACCTGACAGCAGGCGCATGGACGTGCCCGAATTGCCGAGATAGATCGGCCCCGGGGCCGGCTTCAAGCCATGCAGGCCCACACCATGGATAGTCACTCGCCCATGATGCGGACCTTCGATCACCACCCCCATGTCGCGGAACGCCTGCAGGGTCGCCAGGGCATCCTCACCCTCAAGGAACCCCTCGACTTCGGTAATACCGTCCGCCAGCGACCCGAGCATGATCGAGCGATGGGAAATGGATTTATCCCCCGGCACCCGGATCTTGCCACTCAATTGCCCACCGGGGCTGGCGACAAACACCACATCGTCAGCGTTGACGGCGGCGTCCATATAGGCACGCCGCGCCAGGATCTTGCTGAAGTGCTCGCGCGCCACCCGTGCACGAGTGAAAACACCCAGCAACTGGTGCCCATCCCCCGCATCGACCGCATCGCGCAAGGCATCCAAGTCACTGCGGAAGGTGTCCAGGGTGCGCAGCACGGCCTCGCGATTGGCGAGAAATATGTCGTGCCACATCACCGGGTCGCTACCGGCAATCCGCGTGAAATCGCGAAACCCGCCGGCGGCGTAACGGAAAATCTCCAGATTTTCGTTGCGCTTGGCCAGGGAGTCGACCAGGCCAAAGGCCAGCAAATGCGGCAGATGACTGGTCGCCGCCAGCACTTCGTCATGGCGCTCGACCTGCATATGCTCGACGTCCGCCCCCAGCTCACGCCACAGCCGATCCACCACCGCCAAGGCGGCGGGATCGGTTTCTGGCAACGGCGTGAGGATCACCTTGTGCCGACGGAACAGTTGGGCGTTGGAGGCTTCCACCCCGCTCTGCTCGGAGCCAGCGATCGGGTGCCCCGGCACGAACCGCGCCGGCATGCCGCCAAACGCCAGCCGCGCCGCGCGTACAACATTGCCTTTGGCACTGCCGACATCCGTGAGGATCGCCTGGCCCAGGTCCATGCCAGCCAGCAGCCCCAGCAGTTTTTCCATGGCCAGGATCGGTACCGCCAACTGAATGACATCGGCGCCCTGGCATGCCAGGGCCAAGTCCGCCTCACAGCGGTCCACCACCCCCAGCTCAACCGCCAACCGACGCGATTGCGGGTCCAGATCCACACCGACCACTTCGCCACAGAGGCCGCTTTCACGCAGGCCCTTGGCAAAGGAGCCGCCAATCAATCCCAGGCCGACCACCACCAGGCGACCGATCACAGGCACAACAGGTTGCATTGCAATCACATCAACCACGGGCCAGGACCTTGGCCAGCGCCTCAAGGAAGCGACTGTTTTCAGCCGGCAAACCGATGGTGATACGCAAATGGTTGGGCATGCCGTAATTGGCCACCGGACGCACGATCACGCCTTCGCGCAGCAGGCCTTGGAATACCGGAGCGGCCTCCTGGGCGAGATCTACGCAGACAAAGTTGCCCTTGGACTCAATCCAGCCCAGGCCCAACTCACGAAAGCCTTGCTGCAGCTGCTGCATACCGCTTTCGTTGATCCGCCGCCCTTCTTCCAGGTACTCGACATCCTTGAGCGCCGCACAGGCCGCCGCCAGCGCCAGGCTGTTGACGTTGAATGGCTGGCGCACGCGGTTCAGCACATCCGCGACAACGGCTGTGGATAACCCGTAGCCAACCCGCAGCGACGCCAGGCCATAAGCCTTGGAGAACGTGCGCGATACCAGCAGGTTCGGGTAGGCCGCGAGGAAGTCCAGGCCGTTGGGCAAGTCACTGCCTTCGGCGTATTCGATGTAGGCCTCGTCCAGCACCACCAACACGTGCCCAGGCACATCCTGCAGGAACTCGTTCAGCGCGTCGGCACCGAACCAGGTACCGGTCGGGTTGTTCGGGTTGGCGATAAACACTACGCGGGTCTGGGCATCGATGGCCGCCAGCATGGCCGGCAGGTCATGCCCCCAGTCCTTGGCCGCAATCACCCGCGCCTCGGCGCCGACAGCCTGGGTGACAATCGGATACACCGCAAACGCGTGCTCACTGAACACCGCATTCAGGCCCGGGGCCAGATAGGCACGCGCCACCAGTTCCAGGATGTCGTTGGAACCGTTACCCAGGGTCACCTGGCTCAACTCGACCCGGCAGCTCTCGGCCAGCAGGGACTTGAGGGCAAAGCCGTTACCGTCGGGATAACGGGTCAGTTCCGCCAACTCTTCGCGGATCGCCGCCAGCACTTTGGGGCTTGGCCCCAGGGGGTTTTCATTGCTGGCCAGCTTGACGATCTTCGCCGGGTCCAGATTCAACTCGCGCGCCAACTCGTCCACAGGCTTGCCTGGAACGTAAGGCGACAGTTGTTGCACGCCCGGCTGCGCCAGGGCGAGGAAGTTGCCACTCATGTCAAAGCCTCATAAAACCGCTTTCGGGTAGGAACCCAGCACCTTGAGTGCCACGGCTTCCTGACTGATTTTCTCGAGCACACCCTTGACCAGCGGATCACGGTGGTGGCCGACGAAATCGATAAAGAACACATAGGTCCATTTACCGCTGCGCGAAGGACGGGTCTCGATGCGCGTCAGGTCAATCCCGTTGTCATGGAACGGCACCAGCAGCTCATGCAGCGCCCCCGGCTTGTTGCTCATGGAGACGATGATCGACGTCTTGTCGTCGCCGGTCGGCGGCACTTCCTGGCTGCCGATCATCAAAAAGCGCGTGGAGTTGTCCGGGCGATCCTCGATTTTCTCGGCCAGGCGCGTCAGGCCATACAGGCCCGCAGCCATATCCCCGGCAATCGCCGCCGAATTCCACTCACCCTTGACCCGCTTGGCCGCCTCGGCGTTGCTGGAGACCGCGACGCGCTCGACATTCGGGTAATGAGCGTCCAGCCACTTGCGGCACTGGGCCAGGGACTGAGCGTGGGAGTAAATGCGGCTGATGCTGTCAGTCTTGGTGTTTTCGCCCACCAGCAAGTGGTGGTGAATACGCAGCTCGACTTCGCCACAGATCACCATGTCGTGCTCAAGGAAGCTGTCAAGCGTATGGTTGACCGCGCCTTCGGTGGAGTTTTCCACCGGCACTACGCCGAAGTTCACCGCACCGGCAGCCACTTCGCGGAACACCTCATCGATGGCCGCCATCGGCTTGCTGATCACCGCGTGGCCGAAATGCTTCATCGCCGCCGCCTGGGTGAAGGTGCCTTCGGGGCCGAGGTACGCCACTTTCAATGGCTGCTCGAGGGCCAGGCACGAAGACATGATTTCGCGGAACAACCGCGCCATCTCTTCATTGCCCAGCGGCCCCTGGTTACGCTCCATCACCCGCTTGAGCACTTGGGCTTCGCGCTCTGGACGATAGAACACCGGCACTTCGCCTTCGGCCAGGGAAGCCATCTTGACCCGCGCCACTTCCTGGGCACACCGCGCTCGCTCACTGATCAGCTCCAGGACCTTGGTGTCCAGGGCGTCAATGCGTACACGCAGGGCCTTGAGTTCTTGCTCAGACATTAGCCGTGTTCCTTTTCGAACTCTGCCATGTAGGCCACCAGTGCCTTGATGGCATTGATGTCGACGGCGTTGTAGATGGAGGCGCGCATGCCGCCTACCGAACGATGCCCCTTGAGGTTGAGCAGGCCACGCTCGTCGGCACCCGCCAGGAATGGCTTGTCCAGGCGATCATCGGCCAGGCGGAACGGCACGTTCATCCACGAACGGGCGCTCAGGCTGATCGGGTTGCTGTACAGGCCGCTGGCGTCGATGAAGTCGTACAGGGTGCGCTTCTTCTCTTCGTTGAGCTTGCCCATGGCTGCCACGCCGCCCTGCTCCTTGAGCCACTCGAACACCAGGCCCGACAGGTACCAGGCAAAAGCCGGCGGAGTGTTGTACATCGAGCCGTTGTCGGCCGCGACCTTGTAGTTGAGCATGGTCGGGCACACCGAGCGGGCACGACCGAGCAGGTCTTCACGGATGATGTTGACCAGGATGCCGCTCGGGCCGATGTTCTTCTGCGCGCCGGCGTAGATCATGCCGTAGCGGGACACATCCATCGGGCGCGAGAGGATGTCCGAGGACATGTCGCACACCAACGGGACATCACCGACTTCAGGTACCCAGTCGAATTCCAGGCCGCCGATGGTTTCGTTCTGGACGTAGTGAACATAGGACGCGTCCTTGGACAACTTCCACTCGTTCTGACCTGGAATAGCGAAATAATCGTAGGGCTTGGCAGTACCGGCCACGTTGATGTTGCCGTAGCGCGAGGCCTCTTCAATGGCCTTCTGCCCCCAGATACCGGTATCGATATAGTCGGCAGTGCCGTCTTCCGGCAGCAGGTTCAGCGGGATCTGGGCGAATTGCTGGCTGGCGCCGCCTTGCAGGAACAGCACCTTGTAGTCCGACGGGATGTCCAGCAGGTCACGCAGATCCTGCTCGGCCTTGGTAGCAATGGACACGAACTCATCACTGCGATGGCTCATTTCCATCACGGAGAGGCCTTTGCCATGCCAGTCGAGGAGTTCACCCTGCGCACGCTGCAGGACTGCTTCAGGAAGTGCCGCGGGACCAGCACAGAAGTTATAGGCTCTCTTGCTCACATCCAATCTCGCTCTGATCTGTTGGTCACATAATTCGTGTTCGACACATAACCCCTGTGGGAGCGAGCAAGCCCGCTCCCACAGGGGAATGCGCAGTATTGCAAACTTTCAAAAGGGACAAATAACAAGGGGGCGAATCTTCATCCGCCCCCTTGGTTGTCCGCTTATTCCTGCGGTTCTTCTTCGTCTGCGGCAGCATCGAGGGTTGGCTCGTCGACGCTGTCATCGCCGGCTGCGATCACCTCGCCATCGAACTCCTCACCTTCCAGCTCCTCGCCTTCGACTTCCGATGGCTCCTGGACACGCTCCAGGCCCACCAGGGTCTCGTCGCTGGCCAGCTTGATCAAGGTCACGCCCTGGGTGTTACGGCCCAGGCTCGACACTTCATCAACACGGGTACGTACCAGGGTGCCCTGGTCGGAAATCAGCATGATTTCCTCGCCATCCAGTACCTGGACCGCGCCGACCAGACGGCCGTTGCGATCGTTGCTGACCATGGCGATCACACCCTGGCCGCCACGCTTGTACTCGGGGAACTCGCTGATAGCGGTGCGTTTGCCATAACCACGGGCCGAAGCCGTAAGGATCTGGCTGCCTTCTTCCGGGATCAGCATGGAAATCAGCTTCTGCCCTTCCGGCAGGCGCATACCGCGCACACCACGGGCGGTACGGCCCATCGCACGCACGTCGGACTCTTTGAAGCGCGTCACCTTGCCACCGTCGGAGAACAGCATGACTTCCCGCTCGCCATCGGTAATGGCCGCAGAGATCAGCACGTCGCCTTCGTCCAGCTCCAGGGCGATCAGGCCCACGCTGCGCTGGCGGCTGAAGGATTCCAGCGGGGTCTTCTTCACGGTGCCTTTGGCGGTTGCCATGAAGATGAAGTGACCCTCGGTGTATTCCTCGACCGGCAGCATGGTGGTGATGTATTCATCGGTGTCCAGCGGCAACAGGTTGACCAGCGGACGGCCACGGGCAGCGCGGGACGCTTCCGGGATTTCGTAGGTCTTGAGCCAGTACACCTTGCCCTTGCTGGAGAACAGCAACAGCGTGGTGTGGCTGTTGGCAACCAGCAGGTGAGCGATGTAGTCCTCATCCTTCACGCCGGTAGCCGATTTACCTTTACCACCGCGGCGCTGGGCCTGGTACGCAGCCAAAGGCTGGGTCTTGGCATAGCCACCGTGGGAAATGGTCACCACGCGCTCTTCTTCCGGGATCATGTCACCCAGGGTCAGGTCGAGGCGCGCATCAAGAATTTCGGTGCGGCGCACGTCGCCGTATTCGGCGCGGATCACTTCCAGTTCTTCGCGGATCACTTCCATCAGGCGCACGGCGCTGTTGAGGATGCGGATCAGCTCGCCGATCTGGTTGAGGATCTCCTGGTACTCGGCCAGCAGCTTCTCGTGCTCCAGACCGGTCAAACGGTGCAGGCGCAGTTCCAGGATGGCCTGGGCCTGTTCCGGAGACAGGAAGTATTTGCCATCACGCAGGCCGTATTGCGGGTCCAGGGTCTCCGGACGGCACGAATCGGCACCGGCACGTTCAACCATCGCCACGACGGCGCTGGATTCCCACGGCATCTTGATCAGCGCTTCCTTGGCTTCCGACGGGGTCGGCGAAGCCTTGATCAGGGCGATAACCGGGTCGATGTTCGACAGCGCAACCGCCTGGCCTTCCAGGATGTGCCCGCGCTCGCGGGCCTTGCGCAGTTCGAACACGGTGCGGCGGGTCACCACTTCACGACGGTGACGCACGAAGGCTTCCAGCAGATCCTTGAGGTTCAGGATGCGCGGGCGACCGTCGATCAGGGCCACGACGTTGATACCAAACACGCTTTGCAGCTGGGTCTGGGCGTAGAGGTTGTTGAGGATCACCTCAGGCACTTCGCCACGACGCAGCTCGATCACCACGCGCATACCGTCTTTGTCAGACTCGTCGCGCAGTTCGGTGATGCCTTCGAGCTTCTTCTCTTTAACCAGCTCGGCGATCTTCTCGATCAGACGTGCCTTGTTCAACTGGTACGGGAGTTCGGTGATGACGATCTGCTGGCGGCCACCGACCTTGTCGATGTCTTCGATCATCGAGCGGGCGCGCATATAAATGCGGCCACGGCCGGTGCGATAGGCTTCGATGATGCCGGCGCGGCCGTTGATGATCGCGGCGGTCGGGAAGTCCGGGCCGGGGATGTATTGCATCAGCTCATCGACGGTCAGCTCGGGGTTGTCGATAAGCGCCAGGCAACCGTCGATGACTTCACCGAGGTTGTGTGGCGGGATGTTGGTGGCCATGCCCACGGCGATACCGCTGGAGCCGTTGACCAACAGGTTGGGAATACGGGTCGGCATGACCGCCGGGATCATTTCGGTGCCGTCGTAGTTCGGCACCCAGTCCACGGTTTCTTTGTGCAGGTCGGCCAGCAGCTCGTGTGCCAGCTTGGTCATGCGCACTTCGGTGTATCGCATGGCCGCGGCGTTGTCGCCGTCCACCGAACCGAAGTTGCCCTGGCCGTCTACCAGCAGGTAGCGCAGGGAAAACGGCTGGGCCATCCGAACGATGGTGTCGTACACCGCAGTGTCGCCGTGAGGGTGATACTTACCGATCACGTCACCGACAACACGGGCAGATTTCTTGTACGGCTTGTTCCAGTCGTTACCCAGCTCGCTCATCGCGAACAGCACACGCCGGTGCACGGGCTTCAAGCCATCGCGCGCATCAGGCAGTGCCCGCCCGACAATTACGCTCATCGCATAGTCGAGGTAGGACTGTTTCAGCTCGTCTTCGATATTGACCGGGAGGATTTCTTTGGCCAGTTCGCCCATGAGAAGCCTGATTCCTTTTTCGGGTGAAACCTCGTCACATCCATATGGGACGAACGAAGCTCGCCGCCGCCGGCATGATGCCTGGCAACGACTTACGACAAATCAACGAGTTATGACACGGATCTGCGCATTAAAGGTCGCCCCTTGGGGTGACCTTGGAAACCGCCGAATGGTATCACAATCGCCGCCACGCACCTATCCCCCAGATGCGCATGGAGCGTAGTAAGTTGACGGATGACAGGCTTGAGGGCGACGAGAGGGGCTCAGAGCTGAATAGAGGCTACGATTTGCCTGTGGATCCGAGGGTTTTGCTGGTTTTTCGGGCCAATCGCGGGCAAGCCTGCTCCCACCGTTGTTTTATGAAGGCACTCATAATGTGGGAGCGGGCTTGCCCGCGATTGCAATCTGCCAGACACCAAAGCCCTCAATGCAGGCGCTTACGGCACATCAGTTTGGCGATCTTGGCGGTATCAGGCCGCTCGACGATGCCTTTTTCGGTGACGATCACATCGATCAAGTCCGCCGGCGTGACGTCAAACACCGGGTTAAAGGCCGCAACATCGGCAGCAAAGCGCTGCCCGGCAACCTCCAGCAACTCGCCGGCATCGCGCTCTTCCAGGGTGACGTCATCACCAGTAGCCATCATCAGGTCCAGGGTCGAACTCGCCGCCACCACCATAAAGCGTACGCCATGGTGCATGGCGCACACGGCCAACTGGTAGGTGCCGATCTTGCTGATCACATCGCCATTGGCGGCGATGCAGTCAGCGCCCACAATCACCCAGGTCACCCCCTTGGTCTTGAGGATATGCGCGCCAGCCGAGTCGGCATTCACCGTGACCGGAATGCCCGCGTCCGCCAGTTCCCAGGCGGTCAGCCGCGAGCCTTGCAGCCAGGGGCGGGTTTCGTTGGCATAGACCTGCTCGACCATGCCCTCCAGAAACGCCGCACGGATCACCCCCAGCGCAGTGCCTACACCACCGCTCGCCAAGGCCCCGGCGTTGCCATGGGTCAGGATCGCCTGGGCATTGCCCTGATGCTTGCGGATCAATTCGACGCCCAATTGCGCCATGGTGAGGTTGGCTTCACGGTCGCTTTCATGGATCGCGATGGCTTCAGCCTCCAGCACCGCCAGCGGATCGGCGTGCTTTTTGAGGCGATCGAGGCGATCACGCATGCGCTTGATGGCCCAGAACAGGTTCGACGCGGTGGGACGGGAATCGGCCAGCAGCGCGTAGTCCTCCTCCCATGAAGCCTGCCAGTCACCGCCCTCGGCGATCCGCGCGCGCGCGGCCAGCACCAGCCCATAGGCGGCGCTGATGCCGATGGCCGGTGCGCCCCGCACCACCATCGCACGAATGGCCGCGGCCACGTCGTCGACCGTCGCGCAGGTCACCCAGTTTTCCCGGGAGGGCAGCGCACGCTGATCGAGCAGGTGCAGTGCGCCATCACGCCAATCGATGGCCTTCACTTTCTCCGCTGCCAACAGTCGATCGCGCATCCCTCACCCCGTACTCATCAACAAAAGCCGCGGATTATAGCGATCCGCCAGCCAGGACGCTCGGGTATACTTCGCCCTCTTTATATGACCGCCCCGGACGATGCCCGCTATGACGCCACCTGCCGCCCCGCTCGACTTACTGCTACTGCCAAGCTGGCTGGTACCGGTCGAGCCTGCGGGCGTGGTGCTCAAGGCGCATGGCCTGGGCATCCGCGACGGGCGCATCGCGTTTATCGGCCCGCGCGCGCAGGCGCTGAAACTGGCAGCCCATGAAGTGCGCGAGTTGCCCGGAGTGCTGCTCAGCCCGGGCCTGGTAAACGCCCATGGCCACGCGGCGATGACCCTGTTTCGCGGCCTGGCCGACGACCTGCCACTGATGACCTGGCTGCAACAACATATCTGGCCGGCCGAAGCCAAGTGGGTCGATGAGGCGTTTGTACGTGATGGCACCGACCTGGCGATTGCCGAGCAGATCAAGGGCGGCATCAGTTGCTTCTCAGACATGTACTTCTTCCCCAAGGTCGCCAGCGAACGCGTACACAACAGCGGCCTGCGGGCACAGATTGCCATTCCGATCCTCGACTTCCCGATACCCGGCGCAGCCAATGCCGACGAGGCGATCCGCCAAGGCGTGGAGCTGTTTGGCGACCTCAAGCATCACCCGCGAATCAAAATCGCCTTTGGCCCCCATGCGCCCTATACCGTCAGCGATGCAAACCTGGAAAAAGTCCGGGTGATCGCCGAGGAGCTGGACGCTGCCATTCATATGCATGTCCACGAAACCGCCTTTGAAGTGCAGCAGTCCGTGGAACAGTATGGCGAACGCCCCCTGGCCCGACTCGCGCGCCTGGGCCTACTCGGCCCGCGCTTGCAGGCCGTTCATATGACCCAAATCAGCGAAGACGACCTGGCGTTGCTGGTAGAAAGCAACAGCAGCGTGATCCATTGCCCGGAATCCAACCTGAAACTGGCCAGTGGCTTCTGCCCGGTGGAACGCTTGTGGCAGGCCGGCGTCAATGTGGCAGTAGGCACCGATGGCGCAGCAAGCAACAATGACCTGGACCTGTTGGGCGAAACCCGCACCGCTGCGCTGCTGGCCAAGGCCGTCGCCGGCTCGGCCAGCGCCCTGGATGCCCACCGTGCGCTGCGCATGGCCACCCTCAACGGTGCTCGGGCCATGGGCCTGGAGGCTGAAATCGGCTCGCTGGAAGTGGGCAAGGCCGCAGATATCGTGGCCTTCGACCTTTCAGGACTGGCCCAGCAACCGATCTACGATCCGGTCTCGCAGCTTATATATGCCACCGGACGCGATTGTGTGAAACACCTTTGGGTCGGCGGCAAGCAACTGCTCGACGACCGGCAACTGACCCGTATGGATGAGCAGCAACTGAGCGCCATGGCCGCTGCCTGGGGCCAGCGCATCAGTGGACACCACGAATAACGCCGGCCCAGGATCAATATTCCGGCCAGGCACACCGTTTTATCGGATTTAGAGGACTACCCATGAGTAACGTCGACCACGCCGAAATCGCCAAATTCGAAGCCCTGGCCCACCGCTGGTGGGACCGCGAGAGCGAGTTCAAGCCCCTGCACGACATCAACCCGCTGCGGGTCAACTGGATCGACGAGCGCGTCAATCTGGCCGGCAAGAAAGTACTCGACGTGGGCTGCGGCGGCGGCATCCTCAGCGAGGCCATGGCCCAGCGCGGCGCCACAGTGATGGGCATCGACATGGGCGAGGCGCCTCTGGCCGTGGCCCAGTTGCATCAGTTGGAGTCGGGCGTGAGCGTGGAGTACCGCCAGATCACCGCCGAAGCCCTGGCCGAGGAAATGCCCGAGCAGTTCGACGTGGTGACCTGCCTGGAGATGCTGGAGCACGTGCCCGACCCATCGTCGGTGATCCGCGCGTGTTTTCGTATGGTCAAGCCCGGCGGCCAGGTGTTCTTCTCCACCATCAACCGCAACCCCAAGGCTTACGTGTTCGCGATCATCGGCGCCGAATACATCATGAAGCTGCTGCCGCGCGGCACCCATGACTTCAAGAAATTCATCCGTCCTTCCGAACTGGGTGCCTGGAGCCGCCAGGCCGGGCTGACCGTCAAGGACATCATCGGCTTGACCTACAACCCGCTGACCAAGCACTACAAGCTGGCCAGCGACGTCGACGTCAACTACATGATCCAGACCCTGCGAGAGGAATAAACCTGTGAAGTTGAAAGCGGTTCTTTTCGACATGGACGGTACGCTGCTCGATACCGCGCCGGACTTTATCGCCATCTGCCAGGCCATGCGTGCCGAGCGCGGGCTTGCGCCGATCAACGATCAGCATATCCGCGATGAAGTCTCCGGCGGCGCCCGGGCCATGGTTGCCGTGACGTTTGCCATGGACCCCGAGTCCCCAGGCTTCGAAGCGTTGCGCCTGGAGTTCCTCGAACGCTACCTCAAGGGCTGCGCGATCCATAGCAAGCTGTTTGATGGCATGGCCGAACTGCTGGAAGACATCGAACGGTCCAAGCTGATCTGGGGCGTGGTCACCAACAAGCCGCTGCGCTTTGCCGAGCCGATCATGGAGCAACTGGGCCTGGCCCAACGCTCGGCGCTGCTGATCTGCCCGGACCACGTGAAGAACAGCAAGCCTGACCCGGAACCGCTGATCCTGGCCTGCAAGATGCTCGACCTGGACCCGGCCAGCGTACTGTTCGTGGGCGACGACCTGCGGGATATCGAGTCAGGGCGCGACGCCGGCACCCGCACCGCCGCCGTCACCTATGGCTACATCCACCCCGACGACAACGCCCGCAACTGGGGTGCCGACGTTGTGGTCGATCATCCGCTGGAACTGCGCAAAGTGCTCGATAGCGCACTCTGCAGCTGCTGAATGGCTAACCAATGAAGCTCTAATGTGGAAGCGGGCTTGCTCGCGAAGGCGGTGGGTCATCTGATAGAGAGTTGACTGACACTACGCTTTCGCGAGCAAGCCCGCTCCCACATTCAGATATGTGTTGCCCCACTGAATTTTGTTGAGGTCGATTATGTTTGATTACTGCGCACGTCCAGAATTGCTCAAGGACCGAGTCATCCTGGTCACCGGCGCCGGTCGCGGGATTGGTGCTGCTGCGGCCAAGACCTACGCCGCCCACGGCGCCACCGTGCTGTTGCTGGGCAAGACCGAAGCCAACCTGGCCCAGGTCTACGATGAAATCGAAGCCGCCGGCCACCCGCAACCGGTGGTGATTCCGTTCAACCTGGAAACCGCCCTGCCCCATCAATACGATGAGCTGGCGGCAATGATCGAAAAAGAATTCGGCCATCTCGACGGGTTGCTGCACAACGCCTCGATCATCGGCCCGCGCACCCCGATCGAACAGCTGTCGGGCGAGAATTTCATGCGCGTTATGCATATCAACGTCAACGCCATGTTTATGCTGACTGCCACGCTGCTGCCGCTGCTCAAGCTGTCCCAGGACGCGTCGGTGGTGTTTACCTCCAGCAGCGTGGGGCGCAAAGGGCGCGCTTACTGGGGCGCCTATGGCGTATCGAAATTCGCCACCGAAGGCCTGATGCAGACCCTGGCGGACGAACTCGACACCGTTGCCGCAGTGCGCGCCAACAGCATCAACCCAGGCGCCACCCGTACCAGCATGCGGGCCCAGGCTTATCCTGGAGAAAACCCGGCCAACAACCCGCTGCCGGAAGAAATCATGCCGGTGTACCTGTACCTGATGGGCCCGGATAGCTCGGGGATCAATGGGCAGGCATTCGACGCGCAGTAATCCCCACAACGCGGGAGCGGGCTGGCCTGGGATAACCATAGGTCTCTAACTGACGACTTACCCTGTGGCGAGCGGGCTTGCCCCGCGCTGGGCTGCGTAGCAGCCCCACCCCAGAAACCGCAGTTGTTTCAGACATACCGAGTCGGCAGGTTTTGGGGCGGCTACGCCACCCGACGCGGGACAAGCCCGCTCGCCACAACAAGCCCCCCCACAGGGGCTGGCGCCAAATTCCCAGCGCTGTGCATACGCACTAAATCCCATCCCCTTGTTTTATAAGCAATAAAAAATATTGCACGAAATGGCACGCTTTTCGCTCCAATTTGCTTCAAACAGGCGGCACGACGTAAAGACGTGTGGCATGGGATCAGGGGTTATAACCCCCGGCAAAGCGGACTAGACTGTTACCTATGTTTTACAGAACTGAAGGAACAGTAAGGCGCCCGCCAGCGGCCGCTCCCATTGAGCCTGTAAGACAGCATTAAGTGCTTAGAGGCCTACCCGCTTATGAAAACACCGACCCAGACCAACGCAATTGACTTCGACAGTGCCAAATTGCAACGCCTGGGCTTTGGCCAGCCTTCCCTTATCGCACGGCGCCCCATCAGCCTTGGGCAACTGCGCCAGCAACTGAACCTGCAATTGCAGACCAGCCTGGAGGCGGAGCGAATCCTTGGCCTGTTCTTTCGCGAAGTGCAACGCCTTGTGCCCCTGGATGCCCTGCAATACCGCCATGAAGCCAGCGACCTGCGCCTGGAATACGGCCAGCGTGGCCATCACTCCGTGAGCTACAGCCTCAGCCACGAGGGCGAGCACCTGGGAGAGTTGGTGTTTCGCCGCAACCAGCGTTTCACGGAGGAGGAACAGGGCAATCTGGAGTCGCTGCTGGCCAGCCTGCTCTACCCGATGCGCAACGCCTTGCTGTATCGCTGCGCGACCCGCACCGCCCTGCGCGACCCACTGACCGAGACCGGGAACCGCGTCGCCATGGACCAGACCCTGGGCCGCGAGATCGAAATGGCCAAGCGGCACCTGCATCCGCTGTCCTTGCTGATGCTCGACATCGATCACTTCAAGCACATCAACGACAGCCACGGCCACGCCACCGGCGACAAAGTGCTCAAGGCCGTCGCTGCCTCGATCAAAAGCCAGTTGCGCAATGTGGATATGGTGTTTCGGTTTGGTGGGGACGAGTTCCTGATCCTGCTTTCCAACACCAGCCGCGAGGCCGCCACCCTGGTCGGCGAACGCCTGCGCCAGGCAGCGCAGGCCCGGGACTACTGGGCAGACGCTACGCGTATCGAATTGACGGTGAGCCTGGGTTGCGCGACGTTGCTGGCGGGCGAGTCGGCCGAGAGCCTGCTGCGCCGCGCCGACAATGCCTTGTACGTGGCCAAGCGCGAAGGCCGTAACCGCCTGGCAATGGCGGGGTAAACGCTACCCCGCCATGCCCGGGTCAGGCTTCGCTGGTCGCCAGGACTTGACGCTCGCGGGTCACCGGAGCTTTCTCCAACTGCATGCAGCGCTCCAGGAACAGGTACATATAGTCGTAGCTTTTGCACACAGCCTGGCGCAACTCCACTTGCAACGCCTTGCTCGGGTTCATCCCCGCCAGGGTGCAAATAATCTCCAGCGCCTCCCACGGGTGTGCGTCGTCATACTGGGCATGCATCTTCAGCCACTTCATGGCGCGCTTGCGGTCTTCTTCAGGGAAAGCAGCGGCATACACCCCCGTTGAACACACCAGCGCAGACCACTCCCCAGTGGCGCCTTCGATGGCGTAGTTGGTGGCGGCAATGGCAACGATCAACGAATCGGCCGAACTGGTGTGCCAGCACCAATGACTCAGCGCATGCAGCTCTGGCGGTACGTGTTGCGCCTGCAGCTCTTCCAGGCCGACGCCATGGGCGCGCGCCCAGTGCATCCAATAATCGGCATGGTTCAGTTCCACACGAATATTGCGCATCAACCAACGTCGCGCCATATCCTCCCCAGGATGTCGGGCAAACTTGGTCTTGGTCAGGTTTTGTGCCATGTACAACGCGAACTGTTCCACCACTGGCCAGCCACCGATCAGGTAGTGGCGCATGGTCTTGGCGCTGAGCTTGTTATCGCGCATGCGCTGGTACAGTTCGTGTTCGACAACGCGGCGCTTGCTCTCGCTACAGTCCTGGATCAATTGCTGAGCCCAGGCGGGGTAACTTGAGGCTTCCATAAGCGGGCCGGTTCTGCTGAATGTGTCGATCACTGTCGGGCTCCTTTTGATTTGTGATGTGTACAGACCAGCAGATGTTTCAGCGGAACGTGCCGGGCGCCCTGAATAACAGAGGCTGCGGGCGCGCAGGTCGACATTGCAAACTGTCAAAGGTAAACAATTGCGGGCGCTCAATCAGGTAGCCCTGAGCGTAGTCCACGCCGATCTCGAGCAGTGCCTGCTCGATGTGCGGCGTTTCGACAAACTCGGCAATCGTGCGTTTACCCATGACATGGCCGATGTGATTGATCACTTCGACCATGGCGCGGTTAATCGGGTCGTCCAGCATATCCTTTACGAAACTTCCATCGATCTTCAGGAAGTCTACAGGTAAATGTTTGAGGTAGGCGAATGAGGACATTCCGGCACAAAAGTCATCCAGGGAGAAGCAGCAACCCAACGCCTTGAGCTCATTGATAAAACGAATCGCGCTGCCCAGGTTGGAAATGGCGCTGGTTTCGGTGATTTCAAAACAGATCATGCCAGGTGGAATCCCATAGGCACTGAACTTCTCCCGCAGGAAACGCAGGAAATCGTCATCGCCGATGGTGATGCCCGACAGGTTGATCGCACACATCGCCATGGGCCTGCCAGGTCGCTCGAGCATGCAACGGGCGATCAGCTTGAACACGTTCTCTACCACCCAGCGGTCCAGCGAGGTCATCAACCCGTAGCGTTCGGCGGCCGGGATAAAGCTGTCAGGCAAAATGATCCGCCCCGCTTCATCGTGCAGGCGCAGCAGGATCTCGATATGCCCGGCCCCCGCCTCGGTGTGGCCCAAGGGCGCGATTTCCTGGGCATACAGGCAGAAGCGGTCCTCTTCCAGGGCCATGTGCAGGCGCTGGATCCAGGCCATTTCGCCAAAGCGCAACGACAGCTCAGTGTCGTCGGCATGATAGACCTGCACCCGGTTGCGCCCCTTCTCCTTGGCCATGTAGCAGGCCATATCCGCGGCACGCAATGACGTCTCCAGGGTGGTCGGGGTGTGCGAGATATGCACCAGGCCGATACTGACCGTGGTGACAAACGGTCGGCCTTTCCAGACGAAGTGCAGGTTTTGCACGGTATGTCGCAGGCTCTCGGCGATCTTCTCGGCCACCGGCGCCGGGCAGTTTTCCAGCAGGATGCCGAACTCGTCCCCACCCAGGCGGGCCAGGGTATCGCCTTCGCGCAGGTCCGATTGCAGCAAGGCGCAGATATGCCGCAACAGTTCATCGCCCGCCGCATGGCCACAGGTGTCGTTGACCAGTTTGAACTGGTCCAGGTCGAGGAACATCAAGGCATGGCGCGCCGACTGCTGGCGCCCGACGCCATGCAGCACCTGCTCTAGGCGATATTCAAATTCACGCCGATTGGCCAGCCCGGTCAAGGCATCATGGGTCGCCTGCCAGGACAGATTGGCAATGTACTGACGCTCCTGGGTCATGTCGTGCAACACCAGCACCGCGCCACTGACCTTGCCGGCACTGCGGATCGGTGCCCCCACCAGGGTCACGGAGACGGTACTGCCATCCAGGCGCTGGATCAGCTTGGAGTGCTCGCTGCCACCGCTGAGTTGGCCGTCAAGAATATGGTCGATCAGGGTAAACCCGTCGGCCTGGGCGTGTTCATCCAGCAGATTGAACAACGCAGCCAACGGCAGCCCTTGCGCCTGGGCCGCGTTCCAGTGGGTCAGGGATTCCGCCGCCGGGTTCATGTAGGCGATAGCCCCATCGACATCGGTAGTGATCACTCCATCGCCGATGGACTCCAGGGTGATCTGCGCCCGCTCCTTCTCCAATTGCAAGGCATCGGCAAACGCATGGCGCTGGGCCAATAGCTTGCGCGTGCGCAGCAACGCCAAGGCGATCAGCCCCAAGGCAGTGGCCAGGTTGGTGATCAGCAACAGGCGCAGAATCACCCTGGAGCCTTCACCCAAGGCATCGCTGAAGGCCTTGGCCGCCGGCGTCACCCCCTCGTTGATGGCGATGATACGGTTTTTCCAGGCATGGATATCGGCACTGCTGACCCGATCGGCGATGATTTGCCGGTGCATCTCCTGCGCCAGCTCATCAAGTTGCACCAGGTAGCTGTCACCGACGGTCCACAGTTCGATGGCTTTTTCCAGGTAGCTGAAATGGCGAAAGTTGAGGTACAGCCAGATCAGGCTCGACACGTCGTCAGGATGATTGCCGCCTTTAAGAATCCCCTGGCGCGCCGCCGCCAGGTCAGGACTGGAGCGATCCAGGGCGATACGCAGCTCGTGCCCGCCCTGGGGGACGGCAATGGCGTTCTGGTATTTGAGAAAGGTCGCCTGGTCGCGGTTGTCGGCGTACAGGGTCAGGTAGTAGATGGCGTCTTTCTGACCCTTGGACCACAGGCTCTCGCCCGCCACATAGCCGCGCACGGCCGACAGCACGTAAAGACTGACGCAGCCCAGCAGCGCCTGGAACAGCACGACGGCAATAAAGGGCCAGACAATACCGAGCAACCGGGGTGTTCCGAGAGTTCGCTTCTGCTTCATGAGATCCCTTGCATCAGCACAGGCGAGTAAAAACTGCTCCTGACAGCACAGCCGAGGCCAAACACGACCCCTTCAGGGCCGGAGCCGGGATCGATTCAGCGAACTTGTTGCAAGTGTCCATAAAGCTTGGCGTACAAGCCGCCATCGGCTATCAGTTGCTGGTGGTCGCCATCTTCGGCGATGTGTCCACCGTCAAACACCAATACCCTATCAGCCTGCTTCACCGCCGACAAACGGTGAGCAATGATCAGTGTAGTACGCCCACTGAGAAACCGCGCCAGAGCCTGGTGCAGGTTGTACTCGGTAGCCGCATCCAGGGCCGAGGTGGCTTCGTCGAGAATTACCACTTTTGGCTCAGCCAGCACCATCCGGGCAATCGCCAGGCGTTGGCGCTGGCCACCGGACAAACGCACGCCCGAGCGCCCGACAATACTGTCCAGACCTTGAGGCAACCCTTTGACCGTAGCATCCAACTGGGCAATTTCAAGGGCCTGCCAACAGGCCTGGTCAGTGCGCTCGCGGCCCATGGTGAGGTTGGCGCGCACGGTGTCGTTGAACAGCGCCGGATGCTGCAGCACCACCGCGACATGCTCGCGAATGGTTTCCAGGCCAATGGCCTGCTGGGTCGCGCCGCCGAAGCGGATCGTCCCCGCTTGTGGGGTGTAGAGCCCCAACAGCAGTTGCACCAGGGTGCTTTTACCGCCGCCACTGGCACCGACGATCGCGACCTTTTCCCCGGGGGCAATCGCCAGGTTCAACTGGTTGAGCACCAGGTCTTCGCCATAGCCGAAGTCCAGGCCCCGCACTTCGATGCCCACGGTCTGGTGTCCGGTAAACGGATCTTCGCCCCCGGCATATTGCGGTTCGTCGGCACGGGCCAGCAGTTCGTTGATGCGCGTCAGCGCACCGCCGGCGGCGTAGTAGGCGTACTGCAGGTTCAGCAGTTGTTCCACCGGGCCGATCATGAACCACAGGTAGCTGAACACCGCGAGCATCTGGCCGATGGACAGGTCGGAAAACAGCACCGTGAGCATCGCTGCCGCACGGAAGATATCGATCCCGAACTGGAACAGCAGGCCGCTGGCGCGGCTGGATGCATCGCTTTTCCACTGGGAGTTGATGGCAAAGTCACGTACTTCCTGGGCACGCTGCCCCAGGCGCCCGAGGAAAAAGCCCTGGCGATTGCCCGCGCGCACTTCCTGGATGGCGTCCAGGGTTTCCGTGAGGGCCTGGGTGAACCGCGAGGTGCTGTCGTTTTCCAGCTTCTTCAGGTGTTTGACCCGCTTGCCCAACTGCACCGTGGCGTAGATCACCAATGGGTTGAACAACAGGATCAACAGCGCCAGCTTCCAGTGCATCCACATCAGGATGCCGGAGGTGCCGACCAGGGTCAGCATCGCCACCAGGAAGCGGCTCAAGGTTTCACCGACAAACTTGTCCACGGTGTCGAGGTCGGTCACCAGGTGCGTGGTCACGGTACCGCCGCCCAGGCTTTCGTATTCACTCAGGGAGATGCGCTTGAGCCGTTCGATCAGGCGCACGCGGATGCGATAGACAATGTCCTTGGCCAGCCCGGCAAACAGGCGCGCCTGGACCACGTTGAACACCAGCGCCGCGCAACGCAGCACCAGGGTGATCAGCAGCATCAGGCCGATATAGCCTGCGGCCTGCTGCCAGGGTGCTGGCAACGCGTGGTTCATCACCTTCAGTGCGGCATCGCCATTGCCCAGCAACACCTCGTCCACCAGCAATGGCAGGAGCAAGGGAATCGGTACGCTGCACAGGGTCGCCAGAACGGCGACACCATTGGCGATCCACAGGGCTTTTTTATGACGCAGGGCCAGGCGGCGGATTTCTGCCCAGGTCAGCCGATCAACGCGTACGGCGGGTTGATCAGCCACAGGCGGCTCGCTCCAGCCAGCGACCGAGCAACGGCGACAGCTCGGACAGCGGCTGGTAGCCGTTGGTCAACAAGGCCAATTGGCCATTGCGCTCGGCCAACAAGGTGGGAAAACCGGCGATGCCCAGGTCCTGGACCCAGGTGAAATCAGCGGCCGTGGCGGCATGCTGTTCGGCGCGGTCAAAAGCCTCGGCAAACTCGATACGCGGCACCCCGGCGGTCTCGGCCAGTTCCACCAGCACACTGGCGCGGGTCACATCGCGACCCTCGACGTAAAATGCCTGCTGGATCAGCCCGAGCAAGGTCCAGGCGCAATCCGGCGCCAGGCTGCGCGCGGTGACCAGGGCTCGGCATGCCGGCTCCGTGTCATACACAAACCCGTCAGGCAAGGCGCCCTCCAGGCGGAACGGCTGACCAGTGGCTTCAGTCACCGCCTGCCAGTGTTCCAGGATATAGCGCCGGGTGGCCGGCTCCAGCGCCGAACCACTGCCGGTGCGCAAACCGCCGACCACCAGGTGCAATTCCACGCCAGCCGCCTGGGCCTGCTCAACCAGGGCCTTGGCCACCGGGGCAAAACCCCAGCACCAGGAACACATCGGGTCCATTACATAGAGCAGGCGCGCGGACATGGTTCAAGCCTCGGTGGATGGTTGCTTGTAGTTGTAACCAATCGGGTGCGGCATATTGCGGGCCTTGGCCAGTTCGATCTGCTTCTGGCGGTCGATCGCACTGCGACGGGTCTTCTCGGACAGCTTATCCCAGCAATGCGGGCAACTGATGCCGGCCACGTAATGCTCAGATGCGCGGTCCTCTACGCTAACCGGTGTGCGGCAGGCATGACATTGATCGTAGTCACCTTCGCTCAAGTCGTGGCGCACGGTCACGCGGTTATCGAACACGAAGCAGTCGCCCTGCCACTTGGTTTGTTCCTGGGGCACCTCTTCGAGGTATTTGAGGATGCCGCCCTTGAGGTGATAGACCTCATCGAACCCTTCGCTGAGCATGTAGCTGGAGGCCTTTTCACAGCGAATGCCGCCGGTGCAGAACATGGCGACTTTCTTGTGCTTGGCCGGATCGAAGTTGGCTTTGATATAGTCGGGAAATTCGCGAAAACTCGTGGTTTTCGGGTCGATCGCCCCTTCAAAGGTGCCGATCGACACTTCATAGTCGTTACGAGTGTCGATCAACAGCACTTCTGGGTCGCTGATCAGGGCGTTCCAGTCTTGTGGATCAACGTAAGTACCGACTTTCTTGTTGGGGTCGACGCCTTCGACGCCCAGGGTCACGATCTCTTTTTTCAGCTTGACCTTGGTGCGGTAGAACGGCTGCTCGTCGCAGTACGACTCTTTGTGGTCGATGTCGACCATGCGCGGGTCGTTCTTCAGCCAGGTCATCAGGCCATCAATGCCTTCGCGGCTCCCGGAAACGGTGCCGTTGATGCCTTCTTCGGCGATCAGCAAGGTGCCCTTGATGCCGTTGTCGACCATGGCTTGCAGCAGCGGCTCGCGCAGGGCGACGTAATCTTCGAGGGTGACGAACTTATACAGTGCCGCCACGACGATGGGTTGTGTCATGGGTGTTCTCTCCAGGTGGCTACCCTCGCAAAGGGTGAACCGGATGCAAAAAAACGCGCCGACTGAGCGGCGCGTTGCGGATTCTATCAGGGATAAACCCCGAACTGTAGGAGCGAGCTTGCTCGCGAAAAACCTGAGAACGCCGCGTGCTTTCAGAATGCGCGCGTCATCGTTAACGATCTTCGCAAGCAAGCTCGCGCCTACAGAGGTTGACCGTGACCGATCAATGTCCGCCAGCGCAGGTCGGCGAGGCCGGGGCTGCGTCGATTTTCGCCCATTCTTCAGGCGTGTAGGTATGCAGTGCCAGCGCATGGAACTCGCCCATCAGGTCGCCCAACGTGGCGTAGACCTTCTGGTGGCGCTTGACGCGGTTGAGTCCGTCGAACTGCTGGCTGACCAGCACGGCCTTGAAGTGCGTCTGCAATCCACGGCTGTGCATATGGCTTTCGTCCAGCACACTCACGTGTTCCGGGCTCAGGGCGGCAAGTGCCGTCTCGATGCGCTGTTGCATGGTCATTCCTGGCTCCACTTACTTCTTGGCAGGCGCGGCGGCTTTTTTCGCCGGAGCCAATTCGTTGGTCATGTCTTCCAACAGCTTGTTCACGACCGGTACGGCGCTTTCCAGTTTGGCCTGGGTCAGTTGGGCCGATTGCTGGGTCAGTTGCGGCATTTTCTCCAGGACTTTCTTGCCCAGTGGCGATTTGTAGAAGGCAACCAGGTCCTTGAGTTCTGACTCACTGAAGTTGCTGGTGTACAGCTTGACCATGTCCGGCTTGAGCTTGTTCCAGCCAATGGCCTGGTCCAGGGCGGCGTTGGCCTTGGCCTGGTAGGTGTCCAGAACGGTTTGCTTGGCGGCAGGCGCCTTGGTCTGCTCGAAACGCTGGGCAAACATTTGCTGCACTTGCATGTACACCGGGGTGCCGAGCTTGTCTGCGTGAGCCAGGGTCAGGAAGGCTTCGGCACTGGCGTTGTGGCTGGCGGTATCGGCAAGAACCTGGCCGCTGGCACATACCAGGGCAACCGCGGTACAGATGGCACGAAGACGAGTCATCGAGTTTCCTTTCTAGCTGGCGAGGTAAGACCCCAAGGGCGACCATTCTGCGCCTAAAAAACGCCGGTACTCAACCCCACGCCTTGTAGGGCCTGGTTTTGCGGGGGATTGCCCGATGAAATGGCTTTAATGGAACCCAAGCGTGCCTCCACGGCCTAAACTGCGCAAACCGACTACAAGGAGAGTCACCGCGATGAGCCGTATCGAAACCGACAGCCTGGGCGAAGTACAAGTCCCGGATGACGCTTACTGGGGCGCACAGACCCAGCGTTCACTGGTCAATTTCGCCATCGGCGAGCAACGCATGCCACTGGCGGTCCTGCACGCCCTGGCGCTGATCAAGAAGGCCGCGGCGCGGGTCAACGATCGCAATGGCGACCTGCCCGCCGACATCGCCCGCCTGATCGAACAGGCCGCTGACGAAGTGCTCGACGGCAAGCACGATGACCAGTTCCCGCTGGTGGTCTGGCAGACCGGCAGTGGCACCCAGAGCAACATGAACGCCAATGAGGTGATCGCCGGCCGCGCCAATGAGCTGTCGGGCAAGCCCCGTGGCGGCAAGAGCCCGGTGCACCCCAACGATCACGTCAACCGTTCCCAGAGTTCCAACGACTGCTTCCCCACTGCCATGAGCATTGCCACCGTACAAGCGGTGCATGAGCAGTTGCTGCCGGCGCTGCGTGAGCTGTCCGGTGGGCTGGCCGAGCTGTCGGCGCGCCATATGAAGCTGGTCAAGACCGGCCGCACCCACATGATGGACGCCACGCCCATCACCTTTGGCCAGGAAGTCTCGGCGTTTATCGCGCAACTCGATTATGCCGAGCGCGCCATTCGCAGTGCCCTGCCCGCCGTCTACGAACTGGCACAAGGCGGCACGGCGGTCGGCACCGGCCTGAACTCGCCCCATGGGTTTGGCGAGGCCATTGCCGCAGAAATCGCCGCGTTGTCCGGGCTGCCGTTTGTCACCGCACCCAACAAGTTCGCCGCGCTGTCGGGCCATGAGCCGCTGACGACTTTGTCCGGCGCCTTGAAAACCCTGGCCGTGGCCTTGATGAAAATCGCCAACGACCTGCGCCTGCTAGGCTCGGGCCCGCGCGCCGGGCTGGCTGAAGTGCGCCTGCCGGCCAATGAGCCGGGCAGTTCGATCATGCCCGGCAAGGTCAACCCGACCCAGTGCGAAGCGCTGTCGATGCTGGCCTGCCAGGTGCTGGGCAATGACGTGACCATCGGCATTGCCGCAAGCCAGGGGCATTTGCAGTTGAACGTGTACAAGCCGGTGATTATCCACAACCTGCTGGAGTCGATCCGCTTGCTCGCCGACGGCTGCCGCAACTTCCAGGAACATTGCATCGCCGGCCTTGAACCCGACGCCGAGCAAATGGCCGAGCATCTGGAGCGCGGGCTGATGCTGGTGACGGCGCTGAACCCGCATATCGGCTATGACAAGTCGGCAGAGATTGCCAAGAAAGCCTATGCCCAAGGGCTGACCCTGCGCGAAGCGGCGCTGGAGTTGGGCTACCTCACCGATGCCGAATTCGACCAGTGGGTACGCCCGGAAAACATGCTCGAAGCCGGGCACTGATCCCCTCTCCTACAGAGGTTGTATCAACCTTGCACGCCGGGCCTTGAGCCCGGCGATCAAGGACGGGGCCAACGCCACCGATGCCGATCCCAGCACCACCAGCACCGCGCCACCGTAGCCCAGGCCATTGATCTGCTCGGCGTGCACATAGTCGGGCCATAGCCATGCCGCAATCGCCACCGCCACGAACGTCACCAACGGCGTGATCGCCAGGGTCGCGCTGACCCGCGAAGCCTCCCAGTGGGCCAAGGCCTCGGCAAAGGCGCCGTAGGCAATCAGGGTATTGAAACAGCACGCCAGCAGCAGCCAGCCTTGCAACGGGCTCAGTTGCAGCGCCTCCATGGGATGCACCCAGGGCAGCAGCAGAAATGCGCAGCTCAGGTAGATCACCATCATGACCTGCAGGGAATTCCACACCGTCAACAATTGCTTCTGGCCCAGGGCGTAGAACACCCAGATGGTGGTTGCCAGCAGAATCGTCAGCACCCCGGCGGTGTAGGTGCCCAGGGACGTCAACAGCTCTGCCAGGCGCTGGTTGAAGAACAGCGCAAAACCGATGATCAATACCAGCAGACCTACGCCCTGCCCCAGGCTGAAACGCTCCTTGAACAGGAACACGCTGGCAATCATCAGGAAGATCGGCCCCATCTGCACCACCAGTTGCGCGGTGCCGGGGCTCAACATCTTCAGCCCGACCAGATAGAGCACGTAGTTGCCCACCAGTCCGCATACCGCCATCGCCACCAGCCAGCCACCGCGCTTGCCCAGGACTTTGGGGCTGGGCAGACGCTTGACGGCGGCCAGGTAAATGAACAGGCAAGTGCCGGACACCATCAGGCGAAACCAGGTCACGGTGATCGGGTCCATCACCTGCAGGACCTGCTTGAGCTTGATCGGCAAAATGCCCCAGAGCAGCGCGGTCAGCAGGGTCAGGGATAAACCGTAGACCCAGCGGCCGGAAGAGATGTGCATGAGTGCCCCAAGAGCCAGAGGTAGAGGAACCTGCATTCTAGGGGGATGTGGGTAGACCTTGGCGAAGTTTTTTATCAGACACACCACAAATCAACGGTGGGCTTGCTCGCGAATGCGGTGTGTCAGTCGATATATCCATCACTGACCCACCGCATTCGCGGGCAAGCCCGCCCACATTTGATCTTCGGTGTTTTATAGATCAGCGCACAGCTTCGAACAGCCCGGTCGCCCCCATCCCACCACCGACGCACATGGTGACGATGCCGTAGCGCAAATCACGCCGCTGCAGTTCACGCACCAGATGCCCCACCTGCCGAGAGCCGGTCATGCCGAACGGATGGCCAATGGAGATCGAACCACCGTTGACGTTGTACCTGGCATTGTCGATTTCCAGGCGATTACGCGCATACAGGCACTGCGAAGCAAA
Organism: Pseudomonas sp. ADAK21; assembly: GCF_012935735.1. Lineage (NCBI taxonomy): Bacteria > Pseudomonadati > Pseudomonadota > Gammaproteobacteria > Pseudomonadales > Pseudomonadaceae > Pseudomonas > Pseudomonas sp. ADAK21. The sequence continues at coordinate 211,543 of NZ_CP052857.1, forward strand.
CGCCTCATTGAGTTCCCACAGATCAATGTCCGCCACCTGCAGGCCACGGGCCTTGAGCAATTTTGGCACCGAGAACACCGGGCCGATGCCCATCTCGTCCGGCTCGCAACCGGCAACGGTAAACCCGCGGAAAAACGCCTTGGGCTTGAGCCCCAGTTCCAGGGCTTTTTCCAGGCTCATCACCAGGGTCATCGATGCGCCGTCGGACAGTTGCGATGAGTTGCCTGCCGTCACCGAGCCATCCTCGGCAAACACCGGCTTGAGCCCGCTGAGGCTGGCCAGGGTGGTGTCTGGACGGTTGCAATCGTCGCGATCGACCACGCCATCAAGAATCTGTACCTCGCCGGTGTTTTTATCCTCGACCTTGTACTTGACCGCCATGGCTACGATTTCATCATCAAACAGCCCGTCAGCCTGGGCCTGAGCGGTGCGCTGCTGGCTTTGCAGGGCGTACAGGTCCTGCTCCTCGCGGCTGACGTTATAGCGCCGGGCGACAATTTCGGCGGTCTGGCCCATGGGGAAATAGATGCCCGGCACCTGCTCCTTGAGCAAAGGGTTGATCAGGTTGTCGGTATTCACGCTTTTCATGGTCAGGCTGATGGATTCGACGCCACCGGCAACAATGATGTCGCTGCAACCCGAGGCAATCTGGTTCGCCGCGATGGCAATCGCCTGCAGCCCCGAAGAACAGAACCGGTTGAGGGTCATGCCCGCGGTGCCGGTGCCAAGGCGCGACAGCACTGCCACGTTGCGGCCGATGTTGTAGCCCTGGGCTCCTTCGTTGGAACCGGCGCCGACGATGCAATCCTCGACACTGGCCGGGTCGATGCCGTTGCGGGTGAGCAAGGCGTTGACGCAATGCGCGGCCATGTCATCGGGGCGGGTCTGGTTGAACTTGCCGCGAAAGGACTTGGCCAGGCCGGTTCGCACGCTGTCGACGATCACTACTTCACGCATGGGCTACCTCAATCTTGTCGTTGTTGGGAGACAGATCGAGGATAGATCCAGCGCCAGGCGATCGCGACGATCATTCACCTGGCGTATGCAAAAGCATGGCGCTAACCCTGTAGGAGCCAAGCTCGCGCCTACTTATGCTTCTTCTTTTTGTCGTGTTTATCGGACTTGGCGAACGCCTCTTCCAGCGCCAGGTTGATGGTGCGCAATACCTTGACCCGCGCCCAGCGCTTGTCGTTGGCCTCCACCAGGGTCCAGGGGGCGATCTCGGTGCTGGTACGGTCCACCATGTCGCCCACCGCTGCCCGGTAGGCATCCCACTTGTCGCGGTTGCGCCAATCGTCTTCGGTGATTTTGAAGCGCTTGAAGGGGATTTGTTCGCGCACCTGGAAGCGCTCCAGTTGGGTGTCCTTGTCAATGGCCAGCCAGAACTTGACCACGATCACCCCGGCGTCGCGCAGTTGCTCCTCGAAATCGTTGATCTCGGCGTAGGCGCGCATCCAGTCCGCAGTGCTGCAAAAGCCTTCGATCCGCTCCACCAGCACGCGGCCATACCAGGAGCGGTCAAACACGGTGAACATGCCCCGCGCCGGGATCTGCCGCCAAAAACGCCACAGGTAAGGCTGGGCCCGTTCGTCTTCGGTGGGCGCGGCAATCGGTACGATGCGGTATTGGCGCGGGTCCAGCGCCGCCGCCACCCGGCGGATCGCCCCGCCCTTGCCCGCCGCGTCGTTACCTTCGAAAACCGTGACCAGTGCGTGCTTGCGCATGCGTTTGTCGCGCATCAGGCCCGAAAGCCGCGCCTGTTCGGTAATCAGTTGTTCCTCGTAGTCGTCCTTCTCCAGGCGCTGGGTCATGTCCAGGCTGTCGAGCAGGTTCATCTGGTCCACGGATGATGGCAATGGCGCCGGCTGGATACCGCTGGCCTTGGTTTTGGGCACCTTCAGGGCATTTTGCAGGCTTTCCAGCAGGATCTTGCCCACTGTCAGCCCACGGTAATTGGCGTCGACGCCTTCGATCACATGCCAGGGCGCGTAGTCCCGGCTGGTGCGGCGCAGCACGCGCTCACCAAAATGCACAAACTTGTCGTAGGTCTCGGACTGCTGCCAGTCCAGCGGGCTGATGCGCCAGCTGTGCAGCGGATCGTCCTGCAAGGCCTTGAGCCGTGCCTTCATTTGCTTCTTGGACAGATGGAACCAGAACTTGAAGATCAGCGCCCCTTCATCGCAGAGCATCTGCTCCAGGCGCTCGGCCCCGGCGATGGCCTGGTCCAGCCGCGCATCCTTGATCTGCCCATGAACCCGCGCCTGCAACATCTGGCTGTACCAGTTGCCGAAGAACACCCCCATGCGCCCCTTGCCCGGCAATTGCCGCCAATAGCGCCAGGCCGGCGGGCGCGCCAGTTCTTCGTCGGTCTGCTGGTCGAAGGTGCGCACTTCGATCAGGCGCGGGTCCATCCATTCGTTGAGCAGCTTGACCGTCTCGCCCTTGCCGGCGCCTTCGACGCCATTGATCAGGACGATTACCGGGAAGCGTCCCTGCTGGTGCAACTCGAACTGCGCCTCCAGCAAGGCTTCACGCAATGCCGGGACTTGCGCGTCGTAAGTGTCTTTATCGACGGCGTGACCAATTTCTGCGGATTCGAACATGGGCGACTCCCTTCCAAGATGGATCAAGACTAGCGGATTGGGCTGCAAGGCGGGCAAGCAATTCCATAGGGCTTGCCGTGGATCAATCCGCAACCCTGGCGGCTAGTCTTCCGGCAGATGGCAGATGTTCAGGTCCTGATACTTCATCATCTGCTGGGTCAGGCGTTCCATCACCTCGTTGATCGCCTGCCTGCGCGGCGCGCGCAGGCCTTCCATTTGCGCCAGGTATTCGCCATCGGTGAGGTTCTGACTGTTCTCGAAAAGCGCCTGCTGCTGCCCATCAAATGGCTCGGTCGCACGCCTGAACGTCTCGGGAAACTGCTGCTTGAGATGGGCCTTCCAGAACGACAGTTGGGCAATAAACCGCAAAAACACCGGCGACAGCTCGGCGATCAGGACTTGCTCATGCGCACGCTCCAGGTTCTCGCTGGTCAAGTCAGCCAATGACCCGAAGCGCATGTGCTTGGGTTGCCCCGGCAACTGCAGGATCTTCGCCAGGCCGACCCGATACGCCAGGCTCACCTCCAGCGGGTCTTCGCTGGCATGTTCGGTGGCGTAAGTCGCCGCAATCTTTTCCAGTTCACTGAGGCGAAACAGGCCGCGCCCCAGGCTCAGCAGCACCCCGGAGTTGCCTTGCCCACGGCTGGCCTGGCGCGTGGCGTTCGCCACGGCCTTGAGCACTTCGACCTGGCTGAAAATCTCTGTCGCGCCATCAACACAGTTCGTCGGATGGGCCACCAGTTGGAACACCCGCTCGCGCAACTCGACGCTGTCATGGGTCGCCTGCAAGACCTCCCAGACTCGCCGGGTCATGTCCTCGCGCACGTAACGGCTGTCGGCGGCGCCAGAGAGTTGCGCCAACAATGCCATCAGCGGCATCGATTCCGGGTCATCGCGCAGGTTGGCCCAAATCGCCCGCTTGCTGGCATCGGCCGCCGCCACCTCGTCTGGCAGCCAGGTGCGCCTGGCCTTCAGCTCAGTGAATCGTGACGAATCGTCCTCCACATAGCCCATGCCGATTCCCACTGCATCGCGGTAACTGATCAGGGCGCTCATCGTCGTCGAGGACAAGGGGTTGCCCCCCAGATTGATCGCCTGGCTGAACCTGCGTGTGGAGGTGAACAACCAGTCGGGCAACACCGTGATCCAGTTACTGCGCAGGTCGACCTGTTCCAGATGGGCCAGACGTGCGATCCCGGTGGGCAGGTCCACCAGCTTGGCATCCTCCAGTAACAGGGTCTGCAAGTCGCGCATGTTGCTTACGTCCAGATGCGACTCGATGGGGTTGTGGCTCAAGTCCAACAGACACAACGTGCTCATGTCGGCCAGCTTGCGCCGGGTGTACTCAGTCAGCGCCAACTGATTATGGGGCAACGCCAGGCTGTTGAGTTCGGGCATGCGCGACAGGTACTCGGGCAGGCGGGTCAGGCGGTTGCGGTCCAGGTTCAGGCGCCGCACGCCCTTGAAGCACTTCAGAAAATAAGCCACGTCATCGCCCAGGCGCATGTTTTTCAGGGACAGTTGCCGCACATGGTCGAAGCGGATCTCGGGGGGCAGGTTCGGCAATGCCCCCACGCGCATGCCATCCAGTGTCAGCCCCGGCACGGGCACTTGGTGATCATCGAGCACGAAGCTCTGGCGGCGCCAACAGGCTTCGATCCGCTCGGCCACTTGCTGGCGGCTGTGACGAATATCAGCCATGCCCGGCTGCGCCGCCAGGTCGCCGAGGTTGTTCTTCCAGTGCTTGAGGATCGAGCGCAGAAGCTTCAGGTCAGCCTGCAGGCGCGCGACGGCCTTGGCTTGGGCCAGGGCGTCGGTCCCCAGGCTTTGCAATAACTCGGCTGCCTGGACATCACTGAACAAGGGATAAATTTTCTGTACCTTGCCCACCAGCGGCCGCGGGCTGGCCGGTGAATCAGACATGCGACAGGGAACCTCCAGCGCCAGGGGCTCGCTCGCCTGATCGGAGAAAGCTTCGCCCGCCACCACACGTTCGCTCTGCGCCCGGGCAGCCAGGCGGCGGCGCAGCCTCCAGGCGTTTTCGCCAGGATGCAACGGCAACTCCAGAGCGCTGCGCTGGGTAGCCGAGAGCGTTTGCAGGATCGCCTCGAACAACCCGTCGGAACCGGCCCTGGCCGCCCCCATGCTCACCCCGTGGGCATCGAATGGCGTGAATCCAGCGCCCGAGCTGACCACCACCCGACGCACGCTCGCGCCCTCCTTCGCCCCCAGGGCCAACAACGGCCCGGCGGGTAAACCCTGGCGCAACTCCACTTGCAGTGTGCTGTCCCAGCCGTCGAGGTGCGGCAGCATGCGTACCGCCACGCACTGGGTGTCCAGACCGGCCAACTCCGGCTGCTCGAAACCGGCCAGGGCACGGTCCAGGCGCTGTGCCTCCAGGCTCACGCGCACCGACTCTGCCAGGGCCATGGGCACCCGCTGGTTGTCCCGCAGGGCTTGAAGCTCCACGGAGGACGCCTGGGCCATCAACTCGCGCATCACGCGGGTGGGCAATGGCGGGTAGGCCTCGCGCAACGGCGCGCCGCCCTCGGGCACCGGCCCGTCGTAGGCCTGGTATAGCTGCTCAAACAACGGTTTGCGATCAGCCTTGAGGTGCGCGAGCAATTGACGCGCCAATGCCGCGTGCTCGTCATTGGCGGGCACCCCTTCGCCCAACAGACCGGCCTTGCGTGGCGCATCCAGGCCAGACAGCAACACATCAAACACCTGCCCCTGCGCCACGGCCTGCTCGCAGAGGCTCAAGCGCCCGGCGGCATCAAACGGGCCAGCGGCGGGATAACGCGCCGTAACGCTACCCTGGGCATCCAGCACCTCGAAATAATGGCCCTCGGGCCAGCCCGGCAGCAGCGGCAACGCGTGCATCTGGGTGGTCGCACTTGGCCCATTGAGGTAAGCGCCACGCTCCAATAGCCAGACCAGGTCGCGAATCGACTGCTCCAGCCTGAAGCGCTCGTACAGATCACGAAAGCGCGCCGGAAAAGGCAAGCACTCCTGCGCCAGGTGATACCCCCAGCGGTGGGGCTTGTCCATGATGTCCTTGACCAGCCGCAGCTTGCGCGATTCCAGCGCAGGGTGGCGACTGCTCGGCTCCAGGCGGGAAAACAGATAGTCCTGGTCTTCCCACTCCTCGGGATCCTCGAACGAAAACCGCCAGGCCCCCTCGCCGTTGTGCACCATCGGCGGCCGATAGGCCGCCTGCCGCGTACGGTGGCTGGCCCGCCACACACCCTGCTGCGGTTCGTAGCTCACCTGATGCAGGTTGTCGCCGACTTTGACGTATGAGCGAGCGCCCACCTTGTACACGCCCTGGGCGTCGGCAGGCACATCGTCGATCAGGTGTTGATCGTGGGAATACTGCCCGATGTCAGGGTGCCACAGCCGTGGCTGTCCATCCGTCGAACGCACTGCTTCCAGCGACTTGAAGTAACCGGCATAGCTTTGCCGGGTGCGCTTGAGTACGTTGCCCACGACCTTGGTCCCCGCAGCGAACAACACCATTGAGGTAATGTCCTGCGCCACGGCTACCAACTGCTTGAGCGCCTCCTCCTTGTCGCCACGGCGCCAATCCTCAATGCCCTCATACACCTCGCCGAGCATCTGCCCCACCGCCACGCTGGTCATCAACAGGCCCAATGCCGGGACCACAAAGCCGGCGAGATTGAGCAGCGTCAGCCCCGCGTCCAGGTAGTCCAGCAGACGCTGTTTGCGCACCTGCTCATCCACATCCGCCACCGGGACCGCCAGGGTCCGGGCGTCGATCTGCAATTTGCCCGCGTAGGTGGCAAAAAAGTGCTGCCCCAGGCTGGTGGTGATGGGCTTGGCCTCCAATACACCGAGGGTACGGTGCTGGTCAAAGCGACGGAAAAAGTCGACCCGGTCTATTTCCCCCAGGTACCCCGTGAAAAAGGTGCGGTAGGTGCTGACTTCCAGCTTCAGATCCAGATAGAGCTTGAAGTCGTTGAGCGATGGGTACTCAAAAAAAGGTCGCCCCGGCTCATTGGGCATGTACACCACACAGGGCTCCTGCGGGTAATCGGCAATCGGCCGGCCAGAAAACACCAGCACACTCCACAGGCAGCAATCCAGCGCATTCAAGCCCTGCCAGATGACCTGGCGCCCTTGAAACATCAGGCCCCTGGCCTGCACGGGGTCCATCTTGCGATCCAGCAGGGTGCATAACAGGCCATAGGTAGCGGGGGTGATATCGCCGCGCATGCAGGCAATGTGCGCGTCGATTTTCAGATCCAGGGTTTTCATCCAACCGATATCGAGCGCCACGCCATTGAAATAGGCGTCATCGTCGGGCTCGCCAACGTCGAGGTTGAACACGTCACTGATGTGCTGCTGATACAGGCTGCCGACATCAAGATCCCGGCAACCCTTGGCAAATGCCTGCACGGAGACAGGGATCACCCCACCCAGGCCTGAACCCGATTGCAGCCGCGACGGCGGCGCAAAATGCGCCTCTTGCGCTTGCTCCTCGGTAAAGTTCTGCAGGGCCATGTGCAACAGGGTCTGCTGCTCCAGCTTGACACTGCGGACATATTCCAGCGGCAGCACGTCTTTCTGGTATTCGTAGAAAGCCCGCACGAACAGGTCCTTGTGCGGCTCGACCGTGACCTGCCATTGCCTCTGGCAGTAGGCCTTCAACTGCGCACCGCAAAACTCATCCAGTGAGCGCAATGGGCGCAAGCGTCCTGCGACGGCGGCCCTGGCCTCGTCAAGCTGCGCGGCCTCCCGTTCCAGCGCCTCCAGTACCCCTTTGGGGGCGTTCAACATCCAGCCCGGCAGGCGCTTTTGCAGGACCTCGGCCTTGGACAGGTCGCGGGTGATTTCCAGCAACGCCGCTTGTAGCTGGCGCTGCGTCAATTGGGTACATGTCTTGGTCAAATCATCCTGGTCCGGCATGCGCAATGTCCTTTATTGCCCGTTAATCAACCATCCACCATAACCCGACGCAAGCCTTTGAATTTACGCAGATAGTTGATCGTTAGCGGGTCCTTTACAGAGGTTTTTTGCGTGCAACCATCAACGGGCTACCACCACAGGCCGGCGCGGATCGGCCGGCGCTCCCGCGATCGGCTAGAATGGCCGCCTTGTCTTTGCCGAGTTGCCCATGAACCCCGTATCGCCAAATGCCCAGCTTGACTGGGACGACCAGGGACGCCCGCGCTCGCGGGTCTTCGACGACGTGTACTTCTCCGACCAGTCGGGCCTGGACGAAACCCGTTATGTGTTCCTTGAACAGAACCACCTGCAGCAGCGCTTTGCCGCGCTGCCCGAGGGTGGGCGGCTGGTGATCGGCGAGACCGGCTTTGGTACCGGGTTGAATTTCCTGTGCGCCTGGCAGCTGTTTGACCAGCACGCAGCGCCCGGCGCCCGCCTGCATTTTGTCAGTGTCGAAAAGTACCCCCTGAGCCGTGCCGATCTGGAACGTGCCCTGGCCCTGTGGCCGGAACTCAAGCCGTGGGCCGACCAACTGCTGGCGCAATACGTGGCCATTCACCAGGGCTTCCAGCGCCTGGTGCTGGACGCAGGACGCGTGACCCTGACGCTGTTGATTGGCGATGCCCTGGAACAACTGCCGCAACTGGACGCGCAGGTCGATGCGTGGTTTCTCGACGGCTTTGCCCCGGCGAAAAACCCCGACATGTGGACCGCCGAACTGTTTGCCGAACTGGCCCGACTCGCGGCACCGGGCTCGACGATCAGTACCTTCACCAGCACCGGCTGGGTACGGCGCCTGCTCAATGGCGCCGGGTTCAAGATGAAGCGCACGCCGGGCATCGGTCACAAGTGGGAAATCCTGCGTGGCGAATTCCTCGGCTGGCCGTCGCAAACACCCGCGCCGCCAGCGATCAAGCCCTGGTTCGCCCGCCCGCCGGCGCACAGCGGTGAACGCCGGGCCCTGGTCATCGGCGGCGGCATGGCCGGTTGCACCACCGCGGCCAGCCTTGCGGCGCGGGGTTGGCAGGTCAGCCTGCTGGAGCGCCATGACAGCCTGGCGCAAGAAGCCTCAGGCAATCCTCAGGGTGTGCTGTACCTCAAGTTGTCCGCCCATGGCACCGCGCTGTCGCAGATGATTGTCAGTGGTTTTGGTCATACCCGCCGCCTGCTCCAGCATTTGCAGCGCGGGCTCGACTGGGACAATTGCGGGGTCTTGCAACTGGCCTTCAACCCCAAGGAGGCCGCACGCCAGGCGCAATTGGCAGCAGCCTTCGATCCGCAGTTGGTCCATCAACTGGATCAGCAGCAGGCGCAGGCGCAGGCCGGTATCGGCCTTGAGTCGGGCGGCTTGTTCTACCCCGAGGGCGGCTGGGTCCACCCGCCCGCATTGTGCGAATGGCAGGCGCATCAGCCGGGCATCGAGATCCTGACCCTTCATGATGCCCTGGACCTGCGCAAGGTCGATGACCAATGGCAAGCCTTTGACGGCGAGCGGTTGCTGGCCAGCGCACCGGTGGTGGTGCTGGCCGGGGCGGCCGAGGTCAAGCGCTTTGCGGCGAGTGCCCAATTGCCCCTCAAACGGATCCGCGGGCAAATCACCCGCGTGCCACAGACCGGCAGCAGTCAAAGCCTGGCCACCGTGGTTTGCGCCGAAGGCTACGTGGCCCCGCCTCGCCTGGGTGAACACACGCTGGGGGCCAGCTTCGATTTCAAGAGCGACGACTTGACTGCCACCGCCGCCGACCACGCAGACAACCTGGCGCTGCTTGCGGCCATCTCGCCCGACCTGGCCGCACGCCTGCAAGCCTCCAGCCTCGCCCCGGACACCCTGCAAGGCCGTGCCGCGTTCCGCTGTACCAGCCCGGACTACCTGCCGATTGTCGGACCGTTGGCCGACAGCCCGGCCTTCGCCGAGGCCTACGCGGCCCTGCGCAAGGATGCGCGCCAGACGCCCGACATAGCCTGCCCGTGGCTGGACGGCCTGTACGTCAACAGCGGCCATGGCTCCCGTGGGCTGATCACCGCACCGTTGAGCGCCGAGCTACTCGCCGCCTGGCTCGACAACGAGCCACTGCCCTTGCCCAGAAGCGTGGCCGAAGCCTGCCACCCGAATCGTTTTGCCCTGCGCACGTTGGTGCGCAGCAATGTGACCGGGCATTCAAGCTAACGGTAAACCGCAGCCGACCAACTCTTGGTATTTCAACGCCTCCTCGGTGAGGCGTTCCAGCTCTGCTTGTTCGGCTAGCCTCTGCTCCCTGAGTACCTCATTCATCTGGTCGCGATAGGACACGTCATCCAGGGTCAGGCCCTGGTCGAACACCGCTTGCAGACGTTGGTCGTAGGGCTCGTTCACCTGCTCGAAGCCGCGACTGAAGGTGCGCTTGAGATAGCCGACCCAGAATGGCAGCTCCACCAGAAACTTCTGCAGCGCCGGCGACAACTCGGCTGCCCGCAACCGAGACTCGGCAGCGCGCAACGCCTGCGGCGTGACCCCGCCCAATCGGGAAAAGCGCATGTGCCGGGGTTGGCCCGGCAAGTAAAACTGATCGACCAGCCCGGTACGGTACGCAAGGCTGACCTCCAGCGGGTCCGACAGCGGATGCTCGTTGCTATGGGCGCGGGCCATGCCCTCCAGTTGCTCAAGGCGGAACAGGCCCTTGCCCAGGCGCAACAACGATTTGGCATTCATCTGCCCGCCTTCCAACAGCCTGGTTGCTTCGTTGACCTCAACCAATACTTCCAGATTGCTGAAACTCACTGCGGCGGCGTCGTCACAATTCAACGGTGTGCCGGCACGCTCAAAAATCTCTTCGCGCAATTTCACATCGGCGGCAGCGGCATCCAGTACCCGCCATACCCGACGCGCCATATCTTCACGCACCTGCATCGAATCGGCCGTACCCCCCAGCTCGGCCAGCAGCTTGAACAGGCCGTCGGAACCGGGTTCATCATTGAGTCCCTTCCAGGCCAGCTCCTTCTCGGCCACCCCCCTGGCCCCATCCTGCGTCAACCATAGCTCACGGGCGCGCTGCTCGTTGAGCCGGGCGATATCGTCCTCGATAAACCCCATGCCCACCCCCACGCTGTTGCGAAAGTTGCTCAACAACAGTTGACTGCGCGAATCCAGCGGGTTGTGGCGCAAGTTAATGATCTCGGCCCTTTGCCGCGTCTGGGTGAAGAGCCAGCCGGGCAACTGGGCGATGTCATTGTCACGCAGGTCAACACTTTCCAGATTAGGAATGCGCAGCAGACCACTGGGCAAATCCTTGAGCCGGCAATTGCTCAGGACCAGATGGCGCAACTCAAACATCCGACTGACCAGCGGCGGATCGATCAACGGGTTGTCGCTGAGGTTCAAGACCCTGAGCTCGCGCATATCCGCGAGCTTGGCCCGTGTGTATTCGGTGAGTTGCAAGCGGTTGCCGTTCAAGTACAAGCGTTGCAGTTCAGGCATCTGGGACAGCGCTTCGGGCAAAAGCGTCAGCTCGTTACCGGTCAGCTCCAGCGAACGTAGACCTTTGAAGTGCTTGAGAAAGTAGGCAACGTCATCGTTGAGTCCCATGCGCTTGAGCGACAGTTGCTCGATGGCGTCAAATCGGATGCTCGCCGGCAATGTCGGCAAGGGGCCAACGGCCATACCATCGAGGCTCAGGCTGGGAACCTTTTCACCGTATGCATCGGCCAGCAGCATCGCCGATTGCCAGCAGCGCTTGATCGTCTGCGCCGATTGCAGGCGGCTCCAGCGATAGTCCGCCACGGGGTTGGGTAGTTTCTCCAGCGAAGCCGTCTCGCTGCACCACAGCTTGAGCGCACGGCGCAAGGCCTCGTACTGCTGTTCAAGCGCGCCAACCGCCTTGGCCCGGGCCAGGTGATCCGGCCCCAGCCCCTGGAGGAAGGTCGCGATGCGCGCCTCATCAAACAACGGGTAGAGCTTGCGCACCTTGCGCACCAGTTCCAGCGGATGCTTGACCTGCTCCTTCCTCATCGCCTGCACGCAGGCCACCGGTTGCTCGGGCAGCGCCGCCCGTTCAGGCCAGAGGTAACGGGAAAGCTGGCCGCGTTCATCCCGCGCCTTGAATATGACTTTATTACGCAACTGAACGTCGGCGCTGCTCCCCTCCAGTTGCAACCTTGCGCGCTGTGCGGGCGCCAGGCTCTCGAGAACGGCCTGATAGAAACCCTGTGGGCCGCCGAATGCCGTGCCCGCCACGACGTCCTGTGAGTCGAGGGTTTCAAAACCCTTGGCCGAATGAATCAACGTCCGTCTAAATACAGCGGCCTGGTTGCCCGCCTGCCCCAGCACCCGCCCCGTCGCTGACGCTTGGCGCAATTGCAGAAAAACATCTTCGGGCCAGCCCGGCAGCCCGTCGAACAACCCCAGCGCCAGGCGCCACGTAGCCTCATCCGCCAACTCCGGCAGATGCAAGCCGAGCACGGCCTGATCTTCATACAGCGTTTCCAGGGTTTCCCGCGCCCGCTGCGCCACCAGCAGCGGGATCCGCCCGGTGCGCCGCAATGCCCAGCGTTGTTCTGTCGGGATGCCAGTCATGACCTCCCACGCGAGGCGGGTCGGTAACTGCGGGTAGTGCTGCTTGAGCAGGCCATGATCACCCAGGTCAAGCCTGTCGTAATCCTCGTACAGCTTTTCGTACACCCGCCGATGATTGGGCCTGAGGGCGGCAGCCAAACGCCGCCTCAATACCGCGGGCGCCGCCTGCGCCGAATACACCCCGCCCAGCAATTGCTGGCTCTCATCGGCGTCCAGTGCCGCCAGTGTCGTGGAGATGACCTTGCCTTCGTGCAACTGTTGTTCGGTAATGTGAATACTCAGGTCTTCATAGTCGAACGGTGCCGTGTCAGGGTAGCGCTCAAGCAATACACCCTCTTGGTCCAGCACCTCGAAAAACCTTCCCTGGGGCCAGCCTTCGACCATGGGCAGCGCCAGCAACTGGGTATGCGCCGTGCTCGGGTCCGGGGATGGCTGGTGCTCCAGTTGCCAGAGCAGATCCCGGACCTTTTGATTGAGGTTGAACCGCATTGCACACTCACGAAAGCGCTCCGGCAGCGGCAGGCTTTCCAGGGCCAGTTGTTGCAGGCGGGGCGTGGTCATGTCGGTGATGCTGGCAATATCTTTCAGATGGCCGTCGGGCAGGTCTGCGAGGCTGGGGTCCAGGCGTTTGAGCAGGTACTCGGGGTCACGCCATTCGTGCAAATGCTCAAAGGTGAACTGCCAGCCGCCCTGACGATTGTGGGTCAGGAACGGGCGATACGCCGACTCGCGCAGCGGGTGCAAGGCCCACCAGTAACCGGTGCGCTCATCAAAGGCAATGGCGTACAGCGAGCCCTCGACCTTGACATAGGACTGCCCAAGGATCTGATAGATACCCCTGGGGCTGGCCACCGTTCCTGTAATGTCCAGCGCCTGGCGATAAGGCATCGTGCGACCGCGCCACAAGCGCGAACTGCGGTCCCCTAGCTTGACGGCTTCCATCCCGTCGAAGAACCGCTGCGCATTGGCCTGCGTCTGTCGCAGTCGCCCCACTACGCTGGCACCGGCGGCGAACAACGCCATGGTGGCGAGGTTTTCTGCGACATTGACCAAATGCTTCAGCGCTTCCTGACGGTCATTGTGGCGCCAGTCCTCAACCCCCTCGAACACCTCGCCCAGCAGTTGGCCGACCGCCACGCCCATCATCAACTGGCCCAACAGCGGCACGACCAGGCCGGCCACGTTCAATACGGTCAGGCCGACATCCATGTAGTCCTGCAAGCGCTGCTGGCGGGCTTCTTCGTCGACTTGCGCCTTGGGCACCGCCAGGACCTGCGCGTCCAGTTGCAACTTAGTCACATAGGCACTGAAAAAAAACGCCGACAAGTTACCAATGACCGGCAACGGTTCTACGGCGTAAAGGGTGCGGGTGCGGTCGAACCGCTGGAAAAAATCGAAGCGCTGCGCCTCGTCGAGGTAGCCGTTAAAAAAAAGGCGGTAGCTTTTCACCTGAAGCTTGAGGGTCAGGTAGAGCTTGAAATCCTCCAGCGACGCATACCGGTACCACGGCCTGACCGGCTCGTTGGGCATGTACACCAGAAACGGCCCGCTGGCAAAAGCGTCGTAGGTGTGATGGGAAAATATCAACACGCTCCAGATGCAAACCTCATTGATACTCACCCCATGCCAGGCCAATGGTTTGCCATCGAGCAACATCGATGTGACCTCGCTCGCGGGAAAATCCGCGCAGATCAGTTGCTGCAACAGCCGGTAAGTGGCCTCGTCGAGATCGCGCCTGGCGTAGGCAATGTGCAGATCAACCTGCATGTCCATGCACCGCGATTGACCAATCGCGGCGAGTGCCGGGTTGTAACCGCGCGTGGGGTCGACCGGCCCTTCTTCGGGGGCGGGCAGATTGAAGATCTCGCGAATATGCGCCTGGTAGGCGGCCCCCAGGTCCAGCTCACGGCAATACTGCACAAACTGCGCAGCGGTCAACGTCGGCGATGCCAGCCGTTTCGCGCCGACACGTACCACGGCGGCCTGCGGCAGGCCACCGGGTGCGGCACTGGCCGCCGCAAAGTTCTGCATGGCGGCCTGCAACAGGCTGTGCTTTTGCAGGTTCACGGTTTCTATCAGCAGGCCGCCCAGATCCGGGCCGACTCCATTGAGGTTGCGTGTGGGTACCTCCAGTGTGTCGTGGTGGATATCCAGGGTGTTCAGCGCCTTGGTGGCCAAAAAGGCTGTGAGTTGCTCGGCGCAAAACGTATCCAGGGGCTTGACGCGGTTGAGTAGCCGGCGCGCTCGCTGGCGGGGTGCCTCACTTTCCGCGTGGGCCTTTTCCAGGGCTTCAAGAGCGCCGGGCGTGGCCGCCTCCAACCACGTCGGCAACGTCTCGATCAGGGTCTGCGCCTTGTCCAGGTGGCCGGTGATATCCAGCAGGGCCCGCAACCGCTCCTCTGGCGCCACAACGCGGGGGGCCTGTTTTTGCTCGGGTGTTTGTGTCATCTACCACGTCCCTTATGACGTTGAACATGGCTCCACACCCTAAGCCCATCGCGCCTGAAAACCGATTCGAATAGCGGGGCGTTCAGCCCGCTGAACCGCCCACTATTTGTATGTCATTGCCTATCTATATACCGCCCTTCAACGCCAGGCCACGGCGTGCGATACCCGCTGCAAAAACAGCGCAGGCCATTTGCCTTATAACGCATTGTTCTAAAACTCCCGCAACACGGATGGGGTCAGTCTCTGGGTACCCGCCGTATTGACGGGTGCGTTTTTATCCCTCCCCAACGGAAAAACCGGTAAGGAATTTATGTGCGGATTAGCTGGCGAGTTACGTTTCGATGCCCAACCTGCCGACCTGGCAGCCATTGAGCGCATCACCCATCACTTGGCCCCTCGCGGCCCCGACGCGTGGGGTTTCCATGCCCAAGGGCCGATTGCCCTGGGCCATCGGCGCCTGAAAATCATGGACCTGTCGGATGGCTCCGCCCAACCGATGGTCGATGCCCAGTTGGGCCTGTCCCTGGCCTTCAACGGCGCGATCTATAACTTCCCCGAATTGCGCAGCGAACTCGAAGCCCTGGGTTACGCGTTTTATTCCGGTGGCGATACCGAAGTGCTGCTCAAGGGCTACCACGCCTGGGGCGAAGCACTGCTGCCCAAGCTCAACGGCATGTTCGCCTTCGCGATCTGGGAGCGCGACAGCCAGCGCCTGTTCATCGCCCGTGACCGCCTGGGCGTGAAGCCCTTGTACCTGTCGCGCACCGGCCAGCGCCTGCGTTTTGCCTCGGCGTTGCCAGCGCTGCTCAAGGGCGGCGATATCAACCCGATCCTCGACCCGGTGGCGCTCAACCACTACCTGAATTTCCATG
The DNA here is from genome assembly GCF_012935735.1 of Pseudomonas sp. ADAK21. Classification (NCBI taxonomy): domain Bacteria; kingdom Pseudomonadati; phylum Pseudomonadota; class Gammaproteobacteria; order Pseudomonadales; family Pseudomonadaceae; genus Pseudomonas; species Pseudomonas sp. ADAK21. Next base: position 226,983 of record NZ_CP052857.1, read on the forward strand.
CCGTGGTGCCCGCGCCGCGCACGTTGCTCGCGGGTATCGAAAAACTGCCGCCTGCCAGCTGGATGCGTATCGATGCCAACGGCACCACCGAGCAGAAAACCTGGTGGACCCTGCCCTACGGCCCCCATGAGGATGAAAAAAACCTGACCCTGGAAGACTGGACCGACCGCGTGCTCGACAGCACCCGCGAAGCCGTGGCGATCCGTCAACGCGCCGCAGTGGATGTGGGCGTGCTGCTCTCGGGCGGGGTGGATTCGAGCATGCTCGTGGGCCTGTTGCGGGAAGTGGGCGTGCAGGACTTGTCGACCTTCTCCATTGGTTTTGAAGATGCCGGCGGCGAACGTGGTGACGAATTCCAGTATTCGGACCTGATCGCCAAACACTACGGCACCCAGCATCACCAATTGCGCATCGCCGAAAGTGAGATCATCGAGCAACTGCCGGCTGCGTTCCGCGCCATGAGCGAACCGATGGTCAGCCATGACTGCATCGCCTTCTACCTGCTGTCCCGGGAAGTGGCCAAGCATTGCAAGGTAGTGCAAAGCGGCCAGGGAGCCGATGAGTTGTTTGCCGGCTATCACTGGTACCCGCAGGTGGACGGGGCCAGCGACCCTTACGCCGCCTACCGCGATGCGTTTTTTGATCGCAGCTACGACGATTACGCCGCCACTGTCGCGCCGCAATGGCTGACCGCCAATGACGCCGCCGGCGACTTCGTGCGCGAACATTTCGCACAACCGGGGGCCGATGCCGCGGTGGATAAGGCCCTGCGCCTGGACAGCACGGTGATGCTGGTGGACGACCCGGTCAAGCGCGTGGACAACATGACCATGGCCTGGGGCCTGGAAGCCCGTACGCCGTTCCTCGACTACCGCCTGGTGGAGTTGTCGGCCCGGGTGCCGGGTAAATTCAAGCTGCCGGACGGCGGCAAGCAAGTGCTCAAGGAAGCGGCGCGCCGGGTCATCCCCAGTGAGGTCATCGACCGCAAGAAAGGCTACTTCCCGGTGCCCGGCCTCAAGCACTTGCAGGGTGACACCTTGAACTGGGTGCGTGACCTGCTGCTGGACCCAAGCCAGGATCGCGGCCTGTTCAACCCGGCGATGCTCGACCGCCTGCTCACCGATCCACAAGGCCAACTGACCCCGCTGCGCGGCTCCAAGCTATGGCAATTGGCAGCGCTGAACCTGTGGCTCAGCGAACAAGGACTCTGATTGATGAAACCTCACGCCACGGCCTACAGCCAACGCCTGCTGCGCGGCCAGGCGCCTTCCTACGAGCGCTTGCAAGCGCGCCTGGCCGAAGACGGCAGCGAACCCAGCGCGCAACCCATCGCCGTGCATTGCGGCTGGGGCCGGTTGTTGATTGGCCATACCTTCCCTGACCCGGCGAGCCTGGCCCTGGAGTTGCTCAATGAGCAGCCGGGGGAACGGGATATCGCCCTGTATGTGGCCGCTCCCCAGCAGATCCTCGGGATCGATCCACAGCAGTTGTTCCTTGATCCGTCCGACACCCTGCGCCTGTGGTTCACCGACTACCGCCCGGCGACCCGGGTGTTTCGTGGCTTCCGCATTCGTCGGGTACAGAGCGAAGCCGACTGGCAGGCCGTCAATCGCCTGTACCAGGGCCGCGGCATGTTGCCGGTGGATGCCAACCTGTTGACCCCGCGCCATCAAGGTGGCCCGGTGTACTGGCTGGCCGAGGACGAAGACAGCGGCGCGGTGATCGGCAGCGTCATGGGTCTCAATCATCAAAAGGCCTTCCACGATCCGGAAAGCGGCAGCAGCCTCTGGTGCCTGGCCGTAGACCCGCAATGCTCGCGGCCGGGGGTCGGTGAAGTGCTGGTGCGCCATCTGATCGAGCACTTTATGAGCCGTGGCCTGAGTTACCTGGACCTGTCGGTATTGCATGACAATCGTCAGGCGAAGAGCCTCTACGCCAAGCTCGGCTTTCGTGCCCTCACCACCTTCGCGATCAAGCGCAAGAATGGCATCAACCAACCGCTGTTCCTCGGCCCGGGGCCTCAGGCGGGGTTCAATCCCTATGCGCGGATCATTGTCGAAGAAGCCCACCGACGCGGGATCGACGTGCAGGTAGATGACGCCGATGCCGGGCTGTTTACCCTCAGCCATGGCGGGCGGCGGGTGCGCTGCCGCGAGTCGTTGAGCGACCTGACCAGTGCCATCAGCATGACCCTGTGCCAGGACAAGAGCCTGACCCACAAGACCCTGAGCGCCGCCGGTTTGAAATTGCCGTCGCAGCAACTGGCCGCCAGCGCCGACGATAACCTGGAGTTCCTCGACGAACACCAGCGCATCGTGGTCAAGCCGCTGGACGGGGAACAGGGCCAGGGCGTGGCCGTGGACTTGCAGACCATCGAAGAAGTGCAAAGCGCTATCGAGGCGGCGCGCCAGTTTGACTCGCGGGTATTGCTGGAGAGCTTCCACGAAGGCCTGGACCTGCGCATCCTGGTCATTGGTTTTGAAGTGGTGGCCGCCGCCATCCGCCGCCCGGCCCAGGTGATCGGTGACGGCAAGCACAGCGTCGGTGCGTTGATCGAAGTGCAAAGCCGCCGACGCCAGGCGGCCACCGATGGCGAAAGCCGCATCCCCATGGACGACGAAACCCTGCGCACCTTGAAAGCGGCGGGTTACGACTACGACAGCATTTTGCCTTCCGGCGAAGTGCTGGCCGTGCGGCGCACCGCCAACCTGCACACCGGCGGTTGCCTGGAAGATGTCACGGCGATCCTGCACCCGACCCTGGCAGACGCTGCCGTGCGTGCCGCGCGCGCCCTCGACATTCCCATGGTGGGCCTGGACCTGATGGTGCCGGCCGCCGACCAGCCGGAATATGTATTTATCGAAGCCAATGAACGCGCCGGGTTGGCCAATCATGAACCGCAACCAACTGCGGAGAAATTCGTGGATCTGTTGTTTCCCCATAGTCAGTCCACGGCTTGAGATAGGCGTTGACTGGTCGGCCCTCATCGCGGGCAAGCCCGCTCCCACAGTGGTACGCGATCAACTGTAGGAGCGGGCTTGCCCGCGATGAGACCAGCCCAGGCACCAATACCCTCAGCCCCCTCATCGAAACCATCGATGCCCTCAACTCATCAGGAGTTTCCATGACCCGAACCATCCCCGAACCGGATCTCAACTACCTGCAGAAAGTGCTGCTGGAAATGCTCGCCATCCCCAGCCCCACCGGCTTTACCGACACCATCGTGCGTTACGTCGCCGAGCGTCTCGAAGAACTGGGCATCCCCTTTGAAATGACCCGTCGCGGAACCATCCGCGCCACCCTCAAGGGCCAGCAGAACAGCCCGGACCGCGCGGTTTCCGCGCACCTGGACACCATCGGCGCTGCCGTGCGGGCGATCAAGGACAATGGCCGCCTGACCCTGGCCCCCGTGGGCTGCTGGTCCAGCCGCTTTGCCGAAGGCAGCCGCGTGAGCCTGTTCACCGACAATGGCGTGATCCGCGGCAGCGTCCTGCCGCTGATGGCTTCCGGGCACGCGTTCAATACCGCCGTGGATGAAATGCCGATCAGTTGGGACCATATCGAACTGCGCCTGGATGCCTACTGCACCACCCGTGCCGATTGCGACTCCCTAGGGATCAGTGTCGGCGACTTCGTGGCCTTCGACCCGCTGCCGGAGTTCACCGAGAGCGGCCATATCAGCGCCCGCCACCTGGATGACAAAGCCGGGGTCGCCGCCTTGCTGGCGGCGCTCAAGGCGATCGTCGACAGCGGTGAACCGTTGCTGATCGACTGCCACCCGCTGTTCACCATCACCGAAGAAACCGGCAGCGGCGCGGCGGCGGCATTACCCTGGGATGTCAGCGAATTCGTCGGCATCGACATTGCACCGGTCGCCCCCGGCCAGCACTCCAGCGAGCATGCCGTGAGCGTCGCGATGCAGGATTCCGGCGGGCCCTACGACTATCATTTGTCCCGTCACCTGCTGCGCCTGGCCGCCGACCATGAATTGCCGGTACGCCGCGATCTGTTTCGCTATTACTTCAGCGATGCCCACTCGGCCGTGACGGCCGGGCACGATATCCGCACGGCGCTGCTGGCCTTTGGCTGCGATGCGACCCACGGTTACGAGCGGACCCATATCGACAGCCTGGCGGCCTTGAGTCGCCTGCTTGGCGCCTACATCCTCAGCCCGCCGGTATTTGCCAGCGATGCCCAGCCCGCCCAGGGTTCCCTGGACCGCTTCAGCCATCAACTGGAGCACGAGACGCAAATGGAGAGCGACACCCGCGTGCCGTCGGTGGATAGCCTGGTCGGGCAGAAATCCTGAAGCTGGCAACAATGATCCCGGCACAGTAGGATCGCCGGGATCAACCATTTGAGGCTTGTATGCTGATTCCCCACGATGCACTTGAAGTCGACACCCTGACCCGCCTCATTGAAGACTTCGTCACCCGCGACGGCACCGATAACGGCGACGACACGCCCCTGGAAACCCGCGTACTGCGTGTACGCCAGGCGTTGACCAAGGGCCAGGCGCTGATCGTTTTCGATCCGGAGAGTGAACAGTGCCAACTGATGCTCAAGCACGACGTGCCCAAGCATCTGTTCGACTAAGGGTTGGGCACGGGCACCGGATGGGTCGCCCGCGGTGGCCCCTGCTGGTTGCGGATTTTTTCGTAGACCTCCGCCCGATGCACATTGACCCCTGCCGGCGCTTCCACGCCGAGTTTCACCTGGAAGTTGTTGACCTCCAGGATCCGCAGGGTGATGTGATCGCCGATGGAAATGATTTCGCCTACGGTGCGGCTAAGTACCAGCATGGCGTTTGTCCTTTGAAAGTTACCGGACATCGACCATGCGCCCTCCCCCATGCCCCATCAATGCCTTGCCAGCTAAACAGACCTCCCCTACAAGCCCTGGTTAACTTTACTGACAGACAAATATAAAAAACGCCGCAAAAGAGCAAAAAACCAAACGCACCGTTTACTCTGTGGCGAGGGGGCTTGTCCCTAGCCACAATAAGCGCCTGAACCACACTTGCCCCTGCGCCCGTTAACTTTTGACCGACTGGGCCTTGGCGCGCATTTTTTCCGACATGCTGGTCATTTCGTCATACAGCAACTGCGGGTTTTTCTGCTTCAAGGCCCAGGCCATCCGCCCTTGTTCATGGGGCAGGATCATGAACTCACCGGCCGCCACGCGCTGGTAGATGTAATCGGCGATGTCCGTCGCCGTGATCGGCGAGCTTTCCAGCAGCTTGCCGACCTGGGCCTTCATCGCCGGGGTGGGGCCGCGGAACGAGTCCAGCAGGTTGGTCTGGAAGAACGACGGGCAAACCACATGTACCCCGACTTCCTGCTGCTTGAGTTCCACCAACAAGCTTTCCGAAAGCGCCACCACACCAGCCTTGGCCACGTTGTAGTTGCTCATGGCCGGGCCTTGCATCAGCGCCGCCATCGAGGCGATGTTGATGATCCGGCCCTTGCTTTTTTCCAGCAGCGGCAGGAAGGCCTTGCAGCCCTTGACCACGCCCATCAGGTTGATTGCGATCTGCCAGTCCCAATCCTCCAGGGACAATTCACTGAAGAACCCACCGGAGGCGACCCCGGCGTTGTTGACGATCACATCGATACCGCCCAGCTTGACTTCGCAGGCCTGGGCAAAGGCAGTGAGCTGGCTGTAGTCACGCACGTCGCAGCGCTGGATAAAGCCATCGCCACCGGCCTGGCGCACCAGCGCGAGGGTTTCCTGCAAACCCGGCTCACTGACATCCGACAAGGCCAGTTGCCAACCTTCGCGGGCCCAGCGCAGAGCGATTTCGCGACCCAGGCCGGATCCGGCGCCAGTGATCATCATGCGATTTTGCATAGGAAGTAGCCTTGTGGTTCAGGGAAGAAGTACGCGCCAGTGTAGCGAAGGTTATTCACCGCCCCATGCACCATCAAGTTGCTGAATGCCGCGGGCAAACCAAGGGCCCGGTCGGATGCCAGGGCCTGGGGTTAGTTCAATCTATTTAAACTAAGTGCGAAGCCGCACTGCAATTAAAAAGGAAATAAGCCAGCGGCCAAATCGCTTTAAAAAAACAGGGAATTTTCTGCAAAGTGCAGGAGTCGGATTGGTTAAGGCAGCCGTTTTAGATGTGCGGCTCTGACAATTAACAATCAGGTCTTTTCAGAAGACGAATAAGGAAAACAACCTATGAGCCTCATTCTTATCATTGTTCTGATCCTCCTGCTGGTCGGCGGCCTGCCGGTGTTCCCGCACTCGCGCAACTGGGGTTATGGGCCATCGGGTATTCTCGGTACGGTGCTGGTGGTGCTGTTGATTCTGTTGTTGCTGGGCAAGATATAACGGCGTTGATTGCATAACTGTAGGAGCGAGCTTGCTCGCGAAGAACTCAGCCGCACTGCGGTTATCCAGAACAAACGTGTTGCCTGGGCATTTTTCGCGAGCAAGCTCGCTCCTACAAAAAAAAGATGCAAAAAAAGAGGCCTTGAAGAAGGCCTCTTTTTTATTGCCTGGCGATTAGTCCGGCTTGCCGTCTACCACGCCTGCGGTGTTATCCAGCAGGCTCTTGGTAGCGGTCTGCAGGAACGACTCAAGTTTCTGCTTGAGTTGTGCCTCATCCGCCGACTCAGGGATTACCTTGCCGGTAGGGTTGGCGCCCAGTTCGTATTGCCACAGTTTCGGTGGCATCTCCTTGGGCAATACCAACACACGGTCAGCCGTGAGCAAGGCCACGGTCTGGTCGCTGCCCGATGGTTTGATCACGCCAAAGCCCTTGTCGCCTTCCGGCAGGTTGAGCAGGTCACGGCCCCAGCACTGGTGACGGGTTTCGCCGCCCAGGCGGCCCATGATGGTCGGCACGATGTCGATCTGCGTACCCACGGTATGGTCGCGCACGCCGAACTTGTCCTGCATGCCCGGGGCAATCAGCAGCAGTGGCACGTTGAAGCGGCCCAGATCCATTTCGGTGATCTGTTGCTCGTTACCAAAACCATGGTCGCCGACGATCACAAACAGGGTGTCCTTGAAGTACGGCTCTTTGCGGGCCTTCTCGAAGAACTGGCCCAGAGCCCAGTCGGAGTAGCGCATGGCCGTCAAATGTTCGTTGAGGCGGCCACGATCAGTCACCGGCTCGACCGGCAACGGCGTCGGCAAGGCGTACGGCGTATGGTTGGACAGGGTTTGCAGCAGTGCGTAGAACGGCTTGCCGCCCTCGCGCGCCTTCAACTCTTGCAGGCCACGGTCGAACATGTCCTGGTCGGACACGCCCCAGGTCGGATCGGAGAACACCGGGTCGACGAAGTCATTGCGGCCAATGAAATTAGTCATGCCCTGGTTGCTGAAGAAGCCCGACTGGTTATCCCAGGCGAAGTCGCCGTTGTAGACATACACATCGTCGAAATCACGGGCACTGAGCAATTGCGGCAAGCCCGACAACTTGTGGCTACCTTCCGGGGTCTGCATCAGGTATTCGAAGCCTGGCAGGTTCGGGAAGCACGCCATGGTGGCGAACATGCCCTGGTGGGTGTGGGTGCCGTTGGAGAAGAAACGGTCGAACAGCAGGCCTTCCTTGGTCAACTCATCGAAGTACGGCGTGATCTTGCCGTTGCTACCCAACGCGCCCACCGAGTGACCGGCGAAGCTTTCCATCAGGATCACCACGACGTTCTTGATCGGCAGGGTCTTCTCGGCCGGTGGCGTGAAATCACGGCGCACGGCGGCGGTGTCGGTATCCACCAGTTTTTCGTCAGGCAACACCAGCATGTCACGCACGGTCTGGGTGGCCAGCGGTTGCTCCAGGGTGGCTTTCCAGACGTTCTCGCGATGCTCGGAGAAACGCGCCTTGGCCGCACCGATCAGCGACAGCGTACCGTTGAGGCCCAGGTGGTTGGCGAAGTTGGAGTCGGTGGTGTAAACGTCACCCCAACGCAGCGGCGGGCCCTGGCGCAGGGTGCCACGCGCGGCGACCACGGCAATCAGCAAGCACACCACGAACACGGCGATGCGGCTGTACCACGGGGCAACCTGGCGGGTGCCGACGGTGCCACCGCTGAACGGGCCACGGGGCCGCGTTGCACGATCAGCGCCTTTGAAGGCGATGCTCAGGATAAACGTACCCACGGCCCAGCCCAGCAGGTAGCGCACCACCGGGAAGCCGTACCAGAGCATGCTCATCACGGTTTTCGGATCTTCCTTGACGTACTGGAAGACCAGGCCGTTGAGGCGCTGGTGGAACTCGCGGTAGAAGTCCATCTCCATCAGGCCAAGGAACAGCGCGATGCTGGAAACCACGGTCAGCCACAACCGGAAGAACCCGCGGGCGGCCATGGCGCGCACGCTGAACAGCGCCAGGATCAGCGGGATGCTCAGGTACACCACCAGGCGCAAGTCCAGGCGCAGGCCGTTGACGAACGCTTCAAGGAAGGTCGAGGCCGGGGTGTCGAGCATCATGTCGCTGTTGTAGACCAACAGCCCGAGTCGCAGCAGGGAGAGCATCACCATCATGACCAGCGCGCAAAGCAGCGTGTAGGCCAGGTGGGATTTGACGGTGGGTTGCAGCAGGCGATTAGAAGCTCGCTGCTGATTCAGGGCGTCCGGGTTTGCCATGTTGTTTGAGGACCCATTGGAAGTTTAAGTGGCGAAATAATGCAGCGGCGTCCTGCCCCGGCCAGTAAAGGCACAGGGTCCAGGGTATTACGCGGTGGGCAGATGGTGCCCGATCAACGTCGGCAACGCTATTGATTACTCATCGCGCAGGGCTCCTGGCGGCACAGAGGGACCGTGGCAGGAAAATAAAGCGGGGGAATTGTCTTGGATGAAGTGTGAAAATTTTGTGCAGCGAATATCCAGACACACAAATCTAATGGATGTGGGGTACAAAAATGAGGGGGTGGGTTTGCTCGCGTGTCAGCCAATTAATCGGGTACTGGTGGGGCATTAGGATCTGCACAAGTTGCTCTTTTGGGGGGAGGGTACATATCCGTTGCTGCGGTCACGGCCACTTAGGGTTCCGCCCTGACGGCGGGTCACTTTCGAAGAGCGCGAAAGTAACCAAAGCGCTCTTGCCGGTATGACTCACCCACATGGGTTACAAATCAGTTCACGCACATAGGTAACAGTTTTTAACTGGCAGGGTCGATTTCGCGAGGATCTGACCATGCCCTGGAAAGAGCTGAAACCTATGGACCTTAAAGTACTGTTCATTGCCGATTACCTGTCCCAGAAGCACAGCCTTAGCCAGCTGTGCCGGGACTATGAGGTCAGCCGCAAGACTGGGTATAAGTGGATCAGGCGTTACGAGGCAGAGGGCCCGAGTGGGCTTGATGAGCGTAGCCGCTGCCGCCACAACCAAACCTACGTGGTGCCCTTGGCTGTGAAACAGGCAATCGTTGAATTTCGCTTAAGTGGCGAGACGATTCCCGGCCCGAAAAAGATTCAGAATAGTCTCATCCAGCGTTTCCCAGATCAGGATCCGCCCTCGAAGACGACCATTTACAACATTCTCAAGGCAGCTGATTTGATTACCCCCAAGCCATTGCGCCGACGGGTGGCTGTGTATCCCAAGCCTTTACGCAAGGCAGAAAATCCCAACCAGTTATTCAGCGCTGATTACAAAGGCCAATACCTGACCGGAGCAGGGATTTGGTGTTATCCGCTGACGATCATGGATCATGCCAGCCGGTTTTTGCTGGCGTGCCAGAGCATGAGCAGCACCAATCTGAAGGAAACCCAGCAAACCTTCGAAAGGGTTTTCGCGAATACGGCCTGCCAGAGCGCATTCGTACCGACAACGGCATACCGTTTGCCAGCACCAGTCGAGCGGGGTTGTCACAGCTGTCGATCTGGTGGATGAGACTTGGGATCATTCCTGAGCGGATCGAGCCAGGTCGCCCAGATCAGAATGGGCGGCATGAGCGTATGCACCGAACGCTGAAAAGCACGTTACCTCACCCGTCGGCAATTGCCTGGGAAGCCCAGCAGCGCCACTTTGATCGCTTCCTGCAGCACTATAATTACGAGCGTGGGCACGAGGCGCTTGGCCAGAAAACGCCTGCCGCTTGCTATACGCCTTCAACTCGAATGTACCCGGAGAAGCTACCGGAAATGACCTATGCGAGCCATATTGAGAGTTACCTGGCCGACAGTAGCGGAATCATCAATCGAGGAGGCATGCGGGTTTATATCGGCAATTTACTTCGTCACCAGACCATCGGAATGGAGATGATTGGTGATGGGGTATGGAATGTAATCTTCGGTCCGGTGATCTTGGGCCATGTGAATGCGAGAGATGCAAAGAACGGTTATGTCTCAATCAAAGTGTCACCTATGTGAATGCACTTTTTTGTAACCCATGTGGTTGTCCCGTACATGCCCCACCACTCGGCACCTCGCCTAGGCTCGGTGTGCCCGTAATCCGACATTGATTTGGGGGGCCGCCGCGATGGGCCATCCATGGCCCAGCGCGGCTAAACCGGCGTCCTGCCGGTTTACCCCCCAAATCAATATCGGATGACGGCCAGCGTGGTTTAACGGGGCGCCTAAGATCAAAATCACAAGCAGAGCGAGGCGGCCTGACAGCCGACCTGATCGTCGAAGCGTGCGCGTCCCCCTTGTGGGAGCGGGCTTGCTCGCGAATGCGGTGGGTCAGTGATGGATATATTGACTGATACACCGCATTCGCGAGCAAGCCCGCTCCCACAGGGGAATGCAGCTCCGCGCTCTGGCTTTGTTGTTGCTGTTGCTCTGCTTTTGATCTTGGGCGCCCCGTCAAACCACGCTGGCCGCAGGCAGGTATTGCGCAGTGGGCACCCCGGCAGGATGCCGGGGTAGCCGCGACACGGCCATGGATGGCCGATCGCGGCGGGCCCACGGAGCAATGCCTGACTGCGGGCATGCCGAGCCTAGGCGAGGCACCGAGTGGTGGGGCATGTACGGGACAACCACATGGGTTACAAAAAAGTGCATTCACATAGGTGACACTTTGATTGAGACATAACCGTTCTTTGCATCTCTCGCATTCACATGGCCCAAGATCACCGGACCGAAGATTACATTCCATACCCCATCACCAATCATCTCCATTCCGATGGTCTGGTGACGAAGTAAATTGCCGATATAAACCCGCATGCCTCCTCGATTGATGATTCCGCTACTGTCGGCCAGGTAACTCTCAATATGGCTCGCATAGGTCATTTCCGGTAGCTTCTCCGGGTACATTCGAGTTGAAGGCGTATAGCAAGCGGCAGGCGTTTTCTGGCCAAGCGCCTCGTGCCCACGCTCGTAATTATAGTGCTGCAGGAAGCGATCAAAGTGGCGCTGCTGGGCTTCCCAGGCAATTGCCGACGGGTGAGGTAACGTGCTTTTCAGCGTTCGGTGCATACGCTCATGCCGCCCATTCTGATCTGGGCGACCTGGCTCGATCCGCTCAGGAATGATCCCAAGTCTCATCCACCAGATCGACAGCTGTGACAACCCCGCTCGACTGGTGCTGGCAAACGGTATGCCGTTGTCGGTACGAATGCGCTCTGGCAGGCCGTATTCGCGAAAACCCTTTCGAAGGTTTGCTGGGTTTCCTTCAGATTGGTGCTGCTCATGCTCTGGCACGCCAGCAAAAACCGGCTGGCATGATCCATGATCGTCAGCGGATAACACCAAATCCCTGCTCCGGTCAGGTATTGGCCTTTGTAATCAGCGCTGAATAACTGGTTGGGATTTTCTGCCTTGCGTAAAGGCTTGGGATACACAGCCACCCGTCGGCGCAATGGCTTGGGGGTAATCAAATCAGCTGCCTTGAGAATGTTGTAAATGGTCGTCTTCGAGGGCGGATCCTGATCTGGGAAACGCTGGATGAGACTATTCTGAATCTTTTTCGGGCCGGGAATCGTCTCGCCACTTAAGCGAAATTCAACGATTGCCTGTTTCACAGCCAAGGGCACCACGTAGGTTTGGTTGTGGCGGCAGCGGCTACGCTCATCAAGCCCACTCGGGCCCTCTGCCTCGTAACGCCTGATCCACTTATACCCAGTCTTGCGGCTGACCTCATAGTCCCGGCACAGCTGGCTAAGGCTGTGCTTCTGGGACAGGTAATCGGCAATGAACAGTACTTTAAGGTCCATAGGTTTCAGCTCTTTCCAGGGCATGGTCAGATCCTCGCGAAATCGACCCTGCCAGTTAAAAACTGTTACCTATGTGCGTGAACTGATTTGTAACCCATGTGGGTGAGTCATACCGGCAAGAGCGCTTTGGTTACTTTCGCGCTCTTCGAAAGTGACCCGCCGTAAGGGCGGAACCCTAAGCCGCCGTGACCGCAGCAACGGATATGTACACCGCCTCCAAGAACCATCAAAGAGTTGTGTAGATACTCACAGCTATCGCCGGCAAGGCCGCACATTACTTGCTTGTGCTCACTGAGGATCAGATCCGCACATTGCCCCGTGGTCCGGCGATGGCCCAGATAATCAGGCCCAATACCGGCAACAGCAGGATCAACAGGATCCACAACACTTTGGCGCCGGTGCTGGCGCCGCTTTTGAACACGTTGATGATCGCCCAGATATCCAAAGCCAGGATGATCAAGCCGATCAGGCTGTTAAATGTGGAACCCATGGTGTCGCTCCTAAGTGAGGGCTTGCCTGCTTAGGATAGCCAGCCCTGGCGAGGGTTCCGTTTTATTTCATACGTGCAGGGCGATACGCAGGGCTTCCAGGGACGGCTCACCCTTGATCCCGACTGCAGCACACAACTCCAGCACCCGTGGTACATCGTTGCCGTACACCAACACCGCCTGGATCTCGTCATCGAGCAACTGGCTGAAGTTCATCAGGGTGTAGCCGCCGTTTTCCGGGTTCATGGCAGCAAGTTGGATCTGGATGCGATTGAGCGCCGTGAGCGCCTCGGTCTTGGCCAATTGCTTGGGCTTGAGGTTGAACGCCACGTCGGGACCAAACGAGGCGACGATCTGGGCGAACAGGTCCTGGTAGGTATCGGCCTGGAACAGCACCGTTTCCGGCAGGCTACCGACCACAATCCACTCACCCAGGGGGATGGGGAAGCTGTCGTCGTAGTTGATATCGGGGTTGGCCGCCAGGAACCCGTCGGCATCCGCGTAGGCTTGGGCGGCCTCGTCGGCGATCTGCGCGATCTCGGCCTCGCCCAGGCAACCGGAACTGATTTTAGTGATGAGTTCGACGAGCGCGGTGTTCATGGGCGGATCCTGTGGCGAGGCTGATTTTGAGGGCGCAAAGCCTACACCAGTTTTTGCAACTGCGCCGTCGAATCCACTGCCCCCATGGTCTGGGCCGCCACCAGCGCAGTCACGCCCTGGGCATCGGTGGCCTTCGGGTTGGCCCCGACGCTGAGGAGGTAATCGACTATCTCGGTGCGGTTGAACATCGCGGCCATCATCAGCGCCGTGCGGCCATCGGCAGATGCGCCTTCAACTGGCGCGCCACCTTCGATCAACGCCTTGACCACCGCGAGGTTGCCCTTGAACGCAGCACCGGCAATGGGCAACTGGTTTTTGTCATTGGCCATCTGCGGGTCGGCCTTGAACTCCAGCAGCACTTTCACGGCCTCGGCATGCCCGTGATAGGCGGACAACATCAACAAGGTATCGCCATTGTGATTGCGCAGATTGACCGGCAAGCCCTTGGCCAGCAGCGCGGCCAGCATGGCGGCATCACCCCGGCGGGCCACGTCGAAGACCTGCTCGGCAAATTCGGCGGCTTCATCTTCGGTCATTTGTTTGGCTTGATCTGACATCTGCGGCTCCCTGTGGGGTGTGGCGTAAGGCCGTCAGTTTCCCGAGCAGCGCCACGCCTGTCACCCCTTTTTTGCCGAAAGCCGCAATAGTCAGGCTCTATCACCCACCGTCAGTAGCGATATTTTCCGCCCTGAATATCCACCAGCACCTGCTCGGTCACAGGCACATAGGCATCCGTGCCTGGCAGCCAGGCATAGAGGGGATCATCACCGACCCTGGCTGGGTCGAACGCCTCTTCCTTGAGCCGCACCTTCTGGTACTTGAAGGTGCCAGTGGTTTCCATCTTGACCTTGATCCGCAGGAACAGCGGCACCGCATAGGCCGGCATCTGGCTCAGGGCGAACTGCAACAGCGCCCGCATATCCAGGGTTGCCAGGGACTCGGACGGGGTAATCGCGGCCATCCCGGCGCGGCCGTTGGTATTGGCGATTTCCACACCGTAGGCCACCGCCTCGGTGATATGCGGGTGCTGCATAAAGATGTTTTCCACCTCGGTGGTGGAAACGTTCTCGCCCTTCCAGCGATAGGTGTCGCCCAGGCGGTCGACGAACTGCGCATGGCCAAAGCCGATGCTGCGCAGCAGATCGCCGGTGTTGAAATAGCGATCGCCCTTTTCGAAGACATCGCTCAAGACCACCTTGCGGTTCTTTTCCGGGTCGGTGTAGCCATCGAACGGCGCCTTGTCGTCGATCCTGGCCAGCAGCAGGCCCTGCCCGCCCTTCTGCACTTCACGCATGAAGCCATTGCTGCCACGGATCGGTTCGCAGGTGTCGTGGGCGTAGTCCACCAGCGCCCAGTGCATCAGGGAAAAGCCGATGGTGTTGTCGAAATTCAGCACGTTGGTGAAACCGATATTGCCGTCGCTGGCCGCATACAGCTCGCAGATATGCTCGACGCCAAAGCGCTCCTTGAACGGCCCCCACACCCCGGGGCGCAAGCCGTTGCCGATCATCTTCACCACACGGTTGTCGCGGTCGCGCGGGCTTGGCGGCTGGTCGATCAGGTAGCGGCACAACTCACCGACATATCCCAGGGTTGTTGCGTTGAATTTGCGCACATCGTCCCAGAACTGGCTGGCGCTGAACTTGCGGCGGATGGCAAACCCCGACGCGCCGGCAATCGCCGAACCCCAGCACACGCAAAGCCCGGTGGCGTGGTACAGCGGCAGGGTGCAATACACGACGTCCTCCGGCCCCATGTCCAGGGCGATGGTGCCGAAGCTCGCCGAGGATTTCATCCAGCGGCCATGCTTGAAGATGCCAGCCTTGGGCAAACCGGTGGTGCCGGAGGTGTAGATATAGAAGCATGGGTCGTTGAAGTAGATCTGCTGGCTGCTTGCGGGGTTATCCGGCGAGCAGTCCGCACTGGCAGCCATCAGGTCGACATAGCCCGCGGGCACCGGCGCCGCCGGTTGTTCGGCAACGTACCAGGTGCGCTGAGGATCAATCGCCACCTGCCCGCGCACGGCGTCGTAGGCTTCGGCCAGCTCCGCGCCGACCACAATCGCCACCGGGTCTACCAGGGTCAGGCTGTGGACCAGCACTGCCTGGGTTTGCGCGGTGTTGAGCATGGCGCAGATGCCGCCGACCTTGGCCACCGCCAGCACGGTCAGCAGCAGTTCGGGACGGTTTTCAATAAACAGCGCGACCACATCCCCCTTGCCAATGCCCTGGGCTTGCAGGTGATGGGCGATGCGGTTGGCATGCTGGTTGGCCTGGCGGTAACTGAGCACCTGGTCGCCGTACAGCAGCGCCGCGCCCTCGGGGTTGCGTTGGGTGGCCTGTTCGAAGGTCCAGCCCAACCCGCAGGGTTGATCGGGGTCAGTGATGTTGGCGACGCGGATACCCCGTACCAGGCGTGGCAGGGCCCGGACAATGGTCGGCACCTTGCGCAACATCATGCCGAGGGTAATCATCTCGCTGTTCGGATTGCTCATGTACAGAAGTCCTTTTTCTTATTATTCGTAGGGTCTGCAGGCCGTCATGGGACGTAGGACCGTTCCTGAATGCCTTTCAGGAAAATACGTCAGCCATTCCTTGGCTGTACACGCAGGATTTGCAATGTTTTGTATCCCACAGCGCAGTGCCGAGCAGCACCGTTCGTCACCGGCCAATAGCGCAAAATGCAGGATGCACGATGGCCATTCATGCATATTGCACGAAACCGAAAAATTCAATTTTTTATAAGATGCTGATTTGTAAGGATTTTTTATAAAAAGCAATACTGGCACAATCACTGCACCTATCACTCCATGCCGCACAACACGAGCCAATGGAGCCGATAGACATGAGCCTGATCCAAGACAAATTCGCTTCTGTATTCTCCAACTACGACGTCACCACCCAAGCGCGTCCTGACGGTGGCATCCTGCTGACCCTGCGCAACACCGAGGGTAAGCAGATCAAACGCTCGATTTCGTACCAGCAGCTGCACACTGCCGACCAACTGACGTGGGTCATCAGCGCCATCCGTCGTGACCTGGCAGAACAGGCCAGCGAGCTGCCGCAGATTTCGATGCTGCAAAGCCAGCACCGCTTTGCCCTGCCGACCTACCACTCGGCCTGAGTACCGGTTTGTTTTCCAGGGCCGTGAAGCCGTCAGGCTTCACGGCCTTTTTATCTGCACAAACCGCGCTTGATCGCCTCGCTCACCGCCTGGACCCGGTTGTTGACGCGCAGCTTGCAGTAGATATTGCGCAGGTGAAATTTTACCGTGGCTTGTGAGACGCAACGGATCCGACTGATTTCCCATACGGTCTTGCCCTCCGTGGCCCAATGCAATATTTCCAGTTCCTTGGCAGTCAGCGGCTTGTTCGGCAACGCCAGTTGTGCGCCATCTGCCCTGTGGTCGGACGCCTGTTCACAGGCCTCGTTTGCCGCAGGCGCCACGGATGGGATCGACTCATCTGGGCTGCTCATGCATACCTCTCCGTCTCTTATTGAATTGCACTGCCAATATTCGGACTCCTCCTATTGACAGATAAATACACAGCGACGGGAGAGTTACATAAAGCCTGGAATTAACACATCGACCCACAGACAAATAGCTATAACTTACAAACTATAGAGCCCATTCCCACAAACTTATCCAACTTCGGCGTATTGAATAAGTTTGTGAAAAGCGAACTTGGATCAATCATCCAATCCGGGGAACGCTTGGGCGATATCACTGCCGGTTACTTGCGCCACGGCCCCGGCGGCCGTCTGGAACAGGCTGATGGCAACCACACGCGGTTCTTCCCCCAAGTCAAACCAGCGCGGTATGCCGGCCGGGATGCGCAGCAGGTCGTGTTTTTCGCAGAGTACCGTGAAGATGTAATCGCCGATGTGCAGGCCGAGCAGCCCTCGCCCGGCGGCGAACAGGCGGATTTCATCGGCATCGTGGCGATATTCATCGCGCAAACCCGCAGCAACGGCGTCCTTTTGCGGATGCTCGCGGCTCACACTCAATACCTCTACGTGCGCGTAGCCCTGGGCGGTCATCCAGCTGTCGATGGGCCCCTGGTACGCCGTCGTCACCTCGGCCGCGCTGGCACCGGCCTCGACGCGGGTGTTGGCCTGCCAGCGCTCGAAGCCCACGCCGTGCTCGGCCAGGGTCGAGGCAATGTCGTCAGCGTGGGTCAGGACCTTGTTCGGGGTGTCCGGGGTGGCAACGTGATAAACGAAGAGAATGCTCATAGAAGGGGTCCTCGGGCGGTAAGAGTCTGCAGATGATGGGCCGGGCTCACGGCCGTTCCTCGGGCAAGCGCAGCAGCATGAGCAACGCGGCGGCCAGGGCCGCGAGGCTGGCGATACTGAAGGTCAGGGTCGGCCCCAGTTGGTTCCAGCTATAACCGGAATACAAGGCGCCCAGCGCGCCGCCGGTGCCGGCCAGCGCCGCATACAGGGCCTGGCCCTGGCCTTGCTGGCGTGCACCGAAGCTGCGCTGCACAAACTGGATGGCCGCCGCATGAAAGCTGCCAAAGGTCGCGGCATGCAGCAATTGGGCAAATAGCAGCACCCACAGGAACTCGGCGAACGAACCCAGCAACAACCAGCGCAACGCCGCCAGCAGGAAACTCGCCGCCAGCACCCGGCGCACCGAGAAGCGCGTGAGAATCCGGCTCATGGCCATGAACATCAACACTTCTGCCACCACGCCCAAGGCCCACAACAAACCGATCACACCACGGCTGTAACCGAGGCTTTCCAGGTGCAGGGTAAGAAAGGTGTAGTACGGGCCGTGGCTCATTTGCATCAAGGCCACGCAGGCATAGAACGCCAGCACACCAGGGCTGCGCAATTGCCGCAGGAAGCCGTCGCCGGCCCCGCGCTCCCCGGTGGACGTCGGCTGGGCATTGGGCACCCACCAACTGGCACCGATGATGCCGGCCATGATCAACACGATTGCCACCGGGTAGATGTCCAGGCTCAGGGCTTCAAACAGCCGCCCCAGGGCAACGACGGCGAGGATAAAACCCACCGAGCCCCAGAGGCGGACCTGGCTGTAGCGTGAGGTCTGGCCGCGTAGATGCGCCAGGGTGATGACCTCGAACTGCGGCAGCACCGCATGCCAGAAGAACGCATGCAGGGCCATCACCAGCGCCAGCCAGGCGTAGCTCTGGCTGACGAAGATCAGCGAAAAACTCAGCAACGTGCACACCGCGCCAAACCGCACGATGGCCAGGCGCCGACCGGTGTAGTCCCCCAGCCAGCCCCAGATATTGGGTGCCACGCAGCGCATCAGCATCGGGATCGCTACCAGCTCGCCAATGCGCGCGCTGGAGAACCCCAGATGATGGAAATACAGCGCCAGGAATGGCGCCGTCGCCCCCAGCAGGGCGAAATAGAACAGATAGAAGCTGGAAAGTCGCCAGTACGGGAGTGCTGTCACGGTCAGACCGTCACAGCTGGCCCAGCACCGGGGTACTTACACACACATCGGCATTCTGCCCACGGTGGCGCAGCAGGTGGTCCATCAGCACAATGGCCATCATTGCCTCGGCAATCGGCGTGGCGCGGATGCCCACGCAAGGGTCATGGCGGCCCTTGGTGATCACGTCCACCGGGTTGCCATGCACATCGATGGAACGCCCCGGCGTGGTAATGCTCGATGTCGGCTTGAGTGCCAGGTGCGCCACGATCGGCTGGCCGGAGGAGATGCCCCCAAGAATGCCGCCAGCGTTGTTGCTGACAAAGCCTTGCGGGGTCAGTTCATCGCGATGCTCGGTGCCACGCTGGGCAACGCAGGCGAAACCGGCACCGATTTCCACACCCTTGACCGCGTTGATGCTCATCAGCGCATGGGCCAGTTCAGCGTCCAGGCGGTCGAAGATCGGCTCGCCCAGGCCCGGCATCACCCCTTCGGCGACCACGGTGATCTTGGCGCCTACCGAATCCTGGTCACGGCGCAACTGGTCCATATAGGCTTCCAGTTCCGGCACCTTGTCCGGGTCGGGGCTGAAGAAGGCGTTGTCTTGCACGCTGTCCCAGGTCTTGAACGGGATTTCGATCGGGCCCAACTGGCTCATGTAGCCACGAACCACAATGCCCTGGGTCGCCAGGTACTTCTTGGCGATGGCCCCGGCAGCTACGCGCATCGCGGTTTCCCGCGCCGAACTGCGGCCACCGCCACGGTAGTCGCGCTCGCCGTATTTGTGGTGATAGGTGTAGTCGGCGTGGGCCGGGCGGAACAGATCCTTGATCGCCGAATAGTCCTTGGACTTCTGGTCGGTGTTGCGGATCAACAGGCCGATGGCGCACCCGGTGGTGCGGCCTTCGAACACGCCGGAGAGGATTTCGACTTCGTCGGGCTCCTGGCGCTGGGTGGTGTGGCGGCTGGTGCCGGGCTTGCGGCGGTCGAGGTCGCGCTGCAGGTCGTCCAGGGACAGCTCAAGGCCGGGCGGGCAGCCGTCGACAATGGCGACCAACGCCGGACCATGGCTTTCGCCTGCGGTGGTGACAGTGAACAGCTTGCCGTAGGTATTGCCGGACATGCAGAGCGCTCCGTGAAATCAGTTGAATCAACTCAACCGTGATAACTAAGCGCGCCAGTATACGCAGGCTCACCCAGTAGTTCATCCTCGAAACCTTCCCGGTAGACGTTGGTCCAACCGGCACCTTCCTCATGATGGCGCGATGATGCTGCGAGTTTTACTGTTTACCCTCACCCTGATCTGTACCGCCGCCCACGCCGCCGCCCCTGTGGTGCTGCAACGCCCCATCAGCCTGGACACCGGCAGCGGCGAGTTGTTTGGCTCGTTGCTGCTGCCGCAATCCGCCAAGCCCATGCCCGTGGTGCTGATCATTGCGGGCTCGGGCCCCACCGATCGCAACGGCAACAGCGCCGAAGGGGCACGCAACGACAGCCTCAAACGCCTGGCCTGGGTCCTGGCCCGCCACAACATTGCCAGCGTGCGCTACGACAAGCGCGGCGTGGCCGCCAGCCTCAAGGCCACGCCCGATGAGCGCAACCTGACGCTGGATGCCTATGTGGCCGACGCGGTGGCCTGGGGCAAATCCCTCAAGGCCGATCCGCGTTTCGGGCCCCTGATAGTGCTGGGCCACAGTGAAGGCGCCTTGGTCGCAGCCCTGGCCGCCCCTGAGCTCGACCCCGCCGGGGTGGTTTCCCTGTCCGGCAGTGCCCGCCCGGTGGACCAGGTGATCCGCCAGCAACTGGCCGATCACCTGCCACCGGCCCTGCTGCTGCGCAGTAACCAGATCCTCGACCGACTCAAGGCCGGCCAGGTCGATGCCGATGTGCCCGACCCACTGCAGGGTATTTTCCGCCCCAGCGTGCAGCCTTATCTGATCAGTCTGTTTCGCGCAGATCCTGCGGCGGCATTCGCTCGCCTGAACATGCCGGCCCTGATTGTCCAGGGCACCACCGACCTGCAAGTGGGAGTGGCCGATGCCGAAAAGCTCAAGCAGGCCAAACCCGACGCCGAGCTGGCGGTGATTCCCGGCATGAACCACGTCATGCGCATCGTACCCAACGATGTGAAACAACAGTTGAGCTCCTACAACAACCCACAATTGCCCCTCGCCGACGCGTTGGGCAGGCGCCTGGTGAGCTTTATCGACGGACTTCGCCCCCGATAACCCACTATTTACCCTCCAGTCCTGGAGAAAACGGCCGATAAGCACAGGGTCGACAGCAAAAAGACTGTCGACTCGCTGGGCTTGGACAGGATCGCGCCGAATGACGAACACCGAAGCAGTACCGGAATCTCCCGCCGAGAGCACCGCCGAAACCGAAGCGGCGGCTGCGGCGGCTCTGCCGTGGGCGGAGGTTGAGGCCGAACACTTCAAGATGCTGCGCCTGGCGCCCTTGGCCACTGACCGCGTGACCGGCGCCCGGCCATTGCGCTTTGTGCAATTTGGCTACGCCGAACGCAACAACAAGGACCACAGCCTGCTGCGCATGGTCATCCAATTGCCCGCCCAACGGGTGCGGCGCGAACAGAATCACCTGGATGTGTGGGTCGACCACGCCACCCACCGCGTGCATTTTGGCCCGGGCAACAGCCTGGAAATCGAGCCGGCCAACCGTGGCCTCGGTCGTTTCCTGGTGGCCCAGGGCGCCGCGTGGGCGAAGAAGAAGTGGTCGCACTATCGCGTCGACGGTGTGGACCTGGCAAACAAAGACGCGCTGAACGAAGCCACCCGCCTGCGCCGCGATCACTTTTTGCGGATCCAGGGTTTTGATGTGGCTTACGCCGATGTGCAGCACCTCAAAGGGCACGTGCAGCCGGGCAAGGTCAGCGAAGTGCTGGACAGCTGGAACACCGAGAAGGTGCAGTTCGTGGAAATCCTGGAGGCGGCGCAGATGCTGCAACAGGCTGAGCAGAACCTGGCGGAACAGGAAGTGAAACTGCGCCACGAAGAAGAAAAGGTCATCAAGTTCAAGCGCGAAGACAGCGGCTTGCGCTTCACCATCACCTGCCTGGTGGCGTTTACCGTGTTCCAGGCGGGGCTGTTGATCTGGATTGCGACGCACCGCTGACAACACGCTTTAACTGACCAAATCAAATGTGGGAGCTGGCTTGCCTGCGATGGCATCAACTCGGTGTAGCTGATACACCGAGTAGTCTGCATCGCAGGCAAGCCAGCTCCTACGTGGTCCGGGCTAGACCCTGGCGGCAAACACCGCCTGATGCGCCCGGCACTGCTCCGCCGTGAGCATGAACACGCCATGGCCACCGTTCTGGAATTCCAGCCAGGCAAAATCCACTTCCGGGTACAGCGCCTCAACGTGCACCTGGCTGTTGCCCACCTCGACAATCAACAAGCCCTTCTCGGTCAGATGATCGGCCGCTTCGGCCAACATCCGGCGCACCAGGTTCAAGCCGTCGTCACCGCAGGCCAGGCCCAGTTCGGGTTCGTGCTGGTATTCATCGGGCATGTCGGCAAAGTCTTCGGCATCGACATACGGCGGGTTGGACACGATCAGGTCAAAGCGCTGGCCGGGCAAACCGTCGAAACCATCACCCTGCACGGTGTACACGCGCTCGTCGGCACCATGGCGCTCGATGTTCTGGTTAGCCACTTCCAGCGCTTCGAAGGACAAGTCCCCCAGCACCACCTCGGCCTCTTGAAACTCGTAGGCGCAGGCAATGCCGATGCAACCGGAGCCGGTGCACAGGTCGAGGATGCGCGCCGGCGGCTGGGCCAGCCAGGGCTCGAAGCGGTTTTCGATCAGCTCGCCAATCGGTGAGCGCGGAATCAACACGCGCTCGTCGACGATAAACGACATGCCGCAGAACCAGGCTTCTTTCAACAGGTAGGCGGTGGGCACGCGCTCGTGGATACGGCGATGCAGCAGGCGCTGTACGTGGGAAATCTCTTCTTCTTCGAGGTTGCAATCCAGGTAGCTGTCGGCAATTTCCCAAGGCAGGTGCAGCGCACCCAACACCAATTGCCGGGCTTCATCCCAGGCATTGTCGGTACCATGGCCAAAAAACAGGTCTTCCCCATGGAAACGGCTGACAGCCCAACGGATATGGTCGCGCAAGGTGCGCAGGCGGGAAGTGATCACGGGGCAAGCTCCAGGAAAAAACGACTGGCAATTCTAACAGCCTTAAGCTGTACGGACGATGTATGAAAAACCTTTGCAAAACGTCAGATCCAACCTGATTCAAGGTTTTTCTGTTACACAGCAGCCCCTCTTGACAGGGCTGTAGGCCAACAACGGCGCACCTTACGTTAGTAGCGATTCACAGAACCGCTCAGCCAGAGGACAATGTCGCAAAAGCCCCACTCACAGGAGCCCCAGAATGTCCGTTCCAAAGACGATGTTTCAACTCAGCGGTCGCGGTTACGCACCGGCCAATTTGAGCCACGCGACCCTTGTGATCATCGATGCCCAGAAAGAATACTTGAGCGGCCCGCTCGCCCTGTCGGGCATGGACGCCGCAGTAGAAAACATCAAGCAACTGAGCGCTGCCGCACGCAAGGCCGGGCGGCCCATCGTGCATGTGCGTCACCTGGGCACCGTTGGTGGCCTGTTCGACCCTCAGGGCGAGCGCGGCGAGTTTATTCCCGGCCTGGAGCCACAAGACGACGAAACCATCATCGGCAAGCTGCTGCCCAGCGCTTTCCATGGCACGCTCCTGGAAAAAACCCTGCAGGAGCTCGGCTCCCTGGACTTGATCGTCTGCGGTTTCATGAGCCACTCCAGTGTCAGCACCACCGTGCGTGCGGCAAAGAACCTGGGCTTTCGCTGCACCCTGGTCGAAGACGCCTGCGCGACCCGCGACCTGCCTTACAAAGGCGGCATCCTCAGCGCCGAGCATGTACAGCAGACAGAAATGGCCATCATGGCCGACAACTTCGCCACCCTGGCCCTGACCCAAGATCTGATCTGATCTGGTCGCCCTGTCGATGAGCGGCGCGGCCACCGCAAAGGCCCCGCTCATCCGCTAAAGCCTGTCATTTACCGCAATTGCCTCCCAGCCCGGAACAAGTTGTTTAACTTCCGGTCGAAGGGCCGATACCCTGGAGGAAAGGTCGGAATGAAGATATCCGATGGTTTTGACGCTCGTCGCTTGCGCCCCAAGGGCCCGAGCAACTGGCGTCTGCGCCTGGGCGTGGCATTTGCCGCGCTGCTGGCGTTGTGTGGCTTGCTGCTTTCGTTGGCCGGTGCTGCCGGTCTGTTCGGTCATTCGCCCGCGCTGGGCGAACTCAATGCCAGCCCGGGTGGCGCGGCGGTACTTTTGGTCAGCGGGCTGTTGATCCTGTGGCTGGGCGTCTGGCTGTGGCGCCGTTGCCGGCGCCGTATGCGCCAGCCACTGTCGCTGAACATCGCCTCGCACCTGATGAAAAAGCACGATTGAGGGAACACTGATAGCGTTTTGTCCCGCATCAACCGCCTCGATTTGGGTAAACTGCCCGCCCCGCGCGGAGGCTGACATGCAAGACGACGATTTTTCCCTATTCAAGAACGAGCTGCGCGGCGTCAAGCCGATCAAGCACGATCGCGCCGATACCGGCAAACCCAAGACCGACCGCGCGCAGATCGCCAAGCTGCGCCAGTCGGCCACGGTGCGCACGGATGCCACCACGGTGGACGGCCTATCGGACCAGTTCGTGATTGACGTCGGCCCCGAGGACGAGTTGATGTGGTCCCGCGACGGGGTCCAGGAAAGCCAGGTGCGCAAGCTCAAGGCCGGGCAGATCCCCTTCGAAGGCAGCCTCGACCTGCACGGCATGACGGTGGAAAAGGCCCGGGAAACCCTCTGGGCGTTCCTTGCCGAAGCCACCAAGTTCGAAATCCGCTGCGTACGCGTGACCCACGGCAAGGCCGTGCGCCTGGACGGCAAGCGCCCGATGATCAAGAGTCACGTCAATACCTGGCTGCGCCAACATGCCCAAGTGCTCGGGTTCACCTCCTGCCAACCGCGCCATGGTGGCGCCGGTGCGGTGTATGTGATGCTCAAGCGCACGATGCTTGAAGGGCGTGACGAGTGAATGACCTGGGAAAGGTTCATCTGTGCCGAGGGGGCTCGTCCCCCGCTGTGCTGCGAAGCAGCCCCACTCTATAAGGCCCACTGCGCTTTATCAGATACACCGAGGCGCCAGGTTTTGGGGCCGCTTCGCAGCCCACCGGGGGACGAGCCCCCTCGCCACGAATGCAAACCCCGCATTCCAGGGAATTACACCTCTCGGCATACCTACGCTACTATGTGCGCCAATCACTGGCGACGCTGCACGACCGCTCGCTGGCGTACCGCTTCACATTGGTACAGGCATACACCGTACCGTTCTGAAACCCATACGGAAACAGTCCTGTGACATTGGAACAAAACTACACCGCAATCCTCGGCCAAATCGGCGAGGACGTTTCCCGCGAGGGCCTGCTCGACACGCCAAAACGTGCCGCCAAGGCCATGCAGTACCTTTGCCGCGGCTATGAGCAGACACTGGAAGAGGTCACCAACGGTGCCCTGTTCAGCTCCGACAACAGCGAAATGGTGCTGGTCAAGGACATCGAGTTGTACTCGCTGTGCGAACACCACCTGCTGCCGTTCATCGGCAAGGCCCATGTCGCCTATATCCCCAGCGGCAAGGTCCTGGGACTGTCGAAGGTCGCGCGGATCGTCGATATGTATGCCCGCCGCCTGCAGATCCAGGAAAACCTCAGCCGCCAGATCGCCGAAGCGGTCCAGCAGGTGACCGGTGCCCTGGGCGTTGCCGTGGTGATCGAGGCCAAGCACATGTGCATGATGATGCGCGGTGTGGAGAAGCAGAATTCGTCGATGATCACCTCGGTGATGCTGGGTGAGTTCCGCGAAAACGCGGCAACCCGCAGCGAGTTTCTCAGCCTGATCAAGTAACAGGCTGCGTAAGAAAAAACCGGCATTCATCGCCGGTTTTTTTTCGCCTGTGGAAATCAGGTAAGCTGCGGCCCCTTCTGTCATGGGCAAGAGGTTTCAGCCATGTTCGTCAAAGCACTTCGAGTGGGCCTCGGCCACGTCATCATCGCGGGCGACTTCCTTACCCGCCCACGCAAAAAACAGCGCCCTGCCGAGCAACAGGCACAGGTCAATGAAGCGGCCAAGGGCCTGACCCTCTACCAATTCCACGCCTGCCCGTTCTGCGTGAAGACCCGCCGCACCCTGCACCGCCTGAATGTACCGGTGGCGCTCAAGGACGCGAAGAACAACGAGCAGGACCGCCAGACCTTGCTTACCCAAGGCGGCAAGATCAAGGTGCCGTGCCTGCGTATCGAAGAAAACGGCCAGACCACCTGGATGTATGACTCCAAAGTGATCATCGACTACCTGGACAAGCGCTTCGCCGCGATCTGACAAACAACGCGGTCAAAATGTGGGAGCGGGCTTGCTCGCGAAAGCGGTGTGTCAGTCAATTATTCATCAACTGACCCTCCGCTTTCGCGAGCAAGCCCGCTCCCACATTTAGGTGGTGCCTATCAGTCCAGCATCGGCACGTGCCGGGGATGGCTGGCCACGCGTGCAAGCCAGGCTTGCACGGCCGGATAGGGGCTCAGGTCAAAACCACCCTCATGGGCCACATGGGTGTAGGCATACAGCGCAATATCGGCAATCGAGTATTGATCGCCCACCAGGTAGGGCGTGGCCTGCAGCTGTTTCTCCATGACCCTCAAGGCCTTGTAGCCGCCTTTATGGGTAGTCTTGTACTCCTCCAGCCGATCGTCCGGCAGCCCCAGGTAAAACTGGATAAACCGCGCCACCGCGATGTACGGCTCATGGCTGTATTGTTCGAAAAACTGCCACTGCAACACCTGGGTGCGCAGGCGCGGTTCGGTGGGCAGGAACTCGCTGCCGTCGGCGAGGAAGTTGAGGATCGCGTTGGACTCCCACAGGCAGGTGCCGTCTTCGAGCTCCAGTACCGGGATCTTGCCGTTGGGGTTCTTCGCCAGGAACTCGGCGGTCTGGGTGTCGCCGTTCAAGATGTCGACATTGACCCACTCATACGCGATGCCAAGCAGGTTGAGCATCAACTTGACCTTGTAGCAGTTGCCCGAACGGTAATCGCCATAAACCTTGTACATGAAGCTCCCCTTATGCCGCTTGCGCGCGCTGTGCTTGACGGATCACCGCCGCGAGACGCTTGAGACCTTCGTCAAGGCGTACCGGGTCGATGTGGCTGAAATTGAGCCGCAGGTGCCCGTGGTGCTGGTCCGGCTCGGAAAAGAACGGTTCACCGGGCATGAACGCCACGTCCTGGTCGAGCGCTGGTGCCAACAAGGTGCGGGTATCCAGGGGCTGTTTCAAGGTCAGCCAGAAGAATAATCCACCCTGGGGCACTTGCCAGTCGGCCAGTTCCTCGAAGTGGCGCGTCAATGCCGCCTGGAACCCATCACGACGCTCACGGTAAAAACTGCGCAGTTGCACCAGGTGTTGCTGGTAGCGCTCGGTGCCGATCCACTGCATGGCCTGCCATTGGCCGACGCGGTTGGTGTGCAGGTCCGCCGACTGCTTGAGCTTGAGCAGGTGCGGGAACAGGTCGGGGCTGGCGATCAGGTAGCCGACCCGCAGGCCCGGGAGCAGGGTTTTCGAGACGGTGCCGGTGTAGATCCAACTGGCCTTGCGCAAGCGGCTGACAATCGGTCGGGCGCTGCCGCCATCAAAGGTCAGCTCGCGGTACGGCTCGTCTTCGATCAGGGTCACGCCGAATTCATCGAGCAGCGCCGCCACGGCATCGCGCTTGGCTTCGCTATAGCGCACCGCCGACGGGTTCTGGAAGGTAGGGATCAGGTAGATGAACGCCGGGCGATGGCGTTCCAGATTGCTGCGCAGCGCCGTCAGGTCCGGGCCGTCGGCTTCCAGCTCCACGGTCAGGCAATCGGCGCCGAACAGTTGGAAGATCTGCAGGGCGGCCAGGTAGGTCGGGCCTTCCAGCAGGATTTGCGTGCCTTGGTCGATGTACAACTTGGCCGCCAGGTCCAGGGTTTGCTGCGAGCCGCTGACCACCAGGACCTGGCTGGCCTCGCAAGCCACCCCCAGCGCCCGCGCCTCGGCGGCCAGCAACTCGCGCAATTGCGGCTCGCCCTCGCTCATGCCGTATTGGCCCATGGCCGGCGGCATGCCTTGCCAATCCAGCGTCGGCAACATGGCTTCGGCGGGCAGGCCACCGGCAAATGACATCACCTGCGGGCGCTGGGCCGCCGCGAGGATCTCACGGATCAAGGAGCTTTTAAGGCGCGAAACACGTTCAGAGAAAGCCATAGGGTCACCGGTAGCAAAGCCTGGGGAAAATACGTCAAACTGGTTGACCGAAATTACGACGCCCAAGGTAGATACGTCAATATGCTTGACCTTAAAAACCAGACTTCGCAGCAAGCCGCCATGGAAGCGTTTTTCTTCGGCTACCAGGCCTTTACCGCCAAGGCCGACGCAATGCTGGAGCGTCGGGGCTTGAGCCGGGTGCATCAGCGCATCGTGTTTTTTATCGCCCGCTACCCCGCCTTGAGCGTCAAGCAACTGCTAGAGCTGTTGGGGGTGAGCAAGCAGGCGCTGAACATGCCGCTGCGCCAATTGCAGGAAATGCAGCTGGTCGACAGCGTTGCCTCGGACGCTGACAAACGTAAGCGCCTGTTGCAGTTGACCGAGGAAGGCCAACGCTTCGAACAGTCCTTGCGCCGCGAACAGGTCAAGCTGCTGCAGCACGCCTTCGCCGAGGCCGGTGAAGAGGCGGTGATGGGTTGGCTGGCAGTGAACAAGGCCCTGACCCTGCCTTGAAATTGGCCTTTCATCTTTTTTGCACACATAATCGCAAACATTATTTGCTTTCTTTGTATACAAAAGCATAATTCGCTTCGTGCGAGTTCCTGACCTGATGGTCAACAAAGCCCGCTGGTACCTCAAAGCACCGCTGCCCACCCCAGTGTCCGGTGCTGGAAATAACAATAAAACTCTTGAGGAGTACTTGCTGTGGAAAGCCATAAATCCGACGCCCCGACCCTGGACCTCAGTCCGCCCCACCTTTCGACCGCAAAGCAGGGCTGGCTGGAACGCCTGTTCAAACTCAGCTTGCATGGCACCACAGTGAAGACCGAACTGATCGCCGGCCTTACGACGTTTATCACCATGGCCTACATCATCTTCGTCAACCCCAACATCATGGCCGACGCGGGCATCGACCACGGCGCCGCCTTTGTCGCGACGTGCATCGCCGCAGCCCTCGGCTGCCTGTTGATGGGCCTGTACGCCAACTGGCCTGTAGGCCTGGCGCCGGGCATGGGTTTGAATGCGTTCTTTACCTACACCGTGGTCGGCACCATGGGCTACACCTGGGAGACCGCGCTGGGTGCGGTGTTTATCTCCGGCGTGCTGTTCATGATCCTGACGCTGTCGCGCATCCGCGAATGGCTGCTCAACAGCATTCCGGTAAGCCTGCGCCACGCCATGGGCGCCGGGGTGGGTCTATTCCTGGGGGTGATCGGCCTGAAAACCGCCGGCATCATCGTGGCCAGCCCCGCCACCCTGATCAAGCTCGGCTCCCTGCATGAACCGGCCCCGCTGTTGGCGGCCGTGTGCTTCCTGCTGATCGCGATCCTCAGTTACCACCGGGTATTCGGCGCAATCTTGATCAGCATCATTGCGGTCACCCTGGCCGGCTGGGGCCTGGGCCTGGTGCAGTACCAGGGCATCGTTGCCGCCCCGCCGAGCCTGGCGCCGACCTGGATGGCGATGGACGTGATGGGCGTGTTCAACGTCAGCATGATCAGTGTGGTATTCGCCTTCCTGTTTGTGCACATGTTCGACACCGCCGGCACCCTGATGGGCGTTGCCCAGCGGGCGGGCCTGGTCAATGCCGACGGCAAGATCGAGAACCTGTCGCGGGCCTTGAAAGCCGACAGTGCTTCCAGCGTGTTTGGCGCAGTGGTCGGTGTACCGCCCGTGACCAGTTATGTGGAAAGCGCCGCGGGCGTGGCGGCCGGTGGGCGCACCGGGCTTACGGCCGTGACCGTGGGCGTGCTGTTTGTAGCGGCGATGTTTTTCGCCCCGCTGGCAGGCATGATTCCTGCGTATGCCACGGCCGGTGCGCTGATTTATGTGGCGATGCTGATGATGAGCGGCATGGCCCATATCGAATGGGACGACGCCACCGACAGCATTCCGGCGATTGTCACGGCAATCATGATGCCCCTGACCTTCTCGGTCGCCGACGGCATCGCGCTGGGCTTTATCACTTACGTGGCCCTCAAGGCCGGCACGGGCAAGTACAAGCAGATTTCCATCAGCCTGTGGGTGCTGTGCGCGATTTTCATCGCCAAGTTTATCTTCCTGTAACTCGGAAGCCGGCGAAAACCGCCTCACCCTTGGGTGGGGCTTTTGCATGTATGGAGGAATGTAATGAGCGTGGAAACCTGGCTGCTGTTCAGCGGCGCTGCTTTGATCGTGAT
Source organism: Pseudomonas sp. ADAK21 (assembly GCF_012935735.1). NCBI lineage: Bacteria > Pseudomonadati > Pseudomonadota > Gammaproteobacteria > Pseudomonadales > Pseudomonadaceae > Pseudomonas > Pseudomonas sp. ADAK21. The sequence goes on from NZ_CP052857.1 coordinate 257,101, forward strand.
CATGATTCCGGGGCCGCTGTCGCTGCTGATGATCAGCAACAGCCTGAACTACGGCCTGCGCCGTTCGTACCCGGCGTTTCTTGGCGGGGTGTTTGCCTCGATCTGCCTGTTGAGCGCCTCGGCCCTGGGCCTGGGGGCCTTGTTGCTGGCGTCGGAGCAGTTGTTCAGCGCCTTGAAGATCGTCGGTGCGCTGTATCTGTTCTACCTCGCGTGGCAGAGCTGGCAGCAATCGCGCCTGCCGTCCCAGGGCGCCGTGGTGCCGGACGCAGCCCCCGTGCCGCGTTTTCGTGCACTGTTTGGCCGGGCTTTTGTGCTGGGCGCCAGCAACCCCAAGGACATTCTGTTTTTCGCCGCCTTCCTGCCGCAGTTTCTCAGCAGCCAGCAGCCGTTCCTGCCGCAACTGCTGATCATGATCGCCACCTGGACCGTGCTTGACCTGCTATGCAAGCTGGCCTACGGCCTGGGTGCCCACGGCGCCGCGCGCTACCTGCGCACCGGCAAGGGCCAGAGCTGGTTCAACCGCTTCAGCGCCGGGCTGTTTGGCAGCGCCGGGGCGGCATCGCTGCTCAGGGGCTAGTGTCTTCCTGACGCCGTGTAGGAGCGAGCTTGTCTCCGGGCGGCGCTCCGACGAAGAACTTGAGAGCGCCGCGTGTAGCCAGACAACACGCGTTATCGTTGACGTTTTTCGCGAGCAAGCTCGCTCCTACAGAGCGGGCAAAAAAAAGCCCGCAGTGTGAGCGGGCGAAACCAACGAAGAGCATTTGGGGGTGTGAAGCGAGGCGACGACTCAGCTACCGCGGTAGGTGGAGTAGCTGTAGGGCGAAATCAGCAGCGGCACATGGTAGTGATCCTGTTCGGCACTGATGCCAAAACGCAGCACTACCACATCGAGAAACGCCGGTTCCGGCAGCTGCACACCACGGGCGCGGTAGTAATCCCCGGCACTGAACTGCAACTGGTAGACCCCACTGCGGTAGTCGTCACCTTGCAGCAGCGGTGCGTCGCAACGGCCGTCGCTGTTGGTCAGGGCGCTGGCGACCAGCTCCAGTTGCGCGCCCTCGACGCGGTACAGTTCAACCTTGATGGCGCTGCCTGGGCAGCCGTGGGCGGCGTCCAGTACGTGTGTGGTCAGTCGTCCCATGGATTGGAGCTCCCGTGTCATCGATTAATAAGAGGCCGCACCTTTGTGGGGCATTGAAAAAGCCGGCGATGGCTGATTAAGACACTTTTCAAAAAAATTGTACACAATAAATTCAACAACCCCCCTCTTCCCCAATGGGCACTGGCTTGCCGGCGATGACGGTGTATCTGCGAGCAGTGCGGTTACAGGAAGATCGCTATCGCAGGCAAGCCCGCTCCTACACTAAAGCGGTGCCGCAGGTTTTTGAGATTTAGTTGACCAGTCGGGCAAGTTTCTTGCAAGGATAGGCCGGCACGACCACTTGGAAAAAATGCAGAAATACAGGCTTACAAAGTGACCATTAAGTTGTATACAATCAGCCCATCGCTGTGACGCAACGGCCGCCACACCATCGATCACGAACAAGAAGGAAGACTGCAGTGAGCGCTGACTACCCACGCGACCTGATCGGTTACGGCAGTAACCCACCGCACCCTCACTGGCCGGGCAAGGCGCGTATCGCCCTGTCGTTCGTACTCAATTACGAAGAAGGCGGTGAGCGCAATATCCTGCACGGCGACAAAGAGTCGGAAGCCTTCCTCTCGGAAATGGTCTCGGCCCAGCCGCTGCAAGGCGCGCGCAACATGAGCATGGAGTCGCTGTACGAATACGGCAGCCGTGCCGGCGTGTGGCGCATCCTCAAGCTGTTCAAGGAATTCGACATTCCGCTGACCATCTTCGCCGTGGCCATGGCCGCCCAGCGTCACCCCGATGTAATCCGTGCGATGGTCGCCGCCGGTCACGAGATTTGCAGCCACGGCTACCGCTGGATCGACTACCAGTACATGGATGAGGCCCAGGAGCGCGAGCACATGCTCGAAGCCATCCGCATCCTTACCGAGCTGACCGGCGAGCGCCCACTGGGCTGGTACACCGGGCGCACCGGCCCGAATACGCGGCGGCTGGTGATGGAAGAAGGTGGCTTCCTGTATGACTGCGACACCTACGACGACGACCTGCCCTACTGGGAACCGAACAACCCGACCGGCAAGGCGCACCTGGTGATCCCCTACACCCTGGACACCAATGACATGCGCTTCACCCAGGTCCAGGGTTTCAACAAGGGCGACGACTTTTTCGAGTACCTCAAGGACGCGTTCGATGTGCTGTATGCCGAAGGTGCCGAGGCGCCGAAGATGCTGTCCATCGGCCTGCATTGCCGCCTGATCGGCCGCCCGGCGCGCCTGGCCGCACTCAAGCGCTTTATCGAATACGCCAAGGGCCATGACCAGGTGTGGTTCACCCGCCGCGTCGACATTGCCCGCCACTGGCATGACGTACACCCTTTCCAGGGAGCCGCCAAATGACTGCTTTCCAAACCTTGAAGCCATCGGCCCTCAGCCGCGACGAATTTGTCGCAGCCTTCGCCGATATCTATGAACACTCGCCATGGGTGGCCGAAAAGGCCTTCGACCTGGGCCAGGACGCCTCGATCGATGAGATCGAAACCCTGCACCAGCGCATGAGCGATATCCTATTGAGCGCCGATCACACCAGGCAACTGGCCCTGATCAACGCTCACCCGGACCTGGCCGGCAAAGCTGCCGTCCAGGGCCAACTGACCGAAGCCAGTACCCATGAACAAGCTGGCGCCGGTATCCACCAATGCTCGAGCGACGAGTTTTCGCGCTTCACCGAGCTGAACGACGCCTACAAGGCCAAGTTCAAGTTTCCCTTCATCATGGCGGTAAAAGGCAGCAACCGGCATCAGATCCTCGCCGCGTTTGAAACGCGCATCCATAACCCGGTCGAGACCGAGTTCAAGTGCGCACTGGCAGAGATCAACAAGATCGCGTTGTTCCGTTTATTGACCCTCTAAACGACCATCCCCAGCCACTCTATCTAAGGCAGACAAGAAGAATGAAAGCGCAACTCCTACCTTTCGAGAAGTTAGTCAACCTGGCCGACGCCCGCCTGGGCACCAAGATCATCTCCGTGACTGATGACTGGTTCGCCGACGCCAACCGACTGTTCCAGCCGACCCCGGCCGTATGGAAGGAGGGCGTTTTCGATGATAACGGCAAGTGGATGGACGGCTGGGAGTCACGCCGCAAGCGCTTCGAAGGCTTCGACAGCGCGGTGATCCGCCTGGGCGTACCGGGCTCGATCAAGGGCGTGGACATCGACACTTCATTCTTCACCGGCAACTTCCCGCCATCGGCGTCCCTGGAAGGTTGCTTCCTGGCGTCGGGCGAGCCCGATGACAACACCCAGTGGGTCGAAGTGTTGTCTGCCGTAGAGTTGCAGGGCAACAGCCATCATTTCCACGAAATCAACAACGACCAGGCATTCAGCCACCTGCGCTTCAACATCTTCCCCGATGGTGGCGTAGCGCGTCTGCGGGTGTACGGCATTCCGTTCCGCGACTGGTCGGCCGTGGGCGACAACGAACAAGTGGACCTGGCCTCCTCCCTCAATGGCGGCCGTGCACTGGCCTGCTCCGACGAACACTTCGGGCGCATGGGCAACATCCTCAACCCGGGCCGTGGCATCAACATGGGCGATGGCTGGGAAACCGCGCGTCGTCGCACACCTGGCAATGACTGGGTGATCGTCGCGCTGGGGCATGCCGGCGAGATCGAGAAAGTGGTGGTCGACACCCTGCACTTCAAGGGCAACTACCCGGACACATGCTCGATCCAGGCCGCGTTCGTCAAGGGCGGTACCGACAGCCAGATCGAAACCCAATCGCTGTTCTGGCGCGAACTGCTGCCGGCACAGAAACTGGAAATGCACGCCGAACACACCTTCGCCGAGCAGATCAAGGCACTGGGCCCGATCACCCACATCCGCCTCAACGTATTCCCGGATGGTGGTGTAAGCCGCCTGCGGGTTTTCGGCAAGGTCGCTAAATAAACGATGGACCCAATCGCGGGCAAGCCCGCTCCCACAGGAGATTGCATTGCCAATGTGGGAGCGGGCTTGCCCGCGATGACGATAGACCCAACAACAAAGAATCCGGATAAGAAGACAGCCATGCGCACACTGATGATCGAACCCTTGACCAAAGAAGCCTTCGCCCCTTTCGGAGACGTTATCGAAACCGATGGCAGCGATCACTTCATGATCAACAACGGCTCGACCATGCGCTTTCATAAACTGGCGACGGTAGAAACCGCCACGCCAGAAGACCACGCCATCATCAGCATCTTCCGCGCCGATGCGCAGGACATGCCGCTGACCGTGTGCATGCTGGAAAGACACCCGCTGGGCAGCCAGGCCTTTATCCCGCTGCTCGGCAACCCCTTTCTGATCGTGGTCGCGCCGGTTGGCGATGAACCTGTATCAGGCTTGGTCCGCGCCTTCGTCACCAACGGCAGGCAGGGCATTAATTACCATCGCGGCGTCTGGCACCACCCGGTGCTGACGATCGAAAAGCGGGATGACTTCCTGGTGGTTGATCGCAGTGGCACAGGCAATAACTGCGATGAGCATTTTTTCAAAGAGGATGAGCGGTTGATCCTTGCCCCCCACCAATAAGAGAAGGTCCGATCACCCGACAACAAGGGTGACGGGCGAGAGGTAAAGACTGTGGAAGCACATCTGTTGGAATGGCTGAACCTAAGCGTGCGCTGGGTTCATATGATCACTGGCGTGGCCTGGATCGGTGCGTCTTTCTATTTCGTATGGCTGGAAAACAACCTGAACCGCGTCAACCCCAAAAGCGGCCTGGCTGGCGATTTATGGGCGATCCACGGTGGCGGTATCTACCACCTGGAAAAATACAAACTGGCCCCACCGACCATGCCGGACAACCTGCACTGGTTCAAATGGGAAGCCTATTTCACCTGGATGTCGGGCGTCGCGCTGCTGTGCGTGGTGTTCTACCTCAACCCGACGCTGTACCTGCTCGCCCCCGGCAGCAGCCTCAGCGGTACCGAAGGCGTGTTGCTGGGCATCGGCTCACTGTTCGCCGGCTGGTTCATCTACTCCTTTCTGTGCGACTCGGCCCTGGGCAAACGCCCTGCCCTGCTCGGCTTTATCCTGTTCGTCCTGTTGATCGGCGCGGCCTACGGCTTCAGCAAGGTGTTCAGCGGCCGCGGTGCGTACCTGCATGTGGGTGCGATCATCGGCACCATCATGGTCGGCAACGTGTTCCGTATCATCATGCCGGCCCAGCGTGCGCTGGTGGCAGCGATTGCGGAAAACCGCACCCCAGACCCGGCACTGCCGGCCAAGGGCCTGCTGCGCTCGCGTCACAACAACTACTTCACCCTGCCGGTGCTGTTCATCATGATCAGCAACCACTTCCCGAGCACCTACGGCAGCCAGTACAACTGGTTGATCCTGGCCGGGATCGCGGTGGCGGCGGTGTTGGTACGGCACTACTTCAACACCCGTCATGACAGCCAGAAATACGCGTGGACCCTACCGGTCGGCGCCCTGGCGATGATCTGCCTGGCCTATGTCACCGGTCCTAAACCCGTGGCGACCACACCGGACGTGGCCAAGGCGCCAGCAGCGATCGAGTACCAGCCATTGCCGGAAACCGCGTTGGGTGGCGGCCTCAAGCCAGCAGCTCCCGCCGCGCCAGCACCAGCGGCACAAGCGCCTGCGGCCCAGGCCTCGACGGATTTTGGCAAGGTGCACAGCGTGATCGAAGAGCGTTGCACCGTGTGCCATTCGGCCAAGCCCACCAGCCCGCTGTTCAGCACCGCGCCGGCCGGGGTGATGTTCGATACCCCGGCGCAGATCCAGCAGCAGGCGGCGCGCATTCAAGCGCAGGCGGTGGCCAGCCAGATCATGCCATTGGGCAACATTACCCAGATGACCCAGCAGGAGCGGGAGTTGATTGGCAGTTGGATCAATCAGGGGGCCCGCACCAATTAACTCTTTGGTGGCTTGACGGCCGCCATCGCCGGCAAGCCGGCTCCTACAGGTGAATGCACGCCTTGTAGGAGCCGGCTTGCCGGCGATCAACCGCACAGCGGTTGCCAAACAACACAAAAATAAAAAAGATTCGAGGTGTTGCATGTCCCAGTTAGAAACGCAGATTCCTGCCGCGCCCGCCATGGTGCGGCTTCCACTTTTGCAACTGATCCTGGTAGGCCTGCAACATGTACTGCTGATGTACGGCGGCGCGGTGGCCGTACCGCTGATCATCGGACAAGCCGCGGGCTTGAGCCGTGAAGAAATCGCCTTTTTGATCAACGCCGACCTGTTGGTGGCGGGGATCGCCACCATGGTCCAGTCGTTTGGCATCGGCCCGCTGGGTATCCGCATGCCGGTGATGATGGGCGCCAGTTTCGCCGCCGTCGGCAGCATGGTCGCCATGGCCGGCATGCCAGGTATCGGCCTGCAAGGGATTTTTGGCGCGACCATCGCCGCCGGGTTCTTTGGCATGGTCATCGCCCCATTCATGTCCAAGGTGGTGCGCTTCTTCCCACCTCTGGTGACCGGTACCGTGATTACGGCTATCGGTCTTTCGTTGTTTCCTGTCGCGGTGAACTGGGCCGGTGGTGGCGCTACCGCTGTGCAATTCGGCTCACCGATCTACCTGGCCATCGCCGGCCTGGTGCTCGCCACCATCTTGCTGATCAACCGTTTTATGCGTGGCTTCTGGGTCAATATCTCGGTACTGATCGGCATGGCACTGGGCTACGCCTTGTGTGGATTGCTCGGTATGGTCGACCTCGGCGGCCTGGAGCAGGCGCCGTGGCTGCAGGTGGTCACACCGCTGCACTTCGGTATGCCCACGTTCGAGTTGGCGCCGATTCTGTCGATGTGCCTGGTGGTGGTGATTATCTTTGTCGAGTCCACCGGCATGTTCCTCGCACTGGGCAAGATCACCGGCCAGGAAGTCACCCCGAAAATGCTGCGGCGCGGCCTGCTGTGCGATGCCGGGGCGTCGTTTTTCGCCGGGTTCTTCAACACCTTCACCCACTCCTCTTTCGCCCAGAACATCGGCCTGGTACAGATGACCGGTGTGCGCTGCCGTTCGGTGACGATCATGGCGGGAGCCTTTCTGATTGTCCTCAGCCTGCTGCCCAAGGCCGCATTCCTGGTGGCATCGATCCCTCCTGCGGTGCTGGGCGGTGCGGCTATCGCAATGTTTGGCATGGTGGCGGCGACCGGGATCAAGATCCTGCAGGAAGCCGACATCGCCGACCGTCGCAACCAGTTGCTGGTAGCGGTCAGTATCGGCATGGGCCTGATCCCCGTGGTGCGCCCGGAGTTCTTCGCCCAGTTGCCCTTGTGGATGAGCCCGATTACCCACAGTGGCATCGCCATGGCCACGCTCAGTGCGTTGTCGCTGAACGTGCTGTTTAACATTCTGGGCGGCTCAGAACGCCCCGCAGTCGCCCATACGCATTGATTCCTTCGTTACTACAAAAATAACAACGAACAGGGAACACCAACATGCACACCACCAACTTGGGGCTGGCCACACGCCGTGCCCCATTCTCGCCCCCTGCGCTCTTTTACAGCGCACTTGAGCACAGGCTCTGGAGCCAGTATTCTCCGCGCCCGCTCGAATCGACTCAAAAAAAAACAGCGAATGTAAAAGCTGACTTAAAGGCCAACTTATCCCGGCCTTATGTCTGCTGCCAAAGTGCGCAAAAGTCCTCTGAACCCGACTGCATCCCATGCAGCCGGCGGGGATTTTTTGGCTTTTCAAACACTTTGGCGCAGCTCTTGCTAAAAGCATTAAAGCTGACCGAACAGACGATTTTTGCAGCGAACCAAAAGGCGCCACACCAGAGCGCCTGCGTAGAAGAAAAACCACAAAACTTTAGCTCGGGAGCAACCGAATGAAACGTACCGTGAACAGCCTGATATTGGCCGGATCCCTGTTGGCCGGGGGCCAAGCAATAGCGGGTGACCTGTTGCAGTGGCAGAACAACAGCCTGACTTACCTGTGGGGCAAGAACTTCAAAGTCAACCCAGAGATCCAGCAAACCGTTACCTTCGAACATGCCGATGCCTGGAAGTACGGCGACAACTTCTTCTTCCTCGACCGCATCTTTTACAACGGTAAGGAAGACGGCAACGTCGGCCCCAATACTTACTACGGCGAGTTCAGCCCGCGGCTGTCGTTTGGCAAGATCTTCGATAAAGACTTGTCCTTCGGACCGATCAAAGATGTATTGCTGGCGTTCACCTATGAGTTCGGCGAAGGCGACAACGAGTCGTACTTGGTCGGCCCGGCGTTCGACTTGAACATCCCTGGCTTTGACTACTTCCAGTTGAACTTCTATCAGCGCCAGACCGAAGGCAATCGCCCGGGTGATGGCGTATGGCAGATCACCCCGGTCTGGTCCTACACCATTCCAGTGGGCAACTCCGATGTGCTGATCGACGGTTTCATGGACTGGGTGGTGGATAACGACAAGAACGCCCGTGGCACTTACCACGCCAACCTGCACTTCAACCCACAGGTCAAATATGACCTGGGCAAGGCCATGAGCTGGGGCGCCAAGCAGTTGTATGTGGGTTTTGAATACGACTACTGGAAGAACAAGTACGGGATCCAGGACAGTGGCGCGTTCGAGACCAACCAGGACACGGCAAGCCTGTTGGTCAAGTACCACTTCTAAAGCCAACCCCGGCCTCCCCTGTGGGAGCGGGCAAGCCCTCTCCCACACAAGCCCGCGCCCCGATTCAGTTCGGGGTCAAGCCCAGGAACCGCTGCAACTCTTCGCGCTTGGCCAGCGCATCGCGCCGGCCCAACTCGATCAACTCACTGCAATATCCCGCCTCGAACAGCAGATAGCTGAGCACCCCCGCCCCGCTGGTCTTGGTAGCCCCTGGCCCACGCAAAAACAGACGCAACGCCGCCGGCAGTTCCTGGCGATGGCGTGCCGCGATTTCATCGATGGGTTGGCTGGGCGCAATCACCAGTACTTCAACCGGTGCAAGACCGCGCGCAGCGCTGTTGGCCGGTTGCAGATGGCTGAACTGGTTGAGGCGCTCCAGTAACTCGATGTCACTCTCCAGGCTGTCAATGAACGTGCTGTTGAGCATATGCCCACCGATCTGCGCCAGGGTCGGCTCCTGGCCGGTGTAGGTGCGCTGCTGCGGCACCGAGGGGTCCGGGGAACGCGGGTTGCCACTGACACCCACCACCAGTACCCGGCTGGCCCCCAGGTGCAACGCCGGGCTGATCGGCGCTGATTGGCGGACGGCGCCATCGCCAAAATATTCCTGATCGAGTTTGACCGGGGCAAACAGCAACGGAATCGCCGAACTGGCCAACAGGTGCTCCACGGTCAGTTCCGTGGGCAAGCCAATGCGCCGGTGGCGCAGCCAGGCGTCGATGGTGCCGCCGCCCTGATAGAACGTCACCGCCTGCCCCGACTCATAGCCGAACGCCGTCACGGCGACGGCGTGCAGGTGTTTGTGGCGGATTGCTTCGTTGATGCCTTCGAAATGCAGTTTTTCCTGCAGCAGTTCCCGTAGTGGAGAACTGTCGAGCAGTGCCACCGGCACTGGTGAGCCCAGGCCCAGCAAGCTGCGGGTCAGGAAGCGGCTGGCCTGGTGAATCACCCCCGGCCAGTCGCTGCGCAGCACCAAGTGGCTGCGAAAGCCCTGCCAGAATGCGGTGAGGCGCGCGATTGCTGAGCGAAAGTCCATGGCGCCGCTCGCCAGGCTCACCGCGTTGATCGCCCCGGCCGAGGTGCCAACAATCACCGGGAAAGGGTTGGCAGCCCCTGGTGGCAACAGTTCGGCAATCGCCGCCAATACCCCCACCTGATACGCCGCACGCGCCCCGCCGCCGGAAAGAATCAAGCCTGTGACCGGTTCAGTTGGGCGCATTGCATAACTCCATGGGCGGGGACAATCCGTTTATTCAGCGGCGCTTTTCGTACAGCTTGGGTTCGCCCGGTGGCCGGCTCTTGAAGCGGCGATGAGCCCACAGGTATTGCTCGGGGCACTCGCGCACCGCGGTTTCCACCCATTGGTTGATACGCAGGCAATCGACTTCATCGGATTCGCCGGGGAAGTCGCTCAAAGGCGGATGAATCACCATGCGGTAGCCACTGCCATCGGCCAGGCGCTCCTGGGTAAACGGCACCACCAACGCCTTGCCCAGGCGCGCGAACTTGCTGGTGGCGGTGACTGTGGCGGCCTGGATGCCGAACAACGGCACAAAAATGCTCTGCTTGGCGCCATAGTCCTGGTCGGGCGCGTACCAGATCGCCCGGCCGGCGCGCAGCAGCTTGAGCATGCCACGCACGTCTTCGCGCTCTACCGCCAGGGAGTCGAGGTTGTGGCGCTCGCGGCCACGACGCTGAATAAAGTCGAACAACGGGTTGCCGTGCTCACGGTACATGCCATCGATGGTGTGCTTCTGCCCCAGCAAGGCCGCACCGATCTCCAGGGTGGTGAAATGCAGGGCCATGAGGATCACGCCCTTGCCTTCGCGTTGGGCCTGCTTGAGGTGCTCCAGCCCTTCGACATGGGCCAGGCGCGCCAGGCGCTGTTTGGACCACCACCAACTCATGGCCATCTCAAAGAAGGCGATACCGGTGGATGCAAAGTTTTCCTTGAGCAAATGTTTACGCTCCTGGGCGGACATTTGCGGGAAGCACAGTTCCAGGTTTCGCGCGGCAATGCGCCGGCGCTCACCGGCCACCCGGTACATAAACGCACCCAGCACACGACCAATTCCCAGCAGCACGCGGTATGGCAACTGGGTAATCAGCCACAGCACGCCGAGCCCCAGCCATAGCAGCCAGAAACGCGGGTGAAAAAATACAGCTCGAAAACGCGGGCGATCCATTACAGATTCCGGTAAAGACAGGGCCGCGCATTCTACAACGGTTCGACCCGGCTTGCGGCTAGCGGTTGTTCTCGTTATAAGTCTCGACACTTTTCGTGACAAGCCGCTTTGCCGACCATGAGCCAAACCGAATCGCTAGACCAAGATCCCGTCTTCCAGCTCAAAGGCAGCATGCTCGCCATTACTGTGCTGGAACTGGCCCGTAACGACCTTGATGCCCTGGACCGCCAGCTCGCCGCCAAGGTCGCCCTGGCCCCGAATTTCTTCAACAACGCGCCGCTGGTGCTGGCCCTGGATAAATTGCCGGCTGGCCAGGGCGCAGTCGACCTGCCCGGGTTGATGCGTGTTTGCCGCCAGCATGGCCTGCGCACCCTGGCCATTCGCGCCAGCCGTATCGAAGACATCGCGGCCGCCATCGCCATTGAACTGCCAGTATTGCCACCGTCCGGCGCCCGCGAGCGTGTGCTCGACCCGGTGGAAGGTGAAGTGAAGAAAAAACCGGAAAAACCACCAGAGCCAACGATCAAGCCTACAAGGATCATCACCTCTCCCGTACGCGGCGGGCAGCAGATTTACGCCCAGGGCGGCGACCTGGTGGTGGTCGCTCCGGTCAGTCCCGGCGCGGAACTTCTCGCCGATGGCAACATCCATGTATACGGCCCAATGCGTGGCCGGGCACTAGCTGGAGTCAAGGGCGATACCAAGGCCCGGATTTTCTGCCAGCAATTGAGCGCTGAGCTGGTGTCCATCGCCGGCCAGTACAAGGTTTCGGAAGATTTGCGCCGTGATCCGCTGTGGGGGGCCGGGGTACAAGTCAGCCTGTCGGGCGATGTGTTGAACATCATCCGTCTTTAACGGATACTGCCGCATTTTCCAAGCATCTCTGGACTCTGATAGCACAGCGAAACCGGCAAGACTTGCGTAGGAATAATTGAAAGTTGGCGTTCTCCCTACGGGAGGCACATCTTTTTCCTACGAAGACTGTCCGCCTGCAGCGAGTTTCAAGAGATGTTTTTCAGGGACTGAGAGGTCCTTTTTCCTTAGGGGTGAAACACCTTGGCCAAGATTCTCGTGGTTACATCCGGCAAGGGTGGTGTGGGTAAGACCACCACCAGCGCCGCTATCGGTACCGGCCTCGCTCTGCGCGGGCACAAGACAGTCATCGTCGACTTCGACGTCGGTTTGCGTAACCTCGACCTGATCATGGGCTGCGAACGCCGCGTGGTGTACGACTTCGTCAACGTGGTCAACGGCGAAGCCAACCTGCAACAGGCCCTGATCAAGGACAAGCGCCTTGAGAACCTGTATGTACTGGCCGCCAGCCAGACCCGTGACAAAGACGCGCTGACCAAAGAAGGCGTAGGCAAAGTTCTGGCCGAGCTGAAAGAAACCTTCGAATACGTGGTCTGCGATTCCCCGGCGGGTATCGAGACCGGCGCTCACCTGGCGATGTACTTCGCCGATGAAGCCATCGTCGTGACCAACCCGGAAGTGTCCTCGGTACGTGACTCGGACCGCATGCTCGGCCTGCTGGCCAGCAAGTCCAAGCGCGCCGAAGACAACCAGGACCCGATCAAGGAGCACCTGCTGCTCACCCGCTACAACCCTGAGCGCGTAAGCAAGGGCGAGATGCTGGGCGTAGAAGACGTTAAAGATATCCTGGCAGTTACGCTGCTGGGTGTGATCCCAGAATCCCAAGCGGTACTCAAGGCGTCCAACGAGGGCGTACCCGTTATTCTCGACGACCAGAGCGACGCCGGCCAGGCGTACAGCGATGCTGTCGATCGCCTGCTGGGCAAGACCGTGGAACATCGCTTCCTCGATGTAAAGAAGAAGGGATTCTTCGAGCGTATCTTTGGAGGCAACTAAATCATGAAATTTCTCGACTTCTTTCGCGCCAACAAAAAGCCAAGCACCGCGTCGGTAGCGAAAGAGCGTCTACAGATCATCGTGGCGCACGAACGCGGCCAACGCAGCACCCCGGACTACCTGCCAGCCCTGCAGAAAGAGCTGGTTGAGGTGATCCGCAAGTACGTCAATATCGGCAACGATGACGTGCATGTCGCCCTGGAAAACGACGGCAGCTGCTCGATTCTGGAACTCAATATCACCCTGCCTGATCGTTGATCGAACAGGCGGTCGCCACGGCGGCTGCGCTACCCGCCCCTACAGGGGTGGTTGGCGCAGTCGCCGTTGGCGTTTGTTACGAGACTGTTTAATGCCGCTGTCCAATATTCATATCCTTCACCAGGATGACGCTGTCCTGGTGGTGAACAAGCCGACCCTGCTGCTCTCGGTGCCTGGTCGCGCCGACGACAACAAGGACTGCCTGATCACCCGCCTGCAAGAAAACGGTTATCCCGAGGCCCGCATCGTCCATCGCCTGGACTGGGAAACCTCGGGGATCATCCTGCTGGCCCGGGATGCCGACACCCACCGCGAACTGTCCCGCCAGTTTCACGACCGTGAAACCGAAAAAGCCTACACCGCTTTGTGCTGGGGCCAGCCGGAGCTGGACAGCGGCAGCATCGACCTGCCCCTGCGCTACGACCCACCGACCAAGCCCCGCCATGTGGTGGACCATGAGTTCGGCAAGCACGCCCTGACCTTCTGGAAAGTCCTGGAGCGTTGCGGGGATTGGTGCCGGGTTGAGTTGACGCCGATTACCGGGCGCTCACACCAGTTGCGGGTCCACATGCTGTCCATCGGCCACCCGCTACTGGGCGATGGCTTGTATGCCCACGAACAGGCCCTGGCCGCCTGGCCGCGCCTGTGCCTGCACGCCAGCATGCTGAGCTTTACTCACCCGCAAAGCGGCGAGCGCCTGCGCTTCGAGTGCCCTGCACCGTTCTGAATGGCTAGGCACAATAATTGTAGGAGCGAGCTTGCTCGCGAAAAACCCGAGAGCGCCGTGTATATCCAGAATGCCCGCATTATCGTTGGCGTTTTTCGCGAGCAAGCTCGCTCCTACAATGAATCGGTTGGGCCAATACGGTAAACTCGCGCCATTGCTGTCTGGAGCTACTTATGCGCGAAGCGTTGAATCAAGGCCTGATCGACTTCCTCAAGGCCTCTCCCACCCCCTTTCATGCCACTGCGGCCCTGGCCCAACGCCTGGAAGCTGCCGGTTTCCAGCGCCTCGACGAGCGCGAGACCTGGACTACCGAGGCCAACGGTCGCTACTACGTGACCCGCAACGACTCCTCGATCATCGCGTTCAAGATGGGCCGCCAGTCGCCCCTGCACGACGGCATCCGCCTGGTCGGCGCCCATACCGACAGCCCATGCCTGCGGGTCAAGCCGCAACCTGAGCTGCAACGCCAGGGCTTCTGGCAACTGGGCGTGGAAGTCTACGGCGGCGCGCTGCTGGCGCCGTGGTTCGACCGTGACCTGTCCCTGGCCGGCCGCGTAACGTTCCGCCGTGACGGCAAGGTCGAAAGCCAGTTGATCGACTTCAAGCTGCCGATCGCCATCATTCCCAACCTGGCCATCCACCTGAACCGTGAAGCCAACCAAGGCTGGGCGATCAATGCCCAGACCGAGCTGCCGCCAATCCTCGCGCAGTTTGCCGGTGATGAGCGCGTGGACTTCCGTGCCGTGCTCACCGACCAACTGGCCCGCGAACATGGGTTGAACGCTGATGTGGTGCTCGACTACGAGCTGAGTTTCTACGATACCCAAGGCGCGGCGGTGATCGGCCTGCATGGCGACTTTATCGCCGGCGCCCGCCTGGACAACCTGCTGTCGTGCTACGCCGGCCTGCAAGCGCTGCTCACCAGCGAGACCGACGAAACCTGCGTGCTGGTGTGTACCGACCACGAAGAAGTCGGTTCCTGCTCAGCCTGCGGTGCCGACGGCCCGATGCTGGAACAGACCCTGCGGCGCCTGCTGCCTGAGGGTGATGAGTTCGTACGCGCGATTCAGAAATCGTTGCTGGTGTCTGCAGACAATGCCCACGGCATCCACCCCAACTACGCCGACAAGCACGACGCCAACCACGGCCCGAAACTCAATGCCGGCCCGGTGATCAAGGTCAACAGCAACCAGCGCTACGCCACCAACAGCGAAACCGCCGGGTTCTTCCGCCACCTGTGCATGGCCGAAGAAGTGCCGGTGCAGAGTTTCGTGGTGCGCAGCGACATGGGTTGCGGCTCGACCATCGGCCCGATCACCGCCAGCCACCTGGGTGTGCGCACCGTGGACATCGGCCTGCCGACATTCGCCATGCACTCGATCCGCGAGCTGTGCGGCAGCCACGACCTGGCGCACCTGGTGAAGGTGTTGAGTGCGTTCTACGCAAGCCGCGACCTGCCCTGAAGACTCCTTTGTGGCGAGGGGGCTTGTCCCCCGCTGGGCTGCGCAGCAGCCCCATTCAGCCTCACTGAGATCTATGAGATACAACGAGGTGGCAGGTTTTGGGGCTGCTGCCCCCTCGCCACGACAGCGCCTGGCCACATAGCCTTCGCCCTATCTGACACACATCAACCCCACTTGCGCCAATCCAGCCTAGACTGGTAATCATCTTTCTACGACAAGGCCGTCCCCACCATGATCCCGATGTCCGCCTTCCACGCCATGCTCATCCCCATCCTCACGGGCATGATCCTGCTGGCCGTTGGCTTCAACTTCCGCGACAAAAACCTCGGCGTGTTTGGCATGTGGGTCGGCATGCTGCTGATCCTCGGCACCATCGTTTACCGAATCCTCGCAAAACTGGCCGAATAACAAATGCACTCGCAATGGGCATAGCGCCCTCGTACACTCGGTCGATCTGTCGTTTCCAAGGTTGACCGCCTCGTGCTTGCCCGTCTGTTTGCCCTGCCCTACTGCCTGCTCCTTTGCCTGCTGATCCTGTTGCCTATCGCCCCTGCCCAGGCGGTCGGCCTGCCAGGCATTCTGGGCAGCAGCACCAAAGCCCAACCACAAGCCGACGTGCCGCTGGGCCAGTCTTTGGACGAGGTGATCAAGACCCTGGAAAACGACCAGCAGCGCACCAAGCTGCTGGCCGACCTGAAAAAGCTGCGCGAAGCCACGAAAAAAGCTCAACCGGCAGCCGAGCAAGGGGTGCTGGGCTTGATCGGCGGCACCCTGGCGAGCCTGGAGCAACAACTGTCCGGCAGCGACAGCCCGCTCAATCGCTGGTCCGTCGAGTTCGACCAGGCCAAGGCCGAGTTTTCCGCCTTGATGCTGCCAGCCAGCGAATGGCTGCCAATCATCTTTGGCTTTGCCATGGTGCTGATGCTCTGGAGCCTGCTGGCGGCCGCGCTGATCTGGCTCAGCCATCGCGTGCGCCTGCGTTTTGGGCTCAGTGAAGAACTGCCCCAACACCCCAAGACCTGGGACATGCTGCGTTTTGCCCTGCGCAAACTCGGCCCCTGGCTGATTGCCCTGGTGATCACCGTCTACTTGAGCTACGCCCTGCCCTCGTCCCTGGGCAAGTCCCTGGCAATGGTCCTGGCGTACGCGCTGGTGGTCGGCACCTGTTTCTCGGCGATCTGCGTCATTGCCTTTTCCGTGCTCGACGGCCCGCACCGCCACCGAGCCCTTTATATCCTGCGCCACCAGGCGTTTCGCCCGCTGTGGCTGATCGGCAGCTTCGCCGCCTTTGGCGAGGCGCTGAGCGACCCGCGCCTGACCGAAGCCCTGGGCACCCACCTGGCACACAGCGCGGCGACCGTCGCCAATGTGCTGGCCGCACTGTCTACCGGCGTGTTTATCCTGCGTTTCCGCCGACCCATCGCGCACCTGATCCGCAACCAGCCACTGTCCCGGCGCCTGACCCGTCGCGCCTTGAGCGACACCATCGAGATCATCGGCACCTTCTGGTACCTGCCGGCGCTGCTGCTGGTGGGCATTTCGCTGTTTGCCACGTTCGTGTCCGCAGGCGACACCAGCACCGCCTTGCGCCAGTCATTGTTCTGCACGGTGTTGCTGGTGCTGTGCATGGTGATCAACGGCCTGGTGCGCCGCCATGCCCTCAAGCCTCAACGTGGGCATAAGCGCCATGCGCTGTATTCCGAACGGCTGAAAAGTTTCGTCTACACCCTGGCCCACCTGGCGGTGTGGCTGGTGTTCATCGAGCTCGGCCTGCGGGTCTGGGGCTGGTCGCTGATCCGCTTTACCGAGGGCGATGGGCATGAAATCAGCGTCAAATTGTTCGGCCTCGCGGGTACCCTGCTGTTCGCCTGGCTGATCTGGATCCTCAGCGACACCGCGATCCACCACGCCCTCACCCGCTCGCGCAAAGGCCTGGCGAATGCGCGGGCGCAGACCATGATGCCGTTGATCCGCAACGTGTTGTTCGTGACGATCTTTATCATCGCCGCCATCGTCGCCCTGGCGAACATGGGCATGAACGTCACGCCACTGCTGGCCGGTGCCGGTGTGATCGGCCTGGCCATCGGTTTTGGCGCGCAGTCACTGGTCGCGGACTTGATCACCGGCCTGTTCATCATCATCGAAGACTCCCTGGCGATCGATGACTATGTGGACGTCGGCGGCCACCTCGGCACCGTCGAAGGCCTGACCATCCGCACCGTGCGCCTGCGCGATATCGATGGCATCGTGCATACCATCCCGTTCAGCGAGATCAAGAGCATCAAGAACTACTCGCGGGAATTCGGCTATGCGATTTTCCGCGTGGCGGTGCCTGCCAGCATGGACATCGACACCGCGATCAAACTGATGCGCGACGTCGGCCAGAAGATGCGCGCCGATCCGCTGCAGCGCCGTAATATCTGGTCGCCCCTGGAGTTTCAGGGGGTGGAGAGTTTCGAGTCGGGCAACGCCATCCTGCGCGCGCGCTTCAAGACCGCGCCGATCAAGCAGTGGGAAGTGTCGCGGGCGTTCAACCTGTCGCTCAAGCGCCACCTGGATGAGGCCGGCATGGACCTGGCAATGCCGCGCTTGAGTGTGCAGGTGGTGACGGCGGCGAATGGGCCGCAGGACGCTCAGGTCACATCGACCCCGACGTGAATCGCATCATGGCGCCAGAACTCCAGGTCGCAATCGATCAGGCGCTGGTGCTGATCGTAATTGACCCGGGCGATCCGCAGCCCGGGGCTGCCTGCCGAGACCTTCAGGGCGGCTGCCGCTTCCACCTGCAATGAAGTCGGCACAATTTCAAAGCGCACGCGCCCGTAATGCAAGTCGTACTGGCGGGCGTACAACTCGGTCATCGACTCGTTCAGGTCACACGCAAGGATCCCCGGGAAATACTGCGGGTTGAGGTAGTGCTCGACATACAGCACCAACCGCCCATCAATACGTCGCCGGCGGCAGATCTGGATCACGCTCGATAGCGCCGGCAGTTGCAGCCACGCACAAACAGCGGCCGAGGCCGGTTGCAGGCGAGCCGATATGACTTCAGTGCATGGCACCCGCCCCTGGGCGCCGACCATGGCGTGGAAGTGGCTGCGCTGCATCAGGTTGTAGGCCAGCCGGGGCGGCGAAACGAACCAGCCACGCCGCTCCTCGCGGTAGATCTGGCCCTGGGCTTCCAGTTGCAGCAACGCCTCGCGCACGGTGATGCGGGTGGTACCAAACAACTCACTGAGTTTGCGCTCGGCCGGCAATTTGCTCGCCGGGCTCAATAAGCCGTGGCTGATCTGCTCTTGCAGCGCCAGGCCTATGGCTGTCACCGCTTTGGTTGCCTCATCACGCATCAACGTTACCTATCTGGACTAGGCCAGCACTGTTTGGGTGCGCCAAATGCCCCTGGAATGGGCGACGGCTAGTGTGTGCAAGCCTAGGCATCACACATGACCGACAGATGACAGCGCCGTGCGCCGCCGCCTCACACGCCCTGCAATACATCGGCCAAGTCCAGGTATTACGGGGTCATGGCCGTGGTCTACGCTTACCCGGCAGGCGCCTGCCCAGGCGCTTTAAAAACGACATCGACATGAAACTGTCATCCAGCGCGCCTAAATTGGCTCGTGTATTGCTGACCTAGACCAAACCAACCGCGCCATCAAAAAATCGCAGCGTTGAAAACGCCCAAAGGAGCTTCGGATGAAACAGCTTTTCCTGGCATCACTGTTAGGCTCGACCATTGCCATGTGCACCGCCGCCATGGCCGCTGACACCGATTTGAAAACCCTGGAAGCTGCCGCCAAGGCAGAAGGCGCTGTGAACAGCGTCGGCATGCCCGATGACTGGGCCAACTGGAGAGGCACCTGGGAAGACCTGGCGGCCAAGTACGGCCTCAAGCACATCGACACCGACATGAGCTCGGCCCAGGAAATCGCCAAGTTCGATGCGGAAAAAGACAATGCCAGCGCCGATATCGGCGACGTCGGTGCAGCCTTTGGGCCGATTGCGGCCACCAAGGGCGTCACGCAACCCTACAAGCCCAGCACCTGGGAACAGATCCCCGATTGGGCCAAAGATAAAGACGGTCACTGGGCACTGGCCTACACCGGCACCATCGCGTTTATCATCAACAAAAATCTGCTGCACGGCTCCGAAGCCCCGACCAAGTGGGCGGACCTGAAGAACGGCAAATACAAGGTCTCGATTGGTGACGTGAGCACCGCCGCCCAAGCCGCCAACGGCGTGTTGGCAGCCGCCCTGGCCAACGGTGGCGACGAGAAGAACATCCAGCCGGCGCTGCTGATGTTCGCCGACATTGCCAAGCAGGGGCGTATTTCCCTGGCCAACCCGACCATTGCCACCATGGAAAAAGGCGAAGTGGAAGTGGGCGTGGTCTGGGACTTCAACGGGCTGAGCTACAAGGCGAAGATGGCCAACCCGGATGACTACCTGGTACAGATCCCATCGGATGGCTCGGTGATTTCCGGCTACACCACCATCATCAACAAATACGCCAAGCACCCGAACGCGGCCAAACTGACCCGCGAATACATCTTCAGTGATGCCGGGCAGATCAACCTGGCCAAGGGCAATGCGCGGCCGATCCGTGCCGAACACCTGACCCTGCCCGCCGAAGTGCAGGCCAAGCTGCTGCCTAACGAACAATACAAAAACGTGACGCCCATCAAGGACCCGGCCGCCTGGGAGGCCACCTCCAAGACCTTGCCGCAGAAGTGGCAGGAAGAAGTCATCATCAATATGCAATAAGCCCTGGGTGGGAGCTGGCTTGCCGGCGATAGCGGTATGACATTCAGCACTTGTATCGGCTGATGCACCGTTATCGCAGGCAAGCCAGCTCCCACAGTTGATCCGGTTCCAGAAAAACCACGCAATCAAGCCCAATTTGTCGCGGAGCCCCTGCCCCTATGAAGCACAACGTCATCCTTGTGGTGCTCGACGGCCTCAATTACGAGGTCGCCCGGCATGCCATGGGGCATCTCCAGGCCTACGTCGGTGCCGGGCGTGCGGCGCTGTACAAGCTGGAATGCGAATTGCCCGCCCTGTCCCGCCCGCTGTACGAATGCATCCTCACCGGCGTACCGCCGATCGACAGCGGCATCGTGCAGAACCACGTCTCGCGCCTGTCCAACCAGCGCAGTATTTTCCACTACGCCAGAGCCGCCGGCCTGACTACCGCAGCGGCGGCTTACCACTGGGTCAGCGAACTCTACAACCGCTCGCCGTTCATCGCGGCACGGGACCGGCACACCGACGACGAAGCCCTGGCGATCCAGCACGGCCACTTCTACTGGAGCGATCATTACCCGGACGCCCACTTGTTTGCCGACGCCGAAAGCCTGCGCCTCAAGCACGCGCCGAACTTTTTGCTGGTGCACCCGATGAATATCGACGACGCCGGCCACAAGCACGGCCTCGACACCGCGCAATACCGCAACAGCGCCCGCACGGCCGACATTATCCTGGCCGACTACCTGCAAGGCTGGCTCGATGCCGGCTACCAGGTGCTGGTAACGGCCGACCACGGCATGAACAACGACCGCTCCCACAACGGCCTGTTGCCAGAGGAGCGTGAAGTCCCGCTGTTTGTCTTCGGTGATGCCTTCAGTCTCGACCCCAAGGCCCAGCCCAAGCAAACCGATATCTGCGGCACCGTCTGCGCCCTGCTTGGCGTTGCCCACGAAAAACCTGTCTGCCAGGAGCTGTTGAAGTGAGTTCAGTGATCCGTGGCAAATGGCTGGCCGCCTTGTGCCTGGTACCCTTCGCCCTGTTTTTTATCGTGTTCCAGATCGCACCGCTGTTCTGGGTAATGGTCAACAGCCTGCAATCGGAAGAGTTCGGCTGGGGCCTGGCCAACTTCAGCAAGATCTTCAACTCCAAGTTCTACCTACAGGCGATCAAGCACAGCCTGGAGATCAGTTTCTACTCCAGCATCTTCGGCATCATCATCGCGTTGCTGGGCAGCTACTCGTTGCGCAAGGTGGATTCGCCGCTGCGCAACTTCGTCACCGCCTTCGCCAACATGACCAGCAACTTCTCCGGCGTGCCCCTGGCCTTTGCCTTCATTATCCTGCTGGGGTTCAACGGCAGCATCACCATCATGCTCAAGCAGGCCGGGATCATTCAGGACTTCAACCTGTACTCCAAGACCGGCCTGATCATCCTGTACACCTACTTCCAGATCCCTTTGGGCGTGCTGCTGCTCTACCCGGCCTTCGACGCCCTGCGCGAAGACTGGCGTGAGTCCGCAGCGCTCCTGGGTGCCAATGGCTGGCAGTACTGGCGGCATATCGGCCTGCCAGTGCTGACGCCGGCGCTGCTGGGTACTTTCGTGATCCTGGTGGCCAATGCCCTGGGCGCCTACGCCACGGTGTACGCGTTGACCACCGGTAACTTCAACGTGCTGCCGATCCGTATCGCGGCGATGGTTTCCGGTGACATTTCCCTGGACCCGAACATGGCCAGCGCCCTGGCCGTGATCCTGGTGGCGCTGATGACCGTGGTCACCGTGGTCCATCAACTGCTGCTCAAGAGGAGCTACCATGTCTCGCGCTGAAGCCAGCCCCGCTGCCCTCTATCATCGCGTGGTGGTGTACCTGCTGTTTGCGATCCTGGTGCTGCCGCTGATTGGCACCCTGGTGTACTCCCTCGCCAGTAGTTGGTCGGCCACCATCCTGCCCGCCGGCTTTACCTTCAAGTGGTATGTGCAGCTGTGGAGCGACCCGCGCTTTTTACATGCCTTTGGCCAGTCGCTGCTGGTATGCGTGGGTGCGCTGATCCTGTCGGTGGTGCTGATCCTGCCGCTGCTGTTCGTGGTGCATTACCACTTCCCCAGGCTCGATGCGCTGATGAACATCCTGATCCTTTTGCCCTTCGCCGTGCCGCCAGTGGTGTCGTCGGTGGGGCTGTTGCAGTTGTATGGCTCGGGGCCGCTGGCCATGGTCGGTACGCCGTGGATCCTGATCGGCTGCTACTTCACCGTGGCGCTGCCGTTCATGTACCGCGCGATCACCAACAACCTGCAAGCGATCAACCTGCGTGACCTGATGGACGCCGCCCAACTGCTCGGCGCCAGCACCTGGCAGGCCGCGATCCTGGTGGTGCTGCCCAACCTGCGCAAGGGTTTGATGGTGGCGTTGCTGCTGTCGTTCTCGTTCCTGTTCGGTGAGTTTGTGTTCGCCAATATCCTCGTCGGCACGCGCTACGAGACCTTGCAGGTGTACCTCAACAACATGCGCAACAGCAGCGGCCATTTCACCAGCGCCGTGGTCATTTCCTATTTCCTTTTCGTGCTGCTGCTCACTTGGGCCGCCAACCTCTTGAACAAGGACAAAAGCCAATGAGCTTCGTCAGCGTCCAGCACCTGCAAAAAAGCTACGCCGCCACCCCGGTGTTCAGTGATATCAACTGCGAGATCGCCAAGGGCGAATTCGTCACCCTCCTCGGCCCGTCCGGTTGCGGCAAGTCCACGCTGCTGCGCTGCATCGCCGGCCTGACGCCGGTGAACAGCGGGCAGATCCTGCTGGACGGTCAGGACATTGTTCCGTTGAGCCCGCAGAAGCGCCATATCGGCATGGTGTTCCAGAGCTACGCGCTGTTCCCCAATATGACCGTGGAACAGAACGTCGCCTTCGGCCTGCGCATGCAGAAAGTCAACGCCGATGACAGCCACAAGCGGGTTCAGGAAGTGTTGCAACTGGTCGAGCTCAAGGACCTGGCCGGGCGCTACCCGCACCAGATGTCCGGCGGCCAGTGCCAGCGCGTCGCCCTTGCCCGCTCACTGGTCACGCGGCCGCGCCTGCTGCTGCTTGACGAGCCGCTGTCGGCCCTGGACGCACGGATTCGCAAGCACCTGCGCGAACAGATCCGCCAGATCCAGCGCGAGCTGGGGCTGACCACCATCTTCGTGACCCACGACCAGGAAGAAGCCCTGGTCATGTCCGACCGCATCTTCCTGATGAACCAGGGCAAGATCGTGCAGAGCGGCGACGCCGAGACCCTCTACACCGCTCCGGTGGATGCCTTTGCCGCCGGTTTTATCGGCAACTACAACCTGTTGGATGCCGAGCAGGCCAGCAAGCTGTTGCAGCGCCCGGTCAACGGGCGCATCGCCATCCGCCCTGAATCCATCGAGCTCAACCGCAGCGGCGAACTGGATGCCCTGGTGCGCAGCCATAGCCTGCTGGGCAATGTGATTCGCTATCGTGTCGAGGCCCGGGGCGTGGAATTGGTGGTGGACGTACTCAATCGCTCGGCCCAGGATCTGCATGCGGATGGCCAGCGCCTGGCACTTTCTATCGATCCCGCTGCGCTGTGTGAGGTAGCCTGAGGATGCAGCGTTTATTGAGGAAGCATGACTGATGGCTTTGGTAATTTTTGATCTGGACGACACCCTGATCCACGGCGATTGCGCCACCTTGTGGAGCGAACAGATGGGCCGCCTGGGCTGGGTGGACCGTGAATCGTTCATGCGCAAGAACCATGAACTGATGTCCGCCTACAGCCGCGGCGAGTTGGCCATGGAAGAGTTCATGGACTTCAGCCTGGAACCAATGATCGGGCGCACCCCGGAAGAAGTCGCACATCTGGTAGAGCCATGGGTGGAAGATATTATCGAGCCGCTGATCTACAGCGACGCCACCAAGACCATCGCCCGCCACCGCCAGAACGGTGACCGGATCCTGGTGATCTCGGCCTCGGGCACGCACTTGGTCACGCCGATAGCGGCGCGTATTGGCATCGATGAGGTGCTGGGGATTGAACTGGACGTGGCCCATGGGGTGTACAGCGGCAAGACCGTCGGTGTACTGACCTACCGGGAAGGCAAGATCACCCGCTTGATGCAATGGCTGGAGCAGGAAGGTGAAAGCCTGGAAGGAGCGTATTTCTATTCGGATTCGCGCAATGACTTGCCGCTGTTGAGCAAGGTCGATTACCCACAGGTGGTGAACCCGGATCCTGTGCTACGGGCCCACGCTGAACAGGCGGGCTGGCCGATTCACCAGTGGACCTGACAGCGCGTTTCCTGACTTGAAACCCAATCAAAATGTGGGAGCGGGCTTGTCGGATCGCTCCCACACTTTTGACCCGGTTTCAATTCGGGATTGGCATTTAAGCCAGGCTTTCGTCGATCACCAGCACCAACTTCCCGGAAATCTGGTTGGTCGCCAGCTCCGCAAACGCCGCCTCGGCATCCGTGATCGCAAAGGTCTTGGCCAACTGCGGGCTCAGGCGCCCTTCGCCAAACAACGGCCACACCTGCTGGCCCAGGTCGCTCAGCAGATCAGCCTTGAACTGATCATCGCGGCTGCGCAAGGTCGAGCCCAGCAACTGCACGCGCTTGGCCAGCACCTGCGCCAGGTCCAACTGGGCCTCGCGCCCGCCCATCAAGCCGATCAATACCCAACGACCGTCGCGGGCCAGGAGCTTGAGGTTGATGGCTGCATAATTGCCGCCCACCGGGTCGAGAATCACGTCGAACGGGCCAAAATCCCCCAGGCTCTCGATGCCATCAGTACGTACCACACCGCCCTGGGCGCCGAGCTCTTCGCAGTAGGCCAGGCGATCCGCCGAGCCGACGCTGACCCAGCACGGGCTGCCAAACGCCTTGCACAGTTGGATCGCCGCCGAACCGACGCCACTGGCGCCCGCGTGCAACAGCACTTTTTCACCCGGCTTGAGGGCCGCCAGTTGGAACAGATTCAGCCAGGCAGTGCTGTACACCTCAGGCAGAGCGGCCGCTTCAGCCAGGGACAGGCCCTCGGGCACCGGCAGTACGTGGCGCGCGTCTACCACCACTTCCTGCGCCATGCCACCGCCGGCCAGCAGCGCACAGACCCGATCCCCTACTTGCCAGGAAGACCCGGCCCCCACCTCACTGATAACCCCGGAGCACTCCAGGCCCAGCACCTCGCTGGCACCTGGGGGTGGCGGATAGAGCCCCGCACGCTGTAATAAATCCGCCCGATTCAAGCCGGCTGCTGCCACCCGAATGCGAACTTGCCCTACATCGCACGTAGGACTTGGGGTCTCAACCCACTCCACATGACCTTCAACGCCTTGCAATGCTTTCACAGTGCCTCCATAGTGAGTCTGGACTGAGCCCGTTGCTGTAGCGCCGGGCTTTTTGCATTATGCGACCGGCCCAAATGGAACCGGCGACTTCAAAGACGGCCTAATATGCGTTATCAATTGCCCCCGCGTCGAATCAGCATGAAGCATTTGTTCCCCAGCACCGCCCTCGCTCTTTTCATTGGTCTCGGCCTGTTGCCGCTGTCGACCAATACGTTCGCAGCCAACAGCTGGGACAAACTTCAGCCTGATCGCGATGAGGTGATTGCCAGCCTTAACGTCGTCGAGTTGCTCAAGCGCCACCATTACAGCAAGCCGCCGTTGGACGACGCGCGCTCGGTGATCATCTATGACAGCTACCTCAAGCTGCTTGATCCCTCGCGCAGCTATTTCCTGGCCAGTGATGTTGCCGAGTTCGACAAGTGGAAGACCCAGTTCGACGACTTCCTCAAGAGCGGCGACCTGCAGCCTGGCTTCACCATCTACAAGCGTTACCTAGACCGTGTCAAAGCGCGTCTGGACTTCGCCCTGGGTGAGCTGAACAAAGGCGTCGACAAGCTCGACTTCACCCAGAAGGAAACCCTGCTGGTGGATCGCAAGGAGGCCCCGTGGCTGACCAGCACCGCCGCCCTGGATGACCTGTGGCGCAAACGCGTCAAGGACGAAGTCCTGCGCCTGAAGATCGCCGGCAAAGAGCCCAAGGCGATCCAGGAACTGCTGACCAAGCGCTACAAGAACCAATTGAGCCGCCTTGAGCAGACCCGCGCCGAAGATATCTTCCAGGCCTATATCAACACCTTCGCGATGTCCTACGATCCGCACACCAATTATCTGTCGCCAGATAACGCGGAAAATTTTGATATCAACATGAGTCTGTCCCTCGAAGGCATCGGTGCCGTGCTGCAAAGCGACAACGATCAGGTCAAGATCGTGCGCCTGGTGCCCGCCGGCCCTGCGGACAAGACCAAGCAGGTCGCCCCGGCCGACAAGATCATTGGCGTGGCCCAGGCCGACAAAGAGATGGTCGACGTGGTCGGCTGGCGCCTGGACGAAGTGGTCAAGCTGATCCGTGGGCCCAAAGGCAGCGTGGTGCGCCTGGAAGTGATTCCGCACACCAATGCGCCGAATGACCAGACCAGCAAAGTGGTGTCGATCACCCGCGAAGCGGTGAAGCTCGAAGACCAGGCCGTGCAGAAGAAAGTCCTCAACCTCAAGCAGGATGGCAAGGACTACAAGCTGGGCGTGATTGAGATTCCGGCGTTCTACCTGGACTTCAAGGCCTTCCGTGCCGGTGATCCGGACTACAAGAGCACCACCCGCGACGTGAAGAAAATCCTCACCGAGCTGACCAAAGAGAAGGTCGACGGTGTGGTCATCGACCTGCGCAACAACGGTGGCGGCTCGTTGCAGGAAGCCACCGAGCTGACCAGCCTGTTTATCGACAAGGGCCCTACCGTGTTGGTGCGCAACGCTGACGGCCGTGTGGATGTGCTGGAAGACGAAAACCCCGGCGCCTTCTACAAAGGCCCGATGGCGTTGCTGGTCAACCGCCTCTCGGCTTCGGCCTCGGAGATTTTCGCCGGTGCGATGCAGGACTACCACCGCGCAATGATCATCGGTGGCCAGACCTTCGGCAAAGGTACGGTGCAGACCATCCAGCCGCTCAACCATGGCGAGCTGAAGCTGACCCTGGCCAAGTTCTACCGGGTTTCCGGGCAGAGCACCCAGCACCAGGGCGTACTGCCGGACATCGATTTCCCGTCGCTCATCGACACCAAGGAAATCGGCGAAAGCGCCCTGCCCGAAGCCATGCCATGGGACACCATCCGCCCAGCCATCAAGCCCGCATCGGACCCGTTCAAGCCATACCTGGCCCAGCTCAAGGCCGAACATGACCTGCGCTCCGCCAAGGATGCCGAGTTCGTGTTTATCCGCGACAAGCTGGCCCTGGCCAAGAAGCTGATGGCCGAGAAGACCGTCAGCCTCAATGAAGTGGACCGCCGCGCGCAGCACACCGATATCGAGAACCAGCAACTTGCCCTGGAAAACATCCGCCGCAAGGCCAAGGGTGAAGCCCCGCTCAAGGAGCTGAAGAAAGAAGACGAAGACGCGCTGCCGACTGAACCTGAAAAGACCAAGCCGGAAGATGATGCCTACCTGAGCGAAACCGGGCGGATTCTGCTGGACTACCTGAAAATCAGTAAGACGGTGGCCAAGCAGTAAATGATGGCAATTTAATGTTGCCGCTCCACTGAGCGTCATCAAACAGACATCATTCTGTCGTGAAATGAAGGACCGGGCGCCCCAGGCACCCGGTCCTTTTTTTTCGACCGAGATCATCATGACCATGACCGAACAGCTGAATGCCCTGGGCTCCATCCTGGCTCAGGGCAGTTTGCACAGTCTGTTCCAACCCATCATCAGTCTCTGCGAACGCCGCATCCTCGGCTACGAAGCCCTGAGCCGCGGCCCCTCCAACAGCCCGCTGCACTCGCCCCTCGCGCTGTTTAGCGTGGCGCGCCAGGCCGGACGCCTGAATGAGCTGGAGATGGCCTGCAGGCAAAGCGCCTGCAAGCGCTTCAGCGAGCAGAAGCTGCCGGGCAAGCTGTTTCTCAACGTCTCACCCGAGTCGCTGCTGGAAACCACCCATCAACCGGGGCGCACCTTGCAGATGCTGCGCGAGTACGGGATCGCACCCAGCCAGATCGTGATCGAACTCACGGAGCAAGCGCCGACCGACGATTTCCAGCTGCTGCAGACCGCCCTGCACCACTATCGCGACATGGGCTTTTCAATTGCCCTGGATGACTTGGGCGCCGGTTACTCCAGCTTGCGTTTGTGGTCCGAGTTGCGCCCGGACTACGTGAAGATCGACCGGCATTTTATCGACGGCATTCACCAGGATGCGCTCAAACGCGAGTTTGTCGGCTCCATCCTGCAGATCGCCAGGGCTTCCCGTGCGCAGGTAATTGCTGAAGGCATCGAATTGCCAGAAGAATTGGCGGTGCTCACGGAGATGGGCGTGGATCTGATCCAGGGCTACCTGCTGTGCCGTCCCCAGGAGCACCCGCCGACCGAAGCCCGGTTGATGCTGGCCAGGCCCGACAGCACCAGCGTCTCGCTCAACGAGGACGCCAGTGACCTCAGCGCCCTGCTCAACGAACAACCGGCCGTGGCCCAGGACATCGCCACAGCAAAAGTGCTGGAAGCGTTCCGCAGCCAGGCCAACCTCAACTCCCTGGCGGTCCTCGATGGGCGCGGCCAGCCCATCGGCATCGTGCATCGGCATTCGTTGTCCGACGCCCTGCTCAAGCCATTTGCCACTGATCTGTTTGCGCGCAAGCCCATCAGCCGCTTGATGAGCGACGACTTCCTGGCCGTGGAGCTGAGCCAGTCGTTGCAACAGGTCAGCCGCCTGCTGACCAGCCGCGCGCGGCAGCGCATCGAAGAAGACTTCATCATCACCCAGAACGGCAACTACCTGGGATTGGGCCGGGTGATCGACGTGCTCAAGCTGATTACCGAACTGAAAATCCAGCAGGCGCGCTACGCCAACCCACTGACCCTGCTACCGGGCAATGTGCCGATCCAGCAGTGCCTGACGCGGCTGTTGCAGCAGCAGCGCGAATCGGTGATTTGCTATGTGGATATCGACAGCTTCAAGCCGTTCAACGATATCTACGGCTATGGCCGTGGCGATGAAGTGTTGTTGTGCCTGGCGCAATGCCTGAACGACCGGGTGGACCCCAGCCGCGATTTTGTCGGGCATATTGGCGGCGATGATTTTTTACTGGTGCTGGGCGCCCAGGATTGGCGCAAGCGTCTTAACCAGTTGGTGGATGATTTCCAGACCCTGTGCCGGCGTTTCTACCGCAGTGAGCATTTGGAGGCGGGATGTTTTATCGCCCTCAATCGCCAAGGGGCGCGACAGGAGTTTGCCTTGCTGTCGCTGTCTATCGGCGTGGTGCATCTGCATCCGCTGAGTTGCGGACACTTGGATGCCAGCCAGTTGGCGGAACTGGCCTCACAGGCCAAGCATCACGCCAAGAACGTGGCCGGCTACAGCATCCACGTAATCGACAGCCGCGAACTCCTGTAGGAGGCGGCGTGCCGGCGCTTACAGTTGCTCCAGGCGCATCTGCGCCAGCGGATGCCCGGCCTTGGCGGCGAGGGTCCACCAGCGCGCGGCTTCGACCGGGTCGGGGGCCTTGCCCAGGCTGCCAGCCAGGCTCAGCACGCCGACTTGATAGGCAGCCTTGCCATCTCCAGCCTGGCCGGCCAAGCGCAGCAAGCGCACGCCCTCCTCCCGTGCGCCAAGACCCTGGCCGCGAAAGGTCAGGATGTGCCCATAGAAACTTTGGGCCTCGACATTACCCAGGTTGGCCATGCGTGCAAACTGCCCCTCCAGCCAGTGCCAGCCACGGGGCTGACGCACGAACCATGACCAATGAAACAACCTGCGCGCCAACCAGTAGCTGGCATACGCTTTGAGCTTCCAGAACACTCAAGCCTCCGCTGATTCAGGATATTCGTACTCGAACACACGGACCACTTCCGAGGCGTGCCACGACGCCGCAGCGACGCCATCGGATGGCCCGCAGAAACGTCCAAGGCGTTCGACACATTCAAAAAAACCGGTGCGCGGCAAGCGACTCGCGCCCTGGCTGATCACCAGGGAACTGCGCAGGGGTTGCTCGGCCTTGGCATCCAGGGCGGCCAGGTGCTCAAGTGCAGCGGTCAGGGTTTGCATCGCAGGCGTCGGAAACTGCAGGCGCTCAAGCAATGCGCGATAGGTCAAAAGATGGCGTTGGCGACGGGCCTGATCAAGTTCGTTGAGCAATCCATCCCAATGCTGACGGCTGATGCGCACACTCACACTGCATCCCTCCAACCCGCAATCCCCAACTCCCAGGCCAGGCTGCGACGGATCGCGGCATCCGGCTGGCGCTCACCACTTTCAATCAAACCCAGGTAGGACGGGCTGATACCCACAGTACGGGCCAATGTCTCGATCGCCAGCCCCTTGGCTTCGCGCAGGCTGCGTAATTGCTCCAGGGGGCGTAGATCCTGCTCGGTAGCGATGGGTGGGATCTGTGCAGAAGGCGTGGCTGGTTGCTGCAGGCCGGCGGCTGTCAACAGCGCCTGGTACTGAGCCCATGGCAGAACCGCGTATTCGGGTTCGCCATCCCGTGAAATGATTTGTATATCCATGACTGCCCCGTAGGATCACAACACTTACGAAGTAAGTACTTTCCTTAGGAGTGTAATCCTAACAGCCACAAAGAGCGCAGGGGGATAATCCGCGTCTTCAGTTTTTTTTCGGGTTTTCCTGCTCCAGAAGCTGTGGCGTGGCGGGCAAGCGCTCAACCACCACCAACTTCTCCGGGCGCTGGCGTTCACGCCAGGCGCGGAAAGCACTCAGTTCACCGTCCAGGGACTTCATGACCCAGGCCAGAACCGCGATGTCATCGAGCATGCCGAACATCGGCAGGAAATCCGGGATCGCATCAATCGGGCTGAGGAAATACATCAAGCCCGCCACTACCGATATCAGCGCCTTGGGGCTGATGGCCCGGTACTCGCCGCGCCAGTAGGCCAGGCACAACGCCTGGAGCAGCTTCAGGTCGTCCTTGAGCTTGCCCAGGCGGCTGCCCTGGCTTGAACCTTTGGCAGCGACCGCGAACAACAGGGTCGGCAGGCGTCCACGCCCAATCAGGCGTGCGGCCAACGGTAGGAAACGGGTGAAATTCCAGGGTGCTTTCATCGTCACTCCAGTTCCAGGCGAGAGAAAAGGTTATCCACACAACTTGTGGATAACCTTGTGAACAGAGCCCATTTTCGCGGCTGAAAGCCACGTAATACAAGGCCTACAGTCAGATCGGGCGTTTTTTGCGCACATAAAAAAATCCCAAGATTTCATTGACTTGGGGTGCATCTGCGGCTACCCGTGCCGAGGTATAGCATCAGACTGCTCTAAATCGCAGGTGTTCGTTCGGATTGCAAGGGATCCGGTTTTCAGCGAATTCACCCTGTGGAGAGCAGGCTTGCCACAATCAGCCCGCTCACCACAGATAAATAGAACCCGCAGAAACAACAACGCCCCGTATAAACGGGGCGTTGGGTGTTCAACTGCTGCTTACTTGGCAGCAGGTGCTTCAGGAGCGTCAGCCTTGGCCGGGTCCTTGATTGCCAGCAGCTCCAGGTCAAAGACCAGTACGGAGTTGGCTGGAATCGCCGGGCTCGGGCTCTGGGCGCCGTAGGCCAGGTCGGACGGGATGTACAACTCGACCTTCTCGCCTACGTGCATCAGTTGCAGGCCTTCGACCCAACCCGGGATCACGCCGCTGACCGGCAGGTCAATCGGGCTACCGCGATCCACGGAGCTGTCAAAGGTGGTGCCGTTGGTCAGCTTGCCGGTGTAGTGCACAGTCACTACGTCGGTAGGCTTGGGTTGCGCGCCTTCGGCCTTCTTCACGATCTTGTATTGCAGACCGGAAGCGGTGGTGACGACGCCGTCTTTCTTGGCGTTGTCTTCGAGGTATTTCTTGCCGGCGGCTGCCGATTCTTCGCTCATCTTGGTCATGCGTTCTTCAGCACGCTTTTGCAGTGCGGAAAACGCTTCTACCAGTTCTTCGTCCTTCAGCTTCTGTTCTTTCTTGCCGACGGCATCTTCGATGCCTTGGGCAACGGCCTTGGAGTCCAGGTCATCCATACCTTCCTGAGCCAGGCTTTTGCCCATGTTCAGGCCGATACCGTAGGAAGCTTTCTGCGCCGGGGTTTTCAGCTCTACGCTGGTTTGCGAATCACAACCCGCAAGTACCAGGCTAACCAGGGCCACCGCCGCCGCCAACCGATGCTGTTTCATGCTATTTCCTTGTTCATGCGCCAAAAGGGCATTCGAATAAAGTCGCGAGCTTATCAGGCGGCCACGACCAATGGCTACCGGCATGTGAGCAGGAAACTTCTGATAAGTTCACGTGTTTAAAAGCATTTTCATCTGCCAAAAAGCCCGGCGAAGGACAGCCGATGTACCGAAAACCGCCTGCGTAGACGGATCATGGCTACTTGCCGCCTACCGCGCTCAGTGGCATAAGGACACAACCACTCGACAAGGATAGTTATCTTGCGCATTTTTTCCCGTGCTTTACGCCTGATCCTGTCACTTCTGGGACTGGGGCTGGCCGTCGTACTCTATTACGTGGCCAACCCGAAGCTACCGGATTACGTGCCGGTACAGCAGGTGCACTACCAGGACCAATGGAGCGCCGCCGACCGCCAGGTCTACTACTTCACCCCCCAGGGCACCCAGGTCAAGGGCCTGCGCTACAACTGGTTCTCTGCGCTGGAGCTGCCGTTTTCCGAGCAGCGATTTGCCGAGCCGGCCAACCTGGCGCGCTTTGGTTTCCTGGTAGACCCGCGGCAACAGGCCACACCCCAGAACCCCGGCAACCTGCCCGTAGGTTTCGCCCGGCACAAGAATGCCGGCAGCAACGATGAGTTTCTCGATATAACCTGCGCCGCCTGCCACACCGGCGAGTTGCGCTTCAATGGCCAGGCCCTGCGCATCGACGGCGGCTCGGCGCAACACGTGCTGCCCTCCAGTGTCCCGACCCTGCGCGGTGGCAGCTTTGGCCAGGCCCTGGTGGCCAGCCTCGCGTCCACTTATTACAACCCGTTGAAGTTCAGGCGCTTCGCCCACCGCGTACTGGGCGATCAATACGACGCCCAATACGATCAACTGCGCCAGGACTTCAAGAAGTCCCTGGACAACTTCCTCAAGGTGGCCTGGAACGATACCCACCGTGGCCTCTACCCCACCGAAGAAGGCCCGGGGCGCACCGATGCGTTCGGCCGCATCGCCAACGCCAGCTTCGGCGATGCCATTTCGCCGGAAAACTACCGTATCGCCAACGCGCCGGTGGACTACCCACAGTTGTGGGACATGTGGACCTTCGACTGGGTGCAATGGAACGGCTCGGCCCAACAACCCATGGCGCGCAATATCGGCGAGGCACTGGGCGTAGGCGCGACCCTGGCGTTCTTCGACAGTGCCGGCCAGCCTCTGCAGGGCGATGCGCGCTACCCTTCCAGCGTACGCGTGCGTGACCTGAACCTGATCGAAGAAACCCTGCAACGGCTAAAGCCCCCGACCTGGCCTGAAGCGCTGTTCGGCGCTATCGACAAACCCCTGGCCGCCCGTGGCCGCGCATTGTTCACGGAAAACTGCGCGGCCTGCCATGTGCCCAGCGTGAGTGAAGTCAACGGGCGCCCGGTACAGCAGTTGAAGATGCTAGCGGTGGACTACATCGGCACCGACCCAGGCACCGCCAGCAACATTGCCGACCAACGCTACGACCTCAGCGCCCTGCAATGGGACCCGGCCGAGTTGGCGCAATTAAACGTCGAACTGCACCCCGCGCCGACCGAACCGCTGGACCTGCGTAGCCTGTCCGTGGCCAAAGGCCTGGCCTATGTCACTGCATTTGTCGAAGAACATGCTTACCGCGCCGCCGGTATCACCCCGGCCGAACGCCCCCGCCTGGACGGTTTCGGCCTGCCCATCGGCGTGCGCGAGCTGCGCGCCTACAAGGCCCGCCCGCTGGCCGGTGTGTGGGCCACGCCGCCGTTCCTGCACAACGGCTCGGTGCCGACGCTCTACCAATTGCTATCACCCCAGTACGAGCGCAGCCGCACCTTCTATAAAGGCACCTTCGACTACAACCCACGTCACCTGGGCTATCGCACCGAGGCTTTTAAAAACGCGTTCCTGTTCGATACGAGCATCACCGGCAACCGTAACAGCGGCCACGAGTTCCGCGCGGGCAAGCGTGGCAACGGGGTGATTGGCCGGGGCCTGGAGCCTGAGGAACGCTGGGCGTTGCTGGAATACCTGAAAGTACTGGGCGGCCCGCTGGAGCAGCAACTGCCATGACTTCCCCATTTCGATACAAGGACCGTTCCATGCTCGCTCGACTGTGGCTGCGCCTCGGCGCGTTTCTCGGCAAGACGCTGTTATGGCTGGTAGGCCTGGGCCTGCTCGGCTGGTTGCTGTCGACCCTGTGGTTTGCCTGGCACCACAGCGGCCCGGTGCCTACCGAGGAGCAGATACCGCCGGGCGAAGCGGCCATGACCCAAGGCATCATCCAGACGGCGGTGCGCATCGTCGACCAGCATCGCGAAGGCACCCGTTACCTGCGCGATGCCCATGCCAAGGCCCACGGCTGCGTGAAGGCCGAAGTCCGCGTGCTGCCGGACCTTGAGCCGGCGCTGCGCCAGGGCGTGTTCACCGAACCGGGCAAGACCTGGCAGGCGATGATGCGCCTGTCCAACGGCAACGCTTATCCACAGTTCGACAGCATCCGCGATGCTCGCGGCATGGCGATCAAGTTGCTGGACGTGCCGGGCAAGCAATTGCTGGCCGATCAGCAGGCGCGCACCGAGCAGGACTTTGTCATGTTCAGCCACCCGAATTTCTTCGTCAGCGACGTGGCCGAATACGCGCAGAACGTCGGGGCCCAGGCCGATGGCAAAAAAGCCATGGCCTTTTTCCCAAGCCTCGACCCGCGCAGTTGGCAGGTGCGGCATCTGTTTATCGCCCTGGCCACACTTGCACCCGCACCGGCCAGCCCGACCGAGGCGACGTACTTTTCGGTATCGCCCTACAAGTTCGGCAGCGCAAATGCCAAATTCCGCGTCGCCCCAGACCCGCAAAGCTGCCCGGAGTACAGCCTGCCCAAGCAAAACCAGGACTTGCCGAACTTCCTGCGCAGCGCCTTGAGCCAGCAACTGTCCACGGACCGCATCGACGCGTGTTTTGTGCTGCAGATCCAGCGCCAGAACCCGCAGAAATATATGCCCATCGAAGACACCAGCATTGAATGGAAAGAAAGCGACGCGCCCTACGAGAGCGTGGCAAAAATCCGCATCCCGGCGCAGGACTTTGATACTCCGGCCCTGAACCTGGCCTGTGACAACCAGTCGTTCAACCCATGGTTTGGCGTGGAGGAACACCGGCCGATTGGTGGGATCAATCGGCTGCGCAAGGCGGTGTATGAGGCGGTGAGTGATTATCGGCATAGCCGTAACACCCCCTGATCGTTGACCTGTAGGAGCGGGCTTGCCCGCGATGTTCGTTAACGATGACGCTGGTTGCCTGACACCCTACGGCGTTTTATCGGACACCATCGCTGGCACGCTGGCGCCTCTTCGCGTAGGCGCAGGTCAACGTGTATGGGAGGATTTGTCCCTGGCCACAGAATCCCAGGCACAAAAAAGCCCGCTCAGTGAGCGGGCTTTGCGTGGTGACCTGGCGTTCAGCATTCCAGGTTACCGAATATGGCGCAGCGGACGGGACTCGAACCCGCGACCCCCGGCGTGACAGGCCGGTATTCTAACCGACTGAACTACCGCTGCGCGTAGCATTGGACGTAATGGTGGGTGATGACGGGATCGAACCGCCGACCCTCTGCTTGTAAGGCAGATGCTCTCCCAGCTGAGCTAATCACCCTTTACGTTTGGTGCGGGGCGCATCATATACGAAAATTTCGCAATGTGTTGATTTAAATGCAATTTATTTGAAATATCTTTTCGCCAGCAGGCTACACCCAGGAAAACCGGTGCTTGTAGCGGGTAAACGCGAGTCTATTGCGTTTACCCAGCCCTGGGCTCACAATTAGAAACCATTCTCAATAACACCTGGGCCACGCCTATGTCTGTGGGTGAACCGCCATTCCAACGGGAAATAACCCAGCTCTACAGCGAGCATCATGGCTGGCTACTCACCTGGCTGCGGCGCAAGCTGGGCTGCCGGCAGAACGCTGCCGACCTGGCGCAGGACACCTTCGCGCGCATCCTCAACACCCGTGAATCGGTGGCGACGATCCGCGAACCCAGGGCCTACCTGAGCACCACTGCGCGGCGGCTGATCATCGACCAGGCCCGACGCAAACAGATTGAACAAGCCTACCTGCAGGAGCTGGCGCTGACGATGGACGCGCTTGAGGGGTTCCAGTCGCCGGAACAGATCAACACGACCCTTGAAGCTCTGGAGCAGATCGCGTTTATCCTCGAAGGCATGCATGAGTATTCGCGCCAGGCATTTGTGCTCTATTACCTCGAAGAACTGACCCAACAGCAGATCGCCCGGCAACTCAAGCTCTCGGAACGCACGGTACGCAAATACCTGATCCAGGCCCTGGTGCATTGCGGCCATAGTATGGACACCTGAGCCCCCCATGCCCGACGCCCGCCAACAGATCGAAGAACAAGCCGCCGAATGGATGCTGCGCCTACATGAAGGTGAGCTGAGCGAAGCCCAGCGCCTGGCGTTCGATTGCTGGAAACAACAAGGCCCGCACTACGCCGCTGCCGCTGCACGCATGGAAGCGGTGATTTCGCGGATGCAGGCCCTGCGTGGGAAAAAGTCACCGGCACGGGCAGCGCTGAATGCTGCGTTCGCCAATCAGCAATCGCGCCGCAGCAAAAGCGCAGTGCGCACCCTGCTGCTGGCATGCAGCCTGGCAGTGCCTGCCGCGGCGCTGCTGCTCAGCCCCTACCCGCAGCGCTGGATGGCCGACGTGCGCAACGGCCCCGGCCAGTGGCAAACCCTGCGCCTGGCCGACGGTTCGGCCCTGAGCCTCAATGGCATCAGTGCGGCCAACCTGCATTTCGACGCCACGCAACGGCGCATCGAACTGCTGCAAGGCGAAATCCTGGTGGAAGTGGCCCACGATCAGGCACGGCCGTTTATCGTACAGACCGCCCAAGGCAGCATGCGCGCGCTGGGCACGCGATTTGTGGTCAAGCGTGAGGGCGATAGCACCGTGCTGAGCATGCTTGAATCGCGCGTGGCAGCCCACAGCGCCGATGCGCGGCAGAGCCTGGAGGTCGCCGCTGGTTCCCAGGCCCTGATCAGTACCGACAGCGTCCGCCTGACCGGTAGCATTGACCCGGCCGGCATCAATGAAGCCTGGCGTCGCCATCAACTGGTGGTGGAAAACCGGCCATTGCCCGAGGTGCTGGATGAAATCGCACGGCATCGTTCTGGCCGCCTGCAGTTTGACCGTGCCGCCTTGCAAAGCCTGCGGGTGTCGGCCGTGATCCCCCTGGACGACAGCGACCATGCCCTGCAACTGCTGGCGCAAACCCTACCGATAACGGTGCAAACCTATACCCCTTGGCTGGTCATCGTGAACCCGTCCAACACAGCCAATAAATAATTATTCGCATTTGCTTCCGGTTTTTTCGCAGTTGCCCGTCAAGCAAGGTAATTCGACACATAAAGGATTGCCTTCACCATGCACACCCCTTCCTACCTTCGCGGGCGCTTTGCCCTGCTAAGAAGTGCGCCATTTTCCCTGGCCATGCTCGCCGCCACCGTTGGCGCCTTGCACATCAACCTGGCCCAGGCGGATACGCCAAGCACCGCTGCCCAGGCTTACAACATTCCCGCCGGGCCGCTGGGCAGCTCGCTTAACCGCCTCGCCCAGCAAGCCGGCGTGGCGATTGTGTTCCAGTCCCGGGAACTGGAAGGCCTCAATGGCCCGGGTTTGCAAGGCAATTACGGCATACAGGACGGTTTCGACCGGTTGCTGCAGGGCAGCGGCTACATCGCGGTAAAGGGCGACCAAGTGTATGCACTGCAACCCGCGCCCGCTGCCAGCAACGGCAGCATGGAACTGGGCCCGACCCAGGTCAC
Organism: Pseudomonas sp. ADAK21; assembly: GCF_012935735.1. Classification (NCBI taxonomy): domain Bacteria; kingdom Pseudomonadati; phylum Pseudomonadota; class Gammaproteobacteria; order Pseudomonadales; family Pseudomonadaceae; genus Pseudomonas; species Pseudomonas sp. ADAK21. The sequence continues at coordinate 295,105 of NZ_CP052857.1, forward strand.
CGGCAATCAGTTGGGTAACGTCACTGAAGACAGCGGTTCCTACACGCCCGGCAGCATCGCCACCGCCACGCGCCTGGTGCTGACCCCCAAGGAAACCCCACAGTCCGTCAGCGTTGTTACGCGCCAGCACATGGATGACTTCGGCCTGAACAACGTCGACGACGTGATGCGCCATACCCCGGGCATCACCGTGTCGGCCTTCGACAGCGAGCGCAGCAACTACTACGCCCGCGGTTTTTCGATCAATAACTTCCAGTACGACGGCATTCCTTCGACGGCGCGTAACGTCGCCTATTCGGCGGGCAATACCCTGAGCGACATGGCGATCTATGACCGCGTCGAAGTGCTCAAGGGCGCCACTGGCCTGCTGACCGGCGCCGGCTCCCTGGGCGCGACGATCAACCTGGTACGCAAGAAGCCCACCGCCGATTTCCAGGGGCATGCCACCCTCGGCGCCGGTTCCTGGGACAACTATCGCAGCGAACTGGACGTCAGCGGCCCACTGACCGAAAGCGGCAATGTGCGCGGCCGGGCGGTCGCAGCCTACCAGGACAAGCATTCGTTCATGGACCACTACTCGCGCAAGAGCCCGACGTACTACGGCATCATGGAGTTCGACTTGTCACCGGACACCCTGCTGACCGTCGGCGGTGATTACCAGGACACGTTGCCCAAGGGTTCTTCCTGGTCAGGCAGCTTCCCACTGATCAACTCCAAGGGTGATCGCAACAAGGTCAAGCGCTCGTTCAACAACGCCGCTGAATGGAGCAGCTGGGAGCAGTACACGCGCACCGTATTCGCCATGCTCGAACATGACCTGGGTGATGGCTGGGTGACCAAGCTGCAGCTGGACCACAAGATCAACGGCTACCACGCACTGATGGGCTCGATCCAGGGCGACCAGCCACAGCCGGACGGCACCGCACAGTTGACCTCGGGCAAATACACCGGGGAAACGGTCAGCGATTCCGCCGACCTGTACGTGAGCGGCCCGTTCAGCCTGGGCGGCCGCGAACATGAACTGGTGCTGGGCGGCTCCATCAGTGCCTCGCAGTGGAAAGGTAAAGGCTACTGGAACCTGAGCCCGAACATCGTCGACTTCAATAACTGGCACGGCCACGCGACCCTCCCGGACTGGGGCAATGCCCAATCCCTGACCGACGACACCGTGCGCCAGACCGGCGCCTATGTAACCACCCGCCTGAATCTGGCCGATGACCTGAAGCTGCTGCTGGGCGGTCGAGTGGTCAACTACCAGGTCACGGGCTACAACCCCAACTATCGTGAATCCGGGCGCTTCGTGCCGTATGTCGGTGCTGTCTACGACCTGAACGACACCTACTCGGTGTATGCCAGCTACACCGACATCTTCATGCCCCAGGAAAACTACAACCGCGACCGGGATAACAAGCTGCTTGAGCCCGATGAAGGCCAGAACTGGGAATTGGGGGTGAAAGCCGACTTCCTCGACGGCCGGGTAAACGCCAGCGCGGCGTACTTTGAAATCCACGAGTCCAATCGCGCCCTCTCCGATGACGAGTACAACAACCAGACGCCAATCCCGTCCAACTACGCCTATAAGAGCAGCAAGGCTGTGACCAAGGGCTACGAAGTGGAAATGTCCGGCGAGATTGCCCCCGGCTGGCAATTGCAGGCGGGCTATACCCACAAGATCGTGCGCGATGACAAGGACGTGAAAATCTCCACGTTCGAGCCTGAAGACCAGATCAAGCTGTACACCACCTACAAACTCAAGGGCGACCTCGACAAATTGACCGTCGGCGGTGGCGTGCGCTGGCAGAGCGTGGGCTGGCAGGATATCTACAACAACCCACATGGCGGGTATGAGGAGTTCTCCCAGGAGGCCTACTGGCTGGTAGACCTGATGACCCGCTACCAGGTCACCAAGAACCTGTCGGCAACGCTGAACGTCAACAACATCTTCGACAAGTCCTACTACACCAATATCGGTTTCTATAACTCCGCCGCCTATGGTGAACCGCGCAACTTCATGGTCACCACACGCTGGAATTTCTAAACCCCCAATAAAAAACGCCCCCGGTCATCGGCAATGACCGGGGGCGTTTTTTTAACACAATCCCTGTAGGAGCGAGCTTGCTCGCGAAGAACCTGAGAGCACCGCGTGCACCCAGGATGCCCGCATCATCGTTAACAATCTTCGCGAGCAAGCTCGCTCCTACAAAAGCACAAACGCAAACCCCAGACAGCAAAAAGCCCGCTCAATGAGCGGGCTTTCTGTGGTGACCTGGCGTTCAGTGTTCCAGGTTACCGAATATGGCGCAGCGGACGGGACTCGAACCCGCGACCCCCGGCGTGACAGGCCGGTATTCTAACCGACTGAACTACCGCTGCGCGTAACACATGAAGCGAATGGTGGGTGATGACGGGATCGAACCGCCGACCCTCTGCTTGTAAGGCAGATGCTCTCCCAGCTGAGCTAATCACCCTTCGTTTCGGTGTGGCGCGCATTCTACGGAGCGACCCCAAGTCTGGCAAGCACTTTCTTAAATCTTTTTTTTCAGCCCTTCCAATGGCTTAGGCAGGGTTGGCCTGCGGCCTTATCAAGAGAATAATGCCCCACTTTGTATAAAGGAGAGACTCACCCCATGTGGTTCAAGAACCTGCTTATCTATCGCCTGACCCAAGATCTGCCTGTTGATGCCGAGGCGTTGGAAACTGCAATGGCCACCAAACCGGCGCGCCCTTGTGCAAGCCAGGAGTTGACCACTTACGGTTTCGTCGCACCTTTTGGTAAAGGTGAAGACGCGCCCCTGGTGCACGTCAGCGGTGACTTCCTGCTGATCGCTGCGCGCAAGGAAGAACGTATCCTGCCAGGCAGCGTGGTGCGTGATGCGGTGAAGGAAAAGGTCGAAGAGATCGAAGCCGAGCAAATGCGCAAGGTCTACAAAAAGGAACGGGACCAGATCAAGGATGAAATCATCCAGGCCTTCCTGCCACGCGCGTTTATCCGTCGTTCGTCGACCTTCGCGGCCATCGCGCCAAAACAGGGCCTGATCCTGGTGAACTCGGCCAGCCCCAAGCGCGCCGAAGACCTGCTGTCGACCCTGCGTGAAGTGATCGGCACCCTGCCGGTACGTCCGCTGACCGTGAAAACCGCGCCAACCGCAATCATGACCGACTGGGTCACCACCCAGAAGCCGGCCGATGACTTCTTCGTACTCGACGAATGCGAACTGCGCGACACCCACGAAGACGGCGGCATTGTGCGCTGCAAGCGCCAGGACCTGACCGGCGAAGAAATCCAACTGCACCTGACCACCGGCAAGGTCGTGACCCAACTGTCCCTGGCCTGGCAGGACAAATTGTCCTTCATGCTCGACGACAAAATGACCGTCAAGCGCCTGAAGTTCGAAGACCTGCTGCAAGACCAGGCCGAACAGGACGGCGGCGACGAAGCCCTGGGCCAACTGGATGCCAGCTTCACCCTGATGATGCTGACCTTTGGCGACTTCCTGCCGGCGTTGGTGGAAGCATTGGGCGGTGAAGAGACCCCGCAAGGTATCTAAACGCACACACTCAATGTAGGAGCTGGCTTGCCAGCGATGGCGGTGTATCAGTTGCAGAGTCACTGACTGACCCAACGCTATCGCTGGCAAGCCAGCTCCTACAGTTGATTGGGCTACCACTCCCAGCACTCTAATAATAAGGACATCGCCATGCGCGCACTCGCCGCCTTGAGCCGTTTCGTCGGCAATACTTTCGCCTACTGGGTGCTGATCTTTGCCGTGGTCGCGTTCCTTCAGCCCAGTTGGTTCATCGGCCTGAAAAGCGCCATTGTGCCGCTGCTGGGCCTGGTGATGTTTGGCATGGGGTTGACCCTCAAACTTGAAGATTTCGCCGAGGTTGCTCGCCATCCATGGCGCGTAGCCCTGGGCGTTGTCGCGCACTTTGTGATCATGCCCGGTGTGGCCTGGTTGCTGTGCCAGGCCTTCCACCTGCCACCGGAAATCGCCGTCGGCGTGATCCTGGTCGGTTGCTGCCCAAGCGGCACCTCGTCCAACGTGATGACCTGGCTGGCCCGGGGCGACCTCGCATTGTCGGTGGCCATCGCCGCCGTCACCACCCTCCTCGCCCCGCTGCTGACCCCGGCGCTGATCTGGCTGCTGGCTTCCGCGTGGCTGCCGGTATCGTTCATGGAGTTGTTCTGGTCGATCCTGCAAGTGGTGCTGCTGCCCATTGTCCTCGGGGTATTGGCGCAACGCTTACTGGGTGATCGCGTGCGGCATGCCGTCGATGTATTGCCATTGGTATCGGTGGTCAGCATCGTGATTATTGTCGCGGCCGTGGTCGCGGCGAGCCAGGCGAAGATTGCCGAATCGGGCCTGCTGATCATGGCGGTGGTGATGCTGCACAACAGCTTCGGCTATTTGCTCGGTTACTTCACCGGCCGCGTGTTCAAGCTGCCACTGGCCCAACGTAAGTCGCTGGCGCTGGAAGTAGGCATGCAGAACTCAGGGCTGGGTGCCGCACTGGCCAGTGCGCACTTTTCGCCGCTGGCGGCGGTGCCGAGTGCGCTGTTCAGCGTCTGGCACAATATTTCCGGGGCGTTGTTGTCGACGTATTTCCGCCGGATGAGCGAGAAAGAAGACCGCAAGGCACTCGCCGAAACTTGATCGGATGCTGGCTTTTCGGCACTCTACGAACCTTCGCGGGGACGACCCCGCGACTCGTTCGAGCATTCAATCCGGGGACGACCCCACTTCTAAAAGGAAGGTCTTTATGTCCTGGGTCATTCTGTTTTTCGCCGGGCTGTTTGAAGTTGGCTGGGCTGTCGGCCTGAAATACACCGACGGTTTCAGCAAGCCGCTGCCTACCGCCCTGACGATTGCCGCCATGGCCGTCAGCCTCGGCCTGCTGGGGCTGGCCATGAAGGAGCTGCCGCTGGGCACCGCCTATGCCATCTGGACCGGTGTCGGTGCCGTGGGCACGGTGATCGCCGGGATTATCCTGTTTGGCGAGTCCATGGCGCTGTTCCGGCTGGCCAGCGTAGCGCTGATCATTGCCGGGCTGATTGGTCTCAAGATCAGCGCCTGATGCTGTTGTAGGAGCCGGCTTGCCGGCGATGAGGCCCTTTTTGCGGACGCCATCGCCGGCAAGCCGGGTCCTACAGGGTGGTGCCACGCAATGCCAGCACTTGTTCCTGCAAGGCTTCTGGCGTCGCCTGCTCCACCGCCAACGGCGGCGCCGCTACCAACGTCACCCGCGACCAGATCCGGTGAAAGATGCCCTTGTTCGGATCGCGGCTGAAAAAGCTCCCCCACAACCCCTGCAACGCCATGGGAATCACCGGCACCGGGGTTTCCTCAAGAATCCGCGTCACCCCACTCTTGAACTCGTTGATCTCACCGTCGGCGGTCAATTTGCCTTCCGGGAAGATACACACCAGCTCCCCGTCCTTCAGATATTGGCTGATACGCTGGAAGGCCTTTTCGTAGATCTCCAGGTCTTCATGGCGCCCGGCAATCGGAATCGCCCCCGCCGTGCGGAAGATAAAGTTGAGCACCGGCAAACGGTAGATCTTGTAATACATCACAAAACGAATCGGCCGACGCACCGCCCCACCAATCAGCAATGCATCGACAAACGACACATGGTTGCACACCAGCAACGCCGCGCCTTCGTCCGGGATGTGTTGCAGGCCGCGATGCTGCACGCGGTACATGGAGTGGCCGAGCAGCCAGATCATGAAGCGCATGGTGAACTCGGGCACGATCCTGAAGATGTAGGTGTTGACCGCAATGTTAAGCAGTGACACCACCAGGAACAGCTCGGGGATCGACAGCTTGGCCACACTCAGCAGCAGGATGGTGACAATCGCCGAGACCACCATGAACAACGCATTGAGAATATTGTTGGCGGCAATCACCCGCGCCCGCTCGTTCTCGGCGGTGCGCGACTGGATCAAGGCGTACAGCGGCACGATATAGAAACCGCCAAACACCCCCAGGCCGAGGATATCGATCAACACCCACCAGGCCTGGCTGTAACCCAGGACAGCAAGCCAATCGTTGGCTTGAACGTTCTGCGGGAAGCCGCCGGAATGCCACCACAACAACAGGCCAAACACTGTCAGGCCAAACGACCCGAAGGGCACCAGGCCGATTTCCACCTTACGCCCGGAGAGTTTTTCACAGAGCATCGAGCCCAACGCGATACCGACCGAGAACACCGTGAGGATCAGGGTCACCACTGTCTCATCGCCATACAGCCACTCTTTGGCGTAGGCCGGGATCTGCGTGAGGTAAATCGCCCCGACAAACCAGAACCACGAGTTGCCGACAATCGAGCGCGACACGGCCGGCGTTTGTCCCAGGCCCAGGCGCAAGGTGGCCCAGGATTGGCTGAAGATGTTCCAGTCCAGGCGCATCTCGGGGCTCGATGCCGCAGCGCGAGGGATGCCGCGGCTGGCCAGGTAACCCAGCACCGCAATCGCGACAATGGCGGTGGACACCACAGGTGCGTAGTCGGTTGAGGACATCATGACCCCGGCGCCGATGGTCCCGGCGAGAATGGCCAGAAACGTGCCCATCTCCACCAGGCCATTACCGCCGACCAATTCCTCTTCGTGCAAGGCTTGCGGCATGATCGAGTACTTCACCGGGCCAAACAGCGCTGAATGGGTGCCCATGGCAAACAGCGCCAGCAGCATCAGTTCCAGGTGATTGGTCATAAAGCCCACGGCGCCGACGGCCATGATCACGATCTCGCCGATCTTGATCGCGCGAATCAATGCATCCTTGTTGAATTTCTCGCCAAACTGCCCGGCCAGGGCCGAGAACAGGAAGAACGGCAGGATAAACAACAAGGCGCAGAGGTTGACCCAGATCGAGCGGTCGCCCTCGATCGCCAGCTTGTAGAGAATGGCGAGGATCAACGATTGCTTGAAGATATTGTCGTTGAACGCGCCCAGGGACTGAGTAATGAAGAACGGCAAAAAGCGCCGTTTGCGCAGCAAGGTGAATTGCGAGGGGTGGCTCATCGTCCGTGTTCCTGGTGGCCTGAAGGCTTTATTGATTTTTCAGGCCACGACTTTACCTAATCCCGCTTACTTATTCCCCAATCCTGCAATACACGGTGAAACAAACAGCTCGCCTTTATAGGCACCCTGCACGGTGCGCTTACCGACAACCAGCCACATCAGGGCCAGGGCGGCGACCAACACGCTGCCGGTCACGCTGAAAAATGCCAGGTGCAAGGTACTGCCCAGTTTCAAGGTGGTCAGGGCATACACCCCCAACGGGAAGGTAAAGCCCCACCAACCCAGGTTGAATGGAATACCGGCGCGCAGGTAACGCAGGGTGATCAGCACCGCGATCAACATCCACCACAAGCCCAGGCCCCACAGGGTGATGCCGGCCACCAGCCCCAGGCCTTCGGCAATCGCGCCGATACCGGCAAACCCATTGGCGGCGAAAATCGCCGGCGCATCGTTGCCCAGCAACAACATACCCAGGGCGCCGGTGCCGATCGGGCCAAGGGCCAGCCAGCTCGATGCGGCCATATTGGCGTGGGGCAGTTTATGCAGGGCCATGCGCAGCATCAGGATCGTCAGAATGCTGAATGCAACCGGTAGGGAAAATGCCCAGAGCACGTAGCTGGTCACCAGCATCACCAGTTGCGAATGGGCGTCGGCGAGGTGCGGCGCCAGCAGGCCTCCACTGGCGGCGGCGACTTCGGCAGCCACCACCGGCAGCAGCCAGACAGCTGTCATCTGGTCGATGCTGTGCTCCTGACGGGTAAACATCATGAACGGGATCAACACCCCGCACGCCAGGGCCATCGCCACGTCCAGCCACCACAGGGCTTCGGCCAATTGCACCACGCCCTCGCCCCAGCGCGGCAGGCCAAACAGCAGCAAGCCGTTGATGATGGTTGCCAGCCCCATGGGAATGGTGCCGAAAAACATCGAGACCGTGGAGTGCCCGAAAATCCGCCGCGCCTCGTCGTAGAACATCACCCAGCGCGCCGCGTATAAGCCGCTGAACAACACAAACAGGAAAATCGTCAGCAACCACAGCCCTTCGGCGACGGCATAGACGCACGGCAGTTGCACCGGCAATTGCGCCAGGGCCAACGCCAGCACGCCGGTCCCCATGGTGGCGGCGAACCAGTTCGGGGTGAACTGGCGAATCACCTCCCTGGGGCCCGCCAAGTGGCTGAACGGTTTGTAACGAGTGGCAATGCTATTGGGGCACGTCATGGTTCAATCCTCTTCCTCGTATGAGGTTGAGCCCATGATAGAAGCGCAGCGAATATCTATATAACGGGTAATATCTCTAACTGTTATCTATTTCACCTATATATAGCCTTGACCGGTGCTTGCTTCATCAAGCCAATCAAGGCCCCGAGCGCCAGTACGATCAGCACCGCACCGTAGCCGTCGGTGGTAGCGATCAGGCCAAAACTACGGGTCAGGTTGCCCGCCAGCAGGGCCGGGAGGCAAAACGCCAGGTAGCTGAGAACGTAAAACGCCGACATCAACCCGGCCCGCTCATGGGGCAACGCCAGGGGCACCACACTGCGCACCGCGCCGAGGAAACCCGCGCCAAAACCGCTACCGGCGACCAGCGTCGCGAGAAAAAACAGTGGCAGGCTGGCGCTGTGGACCGCGCCGAGAATCAGCGCAACACCCGTGGCCAACAGGCCTGCTCCCAAGCGCAGTACCTTATCTGCCGGGCGATTGCGCAGGCTGAAGATCATCACCGCGCCACTGAGGGTCAACACGGCGACCAGACCGCCACCGATCAGGTTGGAAGTCGAACCAGTCGCCGCGCGCACCAGCGACGGTGCCAGTGACAAGTAAAAACCGCCCATCGCCCACACGGCGATATCCACCGGCAGCGACAGCCACAAGGCCCGACGCGCCTGGGGCGGCACGTGCAAGGTGGGCCATAGCGAGGCCAGCGCGCCCGGCATGCGGCTGACGCTTTCCGGTAGCTGCCAGACATAGAGGCTCTGCACCAGCATCAGCGCAAACAAGGCCCAATAGATCAACTGGGTCGGCAGCGGCGCGAACTCCACCAGCAAACTGCTGCCCATGGCGCCACAGGCCATGCCCAGCAAGGGCGCAACACTGTTGACCAACGGGCCCTGCTGGCGGTCAGTGTCGAGCAAGGCGGCACCGAGTACGGCGGTAGCCATGCCCGTGGCAAACCCCTGCAAGGTGCGGGCAGCGATCAGCCAGGCGACACTGTCTGCGTGGATAAAGAGCAGCATCGCCAGCATATTCAAGACCAGCGCGGCGAAGATCACGGGTTTGCGTCCCAGGTGATCCGATAGCGAGCCGACAGTCAGCAACGCTGCCAGCAGGCTCAAGGCATAGACGCCGAAGATCAGGGTCAGGGTGCCGGCGGAAAAATGCAGGCCTTCCTGGTAAAGGTGATACAACGGCGTCGGCGCACTGGAGGCGGCGAGAAACGTCAGCAGGGTGATCGCCAGGAACACCAGGCTGGAACGGTAAGAAGTGACGGTGGACATGGGCACGCTCCGCTAAAGCTAATATTTTGCTTTTGCTGAGTGTGCTACTGCATCGGGCTTAAAGCAAATTCTTTGTGTTAAGGTTTTGGCATGGCGATAAAAGAAGGCCTCCGCCCGGGGGGCCGTAGTGCCCGGGTGCAAGAATCAGTTCATTCGGCGGTGCGCCAATTGCTACAAGAGCAAGAGCGCGCCAGCGTGACCGTGCCGCAAATCGCTGCACGTGCCGGGGTCACTCCGTCGACCATTTACCGGCGCTGGGGCGACCTCGCCGCCCTGCTCGCCGACTTCGCCTTGGCCCGCATGCGCCCGGACAGCGAGCCGGCCAACACCGGCAACCTGCGCGGCGATCTGCAAGCCTGGGCCGAGCAGTATCTGGACGAGATGAGTTCGGAACCGGGGCGCAACATGATGCGCGACGTGCAGTGCAGCCAGACGCCGGGGTATTGCGTGACCATTCTGGGCGGGCAGTTGCAGGTGATCCTGGATCGTTACCAGGGTAGCGGCCAGGCATTGCCCAGCGTGGATCGGCTGATCAATCTGCTGGCGGCGCCGACGGTGTTTCGGATTCTGTTTGGCGCTGCGCCGATGCGGGTCGAAGAACTGCATGAACTGATCGAAATCGCCCTGCAGCCCTGAGCTACACACAAATCCAAATGTGAGAGCAGGTTTGTGTAGGAGCGGGCTTGCCCGCGATAGCGGAGTGTCAGGTTAGATACAGTTGACTGACCCACTGCCATCGCGGGCAAGCCCGCTCCCACACAAGCCAGCCCCTACATTTTTAGACCTTGCTTAGGTACGCATACCACGCCCGCTCACCAGCAACCGCGCGCAGCCGATATACAACACCACCGTCGCCACGATCATGAAGGTGATCGCCACGCTGATCTTGATATCCGACACCCCGAGGATCCCGTAGCGAAAGGCATTGACCATATGCAACACCGGGTTGGCCATCGACACGGTCTGCCAGAACGGCGGCAGCAAGGTGATCGAATAAAACACCCCGCCCAGGTAGGTCAGCGGGGTCAGCACAAAGGTCGGGATGATCGAAATATCATCGAAGTTGCGCGCAAACACTGCGTTGATAAAGCCCAGCAGCGAGAAGATCGTCGCCGTCAGCACCACCACCAGGATGGTCACCCCCAGGTGATGCACCTGCAGGTCGGTGAAGAACATCGACAGCACCGTCACAATCGCCCCGACCATCAGGCCGCGCAATACGCCGCCCAGGGTGTAGCCGATCAGGATGGTGTGCGGCGAGACCGGCGAGACCATCAGTTCTTCGATGGAGCGCTGGAACTTGCTGCCAAAGAAACTCGACACCACGTTGCCGTAGGAGTTGGTGATCACCGACATCATGATCAGCCCCGGCACGATGTACTCCATGTAGGTGAAGCCGCCCATGTCGCCAATCTGCCGGCCGATCAGGTTCCCGAAGATCACGAAGTACAGGACCATGGTGATCGCTGGCGGTAGCAGGGTCTGCGGCCAGATGCGCATGAAGCGCTTCACTTCGCGGTAGACAATGGTGTTGAGCGCTACCAGGTTGGGTTGGAACTCGGAACTCATACCGCCACCTTCGCCAGATTTTTCTCCACCAGGGACACGAACAACTCCTCAAGGCGATTGGTTTTGTTACGCAGGCTCAACACCTCAATATTCTGCAAGGCCAACTGGCTGAACAGCGCGGTGATGCCCACAGCTTTATCGACCTGTACTTCCAGGGTATGGCTGTCTACCAGGCGGGTTGGGTAGCCGATCAGTTGCGGCGGCACCGACAGGTTGTTCTTCAGGTCGAGGAGGAACGTCTCCACATGCAACTGGCCCAGCAGGTTGCGCATGCTGGTGTTTTCGACAATGGTGCCGTGGTCGATGATGCCGATGTTGCGGCACAACTGTTCAGCCTCTTCCAGGTAATGGGTGGTGAGGATGATGGTGATGCCTTTCTGGTTCAGTTCGGTGAGGAAGGTCCACATCGAGCGACGCAACTCAATGTCCACCCCCGCCGTCGGCTCGTCGAGGATCAGCAGGCGCGGCTCGTGCACCAGGGCACGGGCGATCATCAGGCGCCGCTTCATGCCGCCGGACAGGGAACGTGATGGCACGTCGCGCTTGTCCCACAACCCCAGTTGGGTCAGGTACTGCTCGGCGCGCTCCTTGGCGACCTTCGGCGGGATGCCGTAGTAACCGGCCTGGGTCACTACGATATCGAAGGTCTTTTCAAACTGGTTGAAGTTGAACTCCTGGGGTACCACGCCAATGCTGCGCTTGAGGGCAGCCGGGGATTTGTCCAGGTCGTGACCAAAGATATTGACCGTGCCACTGGTCTTGTTGACCAGGGTCGACAGAATGCCGATGGTGGTGGATTTGCCGGCACCGTTGGGGCCGAGCAACGCAAAAAAGTCACCTTCAGCGACATCCAGATCGATACCACTCAGGGCCTGGAAACCGTTGCCGTAGGTTTTGGTTAGCTGCCGGATGGACAGAGCGGAACTCATATCGGATTACGCACCAAGGAAGGGAATAGAAAGAATAGATAAGGGCGCGCCCTACGCAATACAACTGCGGCGCACGGCAAGCATGGTGCTTGCCCGCGCCGCACAAGTACAGTCACCTGTATTAATAGTCAGTATTAAGTCAACGCGGTCATAACCGCTTTTTGATAGGCCGGGCGTTGCTGCAAACGCTGGTACCACGCTTCCAGATGGGGCATCGACGGGCGCTCGATAGGCATCTCGAACCAGGCATAGATAAAGCTGCCCAGGGGAATGTCACCCATGCCGATCTCGCTGCCGGACAGGTAGGGCTGCTCGGCCAGGGCCTGGTCCACGGTATTCAACACCTCGATACAGGCCTTGCGCCCGGCATGGATGTTGTCCCAGTTCTGTTGCTCGGCCGGGGTCCGCAGAATGCCCCAGAACACCGTCTTGAACGGTTCGGCAAAGGTCGAAGTGGTCCAATCCATCCACTTCTCGGCGCTGGCTCGCGCCTGCAGATCCGTGGGGTACCAGCTCGATGCCTGTTTGGCGCAGAGGTAACGCACGATGGTGTTGGATTCCCACAACACGAACTCGCCGTCCTCGATCATCGGCACCCGGCCATTAGGGTTCAGCGCCCGATATCGCGGCGTATCGACCACACCAAAGGCCCCGCCCGCATCAATTGCCTCATAGTCCAGGCCGAGCTCCTCGGCGCACCACAGTGCCTTCCTGACGTTTGACGAATTTTTACGACCCCAGATCTTCAGCATGACCGCCTCCCAGTGGATGAATGCCGCAGCAGCATACGCCGGTTCAGCCGCGACTCAAATCACTCTGCATATCGCCTAACACTTTCGGCGACTGCTCGCCAAACAGGTGTGGGTAACATTTCTCCAGGTGGGAAAAGAAGAATTCCTCGGGCACCTCGGCAAATTGCCCATGGTCCACCACGTACTCCATGGAGCGCTGTCCCTGGCGGTTGAAGGGGTGAAACACACTGTCATTGATCCCGTCGAAATCCAGTGGCGGCACATCGAATAATTCGCACAGTTGGCTGTTGAACGCTGGCGTGGCCTTGACCCAGCGCCCGTCCAGATACAGTTCGGTGTAGCCGTGCATGGCGAACACATCACTCTTGAGCAACTCGATCAGGCGCGGGGTCGACAAATGATTGCGCACGTCCGCCAGGCCAATACGCGACGCTATGCCGCAATGCCGGGCGCAGGCGGCCAGCAGGGTGGCCTTGGGCACGCAATAACTCTGCCCGGCGGCCAGGGCGTAGCTGCCCGCCAGGGTTTGCGGATCGCGACTGAAGGTGTAAGGGTTGTAGCGCACCGCTTCACGCACGGCGTAATACAGGCTGACTGCCTGGTCACGGGGATCGCGGCTCACACCGCGGTGTTTTTCGGCGAACTCCACCACCGCAGGGTGGTCACTATCGATGAAGCGGCTGGGACTCAAGTACGCATTCATGGGGATTTTCTCCGAGGCGAGCCTGGAGTCTAACCACAGGCCCGACCGAGGGATAACGACGATTCGGCCAAATGTCGGCGCCTGCTGCCTGTGACTGGAGAGCACTTCCCGCCACACCACGTAACACCCTCAGACACCGCTTTTCCGGATGCCGGCTAAGCTCTGAGGGTGCTTCTGCCCCTGGTTTCACGGAGGATTGAATATGCTGTTGTTGTGGATACTGGTTCTGGTGCTCGGCATTGCCTACCTGGCACACCGTCGTACCGCGCCCCTGCCCGCCCTGGGTGTGGTCGCCGTCTATCTGTTGGCGATGGGCGCCTTCAGCCATGCGCCGGGCTGGCTGCTGCTGGTGTTCTGGGTCCTGCTGGCGGCAGTCGCCGCGCCACTGCTGCTGCCCGACCTGCGCCGCCAGTATTTCACCGCACCGCTGTTCAACTGGTTCCAGAAAGTACTGCCGCCAATGTCCGAGACCGAGCGCGACGCCATCGACGCCGGTACCGTGTGGTGGGACGGTGAACTGTTCAGCGGTCGCCCCGACTGGGACAAGTTGCTGGCCTACCCCAAGGTGCAGTTGACCGAAGAAGAACAGGCCTTTATCGATGGCCCTACCGAAGAGCTGTGCGCCATGGTCACCGACTGGGAAATCGGCCAGGCCATGGACCTGCCGGCGGCGGCCTGGGACCATATCAAGCAACATGGCTTCTTCGCCCTGATCATCCCCAAGGAGTACGGCGGCAAGGGCTTTTCAGCCTACGCCCACTCCCAGGTGGCGATGAAACTGGCGACCCGCAGCGGCGACCTCGCTTCCACCGTCATGGTCCCCAACTCCCTGGGCCCCGCCGAACTGCTGCTGCACTACGGCACCGATGAACAACGCAACCATTACCTGCCACGCCTGGCCCGTGGCGATGATATCCCGTGCTTTGCCCTGACTGGCCCGCTGGCCGGTTCCGATGCCGGCGCGATGCCCGACACCGGGGTGATCTGCAAAGGCGAATGGGAAGGCAAGGAAACCCTCGGCCTGCGCCTGAACTGGGAAAAACGCTATATCACCCTGGGCCCGGTCGCGACCCTGCTCGGCCTGGCCTTCAAGGCCCATGACCCGGATCACCTGCTGGGTGAAGAAGAAGACCTGGGCATCAGCCTGGCCCTGATCCCCACCGATACCCCTGGCGTGGAAATCGGCCGCCGTCACCTGCCCCTGGGCGCCGCCTTCATGAACGGCCCCAACTCCGGCAAGGATGTATTCATTCCCCTGGACTTCCTGATCGGCGGCCAGGAGATGCTCGGCAAGGGCTGGATGATGCTGATGAACTGCCTGTCGGTTGGCCGTTCGATTTCCCTGCCGGCGGTGGGTACTGGTGCGGCCAAGTTCACCAGCCTGGTGACTGGCCAGTACGCCCAGGTGCGTGAGCAGTTCAACGTGCCACTTTCCGCCTTCGAAGGCATCCAGGAAGCCCTGGCCCGAATCGGCGGCAATGCCTGGCTGATGGACAGCGCACGGATGCTCACCGCCAATGCCGTCGACCTGGGGGAGAAACCCTCGGTGCTCTCGGCGATCCTCAAGTACCACCTGACCGAGCGCGGTCGCGAGTGCATCAGCCACGCCATGGATGTGCACGGCGGCAAGGGCATCATCATGGGCCCCAATAACTATCTGGGTCGCAGCTGGCAAGGGGCGCCGATTTTCATCACCGTCGAAGGTGCGAACATCCTTTCGCGCAATCTGATGATCTTCGGCCAGGGCGCGATCCGCTGCCACCCGTTCGTGCTCAAGGAAATGGCCCTGGCCGGTCGTGAAGACCGCGACCAGGCGCTCAAGGAGTTCGATGGCTTGTTGATGCAGCATATCGGCTTTGCCGTAAGCAACGCCGCCAGCACCCTGGTGTTGAACCTGGGCCTGGGTCACTTCGAAAAAGCTCCAGGCAACCGTTTGAGCCAGGGCTACTTCCGTGCGCTCAATCGCCAGGCCGCGGCGTTCGCCCTGCTTGCGGACCTGAGCATGATGCTGCTGGGTGGCGAGTTGAAACGACGCGAACGCCTGTCGGCACGGCTGGGCGACGTGCTCAGCCATATGTACCTGGCGTCGGCGGCGCTCAAGCGTTACCACGACCTCGACTCCCCGGACCATCTGGAACCGCTGTTTGCCTGGGCCATGGAGGAAAGCCTTGGCCAGTCGGAGCGCGCGCTGGATGAGTTGCTCAGCAACTTCCCCAACAAAGTGCTGGGCTGCCTGATGCGGGTCATCGTGTTCCCGTTCGGTCGTCGCCACAAAGGCCCATCCGATGCGCTGGACGCCGAAGTCGCGGCGGTGATTGGACGCGCCAAGGGCGATCCGACCCTCGAAGAGCTGCTGGCAGGCTGCTACCGTCCACAGTCGGCGGAAGATCCGGTTGGCGCGCTGCAACATGCCTACGACCTGCTGGGTGCCAGCCATCCGTTGCAAAAAACACTGCACGCCGCCCTCAAGAGCGGGCAGGTCAAGCCACGGGCCGGGGAACACGCCATCGATGCCGCACTGGAAGCTGGCGTGCTGCAACCGGCCGAAGCACAAACCCTGCGCGACGCGGAAGCGGCGCGGCGCAAGGTGATCGACGTGGATGACTTCAGCAAAGAGGAGTTGGCCCAGGCACCTGGCCGAGTCCGCTGATACCGGCGGTCATATAAAAGCGGGCGCGAGAGCTATATACTCTCGCGCCCGTTTTTGCTTTTGAGGACTTACTCTCGTGTCCAACGTCGTTGCCGATCATCTCGTCTTGCTCGACCACCTGCGCAGTATCCTGGTTGCCGTCGGCGAAGCCGAACAGGTTCCCGAGGAAAGCCACGCTCTGTTCCTGGAACGCTTTGATGAACTGCGGGCCATGCTGCCCATCGACCCGATCGAAAGCCAATACCTGGGCCAGGACATGATGAGCCAGGTCATCCTGCGCTACCCACAGATTGCCCATCTGGTGCCGCGCGACCTGCTCTGGTTCTTCGGCGGTGATTGCCTGCACTTCATGCCCGATGAAGAACTGGATATGTACCAGGCTCTGGAAGAACGCCGCTTCGAAGCCGAACAGAACGATGAACCGTTCGACTGGAACCAGGAAAAACAGCTGCTGGCCATGCCCCACGACCAGTCCAAGCACTGATCCCGAACACACTGAATATCAAATGTGAGAGCGGGCTTGTGTGGGAGCGGGCTTGCCCGCGATGGCTGAGTGTCAGTCGATGATTGGTTGACTGATACACCGCCATCGCGGGCAAGCCCGCTCCCACATAAGCCCGCACACATTTCCGACCGCGCTCCTACCGCCGGCGCAATGTCGGTTCCCTGGCCATGCACTCCACCAGATAATCGATAAACACCCGCAGTTTTGGCGGCAAATACCGCGTGGGTGAATGCAGCAACCAGGCATCCCCATGGTACGAGGCAATGAAATCCCATTGCGCCAGCACCTGTACCAACCGCCCCTCCTCCAAGGCATGCCGAGCAGTGAAATACGGCAGGCTGCCAATCCCCACATCCTGCAACACCGCATCCAACCGCACCCCGGTGTGATTGGCCGCATAGCGACCGCGCACGCCCACCGTCACTGTCTTGCCAGACTGGCGGAATTTCCAGCGCGCGTCCCCAGGGGTTTCGCCCAGGTAGATACAACTGTGCTCCAGCAAGTCATGGGGATGCAGCGGCGTGCCATGGGCAGCCAGATACTGCGGCGTGGCACACAGCAGATGCTCGATGGGCAGTAACTGGCGCCCTACCAACCCCGGCGGCGGGCTATCGGTGATGCGAATGCTCAGGTCGACATTGTCATCAATCAAATCTACCTGCCGATCTTCGAGGATCAACTGCACATCGACCTTGGGATAACGCCGCAGAAACTCCGGCATATGCGGGTGCACCACAAACCGCCCCACCGCCTTGGGCACGCTGATACGCACCAGCCCTTCGGCCTCGTGGGTGTACTGACCGCTGATTTCCATCACCGAGCGCGCGGCATTGACCATGTCCTGGCAGCGCTTGAAGACTTCTTCGCCCCCTTCGCTCAAGCGCAGCTTGCGCGTGGTGCGCTGCAATAGCCGGGTAGCCAGGGCCTTTTCCAGGCGCGAGATGCTGCGGCTCACCGCCGACGGCGAAGCCCCCAGTTGGCGCGCTGCTGCAGAGAAACTGCCGGTTTCTACCACCCTGACGAAAATCGCCATTTCGCCCAGCAGTGGCAAAGGAAGATTGATGCTCATGACGCACAAGTCCATTGAGATTTCAGCGGATTATCACCCATTGGCGCACTACTTATACTGCTGTGTAGAACCCTGATGCGGATGTAGACGATGACCCAGCGCCTGTTTTTTACCCATGACCACCTGGTTGCCGATGTTGATGTGCTGGAGTGCACGCCCGTTGAGCAGCAGTTTGCGGTAGTCCTGCAGTCCACCATTTTCCACCCCCAGGGGGGCGGTCAACCCTTTGACACGGGCTGGCTGGGACAAAGCACCGTATTGAAAGTAGTGCAGGAAGCAGAGCGCATCGTGCACTACGTCGACCAGCCCGTCGCACTTGGCCCCGTGCAAGCGCGGGTCGACGGCCAACGTCGCACCCTGCATACACGCCTGCATTCTGCCGGGCACTTGATCGGCAATGCCGGTGAAACCCTGGGCTGGATGCCGATCAAGGCCCACCACTGGCCCGGTGAAGGCAAGATCAGTTTTATCCGTGGGGAATCGGCCCAAGACATGCAAGCTGATGCCTTGCAGGAACAGGTCAACCAATGGATCGGCGCCGACCTGCCACGCCATATGACGCTGGACGGCGGCACCCGGGAAGTCGGTTTCGGTGACCTGCCGGCCTACGCCTGCGGCGGCACGCATGTACAAGCCCTCGCCCAGGTAGGCCAGGTCACGATCCTCGGCCTGTCGGAGAAAAAGGGCACGCTGTCGGTGCGCTACAGCCTGGACTGACAGGCTGGTGGCGGGCGGCGTTTTCTTATTGAGATAGGACATCACCCTGCCGGGGGGCTCCCCTCCAGCGGGTGGGTGGTGCTAGTGTGTGAAAATATTTCCGACATAAAAATCGGAAACTTCTTACTCACCACCTGCAAAGGAATGCCCCAGCAATGGACTTCTCCCTCAAGCACCTGGCCGCCGCCACCCTGATGGTCGCCAGCCTGTCTTCAATTAGTGTGTCTGCCGTCGCCAGCATCAACCCGCAACAGAGTGCGACTATTCTCAAAACGCTGAATGACGCCTCGATCAAGGACTTCCGTACGTTCCTCGGCAACCTGGGCAAAAGCGACATGGCGAAATCCGCCAATCTGGGCCCGGCCATCACTGCCTTTCTCGACAACAAGCCGCTGACCGCCGAGCAACAGAACGATATCCATCGCCTGCTAGGCCTCTATGCCCGGGTGAAATACGGTGCAGCCGCCACCGAAACCCTGCGTGAACTGGTGGCCATCCCGACCTTCCAGGTTGAGGGTGTTGCCCAGCACGACAACCCCGAATTCAAAAAGATTGCCGAAAAAATCATGGCCCTGGCGCAGTCCTTCAACCTGAGTTTTCGCAATATCGATGATCGCGTCTACGAAATCTCCCTGGAAGGTGCCGGCGACGAAGTGGTCGGCATTCACGCCCACGCCGACGTGGTGCCGGTAACACCGGAAAACTGGGTGTTGAAAGACGGCACCCGACTCGACCCCTTTAAGGTCACATTGATTGGCGATCGCATGTATGGCCGCGGCACCGAAGATGACAAGAACGGTATCGTGGTAACGCTGTATGCCATGAAAGTGATCAAGGAAGAAAACCTGCCACTGGCGCGCAACTTCAAGCTGCTGGTAGACACCACCGAAGAAACCACCGGCGACGCCATCCCCTACTACTTTGAACACAACCCAACGCCGAACTACAACCTGGCGCTGGATGGCGGCTACCCGGTCGTCATCGCCGAGAAAGGTTATGGCACGGTCATGGCGACCTTTGCCAAGCGCAAGGCCGATGGCAAGGGCGCCGAAATCATCGCCATGACCGGCGGCCTCGCAACCAACCAGATTCCTTCGGCGTCAGTAGCCACATTGCGCAGCGATAAACCTGCCGAGCTGGCCGCCAGCCTGCAACAGGCCGGCACTGCATTTGCCAAGGCCAATGGTGGCGATTTCACGGTGGATGCCAAGGTTGATGGCAAAGACGTCAAGCTCACCGTTACCGGGGTGTCAGCCCACTCTTCCGAGCCCGAATCCGGTATCAACCCAGTGGCGCGGATGCTGGTCTTTATCAACAGCCTGGACGGCAAGGTTGCACTCAAGCACAACGAGATCACCGACGCTGCGCGCTACGCCGCCGATAACTGGGGCCTGGATTACCTGGGTGGCAAATTGGGCGTGGGCTTTTCCGACGCGTTCATGGGGCCGTTGACCACATCCCTGACGTTTGTCGGCATGGATGACAAGGCCTTCAAGCTGGCGGTCAACCTGCGGGTACCAAAAGGCAAATCCCCGGAAACGCTCAAGAAAGAGATCGCCGACAAGCTTAGCGCCTGGAGTAACAAGACCCATATTTCGCCGACCTTTGATTACTCGGTGGCCGCACCGATGTATCGCAACCCCGAAGGTGAATGGGTCAAGGCACTGCTGGCCGTGGCCACGGAAAACCTGGGCATGGAATCCAAGTTCGGCACCTCCGCTGGCGCAACGTCCGTGCATGATCTGCCCAATGGCGTGCAATTCGGCCTGGCCCGGCCGGACGCCAAGTACACCGGGCACACCGACAACGAGTTCAAGACCACCGAGCAGTTCCTGCTGGACCTGCAGATCGTCACCGAAATGATGGGGCGTATCGGGCAGTTACCGAAACTCTGAGCCAAGGCCTGGACCCGCTCTTGCGGCGGGTCCATTGACTGCGAGTTTAAATCCCGGACAAACAAAAACGCCGATCATTTCTGATCGGCGTTTTTGTTGAATATGGAGCGGGAAACGAGACTCGAACTCGCGACCCCGACCTTGGCAAGGTCGTGCTCTACCAACTGAGCTATTCCCGCAAATGGCGTCCCCTAGGGGACTCGAACCCCTGTTACCGCCGTGAAAGGGCGGTGTCCTAGGCCACTAGACGAAGGGGACACGCTAACTGAAACACATGGTGTGTATTCCAGTGCCCAGAGGCCTTGTCCGAAGACTTGGTCCTGGTTTCACTCAGTGCCGCCCGAAAGCCACACTGTTTAAAAATGGAGCGGGAAACGAGACTCGAACTCGCGACCCCGACCTTGGCAAGGTCGTGCTCTACCAACTGAGCTATTCCCGCAATGGCGTCCCCTAGGGGACTCGAACCCCTGTTACCGCCGTGAAAGGGCGGTGTCCTAGGCCACTAGACGAAGGGGACACACGTACAACATTCACTCCCTACCGCGTTTCGCTGTGTGCTTTACGCTGTAAGTGGCGCGCATTCTATGGATGGATTGAAAGGTCGTCAACCCCCAAGGATAAATTTATTTAAATCAATGACTTCGCCATGCTTTACAGGCACTGCCGGGGTTTCTCGCCGTCCAGGCTTTGGCGCCTATATTCTGGCGCCCGACAAGGCGTTATAGTCCTGCCCGGCAAATGATGGCAATGTGCATCTATACAGACGATACCTACATATACAGGTGAAAGCACTGACTCATCTCGTCGAAGAGTCCTATCCGCCGCATGCGCCAATCACTACACTTCAACGCACATCCTATAAAGAGGTCACACCGGTGACACCACTCATGATCACCCTGCTGGTAATAGCCGGGATCGTAATACTGATCGCCATTGGCTACATGAACCATGTGGTGGAAAACAACAAACTGGAAAAAGCCCGGGCCCAGATAGAGCTCAACGATCGGCTGCGCCGCTGTGGCGAGATCACCGAGACGTTCCCCGGCCAACTGATGACGCCGCAGCTCAAGCTGCTGCTGACCCGCCTGGAACTGAACGTCAACCAACGCATGCTCCACCTCAACAAATCCAGCGCAACCATCAAGGCACGTATTGCCGAGCTGGAAGCTCTCGTGGGCCAGGGCGAATCGATCCCGGTGAACAACCCCCCGGGGCCGATCCAGACCGAAGCCAAAGCCAAGGATGTGCGCTTCCTGCTCGAAGCCCTGCACGGCCAGGTCACCCGCGCCGCCCAGGACGGTTTTCTGCCCACCAATGAGGCCAAGCACTGGATCCGTGAGATCCGTCACCTGCTGGTGCTGCTGCATATCGAGTTCTTCAACAATCTGGGCCAACACGCATTGCAACAGGCGCAGCCCGGCCAGGCACGCCTGGCCTTCGAGCGCGGCGTGCAATACCTGCGCAAGCAGCCCGAGCCGGCCACCTACAGCCAGCACTTGCAACTCCTGGAAAAACAATTGGCACGCGCCAACTCCATGGTGCTGACCAACAGCCAGCAGACCGCAGAAGAAGTCAATGAACTGACCTCAGGCTTGAAAGCCGATGACGCGGATGCCGAATGGAAAAAGAAAGTCATCTACGATTGATCCCCTCCTGTGCTGAGTCACCGGGTGCATTTCCTGCACTCGGTGCCATCATCCTGCGGCTATCCCCTCTTCTATAATTCGCGTACAAAAGTGCACTTCATGCGCTTGACCAAGGAGGCCCGCCATGCCTGTCGCCATCATTGATGACCAACCCTTGCACTACGTGGACCAAGGCTCTGGCCCGGCTGTCCTGCTCGGCCATAGCTACCTGTGGGACCAGCAGATGTGGGCCCCGCAGATTGCCGCGCTGTCGCAACAGTACCGAGTGATCGTGCCGGAGCTATGGGGCCACGGAGAGTCCGGCCCAATGCCAGCACAGACCCACAGCCTGGACGACCTGGCGCGCCAGACCCTGGCATTGCTGGACCACCTGGGCGTTGCCAAGGTCAACCTGGTGGGCTTGTCAGTCGGCGGCATGTGGGGCGCCCCGCTGGCGTTGCTGGCGCCCGAGCGGGTCAATAGCCTGGTGCTGATGGACACCTATCTGGGCGCAGAGCCTGAGGCTACCCGCGAAAAATACTTCGCACTGCTCAGCGCGATTGAGGCCACGGGGGCTATCTCTGATGCGCTACTGGATATCATCGTACCGATCTTCTTCCGCCCCGGTATCGACCCCGACTCTGCGCTGTATCAGGACTTCCGCCAGTCCCTGCGTGCCCTGCCCCGGGACCGCCTGCTACACAGCATCGTGCCCCTGGGCCGCCTGATCTTTGGTCGTGACGATGCACTGGAAGGTTTGTCCCGCCTGGACCCCAATACGACATTGGTAATGTGTGGCACCGATGACCAGCCACGCCCACCTGCAGAAGCACAGGAAATGGCTGACCTGATCGGTTGCGACCTGGTATTGATCCCGGACGCTGGGCATATTTCCAGCCGGGAAAACCCTGATTTCGTCAACGAAGCGCTGCTCACCTTTCTGGCCAATCACGCCTGAGGCGACAAGGCTGTTGTGGCGAGAAGGCTAGCCCTCTCACCACAACAACCCCCAGCGCGGCTAATTCAGATCACAGCCGAAAATGCCCCACCATGCCCTTGAGCTCCGCCCCCAGTTGCGCCAACTCGATACTCGAGGCGGCGTTCCCCTGCATGCTAAGCGCCGATTGATCGGCACTGGCGCGAATGCTGGTGACGCTGCGGTTGATCTCTTCGGCCACCGAGCTCTGCTGTTCGGCCGCGGCCGCGATCTGCTGGTTCATTTGTTGGATCAGCGAGACCGCTGCGGCAATGCTGCCCAAGGCGCTTTCGGTTTCCAGGGCATCGCTGACGGCCAGCTTCACCAGTTCACCGCTGTGCTGGATATCACGCACTGAAGACTGCGCGGCACTGCGCAAGGTACTTACCAGGCGTTCGATTTCCTCTGTCGATTGCTGGGTGCGCCTGGCCAGCGCCCGCACTTCATCGGCAACCACCGCAAAGCCGCGCCCTTGCTCGCCAGCGCGTGCCGCCTCGATGGCGGCGTTGAGCGCCAGCAGGTTGGTTTGCTCGGCGACGCTTTTGATCACCTCCAAGACGCTGCCGATGTTCTGGATTTCCGCGCTCAGGCTCTCGATGCTGGTACTGGCGGATGTCGCGGAACTGGCCAGCAACTCGATACGCTGCAGGCTCTGGCGCACCACCTGCTGACCACTGTCGACCTTGTCGTCGGCGGTCTGCGCCGCTTGCGCGGCCTGCTCGGCATTGCGTGCCACATCGTGCACCGTGGCGGCCATCTGGTTCATGGCGGTGGCGACCTGCTCGGTTTCTTCTTTCTGGCTGCTGACTTCGATATTGGTCTGCTCGGTCACGCTGGACAGCGACTGGGCCGAGCTGGCCAATTGCTCAATCCCCGCTTGCAACCCGCTGACCATGCTACTCAGGCCGCTGCCCATCTGCTGCATCGCCTGCATCAACTGGCCCATTTCATCCTGTCGGCTCACATCCATGCGCCCGCTGAGATCCCCGGCGGCGATCTGCCGGGCCACGGCGATCACACTGCGCAGTGGCATCACGATCAAGCGGGTAATCAGCCACGCAGCAATCACCCCGACCAACAAGGCCAGGGCCGAGGAAACAATGATCAGCAAGCTACTTTCGGCCAACTGCGCCTGCATCGACTGGTCCTGCTCGGCATAGGCCCGGTTGACCTGCGAAACCACCTGCGCCGCCCGCTCATGCAATTGCTGGTAGACGATCTTCTCCTGGGCGAGCAGGTCAGTGTATTCGGTGAGTTTTTCGCTAAAGGCGCCAATATGCCCGACCACTTCGCTGAGTACGGTCTGATAGCCGGGGTCCTTGACCAGGGTCTTCAGTTGTTCAGCCTGGGCCAGGGCATGATCGGCCTGTTCTATACGGCCTTGCCCGGCACTGTCCTCATCACCCTTGCGGCTTTGATCCAGGCGCACCCGCGCTTCATTCATGGCCTGCAACATCAGGCGCGAAACCTGCCCCACCTGCCCGGCCTGCTCGATAAACTCAGCCCCCTCCTTGCCCTGGCTTTCCTTGAGGCCATAAGCCCCGTCGTCGGCCAGGCCGGCCTGCAATACATCAAGGTTGTTGGCGACACTGGACACCGACCAACTGGCCATTTCCAGCGCCAGGTCCTTGGCCTGGGTCAGCTCGACAAACTCGTCAAACGCCTTGCGATAGGCGCCCAGGGCCTGCTCGACCTCGGTCATGTCGAGTGCCAGGGCTTCGGCTACCAGGCTGTCAACCCGTTCATGCAGGGCCTCGACCGACTTGGTATCGGTGCGCAGCGCATACTCCTGCTCGATCAAGCGCACATTCAGCAGCCCCTGATTGAGCGAGGACATGCCCTTGAGCCCCACAAAACGCTGGCCAACACTTTGCAGGGACCACACACCAATCGCCGCCACCAGTGCAGTCAACAGCAATACCAGGGCAAACCCCAGCCCCAGCTTCCTCGCCAGCCCAAGGTTGGCAAATCGTCGTTGCACGGCCGAAATCATTGCGCAAAGTCCTCTTGGCGTGGCGAATGCCAGCATGCCGGGTTTCCATGGGACGAGATTCGCAACCCCAGGCCCCGCAACACAAGACGTTGGCGCCACAATAATGGCAAAAAGCTACACGCCCGTCGTTTTCAGGATGGTAGAGGTCGATCCCGCAGGCCCCATGGCCTTGAACAACGCCAACGCTCGATGATCGCCGGCATAGGCCACATTGATCCGCAGCCAGTCTGCGTGCTCGCCGACAGGGCTGAACAACTCCCCGGAAGACAGCAAGACCCCCAGCCGTCTGGCCCTCGCGTGCAACATTGCCGCGCCCCCCGCCTGCGGGCGGGCCCAAACAAACATGCCGCCCGCGGGCACCGCAAAGACCTCCCACTCTTCGTCCTCCAGCACCTGCAGGGTCTTGGCCATCTCCGCGCTCAACCGCCTGCGCAGGCGTTGCAGCCATTTGCGGTAGGTGCCGTTGGCCAACAGGCTCGCCACCACCGCCTCAGCGAAGCGGGAGGTGCCGATACCGGTCAGGGTCTTGAGCTTGAGCAAACGAGTGATGAGCGCGGTACTGCCCGTGAGATAGCCCACCCGTAGCGCGCTGCTCAGGGTCTTGGAAAAACTCGAGACGTAAATCACCCGATCATCATGGGGTAGCGCCGCCAGCCGGACACACGAGGCGTGCTGCAGGTCGCCATAGACATCTTCCTCGACAATCAGGAAGTCCCGGCTATGGGCCAGATGCAACAGACGTTCGGCCACCGCCAGCGAAAGGCTGGTGCCGGTCGGGTTGTGGTAAAGGCTATGGATGAACAGGCACTTTGGACGGTGGGTCACCAGCAGCGCTTCCAGGGCCTGGATGTCCGGGCCACTGCGGGCCCTGGGAACCTCCAGCATCGTGACACCGTGGAAAGCCAACTGACGATAAAGGTTGCCGTAGCCAGGGGTTTCAACCACCACCGTATCGCCAGCCTTGAGCAAGGTGCGTATCAACAAGTCCTGCGCATGGCTGGCGCCGTGGGTGGTGAGGATCCGCTCGGCAGTGGTGCTCACCTGGATCTGCGTCAGGCGCTTGTGCAATTGTTCGCGCAACGCCGGCAGCCCGAGAGGGGTGCTGTAACTGAAGACGCCCGCGGTGTCGGTACGGCTGATTTCGCGGATGGCGTAACTGATGTCATCGCTTTCACGCCAGGCATCCGGAAGCCAGCCACACCCCAGCTTCAACTCACCCAACTGGTTATCGGTAAAGGCCCCCCACCGGCGCTCCGCCCCTTCATACCACTGGTATTCCCCCAGGGGAGTGCTGGCAACCGGTTGCGCGGCGATCACAAACCCGGAGCCGGCCCTTGAGGCCAGCACCCCTGCGGCCACCATTCGCTCAAGGGCCTCGATCACACTGGATTGACTGAGCAGGTTGTCATGGGCCAGTTGCCGGATGGAAGGCAGGCGCGTCCCGGGGCTGACCCCACTCTCCCGAATCCATGCGGCAATGGCGCTGACAATTTGCTGAACCACCGGTACCGGGGCCTGCCGATTGATCCCTAAATCCATGAGCCACCCCCTTCAACTGTTTGGCATTTAACTCAAAACAGTTAAGCACAGAAGGTCAGGGTCGCCCTGTTCATAAATTTATTAAATTATTGATTTTATTGAATTATTTACCTAGTGAAACACAATGACCGAGGGCATCTTGCCATCTACGGAAACGCCCCACAGCCCTTAAAATCACTTTCTCAGCGGTACGCCGCCGCAGGTCCTAGATAGCCGTGGCACCACCGTCCACCGCCAATGCATGCCCCGTGGTGAACGCGGCGCCATCGCTGCACAGATACAGCACTGCACTGGCGATTTCCTCGACGGTGCCAATGCGCCCGACCGGATGCATGGCGGCGGCAAACTCGGCCTTGCGCGGATCGGCTTCATAGGCGCGGCGGAACATATCGGTGTCGATCACTGCCGGGCACACCGCGTTGACGCGGATTTTCTTTTTCGCATACTCGATGGCCGCCGACTTGGTCAGGCCAATCACCGCATGCTTGGATGCGGCATAAATACTCATCTTCGGCGCAGCGCCCAACCCCGCAACCGATGCGGTATTGACGATGGCCCCACCACCCTGGGCCAGCAGCAACGGCAACTGATACTTCATGCACAACCACACGCCCTTGACGTTGACGCCCATGATGGCGTCGAACTCATCCAGGGTGCCATCAGCCAGCTTGCCCTGTTCAATCTCGATGCCGGCATTGTTGAACGCGTAGTCCAGGCGGCCATAGCTGTGCAGTACCTGCTGCATCAGTTGTTGCACATCCGCCTCCAGGGTCACATTACAGCGCACGAACAGCGCCTCGCCGCCTGCCTCTCGGATCAACGCGACCGTGCCCTCGCCGCCCGCCACATCGAGGTCGGCGACCACAACTTTCAAGCCTTCTGCGGCGAATGCCAGGGCCGTGGCGCGGCCAATACCGTTGGCGGCACCGGTGACCAGGGCAACCTGGCCGGAAAACGTCATGCTCATTGCTTATATCCTTGGATGAATGCCCGTGGGCCCAGCATAGCCAGGGCCCGGCACCGCGCGTCAGCACTATCAGAAGGCCAGTTGAGCCCCCATGCGTAGCAGTGATAAGCCTGCCGTGCCCACTATCAAGCCAGCCTATCGACGGGCATTCGCAGCGATCGGCCGAACTTGCTCCCGGCGCCTGGAAGGTCTATCACTTGAGGCTCATTTACCCAGAGTCCTTGCCATGACTGCCCAGACCAACCGCCAATTCCTGCTTGCCAAACGCCCGGTCGGCGCGGCCACGCGGGACACCTTTACCTATCAGGAAGTACCGGTGGGCAACCTGGCGGATGGCCAGGTGCTGGTGCGCAACGAATACCTGTCCCTCGACCCGGCCATGCGTGGCTGGATGAATGAAGGCAAGTCCTACATCCCGCCGGTGGGCATTGGTGAAGTCATGCGCGCATTGGGCGTAGGCCAGGTCATTGCCTCGAACAATCCGAAATTCGCCGTCGGCGATTACGTCAACGGCGCCCTGGGCGTGCAGGATTACTTCCTCGGCGAGCCGCGTGGGTTCTACAAGGTCGACCCGAAACTGGCGCCCCTGCCGCGCTATTTGTCTGCGCTGGGCATGACCGGCATGACCGCCTACTTCGCGCTGCTCGACACCGGCGCGCCCAAGGCCGGCGATACCGTAGTGATTTCCGGGGCCGCCGGTGCCGTGGGCAGCATTGCCGGGCAGATCGCCAAGATCAAGGGTTGCCGCGTGGTGGGGATTGCCGGCGGCGCCGACAAGTGCAAGTTTTTGCTGGATGAACTGGGGTTCGACGCGGCCATCGACTACAAGCACGAAGACGTGCCGGCCGCCCTCAAGCGCGAATGCCCAAAAGGCGTGGACGTCTATTTCGATAACGTTGGCGGCGACATCCTCGACGCCGTGCTCAGCCGCCTGGCGTTGAAGGCGCGGGTGGTGATTTGCGGAGCCATCAGCCAGTACAACAATAAGGAAGCCGTGAAGGGCCCCGCCAACTACCTGTCACTGCTGGTCAATCGGGCGCGCATGGAAGGGTTTGTGGTGATGGATCATGCGGCGAACTTTGCCGCCGCCGGGCAGGAAATGGCCGGCTGGATGGCCCAAGGCAAGCTCAAGAGCAAGGAGGATATTGTCGAGGGCCTGGAGACGTTCCCGGAGACGTTGATGAAGCTGTTCAACGGCGAGAACTTCGGCAAGTTGGTGCTGAAGGTCAACTGACACCCCAAACCAATGTAGGAGCTGCCTTGCCAGCGATGCAGACACCTCGGTTTTTCAGTAACCACGAGGTGATGCTATCGCAGGCAAGCCAGCTCCTACGTGTTTAGCCCAAGGGCATCAGGCGATTTCGGCGACCACAGCGGCCAAGGCCTTGGCCGGGTCAGCCGCCTGGCTGATCGGGCGACCAATCACCAGGTAATCAGAACCCGCATCCAGCGCCTGGCGTGGCGTGAGGATACGACGCTGGTCGTCCTGGGCACTGCCTGCCGGACGAATCCCCGGCGTCACCAACTGCAGCGCCGGATGGGCGGCCTTCAACGCCTGAGCTTCCAGCGCCGAGCAGACCAGGCCATCGAGGCCGGCCTTCTGCGCCAGGGCAGCCAGGCGCAGCACTTGTTCCTGGGGCTCGATATCCAGGCCGATGCCGGCCAGGTCTTCACGCTCCATGCTGGTCAGCACGGTCACACCGATCAGCAACGGCTTGGGACCGCTGCGCTGCTCCAGCACCTCACGGCACGCAGCCATCATGCGCAGGCCGCCGGAGCAGTGAACGTTGACCATCCACACGCCCATCTCGGCCGCGGCCTTGACCGCCATCGCGGTGGTGTTGGGGATATCGTGGAATTTCAGGTCGAGGAACACCTCGAAGCCCTTGTCACGCAGGGTGCCGACGATTTCTGCTGCGCAGCTGGTGAACAGCTCCTTGCCGACCTTGACGCGGCAGAGCTTGGGATCCAACTGGTCAGCCAGCTTCAGTGCGGCGTCACGGGTGGGGTAATCCAGGGCGACGATGATAGGAGTCTGGCAGACGGACATTGGAATGGGCTCTCAGGCAAGTCGAAATCGGCGCGGATTGTAGCGCAAGCAGCGGCTTTGCGGGATCCGATGATCGGTAAATCCTCGGCAAGCGCCTATTTTCCTGGAATAACCGGCTAATATTTCAAAGTCGATACATTCACGACACGCCTACAACATGCCCCGGCAGTAGCCTTGCCCGCACGGCCCGACACGGCGCCTATGCTCACGCAATTACCCCGCTGCGGCCCTTGGGCCTGGCGGCCAACCTGGCAGATGATCGCACCATGCATACCCCTTCCGCCCTGCCCCATGAACTTGCCAGCGAGGACAAACGCTGGAACACCCGCGCGTTGATCGTCGACGACGATGTGCCGATCCGCGAACTGCTGATTGATTACCTGGCCCGCTTCAACATCCTCGCCAGCGGTGTGACCGACGGCGCCGCCATGCGCCTGGCCATGCAAGCCGAGACCTTTGATGTGGTGGTGCTCGACCTGATGCTGCCCGGCGAAGATGGGTTGTCGATTTGCCGGTGGCTGCGGGCCGAATCGGATATCCCGATCCTGATGCTGACGGCTCGCTGCGAACCCACCGACCGCATTATCGGCCTGGAACTGGGGGCTGACGACTACATGTCCAAGCCGTTCGAACCGCGGGAGCTGGTGGCGCGGATCCAGACCATCCTGCGTCGGGTGCGTGATGACCGCACTGAGCAACGCACCAATATCCGCTTCGATCACTGGCGCCTCAACAGCGTGCTGCGCCAACTGGTGGCGGATGATGGCCTGGTAGTACCGCTGTCCAACGCCGAATTCCGTTTACTGTGGGTGTTCATCGAACGCCCGCGCCGGGTGCTCAGCCGTGAACAACTGCTGGATGCGGCCCGTGGACGCTCGATCGAAGCCTTTGATCGCAGCATCGACCTGCTGGTCTCGCGCCTACGCCAGAAACTGGGAGACGACCCCAAGGCCCCGCAACTGATCAAGACCGTACGCGGCGAAGGCTACCTGTTCGACGCGCGGGACATCGGCTGATGCGCAACGCCTTCAACACCTTGTTTGGCCGCTTGTTCGGGGTGCTGCTGATAGCCATTGTGCTGGCCCATGTGCTGGCGTTCTTTTGGTTTCACCATTACGGCCCACCGCCGCCACCGCCCGTAGACGTCATGATCGAGCAGGCGGACGGCTCTTTGCAGGCCGCGCCCCAGGCCCATCAGCGGCCCTGGTTCGGCGGCCCGGTGGTGCCGCTGACGTTCCAGTTTATCTCGCTGATCATCGCCGCATGGTTCGGCGCCAAGTTGCTCAGCCGCCCGATCCAGCGCTTGAGCGCGGCCGCCGAGCGTTTGAGTGTGGACCTGCACAGCCCGCCCCTGGACGAATCCGGCCCACTTGAAGCGCGCCAGGCCGCCTCGACCTTCAACCTGATGCAGCGCCGCATCCGCGAACAGGTCAGCCAGCGCGCCCGCATGCTTGGCGCGGTTTCCCACGACCTGCGCACCCCACTTTCACGGCTCAAGCTGCGCCTGGAGCAGATCGACGATCTGCGCCTGCAGGGCCAGATGCGCCAGGACCTGGACGACATGATCGGCATGCTCGACGCCACCTTGAGCTACCTGCACGAACAACGCACTGGCGAAAGCCGGCAGTGGCTGGACGTGCAGGCACTTGTGCAGTCCCTGAGCGAAAACGCCCAGGACCAGGGCGCGGATGTGCAGTGCCAGGGCCACAGCACGCCGCTGCAAGTACAGCCCATGGCCTTGCGTTCGTGCCTGAACAACCTGATCGACAACGCCCTGCGCTATGCCGGTACGGCACGCATCGAACTGCAGGACAGCCCCCAGGCGTTGGTGATCCGGGTAATCGACCATGGCCCGGGGATTGCTGCCGAACAACGCGAGGCGGTATTCGAACCGTTTTTCCGCCTGGAAGGCTCACGCAATCGCAATTCCGGGGGCGTGGGGCTGGGCATGACCATTGCCAAGGAGGCGGTGGAGCGGTTGGGCGGCCGGCTACATCTGGAGGAAACACCGGGGGGCGGACTGACGGCGGTGCTTTGGCTACCCAGAAGCCAGTCTCTATAAGGGATTGCGTATGTTTACCGCTTTGATAAAGGCTTCATCTAACGTAGTTGCACCGTAATGGCTCATAAAGTTCACAGCGTTAGTAAAATGGTTAAACCGTTGCTGAGCAATCATGTAAAAATCGTCACAACCACTGGCCACCTCCTCAACGTTGTGCGAAGAGACCAAAATTGCCGCCCCTTCGTTTGCAGCACCTCGTAAACACTTCCATATGTGATATCGAAACTCCGGATCAACACCCGCCGTAGGCTCATCAAGAATCACAAAATCCGCCGCAACAGACAGCAAAGACAAAGTAAAAAACCAGCGCTTTTCACCATAACTGCAAAGAGATGATTTTTTATCCCATATACTTAAGTAACGCTCGACTAAAGCCGGGCTCCACAACTCCAGCTTCTCGAGAGAATCTTTTTTAGTCATTTTTTTCTCGGAGCAAAACAGAGCAATCATTTTAAAAATATCAGACATACGAAATACAGCAGGCGTCGAAATCACCTGCGACAAATAAACCCGGCTCGAAAACTCATCCGCAATCGCACCACTATCAACCTTCCTCAAATTACAAACAATATCAAAAAAAGTAGTTTTACCCGAACCATTCGGCCCTAGAAGCCCTGAAATCGAGCCGGACTCGACTTTCAGCGATGCATCTTTAAATACGGTATGGTTCGCATACTTAAAGCCGATAGCTTGCGCAGAAAACCTTCTCATCAGTAGCGACTCCAAACGGGTGTCACAAGCAAAAATCGGACAGAAATCAAAAAAACCACTATATACAATATAACTATAACAGCGACTAACAAGCCCAACTGAGCAACCCCCTCCACCATTATTCTATTCGCCCACCACAGCGGATTAAAAAAACTGACAACCGTCATCAACGGCAGAGACGAGTTCATACCCGCCACACCGACTACCAGCATGGCAAATGACACAACAGAAAATAATGTATTTGTATTCTGGAAATTAATCGGGATCAACGTCAATAACAGAGAGAGTATAGAAAATAGAACAAAGCATATATAAAACCTGACAAGCACAATATAAAACTCCATGAGGCTCACCGGACCAAAAACAATATGGGTGACCAAATAAAAAACAGCACAATACATCACAGACATAAATGAATAAGCGATAAATTGCCCCACCATGAAAATCACTTTTGTACGAAAGGTATAAATAAACGACCTAACAAACCCGCTCTCCCTGCGCCCGACAATATAAAATGCAAAGCCAAACAATGCGACACTGGAAGCCACATAAGCATAAAACCAAGACGTGCTGGATAAATAGTCGTTTGATGCTGAATAAGTGAGACCTCTCGAATAGCTCAACAAATAAAAAACCACTCCAGGAGACACAACAATCCAGAACAACGCAAGGGGCTCCTTGACTTGCTCTTTTATTAAGAGCACTGCCAACGACAAGGACTTTGACATTAAGTTATCGCACATAGTTATTTACCTCAAGGAAATGGCACCATTACCCTCAACCTATCCTGCACGATAGAATCCTTGAATGTTTCACTGTATTTGTTAACGATATTTATTCCCTGTGCATTATTCATATGCATAAACAGATCTGGTGAAATATACTTACTAAAAACGCATCGAACACCCTCTACGGCAGAGACACTAGAATACAAATATCCTGTAATTTTTTCGCTATTTAGCGCTGAGCGCAGGCCTAAAAAACTAAACTCATGCTCAGAAACACTATTGCTTAGCGGAGAAACAAGCAGATCTGTAATTTCTAGGTAGGTCGCATCTTGGAGTGCAGTTCGGGTTCGGTTGCGTCCCCTCCACTGCCACCGCATCCACCCGCACTGCCAGAGGATCCAGCAGCACAAGAGAGTGAATCAAATCCAAAAATCATCACTGAAGCTAAAAACAGTTTCGCCCAAGCTTTCACTTTTCATTTTGATTCTCCAAACTTTTGGAATGCCGATCACTATCACCCGGTATAGGGTGATAAAACCAAGCTAGTTCTTTTTGAGCGGAACTCAAATATTGAAAAACCGGAGTGAGGGAATTTACTTATTTAAATATAAGTAAATTCCCACATAAAAATCAGAATATTCCGAACCCCATAAAACCCAATTACCGAAAGCTAAAAAAATACTTTTAATAATTAATAATTTGTCTAACCCTTCAGCTTTACAGATTCCACCCCACGAACCTTAATATTTGTAGGAAGTAATAAGAAATCTCGTAAAGCCCACAAATAAAAACCGACAAGCGGTATCACCAAGCGCCGTTTCACCATCAGCACTAGATGCTAGAAAACAGTCATTACATAAAGTTGTGCAGCGTAGGAAGCATGCTAAAACGGCAGAGTTTTCGTAGGAAATGGCAGTTTCTGGGGGGGCGGTGAAGCGCGAGACGAGGATAATTTCATTTACTGGCTAGCTTTCAAATCGAACCATTGATCAGTTCCCGATAATATTGCTCCAGATACGTAAAGCCTTTTGTCGTGAAACGCTTGAGCGGTGGGTTGACAGCGGAAATGTCGCTATCCATGACCTCGTCGTAACTGCCAAACCCAACCTGCAGTGAGCCGGCTGTTGGGACAAGGAGGTTTGTCCCCTCGCCACAACTAGGCGCGTCACTACAGATGGGCGCGTATCAGGGCTAGCCCACCTTGTCTTCCCGGCGAACCTGCGCCTGGCTCGCACTCCAATCCGTCAACAGGCTGTACGCCACCGCCAGCAATGTCGGCCCGATAAACAAGCCGATAAAGCCAAACGCAATCAACCCACCAAATACCCCCAGCAACACGATCACCAGCGGCAGGTTACCGCCGCGGCTGATCAGGTACGGTTTGAGCACGTTGTCCACGCCGCTGATGATGAACGTGCCCCAGACGCCGAGGAACACCGCGTAGGTGTAGTCGCCCTTCCACACCAGCCAGGCGGTGGCCGGGATCCAGACGAGCGGCGGTCCCATGGGGATCAGGCTCAGCAGGAAGGTGACGATACCCAGTACCAGCGCCCCGGGCACCCCGGCGATCAGGAAGCCGATCAGTGCCAGCAATGCCTGGGCGGCGGCGGTGCCGATCACGCCGTTGACCACCCGCTGTACCGTGCCGGCCACCAGGTCGATGTAGTAGCCGGCACGCTCACCAATCAAGCGTTCCAGCAGGCGGTGGACGAACATCGCCAGGCGCGGCCCGTCGCGGTAGAAAAAGAACACGAACACCAGGCTCAGGGTCAGTTCCAGGATGCCGCCGCCGATCTGCGCACTACGGGCCAGCAACCAGTTGCCGACCTGCCCCAGGTACGGCTTGATCGTGACCATCAAGGCCGCGCCCTGCTGGTCGATGCTGTCCCACATGCCCACCAGCCGCTCCCCGACAAAGGGGATCGACCCCAGCCAGGTGGGTGCTTCGGGCAAGCCATCGACCTGCACATCCTTGATCAGCGCCACGGCGTCGCGCACATGGTCGGCCAGGTTGAAGCCCAGCCACACCAGCGGCACTGCCACCAGCAACATCCAGCCCAGGGTCAGGATCCCCGCTGCCAGTGACTCGCGCCCACCCAGGGCACGGGTCAACAGGCGCATCAGCGGCCAACTGGCAAACGCCAGCACCGCGCCCCAGAACAGCGCCGACCAGAACGGCGCCATCACCCAGAAACTGGCACCAAACAGCACCAGGAGCAGGATCTGCACCAGCAGGCGATCATTGTTGAGCATGTGGTTTCTCGAAAAGAAGTCTGTTGAGGGAGAGCTTAGGCGAACGGCGCGGGTCCGTTCGCCCTGGAACGATCAGCGGATAACTTGCAGGTGCAGGCCCTTGGCCTCACCCGTGCCGGTTTCCAATCGCGCCGCACGCACGCCCTTGTCGATCAGGCCCTGGCGCCAGGCTTCGGCGCCAGGCCCGCTCACACTGACCCGCAAGGTGGTATCGAGGTTCAATCCACGGGAAATCAGGGTCAACCACGTTGCGTCGGGTTCTGCGCCCAGCAAGGGGAAATCCAGGTCGCCGGTGCTTTTCAATTCGCGCAGCAGGGTGGCCGAGGTGGGTAGTAATTGCCCCAGGGGCGCGCTGGCGTCCATTTGTTCCACATGCAGGTAAGCGCGACGGTTGCCGCGGGTAATGCCGTAGAGCGCTACCAGGGAGTTGTCCTGGGGGGCTGCCAGGCGCAGCAACAGGAACTCCTGCTGGCCATCGGCGCCAACCAGTTTGGAGTTGCCCAGCACTTCGTTGGCCCACAGGCTGCTTTCGCCACAATCGCGGGCCTGGCACCAGAACAGCAACTGCGCGCCTTGCTCTTGCAACGCCTCGCGCGTGGATTTGAAGGCCGCGCTGGAGCTGTGCTCGGCGGGCAGTTCATAGGTGATGGCTGTCACTTGGCCCCGCGCCGTGGCCTGGCCTTCGTAGCGCAACTGGCCGCTGATCTTGCGGATCGCGCCCATGGGGTAGATGCGTTCTTTTTCTTCGGCGGGACGGTAGTCGACAATCTGCGAATCCACCTGTCGAGCCACGCTGGGCAGATCCTGGCTTCCCGGCAGATCAGCAGCGAAAACCAACGGGCTGATGCAGCACAGCCCAAGCACACGGATAATTCCCTTGGCACTACTCATCGGATCGGTGCGCCTTGGCCGGTGGATGCCTTCGCGATATTCGGATTGTTCATGGTTGACTCCCTTTCAATCCGCCCAGCCTCGACAGTTGCCCCCGCCAAGTCAAGGCGCGGTGAAGAAGCGATTGAAACAGTCTGCAACAAGAGCCGCCCCCGACTCGTCGTTCAGGTGCAAATGATGGCCACCTGCAAGGGTGGTTACCGCGAAAGGAAGCTGGGAAAGCAGCTCGGGATGTTTGGCCAGCATGCCCTCTTGCGCCACCACCAACTGTGCGGGACAGGCCACCCGGCGCACGAAGGCCATGGCCTGTTCTTCCGTCAGGCGCATCGGCGATGCCAGGGTCAAGCGACTGTCGCTGCGCCAGGTGTAGCCGCCCGGCACCGGCATCAAGCCGCGCTGGGCCAGGAGTTCCGCGGCTTCACGGCTGACTGCGACCACGCCCTTCATCCGCGCCTCCACCGCGCGGTCAAGGGTGCCGTACACCGGTTTACGTTTGTCTTGCAGGTTGATTTGCGCCTGCAACGCCATGCCCATGCGTTCGGCGGCATTCTCGCCGGTTGCGGTCGGCGGGATCACACCGTCGATCAACCCCAAGTGCGTCACACGCTCTGGCAAGGCCCCGGCCAACACCGTGGAGACAATCGCCCCGAGGGAGTGACCAAGTAATGCAAAACGTTTCCAGCCCAGTTGCTCGGCCACCTGCAACACATCAAACACGTAATCCCACACGGCATAACCTGCCCCGGCCGGGCGGTGGGCCGAGTGGCCGTGACCGGCCATGTCCAGGGCGACAATGCGCAAACCCTGCAGTTTGGGCGCCAGGCGCGCGAAGCTGTTGGCGTTATCCAGCCAGCCATGCAGGGCGATCACCGGCAGACCATCTTCGGGGCCGAACAGATGGGCCGCCAGCTCGATATGCGGCAGGCTCAGGCGGACTTCTTCGACGGGTGCGGTCATGCGCAACTGCGCTCACGCGCGCGGGCTTCCCAGCGGGTAAACAGGTTCTTGATCAAGGTCGCGGTGTCCTGCGGGCGTTCAAGGGGAAACATGTGCCCGCCAGGCATGGTCAGCATCTCACCCATGGGCAGGCGCGCGACGCCGCTGGCGTGATGGCGCATCACCACCCGGCTCTGCCGGCCGCGCACCACGGCCAACGGCACTTTCAGTTGGCGGGTCTGGCCGGGGCTTGTGTGCGGCACGCCCCGGTAGATGCTGATTTCCGTTGCCGGGTCGAAGCGCAGGCGCAGGCGATCGCCCACCTGGTGCAAACCGTGCTGCAAATAGGCCTCCAGGCATTCCGGGTCAAAGCCGCGGAACAGCGTCTTGCCGGCAAAATACTGGCGGGCGGCATCCAGGTCGCTGAACTCTTCGCGCCGGCCCAGGGTGCGACCGGCGGGGGTGAGGCGGTCAATCAGGCCAAAGCGCTTGGCCGCGCGAATCACCCAGCGGTCAGCCAGGGTCAGCACCGGCGAGTCGAGCATCACCACCCCGCGATACAGCTGCGGGCAGCGCAGGGCGGCGTGCAAATGCAACACGCCGCCCAGTGAATGGCCAACGCCCCACACCGGCTCCGGTTGTTGCTCCAGGTGATGGATCAGTTCGTCCACCAGGTTCTGCCAGTTGTCATCCACCGGAAATCGCGGATCGTGGCCGTGCTGCGACAGGTGCGCCACCGCGTACTCCGGCGCCAGGGCATCGAACAACTTGCCGTAGGTCGCCGAAGGAAAGCCATTGGCATGAGTGAAAAACACTTGTTGCGACATAGCCTGCCCATCTTCAAAAACAGAAATCGATTGTCCCCACGCCTGGCCGCTACAGCAATGACTGTAACTGCCAGGAATGATGTCACTCACGCCACGCCTATCGTACCGGCGGGGTCTCGCCCAGCGGCACCACGGCCATGGTCAGGCGCGACACGCAACTGGCCTTGCCCTCGTCGCTGGTCAGGCGAATGTCCCAGACATGGGTAGTGCGCCCGATATGGATCGCCCGGGCCACCGCCGTCACCCGCCCGGAACGCAGGCCGCGCAGGTGGTTGGCGTTGATTTCCAGGCCCACGCAATAGAACTTGGCGGGGTCTATGCACAAGTAGCTGGCCACGGAGCCCACCGTTTCGGCCAACACCACCGAGGCCCCGCCGTGCAGCAGCCCATAGGGTTGATGGGTGCGATGGTCGACCACCATGCTCGCGGTCAGGGATTCGTCGTCGAAGCTCTCGAAGCGAATATCCAGCACTTCACCAATGGTGTTTTTCTGTCTGGCATTGATTTGCTCGATATCGGGAACCGTGCGCCACAGACTCATTGCAGTGTCCTTATTGATTTTATTGAATGCTCAATCCTGCCACAGCACCGCCTCGGAGCGCGCGCTCCAGGCCTGGAACTGTGGGCCGTAGGTTGACTCGATAATGTTGCGTTTGATCTTCAGGGTCGGCGTCAGAAAGCCGTTTTCCACCGCCCAACTGTCCTTCACCACCACCAGTTGACGCAAGCGCTCGTGTTTATCCAGCACCTGGTTAACCTCTTCCAGCAAGCGTTCCAGGCTGGCGTGCAAGGATTGCCGGGCCTCGCCGGCGGCCTCCTGCTGGCCCACCGCAGACAGTACGCACAAGCCCATCGGCGCGCTCAGGCCATCGCCAACCACGCACACCTGTTCGATACGCCCGTGCTCTGCCAGGCGGTTTTCGATGGGTGCCGGCGCGACGTACTTGCCCTTGCTGGTCTTGAAGATTTCCTTGAGGCGCCCGGTCAGGCGCAAACGGCCTTCGGTATCCTGCTCGCCCTTGTCGCCGGTACGTAGAAAACCGTCCTCGGTGAGGGTCTCGGCGGTCTTCTGTGGGTCCTTGAAGTAACCGAGCATGGTCGCGCCGCTACGCACCTGGACCTCTCCGGCCGGGTCGATGCGCACCTCTACGTCCGGGCACGGCAAGCCGATCCAACCGATCTTCTGCTGGCCGGGACGACAGACATGGGAATAGCCACAGCTTTCGGTCATGCCATACACCTCCAGCACATCCAGGCCCAGGCGCTGGTACCAGCGCAGGAGCGCCTCGGGTACCGGTGCGGCCCCAGACAGGGCTACCCGCACCGCGTCCAGCCCAAGGCCGGCAAGGACTTTGCGGCCGACACGCTTGCCGACAAACGGCAGGCGCAGCAGCAGGTCCAGGCGTTTTTCCGGGATTTTGCCGTACACGCCCATCTGGAATTTGGTCCAGATCCGCGGCACACCAAACAACGCCGTGGGCCGGGCGCGTTGCAGGTCGGTAAGGAAGGTGTCGAGGCTTTCGGCGAAAAACACCGTTTGCCCGGTATAGATCGCGGCCATCTCGACAAACATGCGCTCGGCCACATGGCACAGTGGCAAGTAGGACAGCAGGCGATCACCCTCCCCCAGGCCGAACAACTCGGTGCCCCGGGTCGCGGCAAACGCCAGGCCGCCGAAGGTGTGCATCACGCCTTTGGGCAGACCCGTGGTACCGGAGGTGTAGATGATGGTGGCCAGGTCTGTCGCCGCAGGTGCGGGGTCATCCTGAATCGGCGAACTGGCTTGCAGGTCGGCCCAGGTGAAGTCGAATTCGCCCTTGGGGCACAAAGGCAGGCTGATGGTCGCCAGCCCAGGCTTGATGCCCGGCGCCATGGCAGGCCAGTCGTCAAGCTTGCCGATAAACACCAACGCCGCCTCGGAGTGCTCCAGCACATGGGCTACGGAGTCGGCGGTAAGGTTGGGATACAGCGGCACGGAGACATGCCCGGCCATCCAGATCGCCAGGTCGGCGATGATCCAGTGCGCGCAGTTCTTCGAGATCAGGGCAATGTGCGAACCCTGGGGCAGTTCCCGCGCGCGCAGCCAATGGGCGGCACAACGGGCCTGGTGACCGGCTTCGCCCCAGGTGAGGGTCTGCACCTCGCCACCGCCAATGGGCTGGACCAGGAAGCGCTGGCGCGGATGGCGCGCCTCACGTTCAAAGAAAACCTGCAGCGGCAAACGAAAAGCGACAGACATGGGACGCGCTCCTGTGTGTTCCGATGGTAGCCAACCAAGCACTTGCTTGGTGGACTATTCCATGCACAAAGGAGCACTGCAAGTTCCTTACTGACACAACACAAATAAGTGTGGGAGCGGGCTTGCTCGCGAATGCGCAGTGTCAGCCAATATATTCATTGACTGATACACCGTATTCGCGAGCAAGCCCGCTCCCACCGTTGATTTTGTTGTGCCTGAACAATCAGGGGTTTTTGACGCTATTGAGGCTCATCAGCCCCGCCAGCGGAAAATCCCCTTCCAGCTCTGCCAGGCTGGCGGTGTGCATCGGTTGGGGCTGGCGCTGGTGCCCGTGCTGCAGAAAACTGATCAGGTTGCCCACCAACGGTTGATGGCTGACCAGCAGCACATTGTCATCGGTATCGAGTTTTTCCAGCACTTGCAGGGGGTTGCCGTCTGGCGTCAGCCACGGCACCGTGCGGATCTCTGGCGCAAACCCCAACGCTTCGCGCACCAGTTGCGCGGTCTGTTGTGCCCGCACATAAGGGCTGGCGATGATCGCGCTGATGGGCTGGCCGATCAGGTGTGCGGCACTGTGCAGCACCTCCTGGCGACCATGCTCGGTCAGGTTGCGTTGGGCATCGCTGGAAGCATGGGACTCGGCTTCACCGTGGCGCAGCACCCACAACTTCATAGCTTGGGCGCTTCATCGCGCACCGGGTGCGAGGCCGGCGGCACGCTGTGGGCGGCCTCGCCCTCCGGGGCGCGCGGGGTTGGCCAATCGGCGAAGGGCCAGGGTTTCTGCTCGCTGTGGAAGCTGCCAAAACGGCCAATCTGCGCAAGGAACTGGCTGAGGCTGTCGCCAAAGTTCATCAGGCCCAGGTTCGGTGCGCCGTAGATCAGGCGGTAGATCAACTGCACCACCACCAACGCGCCGAGG
The DNA here is from genome assembly GCF_012935735.1 of Pseudomonas sp. ADAK21. Lineage (NCBI taxonomy): Bacteria > Pseudomonadati > Pseudomonadota > Gammaproteobacteria > Pseudomonadales > Pseudomonadaceae > Pseudomonas > Pseudomonas sp. ADAK21. The sequence goes on from NZ_CP052857.1 coordinate 336,129, forward strand.
ATAAACTGCGCCACTTGCCAGACCAAGGCAAACACCAGCATCCACAGGATGCGCAGGACGATAGATTCATACTTGGGTGCTGCTTTGGGATCGTTCATCGCGCGTTCCTCAGTTGAAACCACTGGTGGAAATAAAGTCGACATCAGTCTTGGGTTCGGCACGCATCAGCAACTCGATGACCTGGTTCAAAGTGCGCCCTTCGAACAGGATCGCGTGCAGGCCGGCGACCAACGGCATATAGACCCCGGTTTCCTGGGCCTTGGCCTTCAGCACTTTCAGGGTATTGACCCCTTCAGCCACTTCACCCAGACGGGTGACGGCATCTTCCAGGCTCAAACCCTGGCCCAGGGCAAAGCCCACCTGGTAATTGCGGCTTTTCGGCGACGAACAGGTGACGATCAGGTCGCCCACCCCGGCTAGGCCAAGGAAGGTCATGGGGTTGGCGCCCTGGTTGACCGCAAAGCGGGTCATTTCCGCCAGCGCGCGGGTGATCAACATGCTCTTGGTGTTTTCCCCCATGCCCAGGGCCACCGCCATGCCGGCAATAATGGCGTAGACGTTTTTCAACGCGCCGCCCAGTTCCACGCCAAAGCGGTCGGCACTGGCGTAGACGCGGAAGGTCCGGCCATGCAGCACGGCCTGTACCTGTTCGCACAGCGCCTCGTCTTCACTGGCGACCACGGTTGCGGTCAGGGCGTGTTCGGCCACTTCCCGCGCCAGGTTCGGCCCGGAGAGCACACCGATGCGGGCCTGGGGCGCGATGTCCGCGAGGATTTCGCTCATCAGCTTGAAGGTCTGGGCCTCGATGCCTTTGGTCAGGCTGACCAGCATCTTGCCCGCCAGCCGTTCGGCATGGGGCGCCAGCACCGAGCGCAAAGCGCTGGAGGGCAACGCGACGAAGCACAGGTCGCAATCATCCAGGGTGGCCTGTAGGTCCGTGACCGGCGTAACGGCCGGATGAATCTTGATGCCCTTGAGGTAACGGGGGTTTTCGCGGTTGACCCGGATGGCCTCGGCCTGTTCAGGATCGCGCATCCACTGACGGACCTGATGGCCGTTTTCGGCCAGCAGATTAGCCACGGCGGTACCAAAACTTCCGCCTCCCAGGACCGCAATTGGGCGCTGTTCAGTCATATGCAATCCGTTAATCCATAGCAGTGGCGATGGCGGCATTATACGGGCCGGCCCGATGGCGGCCAGCCCTTCCGTAATTTCCCGCGATTGTCGGAAAATGGCCGAATAGACCACAGTAATTGCGATAGCGCCGACTGGCAAAAGCGCCCGCCTCAGTTAACATGGGCGGCTATCCGCAATTATCAAGGCCGTTCCGTGTATTTGGGCCCTCCTCCTCGTTCATCTCTGTTGCTGGCGCTGTTGGTCAGCACGCCGTTGCTGGCCGACGATCTGTTCCTCGACAACCAGCCGCTGCCCCAAGTCCTCACGGCGACCCGACTCAAGCAGTCGGCCGCCGCGGTGCCTGGCAGCATGACGGTGATCGACAGCGAGCTGATCAAGGCCAGCGGCGCACGGGATATCGCCGAGTTGCTGCGCCTGGTGCCCGGGATGATGGTGGGCTACACCTCGGGCAACCAGGCTGCCGTCAATTATCACGGCACCAATGCCAGCGAAGCCCGGCGCATGCAGGTGCTGATCGATGGCCGCTCGGTGTACCGCGCCGGCCTCGCCACCGTGGACTGGAGCGATATTCCGGTAGCCATGGAGGATATCGAGCGAATCGAGGTGTTCCGTGGGCCCAATACCGTCAGCTACGGGGCCAATTCGCTGATGGCTGTGGTCAATATCCTCACCCGCTCGCCGGCCAACAGCCTGGGCACGCGGATGAAAATGACCCGGGGCGAGCGCGGGATCAACGACTGGTATGCCAGCCAGGGCCTGGGCTGGGACACCGGCAACCTGCGGCTATCGCTGTCCGGGCAACAGGACGACGGCTTTGACAGCGACCGCGTGGGCGCCGATTACCGCGATAGCCGGCGCCTCAACCGCTTCAGCCTGAAGGTCAGCCAGACCCTCGACCAGCAGCAGAGCATCGACTGGCAAATCAACGCCAAGGAAGGGACCAACCAGCGGCCGTATACCTACAAGCCGGTGTTTGCCGGGATTACCGATGGTGGCAATGATTCCGACGTCAGCGCCAAGGACTACGCCGCATCCCTGCGCTGGAACTTCGATTTCAACCCCGACCATAGCCTGTATGTCCAGGGTTCGGCGCAGCAATGGGATCGCCGCCAGGTCTGGACGGCCTGTGATGCCAAGGTCTCGTTCAGCCCGGAGTTGACGCAACTGTGGCAAATGAACCCCAACTACGCTGAAAAGTTGGCGCGGCATATGAAGGACTATGAAAACGGTAGGCCCCCGCAAGGCTCCGCAGCAGAGCAGGCGCTGGCCGAAGAAGTCCTGAAACAATGGAATAACGGCGGCAAGGAAAGTGTCTGCGGCAACATCGACCAAAGCACCAAGGAAAGCCGCTACGACCTGGAAGTCCAGGACACCCTGAGCCTGTCCGACAGCCTGCGCCTGGTCAGCGGCATGAATTACCGCTACGACCGCGCCGACTCCGACACCTACTTCAATGGCCGGCTGGACGACACCACCTGGCGCCTGTTCGGCCACCTGGAATGGCGCGCCAGCGAGCACTGGCTGTTGCAGGGTGGGGCGATGTACGAAAACACCGACCTGAGCGGCAACTCGCTGACGCCCAGGGTCGCGGTCAACTACTTGATCAACCCGCGCCACGGGTTGCGCGCGGTGTACTCCGAAGCCATCCGCTCGCCGGACATGTTCGAGAACAACGTCAACTGGAGTTATAAGGTCACGAACCTCAGCTCCCCCACCTACGGGCAGAACGTCGGCCAGTATTTCGTCAAGACCCGGGGCCCGGGCGATCTCGACAAAGAGCTGATGCGCTCCCGGGAGTTGGGCTACAACGGTTTTTTTGCCGATATCGGGCTGAACGTCGACGTCAAACTGTTCTATGACGAAATCACCGGCATGATCAGCGAGCCCTTGCGCAATAACCAATACATCGCCAGCAACAGTAACAGCTCGCGCTTTACCGGCACCGAGACCCAATTGGACTGGCACCTGAGTACCGCCGACCGCCTGCGCCTGACCTATGCTTATGTGGATGCCGACGCCAGCAACCCGCTGGACCGGCAACAGACCGCGCGCAACAGCGGTTCGGCGGGCTGGATGCGCGAATGGGGCCATGGCTGGTCCAGTGCGCTGTTCTATTATGGCAACGATGCACTCAACCAATATCGCTTTGAACGGGTCGACATGCGGGTCGCCAAACGCATCGCCCTGGGCAAGGCCAACCTGGAGCTGGCCGGCATGCTGCAACAACGCCTCGACCACCAGCCCACGACCCAGCTCGACAATAACTACGACCAGCGCCATGTGCTCTACTTCAGTGCCGAGTTAGAGTTCTGACATGAACCCTGCCCAGTCAAGGATGAGCGCCCTCTTTGGCGCCAGGTTCTGGCGCCGCTGCCTGCTGCTTGCCAGCCTGGCATTGGCCATGCCCGCGTGGAGCGCCGAAATCCTGCTGACCGCCGCCGAGGATGGCCCCGGTGTACAGGCCTTCGCCCAGGCCCTGCGCGAGCAACGTCCTGCCGACAGCGTCACGTTCAAGGCCCTGCCAGACATGCCCGCCCCCGGCCAACTGCCGGTCAACACCCGCCTGATCCTGCTGGACCTGCCCAGCCTCGACTGGCGCCTGCAGGACACCCAGGGCCCGGCGACGCTGGTGCTGCGCATCAGCCGCCTGCAAGCCCGCGAGCGCCTGGGCAATCATGTGCCCGCCAAGATCAGCCTGTTGTGGAGCGACCCGCCGGTGGACCGGCAGCTGCGCCTGATCGCCAATATCCTGCCCCAGGCCCGGCGCATTGGCGTGCTGTACGGCAGCGATAGCGAATTCCTGCTGCCGGAGCTGCGCCAGCATGCGGCGGCCCTGGGCCTGGAAATCGTCGCCCAGCACTGGGACAACATCAACGACAGCCGCCCGCTGCTCAGCCTGTTCAAAAACAGCGATGTATTGCTAGGGCTGGATGATCCGCAGCTGTACAACCCCAAAACCGTGAAAAACCTGCTGTTGAGCAGCTACGCCAGGCAATTGCCACTGATCGGGCCCAACGCCGGCTTCGTGCGGGCCGGCAGCCTGGCCAGCACCTACAGCGACCAGGCCGACTGGCTGAATGTGCTTGACCGCCTGCTCGATCGCCCGCAGGCCGGTTGGCCGCGCTCGCTGTACCCGGATCACTTCAAAGTCGTGGGCAACCCGCAAGTGGCGCGCTCGCTGGGAATCGAACAGGTGGACGAAACCGCCGTCGCGACCCGATTGGCCGAAGGGGAGAAACACCCATGACCTTGCGTCGCCGTTGGGATATCAACACCCGTACCCAGATCATCACCCTGGGCCCGGCCCTGTTGCTGACCCTGCTTTTAATCAGCTTCTTTACCTTCGTGCGGATCCAGGATCTGCGCCAGGAACTGGACCACACCGGCCAACTGATCGCCAACCAACTGGCCCCGGCCACCGAGTACGGCGTGATTTCGGGCAACAACGACGTGCTCGACAGCCTGCTGCGGGCCACCCTGGCCACGCCCCATGTGCGCTTCCTGGAAATCCAGGACAGCGCAGAAAACATCCTGGTGTACGTCGAGCAGCCCTCGGAAAAGCACGACCGCTCGCTGTCGGTAAAGATCTTCCAGGCGCCGATCCGCCTGCAGCATATCCAGCTGGGCAACGACTTTTTCCAGGACAGCACCGCGCAACCCAAGGCGCCACGGGCCGACTATCTGGGCCGGGTGATCGTCGGCATGTCCAATGACGCCTTCAGCCAGCGCCAACAGGAAATCCTCTTCAAGGCCGCAATCCTCGCACTGTTTGCCCTGCTCTTTACCTTCCTGCTGGCACGGCGCCTGGCCGCCAGCCTGTCGCAACCGATCAGCGCCATGGGCAATGCGGTCAAGGCGATCCAGCAGGGGGACTACAAGACCCCACTGCCGATTGTCGACGACTCCGAGCTGGGCGACCTGTCACGGCACATCAACAACCTCGCCGAAGGCCTGCACCACGCCAGCCGTGAACAGCAGCAGGCCATGGCCCAATTGATCCAGACACGGGAAGAGGCCGAGCGCGCCAACAGTGCCAAGTCCGACTTCCTGGCGATGATGAGCCACGAACTGCGCACACCGATGAACGGTGTGCTGGGCATGCTGCAATTGCTCGAAACCACGTCCATGACCGACGAGCAGACCGAGTACGCCGCACTGGCTTCGGAGTCCACCGAACACCTGCTCAAAGTCATCAACGATATCCTCGACTTCTCGCGTATCGAACGCTCAGCCCTGGAGCTTGAGCATATTCCGTTCAACCTGGTGGACCTGATCAACAGTTGCGCCCAGTCCTTCCAGCACAGCGCCATACAACGCGGGCTGGCCCTGGAATTGTCGATCCCGCCGGGCATGGACGCTTTGCGCGTACAGGGCGACCCGACGCGGATCCGCCAGATCCTGGTGAACCTGATCGGCAATGCGCTGAAGTTCACCGAGCAAGGCACGGTCAGCGTCGAGCCCAACTGGCAGACCCTGGACCATGAGCTGCTGTGGTTTACCTGCACGGTGCGCGACACCGGGATTGGCATCTCGGCCGAGCGCCTGGAACTGATGTTCGACGCCTTTCAGCAGGCGGACAGTTCTATCTCCAGGCGTTACGGTGGCACCGGCCTGGGCCTGCCGATTGCCCGCACCCTGGCCGAACGCATGGGCGGCACCTTGCGTGCCCAGAGCGAGGAAGGCCTGGGGTCGGTGTTCACCCTGGAAATCCCCTTGGCGATCTACCAGCAGAGCCTGCCGCAGATCGCCCCGGACACCCAGCACAAAGCCAGCGCCGGTGAAGGCCGCCATGTGTTGCTGGTGGAGGATAATCCGGTCAACCGCACCGTGGTCGAAGCGATGCTGCGCAGCCTGGGGTTCGAGGTGAGCATCGCCACCGATGGTGCCGAAGCGATTCGCAGCGCCGAAAGCCTGATTTTCACGGCGATCCTGATGGACTGCCGGCTGCCGGTGATCGACGGCTATGAAGCGACACGCCAGATCCGCCAGTTGCCCGGCTGCGCCGACCTGCCGATCATTGCCCTGACGGCCAACGCGCTACAGGGCGATCGCGAGGCATGCCTGGCCGCGGGAATGAACGATTACCTGGCCAAGCCGTTCAAACGCACGGATTTGCAGCAAATCCTGCAACGCTGGGTGCATTAGATGGGCACCATCAGCCAACTGCGACTGGCGTGAAAGACGAAAGTGCGGCAGTCTTAGGCACCCAAGCGGGCCTATAAATAAGTCCGGTTTAAAATTTCAGTGCACAAGTGTACATTCATGTCCTTGATGCTGTGACTTTCACTACAACGCAATAGTCTACCTGTAGGCTGCCGACGTGAGGCAAGCACGCTTCAGTCGGTCGGGAAGATTTACCCGGCCCTGCCGCATGGGATTATTGAGGAGCTCGCATGACCAAACAAAACGCCTTTACCCGGGAAGACCTGCTGCGCTGCAGTCGCGGTGAGCTGTTCGGCCCAGGTAACGCGCAACTGCCCGCCCCGAATATGCTGATGGTGGATCGCATCACCCATATCAGCGAAGAGGGTGGCAAGTACGGCAAAGGTGAATTGGTCGCCGAGCTGGATATCACCCCGGACCTGTGGTTCTTCGCCTGCCATTTCGAAGGCGATCCGGTCATGCCGGGCTGCCTGGGCCTTGATGCCATGTGGCAACTGGTCGGCTTCTTCCTTGGCTGGCAAGGCCTGCCGGGCCGCGGTCGCGCCCTGGGTTCGGGCGAAGTGAAGTTCTTTGGCCAGGTCCTGCCGACCGCCAAGAAAGTCACCTACAACATTCAGATCAAGCGCGTCCTCAAGGGCAAGCTGAACCTGGCCATCGCCGATGGTTCGGTGAGCGTCGACGGTCGCGAGATCTACACCGCCGAAGGCCTTCGCGTCGGCGTGTTTACTTCCACTGACAACTTTTAAGGGTTATCCGCATGCGCCGCGTCGTTATCACTGGTCTGGGCATCGTTTCGTGCCTGGGCAATGACAAAGAGACCGTCTCCGCTAACCTGCGTGCAAGTCGCCCTGGCATCCGCTTCAACCCGGAATATGCCGAAATGGGTCTGCGTAGCCAGGTTTCCGGCTCCATCGACCTCCCCCTCGAAGAACTGATCGATCGCAAGATCTATCGCTTCGTTGGCCACGCCGCAGCTTATGCCTACCTGGCCATGAAAGACGCAATCGCCGACTCCGGCCTGAGCGACGACCAGGTATCCAACGTGCGCACCGGCCTGATCGCTGGCTCCGGCGGCGCGTCGACCTTGAACCAGATGGAAGCGCTGGACATCCTGCGCGAGAAAGGCGTCAAGCGCGTTGGCCCGTACCGCGTCACGCGGACCATGGGCAGCACCGTTTCCGCGTGCCTGGCCACTCCATTCCAGATCAAGGGCGTGAACTACTCGATCTCCTCCGCCTGCGCCACCAGTGCCCACTGCATTGGTACCGCTGTCGAGCAGATCCAGTTGGGCAAGCAAGACATCGTATTCGCCGGTGGCGGTGAAGAAGAACATTGGAGCCAGTCGTTCCTGTTCGACGCCATGGGCGCACTGTCCACCCAGTACAACGAAACCCCGGAAAAAGCCTCCCGGGCCTACGATGCCAAGCGTGACGGTTTCGTCATCGCCGGCGGCGGCGGCATGGTCGTGGTCGAGGAGCTGGAACACGCCCTGGCCCGTGGCGCGAAGATCTACGCGGAAATCGTCGGCTACGGCGCCACTTCCGACGGCTACGACATGGTTGCGCCAAGCGGCGAAGGTGCCATTCGTTGCATGCAGATGGCCATGGCCACCGTCGATACACCCATCGACTACCTGAACACCCATGGCACCTCCACTCCGGTGGGCGACTCCAAGGAAATGGAAGGCATACGTGCGGTATTCGGCGACAAGGCTCCAGCCATCAGCTCCACCAAGAGCCTGTCGGGTCACTCCCTGGGCGCCGCAGGCGTTCACGAAGCGATCTACTGCCTGCTGATGATGGAAGGCAACTTCATGGCGGGCTCGGCCAACATCGAAGAGCTGGACCCAGCCGTTGCTGATATGCCGATCCTGACCAAGACCCGTGAAGATGCCACCATCAACACGGTCATGAGCAACAGCTTCGGCTTTGGTGGCACCAATGCCACCTTGGTACTGAAACGCTGGCAGGGTAAGTAATACCCCGCAGGTTGTGCATGTGAAAACGCCCCGACTGGTTCGGGGCGTTTTTTATTGGGCGGGGGTTAATGATGGACCGTGTCGCCTTCATCGCAGGCAAGCCAGCTCCCACATTTGACCGCGTTGGAATGCGATCAATGTGGGAGCTGCCTGCGATGGCGATCTTCAGCCCTACACCGAAAACCGCGCCACCATGCTGTTCAGGTCCACCGCCAACCGCGACAACTCATGGCTCGCCGCACTGGTCTGATTGGCCCCCGCCGATGTCTGCATCGCCAGGTCGCGGATATTCATCAGGTTGCGGTCCACTTCCCGCGCCACCGCCGCCTGCTGCTCCGACGCGCTGGCGATCACCAGGTTGCGCTCGTTGATCAGGGTGAACGCCGAGGCAATCTCCTCCAACGCTGTGCCTGCTGACTTGGCGATGTCCAGGGTCGCACGTGCCCGGCCATTACTCTGTTGCATGGAACTGACGGCCTGATCGGTGCCTTGCTGAATCCCACCGATCATCTGTTCGATTTCCCGAGTCGATTGCTGGGTGCGATGGGCCAGGGCCCGCACTTCATCGGCGACCACCGCAAAACCCCGTCCGGCCTCGCCCGCCCGCGCCGCCTCGATCGCCGCATTCAGCGCCAGCAGATTGGTCTGTTCGGCAATGGAGCGAATCACATCCAATACCTTGCTGATGCCGTACACCTTCTGCGCCAAGTCCTCGACCTGGGTGGCATTGGCAGTCACGTCGTCGGCCAGGGACTCGATCGACAACACCGTCTGATGCACCTGCTCGCGCCCGTGCTGGGCAATGCGATCGGACTCCCGCGAGGCCTGTGAGGTGGCTACTGCGTTACTGGCCACCTCCTCCACCGCTGCGGTCATCTGGTTGACCGCCGTGGCGGCCTGTTCGATTTCCTGGCTTTGCTGGTGCAGGCCACGGGTGGCGTCTTCGGTGACACTACTGAGTTCCTCGGAAGCAGAAGCCAGTTGGTTGGAAGAGTCGGAAATGCGTCGGATCGTCTCGCGCAGGTTTTCCTGCATGCTCTTGAGCGCCTGTTGCAGGCGCGCTGGCTCGTCCTTGCCGCTGACGGTGATCTCGCCGGTCAAGTCGCCGCTGGCGACCCCCTGGGCGACCCTCACCGACTGCGCCAGTGGCAACACGATACTGCGGGTCAACAAAACGGCCAGGGCGATGGTAATCAGCGCGGTCACGGCGATCATGCCGACCACCCAGATTCGCGACTGACTGAATACCCGCTGGGCCAAGTCTGCCGCCTGGTTGGCGCTGTCCTTGTTGAGTGTGACCAGTTCGCCGAGGGTGCCGGCCAAGGCATCGGCCAGATGATTCATCTCGCCGTTGACCACCTTGATCGCCTCCTCCACCTGATTTTGCCGGGAGAACGCCATGACCTGCTCCTGGCGTTGCAGGTATTGCTGCTCCTCGACCTTGAAGCGGTCGAACAGCACTCGCTCCTGGGGCAGGACGATCAGCGCGTCATACAGCGACTGCGCGTTGTGCAGCTGCTTTTTGATATCGCTGATTTTCTGTTCATTCTGCGCCACCGCCTGCGGGTCGCGGTTGACCAGTAGACGCAAGGTCAAGGCCCGCACCCGCAGCAGGTCCTGATTCATTTCGCCGACGGCCATCACGCTGGGCAGCCAGTTGGTTTCCACCTGGTCCGATTGCTCGCGCATATTGGCCATTTGCATCAAGGCGAACCCGCCCAGCACAAACACCATCAACGCCAACAATCCAAAACCCAGGCCTGCACGCGGAGCGATATTGAGACTTCTGATACTCATTGCGCTGATTCCTTTCAAGAGCGCTGCATCCACCTGCAGCGGGTTGCTCATGAAAGGTATCGGCGTCTTCGACTTTTTGCGTAAGACGAAAACGCGATATCAAAACGCCTTTATCCAACGACTCCATGACTGTAGCGATTCAGCGCACGGTAAAGCTCTTCTGTGTCAGCAAGCGGTCACCCTGGAACACCATGAATCGCCATTCGCCCGGCACCACTTCGTGGCTTTCGGTGAACTCATAGGCCATCACGTCCTGAGGCGCACCGGGCACCAGTTTCTGGGTCACTTCGAATTTGTCATGGCGCTGGCCGTCGGCCGTGCGGATGCCGGGGGTGAAGTAGAGCAAGGTCAGCGGGGTATCTTCGGCGACCTTGCCCAGCAACTGGTAGCGCAGGCCAAACTTGGTGCCCAGCTTGGCCGGCACCACGGTGGTGGCCTGGATCTGTTCGTTGCTGCGCCGCAATACGCGCTCGCCCGACTGCAGCTCGGCTTTGGGTCCTTCAAACACGCCGAATTCCACCGGGCCTTCGATACGGACTTCGGCACTGGCCAGGCCGCTGATCATCATCAATGCCGCCAGGGCACTTAAACGGGTGAGGTGCATAGTGGGCTCCTTGAGTGAGATGGCGGGAGCTTATGACACCGGTATGACGGGACGATGACAAACCCGATCAGCGCGCCTTGGGCAAAATCGCGAGGAAATTGTCCCGCGCAACTTTTCGCGCAACGTCTTCAGGCAAGGCATCAAGGAAAGGATTGAAGCTACGCATCTCCTTACCCAGTTTGTTGAACCGCCCTACAACATCAGACCCCAGCATAAAGCGCTCCGGGAACCGCTCTACCAGCTCCAGCCACTCCGGCCGGGGCTTTCCCGCCTCATCCAGCAAATAGGGGTTGAGCACGCTCCAGGACAGGTCGACGTACAGGTTGGGATAGGCCTCCAGCATCCGGCTCAGGGTCGGCAGCAGGAAGTCCAACTGCGTCTGGTGCCGGTGGATCTCCATGCTGGTACCGGCATGGGCCCAGATAAACCGGGTGTGCGGATGATTGCGCAGCGGCTCTTCGATCTCTGCCAGATACAGAGGATTGCGCTCGCGCTTGGAGGTGATGTTGGAATGCACCAGCACCGGCAGGTCATTCTCGGCGGCCAGGTGATAAATCCGCGTCATGGCCTCGTTATTGGCCCGTGGCGTGTCGCCGGAGGTCAGTGCCGTTAGATCATCGTGGCGGGTGAAGACTTCACCGATGCCCTGCCACAGCCCTGGATTGAGGTCGAGCATGCGCTGGATATGGGCCTCGGAGTTCTTGTCGTTAGGGTTGAAGCCGCTGAGGAACGGATGGAAATGCTGGCGCTGTTCGGCGGTCAGCTTGTTGACCGCAGCGGCCACGATCACATCGGTGGCGCTGTACCAATAGGCATCTGCGTCATCACCGGCGTAATAGCGCGGGCGTTTGGGCTCGTCTTCATGCCATTTCTTTGCCACGGGCACGCCGGAAATCATCACATGCTCGATGCGATTGGCCGCCATGGCCTTGAGCAGCTTGTCCATGCCTGCCGTCTCCTGGAAGAAGTCGACGTAATGCAGGTGCGCGTCGCTGTAGGCATAGTCGCGGGCGTGCACGGCCAGGCTGCTGGCGCTAAGCAAGAGGGCAAGTGTCAGGTGGGTCCAGGGCACGATAAAATCTCAATCCAGGTTAAGTGAGGTAGACCGCCGGTGACTTGCCAGGGTTCATCCGGCAAAAAACGCGGAACACTCCGATGCCAGCATGCTCTATAACTGCATGACGTTCATCCTGCCACCTTGTGAGGTTTACCATGCCCGTTATCGTCAACACGCTGAACACCGAGAACTTTCGCCATAGCGTCAACATCAATAACCACGAGCTGTTTACCGACCTGCCCAAGAGCCTGGGTGGCGACGACTCGGCGCCCTCGCCCCACGATTACTTCGACGCCGCGCTGGCCTCGTGCAAAGCCCTGACCGTCAAACTGTATGCACAGAAAAAAGACATCCCCCTGACTGGCGTGACCGTGGAAGTGACCCATGACAGCAGCGAGGAGCAAAAGGGCAAATACAAGCTCAACGTCAAGCTGACCCTCAAGGGCGTGCTCACCGACGAGCAGCGCGCTGAACTGCATCGCGTGGCCGACAAGTGCCCGGTGCACAAACTGATGACCACCGCCCAGATCAACATCGAGACCCAGCTCGCCGAAGGTGCATTCAGCCAATAACACCGGTTCCCTGTCTGGCGGGTTATGCTCAAGCCCTACGAACCCGCTCAGACAGGGATGCTCCATGACCACCGTGACCGTGATCCGCCCGCGCCCAGAAGATGTCGAAGGCCAACCTATCCTGCGCCCGCTGCCCTCGCGAGAGTGCCGCAGCGTGGGGCCCTTCGTGTTTTTCGACCATATGCTCCAGACCCGCTACGCGCCCGGCAGCGGCATGAATATCCGCCAGCATCCGCATATCGGCCTGTCTACCCTCACCTACCTGTTTGAAGGCGAACTGCTGCACAGGGACAGCCTCGGCTCCGACCAAGTGGTGCAGGCCGGCGATGTCAGTTGGATGACTGCGGGCAGCGCCATCGCCCACGTCGAACGCACGCCCGACGCGCTCAAGGCCAAGGGTTTCAACCTGCACGGCCTGCAGGTGTGGCTGGCATCGCCCAAGGCCCATGAGCAGGGCCCGGGGCATTACAGCCATCACCCCGCCACCAGCCTGCCGGTCAGCGACAACCTCGGCGTGACGATCCGCTTGATCGCCGGCAGTGGCTTCTGCCTGGAGTCACCGGTGCCCGTGCTGTCGCCGACGCTGTATGCCGAGGTTCATATGCAAACCGCCACCACCCTGCTGATTTCTGATGAACATGAGGAACGGGCGGTGTACGTGCTAGACGGTGATGCGCAATTGGACGGCGAACCGGTGCAGGCCCATAGCCTGGTGGTGCTGCCGGCAGGCCAGAGCATGGCGCTGTTTGCCGAGACCGAATGCCACCTGGTGATCTTCGGTGGCGCGCCGCTGGACGGGCCACGGCGGATCAATTGGAATTTTGTCGCCAGTGATCCGGCGTTGATCGAACAGGCGCGTCAGCGCTGGGCGGCCGGGGATTGGCCGACGGTGCCGGGGGAAAGCGGGAGAATCGAGTTGCCCGCGATAAGGCCCTAACAGGCGCTGAAAACTCAGCCCCCGAACACTTCATCCAACAAATTATGCATCGCCTGGAACGCCCGACCAGCCGTCTTGGCGTCGTACATCATCTTGCCCGGCACATTGGCATGGGGATCGGTGAACGAATGCACCGCGCCGCCGTAGCTGAGCAATTGCCAATCGACACCGGCCGCGTTCATCTCATCTTCAAATGCAGGCAGTTGCTCCCTGGGCACCAGCGGATCGCTAGCACCATGCAACACCAGCACTGACCCCTTGATATTCTTCGCGTCCGCCGGGTTTGGCGTATCCAGGGTGCCATGGAACGACACCGCAGCCTTCAACGCCGCACCGGTACGCGCCAACTCCAAAGCGCAGCAACCGCCAAAGCAGAAGCCAAAGGTCGCCAGCTTCGAGGTATCGACAGCGGCTTCGACCTGGCCTTGCAGTTGCTCAAAGGCCGCCTGCATGCGCGTGTTCAGCAGCCCACGGTCATTTTTCAACGGCATCATCGCCGCCCCGGCCTCATCGCCATTGGACGGGCGCACCTGCTGCCCATACAGGTCGGCGATCAGCACCACATAACCCTTGGCGGCTACGGCCTTGGCGATCTCTTCGGCGCCGGCGCTGACGCCCATCCAGTTCGGCGCCATCAACAGACCCGGCAGCGGGCCCTTTTGGCTGGCGTCGAAGGCCAGGCGGCTTTCATAAGGCTGGCCATCAATCTGATAGACCACGGAACGCACGGTGACTTGGCTCATCATTTACTCCAGTGAGAATGGATTAACGCGGTTCCCTGTAGGAGACAAGCTCGCGCCTACAGCAGAGCCATAACGAAAAACCCCGCCGAAGCGGGGTTTTCTTGCAGCGTTGTTAAACCGACAGTTCAACCAACAGCTTGTTCAGTCGGCGCACATAAGCGGCCGGGTCTTTCAAGCTATCCCCTGCAGCCAGGGCCGCCTGGTCGAAGAGGATGTGCGACAGGTCGCCAAAGCGCTCTTCACTCTGCTCGCCGTCGAGTTTCTCGATCAGCGGGTGAGCCGGGTTGAATTCGAAGATCGGCTTGGAATCCGGCACCTTCTGCCCGCTGGCTTCGAGGATCTGGCGCATCTGCATGCCAAGGTCCTGCTCGCCAATGGCCAGGATCGCCGGGGAATCGGTCAGACGGTGGGAAACCCGCACTTCGCTGACAGCATCGCCCAGGGCGGTCTTGATGCGTTCAACCAGGCCTTCTTTGGACTTGGCCACTTCTTCAGCGGCTTTTTTGTCCTCTTCCGAATCCAGGTTACCCAGGTCCAGGTCACCACGGGCCACGTCGACAAAGGATTTGCCGTCGAACTCGCTGAGATAGCTCATCAGCCACTCGTCGATGCGGTCGGTCAGCAGCAGCACTTCGATGCCTTTCTTGCGGAAGACTTCCAGGTGCGGGCTGTTCTTGACCTGGGCGTACGTTTCGCCAGTCAGGTAGTAGATCTTGTCCTGACCTTCCTTGGCGCGCGCCAGGTACTCGGCCAGGGACACAACCTGCTCGCCGTCTTCACCTTGAGTCGAGGCAAAACGCAGCAGGCCGGCGATTTTTTCCTTGTTGGCAAAATCTTCCGCCGGGCCTTCTTTCATGACCTGGCCGAAGTTTTTCCAGAAGCCTTTGTATTGCTCAGGCTCGTTCTTCGCCAGCTTTTCCAGCATGTCCAGCACACGCTTGGTCAACGCCGACTTCATGGAGTCGATGATCGGGTCTTTCTGCAGGATTTCCCGCGACACGTTCAGCGACAGGTCGTTGGAGTCCACCACGCCCTTGATAAAGCGCAGGTACAGCGGCAGGAAGGACTCCGCCTGATCCATCACGAATACGCGCTGTACGTACAGCTTCAGGCCCTTGGGCGCTTCGCGCTGGTACAGGTCGAACGGAGCACGGGCCGGGACGTACAGCAGCGAGCTGTATTCCAGCTTGCCTTCAACCTTGTTGTGGCTCCAGCTCAGCGGGTTTTCGTAGTCATGGGCGATGTGCTTGTAGAACTCCTGGTATTCCTCGTCCTTCACTTCAGTACGCGGACGGGTCCACAGGGCGCTGGCGCGGTTGACCACTTCCCATTCCTGGGCTGGGGTCTCCTCGCCTTCGACAGCCGCTTGTTCTTTCGGCAATTCGATGGGCAGCGCGATATGGTCGGAGTACTTCTTGATGATGTTGCGCAGGCGCCAGCCATCGGCGAATTCGTCTTCACCGGCCTTGAGGTGCAGCACGATGCGGGTACCGCGGTCAGCCTTATCAACGGTGGCGATTTCGAATTCGCCCTCGCCTTTGGAGGACCAGTGCACGCCTTCACTGGCATCAAGACCGGCGCGACGGCTGAATACTTCAACTTTGTCGGCGACGATAAAGGCCGAATAGAAGCCCACGCCGAACTGGCCGATCAGGTGCGAATCTTTCTTCTGGTCGCCCGAGAGGTTCTTCATGAAATCGGCGGTGCCGGATTTGGCGATGGTGCCCAAATGGGTAATCGCGTCTTCACGGCTCATGCCGATGCCGTTGTCTTCGAGGGTGACGGTCTTGGCGTCTTTGTCGAAGCTCACACGGATTTTCAGTTCCGCGCCACCTTCCAGCAACTCAGGCTTGGACAGGGCTTCGAAACGTAATTTGTCGACAGCGTCAGAGGCGTTCGAGATCAATTCGCGAAGGAAGATTTCCTTGTTGGAATACAGCGAATGGATCATGAGGTGCAGCAGCTGCTTCACCTCGGTCTGGAAGCCCAGGGTTTCCTTTTGAGTTTCCACACTCATGGTCATCAAACTCCAATTGGATGGCAGTGGCCGCGCCCGAGAGGGTTGGCGGCGGGTTGTCATCAAAGTTGGGGGCTAAGACCAGGATTTCAAGGGTGGCCCTGCTCCTGAATCTTGAAATGCGCACGAGCGGTGGCGATAGGCTCGGCCGGGGTGCTTTGCCAGGCGGTGATTGCCACATTGGCCACACGCCGTCCCTGACGCCATACCTGGCAGGTGGCGTAAGTGTCGCGAAACTGCCCGGCCCGCAGGTAATCCAGGGAAAAATCGACGATCTTGGGCAGGCCTTTTTCAACCCCCGGGGCCTCCGTGGCCACCCATAGATGAAAGGCCGCCGACAACTCCATAAAGCCTGCGATCACGCCACCATGGATAGCTGGCAATATCGGGTTACCAATATTGTCCTTGTTGGCCGGCATGCGGAACAACAACTCATCCCCCAGGCGCGTGCACTCGACGCCGATCAGTCGGGCGTAGGGAATCAGCTCGAGCAACGCCTTATAGTCGCCGCGTTGGTGGGCCTGCTGCATCCGGGTCTTGAATTGATGGGTCATGCCTGTTCTCCCTTGATGCTGCTGCCCAATCCCTTGGTACCCTTCAACCGTTTGCCCATACGCATGAACGTACCCACCACATGGGCAATCGGCTGCTGGGGGTCGTCCTGGTAAGCAAAACCACGGGTGAAAATCACGTCACTGGTCACTCGATAACATTGGGCAAAGCCGAACACCGTCTTGTGGGGTTCGGCCGGGTGCATGTAGTCAATGCGCAGATCCAGGGTCGGGCAGACCTCGAACTCCGGCAACACGCACAGGGTTGCCATGCCACAAGCGGTGTCCATCAGCGAGGTCAAGGCGCCGCCATGGATGATCCCGGTTTGTGGGTCGCCGACGATCTGCGGGCTGTAGGGCAAGCGCAGGGTCATGCCCTCGGCGTTCGCATCATGCACCTCGATGCCCAGCACCTGACAGTGACGCAGGGCCGAGACAAACCGTGCGGCACGCTCTAAAAGGGGGCTATCGGTCATTGGATAAAGACTCTTATTAGTAGTGATCCGGCGAAAGAAATACCCCGGAAGAAAGTTCCTTGGCGAAACGTCTTATATATCTGTGGGATTAAAGGAACTAATGCAGGCACCCCATGCTCGAAAGGCCAGTAGATATCTTCAATAAGGAGAAACACCCCATGCGCAAGACTTTCGCTGTTTCCTTGATGTTGGCTGCCGCCCTTGGCCTCGCTGCCTGCGATAAAAAATCCGAGGACAAAGCTCAGGATGCCAACCAGCATGCTGAACAAGCTCAAGAAAAAATGAGCGAAGCTCAGGATAAAGTGAACGACGCTGCAAAAGAAAACGCCGAAGCCGCCAAAGCCCAAGCTGAATCTGACGCAGCCGCCGCTAAAGAAGCTGCTCCAGCTACACCTGCAACCGGTTCCTGATACCGCGGTTTAAATACCATGTTGCAAAAGAAAGCCCGCTTAAATAGCGGGCTTTACTTTGTGCGGGACTTTTATCAGATCAGCAAAGTGCGAAATGTAGGACTAACCATCAACAATAGTGAGCACAGCAACCCCACCAACCACACCAGGCTGCGTTGCCAGGCCAAGTCGGCCCAATAGCAGGCCAGATAGATTACCCGCGCAATCACAAAGATGATCGCCAGCCAGTCAATCAGGTAGCCCTGGGTCTGGGTGGTATGAGCCATCAAGACTCCCACCGCAAACAAGATAAAAGCTTCAAAACTGTTTTGATGCGCAGCCACTGCCCGCGCGCCGAAGCCGGTCAACTGCGCCTGTTGGTGGCGTGGAAGGTGGTTGTCATACCCCCCCTGCTCTTTCATGGCCTTGCCCACCGGCATGCGTGCCACGAAAATCAGCAGTGCGCTGATAAATACACACCAGAACGGAATACTCACGATATTGCCTCCTTGGGCGCTTCAGGCATCGGTGCCTCTGTAGGGGTATAGACCATCACCTCCAGAACGTCAGAATGAAATTCGCGCCGGTACAGTACCAGCACCACCCCGCTGCTCATCAGCATGAACAGCCAGGGGCTGACAAACCAGGCAAGCATGGTCATGCCGAAGTAATAGGAACGCAGACCGAAGTTGAACTGGTTGGCAGCCATCGAGATCACCCGCGCCGCCCGCGAGGCAAACGCCTTGCGCTCCTGCTCGGAGACGTGACGCTCACCGACCATCGGCGCCGAGCCAATCAGGATCGCCGCGAAGTTGTACTGGCGCATGCACCAACTGAAAGTAAAGAAGGCATAGACAAACACCAGGGCCAGGCACAGCAGCTTGATCTCCGACATGCCCTGGGATGCCTGTTGCACCATGGGAATGTCCGCCAGCAGCGATACCGCGCGCTCCGAAGCCCCCAGCACGGTGAGGATACCGGCGAGGATGATCAGGGTACTGGAGGCGAAGAACGAGGCGTTGCGCTCCAGGTTACCGATCACACTGGCGTCGGCGATGCGGTTGTCCCGCAGGAGCATGCGGCGCATCCAGTCCTCGCGATACAGGTGCAACACACTGGCAAGACAAGCAGTGTCCCGGGCTTTCCAGCTGGCGTAGCGGGTATAGCCGCCCCAGCAGATGACGAACCATAGCGCGGCAAGCAAGTGAATCAGGTTGGCTTCGACGAACGACATGCGGGGCCTCTGAACAATAGGGCTGGCTAACTCGGTCAATGTCGGCGCTGGCTTGCCGGCGATGGCGTCCTTTCAGTCAGTATCAGGCCGACCGATATACCGCTATCGCTGGCAAGCCGGCTCCTACACCAACCGCGCTTGAGCTTTAGAATTGCGTACCCGTTCGACGTTAGCCCACAAAAAAAGACACTGCCCATCGCCCATAAAAAATGCCCCGGATCGATTGATACGGGGCATTTCGATGTCAGCGTGTAACGGGGCGCTTTAGGCGATGGCTTCGCTGCGTTTGCCCAGCATACGGTCAACCCCGAATGCGGCCACCAGGGTAATCACACAAGGCACCAGCCATGCCAGGCCTTGTTCGCTCAATGGCAGGTTAGCCATTTGTGCAGGCATCCAACCGGCCAGGCCGGCACCCTTGAGCGCGTCGATGGTACCGAAGATGAACGACACCAGCATCACCGGGCCAAGGATGCGGCCATGCTCATGCCAGAAGTCCTTGCAGAAGCTCAGGGCCACCAGGACGATGCACGGCGGGTAGATGGCGGTCAGGACCGGGATCGAGAACGCGATCAGCTTGGTCAGGCCCAGGTTGGAGACCAACAGCGAGAACGCCGCCAGGATCACTACCAGGGTCTTGTAGGACAGTGGCAGTACCCGGCTGAAGTACTCGGCGCAGGCACAGGTCAGGCCCACCGCCGTGACCAGGCACGCCAGGGAGATCAGCACGGCGAGGAAACCGCTGCCCAGGGAGCCGAAGGTGTGTTGCACATAAGCGTGCAATACCGCCGCGCCGTTGGCTGCGCCGGCGGCCACTTCATGGCTGCCCGAACCGAGGCGGAACAGGCTGATGTACACCAGCGCCAGGCCCACACCGGCAATCAGCCCGGCAATGATTGCGTAGCGGGTGATCAACTGTGGAGACTCGACGCCACGGGAGCGAATGGCATTGACGATGACGATGCCAAACACCAGCGCGCCCAGGGTATCCATGGTCAGGTAGCCATTGATGAAGCCTTGGGAAAACGGTGCGGCGACGTACTCAGGCGTAGCAACGCCGATATCACCCGCAGGCAAAGCAAAGGCCGCGATACCCAGTACCGCCAGCGCAATGATCTTCAATGGCGCGAGGAAACGGCCGACGGTATCCAGCAGGCGCCCTGGGTACAGGGAGATGAAGAACACCAGCAGGAAGTACACCGAGCTGTAGAGGAACAGGGCCAGCGGGCTTTCACCGGTCAATGGCGCCAGGCCTACTTCGAACGAGACCGTTGCAGTACGTGGCGTGGCGAACAGCGGGCCGACAGCCAGGTAGCACGCTGCAGCCAGGATGCCACCGGCGACCTTGCCGATGGGGCTGCTCAATGCGTCCATGCCACCGCCGACCTTGGCCAGGGCGATGACCGTGACGACCGGCAGGCCGACCGCAGTGATCAGGAAGCCCAGTGCTGCCATCCAGACATGAGGCCCGGACTGCAAACCGACGATAGGCGGGAAGATGATGTTGCCGGCGCCCACGAACAGGGCAAAAGTCATAAAGCCCAACGCCAGGATGTCCTGGCTTTTCAACACTTTCATTTGAGGAAATACCACACTACTGAATCGGAATTTAGAGAGGGATTCCCTATGGATGAGGGAAATGCTACCGGCCCTTATGGGGACCGGCCGGTCTAGCACGCGGCTTCCTTTTGGGATGCGGGCGCATAAAGAGGCGACTAGCGTACAGAATTTGCCTGACAAACGCACTGTTGCGGGGCGCACTGTCCGATAAGCGACACTTTGATGTCGCGTTTTCATACTTAACTTAACAATGCAGTCCACTGTGGGAGCTGGCTTGCCTGCGATGCAGACGGCGCGGTAATACAGGCAAGCCGAGGTGATGCAATCGCAGGCAAGCCAGCTCCCACAATGGACCGCGTCATCCCCAGAATGCACAAAGGCCACCCGAAGGTGGCCTTTGTGTGGTGAAGCGTCAGCTAAGCGCGAGGCTTACTTGATCGCCCAACCTGTCAGCTCGGACAAAGCCTTGCCGATGTCTGCCAGCGAACGCACGGTTTTCACGCCTGCGTCTTCCAGGGCAGCAAACTTCTCGTCTGCAGTGCCCTTGCCGCCAGAGATGATTGCGCCAGCATGGCCCATGCGCTTGCCCGCAGGGGCAGTCACACCAGCGATGTAGGAAACAACCGGCTTGGTCACGTGTGCCTTGATGTAGGCAGCCGCTTCTTCTTCAGCCGAACCGCCGATCTC
Organism: Pseudomonas sp. ADAK21; assembly: GCF_012935735.1. Lineage (NCBI taxonomy): Bacteria > Pseudomonadati > Pseudomonadota > Gammaproteobacteria > Pseudomonadales > Pseudomonadaceae > Pseudomonas > Pseudomonas sp. ADAK21. Next base: position 357,031 of record NZ_CP052857.1, read on the forward strand.
ACCGATCATGACGATCGCTTCGGTCTTCGGGTCTTCCTGGAACAGTTTCAGGATGTCGATGAAGTTCGAGCCTGGGATCGGGTCACCGCCGATGCCGACGCAAGTCGACTGACCGAAACCGGCGTCAGTGGTCTGCTTCACAGCTTCGTAGGTCAGGGTGCCGGAACGGGAAACGATACCGACTTTGCCTGGCAAGTGAATGTGACCTGGCATGATGCCGATCTTGCATTCGCCTGGGGTGATCACGCCTGGGCAGTTAGGGCCGATCAGGGTAACACCCAGCTCGTCGCACTTAACTTTAGCGTCCAGCATGTCCAGGGTAGGAATGCCTTCGGTGATGCACACGATCAGCTTGATGCCGCCGAATGCCGCTTCCAGGATGGAGTCCTTGCAGAAAGGAGCTGGAACGTAGATCACGCTGGCGGTAGCGCCAGTTTGAGCAACAGCCTCTTTCACGGTGTTGAACACTGGCAGACCCAGGTGCTCGGTGCCGCCTTTGCCTGGAGTTACGCCGCCAACCATCTTGGTGCCGTATTCGATGGCTTGCTCGGTGTGGAAGCTACCTTGCGAACCGGTAATACCCTGGCAGATAACTTTGGTGTCTTTATTGATCAGGACGCTCATTATTTGCCCTCCGCAGCTTTGACAACTTGTTGAGCAGCGTCGGTCAGGCTGGTAGCAGCGATGATGTTCAAACCGCTTTCTGCCAGTACTTTAGCGCCCAGTTCAGCGTTGTTACCTTCAAGGCGTACAACAACCGGGATTTTCACGCCGACTTCTTTCACTGCACCGATGATGCCTTCGGCAATCATGTCGCAACGAACGATGCCGCCGAAGATGTTGACCAGTACTGCAGCGACGTTGGAGTCGGACAGGATGATCTTGAACGCTTCGGTAACGCGTTCTTTGGTAGCACCACCGCCCACGTCGAGGAAGTTGGCTGGCTTGCCGCCATGCAGATTGACGATGTCCATGGTACCCATGGCCAGGCCAGCACCGTTGACCATGCAACCGATGTTACCTTCCAGGGCTACGTAGTTCAGTTCGAACTTGGCAGCGTGCGCTTCGCGCGGATCGTCTTGCGACGGATCGTGGAAAGTCTTCAGCTTAGGCTGACGGTACATGGCGTTGGCGTCGATGTTGATCTTGGCGTCGAGGCAATGCAGATCGCCGTCAGCCTTGATCACCAGCGGGTTCACTTCCAGCAGGGCCAGATCGTGATCCTGGAACAGTTTGGCCAGACCTACGAAGATCTTGGCGAACTGGGCAACTTGCTTGCCTTCCAGACCCAGCTGGAAAGCCAGCTCGCGACCCTGGAATGGCTGAGCGCCAACCAGTGGATCGATAGTGGCCTTGAGAATTTTTTCTGGGGTTTCGTGAGCGATCTTCTCGATGTCCACGCCACCTTCGGTGGAAGCCATGAACACGATGCGACGGCTAGAACGGTCAACGACAGCGCCCAGGTACAGCTCTTTAGCGATATCAGTGCACGATTCAACCAGGATCTTGGTGACTGGCTGGCCATTGGCGTCAGTCTGGTAAGTCACCAGACGCTTGCCCAGCCACTGCTGTGCGAAGGCCTTGGCGTCTTCTTTGCTGCGAACCAGCTTAACGCCGCCCGCTTTACCGCGACCACCAGCGTGGACCTGGGCTTTGACAACCCACTCGGTGCCGCCGATTTTGTCGCAAGCTTCTGCTGCTGCTTCCGGGGTGTCTACTGCGTAGCCCTTGGAAACTGGCAGGCCGTATTCAGCGAACAGCTGCTTACCCTGATACTCGTGAAGATTCATGCTTTTTACCGTCTTCGTTAGGTACTGCGCATTCGGCGCTGCGCTCATTATGAGTGCCGCGCCACCTGTGACTGCTGCTCGCACAACTTGCCGAACTTAAGCCCGGTCAAGCTGCACAAGACTGCGTCCAGCGGATATTCCGCGGTGAGTCTTGCGCGCAAGGCTCACGACGGGCAACTCCGCCGTGGTTTCTTATTATCTCGCTTAGCGCTTCTTGCGGTTGGCGATGTGGATGGCGCCGCCATTCACAGCCAACGCTGCTTCGTGCAACGCTTCGGACAGGGTCGGATGGGAGAAGACCATCATGCCCAGGTCTTCGGCACTGGTGCCGAATTCCATACCGATAGCGCCCTGCTGAACCAGTTCTGCAGCGCTTGGGCCAATCACGTGGACGCCCAATACGCGGTCAGTCTTGGCATCAGCGATGACTTTGACAAAACCGCCAGTGTCGTTCGCTGCCATGGCACGGCCAGAAGCGGCAAACGGGAAGGTGCCGACGTTAACTTCAACGCCTTCAGCTTTCAACTGCTGTTCGTTCTTACCAACCCATGCAATTTCCGGGTGGGTGTAGATAACCGAAGGGATCAGGTCGTAGTTCATCTGGGTCTTGTGACCCTTGATGCGCTCAACCACCATGATGCCTTCTTCGGATGCCTTGTGTGCCAGCATCATGCCGCGAACCACGTCACCAATGGCATAGACGCCAGGAACGGTGGTAGCGCAGTGATCGTCGACATGCACAAAGCCACGCTCGTCGATGGTCACGCCGCTGTCGGAAGCCAGCAGATCAGTGGTCACTGGACGGCGACCAACGGCAACGATCAGCTTGTCGAAAGTGATGGTCTGTTCGCCATCCTTGTCGGTGTAGGTCACGACAACTTCTTCGCCGTTGACTTTCGAACCGGTCACGCGAGCGCCCAGCTTGATGTCCAGACCTTGTTTGGTCAGGGTTTTCAGCGCTTCTTTGGACACTGCGGTGTCGGCAGCCAGCAGGAACGTGTCCAGGGCTTCCAGCACGGTCACTTCGGAACCCAGGCGGGACCAGACCGAACCCAGTTCCAGGCCGATAACACCAGCGCCGATCACACCCAGGCGTTTTGGTACCGATTGGAATTCCAGGGCGCCGGTCGAATCAACGATCACGTTCTGGTCAACTGGAGCCGGTGGAATATCGATCGGACGCGAACCTGGAGCCAGGATCACGTTTTCGGCTTCGATGATTTCGGTCGAACCGTCTGGCTTGGTGATTTCAACTTTCTTGCCGGCCAGCAGTTTGCCGTGACCTTGCAGGGAAGTGACGCCATTGGCCTTGAACAGGGTAGCAACGCCAGAGGTCAGGCCTTTGACGATGTTGGCCTTGCGGCCGACCATTGCTGGCACGTCCATGGTCACGCCAGCGTGGTTGATGCCGTGGATGGCAAAACCGTCCTGGGCTTCGTGGAATTTCCAGGAGCTGTCCAGCAGCGCCTTGGAAGGAATGCAACCCACGTTCAGGCAAGTACCGCCCAGCGCCAGTTTGCCTTCCTTGTCAGTGTATTTTTCGATGCAAGCAGTCGAGAGGCCCAGTTGAGCGGCCTTGATGGCGGCAACGTAGCCGCCAGGGCCCGCACCAATCACTACAACGTCAAATTTCTGCGACATGAAAAAAAATCCTCTTTAGCAAAAAAGCTTCAAGCCCGAGCCACAAGCCAGGCTGCAATTGTCTGCAGCTTGAAACTTGCGGCTCACGGCCGCCTTATCAGATATCCAGCAGCAGACGAGCTGGATCTTCCAGCAGGTTCTTGATGGTCACCAGGAAAGTCACGGCTTCTTTACCATCGATCAGGCGGTGATCGTAGGACAGTGCCAGGTACATCATCGGACGAATCACGACTTGGCCATTGATGGCCATAGGACGCTGGATGATGTTGTGCATGCCCAGGATCGCGGCTTGCGGCGGGTTGACGATCGGGGTCGACATCATCGAACCGAAAGTACCACCGTTGGTGATCGTGAAGGTACCGCCGGTCATCTCGTCGATGGTCAGCTTGCCGTCACGGGCTTTCTTGCCGAAGCCAGCGATGCCGCCTTCGATTTCAGCCAGGCTCATCAGCTCGGCGTTACGCAGGACCGGTACCACCAGGCCACGGTCGCTGGAGACGGCAACGCCGACGTCCGCATAGCCGTGGTAAACGATGTCGCTGCCGTCGATGGAAGCGTTGACTGCCGGGAAGCGCTTGAGTGCTTCGGTGGCCGCTTTCACGAAGAACGACATGAAGCCCAGGCGCACGCCATTGTGGGACTTCTCGAACAGGTCCTTGTACTTCGAACGCAGGGCCATGACTTCAGTCATGTCGACTTCGTTGAAAGTGGTCAGCATCGCCATGTTCGACTGTGCTTCAACCAGGCGCTTGGCCACGGTGGCACGAACGCGGGTCATCGGTACGCGCTTCTCGGTGCGGTCGCCAGCGGCGAACACAGGAGCAGCGGCAGCCGGGGCAGCAGCCTTGGCAGGTGCGGCAGCTGGAGCGTTTTTCTTGGCTTCAACCGCGGCAACCACGTCTTCCTTGGTCACACGGCCGTCTTTGCCGGTTCCTTTGATGGAAGCCAGGTTGATGCCGTTTTCTTCAGCCAGCTGACGCGCAGCCGGTGCAGCGATTGGATCTTCACCACCAGCGGCCGGAGCGGCAGCAGCAGGTGCGGCAGCCGCAGCAGCGGCGGCTGGAGCAGCGGCAGCAGCGCTGCCCGCTTCGATCGAGCCCAGGACCTGGTTGGACAGGACGGTTGCGCCCTCTTCGGCAACGATGGCACCCAGGACGCCGTCGGCTTCGGCCAACACTTCCAGGACGACCTTGTCAGTCTCGATGTCGACGATCAGGTCGTCACGCTTGACGGCCTCGCCTGGTTTCTTGTGCCAGGTGGCAACGGTGCCATCGGCAACCGATTCCGGGAATGACGGGGCTTTGATTTCGATAGCCATTATCTGTGGGTCCTTAAAATTCGGTTTCAGTCAGCGCGAAGGCGTTAAACAGTGAAAGCATCTTGCAGCAGTTTTTCCTGCTGCTCGGCGTGCATCGATGCATAACCACAAGCAGGTGCAGCAGAAGCATCACGACCGGCGTACTCCAGGCCCAGGGCCTTGTTGTGGTTGCCGATGCTGCGACGCAGGTGATGCTGGCTGCTGTACCACGCGCCCTGGTTCATCGGTTCTTCCTGACACCACACCACATTGGTGAGGTTGGTGTAAGGCGCGATGGCCTCCATCAGGTCGTCTTCCGGGAACGGGTAAAGCTGCTCGATACGCACGATGGCGATGTCTTCGCGGCCTTCGGCACGACGTTTTTCCAGCAAGTCGTAGTAAACCTTGCCGCTGCACAGGATCAGGCGAGTGACCTTGGCCGCGTCCAGGGTGTCGATTTCCGGAATAACGGTCTGGAACGAACCATCGGCCAGATCTTCCAGGGTCGAGATGGCCAATTTGTGACGCAACAGCGATTTCGGAGTCAGCACTACCAACGGCTTGCGCAGCGGGCGGATCACCTGACGACGCAGCAAGTGGTAGATCTGGGCCGGGGTAGTCGGCACGCACACCTGGATATTGTGCTCGGCGCACAATTGCAGGTAACGCTCCAGACGGGCCGAGGAGTGCTCCGGACCCTGACCTTCATAACCGTGTGGCAGCAACATGGTCAGACCGCACAGACGGCCCCACTTGTGCTCGCCGCTGGTGATGAACTGGTCGATAACCACCTGGGCACCGTTGGCGAAGTCGCCGAACTGGGCTTCCCAGATCACCAGCGCGTTTGGCGTGGTGGTCGAGTAACCGTATTCGAACGCCAGCACGGCTTCTTCGGACAGGAACGAATCGTACAGGTCGAAACGTGGCTGGCCTTCATACAGGTGCTGCAACGGGATGTAGGTGCCCGCGTCTTTCTGGTTGTGCAATACCGCGTGACGGTGCGAGAACGTACCACGGCCGATGTCCTGGCCGGTCATGCGGATCGGGTGACCTTCGAACGCCAGGGTCGCGTACGCCATGGTTTCGGCATAACCCCAGTTGATCGGCAGGCCGCCGGCTTGCATCTTCTGACGGTCTTCGTAGATCTTCGCAACCTGGCGCTGTACTACGAAGCCTTCTGGAATTTCCAGCAGCTTGGCGGACAGTTCCTGCAGGGTCTTCAGATCGAACGAGGTGTCGTGACGCGCAGTCCAGGCGTGGCCCAGGTACGGGCGCCAGTCCACGAACAGCTCTTTGTTCGGCTCTTTGACCAGGCTTTTTACTACATGCAGACCGTTGTCCAGCGCGTTGCGGTATTCATCGATTTTCGCCTGAACACGCGCTTCATCCAGCACGCCGGCCTTGGTCAGGCTTTCGGCGTACAGCTCACGGGTGGTGCGCTGCTTGGTGATCTGCTGGTACATCAACGGTTGGGTGCCGCTAGGCTCATCCGCTTCGTTGTGACCGCGACGGCGGTAGCAAACCAGGTCGATGACCACGTCACGCTTGAACTGCATGCGGTAGTCAATGGCCAGTTGGGTCACGAACAATACGGCTTCCGGATCATCGCCATTCACATGGAGGATCGGCGCCTGGATCATCTTGGCAACGTCGGTCGCGTACTCGGTAGAGCGCGCGTCCAGCGGGTTGCTGATAGTGAAGCCAACCTGGTTGTTGATGACGATGTGAACCGTACCGCCGGTCTTGAAGCCGCGGGTCTGCGACATCTGGAACGTTTCCAGGACCACGCCTTGACCGGCGAATGCCGCGTCACCGTGGATGGAAATCGGCAGGACCTTCTCACCGGTGGAATCGTTGCGACGATCCTGGCGAGCACGTACCGAACCCTCGACCACTGGAGAAACGATTTCCAGGTGGGATGGGTTGAACGCCATGGCCAGGTGAACTTCACCGCCGGTGGTCATCACGTTGGACGAGAAGCCCTGGTGGTACTTGACGTCACCGGAACCCAGCTCGACCTTCTTCTTGCCTTCGAACTCGTCGAACAGCTCGCGTGGGTTCTTGCCGAAGGTGTTGACCAACACGTTCAGGCGACCACGGTGAGCCATGCCGATCACGATTTCCTTGGTACCGTAGGAACCGGAACGCTGGATCAGTTCGTCGAGCATCGGAATCAGGCTTTCGCCGCCTTCCAGGCCGAAACGCTTGGTGCCCGGGTATTTGGTGCCCAGGTATTTTTCCAGGCCTTCGGCAGCGGTTACGCGCTCAAGCAGGTGGCCACGCACATCGGCGGACAGCACCGGACGGCCACGCACGCCTTCCAGGCGATGCTGGAACCAGTGACGCTGCTCGGAATCGGTGATATGCGTAAATTCAGCGCCGATGGTGCGGCAATATGTCTGCTGCAACGCTTCGTGAATTTCGCGTAGGCTCGCTTCCTCTTTGCCGATGAACAGGTCGCCGGCACGGAAAATCGTATCAAGATCGGCATTGGTCAAGCCGTAGTGATTGATCGACAGGTCTGCAGGTGCAGGACGCTGCCACAGCCCCAGCGGGTCAAGCTGGGCTGCCTGGTGGCCACGCATACGGTAGGCCTGGATCAGTCGCAGTACTTCAACTTGCTTCTTCTCGTGCTCACTGCTCACGCTCCCGGCGGAAACCGGTTGGGCGCGGCGCTGGTTCTTTGCCAGCAGCACAAATTGATCGCGAATTGTTGCATGCGATACATCGGTGGCAGCGTTGCCGTCTGAAGACAACGTCTGAAATTTGGTGCGCCATTCTTCTGGCACAGCGTTAGGGTCGTGCAGGTAGAGCTCATAAAGCTCTTCCACATAGGCAGCGTTACCACCTGAAAGATAGCCGCTGTTCCACATGCGCTGCATCACGCTTTCTTGCATGCTTGGTCACCCTCGATTTGGGGACACCACCGGCGAAAACACCGAGTTTGCTTGCAAAAGGCCAAGTGCAGCGACCAAAACAAGCCACTTAGGATCACGCTGATAGTTCGGGTACCAACCCGAATGCCCCTGCTTGTCTCATTTCTTCAAAATAAGAGCTGCGGCTTTGTAAGTCGCTGCTCAAGTTAAAACTACGGCGCCGGTTGAAGCCTGCGCCGTAGCATTTACGGGCACAACGGTCCTGCTTTTGCTACAACGTCTTACACGCCGCTTTGCAGCAGCATATTACGGATGTGACCAATGGCCTTAGTCGGGTTCAGGCCTTTGGGACATACGTTGACGCAGTTCATGATCCCGCGGCAGCGGAATACGCTGAACGGGTCATCCAGTGAAGCCAGACGCTCGGACGTCTTGGTGTCACGGCTGTCTGCCAGGAAGCGATAGGCTTGCAGCAGTGCAGCTGGACCCAGGAACTTGTCCGGGTTCCACCAGAAGGACGGGCAAGAGGTCGAGCAGCAAGCGCACAGGATGCACTCGTACAGACCGTCGAGCTTCTCGCGCTCTTCCGGGGACTGCAGACGCTCGATGGCCGGAGCCGGCGTGTCGTTCTGCAGGAATGGCTTAACCTTCTCGTATTGCTTGTAGAAGATGCTCATATCGACGACCAGGTCACGGATAACCGGCAAACCTGGCAATGGACGGACAACGAGCTTGCCTTTCTTGACCACGGCAGACAGCGGCGTAACACACGCCAGGCCGTTTTTGCCGTTGATGTTCATGCCGTCGGAACCGCAGACGCCTTCACGGCAAGAGCGACGATAGGAGAAACCTTCGTCCTGCTCTTTGATCAGGGCCAGCACATCCAGCACCATCAGGTCTTTACCACCGGTATCGACCTCAAATTCCTGCATGAACGGCGCAGCGTCCTGATCAGGGTTGTAGCGATAAACACTGACTTTCAACATGGCAGCCACCCTTAGTAAGTCCGAATCTTCGGTTCAAACGTCGGAACCGTCTTCGGCGAGAAGTTCACGGCACGCTTGGTTACGCGCTTGTCACCCGGGAAGTACAGGGTGTGGCACAACCAGTTTTCGTCATCGCGATCTTCAAAGTCCTCACGAGCGTGGGCACCACGGGATTCTTTACGAACCTCGGCGGCGATCGCAGTCGCTTCAGCCACTTCCAGCAGGTTTTGCAGCTCAAGGGCTTCGATACGAGCGGTGTTGAACGCCTGGCTCTTATCGTTGATCTTGACGTTGGCAATCCGCTTGCGCAGGTCGGCCAGCTGGGTAATACCCTTCTGCATGTATTCGCCAGTACGGAATACACCGAAGTAGTTCTGCATGCAGCTTTGCAGCTCGCGACGCAGGGTTGCCACGTCTTCGCCATCAGTACGCTCGTTCAGAGCGTTCAGACGCGCCAGGGCTGCTTCAATGTTGGCGTCGGTGGCGTCATCGTATTCGATGCCGTCGGTCAGCGCCTTTTCCAGGTGCAGGCCGGCAGCGCGGCCGAAGACCACCAGGTCGAGCAGCGAGTTACCGCCCAGGCGGTTGGCACCGTGAACCGATACGCAAGCCACTTCGCCCACAGCGAACAGACCATGAATGATCTCGTCCACGCCTTCGGCGTTCTGGGTGATCGCCTGGCCATGAATGTTGGTCGGCACGCCGCCCATCATGTAGTGGCAAGTTGGAACAACCGGAACCGGAGCAACAACCGGGTCAACGTGCGCGAAAGTCTTGGACAGTTCGCAGATACCTGGCAGGCGGCTGTGCAGCACTTCTTCGCCCAGGTGATCGAGCTTCAACATCACGTGGTCGCCGTTCGGACCGCAACCGTTGCCGGCGATGATTTCTTTAACCATCGAACGGGCAACCACGTCACGACCGGCAAGGTCCTTGGCGTTCGGAGCATAACGCTCCATGAAACGCTCGCCGTGCTTGTTGATCAGGTAACCGCCTTCACCACGGCACCCTTCTGTAACCAGTACACCGGCGCCGGCGATGCCGGTTGGGTGGAACTGCCACATTTCGATGTCTTGTACCGGAACGCCTGCACGCAGGGCCATGCCAACGCCGTCGCCGGTGTTGATCAGGGCATTGGTGGTCGATGCGTAGATACGACCTGCACCGCCAGTCGCCAGAACGGTAGCCTTGGCGCGGATGTAGGTGGTTTCACCGGTTTCGATGCAGATAGCGATCACGCCGACGAATGCGCCGTCCTGGTTTTTCACCAGGTCAACTGCGTAGTACTCGTTCAGGAACGTGGTGCCGGCTTTCAGGTTGCCCTGATAAAGGGTGTGCAACAGCGCGTGACCGGTACGGTCGGAAGCTGCGCAGGTACGGGCAGCCTGGCCGCCTTTACCGTAATCCTTGGACTGGCCACCGAATGGACGCTGGTAGATACGACCTTGCTCTGTACGGGAGAACGGCAGCCCCATGTGGTCCAGCTCGAACACCGCGGCCGGGCCTTCCTGACACATGTACTCGATAGCGTCCTGGTCACCGATATAGTCGGAACCCTTGACGGTATCGTACATGTGCCAGCGCCAGTCATCGTTCGGATCGGCAGACGCGATGGCGCAGGTGATGCCACCCTGGGCCGATACGGTATGGGAACGGGTCGGGAACACCTTGGTGATCACGGCCGTCTTGTGACCGCCCTGGGCCAGCTGCAGTGCAGCACGCATGCCGGCGCCGCCGCCACCAATAATGATGGCGTCAAAAGAAATCGTTGGAATGTTAGCCATGAATCAGATACCCCAGAGAATCTGCACACCCCAGACGAAGTAAGCGAACATCGCGACGCCGCATACTGCCTGGAAAAGGAAACGTACTGCAGTCGCGGACTTGCCCAGCGCCATCGGCGTCAGGTAGTCGGTCGCGATGGTCCACATGCCGACCCAGGCGTGAGCGCCCAGGGCCACAAGGGCGAGCAGACTGAAGATACGCATCCCGTTATGGGAGAACAGACCGTGCCATTGGGCGTAGCCAATGCCAGGGTTTGCAACGAGGTACCCGATCAGGAAAATGAAATAAGCCGCGAGAACGACCGCAGACACACGCTGCGCCATCCAGTCATAGAGGCCCGAACGCGAAAGGTTCGTAACGCTGGTTACCATATCCAAACTCCTGCCAGAACGATCAGCACCACGGAAATGGCGACGATGATTTTCGAGCCCAGGCGGCCGCCTTCCAGCGTCTCACCGATGCCCATATCCATGATCAAGTGGCGCACACCGGCTACCAGGTGATACAGCAGAGCGGACAGGAGGCCCCATGCTACGAACTTGGCCAGCGGGCTGGTCAAGCATGCCTTCACCTCGGCGTATCCTTCCTCGGAACCCAGGGATTTGCTCAATGCATAAAGCATGATGCCCAAGCCCAGGAACAGGATGATGCCGGAAACACGGTGCAGGAACGACGTAACGCCGGTGATGGGGAGTTTGATGGTCCTTAGGTCTAGGTTTACAGGTCGTTGGCTATTCACGGCTTTTTTTCACACTGAAGAGCCCCTAACAATCAGGGCAAAGTTGTTGGGGAGTGCACTGGTCAGGTAAGCACCACCCAGGGAGTGCGACCCCCAATGAAAGCAAGCCCAAAAGCCCTTGGCGGTCGGTGGCCGAGTATAGACAGTTAGGCTACTAATGACAACGCGCGCTCCTCACCCTAATAGCTGATTGCGCTGACGGGATAAAAGGCGTAAACGGCAGGCAATTTCGAGGAAAAAGTACGGTTAAAGCCTTCTGGGGCAAGACTTTAGGCAAATTGACATCTGGATTTATATCAATATAGTGGTGCGGGCCCTGCGTGGGGGGTCTGTCTGATGATTTGAAGCATAAATAGGAGGCCACATGGCTGACAAAAAAGCGCAGTTGATCATCGAGGGCGCAGCCCCCGTCGAGCTGCCCATTTTAACCGGCACCGTTGGTCCCGATGTTATCGACGTACGGGGCCTGACGGCCACGGGCCGTTTCACTTTCGACCCAGGCTTCATGTCGACCGCTTCTTGCGAGTCGAAGATTACCTATATCGACGGCGACAATGGCATTCTGCTACATCGTGGCTACCCGATCGAACAACTGGCCGAGAAATCGGACTACCTGGAAACCTGCTACCTGCTGCTAAATGGCGAATTGCCAACAGCCGAGCAAAAAGCCCAGTTTGTCAGCACCGTGAAGAACCACACCATGGTTCACGAGCAGTTGAAGACCTTCTTCAACGGCTTCCGTCGCGACGCCCACCCGATGGCCGTCATGTGCGGCGTAGTCGGCGCCCTGTCGGCCTTCTATCACGACTCCCTGGACATCAATAACCCGCAGCATCGCGAAATCTCCGCGATCCGCCTGGTTGCCAAGATGCCGACCCTGGCCGCAATGGTTTACAAGTACTCCATGGGCCAACCCATGATGTACCCGCGCAACGACCTGACGTACGCGGAAAACTTCCTACACATGATGTTCAACACCCCGTGCGAGATCAAACCGATCAGCCCGGTGCTGGCCAAGGCAATGGACCGGATCTTCATCCTCCATGCCGACCACGAACAGAACGCCTCGACTTCCACCGTGCGCCTGGCGGGCTCCTCGGGTGCCAATCCGTTCGCCTGTATCGCCGCGGGTATCGCCGCACTGTGGGGCCCTGCCCACGGCGGTGCGAACGAAGCCGTGTTGACCATGCTCGATGAAATCGGCGATGTGTCCAACATCGACAAGTTCATTGCCAAGGCCAAGGACAAGAACGATCCGTTCAAGTTGATGGGCTTCGGTCACCGGGTCTACAAGAACCGCGACCCGCGCGCCACCGTAATGAAGCAGACCTGCGACGAAGTATTGAAGGAACTGGGGATCAACAACGATCCGCAACTCGAACTGGCCATGCGCCTGGAAGAGATCGCCCTGACCGACCCGTACTTCATCGAACGCTCGCTGTACCCGAACGTCGACTTCTACTCGGGGATCATCCTCAAGGCTATCGGCATTCCAACCAGCATGTTCACCGTGATCTTCGCCCTGGCGCGGACCGTGGGCTGGATCTCCCACTGGAAAGAAATGCTCTCCAGCCCGTACAAGATTGGCCGCCCGCGCCAGCTGTACACCGGCTACGAGTCGCGTGACATTACCAAGCTGGAAGACCGCAAGTAAGCATTCAACTGCTTAGCTGCATTGAGAACGGCCTCCCTTAGTGGAGGCCGTTTTTGTTTGTGCTGTCTGACATAACGCTTTCGCGAGCAAGCCCGCTCCCACAGTTGACCGTGTACACCCTTTGAAATGCGGTCAACTGTGGGAGCGGGCTTGCTCGCGAAAGCAATAGCCCAGGCAACACAGAACCCCAGGCAAAAAAATACCCCGGCCTTTCGACCGGGGCATTTCTTATTGAGCTACAAGCTTAGTGGTTAACCGCCCCGCTCGCCCCCAGGCCAGTCTGCGAACGCACAAACTGCGGGAAGTACAGCGCTCGTTCTTTCACCGCCGCCGCCGACTTGTCGGTGATGGAGAAGAACCAGATACCCACGAACGCGATGATCATCGAGAACAACGCCGGGTATTCGTACGGGAAGATCGCCTTTTCATGATGCAGGATCGAGACCCAGATGGTCGGACCCAGGATCATCAGGCCCACCGCGCTGACCAGGCCCAGCCAACCGCCAATCATCGCGCCACGGGTGGTGAGGTTTTTCCAGTACATGGAAAGCAGCAGCACCGGGAAGTTGCAGCTGGCCGCGATGGAGAACGCCAGGCCGACCATGAACGCAATGTTCTGGCTTTCGAACAGGATACCCAAGCCAATCGCCAGCACTGCCAGGGCGATGGTGGTGATCTTCGACACGCGAATCTCATCCTTCTCGTTGGCCTTGCCTTTCTTGATCACGCTGGCATACAGGTCATGGGACACCGCCGAAGCACCGGCCAGGGTCAAGCCGGCAACCACCGCGAGGATGGTGGCAAACGCCACGGCCGAGATGAAGCCCAGGAAGATACTGCCGCCCACCGCGTTGGCCAGGTGCACCGCCGCCATGTTGTTGCCGCCCAACAGAGCGCCTGCTGCATCCTTGAACGCCGGGTTGGTGCTGACCAGCAGAATCGCGCCGAAGCCGATGATGAAGGTCAGGATATAGAAGTAGCCGATAAAGCCAGTGGCATACAGCACGCTCTTACGGGCTTCTTTAGCGTCACTCACGGTGAAGAAGCGCATCAGGATGTGTGGCAGGCCAGCGGTACCGAACATCAGGGCCAGGCCGAGGGAGAACGCCGAAATCGGGTCTTTCACCAGGCCGCCCGGGCTCATGATCGCCTCACCTTTAGGGTGAACCTTGATCGCCTCGGAGAACAGCATGTTGAAGTCGAAGTTGACGTGCTTCATCACCATCAGCGCCATGAACGAGGCACCGGACAGCAACAGCACTGCCTTGATGATCTGTACCCAGGTGGTCGCCAGCATGCCGCCGAACAACACATAGAGGCACATCAGGATACCCACCAGGATCACCGCTACATGGTAATCAAGGCCGAACAGCAGCTGGATCAGCTTGCCCGCGCCGACCATCTGCGCGATCAGGTAGAACGCCACCACCACCAGCGAACCACAGGCCGACAGGCTGCGGATCTGGGTCTGCCCGAGGCGGTAGGACGCCACGTCAGCGAAGGTGTACTTGCCCAGGTTACGCAGGCGCTCGGCGATCAGGAACAGAATGATCGGCCAGCCCACCAGGAAGCCGATCGAGTAGATCAGGCCATCGTAGCCAGAGGTGAACACCAGCGCGGAAATCCCCAGGAAGGACGCGGCCGACATATAGTCGCCGGCAATCGCCAGGCCGTTCTGGAAACCGGTGATCTTGCCGCCGGCCGCATAGTAGTCGGCGGCCGAGTTGTTACGTTTGGATGCCCAGTAGGTAATGCACAATGTTGCGCCGACGAAGGCGACAAACATCAGGATCGCTGCGATGTTCAGCGGTTGCTTGTGCACTTCACCGGCCAATGCGTCCGCCGCCCAAACGGCAGGAGCAAAAAGCGAAGCGCCGAATACAGCCAATAGACGACGGATCATTGCGCAGCCTCCTTGAGAATCGCATTGTTCAGGTCGTCGAATTCGCCGTTGGCGCGTCGCACGTAGATGCCTGTGAGAACAAAGGCCGAGACAATCAGCCCGACCCCGATAGGGATTCCCCAGGTTATGGACGATTCAGGACTGATCTTGGCCCCCAGGACTTGGGGTCCGTAGGCGATCAACAGGATGAATCCGGAGTAAAGCCCAAGCATGATCGCCGAGAGAATCCAGGCGAACTTTTCCCTTTTTCTTACCAGCTCCTTGAAGCGCGGGCTGTTTTGAATCGAGAGGTAAATGCTGTCGTTCATTGTTTTTATCCTCGCAGCACAGCTTTTTTATTATTGGAACGTATCCACTGTATGCGGCTGCAGGACAGGTTCCAGACGACCTTAGTCTTAGAACCAGTGTAGCGAGGGTTTGGGGGGCGACAGAAACAATTGCAGGAGCGAGCTTGCTCGCGAAAAACGTCAACGATAACGCGCACACCCTGGATGATTGCGGCGTCTTTGCGTTCTTCGCGAGCAAGCCCGCTCCTACAGGTTTATCCGATTATTGGGCGGTCCACTCGGCCACACGCTCAGGGTGCTTGGCGACCCAATCCTTGGCCGCCACGTCAGGCTTGGTGCCTTCCTGGATGGCCAGCATCACTTCGCCGATTTCATCCTTGGAGGCCCACTGGAATTTCTTCAGGAACGCCGCGACTTCCGGGGCTTTCTTTTCCAGGCCCTTGCTGCCGATGCTATTGACCGTCTCGGCGGCGCCGTAAATGCCTTTTGGATCGTCAAGGAAACGCAGTTTCCATTTGGCGAACATCCAGTGTGGCACCCAACCCGTCACCACGATGGAGTCCTGCTTGTCTTCGGCGCGGGTCAGTTCGGCGATCATGGCTGCGCCGGAACTGGCTTGCAGCTTGTAGTCCAGCCCGTATTGCTTGATGGCTTCATCAGTCTTGAGCATCACCCCTGAACCGGCATCGATGCCGACAATCTTGTTCTTGAAGGTGGTGTCGGTCTTCAAGTCCTCGATGGACTTGGCCTTGACGTACTCCGGCACGATCAAGCCGATCTTCGCATCCTTGAAGTTGGGGCCGTAGTCGACCACCTTGTCCTTGTTCTTGGTCCAGTACTCACCATGGGTCACCGGCAGCCAGGCCGACAGCATGGCGTCGAGCTTGCCGGTGGCCAGCCCCTGCCACATGATCCCGGTGGCGACCGCCTGCAGTTTCACGTCATAACCCAGCTTTTGCTTGATCACTTCAGCGGCCACGTGGGTGGTGGCGACACTGTCCGACCAGCCGTCCACATAGCCGATGCTCAGGGTCTTGCTGTCGGCGCTGGCCAGTGTGGAGCTCATCGCAACTACCAACGTGGCAGCTGCGCCCAAAAGTCGTCGCATCTTCATAGTGCTTCCCCGAAAGTGCTGCGCCCGGCGGATGCCGAGCGACGTCAACCTGTTGTCAGGTGGTGCCGTTCGATCATCAACCTGCTGCCCCTGTGGACCTGCTCTGACTACGACCTCAGCGGAGCAAGAAACGACATCACAACGCCAGTAGGACAATTCGCAGGAAGTAACGTCAAAATTCCGCCCGAACTTTGCATGTCAAAATTATGCGGCGCCCCTGAAAACCGGCAAATGCAGGTAAGATGCGCGCCTTTGCTCCCACACGGCCTGACCATGACCGCGACTGCCCGCTTCCCCTTCCTGCCTTATGTATTTGCCTTGTTGCTCGGCCTGTTTGCCCTCGGCGGCTACTGGTACGGCCTTGGCCAGCCAGTGGTGCTGCCGGACGTGGCCAGCGCCAGTCACAAGCTGCAATGCGCGTCCTACACGCCATTCGACAAGGACCAATCGCCATTCGACCAGCCGTTCAAGCTGCGCCCCGAGCGCATGGACGCCGACCTGGCACTGTTGGCCACGCGCTTTGAGTGCATCCGCACGTACTCCCAGACCGGCCTCGAAGCCCTGCCCGACCTGGCGCGCAAGCATGGCCTGAAGTTGATGAGCGGTGCCTGGATCAGCAGCAACCCGGTGGACAATGCCAAGGAAGTCGACAAGCTGATCGCCTCGGCCAATGCCAACCCCGACGTGGTCACATCGGTGATCGTTGGCAACGAAGCCCTGCTGCGCAAGGAAATTACCGCCACGCAGTTGGTAAAGCTGATCGAACAAGTCAAAAGTCAGATCCAGCAGCCAGTTACCTACGCCGACGTCTGGGAGTTCTGGCTGCAGCACCCGGAAATTGCCCCGGCCGTGGATTTCCTGACCATCCACCTGTTGCCGTACTGGGAAGATGACCCGGCAGGTATCGATCAGGCCCTGCGCCATGTCGGCGATATTCGCCAGACATTCGGCAACCGCTTCGCCCCCAAGGACGTGATGATTGGCGAAACCGGCTGGCCCAGCGAAGGCCGCCAGCGCGAAACCGCCGTCCCGAGCCGGGTCAACGAAGCCAAGTTCATTCGCGGTTTTGTCGCCATGGCCGAAGCCAATGGCTGGCACTACAACCTGATCGAAGCCTTTGACCAGCCGTGGAAGCGCGCCAGCGAAGGTGCGGTCGGCGGTTACTGGGGGCTGTTTGATGCCGATCGCCAAGACAAGGGCATTCTGGCCGGCCCGGTCACCAACGTGCCGTACTGGCCGGTGTGGCTGGGCGTTGGTGGGCTGATCCTGCTCGGCACCCTGGTGCTCGGGGGGCGTGTTCGCAGCACACGCGCCGCGTTGTTGCTGCCGTTGCTGGGCGCAGTGGCGGCCGGTTCCATTGGCAGCTGGGCCGAACTGACCCGGGTGACAGCGCGTTTCACTGATGAGTGGATCTGGGCCGGCCTGTTGCTGGCCCTGAACCTGTTGGTGCTGGCCCATGCAGCCCTGGCCTTGAGCGCTCGCCAGGGTTGGCGTGAACGGGCCTTCGCCTGGCTGGAGCAACGCGCTGGCTGGCTGATCGCATTTGCCGGGTTCGCCACGGCAGTGATGATGCTGGCGCTGGTGTTCGACCCCCGTTACCGCAGCTTCCCCAGCGCCGCCCTGCTGCTGCCGGCGCTGGTGTACCTGCTGCGCCCGGTTACCGGACCACGGCGGGAAATTGCCCTGCTGGCCTTCATCATCGGTGCCGGCATTGTGCCGCAGCTGTACCGCGAAGGCTTGATGAACCAGCAGGCGCTGGGTTGGGCATTGGTCAGTGGTTTGGTGGTGGCTGCCCTGTGGCGTTGCCTGCGGGTGCGCAAACCCTGAGATTGCTATCGCGCGCTCCCACATTTTGATCTGTGAATACATTCAAATGTGGGAGCTGGCTTGCCTGCGATTGGCCCTATCAGACAGCCCGAGGCGCCCTGACCAATCGCAACCCGGCAATCACCAACGCAAACACCGCAAAATTGGTGTTGTACAACGCCAATGCCGGGATTCCGAACGCCAGCCCCAACACCGCCAACCCCCAGCCCGCACGGCCTGGCAGCAAGAACGCCAGAATCGACGTGACCAACGCGGCCCAACCCAGCACCCGAAAGTGAATCATCAACCCCAGATTGGCGCGCAACTGGCACTCCCAGCGGCTGGCGTCGTCAGCGCAGATGCCCACCCACTGCCCGTCTTCCATAAACCCGTAACGGGCGCCATAACTGGCGGCCAACCATAACGGCAAGGCCAACAGCAGTAGGATCAGCGGCAAACGAGGGGACATAAGGGCACTCCGATAGGCGAAAACGGCGCCCAGCTTAATCTCCCAGGGGCCATTGGCAAGGGTTGCACGCAGATAACTATTCATCAAAGCGTGCCAAAGTGTATCGTCTGGCTACTATTACCCCGATTCCTACGTTTTTTTCCGATATTTAGTGCCGATGGCTGGCACTTCGGTGACAACGCGGTGGTCATAGCCTGCGAACTTCATTCAGCACGTTTTCCTCTTAGGGATTTAGTCATGCTCCGTTCCTTGCGCTGTGCTGCCCTGTTGGGCGGCCTTTTTTTGAGTGCGTCAGCACTGGCGGTCGATATCGACCCGGCCAGCTATGGCTACCCTTTGACCAACCCGTTCGAAGCGACCATCGCCACAACGCCACCGGACCTGCGGCCGGACTTGCCATCCATCGATGACATCAACCAGTCCGACTACACCCTGACCATGCGCCCGGAGCGTGAATTCAGCCTGCCCGACAACTTCTGGGCGGTGAAGAAACTTACCTACCGCATTGCCAAGCAAGACCGTGCGGCACCGCTGATCTTCTTGATCGC
Source organism: Pseudomonas sp. ADAK21 (assembly GCF_012935735.1). Classification (NCBI taxonomy): domain Bacteria; kingdom Pseudomonadati; phylum Pseudomonadota; class Gammaproteobacteria; order Pseudomonadales; family Pseudomonadaceae; genus Pseudomonas; species Pseudomonas sp. ADAK21. Next base: position 375,926 of record NZ_CP052857.1, read on the forward strand.
CGGCACCGGTGCGCGCTTTGACAGCAGCCTGAATGAATACCTGAAAAAGCTCTACTACAAGGCCGGCTACCACGTCGTCCAATTGTCGTCGCCTACCAGCTTTGACTTCATCAGCGCCGCCTCGCGCTTTGCCACCCCCGGCATCACCCAGGAAGACGCCGAGGACATGTACCGTGTGATGCAGGCCGTACGTGCGCAAAACGCCACGTTGCCAGTCACCGACTTCTACCTCACCGGCTACAGCCTGGGCGCGCTGGACGCGGCGTTCGTCAGCAAGCTGGACGAAACGCGGCGCAGCTTCAACTTCAAGAAGGTGTTGCTGCTCAACCCGCCAGTCAACCTCTATACCTCCATCACCAACCTCGACAAACTGGTGCAGACCGAGGTCAAGGGCATCAACAACAGCACCACCTTCTATGAACTGGTGCTGAACAAGCTGACCCGTTACTTCCAGCAAAAAGGCTACATCGACCTCAACGACGCCCTGCTCTACGACTTCCAGAACTCCAAGGAGCACCTGACCAACGAGCAGATGGCGATGCTGATCGGCACCTCGTTCCGCTTCTCGGCGGCCGATATCGCCTTCACCTCGGACCTGATCAACCGCCGTGGCCTGATTATCCCGCCCAAGTACCCGATCACCGAAAGCACCAGCCTCACGCCGTTCCTCAAGCGTGCCCTGCAATGTGATTTCGACTGCTACCTCACCGAACAAGTGATCCCGATGTGGCGTGCCCGCTCCGACGGCGGCAGCCTGCTGCAATTGGTCGACCAGGTCAGCCTGTATGCCCTTGAGGACTATCTGCGCGACAGCCCGAAAATTGCCGTGATGCACAACGCCGACGACGTGATCCTCGGCCCTGGCGACCTGGGCTTTTTGCGTAAAACCTTCGGCGATCGCCTGACCGTCTACCCACTGGGCGGCCATTGCGGCAACCTCAATTACCGCGTCAACGCCGACGCTATGCTGGAGTTCTTCCGTGGCTAAACATCTCCTGCTTCTCGCGGCCTTACTCTGTGCAGGCGTTGCCAACGCGGACAACAGCAAGGCTCACGCACCGACCGTGGTCGACCAGGATGGCTTCAAAGAGCCCTTGAGCAAACTCAAGTTCAACCCAGGCCTGGACCAGCGCGAATTCGAGCGTTCGACCCTCAACGCCCTCAACGTCTATGACCCACTGGAGTCGTGGAACCGCCGGGTGTACCACTTCAACTATCGCTTCGACCAATGGGTATTCTTGCCGGTGGTCGATGGCTATCGCTACGTCACCCCAAGTTTCCTGCGTACCGGCGTCAGCAACTTCTTCAACAACCTGGGCGACGTGCCCAACCTGATGAACAGCCTGCTGCAGCTCAAGGGCCACCGCTCCCTGGAAACCACCGGCCGCCTGCTGGTCAACACCACCCTTGGCATCGCCGGCCTGTGGGACCCGGCCACCGCCATGGGCCTGCCCCGCCAAAGCGAAGACTTCGGCCAGACCCTGGGCTTCTACGGCGTACCCGGCGGCGCCTACCTGATCCTGCCGATCCTCGGCCCGTCCAACCTGCGCGACACCGGCGGACTGCTGGTGGACTACACCGCCGAATCCCAGATCAACTACCTCAACGTCGCCGAAGTCAGCTCCAACCACCCGGAAATCTGGGCGTTGCGCGCGGTAGACAAGCGCTACCAGACGAGCTTTCGCTACGGCCAGATGAATTCGCCGTTCGAGTATGAAAAGGTGCGGTACGTGTACAGCGAGTCGCGCAAGTTACAGATCGCGGAGTAATCGCTGCCCCACAAAAAAGGCCATTCGATTGAATGGCCTTTTTTATTGCAGAGCAGTCAGGCCTTGATCGATTGCCAGGCCTTGCCCACCACGCTGACCACCGCCAGCACCACCGCCCCAGCGATGATCCCTACGATGGCATTGAGCAAAGTCGGCATCAACCAAGTGATGCCGCCAACACTCTGGCTGACGCTCTCAATCCAGTGATGCACTACGGGCACGCCGTGAGTCAGGATGCCACCACCGACCATGAACATCGCCGCAGTGCCAATCACCGAGAGGCTTTTCATCATGTACGGCGCGGCCCGCAGAAGCCCGTTGCCGATATCACGTACCAGTTGGCCGGGCTTTTGCGCCATCCACAGCCCCAGGTCATCGAGCTTGACGATGCCGGCCACCAGGCCGTACACGCCGATGGTCATGACCAGGGCGATGCCCGACAACACGATCACTTGCTGCATCAACGGCGCGTCGGCCACGGTGCCCAGGGTGATGGCGATGATTTCGGCGGAGAGGATAAAGTCGGTGCGGATCGCGCCCTTGATCTTGTCCTTCTCGAAGGCCACCAGGTCTGTTGCAGGGTCGGCCACCGCTTCGACTAACTGCGCGTGCTCGGCCTGATCATCCGCCTTGCTGTGCAGGAATTTATGGGCGAGCTTTTCAAAGCCTTCGAAACACAGATAGGCACCGCCGAGCATCAGCAGTGGCGTGACCGCCCACGGCGCGAAGGCGCTGATCAATAGCGCGGTGGGCACCAGGATCAGTTTGTTGATAAACGAGCCCTTGGCAACGGCCCACACCACCGGAATTTCCCGCTCGGCGCGCACGCCAGAGACTTGCTGGGCATTGAGCGCCAGATCGTCACCCAGCACACCGGCGGTTTTCTTGGCAGCCATTTTTGTCATCAGGGCCACATCGTCGAGAACCGCGGCGATGTCATCGATCAAAACCAACAAGCTGCTTCCTGCCATGAATCGGACGTCCTTAATGTGGGATATTTCGCAGCATAGCGTGGTACAAAGCGTCGCGGGCAGATTCTTGAGGCGCGCGGATCGCCGGTGCTACCATGCGCAACCGCCTGTCCTGGCAAGGAATCATCTGGTCTATGAGCACCATTCGCGAGCGCAACAAAGAACTGATCCTGCGGGCTGCCAGCGAGGAGTTTGCCGACAAGGGCTTCGCCGCGACCAAAACCAGTGATATCGCCGCCAAGGCCGGGCTGCCCAAGCCCAACGTCTATTACTACTTCAAGTCCAAGGACAACCTCTACCGCGAGGTGCTCGAAAGCATCATCGAGCCGATCCTGGCCGCCTCCACCCCCTTCAACCCGGACGGCGACCCCAAGCAGGTATTGAGCGGCTATATCCGTTCAAAAATCAGCATCTCCCGCGACCTGCCGTTTGCCTCGAAAGTATTCGCCAGCGAAATCATGCACGGCGCCCCCCACCTGAGCCCCGAGCAGGTGCAACAGCTCAACGCCCAGGCCAAGCACAATATCGATTGCATCCAGAGCTGGGTCGATCGCGGCCTGATCGCCGCGATTGATCCTCATCACCTGATGTTCAGCATCTGGGCGGCGACCCAGACCTATGCCGACTTCGACTGGCAGATCTCGGCGGTGACCGGCAAGGCCAAGCTCGACGAAGCCGATTATGAAGCGGCGGCGCAGACGATTATTCGGCTGGTGTTGAAGGGGTGCGAGCCGGACTGATGGGCGGTGGTGTGGCTATCGCAGGCAAGCCAGCTCCCACATTTGGATCTGCACCAGACACAGCTTGTATGAACACCGCAAAGCCAATGTGGGAGCGGGCTTGCCCGCGATAGCAATTACTCAGACACATCCTGCTAAAAGCCTGCTCACCCAACCCAGCTTCCCGAATCTAGCCTCTCAGAACACTTTCTGGAGAGAGGCAATGGAATGCCTGACTTACCTGCATCAAACCGCCTGCGCATCGGGCGCTACAACGAACCCCATCGAATCTATCACCTCACCACCAATACACTGGATCGAACCCCGATATTCGAGGATTTCAGATTAGGTCGATTGGTGGTTCAGCAATTTAGAATCGCTCAAAGCCAAGGACTAGTGACCTCGCTGGCCTGGGTAGTCATGCCTGATCACTTCCATTGGCTGATTTCACTGAATCAAGGCTCTCTGGCCGATTTGATGCGCCAGGTAAAATCCAAAAGCACCCGGGTGGTCAATGCAGTAGCTGGTCGACAGGGACGCCTATGGCAACCCGGCTTTCATGATCATGCTGTGCGTCGGGAAGAAAGCCTCGAGAGTATTGCTCGATACATTGTTGCCAACCCCCTGAGGGCCGGCCTTGTAAAGACGTGCGGCGACTATCCGCTGTGGGATGCAATCTGGTTATGAGCACAGACCGAGTCGCCAGCATCGCAGGCAAGCCAGCTCCCACAATTGATTGCATGGCTCAAACAATGTGCGCAGGGCACCAATCCAGTGTGGGAGCTGGCTTGCCTGCGATGGCTATTGCCCTGTCACTACAACATCAAGCGGACACCCCCGCATCCGCCAACAACCCCAGCCCCTCAATCGCCGTGATCGCGCACTGCTCATCGATATCCGACGTATCCCCACTGATCCCGATCGCCCCCAGTACCACGCCCGCTGGGTCCCGTATCAACACCCCGCCCGGTGCCGGCACTACACCGCCCTGCCCCAGGCTGTTCAAGGCGGCAATAAACGCCGGCCGCTGTTGGGCATCCAGCGCCAGCAAGCGCGAGCCCTTGCCCAGGGCTATCGCGCCCCAGGCCTTGCCGATGGCGATTTGCGGGCGCAGCAGGCTGGCGCCGTCTTCCCGTTGCAAGGTGATCAGGTGTCCGCCGCTGTCGAGCACCGCGATGGTCAGCGGTGCAGCGGCAATGGTGCGGCCTGCGGTGATGGCCTGGCTGACCAGGTTGACTGCGACTTTCAAGGTTAGAGCGCTCATGGGTGCCGTCCTTATCTTGTTATTGAGAAAGCCTTGGGGCTCTGATTGATCAGAAGCCGGATGCAACAAATAGAACACAATAGATTTATTTTTTGTATACAATATTTCGAAACATACGCACCACACGTCGAAATACTCCCGCTAAAAAGCCTTCCGACGAATGCACAGGCTCTGAGACAAAATGGATTGACCTGCGCCGCTCGCCGTGAATACACTTTGAAGCAACACCACTTGTATACAATTACAAAACGCAAGAGGCACCAAAACCATGAGCAAAATGAGAGCAATCGAAGCCGCTGTCCTGGTGATGCGCCGTGAGGGTGTAGACACCGCCTTCGGTATCCCAGGCGCCGCGATCAACCCGTTGTATTCCGCCCTGCAAAAGGTCGGCGGCATCGATCACGTCCTTGCTCGCCACGTGGAAGGCGCTTCGCACATGGCCGAGGGGTATACCCGCACCAAGGCCGGCAATATCGGCGTGTGCATCGGCACTTCGGGCCCGGCGGGCACCGATATGGTCACCGGCCTGTACAGCGCCTCGGCCGATTCCATCCCGATCCTGTGCATCACCGGGCAAGCGCCTCGCGCCCGGATGCACAAGGAAGATTTCCAGGCCGTGGATATCACCAGCATCGTCAAGCCCGTGACCAAGTGGGCAACCACCGTGCTAGAGCCTGGCCAGGTGCCGTATGCGTTCCAGAAAGCTTTCTATGAAATGCGCTCCGGCCGCCCTGGCCCGGTGCTGATCGACTTGCCATTCGACGTACAGATGGCTGAGATCGAGTTTGATATCGACGCCTACCAGCCACTGCCATTGGCCAAGCCACTGGCCACGCGCATCCAGGTCGAAAAAGCCCTGGCCATGCTCGATCAGGCCGAGCGCCCGCTGCTGGTCAGCGGTGGCGGCGTGATCAATGCCGACGCCAGCGAATTGCTGGTGGAATTCGCCGAACTGACGGGTATCCCGGTGATCCCGACTCTGATGGGCTGGGGCACCATCCCCGACGACCACCCGCTGATGGTGGGCATGGTCGGCCTGCAAACCTCGCACCGCTACGGCAACGCGACGATGCTCAAGTCGGACGTGGTGCTGGGCGTCGGCAACCGCTGGGCCAACCGCCACACCGGTTCGGTGGAGGTGTACACCGAGGGGCGCAAGTTCATTCACGTTGACATCGAGCCGACACAAATCGGCCGCGTGTTCACCCCGGACCTGGGCATCGTGTCCGACGCCGGCGCCGCGCTGACCCTGTTTATTGAAGTGGCCCGCGAATGGAAAGCCGCCGGCAAGCTCAAGGACCGCAGCGCCTGGCTGCATGATTGCCAGCAGCGCAAAGCCACCCTGCACCGCAAGACGCACTTCGACAACGTACCGGTCAAGCCGCAACGGGTGTACGAAGAGATGAACCAGGTGTTCGGTAAAGATACCTGCTACGTCAGCACCATCGGCCTGTCGCAGATTGCCGGCGCGCAGTTCCTGCACGTCTACAAGCCACGCCACTGGATCAACTGCGGCCAGGCCGGCCCGCTGGGCTGGACCATTCCTGCTGCGCTGGGCGTGGTCAAGGCCGACCCGAGTCGCAAGGTGGTGGCACTGTCGGGCGACTATGACTTCCAGTTCATGATCGAAGAGCTGGCCGTGGGCGCGCAGTTCAAGCTGCCGTACATCCACGTGGTGGTGAACAACTCGTACCTGGGGCTGATCCGCCAGGCCCAGCGCGGTTTTGAAATGGACTACTGCGTGCAGTTGTCTTTCGACAACCTCAACGCCCCGGAACTCAACGGTTATGGCGTCGACCACGTCGCCGTCGCCGAAGGCCTGGGTTGCAAGGCCCTGCGTGTATTCGAGCCGGGCCAGATCCAGCCAGCGCTGCGCAAGGCCCAGGCAATGATCGAAGAGTTCAAGGTGCCGGTGATTGTCGAGATCATTCTGGAGCGCGTGACCAATATTTCCATGGGCACCGAGATCAACGCCGTCAACGAATTCGAAGATCTGGCCCTGGTGGGCAACGACGCACCGACTGCCATTTCAATGCTCGATTAAGGAGAACACCATGCCGCGTTTTGCCGCCAACCTGTCCATGCTGTTTACCGAGCAGGACTTTCTCGCCCGCTTCAAAGCCGCCGCCGACGCCGGTTTCAGTGGGGTGGAATACCTGTTCCCCTACGAGTTCAGCTCTGCCGAAATCAAGGCGCAACTCGACGCCCACGGCCTGACCCAAGTGCTGTTCAACCTGCCGGCCGGCGACTGGGCCAGCGGCGAGCGCGGCCTGGCCTGCCACCCTGAGCGGGTCGAGGAATTCCGCGCGGGGGTCAACCTGGCCATCGCCTATGCCCAGGTGCTGGGCAATACCCAGATCAACTGCCTGGCGGGGATTCGCCCTGCCGGCGTGGATGACGCCACCCTGGAAAAAACCTTTGTCGCCAACCTCAAGTACGCCGCCGACAAGCTGCAAGCGGTGGGCATCAAGCTGGTGATGGAAGCGATCAACACCCGCGACATTCCCGGTTTCTACCTGAACAACACGGCCCAGGCCCTGGCGATCCGCGAACAAGTGGGCAGCGCCAACCTGTTCCTGCAATACGACATCTATCACATGCAAATCATGGAAGGCGACCTGGCCCGCACCATGGCCACTCACCTGGATCAGATCAACCATATCCAGTTGGCCGACAACCCAGGGCGCAACGAGCCGGGCACGGGTGAGATCAACTACCGCTTCCTATTCGAGCATCTGGAGCGGATTGGATATCAGGGCTGGGTGGGCTGCGAGTACAAGCCGTTGACCACGACCGAAGCCGGCCTTGGCTGGCTCAAGACCCATAACGCGATCTGACCGACACCATAAAAACCTGTAGGAGCTGGCTTGCCTGCGATGCAGACACCTCGGTGTATCAGGCATACCCAGGTGAAGCCATCGCAGGCAAGCCAGCTCCCACAGGGGGCAGTGCAAAACCTGCATAACGAATAAAAAGAGGATTTGATCATGGCTAAAATCGGCTTTATCGGCACCGGCATCATGGGCCAACCCATGGCCGCGAACCTGCAGAAAGCAGGTCATCAACTGTTCCTGTCCGAGCACCATGGCAAAGCACCCGCCGAGCTGATCGCCGCCGGTGCCGTGGCCCTGGCCAACCCGCAGCAAGTGGCCCAGGAAGCAGAGTTCATCATCGTCATGGTGCCCGACACCCCTCAGGTCGATGACGTGTTGTTCCGCGCCGATGGTGTAGCGGCCGGCCTGTCGCCGAACAAAGTGGTGATCGACATGAGTTCGATCTCGCCCACCGCCACCAAGGCTTTTGCCGCGAAGATCAACGCCACTGGCGCGCAGTACCTCGACGCCCCGGTATCGGGTGGTGAAGTCGGCGCCAAGGCCGGGACCCTGAGCATCATGGTCGGTGGCGAGCCGCAGACCTTCGAGCGCGCCCTGTTGCTGTTCCAGAGCATGGGCAAGAACATCACCCTGGTGGGTGGCAATGGCGATGGCCAGACCGCCAAGGTGGCGAACCAGATCATCGTCGCCCTGAACATCCAGGCCGTGGCTGAAGCGCTGCTGTTTGCTTCGAAGAACGGCGCAGATCCGGCCAAGGTACGCGAAGCGCTGATGGGTGGCTTCGCCTCGTCGAAGATCCTCGAAGTGCATGGCGAGCGCATGATCAAAGGCACCTTCGACCCGGGCTTCCGTATCAACCTGCACCAGAAGGACTTGAACCTGGCCCTGGCCGGTGCAAAGGAGCTGGGGATCAACCTGCCCAACACCGCCGGCACCCAACAAGTGTTCAGCACCTGCACCGCGATTGGCGGCGGCAACTGGGACCATTCAGCGCTGATCAAGGGCCTGGAGCATATGGCGAACTTCTCGATTCGCGATAAGTAACCCCGCCTGCGATCCACCTTTGGAACGGGATCAAAATGTGGGAGCGGGCTTGTCGGGTCGCCGCATCGTCGCGATAGCGGTGTTCCAGTCAGCATGGATGTTGAATGTAAGACCATCGCGAGCAAGCCCGCTCCCACATTTTGATCCGGTTCCAAGCTTCAAATCCAATAACAAAAATCCGGGAGCCCGCTTATGTCGGTCGATCCGCAACATCTGCTTCGCGAGCTGTTTGCCACAGCCATCGACGCTGCCCACCCCCGGCAAGTCCTCGAACCTTACCTACCCGCTGACCGCAGCGGCCGCGTGATCGTGATCGGCGCGGGCAAAGCTGCGGCCGCCATGGCCCTGGTGGTGGAAAACAGCTGGCAAGGCCAAGTCTCAGGCCTGGTGGTCACCCGCTACGGCCACGGCGCGCCCTGCCAGAAAATCGAAGTGGTCGAAGCCGCGCACCCAGTGCCCGATGCTGCTGGCCAGGCCGTGGCCAAGCGCGTGCTGGAGCTGATCAGCAACCTGACCGAAGACGACCGCGTGATCTTCCTCTTGTCCGGCGGCGGCTCCGCCCTGCTGGCCTTGCCCGCAGCAGGGATTACCCTGGCCGACAAGCAAGCGATCAACAAGGCCCTGCTCAAATCCGGCGCCACCATCGGCGAGATGAATTGCGTGCGCAAGCACCTCTCGGCGATCAAGGGCGGGCGATTGGCCAAGGCGTCCTGGCCCGCCAGCGTCTACACCTACGCGATTTCCGACGTACCGGGCGATCAAGCCACAGTGATTGCCTCGGGCCCGACCGTGGGCGACCCGAGCACCTCGCAACAAGCGCTGGCGATCCTCAAGCGTTACCAGATCGACATCCCGGCCTCGGTGCGCAGTTGGTTGCAAAGCCCTGAGTCGGAGACCGTCAAACCCGGCGATCCGTGCCTTGCGCGCAGCCATTTCCAACTGATCGCACGGCCGCAGCAGTCTTTGGAAGCAGTGGCGGTAAAAGTGCGCCAGGCCGGTTTCAGCCCGCTGATCCTCGGCGACCTGGAAGGCGAAGCCCGGGACGTGGCCAAGGTCCACGCCGGCATCACCCGGCAGATCATCCAGCACGGCCAGCCACTGGCAGCGCCCTGCGTGATCCTGTCCGGCGGCGAGACCACCGTGACCGTGCGCGGCAATGGCCGTGGCGGACGCAACGCCGAGTTCCTGCTAAGCCTGACCGACAGCCTCAAGGGCCTGCCCGGCGTGTACGCCCTGGCCGGCGACACCGACGGCATCGACGGTTCCGAAGACAACGCCGGGGCGATCATGACCCCCACCAGTTACGCCCGCGCCGAGGCCTTGGGCCTGTCGGCCAGCGATGAGCTGGACAACAACAATGGCTACGGCTATTTCGCGGCACTCGACGCGTTGATCGTCACCGAGCCGACCCGTACCAACGTCAACGACTTCCGCGCCATTCTGATACTTGAGAGTCCTGAACATGACGCCTGACAAGAAGGTCAAAATCCTCGCCACCCTGGGGCCGGCCACCGACGGCATCGATGACATCCGCGAGCTGGTGCAAGCCGGGGTGAATATCTTCCGCCTGAACTTCAGCCATGGCGATCACGCCGACCATGCCCAGCGCTACCAGTGGATCCGCCAGGTCGAGCGCCAGCTCAACTACCCGCTGGGGATCCTGATGGACCTGCAGGGGCCGAAACTGCGCGTCGGGCGTTTTGCCGAGGGCAAGGTGCAGCTGGTGCGTGGCCAGGCCTTGCGCCTGGACCTTGACCCCACGCCGGGCGACCAGCGCCGGGTCAACCTGCCCCATCCGGAAATCATCAAGGCCCTGGAGCCGGGCATGGACCTGCTGCTGGACGACGGCAAGCTGCGCCTGCGGGTGATTACCAAACATGCCGATGCAATCGACACCACGGTATTGAATGGCGGTGAACTGTCCGACCGTAAAGGGGTGAATGTCCCACAAGCCTTGTTGGAACTCAGCCCACTGACCGCCAAAGACCGCCGCGACCTGAGCTTTGGCCTGGAACTGGGCGTGGACTGGGTGGCGCTGTCGTTTGTGCAGCGTCCCGAAGACATCCGCGAAGCCCGCGAGCTGATCGGCGACAAGGCGTTCTTGATGGCGAAGATCGAGAAGCCCTCGGCGGTGCGCTACCTGCAGGAAATCGCCGAGCTGAGCGATGCGATCATGGTCGCCAGAGGGGATCTGGGTGTGGAAGTGCCGGCCGAAAGCGTGCCGCAAATCCAAAAAGACATCATCAGCACCTGCCGCCAGTTGGGCAAGCCGGTGGTGGTGGCCACGCAGATGCTCGAATCCATGCGTTTCTCGCCGGCACCCACCCGCGCCGAAGTCACTGACGTGGCCAATGCCGTCGCCGAGGGCACCGATGCGGTGATGTTGTCGGCCGAAACCGCCTCCGGCGAGTACCCATTGGAAGCGGTGCAGATGATGAGCAAGATCATTCGCCAGGTGGAGAACGGCCCGGATTACCAGACCCAGCTGGATGTAAGTCGACCCAAGGCCGACGCCACGGTGTCCGACGCCATCAGCTGCGCAATCCGCCGGATCAGCAGCATCCTGCCGGTAGCGGTGCTGGTGAACTACAGCGAGTCGGGTAGCTCCAGCCTGCGCGCGGCGCGGGAAAGGCCGGCGGTGCCGATCCTCAATCTCACGCCGAACCTGTCCACCGCCCGGCGCCTGAGCGTGGCCTGGGGCGTGCATTCGGTGGTCAATGATCGGTTGCGGCAAGTGGACGAGGTGTGTTCCACGGCGCTGGAAATCGCCCAGGCCCAGGGCATGGCGCAGCGTGGGGATACGTTGTTGATCACCGCGGGGGTGCCCTTTGGGCAGCCGGGGTCGACCAACTCGCTGCGCATTGAGACGTTGATCTAGCGTCTGTTCGGGCCTCATCGCGGGCAAGCCCGCTCCCACACTTGATTGGGTTCGCCAATCAAAATGTGGGAGTGGGCTTGCCCGCGATAAGGGCAACTCGGTCTCCCTGACTTCCTCACCATGCCCAACCCAACCTGCCCCGACTGGGCCGAAGCCCTGCTCAACGGCTTCAGCCAGATCTTCCTGCAGCGCCACCCGCTGTGTGGCCTGCTGTGCCTGTTGGCAATCCTCTCCTGCGCCCCGGCCCTGCTTGGCGGTGCGCTGCTGGGCGGGGTCGCCGGTTTGCTCACCGCCCAGCGCCGCGACTACCCCAAGGCCGAGCGCCAGGCCGGGCTCTATAGCTATAACGGTGTGTTGCTGGGTTTGCTGATCAGCCAGCACTTCGCCTGGTCGGCGCTGGTACCGCCGCTGATCCTGGCGTGCGGGGGCCTGAGTGCGATCCTGACCCGGCAATGGGTCAAGCGCATGGTCCATGGCGATGACCTGCCGGCCTATACCGTGCCCTTCGTGGCCATCGGCTGGTTGTTGCTCGGCACGGTCTCACCCGCCGCGCTGCCGGTAACCCCAGCGGACTCCCTCGCCTGGCTCGGCGCCCCACTGGTCGGCCTGGGCCAGATCATACTGTTGGATCAACCGCTGGCCGGCCTGTTGATCGCCCTTGGCCTGCTGCTGGCCAGCCCTCGCGCGGCACTCTGGGCGATGCTCGGCGCCAGCAGCGGCGTGGCACTCGGCCTGCTGCTCGACGACCCCACCGGGGCCCTGCTCGGCCTGCACAGCTACAACCCCGCGCTTGCCGCCCTGGCTCTGAGCCAGTACCGGCGCCAACCCTGGCTGCCTTTGCTCGGCATCCTCCTGGCAAGCCTGCTTGCCCCCGGTTTTGCCGGCCTGCACCTGGCGCCGCTGACGGCACCGTTTATCCTGGCCTGCTGGCTGGTGCGCGCGACGTTGCGCCTGCGGCACAGGGCCAACATGGACAGCCCGTTCGAATCCCCCTAGGCTTCGCAGACCTTCGATTCAGGCGGACTACATGGACAGCAACAACGACTGGCGCCAGCGGCTCTACGTCATGGTATTCCAGAGCGACACGGCAGCCGGGCGGCGTTTTGACGGCATCCTGTTGCTGATCATCCTCGCAAGCCTGGTGATCGTGATGCTCGACAGCATCGACGAAGTGCACCAGAACTACGCTGATGTGCTGGCCTATATCGAGTGGGGCTTCACGCTGATCTTCGCTATCGAGTACGGCCTGCGCCTGTATTGCTCGCCCAAGCCGTTGCGCTATGCCTTCAGCTTCTACGGGTTGGTGGACTTGCTGGCCATCGTCCCCGGCATCCTTGCCCTGTACTACAGCGACGCCCAGTACCTGCTGATTATCCGCATCATCCGCATGCTGCGGATCTTCCGTGTGCTCAAGCTCAGCCCGTACCTCAAGCAAGCCAACTACCTGATGTCGGCGCTGCGCGGCAGCAAGCAGAAGATCGTGGTGTTCCTGGTCAGTGTCTGCACCCTGGTAACGGTGTTCGGCACCCTGATGTACGTGATTGAAGGCCCGGAGCATGGTTTTACCAGCATCCCCAAGGGTATTTACTGGGCTATCGTGACCCTGACCACCGTGGGCTTTGGCGACATCGTGCCCAAGACCCCGCTGGGCCAGGTGATCTCGTCGCTGGTGATGATCACCGGTTACTCGATCATCGCCGTGCCTACCGGAATTTTTACCGCCGAACTGGCCAACGCCATGCGCGGCGAGCAACTGCAACATGACTGCCCGGTGTGCAAGAAAAACACCCATGAACCCAACGCGGCCTTCTGTTCGCGCTGTGGCAACGGGCTCTATCAGAAAGTGGAATAAGCAAAGTTCTTTTTAATCTTTAAGCGTCTATGCCGCCCCGGCTATAGTCGTGGGCTATAAGCCACTACCTTCTCGAACAACAAGGAATGAGCAGTGAAAAAACTCGTTAGCGCTTCTCTCCTGGCCGCCGGCCTTGCACTGTCTATCGGTGCCCAGGCTGCCTCGACCACCCTGCTCAACGTCTCCTATGACGTGATGCGCGACTTCTACAAGGATTACAACGCCGCGTTCCAGAAGCACTGGCAAGCCGAGCACCCGGACGACAAGTTGACCTTGCAGATGTCCTTCGGCGGTTCCAGCAAACAGGCGCGTTCGGTCATCGACGGCCTGCCGGCTGACGTGATCACCATGAACATGGCCACCGACATCAACGCCCTGGCCGACAACGGCAAACTGGTGCCAGACAACTGGGTCACCCGCCTGCCGAACAACAGTGCGCCGTTCACGTCCGCCACCGTGTTTATCGTGCGCAAGGGCAACCCCAAGGCCCTGAAAGACTGGCCGGATCTGCTCAAGGATGGCGTGCAGGTGATCGTGCCCAACCCCAAGACCTCGGGTAACGGTCGCTATACCTACCTGTCGGCCTGGGGCTATGTGCTGAAGAACGGCGGTGATGAAAACAAGGCCAAGGATTTTGTTGGCAAGCTGTTCAAGCAAGCACCGGTGCTCGATACCGGTGGCCGTGCCGCCACCACGACCTTCATGACCAACCAGATCGGCGACGTGCTGGTGACCTTTGAAAACGAAGCGGAAATGATTGCCCGTGAATTCGGCCGCGATCAATTCGAAGTGGTCTACCCAAGCGTCTCTGCCGAAGCCGAGCCACCGGTGTCGGTAGTCGATAAAGTGGTCGACAAAAAAGGCACCCGTGACGTGGCCAATGACTACCTGAAATACCTGTGGTCGGCCGAAGGCCAGGAAATTGCCGCCAACAACTACCTGCGTCCACGGGACCCGGCAGTGCTGGCCAAATACACCGATCGCTTCCCGAAAGTCGACTTCTTGTCGGTGGAGAAGACCTTTGGTGACTGGCGCACCGTGCAAAAGACCCACTTCAATGATGGCGGGGTATTCGACCAGATCTACAGCGGCCAGTAACTGAATGTGAGAGCGGGCTTGTGTGTGGGCTTGCTCGCGAATGGGGTGTATCAGTCAAAAACTATTTGTCTGACCCACCGCATTCGCGAGCAAGCCCGCTCCCACACAAGCCCGCCCCCACATTGGCTTGCACGTAAGGCATCAATGCCAGGCATGACTGAAATCATCAGTAACACTTACTCCCTTCCTTCGCCTACCCTTTACCCTTCACGCCCTCCTTCCCCGTTTTAACGAGAACACCATGATCGCTACCCCGCCCGCGACCGCCCCCCTGACCCGTGGCATGGTGCTGCTGTTTGCGTTCTGCTGCGGCGCCATTGTCGCCAACATCTATTACGCACAACCGATCATTGAACTGATCGCCCCGGATATCGGCCTGACACCCGCCATGGCCAGTCTGATTGTGTCCCTGACCCAGATCGGTTATGCCCTGGGTCTGTTCTTCCTCGTGCCGCTGGGCGACCTGTTGGAAAACCGCCGGCTGATGATCATCACCACCGTGGTTGCCATTGCCAGCCTGCTGGGCGCGGCGTTTACCGAACAACCCAACCTGTTTTTGCTGGTGTCGTTGCTGATCGGCTTCAGCTCGGTGTCGGTACAGATCCTGATTCCCCTGGCCGCGCACCTGGCGCCGGCCGAATCCCGTGGTCGGGTGGTGGGCAGCATCATGGGCGGCCTGTTGCTGGGCATCCTGCTGGCACGTCCGGTTTCCAGCTTGGTCGCCGACCACTTCGGCTGGCGGGCGATGTTCATGGCGGCGGCAGCGATGATGGCCGCTATCAGCCTGGTGCTGTGGCGGACCGTGCCCAAGCGCCAGCCCGACCACAGCGCCAGCTACGGCCAGTTGCTGGGGTCGTTGGGCTCACTGCTGCGTCAGCAATCTTTGCTGCGCCAACGGGCGTTCTACCAGGGCTGTATGTTCGCCGCCTTCAGCCTGTTCTGGACTGCCGCCCCCCTGGAGCTCTCGCGTAACCACGGCCTGAGCCAAAGTGAAATCGCCCTGTTTGCCTTGGTGGGTGCCCTCGGCGCCATTGCCGCGCCGATCAGCGGACGCCTGGCAGATGCCGGCCATACCCATCGTGCTTCGCTGCTGGCAATGTTGTTGGCAACCTTGAGTTTTCTGCCTGCGTTGGTACACCCGGCCTACAGTGTCATCGGCTTGATGGTCACCGGCGTGGTCCTGGATTTCTGCGTGCAAATGAACATGGTCCTCGGCCAGCGCACCATCTACGCCCTCGATGCCCATAGCCGCAGCCGTCTGAATGCGCTGTACATGACCAGTATCTTCATCGGCGGTGCCCTGGGCTCGGCGATTGCCAGCAGTGTGTATGAACACGGCGGCTGGTTTGGGGTGATCCTGGTGGGCAGCGCGTTCCCCCTGGTGGCCCTGTTGCGGTTCATGAGTGTTTCCAGAGGCGCTTCGACAGTCAGCGCCTGACGTTCAAGACCACGCCGCCACGCCCAGGATCCTGTCCCAAGCAACCGCAAGAGCCCCCATAAAAAAACGCAAAAAGGAACAGAATTTTTCAAGGCAAATCGTCAGTTGCTCAAGAAACATCCGATCTACATTCAGCCCAGCACAATCAAGAACGCACCAACTTCTCCAACGCCGCATCCGCCAGGAATGATGAGCGGCTCTTCACCTTGTGCTCGCGTACATACCGGTCAATGCGCTGGATCACATACCCTGGCAAGGTCACATTGACCTTCTCGGTCTTGCCCAGGTAAGGCGAGATATCGAGCTCCAGCATGCCCCAGCCCATCCCGGCGTATTCCTCGTTGCCGTGGTGCGCCGCGACCGAGGTCGGCATGGGAATCGCCCGGCCTTCACTGGCCATCTCTTGCAGCATGATGTGCGCCACTTCCACTGCCGCGTTGTAAGCCTCTTCAAAACTGTCCCCGGCGGTCACCGCACCTGGAATATCGGGGATCTGGATACCGGTGGCGGTAAAGTCATCGCCCCATTCGATACAGATTGGGTATTGCATGAATATTCTCCTTAAAAACCGCTCTAGAACGAAAACAGCCCGGCACGCTGCCTGATACTTCGCACGGTGCCCAAGGGCAGGTCCTTCTTGGGATGGGGCACCGGTATCGTGTACGGGTTATAGCGATGCGTGAAAATATGATGGCTGCCCGTGACCCGATCCAGCACCCAGCCCGCCGCTTGCAGTTCCTTGATCAATAGCCTGCTTTGCACCACAGCCTCCTTGCTCTGGCCCGAATAAAAATAACCCCAGAGTTATCTTTACTCAAGCACAGATTTATCGAGGCAGACTGGCGGTTGTTTTGCCGGATATTGAAAAGCCGCAGCCCTTGGGTTAAAGCACCCGCCCATCCCAGCCCACCGTCACATGCCCCGGCAGCTCAGCGCGATGCTGCAACAGCCAGGCATCCAGCGTGTGCCCGACGTGAGTCAACACCCCAAGCTCGGCTCCGCACGCGTCGATGCAGTGCAGGGCCAATGTCAGGTCATTGTGATTGCGCGGCGCCTGGGGTTGCGGTGGCATGGAGCAGTCGATGACCATCACATCCAGGGGCTCGCGGCGCAACCAGGCAATGGTTGCCGGCGGCAGGCCCGTGGTATCGGTCAGATAGGCCAGGCGCCGCCCCTGCCCTTGCAGCAGGTACCCGAACGTCGGCTTGGAATGCTGGAGGGGCAACGCGGTGACCGCCAGTTCGCCAAACTGCCGGGTTTCGAACTCGGCAAAGGGCTGGCTGAAATCAAGGATACCGGGGTGTTTGTAGAGGTCCGACAGGCCTTCTGCATCGGCCGGGCCATGCACCGCAATGATCAGGCCCTGGCCCCAGCGCAAATGCAGCAGGCCCTGGGCATGATCCGCATGGTAGTGGGTCTGCAGAATGCCGTTGAGGCTGCGTGGCGGGAAGCGCTCGGTCAGGTCTGTCAGCCCGCTGTCGATCAACCAGCGCTGGTCGCCGCACTCGATCAGCGCGCTGCACGCGCGGCGGCGCAAGTGTTCATGGCTGCGCGCCAGGGCACAGGCGGCGCATTCGCAGCCATACACCGGGACTTGACGGGCATCGCCGGTGCCCAGCAGGGTCAGGCGCATGCCGAATGCCCCGGCTCCAGACAATCGAGCAATCGGGCGACGGTGTGCGCCAACGGCCCGGAGTTATCCAGCAGGAACACCCCGGGCGCGGCCTTCAGGCTGTCGCTGAACTGTGCGTTGCGGGCCAGGCGTGCGTCGATTTCTGCCACCGACTCACGGCCCCGCGCCAGCAAGCGTTGGCGCAACACCGCCTGGTCCACCGTCAGCAGCACCACCAACAGCGTCGGATAACGGGCGCGGGTTTGCGCCAGGTGCCCACGGGAGCCATTGACCAGCACATCGTCGCCGGCCGCCAGCCAGTCGTCGATCTGCCGTGGAATACCATAAGACAAACCATTGGCCTGCCAACTGAGGGCAAAGCCGCCCTCGGCTTGCAGTGTCGCGAATTGCGCGGGGCTTACGCCCTCGGCGGCCTCGCCCACCGCTTCCGCCGAACGGGTGATGACCCGCCGCACAATGCGGCAGCCGCGCTCGGCCAATGGCGCACGCGCGGCATCCAACAGGCTGTCCTTGCCCGAACCCGATGGCCCGATGAGATAGATCAACCTGCCCGCCATCAAAACACCCTCTTGGCTTGTCGCCAGACTTGTTGGACTACCGGCAGCCCGCCCGGCGCTGGCCACATTACCCGAGTGGGCCCCACCACGCACCACGTTCGGCGCGCCCATCTGCACTTTCCAGGCAATTGCCGGCAACCGCACGCCGCTTCCGGACTTGCGTGGTTGTTAAGATTTTAGCTTCTGCAATGCCCTGTAGGAGTTGGCTTGCCAGCGAAGGTCATCAGGATGACCGCAGCGCCTGGAAGTTTTTCGCTGGCAAGCCAGGTCCTGCAGTAGAAGGGTGATGGCATGGGTAGCGGTGTGCCAGGCGGGCAAGAAAAAGGCGACCCGAAGGTCGCCTTTTGTCATTTCGCGTACTGCTTGCTCAACCCCGGCGGTACACCCTGCACATTGGTCTCTTCCCATGGCCCGTTCGGGCTGATGGAGCGGCTCCAGCCGTTGCTCCAGCGGTAGTAGGTGCGCTGGCGGTAGAAGGTGTCCGGTTGCTCGTCCAGCACGTAGACCTGCATCTTGCCGTCCCAATGGCTGGCAGCGCCGGGAGGCGGGGCGAAGGTCGGGGATTTGCTCGGCAAGGGTTTGGGCGGGGCGATGACCGGGCCGCTGGGTTTGCTGCTCGGCTGGGTCGACGGGCCCGACGGTGGAATGGTCGGGCCCGTAGGGGCTGGTGGTGGCCGATGAACCGCGCAAGCACTCAAGCCCAATACCAGGCTGAGCAGGGTGATACGAGCGATGGCGGTCATGGGCGTTTCCTCGAAATTATTGATCCGGACTGTCGATGGTCAACTGCTGGGTCGCGGTGGTGCTGCTGGCCAGGGGTTGACTGCGGCCGATCCACTCGCCGGCAGTCGGTTGACCGGCCCGTGAGATGCGCGCAACCAGTTGGACTTCGGCGAAGTTGGACAGTTTCAACTGCGGCATCATCGCGTCGGCATCGCCCAGTTCGACGGTCACCGGCAGGTCGGCCACGGTCACGCGCTTGGCCGCCAGTGGCGCCGGCGGGCCGGAAACGGCACGGGCGAAGATGAAGACGCTGTCAGTCGGCAGCGCACGGGCTTTGACGTCAGCCGCGAGGTCCACACGCACTTTCATCACGGCGCTCTTGACGCTCGGGGCGACAACACCGCCACCTTCTTTCAACTTCTCGGCTGCACGGTCGATGCCGCCTTGCAGCGCTGCGCGGGAGTTGTCGTGCTCCGGCAACTGGGCCAGCAGGCGATTCCAGTAGTCGATGGCGTCCTGGTACCGCTGGCCCTCAAAGGCGGCGATGCCCAGCAGGCCGAGGCTGGTGACTTCCTTCGGATCGAGCTTCAGCGCTTCGTCGGTCAAGGCCTGAAGCTGCGGCGACCATTGCTTGTTGTTGGCAAAGTACTGCGCCTGGGCCCACTGCCCGAGCAGTTCCGGCTGGCGACCGGCCAGGGCCACGGCGCGCTCGAAGACCTTGGCCGCATCCGCCGAGCGGTCCTGGGCCATGTAGGCGCGCCCCAGGAAGTACAGGCCTTCGGCCGAATCCGGTTGCGCCGCCGCTGCCCGTTCCAGGCGCTGGGTCATGTCGGCAAGCGACACCGGCGGCTCGGCGAATTCGCGGGTCAGTTCAACTTTGTCGATGGCGCCGTAATGCAGGTACAGCGCCAGGCCCAATACCGGCACCAGCACCGCGGCCAGCAGTGGCAGCGGTTTGCCCAGGCGCGATTCCCGGGGCTTTTCCACGCCTTCAGTATCGGCCAGCAATTCACGGGCGGCTTCGGCACGACCGGTGTCGAGTTGCGCCGCGTTGAGCACGCCTTCGCTTTGTTGGGTTTGCAGTTCGGCAACACGTTCCTGATACAGCGCGACGTTCAGCGCGGTGCGGTCTTCTTCACGCTGGGCGCGACGTACGCGCAACACCGGGATCAACAGGAAACTCAAGGCAACCAGGAGCAGCAGGCCAGCTGCGAGCCAGAAATCAATCATCAGTTTTTTTGTCCAGCAGTTGGTCGAGGCGTTGGCGCTCTTGGGCAGATAGCGCGTCGCTGCCATCGGTGGGAGCCGCACGGCGACGGCGGACGATCACGGCCATGACCACCAGGCCGCCCAGCAACAGGGCAGCGGGGCCAAACCAGAGCAAGGCGGTCTTGCCGGTCAACGCCGGCTTGTAGCGGACGAACTCACCGTAGCGATCAACCATGAAGTCGATGATCTGCTGGTTGTCCTTGCCCTCGCCCAACATGCGGAAAATCTCTTTGCGCAGGTCGGCGGCAATCGGCGCGTTGGAGTCGGCGATGTCCTGGTTCTGGCACTTGGGGCAGCGCAGTTCCTTGGTCAGCTCGCGGAAACGCTCGCGGTCGCCATCCCGGGCGAATTCATAGGTGTCGATGGCGGCATGGGCCACGCCCACCAGCCCCAACGCCAATACAGCAGCGGTCAGCCAACGCTTCATGGCTTGGCCTCATCCACCAGGGCCTGGTACTTGGCCGCCAGTTGTTCGCGCCAGACCACTTCGTCGATCACCCCCACGAATTTGTCGCGGATCACGCCCTTGGCGTCGATAAAGAAGGTTTCCGGGGCACCGTAGACGCCGAGGTTCAGGCCCAGGTTGCCGTCTTCATCGCGCACGTCCAACTGGTACGGGTTGTGGAATTCCGCCAGCCACTTCAAGGCCGCCGCATTGTCGTCCTTGTAGTTGATGCCGTAGATCACCACGCCCTTCTCGGCCAGTTTGTTCAGCACCGGGTGCTCCACGCGGCACGAGATGCACCAGGTGGCCCACACGTTGACCAGGGCCGGTTTGCCGATCAGATCGGCCTGGGTCAGGGTTTTGTCGCCCTGCACCGTCGGCAGCGAGAACGCCGGGAACGGCTTGCCGATCATCGCCGACGGCAGTTCGGCCGGGTCCAGGTACAGGCCGCGATACAAAAACACCGCGACCAGCAGAAACAGCGCCAGCGGCAATACCATCAACCAACGCTTCATACAGCGGCTCCTTGCATGCCAAGGGCTTCACGCACCCGGCTCTTGACCTTGACCCGGTAACGCCGGTCCATCGCGGCCAGCAACCCGCCGAAGCCGGTCAGCAGGCCACCGAACCAGATCCAGCGCACAAACGGTTTGACGTGCACGCGCACGGCCCAGGCGCCATCGCCCAACGGCTCGCCCAGTGCCACGTAGAGATCACGGGTGAACCCGGCGTCGATCCCGGCTTCAGTCATCATCGAGCTTTGCACGGTGTACAGGCGTTTCTCCGGGTGCAGCACGGCGATTTGCTTGCCGTTGCGCACCACGCGCACGGTGCCTTTGTCGGAAGTGAAGTTCGGCCCTTCGAAGTGCTTGGCACCTTCAAACACGAACTGGTAGCCCGCCAGGTCCATGGACTCGCCAGGGGCCAGGCGCAAGTCGCGCTCGGCGCTGTTCTGGCTGGACAACACCACGCCCAGGGCACACACGGCGATGCCGATGTGGGCGATCTGCATACCCCAGTAACTGCGGGTCAGGGTCGGCAGGCCTTTGATCAGGCCCTTGTGGCGGGTCTTGTCGAAGATATCGCGCACGCCGGCCAGCAACACCCAGGCCGCCAGCATGAAGGTCGCGAGCACGGCCCAGTTGAAGTCGCCGTAGGCAATCCCGGCAATCACCGACAAGGCGGCACTGCCCAGCAACACCGGAGTGAGCATGCCCAGCAGCCATTTGACCGGGGTGTCTTTCCAGCGCACCAGCACGCCAATCGCCATCACCACCATCAGCAGGCCCATCAATGGGATGAACAAGGCGTTGAAGTACGGCGGGCCGACCGACAGCTTGGCGCCGGTCAGGGCATCGAGCACCAGCGGGTACAGGGTGCCCAGCAGGATCATCGAAGCGGCGACCACCAGGACCAGGTTGTTCCCCAGCAGCAGGGTTTCCCGCGACCACAGGTTGAAGCCCACGTGGCTCTTGACCACCGGCGCACGCAGGGCGAACAGGGTCAGCGAGCCGCCCACCACGCAGAGCAGGAAGATCAGGATGAACACGCCGCGCTCAGGGTCGGCAGCGAACGCATGCACCGACGTCAGCACGCCGGAACGCACGAGGAAGGTGCCCAGCAGGCTCAGGGAGAAGGCGGCGATGGCCAGCAACACCGTCCAGCTCTTGAACACGCCGCGTTTTTCCGTGACTGCCAGGGAGTGAATCAGCGCCGTGCCCACCAGCCAGGGCATGAAGGAGGCGTTTTCCACCGGGTCCCAGAACCACCAGCCGCCCCAGCCGAGTTCATAGTAGGCCCACCACGAGCCCAGGGTGATGCCGATACCCAGGAAGGCCCAGGCGACGATGGTCCACGGCCGCGACCAGCGCGCCCAGGCGGCGTCGAGACGCCCGCCGAGCAAGGCGGCGATGGCAAAGGCGAAAGCCACGGAGAAGCCCACATAACCCATGTATAGCATCGGCGGGTGGACGATCAGGCCGATATCCTGCAGCAGCGGGTTGAGGTCGCGACCGTCCACGGGAATCTGCGGCAGAATCCGCTCGAACGGGTTGGAGGTCATGATCAAGAACAGCAGGAAGCCGATGCTGATCATGCCCATCACCGCCAGCACCCGCGCCAGCATCACTTGCGGCAACTGCCGGGAGAACACCGACACCGCAAAGGTCCAGCCGCCAAGGATGAAGGCCCACAGCAGCAGGGAGCCTTCGTGGGCACCCCAGACGGCGCTGAACTTGTAGTACCAGGGCAAAGCGCTGTTGGAGTTGCTGGCGACATAGGCGACGGAAAAGTCGTCGGTCATAAAGGCGTAGGTCAGGCAACCAAAGGCGAACGCCAGGAACGCGAACTGGCCCCAGGCGGCGGGTTGCGCCAGGCTCATCCACAGCCGATCACCGCGCCAGGCGCCCAGCAGCGGCACGATGGCCTGGACGATGGCAAAGCACAGGGCGAGGATCATCGCCAACTGGCCCAACTCGGGAATAAACAATGTAGAGGTCATTGCTTAACCCTCCTTGGCTTGGGTTGGCGCGGATTGGCCGCTTTCTTTCAGGGCCTTGGTCACTTCCGGCGGCATGTATTTTTCATCGTGCTTGGCCAGCACTTCGTCGGCCACCACCACGCCCTGGGCGTTGATCTTGCCGAGGGCCACGATGCCCTGCCCTTCGCGGAACAGGTCCGGGAGGATGCCACGGTAGGCGATGGTCACCGATTTGTTGAAGTCGGTGACCACGAAGGTCACGTCCAGGGAGTCGCCGGAACGTTTCAGGGAGCCGGCCTCGACCATGCCACCGGCACGGATGCGCGTGTCTTGCGGCGCTTCGCCATTGGCGATCTGGGTCGGGGTATAGAACAGGTTGATGTTCTGCTGCAAGGCGCTCAAGGCCAGGCCCACGGCAACGCCGACGCCCACCAGGATGGCAAGGATGATCAACAGACGCTTTCTACGCAGCGGATTCACTTATCGGTCTCCCGGCGCAGACGACGCGCCTCTTGTTGCAGGTAACGCTTGCGGGCCAGGATCGGCGCAACGACGTTGAGGGCCAGGACTGCCAGGCTGATGCCATAGGCGGTCCAGACGTACAGGCCGTGGTGGCCCATGGCGAGAAAATCACTGAAAGAGGCGAAACTCATCCACGGGCTCCCAGGCTGTTTTGCACTTCGACCTTGACCCAGCTGGCGCGGGCTTCACGCTTGAGCACTTCGAGGCGCATGCGCATCAGCAGCACCGCGCCGAAAAAGCAGTAGAAGCCCAGGACCATCAGCAGCAGCGGCGCCCACATTTCCACGGGCATAGCCGGTTTTTCGGTGAGGGTGAAGGTGGCGCCCTGGTGCAGGGTGTTCCACCACTCCACGGAGTACTTGATGATCGGGATATTGATCACGCCGACAATCGCCAGCACCGCGCAGGCCTTTGCGGCACTCTCACGATTGCTGATCGCGTTGCCCAGGGCAATCAGACCGAAGTACAGAAACAGCAGGATCAACATGGACGTTAGTCGCGCATCCCAGACCCACCACGAACCCCAGGTCGGCTTGCCCCAGATCGCCCCGGTCAGCAGCGCCACCGCGGTCATCCACGCACCGATGGGCGCGGCGCATTGCAGGGCGACGTCGGCCAGCTTCATCTTCCATACCAGGCCGACGATGCCGCACACCGCCAGCATCACGTAGCAGGACTGGGCCAGCAGCGCGGCGGGAACGTGGATATAGATGATGCGAAAGCTATTGCCCTGCTGGTAGTCCGGCGGCGCGAAGGCCAGGCCCCAGACCAGGCCGATACCGATCAGCAGGAAGGCGGCGACGGCGAGCCAGGGCAGCATTTTGCCGCTGATGCCATAGAACCACTTGGGCGAGCCGAGCTTGTGAAACCAGGTCCAGTTCATTGCTGTTTCCATCACGGTTGCTTCTTGTCGTTGCAAGAAGCTTAGGGTCTTTACTGACTCAGTGAAAACACTGGGTCAGACCTCATTATTCGCCGACGCTGATCTTCAGGCCGGCCGCTATAGCAAAGGGTGTCAGGGTTACCGCCAGGGCGGTCAGGCTGCCAAGCCACAAGAGGTAACCGGTCGCCGGCATCCCCATGAGCGCGGCCTGCAAGGCGCCGCTGCCCAGGATCAACACCGGGATATACAAAGGCAAAATCAGCAAGGCCAGCAACAGCCCACCGCGCTTCAAGCCGACGGTCAGTGCCGCACCGACGGCCCCCAGCAGGCTCAGCACCGGGGTGCCTAGCAACAACGAGGCCAGCAACACCGGCAGGCATTCGGAAGGCAGCCCCAACATCATCGCCAGCAGCGGCGCGAGCAGGACCAGCGCCAGGCCGGAGAAGGCCCAGTGTGCCAGTACCTTGGCCAGTACCAGAAGAGGCAGGGGGTGCGACGAAAGGACCCACTGTTCGAGGGATCCATCTTCGAAATCACTGCGAAACAGCCCGTCCAGCGAGAGCAGGACGGACAAAAGTGCCGCTACCCACACCAGTCCCGGAGACAAGGTTTGCAACAGTTTAGTCTCGGGGCCGACCGCCAAAGGGAACAAGGCGATGACAATCGCAAAGAACACCAGCGGGTTGGCCAACTCGGCCGGGCGGCGACACAGCAAGCGAGCTTCGCGGGCGACCAGCAGGGCAAAGACACTCATACCGACCACCGCCCCAGGTCCAGGTCACGGTAGCCGGCGGGCATGCGGGTCAAGGTGTGATGGGTGGTGAGGACCACCATGCCACCCTGCTCGCAATGCCGGGCCAGGTGTTCTTCAAGCTGGGCCACGCCCTGTTTGTCGAGGGCGGTGAACGGTTCGTCGAGGATCCACAGCGGCGGGCCATCCAGGTACAGCCGGGCCAGGGCCACGCGGCGTTGCTGGCCGGCCGACAGGGTATGGCAGGGAACATCTTCGAAACCCTTCAGGCCCACGGCGGCCAGGGCCTGCCAGATGGACTCGCGCGTAGCCGGGTGATGCAGGGCGCTGAGCCAACTGAGGTTTTCTTCAGCCGTCAGCACATCCTTGATCCCGGCGGCGTGGCCGATCCACAGCAGGTTGCGCGCCAGCTCCGTACGCTGTTCGTGCAGCGGTTTGCCGTTAAGGCGCACCTGCCCTGCCGTGGGCTGCATCAAACCGGCCAGCAGGCGCAGCAGGCTGGTCTTGCCGCTGCCGTTGGGCCCACTGATCTGCACCATATCGCCGCCCGCCAGACGCAGTTCGAGGTGTTCGAACAGCATCCGCAGGTCTCGCTCACAGGCAAGCGCAACGGCTTCAAGTAGTGGACTGGTCACAAGATCGCGGGCCTTTACGGTTCAAGTCGGCGGTGGAACGGCCGTTAAAGAGATGCACAATAACTGCATTGGCGGCCTGTTTTAGAGAGCTGGATCAATCAGTTGTGATGTTTTTGACCCGCTCTTTGAAGACGGGCGGCATTATACATGCGATGCCCTACTCTAAAGAGGGCAATTTCCTTGAGACGGCGGCCACGATGACCGGTGACATCAACCTTCCGACCCTCCCCCCAGCCCCGGCCACCGGGCCCAGGCCTGCGCCTGCAGTGGGCGAACTGCTGAAACTGCTGGAGCCCCAGACAGGCTTGATCGACGCCGGAAAAACCGTGAACGCCGAGGTGCTGGCGCTCAAGCAAGGCGGTGAAGCCTTTCAGCTATTGCTCAAGCTGACCCTCGAAGGTGGCCGCCAAACCCTGGTACAGGCCGCCAGCAGCCAGCCGCTGCCCCTGGGCAGCAACGTCGCGGTGAGCCAGACGGCGTCCGGCGACCTGGCCATCAGCCTGCAACAGGCCCTCAGCGCCAATGTCGCGGCCCTGACCCGTATCGACACCAATCAATTGCCGTTGGGCACCTTGCTGCAAGCCAAGGTCCTGACCTCGCAGATGCTGCCCCAGGGCGCCGGGCAACCGGCGCTATACCGCTCGCTGGTGTCGGTACTCAACAGCGCCTTGAGCGGCACCACCCTGACCCTGGAAAGCCCGCAACCGCTGCGCGTCGGCAGCTTGCTCAGTGCCGTGGTACAGGGCGCGCAGACTCTGGATTTCGTGCCCTTGAGCGGGCTGCGCGATCAACTGGCAGTCAGTCAGCAATTGGCGACTCAGCAAAGCCGCCAGGGCTCACTGGAAGGCTTGCTCAGCGCCCTGCAAAACCTGCCGCGCACTGCCGACCTGCCGGCGGATCTGCGCGCAGCGGTAGAGCGGGTGCTGGCCGGCATGCCCGACCTGGCCCAAGTCAGTAACCCCAAGGTGCTGGCGCAATTGCTGCACAACAGCGGCGCGCTGCTGGAAGCCAAGCTGCTGGCCGGGCAAAATCCGTTGGTCCCGCCTCTGGACATGAAGGGCAGCCTGCTGCGCCTGGTGGCCGAACTGATGCCCGCCCTCCCCGCCAGCACCAATCTCAATGCCATCCTGGCCGCCAACACCCTGGCGCAGATGCTGCCCAGTTTTGTGCGTAGCCCCTTGGGCACCCTCGGCCAGATGGGCGCCCGCACCGCACCGGGCGGCTTCCCTCTGCCGGAGCGGCTGTTGCAGCGCCTGGAGGGTGAAAACAGCCTGGAAAACCTGCTGCGCCTGGCCGCCGGCGCCATCTCCCGTTTGCAGAGCCACCAATTGTCGAGCCTGGAACAGACCGGCACCACCGCCGACGGCCGCCTGCAAACCACCTGGCAGATGGAAATCCCCATGCGTACCCTGCAGGACATCGTGCCACTGCAGGTCAAATTCCAGCGCGAAGAACCGGCGCCGGACAAGGACGAGCCTGAACGCAAGATCGAACGCGACGCCAAAAAAATGCTCTGGCGGGTGGAGTTGGCGTTCGACATGGAGCCCCTGGGCCCGTTGCAGGTCCAGGCGCAACTGAGCGAAGGCAAACTCTCCAGCCAGTTGTGGGCCACCCGCCCGTTTACCGCCAGCCTGATCGAAAGCCACCTGGGTAGCCTGCGCGAACGCCTGGTGTCGTCGGGCCTCAACGTCGGCGACCTCGACTGCCACCTCGGCACCCCGCCCCGCGGGCCAAAGACCGGGCTGGAACAACGCTGGGTGGATGAAACCGCATGAAAAACCCCAACCCACCGCGCCAGGCCATCGCCCTCAAATACGACGGCAAAGCGGCTCCCGCCCTGACCGCCAAAGGCGACGACGCCCTGGCCGAAGCCATTCTGAAGTTGGCGCGGGAGCACGAAGTACCGATTTATGAAAATGCCGAGCTGGTGAAATTGCTGGCGCGCATGGAACTGGGGGACAGCATTCCCGAAGAGCTGTACCGGACCATCGCCGAGATCATTGCGTTTGCCTGGACGTTGAAGGGCAAATTCCCGGTGGGCTATGACCCGAATGCCGAGCCAGAGGAGCGGGATGTGACGGCGCGCGGGGATGATTACTGAAATCCCAAGGCTGTATGCCGACCCAAAATGTGGGAGCTAGCTATTGTGGCGAGCGGGCTTGCCCCGCGTTGGGCTGCGCAGCAGCCCCAGTAGGCCGAATGCGCAGTGTCAGATACACCGTAGCGGCTGGTTTTGGGGCTGCTGCGCAGCCCAACGCGGGGCAAGCCCGCTCGCCACAACAGCCCGCTCGCCACAACAGCCCGCTTCCACATGGGAACTGCGGCCAGTTCAGCTTTTGTGCAATTTGCTCATCAACTGCGCCTCGGCCTGGGTCAGGCCGCAGGATTGGGTCAGTTCGTCCACCGTGGCGCCCATGCCCACCAGCTTCGCCGCTTGGGCGAAGGACAGGTTGGCCGGGTCGCGCTGTTCCAGTGCCGACAGTTTGTCGGGCAACGGGGCGAGGATTGAACGCAGTTCATGCACGTCCTCCCCCACCCGCACGGCGCTTTGCTGGTAGTTGTCCACGCGCTTGGCGATCTCGCGCAGGCGTTGATCGCGCACGGCGTCGCGTTCGGCCTGCTGCAGCACCAATTCGCGTTGTTGGCGCATATGGCGCAGCAACACCACCAGGGTCCCGACCCACAGCAGGGCCAGGACGATTACCGCTACCTCAAGCATCAATCAGATGTTCTCCAGGTCCGACCACTCTTCTTCGCTCATCATCTTGTCCAGCTCAACCAGAATCAGCAGCTCGCCGTTCTTGTTGCATACGCCCTGGATAAACTTGGCCGACTCTTCGTTGCCGACATTCGGCGCAGTTTCGACTTCCGACTGACGCAGGTAAACCACTTCGGCCACGCTGTCGACCATGATCCCGACCACTTGCTTGTCGGCTTCGATGATGACGATACGGGTGTTGTCGTTGACTTCAGTCGGCATCAGGCCAAAGCGCTGGCGGGTGTCGATCACGGTCACGACGTTGCCGCGCAGGTTGATGATGCCCAGCACGTAGCTCGGCGCACCCGGCACTGGCGCGATTTCGGTGTAGCGCAGCACTTCCTGCACGCGCATCACGTTGATGCCGTAGGACTCGTTGTCCAGCTTGAAGGTCACCCATTGCAGAATCGGATCATCCAAACCCTGTGCGGACGC
Source organism: Pseudomonas sp. ADAK21 (assembly GCF_012935735.1). Taxonomy (NCBI): domain Bacteria; kingdom Pseudomonadati; phylum Pseudomonadota; class Gammaproteobacteria; order Pseudomonadales; family Pseudomonadaceae; genus Pseudomonas; species Pseudomonas sp. ADAK21. The sequence continues at coordinate 404,883 of NZ_CP052857.1, forward strand.
TGACGACTTGTTCATACCCCTGACCCCTTCAAATACCGTTGATAACGGCGTGTGTTCTTCTTTGGCAGCACCGTGGCGCTGCGCCTCTTATCAAGTACGTTTGTTACCTGGCAGATCCTTTACCGCGCCGCTGGCAATCAGCTCCGCCAATTCGGCGACATCCAGCAGCGCGCACATATGTTCAATCACCGTGCCCGCCAGCCATGGCCGCTGGCCACGGTGGCTGCGCCATTTGATTTCGTTGGGGTCCAGGCGCAGCGAACGGCTGACCTGATGCACCGCCAGCCCCCATTCGTAGCCCTGCACCGAAATCACGTATTGCAGGCCCTGGCGAAAATCATCGCGATAGCGGTCGGGCATCACCCAGCGCGCAGTGTCCAGCACCTTGAGGTTGCCGGCCTGGCTCGGCAGGATCCCGAGAAACCACTCCGGCTGACCGAACAACGGCGTCAGTTCCTGGCCTTCCAGGGAATAGATCGACCCCAGGCACACCAGCGGCACCGCCAGTGTCAGCCCGGCGACATCGAACAACAGGCATTCGAACGACTCGGCAGCCCAGGCCGGTCGACCATCGGTTTCCACCGGTGGCGGGGTAATGCTCGGCGGCCGATGCACCTCGGCCACCGGCGGTACCAGCACCAGCGGTACAGTCTCAGGCGCGACCACAACGGCAACCGGCACCACCACCGCATCACGGGCCTGCTCTTCCAGGACCGCCAGCTGAAACTCATCCAGGCCGGCCTCAGCCTCGACCACTGGCAGCGCCAGCGCTTCATCCAGCACCAGGATCGGCTCGGGCAGTACTTCCTCGGTCGCCTCTTGCAGCAGCGCGTCCAGGTAGGACTGCAGCGCCAGTTGCGGCCGGGTCTTGATATCGACAGGACGACTCATCTGTATGCCCACGCGCAAGCCCCGTTAACCGTGTATTCAAAGGTTATCGGCGCGATGCCCCGTGGACTTGAATTCAGGTTCATTTCACGCCACCTGCGCCACAAGTTGCTGGGCCAGCAGGTGCTTGAGCAAGGCGCGGTACGCCAGTACGCCACGGCTCTTGCCATCGAATTGCGACGGCGCCAGGCCCGCGCGGCTGGCGTCACGCAGGCGCGTGTCCACCGGGATATAGCCTTGCCAGATGGTGTCCGGGTAAGCGTCGCGCAGTACACGCAAGGTGCCCAGGGAAGCCTGGGTACGACGGTCGAACAGGGTCGGCACGATGCTGAACGGCAACGCCTGCTTGCGTGAGCGGTTGATCATGGTCAGGGTGCTGACCATGCGCTCCAGGCCTTTGACCGCCAGGTGTTCGGTCTGCACCGGGATCACCAGTTGCTGGCTGGCCGCCAGGGCATTGACCATCAGCACGCCGAGCAATGGCGGGCTGTCGATGATTGCGTAGTCGAAGTCCTGCCACAGTTGCGCCAGACTCTTGGCGATCACCAAGCCCAGGCCGCTCTGCCCCGGCGACTGGCGCTCAAGGGTGGCCAGGGCGGTGCTGGAGGGCAGCAGGGAAATCTTCTCGTTGCTGGTGGGCAACAGCAGTTGCCCGGGCAAGCCGGTGGGCACACTGCCCTTGTGCAGGAACAGGTCGAAGCAACTGTGCTCCAGGGCATCGGGGTCGTAGCCGAAATAGCTGGTCATCGAGCCGTGGGGATCCAGGTCGACAATGACCACACGCTTGCCCGCCTCGGCCAGCAGACCGGCTAAGGCGATGGAGGTGGTGGTCTTGCCGACTCCACCTTTTTGATTGGCAACTGCCCAGACTCTCATTCGGATTGTTCCTCCCGGCAGGCACTGGCTCGACCGAGAAATAGCACGAGGTTATAGAGCCGGTGACGGAGAATTGACGGCACTCTCCCGAACCGGCGGCTTTACGGGCGTCGGTGCAGTTTGTGTGCCAGCCCGCTTCATTGCAGCATCAGGTTGTGCATTGGCCGCGCCGGTGGCGGTCAGGCTGCGGCGCACATCCAGGTTGCGCGACACCACCAACACCACCCGACGGTTGCGCGCGCGGCCTTCGGCCGTCGCATTATTGGCCACGGGCTGGAATTCACCATACCCCACCGACGCCAGGCGCCCAGGGTTCACGCCCTGCATCGCCAGCATGCGCACGATGCTCGCCGAACGCGCCGACGACAGCTCCCAGTTAGTGGGAAATTGCGCGGTATGGATCGGTTGGTCATCGGTAAAACCTTCGACGTGGATCGGGTTGTCGAAGGGCTTGAGGATGGCCGCCACCTTATCGATGATGCTGAACGCAATATCACTGGGCAGCGCATCGGCGCTGGCGAACAGCAGGCTGGAATTGAGCTCGATCTCCACCCACAGCTCGTTGCCGCGAATGGTCATCTGGTTGGAGCTGATCAGGTCGCCAAAGGCCGCACTGATATCGTCGGCGATGCTCTTGAGCGGATCGCTGCCGCCACTGATACCGGCGTCGGTCTCGTCGCTGTCCTTGACCAGGGGCTTGGCCGGGGTCATGGTCTTGGGCCGCTCGTCGCCAATGGGAATCGGCTTGAGGGCCCGGTCGGAATCGGTAAAGACGCCCACCAGGGCTTCGGAGATGACTTTGTACTTGCCTTCGTTGATCGAGGAAATGGAGTACATCACCACAAAGAAGGCGAACAGCAAGGTGATGAAGTCGGCGTAGGACACCAGCCAGCGCTCATGGTTGACGTGCTCTTCAGGCTCGCGGCGACGACGGCTCACAGGCAATCCCCCTCGCAGGCTTGCTGTGGCAGCCGGGCTTGCTGTGGCGAGCGGGCTTGCCCCGCGCTGGGCTGCGAAGCGGCCCTAAAATAACCACCGCGCAGTGTCAGACAGTTCGCCGATCCAGGTTTTGGGGCTGCTACGCAGCCCAGCGCGGGGCAAGCCCGCTCGCCACAGGCACAGCCACAACCACAGCCACAGCCACAGCCACAGCTACAGCCACAGCCACAGCCACCACCACAACCAGCCTGCTCGGCGCCGATGCTCATGGTCATCAATCCATGAAGCCCTGGAGCTTCAATTCGATGGAGCGCGGGTTCTCGCCCTCGGCAATCGACAGGATGCCCTCCAGGAGCATTTCCCGGTAGCGGGATTGGCGCATGGCAATGGATTTGAGCTTGCTGGCAATCGGCAGCAGCAACAGGTTGGCACTGGCCACGCCATAGATGGTGGCGACAAATGCCACGGCAATGCCGCTGCCCAGTTGCGAGGGGTCGGCCAGGTTGCCCATCACGTGGATCAGGCCCATGACCGCACCGATGATGCCGATGGTCGGCGCATAGCCGCCCATGCTTTCGAAAACTTTGGCCGCGTTGATATCGCGGCTTTCCTGGGTGTAGAAGTCCACTTCGAGGATGCTGCGGATCGCTTCCGGCTCGGCGCCGTCAACCAGCAGTTGCAGGCCTTTGCGCGCGTAGCTGTCGGGCTCGGCATCCGCCACGCCTTCAAGGCCGAGCAGACCTTCCTTGCGAGCGGTGAGGCTCCAGTTGACCACGCGGTCGATACCGCCGGCCAGGTCCACGCGCGGCGGGAAAATGATCCACACCAGGATCTGCATGGCCCGCTTGAATGAGCTCAGGGGTGACTGCAACAGCGCCGCGCCGACGGTGCCGCCGATCACGATCAGCGCTGCCGGGCCGTTGGCCAGGGCGCCAAGGTGGCCGCCTTCCAGGTAATTGCCGCCAATAATGGCGACAAACGCCAGGAGTATCCCAACCAGGCTCAACACATCCATCAGTGACAGGCCTCCACCAGGTGCTTGCCGATGTCATCCAGGCTGTAGACCGCGTCGGCCAGGTCGGCCTTGACGATGGCCATGGGCATGCCATAGATCACGCAACTGGCTTCGTCCTGGGCCCAGATCGAGCTGCCGCCCTGCTTGAGCAGGCGCGCGCCTTCGCGACCGTCCGCGCCCATGCCGGTGAGGACCACCGCCAGAACTTTGTCACCGTAGGACTTGGCGGCCGAACCGAAGGTGATATCCACACACGGCTTGTAGTTCAGACGCTCATCACCCGGCAGGATTTTCACCGCGCCGCGACCGTCGACCATCATTTGCTTGCCACCGGGGGCCAGCAAGGCCAGGCCCGGGCGCAGGATATCGCCGTCTTCGGCTTCCTTGACGCTGATGCGGCACAGCTTGTCCAGGCGCTCGGCAAAGGCCTTGGTAAATGCGGCGGGCATGTGCTGGATCAGCACGATGGGCGCGGGGAAGTTGGCGGGCAATTGGGTCAGGACGCGCTGCAAGGCCACCGGGCCGCCGGTGGACGTACCGATCGCCACCAGTTTGTAGGCCTTGCGCTTGGGCGCAGGCGACGCAGGAGTTGGCGCCGCCGTGCGCGTCGGCGCCACGGCAGGCCGTGCCACTGGAGCGGGAGCCGGACGCCCGAAACTGCTGCTGGTCGGTGCAGGCGCCGCTACCGGGGCGGGAGCCACCGGGGCCCGGAAGCTGCTGCGGTTGCTGCGCGAGATGCTGTGCACCTTCTCGCAGAGCATCTGCTTGACCTTCTCGGGGTTGCGCGAGATGTCTTCGAAATTCTTCGGCAGAAAGTCCACGGCGCCAGCGTCCAGCGCATCGAGGGTCACCCGGGCGCCTTCGTGGGTCAGCGACGAGAACATCAACACCGGGGTCGGGCAACGCTGCATGATGTGGCGCACGGCGGTGATGCCATCCATCATCGGCATCTCGTAGTCCATGGTGATCACGTCCGGCTTCAACGCCAGGGCCTGATCAATCGCCTCTTTGCCGTTGGTGGCCGTACCGACCACCTGGATGTTGGAATCCGCTGAAAGAATTTCCGAGACGCGGCGGCGGAAGAAACCCGAATCATCCACCACCAGAACCTTGACTACCATAACCACTCCGTTAGGCCGGGCGAGGGACATCGCCCTGCCCGGGCCGAATCAAATACGCCGTGCGGCGTAACGCTTGAGCATGCTCGGAACATCGAGAATCAGCGCGATCCGACCGTCACCGGTAATGGTCGCACCCGACATGCCTGGCGTTCCTTGCAGCATCTTGCCCAATGGCTTGATGACCACTTCTTCCTGGCCAACCAGTTGATCGACGACAAAGCCGATACGCTGGGTGCCCACGGACAGGATCACCACGTGGCCTTCGCGCTGCTCTTCATGAGCGGCGGATGCCACCAGCCAACGCTTGAGGTAGAACAAAGGCAGGGCCTTGTCCCGCACGATCACCACTTCCTGGCCGTCGACCACATTGGTGCGCGACAGGTCGAGGTGGAAGATCTCGTTGACGTTGACCAGCGGGAAAGCGAACGCCTGGTTGCCCAGCATCACCATCAGGGTCGGCATGATCGCCAGGGTCAACGGCACCTTGATGACGATCTTCGAGCCCTGGCCCTTGGTCGAGTAAATATTGATCGAGCCGTTGAGCTGGCTGATCTTGGTCTTCACCACGTCCATGCCCACGCCACGGCCGGACACGTCGGAAATCTCGGTCTTGGTCGAGAAGCCCGGGGCAAAAATCAGGTTGTAGCACTCGGTATCGGTCAGGCGGTCGGCCGCGTCCTTGTCCATGACGCCGCGCTTGACCGCGATGCCGCGCAGGATATTGGAGTCCATGCCTTTGCCGTCATCGGTGATCGACAGCAGGATATGGTCGCCTTCCTGTTCGGCCGCCAGGATCACTTTGCCCAGGCGCGGCTTGCCGCTGGCTTCGCGCTCTTCCGGGGTTTCCACACCGTGGTCAACCGCGTTGCGCACCAAGTGGACCAGCGGGTCGGCCAGGGCCTCGACCAGGTTTTTGTCGAGGTCGGTTTCTTCGCCCACCAGTTCCAGGGCGATCTCTTTTTTCAACTGCCGGGCCAAGTCACGGACCAGGCGCGGGAAGCGCCCGAAGACCTTCTTGATCGGCTGCATGCGCGTCTTCATCACCGCGGTCTGCAGGTCGGCAGTGACCACGTCGAGATTCGACACGGCCTTTTGCATGGCTTCGTCGCCACTGTTCAAGCCCAGGCGCACCAGGCGGTTACGCACCAGCACCAGTTCGCCGACCATGTTCATGATGTCGTCCAGGCGCGCGGTATCCACCCGCACGGTGGTTTCGGCTTCACTGGCCGGGGCTTTTTCGGCAGCGGCCGGCGCGCGGGCTGGCGCCGGGGCGACGGCACGTGCTGGAGCCGGTGCAGCGGCCTTGGCGGCAGCGGGTGCCGGCTTGGCCACCGCTGCTGTAGCGGTCGCGGTGGCTGCAGCGGCAGGCGCCACCTCGGAGAACTTGCCCTTGCCGTGCAATTCGTCCAGCAGGGATTCGAATTCGTGGTCGGTGATCAGGCCATCCGCCGCCGGTGCGGCAGCAGGCGCCGCAGCAGCAGGTGCAGCCGCCGCAGCGACTGCCGGCAACGCATCGGCAGCAAACGAGCCCTTGCCATGCAACTGATCGAGCAGCGCTTCAAATTCGTCGTCGGTGATATCGGTGCTGGCCGCTGGCGCAGCAGCCTCCACAGGCGGCGGTGTGGCCGCCACGGCGTCCGGCGCGAACTGGCCCTTGCCGTGCAACTGGTCGAGCAAGGACTCGAACTCGGCGTCGGTGATGTCTTCGCTGGTCGGCACCATGGCCGGCGCAGCCGCTGCCGGTGCTTCGGCCTCGGCCTTGACGGCATTGAGGGAGTCCAGCAGTTGTTCGAATTCGCTGTCGGTAACGTCGGGTTCGGCAACCGGTTCAGGCGCAGCTTCAACCACCGGGGCGGCGGCCAGGGCGGCAGGTTCTGCCAGGCGCGCCAGGGCGGCCAGCAGTTCCGGGGTGGCGGCAGTAATCGGTGCGCGTTCACGCACTTCATTGAACATGCCGTTGACCGCGTCCAGGGCTTCGAGGATCACGTCCATCAATTCCGAATCAACGTGCCGCTCACCCTTGCGCAGGATGTCGAACACGTTTTCGGCGATGTGGCAGCACTCCACCAGCTCATGGAGCTGGAGGAAGCCGGCGCCCCCTTTTACAGTGTGAAAACCGCGAAAAATTGCATTGAGCAGGTTCGCATCATCCGGTCGGCTTTCCAGCTCGACCAGTTGCTCGGACAACTGCTCTAGAATTTCGCCGGCCTCTACAAGGAAATCCTGAAGGATTTCTTCATCGGCGCCGAAGCTCATATTGCGTGCTCCTTAGAAGCCTAAACTGGACAGCAAATCGTCTACGTCATCTTGACCTGACATAACGTCTTCACGTTTATCGGCATGAATCTGCGGACCTTCACCCTTGGCGAGGTGTTTTTGTGGATCTTTTTCCGAGAGGATCGCTTCGCGGTCATGTTCGATGCCGGCAAAACGGTCGACCTGGCCAGCCATCAGCACCAGCTTGAGCAAGTTGCTTTCCACTTCAGTGACCAATAGGGTCACGCGCTTGATCACCTGACCGGTGAGGTCCTGGTAATCCTGGGCCAGCAGAATGTCATTGAGGTTGCTGGAAACCGTACGGTTTTCCTGCTCGCTGCGTGACAGAAAACCTTCGACCCGACGCGCCAGGTCACGAAATTCTTCTGCGCCTACTTCGCGACGCATGAAGCGCCCCCAGTCAGCGCTCAACGCCTTGGCCTCATTGGCCATGCCGTTCACCAGAGGCGTGGCGTTTTCCACCAGGTCCATGGTGCGATTGGCTGCCGCCTCAGTCAGCCTGACCACATAGGACAGGCGTTCGGTGGCATCGGTGATCTGCGAGATTTCCTCGGCCTGGGGCATGTGCGGGTCGATCTGGAAATTGACGATCGCACTGTGCAACTCACGGGTGAGCTTGCCCACTTCCTGGTACAGGCCGCGGTCGCGGGTCTGGTTGAGCTCATGGATCAACTGCACCGCGTCGCCGAACTGGCCTTTTTCAAGGCTGTCGACCAACTGGTGAGCGTGTTTTTTCAAGGTCGACTCAAAGTCCCCCTGCGATGTTTCTTTATGCTCCATAGCTCCCCCGTGGCGACATCAACCGTGGATGCGTTCAAAGATCTTTTCGATCTTCTCTTTCAACGCCAATGCAGTGAATGGCTTGACCACGTAGCCGTTGACCCCAGCCTGGGCGGCTTCAATGATCTGTTCACGCTTGGCTTCGGCGGTCACCATCAACACCGGAAGATTGCGCAGTTTTTCATCGGCGCGCACATGGCGCAGCAGATCGATACCGGTCATGCCTGGCATGTTCCAGTCGGTTACCAGAAAGTCGATGCTCCCGCTGTTGAGGATCGGAATCGCCGTAATACCGTCATCCGCCTCGACCGTGTTAGTGAACCCAAGGTCACGCAACAGGTTTTTTATGATCCGCCGCATCGTTGAGAAGTCATCAACGATGAGGATTTTCATGTTCTTGTCCAATTCGACCTCCAAGCAGTCTTAAACGCGTCCAGCACCTGGGCGCGCCATATCATTCAACAGGCATTACACAAAAAGGACTGCCGGGGCGCACCACGAGCCGCTCCCGCCCGGCTTGCGCCCTGGCGGTTATCGCTCACAGTGTCCCCACACTGCCTGTCAGCGCGCTCGCCACTCTCCCAAACGCCCCCGCAAGCGGGCCGCGCATTGGCTATGTAGCTGGCTGACCCGCGATTCGCTGACCCCCAGGACCTCACCGATTTCCTTGAGGTTCAGCTCTTCGTCGTAGTACAGCGCCAACACCAGTCGCTCACGCTCCGGCAGGTTGGCAATCGCCTCTGCCAGGGCGCCCTGGAAGCGTTCATCTTCCAGGTCGCGTGAAGGCTCCTGGTGAGCGCTCGCGCCGTCCTCGTGCAGCCCTTCATGTTCGCCGTCCTGTAGCAGGTCGTCGAAACTGAACAGGCGGCTGCCCAAGGTATCGTTCAAAATCCCGTAGTAATCGTCGAGACTCAATTGGAGTTCGGCCGCAACTTCGTGATCTTTAGCGTCGCGACCGGTTTTTGCTTCAATTGAGCGAATTGCGTCACTCACCATCCGGGTATTGCGGTGGACCGAACGCGGCGCCCAATCACCTTTACGCACTTCATCGAGCATCGCGCCACGGATGCGGATACCCGCATACGTCTCGAAACTCGCACCCTTGCTCGCGTCGTACTTGGTCGACACTTCGAGCAGGCCGATCATCCCCGCCTGGATCAGGTCTTCGACCTGGACACTGGCGGGCAGGCGTGCCAGCAGGTGGTAGGCAATGCGCTTGACCAGAGGCGCATAGCGCTCGATCAATTCGCCCTGGCTGTCACGCGCTGATTTTTTGTAAAGGTTGTAGCCGCTGGCTGTCATAGCACCGGTCCTGCACTCGTCTGATGCACCAATCGCTCGACGAAAAACTCCAGATGCCCCCGGGGATTGGCGGGCAGTGGCCAGGTATCGACCTTCTGAGCAATTGCCTTGAACGCCAACGCGCATTTCGAACGAGGGAACGCTTCATAGACTGCACGCTGCTTTTGCACAGCCTTGCGCACACACTCGTCATAGGGAACTGCGCCGACGTATTGTAAGGCGACATCGAGGAAGCGATCTGTGACCTTGGTCAACTTGGCGAACAGGTTGCGCCCCTCTTGCGGGCTCTGGGCCATGTTGGCCAGCACGCGGAAGCGGTTCATGCCGTAGTCGCGGTTGAGCAGCTTGATCAGGGCGTAGGCGTCGGTGATCGAAGTGGGTTCGTCGCAGACCACCAGCAACACTTCCTGCGCGGCGCGTACGAAGCTGACCACCGACTCGCCGATCCCGGCGGCGGTGTCGATCACCAGCACGTCGAGGTTGTCGCCGATATCACTGAAGGCCTGGATCAGGCCGGCATGCTGCGCCGGGCTCAGATGCACCATGCTCTGGGTGCCGGAGGCGGCCGGGACGATACGAATCCCCCCTGGCCCCTGCAACAGCACGTCGCGCAGCTCACAGCGGCCCTCGATGACATCGGCCAGGGTGTGTTTGGGCGTCAGTCCCAGCAGAACGTCAACGTTCGCCAGGCCCAGGTCGGCATCCAGCAGCATGACGCGGCGGCCAAGCTCTGCCAGGGCCAGGGACAAATTCACTGACACGTTAGTTTTCCCGACGCCACCTTTGCCGCCGGTCACCGCGATCACCTGTACGGGATGCATGCTGCCCATGTTCTTTCTTTACCTTGTCTTGCTTAGCCGCAGGCTACATAGGGTGGCCGCGGTAGCAGACCATCGATGTAGGTACATTGCACTGTGTTTCATGTTGCCTTCAGCCGACCCGCTTGGCTGGGTTGTGATAGAGGTCGGCGAACATATCCGCCATCGCCTCTTCACTGGGTTCGTCCTGCATTTGCACACTGACTGCACGGCTGACCAACTGATGACGGCGCGGCAGATGCAAGTCATCCGGGATCCGCGGCCCGTCGGTCAGGTAGGCGACCGGTAGTTCATGGCTGATGGCGAGGCTCAACACTTCGCCCAGGCTTGCCGTTTCATCCAGCTTAGTCAGGATGCAACCGGCCAGCCCGCAACGCTTGTAGCTGTGGTACGCAGCAGTCAGAACCTGTTTTTGGCTGGTTGTTGCAAGTACCAGGTAATTTTTCGACTTGATCCCACGCCCGGCCAGGCTTTCCAGTTGCATGCGCAACGCCGGATCGCTGGCTTGCAGGCCGGCGGTATCGATCAGCACCACGCGCTTGCGCAGCAGCGGGTCGAGGGCGTTGGCCAGGGATTGGCCCGGGTCGACATGGGTCACCGGCACATTGAGGATGCGGCCCAAAGTCTTGAGCTGCTCCTGGGCACCGATGCGGTAGCTGTCCATGCTCACCAGGGCAATATTGTGGGCGCCGTACTTGAGTACATAACGGGCGGCCAGCTTGGCCAGGGTGGTGGTCTTGCCCATGCCGGCAGGGCCGACCATGGCAATCACGCCACCTTCTTCAAGGGGTTCGATTTCCGGGGTCTGGATCATCCGCGCCAAGTGGGCCAGCAGCATGCGCCAGGCCTGGCGAGGTTCTTCGATACCGGTGGTCAGCTCCAGCAGGTCGCGCGACAACGGGCCGGACAAGCCGATGCGTTGCAGGCGACGCCAGAGGTTGGCCTGTTGCGGCTTGCTGCCTTGCAACTGGTTCCAGGCCAGCGAGCCCAACTGCACTTCCAGCAGTTCGCGCAGGCCGTTGAGTTCAAAGCGCATCGAGTCGAACACGCGCTGGTCGACCGCCGCAGCCGGCGCCGGCGCAGCAGGGCGCGGCGGCTCGACGAAGGTCGGCTCCACCAGGGGCTCGGCCGCGGTCAGCGGCAGGCCGGCAAACAGTTGGCGGTTGGTAGTCGCATCGCTGTCGCCACGCATGCTCAGCTCGGCCTGGGCCGAGACAATGCGCGAGGCGGTCTTGCGCAACTCGTCTTCGAGTTCCATGTTTGGCACGCGCGGCGCCAAGGCCTGGGGTTTGTAATCCAGGGCAGCCGTCAGCTCGACACCGCCGGCAATGCGACGGTTACCGATAATCGCTGCGTCGGCGCCCAGTTCATCACGAACCAGCTTCATGGCCTGACGCATATCGGCGGCGAAAAAACGCTTTACTTGCATAACCCACTACCTCAGCCGTTGGGCCCTACTGTCGCGACGATAGTCACTTGCTTGTTGTCAGGAATTTCCTGATAAGCCAATACGTGCAAATTCGGTACTGCCAGGCGTCCAAACCGCGACAACATCGCCCGGACGGGGCCGGCTACCAGCAGAATCACCGGTTGGCCCTGCATTTCCTGACGTTGTGCGGCGTCGATCAACGAACGCTGGAGCTTTTCAGCCATGCTTGGCTCCAGCAAGACGCCCTCTTCCTGGCCTTGTCCGGCCTTCTGGATACTATTGAGCAATATTTGTTCCAACCTTGGTTCCAAGGTGATTACAGGCAGCTCAGAGTCAAGCCCTACAATGCTTTGGACGATGGCACGCGACAAACCGACGCGTACCGCCGCCACCAGCGCGGCAGTATCTTGACTCTTGGCAGCATTGTTGGCGACAGCCTCGGCAATGCTGCGAATGTCGCGCACCGGCACCTGTTCGGCCAACAGCGCCTGCAAAACCTTGAGCAGTTGCGACAGCGACAACACCCCCGGCACCAGCTCTTCGGCCAGTTTAGGCGAGGCTTTGGCCAGCAATTGCATGAGTTGCTGGACTTCTTCGTGGCCAATCAGCTCGTGGGAGTGCTTGTACAGAATCTGGTTGAGGTGCGTGGCAACCACGGTACTGGCGTCGACCACGGTGTAACCCAGCGATTGTGCCTGGCTCCGCTGGCTGACTTCGATCCACACCGCGTCCAGGCCAAAAGCCGGATCTTTGGCGGTTATGCCGCTCAGGGTGCCAAATACCTGCCCGGGGTTGATTGCCAACTCGCGGTCGGGGTAGATCTCGGCTTCGGCCAGGGTCACGCCCATCAGCGTCAGGCGATAGGCACTGGGGGCCAGGTCGAGGTTGTCGCGGATATGCACGGTGGGCATCAAAAAGCCCAGGTCCTGGGACAACTTCTTGCGCACACCCTTGATCCGCGCCAACAACTGGCCGCCCTGGTTGCGGTCCACCAGGGGGATCAGGCGGTAGCCGACTTCCAGGCCGATCATGTCGATGGGCGTCACGTCATCCCAGCCCAACTCCTTGGTTTCCTGGGCACGGGCCGGCGACGGCAGCAAGTCCTGCTGGCGTTCCACCTCTTTCAAGGCCTGGACCTTGACCGTGTTCTGCTTCTTCCAGAACAGGTACGCGCCGCCAGCGGCCAGGGCGGCCATGCTCAGGAACGAGAAATGCGGCATGCCCGGCACGATGCCCATGATCGCCATGATGCCGGCCGCCACGGCCAGGGCCTTGGGCGAGGCGAACATCTGGCGGTTGATCTGCTTGCCCATGTCTTCGGAGCCGGACGCACGGGTCACCATGATCGCCGCAGCTGTTGATAACAACAGTGATGGCAATTGCGCCACTAATCCGTCACCGATGGTCAGCAGGGCGTACACCTTGCCCGCATCGCCGAAAGTCATGCCGTGCTGGAAGATCCCCACCGCCATGCCGCCGATCAGGTTGATAAACAGGATCAGCAAGCCGGCGATGGCGTCGCCGCGCACGAACTTGCTCGCACCGTCCATGGAGCCATAGAACTCGGCTTCCTGGGCCACCTCGGAACGGCGGGCCTTGGCCTGGTTCTGGTCGATCAGGCCGGCGTTGAGGTCGGCGTCGATTGCCATTTGCTTGCCGGGCATCGCGTCGAGGGTAAACCGCGCGCTCACCTCGGAGATGCGCCCGGCACCCTTGGTCACTACCACGAAGTTGATGATCATCAGGATCGCAAACACCACGATACCGACCACGTAGTTACCGCCGATCACCACCTCGCCGAAGGCCTGGATCACCTTGCCCGCCGCAGCGTGACCGTCCTGGCCGTGCAGCATCACCACCCGCGTGGAGGCCACGTTAAGGGCCAGGCGCAGTAGCGTGGCAACCAGCAAAATGGTAGGGAAGACCGCGAAATCCAACGGCCGCAGCGCGTAGACGCAGACCAGCAGCACGACGATCGACAGGGCAATGTTGAAGGTGAAGAACACGTCCAGCAGGAACGGCGGCATCGGCAACATCATCATTGCCAGCATCACCAGCAGCAACAGCGGCACACCCAGATTGCCTCGCGAGAGGTCTGTCAGGGTGCCACGGGCTGTGCTGAACATATTAGAGCGATCCACCGGTATTCCTCGTGTCCCTTAAAGCAAAACTTTGACGCCAGGAGGCGACTTGAAGGCGCTGTTGCAAGAAGCCTTCCAACTTTTGCTTGAGGACTACCGGTGGTACGCCAGGATGCTGGCTAGAGCGGCCTGACGTCTGCCGCTTGCTTGCCCTTTGGACCCTCGATGACATTGAATTCGACCTTTTGGCCCTCTGCCAGAGCTCTGTGACCACTACCGACAATGCCGGAAAAGTGAACAAACAGATCCTCTCCCCCACCGTCTTGCGTAATGAAGCCAAAGCCCTTTGAATCGTTGAACCACTTCACTGTGCCCGTTGCCATTGCCCGTCTCCCGGATCTGCACATTTCTCACGACCTATCAGAACGCGCTGCACGGGTGCTGGCTACTGTCAAAGTTGACAGGTTGCGCGCAACTTCAGACCGATGGTAAGGGCTTGCAGGGGGCTTATGGATCGTCTGTGGGTTGTGGATTTGTCTGTGGCGAGCGGGCTTGCCCCGCGCTGGGCTGCGCAGCAGCCCCAATAGGGCCGCCGCGTAGTGCCAGGCAAACCGAGGTGGCTGGTTTTGGGGCTGCTTCGCAGCCCAGCGCGGGGCAAGCCCGCTCGCCACAAACACCCCCTAAAACCCAGGCAAGCCCCCCAGTTGCTACTCAGGAGTCGCGCTGCAAATCCGGCGGAATCGGCAAATCCTTGAGCGGATCCGGACGCTTGCCCTTCCCCGCACGGTATTGGCGGATCTGGTAGACGTAGGCCAGCACCTGCGCCACCGCCAGGTACAGCCCAGCCGGGATTTCATGGTCAAGGTCGGTTGAGTAGAAGATCGAACGCGCCAGCGCCGGTGATTCCAGCAGCAGGATGTCGTTGGCCTGGGCGATTTCGCGGATTTTCAAGGCGGTGAAGTCACTGCCCTTGGCCAGCAATAGCGGCGCACCGCCCTTCTCGGCGTCGTATTTGAGCGCCACGGCATAGTGGGTCGGGTTGGTGATGACCACGTCGGCATCGGGCACCGAAGCCATCATCTTGCGCTGGGACATCTCGCGCTGCAGCTGGCGGATGCGCTGCTTCACTTCCGGCTTGCCTTCCTGGTCCTTGTGCTCGTCGCGCACTTCCTGCTTGGTCATCAGCAGTTTCTTGTGGCTTTCCCACAGCTGGATCGGCGCATCCACCGCTGCAATCAGGATCAGCCCGCAGGCCATCCACAATGAGCTCCACCCCACCAACTGCACGCTATGGATGATTGCCAGGTCCAGCGGCTCATGGGCGATACGCAGCAGGTCGTCGATATCTGACTTCAACACCACCAACGCCACGAACAGGATGATAAAGAATTTCGCCAAGGCCTTGAGCAGCTCCACCACGGCCTTGGCGGAGAACATGCGCTTGATCCCGGCACCGGGGTTCATCCGGCTGAATTTTGGCGCCAGGCTGCCGGCTGCAAACAGCCAGCCGCCCAAGGAGATCGGCCCGATGATCGCTGCCAGGAGCAAGGTAATCAGCACCGGTTGCGCGGCAAGGATCGCGATCTTCCCCGAATGCAGCAGGTAGATGCCCATGGCACGCGGGTCCAGCAGCACTTCCCGGGGCAGGGAGAAGTTGTGCTTCATGATTTCCATCAGGTCCTGGGCCAGGCCGCCGCCGTAGATCAGCAGGCCACCGGCACCGGCGAGCATCACCGCGAGGGTGTTGAGCTCTTTGGAGCGGGCAATCTCGCCCTTTTCCCTGGAGTCCTTTTTACGTTTCTCCGTGGGGTCTTCTGTTTTGTCCTGACCACTCTCGCTCTCGGCCATGGCTCAGCGCGCCCGTGCCAGATCACGTAAGAACTGCAAGGCGTCACTGGCCAGCGGTTGATACTGATTGAGAATGTCGGCCAGGCCGACCCAGAAAATCCCCAGACCCAACACCAGGGTCAGCGGGAAACCAATGGCGAAGATGTTCAACTGCGGCGCGGCGCGGGTCATCACGCCGAACGCAATGTTGACCACCAGCAACGCGGTGATCGCCGGCAGCACCAACAGCAACGCGGCGCCCAGCACCCAACTGAGGCGACCGACCACTTCCCAGAAGTGATTGACGATCAAGCCCTCGCCCACCGGTAATGTGGTGAAGCTCTCGGTGAGGATCTCGAACGCCACCAGATGGCCGTTCATTGCCAGAAACAGCAAGGTCACCAGCATGGTCAGGAACTGCCCGATCACCGCCACCGATACGCCGTTGGTGGGGTCGACCATGGAAGCGAAGCCCATACCCATCTGGATCGAGACGATTTGCCCGGCAATCACGAAGGCCTGGAAGAACAGGGTCAGGGAGAAGCCCATCAAGGCGCCGATCAGGATCTGTTCGGCGATCAGCAACAGCGCACTGAGGTCCAGGGCGTTGACCGGCGGCATCGCTGGCAACGTCGGCACGATGACCACCGTAATCGCTACCGTGAAAAACAGGCGTACGCGCTTGGGAACCAGCGTGGTACCGATCACCGGCATGGTCATCAGCAAGGCGCCCACCCGAAACAGCGGCAGGATGAACGCAGCCACCCAGGTGCTGATCTGGGTGTCGGTCAACGCCAGCAAGGACTGCATCAGGTCAGCCGATCAACTGCGGAATACTGCCGTACAACTGCAGGATGTATTCCATGAAGGTCTGCACCAGCCAGGGGCCGGCAACGATCAGCGTCACCAGCATCACCAGCAGGCGCGGAAGGAAGCTCAAGGTTTGTTCGTTGATCTGCGTGGCGGCCTGGAACATCGCCACCAGCAACCCCACCAACAGGCTGGGCACCACCAGCACGGCGACCATCAGGGTGGTCAGCCACAGTGCTTCACGAAACAGGTCGACGGCGACTTCCGGAGTCATGGCGCTATACCCCTCCGAAACTGCCGGCCAGGGTGCCGATAATCAGCGCCCAACCATCCACCAATACAAACAGCATGATCTTGAACGGCAGCGAAATGATCAGCGGCGACAGCATCATCATACCCATGGCCATCAGCACACTGGCCACCACCAGGTCGATGATCAGGAACGGGATAAAGATCATGAAGCCGATCTGGAACGCGGTCTTGAGCTCGGAGGTGACAAACGCCGGCACCAGGATGGTCAAGGGTGCCTGGTCCGGGCTGGCGATGTCAGTGCGCTTGGACAGGCGCACAAACAGCTCCAGGTCGCTGGAGCGGGTCTGCGACAGCATAAAGTCCTTGATCGGGCCCTGGGCCTTTTCCACCGCGTCCTGGGCCGTCATTTTCTCTGCCAGGTAGGGTTGCAGGGCTTGCTGGTTCACCTTGTCGAACACCGGCGCCATGATGAACAGCGTCAGGAACAGCGCCATGCCGGTGAGGATCTGGTTCGAGGGGGTCTGCTGCAGGCCCAGGGCCTGGCGCAGGATCGAGAACACGATAATGATCCGGGTGAAGCTGGTCATCAGCATGACGAACGCCGGGATAAAACTCAGCGCGGTCATGATCAGCAGGATCTGCAGGCTGACCGAATACTCTTGGGCGCCGGCCGCATTGGTACCCAGGGTGATCGCCGGGATCGACAACGGGTCCGCGCCGAACGCCAGCGGCGCTGCCAGCAACAGCATGAGCGTCAGTAGAACGCGCATTACTTCTTATCCTTCTGGTCCTTGCCCATCAGCTCCATCAGGCGCTGGGCGAACTCCGGTGTGGCGGCCTCGGTCTGGGCCACGCTGACCGGATGCTTGAGCACATGCAACGGGGTAATACGGCCTGGGGTGAGGCCGAGCAGGATCTGCTCTTCGCCCACCTGCACCAGCACCAGGCGATCACGCGGCCCCAAGGCCCGCGAGCCCACCAGCTCAATGACCTGGGCGTTGCCCGGGCCGATCCGTTGCACCCGGCGCAACAGCCAGGCGAGGACGAAGATCAGCCCCACCACCAGCAACAGGCCCAGCACCAACTGGGTCAGTTGCCCCGTCACGCTGGCGCCGGCGGCGGGCACGGCGACCTGGGCCACCGGTTCAGCCGCCATCACGCCCAGGGGCAATGCCCACACGAGTCCCAGCCAGCGGCGCGCCATCTCAGCGCAGCTTCTTGATACGTTCGCTGGGGCTGATCACGTCAGTCAGGCGGATGCCGAACTTCTCGTTGACCACTACGACTTCGCCATGGGCAATCAATGTGCCGTTGACCAGCACATCCAGCGGCTCGCCGGCCAGGCGGTCGAGCTCGATCACCGAACCCTGGTTGAGCTGCAGCAGGTTGCGGATATTGATCTCGGTACTGCCCACTTCCATGGAGATCGACACTGGGATATCGAGGATCACGTCCAGGTTCGGACCATCCAGCGATACCGGCTCATGGTTCTTCGGCACGCTGCCGAACTCTTCCATAGGCAAGCGGTTGCCCACGGGTGCAGTGGCGGCGTCGGCTGCCAGCAAGGCGTCGATATCGTCCTGGCCTGCATCGCCGGTTTCTTCCAGGGCTGCCGCCCATTCGTCAGCCAGGGCCTGGTCTTCGGCGGAAGTGTTTTCGTGTTCGGTAGCCATTACATGTCCTCGGCGCAGCAAAAATCATGAATTAGGGATGCATCATCGGGTTGAGTCAGCGACGGTTGATCGGCTCGACCACCTGCAACGCCAGGTTGCCCTTGTGGGAGCCCAGCTTGACCTTGAACGACGGCACGCCATTGGCGCGCATGATCAATTCGTCTGGCAGTTCGACGGGAATCACATCCCCCGGCTGCATATGCAAAATGTCCCGCAGGCGCAATTGGCGACGCGCCACGGTGGCGCTCAGCGGCACGTCGACATCCAGCAGGTCTTCGCGCAGGGCCTTGACCCAGCGTTCGTCCTGGTCGTCGAGGTCGGACTGGAAGCCCGCATCGAGCATCTCGCGCACCGGCTCGATCATCGAGTACGGCATGGTCACGTGCAGGTCGCCGCCACCGCCATCGAGTTCGATGTGGAAGGTGGAGACCACAATGGCTTCGCTGGGCCCGACGATGTTGGCCATGGCCGGGTTCACTTCCGAGTTGATGTACTCGAAATTGACTTCCATGATCGCCTGCCAGGCTTCCTTCAAATCGATAAAGGCCTGCTCCAGCACCATGCGCACCACACGCAGCTCGGTAGGCGTGAATTCACGGCCTTCGATCTTGGCGTGACGGCCGTCGCCGCCAAAGAAGTTGTCCACCAGCTTGAACACCAGCTTGGCGTCGAGGATGAACAGCGCGGTACCGCGCAGGGGCTTGATCTTGACCAGGTTGAGGCTGGTGGGCACGTACAGCGAATGCACGTACTCGCCAAACTTCATTACCTGCACGCCGCCCACTGCCACGTCCGCCGAGCGGCGCAGCATGTTGAACATGCTGATACGGGTGTAGCGGGCAAAACGTTCGTTGATCATCTCCAGGGTCGGCATGCGTCCGCGGACGATGCGATCCTGGCTGGTCAGGTCATAACTTTTGACGCTGCCGGGCTCGGCAGCCATTTCGGTCTGTACCAGACCATCGTCGACGCCATGCAACAGGGCGTCGATTTCATCCTGGGACAGCAGGTCTTGCACGGCCATGTCGTGATCCTACTGCAATACGAAATTAGTGAAGAGCGCCTGCTCGACCACGACTTTGCCCAGTTCTTTCTGGGCCACTTCCTGCACGCTGGCAGTGACTTTCTGGCGCAGCATTTCCTGGCCCACCGGGGTGGCCAGGCTGTCGAAACTCTGCCCGGAGAACAGCATCACCAGGTTGTTGCGGATCACCGGCATATGCACCTTGAGGGCATCGAGGTCCGCCTGGTTGCGCGCCAGCAGGGAAATACTCACCTGCAGGTAGCGTTGCCGACCGTTCTGGTTGTAGTTGGCGACAAAGGCCGGGAGCATCTGCTCGAAGATTGCCGGTTGCTTGACGTTGCTGGCGGTCTCGGCCGCAGGTACCGGCTTGCTCTGGGCACTGTGCATGAAGTACCAGGTAGCCCCCACCGACACGCCGATGGCCAATAACAAGGCCAGGACAATCAACAGGATCATCTTGAGCTTGCCCTTGCCTGCTGCAGGAGCTGTTGCTGCGTCGTCACTCTTCGCCATGCCAATAATCCGTCACTATTCGGGGTTTCATAGATCCACGGGAAGGCAAGAGCAAGTGTTATGCCAGAGTTGTCACGGTTTTCAGCAACGCTACAAAACCAGTGTGGGAGCAGGCAAGCCAGCTCCCACAGAGGTCAGGTTTCAGGCGTAGTAGTCCACGGCGCTGGAGCCGATGACGGATTGGGCTATCGGCGCCGCCACTTCGGTGGCTTCGCCGGCAAGGCCGGTGTCATGCCCATCGTTGTGCCCACCACTGCCGCTGACACCACGGGCCTGGTTTTGCTGTTGGTCCTGGCCCTGGCCCTGCCAGCCACGGGACTGGTCGGAGACATTCACATCAACCTGGCCCATGCCCTGCTGGGCGAACATCTCCCGCAGGCGCCCGGACTGGCTTTCCAGGGCCTCGCGCACGGCGGCATGGCCGCTCATGAAATTCACCTGGGCCTGCTGGTCGGCGGTGATGTTCACGCGGATATCCAGGCGCCCCAGTTCGGCCGGCTGCAATTGGATATCGGCAGATTTGAGGTTGGCGCTGGACAGGTACATGACCCGGTTCACCACTTCCTCGGTCCAGCCACCCTGGTGCATGGCCAGCGGCTGGTTGTTCAGCGGCAAGGCGTTGGCAGTCTTGGGCGTGGCGGCCTGGGTTAAGGCGGCCAGGCGATTGGCGAAGTCATCGACGCGGGTGTCGCTGCTCGCGCCTTTCAAATCCTTGAGGCCATCTTCGATCAGGCCACTGAAAGCCTTTTCGCCCCCCTGGTCGGTGCTGTCCTTGGCCGCCTGCTGGTCGACCATGGCCGCCAGGCCGTTGGTGAAGTTCTGCGCGGCGGTGGGTTCAGCCTGGGTCGGCAAGTTCTTTTGCGCCGCCTGGCTGCTGGCTGAGACATGGCCGCCCTGCTCCATCGCCAGGCGCACCGCCGGCAACGAGTCCAATGGATCGGCTTCGGGGTCGAAGGCCGGCGCGACCTCTTCCGTGACCGTCGGCGTGGTCACCAGCAGCGGCGTGCTGACGTCATCCGCCACTCCCGCCTGGGCCGCCACTGGGGCGGGGGCCACCGCCGCGATCACGGCTGGATCAAGCACCGGGTCGACTGCCGGTGGCTGGGCTTGCGCCAGATCCTTGTCGGCACTTTTATCGTCATCGCTGCTGGCTGCCGCGTCTGCCTTGGCGGGCGGCTTGGCAGGCAAAGTCTTGCCGCTATCGGCAACTGCTGGAGTGCCAGCGGCAGGCTTGTCGTTGCCGACATCCTTCTTCGCGCTGGCCTCGGCCGGCTTGTCACGGCTGGGCTTGGGCGCCATTTCCACAGCCTTGGAAGGTGCCGCCTTGGACTCCTTGGCGAACACCTGTGCAAAGCCTGGCGCTTTGGCCCGCGCGTCCGCGGCCGTTGCCTGCGCATTGGCGGGGGAAGCCTGCGGCTTGACCGCGGGGGCGGCCTGCAGGAGCGAGTTGGGGGCTAGAGGCATAGTTCAGGTCTCCGCTGCGCAGGGTCGAGGGCGCAGGCAGAAGATAGAGAGCAAAAGTCGGGCCAGCTTTGCAAACTGGCCCGGGCAACCCTAGAAGCGCTGGCGCTCCGATTCATACAGCGGCTTGACCAAGGCAAACTCGTGGTCGATCTGGTCGACCAGTTTGCCCAGGTCGGTCACCTGCGCCTTGGCTGATTCTGCCTCCAGGCGCTGGCACAGCCGCGCCAGGCGCACCGCACCGAGGTTGCCGCTGCTGCCCTTGAAGCTGTGGGCAATCCGCCCCAGCGCCTTGGCGTCATCGCGCGCCTTGCGCAGTGCTTCGACGCGCTTTTGCGAGTCATCGAGGAAGGTGTCGAGCAAAAGGGGGTATTCACCCTCCATCACTTCCCGCAAACCCACCAACACTTCAGGGTCCATATGTATCTGCGTCACTTGCTCGCTCCTTGATCAAGAATCGGCGGATTATGCCAGAGCCACCCAGCAAAACTCCACGCACACGCTGCGCCCGCCATCGGTCCAGCGTACATCGCTGCTCAGTTGCCGGACCAGGTTCAGCCCGCGCCCAGACAGACGGTCGATATCCAGCGGCCGCGCCAGCATGGCTTCCACGTCAAAGCCCGGACCGCTGTCTTCGATACGCAGGCTCAGGCGCCCACCCACTTCGGTCGGCAGCACATCCACATGTATGCGTACATAACCACTGTTCAACTGGTCGAGCCGCTCGCTGCGCAGGCGATAGTAGCGGGCAAAGCCCTGCACATCGCGCTTGAGCTGGGAGTCCAGGCCCAGCACGCCATGCTCCAGCGCATTGGAATACAACTCGGCCATTACGCTGTACAGCGCGCCACTCTGGCCGCGCAGGCCGTGGATTTCCAGGAGCAGTTGCAGCAAGTACGGCAACGGGTTGTAACGTTTTAGGGTTTCGGCGCGAAATTCAAAACTCACTGACCAGTCCAGCGGGCACGACTGCCCACTGTCGGTGTATTGCATGGTCGAAGAATGCAAAGCCTGGCCGGGTAACAGGCTGATTTCCACCAGGCTCACATCATCGCGTACCTGGCCACGAAACCCGGCAAGGGCTTGTTCGATTTCCTCAAACAGGCGCTCAGGCTCGCGGTTGGCGGCGAACACCTCAAGCAAACGTTCCACCCCAAACAATTGTTCGCTGGCATCCGCCGTATCAATCACCCCATCGGACAGCAGGAACACCCGATCCCCCAGGGCCATCGGCCAGACTTCAGTGCCATCGTCAAAGACCTCGGGCGCCAACACGCCCAGCGGCAAATGCCGGGACACCAACGGCGTGCGCCTGCCGGTGGCCACTTCGTGCACATAGCCATCGGGCATCCCGCCGTTCCATACCTCTACTACCCGCCGCTGCACACTGAGGCACAACAGCGTGGCACAGCAGAACATGTCCACCGGCAGGATGCGCTTGAGCTTGGCGTTCATCTCCCGCAGGGTCTGCGCCAGGCCATAGCCTTTGGCGGTCATGCCGTAGAACACCTCGGCCAGGGGCATCGCGCCGACGGCCGCCGGCAGGCCATGGCCGGTGAAATCCCCCAGCAGCACGTGCATGTCCCCCGATGGTGTGTAGGCCGCCAGCAGCAGGTCGCCGTTGAACAGCGCATAGGGTGATTGCAGGTAGCGAATATTCGGGGCCGCGTTGATGCAGCCGGAGTGGGCGACCTTGTCGAACACCGCCTTGGCCACCCGTTGCTCGTGCAGCAGGTAGTCATGGTGGCGGGCGATCAGGTCGCGCTGCTCGAGGACCGTGGCCTGCAACCGGCGCAGGCGGTCCATGGCGTTGATCTTCGCCGCCAGGATGACCTGGTTGTAGGGCTTGGCCAGAAAGTCGTCGCCGCCGGCATCCAGGCAGCGCGCGAGGGCTTCACTCTCACGCAGGGAGGTGAGGAAGATGATGGGCACCAGCGCCTCGCCAGCCAGCTGCTTGATCTGCCGGGCCGCCTCGAAGCCGTCCATCACCGGCATCAGGGCATCCATCAACACCAACTGCGGGCGGTCGCGGGCAAACACCTGCACCGCTTCGGCGCCATTGCTGGCGGTCAGCACGTGATGGCCCTGGCGGCGCACGATGGTCGAGAGCAATAGCAGATCAGTGGCGCTGTCTTCGGCGATCAGCACGGTCAGGGTGTCGAGGGCCTGGGTGCTCAACTGATCTCAAACAGTCTGTCGAAGTTGGAGATGGCGAAGATCTTGCGCACGTCAGAGCTGCTGTTGATCACTCGCACATCCGCGTTATCGCCCCCGGCATGATCACGCAACAGCAGCAACATGCCCAAGGCTGAGCTGTCGAGATAGGTGGCCTCTTTCAAGTCCACCACGTAGACATCGGGAACCTTGTAGAACCGCTCATAGGAATCACGAAAGGGCTGGTGACTACCGAAATCGAATCGGCCTTTGATTGCGATCGTCAACTGCTTCCCATCCAGGGACACTTCTGACTCGACTGACATACGACTGCTTCCTTGTCGTGGGTATGTGCAACAAGGTGTAGCAGGTGATCAGGCAGTGGGCAAGGTGCTGCTGTGGCGAGGGGGCTTGTCCCCCGCTGGGCTGCGCAGCAGCCCCAAGACCTGCCGGCCCGGTCTATCTGAAACTCAGCGGTCTTATTGGGGCTGCTGCGCACCCCAACGGGGGACAAGCCCCCTCGCCACAAAAAGCACCTTAGGTCCGGTTAGTACTGATCCTGGCGGGGCAAGCGCTGGGACAGTTCATCCAACAGCTTCTGCTCGCGCTTGTCTTCCAGGGCGCGGGCTTCGTCGATGTAGCGCTGCACCAGCTTGCGCAGGCCTTCAACCCGGGCGTAGGCCTGTTGCCAGCCTTCGCGGGCCTTGTCGAGGTTGTTCTGGTGCCAGGCCAGGCTCTGGCGCTGCTGGCCGACGGCGCTTTCCAGTTGGTTGAGAAAGTGCTGGTAATTCATCAGCCACTGCCCGGAAACGCCCTTGCTGCCGCGATCGATCCACTGCTGCTGGTACTCGCCCCGAAAGCGTTCCAGGTCGCCCAGTTTGCTCTCGGCCAGGCGCACCTGGCCCTGGAAATGCCCCAGGCGCTGGGCGGCGGTGCGTTCGGCGCTTTCAGCCATCTCCACCACCGGCGCAAGACGCGCGGCGCGACTGCTGGCCATGCGGGGTTAGCCGCCAGGCGCAGGTGCGAACACCGACGCCAGGTGCGCTTCGCTTTCGGCCATGCTGATGTTGTCGTTCAGGCCCTGGCGCAGGTAGGTCACCAGTTGCGGTTGCAGGGCAATCGCCAGGTCGGTCTCGCGGTCACCACCGGCCACATAGGCGCCGACGCTGATCAAGTCGCGGCTCTGCTGGTAGCGCGACCACAACTGTTTGAACTGCTGGGCACGGGTCATATGCTCGGCGCTGACCACCGAGGGCATGACCCGGCTGATGGACGCTTCGATATCGATGGCCGGGTAGTGCCCTTCCTCGGCCAGGCGCCGGGACAGCACGATGTGCCCATCGAGCACGCCCCGCGCCGAGTCGGCAATCGGGTCCTGCTGGTCATCGCCTTCGGACAATACGGTGTAGAACGCGGTGATCGAGCCACCACCGGCCTCGGCATTACCGGCACGCTCCACCAGCTTGGGCAGCTTGGCGAAGACCGACGGCGGATAGCCTTTGGTGGCGGGCGGCTCGCCAATGGCCAGGGCGATTTCCCGCTGGGCCTGGGCGAAACGCGTGAGGGAGTCCATCAGCAACAGGACATTTTTGCCCTTGTCGCGAAAATATTCGGCAATCCGCGTGCAATACATGGCCGCGCGCAGACGCATCAGCGGCGCATCGTCCGCCGGCGACGCCACCACCACGGACCGCTTGAGGCCTTCTTCACCGAGGATGTGCTCGATGAATTCCTTGACCTCACGGCCCCGCTCACCGATCAGGCCGACCACGATGATGTCGGCCTCGGTAAAGCGCGTCATCATGCCCAGCAGCACACTCTTGCCCACGCCGGTACCGGCAAACAGGCCCAGGCGCTGGCCGCGACCGACCGTCAATAAACCGTTGATGCAACGAATACCCACGTCCAGCGGCTGGCTGATGGGGTTGCGCTTGAGCGGGTTGATGGTCGGGCCGTCCATCGGCACCCAGTCTTCGGCCTTCATCCCGCCCTTGCCGTCCAGCGCACGACCGGCGCCGTCGAGTACGCGGCCGAGCATGCTCATGCCCATCGGCAGGCGCCCGGTATCCGCCAACGGCACCACGCGTGCGCCTGGCGCAATACCGGCGAGGCTGCCAACCGGCATCAGGAAAATCTTGCTGCCGGAAAAGCCCATGACTTCCGCCTCCACCTGCACCGGGTGGTAGCTGTCATCGTTGATCACCAGGCAGCGGCTGCCCATGGCCGCGCGCAGGCCTTCGGCTTCGAGGGTCAGGCCGACCATGCGCAGCAGGCGGCCTTCCAGGATCGGCTGGCCGGGCAACTCGGTGGCTTCGATATAACCACCCAGGCGCTTGGCGAAGCTGGTGCGATCAAGGCGCATCAGGTGCGTCCAGGTCCGTGCTCAGGTCCGGTGCCGCCGGGTGCAGCGCCTGTTCGTGCAACTGGTCGAACAGCTTGGCCATGATCTGCGTGATACGCGTCTCGACCGTGGCGTCGATCCGGCTGTGCTCGGTCTCGACCCGGCAACCACCGGGCTGCAACGCGGCATCCTCGACAATGCGCCAGGTTTCCTCATGGCGCTCGCGCAGGGCTTTGACCTGCTCGAAATCCTGCGGGTTGATGTACAGCCGCACATTGCCGACGCCCAGGGGCAACAGCTTGAGGGCTTCGCGCATCACGCTTTCAATCTGGCTGGAGTCCAGCGCCAGTTCACGCTGGATAACCTGGCGGGTGATGTGCTCCACCAGGCCGACCATGGCTTTTTCCAGTTGCGAGTCCTGCTCGGCAATCGGCGCGAACAGGTTGCCCATCAGCCGTTCGAGGCTGGCCAGTTTCACAGCGAGGGCCGCGTCAGCTTCCTGGCGAACCTTGAGGGTGGTGCTGTGGAACCCCTCTTTCTCACCCGTGGCGAAGCCTTCGTTGTAAGCCTCCTGGCGGATGCTTTCGAGCTCTTCGAGGGTCAGTGGCTGGACTTCGTCCAGGGGCACTTCTTCCATTTCCACCGGGGTCTCTTCGACCGGCTCGGGCTCGGGTTCGGGCTTATGCGGGTCGAAGCTGGGCAGCGACCAGACGTCGAACCCGCCGACGTCCCGGGCGCGAATCAAGTCGCTGGGCGTCTCATCATTGTTCGACATGCGCTGCGCCTTAGATCATTTCTTCGCCGCCCTTCCCGCCGAGAACGATTTCTCCGGCTTCGGCCATACGGCGGGCAATGGTGAGGATTTCTTTCTGCGCGGTTTCCACGTCGCTGACGCGCACCGGGCCCTTGGCCTCGAGGTCGTCGCGCAGCAGTTCGGAAGCACGCTTGGACATGTTCTTGAAGATCTTTTCCTTGACGCCCTCGTCCGAGCCCTTGAGGGCCAGCACCAGTACATCGGAGGACACTTCGCGCAGCAACGCCTGGATGCCACGGTCGTCGACATCGGAGAGGTTGTTGAACACGAACATCAAATCTTCGATCTGCACCGACAGGGTGTCGTCGATCTCGCGGATCGAGTCCATCAGCTGGCCTTCGACCGAGCTGTCGAGGAAGTTCATGATGTCGGCCGCGCGCTTGATGCCGCCCAGGGTGGTGCGTGCGGCGTTGGAGTTGCCGGAGAACTGCTTCTCCAGGATCGTGTTCAGTTCTTTCAAGGCCGCTGGCTGCACGGTATTCAACGACGAGACGCGCAGGATGATGTCCAGGCGCACCTTGTGGTCGAAATGGCCAAGCACTTCGCCGGCCTGGTCCGGGTCCAGGTAGGCCACGACAATCGCCTGGATCTGCGGGTGCTCGTAACGGATCACGTCCGCCACCGCTCGCGGCTCCATCCACTTGAGGCTGTCGAGGCCGCTGGTGTTGCCGCCCAGCAGGATGCGGTCGATCAGGCCGTTGGCTTTGTCTTCGCCCAGGGCCGAGGTGAGCATCTTGCGGATATAGCTGTCGGAGCCAACGCCCAGGCTGGTCTGGTCGCCGACGATCTCGACGAACTCGCTCATCACCTGCTCGACTTGCTCGCGGTGCACATTGCGCATCTGCGCCATGGCGACGCCGACCCGTTGCACTTCCTTGGGGCCCATATGGCGCAGCACTTGGGCCGCGTCGGTCTCACCCAGGGACAGCAACAGCACGGCGGCTTTGTCGACCCGGGTCAGCTTGGCAACAGAGGCTCGATTATCACTCATCTGCGTTGATCCACTCTTTCACGACCTGGGCCACACGACCCGGGTCTTCTGCCACCAGACTTTTGATTGCATTCAACTGCGCGTCATACCCTTCGCTCGGGCTTGGCAGCAGAATGCTCTGCGGCCCGCCGAGGCTGACGCGGTCGTTGGCCAGTTCGCCATCCAGGCCGCCCATGCCACCCAACTCGACATCGCCGAACGGCGCCAGCTGCTTCTTGCCGTGGCCGGTGATGTTGTTGAGCACAGGGCGCAGCACGCCAAACACCAGCACCAGGATGAACAACACCCCCAGCACTTGTTTGACGATGTCCCAGAACCAGGGTTGAGAGTAGAACGGAATATCGGCAATCACCTCACCGCGCTCCAGGGAGAACGGCATGTTGATCACGCTGACGCTGTCGCCACGGCTGGCATCGAAGCCCACGGCGTCCTGCACCAGGCGGGTGAAGCGCGCCAATTCATCGGCGGTCCACGGGGCGCGGGTGGTTTCGCCGTTGGCGGGGTTGATCTTGACCTGGTCATCCACCACCACCGACACCGACAGGCGGTTCAAGCGCCCTTGCTGTTGCTTGGTGTGGCTGATGGAGCGGTCCAGTTCGAAGTTTTTCGTCGATTGCGAACGCTTGTCGGCGGGATACGGCGCGAGCATCGGCTGGCCGGTGGCCGGGTCCATGATCTGCTGACCATTGGCGTCCAACAGCGGCTGGCCGGGCTGGATCGCGCTGGCGGTCGCGGCGGCGCCACCGGTGGTTTGCGGGGCACTGGCCGGCGCTGGCGGCTGATTGCTCAGGGCGCCGGGTACGCCTTGCGGAGGACCATTGGCGGCAGTGCGTTGTTCGCTGGTCGATTGCTCGCTGCGCAGGGCCGGCTGGTCCGGGTTGAACTGCTCGGAAGTCGACTCGACGGCGCTGAAGTCCACATCGGCGGACACTTCAGCCTTGTAGCGGTCGTTGCCCAGTACCGGTTGCAGGATGTTGTGCACACGCTGGGTGAGCATGCTTTCCATGCGGCGGCTGTAGTCGAACTGCTTGCCGGCCATGGTCAGCGCGGAGTTTTCCGCCTGGTCGGAGAGCAGGTTGCCCTTCTGGTCGACCACGGTGATCTGTGACTTGCTCAGCTCAGGCACGCTGGTCGCCACCAAATTGACGATGGCCAGGACCTGGCCCGGCTCCAGGGAGCGCCCGGCAAACAGTTCGACCAATACCGAAGCGCTGGGCTTGCGCTCGTCGCGCACAAATACCGAGCTTTTCGGGATCGCCAGGTGCACACGGGCACCCTTGACGTTGTTCAGGCTAGCGATGGTGCGCGCCAGTTCGCCTTCCAGGCCGCGACGGTAGCGGGTGGCTTCCATGAACTGGCTGGTGCCCAGGCCCTGGTCTTTATCGAGAATCTCAAAACCGATGTTGCCGTCGGTCGGCGCCACGCCGGCGCCGGCCAGCTTCAAGCGGGCACGGGCGACATCGTCGGCCTTGACCAGCAAGGCGCCGGAGTTGGGCTCCACGGTATAGGCGATATCGGAGGCGGCCAGGGTTTCCATGACCTGCTTGGCATCCATCCCCGCCAGGCTGCCATAGAGTGGCCGGTAATCGGGTTGCTGGGACCACAACACCACGGCAAAACCAATCGCCACGCTGGCAGCCAGGCCGACCATCAGGCCCACCTGACGCAACATGGTCATTTCGGAGAGGTTTTCCAGGAACGACAGGCCAAACAGCGGCGGCTTGCCGTCTGTCTTGGCGGGTACGTTATCCACGACTGCTTCTGCCATGACTTAAATCTCGTCCTTAAACCGGCATCTGCATGATGTCTTGATAAGCCTGAACCAGCTTGTTGCGCACTTGGGTCAAGGCCTGGAAGGAAACGCTGGCTTTCTGGGATGCGATCATCACGTCGGTGAGGTCGACGCCACTCTTGCCGATTTCGAAAGCGGTCGACAGTTGGCTGGACGCCTGCTGGGTATCGCTGACTTTGTTGATGGCTTGACCGAGCATATCGGCGAAGCTGCTTTGGCCCAATTCCGGCGCTTGCACGACGGATTTCGGCTGGGACATGGCGTCCATTTGCATGGATCGCATATCCAACATCAACCGATTGAACTCAACACCTTGGCTCATGAACTTCTCTCTCCGACGACCCGCAATTTTTTGACACTACGCAGCGGTTAGTAGGGGTGGTAGCAACAAGGGTGCCAGCTCCATGGCAACTCGTAAGAAAAGCCGACAAACCTTGTCAGCTGATGTGTATCTCAGCTGGCGAAAAGAAACGCTTCCACGTCCATCCCCGCGTCGCGCATTTGCGCCAGCTTGTAGCGCAAGGTGCGCGGGCTGATGCCCAGGCGCTCGGCAGCCTCTTTGCGGCGGCCACGTTCGGCACGCAGGGTGTCGATAATCATCTGGAATTCGCGGCGGCGCAGGTCGTCGCCCAGGCCACTAGCGGCCTCGGCCGGCGCGCTTTGCAAAGGCGCGGGGGCCAGGCTCGGCATCGGCGCCGTACCGGCACCGACCGCCAGGCAGAAGTCCTGGGGCTGGATCAGGCCGCCCTGCTGCAAAATCAGCGCACGCTGGATCGCGTTGTCCAGTTCACGTACGTTACCGGGCCATGGGTAACTGATCAGGCAGGCCTGGGCCTCGGCCGACAGGCGCGCCTGGGCATGCTTCATTTTATTGACGTGTTTGTTCAACAGGCGCTCGGCCAGCGGCACGATATCGGCCGGGCGCTCACGCAACGGGCGCCAGGCCAGCGGGAAGACCGAGAGCCGGTAGAACAAGTCTTCACGAAAGCGCCCCGCCGCCACTTCGCCGGCGAGGTCACGGTTGGTGGTGGCGACCACGCGTATATCCAGCTGGATCGGCTTGCGTGCGCCGACCCGCTCCACTTCGCGCTCTTGCAGCACGCGCAGCAGCTTGGCTTGCAGGCCGAGGGGCATTTCGGAGATTTCGTCGAGCAGGATGGTGCCGCCATCGGCCTGCTCAAACTTGCCGGCCTGGGCGGCGATGGCGCCGGTAAAGGAGCCTTTCTCATGGCCGAACAGGGTGGCTTCGAGCATGTTGTCAGGGATCGCCGCACAGTTGATCGCGATAAACGGTTGGCTGGCGCGGTGGGATTGCTGGTGGATATAGCGCGCCAACACTTCCTTGCCGGTACCGGACTCGCCAGAGATCAGCACCGTGGAATCGCTGCGGGCGACCTTGGCCGCCAGCTCCAGCAGTTGCGCACTGGCCGGTTCGCAGGCAATCGGCCCCTCACTGTCTGCCGCCCCCACGACGCCGAGAGCATGGCGCGCCACCAGCTCGATCAAGGCCTTGGGCTCGAATGGCTTGACCAGGTAATCTGCCGCGCCCTGGCGCATGGCGTCTACCGCGCGCTCTACCGCACCGTGGGCGGTCATCAACAGCACCGGCAATTGTGGCTGACGTGCCCGCAGCAGGCCGAGCAACTGGTGGCCGTCCATGCCAGGCATATTGACGTCACTGACCACCAGGCTGAAGGACTCTTGCTCCACCGCCTCCAAGGCTTCCTCGGCCGAACCGACCGCCCGATAGTCATGGCCCGCCAATAACAGCGTGTCAGCCAGTGCTTCACGCAGGGCGCGATCGTCTTCAACCAGTAAAACCTTGATAGCCATTTATCCTTACTCCGCGCTTACCGTGCCCGAAAACAGCGGCAGCGTTATCAATGCACAGGTGCCGCGCCCCACACGGGAACGCAACTGCAATTCTCCCTGATGGGCACGGGCCACTGCCTTGACCACGGTCAGCCCCAGGCCGGTGCCGTTGGTCTTGGTGGTAAAGAAAGGTTCACCCAGGCGCTGTAACACGGCTGGATCAATCCCACTGCCGCTGTCGCTGATGCACAGGCGCAGGGTTTGCTCGCGGCTGTACAGGTGCACTTTGAGCCGCGCGCCCGGGCCGCTGGCCTGGCTGGCGTTTTCGATCAGGTTGAGCAGCGCGCCCACCAGGGTGTCGCGATTGCACAGCAGCTCGCCCCAATGGCTGTCGCACTGCCAGCGTACCGAGGCTTCCTGTACATGGGTGGCGGCGGCGGCCTGCAGCGACTGCATCAAGGCGGCGGGCGTGACCCGGTCGGTCAGCGGCAATTCGCCACGGGCGAATACCAGCATGTCGCGCACTTGGTGCTCCAGTTCATGCAGGCGCTCCTTGAGCCGCCCGGCAAAACGCTGGTGGGTGGCGGTCGGCAATTGCTCATCAGTCAAATGGCTGGCGTAGATCAACGCAGCGGACAACGGCGTGCGGATCTGATGCGCCAGCGAAGCCACCATCCGCCCAAGGGACGACAAGCGCTCATGGCGCGCCAGCTGGTCTTGCAGGTGACGGGTTTCTGTCAGGTCGTTGAGCAGCACCAGTTGACCGGGCTCGGCGTCCAGGGAACGGGTGGCGATGGACAGGCGGCGCCCGTCCTTGAGGGAAATTTCGTGGCCGTCGTCTTCACGGGGGGCAAAGCAGCGGGTGATGACATGGCGCCACAGCTCGCCTTCCAGCGGCAGGCCCAGCAGGTCACAGGCCGCTGGGTTGGCTTCGCGCACGCGGCCCTGGTCGTCGATCACGATCACGCCACCGGGCAACAGGTCGAGGAGGTTTTGCAAACGGTTGGCCAGGCGCTCTTTCTCGGCCAGCTCTTGCATGCGCTGGGCACTGACCACCGCCAACTCGCCCTTAAGCTCCGAAACCCGGGCTTCCAGCAGGCTGTAGGAGTCTGTCAACTGGCTGGACATCTGGCTGAACAGCGAAAACGCCTGCTCAAGCCCTTGCCGGCTGATCTGCTCTACGGACGGGACAAGTCCCTGGGTGTCAGGGACTGAAGAAAGGTGGGCGGCGTGGGGCATCGTGCTCTCTCGCTTGGCTGACCGTCAGTTAAACGGAACGTTGCGAGTGCTATAGCAATACCCGTGCCGGAAAAAATATCCTTATTTTTCAGCAGGTTAAAAAACAGGCGTCAATCATCCGCCTGTTCATCACCTTCACGCCGGCTCATGCCGTACTTGCGCATCTTCTCCACCAACGTGGTGCGGCGGATGCGCAGGCGCTCGGCAGCACGGGCGACGATGCCATTGGCGTCGTCCAGGGCTTGTTGGATCAGCCCTTGTTCGAGGCTGCCGAGGTAGTCCTTAAGGTCCAGGCCTTCGGGGGGCAACATGGCGGTGGCACCGAAGTCCGGGGTATGGCCATTGATCGCCACTCGTTCTTCGAGGTCGCTGCGCAGGCTGTCCACCAATTGCTCGTCTTCGTCGTCGACGTAGCGGAATTTCTTCGGCAACTCGACCACGCCGATCACCCCGTACGGGTGCATGATCGCCATGCGCTCCACCAGGTTGGCCAGCTCGCGCACGTTGCCCGGCCAGCCGTGGCGGCACAGGGACATGATTGCGGCGGAGTTGAAACGGATCGAGCCGCGCTTTTCGTGCTCCATGCGCGAGATCAGCTCGTTCATCAGCAACGGGATGTCTTCCACACGCTCGCGCAGCGGAGCCATCTCGATGGGGAATACGTTGAGGCGGTAGTACAGGTCTTCGCGGAAGCTGCCGACCTCGATCATGCTTTCGAGGTTCTTGTGGGTGGCGGCGATGATGCGCACGTCGACGCTCTGGGTCTTGTTGCTGCCCACGCGTTCGAAGGTGCGCTCCTGCAACACGCGCAGCAGCTTGACCTGCATCGGCAACGGCATATCGCCGATTTCGTCGAGGAACAGGGTGCCGCCATTGGCCAGCTCAAAACGCCCGGCACGGCTGGTGATCGCCCCGGTAAAGGCGCCCTTCTCGTGGCCGAACAGTTCGCTTTCGAGCAGCTCTGCCGGGATCGCCCCGCAGTTGACCGGCACGAAAGGTCCGTCACGACGCTTGGAATGGTAATGCAGGTTGCGCGCGACCACTTCCTTGCCGGTGCCGGACTCGCCGAGGATCAGCACGCTGGCGTCGGTATCGGCCACTTGCTGCATCATCTGGCGCACGTGCTGGATCGCACGGCTGGTGCCGACCAGGCTGCGGAACAGGTTGGGTTCGCGGTGACGACCGCGCTCGCGGGCCTGGTCGTACATCTCGCGATAGACCTGGGCACGGTGCAGGGAGTCGAGCAATTTGCTGTAGCTGGGGGGCATTTCCAGGGTGGAAAGCACACGGCGGCGCTGGTCTTCCGGCAAATCCACGGAAGAAATATCGCCCATCAGCAACACGGGAAGGAACTCATCCCAGGTTGAGAGTGTCTTTAACAGGCCAAGAACTGCGCCAGGAGCGTTTACCGTCCCGATCAGCACACAGATGACTTCACGGCTCGATGACAAAGAGCTGACGGCCTGCTGCCAATCGTGGCTGCCGCAGGGTAAATTTTCTTCACCAAGAAAATTCAAAATCACCGCCAAATCGCGGCGACGGACGCTATCGTCATCAATCAGCAGAATTTTCGTTTCACGCCACATGCAATAGCAACTTCCCTAGTAAAACTCTAATGCCCTCGAATCGGGGCAATCTAGATAGCTGTAGGCGTTTTCTGCGCTACGGTTACCTGACGTCTGAAAATAGCACTAGTTAAGTCAAAATTATGCGAGCAGTCAAATTTATGACGCGCTATGTTCGGATTAACTGAGCCAGATCAGCCGAACAGATGGTAAACCTTTGACGCATTTTTCGCTTGGTTGATCTGCGACATCTCTTCAAATATCGCCTGGCGCTCGCCGGTCGTCACCTCCAGCAGCTGTTGGTAGACCACCAACAGGCTCTCCAGCTTCTCGCGCAGCGCACCCTCGTCCACCGGCGCCTCACTGAGCACTTCGTCGATACAGGCGCGGCAACCCATGTCCAACTCGCCGATAGCATCCCAATTGCGTTCTGCCAGCGCACCGATCAAGGCGTCGCGGGTTTCGTCAATGCGTTGCAGTGCGTGGCTCATGCTGTGTTCCTCAAGGCCGGCGGCCTTATTGTGGAGCGATGGCATCCCAGCCACTTTTGACGGTAATCAACAAGCGTGCGACTTCGTCGATCATGTCGGCATCGTTGACGCCATTGGCCTCAACCAAGCGGTTACTCATGTACTCGTACAACGCATCCAGTTGCTGCACTGCCGCTGGATCCTCGGCTTTTTCCGGCTCCAGACCATCGCGCAAACCGGAGATGATTTCAATCGCCTTGCCCAGCATCAGCCCTTTCTGGGCGATATCACCACGACTCAACGCACCCTTGGCCTGAGCCATGCGATCGAGACCGCCTTCCATCAGCATCTGCACCAGACGGTGCGGGCTGGCTTCGGAGATTTGAGCGTGGGAATTGACCTTCTGGTATTGGCGAAGGGCTCTCATTGGGTTCATGTTGCTACCTCGTTACAGGCCACAGTCGAATAGGTTTGCTTAAATAGTTTTTCGACTGTGCCGAGAAAAACTTTAATCCCTCACCGGCTGCCAGGGCTCTTTTTCAGAGCCCCTGGCATGCCACTTATCAGCTCGACTTCGGATTGTTCAGCGAGTTGAGGGTAGTCATGATGCTGGAGCTGCTGGCGTTGATCTGCGCGATCATGGTGTCCATGGCGGTGTACTTGGCCGACAGGGATTTCTGCAGGGCTTCCATACGACGATCCAAGTCAGCCTTCTCGGTGGTCAGGTCGGTCAGCTTGGTGTTGAGATCCGTCGCACGGGTTGCCAAGGTGCCGGTGGAGCCAACGTAGCTGCTGGTCGCCTTGTTCATCCGCGTGATCAAACCGGTATCGCCGGTGAACATCTTGGCGATATCCCCTGCACCCTTGACCACAGCCTTGTCCCACGCCTTGTCTTCCAGGCTCAGCAAACCGGTTTTCTGGTCAGTGGTGATACCCATCTGGGCCAGGCTGGTCATGCTGCCCGCGCCCTTGCCGTTAACCAGTTCGGAACGCAGGCTGGACACCAACTGGCGCATCGACGCATCGCCGGTCAGGGCGCCCGCCGTGGTGGTCGAGGCATCGCCAGTGGCGGTGACCTTGGTCTGGGTGTTGATGGCAGTCATCAGCGTGTTATAGGCGGTGACGAACGACTGCACCGAGGTCTTCAGGGTGTCGGTGTTGCTGGCTACGGTCAGTGTGACCTTCTTGGTCAGGTCGCCATCCAGCAGCTCCAGGGTCACGCCGCTGATCGCGGAGGTGATCTTGTTGCTGGTGGACTCCATCTTGACGCCATCGATGGAGTAGATGGCGTTCACTGGCGCAGCGCCCTTGTCGTAACCGACTGCCAGTTCCGAATCACCACTCAAGGTGATGTCGGTGCCTACACCACTGTTACTGGAGGTCAGGACCAAGCGCCCGCCATTGGAGTCACTCAGTACGTTGGCGCTGATACCTTGGGCTGAGAGCTGGGTATTGATGGATTCACGGACCTCTTGCAGGGTCGCACCACCTGCCACCAATACATCGTAGCTTTTACCCGATTGGGTAATCGTCAGCGTCTGAGTTTCATCGCTGGCGTTGGCTTTGCCCGAGGCGCCACCTTCGATCACTTTGCTGGAGACCTTCGACGAGGTCGCCAGGTTCTTGACCTCAAGGGTGTATTTGCCGGGTGCCGCGCCGTCACCGAGGGTGACCTTGGCGTTTTTTTCTTCGGAGGTCGTGGCGGCCAAGCCATTGAAGGCGGCCTGGTTGTTCAACTTGGTGATTGCCGCCTGGTAGGCTTCCAGCGCCGTTTTCACAGAGCCCACGGCCGACAGCTTGACGGTTGCGTCTTTCTGCTGGGCAGTGATCTGCGCGTCTTTGGGCGCCCTTTCGGCTCCCACCAACGCCTTGACGATCGCCTGGGTGTCGTAGCCCGAACCTGGGCCGGAAATCGTTGAACTAGCCATTTGCTACTCTCCTTGTCCTGCGGTTGCCGCTTTTTTGGCGTACGAACGCCCAAGCGGCAATCAGAAACATGTTTCGTGCCAACTCAGGCCTTTGTATCAAACAACAGGCTGCTGGCATCGCTCAGGTTCTGCGCCAACTTCAGCGCAGTCTCCGATGGAATCTGTCGAATCACTTCACCACTGTCGGTGGCGATCACCTTGACCACCACTTTGCCGGTGGAGTCATCGATGGAAAAATCCAGGTTGCGTTGTGAAGCCTGCACAAACTCACGCATATCGGTAACAGCTTTTTCCAGTGCCACGCGCTGCGGCTCCTCAGCGGGCTCGGCCTCGGCCTGCTGGACAGGCTTGGCCTGTGTCGCAGTCGCGGTAGGAGCCTGGGTAGTAGCGGCCGGGTAAGACGCGTTCAGCTTGATGCTCATGTCCATGTCATCACCTCCAAACTGAAAAAACGGAAGGGCACGTTAGACGCACCCTCCCGTTGATTAACCGCTAGCCGATATTACTGAAGCAGCTTCAGTACAGCGGATGGCAGTTGGTTGGCCTGGGACAGGATCGCAGTGGAAGCCTGTTGCAGGGTTTGTTGCTTGGTCAGTTCAGCGGCTTCGGAAGCGAAGTCAGCGTCTTCTACGCGGCCTTTGGCAGCCGAGGAGTTCTGCGAAATGCTCTGCAGGTTGGCCACGGTGCTGGCGAAACGGTTTTGCACCGCACCCAGCTGCGAACGCTGGCTGTCGATCTGCTGCATGGCGTCGTCCAGGGCCTGGATGGCTTGCTGGGACGAAGCGGCGGACAGGATGTTCAGGTCGGAAACGGTGGTTTCCATGGTTACAGCCGATTTGGTGCCAGCAGCCGAGGCAGTGGTCAGACCCAACGCCTTAAGGCCAGTACCAGCGCTACCATCAAGAATAGTGATGTCCTTGTCAGCGAAAAGGCTCAGAGTACCGTCAGCGTTTTTACTGGCTTGAACACCAGTGCTTGCACTGTTGATCGAAGCCACAATGGCGTCAGAGGTATCACCTTTTTTGAACTTGACTTCAACACCGTTAAGGTTGATCGAAGTATCTTCGGTCAGCTTGGCCTGCGAGGTGCCAGCAGCCAGTCCCAGTGTAGCCAACGAACCACTTACAGTGTTGCCCAGCTTGACGTCTTTACCATCTTCCGAAACGATTTGAATACGGCCTTCAGTGCTGATGGTCGCAGACTTAATACCGTCCAGAGC
Organism: Pseudomonas sp. ADAK21; assembly: GCF_012935735.1. Classification (NCBI taxonomy): domain Bacteria; kingdom Pseudomonadati; phylum Pseudomonadota; class Gammaproteobacteria; order Pseudomonadales; family Pseudomonadaceae; genus Pseudomonas; species Pseudomonas sp. ADAK21. Next base: position 442,294 of record NZ_CP052857.1, read on the forward strand.
AGTGATTTTGCCCAAAATGGCGTCGATGTCTTCAGTTGCAGTCCAGTCGACCTTAGCGCCGTTAACAGAAATCCCACCAATTGCACCTGGAACAGAAGCGCCAGTCTTAACGGCAGCAGGAGTTACTGCGGTAGTAGTCGCGGTCAGACCAACTTTAGCGACGTCAGCACCACCAACAATAATTGGCGCATCGGACGTCAGGGTCATTTTGTTGTTAGCATCATCCCAAGTCGCAGTGACACCGTTGATGCTAAGGGCTGTTGCAACAGCAGCACCGCTAGCACCAGCAGTAAGGGTCACAGCAGTGCCGTTGATGGTGATGTCATCAGCTACGGCAATAACAGAAGTGCCACCGCTGTTCAGAGTAGCTACAGCAGAACCCGTCACTTTAGCGCCTGCTGCACTCCCGAGCACCGAGCCTGTAGCTGTAGCGCTCAAACCAGCCATGGCTTCGCCGTTTACGGTTGCCTCTTTGTAGTTGCCTTTCAAAGCAGTAGCGCTGATGTCAGTCATACCGAACGAAATAGTTTCGTTGGCGTTGGCACCGATCTGGAACGCTACGTTGCTGAACGAACCGTCCAGCAGGTTACGACCACCGAAGGTGGTGGTGCTGGCGATACGGTTCAGCTCGCCGACTTTAGCGGTGAATTCTTGTTGCAGGGAAACACGGTCAGCGTCGCTTTTATCACCGTTCGCCGCTTGCAGGGCGAGTTCACGCAGACGCTGCAGGGTGTTGGTGGATTCTTGCATTGCGCCTTCAGCGGTCTGGGCGATCGAAACACCGTTGTTGGCGTTAGCGATGGCAACGTTCAGGCCTTTGACCTGGTTGTTCAGACGGTTGGCGATCTGCATGCCAGCGGCGTCGTCTTTAGCGCTGTTGATTTTCAGGCCGGAAGACAGACGGTTCATCGACTGGCTCAAAGCGTCGGATGCTTTGTTCAGGTTCTTCTGGACGCCCAGGGAAGTGATGTTGGTGTTTACGGACATTGCCATGACGAAATCCTCGTGAGTTGGATACTGCGGCTTCCGGCCCTGGCAACCGCCGGGTGTGGCCTAGAGAACCTTCGTAATAGTTATCGTCGTGAAAGCAGGTTGCTTGAGGATTTTTTTGATTTTTTTTACTAGCCCTGTGCCATCCCTTGCATTTCAAGGCCTTATAGAGGCGTGAAACGTCAGCAATCACGGGTTACTGGCGCCAAAACTTCGCCTTCAAGACAGCCCCCCTGTAGGAGCGAGCTTGCTCGCGAAAAACGTTAACGATGACGCGGGCATTCAGAATGCACGCGGCGCCCTCAGGTTCTTCGCGAGCTAGCTCGCTCCTACAGGGGAGAGGCACAAAAAAACGCCCATGGTCTTTCGATCATGGGCGTTTTTTTGTGCAGCCTATTAGAGCATCACGGCCGATAGATAATCGCCGAGCCCCACGACAGGCCAACACCAAAGCCACTGATGGCCACGCGCTTCCACTCGGCGTCCATCACGTGCTTTTCCAGCAGCAGCGGAATGCTCGATGACACGGTGTTACCGGTCTCGACCATGTCCTTGATGAACTTCTCCACCGGTGCATCTTCAAAACGGCGGGCCACGGCGTCGACAATCGCCGCACTGCCCTGGTGGATGCAGAACGCGTCAATATCATCGGCCTTCAGGTCCGACTCGTTGAGCAGCTCGTGCAAGTGCGCTGGCACCTTGAGCAGGGCGAAGTTGAACACCTGGCGGCCGTTCATGAAGAACACGCCATCGCTGACCTTCAAATGCGGTGCGCCGGAACCGTCGGTACCGAACTTGGCCTTGCCCAACTGCCAGGTGGCGTCTTCGCCCATCCAGGTAGCGGTGGCGGCGTCGCCGAACAGCATGGTGGTGTTGCGGTCTTCCGGGTCGACGATCTTCGAGTACGGGTCGGCGGTCACCAGCAGGCCGTTTTTCAGGCCGGCGGCTTCCATGAAGCCCTTCATCGCGTAGATGCCGTAGACGTAGCCGGAGCAACCCAGGGAGATATCGAAGGCCGCGACGTGGGTCGGCAGGCCCAGCTTGTCCTGGACGATGGCGGCGGTGTGCGGCAGCCCTTCTTCGTCGCCGTTCTGGGTCACGACGATCAGCGCGTCAATCGACTCACGCTTGAGCTCGGGGTTGTTGGCAAACAAGGCATTGACCGCCTCGACGCACAAATCCGAGGTTTCCTGTGCAGCATCCTTGCGCGGCAGGAATGCCGAGCCGATCTTGCCAATGATGAATTCTTCATCCTTGGCGAATTTGGCACCCTGGGCGTAGTTGTCCAGCCCTTCTGCCGGCACGTAGCTGGCGATGCTTTTTATGCCAATCATTGTGGCTTCCCAATACAAAATAGCTGGAGAACACCCCTGAAAACCCTTCAGGAGCGCTGACAATAAAGGGGATAACCCCGCAAAAACCCGCCGAAACTACCGAAGCCAAAGCCTGGAAAGCGGTCTGGCCTTTTCACACGATACAGTGAAGATGCGCTTTATGACTCATAGGTCACTCATTTTTGTGCGCTTTGTTTAAAAGCCTGCGCCAGAAACGACGACGGCCCGCCCTGTTTCCAGGGTGGGCCGCCGTGTCTTGCCGGGCCGATTACATGCGGCTGAACAGGCTCAACTGGGAGATTTTCACAAAGGCCAGTTGCGAAGCCTCCAGCATTGCCTTCTGGAACGCCAGGTCAATCGAGGCCGTTGCCACATCGGTATCACCGATGGCGGCGGTGGTCGATTTGTTGGCCAGCACCATGCTGGTGTTCTCCGTTTCCTGGATCGACAGCGAGTTCATCCGCGCGCCAATGGAGCCGCGCACCCCGTCAACCTGGGCCTGGGAGGCCTTGATGTTGGTAATGGCAGCATTGACCACATCGGTCAGCTTGGCCTGGGCAATCGGGTCACCGTCGGACGGGGTTTCCAGGGCCTGGCGCAGTTGGCTGAGGGTATCCAGGGCACTTTGCGTCTTGTGGGTATTGGAGCCCACCGCAAACTGGTCACCGGAGTCGGGTGCGCCGGTGATGTCGAACTTAACACCAGCTGCCGTGATGCTGGCTGGCGTCGCAGGCACAATCGGCGGCCCCGGCTGGGCTGGCGTACCAGGCACCACGGTGCCACTGGAAACCGGCTTGCTGTCGGCGGTGATCGGCTGGGCATACACCTCGTACTCTGTGGTCGAGGTAAATTTGATCACCGCGCCTTTGTTCGGGAAGGTGCTGCTGTAATCCGCCTGGCTGGTGACCGTGCCGCCCGACAACTGCGCCGCGGTTTGGTTGCTCGGCGTACGCGAGACGCTGAAGCTGTCCGGCTTGCTTTGCAGGGTGAATTCACGGTCCTTGTACACCGCGTCAGCCTCAGCGCCGGGCTTGGCATCCCCCAGGTTCTGGTCGACATCAAAGGTCACGCCGCGCACGGTGACCGACGCACTGCCTTCCTTGGTGGCATCGAACTTGCCGTTGCCCGGGGTTTGCGAAGTGATGTCGTTACCCGCCGCATCCGACACGGTGTACTCGGTGCTGCTGATAAAGGTCAGCTTGTACGGCTGGCCATCCGTGAAGCTGCTGTCGTAGGTCGACGGCGAAGTCACGATGCCGCCCGAAACCAGCACCTTGCCATCGTTGACGCTGCCGGTGGCCTGGGTACGGCCCGCATTGACCGTGCCTTCCAGGATCGATTTGCCGGTGTCATTGACCACCATCGACAAGGTGTCCGAAACCTTCAGGCTCAGGGGCGTTTCGTCGCCCTGATAGCTGTAGGTACCGTCGCTGTTACGCGCATACGGCGGCGTGTCGCTCTTGCCGCCGGCAAACAGGTAATGGCCGGATGAATCCTTGCTGTTGAGCAGGCTCAAGACCTGCTTTTCGATTTCACCAATCTCGGCGGCAACGGCCTTGCGGTCGTCATCGCTGATACCGCCACCGCCCTTGCCCGCCACCTTGAGCGACAGCTCACCCGCGCGCGCCAGGGCGGTGTCGATACTGGCAAGCACGCTTTCCTCACTATTAAGCGAGTTCTTCATGCTGCTGATATTGCCCGCATACTGCCCCAACATGTCCTGCTGCTGTTGCAACAGCAGCAAACGCGCCGCGCCCACCGGATCATCCGCGGCGGTCTGGATGCGCACGCCGGAGTCGATCTGCTGCTGGGTCTTGGTGACGTTGGAGAAGTTGTTGGTGTAACGCGCAGTCGTGGTATTGAAATACTGTTCGGTCGAGATTCGCATCGTCTCAAACTCCCTTAAAGACTGTTGATCAGCGTGCTGAAGGTTTCTTGCGCAGCTTTAATGATCTGCGACGACGCGGTGTAGTACTGCTGGAAACGGATCATGTCGCCGGCCTCCTCGTCCAGGTTGACCTGGGACACGGAGCTGCGATTGGACGTGGCGGCCGCGAGCATGGCGCCGGTCGCGCTGTTGTCGACGTTGGCCTGGCTGGCCTTGCCGCCGACGCTCGACACCAACTGGCTGTACGCGGTGCTCATGCTCACGCCCGCATTGCCATCAGTTGCGCCCACGGTCTTGCGGGTTTGCAGGTCGAGCAATTGCAGGGCATTGCGGTTGTCGAGCTTGCCGCTGCTGTTGAACGACAAGGTGTAACTGTCGTCCGGCTTAGGCTCGCCACGGATCACGGTGTCCACCCCGAACGTCTGCGCATTACCGCCGGCGTCGACGTAGGGCACCTTGATCGTCAGCTTGTTGTCCTGGCCCGGCACGATGGTGCCGGTGCCAATAGGCTGGCCCTGTGCGTTATTGATCACATAGCTCTGGGTGCCATCGGCGGCACGCTCGCCAAAGGTCATTTTGACCGGCATCGACGACTTGATCGCCGCTTCCAGCTGCGCAGTATCGGCGCCGCCATGGATGTCCAGGGGCAGCGTCAGGGTCGGCGGCTCAAACACGCCAGTACCACTGTTGTTTTTGTTGCCCTCGGCCAGCAGCGGCGCAGAAAACGCCAGCTTGTTGGGGTCGGTCATCACCACCTTCAGGTCCATCGCGCCGCCAGCGGTCGGGCTGACCTTGAACGTATCGCCCGCAGCTACCGGGCCCTTGCCATCGAGGGCCAGGGTGAAGCCGTCGATTTCCGGAGGGGTCTGGGTGACGTCGAAGGGGCCCATGGACTTACCGTCCGAACGCAGGACGCTATACATCTTGTCGTCACTGAAGGTCACCTTGTAGTCAAAGGTGCTCAGTTTGCTGGTGTCTTTGATCGTGACGTTCAGGTTGCCGGAGTTCGCGCTGTTGTTCGAGCCGCCCACGCTGCGCTGGCCAATGGCAAATACGCTGTTGATGTCATTGAACAGCGCGGCGCCGAACTGCCCATTGGCGTCCAGGCCCTGCCCCAACTGGGTATTGACCGCTTCACCGACAACCATGGCGGTACGCCCCAGGTCATTGATGGCCGGCATCAACACGTCCTGGCGATAACGCAGCAGGCCGCCGATGGAGCCACCGCTGATCACTGAGCTGACGTCCATCGCTTGCCCGCCGGTGGTCAGCACCACCGAGTACTGGCTCTTGTCATCCTTGCTCGGCACCGCCGACAGCTTGTTCGACACACCGTCCGCAACCAGGGTCTGCCCAGTGCCCAGGGAGACATTGAAATGGCCGTCCGACTCAGTGACCTTGACCCCAACCAGCTCGTTGAGCGAGCGCACGGCTTCGTTGCGCGCATCCAGCAGGTTCGCCGGCTCGCCATTGCCCTGGCCCTTGGCCTGGAAAATCTGCTGATTGAGGGAGGCGATCGAAGAGGTCAATTGGTTGACCTGGCCGGTGATCGTCTCCAGTTGGCTGTTGATGCCTTCTTTTTGCTTGTTCAGTTCGGTGGCAATCGAGTTGAAGCGATTGCCCAGGGTCTGGGCAATGGTCAATACCAGTTGGCGCGCGGAGTTGTCGCTGGGGTTGGCCGAAGACGTCTGCAATGCGGCGAAGAAGCTGTTCAAGGCCGCACCGACACCGGTGGACTTGTCGGACAGCAGCTTGTCCACCGAACCGATCTGGTCCAGATAAGCCTTGGCGTCGAAGTTCAGCGACGTGGTGGTCTGCAACTGGGTGTCAAGAAACTGGTTATACACCCGGCGCACATCCGACAGCGTGGTGCCGGTGCCGACAAAGACCCCGCCGACCCCGGACATGCCGTTGGCCGTCTGCATGGTCTGCTGACGCGAGTATCCAGGGGTCTTGGCGTTGGCAATGTTGTTACTCAAGGTCGCAAGCGATCCCTGAGCCGCATTGAGTCCTGACATCCCGATATTGAGCAAACCCATGGTTCAAACCTTATAAATGAGTGGATGCGCCAGCGGCAGCGTAGTTTTGATAGCTGTTCATGGTTTTGGCGATCTGCGAAATCTTGCTGGCGTACGCCGGATCCGTTGCATAACCGGCTTTTTGCAACTCGCGTACAAACTGTTCCGGGTTATCGGCCGACTTCAGGACTTCTTGATATCTTTCATTGCTTTGCAGCAAGGTCACGAGGTCGTGGAAGCTGTCCTGGTAAGAGTCGTAGGAACGGAACTGCGCCGTTTCCTTGACCATCTCGCCATTGCGAAACTCACTGGTGATCGCCCGCGCCTGGGCGCCCTGCCAACTTTGGCCTGCCTTGATGCCAAACAGGTTGTGACTGCTGCTGCCGTCTTGCTGGCGCATCACCGATTTGCCCCAACCGGTTTCCAGGGCAGCCTGGGCCACCAGGTAACGTGGGTCGATGCCAATGCGTTCGGCCGCCTGCTTGGCCATGGGCAGCATGGTGGCGACAAATTCGTCTTGCGAGCTGAAGGCTTTTTTCGCCGGCGCCAGCGGTGGCTGGGCCACGGCACGGCCGTAGATCTGCATGCGCGAATCGCGGGCGGCAAAAGTGCGCGCGGCACCGTTGATCACGCCATCTTCGGCGGCACTGTTGCGCAGTGGTGCGGCCTTGGCCGCACCCGTCGCCTCGACACCCGGCACGATACCGGCCAGCAGGCGATCGGTGAGTTTGCTTGGCAAGGCAATGCGCCGCTGATTCATCAACGCCATGTCATTGCGCAGGGTGCCGTCATCGGCCCGTGGCGCCACCTCGACCCGCGCCGCCCACAGCGCGCGCTGGCCATTGGAACGACCCAGCGGGCCATCCGCCTGGGTGCCGGCGGCAATCGGCGTCGGTACATCGACTTTCTTCTCGACCGCGTCCGGGCCCTGCAAGGTCGAGGCCTGCCCTTCCACTGGCTTGTTCTTTTGCATCTGGCGCAACAGCACGTCCGCCAGGCCAATACCGCCGCCCTCGCGGGACAGCGAGACCGCCAATTGCTGGTCGTACATTTCCTGGTACTGCTTGGCCGCCGGGGTGTTCAGCGGGTTGTCCTTGCCCAGGGCATCGGTGGCCGAGCGCATGGACTTGAGCATCTCGTTGAGAAACAGCGACTCGAATTCCTGCGCCACCTTGCGCATGTTGCCTTCGCTGTTCTTGTCGCCGAACTTGAGCTGGTTAAGCCGGTTCAGGTCCGAGTAAGACCCCGAGTCGGCCGTGCTGGCGATACCACTCTTGCGCATGTCCATGGCTACGACCTCAAATCACGATCAGGTCGGCTTGCAAGGCGCCGGCCTGTTTCAGGGCTTCAAGGATCGCCATCAAGTCGCCGGGCGCCGCGCCCACCTGGTTCACCGCTCGTACGATTTCATCCAGGGTGGTACCGGGGCCGAACTTGAACATCGGCTTGGCTTCTTGCTGGGCATTGACCCGCGAGCGTGGGACCACGGCAGTCTCGCCGTTGGAGAACGCCCCAGGCTGGCTGACAATCGGGTCTTCGGTAATGGTCACGGTCAAGCTGCCGTGGGTCACGGCCGCTGGCGACACCTTGACGTTCTGCCCGATCACGATGGTGCCGGTACGCGAGTTGATGATGACCTTGGCCACCGCCTGACCCGGATCAACCTCAAGGTTTTCCAGGATCGACAGGTAGTCCACACGCTGGCTTGGGTCCAGCGGCGCAGTCACACGGATCGAACCGCCATCGATGGCCTGGGCCACGCCAGGGCCGAGCATGTCGTTGATCTTGTCCACCACACGCTTGGCGGTGGTGAAGTCAGAACGGTTGAGGTTCAGGGTCAGGCTGTTGCCCTGGTTGAATCCGCTGGGCACGGTGCGCTCCACCGTGGCCCCGCCAGGAATCCGCCCGGCCGATGGCACGTTGACGGTGATCTTCGAACCGTCGCGACCTTCAGCATCAAACCCGCCCACCACCAGGTTGCCCTGGGCGATGGCGTAGACGTTGCCGTCGATACCTTTGAGCGGGGTCATCAGCAAGGTGCCGCCGCGCAGGCTTTTCGAGTTACCAATCGACGACACGGTGATGTCCACCACCTGCCCTGGCTTGGAGAACGCCGGCAGATCGGCACTGATCGACACCGCTGCGACGTTTTTCAACTGCACGTTGCCCGAGCCGGGCGGCACCTTGATCCCGAACTGCGAGAGCATGTTGTTGAAGGTCTGCAGGGTGAACGGGGTCTGGGTGGTCTGGTCGCCCGTACCGTTGAGGCCCACCACTAGGCCGTAACCGATCAACTGGTTGGTGCGCACCCCGGAAATACTGGCGATGTCCTTCAGGCGTTCGGCCTGGGCAGCGACGCTCAGGGAGAGCAACAACACCGCTGCCATCAGCTGTTTGAGATTCAAAGTGATCACCTAGAAAGGGAACAGCGGGCTAAGGAAGAAACGGTCAAACCAACCCGGCTGACTGGCGTCGGCAAACGAACCCGTACCCGAATAGGTAATGCGTGCATCGGCGATCCGCGTGGAAGGCACGGTGTTGTCGGTGGCGATATCGTCCGCCCGCACCATGCCGGCAATGCGCACCAGTTCGTCACCGGTGTTGAGGGTCATCCATTTTTCGCCGCGCACGGCAATGATGCCGTTGGGCAGTACATCGGCCACCGTCACCGTGATCGAGCCCACCAGGCTGTTGCCCTGCCCGGCCTTGCTGCTGCCGTTGGTGGCGCGGTCGCCGCTGTAGCCCACGTCCAGGCTCAAGTCACCACTGCCCAACGGGTTGTTGGTGTTCAAGCCACCGCCAAACAGCGAGGTCAGGCCGATGCCGGTCTTGCTGTTCTTGGCCACCTGGGAGTTGGCGTTCTTGCTCGCTGTGGTGCGCTCGTTCAGGGTGATGGTGATGATGTCCCCGACCCGGAATGCCTTGCGGTCGCTGTACAGGTTCTGTTCGAAACCGGCCTGGTAGATCGAACCGTTGTTAGCGGCGGCAGGCAGCGGCGTGCGCGGCAACACCGGCGCGTAGTACGGGTCATTGGGTTTTGGCGCCGGGGCGACACAGCCCGCGAGCACGGCAATCCCACTCAATGCCAGAACAGAAACAAAGCGACTCATGACCCTTACCTCACGGTGTTGCAGGCGCCTTATGAGCGCCCCATAGACTGGATTACAGATTCTGCGTAACGAACGAAAGCATCTGGTCGGCGGTGGAGATCACCTTGGAGTTCATCTCGTAGGCACGCTGGGTGGTGATCATGTTGACCATCTCTTCCACGGTGCTGACGTTGGAGGTTTCCAGGGTGCTTTGCAGGGTGGTGCCAAACCCGTTGAGGCCCGGGGTGCCGACTTGCGGCGCGCCGCTGGCGGCGGTTTCCAGGAACAGGTTGTTACCGGTGGCTTGCAGGCCGGCCGGGTTGATGAAGTCGGCGGTCTGCAGGTTGCCGATCACTTGCGACGCCGGGTTGCCGGCGATAGTGACGGACACGGTGCCGTCGGCGCCGACCGTGAAGGTCTGGGCATCGTTGGGCACGACAATCGCCGGTTCCAGGGCAAAGCCGTTGGCGGTCACGACCTGGCCGTTGGAATCCAGGTGGAAGGTGCCGTCACGGGTGTAGGAAGTAGTGCCATCCGGTTGCAGGATCTGGAAGAACCCACGGCCATTGATCGCCATGTCCAGCGGCTGCCCGGTCTGTTGCAGGTTACCGGCGGTGAAGTTCTTCTGGGTGCCGACGATGGACACACCCGTACCCACTTGCAGGCCCGACGGCAATTCGCTGTCCTGGGTCGACTGCGCACCCGGCTGGCGCTTGATCTGATAGAGCAAGTCCTGGAACTCGGCGCGATCACGTTTGAAGCCCGTGGTCGAAACGTTCGCCAGGTTGTTGGAAATAACGGTCAGGTTGGTGTCCTGGGCGGACAGACCGGTTTTGGCAACCCATAGAGCCGGAAGCATGCTGTTCTCCTTCGTGCGCCTGTTTGTTGGCGCCGCGTTACGAAATTGGTAATCAGTGGCGCTGCAATCAGCTCATCTGCATGACGCGGGTCATGGCCTGGTCGTCTTCTTTGGCGCTGTTCATCATTTTCACGTGCAATTCGAATTGCTTGGACAAAGCCAGCACCGCGGTCATTTCTTCGACGGCATTGACGTTGCTCGACTGCAAAAAGCCCGAATTCACCTTGACGCTGGCATCGGCCACCGCGGGCTGGCCGTCCTTGGTGTGGATCGCGCCGTCCAGGCCCTTGGTCATGTTGGCCAGGTCTGGCTTGACCAGCTTGATGCGGTCCACTTCAGCCATCACCCGCGGGCCTTCGCCCATGGCGCGGATGCTGATGGTGCCGTCTTCGCCGATTTCGACCTTCTGTTCGGGCGGCACGGAAATCGGCCCGCCATTGCCCATGATCGGCATGCCGTTGCCGGCCCGCAGGACGCCGAGCGCATCGATATTCATGCTGGCGGTACGCACGTAGGCTTCGCCACCATCGGGGGTCTGCACCGCGATCCAGCCATCGCCGCCGACGGCAACGTCCAGGTCACGACCGGTCTCGACCATCGAGCCAGGGGAAAAATCAGTGCCCGGCCGCTCGGTCAGGGCAAACGCCCGCGCCGGAAAGCTGTCACCAAACACCGGCATCGAGCGGGCCTGCTCCAGGTCACGCTGAAAACCGTTGGTGGAAATGTTCGCCAGGTTGTTGGCATGGGCCTTTTGCGCCAGTGCATTCTGGCTGGCGCCGGTCATTGCCACATAAAGGTACTTGTCCACGCTCATTCCTCTTGCTGACGGACGTTTGCCGCCCACCGATGTACTGAGGAGTCTTTAGCAATTTGCGCACCAACTTTTTAAAAGCCGGGGAAAGCCAGGCGGGGCAAGGGGTTGGGGCGTATCGAGGATTATCGGAGGGGCAGGACGAGTCGGAAAAACGGCGGAGTTCTGCCGGTTGCGGCAAACAGCGGTCTTGGCATGGACACAGATCCAGTGTGGGAGCGGGCTTGCTCGCGAAGGCGGTGGATCAGTCAATACATGTACCGACTGATCCACCGCCTTCGCGAGCAAGTCGAATCGTCGCACCGCCGCTCCCACATTTTTAATCCCGTTGTGTCAGAGGGTTATTTGTCGGCCTTGAGCACTGCGTAATCGCGCAGTTTATTGGCGATGGTGGTGTGGGATACACCCAGGCGCTTCCCCAACAACCGACTGCTGGGATGCTCGGCATACAGGCTCTCCAGCACCGCCTTTTCAAACCGCCCGACAATCTCCTCCAGCCCACCCTCCAGGGAGAAATCGCCAAGGGGCTGGCGCACGCCGTAGTCCGGCAGGCGAATATGCTCAGCCTTGATTGTGCCGCCCTCACACAACGACACCGCCTGGAACAGCACGTTTTCCAACTGCCGCACGTTACCCGGCCAATGGTAGTGACTGAGCCGCTCCATGGCCGCCGGCGCCAGCTTGGGCAGCGGGCAGCCAATCAGGCGGCTGGCCTGGTCGATAAAGTGCTCGACCAGCGGCGGTAAACCGTCAAGGCATTCGCGCAGCGGCGGGATATGCAGCGATAACACGTTGAGCCGGTGATACAGGTCCTGGCGAAACTCCCCGCGGGCACACAGTTCCGACAAGTCCACCTGGGTCGCGCAGATCACCCGCACATCCAGGTAGACCTCTTCATCGCTGCCTACACGGCGGAAGCAGCCATCCTGCAGAAAGCGCAGCAATTTCACCTGCAACCGCGCGCTCATTTCGCCCACGCCATCCAAAAACAACGTACCGCCTGCCGTCAGCTCCAGCAGCCCAAGCTTGCCCTCTGCACGCGCCCCTTCAAATGCGCCGGGGCCGTAGCCAAACAGCTCGGTCTCGGCCATCGACTCCGGCAACCCCGCGCAATTGAGCGCCATCAACGGAGACTGCCCGCGCGGGCTGGCCAGGTGACAGGCGCGCGCCAGCAGCTCCTTGCCGGTGCCGGTTTCACCTTCTATTAATAGAGGGGCGTCGAGGGGCGCCATGCGCCGCGCTTCACGCACCACCGCGGCCATCACTTTGGAGCTTTGGAAAATGCTGTCGAAGCCGCGCAACTCCTGCTTGCGCACATTGTAGATACGCTCACCGACGCGGTCGGCACGGTGCAAGGTCAACACGGCGCCAGCCATGGCTTCGCTGTCGTCATGCTCGGAGGATTGCAAGGGGGCGATATCGGCCAGGAACACATCGCCCTTGACCTTGACCCGCAGGCCATTGATCCGCGACTTGCTCGCGCGCACCAGTTCCGGCAGGTCGAAGTCCTCGGCGTAGCGCGATAAGGGAATGCCCGGCACTTCGTCCACCCGCACCCCGAGCAACTGCGCCGCAGCGCGGTTGGCCGCGACAATCGAGCCGCCCATGTCGATGGACAGCACCGGGAATTCCAACGCTCCGAGCAAGGCGTTGAGTTCCATGTGCCGACGCTCGCTGGGCATCAGCCCTACCCGCTTGACGCCAAATACCCCGGCGATCGCCTCGAACTGCGGGCGCAGGGCCTGGAACTGCATGTTCACCAGGTTCGGGCAGTACAGGTAAATAGCATTGCCATGCTCGCCACCGACCTCGCCCTTGGCCACGTTGACGCCGTATTCCACCAGCAGGTTGAGAATGTCCCGCAGGATGCCGATGCGGTTCTGGCAATGCACTTTGATACGCATGTAAAGGCCCGGTTTGTTGTAGGAGAGCTGATCGAGCTGCGTCTTTTTGTCGCCGCACGCAGATAGTCGTCAAGATTATGTGACAGCCAACGACCTTTTCCCATCCGAAAATCACAATGCAGCGTGCACCATGCCTAATCCGTAACGAATACTTTACGATAATCAGTGAATTTTCCTACAGCGCTGCCCTAATGACAGGTGGAATCCACCGCCAGGCGGAGTATCAATAAGGCATAGCAGGACATAACAAGAACGAATGCCTAGCAGGAGAGCCGTATGAAGCAGACGCACTACGTGGCCCGCGAGCCCGATGCGCAAGGTTTTATCCACTACCCGCCCGAAGAACATGCGGTGTGGAACACCCTGATCACTCGCCAGTTGAAAGTGATCGAGGGTCGCGCCTGCCAGGAATACCTGGACGGCATCGACAAGCTCGGCCTGCCCCACGACCGTATTCCGCAACTGGCGGAAATCAACAAAGTGCTAGCCCAAACCACCGGCTGGCAAGTGGCGCGGGTGCCGGCGCTGATCCCCTTCCAGACCTTCTTTGAATTGCTCGCCAACAAGCAGTTTCCGGTAGCGACCTTTATTCGTACCCGTGAAGAGCTGGATTACCTGCAAGAACCGGATATTTTCCACGAGATTTTCGGCCACTGCCCACTGCTGACCAACCCCTGGTTTGCCGAATTCACCCACACCTACGGCAAGCTCGGCCTCGCCGCCACCAAGGAGCAGCGCGTGTACCTGGCGCGCCTGTACTGGATGACTATCGAGTTCGGCTTGGTGGACACCCCTGAAGGTCGACGCATCTATGGTGGCGGCATTCTGTCGTCACCCAAAGAGACGGTGTACTGCCTCTCGGATGAGCCCAAGCACCAAGCATTCGATCCGCTGGAAGCCATGCGCACCCCTTATCGCATCGACATCCTGCAACCGCTGTATTTCGCCCTGCCCAACCTCAAGCGCCTGTTTGAAGTGGCGCAGGAAGACATCATGGGCATGGTCGAGCGCGGTATGCAGTTGGGTCTGCACGCGCCGCTGTTCCCACCCAAGCCCAAGGCGGCTTGAACTGATGCTTTTAAGGCCAGGTGAGTCTGTTCCCTGGCCGCGCGTTGCTTTAGGGTGACGCCACTGGCAACCGAATTCCACATACTCGATTTCAGGAACACCTTTATGACCACCTTGAACCAAGCCCATTGCGAAGCCTGCCGTGCCGACGCCCCACAAGTCAGCGACGAAGAACTGCCGGTGCTGATCAAGCAGATCCCCGACTGGAACATCGAAGTGCGCGACGGTGTTATGCAGTTGGAAAAAGTATTCCTGTTCAAGAACTTCAAATTCGCCCTGGCCTTTACCAACGCCATGGGCGAAATTTCCGAGGCTGAAGGCCACCACCCAGGCCTGCTGACCGAATGGGGCAAAGTCACCGTGACCTGGTGGAGCCACTCGATCAAAGGCCTGCACCGCAACGACTTCATCATGGCTGCGCGCACCGACGAAGTGGCCAAGGATGCCGAGGGCCGCAAGTGATGCATTTCGCCGATATTGGCCGGGTGCCTGGTGATCCGATCCTGGGGCTGATGGAGTCCTATGCCAAGGACGCCAACCCGCAAAAATTCGACCTCGGCGTGGGCGTCTACAAGGATGCCCAGGGCCTGACCCCGATCCTGCAGGCAGTTAAGCGCGCCGAGCAGCGCCTGGTCGAGCAGCAAACCACCAAGACCTATATCGGTGGGCATGGCGACCCGGCTTTCGGCCGGCTGGTCAGTGAGTTGGTGCTGGGCGCAGGCAGCGCACTGCTCAAGGCACAACGCGCTGGCGCCACGCAAACCCCGGGTGGCACCGGTGCCCTGCGCCTGAGCGCCGACTTCATCGCCCACAGCCTGCCAGGCCGTGGCGTGTGGCTGAGCAACCCGACGTGGCCGATCCACGAAACCATCTTCGCCAAGGCCGGGCTCAAGGTCAGCCACTACCCATACGTGGGCAGTGACAACCGCCTGGACGTGCCGGCCATGCTCGCCACCCTGGCCACCGTGCCCGAAGGCGACGTGGTGCTGCTGCACGCTTGCTGCCACAACCCCACCGGTTTCGACCTGTCCCAGGACGACTGGCGCCAGGTGCTGCAGATCGTGCGCGAACGCCACCTACTGCCGCTGATCGACTTCGCCTACCAGGGTTTTGGCGATGGCCTGGAACAAGATGCGTGGGCAGTACGCCTGTTTGCCGATGAACTTCCTGAGGTGCTGATCACCAGTTCCTGCTCGAAGAATTTTGGCCTGTACAGCGACCGCGTCGGCGCGCTGATCGTGTGCGCCAACGATGCCGAGAAGCTGCTGGATGTGCGCAGCCAACTGGCGTTTATCGCGCGCAACCTGTGGTCGACACCGCCGGATCATGGGGCTGCTGTAGTCGCCACCATTTTGGGTGATGCCGAACTCAAACAGCTGTGGAGCACCGAGGTCGAAGGCATGCGCTCGCGCATCGCGCAGTTGCGTTCGGGCTTGGTAGAAGCACTGGTGCCCCATGGATTGGCCGAGCGTTTCGCCCATGTCGGCGTGCAGCGCGGGATGTTTTCCTATACCGGCCTGAGCGCCGAACAGGTGAAGCAACTGCGGGAAAAACACAGCGTGTACATGGTCAGCTCCGGGCGCGCCAACGTCGCCGGGATTGATGAGACGCGGCTGGGGTTGCTGGCCGAGGCCATTGCAGACGTGTGCCGCAACTGACGAAACCGAATCAAATGTGGGAGCGGGCTTGCTCGCGAATGCGGTGGGTCAGTGATGGATATGTTGACTGATACACCGCATTCGCGAGCAAGCCCGCTCCCACATTTTTGACCGAGGCGATCTTCAGCCCGCAACCATCTCGGCCTTGACCTGCGCCTCCTTGGCCTGGGCATCCGCCAGTCGATACAGCTCGATATGCCCATCCCAGTGCTCAATCAACGCGGTGCACGACTCCACCCAATCCCCGCAATTGAGGTAGTCCACCTCGCCCACCTTGCGAATCTCCGCGTGGTGGATATGCCCGCACACCACGCCGTGCAACTCGCGCTTGGTCACTTCGTGGGCGATGGCTTCCTCGAAGTCGCTGATAAAGCTCACGGCGGTCTTCACCTTGTGCTTGAGGTACGCCGACAGCGACCAATAACCGTAGCCGTAGCGTGCCCGCCAGTGGTTCAGCCAGCGGTTGAGGGTCAGGGTGAATTCGTAGGCCGAGTCGCCGAGAAACGCCAGCCAGCGATGGTAGCGGGTGATCACGTCGAACTGGTCGCCGTGGATCACCAGCAGATGCCGGCCATCGGCGGTCACATGCACCGCTTCGTCCACCAACTGGATATTGCCCAGGATCAGCTTGGAATAGCGGCGCAGAAACTCGTCATGGTTACCGGTGACGTAGATCACCTCGGTGCCGCGCTTGCTCATGGTCAGCAGGCGGCGGATCACGTTGGTATGGGCCTGGGGCCAATACATGCCGCCGCGCATTTTCCAGCCATCGATGATATCGCCCACCAGGTACACCTTGTCGGCGTGGTAGCCCTTGAGAAACCGCGACAAATGTTCGGCCTGGCAATCCCGGGTGCCCAGGTGCACGTCGGAGATCCACAGGGTGCGAACCCGTTGCTTGCGACTGGGTTTGGCGAGCTCGGCGCTGGTCATGGGCATACCTCGAGGGTGTTTTCGCCAGCTTGCTCCCGGGCAATTAATAGCCCATGACAGTCTTGCGTCAGTCAGATGACAACGCCCGCCGCACGTCGGGCGGTGTAAACTGCCGGCCTGCCCGGGAGATTGCGATGAGACCGACCCTCACGCTGCGCCATTACACCCACGACCTGATCGCCCATAGCCATGACCACGCGCAACTGGTGTTTGGCCTGGCCGGCCGCCTGGACTTCGAGGTGGAAGGCATCGGCGGCGAAATCTGCCCGCAAGGGGTGATGGTCCTGCCCTTCTCCACCCATCACAGCTGTGGCAGCCCCCGGGGCAGCCAATGCCTGGTGCTGGATGTGCCCGACGAACAGTGGGTGATGCAATCTTTGGGCGAGCACGCGGATGCCAGTCGCCGCCTGCTGGACCAACCGGCTCGGGTGAAGCTGGATGCCCGCCAGGGCCAATTGGTCAACTGGCTGGCGAGCGGCGCGCTGGATGACCCACTGATTGCCCAGCAAGGCGCGGTGCTGTTGTTGGCTACGCTCAATGGCCAGCCGCCTGCTCAAGCCAGCGCGCGACGCCTGCCCTACGGCGCATTCAACGCACATATCGACCAGCACGCGGCCTACCCGCTGCAGGTCGCGGATCTGGCACGGCTGGCAGATATTTCCGTCGCCCGCCTGCACGCCCGCTTTATCGCCGAATGCGGGTTGACCCCCATGGACTACATCCGCACCCGCCGCCTGCAAATGGCCTGCGGCTTGTTGCGCGACAGCCTCCTGCCCATTGGCGAGATTGCCGCGCGGGTCGGCTATGGCTCGCAAAGCGCGTTTGCCGCCGCCGTGTTGCGCGAGTTCGGCAGCTCGCCCGGAGCCCTGCGCCGGCTCGACAACGGGCGCTAGTCCTGCGATAAAACCGGCGATTCCCACGACAGACACCCAGGCGCCAGGCGCTCTAGACTGGATGCCTGCCTGCTTACTGTTTTAAGGACTGTCATGACTCCCCGCACTGCCTTAGGCGCCCTGCACATCGGCGCACTGATGTTTGGCCTCACCGGCGTCTTCGGCAAGCTTGCCGCCGCCTCGCCCGGCATCATCGTATTTGGCCGTGCCGCTTTCGCGGTAATCGCCCTGGCGCTGTTCGCGCGTTTTGCCAGCAGCACGCCGTGGCAAAAACTCTATAGCACCGACCTGCGGCGCCTGCTGCTCAGCGGCCTGCTGCTGGCCGGGCACTGGGTGAGCTTCTTTATTGCGGTGAAAGTGGCCGGCGTGGCGATTGCGACCTTGGGGTTTGCCACATTCCCGGCTTTTACGGTGATCCTCGAAGGCCTGATCTTCCGCGAGCGGATTCGCGCCAATGAAATGGTGTTGGTGCTGCTGGTCAGCATCGGCCTGGTGCTGGTCACCCCGGACTTCGATCTCGCCAGCCAGGCCACCAGCGGCCTGGTCTGGGCCGTGGTCTCGGGCCTGCTGTTCTCGCTGCTGTCGCTGAACAATCGAGCCAGCGCCAGCATCCCGCCAGTGCAGGCGGCCCTCTGTCAAAACGTGGTGGTGGCCCTGTGTTTATTGCCCTTCGCCGCTCCTGGCCTGGGCGAAGTGCGTGCTCTGGATTGGCTATGGATCGGCCTGCTGGGGGTGTTCTGTACTGGCCTGGCCCACAGTTTGTTTGTCGCCAGCCTCAAAGTGCTCAAGGCGCGCACCGCTGCCGTGGTGTTCGCCATGGAGCCGGTGTATGGCATCACCGTGGCCTGGCTGCTGTTCAGCGAAACCCCGACCCTGCGCATGCTGCTGGGCGGCGCACTGATCATTGCGGCCATCGTGGTCTCGGGCTTGATGAGCCGCCCCGTCAAGGTCAAACAGCCATCAACCATGGCCTGATCTATACTTTTCCTATCCGCAACAGTCAGCTGTCGTTCAACGGATACAGACTCCTCGACGACAGCCGTGAACCTTGAAGTTGCTGCATGCGAGTGGTCGCTCCCCTAACGCTACGCAGGAGTTTCACCATGGACATGTTCATCACCCTGATCATTCAGATCATCAGCGGCGCAGTCGGCGGCAACCTGGCCGGCCTGAGCAAACAAGGCCTGGGCTCCGGGCTCAATACAGTGGTCGGTGGCGTCGGCGGCCTGGTGCTGGGGCAGATCGTCTCGGCCATCAGCGGCCTGCCTCCTGGCGGCGCGCTGGATGTCGCGGCGGTGGGCAGCAATATCGTCGGCGGCGGTGTCGGCGGCCTGGTGCTGACGTTTGTCGTCGGCTGGATCAAAAATAAAATGGCCGCCAAATAAACCCACTGTCACTGCCGGCTGCATGCCGGCAGTGTCGCTTACGAGGTACGGTCGTTGTGCCCCAGGTCTCGCTCTGGATCGATCTGGTCACGTACCCGCTGCTTGAGTACCTTGGCCTCCGGAAAGCCACCATCGGCCTTGCGCTCCCAGATCTGCACGCCGTCGCATGTAATGCGAAACACCCCGCCGGTCGCCGGTTCCAGGGCCACTTTGCCGAGGTCATCGGCAAAGGTGCTCAGCAGTTCCTGGGCCAGCCACGCGGCGCGCAGCAGCCACTGACATTGGGTGCAATAGGTGATGACAATCTCGGGCCTGGATGCGGACATGAAATGAAGAACTCCTGAGATGACGAGACAGGTGGATCGGATGGCTATAATACCGGCCTTTGCCGTCCAGCCCCGAGATTGATGATGCGCCGCCTGTTGTCCTGCCTGTTGCTGTGCCTGCTCCCTGTCCTCGCCCAAGCCGTGGAAGCCCCCCGCCCGAAAATCGGCCTGGTGTTGTCCGGCGGTGCCGCCCGTGGCCTGGCGCACATCGGCGTGCTCAAGGCCCTGGAAGAGCAAGGCATCCATATCGATGCGATTGCCGGCACCAGCATGGGGGCGGTGATTGGCGGGCTGTACGCGTCAGGCTACAAGATCGACGAACTGGAAAAGCTGGCGCTGAGCATCGACTGGCAGTTGGCGCTGTCCGATGCCCCGCCCAGGGAAGACGTGCCGTTCCGGCGCAAACAGGATGACCGGGACTTCCTGATCAAGCAGAAACTGAGCTTTCGCGACGACGGCAGCCTCGGCCTGCCTCTTGGCGTTATCCAGGGTCAGAACCTGGCACTGCTGCTGGAGAGCATGTTCGCCCACAGCAGCAACACCCGCGACTTCGACAAGTTGCCGATTCCATTTCGCGCCGTGGCCACCGATATCACCAGCGGCGAGAAAGTGGTGTTCCGCAAGGGTCACCTGCCCCAGGTGATTCGCGCCAGCATGTCGATCCCCGCGGTGTTCGCCCCGGTGGAACTGGAGGGGCGACTGCTGGTGGATGGCGGCATGACCGATAACATCCCCCTGGATGTGGCACGTGAGATGGGGGTCGATATCGCCATCGTGGTGGATATCGGTACGCCGCTGCGCAGCCGCAAGCAACTGGCGACGGTGGTGGATGTGCTCAACCAGTCCATCACCCTGATGACCCGCCGAAATTCCGAGGAGCAACTCAAGGCCCTGCATCCCGGCGACGTGCTGATCCAGCCACCGTTGGCTGCCTATGGTGTGACCGACTTTGGCCGCGCCAAGGACATGATCGACGCCGGCTACCGTGCCACCCGCGCCCTGGATACCCGCATGGCACGCCTGCGCCCCACCGGCTCGGTAGACGCCGAACTGACCGCCGCCCGCACGCCGGGCCAGCGCAACCCGACGATCACCGCAATCAAGGTAGAGAACGACTCGAAAGTCGGTGACGACGTGATCCGCTACTACATCCGCCAACCCATCGGCGAACCCCTGAACCTGGCCCGCCTGCAATCGGACATGGGCACCCTGTATGGCCTGGATTACTTCGAGCAGGTGCAATACCGCGTGGTGAAAAAGGGCCCGGACAACACCCTGGTGATCAGCGCCCGTGGCAAACGCAGCGGCACCGATTACCTGCGCCTGGGGCTCAACCTGTCCGACGACATGCGCGGCGACAGCGCCTTCAACCTCGGCGCCAGCTACCGGGTCAACGGCATCAACCGCCTCGGCGCCGAATGGCTGACAAGGGTACAGATCGGTGATCGCCAGGAGCTGTACAGCGAGTTCTATCAGCCGATGGATACCGGCTCACGTTATTT
Source organism: Pseudomonas sp. ADAK21 (assembly GCF_012935735.1). Taxonomy (NCBI): domain Bacteria; kingdom Pseudomonadati; phylum Pseudomonadota; class Gammaproteobacteria; order Pseudomonadales; family Pseudomonadaceae; genus Pseudomonas; species Pseudomonas sp. ADAK21. The sequence goes on from NZ_CP052857.1 coordinate 462,952, forward strand.
CGTCGCCCCCTACATCAGCGCCCAGGCGCAGAACGTCGAACTGATCCTGGATAACGACCCGATCTCCGAATACCGCCTTGAGCGCTACGGGTTTGGCCTGAACGTCGGTCGGCAGATCGGCAACAGCGGCGAAATCCGCTTCGGCGTGGGAGAGGCGTGGGGCAAGGCCGATGTGCGCATCGGCGACCGCGACTTGCCAAGCGTGAGCTTCAGCGAGGGTTTCTATGAACTCAAGTACTCGTTCGACTCCCTGGACAACGTGTACTTCCCCCACACAGGTGAGGACATCGGCCTGGCCTACCGCGAGTTCGAACCGGGCCTAGGCTCCGACCAGCGCTACCGGCAATGGGAGTTCAAACTGGACAAAGCCATGAGCCACGGCCCGGACACCCTGGTACTGGGCGGTCGCTACGGGCGCACCCTGGATGATTCCGACGTGGTGATTTCCAGCTTCCTGCTGGGCGGCGCGCGGCAGTTGTCAGGGTTCCGCCAGGATGCGATTTCCGGGCAGAACATCAGCCTGATGCGCGCCGTCTACTACCGTCGCCTGACCCCACGCTCATACTTGCCACTGGACTTCCCGCTGTACCTGGGCGCCTCCCTGGAACGCGGGCGGGCGTGGAACAACGACAATGAGTTCGACAGTGGCTACATCAACGCCGCGAGCATCTTCCTGGGGTTCGATACGCCACTGGGGCCGTTGAATTTCAGCTATGGGTTTAATGATGACAATCAGAAGGCGGTGTACCTGAACCTCGGCCAGACCTTCTAACGACACTTAGCCAAGACGGAGCGGGCTTGCCCGCGAAAGCAGTGGTTCAGTCACCGAATATATTGACTGACACACCGCTTTCGCGAGCAACCCCGCCCCCACATTTTGATCAGCGACGTAATCGGCTCAGGTCTTTTCCAGATTGGCCAGGATGTGCCCATGGACCCGCATGCACACGCGCATATCCTCTTCATCGACACCCACAAACAGCTCCTGGCGCAGGGCCGTGGCGATGGTCTCGATCTGATCGATCAACGGGCGGGCGGGATCACACAACACAATGCGCTTGGCACGCCGGTCTTCCACCACAGCCTGGCGTTGCACCAGGCCCTGGTTCTCCAGGCTGTCGAGTAGGCGAGCCAATGTTGGCCCTTCAACGCCGACGCTCTGCGCCAATTCGCGCTGGGTCGGTGCTTCTTCAAAACGGGCCAGATGCAGCAGCACCAACCAGCGGGCCTGGGACAATCCCAGCCCCGCCAGGCGGCGATCCAGTTCTGCGCGCCAGCCACGGGACATTTGCGCCAACTGCATGCCAAAACGGTGTTGATCGGTTAACGGCATAAAAAACTCATGGGTTAGACTGAAAATAAAGTATGGCTAATTATTAGTCAGCTAAGCATGACCCATGACAGTAGGCAAGGTTTGCAATGTACTGATTCGTTACATTGTCGTAATTGACACATTAAATCTCGAATTCCGACTGCAAAGCGGCCCGCACACAGTACAAAACGCCCTCGGGCACCCGTCCGGTAAACAGCGGCGCTATATCGCTAACCGGTGGCAATTCACCTTCGCCGTCGAGAAAGGCGTCCTGGATTTCCCCGAGCAAGTCCTCCGGCAGATCTAGAGCCTGCTCCAGAGACAACTGCTGCTTGCCAATGGACTCGGCCAGCAAGGTGTAGACGTTTTTTTCCGAGCATTGCAACTGCCCGGCGATCTGGATCGGCGTCATGCCCGCACGGGCCAGGCTGATCAGTTCGTGGCGAATATCGGCGATTTCCTTCGGTGCCTCGGCCTGGCCGCCAAGGACTTCCAGGAAGGCCTGGCCATAACGCTCCAGCTTGCGCGCACCCACGCCGCTGACCCGGGCCATTTCAGCCATGGTGGTGGGCTGCTCGCGTAGCATTTCCAGCAGGGTGGAGTCGGGGAAAATAACGTAGGGCGGCACGCTGTGCTCTTGCGCCAGCTTGCGCCGCAACGCCCGCAGGGCTTCCCACTGTTCCCGCTCCTCGCCGCGCACCAGTTGGCTGGCCTGGCTGGTGCTGCTGGACTTGGCAGTGGTCTGCGGCTTGAGGTCGCGGCGCAGCTCCAGGCTGACCTCGCCCTTGAGCAGCGGCCGGCAGCTGTCATTCAGGCGCAGGCCGCCATAGCCTTCCAGATCGATATCCACTAGGCCACGGGCCACCATCTGGCGGAACAACGACCGCCATTCGCCTTCAGCCCGCGCCTTGCCCACGCCATACACCGACAGGTGCTGGTGACCGAAACTGCGGATTTTTTCGTTGTCCTTGCCCAGCAGCACATCGACCAGATGCCCGACACCATAACGCTGGCCAGTACGGAAGATCGCCGACAGGCCCTGGCGCGCCGGCTCGGTGGCATCCCAGGTCTGCACGCCGTCCACACAGTTATCGCAATGCCCGCACGGCTGGGGCATGTCTTCGTCGAAATAGGCGAGCAGGGTCTGGCGGCGGCAGCGGGTCTCTTCACACAGCGACAGCATGGCGTCGAGCTTGTGTTGCTCCAGGCGCTTGTGGCGCTCATCGCCTTCGGAGTTTTGCAGCATCTGCTTGAGCATCACCACATCCTGCAGGCCGTAGACCATCCAGGCATCCGCCGGCAGGCCATCGCGGCCGGCGCGTCCGGTTTCCTGGTAGTACGCCTCGAGGGACTTGGGCAGGTCCATGTGCGCAACGAAGCGCACGTTGGACTTGTCGATGCCCATGCCGAACGCAATGGTCGCCACCATGATCAGGCCTTCCTCGTTGAGGAAGCGCTTCTGATGATAGGCCCGCAACTCATTGGGCAGGCCAGCGTGGTAAGGCAACGCGGGGTAGCCCTGCTCGCAGAGGAACGCGGCCACTTCATCGACCTTCTTGCGCGACAGGCAATAGACAATCCCGGCATCGCTGCGCCGCTCCGAGAGGAACGCCAGCAATTGCTTGCGCGGCTGTTCCTTGGGCACGATGCGATAAAAGATATTCGGCCGGTCGAAGCTGGAGAGAAAGCGCTCGGCGTTCTGCAGGTGCAGGCGCTCGACGATTTCTTCGCGGGTACGCTTGTCGGCCGTGGCCGTCAGGGCGATACGCGGCACATTGGGGAACAGCTCGGCCAGTTGCCCCAGTTGCAGGTATTCACGCCGGAAATCGTGACCCCATTGGGAAACGCAGTGGGCTTCGTCGATGGCGAACAGGGAGATTTCCAGGCTCTGCAAAAACGCCAGCATGCGCGGCTGCACCAGACGCTCGGGCGCAAGATAGAGCATCTTCACTTCGCCCCGGCGGATCCGCGCCGCCAGGTCGCGCTGCTGCTCGGCACTCAGGGTCGAGTTCAACGCAGCGGCGGCGACACCCAGTTCTTCCAGGGTGGCCACTTGGTCGTCCATCAGTGCGATCAACGGCGAAACCACCACCGCCAGCCCTTCACGCAACAATGCCGGCACCTGGAAGCACAACGACTTGCCACCACCGGTAGGCATCAGGACCAGCGCATCACCACCGCTGGCCACGCGCTCAATGATCGCACCCTGGCGGCCACGAAAGCTGTCGTAGCCGAAGATGTCCTTGAGGACGCGTTGAGCCTGTTCAAGCATGAAAAACTCCAAATTCCACCGAAATCCCTCTGTACAGGCTGGCTGAAAAAGCGCGCTTGGCCGGGAAATAATCCGTAAGCGAACTTTTCCCGCGACCGCCTCCGGCCTGCAGGGGCATCACAAAACGCGGCAGTATACCCGAGCGCTCCCCCGCACAGGGCGCCACTGACGAATAGCGGCCCATCTGGAAACCCTGCAAATATGCAGTGCGGCTGGCCTGCACGCTCAAGAAGGCCTAGAATTCAGCATCGTTTATTCCCAAGGTAGTCTTTCAATGTCCTTCGCTGAGCAAATAAACCGCCTGCAAGCCTTCCTCGATGCCGATGAGCTGCATGACGAGGCGCTGGACTACGTAGCCGCCCATGGCTACCTGACTGCGCTATCGATCTGCTCGGAGCAGGTCCCTGACCGTGAATGGATCGACGCGCTGTTCGCCGAAGAGCCTCACTACAAGGACGAGGCCCAGCGCACCGAAATCGAAGAAACCCTGGTCCAGCTCAAGGCCCACATCTCCCGCCAACTGGCATCCGATGAAGAGTTCGAGCTGCCATGCGACCTCGACCTGGGCGAAGAGCCGGACGACTCCGACCTGCGCGGCTGGTGCATTGGCTTCATGGAAGGCGTGTTCCTGCGTGAAGCGGCCTGGTTCGAAACCGCCGAGGACGAGGTCAGCGAAATGCTGCTGCCGATCATGGTCGGTTCCGGCCTGTTCGACGACCAGCCTGAATTCGCCGATATCGCCAGCGACGCCAACCTGATGGACGACATGATCGTACAGATCCCGGAAGCACTCACCGCCCTGTACCTGCTGTGCAACGCCCCCGACGAAAAACCGGCGATCCTCAAGCCTCGCCACCACTGAGTCCCCCGCCCGTGGCGCCCATGGGCAACCGCTCGCCGATTGTGCGCTACGCGCTACTGGCCATTGGCTGGTTGAGCGTGGTGCTCGGCGTGATCGGAATCTTCTTGCCAGTCTTGCCGACCACCCCCTTCCTGCTCCTGGCTGCCGGCTGTTTTGCCCGTAGTTCACCGCGCTTTTATGCGTGGCTGGTCAACCATCCGCGCCTGGGTCCCTGGATTCGGGATTACCTGGATGGCAACGGTATCCCTCTCAAAGGCAAGGTGTACGCCATCGGCCTGATGTGGCTGAGCATCGGCCTGTCCTGCTACCTGGTGCCATTGCCCTGGGCACGCGGGTTCATGTTGACCAGTGCGGTGCTGGTGACGATCTATATCCTGCGCCAGAAAACCCTGCCACCACGATCCAACTGACCCGTGGCGAGGGGGCTTGTCCCCCGTTGGGCTGCGCAGCAGCCCCAATAAGTCCCACCAAGTAGTGTCAGGTATACCGGGGGAGATGGTTTTGGGGCTGCTGCGCAGCCCAACGGGGGACAAGCCCCCTCGCCACGACAGCACCGCCCATCCACCCCTGCATGACAGCACCTACCCGACCTTCGTCGACACTGACTAACCCCGAGCATCATGCGAGACTGTCGCCCCGGGCCTGGAATGCCTGGGTGTTCTTATGTCCGGAGTCCTCATGACGCTGTCCAGCGGGCTGATCGCCGCCGTTGCCCTGGCCTATATGGCCATTATGTTTGCCATCGCCTTCTACGGTGACCGCCGCCACGCGCCGCTGCCGCCACGGGTGCGTGCGTGGGTGTATAGCCTGTCGCTGGCGGTGTACTGCACCAGTTGGACCTTCTTCGGCGCCGTAGGCCAGGCCGCCGAACAATTGTGGGCTTTTTTACCGATCTACCTGGGACCCGTACTGCTGCTGGTACTCGCGCCCTGGGTCCTGCAGAAAATGGTGCTGATCAGCAAGCAGGAAAACATCACCTCCATCGCCGACTTCATCGCCGCGCGCTATGGCAAATCCCAGTCCCTGGCGGTGGTGGTGGCGCTGATCTGCCTGGTAGGTGTGCTGCCTTATATTGCCCTGCAACTCAAAGGCATCGTGCTGGGGGTCAACCTGCTGATTGGCGCCGGCGCCGATGCCACCGGCACACGGGCCCAGGACACCGCCCTGATTGTGTCCCTGGTGCTGGCGCTGTTCACCATTGTGTTCGGCACACGCAACCTCGACGCCACGGAGCACCACCGTGGCATGGTCCTGGCGATTGCCTTTGAATCCCTGGTCAAGCTGTTCGCATTTCTTGCTGTCGGCGCGTTTGTCACCTACGGCCTGTACGACGGTTTCAACGACCTGTTCAGCCAGGCAATGCTCGCGCCGAGGCTGGAGGAGTACTGGAAAGAGACGGTGAACTGGCCATCCATGGTGGTGCAGACCGGGGTGGCGATGATGGCAATTATCTGCCTGCCCCGGCAGTTCCACGTCACCGTGGTGGAGAATATCGAGCCCCAGGACCTGCGCCTGGCCAAGTGGGTGTTCCCGGCCTACCTGGTGCTGGCCGCGCTGTTTGTGGTGCCGATTGCCCTCGGCGGCAAGATGCTGCTGCCAAGCTCGGTGCTACCGGACTCCTACGTGATCAGCCTGCCCCTGGCCGAAGCCCATCCGGCCCTGGCGCTGCTGGCATTTATCGGCGGTGCTTCGGCGGCGACCGGCATGGTCATCGTCGCGAGCGTGGCGCTGTCGACCATGGTCTCCAACGATATGCTGTTGCCCTGGCTGCTGCGTCGCACCAACGCCGAGCGCCCGTTCGAAGTCTTCCGCCACTGGATGCTCTCGGTACGCCGGGTCAGCATCGTGATTATTCTGCTGCTGGCCTATGTGAGTTATCGCCTGCTCGGCTCCACCGCGAGCCTGGCGACCATCGGCCAGATTGCCTTTGCCGCCGTGACCCAACTGGCGCCTGCAATGCTCGGCGCGCTGTACTGGAAGCAGGCCAACCGTCGCGGCGTGTTTGCCGGCCTGGCGGCGGGCACGTTCCTGTGGTTCTACACCCTGGTGCTGCCAATTGCCGCCCATAGCCTGGGTTGGTCGCTGAATATCTTCCCTGGCCTCTCCTGGCTGCACGGCAACCCGCTGGGGCTGCCGATCACGCCGCTGACCCAAGGGGTTGTGCTGTCCCTGGCCGGTAACTTCACTCTGTTTGCCTGGGTCTCGGTCCTCTCGCGCACTCGGGTATCAGAGCATTGGCAGGCCGGGCGGTTTATCGGCCAGGAAACCAGCCAGCGCGCCAGCGCCCGCTCCATGTTGTCGGTGCAGATCAATGATCTGTTGAGCCTGGCGGCGCGCTTTGTCGGCGAGGAACGGGCGCAACAGAGCTTCATCCGCTTCGCCTACCGCCAAGGCAAGGGCTTTAACCCCAACCAGAATGCCGACAACGACTGGATCGCCCATACCGAGCGGCTGCTGGCAGGCGTACTGGGTGCCTCATCCACGCGGGCGGTGGTGAAAGCAGCGATTGAAGGCCGCGAAATGCAGCTGGAGGACGTAGTCCGTATCGCTGACGAGGCCTCCGAAGTGCTGCAGTTCAACCGGGCACTGTTGCAAGGTGCAATCGAGAACATCACCCAGGGCATCAGCGTGGTGGATCAGTCCCTCAAGCTGGTGGCCTGGAACCGCCGCTACCTGGAACTGTTCAACTACCCCGACGGACTGATCAGTGTCGGGCGGCCGATTGCCGACATTATTCGCTACAACGCCGAGCGCGGCCTGTGCGGCCCCGGTGAGGCCGAAGTCCACGTGGCGCGGCGCCTGCACTGGATGCGCCAGGGCCGCGCGCATACCTCGGAACGGCTGTTTCCCAACGGACGCGTGATCGAGCTGATCGGCAACCCGATGCCGGGCGGCGGGTTTGTCATGAGTTTCACCGACATCACCGCCTTCCGCGAGGCCGAACAGGCCCTGACCGAGGCCAATGAGGGCCTGGAACAGCGCGTCACCGAGCGCACCCATGAGCTGTCGCAACTCAACGTCGCGCTGACCGATGCCAAAGGCGTAGCCGAATCGGCCAACCAATCGAAAACCCGCTTCCTCGCTGCGGTCAGCCATGACCTGATGCAGCCGCTCAACGCTGCGCGGCTGTTCTCGGCCGCCCTCTCCCACCAGAGCGAAGGATTGTCCGGCGAGGCTCGGCAGTTGGTGCACCACTTGGACAGTTCGCTGCGCTCGGCCGAAGACCTGATCAGCGATTTGCTGGATATCTCGCGCCTGGAAAACGGCAAGATCAATCCCCAGCGCCAGCCGTTTGCCTTGAGCGAACTGTTCGATGCCCTGGGCGCAGAGTTCAAGGTGCTGGCCCAGGAACAAGGCTTGCGCTTCCGCCTGCGTGGCAGCCGCTTGCGCATCGACAGTGATATCAAGCTGCTGCGGCGCATCCTGCAGAATTTCCTGACCAACGCCTTCCGTTATGCCCACGGCCCAGTGCTGCTGGGTGTACGACGCCGTCGCGGTGAGTTGCGTCTGGAGGTGTGGGACCGTGGACCGGGGATTCCACTGGATAAGCAGAAAGTGATCTTCGAAGAGTTCAAGCGCCTGGACAGCCACCAGACCCGTGCCGAGAAGGGCCTGGGGCTGGGCTTGGCGATTGCCGACGGGTTGTGCCGGGTACTCGGCCACCGCTTGCGCGTGCGCTCATGGCCGGGCAAAGGCAGTGTGTTCAGCGTCAGCGTGCCACTGGCCAAGGCGCAAACCAGCTTGCAGGTACCGGTCACACCGGACAAGGGCCTGCCACTGAGCGGCGCCCAGGTGCTGTGCGTGGACAACGAAGACAGCATCCTGATTGGCATGCGCAGCCTGTTGAGTCGTTGGGGCTGCCAGGTCTGGACCGCACGTGACCAGGCGCAATGCGCGGCGTTGCTGGCCGAGGGCATGCGCCCGCAATTGGCACTGGTGGATTACCACCTGGACCACGGCGAGACGGGTACCGAGTTGATGGGGTGGCTGCGCGCGCAACTGGCAGAGCCGATTCCAGGGGTGGTGATCAGCGCCGATGGCCGGCCAGAAATGGTGGCCGAGGTGCATGCCGCGGGTTTGGATTACCTGGCCAAGCCAGTCAAGCCTGCTGCGTTGCGGGCGCTGCTGAACCGGCATTTGCCGCTGTAGCTTGTGGGTGCTTTAAACCCAAGCCGATAGGGCTGCTGTGGCGAGCGGGCTTGCCCCGCGTTGGGTGGGGCTGCTGCGCAGCCCAGCGCGGGGCAAGCCCGCTCGCCACAGGGAGAGTCATCAGTTTCTGAGCGTTGTGTAGATACCCGATGCCACATTTGGGCTCTGCGTTTAGTCAGGTAACTGTGCGACGCCATCTTCATCGGTCATCGCTTTCTCCAACAGGTCGGACGGCAAGCCTTTGCTCGCGCGCGCGCCCAGCAGCTTCAACTGCTCGACCCGGCTGACCAGATTGCCGCGACCATCTGTGAGCTTATTGCGCGCTGCACTGTAAGCCTTATCCAGTTGCTGTAATCGATTGCCCACTTCGTCCAGGTCCTGGATAAACAGCACGAACTTGTCGTACAGCCAGCCGGCGCGCTCGGCGATTTCCCGGGCGTTCTGGCTTTGCCGCTCCTGCTTCCACAGGCTGTCGATCACGCGCAGGGTCGCCAGCAAGGTGGTTGGGCTGACAATCACGATATGCCGGTCGAAGGCTTCCTGGAACAGGTTGGGCTCGGCCTGCAACGCGGCGGAAAACGCTGCTTCGATAGGCACGAACAACAACACGAAATCCAGGCTATGCAGGCCTTCCAGACGCTTGTAGTCCTTGCCGGCCAAGCCTTTGACATGGTTGCGCAACGACAGCACATGCTGCTTGAGAGCGACCTGGCCGATCACCTCGTCATCGGCCGCCACGTATTGCTGGTAGGCCGTCAGGCTGACCTTGGAGTCCACCACCACCTGCTTGTCGCCAGGCAACATGATCAACACGTCCGGCTGGAAGCGCTCGCCATCCGGGCCCTTGAGGCTGACTTGGGTCTGGTACTCGCGGCCCTTCTCCAGGCCGGCATGTTCCAGCACCCGCTCCAGAATCAACTCACCCCAGTTACCCTGGGTTTTCTGCCCCTTGAGGGCGCGGGTGAGGTTGGTGGCTTCGTCCGACAGGCGCAGGTTCAATTGCTGCAGGCGCTCCAGCTCCTTGGCCAGGGAAAAACGCTCGCGCGCCTCGTTCTGATAGCTTTCTTCCACACGCTTTTCGAACGATTGGATGCGCTCTTTCAACGGATCGAGCAATTGCCCCAGGCGCTGCTGGCTGGTCTCGGCGAACCGCTGTTCGCGCTCATCGAAGATTTTCCCGGCCAATTCGGCGAACTGCGCACGCAACTCGTCCCGCGAGCCTTGCAGGTCGTTGAGGCGCTGTTGATGGCTGTCTTGCTGCTCCCGCAGTTCGGCACGCAGGGAGGCCGACAAGGCGTCCAGGCGGCGCAGTTCGCCTTCCTTGGCGCTGCGCTCGATGTTCCAGGCATGAGCGGCATCACGCGCATTGTCGCGGTCGATCTGCAGCAACTCGACTTCCCGGCGGACAGCGGCCAGATCTGCCTGCTTGGCGGCATTGGCCTGGCTCAGGTCGCTGATCTCGTCACGGCTGGCGTCCAGTTGCGCGGCCAGGCCTTCCTGGGCCATCTGCGCCGTCGCCAGGCGCTCCTCCAGCAGTTCCCAACCGGCGCTGCGTGCATTCAGGCGGCGCTGGATCTGCCAGCACAGGACCGACAGAGGCAACACCGCAGCGGCGAGACCCAGTGCAACACTGGTCCAGTCAAAAGCCATAGCCATTCCTGCCATTACGGTAAAAGAGGAAGGTTAACCAAGCGGGCGCTTTGTGGACAGCTCAGTCTTTGATCTGGCCCAGTTCACGCTGGGCGCCCACGTCGCCGGCACGGGCGGCCTGGCGCAGAAGGTCGTGGCCGATGCGGCGGTCTCGGGCATTGCCGCACTCACGACACATCAACAGGCCCAGGCGGCTCTGTGCCACAACCACCCCTTCACGGGCCGGCTGTTTGAGCAAACGCCCGGCAAAATGCTTGATATTGGGGTGATCGCCAATGCGTGGGCTATCCAGCAGCCACAAGGCGACTTTCAAGGAGAAGCGCTTGGGTGCGGTAACACTTGGAGGGTTGTCGGTAACAGAAGATGATACTGAGCGAAACTTCATAAAGCACTGTAGGGCAGAACGGAAGGCGCGCCACTCTACTCCTTTTTTCGTACGGGTAAAGCTGAAAAAAACCTGCACGCCCGTTCTAGAGCAAGCGCTTGGGACAATCCACAGAAGCTGTGGATAACTCAGTGGACAACCGTGCTTTAACTCGCGCAAAGGCCCATGGAACGGGGGCCGCGCTTAAACTGACGATTTTTTCACCAATAAAAAAAAGCCAGACTTTTCATTGACTTAAATTTTCGATGCAGGCATTCACGGGCCAATCCGGCGCAGCACCTTCCCGGTGACACACTGCGCAACCAATGTGCACAACTACCTGCCTGACGGTTATATCCCGCACTTTTGTGGCCCGAGGGCACAACAAAACGTTACGGGCGACACACAAAGGCCACTTTTCAAACGTGCCTGCGCTCGCCACACTGTTCGCCCTACAGCAAGGAGGTGCGCCACTTCATGAAAGGAATCCTGGTGTTCGCGTTATTGCTGTTCGCCGTTTGTGTGATTTCCCTGGGCACCAATGCCGTGCTGCCATCTCCCGACGGCGCGCTGTTTGCCATCGCCATCCTGTTATCGGCCGCTTTCACGGCGGTCAGCTTGTGTATCGAGCTGGGTGACGGACGGGTCAACGACCTGCGCGATGTAGTGAAAGTCATCGAAACCGGCCAATCCCTGCGCTTGACCCTCGCCGCCTATGCACTGGGATGTTCATTGGCCGCAGCGTCCACGGTGCTGATTTATCGCGGGCTGATGGGCGGCTGATTGAAGTATTTTTGCTAACACACTTGCTTTAGCTGTTTCAAGCCATTAGTATCCGCAGCGTTAGTACCAAGCTGAAAGTCAATTCTGGTCGAACTAATCCCCGCGACGTAGCTTCCCTAAAGAGAAGTTCTGTCAATCTTGATGGGATCGACCACCTCGATGGTTTCCAGGTATCACTTGCGACGACACTGCCTTTGAACAATGCAAAGGGTGTCGCGAAGTATCCATACTCTGACCGAACCAACCTGCAAATTGATCAGGATCTTCACCCTGGGCCCAGAACCTTTGCCCCTGTTGTGTTGCCTGCCCTCCTAAGTACCTACCTGCCAGCCCAAGCGCGCCAAACTATTTAGCGCTTCAAACTGGCTGCTTTGTTCCAGTCGGGTTCTTCGCATGATCAATGGTGATCAGCGTCACTGGAACGTTTTAACGTTGCACGGTTCTTATCCGTGTCATTTGTAGGAACACCAATAATATGTCCACTCAAATCCATACTCAGGATGCCATTCGCACCCTAACCAATGCTTTTGCTCCAATGAACTGCCTGATCATGGCCGCTCGCAAAGGCTGCTTCAGCTTCACCCTGGTCAACGAACACGGCATCGCTCGTCATAGCGAACGCCTGTACCCCGATCAATACTCCAGCGCAGAACCGCTGCAGGCCGTGATCGAGCGTACCCGTCAGGCACTGGTTGCCTGATTGACCCGACGCTGAACATCGAAAACCCTGCCCGCAAGGCAGGGTTTTTTATTGCCCGCGATTCGGCTTTTTTAGCGGTTCCCCTTAGGCCAAACAGATATAACGCTTATAACCCGTAGCCGGAAATATTTTAAAAACAGTCCTTTACGTCGTGAATCTGACACTACACTTCAACTCAGGCGGCATGTCCCGCCTCCGGCGAGCCTGAGATCCGATTCACCGCTGCCAAGCCCCCCCCCTTCTCAGGCCTCGTCGACCACTTTCACGGTTTCGAGGGTTTTATGGGCATTGCCGCCGGCGAGTTGTGTCGTTATGTGATCCGACCCACGTTGATTTACCTGGGCCGCCACAGCCAGACCGCAGAAACCCTGCTGCTGGGGGTCGCCGCCAGCCAATCGGAACTGGGCTCTGCCTTGCACGACAGGCGCGGCCACGGCCTGTATCGCATTACCGAACCGCGCCACAGGGCCCTGTGGGACGACTACCTGGCCCTCGACCCAGAGCGCGCCAGCCTGGTGCGTGGCCTCGCCAGCCAACATGCTTTCCTCAGCGGGCCGCAACTGGAGCTGACGGTCAACCTGCGCTACGCCACCGCCATTGCCTGGCTGCTGGTGGAGCAACATCGCCCCGAACTCCCCCAGCCCGACGACTTGCTCGCCATGGCCCGTATCTGGAAAGAAATTTTTCACCCCCAGGGCCGGCTGCGCGATTACACCCTGGCCTGGCAAACCTGTGTAAACCCAATGAATCAGGTCGCCTGCTGATCGGGCACTTTGCAAGATTCGGCAAAAATCGGCAATTTTGGTCGGATTGTCCTACAAAACCGCTCTATCTCCTACATTACAGCCTATAGCGCTGCGTTAATTTTATTGGTACTTTCCGCAGCGGTGATCACCTCGGAGTTCTAATAATGAAAAAAGTAATGCTCAAGACCACACTTAGCCTCGCCGTTGCCATGGCCTCTTCCCAACTGTTCGCCAGCGGCTTTGCCCTCAACGAACAAAGCGTCAGCGGTATGGGTACCGGGTTCGCAGGCCGTTCTTCTTCTGCCGATGATGCAAGCACTGTTTATGGCAACCCTGCCGGTATGGCTCGCCTTGAAGGCCAGCAAGTCACCGGCGGTGTTGCAGCGATTGATGCGTCCACTGATATCAAAGATGTCAGCGGTCGCTCCCGCGGCACCAACAAGGGCGACATGGTCCCCTTCACGGCGGTACCGTTCGGCTTCTACACCAACAAACTCAATGACCAGTGGGCAGTCGGCTTTGGTGTGTACGCACCGTTCGGCCTGATTACCGACTACGAAAGCGGCTATCAGGGCCGTGGCTTTGGCAGCAAAAGTGAAGTGCAAGTCATCACTTTCCAGCCGACCGTCAGCTATGCCTTCAACGACCGGGTTTCCGTCGGTTTTGGCCCAACCTTCAACCGCATTGCCGGCACCCTGGAATCCGAGCTGACCCTCAACCCGGCCGTGCCAGATACCAAGATCAAGATCAAGGGTGACGATACTGCCATTGGCTTCAACGCCGGCGTATTGGTCCAGGCGACCGATTCCACCCGCGTCGGCCTGACCTACCACTCGAAGGTCAAGTACAAGCTTGAAGGCCACACCGAAGTCAACGCGCCTACTGCGACCTCCAGCGCCCTGGCAACCGGCCGTTATGACGCGTCGCTGAAAATCGACACGCCTGAATCCTGGGATCTGTCGGTTACCCAAGACATGAACGACGCCTGGAAGCTGTATGCCGGTGCTACCTGGACTCGCTGGAGCCGTCTGAAGGACATCACCGTCAACAACAAAGGCGTGACAGCAGCCGGTGGCGGCCTCGCCCCAGGTCTTGTGGGCACCATCAAGGAAGACCAGAACTGGCACGACACCTGGGCTTATGCCGTGGGCACCTCGTACCAGTTGACCAAGCAGGTGGTGCTGCGTACCGGTTTGACCTTCGACCAGTCGCCAACCAACAACACTGATCGTTCGCCACGTATCCCTACCGGCGACCGGACCATCTTCAGTGTTGGCCTGGGCTATGCCGTCATGGATAACATGACCATCGACCTGGCCTACTCCTACCTCAAGGAAGAAGAAGTCAGCGTCAACCGCTCCAACGCTCTGGCAAGCTACAACGCCAAGTACAAAAACAGCGCCAACGGTTTTGGCCTGGGCATGACGTACAAGTTCTGATCCAACGCTGCATAAAAAAGCCCCGCACTCCTGCAAAGGAGGCGGGGCTTTTTAGTGGCCGATAATCAGGGCTTGGAAGCCAGCGCCTGCTCCACGGCCTCGATCAGTTCCGGACTGTCCGGCTTGGTCAGGCTGGAGAAGCTGGCGATCACCTTGCCCTGGCGGTCCACCACGTACTTGTAGAAATTCCACTTCGGCGCGTTGCTCTGCTCGGCCAGGACCTTGAACAGGTGTGCCGCATCCGGGCCCCTGACCTTCTGTGGCTCGGTCATGGTGAAGGTCACGCCGTAGTTCACATAGCAGACCTTGGCCGTCTCTTCGCCCGTCTTGGCTTCCTGCTTGAAGTCATCGGAAGGCACGCCAATCACTTCCAGGCCGTCGCCCTTGTAGCGCTGATACAACGCCTCCAGGCCTTTGAACTGCGGGGCAAACCCACAAAAGCTGGCGGTATTGACGATCACCAGGGGCTTACCTGCAAAGCGCTGGCACAGGTCGATGGACTCCTTGGCGCGTAACTTGGGCAATTGACCTTCGAGCAACGACGGACAATCGGCGGCCATGGCGACACCGCCAAAAGCCACCATCAGGGCAGGTACTGCAAGCCAGCGCTTCAACATGTCGAGGGTCCTTGGACAAAGTCAGGCAAGCAACTTAACAGATCGCCATGCCCAGTTGCATCAACGCCAGCCCGCTACGCTGCCAGCCCCACCAGGCCAGCAGCAACAGCGTCAGTAACCCGGCTGCGCCAAACCAGTATCCGATCGAATTCATGCTACCCCCATCTGCGCCTGCAGCCTTGCCACCGGTCGCTCACGCACCGGCCAGTTCAGGGCGGCCGCGACCAGGCTCAGCACAATCGCCACCTGCCAGATCAAATCGTAGTTGCCCGTTCGATCATAGACCACGCCCCCCAGCCAACCGCCCAGGAACGAACCTAGCTGGTGAAACAGGAACACAATCCCGCCCAGCATCGACAGGTTTCTGACCCCGAACAAGGTCGCCACCGTACCGTTGGTCAGCGGCACAGTCGACAGCCACAAAAAGCCCATGGCCATGCCGAACAGGTAGGCGCTCATCTGTGTCACCGGCGCCCACAGAAACAGCACTATCACCACCGCCCGCAGCAGGTACAACGCCGTGAGCAAGCGTGGCTTGGACATCCGCCCACCGAGCCAGCCCGCCGTGTAGGTGCCGAAGATATTGAACAGGCCGATCAGCGCCAGCACCGTAGTGCCGACGGTCGCTGGCAGATGCTGATCCACCAGATAGGCCGGCAAGTGCACGCCGATAAACACCACCTGGAAACCGCAGACAAAAAAACCAAAGGCCAGCAACCAGAACCCGGAATGGGAACAGGCTTCCTGCAGGGCCTCGCGCAGAGTTTGCTGACCGGCCATGACCGGTAGCGGGCGGTCCTTGATCATCGTCACCAAGGGCACAATCAGCGCCACCAGCAGGCCCAGCACCAGCAAGGCCGCGGACCAGCCCAGCCAGCCGATCAGGCCCAAGGTGCCCGGCAACATGGCGAACTGGCCGAAAGAGCCGGCAGCACTGGCGATGCCCATGGCCATACTGCGTTTTTCCGGGGCCACGGCACGCCCTACCACACCGAGGATCACCGAGAACGAGGTACCGGACAGGCCGATACCAATCAGCAAGCCGGCACTCAGGGACAGCGACCACGCCGAATCAGACAAGCCCATGAACACCAGGCCCAAGGCATAGAGCACGCCACCGATCATCACCACTTTGGCCGCACCAAAGCGGTCGGCCAGGGCCCCGGTAAACGGCTGCACCAGGCCCCAGATCAGGTTTTGCAAAGCGATGGCGAAGGCAAAGGTTTCACGGCCCCAGCCGAACTCGGCGCTCATGGGCGCCAGGAACAGGCCAAAGCCATGCCGTACGCCCAGGGAAAGAGCCAGGATCAGCGCACTCCCGACAAGAATCCAGCCACTGGTACGCCACATCGAGGTCATTATTATTCTCCGCCTGCGGGTATATACCCGCTTGTATTCGAACTAGCCCGCGTTTAAGCGAGTTCGTCCAGCAAGGCCAACAGGGTTTCGCGTTTTTGCACACCCAATTTATCGATCAATTTCTGCTGCGCCGCTTCCCAGGCCGGCAAAGCGGCCGTCAGGCGCTGCTTGCCTTCCTCCGTGAGCACTACCAGGCGATTGCGCAGGTCATCGCCCTCGACCAACCGTACCAGGCCTTCACCTTCCAGCACCCGCAGGTTACGCCCCAGGGTGCTGCGGTCCAGGCCCATGGCATCGGCCAGGCTGGAAATGCTCGGCTGGTCCAGGCGCTGCAGATTACACAGCAGGGAATACTGGGCGACGTTGATCCCGAAGCCATCGAGGGCGCCGTCGTAGTGCCTGCTGACGCCACGGGCGGCACGACGCAGGTTGGTGCATAAACATTGGGAGGCAAGCATGGAACGTGTATATACCCGCGATTAAGGAAATGCAAGAAAGTGTTACAGAGCCAGGCCGATCAACACTGCCACTTCGAGCAGCTCCAGCAAGGCGCCGGCCGTGTCACCGGTCGTGCCACCCAGTCGATTGATCATCACTTGGCGCAGCCCCATAAAGCAGATGGCAGCGAGCAGGACGGCGATCCCACCGCTGAAACCACCGATCAACACACAGGCCAGACCGGTAAGGATCAGTACTTGTTGCCCGACAATCCGCGGCAAATGGTCGGCCAGCGCCTGGCCCAGTCCCCCGGCACGCACATAGCGAGTCGTGAGGAACAACGCCAGCAGCGAACCGCGACCGATCAATGGGGCGAGGATCAACGCAGCGCCGTTGTGTTGCTCGATCAGCGCTACCAGCGCGGTGAATTTGAGCAGCAGCACCAAGCCCAGGGTGACCACGGCAATCGGGCCGCTGCGCGGGTCCTTCATGATGGTCAGGGTGCGCTCGCGGTCGCCAAAGCCCCCCAGCCACGCATCGGCACTGTCCGCCAGGCCATCCAGGTGCAGGCCGCCACTGAGCAGCACCCACACCGTCAACAGCAGCGCCGCGTGCAACAGCAACGGCGCGCCCATCAACAGCGTGCTCAAGCCCCACAGCAGCAGCCCGAACAGCAGGCCCACCAACGGATAAAACAGCAGCGAACGCCCCAGTTCCTGCGGTTGCGGCATGCCTGGCAGGCGGATCGGCAGGCTGCTGAGAAACTGCAAGGCAATCCAGAATGGCAACATCAGGCGCCCTCGCTCAACACGCCATCGGCCTCGACCCGCAGGCTGAACAAGCCGCCGTGCCCCACCTCGACATTCAACAACTGTTCACGGGGCAAGCCACGGGCCTGGGCCAGCAATAAACGCATGACACCGCCATGGCTGATCAGCAGCACCCGTTGCCCGGCGTACAACTGGTGCAGGCGCAGGACCGCACCGTGTACGCGCCGGGAAAACCCTTCGACAGGCTCGCCATCTGGCGGCGTAAAGCTATACGGGTCAGCCCAGAACAGCCCCAGTGCCTCGGCGTCGGTTTCCATCAACTTCGCCGCGCTCTGCCCTTCCCAGGCACCGAAATGCAGCTCCTGCAGATCCGGCTCCAAGCTCACCGGCAAATCCAGCCGTGCGCCCAACTCTTCAGCAAAACGCGCGCAACGCTGCAGCGGCGAACTGACCAGGCGATCCCACGGCCCGCGCGCCAGCACCGCCTCGCGCATCTGCGTCCAGCCCTTGGCCGTCAGCGCATCATCCAGGCTGCCGCGCAAGCCGCCGCCCAGTTCGGTTTCGCCATGGCGCAGCAGGTCCAGGTGCAAGGTCATGCCGGGCGATCCGCCACTGCCGCCTCAGCAAACGTCGCCATCTGCCCGTGCAACGCACAAGCCAGGCGCAACAGTGGCACCGCCAGCGCCGCGCCGCTGCCCTCGCCCAGGCGCAGGCCCAGCTCCAGCAGCGGCTCGGCTTGCAGGCTTTGCAGCACGTGGCGATGACCCGGCTCGGCGCCCCGGTGGCCGAACAACAGCCATGGCCGGCAGGACGGGTTCAGACGCGTGGCGACCAGCGCCGCGACGCTGCAGATAAACCCGTCGACCAATACCACCACGCCCGCTTGGGCGCAGGCCAGATAAGCCCCCACCAACCCGGCAATCTCCAGGCCACCGAGGTTGAACAGGGTCTGCAACGGGTCACCGCGCTGCCCCGCATGCAGTGCCAGCGCGCGCTCGATCACCGCCACTTTGTGGCTCACGCCCTGGGCATTCAGGCCGGTGCCGGGGCCGGTCAGGTCGCTGACCTGGCAATCGAGCAGCGCACAGGCCAGCGCGCTGGCGGCAGTGGTGTTGCCGATGCCCATTTCGCCGCCAATAAACAGCTGCGTACCGGCGCTGATCGCGCGCTGCACGCTGTCACGCCCCGCCGCCAAAGCCAGCCGTCCCTGGGCCTCGGTCATGGCCGCGCCCAGCACGAAGTTGGCCGTGCCGGGGGCGATATTCAGGTGGCGCACGCCCGGCAGGTCCAGCGATGGCGTGACCGTGCCCAGGTCCAACACTTCCAGCCGTGCATCCAGTTGGCGCGCCAACACGCTGATCGCCGCGCCACCACTGACGAAGTTATGCAGCATCTGCGCGGTGACTTCCTGGGGATAGGCCGAGACACCTTCCGCGACCACGCCGTGATCGCCGGCAAAGATGCTGATCCACACGTGATCGACCATCGGCTTGACCCGGCCCTGCAAACCGGCCAATTGCACCGCCAGCGCTTCCAGTTGGCCCAGGGACCCGGCGGGTTTGGTCAGTTGTTGCTGGCGGGCCAGCGCTTGTTCATAGGCCGCAGCGTCCAGCATCTTGCAGGGGTCCAGCCACCAGGATTGGCTCATAACGCAGTACCTTTCAAAGTCAGGGGCAGGCCCGCAACGGTCAGCACGACACGCTGACAATGCTCGGCCAGGGCTTGATGCAGCCAACCGGCTTCATCCACGTAGCGGCGAGTCAATTCGCCCAGCGGCACGACACCCAGGCCGGTCTCGTTGCTGACAAAAATGATTTCCCCCGGCAGCGACGCCAGGCAGTCCAGCAGTTGTTCACGCTCCACGCCCAGGCGCTGCGGGTCGTCGAGCATCAAAAGGTTGGTGAGCCACAAGGTCAGGCAATCCACCAGCAGGCACTGGCCGGGGGCGGCGTGTTCGCGCAGGACCCGGGCCAGTTCCAGCGGCTCTTCGATCAGGCCCCAATGGCTTGGGCGACGTTGGCGATGCAGTGTCACGCGCGCATTCATTTCACCGTCCAGGGGCTGGCTGGTGGCGATATACGTGACAGGCATGGCGCTGTCGCTGGCGAGTTTTTCCGCCAGGCGGCTCTTGCCGGAACGGGCGCCGCCGAGGATCAGTTGCAACATGGTCAAACCCTCAAATGCCACATAACTGGCGCAGCAACCGGGTGTCCAGATGCTGCTCCACCAGGTCCGCCAGACGCTCGATATCGCGCTCGCGCAGCCCGTGGTAATCCACCTCCTGCACATCCTGCAAACCGGCCCAGCGCAACAAGGCGCTGCACGCAGCAGGCGTTTCGAACAGGCCGTGCAGATAGGTGCCGAGGATCTGCCCGTCATCGCTACAGGCGCCGTCACTGCGCCCGTCATCCAGGCGTACCGCCGGCTGCTCCAGGGCCGTGCCACGGGTCACGCCCGCATGAATCTCATAACCACTGACCGGCGCGTCTTCCAGCACCAGCCGGCCGCGCACATTGCGCAATTGTTTTTCGGCTTCCAGGGTGGTGCTGAACGCCAGCAGGCCCAGCCCCTCACTGGAGCCCGCAGTGCCTTCCAGACCGAGAGGATCGTGGACCTGCTCACCCAGCATCTGCAGGCCGCCGCAGATCCCCAGGACCTTGCCGCCGTAGCGCAAGTGCCGGGCGATCGCACGGTCCCAGCCATTGGCGCGCAGGTAGGCCAAATCGCTGCGCACGCTTTTCGAGCCGGGCAGGATGATCAGGTCAGCGGCAGGGATCGCCTGCCCCGGCCCGACAAACTGCAAATCCACCTGGGGATGCAGGCGCAAAGGGTCAAAGTCGGTGTGATTGCTGATGCGCGGCAATACCGGCACCACCACTTTGAGCACCTGCGCCGCCTTGTCGATCTGGCGCTGGTCGATGCCATCCTCGGCTTCCAGGTGCAGGTCCATCACATAGGGCAGCACGCCGACCACCGGTTTGCCGGTGCGCGCTTCAAGCCAATCGAGGCCCGGTTGCAGCAGCGCGATATCGCCGCGAAAGCGGTTGATGATAAAACCCTTGATCCGCGCCTGTTCCGATGGCGATAGCAACTCCAACGTGCCGACCAGGTGGGCGAATACCCCGCCGCGATTGATATCGGCAATCAGCAGTACCGGGCAGTCCACCGCTTCGGCGAACCCCATGTTGGCGATGTCGTTGGCGCGCAGATTGATCTCGGCCGGGGAGCCCGCGCCTTCGACCATCACCACTGGGTAGGCCGCACTCAAACGCGCATGGGAAGCCAGTACCGCCTGCATGGCGATGGCCTTGTAGTCGTGATAGGCCACGGCATTCATGCTGGTCACGGCATGGCCATGGATGATGACCTGGGAGCCGGTGTCGCTGTTGGGCTTGAGCAGCACCGGGTTCATATCGGTGTGCGGCGCCAGGTTGGCGGCCTGGGCCTGCACGGCCTGGGCACGGCCGATCTCGCCACCTTCTGCCGTGACCGCACTGTTGAGCGCCATGTTCTGCGGCTTGAAGGGCACCACCGCCACGCCCTGGCGCACGACCCAGCGGCACAGTGCGGTCACCAGGGTACTTTTGCCCGCATCGGAGGTGGTGCCTTGCACCATCAGGGTGGTCATGAGGCGTGTTTCCAGGCAGTCAGGGCTTGTTCAAGGCGCAGCCAATCGGCGTCGGTCCCGGGCAGGCCAAAACGCAGGCTGCTGTCGTGGACAAACAGGCGCAGCAAGATGCCGCGCTGGGCCATGAACTCATGCAACTGCTCGGCACGATCGGCAATCAGCCACTGGAACAGCGCACAACCGCCTTGCGGGCGCAGGCCATACTGGTCCAGCAGATTGAACAGACGCTGGCTGGCTTCCTCGCAGCGCTGGCGCTGCTGGGTGTGGCCGACGCTGTCACGCAGGCAGACCTGGCCCAACTCCCGGGTCGGCCCGCTCACCGCCCACGGCCCGACCTGTTCGGCCAGCAGCTTGAGCAGCTTGCGCTCGGTCAGGACAAAGCCCAGGCGCACCCCGGCCAGGCCGAAAAACTTGCCGAAGGAGCGCAACACAATCAACCCTACTTGGTTAGCCTGGCTTGCCAGGCTCAAGTGCGGGGTGTTGTCCATAAAGGCTTCATCCACCACCAGCCAGCCACCGCGCTGGGCCAGCCGCGCATGCCAATCCAGCAGGCGCTGGGGGGTAAGGCTCAGGCCGGTTGGGTTATTGGGATTGACCACCACCAACACGTCGAGGCTGTCGAGGAAGAAGTCGACTTCCTGCTCCAGCACCTCACGCACGATGTAACCGGCGCGGCGCCAGGCTTCGGCATGCTCGGCATAGCACGGCGACAATACGCCGACCTTGCCCGCTCGGCGCAGGCGCGGCAGCAGTTGGATCGCCGCCTGGGAGCCCGCCACCGGCAACACCTGGGCGGCGCCGTAGTAGTCGCAGGCGGCCTGTTCCAGGCCGTCATCTGTCTCTGGCAAGCGCGCCCAGGCCCGTAACGGGATGGGTGGGATTGGCCAGGGCCAGGGCGCGAGGCCACTGGAAAGGTCCAACCAGTCTTCCTGGGCGATGCCGTACTGCATCGCGGCTTTGCGCAGCCGGCCACCATGTTCAAGCATAGAATTGTGCCCCCGCGCACAGGATCAACACCCACAACCACACGCCGCGCTGCACCAGTTGCCAGCCACGCTCAATGGAATCGCCATCGGCTGGAGGCCCTTCACCCAGGACTGGACGTTGGTGCAACTCGCCGTGATAAATCGCCGCACCGCCCAACTCGACGCCCAGGGCGCCCGCACCGGCGGCCATCACCGGGCCGGCATTCGGGCTGTCCCAGGTCGGGCCCTGGCGGCGCCAGCATGTGAGCGCCAGGCGCGTCTTGCCGAGCACAGCGTAGGTCAACGCGACCAGGCGCGCGGGAATGTAATTGAGCAGATCGTCAATTTTTGCCGCCGCCCAGCCGAAGCGTTCAAAGCGTTCGTTGCGATAGCCCCACATGGCATCCAGGGTATTACTCAGGCGGTACAACACCACGCCCGGCACGCCGGCCACGACAAACCAGAACAGCGCGGCGAACACCGCGTCGCTGCCGTTTTCCAGCACCGACTCGGTGGCCGCACGCGCCACTTCAGTGCTGTCCAGTTCGCTGGTCTGACGACTGACCAGGTAACTGACGCGCGTACGCGCCTCGTCCAGGTCCCCACTGCGCAGGGCCTGGGCCACCGGCAACACGTGCTCCCCCAGGCTGCGCATGCCCAGGGCCAGGTACAACGCGAGGATCTCGATCACCCAGCCGAAGTAAGGCGCCCAGGACAATGCCGTGGCCAGCAAGGTCAGCGGTATCACAGTGATAAACCACGCGGTCACGCCGTGGCTGCGCCAGCCGCGACCTGCGGAGTTGAAACGCTGCTCGATGCGCCCGGCAAAATTGCCGAACGCCACCAGCGGATGCCAGCGCCTGGGCTCGCCCAGCAGCGCATCCAGCGCCACTGCCGCGACACTCAGCAAGGCCACACTCATTGACTCACTCCCCAATAATTCTCATACAGCATGTCACTCAACGGACGCGGTTCGGTCCAGCCTTCGAGTTGCAACATCGGTGCCGGGTAGAACTCCGTCACCGGGCCCAGACACAGCACGGCCAGCGGCTTGGCGCCAGGCGGCAGGCCGAGCAGGTCGGCCAGGTCCCGGGGTTCGAACAACGACACCCAGCCCATGCCCAGGCCTTCGGCGCGGGAGGCTAGCCATAGATTCTGGATCGCGCAGGACAGCGAGGCCAGGTCCATTTCCGGCAACGTGCGCCGGCCGAAGATATGCCGCTCGCGATCATCCATCAACGCTGCCACCAACACTTCGGCGCAGTCGTTGATGCCTTCGACCTTGAGCTTCATAAAGTCGTCCGAACGCTCGCCCAAGGCGGCCGCGGTGCGGATGCGCTCGGCTTCCACCAACTGCTGGATCTGCCCACGCAGGCTCCGGTCGCTGATGCGGATAAAGCGCCAAGGCTGCATCAGGCCGACACTGGGGGCCTGGTGCGCGGCGTGCAGCAGGCGCTGGAGCAGTTCGGGGGCCACGGTGCCGCCGCTGAAGTGGCGCATGTCGCGGCGTTCGGCGATGGCGCGGTAGATGGCCTGGCGCTCGGCTGCGGGGAAGGCGTTGTCGGTCATGGCCCTATCGCGGGCAAGCCCGCGCCTACAGTTGCAATGCAATCCCCTGTGGGAGCTGGCTTGCCGGCGATAGCGGCGTCCCGCTCGGGCGCAAACAGCGCAGCCATCGCAGCCGGGTTCGAGGGGAAATAAAAGTGCACATAGGAGGCCGTCATCCGCCCCTGGCGATACACCGCCTCGGCACCGCGCCCGCCATTGGGGCTCAGGCCACGGGCAATCGGCTGCCATTGCGTGCTGGTCAGGGAGTGATGATAGGTATGGCCGCGCAGCACGCCTTCCGGCAATTCCACCGTTTGCAGGGCCAGGGCCGCCAGGCGTTTCTGCATGACCGCATCGCCTTGCAACAGCCCCAGCAGTTCGGCGCGAGTGCCCTCGACATCGGTCAATGAGTCGAGCAAATAGAGCATGCCGCCACATTCGGCCAACAACGGCTTACCGGCAGCGTGATGGCCACGGATCGCCTGCAGCATCGCGGTGTTTTGCGACAACGCCTGATGATGCAGCTCGGGGTAACCACCGGGCAGATAGAGGCTATCGGCATCGGGCAACAGTTGGTCATGGATCGGCGAGAAGAAGCGCAACTCGGCGCCCATCGCCCGCAGCAAGTCGAGGCTCGCGCCATAGGTGAACGCGAAGGCTTCATCACGGGCCACGGCAATCCGCACCCCGGCCAGCAGTGGCTCGGCCTCGATCAGCTCGGGTGCGGCGAACTCCACCGGCGGTGGCAGCGCTACCTCGCAACTGCCAGCCAGGGCTTCGGCGGCCGCATCCAGACGCAGGTCCAGGTCGTTCAACTCGCTGGCCTGCACCAGGCCCAGGTGGCGGCTGGGCAACTCGATCCCGGTTTCCCGGGACAGTGCACCGTACCAACGCAGGCCTTCGGTCAGGCTGCCTTCAAGCAATTGCGCATGGCGCACGGTCCCGACGCGGTTGGCCAAGACCCCGGCGAACGGCAGGTCCGCCTGGTAACGCGCCAGCCCCAGCGCCAGGGCGCCAAAGGTCTGGGCCATGGCGGTGCCATCGATCACCGCCAGCACTGGCACACCAAAGTGGCGCGCCAGGTCGGCGCTGGAGGGGGTGCCGTCAAACAGCCCCATCACGCCCTCGATCAGGATCAGGTCCGCCTCCCCCGCGGCTTCCCACAACAAACGGCGACTTTCCTGCTCGCCCACCATCCACATGTCCAATTGATAGACCGGCGCGCCACTGGCGCGCTCATGGATCATCGGGTCGAGAAAGTCCGGGCCGCATTTGAATACCCGGACCTTGCGCCCCAGGTTGCGGTGCAACCGGGCCAGGGCGGCGGTGACAGTGGTTTTGCCCTGGCCTGACGCCGGTGCGGCGATCAGTACGGCTGGGCAATGGCGCGGCTGATTCAAAGTTCGATGCCTTTCTGTGCCTTGATACCGGCCTGGAACGCGTGCTTGAGCATGCCCATTTCGGTCACGGTGTCGGCCATTTCAATCAGTTCTGGCTTGGCGCCACGACCGGTGACCAGCACGTGCTGCATCGGTGGGCGGGCTTGCAGGTCGCTCAACACCTGGTCCAGGTCGAGGTAGCCGTGCTTGAGCGCGATGTTCAGCTCATCCAGCACCACCAGGCCGATGGACGGGTCCTGCAACATTTCCCGGGAGACTTGCCAGGCCGCTTCGGCGGCGGCGATATCGCGCTGGCGGTCCTGGGTTTCCCAGGTGAAGCCCTCGCCCATCACATGAAACCGCACCTGCTCGGGGAAACGGCGGAAGAACAGTTCTTCACCGGTGCTGTTACGGCCCTTGATGAACTGCACTACGCCGCATTGCATGCCGTGCCCCATGGCGCGGGCCAGCATGCCAAACGCCGAACTGCTCTTGCCTTTGCCATTGCCGGTCAATACCAGCAGCAAACCGCATTCATTCGGTGAATTGGCAATGCGCTCATCAATCACCGCTTTTTTGCGCAGCATGCGCGCCAGGTGGCGTTCGTCACGATCAGGGGAATCAGTCATGGCAGCTCTCCGTTGGGGCTGGACAAAAACGGCGGGCAGGAAAAGACAATTTCTATGAAGCCAAGCATCGCCCACCGTGATGCTGTTGGATGAATCAGGCCGGTCTCCGGGCTCATGAGTGGCGCCCTGTTGACCAGGGCGGGCCGACGATGCGCCTTCCCATATCGCACGCGATACAGTGGCAAAAGCAGCGTCTTGACTCATTTACCGTTGCGGGGGCAGCGCCGGGATCGTGGCCGCACTGTAGAAAAGTGCGCGCCCTCACCGGCTTCCCTGTTTCACTCGATCGACGCGTACGCCACAGAGCACCTGAAACAAGCGGCGAAGGTTAGTGGGTTGGGGGTACAGCGTCAATTAAAGCCGGCCACGCACTTGAACCATCGCCACGGGCCGTACCTCTATGACTACAGGCATTGAGGAGAAAAACATGCACAAGACCCGAATCGCCGTACTGATCATGGCCGCAGGCGCACTCGCCGCCTGCGGGGAAAGCTCAACGTTGCAGGTGTCCGACGGCACCGGGCCTTCGCCCAAGCTGCCGGAACCGAACAAAACCCTGATCCCCACTGTCAACATCGCCCCGGCCGTTGGCTGGCCCGATGGCGCCAAGCCCCAGGCCGCCGCCGGTACCCAGGTCGGCGCCTTCGCCGAAGGCCTGGACCACCCGCGCTGGCTGTATGTATTGCCCAATGGCGATGTGCTGGTGGCCGAGACCAACGCGCCGCCCAAGCCGGATGACTCCAAGGGCATTCGCGGCTGGGTCATGGAAAAGGTCATGGGCCGCGCCGGCGCGGGTGTGCCCAGCCCTAACCGCATCACCCTGCTGCGCGATGCCGACCATGATGGCGTGGCAGAAACCCGCACGGTCTTCCTGGAAAACCTCAACTCGCCCTTTGGCATGACCCTGGTGGGCAACGATCTGTATGTGGCTGATTCGGACAAGCTGCTGCGCTTCCCTTATCAACCGGGGGAAACCGCGATCAAGGCGCCAGGCACCAAGGTCATCGACCTGCCGGGCGGCCCGCTGAACCACCACTGGACGAAAAACGTGGTGGCCAGCAAGGATGGCAGCAAGTTGTATGTGAGCGTCGGCTCTAACAGCAACGTCGGCGAAAACGGCCTGGAACCCGAACAGGGCCGCGCTGCGATCTGGGAAGTCGATCGGGCCAGCGGCAAACAGCGGATTTTTGCCTCCGGTCTGCGTAACCCCAACGGCATGGCCTGGGAGCCGCAAAGCGGCAAGCTGTGGACGGCGGTCAACGAGCGCGATGAAATCGGCAGCGACCTGGTGCCGGACTACATCACCTCGGTCAAGGATGGCGGCTTCTATGGCTGGCCGTTCAGTTACTACGGCCAACATGTGGATGTACGGGTCACGCCGCAGGACCCGGACCTGGTGGCCAAGGCCATCGCGCCGGACTACGCCGTCGGGCCACACACCGCGTCCCTGGGACTGACCTTCGCAGAAGGCAACACGCTACCGGCACAATTTAGCCATGGCGCGTTTATCGGCCAGCATGGCTCGTGGAATCGCAAGCCGCACAGTGGCTACAAGGTGATCTTTGTGCCGTTCGAAGGCGGCAAGCCGAAGGGGCAACCGGTGGATGTGCTGACCGGGTTTCTCAACAGTGATGAGAAAGCCATGGGGCGGCCGGTGGGGGTGGTGATCGACCAGCAAGGCGGGCTGTTGGTGGCGGATGATGTGGGGAATAAGGTGTGGCGGGTGTCGGCTGTTAAATAAATAATTTGCCGCCCCAAAAAACAACTGTGGGAGCGGGCTTGCCCGCGATGGCGGTGGATCAGCCAGGAATCTATCCACTGATACACCGCCATCGCGGGCAAGCCCGCTCCCACATTTTTGATCGGTGCAGGTCTTAAGGGTTACGCGCCAGGTGCTCGGCCGGCAACACGCGCTTGGCGCTCAGGTAGGCATTCTGCCAATAGGCCTTGGACAAGGTATCAAGCTTCACCGTACCGCCAGTTTGTGGCGCATGGACGAAGCGCCCTTCCCCTACATAGATGCCGGCATGGCTGACCTGCGAACCACCGCCCGTGGCAAAAAACAGCAGGTCGCCGGTTTGCAGCGCATCTTCACGCACGTCCTGGGCACGCATCACGATCAACTCGCGAGTGGTGCGCGGCAGCGAGATGCCAGCAGCATCGCGGTAGACAAAACCAATCAGGCCGCTGCAATCAAACCCCGAGTCCGGCGTGTTGCCGCCCCAGCGATAAGGCGTGCCGACCAAGCCCAAGGCGCGAAACAGCACATCTTCGGCAACCGGCGAAAAGTTCTGGGTGGTGTAGTTGAATACCGGCTTGGGCTTGACGGCCACAGGCGCAGGTGGAGGACGGCTGGCGCAGGCACTGAGCAGCGCGGCGCAGACAAGAAGAATTAGGCGGGCCGAGGTCGACATGGGCAGAACAATCCTGATCTGGATGCGGCTTTCGCTGCCGAACGCTGAAAACTAGACCGCGCAAGCAAGCTTGCGCGGTCAGGTTCGCAACAATATCTCAGGATTCTAGCGGTTACGCGTCAAACTTCAAGTATCACTTTAAGTTTACTTGCGAGCGGTAACGGTAGTCGGGGCCATCGCCAGTGCGCGCTTGGCTTCGATGAAGGTTTTGCTCCAGTAGCTGTCGCCCAGCTTATCGACCCGCACCCCACCGCTGCGGCGGCTGCTGGAGTGGATGAACTGGTCATCACCCAGGTAGATACCGGCGTGGCTGACACGACCACGGCCATTGGTACTGAAGAAAAGCAGATCGCCAGGCTTGAGGTTGTTCCGTGCGACCAACGGTGCATCCACGTTGATCATTTCGCGGGTGGAGCGCGGCAGGTTCATGCCAGCTTCTTCACGAAACAGATAACCGATAAAACCGCTGCAGTCGAAACCGGCTTCGGAAGTACCGCCGAAACGGTAGCGGGTACCGATCAGGGACATGCCGCGTTCGAGGATGCTGTCGGCCAGCAGTGGCAACTGATAAGGCTTGCTGTCGGCGAACTGGGCCAGTTCTTTTTCGGTCGCCACCTCTTCTTCATAAACAGAAGAAGACTGTGTTGCGACGAATTTGGCTTGATGTTGTTGCTGTGGCTTTTGCTGCTCGACCACCTGCTGGGGGTGGGTGGCGCAACCAAACAACAGGGTAACGAGTGCGAGAGGCACGAGGGGTGCGAAGCGATTTAGCATGGGCACGACCGTGGCTGATATGTAAAGAAGTCGAGACTATGCCTTCTATGACATCGATTTGCAAATTCAATCGTGATCTATGTGACTTCTTGTTTGACCTATGTCATCTAAGCCCTTAAACCCCATTTAGAGCCTTTTGCGTGGCCAGAGCGGCCCAAACGCAGGTTTTCTGGCGCCTGGATTTTGCCAGAAGCCCCGGTTTCAAAGGGCTGACTACCAGCCGAGGGTCTCTTTGAGAAAGGGAATGGTGAGCTTGCGCTGGGCCTGCAGGGAGGCCTGGTCGAGCTGTTCGAGCAGGTCGAACAACGCGCTCATGCTGCGGGTGCCACGGGTAAGGATGAAATGCCCGACTTCATCGGTCAGGTGCAGGCCACGGCGCGATGCGCGTAGTTGCAAGGCACGCAGCTTGTCTTCATCGGACAACGGACGCATCTGGAAGATCAGCGCCAGGGTCAGCCGCGACTTCAGGTCCGCCAGCTTGACCGGCAGTTCCCGAGGCGAGGTTGACGCGGCAATCAACAGCCGCCGACCGCTGTCGCGCAGGCGGTTGAACAGATGGAACAGCGCCTCTTCCCAGTCCGCCCTGCCAGCGACCGCTTGCAGGTCATCCAGGCACACCAGTTCGTATTGCTCGAGGTTGTCGAGGATGCCGATGCCACGGTCCAGCAGTTCGGCCAACGGCAGGTACACCGCCGGTTCACCCAACTGCTCAAAGCGCAGGCAGGCTGCCTGCAACAGGTGGGTACGCCCCACGCCGTCCTTGCCCCAGAGGTAGATCAGGCTTTCCGTCCACCCGGCGTCGGCTTCGCAGAGCCGCTCGACATAGCCGAGTGCAGCGGCATTGGCGCCTGGGTAGTAATTGATGAAGGTAGCGTCGTCACGCAGACGCACACCTAGGGGCAGCTGAATCGGTTTCATGCTGACTGAACGGCTCCAATCGAACCGTTAGTGGCCTCTGTGAAAAGTTTGCAAAGTTTATACCCGTGACGCCGGGCGCACAATGCAACAGACCACAAGCAAAATCAAAGGTTTGCGTTAACTCATTGGATTTTTTGGAGATTGTTTGACGCGATGGCTAAATGCCAAGCCCTGAAGACAACAAACCCGGCCTTGCGCCGGGTTTGTGATCAGCCTTACAACTGAGGGTCATCCGCGCCCGTGTACACGTCCGAATCCTTGTACACATCATGCACATGGCGCACCAGCACCATGATCACCGCCGCCACCGGCAGCGCCAGCAGGATGCCGGTAAAGCCGAACAGCTCGCCGCCCGCCAGGATCGCAAAGATCACGGCCACCGGGTGCAGGCCGATACGGTCGCCCACCAGCAACGGTGTCAACACCATGCCTTCCAGCGCCTGACCGACCATGAACACCGCGACAATCCCCAGCATCGGGTACAAGTCGCCGCCAAACTGGAACAGGCCGGCCACCAGCGCCGCGCCAATCCCGATGACAAAGCCCATGTACGGCACAATCGCCGCCAGGCCGGCAATCATGCCGATCAACAGGCCGAGTTCCAGGCCAATCGCCATTAGGCCGCCAGCATAGATAATCCCCAACGCCACCATCACCAACAACTGCCCACGAACGAAGGCACCCAGCACCTCGTGGCACTCCCCGGCCAGGGACACGATGCGCTCCTCACGATCACGGGGCAGCAGGCTGCGGATCTTGGCCATCATGATGTCCCAGTCGCGCAGCAGGTAGAACGCCACCACCGGGATCAACACCAGGTTGGTCAGCCAGCCGATCAAGGCCAGGCTGGAGGCCGTGGCCTGGCTGAGGATGACCCCGACGATATCGGTGGTCTGGCCCATGTGCTCGCTGATCGCGGCCTTGACCTTGTCGAACTTCCAGAAGCCATCGGCCAGGCCAAGCTTGGACTGCGCCCAGGGCATGGCTGTGTGTTGCAGCCAGTCGAGCATCTGCGGTGCCAGCTCATACAGGCGGACCAGTTGCTTGGCCAGCATCGGCACCAGCACCAGCAACAGCGCCATGACGATCAGGGTAAACAGCGCAAATACCGCCACCACCCCCCAGGTTCGCGACAAGCCGGCCTTTTCCAGGCGATCCACCACCGGATCGAACAGATAGGCCAACAGCAACGCGACCAGGAACGGCGTCAGGATCGAATGCAGCAAGAACACAAAGACGCACAGCAGGACAATCCCGCCAAGCCACACCCAACGACGCGTATCCGCCATAAACCACTCCATCTGTCATTTGCTTCTATATAAGGAAGAACAT
This sequence comes from Pseudomonas sp. ADAK21, assembly GCF_012935735.1. NCBI lineage: Bacteria > Pseudomonadati > Pseudomonadota > Gammaproteobacteria > Pseudomonadales > Pseudomonadaceae > Pseudomonas > Pseudomonas sp. ADAK21. The sequence goes on from NZ_CP052857.1 coordinate 494,000, forward strand.
TTACCAACGAAAACGCAGTTGCGGCTCAGGCTCGGCTGGCGGCAGCGGCGCAGGTGCAGCCCCCTCGGCCACGGGCGGCTGTACAGGCTGCGGCGCAAGTGCCTCACCGGCGGGCACTTCCTGCAACTTGGCCAGGCTCAACTGGCTGCGCAGTTGCTCGCTGCTGCCATTGACCCGATAGACGATCCGATCGCCATCCACCCGCTGCAACTGCGCGCCAAAAGGCTCAAGCAGATGACCGAGGGCGGCGTAGCGTTCCAGGGTCATGCCTTGCACTTGCAGCAACTGCTCGCTGGACACCCCGGCTTTTACCGCAAAACGGGGAGCAAGACGCTCACTGACCGCCAGCAACACGGCATCAGCCAAGGCAGCCGTGTCGGCGCCCTGTACGCTGCCCTGCTCGGCTTTGTCACCCAGCCACAGGCGCCATTTGGCTTGCCATTGGCCCGCCTCTTCACGGGCGTGCACCGCCAGCAGGGCATCGGCGCCATAACGTTCGGAGGCCGAACGCAGGGGCGCGGGATCTGCACTTTCAAGATTAGGCGCGGTGGCAACGATCTGTTCATCGAGATCACCCAGTGGCAGGCGCAACGGCAAGCCGCGATGCTGGGCTGCACGACGCAGTGGCTCGGCCGCCGACTGGCCATCCCCCACCAGGCTGCTGCCTTCAGTGGAATCGTTCAGCCACCAGCCAAGGATCGACGGCCGATTGTTGCCCCACAACGCCAGGCCGGCATCGCGCAGGGCGCGGTCGGTGCTGACCGGGTCGAAATCCACTTGCAGGCTTTCCGGGGGGCCCGCGTCGTAGCCGTACTGGCTGATGATCTGTTGCGGATCCTTGCGGATCGCTGCCAGGCCGGGGCCCTCGGCCGCCTTGGCGTCGCCGGTCAGGCGGATCACCAGGGTTTGCAGGGCTCGCTGGGTGGCTTGTTCACGCTCTTGCGGCGCCTGGCTGCTGACAGGCTCCAGCACTTGATAGAGGCCATTGAGGGTTTCGGCATGACTCGCCAGGCTGACCAACGACAAACAGCCGACAAAAAAGTATCTACTCAGACCCATGAAAAAAGATTCCCGAACGACAAAAAAGCGGCTGGAACAGACCGCGTGAAGAAGGTTAAGCAAGGCTGTGACCACAGCGACCGGCAAAACATTCACAAGGCCCCGGTAAGTTTTCGTACTGTCATAACGATAGCGGGTTAAAGGCTATACCTTAATACAGGCGATCGCGGCGCCGATTAAGGTTTTTTTAGCACCATATGCCTCTGCCCGTCGGCCCGAGGATGGCCGCTGCCCCTCAAGCCTGATAAAATCGCGCGCCTTCGCAGACCGTCAACGGCTGGGCGTCCTGAAGTGTTCAACTTCCGTACCCCCACCGCATCGGTCGTTACCCCTGAATCCCCCCCTAAAGGCCTGGATCATGAGCAAGCAACCCTCCCTGAGCTACAAGGACGCCGGTGTAGACATCGACGCCGGTGAAGCATTGGTCGAACGCATCAAGAGCGTCGCCAAGCGCACTGCGCGCCCCGAAGTCATGGGCGGCCTGGGCGGTTTCGGCGCCCTCTGCGAGATCCCGGCCGGCTACAAGCAGCCTGTGCTGGTCTCCGGCACCGACGGCGTGGGCACCAAGCTGCGCCTGGCGCTGAACCTGAACAAGCACGACACCATCGGCATCGACCTGGTAGCCATGTGCGTCAACGACCTGGTGGTATGTGGCGCCGAGCCGCTGTTCTTCCTCGACTACTACGCCACCGGCAAGCTGAACGTGGAGACCGCTGCACAAGTGGTCACCGGTATCGGCGCTGGCTGTGAGCTGTCGGGTTGCTCCCTGGTCGGCGGCGAAACCGCTGAAATGCCGGGCATGTACGAAGGCGAAGACTACGACCTGGCCGGCTTCTGCGTCGGCGTTGTAGAAAAAGCCGAGATCATCGACGGTTCCAAGGTGGCCGCTGGCGACGCCCTGCTGGCCCTGCCATCGTCCGGCCCGCACTCCAACGGCTACTCGCTGATCCGCAAGATCATCGAAGTGTCCGGCGCCGACATCGAAAACACCCAGCTCGACGGCAAGCCCTTGACCGACCTGCTGATGGCCCCGACCCGCATCTACGTCAAGCCATTGCTCAAGCTGATCAAGGACACTGGCGCCGTCAAGGCCATGGCCCACATCACCGGTGGCGGCCTGCTGGACAACATCCCGCGCGTGCTGCCAAAAGGCGCCCAGGCCATCGTCGACGTGGCCAGTTGGCAGCGCCCGGCGGTCTTCGACTGGCTGCAAGAGCAAGGCAACGTCAATGAAACCGAGATGCACCGCGTGCTGAACTGCGGCGTGGGCATGGTCATCTGCGTGGCTCAAGAACACGTGGAAACTGCGCTGAACGTACTGCGTGAAGCCGGCGAGCAGCCATGGGTGATCGGCCAGATCGCCACCGCTGCCGAAGGTGCTGCCCAGGTTGAACTGAAGAACCTCAAGGCTCACTGATGCCAGCAACCTGTGATGTCGTGGTGCTGCTTTCCGGCACCGGCAGTAACTTGCAGGCCCTGATCGATAGCACGCGCGCCGGCGACAGCCCGGTGCGCATCGCTGCGGTGATTTCCAACCGCAGCGACGCCTACGGCCTGCAACGCGCCCAGGACGCGGGTATCGATACCCGCTCCCTGGATCACAAGGCGTTCGACGGTCGCGAGGCCTTCGATGCAGCCTTGATCGAACTGATCGACGCCTTCAATCCCAAGCTCGTGGTCCTCGCCGGTTTCATGCGCATTCTCAGCGCTGACTTCGTGCGCCACTACCAGGGGCGCCTGCTGAATATCCACCCTTCCCTGCTGCCCAAATACAAAGGGTTACATACCCACCAACGGGCCCTTGAGGCCGGAGATACAGAGCACGGCTGCAGCGTGCACTTTGTCACCGAGGAACTCGATGGCGGGCCTCTGGTCGTACAGGCAGTAGTTCCGGTAGAGTCTGCGGACTCGGCGCAGAGCCTTGCGCAACGGGTTCACACCCAGGAACACAGGATTTACCCGCTGGCGGTTCGCTGGTTTGCCGAAGGACGCTTGGTGCTCGGTGAACAAGGCGCGTTGTTGGACGGCCAGTTACTTGCGGCCAGCGGCCACTTGATTCGTACCTAGGAGATTTTATGCGTCGTGCCCTGCTCTTCGCTTTTGCTCTGCTTGCCCTGCCTACCGTGCACGCGGCAGATCTACAGCCTTTCTCCGCCAGCTACACCGCCGACTGGAAGCAGTTGCCCATGAGTGGCCAGGCCTCCCGCAGCCTGGAAAGCACCGGTAACGGCGTCTGGAAGCTCAGCTTCAAGGCCTCGATGATGATCGCCAGCCTGACGGAAGAAAGCACCCTGACCCTGGACAAGGACACCCTGCTGCCCCAGTCCTACCACTTTGAACGTGGTGGCCTGGGCAAAGCCAAGAAGGCCGACCTGGACTTCGACTGGACCGCCAAGATGGTCACCGGTACCGATCGCGGCGACGCGGTCAAGATCCCACTGAACCGCGGTATGGTCGATAAATCCACCTACCAGTTGGCCCTGCAGCATGACGTAGCGGCCGGCAAGAAAACCATGAGTTACCAGGTAGTGGATGACGGCGAAGTCGAGACCTATGACTTCCGCGTACTGGGCACCGAGAAAGTCGACACCAAGGCCGGCAAGATCGACGCCATCAAGGTTGAGCGCGTGCGCGACCCGACGCAAAGCAAGCGCACCACGGTGATGTGGTTTGCCAAGGATTGGGACTACCTGCTGGTTCGCCTGCAACAAGTCGAAACCGACGGTAAGGAATACAACATCATGCTGTTGGACGGCACGGTCAATGGCAAGGCTGTGAAAGGCAGCTGATCGTTGATTGATTGAAAGAGCCTCGCTAACTGCGGGGCTTTTTTTCGCCTGCATTTTTTCATGGGTGGCTGATACCGCTATCGCCGGCAAGCCGGCTCCTACAGGTCTAAACAGCCTAACCAACATGAAACTTTTGTCATAAACCGCCCCCTCCTGCGACGCAATGTCGCGGTTTACGGGACCTGGAGCATTGTTGCGGCTACTGCAATGAATTGTTGCACGCAAAGTCAGTTTACTTAGCAAGCTAACAAAATATATAACAAAGGCCTGCGACGCCTTGCCGCAGATCAACCAGAGACTGGAGCAAGCAGATGACAGTAAAAGTAACTGAACGCGACGATGCCCATATGTCCCACGAGGCCCTGGCCCACGGCATTCATATCTGGGATGTGCATCAACAAGACCTGCTGGTAGGCATGTTTCACAACGAGTGCGACGCCCACAATTATAAAAACGAGCTCGAAACCCTCGAAATGAAACGCCAGGCATCCAGTTCCTGACTCACTGGAGTGCTATGGGCCGCTCCGTGGCTATGACCCCGGAGGTGGAAGTGATTGTGGCGAGCGGGCTTGTTGTGGCGAGCGGGCTTGCCCCGCGCTGGACTGCGAAGCAGGCCCAATAAGGCCGGCCGCGATCTTTAAGATACAACGGTGGGCTTGGGTTTTGGGGCCGCTTCGCAGCCCAGCGCGGGGCAAGCCCGCTCGCCACAACAAGCCCGCCTGCCACAACAGCCCCGCTTACAACCGCAAGGTTGTTACCACATCAGATCATCAGGGATCTGGTACGCGGCGTATGGATCATCCTCATCCGGCACCTGGGTCTCGGTGAGGATGTTGAGCTGGACGATGCGCTCAGGCGCGCGCTCCTGGATTTTCAGGGCGGCCTCCCGTGGAATCACTTCGTAACTACCGCCATGGTGGACAATCGCCAACGAGCCGTTGCTCAGCTTGTTGCGCATCAAGGTATTGACCGACAGGCGCTTGACCTTCTTGTCGTCAACAAAGTTGTAGTAGTCCTCGGTGGTCAGCTTGGGCAGGCGCGAGGTCTCGATCAATTGCTTGACCTGCGCGGCACGGGCCTTGGCCTCGACCTTTTCCTGCTGCTGACGGTTGAGCTCCTGGTCGCGCTTGACCTTCTCGGCCTGCGCTTCCAGGGCCAGGCGCTGCTGGGTGTCATCGGCCTGGGCCTGGCCTTTGTGAACCAGGCGCTGCTGCTTCTGCTTGTCTTTGCCGACCTGCTTGGCCTGCTTCTGATTGACCAGGCCTGCTTTGAGCAACTGGTCGCGAAGGGAAATGCTCATGGTGCTTACTCACTTAGGCAACTGCTCAACCGCAGTTGGACACATTCTTTTCCTGGCGTTTGGCTTCACCCCACAGGGCGTCCAACTCTTCGAGGGTGCAATCTTCCATGGGACGGTGGGTGTCGCGCAATGCCTGTTCGATAAATCGGAATCGCCTTTCGAATTTGGCATTGGCACCGCGCAGGGCGGTTTCCGGGTCCACCTTGAGGTGCCGGGCCAGGTTGACCGCCGCAAACAGCAGGTCACCGACTTCATCGGCAATCGCTGCCGGGTCGTTGTCGGCCATGGCTTCGAGCACCTCATCGAGCTCTTCACGCACGTTATCCACCACCGGTAACGCCGCTGGCCAGTCAAAGCCTACCTGGCTCGCGCGTTTTTGCAATTTGGCCGCGCGGGACAGGGACGGCAAAGCGCTGGGTACATCATCGAGCAGGGACAGTTGCTGCGGGGCCTGGGATTTTTCTGCGCGCTCCTCGGCCTTGATTTGCTCCCAGCGCTCCTTGACCTGCTCTTCGCTTAACTGAGGAACATCCAGCGGCGCATACAGGTCGCCGGTGGGGAACACATGGGGATGCCGGCGAATCAGCTTGCGGGTGATGCTGTCGACCACCCCGGCGAACTCGAAGCGCCCTTCTTCCCGGGCCAATTGGCTGTAATACACCACCTGGAACAACAGGTCGCCCAACTCGCCTTGCAGATGATCAAAATCCCCGCGCTCGATGGCGTCGGCGACTTCGTAGGCTTCTTCCAGGGTATGGGGCACGATGCTGGCGTAGGTTTGCTTGATGTCCCACGGGCAACCATATTGCGGGTCACGCAGGCGGTTCATCAGGTGCAGCAGGTCTTCAAGTGAATACATCGGTCAATCTCTGTTCGGGGAGCGCTGAGGATCAAATGTGGGAGCGGGCTTGCTCGCGATGGCGTTGTGTCAGTCGCCGAATATATTGACTGATCCAGCGCTTTCGCGAGCAAGCCCGCTCCCACATTTTAGACCGCGCTCATCCAGCGATTTATGGCGTGCGGTTACGCCGTGTCTCGATGATGTTCGGCAACTGGGAGATACGCCCCAGCAACCGCCCCAACGCGTCCAGCCCCGGAATCTCGATGGTCAGGGACATCAGTGCAGTGTTGTCCTCTTTGTTCGAGCGGGTATTGACTGCCAGTACGTTGATCCGCTCATTGAGCAGCACTTGCGAAACGTCCCGCAGCAGACCCGAGCGGTCGTAGGCACGGATGATGATGTCCACCGGGTAGGTGAGCACCGGCACCGGCCCCCAACTGACCTGGATGATCCGCTCCGGCTCACGCCCGCCCAACTGCAGCACCGAGGCGCAGTCCTGGCGGTGAATGCTCACCCCACGGCCCTGGGTGATGTAGCCGACGATGGCATCGCCCGGCAACGGCTGGCAGCAGCCGGCCATCTGGGTCATCAGGTTGCCTACGCCCTGGATCTGGATATCGCCGCGCTTGCCCGGCTTGTAGCCGGTGGCCTTGCGTGGGATCAGTTCCAGTTGCTCGCTGCCACGCTCCGGTTCCACCAGTTGCTGGGCCAGGTTGACCAACTGCGCCAGGCGCAGGTCGCCGGCACCGAGGGCAGCGAACATGTCTTCGGCAATCTTCATGTTGGCCTTTTCGGCCAACTTGTCGAAATCCACCTGGGGCAGGCCCAGGCGCCCCAGCTCGCGCTCGAGCAAGGTCTTGCCGGCGGCGACGTTCTGGTCCCGCGCCTGCAGCTTGAACCAGTGGACAATCTTCGCCCGCGCACGCGACGTGGTGATGTAGCCCAGGTTCGGGTTCAGCCAGTCGCGGCTCGGCGTACCGTGCTTGCTGGTGATGATCTCGACCTGCTCACCGGTCTGCAGGCTGTAGTTGAGCGGCACGATGCGCCCGTTGATCTTGGCGCCACGGCAGTTGTGGCCGATCTCGGTGTGCACGCGGTAGGCAAAGTCCAGCGGCGTCGCCCCCTTGGGCAAGTCGATGGCGTGGCCATCGGGGGTGAAGATGTAGACCCGGTCGGGCTCGATATCCACCCGCAGTTGCTCGGCCAGGCCGCCGATATCGCCCAGTTCTTCGTGCCATTCCAGCACTTGGCGCAGCCAGGAGATTTTCTCTTCGTACTGGTTGGAGCCCGACTTGACGTCGGTACCCTTGTAGCGCCAGTGCGCACACACGCCCAACTCTGCCTCTTCGTGCATGGCGTGGGTACGGATCTGCACTTCCAGCACCTTGCCCTCGGGGCCGATCACCGCCGTGTGCAGCGAGCGGTAGCCGTTCTCCTTGGGGTTGGCGATGTAGTCGTCGAACTCTTTGGGAATGTGCCGCCACAGCGTATGGACGATACCCAGCGCGGTGTAGCAGTCGCGCATTTCCGGCACCAGCACACGCACGGCGCGCACGTCGTAGATCTGGCTGAAGGCCAGGCCCTTGCGCTGCATTTTGCGCCAGATCGAATAGATGTGCTTTGCCCGGCCGCTGATATCGGCTTCGACACCGGTAGCCTGCAATTCCGAGCGCAACTGGCCCATCACATCGCTGATGAAGCGCTCACGGTCCAGCCGCCGCTCATGCAGCAGGGTCGCGATCTGTTTGTATTGATCGGGCTCCAGGTAGCGGAAGGACAAGTCCTCCAGCTCCCACTTGATATGGCCGATGCCCAGGCGGTGAGCCAGGGGCGCGTAGATATCGAAGACCTCACGGGCAACCCGATTGCGCTTTTCGTCATCGGCGGTTTTCACCGCACGGATCGCGCAGGTGCGCTCGGCCAGCTTGATCAGCGCGACGCGTACGTCGTCGACCATCGCCACCAGCATCTTGCGCAGGTTTTCCACCTGCCCCTGGGTGCCGAGCACCATCGACTGGCGCGGGCTGAGGCTGGCGCTGATCGCAGCCATACGCAACACGCCATCGATCAGCTTGGCCACCACCGCGCCGAAACGCTGGCTGACCAGCGGCAACGCAATATGCCCTTCGCGCACACCGCGATAGAGCACCGCGGCGATCAGCGAATCCTGGTCCAGCTTGAGGTCGGCGAGGATCTCGGCGATTTCAAGCCCGGTACGAAAACTGGATGTTCCTTCGGCCCAGAGGTTCTTGGCCGCATTGTCTTGCTGTTCTGCCTCGCGAGCGAACTCGCAGGCGGCTTTCAAGGCTTCACGGTCCAGTGCCGGATCGACACTGATGGCATGATCCAGCCATGCCTCGAGATTGATACTGCCGTCGGTGTTGATCGGCTGGTGTGCTCTCACCTGTACCATCTTGCTTACCTTCCCTACGACGCGCCTGTAGCGCGTCAAAATCGCTGACCCTTGTAACGCGAACTCCCTGGCAGGTCACAGGCCCTGGAGAACGCAGGCCAGTCGGACTAAGCGAGCATCCTAGCTCGCTTCAAATAACGCCATCGCCTCGACATGCGCAGTTTGCGGAAACATATCGAGGATCCCGGCACGTTTTAGCCGGTAGCCTTGCTTGACCAACTCGACAGTGTCCCGCGCCAGCGTGGCTGGATTGCAGGACACATACACCAGGCGATCAGCCCCCAGACTGGCGAGCTTGCGCACAACCTCCAGGGCACCATCGCGGGGTGGGTCCAAGAGTACCGCAGAAAAGCCTGCTTTGGCCCACTGCGCATCACTCAAAGGCTGGGACAAATCGGCCTGAAAAAACTGCACATTATGCAAATTGTTGCTTGCGGCATTCAGCGCCGCGCGGTCCACCATGGCCTGCACGCCCTCTACCGCCACCACCTCACGCACTTGGCGCGCCAGAGGCAGGGCAAAGTTGCCAAGGCCGCAGAACAGGTCCAGCACCCGTTCGTCGGAACGTGGTGCCAGCCAATCCAGCGCCTGGGCAACCATCGCTTCGTTGACCCCGGCGTTGACCTGCACAAAATCCCCAGGCCGGTAAGCCAGGTCCAAGTCCCACTGCTGCAGACGATAGCCCAGGCCCGCCCCGGCCGCGAACGGCTGCGGCTCGCCCTCTCCATGCAGCCACAACTGGGCATCATGGAAGGCACAGAATTCTTGCAGCACCACCAGGTCGGCATCCGACAGCGGCGCCATATGCCGCAGCAACACGGCAATCGACGAGCCACTGAACAACTCCACATGCCCCAGGGCCTGAGGTTTGCTCAGGCGCCGCAACATGTTGGGCAGGCGCTGCATGATCGGTTGCAAGGCCTGTACCAGCACAGGGCAATCATCGATGGCCACGATGTCCTGGCTGGCCACGGCGCGAAAGCCAACGTCCAGGCGCTTGGCCTTGAGGTCATAGCGCACGGCCACGCGGGCCCGGCGGCGATAGCCGAACTCGGGCCCGCTCAACGGCGCGGCCCATTCCTGGGGCTCGACCCCGGCAACACGGGACAATTGCTCGGCGAGCATGCGCTGTTTCAGGGCAAGCTGTTCGTCATGGGGCAAGTGTTGCAGGCTGCATCCGCCACAACGGCCGGCATGGGCGCACGGCGCCGGGCGACGCAGTTCGCTGGCCTTGAACACCCGTTCGGTGCGGGCCTCGACCACTTTGCCATGGGCACCCAGCACCCGCGCCTCGACCTCTTCGCCGGCCAGTGCACCCACTACAAACCAGGTGCGGCCTTCGAAAAACACGATCCCCCGGCCATCGTTGGCCAGGCGTTCGATGGTCAGGCGCTGTTTTTTACCGACCGGGATTTGTGGCGCCCGATTACCGCCCGTTGGCTGGAAACGCAGGCCTCGCTCTTGCTTGGCCATCAGTTGGGCGCGTCGAAAATGCCGGTCGACAGGTAACGGTCGCCTCGGTCACAGATGATCGCGACGATCACCGCGTTTTCCAGTTCTGCAGACAAGCGCAACATGCCGGCCACAGCGCCACCCGAGGACACACCGCAGAAGATGCCTTCTTCACGGGCCAGGCGACGGGTAGTGTCTTCGGCTTCACGCTGGGCCATGTCGATGATGCGATCGACGCGGGCGGCGTTGTAGATCTTTGGCAGATACTCCTCGGGCCAGCGGCGGATACCGGGGATCGCCGCGCCTTCCATCGGTTGCAGGCCAACGATCTGGATCGCCGGGTTCTGCTCCTTGAGGTAGCGCGAGTTACCCATGATGGTACCGGTGGTGCCCATGGAACTGACGAAATGGGTGATGGTGCCCTGGGTCTGGCGCCAGATTTCCGGGCCGGTGCTGGCGTAGTGCGCTTCCGGGTTGTCACCGTTGGCGAACTGGTCCAGGACCTGGCCACGGCCTTCGGCGGCCATGCGCTCGGCGAGATCGCGCGCGCCTTCCATGCCTTCTTCCGGGGTGACCAGCAACAGCTCGGCACCATAGGCGGTCATCGCCGCCTTGCGCTCGGCGCTGCCGTTGTCGGGCATGATCAGGATCATCTTGTAGCCCTTGATCGCCGCGGCCATGGCCAGAGCAATCCCGGTATTGCCGGAGGTGGCTTCGATCAGGGTGTCGCCGGGCTTGATCTGCCCACGCAACTCGGCGCGGGTGATCATCGACAACGCCGGGCGGTCCTTGACCGAGCCTGCCGGGTTATTACCCTCGAGCTTGAGCAGCAAGGTATTGCTGGTGTTACCCGCCATGCGCTGCAAGCGGACCAGGGGGGTGTTGCCGACGCAATCGGCGATGGTTGGGTACTGCAAGGTCATGGCGTATTCGCAATCCAGACTGCGGGGGCGCCTATCATACCGGCAAACGCCGGCGGGCCATATCACGCAAAGTGTGGTGCTTATAACTCAATGAACTAAAGCCCAGGGCTGTCGGTGGAGAGGGGCTTCTCTGCCACAACAGCCCCTCTGCCACAACAGCTCCCTGGCCACAGGAGTTACACGGTATCCACCTTCAATGAATGATCGTTGAGCATCCCGTTAATGATGGTCGCCGTGTCTGCCCCACCCGCAATCAGGCCACCCGCCCCCGGTGTCACGCCATATTGGGTCGCCAGGTTGACGCCGGCCAGGTCGATGGTCTGGGTAGCCGTGGCCCCTGCAACAGAGCTGATGTCGATGGTGGTCGTGCCGCTCACCACCTTGAAGTGCAGGTAATCATCCAGGGACGCCGTCGTCGCATTCTCCCCTTGCAGCAATTGCGAGAGGTCCAGCTTGTCGGTGCCCACGGTAAAGTCGGTGATGACGTCGTGCCCGCTACCGCCGGTGAGGTAATGGAAGGTGTCGGCACCCGCGCCGCCGGTCAGGGTGTTGTTGCCCGGACCACCGATCAGGATGTCATCGCCGCCCTCGCCCTTGAGGGTGTCATTGCCCAGCCCGCCCGAGATCAGGTTGTTGCTGCCGTTGCCGGTGAGGAAGTCGTTGAAGTTGGAACCGATCAGGTTCTCCAGGGCCGTCAATGTATCGGTCCCGGCGCCCCCCGTGATTTGCCCTCCCACCGTGCCAAGGTTGACGGTCACGCCCGACGTGGCATTGGCGTAACTCACGGTATCGATGCCCGCACCGCCATCGAGCAGGTCATTGCCGATGCCACTGAACAGCAGGTCATTGCCATTGCCGCCGTGCATCTCGTTGTTGCCATTGCCAGCACTCAGTACATCATTGCCATCGCCGCCATTGAGGATGTTGTTACCGGGCCCGGCCATGAGGATGTCATCACCGTTGGTACCGGTGAGGGTGGTGCCGGCCTGGTAGGTGATGTCTACGGCGGCGCTGTCGCTGCCGCCGTGGTTATCGCTGACCGAGTAGTTACCGTGGTAGTCCGGCGTGTAGTCCTGGGCGCCGGCATAGTTGATCTTCATATCTAACTGGTAGCTTTCTGCGCCATTGACGTTGCCACCTGCTGGATTGGTGGTGTTGGCAATGTGAATCTGATAGCTACCGTCCGTTAACGCAGTCAGCGTCGCGCCATCCGCGAGAGGGAGTTCTCCGCCACCGTTGAGCGAATAGGTCATGACGATGTTACCGACCGGCCGGTTGTGATCCAGGTTGAGGGTCTCCCCCGCCCTGAGTGTGACCGTCACGCGATCGTCGGGCGTAGTGCCGCCGACACTGCTGAGATTGCCGGTGATCGCAAGGGCTGCGGTCAGGGCCCCGATATCGGCAAACGAGGTACGTACATCCCCCAGGGTTGTACCGGTAAGCGTTCTGGCCCCCGTCCCGGTAAACGCCGCGTTCTTGGCCACCCAGCCGGTTGGAAAACTGGTGGGGATAGCCGTCAGGTTGTCATGGTTGGCATCGCTGTCATTGGCCAGCAGCAACTGCGCAGGCACAACAATGTTGCCCGACAGGATATTGGTGATCACATGGTCATCACCGGCCACCGGTGCCACGTTGGGGTTGACCTTGACCACCAGGCTGGAGGTCGCCAGGTCGCCGTCGTTATCGCTGACGGTCACGCCAAAGGTCTCGGTGACCAGCGAGCCCGTCAACTTCGGCGGGTTATAGCGGAACTCGCCGTTGTCCATGTCGACGATCAGCGTGCCCCCCTGATTGGTGGTGATGGTAATACTGTTGCTGACGGTGTCGAACGTGCCATGCCCGCCCGGCAGGTTGGCGCTCATCGAGCCCCCCGCCGCCGGGTTGTAGGTGTAGGTGATGCCGTCTACCGTGAGGGATTTGACGAAGCCACCGTCGGCACCAAATGTGCCATCGGTCAGCAGGCTACCCGTGACTGGCGCGCCCTGCACCGTGCCGGCCAGCACCGCATCCAGGCCCGCCAGGTTGGCAACCACTACCGCATTGGTATTGGTGTGGGTACTGCCGTCATAAGCCACCGGGTCCAGGTAAATGCCGTTGACGCCCGCGCCCAGGCCAATGGCATAGGCCTTGATGCCGTTGGCATCGAGGAAGGCCCGCCATACGCCTTCTTCAGTGGCATCGATACCGTCGCCGTACTCCGGGTTGACCGCGTTGCCAGGGTTGTTCGGGTTATTGGTGTTGGACGTGGTGGGGTTACCGTCCGAGAAGAAGTACGCCACGTTCTGCGCACCCTCCAGCTTGCCGGCGGTGCCGTAGGCGGTCTGCGCAGTGCCCAGGGCCGAGTCGTAGTTGGTGCCATTGAACGCGGTGAGGCCGTTGACCAGGGTCTTGGCCGTGGCGACGCTGACCCATTGGCTGCTCAACTGTTGCGAGCTGTCGTTGAAGGTCACGATCTGCACCTTCACGTCGCCCATATCGTCATAGCGGTTAAGCAACTGGGTGATGGACGCCTTGGCCAGGTCGAGCCGCGTACCGCCGGCCCCAGACGCGTCATTCATGCTGCCGGAAATGTCGATGATCAGCAGCAGGTTGGAATCCACCTCCGTCGCCGTGACCTCACGCGCGCTGGACACCACTATTGGCATGTCGTCGACAATACTCACCACGATGCTGCTGGTGGTGGAGTTGCCCAGTTGGTCGGTGACCTTGTAGGTGAAGGTCTCGGTCAGCACATTCGGCCCGTCATTGCTGTTGGGCAAGGTCTTCGGTGCCGACGTCAGGGTGTAGGTGTAGGTGCCATTGGCATTGAGCAGGATCTGCCCATAGCTGCCCGTCGCACTGCCCACCAGGCTGAAACTCAACGGGCCAGTGCCGCCGGTGGTCGAGCCCACCAGGGTGCCAGTGGCCGTTTCGCTGGTGGCGGTCGGGTCGCTGCCGATCACAGTGCCGGGCGCCAGGTCGAGGCCATCGAGTTTCAGGTCCAGGGCTTTTTCGTAGACCGTGACATCGCCATCGACGCTAGCCACCAGGCCACTGTCGGCCACATTGATGGTCAAGGTCGTGGTGCTCAAGTCACCGTCTGCATCACGCACGGTGTAGACAAAGGTGTCCACCGCTCCGGGTGGGTTCACCGAGTTGGGGTTGCTGTGATACACGGCATTGCCGTTCGCATCCAGGGTCAGGTAGCCGAAGCTGCCGGTGATATTCCCGCCCAGGCCACCACTGGCCGGCGTACCGACACCACTCCCTGCCCGCACCCCGACCACCGCACCCGCCAGGGTGGGGCTATCGGCACCGCCGACATCATTGCCCAACACATTGACGCTGACCACACCGCCCTCTGCTACCGAGCGCACATCGGGATTGGCGATGGGCAGGTCATCGATGATGTTGATATCAATCGTGCCCGTCGCCGTATTGGTGTCGTAATCGCTGGCCGTGACCGAAATTTGCTCGGACAGGCTGTTGGCCCCGCTGGCATTGGGGTGCGTTTCGTTGTCGAGCAGGGTGTAGCGGTAGCTGACCACCCCGGTGTTGGGGTCGTAGCCAGTGACAACAAAGCTGTTGCCCAGCAGGGTGCCTTCCGACAGCGGGAAGGTGGCAACCACCCCGTTGGTCACCACATTCAGGCCACCGACCGTGAGGTTTTTCAAACCATCCAGGGCGGTCACGGTGAAGGTACCGGTCTGAGTCAACAAGGGCGTGTTCGGGTTGGAACCATCGACCAGGTTTTTTTCAAAGACGGTCAACTCCCCGCCAGTCAGATCCAGGCCAGTCAGCACTACCGGGTCGTTGTTGTTATGCACCTGGAGCACCAACTTGGCGGTGCTGGTATCGCCGTCACTGTCGTTCAACTGGTAGGTGAAAGTCTCGGTACCGTTCCCCCCGCCGTGCAGGGCGATAAATTGGGAGTCGGTCTTGTCGAGGGTGTAGGTGTAGCTGCCGTCGGCAAACAGTTGCAGGGTCCCGTAGGTGCCAACAATGGTGTTTGGCGTGACCGGGCCGGTGGCGATGCGGTCGGCGCCTTGTACGTCATTGCCCAGCACGCTGCCGGTCAGGGTGAGCTGGCTTTCAGAGGCCACGCCGCCGGGGTTGTCGTCGAAGGCTTTTGGCACATCGTCGACCACATTGACGTCCAACGTGCCCGTAGCACCGCTGTTGTTGCTGTCGGTGGCAGTCACCGTGAACGACTCGCTGATGCTGTTAGTGCCTGCGCCGGTTGGGTGGCTGTCAGTGCCGTTGAGGGTGTAGCTGTAGCTGATTACACCGGTGCTGGCGTTGTAGCCGGTGATGGTCAGGGTGTTGCCGAAACCGGTGGGCTCCGACTGCGGGAAGGTCGCGGCGACGCCGTTGGTGACGACGCTGATACCGCCCACCGTCAGGTTTTTCAGGCCATCCAGTGCGGTCACGGTAAAGGTGCCGGATTGGGTCAAAGCAGACCCATCGATAGCGCTGCCCAATGGCAGGTTTTTCTCGTAGACGGTGACTTCGCCGCCGTTTACTTCCAGGCCGGCCAGAACCACAGGATCGTCGTTGTTATGCACCTGCAAGACGAGGTTGGCGGTGCTGGTATCGCCATCGCTGTCGTTCAGTTGGTAAGTGAAAGTCTCAGTCCCGCTGCCACCACCATTCAGGGCCATGAACTGTGGATCGGTTTTGTCCAGGGTGTAGGTGTAGCTGCCATCGGCAAACAATTGCAGGGTGCCGTAAGTACCGACGATGGTGTTCGGTGTGACGGGACCGGTGGAGACCCGATCAGCACCTTGCACATCGTTACCCAGCACGCTGCCGGTCAGTGTGAGCTGGCTTTCAGAGGCCACGCCGCCTGGGTTGTCGTCGAAGGCTCTTGGCACATCGTCGACCACATTGACGTCCAACGTGCCCGTAGCGCCGCTGTTGTTGCTGTCGGTGGCAGTCACCGTGAACGACTCGCTGATGCTGTTAGTGCCTGCGCCGGTTGGGTGGCTATCAGTGCCGTTGAGGGTGTAGCTGTAGCTGATTACACCGGTGCTGGCGTTGTAGCCGGTGATGGTCAGGGTGTTGCCGAAGCCAGTAGGTTCCGATTGCGGAAAAGTCGCGGTGACGCCATTGGTGACGACGCTGATACCGCCCACAGTCAGGTTTT
Organism: Pseudomonas sp. ADAK21; assembly: GCF_012935735.1. NCBI lineage: Bacteria > Pseudomonadati > Pseudomonadota > Gammaproteobacteria > Pseudomonadales > Pseudomonadaceae > Pseudomonas > Pseudomonas sp. ADAK21. The sequence goes on from NZ_CP052857.1 coordinate 509,902, forward strand.
TCAGTCCATCCAATGCGGTCACGGTGAAGGTGCCGGATTGGGTCAATGCAGACCCATCGTTGGCGCTGCCCAACGGCAGGTTTTTCTCGTAGACCGTCACCTCCCCGCCGTTCACTTCAAGACCAGTCAATACCACTGGATCGTCGTTGTTATGCACCTGCAAGACGAGGTTGGCGGTGCTGGTGTCGCCGTCGCTGTCGTTCAGTTGGTAAGTGAAAGTCTCAGTCCCGCTGCCACCACCATTCAGAGCCATGAACTGCGGATCGGTCTTGTCCAGGGTGTAAACATAGCTGCCATCGGCAACCAATTGCAGTGTGCCGTAGGTACCAACAATCGTATTTGGCGTGACGGGGCCGGTGGCGACCCGATCAGCACCTTGCACATCGTTACCCAGCACGCTGCCGGTCAGGGTGAGCTGGCTTTCAGAGGCCACGCCGCCGGGGTTGTCGTCGAAGGCTTTTGGCACATCGTCGACCACATTGACGTCCAACGTGCCCGTAGCGCCGCTGTTGTTGCTGTCGGTGGCGGTCACCGTGAACGACTCTCTGATGCTGTTAGTGCCTGCGCCGGTTGGGTGGCTGTCAGTGCCGTTGAGGGTGTAGCTGTAGCTGATTACACCGGTGCTAGCGTTGTAGCCGGTGATGGTCAGGGTGTTACCAAAACCGGTGGGTTCCGATTGCGGGAAGGTCGCCGCCACGCCATTGGTGACGACGCTGATACCGCCCACAGTCAGGTTTTTCAGCCCATCCAATGCGGTCACGGTGAAGGTGCCGGATTGGGTCAAAGCAGACCCATCGATAGCGCTGCCCAGCGGCAGGTTTTTCTCATAGACAGTGACTTCCCCGCCGTTCACCTCAAGGCCCGTCAGTACCACTGGATCGTCGTTGTTATGGACCTGCAAGACGAGATTGGCGGTGCTGGTATCGCCGTCACTGTCGTTCAACTGGTAGGTGAAAGTCTCGGTACCGTTCCCCCCGCCGTGCAGGGCGATAAATTGGGGGGCGGTCTTGTCGAGGGTGTAGGTGTAGCTGCCGTCGGCAAACAGTTGCAGTGTGCCGTAAGTACCGACGATGGTGTTCGGTGTTACGGGCCCGGTGGCGATCCGATCCGCGCCTTGTACGTCATTGCCCAGCACGCTGCCATTGAGGATGAGCTGGCTTTCAGAGGCCACACCGCCGGGGTTGTCGTCGAAGGCTTTTGGCACGTCATCAACCACATTGACGTCCAACGTGCCCGTAGCGCCGCTGTTGTTGCTGTCGGTGGCAGTCACCGTGAACGACTCGCTGATGCTGTTAGTGCCTGCGCCGGTTGGGTGGCTGTCAGTGCCGTTGAGGGTGTAGCTGTAGCTGATCACACCAGTACTGGCGTTGTAGCCGGTGATGGTCAGGGTGTTGCCGAAGCCAGTAGGTTCCGATTGCGGGAAAGTCGCGGCGACGCCATTGGTGACGACGCTGATACCGCCCACATTCAGGTTTTTCAAGCCATCCAAGGCGGTCACGGTGAAGGTGCCGGATTGGGTCAGAGCAGGCCCATCGATAGCGCTGCCCAATGGCAGGTTTTTCTCGTAGACGGTGACTTCCCCGCCGTTCACTTCAAGGCCCGTCAGTACCACTGGATCGTCGTTGTTATGCACCTGCAAGACGAGATTGGCGGTACTGGTATCGCCGTCGCTGTCATTCAATTGATAAGTGAAAGTCTCAGTGCCGCTGCCACCGCCGTTCAGGGCGATAAATTGTGGATCAGTCTTGTCCAGGGTGTAGGTGTAGCTGCCATCGGCGAAGAGCTGCAAGGTGCCATAAGTACCGGTGAAGGTACCGGCAGTTACCGGGCCAGTGGCGACCCGATCAGCACCTTGCACATCGTTACCCAGCACGCTGCCGGTCAGTGTGAGCTGGCTTTCAGAGGCCACGCCGCCGGGATTGTCGTCGAAGGCTTTTGGCACATCGTCGACCACATTGACGTCCAACGTGCCCGTAGCGCCGCTGTTGTTGCTATCGGTGGCAGTTACCGCAAACGACTCGCTGATGCTATTGGCATCCGCGCCGGTTGGGTGGCTGTCGGTACCGTTGAGCGTGTAGCTATAGCTGATCACGCCAGTACTGGCGTTGTAGCCGGTGATGGTCAGAGTGTTACCAAAACCGGTTGGCTCCGATTGCGGGAAGGTCGCCGCAACGCCATTGCTGACGACGCTGATACCGCCCACAGTCAGATTTTTCAGTCCATCCAATGCGGTCACAGTAAAGGTGCCGGATTGGGTCAAAGCAGACCCATCGATAGCGCTGCCCAGCGGCAGGTTTTTCTCATAGACAGTGACTTCCCCGCCGTTCACCTCAAGGCCCGTCAGTACCACAGGATCGTCGTTGTTATGCACCTGCAAGACGAGGCTGGCGGTACTGCTATCACCGTCGCTGTCGTTCAATTGATAAGTGAAGGTTTCAGTGCCGCTGCCGCCACCATTCAGAGCCATGAACTGTGGGTCGGTCTTATCGAGGGTGTACACATAGCTGCCGTCGGCGAAGAGCTGCAAGGTGCCATAAGTACCAGTGAACGTACCCGCAGTTACCGGGCCGGTGGCGACCCGATCCGCGCCTTGCACGTCATTGCCCAGCACGCTGCCAGTCAGGGTCAACAGGCTTTCAGACGCCACTTGCGCATTGCTGTCATCGGCAGCGGTCGGTACGTCGTCCACCACACTGATATGCAGCGTGCTGGTGGCCGTGCTGTTGTTGGTATCACTGGCGATCACGCTGAAGCTTTCGGTCAGTTCGTTCACCCCCGCCGCCGTTGGATGCGCCTCGGTGCCGGTCAAGGTGTAGCTGTAGCTGATTACTCCGGTGGCCGGGTCAAAACCGGTGATGGTCAGGGTATTGCCCAGGCCGGTGGCGATCGATTGCGGGAAGCCGGCGGCAACACCACCGGACACTACGCTGATACCGCCCACGGACAGGTTCTGCAAGCCGTCCGCTGCCGACACGGTCAGGCTGCCGGTGCGGGTCAGCGCGCCAGCGTCGGGGCTGCTGCCGTCCACCAGGTTCTTTTCATAAAGCGTCAGGTCGGCACCATTGATGCTGATGCCACCGATCACCACCGGATCGTCGTTGTTATGCACTTGCAGCACCAGGTTGGCGGTGCTGCTGTCGCCATCGGCGTCGGTCAGGGTGTAGGTGAAGGTTTCCGTGCCGTTGCCACCGCCCTGCAGCGTGACAAAGTCAGGGTCGGCGGTGTTCAGCGTGTAGGTGTAGCTGCCATCGGCAGCCAGGACCAGGGTGCCATATTGGCCGGTGAAGGTACCGCCGACGATGGGGCCGGTGGCGATACGGTCCGCTCCCTGGGTGTCGTTGTCCAATACGTTGCCGCTGAGGGTCAACAGGCTTTCCGACGCACTGCCCTCGTGGCTGTCGTCCAGCGCCTTGGGCACGTCATCGATCACGGTGATATCCAGGGAACCGGTGGCGGTGTCGTTGTCGCTATCGGTGGCAACCACCGCAAATTGTTCGCCCAGGCTGTTGGTGCCGCCACCTGACGGATGGGCCTCATTGCCGGTCAAGGTATAGCTGTAGCTGATCGCCCCGGTGGCCGCGTCGTAGCCGGTGATGCTCAGGGTGTTGCCCAGCCCGGTGGTGATGGTTTGCGGGAAGCTGCTGGCCACCCCGCCGCTGACCACGCTGATGCCGCCCACGGTCAGGCTTTGCAGGCCATCGGGCGCCGAGACGTTGAAGGTGCCGCTTTGCACCAGCGCCGCCGGATTACTGGCCGAGCCTTGGGCAAGATTGGCCTCGTCGAGCGTCAACTCACCGCCCTCGACCTCCAGCCCGCCCAGGCTCACCGGGTTGTCGGGAGGCACCACCACCGGCTGGTCGTTGCCGGTATCCGGCTGGCCGGCGACCTGGAACAACGGAAACTCGGGAATCGCGCCAAAGCCCGCCGTCGGAAAGCCGATGACCGGCTCCACGCGCCCGGCGACTTCGGTCAGCAGCACAAAGGAGTGCCCACCGCCCAACTCACCCGCCGCTGTGCTGCCGGTCTGGCCAGCAGCCGTGGCTTCACCGGTCTGGGTCGGGTCGGCACCGGCAGCAATGGCTTTTTGCAGTTGCTGCACATCGGTCAACTGCGCCTGGCTCGGCGCAAGGTCTTCAGACCCATGAACCTGCGGCGCCTGGCCGGCCAGCAGTTGCGGGGAGAGGCCCAGGCTGCTGTCGCGCCCCAGGGTCAGCTCATGGCCGTTGGTCAGTTGCACCGCCACCGCACCGGCCGCGCCGGTCTGCAGTTGCTCGCCGGCAAACAGTCGGTCGCCTTCGATCAGGCTCCGGCGGCTGCCATCTCCCGCCACGGCAAAGACTTCCCCAACCACCTTGCTGACAACACCGATTAACTTGGCCATGTGCTTATCTCCCTGTCCGACCCCAGTAGTCGGCACCTCGGTTACGTGCACAAATGCAGTGGATCCAGTGGCCCGGACCTTCGCCCGGAAGTGGCACAAAACTGATTCAAATCAGCCGCCAAACCGCGCTTCGACCCGCTTGCAGAGAGCCTTCCCAGGGACCAAGTGACAAAAAACCGTCACCCTTAAATTCCCTTTTTTCCGCTACCCCACGATCCGCTTGCACTTGCGATTGAACTTTCCAAGGCCCTGAAAATGCGCCGAAGCGCACATAACTCAAGGCTTGTGCTTTGAACAATGTCTTGCTTCACGCAGAACGCATAAGTTTTTTTGGACATAAACGTTATGAGAAATTCTTCTTAGGTCCTCCTGCAAATGTTCTTAGCTCTGTTGTTACAAGCCTGAGACGGTTTGCCCCCTAAATTCGTCAAATAAATGGCGACAGACCAGCAGCACTGATACACAGGAGATGTTCCCATGCGCGTCTTTACCCCCCTCTGCAGCGCCATTCTGATCGCCATGGCATGCACCAACACCCAAGCGATGTCGCTGACCCAAGCGATCCAAAGCACGCTGGACACTCACCCGGAACTCAATGCCAGCCGTAACAGCCGGCTGTCGGCTGATGAAGATGTGAAAGTCGCCAAGGGTGGCTTCTATCCCAGCCTCGACCTGAATGCCGCCTATGGCCGCGGCTACAGCGACAACAGCACCACCCGCGCGCGTGGCGGCAACCACCACACCGAGACCGACAATTACACCCAGTCAGAACTGCGCCTGCGCCAGATGCTGTTCGACGGCTTCAACACCTCCAACGAAGTGCAACGCACCGGCGCCGTGGTCAACTCACGTGCCTATTACACCCGCGGTACTGCCGAAAGCCTGGCCCTGCGCACCGTCGAGGTGTACCTGGAAGTGCTCAAGCGCCGCGACCTGCTGACCTTGGCCAAGAACAACCTGCAGGCGCACCTGCGGGTCACCGATCAGATCGGCCTGCGCACCGAGCGCGGCATCGGCAGTACCGCCGACCGCGACCAGTCCACCGCCCGTCGGGCCCTGGCGGACAACAACTACCAGACCGCCATGGTCGACCTGCAAGACGCCGAATCGAATTTTTATAGTGTGGTCGGGCGCATGCCGGACGAACTGGAAAGCCCAGCCTCGATCAAGGGTCAGTTGCCCGCCGACCAACTCGGTGCGCGGCGCAGCATGCTGGAGAACAACCCCTATCTGAAATCCGCCCATTCCGATGTGATGGCCGCCGAGAGTCAGTACGAAGTAGCCAAGTCGCCGTTCTACCCACGCTTCGACGCCGAGGCTGCGGTGGGCGCCAATAACAATGTGCAGGGCGACCTGGGCCACGACAATGAATGGCGGGTGGGCGTGGTGATGAACTACAACCTGTTCCGTGGCGGCAGCGACAAGGCCCGCCTGGCGTCGGACTCGCACAAGATCAACCAGGCCATGGACATCCGCAACAACGCCCTGCGCATGCTCAACGAGAACCTCAACCTGGCCTGGCACGCCATGGACAACGCACGCATCCAGACCCCTACCGCCCGCGAATACGCCGAAACCACCCAACGGGTGCGCGCGGCCTATCAGGATCAGTTCGGCCTGGGCCAGCGCACACTGCTGGACCTGCTGGACAGTGAAAACGAGCTGTACAACGCCAACCGGCGCTATACCGAAGTGCGCTACACCGAAGAGTTCTCCATGTACCGCGTGCTGGCCAACATGGGCGAGCTGCTGAACAAGGAGCGCGTGGTGGTGCCGGCCGAAGCCATTGCCCAGTCGGAAGTCAGAAGCGAAGCCCACTTGCCTGACCTGAAGTAGCCAACGACGTGGAGCAGACCGCCGTGAGCCAGATGGAACCGCTGAACCCGGGCGTCGACCCGCGCCAGAGCTTTGATGACCCGTTGCTCGACGGCCTGCTGATCCTGTGCAAGCTGCATGGCTGTACCGTCAGCCGCGCCAGCCTGAGCGCCGGCCTGCCCTTGGCGCAACAACGCCTGAGCCTGGACTTGCTGCCACGGGCAGCGGCCCGGGCCAGCTTGCAGGCGCGGGTATTGCGCCGGGACTTGAAGGCAATATCGGCGCTCAACCTGCCGGTGCTGCTGCTGCTCAACGAAGGCCGCTGCGCGGTGCTGCGGCGTTGGAGCGAGGATGGCCAGGCGCTGATCCTGCCCAGCGAAGCCGAAGGCGGCGAACAGTGGGTCAGCCGCGAGGAGCTCGACGCGGCCTACAGCGGCCAGGCCCTGTTCGCCCGGCCACGGCACGAGATCGAAGACCTGCGCGCGCCATTGGTGCCGCGGGTCGAGGCGTGGTTTCGCGACACCTTGAAGCTGTCGCGCTGGCTGTACAGCGATGCGATTCTCGCCAGCTTGCTGATCAACCTGCTGGGCCTGATGGTGCCGCTGTTTGTCATGCAGACCTACGATCGCGTGGTGCCGAACCAGGCCACGTCGACCTTGTGGGTCCTGGTGATCGGCCTGCTGATCGGCACGGGTTTCGAGCTGGTGCTGCGGGTGGTGCGCGCTCACTTGCTGGACACCGCCGGCAAGAAGACCGACGTGATTCTTTCGGCCACCCTGTTCGAGCGCATCACCGGCATGTCGATGAAGGCGCGCCCGGCCACCATCGGCGGTTTCGCCCAGAGCATCCATGACTTCCAGGGCCTGCGCGAGTTTCTCACCGCCGTGACCCTCACCAGCCTGATCGACCTGCCCTTCGCCGTGCTGATGCTGGTGGTGATCGGCCTGCTCGGCGGTTGGCTGGTGATCATTCCTTTGTGTGCGTTCCCGCTGACCATCGGCTTTGCGATGCTGATCCAGGCTCGCCTGCGCGACACCGTGCAAAAAAGCCTGAGCCTGGGCGCCGAACGTCAGGCGCTGTTGATCGAGACCCTCGGCGGCCTGGAAACCCTCAAGGCCTGCAGCGCCGAAAGCGAGCGCCAGCACCAGTGGGAAAGCACCCATGGCGCCCTCACCCGCCTCGATAGCCACGCGCGCAACCTCTCGGCGCTGGCCACCAATGGCACGTTGTTCATCCAGCAGTTTTCCGGGATGGCAACGATTGTCGCCGGGGTCTACAGCATCATCGCCGGCAGCCTCAGTGTCGGTGCGCTGGTGGCCACCTACATGCTCGGCAGCCGGGTACTGGCGCCGCTGGGGCAGATCGCCGGGTTGATCACCCGCTATCAGCAGGCGCAATTGACCATGCGCAGCACCGACGCGTTGATGGCCCTGCCCCAGGAACGCGATCCGCAACAGCGCCCCCTGGAACGCACGCAACTGACGGGCGCCCTGGAAGTCAGCCAGGTGACCTTCCACTACGCCGGACAAAACGCCCCGGCCCTGAGCCAGGTCAGTTTCCAGCTCAAGGCGGGCGAGCGCGTGGGGATTATCGGGCGCAGCGGCTCGGGCAAAAGCACCCTGGGCCGGCTGGTGATGGGTTTTTACACCCCAGAAGAGGGCCAATTGCTGCTCGACGGTCTCGACCTGCGGCAACTGGACGTGGCCGACCTGCGCCAGCAAGTGGGCTATGTGGCCCATGATCTGCCGCTGCTGGCCGGTAGCCTGCGCGACAACCTGACCCTGGGCGCGCGCTATATCAGCGATGCGCGGATGCTCGAAGTGGCCGAGCTGACCGGCGTCAGCGAGCTGGCCCGTCAACACCCCCAAGGCTTCGACCGGCCGGTGGGCGAGCGCGGGCAACTGCTGTCCGGCGGCCAACGCCAGGCGGTGTTGCTGGCCCGCGCGCTGCTGCTCGACCCGCCGATCCTGTTGCTGGACGAACCCACCAGCGCCATGGACAACAGCAGCGAAGAAACCCTGCGCCAGCGCCTGGAGCTATGGGTCAAGGGCAAGACGTTGCTCCTGGTCACGCACCGCACCTCGATGCTCAGCCTGGTCGACCGTTTGATCGTGCTGGACAACGGCCGCATCGTGGCCGACGGCCCCAAAGAAAGTGTGATCGATGCATTGCGCAAGGGCCGTGTCGGCTCGGCCGCCGTCTAGGAGCCCCACCATGTCAGCCACTCCCTCATCACCGGGCTACTTCAAGAGTTTTGGCAAAACCGCCGACAGCGAATTCATGCCCGAACTGGCGGGCGCTGCACTGCAGGATTCGCCGCGCCGTTCACGGATTATCGTGTGGCTCACCGCCGGCCTGCTGATCTGCGCCCTGCTGTGGGCCAACTTTGCCGTGCTCGATGAAGTGACCATGGGCGAAGGCAAGGCCATCCCGTCGAGCAAAGTGCAGGTGATCCAGAACCTGGAGGGTGGCATCGTCACCCAGATTTACGTGCGCGAAGGACAGATGGTGGACAAGGGCGACAAGTTGCTGCAACTGGACGACACGCGGTTTCGCTCGAACAAGGGCGAAAGCGAAGTCGACCGTTATGCCCTCACCGCCCAGGTCGAACGCCTGTCTGCCGAGGCCGAGGGGCGGCCGTTCAAATTGTCCGATGAAGTGATCGCCAAGGCCCCGCAAGTGGCCGAGGACGAACGCTCGTTGTTCGAACAACGCCAGCGGCGCTTGAGCAGCGAACAGCGGACCTTGAGCGAACAACTGCGGCAGAAAACCCAGGAGCTGGCGGAATTCCGCTCCAAGCAGGGCCAATTCAGCTCCAGCCTGGCGCTGCTGCAGCAAGAGATGAACATGTCGGCGCCGCTGGTGGGCACCGGCGCGGTCTCGCCAGTGGAAATCCTGCGCCTCAAACGCAGCGCCGTGGAGATCCGTGGCTCATTGAACGCCACCACCCTGGCGATCCCCCGGGCGGAGTCGGCGATCAATGAGATCAAGAGCAAGATCGACGAATCGGTGCAGACCTTCCGCTCGGAAGCGGCCAAGGAGCTCAACGAAAAGCGCACTGATCTATCGAAAATCACCGCCACCAGCATCGCCATTGATGACCGTGTCAGCCGCACCACCGTGGTCTCGCCGGTCCATGGGGTAATCAAGCAACTGAAGGTCAACACTATCGGCGGCGTGGTCCAACCGGGCAGCGACATGGTGGAAATCGTACCGCTGGAAGACAACCTGCTGATCGAGGCCAAAGTGCGGCCCCAGGACGTAGCGTTCTTGCATCCGGGGCAGAAGGCGATGGTCAAGTTCAGTGCCTACGACTACACCATCTACGGCGGGCTCGCGGCAAAACTGGAGCTGATCGGCGCCGATACGATTACCGACGACAAGGGCAACAGCTTCTACCTGATCCAGGTGCGCACCGATAAGAACCATTTGGGCGGGGAGAAAAAACCGCTGCTGATCATCCCGGGGATGGTGGCAACGGTGGACATTATTACCGGGGAGAAAAGCGTGCTGGATTACTTGCTCAAGCCGGTGCTGAAGGCGAGGACGGAGGCGATGCGCGAGCGTTAACGGTGTTTGCGCGGGCGCCATCGCCGGCAAGCCAGCTCCCACATTGACCGCGCATGTCTTGAGCAACGCGGTCAATGTGGGAGCTGGCTTGCCGGCGATGGCCCCACCTCGGTGCCCCTGCTAATCCCCCCCATGATTGCGCAGGAAAACCTCTTCCCCCATCGCCGCAATCTGCCCCTCGATCAACGTCTCGAACGGTCGCAATAACGGCTCGAATGACTGCGGCGCCTCCAGCACCGTCAACGCCTGCACGATCGCCTCCACCGTCGACAACGCCCCCGGCCCCGGTGCCTTGCGCAACCGATAACGGGACACGGCGCCCGCCGTCAGCGTCACCCGTGGCAACGCCGCCAGCAGCGGGTTGAGGTGCAGCAATTTACGCGCCTTGCGCCAGGTGCCGTCGGGCACCACCAGCAGCAGCGGTTTGTCGGATGGGCTGTAGGCCTGCAGCGGCTGCGCGTCCTCGCCGGGAAACAGCAGCCGCGCCTGATACCCAGGGGGGTTGAGCAAGGTCTGCAAGCCTTCGAATACTTCACCCACCACCAGTTGCGCATTCACCAGGCCCAACGCGGCCAGACGTGCGGTGTTGAGGGCATGGTTGACCTCGCTGGGATGTTGCAACAGCAACACTCGGGTGCGGCTGTCCAGGCTCGGGATCAGCGCGCACAGGCAGTGGGTGGTCGGCCGCAGGCAGCGGGGGCATTGGAGTCTGGACATGTTCAGGCCTGATTGAGCTGTGCTTTGAGTAAGTCGCGGAAGGTCTGGATCAACGGTTCGCGGCTGCGCCCACGGCGCATGATCAGCGAAAACGGCGCCTGGTAGCCAAAAGTCGCGGGCAGCAGCACCCGCAAGTCGCCCTTGTCAGCCCAGGCCTGGGCGTAGTGTTCGGGCAAGTAGCCGATGTAGGCACCGGACAGCACCAGGATCAACTGCGCTTCCATGCTTTCTACCGTCGCGGCGCTGTGTTTGAAGCCGTGGCGCGCCAGTTCCGCCTGGCTCCAATACCCGCGCCCGACCATGCGTTGCTGGGTAATCACCTGTTCGGGGATGCGCCGCTCGCTGAACAGTGGATGGCGCGAACTGCAGTAAAGCCAGTGTTGCTCGCGGTACAACGGCATGTAGATCAAGCCGCTCATGCGGTTGGAGAAGGCGCCGATGGCCAGGTCCAGGCGATTGTCCTGGACCCCGAGTTGCAGCTCGTAGGGGCTCATGACCGACAAATGCAAATGCACGGCCGGGTGCTCAAGGCTGTAGGCGCCGATGACTTCGGCGAATGGCAGGGCCTTGTCGCTGACGGTGGAGTCGAGCACGCCCAGTTTGAGCGTGCCACGCAGCTCGCCTTTGAGCGCCGCCGCATACTGCTCGAAGCCCTCCAACTCGGCCAGCAGGCGCAAGGTTTCCTGATGAAACAGCTCACCCTTGCTGGTCAGGCTGAAACCGCCCCGCCCACGATGGCACAACACCAGGCCCAGGGCGCCTTCCAACTGGCTCATATAGGTGCTGATGGCGGACGTCGACAGGTTGAGTTCGTGCTGGGCATTGGCAAACCCTTGGTGGCGCACCACGCTGACGAAGATGCGCAACAGTTTCAGGTCGGGCAAGGCGCTGGCCATGGAACCTCCAGGCAAAAAATCGGCTGACAGGCCCATTCCCTGTAGGAGCGAGCTTGCTCGCGAAAAACCTGAAAGCGCCGCGTACGTTCTGAATGCCCGCGTGATCGTTAACGTTTTTCGCGAGCAAGCTCGCTCCTACAGGGAACAGGTTTTGCACACCGGTGGAGTCTACCCCAGGCATTAGTTCAGAAAAATCTGAACTAAGTATTTTCCCGCAGCGATTCTTCCCGTGTCCGACATTTCGCAGAATCGGCCTCTGATAACCACAACAACGATGAGGCACTCCCGTGGACAAGATCTTTCACCAACCACTGGGCGGCAACGAAATGCCGCGCTTTGCCGGCATCGCCACCATGATGCGCCTGCCCCACCTGCAAACCGCAGCCGGCCTGGATGCGGCCTTCGTCGGTGTGCCCCTGGATATTGGCACCTCGCTGCGCGCCGGGACCCGCTTCGGGCCCCGCGAAATCCGCGCCGAGTCGGTGATGATCCGCCCCTACAACATGGCCACCGGCGCCGCACCGTTCGACTCGCTGTCAGTGGCCGACATCGGCGATGTGGCGATCAACACCTTCAACCTGCTGGACGCCGTGCGCATCATCGAAGAATCCTACGATGAAATCCTCAAGCACGACGTGATCCCGCTGACCCTGGGCGGCGACCACACCATCACCCTGCCGATCCTACGGGCGATCCACAAGAAGCACGGCAAGGTCGGGCTGGTGCATATCGATGCCCACGCCGACGTCAATGACCATATGTTCGGCGAGAAAATCGCCCACGGCACCACCTTCCGCCGTGCCGTCGAAGAGGGCCTGCTCGATTGCGACCGCGTGGTGCAAATCGGCCTGCGCGCCCAGGGCTATACCGCCGAAGACTTCAACTGGAGCCGTAAACAGGGGTTCCGCGTGGTCCAGGCCGAAGAGTGCTGGCACCAGTCCCTCGCGCCGTTGATGGCCGAAGTCCGGGAAAAGGTCGGCGGCGGCCCGGTGTACCTGAGTTTCGACATCGACGGTATCGATCCGGCCTGGGCACCCGGTACCGGCACCCCGGAAATCGGCGGGCTGACCACCATCCAGGCGATCGAGATTATCCGTGGCTGCCAGGGCCTGGAGCTGATTGGTTGTGACCTGGTGGAAGTTTCGCCGCCCTACGACACCACCGGCAACACCTCGTTGCTGGGCGCCAACCTGCTGTACGAAATGCTCTGTGTACTGCCTGGCGTCACGCACCGCTGATGTAGCGCGGGGCCATGTGCCCCGCGCCTGAACACCGATAAAAATAATAATTGGAGATTCGCCACCATGGCTGTGGATCTATTCGTCGTACTTATCTACGCCGCCGGCATGCTCGTGCTCGGCTATTTGGGCATGCGCCGGGCCAAGACCCATGAAGACTACCTGGTCGCCGGGCGCAACCTGGGGCCGACCCTGTACATGGGCACCATGGCGGCAACGGTACTCGGTGGCGCGTCCACCGTGGGCAGCGTGCGCCTGGGGTATGTCCACGGCATTTCCGGCTTCTGGCTCTGCGCAGCGCTGGGCGCGGGGATCATCGCGCTGAACCTGTTCCTCGCCAAGCCCTTGCTCAAGCTGAAAATTTTCACCGTGACCCAGGTCCTGGAGCAGCGCTACAACCCCACGGCCCGCCAGGCCAGCGGGTTGATCATGCTGGCCTACGCGCTGATGCTGGCAGTGACCTCGATCCTGGGGATCGGCACCGTATTGCAAGTGATGTTTGACCTGCCCTTCTGGGCCGCCATCCTGCTGGGCGGTGGCGTGGTGCTGGTGTATTCGACCATTGGCGGCATGTGGTCACTGACCTTGACCGATATCGTGCAGTTCGTGATCAAGACCGTCGGCCTGATGTTTATCCTGCTGCCGATCTGCCTGTACCGCGTGGGCGGCTGGGATGAGCTGGTGGCCAAGCTGCCAGCGGCCAGTTTCAGCTTCACCAGCATCGGCTGGGACACCATCATCACCTACTTCATGATCTACTTTTTCGGCATCCTGATCGGCCAGGACATCTGGCAACGGGTCTTTACCGCCCGGGACGAAAAGGTCGCCAAGTATGCCGGCACTTTCGCCGGTTTCTACTGCATCCTCTACGGCCTGGCCTGTGCCCTGATCGGCATGGCCGCCCATGTGCTGATCCCGGACCTGGACAACGTCAACAACGCCTTCGCCGCCATCGTCAAACTGTCGCTGCCCGATGGCCTGCGTGGCCTGGTGATCGCCGCGGCCCTGGCGGCCATGATGTCCACGGCCAGCGCCGGGCTGCTCGCCGCATCCACCGTGCTCACCGAAGACCTGCTGCCACGCCTGCGCGGCGGCAAACAGTCGAGCCTGAACATCAACCGCCTGTTCACCCTGCTGACCGGCATCGCCGTGCTGGCTATCGCTTTGGTGGTAACCGATGTGATCAGTGCCTTGACCCTGGCCTATAACCTGCTGGTCGGCGGTATGTTGATCCCGTTGATCGGGGCGATCTACTGGAAACGCGCGACCACTTCGGGCGCAATCAGCGCCATGGCACTGGGGTTTGCCACGTCTCTGGTGTTCATGATCAAGGATGGTCTGGAGGCAAACACACCGATCTACTACAGCCTGGGCGTGAGTGTGGTGAGTTTTGTGCTGGTGAGCATGCTGTCGCGCCGGCCACAGGTGGCGGTGGCCGACGCGGCTTGAATAAAGCTTTCTTCAGCGGGTGCGACGTCGGTGTCGCATCCGTTTTTTTAATCCCCGGGTTTTGCAAACAGGTCGCTGCACTCTTCACAAGTAAAGTACTGCTCTGCCGACGGACACTGGACGACCCCAGTGGCTCCCGCCCTTACCTGCCACGTACAAACCTGCCCGTTGTACTTCAGACTGCCCTCCAAATAGCAAGGTGCCCACTCGTAACGGTCATGCAGGGTGCGGCTATCAATCTTCGACGCCCGTTGGAAAAACGCCCGCACACGGCTTGAGTCGAGCGGCACGTCAGAAGACCGGCAACTCTCGGGTTCCTGGGATTGGAAGCTGGAGATAACAATGCTTTCAAGGTCGGGCGTGTTGTGCAGATCCGTACATCCCGCAACAACGAGTAATGCGCCAATCGGCCACGCTTTGATCGTCATCATTCCCACACCGCACTACTGGCTTCACCTGGGTTTTTATAGGATATCTGCGGATGCCTGTAGACATCACCCGAGGATAGGTTGAAATGAACATACAACTCGTTAACGAGCCATTGAAGGGATTGGTTCTGGGCGCCGGTAACGGTCTCATACCGAGAGGTATCCAAGTGCTTGCCCACCAGTTCGATGCCAATAGAGTCGGAGTTCACGGGATAGCGTTCAGGATAGCTTTTGGCTCGCTCATGCGCGTCCAACGCCTTGATCTGCGCAGTCCACGATAACGTTTGAATCCGGGCCATCTGCGCGCTGTCACACGTTTTTTTATCAATCGCCAAGCACTTCGAGCGAATGAGTTTTCCAACGTGGTAACAGCGTTTTTTCAAACTGGCCGTCTGGTAAACAAAACCATTTTTATCAATCAGAAAGTGCGCACCACTGCCTTTTGCGAGGTAGCCATTGAACGTATGTTGCGCCGTCGGTGCATCCGTCTGGTGGACAACTAAAGCCTGCACACCGTGCAAATCCCCATGCTCAATCGCGTTAAATCGACGCAGTATCACTTTGTCGGAGATCAGAATCCCATCACTGTTAACAAACGACATACCCCTGCCTTCCTTCCTTGAAGAGAGCAGGAATATAAAACGTCCAAATACAGAAAAGGTCGAGGGAGCAGACAAAAGGAAACGTCCGACCAGAATACTTCCATGATCAGACAAAGCGAGCGCAACTTAATTTAGGAAAGTGGTCTTCGACTGGCGCGGTTCTATCACATACGAGCACGCGCCCATCCACTGTGTTCCTGGGAAAGCATAACCAGTGATCGCGCCCAAACACCAATGCCTGAGCGCTTTTCCGGGCTTACCTGCGACGCGGGCGGCGCTGTTCGTCATCGGTGCGGATAGGCACCGGTTGCAGCGGTGGCTCGATCAAGCCGAGTGCGACGCCGAGGTCGTGCAGCCAGTTTTGCAGTTTTTCTTTCATGGTGCCCCCTTTGAGGGTAGTGCCGAGCAGCTGGAATTCTGTGGCTGCTTCCTACAGATAGTAGTACTAAGTCCCACGCAATGCTTGCCTGAAACCGCAACGAACCATTACTGAATTGATACAAATCCTGACGATGCGGTCAGGCAATCGCTCGCGCCTCTTGTTCAGGCCGCGTCTTGCCCTCTTGCTGCAGGTCAATCCACGCGTTGAGATTAGCCCCGAGCATGCCCTTGCGCCACATCAGCCAGGTGGTCGCGTGGGCAAACGGCTCGGCCAGGGGGTGGATCGAGACGCTGTGCTTGCCGGGCAGGCTGTCGAGCATCGATTCGGACATCAACGCCACCCCGGAACCGGCGATCACACACGCCAGCATGCCTTGATACGACTCAATCTCGATGGCCCGCCCCATGGCTACGCGGTCGTGGGAAAACCACGCTTCCAGGCGCGCCCGATACGAACAACTGCGTCGGAAGGTGAACACCGAGCGCCCGGCCACATCCTGCGGGCCGCGTACCGGCGGGTGGTCCGCCTCGCAGATCAGCAGCAAGCGTTCCTCGCACAACGGCACACCGTCCAGGGTCGCCAAGGTCAATGGGCCATCCACCAGCGCCGCATCCAGACGCCCGGTGATCAGGCCTTCAAGCAGCTCACCGCTGGGCGCCGACTGCACTTGCAGGTTCACCATCGGGTAAGCCTTGTGATACTGCGCCAGCAGTTTCGGCAAATGGATCGCGGCGGTGCTGTACATGCTGCCCAGCACAAAGTCCCCGGCTGGTTGCCCGCCCTGTACGGCGCCGTGCGCTTCGTCGTGCAGCGCCAGAAGCCGCGTGCTGTAGTCGAGCAGCACCTTGCCAGCCGGCGACAATTGCAGGCGCTGGCGCTCGCGCACGAACAACTCGACACCCAATTGCTCTTCCATTTGCTTGAGCCGGGTCGAGAGGTTCGACGGCACCCGGTGCAGGCGCTCTGCCGCACGGGTGATAGAGCCCTCTTCGGCCACAGCCTGGAAAATACGCAGTTGGCTGAACTCCACGACCATTCTCCTTAACTGAACAAGTTGCTCAGTATTATTCATTTTTACTGAATAACAATCCACCTTAACCTGGGGTCATCGCTTCTTGCAGGAATTTGCCCCATGTCTCCCTTGATTCGCTTACTCGCCAGCTTTATCGCCCTGATGATGGCCATGGGCATTGGCCGCTTTGCCCTCACCCCGCAAATGCCACACTTGCTCAGCGAAGGGCAAATCGACCTGACCGAGGCCGGGCTGATCGCCGCAGCCAACTACCTGGGCTATTTCGTGGGGGCCGTGGACTCGATGTTCGCGCGCAGTCATCACCACATACGCGGGCGACTGCTCGGCGGGTTGTGGTTGTGTGTGCTGCTGACCCTGGCGTCGTTCTGGGCCAGCGGCTTCTGGTCGCACCTGATATTGCGCTTTGGCACGGGCGTGGCCAGCGCCTGGGTGCTGGTGATGATTACCGGCCTGAGCCAACCCCTGGCGATTGCCGCCGGGCGCCCGCGATTAGGAGCATTGGTATTTGCCGGGCCTGGGCTGGGGATCCTGCTCACGGGACTGTTGGCATTGGGCTCGAACCTGTTGGCCGAGGATTCGGCGACGTTGTGGCTGGTGTATGGCGTGGTCGCCCTGGGCATGTTGCTGGTGATCCTGCCGTTGCTGCCCAAGCCTGACAGAGGACAGCCGCAGAGCAGCAGCGCCACAACCGGGAGCAATGGCAGCATCGCGCATCTGGGCTGGGTTTACCTGTTGTTTGGCTTGGGCTACATCATCCCCGCCACGTTCCTGTCACAAATGGCCAGCGCGCAGTTCAAGGGCGCCTGGCAGGCGGACCTGTTCTGGCCGTGCTTTGGCCTCGCGGCAGCCCTGGGTGTGTTGCTGGTCAGCCTGCGCAAGCCCAACCCCGACACTACACGCTATTGGTTGATGGCCACCCTATGGCTGCAAGCGGCCGGCGTCTTCGCTTGTTTGCTGGGCAATGGTGTGGGTTTGGCATTGGGCGTAGTGCTGTGCGGTCTGCCGTTCCTGGCGTGCATGCAACTGGTGATGCAGCGCCTGCGGGAAATCGCACCCCACGGTGCGCAACGCAGCACGGGGCTGCTGACGGCATGTTTTGCCCTGGGCCAGTTAAGTGGCCCACTGCTGGCCTCGTTGAGCAGTCACCTTAGCGGCGGCTTGCAGCCGGCGCTGATAGTAGCGGGCAGCGGCCTGATACTGGCCGGTGCATTGCTGCTACGACCGGCCCCGGCACCGATTGATTGCCGGGCGCGGCTCAGCCCCTGACGCGGTGCGCCGCCCCGTACCCCAGCAAGCAGCACGCAGCCGTGAGGAAGGTGCCCCACGCCATGTCCATCAATGCCAGGCCCGCCGACCAGCCTTGCAAGGTCGCCCAGTTGCTCAGGTCATAGGTGCCATAGGCCACCAACCCGAGCAAGGCGCCCAGGCGGGCAGCCCGTTGCCAGCCACCACTGGCCAGCGCCGGCAGCACCACAAAAGCCACACAGCCGAATACATAAAGGAAGTAGAACAGTGCCGCCGGCAGCAATCGCGGTTGTTCAAGCATCAGCGGCCCCAGCAGGGCCTTGTAGGTCGACCCCATCAACACGCCAAGCCAGAGGCCATCGAGCACTAAAAAAGCCAATAACGTACCGAGGTAAGCACACACGACTTTTTTGCCCATGACGACACCCTACTGTAGGAGCCGGCATGCCGGCGATAGCGACTCCTACACAAGAGCAGGTTGCAGTCAGCTTAGTTCAATGCGATCAGCGTGAATCACGATCTGGCCCTGCTTGTACAGTGCACCAATGGCCTTCTTGAAGTTGCCCTTGCTCACGCCAAACAAGTTGCTGATCACGGTCGGGTCGCTCTTGTCGCTGACCGGCAGGCTGCCGTTGTTTTCACGCAACTTGGCGAGGATCTTCGAGTTCAGGCTGGACGCCGCTTGCTCGCCGACCGGTTGCAGGCTCAGGCTGATATTGCCATCGGCGCGGATTTCCTTGATGAAACCCTTCTCTTCCTTGCCCGGACGCAGGAACTTGAACACTTCGTTCTTGTGGATCAGGCCCCAGTGCTTGTTGTTGATGATCGCCTTGAACCCCATATCAGTGGCTTCGGCAACCAGCAAGTCAACTTCCTGGCCCACGGTGTAGTTGGCCGGGGTCTTGTCCAGGTAACGGTCCAGGCGCGCAGTGGCGGTGATGCGCTTGGTGTGCTTGTCGAGGTAGACATGCACCACGCAGTATTCACCGGCAGTCAGTTGGCGCTTTTCCTCGGAGTAAGGCAGCAGCAGGTCCTTGGGTAGGCCCCAGTCGAGGAATACCCCGATGCTGTTGACTTCTACCACTTTCAGGCTGGCAAACTCACCCACCTGCACTTTTGGTTTTTCAGTGGTGGCGATAAGTTTGTCATCGCTGTCCAGATAAATAAAAACGTTAAGCCAGTCTTCATCTTCACTGGGAATATCTTTGGGAATATAACGATTAGGCAAGAGGATTTCGCCCTCTTGCTCACCATCCAGATACAAACCAAAGTTAGTGTGTTTAACCACTTGCAAACTGTTGTAGCGCCCGACTAAAGCCATTTCCAATACCCTCATTGCGTGGGCGGCATTCTACCCGACTTGAAGGCAGCGGTCCCGTGTCCAGGCGCGCAACCCTGAAAAATCGCGGGTTTGCCAGGGGATTTCAGGCAATCGCTCCGCTCGTCAGGTCGGGCTACGTGCTGGCATCGATGGCCGGCTGGTTTTTCCCCCTCGGGTTTCTATTTAAAACAGCGAGTTAGGGCCCTCAACCATGGATCAACTTAGGTTTTTATAATAACGCAGCTTATTCCTGGGAGATATTTACCAAGCAATTGTCAAGTATTTCATGTACGATGCCTGGCCAAGTTAATTTTCTACAGGTTAGTGGCCGCCATGCGCGTAAAAGCATCCAACAGCAAAGCAAAGCCAGCTCCCGCCGTTGAAACCAGCGAATCGATCAACAACCAAATCGCCGCGTTCCTCAAGTCCGGTGGCGAAATCCAGCAGATCGCCAAGGGCGTGAGCGGCCAGACTTTCGGCCCGTCCAAGCAGATCACCCTGGGTAAGAAGTAAGCGCGAAGCCGCCTACGCCTCCCACCTGGTCCCTAAGCGTCTTGCCTATCAAGGCGCTAGGACTAGAGCCCGCACCCTCCCCCCGACACACTTTCAACCCCGCCAATCGACGAACGGGCCTCAGCCCCTGACTTTCGCCGGTATGCTTGCACACGTCTAGATCGGGCGTTTGCCCGATTCCTTCTGTTACTGCTCCTCGCTTTTCATGGAGTGACGCATGCTCAAGCCGTGCATTTTCCTGGTCAGCGCCCTGCTCGCCAGCCCCCTCGCCGACGCGCAGGTTTTCCAGCGTGAACTGGGCGACTTCGACTTGAAACTGGGGACTACGCCCAGTCGCAGCATGGCCCAGGGCCTGGTCAAACCCACCTCTCCGGGCAGCAACTCGTTCCACGGCGGCCTCGACCTGAGCCACGCCAGCGGTCTGTATTTCGGCCAGTTTTCGCCGAGCATGGGCCTGTCACCCGCCAGTAACCTGGAAGTCGATTCCTATTTGGGCTTCAAGCGCCCGTTCGACCAGACCCTGGGCTATGAACTGGGGATGATCCATTACAGCTACCCCAAGTTGAGCCCGCTCGACAGCCAGGAGTTCTACGGCGGCCTGAACTTGCTGGGCAATCGCTTTGGCGTGTCATTGGGCAACGACCCCGATCGGCGCGACAGCACCCTGTTTGCCGACCTGGGCGGGACCCAGCCGTTTGGCATTGGCGTGAGCATGAAGTACACCACTCATCAGTTAGGCGCTCCGGCATCGGTGGAGGGCGGCTCGATCCGTAGTTTCAGCGACTGGTCGGTGAAGTTCTCCCGGCCGTGGATGGGCGTCAACCTGGACCTGATCTACAGCGACTCCAGCCTCAGCGGCAGCGACTGCTCGGCCTACTCCGGACACAATTCGCAATGTGATGGCCTGTTGACCCTCAAGGCCGAGCGATCGTTTTATTGATGGGCTGAACTGTCACGCCCCCGGCGAGTTCAGATGAACATCCCTGGACTGCGCAAGGACTCGCCCATGCTGTATCGGTTAAGAATCCTGGTGGCCTTGCTGGCCCTGAGCGTGCTGCTTGCCGGCTGCAACCGCGTGGGCCTAGCCTATCGCAACCTCGACGTGATCATCCCCTGGACCCTCAACGACTACCTGGACATGAACGCCGGGCAGAAAAGCTGGTTCAACGACACCCTCAAGGACCACCTGGCCTGGCACTGCACCACCCAATTGCCCGGCTACCTCGACTGGCTCGACCGCCTGCAACAGATGGTCGACAACCAGCAGGTCAGTGATGCGGCCCTGCAAACCCGCACCCTCGAAGCCAAGCAGGCCATCGCCGATGTCGCCCGGCAGATCACTCCATCCGCCATCCAATTGCTACGCGGGCTGGACGAGCAACAGGTACGGGAGATGGATCAAGCGCTGGCCAAGGACCTGCGTAAACGCCAGGACGAATACCTCAAGCCCCCCCTGGCGCAACAGATCAAGGACCGTAGCGAGCGCATGAGCAAACGCCTGGACGCCTGGCTCGGCCCGTTGAACGCCAGCCAGCAAGAGCGTGTGCTGGCCTGGTCCACCGCCCTGGGTGCGCAGAACCAGCAATGGATCGGCAACCGCGCCCATTGGCAGGCGCAGTTCATCGCGGCCGTCAACCAACGGGCTAGCAGCGACTTCCCGCGCAAGATGGAGCAACTGCTGGTGGACCGTGAAAGCCTGTGGACCGCAGATTATCGCCAGGCCTATGCCCAGACCGAAGCGGCGGCCCGCAGCCTGCTGGTGGATTTGATGGCCGAAAGCACGGTGCAACAACGACAGAAGCTGGTGCAGAAAATCGATAAAGTGCGCAGCGACTTCCAGTCCCTCAAGTGCCTCAAGGGCAGCCCAGCCTAGCCCGACGCCATTGGGCCCAGCGTCCCCAACCACGCGACCAGCCCCAGGATCAGCAGCACCGCACCGAACTCCACGCTCAGGCTACGCCGCAGGGCGCGACAGGCCAGTGTGTAGTCGCCAGCCGCCACCGCCCGTTGCATAAACGGGCTCAGGTGGAAGCGGTTGAGTGCCGCCATCCCCAGCATCACGCCAAACAGCGCCAGTTTCAGGCTGAGTAAAATGCCGTAGGCGCTACTGGCGATTCCATCCAGGCTCGGCCCGACGACAAACAGGTAATTCCCCACGCCGGTCAGTATCAACGCCGTCACCAACGCCACGCCGATCCACTCAAAGCCAGTCAGTGCCCTGGCCAGGATTTTCACCCGCTGAATGTCCTGCACGCTGCCCGGCAGCAGCAACAACCCAAACGCCACCAACGCCCCGACCCACGCACCGGCCGCCAACAGATGTGCACTGTCCGCAATCAGGTGCCAGGCCCGCAGCGCACCGTCATCCATTGCGCCGTGACCTGCCCAGGCCAGCGTCGCCAAGGCGACACCCGCCGCCCAGGTCGCCAGCCACACACTGGCGCTAGGCCACATTGCACCGGTCAAGGCAACCAGAGCGGCCACCAGCAACACGCCGATACGCAGCATCCAGGTCAAGCCAAACTCGGTCTGCCACAGCATCATCTGCAGATGCGGCCCAAGTGCCTGCCACTCTTGCTCACCGCTCATGGCTCGGGTCATGACCAGCAGCGAAGCCATCGAGAGCAACATGCCAAGCAGCGCGGTCCCTGCCAGCCAGCCTTTGAAATTCAACACCGCGCCGGATAGCCGCTCCGATGCCTTCAGCCCATACAGACCAAACAAGCCCAAGCCGAACAGCAGCATCAGGTCCAGGTACAGCGCAAACCGCAAGGCAATGCCCACAGACTCACTCATGGCCGGACGCTGAACACCACATCGCCGGTAATGGGGTGGGTGTCTGACGACACCGCGCGCCAGTCCACCCGGTAGGTCCCGGCCGGCAGCGGCGCCGCAGGCTTGATCAGCATCACCTTGGGGTCGCTGCTGCCCGACACACTGGCCTTGATGGGCATGGGCGAATGGGCCATGCCGGGCATCGCCGTCATGATCAGCTTGGCGCCCGAAAACTGGGTCAGCAGGTTTTCCGAAAAGTGCAGCTCAATGGTCTCGGGGGCCGGCCCGCTTGCCCCGGCCGCAGGCAGTGAAGACAGCAACTTCGGATGGGCCCAGGAAGGCCCGCTGAGCAATAATCCGGAACACAGCGCAACCGCCACCCACGTGGTTTTAAACACAGACATGCAAGGCTCCTGGCCGCTCATGGCGACAGGTTATAGGTAGAGTTTTTTAATCAGCATCCATCAAAACCACAGGCGTACACCCAGTACCCAGCGCACCTCGCTGCGGTCCTCGCCCTCGTCCCTGGCGTACTCGGCCGTCTGGCCGTAGGCACGATTCCAGGTCACCCCGACGTAAGGCGCAAACTCGCGACGGATTTCGTAACGCAGCCGCACCCCAACCTCGGTTTGCGCAAGGCCTGAGCCAATCCCGCGCCCCGGATCGTTTTTCCCGTAAAAGTTGGCCTCGGCGGTAGGCTGCAGCACCAGCCGATTGGTCAGCAAAATATCGTAGTCCCCTTCGAGGCGCGCCGCGGTCTGCCCGCTTTCACCGACAAACAGCGTGGCCTCGGCCTCGAAGTTGTACAGGGCCATGCCTTGCAGGCCGAACGCCGCCCAACTCTGGCTGTCACCGGGCTTGAAGTCCTGGCGCATACCGGCCACCACATCCCACCACGGGCTGATGGCGTGGCCCCATAACGCCTGGACCTCGGCCTTTTCAGTCTTGCCCTTGGCGCGCTCACCTTCGGTGCGCAACCACAAGCGGTCGATATCACCGCCCATCCAGCCCTTGGCATCCCAGCCCACGGCGCGGCCATCGTCAGAGCCTTGCCATTCCAGTTGGTCGATCACAAACAACGAGTTGATGCCACTGTCATGCACCACATGCCCGCCCGGGGCGTTGTAGACCGCGGCGCGATCGGCGTCGGTCAGCGGTGGAATCGGCGTACGACTATGACTGCTGGCCGCAGGTGTTGCTGGCGTCATGCCTTGCATCTGGCTGTGGTCCATGGTTTCGGCGCTAACCAGCGCTACGGGGGCAAATGTCGCGATCAGTAGCGCAGCGGGGCGAAATAGATGGCTCATGCTCGGTTCCTCATTCTTGCACCCGGACTTCACGGAACATGCCCATTTCCATGTGGTACAGCAGATGGCAGTGATAGGCCCAGCGCCCCAGGGCATCGGCGGTCACCCGGTAACTGCGACGCGATCCTGGCGGCATGTCGATGGTGTGTTTGCGCACCATGAACTGGCCGTTTTCGTCCTCCAGGTCACTCCACATGCCATGCAGGTGAATCGGGTGCGTCATCATGGTGTCGTTGACCAGCACCACCCGCACCCGCTCGCCATAGGTCAACCTGATCGGCTCGGCATCGGAGAACTTCACCCCGTCGAAGGACCAGGCGAACTTCTCCATATGCCCGGTCAGGTGCAACTCGATGGTGCGACTTGGCTCGCGGCCGTCGGGGTCTTCAAAGGTGCTGCGCAAATCGGCATAGGTCAGGACCTTGCGCCCGTTGTTGCGCAAGCCGATGCCAGGGTCGTCGAGTTTGGGTGAGGTGCTCATCGCCTGCATATCTACCAACGGGTTATTGGTTTCGCTGGCCGGATGGCTTTGCATTGGCATCGCCATCCCCGCCATGGCGCTGTGGTCCATGCCCTCCATCGCCCCGCCGGACATGCCCTGCATCGCCCCACCGTCCATGCCAGCCATCTGACTGTGATCCATGGCCGGCATATCTGCCATGGCCCCGTGATCCATTGCACCGTGGTCCATACCGCCCATGCCCATGTCGTCCATGGTCAACCAGGGGCGGGCGTCCAGCGCCGGGACCGGCGCCAGCAAGCCCGGCTCACGGCTGAGGGTGCCGCGTGCGTAGCCGGTGCGATCCATGGATTGGGCGAACAGGGTGTAGGCCGCCTCGCTCGGTTCGACGAGCACGTCGTAGGTCTCGGCCACGGCGATGCGCAACTCGTCCACGCTGACCGGTTTCACCGGCTGGCCGTCGGCTGCCACAACCGTCATCTTCAGGCCCGGAATACGCAGATCGAAGTAGGTCATGGCCGAGCCGTTGATCAAGCGCAGGCGGATCTTCTCTCCGGCACGGAACAGCCCGGTCCAGTTTTGCGCAGGTGGTTGGCCGTTCATCAAGAAGGTGTAGGTCGCGCCGCTGACGTCCGCCAAGTCCGTGGGATTCATCTTCATTTGCGCCCACATCAGACGGTCGGCAGCAGTGGCCGACCAGCCCTTGTCGGCCACATCCTTGATGAAGTCGCCCACGGTGGGTTTATTGAAGTTGTAGTAATCGGACTGTTTTTTCAGGGTCTTCATCAGGCTGACGGGATCTTCGTCGGTCCAGTCCGTCAGCATCACCACATAGTCGCGCTGGTAAGTGAAGGGTTCCGGCTCCCGCGGATCGATCACCAGCGGGCCATAGACCCCTTGTTGCTCCTGGAGCCCGGAGTGGCTGTGGTACCAGTAGGTGCCGTGCTGGTTGACCTTGAACTGATAGACATACACCCCGCCCGGCTCGATCCCCTTGAAACTCAGGCCCGGCACGCCGTCCATATTGGCCGGCAGGATAATCCCGTGCCAGTGGATCGACGTCGGCTCTGCCAGGCGGTTACGCACGCGCAAGGTCACGGTATCGCCTTCGCGCCAGCGCAGCAGCGGCCCCGGCAAACTGCCGTTGATGGTCAAGGCAGTGCGCACGTTGCCGGTGAGGTTGACCGGGGTCTGGCCAATGGACAGTTCAAAATCGCTGCCTGCCAGCACGCCCGGTTGTCCGGGACTGGCCAGGGCCCAGACCGGTGGCCGCCACAGGCCTGCGCCGCCCAGCAGGCCGGCCGCAGCCAAGCCTTTGACGAAGGTTCGTCGAGAAGTGTTGGAGTGCATGCCGATTCCATTCCCGTCAATTGAATGACCCAAGAATAGGAATCGGCGCCTGTCAGTTGGCTTAGCGCCAGATTACCGATTTGACAGTTTCAGCCGGCTCAGGCGATTTGCGCCTTGGAGGCCACGACCTCGAACGTCGCCGGATCCAGCGCGTCGGCCTGCTCGTCCAAAACCTGGCGCGGGTGATCGTTACCCGGGATGGAACTGTCGATCAGCGCCAGCAGGCGGGCCCCCAGCGGCGTCAAAATGAAGTTCTCGCCATTGCCGCCCTGATCCTCTGGACGGGACTCGATAAAGCCGCGCTTGAACAACAGCGCCTCATAGTCGGCAGCGGTCTTTTTCAGCGCATCGAGGTCGCCGTTGAAGTCGCCGGCCGTGGCCTTCTCGGCGGCTTCCTGCTCGGCATACTTGCGCGGGGCAAAGCTGCCCTCGCCATTTTGCACTTCATGTAACAGACGCTCGATCAGATCCCAATTGTAAGTACTCATCCTGAATCCCTCCTGCAGGCACACCGACTGGCGGCCTTCAAAGGTTGTGACCGGCGTGTGCGGGCGCCGTTCAGCCGGATGGACGAGCGTGATTGCACTGAACTTTTCGCGGGCCGTAGCCCTCAACCGAGTATCACCGCCAAGGAGGTCCACCCATGAAAACCCTGATGCAACTGGCCGTCGCCGCCACCCTGTTGAGCGCCCTGCCCGCCTGGGCCTGTACCCCGGAAGAGGCCACGGAAAAACGTGAGCAACTGGCCAAGGAAGTCAGCACCCTGACCCAGCAGAACCCGACCAAGGCCAAGGAAATCAACGATGAACTGCAGCAAATGGACCTGGATACCGAAAGCGCGAGGTTCCCCGACAAGTGCCAGTTGATCGAGGCGCGGCTCAAGGAATTGAAGGAAGCGGCGGCCAAGGCAAAAAACTGAAGGCATAAAAAAACCGGACATTGTCCGGTTTTTTTGTGCGCCGCCGTATTATTCGGCAGCCGGTGCTTCTGGCTTGCGGCGCTTGAGCGGTGCCATGCCGTCCTTGCTGACCAACGACAGGTTGTCGGTCTTCGGCC
Source organism: Pseudomonas sp. ADAK21 (assembly GCF_012935735.1). Taxonomy (NCBI): domain Bacteria; kingdom Pseudomonadati; phylum Pseudomonadota; class Gammaproteobacteria; order Pseudomonadales; family Pseudomonadaceae; genus Pseudomonas; species Pseudomonas sp. ADAK21. The sequence continues at coordinate 536,440 of NZ_CP052857.1, forward strand.
GGTTGGCGATCTTGCGCTTGGTCGGCGACTTGGCGCCGGCTTTCTTCTTGTCGCCCTTGGCGTCGACCTTTTTCTTCTTCACGCCCACGGCCTTGCCCGAGGCCTTGACCTTCTTCGGCCCGGTGTAGGTGCCTTTGACTTCCTTGATGGTGCGCCGCTCAAACGACTGCTTGAGGTAGCGCTCGATGCTCGACATCAGGTTCCAGTCGCCATGGCAGATCAGCGAAATGGCCAGGCCATCGTTGCCGGCACGCCCGGTACGGCCGATACGGTGCACGTACTCGTCGCCGCTGCGCGGCATATCGAAGTTGATCACCATGTCCAGGCCTTCGACGTCCAGGCCGCGCGCGGCGACGTCGGTGGCTACCAGGATCTTCACGCCGCCCTGCTTGAGGCGGTCGATGGCCAGCTTGCGGTCCTTCTGGTCCTTCTCACCGTGCAAGACAAACGCCTTGTACTCCTGAGCCACCAGGCGCCCGTAGATGCGGTCGGCCATAGCCCGGGTGTTGGTGAACACAATGGCCTTCTGATACGTCTCGTTGGCCAACAGCCAGTTGAGGATCTGCTCTTTGTGCACATTGTGGTCAGCGGTGATGATCTGCTGACGGGTGGTCGAGTTCAGGTCGCTGACGTTGTTGACCTGCAGGTGCTCAGGGTTGTTCAGGACCTTGGCGACCATCTCGCGCAGGGTCGAACCGCCAGTGGTGGCGGAGAACAGCATGGTCTGCTGGCGGTTGACGCACTCTTCGACCAGGCGCTGCACGTCGTCGGCAAACCCCATGTCGAGCATGCGGTCGGCTTCGTCGAGCACCAGTACTTCGACTTCCTTGAGGTCCAGGTTGCCGGCGTTCAGTTGCTCGATCATCCGCCCAGGGGTGCCGATCAGGATATCCGGGACCTTGCGCAGCATGGCGGCCTGCACCTTGAAGTCTTCACCGCCGGTGATCAGGCCGGACTTGATGAAGGTGAACTGCGAAAAGCGCTCCACTTCCTTCAAGGTCTGCTGGGCCAGTTCACGGGTAGGCAACAGGATCAGGGTCTTGATGCTGACGCGGATCTTGGCCGGGCCGATCAGACGATTAAGGATCGGCAGGACGAAAGCGGCGGTCTTGCCACTCCCGGTCTGAGCCGTCACCCGCAGGTCACGCCCTTGGAGCGCGAGCGGGATGGCCGCTGCTTGCACAGGCGTAGGCTCGACAAATTTAAGCTCGGCCACGGCTTTGAGCAGGCGTTCGTGCAGGGCGAATTGGGAAAACACGGGTGCTACCTCGAAGAAATACAAAAAATCAGCTGCATAGGGTAACGGTTTCGGGCGCTCAGGCCGAGTTTCTTTACGCGAAGTGGGCCAATCAGATGGTTTTTTGTCAGGTGATTTGTCTGCCTGCACAACTTTGCAGCACTTAAATGCTCTAATCGCCCCGTCATGTCTTACAGAAGAATCGCTTTAAACCATGGATATCAAACAGCTCTGGCTCAACGTCCAAGACCTCTGGGGTGCCCTGGACCAACATCCGCTGCTGCATTCAAGCATCGCCTTGCTGGTGCTGCTGGTCGTGGCCCTGATTGTCGGACGGGTGGCTCGCTACCTCATCCTGCACACCGTCAAACTGCTCGGGCGCCAGCCGGCGCTGCACTGGCTCAATGACCTGCGGCACAACAAAGTCTTCCATCGCCTGGCACAGATGACGCCGTCCCTGGTGATCCAGTTCGGTCTGCACCTGGTGCCGGAGCTGAGCAAAAACGCCGCGTTGTTCATCGGCAACGTGGCGCTGGCGTTCACCATCCTGTTCCAAGTCCTGGCCATGAGCGCCCTGCTCAATGCCCTGCTGGATATCTACGCCCGCACCGAACACGCCCGCACGCGCTCGATCAAGGGCTACGTGCAATTGGCGAAAATGGTGTTGTTCGTGTTTGGCGCAATCATCATCGTCGCCACGCTGATCGACCGCTCGCCGCTGTTGCTGTTGTCCGGCCTGGGTGCGATGTCGGCGGTGATCCTGTTGGTGTACAAGGACACGCTGCTGTCGTTTGTCGCCAGCGTGCAATTGACCAGCAACGACATGCTGCGGGTCGGCGACTGGATCGAAATGCCCCAGGTCGGCGCCGATGGCGATGTGGTGGATATCACCTTGCATACGGTCAAGGTGCAGAACTTCGACAAGACCATCGTCTCGATCCCCACCTGGCGCCTGATGTCCGAATCGTTCAAGAACTGGCGCGGCATGCAGGCCTCGGGCGGGCGGCGGATCAAACGCAGCCTGTTTATCGACGCGGCCGGCGTGCGTTTCCTGCGTGACGATGAACAAGTGCGCATGACCCAGGTCCACCTGCTGACCGACTACATCAGCCGCAAGCAGGCGGAACTCAAAGCCTGGAACGAAGCCCAGGGCCACAGCGCGCAACTCTCGGCCAACCGCCGGCGGATGACCAACCTGGGGACGTTCCGTGCCTACGCCCTGGCGTACCTCAAGAGCCATCCCGATATCCAGCCGAACATGACCTGCATGGTGCGCCAGATGCAGACCACCTCCCAGGGCGTGCCCCTGGAAATCTACTGCTTTACCCGCACCACCGCGTGGGCGGATTACGAGCGCATCCAGGGAGATATTTTTGACTACCTGTTGGCAGTGCTGCCGGAGTTTGGCTTGAGCCTGTACCAGCAGCCAAGTGGCAATGACCTGCGGGCCGGGGTGTTGCCGGCGGTGCTGGGTGCCAGCCATTTGCCAGCCCCAGAAAAAGCTGCGCTATAAGCTGAACCCTTGTGGGAGCGGGCTTGCTCGCTCCCACAACACTCATCACCGGTTGGCAAGCCCTAAAGCCGGGCGCACACCCAACCGGCTGATCCACACCGCCGCCACGATCACCGCCCCGCCCAGGAACAACCGCCCCAACGGTTCATGCTGATTCCAGATCAGCAGGTTCAGCAGCAACCCCACCGGCACATGCAGGTTGTTCATCACGGCCAAGGTGCCGCCGTTGACCAGGCAGGCGCCCTTGTTCCACCAGTACAAGCCCAACGCGGTGCTGACCAGCCCCAGAAACACCAATACCCCCCACTGCAATGGCGCTTCGGGCAGGAAGTTGGCTTTGCCGAACAACAGGAACGCCGGCAACACCACGGCCAATGCTCCCAGGTAGAAATAGCCAAAGCGCCGGTAGTGCGGCAAGTCGCTTGGATGGCGCGCCACCAGGCGCCGGTACAGCACCTGCCCGGCGGCGTAGGTGAAGTTGGCCAGTTGCAGCAACAGGAAGCCCATGAAGAAGTCCGGGCTGATCTGGTCAAAGCGGATCACCGCCGCGCCCGCCACCGCCACCAGCGCAGCAATCAACGCCCACGGGTTGAAGCGCCGGTTCAGTGCGTCTTCGATCAACGTCACATGCAACGGCGTGAGGATGGTGAACAACAACACCTCGGGCACCGTCAGCACGCGAAAGCTCAAGTACAAGCACACATATGTCACACCAAACTGCAACGCGCCGATCAGCAGCATGCCGCGCATGAACGCAGGCTCCACCGAACGCCAGCGGGTCAGCGGGATAAACACCAGCCCGGCCAGCAGCACGCGTACCAGCACGGCGAAATAGCTGTCGACATGACCGGCCAGGTATTCGCCGATCAAGCTGAAGGAAAACGCCTGGATCAGCGTGACAATCAGTAAATAGCCCATGTGCGCCTCGTATTTGAATGGGCGCGACATTAGCGTTTTTCACGGCGGGGCGAAACTCGGGGCAAAAAAAACCCGACCTCGCTAAAGCGGCAGTCGGGCAGGAGCACTCAGGAGCAACAAGTGCAAAGGGAGGTTCGATACGCGAACTTGAAGGGTTGCGTGGGGTTATAAAAACACCACGCGATTATCTGGCGATTAACGCTTCAGGCAACCTGTGCCAGCAAGGCCTTGGCGTGGTTCACGCCCTTTTCCTGGAAGTCGCCACCCAGGTTCACCCCTTCGGCATGAATGAAGGTGACGTCATGGATACCGATAAAGCCCATGACCTGGCGCAGGTACGGTTCCTGGTGATCGCTGCTCGCGCCGGTATGGATACCGCCACGGGCGGTCAACACGACGGCGCGCTTGCCGGTCAACAGGCCCTGTGGCCCGGTGGCGGTGTACTTGAACGTCACACCAGCGCGCAACACATGGTCAAGCCAGGCTTTGAGGGTGCTGGGGATGGCAAAGTTGTACATCGGCGCGGCCATTACCAGCACATCGGCGGCCAGCAGTTCGTCGGTCAGTTGGTTGGAACGGTCCAGGGAAGCCTGCTCATCTGCGTTGCGCTGCTCGACCGGCTTCATCCAGCCGCCCAACAGGTTGGCGTCCAGGTGCGGCACCGGGTTGATGGCCAGGTCACGCACGGTGATCTGATCGGCCGGGTGGGCCGCCTGCCATTGGCTGATGAACTGTTGGGTCAACTGGCGGGAGATGGAATCCTGCTGGCGGGCGCTGCTTTCGATGATCAGAACATTGGACATGGCTTTGTAGGCTCCATCGGTAATTGCTGTAAGTCGATGGAGTGAAGGTTAAACAGAGCCCGTTCGATAAAAAAGCGTAAAAAACTGCTATAACCCATCTATAAAGTTGTTTATAAGCGGAGCATAGCGCTGGCCGCGCCCCGCTTGTGCGTTATTTAGGCTCGCAGGTCAGTTTGATGCGCATCTTGATAATCGCGCGGCTGAACTTGACCGTGGTGTTGGTGCTTTTGCCGGCAGGAACCGTGACATTGCGTACCCGCGCAGGCTCCGGACCATTGGTAAATGCGACCCTGCACGCAGCGTCGTTGCTGCCGAAGTTACTGAGTTGGATGGAGCTGATCTCACTGTCCACATCGGACGCCATGTAATCGATGCTCACCCCCTTGATCGATTTTGACACGTCGATCGGATAGGCAAACGCGCTCAGCGGCAACAGTGCCAGCACTACACAACAGAATTTTCTCATTCGGCAGTCTCCAATAAGGACCGCCAGCTTAGGACAAGAGGAGCTCATCTTGAAAGCGCCCCGCGTGACCCTTGATCAATGGCGCACGTTGCAAGCCGTGGTCGACCATGGTGGCTTCGCCCAGGCGGCCGAAGTACTGCACCGCTCGCAATCCTCGGTGAGCTACACCGTCGCCCGCATGCAAGACCAGTTGGGCGTGCCCCTGCTGCGCATCGACGGGCGCAAGGCCGTGCTCACCGAGGCCGGCGAAGTGCTGCTGCGCCGCTCCCGGCAACTGGTGAAAAACGCCAGCCAGCTGGAAGACCTGGCCCATCATATGGAGCAAGGTTGGGAAGCCGAAGTACGCCTGGTGGTCGATGCCGCCTACCCCAACGCCCGCCTGGTGCGCGCCCTCACCGCCTTTATGCCGCAAAGCCGTGGCTGCCGCGTGCGCCTGCGTGAAGAAGTGCTGTCGGGTGTCGAGGAACTACTGATTGAAGGCGTCGCCGACCTGGCGATCAGCGGCTTCAGCATCCCTGGCTACCTGGGCACGGAAATGAGCGATGTGGAATTTGTCGCCGTGGCCCACCCCGAACACCCCCTGCACCGGCTTAACCGCGAGTTGAGCTTCCAGGACCTGGAAAGCCAGATGCAAGTGGTGATCCGCGACTCCGGCCGCCAGCAACCACGGGACGTCGGCTGGCTCGGCGCCGAACAGCGCTGGACCGTGGGCAGCCTGGCCACCGCCGCCACCTTCGTCGGCAGCGGCCTGGGGTTTGCCTGGCTGCCCCGGCACCTGATCGAGCGCGAGCTTAAAGAAGGCGTGCTCAAGCAACTGCCCCTGGAGCAAGGCGGCAGCCGCCACCCGACGTTCTACCTGTACTCCAACAAGGACAAGCCCCTGGGCCCGGCGACGCAGATTCTCGTCGAACTGCTGCGCACCTTCGACACCGCACCGCTGGACGCCCCCTTTGCCGCCCCCCGGCAAGCCTGAAACGGAGTTCACCCATGGCCTATTTCGAACATGAAGGTTGCACCCTGCATTACGAGGAATATGGCCACGGCGAGCCGCTGATCCTGATCCACGGCCTGGGCTCCAGTTGCCAGGATTGGGAACTGCAAATACCGGTATTGTCCCGGCATTACCGCCTGGTGGTGCTGGACGTGCGCGGTCACGGCCGCTCCGACAAGCCTCGGGAGCGCTACAGCATCGCTGGTTTTACCGCCGACCTGGTGGCCTTGATCGAACACCTGCAACTGCCCGCCGCCCATGTGGTGGGCCTGTCGATGGGCGCGATGATCGCCTTTCAACTGGCGGTCGACCAACCGCAACTGCTCAAGAGCCTGTGTATCGTCAACAGCGCGCCCGAGGTCAAGGTGCGCAGCGCCGATGACTATTGGCAATGGGCCAAGCGCTGGACCCTGGCACGTGTGCTGAGCTTGAAGACCATCGGCAAGGCCCTCGGTGACAGGCTGTTTCCCAAACCCGAACAGGCCGACCTGCGGCGCAAGATGGCCGAGCGCTGGGCAAGAAACGACAAACGTGCTTACCTCGAGAGCTTCGACGCGATTGTGGGCTGGGGCGTGCAGGAACGACTTTCGAAAATCACCTGTCCAACCCTGGTCATCAGCGCCGACCATGACTACACCCCGGTGGCGCAGAAACAAATCTATGTAAAACTGCTGCCCGATGCGCGGTTGGTGGTGATCGAGGATTCGCGCCACGCCACACCGCTGGACCAACCCGAAACCTTCAATACAACCCTGCTCGATTTTCTGAAGACAGTCGAAAGCACTTCCCAGGATCACTGACCCATGCTGAAAAAAATCGCCGTTTTTGCCGGTTCTGTTCTGTTTGCTGCCAACCTGATGGCGGCCACGCCGGCCAAGGCACCACACGTATTGATCACCACCACCAATGGCGAGATCGAAATCGAGTTGGATCCGGTCAAGGCGCCCATCAGTACCAAGAACTTCCTGTCCTATGTCGACAAAGGCTTCTACACCAACACCATTTTTCATCGGGTGATCCCGGGGTTTATGGTGCAAGGCGGCGGGTTCACCCAGCAAATGTCGCAAAAGCCAACTGAAACGCCGATCAAGAACGAAGCCAGCAACGGCCTGCATAACGTGCGTGGCACCTTGTCCATGGCGCGTACCAGCAACCCGGATTCGGCCACCAGCCAGTTCTTCATCAACGTAGCCGACAACGCCTTCCTCGACCCGGGCCGTGATGCTGGCTACGCGGTATTTGCCAAAGTGGTCAAGGGTATGGACGTAGTCGATATCATCGTCAACTCGAAGACCACCACCAAGCAAGGCATGCAAAACGTGCCTATCGATCCTGTCCTGATCAAGTCGGCCAAGCGTATCGACTAAGGTCCACAGGGCGTTTCGCGCGCCGCCCACAAGGCGGCGCGTGTATTTGAAAAGGAGAGCCCGCCCGGCGGGCGTCAGACCTAATGCTCTATCGTCGCTTTGAACAACTGATCGATATCTTCCGCGACGCTCCCAGCGCGGCACCTCCCGATAAAGTCCTGCCCTTCTACCTCTATTACCTGCGCCAGGTGTGGCCGTGCTTTGCCGCGCTATTGGTGGTCGGCCTGATTGGCGCGCTGATCGAAGTGGCGCTGTTCAGCTACCTGAGCCGCATCATCGACCTGGCCCAGGGCACACCGCCGGCCAATTTCTTCCAGGTCCACGCCACCGAGTTGATCTGGATGGCCGTGGTCGCCCTGCTGCTACGCCCGATCTTCGGCGCCCTGCACGACCTGCTGGTACACCAGACCATCAGCCCCGGCATGACCAGCCTGATCCGCTGGCAGAACCACAGCTATGTGCTCAAGCAGAGCCTGAACTTTTTCCAGAACGATTTTGCCGGGCGCATTGCCCAGCGCATCATGCAGACCGGCAACTCGCTGCGCGACTCAGCCGTCGCCGCTGTCGATGCCATCTGGCACGTGGCGATCTACGCCATCAGTTCCCTGGTGCTGTTTGCCGAGGCCGACTGGCGCCTGATGATCCCGCTGGTCACCTGGATCATCGCCTACAGCCTGGCGCTGCGCTACTTCGTGCCACGGGTCAAGGAACGCTCGGTGATCTCCTCCGAGGCGCGCTCCAAATTGATGGGGCGCATCGTCGATGGCTACACCAACATCACCACCTTGAAGCTGTTCGCCCACACGCAGTCCGAGCAGGAGTACGCCAAGGAAGCGATTATTGAGCAGACCGAAAAAACCCAGCTGGCCAGCCGCGTGGTGACCAGCATGGACGTGGTGATCACCACCATGAACGGCCTGCTGATCGTCACCACCACCGGCCTGGCCCTGTGGCTGTGGACCCAGTCGCTGATCTCGGTGGGCGCCATTGCCCTGGCCACCGGCCTGGTGATCCGCATCGTCAATATGTCGGGTTGGATCATGTGGGTGGTCAACGGCATTTTCGAGAACATCGGCATGGTCCAGGACGGCCTGAAAACCATCGCCCAGCCACTGGCGGTGATCGACCGCGAGAACGCCCCGCGCCTGCGCGTGCCCCACGGCGAAGTGCGCTTCGAGCAAGTGGATTTCCACTACGGCAAGAGCAGCGGCATCATCGGGGGCCTGAACCTGGTGATCAAGCCAGGGGAAAAGATTGGTCTGATCGGCCCTTCCGGTGCCGGCAAGTCGACCCTGGTCAACCTGCTGCTGCGCCTCTACGACCTGCAGGGCGGGCGCATCCTGATCGACGACCAGAACATCGCCGACGTGGCCCAGGAAAGCCTGCGCGAACGCATCGGCATGATTACCCAGGACACCTCGCTGCTGCACCGTTCGATCCGCGACAACCTGCTGTATGGCAAGCCCGACGCCACCGACCAGGAACTTTGGGAGGCCATCCGCAAGGCGCGTGCCGATGAATTTATCCCGCTGCTCTCAGACGCCGAGGGCCGTGTCGGCCTGGACGCCCATGTGGGTGAGCGCGGGGTGAAACTCTCCGGCGGGCAACGCCAACGCATCGCCATCGCCCGGGTCCTGCTCAAGGACGCGCCGATCCTGATCATGGACGAAGCCACGTCGGCCCTGGACTCGGAAGTGGAAGCGGCCATCCAGGAAAGCCTGGAAACCCTGATGCAAGGCAAGACGGTGATTGCCATCGCTCACCGCCTGTCCACGATTGCTCGAATGGACAGGTTGGTCGTCCTGGAAAAAGGCCAGATCGCCGAGAGCGGCAGCCACGCCCAACTACTGGCACAGGGCGGCCTGTACTCGCGATTGTGGCAACACCAGACCGGCGGATTCGTCGGTATCGACTGATTCTGGACTACTAACGGCGCTATCAATTCCGAACAATTCTGACAGTTTTTTCTAACTCGCTGGCCGTGTATCACAATCCTGCTGTACTGCAATCAGGGCCCAGGGAGGGCCCTGACATCAGACTGCAGGGAAGCCTCACCGACCAGTTGATTTAGAAGGACGCGTTCATGTCTCTGTTCAAACGTTCCGTTACAGAAGGGTTAGGTACGTTTTGGCTGGTGTTGGGTGGTTGCGGGAGTGCGGTTCTGGCCGCAGCGTTCCCCGATGTCGGAATTGGTCTACTGGGGGTATCCCTGGCATTTGGACTGACGGTGCTGACCATGGCGTTCGCCATTGGCCATATCAGCGGCTGTCACCTCAACCCGGCAGTCACCGTGGGCCTGGTGGTCGGCGGCCGGTTTCCGGTCAAGGAGTTGCCAGCGTATATCGTCGCGCAGGTCATAGGTGGCGTCGTCGCGGCGGCCCTGTTGTATTTCATTGCCAGCGGCAAGCCGGGCTTTGAACTGGCTGCGGGGCTGGCCTCCAATGGTTACGGCGAACATTCGCCGGGCGGGTACTCGATGGCGGCGGGGTTTGTCACCGAACTGGTGATGACGGCGATGTTCCTGCTGATCATCCTCGGCGCCACTGACCGTCGTGCACCGGCGGGCCTGGCACCCATCGCCATTGGCCTGGGGCTGACGCTGATCCACCTGATCTCCATCCCGGTCACCAACACCTCGGTCAACCCGGCCCGCAGCACCGGCCCCGCGCTGATTGTCGGCGGCTGGGCGATCCAGCAGTTGTGGCTGTTCTGGCTGGCGCCGATCCTTGGCGCGGTGATCGGTGGCATCACCTACCGTTGGCTGGGCAAGGAAGAAAACGCCTGATCCACCCTGTAGGAGCGAGCTTGCTCGCGAAAAACCTGAGGGCGCCGCGTTTATCCAGAATGAACGCGCTGTACTTGAGTTCTTCGCGAGCAAGCTCCTACAGGGGAACCGGTCGAGTTCCCTGAGCGTTATGCCTGCCGATACGGCAACGCCGACCGCGCCTCTTCGGCATACGCCAGAATCCCGACCCGCTCGCGCTCCAGGAAGTCTGCCACGGCGGTTTTCAGGCCCGGATGGCGCAAGTAATGCCAGGAGCGGGTAATCACCGGCTCAAACCCCCGGATCAACTTGTGCTCGCCCTGGGCACCGGCATCGAAACGTTGCAGTCCATTGGCGATCGCGTAATCCATGCCTTGATAGAAACAGGTTTCGAAATGTAGCCGGTCGAATTCACCCAGGCAGCCCCAGTAGCGACCGTACAGGCTATCGCCACCCACCAGGCTGAACGCCATGGCCACCGGCCGCGCCCCTTGATTGGCCAGCACCACCCGAATGGCCTGCGGCATGCGCTCGGCCAACAGGCTGAAAAACGCCCGCGTCAGGTACGGCGACTGGCGGCGCACGGCATAGGTGTTGGCGTAACAGGCGTAGACAAAATCCCACTGGGCCTCGCTCAACTCATGGCCTTGCAACCATTCGAACTCAATCCCCTGCCCCGCCACTTGCTCGCGCTCCTTGCGCATCTGCTTGCGCTTGCGCGAACTCAGGGCGTCGAGGAAGTCCTGGAAATCGCGATAACCACGGTTCTGCCAGTGGAACTGGCAACCCAGACGCGCAAGCCAACCGGGTTGCTGGCCCAGTGCCGCATCGGCCATGGCATCGGTGAAGTTGATATGGGCACTGGAAAGCCCTTCGATCTCCAGGTAGCCAGGCAGGCTCTGCAGCAGCTCCAGGCCGTCTGCGCCATTGGCCGCCAGCAGGCGCGGCCCGCTGACCGGGCTGAAGGGCACGGCTGTCAGCAACTTGGGGTAGTAATCGATGCCGGCACGCGCGCAGGCGTCCGCCCAACCATGGTCAAACACGTATTCGCCATAGGAGTGCCATTTGCGGTAGCTGGGCAGCGCCGCGACCAGCCGCTCACCCTCGTAGTGCAGCAAGTGCTCGGGCTGCCAGCCAGAATGCCGACCAAGGCTGGCACTGTCCTCCAGCGCACTGAGGAACGCATGGCGCAGAAACGGCTGATCCTCGGGGACCAACGCGTTCCACTCATCAGGCGATATTTCGGACAGGCTATTCAAACGTTTCAACGGCATGCCATTCCCCGACGGTAAACGCTCACTCACGATATTCAGGCCATTCTGACAGAACCCACTGCCTGCGCGGGCAGCAAAAAAAAACCCCGCCAAATGGCGGGGTGAAAAAGAGGATCGCGCTTTAACGGATGAAGAAAGAGCGCGCTGCAGCGGTATTACAGTTGCTTAGAACACGTACTGCACACGACCGACGATGGAATCACCGCTGTCATCGCCATTGGCGTTGGTGATCTTGTCGGTGCTGACCTTGCTGTAGTTCAGCGACAGCTTGACCGCTTCGTTGGCGTACCAGTTCACACCCAGGGTGTTCACGTTGGCCTTGGCGTCGCCGGTTTCGCGGGTAGCGCTGCTGACGACGATGTTCTTGTCGTCAACCTTGATGCTGTCGTAGCGGTAGAACACTTCCCAGGCGCCGAATTGCTTGTTCTCGGGCTTGATCGCGTCGAACTTGCCGCCGTCGAGCTTGTAGGCACGGGACTCGCCGGTCAGGGTGTAGGCCAGTTGGCCGTAGAAACCGCTGGTTTTCACGTCCTGGTAGGCATTGCTGTCAGCTTTCATCTTGCGGCTCAGGGCTTCAGCCTGCACCGAGAATGGGCCGGTTGCGAAGGCAAACTCACCACCGAACACGGTGTCGGTGTCATAGGCGCCCACTGCGGTCAGGTTGCTGGCGTTCAGGCCCAGACCACCGCCGAAGGTAGCGCGGTTGCCGTTGGAGCCGGCATCGTTGCCACCGGTGGTCGCTACGCCACGAGCGCCGAGACGAGGACGAATCCGCGAGTCGAAGGCTGCATCGTTCAGATCACGTGCCGCCACGTTCAAGCCGAAGTGCAGGACGTCGCCGCCTTTGTTCATCGGTGCCAACACGATACGGCCGTTGAATTGCTTCACGCCCTTGCCGTCTTCGTCGTTGATGTCCTTGGAGGCCAGGCTGGCGGAGCCGTAGAACATGTCCGCCGCAGTGCCGCTGACCTGGATGCCCATGCCGTTTTCGTGGGTGTTGACCCAGTCCGCAACCTCGTAGGCGGAGTTACGCTCCATGGCGGTGATCCACTTGGAGCTGGTGGCTTTTTCCAGGCCAAAATCCGGGTCAAAACGACCGACGCGGATGGTTACTGGCTTGAAGCCCACATAGGACATGGACGCTTCGTCGAAGTAGCCGTCGTCGGAGTTACCCGAGTTGTGGGAGAAGTCGTAGTTGAGCTGGTATTTGAAATCCTTGTAGACGGTGCCACCCAGCTCCAGGAAGGCGCGACGGAAGTAAGCGGCGTCGCCCGAGTCACCGTTCTTGGTGTAGAAGCCGTCAAATGAGCCGTAATCGGCTTGCAGGCGACCACCCAGCTTGAAGCTGAAGTTCTGGTCGGTAGTAGCAACCTCAAGGCCGCCCTTGGTTTTGACAACGATATCGGCGCCGTCAGTAGTGACAGTACCAGCGAAAGCCTGGGCGGTAACGGCCAGGGCCAGGGCGCTGGCCGCGAAACCGGCGAAGTGCTTACGGATCATCGAAGAATTCCCCTAATTGGTGGTCTTTTGCGTTGGAAAACACACGGGTTCTGCCCCGCTGGTGTTGGGAGGGGATCTTGGCGAGGGGATATTTCAGGCAAGTTGCTGGAAGATAAATATTTTATTACAGGGGAACTTTCTTACAACCACTGGGAATAAGCGCAAAGCTAGAGCCGGCGCGGGCTTGAGCAAAAAAAGTACGAGAAATGCCAGGTGAAAAAAAGGTGAAAAAAACTTACGAACCTGCAATGTTTTTCAGCGCAGGGCTTTTCGCCGACACAAAAAAGCCCACGACGGCGACGTCGCGGGCGTTGGGTGCAGCGGAAGGCGGTCAGGAGTTGCGCTTGAGCTCCGAGGCCAGGCGTTCGGCCAACCCTTGTGCATCCGGCACCTCGGGTTCGGGCAGGATGCGCAAGGTGGCTTGCATCAGCCGCATCTGGCGAATGAAGCGCCGGCAATTGGCACAGAACATCAGGTGATGGCGCATCAGCAGGCGCTCGCGAAAGGTCAGTTGCCCATCGAGATAATCACTGGAGCGTGCCACTTGTTCTTTGCAGGTCAACATTCGCCGGTTTCCTCGAAATGCTCCACCGTAGCGAAGACTTTTAGCCGCGCCCGATGCAGCAGTACTCGCACATTGGAGAGCGAGATTTCCAGAAGATTACAAATCTCCTCCAACTCCAGGCCCTGGCGCTCGCGCAGCAACAGCACGCTGCTTTGCAGCTCGGACAGGCTGAGCAGCGTGTGCTCCAGGCATTCACGCAGCTCGTTTTCGGTGAGCAGCGCCTCGGGGGTGTCCTGATGCCAGGCAAAGGGCGCGATCAGCCAATGCTCGTCGCCGGCGGCAAAGCGCTCATCACCAATGGTCCCGTGGGGCGACGGCAAGTCGTCGAGCAACACTTCCCGGCGGTTCTGTTTGTAACGCCCCTTGGCCGAGTTGGCGGTGATGGTCAGCAGCCAGGTCTTGAGGCTGGAGCGCCCTTCGAACTTGGCGAGGCTGCGTACCACCGAAAGCCAGGCGTCCTGGACCACTTCGTCAGCGTAGCGCTGGCCAACGATGGCGTAGGCCACCGCCCGCATGGCGCTCTGGTACTGGGTGACTAACTCCTTATAGGCCTGCTGCTCGCCCTTGAGCAGGCGCTCAAGCAAGTGCGCGTCGTCGGCTGCTGCCATTCAGAATCTCACTGTGTTGAGGGGAGCCGTTGTGGCGAGGGGGCTTGTCCCCCGCTGGGCTGCGCAGCAGCCCCCATAAAACCCACTGAGTAGTGTCAGGCAGACCGAGGGGGTGGTTTTGGGGCTGCTGCGCAGCCCAGCGGGGGACAAGCCCCCTCGCCACAACAAGCCTCCACCGAGCCCCTGCACAACAATCTGGCCACTCAGCGCTTGCGCAGGATCACGCTGCCAATCGAATACCCGGCGCCAAACGAGCTGAGTACCGCCAGCGCGCCCTTGGGCAGGTCGTCCTGGTAGGTGTGGAACGCAATCACCGAACCCGCCGAGCTGGTGTTGGCGTAGGTATCGAGGATCACCGGTGCCTCTTCGATCTCGGCTTCACGGCCCAGCAGTTTCTTGACGATCAGGTGGTTCATGCTCAGGTTGGCCTGGTGCAGCCAGAAGCGCTTCACGTCGGTCACGCTCAACTGGTTTTCAACCAGGTGCTGGCCGATCAACTCGGCAACCATCGGGCAGACATCACGGAAGACTTTGCGGCCTTCCTGCACGAAAAGTTTATCTGGCGCACCAATGCCCTCTTCCGCAGCGCGGTTGAGAAAGCCGAAGTTGTTGCGGATGGTATTGGAGAACTTGGTCAGCAACTTGGTGCTGACAACGTCGAACTGGTGCTCGGAAGTGGCCAGGTCGGCACGCTCCAGAATCACCGCGGTGGCCGCATCGCCAAAGATGAAGTGGCTGTCGCGGTCACGGAAGTTCAGGTGGCCGGTGCAGATCTCCGGGTTGACCATCAGGATCGCCCGGGCCTGGCCCAGTTGGATGCTGTTGCAGGCGTTCTGGATGCCGAAGGTCGCCGAAGAACAGGCCACGTTCATGTCAAAACCGAACCCCTGGATACCCAGGGCTTCCTGGACTTCGATGGCGATGGCCGGATAGGCGCGTTGCAGGTTGGAGCAGGCAACGATCACCCCGTCGATATCGGCCGCAGTCTTGCCGGCGCGCTGCAGGGCTTGCTCGGCGGCGCCCACGGCCATCTGGCAGAGGATCGACCACTCGTCGTTGGAGCGCTCGGGCAGGCGCGGGGTCATGCGCGTGGGGTCCAGAATGCCTTCCTTGTCCATGACAAACCGGCTCTTGATACCCGAAGCCTTTTCGATAAAGGCGGCGCTGGATTCGGTCAACGCCTGAACGTCACCCTGCTCGATAGCCACGGCGTTCTCGGCATTGAACTGTTGAACGTAAGCATTGAAAGACTGCACCAGCTCTTCGTTGGAGATGCT
Source organism: Pseudomonas sp. ADAK21 (assembly GCF_012935735.1). Lineage (NCBI taxonomy): Bacteria > Pseudomonadati > Pseudomonadota > Gammaproteobacteria > Pseudomonadales > Pseudomonadaceae > Pseudomonas > Pseudomonas sp. ADAK21. The sequence continues at coordinate 551,723 of NZ_CP052857.1, forward strand.
GTTGGCCGGGGTGTACAGGCCTGTGCCGCTGATGACGACGTTATGCACGGTCGTTCCTCTAAATCTGTTCAGGCAGAAGGGATTGGTACCTTCGTACCAAACCGTAAGTCGCTCTAGTCCGCCGCGCGGACATCAAACGGGGAAACGCTTTGTCCCGGCGCGTCGAGGCTGATACAGCCAATCTAGACGATCCTGGCATTTATAACGGCGAAGTTTGCCATAAACCGGGGGGTTTGGCGCCTGTCACACGCGCACCTGCCCCCGGGATTGCAGGTCAAGGCTCGACCTGGCTCCACTGTTTGCTCAAACGCTTGTCGGAAATCGGTACCTTGGTGCCCAACTGCTGGGCAAACAGCGACACCCGGTATTCCTCCAGCCACCAGCGGTAAAGCTCCAACTGCGGATCGCGCTTGCCTTCCTGAGTGTGCTTGTTCAGCCGCGTCTGGTACTGGCTCCACAGGCCGCTCAACTCGCCGCTCCAGACCCGATCCTTCTGCACCTGGCTGGGCAGTTTTTCCAGGCGCAGTTCGATGGCCTTGAGATAACGCGGCAGTTCCTTGAACCACTGCGCCGGGGTTTCGCGCACAAAGCCTGGGTACACCAGGTTGCTCAGTTGTTGCTTGATATCGTTGAGTGCCACGGCCTGGGCCAGGTCGATCTTGCCCTTGAAGCGCTTTTGCAGGCCGTGCCACAGCTTCAATACTTCCAGGGTCAGGCGCGCCAGGCGTTCGGCATGTTCGGTCCAACTGCCGCGTTTGCGCTCGGCCAGGGCCGCCAAACCAGCGCCATCCCTCGGCAGGCTGGCCTCGCCTTCCAGTACGCAACTGTCGAGGCTGGCCAGCAGAATGTCTTCCACCAGGGCGTCGATACGTCCCAGCTCGCGGTACATCAGCCCCAGCTCGGTAAGACCGGGCAACTTGCCGCGCAGGAATTTTGCCGGTTCGGCCAGTTGCTGCATCAACAGACGCTGCAAGGCACGGCGATGCTGGAACTCGGCTTCGGCAGCAGTGGAGAAGCGCCCTTCCTTGACCGTCCCGTTTTCCTCCACCAACGCCGGATACACCGTCATCGACAGCCCGGCAATCTTTTGCTGGGTGGTCTCGGCCACGGCGGCGAAGACCTTGGCCTCCACCGGCAACTGGCTTTTGGCAGTCTGCGGCACCGCCAGGGCGGCCTGGCTGGCTTCGACAAAACGTGCTGTCAGCGCGGCCAGGTCGCGGCCCTCGCCGAGGAACTTGCCCTGGGCGTCCACCACTTCCAGGTTCATTTTCAGATGGTTTTCCACCTGCTGCGCGGCTTCGCTCCAGGCTTCATCGCTGACCCGCGCACCGGTCATGCGCAGCAGCTCGCGCCCCAGCGCCTGGGGCAGCGAGCCCTGGGCAAATTCGATACGTTGCAGCGCAGCCTTGACGAAGTCCGGCACCGGCACGAAGTTCTTGCGCAGGACCTTGGGCAGGTTGCGCACCAGGGCAATGCACTTGGCCTCGATCAGCCCGGGCACCAGCCACTCCAGGCGCTCGGCAGGCAAGGCCGGCAACAATGGCGCCGGCACGCGCAAGGTCACGCCGTCGCGCGGGTGATTGGGTTCAAAGTGATAACTCAAGGCCAGGGCCAGGTCACCCAGGTGCAGCGTGTCCGGATAATGGGCAGCGGTGACTTCACTGGCTTCGCGCGCCAGCACGTCTTCTTCGCGCATGATCAGCAGTTGCGGGTCTTTCTGGCTGGTGATCTTGTACCAACTGTCGAAGGTCGCCGTCTGGTGGATCTCCGCCGGCAGGCGCGCATCGTAGAAGGCGTACAGGGTTTCTTCGTCGGCCAGGATATCGCGGCGCCGGGCCTTGGCTTCCAGTTCGTCCAATTGCTCCAGCAACTGCTGGTTGGCGGCCAGGCACTTGGCCCGGGACTGGATCTCGCCACGTACCAGGCCTTCACGGATAAACAGCTCGCGCGACACCACCGGGTCCACAGGCCCGTAATGCACCGGCCGGCGCCCCACCACAATCAGGCCGAACAGGGTGATCTGCTCGAAGGCCACGACCTGGCCGCGCTTCTTCTCCCAATGGGGCTCGAAGTGGTTTTTCTTGATCAAGTGCCCGGCCAGGGGCTCGATCCAATCGGCATCGATCTTGGCCACCATGCGCGCATACAGCTTGGTGGTTTCCACCAGCTCGGCGGTCATCAACCATTGCGGGCGCTTCTTGCCGATCCCCGACGACGGGTGAATCCAGAAGCGCCGCTGACGGGCACCCAGATAGTCGCCATCTTCGGTCTTCTGGCCGATCTGGCTCAGCAGGCCGGACAACACCGCCTTGTGCAGTTTCGGGAAATCCGCCGGCTCCTTGTTGACCGTCAACTGCATGTCACGGCAGATCAGGCTCAACTGGCGGTGGGAATCACGCCACTCGCGCAGGCGCAGGTAGTTGAGGAAATTCTTGCGACACCAGTTGCGCAACGGGCTGGCGGTCAATTCCTGGCGCTGCTCTTCAAAGCCGCGCCACAGGTTGACCAGCCCGGCGAAGTCCGAATCGGGATCCTTCCATTGCGCGTGGGCCTGGTCGGCCGCTTGCTGGCGCTCCGGCGGGCGCTCGCGCGGGTCCTGGATCGACATGGCACTGGCGACGATCAGCACTTCCTGCAAACTGCCGAGCTTGGCCGCTTCCAGCAACATGCGGCCCATGCGCGGGTCCACCGGCAGGCGCGCCAGTTGCCGGCCCAGGGGCGTCAGTTGGCTGTTGCGGTCCACCGCCGAGAGTTCCTGCAGCAGGTTGAAGCCATCGCTGATGGCCTTGCCATCCGGTGGCTCGATAAACGGGAAGTCAGTGATTTCGCCCAGGCGCAGGTGCAGCATCTGCAGGATCACTGCCGCCAGGTTGGTGCGCAGGATTTCCGGATCGGTAAATTCCGGGCGCCCGATAAAATCTTCTTCGCTGTACAGGCGCACGCAAATGCCCGGTTCAACCCGGCCGCAACGCCCCTTACGCTGGTTGGCGCTGGCCTGGGAAACCGCCTCGATCGGCAGGCGCTGGACCTTGGCGCGGTAGCTGTAGCGACTGATGCGGGCGGTGCCGCTGTCGATCACGTAGCGGATGCCCGGCACGGTCAGCGAGGTTTCCGCGACGTTGGTCGCCAGCACCACGCGCCGCCCCGGATGGGACTGAAAAATGCGCTGCTGTTCGGCCGGCGACAGGCGCGCGTACAACGGCAGGATTTCCGTGTGCTTGAGCTGGGCCTTGCGCAGCATGTCGGCGGCATCGCGAATCTCGCGCTCACCGGGCAGGAACACCAGCACATCGCCCGGGCTCTTGCGCTCGCTGCGTTCAAAGGCGGCAATTTCATCGAGGGTGGCGAGGATCGCCTGGTCCACGGTCAAGTCGTCTTCGACGCGGTTGCCCTCTTCGTCCTGTTCCAGGGTCAGTGGGCGGTACCAGGTTTCCACCGGGAACGTACGCCCCGAGACCTCGACAATCGGCGCATCGTCGAAGTGCTTGGAGAAGCGCTCCAGGTCGATGGTGGCCGACGTGATGATGACTTTGAGGTCCGGGCGACGTGGCAGCAGGGTCTTCAGATAGCCGAGCAGGAAGTCGATGTTCAGGCTGCGCTCGTGGGCTTCGTCGACGATGATCGTGTCGTAGCGCTCGAGGTAGCGGTCGTTCTGGGTCTCGGCCAGCAGGATGCCGTCGGTCATCAGCTTGATCAGGGTGTTGGAGTCGCTCTGGTCCTCGAACCGCACCTGATAGCCGACCAGCGCGCCCAAAGGCGTCGCCAGTTCTTCGGCAACCCGACTCGCCACACTGCGCGCCGCAATACGCCGAGGCTGGGTATGGCCGATCAAGCCGTACTGGCCGCGACCGATTTCCAGGCAGATTTTCGGCAACTGCGTGGTTTTACCCGAGCCGGTCTCGCCCGCGATGATCAACACCTGGTGCTTTTGCAGCGCAGCCTTGATTTCATCGCGCTTGGCGGCGATGGGCAGGCTGTCGTCGTAACGAACCTGCGGCACGCTGGCCGCGCGCGCCGTGACCTGGGCACAGGACGCCTGCATGCGTGCCACCCACTGCGCCAGCTTCTCCTCATCGGGCTTCTTGCGCAGCTCAAGCAACTGCCGGCGCAAGCGGTGGCGGTCGGCGAGCATGGCGTGATCGAGGTTCTTCAGGAGTTGGTCGATAGCGGGCGCTTGGTCAGTCATCAGGTACTTTGCAGGTCGTCTATTTATGCACGGCCGGCAATTGTGGCAGAAAAGCGCCCGCAACGTTAAAGGCCGCGTAAATCACGTTTGGGAGCTGTCGAGCCCCACCCCAGCGAGGCTGCGATGACGGCGGCACTGCCTGCATCAATGTTGCCTGCCCCACCGCTATCGCGGGCAAGCCCGCTCCTACACGGATTAGTGCCCTTATTCGTTATCCAGGCCCTTGCGCCGGTACGGGAACACATCAATCACTTTCCCCGCCCGAATCGCCTCTTGCAGGCCTTTCCAGTAGTCGGCGTTGTACAGCTCACCGTGCAACTCATCGAACAAGCGCCGTTGCCCGGCATCCGCAAACAGGAACGGCGGGAACTCCTCGGGGAATACGTCCAGCGGGCCGATGGAATACCACGGCTCGGAGGCCATTTCATCTTCCGGGGTTCGGGGTGCCGGGATATGGCGGAAGTTGGCTTCGGTGAGGAAGCAGATCTCGTCATAGTCGTAGAACACCACGCGACCGTGGCGGGTGACGCCAAAGTTTTTCAGCAGCATGTCGCCGGGAAAGATATTCGCCGCCGCCAGCTGTTTGATTGCCAGGCCGTAATCTTCGAGGGCTTCGCGCACCTGGGCCTCATTGGCGTTTTCCAGGTAGAGGTTGAGCGGGGTCATGCGCCGTTCGGTCCAGCAGTGACGAATCAGTACCGTGTCACCTTCCACCTCGACCGTGCCCGCAGCCACTTCCAGCAGTTCGGCCAGGCATTGCGGCTCGAATTTGCTCAACGGGAAACGGAAGTCGGCGAACTCCTGGGTATCAGCCATGCGCCCGACCCGGTCGACACTTTTGACCAGGCGGTACTTCTCGATGACCGTCGCACGGTTGACGTTCTTCGACGGCGAGAAACGGTCCTTGATGATTTTGAACACCGTGTTGAACCCCGGCAGGGTGAACACGCTCATGACCATCCCCCGCACGCCCGGGGCCATGATGAACTGGTCGTCGGTGCTGGCCAGGTGGTTGATCAGCGCCCGGTAGAACTCTGACTTGCCGTGTTTGTAGAAGCCGATGGAGGTGTACAGCTCGGCGATGTGCTTGCCCGGCAGGATGCGTTTGAGAAAGCCGATGAATTCCGCCGGTACCGGCACATCCACCATGAAATAGGAGCGGGTGAACGAGAAGATGATCGACACATCGGCTTCGTCAGTGATCAGCGCGTCGATGCGGATGCCCTGCCCTTCGCGATGCAGCAGCGGGATCACCAGCGGCCACTGTTCGTCGCGGGTATAGAGACGGCCCACCAGGTATGCGCCTTTGTTGCGATAGAGCACCGAAGAAAACAGCTCGACGTTGAGGTCCGGGTCCTTGCAGACCCAATCCGGCAGGCTCTCGCGCAGTTGCGCTTCGAGGCGCTGCAGGTCGGCGGCCAGGTCGGCGTAGGGCTCACTGAAGCGGTAGTCGCTGAAAATCTGCTCGAGCATGCCCGCCAGCTGGCCCTGGGGCTTGTAGGTGCGGGTTTGCGCAGCGCGGGCGCGACGCAGGCTCGGGCGAGTGGTGTGGATGAACATGCAGCCGTCGCTGATCAGGTCGTGGCTGAACAGCCCGCAAAAGATCGAGTTGTACCAGGTCTCGGACAGCTCATCGTCAAACCGCAGGTCGATCAGGCTGATATAGGCGCTCTTGACCAGTGGCCAGGACTTGATATCCAGCAACGCGCCTGCGTCAAAGGTTGCCCGCAGGCGCGTGGTGACTTCACCGACCTTTTCTTCGTACAGGTTGATCCGCGCCGCCGAGGCGGTTTGCGCCTCCTGCCACTGGGCCTTCTCAAAGCGCTCGCGGGCGCCGTCGGTGATCTGGCGAAAGTGCTCGCGGTAATCGTCGAAGCCATCAAGGATCATCTGTGCGATGGACTGCGCGGTGTCGATGGCAGGCGTTTGCTGCGGCATGTCGGAGACCTCTGCGGGCGTTCGGAAGCCCTGAGATTAGCCAGAGTCCGCAAGCAGGAGAAGTACAATTTTTGCCGGGCGATGCCACGCGGATCGGTGCACCACAAACAAATGTTTACGATTTTTTAATTCGACCATCCGGTCAATAAAACACCCCAAAGTCACGTCGCGTCGATGAATCGATTCACCTGAAGGCCGCAAAAGCCGGGCGCTGGCACCAAAAGCAGGGAACAACTCAGGCCGGCGTGGGCTCTGCGGCCTTATACAAACGTGGATCCAATGTAAGGGAAACCCTGATTACCTCAGTGATGGCACTTTGCTATATAGCCACCCCCTTCCCTGATAAAAAGGTCAAAAGACCGGCTCGGGAACGGCTTTAAATCGCCCAAGGAGCATTGCAATGTCATTGAGGAATATGGGGATCGGCCTGCGCGCCAGTCTGAGTTTTGCGGTATTGGCCGGCCTGCTGGTGCTGGTCGGGTTGTTTGGCCTGGGGCAGATGGCCAAGCTGCGCGAAAGTGCCGCCATCATTGAAACGGCTTGGATGCCGAGCATCGAGAACATCCACGACAGCGCCGCCAACGTCGCGGCGATCCGCCTGGAGGCGCTGCGCTTGTTGACCACCGATGAGTCGGCGGTGCGCGAGCGAAGCAAAGGTTTGATCGCCAAGGAGCGCGCGCAGTTGCAGGAGCGCCTGGACAATCACCAGGCCCTGTTGAGCAATGATCAGGAGCGTCAGCTACTGGACCAGCTCAAAACCACCGCGGCGGGTTATATGACCATCGTCGACCAGTTGATCCAACGGGTAGACCAGGATGAGCAGATGCAGGCCCTGACCTTGCTCACCGACAAGTTGACGCCCCAGGGCGTGATCCTCGGCCGGAGCCTGGACGCGTTGATCGATTTCAACCAGCAAGGCGCGCAGGATGCGGCGCAATCGGCGGCGCAGGTGTATCAGAGTGCACAGTGGATCGTCGGCGTCATCATCGCAGTCGCCCTGATCGCGACGTTGCTACTGGCCTGGTTGTTGACCCGCAGCATCACCACGCCCCTGGCGCAGGCGTTGCGCGCGGCACGTACGATTGCCGCCGGCGACCTGAGCCAGCCGATTCACGTGCAGGGCAAGGACGAACCGGCACAGTTGCTGGGCGCCCTGGCCACCATGCAGGAGCAATTGCAGGCGACCATTCGCGGTATCAGCGAATCCGCCCAGCAGTTGGCCTCGGCCGCCGAAGAGATGAGCTCGGTGATGGAGCAAAGCACTCGCGGCCTGCAAGCCCAGAACGATGAAATCGAGCAGGCCGCCACCGCCGTCACGCAAATGAGCGCGGCAGTGGATGAGGTAGCGGGCAATGCGGTCTCCAGCGCCGAAGCCTCCCAGGCGTCCGATGAAGACAGCAAGCACGGGCACTATCAGATCAGCGAAACCATCAGCTCGATCCAGAACCTGGTCAACGAGGTGCTCGACGCTTCGGGCAAGGCCGAGGGCCTGGCGGTGCAGGCGCAAGACATCAGTAAGGTGCTGGAAGTGATACGCGGGATTGCCGGGCAGACCAACCTGCTTGCGCTCAACGCCGCCATTGAAGCCGCCCGCGCTGGCGAGGCCGGGCGGGGCTTTGCGGTGGTGGCCGACGAGGTACGTTCCCTGGCACAACGGACCCAGGACTCCACCGAAGAAATCGAGCAGATGATCACCGGTATCCAGCAAGGCACGCAGGACACGGTCGGCGCCCTCACCAGCAGCGCCGAGCACGCCAGCCAGACGTTGCAACGGGCCAACAGCGCAGGCAGCGCCCTGGAAAAAATCACCGCCGCCATTTCGCAGATCAACCAGCGCAACCTGGTGATCGCCAGTGCTGCCGAGCAACAGGCGTCGGTGGCCCGGGAGGTGGATCGGAGCCTGGTGAACATCCGCGACCTGTCGACCCAGACCGCCGCCGGGGCGACCCAGACCTCGGCCGCCAGCCAGGAGCTGTCGCGCCTGGCGGTGGACCTCAATGGTTTGGTGACGCGCTTTATTGTGTAGTGGATACGTAAAAGATTGTGTCAGGCAGGTCCCTGGGCAACACTCTCGCCCTGATTAAAAAGGAGCTGTCCGTGAGACCTGTCGACACCCTGTACCTGCTGGTACTGGCCGCCATCTGGGGCGCGAGCTTTCTGTTCATGCGGATTATCGCACCCGAGATCGGCACGATTCCTACAGCATTCTTCCGGGTGTCAATTGCCGCAGCCGGCTTGCTGGTGATCCTGGCAATCCTGCGGGTGAGCTGGGATTTCCGCGGTAAATTCAAGACCGTGCTGTTGCTCGGGGTGATCAACTCCGGGATCCCTGCGACCATGTATTCGGTAGCGGCCCAGGTCTTGCCCGCAGGTTATTCAGCGATTTTCAACGCGACGACGCCGTTGATGGGCGTATTGATTGGCGGGCTGTTTTTCCATGAACGGCTGACGCTGTCGAAGATTACCGGAGTAGGCCTGGGTTTGTTCGGCGTGGGCATCCTCACGCGGGCCGGGCCGGTGGCCTTTGACCTGGAACTGCTGATGGGCGCCCTCGCCTGCCTGCTGGCAACCACCTGCTACGGCTTCGCCGGCTTCCTGGCGCGCCGCTGGCTGGATCAACAGGGTGGCCTGGACAGCCGTCTTTCGGCCTTGGGCAGCATGCTCGGTGCCACATTGTTTCTATTGCCTTGGTTTGGCTGGAGCGCCATCAGCCATCCGCCCGCCAGTTGGGGTGGCTGGAATGTGTGGTTGTCGCTGCTCGGTTTGGGGCTGTTGTGTACGGCGTTTGCCTACATCCTGTACTTCCGCTTGCTGACATCCATCGGGCCGGTGAAGTCGATGACCGTTACCTTCATGATTCCGCCGTTCGGCGTGTTGTGGGGCGCATTGCTGCTGGATGAACCGTTGTCCATGGCCCATCTGTATGGCGGGATGTTGATCGCGGGGGCGCTGTGGCTGGTGCTACGCCCAGGGAAACTGATCAAGACCGTGTAGGAGCCGGCTTGCCGGCGCCTACACGGGGTATCAGGCTTTACGGAAAACGAACACCAAGCCGACGATGATCAAGCCCATCCCCAGCACACTCAGCAGCGCCAGCCGATTGCCAAAGATCAGGTAGTCCATCACCGCAGTCACCGCTGGCACCAGGTAGAACAGGCTGGTGACATTCACCAGGTTGCCCCGGGCGATCAGGCGGTACAGCAGCAGCGTCGCCAACAGTGACACCACCAGCCCCATCCACAACACCGGCAGGTAAAAGCGGCTGCTGTGCTCGAAATGAAAAGGCTGGAACGGCACGAACACTGCGCACAACAACAAGCCCGCCAGGTACTGCACTGGCAAGGTGCCCAATGGGTTCTCGGTAATGCGCTTCTGCATGATCGAGCCCAGGGTCATGCTCGCCAGCGCCAGCAAGCCAAACAGCATGCCGGCCAGGGACATGCCGGCCAGACCGATGCCCTGGTACACCACCATGATCAGCCCCACCAACCCCAGCACCAGGCCGAATATCCGACGCCATGAACGCTGGCGCTCCATCAACACCACGGTGAGGATCGGTTGCACGCCCATGATGGTTGCCATCACACCAGGGGTGATCTTCAGGTCCAGGGCCAGCAGATAGAAAATCTGATAGGCCCCCAGCAGCACCAGCCCGGTGGCCACCGCATACCACAGCGGTTTGCCCGGGCGCGGCAACCTGAGCTTGAGGATCGGTACCAGCACCACCAGGCCCGCCAGGGCAATGGCAAAGCGGATCAACAGGAAGGCAAAGGGTGATGCATGGGCCAGGCCCAGCTTGGAGAAAATCGCCCCGCTGCTCCACAGCAGGACAAACAGGCTCGTCGAGGCCGCCGCGGCCACGGATTGTTTCGAAAGAACAGACATGATGAACACCTGTAGTCAGGCAAAAAGCCAACTCAGCCAAGGCTGAAATTCAGTAGGTTCGGTACAGGCAGGCAACGGGCAACAGTGATCTGCTGATCAGCCCGAAATGCCAACGCCCGGCGGTGATACGACTGCGTACACCGGCGTGCTACTGACAGGTGGAGGGTAATGACTGATCTGCGCAGGCTGCTGGCTCCCACACGGCACGACCGCAGCGTTGACCGCTGAATCGACTACCGCTATGCGTGGGGAAGCAGGCATGGGCTGATCTTTTTTGAAGGGATTAAAGGTGCTGTGAAACACCTGGCGCCGACTATAACCAGCCGGTGACACGCTTTGCAATGGCTTTGCCAAAAGGCCAGTAAGGACAAGTTGAAAAACCACCTCTAGCCTTGGGAAAAACCAACTCACTCCTCTTCAGGAGGCTTTCGACTCATGACCGCCAATGCCAAAAACACGCGACTCCTTGCGATACCAGCTCTACCGATCCAAAGCTTTACGCCTTGCGAATGCATCGACTCAACAGTGGTACAAAAACCTGAAACACACCGACGCCCAAGGCGCAGAGATCGACTTGACCCATGTCCGTTTTGAATTGATCGACAGCCATGCATTGGCTGCCTATCAGGACTGGGCAGAAGACTCTCACTTCTCATGGGACGAGGTTGCGACATGGAAAGGCCGTGAACCGATGGCGTTCGATTTGTCCCTCTGGTACGACGAGGTGCTCTGTGGGCTGTGCTTTGCCAATCCCAATCAAAGCCGATTGCGGATCAAGGTCATCCGCCTGGAGGGAAGACCTGGAAAATCCCACCCTTTGAAAAGCCGCATAGCATCACTGACGATGATTGCCATCGACCATTACGCGAGAATCATTGGCAGCCAATGGATAGAAATTCAGGAGCCCGCACCCGGGGCTATTCCCCTCTATCAAAACCTGGGCTTTGACTTCGATTCACGGGGCAGGCTTGTGATAGCGGTAGAGAACGAATAGCATCGCAAACATGTTCAATTAATGATCAATCGTGGAGGCTGCATGGGAGAACTTATTAAAAAACCCGTCGCCCGAAAAGCGTCGTCCAAGGCCGGCCAGGAACCTAAAAGCACTGTGCTGACCGCCAATCAGCGCCGTTTTCTCAGCGCGGCTATGGCCGGCAACGTTGAAGAACCAAGCCTTTTGGCGGGTCACCCGGAAAAATAAAAGTCATAAAAAAACCGCTCATACGAGCGGTTTTTTGAACCCATCAGCCAAACAACCAATACACCAACGCCCCCACCACCACCGCCGCCAATACCGGCCGCATGACGCGATAGGCTTTGGGGTGCTTGCGCTTCCACTGCTTGACCACACCACTGAAGCGATCGCTGAAGCTCTTGCTCCAGGCATAGGCCTGGTTGATCCCGCCCACGCGCTCGTCGTCCAGGTTCTGTGGCGCAGTCGCGCGGCCCAACTGGGCACTGACCCAGCGGTTGATGCGGGTCATCAGCCGGTTGCTCAGGGGGCGTTCGATATCGCAGAACAGAATCACCCGGGTCTTCTCGGTTTCGTTCTTCACCCAGTGCACGTAGGTTTCGTCGAACATCACATCTTCACCATCGCGCCAGGCGTAGACCTGGCCATCGACGAAAATGCGGCAGTCGTCGGAGTTGGGCGTCGACAACCCCAAGTGATAGCGCAGGGACCCGGCAAACGGGTCGCGATGGGGATTGAGGTGGCTGCCGCCCGGCAACAGGGCAAACATGGCGCCCTTGACGTTGGGGATGCTGCTGACCAGGGCCACGGTTTTTGGGCACAGCAACTCGGCCGACGGCAGTGGTTTGTCGTACCACTTGAGGTAGAAGCGCTTCCAACCCTTCTTGAAGAACGAGCCAAAACCAGCATCGTTGTTCTTCTCGGCGGCGCGGATATAGCCTTCGTCAAACAGGTGCATGGCCTCGTCGCGGATCACTTCCCAGTTGTCCTTGAGCACATCCAGTTCCGGGAACTTGCTGCGGTCCAGGTACGGCTTGGACGGCACAGCCGAAAAGATGTACATCAAGGCGTTGTACGGGGCGAACAGTGCCGAATGGTTGACGAACTGGCGCAGCACCGGCAAACGCGCCTTGCCGCGCAAATGCACGTAAAGCGTACTGCCGATAAACAACAGCAGCACCGACAGCTTGGCGGCCAAAGAAAAGGTCATGCAGCAACTCCTGGAAATAGCCTCCCGGCAGCGGGAAACCCGACATAGCAGCCGGCCATGATAAACACTCCAGGCCGGAGGAAAAACCCGCGTTATCCAACAATACGTTTTAAGGGGGGCGCGGCGAGCAAACAATTATGCATAAAGGGCATCAAACCGGGCTGATTTGGATCAACCCGATTTCTGTAGGAGCGAGCGTGTCTGCAAGGGGCATTCAGGCGAAGAATGAAAACGCTACGCGTGCCTTCTGGTTAGACGCGGCGCCCTCAGGGTCTTCGCGGGCAAGCTCGCTCCTACAGGGTCAGGCCTGGTTTTCCTGGTCGGTGAACAGATCGCTGAACAGCATGCTCGACAGGTAACGCTCGCCGGAGTCCGGCAGGATTACCACAATGGTCTTGCCCTGCATTTCCGGTTTCTCCGCCAGGCGTACCGCGACGGCCATCGCCGCACCACAGGAAATCCCGCACAGGATGCCTTCTTCCTGCATCAAACGCAGGGCCATGGCCTTGGACTCCTCGTCACTGACCAACTCCACCCGGTCGACCATCGACAGGTCGAGGTTCTTCGGCACAAACCCTGCGCCAATACCCTGGATCTTATGGGGGCTGGGCTTGATTTCCTCACCGGCCAACGCCTGGGTAATCACCGGCGAACTGATGGGCTCCACGGCCACCGAGAGGATCGGTTTGCCCGCTGTATTCTTGATGTAACGCGACACACCGGTGATGGTCCCACCCGTACCCACACCCGCTACCAGCACATCCACGGCGCCATCGGTGTCGTTCCAGATTTCCGGGCCGGTGGTTTTTTCATGGATGGCCGGGTTGGCCGGGTTGTCGAACTGGGCCGGCATGAAGTAGGTCGCCGGGTCGCTGGCAAGGATTTCGCCAGCTTTCTCGATCGCGCCCTTCATGCCCTTGGCCGGCTCGGTCAGCACCAGTTCAGCGCCCAGGGCCTTGAGCACCTTGCGCCGCTCGATGCTCATGGAGGCAGGCATGGTCAGCAGCAACTTGTAGCCACGGGCAGCGGCGACAAAGGCCAGGCCAATCCCGGTGTTACCCGAAGTCGGCTCGACGATGGTCATGCCAGGCTTGAGTTTGCCGCTGCTTTCCGCGTCCCAGATCATGTTCGCGCCGATCCGGCACTTCACCGAATACCCAGGGTTACGCCCTTCGATCTTGGCCAGGATGGTCACGCCACGGGGCGCGATGCGGTTGATCTGAACCAGGGGCGTGTTACCGATGGAGTGCGCGTTGTCTGCAAAAATGCGGCTCATGGCGGGGTCCTTTAGGCGGTTTCAAGAAGGCAATAAGGGTATGCCTCGTACTCCAAGGCGTCCAGTCGAGGAACGTTGGCGCTGCCTGCGTAGTCAACCGCCTATACACAGGGAGGAAAAACCTATGAAGCGTCGCTACAGTTGGCCGATATGGACGGTCGCCGGGCTGGTGGTCGTGCTGGTGGCACTGGATATCGCCCTGCCCTACCTGGTGCGCAACTACCTCAACGAAAAACTCGCCGATATGGGCGACTACCGTGGCCAAGTGACTGATGTCGACCTGGCGCTATGGCGCGGCGCGTACCGGATCAACGGCCTGCAGATCGTCAAGGTCGATGGCAAGGTGCCCGTACCGTTCGTCAAGGCCCCGGTGATCGATCTGTCGGTCAGTTGGCATTCCTTATGGTACGACCATGCGGTTGTAGCCGAAGTGCAATTCGTCGAGCCAGAACTCAACTTCGTCGACGGCGGCCCCAACAAACAGGCGTCCCAGACCGGTCGCGGCACCGACTGGCGGGCACAACTGGGCAAGCTGCTGCCCATCACCCTCAACGAAGTGCGGATCGACGACGGCAAGATCGCCTTTCACAACTTCAATTCAAAGCCGCCGGTCAACATCGGCGCCACCCAGGTCAACGCCAGCCTCTATAACCTGACCAATGTGGTGGACGTCGAAGGCAAGCGCGATGCGCGCTTTGACGGCAAGGCCATGTTGCTGGGGCATGCACCACTGGAAGCCAGCGCGACTTTCGACCCGTTGAGCAACTTTGAAGACTTCGAGTTCCGCTTCCGCGCCCGTGATATCCAGCTCAAGCGCATGAACGACTTCGCCTCGGCCTATGGCAAGTTCGACTTCAAAGCCGGCACCGGCGACGTGGTCATCGAGGCCCAGGCCGAAAAAGCCCAACTGACCGGTTATATCAAGCCACTGTTGCGGGACGTGGAAGTCTTCGACTGGCAGCAGGATGTGGAGAACAAGGACAAGGGGATTTTCCGCTCGATCTGGGAAGCCGTGGTCGGCGCCAGCGAAACCGTCCTGAAGAACCAGAGCAAAAACCAGTTCGCCACCCGAGTCGAGCTCAGTGGCAGCGTGCACCAGCAAGATATCAGCGCATTCCAGGCGTTTTTGCAGATTTTGCGCAATGGTTTCGTCCAGGCGTTCAATGCCCGCTACGAACAACCCAAGCCCAGCGCGGATTGACCGTGGCGTGACTGGTCATTCAGAGACTGAATAACCCGTCTGCGTTCACAGTCACCGGGGCTGCGCGTTATAGTCGCAGGCATGCTGACTACCGGCGTCATGTTCGAGGATTGAGAAATGAAGTTCGAAGGCACCCAGGCCTACGTTGCCACCGATGACCTGAAACTGGCGGTCAACGCTGCCATCACATTGGAGCGCCCGCTGCTGGTCAAGGGCGAGCCGGGCACCGGTAAGACCATGCTCGCCGAACAACTGGCCGAATCGTTCGGCGCACGCTTGATTACCTGGCACATCAAGTCCACCACCAAGGCGCACCAGGGCCTGTATGAATACGATGCGGTCAGCCGCCTGCGCGACTCGCAGCTAGGCGTGGACAAGGTCCATGACGTGCGCAACTACCTGAAGAAGGGCAAGCTGTGGGAGGCTTTCGAGTCCGAAGAGCGGGTGATCCTGCTGATCGACGAGATCGACAAGGCCGACATCGAGTTCCCCAACGACCTGTTGCAAGAACTCGACAAGATGGAGTTCTACGTCTACGAAATCGACGAGACCATCAAGGCCAAGAAGCGCCCGATCATCATCATTACGTCCAACAACGAAAAAGAGCTGCCGGATGCGTTCCTGCGTCGCTGCTTCTTCCACTACATCGCCTTCCCCGACCGCACCACCCTGCAGAAAATCGTCGACGTGCACTACCCGGACATCAAGAAAGACCTGGTCAGCGAAGCGCTGGACGTGTTCTTCGACGTGCGCAAGGTGCCGGGCCTGAAGAAAAAACCTTCCACCTCCGAACTGGTGGACTGGCTCAAGCTGCTGATGGCCGACAACATCGGCGAAGCGGTGTTGCGCGAGCGTGATCCGACCAAGGCCATCCCGCCACTGGCCGGCGCCCTGGTGAAAAACGAGCAGGATGTGCAACTGCTTGAGCGCCTGGCGTTCATGAGCCGTCGCGGCACTCGATAAGGGCTTTTGCCATGCTGCTCAACCTGTTCAATGAAATGCGTGCAGCCAAGGTGCCGGTCTCGGTGCGTGAGCTGTTGGACTTGATCAACGCTCTGAAACAACGGGTGACCTTCGCCGACATGGACGAGTTCTACTACTTGTCCCGGGCGATCCTGGTGAAAGACGAGCGCCATTTCGACAAGTTCGACCGTGCCTTCGGCGCCTACTTCAACGGCCTGGAAAAACTCGACGATCACTTGCAGGCGCTGATTCCCGAAGACTGGCTGCGCAAGGAGTTCGAGCGTTCGCTGAGCGATGAAGAGCGCGCGCAGATCCAATCTTTGGGCGGCCTGGACAAGCTGATCGAAGAGTTCAAGAAACGCCTGGAAGAACAAAAGGAACGCCACGCCGGCGGCAACAAATGGATCGGCACCGGCGGCACCAGCCCGTTCGGTTCCGGCGGTTTCAACCCCGAGGGCATTCGCGTGGGCGATGCCGGCAAGCGCCAGGGCAAGGCGGTCAAGGTCTGGGATCAACGCGAGTACAAGAACCTCGATGATTCGGTGGAGCTGGGCACGCGCAATATCAAGGTCGCGCTGCGCCGCCTGCGCAAATTTGCACGCCAGGGTGCGGCCGAAGAGCTGGATATCGACGGCACCATCGACCACACCGCCCGCGACGCTGGCCTGCTGAATATCCAGATGCGCCCGGAACGGCGCAACACGGTCAAATTGCTGTTGCTGTTCGACATCGGCGGCTCGATGGATGCCCACGTCAAGACCTGCGAGGAGCTGTTTTCGGCCTGCAAGACCGAGTTCAAGCACCTGGAGTACTTCTACTTCCACAACTTCATTTATGAATCAGTGTGGAAGAACAACATGCGCCGCACCTCCGAGCGCACCTCGACCCAGGACCTGCTGCACAAGTACGGCGCTGACTACAAGGTGATCTTTATCGGCGATGCGGCCATGGCGCCTTACGAAATCACCCAGGCCGGTGGCAGCGTGGAGCACTGGAACGAGGAGCCGGGGTATGTGTGGATGCAGCGGTTCATGGAGAAGTACAAGAAGCTGATCTGGATTAACCCGTACCCGAAAGATACCTGGGGCTATACCTCGTCGACCAATATCGTGCGGGATTTGATTGAGGACCAGATGTATCCGCTGACCTTGCGGGGATTGGAAGAAGGGATGCGCTTTCTCTCTAAATAGGTGGTGAATTCACTGACGCTACCGCAGGCAAGCCAGCTCCCACATGGAATGCATTCACATACTTTACTGTGTGAACGCAGTTTAAATGTGGGAGCTGGCTTGCCTGCGATGCCTTTAGCGGTTCATAAATCGCTGCAAATAGCTCAGATGCTCCCGGTGCGCCGTCTCCTGCATCACCGGCGCCAACCGCACCTTCTCCCCCGGCAGGCACTGGGCCAGGCGCGCCAAGGACAACGGCGTCAACGCACCCAATCGCGGGTAGCCGCCAATGGTCTGCCGATCATTGAGCAACACAATCGGCTGCCCATCCGGCGGTACCTGGATCGCGCCCAAGGGGATGCCTTCGGAGATCAGCGACGCGCCCTGATACGCCAGCGGCGTGCCCAGCAGGCGCATGCCCATGCGGTCGGCGCGGCTGTCCAGGGCCCATTCGGTGTTAAACGCATCGAACAGGCTCTGGCCGCTGAACTGGCCGATCTGCGCACCGAGAATCACGTCCAGGGGAGCCGCTGGGTGTAATTGCTCCACAGGCAACTCACGCAAATTGCTGCTCGTGCCGCAATAGGCAAGCGTAGCGCCTTCAGCCAGGGCCCGGCCAAACCCGTCCAAACCGCCCAAGGCCTCGCGGCCAACACTGGCACAACTGCCCAGCACCTTGGGCGCATCAAAACCTCCCGGCGCCGCCAGGTAAGCCCGTGCGCCACGGTGTGGTTGGGTGAAGCGCAAACGCTGGCCTTTTTGCAGAATGAAACTACGCCCTGGGCTAATGGTACGCTCGTCGATGTACGCCCCCAGATCAGCACCGGCCAGTGCCAGCACGCAATAGCCTTGGGCCTGGACGGTAAAACCGCCCAATGTGATCTCCACCACCGGCGCATCCAGTGGATTACCCAGCAGCCAATTGGCCCAGGACATCGACACCCAATCCAGCGCGCCACCCTGGGTCACGCCCAGATGCCGCACACCAAAACGCCCGGCGTCCTGCAACAGGCACAGCGCGGTGCTGGCCTCGATCAACAAGCGGCTCATGCCTGGGCCTCCAAGGGCGTGTCATCGCCACCCAGGTTGATAAATTCAGCGCGGCCGATGGCTTCGAAACGCACACCGTCGCCTGGCTGCATGAGGCTGTAGCCATCGCGCTCGCGGTCGAACAGTTTGGCCGGGGTGCGGCCGATCAGGTTCCAGCCCCCTGGGGACTCCACTGGGTAGGCTGCGGTCTGCCGCTCGGCGATGCCGACGCTACCCGGCGCCACGCGTTTGCGCGGGGTGTTCAGGCGTGGCGCGGCGAGCTGTTCTTCGACCAGGCCCATAAAGGCAAAACCTGGGGCAAAACCCAGGGCGAAAACCTGATAGTGATGCTGGCTGTGGCGCCGAATCACCTCGTCGACCGCAAGCCCGCTGCGCTGGGCGAGCAAGGTCAGTTCAGGGCCGACGCTCAGGTCGTACCACACCGGCAACACGTGACAGTGCCCGCTGCCCTGGGCCTGTGGCTGCAGGTCGGTAAGCGCCTGATCGATCAGCTCCCGTGCCTGTGCCGGACTCAGCGCCAGCAGGTCGTAATGCACCATCAGCGTCGTGTAGGAAGGCACCAGGTCCACCAACGCCGAGCCAAAGCCCTCGCGCAGGCGGCGCGTGGCGGCGAGCATCCAGGGCATGTTGTCTTCGGCTATTGCATCAAACAGGCGCACCATCAGGCAGTCGATGGCCACTACTTCAATCCGTGGCTTCATGGTGGCGTCAACGCCTGGCGAATGCGCTGCACCGCTGCCACCGAGCTGGCGTTATCGCCATGCACGCAAAGGGTGTCGGCCTGCAACAGCAAGGGGCTGCCATCGCTGGCGACCAGGGTTTCGCCACGGGCAATGGTCAGGGCCTGCTGGAGGATGACCTGCGCATCATGATGCACGGCCCCGGGCAACTGGCGCGAGACCAGGTGCCCGGCGTTGTCATAGGCGCGGTCGGCAAAGGCTTCGAACCACAGGGTCACGCCATACTCATCACCCAGGGCCTGGGCGGCGCTGTTGTCGCGGGTAGCCATGAGCATCAACGGCAGGCTGGCGTCGTACGCCGCCACGGCCTGGATCACCGCGCGCAGTTGCGCAGGCTTGGCCATCATGTCGTTGTACATCGCGCCATGGGGCTTGACGTAGCTGACCCGGCCACCCTGGGCCCGGCAGATACCGTCGAGGGCACCGATCTGGTAATGCAGCAGGTCCTGGAGTTCCTCGGCCCCATACGCCATGGAGCGGCGGCCAAAGCCTGCCAGGTCCTGATAGGCCGGGTGCGCACCGATCTGCACGCCATGCTGCAATGCCAGGGCGACGGTCTTGCGCATGATGCTCGGGTCGCCGGCGTGGAAGCCGCAGGCAATATTGGCGCAATCAATGAATGGCATGACCTCGGCATCCAGACCGATGGTCCAGGCGCCAAAGCTTTCGCCGATGTCGCAATTCAGTAGCAGGCGGCTCACGGTGAAGACTCCTGTAGGCTTTATTTTTTTGTAGTGTGGGATCTTTTACCAAGATCCCGCAACGATGTTGTCCTGAGCCCCGACGACGCTTATCGTGAGACAGCCCGATTTTTGGCGCGCAGCCCCTGCTGCGTCCAACTAATAAAAACCGATCCATGCATAAGAAAAAGTTGATCCCATGAATTTGAAGTTCCTCGAAACCTTCGTCTGGGTAGCCCGGCTCAAGAGCTTCCGGCTGACGGCAGAGAAGCTGTTCACCACCCAGGCCTCGATCTCCAGCCGCATTGCGGTACTGGAAAGCGAGCTGGGGGTGAAACTGTTCCTGCGTGACTCACGAGGGGTGAGCCTGACCCCGGATGGGATTAAGGTGCTCGATTATGCCGAGCAGATGATGGTCACCATGCAGGGGCTCAAGCAGTCGCTGGAAACCACCAGCAGCAAGGTCGGACGCATCCGCATCGGCGCGATGGACACGGTGATCCATACCTGGCTCAGCCCGCTGGTGACCGAACTGATGGACCACTTCCCCCTGGTGGAAATCGAGCTGGTCGCCGATACCGCGCTCAACCTCAGCGATCAACTGCAAAAAGGCTTTCTCGATCTGATCCTGCAAACCGACCTGCTACGCCAGGAATCGGTGCGCAGCCTGGAACTGGCCAGCCACCCCATGGGCTGGATCGTCGCCAGCCATAGCATCTACAACCGTGACTACGCCTCCCTGGCCGAGTTGGCCCAAGAGCGGATCATCACCTATTCGAAAAACTCCCACCCGCACCAGGACGTGCTGAGCCTGATGCAGGCCCATGGCGTGGCGGCGCCGCGTATGAACTGTGTGAATTCGGTGTCGGCCATCACCCGCTTGCTGCGCGACGGCTTCGGTATCGGCGCGCTGCCGCCGGTGCTGGTCAGCGAAGAGTTGGCGCGGGGCGAACTGGTCATGCTGCCCATGACGCAGCGCTTACCAAACCTGCAGGTGGTGGTGTCGTGGCGGGTGGGCGTGGAGTTGGTGGAGGAGATTGTTGCGTTGTGCCAGAGCGTCGTGGCGCGGTATGCCGAGGAAGTGGGTGAAGAACGCATGGTGCTCAGTCACCCACCCTCACTGAAGAAACCCGATTGAAACGGCAGGGGCTGGCTTGCCTGTAAACCGCAGCATTTTTGCCGCAACGCGTAAATCCAAGCAGCCAGGGCCGCTGTGGCGAGCGGGCTTGCCCCGCGCTGGGCTGCGAAGCAGCCCCAATAAGCCCGGCGCGTTTCTTCAGATAAACCGCAATGGCCGGGTTTGGGGCTGCTTCGCAGCCCAGCGCGGGGCAAGCCCGCTCGCCACAGGGGAGCAAGCGAGGGTCTACAAACCCCGTTCCACATTTGGATTTACAAACCCTTGAGGTCCCGCTCTTCAATCGGTCGGCTCTGGCGCAGACGCTTGCCACCCAGTACCACCCAGTCGATCAGGCGGAACAGGCATTCCAGGCCGAACGACAACAGCATCGCCCCGCCCAGGCCCCAGCCCATGGCTTCGGGGGTCAGGAGGATCTGGTAGCTGTAGCCATTCCAGGTCTCCTTGCGGATATCCGGGTCGGCGGCCACCGCCACCTGCAAGGCGCGGATGTACCACGGCCCCTGCATGGCCTGGAACTGCTTGTCCAACGCCACCTGGCGATCGAGCAAAGTGCCAAGGCTGTTGGCATCGCTGCGGAACACCGGATCCTCACTGGCGCGGTAATGCGCCACCAATGCCTGCAAATCGCCATTGAAGAACTGCTGCGCAGTGCTTTCAAACCCGCGCAGGCCGGTCTGGGCTTCGATCAAATGGGCTTCGACGCGCTTGGCGTAGTCGTTGATAAACCCCGGGACTTGCACCCCGACCAACAAGCCGATGGCAAACAACACCAGGCGCAGATAGCTGAGCAACATAATCGACGTCCTTATGCGGTTGTACCCTGGCGCACGCATTCACCGCGCCGCCACAGGCTCCACTGGCCCGGTTCGTAGCGGGTCCAGGTCTCGTTTTCGGTCAAGGGTTCGGTGGCAATCACCGTTACTACATCGTTTGGCGTGGTTTCGGCCTGAAAATCGACGATCACGTCGACATCTTTCAGGCGCGCAGGGCCAAATGGTGCGCGACGGGTGATCTGCGCCAGTTTGGTCGAGCAGTAGCAGAACAGCCAGTCACCATCACTGAGCAGGCAGTTGAACACGCCTTTGCTGCGGTATTCGGCGCAGGCGGCGATCAGGTCCGGCAGCACTTGCTCGATATCCACCGGCTCGGGAAACGCCTCACGAATACGGTTGAGCAGGTCACAGAACGCCGCTTCGCTGTCGGTATCGCCTACCGGCCGGTAGAACGTGGCCTGGGGCGTGAAGTCGGCCAACTGGCCGTTATGCGCAAAACACCAGTTGCGCCCCCACAATTCGCGCACAAACGGATGGGTGTTGGACAGGCTGACCTTGCCGACGTTGGCCTGGCGGATATGGCCAATCACCACTTCGCTCTTGATCGGATAACGCTGCACCAGCAGCGCCACCTCAGACTCGCTGCTGGCCGCCGGGTCCTGGAACAGCCGCAGGCCACGGCCCTCGTAGAAGGCAATGCCCCAGCCGTCGCGGTGCGGCCCGGTCCGCCCACCGCGCTGCATCAGCCCGGTGAAGCTGAACACGATATCGGTCGGTACGTTGGCACTCATGCCCAATAATTCACACATGCCAGGACTCTCGATGCAGGGCTTACAACGTTAAAGACGCGGCTCGACCCGCATGCCACTGACAGGGGCCGGCGGCCGGCCATAGGGTTCGTCGTCTTCAGGCTCGGCCGCGACCGCTGCCGCAGCGGCGGCCTTCTGCTCACGCCGGGCCTTGGCGGCACGCTCGATGGGCCAGCGGGTCAGCACAAAGACCAGGTACAGGCCAAAGGCAATCATCGCGTACATAAGCAAATCGGAAACCGCTCGCCAGGCGTTATTGCCCACCTTGAGCAGTAGATCCAGGGCGGTGATAGCCACGGCCGGGGCAAACTGCTCCTTGACCGGGTCGACAATGGTCGGGCTTAACAGCAGCACCGCCATCAGCAACCGCAGCGGTTCGCGCAGCCAGCGCCAGATCCAGCGGGTCAGGCGAAACCATACCAACAGGCAGCCCAAAGCGGCGAAGGCGTAGAGGCCCCAAGCGGTCAGATAGTCGTTCTCGGTCATGGTGTCCATGGCAAGGTAGGCAAACAGGCCCGTATGATAACGGCTTTTCCGTGCCACGGCTGCAATGCCGTCGGCCCACTGCCAGACAGAGAGTGATCCATGCCTCCATCGACCCACATCACTGCCGCCCCGATTGCCCGCAGCGCCCCAGGCCAGGACCCGTATGCCTGGTTGCAGGAACGCGACAGCAGCGAGGTGCTCGACTACCTCAAGGCCGAGAATGCCTGGCAAGAGGCACAGCTCGATGATCAAAAAGAGCTGCGCGAAACGCTGTTTCAAGAGATCAAGGGGCGCATCCTCGAGACCGATCTGTCACTGCCCTCGCCCTGGGGGCCCTACCTGTACTACACGCGCACCACCGCCGGTGACGAATACCCACGCCACTATCGCTGCCCGCGCCCGGCCGACGACAGCCAGCAGATCGATGAGAGCGCCGAAGAATTGCTGCTGGACCCGAATGTGCTGGCCAATGGCGGGTTTTTCTCCCTCGGTGCCTTCAGCATCAGCCCGGACCATAAGCGCCTGGCCTACAGCCTGGACACCAATGGCGAAGAGATCTACACCCTGTACGTGAAGGAATTGTCTTCAGGCAAGGTCAGCGAACTGACCTTCGAAAATTGCGACGGCAGCATGACCTGGGCCAACGACAGCCTGACGCTGTTCTTCGGCGAACTGGACGACACCCATCGCCCACACAAACTGTATCGCTATCGCCTGGACGGTACCGCTGCCGAACAGGTGTTCCACGAGCCCGACGGCCGCTTCTTCCTGCATTGCTACCGCTCCAGTTCCGAGCGCCAACTGCTCCTGGCCCTGGGCAGCAAGACCACCAGTGAAATCTGGGCCCTGGACGCCGAGCAGCCGCAACAGGCATTTGCCTGCCTGGCGCCACGGGTTGAAGGCCATGAATACGATGTCGACCACGGCAAGCTGGACGACCAGTGGACCTGGTTTATCCGCAGCAACCGCGACGGCATCAACTTTGCGCTGTTCCAGGCGCCGGACAACGGCAGCGTGCCCAGCGAAGAGCAGTGGCACAACCTGATTGCCCACGATGACGCGGTGATGCTCGATGGCGTGACGCTCAATGCCCGCGCCATGACCCTGAGCCTGCGCATTGGCGGCCTGCCGGTGATCGACGTGCACCCACAAGGTCTGCCGAGCTATCGCGTGGAACTACCAGACGCGGCCTACAGCCTGTATGTGCAAAACAGCCTGGAGTTCGACAGCGACAAGATCCGCCTGCGTTACGAAGCGCTGAACCGCCCGGCGCAGGTTCGCCAGTTGGAACTGGCCAGCGGCGCACAGCAGGTGCTCAAGGAAACCCCGGTGCTGGGTGAGTTCAACGCTGACGACTACGTCAGCCAGCGACTGTGGGCGACGTCTGCCGATGGCACCCAGGTGCCGATCAGCCTGGTGGTCAAGCGCGACCAGGTGGGCCAGCCAACGCCGCTGTACCTGTATGGCTACGGTGCCTACGGTTCCAGCCTCGACCCGTGGTTCTCCCATGCACGCCTGAGCCTGCTGGACCGGGGCGTGGCGTTTGCCATCGCCCACGTGCGCGGCGGCGGCGAACTGGGCGAAGCCTGGTATCGCGCCGGCAAGCAGGAGCACAAGCAAAACACCTTCAGCGACTTTATTGCCTGTGCCGAACACTTGATCGCCCAAGGCCTGACCACTTCCAAGCAACTGGCCATCAGCGGCGGCAGCGCCGGCGGGCTGTTGATCGGTGCCGTGCTCAACCAGCGCCCGGAACTGTTCCAGGCAGCGATCGCCGAAGTGCCCTTTGTCGATGTGCTCAACACCATGCTCGACCCGGACCTGCCACTGACCGTCACTGAATATGACGAGTGGGGCAACCCACAGGAACCCGAGGTGTACGAGCGGATCAAGGCCTATGCGCCGTACGAAAACGTCAGCGCCCAGGCGTACCCGGCGATGCTGGTGATCGCCGGCTATAACGACAGCCGAGTGCAGTACTGGGAAGCCGCCAAATGGGTGGCCAAGTTGCGCGCCACCAAGACCGACGACAACCTGCTGCTGCTCAAGACCGAACTGGGCGCCGGCCATGGCGGCATGAGCGGGCGCTACCAGGGCCTGCGTGACGTAGCCCTGGAATACGCCTTTGTGTTCAAGGCCCTGGGGTTGGTTTAAGAACCCGCTGCCGGCGCCTTCGGCTTGCTGTCGCTTTGCTGCAGGCCGGGCAAGGTCTGGTCCTTGGGCGGCTTGGGCATTTCAATCGGCGGCAACAACGGCGCCCCGGCCCCTTGTGGCTTGGGTGCCATCGGCGGGGTGACTTGCGGATAGGGGGTTGGCGTTGCAGTACCCGGTGCACCCGTGGTGGTCGCCGGTGTGTTCGGCACGGGTTGCAACTGCTGGGCATGTGCGGCACCCAATGTGAGCACACTCCCTACAATGACCGCTAGAATGCTGCACTTCATCGATGGCTCCATGGCCTGACTGTTAACCAGTCCCAAGGCTACTCCCAACCGCGCAAGAATGCCCTTCCCAATGAGATTTCCATGAAACGTTTCGTGCTGCTCGACACCACCCCCATCCCCGACAACGGCGGCGCCCTGTGCCTGTTCGAGTACGGCGAGGATTTTGTGATCAAGATCCAGGGTGGTGACGGCGGGCAATTGATGAACACGCGCATGCACGGTTCCGAAGACGCCCTGGCAGAAATCCCCTGTCGCAAAGTTGCCGGGCGCCCCGGCTCGCGGGTATTGATTGGCGGCCTGGGCATGGGGTTCACCCTGGCCTCGGCGCTCAAGCACCTGGGCAAGACGGCGCAAGTGGTCGTGGCAGAATTGGTGCCGGGCGTAGTGGAATGGAATCGCGGCCCTCTTGGAGAAAAATCCGGCAACCCGTTGCAGGACCCGCGCACCGTGATCCGCCTGGAAGACGTGGCCAAGGTCCTGCAGGCCGAGCCCCAGGGCTTTGATGCAATCATGCTCGACGTCGACAACGGCCCCGAAGGCCTGACGCAAAAAGCCAACAGCTGGCTGTACTCCGCCGGTGGCCTCAGCGCCTGCGCCAAGGCCCTACGCCCCAAGGGCGTGCTGGCCGTGTGGTCGGCCAGCGCCGACAAGCAGTTCAGCGACAAACTGCGCAAGGCCGGCTTCAAGGCCGAGGAAGTGCAAGTCTTCGCCCATGGCAACAAGGGCACCCGGCATACCATCTGGATTGCCGAGAAGCTCAAGGGCTGAGGCAAATTGCCAGGCGAGCAGCTAGAATCAACGTCATCCGTGATCTATCCAATAAATGAACAGGAGCCATGATGAGCTCGACCAACCCGCCCTCCCACACCGCCAAGCTGGACCGCATCCTCGCCGATGCCCAGCGCGACCGGGAAATGGGCTACCGCGACAAAGCCCTGAAAATGTACCCCCACGTGTGTGGCCGTTGCGCCCGTGAATTCGCTGGCAAGCGCCTCAGCGAACTGACCGTGCACCACCGCAACCACAACCATGACGACAACCCCCAGGACGGTTCCAACTGGGAGTTGTTGTGCTTGTACTGCCACGACAACGAACACTCCCGCTATACCGACCAACAGTACTTCGGCGAAGGCTCCACCAGCAGCCCGACCATCGCCAAGGCTACGCACAACCCCTTTGCGGCGTTGGCGGGGTTGATGAAAAAGGACGACTGACACTCGGCGCTGAACGCAACGACGCTATCGCGGGCAAGCCCGGCTCCCACAGGTGAATGCATTTCAAATGTGGGAGCCGGGCTTGCCCGCGATGACAATCCCCCAGACCCGCCATTTCTATACCGACCGCTGTTCGAGCAATCCCCGTATAATCGCGGTTTTTCTCGAAGGCACCCTCTCCCGTGGGCAATAAACGCTACAGCTGCATCGGTCTGTACAACCCCAAATCCCCCGAAAACGTTGGCTCGGTCATGCGTGCCGCCGGCTGCTATGGGGTGGCTTCGGTGTTCTACACCGGTAAACGTTATGAGCGGGCCCGTGACTTTATTACCGACACCAAGAAGGTCCACCACGATATCCCGCTGATCGGCATCGACGACCTGAAGAAAATCCTGCCCCTGGGCTGCATCCCGGTCGCCGTGGAACTGGTAGAGGGCGCCCGGCCGCTGCCGGAATACACCCATCCTGATCGGGCGCTGTATATCTTCGGCCCCGAAGACGGCTCCCTCGACAAAGAGATCCGCGACTGGTGCGAAGACGTGATCTACATCCCGACCACCGGCTGCATGAACCTGGCTGCCACCGTCAATGTGGTGCTCTACGACCGCTTGGCCAAGGGCAATAACACCCGTTCGGGACCCAAGTACTGAGTTTTTGGGAACATCCTTGAACTGCCGACAGTCAGTTGCATATCAATGGCCCTTTGTTGGAGACAGACCATGAGCGACAGCAGAACCCTCAAACCTGTGATTGAATCGACGCCGTTCCAGACCCAGCCGACCCAGAACGTCCAGGGCTGGGAGCGCATTGGCTCCCTGGCCGGTGGCGTGGTGATGATGGGCAAGGGCATTCGCCGGGGCGGTTTTTTCGGGCTGATCCAGGTGGCGATTGGCGGCGTGGCATTGGCGCGTGGGATCAGCGGCCATAGCTCGGCCAAGTCGCTGCTGGAAAAAAGCCGTCAGGATATCAATAGTGTGCGGACCAAGATCGAGCGGGCCGGCGAGGAATTGAAGAACCTCAAGACCAGGGCTGAAGTGGCTGCCGAAAAAACCACCGGCTGACACCAATCAAAATGTAGGAGCTGGCTTGCCAGCTCCTACACGGGCCCGGTCAGTGCAGCAGCTTGCTGTCGAGCACCACGGACGATTCGCCGATCACGCTTTCAGCCAACTGCACAAACTCCTTGGTGCTGATACTGTCCAGGCGCATCAGCGCTTGGGTCAGGTCATCCAGTGAGCGCTTGTTGTGGGTTTTCAGGCGAATTTCGCGATCCAGCTCTTGCAAAACCACCACCGCCCGCGCCACCGTGGCACCGCTGACGTGCTCGCCACGCAAGGTCGTCACGCCCTTGCCATCCTTGCTCAGGCGCGCCTGGATCGCCACATAACGCTCATCGCTGATACCACCCGCGCGCCGCAGCAGCTCGATGGCGTAGTACTCCGAAAGCCCCTCACTGATCCAGTCACTGCCCTGGTGGTCGTTGAACCGTCCGATGGCTTGCACCACTTCGCGAATCAGCGGGCTGCTGCCGTTCTCGCTGACCAGCGGCGTGCGGCTATTGAGGTATACCGAATCGCGTGCGGCAAACGCGCCACGGCGCATTGGGTCGCTGGCGCCCACTACCAGCAACTTGGCCGGGTGCCTGGGAAACGCCGCTTGCACCTGAGGCCAGACGAACGTCAGCAACGTCAGCACATCCATACGCCGCATGGCCTGGCCCTTGGGCGAGGCCACGGTGATTTCGGTTTCGCCCAGGCGCACACGGCGGCTGCCCAGGCTGCCGGCGAGCATCCAGCCAGTGGGCCGGTCGAACAGACGGGACACATTGTCGATACGGAATTTGTGCTTGCCGATCCGCGGCCAGGGCGTCTCGACGCTTTTCCACCCAGCCGGCAGCTCGAAGGTCAGCCGCGACACCAGTTCCACGCCATCCTGCTGGTCCAGACGGGCCGCCGGCACCAGGTCCTCGCCGCGAAACAGCGCCCAACTGGGGGTCATGCGTGATTCGTAGATACCGGCCTTGCGCGCATGGCTCAAGCGCACGCGGTAGGTCAGGCTGGCCTTGTCGGCGCCCGGCTGCCACAGGCCACGACTGGCCCCCGCGTCAGGCCTGACCTGCCACTGGCCGTCGGCCTTGAAATCGCTGTAGTCACCGTCGCGCCCCAAGTCGAAGTCCAGGCTGCGCACCGCCGAGCCCTGGGACAGGCTTAAACGGACTTCGGCCTGATCGCTCTGGGGCAAGAGTTTGACGTGATAGTCGAGGTCGACCTTTTTCGCCGGCCACGCCGACGCGCTCAACCCCAACAACAGCAGGCTCACTGCCAGCTTGGCTTGGACCGTCATACGCTCTCCTTTTCAGCCTGCGCGGAAAATCAGGTAATCCTCCCAATCATCCTCGGGCACGCTGCCTTCGCTGAGCATGCGTCCGGACTGGGAAATGCGTTCGTGGTGCACGGCGTCGCGATCACCACAGACCAGGTGGTGCCAGAGCGGCAGGTCCTTGCGCTCACTCACCAGGCGATAGCCGCAGGTCGGCGGCAGCCATTTGAACTGATCGGCTTGGCCCGGCGTGAGCTGGATGCAATCGGGGACCGAGTCGCGGCGGTTAGGGTAGTCGGTGCACTGGCAGGTTTTCAGGTCCAGCAGTTTGCAGGCGATACGCGTGTAGTAGACGCTGTTGTCGTCTTCATCTTCGAGCTTTTGCAGGCAGCACAAGCCACAGCCGTCGCACAGCGACTCCCATTCCTCCTGGTCGAGGTGCTCAAGGGTTTTGCGTATCCAGAAAGGTTCGACTTTGGCGGCCATGGCTCTACATCAGTTTCGGTATGTTAAAAGGCCGCCAGTCTAGTGCCCAAGCCCCCTGGGGCCAAGCGCTTACGACTACCGGTAGGGCAAG
This sequence comes from Pseudomonas sp. ADAK21, assembly GCF_012935735.1. NCBI lineage: Bacteria > Pseudomonadati > Pseudomonadota > Gammaproteobacteria > Pseudomonadales > Pseudomonadaceae > Pseudomonas > Pseudomonas sp. ADAK21. Next base: position 580,751 of record NZ_CP052857.1, read on the forward strand.
ACTTGTCAGGTACGCGGTGGCGCAGTAGCTTTGAAGGCCGGTTTTTCCATCAGGATGCGCTTATGAGCACTGAAGCACGCGTTGCCGATTATCCGATCCACCCGCAGTTCACCGAACGTTGGTCGCCGCGTGCGTTTACCGGGGAAAGCATCCCGGAGGAAACCTTGCTGAGCTTCTTCGAGGCCGCGCGCTGGGCGCCTTCGGCCTACAACTCGCAGCCTTGGCGCTTTCTCTATGCCCGTCGCGATACGCCGGACTGGCAGCGCTTCCTTGGCCTGCTGAACGAATTCAACCGTGGCTGGGCGCAACATGCCTCGGTGCTGGTGATCGTGGTCTCGAAAACCGATTTTGCGGTGCCGGGCGCCAGCGAAGAAACCCCTGCCCTGTGGCACACCTTTGATACCGGCTCGGCCTGGGGCCACCTGGCGCTGCAAGCCAGCATCAGCGGCTGGCACACCCATGGCATGGCCGGTTTCGATCAGGAACTGACCCGCAAGGAACTGAAAATCCCCGAGGGGTATGCGCTGCATGCGGCGGTCGCCGTGGGCAAGCTGGGAGACAAGTCGACCCTGGCGCAATACCTCCAAGCCCGTGAAGCTCCAAGCCCGCGCCGGCCATTGAGCGAGTTGGTGGCTGCCGGGGACTTCAACCTTTAAGCCTGTCCCCCGCCGCTGACAAACGGCGGGGTGTCCAGCCCCCCATCAAGAAGGTTTAGCGACAAGGCCACTATAGGCCACGCGCAGCGCCTCTTTATGCCTGTTATATGAGTCCATGACCACCGGCACCATAAACTCCAAACCCTGGGAATCCATATCCACCGGGTAAACTTTCTGGTCTTTGGCAGAGTACATAAAGTTCTTTAATTGCAGGTCACTGTGATAGATATCCTTGGCTTCCATTTGCGCCAATACATCATCCAGCAATGAACGCGCCTCGGGTGGCAGGCCATTGCGCTCGAACTTGCTCAGATCCACACCTTCGATCCGCCCCATTTTTATATATTTACGCCCATCCTCGATGATTACCCTGGCAAAACCCTCGCCGTAATATTTATTCAGCGAGACCACTTCCGTATTGATGTACTTATCCGATGGCTTGATTGATGTAGGCCCCAGATCCTTGTAGACACTTTTGCCATCAAGGCTCGCGTAGATAATGCCCTCGCCACCTTGCCCGATCACAGCGCCCAGATCGGCTGCCACCGGCATCGGAGCAGCGCCCAACAGATTCAGGCGCTGCCATTGATCACCTTGTACATGCTGGACCAATAGCGGCGTCTGCCGGCTACGGTGATAGATCCGTGCCTGCACCACGCCCTCTTCGGTACGGGTGACTTGCCTAACCTCATACACAGCCGTCTCACCGGCACTGTCGGTATGGCGGATATGGGACAAGTGGCCGTCAGCCGCAACATAGACCCCCTGGCTGTTACGCGACAGCCCGGCTATTTTCGAGGGCGCAACGCTGTACTCGACGAGCATCCTGTTGCCCAAGTCGCTGCCCGGCGCGACACGTCCCATGGCAAGCGTGCCGTCCACGGCCCTGGTCTGGGCCACAAAGTCCTGCAGAGGCCCACCATAGGCACGTAGCCTGTCGGCATCAAAGGCATACCATTTGCCGTTATGCAGGACGGCCCCTGCTTCGACACTGCGCCCTGCCACCTTGAACCTGCCGGTGGCGGCTACGCCATAGTCGTTGCTGACAGCCTTCAACAGGTCATAGCTGCCGGAAGTGCCCCTGAGCCTATTGACCCCGCCGACACCCTTGGCGAGCCCTTTGCCGACCAGCCTGGCACCGCCGACGCTCAAGTCACCCAACCCGCCAAGCGGGTTCAAGGCGCCAATCGTGGCCGCACCAATGATCTTCGCTCCCTGCAAGGCCTTGGCCGTCCCGGATATGGCTGCGCTGCCTAACTTGCCAAGCTTTCCAGCGACGCCCGCGCCGGCAGTCAGGAAGCCAAAGATATCCAGCGCCAGGTCAAAGGCGCCCTCGCCATAGTTGCCCTGTTGGAAATTGACAATCGCCGAACGCAGCGGAACCAGGTTCAATAAAAACGTTTCAACAACCTTGGCCCTGCCCCGCTGTGCGTCCAGCGTGGTGTGCCCTCTCGCGTGTTCCTTTATCGCGGGATCATCAAGATCAAGGTGTTCGACAAATGCCTGCGCAATGTATTGAGTGCGTGCCGTCGCAAAACTATCAAGTAACGGGTTACCCACGGGTGTTGTTTGTTCTTGTTGCTGGGCTTGGCTGGCGGCAGGTGTGAACGCCTTGGTCTCGTAGACCAGGTTGGCATTTCTGGAACGACGCTCCTCGGCTTGCCAGGGCTCAGTTGATCGAATAGTGCCTTGGGCAAAGTTTATTTCGTACGCCGCGGTCTTTCCCTCGCGTTCGGTTTTTACCAGCAGCTCCACCCCCTTGGGATGATGGGTTTTATCGGAGAACCCCAGCCCGAGCGTATGGGATGAACGTTGATAGAAGGCGATCTTTCCATATTCAAAGTTCTTTCGGTCCTCCAGGGGAAGCTGCGCGATCAAGTGTTTGACGGCTGTGGTGACCGCCGCCTTTTTACTCTGGATGACATCATTGAACTGCTGGTTGAACGACTCGGTTGTGCCAAACCGGTAGTTGGCATTCAACTCGGCCAGGGGGATGCGGCTGTCCGCCGAATAGAACAAGGCTGGAGAAGGCAGGTCCATCATGGCGATATCCAGCAACGAATGGAGGCCGACCAATCGGGTGGCCGGCGTTCCCGGCGCTCCTCGCGGGGAACTTGTGGTGCTGATCAACCTTTCTTCAAAAAGCCCACCGAGATCGCCAAACCGTTGCTTGAGCTCAGCCAGCGCCAGTGCCTTTCGACCAGGGAGGGCCTGGTCCAATGACCGGCTGGCACTGATCATTTGCTGCTGGCGGGTATTGAAGGTGTTCTGGAGGGTGTCCAGTTCTTGGTCGGTGTAGCGTTCGTCCGCCTTGCGCACCAGCAGGCCATTGACCACCCCCCAGTCCACCAGCGCAGCCTGCTGTGCACGCTGGGTGATATCCGGATCAGCCAGGCTTGCGCGCTCGGCCTGCTGCATGACCTGCACAAAGGTCATGTTCGGTACTTTGCCCGGCGACTGGGCCTCGATGGTCGCCGCCGCAATCGCCAGGCTGGCCCAGGCCGAACTGCCATAGGTCACGCTGGCGGGGATGTCTTTGATAAGAAATTCGGGAGCCGCTTTGGCCAGCAACAGATAGGCGCCCACCCCGGCCATTTCCGGGCTGGTCTTGCCTCCAGCGCTCAGGTGCTCGCTCAACCCCGCTACCACCGTTGAAGCGGGTTGGCCCCAGTGCTTCTCGCTGGCCAGGTCGAAACCCGCCACCTTGTTGCGCTGGGGAGCGCCGATGGACTCGGGCTCCATCTGTACAGCCATGGCGGCCAGCAAATAGTCGCCGGCACTGCGATCAGTGGCTATCCCGCCCATTTGTTGCTGCAGGTACTTCCCCAGCCGCTGCCCCTCGCTGGAACTGACCAGCGACTCCAGAGCCTTGGCGGGGTTGCCCAGCACAGGCGCGGCGACTGGCTGGCCAGCGTGCAGGAAACCCAACACCCCCTTGCCTTGCCTGCCTTGTGGCTGCTCACCCAGATAACTCTGGGTCAACACGCCAAGTTTGTGCTGCTCGGTTGGGCTCATGGGCACCGGCCAGGACAACCCACCGCCAAAATCGCCAAGAGGGTGCTCCAGGGCTTTTTCATCCAGCGCCTGGGCCAGGCTGGTGAGATGAAAATGACTGGAGGGCAGGAATAAACCCAGATGCTTGATAAAGGCTGCCAAGGTGATGCTGCGACCGGTCTGCAGCGCATGGGACGACTCGGGGTCGATGCCCATCGGCGTACTCTCCAGCGCCGCCAGCACTGCCTGAGGCGCAGCGTCTACGCCCAATCGGGTCGCGACCTCGTGGAGCTTGCGCGCCAGGAGCTTGAGGTTTGCCTGGTCTGCCAGCGCGGCCCGCAGACCCGCCGGCTGCTTGGTTCGGGCCGGGATGACCTGGGCGCCTGCATCAACAGTGATCGGATCAGGTTGCGGCTGCAGCGGGCGGGAAGCGTCAACGGCGCGATCAGCCGCAGGCATGAGAAGCGGGGATAGTGGCGGGGGAACAACGCGCAAAACGAGCATGGAGAGGCCTCCCTTCTTAAGGTCAGAGAGCCTCCCACTTTTGCCGCCAGCGATAAAATCAGATGGGTGCCACGCACTGTGTGGGGTTTTTCAATATCCCCGCTCGAAACTCACCTCGCCCCGCAGCGAATCCTTGGCCTGGTACGCCCGCAGGTTTTCCACAAACAGCGCCACCATCCTGCGCGGGCAGGTCGGCGCGGAGCTGTGGCCCGTCAGCAGCAAACCCCAGGCGGTCCAGAACGGATGGCGCTGGGGCAGTGGCTCCTGGCGGCAAACGTCGATCACCGCACCGGCCAGGTGACCTTCCTTCAAGGCCTCGACCAGGTCGGCATCCACCACCGCCACGCCACGCCCGACGTTGATAAACAACCCGGTCGGCTTGAACTGCTTGAACAGCGCTGCGTCGTACAGGTCGTGGGTGTTGGGCGTGTTGGGCAGCAGGTTGACCACATAGTCCACCTCGCCCACCAGGCGGCCCAGTTGATCCGGCCCGACCACCTCGATAAACGGTGCCTGCTCCCGGGCTTCGCTGGCGATGCCGTACAACTCCACGCCAAAGGGCAGCAGGAACTGCGCCACGCTCTGGCCGATATCGCCGGTGCCGACGATCAGCACCTTGCGCCCCGCCAGGCTCTGGCCCATGCGGTTGTCCCACTTGCGCTCGACCTGGCTCACCAGGCGCGCCAGCACTTCACGCTCGTGACCGAGCATATAGGTGAGCACGTACTCGGCCATCACCTGGCCAAAAATGCCGACGGCACGGGTCAGCCGATAATCCCGAGGCAGGCCATCGGCCAGCAGCGGCGTGATGCCGGCCCAGGTCGATTGCAGCCACTGCGGGTGATGGCCCTGGCGCAGCAGGGTTGCCAGCAGGTCTGGCTGGCCCAGCCACACCGGGCAATCGGCAGCCAGGCTCGACAATTGGGCCGAGTCGCCACTGGTCAGGACTTCAATATCCGGCGCCGCTTCGCGCAGCAATCGGGCGTACAGCGGGTGGTCCTGTTCTGCTATCAGAACGCGCATGGTTCAAACCTTTCAAAAACAGTGCAGGCGACCACCGCCAGCAAACTGACTGCAGGGCTCGGGGCTCGCCAGGTCATTCGATTCAAACGTGTCCCGAACGGGACACTGGTCGATCACATCGGGTCGTTACGGCGCAGCAACTCTTCGGGCAGGTGTTCGATGTACTCGTCATCCGGCGGCGGCATCTGCAGGTGGTAGCCCTGCTTTTCGAGGTTGGCCAGGACCGCCACGATATCCTCCTGCTGCAACTTGCGTTCCGGCGTCAGTACCAGGTTGAACGCGTGTACCGGCTTGCCGAACACCGTCAGCAGGCCTTCGGGCACGCGCTCGAGGGCATCGCTCTTGAGCACGTAGAGGTACATGCCGGCGCGTTTCGGGCTGCGGTAGATGGAGCAAATATGTTTCAAGGCTGTTCTCCGGCAGTGGCCAGGCTGTCCAGCAGCGCCTGGCCCATCAACTCGCGGCGCCAGCCACGCAGCGAGTCAGGCAATTGGTAAGGCCCATCGGGGTAGCCGCTCTTGACCAGCGCCTCAAGGGTTTTCTTGCGCAGCATCAGTTCCGGGGCCATGTCCAGGCGTTCGGCGAAGGTCTGGCCCAGGGCGCGCAGTTGCTTGATCAGCACCGCGGCATCCACCGGCAACGGCTCGGGTACGGCCGGTGGCCATTGGTCCATCGGCACACTGGCGGCACGCTTGATCAGGCCCAGCAGGAACTCGCCGTCCTGGCGCACGGTACGCGGGTGCATGTCTTCGATTTTGCCCAGGGCAGCGAGGTTATCCGGCTGCGACTTGGCCAGGGGCCATAGTGAGTGTTCGCGGATGATGCGGTTGCGTGGCAGGTCGCGGGCACGGGCCTGCTGCTCGCGCCAGGCGCACAGTTCGCGCAACACGGCGAGCTGGGCCCGGGACAGTTTCCAAGCCAGCTTGGCGTCGCGGTAGACCTCGTAGGGGTCGATTTCCCGGCGCAGGTTGGCCACCAGTTCGGCGCCATCTTCCAGGACCCAGGCGTACTTATCGTCGGACAACCGCGGACGCAGGAGCGTATAGACCTGCGCCAGATGCACCGCGTCTTCGGCGGCGTAACTGACCTGGGTCTCGGACAGTGGCCGCTGCAGCCAGTCCGAACGCGTCTCGCCCTTGGGCAACTCGATATCCAGCACCGCTTGCACCAGGCGCGAGTAGCCCATGGAGAAGCCGAGGTTCAGGTAGGCCGCCGCCAATTGCGTGTCGAACAATGGCACCGGCAGGCTGCCGGTCAGGCGCAGCAATACTTCCAGGTCTTCGCTGCAGGCGTGCACCACCTTGATCACCGCTGGATTTTCCAGCAGCGCGGCCAAGGGCTGCCAGTTATCGATGGTCAGGGGATCGATCAGATAAGCGCGTACACCATCCCCGATCTGGATCAACCCGGCGATGGGATAGAAGGTGTCGACCCGCATGAATTCGGTGTCGAGGGCGACGAATGGCAACTGCTGCCATTCGGCGCAATGCTGGCCGAGGCTATCGTTGTCGCAGATCCAGTGAATATCGATGGCCACACGGCTCTCCCTTGAAGAATGGCGCGCAGTATATATCGCCTGAGGGTCTTTCGAGCACCCGCAGTGTGCCAGCCATCATGAAAACTCTGACAGGAGACGAAGAATAGTCCGACGTGTACGGCTTATCCTCTTTTACGCAGCACATAAACCCGCCACAAGGCCGAGCCGGGCATGAACTCTTGCTGGTTCAGCACCGTGAAGCCCGCCTGGCGGAACTCTGCTTCCACCTCGCTGCGATGGGCCAGCAAAGGTTGCCCCGCGCCTGCCGGGTGGCGTTGACGATGGCGGCTGTCGCTGTCTACCGAGACAATCACCGTGTCGCGGCTGACCCGGTGAAACTCGCGCAACAACGCCAGCCGCGCGTCAGCCGTGGGGACGTGGCGAAACAATTCCAGGCAAAAAATGCAGTCCACCGCGTTGGCCGACAGGCCGATGGAAAAGGCCGAGCCCTGGAACGTCTTGATCCGCCGCAGAAATGCCGCGCCATGGTGGCTCTGTGCATGATCGAGCATGACTTGGGAGGCGTCCGAGGCCAGAATCACGCGGTTGCTGTGTTCAGCCAGCACCGGCCAGAAACGCCCCGCCCCGCAGGCCAGGTCCAGCACCAGGCCGGGCTCCCCCGCCACCTTCAGGGCCTGGCGCACCAGGCGCTCATCGCGCCATAACCACAAGCGCCGCAGCAAACCAGGCGGTCGCGTGTCACCACAGACCCGAGCGTGGTCACGATCACAGCGCGCGGCGAATTCAGCCTCGATGGACGATAGGGGGGGTGGTGACATCACGGGACTCATGTAGATGAACCGGTCTCTACGGACACTGGAACTTGAGCTTAGCCACCCCTGCGTGAAAAAAAGGTCGAAAGGCCATCGTCACGCCTGGTGCAAGTACCAACGCCAGTCCTGCTCACCCACTTCGCCCATGAACTGCCGATACTCGGCCCGCTTGACCGCCAGGTACACACCGAGGAACTCCTGGCCGAACGCCTCACGCGCCCAGGCCGAACCTTCCAATGCGCGCAAGGTGGTCAGCCAATCGGTGGGCAGCAACTCCTTGGCCTGGGCATAACCATTGCCCGTCACCGGCGCGCCCGGATCGCGCTGCTCGCGAATGCCTCGGTGAATCCCCGCGAGAATGGCTGCCGCGGCCAGGTAAGGGTTGGCATCGGCGCCGCAGATGCGGTGTTCGATATGCCGCGAATACGCCGGCCCGCCTGGCACACGCAGGCTCACCGTGCGGTTGTCGACGCCCCAGGTGGCGGCCAGCGGCGCGTAGCTGTTGCTCTGGAAGCGGCGGTAGGAGTTGGCGTTGGGACAAAACAGCAGCAAGCAATCGAGCAAGGTACTGAGCATCCCGCCGACCGCCTGGCGCAACAATGGCGTGCCGTCGGGCGCCTCGCTGGCAAACAGGTTGTTGCCGTCGGCATCCGCCAGGCTGACATGCATGTGCATGCCTGTGCCAGCCAGGTCGTCGAACGGCTTGGCCATGAAACAGGCAGTCATCCCGTGTTTGTGGGCCACGCCCTTGACCAGGCGCTTGTAACGCACCGCCTCGTCCATCGCCTGCAACGCATCGCTGCGATGCTCGAGGGTGATCTCCACCTGGCCTGGGGCGTATTCGGAAATTGCCGTGCGCGCGGGGATGCCTTGCAGTTTGCAGGCACTGTACAGGTCGGCCAGAAACGGCTCGATCTGCTCCAGTTCGCGCAGGCCATAGACCTGGGTCGAGCGCGGGCGAGCGCCATCCACATCCCGCGCCGGTTGCGGGCGGCCATTGCTGTCGGGTTTCTGGTCGAGCAGGTAGAACTCCAGTTCCGCCGCCATCACCGGGTAATAACCGTCGGCCTTGAGCCCATCGATGACCTTGGCCAGCAAGTGCCGGGGATCGGCAACCGTCGCCGGCAGGCCTTCCTCGGGGTGCATGCTGACTTGTACCGCAGCCGTGGGAATCAAGCGCCACGGCATGCGTTGCAAACTGCCGCTGATCGGGTAGGCACGGCAATCGATATCGCCCACCTCCCACACCAGACCGGAGTTTTCTACGTCATCGCCATTGAGGGTCAGGCCCAGGATGGTGCTGGGCAGCGGCCGACCGCTTGCATAGACCGCCAGCAGTTCATCACGGTGCAGCAACTTGCCCCGGGGCACGCCGTTGCTGTCGAGGATGAACAGTTCGAACATCTCGATATCGGGGTTGTGGTCAAGAAAGGACTGGGCTTCGTGCAGGTTGGCAAAGACGGTACTCATGGCAGCTCTCTTACGTTTGCGTCAGGCAGGCGCGCACGACGGCACGCCCTGGATGGGGGCAATCAGCGTAAGGGCGTGGTGTCTGGCGGGCGGGCGTGGCGGCAGTGCCACAGCGCCCAAAAGGCCAGTTCAGAGGGCAGTGCATCAGCACCCAACCGACATACCGGGCAGCAGGGCGCGATGGCGCCAGGCGAGGCCTCGGGGTGAGCGTCGGGGGAGCCGTCCATGCAGTGATCACAGTGAAGAGATGACCACCAGCGTCACACGGTGCAATAAGTCGTTAAATTCACCCTTGATGGAGTTTGGATGCGACCTCACTAAACATTCAGAAGCGACTTACATCGTTTGCTGAATATTCATGCATAGCTCACAGCCGTCTACGCTGTTGGGACATTCACAAGAACGAGGGACGGGTCAATGAAGGGAATGCTCCGCGCCACCTGGCTGCTGTTGCTGTTGTGTGCCAGCCAGGCCCACGCCGCTACCGCCCAGGAACAGGACGCCCAGGCCGCCAAGGCGCTGCTGGAGAAGGCTCTGGCCTACTACCACGACAACGGTGACAAGGCCTTCGCCGCCTTCAGTCGCCAGGGCGAGTTTGTCGACAAGGACCGTTATGTGTTCGTGGTCGATACCAAGGGCGTGCTGCTGGCCAGTGGCGGCCCGTCATCGGCGTTGATCGGGCGCGACGTGTCCGAAGTGCTCGGCCCGGACCTGCGCCAGTCCTTCAAGGAGGCGCTGAAAATCCCGGAAGGCAATGGCATCCAGCAGGCCGAATACCGCTGGCAGAACTGGAACGATGGCAAGGTTGAACGCAAGCATGTGTTCTACCAGCGCATCGGCCAGCGCATCCTCGCCGTCGGCTATTACCTGCCCCGCGCCACGCCCGAACAGGCCAAGGCCCTGCGGGACAAGGCGGTCAAGGACCTGGAGAAAAACGAAGCGGGCACCTTGAAGGCAATCAACGCGCTGCAAGGTGGCTTCCTGCAGGACGACCTGTATGTGTTCGTGGTCGACCTGGATACCGGGCGCTACGTGGCCCATGGCACCAACCTGCGCCTGATCAACACCGACTTTGCCAAGGTCAAGGACCCGGACGGCAAGCCCGTGGGTGAGCCGATCCTGGCACTGATGAAGGAGCAGGGTCAGGGCGAATATGAGTACCGCTGGAAAAACCCGGTGACCGGCAAGGTGGAAGACAAGCATGCCTACCTGCGTAAAAGTGGGCATTTCCTGGTGGCGGTGGGTTACTACAGCCCATAAAGCGCCCGCGCTAAAGAATCCCCGTGGCGAGGGTGTAGTCCCCTCGCCACGGGCGGGGTTCGCGCTTAATTGAGCGTCCTGGGTCGAAGCGTTTATCGCGCCTTGTCCTCACGCCCACGCAACAGGTGGTTGGGCATGGCAATCGCCGCCGCCAGCCCCAGCAGCGACACTGCCGCACTGATCATCAATAAATGCCGGAACGTACTCAGCAACTCCCCACGCAAGGCATCCTGCGCCGGGCCGGGCGCGGCATTGAGGCCATCGAGCAGGACGTTGCCGGAACTGCCTTCAGCCATCATCGAGCCACCGGCCAGATGGGCAATACTCGAATCCTGTAACAACGCCAGCAGCAAGGCCGACATGCATGCCACGCCGACCGCGCCACCCAGGGAGCGGAACAGGTTGGTGGTGCTGGTGGCGACGCCAATGTCGTGTTGGGCCACCGAGTTTTGCGTGCCCACCAGGGATGTCGGGAACTGCATGCCTGAGGCAATGCCACTGAGCACCATGAACAGGCTGCTCAAGACCAGGGACTGGGGTGCGCTGAAGGCCATGCCGAGGATCGCAATCGGCGTGAGCACTGCCCCGGCCAGGATCATGGGTTTGTAGCGCCCCGTCACCGAGGTCATGCGCCCGGCGAAGAACGCGCCCATGGGCAAGCCCATCGCCAGCGGCAGCAGGTGCAGGGCGGCGCTGTCGGCGCCGGCGCCCGTGACGCTCTGGTAGCGCAGGGGCATCAGTACGATCAGCGAGATGGCCTGGAAACTGGTGAAGAAAATCGTGCACCAGCACAGCACCGCGCTGCGGTTGGCGAACAAGTGCATGGGCAACAACGGCTCCCGCGCCCGGCGCTCGTGCCAGACAAACAGCGTCAACGCCACCAGGGCACACGCCAGCAGGCCCAGCACTTGATCATCGCGCCAATGATGGCCCTGGCCGATTTCGGTGATGCCCAGCAACAACGCCGTCAGGCCAACGATCATCAGCAGCGTGCCAAGGTAATCGATGATCGGCTTGCGCTGTGGCACCGGCAGCCCCACCAGGGTGCGATGGGCCACCCACCAGGCGCCCGCGCCCAATGGCAGGTTGATCAAAAACACCCAGCGCCACGACAGGTACTCGGTCATATAGCCGCCCAGCACCGGCCCGGCCACGCTGGCGACGGCGTACATGCTGCTGAAGTAACCCTGGTAACGCCCGCGCTCGCGGGGTGGGATGATGTCGCCGATGATCGCCTGGCTCACGGAAATCATCCCGCCCGCACCAATGCCCTGGAGGATACGCGCCAGCACCAGTTGTTCCATGCTTTGCGCCATGCCACAAAACAGCGAGGCGACGGTGAACAGGCCCATGCCGATCAGCATCATGGGCCGGCGCCCGTACAGGTCGCCGAGCTTGCCGTAGATCGGCACCGCCACCGTCATCGCCACCATGTAGCCGGAGATGACCCAGGCCAGCAGGTTGACGTCGTTGAACTGGGCGGAAATGGCCGGCATCGACACCGCCACGATGGTCTGGTCCAGGGCGCCGAGGAAAATCGCCAACATCAGCGCGGCGAGGACACTGCGTACAGAAGGTGTGGGTTGAGTCACGGCAGAACCTGCAGGCAAGGCCACGGAAAAAGAGGCCCGCGGCAATGCCCGTCATGTTACTCGATAGCCAGCTATTGGATAGCTTCGTAGGGAAGTCCGACGTAATTTTCTGCAATGGTTTTACGCCCGGCCTCAGACTCGACAAAGTACTCCAGCTCACTCTGGGCGATGCGTTGGCTGAAGCCATCCGCCTCGGGAAACTGGTGCAGCATCGAGGTCATCCACCACGAAAACCGCTCGGCCTTCCAGATACGGCGCAGGCAGATCTGTGAGTATTTTTCCAGCAGCTCCACGCGCCCTTCCCGGTACACCTTGCACAGGATCGTAAACAGGGTGCTGACATCACTGGCCGCCAGGTTCAGGCCCTTGGCCCCGGTGGGCGGCACGATGTGGGCGGCGTCTCCCAGCAGGAACAGGCGCCCGTACTGCATGGGCTCCACCACGAAACTGCGCAGCGGGGCGATGCTCTTTTCGATCGACGGCCCGGTGACCAATTGCGCCGCCAGATCCGTGGGTAAGCGCGCCTTGAGTTCATCCCAGAAGCGCTGGTCGGACCACGCGTCAATCGACTCCTGGGCCGGCACTTGCAGGTAATAGCGGCTGCGGCTGGACGAACGCATGCTGCACAGGGCAAAGCCGCGCGGGTGCTTGGCGTATACCAATTCGTCGTGGACCGGCGGGGTGTCGGCAAGAATGCCCAGCCAGCCGAAGGGGTAAACCCGCTCGAAGGTCTTGAGCACGTCGCTGGGGATCGACTGGCGCGCCACGCCGTGGAAGCCATCGCAACCGGCGATGTAGTCACAATCCACGCGTACCTGCTGGCCTTGATGCTCGAAGGTCAGCCAGGGCCGCTCGCCCTTGAGGTCGTGGGGTTGTACGTTGCGTGCTTCATAGAAAGTGATGGCGCCGGCCTGCTCGCGGGCGGCCATCAGGTCGCGGGTGACTTCGGTCTGGCCGTAGATCATCACGGTCTTGCCGCCGGTCAGGGATTTCAGGTCGATGTGTTGCAAACGCCCATTCAGAGCCAGCTCGAAGCCTTCATGCACCAGGCCTTCGGCGTCCATCCGCTGGCCGACGCCCGCCTGGCGCAACAGCTCGACCATGCCCTGCTCCAGCACCCCGGCGCGAATCCGCCCCAGTACATAGTCCGGGGTCTGCCGCTCAAGAATCAGGGTTTCAATCCCGGCGTTGTGCAGCAACTGGCTGAGCAGCAGCCCCGAAGGACCGGCGCCGATGATGGCGATTTGGGTTTTTAGCGTTTTCATTATTTTTATGACCCGCCTGCTTCCCCCGAACGTAACCGGTGAAAGCGTTGTCAGTGGTTTTGGTACTGGCATTTTTCCCTTGAGTGACCGCCACAAGAAGGTGAAAACTGAGCCAAAGCCTGCGCTTTTCGCCAATCGGGGCGATTACCGAACCACTGTCCTGAGTATCGGATAAAAACATGACCAAAAATGCCAGCCCCGCGATTCCAGTGTTCAAACTCTACGGGGAAAGCCAACAGTGGCCGACGCCAGACTTGCTGCACTGTGAAACCATCTCCCGGCGCAGCCGTGAGTACCAGTGGGAGATCCAACCCCACCGGCATGCGGACCTGTGCCAATTGCTCTACGTGTACAAGGGCCAGGCGCAACTGGAGATCGAGGGCCAGCGCACGACACTGACGCAGTCGACCCTGCAGGTGCTGCCGCCGCTGTGTGTGCATGGGTTCCGGTTTTCCGAGGATGTCGAAGGATTTGTGGTGACACTGGCCGCGCCACTGGTGGCGCACCTGCAAGGCCAATTGGGTTCGGCGGTGGACGGCTTGAGCGCCCTGGGCAGCTACCCGGCGGGCCAGGACAGTGACTATCTCAATAGCCTGTTTACGCGGTTGCAGAACGAATACAGCGACGACTTCCCGGCCCGGGACATGATGATGCACGCCCTGGTCAGCGTGCTATTGGTGTGGATCAGCCGCCAGGCCATCCAGCGCCGCCATCCACGGGCCCCACGGGGCCGTGAATACTTCCGGCGGTTCACCCAGTTGGTGGAGCAGCACTACCGCGAACACCCGAAAATCGAAGACCTGGCGCACAAGCTGGGGATCTCTGTGTCGCACCTCAACGGCACCTGCCGCGAATTGGGCGGGCAGCCGGCCTTGCAGATCATGCATGACCGTCAGTTGCTGGAGGCCAAGCGCCTGCTGACCTACACCAGCATGACCATCAACGAAATGTCTGAGGTTTTGGGGTTTTCAGATCCGACCAACTTTTCACGCCTGTTCCGACGACGCGTGGGGTTTTCACCCAAGGCATTTCGCGAACAGCTGAACGCGGCGCCTAACGATGGCGTGTCAGCGCAGAGCGCTCAACGTCGCTGAGTAGGTGCATTGCCCATGGTTGCAACTCGCGGCCATGCTCGGTTGCTGGCGGGCCTGTTCGGCGCGGTAGGCGGCGGTGCCGTACAGGGCTGTGGCGAAGGCGCACAGGGCAAAGATCATCAGGTACTTTCTGGTTTTGATCGTCATGGCGGTGACCTCCGGACAGATCAAGAAGGTGCTGTCTTAAGCATAGGTCAGCCAGGGCGAGTTGCCAGTATTGACGGGTATTCAGGCGCCTTATCGGCCCTACAGCCCCGCATCCCATTGCGGCTCGGGCGGGAAGCGCAATACCAGGAAATCCAGAAGGCTGCGCAAGGCCTGCGGCATGTGCTTGCGCGAGGCGTAGACCGCGTACATGTTCATCCGCCGGGGCTCGGCATGGGGCAGCAGGCGGATCAGTTGCCCGCTGCGGATGTAATCGCCGGCCTGATAGGTCGGCAACATCGCCACCCCCGCGCCGGCCAGGGTCAGCCGTAGCAAGGTGCTGGCCTCATTGGCGCTGATATTGCCGTGCACCGGCACCGACACCGGTTCGCCATCCTCCTCGAAATGCCACAGGCTTTTGCCGAAGTAAGAATGGGTCAGGCAGTTATGCCCCGCCAGTTCCTCTACCCGCTGGGGTTGCGGGTGTTCCTGCAGATACGCCGGCGAAGCGCAGATCACCGAGCGGCATACCGTCAGTTGACGGGCGATCAGGTTGGGATCCAGGTCATTGCTGGTGCGGATCGCCAGGTCAATGCGCTCATCCACCAGGTTCACCGTGCGATCGAGCATCTGCAGGTCAATGCTGACCAACGGGTAACGCTTGACGTAATCGGCCATCGCCTCGGCCAACTGCGCCTGGCCAAACGAGGTGCTGACACTCAGGCGCACCAGGCCACGGGGGGCGTCGTCCGGTTCGCTGACGGCGGCCTGCATGTCGCAGGACAATTCCAGCATCTGCCGGCATCGTGGCAGGGTTTCGCTGCCGGCGGCGGTCAGGCTGAGCTTGCGGGTGGTGCGGTGCATCAAGCGTGCGCCGACCCAGTCCTCCAGCTCCGCCAGATAACGCGACACCACAGGGCGCGACAGGTCCAGGTGATCGGCGGCGGCAGATTGGCTGCCCAGGTCGACCACGGTGACAAACACCCGCATTGCTTGAAGACGATCCATGATTTGCCCGATTTCAGAAACAAACTATGTTCCAGCATCGCATTTTTTGCTGCGTTCAGTGCAACTAAGCTCTGTCCATCGCCTGCCAAGGCACCCCTGACCTGGACCTGAACATGCTCACCACCCTCAAGCGCTTTGTATTGGCCACTACCGTTCTCGGCTTTGCCGCCCACGCCGTCGCCGCCGACCTCACCCTCGATGTCTACAACCCGGGCGAATCGGCGATCTTCCCTGTCAGTTCGGTGCTGGTCAGCGGCGAGAAAGACGCGATCCTGGTGGACGCGCAGTTTGGCAAAGGCCAGGCCGAACAACTGGTGCAGAAAATCCGCGCCAGCGGCAAACAACTGACCACCATCTATATCAGCCATGGCGACCCAGACTACTACTTCGGCCTCGACACCCTAGCCAGCGCCTTCCCCCAGGCCAAGATCCTCGCCCCGCAGCCCGTGGTCGACCATATCAAGGCCACCGTTGCCGGAAAGATCGAATACTGGGGTCCGAAAATGGGCGACGACAAGCCGGCCAAAACCATTATTCCCCAAGTCCTCGAAGGCCATAGCCTGACGCTTGAAGGGCAAGCACTGGAAGTGATCGGCCTGGACGGCCCGCAGCCGGATCGCAGCTTTGTCTGGATCCCATCGATCAAGGCCGTGGTCGGCGGCGTGGTGGTCTCGCAAAACATCCACCTGTGGATGGCCGACACCCAGGGCGCGAAATCCCACGCCGATTGGCTGGGCACCCTGCAACGTATCGAAAAACTCAAACCGGTCACCGTGGTACCCGGTCACTACCTGGGCACACCTTCGGCCAAATCTGTCGCCTTCACTGCCGACTACATCAAGGCGTTCGACGTAGAGACCGCCAAGGCCAAGGACTCCACCGCACTGATCGCGGCGATGAAAAAACGCTACCCGCACCTGGCCGATGAAAGCTCCCTGGAACTGAGCGCCAAAGTCGCCAAGGGCGAAATGAAGTGGTGAATTGATCCAACCCTTACCCACCCTGGAGAACGTCATGAGCAAGATTGCAATCATTGGTGCCACCGGCCGTGCCGGTAGCCAACTGCTGGAAGAAGCCCTGCGTCGCGGCCACACGGTCACTGCCATTGCCCGTAACACTGGCGCTATCGCGGCGCGTCCCGGCCTGACCGTCAAACAGGTCGACGCCCTGGACGCGGCAGCTCTGCAACAGGCCATCAGCGGCAGCGACGTGGTGATCAGCGCCGCGCACTTCGCCACCCTGCCCGCGGCCGCGGTGCTCGGCCCGGTAAAACAGGCCGGCGTAAAACGTTTGCTGGTAGTGGGCGGTGCGGGTTCGCTGCTGTTGCCGGGCGGCGGGCGGGTCATCGACAGCGAAGGTTTCCCTGCCGAATACAAGGCCGAGGCCAGTGCGGGTGCGGTGTTCCTCGACACCTTGCGCCAGGAAAAGACGCTGGACTGGACCTTTCTTTCGCCCTCGGCAGAGTTTGTCGAGACTGAGCGCACCGGCACGTTCCGCCTGGGCCAGGACGACCTGCTGGTGAGCAGCGAAGGCCGTAGCTGGATCAGCTTTGCCGACTTCGCCATTGCGTTGATCGATGAAGTGGAAACACCCAAGCATTCGCGCCAGCGTTTCACCGTAGGCTACTAAACACACGCTCTGTGGCGAGCGGGCTTGCCCCGCGCGGCATGAGTATCTACACAACTCTTTGATGGTTCTTTGGGTTGTGTACATATCCGTTGCTGCGGTCACGGCGGCTATGGGTTCCGCCCTGACAGCCGACCTGATCGGTGAGGCTTACGCGTATACCTGTGGGAGCTGGCTTGCCTGCGATAGCGGTCGATCAGTCAATATATTTATCGGCTGATCGACCGCTATCGCAGGCAAGCCAGCTCCCACAGGGGAATGCAGCTCCGCGTTCTGGCGTTGCTATTGCTCTGCTTTTGATCTGGCTTTTGATCTAAGGCGCCCCGTTAAACCACGATGGCCGCAGGCAGGTATTGCGCAGTGGGCACCCCGGCAGGATGCCGGGGTAGCCGCGACACGGCCATGGATGGCCGATCGCGGCGGGCCCACGGAGCAATGCCTGACTGCGGGCATGCCGAGCCTAGGCGAGGCACCGAGTGGTGGGGCAAGAGCGTTTTGCTTACTTTTGCGCTGTTCAAAAGTGAGCCGCCGTAAGGGCGGAACCCATGGCCGCCGTTACCGCAGCAATGGATATGCCCCCTACATCAGCCCAAAACCCAGAGCCCAGAAGTATCAGAGAGTTGTGTAGATACTCATGCCCGCGCGGGGCTGCGCAGCAGCCCCACAACCAGTCTCTGCGCAATACCTGATTGGGGGCGCTACGCGCCCCAACGCGGGGCAAGCCCGCTCGCCACAGGTCAGGTGTGCAATCGACAAAGCAGCGCCTGTTTTTTCAATAGCCCCTGCGACTTTCTCATTTGCCCCCCGCCCTGGGTGGCCGCCTAATAGCGACCTTGTCCGCTCAAGGCCCGCCCATGGAAAACGTCCACGCTAAACCCACCACCGCCCTCTGGCTGATGCTCAGCGTTGTGCTGGTGGCCCTGAACCTGCGCCCGTCCATGGCGGCGGTCGGGCCTTTGTTATCGTCGATCCGCGCCGATGTACCCCTGAGTTTCAGCACCGCCTCGTTGTTGACCATGCTGCCAGTGATGGCAATGGGCTTGGCGATGTTCTTTGGCATTGGCCTGGGCAAACGGTTGGGTGAGCATCGCAGTATCGTGCTGTCGCTGGTGGTGATTGGCCTGGCCACGCTGTCGCGGTTGTTTCTCGACTCTGCGGCCGAATTGATCCTCAGCGCCATTGCCGCCGGCGTGGGCATTGCGTTGATCCAGGCGTTGATGCCCGCGCTGATCAAGTCGCACTTTCGTGACAATGTTTCGCTGTTCATGGGCCTGTACGTCACCGCGATCATGGGTGGTGCAGCATTGGCGGCATCGTTCTCGCCGTTCATCCAGGTGCAAACCGGCAGTTGGCGCATCGGCCTGGCAATCTGGGCGGTGCTTGCGGTATTGGCGCTGCTGTTCTGGTACGCCCAGCGCGCAGCGTTGCCACCCCTGCCCCCAGCCGGCGCCGGCCCCCAGGAGTCATTTTTCGGTAATCGCCGTGCGTGGTTGCTGGCGATTTTCTTCGGCCTCGGTACCGCTTCCTACACCTGCGTACTGGCATGGCTGGCGCCGTACTACGTCGAGCAGGGCTGGAGCGAACAAAACGCCGGGCTGCTACTGGGCTTCCTGACAGCCATGGAAGTGGTGTCCGGGCTGATCACCCCGGCCATCGCCAACCGGCTGCAGGACAAGCGCGGCGTAGTTGCCGTGTTGCTGGTGCTGATCATCGCGGGCTTCTGTGGCCTGATCCTCTCGCCGCAGCACCTCACATTACTGTGGCCGTGCCTGCTGGGCCTGGGCATTGGCGGGCTGTTCCCCATGAGCCTGATCCTGTCGCTCGACCATCTGGACAACCCACGCCGCGCCGGTGGCCTGACGGCATTCGTGCAGGGCATCGGCTACCTGATTGCTGGCGTATCGCCGCTGATTGCCGGGATGATCCGCGACCAACTGGGCAGTTTCGAGTGGGCCTGGTGGTCGCTCACCGCCGTGGTGGTGGTGATGTTACTGATCGTCCTGCGCTTCGACCCACGCCACTATGCACGGCATATCCGCTAGGGCGTCGTGTTCCAAACAGTATCTGTCCCACAATGAACATAGAAAGGTCCGACAGACCTTTCTATTGGTACGAGCGTTCCGTTAACATTTTGTCTTGTTTGCGCTGCGGTCGCGCAACAGACTCACGGACGGAACGAATGCTAAACAGCAACTTGCTTAGAAAGCTCGATATGCAGGACCTGATGGTGTTCATCGCGGTGTATGAGCAAAGCAGCGTCACCGATGTGTCCGAAACCCTGTTTGTCAGCCAGTCCACCGTCAGTTACAGCCTGAAGAAGCTGCGCACCAGCTTCGAGGACGACTTGTTTATCAATACCCGTGCCGGCATGCGCCCGACCTACAAGGCCAGCACCATGTATGGCCATGTGCAGAAAATCCTCGAAAGCATCAACCTCTGCCATGCGGGTGCGCAGACGTTCGACCCCAAGCAAAAAACCGTCACCTTCAACCTTTGTGCGCCCGAGTACTTCGAACAACTGATCCTGCCCAGATTGTTGAAAGACTTCGATCATGCCGACCTGCCGGTGATCGTCAACGTGCAGAAGCTGGAAACCGAGATTCCCATCGAAGCGCTGCGCGACGGGCGCCTGGACCTGGTGATCTGCTTCGGCCCGCACTTTCATCGCGAGCACAAGGACCTCAGGACCGAGATGCTGCTGGAGGACGACCTGGTCTGCGTCTTCGACAAACGCGCCGCCCCGCGCGAGCCGGCGTTCAGCCTGCAGTCCTTTGTGGCACGGCGCCATGTATTCCCCACGCCCTGGACCTCGGACACCAACATGATCGACGGCTGGCTGGCCCGCCAGGCCCACAAGCGCCAGGTCATCGCCCGCGCCAACAGCTACAGCGCGGCGCTGAAGATGATTGCCGGCACCGACTTCATCGTCACCCTGCCCCGACGTGTGCAGCAGTTGCTGGCCGTGGAGCCGCAGTTTGGCCACTGCGAGGCACCCAGCGGCCTGCCGGGGTTTACCCTGGATATGCAATGGAACGACGCCAGCGAGCAGGAAAGCGCCAACCTGTGGTTTCGGGAACAGGTGGCCAGAGCCGCAGCAAGCCTCAAGCTGGAAGCGCTGAAAGAAGCCCATGCATAGCGTGCAATCCAACGTTCTCAGCCCTTCATAAAGGCTTCCAGCCGTGAGCGCATCCAGCGCTCGGCGGGGTCGCTGTCAACGTGGCTGAGCCAGACCATAGACAGGTCCAGGGTCGGCGTATCGAACGGGAACGGCTCGCAAAACAGGTTGCCCGCCGCCGCCATGGCCTGGGCCGCATAGTCCGGCAGGCTGGCGATCATATCGGTGCCGGCCAACAACGCCGGCAAGGAGCTGTATTGCGGCACGGATAACACTACGTGCCGCTTGCGACCGATCTCTGCCAGCCACTCATCGGCAAAACCCGCGACATTGGCGGTGTGGGACACCAGCACATGGGGCCGTGAGCAATATTCATCGAGGGTCAGCGGCTGGTCCGAGGGATCGGCGCGTAGCACGCTGGGGCGGATATGGCGCAACAACTTGCGCTTGGCATTGGCCGGCAGGCCGCGGGTCTGGGTGATGCCCACGGTAATATCGCCCGCTGCCAGCAAATCCGGGATGCGCCAGTAATCCACATGCTGCACCACAAATACCACCTGCGGCGCTTCGGTGCGCAGGGCACGCAGCAGCGGTGGCAACAGGCCGAACTCGACGTCATCGGACAGGCCGATGCGAAAGGTCATGGTGCTGACAGACGGGTCGAAATCATGGGTAAGACTCAACGCCGCCGACAGCGAATCCAGGGCCGGCGACAGATGCAGGATAAGTTCCTCGGCCCGCGCCGTGGGTTCCATGCGATGGCCGACGCGGATAAACAGCGGGTCGTTGAACAACGTGCGCAGGCGGTTGAGGGCGGCGCTGATCGTCGGCTGGCCGAGAAACAGCTTCTCTGCCGCGCGTGTCACGTTGCGCTCGAGCATCAGCGTTTCAAACACCACCATCAGATTGATATCGGCCTTGCGTAATTCATTGCGATTCATGGCACGCGCACCACAGCCCAAGACAGCCGGCAGTTTAGGAACACAGCGGGCCCTGCGTCTATGTGCAGACTATCCAAGCCAAGGGTTTGGGACTATAAATCAGCTTCCACGGCAACCGAGAACATCACCGTGCTGGTCATTCTTGTCCTGGCTGTTCTGATGGCCGGGATGTGCATCTGGTCCATCAAGTTCATCGCCCACCCTACCGCCAGAACACTGTTGCGGGTATTTGTAGGGTTGTGCCTGGCCGCTATCGTTGCGTACCTGGTGCTCGCGTCGGGGTTTCCTACGACCTTGCTGGTATCGGCAGGCATTCTTTAATCGCCATCTCACTCAAGCATGGAGCGCTTAACCATGAAATTCGCCTACACCATCGTCTATGTGCCCGACGTCGCCGCGTCCCTGCAATTTTTTGAAAACGCCTTCGGCTTCAACCGACGTTTCCTGCATGAATCAGGCACCTATGGCGAGCTGGATACGGGTGGCACCACCTTGTCCTTTGCGGCCCATGAGCTGGGGGAGATGAATTTTCCCGGCGGGCACGTGGCAGCCCACAGCTCGAAACAACCACTGGGCATGGAGTTGGGGTTTGTCACCAATGACGTGCCGGCCGCCCACGCCAAGGCGCTAAGCGCCGGTGCAAGCGAGCTGACGGCGCCAAGCAGCAAGCCCTGGGGCCAGGTGGTGTCGTATGTGCGTTGCCCGGATGGGACGCTAGTGGAACTGTGTACGCCGATCCAAGGCTGACACGCACCTGGCAAGCCGGCTGTTGCCGTCAGGGTTTCAGCGGACGCTCCTGATCGCGCTCGGACAGTTCCGTACCATCATCCGGGTGCTTCCAGGTCTGTGGCTTCTCTTCCTCGCGACGCTGCCGGGCGCGCTCCTGCTGCGTCTCGTCGTGCGGCTTGGGTTCATTGTTCATACCGTCCTCCCGTCCTTAAGATTGAGTCCCGCTTAAGCAGCATAGAACAGCAAACGCATTTCTTGCGGGCAGCGACCGCTGCAACTATGCAACTGGTTGCATATTAAAATTCACCCTGCTAATTTCTCCTCGCCGGGTACCCGACCCCCGATCCGATTGGAGCCGCCATGACTCTCCCCGCTGTGTTGCAAGGCCGTCTTTCGATTCCAGTGGTGTGTTCGCCGCTGTTTATTATTTCCAGCCCGCAGCTGGTAATCGCCCAGTGCAAGGCGGGCGTGGTGGGTTCGTTCCCGGCGCTGAATGCACGGCCGGCACCGGTGCTGGAGGAGTGGCTCAAACAGATCACGACCGAGTTGGCCGCGTACGATGCCCTGCATCCGGACAAGCCTTCTGCGCCATTTGCGGTCAACCAGATCGTGCACAAGTCCAATGATCGCCTCGAACACGACCTGGCCCTGTGCGCCAAGTACAAAGTCCCGATCATCATCACGTCCCTGGGTGCGCGGGTGGATGTGAATGACGCGGTGCACGCCTACGGCGGCATCGTGCTGCACGACGTGATCAACAATACCTTCGCCAAAAAAGCCATCGACAAAGGCGCCGACGGCCTGATCGCCGTGGCTGCGGGTGCCGGTGGCCATGCGGGGAAGATTTCGCCCTTTGCGCTTATTCAGGAAATCCGTGAATGGTTCGACGGCCCGCTGCTGCTTTCGGGGGCCATTTCCCACGGCAATGGAATTCTCGCCGCGCAGGCAGCAGGTGCGGACCTGGCCTACATAGGCTCGGCATTTATCGCCACTGAAGAAGCCCATGCCCAGGCGGCCTACAAGCAAATGATTGTCGAGAGCTCGGCCGATGACATTGTGTACTCCAACCTGTTTACCGGCGTGCATGGCAATTACCTGCGCCAAAGCATCGCCAACAGCGGCCTGGACCCGGATGAACTACCGGTGTCCGACCCTTCGGCAATGAATTTCGGCACCGGTGAGGGGGCCAAGGCCAAGGCATGGAAAGATATCTGGGGCGCAGGCCAAGGTGTAGGCGCGGTCAAGTCGGTACTGCCGGCGGGCGGTTTGATCGAGCGGCTCAAGGGCGAGTATCAAGCCTCACGTAAACGCCTGGACCTCAGCGCGACTCATTAACGAAGAACAAAAGTGGGAGCTGTCGAGCCCCGGCGAGGCTGCGATGGCGGTGGGTCAGGCGACATCTTTGGTGCCTGTGTTGCCGTCATCGCAGCCTCGCTGGGGCTCGACAGCTCCTACAGGGATTGGCGCTGGGTCGGGGATTTCAGTCTGGGTGGAGATCAAGGGTGGGAGCTGTCGAGCCCCGGCGAGGCTGCGATGGCGGTGGGTCAGGTGACATCTTTGTTGCTTGTGTTGCCGCTATCGCAGCCTCGCTGGGGCTCGACAGCTCCCACAGGGGATTGGCGCTGGGGCGGGGATTTCAGTCTGGGTGGAGATCAAGGGTGGGAGCTGTCGAGCCCTGGCGAGGCTGCGATGGCGGTGGGTCAGGTGACATCTTCGGTGCCTGTGTTGCCGCTATCGCAGCCTCGCTGAAGCTCGACAGCTCCCACAGGGATTGGCGCTGGGTCGGGGATTTCAGTCTGGGTGGAGATCAAGGGTGGGAGCTGTCGAGCCCCGGCGAGGCTGCGATGGCGGTGGGTCAGGCGACATCTTTGTTGCTTGTGTTGCCGCTATCGCAGCCTCGCTGGGGCTCGACAGCTCCTACAGGGATTGGCGCTGGGTCGGGGATTTCAGTCTGGGTGGAGATCAAGGGTGGGAGCTGTCGAGCCCCGGCGAGGCTGCGATGGCGGTGGGTCAGGCGACATCTTTGGTGCCTGTGTTGCCGTCATCGCAGCCTCGCTGGGGCTCGACAGCTCCCACAGGGATTGGCGCTGGGGCGGGGATTTCAGTCTGGGTGGAGATCAAGTTTGGGAGCTGTCGAGCCCCGGCGAGGCTGCGATGGCGGTGGGTCAGGCGACATCTTTGGTGCCTGTGTTGCCGCTATCGCAGCCTCGCTGGGGCTCGACAGCTCCTACAGGGATTGGCGGTGGGGCGGAGTCGAACCCTGCCTGGCCTCACGCCTCAATCAATGGCAATAACTCCTCCGCCCAGGCCAGCCAGCTTTCTTCGAGCATGATTCCGCGCCGCAGCACCACGTATTGCAGGCGCTGTGCGTGGGTCAACGACGCAGACGAAAAGTCGCGCTGTTCAATCTGCCGATATGTCTCAAGCATGGCCTGGTGTTGCTTGAACAGGCGCAGCACTTCCTCACGCAGGCCCAACGGCCCGATGACCGCCTCGGCACGTAGCTTGATCAGCAGTGCCTGGCTCTGGTCCCCCGACTCTTGCGGCTCGCTCGCCCAACGCTGCAACTCTTCGCGCCCCGCAGGTAGCACCTGGTAGATTTTTTTGCGCCGCTTGTCGGCCTCGGGACAGTCCTGCGCCATGAGCCAGCCGGCTGTGACCATGCGCCCCAGCTCACGATAGATCTGCTGATGGGTGGCCTGCCAGAAGTAACCAATGGAGCGATCAAACCGGTTGGCCAGCTCATACCCCGTCGAGGGTTTTTCCAAGAGTGAGGTCAGGAGTGCGTGTTGGATGGACATGGGGCGCAGTCTATCTCCGTGGTTCTGGAGCGGGCGAGCATGAAGTCGATGAACGTCGATGTCGCGCGAGTGTGGTGGTGGTCGGGCATGTAGAGCATATACATGTTGGTGCCGAAGATGCTCAGACGCCAGGCGTCCAGTGCGGTAACCAGCGTGCCCTGGCGTACGTCGTCCTGCACCAGGTAGTCCGGCACCAGCCCTACACCCAGCCCGGCCAATACGGCTTGGCGCAGGAACAGAAAGTTCTCTGAAATCAGGGTGGGCTCCAGCAGTACCTCATGGCGCTCATCGTCCAGGTACGCAGCAACGCGCAATTGTCGGCCGACCACCGCCGCGGTAATCAGCGGCGCGGTGCGCAAGTCGCTCAGTTGTCCGGGCACGCCATGTTCCCGGGCATAGGCCGCCGAGACGCAAGCCACGTAGCGCAACACGCCCATGTCCCGAGCTACCAGGTTTTGCGGCGGCTCGGACATGACCCGTACTGCGATATCCACTTCATCGCGCATCAGGTCTTCGACGCGATTTTCGAACATCACATCCAGCACGATCCCCGGGTACAGCCGCTTGAAGTCCAGCAGCCAATCGGCCATCACCCACTGCCCGTAACCGCTGGGCACACTCACCCGCACCCTGCCCTGCAAGCTCTGGCCCAGCGATGAGACCGACTCTTGCGCCGCCAGCAGTTCATTGCGAATGGCCCGCCCGTGCTCATACAGACGCAGGCCGATCTCGGTTGGCTCAATGCGGCGCGTCGTGCGCCGCACCAGTTGCAAACCGATCGACTGCTCCAGGCGGCTGAGGTGGTAGCTGATATTGGCCCGGCTGACTTTAAGTCGCCGTGCGGCCTCGCTGAGGTTGCCTGCATCGATGATTTCGACCAGCAAGGTAAGCGACTTGAGGTCCATGGGGATCACTGTCAAAGAATTTTGAACAGCCTGTCAATCAGGGCTGTGATTGTCAATGAAGCTTTGCCTTCCGATAATCCTTGGAATAACCAGCCACTGAGCACAACAGGTGAAACCATGGGTGAACCGATTCTTGTGGGGCGTGAAGGTGCTGTCCTCGTGCTGTCCAATAACAACCCCGCCGCACGTAATGCACTCACGCCCGAGTTCTATGCCGCATTGCCCCAGGCCCTGGCCCAGGCCGAGGCAGACCCCTCGATTGGCGCCGTGGTGCTGACCGGGGTTGGCGGCCATTTCTGCGCCGGCGGCGATCTGCATCGGCTGGCATTGCGTCGGGCCATGACGCCGGCGGAGCGCCGGGGCAATCTTGAAGGCCTGCATGACCTGATCCGCGCGCTCCAAAATTGCAGCAAGCCGGTGATTGCCGCCGTCGAAGGCGCCGCCGCCGGCGCCGGCCTATCGATTGCGTTGGCTTGCGACATGCTGGTCGTGGCGCGTAACGCGGCGTTTTCGGTGGCCTACGTCAAGGTTGGCCTCACGCCCGATGGTGGTGCCACGGCGTTCCTCGCCGAGTTTGTTTCGCGCCAGGTACTGACGCAACTGTGCCTGACAGGTGAGCGTATCAGCGGTGAACGCTTGCATGCCTTGGGCGCGGTCAATGCGCTGACCGAACCCGGTGACGCGCTCCCGACAGCCATCACCCTGGCAACCCGGATTGCCGCTGGCCCACAGCGAGCAATGGCACGCATCAAGACCCTGTGCCGCCAGGCCAGCCGCACGACCCTGGAACAACAGCTGGAGCTGGAGGCCAACCATATGGTGGTGTCCATGGGGGACGATGAAGCTGCCGAAGGGATTGCCGCATTCTTTGAAAAACGCCCCGCAGACTTCAACGGCTTACGAATAACCGATCAATAGTTCCGCATAGCGAAACACGATTCCATATATTTGACATGCAACCGCATTGCGTGCAAATCTCCAGCGAGATGGCACCGCCATACCGCCCGCATATCGATTAACCCAGACTCATAACAATAGGGTTTTAGAATGTTCAACCGTCACCTGCCCCATTGGCCGGAGGGTGCGCCCCACCACCTGACACTGCCGGATACCAGCCTGTTCTGTAACCTGGAAATCTCTGCCCGGCGTTATCCGCAAAAGACCGCGATCATCTACTACGACACCCTCATTACCTACGCCCAGTTGCTTGATGAGGTCGAGCGGCTGGCCGGGTATTTCCAATCCCAGGGGGTCAAGCGCGGCGACCGAGTCCTGTTGTTCATGCAGAACTCGCCGCAGTTCATCATCACCTACTACGCCGCGCTGCGCGCCGATGCCATGGTGGTACCGCTCAACCCCATGAGCCGCGCCAGCGAGCTGGAACACTACCTGCACGATACTGACGGCGAGATCGTCGTCTGCGCCCAGGATCTCGCGCCGTTTGTCACGCCGCTGCTCGGCCGCTTCAAGCTGCGCCACGTATTGACCACGGCCTACTCCGAGTACCTGCGTACACCCACCGACCTACCCCTGCCGCCCGAGTTGCTGGCCCCGGTTGAAACGGCAACGTTGCCGGGTGTGACACGCTGGCAGGCCGCCCTCGATTGCGGGCAACGCCCCGGCCCCCACCTGAGTGACGCCGACGATCACTGCGTGATGCCTTATAGCTCAGGCACCACCGGCGTACCCAAGGGCTGCCTGCATACCCATGGGTCGGTGATGGCGACAACGGTGCACCGCCAAGCCTGGACCAACCGCAATTGCGAAGACGTGGTGCTGACCACCCTGCCGCTGTTCCATGTCGCCGGTATGCAATCGTCGATGAACGGGCCGATTTTCAGTGGCGCCTGTGTGGTGGTCATGACCCGCTGGAACCGTGAAGTCGCCGCACAGTTGATGCAGCGATATCGCGTCAGCAACTGGTCCAATATCGTCACCATGGCCGTGGATTTCCTGACCCAGGACGGGCTCGACTGCTATGACCTGTCGAGCCTCAACTACATTGGCGGCGGCGGCGCGGCGATGCCCGGCCCGGTCAAGGACAAGCTCAAGCAGTTGCTGGGCCTGGACTACATCGAAGGTTACGGCATGACCGAAACCATGGCCGCGACCCATATGAACCCCAAGGCGCGCAGCAAATCCCAATGCCTGGGCATTCCGGCGTTCGACGTCGACTCGCGCGTGATCGACAGCACCACCGGCCTGGAGCTGGCGCCCCACGAAGTGGGCGAAATTGTCTGCCGGGGCCCGCAGGTGTTCAAAGGCTACTGGCGACTCCCGCAGGACACCGAAAAAGCCTTTATCGAACTGGAAGGTAAACGCTTCCTACGCACCGGCGACCTCGGCTACTACGATGAAGACGGCTACTTCTTCATGGTCGACCGCATCAAACGCATGATCAACGCCTCCGGCTACAAGGTCTGGCCTTCGGAAGTCGAAAGCCTGATGTACCGCCATCCGGCGATCAAGCAATGCTGCGTCATCTCCTCCCCCGACGCACGCCGAGGGGAAGCGGTCAAAGCCCTGGTGACCCTGCACCCCGGACAACAGGACACCACGGCCAGCGACATCATCGAGTGGTGCAAGGCCAACATGTCGGCCTACAAAGTCCCCGTCACCATTGAGTTTCGCGAGCACCTGCCGCAATCCGGTGCCGGCAAACTGCTCTGGCGCCAATTGCAGGATGAAGAATGGGCCGCCCACACCCCCTCCGTTACTGGCACAGGAAGCTGATTGATGTCTGACGCCGTTATTGTCTCCACCGCGCGTACCGCCCTGGGCAAATCCTACCGGGGCGCCCTGAACAACACCCACAGCATCGACCTGGCCGGGCATGTGATCCAACAGGCCGTTGCCCGTGCCGGAATTGATCCAGGGCTGATTGAGGATTTGATCCTCGGCGCGACGTTCCAGGAAGGTGCCCAGGGCAAGAACATGGCACGCCTGGCGGCCATCCGTGGCGGGTTGCCTACCACCACCGCGGGTTTGTCGATCAACCGTTTTTGCAGCTCGGGGCTGCAAGCCATCGCCCTCGCGGCACAACGTATCGTGTCGGAAAAAGTCCCGGCGATGATCGCCGGCGGCGTGGAATCCATCAGCCTGCTGCAAAACGACAAGCTCAATACCTATCGCAGTCAGAACCCCTGGCTGCTGGAGCACAAACCCGAGCTTTACCTGTCGATGATTGAAACCGCCGACATCGTTGCCCATCGCTACAACATCAGCCGCGAGGCCCAGGACGAATACGCCCTGCTCAGCCAGCAGCGCACCGCCGCGGCCCAGGCCGCCGGTTTGTTTGATGCCGAGATTGTTCCTTTCACCACGCACATGCTGGTCAAGGACAAACACAGCGGCGAGGTCAGCGAGCAGCCCGTCACCCTCACCCAAGACGAATGCAACCGGCCCTCCACCACCCTGCAAAACCTGGCCCTGTTGGAGCCGGTGCGCGGAGCCGGGCAATTCATCACGGCGGGCAATGCCAGCCAATTGTCCGATGGGGCATCGGTGTGCCTGGTCATGGACAGCCTCTACGCCGAACGCAATAACCTCGAGCCGCTGGGGATTTTCCGGGGTTTTGCCGTGGCCGGCTGCGAGCCGGACGAAATGGGCATTGGCCCGGTCTATGCCATCCCGCGCCTGCTCAAGCGCAACGGGCTGAAGATCGACGATATCGACCTGTGGGAGCTCAACGAAGCCTTCGCTTCGCAGGTGATCTACTGCCGGGAAAAGCTTGGCATTCCCTTGGAGAAGATGAATGTCAACGGCGGCTCCATCTCCATCGGCCACCCTTATGGCGTCACCGGCTCACGCCTGACCGGCCATGCCCTGATCGAAGGCAAACGGCGCGGCGCCCGATATGTGGTGGTGACCATGTGCATCGGCGGCGGGCAAGGCGCTGCCGGGTTGTTCGAGGTGGTCTGACGCAGAACCCGCGTGCGGAGCTGCATCTGTGTGGGAGCTTGCTCGCGAAAGCGGTGGGTCAGTCAGAATCTATTTTTCTGACCCGCCGCCTTCGCGGGCAAGCCCGCTCCCACAGGGGATCTGTGCCAGGCGCAGAGTCTTTGGCCACCCATCACATGGGGGAGCTGGCTTGCCTGGGCTACACAACTTTCAAAAACTGACGACTCACCCTGTGGCAAGCGGCGTTCCGACAAGCCCGCTCGCCACAACAAGTCCACATTTGCATGCGGTGGTTTCAGTCAAGCCGTTCGATCACGCAGGCAATGCCCTGGCCAATCCCGATGCATAGGCTCACCAATGCGTAGCGCCCTTGTTGGCGCTCCAGGCTGCGCAAGGCGGTCAGGGCCAAGCGGGCACCAGAGGCGCCCAGCGGGTGGCCGATGGCGATGGCACCGCCCTGGGCATTCAAGCGTGGGTCGTCGAAGGCCAGGCCCAACTCCTTGGCGCACCCCAGTACCTGGGTGGCGAAGGCTTCGTTGATTTCAATCACGTCCATATCCGCCAGGCTCAGCCCGGCACGCGCCAAGACTTTGCGAATCGCCGGTACCGGCCCCAGGCCCATCACCCGTGGTGCGACCCCCGCGACCGCACCGGCCACGATCCGTGCCCGTGGCTTGAGCCCGTGACGCTCACCGATAGCGCGGTTGCCCATAATCAGCGCCGCCGCGCCATCGTTGATCCCCGAGGCATTACCTGCCGTGACCACGCCGCCCTCGAACAGCGCACCCAGACGGGCGAGCGCTGGCTCATCGGTGCTCGGCCGTGGGTGCTCATCGGCGACCACCGCCTTGGGCGGCAACTTGCGCCCCTGGGGCACCAGGACCTGCAGCAGTTCCTCCTCGTAAAAACCCTCGGCCAGCGCCTTGGCATACAACGCCTGGCTGCGCGCCGCG
Organism: Pseudomonas sp. ADAK21; assembly: GCF_012935735.1. NCBI lineage: Bacteria > Pseudomonadati > Pseudomonadota > Gammaproteobacteria > Pseudomonadales > Pseudomonadaceae > Pseudomonas > Pseudomonas sp. ADAK21. Next base: position 611,041 of record NZ_CP052857.1, read on the forward strand.
AACGCATCACTGTCGCCACGGCTGATAGCCAGATCGTGCGCAATGTTATCGGCGGTCTGCGGCATGCTGTCGGCGCCGAATTCGGCCTCGATCCGCGGGTTGGGAAAACGTGCACCGATACTGCTGTCAAAAACCTGGAACGCCCGGGAGAAGGCCGCCTCGCTCTTGCCGACAACAAACGGCGCACGGCTCATGCTCTCGGTGCCGCCGGCGATAAACAGCTGGCCTTCATCGCACCGGATCATCCGATTCACATCCAGCACCGCCGCCAGCCCCGAGCCGCACAAGCGGTTGACCGTCAAGCCACCGGTGGTCAATGGCAAACCCGCGAGCAATGCCGCATTGCGGGCGACGTTGCGCGCATCTTCACCGGCCTGGCAGGCACAGCCCGCCACGACGTCTTCGTAGTCCTCGGCAGCGAACGGGCTACGCGCTACCAGGGCGCGGATGACCTCACCCAGCAAGTCATCGGGGCGCACGCTGGCCAAGGCGCCGGCGCTGCGGCCAAAAGGTGTACGCAGGCCATCATAGATATAAGCAGACATGGTTATTGCTCCTGCACGGCAGAGGGTTGATCGGGAGTTTGCAGGCTCAGGCCCAACTGGACCCGGCGACGCAGCCAGGGGCTGGGACGGTAGCGCGGCTCCTCATAGCAGCCTTGAATGCCACGCAGCACCGCGAGGATTTTGTCGGCGCCATAGAACTCGGCGAAGGCCAGTGGGCCGCGCGGATAACCCAGCGCCAGCATCACCGCGCGATCGAGGGTGGCCGGGGTGGCGATGCCGCGCTGGACGATTTCCGCTCCCAGGTTGGCCACGCTTGCAACTACCCGCTGGATGATGAAACCGGGTGAGTCATTGATCACTTCCACCGGTACCCCGTTGCTGCCCAAGGCCTGAACCGCCTGGGCTTCGAATGCCGGGTCCAGCGCAGGCTGGCGCATCAGCACCAGGCGTTTGGAGAAGTCGCAGAAGGTGTCCAGGGCCAGGGTGCGCTCGGCGGGCAACCCCTGGCGCGCGATCACGCTGCTGGCATCTTCCCCCAGCGGGGTGATCAGGCAGATCGCATTGGCCGAGGGTTGAGCGGCCTCTTCGAGCATCGCCCCACCGGCGCCGAGCAAGGCTGACACTTCACCCCTCACCTGCGCATCCTGGCTGTCGAGCCAGAAGCTGCGGTCAACCGACACATGCGCGCGTTGGGGCTGCGGCGAACGCAGTTGCTGGCCATCGACATAGCGGTAAAAACCATGCCCATCACTCTTGCGCCCCAGCAAACCTGCGGCCACCCGCTGGGCCGCCAGGTAAGACGGGGTATAACGCGGATCACCATAAAACTGCGCGTAGATCGACTCCATCACGCCATGGGAGATGTCCAGGCCGGTGAGGTCAAAAAGCTCGAACGGCCCCATGCGAAACCCCGGGCCATCGCGCAAGATGCGGTCGATCTGCTCGAAATCGGCAATGTTCTCGCCAAGGATACGCAACGCTTCAGTGCCATAGGCACGACCGGCATGGTTGACCAGAAAGCCCGGCGTATCTGGGGTCTGAGCCGCAAAGTGACCAGCCGCCTCGGCCAGCGCACACAGGCGCTCCACCACCTGCACCTGGGTACGTTCACCGCGCACTACCTCGACGATCTTCATCAGCGGTACGGGGTTGAAGAAGTGAAAACCGGCAACCCGCTCGGGGTGTTGGCATCCGCTGGCGATCTGCGTGACGGACAGCGACGACGTGTTGGTAGCCAATACCGCGCTCGGCGCAACGATGGCTTCCAACTGGCGAAACAGCCCTTGCTTGGCCTCCAGGTTCTCGACGATGGCTTCGATCAACAGATCGCAACCGGCCAAGGCTTCCAGGCTGGCAGCAGGCTGCATGCGCGCCAGCGTCTGCGCCAACTGCTCGGGGCTGAGCTTGCCCTTGGCCACCTGGCGCTCCAACAGGTCCTTGTTAAAGCTCAGCGCCTGTTCGACCGCTTCAGGGCGCACGTCATACAGCAGCACCTCACAGCCTGAGGTTGCAAACACCTGAACAATGCCACGGCCCATGGCGCCGCTGCCAATCACACCGATACGTGAAAACATGGTTTCTCCGATTTTATGTTTCGCTGTGCAGAACCTAATTCCGTATTGACTAGAATACTAATTATTGTCAGGCTCAACTTCAATCTAAAAAAGGCTCTTTGCGGAACATACCGTGCATAGCAAGTGCCGCCGTTCACCCCATAACAAAAAGAGAACACACCATGACCGTCTCACCACCCGCCGACCTGCAAGGCCTGTTCAGTGGATTCGCCGCGTACCTGGGCCTTGATCTGGTTGAATACGGCCAGGCGCAAACCGTCATCGCGCTGCAGGTGCGCCCCGAGCATCTCAACCAGGCCGGCAACCTGCACGGCGGTGTGATTGCCGCCATGGCCGACGCGGCGCTGGGCATGTGCGGCACCTGGAACATCGACCCGGACCTGTGGCGCTTGTCCCTGACCCTGTCACTGAACATCAACTACATGGCTCCCGCCCCCGCAGGCAGTCGGGTTCGGGTCATCGCCCGGGTCCGGGGCGGCGGGCCGAAAATCTACATGGCCGCGTGTGATGTGCTCGATGCCGAGGACCACCTGTTGGCCAGCGCCGAAGGTGTGTTCAAGCGTAGCCGCCTGCGCCGCCCGCCCGCGTGAAGCTGACACGCCTGCTGCCACTGGCCCTGCTCTGCGAACTGGTTGCCCTGGGCACGCGTACCAGTGCGTTCAGCCTGATCGCGGCGCTGCTGTTCGGATTGTTTTTTATCCGCCACTGGCAGTCGCTCATGCCCTACCCTCGGCGCCTGGGCCTGGCAACGCTGGTGTTGCTCGCGATCTGGCTGGTCAAGGCCCCGCTGGATCTGCCCGCCGTCCAGCGCATGAGCAGCGCTGGCGCCTATTACGCAGCGTTCATTGGTGGATTGGGGCTGATGGGCTGCCTGGTCAAGCGCCTGCCGGCACTGCGGGAGGTGCATGGTTTTCTGTTGCGTGGACCACATTCGCTGCTCTATCCGCGCTATCTGCTGGCCGCATTGGGACTGGGGTCAATCCTCAGTTTCGGCATGCTCAACCTGATGTGCTCGACCCTGCACAGCTACCTGCAGCCGTTTGCGCCGGATCATCCGGGCCGGCGTGATGGCCAGCGCGGCGTGCTGACCGCTGCCATTCGCGGTTTTGCCCTGGTGCCGTTGGTTGCGCCGACCAGTATTGTCGTGGCGATCATCACCCGTGAAGTGCCGAGCCTGGCCTGGGCCGACCTGCTGCCTTACGGGGTGATCGCCACGGTGCTGCTCATGCTCATTGGCGCACGCACGGAAAACCGCCACTTGCAGACCCTGGTCGACGAATCACCCGAAATCCCCGCCGCGTCTCTCAACCCGCTGGCGCTCGGCACCGCCGTGGGCATCGGTGCAATTGTGGCGCTGGCCAGCCTGAGTTGGCTGAACATCACCCAGGCATCGCTGATGGTGGTGCCGCTACTGGTCAGCGGCTGGCTGTTCCTCGAAAGCCCGCGCAAGGCCTACGACGAATTGGCCGAGCATCTGGCGGGCATGCGTAATGAGATTTTTATATTTGGCTGTTCGGCACTGTTCGGTGCGCTGTTCAATCAACTGGTTTCCCTGGAGCAGGTGGTGCCGTTGCTCGGTGGCTCCTCTCAGGTTTTCTGGGTGCAATGCATGGCGTTGCTGGGCGTGGTGGGGCTCGCCCTGGTCGGTATTGCGCCGATTATCACTCTGAGCATTTGTGCCGGCTTGCTGGCCCAATTGCAGGTGGCCGGCGTCAACCCACTGGGGCCTGCCGTCAGCCTGGTCTGCGCGTTTTCCCTGGCGATGCTGCTCTCGCCCTTTGGGCCTGCGGTGCTGATCCTGGCGCGCACGGCTGGCACCTCGGCGTGGACGATTGTCCTCACCTGGAATGGCCGTTTCGCGCTGATCGCCATTCCGGTGTTGCTGGCCCTGTCGTGGGTCGTGCAATGGTTCCACTAGCGGAACAGGATTCCGCTATGCTGCCACTTTGCGCGACTATATAAGTCGTTGCATTGAAATCGCGACGGTTACTGCCCACACTGCCGGGCATTATCGACTAACCTCTTCCACTGCCTGTCCGCTGCCCACACGAGCCTCCATGACTGAAGAAATCGAAACGCCCGAGAACGAACCCAAGGACCGGAAATTCGTCGAAGCCCTGAGTCGCGGTCTCGAAGTGCTGCGCGCGTTCACCCACGGCAACGTCACCCGTGGCAACCAGGACATTGCGCGGATTACCGGCTTGCCCAAGCCCACGGTTTCGCGCCTGACCTACACCCTGACGCAGCTTGGCTACCTGAGCTACAACCAGGACGTGGAAAAGTACCAACTGGACTCGGGGGTGCTGGCCCTGGGTTACGCCTACGTCAACAACCTGCGGGTACGCCAGCTGGGCAAGCCGCTGATGGACGAGTTCGCACGGCGCACCAACACCACCGTTGGCCTCACCTGCCGCGATCGCCTGTCGATGATCTACGTGGAAAGCTGCCGCCCACCCGACGTCGCCAGCCTGCGTATGGAAGCCGGTGTGCGCCTGCCGTTGAGCACCACTGCCGCAGGTCGCGCCTACCTGGCCGCCACGCCGGAAAACGAGCGGGCGCATCTGATCGGCGAAATAGCCAAGAAAGCCGGTGACGAATGGCCGGCCCTGGAGATCTCGTTGAATGAATCGTTCCGCGAGTATGAAGAGTTCGGTTTTTGCCTGTCCCTCGGCGAGTGGGACCGCAACGTCAACGCCGCAGGTGTTCCGCTGCGCCTGGCCGACGGCAGCATCATGGCCCTGACCTGTGGCGCGCCGAAGTTCCAGCTGCCTACCGACACCCTGCAAAGCTCCCTGGCACATCAACTGGTGATGTTGGCCAGGGACATCGAAAGCCTGGGCGCCTGATCGCCATTGCTCATGCAGGCGCGCAACTGATCGCGCCTGCATGAGCCATCTACAGGCTAGCGCTCAACTCGGGAACCGCCTCGAACAAGTCCGCCACCAGGCCGTAATCAGCCACCTGGAAGATCGGTGCTTCTTCGTCCTTGTTGATCGCAACGATCACTTTGGAATCCTTCATACCGGCCAAGTGCTGGATCGCGCCGGAGATGCCGACGGCGATGTACAGCTGTGGCGCCACGATCTTGCCGGTCTGGCCGACCTGCATATCGTTGGGTACGAAGCCTGCGTCGACCGCCGCGCGCGAAGCGCCGACTGCCGCGCCCAGCTTGTCGGCCAGGGCGTACAGGTGCTTGAAGTTGTCACCGTTCTGCATGCCACGCCCGCCGGAAACGACGATCTTGGCAGCGGTCAGCTCAGGACGGTCCGACTTGGCCAGTTCTTCGCCAACAAAGCTGGAAGTGCCAGCATCGTGAGCAGCGGAAACAGCCTCAACGGCAGCCGAACCACCTTCGGCGGCAACTGGGTCGAAACCGGTAGCACGCACGGTGATGACTTTGACGCCAGCAGTCGATTGCACGGTGGCAATGGCGTTACCGGCGTAGATCGGGCGCTTGAAGGTGTCGGCACTTTCGACCGAAACGATCTCGGAGATCTGGTCAACGTCCAACTGCGCAGCAACGCGTGGCAGGATGTTTTTGCCGTTGGAGGTGGCAGCAGCCAGGATGTGGCTGTAGCCAGTTCCTAGCTCTGCAATCAGAGGGGCAACGTTTTCCGGCAGTTGGTGCGCGTAGGCAGCGTTATCGGCCAGCAGTACTTTGCTCACGCCCGCGACTTTTGCTGCGGCTTCAGCCACGGCGCCAGCGCCTTGACCAGCGACCAGTACGTGGATGTCGCCACCGATTTTGGCGGCAGCAGCAACGGTGTTCAGGGTGGCCGGGGCCAGCACCTTGTTGTCGTGTTCGGCGATTACCAAGATAGTCATGATCAGGCTCTCCAATTCAAAGCACCTTCGCTTCGTTTTTCAGTTTCTCGACCAGTTCAGCCACCGACTTGACCTTGATACCCGCGCTGCGTGCAGCTGGCGCTTGGACTTTGACGGTCTTGTTGGTGGAGGCAGTGGAAACGCCCAAAGCATCCGGAGTCAGCACTTCGAGAGGCTTCTTCTTGGCTTTCATGATGTTTGGCAGGGACGCATAACGCGGCTCGTTCAAACGCAGGTCGGTGGTGACGATGGCCGGCAGTTTCAAGGAAACCGTCTGCGCGCCGCCGTCGATTTCGCGGGTCACGGCAACGCTGTCGCCGCTGACTTCGACTTTGGAAGCGAAGGTGCCCTGGCCGTAACCGGTCAGCGCAGCCAGCATCTGGCCAGTCTGGTTGTTGTCGCTGTCGATGGCCTGTTTGCCAAGGATCACCAGTTGCGGCTGTTCCTTGTCGACAACGGCCTTGAGCAGCTTGGCAACGGCCAGCGAGGTCAGTTCTTCAGCGGATTCGACGAGTACGGCGCGATCAGCACCCAGCGCCAGAGCAGTACGCAGCTGCTCTTGAGCAGTGGATGGCCCTACGGAAACGACGACGATTTCAGTCGCAACGCGCCCTTCTTTTATAGAGAGTTCTTTCAGGCGTACGGCCTCTTCCACGGCGATTTCGCAGAAAGGGTTCATCGACATTTTGACGTTAGCCAGATCGACGCCGGAATTGTCCGCCTTGACGCGAACTTTCACGTTGTAATCGACCACTCGTTTGACTGCGACGAGGACTTTCATAGGGACTCCCTCAGAGTGAAAAATGGGCGGTTCATGCGGCATCGAGCAACGCGGCATAGGCCTTGAGGTGATGGTCGTCATCACCGAACTGATGGCTGAGCATCACCAAGCGTTTGGCGTGGTGCGCCAGGGAATATTCCCAAGTCATGCCAATCCCGCCGTGTAGCTGGATCGCCTGTTCGGCAATGCTGCGCGCGGCGCGGGTGACGATGAACTTGGCGGCGGCCAGGGTCCGAGTGCGTTCAAGGCTGTGCGCTTCATCGCAGTAGCACGCGGCCAGGATGGCCATGCTGGTGGCCTGTTCCAGTTCGGTGCGCATGTCGACCATACGGTGCTGCAGCACCTGGAACTGCCCAATTGCCACACCAAACTGCTGGCGCGTCTTCAGGTAGTCGAGGGTCAGGCGACAGGCTTCCTGCATGCTGCCCAGGGCATCGGCGCACTGTGCGGCAATGGCGCGCCCTTGCTGATAACGCAACGCTGCCAGTGCCTGGCCCGGCTCACCCAAAACCTGATCGGCGGAGACGGTCACCTTGTCCAGGTAAAGATCGCAGGCTTTGCGGCCATCCACCGTGGGATAGGTGCGGCGCTCGACGCCAGCGGCCTGCGGATCGACCAGGAACAGGCCGAGGCCGTGCTCATCGCGACTGTCACCGCTGATCCGCGCGCTGACCAGAATCAAGCCGGCCTGGTGCCCACCTATCACCACCGCTTTCCTGCCGGTCAGTGTCCAGCCCTCGGCCGTCTGTTCGGCACGGGTCTGCACATCGTTCAGGTGGTAGTGACTCTGTGGTTCTTCAAAGGCCGTGGCCAACAGCAATTGACCGCTGGCCACTTGTTGCAACAGGTTTTGCTGGGCCGGACTGCCGAGCTGCATCAGCAAGCCGCCCGCATAAATCACCGATTCCACATAGGGTTCCAGGCACAAGCCTCGGCCGAATTCGGTCATCAACAGCATCGTGTCGACGCCGCCCCCGCCAAAACCGCCCAAGTCCTCGGGAAACGGCACTGCCGTCAGCCCCAACTCACCCAACTGCTGCCAGAAGGCCAGGCTGAAGCCCGCGTCGCTCTGGGCATAGTGTTCACGCGCCTCGAAGCTGTAGGCGTCGCGTACCAGGCGTGTCGCTGTGTCTTGCAGCATTTGCTGCTCTTCGGTCAGTTTGAAGTCCATGGTCAGAGCCCCTTACAGTTCGAGAATCATCTTGGCGACGATGTTTTTCTGGATTTCGTTGGAACCGCCGAAGATCGACAGCTTGCGCAGGTTGAAATACTGGCTGGCCAACGCCACGCTGTAGTCGGCGTGCAGGGGTTCGCCCGGGTAATCCAGGCCCAACTCTTCTTCCAGAAACGGCAACGCGTACGGCCCGATCACCTTGCGCAGCAAGTGGCTGATGGCCTGGCGGACTTCAGTGCCCTTGACCTTGAGGATCGAACTTTCTGCCCCCGGCACCCCGCCGTCCTTGGCCGCAGCCAGGGTGCGCAGCGTGCTCATTTCGGCAGCCATGAGTTGCATTTCCAGCTCTGCGACCTGGGCGCGAAACAGCGGGTCGTCGAATATCGGCCGACCTTCGCTCATCTGCTTGCGGGCAATGCGCTTGAGGTGGGCCAACGCCGCTTTCGATGCACCGATTCCTGCAAGGCCGGTGCGCTCGTAGGTGAGCAGGTATTTGGCGCATGTCCAGCCTTGGTTTTCTTCGCCTACCAGGTTCGCTACGGGCACCTTGACGTTGTCGAAGAACACCTCGTTGACCTCGTGTTCGCCATCCAGGGTGATGATCGGCCGCACGCTGATACCCGGGCTGGTCATATCGATCAGCAGAAAGGAAATACCCCGCTGCTTCTGCGCCTGTGGGTCGGTGCGCACCAGGCAGAAAATCATGTTGGCGTGCTGGCCCAGGGTGGTCCAGGTCTTCTGGCCATTGACGATGTAATAGTCGCCCTCGCGCACCGCGCGGGTTTTCAGCGAGGCCAGGTCAGAGCCGGCGCCTGGCTCGGAGTAGCCCTGGCACCACCAATCGGCACCGTTGAGGATGCGTGGCAGGTAGTGGTCTTGTTGCTGCGGCGTGCCGAACTTGATCAGCACCGGCGCCACCATGTTGACCCCGAACGGAATGCTGCGCGGAGCGCCCACCAGCGCGCATTCCTCATCAAAGATATGCTTTTGCACAGCACCCCAGCCGGTGCCGCCAAAGGCCACTGGCCAATGGGTGGCGTACCATCCCTGCGTGTTCTGGATTGCCTGCCAGCGCAGGTGGTCATCCTTGGACAAGGGCTTGCCCAGGCGCACCTTGTCGGCCAGGTCCTGGGGCAGTTTGTTTTTCAAGAAGGCCCTGACTTCATCACGAAACGCCAGTTCTTCAGCGGTAAAATGAATATCCATGTTGTTTCTCCAAGCCATTGATAGACCGTGAAGCAGGCCGTTATGAATCCAGTTTCCAGTCAGCAAAGCGCCGCCCTTCTGCCGCCAGTTTTTCCAGCAGCGGCGCGGGTTCCCACCAGGCGCCGAAGCGTTGGTGGAACTCGCGAATACGGGCCAGTACCTTGTCCAGGCCAAGGCTGTCGGCATAGAACATCGGGCCGCCTCGCCAGGCGGCAAAACCATAGCCATTGAGGTAGATGACATCGATGTCGCTGCTACGTCGGGCGATGCCTTCCTGAAGGATTTTTGCGCCCTCGTTGATCAAGGCGAACAGGCAGCGCTCGACGATGTATTCATCACTCAGGGCGCGGCGCTCGATGCCTTTGTCGCGGGAGACGGCTTGCAGCAACGGCAACAGGTCAGGGTTGGGCTCGGGACGGCGGGAGCCGGGGGCGTAACAGTAGAAGCCCTTGCCGGTCTTCTGGCCGAGCATGCCGGCCGCGTACAACGCGTCGAGGACGCCGGGCAACGGATAGTTCGCGAGCAGCGTGGCGCGCTGGCGCTGGCGGATGCTCCAGCCGATATCCAGCCCCGACAGGTCCCGCATGGCATTGGGGCCCATGGCCATGCCGAAGGTGCGCAAGGCCCCGTCGACTTGCTCGGGAGTGGCGCCCTCCTCCAACAGGAACTCGGCCTCGCGGCCATACTGGAAGATCATGCGGTTACCGACGAACCCGTCACAGACGCCTACCACCACGGCAATCTTGTTGAGCTTTTTGCTCAATTGCATAACGGTGGCCAACACGTCGAAAGCGGTGTGCCGCCCGCATACGACTTCCAGCAGGCGCATGACGTTGGCCGGGCTGAAAAAGTGCAGGCCCACCACATCCTGAGGCCGCGAAGTGAAGCCGGCGATGACGTCCAGGTCCAGTGACGAAGTATTGCTGGCGAGGATCGCGCCGGGTTTGCAGACCAGATCCAGGCGTTCAAACACCTGGCGCTTGACCTCCAGGCTTTCAAACACCGCCTCGATGACCAGGTCGGCAGTGGCCAGCTCGCTGTAGTCCACCCCGCCATGCAGCAGCGCCAAACGCTGCTCCATCACGGCAGGGCTCAAGCTGCCACGGGCGACACTGGCTTCGCAGGTCTCGCGGGCACGCTGCAATGCCCGCTGCAGAGCCGGCTCATCGACTTCCAAGAGCAGCACGGCAATGCCGGCGCTGACAAAACTCAAGGCGATGCCCACGCCCATGGTGCCGCCACCGATCACCCCGACACGTTCAACGTTACGCACGGGCGTGTCCTTGGGCAGGTCGTCGATCTGGGCACATTGGCGCTCGGCAAAAAAGGCGTGTACCAGCGCCGCACGCTGCTCAGAGGCCAGGCACTCCTGGAACAGTGCGCGCTCGCGTTGCAAGCCTTCGGCCAGTGGCAGCAAGGTCGCCGCCTCGACCGCCGCGACGCAGCGTGGAGGGGAAAAGAACCCCGGTAAACGCTGGCTGACCTCCACGCGTTTGGCGGCAATCAACGCGGCGTTGTCCGCGCCCTTGAGGGCGGCGGTTTGTTCACCGGTGCGCCGCACACCCAGGCCGTTATCCAGCATGCGTTGGGCAAAGGCGATGGCGGCGGTGCGAGGGTCACCGTCGAACAGTTCATCGACAATGTGATGTTCCCGGGCGTGAGTGGCGTTGATGGGCTGGCCGGAGACAATCATCTCCAGGGCCTTGGCCACACCGGCCAGACGGGGCAAGCGCTGGGTGCCGCCCGCGCCCGGCAGCAACCCGAGCTTGACCTCCGGCAGGCCGACCTTGGCATCGCGGCGGGCGATTCGATAATGGCAACCCAGGGCCATTTCCAGGCCTCCGCCCAGGGCCGTGCCGTGAATCACCGCGACACAGGGTTTGTCGCTTTGTTCATAGGCGTTGACCACTTCCGGCAGACTCGGCGCCTGAGGTGGCTTGCCGAATTCCTTGATATCAGCCCCGGCAATGAAAGTGCGGCCAGCGCACAGCAACACCAACACCTTGGCCTGCGTGTCGATCTGGCCCTGGTGCAAGGCGCGCAACAGACCTTCACGCTCGGCTTGACCGAGGGCGTTGACCGGCGGGTTGTTCAGGGTGATCAGTGCAATCTCGCCTTGGCGCTCGTAGCTCACGCTGGAATTCATCTGAACCTCGATATCTTGTTTTTATTGAAACCATGTTCCGCATTGCGGAACATGTGAATCGATTTTATCAAAGAGCCATGTTTTGGCAAACGGTTTCTGGAAAGATTTCCGACGAAAAAAAAGCCGACACCCCACGGGGGGTGCCAGCTTGATAGAGCGCGAGAAATTGCTGACTCAAGCGTCAGCCGCTGGCACCTGCCGCCCAGGGAGCACCAGCGTGGGATCCTTGGGCGCCCAGCTTTTGAGACGCTCCAGGCTCTCGCGATACGACCGCAGGCCGCTCATCAGAATCACCACGGCCAGCACCAGCGAAACCCCCGTCACCACTGCGAGCGAGTAGCGCAGCGCCGAGTCGCTGCCGAACACATAATCGGTGCCCAAGGCCACGGCCGTCGGGCCAATTCCCAGGCCGATCAGGGTCACGGCAAACTGATAAAGCGCCGAGGCCTGCCCACGCATCGGGCTGGGCACCACTTCTTGCACGGCCAAAGGACCGACGCCAAAGGGCATGCTCACGGTAAACACGTGAAGGGCCATCATCACCAGGGCCAGGTTCTTGTCATCCACCAGATAGCCCAGGTTCGATGGCAAGGTCAGCACAGCAGCCAGGATTGCGATACGCAGGGGAGCATCGCGGTGACCGCGCTTGATCAGCCAGTCGCACAACCGGCCGCCCACCAACAAGCCAAGGGAGCCGCAGATCGCCAGCATACTGCCGTAGATCACCCCGACCTCAGGTACGCTCATGTCGAACGAGCGCACAAAAAATGTCGGGATCCAGGCACTGCTGCCGTAGGCCGTAAACGTCAGGCAAGCAAAGCCCAGGTTATGGCAAAGCATGGTGCGGCGGTTTTTACGCAGGTAATCGACGAACTCCGAAAACGGCAGCTCCAGGCCCGCCCCCACGCCATGGCGCACCGGCTCGCGCAACAGCAGCAGGCACAGAGAGAAGACCACGCCAACCGCGCCGAGAATCAGGAACACCATTTGCCACGGGCGCACCGTGCCAATCAGCGGCAATGTCATATCACCCTGGCTGGTAGCAAAGTGCACCGCCACCCCGCCCAACAACAGGGCAACGCCCGAACCTAGGTAAATCGCCGTCGAATACACGCTGAACGCCGTACCGCGACGCTCAGGGGTGAAACTGTCGGAGATCATCGAGTAAGCACAGGGCGCCAAGGAGGCTTCGCCTGCCGCCACGCCAATCCGGCAAAAAAGGAACTGCCAGTAACCTTTGACCATCCCGCAAGCGGCCGTCATGCCGCTCCACACCAGGATCCCGCACATCAGCAGGTTACGCCGGCTCTTGCTGTCGGCAATCCGCCCCAGCGGGATGCCACAGAGGGTGTAGAAAATCGCAAACGACAGCCCCATCAACAGGCTCATCTGCGTGTCGCTGATATCCATGTCGTGACGGATCGGGCCCACCAGCAGGTTGAGAATCTGCCGGTCCACGAAGGATAAAACGTAGGCCAGCATCAGTATGCTGACGGTGAACCAGGCGCGTATACGTGATGGATAAAGTGCGTTCTTCATAGCCGCTACGACCTCATTGTTGTTATAGACCCGCCTGGCGGGCTGTCACCGACTCGACTACAGGAGTGGCAGGGTGTAACTGATGATCAGGCGGTTATCGTCCAGATCACTGCCAAAGTGATTCATGCGCAAAGACGAGTTACGCCATTTCACCCCCAGGTTTTTCAACGAACCGTCCTGGAACACGTAGGCAATGTCCGTATCGCGCTCCCACTCAGAGCCCGTCGGCTTGCCAGCGCCCAACTCAATATCGCTGCCATAGACGTAACGGGTCATGAAGGTCAGGCCCGGAATACCCACAGCAGCAAAATTGAAGTCGTAGCGAGCCTGCCAGGACATCTCATCCCGGTTGGCAAAATCGTTGTTGGAAATAAAGTTGGGCAAGAACGCATCGGCGCCATGGATATAGGCGTAGCCAGTGTCGCCACTCATCTTCTGATAGGCCAGACCAAACGCGTGGCCGCCCAGACTGTAGATGAGCATCGCTGACACGGCAGTGTTATCGATATTGCTCTGGCCTTCGTTGTAGGACCTGGCATAACGCAAGTCACTCTTGAGCGACTGCCCTTCCCCAAGGGGCAGCACATGCAACAGGCTGAAATTGTGCTGGCGGTAAAAACGGTCGAGTTCACCGTAGAAGTAGCTGCCACTTAACTGGTTACTCCACTTGTAACCGACGCCTGCGAAGTTGAACTCATCAGTGCTGGCGCCTTTGCTGACACGAATGCCCTTGGCGTTGGCCACTGAAGGGGTCAGGTCTTCGCGGTTCGTGGAATCGCGCTGGGTCACCTGGCGGATCTGCCCCGCATCAAGGGTGGTGTTGGCGAACTCCTGGGAATTCAGATGCACGCCTTCGAACGTCTGCGGCAACAAGCGGGTGTCGTTGAACTGCACCACCGGCAGGCGCGGATGCAAGGTCCCGATCCTGAGCAAACTCTTGGACGCCCGCACCTTGGCCGTCAGGCCCAGGGAGCCCCTTTCATCCACCGCCCGGCCATCTCGCTGACGAGGCAACAAACCGGAACCGGCACGGTCCTGGCTGGAGTCGAGCTTCACGCCAACCAAACCGATCGCATCCAGCCCAAAACCAACAGGGCCCGCGGTAAACCCAGATGCGTAACGCAGCAAAAAGCCCTGGGCCCACTCTTCCTGCTTGGACTGGGTGGTGCTGGCCTGGCTGTAGTCGCGATTGATGTAAAAATTACGCAGCTCGACGCTGGCCTTACTGTCTGCGAAAAAGTCCGCATACGCCGACGCAGGCACAATGGAAACCAGGAGACACGTAGCAATGACGCAGGAATGGCGCTCCATGATGCAGCCCTATTTTTGTTGTTATGTGTGAAGTCCCTCGCCCCTCGCCAAGGGCGAAGGAACGCTACAGCTTTGACAATTCAATCAATTTCGCTGTGCGGAACTGTATTTTGAATTAACAACAAAATATAAGCATTTCACCAATTTTAAGTAAAGGGCTGACGGGAAAACAAAATCACAAAATGTGTATGTGATTGTTTTTTATGGGTTTACCTGAATGAAAACCGGGGCGCGATTGTTGGAAGTGTTTCGCTAGGCAAAACGCTGGGGAGAAATCGTCAGAACAGGGTGGCAAAACTGGGGAGGCAGGCGTTGGAAGAGAGGGAGACGGAAACGAAAAAGCCCCGCAGAAATTAATCTGCGGGGCTTGGGCTTCTGGTGAACGGCCTTCCAGGCACGCCAAAATATGCTTTTCTGCCGGATAAGCCGCGACGATCTTCGCTAATTTCGCAACGCGTGGAGAGCCACATTGCTCAGCAACTGCTCGCCACACCTGTGCAACGGCTAAGCGGCCATACAACTCCTTGAACTACTGCCCACTAAGGGAGTTCAGGGGCATAGTGACGACATCAATTTAATGGGGTGTTGGCCGGTTTTTAGGGAAAGTTTAATGAAATGGTTCAAGAATATTTAATTAGGGGCAACTGTTATCACGGTAGAACCGTTAAAAGGGCCAGGGGCGACTGATCCTCTGGTTTTCAAAGTTGAAGTTATCGTGAGTGGTGTGCTCGCATTGTTGGTAACCGGCACAGTGATACCGCTGGTGGCATCTTGATTGTTGATTTTTATCTCGGAATAAAGACTGTCATCGCTTCTGAGTCTGACACCCCAAGAGTTAGTACGGCTCGCATTGACAATAACGCTGGCACTCCCCAAACATTTAAGGTTGAGCCGAGTAAAAGCCTGCGCACCATTAAGTGCATTATCGGACAATATTTTGTGATCGATCGTAGTACTACCAGTGATATCACATTTCACCGAGGGTAGCTTTATAGGCGCGCAGTCCCCGAGATCCGCAGACTCCCCCGTATCTGAAGATACAATCTCTAAGGTTATGCATATACCTGCAGGATCATATCCACCTTGAGCTACAATCGATGTATCATAAGGGATATAGACCCCCTGACTATTAAGTCGCGAAAGAACCTGCCCCATTGATAAACCAAAAGGCGGTTTAGGAGGATCAAAGCGCCACCAAGAACCATGACTAAATGCTGCATGATGGTTATACCAAACAATTTCATTCACTATACAAGCACCGGACTCATAACTGCATATCGTCCCGCCAACGTCTGAAATCGACCAACCAGTAACCGAAAAAAAAACTCTTAAATTAGGACCCTCCGCCACGGTCTCCTTTATGACTATAACAGGACGCGCGTACGCTTGACTTGCGATACAAAACAACAGCACCAACAACAGTTTCATATAGATAACCCTTTTACATGACTGCTTCAGTATCGCCACAACAAAAAAGCGAAACACCAAAAGAAAAAACCACAACCAACTGCAATCCTCACTCAAAAACTAGCGCAAACTACTCATAACCAATTACAAACCCTAGAGAAACATTAAATATACCCACACCCATAGTTCTACCTTCCAACGCCGCAGACTCACCTTGCAAATAAGCATTGAAACTTATCAAGTTATCGCCTTTCACAAGTTCACCCATGGCATGAGTCTTGTTTAATGACAAGAATTTTCCATTGGTGGTTTCCAACCCAACCAATAGGCCCTGAACGTCGGAACCTTGCACCACCAACAGCCCCGGCGGGTCGATGCTTGCGTTACCACTGAAGGTAATGTTGACCTTGCTTTTACCGGTGACTAATTGACAATTTTGCAGACGCAACGTTAGGGGGCGACTGCGGGTACGGCCATTAAGGTAAAGGTCCTTGTTGATGACGCTTTTGAAGTCCAGTTCGACGACTGCATCTTCCGCTGCAAGCACACAAGACTCATTCATCAGGGCGCCAGAGAAGTACAGGTTGTCTTCAACTGCTGCAGCCACAGGTACCCACAGGCTGGCAGCAATCCAGAGGCTTAGGTTGACGGTCCGCTTGCCCATACATACTCCTAGTAGAATTCGGCCAGCAACAGCGCCGAAGCCATGAAGTCGATGCTCGGCAAATCGCTGCCGATCTGCTTGACGGGTACGGCCTCCAGTAGGGGGACTGCGCTCGGGAAGATCTGAACATAGCGAGGCAGATCGGGAACAAGTTCAGTCCCCCCGAGCAATACCTTAATGCCCAGATTCGGCACGGAGGACTGCAACGCCTTAGGCTCGAATTCAGGATGACTGCCCTTGAGTGTCAGGCGTATGCGCCAGGTCACGGTTGTGTCAGCGCCCGGGCAACTGATTTGGTAGGGGATTGCCTTGCGGTATTGCTCGCCATCGATGCGGCTGATGGAGAGGTTGCCAAAGCGCACATCGATACGCCCACCCTTGTCGCTGACCGTACAGAGGGGACGTGCCAGCAGAGTGCCCGTGAACTGCATGTTGTCGGCGGCCACGCACACTAGAGACAATGCCGACACCGCGAGACCTGTCAAAACTCGATGTAGGGCGTTCATTGATACTCCACCAACAGCGTTGCACTGGCCGAGAAGGTGCCATTCTTGATCTCGCTATTCTGTGCTCTCTTGATCAAAACAGCTTGCAGCACCGGTTGTTTACTGCCATCGAAGTTGGCCCAGGTATTCATGGCAAGCGCAGCGCCGTCTTTTTTAATGCTGATACCTAGCTCTGTATTACCTGGCACTGCCAACAAACCGGGTAGAAACCAAGTGCCATTGCCTTTCACCTGCATACGAACTTGGTTGGTCACTGCGCGGGAACAATCAAGGGAGTATGGAATGGTGATGTTTTTGTAACGGCCGTCGATATCGGCGGTTTGCACATCACCAAAAAATATGCTGATAAGTCTGTCGTTGTTGATCACGCAGGGAGGGCTCCCAAGAACAGTCCCACTGATGTTCACAGTGACTGTGGATGCAGCGTTCACTGTTGAAACACACCCCAGCGCCATCACCATTAGTGCAGCTCGCAAGCCCACCATCGTGCCGTCCTTAGTCATAAGCCAGGCTCACATTAAGACTGGCGCGAAAGGCTCCCGGGCGCAGCGTTGCAGCTGTGCGCTCAGGGCGGATGTAATAAGTCAGTTGACTGTCACCCGGCGTGACAAACCACAGGGGGGCGGTCTGACCAAGGTATAGATTGCGACCTTGTACATCCTGCACACGTAGGCCCAGGCCGCCGGCGCCAACGACCTTGATCAGCTCCGGGGTATCGGGATCGGACACGGCGCTGAAGGTCAACGTGGCCACGGGCTCACTGGCACTCCAGAGTAGTGTGCCGAGCCGATCGTCACGCCGCCCTCCTTCGCTGCGTACGCAGCCCAGCAGTTTCAGTTGCAGGGTCACGGGCCGGTCTTGATCACCTGTTTTTGCCAGGTTCGCGGTACTTAATTCGCCCAGATCCAATGTCTGATGGCTGGAGTTGGTGTCCAGATAACATGCGCTTTCAAGCAAGCTGCCGATCACCTGAAACTCGGCCGTCTGCACATCGTTGCCAGCAGCGTGGGACACGATTGAAACACTTGCGCAGCAGAGTAAGGCCGCCAGGCACCCGCAGGGTCCAGGGATCATGGTTTCGACTCACGTGAAGAGGACATGGCTCAAGGTCATTTTTTGTCGGCGACAGGACTGGCAGTACAACTACCCACCACACAGTTGAACTGCAATTGCGGGCGGCCGCCGTAATCATTGACATAGGTCAGCACCGGCTTTTCACCCAGCACCTTGGTGCCAACACCTAGGTCTTGCTGGGACTTGGGCGGGATCATCAGGGGCTTGAATTCAGCCGGGCTGCCAGCCTTTAGGTCTGGCGCGGCTTCGATCACGGTGATGAAATAAGGTGTAGGGTTGTTGATCTGATAGCTGTTGCCCAGACGGGTCAGGGTCAACTGCTCCTGCCAGGGTGCTTCACTCAGGCCTTTTTTCGCGGCTATCGCCACGGGGCGATAAAACAGCTTCACCCGGGTCTGCAAAGCGATTTGCAAAGTGTTCGCCTTGTCGCTGCGCGGCGGAATCTCGCGCAGATTGAAGTAGAACAGTGACTCCTGGTCTTGGGAAAGCAGGCTTAATTCGGGCAGGCCCTGAATCTTTATCTGGCTGCTGGCACCAGGCTCCAGGCGCTGGACCGGTGGCAGTACCACCATGGGGCTGGTGATTTTCTCGCCCTGTTCGTTTTCGATCCAGCCCTGCGCCAGGTAAGGCAATTGCGTGTTCTGGTTGCTGATGCTCAAGCTCACGGACTTTTCACCTCCGATAAAAATCACGCGGGTGCGGTCCAGTGACACAGCGGCCTGACTGATCAGGGCGGTGCACATCCCCGCCAGGGTGAGGAGCACAAGGGTGTAGCGTTTGAAGAGGAGCATGGTTGGTTCCTGTAGCAATGAATTAAGTGGCGGCGTTATCTGCGTCGCCAATGGGCTGACACAGCAGTTCCAGTTGTGTTTTGAGTGACGCGACTTTGTCTGGCAGGGTGAAGCTACAGTGGTCACTGCCCCCCCAGTTCAGCGTCATGGTTTCGCCCGGCTGCATGCCGCTCAGGTAGGTCAATCCTTCCTCACCGACGATCCCAGTGTCCTGGCCACTGCTGTTTTTTGCGGTCGCGCCAAATGGCGGGGCGTCACGGCCGGCCATCAAAATGGTGACCATGGCCTTGCTGCCGGCGATCACATCGAAGCGGCGATAACCAATGGCGCCTTCGGTCAACGTGGCCTGAATCACGGATTGGGTCGTTTCAACATCTTCTGGCAGGTTGTCCAGATCGATACTGGTCTGGTTGCGGTAATAGCTGTTGACGTTCGTAATCACGGCCTTGCCAAACCGGTTGGTGCGGGTCACGCCACCGTTACCGCGCACTGGCACACCGGCCACGCCATTGGTATCGACCAGCAGCCGAGTACCCCCCATGAGGCTGTTGCGGTGGAGGGCTGCACCTTGGCCAGTGATGGTGGCGCCGCCCTGCACAGACAAACCAGCCGAGGTGTATTCGTCTGTCTGGTAGCTTCCGCTGGCAACCACTTGGGCCTGATCACCATCATGGGAGAAGTAACCACTGGCAGTTTCACCACTCGATGATTTGCCAGCGGTGAGCATGTATTGATTTCGCTCGTCGAGGCTGTCGTAGTAGCTCATGGTGTGCGTGTTGTCACCACCGCTGACTGAGGCGTTGTAGCTCACCGTACCCTTGCCACCCCAAGGAATACTGACCGACAGGTACGCACCGCTATCGGAGGTGAAATTGGACTTGTTCTGGTAGGCGGTCAGAGACGCACTGAGGTTTCTGAAACTTCCTAGATCGAAGTAGCGCGACATGGATAGGCTAAAGCGGTCGCTCGCTCGGCTGTCCCAGTAAGTCTGGTGGTTGTAGTTGAAATAGACACTGAGTTCGGCATCGCGAAACTGCTTGCTCAAGGTCGTGGTGTACATGTTTTTGCTGCGATTCAGCGGCTGATCGCCACGTCGAGCTTCAATGAACTCGTTCATGCTCAGATAGTTTTCTTCGGAGAAGCGATAACCGGCAAAGGTCACTTGGCTGTCGTACTCATCAAAGCGCTTGGAGTAGCTGATACGGTAGGACTTGCCGGTCAAGTTGCTGTTGCTGCCCGGCACAGTGGCATACGATTGAGTGACATCCACCGACAGCGCGCCAAAGCTCATCAAGTCACGGCCCACGCCCACTGCCAGAGAACCGTAGTCCTGGGCGCCGAGACCTCCGCCATACAGCGACCAACCGTTACTCACCCCCCAGGAAAACTCACCGGTCGCGAAAGTGGGACCATCCATCTGATGTTCCCAGTCGGAGGGTTTTCCGCTTGCCAGTTTGTAGCGCACGGAACCGGGGCGCGTCAGGTAGGGGATGCTGGCGGTATCTATCTTGAAATCCTGGGTGCTGCCGTCCTGCTCTTCGACGCGCACATCCAACTGCCCACTGACCGCATCGTTAAGGTCCTGGATACGAAACGGGCCCGGCGGCACCTGGGTGTTGTAAAGCACCCTGCCTTGCTGGCTGATCACTACGCGCGCGTTGGTTCGAGCGACACCCGCGACCTCGGGGGCATACCCTCGCAGGTTGGGCGGCAGCATGCTGTCGTTGCTGCTCAAATTAGCGCCGGTATAGCGAAAGCTGCCGAACAGGTTGGAGTCCAGATAGTCTTCGCCAACGATTAAGCTTGAGCGCAACGACGGCAGTGCGCGCAATGCGTAAAAGCGACTCCAGGCGAATTTTTGCTGCGACACCTGATCAGCGCCGTGGCGCATTTGCGATTGCCAGTCGCCGCGAAAGCGCCAGGCACCCTGATTGAAACCCACCGTGCCGTTGCCATTGAGGCTGTCGTTGCGACTGCCTTTACGGTTGGTAGTTTGACCGTTGAAGTTGTAGTCAAACAACGCGCCGGTAATACCATCGTCCCAGCGCGAAGGCGGATCCCAGTTCGGCGCGGTGTATTCTAACTGGTCCTGCGGGACGCTAAGGTAAAGCCCTGAAGTACCGAGGTTGCCGCGGGCCTGCATGCCCGGAATACTACTGAGTTCCAAGCACGCGCCGTCGCGCCACCAGTTCAAGTTTTTAAGCGTCTGCTCTTTCAAACCTAACTCACTGACCAGAGCAGGGGAAATACAGGCAAGGCTGCTCTTCGGATCTTCATCCGAGGTAACAAAAACTATGGGGAATTCAGTGAGCGTATCGCGGTTGAGATGAACCATCAGTGTGTATTCTCCGGGCATGATAAAGTTCGCCGAAGCAAACACCCCAAGATCAAGATTCTGACGATCTTTAAGGTCCAATACATCGGTATTGAATTCAAACTCTTGGGCTGCACTGGCCCACGTCGCTATGCAACACAACGCGGCGACAGTCAGTACCTTGCGATGATCCACGCAATACAATCCTTGATCGATAAAGTTTTAGTAACTCAAACACTTCAAAAGTGCTGAATACTTAACTTAATAGTGGAGCGGTAGTTACCCGCCCGTAGTGAGCTTCCGGTACCCACAAGTTCCAGAAAGTAATTAAGTGCCACGGTATCGGTAGCACGAACACTGTCGTCAAGTAGCATGCCAGGGGCAATCAACTTTCCATGAGAGTCTTTAATCTGCAGTGCAACGCCTTGGGCCGCCCCTTGGACGCCGAAGTACTGGCCATTGTTTTCACCTTCGAATGTCAGCTTCATGCCCCGTGACACACTGCCATTAGTGCGCGCACTCAAGGTGCCGCAATCACTGAGATAAATATTCAAAGGCCGTCGAAACGACTCGACGCCGCGTACCAACCCATGCAGCGCTATGGGCTGAAAGCTCACTGTCTGGCCTTCATTGCCCACGCGCATGGCACAGCCAGCATCCACGATGCTTCCAGCTACTTGCATCCGCCCCCTGAGGGAACTTCCGGCCAGCGGATCGTCGGCACGCACGGGGCTGCCAAACAGGTAAAAAACCAGAAGCAGGAGTAACAGCAAGAACACAATTGAACGAATCATCAACACCTCCGTAAGCTTCCCCACAGCACACACAGAGCGCGTACTGCAGGGCACCTCAGTAACGGAGCGGGTTATTGATAAGCGAGTTTGAAGTTGGCGAACGTCTCGAATTCGCCAGGGGTGATTTCAGCCGAAGTACCTTCCGCTCCGCCTACACCGGGAGTCGTGTCACCTTGCAGGTAGGCGCTGTACGACAGGAAATTACCGCCGTCTAACAGCACTTGCGCAGTCGATTCACTACCCATCTTGATCAGCTCACCGTTTTGGTCAGCGATAGCCAGGCTGGCACCCCTGGCTTCGCCACGAAGTGCAAACAGATCAGGGTTGGTTGCGGGAGTGCCAGTGAAGGTAGCAGTGGCCTTCTTCAAAGTAGAGGTGTCACAGCCGAGCAGTTCAATTTTGAAGTTTGTAGGGCTGGACTTGCCACCGTTCTTCAACGTAGCGTTGGCAATCTGCCCCATTTCAATGGTTTGAAACTGCGACTCTTGAGCAATAGAGCACGGCGCATCAATAATTGTGCCCTTGAAGGTAATGACGCCCTTCCCCTGCTCTTTATCAGCCGCCATAACACTAACAGAAGTCGCCGCCAAGGCAACTGCCATAATGGTGCCAGCTAAAACATTAACTTTCATTTCACACTCCTAATATTGATATTGTCCTTGAGAGGGTTCATCAGAACTCTCTCGAAGCTCAGATTTCGATACACCGTTGAGCTGAGACAACTTTAGGAGATAGGGATGAAAATGTGAGTAGGACGATGCCTACTCGCTGCTAGGAAATTTCCTACATTCTCAATAGACACCTGTCAGCCCGTCAAAGAATTACGCTTGGCAAACTCGGCCAAATCTACTAATGAGTGGACACTTAGCTTATGTAACAGGCGGGTTTTATAGGTACTGATGGTTTTGTTGCTGAGAAATAATTTTTGACTGATCTGCTTATTAGAGTAACCCTGGGCCAGATGCTGCAATACCGTCAACTCTCGATCTGTCAACGATTGAATTTGTTTGAGTTCGGTCAGTTGATCTGCCGAATTGACACTGTCCGAGGCTAGCGAAGGAAAAAAGGTATAACCCGCGTCTACGGCTTTGATAGCAGTAATGAGCTTATCCAGACCTTCATCTTTATTGATAAAACCGCGGGCACCCAACTGGATACAACGTCGACATACCGAGTCTGCAGGCTGTGACGTCAGGATCAAAATTTCAGTGCGTACATTCAGAGCCTTGATACGGGTAATGACACTGAATCCATCGAGTTTCGGAATACCAATGTCGAGCACCACCACCTGCGGGGTCAGCTCACGCACCAACCGAACAGCATCAATGCCATTGTTCGCTTCACCCACCACGCGCATGCCGTGCTTTTCCAGTAGAACGCCGACCGCAAGGACGATCACCGGGTGATCATCAACAATGAGAACGCTATGCATGGTGTCTTTAACCTCTTGAACGCACTTGCTACTGAACGGTACAGCTTGAGGCGGTAAAGGCTAACACTATTAACCAAGCCGGACGGTGCGTAGGACTTAATGAATCATAGCTTCGGAAAATTCCTAGGCAATGTCGGATATTTCCCATTTAGCTACTAAAACCCCACTCCCACACTGACCGCCCTCCTTTTGGTGTAGCCGAGCGATGCAAACCTTGACAGTTTTGGTGCTGGAGGATGAGCCTTTCCAGCGACTGGTCACTGTGGCCGCGCTCGAAAAGTTGATGCTCGGAACAGTTCTGCAAGCAGCCGACGGTAATGAAGCCGTCGTAGCCCTGGCAGGCTGTGAGCATGTGGATATTCTTCTGTGTGACCTGAAAATGGCCGGCATGGATGGTCTAGCCTTTCTGCGTCATGCCACCAGCAGCGGCAAAGTGCGTGCAGTGGTGCTATGCAGCGGACTGGACCCCGTCCTGCGTCAAGCCACTGTATTAATGATCCACTGCCTTGGCCTGACCTTTCTCGGTGATTTGGGTAAACCATTCAACATCGAGGGGTTCAACCAACTGGTCAACCGTTATAAGACGCAATGTAACGCTGCATCCAGGTCGTTGTTACCGGCTGAGATGCCAACGTTGAACGACGTGCTGCAAGGCTTGGACAACGGCGCGTTCGAGGCATACTACCAACCCAAAATCAACCTGCAAGGGCAAGCACTGGTAGGCGCCGAAGTCCTCGCACGCTGGGTTCACCCGCAGTGGGGAGTCCTGGCCCCCGCCCATTTTTTGCCCGTGATGGAGCAATACAACCTGATCGACAGAATGTTCTGGCATCTGTTTGAACAGGGACTGGCCCTGCACCGGCGATTGGCCGCACAGGGCTTGACGATCAACCTTGCGTTCAACCTGCACCCAGCTCAGCTGGCTTGCAGCGCATTGACTGAACGCATTCCGGTGATGCTCAAGCGCGCACACGTACCTGCGACCTGCGTGATTTTTGAGATCACCGAATCGGGGCTACTCAGTGCACCGGCCAATAGTCTTGAGAATCTAGTGCGTCTGCGCATTCTCGGTTGCGGCCTGGCCATGGATGATTTTGGCGCCGGTTACTCCTCGTTGGATCGGCTCAGCGAATTGCCGTTCAGCGAGATCAAACTGGATCGGGCGTTTGTCTACAAGATGCAAAGTCAACCCAGAAGTGCTGCGATCATTAGTTGTACGGTGGCACTGGCGCAGGCGCTGAATATCTCGTTGGTCATTGAGGGGGTAGAAACCGCCGAACAACAAACCCGCCTTATCGAACTGGGCTGCACGATTGCCCAAGGCTACCTGTATGCCCGACCTATGCCGCAAAGCCATTTTATAGACTACTGTAGGACCAAGCTGCTCTCATGAGTAGGACCGATGACCAAAGGCAATGGCTTTGAACTATAATCGCGCCAGCCACGACGACTCGGCGTCATCCCCTCGCCTCCCCGAATTCCCCTCCTGCAGGGGACTGGCTCCAGCCCTCTCTGACTCATTCGGCCTCTTCCCGATGTACTTACGCTTTTTCTGGCTGGCCTTGTGCACGCTGTCATTCAATTCTCTGGCGGAGGCTGCAACGCCGTCTTTGGCGCCGCAGACGCTTTCCAGCCAGCTACACATCCAGCGACAGGACATCGGGATTTCTGAAGAGGACTGGCAGTGGCTGCGCCACAAGGCCGAACTCAGGGTTGGCGTATCACCTGAGGAGTCTGCACCGTTCTCGGTCAACGCCCAGAGTAACCAGTACGAAGGTATCAGCGCCGATGTAACGGCGCTCGTTGCTCAAATGCTGGTCCTAAAGATCAAAATCGTGCCATTTGCCACCTCCCTGGCTGCTGAGCAGGCCCTGCAAGCGGGCAACATCGATGTCATCACCCGCCATGGCAGTTACGAGGCGAGCCAGGGCCTGATTTCCAGCATCCCCTACGCGCGTGACCGGTTCGCGGTGTTCAAACGCAGCGCCGAACCGCGCCACTCGCCCACCAACCTGGCGGGCTTGCGGGTAGCAGTCACCGGCGAGCACCTGCAGGAGTTGCAACAACGCTACCCACGGGCGGACCTAAAGGTCTATGGCAGCCACGAGCAGGCCATCGCGGCGGCCGCCTTTGGTCAGGCAGATGTGTACGTCGATAACCTGTATAGCGCCTACTATCAAATTAACCGCTCGTTCTACGGCTACATGCGCTTCGAACGCTTCAGTGATCTGCCCATCAGCGGTTTTAGCTACGCCTTACGCGCAGACAACACGCGCTTGCAGCAACTGGTCAACGTCGCCATTGCGACCATCGGCGACAACCAACTGATCAACATGGCCAAGCGCTGGGTCGGCAGCGGCTACATTCCCGACGAAGAGCCCATCGACCTCACCTCGCAACAGTTGCGCTGGATCGAGAACCATCCAGTAGCTCGACTGGTGATCAATGACGACATGGCCCCCGGTGCATTTTTCGATGCCAACGGGATTTTTTCCGGTGGCATCGCCGACCTTCTTGAGGTCATCACCCTAAGCACCGGGCTGCATTTTCAGGTGATCTCGCGAAGCGGCGGTTACCCGCAAATCATCGACACCTTGCTCAAGGACGAAGCCGACCTGGCACTGATGACCCCCAGCCTTGAACGTGAAGAGTACTTACGCTTCTCCAGGCCTGTCATCGACGGGCCCTTCGTATTACTCAGCAACGCTGATCAGCGAGGAAACCTGGACGGTCTGGTCGGAAAGCGCATAGCCATTCCCAGTGGCCACGTGGCGTTACAGCAACTACGCAAACGTTACCCCGAAGCCATAGTGATCGAAGCCGGCGGAACACTGGATTCAATGAACCTGCTCTATGAAGGCAAGGCCGATGCCGCAATGATTGCGCTGCCTGCGGCGCGGTATTACACCGAGCGTCTGTTTCGCGACAAATTGGTCATTAACCATGTACTGGATCTGGGCCCCAGCACGGTCAATTTTGCCTTGCGCCGCAGTGACGCAGAGCTGCAGTCCATCATCGATAAGGTACTACAGACCCTGGGGCCGGATGAGCTCAGCGCGATTGCCAACCGCTGGCGCTCCCCCCCAGGCATGAGTGGACAAACGTGGGTCGACTACGAGCGCGTGATCCGCCAGATTGTCATCATTGCGGGGTTGTTATTGTTGCTGGTGCTTACCTGGGTGCTCTATCTGCGCCGACAGATCAAGGCCCGGCTCAAGGCCGAGCGCATGCTCAACGATCAACTGAAATTTGTCGAAACCTTGACTGACTGCATGCCTCCCCCACTGTACGTGTGCGATGTCAACGGGCTCATTCTGTCGTGCAATCGTCGCTTCCTTGCAAGCGTTGGGTTGAACAAAGAGCAGGTGCTGAACAAGACCGTGCATGATTTACCCGCAGAGCACTTCAAGAGCCCGCCCGAGCTTGACCAAAATTACCGCCAGGCTTTGAGCGACGGTCAGATCCACGAGTCGGTGCAGATCATTGAGTTGCAAGGCGAAGCCGTGTCCATCAGCCATTGGATGCAACCGTTCCACGACTACCAGGGCATCATCAAGGGCGTTATCTGCGGCTGGTTGGACATCAGCGAACACCGCCAGCTGGTGCATCAACTGCAAGAAGCCAAGAGTCAGGCAGACAGCGCTAGTCGGGCCAAGACCAGTTTCCTGGCCACGATGAGTCATGAAATCCGCACACCCATGAACGCCGTGATCGGCATTCTGGAATTAGCACTCAAGCGCGCCACACACGAACCCATTGACCGCGCCAGCATTGAAATTGCCCATACCTCAGCGAAAAGTCTGCTGGAGCTGATTGGCGATATCCTCGACATCGCCCGTATCGAGTCCGGGCGTTTGAGTCTGACGCCCAATCGCGCCAACCTGCGCGAACTAGTCGAGTCGGTGGCTCGGGTCTTTGAAGGATTGGCTCGACAGAAACGCTTACGCTTGATGCTGGAAATCGATTCCAGCATCAACTGTGATGTGCTGGTCGATGCCCTGCGCTTTAAACAGATCCTCTCCAACCTGATCAGCAACGCGATCAAGTTCACTGAAGAAGGCACAGTCAAACTCAGCATCGTAGGTGCTCTGCTCGACAATAACCAACTCCATGTAAGCCTCAGTGTTGAAGACACCGGCGTCGGAATTAGTTCAATTGATCAGCAACGGCTGTTTCGCCCCTTCGCCCAAGTACAGCGCAATGTGCAGCACACCGAAGGAACCGGCCTGGGCCTGGTGATAAGCCGCTCACTCTGCGAAATGATGGGCGGCCAGTTGAGCATGAGCAGCGTGCTGGGCCGGGGCACGGAGGTCAACATTGAGCTACGCGTTCAGGTGCTTGAGCGCATCAGCTTGGCCCCACTACCAGCCCCACCACAGACCAGGCAGCGTTATCGCTTACAGGTACTGGTAGTGGACGATCATCAGGTCAATCGCCAGGTGCTCTCTCAACAGTTGAAGTACTTGGGCCATGATGTCATCGAGGCCGAAAATGGCCAGCAGGCCTATGAGTGCTGGAGCACCCATGCGTTCGACGTGATCATCACCGATTACCATATGCCCGTCATGAACGGCACCGAACTGACGCGCGCCATTCGACGAGGAGAACGGGAAAACTCGCTCGAACCGACCGTTATCATTGGCCTGACTGCCGACGCCCAGCCTGAAGAACTTGAGCTGTGCATTCTCGCGGGTATGAACGATTGTTTGATCAAGCCTATCAGCGTCGATGAACTGGACGCGCACCTGTTGGGACATCACCAGGTCGACGACGCCGAACAACCCTTAGCGAAACAATTGGTCGTGGTCTCCGACTCGATGCAATTGGTTGATCTTGGGCCGCTGGAACATTTGATCAGCAGCGAACCCATGAAGATTCGACAGATCCTTGATGAACTGATCAGGAGCAATCGCAATGACGCTCAGCTGATGTCTGCGTTACTGCTGGAGGGCGAGATCGATAAGCTTGCGGAACTGGCGCATCGTATCAAAGGCGCGGCGCGGGTGGTCAAGGGCGAGCATCTGGTTCAATGCTGTTGCAGTCTAGAAGCAGCGTGCCTTGACCCGCACGTGTCCTTCGACCAGCTCAAGGAGTCAGTCGCTCAAGTCGAGGCAGGCATCGGGACACTAGAACAAGCCTTGCTCAGTCTCAGGAGATAACACGCCTTTCGGTTAGATTCGCTCTCACCAATGGAGATCATAGCGAGTTTCTGTGTCACCTCCTCCAGGCGGAGACTGTCTATCAACTCGCGTTAGATGCTGCACAGCGACTGGCTGACAGACATGCGAAGAAATCAGACCCCTAACACCGTGAAAATACGTAATTTAAGTAGTACAACGGAGTAGCACAATCCGAAAACAAAAAAGCCCCGCAGATCTTAATCTACGGGGCTTTCATTTGTATGGCGGAGAGATAGGGATTCGAACCCTAGGTACCGGTGAAGGTACAACGGATTTCGAATCCGTCCCATTCGGCCACTCTGGCATCTCTCCAACGGCGCGCATCATAACAGCCTGTTACTGGGAAGCAAAGCTCTCAGTGGATTTTTTTCCGTGCTATCAGATGCTTGCGTCGATTACAGCGGTACGCCGAGACGGTTGGCGACTTCTTCGTAGGCTTCGATAACGTCACCGAGGCCCTGGCGGAAGCGGTCTTTGTCCATCTTCTTGCGAGTGTCCTTGTCCCACAGGCGGCAGCCGTCTGGGCTGAATTCGTCGCCCAGGACGATGGAGCCGTCGTGGAATACGCCGAATTCCAGTTTGAAGTCCACCAGCAGCAGGCCAGCATCGTCAAACAGTTTGCTCAGGACGTCGTTGACCTTGAGCGACAGTTCTTTCATGCGTGCCAGCTGTTCAGCAGTGCCCCAGCCGAATGCCACGACGTGGGATTCGTTGATGAACGGGTCGCCCTTGGCGTCGTCCTTGAGGAACAGTTCGAACGTGTAAGGGTTGAGCTTGAGGCCCTCTTCCACGCCCAGACGCTTGACCAGGCTGCCGGCTGCGTAGTTACGCACGACGCACTCGACCGGGATCATGTCGAGTTTTTTCACCAGGCATTCGTTGTCGCCCAGCAGCTTGTCGAATTGGGTCGGAATGCCGGCCGCTTCGAGTTTCTGCATGATGAAGGCATTGAACTTGTTGTTCACCATGCCCTTGCGGTCGAGCTGTTCGATGCGCTTGCCATCGAACGCCGAGGTGTCGTTGCGAAACAGCAGGATCAAGCGGTTGGCGTCGTCGGTCTTGTAAACCGACTTGGCTTTGCCGCGGTAGAGTTCTTCACGTTTTTCCATGATGGGCTCCGCTTGGTAAGTAGATGGGCTAGGCGATATGTCGCCAGTCGAGCCCTGAATCTTGATCGGCCAGTTGCAGCCAGTCCGGGTCGCACCCGAGGGTGTCGACAAAACATTGCCGGGCAAGCTGCGGCAGGTTGTTCTTGCTGCTCAGGTGGGCCAGGACCAGGTGTTGCAGGTCTTGCCAGCCCAACTCATACACCAGGTACGCCGCCTGGTGGTTGTTCAAATGTCCCAGCTCGCCACCCACCCGTTGCTTGAGAAAGTACGGGTAGTGACCGCGCGCCAGCAGGTCACGGCAATGGTTGGACTCGATCATCAACGCATCGAGGTCACGATAGCCTTCCAGCACCTTGGCACAGTAGGAACCCAGGTCGGTAAGCAGGCCAAAGCGGCGCTCGCCATCACTGAATACATATTGCGTGGGCTCGTGGGCATCATGCGCCACGGCAATCACGTCGACGCTCAAGGCACCAATCTGCAGCTGCTCGCCACCGGCCAGGAAACCCGCGGGTTCAATGGGTTTGCGCATCCCGCGCAAGGTGCCGCGACTCAGGTACACCGGAAGATTGTAGCGCCGAGACAGCAAACCCACGCCATGCACGTGGTCGGCATGTTCGTGGGTCACTAGAATCGCGCTCAACTGCGCGGGGTGAACCCCCAGGCGCAGCAGGCGTCGCTCGGTCTCCCGCAAGGAGAAACCACAATCCACCAGGACGTACGTGTCGTCGTGGGCTACAAGCGTGCCGTTCCCTTGGCTACCGCTGCCGAGAACAGCAAAACGCATCGGATCAGCCCAGGTTGTCCTGAATCACGCCCAACACTTTGCGCGCCGTTTCTGCTGGCGCCACGGTGTTGATGTTTTTCTCGACGGTGACTTGCACGTTGTCGCCGACCTTGCTCAAGCGCACTTGATAACGCTCGGCGCGGGTCTCGATCTCTTCCTTGGTCGGCTCGCTGCCGAACAACTTGCTGAAGAAACCACGTTCTTCGTCTTTCTTCTCGGCCTTTTCTGCCACGTTGATGTAGTACAGGCCCAGGCTGCGGTTGATGTCTTCGACGCGCCATGGCCCTTGCTCCAGGGCACGGCCGACGCTGGCCCAGGCACGGTCCAGGTCTTCACCCAGGTTAAGCACAACGTTGCCGCTGCCGTCTTCGGTGAGGCTGACACGGCTAGGGGTGTCGTAGTCACGGGCGGCGAGCAGGGAGACGGAACCGCCCTTCTCGGAGATGCGGCTCATGCTGGCAAGCATCTCGTCGACCAGCGCGGCATCGACACCGCTGTTGACCGAACGGTTGGTGAAGTCGACGTTGGCGGTGCTGCCCGCAGGACGCTCGGCGCTGACCACGTAGACTTCACTTGTATTGCGCTGCACGCCTGGCTCGATGCGCACGCGGATGCGGCTTTCGCCATCAGCGGCGACGCCACCTGCCTGCAAGCGCTTGGCCATGTTGGCCGACAGCTCACTTGGCTGCTGCCACGCCGTGGTGAATTCACCGGTCTGCGGGCGTTGCTCGTCGATACGGAAGCCATTGTCCTGGAAGAACTGCACCGCCACCGGCCAGACTTCGGCAGGTGGGCGCTGGGCCATGATCCAGCGCGAATCGCCGCTTTTCTGCAGACTGTAGTCGCTGGCATCGGCCAGGGCCGAAATCGGCTGTGGGCGCGGTACTTCGTACTCGCCCTTGACGGTGTCGTCGGCCACGTTGCGCGGGATCGGCAGCAACGGGTCAAGGCGCTTGGCGACGTTGACGTCCGGCGGCAATTGCATCGGTGCGGTTTGTTGTGCTTCCAGGTAATCGCTGCCGCGGTCACGGAAGTAGCCTTCCGGGCCCCAGATCCAACCGCAGCCACTGGTGCTGGAGATAATCAAGGCAAGTGCGGAAAGTCCGGCCAATCGCTTCATGCGTAGTGCTTCCTCAATTAAACCAGGACGCCGGACTGGCGCAGGGCCTGTCGCAGCGGTTCGTGACAGGCTGGGCTGAGTTGGGTGAGCGGCAGACGGATACCGTCCGGCATCAGGCCCATTTCATGCAGCGCCCATTTCACGGGAATAGGGTTGGATTCGATGAACAGTGTTTTGTTGAGCGGCATCAGCTTTTCGTGAATCGCGCGGGCGGTCACGGCATCGCCGGCGATGGCAGCGGCGCACATCTGGCTCATGGCACGCGGGGCAACGTTGGCGGTTACCGAGATATTGCCCTTACCGCCCAGCAGGATCAGCTCCACAGCCGTGGCGTCGTCACCGGAGTACAGCAGGAAGTCGCTGCTCACGCCGGCCAGGATGTCCTTGGCGCGCTGCAGGTCGCCCGTGGCTTCCTTGATACCGATGATGTTCGGCACGGTCGACAGTCGGATCACGGTCGCGGCCTGCATGTCGCACGCCGTGCGCCCTGGCACGTTGTAGAGGATCTGCGGGATGTCGACGGCTTCGGCGATGGTCTTGAAGTGCTGGTACAAGCCTTCCTGGGTCGGCTTGTTGTAGTACGGCGTCACCAGCAGGCAGGCATCGGCACCGGCTTTCTTGGCGTTCTTGGTCAGCTCGATCGCTTCGCGAGTCGAGTTGGCGCCCGTACCGGCAATGACCGCGATACGCCCTGCAACGCGCTTGACCACAAACTCGATCACCTCGATGTGTTCTTCCACATCAAGCGTGGCCGATTCACCCGTGGTGCCGACGGCCACAATGGCGTTGGTGCCTTCTTGCAGGTGAAAGTCCACCAGTTTGCCCAGGCTGTCCCAGTCGAGATTACCTTGTGCATCCATGGGTGTGACCAGTGCCACCATACTGCCCGCAATCATGCAACCGCTCCTGCCGGAAAAAGAGAGCCGTAATGGTACTGGCGCCAAGATGCTTGCACAAGCGAAGTACCCTCTGAGGATGCGTTCTGGATCAACTTAGTTGCCGGCAATGCCATCATTGGGCCAAAGCACGGCCAACTGCCACTGAATATGCAATGAAAACGCCACGTCCTAGCCCTTGGCGGCGCTTTTCGCTACCCTTGATCCTTTGATCGGTACCGCACGTTCGTATCGACCGCTCATCGCTTTAGGAATGCTGCATGTCCACCCCCACAGTCCGCGAACAATTCCTTGTTATCAGTGCCCTTGGCGCCAACCCCATGGAGCTGACTAACGTCCTGTGCCGCGCCAGCCATGAAAACCGCTGCGCCGTCGTGACCTCACGCCTGACTCGCCATGGCGAATGCAGTGCGCTGGTCCTGCAGATTTCCGGAAGCTGGGACGCCCTGGCGCGCCTGGAAGCCGGCTTGCCGACCCTGGCCAAGAAGCACGACTTCACCGTCAATGTGGTGCGCAGTGCGGCCCTGGAGAACCGTCCCCAGGCGCTACCGTATGTGGCCTACGTCAGTTCGGCCTACCGTTCGGACATCGTCAATGAACTGTGCCAGTTCTTCATCGACCATAACGTCGAACTGGAAAACCTGACGTTTGATACCTATCAGGCCCCCCAGACCGGCGGCACCATGCTCAACGCCACCTTTACGGTGACCTTGCCGGCAGGCGTGCAGATCAGTTGGTTGCGTGACCAGTTCCTGGATTTCGCCGATGCGCTGAACCTGGATGCACTGATCGAACCCTGGCGCCCACAGAACCCAATGTAAGGAAGTTTTCCATGGCGGTAATCATCGACACACCGGTCGCCGATTTCCAAGCCCCGGCGACCAGCGGGCAGACGTTCAGCCTCGCGGGACTCAAGGGCAAGCAAGTGGTGATCTACTTCTACCCCAAAGACAGCACGCCAGGCTGCACCACTGAAGGCCAGGGTTTTCGTGACCAGTACGCTGCCTTCCAGGCCGCCAACACCGAGGTGTTTGGCGTGTCCCGGGACAGCGTGAAGTCCCATGAGAACTTCAAGGCCAAGCAGGCCTTCCCCTTCGAGCTGATCAGCGACAAGGACGAAGCGGTTTGCCAGCTGTTTGATGTAATCAAGCTGAAGAAACTGTATGGCAAGGAATACATGGGGGTGGATCGCAGCACCTTCCTGATCGACAAAAATGGCGTGCTGCGCCAGGAATGGCGCGGCGTGAAGGTGCCGGGGCATGTGGATGCCGTCTTGGCGGCGGCGCAGGCGCTGGACAAGGCTTGATGTTGTGGGTGGCCGTTAGATAGCTATCGCTGGCAGGCCAGTTCCTACGTTGGATCGGTGCTCGACCAGACAACTCGTGAGTGTGGGAGCCGGGCTTGCCCGCGATGGGTATAGGTATCTACACAACTTTCAGAAACTGACGAACTCTCCTGTGGCGAGCGGGCTTGTCGGAACGACGCATCGCCCGCGCTGGGCTGCGAAGCAACCCTAAACCCAGCCATCGCGGTTTATCTGAAGAAACGTGGAGGGCTTTTTGGGCTGCTTCGCAGCCCAGCGCGGGCGATGCGTCGTTCCGACAAGCCCGCTCGCCACAACTGCGCTATCTGCCTGGATTTAGGCGTTGCGGCAAAGTTGTGTAGATACCTATGCCGCGAGGGGGCCATCAGGCCTTGCGCAACCAATAACGATACACACCGTTATCGGCCTCTTCGTGCAACAGTGCATGCCCCGCCAGCTTGGCAAACGTGCGGAAGTCGCGCTGGGAACCCGCATCCGTGGCAATCACCTTGAGTACCGCACCGCTGGCCAGCCGATTGAGCTCCATCTTGGCCTTGAGCAATGGCAACGGGCAGTTCAGGCCGCTGGCATCGAGCTCGGCGTCGTGGTTTACAGCATCGGTCATGGTTTTGCTCCTGGCGGCATCAAGGGGGTGCTTAGAATATCTGGTCCCAGGCTCAGTGTCCGGCTACAGTAAGGTCTTTGTCGAAAGGCTTT
This sequence comes from Pseudomonas sp. ADAK21, assembly GCF_012935735.1. Lineage (NCBI taxonomy): Bacteria > Pseudomonadati > Pseudomonadota > Gammaproteobacteria > Pseudomonadales > Pseudomonadaceae > Pseudomonas > Pseudomonas sp. ADAK21. The sequence goes on from NZ_CP052857.1 coordinate 645,197, forward strand.
GTGCATGACTTTTTTGCGCCCTACCCTGCTGACGCTAGCTTGCCTGCTTGCCTCTCCAGGCTTCGCCGACGATCTGCCGTCACTTGGCGACGCCAGTTCTGCCATTGTCTCGCCACAACAGGAACACCAACTGGGCCGGGCCTGGCTGGCATTCCTGCGCGGGCAGGTCTCGGTCCTCAATGACCCGCAACTCAAGGATTACGTCGAAACCAGCGTTTACAAGCTGGTGGAGACCAGCCAGGTCAATGACCGGCGGCTGGAGTTCATCCTGATCAATAGCCCGCAACTTAACGCGTTTGCCGCACCGGGCGGGATTGTCGGGGTCAACGGTGGCCTGTTCCTCAATGCCCAGACCGAAGGCGAATACGCCTCGGTCATGGCTCACGAACTGGCGCACTTGTCGCAACGCCACTTCGCCCGTGGCGTGGAAGCCCAGCAACGCATGCAGATCCCGATGATGGCCGCGCTGCTCGGCGGGATTATCGCGGCAGCCGCCGGCGCCGGGGATGCCGGGATCGCTGCGATTGCCGGCAGCCAGGCCGCGGCCATCCAGGAGCAACGACGCTTCTCCCGGCAAAATGAACAGGAAGCCGACCGCATCGGCATCCTCAACATGGTCAAGGCCGGCTACGATCCGCGCTCGATGCCAACCATGTTCGAGCGCTTGATGCGCCAATACCGCTTCGATGCCAAGCCACCGGAATTCCTGCTGACGCACCCGGTCACCGAATCGCGGATCGCCGACACCCGTAACCGTGCCGAGCAAGCCAAGACCGGCGGCACCGAAGACAGCCTGCGCTATCAATTGATACGCGCCCGGGTCCAGCTGTATTACGAAGACACACCTGGGCTGGCCGCCAAGCGCTTCCGCGCCCAGCTGGATGAGAACCCGAAAAGCGATGTGGCGCGCTACGGCCTCGCCATCGCCCAGATCAAGGGCACCCAACTCAATGAGGCGCGGGAAACCCTCAAGCCGCTGCTGGCCAAGGCGCCCAACGACATCACCTACAACCTGGCGCAGATCGAGCTGGATATCACCAACAATCGCATGCCCGACGCGCAGCAACGTACCGATCGCATGCTGGCCCAGTACCCCAGCAACTACCCGTTGAACCAGGTGCGCGTGGACCTGCTGCTCAAGCAGAACCGTACGGCCGACGCGGAAAAGGCCCTGGAAGGCCTGCTCAAGTCGCGTTCCGATGATCCGGATGTGTGGTATCAGGTCGCCGAGACTCGTGGCCTGTCCGGCAATATCATCGGCTTGCATCAAGCCCGCGCCGAGTACTTCGCGCTGGTGGGCGACTTCCAGCAAGCGATCCAGCAATTGGACTTTGCCAAGCGCCGCGCCGGCAGCAATTTCCCGCTGTCGTCACGCATCGATGCGCGCCAGCGTGAGTTGATCGAACAGGAGCGCATCGTCAAAGGCATGATGAGCTAAACCCGGCGCCCACAAAAAAGCCCCGCTCTCGACTATCGAGAGCGGGGCTTTTATTGACCCGCTACTAGCGCATTACTCCGCCAGTTTGAAGGTGATGAAGCTGGCGCGCCCTTGACGCAGGACCCGCATCGACACCGAGCGATTCTTCGGCAGCGCCTTGGCGATGTCGGTGAACTCCTTGGTGGAATTGATGGCCTGGTTGTTCAAGTGGGTAATCACATCACCGGGTTGCAGGCCGATCAGGGCGGCCGGGCCGTCCTGAACTTCCTTGATCACCACACCGCTCTTGAGGTCGAAGCTCTTCTTCTGTTCGTCGGTCAACTCCACCACGGCGATGCCCAGGCGGTTGCTGCTGCGCTCGGCGCCGGATTTGCCGCCCAGCGCGAGTTCCTGGCCTTCTTCCGGAATGGCTCCGACAGTCAGTTCAACATTCTGACGCTTGCCTTCGCGGATCACTTCAAGCTTGGCCTTGCCACCTGCCTTGAGTGCGCCTACCAGATGCGGCAGGTCAGCAGACATGACAATCGGCTGGCCATTCATGCTGAGAATCACATCGCCAACCTTCAAGCCGCCTTTGGCAGCCGGGCCATCATCCTGAATCTGCGCGACCAGGGCACCAGCCGGCTTGTCCAGGCCAAAGGATTCAGCCAGGTCTTTGTTCACTTCCTGGATAACCACGCCCAACCAGCCACGGCTGACCTTGCCACCGTCCTTGAGTTGGTTGGAAACGTCCAGGGCCACATCAATCGGGATAGCGAAGGAGACGCCCATGAATCCACCGGAACGGGTGTAGATCTGCGAGTTGATCCCCACCACTTCGCCCGCCAGGTTGAACAGCGGGCCACCGGAGTTGCCCGGGTTGATCGGCACGTCGGTCTGGATGAACGGTACATAGTTCTCGTTCGGCAGGCTGCGGCCGATAGCGCTGACGATGCCTTGGGTCACCGTATGGTCAAAGCCAAACGGCGAACCAATGGCCACCACCCATTGCCCGGCCTTGAGGTCCTGGGATTTACCCAGCTTCAACACCGGCAGGTCCTTGCCTTCGATCTTCAGCAAGGCGACGTCGGAACGTGGATCGGTGCCGACCAGCTTGGCCTTGAGCTCACTGCGGTCAGCCAGGCGTACGAGAATTTCGTCGGCGTCGGCGATCACATGATTGTTGGTCAGGATGTAGCCGTCAGGCGAAATGATAAAGCCCGAGCCCAGGGATTGCGCTTCGCGCTGACCACCGCCACCACGGGGCGAGCGCGGCTGGGGCATGCCACGCTCGAAGAACTCCCGCAGCATGGGCGGCAGGCCTTCAAGGTCGGGCATCTGCTGGTTCGAGACTTTACGATCCGGCAGCTTCTGGGTGGTACTGATGTTCACCACGGCAGGCGAAGCCTGCTCCACCAGTTGGGTGAAGTCAGGCAACTCCGCCGCTTGCGCGGAAACGGCCTGACCCAGCACCAGCACCGTGGCGACTATGGATAGGTAAGATTTCAAACGTGGTATCGACATACAGCTCCCGTTACGACGAGCAGGGTTGGGCGACAGGGTTCAATAAACGCCGAAGACTACTACTAGCGACGTCAACATTGCGTGAACAACACAAGGCCAGGGCCGAGGAGTTCTGACCTATAAAAAACATAAGGAGATTTTGCAAGTGAAAATACTCTCCAGAAGTTTCATGTTCTCGGCAGAAGAACAAGGCAACCTTCGCCCGTCTCCTGCAGCACTGTGAACGATCTGGATGAGCATAGGATTAACGGTTCAAGGCTTTTCGGGCGCCGGGCCACTGCGAACAGACAGGATTATCCGTTCGGCGGTCCCCATCGGAATCTCCCCGACAACCGTGGCAACGATGTCGCCCTCAGGCGTACTCATGCGACGGGATACCGCAACCGTAGGACCAAGCTGAACGCGACTTTCGGTAGCAGCCTCGCCCGTCACAGGCTCAAGGAACAATGAAAAACGCGCGAGCCCATCGTCATACATCAAACTGTTTACAACCACCTGGGTCTTGGGATCCTTGCGCGCGTCACTGCGGGTCAACTCGAACCCTGGCGGCAACCATTGCGGATGCCAAGCCTGGGCCTGGCCCGTCGGCGCTGACGCCTTATTGCTCGACGGGGTCAACGGCTTGCAGTCGCTGCCTGGCTGCAAATCACGCGCATCGGGGGTTGTTGTCTTCAGTTGGGTGAACTGGAATCGCTCCAGCAATTGCCCCTTATCGTTAATCAGCAACGACTTGAGAGGCAGCGCGGTTTCACGATCCAGGTGCAACTCAAATCCGTAGCGGTACTGGTCACGCGGGGTCAGCGACACGATCACCGCTTTACGGCCGGCCACTAGCGACTTTCCGCTGACGACAATCTCGTAGAAAGGGTTGAGTTTTTGTGGGTCGAATTCGTGGGTGGAAGCGCCCGGGGAGTTATCGACGCCGGCCACCAGACTGCCGGAAACGCATTGGATGCGCCCATCGATACGCACAAGCTCCTGAGCCGATCCATCGAGCTGCAACAAGCGCTCATGAACCTGCCCGTTCTGGACGCGATGCCAGATCTCATGGGTAGAAAAACTACCGTTACGCTCGTAGATAAACGTGCCTTGGTAGCTTTGCTGCCCTGCCCGCCCAAGACGTTTCAGCCAATCCTGGCCTTCGTCGGCTTGGGCAGGAACTGCAAACCAGCCACTGAGCAAAAGCGCAAGGAGCGGTATGGCACGCATAAAGCTCCTTAGCGGTTTAGCGGTTTAGCGGTTTTCCAGGTTTGCAGCGCGAGCGTAAGGCAAGGCGCTCTCGGTGCCTTTTACCGCCGACTCCTGAGCGTGTTGACGCAGGTAGCCTGGCAGACGCTGGTCCTGCCAGCCGGATTGCCCTTGCAGCACGCCATTGGCCATCGGGCCTGGTGCTTCAGAGCTTTCCTTGTAACCGGCCAGTACAGCTGGACCCTTGACCTGCGGACCGGCCATGACCGGTTGCTGGGTTTGCTGGGCCAGTTCGGCACCGGCGATCTCGTCCTGGTTGTACAGGCGCACACCAGCCAGTACGGCCACAGTAACCGAGGCAGCAACTGCCAAGCGACCCAGGCTACGCCACGGACCACGTGCAGCTTTTGCCGGAACGGCTTCATCGGCCAGCGCAGCAGAAACGGCCGCAGCAATATCCAGACGAGGGACTAGTAGATCCTTGTGCATCACCGCCCGAGCGACTTGGTAACGAGACCAGGTATCACGGGTTTCGGCGTCATCAAATGCATTGAGCACTCGACGAAGTTCCAGTTCATCCGCTTCGTTATCCATCACTGCGGACAGCGATTCCTGCAGGGCATCACGACTCATGGCGGTTCCTCTCTTGGCTGTCGCCGCTGTCTTTAGTTTTCCTGCAACAACGGTTGCAGGGCTTTATCGATGGCTTCCCGAGCCCGGAAAATCCGGGAGCGTACGGTCCCCACCGGACATTGCATGACGCTCGCAATGTCCTCGTAACTCAGACCATCGAATTCACGTAAAGTTAACGCCGTACGCAAATCTTCTGGCAGTTGTTGAATAGTGCGATGGACAGTGCCTTCGATCTCGTCGCGCAGCAATGCACGCTCCGGCGACTCGAGATCCTTGAGGCCGTGATCACCATCGTAAAATTCAGCATCTTCCGAACTCACATCACTATCTGGCGGGCGGCGACCGCGAGAAACCAGATAGTTCTTCGCCGTGTTAATGGCGATGCGGTAAAGCCACGTGTAAAACGCACTGTCACCGCGGAAATTACCGAGTGCACGGTAAGCCTTGATAAAGGCTTCCTGTGCAACGTCCTGCGCTTCATGGGTGTCGTGCACAAACCGCACGATCAACCCGAGAATTTTGTGCTGGTATTTCAGCACTAGCAGATCAAATGCTCGCTTGTCGCCGCGTTGAACGCGCTCAACAAGCTGCTGATCCTCTTCCTGGGTTAGCATGAACACTCCTCGTTGTACTTGAAGGAGGCTTGCATAACTAAACGATCAGGCTTGCAAACATAGACTAGGACTTTTCGCAAAAGTTCTCCCCCTTCAAGCAAGTTTCCGGTGGGCTCTGTTTTGGCACACACGAAAAACGCAGCGCGGGCATAGCCGGCTGCGCGAATAATCTTGTCGCCGGTTTTCTGACGCTCCCATGCTCCAGGCCAATCAGTAAAACCAACGTTTTCCCAGCTTTCGGGCATCCTGTAATGGAGTCGGGAGGGATACAAAAGTTCCCATCTCCCTACCGGACCGCCTCATCAAAGCCGTGCAGTTCGTTCACCGTAGTCTCACAATGCCACGAATGCCCGGCTATTGTGCCGATAGCCCCCTCTATATACTAGTGGGCCGTGTGACCCTTTGATTCGCCGATCCAGGCGTCCTGTTTGCGCCACCCCTTCGGATCGCTTTTTGCGGAATCCCATAAATGAGCCAACAGTTTCAACACGATGTCCTGGTGATTGGTAGCGGCGCCGCAGGCTTGAGCCTTGCACTGACCCTGCCGAGCCATCTGCGCGTAGCTGTATTGAGCAAGGGCGACCTGGCCAACGGTTCGACGTTCTGGGCCCAGGGCGGAGTTGCTGCGGTGCTGGATGACACCGACACGGTGCAATCCCACGTTGAAGACACCCTCAACGCCGGCGGCGGCCTGTGTAACGAACAAGCGGTGCGTTTCACCGTCGAGCACAGCCGCGAAGCCATCCAGTGGCTGATCGACCAGGGCGTGCCGTTTACCCGTGATGAACATGCGGGCAGTGATGACGGTGGTTTCGAGTTCCACCTGACCCGTGAAGGCGGCCACAGCCACCGACGCATCATCCATGCCGCCGATGCCACCGGCGCCGCGATCTTCAAGACCCTGCTGGCCCAGGCCCGGCAACGGCCGAATATCGAACTGCTGGAGCAACGGGTCGCCGTCGACCTGATCACCGAAAAACGCCTGGGCCTGGCCGGCGAGCGCTGCCTGGGGGCCTATGTCCTCAACCGCGCCAGCGGTGAAGTCGATACCTACGGCGCGCGTTTCACCATCCTGGCATCAGGTGGCGCCGCCAAAGTCTACCTCTACACCAGCAACCCCGACGGCGCCTGCGGGGATGGCATCGCCATGGCCTGGCGGTCGGGTTGCCGGGTGGCGAACCTGGAGTTCAACCAGTTTCACCCCACCTGCCTGTATCACCCCCAGGCCAAGAGTTTCCTGATCACCGAAGCCCTGCGGGGCGAAGGCGCCCACCTCAAGCTACCCAACGGCGAGCGCTTCATGCAGCGCTTCGACCCGCGTGCCGAACTGGCACCAAGGGATATCGTGGCCCGCGCCATCGACCACGAGATGAAGCGCCTGGGCATCGATTGCGTCTACCTGGACATCAGCCACAAGCCAGCCGACTTTATCAAGACTCACTTCCCGACGGTCTACGAACGCTGCCTGGCCTTCAATATCGATATCACCAAAGGGCCGATCCCGGTGGTCCCGGCGGCGCACTACACCTGTGGCGGGGTGATGGTCGACCAGCAAGGCCGCACCGACGTCCCTGGCCTGTATGCGATTGGCGAAACCAGTTTCACCGGCCTGCACGGCGCCAACCGCATGGCCAGCAACTCGCTGCTCGAATGCTTCGTCTATGCCCGCTCCGCAGCCGCCGACATCCTCGAACAACTGCCGCGCATCCCGGTCCCGGCCGCCCTGCCCCGCTGGGACGCCAGCCAGGTCACCGACTCGGACGAGGACGTGATCATCGCCCACAACTGGGACGAGCTGCGGCGCTTCATGTGGGACTACGTGGGGATCGTGCGCACCAACAAGCGCTTGGCGCGGGCGCAGCATCGTGTGCGGTTGTTGCTGGATGAGATCGACGAGTTCTACAGCAACTACAAGGTCAGCCGTGACCTGATCGAGTTGCGCAACCTGGCCCAGGTCGCCGAGCTGATGATCCGCTCGGCCATGGAGCGCAAGGAAAGCCGAGGCCTGCATTACACGCTCGACTACCCGCAGATGCTGCCAGAGGCCCTCGACACTATCCTGGTGCCAACCACCTACGGCGACTGAACTTCAAGCGTACCCGCAGGCGCCGATGGACATCGGCGGCCTGCGAAGCATGGGGTACGCACACCGAGCGCACCCGCCACTCCCCCGGCAACCGGTAGCGCAGCACCACGATCAGCGGCAACGCCAGGCTGTCAGGGCACAACTGTACGGCGTGCCAACCTCGCGCCGCGCTCCACAATTGCCAGCCGTCGGCATTGCGGCGCAGGCCACGAACCGACGAACGGTGGGTCAAGCGAATATGACGCGGCAGGGTCCACAAGGCATGGGCCAGGCACGCCAGTACACCCAGTACGGTAATCCAGAGAGGTACGGCCAGCAGGTACAGCGCACCGAGTGCCAGCACCTGGGCAAGGAGATACGCCGCCAGCAACCGCCCGCAGGCCTGCCAGCGGCATTCAAAGCTATTACTTGGGCTGGACACGATCCAGGATCATCCGGACCATGCGTTGCAGCTCCGGATCTTCCGATTCGGCACGTTCCATGAACCAGCCGAACATATCCTGATCTTCGCAGGTCAGCAGCCTGACGTAGAGGTCGCGATCCACCTTATCGAGAGTCGCGTAAACCTCTTTGGTGAAAGGCACCAGCAACACATCCAACTCCAGCATGCCGCGACGGCTGTGCCAGTACAGGCGATTGATTTCTACATCTTCGACCATGGAGCGCTCCTCAAATAGGGCGCAAGTATACAGGCCCACGCCCCTTGGAACAGTCGGCTTTGGTCGGGCTTATGAAACTACCCATTTACCGGGCGCCCCTCTATGATGCACCCATGACTTTCCAACTGCGATGACCCATGGCTGACTCTGCTTTCTTCTGCCCCCTGTCCCACGAAGGCGTCCTGGCCGTTCGCGGCGCTGACGCGGCCAAGTTCCTCCAGGGACAACTGACCTGCAACCTCAACTACCTCAACGACACCCACGCCAGCCTCGGCGCGCGCTGCACCCAAAAGGGCCGTATGCAGTCGAGCTTCCGTATCGTGCTGCAAGGTGACGGCGTGTTGCTGGCCATGGCCAGCGAACTGCTGGAGCCACAACTGGCGGACCTGAAAAAATACGCCGTGTTTTCCAAGTCCAAGCTCACGGACGAAAGCGCCGCCTGGGTCCGCTTCGGCCTGGCCGACGCTGACCAGGCAATCGCCAGCCTGGGCCTGGATTTGCCAGCCGAGACCGACAGCGTGGCGCGCCATGAAGAGCTGCTGGCCATTCGCGTCTCCCCCGGCCGCGCCGAACTCTGGGCGCCCGCCGCGCAAGCCGAGCCGCTGCGCAACCAACTGGCCGCAACACTTGCCGAAGGCGATCTCAATGCCTGGCTGCTGGGGCAGGTGCGCGCTGGCATCGGCCAGGTCATGGCCCAGACCCGCGAGCTGTTCATCCCGCAGATGCTCAACCTTCAGGCGGTTGGTGGCGTAAGTTTCAAGAAAGGCTGCTACACCGGCCAGGAAATCGTCGCCCGCATGCAATACCTGGGCAAACTCAAGCGGCGCCTGTACCGCCTGAGCCTGGATGGCGACGCATTGCCCGAACCAGGTACCCCACTGTTTGCCCCCAGCCATAACAGTGCCATCGGCGAGGTGGTGATTGCCGCCCGGGCCGACGAAGGGATTGAACTTCTGGCGGTGCTGCAAGCCGAAGCAGCCGACAGTGGCGATGTGCATTTAGGTACGCTGGAAGGCCCGGGTCTCAAGTTGCTCGACCTGCCCTACCCACTGGACCGTGATCGCGAGATCCAGCGTTAATCGCCACACCCTTTTGCAGCACCCTAGAGAGCATGAATGAACAAACTGGCGGAAAAAGTCCAACAGGCGTTGGTGATGGCCATCGATAACGATGACCTGGTTCTGCCCACGTTACCGGAAGTGGCCCTGAAAATTCGTCAGGCCGCCGAAGACCCCGAAGTCAGCATCAGTCATTTAAGCAAAGTCATCAGCCGCGATACCGCCCTCACGGCGCGGCTGATCAAGGTGGTCAATAGCCCGCTGTTGCGTGCCTCCCAGGAAGTCACCGACCTGCACACCGCCATCACGCGCCTGGGCACCAACTACAGCAGCAACCTGGCGATCGGCCTGGTGATGGAGCAAATCTTCCATGCCCGCTCAGAAGCCGTCGAACAGAAGATGCGTGAAGTCTGGCGCCGCAGCCTGGAAGTGGCGGGCGTCTGCTACGCCTTGTGCCGCAACCACAGCCAGCTCAAGCCGGACCAGGCGGCGCTCGGCGGGCTGGTGCACCAGATCGGCGTACTGCCGATCCTGACCTACGCCGAAGATCACTACGAACTGCTCTCCGACCCGGTCAGCCTCAACCATGTGATCGATAGCATCCACCCGCTGCTGGGGGACAAACTGCTGCGGGGCTGGGACTTCCCGGAAATGCTGGTGAATGTACCCGCGCACTACCAGGACCTTGAGCGCGACTCGGCCAGCTTGGACTATGTCGACCTGGTGCAAGTGGCCGTGTTGTATTGCCACAAGAACACCAACCACCCGTTGGCCCACACTGCGTTGTCGAACTTGCCGGCATTCAAGAAGCTGCGCATCGACCCGCTCAATGAAGTGGTGCGCACCGAGCTGGATGAAGCACGCTCAATGTTCTACTGACCCCTGTAGGAGCGGGCTTGCCCGCGATGTTCGCCAACGATGACGCTGGGCGCCTGGCACTCTGCGGCGGTCTGTCGCCCGCTATCGCAGGCAAGCCAGCTCCCACAGGTAAGCAGCTCGGCCCTCGCTGTCAGCCCGCGATAAAACTTACCCGCACCTTGAGCCCTTTCAGCTCGCCATCATGCAGGCTGATCTGGGCCAGGTGCGCGCGGCAGATTTCCCCGACAATCGCCAACCCCAGGCCTGACCCCGCGCCCTGCTGGTTGCGCCGATAGAAGCGCTCGAACACCCGGTCGCGCTCATCCAGCGGAATGCCCGGGCCATCATCTTCCACTTCCAGCACCGCCGGCGCCGTGACCCGCAGGATCACGTTGCCACCTGATGGTGTGTGCGCCAGGGCGTTATCCACCAGGTTGCTCAACAGTTCGTTCAGCAAGGTCGGCTCGCCGCGCAACCACACCGGCTGATCCGCCTCCAATGCCAATGCCACGCCGCGAGCATGGGCCAGGGGCGCCATGGCCATGCCCAATTCACGGGCCAGTTGACTGAGGTCGAGCAACTGCGCCCCCCCTTCAGCAATCGCCCGCGCACCGTTTTCGATGCGTGCCAGGGACAACAACTGATTGGCCAGGTGGGTCAAGCGATCCGTACCTTGCGCCGCCGTCTCTAGGGTGCTGCGCCAGATCGCCGGCTCCTCGGCGCGCAGGCCCAATTCCAGCCGGGCCTTGAGCGCGGCCAATGGGGTGCGCAACTCGTGGGAAGCGTCGGCAATAAACTGGGCCTGGCGCTCGAACTGCCCGCGCAGGCGTTCGGTAAAGTGGTTCAAGGCCCGCACCAGTGGCCCCAGTTCGTGCTGCACTTCAACCAGCGGCAGCGGCCGCAGATCATCCGGCTGGCGTTCTTCCACCGCCGTGCGCAATCGCTCCAGCGGGCGCAGCGCCGCACTTACCGCAAACCACACCAGCAGCAAGGCGCCAATGGCCAGCATCCCCAGGCGCAGCAAGGTATCGGCCATCAGGCTGCGGGCCATGCTGACGCGGGCTTCGTCGGTTTCTGCCACGCGGATTTCGGCCATGCCATTCATGTTCGGTTCCGACACCGCCTTGAGCAGGCTCACCACCCGCACATTCTGCCCCTGGTACTTGGCGTTATAGAAACGCGCCAAGGCCGGATAATCGTCGGTGCGCGGCGTACCCGGCGGCGGGCCTGGCAGGTGTTCGTAGCCAGAAATCAGCTTCTGGTGAATATCATTGACCTGATAATAAATCCGCCCGGCGCTGTCATAGGCGAATGTGTCCAGTGCCACGTAGGGCACATCGGCGCTGAGGGTGCCGTCGCGCTGGGACAGGCCGGCGGCGATGGTCCGCGCCGAGGCCAGCAACGTGCGGTCGTAGGCGGTGTCTGCCGCTTCGCGACCGTTCCAGTAGGCGCTCAAGCCGCTGGCCAGCATCAACACCACCAACAGCAATGCCAGGTTCCACAGCAGGCGCCATCGCAGGCTGCTGTGCTTACGCATCACGGGCTTCCAGCAAGTATCCAAGACCACGGAAAGTGACGATGGCGACCGGCTGCCCATCGAGTTTCTTGCGCAAGCGGTGCACATAGATTTCGATGGCATCGGGGCTGGCTTCCTCATCCAGGCCAAACACCTGGGACGCCAGTTGCTCCTTGCTCATGACCCGACCAGGGCGGGCGATCAGCGCTTCGAGCACCGCCTGCTCACGGGAGGTCAACGTCAGCAGCTCACCACCGAGGGTGAAACGCCGGGTTTCCACGTCATACACCAGCACGCCACAGGTCTGCTGCCGCTCGCCACCCAGCACGCTGCGACGCAGCAGCGCCTTGACCCTGGCTTCCAGTTCAGTCAGTTCAAAGGGTTTGGCCAGATAGTCATCGGCGCCCAGGTTAAGGCCGTGTACCCGGTCCTTTACATCGCTGCGGGCAGTCAGCATCAACACCGGAAGATTTTTGCCACGGGCCCGCAGGCGCGCCAGCACCTCGAAACCATCCATGCGCGGCAAGCCCACATCGAGAATCGCTACGGCGTATTCCTCGCTGCTCAAGGCCAGGTCCGCCGCCACGCCATCGTGCAACACATCCACCGTCAACCCCGTGCTCTTGAGCGCCTGGGCCACACTTTCGGCCAGTTGCAGATGGTCTTCGACGAGCAGGACACGCATGGGTTTGTACCTCGTTGAGGGGTGGCCGGTGCCACCCTTTGTTTACCAACTCGCGGCGCAGTTTACAGCCGCGGCCTGTGCTGTGAAGCCCGAAAACATTGAAAGGACGCTGAAAGGTTAGTGAAAGGTTCGCCCATTAGCATCCGGAAACGGACGGTTACACCTTCCGAGCTATTTCACCCATAGCGCCCGAAAAACGCCTCGAAGCGTTTTCGCCTCATAAGAACAATAACGGAGTGCATCACGATGCTGTCGACACAGCCCCAGGCTTGCCCGCCTGTTCGTTTTTCCCGCCTGACCCAGACCGCCCTCGCCAGTGCCGCTGCCCTTGCCGGCTTTTCGCCGCTTAGCCAGGCTGCCTTCTTTGAAGACAGTAGCGCGACCCTGGAAACCCGCAACATGTACTTCAACCGCGACTTTCGCGACGGTACCAGCGCCCAGCAGTCCAAGCGCGACGAGTGGGCCCAGGGCTTCATGCTCAACCTGCAATCAGGCTACACCGACGGCACTGTCGGTTTTGGCGTGGATGCGCTGGGCATGCTCGGGGTCAAGCTCGACTCCAGCCCCGACCGCACCGGCAGCGGCCTGCTGCCCACCCACGATGATGGCCGCGCCGCTGACGAGTACTCCAAGCTGGGCCTGACCGGCAAAGTGAAAATCTCCGCCACTGAGCTTAAGGTCGGTTCGCTGATCCCCGAGTTGCCAATCCTCAAGGCCAACGACGGGCGCATCCTGCCGCAGACCTTCAACGGTGGCCTGCTGACCTCCAAGGAGTTCAAGAACCTGACGTTCACTGGCGGGCGCCTGGACAAGGCCAAGGACCGCGACGACACCAACTACGAGGACATTGCCCTCAACAACAAGAACGGCCGCTTCCTCAGCGGAGCCACCGGCAAGCACTTCAACTTCGGTGGCGTGGACTACAAGTTTGCCGAGAAGATCACCGGCAGCTACCACTTCGCCCAACTGGACGACGTGTACCGCCAACACTTCCTCGGCGTGGTCGCCTCAACGCCCATGGGCCCGGGCACCTTCGGTACCGACCTGCGCCTGGCCATCAGCGATGACACCGGCAGCGCGCGCGGCGGCAGCATTGACAACAAATCCCTCAACGGCATTTTCAGCTACGCCCTCAACGGCCATAAACTGAGCGCCGGCTACCAGCACATGTCCGGCGATAGCGCATTCCCGTATGTGGATGGCAGCGACCCGTACCTGGTCAACTTTGTGCAGATCAACGACTTTGCCGGCGCCGAAGAACGCTCCTGGCAGGCCCGTTACGACTACGATTTTGCCAAGCTGGGGATCCCCGGCCTGAGCTTCATGAGCCGCTACTTGTCCGGTGACAATATCAAGCTCAAGAACGGCGACACCGGCAAAGAGTGGGAACGCAACACCGAAATCAAATACGTGGTGCAAAGCGGCGCGCTCAAGGACGTGGCCGTACGCCTGCGTAACGCCACCTACCGCTCCAACTACTCGGCCCGGGACGCAGACGAAGTGCGCGTGCTGGTCAGTTACAGCGTCGCACTGTGGTAACCCTGAAAGTCATCCCCCAATAACAACAATGACGGAGTTCCCCATGTCCTCATCCCTGCGTAAATTTGCCCTGGCCGCCGGCTGCATGTTGTTCGCCGGCCAACTGCTGGCCGCCGATGAACCCAAGCGCCCGGAGTGCATCGCACCGGCCTCCCCCGGCGGCGGTTTTGACCTGACGTGCAAACTGGTGCAAAGCGCACTGGTCAACGAGAAGCTGCTGAGCAAGCCGATGCGCGTGACCTACATGCCTGGCGGCGTGGGTGCGGTGGCCTATAACGCCGTCGTGGCCCAGCGCCCCGCCGATGCTGGCACGCTGGTAGCCTGGTCCAGTGGTTCACTGCTGAACCTGGCCCAGGGCAAATTCGGGCGGTTCGATGAAAGCGCAGTGAAATGGCTGGCTGCGGTTGGCACCAGCTATGGCGCGATTGCGGTGAAAGCCGATTCGCCCTACAAGAGCCTCGATGACCTGGTACAGGCGCTGAAGAAAGATCCGAGCAAAGTAGTGATTGGTTCCGGCGGCACCGTCGGCAGCCAGGACTGGATGCAGACCGCCCTGATCGCCAAGGCTGCCGGAATCAACCCCCGCGACCTGCGTTATGTGGCCCTCGAAGGCGGCGGTGAAATCGCCACGGCCCTGCTCGGCGGGCATATCCAGGTGGGCAGTACCGACATCTCCGACTCCATGCCCCACATCCTCAGCGGCGATATGCGCCTGCTCGCGGTGTTCTCCGAAGAGCGCCTGGACGAGCCGGAAATGAAGAATATTCCGACCGCCAAAGAGCAAGGCTACGACATCGTCTGGCCGGTGGTACGCGGTTTCTACCTCGGGCCAAAAGTCAGCGATGCCGACTACGCCTGGTGGAAAGATGCATTCGACAAACTGCTGGCCTCCGAAGAGTTCGCCAAGCTGCGTGACCAGCGCGAGCTGTTCCCCTTCGCCATGACCGGCCAGGAGCTGGACACCTACGTGAAGAAACAGGTGGCTGACTACAAAGTGCTGGCCAAAGAGTTCGGCCTGATCCAGTAATCGCCCCTGTCATGTAATGCCCCTGTAGGAGCGAGCTTGCTCGCGAAAAACGTCAACGAAAACGCGGTTCAACTGGTTTGACGCGGCGCTTTCACGTTCTTCGCGAGCAAGCTCGCGCCTACAAAGGTGGCCTTGGAGTTTCCTATGCTCTTACAACGCATTTTCGCCGCAGTGCTGCTGCTGGCCTGCGCCGGCCTGGCGCTGATGGCCTGGCCGTACCAGGCATCCTTTTCCTACGAACCCGTGGGGCCGCGGGCCTACCCGCTGCTGATGCTCGGGCTGATGAGCCTGGCACTGATCTACATGCTGTTTCGCCCGCAGCCGACCAAGCACACCGAAGAAGAGCCCGCCCTCGACCGTCAGACCCTGTTCAAGATCGGTATCTGCGTCGCGCTGCTGATCGTGTTCGCCGGCACCTTCGAACCCTTGGGTTTTATCCTCAGCAGCATGCTGATCGGCATCCCCATGGCGCGCCTGTATGGCGGCCGCTGGATGCCCAGCGTGGTAATCGTCAGCCTGATGGCCATTGGTCTTTATCTGCTCTTTGATAAAGCCATGGACGTGCCGCTGCCCCTCGGTCTGCTCGACGTTCTGGAGAACTGATATGGATACTTTTGGCTATTTGGGCCAGGGCTTCGGCGTCGCACTGAGCCCCTACAACCTGGTGACCGCGCTGTGCGGCACCCTGATCGGCACCGTGGTCGGCCTGCTGCCGGGCCTGGGCCCGATCAATGGCGTGGCACTGTTGATCCCCATCGCCTTTGCCCTGGGCCTGCCGCCAGAATCGGCCTTGATCCTGCTGGCAGCCGTGTACCTGGGTTGCGAATACGGCGGGCGTATCAGCTCGATCCTGCTGAACATCCCAGGCGAAGCTTCCACCGTGATGACCACCCTGGACGGCTACCCAATGGCCCGCAAAGGCCTGGCCGGCGTGGCCCTGTCGTTGTCGGCATGGAGTTCGTTTATCGGCGCGTTTATCGCCACCTGCGGCATGGTGCTGTTTGCCCCGCTGCTGGCCAAATGGGCGATCGCCTTTGGGCCGGCGGAATACTTCGTGCTGATGGTATTTGCCATCGTCTGCCTCGGTGGCATGGCCGGTGACAAACCGCTGAAGACCTTTGTGGCGGCGCTGATCGGCCTGTTCCTGTCGGCGGTGGGTATTGACGCCAACAGCGGCGTTTACCGCTTTACCGGCGACAATATTCACCTGACCGACGGCATCCAGTTTGTGGTGCTGGTACTGGGCCTGTTCTCCATCAGCGAGATCCTGCTGCTGCTGGAAAAAACCCATCGTGGGCAGGAGGCGGTAAAAGCCACTGGGCGGATGATGTTCAACCTGAAGGAAGCTTCTGCGGTATTTGTAGTTAACATCCGCTGTGGCCTGCTGGGCTTCATCATGGGCGTACTGCCCGGGGCGGGTGCCACCCTGGCGTCAGCCGTGGCCTACATGACCGAGAAACGCCTGGCCGGTGCCAGTGGTAAATTCGGGCAAGGCGACATGCGTGGCCTGGCCGCGCCAGAAACCGCCATCGGCGCCTCCGCCTGCGGTGCGCTGGTACCGATGTTGACCCTCGGCGTACCGGGCTCGGGTACCACTGCGGTGATGATCGGCGCGTTGTCGCTGTACAACATCACCCCCGGCCCGCTGTTGTTCCAACAGCAGCCGGATATTGTCTGGGGCCTGATCGCTTCGTTGTTTATCGCCAACATCATGCTGGTGATCCTCAACATCCCGATGATCCGCATCTTCACCCGCATCCTCGCCGTGCCGAACTGGGCACTGGTGCCGGTGATCGCCATCATCACCGCGATTGGTGTGTACGCGGTCCACGCCACCACCTTCGACCTGTTCCTGATGGTGGGTATCGGTATCTTCGGCTACATCCTGCGCAAGCTGGACTTCCCGCTGTCACCAGTGTTGCTGGGCTTTATCCTCGGCGGCCTGATGGAGCAGAACCTGCGCCGGGCGCTGTCGATCTCCAACGGCGATTTGCAGATTCTCTGGTCGAGCCCGATCACCTTTGGCGTCTGGGTACTGACGGCATTGATGCTGGCCTTCCCGCTGATCCGCATCTACCGCAAACGGGCCCTGCAGCGTCGCGCCGTGGCCGATGTCTGAAGTCACCTTTAAACAATGGTGGGCAACACCGCTGGTCGGTCTGGCCGGCGGTTACCTGGCCAGCCTGGTCGGCTGGCCTTTGCCGTATATGGTCGGTTCGTTGCTGGCGATCATCCTGGTGCGCTGCCTCACGCCCTGGCAGTTGGGCGAGATTCCCGGCGGGCGCAAATGTGGGCAATGGGTGGTGGGCATCGGTATCGGCCTGCACTTCACCCCGATGGTGATCGAGCAGGTGATGAGCCACTTTGGCCTGATCTTCTTCGGCGCGCTGGTCACCAGCCTGTCGAGCATTGTCGGTGTGTGGTTGATGCGCCGCAGCGGTGAAGACCGTGCCACGGCGTTTTTCTCGAGTATGCCGGGCGGCTCCGGCGAGATGGTCAACCTCGGTGCGCGTAACGGCGCGGTGCTCAGCCGCGTGGCAGCAGGCCAGAGTCTGCGGGTGTTGTTGGTGGTGCTGTGCGTACCGGCGATCTTCAAATATTTGCTCGGCGGCGGCGCACCACAATTTCACCCGGCACCCGTGGACTGGGCCTGGCTGGCCGTGCTGTTTCCCATCGGCGCCCTGGTCGCCTGGGGCTGGCAGCGTCTGCACCAGCCCAACCCGTGGTTGTTCGGGCCGTTGCTGGTCAGCGCCATTGCCAGCATCACCTGGGATCTGCACATTGGCCTGCCCGATGGCGGCAGTCAGGTCGGCCAATGGTTGATCGGCAGCGGCCTGGGTTGCCACTTCAACCGGCAGTTCTTTCGTCGGGCGCCCGCCTTCATGGGCCGCACCTTGATCGGCACAGTGCTGACCATGTTGATCGCCACCCTGGCGGCGGTAGGTTTGAGTGCGCTGACGCAGTTGGATCTGCGCTCGCTGACGCTGGGCATGATGCCCGGTGGGATTGCCGAAATGAGTTTGACGGCGGAGACCTTACAACTGTCGGTGCCGTTGGTGACGGCGATGCAGGTGATGCGGTTGTTGTTTGTGCTGTTCCTCGCGGAACCATTATTCCGCCACTGGAATCGCCAGCCGGACACCGTCTAAAACCTGGCATAACCCTAATGTGGGAACGGGCTTGCTCGCTCCCACACACTTGCGCCTCACATCCTTTGGTGTTGGGCCTTAGATGGGCGGCAACCGCCACTCGATCGGCGTCTCGCCATTCTGCTCAAGAAACTTGTTCGTCCGGCTGAAATGCCCGCAGCCCAAAAACCCGCGATACGCCGACAATGGCGACGGATGCACCGAAGTCAGCACCAAATGCTTGGTGGCATCAATCAGCTTCTGCTTGCCCTGGGCATGCGCCCCCCACAGCAGGAATACCAGGTGCGGCTGATGCTCGCTGACCACTTCAATCACCCGGTCAGTGAAGAACTGCCAGCCCTTGCCCGCATGGGCGTTGGCTGTCGCACGCTCCACGGTCATGGTGGTGTTGAGCAGCAACACGCCCTGGTCGGCCCAGCTTTGCAGGCAACCATGGTTGGGAATGTCGATATTGAGGTCGCGCTTGAGCTCTTTATAGATGTTGAGCAGCGACGGCGGCGTCGGCACGCCCGGCTGCACCGAGAAGCACAGGCCATGGGCCTGGCCCGGGCCGTGGTAGGGGTCCTGGCCGAGGATCACCACCTTGACCTTGTCCAGCGGCGTGGAGTTGAGCGCATTGAAAATCAACGGGCCCGGCGGGTAGATCTCTTTGCCTGCCGCATGCTCCTGGCGCAGGAACTCGCGCAACTCGTTCATGTACGGCTGCTCGAACTCCTCGCGCAGGGCGTGTTTCCAGCTCGGTTCGAGTTTGATACGGTCGTCGGAAGTCATCAGAAACACATCATGTAAAAAGAGTGGGCGAACCCTAGGAAAGCCCACCCCACTTGTCAATTGATCTGACGCATAACCGGCACATTCCCACGAAGGGATCATACTCAACGTTCAATTTACCGATTGAGGTCATGATGAATCTGCACTTCGAAGAGCTCACTGGCACCGATGGGGCCCGTATCGGCATCGCCAGCCTGGACGCGGAAAAATCCCTCAATGCCCTCTCCCTCCCGATGATCCTGGCCCTGGGCGAACGCCTGGACCAGTGGGCCAGGGATCCGCAAATCGTCTGCGTGCTGCTGCGCGGCAATGGGGCCAAGGCGTTCTGCGCCGGCGGTGAAGTGCGCAGCCTGGCCCAGGCCTGTCGTGAGCAGCCGGGTGAAGTGCCGGCGTTGGCTGCACAGTTTTTTGCTGCGGAATATCGTCTCGACTATCGCTTGCATACCTACCCCAAGCCACTGATCTGCTGGGGCCATGGCTATGTGCTGGGCGGCGGCATGGGCTTGCTGCAAAGCGCAGCCATCCGCGTGGTCACACCGAGCAGCCGCCTGGCCATGCCGGAAATCAGCATCGGCCTGTACCCGGACGTGGGCGCCAGTTGGTTCCTCTCACGCCTGCCGGGCAAGCTCGGTCTGTTTCTCGGTCTCACTGGGGCCCATATGAATGGTCGCGACGCCCTGGACCTGGGCCTGGCCGACCGTTTCCTGCTGGATGAACAACAGGACGAGATGCTCGAAGGCCTGCTGCAGTTGAATTGGCAGGAGCAGACGGCGATGCAACTCAACAGCCTGTTCAAGGCCCTGGCCCAGGAAGCCGTCAGCCAGCAGCCCGCGCCGCAGTGGTTGCCACGACGCCAGCAAATCGACGAATGGCTGGATGTGGGCGACGTGTGCGGCGCCTGGCGCGCGTTGAGCCAGTTGCGCGAGCATGCCGACCCGCTGTTCAGCCGGGCCGGCAAGACATTGAGCGAGGGCTGCCCACTGACCGCCCATCTGGTGTGGGAGCAGATCCGACGGGCGCGCCACCTGTCCCTGTCAGAGGTTTTCCAGATGGAGTACACCTTGAGCCTCAATTGCTGTCGGCACCCGGAGTTCAGTGAAGGGGTACGGGCACGTCTGATCGACAAGGATCAGCAGCCCCATTGGCATTGGCCGGATATAAAGCGCGTTCCCGAGGCGGTGGTCGAGGCGCACTTTCACAAGGCCTGGGAAGGACGCCATCCGCTGGCGGACCTGTCTGACTTATGACAGAGCGGCGTCAGGCAATTGGCTAGTTTTGGGGGTTATCGAGGGTGAACGAACAGTTGTCGGGCTGGCTGTCCGTACATATGTAGATTTGCTGGTCAAACGGCCCACGGGCCGGCACCCAGTGGGTGGAATCACTCAGTGACATACTGGGGCGTGGCTCGGGCGCCTGGAACCTGAGGTTGACCCACTGGTTGTTGGCCGCCTTGTAGGTGCAGTATTCCAGATGCCCTCGCCTGCGCTCCCCGGCCTCGGTCGGCGTAAAAACGGCGCCGACAAACGTGTCCACAAAGCCCGGAAACTCAACCTTGGGGCTTTTCCAGACGCCGTTGTCACTTTGCAAATAACCACCCGTGCGCTTGATCGACGAGGGATAGGGGCAGCCGAACTCTGCGCTGGCATCAGCGATCGGAAAAACGCCTAGTAAACATAGAATGACTACCCGGCTGATCATGTGTCATCCCAGTGCGCTGCTGAGGTATTGCCACTTAGTTAAGTCCGAGAAGGGCGCGCAAGATAGCTGTGAAATATGACAGTGGAGACAAACGGTCGCCCACAAAAAACGGCGCATTGCGCGCCGTTTAAGGAATAGATGATTACCGGTGCCCGCCGCGGCCCCGGCCATGATCGCCGCCACGGCCGTCTCCTCGCCCATGACCACTGTAGCCTCGGTGATCGCCCCAACCCTGGCTCGGGTAGGGCCGGTAGCCCGCTCTTGGCCCCGCTGGGTAGTAACGGGGTGCCGGCTGGTAATAACGAGGCGCGGAATAGTAGCGCGGGGGCGGTGCGTAATACCCACGCCGATACTGGTAAGACGGCCCGCCGCCGTAGTAATAGACCGGCGCCGGCGCGGTGTAGACTTCGGATCGGTAGTAGCTGGAGCCTCCATCGTAATAGGGCACACAGGCAGAAAGGGTCAAGCCGAGCACAGCGGTGAGGAGCAATCGACGATACATGGCGGCCTCCTGGACCGCGGAAGAGCCCACACCAGCGACGCTGGAGGGCGACACACAGCCTTCGCTGAATGACGAAATATCTGACATCAAAAACGGAATCTGGTGCGACCTGGACATAGATTGAAACATCTGTGGCGCAATAAACCGCCCAGGGCTGTATCGTGCCAGGTATACCGGGTTTCACCGCAATCTCGACTGAATCACGCCTGAACCGACCGATGACCACTCCCACACTTTGCCCGGCCTGCGGCGCCCGCAACGACTGCACCCTGGCCGACCCACGCACCGCTGACCGCGCCTGCTGGTGCTACAGCGTCACCATCGACCCCAAGGTGCTCGAAGCCCTACCGATGGCGCTTCGCAACAAGGCTTGCCTGTGCCCGCGCTGTGCCCAGGTCGATGCCCAATTGCGCGGGGTCGAGCCCCAGTAATGCGTATCGACCGATTTCTCAGCAACCTGCCGCGCTTCAATCGCCAGCAGGTGCGCCTGCTGCTGGCGGAGCGGCGGATCCAGGTGGATGGACAGCCGGTAAACGATCCACGGCATGACGTTCGCGAGTTCAGCCGGGTGGAATGTGATGGCCAACTCCTGCAAGCCGGCAAACCCGCACGGTACTTCATGCTGCACAAGCCGCCTGGCTGCGTGAGTGCCACCGTCGACCCGCAACACGCCACCGTCCTCGACCTGCTGGATGAACCCGACAAGGGCGACCTGCATATCGCCGGCCGCCTGGACTTCAACACCACTGGCCTGCTGCTGCTCACCAATGACGGCCAATGGTCGCGACGCCTGACCCAGCCCCAGACCAAGCTGCCCAAGGTCTACTACGTCGAGACCGAACAGGAGATTGGCCCGGACTATGCGGCAACGTTCAGCGCCGGCCTGTACTTCGCCTTCGAGGACCTGACCACCCAACCGGCCGATCTGCAGGTGCTGGGCCCCAAAAGTGCGCGCCTGAGCATCATTGAAGGGCGTTATCACCAGGTCAAGCGCATGTTCGGGCACTTCAACAACAAGGTCACGCGCCTGCATCGCGAGTGCATGGGGCCGCTGGCGCTGGATGAACAGCTCGCCCCCGGCCAGTATCGGCCGCTGACCGAGGCTGAAATCCGCCAGATATGACCGTTGGACCGGTGATCGCCAAAATCCCAGGGGGAAACTGGCGACCTGGCCCGCCTCCTGCTTGAATCAAATCGCCAGCCGCAATCTGACTGGCTAGTCACAGCCTCTTCCAAGAAACACATTGCCTGCCCGCACTCCCTTGATTGCCGGCGTTGCAGGCAAGCTGCCCGCCATAACAACACCCGTCGGCCAGTTTCATCGGACCGACATGGGCCTCCCTTCCAGGCGTATGCCTACCTGTCACAAAGCTCGTGCAGAGTGATCTGCGCGCACCACCCGCTTGCCAGGAGTCTTACGACATGAGGCCAGAAATCGCTGTGCTGGATATACAGGGTCAGTATCGGGTTTACACGGAGTTCTATCGCGCGGAGGCTGCTCAAAAGACCATCATCCTGGTCAACGGCTCCATGGCCACCACCGCGTCTTTTGCCCAGACCGTGAAAAGCCTGTATCCGCAGTTCAACGTGGTTTTGTACGATCAGCCCTACGCCGGTCGCTCCAAAGCCCACAACCGTCATGAGCAAATGCTGACGAAGGACAGTGAAGGGCAGATCCTCCTGGAACTCATCGAGCACTTCGCCGCCGAACATGTGCTGTCCTTCTCCTGGGGCGGTGTCGCCACCCTCGTCGCCCTTGCCCAGCGGCCTCGGCGAGTGGAAAAGGCCGTCATCAGCTCGTTCTCTCCGGTGATCAACGCGCCGATGCGCGACTACCTGGAGCGCGGCGTCGACTACCTCGGCCGCCTCGACCGCCACAGCGTCGGGCACCTGGTCAACAGCACCATCGGCAAACACCTGCCGCCGCTGTTCAAGCGCTTCAACTATCGGCACGTCAGCACCCTGGCCGAGCACGAGTATGGGCAGATGCACTTCCACATCAGCCAGGTCCTCAACAGCGACCGCCAGTGCTACCTCAAGGCTGCGGGGCAGATCGACATTCCGGTGTTGTTCTTGAATGGCGAATGGGACGAATACACCAGCGCCGAGGATGCCCGACTGTTTGGCCAACATGTGGCCAACAGCAGCTTTGGCACCATCCAGGCCACCGGGCACTTCCTGGACATGGAGCACAAGGCCGCGTGCAACGACAGCCGGAAGGCATTGATGGGCTTTTTGAAACCGCAACAGTCGGTGAGTCGACTGCGGTATCACCAGGGGCAGGCTGTGCATGCACTGGCGATTTAAAGGCTGGACCCTGGGCGGGTATGACGCTGTGTCGCTGCCCAGGGTTGGCTGAAAGTTTGGACGGACGCTCGCAACTTGCACATTTTTCAAAGAAAAACTTCAAATCGCCGCGCACATCTGGTACAAAGTCAGCCGCTTTGAGCGGGTATAGTTTAGTGGCAAAACGAAAGCTTCCCAAGCTTTAGTTGAGGGTTCGATTCCCTCTACCCGCTCCACATCATTGTGTTCCCACGCCAAATTATTTTTAGCGGGGAATGATAAAAAAACCGGCTCATGGAGCCGGTTTTTTTACGCCCGGATTTTACCCATCAATCCCCGCCTGCTCAGCCGCCCCCACCCGCAAAACCGTGTAATACCTCCAGCCGGCAGCCCTGGCGTTCCCCCATACACTTCTTGAACGACCTGCCGCTGCCGTTTGGTAGGTAGAGTGTTGATAATTTTTTCTCAGTGGTTATAGTCACTACCAACACACCACAAGGAGGTGATGTGGATAGCCGATATTTGATAGGCCATATCGTTGCAGACGGCTGGTATCTGGCACGCGTCAGGGGCAGCCATCATCATTTCAAACATCCAACCAAGCCTGGGCTGGTGACCATTCCCCATCCCAGGAAAGAGCTGTTGGACAAGACCGCCAAGAGCATTTTGAAACAAGCTCTGCTCGGTTGAGCGTTCCAGGGAGAACCACGAACATGCTGTATCCGATTGCAATTTCAACGGGTGACGACGACCACGCCTGGGGAGTGGAAGTCCCCGACATCCCTGGGTGTTTCTCTGCCGGAGATGACCTGGATGACGCCATGGCCATGGCACGGGAGGCCATAGAGGGTCACTTCGAGCTGCTGGCGGAGGATGGCGCGCCCATTCCCAGCGCGCAAAAAGTCACCCACCACGCGGCCAACCCTCTGTACGCCGGCTGCATCTGGGCGGTAGTGGACATTGATGTGACCAAGTACCTGGGCAAGGCGCAAAAACTCAACATCACCTTGCCGGGTTATCTGCTCAACCGCATTGATGAATACGTGCTGCATCACCCGGAAGAAAAAAGCCGCTCCGGGTTCCTGGCTTCGGCAGCGCTGAAAGTGCTGCAACAAGAGCGGTGACACTACCGAATTTGACCGCAAGAAACGTAGTTCACGCAGCTGCGATGAGCGCTAAAGTGCCAACCTGTCCACTAAATGGTCCGCCCAACAAGGAGCCCGCTCATGCCGTGTGAATACAAACTCATGCCCTCCCCCGTCGGCCAATTGACCCTGGTCGCACGCAACGGCAAGCTCGCCGCCATCTTGTGGGAAACCGAGCGCGCCAACCGGGTGCGCCTGGGCGAGTTGGTGGAGGTCGATGACAGCCCAGCGCTGCTGCAAGCGGAACGCCAGTTGAATGAATATTTTGCCGGCACCCGCGACCGCTTCGATCTGGAACTGGACTTCGAAGGCACCGAATTCCAGAAAAAAGTCTGGGCCGCGCTGTTGACCATTCCCTTCGGCGAAACCCGCAGCTACAGCCAGATAGCCACGCAGATTGGCAGCCCGAAAGCGGTGCGTGCGGTGGGGGCCGCCAATGGGCGCAATCCGATTTCAATCGTCGCGCCCTGCCATCGGGTGATTGGTGCGTCGGGCCGGCTCACCGGGTTTGCCGGTGGCCTGGAGGCCAAGCAGTACCTGCTCACGCTGGAGGACGGCGAGCCGACCCGGTCGCTGTTTTGATGACGCTATGGCTGGTCGGCCTTGGAATCCTTCATTTGCACCGATGATTTGCTGCCATCGGTATTGTCCTGGGTTTCGTTGTTCGAGCTGTCGAAGCAGCCCTGCAGGAGTACCAGGCAGCAGGCCAGGCAAAGGGTACGGGTAAGGTTCATGGTCGTGCGTCCATTCAACGGGGTGATAAGACAGTGACCCATCGGCCCGGGCCTGGGTTCGATACCCCCACGGTTGGCCCGCCGAACGGTCAAGCGGCATAAAAAAACGGCGGTTGGAGTTCAATCCAACCACCGTTCTCGGGAGCGCAACCTCCCTCAACCGTCGCCGCGACGACTCTTGCCGTAGGACGATGCCAGCGCCCGGGCTTTTTCCAGGCGGGTTTCCAGCTTGGGCAAGGTCTCATCGACCAATGCCTTGATTTCGGGGATCTCCGACGCAGCGCCTTCCTGCTTGAACAAGGCGATTGCATCTTCGTTGGCCTTGACCTGCTGGGCCGTGTAGGCGGCGTCAAACGAATCGCCATCGGTCAGTTCAGGCATCAGGGTTTCGGCCTTGTCGGCGATCTGGTCGCGAGGCGCCACCGGCAAGTCGAGTTTTTTCGCAATGGCCGCCAAATGTTGGTTGGCCAGGGTGCGTTCGTTGATGACCTCGATGGTGTAGTCCTTGATTTCCTGGGACGAGGTCTTGGCGTGGGCCATGCGGCTGGTTTCGATATCAGCCATGCCTTTGGCCGAGGCTTGTTCGATGAATTCGGCAGGCCCTTGGGCGAGCGCATTGCTGGCGCCGAGGCCCAGCAGCATCGCGAAAGTGGCGGTGCGTAACCGGATAGCCGTGCGGCTCATGATGGGTTCCTCCAGGTAATAAATACATGCCGGGGAACGAGCCCCGCCCTGAATCTGAATTTTCAGGGCGGCAAAGGTTTAGAAAAAACTTGTTGGTGCGACGAACGGTCGTGTGGCGTCAGGCAGTTTTACTACCCAGCAAGCCCGGCAACGCATGGGCCAGGGCATTGAGCGCAAAGCCGATAAACATCACGCCACACAGCTTGGTGATCAACACTTCATGGCGCTGATACACCGCACGCACCTGCCGCGCGCCGACAACTGCGATCAGGATCCCATAGGCCAGCAGGCCGCCAAAAAAGCTCAGGACGATCAACCACGGCAACATGCCCCAGGTCAGCAACTCGGCCCGGCTCGACAGCAACGCAGTGAATGTAGCCACGGCCACGGGATATGCCTTGGGGTTGGTCAGGCCAAACAGGATGCCGTGCCAGAACGGTTGGCGCGCTGCACCCTGGGGCGACTCGTCGCTGCGGTTGCGGGTGCGAATCGCACGAATGCCCAGCCAAAACAGATACAGGGCGCTGAGCACACCCAGCACATCAAACGCGCTGCTGCCGATTTCCCGCGCGCCGACAATCGCCACCAGCGCGGTGCTGCACCACACCACATCGCCCAACAGGTGCCCGCACAGAAAACCGGCCCCGGCCCGCCGGCCGCGCGCGGCGCCAATGCCAAATACCGCCAGCACCCCTGGACCCGGCGTGATGCCGTAGATAAAGCCCGAGGCAATGACGGCAAACAACAATGATGAGGTCATGGGTAACACGCTCAGAAAATAGTAGGGGCGCGTCGATTGTGCACAATCCACCCCACACTGCAATGCTAGGTTCCACGCCTGGCCAGCACGTCCTGCACTTGCGCGATCAACCACTGTAACGCGCCGTCCCCGCCGCGGCGTTTATGCCAGGCCAGTACAAAACCGAAGGACGGAATATGAAACGGTGGCGGTACCACCAGCAGATGCCGCGGATCGATATTCAGCAGCCCCTGTGAGGACACGGTAAGGATCAGGTCGGTGCCCTGGATCAACTGCGGCGCGACGCTCCAATGCGGCAGGCTGATCGCCACATGCCGCCGCTCACGGATCGCGGTCAGCGCCCGTTCGATTTCCGGGGTGCCACTGCCACGCATTTCCAGCAACACATGGGGCCGCGCCAGGTAGGTGGGTAAGTCGAGCACACCATCGGCGGGCAAACTATCGCGGTCCACCAGGCAGGCGTAATGCTCTTGGAACAATGGCGTGCTGCGCAACTCGGCTGGCAGGTCGGGAAAGACCCCGGCGGCCAGGTCGATTTCGCCACTGAGCACCCCTTCTTGCATGCCCTCACGACTGGCGTGGGTGATGGCCAGGTCAATCCCCGGCGCCTGCTCGCGCAGCGCCCTTGCCAGCCCAGGCAACAATAGCGCCGCGCCATAATCGGACATGGCCAAACGAAAAGTGCGCCTGGCCGACGCCGGTTCGAAACGGTTCGGCGCCAGCAGCGACTGCACCTGGGCCAGCGCATCGGCCAAGGGCGCCGCCAGTTCCAGCGCACGAGCGGTGGCGACCAGGCCACTGCCCTGGCGCACCAGCAACGGGTCGCCCAGCAGGTCCCGCAAGCGCGCCAGTGCATGGCTCACCGCCGGCTGGCTCAGGTGCAGGCGCTCGGCGGCGCGGGTGACGTGCTGCTCGCTGAGCAACGCGTCGAGGATCACCAGCAGGTTGAGGTCGATACGGCGCAGATCATTCATATGGTGCATATTCAGCATAAGAACTTGGAATTTAAATCTGCGCGACGAATACCGTAGAGTCCAGTAAAACCTTTGGGAGATTGATCATGACCACGTTGCATTGGCTGGGCTTGTTACTGTTGGCGGTGATTGCCGGGGCGGTGGTGCCGTTTCAAAGCGCGATCAACGCTAACCTCGGGCGCGGCCTTGGGCATCCGCTGTGGGCGACCCTGGCCTCGCTGCTGGTGAGTATCCTGGTGTTGCTGCCGGTAATTCTGGCGTTAAGGTTGCCGCTGCCAAGCCTGGGTTTTATCAGCAAGGCCCCGCTGTGGATGTGGACCGGCGGCGCATTCGGCGTGTGTTTTATCTCCCTGGCCCTGGTCCTGCTGCCCAAGCTCGGCGCCTCCGGATTTATCGCCCTGGCCCTGAGCGGGCAGGTCCTCGCCTCGTTGTTACTTGATCACTTTGGCTTGTTTGGCTTGGTGGAGCGGCAACTGACAGCACCCCGTTTGCTCGGGGTGCTGATGTTGATCGGGGGGGTAGCGTTGATTCAGTTCAGTGCCGCACCGACCAGGGCGTTGACCGCCGTGGGATGAGGGTTCAGCGCTTGTCGGAGGTGCGCAATAGGTGTGGCAGGCCCCAGAGCAACAGCGCCGCCGCAATCAACGCGCACACACCAATCACATACAGCGCCGGGGTGGTGCTGCCTGTGATGTCCTTGATGCGCCCGACCATTACCGGGCTGACAATGCCGCCCAGTTGGCCCAGGGTATTGATCAAGGCAATCCCGCCCGCTGCACCTGCGCCGGCACCGGCCAGTAGCTTGGGAGGCAAGGTCCAGAAGGTCGGGATCGAGGCGATAATACCGGCGCCCAACAGGCCCAGGGCGATGATCAGGAATGTCGTGTGGTCATCAAAGATCCCGGCGCAGAAGAAGCCCACGGCACCCAGCGCCACCAGGCCGCTGACAAACTTGCGCCGCTCACCGGTTGCATCCGACCAACGTCCGATCACCACCATGCTGATCGCCCCGCAGACGTACGGAATCGCCGTCAGAAAACCGATGGTGACCGAACTCTGGACGCCAGTGCTGCGGATCAGTTGCGGCGCCCAGAAGTTCAGGCCATAGGATGCCACCTGGATCAGGAAGTAGATCAACCCCAGGGTGAGGAACCCGGGAATTTTCAGGGCCTGGAGCAATGAGCCTTTCTTGTGAACTTCATGCACCGCGATGCGACTCGACAACAGGGCTTTCTCTTCAGCGCTCAGCCATGGCGCATCTTCAATGCGGTCCTTGAGCTGGGTCAAAACCATCCATGCCAGCACCACGCAAGGCAAGCCACCGAGCAGGAACAACCAGTGCCAGCCGCGCAGTTGCAGCACGCCATCCATGTGTTCCAGCACCAGGCCAGAAAACGGCGCGCCCACCAACCCGGCAAACGCCGAGGCGAGGAACAGCATTGAGGTAATCCGCCCGCGGAAATCCTGGGGGAACCACAAGGTCAGGTAATACAGCACCCCCGGCGCAAAACCGGCTTCCATGGCGCCGATCAGAAAGCGCAATGTGTAGAACTGCCACTCGGCCGTCACAAATACCATGGCCGCCGTGGCAAGGCCCCATGACACCATGATCCGGGCGATCCAACGTCGGGCACCGACCCGGTACAACATCATGTTGCTCGGCACTTCGAAGATCACATAGCCCATCACAAACAACCCCGCGCCCAAGCCGTAGGCGGTGTTGCTCAACCCCAGATCGGCCTGCAACTGGAACTTGGCGAAGCTGATATTGATACGGTCAAAAAACGCGAACAGATAACACACCATGATCAATGGCATCAGGCGCCAAGCGACCTTATTGACCAGGGCTTTCATTTCATCGGGCTCAACGGCCGGGCGTACGCCGGCCTCCATAGTCTTTGGCTTCATGTGTTTCTCCAGGGGGACTGCCCACAGGCGTCCGAATTGTTTTTGTTGTCTGGGTGAGGCTCACAGGGTGGCGATATACGCCGGGGGCGGATGCAGGTCACTGTTGCGGCCGGCCTTGACCACCTGGCCAGGCAGTTCATGGCCGAGCAGCGCCGGTAATTGCCTGGACATCTGCAACAGATGTGGCAAGTCGATACCGGTGGGGATGCCAACTTCTTCACACAGGTTGACCAAATCTTCGGTGCAGATATTGCCCGACGCCCCCGGTGCAAACGGGCAACCGCCGAGCCCGCCGAGGGCCGCATCAAAACGCCGGGCTCCGGCTTCGTAGGCCGCCAGTACATTGCACAACCCCAGGCCACGGGTGTTGTGAAAATGCAGGGTCAAATCGCTGGCGCGCACACGCTGCAACACCCGATTGACCAGGCCCCGGACCTGACGCGGGTTGGCCATGCCGGTGGTATCGGCCAGGGTGATGCCCTGGACGCCCAGTTCGAGATAGGCGTCCACCAGGTGCAGCACACGGTCCTCGTCGATCTTGCCTTCGAACGGGCAACCGAAGGTGGTGGCGATACTGCCATTGAGGCTTACCGGGTAATCGCTGGCAAAACTCACCACCTCGCCGAAGGCCGCCAGCGAGGCTTCGCAGCGCATGCGCATGTTGGCCAGGTTGTGGGTCTGGCTGGCGGACAGCACCAGGTTCAACTCATCCGCGCCAGAGGTAACTGCACGCTGGGCGCCCTTGAGGTTGGGGATCAGTGCCACATAGATCACCCCGGTGCGACGGCGAATCCCCTGGAATACCTGTTCGCCATCCCGCAGTGCGGGAATAGCCTTGGGCGAGACAAAGGAGCCGGCCTCGATGCGCGAAAAACCGGCCTGGGACAATTGGTCGATCAGGCTGATTTTATCGGCGGTCTCGACCCAGCCCGGCTCGATTTGCAAGCCGTCCCTGGGCGAGACTTCCTGCACAATCAGTGGGTCGGAATAATCAACGATCATTGCACTACTCCCGCGTTTTTCAGGCGCTGAATATCAGCCTCGGCCAGGCCCATGCCGCCGAGAATTTCATCGGTGTGCTGGCCCAGACTGGGGCCTTGCCAGTTCACGGCGCCGGGGGTTTGCGAGAGTTTGGGCACAATGCCCGGCATCTTCACCGTCAACCCGCCAGGCAATTCGGCGTTGAGCAGCATGCCCCGGGCCTGATAGTGCGGATCGGCGACGATATCAGCCACCGAATAAATACGTCCGGCGGGCACCTCGGCCGCCTACAAGGCATCGAGCACCTGTTCGATGGGCAGGCTGCTGGTCCAATGGGTGATGGCCGCATCCAGAAGGCCGCTTTGCGCCGCACGGCCGTCGTTATGGGCGAACGCCCCGTCCTCGGCCAGATCGATGCGGCCAATGGCAGTCATCAGCCGTTTGTAGATGGGGTCACTGTTACCGGCGATCACCACGTAGGCGCCGTCGGCAGTCAGGTAAGTATTGGACGGTGCAATACCCGGCAAGGCGCCACCGCTGCGTTCACGAACATGGCCGAGCATGTCGTATTCCGGCACCAGGCTTTCCATCAGGTTGAACACACTCTCAGCCAAAGACACGTCCACCACCTGCCCATCGCCCTGCCCGGTCTTGACCCGCAGCAGCGACATCAAGGCGCCGATCACCCCGTGCAACGAAGCCAGGGAGTCGCCGAGGCTGACCCCGACCCGGGCCGGCGGTGAATCGGGGTTGCCAGTGGTATAGCGAATCCCGCCCATGGCTTCGCCTATTGCACCAAAACCCGGGCGGTCGCGATAAGGCCCGGTCTGGCCGTAGCCGGAGATGCGTACCAGGGTCAGCCTGGGGTTGAGGGCATGCAACACGTCCCAGCCCAGGCCGAGTTTCTCCAGGCCGCCAGGGCGCAGGTTCTCGATCAGCACATCGGTATCGCCAAGCAACTGCTTGACCAGCGCCAGGCCTTCGGCTGACTTGAGGTCCAGGGCCAGGGATTTCTTGTTGCGCGATTGCAGATACCACCACAGCGAGGTGCCCTGATGCAGCTTTCGCCATTTGCGAAGCGGGTCGCCTTGGCCCATGGATTCGATCTTGATCACCTCGGCACCAAACTCGGCCATCAACCGGGCGGCGAATGGCGCAGCAATCAACGTGCCGATCTCGATTACCTTGATACCGCTCAGGGGAGCCGTCATAGGGCGTACCTCTTGTGCTTGGAATGTGAACCCAGGCTAGAGGACGGTGAAGGGGTAAATCCAACCTTCAATTGGCAACGAGCGTTCGCAAAACGCGAACGACCAGGGAACGAGCCGACAGACTATTCCGTCAGACCGCACCCTCAGAGGCGTGTAGATATTCAAACAATAAACGGCTGACCGGCGACAGCGCGGCTTCATCGCGCACCACCAGGACCAAACGGCGTACCGCCCATTCATCCGTCAGCGGGACCGCCTGCAGGCCCAGCGAGCGCCCGAACAATTCATAGGCTTTCTGCGGCAGGATGCCGATGCCCATATGGGCCTGGACCATGCGGCACATCGCATCGAAGCCCGGCACATGGATGCGCAGGTGCAGCATTTTGCCGGCCTCCCGCGCCGCTGCGTGGGTACGCATATTGATCGAACTGGCGACATGCAGGCCGACATAATCGCAGCCCAGGGTTTCGCTGAACGACAACCCCTCGCGGTCGGCCAACGGGTGATCCATCGGCATCAGCACCATCAGGTTGTCGCGGCGATACGTCACGCTGAACAAGCCCTTGGTATCGGTATCGCTGGAGCAGATCCCCAAGTCCGCCACACCGTCGAGCACACCCTGAACCACACCCGTGCTGGGGCGTTCTTCAAGGTCGGTCTTGAGCTGCGGATGCAGCGCGGTGAAGTCGCGCAAATCTTCCGGCAGGAACTGGATGATCGCCGACAGGTTGGCCAGCATCCGCACATACCCGCGCACGCCATGGCTGTGTTCGCCCAATTCCAGGCCCATCTTCTGCACGTTGAACAGCATCTGCCGGCCGTGATGCAACAAGGTTTCACCCGCCGCAGTGAGGCTCATGCCCTTGGCCTGGCGCACAAACAGTGTCAGGCCTAGCATTTTTTCCAGATCCACCAGACGCTTGCTGGCGGCCGATACGGCAATGGATTCACGCGCTGCAGCGCGGGTCAGCGTGCCCTCCTCGTACACGGCGACGAACAGCTGCAAGGTGATCAGATCCAGGCGACGGATCAGGCTTTTGGACAACATCACACACGCTCAGCGGCCAGACGGTGGATCTCGGCGGGCTCGATCACCGCTTGCGGCGCGCCATGCCGGACCACCGCCAGCATCGCCCGTCCGACGGTCTCAGTACTCACGACCCACGCCGGCCGCACACGACGCACCAACGACAGCAGCGGCCCGATCAGGTTGTAGATTGTCTGGTAAAGCGGGGTTTTAGAACGCACGCCATGCAACGGCTGGATGATCCCCGGACGGAACAGGTAAACCGCCTTGAACGGCAGGCGCAGCAAGGCATTCTCGGTCTTACCCTTGACCCGCGCCCACATCACCTTGCCCTGCTCGGAGCTGTCGGTGCCCGTACCGGACACATACACAAAAGTCATCTGCGGATTAAGCCGCGCCAGGGTGCTGGCGGCGACCAGGGTCAGGTCGTAGGTCTGGCGGGTGTAGGTGGCTTCATCCATGCCCACCGACGACACCCCCAGGCAAAACAGGCAGGCATCAAAGCCTTGCAGCAAATGCTCCAAGGGTTGGAAGTCGAACATATCGGCGTGTAGCACCTGATGCAGCTTGCCATGCTCCTGGGTCAACGCCGTGCGCCCCACCGCCACCACTTCCTGCACATCAGCGGCCAGCAGACACTCACGCAACACGCCCTGGCCGACCATGCCGGTGGCGCCGAATAGCAAAACTCTCATAAGGGTGGGCCTCGGTGGCAAGCTTCAAGTTAAGAGCAGTACAAGCTGCTCAGATTAACAGCTTGTCGCTTGAAGCTTGCCACTGCTCGACTCAAAACGCGCTGCGGAAAATCTCCTCGATCTGCCGCTGGTCAGCGCGCCGTGGGTTGGTCAGGCCGCAGGCGTCCTTGAGGGCGTTGGTCGCCAGCAACGGAATGTCTTGCAGCTTGGCGCCCAGCTCACGCAGGCCGGCCGGGATTTCAACGTCCTGGGACAGGCAGCGGATCGCTGCGATGGCCGCCTGCGCGCCTTCTTCGGGGCTGGCGTGTTTGTCGGTCACACCCAGGGCGCGGCCGACGTCGCTCAGGCGCGCCGCGCTGACGCTGGCATTGAAGCTTTGCACGTGGGGCAGCAACACCGCGTTGCACACGCCATGGGGCAAGTCGTAAAGGCCGCCCAACTGGTGGGCCATAGCGTGGACAAAACCCAGGGAGGCGTTGTTGAAGGCCATGCCCGCCAGAAATTGCGCGTAGGCCATGTTTTCCCGGGCCGCCATGTCGCTGCCGTCACGCACCGCCAGGCGCAGGTTGGCGCTGATCAGTTCGATCGCCTTGATCGCGCACGCATCGGTGATCGGGTTGGCGGCAGTAGATACATAGGCTTCGATGGCGTGGGTCAGCGCGTCCATACCGGTGGCGGCGGTCAGGCCCTTGGGCATGGCGACCATCAGCGCCGGGTCGTTGACCGACAGCAATGGCGTGACGTTACGGTCGACGATGGCCATTTTCACGTGGCGGGTTTCGTCGGTGATGATGCAAAAACGGGTCATTTCGCTGGCAGTACCGGCGGTGGTGTTGATGGCCACCAGCGGCAGTTGCGGCTTGCTCGATTGGTCGACACCTTCGTAGTCGCCGATATGCCCGCCATTGGTGGCACACAGGGCGATACCCTTGGCGCAGTCATGGGGCGAACCGCCGCCCAACGACACCACGAAATCGCAGCCACTGGCCTGCAACAACGCCAGACCGTTCTCGACGTTCTCCACGTTGGGGTTGGGTTTGGCGCCGTCGTAGAGCACCGAATCGATGTCCTGCATCGCCAGTTTCTCGGCAATCATGCGGGCCACGCCCGCCTTGGCCAGGCCGGCGTCGGTGACGATCAGCGCCTTGCGAAAACCGTAGTTGCGGATCGCGCTCATGGCTTCGTCGAGGCAATCGATGCCCATGATGTTGACGGCGGGAATGAAGAACGTGCTGCTCATGGTGAACCCTCGGGGATACGTTGATGCCTACAGCATCAACCCCACCCGCCTGCGGCATCTTGACCAAGATCAACGCCCGCCCGTGATAAAGTCACCGCCCAGCCGTTTTTGAGTAGACCCGCCGCAATGAAGGATTTCCAGGATATCGACGCCGCCCTTGAAGACTGGACCGCACTGCGCAGCAGCACCGCCTTTTCCGCGATCCTGATCGGCAACGGTGCCAGTCGTGCGGTATGGGAAGATTTTGCCTACGACTCGCTGTTTGAAAACGCGCGCACCGTCGAAGAGAAGCCCTTGAGCGCTTCCGAATTGAGCGTGTTTGACGCGATGCAGACCCGTAGCTTCGAGCAGGTGCTGGGCGCCCTGAAAACCACCAGCCGCGTCAACAAGGCCCTGGCCGTCAGCTCCGCCGCGCCACGTAATCGCTACTACGCGATCAAGGAAGCGCTGATCAATAGCATCCACGCCGTGCATATCCCCTGGCGCCTGGTGCAGCCCTCGACCCTGGCCACGATCAATCAGGAACTGGCGAGCTACAAGACGGTATTCACCAGCAATTACGACCTGCTCAACTACTGGTCGATCCTGCACACACCGGGCATCGACGACCTGTTTCGCGGCGCCGATTCACGCTTTGACCTGCGCGACACCGCCACCGCCGCGACGCGCATTCTGTACCTGCACGGTGGCCTGCATCTGGTGCGTAACCTGGATGGCTCGGCGCGTAAACTGCCGTCCACCGACAGCACGTTGCTCAGCAGTTTTGCCATCAACAACACCATCAAGACCCTCGACGATGTGCCGCTGTTTATCAACGAAGGCCCCAGCAGCGAGAAGCTCAAGAGCATTCGCAGTTCGGATTACCTGTCGTTCTGCTATGAACAGTTGCTGGGGCAGGCAGGCGCGCTGTGCATCTTTGGCCATCACCTGAGCGAACAGGACGGGCACTTGGTGGAGGCCATTCGTCGGTCGCGGATCAAGACCCTGGCGATCTCGGTGTTTGGCCGCAGCGACGGGTTTATCCAACAGCAGAAGCGGCGGTATGCCGCGCTGTTCGAAGGGATGGAGGTGGAGCTCAGGTTCTTTGCGGCGCGCAGCCATGCGTTGGGCAAGCCGGCATTGTCGGTGCCGGTCGAGCACTGATCCCATTACCAAAAGCGATCAAATGTGGGAGCTGGCTTGCCTGCGATCGCGGTGTGTCAGCACCGAATGTGTTGACTGACACTCAGCTATCGCAGGCAAGCCAGCTCCTACATTGACCGCGTTCCAGGCCTATTCTTCGGCGCTGTGTACCACCACCAGCAACTGCGCCTGCACCTCACCCACTGAACGGATCCGGTGGGGCTTTTGCGCATTGAAGTGCAGCGCATCGCCGCGCTCCAGCAGCACCCGCTCGCTCATGAAGTCCACTTCCACCCGGCCTTCATGCACAAACAAAAACTCCTCCCCCACATGCTCCTTGAAGGTCTTGTCGCTGAACTCCGACGGCGGGTAGATGATGAACGGCAGCAGGCTGCGCTCGCTGACCTGATGGGCCAGTACCGCATAACCCGGCGAGGTATCAGGCCGCTCATGGCTGCGCACCAGGCTGTAGCTGTCGAGGCTGACGCTGTCTTCGCTGAACAATTCTTCGACCTTGACGTTCAACGCCTTGGCCAGTTTCAGCGCGGCGGCAATCGACGGGGTGTTCAGGCCGCGTTCGACTTTGGACAGGTAACTCTTGGTCATCCCGGATTTTTCGGCCAATGCCTCCAAGGTGACCCCGAGTTTTTTTCTCAATAATTTCAAACGGATAGACATGCGCAGCGTTTAATCCAAGCAGGATGCGATGATTATTTCTTGCCAATGACACAAAGTGTCATATAGCCTCTTTAGTGTCATTTGCAGAACCCAACGACCTTGCGAGCAGCGGGAACCCGCAAATCGACGTCCATTGAACCACCCAAAGGACACCGATATGGCCAAGACATTAGCACTCCCCAAAGACCAACTGGTCAAGCAAGCGCTGACCCAGATGCAAAGTACCCTGGCGGATAATACGTGGACCGACCGGCAAAAGCTGGCCCTGACCTGCCGTATTCTGTTCGAAAACGGCCACGACTCGGGCCTGGCCGGGCAGATTACCGCCCGTGGCCCGCAGCCTGGCACCTACTACACCCAGCAACTGGGCCTGGGTTTCGATGAAATCACTGCCAGCAACCTGCTGCTGGTCAACGAAGACCTGGAGGTGTTGGAAGGCCACGGCATGCCCAACCCGGCCAACCGTTTTCACAGCTGGGTCTATCGTGGCCGGCCGGATGTGAACTGCATCATCCACACCCATCCGACCCACATCGCCGCACTGTCGATGCTCGAAGTGCCGCTGCAGGTGTCGCACATGGACCTGTGCCCGCTGTATGAAGACTGCGCATTCCTCGAAGCCTGGCCGGGTGTGCCGGTGGGTAATGAAGAAGGCGAAATCATCACCGAGGCCCTGGGCGACAAGCGCGCCATCCTGCTGTCTCACCACGGCCAGTTGTCCACTGGAAGCACCATCGAAGAAGCCTGTGTGATCGCGCAATTGATCGAACGGGCGGCCAAACTGCAATTGCTGGCCATGGCCGCCGGTACCGTCAAGCCGATCCTGCCGCAGTTGGGACGCGAGGCCCATGACTGGATCTCCAAGCCCAAGCGCCACGGCGCCGCGTTCAACTACTACGCTCGGCAGAACCTGCGCCAACACGCCGATTGCCTGAACTGAAGCCTTTTTCGACCGGAGACATTCCATGTCCACCCCAACTATTCACGGCATTATCGGCTACACCATCACCCCGTTCAGCGCCGACGGCAGCACCCTTGACCTCGACGCCCTGGGCCGCTCCATCGACCGTCTGATCGACAGCGGCGTGCACGCCATCGCCCCGCTGGGCAGCACCGGTGAAGGCGCCTACCTGAGCGATGCCGAGTGGGATGAAGTCAGCGCCTACAGTATCCGCAAGGTCGCCAAGCGCGTGCCGACCATTGTCAGCGTGTCCGACCTGACCACCGCCAAGGCCGTGCGCCGCGCACGCTTTGCCGAAGCCGAGGGCGCTGATGTGGTGATGGTGCTGCCGACGTCCTACTGGAAGCTCAGTGAAGCGCAGATCCTTGCGCACTACGCGGCCATTGGCGATAGCGTCGGCGTGCCGATCATGCTCTACAACAACCCGGCCACCAGCGGCACGGATATGTCCGTGGAGCTGATCCTGCGGATCGTCAACAGCGTTGATAACGTGACGATGGTCAAGGAGAGCACCGGCGATATCCAGCGCATGCACCAGCTGTACCGCCAGGGCGAAGGCCAGGTGCCGTTCTACAACGGCTGCAACCCCCTGGCCCTGGAAGCCTTCGCCGCCGGGGCCAAGGGTTGGTGCACCGCTGCGCCGAACCTGATCCCACAGCTCAACCTGGACCTGTACCAGGCGGTACTGGCCAATGACCTCAACCGGGCGCGGGAGCTGTTCTATCGTCAGTTGCCGGTGCTGGACTTTATCCTCAAGGGTGGCTTGCCGGCGACAATCAAGGCAGGTTTGCGCATGACCGGGCTGGAGGTGGGTGATCCGCGACTGCCGGTGTTCCCGCTGGACATGGCGGGCCAGGCGCAGTTGCAGAAACTGCTGACCTCGTTGAGCTAAACCACAACCCTGTGGGAGCGGGCTTGCCCGCGAATGCGGTCGATCAGCCAATACATTTATCGACTGATACACCGCTTTCGCGAGCAAGCCCGCTCCCACATTGGATCGCATGGGTCTTTAAATTTACGGAGACAAATAGCAATAGTTCTCGATATCATTCGCGACTTTTCTGCAGCGTGCTGCGTCAAGAAGGATATCCATGTCTCGTTTCAAGCCCGACCCGTTGTCGGCCGACGCCTGTCGCGGGTTTTATGCAGACATCCTGCATTACCTGCGCAAACGCACGGACAACGCCAGCGACGCGGCGGACATGACCCAGGATGTCTTTACCCAATGGCTGGACTACAACGACCGGACCAAGGTCGAGCAGCCACGGGCCTTTCTGTTTCAGATGGCACGCAACCTGTTGCGTGACCATTGGCGCAAACAGAAGGTGCGGCACAGCGTCCACCATCAACAGGCCGAATGGGACGCCGAGCCTGTCACCGACGAGCAAAACGATCCCATGGCCGCCGCTCAACGCATCCAACGCCTGGAACAGTTGAAAGAAGTCCTCGCCGAACTCTCGCCCCGCAGGCGAGAAGCCCTTATGCTGCACCGCTTCGAAGGCCTGAGCCAGGCGCAGATCGCCGAGCGCATGGGCGTTTCGATCAGCATGGTGGAAAAGCACATCGCCTTTGCCCTGCTGCACTGCAAGCAGCGACTTCAAAAAGACCCGGGCAAGGAGCAGCCAGAATGACCCGCTTGAGCACCCGCGACGGCCACGGAATTGATGAGCACGACACCATCGATGCCCAGGCAGCCAGTTGGTTTGCACGCAATCGCAACGAAGTTGGCACGCAGGACCGCAAGGCCTTCGCCGCCTGGCACGCCGTGCCGGCCCATGCGCGCGCCTACGCCGAATTCGAACAGCTGTGGGCCGACCTTGGCGAACTGCAGCAACTGAACAAACCCCTGCCCCTGCCCACGCGCAAACCCGCGCCTTGGCGCCCGGCGCTGGCGGTGGCTGCCGCGCTGATCTGCGCTTTACTCGCCAGCAACCTGGGGGCCCCGCGTGGGCTCTATCACACCGAGGTCGCGGCGCAGGCCAAAGGCATGCGCACCCTGGACCTGCCGGATGGCAGCACCTTGTACGTCAACGCCAGCACCCGCTTACGGGTGGACTTCGATGCCCATCGCCGCGTGATTCACCTGGACCAAGGCCAGTTGTACGTGGAGGTGGCGCCCGACAAGGAGCGGCCTCTGTTCGTGCGCGCGGGCGAGGCCGACGTGCGGGTGGTGGGCACCGCGTTTGACGTGCGTCGCAGCCAGCAGCAACTGGTGGTCAGCGTGGCCCACGGGACCGTCGCCTTCGCCCCCGACCAGAACGCCAGCGCCGTGCTGCTTAGCGCTCAACAACGGGCGACCTACAGCTACGCCAAGGGCTCCATGCAGCAGCAAACCCTGGCCGCTGGCGAAGTCGCCGACTGGCGCAGCGGCCACTTGTCCTTTCGCAACCGCGAGCTGGCCAGCCTGCTGGATGAGCTGAGCCTGTATCGGCCCAAGGCCGTGGTGTTGGCCGATGGCCCAGTGGCGCAACTGAAGGTTTCCGGCAATCTCGATGTCAACGACCCGGACGCGCTGCTCAATGCACTGCCTGCCTTGCTGCCGGTGAAAACCGTGCCCCTGGCCGACGGCAGGGTTCGTATCGAAGCACGTAAGTAGCTCCATTTGAGAATATTTTGCATTCGCATGTGAGGATTTTTTTTCCTGCCGCGTCTTCCTCCGGTCTGCGTTTGATACGCATGCCTTTTTTGGCTATTTAGCCGCCTTGGGGGATTTCATGTTTCGCGCGCCTTGCCTTGCCCTGCACCTGTCTCTTCGACCGACACTCATCGCCGCCTGCCTGGCCGTCAGCCTCACGGCCCAGGCCGAGTCGCTCAAACTGCAACTGCCGGCCCAACCGCTGGCCACATCCCTGAGCCAGGTGGCGCAACAGGCGAAAATCCAGCTGCTGTTCGATGAGGACCTGCTGAAAAATGTCCAGGCGCCCGCGATCAACGGTGATTACACCCCCGAAGTAGCGATCCGCACCCTGCTCAAGACCGGCGAATTCACCCTGATCAAAGTCGGCAGCACCTATGTCGTGCGCCCCGAAGAAAGCCGCACCACCAACAGCACCAGCGTGCAGTTGGACGCCTTGAGCGTGATCGGCACCGGCAACCAAGTCGATGCCAGCACCGTCGGCCGCTCGACCCTGTCCCAGGCCGATATCGACCGCCTGCAGCCCAACAACATCGCCAGCCTGGTACAGACGCTGCCGGGCGTGACCATGGGCGGCTCGATGAAGCCTGGCGGACAGATCATCAACATTCGCGGGATGGGCGAGGCCGAAGACGTGCCGATGACCGTCGATGGCGCGGCCAAAAGCGGTTTCGAGCGCTATCAGCAAGGCACCGTGTTTATCGAGCCCGAGATGATCAAGAGCGTCGAGGTGGAAAAAGGCCCGCACTCGGCCTTCACCGGCAACGGTGGCTTCGGTGGTACGGTCAACATGGTCACCAAGGATGCGCCGGACCTGCTCAAGGACGGACGCAACAGCGGTGCGATGCTCAAGTATGGGTATGCCAGCAACGACCACGAACAGGTCTACAGCGGTGCCGTGTATGGCCGCACCGACGACGGTCGCATCGACGCCCTGGCCTACCTGACCAAGCGCGACGGCGGCGACATGAAGCTGGCCGACAAGCGCGACTACGACAGCAAGGACTACCCGATCAACCCGCAGCGCTTGCCCAACAGCGCACAAGATGTGGACGGTCGACTGTTCAAACTGAACATGTACCTCACCGATGAGCACAGTCTCGGTTTCTCCTACTCCCGGGCCAACAGCGAACGCTGGACGCCGTTTTCGGCCAGGAGTTACCCATCGCCACCGCGCAAGGCCGATATCGACCGCTATGGCTATGACGCTGCCGTCAGACGGTTCCTGGCCAACCGCCACACCGTCGATACTACTTGGTCGGGCAAGTACGAATACCAGCCCCTGGGTAACCCGCTGATCGACATGAAGCTCAGCTATTCGGAGTCCAACACCGACCAGACCGACACACGCGATGCCACGGCCGTGACGAGCTTATCCACGGGCGGGCGCAAGATGGACACCGCCTACACCGACAAGATTCTCGAACTGCGCAACATCAGCCTCTTCAACACGGGCCCGCTGGACCATGCCTTGACCACCGGCGTGCAGATCCGCAAGCACATCCGCGATACCGAAAGCTGGATGCCCGGTGAAAAGTACGACACGCCTGAGTACAACTACGGGCATTTCCAACCGGCGTTCATGCCCCACGGCAAGGTCGACACCCATGCGTTCTATATCCAGGACGCCGTAACCCTGGGCGACGTGACCATCACCCCATCCCTGCGGTATGACCACGTGGTCAACCGTGGCAAAGCCAACGACGCGCCGTACTACAGCAACCCCGACCCGGCCTTCGGCCACGACTACAGCGACCGCACCTATGCCGGCTGGTCGCCGCGCCTGGCAGCGTTCTGGAAGGTCACCCCGGACGTGGTGATGTTCGCCAACTGGAGCAAGACCTGGCGCGCGCCGGTGATCGACGAACAATACGAAGTCCAGGGCCTGGGCAGCCGCACCTCCACCAGCCGCAACCTCGACCCGGAACGCATCACCGCCATCACCTTGGGCAACATCACCAACTTCGCCAACGTGATTGCCAGCGGCGACAGCCTGCAACTGCGCAGCACGCTGTTCCACAACAAGATCGAAGACGAAATTTTCAAGGCCACCGGCCTCGGCTGCCAGCAACAGAACTACATGGAAGGCTCCATCGCCAAGGTCTGCACCGACGCAGCGTCGAAGACCAATTACCGCAACGTTGGCAGCATGACCATCAAAGGTTTCGAGCTCGAAGGCTACTACGACTCGACCTACCTGTTCGGCTCCCTGAGCTACTCGTGGACCACCGGCAAACGCGAAAACCCCTACACCAACCCGTGGGCGACCGACATCCACGTGTGGGCCCGTGACATTCCACCGGCCAAATGGGTCGCGATGCTGGGCACCAAGATTCCTGCCTGGGACGCACAAGTGGGTTGGCAAGGTCAGTTCGTGCGCAAGACCGACCGCCTGCCCAGCGACAAATATTCAAGCGGCCTGAACAGCGGCTTCGGCGACAGCTTCTACGACCAGTACCCCAACGCCAGCTACGACACCCAGGGCCTGTTCGCCAAATGGACACCGCAACAGCCGTACCTCAAGGGGACCGAAGTCAACTTCACCGTCGACAACCTGTTCAACCGCAGCTACATGCCGGCCTTGAGTGGCGACAGCGCCACCAGCGTCGGACGCAATGCCAAGATCAGCGTAACGCGGTTCTTCTAACGCTGTAGGAGCCGGCTTGCCGAAACTCATAAATCCAAGCAGACAGGCCTGTTGTGGCAAGCCGGCTCCTACGGGAACTGTACGGTTCAATCTGCACCCAGCTGTAAGCCCGCGCCGTGCGGGCTTTGTGGCTAGATGGGCAGCATCCTCCTGCCCATTCGATCCGGTTGTTCCCATGAACTCGCGCGAAAACACCGGCATGGCCTTAGGCCTGCTCGGCGTCATCATCTTCAGCCTGACCCTGCCCTTTACCCGCATCGTGGTGCAGGAAATCCATCCTTTGCTCAATGGCCTGGGCCGCGCGCTGTTCGCGGCGGTGCCGGCAGCCTTGCTGTTGCTGTGGCGTCGCGAAGCCTGGCCGACCTGGCGCCAGGTACGCGGCCTGAGCCTGGTGATTGCCGGGGTGATCCTCGGCTTCCCGGTGTTGTCGGCCTGGGCCATGCAAACCCTGCCCGCCTCCCACGGCGCCCTGGTCAACGGCCTGCAACCTCTGTGCGTGGCGTTGTATGCGGCGTGGTTGTCCCATGAACGGCCATCAAAAGCCTTCTGGGCCTGCGCGGCGCTGGGCAGTGCGTTGGTGCTTGGTTATGCGCTGATCAGCGGCGCCGGTAGCATCCAGGCCGGTGATTTGCTGATGCTTGGGGCAATTGCCGTGGGTGGCCTGGGCTATGCCGAAGGCGGCCGGTTGGCCAAGGAGATGGGCGGCTGGCAGGTGATCTGCTGGGCGCTGGTGCTGTCGACGCCGCTGTTGATCGGGCCGGTGGCGTACCTGGCGCTGCAGCACGAAGGCGCGATTTCGGCCCGCACCTGGTGGGCGTTTGGCTACGTCTCGCTGTTTTCGCAGTTCCTGGGGTTCTTTGCCTGGTACGCCGGGCTGGCCATGGGCGGAATCGCGCGGGTCAGCCAGATCCAGCTGCTGCAGATCTTCTTCACCATCGCCTTTTCCGCGCTGTTTTTTGGTGAGCACATCGAGCCGATTACGTGGCTGTTTGCCTGCGGGGTGATCGTGACGGTGATGCTGGGGCGCAAGACGGCTGTGCAGCCGGCCAAGCCGCACACACTCTAAATGTGTGCGGGCTTGCCCGCGATAGCGGTGGTTCAGCCGCCCACTATATCGACTGACACTCCGTCATCGCGGGCAAGCCCGCTCCTACATTGTCTTCAGGGCAGGTAGCTATCGGCGCGTAGCAGGGTTTCCAGGCAGTGCTCGCTGATCTGGTAGAACGCCTTCAATTCGCGGATTTTCTCCAGCAACTGCGCGTTATCCGAAGGCTCGGCACGCTTGACCGCCAAAATCATCTTGTTCTTGTTGGTGTGGTCCAGGGAGATGAACTCGAACACCTTGGTCTCATAGCCACAGGCTTCCAGGAACAACGCGCGCAAGCTGTCGGTGACCATTTCCGCCTGCTGGCCCAGGTGCAGGCCATATTGCAGCATCGGCTTGAGCAGCGCCGGGCTCTGGATCTGCAAGCGGATCTGTTTGTGGCAGCACGGCGAGCACATGATGATCGACGCCCCGGAGCGGATGCCGGTATGAATCGCATAGTCGGTGGCGATGTCGCAGGCATGCAGGGCGATCATCACGTCCAGCTCGCTGGGCGCCACGCTGCGCACATCACCGCACTTGAACACCAGCCCCGGGTGTTCCAGGCGGGCGGCGGCGTTGTTGCACAGGGTCACCATGTCTTCGCGCAACTCCACACCCGTCACCTGGCCGTCGGCCTTGAGGGTGTTGCGCAGGTAGTCGTGGATGGCGAACGTCAGGTAGCCCTTGCCCGAACCAAAATCCGCGACCCGCACTGGCCGGTCCAGTTGCAAGGGGGATGAGGTCAGCGCATGGCTGAACACCTCGATGAACTTGTTGATCTGCTTCCACTTGCGCGACATCGCCGGGATCAGCTCGTGCTTGGCGTTGGTCACGCCCAGGTCGGCGAGAAACGGCCGCGTCAGGTCAAGGAAGCGGTTTTTCTCGCGGTTGTGTTCGGCCGACGGTGCTTCACGCAGTTGCTGGGGTTTGCTCTTGAACAGCGAG
Source organism: Pseudomonas sp. ADAK21 (assembly GCF_012935735.1). Classification (NCBI taxonomy): domain Bacteria; kingdom Pseudomonadati; phylum Pseudomonadota; class Gammaproteobacteria; order Pseudomonadales; family Pseudomonadaceae; genus Pseudomonas; species Pseudomonas sp. ADAK21. The sequence continues at coordinate 689,841 of NZ_CP052857.1, forward strand.
CTTTTGTTCTTCTTGCTGTATTCCAGCTGCGCCTCGTCGGTCAATGACAGCAGATGGGCGTTCTTGAACGAGGCTGGCAACAGCGCGGCAAGCGTCGCGACGCCGTCTTCGAGGGGGAAATTCTTGGTGATATCACGGGTCTTGTAGCGATAGACAAAAGACAGGCACGCCTGCTCCTTGACCGTCACCGGCTTGATGATCAGGCGTTGCAACTCGGCTTCTTCACCCACGTACTTGGCCAGCACCAGCTTGATAAAGGCATTCTGCTCAAGGCTTGCGCGCAGCAGTTCGATGAACTGGGCGTGATGATCCGGCGCGGGGGTGGCAGGTTTAGGGGTGACAGACATGAACAAAAACGCCTCGGGCAGGGAATGCCGGGCATTTTAGGGGGGATGGGGGCTCAGGGCACGGAGTTATTTGCCCAACGGTCCTCACAATTCAAAATGTGGGGGCTGGCTTGTGTGGGAGCTGGCTTGCCTGCGATGCGGGCACCTCGGTGTGTCAGTCACACCTCGGTGATGCTATCGCAGGCAAGCCAGCTCCCACAGACGGCAGCCCCCACCGGTTACTTGAGGACGATCAGGCGGTTGGGCAGTTCGTTACGGGTGTGGGTCTGCGGCACATGCACCTTGAGCAGTTCGCCACAGGCCTCGATGCAGGTGATAAACCCGGTCAACGTCTGCCCCTGTTTCACCTGCTGGGTAAACGTCTTGACGATGGCATCCCAACTGCTGTCATCCAGGCGCTGGGAAATCCCGTCATCCACCAGGATCTCCACGTAACGCTCGGCCTCGCTGACAAAAATCAGTACCCCGGTGCTGCCCAGGGTGTGGTGCAGGTTCTGCTCCAGGAACTGCCGGCGTGCCAGGTTCGACGCGCGCCAATGCCGCACCGAGCGCGGGATCAGGCGGGTGGTGATGGCCGGCAGGCGGAACACCAGGCACAGCACAATGAACGTCGCCCATTGCGCCAGCAGCAGCGTGTGCATGGTCAACCAGCCCGACAGGTAATGCACGATCCCCGGCACCACCAACGCCACCACGCTGGCCCACAGCAGCGGGATGTAGGCGTAGTCGTCGGCGCGGGCGGCCAGCACGGTCACCAGTTCGGCGTCGGTCTGTTGCTCGACCCTGGCGATCGCTTCGGCCACTTGGCGCTGCTCGTGTTCTGTCAGTAAAGCCATGGTTGTAGATGCTCTTTAGTTATTGTCATTACCAGCCACCCGAAGCCCCGCCGCCGCCAAAACCGCCACCGCCGCCCCTGAAGCCACCGCCCCCGCCACCGCCGCCACCGCGCCCACTGCTGCTGAGAATCGCCAGCAAAATGGCGCCTACCGGCAGGCCCATGCGGTTGCACAGCCACAACACCACCAGCAACAGAATGAACAAGCCGATGGAGAATACCGGGTTGTCCTTGGCGAAGTTGGGATCAGCCACATGGGCCGGCACGGCCAGCGGCTCGCCACCAACCACCTGGATCATGGCGGCCACGCCGTCGCTGATACCCTGGGTGAAATTGCCCGCCTTGAACTTGGGCGCAATCACCTGGTTGATGATCACCCACGACTGCGCATCGGTGAGTACGCCTTCCAGGCCGTAGCCCACTTCGATGCGCAACTGGCGCTCGTCGCGAGCCACGATCAACAGCGCACCGTTGTCCTTGCCCTTCTGGCCGATGCCCCAGTGCCGACCCAGTTGATAACCGAAGTCTTCAATGGGCAGGCCTTGCAGGTCGGGCACCGTGACCACCACGATCTGGTCGCCGCTGGTCTGCTCCAGCGCCTGCAATTGCTGGCTCAGTTGCGCACGCACCGGCGGGTCGATCATCTGCGCGTTGTCGACCACCCGTCCGGTCAGCGCCGGAAAATCCGGCGCCGCCTGGGCAGTCAGGCTCACGGCCAGCAGCAGCGCCGCCAGCCACCCAGCACGCAGGGTCATCAGAATTTCACTTGTGGCGCTTTATCGGCATCGGCACTGGTGGCCTCGAAGTTGGCGCGCACCGGCAAGTCGCTGTACATCACGCTGTGCCACAGGCGGCCAGGGAACGTGCGGATCTCGGTATTGAAGGCCTGCACGGCGGCGATAAAGTCGCGACGGGCCACGCTGATGCGGTTTTCGGTGCCTTCAAGCTGCGATTGCAGGGCCAGGAAGTTCTGGTTGGCCTTGAGGTCCGGATAGCGTTCAGACACCACCATCAGGCGGCTGAGGGCACCGCTCAGGCCTTCCTGGGCTTGCTGGAACTGCTTGAGTTTTTCCGGGTTGTCGAGGGTGCTGGCATCGACCTGGATCGAGGTCGCCTTGGCGCGCGCTTCGATCACGGCGGTGAGAGTGTCCTGCTCATGGGCCGCATAGCCCTTGACCACTTCCACCAGGTTGGGGATCAGATCGGCGCGCCGTTGATACTGGTTCTGCACCTGGGCCCAGGCCGCCTTGACCTGTTCGTCCAGGGTCGGGATCTTGTTGATGCCGCAACCGCTCAGCACGCTGCTGATCAGTAGCAGGGCCGCGGCTTTCCAGCCCCATCGAATAGTCTGTGCTGCTTGCATGGTGTGTCTCCTGACCAACCTTATGGAATTTGACGACTGACCCTATACATCACGCGCTTGGGGCATAATCCGCCACTACTGGATTACAGCGAGCCAATCAGCTAAAAGATGCCCTTCTTTATGGATAGTTCATAAAGAGCCCGCAAGTGTGCGGTATTTACCCACACAACACCCGAACAACAATAGTCGCTCCCCACATTTTGGCCGAGCAGTGTCTACGTGACGCTGCGCAGTACGCCGAAAAAGGATATTCATGAAAAAGCTGTGTTTGCTGGGCCTTGTTGCCACTCTGGCCAGTCACTCCGTCGTTGCCGAGACCAAGCCCGCTGCGCTTAAGGACAAGGACGCGTTCGTCAGCGACCTGCTCGGGCAGATGACCCTGGATGAAAAGATCGGCCAATTGCGCCTGATCAGCATCGGCCCGGAAATGCCGCGCGAGATGATCCGCAAGGAAATCGCCGCCGGGCGCATTGGTGGCACGTTCAACTCCATCACCCGCCCGGAAAACCGTCCGATGCAGGACGCGGCCATGCGCAGCCGCTTGAAGATCCCGATGTTCTTCGCCTATGACGTGATCCACGGCCACCGCACCATTTTCCCGATCAGCCTGGCCCTGGCCTCGAGCTGGGACATGGACGCCATCGGCCGCTCCGGGCGCATTGCCGCTAAAGAAGCGGCGGCAGACAGCCTCGACATCACCTTCGCGCCGATGGTCGATATCTCCCGCGACGCCCGCTGGGGCCGCACCTCAGAAGGTTTCGGCGAAGACACCTACCTGGTGTCGCGCATCAGCGAAGTGATGGTCAAGGCCTTCCAGGGCCCGAGCCCGGCCCAGGCCGACAGCATCATGGCCAGCGTCAAGCACTTCGCCCTGTACGGCGCGGTGGAAGGCGGGCGCGACTACAACGTGGTCGACATGAGCCCGGTCAAGATGTACCAGGACTACCTGCCGCCCTACCACGCAGCGATCAAGGCCGGCGCCGGCGGCGTGATGGTGGCGTTGAACTCGATCAACGGCGTGCCCGCCACCGCCAACACCTGGCTGATGAACGACCTGCTGCGTAAAGAGTGGGGCTTCAAGGGCCTGACCGTGAGCGACCACGGTGCGATCTTCGAACTGATCAAGCACGGCGTCGCCAAGGACGGCCGCGAAGCAGCCAAGCTGGCGATCAAGGCCGGCATCGACATGAGCATGAACGACCAGCTCTACGGCAAGGAATTGCCAGGGCTGCTGAAATCCGGCGAGATCGAGCAAAAAGACATCGACAACGCCGTGCGTGAAGTGCTCGGTGCCAAGTACGACATGGGCCTGTTTGCCGACCCGTACCTGCGTATCGGCAAGGCCGAGGACGATCCGGCCGACACCTATGCCGAAAGCCGCCTGCACCGCAGCGAAGCCCGCGACGTTGCGCGGCGCAGCCTGGTGTTGCTGAAAAACCAGAACGACACCCTGCCCCTGAAGAAATCCGCGACCATCGCCCTGGTCGGCCCGCTGGCCAAGGCGCCCATCGACATGATGGGCAGTTGGGCCGCCGCCGGTAAACCTGCGCAATCGGTGACCCTGCTGGACGGCATGAACGCGGTGATCGGTGAACAGGGCAAAGTGATCTACGCCCGTGGCGCCAACATCACCAGCGACAAGGCGGTGGTGGACTACCTCAACTTCCTCAATTTCGATGCCCCGGAAGTGGTGGATGACCCGCGCTCGGCCCAGGTGCTGATCGACGAAGCGGTCAAGGCCGCGAAAAACGCCGATGTGGTGGTAGCCGCCGTGGGCGAGTCCCGTGGCATGTCCCACGAGTCATCGAGCCGTACCGACCTGAACATCCCGCAAAGCCAGCGCGACCTGATCACGGCCTTGAAAGCCACGGGCAAGCCGCTGGTCCTGGTGCTGATGAACGGCCGGCCGCTGTCGATCCTCGACGAGAGCCAGCAAGCCGACGCGATCCTGGAAACCTGGTTCGCCGGTACCGAAGGCGGCAATGCGATTGCCGACGTGCTGTTCGGTGACTACAACCCCTCGGGCAAGCTGCCGATCACCTTCCCACGCTCCGTGGGGCAGATTCCGACCTACTACAACCACCTGACCATTGGCCGGCCATTCACGCCGGGCAAACCGGGCAACTACACCTCGCAGTACTTCGATGACACCACAGGCCCGCTGTATCCGTTTGGTTATGGCCTGAGCTACACCCGCTTCAGCCTGTCGGACATGGCGCTGTCGTCCACCACCCTGAACAAGACCGGCAAGCTCGACGCCAGTGTCACCCTGAAAAACACCGGCAAGGTGGATGGCGAAACCGTGGTGCAGTTGTACATCCAGGACGTGGCCGGCTCGATGATCCGCCCGATCAAGGAGTTGAAGAACTTCCAGAAGATCCTGCTCAAGGCCGGCGAATCGAAGGTGGTGCACTTCAGCATTACCGAGGATGACTTGAAGTTCTACAACACCCAGCTCAAGTTCGCGGCCGAACCTGGCCAGTTCAATGTGCAGATCGGCCTGGACTCCCAGGACGTGCAGCAGCAGAGTTTCGAACTGCTGTGATTTGAAGCGGTATGTGGGAGCTGGCTTGCCTGCGATGGCAACACCTCGGTGGCACTGATAGACCGAGGTGCCGCCATCGCAGGCAAGCCAGCTCCTACATTGGATTGGCGGTGTGCTCCCTAACCTCTTCGATCCAGCAGGTTGACCACCAACCGATCAATCCAGCCCCACACCCGCTGTTTGACCCGCCGCCACAATGGCCGGGCCTTCCATGCCTCCAGGCTGACCGCCTGGCTCTGGGCAAAATCGCGCTCGAAGCTGCCCGCCACCGCCAGCGTCAACTCCGGATCCAAGGCTTCCAGGTTGGCCTCCAGGTTGAAGCGCAGGTTCCAGTGATCGAAATTGCACGAGCCGATGCTCACCCAATCGTCCACCAGCACCATCTTCAGGTGCAGGAAACAGGGCTGATATTCGAAGATCTGCACCCCGGACTTGAGCAGGCGCGGGTAATAACGGTGCCCGGCGTAGCGCACCGAAGGATGGTCGGTGCGCGGCCCGGTCAGCAGCAGGCGTACATCCACACCGCGCCCGGCCGCACGGCGCAGGGCCCGGCGTACACCCCAGGTGGGCAAGAAGTACGGCGTGGCCAGCCAGATACGGCGCTGGCCGCTGTTCAGGGCGCGGATCAGCGATTGCAAAATGTCCCGATGTTGGTCCGCGTCGGCATACGCCACCCGCCCCAGGCCCGGGCCGGTCGCCGGTACTTTGGGCAGGCGCGGCAAACCAAAATGCGTGGCCGGCTTCCAGGCACGGCGGTGGTCGTTGACCCGCCACTGGCGGTCGAACAGGGCTTGCCAGTCGAGCACCAGCGGGCCGCTGATTTGCACCATGACTTCATGCCACTCACAGGTGTCCTGCCCTGGCGTCCAGAACTCATCGGTGACCCCGGTGCCGCCCACCACGGCGATGCTCTGGTCGACCAGCAGCAGCTTGCGGTGGTCGCGGTAGAGGTTGCGCATCCAACGGCGCCAGCGCAGGCGGTTGTAGAAGCGCAGCTCCACGCCGGCATCGGTCAAGCGGCGCCGCAGGCCCAGGGTAAATGCCAGGCTGCCGTAGTCATCGAACAGGCAGCGCACCTGGACCCCACGCTCGGCCGCGTGCACCAGCGCCTTGACCATCTGCTCGGCACAGGCGCCCGCCTCCACCAGATACAGCTCAAGCTCCACCTGGCGTTCGGCGCGGGCGATCGCCACCAGCATCTGCGGGAAAAAGTTCGGGCCGTCGATCAGCAATTCGAAGCGGTTGGCGCTGCGCCAGGGGAACACCGCGCCGCTCATGTCAGCGCGCCGTGAAAATCAGCACCGTACCCACCGGCACCGACAGGCTGATCGCGTCCAGCCCGGCAGCCTTGCGCAAAGTCTCTACGCCAGAGAGCAAGTCAAAATCCTTGGCGTGCAACACCAGCGGCTCCAGGGTCACCACCTGGAAACGCCGGTCATCCAGGCGTGTCGCCAGCAGTTCGGCGTTGTAGGTCTGGGTCTTGCCATGCAGCGTGACCGACAGCGGCAGGCGCAACTCCAACTGCGCGCCGGTGGCCAGGTCGTTGATAGGTTGCAGGTTGATTTGTGCGTTGATCAGCGCATCGGGGTGGGTCTTGATCTGGAACAGGTCGTTGCGCATGCGCTCGTCGCGCAGCGGGATGCCGCTGTTGATCGACTCCAGCTCGACTTCCAACTGTGCCGCGCCTTTGTCGTCGACCTTGCCGTGCAGCACCAGGAAGCGCTGGACTTCAGACAGGTCAGTGTTTTTGGTGGTGACGAACGACAGCCTTGAGGATTCGTTATCCAGGTACCAGGCGGCCTGCACAGGCACGGCGGCAGCGGCCAGCAGCAAGAGCGCCAGGGGCTTGAGGATGGATGTGTTGAACATTGAACACTCGCACGGAGAAAAACCTGCCCGAACATTAACTGGCCGGCTTGCCGCACGCAATCTAACGGCCCCGGCAATTTAAATGTGGGAGCGGGCTTGCCCGCGATAGCAGAGGGTCAGTTAATAGATAGTTGACTGACCCACCGCTATCGCGGGCAAGCCCGCTCCCACACAAGCCCGATCCGGCGTCAGGCCAATGCGTGCTGCACGCCTTGCACGGTCGCCTCCAGGCTAGCCAGATGCAGACTCAACACCCGTTCCACCGGCGCCTGGTGCATCGGCCAATGCAACGCCATGCTCCCCACCAGCCGCCCATTGGCCCGCACCGGCAGCGCCACCGCGCGGATCAGGAACGGCAAGCGCACCGGATACTCCCAGTACCCTTCGGTACGCTGGCCAAACCCCTGATGCTGGGATTGCTCGCACGCACGGTACTGATCGTCGGCCGGCACATGCTCGCGGCTGGCCAGGCGCTGGACTTCATCCGCCGCCAACTCGGCCAGGCACGCCTTGCCCATGGCCGAATGGAACAGGCTGGCATGCTGGCCGACGATCTGGCAGTTGTTGGGGTAGAGCTTGCGCAGCACCGTGGGGATCGCGCTTTCCATGACTTCCAGGCGCTCGCCGTCGAAATTCGACAAGTCCGCCACCAACCCGGTGCGCTCGCTGAGTTCCAGCAGCCACGGCGCCGCACACTCCACCAGGCGGCGCTTGAAACGTTGCTGGGTATCGCCGAACAAACGCTGGGCGCTGATGCGATAACGCCGGTCGCTCAGGCCACGGTAGATCCAGCCCTGCTCCTGCAAGGTCAGCAACATCCGCGACACCGTGGCCTTGGGCAGGCGCGTCAGGTAATGCAGCTCCTCAAGCCCCAGGGCCTGGTGCTCGCCGAGCAACTCAATGATGGCCAGTGCCCGCTCCACTGAACGCACAGTCCCCGTGTCGGCGTTGCTGCCCATGGCTGATCTCCCGGTTGCTGATGGATGATCGAATTTCACAGCAAGATACAGGCCGCCCTCCCCTCAGGCGTTCGCCCTCAAGCATTGCGGAGGGCGGCGCTGGACCCAATGCGTCAGTTGCTCATGGGCGTAGGCCAGTTGCAGTACGGCGCGATCCGCCTGGGCCGGGCCGATGATTTGCAGGCCCATGGGCAAGCCTTGGAGGTTGAAGCCCACCGGCACACTCATGCTCGGCAGGCCGGCCAATGTCGGGCCGATCACTACCTCCATCCAGCGGTGATAGGTGTCCATGGTTCGCCCTCCAACGACGCGCGGCCAGTGCTGTTGTGCATCGAAAGGGAACACTTGGGCACTGGGCAACAGCAGAAAATCGTAACGCTCGAACAACTTGGCCAGGGCGCGGTACCACTCGCTGCGCGCCAACGAGGCCTGATACACATCCGCTGCGCTCAGCTGCAGGCCGCCCTCCACTTCCCACTGTGCTTCCAGCTTGAGCAACCCACGTTTTTGCGGGTCGGCATACGCAGCCCCCAGCGCGCCCTGCACCAGCCAATGACGATGCACCAGCCAGGTGTGCCACAGGCGCTCCATGGAAAAGTCCGGCTGGCAGCCTTCTACTTCGCAGCCCAACGCACTGAAATCGCCGAGGGCTGATTCACACAGGCCAAGCACGCCATCGTCCATCGGCAGATAGCCGTTGTAATCCCCCAGCCACCCCAGGCGCGCGCCCTTGAAGTCGCGGGCCAGCGGCGCGCCGAATACGCTCGGATCGTCCTTGAGCGACAACGGCACCCGCGCATCGAAGCCCGCCTGGATGCTCAACAACCGCGCCACATCCGCCACGCTGCGGCCCATCGGGCCTTCGGTGGCCAACTGCTGGACAAACAGCTCCGGCGCCGGCCCATGGGGCACGCGGCCCTGGGACGGGCGCAGACCAAACACGTTATTGAACGCCGCCGGGTTGCGCAGCGAGCCCATCATGTCGCTGCCGTCGGCCACCGGCAGCATGCGCAACGCCAAGGCTACCGCCGCCCCGCCGCTGCTGCCGCCGGCCACCAAGGCGGGGTCGTAGGCATTGCCGGTGGTGCCGAACACGCTGTTGTAGGTCTGCGAGCCCAGGCCGAATTCGGGCACATTGCTCTTGCCGATGATAATCGCGCCACTGGCCCGCACCCGCGCCACGGCGATGGCGTCTTCAGCGGGCACCTGTTCGGCGAACAGTGGCGAGCCCATGGTCGTGCGCAAACCCTTGGTTGCCGCCAGATCCTTGATCGCCTGGGGCATGCCATGCATCCAGCCACGGTAGCGGCCCTGGTCCAGCTCTCGGTCACAGGCCCGGGCCTCGGCCAGCACGTGCTCTTCGTCGCGCAACGACACCAGGGCATTGACCGACGGGTTGAAACGCGCAATCTGCGCCAGATAAGCCTGCATCACGTCGTGACACGACACCTGCCGAGCGTGGATCGCCTGGGACAACGCAATTGCATCGAGCTCAACAATGTTCAAGGTTTCACTCCCTTGGTAAAGCGCGCCGGTGCTGCGGCCCTCGGCGCCTCATGCATGCAGTAAGTGCCCAGCAGCGTCAGGACGCAAGCGAACAGCACATAAAACGCCGGGGCCACCGGGGTGCCCAGCTCTTTGCTTAGCCAGGTGACGATCAGCGGAGCAAAGCCACCAAACACCATCACCGCCACGTTGTACGCCACTGACACCCCGGTGGAGCGCACCTCGATGGGAAACTGCTCGGCCAGGGCCGTCGGCGCCGGGCCGAAGAAGCCGCCAATGGCGATGCACAACATCACTTGCATCACCAGCAACCGCTCAATGGACGGCGCCGCCGCGACCCACACGTACAGCGGGTAAACCATCACGAAAAACGCCAGGGTGAAGCCCATCAACACCGGCCGCCGCCCCAGGCGATCGGACAGCAGGCCAGACAGCGGAATCACCACGGTCATCAGCGCCACGGCGAACATCTGCACCATCAATACCTGGTCCAGGGGCAGGCCCAGGTTCTTGTGGGCGAAGGTCGGCATATTCACCAGCACCACGTAGAAGGACACCGTCGCACCACAGGCCAGGCCCATGCTCACCAGGATGCTGCGCCGATGCTCACGCAGCACCGTCATCAGGCTCGGCGCCGGGCCGGTGGCCTGTTTGCGCGCCTCGATAAATTCCTCCGGGTCTTCCATATGCCGGCGAATCCACAAGCCCACCGGGCCGATCAGCAGGCCGAACACAAACGGCAGGCGCCAGCCCCACAAGTCGAGGGTTTCTGGAGTAAAAAAGTGCGTGACCAACGCGACCATCGCCGCGCCGCCAAACACCGCCAGGCACTGCCCGACCAATTGCCAGGAGCCGTACAGGCCCTTGCGATGGGCCGGCGCGCTTTCCACCAGGAATGCCGTGGCGCTGGCATATTCACCGCCCGTGGCAAAGCCCTGGAGCATGCGCGCCACCACGATCAACAGCGGCGCGCCCATGCCAATGGCGGCGTAGTTGGGGGCAAATACGATCAGCGCGATAGACACGGTCATCAAGCGGATAATCAGTTGCATGGCGGCCTTGCGGCCTTTGCGGTCGGCGTACATGCCCAGCAGGATGCCGCCCACCGGGCGCATAAAGAAACCCACGCCGAAGGTGGCCAGGGCCATCAACAGCGAGGCGTATTCGTCGTCCGAGGGGAAGAACTGCCGGGCGATGATGCTGGCCAGAAAGCCGTAGACGATAAAGTCGTACCACTCCAGCGCGTTGCCGACCACCGCCGCTACCACTTGCCGGGTGCGGGACACGCCTTTTATTGAAGTCTGCATGAGAACACTCCATTCAACCTGTTGAGCAAAAGGTCCAGCGGCAGGAAAAAGGCAGGGGGTTCAGGCCGGTTTGAGCCAGCTCTCGGCCAAGGCACCCCAGTAGGCGGCACCGGTCAGCAGGATCTCGTCGTTGAAGTCATAGGCAGGGTTGTGGACCATCGGCCGCGACACGCCGTTGCCGATAAACAGGTAGCTGCCGGGGCAGCGCTGGAGCATCCAGGCGAAGTCTTCGCTGCCCATCAGCTTGGGTGTATTGGCGTCGACCGCCGCTTCACCGAGCAAGGCAATGCCGACCTGGCGGGCGAACTCGGTTTCGTCGGCATGGTTGACCAGCACCGGATAGGCCGGGCGATGTTCGATCTGCGCGGTACAGCCAAAGCTCTCGGCCTGGGTCTGGATGATCGCCTTGACCCGCTCCAGCATCTGCTCGCGCACCGGTGCATTGAGGGCGCGCAGGCTCAGGCGCAATACGGCCTGCTGGGGGATCACGTTGGCCGCTTGCCCCGCTTGCAGGGCGCCGACCGTGACCACCGCCGCTTCCTGGGCATTGATGTTGCGCGCCACTACCGTCTGCAAGGCCATGACCGTACTGGCGGCGGCGACCAGCGGATCGATGGTCAGGTGCGGCATGGAGCCGTGGCCGCCGACACCTTCGAGGGTCACGGTGAGCAGGTCCTGGGAAGCCATCATCGGCCCGGTCCGCAGGCCCAGGTGGCCGGCAGGCAAGCCGGGCATGTTGTGCATGCCGAACAGCGCGTCGCAGGGGAAGCGCTCCAGCAAGCCATCGGCGAGCATCGCTTCGGCGCCGCCCTGGCCTTCTTCGGCCGGCTGGAAAATCAGGTTGAGGGTGCCGTCGAACTGACGCGTCGCCGCCAGGTAGCGCGCGGCGCCCAGCAGCATGGTGGTGTGACCGTCGTGACCGCAGGCATGCATGCAGCCGGCGTGTTGGCTGCTGTAGGCGACGCCGGTGTTTTCGATGATCGGCAAGGCGTCCATGTCGGCCCGAATCCCCAGGGTGCGCGAGCTGCTGCCATTGCGCAGCACGCCGACCACGCCGGTCTGGCCGATGCCGGTATGCACTTCATAACCCCAGTTTTTCAGGGATTGGGCGACCAAGGCCGAGGTGCGGTTTTCTTCAAACCCCAGTTCGGGGTGGGCGTGGATATCCTGGCGCACGGCGTGCAGGTCGCTGGCGACATCGCTCAGCCAATCCAGGATGTGCTGGTGTGGGCTCATGGTGACTCTCCTCGCAGGCGGGTATTCCCGTTCTTTTTTGTGGCACCGCCACAGATAACCGCGATGGGCGTGCGAGGACAATCAAAGGTGGTTCCACCCTGTGGAACCTCAGGGCAGCAGGCGACAGCCCTGGCGCTCGCCCAGCCATTGGGCGCTGTGGCTGCGGCCCAGGCCACTGGCGGTGACCAGGCGCGTATCCGGGTGATCGGCAAAGGCGCTGGTGGGGATGTATTGCTTCACATAGCCCAGGCAATAGTCAGCCGGGTTGCCCGCCACATACCGGCACGAGCAGTACTCCTTGGCGGTGTAGGCGGCAATGATGTCGGGGAAGGCTTGCAGGTTGACGCGCTCGTGCCAGGTCCAACCCAGCACCGCGAGCAACAACAGGAGAAACAGGCTGATAAACGGCCGACGACGGATCATGGCTGCACCGCCGCAAGCACGCGCTTGAGCAGTTCATTGTGGCGATAGCTGCCATCGCGGTCATCGCCATAGCGCACGATCACCAACCTTGCCTGGGGCAACACATACAACGCCTGGCCCCAGTGGCCCAGGGCCGCGAAGGTATCGTCGGGCGCATCCGGCCAGGGCCGGGCAGCGCCCTGCACTTGACGGTTGAGCCACCAGTGGCCGCCGGGCACCGCTTCGTCCTGGCCCGCGATGTACTGCGCCAGGGGCTGGCGATTGAAGTCGACCCACGCCTTGGGCAGCAATTGCCGCTCGCCCCAGCGCCCGTCCCGCGCCATCAACAAGCCAATGCGCGCCAGATCGCGGGCAGTCATATAGGCATAGGACGAGGCGACAAAGGTTTCATTGGCGTCACTTTCCCAGGTGGCGCTGCCAATTCCCAAGGGCGTGAACAGCGCGGTCCACGGATAATCGACATACGCCTTATGGCCAAGCATGCCCTTGAGGGCGGCGGACGCCAGATTGCTGTCGCCGCTGGAGTAGCGAAACGCCTGGCCCGCTGCAGCGAAGGTAGGAGTGTCGGCGGCAAACTCCGCCATATCGGCATGGCCACGGGTATAGAGCATGGCCACCACCGAGGATTTCAGCGGCGCGTATTCGTAGTCTTCCTGCCAGTCCAGGCCCGAGGTCCAGTTCAGTAGGTGCGCCAGGGTGATGCTCGGGTGTTGCTTCATCGGCGGATAGAAACGCGCGACCGGGTCGCTGAGCTTGAAGCGGTTTTCGCCGTAGGCAACGCCCAATACCGTGGCCATCAGGCTTTTGCTGATGGACCAGGTCAGGTGCGGCGTGCTGGCGGTAGTGGGCGCGGCGTAGCGTTCATAAATGACTTCGCCGTCACGGATCACCAGCAACGCGTCGGTGCGGATGCCTTGGCGGGTGAGGTCATTGCGGGCCGGGAAGGCATAGTCCTCCAGGGCCTTCACGGCGGGGCCGGTCAATTGCGCGCCCTGGGCCCAATCCTTCGCCGGCCAGGCCTGGGCGTGTGCGGTAGCGGTGAACAGCAGCATGGCGACGCACAGCAGGCCTTTGACCATGGACAAGCACTCGGGGGCATTCAAACCCGCGAGCCTAATGCAGATAAATGACGGTTTGGCGACAAGGCCATCGGTTTGCCGCGCCGCATAAACCCAAGCAGCTAAAGCTGTCGTGGCGAGCGGGCTCGCCACATAAGCTCAAGGGGATGGGTTCAGGGCTTTTTCCAGGCGCTTGGCCCGGGCGCTGGCGGCAAGGTCCAGCACGGCTTGGTCGCGCTGCCACATGGCGGCCCACGCCCCTTCACTCATCGCTTGATTGACCTGCGGCTTCAGCGCCTCGAACTGCGCAAACAGTCCCCCCAACAACACATGCCCTGCCGCCGAGGCCGTGGGCTGGCGAATGACTTCGGCGCAGCCGGCCAGCAACGCCAATAACTGCAAACGCAGGGCCTGGGGCCAATCACACTCCTGGCCGATGCCATGCAGCCAGGCGGTCATCGCGCTCAAGACATAGGTGTCTTCCAGCGTGCGGAAGGGTTTGACGTAGTCGTCCCAGCCATCCCCTGGCAAACGCTCGCAGGCGGCATGGTCGAGGTGGATGCGCCCGTGGCTGATATCGGGCATCAACGGGATCGCGGGCAAGGGCTCGACGCGTACGCCGGGTTCGCCGGCCAGCACTACTGCCAGGCTCAGGCGCGGTTTTTCATCGGCGGCCTCGCAACGCGCGGCGATCAATAGCCAGTCGGCGGCATCGCCGGCGGTGACGAAGTCCTTGCGCCCGCTCAGACGCAAGTCGTCCAGGCGCGTTTGCATGTCCACTGGGCGCAGGCTGCGCTGTTCGGTCGCACACAAGGCGCCCAGGCTGTGGGGCGCGCTGGGCCATAACGCGCGCAAAGCTGCTTGATAACCCACCAGAAACGCCAGGCCGGGCGTGGCCATCAGGCGCGCACCCTGGGTTGCCAATTCGAAGGGCGTCACCTGCCCCAGGCGTTGCAATAAAACGCTGTAGCCCTCGGCCAGGTTGGCGTGGACGGGCAGTCGGTCGGGTCGATCGAGCAAAGCGTGCCAGGGCATGGAGGGCTCCTTGGGGGCTGTCATCTAAGCGTCACCGTAGATTCATGGAGATGACACCGGGGGTACATAGCCTGACTTTGCACAACAAAGTCGACTGGCCGCAACCCTGGCCGGCACCTGGAGACTCGCCATGACTCAGATCGCCCGCATCAGTGACACCGGCAATGAACGCCGTCTGCAAGCCGAACGCCTGATCGGCGCCCAGGCTTTGCAGGAAGCCCAGGCCCTGCGTTTCACCGTTTTCAGCGGCGAGTTCAATGCCAAGCTGAAAGGCGCGGAGCTGGGCCTGGACATGGATGACTATGATGTTCACTGCAGCCACATTGGCGTACGGGACTTGAACACCGGGCGACTGGTTGCCACTACCCGGCTGCTGGATCACCAGGCGGCCAGCACCTTGGGCCGGTTCTACAGCGAAGAAGAATTCAGCCTCCACGGCCTGTTGCATCTGCAAGGGCCGATCCTGGAGATCGGTCGTACCTGCGTCGACCCGGCCTACCGCAACGGCGGCACCATCGCGGTGCTGTGGGGCGAACTGGCCGAAGTGCTCAACCAGGGCGGCTACAGCTACCTGATGGGCTGCGCCAGCATCCCGATGCACGACGGTGGCATCCAGGCCCACGCAATCATGCAGCGCCTGCGCGAACGCTATCTGTGCAACGAACACCTGCGCGCCGAACCGAAAAAACCGCTGCCGAGCCTGGACCTGCCGTCCAACGTCATCGCCGAAATGCCGCCGCTGCTCAAGGCCTACATGCGCCTGGGCGCGAAGATCTGCGGTGAGCCATGCTGGGACGAGGATTTCCAGGTGGCTGACGTGTTCATCCTGCTCAAGCGCGACGAGTTGTGCCCGCGTTATGCCCGCCACTTCAAGGCGGCCATGTGATGGGGCGCCTGCGGGTCTACGGGCGGATCGCCCGCGTGCTGCTGGTGGTAAGCCTGGGCTTGAGCATGGCCGGGGTGTTTGGTCTGTTCGAGCGCCTGGGGGTTGCCAACTCTATGGTGCGGCGCCAGCGCTGGTCGCGGTTTTTCATGGCGCGCTTGAGCAATGCCCTGCCCTTTCGCGTGAGCGTGCATGGCGAAATGCCGCAACAGCCGATGCTGTGGGTCAGCAACCATGTGTCCTGGACCGACATCCCGCTGCTGGGCATGGTGACGCCGCTGTCGTTCCTATCCAAGGCCGAGGTGCGTACCTGGCCGGTGGCCGGTTGGCTGGCGGCCAAGGCCGGCAGTCTGTTTATCCGCCGTGGCTCGGGTGACAGCCAATTGATCCGCAAGCAGATGACCCGTCATCTGCAGCAAAAACACCCGCTGCTGATGTTCCCTGAAGGCACCACCACCGATGGCCGCAGCCTGCGCACCTTCCATGGCCGGCTACTGGCCAGTGCGATTGATGCCGATGTAGCGCTGCAACCGGTGGCTATCCGGTATTTGCGCGATGGGCAGATTGATCCGCTCGCACCGTTTATTGGTGATGATGATTTGCTCTCGCACCTGATGCGCCTGTTTGGCAATGATCAGGGCGACGTTGAGATTCATCTGCTCAAGCCGATTGCCTGCGCCGGCCAGGAGCGTGCAGCGCTGGCGTATCAGGCGCAGCAGGCGGTGCACAAGGCGTTGTTCGGCGAGGTGGTCCTGCCAGCCGAACCAAGACATATAGGCACACTGGCCGCTGCCTGAGCCTCCCTGTAGGAGCGAGCTTGGCTCCTACATAGAGGTGGTGTGTTGGGCGGAAAATACCTGCAGTTGGGGATAGAACACCCGGAAGTCCTCGCTCAACGGCTCATACAACAGCCGCAGTTCCTGCATCGCCTGCCCCAGTTCCTGGGGTTGGCTCAAGCGCCGGGAAATCCCCCGCAGCACTTGCTCCATTACCGCGAACTCGCGGTAGGAGCCCAGCCAGTCATCAGCCGCCATATACGGCGCAATCTGCGCCAGGCGCCCCGGTAACTGCGGCTCTGCCGCCAGCACCTGGTACACCTGGGAGGTAAAGCGCTCCAGCGGCTGGTCGGCATACTGGGCCCAATCCCGCGCCAGGCAATGGTCGAAGAACACGTCGAGGACGATCCCCGCATAGCGCCGCCGGGTCAGGGTGAAGCGTGACAATGCCTGCCCGACCAGTGGATGGCTGTCGGTAAAGCGGTCGATCGAGCGATGCAGTTGGATGGCTGCCTCGATTTGCGGGCTGTACTGGCCCTGTAGGCGGCCTTTGACGAAATCGCCATAGAGGCTACCCAGCAGTTGTGCAGGAAGTTGGCCGCCCAGGTGCAGATGTGCGAGATAATTCATGGCGCGCAGTTTAGCACTGCCATCAACGTATCGTTATAACCCGATATACAGATTTATCTGGTAACAAGATCAAAATCGTATTGGTATATCGGAATATAGCGATTTAAAGTTCGCCTCATCGCGATATAACGTTTTACCAATACCGAGCCCTGCCATGTCCATTGACCTCGACGAAATAATAAAAGCCCTGGCACACCCAGTACGGCGAGACATTCTCAACTGGCTGAAAGACCCGAAAGTGCAGTTCCCCGAGCAAGTGCACAACCACGAGTACGGCATCTGCGCCGGCCAGATCGACCAGCGCTGCGGCCTGTCGCAATCCACCGTGTCGGCGCACCTGGCCACCCTGCAACGCGCAGGCTTGATCAGCAGCCAGAAAGCCGGGCAATGGCACTTTTTCCGCCGCAATGAAGACGTGATCCAAGCGTTTATCCAAGCCATCACCGAAGAACTCAGCCCCCCGCTGTAAAGGACCCCTCGATGCCTCTCTCGCTACTCATACTGGCCCTAAGCGCCTTCGCCATCGGCACCACCGAATTCGTCATCATGGGCCTGTTGCCCGATGTGGCGGCCGACCTCGGTGTGTCGATTCCAGGCGCCGGCTGGCTGGTGACCGGCTACGCCCTGGGCGTGGCCATCGGTGCCCCGTTCATGGCACTGGCCACCGCCAAGCTGCCGCGCAAGGCAGCCCTGGTAGCGCTGATGGGCATTTTCATCATCGGCAACCTGCTCTGTGCCCTGGCCAGTGACTACAACGTGCTGATGTTTGCCCGTGTGGTGACTGCCCTGTGCCACGGCGCGTTCTTCGGGATCGGCTCGGTAGTGGCCGCCAACCTGGTACCGGCCAACAAGCGCGCGTCGGCGGTGGCCCTGATGTTTACCGGCCTGACCCTGGCCAACGTACTCGGCGTGCCCCTGGGCACCGCGCTGGGCCAGGAAGCTGGCTGGCGCTCGACCTTCTGGGCCGTGACGGTGATTGGCGTCATTGCGCTGATCGGCCTGATCCGCTTCCTGCCGGCCAAGCGTGATGAAGAAAAACTCGACATGCGCGCCGAACTGGCGGCCCTCAAGGGTGCCGGCATCTGGTTGTCGTTGAGCATGACTGCGCTGTTTGCCGCGTCGATGTTCACCCTCTTCACCTACGTCGCGCCGCTGCTGGGGGATGTAACCGGTATCTCACCCAAAGGCGTGACCTGGACCCTGCTGCTGATCGGCCTGGGCCTGACCGTGGGCAATATCATTGGCGGCAAGCTGGCGGACAAGCGCCTGGCAGCCACCCTGATCGGCGTGTTTATCAGCATGGCCGTGGTGTCCACCGCCTTGACCTGGACCAGCGTCGCCATTATTCCCACCGAAATCACCCTGTTCCTCTGGGCCACCGCGTCGTTTGCCGCCGTGCCGGCGCTGCAGATCAACGTGGTGACGTTCGGCAAGGCCGCGCCCAACCTGGTCTCGACCCTCAATATCGGCGCTTTCAACATCGGCAACGCGCTGGGCGCCTGGGTTGGCGGCAGCGTGATTGCCCACGGTTTCGGCCTGACCAGCGTGCCATTGGCAGCTGCGGCCCTGGCGATCCTGGCGCTGGTGGTCACGCTGATCACGTTCCGCCAGAGCGGCGATGCCGACCTGGCGCCGGCCACTAATTAATCACTTGGAACAGACGAGCGTTTGCGATGACGACTATTTTCGATCCGATCAAACTGGGCGATGTGCAACTGTCCAACCGCATCATCATGGCGCCACTGACCCGCTGCCGTGCCGATGCCGGCCGCGTACCCAATGCGCTGATGGCTGAATACTATGTGCAGCGGGCCTCCGCCGGGCTGATCCTCAGCGAAGCCACCTCGGTGACGCCGATGGGCGTGGGTTATCCGGACACCCCGGGCATCTGGTCCAACGACCAGGTGCGCGGCTGGACCAACATCACCAAGGCCGTGCATGGCGCAGGCGGCAAGATTTTCCTGCAGCTGTGGCATGTAGGGCGTATCTCGCACCCGTCCTACCTGGACGGCGAAGCCCCGGTGGCACCGAGCGCCATCCAGCCGGCAGGCCATGTCAGCCTGGTGCGCCCACTGGCGGACTACCCGACCCCACGCGCCCTGGAAACCGCAGAAATCGCGGATATCGTCGACGCCTACCGCGCGGGTGCCGAAAACGCCAAGGCTGCCGGTTTTGATGGGGTGGAAGTGCACGGCGCCAACGGTTACCTGCTCGACCAGTTCCTGCAAAGCAGTACCAACCAGCGCACTGACGAGTACGGCGGGTCCCTGGAAAACCGTGCACGATTGTTGCTGGAAGTGACCGATGCAGTGATCGAAGTCTGGGGCGCCGGCCGCGTGGGCATGCATTTGTCGCCGCGGGGCGATCTCCACGACATGGGCGATGACAACCTGGCAGAAACCTTCACTTACGTCGCCCGTGAACTGGGCAAGCGTGGCATCGCCTTTATCTGCGCCCGGGAAAAGGAAGCCGGTGACAGCCTGGGCCCACAACTGAAGGCCGCGTTCGGTGGCCCGTACATCGTCAACGAGCGCTTCACCAAGGACAGCGCCAACACCTGGCTGGCTTCGGGCAAGGCGGATGCGGTGGCCTTTGGCGTACCGTTTATCGCCAACCCGGACCTGCCGGCGCGCCTCCAGGCCGATGCACCGCTGAATGAAGCGAACCCACAGACCTTCTACGCCAAGGGCCCGGTCGGTTACATCGACTACCCGACCCTGCCACTGTAGGAGCGAGCTTGCTCGCGAAAAACCTGAGAACGCTGCAATAAACCAGATGCACTGCGTTATCGTTTACGTTCTTCGCGAGCACGCTCGCTCCTACACAAAAGCAGAAACGCAAAAGCCCCGGTTCGTGAGAGCCGGGGCTTTTTATGTGAGCCATCCGTTGTAGGAAACACTCCTTCACAGCAATGCAACAATATCGCTACAAAATACTTAGCCGGCTACCTTTCAACCCGGCGCCAGCGCGTATATAAAGTCACCCCACAAATAAGTCGGAAGGACGATTGACCGTCCTTGGGCTTTACTGTTGACACAAACGAACGTAATTACGCATTTTGTATCAATTGCGCAGGCCGGGGCTCAGGCGCAGCATGTCCAGCCCTATATCCACCAGACGCTCGGCCTGCTGATACAGCTCGAAGCTGTCAGGCACCAGTAGCCACTGGCCAATAAGCCCATTGATATAAGCGTGAATGCACACCGCCCCGCGAGCGGTGTCGAGGTTTTCCGGGAGTTGCCCGCGGTGGACTGCATTGCGCAGCGTCAGGCCGATGCGCAGGTTGCACTCAAGGCTGTGGGTCTGGCGCTGACGGCGCATGTCGCACATTTCATCGGTAAATTCGCACTTATGGAACAGGATCTCATTTATGCGCCGAGTCTTCGGGTCCAGGGCCACCTGATGAAAAAGATGGATCAGCAGCTTGCGCATGCAGCCCAGCGGATCTACCTCATCCTCGCTTTCACTGGCCCTGGCCAATTCGTCCAGCGGTTCGTGCAGCGTGTCGAGCAGTGCCTGCAACAGGTCCGACTTGTTGCTGAAGTGCCAATAGATCGCGCCCCGCGTCACCCCTGCCCTGGCCGCGATATCTGCCAACGTAGTGCGCGCAACGCCGCGCTCATAAAAGGCTTGCTCGGCGGCTTCAAGTATTTGGCTACGCGTTTCCTGAGCTTCCTCTTTGGTACGACGAACCATGGCAGTAACACCTCAATCAGGACACGAGCGGTGGTTGATAACCACCTTCTGAATAATTATGGGACGACACCTTCATGGGCGCCGAACGTAATAGAATCGAGGCTTTCAGCGCTGCCTTGTAAGGAATCCGCGAAGCCTGTCAAGAGTTTACAAACAACCATGAACGTAAGTATATTGCCTAGCAAGCTACTTATCTACTCAATGCCTGTTTTTTACCCTTCCACACTTCTTGTGCGCATCAAGCGCGCCTGACCCGAGGATCTTCATGCAACTTAAGCCAGCTGTTACCGCTCTGGTCACTGCCGTCGCCCTGGCATCGCTGCTCAGCGGATGTAAAAAGGAAGAAGCGGCGCCGCCCGCTCAAACCCCTCAGGTCGGCGTGGTCACCATTCAACCTCAAGCCTATACCCTGACCTCCGAATTGCCGGGGCGCACCACTGCGTTCCGCATCGCGGAAGTGCGCCCGCAGGTCAACGGCATCATTCTCAAGCGCCTGTTCAAGGAAGGCGGCGACGTCAAGGAAGGCCAGCAGCTCTATCAGATCGATCCGTCGGTCTATGAGGCCACCCTGAAAAGCGCCCAGGCCAACCTGCAGCAGACCAAGTCGATTGCGGACCGCTACAAGCAACTGGTCAACGAGCAGGCCGTCAGCCGCCAGGAATACGACACCGCCGTGTCCAACCGCATGACCTCGGAAGCCAACCTGCAGAGCGCCCAGATCAACGTGCGCTACACCAAGGTATTCGCCCCGATTTCCGGACGTATCGGCCGCTCCTCGGTCACTGAAGGCGCACTGGTCAGCAATGGCCAGGCCGATGCCATGGCCGTGATCCAGCAGTTGGACCCGATCTACGTCGACGTCACGCAATCGTCCACCGAGATGCTGAAACTGCGTCGCGACCTGGAAAGCGGCCAACTGCAAAAAGCCGGTGAAAACGCGGCCATGGTCAAGCTGACCCTGGAAGACGGCAGCGAATACAGCCAGCAAGGCCGCCTGGAGTTCTCCGAAGTGTCGGTCGACCAGACCACCGGTTCGGTAACCCTGCGCGCCGTGTTCCCCAACCCTGACCACACCCTGCTGCCGGGCATGTTTGTCCACGCGCAATTGCAGGCCGGTGTGAACAGCAAGGCGATCCTCGCCCCTCAACAGGGCGTGACCCGCGACATCAAGGGTATCCCGACGGCGCTGGTGGTGACTGCCGACAACAAGGTTGAACAGCGCGTGCTGGTGGCCAACCGTACCGCTGGTGCCTACTGGCTGGTGGAAAAAGGCCTGAATGCCGGTGACCGTGTGATCACCGAAGGCTTGCAGTTCATCAAGCCGGGCATCACGGTTGAAGCGAAGGAAGCCACCAACGCCAAGCCCGCCGGTACTGCTCCTGCCGCCGCTGGCAAAGGGGAGTAATACATGTCGAAATTTTTTATCGACCGTCCCATTTTTGCCTGGGTAATAGCCCTGGTAATCATGCTGGTCGGGGCACTGTCGATCCTGAAGTTGCCCATCAACCAATACCCGGCCATCGCGCCAACCGCCATTGATATCCAGGTGACCTACCCAGGCGCGTCCGCACAAACCGTGCAGGACACCGTGGTGCAGGTGATCGAGCAACAGCTCAACGGTATCGACAACCTGCGTTATGTGGCCTCGGACAGTAACTCCGACGGCAGCATGACCATCACCGCGACGTTCAACCAGGGGACCAACCCCGACATCGCCCAGGTCCAGGTGCAGAACAAGCTCAACCTGGCGACCCCATTGCTGCCGCAAGAAGTGCAGCAGCAAGGGATCCGCGTAACCAAGTCGGTGAAGAACTTCCTGATGGTGATCGGCCTGGTGTCCGAAGACGGCACCATGACCAAGGATGACCTGTCCAACTACATCGTTTCCAACATCCAGGACCCGATTTCGCGGACGTCTGGCGTCGGTGACTTCCAGGTCTTCGGTTCCCAGTACGCCATGCGTATCTGGCTGGACCCGGCCAAGTTGAACAACTTCCAGATGACCCCGGTGGATGTCAGCGCCGCCGTGCAGGCCCAGAACGTACAGGTGGCCACCGGCCAACTGGGCGGCCTGCCTGCTCTGCCCGGCACTCAGTTGAACGCCACCATCATCGGCAAGACCCGTCTGCAAAGCGCCGAGCAGTTTGAAAAGATCCTGCTGCGCGTGAACAGCGATGGCTCCCAAGTGCGTCTGGGCGATGTCGCCCGGGTCGAGCTGGGTGGTCAGAACTACAGCATCAGCGCCCAGTTCAACGGCAAGCCGGCTTCCGGCATGGCGATCAAACTGGCCTCGGGCGCCAACGCCCTGGACACCGCCAAGGCCATCCGCGCCACGGTCGCGTCCCTGGAGCCGTTCTTCCCGCCTGGCATGAAAGCCGTGGTTCCCTATGACACCACCCCCGTGGTGACCGAATCGATTTCCGGGGTAGTCGATACCCTGGTCGAGGCGATCATCCTGGTGTTCCTGGTGATGTACCTGTTCCTGCAGAACTTCCGCGCCACCATCATCACCACCATGACGGTACCGGTGGTATTGCTGGGTACATTCGGCATCCTCGCGGCCTTCGGCTTCACCATCAACACCTTGACCATGTTCGGCATGATCCTGGCCATCGGCTTGCTGGTGGACGATGCGATCGTGGTGGTGGAAAACGTCGAGCGGGTGATGGCCGAGGAACACCTGTCGCCCAAGGAGGCGACGGTCAAGTCCATGAGCCAGATCCAGGGCGCCCTGGTGGGTATTGCCCTGGTACTGTCGGCGGTACTGCTGCCGATGGCATTCTTTGGCGGCTCCACGGGTGTGATCTATAAACAGTTCTCCATCACCATTGTGTCGGCGATGGCCCTGTCGGTGCTGGTTGCACTGATCTTCACCCCGGCCTTGTGCGCCACCATGCTCAAGCCGATCGACCCCGAGAAACACGGGCAACCCAAGCGTGGTTTCTTCGGCTGGTTCAACCGCACCTTCGACCGTGGCGTACTGAGCTACGAGCGTGGCGTGGGCAACATGATCAAGCACAAGGCGCCTTCGTTCCTGGTGTACCTGATCATCTTCGCTGGCATGATCTGGCTGTTCACCCGTATTCCGAGCGCGTTCCTGCCCGAGGAAGACCAGGGTGTGATCTTCGCCCAGGTGCAGACGCCGGTCGGTTCTTCCGCCGAGCGTACGCAAACCGTGATCGACGACATGCGTGCCTACCTGCTCAACGACAAGGAAGGCGAGCCAGGTGAAGGTTCGGCCGTGAAGTCGGTGTTTACCGTCAACGGCTTCAACTTTGCCGGTCGTGGCCAAAGCTCGGGCCTGGCGTTTGTGATGCTCAAGCCATGGGACGAGCGGGATGCCTCGATGTCGGTATTCGAGGTGGCCAAGCGGGCCCAGGGTTACTTCTCCCAGACCTTCAAGGACGCCATGGTGTTCGCCATCGTGCCGCCTTCGGTACTGGAGCTGGGTAACGCAACGGGTTTCGACGTGTTCCTGCAGGATCAGGGCGGTGTTGGTCATGATGCCTTGATGAACGCCCGTAACCAGTTCCTCGGCATGGCGGCCCAAAGCAAGATTCTTGCTGGCGTGCGTCCAAACGGTGTGAACGATGAGCCGCAGTATGAGTTGACCATCGACGACGAGAAGGCCAGCGCCCAGGGCATCAGCCTGTCGAGCATCAACCAGACCCTGGCGATTGCCCTGGGTGGCAGCTACATCAACGACTTCATCGACCGTGGTCGAGTGAAGAAGGTCTATATCCAGGGCGATGCCGCTGGCCGGATGTCCCCGGAAGACCTGAACAAATGGTACGTACGCGCCGACGACGGGAAAATGGTGCCGTTATCAGCCATTGCCTCTGGCAACTGGATCTTCGGTTCGCCGAAACTGTCGCGGTACAACGGCGTAGCGGCAATGGAAGTCCTCGGGACCCCGGCGCCGGGCTACAGCACCGGTGACGCGATGGCAGAAGTCGAGCGTATCGCCAAGCAACTGCCAGCGGGTGTGGGCTATGCCTGGACCGGCCTGTCCTATGAAGAACGCTTGTCCGGCTCCCAGGCGCCTGCGCTGTACGCCCTGTCGTTGCTGGTCGTGTTCCTCTGCCTGGCAGCGCTGTACGAAAGCTGGTCGATCCCGATTGCGGTGGTGCTGGTTGTGCCGCTGGGTGTAATCGGTGCACTGATGGCTACCAGCCTGCGGGGACTGTCCAACGACGTGTTCTTCCAGGTGGGGTTGTTGGTGACCGTGGGCCTGGCCTCGAAGAACGCCATCCTGATCGTGGAGTTCGCCAAGGAGCTGCATGAACAGGGCAAGGGCATCGTCGAGGCGGCCATCGAAGCGTCCCGCATGCGTCTGCGTCCGATCATCATGACGTCCATGGCGTTCGTCCTCGGTGTACTGCCGCTGGCGATCTCCTCGGGCGCAGGTTCGGGCAGCCAACACGCAATCGGTACCGGGGTAATTGGCGGTATGATCACCGCTACCGTCCTGGCGATCTTCTGGGTGCCACTGTTCTTCGTGACCGTGTCCGCCATTGGCAGCCGGAAAAAAACTGACAAGTCCGATACACCGCAAACTCCTAAAGAGGCTGGCTAATGCGCAAGTCGCTACTTTCCCTGGCAGTCACGGCATTTGTGCTCAGTGGCTGCTCGCTGATCCCTGACTATCAGCAGCCTGAAGCGCCGGTTGCCGCCCAATTCCCGCAGGGGCCGGCGTATTCGTCGGCCCAGGCGCCGAGCCAGGCCGCGGCCGAACAGGGCTGGAAGCAGTTTTTCCACGACCCTGCCCTGCAACAGTTGATCCAGGTTGCACTGGTCAACAACCGTGACCTGCGCGTCGCCGCGCTGAACATCGACGCCTTTGCCGCGCAGTACCGCATCCAGCGTGCGGACCTGTTCCCGGCCGTCGGCGCCAATGGCAGCGGCAGCCGCCAGCGCGTTCCGGCACGGGCCTCGCAAACCGGCGAATCGAACATCACCAGCTCCTACTCGGCGACCCTCGGGATCAACGCCTACGAGCTGGACCTGTTCGGCCGGGTGCGCAGCCTGAGCGAAGAAGCGTTGCAGAAATACTTCGCCACTGAAGAAGCGCGCCGCAGCACGCAGATCAGCCTGGTGGCCAGCGTGGCCAATGCCTACCTGACCTGGCAAGCGGACAAGGAACTGCTCAAGCTGACCCAGGACACCCTGGCCGCCTACGAGCAGAGCTTCAAGCTCACCTCGCGCAGCAACGAAGTCGGCGTAGCCTCGGCCCTGGACTTGAGCCAGGCGCGCACCTCGGTTGAAAGCGCCCGTGTGCAACTGGCCCGCTACACCCGCCAGGTGGCCCAGGACGAAAACAACCTGACCCTGCTGCTGGGCACCGGCCTGCCGGCGAATCTCGTGACTCAGCCGCTGTCCGACGACCTGTTGAGCGAAGTACCGGCTGGCCTGCCTTCAGACCTGCTGCAACGTCGTCCCGACATCCTGCAGGCCGAGCACAACCTCAGGGCTGCCAACGCCAATATCGGCGCGGCACGGGCTGCGTTCTTCCCGAGCATCAGCCTGACCGCCAATGCCGGTACGTTGAGCCCGGACCTCGGCGGCCTGTTCAAGGGCGGCTCGGGTACCTGGTCGTTCGCGCCACAGATCAACATCCCGATCTTCAACGCCGGTAGCCTGCGCGCAAGCCTGGACTACTCGAAGATCCAGAAAGAGATCAACGTCGCGACCTACGAGAAGTCGATCCAGACCGCGTTCCAGGAAGTCTCCGACGGCCTGGCGGCACGTGCGACCTACAACCAACAGTTGCAGGCCCAGCGTGATTTCGTCTCGGCGAACCAGGACTACTACCGTCTGGCAGAGCGTCGCTACCGCATTGGTGTCGACAGCAACCTGACCTTCCTCGACGCCCAACGCCAGCTGTTCGCTGCCCAGCAAACGCTGATCACCGACCGCCTGGCCCAACTGACCAGCGAAGTGACCTTGTACAAGGCCCTCGGTGGCGGTTGGAATGAACAGACAGCGAAGAATGAGCCAGTGAAAGAAGAAGCGCCGAAACTCAAGTTGT
This sequence comes from Pseudomonas sp. ADAK21, assembly GCF_012935735.1. Classification (NCBI taxonomy): domain Bacteria; kingdom Pseudomonadati; phylum Pseudomonadota; class Gammaproteobacteria; order Pseudomonadales; family Pseudomonadaceae; genus Pseudomonas; species Pseudomonas sp. ADAK21. The sequence goes on from NZ_CP052857.1 coordinate 716,337, forward strand.
TCTGAGCGGCGTAGCGACACACGAAGCCCACCTTTTGGTGGGCTTTTTCATGGGCGCACAGTTTCGTGCGATCACCGCCCAAAACCCGCCCTCCCCCAATTGAATCGCCCCGGCAACGCCACGCACCATGGCCCGCACCTGAAAACCACCAATAACAACAGGTCCCACGCCATGAGCACTTTGCACCCTCGCCGGCTATTGCTGGCTACCGCTGTCGCCAGCCTTGCCCTTCCCGCTGTCGCCGAAGAACACGGCTTTCTCGAAGATGCCAGCGCCAACCTCAACCTGCGCAACTTCTTCTTCAACCGCAATTTCACCGACCCGACCAAGACCCAGGGCGGTGCGCAGGAGTGGACGCAGAGTTTCATCCTCGACGCCAAGTCCGGCTTCACCCAGGGCACCGTGGGTTTTGGCGTGGACGTGCTGGGTATGTACTCGCAAAAGCTCGACGGCGGCGGCGGCTCTGGCGGCACTCAACTGCTGCCCCTGGATCACGACGGCAAACCAGCGGACAACTTCGGTCGCCTGGGGGTGGCGTTCAAGGCGCGGTTTTCCAAGACCGAGCTGAAAGTCGGCGAGTGGATGCCGGTGTTGCCGATCCTGCGTTCGGACGACGGTCGCTCCCTGCCGCAAACCCTGCGCGGCGGGCAGATCACCTCCAGAGAGATCGACGGCCTGAGCCTGTATGGCGGCCAGTTCCGCGCCAACAGCCCGCGTGATGACAGCAGCATGACCGACATGTCGATGTTCGGTAAAACCGCCTTCACCTCCGATCGTTTCAACTTCCAGGGCGCCGAATATGCATTCAACGACAAGCGCACCCAGGTCGGCGTGTGGAATGCCCAACTCAAGGACATCTACCGCCAGCAATACCTCAACCTGACCCACAGCCAGCCCATGGGCGACTGGACCCTGGGCGCCAACCTGGGCTTCTTCTACGGCAAGGAGGACGGCAGCGCCCGTGCCGGCAACCTGGACAACAAGACCTGGTCCGGCCTGTTCTCGGCCAAGTACGGCGGCAACACCTTCTACGTCGGCCTGCAAAAACTCAGCGGCAATAGCGCGTGGATGCGGGTCAATGGCACCAGCGGCGGCACCCTGGCCAACGACAGCTTCAATGCCAGCTATGACAACGCCGAGGAAAAATCCTGGCAGCTGCGCCATGACTACAACTTCGCCGCGCTCGGCGTGCCCGGGCTGACCCTGATGAACCGCTACATCAGCGGCAGCAACGTGCATACCGCCACCGTCAGCGACGGCAAGGAATGGGGCCGGGAAAGCGAAGTCGGCTACACCGTGCAAAGCGGCAGCCTGAAAAACCTTACCCTGCGCTGGCGCAATTCCAGCATGCGTAGGGACTACAGCAACAACGAATTTGATGAAAACCGGTTGATCGTCAGCTATCCGATAAGTCTGCTGTAAACCGGCGACAATCTTGCTGTATGGTGCGCGCCTGCCGCTGCTGATCCCACTCAGTAGCGGCCTTTACCTGAGCCCGCGCACACCATGAAGCCCGCCGTCCTCGCTACCGCCCTGTTCGCCCTGGCACTTTGCCTCAGTGGCTGCATCGGCGCGCCCGTAGCGTTGACGCCACTGACCGAACAACGCCTGCAAACCCAGGCGCCGATCCGCTTTTTGCTGACCTTCGATGATGGCCCCAGCGCTTCGGGCTACGCCAACCCCAGCCGTTCGGTGATTCAGGATCTGGCCGACAACCCGGTGCAACCGGGGATCAAGGCGATCTTCTTTTTACAGACCGACGCCTGGCGCGCCGGTGGCAGCCCGCGCGGGCGCAAGACCATGGCGCGTGAGCACGCTGCTGGCCATATCCTGGCGTTTCACACTGCCACGCGCTGGCACAGCAATCACCGTCTGCTCAATGACAACGACCTGGAACAGACCCTGCGCCAGGGCGCCGCGAGCATCGCCTCGATCACTGGCGCCGCACCGAGGCTGGTACGCCCACCGTTCTGGAACTACGACCGACGGACCTTCGCCGCGTACCAGCGCCACGGTATGCATATTCTGTTGACCGATTTAAGTGCCAATGACGGCAAGATCTGGGGCTTCAATGCCAGCCCCCAGCGCCGCGCCAACCTGTTGCGGCAGCTGTCGCTAGTGCGCGAACGCATTGCCCTGGGCCAGTTGCCGACCGTCGACGGGGTGATTCCCGTGGTCGTCACCTTTCACGACATCAACCGCTATACCGCCCGGCACCTGCAGGAATACCTGCAGATCCTGATGGACAGCGCCCAGGCCAATGGCTTGAAAACTGCCGCTGAACCGTTCTACAGCGACCGCTCGGCGCTGGAACGTGGCGCCCTGGCCCGCACCGTAAAAGACCTCCACGAGGTGGTGCAGTTGCCCGGTATGTGGAATTGGGTGTGGGACGCGGACGCCCGATGAGGCGCGTGAACCCGGAATAAAACACTCCTTCTCCATGAGTATCTGTCGACTATCTTGAGCCAGATACTTTAAGTCATTAAAAAAACCGGTATTACTTTCTTCAGGAACGTTTACCCAACAACCCACCACCGACTCTCAAAGTGCATACGTCCTAGCGAGAGTCTGTAATGGTGAACTTACCTGCTTCAACATATCCCAACGTCATCCTTTCTACCCCACCCTCCGAAACTTCCGGCCAAAAAACCACTCCCGCCGTTACCGTAATTCAAAGCCCCCACATACAAGAAGCGACCGCCCGCCTTACATCAAAGTCAAAACTCCTACCCGAGCAGAATTACGTCGAGAAATACCCAAACTACACAAACTCGGCGCTACTCTTTAGCGATAACAACATAAAAGTCATCCATAAATCCTCCTGGACAATTGAAAAAGAGGATGGCTATAGCAATATCAACAACGTTCTTCAAATAGAAACCGGAGACAAAGCAGACACTATAAAAGTCAGCCAACCTTCAGCCAACGAAATCAACTTGCAAGTCAATGGCGCTCACTACACTTTAAAGCTCAACAACCATGAAGACTACCCTGAAGAACTGCACATAAAATCCAAAGGCGGCTATGACAAAATCAAGGTTGATCCCAGCGTCACCGTACCCATCACCATTGAAGGTGGCAGAGGCAATGACCAGATTGAAGCCCTTGGCAGTGGTTTGACTGCAGTCTATGGCGGGGCTGGAAATGATGACATCACCTTGGGCAGCGGGGCCGGTTATGCCGAAGGCAACAGTGGCGATGACAAAATGAAAGGCGGGACCGGTAAATCCGTGATGTATGGAAATACCGGCAGAGACCAGATATTTTCTGGCGCCGGGAGCAAAGGTACTTTCAGCTACATGGATGGGGGCGCAGACGACGACTTCATGATCAGCGAAAGCCCCTTTAACGTGATGCACGGTGGCCCCGGCCAGGACTTTATGTACGGAAAAGGCCCTACCACCTTTTATACCGGGCGGGGCCGGGACACCGTCTTTGCAAACGATGCCCGCGACAAAGTCTATGCCGATGCCGGGGATCGTGTGTGCCGGGTTCCCGGTTCTACATTAAGACCAGTCACAATAAGCGATGCCGGCAATAAGGGCTTGAATATCGAAGGCACAGATAAGTTCCGACAGCGTACAGAAGATGATCTTGAGTTCTTTAGAAACTCGCCGACTGCGCAAAAGATGCTCACCGAGTTAGACCAGGCCGCCGAGCGCAATGGTGCTCCCGTCACGATCAAAGAAACCTTGAACCGCTCTAACTATTCGTTCGCCAACGCGTTCACAAGAGAAACCGACAAACAACTCAAGGACTATGACGATATCAGCGAGTCCGCACAGTTAGGTTTCATCCACGACAATACCAAGGGTTCGGTGGCGACCAGCGCGACGATACACAGCAACCCGCGCATCATATTCACTCCCACCCTGATAACGCCGATAGTCGAGCTCTACCATGAAATGGCACATGCCTATAACGGCGCCACTGGCACTTTCTTACCGGGTACAACCACTAGACCTGATCTGGAGGTTCCAGAGCCCAACTCAGAGCGACAAGCCGTTGGCGTGGAGACCGATGCACCGGCCTTTGATTTTGACAACGACCGCGCCACTCCCCCCACGACAACCAACCCCAAGACCTTTACCGAAAATGCGCTGCGTGAAGAAATGGGCTTTCCCCTGCGCAAGTCTTACTCTCACATTGACTGAGCAATAATCAGCCGCCCTGAGCGATGCATGAGGGGGAGAAGCCGCCCTCAACCGCGCGACTCAACCCCCAACTCATCCCATACCGACTCCGCCAGGTGGAAGGTCGCATTGGCCGCCGGGATCCCACAGTAGATCGCGCTCTGCATCAGCACTTCCTTGATCTCGGCGCGGGTCACGCCATTGCTGGCGGCGGCCCGCAGGTGCAGCTTGAGCTCTTCGTTGCGGTTCATGCCGATCAGCATCGCGATGGTGATCAGGCTACGAGTGTGCCGGGGCAAACCCGGGCGGGTCCAGATGTCACCCCAGGCGTGGCGGGTGATCATTTCCTGGAACTCACTGTTGAACTCGGTCAGGGCATTGAGGCTGCGATCGACATGGGCATCGCCCAGCACTTCACGACGGACCTTGAGGCCATCGGCATAACGTTGTTTCTCGTCCACAAAATTCTCCTATATTGACTGCGGGGTTGTTGTGGCGAGCGGGCTTGTCCCGCGCTGGGCTGCGTAGCAGCCCCAACAAGATCGCAGTGTTTTATCAGATAGTCCGAGGTGACTGATTTTAGGGCTGCTGCGCAGCCCAACGCGGGACAAGCCCGCTCGCCACAACCACAACCACAACCACAACCACAACCACAACCACAACCACAACCACAACCACAACCACAACCAAACCCAAACCCCATCAATCAGCTAACAAAAAGGCCAGCACCCGATCGCTGAACGCAGCCCCGGCTTGTACGTTGGACAGGTGCGCCGCGTAGAACTCGGCGTACTCAGCCCCCCGTACCTGCTCCTGGATAAAGCGGCTGCCAGACGGCGGTGTCACCGCATCTTCAGTACCGGCGATCACCAGGGTCGGCACGCTGATCAACGACACTTGCTCGCGCAAATCGGCATCGCGCACCGCGCCACAGTTGGCGGCGTAACCGGCGGGATCGGTGGCGGCCAGCATGTCGGTAATCCGCTGGGCCTGCTCGGGATGGGCCTGGGCAAAGTCTGCGGTAAACCAGCGCGCAATCGACGCATCGCGCAGCGCCACCATGGCCGCCGGGCCATCGCGCAGGACCATTTCTATTCGAGGGTTCCAGATATCCGCAGTACCGATTTTCGCTGCGGTGTTGCACACCACCAGTTTGAGCAAGCGTTCGCCAGCATTGATGCCCAGCCACTGGCCAATCAGGCCGCCCATGGACAAGCCGCAGAAATGCGCGCGTTCGATGTTCAGCGCATCCAGCAGCGCCAGCACATCCCGCCCTAGCTGTTCGATGCTGTAGGGGCCTGCGGTAACCAGGGATTTGCCGTGGCCACGGGTATCGAGGCGCAGCACCCGAAAGTGCTCGGTGAACGCCGGCATCTGCGTGTCCCACATCCTAAGGTCAGTGCCCAGTGAGTTGGACAGCACCAATACCGGCGCACCTTCGGGGCCTTCCAGTTGGTAATTCAGTTCGCCATCGGCGAGTTGTACAGATCCCACAGCAGCCTCCTCAGGCAGAAAATGCAAAGTGTTCGGCCACGGCGCGGCTGACCCAGGTCTGTGCCTGGCCCAGGTAATGCGCCGGGTCCAGCAGGCGATCCAACTCCAGCGCCGACAGCTCGGCGGTGACTTGCGGCTCATCGGCCAACACCGCGCGCAAATGGCGCTGCTCGGCGACGGCGCGTTTGCAGCACTGCTCCAGTAAGTGATGGGCGGTTTCACGTCCCAGGCGCTGCGCGAGCACGATACTGACGGCTTCGGCCAGCACCAGCCCCTGGGTCAGGTCGAGATTTTTGCCCATGCGTTGCGCGTCGACTTCCAGGCCTTCGCTCACCAGCAGCGCCTGATGCAAGGCGCCGGACACCAGGCGGCAGATTTCGGGCAAGGTCTCCCACTCGGCATGCCACAGGCCCAGGCTGCGTTCGTGTTCCTGGGGCATGGCGCTGAACATCGTCGATACCAGGCCTGGCACACGGGTGGCCGCACTGATCAGTACAGCGGCGCCCACCGGGTTGCGTTTGTGCGGCATGGTCGAGGAACCGCCCTTGCCCGGTGCCGACGGCTCGAACACTTCCGCCGCTTCGGTCTGCATCAACAGGCTGATATCCCGACCGAGCTTGCCGAGGCTGCCGGCGATCAGGCCAAGGACGCTGGCAAACTCCACCAACCGATCACGCTGGGTGTGCCAGGGTTGTTCCGGCAGCGTCAGTTGCAACTCCGCCGCCAGGGCTTGCGCCACCGGCATCGCCTGTTCGCCCAACGCCGCCAAGGTGCCGGACGCCCCGCCGAATTGCAGGACCAGCAGGCGTGGCTTCAACTCCTGCAGCCGTTGGCGACTGCGCGTCACCGCCCCCAGCCAACCGGCGATTTTCATCCCCAGGGTGACCGGCGTGGCGTGCTGTAACCAGGTGCGCCCGGCTAATGGCACATCGGCATAACGCTGCGCCTGGGTGGCGAGCACCGCGCCCAGCCGGGCCAGGTCTGCCTCGATCAGCACCAGCGCCTGGCGCAGTTGCAGTACCAGGCCGGTGTCCATCACATCCTGGCTGGTGGCGCCCAGATGCACATAGCGCTCGGCGCCGGCGTCTTCACTGGCAATCAACTTGCCCAGGGCCTTGACCAACGGAATCGCCGAATTGCCCGCCGTGGCAATCGCTACGCCGAGGGCATCCACGTCATACAACGAGGCCAGGCAGGCCTGGGCAATCGGTGCCACGGCGGCCGGCGGGATCAACCCGACCCGGGCCTGCGCCCGGGCCAATCCGGCTTCAAAATCCAGCATGCCCTGCAAGCGTCCCTGGTCACAGAACACCTCGGCCATGCTATCGGCGGTGAAGTAAGCGTCGAACAATTGGTTGCTCGTGCGCAATGTCATAACTCATCCCTTACAGATCGTGGTGCAAGTACTCAGCCTGTTTCGGTAGGCGCAGGCTGAACAGGAACGCAATGGCCATCATGCCGGTCACGTACCAGTAGAAGGTGTTTTCCAGGCCGATGGACTTCAGGCCCAGGGCCACGTATTCCGCCGAACCACCGAAGATCGCATTGGCCACCGCATAGGCCAGGCCTACACCAAGGGCGCGTACTTGTGGCGGGAACATTTCCGCTTTTACCAGGCCGCTGATGGAGGTGTAGAAACTCACAATCGCCAGCGCCAGGGTAATCAGTACAAAGGCCAGGAACGGGCTGGTCACGGTTTTCAGGGTCAGCAGGATCGGCACCGTGCACAGGGTGCCGAGGGCGCCGAACCAGAGCATCGAGTTACGGCGGCCGATCTTGTCCGAGAGCATGCCGAACAGCGGCTGCATGCACATGTAGAGGAACAGCGCGCCGGTCATGATGTAGCTGGCGGTCTTGGCGTGCATGCCGGCGGTGTTCACCAGGTACTTCTGCATGTAGGTGGTGAAGGTGTAGAAAATCAGCGAGCCGCCAGCGGTGTAGCCGAGCACGGTGATAAACGCGGCCTTGTGATCACGGAACAGCGCGGCAATGCTGCCGGCGTCCTTGTTGTCACGCATTTCCTTGCTGGTGGTTTCTTTCAGGGAGCGGCGCAGCAACAGCGAAATCACCGCCGCCACCGCACCGATCACAAACGGAATGCGCCAGCCCCAGGCCCGCAGTTCGTCTTCGGTGAGCAGTTGTTGCAGGATCACCACCACCGACACCGCCAGCAGTTGCCCGCCGATCAATGTCACATATTGGAACGACGCGAAGAAGCCGCGCTGGCCCTTGAGTGCAACTTCACTCATGTAGGTTGCCGTGGTGCCGTACTCGCCGCCCACCGACAGGCCCTGGAACAAGCGCGCCATCAGTAGCAGCGCCGGCGCCCAGGCGCCGATGTCTTTGTAGGTGGGCAGGAAAGCGATGACCAGCGAGCCGGCACACATCATCAGCACCGAGATCATCATGGAGTTCTTGCGCCCGTGCTTGTCGGCGACCCGGCCAAACAGCCAGCCACCGATGGGGCGCATCAGAAAGCCTGCGGCGAACACGCCCGCGGTGTTGAGCAGTTGCACCGTGGGGTCGTCGGAGGGGAAAAACGCCGGGGCAAAATAGATGGCGCAGAAGGCGTACACGTAGAAGTCGAACCATTCGACCAGGTTGCCGGAAGAGGCCCCGACAATCGCAAAAATCCTTTTGCTGCGTTCTTCTCCGGTGTAGTGACTGGTATTCGTTGTCATGTTGTTTTCACTCGAGGGGAACGGGTTAGAGTCTAGACATACTTTGCAACAACCTCGTTCCGCAAGCAGACCTTTGGATTGCGGGCGCCTGTACCGACCTCATCGCAGGCAAGCCAGCTCCCACAGGTGATCGCATTCCAATGTGGGAGCGGGCTTGCCCGCGATGGGGCCCTTTCAGACTACTCAGTAATCGAAAAACACCGTTTCTTCATCTGTCCCCTGCAGCACCACATTCCACTGATAAACCCCCGCCGCATCCGCCTTGGCCACCAAGGTCCGCCGCCGCTCTGCCGGCACACACGCCAGCAGCGGGTCATCGCCATTGGCCGCCTCGCCCTCGAAATAAATCCGCGTCAGCAAGTGCTTCACCAAACCACGGGCAAACACCAACACCACCAAATGCGGCGCCTGGGTTGTGCCCTTGAGGCCCGGCACGCTGCCGGGCTTGATGGTGCTGAAACGGAAACGCCCTTCACCATCCACCGGGACCCGGCCAAACCCTTCGAAGTTGGGGTCCAGGGCTTTGTCCTGGTCATCCTCGGGGTGGTCATATTTGCCGGCGGCGTTGGCCTGCCAGACTTCCAGCATGGCGTCGTTGACCACATCGCCATTGCCATCCACCACTTGCCCGGTGATCGCCACGCGCTCGCCGAGGGTACCGGCGTTGGCCAGGTCTTCGCGGTTCAGCCAGGTCAGGCCGATGTGATAGTACGGCCCGACGGTGTGGGACGTGGTTGCGTTAAGGGTCATGTCATTTCTCCATCGGCGTGGCGTCACGGCCGCGCAGGACGATGTCCCAGCGGTAGCCGAGGGCGTAGTGCGGCACGGTCTTTTCCAGGTCGAAACTGGCGATCAGGCGTTCCTTGGCCGAAGTGTCGGGCACGCAGTTGTAGATCGGGTCATAGGCCAGCAGCGGGTCGCCAGGGAAGTACATCTGGGTCACCAAGCGCGTCAGCACGCTGGGGCCGAACAGCGAGAAGTGAATGTGCGCCGGACGCCAGGCGTTGTGATGGTTGCCCCACGGATAGGCCCCAGGCTTGATGGTCTGGAACTGGTACCAGCCATCGGCGTCGGTAACGGTGCGACCGGTGCCGGTGAAGTTCGGATCCAGGGGCGCATCGTGCAAGTCGCGCTTGTGGTTGTAGCGACCGGCAGCGTTGGCCTGCCAGATCTCGACCAGGATGCCCGGTACAGGCAGGCCGTTTTCATCCAGGACCCGACCGTGAATGATGATGCGCTCGCCTTGGGGTTCACCATCGTGCTGGGCAGTCAGGTCGTTGTCGTGCTCGGCGACGCGTTCGGCGCCGATGGTCGGGCCGGTGATTTCCGATAGCGAATGGGGCAGAAACACCAACGGCTTGGACGGCGAACGCAGGTTCGTCGACTGGTACGCCGGGTGCAGGTAATCAGGCTGAGTACCCGCTTGCGGGCGCCGGTATCCGGGCTTGTCACTCATGGAGTCATCCTCTTTATTCTTGTCAGTCTCAAACGCGTTCAATCGCCAGGGCCAGGCCTTGGCCGACGCCAACACACATGGTCGCCAGGCCTTTGCTGCCGCCGGTTTTTTCCAGTTGATGCAGCGCGGTCAACACCAGGCGCGCACCGCTCATGCCCAGCGGATGGCCCAAGGCAATTGCGCCACCGTTGGGATTGACCTGGGTTGCGTCGTCCGCCAGGCCCAACTCGCGCAGCACCGCCAGGCCTTGGCTGGCGAAGGCTTCGTTGAGTTCGATCACATCAAAGTCGCTGACGGCCAGGCCCAGGCGCTCAACCAGTTTGCGCACCGCAGGCACCGGGCCGATGCCCATCACACGGGGTTCGACCCCGGCGCTAGCCATGCCCAACACCCGGGCGCGGGCAGTCAGGCCGTGCTTTTTCACGGCTTCGGCGCTGGCCAGAATCAAGGCCGCTGCGCCATCGTTGACGCCGGAGGCGTTGCCGGCGGTGACGGTCTTGCCCGGACCATTGACGGGCTTGAGCTTGGCCAGGGCCTCGAGGCTGGAGTCGGCGCGTGGATGCTCGTCATGCTCCACCAGGGTCTCGCCTTTTTTATGGGCGACCCGCACCGGCACGATTTCTTCAGCGAAGAACCCGGCAGCCTGGGCAGCGGCCGTGCGTTGCTGGCTGCGCAAGGCGAAGGCGTCCTGGTCGGCGCGCGAGACTTTATAGTCATCCGCCACGTTGTCAGCGGTCTGCGGCATGGCATCGACGCCGTACTGGGCCTTCATCAACGGGTTGATAAAACGCCAGCCGATGGTGGTGTCCTCCAGCTTCATGTTGCGCGAGAACGCGGCATCGGCCTTGCCCATCACGAACGGCGCACGGGACATCGACTCGACGCCACCGGCAATCGCCAGCTCCATTTCGCCACTGGCGATGGCGCGGAACGCGGTGCCGATGGCGTCCATGCCCGAGGCACACAAACGGTTGAGGGTCACGCCAGGGATGCTCGATGGCAAGCCGGCCAGCAGCGAAGCCATGCGGGCCACGTTGCGGTTGTCTTCGCCAGCCTGGTTGGCGCAGCCGAGGAACACTTCGTCGACCGCGGTCCAGTCCACCGACGGGTTGCGCGCCATCAGTGCCTTGATCGGCAAGGCCGCCAGGTCATCGGCGCGCACCGTGGACAGGCCACCGCCGAAGCGGCCGATGGGAGTGCGGATCGCATCACAGATAAACACGTCGCGCATCAGGCTTCTCCTGGGGTTTGGCCATGGGCGGCGGCGGTACGGGCTTCAAGGTCGCGCAAGGCGTTCAGTTCAATGTCGGTGGGCTCGGCGCTGGTTCCGAGTTGATCGGCAAAACGCACCGCCCAGCCGGTGGCGGCGATCACTTGCTCGCGGGTCACGCCTGGGTGCAAAGCCGTGACCACAAATTCGTGGGTGCCCTCTTCCGGTTCCATGATGCACAGGTCGGTAATAATCCCTACCGGGCCTGCGCCTGGTAAACCGAGGCGCTTGCGCGAATCGCCGCCTTCGCCATGGCCGACCGAGGTAATGAAGTCCAGTTTGTCGACAAACGAACGGGACGACTGCTTGAGGATGATCAGCACGCTCTTGGCGGAACCGGCGATTTCCGGCGCGCCACCGGCGCCCGGCAGGCGCACCTTGGGCTGATGATAGTCACCGACCACGGTGGTGTTGATATTGCCGAAACGGTCGACCTGGGCCGCGCCTAGAAAGCCGACGTCAATGCGCCCGCCCTGCAGCCAGTAGCGAAAAATCTCACCGGTGGGGACTACGGTATCGGCGGTTTCCGCCAGTTCGCCGTCACCAATGGACAGCGGCAGTACCGAGGGTTTGGCGCCAATCGGGCCGGACTCGTAGATCAACACCACATCTGGCGAAGACGTCAGGCGCGCCAGGTTGGCGGCCTTGGACGGCAGGCCGATACCGACGAAGCATACCGAGCCGTTTTTAAGGCGACGCGCAGCGGCGACGGTCATCATTTCATTGGTCGAGTAAGTCATTACTTGGCCTCCTGGGCGGCAGCCAGCTTGGCCTGGAATTGACTGAAGTCGGCGGTGCCATGGATGTATTCATCGATCCAGGCGGTAAACGTCCCACGATCCCGAGCGATCGGGTCCCAGGCTTGATAGAAGCGATTGTCGCGTTCGGTGTAACCGTGGGCGTAGGACGGATGCGCGCCACCCGGCACATGGCACACGGCGGTCAGGGCCCAGGTCGGCAGTACGCAGGCGTTCATCGGCGCGTTGAGGTCATCGACGATCTCTTCGACAGTGACGATGCAACGCTTGGCCGCCAATGCCGCCTCTTTCTGCACCCCAAGGATCCCCCACAACAGCACGTTGCCCTTGCGATCGGCCTTTTGCGCATGGATCACGGTGATGTCCGGGCGCACCGACGGCACCGCCGCCAGCACTTCGCCAGTGAAGGGGCAGGTCACGGTCTTGATCAACGGGTTGACCTTGGGCAGGTCGGAACCGGCATACGCCCGCAACACCGCGAACGGCAAGCCGGAAGCGCCGGCCACGTAGGCGTTGGCCAGGTCCGCATGGCTGTGTTCTTCGATCTCCAACGGTTGCGGCCATTGCTTCTCGACCGCGTCCCGCAGGCGATGCAGGGAACCCACGCCAGGGTTGCCGCCCCACGAGAAAATCAACTTGCGCGCACAGCCGGCACCGATCAGTTGGTCGTAGATCAGGTCGGGCGTCATGCGTACCAGCGTCAGGTCTTTCTTGCCCTGACGAATGATTTCATGACCTGCCGCTGTAGGGATCAGGTGGGTAAAGCCTTCGAGCGCGACGGTATCACCGTCATTGACGAACTGCTTTACCGCATCAGCCAGCGAAAGGATTTCAGCCATGGGGTTGGGCTCCCGATGTAGGTCGAAAAAAGCGCTGGAGGCAGCGCCGAAGTGCTTGAAGAGTAAGCCGGGGCCTGGAGCCAAACAATCCGATAATCGACTATCCGTTCGATAATCGAACAGATTGTTGCTTGGCTAACATTCCGCCAAACACCCCTGAATTCAATGTGAGCACCGTCCATGTGGGAGCGGGCTTGCTCCCACACTTTTGAAGCGTGCCGGCCTTAAATCTCAGGTGGCATCCGCATGACTAACCAGGCCTTTGATCAACACCGCAGTGGTGGCCAATGCAGCCGGAATCACCAACGCCGTCAGCACCTGCTCGAAGTTCCAGCCCAACCCCAGCAAGGTGGCGCCCATCCATGCGCCGAGGATCGCGCCAAAACGCCCAATCCCCAGCATCCACGAGACACCCGTGGCGCGCCCCTGGGTCGGGTAGAACCGCGCGGCCAGCGAAGGCATGGCCGATTGCGCACCGTTGACACACATCCCGGCGATCAACACCAGGGTGGCCAAAAGGGTGATATTGCCCAGGCTTTGGCCCACGGCGTAGGCAAACACCCCAGCCAGCAGGTAGAAAGTACCGATGACCTTGTGCGGATTGAACCGGTCCATGGCCCAGCCCACGCCCACGGCGCTGAGTACGCCACCAAACTGGAACAACGCGCCAATGAATGCCGCCTGTTCCATGCTGGCACCGCTGTCACGCATCAGGGTCGGCAACCAACTGGTCAGCAGGTACACAATCACCAGGCCCATGAAGTACGTGAGCCACAGCAACAAGGTGCCGGTGCTGTAAGTGCCGGAAAAGATCACCGCGAACACATTGCGCGCCTTGACGGTTTTCTGTTCCGGGACACTGAAGCTGGCGGCCTGGGCGACGGTGGCCGGGTCGATGGGTGCCAAGGCCTTGCGCACTTTGTCGGTGCCGCGATTGCGCACCACCAGGTAGCGCGCCGATTCCGGCAGCCACAGCAGCAGCACCCCCACCAGGATCAGGGGCAGGATGCCGCCGATCAGCAGCAAGCTGTGCCAGCCGAACAGCGGTATGAGCTTGGCCGAGATAAACCCGCCACCGGCCATGCCCAGGTTGAAACCACAGAACATGCTGGTCACCAACAACGACTTGTGTCGCTCCGGGGTGTATTCAGACAGCAATGTCGTCGCGTTCGGCATACCGGCGCCCAGGCCCAGGCCGGTCAGGAACCGCAACACCAGTAGCTGATCAACGTTGGTGCTGTAGGCCGAGGCCAGGCTGAAGGCGCCGAACACCAGCACGGCCCCCACCAGCACCACCTTGCGCCCGAACCGGTCGGCCAAGGGCCCCGAGCCCAAGGCGCCAAACACCATGCCGATCAACGCCGCACTCATCACCGGGCCGAGGCTGGCGCGGTCGATCCCCCAATCCTGGGACAGCGCCGGCGCAATGAAGCCCATGGCCGCAGTATCCAGGCCATCGAGAAAGACAATCAGGAAACACAGGATCACCACCCGCCATTGATAGCGGGACAAAGGTTGGGCGTTGATAAAGGACTGCACGTCCAGACATGTACCAACAGAAGGCGAAGGCTGATTCATTGTTTTTATTTCCACACCGATGGCGGGCGGACGACGGTGAGTCGTCATTATTATTGGAGCGAAATCGGACTTGCGGCGTACGCCGTCGCGGTCAATTACGCTGCCGCGACATTAATAAGCCAGGGGAAACACCGTCAATTCATCAAACCGGGATCTGTGCGGTCACCGAACAGCTTAAGCAAACAACTGGGCACTCAGCTCCTGGCTGGCGCTAAGCATGCTCGGCAGGAAGCGTTGCTCCAGCTCGCTACGGCTGACCCGGCCGGCGTGGGTGCTGACGTTCAGCGCAGCCAGCACCTGTCCAGACGCGTCATACACCGGCACGGCAATGGAGCGCAGGCCCTGCTCCAGTTCCTGGTCAACGATGCACCAACCCTGTTGCCGCACTTGTTGCAGGCATTCCAGCAACGCTTCGGGCGTGGTCAGGGTGCGGCTGGTCTTGGTTTGCAGGTCGGCATGATCGAGGTAGTCCTGCAGCGACGCATCATCCAGGGCGGCCAGCAAGATCCGCCCCATGGACGTGCAATAGGCCGGCAGCCGGCCACCGACCGACAGATCCACCGAGATCAGGCGCTGGGTCGTGGCGGAGCGGGCGATATAGAGGATGTCGTCACCTTCCAGGGTCGCCATGTTGCAGGCTTCATGAAGCTGCTCGCTCATGCGGTCCAGGTAGGGCTGGGCAGAAACCGCCAGGGGTGTGGACGACAGGTAGGCATGCCCCAGGGTCAGGACCTTGGGCAACAGCGAGTAGGTGCGCCCGTCGGTAGTGGCGTAGCCGAGTTTGATCAAGGTATGCAGGCAACGCCTGACGGCAGCGCGGGGGATTTCTGTGCGATGGCTGATCTGCGCGATGGTCAGGTGACGCTTGCGCTCCTGGAACGCCTGCACCACGGCCAGCCCGCGTGCCAGGGAGGTCATGAAATCCGGGTCGCCGGTAAACGCCTGGATGCGTTTGGCCGGTGACGCAACGATCGGCGGCGCCACTGAGGCAAAGGAGTTGCGCAATTGATCGTTCATTTCAGGTCCTTTCTCTTATTTTCAAGCGCCATTACAAGCTGCCGCGCGGCAGATGTACAAGGCAGGGGCGCCAAGATTGGGCGATTATCGGACGATCATTCGATAATCGCAATTTGTTGGCTACCTGGATCAGGCGCAGCAGTGTTGACTTAATTAATGCCAATTTTACTTTCAACTGTCACATGCCGGTTATTAAGCAAGTGGCGCCAACTTCTCGACACTATTGAACTACCCTCTCACCAGGCCAAGTTGACGCTTTTTAACTTGTTGACGATAGTCTTATTCAAATGCGCCGCTATAATGCACTCTGCGACAATGTGAAGTGGGCCTGCCGCGCGATCTTTGATCCCGCTGAACCCAGCCCTTGCCTTATCCAGGCCTTGGCCGCATGTACCCAGCCTGAAAAAGAAAACTGTTGCTACGACAGTTGTACTTCCCCGGTGCCGTGGCCGCGCGCAATTCAGAAGTGGTGAGTCGTATGCCTCTTCGTGATATCGCGCTTCACCGGAATCAAACTCAACTCAATTAGGTAGCAATGTGACGAAAGACGAACTGCGCGCGGAACTTGAGCGCCAGGAGCAACGTTACAAGGATGTTTACGGCGGGGAAGTCACCACCTACGCCGCCCAACCGGAGCCGGAACGCAAACCATGGCGCAAACGAGCCAGCCTGCTCGACCAGGCGTTTGCCCAGGAAATCCAAAAGATCGAAAAGGACCTCAAGGCCGAAGAGCCATAAGCTCTGCTGGACTGAGCCCCCTGGCCAGTCACCGCCCTGCCAGCACCTTCTGGCAGGGGCGCCTTGGGCATGCCCTCCAATCGTCAGTTTCGACGCCATTACGAAATTTCATACAGCCGTTTCAGCCGCCTTACCTTAATTGTCGCACCCCACTCCGCACCCTCTATTCTTTACAAATCAATGAGTTGCCAAACCACCGGAATATCTGGTAGCCGCACCCCTCCTCCAAACTAATTCGTTGAAGAATGTTACCGGCGAGCAGCTAGTGCATCGATTACTGAGGTTTTCTGGCATAATCGCGCCCCCTTACGACCGGGTCATAAAACCTTCATGATCGATTTATTCAGCGGACTGGATGCCTGGGTTCTTGTGAGCCTGTTGCTCGCCCTCGCCTTTGTCCTCGCCTTCGAGTTCATCAATGGCTTTCATGACACCGCTAACGCGGTGGCCACAGTCATCTATACCAAAGCGATGCCGCCGCACCTGGCCGTATTCTTTTCCGGGGTGTTCAACTTCCTCGGCGTGTTGCTCGGCGGGGTAGGCGTTGCCTATGCCATCGTGCACTTGCTGCCGGTGGAGTTGCTGATCAATGTGAACACCGGACATGGCCTGGCCATGGTGTTCTCATTGTTGGCCGCCGCCATCACATGGAATCTCGGCACCTGGTATTTCGGGATCCCGGCATCCAGCTCCCACACGCTGATCGGTTCGATCCTCGGTGTCGGCCTGGCCAATGCCCTGATCAACGATATTCCGCTGGCCGACGGGGTTAACTGGCAGAAGGCTATTGATATCGGCGCCTCGCTGGTGTTCTCGCCCATGGCCGGCTTCCTGGTCGCAGCCCTGGTGTTGATTGGTCTTAAATGGTGGCGTCCGCTGTCCAAGATGCACAAGACACCGGACCAGCGCCGCAAGCTCGACGACAAGAAACACCCGCCGTTCTGGAACCGCCTGGTACTGGTGATTTCGGCGATGGCCGTGAGTTTCGTGCATGGTTCCAACGACGGCCAGAAAGGTATCGGCCTAATCATGCTGGTGCTGATTGGTATCGTGCCCGCGCAGTTCGTACTCGATCTGGGCAGCACCACTTACCAGATCGAGCGAACCCGCGACGCCACCCTGCACCTCAACCAGTTCTACCAGCGCAACCACGAAACCCTCGGCGAATTCCTTGCCCTGGGCAAAAGTGTCAGAGACGACCTGCCAGGCAAGTTCCGTTGCAATCCGCAACAGACCGAACCCACCATCAACGCCCTCCTCGGCACATTGAAGGGTGTCTCTGACTACCACTCCTTGACCTCCGACCAGCGCATTGAAGTCCGTCGCTACTTGCTGTGCCTGGACGATACCGCGAAGAAAGTCGGCAAGCTGCCAGGCCTTGATTCCCGCGAGAAGTCGGACCTGGAAAAACTGCGTAAAGACCTGACCGCTACCACCGAGTACGCCCCGTTCTGGGTGATCCTCGCCGTGGCACTGGCCCTTGGCCTGGGCACCATGGTGGGCTGGAAGCGTGTGGTACTGACCATCGGTGAGAAGATCGGCAAGCAGGGCATGACCTATGCCCAGGGCATGTCGGCGCAGATCACCACCGCCACCATGATTGGCTTTGCCAACATCTTCGCCCTGCCGGTCTCCACCACCCACGTGCTGTCTTCGGGCGTGGCCGGGACCATGGTCGCGAACAAGAGCGGCCTGCAAGGCGGCACCGTGAAGACCATCCTGATGGCCTGGGTGCTGACCCTTCCGGCCACGGTGAGCCTGTCGGCCGGGTTGTTCTGGCTGGCATCCAAGGCGCTGGGCAGTTAACAGCCCGCGCAACTGAAAAAGGCGTGACCCGCGAGGGTCACGCCTTTTTTTGTCCTTGTAGGAGCCGGCTTGCCGGCGAAAAACTGGAGAGCAGCACGGGCACCAGGCCCACCGCGTTATCGTTGGCGATTTTCGCCGGCAAGCCGGCTCCTACAAGAACTGCGTCAAAATCCGGGCAAAAAAAAGGGCGACCGAAGTCGCCCAAAATGCCTTGCGTGCTCATGTAACCCGGAAAAACCTATGGTTTTTTACGCTTATTCGCGTCTTTCCAGATAAAAAAACCAAACCCTACAAAAAACAGCACCATGAGGCCGACAGTCAGCACCCCGGCGAAAACCACATTATCGAAAAACATGACCGGCCTCCTGCTCTTGCCCTGTTGCGATGGGGCTAAGTTAACCAAGAAGGCGGGAGGAGAAATTGACGGGGATCAATGTCGCCCGCGACGGGGCGTAAAGAAGGGAAATAACTGACCTGAATCAACAGATTCAGAGCATTTCAGCGTTTTTTCGGTTTGTTTTTCGACTTTTTCTTCGTCTTGCCCAACGGCATGGCCTGCTCGAATGCCTGGCGCACGTCATTCAGGCGCTTGTCGTTGAGGTCATGTACCCGTTTGGCCCGTTCGGCATTCAGGTCGATCAGCTTGTCGTCACTCATGGCATGGCTTACGTGGTGGCTGGAGTGACTCAATAATGCGTCCTGGCCCGCCCGGGGGTCAAACCTCGACATCCACCCACAAACCCTGGCGGGGCGCGTCTTCGATCAGCGGCGCGACTGGCACGGTGTTATCAGCATTGAGCTCATCACCAGGAATGGCCAGGTGCTGCTCGGGATCCTCGTCGGCTTCGCGCCGGCGTTTCTGCTGTTCCTGCTGGCGCCGCTGTTCTTCGCGCAGCATCAGCGTCGATTGTTCGGCGTCGCGGTGCTTGAGGTCGATGGTGCTTTCGTTGGAGCTCGGCTGCGCGGGGACCACCGGTGGAATATCGGGCTTTGGGCGCACGGGGTCGAGTTGCGACGTGACCGGCACAACACTCAAGGGCAAGATCGGTGGCAGCATAATTATTAGTCTCCTGTCAGCAGGCTGTCGGCTGGCGCACCAGCGACTTGAGCCCAGGCTCGCCAACTTGTGACCCAGTCGTCAGTCACCCGTGCCCTGGCACCCGTCGAATCGCCCTCTTTCATCCCTGCAAGCGGAGTAGTTTTTGTCAGAGTCCTTTGGCTGGGGCCCTTGTTCCGTTAGAATAGTCGGCTTTTTCACGGCGGGAGTCAGGCAGCATGGCGCAGCAGTATCAACCGGGGCAACGCTGGATTAGTGACAGCGAAGCAGAGCTGGGGTTAGGCACCGTTCTGGCACAGGACGGCCGCTTGTTGACCGTGCTCTATCCGGCCACTGGCGACACCCGCCAGTATGCGCTACGGAATGCGCCCCTCACTCGCGTGAGGTTTTCGCCGGGTGACACCATCACCCACTTCGAAGGCTGGAAAATGACCGTGCGCGAGGTCGACGATGTCGATGGCCTGCTGGTCTACCACGGTCTCAATGGGCAGAACGAGCAGGTCACTCTGCCTGAAACCCAACTGTCGAACTTCATCCAGTTCCGCCTCGCCAGCGACCGTCTGTTCGCCGGGCAGATCGACCCGCTGGCCTGGTTCTCCCTGCGCTACCACACCCTGGAACACACCAGCCGCCAATTGCAGTCCTCGCTCTGGGGCCTGGGTGGCGTACGTGCGCAGCCGATTGCACACCAATTGCACATTGCCCGTGAAGTGGCCGACCGTATCGCACCACGGGTCCTGCTGGCCGACGAAGTAGGCCTGGGCAAGACCATCGAAGCCGGCCTGGTGATCCATCGCCAGTTGCTGTCCGGCCGCGCCAATCGCGTGTTGATCCTGGTCCCGGAAAACCTGCAGCACCAATGGCTGGTAGAAATGCGCCGGCGCTTCAACCTGCAGGTTGCGCTGTTCGACGAAGAACGTTTTATCGAAAGCGATGCCAGCAACCCGTTCGAAGACACCCAGCTCGCGCTGGTGGCCCTGGAATGGCTGGTGGATGACGAGAAAGCCCAGGACGCGCTGTTCGCCGCCGGCTGGGACTTGATGGTGGTCGACGAAGCGCACCACCTGGTCTGGCATGAAGAGAAAGCCAGCGCCGAATACCAGTTGGTCGAGCAGTTGGCCGAGACCATTCCCGGCGTGCTGCTGCTGACCGCAACCCCTGAACAACTGGGCCAGGACAGCCACTTCGCCCGTCTGCGCCTGCTGGACCCGAACCGTTTCCACGACGTCAAAGCCTTCCGCGCCGAGAGCGAGAACTATCGCCCAGTGGCCGAAGCCGTCCAGGAATTGATGGACAAGGGCCGTCTTTCACCGGCTGCGCACAAGACTATCCAAGGCTTCCTTGGCAACGAAGGTGAAGCCCTGCTGGCCGCCGTCAACGATGGCGACACCGAAGCCAGCGCGCGCCTGGTGCGTGAACTGCTGGACCGCCACGGCACCGGCCGCGTGCTGTTCCGAAACACCCGCGCCGCGGTGCAAGGCTTCCCCGAGCGCAAGCTGCACGCCTACCCGCTGCCATGCCCGGACGAGTACCTGGAACTGCCGCTGGGCGAGCATGCCGAGTTGTATCCGGAAGTCAGCTTCCAGTCGCAGCCGGATATTGAAGAAGAAAACCGCTGGTGGCGCTTCGACCCGCGCGTCGAGTGGCTGATCGACCAGCTGAAAATGCTCAAGCGCACCAAGGTCCTGGTGATCTGCGCCCATGCCGAAACCGCCATGGACCTGGAAGACGCCCTGCGCGTGCGCTCCGGCATCCCGGCCACGGTGTTCCACGAAGGCATGAACATCCTCGAACGGGACCGTGCCGCCGCCTACTTCGCTGATGAAGAGTTCGGCGCCCAAGTGCTGATCTGTTCGGAAATCGGCAGTGAAGGCCGCAACTTCCAGTTCGCCCACCATCTGGTGCTGTTCGATCTGCCGTCGCACCCGGACTTGCTGGAGCAACGCATCGGGCGCCTGGACCGGATCGGCCAGAAGCATGTGATCGAATTGCATGTGCCGTACCTGGAAACCAGTCCGCAAGAGCGGCTGTTCCAGTGGTACCACGAAGCGCTGAATGCCTTCCTTAATACCTGCCCGACCGGCAACGCCTTGCAGCACCAGTTCGGCCCGCGCCTGCTGCCGCTGTTGGAAAACGCCGACGACGGCGAATGGCAAGGCCTGATCGACCAAGCCCGCGCCGAGCGCGAGCGCCTGGAAGCCGAGTTGCACACCGGCCGCGACCGCCTGCTGGAACTCAACTCCGGCGGCGCAGGTGAAGGTGATGCGCTGGTCGAAGACATCCTGGAGCAAGACGATCAGTTCACCCTGCCGATCTACATGGAAACCCTGTTCGATGCATTTGGCATCGACAGCGAAGACCATTCGGAAAACGCGCTGATCCTCAAGCCCAGCGAAAAAATGCTCGACGCCAGCTTCCCCCTCGGCGACGACGAAGGCGTGACCATCACTTACGACCGCAACCAGGCGCTGTCTCGCGAAGACATGCAGTTCATCACCTGGGAGCACCCGATGGTCCAGGGCGGCATGGACCTGGTGCTGTCCGGTTCCATGGGCAACACCGCCGTGGCGCTGATCAAGAACAAGGCGCTCAAGCCGGGCACCGTGTTACTGGAACTGCTCTACGTCAGTGAGGTGGTGGCGCCGCGTTCGCTGCAACTGGGTCGCTACCTGCCGCCAGCGGCACTGCGTTGCCTGTTGGATGCCAATGGCAATGACTTGTCGGGCCGTGTGTCATTCACCACCCTGAACGACCAGTTGGAAAGCGTGCCACGGGCCAGCGCCAACAAGTTCGTGCAGGCCCAGCGTGACCAGCTGACGCCACGGATCAACGCCGGCGAAGAGAAAATCGCCCCGCGCCACGCCGAACGTGTGGCCGAGGCGCAACGTCGCCTGGCAGCAGACACCGACGAAGAGCTGGCGCGCCTGACAGCCCTGCAAGCGGTCAACCCAACCGTGCGCGACAGCGAACTGGTTGCCCTGCGCCAACAACGCGAGCAAGGTCTGGCCATGCTCGACAAGGCGGCGTTGCGGTTGGAAGCGATTCGGGTGTTGGTAGCGGGTTGATCCGCGCCCTGCCCTGTCAAACAAGAAGGCCCGCGCAATGCGGGCCTTTTTTATGGGGTCTTGAGGGCCTCATCGCAGGCAAGCCAGCTCCCACAGTTGACCGGTGTTCCAGTTGGCAACTCGGTTAACTGTGGGAGCTGGCTTGCCTGCGATGGCATCACCTCGATCTCAAGCAGGAACCGCCGGACCGGGCACCTCCACCACCCCCAACCCATCCTTCATCCGCTTGGCATCGCGCACAAAACACCGCGAAGCCTGGAACAGAAACAGCATGGTCAGGAACAACGCCACCGGGATCAGGTACATGGCGTCATGCAGGCCCACGGCCTTGAACGCTTCGGTCATTTGTTCGGCACCCGCCGCATACATCGCCGCATGGGCAAAGTGATCAGACAATGCGCCCACCACCACTGGCCCCATACCACCACCCAGCAGATACAGGCCGGCAAAAAACAGTGCCATGGCCGTAGCCCGCAGGCGTGGCTCCACCACGTCCTGAATCGCCGTGTACACACAGGTATAGAAGTTATAGGCAAACAGCCAGCCCACACTGAACACCGCGACAAACACCCCAATCTCGATGCGCCCCGCATGCAGGGCCCAGGCCGTGCAGACCGTGGAAATAATCAGGCTGAACGCGGCAAACAGCAGGCGGCCGTTGGGGATACGTTGGTGAATCTTGTCGGCCACCAGCCCACCCAGGGTCAGGCCGAACAAGCCCGTCACACCGACAATCACCCCGGTTGCCACCGCTGCTTCTTGCAGCGGCATCAGGAAGTAGCGTTGCAGCATCGGCACCAGGAACGAGTTGCAGGCATAGGTGGCAAAGTTGAAGCACAGCCCGGCCAGCACCAACCAAAGGAAGGTCGGGACCGCCAGCACGCGACGAATCGGCCGGTCGACTTTCTCTTGGGAAACTTGCACGGTTTCGGCGGCGCCGCGCTTGGGCTCCTTGATGTAGAACATGAAGACCGCGAGGATCAGCCCCGGGACCGCGGCAATAAAGAACGGTGCACGCCAGCTGTCGAACGCCTGGACCATCGCGCCGATGGTGAAGAACGCCAGCAACAGGCCCAAGGGCAGGCCCAGCATGAAAATCCCCATGGCCCGGGCGCGGCGGTGGGCCGGGAACAGGTCGCCGATCAACGAGTTGGCGGCCGGTGCATAACTGGCTTCGCCAATACCGATGCCCATGCGCACCAGCAGGAAGGTCCAGAAGCTGCCAACCATACCGTTGACCGCCGTCAGCGCACTCCAGCTCGCCAGGCCCCAGCCCATCAGTTTGCTGCGTGAGCCGGTATCGGCCAGGCGCCCCAAAGGCAAGCCGGCAATGGCATAAACGATGGTGAACGCGGTGCCGATGATGCCGAGCTGGAAGTCACTGAGGTGCCATTCCATGCGGATCGGCTCGATGATGATCGCCGGAATCGTGCGATCAAAGAAGTTGAACAGGTTGGCCAGGAACAGCAGGAACAGAATGCGCCAGGCATTCGCCGCTTGGGTCGAGTTCTGCATGGGTCCGTCTCTTTATTGTTATAGAGGCTCGATGCCGACGCATCCTGCCCGGAACCTGCAATCTAGTCAGGCGCGGCGCGGTTGTCTGTAATGATTCGTAAAGCTGATAGGGCGTAATTTCATCCAGGGCAGCCCGATTTTCCCCGGTAAAAAAATAAGCACGCGCCCCCCTTCCCAAGCGCCTTGGCAGGAATAGAATAGCGAGCCTTCCGCAGTTCCCCCCCTTACCTCTTATTGATGACGTGCCATGTCCGATGCCAGTCCGTGTCTGAATTGCGGTGCCTGCTGTTCACACTTTCGCGTGTCTTTCTTTTGGGGCGAATGCGCTTCATCAGGCGGCACCGTGCCCGATGAACTGGTGGTACAGATCAACCCCAGCCGAGTGGCGATGATCGGCACCGACCAAAAGCCGGCGCGCTGCTGCAGCCTGGAAGGCGAAGTGGGCAGCGGCACACGCTGCTCGATCTACGCCCAGCGTTCCAGCGTATGCCGGGAGTTCGAAGCGTCATGGAGCCAGGGCGAAGTGAACGTCGATTGCGACGCCGCCCGCGCCGCGTTCGGCCTGGCGCCGCTTGGGCAACCGCCTTACGAGTACGAATTGCCGATCAGCGCTTAGAATAATTGGCTATGGTCAGCATGCCAAAATCGAAGAAGTCAAAATGCCATTACCGCTTGCGATTCCGTTGAGCCTTCTATACTCGAATCCATAGGTCATCGCCGCGCGCCGTGACACGAGATGACTCAAACGGGACATGCTATGGAATGGCTGGGTCTGCATTTTTTTACCCCCCTTCCCGAGAGCGGGCATTTATTACTCGATTGCAACCATAACCCCTTCCTGGTGCTACTGGCGTACCTGGTTGCCTGCGCAGCGGGCTTCGGCACCCTGGACATGGCTGAACGGGTCAGCCACGTTGACAACCCCACGGCAAAACGCCGCTGGCGCTGGATCGGCGCCGCTTGCCTGGCCGGCGGGATCTGGTCGACTCACTTCATCAGCATGCTGGCGTTCCAGGCGCCCATTGCCATCCATTACGAAGTGTTCATGACCGTTGCCTCCTTGTTGATCGCAATGGTCGCGTCGCTATTCGCCATGCAAACCCTCAGTCATGCGCAACTGCACTTTCATCAATACCTGGTCGCCTCCATCTGGATGGGCCTGGGCATCGCCCTGATGCATTACGTGGGCATGGCCGCCATGCGCTCCGAGGCCCAGGTGTACTTTTCCGGCGCGCTGTTCGGGTTGTCGGTGGCCATCGCCATCGGCGCCAGCCTGGCAGCCTTGCTGTTGTCCCATTACCTGCGCAGTGGCAGCGGGATGTTCCACCAACTGCTCAAGTACGGCGCCAGCCTGGTGCTCGGCGCTGGCATTCTCAGCATGCACTTCACCGGCATGGCCGCCATGCAACTGCTGCTGCCCACAGGGGCTGTGCCGCCACTGCCAATCGACAATAACCCGACGCAACTGGGGTTGTCGGTGGCCGTCATCACATTGCTGGTGATCGGCAGCAGCATCAGTGCGGCCCTCGCCGACAAGAAACTGCAGCACAAGGAACGCGACCTGCGTCGGGTCAATACCCTGCTGACCGAACTGGACCAGGCGCGCGCGTCCCTGCAGCAAGTCGCCCACTATGATGCCTTGACCAGCCTGCTCAATCGCCGGGGTTTCAATCAGATCTTCGCCGAAAAGCTCGCACAGAAATCCCTCGACGGGGGCATGCTGGCGGTGATTTTCCTCGACATCGACCACTTCAAGCGGATCAACGACAGCCTGGGCCATGACGCCGGCGATGAGCTGCTGACGGTCCTGGCCGGGCATATCAAGAGTTCGGTACGCAGCCACAATGATGTAGTGGCGCGGTTTGGCGGCGATGAGTTCTGCATCCTGATCAATATCCATCATCGCGACGAAGCGCGGCACATGGCCCAGCGCATCATGCTGAAAATGAAAGAGCCCATCGAGCTGGCCGGCCGGCGCATGGTGATGACCACCAGCATCGGTATCAGCGTGTTTCCCGAGGATGGAACCACCAGCGAGGAACTGCTGAAAACCGCTGACCTGGCGCTCTATCAATCCAAGGATGGCGGGCGCAACAGCTTGAATTTCTTCAGCTCCAACCTGAAAACCCGGGCCTCTCTTGAACTGCAACTGGAAGAGGAACTGCGTAACGCACTACGCAACCAAAAAGAACTGGTCCTGCATTACCAACCGATTCTCGACCTGCGCAAAGGCAAAGTCACCCGGCTTGAAGCCCTGGTGCGCTGGCAACATCCCGTCCATGGTTTGCTGGCGCCCGACCGGTTTATCGGTATTGCCGAAAACAACGGGCTGATCGCCGAACTGGACAACTGGGTACTACGCCAGGCCTGTGCCGACCTGAGCTGGCTGACGGAACAGGGCCACCCCGACCTGAGCATGGCCGTCAACTGCTCGGCCCTGAACCTGGCCCGTGACGAACTGGCGGACGAGATCGAATACGCCCTGCGCAGCAGTGGTATCGCCGCCAGCCGCCTGGAACTGGAAGTCACCGAAAATGCCCTGATGGGCAACATCAGCAGCACCCTGATCCTGCTGCGGCAAATCCGCGCGCTGGGCGTTTCGCTGTCCATCGATGACTTCGGCACCGGTTACTCCTCCCTTTCCTATCTCAAGCGCCTGCCCCTCAACACCTTGAAAATCGATCGGTCCTTTATCCAGGACATTCCCAAATCCACCACCGATATGGAGATTGTCCAGGCGATCATCGGCATGGCCCACACCCTGCACCTGCAGGTCATCACCGAAGGGGTGGAAACTGCGCAGCAACTGGAGCTTCTGATCAAGCATGGTTGCGACTATGTGCAGGGTTATCTGCTCAGTGCAGCAGTGCCGGCCAATGAAGTCAGCGCTTTGATCATCGCGCTGGATCAGCACAACCCGCTCACACCGTTAAGCCAGGCAGGCGGCAAGGACACCTCTTCGGTGGTACGTCCCATCCGTTGACGCGCAAAAGCCTTGGCATATCGCCATCATTTTGATTAAAGAACGCCGACGAACGGCCGATTCATGAGAGTCCGGCGCCGCTTTTCCCTAGAAAAAATAGGGTTAAGACGGGTCGCTGAGGCCTAAAACGCACTGTAAAAGTCGCGAACTCTCACTCGGTGATGGCTCTTTGATGCTTTCCAGCCATCCGTCCAGGCACATGGCGCACAATGACTTCTAAAAATAATCCTGTTACTGCGGTATCCGACGTGTTGCTGACAGCTCCTGCGGAAAAACCCTCAGGTTCAAAGTCATTGAACAGTCAACGTGCGCTGGGCACCCAGCAATACCTGTACTTCACCGAAACCAATACCGACCGCATCCTCGACAACCTCGACGGCCTGCGCGATATGGTGTTCCCACGCCCGCCGCACCTTGAGGGCGACAGCGAGTTACGCAGCGAGCAGGAATTTCCCTCGGTCTGCCTGATCGGCTTGGGGCGCTGCGGTTCCAACATTGCCCTGGATGTCGCGGAGTTGGTCTACAACGCGCGCAAGTTCTACTTGAACGAGTTCAGCACCGAAGACAAATCCTACGTTGAAAAGGGCTACAGCCCTGCCCAATGGATCCGCAACAACCTGCGCCTGGGCGCCAGCAAGGCCAGCAAGCCGGTATTCCTGGTAGAACCGTTGGTGATGCTCGGCGACCTGGACAAAGACATTGCCGGGCGCATCCGTTTTTCCCGCAAGGGCGAAAAAAGCGGCTTTTTGCGCGACTACAGCAAGATGAAAATCATGGACCTGTCGGAAGTGCACGCCGGTGGCGCCGGTAACGCACCGATCCTCGGCCAGTACCTGGCCAAGATCATCCTCAACAAAGACACCCAGCGTTTTTCCAGCCCCGACTGGAAGATGATCCATTCGTACCTGATCGATTCCTGCGGGATCAAGGCCAACCAGTCGCGCCTGTACTTCTCGATCTTCAGCGCCGGCGGCGGCACCGGCTCGGGCATGGCCTCGGAATTTGGCCTGGCCCAACAGCACTCGTACATGAACAAGACCTTCGACACCAAGCCCGCCGACGAGCACGACAGCAAGAGCGGCCACGCCTTTGTGTTCGAGCCGATCTTCACCAGCGGCATTTGCGTGCTGCCGAATATCTCCGATCACCGCAGCGAAATGTCCGAGGCGCTGCACATCAACGCCGGGCGGCTGCTGTGCAAGTACCTGTCGGAGGAATGGGACTTCTCGTACAACTTCGACAATGAAGACAGCAGCGAGGCCAGCGTCAAAGGGCGTATTCGCCCGTGGAACGCCATGATGCTGATCTCCAACGACATCATGCGTTACGCCGAAGAAAGCGACGATGGCAACATCCAGAACATTGACGTCAATGCCATGGAAAAACACGCCAACCAGTACATCTCACAGCAGATCTTCAACATTCTGACGGCCCAGGCGGTGACAACCGACTACGACCAGAACTATTTCCGCCGGGCCGGCATTGATATCGGTGAAACCATTCGCCTGGACGCCAACGACCTGTTCATGAGCCTGGCGGGGCCGGTGGCGATTGCCTATGCCGAGTCTGTGGTCCCGGAAACCCCGGCGCCGTCGAATGACAAGTTCAAGGTGTTCGAAAAAGAACCGCAGCGCTTGAACATCGATGACCTGTTCTTCCGCTCCATCGACCTGCCCCACTTCAACAAGGTCACCCAGGCCATCGAAGGCATCAGCCTGCTGCCGATCGAGTCCAAGCGCTATCGGGCGTCGCTGGAGCAGTACAAGAATTCCGGCTATGACGCGGCGGCCCTGCATGACCTGCACTTCTTCAAGAACTGCTCGTCGGTGGTGTCCATCGTCTCCCTGCCCAAGGACTACAAACTGTCCTATATGGACCTGAACCGGCTCAAGACGCACCTCAACAGCCTGTTCCCCAACACCACCCTCAAGCGTTACGCACTGGTGATCGGCGCCTCGGCCAACCTGTCGCTGACCACGCTGATCGCCAAGAGCCCGTGCCTGTCGGATGATTTCCTGACGTTGATCGTGGCCTTTATCAAACGCTGCTTTGCCCGCAACCCGTACCGCTTCGACGAGACGCTGGACAACTCGATCCTGGACTTCATCATCCATGAAGACTTCGACGAGGACCGTATTGACGAGTTGCTCAACGAATTCGAGAACCCGGCGAAAATCCTCGATACCAACTGGTACGCGATCAAGCCGATGTATGAGAAGAAGTACCGCGAGCTGATCAATGACAAAGAGAAGTTTGTCTCGATCAACGACATCCGCCTGTCGCGGGACTGTGTGAAGAAGGCGATCAAGTACCTGCGTGAGATTTATCGTCACCGGATTGGCAAGACCAAGGTTATTTCCTTGAATAACCATACCGGGAAGACGGCTTAGACCGCGGCGCGGCCTTCGCGGGCAAGCCCGCTCCCACAGTTGACCGAGGTCCACCCTTGGAATGCGGTCGACTGCGGGCTTGCTCGCGAAAGCGGTCTGCCAGGCGACAATATCCATAACCTTGCCACACCAAGAAACAATTCCCCGAGCCATTCGCGGCCCGCAAAACTGTTCCCATGACGTTTACGTCACCCTCGCCTGTGACCTTTCTTCACGGCCAGTTGCCATCATGGGGAAAGCGGTTACTCCGCTACACACTTCCCACCGGGAAAAACTCGCACCATTTCAGTGCGAACATTTAATTCGATGCCCTTTCCTGGATCAGAATCCACGGCGAAACCACCACCGCCCACAGGCTCGGATCACGCTCCAGCAGGTCCAATGCCCGCGTCGCAGACACTTCGCCAAGGCTCCCCGAGGCCAGCCAGGCGGCCACTTTGTCCCGGCTGTCCTCGGCCATGCCCTCGGCGGCTTCGATCAAATCCAGGCCCGCGTCGACCCACAATAGGGCACCCTTGGCGAAGAACGGCTCAAGCTCCTTCCAGGAAATTTCCGCGGTTTCGCCGAGCAGCTTGGCATAGAGGGTGCTAGGTTCTTGCGTCATGGGAACTCACCTGAGGAAAAAATCGGCGCAATCATACCGTCGAGACTTCCTCAGAAAAACCCAGTTGCAATTGAGGCACCGATTGAAAGCGTCAGGAACGCCAAGGATTGCCCGAGACTCTGGCATTCACCCGCCGCAATTCTGTCTTTTTCTTTCATTTAAGCGACATACCCAGGGTTTGCCCCCAGTAGCTAGCTTTTCAAGCGATCAACCGGCGCTCTACACTGTACCGGTACAGTTGCCAGGCCGCTGCCGGGGGGATATCCGAGATATCTGATCCGGTTCTGTAGCCCACAAGGCCGCTAGAACTATAAAAAATACAACAGTAAGAGTGGAGCACTATGAATAAGGCTACTAAGCAGATTTCCAAACTGTTTGCCGCTATGGTCCTGGCTGGGGTTGCCGGCCATTCGTTCGCAGCTGACACCATCAAGATCGGTATTGCCGGCCCTAAAACCGGCCCTGTGACCCAATACGGCGATATGCAGTTCATGGGCGCCAAGCAAGCCATCAAAGACATCAACGCCAAGGGCGGTGTCGACGGCAAGATGCTCGAAGCCAAGGAATACGATGACGCTTGCGACCCTAAACAAGCCGTTGCCGTAGCCAACAAAGTGGTCAACGACGGCGTCAAGTTCGTGGTCGGCCACCTCTGCTCCAGCTCCACTCAACCCGCTACCGACATCTACGAAGACGAAGGCGTGATCATGATCACGCCTGCCGCCACCAGCCCGGAAATCACCGCTCGTGGCTACAAGCTGGTCTTCCGTACCATCGGTCTGGACAGCGCCCAGGGCCCAGCGGCCGGCAACTACATCGCCGACCACGTCAAGCCGAAGGTCGTTGCAGTACTGCACGACAAGCAACAGTACGGTGAAGGCATCGCCACTGCGGTCAAGCAGACCCTCGAGAGCAAAGGCACCAAGGTTGCCGTGTTCGAAGGCCTGAACGCCGGTGACAAAGACTTCTCCTCGATCATCCAGAAGCTCAAGCAAGCCAACGTCGACTTCGTCTACTACGGCGGCTACCACCCAGAACTGGGGCTGATCCTGCGCCAAGCCCAGGAAAAAGGCCTGAAAGCCAAGTTCATGGGTCCGGAAGGCGTGGGTAACGACTCCATCTCGCAAATCGCCCAGAAAGCCTCCGAAGGCCTGCTGGTCACCCTGCCGAAATCCTTCGACGCAGACCCTGCCAACAAGGCAATCGTCGACGCACTCAAGGCTGACGGCAAAGACCCAAGCGGTCCGTTCGTGTTCCCAGCCTACTCGGCGGTGGAAATCATCGCCGGCGGCATCGCTGCTGCCAAAAGCGAAGACACCACCAAAGTAGCCGAGGCCATCCACGCGGGTACCTTCAAGACCCCGACCGGCGACCTGAGCTTCGACGCCAAGGGCGACCTGAAAGACTTCAAGTTCGTGGTCTACGAATGGCACTTCGGTCAACCAAAAACCGAAGTTTCCCCTCAGTAAGCCAGGCGTTACTGGACAACAAGCCCACTGTGCAAGCAGTGGGTTTTGTTTTACGAGGTTTATGGGCCACGCACCCGCGATCCGGGCGCTGGTTCACCTGAAAATCTTAAAACCGTCACCAGCGGTTCGCTGGCAAATGCTTTGTGCAAATGTGCTCACAGAACACAGCACCAGGCTGGAAGATGACTCCACCAGTGAAATGCGTATCGGGTTTTTAGGAGCGCTGTAATGCCTGAGATCTATCATTTTTTCCAACAGCTGGTTAATGGCCTGACCATTGGCAGCACCTATGCCTTGATAGCCATTGGCTACACAATGGTTTACGGCATCATTGGAATGATCAACTTCGCCCACGGCGAGGTGTACATGATTGGCTCCTATGTGGCTTTCATCGCCATTGCCGGGTTGGCCATGATGGGTATCCACTCCCTGCCGCTATTGATGACTGCCGCGTTCCTTGCGTCAATCGTCGTAACCAGTGCCTACGGCTACAGTATCGAACGCGTTGCGTACCGCCCCTTGCGTGGCAGCAACCGGTTGATCCCGTTGATTTCCGCCATCGGCATGTCGATTTTCCTACAGAACACCGTATTGCTATCCCAGGACTCCAAGGACAAGTCCATTCCCAACCTGATCCCGGGCAGTATTTCCTTCGGGCCGGGCGGTGCAGAAGAAGTCCTGATTTCCTACATGCAGATCCTGGTCTTCGTCGTCACCCTGGTGGCGATGCTCGGCCTGACCCTGTTCATCTCCCGCTCCCGTCTGGGGCGCGCCTGCCGGGCCTGCGCCGAAGACATCAAGATGGCCAACCTGTTGGGCATCAACACCAACAACATCATTGCCCTGACCTTCGTGATCGGTGCTGCATTGGCCGCCGTCGCGGCGGTGCTGCTGAGCATGCAGTATGGCGTGATCAACCCCAACGCCGGCTTCCTGGTGGGCCTCAAAGCCTTTACCGCGGCGGTTCTGGGCGGCATCGGCAGTATTCCGGGCGCCATGCTCGGGGGGCTGGTGCTGGGTGTGGCCGAAGCCTTTGGTGCCGATATCTTCGGCGACCAGTACAAGGACGTGGTGGCCTTCGGTCTATTGGTTCTGGTGCTGTTATTCCGGCCGACCGGCATCCTGGGCCGTCCGGAGGTTGAGAAAGTATGAGCAGATATCTTAAATCGGCGTTTTTCAGCGCCTTGCTGGTATGGGCCGTGGCCTTTCCGGTACTCGGGCTCAAGTTGAGCATTGTCGGGATCAACCTTGAAGTACACGGCACTGGGCCGGTGACACTGACCATCATTGCCCTGTGCTCGGTGCTGATGTTCCTGCGGGTACTGTTCACCCAGCAGGTTGGTGCGCTGCTCAAGTCCAACCGGGGCCCGCTGGTCTCGCCCAAGGTCAGCCAGTTCCTGACCCTGCCGCGCACCCAGCGCTACATCATCATCGGCCTGATCGTGGCCGCGTTGATCTGGCCATTCTTCGGCTCCCGTGGTGCGGTGGATATTGCCACCCTGATCCTGATCTACGTGTTGCTGGGCCTGGGCCTGAACATCGTGGTGGGCCTGGCCGGGCTGCTCGACCTGGGTTACGTGGGCTTCTACGCAGTGGGTGCCTACACCTACGCGCTGCTCTCGCACTACCTGGGCTGGAGCTTCTGGATCTGCCTGCCATTGGCCGGCATGGCGGCGGCGACGTTCGGCTTCCTGCTGGGCTTCCCGGTGTTGCGCCTGCGCGGTGACTACCTGGCCATCGTGACCCTGGGCTTCGGTGAAATCATCCGCCTGTTCCTGCGTAACCTCACCGATATCACCGGTGGTCCCAACGGCATCAGCAGCATTCCCAAGCCAACGTTCTTCGGCTTGTCGTTTGATCGCTCCGCTGCCGAGGGCATGCAGACCTTCCACGAATACTTCGGGATTGCCTATAACCCGGTGAGCAAGGTGGTGTTCCTGTACCTGGTCGCCCTGCTGCTGGCCCTGGCCGCGCTGTTCGTGATCAACCGCCTGCTGCGCATGCCGATCGGGCGCGCGTGGGAAGCGCTGCGTGAAGACGAAATCGCTTGCCGCGCGCTGGGCCTGAACCCGACCATCATCAAGCTCTCCGCCTTTACCCTGGGTGCTGCGTTCGCCGGTTTTGCCGGTAGCTTCTTTGCTGCTCGCCAAGGCCTGGTGACGCCGGAGTCGTTTACCTTCATCGAGTCGGCAATCATCCTCGCCATCGTGGTATTGGGTGGCATGGGCTCGCAGTTGGGCGTGATTCTTGCGGCCATCGTGATGATCCTGCTGCCGGAACTGATGCGTGAGTTCAGCGAGTACCGCATGTTGATGTTCGGCGCCATGATGGTGCTGATGATGATCTGGCGCCCTCAAGGCCTGCTGCCCATGCAACGTCCACATATGGAGCTGCGCAAATGAGCCGCGAGATCCTGAAAGTCGAAAACCTGAGCATGCGCTTCGGCGGCTTGCTGGCGGTCAATGGCGTTGCCCTGACCGTCAAAGAGAAACAAGTGGTCGCCTTGATCGGCCCCAACGGCGCCGGCAAGACCACGGTGTTCAACTGCCTGACCGGTTTCTACAAGCCGGCCGGTGGCAGCATCCTGCTGGACGGCCAGCCGATCCAGGGCCTGGCTGGTCACGAGATCGCCCGCAAGGGCGTGGTGCGGACCTTCCAGAACGTGCGGTTGTTCAAGGACATGACCGCAGTGGAAAACCTGCTGATTGCCCAGCACCGTCACCTGAACACCAACTTCTTCGCAGGCCTGTTCAAGACCCCGGCGTTCCGCAAGAGCGAGCGCGAGGCCATGGAGTACGCCGCGTATTGGCTGGACAAGGTCAACCTCACCGAGTTTGCCAACCGCCCAGCCGGCACCCTGGCCTATGGTCAGCAACGTCGCCTGGAAATCGCCCGCTGCATGATGACCCGCCCGCGGATCCTGATGCTCGACGAACCGGCGGCAGGCCTCAACCCCAAGGAAACCGAAGACCTCAAGGCGTTGATCGGTGTGCTGCGTGAAGAAAACAACGCCACCGTGCTGCTGATCGAGCACGACATGAAACTGGTCATGAGCATTTCCGACCATATCGTCGTGATCAACCAGGGCACGCCATTGGCCAACGGGACGCCGGAGCAGATCCGCGACAACCCGGAAGTGATCAAAGCCTATTTGGGGGAAGCGTAAATGCTGCAATTCGAAAACGTTTCCACTTTCTACGGCAAGATCCAGGCCCTGCACGACGTCAACGTGGAAGTGCGCCAGGGCGAGATCGTCACCCTGATCGGTGCCAACGGTGCCGGCAAGTCCACCTTGCTGATGACCCTGTGCGGTTCGCCCCAGGCTCACAGCGGCAGCATCCGCTACATGGGTGAGGAACTGGTGGGCCAGCACTCGGCAGCGATCATGCGCAAGAGCATTGCCGTGGTCCCGGAAGGCCGTCGGGTGTTTGCCCGCCTGACCGTGGAAGAAAACCTCGCCATGGGCGGGTTCTTTACCGACAAGGGCGATTACCAGGAGCAGATGGACAAGGTGCTGCACCTGTTCCCTCGGCTCAAGGAGCGTTTCAGCCAGCGCGGCGGCACCATGTCCGGCGGCGAACAGCAGATGCTCGCCATCGGCCGTGCGCTGATGAGCAAGCCCAAACTGCTGCTGTTGGACGAACCTTCCCTGGGTCTGGCGCCGATCATCATCCAGCAGATCTTCGACATCATCGAGCAACTGCGCAAGGACGGTGTGACGGTGTTTTTGGTGGAGCAGAACGCCAACCAGGCGTTGAAAATTGCCGACCGTGCCTATGTGCTGGAAAACGGCCGGGTGGTGATGCAGGGCAGCGGAGAGCAATTGCTGACCGACCCGAAAGTGCGCGAGGCGTACCTGGGCGGCTAAAAACGGCGTAAAAAATGTGGGAGCGGGCTTGCCCGCGATGGCGGAGTGCCAGGGCCGGATGTATTGGCTGACACACCTCTATCGCGGGCAAGCCCGCTCCCACATTTGTTTTGTGTGAACCGTAGAATTTGCGTTGTTTTCAAGTTTTCTTCGATCCCCGTGTAACGATCCCCTCCCCCCTTTCTCTAGTGGGGTAAGCAAGCCCAAACGCTTTCTTACCTACCTCACTACTGGAGAAACACCATGACCACTACCACCCGTTCATTGTCCGCCGCCACCCTCGTCCTGGCCCTGGGTTCTGCCTTGAGCCTGAGCACCCTGACCACTGTCGCCCATGCCGACGAGCCGAAGATGGAAAAATGCTTTGGCGTCGCCCTCAAAGGCAAGAACGACTGCGCCGCAGGCGCTGGCACCACCTGCGCGGGCACCTCGAAAACCGACTACCAGGCCAACGCCTGGAACCTGGTCCCCGAGGGCACCTGCATGAAGATGGAAAGCAAAACCTCGCCAACCGGTTTTGGCCAACTGGAAGCCTTCAAGGCCAAATCCTGAATCCCCCGCCTGAGTACTGACGATGACGCTTTCATCCCTGCCTGATGTCGCCCAGGCTCCCGGCCTTCCGCGGCGGGCCGGGCTGGGGCTCAAGAGCGAGCACTTCCAGCAAGTGCTCGCCACCCTGCCCGACATTGGTTTTTTTGAGGTCCACGCCGAAAACTACATGGTGGCCGGCGGACCGTTCCACCACTACCTGGGGTTGATCCGCGAGCACTATGCGCTGTCGCTGCACGGCGTCGGCCTGTCCATCGGCGGCGAAGGCCCGCTGGACCACGCTCACTTGGCGCGCCTGGCGGCACTGGTGGAACGCTATCAACCCCACTCCTTTTCCGAACACCTGGCGTGGTCCAGCCACGGCCCGGTGTTTCTCAATGATCTGCTGCCCCTGGCCTATGACGACGCAACCCTCAAGCGGGTGTGCGAACACATTGACCAGGTACAAAGCACGCTCAAGCGGCGCATGTTGCTGGAGAACCCGTCGACCTACCTGCTGTTCCAACACTCCACCCTGGACGAAACCGACTTTATCAGCGAGGTCGTCCGGCGCACCGGCTGCGGCTTGTTGCTGGACGTGAACAATGTGTATGTGTCCTGCATCAATCATCAGCAGGATCCGTTGGCCTACCTCAATGCCTTGCCTTTGCACAGCGTGGGCGAGATTCATCTGGCGGGTTTTGCCGAAGATGCCGACAGCCTCGGTGATCGCCTGCTGATCGATGACCACGGAGCGCCGGTCGACAACGCCGTCTGGCAGTTGTATCAACAGGCACTGCAACGCACCGGCCCGGTGGCTACGCTGATCGAGCGCGACAACGATGTACCGGCCTTTAGCGTATTGCACGCCGAAGCCCGGCAAGCGGACCAGCATCTGCTGGCTGCGGCGGTGCACCCATGAACCGGCACGAACAGTTCGCCCAGGCCCTGCTTACGCCGGGCCTGCCATGCCCGGGTGGATTATTCAGCCGCAATGGCGCCGATCCTGCCAGCCGTTTTGCGGTGTATCGCAATAACGTCCACAGCTCATTGATCAATGCCCTGGCCGACAGTTACCCGGTGACCCAACAACTGGTGGGCGAGCATTTTTTCCGGGCGATGGCGGGGTTGTATATCCAGGCGTACCCACCTATCAGCCCGCTGCTCCACGACTACGGCAGTGACCTGGCGGACTTTATCAAGGGCTTCGCCCCCGCTGCCGATGTGCCGTACGTGGCCGACGTGGCTCGATTGGAACGCTTGCGCATCAGTGCATATCACGCCATCGACACCCCCGTGGCCAATCCACACGCCGTGGTGAACCAACTGCAGCAGTTATCAAGTCTGGGCAACGTGCGCCTGCAATTGCATCCCTGCGTTGCCACCTTGCGCTCGGACTACGCCGTGGTGGCGCTATGGGCTGCGCACCAAACCACCGACCCCGTCGCCCGACTCGACCCCTGGCATGGGCAAAGTGCGCTGGTCCTGCGCAACGGCCTGGAGGTCGAAGTGTTTTGCATCGACAGCGGCTGCGTGACCTTCATCAACAGCCTGAACAACGATTGGCCCCTGGAAATGGCGATGGCATACGCCCGCGACGCGGCCAGCGAATTCGACCTGCACCAATGTCTGGGACTGCTGATCAACCACCGCGCCATCACCCAAATCAAGGTACACCCATGAATACTGCCGCCCCGTGCCTGAGTGCACGCATCACTCAAACCTTCGAAAAAATCCCCTACAGCCTGATCGCCCTTGTCGCACGCTTTTCCATTGCGGCGGTGTTCTGGAAGTCCGGCCAGACCAAGGTCCAGGGGTTTGCCGTCGACCTGATAGATGGCACCTTCGAACTGGGCATACCCCACCTGGCCAGCTCCACCGTGCCGTTGTTTCGAAGTGAATACCGGCTACCGTTTGTGCCCGCAGAAGTGGCCGCCTACCTGGCGACGTTCGCCGAGCATTTTTTCCCGGTCCTGATTCTGCTGGGCCTCGCCACGCGTTTTTCAGCGCTGGCGTTACTGGGCATGACCCTGGTGATTCAGCTGTTTGTCTATCCGGATGCCTACCCGACCCACGTCACCTGGATCGCGTTGCTTCTGGTATTGATGGCCAAGGGGCCAGGACGGCTATCGATTGATCACTGGATCGCCCGGCGCTGGCGCTAGAGCCGGTCCAACGCTTCGCCGTTACGTTTGAACCAGCCCACCAGGTAATCGGCCAGCACTTGGGTGCGACGCGGTAGCCCGCCCTGATATGGGTGCACCAGGTACATCGGCATGCTGCGGGTCTGATAATCACGCAAGAGCCAACGAAGCCGGCCGTCAGCCAATTCCTCTTGCAACAGATAGGACGGCAACCGTGCGATACCGGCCCCCACCAGCGCGGCCTTTTTCAGCAGGTTGTAGTGGTTGGAGGCAAACGTGCCATCCACCCGCACTCGCAACAGCTCGTGCTGCTGGTGATACAACCACTCTTCACGCCCACTGTAATGGCTGTTGAGTAAACAGCGGTGCCCAACCAGATCCGCGGGTGTCAGCGGCTCACCGTACTGTTGCAGATATGCTGGGCTGGCACAGGTCATTTCATGCCAGGCCAACAGGGGCTTGGCGACCAGGCGCTCATCGTTGGCAACCTCTGAGCGTACCGCCAGATCAAAACCGTCCCTGGCCAAGTCGCGATAATTATTGCTCAGATCCACTTCGACCTGCACTTGCGGGTACTGGCGGGAAAACTCCAATAACAGGCCATCAAAGAAGGTTTCGCCCAGGGAAACCGGAACCGTCATACGCACCGGCCCGGCCACATCGTCTTTCAGCCGGGCCAATGCCTGACGTGCGCGGTCCACCTGGATGACCAGCGCCTGGGCTTGTGGCAGCAGGGCCGCGCCGGCAGCGGTCAGATTGAGTCGGCGGGTGGTGCGGTGCAGTAACACCACCGAGAACTGTGCCTCCAGCTGGCTGATGCGCTTGGACAGCTGCCCCTTGCTGCAGCCCAGTTGCTGGGCTGCCAGGGTAAAGCTGCCGGCTTCGATCAACACCGCAAACGCCGCCAGGTCGTCCATCTCGCTCATGGATTGTTTCCAATTGAAAACCAAAGGTTGCCTATTAGTGCGCTTATCCGCCGAAAAAACCACTCTAGACTGCAGGCTCACTTGAACCCTTTGAGGTACCACACCATGAAAATCCTGTTGATTGGCGCCAGCGGCACGGTGGGCTCGGCAGTCAAGGCCGAGCTGTCCCAGCGCCACGAAGTGATCAGCATTGGTCGCCAGAGCGGCGACTTTCAGGTCGATATCAGCAACAGCGCGTCGATCCGCCAACTGTTTGCGCAAACTGGCAAGTTCGACGCCCTGGTCTGCGCCGCCGGCAACGTCAACTTCGTGCCCCTGGGCGACATGGATGCCAGCCACTTCGACCTCGGCCTGCAAGACAAACTGATGGGCCAGGTCAACCTGCTGCTGATCGGCCGCGAGTTTGCCAACGACGGTGCGTCGTTCACCTTCACCAGCGGCATCCTCAATCGCGACCCGATCCGCACCGGCGCTTCGGCCGCACTGGTCAATGGCGCCATCGATGCCTTCATCAAAGCGGCGGCGATTGAATTGCCACGGGGCTTGCGCATCAATTCGGTCAGCCCGACCGTGTTGGTGGAGGCTATGGGCAGCTATGCGCCGTACTTCAGGGGCTTCAAGCCGGTTCCTGCGGCGGAGGTGGCATTAGCCTACGCAAAGAGTGTTGAAGGCTTACAGACCGGACAGACTTACATCGTCGGCTGAACGGCGGCCGGCCAGTATCACTCGAGCAGCGATGGCATCATCTCCAGCAGCTGGTCACGGGGAATGGAAAACGTCAGGTCGGGGCCGTCGAGGACACTCTGAACCGTCGCGGTATTGAGCTGCCGGCCATTGAGATACAGCGTTATCCGTTTGTGCATGGCCAACAGGCTCAGGGCTTTGGTACGCGCCCTGGCTTCGGGCGTCAGCGTCACGTTGACTTGAATAAACTCAGGCCGGGGCACAGAGGCTTTTTTCAGGCTCACCGTGATCTCGGTAAAGTCGGTCTGTGAGCTGTAGAACAGCTTGGCCGGAGCCTGGGCCCAGGCCAGGGGCGTCATCCAAACGAGGGCGAAAAAGGCCCATCGAAGGCTCATACACGTGCTCCTTTGAAAAGCTTGAACGTTGCACAAGGTTGGCACAGCAAACAGAGGAAAAGGCTTAAATCCGCGCGCCATTAAAATGCTGAAACCTAATCGCCCGCCATCCTCGGCTTGTGATGCAGCGCCAGCCTGCGTAACGTGGCGGCACTTGTCAGGAGACCCGATAATGTTTGCCGCCCGTACCCTTGCTCTGTTTGCCCTGCTGCCCTTGTTCGCTGCCTGCCAGGTGTTTGAACGCGATCCGGCGACGCCCTCCACTGCGGGCCTGACTCGCATGCAAGGCGAATTGACGGCCATCGGCGACAAATTGCTGTTCCAGCCCTGCCATGACCAGCGTAACTACGTGGTCAACGATACCGGCGGTACCAGCATCCTCCAGGAAGCGGCGTCCCTGGCCGGCCAGCAAGGGGCGTTGTTTGCCGACTTGCGCGGCAAGTTTTCCGGGGTCGCCAGCGGCACCCAGGGCCAGGTGGAGCTGCAACAGCTATACCGCGTCGAACGCTCGACCTCAGCCTGTGACGACCCGGACTTCAAGCGCATGATCCTGCGCGCCAACGGGCACAAGCCAGCCTGGGCACTGAATGTGACCAACAAGGGCATGGTCCTGCAACGCGAAGGCCAGCCACCGTTGCCGGTACCTTATGTGGAAGAGCAACTGGGTGACGGCCGTTTCAACCTCACCACCGAAGCCAACGGCCAGCAGATTGAACTGTGGGTCGCGCCCCAGCGCTGCATCGATAGCGTCAGCGGCAGCCTGCAACACATGAGCGCCGAACTTCGGATCAACGGTCAAGTGCAGCGTGGCTGCGCGGCATTTGGCGGCTCGCGAGATGACTGATTCGCCCCTGGGCTGTTTTAGCATGACGGGAATGCGTCGTTGGGGCTTATAATCGCCGGTTTGCAAAACCGCCGGCCCTACCAAACGCCGCATATCGGATCCTGTCATGCTACGAATCACCGAACTCAAGCTGCCCATCGACCATCCCGAAGAAGACCTGCGGCCGGCCATCGTGCAGCGCCTGGGCATCGCCAGTGATGATCTGCTCGATTTCACCCTGTTCAAACGCAGCTACGATGCGCGCAAGAAATCGTCGGAGCTGTGCTTTATCTACACCGTCGACCTTGAGGTCAAGGGTGAAGCTGCCCTGCTGCTCAAGTTCGCCGACGACCGCAATATCAATGCCGCGCCCGATGTCAGCTACAAGGTCGTGGGCCAGGCGCCGGCAGACCTGAGCGAGCGGCCCATCGTTGTCGGCTTCGGCCCTTGCGGGATCTTTGCCGGGTTGTTGCTGGCGCAGATGGGTTTCAAGCCGATCATCCTCGAACGCGGCCGCGAAGTGCGCCAACGTACCAAGGACACCTGGGGCCTGTGGCGCAAAAGCGTACTCAACCCCGAGTCCAACGTGCAGTTCGGCGAG
Source organism: Pseudomonas sp. ADAK21 (assembly GCF_012935735.1). Classification (NCBI taxonomy): domain Bacteria; kingdom Pseudomonadati; phylum Pseudomonadota; class Gammaproteobacteria; order Pseudomonadales; family Pseudomonadaceae; genus Pseudomonas; species Pseudomonas sp. ADAK21. The sequence continues at coordinate 757,159 of NZ_CP052857.1, forward strand.
GGCGGCGCCGGGACCTTTTCCGACGGCAAGCTCTACAGCCAGATCAAGGACCCGAAGTTCCACGGGCGCAAGGTCTTGCATGAGTTCGTCAAGGCCGGCGCGCCGGATGAGATCCTCTATGTCAGCAAGCCGCACATCGGCACCTTTCGTCTGACCGGTGTGGTGGAAAACATGCGCCAGCAGATCATCGCCCTGGGCGGTGAGGTGCGTTTTGAACAGCGGGTCACCGACGTGCTGATCGAAGACGGCCAGTTGAATGGCGTGGTGGTCGCTGGGGGCGAACAGATCCTCTCCAAGCACGTGATTCTTGCCCTCGGCCACAGCGCCCGCGACACCTTCCGCATGCTCCACGGCCGTGGTGTGTACATGGAAGCCAAGCCGTTTTCGGTGGGCTTTCGCATCGAACACCCGCAATCGCTGATCGACGCCGCACGCCTGGGCAAGTATGCCGGGCACCCGAAACTGGGCGCGGCCGACTACAAGCTGGTGCACCACGCCAAGAACGGCCGTTCGGTATACAGCTTCTGCATGTGCCCGGGCGGTACGGTGGTTGCGGCCACTTCCGAGCCAAATCGGGTCGTGACCAATGGCATGAGCCAGTACTCGCGTAACGAGCGCAATGCCAACTCCGGGATCGTGGTCGGCATCACCCCGGAAGTGGACTACCCGGGTGGCCCTCTGGCCGGGATCGAGTTGCAGGAGCGCCTGGAGTCCCACGCGTTCATCCTCGGCGGCAGCAACTACGAAGCGCCGGCGCAACTGGTCGGTGATTTCATCGCCGGCAAGCCGTCCACCGCCATTGGAACTGTGGAACCGTCCTACAAGCCAGGTGTAGCCCTCGGTGACTTGGCCCTGGCCTTGCCAGACTTCGCCATCGAGGCCATCCGCGAAGCGTTGCCGGCCTTTGAGAAGCAGATCAAGGGCTACTCGCTGCACGACGCGGTACTGACCGGGATCGAGACCCGCACTTCGTCACCGCTGCGGATCACCCGCGATGCGTCGATGCAGAGCTTGAATGTCAAAGGCCTGTTCCCGGCCGGCGAAGGCGCCGGTTATGCCGGTGGGATCTTGTCGGCAGGCGTTGACGGGATTCGGATTGCCGAAGCCGTGGCCCGGGATATCCTCGGCATCGAGGCCTGACAGCTCACCCGCAAACACCCCTCTCTATTGTGGGAGCCGGACTTGCCCGAGATGGCCACCATAGGTATCTACACAACTTTCAGAAACTGACGAACTTTCCTGTGGCGAGCGGGCTTGTCGGAACGCCGCATCGCCCGCGCTGGGCTGCGAAGCAGCCCCAAAAAGCCCTCCGCGTTTCTTCAGATAAACCTCTGATGGCCGGGTTTAGGGCTGCTTCGCAGCCCAGCGCGGGCGATGCGGCGTTCCGACAAGCCCGCTCGCCACTGGAGAGTTGTGTAGATACCTACGGCCATCGCGGGCAAGCCCGGCTCCCACAATGGTCTCCATACACAGGAAATTTTAGATATTGGCGCGCAGGATGCTGTCCGGCAACGGCTCGCCACGCTCGACACTGGCTGCAACAGCGTCAATCAGCTCCTCCAACTCATACCCTTGCCCGACCAGCCACGCATCGTCGTAATAGGTCGTGGCATAACGCTCGCCCCCATCACACAGAATCGCCACGATAGACCCCGACTCCCCTGCCGCCTGCATCTGCTGCGCGGCAATCAACGCGCCGATCAGATTGGTACCGCTGGAACCCCCGACCCGCCGTCCCAAGCGTTGCGCCAGGTAATGCATGGCCGCCAACGACAAGGCATCCGGCACCTTGACCATCGCATCGATCACCTTGGGCAGGAATGACGCTTCTACCCGTGGCCGGCCAATGCCTTCGATCCGCGAACCGCAGTCCAGGCGCAGGCTGGCATCACCGGTCTGGTAATACTCGAAGAACACCGAGCGCTCGGCGTCGGCGCATAACACCCGGGTGCAATGCTGGCGATAACGCACATAACGCCCGAGGGTCGCGGTGGTACCGCCGGTACCCGGGCTGGAAATCAGCCAGCTCGGCTCGGGATGCCGCTCGAAACGCAACTGCTGGAAGATCGACTCGGCAATATTGTTGTTCGCCCGCCAGTCGGTGGCCCGTTCGGCGTAGGTGAACTGGTCCATGAAGTGCCCGCCGCTTTCCTGCGCCAGGCGCTCGGATTCGGCGTAGATCTGCGTGGGATCCTGCACCAGATGGCTCTTGCCGCCGTAAAAGGCGATCTGCGCAATCTTTTCCTGGGAGGTGGTGGCCGGCATCACCGCAATGAACGGCAGGCCCAACAAGCGCGCGAAGTACGCCTCGGAAATCGCCGTCGAGCCGCTGGAGGCTTCGATCACCGGCGCGCCCGGCTTGAGCCAGCCGTTGCACAGGGCATACAGGAACAAAGAGCGGGCCAACCGGTGCTTGAGGCTCCCGGTGGGGTGGCTGGACTCATCCTTGAAATACAACTCGATCCCCGGCAAACCCGGCAGCGGTAGGGGGATCAGGTGGGTGTCGGCGCTGCGCTGGAAGTCCGCTTCAATAATGCGGATGGCCTCTCGGGCCCACGGACGGTGGTCGCTCATGCTCAGGTTCCATTAAGTTTTCAGGCTTGATCTTAGGGACTTTCCTACACTGCACACAGATACAGTCATGACTCAATTCGATACACAATTGCCAGGCTTTGACGCAATCCATACAACAGCGCTTTTATATAACAAAAAAGAATATAACTTTTGTTTTAACAACTAACAGTACGGGTTAGGGTACGCCCCTATTGAACTTTGATTGGAGAGCATCCCTTGCCTCTGCGTAGCACGTTTACCCGTTTCTTCCAGCTCGAAGCGGCCAGTGGTCTGTTACTGATCGCTGCAGCCGCCCTGGCCCTGATCATCAACAATTCGCCGCTGTCCTCGTTCTATAACAGCTTTCTTGAAGTGCCCGTCGCCGTCCAGATCGGCGCCCTGCAAATCGCCAAGCCTTCACTGCTATGGATCAACGACGGCCTGATGGCCCTGTTCTTCCTGCTGATCGGCCTGGAGGTCAAGCGCGAGTTGCTCGACGGCCACCTGTCCAAGCCTTCCCAGGTCGTGCTGCCAGGCGCAGCGGCTATCGGCGGCATGGTGGTGCCGGCGCTGATCTACTGGGCGCTGAACAAGGATAACCCGGCGGCGCTGGGCGGCTGGGCCATCCCGATGGCCACCGATATCGCCTTTGCCCTGGGCGTGCTGGCACTGCTGGGCAAGCGTGTCCCGGTGTCGCTGAAGCTGTTCCTGATGACCCTGGCGATCATTGATGACTTGGGCGCCATCATTGTCATCGCGATTTTCTACTCCGGCGACCTGTCCACCGCGTCGCTGGCAGGCGCTGGCGCGTGCCTTGTCGCGCTGATAGCCATGAACCGCCTGGGGGTGGTGAAGCTCGGGCCCTATCTGATCATCGGCCTGATCCTGTGGGTCTGCGTACTCAAGAGTGGTGTGCACGCAACCCTGGCCGGCGTCACCCTGGCGTTCTGCATTCCGCTGCGCACCAAGAACGCCGAGCCATCGCCCCTGCTGAGCCTGGAACACGCCCTGCACCCGTGGGTGGCGTACGGCATCCTGCCGCTGTTCGCGTTTGCCAACGCTGGTGTGTCCCTGGCCGGGGTCAACCTGGAAAGCTTCACCCACCATGTGCCTATGGGTATCGCCGCAGGCCTGCTGCTGGGCAAGACCGTCGGTGTGTTCGGCCTGACCTGGCTCGCAGTGAAAACCGGTCTTGCGGCCCTGCCGACCGGTGCCAATTGGGGCCAGGTCATGGGCGTGGCCATCCTGTGTGGTATCGGCTTCACCATGAGCCTGTTTGTCGGTTCGCTGGCGTTCGTACCAGGCAGTAGCGAATACGCCGGGATGGACCGGATGGGCATTCTCACCGGTTCGATCCTTGCTGCATTGATTGGTTATGCAGTGACGGCGATGGCCAGTCGCAAGCGGGTGACGGTCAACGCATAACGCGTAACGAGGGGGCAGGCTTTCCTGCCCCCTCATTCTTTAAGCCTCTTCTCCCCTCGCTTACAGCACCTTCCTACATTTTTTCTCGTGCTCCTCCCATAACGTCGCACATCCGACTTCAAGAACGGATGTCGCGGTGTAACTCGCCGGGAGGGCATGATGGCCAACAACCAAGACAGACCGCAGGTCTGGCGCTCCTACGGGACCGGCACCGGTGGCTATCGCCGCCTGGAACCTATGAACGAGCGCGAACTGGCCGCCCGCGAGGCGCTCCAGCAACCCTACAACGCAATGCTCGCCCGCCAGCAGGCCTACGAAGCAAAGCTTCAGCCTACGTCAGAACCGACCCCGGCTCCTGTCGTCGGGTGCGTTTTCGCCAAGTCCTGCAACTTGCCGGACACCATCATCAGCTACAACAACCCGTCTGGTTACATTCCCCTGGAGCGCCTCGCAGACTATGGCGAACATGCGGTGCTGGGCGGCCGTGAAACAGATGCAACTGGCCGGCTCCCTCTCCAGAAGATAAGCGCAACTGTATTGCCTGCCGGGCTGGGCTCGTTGGCACTCGCAGGCTCGGCCATTAAGGGCACGGCCACTGCCACCGGGACCGTTGCAACAGGCTTCATGCTGGGCCTGGTCGCACTGCTATGGCCCTCAACGCTGGGCGACAGCGCGCTCTACAGCGATGAACAATTACGCAGCCTGCCCCGCGCCCGCACCCGCGTGCGCCTGAATATCGAACAACAGGACGACGGCAGCCTGAAAGGCTATGCCTTCTACACGGGGAAGAATCGTGATTGGGAAATGGTCGATGTCGTGCAGTTTCAACTACGGGGCACGCAACACGTAGTGGATTTGGGTGACGGCATTGAGCTGATCTGGACACCCGCTGTCGACCCTGCCGACACCCTTGGCATACCCGCACTGGAGGCTGCGCCAGCCACGCCTCACATATGGGTGTATCCGCCGACGGAAACAGCCGCGAGTATCATCGTCGACCCGATTTATCCGCCGGAGTATAAGGATTTCATTCTGGTGTTTCCGGCGGAGTCGGGGATCCGACCACTTTACGTCGTTCTAAACATTCGACCTGGTGACCACGCGTACCATCCAGCACCAGAGTTACTTCCGGCCTACCCTGATGCAAAAGTAGTTGCTCGTAAAACACCCGTTAAAGGAGGAGGAGCCCTTCGTAAAAGATGGAAAACTGCCAAAGGTCTGATTCTGGAGTGGGATTTGCAGCACGGCGCAATCGAAATGTATGACGCCCGTGGTAGGCACATAGGTGAGTTTGACCATATAACTGGCAACCCCACCTCCACGAAAAAATCAAAAAAGGAAAAAGAACGGAGAATAGAGCCATGAGATATCTGATTGAAGCCTTCGATAAGGTTACTGACCTGCAAGTGTTCGTAATCGAGCTACCTCATGGGTGCGAGGACAAGTTGAAAACCATAATGCAATGGTCCGAAGAGCAACATGGCTGGGAGGGCTACAACCTGACCCCCGCTCAACTGACGGCTATAGAAACCTTAGCCGGCAGAGTGATAAATGACTCTATTCATCACTTCCAACTTACTTGCAACGTTTAACGCGCCCGCCCGAAATTAAAAATCATATTAAGAAAATCCGTAGCCAAACTGAAAAAACCCCGACCAGTCACCCGGTCGGGGTTTTTCTTTTACTGTATGACGCTTAGCGGGTAACGCGGCTGGTCCCGTCTACGGTCATGATGCGCACGCGGTCGCCGATGCGGAAGATTTCGTTTTCCTGCACGGCCTGGACGTAGGCGCGCATGCTGCCGTCGTCTTCGCGCACGGTGATTTCAACGCCCTGGGTGCGGGTCAGGCCTTCTTCGGTGGCCGAGCCCAGCAGGCCGCCCGCCACGGCACCGATAACGGCGGTGACGATGCTGCCGCGACCGCCGCCGATAGCGCTACCACCAACACCACCGATGACTGCGCCTGCTGCGCCGCCGATTGGGGTCTTAGTGCCTTCGATCTTGACCGGACGCAGGGATTCAATGGTGCCCATGCGCACGCTCTGCACGCGACGGGCTTCGTCACGGGAATACGAGTCGCCGGTCAGACTGGAGGCGCAGCCACCCAGCAGCAACGACATGGTGGTAAAGCAGGCAACCAGCAGAACAGACTTACGCATAGCATCAACTCCAAAGGACATATCTTTATTAGACTCCGCTGCTTGACGCCTGTCACGGCACGGCCCGGAGAAAATTGCTTTCATTCAGCCCCAGTACAGACAGGCTGTACCGCAAAAATAGACAAACGGTAGCACCTGCACCCAGACAAGGAATTTCATGGACTACTTCATCATTGTAGCTACCACCGCAGCCGGCCTGTATTTCCATTGGTGGCTGTACCGGCGGATCAAGCGCTGGGTAGACCGCGACCTGGCGCTGTCACTGGCAGGAGACGATCAGCACAAGCGCAACTTTATGCTGCAACAGTTGGACCGCGCCAAGGCTGAGAAGGTCAAGCGTAAGGACTTGCCACAGTGGCTGCAGGACGCAGCACGGCAATATGAGGTCAAGTAGAGGCTGTAGGAGTCGGCTAGCCGGCTCCTACAAGTATGACGTTTTCAGGGTGCCAATCGCTCGCGTGTCCAGTCGGCACCCTGCAAACGATAGTTCAAGCGATCATGCAGGCGACTCGCCCTGCCCTGCCAGAACTCGATGCGCTCCGGCAGCAGGCGATACCCCCCCCAGTGCTCCGGGCAATCGGGCTGGGTCTCGCTGAAACGCTGTTCGGTCAGCGTGAGCAGGTCCTGCAACTGCTGGCGATCGCGGATCACCTGGCTTTGCGGGGAAGCCCAGGCGCCGATACGGCTGCCCAGTGGGCGCACTTGATAATAGGCGTCCGACTCCTCGGGCGTGACCTTGACCACCCGACCCTCGATACGCACCTGGCGCTCCAGGGTCGGCCAGAAGAAGGTCATGGCAGCAAACGGGCGGGCTGCCATTTGCTGGCCCTTGGCGCTCTGGTAGTTGGTGAAGAAGGTAAAGCCCTGGGCATCCAGCCCCTTGAGCAGCAGGACGCGGCAGTGAGGCCGGCCCTCCTGGTCGACGGTAGCCAGGGTCATGGCATTGGCCTCGACCGGCGGTTGCTCGGTCTTGACCGCGTCGTTGAACCACTGGTGGAACAAGGCAAACGGCTCGGCCGGGGCCTGGGCTTCGCTCAAACCGTCCCGTGTGTAGTCACGGCGCATATCAGCCAGTGCCTGGGTCATGCGGCTTTATCCTTCTTGCTCAACTGCTCAGTTTTTCGTCTGGTCGTTTGCAGCTACTTTTTTCGCTGGCGTTGCAGCCTTGGCAGCAGCTGGCTTTTTGGCTGCTGGCTTGGCGGCCGCTTTTTTCGCGGCTGGCTTGGCGGCGGCCTTCTTGGCAGGTGCTTTCTTGGCGGCAACCGCTTTCTTGGCGACCGGCGCTGGGGCAACCACGTCCTGTACTGCAACCATTTCAGGCTTCGGCGGGTTTGGCGAGTTGTACTTGCTCAGCAGTGCCAGCATGGTGGTGCGCTGGGTGAACATGATTTCCATGCGACGGTTCAGGGCACGGCCCTGGGTGCTGTCGTTGGCAGCGCGAGGCATCAGGTCACCCATGCCACGCAACATCAAGCGGTCCTGCTTCAAGCCACTGAGGCTGAAGATCGACGCGATAGACTGGGCACGCTCCTTGGTCAGGGGCTGGTTCTGCACGGTGTCGATATGACCAAGCACCAGCACGGCGGTCTTTGGATCGCTTTCAACGGCCTTGGCCACACGGGTGAACGGACCCAAGGTCACTGGCAGCAACATCGCCGGGCGTTTCGGGTTGTAGGAGCCATCGACCGGGGCTATCACCACCAGAACGTTATCGCGACGCTCCAGTTGCAGGTTGCTGTCCTTGATCGCGGCGCGCAGGCGCGGCTCGTAGTCGTCCAACCAGGCCTGGGTGATTTTCGGGTCTGGCATCGGGATGTTGGTCACATCGACTTTGCTTAGGGGTTTTGGCTTGCTTTCAAACGGCCACCACCATTTGGTGTCGGTTTCAGTCTTGGCGACTACCGGGGCCGCAGATGGAGCCGGCGTTGCCGCCTGCAGGTCGGCCTTAAGATCGGCCTTGGCGTCAGCCGCCTTGGCATCGGCTTTGGCAGTAACGTCCTTGGTCGCCGACTTGTCGAACCCGAATGACCACCAATGCTCGCCAGACGCATCATTTTGTGGAGTTTGTGCACAGCCAGTAATAGTTAGGCAGAGCGCCAGTGCCAAGGACTTGTTCGATAACATGAGATATCCACAAAATGAGAAAACACAGGGGTCTGGATGACCCGTTAAACAGACGCTTCACGAAGTTTAAAGTAACAATACTTTTCAAGCGCCTTTTGTAGGTGCCTTTTTAACAAAAAAACGCCGGACGGCAAGCTATTTACAGACAACCGGCCAATATTCTTACCAACTTTTGCGCGCGTGGGTCCATAAGTACATACGGACCTAGAGTATTGGTCACGAAACCAAATGCTACATCATGTTCCGGGTCAGCAAAGCCCACGGAACCACCCGCCCCAGGATGCCCAAATGCACGCGGGCCAAGGCCGAACGTGGCATTGGGCACATCCGGCTGGTCCAACATGCAACCCAGGCCAAAGCGGGTTTGCGTCAATAAGGTTTTATCCGGCCCGATACTGTGCTCGCGGGTCAGCTGTTCAAGCATATCGGCTTCCAACAAACTTCCGTCCAACAAACCACTATAAAACCCGGCCAAACTGCGCGCATTGCCATGCCCATTTGCCGCAGGCTGCTGCATACGACGCCACTCGGGTTTGTTAGTGCTGGTTAGTATAGAAGGCGGATTGGTAAACGCCCGGGTGCTCATTGCCTCGGGCTCACGCAGGGTGACCTGCAATAGCCGCTGGGCCGCCTCATCCCCCATATTGCCTTTGCCCCTGGCAATGTGCGCGACACGATAAAACTCTTCGTCCGCCAGCCCTACGTGAAAGTCCAAGCCCAACGGGCGGGCAACCCGGGCCACGATCGACTCCCCCGGCCCACGCCCATCGGCGCGGCGCAGCAGTTCCCCGACCAGCCACCCATAGGTGATGGCGGCGTAGCCATGGCCTTCCCCGGGGGTCCACCAGGGAGCCTCGGCGGCCAGGGCCGCCGTCATCAACGGCCAGTCATACAGGGCTTCGGCGGGCAACGTCTCACGCAACGCTGGCAACCCGGCCTTATGGCACAGCAGTTGGCGCAAGGTGATGCTTTCCTTGTCGGCCGCCGCGAATTCAGGCCAGTAGTTGGCCACGGGGACGTCCAGTTGCAATTTGCCTTCGGCAACCAGTTGCAAGGCCGTGACAGCGGTAAAGGTCTTGGTGCAGGAGAACAGGTTGGCGATGGTGTCGCTGTGCCAGGCCTCGGCACCGTCCTTGTCGGCGGTACCGGCCCACAGATCGACGACGGTTTCGCCGCCAATCTGCACACACAGCGCAGCGCCGCGCTCCTGAGGGTCGTCAAACAATGCGGCGAAGGCTTCACGCACTGCTTCGAATTGAAGTTCGTAATGACCCTGAATCTGCACCTGAATCCCCCCGGAAAAGACCTACGTTAAGTGGCGCCCATTGTTCCAGTCATTACTGGGTTTGGGAACCCGTTGCAGCCTGGGCTTTTTCGGCTTCCTGGGCCAACTGCTGGATCGCCGCCAGGTTGCTTTTACGCACACTGTCGACAAAGCCCTGGAACGGCACATCGGTGATCCCCACCAGACCGAAGTGACCGTTTTCACCGTCCAGCAAACGCCCGGTCACTGGCTGGTCGAGGTACTGGAACCAGTGCACGCCGACAATCGACGGCTCGGCCATGGCCTGCTTTAGGAAGGTCGCATAAGCCGGGCCGCGCGCCTCCTCCCGGGCCAATTGCGTGAGCCCACCCCAGAACGGGCCACGGTCGGCCGAGCCGAAGTTGAACTCGCTGATCAGCACCGGCTTGTCCAGTGCGCGCAGCGCCGCAAAGTCGTAACCGTCCTGGGGCTTGAGGGTGTACATGTTGAAGCTCAACACATCGCAATACTGGGCGCAGGACGCCACCGCCTCCGGGGTGCTGACCGCATAGCGGCCACCCAGCAGCAACTGGTTGGGCGCATGCCATTTAAGCGCATCGGAGATGGTCTTGAAGTAGGCGTCGGCGAAGGTCTTCTGGAAGTATTGGAAATCAGCCTCGATTTCCGGATGCTCGGCGTTGGGAACCGGCGGCTCGAAGCCTGGATCTTCCATCAACTCCCAGCCAGCCAACTGGATACCCCAGGCTTTGGAAAGGCCATCTTCGTTACGGTACTTGTCGCGCAGTTGCTTGAGGAACGCGCGCTTGGCCGGCACATCCGTAGTCATGCGCAGAGTGCCGTAGGCCAGGGCGTAGCGGGATTTCGCATCATCGCCGGGACCGGCCCATGCCAGTTCGTTATCGGCAAAGAAGCCAATCAACCAGAGGTCGTCGCGATGGTCGCGGGTGGCGATCGCCACGGCCCGCTCAGTGGCCATGGCAAAGCGCGGGTCGAACGGATCGGGCATGCCACCCCACCAGTCGATACCGGTGCTGATACTGGTGTAGTCGCCAATGATCGACAGAGGCAAGGTGTAAGGCACGCGACGAGCGTCACCCAAGTGCGGGGTGCTCCAGTTGCCGATCGTGTTGAAACCCCAGGCTTGCAGGCGGTCCAGGGTGTGGCCGGTCCAGCGGGCCTGGTCAAAACCTGGGACCGTGCAGGGCTGCGCCTCGGCCGCCGGGTCACACGCCTGGCCGTAGGTGCGTTGCAGGTTGGCACCGTAGAAGTTGTACCAGCGCCCCACATTGAAACCGCGCCCTGCATCGGCGCCATTGCCGCCACGGTTGTCACCGCTGCCGTAATACTTGTCGAAGGGCTCGCCCGCCTTGGGCAGTGCGCCAAACATCCACTCGCGTCCCGCAACATAAGTCTGGCTATTGTCCGGGCTCACGGTGTTGACGCCCAGGGAGTAGAACGGATGCCCCAGCGGTGTCACCAGGTACCAGCGCCCGTCGCGCTTTTCGGTGCGGAAGAAGCCGCTGGCTTCAAAGGCCGGGCCCTTGGTGCTGCCGCCAAACTTGTCCAGGGCGCTCTTGTCACGCTCTGCGAGCCAGCCCTTGAGTTGTTGCTGCTCCTTGGCGGCAGCGGCTTTCAACTGCTCGTCGCTGCTGACTTTTTCTGGCCAGCGCGCGCGGTTGGACTGCCCATAGGCATCCACCAGCTCACTGTAGGCGGCCTTGAGCACCGGTTCACTGTCCTGCACGCCAAAGCGCTCCAGCAGGATACTTTGCGGCGCTGCCGGCTTGATCATCGACAGAGTGACCGAGACCACCTGGCTGCGATCGATTTCGCCAGCACTGCCAGCGAGCATGACGCGCTGACCGTCCACAGTGATGGGCATCGGCGGCCCGGCCTTCATGCCCTGGCTCAAGGGCGAGTTGGCCAGCAGGGGCACCAGCAGGGTTTGCGCAGGCCCCGCCGGTAAATCGATACGGCTGACCAGGGTCTTGCCGTCGCTGCTCTGTACCTTGACGTACAACGTCAGTGCCCAATCCATCGCACTCTGGATGCGCAGGCTCATGGCACTCGATTGCGACCAGTCCCACACGCCGCTCTGCGGGCTGAGCACCAGGCTTGGCTCCGCCGCCGGGTTGAAGGTGATGCGGCGCAGCACTTCGCCTTCCGGGGTCTGTTCAGCGTTGTATTGCGGCAGGCTGGCGTCCTGGGTCGCCACCTTGACCACATCGGCCGGCCGGACAAAGTTGAACAGCGTCTGTTGCCCAGCCGGTGCGGCCAGCAATGGCGTGGCGAACAGCAGGGCAAAAAGAGCGGGCAGCGTGCGAATCATACGAACAAGGTTCTCCCAATCGGCCGGTGAATGGCCTGATGACATAAACGAGATAGACCACGAAGTGGGCGAATTCGCCCACTGTGGCTTAAGAAATTTCGCGCCGGAAAGGCGGCAAGGCATTCAGGATAGCCTTGCCATAGCGTTGGGTGACCAATCGGCGGTCGAGCAAGGTGATGGTGCCACGGTCCTCTTCAGTACGCAGCAAGCGGCCACAGGCCTGGACCAGCTTCAACGAGGCATCCGGCACGGAGATCTCCATGAACGGGTTACCGCCCCGGGCTTCGATCCATTCGGCCAGCGCGGCCTCGACCGGATCGTCAGGCACCGAGAACGGGATCTTGGCGATCACCACGTGTTCGCAGTAAGCCCCGGGCAAGTCGACACCTTCGGCAAAGCTCGCCAGGCCGAACAGCACACTGGAATCCCCACCATCGACCCGCGCCTTGTGCTTGTTCAGGGTTTCCTGTTTCGACAGGTTGCCCTGGATGAATACCTGTTTGCGCCAGTCGCGGTCGAGGCCGTCGAACACGTCTTGCATCTGTTTGCGTGACGAGAACAGCACCAGCGTGCCTTTGGAACCTTCCACCAGCGATGGCAGGTCACGAATGATTGCTGCGGTGTGGGCCGGCGCATCCCGTGGGTCGGCCTTGAGGTCCGGCACCCGCAGCACACCGGCGTCGGCGTGGTGGAACGGGCTGGGCACCACCGCGGTAACCGCCTTTTTCGGCAGGCCGGCACGCATGCGAAAGCGCTCGAAGGTACCGAGGGCGGTCAGGGTGGCCGAGGTCACAAGGGCGCCGTAGGCTACGTTCCACAGGTTGCGCCGCAGCATCTCCGCCGCGAGGATCGGGCTGGCGTTGACTTCGATATCGAACAACGCGCCGCTTTCCGACAGCGTCAGCCAGCGAGCCATGGGCGGATTGTCTTCCGGGTCTTCGACGGTAAAGGCGGTCCACAATTCCCAGTTGCCCTGGGCACGGGACAGCAGGCTGCCAAACAGCGGGTACCACTCTTCGGCCTGGTTGCTGGCAATGCCGATATTGACCTCGCCGTCCATGCCTTCCTTGAGCAAGTCGGTGAGGCGGGTGAACAGATCAGTCAGGCGTGAGAAGCCCTTCTTCAACTCCACGCCCATCTCGCGCATGTGCTCGGGGATCAGCCCGCCGACAAAGCGATGGCGGGGCCGTTCGCGGCCTTCGACGTCTTCGCCGGGCTTGAAGTCCGCCACCTGCTCGCAAGCGCTGAACATGAACTGTTGCTGGGTCTTGATCTCCCGCGCCAGCTCCGGCACCTGCTCGATCAGCTTGCCCAGGTCGCCGGGCAGCGGATGCTGGGCCAGCAGCTTGGTGAGGTTCTTGGCGGTGGTTTCCAGCCAGTCGGCAGTGGACCGCAGGCGCGTGTAGTGGGCGAAGTGGCCGATGGCCTTGTCCGGCAAGTGGTGGCCTTCGTCGAACACGTACAGCGTGTCCCGCGGGTCAGGCAGCACCGCCCCGCCCCCCAGGGCCAGGTCGGCGAGGACCATGTCGTGGTTGGTGACAATCACGTCAACCTTGCCCATGCCTTCGCGGGCCTTGTAGAAGGCGCACTGGCCGAAATTGGGGCAGTGACGGTTGGTGCACTGGCTATGATCGGTGGTCAGGCGCGCCCAGTCGGCGTCTTCCAGGGCATTGGGCCAGCTGTCGCGGTCACCATCCCACTTATTGCCGGCCAGCTTCTCGATCATGCTGGTAAACAGCTTCTGGCTGGCCTCATCGACTTCGATCTTGAAGCCTTCTTCTTCGAACAGCGAGGCCGTGGCGGTTTGCGCGTGGCCTTCCTGGAGCAGCACGTCCAGTTTGGACAGGCACATATAGCGGCCACGGCCCTTGGCCAGGGCAAAGGTGAAGCTCAGGCCGCTGTTGCGCATCAGGTCGGGCAGGTCTTTGTAGACGATCTGCTCCTGCAGGGCCACGGTGGCAGTGGCAATCACCAGGCGCTTGCCGGCGGCCTTGGCAGTAGGAATCGCCGCCAGGCTGTAGGCTACGGTCTTGCCGGTACCGGTGCCGGCCTCGACGGCCACGACCGCGGGGTCGCCACTGCGCCGGCCTTCGTCGTCGGTGTCGATATCCCCGAGGACCTTGGCTACTTCGGCGATCATCAGGCGCTGGCCGTAACGCGGTTTCAAGCTCTTGGCTTCGAGAAAACGCGAGTAGGCGCCCTGGATCGTGGTTTTGAGTTCAGTGCTGATCATGGATAGTCGGGCGCAAAAAACGCTGGATAAATTTTCAGTGGTTCGGATCGGCCGCTATCATACCCCGCTAATTAATCCCGCGCAGAACGGAGTACCTCAATGACCGTCTTTAGCCTTGCCTACACCCTGCATGTATTGGCCGCCCTGGTATGGGTCGGTGGTATGTTTTTCGCCTGGATGATCCTGCGCCCGGCCGCTGTGGCGGCGCTTGAAGGGCCGGCGCGGCTGAAACTGTGGACGAATGTGTTTCCGCGTTTTTTCGTGTGGGTCTGGGTGGCGGTGCTGATCTTGCCGATCAGTGGCGTCGGCCTATTGCAACTGCGCTTCAACGGGTTTGAAACCGCACCGCGTTATGTGCAGGTGATGATGGGGCTGTATGTAGTGATGACGGCGCTGTTTATCCGCATCCAGGCGTTGCAACTGCCTGAACTGCGCACGGCTGTGGCGGCCGAGGACTGGGCGACGGGCGCGCAGGTGCTGGGAAAAATCCGAAAGTTGGTAGGGATCAATCTGATTGTGGGATTGGTGGTGGTGGCGGTTGCCTCGGCTCGGCCGATGTTCTGAGGGTGCTCTTCAGGGCCTCATCGCGGGCAAGCCCGCTCCCACATTTGAATCGGTTCGCAAATCAAGTGTGGGGCTTGCCCGCGATGGGGTCAGTGCCTATAGCTCAAAGCCGCTGGATGGTCACCGTGCCGGCAGGTCCGGAAGGCCCTGCCTGCCCTTCCAACCCCGGCCGGCCTTTCTCGCCGCCATCGGCGCGGTACACCAGGCACCCCTTGGACTGCCCGCCCTTGCCCGGTTTGCCGGCAACACCTGGCAAGCCGCCAGCACCGCCGTCGACCCAGACCTTTATCTGCTCGCTCGGATAATCCTGTGGCAATTCGATGCGCACTGCCGCACCCGCAGCGCCTGGCAGCCCGTCGCCGCCGTTGTCGCCATTGGCGCCACGCCCGGCCGAACCCCAGGTGCACCCTGGGTCTTCGCCATTGGCGCCATCCAGGCCGCTATAACCTTGGGCGCCGGTGCCACCCCGGGCATCGACAGACAATAGCTGCGCATTCAATGCATTGATCCGCAACGTCAGGTCACGCCCCGGCTTGGCCGGCTTTTCATGGGTACCGGGCGCCCCCCGGGAG
Source organism: Pseudomonas sp. ADAK21 (assembly GCF_012935735.1). Lineage (NCBI taxonomy): Bacteria > Pseudomonadati > Pseudomonadota > Gammaproteobacteria > Pseudomonadales > Pseudomonadaceae > Pseudomonas > Pseudomonas sp. ADAK21. The sequence continues at coordinate 772,383 of NZ_CP052857.1, forward strand.
GTGATCTGGCTGCCATGCTCCAACTGCGCATGCCGTACCTGCAATTGCAGGGCCGAGGCGCTGGGCACGATGGCGATCCGCGCGTCGCGGCCCAGGTGCAGTTCGTCGACGGTGACCTGGGTGATATTCGCCGGAATCAACAAAGTGCCATAGTCGGCCACTTCCAGGCGTTCCAACTGCAGCACGCTGGTGCTGTTGGGCAAGCGCAACAACGAGTTGGTCTCGACGCTGACGCTTTCGGCCAAGGCAATGGGGCTGACCAGCAGGGCCAGGAGAAAAACGTTACGCATGATTGCCATCCTTGTTGTCTTGATCAGCCGTAGGTGCAGGCAGGCTCTTTATATGGAACATCCCCAGCAACAGGATCAGCAGGCGGTCACGCCAAGGGTGGGCACGATGTTTGACGCTGGCGTTGAATAACACCAACTCCAGAAGATGGGTCAGCAACAACAGGATACCGACCAGGTTGACCAGCAGATGAAATGGATTGGTCAGCGGTTTGAACAGATTGACCAGCACAACGACCCAGAACAGCAACGCCAGCAACTTCCCCAATCGCAACAACAGCTTCATGCCCTACGCCCCCTTGCACATTATTCTTTGGGCGCACAGTAACGAGTTCTACAGGCGATTTGCCAGTGAAGGATAAAAAAACTTGAGATAGCTGCGATTTGGCGACCAGATCGCCGAGGATTGTCTGAAGCTTCCGTCAGAAATGCCCCTGGAGTCACCCAGGGGCAGGCGTGCAGCGCGCTAGCGGTTGATCTGGATTTCCACGCGGCGGTTCAGGGCGCGGCCGTCGGCGGTTTTGTTGTCCGCCACCGGGTGGGTTTCACCAGCACCTGTCACCGACACAAAGTTGCTGCGGGGCACGCCGGAGCTGACCAGGTAGTCGGTCACCGAATGGGCGCGTTTTTCCGAGAGCTTCTGGTTGTACGCATCTTTACCGACGCTGTCGGTATGCCCGCTGACCCGCAGTTGGGCACTCGGCGCCTCCTGTTTCAGGCGTGCGGCGACGGTGTCGAGCTTGGTTTTATCGGCCGCCGTCAGCCGGGCCGAGTCGAACTCAAAGTGCACGTCACGAATCACGATGGTCTCTTCCTTGACCACCACCACTTCTTCGACGACTACCGCCTCGGGTACTGGCGGGCAGCCATTGGCATCGACCTGCACGCCTTTGGGGGTGCCCGGGCATTGGTCGCGGCTGTCGGGCACACCGTCGCCGTCCTCATCACCGTCGCCATGGACCCAGCAATAGGCGCCGGCCATGCCGCCGATCAACAACGCACCACCGCCGGCCCATGACGAACTTTCGGTGGCGCCCAGCGCGGCACCGGTTACGCCGCCGAGGGCTGCACAGGTGGGCCAATCGGTTTTTTGCAAGCCTGCGCAACCTGTCAATACTCCGGTTAGCAGAACCAAGGGTAGAGCTGTCCGCATGATGCTCATTTGATTTCTCCTGAGGGGATCGGCCGCAAGCCGATGGGTGGAGTAAAGACCGCTCTTTTCATCCGCGCCAGCGCGCCACACCCCCGTATTCATTGGCCCACGCTGCTTTTTCCAGCCGACAGGCCGCCGCCCGCTCTAGGCCCGCGCGCTCAAGCAGGCTAGTCTTCACGGTTCTGATGTGAGGATCTTCGATGACCGCCGGTAATTCTTCCCGTACGCCGCAGCAATCACTCGCTGCCCTGCTTGATCGCCAAGCCCCCAAACGCCTGCTGGTATTGGGTGCCGGCCACTTCCCGGCGCTGGATGCGTTCAAGCAGGCCCACCCGGACACCGTGGTCTGCGTCGCAGGGCCGGGGCCATTGCCTGCCGACCTGGCCGCCCAGCGATTTGACCTGGCCCTGGTGGTCGACTGCCTGGAGCACCTGTCAAAACGTGCAGGGTTGGAGCTACTGGGCGGCGTGCGCAACCTCAATGCCAGCCGTATAGCCGTCCTCGCCGACCTGGCGGCCTGCGGCTGGAAAGACACTGATTTTTTCTCCCTGGCCCTGCAGACCAGCGAGCACTTTTGCCGCGACAATCAGGTACTGACGCTGTTTACCTACGATCTGCTTGAATACAAACAGGTACCGGACTGGCTGAACGCCCGGTTCTGGGCCAACCCGGAAAATTTTGGAAAGTACTGGTGGTAACCATGAGCACCTCCATTTGCCCTTGCGGCAGCGGCAACCTGCTGGATGCCTGCTGCGGCCATTATCACTCTGGCCACCCCGCACCCTGCGCCACGGCGTTGATGCGCTCACGCTACAGCGCCTATGTGCTGGGGTTGGTGGATTACCTGGTGGCGACTACGCTACCGGCACAACGCAGCGGCCTGGATCGTGAGGCTATCGGGGCCTGGAGCGCGCAAAGCACCTGGCTGGGCCTGGAGGTCGAAAGTTCCGAGGTGTTTGGTGGGCAGCCGGAACATGCCTTCGTCACCTTTACCGCGCGCTGGCATGACAGCACCGGCGAACATAGCCACCGGGAACAGTCGTCTTTCGTACAGAACGATGGGCACTGGTACTTTATTGACCCTACCGTGGAGGTGAAGGCGGGACGCAATGATGCCTGCCTGTGCGGCAGCGGGCAGAAGTTCAAGAAGTGCTGTTCCAGCTACCTGTAAGAATCCGCTTCTTTGTAGGAGCAAGCTTGCTCGCGAAGAAGGCAAGCGCACCGCATTTACCCAGACTGCCCTCGTCATCGTTGACGACCATCGCCGGCAAGCCGGCTCCTACAAAGGAATGCGTCATGGTCAGCCGATTACGAAGCTATAGCTATTTGTTGATGCTGGCCGTTGGGCTCTCGGGATGCACGTCCTGGTTCGCCGATGACACGCCGCCACCGCAGATCCACCTGGTCAAGGTGGAGTTGGTGCGCGCCAAGTTGCTGGAACAGAAATTCAAGCTGCACTTTCGTGTGGATAACCGCGGCGACTCGGACCTGACCGTGCGCGGCCTGATCTACAAGATCAGCCTGGCCGATGTGGAACTGACCGAAGGCGAGTCCAACGAATGGCTGACAATTGCGCCCCATGGCCGGGGATTTTTCAAAGTCACGGTGCGCACCAACCTGTGGCCGCAGGTGCGGGAAATCGCCGACCTGTTGAAAAACCCGGACCGGCCCATCCCCTATCGCCTGGAAGGTGAACTGAAAACCGGATTATTCATCGGTAACGACGTGCACGTGATGCGCAATGACGAGATAATCCCCGGCGATTTTATTCCGGAGCGACACCAATGACTCAGCAACCCCATGTCCATGGTCCTGACTGCAACCACGATCACGATCATCACGATCACGACCATGGTCATGTCCACGGCCCGAACTGCGGCCATGCCCACCAGGAACCCGTGCGCAATGCCCTGAAGGATGTGGGCCGCAACGACCCATGCCCATGCGGCAGCGCCAAGAAGTTCAAGAAGTGCCACGGCGCCTGATACGCCTTATGTAGGCGCAGGCTTGTCGGTCTTTACCAGCAAGCCGGCTCCTACGGTTCTATCGATAGACCCAAATATTTCATTGAATTTTCCCTAGTCGACCATTACCTATACCTACAGGCACATCATCGGGCGCCCTGCCCGTTCAAGCATCACCAATCCTGGAGAGCTTCATGATCGACCTGTATTACTGGACCACCCCCAACGGTCACAAGATTTCGTTGTTCCTGGAAGAAGCCGGCCTGCCCTACGAGGTGCACCCGATCAACATTGGCCAGGGCGACCAGTTCAAGCCAGACTTCCTGAAGATCGCGCCCAACAACCGCATTCCGGCGATTGTCGATCAGCAGCCGAGCGACGGTGGCGCACCGATTTCCCTGTTTGAATCCGGCGCCATCCTGCTGTACCTCGCGGAAAAAACCGGTCAGTTCCTGCCCAAGGACCTGCGCGCTCGCCAGGAAGTACTGCAATGGTTGTTCTGGCAAATGGGCGGCCTGGGCCCGATGGCCGGGCAGAATCACCACTTCAGCCAGTTCGCCCCGGAAAAGATCCCCTACGCCATCAAACGCTACGTCGATGAAACCGCGCGCCTCTATGGCGTGCTGGACCGGCGCCTGGCCGATCGCAGCTTCGTCGCCGGCGAGGCCTACAGCATTGCCGATATGGCGATCTACCCATGGATCGTTTCCCACAAATGGCAGAGCCAGCGCCTGGAAGATTTCCCCCACCTGCATCGCTGGTTCAACCTGATCAAGGAACGCCCGGCGACGGTGCGGGCCTATGACTTGGTACAGAAGGTCAACCCGCCGAAATCCTGATCGTGCCCTGTAGGAACTGGCTAGCCGGCGAAGATCGTCAACGAAAACGCCGGGGCCTGGATAAGCGTGGCGCCTGGTAGTTTTTCGCCGGCAACCCGGCTCCTACAAGGGTTTGTGAGTGTTTGAAAAAATTAGCATCGCCTCCCGCTTGCGTCGGTTCGCCGCGCTCACTAACGTAGCGCCTTTACTGACGCTACCCCCGCAGGAGCTTTGCCATGGCCTCGCCAGCCCTCTCACGTTTTCTTCCCCGGTTCGGCGTTGCCGCGGCAGTGGCCAGTGCCTTGGGCCTGGCCGGTTGCCAGTCACTGAACAGCCAGGACACTCTGCCTCCCGTTTCCGGCGTACAGCCGCTCAAGGGCCTGGCGCAAAATGTCTCCGTGCGGCGCAACAGCCAGGGTATGCCGCTGATCGAAAGCAACACCTTCCACGACGCACTGTTCACCCTCGGTTATGTGCACGCCAGCGATCGGATCAACCAGATGGTCACCCTGCGTCTGCTGGCCCAGGGCCGCCTGGCAGAAATGTCCGGGCCGGATGTGCTGGATGTCGACCGTTTCATGCGCGCGGTAAACCTCAAGAAAAGCGCCAGCGAGCTATACAACGCCTCGTCACCGCGCCTCAAGCGCTTCTTCGAAGTGTATGCCCGCGGGGTCAATGCCTACCTGTTCCGCTACCGCGACAAGCTGCCGGCAGACCTGGCCCAGAGCGGCTACAAGCCCGAATACTGGAAGCCAGAGGATTCGGCGCTGCTGTTCTGCCTGCTCAATTTCAGTGAGTCGGCCAACCTGCAGGAAGAGTTGTCCGCCCTGGTGCTGGCGCAAAAAGTCGGCGCCGACAAACTCGCCTGGCTGACCCCAAGCTACCCGGACGAACCTCTGCCTGCGGCGGAAGCCGACAAGCTCAAGGGCGTCAACCTCGGGCAGATTCCCGGCCTTGCCACGCTCACCAGCATCAACGAGCGCCTGGGCAGCCTCAACACCCTTGGGGTTTCCACCGCCAGCAACTGGGCCATCGCCCCGCAACGCAGCCGCAGTGGCCGCAGCCTGCTGGCGAACGACCTGTCGACGCCGATGCAGGCACCGTCCCTGTGGACGTTCGTACAAATCCGCGCACCGAAATACCAGGCGGCCGGGGTGTCGATTGCCGGGGTACCTACGCTGCTATCCGGCTTCAATGGCAAGGTGGCCTGGAGCATGAGCCAGGTCTCCGGCGATACCCAGGACCTGTTCCTAGAAAAGGTCAGACGCCAGGGCAGCGCGCTGTACTACGAGCACAATGGCAAATGGGTGCCGGCCATCGTGCGTAACGAAACCTTCTTCGCCAAGGGCCAGCGGCCGATTCGCGAAACGGTGTACGAAACCCGCCACGGGCCGCTGCTCAACAGCGCCCAGTCGCTGACCAGCGGCTACGGCCTGGCCCTGCAAACCGCCGACTTCAAGGGTGACAAGAGCCTGGATGCATTTTTCGACCTGTCCCGGGCGCAGAACGTGGAAAAAGCCTCGGACGCCAGCCGTGAGATTCGTGCCATCCCCCTGAACATGGTGTTTGCCGACGCCAGCAATATTGGCTGGCAGGTCACCGGGCGCTTCCCCAACCGCCGCGAAGGCGAAGGCCTGCTGCCGTCGCCAGGCTGGGACGGGCGCTTTGACTGGGATGGCTACGCCGACGCGATGCTGCACCCCTATGACCAGGACCCGCCACAAGGTTGGGTCGGCACCGCCAACCAACGCACCGTGCCCCACGGCTATGGCATGCAACTGTCCAACTCCTGGGCCGCACCCGAACGCAGCGAACGCCTGGCGCAACTGGCCGGCAACGGCAAACACGACAGCCGTAGCGTGATTGCCATGCAGTACGACCAGACCACGCTGTTCGCTGCCAAGCTCAAAGGCATGTTCCAGGCACCGGGTATGGCTCTGCCACTGAAACAGGCGATCGATGCCCTGCCTGCCGCCGATCGGGCCAAGGCCCAGGAGGCCCTGAGCCGACTGATGGCGTTCGACGGGCGCCTGGCAGCCACGTCGAGCGATGCTGCGATCTACCAACTGTTCCTGCAGGAAAGCGCCAAGCAGATTTTCCTCGATGAACTGGGCCCGGAAACCAGCGCCACCTGGAAAGCGTTTGTCAGCAACGCCAACCTGTCCTACGCCGCCCAGGCCGACCATCTGTTGGGACGTGAAGACAGCCCATTCTGGGACGACCTGCGCACGGCGCAAAAAGAAGACAAACCGGCGATCCTCGCCCGCAGCCTGGTCGCAGCAATCACCGCCGGCGACAGCTTGTTGGGTGTAGATCACAAGGCCTGGCAATGGGGCAAACTGCACAGCTACACCTGGAAAACCAGCAGTGGACAAACCTTGCGTGGCCCGTTGGCGGCAGGTGGTGATCACACTACGTTGAACGCTGCGCCCTACAACTGGGGGCAGGATTTCGCCACCACCCAAGTCCAGGCCATGCGCATGATTGTGGATTTCGGCCAGGTAGAACCCATGATGGGCCAGGGCGGTATCGGCCAATCCGGCAACCCTGCCAGCCCGTACTATGCCAATGGCATCGATCCGTGGCTCAAGGCGCAGTACTTGAGCTTCCCGATGCAACCACAGAACTTTGACAAGGCGTACGGCAAGACCCGATTGACCCTGGTCCCTGGGAAATAACCCGATGCAGGAGCTGGCATGCCAGCTCCTGCCATTGATGATCAGGCTGCACTGCAATGGTGCTGAAGCTATGTAGCGCCCGATATCGGGCGCTGACCACGTTGCCCTTCGCGTAATCCCTCCTATTAAAAAGACCGTTCGGAACTATGGTGCAGAAATTGCTACTTGCGATTTGCCTGACCCCGTTCAGTAACAGTCCTAATCGCGCCACAAGCGCTTATCGTGGTTTCCAGGGATTACATAATGAAAAAAGCATTGCTGACCCTTTCTGCACTCGCTCTGTGCATGGCCGCCGGTACCGCCCTGGCCAAGGAATACAAAGAATTGCGTTTTGGTGTGGACCCTTCCTACGCGCCGTTTGAATCCAAGGCGGCCGACGGTAGCCTGGTGGGCTTCGATATCGACCTGGGCAACGCCATTTGTGCGGAGCTGAAGGTCAAGTGCAAGTGGGTAGAAAGCGACTTTGACGGCATGATCCCGGGCCTCAAAGCCAAGAAGTTCGACGGCGTGATTTCGTCGATGACCGTGACCCCGGCCCGCGAGAAGGTTATCGACTTCTCCAGCGAGCTGTTTTCCGGCCCCACTTCCTACGTGTTCAAGAAAGGCGCCGGCCTGAGCGAAGATATTGCGTCGCTCAAAGGCAAGACCGTGGGTTATGAGCAAGGCACCATCCAGGAAGCCTATGCCAAGGCCGTGCTGGACAAAGCCGGGGTAAAAACCCAGGCCTACCAGAACCAGGACCAGGTGTATGCCGACCTGACCTCGGGCCGCCTTGATGCATCGATCCAGGACATGCTGCAAGCCGAGCTGGGCTTTTTGAAGTCGCCGCAAGGCGCGGACTACGAAGTCAGCAAGCCGGTAGACAGCGAAATGCTGCCCTCCAAGACCGCCGTGGGCATCGCAAAAGGTAACAAAGAGCTGAAAGCCCTCTTGGATAAAGGTATCAAAGCGTTACACGATGATGGCACCTACGCCACCATCCAGAAAAAACACTTTGGCGATCTGAACCTGTACAGCGGCAAGTAATGCTGCGGCGCCCACTCCGCCAAGGGGTGGGCGCACTATCGATGGCCAAGGGCATACCCCATGTTTGAAGACCTGCTGCAGACCCTCGGGCTTGGCGCGTTCAGCCTGCAAGGGTTTGGCCCGCTATTGCTGCAAGGCACCTGGATGACCATCAAGTTGTCGGTGCTGTCCCTGGCCGTCAGCGTCGTGCTGGGCCTGCTCGGGGCCAGCGCCAAGTTGTCGAGCGTGGCGCTGTTGCGCATCCCCGCCCAGCTCTACACCACCCTGATTCGCGGCGTGCCGGATCTGGTGCTGATGCTGCTGATTTTCTACAGCCTGCAAACCTGGCTGACCAGTTTCACCGACTACATGGAATGGGAATACATCGAGATCAACCCATTCGGCGCCGGGGTGATTACCCTGGGTTTTATCTACGGTGCGTATTTCACCGAGACGTTCCGCGGTGCGATCCTCGCCGTGCCCCGCGGCCAGTTGGAGGCCGCCACGGCTTATGGCCTCACACGCCGGCAGCGCTTTCGCTACGTGACCTTCCCGCAAATGATGCGCTTTGCCCTACCGGGTATCGGCAATAACTGGATGGTGATGCTCAAGGCCACGGCACTGGTGTCGATCATCGGCCTGGCCGACGTGGTCAAGGCCGCCCAGGACGCGGGCAAAAGTACCTATCAGTTGTTCTTTTTCCTGGTGGTCGCGGCCTTGATCTACCTGGCCATCACCAGCGCATCAAACTTCGTCCTGCGCAGGCTGGAAACCCGTTACGCGGCAGGCGTTCGGGAGGCGGTGCGATGATCGAACTCTTGCAGGAATACTGGCGCCCCTTCCTCTACAGTGACGGCAACCACATAACGGGCCTGGCCATGACGATGTGGCTGCTCACGGCTTCACTCTGCATCGGTTTCGTGGTGTCGATCCCGTTATCCATCGCCCGCGTCTCGCCCAACCGCTGGGTGCGCTGGCCGGTGCAGTTTTATACCTACCTGTTTCGCGGCACGCCGCTCTACATCCAGTTGCTGATTTGCTACACCGGCATCTACAGCCTGGCTGCCATTCGTGCCCAGCCGGTGCTGGATGCGTTTTTTCGCGACGCAATGAACTGCACCCTGCTTGCGTTTGCCCTCAACACCTGCGCCTACACCACGGAAATCTTCGCCGGGGCCATCCGCAGCATGGCCCACGGTGAGGTCGAGGCCGCGAAAGCTTATGGCCTGAGCGGCTGGAAACTGTATGCCTACGTGATCATGCCCTCGGCCCTGCGTCGTTCATTGCCGTACTACAGTAATGAAGTGATCCTGATGCTGCACTCGACGACGGTGGCCTTTACCGCGACGATCCCGGACATCCTCAAAGTGGCCCGGGACGCCAACTCGGCCACCTTCCTCACGTTCCAATCGTTTGGTATCGCTGCGCTGATCTACCTGACCGTGACGTTTGCCCTGGTCGGTCTGTTTCGTCTGGCGGAGCGTCGCTGGCTGGCCTTTCTCGGGCCTGGTCATTAAGGAGCCCCTATGCGGCAACAGATTCATCCCATCCTCGCACCGGTGCCCGGCACCGCACGGCAGATCCACAGCTTCCACTTCGGGCCAGAGCAGGCCGAAGGAAAAATCTATATCCAGGCCTCGCTGCACGCCGACGAGTTGCCCGGCATGCTGGTGGCCTGGCACTTGAAGGCGCGCCTGGCGGAACTGGCCACTGCCGGCCGCCTGCGTAGCGAAATCGTGCTGGTGCCCGTCGCCAACCCGGTAGGCCTGGAACAGGTATTGATGGATATTCCCCTGGGCCGCTACGAGTTGGAGAGCGGGCAGAACTTCAATCGTCTGTTTATTGACCTCAGTGAAGAGGTTGGCAATCAGGTCGAAGGCCTGCTGGGGGATGATCCACGGCTTAACGTCGCACTGATCCGCGAGAGCCTGCGCCAGGCTCTCGACCGCCATATACCCACCACGCAACTGCAATCCCAGCGCCTTGTGCTGCAACGCCTGGCCTGTGATGCCGATATGGTGCTGGACCTGCATTGCGACTTCGAAGCCGTCGCCCATCTGTACACCACACCCGAGGCCTGGCCCCAGGTCGAGCCGTTGGCCCGCTACATCGGCGCTGAAGCCAGCCTGTTGGCCACCGATTCCGGCGGGCAGTCCTTCGATGAGTGTTTCACCCTGCTCTGGTGGCAGTTGCAGCAACGGTTTGGCCAACGCTTCGCGATTCCCCTGGGCAGCTTTTCGGTGACCCTGGAGTTGCGCGGCCAGGGTGATGTCAATCACGGCCTGGCCAGCCTCGACTGTCAGGCGATCATCGACTACCTGATGCACTTTGGCGCCATTAGCGGCGAACCTGCGCCCCTACCCGGGTTGCCCTACCCCGCCACGCCGCTTGCCGCCGTCGAGCCGGTGACCACCCCTGTAGGCGGCCTGCTGGTGTTTCACGCGCTGCCAGGGGAATACCTCGAGGCCGGGCAGTTGGTCGCCGAAGTCATCGACCCCATTCACGACCGCGTCAGCCCCATTCATTGCCGGTACGCCGGCCTGCTGTATGCCCGGTCGCTGCGGCGCATGGCCACGGCCGGCATGGTGATTGCCCATGTCGCCGGACATACGCCCTATCGCAGTGGCTATTTACTATCGCCTTGAGGATGCACGCCCCATGTACAAATTGACCGTTGAAGGCCTGCATAAACGCTATGGCGACCATGAAGTGCTCAAAGGGGTTTCGCTAAAGGCCAAAAGCGGTGATGTGATCAGCCTGATCGGCGCCAGCGGTTCGGGGAAAAGCACCTTCCTGCGTTGCATCAATTTCCTTGAACAACCCAATGACGGCGCCATGAGCCTTGATGGCCAGCCGATCCGCATGGTCGGCGACCGCCATGGTATGCGCGTGGCCGACGAGGCCGAGTTACAGCGCCTGCGTACCCGCCTGGCGATGGTGTTCCAGCACTTCAACCTATGGAGCCATATGAGCGTGCTGGAGAACATCACCATGGCCCCCCGCAGGGTCTTGGGGTGTGGCAAAAAGGACGCCGAGGACCGCGCCAGGCGTTATCTGGACAAGGTTGGGCTCCCGGCACGGGTAGCGGACCAGTTCCCGGCGTTCCTGTCGGGTGGCCAGCAGCAGCGGGTAGCTATCGCGCGCGCACTGGCGATGGAGCCGGAGGTGATGCTGTTCGACGAGCCAACGTCGGCCCTCGACCCGGAACTGGTCGGCGAAGTATTGAAGGTGATCCAGGGTTTGGCTGAAGAGGGGCGGACCATGATCATGGTGACCCATGAGATGAGCTTTGCGCGCAAGGTCTCGAGCCAGGTGTTGTTTTTGCACCAGGGCCTGGTGGAAGAAGAAGGCACCCCGCAAGAGGTGCTGGATCACCCGAAAAGCGCGCGATTGCAGCAGTTTTTGAGTGGCAACCTGAAATAAACAGCGCACAACGCTGAGGCCTGGCGAAAAGGTTGTTCAGACTCTGGCCTGGTTGTGGTTGTGGCGAGCGGGCTTGCCACAGTCCAGATAACTTCGCCGCCTTTATCCAGGTGAACTGCGGTGTCAGGTTTCAGGGCTGCTGCGCACCCCAGCGCGGGGCAAGCCCGCTCGCCACAGGTATCAGGCCACAGGCGCGGGTGGTGGCTCGTCCGGCAGGGTCGGTACGCCAGGTTCGGTAGGTTGTTCCGGGGTATCGGGGTCAGGCTGGCCAGGGATGCCGCCAGCGGCGGGGTCGGCCATCAAGGACCAGGCCAGAACACCAATCTGGTTGGGTTCAAGCCGGGCAAGTTCGGCGCTGATTCGCGGGTCGATCTTCATAGGGTACTCCTCAAGCGTGGCTCGGCGCGCTGTGCACGCGCCGAGGCAGTACACCCAATAGAGTGCCTGCCCGCTGACAAATTCCCTTGCTCTGTAAGACGTTTCGATCAGGTGCGTGGCAGAGTGACGCCGCGCTGGCCCTGGTACTTGCCGCCACGGTCCTTATAGGACACTTCGCACTCTTCATCGGACTCGAAGAACAGCATCTGCGCCACGCCTTCATTGGCGTAGATCTTGGCGGGCAAGGTGGTGGTGTTGGAGAACTCCAGGGTCACGTGGCCTTCCCATTCCGGCTCGAGCGGCGTCACGTTGACGATGATGCCGCAGCGCGCGTAGGTGCTCTTGCCCAGGCAGATGGTCAGGACATTACGCGGGATACGGAAAAACTCGACAGTGCGCGCCAGGGCGAAGGAGTTAGGCGGGATGATGCACACATCGCTCTTCACATCGACGAAGCTCTTTTCATCGAAGTTTTTCGGATCGACGGTGGCCGAGTTGATGTTGGTGAACACCTTGAATTCATCGGCGCAACGCACATCGTAGCCGTAGCTGGAAACCCCGAACGAAATCAGGCGTTCGGCGCCCTCACCGCGCATCTGGCGCTCGACGAAGGGTTCGATCATGCCGTGCTCTTGCGCCATGCGGCGAATCCACTTGTCCGATTTGATGCTCATGGCGGGTGTCCTGAATAGCGAGGTGGAAAATTCTGTTGGGCATCTTACCGGGGCTGGCCTCGCGGTTCAAAGGACGCGGGGGTTTTTCTTGATTAAGTTGAGCCGGATCACTGTCAACCGTGTGGGGCAAGCCCTGCCCCAGAATCAAAGGGCCTCAGGCCTGTAAAAGGCACCGCCAGTCACGAAAATAGAGAAACCTTCGGAAATACCATTGGCACGTTCCGGAAAAAGGGTTAAGGTGGCGCCACTGTGCTGCTTGTGTCACTGAGAATCTCTACACGATATGTTGAATTTCGATCCAACCATCTCCAAGAATTTTTCCTGCTCTTTGCACTCAGTCTCGGCCAGGGCTTTTCCTGAGTCGCAGTTAACTTTGTCCAAGGAGATACACCATGTCTAATCGCCAAACTGGTACCGTTAAGTGGTTCAACGATGAAAAAGGCTTCGGCTTCATCACTCCACAATCCGGTGACGACCTGTTCGTTCACTTCAAAGCTATCCAATCCGACGGCTTCAAAAGCCTGAAAGAAGGCCAACAGGTTTCTTTCATCGCTACCCGCGGTCAGAAAGGCATGCAAGCTGAAGAAGTTCAAGTTATCTAACTTGTACTGACTCAGTCGAAAGAACCCCGCCCTTAAAAGCGGGGTTTTTTTATGCCCGCCATTCGGTCGTTATGGTCGAGCACAAAAAAATGTGGGAGCGGGCTTGCCCGCGAATGCAGTGGATCAGTCGGTACATCTGTCGACTGATACTGCGCATTCGCGAGCAAGCCCGCTCCCACATTGGCTCAAGCGTCGTTATTGAAACAACGACTCGCTCGACAGACCATTCTTCTCCAGGATCTCCCGCAAGCGCTTGAGACCCTCCACCTGGATCTGCCGCACCCGCTCACGGGTCAAGCCGATTTCCAGGCCTACATCTTCCAGGGTGCTGCTTTCATGGCCACGCAGGCCAAAGCGGCGAATCACCACCTCACGCTGCTTGTCCGTCAACTCTGAAAGCCATTGGTCGATGCTCTGTGACAAGTCATCGTCCTGCAACAGCTCGCACGGATCCGTTGGCCGGTCATCCGTCAGGGTGTCCAGCAGGGTTTTATCCGAGTCCGGACCCAGCGAGACATCGACCGAAGACACACGCTCATTAAGACCCAGCATGCGTTTGACCTCTCCCACCGGTTTTTCCAGCAGGTTGGCGATCTCTTCAGGCGAAGGTTCATGATCAAGTTTCTGGGTGAGTTCACGTGCCGCCCGCAGGTACACGTTCAGCTCCTTGACGACATGAATCGGCAGCCGGATGGTCCGGGTCTGATTCATGATTGCACGCTCGATGGTCTGGCGAATCCACCACGTAGCGTAGGTCGAGAAGCGAAAACCGCGCTCTGGGTCGAACTTCTCCACGGCCCGGATCAGACCGAGGTTGCCTTCTTCGATCAGGTCCAACAGGGACAGCCCACGATTGACGTAGCGTCGGGCGATTTTCACCACCAGGCGCAGGTTGCTTTCAATCATGCGTTTGCGCCCAGCCGGATCACCCTTTTGCGACAGTCGCGCAAAATGGACTTCTTCTTCGGGAGTGAGCAAGGGGGAAAAGCCGATTTCATTGAGGTACAACTGGGTAGCATCAAGCGCCCGGGTGTAATCAATATACTTATGCTGTTTTAACGCTGTGGAGTTTTTGGACTTGGTACGAACTGAAGGTACAGCGGGTCCCTCATTCGACATCGATTCCGTAGCGATGCCGGTCTCCATAAGGAGAACCTCATCGTCGATGTCAAACTCCGGCGCTTCTTTACTGAGAGCCATTGTTATAGTCCTTTGGTGAGTTCGACCTCAAGCTCAAGCGACGCCTTTATCCTTGGCAACGCTGGAGCCTGTTCCTTCTACGTGAGGGAACAGGCTGACAACACATCAACGCCGGGGTAGGAATTGCAGTGGATCTACAGGTTTACCCTGGCGGCGAATCTCAAAGTGCAGTTTCACCCGGTCTGTACCAGTCGACCCCATTTCGGCAATTGTCTGTCCGACTTTGACCTGCTGCCCCTCCCGAACCAACAACCTGCGGTTATGACCGTAGGCACTGACGTAGGTATCGCTGTGTTTGATGATGACCAATTCGCCGTAGCCCCGTAAACCACTCCCGGCGTATACAACGGTCCCATCAGACGCAGCTAAAACAGGCTGTCCCAAATCCCCGGCGATATCAATGCCTTTATTCAAACTACCGTTTGAAGAGAATTTTCCAATCAGGATGCCATTTGAGGGCCATCCCCAACCGGTCGGCGCAGGTCCCGCAGGTGGCAACGGCGCGGGTGCCGGCTTGCTCGCAACCTTAGGCGCAACGGTGCCTGCAGGCCGGGTGAAGACCGTAGTCTTGCTGGAAGAAGAGGCCGAGGAACCGGATTTTGTCACAACTGCCGTGGGTGCCGAACCCGTGCGTCCATCGAAACGGATGGTCTGCCCCGGATGTATCGTATAGGGCACAGGAATATTGTTACGCGCTGCGAGCGCCTTGTAGTCCCAGCCATAACGGAAGGCGATCGAGAACATCGTATCACCCTTGCGCACCACGTATTGCCCGGTGGTCACCGTAGGCCGTTGCGGTGCTGCGCTATTGCGGTCGACAACCCGCGCGCTGCTACCTGTGCTGGAGCAGGCAGCCAGCAAGGAACTCAAGACAAGGCCAATCACCAGTCGCTGAAAGCTCGTTTTACTCATACGCTGCGCAATGACTGTGAGACTCACCCGCCGCTCCCTTTGTGGTGGCTGAAACATGAACGCCTGTATCAGGCTTGAAATATGTCGCAAGTATAACTGGCTGCCAGACTTTAACCGGCAACAAGGTAGAAACGAAAAATTCATCTCGTTTATAAACTACCCAACTTGATGTTGACTCAATGAACCCCGCTGTAAGACACATACCCAGCAATAGAATTCAGTGCGCCGTGACAAATGATCAGGCCAACGGCCCATTAAGTAACGGAACGAAACGCACCGCTCCCAGGACATGCCGGGAAAAACCTTCTTCTTCGCGCACGATCAACATCAACTGCTGCACTTCGCCCGAGCCCACCGGTATCACCAGGCGCCCACCCGGTGCCAGTTGATCGAGGAGTGCCTGGGGCACATCGGTGGCGACGGCCGTCACGATGATGCCGTTGTAGGGCGCCAATGCCGGCCAGCCTTCCCAGCCATCCCCCCAGCGAAACACAACGTTGCGCAGGTTCAGCTCCACCAGGCGCTCCTTGGCCCGGTCCTGCAAGACCTTGATCCGCTCGACGGAAAACACCCGCTCGACCAATTGCGAGAGCACGGCCGTCTGGTACCCGGACCCCGTACCAATCTCCAGCACTTTGTCCAAAGGACCCGCAGCCAACAGCAACTCGCTCATCCGCGCCACCATATAGGGCTGGGAGATGGTCTGGTTGTGGCCAATGGGCAACGCCGTATCTTCGTAGGCACGATGGGCCAGCGCCTCATCGACAAACAGGTGGCGCGGTGTACGGCGGATGACTTCCAGCACCTGGGCGTTGGACAGGCCCTCTTCGTAAAGCCGCTGGATCAAACGCTCACGGGTGCGCTGGGAGGTCATGCCGATGCCACGGCGCAACAGGTCGTCCTGTTCACGAGCCATCAGCGCAGCCCCTCCAACCAGGGATCGAGCCCACCGAAGGCATCATTGAATGTGCGATCAAGTTGTAACGGGGTAATCGAAACATAACCTTGCATCACCGCATGAAAGTCCGTGCCCGGTCCGCCATCCTCGGCGTCGCCCGCTGCGGCAATCCAGTAGCCTTCCCTGCCACGGGGATCGACCACTTTCAACGGTGCCGCCGCGCGCGCGCGATGGCCCAGGCGGGTCAACTGGATACCGCGAATATGGTCCAGGGGCAGATTGGGGATATTGACGTTGAGCACCGTACGCGGCGGCAGCACCAGCGTGCCGTGGGCCTCGACCAGCTTGCGCGCAAAATACGCAGCGGTCGCCAGGTTATCCACCTGCCGCGACGCCAGCGAAAAAGCGAAAGCCGTGCGCCCCAGGAAGCGCCCTTCAAGGGCCGCCGCCACAGTGCCGGAGTACAACACGTCATCGCCCAGGTTGGCGCCCAGGTTGATCCCGGAAACCACCAGGTCCGGCTCATCGGCCAGCAAGCTGTTGATCGCCAGGTGCACGCAATCGGTCGGCGTGCCATTGACGCTGATAAAGCCGTTGGCCAGCGTCTGCGGGTGCAAGGGACGGTCGAGCGTCAGCGAACTGCTGGCGCCGCTTTTGTCCTGGTCGGGGGCAACCACCACGCACTCGGCGTAATCCGCCAGCGCAGCATGAAGCGCGGCAAGGCCGGGTGCGGTGACCCCGTCGTCGTTAGATATCAGAATACGCATGGGCTGTCCGTCTGCCCCACCGGCACCAGATCAACAAGCTCGCGCACCAAGACAGTGGCGAAGCATCCGGCCGGCAGGACGAATTCCAATTGCAGAATGTCAGTCTCGGGATAATGCCACGTCAACCCGCCAATGGGCAGTCGCAGAATGCGACGTTCCTGGCTCATGCCGGCTTTGGCCAGCCAATCGCACAGGTCCGCCTCGCTCGCAGCAACCGCTTGTTCCAGTGCATGGGTGGCGCCAGTGGCGGGCGAATCGCCTTCACCCCATTGCGGGCCGGTGGGATGCAGGTCGAGGATCGCCAGGCGTGGATCGCTGCACTCCGCCTCCCCCGCCGGGAAAAAGCTGCGACTATCGGTGAATGCCAGCAGGTCACCGACCTGGGCCCGCTGCCACGAACCATCGGCAACCCGTGCCGCCAACACTTTATTGAACACAAAACTGCGCGCCGTCGACAGCAGGCGCGAACGCACATTACGTTGCTCCGGCAGCGCCTTGCGGGCCGCCCAGTCGCGGGCATCGACGACATTGCCGCCGTTGTGGCCAAAGCGCTGGGAGCCGAAATAATTGGGAATCCCGTGCTTGGCGATCAATTGCAGGCGCGCATCGATAGCAGCCTGGTCGCCCGCCAGTTGGGTCAGGCGCAGGGTGAAACCGTTGGCCGAATGTGCACCACGCTGCAACTTGCGTTTGTGGCGAGCGGTCTTGAGAATCTTCAGGGTGTCGTTTTGCGCCGCGCTCAAGTCGGGATCGGCCTTGCCCGGTAACTGCACGCTGAACCACTGGCGCGTCAGCGCCTGGCGATCCTTGAGGCCGGCATAGCTGACAGTGCGCAACGGCACACCGGCCGCCTTGGCAATGCGCCGCGCAGCCTCTTCAGTGTTCAGCCCGCGCTTTTCGACCCACAACCACAGGTGCTCACCCTCGCCAGTCAGCGGGATATCCAGCACTTCATCCACCTGGAAATCTTCGGCCGTGGCCTTGAGCGCCGCGCTGCCCAGTGCCTCGCCATAGGCCCTAGGGCCCAACAATTGCAGGTCGTTCATGCGCGCAACAACAAGGCGACGGAGTGCACCGCGATGCCCTCTTCACGACCCGTAAACCCGAGCTTTTCGGTAGTGGTGGCTTTCACGTTAACTTGATCCAGTTCTATTTGCAGGTCGGCGGCAATCACGGCGCGCATCGATTCGATATGCGGCGCCATCTTTGGCGCCTGGGCAACGATGGTGTTATCGACATTGCCGACCTTCCAGCCTTTGGCATGGATCAGGCCGACCACATGCCGCAGCAGCACGCGGCTGTCCGCGCCCTTGAAAGTGGGGTCGGTGTCCGGAAAGTGTTTGCCGATATCCCCCAACGCCGCTGCGCCGAGCAAGGCATCGCTCAAGGCATGCAGCACAACGTCGCCGTCGGAATGAGCCAGCAACCCATGGTGGTGCGCAATGCGCACGCCGCCCAGGGTGATGAAGTCGCCTTCGGCGAAACGGTGCACATCATAGCCGTGGCCAATACGCATAAAAAAACGCCCCGATTTAATTCAGGGCGTGATTCTACCTACTTTTGCCGGACATTAACCGAGCAAAGCACGTCCATGATGACGCAAGTGGTCCTCGATGAAGCTGGCGATAAAGAAGTAGCTGTGGTCATAGCCCGGTTGCAGGCGCAGCTCCAGCGGATGGCCCGCCGCCTTGGCAGCCTGCAACAAGGCCTCGGGCTTGAGTTGGGTGGCCAGGAAGTCGTCGCGATCGCCCTGATCCACCAGCAATGGCAGCTTTTGCGAGGCTTCGCTGATCAGCACGCAGGCGTCCCATTCGCGCCACTTGGAGCGCTCTTCCCCCAGGTAGCGAGAAAAGGCTTTTTGGCCCCAAGGGCAATCCATCGGATTATTGATGGGCGAAAAGGCCGACACCGACTGATAGCGCCCCGGATTGCGCAAGGCACACACCAACGCACCGTGCCCGCCCATGGAGTGGCCACTGATGCCGCGCTTGTCGCAAGCCGGGAAATGCGCTTCAACCAACGCCGGCAATTCCTGCACGACATAGTCGTGCATCCGATAATGCTTGCTCCAAGGTTCCTGCGTGGCATTCAGGTAGAACCCGGCACCCAGGCCAAAGTCCCAGGCGTTGTCCGGATCCCCCGGCACACCCGGCCCACGAGGGCTGGTATCCGGCGCGACGATGATCATTCCCAGCTCGGCCGCCACACGATGCGCGCCAGCCTTCTGCATGAAGTTTTCATCGGTACAGGTCAGCCCCGACAGCCAGTACAACACCGGCAGCTTGCCGCCCTGCTCCGCCTGGGGCGGCAGGTAGACGGCGAAGGTCATGTCGCAGTCCAGCACCTCGGAATGATGCTTGTAACGCTTGTGCCAGCCGCCGAAGCTCTTCTGGCATGACAGGTTTTCCAGACTCATGGCCGACCTCAGAAATGGATGACGGTGCGAATGCTCTTGCCTTCATGCATCAGGTCGAAAGCCTTGTTGATATCTTCCAGGCCCATGGTGTGGGTGATGAAGGTATCCAGGGGGATTTCGCCGGTCTGGGCCATTTCCACGTAGCTTGGCAACTCGCTGCGGCCACGCACGCCACCGAATGCCGAACCGCGCCAGACGCGGCCGGTCACCAGTTGGAACGGACGGGTGGCAATTTCCTGACCAGCACCGGCGACACCGATGATCACCGACTCGCCCCAGCCTTTGTGGCAGCACTCAAGCGCTGCGCGCATCAGTTGCACATTGCCAATGCACTCGAAGGAAAAGTCCACGCCGCCGTCGGTCAAATCGACAATCACATCCTGAATCGGGCGATCGTAGTCTTTCGGGTTGATGCAATCGGTGGCGCCCAGTTGCTTGGCAATCTCGAACTTGGCCGGGTTGATATCGATGGCGATGATACGACCGGCCTTGGCTTTCACCGCGCCGATCACAGCCGATAAGCCAATCCCGCCCAGGCCGAAGATGGCAACGGTATCGCCCGGCTTGACCTTGGCGGTGTTGATCACTGCACCGATGCCAGTGGTAACGCCACAACCCAGCAGGCAGACTTTTTCCAGCGGAGCTTCTTTAGGAATCTTGGCCACGGAGATTTCCGGCAGCACGGTGTACTCGGAAAAGGTCGAAGTCCCCATGTAGTGGAAAATCGGCTGACCCTTGTAGGAAAAACGCGTGGTGCCGTCCGGCATCAGACCTTTGCCCTGGGTTGCGCGGATGGCCTGGCACAGGTTGGTCTTGCCCGACAGACAGAATTTGCACTTGCCACATTCCGGGGTGTACAGCGGGATCACGTGGTCACCCACCGCTACCGAGGTCACACCCTCGCCAATGGCTTCGACCACTGCGCCGCCTTCGTGGCCCAGGATCGACGGGAAAATACCTTCAGGATCGGCGCCCGACAGGGTGTAGGCATCGGTATGGCAAACCCCGGAAGCGACCACACGCAGCAGGACTTCGCCAGCCTTGGGCATGGCCACATCCACTTCCACGATCTCCAGCGGTTTCTTGGCTTCAAAGGCGACAGCGGCGCGTGACTTGATCATCCGGGTTTCTCCAGGGGCTTGAAAAGTGAGACGGGCAGTGTAAAACATGGCCCACTGATTAATAATCCAGGCAAAAGCAAAACATTATTGCCATACAGGGACAATCTGCATGCTGGAGAACCGCTGGGAAGGCATCGATGAATTCGTCGCCGTGGCCGAATGCAGCCAATTCACCGCCGCGGCAGAACGCCTTGGAGTGTCTTCGTCGCATATCAGCCGCCAGGTGGCACGCCTGGAGGAGCGCCTGCAAACCCGCTTGCTCTATCGCAGTACCCGGCGGGTGACGCTGACCGAGGCCGGCCAGACCTTCCTCCAGCATTGCCAGCGCCTGCAAGACGGGCGTGAAGAAGCCTTGCGCGCCGTGGGCGACCTGACCAGCGAGCCCAAGGGCATGTTGCGCATGACCTGCGCGGTGGCCTATGGCGAACGTTTTATCGTGCCACTGGTTACACGCTTCATGGGGCTGTATCCGCAATTGCGGGTGGATATCGAACTGAGCAACCGCCCGCTCGACCTGGTGCATGAAGGCCTGGACCTGGCGATTCGCCTGGGGCGCCTGCAGGACTCGCGAATGGTCGCCAGCCGCCTGGCACCGCGGCGCATGTATCTGTGCGCGTCGCCGTCGTACTTGGAAAGGTATGGACGCCCACATAGCTTGTCGGAACTGAGCCGGCATAACTGCCTGATCGGCAGCTCGGATATTTGGCAATTGGCCCAGGATGGACGCGAATTCTCCCAAAGGGTGCAGGGAAACTGGCGCTGCAACAGTGGGCAGGCAGTGCTGGATGCGGCGTTGCAGGGGGTGGGGTTGTGTCAGTTGCCGGATTATTACGTGCTGGAGCACTTGCACAACGGGGCGCTGGTTTCGCTGCTTGAGGCCCATCAACCGCCAAATACCGCAGTGTGGGCGCTGTATCCGCAGCAGCGGCATTTGTCGCCGAAGGTGCGCAAGTTGGTGGATTACCTGAAGGAAGGGCTGGCTGGGCGGCCGGAGTATGGTGGGTGATCTGGAGTGTCAGGCCCGGCCTCATCGCAGGCAAGCCAGCTCCCACACTTGGCCGCATATACCTGCTGGAATGCGGTCAAGTGTGGGAGCTGGCTTGCCTGCGATAGAGTCAACTCGGTGTAACTGATTAGCTACGATTGGCCCATCGCAACCTGAGCCACTCCAGGTCCTCTGGCCGGGTCACCTTGATATTGTCCGCGCGCCCTTCCACCAGACGCGGCGCCTGGCCGGACCATTCCATGGCCGAGGCTTCGTCGGTGATAACTGCGTCGGCCACCAGGCTATCGGCCAAGGCACGATGCAGCGCACCCAGGCGGAACATTTGCGGCGTGTAGGCTTGCCAGATCAGGCTGCGGTCAATGGTTTCCACGACCCGCCCGTGCTTGTCGACACGCTTGAGGGTGTCGCGGGCCGGCACAGCCAGCAAGCCGCCTACAGGGTCGTGCGCCAACTCCGCCAACAACGTGTCGAGGTCCTCGCGGCTCAGGTTCGGCCGTGCGGCATCGTGCACCAGCACCCAGTCGTCATCGCTGGCGCCCAAGGCATTGAGTTGCAGCAACGCATTGAGTACTGAGCCTGAACGCTGCGAACCACCGTCCGCGCGCTGGATGCGCGGGTCGCCAGCACACGCCAGGCTTGGCCAATAAGGATCATCCACAGCCAGACTGACCACCAGCCCCTTGAGGCTCGGATGATCGAGGAAACAGCCCAGGCTGTGTTCAAGAATAGTGCGCCCGCCCAACTGCAGATACTGCTTGGGACGGTCTGCGGCCATACGGGCACCGACGCCCGCGGCAGGAATCACGGCCCAGAAGGCCGGCAAACAGGAACTCATTGGGCCAACTGGTAGAGGGTTTCGCCCTCCTTGACCATGCCCAATTCATGACGAGCCCGCTCTTCGACGGTCTCCATGCCTTTTTTCAACTCAAGCACTTCGGCATCGAGTACACGGTTGCGCTCCAGCAACACCTCGTTCTCAGCGTGCTGCGCGGCAATTTGCTGGGTCAGGTCGGTTACCTGCGCCAGGCTGCCATTGCCCACCCAAAGGCGGTACTGCAGGCCAGCCAGCAGCAAGAGCAAGACGAGGAACAACCAATTGGGACTGCGCATCGAATATCGGGTATCCAGTGAAAAAAGACAGCCATGCAAAACTTTTGAAGCAACTGATAGCACGAAGCCTGGAAGAACCAGGCTTGTGCTTGATAGGCATCAGATTAGTGCGCAAATTCACTCTTCAGCGAGTTTTCCGACACAATCCGTTGTCTTTTTACCATCAACTACTCAGCCGCGAAACTCACCGCGACCGTTGTATTTGGCTTTACCGCCCAATTGCTCTTCGATACGCAGCAGTTGGTTGTACTTGGAAACGCGGTCGGAACGGCACAGGGAACCGGTTTTGATCTGGCCCGCCGAGGTACCCACGGCCAGGTCGGCAATGGTCGAGTCTTCGGTTTCGCCGGAGCGGTGCGAGATCACGGCGGTGTAGCCCGCGGCCTTGGCCATCTGGATAGCTTCCAGGGTTTCGGTCAGGGTGCCGATCTGGTTGAACTTGATCAGGATCGAGTTGGCGATCTTCTTGTCGATGCCTTCTTTCAGGATCTTGGTATTGGTCACGAACAGGTCGTCGCCAACCAGCTGGATCTTCTCGCCGATCTTGTCGGTGAGGATTTTCCAACCGTCCCAGTCGGACTCGTCCAAGCCGTCTTCGATCGAAATGATCGG
This sequence comes from Pseudomonas sp. ADAK21, assembly GCF_012935735.1. Lineage (NCBI taxonomy): Bacteria > Pseudomonadati > Pseudomonadota > Gammaproteobacteria > Pseudomonadales > Pseudomonadaceae > Pseudomonas > Pseudomonas sp. ADAK21. The sequence goes on from NZ_CP052857.1 coordinate 795,407, forward strand.
GTAGCGTTGGGTCAGGCCCTTCAGGTATTCAGCGAAACCTTCGGAGTTGAACACCTGGCCTTCGCCAGACAGGTTGTACTTGCCATCTTCATAAAACTCGCTGGCCGCGCAGTCCAGGGCCAGGGTCACGTCGGTGCCCAGCTTGTAGCCAGCGTTGGCCACCGCTTCGGAGATCACTTTCAGTGCATCTTCGTTGGACGCCAGGTTCGGTGCGAAACCACCTTCGTCGCCCACAGCAGTGCTCAGGCCACGGGCCTTCAGCACAGCTTTGAGGTGATGGAAGATCTCGGTGCCCATGCGCAGGCCTTCGGAGAAGGTCTTGGCGCCGACTGGCTGCACCATGAATTCCTGGATATCGACGTTGTTGTCCGCGTGTTCGCCACCGTTGATGATGTTCATCATCGGCACCGGCATGGAGTACACGCCCGGAGTGCCGTTCAGGTTGGCAATGTGCGCGTACAGCGGCAGGTCTTGATCCTGTGCAGCGGCCTTGGCAGCCGCCAGGGATACGGCGAGGATCGCATTGGCGCCGAGGCTGCCTTTGTTTTCAGTGCCGTCGAGCTTGATCATCGCGTGGTCCAGGGCTTTCTGGTCCAGCGGGTCCTTGCCCAGCAACAGGTCGCGGATCGGACCGTTGATGTTGGCTACCGCCTTGAGGACACCCTTGCCCAGGTAACGGCTCTTGTCGCCATCACGCAGTTCCAGCGCTTCGCGCGAACCGGTGGAAGCACCGGACGGCGCGCAGGCGCTGCCGATGATACCGTTATCGAGAAGCACGTCGGCTTCGACGGTGGGGTTGCCACGGGAGTCGAGAACTTCACGACCTTTGATGTCGACGATTTTTGCCATTGTTGTAAACACTCCAAAGTTGACGAAAACGACGCAGCTGAAGGAAATCTTTTGACCGACCGCAAGGGTGGAACAACGGGGCAGGCTTGCAGGCGACAAGGCCCAGGCCCTGGGGCCTGAGCATAAAGCGCGGAAAGTTTACCGGAGAAACGCGGGTTACGCGGTCTCTACTGTCGGAAAACTCTTGACCAGTTCGTCCAATTGCTTGAGCTGGGCCAGGAATGGCTCCAACTTGTCCAGGCGCAGGGCACAAGGACCGTCGCACTTGGCGTTGTCCGGGTCCGGATGGGCTTCCAGGAACAGGCCAGCCAGGGACTGGCTGATACCGGCCTTGGCCAGGTCCAGCACCTGGGCACGTCGCCCACCGGCAGAATCTGCGCGACCACCGGGCATTTGCAGCGCGTGGGTCACGTCGAAGAATACCGGGTATTCGAACTGTTTCATGATGCCGAAACCGAGCATGTCCACCACGAGGTTGTTGTAGCCGAAGCTCGAACCACGCTCGCAGAGGATCAACTGGTCGTTACCCGCTTCCACGCACTTGTTCAGGATGTGTTTCATTTCCTGGGGCGCGAGGAACTGGGCTTTCTTGATATTGATCACAGCGCCGGTCTTGGCCATCGCGACCACCAGGTCGGTCTGGCGCGACAGGAAGGCCGGCAACTGGATGATGTCGCACACCTCGGCGACCACGGCCGCCTGCTCAGGCTCGTGGACGTCGGTGATGATCGGCACGCCGAAGGCTTGCTTGATGTCCTGGAAGATCCGCATGCCTTCTTCAAGGCCCGGGCCGCGATAGGAGGTCACGGACGAACGGTTGGCCTTGTCGAAGCTGGCCTTGAATACATAAGGGATACCCAGTTTCTCGGTAACCTTTACGTACTCTTCACAGACCTGCATCGCCATGTCGCGGCTTTCCAGCACGTTCATGCCGCCAAACAGCACCATGGGCTTGTCGTTGGCAATCTCGATGTCGCCTACGCGAATGATCTTCTGGGCCATCAGGTTTACGCCTTCTTCTGATGTTGCGTCAGTGCAGCCTTGACGAAACCGCTGAACAACGGGTGACCGTCGCGCGGGGTCGACGTGAACTCAGGGTGGAACTGGCAAGCGACGAACCATGGATGATCCGGGGCTTCGACCACTTCAACCAGCTTGCCGTCACCGGAGCGACCGGAGATTTTCAGGCCGGCTTCCTTGATCTGCGGCAGCAGGTTGTTGTTCACCTCATAACGATGACGGTGACGCTCGACAATCACGTCCTTGCCATAGCAGTCGTGCACCAGCGAACCGGACTCCAGCAGGCAATCCTGTGCGCCCAGACGCATGGTGCCGCCCAGGTCGGAGGTTTCGGTGCGGGTTTCGACAGCGCCGGTGGCATCTTCCCACTCGGTGATCAGGCCCACGACCGGGTGGCCGCTGGTGTGATCGAACTCGGTGGAGTTGGCGTCTTTCCAGCCCAGCACGTTACGGGCGAACTCGATAACGGCCACTTGCATGCCCAGGCAGATACCCAGGTACGGCACCTTGTTCTCGCGAGCGTACTGCACGGCAGTGATCTTGCCTTCCACGCCACGCAGGCCGAAACCGCCTGGTACGAGGATCGCGTCAACACCTTCGAGCAGGGCGGTGCCCTGGTTCTCGATATCTTCGGAATCGATGTAGCGCAGGTTGACCTTGGTCCGGTTGCTGATGCCCGCGTGGCTCATCGCTTCGATCAGCGACTTGTACGCGTCCAGCAGTTCCATGTACTTGCCGACCATGGCGATGGTCACTTCGTGCTCAGGGTTGAGCTTGGCGTCAACCACCGCTTCCCACTCGGACAAGTCCGCGCCGTTGCACTGCAGGCCGAAACGCTCGACCACAAAATCATCCAGGCCTTGGGAATGCAGGATGCCCGGGATCTTGTAGATGGTGTCGGCGTCTTCCAGGGCAATCACCGCACGCTCTTCAACGTTGGTGAACTGGGCGATCTTGCGACGCGAGGAAATGTCGATCGGGTGATCGGAGCGGCACACCAGCACGTCCGGCTGCAGGCCGATGGAACGCAGTTCCTTGACCGAATGCTGGGTTGGCTTGGTTTTGGTTTCGCCGGCAGTGGCGATGTACGGCACCAGCGTCAGGTGCATCAGCATCGCGCGCTTGGCGCCGACTTCGAAACGCAATTGGCGGATGGCTTCGAGGAACGGCTGGGATTCGATGTCACCCACGGTGCCACCGATCTCGACCATCGCCACGTCGGCATCGCCCGCACCCTTGATGATGCGGCGCTTGATTTCGTCGGTGATGTGCGGGATCACCTGGATGGTTGCACCCAGGTAGTCACCACGGCGCTCTTTGCGCAGCACGTGCTCGTAGACACGGCCAGTGGTGAAGTTGTTGTTCTGGGTCATGGTCGTGCGGATGAACCGCTCGTAGTGGCCCAGGTCCAGGTCGGTCTCGGCGCCGTCATGGGTGACGAACACTTCACCGTGCTGGAACGGGCTCATGGTGCCCGGGTCGACGTTGATGTACGGGTCCAGCTTGAGCATGGTGACCTTAAGTCCCCGCGCCTCCAGGATGGCCGCCAACGAAGCGGAGGCAATGCCTTTCCCCAATGAAGAAACAACACCGCCCGTGACGAATATGTAGCGCGTCATGAAAAACCCTAGAAGTCTGCGTTAAAGCGGTCGGAGCCGCCGGGGAAAGCGAAGGAAGGCCGAAGCCCCCGATCACCTGCATTAATCACAGTGCACCTTTCAAAAAAACCGCCGCGTTGTGACAGACCAGCAATGGAACACCGGTACGTTGATCGCTACACATTTTTTGGAATCGCCCAGCAAAGACTGCTTGGTAATCGGCAACGACTGTGTTTCAGGAGAATCCACAGAAGTTGTATCAAGAAGGGAGCGTAGTCTACCGGAAAGGCGCTATCAGCTCAAACCTTGATCGCAGGTTGGTGGCGCCCAATGTAATTGCCAGTCATCCCCCTGCCCTGTCGAGGCCCTCGCCAGGTTGGCCACGGCCAGTAGCCGGGAGCCCTGGTACAGCAGCGGCAATCTGCCACGGATAAAACCCGGCACCGCACTTTCGTTGAGCAAACGCTTGAGGTCACGCCGGCCACGACCTGACACTTCCATGACTTCACCGCCCTGGCGGTAGCCGATGCTCAAAGGGCCTTCAGGGGCATTTGCGCTGAAATACAGCTGGCCGTTGCCAGGTAACTGTAGTGGGTTTTGCGGGTGTGGCCAGCTTAGCGCAGTGTCGGAAAATTCCGACCAAGCGGTAGGCACCCACCAGATGCGATCGTTGCAACGGTGCAATTGGCCGTCGGCCAAACGCCAAACCGGCTGTGCGTCAGCCTTGGCATCACGCAGGGTATTCCAGCCGACCCAGTGCTCGCTGTCGGGCAAGGGCGTCAGGGGCGCCAGCCAGTAACGCAGGGCATTGCGCTGCCGGGCGTCGGAAAGATCACGTAACGGCGCAAGCGCCAACGAGGGCAGCGCCAGCCAGGGAAATGCCGATGGCAACTGGGCGGCCTGCACATCCAATTGCGCCAGCTCATCGAGCAACCCTTGGGCCTGCGCCAGATGCCCTGCGGTCCGCGCCAGGGTATTTACCGCTTGGGGCCAGCGCGCAGTGAGCTGCGGGAACACTTGATGACGCAGATAATTGCGGGAGAAACGTGAGTCACCGTTGGACGGGTCTTCGATCCAGCTCAGTTGCTGTTCGCGAGCGTAGGTTTCCAGCTCGGCCCGCGGCACGTCCAGCAGCGGCCGCGCCAGCCAGCCTTCGCCCAAGGGACGCTGTACTGGCATGCCAGTGAGGCCCCGCACCCCGGCGCCCCGCAGCAGGCGGAACAACAGGGTTTCGGCCTGATCATCACGGTGCTGGCCTGTGAGCAGCAATTCCCCTGGAGCGATCGCTTCGGCAAACGCCTGGTAGCGCGCATCACGGGCCGCACGCTCGAGGCTTGCACCTGCCTGCACTTGCACAGGCATGATCCGCAGCGACACACCTGCGGCATCACAGACCGCCTGACAATGCGTTGGCCACGCGTCAGCCGCAGCCTGGAGGCCATGGTGAACGTGGATCGCCTGCAGGGGCGGCAGGGACTGGTTTTTTGCCAGATCGGCGAGAAGGTGCAGCAGGACCGTAGAGTCGAGCCCGCCGGAGAAAGCGATATGCCAGGCCGAGGCGTTGCGCCACGGGGCGAGGGTTTGCAGAAGTTTGGCGGTTAGAGTTGGTTTCATCGCACGTTACCGCCACAAAACTGGAATACGTTAACCAAGCATATACAAAGCAAATGTGGGAGCGGGCTTGCCCGCGATAGCGGTGTACCAGTCAACCAATCTGGCACTGACACATTGCTATCGCGAGCAAGCCCGCTCCCACATGGGTAACGCAGTGGCTTAGAGACCGTAGCTCATCAGGCGTTCGTAACGACGGGCCAGTAGTGCCTCGTTGTCGAACTTCTTGAGCATGTCCAGTTGCGCACAGAGCTCAGCGCGGATGGTGGCCGACGCAGCAGCCGGGTCGCGATGGGCGCCGCCCAGGGGCTCGGCGATTACTTTGTCGACAATGCCCAGGCCTTTGAGGCGATCAGCGGTGATACCCATGGCTTCGGCAGCATCCGGAGCCTTTTCTGCGGTTTTCCACAGGATCGAGGCGCAACCTTCCGGTGAGATCACCGCGTAGGTGGAATACTGCAGCATGTTCAATTGGTCGCAGACGCCAATGGCCAACGCACCGCCGGAACCGCCTTCACCAATCACGGTCGCGATGATCGGGGTTTTCAGGCGTGCCATCACCCGCAGGTTCCAGGCAATCGCTTCGCTCTGGTTGCGCTCTTCAGCGTCGATGCCTGGGTAGGCACCCGGGGTGTCGATAAAGGTCAGGATCGGCATCTTGAAGCGTTCAGCCATCTCCATCAGGCGGCAAGCCTTGCGGTAGCCTTCTGGACGCGGCATACCGAAGTTGCGACGCACTTTCTCGCGCACTTCGCGGCCTTTCTGGTGACCGATCACCATTACGGGCTGGTCGTCGAGGCGGGCAATACCGCCGACAATCGCCGCGTCATCGGAGAAGTGACGGTCGCCGTGCAACTCGTCAAACTCGGTGAAGATGTGATCGATGTAGTCCAGGGTATACGGACGGCGTGGGTGGCGGGCCAGGCGCGCGATCTGCCAGCTGGTCAGCTTGCCGAAGATGTCTTCGGTGAGCGTCTTGCTCTTGTCTTGCAGGCGGGAGATTTCATCGCCGATATTCAGCGAATTGTCATTGCCGACCAGGCGCAGCTCTTCGATCTTGGCTTGCAGGTCAGCGATCGGCTGTTCGAAATCAAGAAAATTCGGGTTCATAAGCGTCCGTCTTGGGTCGACGGCCAGGGAGTGCCTGGCCAGCCGGTTGTCTATTCGCGCCCTACCTTAAGGGAGAGGCGCGTCAAGGTCGAGATTAAATGTTGAGTCGAGGTCAGGGGTACAAGGGCAGCCCTGACCGTCAACGGTATTGGAGGAAGACGTTGTCACGCCCGAACTGGTCACGCAATGCTTGAATCAAGCCATCAGCCGGGTCAATTCGCCACGTCTCGCCGAACTGCAACATCGCCTTGGCGTCGTTGCCGGTGTACTCCATGGTCACCGGGCACGCGCCACGGTGACGCTTGAGCAGATCCCCCAGCCAGCGTAGCTGATCGCCCTTGAGCGCCTCGGTTTTGACCTTCAGGCGCAGGCTTTCGGCCAGGTTGGTACGGGCATCTTCCATGCTCATCACCCGCTTGATCCGCAGGCGCAGGCCGCCGGAGAAGTCATCGTTGCTGACCTCCCCTTCCACCACCACCATCGCGTCGGTCTGCAACAGCGACTGCGCGGAGTGGAAGGCGTCGGCAAACAGCGACGCTTCGATACGCCCGGAGCGGTCGTCGAGGGTGATGAAACCCATCTTGTCGCCCTTTTTGTTCTTCATCACTCGCAAGGCAATGATCATCCCGGCGACAGTCTGGGTATCGCGCGCCGGCTTCAGGTCGATGATGCGCTGGCGGGCAAATCGGCGGATCTCGCCTTCATATTCATCAATCGGGTGACCGGTGAGGTACAGGCCCAGTGTGTCTTTTTCACCCTTGAGCCGCTCCTTGAGGGTCAGCTCCTTGGCCTTGCGGTGGTTGGCATACACATCGGCGTCTTCTTCGACGAACAGCCCGCCAAACAGGTCGGCATGCCCACTGTCGTGGGTCCGGGCAGTTTGTTCGGCAGCCTTGATCGCTTCTTCCATGGCGGTCAGCAGTACCGCGCGATTACGGTCGATATTGGCCTGGTAGGCCTTCGGCTCGTCATGGAAATACGGCCCGAGGCGGTCAAGTGCACCGCTGCGGATCAGGCCATCGAGGGTACGTTTGTTGATGCGTTTGAGGTCGACCCGAGCGCAGAAGTCGAACAGATCCTTGAAAGGACCGTCCTGGCGCGCCTCGGTGATCGCCTCGACCGGGCCCTCGCCCACGCCTTTGATCGCGCCCAGGCCGTAGATGATGCGGCCTTCGTCGTTCACGGTGAACTTGAACTCCGAGGCGTTCACGTCCGGCGCGTCGAGACGCAGCTTCATGGTCCGCACTTCTTCGATCAAGGTCACGACCTTGTCGGTGTTGTGCATATCCGCCGAAAGCACCGCCGCCATGAACGGCGCCGGGTAGTGGGCTTTCAGCCAGGCAGTCTGGTATGACACCAGGCCGTAGGCGGCGGAGTGGGATTTGTTGAAGCCATAACCGGCGAATTTTTCCACCAGGTCAAAGATGTTACCGGCAAGGTCAGCGTCGATATTGTTGGTGGCGCAACCTTCAATGAAACCGCCGCGCTGCTTGGCCATTTCCTCGGGCTTTTTCTTACCCATGGCGCGACGCAGCATGTCTGCACCGCCGAGGGTGTAGCCGGCCATGACCTGGGCGATCTGCATCACCTGTTCCTGATACAGGATGATGCCGTAGGTCGGTGCCAGTACTGGCTTGAGGCCCTCGTACTGGTAATCGGAGTGCGGGTAGGCCAGTTCGGCGCGCCCGTGCTTCCGGTTGATAAAGTCGTCAACCATGCCCGATTGCAGCGGGCCCGGACGGAACAGGGCCACCAGTGCGATCAAGTCTTCCAGGCAGTCGGGCTTGAGCTTTTTGATCAGCTCCTTCATGCCGCGGGACTCAAGCTGGAACACCGCGGTGGTCTCGGCCTTTTGCAGCAGGGCGTAGGTCGGCTTGTCGTCCAGCGGGATAAAGGCGATATCCAGCGGTGCCTCATCGACCTTGGCCCGCTCGCGGTTGATGGTCTTGAGCGCCCAATCGATGATCGTCAGGGTCCGCAGGCCGAGGAAGTCGAACTTCACCAGGCCGGCCGCCTCGACGTCATCCTTGTCGAACTGGGTTACCAGGCCACCGCCCTCTTCGTCGCAATAGATCGGCGAAAAGTCTGTGAGTTTGGTCGGAGCGATTACCACACCACCGGCGTGCTTGCCGACGTTACGCACCACGCCTTCAAGCTTGCGGGCCATGTCCCAGATTTCGGCAGCTTCTTCATCGACCTTGATGAAGTCACGCAGGATTTCTTCCTGTTCGTAGGCCTTTTCCAGGGTCATGCCGACTTCGAAAGGAATCATCTTCGACAGACGATCCGCCAGGCCGTAGGACTTGCCCTGCACCCGTGCCACGTCGCGGATTACCGCCTTGGCAGCCATGGAACCGAAGGTAATGATCTGGCTTACCGCGTTGCGACCGTATTTTTCGGCCACATATTCGATAACCCGGTCGCGACCATCCATGCAGAAGTCGACGTCGAAGTCGGGCATCGATACCCGTTCCGGGTTCAGGAACCGTTCGAACAGCAGGTCATATTCCAGCGGATCGAGGTCGGTGATCTTCTGCACATAGGCCACCAGCGACCCGGCACCCGACCCCCGGCCAGGCCCCACCGGCACGCCGTTGCTTTTGGCCCACTGGATAAAGTCCATTACGATCAGGAAGTAACCGGGGAACCCCATCTGGATGATGATATCCAGCTCGAAATTCAGCCGGTCGACATACACCTGGCGCTTGGCTTCGTAATCCTCAGTCGTGTCTTTGGGCAGCAGAACGGATAGACGCTCTTCCAGGCCATCAAAGGACACCTTGCGGAAATACTCATCGATGGTCATGCCATCGGGAATCGGGAAGTTGGGCAGGAAGTGCTTGCCCAGCTTCACTTCAATGTTGCAGCGCTTGGCAATTTCGACGGAGTTTTCCAGCGCCTCGGGCAGGTCACTGAACAGCTCGGCCATTTCCTCGGCACTCTTGAGGTATTGCTCTTCGCTGTAGTTTTTCGAGCGACGCGGATCGTCCAGCGCCCGCCCTTCACCGATGCACACGCGGGTTTCGTGGGCCTCGAAGTCTTCCTTCTTGATAAAGCGCACATCGTTGGTAGCCACCAGCGGTGCACCCAGCTTTTCGGCCAGGGCCACGGCGGCATGCAAGTGCTCTTCGTCGTTGGGGCGGTTGGTACGCTGCACTTCCAGATAGAAGCGACCAGGGAAGACCTGCATCCACTCGCTCGCCAGCACTTGTGCCTCGTGCGGATTACCGCCGAGCAGCGCGATCCCGATCTCGCCCTCTTTAGCCGCCGATAGCATGATCAGGCCTTCGCTGGCCTCGGCGACCCATTCGCGCTCGATGATGATCGAGCCATTGCGCTGGCCGTCGATGAAACCACGGGAAATCAGTTCAGTCAGGTTGCGATAGCCCACGCCATTCATCGCCAACAGGCTGATACGGCTCAGGGCGTTGTCCGGATCTTTGTTGGACAGCCACAAGTCGGCGCCGCAGATCGGCTTGATCCCGGCGCCCATGGCATTCTTGTAGAACTTGACCAGGGAACACATGTTGTTCTGGTCAGTGACCGCAACGGCAGGCATGTTCATGCCCACCAGGGTTTTGACCAGCGGTTTGATCCGTACCAGGCCGTCGACCAGGGAGTATTCAGTGTGCAGGCGCAGGTGAACGAATGAAGCCGGCATAGTGATCCTGTCTAGATACGTGTGAAAACAACAAGGCCCGGATTGTACCGGGCCTTGAGTAAAACATCAGCCTGCGCCTAAATCTCGACCAGGCTTTCGCGCACCTCGTAAGCCTGGCGGACCGGGGCAAACGAGCGGCGGTGGATCGGTGTCGGGCCCAATCGCGCCAGGGCTTCCAGATGAACGGGCGTCGGGTAGCCTTTGTGGCCACCGATGCCGTAGCCCGGATAGATCAACTCGAACGCCGCCATTTCACGGTCGCGACTGACCTTGGCCAGGATCGATGCGGCGGCAATCGCCGGAACCTTGCTATCCCCCTTGACCACTGCTTCGGCGGGCATCGCCAACTTCGGGCAGCGATTACCGTCGATCATCGCCAGCTTCGGGGTGATGTGCAGGCCCTCGACGGCGCGTTGCATGGCCAGCATCGTGGCATGGAGAATATTCAGCTCGTCGATTTCCTCGACCTCAGCCCTGGCGATATGCCAACTAAGGGCCTTTTCGCAAATTTCGTCAAAAAGCTTTTCACGACGGGCTTCGGTGAGCTTCTTCGAATCGTTGAGGCCGAGAATCGGGCGACTCGGGTCCAGAATCACCGCCGCAGTCACCACCGCGCCACACAGCGGGCCACGCCCTACTTCATCGACACCGGCGACCAATTCGTGTGTTTGAGCGACCAGGCTGAAATCCAGGCCCATTTGCGTCTTCATAGGGTTTCCTGCTGGCGGCCGATCAACGTCAATACAGCATCTGCTGCCTGGTTCGACGCATCACGGCGCAAGGTACGGTGAATTTCGTCAAACCCACGGGTCTGCTCTTCGCCGCCGTCGATCAACGGCGCAATGGTCTGGGCCAATGCTTCGGGCGTCGCAGCGTCCTGCAGCAACTCCGGTACCAACAAACGCTGGGCAAGCAAGTTGGGCAAGGAGATGTAGGGACTTTTGACCATGCGCTTGAGAATCCAGTAGGTCAGCGGTGCCAATCGATAGGCAACGACCATTGGGCGCTTGTAGAGCAACGCTTCCAGCGTGGCCGTACCGGAAGCGATCAACACCGCATCACACGCAGCCAGGGCCAGGTGCGAACCGCCGTCGAGCAGCGTCAACGGCAGGTCGCGCCCCACCAGCAAGGCTTCGATCTGTGCGCGCCGCTGCGGGCTGGCGCACGGCAGCACAAACCGCACACCCGGTTTCAAGGCCAGCAAGCGCTCGGCTGCATCGAAAAACAATGCGCCCAGGCGCCCGACTTCACCGCCACGACTGCCAGGCATCAACGCCACCAACGGCCCGTCGGGCAGCCCCAATTCGGCGCGGGCGGCGGCACGGTCAGCCTGCAGCGGGATGGTATCGGCCAGGGTATGGCCGACAAACCTTACCGGCACGCCCTGCTCTTCGTAGAATCGCGCCTCGAAAGGCAACAGGGTCAGCATCAGGTCGCAGCCTTCGCGGATTTTCAAGACACGCTTCTGCCGCCATGCCCACACGGAGGGGCTGACGTAATGGACGGTCTTGATTCCGGCCTGACGCAGTTTGAGTTCGATATTGAGGGTGAAGTCCGGGGCGTCGATACCGATAAAGACGTCCGGTTTTTCTGCAATCAGGGTCTGGATCAGCAGTTTGCGCCGAGCCAGTAGCTCGCGCAGGCGCCCCAATACTTCCACCAACCCCATGACCGACAACCGCTCCATGGGAAAGTAGGAAGTCAGGCCTTCAGCCTGCATCAATGGGCCACCGACCCCGATGAATTCCACCGCAGGATGCTGCGCCTTGATAGCGCGCATCAGGCCCGCGCCCAGGATATCGCCGGAAGCTTCTCCGGCCACCAATGCTATACGCAGCGTGGCCATGATCAGCGGGTGATGCCGCGAGTCGATGCCTGGATCGAATCACGGAAGATAGCAACTTCGGGAAACAGCGCCGCCGGCTCGGCCAACTCGCCCAGGGCTTGGTCAACCGTCAGCCCCTGGCGATAGACCACCTTGTAGGCGCGACGCAGGGCGTGGATCGCTTCTTCGCTGAAACCACGTCGGCGCATGCCTTCGAAGTTCATGCTGCGGGCTTCGGCTGGGTTGCCAAATACCGTGACGAACGCTGGGACATCCTTGCCAATAGCAGTACCCATGCCGGAAAAGCTGTGAGCGCCGATATGGCAGTACTGATGCACCAGGGTGAAACCGGACAGGATCGCCCAGTCGTCAACATGTACATGGCCGGCCAGCGCGGTGTTATTGACCAGGATGCAGTGGTTGCCAATCACGCTGTCGTGGCCGATGTGCGCGTAGGCCATCACCAGGTTGTGATCGCCCAGGGTGGTTTCTGCCCGGTCCTGCACAGTGCCACGATGAATGGTCACGCCTTCACGAATGATGTTGTGATCACCGATTACCAGGCGGGTTTCTTCACCCTTGTACTTCATGTCCGGCGTGTCTTCGCCTACCGAGGAAAACTGGTAGATGCGGTTGTGTTTGCCAATGCGGGTCGGACCCTTGAGGATCACGTGTGGCCCGATGACTGTCCCCTCGCCGATTTCCACACCTGCGCCGATGATCGACCAAGGGCCGACCTCAACGTCGGCGGCCAGCACGGCCGTCGGATCGATGATTGCGCGAGGGTCAATCAAACTCATAGTTTGCGTTCCGCACAGATGATTTCGGCGGAGCACACAGGCTTGCCGTCAACGGAGGCCTGGCATTCGAATTTCCAGATCTGGCGCTTGCAGCTCACGAACTTGGCTTCCAGGATCAACTGGTCGCCTGGGGTGACCGGGTTGCGGAAACGCAGCTTGTCGGAGCCCACGAAATAGTAAAGCGTGCCATCGGCAGGCTTCAGGTCGAGCATTTTAAAACCCAGGATGCCAGCGGCCTGCGCCATCGCCTCGATGATCAATACGCCCGGCATGATTGGATGCGCGGGGAAGTGACCATTGAAAAATGGTTCATTGATGCTGACATTCTTGTAGGCACGAATGCGCTTTTCCTCAACATTCAGCTCCACTACACGGTCCACCAGCAGGAACGGGTAACGGTGAGGCAGGTATTCGCGAATCTCGTTGATGTCCATCATTTCGGGGGGAAGCCTGTAATAAAGATTGGGGGCGCGCGGACTAAGGCACGCCCCTCTAGCAAATCAAGAAGGCAGTCTAGCTGCTGTGCACACTTGATATGGAAATGGTATCAGCCATCTGATGAAACATTACTGCCAGGGGTCACGTCCCCAACACGCTTTTCCAGATGTTTCAGGCGCCGCGCCATGTCGTCGAGCTGCCTTAAACGGGCCGCGCTCTTGCGCCACTCAGCCGCGGGTTGCATCGCCGTACCGGAAGAATAGGCCCCAGGCTCGGTAATCGAATGGGTCACCATGGTCATGCCGGTAATGAATACGTTGTCGCAGACTTCAATATGGCCCACCAAACCGACACCGCCGGCGAGCATGCAATGCTTGCCGATCTTGGTGCTGCCGGAGATGCCGACGCACGCCGCCATGGCCGTGTGATCGCCAATCTGCACGTTGTGGGCGATCTGGATCTGGTTGTCGAGCTTCACACCATTGCCAATCACGGTATCGGCCAGGGCCCCGCGATCAACGGCAGTGTTGACGCCAATCTCCACATCATCACCGATCAGCACACCGCCGACCTGGGCAATCTTCTGCCAGATGCCTTTTTCGTTGGCGAAGCCGAAGCCCTCGCCACCGATCACGGCACCCGACTGAATCACCACCCGCTGCCCGATACGCACATCGTGGTAGAGGGTCACGCGTGGTGCGAGCCAGCCACCTGCGGCGATTTCGCTGCGGGCACCGATAAAGCAATGGGCACCAACCGTCACGCCTGCACCAATGCGCGCACCGCTCTCGATCACCGCGAATGCACCAATGCTCGCCGCAGGATCAACCTGTGCGTCGTCGGCAATCACCGCAGACGGATGAATGCCTGGGGCGGCCTTGGGCTTGGGGTCGAACAGGTGGGAAACCCGCGCGTAAGCAGCGTAAGGGTCGGGCACCACCAGCGCATCCCCGGCAAACGTCTCGGCGTCAGCGGCCTTCAGCAATACTGCTGCAGCCTGGCTGTCGCCCAGGTATTTACGGTATTGGGGATTTGCAAGGAAGCTCAACTGAGCTGGGCCAGCCTCCTGCAAGGTGGCTAGCCCAGTGATTTCCTTCTCCTTGGAGCCACGCAAGGTGGCCCCCAGGAACTCGGCCAACTCGCCGAGTTTGATAGTCGCGGTCATGGCTTACTTCAGCTGGTTCATGCGCTCGATCACCTGGCGGGTGATGTCGTATTGAGGCTTGACGTCGATCACGGCGCCACGCTCGAAGACCAGGTCAAAGGCACCTTTCTTGATGACTTCTTCCACAGCGCTGTCGAGTTTTGGCTTCAGTTGCTTGAGCATTTCACGGTCAGCAACAGCCTTGGCCTCGTTCAGTTCCTTGGACTGGAACTGATAGTCACGGGCCTTTTGCTTGAACTCAAGCTCCAGACGCTCGCGCTCGCCTTGCTGCATTTTGTCACCGCCGGCGACCAGGCGATCCTGGATGCCCTTGGCACTGCTTTCCAGGGTCTTGAGTTTGGTCAGTTGCGGACCGAATTTTTTCTCGGCATCCACGGCGTACTTCTTGGCCGCATCGGATTCCAGCAGGGCCATCTGATAGTTCAGGACGGCGATTTTCATTTCGGCAAACGCCGGGGTTGCGACCAGCACGGTTGCCAGAAGAACCAATTGAGTCAACTTACGCACGATGCACTCCTACAGAATCCGTTGTCGTTATCTTGGGTCGGACGCTTAGAACGTCTGGCCGAGGGAAAATTGGAAAATCTGGGTTTCAGCGTTATCCGGTTTCTTGATTGGCATCGCCAAGGCGAAGCTCAATGGACCCAGGGCAGTAATCCAGGTCACACCTACACCCACGGAGCTGGCCAGATTGCTCAGGCTGACGTCGTTGCACTGGGTGTTGGACTTCAAGCCACTCGGGTTACGGATCTGCTCGCACTTGGAGTCGAATACGTTACCCACATCCCAGAAGACCGAGGTCCGCAGGGAGCGCTGGTCCTTGACGAACGGCAGCGGGAAGAGAATTTCCGCACCACCTTGAATCAACACGTTACCACCGAACGGCAGCGGGTCATTGTCCGAGTCACGCACAGTGCCGACGTTACCGGTTTCGGCAACACCACGGCTCGGCGTACCACGAGGACCCAGGGTGCTGTCCTTGAAGCCACGTACGGAGTTGAAGCCACCGGCGTAGTAGTTCTCGTAGAACGGCAGGCCATCGGTCGAGCCGTAGCCATCACCATAGCCCAATTCCGTGTGCAGGCGCATGGTGTAGTTATCGCTCAACGGCGTGAACAACTGACCACGGTAGTCGAGTTTGAAGAACGACAGGTCGCTACCTGGGGTGGTGGCTTCCAGGGTCAAGCTCTGGGAGTGACCACGGGTGGCCAGCACGCCTTTGTTCAGGGTGGACTCGGACCAACCGGCCGAGGCCTTGAAGTTGAGGAACTTGTCACCTTCGCGGCGGGTAAAGTCGAAGATCTCGTCCACGGTGTAGACACCGGTCTTGATCTCATCCTGCTGCGCGGTCAGGCCGAAGGTC
This sequence comes from Pseudomonas sp. ADAK21, assembly GCF_012935735.1. Classification (NCBI taxonomy): domain Bacteria; kingdom Pseudomonadati; phylum Pseudomonadota; class Gammaproteobacteria; order Pseudomonadales; family Pseudomonadaceae; genus Pseudomonas; species Pseudomonas sp. ADAK21. Next base: position 810,847 of record NZ_CP052857.1, read on the forward strand.
AGACGCGAGGTCTCACTGATCGGGTAGCCCACGTTGACACCGGCACCCAGGCTGTCGATCGCATAGCTTGCAACGTCGACGTCGAGGTCTTTGTAGTCGGTGGTGCGGTAGAAGGCGTTGTAGCCCAGGCTCACACCGTCAGCAGTCCAGTAGGGGTCCACATAACCGAAGTTGTAGCGGCTCTGGTATTCACTGCGAGTCAGGCCAATGGAAACCTTGTTACCGGTACCCAGGAAGTTGTTCTGGGTGATCGAGCCACCGAGGATCAGGCCAGCGCTCTGTGCAAAGCCGACACTGGCGGTGATCGAGCCGGATGCCTGCTCTTCGACGGCGTAGTTCACATCGACCTGGTCATCCACACCCGGTACGGCCGGGGTCTCGACGTTCACTTCCTTGAAGAAGCCCAGGCGCTCAAGACGGGTCTTGGACTGGTCGATCAGGTAGGTCGAAGCCCAGCCACCTTCCATCTGGCGCATTTCGCGACGCAGCACTTCGTCCTCGGACTTGGTGTTGCCACGGAAGTTGATGCGGTTGACGTAGGCACGCTTGCCTGGATCGACGACAAAGGTGATGTCCACGGTGTGGTCATCATCATGTGGGGTCGGCACGCCGTTGACGTTGGCGAAGGTATAGCCTTCGTTACCCAGGCGACGGGTGATCAATTCGGAAGTGGTGGTCATCAGCTTGCGCGAGAACACCTGGTCCTTCTGGACCAGCAGCAGGGACTTGACCTGGTCTTCAGGCACTTTCAGGTCGCCGCTGAGCTTCACGTCACGAACGCGATACTTCTCGCCTTCGTTGACGTTGACCGTGATGTACACGTGTTTCTTGTCCGGGGTGATGGACACCTGGGTCGAAGCGATATCCATGTTGATATAGCCGCGGTCCAGGTAGTAGGAGCGCAGACGCTCCAGGTCGCCGGAAAGCTTTTCACGGGCGTACTTGTCGTCGTTCTTGAAGAACGACAGCCAGTTGGTGGTCTTGAGTTCGAACAGGTCGATCAGGTCTTCATCAGCGAACTTGGTGTTGCCCACCACGTTGATGTGCTGGATCGCCGCCACGGTGCCTTCGTTGATGTTGACCTTCAGGCCGACACGGTTGCGCGGCTGCGGCACCACTTCGGTTTCCACGGAGGCGGAGTAGCGGCCCTGGGCCACGTACTGACGCTGCAGTTCGTTACGCACGCCTTCGAGGGTGGCTCGCTGGAAGATCTCGCCTTCGGCCAGGCCGGATTGCTTGAGACCTTTCATCAAGTCTTCAGTAGAGATCGCCTTGTTGCCTTCGATCTCGATACTGGCGACAGACGGTCGCTCGACGACAGTGATGACCAGGACGTTGCCTTCACGACCCAGTTGGATATCTTGAAAGAAGCCGGTTTTGAACAGCGCACGAGTGGATTCCACCAGGCGACGGTCGTCAGCCTGTTCCCCAACGTTCAACGGCAAGGCGCCAAACACGCTACCCGCGGAAACCCGCTGGAGGCCGTTGACGCGAATATCGGAGATGGTGAAGGACTCGGCGTGAACTTCGGCGATCATCAATACGGTGAGAACCGCAGTTAGCAGCAGACGTTTCATGAAGTCCTTTCTTATTCCAACTGGCAATAAACAAACTGCCGCAAAATGCGGCAGATTCGCAATTCAGCGAAGCGTTACAGACGTCCCAGATCGTTGACCAGAGCTAACAACATCACCCCGACCACCAAACTGATACCGATCTGTATCCCCCAACCCTGCACCCGATCCGACAAGGGGCGACCACGCACCCACTCGACGAGATAAAACAACAGATGCCCCCCATCCAATACTGGAATGGGCAACAAATTCAGAACCCCAAGGCTAATACTCAGATAAGCCAGGAAATTCAGGAAATCAGCAACACCCGACTGGGCAGAAGCGCCCGCCACTTTAGCAATGGTTATCGGTCCACTCAAGTTTTTTACCGAGAGCTCGCCGAACAACATTTTCTTCAGCGAATCGAGGGTCAGTACGCTCATGGTCCAAGTGCGTCGCGCACCCTCGCCAATTGCCGCCAATGGCCCGAAACTGACCTCCCTCACCATCGATGGCGGCCATTCGACACCTTTGACCCCGGCCCCCAGATACCCGCCAGCTGCTTTGGCCTCCCCGCGCACCGCGAGGGTGACAGGGACGTCGATTTGAGCACCGTCGCGCTCGACTTTCAGCACAATTTTCGTATCAGGACGTACACGAACCAGATCGACCACTTGCTGCCAGTCACCCAGTGCCTGGCCATCAAGGGCCAGCAAGCGGTCACCGGTCTTCAGGCCGGCAGCCTGGGCCGGGCCCTTGGGATCGAGTTCTGCCAATACCGGCGGCAGTGCCGGGCGCCACGGACGAATGCCCAGGGACTTGATCGGGTCAGGCTCGTCGGCGCCCTTGAGCCACTTGTCCAACACCAGCTCGCGCGGCGTCTCGGCTGTCGAGCCCTGTTCGCGCACCACCAACTGCACCGTGCCACTTTCGCCCAGGCGCCGGACCAATTGCAGATTGACCGCGCCCCAACCCGTGGTCGGCTCACCATCAATGGCGACGATTTCCTGGCCGGCGCTCAAGCCGGCCTTGGCGGCAATACTGCCCGCCTCCACCGCACCGATGACCGGGCGTACCTGCTGGCTGCCCAGCATTGCCAGGACCCAGAAGAACACCATGGCCAGCAGGAAGTTGGCGATCGGGCCGGCAGCCACGATAGCGATACGCTGACGAACGGTCTTGCGATTGAAAGATTGATCCAACTGATCGGCCGGTACTTCGCCTTCGCGCTCGTCGAGCATCTTGACGTAGCCGCCCAGGGGAATTGCGGCAATCACGAATTCGGTGCCACGCCGGTCATGCCAGCGCAGCAGCGGCATGCCGAAACCCACGGAAAAACGCAGGACTTTGACGCCACAACGCCGCGCCACCCAAAAATGACCAAACTCGTGAAAAGTGACCAGCACACCCAGAGCAACCAGGGTGCCGACAATCATGTAGAGCGCACTCATCTAATTTCTCCGCATTCCAATCCCGCGCCTGCCGACTAACCTGCGTGGCGTTTCAACCATTGCTCGGCCAAGACCCGGGCCTTGGCATCGGCCTCGAACACGGCGCCCAAATCATTCACGGCAACCACCGGCTCGAGACTTAAAATTTCCTCGATGATACTCGCGATCTGTGGGAAGCGGATGCGCCGATCAAGAAACGCGGCAACCGCGACCTCATTGGCCGCATTCAACATCGCCGGAGCGCTGTTGCCCGCCTCTGCCGCTTCACGCGCCAGGCGCAGGCAAGGGAAACGCTGATCATCCGGCGCTTCGAAATCCAGGCGTGCAATGGCAAACAGATCCAGGGGTGCCACACCCGAGTCGATGCGTTCGGGCCATGCCAGGGCATTGGCAATCGGCGTGCGCATGTCCGGGTTGCCCAACTGGGCCAGCACCGAACCATCCACATAGTCGACCAGGGAGTGAATCACGCTTTGCGGATGAATCACCACCTCGACCTGCTCGGCCCGGGCGTCAAACAGCCAGCAGGCTTCGATCAGCTCAAGGCCCTTATTCATCATGCTCGCCGAATCCACCGAGATCTTGCGCCCCATCGACCAGTTGGGATGGGCACAGGCCTGATCGGGAGAAACGTGTTCCAGCTCGGCCAACGGTGTCTGGCGGAACGGACCACCGGACGCGGTCAGCAGGATGCGCCTTACACCCACCTGGCTCAGGCCGCGGGCAAAGTCGCCCGGCATGCACTGGAAAATCGCATTGTGCTCGCTGTCCAGCGGCAACAGTACGGCGCCACTTTTGCGCACCGCCTGCATAAACAGCGCGCCGGACATCACCAGCGCCTCTTTATTGGCCAACAGGATCTTCTTGCCAGCATCGACCGCCGCCAGGGTTGGCCGCAGGCCCGCGGCACCGACAATGGCGGCAACCACGGTATCCACTTCAGGCGCAGCGGACACCTGGCACAAGCCCTCCTCGCCGACCAACACCTGGGTGCCCAGGCCGGCAGCCCGCAGGTCGTCCTGCAAGCCACGGGCAGCAACGGCATCCGGTACCACTGCGAACTGCGGCACGTACCGCACGCACAGCGCCAGCAGCTCGCTCAAGCGGCTGAAGCCGGTCAGGGCGAATACCTGGTAGCGCTCGGGGTGACGGGCAATCACGTCCAGGGTGCTTAAGCCCACCGAGCCGGTTGCGCCCAGCACTGTCACCTGCTGTAGGCGGCTCACGAAGCAGCCATCCACAACAGCACGGCAAATACCGGGATCGCCGCCGTCAGGCTGTCAATGCGGTCCAGCACGCCGCCATGGCCCGGCAGCAGGTTACTGCTGTCCTTGATGCCAGCCTGGCGCTTGAACATGCTTTCGGTCAGGTCGCCGACCACCGAGATCAGTACCACCACTGCCGCGCCGATAAGGGCCACAAGAATTTGCTTGGTTTCCCACTCGCGCACAACGCCGACCACCAAGGTAATCAACAACGTCAACGCCAGCCCGCCGTACACCCCTTCCCAGCTCTTGCCGGGACTGACCGCCGGGGCCAGCTTGCGCTTGCCAAAGGCACGGCCGGAGAAATACGCACCGATATCCGCACCCCAGACCAGCACCATCACCGCCATGATCAACCAGTTGCCCAAGGCCATATGCTTGATATAGACCAGGCCCTGCCAGGCTGGCAGCAGGATCAGCAGGCCGATCACCAGCTTGCAGGCGACACTGGACCACTTGCCACTGGTGCGCGGGTAGGTCAATACAAGGAATGTTGCCAACGCCCACCACAGTACCGCCGCCCCGAGCACCCAGGGTGCGACATCCGGCAGGATGTACATCAGGAACAGCAGCAACGCGACCACGGCGGCATACACCACCCGTGGCAACTGCTCGGCAAACCCTGCCAGGCGCGCCCATTCCCAGGCGCCCAGGGTCACGACCAGGCCAATGAACAGCGCAAAGCCTGCGCCTTCAAGCAGGAAAAACCCGCACAGGGCGATCGGCAGCAGGATCAGTGCCGTGATGATTCGTTGTTTAAGCATTAAACCCGGGCTCCAGCTTCGATCTGCTCGCTCGTTTTACCGAAGCGACGCTGACGGGAAGCGAAATCGGCCAGTGCATTACGCATGGCATCGTGTTTGAAGTCCGGCCAGAACAGGTCGGAGAAGTACAGCTCGGTATAGGCCAACTGCCACAACAGGAAATTGCTGATGCGGTGTTCACCCCCGGTACGGATGCATAGATCCGGTAACGGCAGGTCACCCGTCACCAGGCAGGTTTGCAACAACTCAGGCGTGATGTCTTCCGGTCGCAGATGGCCGGCCTGCACTTCACGCGCCAGACGCTGTGCGGCCTGGGCGATGTCCCATTGCCCGCCGTAATTGGCAGCGATTTGCAGGACAAAGCGATTGCTACCGGCGGTGATCGCCTCGGCTTCACGCATGGCCGCCTGCAGCTCCGGGTGGAACCGCGAGCGGTCGCCGATGATACGCAGGCTGATGTTGTTGTCGTTGAGACGCTTGGCCTCGCGACGCAAGGCCTTGAAGAACAGGTCCATCAAGGCGCTGACTTCGTCGGCCGGCCGTTGCCAGTTTTCACTGGAGAAGGCAAACAAGGTCAATACCTCGACCTTGGCCTCGGCACACACCTCGATCACGGCCCGTACCGCATCGACACCCGCTTTATGCCCGGCGACACCCGGCATAAAGCGTTTTTTCGCCCAGCGATTATTCCCATCCATGATGATCGCGACATGGCGCGGCACCACGGAGGGCACAGTCTGCTTGGTCTTTTCCATGAAAGCGTCCTGACCCCTTATACGGCCATCAGGTCCTTTTCTTTCTCTTCCGTGGCCTTGGTGATCAGGGCCTCGGATTCCTTGGTCAGCTTATCGATATCAGCGATTGCACGACGCTCTTCGTCTTCGCTGATTTCCTTGTCCTTGACCAGCTTCTTCAGATCACCCAAGGCGTCACGGCGAATGTTACGCACGGCAACACGGGCATCTTCCGCGGCGCTACGCGCCTGCTTGGTGAAGCCCTTACGGGTTTCTTCGGTCAGCGCAGGCATTGAGATCAGCAGCAGCTCGCCCAGGTTGGTCGGGTTGAGGTTCAGGCCGGCGCTCTGGATGGCCTTGTCGACGGCAGCGAGCATATTGCGCTCGAAAGCCACGACCTGCAGGGTGCGCGAGTCTTTCACGGTCACGTTGGCCACGCCACTCAGCGGAGTGTCGGAACCGTAGTAAGGCACCATCACGCTACCCAGGATGCTTGGGTGGGCCTTGCCGGTACGAATCTGGCCGAATGCATGGCTCAGAGACTCCAGGGATTTGTGCATACGCGCTTGGGCGTCTTTCTTGATTTCGTTGATCATTGTTGGCCTTCCTCGATCAGAGTCCCTTCTGCGCCGCCGTGTACGATATTCAGCAGGGCGCCGGGCTTGTTCATGTTAAATACGCGCAGCGGCATCTTGTGGTCGCGGCACAGGCAGATTGCCGTCAGATCCATAACACCCAGCTTGCGATCCAGTACTTCATCATAAGTCAGATGATCGAACTTCTCGGCATGCGGGTCTTTGAATGGGTCGGCAGTGTAGACACCGTCAACCTTGGTGGCCTTGAGCACCACGTCAGCATCGATTTCGATGGCGCGCAGGCAAGCCGCCGAGTCGGTGGTGAAGAACGGGTTGCCGGTACCGGCGGCAAAGATCACCACCTCTTTGGCGTTCAGGTGACGCATGGCTTTGCGACGGTCGTAATGATCGGTCACACCAACCATCGAGATGGCCGACATCACAATGGCCGAGATATTGGCACGCTCCAGGGCATCACGCATGGCCAGGGCGTTCATCACAGTGGCCAGCATGCCCATGTGGTCGCCAGTGACCCGATCCATGCCAGCCGCACTGAGCGCTGCACCACGGAACAGGTTGCCACCACCAATCACCAGGCCGACCTGGACACCGATGCCGACCAGTTGGCCGACTTCCAATGCCATGCGGTCAAGCACTTTGGGATCGATCCCGAACTCTTCCGAGCCCATCAGGGCCTCGCCGCTAAGCTTGAGTAGAATGCGTTTATAGCGAGCCTGATAACCACTGCCCTGCTGAGCCATTGCGAATCTCTCCTGCGGCGTATTTTTAAAAAATTCTTGGCGAGCCGTTTACGGCTTGCGTTCACTCTAGCTGGACGCTGTCACAGCGCCATCGGAACACGGCTTTGTAAGCCAGTTCCAAAGGGAAGCCAAATAAAATTGAGCATCCCATTTGAAAAGAGGCTGCGCGCGTGAGCGGGCAGCCTCTCTTGGGCGACAGTTGAAAACTGTCTTATTGCTTGGCGGCAGCCAGCTGGGCAGCAACTTCTTCAGCGAAGTTGTCGACCGGCTTCTCGATACCGTCGCCTACTTTGAAGTAGGTGAAGGAAACGATTTCAGCACCGGCTTTCTTGGCCAGTTCGCCAACCTTGATTTCAGGGTTCTTGACGAACGCCTGCTCAACCAGGCTTGCTTCGGCCAGGAACTTGCTGATACGGCCTTTGACCATGTTCTCAACAATGTTTTCTGGCTTGCCCTTGATTTTTTCTTCGTTCAGCTGCAGGAACACAGCTTTTTCACGCTCGATCGCTTCGGCAGAAACTTCCGAAGGCAGCAGGAACTCAGGGTTGCTGGCCGCTACGTGCATAGCGATGTCTTTGGCCAGCTCAACGTTGCCGCCCTTGAGGACAACTGCAACACCGATCTTGTTACCGTGCAGGTAACCACCAACAACATCACCTTCAACACGTACCAGGCGACGGATGTTGACGTTTTCGCCAACCTTGCCGACCAGTACCAGGCGATCGGCTTCTTGAGCGGCGATCAGCGGAGCGACGTCAGTCAGTTTGTCGGCGAACGCTTTTTCAACGCTAGCAGCAACAAATGCCTTGAAGTCGTCCTGCAGAGCCAGGAAGTCGGTCTGCGAGTTCACTTCCAGCAGAACGGCGGACTTGCCGTCTTCTTTCAAAGCGATAGCGCCTTCAGCAGCTACGTTGCCTGCTTTCTTGGCAGCCTTGATCGCGCCCGAGGCACGCATGTCATCAATGGCTTTTTCGATGTCGCCGTCAGCCTTTTCCAGGGCTTTCTTGCAATCCATCATGCCTTCGCCAGTACGCTCACGCAGTTCTTTAACCAACGCTGCAGTAATTGCTGCCATTTTCAAATTCCTCTTGGATAGGTTTTCAACCATTCCACCCGACTTGTACGGGCGTTCAATTCTTCCCGAACCACCCTTGTTAACCGCTGCACGTTACAGATGCTGTAGCTGTGCCGCTCACAAATGGTTTTCGAGGTGGCAAAAAGGGGGCCAAGCCCCCTTTTTGCTTACTGAGTCAACGCCAGGGCGTCAATTACTCAGCTGCAGCGACCGGTGCTTCTTCAGCAGCGAACTCTACGGTGCCGCCGCCAACATTGTTGCGGCCACGGATTACAGCGTCAGCCATCGAACCCATGTACAGCTGGATAGCGCGGATTGCGTCATCGTTGCCTGGGATGATGTAGTCAACGCCTTCCGGGCTGCTGTTGGTATCGACTACGCCGATAACCGGGATGCCCAGCTTGTTGGCTTCGGTGATCGCGATGCGCTCGTGATCAACGTCGATAACGAACAGTGCGTCAGGCAGGCCGCCCATGTCCTTGATACCACCCAGGGAACGATCGAGCTTTTCCAGGTCACGGGAGCGCATCAGCGCTTCTTTCTTGGTCAGCTTGGCGAAAGTACCGTCTTCGGCTTGCACTTCAAGGTCACGCAGACGCTTGATGGAAGCACGGATGGTTTTGAAGTTGGTCAGCATGCCGCCCAACCAGCGGTGATCGACGTACGGCGAACCGCAACGTGCTGCTTCTTCAGCAACGATCTTGCCAGCGGAACGCTTGGTGCCGACGAACAGAATCTTGTTTTTGCCCTGGGCCAGGCGCTCTACGAAAGTCAGAGCTTCGTTGAACATTGGCAGGGTTTTTTCAAGGTTGATAATGTGGATCTTGTTACGCGCGCCGAAAATGTATTTACCCATTTTCGGGTTCCAGTAACGGGTCTGGTGACCGAAGTGCACACCGGCCTTCAGCATATCGCGCATGTTGACTTGGGACATGATAGTTCCTTAATAAGTCGGGTTTGGCCTCCACGTATCCCAATGACCAACCAGCGGCTTCAAGGCCTCCGGCACCCAGGTCATCGTGTCGACACGTGTGTGGATTTAAGCTTTGCGGGGTATCCCCGGAAAGCGGCGCATTTTATACCACAGCAACGACAAAAACGAAACCCGCAATCGCATTTGCTTGCCGTCACTGCCACCCAAGCCATTGAATCGGGTGAAAATACCCGCACCTTATAGAGAGAAGCGATAGCCAGACACTCATGGTTTATACCTTGCGTCTGTTAGAATCGCGTTTTTTGGGCTTGTGCGAACGCTGCACCTTTTTGTCGCACGCCCGTAAACCGTATTGATTTCAGCGCGTCGCGCTAGAGAGAGCCTGTATGACCGTTACCCTGAAAACCGCCGAAGATATCGCAGGCATGCGCGTTGCCGGCAAACTGGCTGCAGACGTGCTGGAAATGATTGCCGAACACGTCAAGCCCGGCGTCACCACTGAAGCCCTGGACCGCATCTGCCATGACTATATTGTCGACGTGCAGAAAGCCATTCCCGCGCCGCTGAACTACAAAGGCTTCCCCAAGTCGATCTGCACCTCGATCAACCACGTGGTCTGCCACGGCATCCCGGGCGACAAGCCGCTCAAAGACGGTGACACCCTGAACATCGACGTCACCGTGATCAAGGACGGCTACCACGGCGACACCAGCCGCATGTTCCACGTCGGCAACGTCCCGGTCTGGGCCGAGCGCCTGTCCCAGGTCACCCAGGAATGCATGTACAAGGCCATTGAACTGGTCAAGCCGGGCTGCCGCCTGGGCGACATCGGCGAAGTGATCCAGAAGCACGCTGAAAAGAACGGGTTTTCGGTGGTCCGCGAATTCTGCGGCCACGGCATCGGCAAAGTGTTCCACGAAGAGCCACAGATCCTGCACTACGGCCGTGCCGGCACCGGTATGGAGCTCAAGGCAGGCATGACCTTCACCATCGAGCCGATGATCAACCAGGGCAAGGCCGACACCAAGGTACTGGGCGACGGCTGGACCGCCATCACCAAGGACCGCAAGCTCTCGGCACAGTGGGAACACACCCTGCTGGTCACCGACACTGGCTATGAGATCTTCACCCTGCGCGCCGACGACACGATCCCCCGCGTTTCGGCCTGATGTTTGCAGCGGGCTTTCCGGATTAGCAACGTTGCGACCTACACATAGATAGAAAGGAAAGCCGATCGATGCCCCAGGTGGATCCCGAACTCTTCGACCGTGGCCAGTTCCAGGCGGAACTGGCGCTGAAGGCAAGCCCGATTGCCGCCTTCAAGAAGGCCATCCGCCAGGCCCGCGAGGTGCTCGACGGGCGTTTTCGCAGCGGCCGGGAGATCCGCAGGCTGATCGAGGATCGCGCCTGGTTCGTCGATAACATCCTGCAAAAGGCCTGGGAGCAGTTCGACTGGAGCGAAGACGCCGATATCGCCCTGGTGGCCGTCGGCGGCTATGGCCGGGGCGAACTGCACCCCTACTCCGATATCGACCTGCTGATCCTGCTGGACAGCGCCGACCACGAGATCTTTCGTGATTCCATCGAGCGTTTTCTGACGCTGTTGTGGGACATCGGCCTGGAAGTCGGTCAGAGCGTGCGTTCGGTAGATGAATGCGCCGAAGAAGCCCGTGCCGACCTCACCGTGGTCACCAACCTGATGGAAAGCCGCACCATCTGCGGCCCCGAACGCCTGCGCCAGCGCATGCTGGAAGTCACCAGCACCGCGCATATGTGGCCGAGCAAGGAGTTCTTCCTCGCCAAACGCGCCGAGCAGAAAGCCCGGCACCACAAGTACAACGACACCGAATACAACCTGGAACCCAACGTCAAGGGCTCGCCTGGCGGGCTGCGGGACATCCAGACCATCTTGTGGGTGGCCCGGCGCCAGTACGGCACCCTGAACCTGCGGGCCCTGGCCGGCGAAGGCTTTTTGGTAGAGAGCGAAAACGCCCTGCTGGCCTCGTCCCAGGAGTTTTTGTGGAAGGTGCGCTACGCCCTGCACATGCTCGCCGGACGCTCCGAAGACCGCCTGCTGTTTGACCACCAGCGCTCCATCGCCGCCCTGCTGGGCTTTGAAGGCGAAGACGCGAAGACCAGCATCGAAAGCTTCATGCAGCAGTACTACCGGGTAGTCATGAGCATCGCCCAGCTCAGCGACCTGATCATCCAGCATTTTGAAGAAGTGATCCTGGCCCCCGAAGACGAAGCGCCACCGCAACCGATCAATGCGCGCTTCCAACTGCACGACGGCTATATCGAGGCGCGCCACGACAACGTGTTCAAGCGCACCCCCTTTGCCATGCTGGAAATCTTCGTGCTGATGGCCCAGCAACCGGAAATCAAGGGCGTGCGCGCCGATACCATCCGCTTGCTGCGGGAAAACCGTCACCTGATCGACGACGAATTTCGCAACGACATCCGCAATACCAGCCTGTTTATCGAACTGTTCAAGTGCAAGATCGGCATCCACCGCAACCTGCGGCGCATGAACCGCTACGGCATCCTCGGGCGCTATCTGCCGGAGTTCGGCTTTATCGTCGGGCAGATGCAACACGACCTGTTCCACATCTATACGGTCGACGCCCACACCCTGAACCTGATCAAGCACCTGCGTAAGCTGCAGTACACCCAGGTGTCAGAGAAATTCCCGCTGGCCAGTAAGCTGATGGCCAAGCTACCCAAGCCTGAACTGATCTACCTGGCCGGCCTGTACCACGATATCGGCAAGGGCCGACACGGCGACCATTCGGAAATCGGCGCGGTGGATGCGCAAGCCTTCTGCCAGCGCCACCAGTTGCCGCAGTGGGACAGCCGCCTGATTGTCTGGCTGGTACAGAACCACCTGGTCATGTCCACCACCGCCCAGCGCAAGGATTTGTCCGACCCACAGGTAATCCATGACTTCGCGCAAGCCGTCGGCGACGAAACCCGTCTCGACTACCTGTACGTGCTGACCGTCTCCGACATCAACGCCACCAATCCGACCCTTTGGAACTCGTGGCGCGCCAGCCTGTTGCGCCAGCTCTATACCGAGACCAAGCGCGCGTTGCGCCGCGGCCTGGAAAACCCGGTGGACCGCGAAGAGCAGATCCGCCGCACCCAGAGCGCGGCCCTGGATATCCTGGTGCGCGGCGGCAACGACCCGGACGATGTGGAGCAACTCTGGTCGCAATTGGGTGATGACTATTTCCTGCGCCACACCGCAGGCGACGTGGCCTGGCACACCGACGCGATCCTCCAGCAGCCGGCTGACGGTGGCCCGCTGGTGCTGATCAAGGAAACGACCCAGCGCGAATTCGAAGGCGGCACGCAGATCTTTATCTACGCCCCGGACCAGCACGACTTCTTCGCCGTGACCGTGGCCGCGATGGACCAGCTCAACCTGAACATCCATGACGCGCGGGTCATTACTTCCAGCAGCCAGTTCACCCTCGACACCTATATCGTGCTCGACACCGAAGGCGAGTCCATCGGCGACAACCCCGAGCGCGTGAAAAAAATCCGCGAAGGCCTGACCGAAGCCCTGCGCAACCCTGACGACTACCCGACCATCATCCAGCGCCGGGTGCCGCGCCAGCTCAAGCATTTTGCCTTTGCGCCCCAGGTGACCATCCACAACGACGCCCAGCGCCCGGTAACGGTGCTGGAACTCAGCGCACCGGATCGGCCAGGCCTGCTGGCACGGATCGGCGGGATCTTCCTGGAGTTCGACCTGTCATTGCAAAACGCCAAGATTGCCACCCTGGGCGAGCGGGTCGAAGACGTGTTTTTTATTACCGACGCCGACAATCACCCCCTGTCCGACCCGGAACTGTGCCGCCGCTTGCAGGACGCTATCGTCGCGCAATTGAGCGTGAACCAGGAGCCCGGGGCAGAAGGGTTCCGACTGACCATTTGAGCTGAATTTTATTTCCCTGTGGCCGCGCGCCCTTGTAGGAGCTGGCTTGCCTGCGATGTAGGCGCCGCGGTGTATCTGGTACACCGAGGCGATGCCATCGCAGGCAAGCCAGCGCCTACAGGGGCCGTGTTCAACGATAGAGGCCCCCAATGAACAACGCCCTGAACCAGCTGCAACCCTACCCGTTCGAGAAATTGCGCGCCCTGCTGGGCAGTGTCACGCCAAACCCGGACAAGCGCCCGATCGCCCTGTCCATCGGCGAGCCCAAGCACAAGTCCCCGGATTTCGTCGCCCAGGCCCTGACCAATAACCTAGACCAAATGGCGGTGTACCCCACCACCCTGGGCATCCCGGCCCTGCGCGAGGCCATTGGCGCCTGGTGCGAACGACGCTTCAACGTGCCCAAGGGCTGGCTGGACCCGGCGCGCAATATCCTGCCGGTCAATGGCACCCGCGAAGCGCTGTTCGCGTTCACCCAGACCGTGGTCAACCGTGGCGACGATGCCCTGGTGGTCAGCCCGAACCCGTTCTACCAGATCTATGAAGGCGCAGCGTTCCTCGCCGGAGCCAAGCCGCATTACCTGCCGTGCCTGGATGAAAACGGCTTCAATCCGGATTTCGACGCCGTCTCGGCAGATATCTGGCAACGCTGCCAGATCCTGTTCCTGTGCTCCCCCGGCAACCCGACCGGCGCACTGATCCCCGTCGCCACCCTGAAAAAACTGATCGCCCTGGCCGACCAGTACGACTTCGTGATCGCCGCCGACGAGTGCTACAGCGAGCTGTACTTCGACGAACAAACCCCGCCGCCTGGCCTGCTCAGCGCCTGTGTCGAACTGGGTCGCGAGGATTTCAAGCGCTGCGTGGTGTTCCATAGTCTGTCCAAGCGTTCCAACCTGCCGGGCCTGCGTTCCGGTTTTGTGGCCGGCGATGCCGAGATCCTCAAGGCCTTCCTGCTGTACCGCACCTACCACGGCTGTGCCATGCCGGTGCAAACCCAGCTGGCGAGCGTTGCCGCCTGGCAGGATGAGGCTCATGTATTGGCCAACCGTGATCTTTACCGGGAAAAATTCGCCGCGGTCCTGGCGATTCTCAACCCGGTATTGGACGTACAGAACCCTGACGGTGGTTTTTACCTGTGGCCGAACGTCGAGGGCGACGACGCCGCGTTCTGCCGCGACTTGTTCGTGGAAGAACACGTGACCGTGGTGCCAGGCTCGTACCTGTCGCGGGAAGTGGACGGTTTCAATCCAGGTGCCGGGCGGGTGCGCCTGGCACTGGTGGCACCGTTGTCCGAATGCGTCGAAGCCGCTGAACGGATGCGCAACTTCATCCAGCGCCGTCGTTGATGACCGGGGCCGCTCCCGCCTGGGAGCGGCCTGCGTAGGGGTGAATTAACCCACGCGGCTATTTCTGGGTCCCCAGGTTAGCCTCACTCATATCCAGGTCCGCCAGCACTTCGCGCAGCACATCATCACCAATCTGGTGGTGGCGGCTCAGGCTGTACAACTCCAGGCGCTGCGCGCGCAGGGCCTTGAGCCGCAACTTACGCTCCAGTTGATCCATCTGCAGCGCCAGCGCCTGGGCTTCGGCCGAGTCATTGAACACCTCCAGTTGGTGACGGTACTCCGACATGATCCGCGCCTTGAGCTCCGTCGCCAATGCGGCCTGCGCCGCGTCCAGAGGCGCCACGTCGGCGGCCTCCTCTGTCTCCAGGGCATGAATCGCCGCCTCGGCGGTTTTCTTCCAGGCATCGCGCACCTCACCGCGACGCTTGTCATCCGGGCTTTTCTCAATCCCCCGTAGCAACAGCGGCAAGGCAATGCAGGCGGCCACCAACGACAGCAGGATCACCCCGGCGGCGATAAAGATCAGCAAGTCGCGCTCAGGAAACGCCTGGCCTGGTGCAAACAGCAACGGCACTGACATCACACCGGCCAGCGTCACCGCCCCCCGCACCCCACCGACGGTCAAAAGCCAGCAAGACCGCGCGGTTGGCACCAGGGTCAGCTCGCTTTTACCACGCAGGCGCCGCAACAGGCCGGACAGGCGCCAGATACTCTGTACCCAGATAAACCGCAGCACCAGCAACACCAGGAAGATCGCGATCACGTCCAGGACGCGATAGAACAAGGTCGGCCACAGCGTAGCTTCGTGACTGGTCACCGCCTTGATGATATCGGGCAATTGCAGGCCCAGCAGCAGGAAGATCAGCCCGTTGAAGGCAAACTCCAGCAGCGACCAGACACTGCGATTGAGCAACCGCGTACTGGTCTGGCGTGGCAGCAGGTCCAGCCAGCTTTGCATCATGCCCGCCGCCACCGCCGAGAGAATCCCCGACGCGCCCAGGCGTTCGGCCAGCACATAAGCGGCAAACGGCAGCAGCAACATAAACACCACATGGGTGGCCGGGTCATCCCAACCCCGGGCAATCATCCAGGCCCGCAGGCGACCCACCAGCCAGCTCAACGCCACGCCGATGGCCAGGCCACCGAGCGCCACCAGCACAAACGTCAGGCTGGCATCGGCCAGGGAAAACACCCCGGTCAACGCCGCCGCGAGGGCAAACTTGAACGTCACCAGGCCCGACGCATCGTTCATCAAGGCCTCGCCCTGGAGCATATGCATCAAGGGTGTGGGCAAGCGGTTCTGGGAAATCGCCGACACCGCCACCGCATCCGTCGGCGACAACACAGCCGCCAGGGCGAACGCCACAGGCAAGGGAATGCTTGGCAGCAGCCAATGGATAAAGTAACCGGCGCCCACCACGGTAAACAGCACCAGCCCTACCGCCAATGTCAGGATGGGACCACGCAAGCGCCACAACTCACGCTTGGGCATGCGCCAGCCATCGGAGAACAGCAGCGGCGGCAGGAACAGAAATAGAAACAGCTCCGGGTCCAGCGCTACATGCAACCCCAGGGTCGGCCACGCCAGCAGGGCACCGGCGGCAATCTGCACCAACGGCAACGGCAAGGGGATGACACGCCCGACCAGACGCGAAACGCTGACCAGCATCAGCAGGATAAGAACGGTGTAGGCGGTTTGCATAAAGCGGGGTTCCTGGACAATCGACTTGCAATGAAACACTTGAGGCAGCAACGCGCCTTTGAAGTGCCATATTAGCTGCCTATGCTGCTGGCTGACCGTTGCACATAAGTCGCAGCCATGACTAGGACCAATGGATGGCGGACTGTAGAGCGACACATTGAAAAGAGCACCATTTTAGGTACACTCCAACAGATGAGTAAAAACTCACTCACTTTACATGTGAGCTTTTTTCGCACTGACGCAGGCAACGAGCCGGTACGTGAATGGCTGACCGATCTGCCCCGTGAACACAGGCGACTCATTGGGATTGAAATAAAAACCGTGCAACTGGGGTGGCCAATCGGCATGCCCGTAGTGCGAAAGCTCGACTCCGGGCTGTGGGAAGTCAGGGTTGATCTGGAGGACACCATCGCCCGCATTATCTTCACGGTGGTCGGCAGCAACATGGTGCTACTCCACGGTTTTATCAAGAAAAGCCAAAAGACACCGGTGCACGACATGGCAACCGCCAAGCAGCGCAGGGCAAGGTTATGAGGTACAACACATGAACAAACATATCGGTTCTGACTTCGATGATTTCCTCGCCGAGCAAGGGCTCGGCGAAGAAGTCTGCGCAGCCGCCCTCAAACGTGTCATCGCGTGGCAGATTGCGCAGGCGATGAAGCACCAGCGAGTCAGTAAAAAAGCGCTGGCAGAGCGGATGCACACCAGCAGAACCGCCGTGGACCGCGCACTTGATCAAAATGACTCAGGCATGACCCTCGCGACTTTAGCCAGCGCTGCCAGGGCCCTTGGCCAACGTGTGGAAATCCGCCTGGTTCCAGAGGACCAAGCAGCCCACGCATGACTTGCCCACCTTTGGGTCGGGTAGCCTGCGCGCAGGGGCTCTACGTGGCATAATCCTTGGCTGAATTTTTGCGACCCTATTGGGGAGATTTTTAGGAATGAAATATGCCCAATAAAAACAAGCAGTTACAGATTTTCGGCATCAAAGCCTGCGACACCATGAAAAAGGCGCGTACCTGGCTCGATGAAAATGCCATCAGCTATACGTTTCATGACTACAAGACGGCCGGTATCGACCGCGAACACTTGACCCAATGGTGCAACGAGCACGGTTGGCAAGTGGTTTTGAACCGTGCAGGCACGACCTTTCGCAAACTCGAAGACGAACAGAAAGCCGATCTCGACCAGGCGAAAGCGATTGAACTGATGCTCGCACAACCCTCGATGATCAAGCGCCCGGTGCTCGATCTCGGTGACAGAACCCTGATTGGCTTCAAGCCAGATAGTTATTCGGCGGCCCTCAAGTAGGCCAGCCACTTCATTTTTGTAGAGGTAACAGCATGTCCAATTCCCTGTTCAGCCTGGGCTTCGGCGTCGGCACCCAGAACCGCCAAGGTGCTTGGCTGGAAGTGTTTTACGCGCAGCCATTGCTCAACCCTTCGGCCGAGATCGTTGCCGCCATCGCGCCTATCCTCGGCTACACCGAAGGCAACCAGGCAATCACTTTCACCATTGCCCAAGCCTCGCAGCTGGTTGATGCACTGAAAAATGTAGATGCCACCCAAGCCGCCCTGCTGACCCGCCTGGCCGAAAGCCACAAGCCGTTGGTCGCCACGCTGCTGGCCGAGGACGCGGCATTGACCTCCACCCCAGAGGCCTACCTCAAGCTGCATCTGCTGTCCCACCGCCTGGTCAAGCCCCATGGCCTGAGCCTGGCCGGTGTATTCCCGCAACTGCCGAACGTGGCCTGGACCAGCCAGGGTGCGATCGACATCGGCGAGTTGGCCGAGCGCCAGTTGGAAGCACGCCTGCGTGGCGAGCTGCTGGAAGTGTTCTCGGTGGACAAGTTCCCGAAAATGACCGACTACGTGGTGCCGGCCGGCGTGCGTATCGCCGATGCTGCGCGTCTGCGCCTGGGCGCCTATGTGGGCGAAGGCACCACGGTGATGCATGAAGGCTTCATCAACTTCAACGCAGGCACCGAAGGCCCTGGCATGATCGAAGGCCGTGTATCGGCGGGTGTCTTCGTCGGCAAGGGTTCGGATCTGGGCGGCGGTTGCTCCACCATGGGTACCCTGTCGGGCGGCGGCAACATCGTGATCAAGGTGGGCGAAGGCTGCCTGATCGGCGCCAACGCCGGTATCGGTATCCCGTTGGGTGATCGCAACACCGTGGAATCGGGCCTGTACGTGACCGCTGGCACCAAAGTGGCACTGCTCGATGAGCAGAACCAACTGGTCAAGGTGGTCAAGGCTCGCGAACTGGCTGGCCAGCCGGACCTGCTGTTCCGCCGTAACTCCGAAACCGGTGCCGTGGAGTGCAAAACCCACAAGTCGGCGATCGAACTGAACGCAGCGCTGCACGCTCACAACTAAGCAGCGACTCGATGCCACCGGAACCGGCCGCGTTATTCAGCGCGGCCGGTTCATATGAGTCTTGAACCCCATGCTTGTGCCTTCGCCCTGGCGCGCCGATTTCCCGGCCATCGCTACCTTGCAACGGCAAGACCAGACCTATCTGGACAACGCCGCTACCACGCAAAAACCTCAAGCCCTGTTGGACGCCCTCAGCCATTACTACGCCAATGGCGCAGCCAATGTGCACCGTGCCCAGCATTTGCCGGGCGCCCATGCGACCCAGGCGTTCGAGGACAGTCGCAGCAAAGTGGCGCAATGGCTCAACGTCGGTGACAGCGGGCAAATCATCTTCACCCACGGCGCCACTTCAGCGCTGAACCTCCTGGCCTATGGCCTTGAGCACCTTTTCAACCCGGGCGATGAGATTGTCATCAGCGCCCTGGAACATCACGCCAACCTATTGCCCTGGCAGCAGTTGGCCAAACGCCGCGAGCTCACGCTTGTGGTGTTGCCCCTCGACGACGCCGGCTTGATCGACCTGCACGCCGCCGCCACGATGATCGGGCCACGCACCCGCCTGCTGGCGGTGAGCCAGTTATCCAACGTGCTGGGCGCCTGGCAGCCGTTGGCGCAGTTGCTGGCACTGGCCAAGGCCCACGACGCCTTGACCGTGGTGGATGGCGCACAGGGCATCGTCCACGGGCGCCATGACGTGCAGGCCCTGGGCTGCGACTTCTACGTATTTTCCAGCCACAAGCTCTACGGCCCGGACGGCGTCGGCGTGCTTTACGGCCGCACCGAAGGCCTGCATCTGCTGCGTCACTGGCAGTTTGGCGGCGAGATGGTGCAACAGGCGGACTACCACAGCGCCAGCTTTCGCCCCGCGCCCCTGGGTTTCGAAGCGGGCACCCCGCCGATTGCCAGCGTGATTGGCCTGGGGGCGACCCTGGACTACCTCAATTCCCTGGATCAAACGGCGGTGCTCGCCCATGAAGCAGCGCTGCATGACTATCTATTGCGCGGCTTGCGGGCACGCAATGGCGTGCGCCTGCTGGGCTCGCCACACGTGGCCCTGGCCAGCTTCGTGGTAGACGGTATACACAGCGCCGACCTCGCCCACCTGCTGACCGAGCAAGGCATCGCGGTACGCGCCGGCCATCACTGTGCAATGCCCCTGCTCAAGAGCCTGCATTTATCCGGCGCAATCCGGGTTTCGTTGGCGCTGTACAACGACTCCGATGACCTGGAACGCTTTTTTGAAGCGCTGGACCAGGCGCTGGACATGCTGCGATGAGCCTGCCAGCGGATGCGCTGGCCGCGCTGCAGGCCTTTCAGGCTGTCGGCAGCTGGGAGCAACGCGCCCGCCTGCTGATGCAATGGGGCGAGCGGCTGCCGGCATTGGTGCCTGAGGACAAGATCGACGCCAACCTGGTACAGGGCTGTGAAAGCCTGGTGTGGCTGGTGGGGCGCTTGCACGAGGGCCACTGGCAGTTTGCCGCCAGCAGCGACGCGCGCTTGATTCGCGGGTTGGTGGCGTTGTTACTGGCGCGGGTCAATGGCCTTTCGGCGCACGCGTTACAGGCGGTCGACCTGCCTGACTGGTTCAACCAACTGGGCCTCTCCCGCCAGCTGTCGCCGTCGCGCAGCAATGGCCTGAACGCAGTCCTGCAGCGCATGCGCGACTTGAGCCATACGCAAAACTAACTGTAGGAGCGGGCTTGCCCGCGATAGCAGTGGATCAGTGCCAGACGTCTTGCCTGGCACACCGCCATCGCGGGCAAGCCCCACATTTTGTTTATGCCCAGCAGCGAGATTCAGGCGGGTTTGACCCGCTCGGACGGCCTGCGCACTCCGGCCACGATCTTGTCCACGGCCTTGGTCGCCGCCACCATGCCAAAGGTCGCCGTCACCATCATCACCGCGCCAAACCCACCCGCGCAGTCCAGTTTCACGCCATCCCCCACAAAACTCTTCTGCAAGCAGATGCTGCCATCGGGCTTGGGATAACGCAGCTGTTCGGTGGAGAACACGCAAGGCACGCTGTAGTGCCGGGTCACGGTGCGTGAAAAGCCGTAGTCACGACGCAAGGTGGAACGCACTTTCGAGGCCAGTGGGTCGTTGAAGGTGCGGTTCAGGTCGCACACCTGGATCAGCGTCGGGTCAATCTGCCCGCCGGCGCCGCCGGTGGTGATGATCTGGATCTTGCGCCGCTTGCACCAGGCGATCAGCGCCGCCTTGGCGTTGACCGCATCGATGCAGTCAATCACGCAGTCAATGTCAGGCGTGATGTACTCGGCCATGGTGTCGCGGGTCACGAAGTCCGCCACCGCATGCACGGTGCAATCGGGGTTGATCGCACGCAGGCGTTCGGCCATCACTTCGACCTTGGGCTTGCCTACCGTGCTGTCCAGGGCGTGCAACTGACGGTTGCTGTTGCTGACGCACACGTCGTCCAGGTCAAACAGCGAAATCTCGCCCACCCCGCAGCGGGCCATGGCTTCCGCCGCCCACGAGCCTACACCGCCCACGCCGACGATGGCCACATGGGCCGCTTTCAAACGCTCCAGGCCTTCAATGCCATACAAACGGGCGACGCCGGCAAACCGTGGATCTTCTGTGCTCATGACCATTACCCCAAAAACCGGCGCGCATTATGGACTACGCGGCGACAAGTTCGAAGCTTCCAGCTACAAGTAAAGAACTCCGCAGAGGTTTCGCTGACTAAACTCCGGTTTTTCCCAGCTTGCTGTACGCTCATGGAAGGGCCAGTGTAGGATGCGCGCCGTTCGGCGCAGGCCAACACCTCTTTTCGTTCCGCACCCTTTGGAACCCGAAATAGCTATGTCATCGCGTAAATTTGGACTCAACCTGGTGGTAGTGCTGGCGATTGCCGCGCTGTTCACCGGTTTCTGGGCGCTGATCAACCGCCCGGTCACTACTCCCAACTGGCCACAGCAGATCTCCGGGTTTTCGTACTCGCCGTTCCAGCAAGGCCAGTACCCGCAGAAAGACCAGTACCCGACCGACGAACAGATGCGTCAGGACCTTGCGATCATGAGCAAGCTGACGGACAACATCCGTACCTATTCGGTCGACGGCACCCTGGGGGACATCCCCAAGCTGGCGGAAGAATTCGGCCTGCGCGTGACCCTGGGGATCTGGATCAGCCCGGACCTGGAGCGCAACGAGCGTGAGATCCAGCGTGCCATCGAGATCGCCAACACCTCGCGCAGCGTGGTACGTGTGGTGGTCGGCAACGAGGCGATCTTCCGCAAGGAAATCACCGCCGACGAGCTGATTGTGCTGCTGGACCGGGTGCGCGCCGCTGTCAAAGTGCCAGTGACCACCTCAGAGCAGTGGCATATCTGGGAGCACAACCCGCAACTGGGCAAGCATGTCGACCTGATCGCCGCGCACGTCCTGCCGTATTGGGAACATATTCCCATGGCCCAGGCCGGGCAATTCGTCCTCGACCGCGCCAAGGATCTGAAGAAGACCTTCCCGAAAAAGCCGCTGCTGCTGTCGGAAGTCGGCTGGCCGAGCAATGGCCGCATGCGCGGTGGCGCGGACGCGTCACCTGCCGACCAGGCCATTTACCTGCGTACCCTGGTCAACAAACTGAACCGCCAGGGCTACAACTACTTCGTGATCGAAGCCTTCGACCAACCTTGGAAGGCCAGTGACGAAGGCTCGGTGGGCGCCTATTGGGGTGTGTTCAACGCCGCGCGCCAGCAGAAATTCAATTTTGAAGGCCCGGTGGTAGCGATTCCGCAATGGCGGGTGCTGGCCATCGGCTCGGTGGTGCTGGCGCTGCTGTCGCTGACCCTGCTGATGATCGACGGCTCGGCCCTGCGCCAGCGTGGCCGTACCTTCCTGACCTTTATTGCGTTCCTGTGTGGCTCGGTGCTGGTATGGATCGGCTACGACTACAGCCAGCAATACAGCACGTGGTTCAGCCTGACGGTGGGCTTCTTGCTGGCCCTCGGCGCGCTTGGGGTGTTTATTGTGCTGCTGACCGAGGCCCATGAGCTGGCGGAAGCGGTCTGGACCCACAAGCGCCGCCGCGAATTCCTACCGGTGGAAGGTGATTCGGACTACCGCCCGAAAGTGTCGATCCATGTGCCGTGCTACAACGAGCCACCGGAAATGGTCAAACAGACCCTCGACGCCCTGGCCGCCCTCGACTACCCGGACTACGAAGTCCTGATCATCGACAACAACACCAAGGACCCGGCCGTGTGGGAACCGGTGCGCGACTACTGTGAGACGCTGGGCCCGCGCTTCAAGTTCTTCCACGTCGCGCCCCTGGCCGGCTTCAAGGGCGGCGCGCTGAACTACCTGATCCCGCACACCGCCAAGGACGCCGAAGTGATCGCGGTGATCGACTCGGACTACTGCGTGTCGCCCAACTGGCTCAAACACATGGTGCCGCACTTCGCCGACCCGAAAATCGCCGTGGTGCAATCGCCCCAGGATTACCGCGACCAGAACGAAAGCACCTTCAAGAAGCTCTGCTACGCCGAATACAAAGGTTTCTTCCATATCGGCATGGTCACGCGCAACGACCGCGACGCCATCATCCAGCACGGCACCATGACCATGACCCGCCGCTCGGTGCTCGAAGAGCTGGGCTGGGCCGACTGGTGTATCTGTGAAGATGCGGAACTGGGCCTACGGGTGTTCGAGAAAGGTCTGTCGGCTGCCTACTACCACACCAGCTACGGCAAGGGCTTGATGCCCGATACCTTTATCGACTTCAAGAAGCAGCGCTTCCGCTGGGCCTACGGCGCGATCCAGATCATCAAGCGCCACACCGCCAGCCTGTTGCGTGGCAAGGACACGGAACTGACCCGTGGCCAGCGCTACCACTTCCTCGCAGGCTGGCTGCCGTGGGTGGCGGACGGCATGAATATCTTCTTCACCGTCGGTGCCTTGTTGTGGTCGGCGGCGATGATCATTGTGCCGACCCGGGTCGATCCGCCCCTGCTGATCTTCGCAATCCCGCCGTTGGCGCTGTTCGTGTTCAAGGTCGGCAAGATCATCTTCCTCTACCGTCGCGCCGTGGGTGTGAACCTCAAGGATGCGTTCTGCGCGGCCCTGGCCGGGTTGGCGTTGTCCCATACCATCGCCAAGGCGGTGCTGTATGGTTTCTTCACCACCAGTATTCCGTTCTTTCGTACACCGAAAAACGCGGATAACCACGGCTTCTGGGTAGCGATTTCCGAGGCTCGGGAGGAGATGTTCATCATGTTGCTGCTGTGGGGCGCAGCGCTGGGGATTTACCTGGTGCAAGGCCTGCCGAGCAATGACATGCGCTTCTGGGTGGTGATGTTGCTGGTGCAATCGTTGCCGTATGTGGCAGCGTTGATCATGGCGTTCCTCTCGTCACTGCCTAAACCGGCAGCGGTGGTGGAGCCCGCCCCAGCGGCGTAAAAACTTGCGCAATCCACTAAACGGCGGCCTCTGGTCGCCGTTTTGCTATAAGATAACGGCCCTTTTGCAGAGCATGGCCCAGGCCATGCTTTATGGGGGAGCGGGCTTGCCCGCGATAGCGGTCTGTCAGTAACCGATGCACTGACTGATCCGCCGCAATCGCGGGCAAGCCCGCTCCCACATTGGAATCGCGCTGCTGTTGCACATTCGTCCTGCGCCCATAACACGCTTTCGGAGCTTCCCCATGACGGCCCACGCCGACCTTTCGCCGACCCTCCAACTCGCTATCGACCTGATCCGTCGCCCGTCGGTAACGCCTGTCGACGCTGACTGCCAGAAGCTGATGATGCAACGCCTGGGCGACGCCGGCTTTGCGCTTGAGCCGATGCGTATCGAAGATGTGGATAACTTCTGGGCCACCCACGGCAAGCATGAAGGTCCGGTACTGTGCTTCGCCGGCCACACCGACGTGGTCCCGACCGGCCCGGTGCAGGCCTGGCAGAATGATCCGTTCGACGCGCTGATCGACGAACACGGCATGTTGTGCGGGCGTGGCGCAGCCGACATGAAAGGCAGCCTGGCCGCCATGCTGGTAGCGTCCGAACGCTTTGTGAAGGACTACCCGGACCACAAAGGTTCGGTAGCCTTCCTGATCACCAGCGACGAAGAAGGCCCGGCACACCACGGCACCAAAGCGGTGATCGAGCGCCTGGCGGCGCGCAAGGAGCGCCTGGACTGGTGCATCGTTGGCGAGCCGTCGAGCACCACCCTGGTGGGCGACGTGGTCAAGAATGGCCGTCGTGGCTCCCTCGGCGCGACCTTGACCGTGCGCGGTGTGCAAGGCCACGTGGCCTACCCGCACCTGGCTAAGAACCCGATCCACCTGGCCGCCCCGGCGCTGGCGGAACTGGCCGCCGAGCATTGGGATGACGGCAACACCTTCTTCCCGCCGACCAGCTTCCAGATCTCCAACCTCAACTCCGGCACCGGCGCCACCAACGTGATCCCCGGCGACCTGACGGCGGTGTTCAACTTCCGGTTCTCCACCGAGTCCACCGTCGAAGGCCTGCAGCAGCGGGTCGCGGCGATTCTCGACAAACATGGCCTGGACTGGCATGTGGAATGGGCGCTGTCGGGCCTGCCGTTCCTCACCGAACCCGGCGCACTGCTCGATGCGGTGTCTGCCAGCATCAAGGCCATCACCGGGCGCGAGACCAAGGCGTCCACCAGCGGTGGCACGTCCGACGGGCGCTTTATCGCGACCCTCGGTACCCAAGTGGTGGAACTGGGCCCGGTCAACGCGACAATCCATCAGGTCAACGAACGCATCCTGGCCAGCGACCTCGATGTGCTGACCGAAATCTACTACCAGACCCTGATCAAGTTGCTCGCCTGATGCTCGCCTGCCCCATTTGCAGTGCGCCACTCAATGAGGTGGACAATGGCGTGGTGTGCCCCGCCGGACACCGTTTCGACCGGGCCCGCCAGGGTTATCTGAACCTGTTGCCGGTGCAGCACAAGAACAGCCGCGACCCGGGCGATAACCTGGCGATGGTGGAGGCGCGCCGCGACTTCCTCAATGCCGGGCACTACGCGCCGGTGGCCAGGCGCCTGGCGGCACTGGCAGCGGAACGCAAACCCCAGCGCTGGCTGGATATCGGCTGCGGTGAAGGTTATTACACCGCACAAATCGCCGATGCCCTGCTGCGCGCCGATGGTTATGCCCTGGATATCTCCAAGGAAGCGGTCAAGCGCGCGTGCAAGCGCAACCCGACGCTGACTTGGCTGATCGCCAGCATGGCCCGCGTACCGTTGGCCGACGGCAGTTGCCAGTTCCTCGCCAGCGTGTTCAGCCCGCTGGACTGGCAGGAAGCCAAGCGCCTGCTCAGCCCTGGCGGCGGCCTGATGAAAGTCGGCCCGACCCGCGGCCACCTGATGGAGCTGCGCGAGCGTTTGTACGACGAAGTGCGTGAGTACACCGACGACAAGCACTTGGCCCTGGTGCCGGACGGCATGAGCCTGCAACACAGCGAAGTCCTGGAGTTCCAGCTCAGCCTGGCCGAGCCCAAGGACCGCGCCAACCTGCTGGCGATGACGCCCCACGGCTGGCGCGCCAGTGCCGAGCGGCGCGCCCAGGTGATCGAACAGGCCGAACCGCTGCTGGTCACCGTGTCGATGCGCTACGACTATTTCGTGCTTCAATAACCGACTTTTCCGGGCATTTGCGCCCACCCTGAATCCGCGAATGGATTTTCGAATCCCGCAACGAGGAACATCCATGCGCCAACCCGATATCGAGATTTACCTCAAGGACGCCGACGTCGACCACAAGGCTATCGCTGCCTGGCTCGGCGCCGCCCTGGGGCCGTGTACCGACTGGGTACAAAAGGGCCAGACCTACAAGTGCAAGGCCGGCAACGTACCCGTGACCTGGCTGCCCAAGGCCGTGGGCAAATGGAACAGCCTGTACCTGGAAAGCGACCAGACCCCGTGGGCAGACGACATCGCCTGCGCCCGCGCCGCCTTTGCCGCGCTGAACGTTGAAGTGCGCTGCGCGCCGGGGACGTGGGTTGAAGAGGAAGGTGAAGAAAGCGCCGACACCTGGATTCGGATCAGCACCGACGGTGAAGAACAGATCACCTGGAAAACCGCCTGATCCAGCCCGGTCAGTGTGGGAGCTGACTTGTGTGGGAGCTGGCCAGCTCCCACACAAGCCAGCTCCCCCATGCAACAACCCGCGTTACAGGCCCACCACATCCTCCGCCTGCAAGCCCTTCTCGCCGGTCACCACGGCGTATTCCACCTGCTGGCCCTCGGCCAGGGAGCGGTGGCCTTCACCGCGGATGGCGCGGTAGTGCACAAACACATCCTTGCCGTCTTCCCGCTGGATAAAGCCATAGCCCTTGGCGTCGTTGAACCACTTCACATTGCCGGTTTCGCGCGTTGTCATCTATTTGCTCCCACTGGTTTTTATTGTTGAGTCAGTCGCATTGAACTGCCGAGTATAAGACAGGCTCAAAAACGATCAACTCAACTTTACTTCGCCGCTTTTTTGCCGATTTTCGGCGAATACGGCACACTACCCGCCCGAGCGCCTGCTCGGTTTTTTCCACTCAAAGCAGCACACCTATGACCCGCTCCCCGTTCCGCCGTCTGGTATTTGGCACCTTGCGCCGACTGTTGTACCTCTGGGTTCGCTCGGAGACGATCAACCAGTCGTCCCTCACCCTTAACCTGGACCGCAGCCGGCCGGTGTTCTACGTCCTGCAATCGCCCTCCCTGACCGAACTGGCCGTGGTGGATGCCGAGTGCACCAAGGCTGGCTTGCCGCGCCCGGTGCTGCCGGTGTCGGTCGGCCCGTTGATGGAGCCGGCGGCGTTTTTCTACCTCACGCCCGACCCGGACTGGCTCGGCCGCCAGGACAAGCGCGGCGCGCCGCCGACCTTGACGCGCCTGGTCAATACCCTGACCGAGCACGCCGAAGAAAACGCCCAGATCATCCCGGTCAGCGTGTTCTGGGGCCAGTCACCGGCCAGCGAGTCGAGCCCCTGGAAACTGCTGTTCGCCGACAGCTGGGCCGTCACCGGGCGCCTGCGCCGGCTGCTGAGCATCCTGATCCTGGGGCGCAAGACCCGTGTGCAATTCTCTGCGCCAATCAACCTGCGTGAATTGATCGAGCACAATAAAGGTCACGAACGTACGGTGCGCATGGCCCAAAGGATCCTGCGGGTACACTTTCGCAACCTGAAGACGGCGGTGATCGGCCCCGACCTGTCCCACCGGCGCAACCTGGTCAAGGGCCTGGTGAACATGCCGCTGGTACGCCAGGCGATCCTCGACGAAGCCGAGCGCGAGAACATCACGGCCGAAAAAGCCAAGGTCCAGGCCCTGCGCTATGGCAACGAGATCGCCTCGGACTACACCTACACCGCCATCCGCTTCCTGGAAGTGGTGCTGAGCTGGTTCTGGAACAAGATCTACGACGGGATCAAGGTCAACAATATCGAAGGTGTGCAAAAGGTCGCCCAGGGCTACGAAGTGATCTACGTGCCCTGCCACCGCAGCCATATCGACTACCTGCTGCTGTCGTACCTGCTCTTCAAGAATGGCCTGACCCCGCCGCACATCGCCGCCGGGATCAACCTCAATATGCCGGTGATCGGCAGCCTGCTACGCCGTGGCGGGGCGTTTTTCATGCGCCGCACGTTCAAAGGCAACCCGCTGTACACCTCGGTGTTCAACGAGTACCTGCACACCCTGTTCACCAAGGGTTTCCCGGTGGAGTACTTCGTCGAGGGTGGCCGCTCGCGCACCGGGCGCATGCTGCAACCCAAGACCGGGATGCTGGCGATCACCCTGCGCAGTTTCCTGCGCTCTTCGCGCATGCCCATCGTGTTTGTGCCGGTGTATATCGGCTACGAACGGGTGCTGGAAGGCCGCACCTACCTGGGCGAACTGCGCGGCGCGACGAAAAAGAAAGAGTCGATCTTCGATATCTTCAAGGTCATTGGCGCCTTGAAACAGCGTTTTGGCCAGGTGGCGGTCAACTTCGGCGAGCCGATCAAGCTGGCTGAGTTCCTCGACCAGGAGCAACCGGACTGGCGCGCCCAGGACCTGGGGCCGAACTACAAACCGGCCTGGCTCAATGAAACCACCAACCGCCTCGGCGAGCGTGTGGCCCAGCACCTCAATGAGGCCGCTGCGATCAACCCGGTAAACCTGGTGGCGCTGGCGCTGCTTTCAACCAGCCGCCTGGCCCTGGACGACCAGGCCATGGCACGGGTGCTGGACCTGTACCTGGCGCTGCTGCGCCGGGTGCCCTACTCGCCCCATACCACGCTGCCCGAGGGCGACGGCCAGGCGCTGATCAAGCACGTCAAGGACATGAACCTGCTGTCGGAACAGAGCGATGCCCTGGGCAAGATCCTGTATCTGGACGAGCAAAACGCCGTCCTGATGACCTATTACCGCAACAACGTGCTGCATATCTTCGCCCTGCCGGCGCTGCTCGCCAGTTTCTTCCAGAGCAGCTCGCGCATGAACCGCGAACAGATCCTGCGCTACACCCGCGCGCTCTATCCGTACCTGCAATCGGAGTTGTTTATCCGCTGGTCCCTGGACGAGCTGGACGCGGTGGTCGACCAGTGGCTCGAAGCCCTGGTGGAACAAGGCCTGCTGCGCTTTGAAAACAACATCTACCTGCGCCCGGCGCCCAGCTCGCGCAACTTTGTGCTGCTGACCCTGTTGTCCAAGAGCATTGCCCAGACCCTGCAACGCTTCTACATGGCCATTTCCCTGCTGCTCAACAGCGGCCAGAACAGTATCAGCGCCGAAGAACTGGAAGACTTGTGCACGGTCATGGCCCAGCGCTTGTCGATCCTGCATGGCTTGAATGCCCCGGAGTTCTTCGACAAGAGCCTTTTCCGACATTTTATTCAGACGTTGCTCGAGCAAGATGTGCTGCGCCGCGATGAAGCCGGCAAGTTGAGTTACCACGACCTGCTCGGTGAGTTGGCCGAAGGCGCAGCCAAACGGGTATTGCCCGCGGAGATTCGCCTGTCGATCCGCCAGGTGGCGTTGCACCGCAACGACGAAGCGCCAGCCCCAGACACCGAGCCGGACGAAACCCGCTAGATTTACCAAGGCGCCAGGGTGTTTCTGGCGCCGTTGACAAGGAGCTGCACCATGAAAAAGATCATTCTCCTGGGCCTGACCGCCCTGCTGGGAGCCTGCCACTCGATGAATCCTGCCCCTAAGGCCAGCCTTGATGGCGAAGTGTTCTACCTGCAACGCATCGCCCTGCCGCCTACCGCTACCTTGAGCGTCAGCCTGCAGGACGTGTCCCTGGCCGATGCGCCCGCCGTCACCCTCGCCGAGCAAAAAGGCCCGGTCAATGGCAAGCAGGTACCGCTGCCCTTCCACCTGAGCTACGACCCGGCGCAGGTCAAACCTGGCCACAGCTATTCGGTCAGCGCTCGCATCGAGCTGGATGGCAAGCTAATGTTTATCACCACCGAGCGCCATTCGGTGCAGTTGAACGGCCAGGATCCCCAGCCGCTTCGCCTGCGCGTTGACGCCGTTGCCCACTGATCCAGTCGATTAAAAGGAAGCGCCCATGCTCCGTAACTCTCTTCGCCTCAGCGCCCTGTGCGCCGGCCTGCTGCTCGGTGCCAACGCCATGGCCCTGTCCCTTGGTGACCTGTCCCAGGGCGACGCCACGGGTGGCCTCAAGGACGCACTGACCCAAGGCGCGCAGATTGCCGTCAAACAACTGGGAACTCCCGGTGGTTTCAGCAACAACCCCGAGGTCAAGATCGGCTTGCCAGGCAAGCTGGAAAAAGCCGCCGGCGCCCTGAAAATGCTCGGCATGGGCGATCAAATCACCCAACTTGAAGACAGCATGAACAAAGCCGCCGAATCCGCCGTGACCCAGGCCCAGCCGATTCTGGTGAATGCCGTGAAAAACATGAGCGTGACCGATGCCAAGGGCATCCTCAGCGGCGGCCAGGATTCGGCAACCCAGTACCTGGACAAAAGCAGCCGCGAGCAGATCCGCGCCAAGTTCCTGCCGATCGTCAAGCAATCCACAGACAAGGTCGGTGTCGCCCAGCAGTACAACGCGCTCGCCAAGAAGGCCCCGATGGGCTTGCTCGGTGGCAAGGCCGACAGCGTCGAAAACTATGTGACGGAACAAGCGCTGGACGGTTTGTTCAAGATGATTGCCCAGCAGGAAGAAAGCATTCGCCAGAACCCGGCAGCCGCCGCGACCAGCCTGGCCAAGAAAGTCTTCGGCGCCCTCTAGGGCACCTCGTTCACCCCGCTGTACAACAAAAAACGCCCCGAATAATCGGGGCGTTTTTGTTACTGGGCCGCCTCTGGACAGGCCTGAAACTCAGGCCCCTTCCCTTCAGTGACCGTAGGTTATTTTCCCTTCAAACCTCATGGTGTTACCGCAAGGCTTGGCGTGGCATGGGTCGGGTTTGGCATGGCATGGCGGTTTCGACGCGGATTGGCCGTCCCCACCACAGACCATCGACTTGAGTCCAAGCATCGAAAAAGGGTTAAAAAGTATCGGGAGTCCTAAAATCATAGATCGGTCCTCATGGCTCAATGAAGCCTTCTCCAGGCAAACAATCGCTGCACGGAGAAGGCACCTGCATCCCAGGTTTGCCCTGAGTGGCAGGTGCGCCAGAAACAGTTCCCGCACCTTGTAGCCGATTGACCTAGCCTTACGCCGACTTCGGCTTGACCCGGAACCACGCCGCATACAGTGCCGGCAAAAACAGCAGGGTCAACGCCGTCGCCACAATCAGCCCACCCATGATCGCCACCGCCATCGGCCCGAAGAACACGCTGCGCGACAGCGGGATCATCGCCAGCACCGCCGCCAGCGCCGTCAACACAATCGGCCGGAAACGCCGCACGGTGGCCTCGATAATTGCCTGCCATGGATCCAGGCCGGCCTTGATGTCCTGCTCGATCTGATCCACCAGGATCACCGAGTTGCGCATGATCATCCCGGACAGCGCGATAGTCCCCAGCATGGCCACGAAGCCGAACGGCTGGCGGAATACCAGCAGGAACAGCGTCACACCGATCAGCCCCAGCGGCGCAGTCAGGAACACCATGGCCGTGCGCGAAAAGCTGCGCAGTTGCAGCATCAGCAAGGTCAGCACGACCACAATGAACAGCGGCACACCGGCCTTCACCGAATTCTGCCCTCGGGCGGAATCCTCGACGGTGCCGCCTACGTCCAACAGATAACCGTCCGGCAGTTCGGAGCGTACCTCGGCCAGGGTCGGCAGGATCTGCTGGACCAGGGTCGCGGGTTGCTCCTTGCCGTAGATATCCGCGCGCACCGTCACCGTCGGCAGGCGATTGCGGTGCCAGATGATGCCCTCCTCGAAGCCATACTCCAGGGTGGCGATCTGCGACAGCGCCACGCTGGTACCGTTGTCGGTCGGTACTGCCAGGCTCGGCAACAGCGACAGCTCGGTGCGCTCGTGCACGGTGCCGCGCAGGAGGATCTCGATCAACTCGTTGTCCTCCCGGTATTGGCTGACGCTGGAACCGGTCAGGGAACTCTGGAGGAATTTCGACAGGTTGGCGGTGCTCACACCCAAAGCGCGGGCGCGATCCTGGTCGACATTGAGGTAGACGATCTTGCTCGGCTCTTCCCAATCCAGGTGCACGTTGACCACGTGGGTATTCTCGCGCACCTTGGCCGCGACCTTGCGCGCCAGGGCCCGCACTTCTTCGATGTGCTCGCCGGTCACACGAAACTGCACCGGATAACCAACCGGTGGGCCGTTCTCCAGGCGCGTGACCCGCGAGCGCAGGTCGGGGAATTGCTCGTTGAGGGTCTCGATCAACCAGGTGCGCAGGCTTTCGCGCTCCTCGATGGTCTTGGCCAACACCACGAACTGGGCAAAGCTGGCCGCCGGCAGTTGCTGGTCCAACGGCAGGTAGAAGCGCGGTGACCCGGTGCCGACATAGGCCACGTAATTGTCGATCCCTGCGTGTTCCTTGAGCAAAGCTTCGAGGCGCTTGACCTGATCGGCGGTGTTGCTCAGGGAAGCACCTTCCGCCAGTTTCAGGTCGACCATCAGCTCCAGGCGCCCGGACGCCGGGAAGAACTGTTGTGGGACAAAGCGGAACAGTGCCACCGAGCCGATAAACAGCAGCACCGTCAGCACGATCACGGTTTTGCGGCGGCGCACGCACCACTCCACCCAGCGTCGTACACGCTGATAGAACGGCGTGCCGTAGGGATCCGGGCCATCGGTGCCGTGCTTGGCGGCATGAATCTTCGCCAGATCCGGCAGGAGTTTCTCCCCCAGATAGGGCACAAACACCACGGCAGCCACCCATGAGGCCAGCAGCGCAATGGTCACTACCTGGAAGATCGACCGGGTGTACTCGCCGGTGCTCGATTGCGCGGTGGCTATCGGCAGGAAGCCGGCCGCAGTGATCAACGTACCGGTCAGCATCGGAAACGCCGTACTGGTCCAGGCGAAACTGGCGGCTTTGAGGCGGTCGTAGCCCTGCTCCATTTTGATCGCCATCATTTCCACGGCAATGATCGCGTCGTCCACCAACAAGCCCAGGGCCAGGACCAAGGCGCCCAAAGAAATCTTGTGCAGGCCGATCCCCAGGTAATACATGCAGGCAAAGGTCATCGCCAACACCAGCGGAATCGCCAGTGCCACCACCATGCCGGTGCGCACGCCAAGGGAGAAAAAGCTCACCAGCAACACAATCGCCAACGCTTCGGCCAGCACCTGGACGAATTCGCCCACGCTGGTCTTCACTGCCGCTGGTTGATCCGACACCTTGCGCAGTTCCATGCCGGCCGGAAGGTTCTTCTGCAGGCGTGCGAACTCACCTTCCAAAGCCTTGCCCAGCACCAGGATGTCACCGCCATCGCGCATGGCCACGGCCAGGCCGATGGCGTCGTCCCCCATATAACGCATACGCGGCGCGGGCGGGTCATTGAAGCCACGGTGAATTTCGGCCACATCGCCAATGCGGAAGGTGCGATCACCCACGCGGATCGGGAAATTACGGATTTCTTCGACCGTCTTGAAGTTACCCGACACCCGCAGTTGCACACGCTCGCTCGGGGTTTCAAAGAAGCCGGCAGTAGACACCGCGTTCTGCTCCTGCAATGCCTGCTGCACTGCCGCCAGGGGCAGGCCGAGGGTGGCGAGCTTGAGGTTGGACAACTCGATCCAGATCTTCTCGTCCTGCAATCCCAGCAGCTCGACCTTGCCCACATCCGGTACCCGTTGCAGCTGGATCTGGATGCGGTCGGCGTAGTCCTTGAGCACCGCGTAGTCAAAACCCTCGCCGGTCAGGGCGTAGATGTTGCCAAAGGTGGTGCCGAATTCATCGTTGAAGAACGGGCCCTGGATATCCGGTGGCAGGGTCTGGCGGATATCGCTGATCTTCTTGCGTACCTGGTACCAGAGGTCGGGAATCTGCGCCGAGTGCATCGAGTCCCGCGCGATAAACGTGACCTGGGATTCGCCGGGGCGGGAGAACGAGACAATGCGCTCGTACTCGCCGGTCTCCATCAGTTTCTTTTCAATACGCTCGGTGACCTGACGCGAGACTTCCTGGGCCGTGGCGCCTGGCCAGTTGGTCTTGATCACCATGGCTTTGAAGGTGAACGGCGGGTCTTCGCTTTGCCCTAGCTTGGTGTAGGACAACGTACCGACAACCGCCAGCAACAACATCAGGAACAGCACGATCTGGCGATTACGCAACGCCCATTCGGAAAGATTGAAACCCATCGGGGACTACTCCTTGTTGGCCGCCAGATTCACCACCCGGTTGGAGCGATCCACCGGGCGTACTTGCTGGCCCTCATGGAGCACATGGACACCGGCGGCAATCACCCAGTCGGAAGGGTTCAGGCCTTCGAGCACCGGGACGCTTTTTTCGCCAAAGGCACCAATCCGCACCGCTGTGCGCTTGAGGGTGTTATCCGGCTTGACCAACCAGACGTAGGACGCGCCGTTCTCTGCGCTGAGGGCAGATAGCGGGACCGACAGCGGGACCACGCCGTCAGCCTGAATAAATACCCGTGCACTCTGCCCCAGCTCGGCTGGCACTTTGCCGGCGTTGAAGGCCACGCGGGCGGCGAAGGTGCGCGACTTGGGGTCCGCCGCCGGTGACAGCTCGCGAATGCGCCCGTCAAAACGCTGGTCGGGCTGGCTCCACAATTCCACGGAGACCGGCTGGCCAACCTTGAAGCGGCCGAAGCTTTGCTCCGGGAAGCTGATCAATACTTCACGCTCGCCATCAGTGGCCAAGGTGAACACGGTCTGCCCGGCAGCTACCACTTGCCCGACTTCCACCGCACGCTTGGCCACCACGCCGTCCTGGGGCGCGCGCAGCACGGCATAGCCGGCCTGGTTGTTGGCCACGTCGAATTCGGCCTTGATCTGTTGCAGGCGTGCGAGACCTGAGCGGTAGAGGTTTTCGGAATTGTCGTACTGGGAGCGGCTGACCATCTGACGGTCCATCAGGGTCTTGTAGCGATCCCGCTCGGCCCGCACCAGGCTCAGATTGGCTTCAGCCGCCGTAACCTGGGCGCGGGTGGCCTGCAGTTGCAGGCGCACATCCTGGGGGTCGAGCTCTGCCAGCGGCTGGTTGGCCTTGACGCGCTCGCCCTCCTCCACCAGCCGTCGGCTGACTTTGCCCCCAATGCGAAAGGCCAGGTCAGGCTCATAACGGGCGCGAACCTCGCCAGGATAGCTGTCCATCGCCAGCGCCGAAGGCTGTGGCTGCACCACCATGGCCGGGCGGACGGTGGTTTGGGCCGCTTCTTCATGGCCACAGCCAGCCAACAAGAAAGCCAGGCTGACAGGCAACGCGAGGGGCAGGAAAATGCTGCGCATGCTGAAGGACCTTTCGCAAATGGTGCTAGGAATAATTATACTGGCCGGTATGTTATTAATACCAAACTCACCAGTCCAGTATTAAAGTGAAAATGTCCGACAATCCTGTAAACACCAATAGCCCCGGGCGTCCCAAGGACATGGCAAAACGCCAGGCAATCCTCGACGCGGCAAAAGTCCTGTTTTTGAGCAACGGTTACGCAAGCACCAGCATGGATGCGGTCGCCCTAGAGGCTGGCGTGTCGAAACTTACGGTCTACAGCCACTTCACCGACAAAGAAACGCTGTTCACCGCCGCCGTCGAAGCCAAGTGCGAAGCCCAGTTGCCGGTGATGTATTTCGAATTGCCCGACGGCGTGCCGGTGGAGAAGGTGCTGCTGAACATCGCCCGAGGCTTTCATCTGCTGATCAACAGCGAGGAGTCGGTGAACCTGCACCGGTTGATGATGACGTCGGGCAATCAGGATCCGAAGCTGTCACAGATCTTCTTCGAAGCCGGCCCCATGCGGATGCTGCAGGGGATGGAGCGCTTGCTGGGCAAGATCAACCAGAGCGGTGCATTGAGCATCGACAAGCCGTTTACCGCCGCCGAGCACTTCTTTTGCCTGCTAAAGGGCACGGCGAATTTCTGCTTGCTGTATGGCTGCGGTGAACGCTTGAGCGAAGCGGCCGCCGAGGAGCATGTGCAGGAAGTGGTGGGGTTGTTTATGCGGGCGTATCGACCTTAAACAGTCGTTGATCGATCTGACGCCATCGCCGGCAAGCCGGCTCCTACAAGGTGATTGCGTTTATTGTAGGAGCCGGCTTGCCGGCGATGAGGCCCTCAGGCCTTGAGCGCTTTTTTAGGGTAAATATCGTACCGGCTGGATTTGCCGTCCAGCGCGTGGCTCGGCTTGGGCCCGTCAATGCACGGCGCCTTGCGCGGGCGCTTGACCACCACCCGGTGGCTGGCCAGGGCCAAGGCCGCCGCCAGCAACGCCGGGGCATCCGGATCGTCGCCCACCAGCGGGCGAAACAGGCGCATTTCTTTCTTCACCAGGGCGGTTTTCTCACGATGGGGAAACATCGGGTCCAGATAGATGACCTGCGGCGGCTCACCTTCCCAATTGCGCATCACCTCAATGGAGTTGCCCTTGAGCAAGGTCATTCGCGCGACAATCGGCGCTACTTCAAAATCATCAGCACCGCGCGCCAGGCCATCTTCGAGCAAGGCACCAATCAACGGTTGCCGCTCGATCAGGCTCATCTCACAGCCCAGGCTGGCCAATACGAACGCGTCCTTGCCCAGGCCGGCCGTGGCATCCAGCACCCGGGGCCGCACACCCTGGGACACGCCAACCGCCTTGGCAATCATCTGCCCGCTGCCACCGCCGTAGAGCCGGCGATGGGCCGCGCCGCCCTCGACAAAATCCACCCGCACCGGGCCAGGCGCATCAGGCCCCAGCTGTTGCAGTTGCAGGCCATGCTCACCCACTTGCAGGGCAAAATCGGCGTCTGCCAACTGCAAAGGCAGGCCAAGCTGCTCGGCCCACTGCTGGGCGCGGGCCTGGAAACCGTCGGCCAAGGCCTCGACCCGAATGCGGCTGGCCGCGGGTTGTTCGCTCATCGTTTACTACGCTCAAAAATATTAAGGATCGGCAGAAAGCGGCCGATAAAAAAGGATCAGGCATTTTGCCAGACCCTGAGCGTCGACCGAGAGAAATGTCAGACATTCATTCCCTATTCACCGGTGTACTGCCGACCCACAACCACTTCGGCCTGCGCAATACCCAAGCGCTGGCCGGCGTCAGTCATGTGTGGCAGGACTTCTTCGCCCGGGCGTTGGCCGAGCAACTTGGCCAGGAGCCAGGTGCGCAGGTGGCCGCAGATCCGGTGCCGGTGGATGCCTCAGTCGAACCCAGCGCCGGCAGCGACCTGCTGACGCAAATCGTTACCCAGCGTCACTGCGATGTACAGGACACCGAGATCGCCCCGCCTGAGCCGCTGTTCCTGCCGATTGCCGAGTTCGAACTGGAGCTGCTGCCCCCGGCGGCGGTGCCGTTCCCGGAGGATGAAATCGTCGCCCAGCAGCGCCAGCAGAATTTCGAAAATGGCTGGGTACGGCCGATCGTCCTGACCGCCGGCCAGCCACTGCCCGAGCCAGGCCCGGCGCCGCAACCCAAGCCGTTGTTCCTGCCGATCGCCGAATTCGAACTGGACCTGCTGCCACCGGCAGCCGAACCTTACCCCGAAGAAGAACGGGTGCAGCAGCAAAAGGCTCTGGACTTCGATTGCGGCTGGGCGCGCCCACTGATCCTCAACAACCTGCGCCTGGCGGCCTGACCTTTAGCGGCACACCCACCAACGGCCCATATCCAGATGGAAATGGTTGCGATGGGCGGCGTTGTAGTCCGGGCTCAAGACCACGTTGAAATCGTTGCATGCACTGTCGCGCACCTGGCGCAGAAAGCCCGCGCTGGCCCCCTCCCCTGGCCAATCCTTCAATACATTGATACTGCGCCCGTCCGCCAGGCGGAACCCGGCGATGTCCAGGGCATTGGCCGAAGCATGCTGGCTGAGCTGCCCTTGCTCACGCCCATACATATTGCGACAGGCAAAACTGCCCAAGTGATCGACCCGCGTCACCGCCTGGCCAAACACTGCCTGGGCGGCCGGCTGCAAGCTGTGGCGCTCGAACAGGGCAAACGCCACCGCCAACGGGCAACTGGCGAGAAAACTGCTACTCAACCCCACCTCCGCACCCTGTACCCGCAGGACGTTGCGCAATGGGCACGCCGCATCCACCGGGCTGTCCGCTTGATGGCTGACCCGCAGCCCGGAGGTTTTCAGCACCAGGTCGCACAGCGCGGGATCATCCTGCAAACGCCCGAGCTTGAACCGCGTCAGCACGTTGGGAGCCGCCTGCACGTCCAGCGGCGCCCAGGGGTTCCACTCGGCCGGCACCAGCACCCAGCCGCGCCAGATGCCCACGAGTAGGCCGCCGGCGAGTAGCAGCAACACCCCCAACACTTTGAAAAAAGCCACGACTCAACCCTTGAACAACTGATTGGCCTGGCTGAACGGCATCGAGCGCTCGGTAAAAGTGAAGGTTCCCAGTTCCTGAACTTCCCGCGCGGCCCTGAAGAACTCCCCATAGGCCGCCAGGGCCATGGCCGAGCCGACGCTAATGCGCCTGACGCCCATCTCGCTCAGTTGCGCCACCGAGAGCTTGAGGCCACCTGACATCAACACATTCACCGGCTTTGGCGCCACCGCCCGCACCACCGCCAGTACTTCCTCAGCACTGCGCAGTCCCGGCGCATACAGCACGTCGGCGCCCGCTTCGGCGTAGGCTTGCAAACGGCGAATAGTGTCGGGCAGATCCAGGCGACCATGTAGGAGGTTTTCCGCACGGGCCGTCAGCATGAAGGGGAATGGCAAGCTGCGTGCCGCAGCGACGGCAGCCTCGATGCGTTCAACAGACAGATCAAAGGGGTAGATCGGGTCGACCGCAATCCCGGTAGCGTCTTCGATAGAACCGCCGACGATGCCGGTAGCGGCAGCGCGCAGTAGGCTCTGGGCACAACCTTGAGGCGTATCGCTGAAGCCGTTTTCCAGGTCCGCCGCCACCGGCAGCGCGGTGGCCTGGACGATCATCCCAGCGTTGCCCAGGGTATCTTCCAACGACAGCGCGCCTTCGGCATCAGGGCGCCCAAGACTGAAGGCAAACCCCGCGCTGGTGGTGGCCAAGGCTTCAAAGCCAAGGCTGGCGAGCATCTTGGCGGAGCCGGCGTCCCACGGATTGGGCATGACGAACGCACGATCACGCTCGTGCAGGGCTTTAAAGGATTCGGCGCGAAGGGTTTGGGCATCCATGACTGACTCCAGGCACAAAAGAACCCTAGAGTAACCCCAGTTGCTCCACCGCGGGTTCCCGATGCAACTGCGCCAATGCAGGCAACCCCGGCAAGCGCGCCATCAATTGCTGATGAAAGCGCATGGCCAGTTGGGCCGCCAGGCGGTTGTCCGACGTGTGCAGGAACACGTAGGGCGTGCGCCCTTCTTCGATCCAGCCAGCGACTTTTTCCACCCACGGCACCAGGAATGGGTCGTTGGCTTCCAGCTCCGGGTGGCCGATAAAACGCACCTGGGGAAACTGGGTCAAGGCCGCGGGCCGGGGTGGGACCTTGGGCTTTTTCGATTGGGCGTGGAGCACCGCCGCCGAGGTTGACGTGCAACTGAACAGCGCCCGCGGGTCGAGGCAGATGCGCTCGACACCACGGTCACGCAGCAGGCGGTTGAGGCTGCGCTCGGCGTCGCCCTTGGCGAAGAACTCACGGTGCCGCACTTCGACCGCCAACGGGCGCTCCAGGCCGTCGATAAAGCCTGCCAGTTCACCCAGGCGCTGCGGGGTGAAGCTGGCGGGCAGTTGCAACCACAGTGGCGAAACCCGCTCACCCAGCGGGCTCATCAAGCCGAGGAAGCTTTCGGCGGCGGGCAACTGTTCGCGCAGGTCAGCGCTGTGGCTGATATCCCCGGGGAATTTGGCGGTAAAGCGAAAGTGCGCGGGCATGATCTCGGCCCAACGTTGCACTGTAGCGACTGAGGGCCGCGCGTAGAACGTGGTGTTGCCCTCGCAGGCGTTGAACACCTGGCAATACAGCCCAAGAAAATCCGTGGCGCGGGCGTCTTGCGGATACAGGTACTCGCGCCAGGCGTTTTCGCTCCAGGACGGGCAACCGAGAAAATAAGGCAACAGCATCAGATGTGGATATCGAGACCCAGCACTTCCATATCCCATTCGACAAAGCCGGCAGTGGTCAGGTAGCTGGCCAGGGCCGTGGCGACGTTCTTGCTCATGGATCGCGGGAAGATCATGTCTTGCTGGCGGGCCGGAACGCCGCCAATCCGCGCGCCACTGGCACCTTGGGAGCGGGCCGAAACCGCCGCACCCTGGGATGTTTCGGGCTGGACTTCAATAAAATCGGGGGATTCTTCGACGGACTCGTCTACCTTCACGTTCGCCTTGCGAGGCTTGCGCTTGAGGGGGTAGGACTGGGAGGAGAAACCGTCTATACGCATGCATGCAGATCCGTGATCAATGATGGCAATTTAGCGGCACTTTCCTTGGCGCGCAAATGCTCTGGTGATAACTAGAACACATAAACGGGTAAAGGTTTAAACCCCGGGGCAAATTCTGACGATTGGCGATGCACTCCCCTGTAGGAGCGAGCTTGTTCGCGGAAAACCTGAGGGCAACGCGGGGAGTCAGGTTACCCGGGTTATCGTTAACGACCTTCGCGAGCAAGCTCGCTCCTACAAAATACCGGCAGGCGTCCAACCCCGCCCACTGTAGGAGCGAGCTTGCTCGCGAAAAACCTGAGGGCAACGCGGGGAGTCAGGTTACCCGGGTTATCGTTAACGACCTTCGCGAGCAAGCTCGCTCCTACAAAATACCGGCAGGCGTCCAACCCCGCCCACTGTAGGAGCGAGCTTGCTCGCGAAAAACCTCAGGGCAATGCGGGGAGTCAGGTTCACAGCGTTATCGTTAACGACCTTCGCGAGCAAGCTCGCTCCTACATGGGGTCAGGATTGTTGGCGTTCGGCCTTGGTCTGCGCCACTTTATCGCGCAGGTAAACCGGCGCGGCTTGATCGGCGGGGACTGCCTCGCCGCGCTCCCAGGCAAAACGCGCCAGGGTCAGCAGGTCTTCGGCATGGGGCAGCATCGCGGCATCCTGGCCGACCGTGGGCACGGCGATACGCTCGCCATACCCCCACCCCGTACCGGCGCCAAACCAGTCACCGCTGGCATCCGCCGGCAAGGCAGCGGCCTCGGGCGGCTGCACGGCTTCGACACCGACCAGGCGCATCTCACCACCGGTTTCGCGGTAGCAGCCCCAATAGACTTCATCCATCCGCGCATCAATGGCTGCCGCGACCTGCGACGCGCCATGCTCACGCAGGGCACGCTGTGCCAGCACTGCCAGGTTGGACACCGGCAACACCGGCCGCTCCAGGGCGAACGCCAGGCCCTGCACCACACCAATGGCGATACGCACACCGGTGAACGCACCCGGGCCACGGCCAAAAGCGATGGCGTCCACCGCCGACAAGGTGGTGCCGGCATCGAGCAATAACTGCTTGATCATCGGCAGCAGCTTTTGCGCGTGCAAGCGGGGGATCACCTCATAGTGGCTCGTGACCTTGCCGTCATGCAGCAGGGCAACGGAGCAAGCTTCAGTCGCGGTGTCCAGGGCCAGCAGGGTGCTCATCGGTGTGGGTGTCCAAATCGAAAAAAAGTGCGCCAGTATAAACAACAACGGCCCGCAAGCGGGCCGTTGAACATCAAGCCGATCGTCAGATCAGTTCAGCGCTTGCAGCACCTTGGCGGTGATGGCTTCAACCGAACCAACGCCTGGGATGTGGCTGTATTTCGGCTTGCCCTGGGCAGCCGACAGCTTCTGGTAGAACTCCACCAGCGGCTTGGTCTGGGAGTGGTAGACCGACAGGCGATGACGCACGGTTTCTTCGGTATCGTCTTTGCGCTGTACCAGGTCGTCACCGGTTACATCATCCTTGCCAGCCACTTTTGGCGGGTTGTAGACGATGTGGTAGACGCGGCCCGACGCTTCGTGAACGCGGCGACCGGCGATACGCTGGACGATCTCTTCATCTTCAACGGCGATTTCGACCACGGCGTCCAGTTCAACGCCCGCCTTCACCAGGGCTTCGGCCTGGGGAATGGTGCGTGGGAAACCGTCGAACAGGAAACCGTTCTTGCAGTCTTCCTGGCTGATGCGTTCCTTGACCAGGTTGATGATCAGGTCATCGGAGACCAGGCCACCGCTGTCCATCACGCTCTTGGCGATCAGGCCCAGCTCGGTGCCGGCCTTGACGGCAGCGCGCAGCATGTCGCCAGTGGAGATTTGTGGAATGCCGAACTTTTCAGTGATGAACTTTGCCTGAGTACCTTTACCGGCCCCGGGAGCTCCCAGCAGAATGACGCGCATCGATGTGCTCCTCAATTTTTTATAGAGATGACGCTCGGATTCGCCGCGTGGGGCCAATCTCGTAGAATATGCTCGTAAAAATACGAATCCAGGCCGCCCAAACGGCCAAAGGCTGATCAAGATACACAGCGAGCCCTAACCACACAAGCC
The DNA here is from genome assembly GCF_012935735.1 of Pseudomonas sp. ADAK21. Lineage (NCBI taxonomy): Bacteria > Pseudomonadati > Pseudomonadota > Gammaproteobacteria > Pseudomonadales > Pseudomonadaceae > Pseudomonas > Pseudomonas sp. ADAK21. Next base: position 853,291 of record NZ_CP052857.1, read on the forward strand.
GCCAAAAGTCGGAAGAACCCGCACCACACAAGCCTTTTGGTCGCGGTATCCCTTGGTGCAACCCCGACACAAAACCGCCGGCAGAGCCCTTTCGGGTCAACCGGCGGTTTTGTGTGCAAGCCCTTGAGAACACGTCAGAAATGTCAGCCGGTATTACGCAGCCCGGCGGCAATACCGGCCACGGACACCAGCAGCGCCTGTTCCAGAGGGCTGTCCTGTGTCGCTTCCTGCTGGCGGGACCGGGCCAGCAGTTCGGCCTGCAACAGGTGCAACGGGTCGAGGTAGGTGTTGCGCAGGCGGATGAACTCCAGGGTGTCGGGACTGTGCGCCAGCAACTGCGATTGCCCGGTCAGGCCAAGCACCACCGCGCACGCCTGCGACAATAGGTCGCGTAAATGCGCCCCCAGTGGCAGCAGGTCAGGCTGCACCAGACGCTCGTCATACAGGCGGGCGATATCGGCGTCGGCCTTGGCCAGGACCATTTCCAGCATGTCGATACGAGTGCGGAAGAACGGCCACTGCTCGCGCATCTGCCCCAGTAACTCGCCTTCGCCACGCTCCAGGGCCTTGCTCAAGGCCGCTTCCCAACCCAGCCAGGCCGGCAGCATCAGGCGGGTCTGGGTCCAACCGAAAATCCACGGGATCGCCCGCAGGCTTTCGATGCCTCCCGCACGGCGCTTGGCCGGGCGACTGCCCAGGGGCAAGCGACCCAGTTCCTGTTCGGGCGTGGACTGGCGGAAGTACTCGACGAACTGCGGATTTTCCCGCACCACGGCGCGATAGGCGCTGACGCCATCGGCCGCCAACTCATCCATCAAATGCCGCCAGGCGGGCTCCGGTGGCGGCGGTGGCAACAAGGTCGCCTCCAGCACCGCAGCCAGGTACAGATTGAGGTTCTGCTCGGCGATATCCGGCAAGCCGAACTTGAAGCGAATCATCTCGCCTTGCTCGGTGGTACGAAAACGCCCGGCGACCGAACCCGGCGGCTGCGACAGAATCGCCGCGTGGGCCGGGCCGCCGCCACGGCCAACGGTGCCACCGCGCCCATGGAACAACAACAGTTCCACCTGCTGCTCGCGGCAGATATCCACCAGGCGCTCCTGGGCCCGGTACTGGGCCCAGGCGGCAGCGGTGGTGCCAGCGTCCTTGGCCGAGTCCGAATAGCCGATCATCACTTCCTGCGGGCCTTGCAACCGCGCGCGGTAGCCGGGCAACAGCAACAGGCGTTCGATCACCGGGCCGGCGTTGTCCAGGTCGGCCAGGGTCTCGAACAACGGCACCACGCGCATCGGCCGCTGCACCCCGGACTCCTTGAGCAGCAACTGCACCGCCAACACATCGGATGCCGCGCCCGCCATGGAGATGACGTAGGAACCGAGGGACGCCGCCGGCGCAGCGGCAATTTCCTTACAGGTATTGAGCACTTCGGCGGTGTCGGCCGAAGGCTTGAAGTAGCCTGGCAACAAGGGGCGACGGTTGGCCAGCTCCTTCATCAGGAAGGTGATGCGCGCATCTTCGTCCCAGTCTTCATAGCGGCCCAGGCCCAGGTAGTCGGTGATCTCGGTCATCGCCGCCGAATGCCGGCTGGAGTCCTGGCGCACGTCCAGGCGTACCAGGAACAGGCCAAACGTTACCGCACGGCGCAAGCAATCAAGCAGCGGGCCGTCGGCAATCACCCCCATGCCGCAGGCGTGCAGGGACTGATAGCACAACTCCAGCGGCTCCAGCAGGTCGCGGTTGTTTTGCAATACATCGGCCGGCGCCGGGGTGCTGCTGGTCAACGCCGCATGCGCCCAATTGCGTGTGGCGCGCAGGCGTTCGCGCAGTTGCTTGAGCAAGGCCCGGTAAGGCTCGACGCTGTCACCGACCTTGGCCTGCAACTCAGGGCTGGCCTGCTGCATCGACAGTTCGGATGCCAGGTGATCGATATCGCGCAAGTACAGGTCCGCAGCCATCCAGCGCGCCAGCAACAGCACTTCGCGGGTCACGGGTGCCGTTACGTTGGGGTTGCCGTCGCGGTCACCGCCCATCCACGAGGCAAAGCGGATCGGTGCCGCCTCCAAGGGCAGGCGCAGGCCGGTGGCGGCGTGCAAGGCTTGATCGGCTTTGCGCAGGTAGTTGGGGATGGCATGCCACAGCGAATGCTCGATCACCGCGAATCCCCACTTGGCCTCGTCCACCGGAGTGGGCCGGGTGCGGCGGATTTCTTCGGTGTGCCAGGCTTCGGCGATCAGCCGTTGCAAACGTTGGCGAATCTGCTCGCGCTCAGCGCTGGTCAGGTCACGGTGATCCTGCAAGGCCAATTGTGCGGCGATAGCGTCGTATTTCTGGATCAGCGTGCGGCGCGCAACCTCGGTCGGGTGGGCGGTGAGCACCAGCTCGATTTCCAGGCGCGCCAACTGCCGGGCCAGGGATTCGCTGCTATGGCCTTCACGCTGCAAGCGCGCCAGCAACTCGGGCAGTACCCGCGATTCGAACGGGGCCGGCTGTGATTCATCGCGCCGGTGAATCAGTTGATACTGCTCGGCGATATTGGCCAGGTTGAGGAACTGGTTGAACGCACGCGCCACCGGCAGCAACTCGTCTTCTTGCAACTGGTTGAGGCTGGCACTCAGCTCTTCGCCGGCCGCCGCCTCCGTGGCGCCACCTCGGCGATCGGCCTTGGCGCCTTTGCGAATCTGCTCGATCTTGTCGAGGAACTCATCACCGTACTGCTCTCGAATCGTGTTGCCCAGCAGCTCACCCAGCAGGTGAACATCTTCACGCAAACGTGCATCGATATCGCTCATCAGCCAATCTCCAGCCAGGAATCCGGGACGCTTTGATCTGCAAGAGTGCCGATCAAGGCGCGGTCTTACAAGCGATGTTCGGCAGCGACGCGCCTACAACTTTGTGGGTTGCAGCTAGTCTCAAGGGTACGTCGTGGCGTTATCCACGCCGCGACCGGTCACTCATCACCGCCCGCTACCCTGGGCATAACTGAGGTTGCCATGAAAATCCGAGAACTGGCCCAGCAATGGGAAGAAACCGCCAAGGGTCGCCTGACCAAGACCGAATATGCCATCCACCTGGATGTAGAGGCCGCCGCACGGCTGGCGGCCATCCGCGAGATGTACCCCAAGCGCAGCACCGAGGAATTGCTCGGTGAGCTGATCGGCGCCGCCCTCGAAGAGCTGGAAGCCAGCTTTCCCTATATCCGGGGCCAGCATGTGATTGCCACCGATGAAGAGGGCGATCCTTTGTATGAGGACGTGGGCCCAACCCCGCGCTTCCTGTCGCTTTCACGACGCTACCTGCAGGATATGTCGGGCATGCCTGACGATCAGAAACACTGATAAACATCCGCTGAAAAACACCATCCCCCCGGCTACCGGGCCTTTTATAGGCCCGGCATACCTCTGCGCATGGCAAAAGTTCCGATTTTTAAACGCTGACCCTTCAGTCAGATTTGTTCAGATGTTTTTTCGGGCAAATCGCCATCTTTGGCTGAACTATTCAAAAAAGCCTCGGGTCACAGCCAGTAAGCCATCACTTGGAACAGGCGTTTGAAAAGGCAAACTGAGCTTCACCGCCAAAACGCAGACGCTGAACACCGTAGATGGATTTGATGTTTTTCAGGAGTTATCCAATGGAGTTGAAGACGATGAAGACCAGCACTGCCAAATCCTCGTTTAACCACCTGCGCGGGCTTAAATTGGCCGCGTTGGCAATCGGCACCAGCTTCGTCCTCGCGGGCTGCGCCGGCAACCCGCCGACCGAGCAGTACGCGGTGACCCAATCGGCCGTGAACAGCGCCGTCAGCGCTGGCGGTACCGAATACGCTGCCGTGGAAATGAAAGCTGCCCAGGACAAGCTCAAGCAAGCCGAGCTGGCCATGCATGACAAGAAGTACGACGAAGCCCGTCGTCTGGCCGAACAGGCTGAGTGGGACGCTCGCGTTGCAGAGCGTAAGGCCCAGGCTGCCAAGGCTGATCTGGCGCTCAAGGATTCCCAGAAGGCTGTTCAGGAGCTGCGTAACGAAGGCATGCGTCCTGCTGTGATCCAGCAGAAGTAAGCAGCGCCCTTGTTTGCATCGCACCCGAAATCGAATTGAAAGGACGACACCATTATGCGTAAACAATTGATGATCCCTGCCCTGCTGGCGATGAGCGTTGCACTGGCGGCCTGCTCCACACCGCCTAACGCCAACCTGGAAAATGCACGGACCAATTTCTCGGCCCTGCAAGCCAACCCGCAAGCGACCAAAATCGCCGCCCTGGAAACCAAGGACGCCAGCGAATGGCTGGACAAGGCCGACAAGGCCTACCGCGACAAGGAAGACGAGAAGAAGGTCGACCAACTGGCCTACCTGACCAACCAGCGCGTTGAAGTCGCCAAGGACACCATCGCCCTGCGCGAGTCCGAAGCCAAGCTGAAAAATGCCGGTGACGAACGTGCCCGCGCCTTGCTCGAGGCCCGTGACGCGCAGATCAAGCAACTGCAAAACAGCTTGAATGCCAAGCAGACCGAACGCGGCACCCTGGTGACTTTCGGTGACGTGCTGTTCGCTACCAACAAGGCCGACCTGAAATCCAGCGGTCTGATGAACATCAACAAACTGGCCCAATTCCTCCAGGAAAACCCGGATCGCAAAGTAATCGTCGAAGGCTACACCGATAGCACCGGCAGCGCGGCCTACAACCAGACCCTGTCTGAGCGCCGTGCCACTTCGGTACAGGTTGCGCTGATCAAGATGGGCGTTAACCCAAGCCGCATCGTGACCGCAGGCTATGGCAAGGAATACCCGATTGCCGATAACGGCAGCGTTTCGGGCCGTGCCATGAACCGTCGCGTTGAAGTGACCATCTCCAACGACAACCAGCCGGTCAAGCCACGTTCTTCGGTGCAATAACCGCCTGACGTCTACCGGTCTGAAAGCCCTGCCTGAGTTCCAGGCAGGGCTTTTTTTTGCAAAAGAAACACCTGCCGACCGGTTGCTTGCGGTTAGCCGAAGTTGACCGGATTGTTGTTCTCCTGCGGCATCATGTTCTGCATACCCTGCTGTTTTTCCCCATTCATCTGTTTGCGTGGCGAGTCTTGCTCATCCCCTTCGCCGGCGCCCTGAGAGCCGCCTGCACCACCGGCACTGGCCAACAGCATCTCCAGGAGCTTTCTCAAGGCTTCAGGATCCGTTTTGCCCTGCTGCTGAGCGCCACCCACGTCCTTGCCGACCATGTTGCCGGAATCACCAAGGCCGCCGCCGCCGAAGTTACCAAACCCGCTAAAACCACCTATTCCACCAATACTCATCGCGATACTCCACCTAATTGAGGGTTGCTTGTCAGCGGTGCTGACCCCCCAATCAGTGGCTTCATACAGAATGTGGTTCCAAAAATTACCGGTTTGCTTACTGCTCCAGCTGTGGGGTTTCCTGGCCCATGCAGCGCACTGCCTGCTTCTTGCTGTTTACCAGCACACCCGTCAGCCCCTTTTGCTCGGTGTCGAACAACACCAGCACGCCATCAACGCATTGCGCCACCTGAGGTGCCGGGGTAAGGGAGACTTTATAGTCTTCGCCGGGCACGGTCTTGAGCATGGTGTAGTCGCTGAGCAGCAACGCATCCTCGGGCTTGGCGAAGTGCAGGTAACCGTAGTACCACAGGCAACCCACGGTGCCGATGATGGTGCCGATGCCGGTGAGGATCAGGGGGATCATGTTGCGTTCTTCGCTCATTGCGGGCTCTCTGATGGTTCAACTTGAGGATTGGCGGCCGCCGGGTAATTGGGGATCTCCCCCAGGCGGCGCAGGCCATTGAAATGCTGCGGGTCGTCAAGGTAGCGCAGCATCACGGTTTGCCAGGTCTTGTCGGCAAAGGTCTGCACATGCCCACCCCGGGTCAGTTGCAGCACCCTGGGCGGCGGCGCAGCTTGATACAGACGGATGCCGTTGGAAAGCGGCACGATCGGATCATCCAGACTATGGAACAGCAGTTTCGGCACGCCGGTCAGCTGTGGCATGCCGTGGATCGCGCTGTCGGCGTCCGGCACCAGCCATGACAACGGCACCTGAAACGGCCATGTTAGCCAGGAAGTACTCAGGGCGAATTGCCCTACATCACGATAACTGGCAGGCACCCCGTCCAGCACCAGCGCCTTGAGCCGGGGTTGGCGCGCAGGGTGAGCCGCCAGGTAATGCACCGCCAACGCCCCGCCCAGGCTCTGGCCCAGGACGACCAGCGGCTGGCCCTGGGCTTCGGGCGCCTGGTCGAGCCACTGGAAAGCGGCATCCAGGTCCTGGTAGATGGCCGGTAATGAAGGTTTGCCTTGCGATACGCCATAGCCGCGGTAGTCCAGCATCAGCACTTGATAGCCATGGGCGGGCAACCACCAACTGCCCCCCAGATGCCCGGACAGGTTGCCACCGTTGCCGTGCAGGTGCAGCACCGTGCCCTTGAGCGGCACGCCGGGCTTGGCCGGTAGCCACCAGGCCCGCAGTTGCACGCCGTCGGCGGTGGTCAGGGTGACGTCACGGTATTCCAGGCGCGCCTGTTGCGGGGTAAAGGGCAGGCCGGGCTCGGGGTAGAACAACAGCGAGCTGCAGCCATTGAGGGTCAGAAGCAGGCATAGAATGGCGAGCAGTCTCATCCGTTGAAACCTCGTAAGTGGGTGAGGACACTGTAGGAGCCGGCTTGCCGGCGATCGCAGTCTACCCGTGATACAGCCTTGTCTGGCGGATCGCTATCGCCGGCAAGCCGGCTCCTTCAGTTGATGGGGTGGGTCAGAGGATGTTGGAGTAATCCGCCTCGATCCGATCCAGGCTCAGGTGGTTGAGGAAGTTTGAGAAGCACATCCACGCCGACAACGCGTTCATGTCGCGGAACTGGTCCGGCAGGTATTTAGGCGGCACCACCAGGCCTTCGTCCACCAACTGGCGCAAGGTGCGCATGTCTTCCAGAGTGGTCTTGCCGCAGAACAACAGCGGCACCTGCTCCAACTTGCCTTTGCGCACGGCCAGCTGGATGTAGTTGTAGACCATGATAAAGCCCTTGAGATAGGACAAATCCTTGGTAAACGGCAGGCCCGTCGGGGTCGAGCCGCGGAATACCCGGCTGGCATTGCCGTAGCTCTCGGCCATTTCAAAGCCCTGCTCGCGGAAGAACTCGAACACCTGCAGGAAATCAGCGCCCTCTTCCACCATATGGATCGCACGGGTGCGGTTGGTCAGCTTGCGCAGGCGGCTAGGGTAGGAGGCGAAGGTGATGATCTCCATCAGGATCGCCAGGCCTTCCTGGGTCACGGTCGACGACGGTGGCCCCTTGGACAGGAAGGTGCAGATCGGCTGGTTCTGGCCATTGAGGGTGGTGCCCACGTGGACCAGCCCCTCGTGGACTTCCAGGGCCCGCACATCGCGCTCGTTGAACATCGCATCGGCGCGGATCTTGATGTAGTCGGCCCCCGCCGCTGCGTCGGCCACGATGCCGTCGGACTCAAATACGCGGATGGTTTCCTCGGCCTCGCCAAACACCTTGTTCAGGCGGCTTTGCAGCAGGCTCACGGCGTCCTTGGCGGTCAAGGTCTTGGCTTCGTCCTTGAGGTCGCCACGCCCGTCGATGTTGTTCAGGTAGTCGGAAAGCATCAGGCCCAGGTCGGCCAGGGTCGGGTCGCCGGCATGGAATGCATCGGACGCGGCGCCGTAGAGTTCCTGGGAAATCAGGCCGAAGTCCTCGGTACCACGGGCTTCAAGCATGCGCACCACCATGCGGTATTCCTTGCACATGCGCCGCATGATCTGCCCGACCGGATTGAACTGGCCCAACTGGCGGGTGATATCGCGCTCGATGTTCTGGAACTCCAGCTTCACCTTGCTCGAATCGAACGACAGTGGCCGGTTCAAGTAATAATCGCGGTCCACCGCCGGCATGTGCTTGCCCTTGCCCTGGAGGAAGCCCTTGCGAATGTTGTCGTCCCACTTCACAGCGTCGAGGACGCGAATCGGTGTTTGCGCCAGCACAATGCGATCGGACAAGGTGCGTATCGTCTGCTGGTAATCGTCCACCCGGTGCTTCCTCTTTAAACGTTATTTGCCCACGCGCTGATAGCGCACGGCTTCGACAAACACATCGGCGTTGGCCGGATCATCCAGGTAAGCCAGGACCTGACTCATGGGGCTGTCGACCAATGTCCCGTCGCCCTCGACCGTCTCTACGCTGCTGCCCGTCAGGATTTTCTGCGCGATGGCCTGGTTGATCGCCTCGGGATCGAGGTTATAGACCACCAGTTCGCGGGCATCATTGAATTCGAAGCCGGCCAGGATAAAGTGCCCGCCGAGCTTGTCCGGCAGCGGCGCCGACAGGTACCAGCGGTTGCCGTGGCGGGACACGCTGAACAGATATTCGTCGCGCTTGACCGGCTTGGTCTGCGAGGTGCTCACCGCCTTGTAGCGACGCTCGCCCGCGCGGCTGATCTGCAGGTTGAGCGGTTCGCCCCAGGCGTTCTTGCTGGCCCACTTGCCCAACAGCGCCTCAGGCGCAGCCTCGCTGGCCGGCAAGGGCTCCTTGAAAGTTACCAAGCAACCACTGAGCAACAGGAACGACATTGCGACTACCAGTACACGCCAAGCTTTCATCGGACACTCCAGCAATGAGCGATCTTCTGTAGGAGCGAGCTTGCTCGCGAAAAGCCTGAGGGCAACGCGGGGAGTCAGGTTCCCCGCGTCATCGTTAACGCCCTTCGCGAGCAAGCTCGCTCCTACATGGGCAGGTCCATAGTGCTGCTAAAACCTTAGACCGAGGCCAGGACCAGGTGCATGTAACGTTTGAGAATCTCGAGCATTTCTTCGCCGGTCAGCGCCTCGGGCTCAAACAGCAGGCCCTGATATTCCATCCGACTGATAATCGCCGTCAACACTTTGGCATCCTGTTGCGGCTCACGGGAACCCAGCACCTGGAAAAACTGGCAAGTGCCCTGCAACAAAATCTGCTGGTGAGAACGGACCAGCTCGCCCAGGCGCGGGTTCAACAAGGCCTCCTGGCGAAACGCCTGCTCGGCCATCAAGTATTCGCGACGGTTAAGCAGTTGGCGCAGGACGTAATCGGCGGTCAGGCGCGCAATATCATCGGCCAGTTGCGAGCGCGACTCGGCACTGCCATCCCCGTAGGCCACCATTTCCCGCAACAAGCCTTCGTTGCGCACCCACAACTTGCCCATGAACGCGGCACTGCGCTCCACATACTGGGCAAAGGTGTCGGTGAGCAAGTCGTCGATATCCTTGAAATAGTAGGTGGTGGCCGACAGCGGCACACCGGCCTCGGCCGCCACCGCCCGATGGCGCACGGCCCGCACGCCATCGCGCACGACAATACGCATGGCCGCGTCGAGAATATCCTGGCGACGCTGCTCGCTGCCCTGGCGGCTGGCCTTGCGGCCCTGGTACTGAACACTCTCTGCCACGGCGGCAGCGATGCCAGCGGCGCCTTCTTGAGCCATTACGCGCTTCACGAAAGATCGTCCTCTCACTCAACAAAAGTCTGGCGCCGTATGCTTGACGTTAGTACAGGCCACACAAAAAAGCCGCCTTATAAAAGGCGGCTTCGGCATTCGCTAAGACTACGCTTGTGGCCGCATATGCGGGAACAAGATCACATCGCGGATCGACGGTGAGTTGGTCAACAGCATCACCAGACGGTCGATACCAATACCTTCACCAGCCGTTGGCGGCATGCCGTACTCCAGCGCGCGAACAAAGTCGGCGTCGTAGTGCATGGCTTCGTCATCACCGGCGTCCTTGTCGGCCACCTGGGCCATGAAGCGCTCGGCCTGGTCTTCGGCGTCATTCAACTCGGAGTAGGCGTTGGCGATTTCGCGACCACCGATGAACAGCTCGAAACGGTCGGTGACGTTCGGGTTGTCATCGTTGCGACGGGCCAGCGGCGACACTTCGAAAGGGTACTGGGTAATGAAGTGCGGCTGTTCCAGCTTGTGCTCCACCAGTTCTTCGAAAATCATCACCTGCAGCTTGCCCAGGCCTTCGAAGCCCAGGACCTTGGCCCCGGCTTTCTTGGCGATGGCACGGGCCTTGTCGATGTCGTTCAGGTCGTCAGCGGTCAGCTCAGGGTTGTACTTGAGGATCGAATCGAACACCGACAGGCGCACGAACGGCTCGCCGAAGTGGAATACCTTGTCGCCGTACGGCACGTCGGTAGTCCCGAGAACGAGCTGCGCCAGCTCGCGGAACAGTTCTTCGGTCAGGTCCATGTTGTCTTCGTAGTCGGCGTACGCCTGGTAGAACTCCAACATGGTGAATTCTGGGTTGTGACGGGTCGAGACACCTTCGTTGCGGAAGTTGCGGTTGATCTCGAACACTTTCTCAAAGCCACCGACCACCAGGCGCTTGAGGTACAGCTCCGGGGCGATGCGCAGGAACATTTCCATGTCCAGGGCATTGTGGTGGGTTTCGAACGGCTTGGCTGCCGCGCCGCCCGGAATGGTCTGCAGCATCGGCGTCTCGACTTCGAGGAAGTCACGTGCCATCAGGAAGCTGCGGATGTGCGCGATCACTTGCGAACGCACACGGAAAGTCTGGCGCACTTCTTCGTTGACGATCAGGTCGACGTAGCGCTGGCGATAACGCTGCTCGGTGTCGGTCAGGCCGTGGTGCTTGTCTGGCAGCGGGCGCAGCGACTTGGTCAGCAGGCGCACGTTGGTCATTTCAACGTAGAGGTCGCCCTTGCCCGAACGGGCCAGGGTGCCTTCGGCGGCAATGATGTCGCCCATGTCCCAGGTTTTCACCGAGGCCAGGGTTTCTTCCGAGAGCGTCTTGCGGTTGACGTAGACTTGGATGCGCCCGGTCATGTCCTGGATCACCATGAACGAGCCACGGTTGAGCATGATGCGACCTGCAACCTTGACCGGAATCGCAGCTTCTGCCAGCTCTTCCTTGGTCTTGTCCGCGTACTGCTTCTGCAAGGCATCGCAGTAGTTTTCGCGGCGGAAGTCGTTGGGGAAGGCGTTACCCTTGGCGCGCTCGGCAGCAAGCTTTTCCTTGCGCAAGGCGATCAGAGAGTTTTCTTCCTGTTGCAGGGCCTGCGGATCGAGTTGTTGGTCGCTCATGTCTTTAAATATTCCATCTGGTTCGTTGTCCCAGGCGTAGGCCGGGGATCGCGGGCAAGCCCGCTCCTACAGGGATCGCGGTTTGTCAGCGTATTACAGGCCTGACTTCAGGCTGGCTTCCAGGTATTCGTCGATATCGCCGTCGAGCACCTTGTCGCAATCGCTGCGTTCGATGTTAGTGCGCAGATCCTTGATCCGCGACGCATCGAGCACATACGAACGGATCTGGTGACCCCAGCCGATATCCGATTTGGTGTCTTCCAGCGCCTGGGAAGCTGCGTTGCGCTTCTGCATCTCCTGCTCGTACAACTTGGCCCGCAGCATTTTCATGGCGGTGTCCTTGTTGGCGTGCTGGGAACGTTCGTTCTGGCAGCTGACCACGGTGTTGGTCGGTACGTGGGTGATACGTACGGCCGAGTCGGTGGTGTTTACGTGCTGGCCACCGGCACCGGAGGAGCGGTAGGTGTCGATGCGCAGGTCGGCCGGGTTGATCTCGATTTCGACTTTGTCGTCGATCTCTGGCGAGACGAACACTGCAGAGAACGAGGTGTGGCGACGGTTGCCGGAGTCGAACGGGCTCTTGCGCACCAGGCGGTGAACGCCGATCTCGGTCCGCAGCCAGCCAAAGGCGTATTCACCCTTGATATGCACGGTCGCGCCCTTGATACCGGCGACTTCACCGGCGGACAGTTCCATGATGGTTGCTTCGAAACCGCGTTTGTCAGCCCAGCGCAGGTACATGCGCAGCAGGATGTTGGCCCAGTCCTGGGCTTCGGTGCCGCCGGAACCGGCCTGGATATCCAGGTAGGCGTTGTTCGGGTCCATTTCGTGGCTGAACATGCGGCGGAATTCGAGTTTGGCGAGGTTGTCCTCGAGACGGGCCAGCTCGGCGACGACATCGCCCACTGCGCCTTCGTCGTTTTCTTCGACGGCCATGTCCAGCAGGTCGCGGCAGTCGCCCAGACCGGTGTTCAATTCGTCGAGGGTGTCGACGATCTGCGCCAGCGCAGCGCGCTCGCGGCCCAGTTCCTGAGCGTATTCAGGTTTGTTCCAGACAGCCGGATCTTCAAGCTCGCGATTGACTTCGGTCAGACGCTCATGCTTTTGATCGTAGTCAAAGATACCCCCGAATAGTTTCGGAGCGCTCGGACAGGTCCTTGATGGTGTTAAGGATCGGGTTGATTTCCATGGCGGGCAGCACTCGTTGGCGAACTTTTGAAAGCCGGCGAGTATAACGGCAAAAGGCCGGAAACGGCAGTCCGCTTGGCCGAAAAGGCGGGGTTTGTGTGATATCCACAGGCCGATAAAGAGCAAATGTAGGAGCTGGCTTGCCTGCGATGCAGACGCCTCGGTGTATCAAGTAGACCGTGGCGACGCCATCGCAGGCAAGCCAGCTCCCACATTGGGTTGGCGGTGTTCTGCGGGTTATTCGATCCCCACCTGGTTGCGCCCGTTATGCTTGGCCAGGTACAACCCCTTGTCCGCCGCCGAGATCAACTGCCGGCAATCGGTGCCCAGCAGCGGCGTCATGGTCGCCAGGCCAATACTGATGGTCAGGCTTGCCCCGTCAGAAGGTGCGATGTGCGGGATCTTCAGCGCGGCAACGGCCTGGCGCAGTTTCTCGGCCACCAACCGCGCGCCACCCGGCGAAGTATTGGGCAGCACCAGGGCAAACTCCTCACCCCCGTAGCGCGCCGGCAGGTCCGAAGGACGGCTGCTGGCATCGCGGATAGTCGCTGCCACCTTGCGCAACGCTTCATCACCTTCCAGATGCCCGAAGCTGTCGTTGTAGGTCTTGAAGAAATCCACGTCGATCATCAGCAACGACAGCTGGGTCTGGTCACGCATGGCACGCCGCCATTCCAGTTCCAGGTACTCGTCGAAATGCCGGCGGTTGGACAGCCCGGTCAAGCCATCGGAGTTCATCAAGCGTTGCAGGACCAGGTTGGTGTCCAGCAACTGTTGCTGGCTGACCCGCAGCGCGCGATAGGCCGCATCCCGCTGCAGCAGGGTCATGTAGGAGCGCGAGTGGTAGCGGATACGCGCCACCAGCTCGATGTTGTCCGGCAGTTTCACCAGGTAGTCATTGGCCCCGGCGGCAAACGCGGCGCTCTTGATCAGCGGGTCTTCCTTGGTGGAGAGCACGATGATCGGAATGTTCTGGGTCGCCGGGTGGTTGCGGTATTCGCGCACCAGGGTCAGGCCGTCCAGCCCGGGCATGACCAGGTCCTGGAGGATCACTGTCGGCTTGATGCGGATCGCCTGGGAGATCGCCTGGTGGGGGTCGGCACAAAAGTGGAAGTCGATATTGTCCTCATGGGCCAGACCGCGCCGCACGGCTTCGCCGATCATCGCCTGGTCGTCCACCAGCAACACCATGGCGGCGTTTTCGTCGGTCTTGAAGTCGTCGAGCTGTAAATCATTCATTTGCGGTCACCTGAGTTACTACGTGCAGGCCAGGACAGCGAGTTATATCGGTCATTTTGCGAATACCTCCAGCAATCGTGGCGCAATTCTGTCCAATGGGCGAATCTCAACAGCGGCATCAATCGCCGCTGCCGCTTTGGGCATGCCGTAAACTGCACAGCTCTGCTGATCCTGAGCGATGGTCAGATAGCCCTGCTGACGCATCAATTTGAGTCCCTGGGCTCCGTCACGTCCCATGCCGGTCAGCAAGACGCCGACGGCATCGCCGTTCCAATGGCTGGCGACGCTCTCGAAAAACACGTCGATGGACGGCCGATAAATTTCGTTCACGGGCTCCGCCGTGTAGGCCAGCGTGCCGTTTTTCAGCAGCCGGATATGATGATTGGTGCCGGCCAGCAACACCACGCCACTCTGCGGGGGCTCCCCCTCACGCGCCAGGCGCACCGGCAGGCCCGAGGCACTGCTCAGCCACTCGGCCATGCCGGCGGCGAATACCTGGTCCACATGCTGCACCAGCACAATGGCTGCCGCAAAGTCCCGAGGCAAGCCCTTGAGCAGGATTTCCAGCGCGGCCGGACCGCCTGCCGAAGAGCCGATCGCCACCAGGCTCTGGCGCTTGCCGGTACCCCGTGCGGGCACCGGTTCCGCACGCACCCGGCTGCCGCGCTGGCCGATCAGCCAGCCAATATTGAGGATTTTGCGCAACAAGGGCGCGGCCGCCTCCTTGGCATCGCCAACCCCCAGCGCCGGGGTGTCCACCACATCCAGGGCGCCATGGCCCATGGCTTCGAAGACGCGGCTGACATTCTGCTGGCGATCCACCGTAACGATAACGATAGCGCATGGCGTCTCGGCCATGATTTGCCGGGTCGCCTCGACCCCATCCATCACCGGCATGATCAGGTCCATCAGGATCAGGTCCGGGGTCAACTCGGCGCAGCGCTGCACGGCTTCCAGGCCGTTAGTGGCGACCCACACCACCTCATGGGCCGGTTCGAGGCTCAAGGCCCGGCGCAATGCCTCGACCGCCAGGGGCATGTCATTGACGATGGCGATCTTCATGCGCGTGCCCCTCCAATCAGTTCCACCACCGCATCAAGCAGGGCGTCATCATGGAAGCTGGCCTTGGCCAGGTAATAGTCGGCGCCGGCATCCAGGCCACGACGCCGGTCTTCTTCGCGATCCTTATAAGACACCACCATCACCGGCAGCGACTGCAGGCGAGTGTCACGGCGCAACAGTGTGACCAATTCAATACCGTCCATGCGGGGCATATCAATGTCAGTGATCAGCAGGTCGAAGTCTTCGGAGCGCAGAGCATTCCAGCCATCCATACCATCGACGGCGACCGCCACGTCATATCCACGGTTAAGTAATAGCTTGCGCTGCAGTTCGCGCACGGTGAGTGAGTCATCCACCACCAGGATGCGCTTGCGCGCAGCCTCGACGGTTTGCTGGGCGCGTCGGGCAATGCGCTCCAGGCGGCCGGTGTTGAGCAACTTGTCCACCGAGCGCAGCATGTCCTCGACATCGACGATCAACACCACCGAACCGTCATCGAGCAGCGCGCCGGCAGAAATGTCCTGCACCTTGCCCAGGCGATCATCCAGCGGCAACACCACCAGGGTGCGCTCGCCGATAAAGCGTTCCACGGCAATCCCGTACACCGCTTCGCGCTCACGGATCACCACAACCTTGAGGGTGTCCTGGCTGGTCTGCCCGGGCGGGCGCTGCAACAGCTGGCTGGCCGCGACCAGGCCGACATGCCGGCCCTCGTGCCAGAAATGCTGGCGGCCTTCCAGTTGCACGATTTCGTCGGGCTCCAGGTCGCACATGCGTTCGATATGGGCCAGGGGGAAGGCGTAGGCTTCTTCGCCGACTTCCACCACCAGGCTGCGCACCACCGACAGGGTCAACGGCACTTCCAGATGAAAGCGGCTGCCCTGCCCCGCCGTCTGCTCCAGCACCACCGCGCCGCGCAATTGGCGGACCATGTGCTGCACCGCATCCAGGCCAACGCCGCGCCCGGAGACCTCAGTGACCTTGTCGCGCAGGCTGAAGCCCGGCAAGAACAGGAAGGTCAGCAATTCCTCTTCGCTCAGGCGCAAGGCCGTTTCCAGCGGCGACAGATTGCGCTCGACAATACTGGCGCGCAGGCGCTCCAGATCGACGCCGTTGCCGTCATCGCTCAATTCCAGCACCAGCAGGCCAGCCTGGTGCGAGGCGCGCAGGCGGATCAGGCCCTCGGCCGGCTTGCCCGCCAGCAGGCGCTGCTCGGGCATTTCGATGCCGTGATCGACGGCATTGCGCAGCAAATGGGTCAGCGGCGCTTCAAGTTTTTCCAGGACATCGCGGTCCACCTGGGTCTTTTCGCCTTCGATTTCCAGACGCACCTGCTTGCCCAGGCTGCGGCCCAGGTCACGCACCATGCGCACCTGCCCCGCCAGTACATCGGCAAACGGCCGCATGCGACACGCCAGCGCCGTGTCATACAGCACCTGGGCACGCTGGCCGGCCTGCCAGCCGAACTCATCGAGCTCGGCGGTTTTTTCTGCCAGCAGCAACTGCGCTTCGCCCAGCAGGCGGCGGGCATCGCCCAGGGCTTCCTGGGCTTCAAGGCTCAGGTCGAGGGTCTTGAGTTGGCCATCGAGGTTGTCCAGGGCCCGGGCGCCGTTGCTTTGAATGCGTTTGAGGCGTTGCAGGCTGGACAGGTACGGCTTGAGTCGCTGGGTTTCCACCAGGGACTTGCTGGACAGGTCCAACAGGCTGTTCAAGCGCTCGGCCGTGACCCGCAAGACCCGTTCGCCGCCTTCGGTCATGCGCTTATTCTGGCGCGGCGCTTCACTGCCCAGGGGCGGCGCGGCCTCTGGTTCCGGGGGCAACAGCAGCGATTCTTCAAGGGACGGCAGCGGCTGCGCAAGCAGCTCCGGCGCGGGCGGCGGCGCAACCACTTTGGCCGTGGGTTGCGAGGGGTCCAGCAAGCGCTCCATCAGCGCCACATACCCCTCGATATCGGCCGGGCCCACGGTATTGCCCGGTGTGGCAATGCGCATCAGCAGGTCAGTGCCCTGCAACAACGCGTCGATATGTTCGGGTTGCAGGTACAAGCGGCTTTCCTGGGCGCTGACCAGGCAATCTTCCATCACGTGGGCAACGCTGACGCCGGCGTCGACCCCGACAATCCGCGCCGCGCCCTTGAGCGAATGCGCCGCGCGCATGCAGGCTTCAAGCTGGTCGGCCTGGGTCGGGTTGCGCTCCAGGGCCAGCAAGCCGGCGCTGAGCACCTGGGTCTGGGCATCGGCTTCCAGGCTGAACAGTTCCAGCAGCGAGGCGTCGCGCATCTGGTCGGGGGTCATGACAGGCTCCGGGTCACGGCAGACAGCAGTTGCGCCTCGTCCAGCCAGCGCAGGCTGCGGCCTTTGAACTGCAACACACCCTGGGTATAGCGCGCACTGGCCTGGGTGCCGGACGCAGATGCCGCTTTGAGGGTGCGCTCATCAATGGCGTGGATGCCATCCACTTCGTCCACCGGCACCACCACCGGGCCATCCTGCGCGGCGATGATCAACATGCGCGGCATGATCCGCCCACCGCTGGGGCCGCCGGCGGTGCTGTCGAGCCCCAACAGCTCCACCAGGGACAGGCAGGCCACCAGCGCACCGCGCACATTGGCGACCCCGAGCAGCGCCCGGGAGCGCTGGTGGGGCAAGGAATGGATCGGCTGCAGGGGCGCTACTTCCACCAGGCAACGGGTGGCGATGCCCAGCCACTCCTCGCCCAAGCGGAACATCAGCAATGAACGGGTGGCAACCTCATCATCGGCCTGCGCGGCGACGGCATGACGATGGTCTTGCTGCGCCAAGGCATAACGATCCAGCAGGCGGGTGGCGGCTGCGGAATACACCGCGCAATTGCGGCAGTGGATATGCTCGGCCAGCAACGGGCAGGACTTGTCGCCGTGGATCCCAATGCGGTTCCAGCAATCATCGATAGCCTGGGTATCGGCAACCGTCAGGTCCAGGTCGGTATCCGGGGATGCAGAGCTACTCATCGTTTACGCTCACTGTCAGCGGCTCGCTCGCTGCGGGCAGCACGGGCTTGCAAGCGCCGCGCCCCCGCCGTATCGCCCTGGGATTCGAGCAGCGCGGCCAGGTGCATCAAGGCCTGCGGATGCTGGGGTTCCAGGTACAAGGCTTTTCGATAATACCCCTGGGCTTCGAGGGCGCTACCCGCCACGTCACTGAGCAGGCCCAGCCAGTAGAAGACCTGGGCCGCCGGTGGATGGTTTTGCAGGTAACGCTCGCAGGCAGCGCGGGCCTCAAGGCTTTTGCCTTCATTGGCCAGGGTCGCGATCTGACCGAGCAGCTGCGCCGCATCCGAGTGCACGGGTGCAGGCTTGATCGGCACCACCGGCGCCGCGAATGCGCTGAAGGGTCGGGGCTTGCTCGGAATCGGCGCGGCGCTGCGCTGGGGCACCGCAGGCGGTACGGGGACGTAGACCGGATCGGGTACCGCTTCGGCATGACGGCTGAAGGCAAATGACTGCGGCACACCAATCGAGCGCATGCCCAGGCGTCCCAGCAGGCTGCCTTCGGCCGGGCCGATAAACAGCACGCCGTCGACATGGGTCAGGCCCTTGAGCACTTCAAATACCTGCTTCTGGGTCGGCTGGTCGAAGTAGATCAGCAGGTTGCGGCAGAACACAAAATCATAGGTGGGCTCGTTGGCCAACAACTGCGGATCGAGCAGGTTACCCACCTGCAGACGCACCTGTTCACGCACCCGGTCGCAGACACGGTAGCCATCCTCTTCGGCGCTGAAATGCCGCTCACGGAATTCGATGTCCTGGCCACGGAAAGAATTCTTGCCATACACCCCACGTCGCGCCCGCTCCACCGAGAGCGGGCTGACGTCCATGCCTTGCACCTTGAACTGGTGAGGCGAAAGGCCCGCATCGAGCAGGGCCATGGCGATGGAATAAGGCTCTTCACCGGTGGAGCACGGCAGGCTGAGGATGCGCAAGGCGCGCATGTGCTTGATCTCGCCCAGCCGCGCCACCGCCAGCCGCGCCAGGGTGGCAAAGGATTCGGGATAACGAAAAAACCAGGTCTCGGGGACGATGACCGCTTCGATCAGCGCCTGTTGTTCATCGCCGCTGGTTTGCAGGCGCTGCCAGTATTGATCGGCACTCAGCCCCTGCAACGCCTGGCTGCGCTGGCGCACGGCGCGCTCGATAATCGCCTCGCCCACCGAGGCGACATCCAGGCCGATTCGCTCCTTGAGGAAGTCGAAAAAGCGTTGGTCATTGCTCATCACGCCTCCCCAACAGTCAGGTCGGGGGCAAACAGCAAGGCGCGGACCTCGGCGGTGAGCAGGTCGGCGACGCCGATCCACTGTGTCAGGCCCTGTTCGTCTTCGCGCACCGGCCCCAGGTACGGCGCTTGGCGATTGTCCAGGCCATAGGGTTGGAAATCCGCCGGATCGCAGCGCAGGGTGTCAGTCGCCTGTTCGAGGATCAGCCCCAGCCAGCGCGACTCCAGCCAAGCCTCTGGACGATAGTTGACCAGTACCAGCCGTGTGCTGGTGCGGGCCTGGGCCGGCGTACCAAAGGTCAGGGCGCTGAGGTCGATCACCGGCACCATGTTGCCGCGATGGGCAAAGATCCCGGCGACCCACACCGGCGCATGGGCGATGGGCTTGAGCGGCAGGCGCGGCAACACCTCGGCCACTTCCGTGGCCTTGAGGGCGTAGCGCTCGCTGCCGATATGAAACACCAGGAACAAGGCTTTTTTGGCTGCCGCCGCCACGCCGCGTTTCGCCGCTGGATCACTCATCAGACTTTGAAACGCGACACGCCGCTGCGCAAACCCACCGCAACCTGGCTCAATTCATCAATGGCAAAGCTGGCCTGGCGCAGGGACTCCACGGTCTGGCTGCTGGCGTCGCCCAACTGCACCAGCGCATGGTTGATCTGCTCGGCACCCGTGGCCTGGGCCTGCATGCCCTCGTTGACCATCAGCACCCGCGGCGCCAAGGCCTGGACTTGGTGGATGATCTGCGACAGTTGCTCGCCCACTTGCTGCACTTCGAACATGCCGCGACGCACTTCTTCGGAGAACTTATCCATGCCCATTACCCCAGCCGATACGGCGGACTGGATCTCGCGCACCATCTGCTCGATATCGTAGGTGGCCACGGCGGTCTGGTCTGCCAGGCGCCGTACTTCGGTGGCCACCACGGCAAAGCCGCGTCCGTACTCACCGGCTTTCTCGGCCTCGATGGCGGCATTGAGGGACAGCAGGTTGGTCTGGTCGGCCACCTTGACGATCGTCACCACCACCTGGTTGATGTTGCCGGCCTTCTCATTGAGGATCGCCAGCTTGGCGTTCACCAGATCGGCGGCGCCCATCACCGAGTGCATGGTTTCTTCCATGCGGGCCAGGCCTTGCTGGCCGGAACCGGCGGCCACCGAGGCCTGGTCGGCAGCGGTGGACACTTCGGTCATGGTGCGCACCAGGTCCTTGGACGTGGCCGCGATTTCCCGCGAAGTGGCACCGATTTCGGTGGTGGTGGCGGCGGTTTCAGTGGCGGTGGCCTGTTGCTGCTTGGAGGTGGCGGCAATCTCGGTCACCGACGTGGTGACCTGCACCGACGACCGCTGGGCCTGGGAGACCAGGGCGGTGAGCTCGGTCATCATGTCGTTGAAGCCGGTCTCGACGGCACCGAACTCGTCCTTGCGGTCCAGGTTCAGGCGCTTGCTCAGATCGCCGGTACGCATGGTTTCGAGGATATCGACGATGCGCTTCATCGGCGCCATGATCGCGCGCATCAGCAACAGCCCGCACAGGGCAGCGGCGAGGATCGCGAGGAGCAGCGAAACGCCCATGCTGATTTTCGCCGCGGCCACGGCGCCATCGATGGCGGCGGTGGCGTCATCCGCAACTTTTTTGTTCTCGTTGATGATGTCGTTGAGCTTCATACGGCCTGCGGTCCAGGCCGGGGTCAGTTGCTCGTCGAACATCTTGACGGCCTCGGCCTCCTTGTTGGCCAGGTGCAGTTCCAGCACCTGGGCCAGCACCTGGTTGTACTTCTGGTGCAGGGTTTCGAAGGTGTCGAACTCGGTACGATCCTGGTCGACATTGATGGTCTTGGCGTAACTGGCCATATGCTGCTCAAGGCGCGCCTCGAACGTCTTGTAATCCTGGCGGTCAGCATCGGAAATGCCCTGGTGCTCGCGCAAACCGATCAATTCCTGGGTCTGCAGGTAGCTGTCGACCCAGGCGCTGCGGATCATCGAGCTGAAAAACACCCCCGGCACGGCGTCGTCGCGCACCGAGTTTTCACTCGTTTCGATCTTCAGCAACCGTGAATACGAGACCACAACCATCAGCAGCATGATGGCGATAATGACCGCAAAGCTCGCCAATATGCGTTGGCGCAAGGTCCAGTTCTTCACAGTATTTCCTCGAGGGCCGATCAAATGCCGGGGAGTATAGCTGAGGCCGTGCCATCATTTATCAATGGGTTGTGGCCCAAGTCTCAAGGAATACAAAAACACCCCGCAACCTGTCCGGCTGCGGGGTGTGTTTTTGTGCGGGGCGGGTCAGAGCGTGGCTTGGCGTACCTGTTTTTCCAGTTCCGTCTTAAGCCCCGGTTCCAACTTGAGCTGGCGGGCCAGTTCGTCGAGGTAGGACTTCTCCATGAAGTTTTCCTCGTCCACCAGCATGACGCTGGCGATGTACATTTCGGCGGCCATTTCCGGGGTGCTGGCGGCGCGGGCTACATCGGCAGGGTCCAGGGGTTTGTTGAGCTCGGCATGCAGCCAGTGTTGCAGCTCCTGGTCGTTGTCGAGCTTGACGAACTCACCTTCGATCAAGGTGCGCTCGCGCTCGTCCACATGACCATCGGCCTTGGCCGCGGCCACCAGGGCCTTGAGAATTGCCTGGCTGTGCAGCTCGACCTGGGCCGGAGGCAAGCGGTCGAGGGTCTGTGGTTCGCCTTTAGGTGCGCCGGCCTGTTGTGCCTGCCAGTTGCCGTAGGCCTTGTAGGCAATTACGCCTAGTGCTGCGAGACCGCCATAGGTGAGGGCTTTACCGCCAAAATTGCGGGCTTTTTTGTTGCCCAGCAGCAGGCCCATGGCCCCGGCGGCCAACGCCCCGCCACCCGCGCCGCCCAACAGACTGCCGAGCCCACCACCGCCGAGCAGGCCGCCCAGTGCGCCTTTGTCATCGCCTTTACGTTGACCGCCCGCCTTTTTTTGCAGCATGTCCTGGCCGGACTTGAGCAACTGATCAAGCAATCCACGGGTATTCATTCATAGCCTCCAGAAACTTGGGTTCATAGGTTTAATAGGCTGTCAGCGTAAAACTAAGTGCCAATAATCCTGGATATAGAGTGCTTCCAGATGTAACTCAACTGGGGTTGGGGTTGGGGTTGGGTACATATCCGTTGCTGCGGTAACGGCGGCTATGGGTTCCGCCCTTACGGCGGGTCACTTTGGAAAAGCCCCAAAGTAACCAAAGGGCTCTTGCCGGTATGACTCACCCACATGGGTTACAAATCAGTTCACGCACATAGGTAACAGTTTTTAACTGGCAGGGTCGATTTCGCGAGGATCTGACCATGCCCTGGAAAGAGCTGAAACCTATGGACCTTAAAGTACTGTTCATTGCCGATTAC
The DNA here is from genome assembly GCF_012935735.1 of Pseudomonas sp. ADAK21. NCBI lineage: Bacteria > Pseudomonadati > Pseudomonadota > Gammaproteobacteria > Pseudomonadales > Pseudomonadaceae > Pseudomonas > Pseudomonas sp. ADAK21. The sequence continues at coordinate 875,485 of NZ_CP052857.1, forward strand.
CTGTCCCAGAAGCACAGCCTTAGCCAGCTGTGCCGGGACTATGAGGTCAGCCGCAAGACTGGGTATAAGTGGATCAGGCGTTACGAGGCAGAGGGCCCGAGTGGGCTTGATGAGCGTAGCCGCTGCCGCCACAACCAAACCTACGTGGTGCCCTTGGCTGTGAAACAGGCAATCGTTGAATTTCGCTTAAGTGGCGAGACGATTCCCGGCCCGAAAAAGATTCAGAATAGTCTCATCCAGCGTTTCCCAGATCAGGATCCGCCCTCGAAGACGACCATTTACAACATTCTCAAGGCAGCTGATTTGATTACCCCCAAGCCATTGCGCCGACGGGTGGCTGTGTATCCCAAGCCTTTACGCAAGGCAGAAAATCCCAACCAGTTATTCAGCGCTGATTACAAAGGCCAATACCTGACCGGAGCAGGGATTTGGTGTTATCCGCTGACGATCATGGATCATGCCAGCCGGTTTTTGCTGGCGTGCCAGAGCATGAGCAGCACCAATCTGAAGGAAACCCAGCAAACCTTCGAAAGGGTTTTTCGCGAATACGGCCTGCCAGAGCGCATTCGTACCGACAACGGCATACCGTTTGCCAGCACCAGTCGAGCGGGGTTGTCACAGCTGTCGATCTGGTGGATGAGACTTGGGATCATTCCTGAGCGGATCGAGCCAGGTCGCCCAGATCAGAATGGGCGGCATGAGCGTATGCACCGAACGCTGAAAAGCACGTTACCTCACCCGTCGGCAATTGCCTGGGAAGCCCAGCAGCGCCACTTTGATCGCTTCCTGCAGCACTATAATTACGAGCGTGGGCACGAGGCGCTTGGCCAGAAAACGCCTGCCGCTTGCTATACGCCTTCAACTCGAATGTACCCGGAGAAGCTACCGGAAATGACCTATGCGAGCCATATTGAGAGTTACCTGGCCGACAGTAGCGGAATCATCAATCGAGGAGGCATGCGGGTTTATATCGGCAATTTACTTCGTCACCAGACCATCGGAATGGAGATGATTGGTGATGGGGTATGGAATGTAATCTTCGGTCCGGTGATCTTGGGCCATGTGAATGCGAGAGATGCAAAGAACGGTTATGTCTCAATCAAAGTGTCACCTATGTGAATGCACTTTTTTGTAACCCATGTGGTTGTCCCGTACATGACCACTCGGTGCCTCGCCTAGGCTCGGCATGCCCGCAGTCAGGCATTGCTCCGTGGGCCCGCCGCGATCGGCCATCCATGGCCGTGTCGCGGCTACCCCGGCATCCTGCCGGGGTGCCCACTGCGCAATACCTGCCTGCGGCCATCGTGGTTTGACGGGGCGCCTAAGATCAAAAGCCAGATCAAAAGCAACAGCAACAGCAGCGCCAGAGCGCGGAGCTGCATTCTCCTGTGGGAGCTGGCTTGCCTGCGATAGCGGTGTATCAGCCGATAAATATATTGACTGATCGACCGCTATCGCAGGCAAGCCAGCTCCCACAAGGGGTACGCGCACGCTTCGACGATCAGGTCGGCTGTCAGGCCGCCTCGCTCTGCTTGTGATTTTGATCTTAGGCGCCCCGTTAAACCACGCTGGCCGTCATCCGATATTGATTTGGGGGGTAAACCGGCAGGACGCCGGTTTAGCCGCGCTGGGCCATGGATGGCCCATCGCGGCGGCCCCCCAAATCAATGTCGGATTACGGGCATGCCGAGCCTAGGCGAGGCACCGAGTGGTGGGGCAAGAGCCCTTTGGTTACTTTGGGGCTCTTTTCCAAAGTGACCCGCCGTAAGGGCGGAACCAATAGCCGCCGTTACCGCAGCAAACGAATATGTACTCCTCTACAGGCCCCCTGCTGACACGTCTTGTTTCACATACAACGCCATCATCCCGCTATCAATCAATTTTCCTTGCCTACCGAACCCCTTAAGCTATCTGGCATCTGTTTACTGTCCGTTGCGTTTGGCCGAAGGCATGTCCGAACCGTTATTTCTGATCCAGCACGCGCCAGGAACGGCACGGGATTGCTCACCACAGGTTGTATTTATGCACCGCAGGAATTTGCTCAAAGCGTCCATGGCCATCGCGGCCTACACCGGACTGTCGGCCAGTGGCCTGCTCGCCGCTCAGGCCTGGGCCGGGAATCGTGCAGCCGATGGCGACGCCAAGGCGTTCGACTTCGATTGGCTCAAGCTGCAAGCCAAGCAACTGGCTGGCAAACAGTATCAGGACACGCGCCAGGTGCTGCCGCCGACCTTGGCGACCATGACCCCGCAGAATTTCAATGCCATTGGCTACGACGCCAATCATTCGTTGTGGAAAGACCTCAAAGGCCAGCTGGACGTGCAGTTTTTCCACGTCGGCATGGGCTTCAAGACCCCGGTGCGCATGCACAGTGTCGACCCCAAGACCCGTCAGGCGCGGGAGGTGCATTTCCGTCCATCGCTGTTCAACTATGAAAAAACCACGGTCGATACCCAGCAGCTCAAGGGCGACCTGGGCTTTTCCGGGTTCAAGCTGTTCAAGGCTCCGGAACTGGACCGCCACGATGTAGTGTCTTTCCTCGGCGCCAGCTATTTCCGTGCGGTGGATAACACCGGCCAGTACGGTCTTTCGGCACGCGGCCTGGCCATCGATACCTACGCCAGCAAACGCGAAGAGTTTCCCGATTTCACCCAGTTCTGGTTCGAGACGCCGGACAAGGACAGCACCCGTTTCGTGGTCTACGCCCTGCTCGACTCACCGAGCGCCACTGGCGCCTACCGCTTCGACATCGATTGCCAGGCCACCCAGGTGGTGATGGCCATCGACGCCCATATCAACGCGCGGACCGCGATCCAGCAGATGGGCATCGCGCCCATGACCAGCATGTTCAGCTGCGGCACCCATGAGCGACGCATGTGCGACACCATTCACCCGCAGATCCACGATTCCGACCGCCTGGCGATGTGGCGCGGCAACGGCGAGTGGATCTGCCGCCCGCTGAACAACCCGGCCAAGCTGCAATTCAATGCCTTCGCCGATAAAGACCCGAAAGGTTTTGGCCTGGTACAGACCGACCATGAATTCGCCAGCTACCAGGACACTGTCGACTGGTACAGCAAGCGCCCGAGCCTGTGGGTAGAACCGACCACTGCGTGGGGCGAAGGCTCTGTCGACCTGCTGGAAATCCCTACCACCGGCGAGACCATGGACAACATCGTCGCCTTCTGGACCCCAAAGAAACCGGTGGCCGCCGGCGACTCCCTGAACTTTGGCTACAAGCTCTACTGGAGCGCCCTGCCCCCGGTCAGTACGCCGCTGGCCCAGGTCAATGCCACCCGTTCCGGCATGGGCGGTTTCACCGAAGGCTGGGCACCGGGCGAGCACTACCCGCCGGTCTGGGCCCGCCGTTTTGCCGTGGATTTCAAGGGTGGTGGTCTGGACCGTCTGCCCGCAGGCACCGGCATCGAGCCAGTGGTGACCTGCTCCCATGGCGAAGTGAAAGATTTCAGTGTGCTGGTGCTCGATGACATCGAGGGCTACCGCATCCTCTTCGACTGGTACCCGACCAGCGACAGCGTGGAGCCGGTGGAAATGCGCCTGTTCATTCGCACCAATGACCGGACCTTGAGTGAAACCTGGTTGTACCAGTACTTCCCACCTGCACCGGACAAACGCAAGTACAGCTGATGCCAAACGTTCCCACGCACTGAGTGCGTGGGAACGCCGTGGCCGGGTCAAAAGCGTGAAATGCTTTTCATCGCGCCAATCAAGTAGCGCATTGCAACTTGATCGTTTTCGGTCAAGGCGCGGTATTGCTCCAGCAGTTGTGCCTCATCCGAGCTCAACCGACGGCCATGCAACGACAGCCTGCGGCTGAAAAAAAGCACCAGAACCCCTGTTACACCAATGGACTTGGCCATGGAATGTTTCTCCGTGTAATAAACAACAACTCCTAATGCCCATAACCCTGTCCGCGAAGTGCAATGCCTCAGCGAGCAAACAGACTGACTTCCTGGGCCAGAAGCCGCCTTACTTCAAGCGTAGAAACTATCCTGGCACCTGTGAGATTTTTTTAGAGTATTCACTTAAATAATTCGATTGAAGCAAAAAGCTTGCGGAAAATTCTTACGCCTCATAAATTGACTGACTACTCAATTAATCAATGAGGCCGGCATGCGCACCAGTGATCCCCAACAACGCGAAAGCAAACGCATGGCCCTGTTGGATGCCGCGTCCCAGTGTTTTGCCGAGGCTGGTTTTGTCGCCACGCGCACCGCTGATATCTGCGCCCGGGCCGGTATGAGCGCGGGCAATCTGTTCCACTATTTCGCCAGCAAGCACGAGGTGTTGCTGGCGCTGGTGGCCCGCGAAGGTGCCGAGATCCAACAGGCCATGGCGCCGCTGGCCAAGGCGGCTGATCCAATGGCGCAGTTGCTGGCTTTCCTTGATCAGGTCTGCCAATTGGCCTGCGACCGCCACTATGCTGGCCTGGCGCTGGAGATCTCGGCCCTGGGTCATCGCGACGAAGCCGTGGCGCGGTTGGTAAAGGCCAATGACCGTTCCTTGCGTGACGGCCTGGAAGCACTGGTAAGGGCCGCCGACCAGGCCGGGCAATTGCACACCGCATTGAGCGTGCCCGACGCGGCCAACTGGCTGGCCGCCTTGATCGATGGCATGTTCGCCCGCGTGGCCGCCGACCCGGACTTCCACCCCGAGCAGCAGACCACGGTCCTGCAGGGCCTGGTGGTTCACCTGCTGCAGGGGCGTTGAACATGTCAGCAGCGGCCAATGCGCGCCTGGTCCAGGTCGATGCGCTGCGTGGGTTTGCCTTGTTCGGCATTCTCAGCGTCAATATCTGGGCCTTTGCCGACCCCTTCTACGCCTCGACGACCAGCAATCCGGCCTACGCCAGCGTGCTCGATCACGGGGTGCGGTTGCTGGTGGCATTGTTGTTCGAGACCAAGTTCTACCTGCTGTTTTCCTTCCTGTTCGGCTACAGCTTCACCCTGCAAATGGCCGCCGCCGAGCGTGCCAAGGCCGCGTTCGTCCCGCGCATGCTGCGCCGGCAACTGGCACTGCTAGCATTGGGCCTGGTCCATGGAGCCCTGTTGTACTACGGGGAGATTCTCTCGACTTATGCCCTGCTGGGCCTGGTGCTGCTGGCCGCCCGCAACCTGTCAGCGGCCCGCGCCCGGCGGTGGGCAATCGGCCTGGTGGTGGTCGCCTGTGCACTGTGGATGGTGCTGGGTGTGTTGCAGGGGCTGGGAGGTGAATGGGTCGGCACGGGTCATGGCGAAGGCCAGGCAAAACTCGCGGCGTTTTCCGCCGGTGCCCTGCAGACCTTGCAATTTCATAGTCGGGAGGTGTGGGCCACGGTGCCTGCGTTATGGCTATTGCAGGGCCCCAGCGCGCTGGCGATGTTCCTGTTCGGCTACGCCGCCGGGCGACAGCAGTGGCTGGCGTCGCCACAGGCCTGGGATCCCCGTGCCCGGCGCCTGCTGCTAATCACTGCCCCACTGGGCCTGCTCGGAGCGCTGGTCTACGCCCTGACCGCCGCTTACAAACCAGGCGGCGGCCTGGAAACCTTTGCCTTCGGCCTCGGCCAACTGACGGCACCACTGCTGACAGCTGCCTATTGCCTATTGATGCTGGCGCTGTTCAACACCACCGCCGGCGCCAGGCTGTGCGCGCGCCTGGCGCCGCTGGGCAAGATGGCCTTGAGCAATTACCTCATGCAATCGATGCTGCTCGGGCTGTTGTTCACAGGCTACGGCGCTGGCTGGATCAACCAGGTCGAACCCTGGCTGCTGTTGCCCATGGCGGCGGCGATTTTTATCCTGCAAATGTGGCTGAGCGCGCACTGGCTACGCCGCCATCCCTATGGGCCGTTCGAGTGGTTGTTGCGCGCCGCGACGCGACTGGCCTGGCCGAACTGGCGGCGCAGCCAATAAACCCCAGGATCGTCACTCCCCGGCGACAGGCACAAACCCACCGTGATCAGCGGTGGGTCTGGGTGCCAAATGTAAACAATCAGTCGCGCAAGTCAGACTCATGAATCGGCTGGTCGCGGTGGGTCGCCCGCTGGTATTGCGCCGGCCAGATCGCCTTGCGCCCGCCCAGATCGTCATCGGCGTGCAGCGGCCAATACGGATCACGCAGCAGTTCACGGGCAAGGAAGATGATATCGGCCTGGCAGGTGCGCAGAATATGTTCGGCCTGGGCCGGCTCGGTAATCATGCCCACCGTGCCCGTGGCCATGCCGGACTCCTTGCGCACACGCTCGGCAAAGCGCGTTTGATAACCGGGCCCCGTAGGGATTTCTGCGTTGGCCGCAGTGCCACCGGAGGATACGTCGATCAGGTCCACGCCCAGGTCTTTCAGGCGACGGGCCAGTTCCACGGTTTCATCCGGGTTCCAGCCGTCTTCCACCCAGTCGGTGGCTGATACGCGCACAAACAACGGCAGCTCTTGTGGCCACACCTCACGCACCGCTTCGGTGACTTGCAACACCAGGCGAATACGGTTTTCAAAGGAGCCGCCATATTGATCCTGGCGCTGATTGCTCAGGGGCGACAGAAACTGATGCAGCAGATATCCATGGGCGGCGTGGATTTCCACCACTTTGAAACCGGCGGTCAGGGCGCGCTTGGCGGCGGCCACAAAATCGCCAATCACCTGTCGGATTTGCCCTTCATCCAATTGCCGTGGCGCGGTGTGCTGTGGGTCGAAGGCGATGGGGGACGGGCCTACCGGCACCCAGCCGCCATCTTCGGGCTTGACGCTGCCATGCTTGCCGATCCACGGCCGGTGGGTGCTGGCCTTGCGCCCGGCGTGGGCCAGTTGAATGCCTGCCACCGCGCCTTGGGCGCTGATAAAGCGGGTGATGCGCTGCAACGGTTCAATCTGGGCATCATTCCACAGGCCCAGGTCCTGGGCGGTGATGCGGCCATCAGCGGTCACGGCGGTGGCTTCGCTGAAAATCAGACCAGCGCCGCCTACAGCGCGGCTGCCCAGGTGCACCAGGTGCCAGTCATTGGCCAGGCCATCGACGGCGGAGTACTGGCACATCGGCGAGACGGCAATGCGGTTGAGCAGGGTCAATTGGCGCAGGGTATAGGGTTCAAGCAACAGACTCATGGGGCACCTCTTCTCGTATCCGGTGGGCATTGGCTCCAGGGTTCTGTCTGACCGGTGCGCGTGACGAAAAGATGAAAGGCCCGTCCCCTTCGGGCTAAAAAACAGACAAGGTCACAAGACCAATCACACAGTGCTTAGAGACTAGTCGACAACCGGGGATTGCACAGGGTTCAGCGCGGTTCGATGTGGGCAATCATCAATTGCACGGTTTCCTGGCCGCGGAATTCGTTGACGTCCAGCTTGTAGGCCAGCTCCACCCAGCGAATGGTCGGGTTGGGCCACACTTCGCGGTCAATGCCAAAGGCGATGCCATCGAGTTTCACCGCGCCACACTCACTCTTGAGCACCACCTTGAGGTGACGCTCGCCCACCACCCGTTGCTCCACCAGTTGAAATACCCCGTGAAACAACGGCTCGGGAAAATGCTGGCCCCAGGGCCCGGCATTGCGCAGGGCGCGGGCCAATTCCAGGTGGAATTCCTCCACGGCCAGGGTGCCATCGGACAACAGGCGCCCGGTGAGGTCTTCTTCACGCAGTTGCCGGCGCACTTCGGCGTCGAAGGCTTCGGCGAACAGCGGGAAGTTCGCTTCAGGCAAGGTCAGGCCCGCCGCCATGGCGTGGCCGCCGTATTTGGCGATCAGGTTCGGATGCTGGCTGGCCACCACCGCCAGCGCGTCGCGGATGTGGAACCCCGGCACCGAACGCCCAGAACCCTTGAGCAGGCCATCACCGGCATCGGCAAAGGCAATGGTCGGGCGGAAATAGCGTTCTTTCATACGCGAGGCGAGGATCCCGATGACCCCCTGGTGCCACTCCGGGTCGAACAGGCACAGGCCGAATGGCATCGACTCCACCGGCAAGTCCTTGAGCTGGGCCAGGGCTTCGCGCTGCATGCCCTGCTCGATGGCCTTGCGGTCCTGGTTCATGCCATCCAGTTGCGCGGCCATTTCCCGGGCCTGGGCGAAGTCGCTGGTGAGCAGGCATTCGATGCCCAGGCTCATGTCATCCAGGCGCCCGGCCGCGTTGAGCCGCGGGCCGAGAATAAAGCCCAGGTCGGTGGAGGTGATACGCGCAGCGTCGCGCTTGGCCACTTCGAGGATCGCCTTGATGCCCGGCCGCGCACGCCCGGCGCGGATCCGTTCCAGGCCCTGGTAGACCAGGATGCGGTTGTTGGCATCCAGCGGTACCACGTCGGCCACACTGCCCAGGGCCACCAGGTCGAGCAACTCGCCGATATTGGGCTGTGGCTGTTTGTCGTACCAACCCAGGCTGCGCAAACGCGCGCGCAAGGCCATCAACACGTAGAAAATCACCCCCACGCCGGCCAGGGCCTTGCTGGGGAACGAGCAGCCGGGTTGGTTCGGGTTGACGATGGCATCGGCCGCCGGCAGTTCATCGCCGGGCAAGTGGTGGTCGGTGACCAGCACCTTGAGCCCCGCCGCCTTCGCCGCCGCCACGCCTTCGACACTGGAGATGCCGTTGTCCACGGTGATCAGCAACTGCGGCTCGCGCTGCAAGGCCACGGCGACGATTTCCGGGGTCAGGCCATAGCCATATTCGAAGCGGTTGGGCACCAGGTAATCGACATGGGCGGCCCCGAGCAAGCGCAGGCCGAGGGTGCCCACGGTACTGGCTGTGGCGCCATCGGCATCGAAGTCGCCGACGATCAGGATCCGCTGGCGCTGTTCCAGGGCCGTCACCAGCAAGTCCACGGCGGCATCGATCCCTTTGAGCTGCTGATACGGAATCAACCGCGCCAGGCTCTTATCCAGCTCATCCTGCGAGGTCACGCCACGGGCGGCGTAGAGACGGGTCAGCAACGGTGGCAATTCACCGAGGAACGGCAGGACAGCGGGCAATGGGCGGGGATCGATACGCATGGGGTGATGGGGGCTTCTGTGCAATACAACGGTTAAAAAAAACTACCAGGAACGACGAACATCAAATGTGGGAGCGGGCTTGCCCGCGATTGCGATATGTCAGTCGGCTTATCTTTAACTGATCCACCGCTATCGCGGGCAAGCCCGCTCCCACACGAGCCCGGCTCTACATCATCAGCCGCGTTCGCCGACCAGCCACTGCAGTTGCACTTCGTGCTGGCCGCGGTCATCGGTGACGAAGATCGTGCCTTCGCTGATCATCACATCCCACTTGATCACCCGTGGCATGTCCTTGGCCAGGATTTCCAGGATTTCCTGGGGCACGGCGGCGATATGTACGTTTTTCAGGTTGTTGGCCACCGGCACCACCTTGCCTTCCCACACCCGCAGGCTGCCGTAGGCCAGCAGGCTGGTACGTTCGGTGCGACGCGAACACCAGGTCAGGCGGTCGGCATCGGGCTGGCCGACTTCGATCCAGTGCAGGACCCGATCATCCAGGCTTTTTTCCCACAGCGCTGGTTCGTCTACATCTGACAGTCCGCGACCAAACGACAACTGCTCGCTGTACCAAAGGGCGTAGGCCAGCAGACGCACGGTCATGCGCTCTTCGGTTTCCGACGGGTGACGGGCGATGGTTTGCTTGACGCTCTCGTACACCGAACGATCGAGGTCGGTCAGGTTGAGTTCAAACTTGTAGGTCGTGGACGGCTGGGCCATGAACGGACTTCTAGAGACAGGAAAAGGCGGCCAGTCTAACCGATGGCGGGGTCATTCAACGAATCCTGCGCTGCATGATCCTTATCCCTGGGGCGCTCGCCTATGTTAAAAGGCAATACACACCTGCCTGCGCTTGTAAGGAACCTCATGTCGTTTACCGCCAAACCGCTTGCCGGCCTGAAAGTCATCGAACTGGGCACACTGATCGCCGGCCCGTTCGCCTCGCGCATCTGCGCCGAGTTCGGGGCCGACGTGATCAAGGTCGAATCCCCTGACGGCGGCGACCCGCTGCGCAAATGGCGCAAGCTGTATGAAGGCACCTCGCTGTGGTGGTTCGTGCAGGCACGCAATAAAAAGTCCCTGACCCTGAACCTCAAGCATCCGGACGGCCTGGCGATCCTCAAGCAACTGCTGGCAGACGCCGACATCCTGATCGAGAACTTCCGCCCCGGCGTCCTCGAAAAACTCGGCCTGGATTGGGACACCCTGCACGCCCTGAACCCCAAGCTGGTGATGGTCCGGCTCTCGGGTTTTGGCCAGACCGGGCCGATGAAGGATCAACCGGGCTTCGGCGCGGTCGGTGAGTCCATGGGTGGCCTGCGCTACATCACCGGTTTCGAGGACCGCCCGCCGGTACGCACCGGGATTTCCATTGGCGACTCCATCGCCGCGCTGTGGGCGGTGATTGGTGCACTGATGGCCTTGCGGCATCGCGAGATCAACGGCGGCCTGGGCCAAGTGGTGGATGTAGCGTTGTATGAAGCCATCTTCGCGATGATGGAAAGCATGATCCCGGAGTTCGATGTGTTCGGGTTTATCCGCGAGCGCACCGGCAACATCATGCCGGGCATTACCCCGTCATCGATCCATACCACCGCCGATGGCAAGCACGTGCAAATTGGCGCCAATGGCGATGCGATCTTCAAGCGCTTCATGCTGGCGGTCGGTCGTGAGGACCTGGCCAATGACCCACAACTGGCCAGCAACGATGGCCGCGATAGCCGGCGCGACGAGTTGTACGGCGTGATCGACCGCTGGGTCAACAGCTTGTCACTGGAGCAGGTGGTGGAGCAGTTGAACCTGGCCGAAGTGCCGGCCAGTCGGATCTACAGCGCCGAAGATATGCTGGGCGACCCGCAATACCTGGCCCGGGAAATGTTCCTCAAGGCCCAACTGCCCGACGGCAAGGATTTCAAGATGCCCGGCATCGTGCCCAAGCTGTCGGACACCCCTGGCAGTTGTGAGTGGGTCGGGCCACAGCTGGGTGAGCACAATGCCGTGATTCTGCAAGCCCTGGGTTACGACAGCAACGCCGTGGCCCATTTGCGCAAGGAGGGCGCGATCTGATGCAGCTCGGAGCACGTTCAAGATAATGGCCGCCCGTTTCATCAGGGCGCTGCGGCGCCTATGGCTCACCGCCCCGCTGCTCGTGGCGCTGCCGCTATCGAGCCAGGCACAGGAAACGTTGACCTGGCTGGTGCGCGACCTGCCGCCGATGACTATCTTCGACGGCCCGCAAAAGGATCAGGGCAGCATTGATAAAATGCTGCCGTTATTGATCGAGCGCCTGCCGCAATATCGCCACCAGATCCTGCACGTCAATCGCGCCCGTGGCATCCAAATGCTCAATGCGCCCTCCTTCACCTGCGATCCCTCGCTGGTATGGACACCCGCGCGGGCCAAGAACATTGTCTTTTCCACACCGGCATTTGCCGTGTTGAGCAATGGCATCGCGATTCGCCGTAACCGACAGGACGCCCTGGCAAGCTATGTGGTTGACGGCAAATTCGATCTGGCGCGGTTTCTTGGTGCGCAGCAGACACGTCTTGGGATTGTCGCCGAGCGTAGCTATGGACCCGGGATTGACGAACAGTTGATCCACGCTGATCCACTGGAGCTGACCCCCCACTACGGCAACGATGCACTGGGCAGTTTGCTGCAGATGCAACGCCTGGGGCGGCTGGAAGCGGTGTTGGGCTACTGGACGGAAATCCGCTACCAGGCCACGCAACAAGGCATGGATTCCCAGGACCTGGTGTTCTATCCGATCAAGGGCATGCCGCGTTATCAGCGGATCCATATCGGTTGCTCGAACACCGCGCTGGGACGCCAGGCCATCAGCCATATCAACCGCGAGTTGCAGAATATTCCCCAGGCAGCGCTGCTTGAGTCCTACGCCAACAGGCTGGACCCGCTGATGCGTGAGCAATACCTCAGGGACAACCCGCGGTTTTTCAGCGAAACACCGCCGCCTTGATAAATTTTTGGCAAAAAGAAACCCCGAGCAGTGGGGAGACAACTCGGGGTTAAACGTGGCCTACAAAGACCAGTACAACAAGCTACAAGCACCGGAGCACAATGCTTGATCCTGCTGTTACAACGTCTGACTCGCCTTCCTGTAGGAAGTTTCCAAAGATAAAACTTTGTTCATGCCTGGGCGGTGATGCGTGTCTGGGCGGCGTTGCGCAAGGCTGCGATCACCGAGGGTTCCAGGCGCCCTTCGGCGATTTTCAGGTCGCGGTGCAGGCAATCCACCACGTCCACCAGGGCGCGCTTGTCGGTCAATTGCCCGCGATCCACCTCGCGTTCAACCACGATAGCGCCCGTCGGGCTCTTCACCGTCACCAGGCACTCGCCGTGTACACCCGAGGTGGTCAGCGTGACCTGATAAGGGCTCAGCGCTTCACCGAGCAATAGGCTGATACTTTCCATCTCGATCACCACTCAATCATGAGAAAAAGAAATAACCACTGTAGGAACGCCGCTCGGAAACAAGCTCGCTCCTACAGGTAAATGACCGTCGTCCAAAGCACAAAGTTCGCCTTTGGGCTGAGTCAATCGAGCATGCATGGCAAATATGACAGAGAGAAAACAGCCGCTGACAGGCTAGAATCTCCTGATTATTGCCGGAGTCCACCGTGAGAGACGCGTCTGAACAGCCCTTGCGTATTGTCATCGCCGACGATCATCCGATTTTCCTGATCGGTTTGCGGGCAGTGCTGGAGCGTGATGAGCAGGTGCGCATCGTCGGTGAGGCCAACTCGCCCCAGGCCCTCGCGGCCCTGCTGCAACGCTGCCCCTGCGATGTACTGGTCACCGATTTCATGATGCCCGCCGAACCCCAGGCCGACGGCCTGCGCCTGATCGGGCACCTGCGCCGGCATTACCCCGACCTGCCCCTGGTGGTGGTGACCATGCTCAACAATGCCGGCCTGTTCAACTCGATCCTGGAGCTTGGGGTCATGGGCCTGTTGAGCAAGGCCAGCCTGGCCGATGAACTCCCCGAGGCCATCGCCCAGGTGCGCCAGCGGCGGCCCTATGTGGCTCGCACTATCCAACAGGCCTTGGCCCTGGCAGGCGCAGTGGGGGCTGATCGCCTGCACTCGCAGCATCAGCTGTCACCCAGGGAACTGGAAGTGATCCGCTTGCTGGCAGGCGGCAAGACCGTGGGCGAGATTGCCGCGCACCTCAATCGCAGCAAGCAGACCGTCAGCGCACAGAAAGTCAGTGCCATGCGCAAGCTGGGGCTGATCAGTGATGCCGCGTTGTTCATCTACGTGCAGGAACACGGGTTGGCATAGGTTTGCCACCCGAAGTCCTGCGCAGGATTTTCGACCGCTATCGCCGGCAAGCCGGCGCCTACAGGGCAATCGCGGTAGATTGCGCCAGCCAGTGTTGCAGCACCTGGGCGCTCATCGGATGGGCAATCAGGCAACCCTGTAGCCATGCCGACCCCAGCGCGCGCACCGCGTCGCGGTCGGCGGGGGTTTCAATCCCGGTCACCACCACGCCGACCCCCAGGTGCCCGGCCATGCTCATGGCGCCGGCAACCACCGCGCATTTGCGCTCGTCGCCCGCCATCCCGCTGGCAAACGCCGGGGGAATCTTCAACTCGGTGAAGGGCAGCTCCAGCAAACGCTGCAGGCTGGTACCGCCGATGCCGAAATCGCCAATGGACAGCTTGCAGCCGATCATCCGCAGGCGCAGCAACCCAGTGACATGGGCGCTGTCGGTCTTCAGCCGCGAGGTTTCCACCAGTTCCAGGGTGAGGTTGCGCGCGGGTACCGCATAGCGTTGCAGCAGCCCTTGCAGGGTCAGCGCGAAGTGCTCCTGCTCCAGCAGCCGCCCGGGAATGTTGACCGATACTGGCAGCTCCCGACCCGTGTCCCGGGTCACCTGGGCGCAAAGCTGCAACACCTGCTCCAGCACGTACCAGGTAAACGCCTGCTCCAGCCCCGCCAACTCCAGCAGCGGCAGAAACTCACTGGGCATCAACTGGCCATGCTCCGGGTCTTGCCAGCGTGCCAACGCCTCCACGCCTTGCAGGTCACCGGCCTGGCTGACGATGGGCTGGTAGCAGACACTGGCGTAGCGCTCGATGGCCGCCTCGCCGACTTCGGCGCACAGTTGCTCGGTTGCGAACTCACTCACCCCCAGCATCTGGCGTACGCGATCCCAGGACAACGCCTGCGGGCTAGGTCGCAAGCGCTGCCGGCACGCCTCGAGCATTTGCCCGATGGCAGTGGCGGAAGCCGGCTTGGGCATGCACCCCAGCACATTGAGCCCCGCCTGGCGCGCCATGTTGGCCACGCCATCCAGTACATCGGGATCGGCGTCGCTCAACAGGACCAGCACTTGGGCCTGGCCGTGTTCAGCCATTTCGCGGATCAGCCCCAGTGAGTCGCCATGCTCCAGATACAAATCGCAGATGGCGATATCCACCGGGCCCTTGCTCGCCAGCGACTGGCGGGCGACCTCAACGCTGTCGGCCGTGAGTACGTTGAACACGCCGTTGGCATTGAGCATCTGGTGCAGGGCCATGAGCTGGAACGGATGGTCTTCGAGAATCAGGACTTTGAGTGAGCGCATGGGAAACTCTGGGGCTACGTGCAAGATCGTTACATTAGCCAAAACCCGCGCAAGCCCCCATAGGACGCGTCCTATTCTTTCACCTATTATTCTTGCGCCTGTAGATAAGGCCGGATTTCTTGCTGCAACACCCCCATGGTCGCGGACAAGGCTTGCCAGTGCTGCGCCAGTTCATCGTCACGGTGCTCCCGGGCACTGGTTTCGAGGGCGATGCAGGCCTTGGCCAATGGCAGCGCATCCACCAGGCAACAAATGCCCTTGAGACGATGCAGGCTGGCCCGCAACTGCGCCAGGTCGCGCTCGGCCATGGCGCTGCCCAACAAGCGGTGCTCGTGCTCAAGGTTGTTCGCCAGCTCCTGCAACATGCTTTGCAGGATCGGCCCGTCGGCCTGGGTCATCTTGCGCAGAGCCTGCAGGTCGAAGGCAGGTACGGCCGTGACCCGGGCCAATACCTGGGTCCATTGCTCCAGGGTCACCGGCTTGACCAGCAGCACATCCATACCCGCCTGCCGGCCGCGTTGCCCTTCGTCTTCCTGGGCATCGGCGGTGCAACCCACCAACGCGCAACGCGGGCGCTGCTCCTGGGCTTCTATCTGGCGAATGGCCTCGGCCAGGGCATAACCCGACATACCCGGCATATGACAATCGGTCACCAGCACGTCGAACGCCTCGCTGCGCCAACGTTGCAACGCCGCCTCGGCACTATTGAGGGCCACCACCTGATGCCCGAGAAATTGCAACTGCTGGGCCAGCACCAGGCGGTTGGCCGGCAGGTCGTCGACAATCAGCACCGACAATGCCCGGCCCGGTGCCTGCACAGGCACGGCGGCGGCTGGCGCGGGCAGGTCGTCACTGCCGACCCGGTCCAGGCGCAGGTCGATGCACACGGTGGTGCCTTCGCCCAAGGCACTGTGCAGGGTGATCTCCCCACCCATCAAATCCACCAACTGCTGGCAGATGCTCAAGCCCAACCCGGTGCCGCCATGCTCGGCCGCTGTCAGCGGGCTACCCTGGATAAACGGCTTGAACACCCGGGCCTGCTGTTCAACGCTGATACCGGGCCCGGTGTCTTCGACGCACAGGTGCAGGTATTCACGACCGTCACCATCCACCTGGCAGGCCACACGCAGGCGCACTTCTCCGTGCTGCGTGAATTTCAGCGCATTGCCCAGCAGGTTATGCATGACCTGGCGCAGGCGTAGCGGATCGAACCAATAGAAGCCTTGCGCCTGGGGATCAAACGCCAGGGTCAGGTGCAGGCCCTTTTTCTGCGCGGTGGCTTCAAACAGTCGCTGGATGCCTTCAAAGAAACCTTTCAGGTCGGTGGTCTGTGGCGCCAGTTGCAGGTGGCCGGCTTCGATCTTCGCCAGGTCCAGGCTATCGCCCATCAAGGCGATCAGTTCCCGTGCCGAACGATGGGCCACCTGCAGCGCCTCGGAGACAGGCGCCCCCGAGGCCAGGGCGCGTTCCTGCTCCAGTTCGAGCAAGCCGATAATCGCCGTCATCGGTGTACGGATCTCATGGCTGAGGTTCGACACAAAGGCGCTCTTGGCGTAGTTCGCGGCATCAGCGGCGCGCCGTGCGTCCATCAGTTGGGTTTCCAGGACCTTGCGCTCGTTGATATCCACCCAACCGCCAAGCAAGCCCTGCAACTGACCCTTGGCGTCATAAAACGGCACGGTCCATTGATAGACGTGGGCAATGCCGCCGTTGAACTCCAACTGGCGGTCGACAAACAACGACTGCTGTGTGGCCAGTTGCTCCATATGCCCGATATGCAGGCGCCAGGCCGTGGTGTCAGGCAGCACTGCACTCTGTGGCAGGGTCAGGCCGCGAATCAGCTCCAGCCGGGTGGACATCTGTTGCTCATAGCTTTTGTTGCAGGTGACCAGGCGGCCAGCAAGATCGCGCACAAATACGGGGTTGGGAATACCGTCGAGCAAGGCCCGCTTGAAGGCCAACTGGTCATTGAGCCGCCGCTCGGCCTCGACCCGCTGGCGGATCTGGCGCTTGAGCCGGCTGTTCCAGACCAGCGACATCAGCACCAACAGCAGCGCCGTGGCGACCGTCCAGTAGGCCCACGACGGCACCCGCTGCCAGGCGGGCACCGGGACTGCCACCGCGCCCATCCAACGCAAGCGCAAAGCGCTCAGTTCAGCCACCGGCAAGGCCTCCAGGGCCTTGTTCAAAATACTCAGCAACTCGGGATGGTCCTTGCGTACGGCCAGGCTGTCACTGGACCACTTGCCATCGACGCTGCGACCGACCCGCAACTCATCGGTCGGGTAACTCTGTACCTCCACTTCACTCTGGATGGTCGCGTCGGCGTCTCCCCGGGCCACCAAGGCGCGGGCCTCGATGTAGTTGGGCACCAGGCGCAGGCGGATCTCTGGGTATTGGCGACGGATATAGGCCTCCAGCACATGCCGCGCGGGCAACGCCAAGACCTTGCCCGAGAGGTGGCTCAGGTTGATCACCGGCGACGCATCGACCCGTTCGACAAACACCCAGCCGGCGCCGCCAAAACCATGGCTGAAATCGAGAAAGCGCCGGCGCTCGGTATTTTCCACCAGGGTGGTACTCATGTCCGCACCGTGGGTTTCCAGGAGTTCCAGGGTTTGCGCGGTAGAAAACACTTCCTCGAGGACAAACTGCACACCGGTCATGCGTGACAGGCGATTAAGCAGATCGATATTCATCCCTACCCAGCGGCCATCCTTGTCCTTGAATACATATGGCGAGTATTGCTGGGCCGCCACCACTACCTGGGGATGGCGCAGCATCCAGGCCTGCTCGGCGGCGGTCAGGGGGATACGCTCACCGTCAACGTCCACCCCCAGGCCGGTGGTCCAGCGAGCGAGAATTTCGCGGCGTACCGAGTCATCGATGCTGTGCAGCGCGCGGTCCATCATCCGGCCCAACAAGGGGTCGGCCTGGCGTGTGGCGAAGGCAAAGCCAATCGGCGCCAGGCGGCTCTGCTCCTTGATCTGCATCCCCAGGTAGGGGCGCAGGGACTTGTAGGCGCGCACGATCACTTCATTGCCGATAAACGCATCCACATCGCCCTGGGCCAGGGCTTCCAGGCCGCTGTAGAGGTTGGGCGCGAGCATGATGTGGCTTTGCGGGTACGCCGCATGCACGTTCTTGACGTTGGCGTAGCCATCAAGCAACACGACTTTCTTATCCTTGAGATCGTCTTGCAGAACGTCGTCAGTACGCACCACGACCACTGAACGATCCGGCATATAGTCCGGGGTAAAGGCCAGGCCGGGCACATCCCGCTCGTAGCCGTTGGCACTGGTGAGGATATCAATAGCGCCGCTGCGCAACGCCTCCACCGCCTGGGCCCGCTCTGCAAAACCCATCACTTGCATCGGCACGCCGAGCCGCGCGCCCACCAGGCTCAAGTAGTCGGCGCTGATACCCTGGTAGCGATTGTGATCACGGGTGATATCGATGGGTTGGTAATCATCGATAGAGATCCCCACTTTCAAGGTGCGATGCTGTGCCAGCCACTGCCGTTCGGCGGGCGCCAGGGTCATGGGCGGCAGGGTGATAAACGCTGGCACCAGATTGAACGGCAGGCTGACGGCGGCCAGGCTGACGGGCAGTTGGCCGAGCAGGAGCAGGCTCAGTAGGCACTGGCGCCATCGGGTCGTGAACGGCACCTTGTGGGCTTCCTTGTTGGTTGTTATTGAGTGTACGGCGCAAGGATCAACTCCCACCTGTGGCGTTCCGGCAAGCCCCCTCGCCACAGGTGACCAAGAAAAACGGCGCTGGCCCATTTCTGGACAAGCGCCGTTTTCATTACACGAGCAGCACTCCTGGAATCAGAGCGGCTTCCCACGATTGCCATGCTGGCTGACAAACGCCTGGATGGCTTTGAGGTCGTTAGGCAGCACGGTGCAACGCTCTTCACGCTCGAACAGGTCAGCCAGGTGCGGCGGCAGTTCCAGGGCTTTGCCGACTCCGGCCTTCTGCACCGCCTCGGGGAATTTCACCGGATGGGCCGTGCCGAGGATGACCATCGGGATATCCAGGCTACGGCGGCATTCGCGCGCGGCCTTGACGCCAATGGCGGTGTGCGGGTCCAGCAGCTCGCCGGTCTGGGCATAGACTTCGGCGATGGTCTCGCAGGTCTGGGCATCGTCCACCGCCAGGGAGTCGAACAGCTTGCGGGTTTCGGTCCAGCGCTCCTGGTCGACGCTGAAACCGCCACCCTGCTTGAAGCTGTCCATCAGGCCGGCCAGGGCTGCGCCGTTGCGACCGTGCATGTCGAACAGCAAACGCTCGAAGTTCGACGAGACCATGATGTCCATCGACGGCGACAGGGTCGCGTGCAGGGTTTCCTTGACGTACTGGTTGCCACTCATGAAGCGGTGCAGGATGTCGTTGCGGTTGGTGGCGACGATCAATTGGTTGATCGGCAGGCCCATGTTGCGCGCCAGGTAGCCGGCGAAGATATCGCCGAAGTTGCCGGTCGGCACCGAGAACGATACCGAACGCGCCGGCCCGCCCAGCTGCAGCGAGGCGTGGAAGTAGTAGACGATCTGGGCCATGATCCGCGCCCAGTTGATCGAGTTCACCGCTACCAGGCGCGTGCCCTTGAGGAAGCTCTGGTCGGCGAAGCTGGCCTTGACCATTTCCTGGCAGTCATCGAAGTTGCCTTCGACAGCGATGTTGTGGATGTTCTCGCCAAAGATAGTGGTCATCTGCCGGCGCTGCACGTCCGAGACACGGTTGTGCGGGTGCAGGATGAAAATGTCGACGTTTTCGCAGTGCTTGCAGCCTTCGATGGCCGCCGAGCCGGTATCACCGGAGGTGGCACCGATGATCACCACGCGTTCGCCGCGTTTCTCCAGCACGTAGTCCAGCAGGCGACCGAGCAGTTGCAGGGCGAAATCCTTGAACGCCAGGGTCGGGCCGTGGAACAGCTCCAGCACCCATTCGTTGCCGTTCAGTTGGCGCAACGGAGCGATGGCGTTGTGGGAGAACACGCCGTAGGTTTCTTCGAGGATCTTTTTGAAATCGGCATCGGGGATGCTGCCGGTGACGAACGGGCGCATGACCCGGAACGCCAGCTCGTGGTACGGCAGGCCGGCCCAGGAGGCGATTTCTTCCTGGGTGAAACGTGGCAGGTTTTCCGGCACGTACAGACCGCCGTCGGTGGCGAGGCCTGCGAGCAGGACGTCTTCGAAATTCAGGGCCGGTGCCTGGCCGCGGGTGCTGATGTAACGCATGACTGGCTCCTCTACAACATTCTTGAACAGAGGCCGCCGAACCTGCGGGGCCTCTGCAACCTATCGTTAGTTAAGGTGTTCGACGCGGATCCGTACCACCGGCCCGACCACGCCTTGCAAGGCTTCCAGGGCGGCGATGGCATCGTTCATGTGCTGTTCCAGCACACGGTGCGTCAGCAGGATCATGGGAACCAGGCCGTCGTGTTCTTCGACTTCCTTCTGCATGATCGACTCAATGTTGATACCGCGTTCCGAGAGGATGCTGGCCACCTGGGCCAACACGCCCGGATGATCCTTGGCCTGGATGCGCAGGTAGTAGGAGCTTTCGCAGGCTTCGATCGGCAGGATCGGGTGCGCCGACAGCGAGTCCGGTTGGAACGCCAGGTGCGGCACGCGGTTTTCCGGGTCGCTGGTCATGGCGCGGACCACGTCCACCAGGTCGGCAATCACCGAGGAAGCGGTCGGCTCCATGCCGGCGCCAGCGCCGTAGAACAGGGTCGAACCGGCGGCGTCGCCATTGACCATCACCGCGTTCATCACGCCATTGACGTTGGCGATCAGGCGATCGGCCGGGATCAGGGTCGGGTGTACGCGCAATTCGATACCGGCCGCGGTGCTGCGCGCCACGCCCAAGTGCTTGATGCGGTAGCCCAGGGCTTCGGCGTAGTTCACGTCGGCGGTGGTCAGCTTGGTGATGCCTTCGGTGTAGGCCTTGTCGAACTGCAGCGGAATGCCAAAGGCGATGGACGCCAGGATGGTCAGCTTATGCGCTGCGTCGATGCCCTCGACGTCAAATGTCGGGTCGGCTTCGGCGTAACCCAGGGCCTGGGCTTCGGCCAGCACGTCTTCGAAGGTACGGCCCTTCTCGCGCATTTCGGTCAGGATGAAGTTACCGGTGCCGTTGATGATGCCGGCTACCCAGTTGATGCGGTTGGCCGACAGGCCTTCACGGATCGCCTTGATCACCGGGATACCGCCGGCCACCGCTGCTTCGAACGCAACGATCACACCCTTCTCGCGGGCCTTGGCGAAGATTTCATTGCCGTGCACGGCAATCAGCGCCTTGTTGGCAGTGACCACATGCTTGCCGTTTTCGATGGCCTTGAGCACCAGCTCACGGGCGACGGTGTAGCCGCCCACCAGCTCGATGACGATATCGATTTCAGGGTTGGTGGCCACGTCGAAGACATCGTTGGTAATCGCAATACCGGTCGTTTGGTACTGAGGCTTTGGCGTACGCATGGCAATTTGTGCCACTTCAATCCCACGCCCTGCACGGCGGGAAATTTCCTCAGCATTACGCTGAAGTACGTTCAAGGTGCCGCCACCGACGGTCCCTAACCCACAGATGCCTACTTTGACCGGTTTCACTGAAGAACTCCCCATGAAACGGCCGACTCAAGGTCGGCCGTGAAAAACAGCCGCACAACTGCGGCTCGCTATTAATGACCCGTCGACAGCTCGGCGGGTCTGACCGTCAAAGGCTCGACGATACTGCTTATTTGGCACCCAACGCCAGTTTGGCGATTTGTGGTGCAGGCTGGTAGCCCGGAATGACCTGGCCGTCTGCCAAAACGATGGCCGGCGTACCGTTCACGCCGATCGACTGGCCCAGGTTGAACTGCTTGGACACCGGGTTGGCACAGGCAGCAGCCTTGATGTCCTTGCCGTCGACCATCTTGTCCATTGCGGCTTTCTTGTCAGCCGAACACCAGACCGCTTGCAACTGCTTGTCGCCCGGCGAACCCAGGCCCTGGCGCGGGAACGCGACGTAGCGCACTTCGACGCCCATCTTGTTCAGCTCAGGCACTTCGGCGTGCAATTTGTGGCAGTACGGGCAGGTGGTGTCGGTGAACACGGTGATGTGGGTCTTGGTCTCGCCAATGGCCGGGTACACCACGGTTTCGGCAACCGGAATGCCGTTGATCAACTTGGACACGCCCAGGCGCTCGGCCTTCTCGGTGAGGTTGACCGGCTTGCCGTCTTTCAACTGGAACAGGTAGCCCTGGACGATGTACTGGCCGTCGGCACTGGCGTACAGCACGCGGCTGCCCT
Source organism: Pseudomonas sp. ADAK21 (assembly GCF_012935735.1). Taxonomy (NCBI): domain Bacteria; kingdom Pseudomonadati; phylum Pseudomonadota; class Gammaproteobacteria; order Pseudomonadales; family Pseudomonadaceae; genus Pseudomonas; species Pseudomonas sp. ADAK21. Next base: position 897,344 of record NZ_CP052857.1, read on the forward strand.
TGAGTTTGACTTCATACAGGCCGGCCATGGGGCTGGCGCTGATGCTTTCGACCGGGGTTTCGAGTTGGAGGCTTTCCAGACTCTTACGGATTGTCTTCTCGGCGGCGTCATCGGCGACGGCAAAGGTTGAGACCAACGCAATAGCTGCGGCGGCGAAAATCTGGGTCAAGCGCATGGGAACTCCTGAAGGCAGATGCAGGGACGAAGGCCAGGACGCCGATCTGGAAACACGGCTCGGGGCCGTCCCCTTTGCAAACCGGCAAAGCCTACCACAATTGGGCGCCAGGGCAGACGCCGGCGGCCAAATTGGGGCCTGTCAGCCCCTTGGGTGATGTTTGGCGTGCAGGTCCTGCAACCTTGCGCGCGCCACGTGGGTGTAAATCTGCGTGGTCGACAGATCGCTATGACCCAGCAACATCTGCACCACCCGCAAGTCCGCGCCGTGGTTGAGCAAATGGGTGGCGAACGCATGGCGCAGGGTGTGGGGGGACAGCGACTTGCCGATCCCGGCCACCTTGGCCTCGTGCTTGATGCGATGCCAGAAGGTCTGGCGGGTCATCTGCTCGCCGCGCAGGCTGGGAAACAGCACGTCACTGGGGCGCCCGCCGAGTAGTTCGCTGCGGGCATCGCGCATATAGCGCTCGACCCACACGATCGCCTCTTCACCCATGGGCACCAGGCGTTCCTTGCTGCCCTTGCCCATCACCCGTAACACCCCCTGGCGCAGGTTGACCTGCTCCAGGGTCAGGCTGATCAGCTCGGTGACGCGCAGGCCGCAGGCATACAACACCTCCAGCATGGCGCGATCACGCTGGCCGATGGCCTCGCTCAGGTCGGGCGCGGCCAGCAGGGCTTCAACGTCGGCTTCCGACAGGGATTTGGGCAATGGCCTGCCGAGTTGCGGCATATCGACTTGCAGGGTCGGGTCGACCGCAATCAGCTTTTCCCGGAGCAAATAGCGATAAAACCCACGCACGCCCGAGAGAAATCGTGCGGTGGAGCGCGGTTTGTAGTTTTGTTCAAGGCGCCAGGCCAGGTGATCGAGGATCAACTCGCGCCCGGCTTGGCTCAGCTCGAGGTTTCTCTCCAATAGCCAGCCATTGAACAGAGCCAGGTCGCTGCGGTAGGACTGGCGAGTGTTGTCCGACAGGCCTTTTTCCAGCCAGAGGGCATCAAGGAAGCGGTCGATCAGGGGGTGGTCAATGGCGGGCATGGGGGCTCAGGTTGATTACTTCGGTGTCTGGTAGATCCTATCGCAGGCAAGCCAGCTCCCACAGGGAAATGCATGCCTTGCCTGCAAGAGCAGCGACGCGGTCTCAGGTCAGTCTACAAACCCTGGCAGCACCGGCACCGGACGCTTGTCGGCATCGATTGCCACAAAGCTGAACACACCCTGGATCGCCTTCTCGCGACCATCGGCACTCATGCTCTCGACAAACACTTGCACTTCTACCTTGAGGCTGGTGTTACCGACCTTGATCACCCGGCCAATCAGTTCGACGATGGAACCGGCCGGGATCGCGTGATTGAAGTCGATACGATCGGTGGAAACCGTCACCAGCGGCAAGCGGCAGAAACGTGTGGCGGTAATGAATGACACTTCATCCATCCACGCCAATGCAGTGCCGCCAAACAGCGTGTTGTGGTGGTTGGTGGTCGGCGGGAATACGGCCTTGGTTACATGGGTCACGGACAGGTCGGTGCGACGCTGGATTTCTTCGAGACGGGTGGTCATGAACGGGTTCCGGGCAAGTGGCAAATTTCAGGCACAAAAAAGCAGCCCGTAGGCTGCTTTTTTCTGCATCGGGAAGCTGGACTTAAGCCAGTTTTTCCTTGATGCGAGCTGCTTTACCGGACAGGTCACGCAGGTAGTACAGCTTGGCTTTACGTACGTCACCGCGACGTTTAACGGCCATGCTGTCGATTTGCGGGCTGTAGGTCTGGAACGTACGCTCTACGCCAACACCGTTGGAGATTTTACGAACAGTGAAAGCACTGTTCACACCACGGTTACGCTTGGCGATAACTACGCCTTCGAACGCTTGCAGACGCGAACGGTCGCCTTCCTTCACTTTCACCTGAACGACAATGGTGTCGCCCGGGGCAAAGGTAGGGATCTCTTTGGTCATCTGCTCTGCTTCGAGTGCAAGGATGATTTTGTTAGTCATGCTGTGCTCCTAAGGTAAATCGTCGGATCTACCATCGATACGTTGTTAACTATCGTCCCGCCCGAGGATGTATTCCTCGAGCAGCTTCTTCTCTTCTCCAGAAAGCGAGCGGCTTTCCAGAAGATCGGCGCGTCGTTCATAGGTCCGACCAAGGGACTGCTGTAAACGCCAACGCCGGATGTGTGCGTGATTGCCACTTAGCAATACGTCGGGAACACGCTGATCCGCATACACCTCCGGTCGGGTGTAGTGCGGGCAATCCAGCAAACCATCCGTGAAGGAATCTTCCTCCGCGGAGTCCGCATGCCCTAAAGCTCCAGGCAGCAGTCGTGTAACCGCATCTATCAGGACCATCGCCGGCAGCTCACCGCCAGACAGGACATAGTCCCCAATCGACCACTCTTCATCGACATGAGCGTCAATAAAACGCTCGTCAATGCCTTCATAGCGACCGGCAATCAGGATCAGTGCTTCCTCATTCGCCAGTTCGCGTACCGCAGCCTGTTTCAGCTGGCGGCCTTGAGGGGACAGGTAAATTACCTTCGCCTTCTCCCCTGCTGCTGCCTTGGCCTGAACCAGGGCGTCTTCCAGGGGCTTGATCTTCATCACCATGCCCGGGCCACCGCCAAATGGGCGATCGTCCACAGTGTGATGTCGATCCGTCGTGTAGTCTCGCGGGTTCCAACAAGTGAGCTGCAAGAGCCCTTGTTTCACCGCCCGACTGGTGATGCCGTACTCGCTGATGGCGGAAAACATCTCGGGAAACAAACTGATCACTTCAATGCGCAAATTAGCCACGCTTAGAAGTCCGCATCCCATTCCACCTTCATCTCGCCCGCTGCCAGGTCGACGGCCAACACACATTGCTCGGTATAGGGCAACAGGCGTTCGCGATCATCCAGGCTGCCAGCGCAAGGCTTGACCACCATTACATCATTGGCGCCGGTTTCCAGAAGATGATCGATTTTCCCAAGCAATTGCCCGAGTTGATCAATAACCTTCAGACCTTCCAGCTGGTACCAGTAGTACTCGCCGTCGGTCAATTCAGGGAACAGGTTGCGCGGCACGCAGATCTCATAACCGGCCAGAAGACGTGCTTCTTCACGATCATCGAGACCCTTGAGCTTTGCGACCAGGAACTTGTCGTTCCCGCGTCCACTGACCAGCTCGACCTGTTTCACACTACCTTCGCGCTTGAGCGTCCAGGTCTTGTACTGCAACAGGTTTTCAGTCGGATCAGTAAAGGAATACACCTTCACTTCGCCGCGAACGCCATGAACAGAGTAAATCTTGCCGATAACGATCAAATCATCAGCAACAGCTGGCGTCGCGTTCATATTGCTCAGGCTGCGGCCTTAGCCGAGTCCTTCAACAACTTGGCAACACGCTCGGAAGGCTGTGCACCAACGCTCAGCCAGTAGGCTACGCGCTCTTGGTTCACGGACAGACGAACTTCTTGACCACGAGCAACAGGGTTGAAGAAACCAACCTGTTCCTTGTGCGAACCGTCACGCGGGTTGCGGCTGTCGGTTACGGTCAAGTGGTAAAACGGGCGCTTTTTGGAGCCGCCAAGGGCAAGACGGATTGTTAGCATGTGAACATCGTTCCTGTAGTCGGTGCTGCAAATCTAAATGCACAGCGGGCATGGGTGCCCGAAAGGCCGCATATTCTAAGGAATATCCGGACTTTTGCAAATGTCTTTTTCCGGCGCCTGACCGCGTGCCATTCAGATCTGCTATAGAGCCGTCGGTTAAAACGGCGAGTCAGCTCCCGCCAACGGCGGGTTTGCTGGAGATCCCACGTCCCTGTGGGTCTGCACAAGAGCGAACTCTTGCGCGAATTCTTTACATCTTCGGCATGCCACGACCGGGCATCATACCGCCCATGCCGCGCATCATTTTGGCCATGCCGCCTTTGGCCGAGAATTTCTTCATCATCTTTTGCATCTGCTTGTGCTGCTTGATCAAGCGACCAATGTCCTGCACCTGGGTGCCGGAACCCATGGCGATCCGACGCTTGCGCGAACCGCTGATCAGCTCAGGGTCGCGGCGCTCGGCCGGGGTCATGGAGTTGATGATGGCTTCCATCTGCTTGAACTGCTTCTCTGCCGCACCCTGGGCATTGCCCATTTGCGCCAGGTTCACACCGCCGATGTTCGGCAGTTTGTCCATCAGGCCGCCGAGGCCGCCCATGTTCTTCATCTGTTGCAGTTGGTCACGGAAGTCTTCGAGGTCGAAGCCCTTGCCCTTCTTCAGCTTCTTGGCCAGTTTGTCGGCCTTGTCCTTGTCGAGGGTCTGTTCGGCCTGCTCGATCAGGCTGAGCACGTCGCCCATGCCGAGGATACGCGAGGCGATACGCTCAGGGTGGAACGGCTCGAGCGCTTCGGTCTTCTCGCCCATACCGATGAACTTGATCGGCTTGCCGGTGATTGCGCGCACCGACAGTGCGGCACCGCCACGGGCATCACCGTCGACCTTGGTCAGGATCACGCCGGTCAGCGGCAGTGCATCACCAAAGGCCTTGGCGGTGTTGGCCGCATCCTGGCCGGTCATGGCATCGACCACGAACAGCGTTTCTACCGGGTTGATCGCGGCATGCAGCGCCTTGATCTCGCCCATCATCTCTTCATCGATGTGCAGGCGACCGGCGGTATCGACGATCACCACGTCGATGAACTTGAGCTTGGCTTCTTTAATAGCCGCGTTGGCGATGTCGACCGGCTTCTGGCTCAGGTCGGACGGGAAGAATGTCACGCCGATTTCACCGGCGAGCATTTCCAGCTGCTTGATCGCGGCCGGACGGTATACGTCGGCCGAGACCACCATCACGGACTTTTTCTTGCGCTCTTTGAGGAAGCGCGCCAGCTTGGCAGCGGTAGTGGTCTTACCCGCACCCTGCAAACCGGCCATCAGCACAACGGCCGGCGGCACGGCGCTGAGGTTCAGGTCTTCGTTGGCCGCGCCCATCAGGCTTTCGAGTTCGGCCTGGACGACCTTCACAAAGGCCTGGCCCGGCGTCAGGCTGCGGGACACTTCAGTGCCGACCGCACGTTCCTTGACCGAGTTGACGAAATCCTTGACCACAGGCAAGGCAACGTCGGCTTCCAGCAATGCCATGCGCACTTCGCGCAGGGTGTCTTTAATATTGTCCTCGGTCAGCTTGGCCTTGCCGGTGACATGGCGCAGCGTCTGCGAGAGACGGTCAGTCAGATTTTCAAACATGCGCGATCCTTTCAGGCCCTATTCATCGAAATGCATTGGTAGACCGAGGTAATGGCGGCCCAGGCTGTGATAAATCGCTATTAAAAACAGCGCTCGGCGAGCCTGCGGCGTGGGCAGGTCGCGGATTATAGCGAAGACTGCCGCCATGCACACCCGCTGTCTGGCCCGGTGGTCTTTCGTGGAACGCAGGTGTGTGCCAAACTCATCGGCTTTCGGGCTTGCCTAACAGGATTTATGCTCCCTTTGTCACCCAGTTTGCTACCCAGTCTCGCCGCCGCACTCTTGTATGCCGCTGCGACCCTCTATCAGGGCACCCGCCTGGCTCAACGCGCCAGGGCGGACAAACGCCTGCTGGCCGGGCTTGGCGTGCTCGCCTTGCTGGCCCACGCCGCCAGCCTGTTCACCCACCTGATGACGCCGGTGGGCCTGGGCCTGGACTTTTTCAGCGCCGCCAGCCTGATTGCCGCTGCGGTCATCGCCTTGACGCTGCTGGCCTGCGCGCGGATCCCGGTGGAGAACCTGCTGTTGCTGCTCTTCCCCCTGGGGATGCTGACGGTGCTGCTGGCGCAATTCGCCCCCACCGGCACCGTGCAGGTGATCGATGAAGAGCCGGGCATCCTCGCCCATATCCTGTTGTCGATCCTCGCCTACGGCATGTTCACCATCGCGGTGTTCCAGGCTTTGCTGCTGCTTTTGCAGGACCACCAGCTCAAGCACAAGCATCCTTCGGGGCTGATCAAGAACTTCCCGCCGCTGCAGACCATGGAAAGCCTGCTGTTCGGCTTCCTCTGGGCCGGCTGGACGCTGCTGTCGCTGTCGCTGATTTCCGGCTGGCTGTTCGTCGAGAACCTGTTCGCCCAGCATCTGGTCCACAAGACCCTGCTGGCGTGCCTGGCCTGGGTGGTGTTCAGCGTGCTGCTGTGGGGCCGCAATCGCCTGGGCTGGCGTGGGCACAAAGCGATCCGCTGGACCCTGGCCGGTTTCTGCCTGCTGATGCTGGCGTATTTCGGCAGCAAGCTGGTTCGCGAATTCATCCTGCATATCTGACGGGCAACGATCATGGACAACTTGCCCCTTGAGCCAATGCTCGCGGTAGTCGCGCTGCTGGTGTTGTGGTCGGCGCTGTTTACCGCCATCGAAGCCGCCCAGCACCATTTGCTGGCCCTGCGCCCTGGTACACGCCAGGGCGACAAGGCCGCTGCCCGCCTCAGCTTCCCGCGCAACAGCCTGATCCTGTGCAACACCCTGTGCCGCGCGGTGGTGGTGATTCTCTGCACCCTGCTGGCGATCCATGTCTGGGCCGAAAACGGTCCCTGGCTCGGCTGGCTGATCTCCAGCGGGCTGTTGCTGGTACTGGCCGACTACCTGCCCCGCACCCTGGCCACCCGCTATCCGCACGCGGTGCTGGGGTTTGGCAATACGCTGCTGGGCATCCCGCTAAAGATCCTCTACCCCCTGGCCTGGGTGCTCAATGGCGTCAGCCTCCTGCTGCTGCGCCCTTTCGCCCGCAAGTCGGGGATCGTCAAGAATAGCGACGAGCCTCAGCCCGACCGCTCCGACGAGCAGGCCACGGACGACAGTGAAGACCGCGCCCCGGGCATGCCCGGCATCCACGCCCTGGACAACATCACCGTCAATGACATCCTGGTGCCACGCAGCGAAGTCGACGGCATCAACCTCGATGACCCTATCGAAGACATCATCGAACAGCTGCGCACCTCCCAGCGCACACGCCTGCCGGTGTTCCACAGCGATATCAACCAGGTCGAGGCGGTGCTCAACACCCGCCAGATCCAGCACTTGCTGCCCGACGCCAGCCTGACCAAGGACGTCCTGCTCGCGGCTTGCCACGAGCCATACTTCGTGCCGGAGAGCACGCCGCTGCAGCTGCAATTGCTGAACTTCCACAAACAACAACGCCGCCTGGGCATGGTGGTGGACGAATATGGCGAAGTGCTGGGCATCGTCACCCTGGAAGACATCCTGGAAGAAATCGTCGGCGAATTCGAAAGCGAACAGAGCCTGGACAACCCGCTGATCCAGCCCCAGCCAGACGGTCGCTACGTGATTGATGGCGCGGTGTCGATCCGCGAACTCAACAAGTGCCTGGGCTGGCACCTGCCCAGCGACGGCCCCAAGACCCTCAACGGCCTGGTGACCGAAGCGCTGGAGACCATTCCCGATTGCGCGGTGTGCCTGAAAATCGGCCGCTATCGCCTGGAAATCCTCGAGACCGAGGACAACCGGGTGAGCAAGGTACTGATCTGGCATATAGGCTCGGCACCGATAGCCACCTGACTCACCGCGGCTGGGCTTGTGTGGGAGCGGGCTCGCCCGCGATAGCATCACCTCGGTATCACTGATACACCGAGGCGCCTGCATCGCGGGCAAGCCCGCTCCCACATTTGATCTCCTGCGTTCGCACCTCTTGTTGTATCCGCGCGCGCCTTCCTATAATCGACCCCGCTTACCCAAGCCCCGCCCGACCGCGTGCTATCCGCACTGAGCGTGTCCAGGCACCGCTTTATCGTGTCTGACCGGTACTCGCTCCCATCCCGAGCCGATGCCGCGCACTGCCCTGATCCATGGGTGCAAGACCAATAATAATCCGCGCCAAAGGCGCAATGACCATCAGGGATACCTCAATGAGCACCACCTATAACGAGGCCGCTCCCGCCGCCCCGACCAACTCGACCAGCCGCGTCGCGACCGCGAGCATCATCGGCACGGCCATCGAGTTCTACGACTTCTATATCTACGCCACGGCCGCTGCGCTGGTGATCGGCCCAGTGTTCTTCCCGCAGAGTTCCGGCACCGCGCAAATGCTGGCGGCGTTCCTGACCTTCGGTATCGCGTTTATCGCCCGGCCATTGGGCTCGGCGCTGTTCGGCCATTTCGGTGACCGCATCGGGCGCAAATCGACGCTGGTGGCCTCGTTGCTGCTGATGGGCGTGTGCACCACCTTGATCGGCTTGCTGCCGGGCTACGACACCATCGGCGCCTGGGCACCGATCCTGTTGTGTGTGCTGCGTTTCGGCCAGGGCCTGGGCCTGGGCGGGGAATGGGGCGGCGCCGCCCTGCTGGCCACCGAGAACGCACCCAAGGGCAAGCGCGCCTGGTTCGGCATGTTCCCGCAGTTGGGGCCTTCCATTGGTTTCCTGGCGGCCAATGGGCTGTTTCTGATCCTGGCGATGAACCTGGATGATGAGCAATTCCGCAGTTGGGGCTGGCGCATTCCGTTCCTGCTCAGCGCCGCGCTGGTGATGGTGGGCCTGTATGCACGCCTGAAACTGCACGAAACCCCGGTATTCGCCAACGCCGTGGCCAAGGAAAAACCGGTGAAAGTGCCGTTGGTGGAGCTGTTCAGCCAGCATTGGCTGCAGGTGCTGCTGGGCGCCGCGGCGATGGTGGTGTGTTATGCGCTGTTCTATATCACCACGGCATTTTCCCTGAGCTACGGTGTAAGCACCCTGGGCTACAGCCGCGAAACCTTCCTCGCCCTGCTGTGCTTTGCCGTGCTGTTCATGGGCGCCGCCACGCCGCTGGCGGCCCTGGCCAGTGACCGTTACGGGCGCAAGCCGGTGCTGATCGTCGGTGCGGTGCTGGCAATTCTCTCGGGCTTCACCATGGAACCGTTGCTGACCCATGGCTCGACCTGGGCGGTGGCGTTGTTCCTGTGCCTGGAACTGTTCCTGATGGGCGTGACATTTGCACCGATGGGGGCATTGTTGCCGGAATTGTTTCCGACACGCGTGCGTTATACCGGGGCTTCGGCGGCGTATAACCTGGGCGGGATCGTCGGGGCTTCGGCCGCACCGTTCTTTGCGACCAAACTGGTGGCAATGGGTGGGCTGAGTTATGTCGGCGGGTATGTGTCGGCGGCAGCGTTGCTGAGTTTGATTGCGGTGCTGTGCCTGAAAGAGACGCGGGATAATGATTTGAACAAGGTCGCCTGATAGACCGCTATCGCGGGCAAGCCCGCTCCCACACTGGGAATGTATTCCACATGTGGGAGCGGGCTTGCCCGCGATGCTTTTAGAGCTCTACAACCACTGCCTGCGAGGCACGGGTCGCCTTGGCCCGGGCAGCCTCGATCGACTCATCCCGCGCCAACGCCACGCCCATGCGGCGCTGGCCATTCACTTCTGGCTTGCCGAACAGACGCAGCGCGGTATCTGGCTCGCTGAGGGCTGCGCCGAGGTTGGCGAAAGCGGTTTGGGTCGACTGCCCTTCCACCAGGATCACCGACGATGCCGATGGCCCGAACTGACGGATCAACGGAATCGGCAAGCCCAAAATCGCCCGCGCATGCAGGGCAAACTGCGACAGGTCCTGGGAGATCAAGGTCACCAGGCCCGTGTCGTGGGGGCGCGGCGAAACTTCGCTGAACCACACCTGATCACCCTTGATGAACAACTCGACACCAAACAGGCCACGGCCACCCAGGGCCTCGGTCACGGCTTTGGCGACGCGCTCGGATTCAGCCAGTGCCGCCGGGCTCATGGCCTGGGGCTGCCAGGACTCCTGGTAGTCGCCCTTCTCCTGGCGGTGACCCACTGGCGCGCAGAAGGTGGTGCCGCCCACGTGACGCACGGTCAGCAGGGTGATTTCGTAGTCGAAATCGATAAACCCTTCGATGATCACCCGGCCCTTACCGGCGCGGCCGCCTTCCTGGGCGTAGTCCCAGGCTTTCTGCACATCATCGGCACTGCGCAACAGGCTCTGGCCCTTGCCCGACGAACTCATCACCGGCTTGACCACACATGGGAAACCCAGGTCTTCGACGGCCTTGCGGTAGTCTTCGACGGTGTCGGCAAAGTGGTACGGCGAGGTCGGCAGGTCCAGCTCTTCAGCGGCCAGGCGGCGGATGCCCTCGCGGTTCATGGTCAACAGCGCCGCGCGGGCGGTGGGGATCACGGTAAAGCCTTCGGCCTCCAGCTCCACCAGGGTGCCGGTGGCGATGGCTTCGATTTCCGGGACGATGAAATGCGGTTTTTCCGCTTCGATCACCGCACGCAGGGCCGCGCCATCGAGCATGTTGATCACATGGCTGCGATGCGCCACCTGCATGGCCGGCGCGTTGGCGTAGCGATCCACGGCAATCACTTCAACGCCCAGGCGTTGCAGCTCGATTACCACTTCCTTGCCCAGCTCACCGCAGCCACACATCAATACGCGGGTCGCGGTTGGCGACAATGGAGTTCCGATTCGGGTCATCTCAGGTCCTCAGGGGAGCGGATCAGGGGGAGAAAGGCCGGCATTTTACATGAACCGCAGGCGTTGGCCTCAGTTGGCGACACGCTGGCGACGCAAACGCCAGGCCATGGCCAGCCACACCACGGTGACCCCGGCAAATTTCGAGGCCAGGGCGGTGCCGACCACAGCGGGTGTCAACGCGCCGATCAGGCCAAAAAAGATAAAGGTATCGAGAGGAATACTCAGCGCCGAACTGATCCACAGCCGGTCATGCAACGGGCGCTTGGTGATGCTGAAAACCAGCCAGTCGATGCACTCGGACACCGCGAACGCCGTGGCACTGGCCAAGGCGATAGACGGATCGGAGGTGATATAGGACAACACCAGCGCCGCGAGCATGGCGATGATCGCCCCGTGGCCGAAGCGGGTTTGCACCATGTCACGCAGGATAAACACCAGGCCACCCCAGGCGGACCAGATGACATCCAGATGCGGGGCAGTGGAAAAGGCGAAGTTGATCAGCACAACGCTGCTGATATAGGCGATCAGGAAGAGCATGGGGCGATGGACCTGTGGGCAAGGGCCACAGGGTACTGCACAAGAAACCCTGTGGCGAGCGGGCCTGTTGTGGCCACTGAACCTATTGTGGCGAGCGGGCTTGCCCCGCGCTGGGCTGCGTAGCAGCCCTAAAGACAGGCGCTGCGGTTTACCTGAACGTCCGCGGAGGTTTTATTGGGGCTGCTACGCAGCCCAGCGCGGGCGATGCGGCGTTCCGACAAGCCCGCTCGCCACAGAGGCCCTCTCCAAGCGCCCTAGGTACTCCAGACACACCGCGCCAGCCGGCGACAGCTCATCAGCTATTTTTGTGGCCAACGGACTTGTTGTGACGACTGGACCTAATGTGGCGAGCGGGCTTGCCCCGCGCTGGGCTGCGTAGCAGCCCTAAAGACAGGCGCTGCGGTTTACCTGAGCGTCCGCGGAGGTTTTATTGGGGCTGCTGCGCAGCCCAGCGCGGGGCAAGCCCGCTCGCCACAGAGGCCCTCTCCAAGCGCCCTAGGTACTCCAGACACACCGCGTCAGCCGGCGACAGCTCATCAGCTATTTTTGTGGCCAACGGACTTGTTGTGACCACTGGACCTAAGGTGGCGAGCGGGCTTGCCCCGCGCTGGGCTGCGTAGCAGCCCTAAAGACAGGCGCTGCGGTTTACCTGAACGTCCGCGGAGGTTTTATTGGGGCTGCTGCGCAGCCCAGCGCGGGGCAAGCCCGCTCGCCACAACAAGCCCGCTCGCCACAGCAGGTTCGCTCGCCATTCAAAAATATCAGGCGTCGGATTTTCCGGGGATCATCCACAATATTCCACTGGCCTTCGCCCGTTCATGGCACAACCCCAGCACTACCCGGCGCTCGGCATCGTCCATGCGACTCCAACGGGTGATTTCGTCGACATTGCGCTGGCAACCGGTGCAGATATCGTCATCATCCAGCGCACAGATACTCACGCAGGGCGAGGCAACGGGACGTTCTACCGGGTTCATTCTGGCTGCTCGACCAGATCACGGGCATAGCGCTGCGAGTTATGCACGTAGTGCGCAGCACTGGCCTCCAGCATTCTTTTCTGCTGCTCGGTCAATTCCCGCACGACCTTGCCAGGCGAGCCCATCACCAGCGAGCCGTCGGGGATTTCCTTGCCTTCGCCGATCAACGAGTTGGCGCCGATGATGCAGTGCCGGCCGATCTTGGCACCGTTGAGGATCACCGCATTGATGCCGATCAGGCTGTAGTCGCCGACGGTGCAGCCATGCAGCATGGCGTTATGCCCAACCGTCACACCAGTGCCCAGGGTCAGCGGGTAGCCCATGTCGGTGTGCATCACGCTGCCGTCCTGCACGTTGCTGTTCTTGCCGATCAGGATCAGTTCGTTGTCGCCACGCAACACCGCGTTGAACCAGACGTTGGCCCCTTCTTCCAGCTTGACCTTGCCCACCAGCGTGGCATTGGGCGCCACCCAGCTGTGTGGATGGGTCTCGACGCGGGCATCGCCCAGGCGGTATTTCATGGTCTTCCCTCACGGCTTACATTCAAACGATGGCTTAGGTATTGATAAAGCTTTTCGGCGGTCGATGCAGGCTGATGTCGGCATCGTCATAGAGCAGGTTGATCAACTCCACGATCATGATCGCCGTCAGGCCCCAGATCTTGTATTCACCGAACCGATAGCTGGGCACGTACCAACTGCGGCCCTGGTAATCGATGCGATGGGTGTGCTCGCGCGGGTCCTGGCGGAAAAACTCCAGGGGCACGCTGAATACCGCCGCAATCTCGGCGTCGTTGGCCAGGTACTCGACATAATCGGGAATCACCCCCACATACGGGGTCACGCGGATGCCGTGCAGGGAGATCAGCGGGCTCAAGGGGCCGATCACTTCCACCAGGCCCGGCGGCAGGCCGATTTCTTCTTCGGCCTCGCGCAGGGCAGTGAACACCAGGTCCGGGTCTTCCGGGTCGCGCCGCCCTCCCGGAAAGGCCACTTCGCCGCCGTGGGTCGACAGCCCGCTGGCACGCAGGGTCAGGATCAGCTCGGGTTCGTCACTACGGGTAATCGGCACCAGCACGGCGGCCTCGGGGAAACGTCCGTCAGTTTCCAGCGTGCGTGGCGTGTGATTGCTTACCCGGCGAAGTAGCTCGTCCAGCATGAGTCATCTCGATCTGTTGGCTACCTTGCATCATGCACCAAAGCGTACGGGCGCCCAACCCCAAAACCCCGGCGGTGTCGCTAAACGACAACTTGCAGGCCACTGCCCTGCACGCCAAGATAGGCGCAGTCCCCAGGAACCCAAGCATGAACTTCTGCAGCCAGTGCGGTAAACCGGTCATCCAGCGCATTCCCGAAGGCGATGCACGCCTGCGTTATGTGTGTGACCACTGTCAGACCATTCACTACCAGAATCCCAATATCGTCGCCGGTACCCTGCCCGTCTGGGGCAACCAGGTGCTGCTGTGCCGACGGGCCATCGAGCCGCGCCTGGGCTTCTGGACCCTGCCTGCAGGCTTTATGGAAAACGGCGAGACCGTCGAACAGGGCGCCATGCGCGAAACCCTTGAGGAAGCCTGCGCCAGGGTGCGCAACCTGAGCATCTACACGCTGATCGATGTACCGCACATCAGCCAGGTGCATATTTTCTACCGCGCCGAACTGATCGACCTGGACTTTGCCGCCGGCCCCGAGAGCCTGGAAGTCAGGCTGTTCGACGAAGCCGATATCCCTTGGTCCGAGCTGGCTTTCCGCACGGTCAGGCGTACCTTAGAATGCTTTTTCGCTGACCGTCGGCAACAGGTGTTCCCCGTGCGCAGCGAATCGGTGCCGCCTGCGACTCAACCGGCGCAATAAGCCTTTATACGGATATCGTTTCAATGCGTTGGTTGCTTGCCCTGCTCTGCCTGTCGTTCGCCAGCCTGTCGTGCGCCACCACCCTGCAAACCCTGGGCGGCAAACCCGTCGAGAAGATCCTGGTGCTCAAGTCCGCCCATCAGTTGCAACTGATCAACGACGGCAAGCCGCTCAAGACCTACCGTATTTCCCTGGGCAAGAACCCCAAGGGCCACAAGCTGATCGAAGGCGACCGCCGCACCCCGGAAGGCTTCTACTGGATCGACTGGCGCAAGACCAGCGACCGCTTCAACCTGTCCATGCACATCTCCTACCCCAATATCAGCGATGCCGCCCGCGCGCGCCGCGAAGGGGTCAAGCCCGGCAGCATGATCATGATCCACGGCACGCCAGACAGTGAGGAATACCCCGAACAGTGGTTCCACACCCTGGACTGGACCGACGGCTGCATCGGCATGCGCAATGTCGACATGCGCGAAGTGTGGAACCTGGTCAAGGACGGCACGATGATCGAGATCCGCCCGTAACCGGCACCGTTCGTAAAATAATTCAAAAAAAACCTGCCTCCCCCACAGCCCCTGCCGGTGAATACCATTTCACTGCCAGGGGCTGCGTCTTTCTGCGCGCGATAAAGACCTCTCTAATACCACTTGATACCAGGCACCTTTAAGGTGCCTGCAAACAGCCGTGTGCACGCTTTTGGCGGCATTGACATGGTATTTAAGTGGTATTAATTTCCGGCCATTACCGGGCGACAACACTCCAATAACGCATCGGAAACCCTACAGATGAATCCCATCCAGACCCTGCGTCCTGACGACCGACAATCCACGCCGCTGTACCTGCAACTGGCCCGCAATCTGGAAGCCGCGATCCATGCCGGCCAGTGGAAATCCGAGCAGGCCTTGCCCTCGGAGCGCGTGCTCAGCGAGCAGTTGAGCATTTCCCGGGTCACCGCCCGCAAAGCCCTGGAAGTGTTGTTCGCCCAAGGCCTGATCCGCCGCAGCCAAGGCTCCGGGACTTTTATTACGCCGCGCCTGGAACAACCGCTGTCGCGCCTTTCGGGGTTCAGCGAAATGCTGCGGCTCAAGGGGTTTGCCCCCAGTTCGCAATGGCTGGTGCGCGAGATCACCCCGCCGACCCATGAAGAACTGATCCGCCTGGGCCTGTCGCCCACCGACAAAGTGGCGCGGCTCAAGCGCCTGCGCAAAGCGGACGACACCGTGATGGCCATCGAGATGAGCGCCCTGCCCGCTTCGATCATTCCCAACCCCCAGGCCATCGGCAGCTCGCTCTACGAATACCTGGAAGGCATCGGCAAACCGGTGGTGCGGGCCCTGCAACACATCCAGGCAATCAACGCCTCGGACGAGTTCGCGGCCCTGGTGGGCATCGCCCCCGGCACCGCCATGCTGCTGATGACCCGGGTCGGCTACACCGCCGACAACACGCCCATCGAGATCACCGACACCTACTGCCGCAACGACTACTACGACTTTGTCGCAGAGCTGCGTCGCTATGACTTTGCCGCCGAGTTGCGGCCTTAGAGAACTGCCATGTCCGAAGACAATATCCTCACGCCCCACGGCTGGATTCGCGGCCGCCTGGTGCACCACGAAGGCAAGGTCAGCGCCGTCGAAGGCGTGCCTTGCGATCCGGCCGACAACGACCTGCCCTACTTGCTGCCGGGTTTTATCGACCTGCATGTGCACGGCGGCGGCGGCAAGGACATCATGGAAGGCCGCAGCGCCTTCGAGACCATCACTCGCACCCATGTGCGTTTCGGCACCACCTCGTTGTTGGCCACCACCATGACTGCGCCGGTCGAGGAAATCTCCCGGGTGCTCGGCGAACTCGGCCAATTCTGCGAACAGCGCCCGGCCGGCAGCGCCCGAGTGCTGGGGGTGCATCTGGAAGGCCCCTACATCAACCCGGGCAAACTCGGCGCCCAACCGAACTTCGCCCACACAGCGCTGATGGCCGAGGTTGAGGAATACCTGCGCCTGGCGCCGATCCGGGTGATCACCATTGCCCCGGAAATCGCCGGCCATGACGGCCTGATCCGCGCGCTCAGCCAACGCGGGGTGCGCATGCAGATCGGCCATACCCTGGGCAGCTATGAAGAAGGCGTCGCCGCCCTGGCCGCCGGCGCGACCAGCTTCACCCACTTGTACAACGCCATGAGCCCGCTGCATCACCGCGAGCCGGGCATCGTCGGCGCCGCCCTGGCCCATGCCAAATACGCAGAGTTGATCCCGGACCTGCTGCACGTGCACCCCGGCGCCATGCGCGTGGCCCTGCGCTCGATCCCCTGTCTGTACTGCGTCACCGACTCCACGGCCGCCGCCGGCATGCCCGACGGTGAATACAAGCTGGGCAGCCATACCGTGACCAAATGCCTGGGCGGCGTGCGCCTGGCCGACGGCACCCTGGCCGGCAGCACCCTGACCATGGATCAGGCGCTGCGCAATCTAGTGAAGATCGGCCTGCCGATCAACGAAGCCTCACAGCGCCTGTCGCAATTTCCTGCGGACTATCTGGGCCTGGAACAACGCGGCCGCCTGCAACCCGGCAGTTTTGCCGACTGCGTGCGCCTGGACCGCTCCCTGCACCTCACCGACGTAATGGTCGAAGGAGAAACCATTGACTTCAAAAATGCTTGAAGAGGCCCTGGCCTCCTGTGAGGCCGTCGCGGCCCAATTGCAATGCCTCGACCCGCTGCTGGCCGAAGTCGCGGGCCGCCTGCGCCGCCAGCCGCCGCAAGTGGCGATGACCGTCGCCCGTGGCAGTTCGGACCACGCCGCCAGCTACTTCGCCTACCTGACCATGCAACACGTGGGCGTGCCGGTGGCGTCGCTGCCGATGTCGGTGGTGACACTGGCGCAGGCGCCGCTGAAAGTCAGCGGTCAGGCCGCCTTCGGGTTTTCCCAGTCGGGGCAAAGCCCGGACTTGGTCAACAGCCTGCGCCTGCTGCGCAAGCGCGGGGCGTTGAGCGTATCGATGGTCAACGCCGAAGACTCGCCCCTGGAGGCCGCGTGCGAATTCCATGTGCCCCTGTGCGCCGGCCCCGAACGCAGTGTGGCCGCGACCAAGAGCTTTATCGCCACCTTGAGCGCCTGCGCCCAGTTGGTCGGCCACTGGAACCAGGAAGACGGCCTGCTCGAAGCCTGCCACGCCTTGCCTGCCGGCCTGCGCGAAGCGGCGACCCAGGACTGGAGCCTGGCCATCGACGCCCTGCGCGATTGCCAGCGCCTGATGGTCATCGGCCGTGGCGCCGGGTTTGCCATCGCCCAGGAAGCCGCGCTCAAACTCAAGGAAACCTCGGCGATCCAGGCCGAAGCCTTCAGCAGCGCCGAAGTGCGCCACGGGCCGATGGCCTTGATCGACGCCAACTACCCGTTGCTGGTGTTCGCCCCACGCGGCGCCGAACAGCCGGGCTTGCTGACCCTGGCCACGGAAATGCGCCAACGCGGCGCCCGCGTGCTGCTGGCCGCACCCGACGATATCGCCGAGCGTGACCTGACCCTCAGCCGCGCCGAACACCCGGCCCTGGACCCGATCCTGGCGATCCAGAGCTTTTACGTAATGGCCGCCGGCCTGGCCCAGGCCCGGGGCATGGACCCCGACCAGCCGCGCCACCTGAGCAAAGTCACCCGCACCCACTGAAGTGATGTGCAGCGTTTTCCTGATGAGTACCGTGCCCATGACCAACAATAACAATGACCTGACCCTCAACGCGCCCCTGACCGGGCCGGTGCGGACCCTGGGCAACGTGCCAGACGAAGTGTTCGCCAGCGGCGCCATGGGCGATGGCCTGGCCATCGACCCGCTCAACGATTGCCTGTATGCGCCATGCGATGGCGTGGTGATTCACCTTGCCCGCACCGGGCATGCGCTGACCCTGCGCGCCGACAACGGTGCAGAGATCCTGTTGCACGTGGGCATCGACACCGTCGAGCTCAAGGGCGAGGGCTTTGCCCTGCTGGTCAAGGAAGGCGCCCGGGTGAGCAGCGGCCAGGCCCTGGTGCGCCTGGACCTGGACCGCATCGCGCGCCAGTGCAAAAGCCTGATCAGCCTGATCATCCTCACCAACAGCGATCAGTTCGAGCTGCGACCGTTCAGCATGCAAATGGCGACCGTGGGCCAACCGCTGATGCAGGTCTGCCCGCGCCACACCTCGGCCACCCGCACAGCGCCTGGCGCGCACACCGGCAACGCCGCCAGCGCCAGCATTCGCATCACCCACAAGGGGGGCCTGCATGCACGCCCCGCTGCGCTGGTCCGCAAGACCGCGCAAGGTTTCAGCAGCCAGTCGCACCTGCATTTCGCCGGCAAGTCTGCGCCATGCGACAGCCTGATCGGCCTGCTGGGCCTGGGGATTGGCGAGCAGGACGAAGTGCGCGTCAGTTGCCAGGGCGCAGACAGCGAAGCCGCCTTGCAAGCGCTGCTCGCGGCGCTGTCGCTGGAGGTTCCCCACACCGCCCCGGCCCCGGCCGCCGCCCCTGCACATCGCGCCCCCGCCGAAGCCGGTGTGTTGCAAGGTGTCTGCGCCGCGCCAGGCCTGGTCTGCGGGCCATTGTGGCGCATGAGCAGCATCGAGTTGCCAGCAGACCCGCGAACCCACGTCGCCGATGAGCAGTTGCAGCAACTGGACGCCGCCCTGGAGCAGGTGGGCGGGGAAATCCGCCGCACCCTGGAGCACGCCCGCCGGCGCAAGGACGTGGACGAAGAGGAGATCTTCGCCGCCCACCTGGCCCTGCTGGAAGACCCTGCCCTGCTGCACAGCGCCAGCCAGGCCATTGACCAGGGCAGCGCCGCCACCCATGCCTGGCGCGATGCGATCCAGGCCCAATGCGCCGTACTGCTGGGCTTGGGCAAGCCGTTGTTCGCCGAGCGCGCCAACGACCTGCGGGACTTGCAGCAGCGGGTCCTGCGGGCGCTGCTGGGTGAAGCCTGGCAGTTCGAGTTGCCGGCCGGCGCCATTGTCGCCGCCCATGAATTGACCCCCTCGGACCTGCTGCAGTTGAGCCAGCAGAACGCTGCGGGCCTGTGCATGGCCGAAGGGGGCGCCACCTCCCATGTGGCGATCCTGGCCCGGGGCAAAGGCCTGCCCTGTGTGGTCGCCCTGGGCAGTGAAGTGCTCGATGTGCCCCAAGGCCAGCGTGTGGTGCTGGACGCCGCCAACGGCCGCCTGGAACTGATGCCCGATGATGCACGCCACGCCGAGGTGCACCAGATCCGCGATGCGCAAAAACTGCAGCGCCAGCAGCAACAGGCCCAGGCCCAGACAGCGGCCAGCACCCTTGATGGCGTAAGCGTTGAGGTGGCGGCCAATGTGGCCTCCAGCAGCGAGGCACAGATAGCCTACGAAAACGGCGCCGATGGCGTTGGCCTGTTGCGCACCGAATTTCTGTTTGTCGAGCGCCGCACCGCGCCCGATGAACAAGAGCAGCGCCAGGCCTACCAGGCGGTGCTGGACGCAATGGGCGACAAACCAGTGATCATTCGCACCATCGATGTGGGCGGCGACAAACAGCTCGACTATCTGCCACTGCCCGCCGAAGCCAATCCGGTGCTGGGCCTGCGCGGCATTCGCATGGCCCAGGTACGCCCGGAACTGCTCGACCAGCAACTGCGCGCCCTGCTGCAGGTCAGCCCGTTGCAGCGCTGTCGGATCCTGTTGCCGATGGTCAGTGAAGTGGACGAGTTGCTGCACATTCGCCAGCGCCTCGACGACCTGTGCGCCGAACTGGGGTTGACCCAGCGCCCGGACCTGGGGGTGATGATCGAAGTGCCGGCCGCCGCGCTGATGGCCGAGCAACTGGCCGAGCATGCGGACTTTTTGTCGATCGGCACCAATGACCTGTCCCAGTACACCCTGGCCATGGACCGCGACCATGCCGGCCTGGCTGCCCGGGTCGATGCATTGCACCCGGCGCTGTTGCGCCTGATCGCCCAGACCTGCGCCGGCGCCGCGAAACATGGCCGTTGGGTCGGCGTGTGTGGCGCCCTGGCCTCCGACCCGCTGGCCACACCGGTGCTGGTGGGCCTGGGGGTGCGCGAGCTGTCCGTGAGCCCGCCGCAGATTGCTGAAATCAAAGACCGTGTGCGCCACCTCGACGCCGCGCAATGCCGGCAACTGAGCCAGGGCCTGCTCAACCTGAGCAGCGCCGGGGCCGTACGCCAAGCCTGTCACCAGCACTGGCCGTTGAGCTGACAACAACAAGAAAAAGGAGACTCGCCATGTACCAATTGTTCATCGAAGGCCTGCAACGCCTGGGCCGCGCATTGATGCTACCCATCGCCATCCTGCCGATTGCCGGCCTGCTGCTGCGCCTGGGTGATACCGACCTGCTGAACATCGCGGTGATGCACGACGCCGGGCAAGCGATCTTTGCCAACCTGGCCCTGATTTTCGCCATCGGTATCGCCGTCGGCTTTGCCCGGGACAACAACGGCACGGCCGGGCTGGCGGGCGCCATCGGTTACCTGGTGATGATCTCGACCCTCAAGGTGCTGGACTCGACCATCAACATGGGCATGTTGGCCGGGATCGTCAGCGGCTTGATGGCCGGCGCCCTGTACAACCGCTTCAAGGACATCAAGCTGCCGGAGTACCTGGCCTTTTTCGGCGGGCGACGCTTCGTGCCGATTGTCACCGGGTTCTCGGCAGTGGGCCTGGGCGTGGTGTTCGGCCTGATCTGGCCGCCGGTGCAGCACGCCATCAACGGCTTCGGCGTCTTGCTGATGGAAAGCGGCAGCCTGGGGGCGTTTGTGTTTGGCGTATTCAACCGCCTGCTGATCGTCACCGGCCTGCACCATATCCTCAACAATATGGCCTGGTTCGTGTTCGGCAGCTTCACCGACCCGGCCACCGGCGCGGTGGTGACGGGCGACCTGACCCGCTACTTTGCCGGCGACCCCAACGGCGGCCAGTTCATGACCGGCATGTTCCCGGTGATGCTGTTCGGCCTGCCGGCGGCGTGCCTGGCGATGTACCGCAATGCCCTGCCGGAGCGGCGCAAGATCATGGGTGGGATATTCCTGTCGATGGCCCTGACCTCGTTCCTCACCGGGGTGACCGAGCCGATCGAGTTCGCGTTCATGTTCCTCGCGCCGTTCCTGTATCTGCTGCATGCGCTGCTGACAGGCCTGTCGATGGCCGTCACCAACCTGCTGCACATTCACCTGGGCTTCACCTTTTCCGGCGGTTTCATCGACATGGTCCTGGGCTGGGGCAAATCCACCAATGGCTGGCTGGTGGTGCCCGTGGGCCTGGCGTATGCGCTGATCTACTACAGCGTGTTCAGCTACTGCATCCGCCGCTTCAACCTGAAAACGCCAGGGCGCGAAGACATCCAGGTGGCCCAGGCCGAGGTCATGACGGATAACCAGCGGGCCCATGCGTACCTGCGCGCATTGGGCGGTGCCGCGAACCTGTTGAGCGTCGGCGCCTGCACCACGCGCTTGCGCCTAGACATGGTGGACCGCAACAAGGCGCTGGATGCCGAGTTGAAAGCCCTTGGCGCCATGGCCGTGGTCCGTCCCGGCAACGGCGGCAGCCTGCAGGTCGTCGTCGGGCCGCTGGCCGATAGCATTGCCGATGAAATCCGCCTGGCGATGCCCTCATCCAATCACGTGCCGGTGGCCGGCGCCGCCATGCCAGCGCCAGCGGCCAGCGCCGCTACAGTCGCCACGGCCCAGGCACAGCAATGGCTGGATGCATTGGGCGGGCAGGACAATGTGGTGCAACTGGACTGCATCGCCATGACCCGTATCCGCCTGCAACTGGCCGATGAAAAAGGCCTGTCGCAGGCGCAACTCAACAGCCTCGGCTGCCAGGGTGTCAGCCGGCTTGAAGACGGCGTGTGGCATTTGCTGGTCGGCGACCAGGCCCAGGGCTTGAGCGACGCCCTCAAGGCCCTGGCACAACGCAACCCGGTGCGCGCGGGCGCCTGACCTACCTATCTACCGCCCCGCCCGGGGCGGCCCTGCCCATGCTGACGGCTCTAACCCTCAGCATGGAGCCCGTGCCTGTGAGCACTTCCAATCCCCCCTTGAGCTTTGACGAGATCAAAGGCTCACTCAACCTGATCGGCCACCACCTGCTCGATGTCGATGGGCCGTTGCTGCCTGCGCAAACCCAGTCGGCAGACCTGGCTTATCTGGAACGCTTGAACACCCTTCTCAAACAGTACCGGCAACAGTTCCTCGACAAGAGCCGTGCGCTGTACCAGGAGTTGGCCGAACGTGATCTGCAAAGCGCTGAAGGCCAGACCCTGCTGGCCACCCTCAGAACCACGCTGAACACACAACTGCGGGACATGGACCGCCGCGAGCAGATCGACGGCAAGGCACGTAAATCCTTCATGACCTTTGAGGCCGGCTACACAGCCCTGACTCACGAAGCCGCACTCGCGGGCGCCGACCGCCTGCTGCACCCGCAGGAGTTGGCGATCCTGGACCGCATACCGCTTGGCGTCACACAACGCCCAGGCCTGTATGCACTGACCTTTGAATACCAAGGGCAAACCGTCGAACTGGCCGCAGCTTTTGTGCTGACCGAACATTCAAGCCCGCAGGTGAGCGAGCTTCAATCGAGCACACCGGTCGGCCGTGTGGCGCTGTTTACCCCCTCACGCGGGATCGAGTTTTTTGCCACCCTCATCGACCTCGACACCGCGCTGTTCCAGCGCCTGGACGCCGCCGCCGAGCGCACGCACTTCATGGGCCTGCTGCCCACCGACTACCACGCGTTGACGCCACACGCCATCTGGCCGCTGGGGTTGAACCCGATCAGTGAGCGGCCGCTGTTCGAACACCTCGACAACCAACTGATCGCCAAGCGCAGCGATGACATCACCCGCGCCCTCAGCCTGGTGGACAACCCGCACAGTGACGCGCAAGCCCTGATCAACGCGCTGGAGCAGGCCATCGCAGCTGCCGTTCCCGACGTCAGCGCGCGCCTGCAATGGCGTGCCCAACTGCTGCTCGACCGCTGGCTGCGGTACAGCGCGCCGGACTGGTACCGCAGCGCCACCGGCCCCCAACGCGCTCAACTCGCCGAACATCTGCACCATTACAACCAGGCCCGGCAACACCTGGAGCAACTGTTCGGCGCCCTCGCCACGCCTTACGCGCTGGCGCGTCACCAATGGCTGGAGCGCCTGAGCGATGAGCTGGATATCCATGACCTCGAACCGCAACGCCTGCTGGTAACCACGCGGCGCTTGCTCAACCCGATCGGCGAATACAACCACGAGCGCGACCTGGTCGAGCTGGCCTTGCGCGGCCCACATCCCGACGATGACAACACCGGCTCCGACTTCCTGAAAAAAACCAGCCTCAGCTACGACGGCGCGCCACTGCCCGCCGCCTACGCCGAGCTGACACCAGGCTGGCTCGCGGAGCAACTGGGTACGCTACAACCGCGTATCGACTTCAGTACCTTGCAAAAGCAACTCCACGCGAAGACCGAACTGTGCCAGGCCATCGAGGCCATGCTTGATCACAGAATCATTACCCTGGCCTGCACCGCGCTGCTGCAGGGGCATCTCAGCGCTGACGATGTCGAGCTGATCCAGCGCGTGCGCCAAGGCAGCGACCCGTCGCTGAGCGCCTCAACCCTGGCGTTGCACGAGGCTCAGTTGCAAGACCTGTGGGTGCTGCGCCGGCGCAACGCCAGCGGCGCCGTCGACCGCGTGTTGCTGTGTACGCCGCAAGCACCGCGCGCGCAGCAATTCCAGGCGTTCGACAGTGAAGTTGCCTGCCAGAATCACATCCTCGGCTGGACCCTGGACAATGGCGTCAAGTCACCGCCCGGCACCCTCACCGATTACCTGGTCACCCGCGTCGCCCTGCGCTTTCGCGCCAAGATGAAACAGGTGCTCAGCGGCCTGAGCTACAAGTTTCACGCCCAGGAGCACCGCGAAATCAGCTTCGGCCCCACCGTCAGCCATGCCGATTGCCTCAAGGCGATGGCCACCCATGTGTTGGCCACGCGCCTGGATGACGATGAGTTCAGCACCCCCGCCTGGTTCCGCGCGGCGCCGCTGACCACGCGGCGCACCCTGATGAAACTGGCGGACGACACCGAAGGCGGTCTGCGTGCCTACAACGATTACCCCTTGTCCGAGGCGCAGGTGCCGAGCTTCAGCGCGTACCTGCATGAGCAGGCGCGCCAGCGCCTGGGCACGCTGCTTGGGCGCCCGCGCTCCGACGTCGACCCCGACAGCGTCTGGGCCTACGCACCCACACTCGCCAAGGCTGCGCCAATCAGCTACACCCAGCTGTACCGCGACGGCTACGCCGACGGCATCGGTTTTCTCGACGAGAAATTCTCCCGCTCGGCCCGCTTCAAAGGCCCCGACGGCGTGGACCTGAGCGCGTTGACTGCCGAGAAAGTCGCGCGCTCGGTCACCGGGGTCTGGATCGGCGAGCGGTATATCAATGAGATCAAGACCCGCCTGCTCAACGTCGACAGCCCGGACTACGCGCTGCGGCGCAACGCCACCCTGGCCCTGACCCAAGGGCAACTGCGCACTGCCGCCCTTGAATGCCGCCTGCAAGGGCATATCGCCGCGCTCGACGGCGCTTGGCTGGAGCGCAGCATTGCCAGCATGGACCAGACCTCGCCGGCGATCCGCCGCGATCACGCGATCCACCGCTTGAGCATCGACGGCGAATGGGTGATCGGCTGCTACCTCTTCACCCATGCCGACGCCCCGACGCTGCTCTACACCCCCAACGCCCCGGACGGCATCAGCGTGCGTGAAGCCCGGCAGTTCAACTACCTGTTGAAAAAACTCCCCGGCATGCTCGGTTACCTGGTGCAGCGCGTCGCGGTGCAGTCCCAGGGGCGGGTGCGCACTTTCCTTGAGGACGCCCGGCGGCAGTTGCCGCAGGGGCTGGATAAAACCAGTGTCAGCCCGCCGCGCCATGACCCGATCCGCGCACAGACCCAGATCCAGGACCTGCGACGCGAGGTGTATGACCTCAAGCTGCAACGCACGATGGATGACGTGAAAGCCACCACCGTCAACCGCACCCAGATGATCAGCGGCATCGCCTGGACGTGCGTGGAATGGGTCGCCGCCATCGCCACCGCACCCTTCCCGGTGCTGAGCCTGAGCGTCGGCCTGGCGCTGGCGTTCAAGGACGGCATGCTCGCTCTGCACGCCTACCATCAAGGCGACAACGCCCAGGCCCTGGAACACTTGATCGGTTACCTGCTCAACAGCGCCGGCGGCTTGTTCACCGATCTGCGCCCGGCCCTCGGCACCCTGCAACAGTTTGCCGTGCGCCAGGCCCCCAGGCGTATTGTGCAGAGCCCTGCGCTAAGACTGATCAGCCCACTGGAACCGCCGCCGCTCAAGCCTGCGGGGATGCAATCGGTGTTGTTCCAGGGCGAATTTCTCTGGGCGCACAAAACACCGGACCCGATCGGGCGCTATCTGCTCTATCGCCTCGACCCGATCACCGGCAAGTTGGTGTCCACCACCCGCCTCGCTGCCCCGGATGACCTGGGCATTTGGCGACGCACTGGCGTGATCGGCGGCGCGCCGAAGTATGAAAAACTGCCACAGACACCCGACGCACTGAAGCGTTATGAGGTGCCGGCCAAGTACGCGGACAAGCTGGAGCATGTGCTCAACCCCGACCTCAAGGCGCAACTGCACCAACAGGGCGACTGGGTGTACGAAAACCCCCACATCACCTTGGCCGCAGCGGCCCGGCACCTGCGACCGCTGCGTGAGGTGTACCAGCAACAGGTCAACCAACTGACCCGCGATGCCGAGGACTTCTTCCGCCAGCAGCCGCCCGTGGCGCCCCGTGCCGAGGTGCCGGCCGTCGCGTTGGAGAACTCGCTGGCCGCACTCACCGACAACGCTGCGTTTACCCACGCACCGAACCTGATCATCGGCGCCATCCCCGATAGCGGCGTCGGCCAACAGGTGCTGATCGACAACCTCGAGCTGTTCGACAAAGGCTTCAAGCGTCTGTACATCGAATACCTGCCCAGTGATGTATTCCGCCCGAAACTGGACAAGCTCAACAGCGGCAAATCCTGGAAGCACATCGAGCGGCATCTGATGCATGTGGACAAGGCCCTCGGGTTTGCCGACGACGCCGAATTTTCCTACCTGGCGCTGGTGCGCAAGGCTTCAGCCAAAGGCATCAAGATCAAAGCGCTGGACGCCTCGACCTGCTACGACCTGGATGACGCCCTCCACCTCGGCGACACCCCGCCCACCACCACGCGCGGCACTGCCTTGCGCAACTTCTACTCGCACAAAGTCCTGCTGGCCGACAGCGAAGCCGTGCCCGATGAACGCTGGATCGCCCTGATGGACCCGGCACGCATGACCACAACCGATCAGGCGCCGGGCCTGGCCCACCTGCACAAAGCAATTGCCGTACGCGTGGAGGATGTCGGCGCTGATCAGGCCGTGGGTTTGCGCATTGATGCGGGCGACACCACAGCCGATTACACCCTGGCCGTGCGCGCGCCTGAACGCCCCGTAATATCGCCAGGCCCGTCGATGGCGGAGGCAACGGTCACGCATTTCAGCGACTACGATCTAGCTGCCGACCTGCGCGAAAGCATCCTGGCCCAGTCCAACCAGTATCGCGGGCTGGACACCCGTTACCTGCCGGCGCCCGCGCATCGCAAGGCGTTTTCGGCCTTCAAAAGCACACGAGACCGTCTGACCCTGGATGCCCAGCAGTATTTCAGCCAGCACACCCTGCCGGCCCGCCCGGAACTGTCGCGGCTCAACGGCCAAACGCTGCCGGAGCCGTTTTTGCGTGCGGTGAGTGAAAGCCAACTGGCGGGGCTGGTCATCGGCGAGGCGCACAGCGCGCAGGCGAGCAAAGCGTTCCTGATCAAACACATGAAGCAACTCAAGGCGCTGAAGTTCGACACGCTGTACGTCGAACATTTACTCACCGACTTGCACCAGGCGGAGTTGGATGCCTTGCACCAGTCAAAACGCCTGTCGCCCGCGCTCAAGGACTACCTCAAACGCCAGGATGCCGGGCATATGCCGCTCTACAGCGGCGCCAACAGCTATTTTGAAGTGATCCAGCAAGCCAACAAACACGGGCTGCGCGTGCGAGCGCTCGATTGCACCGCCAGTTATTACGTCAAGGGCGCCAACCCTGAAGCGCGCAACCAGATGTTCAGCTACTTCGCCTCCCGGGTGATCGACGCCGACCAGGCGGCACACGGCGCGCACAAATGGGTGGCGTTCATCGGCAGCGCCCACACCAACACCCACCTGCAAGTGCCTGGCCTGGCCGAGCTGCAAGGCGCCGCCAGCCTGCACATCCGCGACGCAGCGCCCAGCCGCTCACTCCCTATCCAGCCCGGCCGCTGGGAGACGAACCTGGAAACCCGCTGGGCCGCCCTGCGCAGCGACTTCACCTTGCAGGTCGGCATCGCCGACATCCGCGAACCGACCGCCTTCGTACCGCTGGACCGCACGCGACTGAAAGTGTCCGGGCACTTTCTGGTCGAACGCCCGTCCACGGCAGAAACCAACCTGCTGCATAAATCCAGAACAGGGGAAATCGTCTCGACCCCGATCCAGGTGGACGATCAGGGCATGTTCTTCATCGATCGCTGGGGCATGACCGAGCAGCGCTTTGTCTACCAGACCACCTTGATCGACGCCATTCGTGCCGAGGTAAAACTCACGCCCGCGCCATAAGCCGGGCAAAAATCCGCCTTCCCGGTAGAGAGGGCAGGTTGTTTGGACGGGCTATCGCAGCATAGCTATCCACACAACGTCCAATAACTAACAAACTTCCCCGTGGCGAGCGGGCTTGCCCGCGCTGGGCTGCGAAGCAGCCCCAGTAAGCCGAATGCGGTATATCAGATACTCCGTAGCGGCTGATTTTGGGGCTGCTTCGCAGCCCAACGCGGGGCAAGCCCGCTCGCCACAACGGCCCTATCTGCTTATTGTGTAGGTATCGAGGGCTATCACAGGCAACAAAAAACCCGCTGACCAAACTGGCCCAGCGGGTTTCTTGTTTATGCAGCCTACGAATCAGAAATCCGCCAACTGCCACACCTCATACGCCGGTGTCTCGTAGGGGTGGCTGAGCTTCAACGCAGCCACAACCGCCACGATCAGCTCATCAGCCACCACCAGCTCAACCTTCCACTCCTCAACCACTTCAACCTGGCCGACCTGCCCGATAAACGGCTGGCTGCCATCCAACGCGCGGAATTGGCCCTGGCCCAGCACTTGCCAGGCGCAGCTGTCGTAGTTGCCGATGCGCCCGCCGCCGGCTGCGAAGACGGCAGTTTTCACCGTCTCCACATGGCTGTCGGGCACAAAGAAGCTGAGCTTGTACACAGCCTTAGTTCACCCACACGCGAGCGTTACGGAACATGCGCATCCACGCGCCGTCTTCGTTCCACTCTTCAGGGCGCCAGGAGTTCTGCACGGCGCGGAATACACGCTCCGGGTGCGGCATCATGATGGTCACGCGACCGTCGCGGCTGGTAAGGCCGGTGATCCCGCGCGGCGAGCCGTTCGGGTTGGCCGGGTAGCTTTCGGTGACCTTGCCGTGGTTGTCGACAAAGCGCAGGGCCACGGTGCCGGACAGATCGGCTTCCAACAGGGCTTCTTCGCTCTCGAACTCGGCATGGCCTTCACCGTGGGCGATGGCGATTGGCATGCGCGAACCGGCCATGCCTTGCAGGAAGATCGAGTTGGATTCCTGCACCTGCACCATGGCCACACGGGCTTCGAACTGCTCGGAACGGTTGCGCACAAAGTGCGGCCAGAACTCGCTGCCCGGGATCAGTTCGCTGAGGTTGGACATCATCTGGCAACCGTTGCACACACCCAGGGTGAAGCTGTCGTTACGCTCGAAGAACCCCTGGAACGCATCGCGGGCACGGCTGTTGAACAGGGCTGATTTGGCCCAGCCTTCACCGGCACCCAGCACGTCGCCGTAGGAGAAACCACCGCAGGCCACCAGGCCTTTGAACTCGTCGAGGTCAACACGGCCGGCGAGAATGTCGCTCATGTGCACATCGATCGCGTTGAAGCCCGCACGGTCGAACGCCGCCGCCATCTCCACCTGGCCGTTGACGCCCTGCTCACGCAGTACGGCAACTTGAGGACGGATGCCTTTCTTGATGTAAGGCGCGGCGATGTCCTGGTTGACGTCGAAGCTGAGCTTGGCGCTCAGGCCCGGGTTGTCTTCTTCCAGGATCACCTCGAACTCTTGCTCGGCGCAGTCGACGTTGTCGCGCAGGCGCTGGATCTGGTAGCTGGTCTCGGCCCACTGGCGTTGCAGCAAGCGGCGCTGGCCGGCAAACACGGTATCGCCGTTGAACGAGATATTGATTTCGCCGTTGTTGATCGGCTGGCCAATCACCGCCACGCAATCATCCAGGCCAGCGGCGCTGAATTGTGCGAGTACATCCGGGGTGGCGTCCTGGCGCACCTGGATCACCGCGCCCAACTCTTCGTTGAACAGGATGCCGTTGATCTCGGCAGCATCCTCGGCAACGCTGTCGAGCACGATGTTCAGGCCGCAGTGACCGGCGAACGCCATCTCTACAACGCTGGTCAGCAAACCACCGTCGGAACGGTCGTGGTAAGCCAGCAGGTGGCCGTCGGCATTCAGGCCCTGGATCACGGCGAAGAAGGCTTTGAGGTCTTCCGCATCATCCACGTCCGGCGCGTGTTTGCCGAGTTTGCCGTGGGTCTGCGCCAGGATCGAGGCGCCCATGCGGTTCTGGCCACGGCCCAGGTCGATCAGGATCAGATCGGTGGTGCCCTTGTCCATGCGCAGTTGCGGGGTCAGGGTCTGGCGGATATCGGTGACCGGGGCGAAGCCGGTAACGATCAACGACAGCGGCGAAGTGACGCTCTTGTCGCTGCCATCTTCGTTCCAGCGGGTGGCCATGGACATGGAGTCCTTGCCCACCGGGATGGTGATGCCCAACTCGGGGCACAGCTCCATGCCGACCGCTTTTACAGTGTCGTACAGGCGCGCATCTTCGCCCGGATGACCGGCGGCCGACATCCAGTTGGCCGACAGTTTGATGTCGGACAGCTTGCCAATACGGGAAGCCGCGATGTTGGTGAGGGTTTCACCAATGGCCATGCGGCCCGACGCCGGGGCGTCCAGCAGGGCCAGCGGCGTGCGCTCGCCCATGGCCATGGCTTCACCGGTATACACGTCGAAGCTGGTGGCAGTGACGGCAACGTCAGCCACTGGAACCTGCCATGGGCCGACCATTTGGTCACGGGCAACCAGGCCGGTGATGGTGCGGTCGCCGATGGTGATCAGGAAGCTTTTGCTCGCCACGGCCGGGTGGTGCAGCACGCGTTCGATGCTGTCGGCCAGTTCCAGTGTGCTTGGGTCGAAATCATCGCCCAACTCGGCTTCACGTACCGCCGAGCGGTGCATGCGTGGGGCTTTGCCCAGCAGCACTTCAAGGGGCATGTCTACCGGGCTGTTGCCGAAGTGGCTGTCGGTGACAGTCAGTTGCGGCTCGGCAGTGGCTTCGCCGACCACCGCAAACGGGCAGCGCTCGCGCTCGCAGATGGCCTGGAAGCGTTCGAAGTCCGCCGGGCCAACGGCCAGTACGTAACGTTCCTGGGATTCGTTGCTCCAGATTTCGTGCGGGGCCATGCCCGGCTCGTCATTTGGAATGTTGCGCAGTTCGAAACGGCCACCACGGTCGCCATCGTTGACCAGCTCAGGGAAGGCGTTGGACAAACCACCGGCGCCGACGTCGTGGATAAAGCTGATGGGGTTCTTGTCACCCAACTGCCAGCAACGGTCGATGACTTCCTGGCAGCGACGCTCCATCTCGGGGTTTTCGCGCTGTACGGAAGCAAAATCCAGGTCTGCCGAGCTGGTGCCGGTGGCCATCGAGGAAGCGGCACCGCCGCCCAGGCCGATCAGCATCGCCGGGCCGCCAAGCACGATCAGCTTGGAGCCGACCAGGATCTCGCCCTTCTGCACGTGGTCTTCACGGATGTTGCCCATGCCGCCGGCCAACATGATTGGCTTGTGGTAACCGCGCACTTCATCGCCACGGGGGGTGGTGATGGACTGCTCGAAGGTACGGAAGTAACCGGTCAGCGCCGGGCGCCCGAATTCGTTGTTGAACGCGGCGCCGCCCAGCGGGCCTTCGATCATGATGTCCAGCGCAGTAACGATGCGCTCAGGCTTGCCGTACGGCACTTCCCATGGCTGTTCGAAGCCTGGGATCTGCAGGTTGGACACGGTGAAACCGGTCAGGCCGGCCTTGGGCTTGGCGCCACGGCCGGTTGCACCTTCGTCGCGGATCTCGCCGCCCGAGCCGGTGGCTGCGCCCGGGAACGGGGCAATTGCGGTCGGGTGGTTGTGGGTCTCGACCTTCATCAGGATATGCACCGGCTCCTGCACCGCGCCGTACTGGCGGGTTTCAGGGTCCGGGAAGAAACGGCCGGCAACGCTACCGACGATCACCGAGGCGTTGTCTTTATAAGCCGACAGAACGCCTTCGCTGTGCATCACGTAGGTGTTCTTGATCATGCCGAACAGGCTTTTTTCCTGGCTCTGGCCGTCGATGTCCCAACTGGCGTTGAAGATCTTGTGCCGGCAGTGCTCGGAGTTGGCCTGGGCGAACATCATCAGTTCGATGTCGTGGGGGTTGCGTTGCAAACCGTTGAAGGCGTTGACCAGGTAGTCAATTTCGTCTTCAGCCAGGGCCAGGCCCAGCTCGGTGTTGGCCTTCTCGAGGGCGGCGCGGCCACCGCCGAGCACGTCAATCGCAGTAAGCGGCTTGGGCTCGGCGTGGCTGAACAGGCCGGCGGCCTGTTCCAGCTGGCTGACGATGATCTGGGTCATGCGGTCGTGCAGGCTGCTGGCGATCAACTCGGCTTCGGCATCGCTGAACTGGCCAGCCACGT
Source organism: Pseudomonas sp. ADAK21 (assembly GCF_012935735.1). Taxonomy (NCBI): domain Bacteria; kingdom Pseudomonadati; phylum Pseudomonadota; class Gammaproteobacteria; order Pseudomonadales; family Pseudomonadaceae; genus Pseudomonas; species Pseudomonas sp. ADAK21. Next base: position 929,247 of record NZ_CP052857.1, read on the forward strand.
AGAAGGCGATCCCGCGTTCCAGGCGCTGGATTTTTTCCAGGCCGCAGTTGCGGGCGATATCGCTGGCCTTGCTCGACCAGGGCGAGATGGTGCCGAACCGCGGCAGAACCAGGAACAAGCGGCCGGTCGGCTCTTGAACGGGAACGCTGGGGCCGTACTTCAGAAGGCGTGCCAGCACTTGCTGTTCGTCGGCGGTCAAAACGCCGTTAACGTCGGCGAAGTGAGCAAATTCAGCATACAAGCCAGTGACAGCTGGAACCTTCTGGCTCAGTTGCTCAAGGAGTTTGCTGTGGCGAAAGGCAGAAAGGGCAGGAGCGCCGCGCAGGATCAACATCTTCGGGACAGCCTCGGGAAGGGGGTGTGCTTTGAGGCCGTGCATTCTAGCGTAAACCTGCGCCAACGGCACCCGAAACGGCACTGCTGGCCGTTGCCGAACGTCAGTTAACCGCGATTGCACGGTATCGAGGGGTTTTCCGGGGCTGCCGGTGCAGTTATTTTCACCGTCACAATCATGCGCCAGGCCACGTTTCTGCGGGCTGCAGCACAGTTTTGCGGGTGCTAGCAGACAACGCCCATGCTGTCGAGATATGGCGCCGTGGGCCGTTTGCGTATACTGCGCAGATGTTCTCCCCAACTGCTTTGCGCCCGCGATGTGCCAAATGGCTCCTCGCCACCGGACTCTTCCTGATGCTCAGCGCCTGTGTTGATAAGCCCAGCACGCTCGAGCGAATCAAGGAGGATGGCGTATTGCGGGTGGTTACCCGAAACAGCCCGGCCACCTATTTCCAGGACCGCAACGGCGAAACCGGTTTCGAATACGAACTGGTCAAGCGCTTTGCCGACGACCTGGGGGTGAAGCTTGAAATCGAGACGGCCGACAATCTCGACGACCTGTTCGGCCAGTTGGGCAAGCCCAACGGCCCGGTCTTGGCCGCCGCCGGTCTGGTCAGCAGCGAACAGCGCAAGCAACAGGTGCGCTTTTCCCATGCATACCTGGAAGTGACCCCGCAGATCATCTACCGCAACGGCCAGTCCCGCCCCACCAACGCGGCCGACCTGGTGGGCAAGAAGATCATGGTGCTCAAGGGCAGCACCCACGCCGAGCAACTGGCCGAGCTGAAAAAGCAGAATCCTGCGATTGAATACGAAGAGTCCGACGCCGTTGAAGTGGTCGACCTGCTGCGCATGGTCGACGAAGGGCAGATCGACCTGACCCTGGTCGACTCCAATGAAGTGGCGATGAACCAGGTGTACTTCCCCAACGTACGGGTGGCCTTTGACCTGGGCGATGCCAGCAACCAGAGCTGGGCGGTGGCTGCAGGTGAAGACAACAGCCTGCTCAACGAGGTCAACAGCTACCTCGACAAGGTCGAGAAGAACGGCACCTTGCAGCGCCTCAAGGATCGTTACTACGGGCATGTCGATGTGCTGGGCTATGTGGGCGCCTACACCTTTGCCCAGCATTTGCAGCAGCGCCTGCCCAAGTACGAAAAGTTCTTCAAGACGTCGGCCAAGGAAGAAAAGGTCGACTGGCGGCTATTGGCAGCTATTGGCTATCAGGAATCGCTGTGGCAACCGGCGGTCACCTCCAAGACCGGCGTGCGCGGCCTGATGATGCTGACCCAGAACACCGCCCAGGCGATGGGCGTGTCCAACCGCCTCGACGCCCGGCAAAGCATCAAGGGCGGGGCCAAGTACCTGGCGATGATCAAGAGCGAACTGGACGACAAGATCCTTGAACCTGATCGCACCTGGTTTGCGCTGGCGGCCTACAACGTAGGCGGCGGCCACCTCGATGACGCACGCAAACTGGCGCAAAAAGAAGGCCTGAACCCGAACAAATGGCTGGACGTGAAGAAAATGCTGCCGCGCCTGTCGCAGAAGCAGTGGTACAGCAAGACCCGCTACGGCTACGCCCGTGGCGGCGAGCCAGTACATTTCGTGGCCAACATCCGTCGTTACTACGACATCCTGACCTGGGTGACCCAGCCGCAGCTGGAAGGCAACCAGATGGTGGAAGGCAACCTGCACGTCCCGGGCGTGGACAAAACCAAGCCCGCGCAAGACAGCCCCCAACTCTGACCCCTGGGAACGATCAGACACACAGAACCCCAATGTGGGAGCGGGCTTGCTCGCGAAAGCGGAGGGTCAGTTGATGAATAATTGACTGACACACCGCTTTCGCGAGCAAGCCCGCTCCCACATTTATTTTGTGGTGTTCTACAGGCCAGTGATCAGATGCACCACCCCGCCTGCCAGCACCATCACCGCCGTGATACCCGCCGTCTTTAGCGCCACCTCGTCCATTCGTGTCGAGTCCTGTAGCTGAACCCGGATCCGCGTCAAAGCCACTCGCTGTTGCGACTTCAGATTTATCGCCCCACCCAGCGCACTCAACACCGCCGGCGCCAACATCGCGTCAGCCGCAGGCTCGGTGCTCGGCGTTTCGGCCACCAGGTCCGGTGTCAGGGCCTTCCAGAACGCCCGCTGTAATTTCTCGAACATGCTCAATGCTCCACGACAGGTAAAGTTTCTACAGTCGCCGTGTGGTAAAGGCGCAAGGCCTCGCGCACTTGGCCGGCTTCTTCAAGGCCCAGGACCTGGCGGGCGATGATCTGGCAATCCGCCAGGTCCAGCTCGCGCACGGTGGCCTTGATACTGGGGATCAGCGGCACGCTGACGGACAGTTCGTCCACCCCCAGCCCGATCAGCATCGGCACCGCCAGCGCCTCGGACGCCAGCGCGCCACATACGCCCACCCACTTGCCATGGGCGTGGGCGGCCTTGACCGTGGTGTCGATCAGGCGCAGCACCGCCGGGTGAAAACTGTCGGCCTGGCTGGCCAGGCGTGGATGGTCGCGGTCCATGGCCAGGGTGTATTGGGTCAGGTCATTGGTACCAATGGAGAAAAAATCCACATGGGGCGCAAACACATCCGCCATCAACGCGGCCGACGGCACCTCGATCATGATCCCCAGTTTCGGCAATTCGCTAAGCCCCAGGGCCAGCGCTTGTTCTTCCAGGATCTCGCGGGCCTGGCGCAGCTCCGACAGCAGGCTGACCATCGGCAACATGATGTGCAACCGCGCCAAGCCCGCGCTGGCCAGGATTGCCCGGAACTGCTCGCGCAACAACTCGGGACGTTCCAGGCACAAGCGAATCCCGCGCAGGCCTAGAAATGGATTGGTCTCGCTGTCCATCGGCACATAGGCCAAGGGTTTGTCACCGCCCACATCAAGGGTGCGCACCACCAGATTGCGCTCGGGGCCCAGCACACCGGCAATGGCGCTGTAGGTCTGGGCCTGTTCCTGCGGGCTCGGCGCGCGGTTGCGGTCCAGATAGAGAAACTCCGAGCGCAACAGCCCCACCCCCTCGGCTCCCAGCGCCAGGGCTTGCTGTACCTCTTGCAGCGAAGCGACGTTGGCCGTCACTTCAATATGATGACCGTCGCGAGTGGTGGCGGCCAAGGCAGCCTGCTGTACATCGCGTTGATGGCGCACAACCTGCTGCTCGCGCGCGGCCCGCAGCGTCTCGATCACCCCCGGGTCCGGCTCGAGGTGCAGTTCGCCTTTGTCGGCGTCCAGCAACACTGGCGAGCCATCGGGTATCGCCAGGACCTGGACCGGCACACCGCAAATCGCCGGCAAGCCAAGAGCGCGAGCAAGTATGGCGACGTGGCTGGTGGCCCCTCCGGCCACGGTGATAAACCCCAACACCTTGGCCGGGTCGAGGCTGGCGGTTTGCGAGGGGGTCAATTGCTCGGCAATCAGGATGGCCTGCTCCGGCAAATCCCAGGCGCCGTCCTGGACCCCGAGGATCAGCTTGAGCACCCGCTGGCCAACATCCGCCATATCGGCGGCACGCTCGGCCAGCAGTAGGCTGCCGGATTGCTCGAACAGTGCAGCGGTGGCGAGGGTGGCGCTGTTCCAGGCGAAGGCCGCGCTCTTGCCTTGGGCCAGCAGACCGTGGGCGTGTTCCAGCAGGGTCGGGTCTTCGAGCAATTCCCGATGGGCACCAAAAATCTGCGCCTGGGCGCTCCCCGATGCCTTGTCCTGTAGCGCTTGCAGTGCTTGGGCTGCAGCCTGTAGAGCGCGCGTCAGCGCGGCACGTTCCGGGGGCTCGCCAGTGCCCTTTTCAGTCACGTTCAGCTCAGGCTCGGTGACCTGAACCACGTGGCCAAACGCCGAGCCTGGCGATGCGCACACGCCCCGCAACACCGTTGCCGATGACAGCGGTGCGATGGCCTCGGCCACCACGGCCACCGCTTCGCCGCACCCTTGGGCCAACAACGCGACCAACGCCTCGATCGCCGCCGCCGCATCCGCCCCCGCCGCACTCACTTGCAGGGTATCGCCGCGCACTGTTTGCAGGCCCATGATCGCCACCAATGACTTGGCGTTGGCGCTCTGGGTTTGCTTGTGCAGGCAGATGCTCGCCTTGAACCCCTTTGCGGCCTGGGCCAGCACGGCCGCCGGACGGGCATGCAGGCCGTTGGCATTGGGCAGCGTCAGGGGCTTGGAAAACAGGGCGTCGCCCTCTTCTTCCGCGTCATTGGCAGCACCTATTGCAGGCGTCACGCGCAGCAACGGTTGCCCGGCTTCAACCAGCCCCGTAGCCGCCGCCAGCAGCGCAAATGGCTCGCCGCTGACCACCAGCATCAGGGTCAGCAAACTGCGGGCATTGAGGGCGATGTAGTCGGCATCAAACTCGATCAGCGGTTGCCCGGCCACCACCCGCTGGCCTTCCTCGACCAGCCGAGTGAACCCCTTGCCCGCCAGGTTCACGGTATCCAGGCCGATATGCATCAACACCTGCACGCCGTGGTCGTCAGTGACGCTGACCGCATGACCACTGTCCTGGATATTGCTGATCACCCCGGCCAGCGGCGCGCAGAGGGTCTGCGAGGTGGGATCGATACACACGCCGTCGCCAATCAGGCGGCTGGAGAACACCGGATCCGGCACCTGGTCCAGGGGCAACAGCACCCCGGCCAGGGGCGCCAGCAGTTCCAGGGGTTGAGTTGTGGTCATGACATCACCTGCTGTTTGGTTCTGTAAAAATCATGGGTGAATGCAAATCCCCGTAGGGGCCGGCTTGCCGGCGACGCTGACGACTCGGTCTCTGCCAAAGACCGAGGGGCCGCCATGGCTGGCAAGCCAGCTCCCACATAAGGGGTCACTACATCGGCCGTATTTATTTCCACCAGTATTCGACCTGCACACCGAAGTTGGAACCGTGCCGCGCACTGCCGTAGGAGCCGCTGTCGGACAACGCCGAACCCGCCGCCAGTTCATTGGCCGCACGCTTGGCCGCCTGGTTCCAGGTGGCATAGGTGTAGTACAAGCGCACTTCCGGCCGCGCCCAGAAATCCGGACCTTTGGGCGACCAGGTCGGGGCGAACGTGAACTTGCTGAGCTTGCGCGTGCCGCCGCTGGCATCCACTTGGTCATGGCCCAGCTCGGTGACCAGCTTGAACTGTTCGCTGATGGCATACGCCGGGCGCACACCAATGGACATCCAGGTCTGGTCCTGGCTGCCTGGGCGCACATCTTTCTGGTACACCGCCTCGACCTGGCCACCGAAACGCGGGGTCACTTGCCAGTCAAAAAACTCCACCGCGCGGTAGCTTTTGCTGCTGCGTTCCAATGCCGTATTCCCGGTGTAGCCAAGGCCCGTGCCCGGCCCTTCACCGTACTGCAGGGCAAACTTGTTCTTGCCGCCGAGGAAGGCCGCCTGCACATGCTGGGCAGTCAGGGCCCAGCCGCTGTGGGTATCGCGCCCGCCAGCCTGTTCGATGTAACTCAGGCCCAACTCCAGCTCCCCGCCAGGGTTGGTCTTGAAGCCTGCGACGTTGAAGTCGTGACGGGTGGCGTATTCCTTCTGGTACAGGTTGTCCTTGCGCGACAGGGCGTAGCTGTATTTCAGATCGCCAATCAGCACGTCCTCGATACCGCCGCCGGTGGCGCTCTGGTTCCAGTAGTAGAAGTCGGAAATATGGATGTCATTTCGTTTGTAGTAGCGCCGGCCGGCCCACAGTGAACCGCCGTTGAGGCTGGGCATGTTCGACCACTGCGCATACATCTGCGGCATGCGGGCCGAACCATTGTTTTCGCCCTGGAACTTCAGTTCGCGGTCGTACTTGTTGTACAGCGAGGCCATGGCATCGACGCTCAGCACCGAGCCGTCGTCGAGGGTGAACAGGTCCTGGCGTAACTCCAACTCGGCGTATTGTTCGCATTCGTTGCCCAGGCGATATTTGGATTGGGCGCCCGGCAGTTGGAAACACTGCTGCGGGCCGCTGCCGGTCGAGGTGCCGGCACCACTGCGCAGATAGCCGGCGAATTCCAGGGCGTGGGCCGCCAGGGGCAACGTCAGACAGGATGCAGCGAGGCCCAGCTTTATTGTTGTTTTCATGAAGCGCTCCTTTTTTCTTATTGTGTGTAACGCGATTCTGTAGGAGCGAGCTTGCTCGCGAAAATCGTCAACGGTGACGTGGGCATTGCGGATGCACGCGGCGCTTTGAAGTTTTTCGCGAGCAAGCTCGCGCCTACAAAAAGGGGAATGTCAGTCGGTCAGGTGCAGCACAAAAGACTCGTATGGGCGCAAGGTGATGCTGTCGGTGCGCACCGGGCAGTCGGGGTAGTTGCTGATCAGCAGCCGTTGCGCGCTCGCCGCGCTGATCACTTGGCCAGGCAGTTGGATCTCGCAGGGCTGGCCGTAGAAGTTGTTCAGCACCAGCAGGCGCTCGCCATGGCCTTCACGCAGATACGCCCAGACTTTGGCGTGATCGCACAACAGTTGGCAGTACACGCCCTGCTGGATCAGCGGCTCAAGGCGACGCAAGGCGATCAGCGCCCGGTAGTGATGCAGCACCGAATCCGGGTCATCCAACTGGCTCTGCACATTGATCTGCGCCGCATTGGCCGGGATGCCAATCCACGGTTCACCGCTGCTGAAGCCGGCATTTGCCTGGCCGTTCCATTGCATCGGCGTGCGCCCGTTATCCCGGGACTTTTGCATGATGGCGGCCATGCTTGACGCTTGCGACTCGCCCGCATCGCGCTTGAGGCGGTAGATGTTCAGGGTCTCGACATCGCGGTACTGCCCGATCTGGTCGAACCCCGGATTGGTCATGCCCAGCTCTTCGCCCTGGTACACAAACGGCGTGCCCTGCAGAAAGTGCAAGGCGGTGGCGAGCATCTTGGCCGAGACCACGCGGTACTCGCCGTCATCACCAAATCGCGAGACCACCCGCGGCTGGTCATGGTTACACCAGAACAGCGCATTCCACCCGCCACCGGCCTGCATGCCCAGTTGCCAGTCAGAGAGAATCTGCTTGAGTTGCAGGAAGTCGAAGTCGGCGCGCACCCATTTTTGCAGGTTGGGGTAATCCACTTTCAGATGATGAAAGTTGAAGGTCATCGACAGCTCTTTCGACTCCGGGCGCGAGTAGCGAATGCAGTGCTCGAGGCTGGTGGATGACATCTCGCCAACGTTGATCAGGTCGTGGCCTTCGAACACTTCGCGGTGCATTTCCTGCAAGTACTCGTGCACGTGCGGACCATCGGTGTAGAAGCGCCGGCCATCGCTGTTGTCTTCGGGAAAGTCCGCCGGCTTGGAAATCAGGTTGATCACGTCCAGGCGGAAACCGCCCACGCCTTTGTCACGCCAGAAGCACATGAGTTTGTAGACTTCGGCGCGCACCTTGGGGTTGTCCCAATTGAGGTCGGCCTGGGTGTGGTCGAACAGGTGCAGGAAGTACTGGCCGGTCTGCGCCTCGTATTCCCAGGCCGAGCCGCCGAACTTGGACTCCCAGTTGTTCGGCTGGTCGCGCCAGATGTAGAAGTCGCGGTACGGGTTGTCGAGGCTGCTGCGCGCCTGCTGGAACCATTCGTGCTCGATGGAGGTGTGGTTGACCACGATGTCGAGCATCAGCTTGATCCCGCGCTTGGCGGCTTCGCCGATCAGCAGGTCGCAGTCGGCCATGGTCCCGTAGCTGGGATCGATGGCGTAGTAGTCGCTGATGTCGTAGCCGTTGTCGCGCTGGGGCGAGCGCAGGAACGGGGTGATCCACAGGCAATCGACACCTAGCCATTGGAGGTAATCGAGTTTGTCCACGATGCCCAGCAGGTCACCGGTGGCGTTACCCGCATGGCTGTGGAAGCTTTTTGGGTAGATCTGGTAGATCACCGAGTGTTGCCAGTCTTGCATGGTGGGTTCCTTCAGTAGAGTTATGTGCTGGCCTTGCGGGCCTCATCGCGGGCAAGCCCGCTCCCACATTTGAAATGCATCCCCCTGTGGGAGCTGGCTTGCCTGCGAAAGCGATCGATCAGGCGACGCGATAACCCGGCCGCACGATCTTCATGCTCAACCCACAGGTCAAAACAAACGGCACCACAATCGCGATAACCATGCCGATGACGAAGCTTGGGATGTACTGCGGGATGATCGAGATAAACCCAGGCAAACCACCGACGCCGATGGCCGAGGCCTGGACCTTGTTCAGTGAGAGGAAAATGCTGCCCAGCGCCGAGCCGAGCAACGCGGCATAGAACGGGAACTTGAAGCGCAGGTTCACCCCAAACATCGCCGGTTCAGTGATGCCGAAGTAGGCAGAAATCGCCGAGGTCGAGGCCATGCTTTTGTCCCGTGCATTGCGGCTCATGTAGAACACTCCGAGCGCGGCACTGCCCTGGGCCAGGTTGGACATGACGATCATCGGCCAGATAAATGTGCCGCCCTGGGTCGAGATCAGTTGCAGGTCCACGGCGAGGAACATGTGGTGCATGCCGGTGATCACCAGCGGCGCATACAGCAGGCCGAAAATCGCCCCGCCGACCATCGGCGCCAGGTCGAATAACGTGACGACGCCTTCGGTGATCAGGATGCCGAGGTGACGGGTGACCGGGCCGATAATCGCCAGGGCCAGCACGCCGGTGACGACGATGGTGGTGATCGGCACCACGAGCAATTGGATGGCATTGGGCACGCGCGCCCGCAGCCACTTCTCAATCACGCTCATGACATAGGCGGCCATCAGGATCGGCAGGATCTGGCCCTGATAACCCACTTTCTCGATCTGGAACCAGCCAAAAATATCGAAGTACGGCAGGCTCTGGCCGTCGAGCCCGGCCACTGCCTTGCCGTAGTTCCAGGCGTTGAGCAGGTCCGGGTGCACCAGCATCAGGCCGAGTACGATGCCGAGGATTTCACTGCCGCCAAAGCGCTTGGCCGCCGACCAGCCCACCAGCGCCGGCAGGAACACGAACGAGGTGTTGGCCATCAGGTTGATCAGGCTCCACAGGCCATCCAGGTTCGGATAGGCCTCCAGCAAAGTCTGGCCCTCGATGAACATGCCTTTGGCGCCCATCAGGTTGTTGATGCCCATCAGCAGGCCGGCAATGATCAGCGCCGGCAGGATCGGCATGAACACGTCGGAGAACACGCGAACCAGGCGCTGCAGGGCGTTGGTCTTGTCGGCGCCCTTCTTCTTCACATCGGCGATGGTGGCGGCGGCAAGGCCGGTCTGTTCGCGCAGGGCGGCGTAGACCTTTTCTACTTCGCCAGGGCCGATGACGACCTGGAACAGGCCGCCGGTGAAGAACGAGCCTTTGACCAGATCGACCTGGTTCAATGCACTGGCGTTGACCAGGCTTGGGTCCTTGAGCGCCAGGCGCAGGCGCGTCACGCAGTGGGCCGCTTGCTCAAGGTTGTCGCTGCCCCCGAGATGTTCGAGGATCTCGCGGGCAATGTTGGAATAGTCGTGGCTCATGCTTGTTCTTCCACTTTAGATTTTTGTTATTGGCAGCACGCCGAGGGCAAAAGTACTCGTACAGACGAGTTAAAGCAACAACTCGTCTGTACGAGTTACAAAAATATCCGATGACCTCTTTTGTAGGAGCGAGCTTGCTCGCGAAGAACCTGAGGGCAGCGCGGGGTGTCTGGTTTTTCGCGTTATCGTTGACGTTTTTCGCGAGCAAGCTCGCTCCTACAGGGATTGGCGATATCCGAGGGTCCAATGGACAAACTCCACCTGTGCCACTAAGGTTCCTGCCTTGAATGATCAAGTCGGGCACAGAGCCATCCCCATGAGCAAATACAACCAGATCTATACGGATCTGCTTGCCAGCATCACCACCGAACGCCTGCAACGCGGCACGCGCCTTCCCTCTGAAACCGAATTGATGGACGCCTACCAGGCCAGCCGTGGCACCGTGCGTCGGGCCATCGAGCAATTGCAGGAGCGTGGGTTCGCGCAAAAAATCCATGGCAAGGGCACGTTCGTGCTGTCGCCCAACCCGATTGAGTTCCAACTGGGGGGCATCGTCAGCTTCCACGAAACCCACGCAGACCTGGGCGATGACGTACGCACCGAAGTGGTCGAATTCACTCAACTGCCCCTGGAAGGCTCCCTGCAGCAGCATATCGAGGCCGAGCCCGGCACCCTGATCACGCGCATCAAGCGAGTGCGGCGCATCGGCGGCAAACGGGTGATCCTCGACATCAACCACTTCGTCGCCGACCTGATCCCGGGCCTGGACCAGACGATTGCCGAACAGTCGATCTACGCGTTTATCGAGCAGACGCTGCAACTGCAGATCAGCTACGCCCAGCGCACCATCGAAGCCCTGCCCCGCAGCAAGGACGACCAGGCGCACTTGGACCTCGACGGCCAGAGCCATGTGATTGTGGTGAGTAACCAGACGTTTTTGCAGGATGGGCGGCAGTTCGAGTACACCGAATCGCGGCATACGTTGGATAAGTTTTACTTTTCAGATATTGCGCGGCGCTAACTATCTACCCCTGCCCCCCACAACAACCCCGGCATGCTTTTTCTCTCTAGCCACAGGAGAACGACATGCCGATGATCGATACATCCCCCGCCGCCCAGCGCCAGCTCAAGGCCCTGGCACCTATAGTGCTCGACGCGTGCCCGAACATGCAGGCGATGGCGACCGACACAGCCCGCGAGATTCTCGCCAGGCACGACCTCGCGGGCCTGGACCCCGACCACGTGTACTGGCATCGATTCAAGGGCGGCATTGGTGACGGCCAGGCATTTACCGGCTGGATCCACAACGAGAAACCGTTGGAGTCCATGACCCTGCCGCAACTGGTGATTCACCGTTTCAGCCTTCACGATCAGGACAACGCGGACCTGCTCGACGGTGACGGCGGCTTCTACAGCGTGGGCCCCGAAGCACGGGTTTTTGATCACCGCAACGAGGTGCGCCTGTCTGCCAGAGCGGTGCTCAACGACTTCTGGGACATCAACTTCAGCGACCGCTACAGCACCCGCATGGACAGCTTCTGGCACACACACCAAGACGACTTCCGAACCCTGTGCAAGGTCAATTTCCTCGCCAGCGCCCTGCAAGCCCGGCAGGCCGACCAGTTGACCGAGGTGCAGTTCCAGAACGTGATCAAGGCCGCCGCCAACGGCCTGGACTGGCCCCCGACCTTATCCAACCTGCAGGCCAGCGCCCCTGCCATGCCAGGCCTGAGGTTGGCGGCGCTGGACATTGGCGGGCATGTTGCCAGCGATATCCTGCGCATCATCGACCGCGACGGCCGGCAGATCCTCTATGTGCCCGGCCAAGCCCAAGCCTTTCATTGCTTCAGCACACCGGCTGACCTGCATTTCTGGTTGTTGTGCCAAACCAATCATCCGGATAACCGCGCACAGTTCATGACCCACTTCCCGCTCTCGGCGCAGATCCAACAAGACGACACCGATGCGGTGACCTGGAAACAGATGCTGCTGACGCCGGTCCTGATCTATCGCACCGCCCAGGCCCTGACCGGCACACTGCCAGCCGACTGGGTGGACAAGGGGCTCAATGCGAACATCAATCAGCTGTTCGTGACCTGGGGCCAGTGGAATCACCACCTGATCAACCAGGCGGACACGACCATCGACGGCGATGCGTTCACTTGGCTCGCCCAGGCCAGCAAGGCGCGCATGCAAAATGACGCCGACTTCTGCCTGCACAGCAACGGCGACCTGCGCAAGAAACTGTGGATCGGCTACCTGAACGCCTTCAGTAAAGTCTTCGGCCCGATGGCTGTGGTCGGCGGGCCGGTGGCCCTGGTGGTACTCGGCGCCAGCACGGCCAACCTGGGGCTTAATATCGACCAGGCGATCAATGGCAAAACCCTGGCCGAGCGCCGCGCAGGCGAACAAGGAGCGGTTTTCAGTGCCATCGACACCCTGTTCAACCTGAGCCTGTTGAAGGCCGACGGGGTACTGCCGGAAATCGTCGAGACCCCGGAGCGTTTTGCCCCAGCACCGGTGGAGCCACTCGCCCCACCGCCCGCTACGGTCCTGGAGGTAGTGGAACCCAAGCTGATGGTGCCGGCCCATTACGAGGCCAACCTGATTCTCGAAGGCGCGCCCCCTGACACCACGCCGGGCAAGTTCTTTCAGGTCTACACCCTGAAAACCTCAAATGGCATGCCTCAACACGCCATCCTGATGAACGACATGGCCTACTACGTACGCTACGAAAGTGACCTGAATGGCCCGGGCTACTGGGTCATTGTCGACCCGGCCAACCCGCAGGGATTCACCGCAACGGTACCGGTGCGCTTGAACGCACTGGATGAGTGGGAGCCCGTATCTGGCAGCCGCGGCTTGAAGGGCGGAGGCGGCAACTCCAGCAAGGCGGCCAAGGTCAAGGTCAAACCGGTGGCCGATGCCGGCGCCGCCGAGCCTGGAACATCGAGTGCGATTGGCAGGGTAACCACCGAGTTCGACGCCCGCCCATCGATCCGCCACCAATTGAAGGAATGGGCGCTGGGGATCATTGAAATCCATATCGACAGCCGCTTCCTGAACCTCGATCGCTACAATTTCTACTTCGGCTCCACCCACGCCAGGCTGCTGGACTCGGCCAAAGCCTTCTACCGCGAACTCTCCTGGAGTCGCTTGCCGCCGCGCCCGAGCGTTCCCATCGTGCCCCCGCAAACCTCGTTCAGCGAACTGATAGAACAACTACCGCACGACCTGCCGGGGCTGGTTATCGGCGAAACCCTGGACCGCATCACCAGTACGCGCCTGATCATCGAGAACATCCCCCTGCTCGCGCGCAAGGGCGTCAGAACCCTGTACATGCGGCGTCTGCTCAACGACTTTGCCCAGGACGACCTCAATCGCTACTTCCAGAGCGGGTCAATGTCAGAAGAGCTGCAGGACAGCCTGGAGGCGATGAGCACCGACCCCGCAGAACAATTCAACGAACTGCAACTGATCAAGACAGCCAGGAGCAACGGCATTCGCGTGCAGGCCATCGACTGCGCCGCGCACTACAAATACACAGACCCGCTGGTCGACCGCTCGGCGCAAATGGCGCGCAACTACCTGGCCCACCGGATTATCAACGCCGACAAAGCCTTGAACGGTGGTGGCAAATGGCTGGTCATGACCGCGCCGACCAGCACCAACACGTTCAGGGAGCTGGCCGGCATCAGCGAACTGGAGGGCGGGATCGGAGTGCGTATTGAGGAGGTGTACCCAGGGGAAGGCCACGATATACGGGTAGATCCAGGCGCGCCGGTGGATCACGACACGATGGAGCCGGACGAACACATGAGCGTCCCCTTCAATACCCTGCACGCCGACCTGCGGGTACAGGTCGAGGCACCACCCGTGCAGCGCACGGAGCTGCAAAACCGGCAATTGCTGTTTCGCAAGGGCATGTACCTGATCGATGAGACGCAAGGTTCGTACAGGCTGTTTCACCGCAGTCGGGATCTAAGCGTCGTCATCACGCCCATCACCCGACTGGCCGACGGCGGCTTCGTAATCGAGCGCCCTACCTGGCCGCTGGTGCACCAGGTGCATTTCCCCACGCTAGACCAACTGTCCACCGCGATCACCAACACCGGGTTGAGCTTGCAAAGCAGGCTGCCACGCTGAGTCGTTCAACGGAGTGAAAAACCTGGCCGAGGCCAGGTTTTTTTGCTGCGCAACCGGCTGCTTGTTGTCGAACGGTGTCTCACACTTTATCCACGTCAAACCATGAGGGAGAACACCATGCTCACGAGGAGCCTGTTACTGAGTGTTTGCGCCGTGACCTTGGTTGGCTGCACGGGCAGAGGCTTTCAACCGCCGCCGCCAGAATTTACCAATTGGAAAAAGGTCGGGGTGGCTGAAAAGGGCGTCAAAAACGCTATGACCGCATGCGGCTATACCAACCTGGTAGGGACGGGAGACGCGACGCCGATTGACCAGGTGCTCACGCGGTTTTATTGCATGAAAGACGCAGGTTTCAAGCGCACCGATAACATTGACCTGTGCAAGGAAGGTCGCATCGGTGAATCGCCGGTGTGCGAAGGCCGCCGGTAATCCAGTACGGCATCGCAGCAGGGCAGTTGCGCCTCCTCGACCGCCATCATCGGCGAGCCTGGGGAGCCCAAAAAAGCCAAAAGCCCGCAATTACGCGGGCTTCGGGGTACTTTTTGCTATTGGGTGCCGGTCAGTCCCGGACGTCCAATCATTCCCACTCAATCGTCGCCGGCGGCTTGCTCGACACGTCATACGTCACGCGCGAAATACCTTCGATCTCATTGATGATACGGCCGCTGACAGTCTCCAGCAGTTCGTACGGCAGGTGTGCCCAGCGGGCGGTCATGAAGTCGATGGTTTCTACCGCACGCAGGGCCACGACCCAGGCGTAGCGGCGGCCATCGCCTACAACGCCAACCGATTTCACCGGTTGGAATACCACGAAGGCCTGGCTGACTTTGTGGTACCAGTCGGCCTTGCGCAGTTCTTCGATGAAGATGTGGTCGGCACGACGCAGCAGGTCGGCGTATTCCTTCTTCACTTCACCGAGGATCCGCACGCCCAGGCCCGGGCCCGGGAATGGGTGGCGGTAGACCATGTCGTACGGCAGGCCCAGTTCCAGGCCCAGACGGCGGACTTCGTCCTTGAACAGTTCGCGCAGCGGTTCTACCAGCTTGAGGTTCATTTCCTCAGGCAGGCCACCCACGTTGTGGTGGGACTTGATCACGTGGGCCTTGCCGCTCTTGGCGCCAGCCGACTCGATCACGTCAGGGTAGATGGTGCCCTGGGCGAGGTACTTGATGTTGTCCAGTTTATTGGACTGGGCATCGAAGACGTCGATGAAGGTGCGACCGATGATCTTGCGCTTCTTCTCCGGGTCCGACTCGCCGGCCAGGTTGTTGAGGAACTGGTCCTCGGCGTTGGCGCGGATCACCTTGACGCCCATGTTCTCGGCGAACATGGCCATCACTTGCTCACCTTCGTGCAGGCGCAGCAGGCCGTTGTCGACGAAGACGCAGGTCAGTTGGTCGCCAATCGCCTTGTGCAGCAGCGCGGCAACCACGGAGGAGTCAACGCCGCCGGACAGGCCCAGCAGCACGTTGTCGGTACCGACCTGGGCGCGCACGTTGGCGATGGCGTCTTCAGCGATTTTCGACGGGGTCCACAGGGCTTCACACTCGCAGATGTCGAGGATGAAGCGCGACAGGATGCGCCCGCCTTGCTTGGTGTGGGTCACTTCCGGGTGGAACTGCACGCCGTAGTAACGACGCTCGTCGCTGAACATGCCGGCAATCGGGCAGCTCGGGGTGCTGGCCAGGATGTGGAAGTCTTCCGGCATCCTGGTGACCTTGTCACCGTGGCTCATCCAGACGTCGAGGCCGAACAGGCCGTCGGCGTCGACGTGGTCTTCGATGCCGTCCAGCAGGCGGCTCTTGCCGACCACGTCCACACGGGCATAACCGAATTCACGCAGCTCGGAGCCTTCGACCTTGCCGCCCAGTTGCTCGGCCATGGTCTGCATGCCGTAGCAGATACCGAAGACCGGCACGCCCAGGTCAAACACCGCTTGCGGGCAGCGCGGGCTGTTGGCTTCGTGCACGGACTCGGGGCCACCGGCGAGGATGACGCCTTTAGGGGCGAATTCGCGGATCGCTTCGTCATCCATATCGAACGGATGCAGTTCGCAGTACACGCCGATTTCACGCACGCGGCGGGCGATCAGTTGGGTGTACTGGGAACCGAAGTCGAGGATCAGGATACGGTGGGCGTGAATGTCGAGGGCCATGAAGTCAGTCTCGTCTAATGAATCAGAAACAACTCGGGGCTGAAAGAACAGCCCCGGTTACTTAACGTTTTGCTGGAAGCCTCAACCTACGCGGTAGTTTGGCGCTTCCTTGGTGATCTGCACGTCGTGGACATGGGATTCAGCCATACCGGCTCCGGTGATCCGTACGAACTCTGGCTTGGTGCGCATTTCTTCGATGTCGGCGCTGCCGGTGTAGCCCATCGAGGAACGCAGGCCGCCCATCAGTTGATGGATGATGGCGCTCAGGGTGCCCTTGTACGGCACACGGCCTTCGATGCCTTCCGGGACGAGCTTCTCGGCGCCTGCCGAGGAGTCCTGGAAGTAGCGATCGGAAGAACCTTGCGCCTGGGACATGGCGCCCAGCGAACCCATGCCGCGGTAAGCCTTGTAGGAACGGCCCTGGAACAGTTCGATCTCGCCTGGCGCTTCTTCGGTACCTGCGAACATCGAGCCCATCATCACGCAGGAAGCACCGGCTACGATGGCCTTGGACAGGTCACCGGAGAAACGGATGCCGCCGTCGGCGATCAATGGTACGCCAGTGCCTTCAAGGGCAGCGGCAACATTGGCGATGGCGCTGATTTGCGGCACGCCCACACCGGCGACGATACGCGTGGTGCAGATCGAGCCTGGGCCGATACCGACCTTGACTGCGTCAGCGCCGGCTTCGGCCAGGGCCTTGGCGGCAGCGCCGGTGGCGATGTTGCCGCCGATCACCTGCACGTCAGGGAAGTTCTGCTTGACCCAGCGTACGCGGTCGATCACGCCTTTGGAGTGACCGTGGGCAGTGTCGACCACCACCACGTCAACACCGGCAGCGACCAGGGCCGAAACGCGGTCGCCGGTGTCTTTACCGGTACCAACGGCGGCGCCAACGCGCAGACGACCTTGGTCATCCTTGCTGGCCAGCGGGTAAGCCTTGGCTTTTTCGATATCGTTGACGGTCATCATGCCCTTGAGGGCGAATTTGTCGTCGACGATCAGCACGCGCTCGATGCGGTGCTTGTGCAGCAGTTCACGCACATCGTTCTTGTCGGCGCCTTCCTTGACAGTGACCAGGCGCTCTTTAGGCGTCATCACTTCACGGACGGTGACTTCAAGACGGTTTTCGAAGCGCACGTCACGGGAGGTGACGATGCCGACCAGGTCGCCATCGTGCAGCACAGGAACACCGGAGATGTTGTGCAGGCGGGTCAGGTCGAACAGGTCGCGTACGGTGGCGTCGGCTTCGATGGTGATCGGATCTTTCACCACACCGGCTTCATAACGCTTGACCTTGCGCACTTCGGCAGCTTGCTGGTCGATGGTCATGTTCTTGTGGATGATGCCGATGCCGCCTTCCTGAGCCATGGCGATTGCCAAACGGGCTTCGGTGACGGTGTCCATGGCAGCGGAAACCAGGGGAATATTCAGCTCGATGCCACGGGTTAGGCGGGTCTTGAGACTGACTTCGTTAGGAAGCACCTCGGAGTAACCGGGCACTAGGAGAATGTCGTCGAATGTCAGAGCTTCTTGGCTGATACGCAGCATCGCGGGGGCTCCCGAGCGGGAAAATGGAAGCGCGCCATTATATACATGCGCCCTGCCGGGCTCAATGTAAAACTCTGACAAACTTGGTAATACTGATAGATGGGTAAAACACGCCGCCTTTCGGTAGGAGCGAGCTCGCTCGCGAAGAGCGTGAATGCACCGCGCAAAACCAGACAGCCAGCGTTATCGTTGACGATTTTCGCGAGCAAGCTCGCGCCTACAATTCAACTTTGACCCAACTCATCTTCTGGTCGAGCCAGTCGGCAAATTCGTCGATAAAGCTCTGCTTGAAGCCCGCTTCGGCCCAGTTGTTGAAGATGAAGCCCAGGTTGGAAAAGCCGCACTCCTGCAAGAATAGAAACCCGTTGATGTCATCTTCATGCCCACACAGCGGGCAGGTGAAGTTGTCGGTATGACCGGGCATCCAATCCTCCAGGCTCTCGAACAGCGCCTCGCCGACTTCTTTAAGGCATTGCGGGCACCCGGCTTCTTCGAGAAACCCCTTGGCCGGGGTATAGATGCAACGCTTGTAGATGATTTCCAGGCCATTGACCGGCTCGTTGAAGGGCAACGCCTCGGGGTGCAACACCACGGCGCGGGCGCCGTCGGCCAGGGCATAGCCCATGCGGTTGCCGGTGCGGCCACAGGTGGTCAGCTCTTCCTTGATGATGTTCTTGCGCACCAGCCAGCGCACGATGGCCCGGGCGCGGGGTTCGTGGACGGGCAAGGTGGAGATTTTCGGGACAAGGATGCTTTGGGAATTCATGGGAGTCCTGCGGTGTGGCTGCTGGCCTCATCGCGGGCAAGCCCGGCTCCCACAGTTGATCGCATACCAATGTGGGAGCCGGGCTTGCCCGCGATAAGGCCCTAGAGCCCGGCAGCTTAATCCCTGCCACCCACAGGTCAAGTACTCAAATACCGCCCAATCAACGCTATGCCACTGGCCAGCACCAGCCACGTCACCAACCGCACAAACGCCTCGCGGGACATGCGCAGGGTCAACCTGCGCCCCGCCCACAGCCCCAGGGCCATCGCCGGCAGCAGGCACACCGCCAGCAGCAGCAAGGGCAATTGGGCATACACCCCGGCGATCAAAAACAAACTCAGGCGTACCACCGTGCTCGCGCTGATCAACGCACTTTGAGTGGCTCGCGCGCCGTCCTTGGGCAGGCGGCTGTTCAGATAAATCGCATACAAAAAGCCGCCACTGCCAAACAAGGCCCCAAACAATCCGCCCACTACGCCCATGGGCACCGACCATCCGGCAGCCAAAGCTGTGGGCTTGGCCTTTACCGCCAGGCTGTAGATGGCATAGGCGCTGATAAACAGGCCCATCAACAGCAGGAGCAGGTCCGAATGCAGGTTAAGCAAGAAGATCACACCAAGGGTGCAGCCAATGGCCATGCACGGCAGTAACCGCAATAGTTCCGGCTTGACCACATCCCGCCGCGATTGCAGCAGGTTGCCAAAGGCCGCGACGAAATCCAGCAGCACCAGCAACGGAATGATCTTCGACAGCGGCATGAACATAATCAGGATCGGCCCGGCCACCAGTGCCGTGCCGAAGCCGGCGATGCCAAACACGATATAGGCCAGGGTGATCCCCAGGCCGATCACCAGCCAGTCCACCGGACCAAACGACCACTGCGCCATCAATTCAACCAGGCTCATGAAATATTCCTTGTTAGCGATGGCCCTCACTTTAGCCAAGCTGATGTGTTGCGACTAATATCTTCAAAGCCATCCATCTATCTCAAAAAGGCATGACTGGTGATTTCTACCCGACAACTGCGTTACTTCGTCGAAATTGCCGAGAGTGGCAGCTTCAGCGCTGCCGCCGAGCGCCTGTTTGTCGCGCAATCGGCCCTCAGCCGGCAGATCAAGGAGCTGGAAACCCTCCTGCAAACCCCGCTGTTCGAGCGCACCGCCCGCCTCCCGCGCCTGACGGCCGCCGGCGAGGCGTTTTATCCACGGGCGCGCAACCTGCTGGGCGAGTTGCACAAGGCCAGTGAATTGGCGACCCAGGTCGGCCACGGCCAACTCGGCACGCTCCGCCTGAGCCACTCCAGCACGGTGCCGATGAGCGGGCGTGTCCTGCGCGGGATCGGCGCCTGGCTGGAGCAGTGTCCCGGGGTGTCGATGGATATCGTCAAACTGTCCTCAGAAGCGCAGTTGGAGGACATTGCCGACGGTCGGCTGGAGGTCGGCCTGCTGCGCCTGCCGGTGCTGCGCCAGCGCGAAGGGGTACGTATCGTGCCTCTGTATAAAGAGCCACTGCTGCTGGCTGTACCTCCTACCCATCCTTTGGCCCGGCATTCCTCGGCCATTGAACTGGCGCAATTGAAAGACCAAGCCTTTATTTCGATCCCCCACCCACAACGCGGCGGCCTGAGTTACCTGTCGGCCGAGTTGTGCATGCGTGCCGGATTTTTCCCCAAGGCCGCGCGGGTGATGTCGCGCAAGACCACCCAACTGCAGTTGATCCAGGCTGGATTTGGCATTGCGCTGCTGCCCGAGTCGATGCGTGATATCGCCCCGGCCAACATTCACTTCCTGCCCCTGGCCGACCCTGATTGTCACAGCACAGTGGCCCTGGCCTGTGCGCAGGCGCCGAGCGCGTTGGTTGCGCAGTTCTGTCAAACACTGGCCGAATGCCTATAAACTGCCGCCCATGACTAAAGATCTCTTGCCATGATGAAAGACCCGTTTGCCCGCCTGGGCCTGGACCGCGAAGTCCTGACTGTCAGCCAACTCAACGGCCGCGCTCGGGTGTTGCTCGAGGACGTGTTCACCAATATCTGGGTCGAAGGCGAGATCTCCAACCTCGCCCGCCCGGCCTCTGGGCATGTGTATTTCACCCTCAAGGACAGCGGCGCGCAGGTACGGTGTGCGCTGTTTCGCAACAACGCCGCGCGCGTGCGCCAGGCATTGAAGGATGGCCTGGCGGTCAAGGTGCGGGGCAAAGTCTCGCTGTTCGAGGGGCGTGGCGACTACCAGTTGATCCTCGACACTGTAGAGCCAGCCGGCGATGGTGCGCTGCGCCTGGCCTTCGATGCCTTGAAGGAAAAGCTCAGCGCCGAAGGGCTGTTCAGTGCCGAGCGCAAGGTGCCGCTGCCGGCCCATCCGCGCCGCATCGGCATTATCAGTTCACCCACCGGCGCGGTGATTCGCGACATCATCAGTGTATTCGCCCGCCGTGCACCAAACGTGCAACTGACCCTGATCCCCACCGCCGTGCAGGGCCGTGAAGCAGTGGCGCAGATTGTCCGCGCCCTCAAGCTGGCGGATGCCCGGGGCTTTGATGCGCTGATCCTGGCCCGTGGCGGCGGCTCGCTGGAAGACCTCTGGTGTTTCAACGAAGAAGCCGTGGCCCGTGCCATCGATGCGTGTGTCACGCCTATCGTCAGTGCGGTTGGCCATGAAACCGATGTATCCATCAGTGACTTCGTGGCCGATGTGCGCGCCCCCACGCCCTCGGCTGCCGCTGAGTTGCTGGCGCCGGATGCCAGCAACCTGGTACGCCAGGTCGAAAGCCTGCACCGGCGCCTGGTGATGTTGATGCGCAATCGACTGACCCACGACCGCCTGCGCCTGGAAGGCATGGCCCGGCGCCTGCGTCACCCCGGTGAGCGTCTGCGCCAGCAGGCCCAGCGTCTGGATGACCTGGATATGCGCCTGCGTAGGGCGTTCGAGCGCAGCCTCAATACCCGTCGCGAACGCCTGATCCGCCTCGAAACCCGCCTGGCCGGCCAGCACCCGGGGCGCCAACTGGCCCTGCTGCGCCAGCGCCTGGACAGCCTCGCCGAGCGCCTGCCCCGGGCCATGCGCGAAGGTCTCAAGGCGCGCCGCCTGCAACTGCAAAGCCAGGTGCAGACGTTGCAGGTGGTCAGCCCGCTGGCGACCCTGGGCCGTGGCTACAGCATCCTGCTGGACGAGCGCGGCCAGGCCATTCGCAATGCCGCGCAAACCCATACCGGCCAGCGCCTGACCGCGCGTCTCGGTGAGGGCCAACTGCAAGTGCGGGTGGAAGATAACCACCTGACACCCGTCACCCTTTCATTACTGGATTGATTGATGCCTCGTCTATTTAGCCTGTTGCTGCTGCTGTGCCTCGCTTTTAACGCCCACGCCGACAGCTACATCACCCGCACCCTGAACAAGCCGGTGCCCGGTGGCGTGGCCGTGGTCGACCTGGGCCCTGGGGCCGCCGCGCCGAAAGCCACTTATCAGGGCAAACCGGTGCTAGTGGTCAAGGAACAGGACAACTGGCTGGCGATTGTCGGCATCCCGCTGACGGTCAAGCCCGGTAACGAGCGCATTAGCAGCGGTGGGCGCAACCTACCGTTTATCGTCGGTTTCAAGAAGTATCCAGAGCAGCGCATCACCCTGAAGAACAAAAGCCAGGTCAACCCCGAGCCTGCGCAACTCAAGCGCATCGAGGGCGAGTTGGCCGTGCAGCTCAAGGCTTACCGCAGCTTCAGCCCGAACTTGCCAAGCAACCTGGTGCTGGACAAGCCAGTGAACGGCCCGCTGTCCAGCAAGTTCGGCGTGCGCCGCTTCTTCAACGGTGAAGAACGCAACCCGCACTCGGGCCTGGACTTCGCGGTGCCCGCTGGCACGCCGATCAAGACCCCGGCCAATGGCAAGGTGATTCTGGTGGGGAACTACTTCTTTAACGGCAACACGGTGTTTGTCGACCACGGCCAGGGCTTTATCAGCATGTTCTGCCATATGTCGAAGATTGATGTGAAGGTGGGCCAGCAACTGGTGCGCGGGGCGGTGGTTGGCAAGGTCGGTTCGACGGGCCGAGCGACCGGGCCGCATATGCATTGGAATATCAGCTTGAATGATGCGCGAGTGGACCCGGCGATCTTTATAGGGGCGTTCCAGCCTTGATCTGATCGCGGGGCAGACTGGCGTCATCGCAGGCTTGCACGCGATGGCGCCAGATCAGTCTGCACTGATTGCGCGTCTGCAAACCCTCACGCAAATAAAACAAAGCTTCCAGACTTTACTCACTATAAAATCTCGTTTACCAGATCAATAGCAGAACTTCTCTCAATTTTTTCCGACTGCTTGCCATCTTTCACCTCGCCGGTTAGGGTTGAGCTTATGAAAACCTCTCACACCCTCATTCAGCTCCGCCAGCACCGCAGCCTGTGCCTCGTCAGCGCACGACTGCCAGGCTGAATCGATCTGCCTCGTCCCCGGTTTGCATCCCTAATAAACGCTTTCTGGCAGGCCGCCTCTTCTCGGCCCTACAACAAGGATTCTTCTGATGAGCATGCTCAAAGACCCGTCTTCGAAATACCGCGCGTTCCCGACCATTGATATCCCGGACCGTACCTGGCCGTCGAAGACCATCACCACCGCGCCGATCTGGTGCAGTTCCGACTTGCGCGACGGCAACCAGTCGTTGATCGAACCGATGGACGCCGTGAAGAAACTGCGTTTCTGGAAAACCCTGGTCTCGGTGGGCGTGAAAGAGATTGAAGCCTCGTTCCCGGCCGCTTCGCAGACTGACTTCGACTTCGTACGCACCCTGATCGAAGACAACCATATCCCCGAGGACACCACCATCCAGGTGCTGACCCAGGGCCGTGAAGACTTGATCGCGCGTACTTTCGAATCCTTGCGCGGCGCCAAGAAAGCCATCGTGCACTTGTACAACGCCACCTCGCCATCCTTCCGCCGTATCGTGTTCAATCAGGACAAGGACGGGATCAAGGCCATCGCGGTCGACGCCGCCAAGCTGTTCGTCAAGTACGCCGCCCAGCAGCCTGAAACCCAGTGGACTTTCGAGTACTCGCCAGAGACCTTCAGCGCCACTGAGCTGGAATTCGCCAAGGAAGTATGTGACGCAGTGATCGAGGTGTGGAACCCGACGCCCGAGCACAAGATGATCCTCAACCTGCCGGCCACCGTGGAATGCGCCACGCCGAACATCTATGCCGACCAGATCGAATGGTTCGGTCGCCATATCAACCGTCGTGACAGCGTGATCATCAGCCTGCACACCCACAACGACCGTGGCACTGGCGTCGCCGCCACCGAGCTGGGCCTGATGGCGGGTGCCGACCGTGTCGAAGGCTGCCTGTTCGGCAACGGCGAGCGTACTGGTAACGTCGACCTCGTCACCGTCGCCTTGAACCTCTACACCCAGGGCGTAAACCCTGAGTTGGACTTCTCCGATATCGACGGCGTGCGCAAAGTGGTCGAGGAGTGCAACCAGATCCCGGTGCACCCACGTCACCCGTATGTGGGCGATCTGGTCCACACCGCGTTCTCCGGCTCGCACCAGGATGCAATCCGCAAAGGCTTCGCCCAGCAGAAACCGGATGCCTTGTGGGAAGTGCCGTACTTGCCAATCGACCCGGCCGATATTGGCCGCAGCTACGAAGCGGTGATCCGCGTCAACAGCCAGTCGGGCAAGGGCGGTATCGCTTACCTGCTGGAACAGGAATACGGCATCAGCTTGCCACGCCGCATGCAGATCGAGTTCAGCCAGGTAGTCCAGGCCGAAACCGACCGCGTGGGCCTGGAGATGACCGCCTCGCAGATCCACGCGTTGCTGCAGCGTGAATACCTGCAAGCCAACACCCCGTACGCGCTGGTCAGCCACCGCTTGCAAGAAGAAAACGGCAACAGCTCGGTAGAAGTTGAAGTCTCCGGCAAGGGCCAGGGCGAAACCAACCTGCGCTGGCACGGCAAAGGCAACGGCGCGCTGGAAGCGCTGGTGGCCGGCCTGCCGATTGGTGTCGAGATCATGGACTACAACGAGCACGCGATCGGCGCAGGTACTAACGCCAAGGCTGCGGCTTACATCGAACTGCGCGTGAACGGCGAGCGTCCGGTGCATGGCGTGGGGATTGATGAAAACATCACCACGGCCAGCTTCAAGGCGGTGTTCAGCGCGCTGAACCGCTCGTTGAGCCAGCTGGAAGCGAAAGCGGCGTAACTGACCGCTGAAAAGCCAAAGGCCCCTGGATGCGAATCCAGGGGCCTTTTTACTTTGGGGCTGGCGTGGTGCTGATGGCCCTATCGCGGGCAAGCCCGCTCCCACATTTGGAATGCATTTCCCTGTGGGAGCGGGCTTGCCCGCGATAGCTATCTCCCATACACCAAAGATTTATCAGACAAACTGAAAGCTATCGGCATCCAGGTTCGCCGGAAACCTCTGGCGATACTCCGCCAACTGCGCCGCCTCCAGGCAGACCTGGAACACCCCGTCCGCCTCCCCTGCGCTCAACAGGCTTTCGCCCTGGAAGTCGAGGACTTGGCTGTCCCCCGTGTAAGCAAACCCCTTGCCGTCCGTTCCTACCCGGTTTACCGCCGCCACATAGCACAAGTTCTCGATGGCCCGCGCCGGCAACAGGCGGTTCCAGTGCTGGCGCCGTGCCCCCGGCCAATTGGCGGTGTACAACAACAGGTCCGTATCCTGGGCATCACGACTCCACACCGGGAAGCGCAGGTCGTAGCAGATCAACGGGCGAATCCGCCAGCCCTTGAGCTCGAACTGCACCTGCCGCTCGCCGGGGGTGTAGTGATTGTGCTCGCCCGCCATGCGAAACAGGTGCCGCTTGTCGTAGTGCAACACCTCGCCATCGGGTCGCGCCCACAACAGGCGGTTGCGGTGACTGCCATCGGCGGCCTGGATAATCACGCTACCGGTGACTACCGCGTTGTACTGCTGCGCCTGGACCTTGAGCCACTCATGGGTCGGGCCGTTTTCGGCTTCGGCCAGGGCTTCGGACTCCATGGAAAAACCGGTAGTGAACATTTCCGGCAGCACGATCAAGTCGGCGCCCCTGGCTTGCTCCAGCAGCAACTCGAAATGCTCCAGGTTGGCTTGGCGGTCATGCCAGGCCAGGGTGGTCTGAACCAGGGCGATGTTCAGATCGGGTAACGCACTCAGATCACGCATAGTTTCTCGGCTGCTTGGCGCAGCGTCTCCTCGCGTTTGGCAAAGCACAGGCGCACCAGGCGCTGGCCTTGGGGTGGGTTCTGGTAGAACACCGAGACCGGAATCGTCGCCACGCCATGTTCGCGGGTCATCCACAGCGACATGGCCACGTCATCCAGATCCGGGCGAATCTGTGAGTAATCCACCAGTTGAAAGTAAGTACCGGCCACCCGCGTGAAACTGAAACGCGAGGGGGCCAGCAGATCGCAGAACAGGTCACGCTTGGCCTGGTAAAAAGCCGGTAGCTCCTCGACGTGTTTAGGGTGCTCGGCCATAAAGTCGGCCAGGGCAAACTGCAACGGCGTCACGCCGCAGAAGCTGACGTATTGATGCACCTTGCGCAGTTCGGCGCTCAAGGCCGCAGGCGCAACCACGTAACCGGTTTTCCAGCCGGTGACGTGGTAGGTCTTGCCAAAAGAGCTGACCACGAACGCGCGCTGATACAGCTCCTCGTGGGCCAGGACGCTGACGTGGGGCACGCCATCGAATACCAGGTGTTCGTAGACCTCATCGCTGACCAGATAGATATCGCGGTCACGGATCAGCTCGGCCAACTGGTCCAGCTCGGCACAGCTGATCAGGGCACCGCTGGGGTTGTGCGGGGTGTTGAGGATGATCATGCGCGTGCGCGGTGATAGCGCGGCCTTGATCTGCTCGAAATCCAGGCTGAAGTCCGCCAGCCCCAATGGCACATGCACACAACGACCGCCGGCCAACTCCACAGAGGGCTCGTAGCTGTCGTAGCACGGGTCGAAGACGATGACTTCATCACCGCTGCGGATCACCGCCTGGATCGCACAGAAGATCGCCTGGGTGGCGCCGGGGGTGATGGTCACCTCGCTGTCGGGATCAACCTGCACGCCGTAGCTGCGGGCGACCTTGGCCGCCACTTGCTGGCGCAGGGCCGGTAGACCGGTCATTGGCGCGTATTGGTTATGACCGTTGGCAACATGTTTGCCCACCGCGTCGAGCAAGGCCTGGGGGCCGTTGAAATCGGGGAAGCCCTGGGACAGGTTCAGCGCGCCGGTTTGCGCAGCGAGTTGCGACATGGTGGTGAAGATGGTGGTGCCGACGTTTGGCAGCTTGCTGGTGATCATTCGGTGGGCCCCTGACGGTGAGTTACAAGTTGTAAGCTGCAAGCGCCGAGGGGTCAATCGTGAGGCACAAAAAAGGGCTCGTTCAGAGCCCTTTTTGGGTAACGCCTAACTGGTATAGGTACTGGCTTGCCTGGGTAGCGGTGGGTCAGTCAGCAAGTTGGTGTCTGATCTATCGCTATCGCGGGCAAGCCCGCTCCCACACACGCCAGCCCCACGGTCAGCGGCGGTCTTTACGCTTTTTGTCAGCCTTCTTGTTGTGGCTCATCAAGCGACGTTTCTTGTTCACTTGGCGGTCAGTCAGGCTGTTCTTGTTGCCTTCGTACGGGTTCTCGCCACCTTTGAACTCGATGCGGATCGGCGTACCGACCAGCTTCAAGACACGACGGTAGGTGTTTTCCAGGTAGCGCACGTAGGACTTAGGCACCTTCTCGATCTGGTTACCGTGGATCACGATAATCGGCGGGTTGGCACCACCCAAGTGGGCGTAACGCAGCTTGATCCGGCGGTTGTTGACCATCGGCGGCGCGTGCTCGCCAACTGCATCCTCAAGGATCTGGGTCAGGCGGTTGGTCGGCCAGCGGGTGACCGCGGACTTGAACGAGTTCTGTACCGAGGCGTAGAGGTTGCCCACGCCGGTGCCGTGCAGCGCCGAGATAAAGTGGATGTCGGCGAAGTCGACGAAGAACAACCGGCGTTGCAGCTCGACCTTGACGAAGTCACGCTCGCTCGGGGTCATGCCGTCCCATTTGTTGATCGCGATCACCAATGCCCGACCGGCCTCCAGGGCAAAGCCCAGCAGGTTGAGGTCGTGGTCGACCACGCCTTCGCGGGCGTCCATGACGAAGATCACCACGTTGGCGTCTTTGATCGCCTGCAGGGTTTTCACCACCGAGAACTTTTCGACTTCCTCGTGGATCTTGCCGCGCTTGCGCACACCGGCGGTGTCGATCAGCGTGTACTTCTCGTCGTTGCGCTCGAACGGGATGTAGATGCTGTCACGGGTGGTGCCGGGCTGGTCATAGACGATTACCCGGTCTTCACCGAGCATGCGGTTGACCAGGGTCGACTTGCCGACGTTCGGACGGCCAATGATGGCGATCTTGATGCCGTCTTTTTCGCTTGGGCCAGGAATGCGCTTGGCTTCCTCACCTTCGGCAACGAGTTCTTCTTCGCCTTCAACTTCGTCGGCGTCATCCTTGGGGAAGTCGCGCAGGGCGATTTCCAGCATCTGGGTGATGCCGCGACCATGGGCACCGGCGACCGGGATCGCGTCACCCAGGCCCATCGGGCTGAATTCGGCGCGGGCCGCCTCAGGATCGATGTTGTCGATCTTGTTGGCGATCAGATAGGAACGCTTGTTGCGCTTGCGCAGGTGCTCGCCGATCATCTGGTCGGCAGCGGTGTAGCCCGCACGGGCATCCACCAGGAACAACACGACATCGGCTTCTTCAATGGCCAGCAGCGACTGCTCGGCCATCTTTTCGTCCATGCCATGCTCGTCACCGGAGATACCACCGGTGTCGACAATAATGTAGGAGCGCCCTTGCCACTTTGCCTCACCGTATTGGCGATCACGGGTCAGACCGGACAAGTCGCCGACGATGGCGTCGCGAGTCCTGGTCAGGCGGTTGAACAAGGTGGACTTGCCGACGTTAGGTCGGCCCACCAGGGCGATTACGGGAACCATGCGGCTCTCCACTGCGTTATTTCAGAAAATACAAAAGCCGCTGCAAGGCAGCGGCTGGTGCTCGGGGCGGCATTTGAAATGCCACATGCCCTGCTCTGCCCCCGCTACTGTAGGAGCGAGCTTGCTCGCGAAAAACCCGAGGACGACGCGTTTATCCAGAAAACCCGCGTTATCGTTGACGTCCTTCGCGAGCAAGCTCGCTCCTACAGCAACAGGTATTGAAGTAGGGCCGCCTGGGGGTTACCCCAAGCATAGTTCTTACTTGATGGTCAGGGCTTCCAGCTTGCCGCTGTTACCAAACACATAAAGCATGTTGCCTACCACCAGCGGACGCGCACGCAGGCCGTCGCTGTCGATACGTTCACGGCCGACAAAGCGCCCGTCCACCTGGCTCAGCAGGTGCAGGTAACCTTCCAGGTCGCCTACCGCTACATAGCTGGAGAACACTTCCGGCGCCGACAGTTGACGGCGAGCCAGCGAGTCGTTGCTCCACAGGGCTGTGGTGGAACGCTCGTCGACGCTTTCAACGGTACCGGATGCCAGGCTCACGTAGACGCTGCCAAACCCTTGGGCGACACCGGCGTAGCTGGAGGCATCACGCTGCCAGAGAACACGGCCGCTTTGCAGGTCCAGCGCCGCAACGCGGCCCTGGTAAGTGGCGACGTACAGGGTTTCACCCGACAGCAGCAAGCCACCGTCGATGTCCACGACACGGTCCAACTCGGAGCGACCTTGCGGAATGGCGACCCGCGATTCCCAGGCCGGCACGCCGTTCTGGGTATCCAGGGCGACCACTTTACCGGTCGAAAGACCTGCCAGCGCCAGGTTATTGGTCACAACCGGACCACTGGTACCGCGCAATGTCAGCACCGCAGGGGTGCTGTCGTACAGCCAGCGCTGCTCACCGGTGTTGGCGTCAAGGCCGATGACACGGTCATCCTGGGTTTGCACCACGACGATATCGCCATTGGTGGCAGGCGGTGCGAGCACTTCACTGGTCACGCGAGCGCGCCATTTCTCTTCACCGGTGCTCGAATCCAGGGCAACGACTTCGCCTTTCAGCGTGCCGATCATCACCATGCCGTAACCCACGCCAACGGCGCCGGAAACCGGCAGTTCGAGATCTTTCTTCCACTTGACGTCGCCGTTCATGCGGTCCATGGAGATCACGACACCATTCACGTCAGCGGCCACAATGTTGTCACCGTCGATTGCCGGTACCAACATGTTGTAGGTATCACCCTGGCCGTCACCGATGGAGCGGCTCCACTGCTTTTGCAGGACCACTTCTTCCTTGAAGCTGGTCAGCTCGGCCGGAGGCAGTTCTTTTTTGCTGTTGCTGCTGCAACCCGCGGCCAAAACGGCCAGAGCCAGCAATGCTGCATGTTTCCAACGGATCACGTCACGCATCCCCTTTGGCCAAGTCGTCCAGCTTGATTTGTAAGCCACCGACCGCTGCTTCATCAGACAGCGCAGCCTTGGCTTTTTGGTACGCAGCATTGGCTTCGTCGGTACGACCCAATTGGACCAGCAGGTCCCCCTTGAGCTCTTCGCGAGTGGCTACAAATGCCTTGTCAGCATCGCCGTCGAGCAGTTTCAGTGCTTCGTCGGCCTTGTTCTGTGCAGCCAGGACCTGGGCCAGGCGCTGACGTGCGATTTCACCCAGGGTCGGGTTGCTCGGCTTGTCGGCGATGGCTTTGAGTTCGGAGGCTGCGTCATCCAGCTTGCCGGTATCAACCGCGACTTTCGCGACGAACAGGCTGCCGTATTGGGCGTAGGTGCTACCGCCAAATTCGTTTTTCAGCTTGCCGGCCAGGTCCGCCACTTGGGCAGGATCAGGCTTGCCAGTAGGGGTCAGCGTGGTTTCCAGCAGTTGCTGATAGAGCATCGAGGCGCCTTGCGACTGATTGCTCTGATACTTCTGGAACGCCTGCCAACCGAACACCACTACCAGCGCCAACAGGCCGCCAGTTACCAGGGGTTTGCCGTTACGCTGCCACCAGTCTTTGAACTCGGCCAGCTGATCATCTTCAGTACTCGACACCCCAATACTCCTTAATCGCTAAATTCGGCTGTTTGACAGCTTCAACCCTGCACGATGCAGGTGGCCAAGTGCGCGGCAAGCGCATCAAAGGCAATGCTTTGTTGTTCGCCCTGGCCACGCAGGGGTTTGACACTTACTACTTGCTGGGCCAGTTCATCGTCGCCCAGGATCAGCGCGTACAACGCGCCACTCTTGTCGGCTTTCTTGAATTGGCTCTTGAAGCTGCCAGCGCCGGCATTGACCTGCAGGCGCAGGCTCGGCAGTTGGTCGCGCAACTGTTCGCTCAAGGCCAGGCCAGCCAGTTCGGCCGCCTCGCCAAAGGCGCACAGGTACACGTCCACCTGACGGGAAATTTCTTCGGGGATCTGCTCCAGGGTTTCCAGCAGCAGGATCAGCCGCTCGATGCCCATGGCAAAGCCCACGCCCGTGGTCGGCTTGCCGCCCATCTGCTCGACCAGGCCGTCGTAGCGACCACCGGCACACACGGTGCCCTGGGCGCCGAGCTTGTCGGTGACCCACTCGAACACGGTCTTGCTGTAGTAATCGAGGCCGCGCACCAACTTGGGGTTGATCACGTAGGGAATACCGGCCGCATCCAGGCGAGCCTTGAGGCCCTCGAAATGCGTGCGGGATTCATCGTCCAGGTAGTCGGCCATTTTCGGCGCGTCGACCAGCACGGCCTGGGTGTCGGCGTTCTTGGTATCGAGGACGCGCAACGGGTTGGTCTTCAGGCGACGCTGGCTGTCTTCATCGAGCTTGTCCAGGTGGGCCGACAGGTACTCGACCAGGGCTTCGCGGTAGCGGCCACGGGATTCGCTGGTGCCCAGGCTGTTGAGTTCAAGCTTGACCGCGTCGCGAATGCCCAACTGGCCCCACAGGCGCCAGGTCAGTACGATCAACTCGGCATCGATATCCGGGCCATCGAGGTTGAAGACTTCGCAACCGATCTGGTGAAACTGGCGATAACGGCCTTTTTGCGGGCGTTCGTGCCGGAACATCGGGCCGATGTACCACAGCTTCTGAGTCTGCCCACCACCGGTGATGCCATGTTCGAGCACGGCGCGCACGCACGCAGCGGTACCTTCCGGACGCAGGGTCAGGGAGTCGCCGTTGCGGTCCTCGAAGGTGTACATCTCTTTTTCGACGATGTCGGTCACTTCACCGATGGAGCGCTTGAACAGCTCGGTGAACTCGACGATTGGCATGCGGATCTGCTTGTAACCGTAGTTATCCAGCAGGCGCGCGACCGTGCTCTCGAAATAGCGCCACAGGGGCGTCTGTTCGGGCAGGATGTCGTTCATGCCACGGATGGCTTGCAGAGACTTGCTCACATCAAATCCTTAAATTCGTTCAATCAGCCGCGAGCGATCAGCGCTGCGTCTGCGGCGACCTTCTCGGCCGCTTTGTCGCGGATCAGCTTTTCGAGCTGATCCACCAGATTGTCATTCGTCAATTTCTGCGACGGCTTGCCGTCGATGTAAATCAGGTTCGGGGTACCGCCGGTCAGGCCCACATGTGCCTCTTTGGCCTCACCTGGCCCGTTGACCACACAACCGATGACCGCGACATCCAGCGGCACCAGCAGATCTTCCAGGCGTACTTCCAACTCGTTCATGGTTTTCACCACGTCGAAGTTCTGCCGCGAGCAGCTCGGGCAGGCAATAAAATTGATGCCACGGGAGCGTAGATGCAGGGATTTGAGAATGTCGTAGCCGACTTTCACTTCCTCTACCGGGTCCGCCGCCAGGGAGATGCGAATGGTATCGCCAATCCCGTCGGCCAGCAGCATACCGAGACCTACTGCAGATTTCACTGTGCCTGAACGCAAACCGCCGGCTTCAGTGATGCCCAGGTGCAACGGCTGCACGATTTCCTTGGCCAACAGGCGGTAGGCTTCTACGGCCATGAACACGTCGGAAGCCTTTACGCTGACCTTGAAGTCCTGGAAATTCAGGCGTTCAAGGTGCTCGACATGGCGCAGTGCGGACTCGACCAGCGCTGCCGGAGTAGGCTCGCCATATTTCTTTTGCAGGTCTTTTTCCAGGGAACCGGCGTTGACGCCGATACGGATCGGGATCCCGCGATCGCGGGCAGCGTCGACCACGGCACGCACTCGGTCTTCGCGGCCGATGTTGCCCGGGTTGATCCGCAGACAGTCGACGCCCAGTTCGGCTACGCGCAGAGCGATCTTGTAGTCGAAGTGAATATCGGCGACCAACGGCACCTTGACCAGTTGCTTGATGCGGCCGAAGGCTTCGGCGGCGTCCATATCCGGCACGGAAACCCGCACGATATCGACGCCCGCAGCCTCCAGGCGGTTGATCTGGGCCACGGTGGCCGCCACATCATTGGTGTCGCTGTTGGTCATGCTCTGTACGGCGATGGGGGCATCGCCACCCACCGGCACGGAGCCAACCCAGATCTTGCGCGATACGCGACGTTTGATTGGAGATTCGCCGTGCATGACTATTGTCCCAACTTCAGGCGAGCGGTCTCGCCACTGGTGAACGGCGCCACGTCCACAGGCTGGCCGTTATAGGCCACTTGCGCGCCACGGGCAAAGCCCAGACGCAGCGTCAAAGGAGGCTTGCCGACCTGATCAAGCGTATCTCCCTTACGCTTCAAAGCACTGAACAGGACCTTGCCATTGCCATCGGTGACTTGTGTCCAGCAGTCAGCGACGTAGGTAATCTGGAGACGGCCATCGCCGGCCACACTGGCAGGCGCCTGGGCGACAGGGGCGGCTACCGTTGGCGCGACCGGGGTCGGGGCCGGAGCGGCGGGCGCCTGGACCGCAGTGACCGGAGCCGGGGTTGCCGGCACGGCTGGAGCCGGTGCAACGGCGGCCGGAGCCGATTCAGTGCCGGCATCGACGGGCGGTTGAGCCGCTTGCAGGTCAAGGTTGGTTCCAGCTGCGGCCTCGCCCTGGGCCACAGCCTGGTCTTCCGGCTCGTCCAGGGGGTGGATCTGGGTGGTGCCGTCGGCGCTTTCGACTTCGACATGCTCCAGGGCGTTGCTGACCAGGTCCTTGCTGCGCAGCGAGGTCTGATCCTGCCACCAGATAAAGCCACCACCGATCACTGCAATCAGCAGCAACAGGCTGACAATTCGCAAAATAGTGTGGGAAACGCGCACCGGCTCTTCAATACGACCGAGACCGTGCACGTTGCTGCCCTGGGAGTCGGTACCGGTGAACTGGTCGAATTGCTGGACCAGGATGGCCTGGTCGGTGCCCAGCAGCTTGGCGTAGGCACGGATATAACCGCGGGCGAAGGTATGCCCGGGCAGTTTGTCGAACGCGCCGTTTTCCAGGTTGCCCAGGGAAGTGGTGGTCAAATTGAGCTTGAGGGCCACTTCTTCCAGTGACCAACCATTGATTTCGCGGGCCTGACGCAAGGTCTCGCCTGGGTTAACGCGATTAGCGGCTACAACTTCCGGGTGCGCGGCTTTCATCATTGCTCCGACAGGTATTGCTGATATTCCGGCGTACCGGGATAGAGTCGTTCTAGTTGCTGGCCAAAACGTGCGGCCTTGTCGCGTTCTTCATGAACCGTGGCCAGGCGCACACCGAGCAATAGACTACGTGCATTTTGCCCACTGAGCAGGCTAAAACGCTCGTAATAGTCACGTGCCGGCACATAATGCCTGTCTTCAAACGACAACTGGGCCATTTCAAGCAAGGCCCGTGGCTGGCGTTGGTTCAGGTGCAGGGCTTTTTCCAGTTGCTGGCGGGCGTTTTCCCGCTGGCCAAGGCGCACAGACGTCACCCCAAGGTTCTCGAAAACCCGCGAACGTTCAGGATATAGGGTATCAGTGGCGGCCTGCTGGAAATAACCGGATGCTTGTTCATAACGTTCCTGCTGGAACAGGAAGCTGCCGTAGTTATTGAGCAGGCGCGGATCATGGGGGCGAACCGCCAGAGCCTTCTGGTAATACTGGTCGGCCAGCTCGGGCTCGGCCTGGGCCTGGAATACCAGGGCCAGCGCCGCATTGGCGTCGGCATCCTGGTTGTCGAGGGCCAGGGCCTTTTGCAGCGGCACCTTGGCCTGCTCGCTCAACCCCTGGCGCAGGTAACCCAGCCCCAACTGCACATAGGCAGCACGCGCTTCGTCACGGCCCTTGCCGGTTTGCAACGGGCTGTCAGAGCCCGATGAAACACAGCCAACCGAGAGGCTGGCAACAAGCAAAAGCAGCGCAAGGCGCAAGGGCATAGAGATCCTCTCTCAGATTCGATTCACAGCAATTTGCGGCAAATCGTCGGCGGCGTTCAGTTCACGCACGGCGATATAACGCTCGCTGCGACGGGTGCGGTCCAGCACCTGTCCGACCAATTGGCCACAGGCGGCGTCGATGTCTTCACCACGGGTGGTGCGCACAGTCACGTTGTAGCCTGCCTGGTGCAGTTGATCCTGGAAACGGCGGATGGCGTTGTTGCTCGGCCGCTCGTAGCCAGAATGGGGAAACGGGTTGAACGGGATCAGGTTGATCTTGCACGGGGTGTTCTTGAGCAACTCGATCATCTCGACCGCGTGTTCGACCTTGTCGTTGATGTCCTTGAGCATGGTGTACTCAATGGTCAGCACGCGCTTCTCACCCAAGGTCGCCATATAACGCTGGCAAGACTCGAGCAGCATCTTAAGCGGATACTTCTTGTTGATCGGCACCAATTGGTTACGCAATGCGTCATTGGGTGCGTGCAGCGACAACGCCAGGGAGACGTCGATGTGCTTGGCCAGCTCATCGATCATCGGGACCACGCCGGAGGTCGACAGGGTCACACGGCGCTTGGAGATGCCGTAGCCCAGGTCGTCCATCATCAAATGCATGGCCGCAATCACGTTGTCGAAGTTCAGCAGCGGCTCACCCATGCCCATCATCACCACGTTGGTGATGGCACGGTCGACGGTTGCCGGGACGCTGCCAAAGGATTTGTTGGCAATCCACACCTGGCCGATGACTTCGGCGGCAGTGAGGTTGCTATTGAAGCCTTGCTTGCCGGTGGAGCAGAAACTGCAGTCCAGGGCACAGCCTGCCTGGGACGAAACGCACAAAGTGCCGCGCTTGCCCTGGGGAATGTAGACGGTCTCGACGCAACTGCCGGACGCCACGCGCACCACCCACTTACGGGTGCCGTCGCTGGAGATGTCCTCGCTGACAACCTCGGGACCACGAACCTCGGCAATAGCCTTGAGCTTGTCGCGCAGGGCCTTGCTGACGTTCGTCATGGCGTCGAAATCGTCGACGCCAAAGTGGTGAATCCACTTCATTACCTGACCGGCACGGAAACGCTTCTCCCCGATTGAGTCGAAGAATTTTTCCATTTCCTGTTGAGTCAGCCCCAGCAGGTTGGTTTTTACAGTCGATGTAGTCATGGATTCACCTTCACTCTTAAGCCAATGCTTAGCGAGTGGTTACTTCAGTAGCTGCGAAGAAGTACGAAATTTCGCGAGCAGCAGCGGCTTCGGAGTCCGAACCGTGTACAGCGTTGGCGTCGATGGAGTCAGCGAAGTCAGCACGGATGGTGCCGGCAGCAGCTTCTTTAGGGTTGGTAGCGCCCATCAGCTCACGGTTCAGAGCGATAGCGTTTTCGCCTTCCAGAACCTGTACAACAACAGGACCGGAGATCATGAAGGCAACCAGGTCGCCGAAGAAACCACGAGCGCTGTGCTCAGCGTAGAAGCCTTCAGCTTCAGCCTTGGACAGTTGCTTGAGTTTCGAAGCTACAACCTTCAGGCCGGCTTTTTCGAAACGAGTGGTGATCTCGCCGATGACGTTTTTTGCAACAGCGTCAGGCTTGATGATGGAGAAAGTACGTTGAACAGCCATGGTGTAACTCCAGAAACGGTAATTTGCGAAAAATTAAACCCGCGAATTATACGCGGGTTCTTGGGTATTGCCTAACTGCGTGAGGGAGGCTTCAGTCCTGTTCTTCTTTCCAGGCAGTCTGGATAGCTTCAAGAACCTTTTCACCGCCGCGATCCCGCTCGTCGTCGAACCCTGGCAAGGCCATGACCATGTCACGCAAAGCTACAAAGTTCACCGAATAGGGATCCATATCCGGATGGCCATCGGCCAGCAGAATAGCGATCTCTTGCACATCAACCCATTTAAGACTCATGACACTTCCTTGAATCAGTGCGGCGCTTCGGCCGCATGGTTGAGCGAATACTTCGGAATTTCGACGGTGAGGTCTTCAGTCCCCACCTTTGCCTGACAGCTCAGGCGCGAAGTCGGTTCCAGGCCCCATGCCCTATCAAGATAGTCCTCTTCCAGCTCATCGGCCTCTTCGAGGCTATTGAAACCTTCGCGGATAATGCAGTGACAGGTGGTGCAGGCATTGACGCCACCACAGGCACTCTCAATCTCGATGTGGTTGTCATGGGCGACTTCGAGAAGGGACTTGCCGGTCTCAGCCTCCACGACCATACCGTCCGGGCAATGCTCGGCGTGTGGCAGAAAAATGACCTGCGGCATCAGTTATTCCTCAATTTCATTCAGGTTGCGTCCCGCCAGGGCGGCTTTCACCGTCTGGTTCATACGACGGGCGGCAAAGGCATCGGTTACTTGTGAAAGGCGCTTGGTCTGTTGTTCGATGGCATAACCATCGGTGCCTTTCATCAATTCGGCCAGTTCCTGCATCTGCAGATCGATGACCAGGCGTTCTTCAGCATCCAGAAGGCGCTCGCCGTCGGCCTCAAGGGCGCCCTGCACAGCCTCGAGAAGGCGCTGGGCATCGACTTGCTGTTCACGCAGTACACGGGCGACCTTGTCATCACCGGCATACTGGAACGAATCCTTGAGCATCTTGGCGATTTCGCCGTCGGTCAGGCCGTAGGACGGCTTGACCTGGATACTGGCTTCAACGCCCGAGCCCAACTCACGCGCGGCCACACTGAGCAGGCCATCGGCGTCGACCTGGAAGGTCACGCGAATCTTCGCTGCACCCGCGACCATCGCCGGGATGCCGCGCAATTCAAAGCGCGCCAGGGAGCGGCAGTCGCTGATCAGCTCACGCTCGCCTTGCAGCACATGAATCATCATGGCCGTCTGGCCATCTTTATACGTGGTGAAGTCCTGGGCGCGGGCGACGGGAATGGTGGTGTTGCGTGGAATCACCTTCTCCATCAAGCCACCCATGGTTTCCAGGCCCAGGGACAACGGAATTACGTCGAGCAGAAGCAGTTCGCCACCCTCTCGCTTGTTGCCAGCCAGGGTATCGGCCTGGATCGCAGCACCAATGGCCACCACTTGATCCGGATCGATTTCGGTCAGCGGCTGACGACCAAAGGCTTCGGCCACGGCTTCGCGAACCCGTGGCACACGGGTCGAACCGCCAACCATGACCACTGCGCCAACTTCTTCCAGCTCGATACCGGAGTCACGCACGGCGCGACGGCAGGCTTTCAGACTACGGGCAACCATCGGCTCGATCAGCGCATCGAAGGCTTCACGGGTCAGTTGAGCCGACCATGAGCCGTAGGAAACCTCAACAGATGCAGCGTCAGTCAGGGCTTCTTTGGCCGCGCAGGCCGTTTGCAGCAGATTGCGCTGGGCGCCTGGATCGAGGTCGGCGGACAGGCCCGCGCTGGTGATGATCCAACCGGCGATGGCGTGGTCGAAGTCGTCACCCCCCAGAGCACTGTCGCCACCGGTAGCCAGGACTTCGAAAACACCGCCAGTCAGGCGCAGGATGGAAATATCAAAAGTACCGCCACCCAGGTCGTAAATCGCGACCAGGCCTTCGGCATGCTGGTCCAGGCCATAGGCCACGGCAGCAGCGGTTGGCTCGTTGAGCAGGCGCAAGACATTGAGGCCGGCCAGTTTCGCCGCATCCTTGGTGGCTTGGCGCTGGGCATCATCGAAATATGCCGGAACGGTGATCACCGCCCCTACCAGCTCGCCGCCCAAGGTGGTTTCTGCGCGCTGGCGCAGGACCTTGAGGATATCGGCCGACACTTCCACCGGGCTTTTCGGGCCTTGGATGGTGTCGATAAACGGCATATGGGATTCACCGCCGACAAAGCGGTACGGCAGTTGATCGCCCAATTGCTTGACGTCGGACAACCCACGACCCATCAAGCGCTTGACCGACAACACCGTGTTCAACGGATCGGTAGAGGCCGCGAGCCTGGCCGACTCGCCCACTTCGGTGCGGTCAGCGTGATAGCGCACGGCGGACGGCAGGATCACCTGGCCATCAGCATCGGGCAGCGGCTCGGAGAGACCGCTGCGCAGTGCGGCGACCAGTGAATTGGTAGTACCCAAGTCGATGCCAACCGCCAGGCGACGCTGGTGCGGTTGAGGACTTTGGCCGGGTTCGGCGATCTGCAGTAGAGCCATGGTAATCAGGTCTTATCTGTCTATCAGGCGTGCAATCTGTGCAGCACTGGGTTAATCGTCGAGGCGCTCTTCTAACTGGCGCACTTCGTAAGTGAGCTTGTCGAGGAACTGCATACGCCGCATCAGGCGTTCGGCCTGTTCACGCTGCGCTGCATCATCCCAACAAGCTGCGAAGCTTTCGTTGAGCTCATCCTGGGCCACTTTCAGACGGCGCTTGAAGACCGCGACGCCAGCCAGATCGGCCTCGTCCTGCAAGTCTTCGAGCTCCTCGCGCCATTGCATCTGCTGCATCAGGAAATCAGGGTCATGGACCGTAACTTCCAGCGGCAACTCGCGACCGCCCATGGCGAGCAGGTAACGCGCGCGCTTGGGAGGGCTTTTGAGCGTCTGATAGGCTTCGTTGAGGCTGGCTGACTGCTCCAGCGCCAGGCGTTGCTCACGCTCGGAAGCGTCGGCAAAGCGGTCCGGATGCACCCCACGCGCCAATTCACGGTAGCGCGTGGCAAGCTGTTCGAGGTCCAGGCGAAAACTCGGCTGCAACTCGAATAAAGCGAAATGACAAGGAGTACCCACAAATAGCCTCAGATGTTGAAGCTTTCGCCGCAGCCACATTCACCGCGCACGTTGGGGTTGTTGAACTTGAAGCCTTCGTTCAACCCTTCCTTGACGAAATCGAGCTCGGTGCCGTCCAGGTAGGTCAGGCTTTTAGGGTCGATGATCACTTTCTCGCCGTGACTTTCGAACACCTGGTCTTCCGCAACCACCTCGTCGACGAACTCCAGCACATAGGCAAGGCCGGAACAGCCCGTGGTGCGCACACCCAGACGAATCCCCTCACCTTTACCGCGCCCATCCAGGGAGCGTCGCACGTGCCGCGCAGCCGCTTCTGTCATGCTGATAGCCATCGTTGACTCCTTACTCGTCGCCAAATGCTTAGATCAAGCCTTTCTTCT
Organism: Pseudomonas sp. ADAK21; assembly: GCF_012935735.1. Taxonomy (NCBI): domain Bacteria; kingdom Pseudomonadati; phylum Pseudomonadota; class Gammaproteobacteria; order Pseudomonadales; family Pseudomonadaceae; genus Pseudomonas; species Pseudomonas sp. ADAK21. The sequence goes on from NZ_CP052857.1 coordinate 968,955, forward strand.
GCTTGTAGTCGCGAACGGCCGCCTTGATGGCGTCTTCGGCGAGTACCGAGCAGTGAATTTTCACTGGCGGCAGGGCCAGTTCTTCGGCCAGCTGAGTGTTCTTGATGGTCTCTGCTTCATCCAGAGTCTTGCCTTTCATCCACTCAGTCGCCAGGGAGCTGGAGGCGATGGCCGAACCGCAGCCATAGGTCTTGAACTTGGCATCTTCGATGATGCCCTGCTCGTTGACCTTGATCTGCAGGCGCATGACGTCGCCGCACGCCGGAGCGCCGACCATGCCGGTGCCGACATCAGGATCTTCCGCGTCCATCTTGCCGACGTTGCGCGGGTTTTCGTAGTGGTCGATGACCTTTTCGCTGTAAGCCATGGTACTCAATCCTCACTCATCAGGGCCGCTCTGGAACCCTGTAGAAACGCCTGCGTTTTCCGCCACGTTCCTACAGAGCTTGGGTGGCGGCTTCTATATTTAGTGTGCCGCCCACTCGATCTTGGAAATATCGACACCGTCTTTGAACATGTCCCACAGCGGCGACAGAGTGCGCAGCTTGGTGACCGCTTCGCAGACTTTCTGCGCCGCGTAGTCAACTTCTTCTTCGGTGGTGAAACGGCCGAACGTAAAGCGGATGGAACTGTGCGCCAACTCGTCGTTGCGGCCCAGGGCGCGCAGGACATAGGACGGCTCAAGGGAGGCCGAGGTGCAGGCCGAACCAGACGAAACCGCCAGGTCCTTGAGCGCCATGATCAGCGACTCGCCTTCAACGTAGTTGAAGCTCAAATTCAGGTTGTGCGGTACGCGGGCGGTCATGCTGCCGTTGATGTACAGCTCTTCAAGGTTCTCGACCTGCTTGTAGAAGCGATCGCTGAGGGCCTTGATGCGCACGTTTTCGGCAGCCATGTCTTCCTTGGCTACGCGGAAGGCTTCGCCCATGCCCACGATCTGGTGGGTCGCCAGGGTGCCCGAACGCATGCCGCGCTCGTGACCGCCGCCGTGCATGGTGGCTTCGATGCGCACACGTGGCTTGCGGCTCACGTACAGCGCGCCAATGCCTTTGGGGCCGTAGGTCTTGTGGGCCGAGAACGACATCAGGTCGACTTTCAGCTTGGACAGGTCGATGTCGACCTTGCCGGTGGACTGGGCAGCATCGACATGCAGCAACACGCCCTTGGAGCGGGTCAGCTCGCCAATGGCGGCGATGTCGTTGATGGTGCCGATTTCGTTGTTTACGTGGATCACGGAAACCAGAATGGTGTCATCACGCATCGCGGCTTCGATCATCGCCGGGGTGACGATACCGTCAGTGGTCGGCTCAAGGTAGGTAACCTCGAAACCTTCACGCTCCAGTTGGCGCATGGTGTCGAGGACGGCCTTGTGCTCGATCTTGGTGGTGATCAGGTGCTTGCCCTTGGTCGCATAGAAATGCGCGGCGCCCTTGATTGCCAGGTTGTCGGACTCGGTGGCACCGGAAGTCCAGACGATTTCACGCGGGTCGGCATTGACCAGGTCTGCGACCTGGCGACGAGCGTTCTCCACCGCTTCCTCGGCCTTCCAGCCAAAAACGTGGGAGCGAGAGGCCGGGTTGCCGAAGTTTCCGTCAACCAGCAGGCACTCGCTCATCTTTTGCGCGACACGCGGATCAACCGGGGTGGTCGCTGAGTAATCAAGGTAAATCGGCAATTTCATGGACTTTCTCCTAAATCAGGCTGGCTGGCGTGCCGTTAGCTCTGCGGCTGTCACTCGACGGCGGACGCTTCAATCTTGTCCAGGCGCGGCGCCTTGGTGTTGCATCGGCGCTGGTCCTGACGCTGGGCTACTTCCTGCACCTCACGGCGAGTCACAAGATCAGCCAAGCTGATACCACTCAAAAACTCATGGATCTGCAGGCTCAGGTCACACCACAAGTGGTGCGTCAGGCAGGTGTCGCCGGCATGGCAATCACCCAGGCCCTGGCACTTGGTGGCATCGACGGATTCATTCACCGCGTCGATCACCTGGGCAACCTGGATGCCCTGCATGTCGCGGGACAACTGATAACCGCCGCCCGGGCCGCGCACACTGGAAACCAGGTTACTGCGGCGCAACTTGGCGAACAGTTGCTCAAGGTAAGACAGGGAAATGCCTTGGCGCTCGGAGATATCGGCCAGGGACACCGGCCCGTTTTGCGCGTGCAGGGCCAGGTCAAGCATGGCGGTCACCGCGTAACGGCCTTTTGTAGTCAGTCTCATGGACAAGTACCAAGGTGTTTCAGAATGGGAGCAAGTATGCGATTCCCGAGTATTTAAGTCAACTATAAGACCTAGTACTTTAGTCAGGAATACCCGTAAAAAGGGCGCGCGGATTGTAGCAGGACGGGGTGGGATCGAACAGCGGCAGCGGACAACCTGCATTGCCAGGCACGCGGCAGATCAATTGTGGGAGCTGGCTTGTTCGCGCAAGCGGTGGGGCAGCCATTCTTTTAGGCGACTGAGACACCGCTTTCGCGGGCAAGCCAGCTTCCACAAGGGGGAGGGCTTGCGATGATCGCGAGGACTCAGCCGGCCTTGGTGGCGGCTTCGTCCTTTATTTCGGCGAAGTCTTCTTCGCGCAACTCAGGCAGATCCTTCGCACAGTAGGGACTGCCCAGATCCTTCAGCGCGCCGCACATGCCGTCCAACTTGCCGTCTACCGCCTGCAGATGGTCGAGCAACTGGCCAATGGCGCGCGCCACCGGGTCCGGCATGTCTTCGCTGACGCCGTAGGCATCGAAGCCGATTTTCTCGGCCATGGCCTTGCGTTTGGCCTCCTGCTCATCGCCGACTTCCGGTTTGACGATAATCCGCCCGGGAATCCCTACCACGGTGGCGCCTGGCGGCACCGCCTTGGTGACTACGGCATTGGAGCCGACCTTGGCCCCAGCACCGACGGTAAACGGCCCCAGGACCTTGGCCCCCGCCCCGACCACCACGCCATTTTCAAGGGTCGGGTGACGCTTGCCCTTGTTCCAGGTGGTGCCGCCCAGAGTCACGCCCTGGTACAGGGTCACATCGTCACCAATCTCGGCGGTTTCACCAATAACGATGCCCATGCCATGGTCGATAAAGAAGCGACGACCCACCTTGGCCCCCGGATGAATCTCGATCCCGGTCAGCCAGCGACCGAAGTTCGACACCAGCCGCGCCAGCCACTTCCAGCCCATACCCCACAAGGCACCGGACAAACGGTGAATCCAGATCGCATGCATCCCGGGATAGCAGGTCAGCACTTCAAAGGCGTTGCGCGCCGCCGGGTCACGGTGGAAAACACTCTGGATATCTTCTCGCAAACGCTCGAACATTTTTAATCCTTCCGCTTAAGAAGCTCGCCACGGGCCGCTTTCTGGGTTTCCGTGAGGATGCCACGCAATATATTCATTTCTGCCCGGCTGACCGAGCTGCGTCCGTAAAGCCTGCGCAGGCGCGCCATCAAGTGCCGTGGTTTTTCCGGATCGAGGAATTCGATGGCCACCAGGGTTTGCTCCAGGTGCTCATAGAACCGCTCCAGCTCATCCATGGTGGCCAACTCGCCACTTTTGGTGGATGCAACCTCGTCCTTCTCCATCTTGCTCGGCTGGCCTTGTGCCGCCAACCAGGCCATTCGCACTTCATAACTCAACACTTGCACGGCGGCCCCGAGGTTCAGCGAGCTGAATTCAGGGTCCGATGGGATGTGCACGTGAAAATGACATCGCTGCAGCTCGTCATTGGTCAGGCCGGAGTCTTCACGACCAAATACCAAGGCGATTTCGGCGCCGCCGGCCGCCTCTTCGACCACTTTGGCCCCGCATTCGCGAGGATCGAGCAGCGGCCAGGGAATGCGGCGGTCGCGGGCGCTGGTGCCGAGCACCAGATTACAACCGACCAGAGCATCTTCCAGGCTGGCGACGACCTGGGCTTTTTCCAGGATGTCATTGGCGCCGGAGGCGCGAGCGTCGGCCTCATGGTGTGGGAACACACGTGGCTCCACCAGCACCAGGCGCGTCAGCCCCATGTTCTTCATAGCCCGCGCCACCCCGCCGATATTGCCGGGGTGACTGGTATTGACGAGGACGACACGAATGTTTTGCAGCAAGGGAGGCGCTCTCGGACACGGGAAAGGGGAGCAAATCTTACAGAACAGCCTAAGGTTATGCCATGAAAGCGAACGTCGTCCTTCACCTGAAGAAAGTTTCTGCTAGAATGCTCGGCTTTCTTTAACAACCTTAGGTGACACATCCATGCAGCCCATGCTGAATATCGCGCTGCGCGCCGCCCGCAGCGCCAGTGAATTGATCTTCCGCTCCATCGAGCGCCTGGATACCATCAAGGTCGACGAAAAAGACGCCAAGGATTATGTATCCGAGGTGGATCGCGCCGCCGAACAGAAAATCATCGACGCCCTGCGCAAGGCCTACCCTACCCACGGCATCCTCGGCGAAGAAACCGGCCTGCACAAAGGCAGCGGCGAAGGCGAAGACTACCTGTGGATCATCGACCCACTGGATGGCACCACCAACTTCCTGCGCGGCATCCCGCACTTTGCCGTGAGCATTGCCTGCAAATACCGTGGCCGTCTGGAACACGCCGTCGTACTCGACCCGGTTCGCCAGGAAGAATTCACCGCCAGCCGTGGCCGTGGCGCCCAGCTGAACGGCCGCCGCCTGCGCGTCAGCGGTCGCACCAGCCTGGACGGCGCCCTGCTGGGCACCGGCTTCCCGTTCCGTGATGACCAGATGGACAACCTGGAAAACTACCTGGGCATGTTCCGCGCCCTGGTTGGCCAGACCGCCGGCATCCGCCGCGCCGGTGCAGCCAGCCTGGACCTGGCCTATGTGGCCGCTGGTCGTTTTGATGCGTTCTGGGAGTCGGGCCTGTCCGAGTGGGACATGGCTGCAGGCGCCCTGCTGATTCAAGAAGCCGGCGGCCTGGTGAGCGACTTCACCGGCGGCCACGATTTCCTGGAGAAGGGTCACGTGGTTGCAGGCAACACCAAATGCTTCAAGGCAGTACTGACGGCGATCCAGCCGCACCTGCCGGCTTCGCTGAAGCGTTAAGCGAGCGAGCACAAAAAAGCACCCCGAGGGGTGCTTTTTTTATGCCTGGGATTTGGCCGGAACCAGCTCCTACCAATTTGGGCAATGCCCAATGTGGGAGCTGGCTTGCCTGCGATAGCGCTCTGCCAGCTAGCTTACCGGTACAGACCCACCGCTTTCGCGAGCAAGCCCGCTCCCACATTTTGAACTTCGCCAGACTTGGTATTACTGCTGATTCTGGCCGAGGATCAGGCGACCCTCTTTATCCACAGGGATCTGGCTACCTGGATCACGCTCCATACGCACCGATCCTTCCTTGCCATCCAGGTTGTAACGCACGTCATACCCGACAACCTTGTCACTGATGTCGTTGACGGTGTTACAGCGCGTCTGGGTAGTGGTGTAGGTATCACGGTTCTGCATGCCTTCCTGAACCTTGTTACCGGCATAACCACCACCCACTGCGCCGGCTACGGTGGCAATCTTCTTGCCAGTACCGCCGCCGATCTGGTTACCCAGCAGGCCGCCGGCCAGGGCGCCAACCACGGTACCGGCGATTTGATGCTGATCCTGCACCGGACGTTGCCGGGTCACGGTGACGTCCTTGCAGACTTCACGAGGGGTTTTGATCTGGGTCTTGACCGGCTGCACCGCCAGCACTTGCGCATACTCAGGGCCGCTTTTTACCAGGCTGTAGGTGGCAACAGCACCCCCGGCAGTCACACCGACAGCACCCAATACCGCACCAACCAGTAACGACTTGTTCACGTGAACCTCCTGACCATCACAAGCGGACTGAAACGTCCGCGCTATACCCAGCCTTGGAGCAAAAAAAAAGGCGCGAGTTCAATACTCACGCCTTCTTTGTAACAGCAGATCAACAAACACCCATCAAGGGCGGTCGTCGACCTCCTTGTCTGTCGCAACAGGAGGAATCAAGTCCTCGCTGTTGAGGTTCAGCCAGATCAGCACCACGTTGGCGATGTAGATCGACGAGTAGGTGCCCGCCAGTACGCCGATAAACAGCGCCAGGGAGAAGCCCCACAGGTTGTCGCCACCGAAGATCATCAATGCGGCAATCGCCAGCAAGGTGGAGATCGACGTCGCCATGGTGCGCAACAGGGTCTGGGTGGTGGAGATGTTGATGTTCTCGATCAACGTCGCCTTGCGCAGTACCCGGAAGTTCTCGCGAACCCGGTCGAATACCACGATGGTGTCGTTGAGGGAGTAACCAATGATCGCCAGCACCGCCGCCAATACTGTCAGGTCGAAGGTGATCTGGAAGTACGCCAGGATACCCACGGTCACGATCACGTCGTGGATCAGCGAGACAATGGCACCAACCCCGAACTTCCACTGAAAGCGAAAGGCCAGGTAGATCATGATGCCGGCCAGCGCCATCAGCATGCCGAGGCCGCCTTGGTCGCGCAGTTCTTCACCCACCTGCGGGCCGACGAACTCGACGCGCTTGACCGACGCCGGGTTGTCGCCGCCGACCTTGAGCAAGGCCTCGGCCACCTGGTGCCCCAGTTGCGGGTCTTCGCCAGGCATACGCACCAGCAGGTCGGTGGTCGCGCCAAAGCTCTGCACGATGGCCTCGTGATAACCGGCCTCGTTCAGTTGGGTACGCACCTTGGTTACGTCGGCCGGCTTCTCGTAGGTCAGCTCGATGAGCGTACCGCCGGTGAAGTCCAGACCGTAGTTCAGGCCCTTATGGAACCAGCTGAACAACGCCAGGACGGTAAGGAGCACAGTGACGCCGAACGCAACGTTGCGAACGCCCATGAAGTTGATTGTACGTAACATGGCAGCCCCTTAAATCCACAACTTCTTGAAGTCACGCCCGCCAAAGATCAGGTTGACCATTGCGCGGGTCACCATGATGGCCGTGAACATCGAGGTAAAGATACCGAGGGACATGGTCACCGCAAAGCCCTTGACCGGACCGGTGCCCATGGCAAAGAGAATCCCGCCAACCAGCAACGTGGTCAGGTTGGAGTCGAGAATTGCCGTGAATGCCCGGCCGAAACCTTCGTTGATTGCCCGTTGCACGCTCATGCCCGCCGCGATCTCTTCACGAATCCGCGAGAAGATCAGCACGTTGGCGTCCACCGCCATACCCATGGTGAGTACGATACCGGCGATACCCGGCAGGGTCAGTGTAGCCCCCAGCAGCGACATCAAGGCCAGCAGCATGACCATGTTGCCCGCCAGCGCGACGGTGGCGATGACGCCAAAGAAGCGATAGATGGCGATGATGAACAGGGACACGAACAACATGCCCCACAGCGACGCATCGACACCCTTGGTGATGTTGTCGGCACCCAGGCTTGGACCAATGGTGCGCTCTTCAGCGAAGTACATCGGCGCAGCCAGGCCACCAGCACGCAGCAGCAGGGCCAACTCGGAAGATTCGCCTTGGCCGTTCAGGCCAGTGATGCGGAATTGAGCACCCAGTGGCGACTGGATGGTCGCCAGGCTGATGATCTTCTTCTCTTCCTTGAAGGTCTGCACCGCGACGTCTTTTTCGACGCCATTGACCATTTGCTTGACGTAAGTGGTTACCGGACGCTGCTCGATGAAGATCACCGCCATGCTGCGACCGACGTTGCTGCGGGTTGCGCGGCTCATCAGTTCGCCACCATGACCATCCAGGCGGATGTTCACTTCAGGCGTGCCATGCTCACCGAAACCGGCCTTGGCGTCTGTCACCTGGTCGCCCGTGATGATCAGGCTACGCTCGATCTGCGCTGGAGGACGGTTGCCTTCACGGAACTCGAAAGTCTCGGAGGTGGCCTTGGAAGCACCCGGCTCGGCGGCCAGGCGGAATTCAAGGTTGGCAGTCTTGCCCAGGATCCGCTTGGCTTCAGCAGTGTCCTGCACACCCGGCAGCTCGACCACGATGCGGTTGGCACCCTGGCGCTGAACCAGCGGCTCGGCCACACCCAGCTCGTTGACGCGGTTACGGACCGTGGTCAAGTTCTGCTTGATGGAGTATTCACGGATTTCCGCCAGCTTGGCCGGGGTCATCGCCAGACGCAGCACCGGCTGACCATTGAGGTCGGCGGGCACAATGTCGAAATCGTTGAAGCTCTTGCGAATCAGGGCGCGCGCCTGTTCACGGATCGCCTCGTCAGCAAAGCCCAGCTGGATGGCACCGTTGAGCTGCGGCAGGCTGCGATAACGCAGGCGCTCTTTGCGCAGCAGGCTCTTCACATCGCCTTCGTAGACTTTCATGCGTGCGTCGAGGGCTTTGTCCATGTCCACTTCCAACAGGAAGTGCACACCACCGGACAAGTCCAGGCCCAGTTTCATCGGGTGTGCGCCGATGCTCCGCAGCCATTTTGGCGTGGTCTGTGCCAGGTTAAGCGCGACTACGTAGTCATCACCCATCACCTTGCGCACGACATCCTTGGCCGGCAATTGGTCTTCCTGCTTGGTCAGGCGCAACAAGCCGCCCTTCGCATCAGCTGCCAACGTTGCCGCCTTGACCTGGATTCCCGCGTCAGTGAGCGCTTTGCTCGCGCGGTCCAGATCAGCCTGATTGACCTGCAGCGAAGTGCTGGCGCCAGTGATCTGGATCGCAGGGTCATCAGGATAGAGATTGGGAGCGGAATAAATAAAACCGATCGCCAGCACCGCCAGGATCAGTACGTATTTCCACAGAGGGTATTTGTTCAGCATCACGCCGCCCGCTTATGACGCGGGGCGCCTTGCGCGCCCCGTCGATTGGTAAAAGTTGTTACTCAGATCGCTTTGAGCGTGCCTTTAGGCAGCGTGGCGGCGATGGCGCCTTTCTGGAACTTCATTTCAACGGTGTCGGAGACTTCCAGGACTACGAAAGCGTCGGAAACCTTGGTGATCTTGCCAGCGATACCGCCGGTGGTCACAACTTCGTCACCTTTTTGCAAGCTGCCCAGCAGGTTTTTCTGCTCTTTGGCGCGCTTGGCCTGTGGACGCCAGATCATCAGGTAGAAGATGACCAGGAAGCCGACCAGGAAAATCCACTCGAAACCACCGCCCATAGGACCGGCAGCGGCCGGTGCAGCGGCGTCAGCCATAGCGTTAGAGATAAAAAAGCTCATTTAGCACTCCAGTTGCAAATAGTGAATCTTAGGGTCGGGAAACTCAGTCCAAGGGCGGCACGGGAAGCCCGCGCTTGGCATAGAAGGCATCGACAAAGGCGGCCAATGTACCCTGTTGAATAGCCTCGCGCAAACCAGCCATCAGGACTTGGTAGTGACGCAAATTGTGGATGGTATTCAACATGCTACCCAGCATTTCCCCGCATTTGTCCAGATGGTGCAGATAAGCACGGGAGAAGTTCTGGCAGGTGTAGCAATCACAGGTGGGATCCAGCGGCGAATCATCATGGCGATGGAACGCGTTACGGATCTTCAGCACGCCTGTATCAATGAACAGATGCCCATTGCGGGCATTACGGGTTGGCATCACGCAATCGAACATGTCCACACCGCGGCGCACACCCTCTACGAGATCTTCTGGTTTGCCAACGCCCATAAGGTAACGAGGTTTGTCAGAAGGCATCAGGCCTGGGAGGTAGTCCAGCACCTTGATCATCTCGTGCTTGGGCTCGCCCACCGACAGGCCACCAATGGCCAGGCCATCGAAACCGATTTTGTCCAGGCCTTCGAGCGAGCGCTTGCGCAGGCTTTCGTGCATGCCGCCCTGGACGATGCCGAACAGCGCAGCAGTGTTGTCGCCGTGGGCATTCTTCGAACGCTGGGCCCAACGCAACGACAGCTCCATGGAGATGCGCGCCACGTCTTCATCGGCCGGGTACGGCGTGCACTCGTCAAAAATCATCACGATGTCGGAGCCCAGGTCGCGCTGGACCTGCATCGACTCTTCCGGGCCCATGAACACCTTGGAACCATCCACCGGCGAGGCGAAGGTCACGCCCTCCTCCTTGATCTTGCGCATGGCGCCCAGGCTGAACACCTGGAAGCCACCGGAGTCGGTGAGGATCGGGCCTTGCCACTTCATGAAATCGTGCAGGTCGCCATGCTTCTTGATCACTTCCGTGCCCGGGCGCAGCCACAGGTGGAAGGTGTTGCCGAGGATGATCTCGGCGCCGGTGGCAACGATGTCACGCGGCAGCATGCCCTTGACGGTGCCGTAGGTGCCGACCGGCATGAACGCCGGGGTCTCCACGGTGCCACGGGGGAAGGTCAGGCGACCGCGACGGGCCTTGCCGTCGGTGGCCAACAATTCAAACGACATACGACTCATAGTTGTTCCTCTGGGCCGCGCGGCGCCGGATTACGGGTGATAAACATCGCATCACCGTAGCTGAAAAAACGGTACCCGTTATCGATGGCGGCCTGGTAGGCGGCCATGGTCTCGGGGTAACCGGCAAATGCCGAGACCAGCATCAATAGCGTGGATTCGGGCAAATGGAAGTTGGTGACCAGGCAATCGACCGCATGGAATGGCCGGCCGGGGTAGATAAAGATATCGGTGTCGCCACTGAACGGCTTGAGCACGCCATCGCGCGCCGCACTCTCCAGGGAACGCACGCTGGTGGTGCCCACTGCGACCACTCGCCCACCGCGCGCCTTGCACGCGTCGACCGCGTCCACGACGTCCTGGCTGACTTCCAGCCATTCGCTGTGCATATGGTGATCTTCGATGTTATCCACACGCACCGGCTGAAACGTCCCGGCCCCCACGTGCAGGGTCACATAGGCAGTCTCGACGCCCTTGGCGGCAATCGCATCCAGCAGCGGCTGGTCGAAATGCAACCCGGCAGTCGGCGCAGCGACCGCGCCCAGGCGCTGGGAGTACACCGTCTGATAGCGCTCGCGGTCCGAATCTTCGTCGGGGCGGTCTATATAAGGAGGCAACGGCATATGGCCGACACGCTCCAGCAGCGGCAACACTTCCTCGGCAAACTTGAGTTCGAACAACGCGTCATGGCGCGCCACCATCTGGGCTTCGCCACCGCCATCAATCAGGATGCTCGACCCTGGTTTGGGCGACTTGCTGGAGCGCACATGGGCCAGCACACGATGGCTGTCCAGTACCCGCTCCACCAGAATTTCCAGCTTGCCGCCGGAAGCTTTCTGGCCAAACAGCCGCGCCGGAATCACCCGGGTATTGTTGAAGACCATCAAGTCGCCTGGGCGCAAATGCTCAAGCAAATCAGTGAATTGACGGTGTGCAAGGGCACCGCTGACCCCGTCCAGGGTCAACAGTCGACTGGCGCGACGCTCGGCCAAAGGGTGGCGAGCAATCAGCGAATCCGGGAGTTCAAAAGTAAAGTCAGCAACGCGCATGATGGGGTTCGTCTAGCAGGGCCGGGAAGTCTAGCGGAAATAGTGAAAATAGACCATGAAACGTGATTGACCAACGGTAATCACCTCTCTATACTTCGCCGCCATTGAGCCCTGATGGCGGAATTGGTAGACGCGGCGGATTCAAAATCCGTTTTCGAAAGGAGTGGGAGTTCGAGTCTCCCTCGGGGCACCATATAGCAGTATCTGAAAGTCTCTACCAGACTCTCAGCAACAGAGAAACCGGCCACTTGAGCCGGTTTTTTTGTGTCTGGCTATCTACCTCTGTATCCCCTTATCCAGCGTATCAAGCTGGAGACGCTCACTTGGCTCGAAGGATGGGAGATCACAATCGAGGAATCGGTTGCAATCAACTCGTGGTAATACTCGCTTGCGACAATGCGGATGGGCGCTCGGCGCGCCCGATCCGGATCAGACGAAGAAGGATAAGGCGCCGGTGACCAAGGCCAGCGCAGTGATGACTAGCGATGTCAGCACTGCGCATTTGAGGGCGGCCTTCTGGAAGTCGCCGATATCGCGATCGACCATGCCCACCAGAAGCAGGGTCGAGGCCACCAACGGACTCATCAGGTGCACCGGTTGCCCCAGCACCGAGGCGCGGGCGATTTCAATCGGGTCGATGCCATAGGCGGCAGCCGCGTTGGCGAGGATCGGCAATACCCCAAAGTAATAGGCATCGTTGGACAGCACGAAGGTCAATGGCATGCTGGTCAACGCGACCACCAGCGGGAACCAGTGGCCCCACGCTTCGGGGATCCAGTCGACCAAGGTCTGCGCCAAAGCGTCGACCATCTTGGTGCCGGAGAAGATCCCAGCAAAGATCCCAGCGGCAAATACCAGCAGTACCACGGTCATGGCGTTGCCCGCATGGGCGAGGATGCGCTCCTTCTGCAACTCCAGCTGCGGATAGTTAATCATCAGTGCCGCGACGAAACCGATCATGAACAACAAGGCGGAGTGCATGACGCCCAGCACCAAAGCCGTCATGACGGCGATCACCAGCATCAGGTTGATGTAGGCCAGCCTTGGGCGCTTGTGCGGATTGTCGCCGAGGATTTCCTTGATGTAGCAATTGCCGCCACCAGACTCCAGGGCAATGTTGCCGATGCGTCGGCGCTCGACGCGGCCCAGCAGGTAGGCGGTGAATACCACCCAGGCGGCGCCCCCGATCACAGTTGGCAGCATTGGAATGAAGTACTCGGTCGCATCCAGCCCCAGCGCGGCGATGGCGCGTGTTGCTGGGCCTCCCCAGGGACTCATACCGCTCATGATGCTCAGTGACAGCATGGCCAACGTGGCAAGGATCATCGGGTTCATGCCAATGCGCTTATACAGCGGTAGCATGGCAGCGCAGGTAATCATGTAGGTCGTGGTGCCGTCGCCATCGAGCGCTACCAGCAGCGACAACAGCGCGGTGCCGATGGCAATCTTGATCGGGTCACCATTGACGCGCTTGAGGATCTTGCGAATCAGCGGATCGAACAACCCGGCATCGATCATCAGGCCGAAGAATAAAATGGCGAACAGTAGCAGCGCCGCCGAAGGCGCTACCATCTTCAGGCCATCGAGCATCATCTTGCCCAGCTCGGGGGCGAAGCCACCGATCAGCGCGAAAACAATAGGTACCAGAGTAAGCGCAACGATTGGAGACAGGCGTTTACTCATGATTAGGTAGGTGAAGGTCACCACCATGATCAGGCCCAGAAGTGCGAGCATGGTCTTTTCTCTTGTTTTTATTGTATGTGCGGTCGCCTACAGACAGACGACCCCCTAGGCCACTCGACACCGCTGGGATGTGGTGGGGTTCTTAAGTCAACAATGGGAAATGGAAGCGGTTTTCAGCCGTCTCGCCTCACTGCAAATGGTCGAGGCCGGGCTGGGTGTGTAGGCCATGCTCAGCGCCGCCCCCCGATCCTGGTCAGCGTGCCGCTGATCGCCCCCCAGGTGACCCACCCCCCTCCGGGGCCGGTCTATCGCCGCGAGGCATCGCTGTCGCCAGCGGCAGAGACGTTCGTGTCGATCCTGCCGGATAAATGGCCCTACCGGTAAGCGACGAACTTTACCTTTCGCTCGGCGCAACACAGAGGAGAAACCGAGCGTTTCCATGGTTCATTCACCGCCAAGGCCAAGGTTGTTGGGCCGGCGCTTTTCGATGGTGAACTTCAGCAGTGCTGCGCTGCGGAACAGGCCATGTGCGAACTTCCCGTAGGGCAGTGTGATGAACAGTGCCATGACCGTGCCCAGGTGGATCGCCAGCAGGATCGCCATCGCCGCGGTATCTCGCAAGCCCAGCAGCGCAAGGCCAGTGGCGCTGACCAACAGCAGCAGCAGGATGAAGGCCCGGTCCATTGGGCGCTGGGCAACATCACCCTGCTCCGGCGAACGGCGAAAGTTCATCACCAACAGCCCGGCCGGCCCGACAATCAAGCCAATGCCGCCCAAGGTTCCGAGCAGCACCGGGGCACTCAACAGCGCATACGGAGCCTGCAAGCCCAGCAGGTAGTGATACCCGGTGGCCACCGCCGTGGCGGCAAAGCACAGCATAAATCCGTAGAAGGTGAAGTGATGGAAGCGCCGACGCCAGAGCGTGTAGCGATCATCGGTGTTGTTGCAGCCCTGGCCGTGCCCACCGTCCAGGTACTTCAGGGTCAGTACCGCGCTTGATGCCTCAAGCACCGCTCCCTTAGCCGGTTGCCCCAGCGCATCGGCAGGCGAGACCGAGCGCCAGAAGCGGCGCAATGCAATGATCAACGCCAGACTCGCGGCAGCGAAGACACTGCCGAACATCAGCGCTAGGGTGTTGTGCGGGAAGATCGCATAGAAATTCCCTGCCAAGCGACCGGGCAGCAGCGTGCCGTTCATGAACAAGGTCAATAGCAGGAACAGCGACAGCGCCACAGCCAATGCACTGACGACATAGGTGCCATTGTGACGATACAGCCGTCCGAAGAGCGACGGCCAGGCGTACTCGGCGTAGGTCTGCCCGCGGACCTTGGCCATCGCCTGTGGCACATTGACGGCGAACTCGTGGGGCTGCGCATACTGGCAGGCATGCAGGCAAGCACCGCAGTTGTGACATAGGTTGGCCAGGTAATGGATGTCGGCCTTGCCGAACTCCAGCCTGCGGGTCATCGCGGGGAATACCGCGCAAAAGCCCTCGCAATAACGGCAGGAGTTACAGATCCGCATCTGCCGGTCTACTTCCTCCTCCTCCAAGTTCAACACCTGGATCAATTCGAGGGTCGGCTTGGCAGGATCATGCATGCGTGGGTTAGGCAGTTGCGCGGTCATGGCGATTCTCTTCTTTTGGATATTCGTGACCTACCGCAGCCGCGGCGCTGGTCCCGGCGATGCGGCCGAAGGCGGTGCCGATGGACATGCCTACGCCAGCCGTGTAGCCCTTGCCCAGCACGTTGCCCGCCATCATTTCGCCGGCAACGAACAGGTTCGGGCTGGGTCGCCCGTCGAAATGGACGGCAGCAGTTTCATCGGTGCGCAGCCCCAGATAAGTGAAGGTCACGCCAGGACGCAGCGGGTAACCGTAGTAAGGAGGCGTATCGATCGGACGCGCCCAGTGGCTTTTCACCGGCTGCAAACCTATGGTGTGACAGTCGTCCAACTGGGTGTGATCGAAGGTGCCCACCTGGCAGGCTCGGTTGTAGGCGCGCACGGTTTCGACGAAAGCTTGCACAGGCAAACCGAGCAAGCCGGCCAGCGCCTCCAGGCTATCGGCGGTGGTGCCAGGAAACACTGGCGGCATGAAGCGGCCGAGGGCTTTCTGGTCGATGACCGAGAACCCCACCTGTCCAGGTTGATGGGCCACCAGACGCCCCCAGATGGCATAGCGCTTGGGCCAGAAATCCTCGCCTTCGTCGTAGAAGCGCTGACCGTCGCGATTGACCACCACGCCCAGCGACACACAATCGATACGTGTGCAGATACCACCGTCGTACAGCGGTGCGCGGGCATCAATCGCCACCATGTGCGCCTGTGTCGGGTCGCCAATCGTGTCGGCGCCCTTTTCGATCATGCGGCGCAACAGGACCCCATCATTAAAGCGCGTACCGCGAATCAGGAAATTATCCGAAGGCCACTCCCCTCGCTCGTTCTGCCCCCAAGCCTCGCGCAACCATTCTCGGTTGGACTCGAAACCACCGGCGGCAAGCACGCAACTGCGTGCCTCGATGCGCTCGGATGAAAGCTGCCGCCCCTGAACCTCGCGCGACGGCACGTGGACCGCAACGAAGCGTCCGTCCTGCAGTTCGATGTCGGCTACAGGCGTGTCATAGCGAATCTGTACCCCGAGGTTCTCGGCACTGCGAAAATAGGCGTTGATGAGCGCCTTGCCTCCACCCATGAAGAAGGCATTGGTGCGTGCGGTGTGTAGCGCGCCAGACAACGATGGCTGAAAGTGCACACCGTGACGGCGCATCCAGTCGCGGCAACTAGAGGAAGCGCGAATCACCAGACGCGCGAGCTTTTCGTCAGTTTCGCCTCCGGTGACCTTCAGCAAGTCCTGCCAGAATTCTTCTTCCCCGTACGCCTCGACCAGCACATCCTGCGGAGCATCATGCATGCACCGCAAGTTACGCGTGTGTTGAGAGTTGCCACCCCGCCAGGCGCGGGGCGCCGCCTCGAGCAGCATCACGCTGGCCCCGGCCTCTCGCGCCATCAGCGCGGCACAGAGGGCAGCATTGCCCCCTCCGATTACAAGCACATCGATCATTTCGCCTCCAGGTCACTAGGAGCCGAATGTTCGGATGCTCCTCGTGACCATGGACTCTATTGAATGCACGGAGGACGCGAAACGCGATTACCGAGGGGGGGCGTTCAGTTTTTCTAAAGGGTATGGGCGACTGGACCCGCCGACGGGGTCACAGCAAGGAGGCCCCAGGCCATTGGCCTTGTTCAACCAGATCCCGAGCGACCTCTTGTAGGACGATGCGTGTCGCCAATGCGGCCGGCGAAAGCTCGTCATCGGTCAGGCTGACGATCACATTGCGACGCTGCGCCTGTGCTTCATCGATGGCAAACACGTGCAAGCCCGCCTGATGCGCCCGGGCCACGGTTGCGCCCGGCTGGATGGTGGCAGCATGACCTGCGCAGACACAGTCCATCAACAGTGACAGACCATCGACCTCCATGAGGATGTTGGCCTCAAGCCCGGCCCGCTCTAAGATCGAGCGCAATGTCGTACGCAGTCCATGTTGTGGGCTGGGCATCACCAACTGCAGCGTAGCGATCTGTTGCAACGTAAGGGCCTCGCCCCAATCGGCCTTGACCAGGGAGGGAGGAACCAGAACGAACAGCCGCTCCTTGAGCAGCGGCCGGACATCCAGCCGAGGTCCCGCCTCCGCTTGGAACAGCACCGCCAGGTCAAGGTGCCTGGCATTGAGTTGGTTCATCAGGTAGCCCGATAGCATTTCCACCAGATGCAGACGGATATCGGGATAGCGCTCGCGCATCCTGTCGATCAACGCCAAGCCAAGAATAGATGCGGTGGTCGGTGCCAGTCCAACGCTAGCATAGCCGCTCATACGCCCGCTTTGCGCCGCAAGGACAGCATGCTCCGCCTGGCGAAGCGCCAGGCGCGCATGATATTCGAACGCCAGGCCCGCCGCCGTCGGTGAGACGCCGGTGCTCGAACGCGTCAACAATCGAGTACTGACCTCGCTCTCCAACTTCGACAATTGCTGACTCAAGGCAGAGGCGCCGACACCAAGCTCGAGCGCAGCCCGGCCAAGGCTGCCGTATTCCAATACACTCAGAAAATAACGAAGTTGGCGTAACTCCATACAAGTCTCTTTCAGCAATAGGGGGTTAGTCTGCAATCATTCTAAAAGTACTTAGACCATATGGTCGGCTGCGCTTCATCGATGTGACGCTACGGTGATTTGACTCCACCGATACTGGACAGGAGTGGGAGAATAACACCGAGGTGAGCTACGTCTTCCAGACGTGCCTGGATATCTTTGTCTGCCCCCTCCCCACCACCAAGAAATACCGGCTCGGCATCGCTGAAGATGGTTCGCCAACGACTACCCCACCGCCACCCAATGCCCCCCGCCCACATCGTGAAATTTCTGCCTCGCGGCTTCAAACCCCTTGCCCTTGATCGGGCTGGGTTGCTCGAACTCTTGCAGCAACGCCTTGAAGTCGCGCTTCTGATCGACATCTGGCATTGGCACCGCGCTAAGCAGGCGTTTGGTGTAGGGATGCTGGGGGTTGTGCAGCACGTGATCACGGCGGCCGATCTCGACTATCTGGCCGCCATACATCACCGCGACGCGATGGCAGATGCGCTCGACCACGGCCATGTCGTGGGAAATGAACAGGTAGCTGAGTCGATGCTGTTCGCGCAGGTGTTCCAACAGCTCAAGCACTTGGGCCTGCACTGATACGTCGAGGGCGGAGACGGATTCATCGGCGATGATGACTTTGGGGTTGAGCGCCAATGCGCGGGCAATGCAGATACGCTGGCGTTGCCCGCCCGAGAACTGGTGCGGGTAGCGGTACATGGCGTCAGCCGGCATATCGACCTGGCGTAACAGTTCGGCGACACGTTCCTGTCGTTGCGCCAGTGGCAATTGGTCATGGATCAACAGCGGTTCGCCTACCAGCTCCAGGATGTTTTTGCGTGGGTTCAGGGCCGCGTAGGGGTCTTGGAAGACCATTTGGATATCGCGGCGCACGGCCTGCAGTTCGGCGCCGTGCAAGCCGTTCAACTCTTTGCCAAACAACTGCACGCTGCCTTGATAGGCCAGCATATTCATCAGGGCCTTGCCGGTGGTGGATTTACCGCAGCCGCTCTCCCCTACCAACCCCAGGGTTTCGCCTTGGCGCAGTTCAAAGTTGAGCCCTTCTACCGCGTGCACCTGTTTGTCTTCTTCGAACCAGCCCATGCGTACAGGAAAGCGCACGGATAAGTCGCGCACCTGCAAGACCACCGGTTGCTGGCTGACGTCGCCCGGCTGGCCCGCCGTGCCCAGCACGGGCACCGCCGCGAGCAATTTACGGGTGTAGTCGGCCTGAGGCTGGGTGAATAGCTGGCGCACGGGCGCTTGTTCTTCGGTGCGGCCATGGTTCATCACCACCACCTGGTCGGCCATTTCAGCGACCACCCCCATGTCGTGCGTGATCATCAGCAAGCTGGTGCCGTAGACCTGTTGCAGTTCGCGCATCAGTTCCAGGATCTGCGCCTGGATGGTCACGTCCAGCGCGGTGGTCGGCTCATCGGCGATCAGCACTTTGGGCCGACAGAGCATGGCCATCGCGATCATCACACGCTGGCGCATGCCACCGGACAGCTCATGGGGATACTGCTGCAGGCGTTTTTCCACCTGCGGCATGCGCACCGATTCAAGCATCTCCCGGGCGCGCTGGCGCAGGGCCTGACGCCCCAGCGGTGCGTGCCGGCGCAGCGTTTCCTGCAGCTGTTGGCCTACGGTCATCAGCGGGTTGAGCGACGTCATCGGTTCCTGGAAAATCATGCCGATCTGTTTGCCGCGCAGGCGTTGCAACTCGCGCTCGGGCGCGCCGATCAAGTCGCGCCCTTCAAAGCTGATCGCGCCTTCGGCCACCCGGACCGCCTTGGGCAACAGCCCCATGATCGCCAGCGACGACAGCGATTTACCACTGCCGGACTCCCCGGCGATACACAGTGTCTGGCCGGCGAACAGGTCGAAGCTCAGGTGATCGACCACGCGCCGGGAGCTGGCCCCCATGCCGACATCGATGGACAACTGCTGCACCGACAAAATCGGCTGGGAGGTCCCGTTACTCATCAAAGCTCCTCACGCGTGAAGCGATAAACGCCAAGTCGTTGGCGATGAACAGCCATCAGGCAAATACGATTTTCGGGAAGTAGAACGACACGACCCAATTGGGCAGGTCGACGATCTCGCTGATGCGCAAATCGCCACACACCGAACACAACATGTACGCCTGCTCGGCGGGCATGTGGTGCTCACGGCACAGCCAGTCGATGGTGTTGCTGACGGCCTGACGTGCGGCTTGCATCAAGTCCGGGCCGATGCCGGTGAAGGCTTCGTAGCCCGCACCGTCCAGGTGACGGGTCACGGGGCCTGGGGTGCTGAAGCGCGGTGTTGCCAGGGGGGTGTTCTTGATCAGGTCCAGCTTCACCACCACATCCATTGCGCTTTCGATCGCGGTGCCGCACACCTCACCATCGCCTTGCGCCGCGTGGGTATCGCCAATCGACAATAAAGCGCCGCTGACCTCCACCGGCAGGTACAGCGTAGTGCCGGCCGACAGGTCGCGGATGTCCAGGTTGCCGCCGACCCGGCGCGGTGGCACCACCGAGTGCAAGCCCGCCAACGCCGGCGCAAGGCCGATGGTGCCGGCAAAGGGCTTGAGCGGCACTTTGGCGAAATCACTGAAGGCCGCCGGGCTCAGGGCCACTTTGTCGTAGTGCCACAGCACCAGGGCGGGGTCCGTGAACTGGTCCGCAAGCAGGCCAAACCCCGGGATGTTGGCTGTCCAGCCGAAGCCGCTCGGCTTGAAGCTGTCGAGGGTGATTTTCAGCACGTCGCCAGGCTCGGCACCCTCTACAAAAATCGGCCCGGTGACAGGGTTGATCGTATCGAACGGCACCTTGCCGACATCGTCTACCGTCGATTGCGGCGTGAAGAAGCCGTTGGACGAATCGCGGCAGCAGAACTCCAGCATGGCACCTGGCGCCACCCGGGCGGTCGGTTCGATGCTGTTGTCCCAGCCGAAATGGCTGTTGACGCTGTGAATGGTCTTGACCAGGCAGTTCTGGCACATAGGGAGAAAACTCCGCGTAAAGACCACGCCCGGAAGGCGTGGTGGCAGGCCGGCTGCGCTTTATTTCAGGTAGATGTAGTTGTAGTTGACCGGGATGTGCACCGGATCGACATACAGTGCGTCACTGCCGCCCATGCGCGAGGAGCGCACGGTGAAGCGCTGTTCGTTGAAGATCGGGACCCACGGCGCATCGGCCATCACATCGATGAAGATCTTCTTCCACAGCGCAGTCCGCTCGGCCTGTTGCTCCGGCTTGGCCATGCTGTCGGCCTTGGCGGCCAGCGCGTCCAGGTTCTTGTTGCAATACAGCGCCCAGTTCCAGCCACCGTCCACCGCACTGTCACAGCCCAGGATCGGCCCGTAGAAGTTCGAGGGGTCCGGGAAGTCGGCAATCCAGGCCATGCCGCCGGACCACACCATCGGCGCCTGATCCTTGGAACCGCCTGCCGCAATCACGTTGGCCTGCGCCAGGGACTTGATCTTCACACGCACCCCGACCTTCGCCAGGTCTTGCTGGATAGCCTGGGCGATACGCGGCTGCGGGTCGGTGTTCATCACGTACATCTCGGTGTCGAAACCCTTGTCGAAACCGGCTTCGGCCAAAAGCTTCTTCGCGCCTTCGATATCGTAGGCGTAGCCTTTGTAGTCCTTGTCGTAGCCCGGCATCGCGGGCGGCAGCGGCTGGTTGGCCGGGACCGCACGGCCGTTGATGATGCGCACGATGCGATCCTTGCTGATCGCCATGTTCACCGCCTGGCGCACCTTGAGGTTGTCGAACGGCGGCAGTGTGGTTTTCAGGGTCAGGTAGCCGGTTTGCAATTGATCACCGGTGACCACCAGGCTCTTGAACTTGGGGTCGTTCTTGAACTCGAGGAACTTGGCCGGCGGTACACCGTCGCCCGCGATGTCGACCTCGCCCTTCTGCAAGCGCAAGAGCGCGACCATCGGATCCTGGCCGACCTCAAAGGCGATCGAGTCGAGGTGCGGCAGGCCCTCCTTGAAATAGTCCGGGTTCTTCTTGAACAGAATCTGCTGCCCCAGCTTCCACTCCGCCAGGCTGTAGGCACCGGTGCCCACCGGGTGTTTGCCGAAGTCGGCGCCCCACTTCTCGACCTCCTCCTTGGGTACGACAAAGGAAAAGTTGATCGCCATCACCTGCAGGAACGTCGCATTTGCCGACTTGAGCGTGATCTTGACGGTGTAATCGTCGACGACCTCAATGCCCGCCAACTGCTCGGCCTTGCTGGCCGCCATGTCTTCATAGCCCACGATCGAACTGAAGAAACCCGCACCCGGGCTCTGGGTTTTCGGGTTGACGGTACGCTCCAGGGAGTACTTCACGTCGCTGGCCTTGAGTTCGCGACCGTTGTGGAACTTCACGCCTTTCTTCAAGGTGAAGGTATAGACGGTGCCATCCTCGGAGATGCTGTAGTCCGAAGCCAGGTTCTTGGTCAGTTCAGTGGTACCTGGCTTGTAGTCCATCAGCCCGTCGAACAGGCTTTTGATCATCGACCAGTTCTGCCAGTCATAACCGATGGCCGGGTCGAGGGTGGCCACGTCGTTTTGATAGGTAATCACCGCGGCGCCACCGTCTTTGGCGTTTGGATCAAAGTCATCGGCCAACAGATTGCCGGCAAACAACGCAGCCGCGATGGCCAAGGATAATGCTTTGCGATTCATGCTCCAGCCCCTTACCTATGGTGATGTTCCTAGTGTTTTTTGATGTCGATACGCGGGTCGACCCAAGGGATCACCAGGTCGGCGACCAGGTTGCCCAAAACGATTGCCACCGCTGAAACCGTGGTCACCCCGACAATCACCGGGATGTCGACTTGCTGGATCGCCTGCCATGTCAACTGGCCAATTCCCGGCCAGCCGAAGACCGACTCGACCACCACCAGCCCGCCCATGAAGATCCCAATATCGATGCCGATCATCGGAATCACCGGCACGATGGCGTTAGGCAGCACATGCCGTAAAACCACGCGTACGCGGCTCAAGCCCTTGGCCCGGGCGGTGCGGATGAAGTCTTGGTGCAGCACCTCGATCATTGAGGAGCGCACCATGCGCGAGTACCAGCCGCTGCCGAGAATGCCCAGGGTCAGGGCCGGCAACAGCAGGTGTTCGAAGCCGCCATAACCGCCCATGGGGAACCAGTCCAACTGCACGGCGAAGAAGTACAGGAACAGCATCGCCGCGATGAACTGCGGGGCCGATACGCCAATGAACGAGAGGGCCATCAAGGCTTTGTCGGCCCAACTGTCGCGGCGCAATGCAGCGATCACGCCGAGGCTGATACCAATCAGCAACTCGAAACCGATGCCCGCGGCCATCAATTCCAGGGACGGACGCAAGCGCGCGCCGATCAGTTCCGTCACCGGGCTGCGCTGGATGTAGGAGCGCCCGAGGTCGCCCTGCACCAGGTTGCCCAGGTAATTGGCGTACTGCTGATAGAACGGCAGGTCGAGCCCTAGCTGCATGCGGATCCCGGCCACCACTTCGGGCGTGGCGCTACGCCCGGCAATCTGACGTGCCGGGTCAGCAGGCAGCATGAACAGCAGCAGGTACGTGATGAAGGTCACGCCAAGCAGGATCAACAGCGAGTAGCCGATGCGACGACTGATAAAGGCCAACATTCAGCTTCTCCCTTGCAGGGTAGGATCGAGTTCGTCGCGCAGGGCATCGCCCACCAGGTTGAATGCCAGCGACAGCAGGACAATCGCAATGCCGGGGAAAAACACCAGCCACGGCGCCGAGGTGAAATAGGTCTGGCTCTCGAAAATGATGTTGCCCCAGCTCGGCGTTGGCGGTTGGACTCCCACGCCCAGGTACGACAAGGTGGCTTCCAGCAGCACTGTGGTGGAGATGCCCAGGGTGGCCCAGACGAGGATGGTCGGTAGCAGATGAGGCAGCAGGTGAGAGAACAGAATGCGCAGCGAGCTGGCTCCCAGGGTTCGCTCTACGGCCACAAAGTCACGGGCGCTCAGGGCGATGGTTTCGGAGTAGATCACCCGGGCGATCTGTACCCAGTTGACCATGGCGATCACCAACGCAACGATCCACACGCTGGGCTGGAAAATCGCCGACAGCGCAATCGCCAGCAGCAAGGCCGGGAACGCCATCATCAAGTCAGTGAAGCGCATCAGCGTGCTGCCCACCCAGCCACGCAGGAAGCCCGCGCTCAGCCCCACCAGCGTGCCGATCAGCACCGCCAGGCCATTGGCGAGCAAGCCGATGAACAACGACGTCCGTGCGCCATAGATCAGCCGCGACAGCAGATCACGGCCGAGTAGATCGGTGCCCAGCAGGTATGGCGTATCGGGGGGCAGAGGCGCGCCTTCCAACGACAGGCCTTCGACAAATTGCTCGGATGGATCGTATGGGCTCATCCACGGTGCAAACAACGCCAGTAACACGACAATCACGATGTACAACAGCGACAACGCCACCGCCGGACGGCGAACCAAGGCACGCAACACCTTCATAGCTGGCCCCTGCTCGGTTGCAGGCGATCTGCCGCCATCTCAGCACACAAGTCATCCAGGCTACGGTTCAAGTGCATGGACAGGCTGCGCAGGCGCTCATAGGCCGCGCGCTCATCGATCTGCTGCTCAACCATCAACCGCGCCAACGCCTGGGCCAGCAGCGGCCGTGCCAGGAGTCGCTGTTGCAGCGCTTCAATGGTGCGGCTGTCGCTATCAAGTCGTTCACGCAGACCGATCGCCATCATCAGCGTGGTGTAGACCGAACCTTGGGTGATCGGCTTGTTCAGCAACGCGGTCGCCCCCAACTCAATGGCGCGCTGGATGTGCGACAGGGTTTCGTGGGAGGTCAGCGCCACAATGGGCACGCCGGCAGCGCTCAGGCGTTGCAGGGTGGTGGGGCTGGCGAAGGGTTCCAACTCGACGATGGCAGCAAAACAACCATCGAGCGAATCATCCGCGTCCTCAAACAACTCCTGCGCGGTGATGCCCAGCCGCTGCAAGCTCTTGTGCAGGTTAGCCAGGCTGCGCGGCTCGCAGTCGATCAACAGCAACCGACCCGCTTCAAAGTCTGGGCGTTTGAACAGGCTCATTTGACGATCCTCAGGCGGGGTGCGGGTGCAACTGCGCGCAGACGTTGAAATTCACTCAGGTCGGTGGCGGTCAGGTAAGGGTCGGCCGGCAGTGGCCGTGCCTCACTGTGCAGGACGACGAAGCGGCCCGCGCGCAGCTCAGCAATATGGCAAGGCTGGCTGCTGTGGTTGTTGCGCTCGGCGATGGCCAGGGTGCCGAACACGCTGTCCTGCGGGTGGTCGTACACGTAGCGGCAAATACCCTCGGGGTCATCGCTGCCACACTGGTCCAGCGCCCGGGCAAACAGGTGCAGGGCTACGTACATCCCGGTGTAGAAGTGCGAAATCGGGTGCACCCCATGCAGCATGTGCTGCTGCTGGCTGAACGCAGGGGCGACCTCTTCAAAGAACGGACCGCATGACAGCAAACGCAGGCTGCGCAGGTCGCCGACGTCACTCAATTCGGCCTCGGTCAGGTTGCAGCTCAACACCGGCAGGCTCCAGCCGACGGAGTTGCACGCGGCATCCAACTGCCGCAAAAAGGCGTAGGAGGACTTCCCGATCAAGTTGTTGAGAATGAACGCCGGCCGTTCTACCAGCAACGTCTGGATCAACTCACTGAAAGGCGTTGCGTCCAGATGGATGTAGCGCTCCAGCAACACATGGGCGCCGGCCACTTCGAGCACTTCCCGGGCGACCCGATTACTTTCCCAACCCCAGCTGTAATTCGACCCCAGCAGCACGGCGCGCTTGCCAAACGTCTGCAGGGCGTAGCGCAACAAGGGGATCAACGTCTGGTTCGGGCAACCGCCGAGATACAGCACATGTTCGCTGCTCTCGAACCCCTCATACGGGCAGGCGTACCACAACAGACCGGCGTTCTGCTCCAGGTCCGGAATGATCTCCTTACGACTGGCGGAGGTAGTGGTGCCGAAGATGTGCCGTACTCCGCACTGCATCAACTCAACAGCCCCTTCGCTGTACCGGTGCAGAACGCCTCGTGGATCGCGGTGGGTGGCCTGCAGGATAAAGTCATAGCCAGGGTTGCTATTGATTTGCGCGAGCGCGTGGGTTGCCCCGGCCAACGCATTGCGCCCAACACTTTTGTAAGTGCCCTCGGTGGAGAGCAACAGCCCAACCTCAATGGTACGACGCATCTATTTTCCCCAAAAAAAAACCTGATCGACCAGGGGACTGGTCAATCAGGCTTCATTACCTGGCGCTCAAGGCGTGCGATGTCTGTCGGCAAGACTTAGTGGCATGGCCAGGCTTGCTCGTGGTTATCGCTATGAAATAAGCGTGCCATCTTTACAGTGGCGTGGGAGCTGGGGCTTTTCGGAATGTACAGAGGGCGCGTCGGCACTGAGTTGGAACACAGTGGCGGTTCTGAGCTTCACTAGAGTGCACAGCAGATGGGGCAGACTTGTACTGACTTCGGGCGAGACTCTTGCGTACAGATGTAACGTTAATTCCCAAGCTGTTGCCGGCGCCTTTGCCCGAGTGCGGCAATACGAGACAAGTTGGTGGTATCGAATCTTGCTGCTGGAAACTTGCCGCAGTGCCTTTTCGACCGCCCAAAACAAAACCCCAACTGCTTTCGCAATTGGGGTTTCGGAATTTAATCTTGACGATGACCTACTCTCACATGGGGAAACCCCACACTACCATCGGCGATGCATCGTTTCACTACTGAGTTCGGGATGGGATCAGGTGGTTCCAATGCTCTATGGTCGTCAAGAAATTCGGGTACTGAGTCGTGACCAGTTGGCCTCGCTTCAGCAAATTGGGTATGTAATAGAATTCGGTGTTTTGTAAGATCGAACTTTCGGTTCATTTCGTCTTCACACACCGCAATCTGGCTCTGCTCTTTATTCAAGAGTAGTCAAATTGCTTGGGTGTTATATGGTCAAGCCTCACGGGCAATTAGTATTGGTTAGCTCAACGCCTCACAGCGCTTACACACCCAACCTATCAACGTCGTAGTCTTCGACGGCCCTTCAGGGAACTCAAGGTTCCAGTGAGATCTCATCTTGAGGCTAGTTTCCCGCTTAGATGCTTTCAGCGGTTATCTATTCCGAACATAGCTACCCGGCAATGCCACTGGCGTGACAACCGGAACACCAGAGGTTCGTCCACTCCGGTCCTCTCGTACTAGGAGCAGCCCCTCTCAAATCTCAAACGTCCACGGCAGATAGGGACCGAACTGTCTCACGACGTTCTAAACCCAGCTCGCGTACCACTTTAAATGGCGAACAGCCATACCCTTGGGACCGGCTTCAGCCCCAGGATGTGATGAGCCGACATCGAGGTGCCAAACACCGCCGTCGATATGAACTCTTGGGCGGTATCAGCCTGTTATCCCCGGAGTACCTTTTATCCGTTGAGCGATGGCCCTTCCATACAGAACCACCGGATCACTAAGACCTACTTTCGTACCTGCTCGACGTGTCTGTCTCGCAGTCAAGCGCGCTTTTGCCTTTATACTCTACGACCGATTTCCGACCGGTCTGAGCGCACCTTCGTACTCCTCCGTTACTCTTTAGGAGGAGACCGCCCCAGTCAAACTACCCACCATACACTGTCCTCGATCCGGATAACGGACCTGAGTTAGAACCTCAAAGTTGCCAGGGTGGTATTTCAAGGTTGGCTCCACGCAGACTGGCGTCCACGCTTCAAAGCCTCCCACCTATCCTACACAAGCAAATTCAAAGTCCAGTGCAAAGCTATAGTAAAGGTTCACGGGGTCTTTCCGTCTAGCCGCGGATACACTGCATCTTCACAGCGATTTCAATTTCACTGAGTCTCGGGTGGAGACAGCGCCGCCATCGTTACGCCATTCGTGCAGGTCGGAACTTACCCGACAAGGAATTTCGCTACCTTAGGACCGTTATAGTTACGGCCGCCGTTTACCGGGGCTTCGATCAAGAGCTTCGCGTTAGCTAACCCCATCAATTAACCTTCCGGCACCGGGCAGGCGTCACACCCTATACGTCCACTTTCGTGTTTGCAGAGTGCTGTGTTTTTAATAAACAGTCGCAGCGGCCTGGTATCTTCGACCGGCATGAGCTTACGGAGCAAGTCCTTCACCCTCACCGGCGCACCTTCTCCCGAAGTTACGGTGCCATTTTGCCTAGTTCCTTCACCCGAGTTCTCTCAAGCGCCTTGGTATTCTCTACCCAACCACCTGTGTCGGTTTGGGGTACGGTTCCTGGTTACCTGAAGCTTAGAAGCTTTTCTTGGAAGCATGGCATCAACCACTTCGTCACTCAAAGAGTAACTCGTCATCAGCTCTCGGCCTTAGAATCCCGGATTTACCTAAGATTCCAGCCTACCACCTTAAACTTGGACAACCAACGCCAAGCTGGCCTAGCCTTCTCCGTCCCTCCATCGCAATAACCAGAAGTACAGGAATATTAACCTGTTTTCCATCGACTACGCTTTTCAGCCTCGCCTTAGGGACCGACTAACCCTGCGTCGATTAACGTTGCGCAGGAAACCTTGGTCTTTCGGCGTGGGTGTTTTTCACACCCATTGTCGTTACTCATGTCAGCATTCGCACTTCTGATACCTCCAGCAAGCTTCTCAACTCACCTTCACAGGCTTACAGAACGCTCCTCTACCGCATCACCCGAAGGTGATACCCGTAGCTTCGGTGTATGGTTTGAGCCCCGTTACATCTTCCGCGCAGGCCGACTCGACTAGTGAGCTATTACGCTTTCTTTAAAGGGTGGCTGCTTCTAAGCCAACCTCCTAGCTGTCTAAGCCTTCCCACATCGTTTCCCACTTAACCATAACTTTGGGACCTTAGCTGACGGTCTGGGTTGTTTCCCTTTTCACGACGGACGTTAGCACCCGCCGTGTGTCTCCCATGCTCGGCACTTGTAGGTATTCGGAGTTTGCATCGGTTTGGTAAGTCGGGATGACCCCTAGCCGAAACAGTGCTCTACCCCCTACAGTGATACATGAGGCGCTACCTAAATAGCTTTCGAGGAGAACCAGCTATCTCCGAGCTTGATTAGCCTTTCACTCCGATCCACAGGTCATCCGCTAACTTTTCAACGGTAGTCGGTTCGGTCCTCCAGTTAGTGTTACCCAACCTTCAACCTGCCCATGGATAGATCGCCCGGTTTCGGGTCTATTCCCAGCGACTAGACGCCCTATTAAGACTCGCTTTCGCTACGCCTCCCTATTCGGTTAAGCTCGCCACTGAAAATAAGTCGCTGACCCATTATACAAAAGGTACGCAGTCACCCAACAAAGTGGGCTCCCACTGCTTGTACGCATACGGTTTCAGGATCTATTTCACTCCCCTCTCCGGGGTTCTTTTCGCCTTTCCCTCACGGTACTAGTTCACTATCGGTCAGTCAGTAGTATTTAGCCTTGGAGGATGGTCCCCCCATATTCAGACAAAGTTTCTCGTGCTCCGTCCTACTCGATTTCATGACTAAGAGATTTTCGCGTACAGGGCTATCACCCACTATGGCCGCACTTTCCAGAGCGTTCCGCTAATCTCAAAGCCACTTAAGGGCTAGTCCCCGTTCGCTCGCCACTACTAAGGGAATCTCGGTTGATTTCTTTTCCTCAGGGTACTTAGATGTTTCAGTTCCCCTGGTTCGCCTCTTACGCCTATGTATTCAGCGTAAGATAACCATCTTATGATGGCTGGGTTCCCCCATTCAGACATCTCCGGATCAAAGTCTGTTTGCCGACTCCCCGAAGCTTTTCGCAGGCTACCACGTCTTTCATCGCCTCTGACTGCCAAGGCATCCACCGTATGCGCTTCTTCACTTGACCATATAACCCCAAGCAATCTGGTTATACTGTGAAGACGACATTCGCCGAAAATTCGAATTTCTCAACTAAGAGAACTCACAAATTTTACCTTAGCCTGATCCGTTACCAGTGAAAGTAACGTTCAGTCTATCTTTCTATCACATACCCAAATTTTTAAAGAACGAACTAGTCAAAGACTAGAAATCAACATTCACCATCACAACGATGGAATGCTCATTTCTAAGCTTTATACAAACAGAAGCAGTAGTGGTGGAGCCAAACGGGATCGAACCGTTGACCTCCTGCGTGCAAGGCAGGCGCTCTCCCAGCTGAGCTATGGCCCCGTATTTCTACAGGCGTTTCCCACACAAAATTGGTGGGTCTGGGCAGATTCGAACTGCCGACCTCACCCTTATCAGGGGTGCGCTCTAACCAACTGAGCTACAGACCCAATTTCGGGCTGCTTCTTTTCGTCTTCTTCAATGAATCAAGCAATTCGTGTGGGAACTTATGGAGCAGCTGATGTCGTCGATTAAGGAGGTGATCCAGCCGCAGGTTCCCCTACGGCTACCTTGTTACGACTTCACCCCAGTCATGAATCACACCGTGGTAACCGTCCTCCCGAAGGTTAGACTAGCTACTTCTGGTGCAACCCACTCCCATGGTGTGACGGGCGGTGTGTACAAGGCCCGGGAACGTATTCACCGCGACATTCTGATTCGCGATTACTAGCGATTCCGACTTCACGCAGTCGAGTTGCAGACTGCGATCCGGACTACGATCGGTTTTGTGGGATTAGCTCCACCTCGCGGCTTGGCAACCCTCTGTACCGACCATTGTAGCACGTGTGTAGCCCAGGCCGTAAGGGCCATGATGACTTGACGTCATCCCCACCTTCCTCCGGTTTGTCACCGGCAGTCTCCTTAGAGTGCCCACCATAACGTGCTGGTAACTAAGGACAAGGGTTGCGCTCGTTACGGGACTTAACCCAACATCTCACGACACGAGCTGACGACAGCCATGCAGCACCTGTCTCAATGTTCCCGAAGGCACCAATCTATCTCTAGAAAGTTCATTGGATGTCAAGGCCTGGTAAGGTTCTTCGCGTTGCTTCGAATTAAACCACATGCTCCACCGCTTGTGCGGGCCCCCGTCAATTCATTTGAGTTTTAACCTTGCGGCCGTACTCCCCAGGCGGTCAACTTAATGCGTTAGCTGCGCCACTAAGAGCTCAAGGCTCCCAACGGCTAGTTGACATCGTTTACGGCGTGGACTACCAGGGTATCTAATCCTGTTTGCTCCCCACGCTTTCGCACCTCAGTGTCAGTATCAGTCCAGGTGGTCGCCTTCGCCACTGGTGTTCCTTCCTATATCTACGCATTTCACCGCTACACAGGAAATTCCACCACCCTCTACCATACTCTAGTCAGTCAGTTTTGAATGCAGTTCCCAGGTTGAGCCCGGGGATTTCACATCCAACTTAACTAACCACCTACGCGCGCTTTACGCCCAGTAATTCCGATTAACGCTTGCACCCTCTGTATTACCGCGGCTGCTGGCACAGAGTTAGCCGGTGCTTATTCTGTCGGTAACGTCAAAACAGCAAAGTATTAATTTACTGCCCTTCCTCCCAACTTAAAGTGCTTTACAATCCGAAGACCTTCTTCACACACGCGGCATGGCTGGATCAGGCTTTCGCCCATTGTCCAATATTCCCCACTGCTGCCTCCCGTAGGAGTCTGGACCGTGTCTCAGTTCCAGTGTGACTGATCATCCTCTCAGACCAGTTACGGATCGTCGCCTTGGTGAGCCATTACCCCACCAACTAGCTAATCCGACCTAGGCTCATCTGATAGCGCAAGGCCCGAAGGTCCCCTGCTTTCTCCCGTAGGACGTATGCGGTATTAGCGTCCGTTTCCGAACGTTATCCCCCACTACCAGGCAGATTCCTAGGCATTACTCACCCGTCCGCCGCTCTCAAGAGAAGCAAGCTTCTCTCTACCGCTCGACTTGCATGTGTTAGGCCTGCCGCCAGCGTTCAATCTGAGCCATGATCAAACTCTTCAGTTCAAACATCTTTGGGTTTTTAAGAAACCCTAAACTTGGCTCAGCAATCGTTGGTTACATCTTTGATTTCTCGCGGAGTAACTTGTGATGCTGATAATCTTGCTGACTATCAGTCTGACTCCACAAGCACCCACACGAATTGCTTGATTCAGTTGTTAAAGAGCGGCTGGTTAAGATCTTTCGTCTCAACCGAGGCGCGCATTCTACAGCAGCCTCATTTGCTGTCAAGTGGTTATTTTCAGAAGCTTTCGAGGTTTTCCTCAACAACTTCAACCACTTGCGCTTCCGATCTCTCGTCAGCGGGAGGCGAATAATACAGGATTAAAACACGTGGTCAACCCCCGCCTGAAAATTCTTTGCAAAGCGCCTGAGTTGCCATCATGAAACGTCCTAGACAGCCCAAGCACTACCTCAGCAAGCACGGCTAGGCGCGGGCATGCGGGAATCCCTGACGCTATGGCCTACCGAACTCCAGGAGCCTCCATCCAGTGTCTGACTTGTCGAGCAACGCCGCCTACACACAACGCTTCAATGCAGTCCTCACCTATATAGAAGCCAATCTCGAAGGTGACCTGTCCGTGAAGGCGTTGAGCCAAGTGGCGAATTTTTCGGCGTTTCACTTCCATCGGCAATTCACTGCCTTCGTCGGCGTACCAGTTTCACGCTACGTGCAATTGATGCGGCTACGACGCGCGGCGCATTGCCTGGCCTCCACCCGGGGTTACTCGGTACTGGAAGCATCCTTCGGTGCAGGTTTCGAAAGCCCCGAGGCTTTTTCCAGGGCATTCCGGCGAGCGTTCGGTATGGCACCGAGTGCGTTCAGGAAGCAGCCCAGTTGGCAGGTCTGGAGTTCGGTGTTCACCATCCCTCACTTCTCAAGGAACATCATCATGCACGTACGAATCGTAGAGTTTCACCCCGTCAGAGTGGCAACACTCGAACACTGTGGCGCTCCCGGGCTCGTTAGCGAGAGTGTGCGCAGGTTTTCCGAGTGGCGCATGCGCAGCGGGCAGTCGCCCGTGCAATCAAGTCGCAGCTTTGGCATTCCTTTCGGCAACCCCGATACAACCCCGCCCGAAGCATTCCGGTTTGCTCTCTGCGGCGAAATTAACGAAGCCGTGGCCGCAAATGAGTTCGGCGTAACCGAGCGCGTTATCCCAGGAGGACGTTGCGTTGTCGTGCGCCACGTGGGCTCGACGGACCACATCGGCGAGACCATCTACCCGATCTATCGCGACTGGCTACCCACCAGCGGCGAGGAACTGCGCGACCACCCCCTGTTCTTCGATTATCTGAGCGTTTATCCCGAGACCCCGCAGGATCAATGGCAGACTGACATATATGTACCCCTGCAATAACGCGCCACCCACCTACCGCCACATCCAATTTAATCTATACAAATCAAGCCATTAATGCTTTAAAGAAAGACCTTGAAACTCAAGGTCTTTTTTTCGCCTGCAGAAAAATGACCACCCCCGCCGCACTCCATAGGAGAGGACCCAGGACCATGGAATTGACGCTCGAAGCCGTTGCTCTATTCGCCCTCAAACTGGTGCATGAGACCGAAGATGGCAGCCCGATCCTGCGCGACGATCTGGTCATGGACGGTTACGAGCGGGAGGTGTTTGGATTGTTGGTGCGCAGTGGCGACCTGCCAACCATCCAACGCAAGCTAGATGAATGCACCAAGCAGGCCCTGGCGACCTTGGGCGGAGCCGACACGGTGTTGGGCCGCGAGCTGCAAAAGCTTATGACTGACGTCCAGCAAGCCTCGACACTAGAGGAACTCAATCCCCCACTCGAAGCACTCAAGGACTACCTCAAGGCAATCCTGTAGCACCCTCCCAGCCCCCCAAGGACCGTCCAATGATCGACTTCAACAACAAAGGCTTCTTCAAACTCAAGCAAAACAACGAGTATGCCGAACGCGTTGCTTCGCTGTTGCTCGATGACGAACAAGTAGTCGATGCCTATAAAGCCATGCGCGACGGCGTGGTGTTCACCACCAAACGCATCATCGCCGTGAACGTACAAGGCATCACCGGCAGCAAGAAAGACTTCACCTCCCTGCCCTACAAGAACATCGTCGCGTACTCGGTGGAAACCTCCGGCACGTTCGATCTGGATTCGGAGTTGGAGATTTACTTTTCATCGCTGGGCAAAGTGAAGTTCGAGTTCACCGGCAAAACCTCGATTGTCGAAATCTCCAGGCTGATCTCTAAACATCTGTTGGGATGATCGGCTGGCAATACTCCCAGCGGTTGCCAACTGTTTCATTGCTCTGGCTCCCAGCCCGATGGCTGACGTAGGATAAGTGCTTCAGCCCAAGGAGCGTCACGGATGAGCGCCACTCCCCCCCAATCGTTCTCTCTGGCGCTGCGCTCTTATTCCGGGCAGATCGAGCTGCACGAGCACGATTTTCATCAAATAGTCCTCCCCCAATCCGGGTCGATGGAGATTGAGGTCGACGGATGGGGTGGCAAAGTCGATGCGAGCCAGGGCGTGGTGATTGCCGCCGGCGCCCGGCATACGTTCCTGGCCAATACCCGTAACAGTTTCCTGGTACTGGACGTGTTGATGCCGCCTGCCGAACAACAGCAGCCAAGCACCGCGCAGCTCCTGGATCCGCTCCATGACAAACGCTTTTTCGCGGTCCGCCCCCAGATCCGGCATTTACTCGACTACGCAAACAACAACGGAACATGGCTGGTCAACTCACCAGAAATGGCCCAGTCATGGAGCCATTTGCTGTTGGGCTCATTGCTGCAACCCGACGCCCCGCCGAACGACCCCGGGCAACTCATTCTCGCCAGGGCGCTGACCTACATCGAACAGCACCTGAGTATGCCCCTGACAGTGCATGACATTGCCCGATACGCGGGCACCAGCGAGCGGCGCTTGTATGTACTGTTCGGACAACACCTGAAACGAACCCCGTTCACCCACATCGCGACCTTGCGCCTGAACCTGGCCGTCGATCTGTTGCGCCAGACCTCGCTGTCGATCATTGATATTGCGCACCGCGCCGGTTATGCCGATCAGAGTGCGTTGAGCCATGCCCTGAAGAAAGCCCGCAACCTCACCCCGGCGGCTGTGCGTAAACAAGCACGCGATCATTGAAAACAGCAGGCCTGAACATTTTTTTGGCAGGCCCGATCAATACGCGCCCCTCGAAACTTTTTTATTGTCCCGGCATTAGGATCATCTAAAGACGGGGCCGCATGAGCACTTCCAACGCATCCTTCACCCTTGCCAAGGGCGCCGCAGGTGCCACCCTGATTGGGGTCATTGCAGTGTTTTTGTGGGCGTGCCTGGCACTGTTGACCACATTGACCGCAGGAATCCCGGCTTTTCAGTTGCTGGCATCGAGTTTCGCCGTCGCATTCGTGGCAAGTCTGTTGATGCTGGGTATGCGCGGCGCTGAGGGGTTCAGCAGTTGGCGCCAGCCTTGGTACGTGTGGGCAACGGGCTTCGCCGGCATCTTTGTCTATCACTCTCTGTATTTTTTCGCCCTGAAGGCCGCGCCGGCGGCTGAAGCCAGCCTTATTGCGTACCTGTGGCCGCTGCTGATCGTCCTGCTGTCGGGGTTTTCCACTGGAGAGTCGCTGCGCAAGCGCCAACTACTGGGGGCATTGCTCGGTCTGGCAGGGACGGCCTTCATCATGCAACAGCGCGCCCAGGGTGAAAGCCTGGCGATGCCGATTGTCGGTTACGCCGCTGCCTTTGCCTGTGCCTGGGTCTGGTCGATTTACTCGGTGGTGAACCGGCGCTTCAGCAATGTCCCCAGCAGCATCATCGGCGGCATTTGCGGGTTGGTCGCAATCGCCGGATTGCTGTGCCACCTGGCCTTCGAAACCACAGTGCAGCCTGGCGCGGGCCAATGGGCGGCAATCGTCGCGATGGGGCTCGGCCCGGTAGGCCTGGCCTTTTTCGCATGGGATCACGCAACCAAGCACGGCAACCTGGCGATGCTTGGCGCCTTGTCTTACCTGGCGCCGCTGTTCTCCACACTGCTGCTGATTGCCGTAGGGCAAAGCGACGCCAAGCCGATCCTGCTGCTCCCTGCCGCGTTAATCATCGCAGGGGCCGTCATTGCCACTTCACGCTCACGCAAAACCTCACGCTGATATCGAGCCCCCCAGGAGATAGACAAATGGATTTGATCGCTTCGCAAGATACCGTGAGGATCGAGAGCTGCGGCCCAGGTTTTTCGGTTGCGCCCACACGGCCCTTGCTCAGTCACCTGGGACAGCCATCGTTACTGAGCAGCCGCACCGGCATCCGCCGGCGTGCCAATGGCGAAGCCCCTCGCGTATTGTTGTTTGTTCCCCCTTACACGCGCCTGATCGAGCCCACGCTGGACGACAGCGCATTCGCCCGCATCGGCATTGATACATTTGAAGTCATGAAACGTGCCGGTACCCCCATCGGTCTGTTGCGCATCGCCACCGTCGCCCGGCGTGCGGGTTATGAGGTGCAGATTGTCGATGCGCCCTTTGCCGGCTGGTCCCAGGAGTCCAGCCTGGTCAAGGTCGACCAGGGCCACCTGATCCGCTACGGCCTGACCGATGCGCAGATGCGCAAGATCATCGAAACCGCGCAGCCCGATATTGTCGGCATCCAATGCAACTACACCGTGCAATGGGGCAATGCCCGTGCACTGGCTGAACTGGTAAGGAATATCGACCCCAATCTGGTCCTGGTAACCGGCGGTGCTCATTCCAGTGGCGATTGGAAAAACGCGCTGCTGGATTCGGCCTTCGACTTTGCACTGATCAACGAAGCCGACCGCGCCTTCACACTGCTGCTCGATGCCTTGACCCACGAGGGCACCGACATCAATGCCGTGCCTGGCGTGGCCTACCGCGACAGCCGTGGGCAACTGGTTCGCCCTAGCCACAAGTCCAGCTATCTGAGCATCGTCCCCAAGCGCCAGGACCTCGACGAGCGGCTTGGCCTGATGCCCTTGCCGGATTTCAGCTTCCTGGACATGAACCATTACCTGCAGCCCTACCACTCCTCCGGAGCACGGGTGCGCAAGTACGGTGCCTGGGCGCAGATATTCTCCACGATTGGCTGCAACGTGAACTGTAACTTCTGCTACATCCCGAAAATCAATGGCCCTTGGCGCGCCCTGGGCCTCGACTGGTTTGACCTGCACTTGGCCGACTTGGTCAAGCAAGGCGTGACCGAGGTGTTGATCGAGGACGATCACCTGATGCACGACCCGCTGTATGCCATGGAGGTCGGTCGGCTGCTGAAAAAACATGACTTGCCCTGGGTTGAGGAAGGCGGGTTGAGCCTCTTCAACCTGATCCTGCTGCACCTGGGTGAGCGTTTTATCGCCCAGATGGACGAAAAGGAGCGCAAGAACCCCCAATATCGCAATGTGATCGAAGCGGTCAAAGGAGGACTGACGGCAAGGGAGTTCATTCGCTCGATTGCCGAAAATGGCTGCTACAACATCTACCTTGCGGTGGAGAGCGCTAACGAGGACGCCCTGCTCAACTCCAACAAGTCCCGACTCAACGCCATTCAACAATCAACGTTCGAACTCATCGAAATCTTTACCGAATACGGGATTCAAGTTACTGGCGGCTTCATGCTGGGGTTCGTCAACCCGCCTGCGGGGCCTGGGCAAAAACCTTTTGTAGAAAGCCTGGAACTGATCGACCGGACCATCGATTACGCCGTCAACCTGATGGGCGCCGGCATGGCCTATGCCAACCCGTTTATCGTCACCCCAATTCCCGGGACGCCGATGTGGGAGTACCAGCAGCAATTTGTCGTGCGTCACTACGACAACGGCTGGTCCCATGAAAAAGCCACCATGGCAACCGATCAATGGAGCGCCGAGGCTATCGAAAAAGCCCGCATGGAGTTGCTGGTCAGGGCCAATGGCGCAGACCGTGTCAGGGAGATGGTGCGTCGAGGCACCTGGCCCGTAGACGCTTGATATTGGGGTTGAAACTTATCTGCGCAGAGGCGAGGGAGTGTGCCATCACATGTGAGACTGCTCCCTACCCTCCACGCAAATACCTGCGATACCAAACGACGCCAACGAACGCTGAAACCACAACCACCGCTCCATTGCCCGCCAACCGAATCCCGAAGTTGCGACTCTGCTGTGCATCCCCCCACTATCGGCCCAACCAATCCATCCCCCCAATCTATCGATTTGAGCTCTCCCCCACCCTCACCGACTATTGGCGCCACTTCCAACAACAAAAACCAGGAACACGCCATGACTGCCCGATTCCACAACCCGGTAGACACCCGCTTCGGCTGGGGCTGCCTGCAAGACCTGGCCAGTATCACCGCACACCAGACTGTCGCCCTCGTCACCTTTCCTGAAGCCCGTGCGCTGGGTTTGGTGCAGAGGATCCAGGCACTGCTGGGCGAGCGCTTGGTGTATGTGGTCGAGGATGTGCAGCCCAACCCCGATGTCGCTCAACTGCGTGGCACCTATGAGCGTTTCTGGCAGCAGGCCGGAAGTTGTGATGTGGTGCTGGCCGTCGGTGGTGGCAGTGCGATTGATACGGCCAAGGCATTGATTGTCGGGACCGAGTCCGGGCAGTTCGATGAGTTGCTGGCGTTGTTGGCGACCGGCCAACCGTTTGTACCGGCCCATTGCAAGACGTTGATCGCGGCGCCGACCACCGCGGGTACCGGCAGCGAGGTGACGCCCTGGGCGACGATCTGGGATTCGGCCAGCCACAAGAAGTACTCCCTGCACCTGGACTGCACCTGGCCGACAGTGGCGATTATCGACCCGCAGTTGATGCTGACAGTGCCGGCCGGGGTTACGGTGTCGACAGGGTTGGACGCCTTGTCCCATGCCCTGGAGGCGATCTGGAACATCAACGCCAATCCGGTCTCGGACACCTTCGCAGTATCGGCCATCGAGGACATCCTGGAATGCCTGCCATCACTGCGGCATGACCTCGGCAACCCGCAGTTACGCTCACGCATGGCCTTGGCGGCACTCAAGGCAGGCCTGGCGTTTTCCAATACCAAGACCGCCCTGGCCCACTCCATTTCCTACGAAATGACCCTGCACCACGGCCTGCCCCATGGCATCGCCTGTTCCTTCACCTTGCCGTTGGTGTTGGGGTTGGCGTGGGGGCATGACGCGGCGCGCGATCACACGCTGCGCCGGGTGTTCGGCAATGACCTGGATAAAGCCCAGACCCAGTTGCGCAACTTCCTGCACAGCCTGGACGTAAAAACCGAGTTCGCCGACTACGGCGTCACGCCCACCGAGGCCGACGCGATGATCCGCTTCGCCCTGCAAGGGGCACGCGGCAAGAACTTTATCGGTTCCAGGGCCGCCTGAGCCCAACGCAATTCAGTCTTTCCTCTTGCACCTGTAAAGCGTGCCACCCCGTCGCTGCGGTTTCGGGGGCGAATAACAATAAGGAAAACATCATGAATCGTGCACACACCCTGCCTGTCCCTGCCGTTCGCTCGGCGTCGTTCCGTGTTGCCCAGTGGCGCATGCTGCTGGCGGCGATGTTCTGTTACCTGTTTTTCTACACCGGGCGCCAGACCTTCGGCTTCGCCATCCCGGGGATACAGGCCGAGTTCGGCCTGACCAAGGAGGTGCTGGGCTGGATCTCGGCCGCCATGCTCTGGGCCTATGCCATTGGCCAGGCGATCAACGGCAACCTGGCCGACAAATTCGGCGGCCGGCGCATCATGACCCTGGGCGCGGTGCTGTCCTGTGGCGCCAACTGGGTCACCAGTTTTGCCAGTGGCTTTGCCGGGTTGATCCTGCCGTGGGGCATCAACGGTTACTTCCAGGCACTGGGCTGGGCGCCGGGCAGCCGCTTGATCTCCAATTGGTGGAGCGCCAGCGAGCGCGGCCGGGTCTATGGCTTCTATGTGTTCGCCGCCGGTTGTGCGTCGGTGCTGTCCTATGTGACCTCCATCGTGGTGCTGGAAGTGCTGCACCTGGAATGGCGCTGGATCTTCCGCCTGCCGGTCCTGCTGATGCTGGCCGGGGGCATCCTGTTTTACCTGGTGGCCCGTGAACGCCCGCAGGATCTTGGCTTCGAGCCCCTGGCCGATACCGGCGTGGCCAACGCCGAGGACAAGGGCCATGAAGTGGCCCAGGACACCGAAGAAACCTCGGCACAGCGCTACAAAGCCGTGCTGAAAAACGCGCGCCTGATCATCGCCGCCGTGTCCCTGGGCTTTCAGAACGCTGCGCGCTACGGCTTGATCGTGTGGGTGCCGGTGCACTTTCTCGGTGCCAACTGGAAAAGCGGCGACAGCATGATCGATCCCAAGTGGATCACCGTCGCCCTGCCAGTCGGCATGGCCGTCGGCGCCCTGAGCAATGGCTGGGTATCCGACAAGCTGTTCGGTTCCAAGCGCTACCTGGCGATCATGCTCTATATGTTCCTAGGCGCCGCCACCAGCCTGTGGATGTGGAGCCTGCCGCCCCATAGTGCAATCGGCCTGGTGGCGCTGTTTCTGTGCGGGTTCTTTGTCTACGGCCCGGCATCCAGCTTCTGGGCTCTGTGCCCGGACTTGGTAGGCGCCAAGCGCGCAGGCACCGCAACCGGTGTGATGAACTTCTCGTCTTATCTGTTCGCTGGCCTGGCGGAACCGCTGATCGGCAGTATGCTCGACAGTACCGGCAATACGTCGCTGATCTTCATCGTCGTCACCTCGGCCTGCCTGTGCAGCGCGGTGGTGGCCCTGTTTATCCGCCGTTGACGCCCTCTGGAACAGGACCCGTTATGTACCAGTACCACAAGTGGCTGCGTTCGTTTCATGCGGTGGCGAAGACCGGTAGTTTCACCCTCGCCGCCGAGTACTTGAGCGTCGGCCAGCCAACGGTCAGCGAACAGGTGAACGCCCTGGAAA
The DNA here is from genome assembly GCF_012935735.1 of Pseudomonas sp. ADAK21. NCBI lineage: Bacteria > Pseudomonadati > Pseudomonadota > Gammaproteobacteria > Pseudomonadales > Pseudomonadaceae > Pseudomonas > Pseudomonas sp. ADAK21. The sequence continues at coordinate 1,008,851 of NZ_CP052857.1, forward strand.
AGCAGTTCTCGGTGGAGTTGTTCCACCGCCGTGGGCGCTTTATCGAGATGAGCGCGGCCGGCCACGCGCTCTACGGAATCACCCAGGGCCTGTTCGGCCAGGAGGATGAGGCCATGCAATTGCTGCACAGCTTCAAGCAGCGCAAGACCGGGATGTTGCGCCTGGGCGCGGTGTCGCCGCCAATTGCCATGAACCTGACGTACGAGTTGATGCAACGCCACCCGGACATCGAGCTGGAAACCTCGTTTTCCCCGGAGAAGGAAACCCTCGACCGCCTGTTCAACTTTGATATCGACGTGGCAATCCTGGCCCTCTCGGAATTTGACCGACGCTTCGACACGCAACTATACCGCCGCTACCCGATCATCGCGGTGGTGCGCGACGACCATCCCTGGGCGGCGCAGAAAGAGGTGCACGTCGCACAGATCAGCCAGGAGCGCTGGGTCATGCGCGAACGCAGCTCACGCACCCGGCAGTTGGTGGAAGAAAGCTGCAAGCGCCTGGGTGTGGACCTCAACTGCGTGATGCAACTCAACAGCCGCGAGGCCATCGTGCATGCCATCGCCAAGGGCATCGGCATCGGCTTTGTGTCGGCGGTGGAGTACGCCGAAACGCCGGGCACCACCCCGATCACCTTTGTCGATCACCCGTTTTCCATCGACTACCACCTGTGTTGCCTGGGGATCCGGCGCAACCGCCCGATGATCGCCGAACTGTTTGAGGCCAGCCCCATACCGGCTACCTGAATCGCCTGATTTTTTTGTACGCAACCGGCTTACCCCGTTTATCGGGGGACGGCCCACTCATACCCGAAACTGGAGATTGCTCATGCATTACCAACAACCTGCCAAGCTGCAAGCGGTGGTCCTGGACTGGGCCGGCACCGTCGTCGACTTCGGCTCCTTCGCCCCCACGCAGATTTTTGTCGAAGCCTTTGCCGAGTTCGGCGTCGCGGTTTCCCTGGAGGAAGCGCGCGGCCCCATGGGCATGGGCAAGTGGGATCACATCCGCACCCTGTGCAATCAGCCGCAGATTGCCGAACGTTATCGCGCTGTGTTCCATCGCCTGCCGAGCGACGAGGACGTCACCGCCCTGTATGAGCGTTTCATGCCACTGCAGATCGAGAAAATCGCCCTGCATTCGGCGGTGATTCCCGGCGCACTGCAGGCAATTGAAACCCTGCGGGGCAAAGGCCTGAAGATCGGCTCGTGCTCGGGCTATCCGGCGGTGGTGATGGCCAAGGTGGTTGAGTTGGCGCGGCAAAATGGCTACGTGGCCGATCATGTGGTGGCCACTGACGAAGTGCCCAACGGACGTCCACATCCAGCCCAGGCCCTGGCCAACGTGATCGCCTTGGGCATCAGCGATGTGGCGGCATGCGTCAAGGTCGATGACACTTGGCCAGGGATCCTGGAAGGGCGCAGTGCCGGCATGTGGACGGTGGCGCTGACCTGCTCCGGCAACGCGCTGGGGCGCACTTACGCACAATACAAAGCGCTACCGGCCGAAGAACTGGCCCAGGAGCGTGAGCGTATTACCCAGATGTTTGAGGGTGCGCGGCCGCACTACCTGATCGATACCATCGTCGACCTGCCGGCGGTGATCGATGACATCAATGGGCGACTAGCGCGTGGTGAAACACCCCAGGGCACCTGATCCTGGCAGCCTGCTCGTCTGTGGCGAGCGGGCTTGTCGGAGCGCCGCATCGCCCGCGCTGGGCTGCGAAGCAGCCCCAACCAGCCAAATGCCGTGTATCAGATATTCGTAGCGGCTGGTTTGGGCTATTGCGTCTGGAAAGTCTCAAGATACGCCAGCAGGTTCTCGATCTTCTCCTGATCGCTGATCCCCCAGAAAATCATACGGGTGCCGCTCACCACTTTCTTCGGGTTCTCGATATAGGCGGCAAGTGTTTCCCGCGTCCACACCACACCTGAGTTTTTCATCGCGTCGGAATACTGATAGTCCGCCGTGGTACCCGCCAGCCGCCCGATCACCCCATTGAGCTGTGGCCCGAAACCGCCGCGTGCATTCAACCCGACACTGTGGCAACCGCCGCAGGTCTTGGTGAACAACCTGCCACCCGCCTCGGCATCACCCGCTGCCATCGCCGAAGTGTTAAAGAGCGCGGCAGTGAGCAAAAGAGTCAGTAAGGCAGCGGGTTTCATCAGGGGCTCCAGGTCAGGGCTTCAGCAGTGAAGGCGGCAATTATGCCTGCGGTTTACTTGTCCTCGTCCACGTTATTGAAGCGTGCCCGGTTGATCTGCCAAGGCAGGGCTGGCTGCGAACGGATTTTCTTGTGTTTGCCACGGCTGAAAAAGTGCGTTTGCAGTTCAAGGAAGTGTCGGTCGCGCCCAACTGATTCAAAGGTCACGACGAAAAAGATCAGTGGCGTGCTGGCCTTGGCCCAGAGCTTGGAAGCCTTCTCGATGGCTTCGGGCAAATGGCTTTTGGTGCTGTAGGACACGAAGGTGGAGAACGCCGCCTGTTCATGGTTTTTAAACAGCTTGCTGATTTCATCCACTTTATCGTTGTGGGACTGGACCCACTCCCATTCGACATTGGACAAAATGCTCTTGTCGGGATACTTCAGGACCGCATCGGTACGCCCGCCCTGTTCGAAATAAGCACGTGCGCCCAGCAATTTCGCGCATTCGCGCATTACCAACCCCACATGAATCGTCCAGCCCGCACGGTTGGTGACGGCATCGACCTCCACCGGAAAATCCTGATACCACAGGCAATTGAACAGGGTGATGAAGTCGCGTTCGATCCGTTTCATTTTTACTTCCTTAGCGTCGACTGGATAAATGGCAAAGAGCCATCACTCTAAAACAACTCGAGACAAATCGCTCCCTGTACCTGGCATAACATTTAGACACAGCCATTTAATTGCCATCACTCCCGCCCTCTGCTTGCATGCGCACTTTCCCTCAGCACGTCAGTTCAGGAGCGATCGATGAGAACCATGGTGGTCGGTGCAAGCAAAGGTTTGGGCAGGGCATTTATGGAAGGCCTGGGCGGAGTGGGCGATACCTTGATCGGTGTCTCGCGCAGCCGTCCCACTGGCTTGGTCTCCAGCACCGGCGCCGAAGTGTCGTGGGTAGAAGCCGACCTTGGCCAACCAGCACAGGCCGCGCAGCTCATCGAACAAGCAGTGGCGCAGGACGGCCTGGACACGCTGATCTATAACCTGGGCATTTGGGAGGATCGGGCGTTCGATGAGGCCTACAGCTTTCTCAAGGATGAAGACACGCAGTTGGAAGCCATCGTCAGTTGCAACATCACCGCGCCTCTGCTGCTGATCAAGCGCCTGCTGCCCGTACTGTTAAAAAGCCCCAACCCACGCATCATCCTGACCGGCTCGACCTCGGGGCTGCCCCAGAGCGGGCGCCCGGAAGTCACGTTTGGCGCGTCGAAATTCGCCCTGCGCGGCATGGCCGATGCCCTGCGCGAAGGCTATCGGCACCAGCGCCTGGGCGTGACCTGCCTGAACCTGGGCTACCTGAATACCGAAGACCCGTTGAGCACATCACGGCTTGAGGCCGAGCAGCGCGGCGACGGGCAGTTGATCCCGGTACATGACGTGGTGCAGGTGGTGCGCATGGCCATGAGCCTGTCATCGGCCAGCTTCGTCAAGGAGCTGACGTTGCCGGCCTTGCTCGACGAGCGCTTCTGACTCAATAGGCCGAATCTTCAGACAGCCAGGTAGATCGCCATCAGGCACAACGGCACCAACACCAGCCCCAGCAACATCATGAACACCACACTCATGGCGTTGGTCCGGGGCGTGCCAACGTGGCTGACAACCCCCATGCACAAGCGTCGCAGCCATTCAGCGCCCCTGGCGAACTGGTAGGCCACGGTGATGGTAAGCAGTGAGAGTGTGCCGGTGACCGCGCAGTAAAACAGGATCGGCTCAGGCATGAAGTAGCTGGAGATAAAACCTTCGGACGTGGCGTAGATAAACGTCACGGGCTGAAACAGCGAAATCGAATACAGCACATCGCGCAATGGACTGAACGCGATCGTCGGCCGCACTTCGTCGGCGGGCAACATGGCGTACAGCTCGCTCATATCCGACCAGCGAAACCAGTAAACCGCCGCGCTGAACAGCAGGTACGCCAAGGCAATCGTCGCCGAAAAGCACCACAAAAACCGCCACGAACCAAAGCCGCGGCGCATCCCAACATTGATGCTCCATTTCGTCAATTGGATGGTCACGCAATCGATCGCGATCGCGACGAGCAGGCCCTTGCTATAAAAGTCCTTGATCGCCTGCAGCACATTGGGCGGCGGCGGCACATTGAACACGTGCTCAGGGTTTTTAAACAGGTAGAGATCCAGCAGCCACACGACAAAAAACACCAGTGACACCAGCAAGGTGTACAGCGGGATGCTGATCAACTGGCGCCTGGCCAGTAACGTGCGCCCGAACACCCGTTGGAAACAACTGGCCCACAACTGCGCTATCCCGATAAAGCGATCACGCCCAAGGCTCATGCCGCTCAAGCTCTTGAGTATTTCCAGGCGACTTTTCTTGGTGCTGAACGCCACTGCCACCAACACCCCGGTGCAACCGAACAAAACGGTGGCAACGACGATCAACGCGCCGATCATTTCTTTCACACTGGCATTCCTTGCGGTGAATTTTCCGGCCCACATCCTGGCTTAACCCACCCAAGACTCGCAAGCTATAGCGGTTGTGCAGGCGCCGTAGATACCACCAAATGACCACCCATCGAATAAAAAACATCCAATCGAACCTAACCCCTGACAGGCCACTCCACCTTATTCAACCCAGATGGTGGAGTAAGGATCATGGCTCAGCCATCGATATTGGTATTGGAAGACGACGAGATTATTCGCTCGCTGATGGTGGACGTGCTGGAGGAATTCGGCGCCGTGGTGACCTCTTTCCCTTCGGCCGATGAGGGGATGATTTTTCTGGAGAGGACCAGTGATCCAGTAGACCTGATTGTCAGCGATATCCAGATGCCCGGCCTGCTCAACGGCTATGACTTGAGCAAGGTCGTGGCCCATCGCTGGCCATCCTTGCCAGTGGTGCTGACCTCAGGCAATACGGTGATGGCCGCACAACTGGGCAGCACGGTGAAGTTTTTGCCCAAGCCCTGGAGCACGGAGCGGCTGCTCGACTGTGTGCAGGCCGCGTTGGTGCAAGGGACATCCCTGCACTAATAGCATCGCAATATCGCGGCAATCGAACTTCGCGACAGCGTGTGAGGTCTGTTTTTGAGTATCCGGTTATTTTTCTGACGAAAACGTCAGGTTTTTCGTTATGGACTCTCAGATACAGACGGTCGGGCGTATAGAATTGTGCGCCCACCCTTAACTCACGCGTCAGCCATGGCCCGCCCTGGCCGACCCCTCCGAGCTTCCTGCATGCATCCACCGGCCCATGACGTCGCGGCGCCCTCCCTGCTTGAAGCCTTGCGCTCGGGCACAGCCCAACTCCATGTGGCCCTGGAAAAACGCTTGCCGTTCTTTTCACCGAGACTGGATGCCGATTGGTATGGCCGCCTGCTTGCGGCCTACTACGGTTTCTACCATCCGATGGAATCGCGACTGTACGACAGCGCGATGATTCCCGTGGGATTCGACCAGACGCTGCGAGTGAAAACACCAACCCTGCACAGTGACCTGATTGCCTTGGGCCTGGCTAACCCAGCGATTGTCGCCCTGCCCCTCTGCCCGAGCCTCCCTCCTCTCGGCACGCCGGCCGCCTGCCTGGGCGTGTTGTATGTGCTCGAAGGCGCGACCCTTGGCGGCCAGGTGCTGCGCCGGGAGATGGCCCGCAGCCTGGGGCTGGACGCCAGCAATGGCGGCGCCTTTCTCAATGTTTATGGCGCCGAGACCGGTCGGCGCTGGAAAGACTTTCTCGACTACCTGGGCCACGTCCCGCTGGACGACCTTGGCCGTCAGCAGGCGGTGGACGCGGCCTGTGCGACATTTCGCTGTTTTGAGCAATGGCTCGACAGCCAGGAGGTACTGCTATGAAACCCGATGATTTTGAACAACTGCTGGCCAACTGTGCTGACGAGCCAATCCGTTTTCCCGGTGCGATCCAGCCTCACGGCGTGCTGCTGACCCTGAGCGAACCAGACCTGCGGATCGTGCAAGTCAGCGCCAACGTGGTCAGCCTGTTCAATCACCAGCCCGAGGCCTTGCTCGGCCAACCACTGGACACGCTGCTGGGCACGCAACCTACCGACGTTGTGCGCCAGATGGCCGGCCAACCCAGCTTTATCGATGCCCCACCACTGTACGTCACCCTTAACGGTGGCCAGTTCGAAGGCCTGTTGCATCGCCACCAAGGCGTGTTGGTGCTGGAGTTCGAGCCACACTCCGAGCACTTCCAGCCCAAGTCCCAGAATGGTCGCACCAGCAACCTGGGCAAGATGCTGCAACGGTTGCAGTCGGCGAAAACCCTGCAAGCCTTGTACGAAATCAGCGTGAGCGAAATCCAGGCCATGACCGGCTATGACCGGGTACTGATTTACCGCTTCGAAGAGGAAGGCCACGGCCAGGTCATCGCCGAAGCATCCGCGCCCTCCATGGAACTGTTCAACGGCCTGTTCTTCCCCGCGTCCGACATCCCGCAACAAGCCCGCGAGCTGTATCGCACCAACTGGTTGCGGATCATCCCCAATGCCGACTACGAGCCGGTGCCGCTGCTGCCCAAGCTGCGCCCGGACACCGGACAGCCGCTGGATCTGAGCTTCGCCACCCTGCGTAGCGTGTCGCCGATCCACTGCCAATACATGAAGAACATGGGCGTGCTGTCGTCCATGAGCATCTCGCTGATGAAGGGCGACAAATTGTGGGGCCTGATCAGCTGCGGTAACCGCGAGCCGCTGCACGTGCCCAACGATCTGCGCACCACCTGCCAGACCATCGGCCAGGTGCTGTCGCTGCAGATCAGCGCCATGGAAGCCCTGGATATCAGCCGCCAGCGTGAAGAAAAGGTCGACGCCCTGGGCGTACTTAACCAGGCAATGAGCAACTCATCGGACGCGGTGTTCGACGGCCTGGCCCAATGTCCGCAGGTGCTGATGGACCTGGTGCAGGCCGGCGGCGTGGCAATCATTGAAGGCCAGCAACTGCACCGCTACGGCAACTGCCCCGAGCCGGAGCAGATCCGCGCCTTGCACAAGTGGTTGAAGGACACCGGGCAACCGGTGTTTGCCAGCCACCATCTGTCAGCGGTCTACCCGCCCGCGGCGGATTATCAAGCGGTAGCCAGTGGCGTCATGGCCATGAGCTTGCCCAAACCGGTAGACAACGGCGTGTTGTGGTTCCGCCCGGAAGTCAAAGAGAACATCCAGTGGAGCGGCGACCCGAAGAAACCGCTGGCCCTGGAAAAATCCGACACTGGCCTGCGCCTTCGCCCACGCACCTCGTTTGAAATCTGGAAGGTGGAAATGGCCGGCATCTCCACCAAGTGGAGCCCCGGCGACCGCTTTGCCGCCAACGATCTGCGCCGCTCGGCCCTGGAAAACGACCTGGCCCGCCAGGTCCTGCGCGAACAACAGGCCGTGCGCGCCCGGGATGAGCTGGTAGCCGTGGTATCCCATGACCTGCGCAACCCGATGACCGTGATCTCGATGCTCTGCGGCATGATGCAAAAGGCTTTCAGTTCCGATGGCACCCACACCTCGCGGCGGATTTCCTCGGCCATCGACACCATGCAACAAGCCGCCGGGCGCATGAATGTGTTGCTGGAAGATTTGCTCGACACCTCAAAAATCGAAGCGGGCCGCTACACCGTCAGGCCGGTGCCGCTGGACGTCAGCCAGATCTTCGAAGAGGCCTACTCACTGCTGGCGCCCCTGGCCCTGGAAAAGGGCGTGGACCTGTCGTTCAACGCCGAACCCGGCCTGCAGATCAACGCCGACCCCGAGCGCCTGTTCCAGGTGCTGTCGAACCTGATCGGCAACGCCATCAAATTCACACCACGCCAGGGCATTATCGGTATTTCGGCGATGAGCAATGACGAGGAAATTGTGTTTTCAGTGCGTGACTCCGGTGAAGGCATTGCCCCTGACCAGTTGCCCCATGTGTTTGATCGCTATTGGACCCTGACCGAAAACAATCCCACGGGCAGCGGCCTGGGGTTGTACATCACCCAGGGTATCGTCAAGGCCCACGGCGGCCGGATCGAGGCCCAAAGCGAGCTGGGACGTGGCAGTGAGTTCCGCTTTACCGTGCCAAAAGCGCCGAAAGAATCACACCTCTGATCGGGCGCGCTGTGGCAAGCCGTTTGCCACAGCGTCGCCATCTTCGCATTCATATTTGGAAGCGAGTTGTTTATAGCCCGACTATCAGCCTGCTAGGTAGCGTTGGCGTCGCCATGGCAGCGCCAGACATTCTTACCGAGACGATACCGATGATCGCCACTATCACTTCCCCCCTCGTACACCTGCATCAGTACCCTGCACACTCGGACGAACCCGCCCTCACGCGCAACAAACGTTCCTACGACCAGCCCTTCGCCGCGGGCCCGGCCAATGACTTCAACCGCCTTTCGGCCAACGACCGCCGCAAGAGCACCGGCACGCTGGACAGCCTCGGCCGTGGGAACCTGCTGTAGATGATCCAGGCCGGGGCCCCGCACCTGCCGCGTTGACAAAACACCGACATCCCTTGCGCTAACCTGCGCTGTCATCCTTCGCACAGAGCCATTTTTTCATGCTGCAACCCGACACATTGCCCGCCGTCCTCGCCGGCCCCCTGTTGCGTCGTCTGGAACCTGGGCGCCTGGTGTTGTGGCTGGTGGGCAGTCGTGCGCTGGCACTGACCCTGCGATTGCAGTTCACCCAGCACGCGCGCCAACAGTCGCTGGATATCGACCTCGACGCCAGCCGCTGCCAGGTGATCCCCGTAGGTCGCGCAGCGTTTATCCACCTGATCGATGTAACGCTGGACACGCCGCTGCCCCAGGACGTGCCCATCAGCTATGACCTGCTGACCGATGATCAAAGCGGCATCGCCGAGTGGGCGCCGCACCTGCTGTACGCCAATGCCCAGACCCCGGATTTCATCCTGCACAGCCGTATCCGCCAGTTGCTGCACGGCTCTTGCCGCAAACCCCACCATTACGCCGATGAAGGCCTGCTCTGCGCGGACCGCCTGTTGGCCGAAGATCGCAGCCTGGCCCAGCGCCCGGCCCTGTTGATGATGAGCGGCGACCAGGTGTATGCCGACGATGTCGCCGGGCCGATGCTGCGCGCCATTCATGGCCTGATTGCTCGCCTGGGCCTGTTCGATGAACACCTCGATGGCGCAGTGGTGGACGACAGCACCCGGCTCTACGACCACCCCGCCAGCTACTACCATCGCGCCGACCTGTTACCGGCGCTGGAGAGCAACGAGACCCTGCGCGAACGCTTCTTTGGCGGCGTGAAGAAACCGATCTTCACCAGCAGCACCGCCGACAACCACCTGGTGACTTTCGCCGAAGTCATGGCGATGTACCTGCTGGCCTGGTCGCCAACCCCTTGGAGCCTGATCGCCCCGCACCCTCCCACGCGGTTATCGCTGGAAGAACGGGCACGCTACGCCCGTGAACAGGTGCCTGTGGATAAGTTTCGCAATGGCCTGGCCGGCGTGGCCCGGGTGTTCGCCCATGTTCCATGCCTGATGATCTTCGATGATCACGACATTACCGATGACTGGAACCTCAGCGCCCAGTGGGAGCAGACCGCCTACGGCAACCCCTTCTCCAAGCGCATCATCGGCAACGCCCTGCTTGCCTACATGCTTTGCCAGGGCTGGGGCAACAACCCCGATGCCTTCGCCCTAATCGTGGAAAAAACCCTGGCCCTGACCGCCACCGCCCAGGACCACGACAATCATCTGCATGCCCCCAGCCAGGACCAATTGCTGGAAGAACTCCTGAAATTCCAGCAGTGGCACTACGTGCTACCCACCACTCCGGCGCTGGTGGTCATCGACACCCGCACGCGGCGCTGGCGCAGTGAGTTCACCCTCAAGCAACCGTCCGGCCTGCTGGACTGGGAAGCCTTGAGCGAATTGCAACAGGAACTGCTGGACCACCCGTCGGCCATCATCGTTTCGCCCGCGCCGATCTTCGGCGTCAAACTGATCGAAACCGTGCAGAAAATCTTCAGTTGGTGCGGCTACCCGCTATTGGTAGATGCCGAAAACTGGATGGCCCACCGTGGCGCCGCGCAAGTGATCCTGAATATCTTCCGCCACTCGCGTACCCCGGGGAACTACGTGATTCTGTCGGGGGATGTGCACTACTCGTTCGTCTACAAGGTGCTGATCCGCCATCGTAATGTCGGGCCGCATATCTGGCAGATCACCAGCAGCGGCATCAAGAACCAGTTCCCGCCGCGCCTGCTGGAATGGTTCGACCGCCTCAACCGCTGGCTGTACTCGCCGCGCTCGCCCCTGAACTGGCTGACCCGTCGCCGTCGCATGCAGGTGGTGCCGTATATCCCGGAGCATGCCGAAGCCGGCGAGCGCCTGTGGAACAGTGCCGGCATCGGCCAGGTATTTTTCAACGAACAAGGCCAGCCTGAGTCGATCTACCAGCACAATGCCAACGGTGCGCCGCCCACGCGCATGGTAGAGCCGCAATAGCCTGCAGGCCGCGAACAATGGCACTTAGCCATAGTTTTGCGGCCTCTTCTACGCAGGCAAGCCTCGTTGTACAGTACGCCAAGCCACGGAGTATCGGCGTTAACACCTGACTGGCCATAGTGAGCCAGCACCCTCGCAGGGAGCGCGCAGATGGGCGATATATCCGATAAGGATCCGTTGAAAGGTGAGCTTTTCGACGTCAATGCCGACCTGGTCCATGCCATCATGGAACTGGTCAGCGATGGAATATGGGACTGGAATGCCAACACCGGGTTTGTCTACCGCAACCCCGGCTGGTACGAAATGCTGGGCTACAATCCCCACTCCCTGGAAAACACCGTCTTCACCTGGGAAAGCGTGATCCATCCCGACGATTACCCCCATGTGATGAAAGTCTTCGATGACTACATCAATAGCCGCGCCACCCACTATCAAGTCGAGTACCGCTGTCGAAAAAAAGACGGCACATGGCTATGGATCGAAGACCGTGGCTACGTGATCGCCCGCAATCCCGATGGTTCGGTGTGGCGTATGGTCGGCGCACACCGCAGCATTCACGAACGCAAACGCTCCCTGGAACAACTTGAGCGGCGCAACCAATCCCTGGAAGCCCTGGTGGCCGAACGCACCCGTGAGCTGTCGCGGGTCAACCAGCAACTGCAGCTACAACTGGACGAAAATCGCTCCCTGGCCGAGCGCGATACCTTGACCCGTATCGCCAGCCGCTATCGCCTGGAAAAAGCCTTGCTGGAAGAATGCGAACGCGCCCAGCGGTTTCGCCTGCCGTTGGCGGTGATTGCCATGGATGTCGATGACTTCAAACCGATCAACGACCAGCACGGGCATGCCGTGGGCGATGCCACCCTGCTGCAGGTAGTCGAACGCCTGGAGCATTGCGTGCGCCAGGGCGATCTACTGGCACGCTGGGGTGGTGATGAGTTTATGGTGATCATGCCCAAGAGCACCGTGGAAACCGCCATGGCACTGGCCGAGCGTATCCGCCAGGCAGTCCTCGACATCCCCCCTGTGGGTGATTTCAAAGTGACCTTGAGCCTGGGGGTGGTACAACGCCTCGACCACGAGTCGCCCACCAACCTGATGGCTCGGGCGGACCAGGCGTTGTACCGGTCCAAGGCAGCAGGCAAGGACCGGGTTTCACAATAGGGACTGTGCCTATACCTGTGGCAAGCGGGCTTGTTGTGGCGAGCGGGCTTGCCCTAATGCCGTTCAGTTAAGCCTTTTTGTAGGAGCGAGGGGGACGCCTAGTTCTTGCTCGCGAAGAACTTGAGAGCGCCGCGTTTACCTAGCAAACACGCGTTATCGTTGACGTCCTTCGCGAGCAAGCTCGCTCCTACAGAAAGCAGAATCCGCTTAACTGAACGGCATTAGGGCTTGCCCCGCGCTGGGCTGCGCAGCAGCCCCAACATTAGCACCCCAGCCACGCCAGACACACCGAGCAAACAGGCTTTGGGGCGGCTTCGCCACCCACCGGGGGACAAGCCCCCTCTCCACATTTACCGCGCCAGCCTGCCGACTGCGGCCAGAGCACCCGCTGTGGCAAGCGGGCTTGTTGTGGCGAGCGGGCTTGCCCGCGCTGGGCTGCGCAGCAGCCCCAACAAACCCACCCCAGTTACCCCTGACACACCAAGCAAACAGGTTTTAGGGCGGCTTCGCCACCCAACGGGGGACAAGCCCCCTCTCCACATTTACCGCGCCAGCCTGCCGACTGCGGCCCGAGCGCCCGTTGTGGCAAGCGGGCTTGCCCCGCGCTGGGCTGCGCAGCAGCCCCAACAAACCCACCCCAGCCACGCCAGACACACCGAGCAAACAGGCTTCGGGGCGGCTTCGCCACCCAACGCGGGACAAGCCCCCTCTCCACAGCTGACCTCCTGCGCAGCAGCCCCCATTCCCCACAGGACACAGTTTTTTTGCCAATACCCCCGCGCTAGTAACGCGCATCCACCGGCTTGCCGCCGTTCGGCCAGTCCTTGACCTTATCCGGGAAGTCCGGGCGTGGTTTTTGCGAGAAGTAGGCGGCAACGTCCACCGCTTCCTGGTCCGACAAGCCGCCCTGGCCCAACGGGAACTTTTCGTGGAAGCCGATTGGCATGTTGCGTTTGACGAACGCCGCCGCGGTGTAAGTGCGGGCCATGCCGGCACCGATGTTGAACGACTGATCGCCCCACAACGGTGGGTACACCAAAGTGCCGTCCGCTCGGACCAGGCCTTCGCCGTCATTGCCGTGGCATACCGCGCATTGCTTGGCGTAGACCTGTTCGCCATTGGCAAGGTCGGGCTTGATGGCCGGGTCGATCTTGCCGACACCCCGGCCTGGCACCTTGTCCTCGGGCTTGGTGTTGTTTTTCATCCAGTCGAAGTACGCCACCATCGCCTGCATGTCCGCCGATTGTGGCGGCACCGGTTTGCCATTCATCGAGCGGCGGAAGCAACCGTTGATGCGTTCTTCCAGGCTCACCACCTTGCCAGCACGCGGGGCGTAGCTGGGGAAGAAGGCCGACACGCCCACAAACGGCGAACCATCCGCCACGGTGCCGGCATTGAGATGGCAACTGGTGCAGTTCAGCGAGTTGCCGACATTGTCTGGCAGCAGTTCCTTGGTTTGCAGGTGCAAGCGCATGCCGCGTATCACTTGGTCGGCATTCGAAGCTGCCAGCAGATTGGCCAGGCGCGGGGTTTCGAACGCCGATGAGTCGGTGCTGACCGGGTTGAGTTGGTCACGCATTTTCTTCACCTGGGCGGTACTGATCGGCGTGCCTTCGTTACCCCAGCGCGTGCGCACAAAGGTGAGGATTTCCGCCACTTCGTTGTTCCCCAGGCGCGCAAAGCCCGGCATGGTGTAGACCCGTGGATGGGCTGCGGTCTCGGCGGTTTCCCAACCGGTAAGGGTAATGTGCAGCAACGAGGTCGGGTTGCTGGCAACCACGCCGGCGTTGCCGGCCAATGCCGGGAACAGCCCTTTCACACCGGCGCCGTCGCTGCGGTGGCAATCGCTGCAGAACTGCATGTAACCCAGGCCGCCACGGCTGGTGAACAAATCCTTGGGCAGTTCGGCAGGACCTTTGGCGACCGCAGGCATCGGCAGGTCGTCCTTGCCCGGTGGCAGGGATTTCAAATACGTCGCGACGGCCTTCAGGTCGGCGTCCGTGAAATGCTGGGTACTGTGACGGATCACGTCCACCATGTTGCCCGACACTGTGGCAAAGCGGTTCTGCCCGGTCTTGAGCAGTTGCACGGTGTCTTCCACCGTCCACAGGTTGCGCAGACTCAAGGCGCGCCAATGCTCGACGGTTTCCCCGCCCAGGTAGTGCTCGCCGCCGCTGCCGGTGTCGCTCATGGCTTTTTCCTGGAAGGCGATACCCCGCGGGGTATGGCACGAGCCGCAGTGGCCGAGGCCCTGGACCAGATAGGCGCCGCGGTTGAGCACTGCATCCCGGGCCGGGGCGGGCTGGAACGGTTGTTTGTCGAGGAACATGAAGTTCCACAACGCCAGGCCCCAGCGCTGGTTGAACGGGAACCCCATGTCTGCTTCGAGGTTGGCCTGGCTCACCGGCTTGACCTCATGCATCAGGTAGGCGAACAAGGCGCGCATGTCCTCTTCGCTCATCTTCGCGTAGGACGGATACGGCATGGCTGGGTACAGGTTCATACCAGCAGGTGTCACACCTTCACGCATCACGCGGTCGAACTGTTCGAAGCTGTAGTGACCGATGCCGGTCTCGCGGTCCGGGGTGATGTTGCTGGAATAGATGGTGCCCATGGGCGTGCTCAGTTCCAGGCCGCCGGCCATCTGTGGACCTTGCTTGGCGGTGTGGCAGGCGATGCAGTCACCGAGTTGGGCCACGTATTTGCCTTGGGCGATCAGCTCGGTATCGGGTTTGGCAGGTTCGTTGGCGTGCAGGGGAAGCGCAAGACACAGCGTCGCCCCCATCAAGGCCAAACGTGACAGAGAAAGGGCCATCGCATTATTCCTTTAATAACCTGGCCTGGGGGTTGGCCCCTGGGTACAGGTTTATCTTCGTTTTTATGAGGTCATCAGGCGGACAACCGGGGCTTTGTAAGCCCCGGTTTGTTGTAGCGGATTTTCGAGGGTGGCCCGTTGATATGGATCAGGGCCGGGGGAGGTTCAAGCGTTTTGCAGGTATTGCGCAGCGTCGAGTTCGATCATCACCGGTTGGCGGCTGGTGGCCAGGGCTTGCAACAACGTGTGCAAGGCCTGTGGCGTGTCCGCCGTGTGGTGCTCGACATGGCAGCTGCGGGCCATCGCGGCAAAGTCCGGGGTCATGATATCCACGCCCAGCGGGGTGATTTCCCGGGCTTGCATATAGTCGCGGATCTCGCCGTAGCACTGGTTGTTCCACACCACCAGGATCACGCCGATACCTGCCTCCCGGGCTGCGATCAGTTCGTTGCTGGCAAACTGCAGGCCGCCATCGCCCACCAGCGCCACCACCGGTCGCTCGGGCTTGGCCAGCTTGGCACCGATAGCCGCCGGCAACCCGTAGCCGAGAGTGCCGTAGCCAGTGCCAGCATTGAACCAACTGTTGGCCGCCGGCGCCTGGTAGCCCACCGCGCCCTGATACACCGGCTGGGTCGAATCGCCGACGATCAATGGGTCGACCAGGCTGTCGCGCAGCAGGTCCAGCAAGCCTTGCAGCCCCTGTTGCTTGGCATTCCATGTCTCGCGCTCCAGACGGTTGACCCGCTGCACGCTGTCCTGTGCCCAACGCCCGCTCGGGGCAGGTGGGCGGACCTCATCCAGCAGCGCCTGCAACCCTTCGCGGGCATCGCCCACCAGCCCGACATGGGCCCGTTGCACGCCCATGACTTGCATCGGGTCGATATCCAGACGGATCAGCGGTGCCTTGAATTTCAGTGGGCCAAGGCCGAAGAAGTCGTAGTCGGTTTCCCCAAGCTCCGTGCCCACGGCGAGGATCACATCGGCTTCGTCAAACAGCGAGCGGCCATGTTTGGATGACTGCACGCCGTCCAGCAATAAGGGGTGGTTCATGGGCAGCAAGCCACGGGCATTAGTGGTCAGGGCCACCGGCGCTTGCAGGCGCTCGGCCAGTTGCTGCAACACCTCGGCGCAATCACGGGCACCGCCGCCGGCGAGAATCAGCGGCCGGCGCGCGTCGTTGAGCAAATTCAACGCCGCACGCAACGAGGCCGGCGCCGGGGCCGGTGCGCCTGGCAGGCTGCGGGGCATCAGGTTGAGGTCGATGGCCGGCATGTCCAGCACATCCAGAGGGATTTCCAGGTGCACAGGGCGCGGGCGCGCACATTTGAACACGGCGAAAGCGCGGGCCAGCAGTTCGGGCAATTGCTCAGGCGATTGCAACGTGTGGCTGAACGCACACACCCCCGCGACCATCGCGCGCTGATCCGGCAACTCGTGCAGATGCCCGTGGCCCAGGCGCAGATGTTCGCGGCGGTTGGTGGTGGAAATCACCAGCATCGGCACCGAGTCGGCATAAGCCTGGCCCATGGCGGTCAGAATATTGGTCATGCCCGGGCCGGTAATGATGAAACAGACGCCCGGCTTGCCACTGGCGCGGGCGTAGCCGTCGGCCATAAAACCGGCACCCTGTTCATGGCGCGGGCTGACATGGCGCAGGCGGCTACCGTGCAGGCCGCGATAGAGCTCGACGGTATGCACGCCGGGGATACCGAACACGGTATCTACCCCATAACCTTCCAGCAGGCGAACCAGGGACTGGGCGCAGGTGGTCATTGCTCACTTCCTTCTTATTGTTCTGTGTCGATTGGCCAGACCTTAGGGTGCGACCCGAGGGCGGACAAGCAAAAAATTTACCGGCCATTGGCAAAAAAAATTCACGGATTGCCTGGCGTTAAAGCCCGCCGCCCAGCTGCGACTTCACCCACTCGCCAAACGCCTGCACCACCGGTCGTTCGACTTTCTGGTGATCGGCCACCAGGTAATAGCCACGGTTGGACTCGATCTCGGTCTCGAACGGTCGCACCAGCAAGCCCCTGGCCAGGGCTTCACCGCTGATCAGGTTGTCGCCCATGGCGATACCCTGGCTGGCGATGCACGCCGACTGCACAAAGTGCGCATCGGCAAACACGATGCCGCGCTGCACATCGACATTCGGCGCCCCGGCGGCGGCCAGCCAGACGCGCCAGTCGGAGTAGTCGATCATATGCAGCAAAGGTGCGCCGGCCAGGTGCTCCGGGTTCTTCAGGCCGCCCATGGTGTTGACCAGGCGCGGGCTGCACACCGGGAAGTAGCGCAGCGAAACGATCTTCTGCACATGCTGGTTGGGCCAGTCGCCCATGCCGTAGGCGATAAACAGGTCGGCGCCGTGGTCGCTGGTGTCGTCTGGGGTGCGCGGTGAAATCAGGTGCAGTTCGACCTGTGGATAAAGGGCCTGGAAGTCGGCGATATGCGTGCACAGCCAATAGGTGGCAAAGCCCGCCGGGCTGCTGATACACAGGCGCCCGCTGACCTGCTGGCCATCAAAGCGCTGGCCAGCCTCGAGGATATTGGCCAGCAGCCCATGGATATCCCGGGCATAGCGCTCGCCTTGCCAGGTGATGCGGATATTGCGCCCGGTGCGCTCGGTCAGGGCAAAGCCCAGGGTTTGTTCCAGGCTCTTGATCTGGTGGCTGATGGCGCTGGGGGTGAGGTTCAGCTCAGTAGCGGCCTCGGACACACTGCCCAGCCGGGCCACCGCGTCCAGCGCCCGCAAGGCGGTCATGGAAGGGTAACGCATGGATGTTCACCTGCTCAAAGATACCCGCACCATAGCCGTAATCGGCCGTCAGACATAGCCACCGGCAAAGCGGACAGTTGAATTAAATTTCAAGATCGACGGAAAAATGCTCGATTGACCTCAAATAGCCAGTGGCTATTCTCGACCTTCAGCACGGCACGCCCAAACTTGCCGGCGTTGGTCGTCAACGATGACATGGGCAGGCTGGATAAACGTGGTGTTCTTGCGTTTTTCGCTGGCAAGCCAGCTCCCACAGGGGGCGGTGTCCAGGTTGATCAATTTACAAAAATAAAGAGGGAAAACCCTTGAACCCAGTCACCCCAGTGGTCGCCATTGATGCTCTGCACAAGAGCTACGCTGCGCACCATGTTCTCAAAGGCATTTCCCTGCGCGCCAACGAAGGCGATGTGGTGTCGCTGATCGGTTCCAGCGGTTCGGGCAAAAGCACCCTGCTGCGTTGCATCAACCTCCTGGAAATCCCTTGCAGCGGCAGCCTGCGCATCAACGGCGAAGAAGTGCGCCTGAAAAAGGACCGCGCCGGCAACCCGCTGATCGCCGACCCGGATCAAGTCGCTCGCCTGCGCACGCAACTGGGCATGGTGTTCCAGAGCTTCAACCTGTGGCCCCACCGCACCGTGCTGGAAAATGTCATCGAAGCCCCGGTATATGTGCTGGGTGAAGACCGCAAGGACGCCATCGCCCACGCCGAGCACCTGCTGGAAAAAGTCGGCCTGGCCAGCAAGCGCGATGCGTTCCCCGCCTTCCTTTCCGGTGGCCAGCAACAACGCGTGGCCATCGCCCGCGCCCTGGCCATGCGCCCGCGCGTATTGCTGATGGATGAACCTACCTCGGCCCTCGACCCGGAGTTGGTCGGCGAAGTACTGAAGGTGATCCAGGGCATCGCCGAAGAAGGCCGCACCATGATCCTCGTCACCCACGAAATGGCGTTTGCCCGCGATGTATCGAGCAAAGTCATGTTTTTGCACCAAGGGTTGGTTGAAGAAGAAGGCACGCCACAGCAAGTCTTCCAGAACCCCACCAGCGAGCGTTGCCGCCAGTTCGTCATGGCCCAGGACAATCGCGTTTGAACTGCCGCTTCCATCCTTCAAAACAATAACTTCGAAAGGGTCAAGCCATGCACAACACTCTGAAATCCCTCGCCGCCGGCTGCGTGCTCGCCGTGCTTTCCCACAGTGCCGTTGCCGCCGACAAAATTGTCTTTGGCATCGCCCTGGAACCGTACCCACCGTTCTCCGAAAAAGCCGGCAATGGCGCCTGGAGCGGTTTCGAACCGGACCTGATCAAGGCCCTGTGCGAACGCCTGCAAGCCCAATGCCCGCTCAAGGAAGTGTCCTGGGACGGCCTGATTCCGGCGCTGCAATCGAGCCAGATCGACGTGATCCTCAACTCCCTGAGCATCACCGAGGAACGCGAAAAGGTCATCGCCTTCACCGCCCCTTACTACCAGACCCCAGCCATGTGGGTCGCCGACAAAAGCCTGGAGCTGGTCACCACCCCCGAAGGCCTCAAGGGCAAGCTGATCGGCGTACAGGGCTCGACGTCCAACGCCACGTATCTCAAGGCTTACTACGCCAAGAGTTCGACCCTGCGCTACTACAACACCCAGGACGACATGACCGCCGACCTGCAAAGCGGACGGATCGACGTCATGCTGGCCGACGCCCTGACCATCGAGCCGATGCTCAAGTCTGATGCTGGCAGCGGCCTGGCCGACAAGGGCCTGGCGCCCAAGGATCCATTGTTCGGCTCCGGCATCGGCGCCGCCGTGCGCAAGGGTGATGACAACCTGCGCGAGCAGCTCAACACCGCGCTGGCGGCGCTGAAGGCTGACGGCACCTACGACAAAATTCGCAGCCGCTATTTCAGCGTCGATATTTCCGCGCAATAACGTCCAACGGAACGCGCCATGATTTCTTTGTCCGAACTCTCCCAGCTGTTCGTCGCCGACGGCTGGCTCAACGCCCTGCTCCAGGGGGCGGTGGTGACCTTGCAGATTTCCGCCGGGGCCTTTGTGCTGGGCCTGGGCATCGGCCTGCTGGTGGCCATGATCAAGCTCAAGGGCCCACGCTGGATGGTGCGCCTGGCCAACCTGTACACCACGCTGTACCGCGCGGTGCCGGAGTTGCTGCTGATTTTGCTGCTGTATTACGCCGGCACCGACCTGCTGAACATGGCGATGGCCGCCATGGGCCGCGACAGCGTGACGGTCAATGGCTTTATCGCCGCCGTGCTGGTGCTGGGCATTGTCCAGGGCGCCTATTCGGCGGAGATCATTCGTGGCGCGATCCAGGCCATTCCCGTCGGCCAATTGGAAGCAGCGCGGGCCTTTGGTATCGAGCGCTGGTTGCTGGTACGCCGGGTGTTGCTGCCCAGCATGCTGCCGTTTGCCATGGCCGGCCTGTCGAACCTGTGGCTGGTGCTGGTCAAGGACAGCGCGCTGATCAGCATCGTCGGCTACAGCGAGCTGCTCTCGGTGGGCAAGCAGGCGGCCGGTTCCACCAAACATTACCTGGTGTTCTACCTGGCGGTGGCAGCGGTGTATTTCATCATCACCCTGATTTCCAACGGCGCCTTCCGGGTGTTCGAGCGACGGATCAACCGCTGGATGCCGCAGCACTAAGGAGCGCAGTGGATGGATTTTTCATGGATCAACAGTTTTGGCAACGAGCTGCTGCATGGCCTGGGCATCACCCTGAAATTGCTGGCGTTGTCCGGGGTGTTCGGGTTCTTGCTGGCGGTGCTGGTGGCGTTGGGGCGCTTGTCGTCCAACCCGCTGATCAGTGCGCCGCTGCGCGCCTACACCGCGGTATTCCGGGGCACGCCGCTGCTGGTGCAGATCTACATCCTGTATTACGGCGTAGGCAGCGTGTTTGCCAGCTACCCGCTGATTCGCGGCAGCTTCCTCTGGCCGTACTTGCGTGAAGGTTTCTGGTACGTGGCCCTGGCGCTGATCCTGTGTGTCGGCGCCTATGTCGGCGAAGTGTTGCGCGGCGCCCTGCGTGCGGTGCCACGGGGCGAGCTGGAAGCGGCGCGGGCCTTTGGCATGAAGCGCCTGATGGTGCTGCGCCGGGTCTGGCTGCCGCGGGCGCTGGAGCTGGTGAAGCCGACATTGGTGGGCGAGACCGTGCTACTGCTCAAGGCCACCGCGCTGGCTTCCACCGTGGCCGTCACCGACTTGCTCGGCGCCGCCAACCTGGTGCGTGCGCAGACGCTGCGGGTGTACGAACCCCTGCTGGCCGTGGCGGTGATCTACATTGTCCTGGCGTTCGTGATCGAACACGTCTTCTCGCGCTGGGGCAAAGTCCCGCAGCGCCAGGCTTGAATCAACTTTAGGAGAACAAGGATGCGTTATTCACCGTTTGTCGAGCGCATTAGTGGCGAGTCCGTCAGCGCCTGGGATATTCACTACGCGGCCGTCGAAGCCCGTGGCCGTGGCGAAGATGTGATTGTGTTGAGCGTGGGCGACCCGGACTTCGCCACCGCCAGCGCCATTTGCGAAACCGCCGTCGATGCCCTGCGCGCCGGCGACACTCACTACACCCACGTCCTCGGCCGGCCGGCCCTGCGCGAGGCGATTGCCGCCAAGCAAAGCCGCCTGCAAGGGATTGCCGTACACGCTGATAACGTGGCCCTGGTGGCCGGTGCGCAAAACGGCCTGTTCGCCACCTCGCTGTGCCTGTTCAGCCAGGGCGATGAAGTGCTGGTGCCAGAACCGATGTACCTGACTTATGAAGCGTGCATCCATGCTTCCGGTGCGCGCATCGCAACCATCGAACAACCGGCGGCCAACGGTTTCCGCCTGACCCGCGCCGCCCTGGAAAAAGCCATTAGCGCCAAGACCCGGGGCATTGCCCTGGCCACGCCCTGCAACCCCACCGGCAACGTCTACAGCCGGGAAGAGCTGGAACTGGTGGCCGAAGTAGCCCGTGAGCATGACCTGTGGGTGATTTCCGATGAAGTCTACGGCCAGATCATTTACGACCAGCCGCACCTGAGCATCGCCTCGCTGCCGGGCATGGCTGAGCGCACCGTGGTGCTCAACAGCCTGTCGAAAACCCACGCCATGACCGGCTGGCGCGTGGGTTGGGTGGTAGCGCCGACTGCGTTGGTGGGCCACCTGGATAACCTGCTGCTGTGCATGCTCTATGGCTTGCCGGGGTTTATCCAGGAAGCGGCGATCAAGGCCCTGGAACTGGATGACGAAGTGGTCAGCGATGCGCGCACGGTGTATCGCCGCCGGCGTGACCTGGTGGTAGCGGGCCTCGGCGGCATTGCCGACCTCGATTGCCGCGTGCCCCAGGCCGGGATGTTCATGCTGGTGGACGTGCGCCGCACGGGGCTGTCGAGCATGGACTTTGCCTGGCAGCTGTTCCGCGCCACCGGCGTTTCGGTGCTCGATGCCCAGGCGTTTGGCGCCAGTGCCGAGGGCTTTGTGCGCATCTCCTTTACCGTCGCCGACGACACCCTCAAGGACGCCTGCCAGCGCATTGCCGGGTTCGTCGAGGGCCTGAGAGCCAACCGCTGATTATGTGAACACTGGGATTGATGTGGGAGCTGGCTTGCCTGTTCCCACATTTGATCTTTGCTCGTCTTGAATATTGAGGTTTCCCCCGTGACCGCTTCCGACCAATTCACTTCCACCCACTCCGTTGTCGGCGAGCACGCTGACCTGGTGCTGCACCATGGCCGTTTCTACACCCTCGACCCGAGCCAGCCGTGGGCCGACGCGGTGGCGATTCGCGGGGGACGTTTTATCGCGGTGGGCACGCTCGCCGACCTGCAACACCTGATCGGCCCGCAGACCCGCCAGCACGATCTGCTGGGCGCATTCTGCATGCCCGGTCTGCACGACATGCACACTCACCCCGACCTCGCCCTGGCCCCGCGCTACAGCGATGACCTGGACGTGGGCATCGAAGACCCCACCCCCGAACAACTGGCGGCGGCGATCCACGCCTATGCCGACGCCCACCCCGGTGATGGCTGGATCTACGGCCAATACTGGGTGCGCTACACCTTCCGCGAAGCCGGGCTGACCCCTGGTCGCGAATGGCTCGACAGCATCATGCCGGACCGCCCGGTGGCGCTGCTGGACCGCATGTGGGGCACCATGATGGTCAACTCCTGCGCCTTGAAACTGGCCGGCATCGACCGCCACACCGCCGACCCGCGCAACGGCTATATGGAGCGCGACGAACTCAGCGGCGAGCCCAATGGCCTGATGATCGACGGTGCCTACGCGCTGATCCACGCGGCCATGCCGCCCACACCGGTGGCGGTGCTGCGCCGGGCCTACCGCGACGGCGTGCACTTCCAGAGCTCACGCGGCGTTACCGCGACCAAGTACGTGCACGTCTGCGAGCGGCGCCTGGACGCCCTCAAGGAACTGGACGACGCCGGCGAATTGAGCGTGCGCGTGGAAGCGGCGATCAGTTGGCAGGACGATATTTTCCCGGTGCGCCGGCGCTGGGAACTGCTCGGTGGCGAGCGTCACTACTACCGCAGCGCGCGGCTCAATGCCAACGCGGTGAAGTTCCACTTCGACGGCACCGTGGAGCCCAAGTCTTCGTACCTGATGACACCCTGGGCCGCCGACTCCACCTGGCGCGGCAAGCTCAACCTGACCCCGGAACACATCACCGACATGGTGGTGGACATGGACCGTCGCGGCCTGCGGGTGATCGCCCACTGCACCGGCGACGGCGCCTCCGATGTATTCCTCGATGCGGTGGCCGAGGCGCGGCGGGTCAATGGCGACAGCGGCATCCGGCACCAGTGCGCCCACAGCACCCTGCTGCATCCGGGCAACCTCAAGCGCTTCAAGGCGCTGAACGTGATCGCCGAGTTCTCCCCGGCGGCCTGGTACCCGACGCCGTTTGCCAGTGGCGCCCGCTCCGGTTATGGCGCCGAACGCCTCAAGCGCATCTACGACTTCAAAGGTGTGCTGGCCGAAGGTGGCCTGGCGGTGATGGGTACTGACTGGCCGGTGGCCTCGATTGACCCGTGGCTGGCCCTGGAAACCATGGTCACGCGGCAGAACCCGTGGAACCAGGAACCGGACTGCTTCGGCGAGCCGATCACCCTGGAACAGGCGCTGCAAGTGGCGACCCTCAACGGCGCCCACGCCATGGGCCTGGAGCATTCCACCGGCAGCCTGGAAGTGGGCAAGTGCGCCGACCTGATCGTGATCGACCGCGACCTGTTCGCCCAGCCGGCGCGCAACTACATACACCAGACCCAGGTGCTGCTGACCTTTGTCGATGGCCGTCCGGTCTACGACCGTCTCAACGCGTTTGAAGGCACAGCCTTGCAAGCTGTGTGGCAGGGCCTGCCGCCGGTGATCGAATGAATAACGACAGCATTGCCGTCACGGTGGTCTCGGGCTTTCTCGGCGCCGGCAAGACCACCCTGCTCAACCGCATCGCACAGCAGCCGCAACATGGGCGGATGGCGGTGATCGTGAATGACTTTGGCGAGCTGAATATCGATGCGGCGATCATCGCCGAAGTCACCGATGCGGTGTTCAGCCTGCAGAACGGCTGCATCTGCTGCACCGTGCAAGAGGACCTGCTGGCGCAACTGGTGAGCCTGAGCCAACTGCGCCCGCGCCTGGATCGCATCGTGATCGAGTGCAGTGGCGTGTCCGACCCGCAGCGCATTGTTCAGACCCTGGGTTATCCACAGCTCAAGGCGCACTTGCATCTGGATACGGTGATCACCCTGGTGGATGCCAGCGGTTATGCCGCCCTGGAAGGTGAGTTCGCCCGTTTGTCCCGCGCTCAGGTGGCCTGTGCCGACCTGGTGCTGCTGAACAAGGCCGATCTGGTCAGCGCCGCCGAACTGCAAAGCCTGCGCGCAACTATCGGTGCGCGCACACGGGTGATCAGCACCGTGCAGGCGCAGATCCCCGACGCCCTGCTGCTGGGCGAACGCAGCCCGCGCAACGGCTTTACTCCCGTGCCGGCGCCGCACCATGAACTGTTTGAAAGCTGGACCTGGCAAGGCACCCAGGCCCTGCCGGCCAAGGCCCTGCGCGACTGGCTGGGGCAACTGCCCAAGGACGTGTTCCGCCTTAAAGGCCTGGTGCATTTGCAGGGCAACGACCAGCCCTTCTGGCTGCAACATGTGGGCAACCGCAGCCAGTTCACCCTGGCCAGCGGCGAGCATGCGCAAAGTTCGGCACAACTGGTGTTTATCGCGCGGCGCGGCAGTGACCTGCGGGAGCGGTTGGAGGCGCAATTGCAGGAGATGCAGGGCCTGTAGACGCGGATGACGATGAAGGCAGAGTGCCGCCTTGACCTTGCTACCCTGGCCCTTGAAAATGCCCGACGCTTTTTCGTCTCCCCGCTTACAGAAGTAGTGAAATTTCAATGTCTGATTCCCGTACCGAAGAATCCGTAGTCACCTTGCAATCCAAAGCTGAATACGAAAACGCCATCAATCTTTCACAGCATGTGCCAGCGGCCAAGAACATCAGTGAAATGGTGCTGGACGCGTTCCATACCTCCAAGGAAAGCGACCAGATCCGCGAGTTGCGCGTGGCCATCCGCCAGGCCCACGACGCCTTTGACGATGACAAGGCCTACGACCTGATGGGCCAGCTCAAGCAGCTCAAGGACGCCGAAGCCGCCGACAACGCCGCCCTTGAAGACCTGAGCAGCAAGTTCTCGATCAGCCGCATCCTTTCCAGCTTCAAGGACGACCCCGAGTTCCAGGAACTGGTCTACGGCCTGGCGCTGAAGGTGCTGAACCAGACCCACCAGGCCATCAGCAACCCAAGCGCCGGCAAAGGCAAGGCCGCACGGGTGAAAAAGGAAGTGGAAGTGTTTGTGATCAGCAAGGATGGCATCAGCGTCACCCTGCCATTGCGCACACCGCGCTCCAAACTCAATGTCGACCGCGAGGCGCTGGAATTCCTCGGTTTCAGCTTTGTGGGTGAAGGCGACGAGGCCGAGCTTGAGAGCGAGACCTTTGTGGATAACTCCGGTGCCGAGCAGCCTTTGACGCGCAAGAGCATCGTCACCGCGCTGCAGCAGCAGACGGCGTTTGACGGTTACAGCATCGCCCAGCAATAAGCCCTACCCCCCAAAAAAGGTGGGAGCGGGCTTGCCCGCGATAGCGTTGGGTCAGCCAACACATGTATCGACTGATTCATTGCTATCGCGGGCAAGTCGAATCGTCGCACCGCCGCTCCCACAGGGTTCTGCGGTATTTTCAGAGCTCAATAAAAAGCCCCGCTCTTCTCTCGAAGGCGGGGCTTTTCATTGCATCCCAACTCAGTGGGCGTAAGTCAGCAGCAACTCTTTCGGCACCTGGAAATCCAGGGACATCATCACGCTCAAGGCGGTGATGGTGAAGATCGAGAAGACGAACAACTTGCGCGCCCAGACGGTGTCATCCACCGCCTTGTAGCCGGTCCAGGCCATGTACAACCAGTACATGCCC
This sequence comes from Pseudomonas sp. ADAK21, assembly GCF_012935735.1. Taxonomy (NCBI): domain Bacteria; kingdom Pseudomonadati; phylum Pseudomonadota; class Gammaproteobacteria; order Pseudomonadales; family Pseudomonadaceae; genus Pseudomonas; species Pseudomonas sp. ADAK21. The sequence goes on from NZ_CP052857.1 coordinate 1,034,698, forward strand.
ATGGCCGCGGCGACGGCGAGGTAGCTCATGCCGGCATAGCCACTGAAGGTCAACATCAAGGTCGCCACGAGGAAGGCCAGGATGTAGAGCAGGATGTGTTTCTTCGCCACCTGGATGCCGCGCTTGACCGGCAATACCGGAATCGAAGCCGCCAGGTAGTCGTTGAAACGGAAGATCGCAATGGCGTAGGAGTGCGGCATCTGCCACAGGCTGAACATCACCAGTAGCACCAGCGCGGCCATGTCGAAGCTATTGGTCACAGCCACGTAACCAATCACCGGCGGCATCGCCCCCGACAGACTGCCCACCAGCGTGCCGTGAACCGACTTGCGCTTGAGGTACAGGCTGTAGAGGCCGACGTAGATGACAAAACCGATCACGGCAAACAACGCCGCCAGCGGATTGGCCACCGTGTACAGCAATGCCACGCCGGCAACACCGAGGACGGTCGCAAAGATCAGTGCCAGTTTCAGGGAGATAAGGCCCTGGACCAGCACGCGATTCTTGGTGCGCTCCATCTTGATATCGATGTCACGGTCGATGCAGTTGTTGAACACGCAACCGGAGGCCACAACAAGGGAAGTGCCGATCATTGCCGCCAGGAAGATGGCCAGATCGACATGCCCCTTGGAGGCCAGGAAGAAACCGCCTGCCACAGAAAGCACGTTACCGAAAATGATCCCCGGTTTGGTGATTTGGATAAAGTGCTTAAGCGACATCGGGTCTTACCTCACTTCGCCATCATGTAGGTGTGGATGCTGAACATGATCCACAACGACAGGCCAACCAGCAGCAGGATCACAATGGCCGTGAACACAAACGCAATCACGTTATTGCGCTGGGCCTGGGAGCGATCCAGGTGCAGGAAGTAATACAGGTGGACAACCACCTGGATCACCGCGAACAACAGCACGATAGCCAATGTGGTGGCCTTCGGCAGGGTCGGGTACATCACCAGGCCGAACGGGATGATCGTCAGGATCACCGACAGGATGAAGCCGATAGCGTAAGACTTTACGCTGCCGTGGCTCGCATCATGGCTGTCATGGGAGTGTGCATTAGCCATTACAGAGTCCCCATCAAGTAGACAACGGTGAAGACGCAGATCCAGACCACGTCCAGGAAGTGCCAGAACAGGCTCAGGCAGCTCAGGCGCGTCTTGTTGGTCGACGTCAGGCCATGCTTGTTGACCTGGTACATCATGATCGCCATCCAGATCAGACCAGCGGTTACGTGCAGACCGTGGGTACCGACCAGGGTGAAGAACGCCGACAGGAAGCCGGAACGGCTAGGGCCGTAGCCTTCGGAGATCAGCAGGTGGAACTCGTTGATCTCCATGGCGATAAAGCCAAGGCCGAGCAGGAAGGTCAGGCCCAGCCACTTGAGCACGCCTGCCTTGTTGCCACGGAAGAACGCCAACATGGCGAAGCCGTAGGTGATCGAACTGAACAGCAGCAAGGCGGTTTCGCCCAGTACGTAGTTCAGTTCGAAGATGTCGTGGCCCGACGGGCCACCCGCTACGTTGTTTACCAGTACCGCGTATACCGCGAAGATCGATGCAAACAGGATGCAGTCGGTCATCAGGTAGAGCCAGAAACCGTATACGGTCATCTCGCCCGCGTCGTGGTGGTCATCGTGCCCATGGTCATCGACATGGGCGTGTCCAGCATTGGTCACTAAGTTCGACATGGTTTAAGCCTGTTCCAACGAGGTTTCAACACGGTTGGCCGGAATCTTCTTCTCGGCTACCAGGCGAGCGTGCTGCTCGGCTTCGATGCGCTCGATCACGTCGACCGGCACCATGTAGCCTTGATCATCACGAGCCGCGTGGATCACGAAATAGATCACGGTGCCAGCCAGGCTTGCGATAGCCAGCCACCAGATGTGCCAGATCATCGCGAAACCGAAGACCGTCAACAGCGCGCCCATCACCACGCCAGTGGCGGTGTTGTTCGGCATGTGGATCGGCGAGTAGCGCACAGGACGCTGGTACGCCGTACCGTTTTCCTTGGCTTCGGTGAACGGGTCGATGGTCTCGGCCTTAGGCAGCACGGCGAAGTTGTAGAACGGTGGTGGCGACGAGGTCGACCATTCCAGGGTGTGTGCATTCCATGGATCGCCGGAGTCGCAGGCGTTTTGCTTGCGGTCACGGATACTCACGTACAGCTGGATCAACTGGCAGGCGATACCGACAGCGATCATCACCGCACCGAACATGGCGACGTACAGGTACGGCACCCACTCAGGGTTGGTAGTGGCGTTCAGACGACGGGTCATGCCCATGAAGCCCAGTGCATAGAGCGGCATGAACGCGACGAAGAAGCCGGTGATCCAGAACCAGAATGCAGCCTTGCCCCAGCCTTCGTGCAGCTTGAAGCCGAACGCTTTCGGGAAGTAGAAGCTGAAACCAGCGATGTAGCCGAATACCGCGCCGCCGATGATCACGTTGTGGAAGTGAGCGATCACGAACAGGCTGTTGTGCAGTACGAAGTCAGCACCCGGGATGGCCAGCAGTACGCCAGTCATGCCGCCGATGGCGAAGGTCACCATGAAGCCCAGGGTCCACAGAACCTGGCTGGTGAAGCGCAGGCGGCCGTGGTAGATGGTGAACAGCCAGTTGAATAGCTTCACCCCCGTCGGGATCGAAATCAGCATCGTCGCCAGGCCGAAGAAGGCGTTGACGCTGGCCCCCGAACCCATGGTGAAGAAGTGGTGCAGCCAAACCATGAAGCCCAGCACCGAGATCGCGCCGGAGGCGTAGACCATCGAGTGGTGACCGAACAGGCGCTTGCCGGTAAAGGTCGAGATCACTTCGGAGAAGATACCGAACGCTGGCAGGATCAGGATGTACACCTCAGGGTGACCCCATGCCCAGAACAGGTTCACGTACATCATTGGATTGCCACCAAGTTCATTGGTGAAAATGTGGAAATCCATGTAACGGTCAAGCGTCAGCAGTGCCAGGGTAGCGGTCAGGATCGGGAACGAAGCCACGATCAGGACGTTGGCCCAGGTGCAGGTCCAGGTGAAGATCGGCATGTCCATCAGTTTCATGCCTGGGGTACGCATTTTCAGCACGGTGGCCAGGAAGTTGACCCCCGTTAGCGTCGTACCCAACCCGGATAACTGTAGCGCCCAGATGTAGTAATCCATCCCCACGCCCGGACTGTATTGCAGCCCCGACAACGGCGGATAGGCAACCCAACCGGTCTTGGCGAATTCGCCGACGCCCAGGGACAGGTTGATCAGCACGACGCCGGAAACCAGCAGCCAGAAGCTCAGGGAGTTGAGGAACGGGAACGCAACGTCACGCGCACCGATCTGCAGCGGCACTGCCAGGTTCATCAGACCGGTGAAGAAAGGCATCGCCATGAAGATGATCATGATCACACCGTGGGCGGTGAAGATCTGGTCATAGTGTTCAGGCGGCAGGTAGCCAGGCGAACCTTCGGTGGCCATGGCCAACTGGGTCCGCATCATGATGGCGTCGGCAAAACCGCGCAGCAGCATGACCATGGCGACGATGATGTACATCACGCCGATTTTCTTGTGGTCGACCGACGTCAGCCACTCGGTCCACAGGTAGGTCCACTTCTTGAAGTAGGTGATTGCCGCAAACAGCGCCAGACCACCCAGCGCGATCATGGCGATGGTCACCATCACGATCGGCTCGTGGAATGGGACCGCTTCCCAACTTAATTTACCAAACATCGTTTACTCCTCTGCCCCGGCAGCTGAATGCGAATTTGCGTCCGTCCCTTCCACAGCAGCCACTTCTTTCTTCTCGTGCTTGACCGGCTTGCCTGGCTTCATCCCTTCATACTTATCGATGATTTTCTGAAACAGGTCCGGCGTGTACGAGGAGTACAGCTCTACAGGGTTGTTCTGGCTTGGCTTGGCAAGGGCTTCGTATTCAGCTTTTTCAAGCTGTTTTGGTGAGCTCTTGGCTTCTTGTACCCAGGCGTTGAAGTCTTCCTGAGTGGTGGCGATTGCTTTGAATTTCATGCCGGTAAAGCCCGCGCCACTGTAGTTGGCGGAGATACCGTCGAGCTCGGCGTTCTGGTTGGCAATCAGGTGCAGCTTGGTCTGCATGCCCGCCATCGCGTAGATCTGGCCACCCAGGCCCGGGATGAAGAACGAGTTCATCACCGCATCCGAGGTCACTTTGAAGTTGATCGGGGTGTTGGCCGGGAACACGATCTTGTTGACGGTGGCGATCCCTTGCTCGGGATAGATGAACAGCCACTTCCAGTCCAGCGCGACCACTTCGATAGTGATTGGCGGCACGTCGGATTCCAGCGGACGGTAAGGGTCCAGCTCGTGGGTCGACTTATAGGTGATGTAACCCAGGGCGATGATGATGAGTACAGGTACCAGCCACACCGCGATCTCGATCTTGGTGGAGTGCGACCACTTCGGCGCGTAGGTGGCCTTGGTGTTGGACGCGCGGTATTTCCAGGCGAACGCGAAGGTCATCACGATCACCGGCACCACGACCAACAACATCAGCAGCGTAGCGGTGATGATCAGGTTACGTTGCTCCACGCCGACCTGACCCACAGGGTCGAGCAGCGTCCAGTTGCAGCCTCCCAGCAATAACATGCCGAAAAGCGGCACTATGCCTAGTAATCGGGTGTACCTGTTTTTACTCATCTCACGACCTCTAAAGCAGCTTGCGCAATGCAGTTGGGTTTTGATCGCCAACACTTCACCCTGCCAAGGGTTGGCATTTCTCTTCGATTGAATAAGGGCCTGCCCGGCGCTTCATGCGGTGATCGACACGTCCAGGTCTGGCGGTGAATTCTTATTCGATTTCGTTGGTCAAAGGCCTTGTTACAGACCAATTCCATTTGGTGCGGATAGTTGAAAGGCTGCCGGCACCTGGGGTCGCATGAAGCAATGTTTTCGCCTCTCGACCGCCCTATTTGCTCAGGGTTGAGCAGCACCGGACACTCAGTGCGGGCGATTGTAGTTAGCTAGCGATGTATAAACCATGACTTATAAAGAAATAATTTTTATCGATTCCAGCAATAATCCTGCGCCATTGTTGCAAAGGTTCGGGATCGTATCGCGTTTGATTCTCAACAAAAACCACAAAAAATGCCGTGTTATTGCCCATTGTGTCGCACCCAAGGGGTCCTTCCCGGGTCGCCAAACCCCAGGCAAGCCCTCTAAAAACAAGGCATTCGTAGATCACCGCAAGTTCTGCAACGCACGCCGTTCGCGGCTCGGCTCCAAGCAGAAAGTGACAGGTAAAAGCAACTGCCCGAGGCTGGATTAACCGGCAAACCCAGGGGTAGGAAACCTCCTGCGGCACCTTCACTGTGACAACGTGTCGCACTTCGCGCACCGCCAATCTTGTCCAGCGTCACGGTCCGTTCACAAAATGCCCACACACAAAAACGCCCCGGCCTGCATCAGCAGGACCGGGGCGTTTTGTAGGACGATTTAAGCGCTGTGCTTGCGATTGCGGTAAATGCCCAGCGGCACCAGGATCACCGTCAACACGAACGCCACCAGCGCCCACTGGGCCAGGGACAAGCCCAGTACCGGCGGATACGGCGTGCTGCAGAAACCATCGACCTGGAAGCCCAGGGGGAAGATCTTCGCCAGGGGCAGGTCATCGACAATCGGCTGCAGTACATCGACACCGCAACTGATGGCCGGATAGAACTGGGTATACACATGGTGCCCGGCGGCAGCGACACCGCCCAGGGCGCTGAGTACCACCAGTACTTCAAAGATCGTGACACTGCGCTGGGTACGCATTGCCGCGCCAATAAAGGAAAAGAGCGCAATCAGCAGCAAGGCATAGCGCTGCAGGATGCACAGTGGGCATGGCGCTTCACCCAGCACTATCTGCATATAAAGCGCGCCACCGATCAGCGCCAGGCAGATGATCCCCAGCAACACCAAAAAGCGCCGCTCACGCCCCAACCGCATTTCGTCAATCATCCCCGTTTCCCTTTGCCTAATGATGGGTGTGCCAATGGCCGCAAGTTTACACACAGGAAGTGAAAATTTAGCAGTAGGCGTCGGCATCTTAGGCGCAGGCGGGTTAACGACACATTAATGTGGGGGCTTTCGGACGCCATCGCAGGCAAGCCAGCTTCCACAATTTGATCTGTGAATACATTCAAATGTGGGAGCTGGCTTGCCTGCGATGAAGCCAACGCGGTTTAAAGAGCGGCCGCTTATTCCAGCGCCGCCGCCGGCCCGAAGAACTCATACCGACTCTGCTTTTCAGGCACACCCAAAGCCTTGAGGTGACGCTTGATCGCACTCATAAACCCTTTGGGCCCAAGGAAGTAGGCATCCACATCACGCTCCTCAGGCAACCACGCCGCCAGTTGCTCCTGGGTCAACATCCCCAGCTTGTCCGCCGCCGGGCTGATGCCGTCGTCTTCGGCGTAGCAGTAGAAACGCTGCAGTTGCGGGTGACGCGCGGCCAGGGCATCGACCCAGTCGCGAAACGCATGCACGCCACCATTGCGCGCGCAGTGGATGAAGTGCACCGGGCGCTCGGTCGCCAACGCCGCTTCCAGCATCGGCAGGGTTGGCGTGATGCCCACACCGCCGCTGATCAGCACCAGGGGTTTGTCGCTGTCCACCAGCGTGAACTCCCCCGACGGCGGGAACAGGTCGATGCTCGCCCCCACGTGCATCTGGTCATGCAGGTAATTGGACACGCGCCCGCCCGCTTCGCGCTTGACGCTGATGCGGTATAGGCCCGCGTCGGTACGCGCCGACAATGAATAGTTGCGGCGCACTTCTTCGCCGTCGAGGATCAGCTTCAGGCCGATGTACTGGCCGGGCTCGGCGGCGAGGATCGGGCCGTTGTCCACCGGGGCAAAGTACAAGGAGATGATTTCACTGCTCTCCTCCACGCGCTTGACCAGCAAAAACGGGCGCGCCCCGCGCCAGCCGCCAACGGCCTGGGCTTTTTCGTCGTAGATGGCACTCTCTGCGCCGATCAGGATATCGGCCAGTTGCCCGTAGGCTGCGCCCCATGCACTCATCACTTCAGGGGTGGCGATTTCATCACCCAGCACCTCGGAAATCGCCCGCAGCAGGCAGTTGCCGACAATCGGGTAATGCTCCGGCAGGATTTGCAGGGCCACGTGCTTGTTGATGATCTTGGCCACGAGGTCGCCCAACTGATCCAACTGGTCGATGTGCCGGGCGTACATCAGCACACCGTTGGCCAAGGCGCGAGGCTGGTCGCCGCTGGCCTGGTGGGCCTGGTTGAACAGCGGGCGCACTTCGGGGTACTCGGACAACATCATGCGGTAGAAGTGGGTGATCAGGGCTTCACCACCGCTTTCGAGCAGCGGCACAGTAGATTTGACGATGGCACGGTCTTGAACGCTAAGCATGGGGAGACTCCTGAGCCTTTGGGCTTCTGAATGATTACCTTGGGATACTCAGTATTCGTGCCAACAAATAATCCGTTAATTATCAACAGTTTAAATTAAAAGTAGTCAATATGACTTCCCACAACTTATAGTCATTAGGACTACAAGGAGTCATTATGACTGCACACTCCCTGCTCACCACCCTGCTGCCACTGGTTGCCGACCTTTCCCGCGAACTGCCGGAAGGCGAGCGCTACCGACGCCTGCTGCAAGCCATGCGCACCCTGCTGCCCTGCGATGCCGCCGCACTGCTGCGCCTGGACGGCGAATGGCTGGAGCCCCTGGCGGTGGACGGCTTGAGCCCTGACACCCTGGGGCGACGCTTCAAGATCAGCGAACATCCGCGCTTTGCCGTGCTGCTGAGCAGCCCCGGCCCAACCCGCTTTGATAGCGACAGCGAATTGCCCGACCCCTACGACGGCCTGGTCGATGGCCTGCACGGGCACCTGGAAGTCCACGACTGCATGGGCTGCCCGCTGTTTGTCGACGACCATCCCTGGGGCCTGCTGACCCTGGATGCCCTCGACACCGAACGCTTCGAACGTGTGGAACTGGACGCCTTGCAGGCGTTTGCCAGCCTCGCCGCCGCCACGGTCAATGTCGCCGAACGCATGGAACACCTGGCCTTGCGCGCCGAGGACGAACACCAGCGTGCAGAAATCTATCGCCAGGCCAGCGGCCAGCAGCACAAGGAAATGATCGGCCAGAGCAAGACCCACAAACGCCTGGTGGAAGAAATCAAGCTGGTGGGCGGCAGTGATTTGACCGTGTTGATCACCGGCGAGACCGGGGTCGGCAAGGAGCTGGTGGCCCAGGCCATTCACGCAGCCTCGCCCCGTTCAGAGAAACCGCTGATCAGCCTCAATTGCGCAGCGCTGCCAGAGACCCTGGTGGAAAGTGAGCTGTTTGGCCACGTTCGCGGCGCGTTCACCGGGGCGCTGAACGAACGGCGGGGCAAGTTCGAGCTGGCCAATGGCGGCACCTTGTTCCTTGATGAAGTGGGTGAGTTGTCGCTGACGGTCCAGGCCAAGCTGTTGCGGGTGTTGCAAAGCGGGCAGTTGCAGCGACTGGGTTCGGATAAGGAGCATCAAGTGGACGTGCGCCTGATCGCCGCCACCAACCGTGACTTGGCCGAAGAAGTGCGCAACGGCCGTTACCGCGCCGACTTCTATCACCGCTTGAGCGTGTACCCGCTGCAAGTTCCGGCCTTGCGTGAACGCGGGCGTGACGTGTTGCTGCTGGCCGGTTTCTTCCTGGAACAGAACCGCTCGCGCATGGGCCTGGGCAGCCTGCGCCTGACCAGCGATGCCCAGGCGGCGTTGCTGGCTTATGGCTGGCCCGGGAATGTGCGAGAGCTGGAACACTTGATTGGCCGCAGCGCGCTGAAAGCCTTGGGTAACCACCGGGAGCGGCCGAAGATCCTCAGCCTCAGCGCCAAGGACCTGGACTTGCCGAGTGAAGCGGCGCCGCTGATTGAGGAACAGGCCGAGCTAGCCGTGATGACCGGTGACTTGCGCCAGGCCACCGAGCACTACCAAAGGCAAGTCATCAGCGCCTGCCTGGAACGCCATCAGCACAACTGGGCCAGCGCCGCCCGCGAACTGGGGCTGGACCGCGCCAACCTGGGGCGCATGGCCAAACGCCTGGGCCTCAAGTAACCCCGATCAAACTGTGGGAGCTGGCTTGCCTGCTCCCACATCAGATTTGCTTCGATTCCCAAAGCGGACTCACAGGCGTAATCGCTCGGGGCTTACGAAACACCAACACATTCCCCAGCATCACCAGCACCAGCCCGCCCAGCGCCGGGGCGGTCCACTGGTAGCCTTCGAGCAGCGCCGAGACGTTCAGCGCCACCACCGGGAACAACACCGTGCAATAGGCCGCACGCTCCGGGCCCATGCGGCCGACCAGGGTCAGGTAGGCGGTAAAGCCGATCACCGAGCCGGGGATCACCAGGTACAGCAACGAGCCGATGTAGCGAGTGTTCCATTCCATTTCAAAAGGAATGCCCTGGATCACGCAGTACAACGCCAGCATCGATGCGCCGTAAGCCATGCCCCAGGCGTTGGTGGTCAACGGCTTGAGCCCGGCTTTCTGTTGCAGGCTCGACAGGATGTTGCCCGCCGAGAAACACATCGTCCCCAGCAACGCCAGGCCCAAGCCCAGCAGCGTCTCGGGGCTGGCGGTATGCCCGACCAGTTCCGGCCAGAACAACAACCCCAGGCCGAGCAACCCGAGGCCGCCGCCCAGCAACACGTTACGTGCGACTTTCTGGCCGAAGAACACTCGGGCATTCAACGCATTCCATAGCGTCGCGGTGGAGAACACCACGGCCACCAGGCCACTGGGGATCCATTGGCTGGCGGTAAGGAAGCACATGAAGTTCACGCAAAACAGGCACAAGCCCTGGGCCAGGCAGATCAGGTGCCCACGCCGGTTCATCACCTGCAATTTGTGACTGAGCAGCAGCAACACAAACAGCACCAGTGCCGCCAGGCCGAAGCGATAGACGATGGATGCCGCAATCTCCACCACACCCAGTTGCCATTTGAGGGCGATCCAGGTGGTGCCCCAGATCAGCACGGTCAGTAAGTACAGGGATAGGTTCATGGCGCACTCCGGTGGTTGAGCCACAGTTTCACCCCGACTGGCTGCCAGGCACTTGCAGATTCTTGCGCTTTTGTCGGGCCGAGGGATCACAGCGCCAGCCGCCGGGAGTAGGATGCAAGGCGTCGGAGAGAACCCCATGTCTGCACTGGAAAACCTACAAGTCTTCAAAGCCCTGAACAGCTCGCCCAACGCTCGTCTTGAGCTGAGTGCCGAGCTGGGTGACGGCTTGTCTGCGGCTTTGTGGAGCAACCACCACGACGCCCAGGACTACGAGGCCCCCAGCCATCACACCCTGTCCTGCTACGTGGGCGGTGGCACTGAGACATTTCGCCGTGGCCAGCCCGGCACCAAGGGCGGCCCCGACAAATTGTGCATCTTGCCCGCCGAGCATCAGTCGGCCTGGGTGATCAACGGCGAAATCCGCCTGGCCCATGTGTATTTCAGCCCGGAGCAATTTGCCCTGGGTTGCGTCACCCTGCTGGACCGCGAACCCCGGGCGCTGCAACTGCGCGAAAGCACGTTCCTGGAAGACCCGCAGCAGGCCGGGCGTTTTCACCGGTTGATCGGCCTGAACTGGCAGGAGCCCGCCGAACGCCTGCTGACCAGCAGCCTGGCCCATGAAATGCTCAGCCACACCCTGCTCAGCCAGGTCGGCCTGCGCGAAGGTTTGCGGCTCAAGGGTGGATTGGCCGCGCACCAACGCCGGCAGTTGGTGGAATACATCGAACAGCAACTGGCCGAGCCGCTCAGCCTGGGGCAATTGGCGGGGTTGTGTGCGTTGTCGGAGTACCACTTTGCGCGGATGTTTCGCAGCAGTTTCGGCCTGCCGCCTCACCAATATGTGCTGGCCCGCCGCCTGGTGCGGGCCCAGGCCATGTTGCGCGGCGGATCACTGCCATTGGGGGAGATTGCCCTGGCGTGCGGGTTTTCCAGTGCCAGCCACTTTACCAACCGGTTTCGCCAGGCGATGGGCGCGACACCAGGTGAATACCGGCAGGCGTTCCAACCCCGCCCCCTGTAGGAGCGAGCTTGCTCGCGAAAAACCTGAGGGCGATGCGGGCAGTCAGGTGCCCCGCGTTAGCGTTAACGACCTTCGCGAGCAAGCTCGCTCCTACAAAGGACTGTCGCCACACGGTCTTCCACAGCCTTGATCCGGCTACCCTCCACCACGTAGTTATTGGTCAGCATCGAAAACACCAACCGCCGCCCACTCGCATCGGTGATGTAGCCCGTCAACGAAGACACCCCACCCATCGAACCCGTCTTGGCCTGCAGGTTGCCTTGTGCCGCGGTCCCGCGCAGGCGGTAACGCAGGCTGCCGCCGCTCAGGCGATCCGGGTTGCCGGCGATCGGCAGCGCGTCGTACCAGGCGTTGAACCACGGCTGCTTACCCATGGCCAGCAGCAGGTCGGTGAAGTTCTGTGCCGACACCAGGTTACGTCGCGACAAACCGGAGCCATCCACTTGGTTCAGCGCTGCCGGGTCCAGGCCTTGGCGGCGCAGAAAATCCGCAACCGCTGCCACACCCGCCGCCGCTGTCCCGGCATTCGCCTGTTGTCGCCCCATGGCCTTGAGCAGTGCTTCGGCCATGCTGTTGTTGGACAGCTTGAGCAGCGGCCTGATCAGTTCCTGCAACGGCGCCGACTGGTGTGTCGCCAGCACAGTGGCGTTCGCCGGGCTCACACCCCCGATCACCCGCCGGCCCTGCACGCTGATCCCCTGCTCCACCAGGGCCTGGGAAAACAGATTGGCCACCAGTTGCGTCGGCTCCCACACGCTGACCCACTGGCGGCTCTGCGTTCCCGGCTTGAGGGTGCCACTGAGGCGCAGCAGGTTGCTGCCATGCTGGCGATTGAGCCCATAGCTGTTGCCTGGGCCACTGACGGCCAGATTGCTCAGTTGCACATAATCGGTAGGTGGGCTGAGGGTGACGCTCAGCGGTTGGCCGACCGCCATAGGCGCCTTGGCCGTGACGATCAAGGTGCCCGCATCAAAATCGGCATTGGGTGACACCGTCAGCGCGGAAATCTGCGCGCCGTAATACTTGTCTTCGTCGTCATGGGCCCAATCCACGCCCAGGCGCTCGGCGTCGAACCAAGTGTCATCGAACACCAAATCGCCCTGGATCTGCTGGATGCCCTGCCCGGCCAGGCTCGCCGCCAGCGCCTGGTAATCGGCCCACTGGATCGTCGGGTCACCCAGGCCGCGCAGGTACAGATTGCCCATCAGGCGTGTGCCTTGTTGGCTGCCATTACTCAGCAACTGCGTAGAAAACCGATACTGCGGGCCCAGCACATCCATGGCCGCCGCCGTGGTCAGCAGCTTCATGCTGGACGCCGGCACCAGCCGCGTGCGTGGGTTGTGCTGGTACAGCGTGTTGCCGCTGCGGGCATCGCGCACCATCAAGGAAACGCTGGCACCGGCCAGGGCCGGATCGGTCAGCAATTGGTCCAGTGCCTGCTCGCTGGTTTTCGAAGACGTGGCACAGCCACCCAACAACAGGCTCAAGCCCACCAGCATGGCACTGGCGTGTATCCATCGTCCCAACTGCATCAAACCGTCCCGGCAATCATCAAAGAGCGCAACGCTAGCAGCTCACGCCGCCAGCGTCATCGCCAATGATCAGAACTCCAGGGTGCTGGACAACGTCACCTGGCGCGCATCGCCCATGGACACAAACAGACGGCTGACGGCCGAGGTGTAGTAAGTACGGTCAAACAGGTTCTTTACGTTGAGCTGGAACTTGACCTTCTGCCCGTCGACCTTGGTGTCATAGGTGGCAAACGCATCCGCCACGGTGTAGCCCGGCAGGTCGAAGCTGTTGAGGGCATCGCCGGCACGCTCACCGACATAACGCGCACCGGCACCGACGCGCAGTTGATCGCCGCCGACGATAGTGCCGAAGTCGTACACGGCTGAAACAGAGCCGGAATTCTTCGCCACGTTTTGCAGGCCCTTGCCTTTGTAGGTCGGGTCTTCGGTGACTTCGGCATCGGTGTAGGCGTAGCTGCCGATCAGGCTCCACTGCTCGGTCAATTGCCCGCTCAGGTCCATTTCCAGACCACGGGAACGTACCTTGCCGGCGACGCTGTAGATCGAGGTCGCGCCCTCGGTGATCGACACCAGCACGTTGCGCTTGTGGATATCAAACAACGCCACGTTGGCGGTAATACGCCCCGGCATATCGAGCTTGGCCCCCAGTTCCCACGACTTGGATTCTTCCGGGGCGATGCTGCCGTCGATCACCATCTTGTTGTCCAACGGCGCGATGGTGGAGTTGGGTTTGAACGATTCGGTGTAGCTGCCGTAGAACGACAGCGCATCGGTATAGCGGTACACCAGACCGGCGCGGGGCACCCACTTCTGGCCGTTGCTGTCGGTGTTGGCGGTGAACGGCCGGCCTTTGCCGGCGTACTGGTCGTACTCCTGGAAGCGGGCGCCACCGACCAGGATCCACTGGTCGGTGAGGTGGATGGCATCCTGGAAAAACACCGAGTCGCTGCGCAGCAGATCGGTCTGGTTACTGTCCGGCGCGCTGACCGTGGTGCCCGCCACTTCGCGGCCATACACCGGGTCGTTGTAATTGAACACACTGCGGCTGGCCTGGCGGATCAGGTCGGCGCGGTAGATTTTGCGGTACTCGTCATCCAGGCCGAACACCAGGTCATGGCGCATGCCGGCCACATCCACTTTGCCTTCGAGGCTGACGGTGGTGAAGCGGTCGGTGGTCAGCGCGCCCTGGGTGCCGTCCATATTGCGGTTCAGGGTGCCATTGGGGTTGACCTTGGTCACGCGCACTTGGCTGGCGTCGTAGGTTTCGCGGTTCCAGCTGTAGCCGAAATGGGCCTTCCAGTCGTCATTCAGGTCGTGGTCAACCTCGAAGCGATACAGGTCGGAGCGGCCTTCCATATTGTTGAACGACTCGTCCAGGCGGCGCGTGGCGGGGATGTTCAGTGGGTGGTTGGTATTCGGGTCGATGGCTGTGCCACGGTCGAACGGCGAGAGGAATTCGCGGTGCTCGTAGGCCAGCAACACTTTGGTGTTGTCGCCGTACCAGGCCAGGGACGGTGCGATCAGGCTTTCGCGGTAGGTGCCAAAGTTGCGCCAGTAGTCTTCATCCTGATGATCGACGATCAAGCGGTAAGCCAGGCCGCTGTCGCCGATGGGGCCGGTGGTATCGAGGTTGCCGCCGCTGCCGTTCTTGCCGCTGCCATAGCTCGAGCCGCGCACAGTAAGAGCGGTGGATTGGGTCAGCTCGGGTTTCTTGCTGACGATATTGATCACACCGCCCGGGTCCTGGATGCCATACAGCAACGACGCCGGGCCCTTGAGCACTTCGACGCGCTCGGCGGTTTCGTTCAACGCCCGCCCCTGCACCACCGGCATGCCGTCGCGCATGACCGAGCCATTGCGGTTATCACCAAAGCCACGCAGCATCACCGCATCCTGGGTGCTGCCCAAGGTGTTGGCTTGGGTGACGCCGCTGATGTTGGTCAATGCATCGTCGAGGTTGCGCGGCACCTGGTCGCGCATCACCTGGGCCGGCACGATGTTCACGGTTTGCGGGGTTTCCAGCAGCAAGCCCTGGGAGCGCATCACCGAACTGGTGGGCGGTGGCTGGTAGCTGGTGGCTTGCTGCGGGTTCACGCCGCTGATGGTCGTGGCGCCGAGGTTGACCGCGCCTTCGGTAGGCAGCGGCTCCAGGGCCAGGGTGCGCGCGTCGATCTGGCGGAAGGTCAAGCCGGAACTGCCCAGCAGGCGCTGCAGGGCCTGGGCCGCACTCATCTGCCCAGTGACAGCCGGGGCATTGAGGGTGTAGGGCGCTTCGTCGGTGTAGACCACGCTGATGCCGGTCACGCGACTGAAATCGCTCAGTGCCTGGGGCAACGGTTTGGCCTGGAGTGCAAAGTTGAAGACCGTGCTTTGCTGTTGCGCATCCGCCGCCTGCGCCAGGCTCAGCGGCAATACCGCCAGACCTGAAGCGGCCAGAAGGGAGGCTCCCAGCCACTGTTTAACCGAACCGCCTGCCGCCGACTTTGCCCTGGACTTCATGCTTGAGAACCCGTGTAGAAAACGCCGTTAATGCGAATTGATCGCAGTTTCAAGCACTACACGGATGGCGTGGGGTTTTACCTCAGGTGAAATTGAAAATAATTTCACCCTCAGCCTTTATTCTTGTTTTTTGCCCCACCCTGGCGGGCCTTGAAGCGTGGGTTGGATTTGCAGATCACATAGATCCGCCCACGGCGCTTGACGATCTGGCAGTCGCGGTGACGGTTTTTGGCTTCTTTGAGTGAGGACAGGACTTTCATGGGGGAGGCTCCTTCGCTTTAATGTAATAACATATCATAAATACAAATAAGAACAGTTATCAACTCTCTCTCACCCACCCATTCTCTGTAGGAACTGGCTTGCCAGCGATGAGGCCCCCAAGACCTACGCTGCTCTTGACGACGCCATCGCCGGCCGGCTCCTACAGGGGTGTGGATAGTTTTTAGCGAACGACGATCAGCCGGCCCAGCACATTGTGCTGCTCAAAACCCAGCACTGCTTGCAATGCCTTGAGCACCGCCTCGGGGTCCTTGCTCGGGAAGCTGCCGCTGACCCGGCGGGCGCCGAGTTCTTCATTGAGCAGCAGGATGCGGCCGGGGTAGTAACGGCCAAGGTCCTTGACCACATCGGCCAATGGGGCCTTGTAGTAGTTGAGCCAGCCGTCGCGCCACCCCAGGCGTGATTCACTGTCCACGGCATGCCGCTCATCAGCCACACCCTCGACGTAGGTCACTTGCTGGCCGGCCGTCAGAATCTGCTGAGTACCCTGGGCAGACGGCGTCACCCCTACCCGCCCCGACAACACCGTTACCTGGGCGCCCGCCGGTTGCAGGCGCACTTCAAACTGCGTGCCCAGCACCCGCACTTCGCCGCTGTCGGCGTGCACCACAAAGGCTTGCCCTGTGTGGGCGACATTGAAAAAACCGGCGCCACGACGCAGTTGGATATGCCGCTCGCCCTGGCTGAAATCCACGGCAATCGCGCTGTCGGCATCCAGGGTGATTTGGCTGTGATCGGCCAGGGTCACGGTTTTGACTTCACCCGGCGCGCTGACGTAATCGGCGCCCAGGTCGTCGGCCCAGCGCTGCGGCTGCCAACCGGCGCCCATCGACACCATCAACACCAGGCAAGCCGCCATCGCCAGTGCCGCAGACCAGCGGCGCACACGGGCGGGTTTCGCGCCATCCATCGCCTTAAGGTAACGCTGCAAAGCCAAGGCATCTTCGTCGGCCAGGGTGCTCGCCGGCACTTCGCTCAACTCCCACAACACCTGGGCCTGGGCATACGCCTCGACATGGGCCGGGTCGGCGCGCAGCCAGCGGCTGAACGTGGCCTGGTCGCCACTGCTCGGCGCATCGTGCAGCAGGCTGAGCCAGGCCAGGGCGGCCTGTTCCTGGGCGGGCGTCGGGGTGACGTTCACGGTGCTTTCCCTGGCGAGCGTGGTGGTGGGGGTTCACGAAGGCTGGCTTTGCAGGCTTCGAGGGCGCGCATCATATGTTTTTCCACGGCACTTTGGGACAGGCCCATGGCCTTGGCGATTTCTGCGTATTTGCGCCCGTGGATGCGGTTGAGCAAAAAGATCTGCCGCGTACGCTCCGGCAAACTGCGCAGCGCCGCTTCCACATGGCGCAGATCGTTGCCCGCTTCCAGCGCGGCCTGGGGCTCGGAGCCGTGATGATCCTGATGTTCCGGCAACCAGCCTTCATTGCCGCGCACCCGCGCGCCTTCGCTGCGCAAGTGGTCGATGGCGATATTGCCGGCGCAGCGCAGCAGGTAGGTGCTGAGTTCTTCGACCTGCACCAGGGGCCGGCGCCAGAAGCGCAGGAACAAGTCCTGCACCAGGTCCGCGGCCGTCGCCCGGCAGCCTACGCGGCGGCTGACCAACGCCTCCATCTGTGAGCGCTGAGACAAAAATACCTGCAGGAAATGTGCACGCCCGCCCGACGATTCTGCGTGGGGGTGATCCTGGGGTTCGGGCGGTGTGCTGATCATCGACAGGGCTCAGAGGGTCGCGAATGCCGCAACGGGGCTGGCCAGCAGGCCGACGCCCGCGAGGATCAAGGCCAGCCTTGGCCGATACGGCAACAGCAACACCAGCAACAGCCCGCTGAGCATCAGCACCGCGCACCAGTCCACCAGGCCCCGACTCCAGCCGGCCATGTGCACCGCCGGCCAGATCGACAGCGCCAACAGCAGCCATCCGCCCGCACGCAACCCCAGGCGCCGCCGTGGCGAAGGTTTGCTGTGCAGCAACTCGCCGTGGTGACGATCCAGGGACAGGCACAGCGCAACAAAGCCTGCGTAGCACAGCAACAAGGCCAGCAACATCAGTGCACCTCGCCTTTGAGGGTCAGTGGGCGGGCACGCTCGGCCCGGGGCTGCTCGGCGCTGCGGTGCTGCATTTTCCAGGCAGCCCAGGCCAGGAACAGGCCGCTGCCCAGGCACGTCAGGTCAAAGCCGGCCATGGCCCAATCACCCTTGGCCAGCGACACGCCCAGGTGCTCGGAAGTGGTCAGCGCATTGAGCAGCGGCACGGCCATGAACAGCACGGCGCCCAGGCCCAGTTGCTCGATCCAGGCGCGGCGGCCACGGCGCAGCATGGCATGGAGCAAGGTCAGGCCCCAGGCGATAAAGAAGCTCTGCACTTCCCAGTCCGAACGCTCGGCGAAGGTCGCAGGCAGCAGGCGATTGGCCCAGAAAAACACAGCAATGGCGATGAGCAGCCCGGACATACTGGCCAGGTTCAGCACTTCAACCAGGCGCAATTCAAACGGCATCACCCCGGTTTTTGCGTGCTTGAGCTGCCGCTTGCCCAGCCAGATCACCAGGCCGGTGCCAATCATCGCCGTGCCCGCCAGGCCGCAGATAAAGTACAGCCACCGCAGCACCGGGCCGGCGAAATGCCCCATGTGCAGGCCATAGAAGCTGCCCCCAATCGCCATCGGCAGCGACTGCTCGGCACTGACCCGTAGCAGCTGGCCAGTGTTGCCATTAAACGACACGGTACTGCCGAAATCATGCACCACCCGGTCAGAGCCGGCGCGGGAGACATTGACCGAGGCATTCACATCGCCAGGGTTGTTCACCGCCAGCCGCCCCACATGACCACCGTCCCACTGCGCCCGCGCCTGTTCCACCAGCGGCGCCAACGGCAGCAGTTTGCCCGGCTGGCCGAGGGCCGGCGCGTTGTCGGTGGCGGGGAACAATTCATTGAAGAAGGCGCGGGTGTCGCCGTCATAGGACGCGATGATGCTGGCGGGCATGACCATGGTCATGAAAATCACCAGGCTGCTGTAGGTGATCATCAGGTGGAACGGCAACACCAGCACGCCGACCGCATTGTGCCCATCGAGCCAGGAGCGCTGGCCCTTGCGCGGACGGAAGGTGAAGAAGTCCTTGAAGATTTTCTTGTGGGTGATGATCCCGGTGATCAGCGCCACAAACATCACCATCGCGGCGATAGTCGACAACCAGCGACCCCACGGATGGGGCATCTGCAACTGGAAGTGGAACCGGTAGAAGAACTCGCCACCCATGGTTTCCCGGGCCTGGAGCTGTTCGCCGGAGACCGGGTCGAGCATTTTCTCGATGAAATTGCCGCGCCGGCCAGGGTCGATCTTGTCTTGCCACATCACCGATAAACCGGGGTCGCGGCTATCGGGCAAGCCGATAAACCAACGGGCCGCCGTGGGTGCGTGCTGTTCCAGGTAGCGCTGCGCCACGGCCACGCTGCGCGCATCGTCCACGGCATGGGCGGGTACTTCCGGCTGCATCCAATGGGTGATTTCGCCCTTGAAGTAAGACAGGGTGCCGGTGAGGAAAATCGCGAACAGCAACCAGCCGAAAATCAACCCGACCCAGGTGTGCAACCAGGCCATTGCCTGACGGAAACCCTCTTTCATGGGCGCCCCATCCAATAGGCCAGGCCAGCCAGGGTGGCGAATATCGCGCACGGCACCAGCACGCCAAACCACGCACGGGCCGCACTGCGGCAGGCAAAGCACCAGATCACCGCCAGCAGGTAGAACACAAAGGAACTGAGCATGCCACTGACCACCGCATCGGCGCGCGAGAGTGGCAGCCAGAAGCTCAGGCACACGCTGGCCAGGGATGCCAACACATAGCCGCCGACGACAGCCGCCAGCAGGCGCGACGTCACACCGAGGCGATAGGAAAGAGGAAGTGAGGCTTTGCTTTTCATGCCTGTGGCGCCTGGTTTATCAGGGGCGGGAGTTTAATGATAAATATTCTCATAAGCAAAAGAGAACGACGAACATCAAATGTACTTTGGCTGCGATGGCGGTGGGTCAGTGGATATACAGGTGGCTGAACCACCGCCTTCGCGGGCAAGCCCACACAGGGGATCTCGGCGAGGCAGGGAGTATTGGACACGCCACAAGACAAATGTGGGAGCTGGCTTGCCTGCGATGGCGGTGGGTCAGTTAACGCATAGGTGACTGACACAGCGCTATCGCAGGCAAGCCAGCTCCCACAGGTGACTGGCGGCTATAAAAGCGGCTATCGGTCTTCTGCCGATTGCTGAATGCCATCTCGCCGCCTACAATGCGAACAATTCTCGTTACCTAAAGCATGCAGATGCTGCCGGAGTGTTCGCGTTGCGGCCGTCCAATACCGTCGAAGTCCTGTATCACGACCATCACCACTGGCTGACCGGCTGGTTGCGACGCAAGCTCGGCTGCCCGCAAAGTGCCGCAGACCTGGCCCAGGATACGTTTATCCGGGTGTTGACCGCCCGCGAGACACCGACGCTGATCGAGCCCCGCGCCTTCCTCACCACCATCGCCAAGCGCGTGCTGTTCAACCACTACCGCCGCCAGGACCTGGAACGCGCCTACCTCGATGCCCTGGCGCAAATGCCCGAGTTCGTTGCGCCGTCGGAAGAAGAGCGGGCGATCATCCTGCAAACCCTGATGGAGCTGGACCAGTTGCTCGACGGTTTGCCAGTGCTGGTCAAGCGCGCTTTCCTGCTGGCCCAACTCGATGGCCTGACCTACGGGCAAATCGCTGCCGAACTGGGGATCTCCATCGCCACCGTCAAACGTCATCTGAATAAAGCCGCCATGCGCTGCTATTTCGCCCTATGAACCCCACCGCGAACTTCTCGACCCAAGTCGCCGAGCAGGCGGTGCAGTGGCTGATGCAAATGCAGCAAGGCCCGCTCAACCCGCGCCAACAGGCAAACTGGCAGCATTGGCTGGATGCCCACAGCGAACATCAACGGGCGTGGGAGCATATACAGCGGGTCAACCAGCGCTTGCGCGGGATGCCCTCGCCCCTGGCCCATGCGGCGTTGAACGCACCGCAATCGAGTAGCCGGCGCCAGGCCCTGAAGCTGTTGTTGATTCTGGGCGCCGGTTCGGCAGCGACCTGGGGCTTGCGCCAGCAGCACTTGATCCCGCCATTGACCGCCGACTACCGCAGCCCCCTCGGCCAGCGGCGCAAGGTACAGCTGGCCGATGGCAGCCAACTGCAACTCAATACCGCGAGTGCGGTGGATGTGCAATTCGATGGCCCACAACGGCTGATCCGCCTGCTCGAAGGCGAGATATTGCTGCGCGCCAACACCCCACTGCAGATCATCACTAGCCAGGGCATCGTCACCACCCAGGCGGCGCAGGTGAATGTGCGCCAGTTCAACGATCACACCCAGGTCGCGGTGCTGGACGGCCAGGTGCAAATGTCACCCAAGTCCTACAGCGGCCTGCCCCTGACCCTGGAAAAATCCCACCTGGCCAACCTCACCCGCAAAGGCTGGGATATGCCGCGCCCCACCGATGCCAACACGGGTGCATGGGCCGACGGCATGCTGGTGGCGTCGCACATGCGCCTGGCAGATTTCCTCGAGGAACTGAGCCGATATCGCCGCGGCCAATTGCAGTGTGATCCACAGGTGGCGAACTTGCTGATCTCCGGCAGCTACCCGTTGGACGACAGCGAACGCATCCTCGACCTGCTGCAAATCAGCCTGCCGGTCAAAGTGCGACGTTTTACCCGTTACTGGGTCAGCGTCGAAGCCCGCGTTTAAATTATTTTCGGCAACCGTGAGCCGTTTTCCGTACCTCGCGTGACAGAGAGGGAAAGCCACCCAGTTTCCCACCTCTGAGGAACGTTCTTCATGCCCCAGCAACCGACTCGCCTGACGCCACTTACCCGCACGCTGCGCCACTTGCTGCTGGGCGCGAGCCTCAGTTTCAGCGCCCTGCCCTACGCCATGGCGGCCGAGGCCAAGCCTTATCAGATCGCCCCGACGTCCCTGGAGGCCGCGCTGAATCAGTTTGGCCGTGAAGCCGGCGTGCTGATTTCCTTTGGCTCGGAAGTGACCGCCGGCGTACAAAGCCAGGGCCTGACAGGCAACTACACCACCGAGCAAGGTTTGAACGCATTGCTCAAGGGCACCGGCCTGCAAGCCCGCGCCGAGGGTAACAACGCCTACAGCCTGCAACCGCTGAACGCACCGGCCACCCTGGAGCTGGGCACGTCCAATGTCGTGGGCGACTGGCTGGGCGATGCCGCGCAAACCAACGTCTTCGAACACCCCGGCGCCCGTGATGTGATCCGTCGCGAAGAGTTCGAGCGCCAGGGCGCAACCCAGGCCAGGGACGTGCTCAACCGCATTCCCGGGGTCAACGCTCCAGAAAACAACGGCACCGGCAGCCACGACATGGCGCTGAACTTCGGTATTCGCGGGCTCAATCCGCGCCTGGCGTCACGCTCGACGGTATTGATGGACGGGATTCCGGTGCCCTTCGCCCCGTATGGCCAACCGCAACTGTCGTTCGCGCCGGTCAGCATGGGCAACATGGATGCAGTAGACGTGGTGCGCGGCGGTGGCGCCGTGCGTTACGGGCCGCAAAACGTCGGCGGCGTAGTCAACTTCGTGACCCGGGCGATTCCGGATGCACCGACGGTCAAGGGTGGCCTGCAGACCGAGACCAGCCCATCCTCCAGCCATGATGGCTTCAAGACCACCGGCAATCTGCTGGCGGGCGGCACTGCCGACAACGGCCTGGGCGGCGCGATCCTGTATTCCGGCACCCGCGGCGGTGACTGGCGCGAACACAGCGACACACAAATCGACGACCTGATCCTCAAGGGCAACTACCAACTGGACGAAGCCAACAGCTTCAATGCCATGGCCCAGTACTACGAAGGTCAGGCCGATATGCCCGGTGGCTTGAGCACTGCGGCCTACAAGGCCGACCCGTATCAGTCCACCCGCCCCTACGACAAATTCTGGGGCCGCCGTACGATGTTTAACGTCGGCTACCGCTACCAGGAAGATCGCCGGGAATTCACCGTCAACAGCTTCTTTACCAAGACCTTGCGCAGCGGTTATCTGGACCAGGGCAGCTTCCTTTCGCTGTCACCGCGCGAGTATTGGGTACGCGGCCTGGAAACGCGCCTGGCCCAAGGCTTCGACCTCGGCCCGACCAGCCACGAAGTCGGTGTGGGCTACCGCTACATCAACGAAGCCGGGCATGAATTGCGCTACCGCACGCCGATTGCGGCCAACCAGCAACTGCCCAACACCGACAGCCGCAACGACCGTGACACCCGGGGTGGCACCGAAGCCAATGCATTCTTTATCGACGACCGGATCGATATCGGCAAGTGGACCATAACCCCTGGCATCCGCTACGAGATGATCAAGTCGCAACAGACCAACAACCTGACCAACGTCAAATACAAGGGCGACTACAACACCGCCTTGCCGGCGTTGAACGTGCTCTATCACCTGACCGACGACTGGAACCTGTACGCCAACACCGAAGGCTCCTTCGGCAGCGTGCAGTACAGCCAGATGCCCAACCGTGTGAGCAGCGGCGCGGTCAAGCCGGAAAAGGCCCGCACCTGGGAAGTCGGCACCCGCTACGACAACGGCGCGCTGCGCGCGGAAATCGGTGCGTTCCTGATCAACTTCGACAACCAGTATGAAAGCAACCAGACCAACGACTCGGTGATCGCCCGGGGCGAAACCCGGCACCAGGGCATCGAGTCCAGCCTCAATTATGCTCTCGATGGCTTGAGCCCGGCGCTGGCCGGTTTTGATGTGTACGCCAGCTACGCCTACGTCGATGCAACCATCCGTGAAGACGGCCCGAACAAAGGCAACCGCGTGCCGTTTTCGTCCAAGCACAAAGGCACCCTGGGCGTGGGCTACACCGAAGGTGCATGGAAGTTGAACCTGGACAGCACCTACCAGAGCAGCCAATTCGCCGACAACGCCAACACCCGGGCTGAAAGCGTGGACGGCAGCACCGGGCGCATTCCTGGCTACATGCTGTTCAGCAGCCGCGCGGCCTATGACTTCGGCCCGCAATTGTCGGACTTGAATGTGGCGGTGGGGGTGAAGAACATCTTCAACACCCAGTACTACACCCGCTCGTTTGACGACAACAACAAGGGCAAATACGTGGGCGAACCGCGCACGGTGTACGTACAGACGTCGGTCGCATTCTGACGGCCGGACTACCGGCTCGCTCCCACAGTGAAGCGTTCATCAGACACAAAAAAACGGGCCTGCATCTGCAGGCCCGTTTTGTATGGGGTTGAAAAACACTCAGCAATCAGCTGTTAAGCGCAGCCTGTTCGTTTTCCAGGAATTCCTCTTCAAGCCCGGCTTCATCGACTTGGTTGTTTGGCGTGCTTTTCTCTGCACGCGGCTTGCCTTGCAGCCTGCCGAACAGATGTTCCAGCGCGTTATCCAGTTTGGTGGCCGCCCCGTCGATCGCTTGTTCCAGGGTGTCGGCTTTATGGATAACCGAAATCGGTTGATGACCCTTTGGCCGCGCTTCCAGGCGGCAACTTAAATCGTGGGGGCCCGGCTTGTCGCCGTTCTCATCCTTCAAAAAGACTTCGATGCGGGTCAAGTCTTCTTCATAACGTTCGAGCGTGCTCTCAATCGTAGTACGTACCCACTCCTCCAGTCGGATGCTGCTTTCAATATGGTTATCGCTGTTGACTAGGATTTGCATAGTGTTTCCCTTATTTCAGCTAGCTCGCCAGAGATCACAACTGCAACACCGATGCGGTGAAACCATGACCTCTTGATTACACAATTGAGCACCTGAGAGAACAATTCAACCCCTACGCAAAGATAAATCCTACATTACAAATTAAGTCTGACAACCGCCCAAAGCGCTGTTATGGTCGGGAGTTGGGTACACCTGCTCACCTGCGTAAATCCTCACAATTGACCCTCTCCCAAGGGGTGCAATCCGCGAAAAATCTCCGCCTCCTCCACCAGCCAGTCATGCACCGCACGTACGCCGGGATGGTTCAGCGCGCCTGGCGCATACAGCAGCACGTAGCGTTTGTGATTCGCAACCGCGAGCCCGAACGGCACGATCAGGGTGCCACGCTCCAATTCATCATTGAGCAGGGTGCGCCGGGCAATCGCCACACCCATGCCGGCAATGGCGGCCTCGATGGTCAGGTGGTTACGGTTGAAGGTGTGGCCGCGCCGCACGTCCGCGTCGTGATAGCCGATAGCATTCAGGTAAAACTCCCACTCCGCATACTCATAACTCCCACGCCAGGCGGTGATGTCGTGCAGTAACGGGAAATGGGCCAGGTCGGCCGGGCCGTGCAGCGGTGGCCGACCGCGCAGCAGGCTCGGCGCGCACACCGGGAATATCTGCTCATCCAGCAAGGCTGTGGATAACAAACCCGGATAACTGCCGTCGTTAAGGTCGATGGCCAGATCGAAGTCGCCTTCGTGCAAGGCGATGCTGCTGTCTTCGGCCACCAGTCGCAGCTGGATATCCGGAAAACGCTGCTGCAAACGCGGCAGGCGCGGCGTCAACCACTTGCCGAGGAATGACGGAATGGAGCGCAGGCGCAAGGTGCCGCTGATCATCCCCGCATCCAGGCGCTGCAACTCGGCATCGATACTGCCGTAGGCCTCGCTCACCGTGATCGCCAGCCGCTGCCCTTCGGCACTCAACTCCACGCCGCGCGCCCGGCGATGAAACAGGCGAAAGCCCAGGCGCTCTTCCAATTGGCGAATCTGCTGGCTGACTGCACCGGGTGTTATGTGCAGTTCTTCGGCGCAACGGGTAAAGGACAGATGCCGTGCGGCACAGGCAAATACGTGCAACCAGACATACGTCTGGGCATGCAGGGGGCGGGCCATAGAGTTTAGTCCTGCTAAAGGGTGTCTTAGGATAATTCGTTGGTCAGTGCCGATCTAGAGGGGCAGTATCGCGCCACTTCCGCTTGTCCTACAAACAATGGCAGCGATTTCCTACTCCATAGCTTGTAAGGCTTTAGCATGGCTATCAGCGTTTTTGATCTATTCAAGGTGGGCATCGGCCCGTCCAGCTCCCATACCGTTGGCCCCATGCGGGCGGCGGCCACCTTCGCCCAATCCCTCGCAGACCAACAAGTGCTGGAGCAAACCCAGCGCGTGGAAGTGCGCCTGTACGGTTCTCTGTCCGCCACCGGCGTGGGCCATGCCACCGACCGCGCCTGCGTGATGGGGCTGATGGGCGAATGGCCGGATCGGGTTGACCCTACCTCGATCGGGCCGCGTATCCAGCAGTTGCGCGAATCAGGCCGATTGTTGCTTGCCGGTACCCAAGAAATCTCCTTCAACTGGCAGCACGACCTCCTGCTGCTGGAGGAAAGCCTGCCCTACCACCCCAACGCCATGTCCCTGCATGCCTACGGGACAGACGGCCTGTTGAGCGAACAGACCTACTACTCGGTGGGCGGTGGTTTCATCATCGAGGCCGCGGAAGCCGAGTCGGGTATTGCTCCCACCAGCGATGTAGAACTGCCCTACGACTTTTCCAGCGCCGTCGAACTGCTGGCCCTGTGCAACAAGCACGGCCTGCGGGTTTCCGAATTGATGATGGCCAACGAGCGCGCCTGGCGCAGTGACGAAGACATCCGTAGCGGCCTGCTGCATATCTGGTCGGTGATGCGCGAGTGCGTCGAGCAGGGCCTGCGCGATGAGGGCATCTTGCCCGGCGGCCTGGATGTACCGCGCCGCGCCGCCAAGCTGCACCGTAGCCTGCTGGAAATAGGCAAACCGAATGTGATCACTTCAACGTTGTCGGCCATGGAATGGGTCAACCTGTTCGCCCTCGCCGTCAACGAAGAAAACGCCGCCGGTGGGCGCATGGTCACCGCGCCGACCAATGGCGCGGCCGGGATCATTCCGGCAGTGCTGCACTACTACATGAAATTCAACGCCGACGCGTCTGATGATGATGTGGTCAATTTCTTCCTGGCTGCCGCCGCCGTCGGCATCCTGTGCAAGAAAAACGCCTCGATCTCCGGCGCCGAAGTCGGCTGCCAGGGCGAAGTCGGCTCGGCCTGCGCCATGGCCGCCGCAGGTCTGGCGGACATTCTCGGCGCCACCCCCGAGCAACTGGAAAACGCCGCCGAAATCGGCCTGGAGCACAACCTCGGCCTGACCTGCGATCCAGTCGGTGGCCTGGTCCAGGTGCCCTGTATCGAGCGCAATGCCATCGCCGCCGTCAAAGCCATCAACGCCACGCAAATGGCCCTGCGCGGCGACGGCAAGCACTTTATCTCCCTCGACCGGGTGATCCGCACCATGCGCGATACCGGCGCCGACATGCATGACAAATACAAAGAAACTTCACGGGGCGGCCTGGCTGTCAGCTGGGTGGAGTGCTGAGGAGCACGACTACCCGCCCCATACGTGAGCCCGCGCAAAAATAATAACGAGGCAATAACGATGACCGATGTACGTACACCTGCTGCCGAAAATCCCGCTTCTGTCACGCAAACCGTAACCACCGGCTGGAGCAAGCACGACACCACCTGGATGCTCGGCCTCTACGGCACCGCCATCGGTGCCGGCACCCTATTCCTGCCGATCAACGCCGGGGTCGGTGGCTTCTGGCCATTGATCATCCTGGCGCTGCTGGCCTTCCCCATGACCTTCTTCGCCCACCGTGGGCTGACACGCTTTGTGCTGTCGGGCAAATCCGGCGACATTACGGACGTCGTGGAAGAACATTTCGGCGTTGGCGCCGGCAAGCTGATCACCCTGCTGTACTTTTTCGCCATCTTCCCGATCCTGCTGGTGTACAGCGTCGCGCTGACCAACACCCTCGGCAGCTTCATGGAACACCAACTGCACATGACCCCACCCCCACGGGCGATCCTGTCCCTGGTACTGATCCTCGGCCTGATGGCCATTGTGCGTTGCGGCCAGGGCGTGATCGTCAAGGCCATGAGCGTGCTGGTCTACCCGTTTGTCGCCGCCCTGCTGTTGCTGGCGCTGAGCCTGATCCCCAACTGGAACGGTGCGTTCTTCGCTTCGGCCAGCGAGGGCATGCCCCTGCCGGCATTCTTCAAGACCCTGTGGCTGGCGATTCCGGTGATGGTGTTTTCGTTTAACCATTCGCCGATCATCTCGGCCTTCGCGGTGGACCAGAAACGCGTGTACGGCGCCCAAGCCGAACGCAAGAGCAGCGGCATCCTGGCCATGGCCCACGGCATGATGGTGCTCACCGTGATGTTCTTCTGCTTCAGTTGCGTACTGGCACTGTCACCCGCCGACCTCGCGGCCGCCAAGGCACAGAACATCTCGATCCTGTCCTACCTGGCCAACCACTTCCAGACCCCGGTGATCGCCTACGCTGCGCCTTTGATCGCGCTGGTGGCCATCACCAAATCCTTCCTCGGCCACTACATCGGCGCCAGCGAAGGCTTCCAGGGCCTGATCGTCAAATCCCTGCGCGGGCGCAACCGCACCCTGTCGGCGCGCTGGCTGGAACGTTGCACCGCCGTGTTCATGATCCTCAGTTGCTGGGCCGTCGCCACCTTCAACCCAAGCATCCTGGGCATGATCGAAACCATGGGCGGGCCGATCATCGCATGCTTGCTGTTCCTGATGCCGATGTACGCCATCCGCCGCGTGCCATCGCTGCGCCAGTATTCGGGTCAGGTATCGAATGTATTTGTGGTGCTGCTGGGGTTGATTGCGCTGTCTGCGGTCATTTTCTCGCTGGTGCCCTGAAACAGATCACCCTGTAGGAGCAGGTTTGCCCGCGATGGCGGTATGTCAGTCACCAAATGGTTGGCTGATCCACCGCAATCGCGGGCAAGCCCGCTCCCACAGGGGCAGCTCGTCGTCAGAAAGATGCCTGTACGGCACGCCCCTTGCTGTACACCCACTGAAGGAAAACGGAGCTTGTGACCGGTGGTCAGGCAACACGAACCAATCCCGATACCGGTCGTCAATCAGTGCATGTTCTTATCAGGCGGTAACGCACCATGGACAATCCTTTTCAGCTGATCACCGACACTTTCTCCCCAAAGTACCGGGTCAACCTGAGCATCCAGCGCCTGGATGGCAGCATCATGCTAACCCTCTCCGACGACAGCGGCGTGGTTGCCAAACGCATGATCAGCGCCGAACAGCGCAACGACCCACAACGCCTCAAACGCCTGGTGCAAAGCGTGCAATTCGGCATTGCCATTGAACAGGGGCACAGCGCCATGGAGATCCTGGCGGTGATGACCGACGGCGACAGTCACAAACTGCTGCAGCGCCCGCCGAGCAACCGGCCGCCGATCACGGCCGGGCTCTGACTCAGGACTCGGACTTTTCCTTGACCGATGGGTAACGCGACGAAGCAAAGCGCACCACCAGGATGGCAAACGCCAACAGCAGAATCCCACCGCACAGGTAAATGATGCCCAGGTCCGGGGCATTGTGGTGGGACACGTCGCCGATCAGCAGGCGGGTCAATGCGGTGATTGCCACGTAGAGCAGGAAGCGGATGGGCATGTGGTTGGTCTTGACGATACGAATCGCCTATTTCCCGCGCTTTCGAAAAGAAAATCTTATCTCTTCGAGAGCGGGGGCCTTTTGCCACTACACAACCTATGATAATTTCTTTATAACTAACCCTAGAATGGATTCATTAGAAATGCGTATAAAGAAATTACGATTATTTAACGGATATAAGCGCTTCCACGACCTTACTATTGACTTGGGTGAAACTCCCGCGAGAATCATTGCTTTGGTTGGACCCAACGGGAGCGGAAAAAGCAGCGTTTTAGATGGAATACTTTATCATCATCATGCTTACGGCGCGCTAGGAAATAAAGGTAACAAGGACCACACTTATCACTCAATGAACAATGACCCAGGGTTCAACTATCAAAGCGTTTCATTTGAGTTCACCACAGGTAGTTATTACGCTGCTAGAGAAAGCCGAAAGGGCAAAGAGAATACATTATTCTCCTTTCGGAGCCCTTACAGATACAACGCACATCTAAACGTCACTCAAAGTATGGCAGTTTCAGAAATATATCTAAATGCCTATGGTGCCAGTGCAGCGTCCGACCTTGACGACAAAATGGAAGAAAACTACCGCAGACTAAATATAAAATTCTCCAACTTCATGAATGAGACTGACTGCAAACCAAGCGAAGCAAAAGCAAAAATAATCGGAGACTTGAACAGCTCAATTAAAAACTGCTTAAATTTAGAAATAGACAATATTGGAAATATTGAAAGCAACCAAGGAACATTGTTTTTCAAAAAAAGCGACCACCCGAAAGTTTTTTCATTCAACGTTCTTTCCTCAGGTGAAAAAGAAGTAGTCGACATCCTATTAGACCTATACTTAAGACAAGATGAATATAACAATACTATATTTCTTTTAGATGAGCCCGAACTACATATAAACACATCCATTCAGAAAAACCTTATCAAAGAAATAAATAGGCTGATAGGGGCAGACTGTCAAATATGGCTAACAACCCACAGCATTGGGTTTATGCGGGCATTACAGGACGAACTTAAAGACGAATGCCAAATAATATACTTTGAAGACAGTTACAATCTTGCATCAGAAGTTAAAGTTTTGACTCCAGCCCCAAAAAACTCATCAATGTGGCGAAAAATATTTGGAGTGGCGCTAGACGATCTAACACATCTTTTAAGCCCAAAGCGGATTGTGTATTGCGAGGGACGCGATAGTCCTGGGGCGGGAGGTCGAGAACGTGGAATGGATGCCCAAGCCTACAACACTATATTTAATGAAACATACCCAGACACCTTGTTTATTTCTAGTGGAGGTAATACTGAATTAGACCAACGAAGTGATATCGCGATAGCAATACTATCTAAAGCGTTGCCTGGCTTGGAAATATTGGTCTTGAAGGACCGAGACTCCGGCTCTGGAAGATGCGTATCTCTTCAAGAAAGACAGCAATACCTTGACAACAACCTCGGGCACCATCGCATGCTCAATCGTTGGGAGATTGAAAACTATCTCTTCAGCAAAGATGCATTAATGAGCTATTGCGCGCACAATGATCTTTATTTCGACGAACTGGCGTATAACACAACCGTACACAACATCAACGATCAAAGCGTAAAAGAACTAGTAAATCACATTCGAAACTTCTGCAATATCAAGACAAACATAAACCCTGAAAAATTCAAATTAAATATCGCGGAGCATCTACCGAAGGATTCCGACACATACAGGGAACTGGAAGCCTCTATATTTCTTGAGAAGTAGCGAATATTTAGAACTAGCACGGCTTGCTTACATAAGCCGTGCATCCCTGCAAGCCACCTGACGCCCTTAATTAATCGCAACTACAAATGGCAAACTTTACCCCCCTATGCATTTAATAAATATTTCCCTCACAAACCTTCTCTTATCAACCTCACTCAACTGCATCCCCAAAGAACAATCATTAAGACAGCTTATCGACAAAAAAGAACACCATTAACATCCTTTTCCAACAAGGATTATATCAATCAGTTTTTTCTTTGACTGATGGGTATTTTGAAGATGAATACCTAACCACCAAAATCGAAATTGCCAGCAGCAACACACCACCACAAACGTAAAGAATTCCGGTATCCGGCGCATTATGATGAGAAACATCACTTATCAACAATCGAATCAATGCGGTTACGCCGATATACAATAAAAACCTCAAGGGCATGTGATTAGTTTTAAAATAAATGCCCGCCATGGCTAACAACTCTAGATAGATAAAGAGCAGCAAAATATCATCAACCGATATTTTCGGCTGTTGAAGCATACCTATAAATGTAGACACTCCAGCCCAAACGGTGATTAATCCAATTGCGAAGAGAGCAAGGTAATGAAACGTTTCTACAAATAAATTGCCAATCGAATCAGCACCACCATGCAGCTTTTTACGCAGACTTTCTGCCCATCTCACTTCTTGCGTCATCGTAACCACCACTGTTCAGAAATTGAGCGAATCAAACCAACCGCACGGTGCTTCAGGAGCAGGTCATGCACACCACCATGTCCCAGCGTTGCCAGGCCTTTTAAGCATCTGGTATCCACTACGAAGAATGTTAGTAACGTAGACCTTCGTCTTGAAATAGATCCCCACCATGGCGCCCAGCTCCAGGTAGATAAACAGCAACAGGATGTCATCAACGCTGATGCCACCTTTTTGCAACATGTCGATAAAGGTCAGCACAGCCGCATAGGCGGTGATTGCACCGATGCCAAACAGCGCTAGGTAGTGAAACGCCTCCACCGCCAGATTACCCAGGGAATCTGCGTTTGCGTGCAAGCTTTTGCGCACTTTGTCGGCCCACTTCATTTCTGTCATTACTCACCACCACTGTTTAAAAAATAGCCAACTGTTTGCCATTGCCTAAGCCATGCTTTGGCCCGGGGATAATGCCCGTTTGGCATGACGATTTCTCTGCATGCAGAAAGAAGGCCAGAGATTGCAGAATGAGATGATGGTGGAATGACAGGAGACACGCATACAGAAAAACACATTAACTCTGAGCCTCCGAGAGGCCGGTTTATCAGGGATACCGTTGGCGCGCATGCAAGACCGAGAGTACCCGGATGTAGTCCGTCACTTGATAAACAACCAGATAATTTGGATGAACCACCATCTCCCGCGTGCCGATAACACGTCCGGGTCGGTAAAGATGGGGCCTACGGGACAGAGCCAGTACAGAGGCTTCTATTGCCTGGTTTAGCTCAAGCGCTGCGACTAAATTGCGGTCGCTGATGTAACTAATAATTTGCTGGAGTTGCTCCCGCGCTGCGGGCGCCTACTCAATCAGCATCGCCTTTGTTGCGTTTGGATGCGATCAGGGCGCGCATCTCAGCCATCACCTGATCATGAGGAATACCTGGCCTTGGGTCATCAAGAGCGGCTTGCACCTTGGCGCGAAACCACCGGTCATAGCTGTCGGCCTGCTCTTCAGTCTCTGCGGGGGTAGCAGAAGAAAAGGAAGTGTCCATAAAAGCCTCCATTGTTGATGAAGAAGGAGTCTAGTCGTTGCTGTTTTGACTGACGTGCTCAAAGCGATGAAGTGAGTCTGGGGGTTGGGCATGGCGTATCTCTTCTAGATCGAATGGATATCCAGCACCGTCTGCCGCCAAGCAGATTGGGTGACGGACCGGTAAGAAGAAACCCAGCACCCCGCCTCTACACAGGAAAGCAGGCGTAAAAACACCAGCGTTCTTGTTGGGGGTTGTTGCGCTATCTTCTACCGGGCCGACAAGCCCAATCGCTGCATACGCAGCGCCCGAGGAAGGTAAGCCACCGGACAAATCCAGCGCAACCCCGGCAAGTTGTCAGAAATTTTCCTTTGTAGCAAAGCCCCATTTCCCGACTACATTAAAAAGCTGCTACCCAAACCCCTTGGATTGGCTTATCCTTTTAGCTGTATATAAATACAGTAGTCGCAATAGACAACTATCGTGAAGGCATGTGAGGTGGTGAATGGCCGTCGAAGTGGTATACCGCAGCAGCCGAGATCTGGAGCGTTTGTTCATGGATAAAGCCGAAGCTGACCGTCATGACAAGATGCTTGAACTCGCTGAGTTGCTCGCAGAAGTGTTGCAAAAAGCCGTGCCGTCCCTGAGTGAGCAGCAGGTGGAGGAAGCCGGGATCTACATGGCGAAGAATCGCGATGTGTTTGCCAAGGCGTTCAAGAGCCAACCGGACGCGCTGTCCGAGTTGCTGAACCCCGCGGCGGAATAAAGCCCGAATTGAACAGGCCCTGAATCGATGATTCAGGGCCTTTTTAATAAGTGCTAGGCGTACAGCAGGCGCTCGGCCAGTTCATCGGCGACCCGCGCGGGTGAGCGTTTTTCGGCTTGGGCGTGCGCGAAGATTTCGGTCAGGCGTGTACCGATGTTGGACAGGTGTGCGGTGATAGTCGCCAGGTCCGCGCCACCGTGCTTGAGGGCGACGTAGATCAGGCCGCCGGAGTTGATCACGTAATCCGGTGCGTAGAGTATGCCACGTGCCTCCAACTGGTCGGCCACTTGCAGGTGGGTCAGTTGCGCGCTGGCCGAGCCGGCCACGGCGGCGCAGCGCAGTTGGGCGACGCTCTGGCGATTGAGCACGGCGCCCAGGCCGCAGGGCGCGAGGATGTCGCACGGGGTGCTGAGCAACGCATCGTTGGCAATTGGGTGGGCGCCCAGTTGCTCCATGGCCAGTTGCACTTTGCCAGGGTCGATATCACTCACCAGCAATTCGGCGCCGGCGGCGTGCAGTTGTTCGGCCAGGGCGTAGCCGACGTTGCCCAGGCCCTGGATTGCCACTCGCAAGCCTTCCAGGTTGTCGCTGCCCAGGCGGGCCATGGCGGCGGTGCGGATGCCGGCGAATACGCCCATGGCCGCATGGGGTGACGGGTCGCCGGCGGCGGTGGTGCTGGTGACAAAACGTGTGTGCTGGGCGATGCAATCCATGTCGGCCACGGAAGTGCCGCTGTCGATGGCAGTGATGTAGCGGCCATCGAGCTGCTCGATACACCGGCCGAAGGCTTCGAACAACGCGGCGCGGCTTTCGACATGGGCGGGACGGATGATCACCGCGTTGCCGCCGCCTACCGGCAAACCGGCCAGCGCGGCTTTGTAGCTCATGCCCTGGGCCAGGCGTGCGGCGTCGGCCACGGCGCTTTCGTCGTCGGGGTAAGCCAGGTAGCGACAGCCACCCAGGGCCGGCCCCAGGCGACTGCTGTGAATGGCAATGACCGCCTTCAACCCGGTCACCGGGTCAACGCTCAGGTGCAGGGATTCAACGCGGGTGCTGTGCATGAGAGCAAACATCGTCGAGCTCCCGAATGACTGCTTGTAGTCGCCAAGTATAGGCCGCCGGGAAAAGGTTGCAGGAGCGCGCAGGAATAAGCAGCCCGTAATTACAGGCTTTGCGACATAACCAGGTAGGCCAGGTCCTAAGGGACTGGACGAAAGTTCTCGGCAAGGCTAAAACGGGACATCCGACGGAGAATGCAATGAATCCCCGCCAAGCCTTTTTCGACTGCCTGCACCGCTCGCCTCCGGCGCTGTTTGAAGCCGCCTTATGGATCGCTGCCGAGCACGACCCTACCGTAGAGCCACGGGCGATCCTGGCTGACTTCACTGTGCTGCACCAGCAGGTCAGCCTGGGCATGCCGCTGCTGCCGGCCGATGAACTGGGCCAGCCGTTGCTGCGGATAATGAATGACCTGGGGTTCGCCCAGGACGACTTCACCCCCTTGCGCCCCGCCGCCGCGCTGTTGGACAAGGTGTTGCAGCGCCGACGCGGGCAACCCCTGGCCCTGGGTCTGATTGCCCTGGAGTTGGCGCGGCGCCTGGGGATTCCCATGGCCGGGGTCAACTTTCCAGGGCACTTCCTGCTACGGGTGAGCGGTGCCGATCATTTGCTCGATCCCTGTGGCGGGCGACGGCTGTACCCCAACGACTGCCGCGAATTGCTGCAACGCCAGTACGGCCCCAATCTCAAGCTGCAAGCCGAACACTTGCGCAGCGCCGAACCGCGGCTGATCCTGCAACGGCTGTCGCGCAACCTGCGGCAACTGTACGTGGCCAATGACAATCACCTTGCGGCGCTGATCGATGCCGAACGGGTGCTGGAACTGGGCGACGCCAATGCCGCCGACTATCTGGCACGGGCCAGCCTGTACAAGCATCTGGATTGCCCGAATGCCGAGCGCTTCGACCTTGAGCATGCCCTGTTGCTCAGCGAGGATCCGGTGCAGCGACTCAGACTGACTGAACGCCTAGGCCACCTGCCACCTGGTGCGGTGGTGCATTGAAGGGGGGCGACCGTTAGACCGCGTCGCCCCCATCGCAGCCGCGCCGGGCTCGACAGTTCCCACAGGTAAGCATGGTGTTCTTCAGGTTTTGAGGATATCGCCACGCAGTGAATCGTTTGGCGCCTTGGCCTCAGGCGAACGCACCTGAATGATCAGTAACGCGGCAATCACCGCCGGAATCGCACAGAAGAAGAAAATCTGCTGCACCGGTACATGCATCGCCAGCAGCATGCTGCCAAACAGTGGCCCCAGGATCGAACCAAAGCGCCCGACACCCAACGCCCATCCCGTGCCCGTGGCACGCACGTGGGCCGGGTAGAAGTTGCTGGCAAACGCATTGAGGGTCAACTGGCCGCCAATGATGCAAAAGCCCGCCGCAAACACAAATGCCACCAGGTAACGCGGGTTGTCGTGATTGAGCCCCAGCAGAACCGTGCACAGCGCCGCTGCCGCCAGCACACCCGAGAGCAAGCGCACTTTGCTTTTCAGGCGGTCGGCAAACCAGGCCATGCCAATCGCGCCCAAGGTGCCGGCGAACAGGAACATCGAGGTCACCAGGTTGGCTTTATTCAAGGCCATGCCACTTTCCAGCAACAGTGACGGCAACCAGCTGATCATGAAATACAGCAGGATCAGGCTGACGAAAAAGGTCGACCAGATCAGCAACGTTGGCCGTGCATAACCATTGCGGAACAACTCCACCACCGTCAGTTTGCTGCCCTGTTCCTGGCGATTCTGTTGTTCGCTGGCCGCCGGTGCCTGCCAGCCGGGCAGCATGCGCGCCGTGACTTTCTGCAGGCGCGCATAGGGCGGCGCATCGCGCAACAAACGCGGTAAGGACTCAGGCAGCAGCCATGCCAGAAACGGGAACAACAGCAATGGCGTCACGCCACCGGCGAGGAACACCGCCTGCCAGCCGAAGCTGTCGATAAAGCCCGCCGCAACAAAACCACCCGCCGCCCCGCCGAACGAGAAGCCACAGGCCGCCAACGTCACCATCAAGGTGCGCATGCGTGGTGGCGAATATTCCGACATCAACGCCATGGCGCTGGGCATCGCGCCGCCCATGCCAATGCCGCAGATAAAACGCGCGACCATCAGCGTTTCGAGGGAATTGGCGAACACCATCAACACCGTGAGACTGGCGTAGATCAGTACGCAAGCGAGCAAAATACGGCGCACGCCGAAGCGATCAGCCAAGGGCGTCACGGCCAGCGAGCCGAGGGTCAGCCCCAGCAGGTTGGCACTGAACACAGGGCCGAAGGCGGCTTTTTCCAGGCCCCAGTCCTGGGCCAGGGCCGGGACCACGTAACCCAGCACCTGGGCATCGTAGCCATCGGTCACCAGCAACAACGCCAACAACAGAAGAATCAACCACTGATAGCGCGACACCGGACGGGCGTCGAGTGCCGCGCGAAAGCTGGCAATCTGATTGTGCATCGCAAGGTACCTGTTTTATTTTTATGGGGTATCACTTGTGGGAGCTGGCTTGCCTGCGATGGCGGTGTGTCAGTCAACACCGTCATCGCAGGCAAGCCAGCTCCTACATTGATCTAGGGGGTGTCAGGTTGGTTGGAGGGATGGGCCTGGATAAATGCAGGATGTTTGGCAGCCAAGGCTGCGACGCGCAGGATCCGTGGATAGCTGTCCAGCGCCACTTTGAAGCGCTCCGCCGCGTACAACTGAGGGATCAGAAAGGTATCCGCCAAGCCAGGCTGCTCGCCAAAGCAGTAACCCTGGTCGCCGATCAATTGCTCGACGGCGCCCAGGCCCTGGCTGATCCAGTGCCCGATCCATGCCAGCAACTGCGCTTCGTCATGCCCCCACTGGCGCAGGAGGTTCTGGGTGCTGGAGTTGTGCAGCGGGTGAATGTCACAGCCGATGATCGCGGCCACCGCGCGCTCATGGGCGCGGGTCGCCAGGTCCTCGGCCAGTAGCGCGGGCTGTGGATAACGTTCATCCAGGTACTCGATGATCGCCGGCGACTGGATCAGCAACTCGCCTTCATCGGTGCGCAAGGCCGGGACACGGCCCTGCGGGTTGATCGCCAGGTATTCGGGCTGGCGATTGGCGCCGCCCTTGGGTACCAGCAGGTTGACTGGC
This sequence comes from Pseudomonas sp. ADAK21, assembly GCF_012935735.1. Lineage (NCBI taxonomy): Bacteria > Pseudomonadati > Pseudomonadota > Gammaproteobacteria > Pseudomonadales > Pseudomonadaceae > Pseudomonas > Pseudomonas sp. ADAK21. Next base: position 1,071,964 of record NZ_CP052857.1, read on the forward strand.
AGCGCGGTGAACGCCAGGCCCTTGAGGGCCAGGGCAATGCGCACCCGATAGGACGCCGTGGAACGGTAGTAGGTATAGAGTTCCATGCCCCTGCCCTCTTAGCGCGCCGCGACTACGGTGCCACGGCATTCGCCAAAGCCGATGGAGGCAAATCCATCACGCTGGCAGCGGGCACGCAGGATGATTTCGTCGCCGTCTTCAAGGAACTTGCGCACCTCGCCCGAGGCCAGTTCAATCGGCTTTTTCCCGCCTTCGGTGATTTCCAGCAAGCTGCCGAACTGGCCGGCCGCCGGGCCCGACAAAGTGCCCGAACCAAACAGGTCGCCCGCCTGCAATTGGCAGCCGTTGACACTGTGGTGCGCAACCATTTGCGCCACGGTCCAGTACATGTGCTGGGTGTTACTCAGGGTCAGGCGATGGGCCGGCAGGTTCTGCTCGCGCATCGCGGCGGTGGTGAGCAGTACTTCCAGTTCGATATCAAAGCCACCAGCGGCCTGGTCGCGGCTGTCCAGCAGGTACGGCAGCGGTTGTGGATCACCGGCCGGCCGCGCGGGCTGGGCCTTGCGGAACGGTTCCAGGGCTTCGGCCGTGACCACCCACGGCGAGATGCTGGTGATAAAGCTTTTGGACAGGAACGGCCCCAGCGGCTGGTATTCCCAGGCCTGGATATCCCGCGCCGACCAGTCGTTGAGCAGGCAGAAACCGGCGATATGCTCGGCGGCGTCGCCAATGGCAATCGAGTCGCCCATGGCATTGCCCTGGCCGATCCAGATGCCCAGTTCCAATTCATAGTCCAGGCGTGCGCACGGGCCGAAGGTCGGTTCGCTGTGGCCGGCTGGCAGGGTCTGGCCCTTGGGCCGACGCACCTCGGTGCCGGAGGTGCGGATGGTTGACGCACGACCGTGATAACCGATCGGCACGTACTTGTAGTTGGGCAGCAAGGGGTTGTCGGGGCGAAACAGTTTGCCGACGTTCTGCGCGTGCTCGATGCCGACGTAGAAGTCGGTGTAGTCGTTGATTTTCGCCGGCAGGTGCATCTGGCAATCGCTGGCCAGGGGCAACACCTGGGCGCCCAGGGCTTGCAACTTGGCCTGCTGGGCGCTGCCCTCGGCCAGCAATTCCAGCAGGCGCTCGCGCAGGGCAACCCGCGGGCCGCGGCCCAGTTCGAAGAAGGCGTTCAATTGGCCGCCTGCCATGGCGTCGATGGCGCGGCGCGCTTCACCGTCAAACAGCTCACGGGCGGCCTGCAGATCAAAAATATGCTCGCCAATCGCCACGCCACTGCGCGGCGCCGAACCGTTGAGGCTGAAGATGCCCAGGGGCAGGTTCTGCAGGGGGAAATCCGTGTGACCGTTGGCCGAGGCCACCCAACTACGGGTGAGAGTGGACTGAGTCATGGTTTATCTCCGATTCGGGTTGAAGGTTGCCGGCAACGTGGCCCAGCAAGCGTCGTAAGTGTTTTGCAGTTGCGGGCAGTCCAGGGCGAACCGGGTCGGGCGCAGCACCTGGCTGGTCTCGAACATGAAGGCCATGGTGTTATCGATCTTGTGCGGCGCCAGGTCCACGGCGATGGCCTTGGTGCAGGTCTCACCATCCGGGCCGTGGGCGCTCATGCAGCTGTGCAGCGACGCGCCGCCCGGCAGGAAGCCTTCGGCCTTGGCATCGTAGGCGCCCTGGATCAGGCCCATGTATTCGTTCATCAGGTTGCGGTGGAACCACGGTGGCCGGAAGGTGTTCTCGGCCACCATCCAGCGCGGCGGGAAGATCACGAAGTCGAGGTTGGCCAGGCCATGGACGCTGGTGGGCGAGGTCAACACGGTGAAGATCGACGGGTCCGGGTGATCGAAACTCACCGTACCGATGGTGTTGAAGCGGCGCAGGTCGTATTTGTACGGCACGTTGTTGCCATGCCAGGCCACCACGTTCAGCGGTGAGTGGTCCAGGGTGCAGCCCCACAGCTCGCCGAGGAACTTCTGCACCAGGGGCGTGGGTTGGGACAGCTCTTCGTAGTGGGCGACCGGGGTCAGGAAGTCCCGCGGGTTGGCCAGGCCATTGCTGCCGATCGGCCCCAGGTCCGGCAGGCGCAGCGGTGCGCCGTGGTTTTCGGCAACGTAGCCGTGCGCCTGGGCATCCAGCAGTTCGACGCGAAATTTCAGGCCCCGAGGCAGCACGACGATTTCCAGCGGCTCGACCTCCAACACGCCCAACTCGGTGGCGATGCGCAGGCGGCCTTGCTCGGGAACGATCAACAGTTCGCCATCGGCGTTAAAGAACACGCGCTCCATGGAGCGGTTGGCGCGGTAATGATAGATGCTGATGCCTGAGGGCTTTTCGGCGCCGGAGTTGGCCACCATGGCCACCAGCCCATCGATAAAGTCGGTGGGTTCTACGGGAACATCCAACGGGTTCCAACGCAGGCGGTTAGGCGTGACCTCACCCAGCGGGCCACCGGCCAGTTGCCGTTCCAGTTTGACGAATGCCGGGTGATTGGCCGACGGCTGGATGCGATACATCCAGGTGCGCCGGGCTTCGCTGCGCACCATAGTGAAGGCGGTGCCGGAGAACAGCTCGGTGTACAGCCCGTAGGGCGCTTTTTGCGGGGAGTTCTGGCCGACCGGCAGTGCACCTGGCAAGGCTTCGCTGGCGAATTCATTGCCAAAGCCCGATTGATAATCGAGGGTCATGGATCGTCCTCAGTAAGGAAGTTGTTTTTATCGTAATCCAGTTACGCATAACGTAATTTGCTCCGTATCGACCGTCAAGCTATAAAGACCGCCATTCGTCTTTGGGACACACGTTCTCCATGGAAAAGCCGCCCGCCCCCCGCGACACCGGTAAACAGAAAGTCCGCTCGGCCGAAGTCGGCACCGACATCCTCAAGGCTCTGGCCGAACTGTCGCCGGCCACCTCCCTGTCGCGCCTGGCCGAACATGTGCAGATGCCCGCCAGCAAGGTCCACCGCTACTTGCAGGCCCTGATTGCCTCGGGCTTTGCCGAGCAGAACACCGCCACCAACCATTACGGCCTGGGTCGCGAGGCCCTGCGCGTGGGGCTGGCGGCGCTGGGTAGCATGGATGTACTGAAAGTCGCCACCCTGCCCCTGGCGCAGTTGCGCGATGAGTTGAATGAAACCTGCTTTCTCGCGGTGTGGGGCAACCACGGCGCGACCGTGGTGCATATCGAACCGGCCGTACGCGCGGTCACGGTGGTGACGCAACTGGGGTCGGTGCTGCCGCTGCTCAGCTCCTCAACCGGGCTGGTGTTCAGCGCCTTCTTGCCAGAGCGCGAAACCGTAGACCTGCGCGCGCAGGAGATCGAGGCCGGCACCGCCCATGCGCTGGCGGACGACCAGGCGTATAGGCAGGCCTGTGAGCAGATTCGCCAGCGTGGCCTGCACTTTGTGCATGGCTTGCTGATGCCGGGGGTCGATGCGCTGTCGGCGCCGGTGTTCAACGCGATGGGGCAGGTGGTGGCGGTGATGACCGTGGTGGGGCCAACCTCGTTGTTCCATGCCGATGAAGATGGGCCGGCGGCCAGGCAATTGCTTGCGGCGAGCCAGGCGGTGAGTTGGCGGATGGGGTATCAGCCCTGACCGCACGCACGCGGGTAAATGTGGGAGACCCCACTACCTCTTCGACTTAGCGCTGTCGCGCATCAAACTGGATTCCCTGTGGCGAGCGGGCTTGCCCCGCGCTGGGCTGCGCAGCAGCCCCAAAACCAATCTCTGCGCAGTATCTGGTACACCGCATTCGTCCTTTATTAGGGGCGCTACGCGCCCAGCGCGGGGCAAGCCCGCTCGCCACAAAAAACAGTCACTTAAGTAAAAAATTTAATCCTTTAAAATCAACAATTTATTTTATGTTTGATAAGAGCTGGCTTGCCTGCTCCTGCATGCTGAGCTGCGTTGCTTGAAAATCAGGCCATCAGGCCCAGGGTCTTGGCCTTGGCCACCGCCTGGGTGCGGCGCTCCACCCCCAGCTTGCTGTGGATCCGCCGGGCATGGGTCTTTACGGTGTGCAGCGAGATAAACAACAGATCGGCAATTTCCAGGTTGGAGTTGCCCAGCGCAATCAGTTGCAGCACCTCCAATTCCCGCTGGCTCAGGGGGTTTTCTCCAGGTGCCGCCACCGCCTCTTGAGGTTCAAGCCCCAACTCACAGAGCAACCCCGGCTGGCGCAGGCGCAGTTCACGCACCGCCTGCTGCACCTGGCAGCGCGCCGCCAGGGCCAGCCCGGTTTGCAGCGAGCGCACCGCGTTCGCTCGCTCGCCCAGTTGCCAGGCCACCTCGCCCAACACCAAGTGCAGTTCCACCTCCAGGCATTGCATGCCGCGCTCGCGGGCAGTGTCGAGCAAGGCTGTGAGCCGCTGGATGGGCTGCTCGGCCTGGCGCAGTTTGACTTGGGCCAGCACCAACAGGTATTCCAGCCGGGGGATCAGTTCCAGGGTCGCCGGCGGTGCCTGTTTGGCCTGGGGGCCGTGATAGTGGCGCAGCACCCGGCTGACCGCTTCCTGGGTCAGCTCGGCCCGCCCCTGCTGTAACCAGAAATGCCCGCTGAGCAAGAGCAACACCGCCCGGTACACCGTGTCGGGCACGTGCCGGCGTTGCATCAGGCGTTCGGCGTCACGTAGCTGGATAAACGCCTGGGCGTAATCACCACGATTGGCCGCCAGCATCGCCATCCCAAGGAAACCATAGAGCACACGCTTGTCCTGGCTGTGCAAGCACATGCCCAGGCCGGCTTCGAGGCACTCGGTGGCCAACGCATCATGCCCCTGGCGCAAGGCCAGGTGGCCACGGCGCAAGGCTATCCGGCCCATCAATGGCCCGGCCTTGAGGCGCTGCTGCACCAGCATCGCCTGCACACCTTCCAACAGGCTCTGGGCCCGGTACGGTGCGCCTCGCTGTTCCAGCAGCTGCGCATGGTCAAGTTCCAGCACCGCCTCCAACAGCAACGAACCGTTGGCCCGCGCCAGGCACAACGCCTCACGGTTGAGGGCCTGGGCCACGTCCAGTTCGCCGCGCAGCAACGCTTGCTGGGTCAGGCCCGACAAGCACATTAACCGCGATGTCCAGGCGCTGTCCGGCAAGTCATTCAACGCCTCCAGAAAATGCCCGCGCGCAGGTACCGCGTCGCCCCCAAGATGCAACAACCACCCCCACTGCGCCTGCCAGCGCGCCAGCAGATGCCGTTGCAGGGCGGCCGTAGGTTGCGGGGTGAAGCGCGCCAGTTGGTCGATACATTGCGCGGCCTGGTCGAAACGCCCGGCAAACAGCAAGGCGGCGGTGACCAGCCCCACCAGTTGCGCCGAGCCGAGCATCAACTCGTCGCCATGTTGCTCATGCAGGCGCAACAACAGCACGGCGTTTTGCTGGCGGAACAAGTCTTCAAAGCTGAAGTGCTCCAACAGGCTGACCGCCACTTCGTATTCTTCAGCCAACAGCGCCTGCTCAAACGCCGCCTGCCAGTCCTGGGCCGCGGTGAACCATTGGCAGGCGCGCCGATGCCAGGAGCGCCGGGCCGGCCACGGTTCGTCGCGCAGCAACTGGGCCAGGGGCGGGAAGACCTGCAGCCAGTCTGGCGAGTCGTCCCAGGGCTCGATGAACGCACCCAGGGCCTGAAGGTCGCGCAGGTAGTCGGCGCCATCGCCAAACCCGAACAAGTGCTCGCACAGTCCCGGGTTGAAACGCGGCAGATGTGCCAGGACGCGCCAGGCTTCCTCCAGTTCTTCGGGCAACGTGCTGAACAACTCGTGCTGCAGGTAATCGAGCAAGGTTTGCGAACGCCCATGCCAGGCGCCGCTGTCGGGATGGTTGTCGCCTTCGAGCAGGGCGATACGCACGCCTGCGCACCAGCCCGCAGAAAATTGCAGGACTTTGTCGGCAGACTGCCCAGCAGCGGCGTGGTGATCGAGCAGTTGCTGGACCTCGCGCTGATCGAACGCCAACTCGGTGCCGCCCCATTCCCACAGCTCATCATCGAGCAGCAGCCGCGGCCAATTGCACGCCGGCCGACGTCGCGCGCCCAGCCACCAGGTCAAGGCCGGGCTACTCGAGGCCAGCAGCCGATCGAGCAAAGCATCCAATGCGGGCGCCGCCACCCGGCAATAGTCATCGAGAAACAGCCAGGCTGGCGTTTGCCAGCGGCTCAGGTCCAGCAACAAGCTGGCTTCATCGACAAACGCCAGGCCCAGGCTTTGTGCCAGGCGCTGGCACAGAGCATGAGGGTCCAATGCCGTACCGTTGAGCGCCAACCAATACACCTGGCAGCTCGCCGGTGCCTGCTGGGCGCATTCAGCCAGCAAGGCGCTCTTGCCGCTGCCGGCCGGCGCGCACAGCAACCTTACCCGCGCCTGCGTCCCTAGCAACGGGTCGGCCAGGCGGGGGCGCAGCAAATGGTGGGAAGACAAACGTGGCATGAATCCAGGACGATCCAGGCGACGGGTCATGGCGGTCATTACAGCGTCCCTTTTTTATTTTTATGCGGCGTGCGGCCTACCGTAGTCCCCTCGATGGGCGTTGTTGAAGAAGTATTCAGCGGGCTGATTGCCGGGCATAAAAAAGCCGGGCTTCAAAACAAGCCCGGCACGATCAAAGGTAAGCCAGCTCCCACAATGATTGGGTCTACAACCTTGGATCAGCGGACGCCCGAGGCGCGCAGGGCCGAGGGGGTGTAGTCCGCCGCCTTGGCATTGAAGCCGAACACAAAACTGCTCTTCTCCTCGTTCTTCATGCCCAGGGCGATGTAGCGCCCGGCGATGATGTCGTACAGGGTCTCAACGGTGTAGGCCGGGGTCTGGTGGTTGTAGTAGAACTGCGCGTGACCTTCGGCAACGCGCCACAGTTGGCCACGACCGTCGTAGTGATCCACCAGCGCCACCTGCCAGCTGTCTTCATCGATGTACATATGGCGCTTGGCGTAGATGTGCCGCTCGCTCGGCTTGACGGTGCCGACCACCTCCCAGACCCGGTGCAGTTCGTAGCGGGTCAGGTCCTGGTTGATATGCCCGGCCTTGATGATGTCGTCGTACTTGAGCGTAGGCGAGTCGAGCTTGTAGGCGTTGTAGGGAATGTACATTTCCTTCTTGCCCACCAGCTTCCAGTCGTAGCGATCTGGCGCACCGGAGAACATGTCGAAGTTATCCGAGGTACGCAGGCCGTCGGACGCGGTGCCCGGCCCGTCGTAGGCCACTTGCGGTGCGCGGCGTACGCGGCGTTGGCCGGCGTTGTAGATCCACGCCAGGCGCGGTTCCTTCACCTGGTCGAGGGTTTCGTGTACCAGCAGCACGTTGCCCGCCAGGCGCGCGGGGGCGGTGACCGACTGTTTGAAGAACGTCAGCACGTTGGCGCCCTTGGCCGGGTCCATGTCGGGGATCAGTTGCGGCACCGCCACTTCTTCTTCAAAGCGGATCGGCGTGTAGCTGCCGTTGGTCTGCGGTGTGGCCTGGGTGATGATGCGCCGCAGGTTGCCGCCGTGGTAACGGGTGATGTGGTTCCACAACACCTCGACGCCAGTCTTCGGGATCGGGAAGGCGTAGTAACGGTTGCCGGTGAAGTTCTCCAGGCCGTTGCCGTCGTTGATCGACTTGACGTTGAGTGCGCTGCGCTTGATCGACTCGTAGATATCGTCGGGCAGGTTGACCGTGCGGTGGGTGGTGTAGACCGGGATTTTGTAAGTCTCGGGGTAACGTTTGAACATCGCCACCTGGCCATCCGACAGCTTGTCCTTGTACTTGTCGACCGTGGCGGCGGTGATCACAAACAGCGGTTTTTCATTGGCGAACGGGTCGGCCAAAAAGCCCTTGCTGTCGACTGCACCGGCGTTTTTCGGGATGCCACCGGTCCAGGCCGGGATCGAGCCATCGGCATTACCGGCCATTTGCGCGCCGACCGGAGTCAAGGTGGTCCCAAGCTTGGCGGCTTCTTCCGCTGACACGGCAGCCATCACGTTGGCGGCCAACAGGCTGAGGGCCAGTACGCCGCACTGCAAAATCATCTTACGCATGGTTATTGTCCTTGTTCTTTTTTAGCCGAATCAGAAGTTCACGCCAAAGCTGAGGGCGAGGAAGTCACGGTCGGTCAGGGTGTTGTAGTCACCGCCAAAAAAGTCGGTGTAGCTCAAGCTCGCGGTGTAGGTGTTGCGATAGTCCGCATCGACCCCGACGCTGAGCGCCTTGGCCCCCTCGTTGAACAGGCCGTTGGGGCCATAGCCCTTGACGTCATGGGACCAGGACAGGTTGGGCTTGAGGTTGATCCCGGCGATCACGTTGTTGTAATCAAGAATGGCCCTGGCGCGATAACCCCAGGACGTCGCCGTGACGAAGCCGTCGGTATCACCACCAAAGCCGTACTGGCCGTAGACCGAATCGCGGCCGTAGCGCAGCTTGGTTTTGTTCTCCAGCCCGCCCACCCGCACGATGGCCGCCTCGCCCACTACAGTCAGGCGTTCGGCGCCCAGCACCTGGTCGAAGAACTGGGTCATGGTGGTTTGGAACTGGGTGATTTCCTTGCGCCGGTAGCCGGTGTTGTCGGCACCGAATGAGCTGCGAATGGGTGACACGGTGTTACCGGCAATCGGGTTGACCAGGGCCAGGGTCAGGTCTGTGGTGTTGAGTTGCACTGGCGCGTTGGGGCGGTAGCTGATTTCCCCGGTCCAGGCCGTGCCGGTGGGCAAGGTGGTGGAAAAGCTGGCGCCGTACAGGCGGATGTCTTCCGGGTAATCCAGGTAGTACTGGCCGCGTCCGAGCATCACGCTCTGCGCCAGGCCGGCGCCACTGCCGGGGGCAATGCCGTTGGCGGTATTGATGATATTGCCGATGGTCGCAAGGTTAGTGTTGGCCGTGAGCGTGCCCACGGTCGGCGTGCGGCTGTGATAATTCATGAAGTACAGGCCGTACTCGGTGTCATCGCCGAGCCAACGCAACGCCATGCCGAACTGCCCGGAATCCCGTGCATCACGGTCGGCGGCGCGGCGCACGATCACCCCTTCATCGGTCACGCCAAACCCCTGGCCAAACGCGGCGGCCACCGGTTGCAGCGGGCGGATCGCCGGGCTGCCGACGGTGTAGTTGTCGGTGCAGCCATCGGCCGCCACGTCGCCACCAAAGAAGGTGCCGCAGTTATCCAGCACCGTCTGGTCCCATTCCAGTTGGTAGAAGCCTTCCACGGTCAGTTGGTTGGTCAGGCCCTGGGAGGCGAACAGCATGTTCACCGGAATCAGGCCTTCCTTGATCTCGGCGCCGGGCCGGCGGAAGGCCGAGACGTCGATAGGGTTGATGCTGTTGATGGAGTTGCCGATGAAGGTACTTTCGCCCCAGCTGACCACCTGTTTACCGGCGCGCACGGTGCCCGGCAAATCCCACAGGGAGTAGTTGTGATAGACGAAGGCATCGAGGATCTGCGCCCCGCTGGATTTGGAGCCTTCCTTGCGGTTGTGGTCGCTGATGGGCTTGAACTCGCGGTCTTCGTCCTTGAGTTCGAAGTCGTACCAGTATTTGCCCCGCACAAACACACCGGTATCGCCGTACTTGAGCTCCAGGTCGTGCAGGCCCTTGAAGATTTTCGAGAAGGTCTCGCCTTTCTTGAAGTTCAAGCGCCCGTCATCCCCAGTGGAGGCCTGGCCACTGCCGCCATTGACCGTGCCCACCAGCTTGCGGTCGGCATCGCGCATGCCCCAGCTGGCACCTACCGACAGCGACGAATCGAATTGCCCCTCGATCTCGCCGATGTTGAATGAAACAGCCTGCGCCTGAACGCAGCAACCCAAAGCAACCGCAGCGGCCAGCGCCTGTGGCCTGAAGATGGCGCGCATTGTTGTTTTTGTCATGCGTCTTCCCCGGTGGTGTGACAGAAGGCCCCACCCTACTGCCCGCCATCAGGAGCGATAAGCGCACCAAGGAGGTATTCGTTTTGTCGCTCGAAAGGATTAGCGCAGGCTCTAGCGCGGGTCTTGGCGGGGCTATCGACGTAGTGGATGAAGGGTTATCAAGAGAATGGATAACCCCACGCCCCCTGTAGGAGCGAGCTTGCTCGCGAAGAACGTGAGTACACCGCGTTAAACCAGACAAAACGCGTCATCGTTCACGTTTTTCGCGAGCAAGCTCGCTCCTACAGGGGGTAGTCACTGTTGTTGTTTTGGTAATAGTCCTTGTCCTGAATCAGTATTTTTCATTCCGCTACAAGGGACTATTCTTACCGGGCTTTCAGAACAAACCATCCGTTTCTTGAAAGCCAGTCTTCAACAGATTGAAGCGAATTTTCAGTCTGTTACCCGTGTTCACTGACGTTGATTTGTAGCTCCTTGATCCAACGTCTTACTTCGGCCGCTGCGTATGCAGCGGCCTTTTTTATGCCTGAAACAAAGCGGGGCGCCATCAGCGCCCCGCAGGATTGAATGTTTTTCAGGTAACGATCAGAGGCTGTATTTCTGCAGGTTGTCCATCATCTCTTTCAGGGCTTCGATGTTGTCCTTGGGATGGGCCGCCCCTTCAAAGTCGCAGATCTGCTGCCAGTGCGCCGCCACATCCTCTGGCGAGAAGCCGGCCTCGGGATCAAAGCCCACGCCCAGGCTGCGCTCCCAACGGGTCTTGCCAATCCAGCCGCCCCCCACTTCGAACAGCCCGGAAGTTTCCTGGCACGCCTCACTGCCCAGGTACACCACCAGCGGGCTGACCAGCTCGGGCTTGAGGCGCTCGAACACCTGTGGCGGGATCAGGCCTTCGGTCATGCGCGTACCGCCCGTGGGCGCGATGGCATTGACCAGGATGTTGTTCTTGCGCCCTTCCAACGCCAGGGTGCGGGTCAGGCCATACAGGCCGAGCTTGGCCATGCCGTAGTTGGACTGGCCGAAGTTGCCGTAGATGCCCGACGTCGACGCGGTGAAAATCACCCGGCCATAACCCTGCTCGCGCATATGCGGCCAAGCAGCGCGGGTGACTTTGTAGGCACCTTCGACGTGCACGCGGTAAACCAGGTCCCAGTCGCCGTCCTCCATTTTATGAAAGGTCTTGTCGCGCAGGATCCCGGCGTTGTTCACCACCACGTCGATGCGGCCAAATACATCGAGGGCGTGTTGCACGATCTTTTCGCCGTCGGTCACCGAATCATGGTTGGCCTCGGCAATGCCACCGGCCTCGCGGATCTCGGCCACTACGCGGTCGGCGGCCGAGGCGTTGGCGCCTTCGCCCTGAGTCGAGCCGCCAAGGTCGTTGACCAGTACCTTGGCCCCGTGCCTGGCGAACAGCAGCGCATGGGCACGACCCAAGCCACCACCGGCCCCGGTAACGATCACGACTTTATCTTGGAACTGCACAGACTCACTCATAGGGAACTCCAGCGAAGACAGTGGACGATGGGTTGAGTGTCAGGCACGGAGCTTGTGGTCACAATAAATACGGGCGGGGGTGAATGGTGCGCAATAAGGTACGGGGATGATCGGCTCGTGTAGAAGCTGGCTTGTGTGGGAGCGGGCTTGCCTGCGATTGCATCACCTCGGTGCAACTGACTTACCGAGGTACCCGCATCGCAGGCAAGCCCGCTCCTGCATAAGCCAGTTCCCATAGGCGATCCTGGTTGCTTTCAATGCCCTCGCGAAACGCCAGGTAATGCTTGAGCACCTGGACCGGCGCCTCCACCTGCGGGTAGTGGCCGATATTGGCCAGCAATACCGTGTCGGCATCCGCTATCAGCTCGCGGTAGCGCGCGACCATATGCCCGCCGGAAATCGGGTCTACCTCGCCATCGATCACCCGCAACGGTACTTCGCCGCGTTGCATGGCCGCCACCCAGCGCTCGCGTTGTTGACGGCGCTGGGGGATGTAGGCGATGAGTTTGTGCAGGATCCGTGGGCCGTCGTTGTTTTCGATCAGGCTCCAGAAGTCATCCAGCGCGCTTTCGCTGGGGCGGGTGCCGGGGCCGAAGATCTGCTTGAAACTGTCAGCCAGGGCGTTGCGCCCGAATGCACGGCCGATCATCCAACCCAAGGGGCTGAGCAATAGTTTTTGCACCAGCGCCGCGCGGTGGGTCTCGGGGAAGAGCCCGCCATTGAGAAAGACACAACTGGCCAGCTGGAAGCTGCCCTCGTAGTGCCGGGCGAGCAGTTCCTGGGCCACGCTGTCGCCGTAGTCATGGGCCATGATATGCACCGGCTGCTGCACGCGCAGATGGGCCAGCAGGGCCTGTTGCAGATCAGCCTGCTCCAGCAGGCAATAGGTGTGGTCCAGGGGCTTGGCCGAGTCGCCAAACCCGAGCATGTCGCAGGCAATCACCAGGTTGCGCTGGGCCAGGGGCTGCCAGAGGTAATGCCAGTCCCAACTGGCGCTGGGGAAACCGTGGATCAGCAACAATGGCTCGCCCTGGCCGGCCACCCAGTAACGGATGGTCTGCCCGCGAAAAACAAAACTCTGCCCGCGTTTGCGCCAGGCACGCAGCGGAATCTCGGCCAGTGGCATTAGAGTCGGTATCCAGGGTCTTGTTTATCGAGTTTGCGCAACAGCGCCGGCCAGGCCAATGCACCACCCATGCCTTGGGCGCTTTTGGTTACGCCAGCGATCATCGCCTTGGCCCCCGCCAGAATCTGCGGCTCGATGGCGATCAATTCGGCCCCGCCGTTTTGCGCCAGTACCTGGATATCGCAGGCGCGCTGGAAGGTGAACATCATCAGGAAGGTATCGGCGATGGTCGCCCCGCAGGTCAGCAGGCCATGGTTGTGCAGCATCAGAAAATTGTTCGGCCCCAGGTCGGCTTGCAGGCGGGCCTTTTCCTCGTGGTTCAGCGCGACGCCTTCGTAGGCGTGATAGGCCAGGCTCGACAGCACGAACAGCGACTGCTGGCTGATGGGCAACACGCCCTGCTTCTGCGCCGACACCGCCACGCCGGCTGCGGTATGGGTGTGCAGCACGCAGACCACGTCGTGACGTACTTCGTGTACCGCGCTGTGAATGGTGTAGCCCGCCGGGTTGATCTCGTAGGGGCTGTCCATCAGTTTGTTACCGGCCTGGTCGACCTTGACCAGACTGGAGGCGGTGATCTCGTGGAACATCAGCCCGAAGGGGTTGATCAGGAAGTCTTCAGTGCCCGGAACCTTGGCCGAGATGTGGGTGAAAATCAGATCATCCCAACCATGCATGGCCACCAGGCGATAGCACGCGGCCAAGTCTATGCGGGCCTGCCATTCGGCAGCGCTGACCTGGTCTTTAACACTCTGTGTCGATTGAACGGGGGCTAGGCTCACGGCAATGACCTCGACGCTGTGGTGTTTTTATTATTTTTAGACTGAAGGGCCAGTCTAGTCAGACCTCGGGCACGCCGTAGTTGCGTTGGCAGCCAGCTTGATGACCGAGCGAGTCAACCGTGAGGATAGTTCGGATTCGTACAACGTGGTGTCAGAGAAGCGACGCCAATAAAGGTGCGGCGAACAGGTTGAGCAAGCCCGTAAGCACCATCACCAAGCCCGCCACCGAGCCCTCTTCGCCGCCTACTTCATGGGCACGACTGACGCCAGCACCGTGGGCGCCCACGCCAAACAACGCGCCCCGCGCCAGGGCACTGCGCAGCGGCAGCCACTTGAGCAGCACCCCGCCAAGCAGGGCGCCGAACACGCCGGTGAACATCACGAATACCGCCGTGAGTTCCGGCACGCCGCCCAGGTCGTGGGCCAGGGGCATGGCAAAGGGCGTGGTGATCGAGCGCGGCACCAATGACAGGGTGACCGAACTGTCCAAGGCCAACGCCTTGGCCAAGCCGAAAGAAGTCCCGATGGACGCCGCGCTACCCGCCAGCATGCCCAGCAGCAATGCCGACCAGTGGCGCATCAATAACTGGCGCTGCTGCCAGATCGGGATGGCGAACGCCACCGTCACCGGTCCCAGCACCAGCATCAGCCAATGGGTGTCGGTGGCGTACTCGGCATAGGCGGTGTTCAGCGGCACGGCCACCGCCAACAGCAGCGCGGGCACCAGGATCAGCGGCGATAGCAGGTAACGCCCGGTGCGCCGGTAGATCCAGCGGCTGAAACCGTAGGCCACAAGGGTCAGGGCCAGCCAGAACAATGGCATCAGTTCAAGCTTCATGGCGCAGCTTCCAGCGGCAGACGAGTTCAACGGTAAATGCCGTGACCAACATCACCATCAGGGTGCTAAGAGCGATCACCAACATGATGCGCCAACCGTCATGGCGCATCAGCCCACCGTAATCGAGCAGGCTCATCAATGCCGGGATAAAGAACAGCAGCATTTCCGCCATCAACATGCCAGCGCCCAATTGCAGGGCTGCGGGCTTGATCAGGCCACTGGCGAACACCAGCAACAGCAGGCCCAGGCCGATGACCCCGCCTGGAATCGGCCAGGCCAGCCACAAAGCCACTTGGCATCCCAGCAGGTAAATCGCCAGCAATACCAGCAACTCAACCAGCAACCGGCACACATATTTGAAGGTGAAACGTTTAGTAGACATGGGTTCCTCGCAGGCCCCCATGTTAAAGAGCCCCCTGGCATCCCCAAAGCGAATTGTTAGACTGCAAGCCATTCCAATCTGGAATTACCGTAATGGAATTCAAACAGCTGCGCAGTTTTATCGAAGTGGTTCACCGTGGCGGCTTTACCCAGGCCGGGAGAACCCTGCATATCAGCCAGTCCGCGGTGAGCAAGCAAGTGGCGCAACTGGAGCAAAGCCTGGGTACGCCGCTGCTCGACCGCATTGGCTCGCAGGTGCGCCTGACCGCCGCCGGGCACGTGGTGCTGCAACGGGCCGAGGCGATGCTGCGCCTGCAAACCGAATTGTTGAGCGAGTTGGACGACTTGAACCAGTTGACCCGTGGCGAGTTGCGCATGGGCCTGCCGCAACTGGGGGGCGACACACTGTTTGCCGAGTTGTTTGCCGAATATCGGCGACGCTATCCCAATGTCAGCATCCAATTGCTTGAGGGCGGCAGTCGCAATATCGAGCAGGCGATCCTCGCCGGGGAACTGGACGTAGGCGGCAGCTTGTTGCCCACCGATCCGGCGTTTGCCTGGCAAGCCTTCTGTGATGAACCACTGGATGCGCTGCTGCCCGTGGACCACCCGCTGGCGCAGCGTGGGCAGATTGGCTTGGAGGAATTGGCCGACACGCCGTTTTTGATGTATCAGCGCAGCTTTGTGCTCAATGACCGGCTGCTCCAGGCTTGCCAGCAAGTGGGCTTCACACCCCGGGAAAGCGGGCGCAGCGGCCAGGCGGATTTTCTCGTGGCACTGGTGGCTGCCGGCCAGGGCGTGGTGCTGCTGCCCAGTGTGGTCGCGCGCGGCCTGGAGCGCCCTGGCGTGGTGCGCCTGACACTCAGGGCGCCCGAATTCCTACGCTGGGACATCGCTTTTATCTGGCGCCAGGGCGCCTATCTGTCGAAAGCCGCCCTGGCCTGGCTGGCGTTACTACGCGAGTACCCGATCAGCCGCGCAGTGCCGTGACCAGCTCTGCCAGCCATGGCTCGGCATCGGCTTCCGGGGTGACGCTTTCGCTGGCATCCAGGCGCAGCATCGGCAGCACTTCGCGTACGCCCAACTCGCCGAACAGCTCGCGCATCTGCTCGCCGCCGCCACAAAATGTGTCGCCATAGCTGGCATCACCCAGGCCGATCACCGCACCTGGCAAACCGCGCCAGGCGGCGGGCAGTTGATCGCGGATTGTCGAATACAGCGGCATCAGGTTGTCTGGCAATTCGCCCATGCCGGTGGTGGAGGTTACGGCCAGAAAGGCGTCCGGGGCGAAGGCCTGCACATCGGCCAGGGTCGCCCGCGGGTTATGCCAGGCCTCGAACCCGGCTGCGTTGAGGAGACCCATGGCGTGGCGGGCAACTTCTTCGGCCGTGCCATAGACCGAGCCGGAAAGGATGGCGACTTTCATCAATCTGATCCTGTAGTTGAGTGAAAACCTGGGATATTAGCAGTTGGCAGCCGCGTGAGTTGCCTTACACTACGAAATCCACAAACACGCTATGGATCGCTCAATGATCAACGCCAAGCTGATGCAGATGGTGATCAATGCCTCTAACGACGGGATCACCGTGGCTGAGAGGGAGGGCAAGGACAAGCCCCTGATTTACGTGAACCCGGCCTTCGAACGCATGACCGGCTACAGCCTGGACGACATCCTTTACCAGGATTGCCGCTTCCTGCAATCGGGTGACCGTGACCAGCCGGCCCTGATGGCCATCCGCGAAGCCCTGGACACTGGCGGCGCGTGCCGGGAAATCCTGCGCAACTTCCGCAAGGACGGCACGCACTTCTGGAATGAGCTGTCATTATCGACGGTTTACAACCAGGCCGATCAGCAGACGTACTTCGTTGGCGTGCAAAAAGATGTAACGGTTCAGGTCAAGGCCCAGCAGCGTGTAGCCCAGCTTGAAGCCCAGGTGGCGCAGCTTACAGCCGAGCTGGCAGCACTCCGGGCGACGAGCGGATCTAACAAACTTTAGAAAACACGGTCTTTAGGGTGATAATCAGTTTAATCACGCCTTTCCTTGAGCCACATCAATGCAACGCGACACGCTCTTGACCCAGGACGAACTGGACTTCATCCAGAACATGCACCACAACCCGCAACTGAATGTGCGGGATGTGTCGTCGAGCCTGACGGTCAATGGCGGCGCGCAGATCCGCGATTTGCTCACGCGCCTTGCGGCCCATGAACAGGTGACGATCCAGGCGCAGTTCGATAACCAGCAGATGACCTTCCCCCTGCAATTGGTGGAGGACGAGTTTCATGCCCTGCACCTGCGCCTGGGAGTACCGAGCATTTTCGAGGACGGGCCAATGATCCGGCCTTGGCGCCTGGTCCTCGAAGAGCCGGTCGCCCTGGAAAACGTCAAGGGCCAGCCCGGGGCGCTATGGGTACATGAAGTATCGTTCAAGGGCTTGCTGGTGCAGTCCCGTGGCCGTAGCAAACCACCCAGGACTTTCTCGATGTGGTTCAGCCCGTCCGGCTACGAGAGGATTGCGGTGCGTGGCACGCTGGAGCGCGAGACCGCTCGCGGGCTGTTTGCCTACCGCTTGAGCCAGGGTGATGTGGATGAAACCGAGCGCCTGCGCCAGTTCATCCTGCAACAGCACCGCCTGGCCCACCCTGAGGTGCATGCCTGATCTCAGGTATCCAGGGTTCCCCTTAAAAACTGCTGCAAGCGCCGCTGCATCAGCCTTCCCTCATTGCCCAGGCAGCCAATGGCAGTACCGGCCAGTAGCTGCTCGGCCATGTCCGAGGCATCACCGGCCAGCAGTAGCGGGCACTCCAGGGTCAGGGCCAGTCGGGCCAACCGCTTGGGCAACTCATGGGTGGGTGAACGGTTGGAGAAGAGCACCAGCGCCTGCGGGCGGGTCTTCTCGCAGATCAGTGTCAACTCATCCAGGGGCTGGCCCACGTTCAGCACATGCACGGCCAGTTCATCACCATTGAGCATGAGCCCCGCCACCAGCAATTCCAGTTCTCGGCATTCACCGGCAATGGCTGCCAACAGTACCTGCGGCGTACGGCCGGCGCGGGCCAGTTGCAGGCGCTGGGAAATTCGCGCGCGCAAGAAGCTGTCGAAAAACAGCCATTCGCTGGCCTGGCCAAAACGGCCCTGATGCCGCAGCAATTGGCGCCAGAGGGGCATCAGGATGTCCTGAAACGCCACTGAAGCGGGGTAGGCCGCAAAGACCTGCCCGTACAGGCGCTCCAGTTGCAGCTCATCAAACGCACCGATGGCCAGTTGCAACTGCTGCTGCCACTGCGCCCACTCAAGCTCACCGCTGCCTTCTTGTGGGTGTTGCAGTGAAGACAGTTGCGCATCATCCCGGGCGAGAATCTTGCCGACTTTGCTGACTGCCACGCCCCGCTCGATCCAATCCAGAATGCGATGAACGGTCTCGATGTCCTTCTGCGTGTACAGGCGATGCCCACTTTCGGTGCGCACCGGCTGGATCAAACCATAACGGCGCTCCCACGCACGCAGGGTAATCGGGTTGATACCTGTCAATCTTGCGACTTCGCGAATCGGGAACAACTCATCCGCAGCGGACAGGCCGTCATGCTCAAGACCGGGGGAAGGGGCTGTGATTACAGGCATAAAATGACCAGAAACTTATACGAAGTTGGATCCCATTTAACGCTTGTATACCTGTCTTTTTCAAGGGGCCTGCCCAGCCGTCCAATGCCGCTGGCGTATTTCGTCAAATCAGGAATAATCCTTGCCTGTTTTCCTGCGTCGCCGCCCTACCCTGCGGTTTCGCCAGGGACGCCACCTACCCGGTGCTGCGCTCCCATGCATTCGGAGATACACAATGTCTACCCTACCCGTCACCTTGATGGTTGCGCGCCGTGCCGCCCAAGGTCGTTATCAAGACATGATGAGCTGGCTGCGCGAAGGCGAGCAATTGGCCACTGACTTCCCCGGCTACCTGGGTTCAGGCGTGCTTGCACCGCCTGCCGACGGTGGCGAATTCCAAATCATCTTCCGCTTCGCCGACGAGCAGACCCTGCACGCCTGGGAGTTCTCCGCCTCGCGCAGCGCCTGGCTGGGGCGCGGCAGCGAATTGTTCGCCGACCCCATGGAGCATCGTGTCAGCGGCATGGAGGGCTGGTTTGGCGCGGCGGGCCAGCGCCCACCGCGCTGGAAACAGGCCGTGGCGATCTGGCTGGCATTTTTCCCGGTGTCACTGCTGTTCAACGTCGGCCTGGAACCGTTGTTGGCCGAGTTGGGCTTGTTCAGCCGCGTGCTGGTCAGCACCCTGGCCCTGACGCCCTTGATGGTCTATCTGTTTATTCCCCTGTCGACCCATTTGCTGGCGGGCTGGCTCAATCCTGCCCCGCGCCGGGTAAAACCTGGCGAAGCAACCGTTTGAGCCGATCCACTACAGGCCGGTCGCTGGTATAGTTTTAGCTTGCCCGCGACCCGAGCTTCCCATGACCTGCACCCCCGCCCCGATCCTCATCACCGGCGCCGGCCAACGTGTCGGCCTGCACTGCGCCCAGCGCCTGCTGGATGAACAGCAACCGGTGATCTTCAGCTATCGCAGTGAACGTCCCGGTGTGCAGGCCTTGCGCGAGCGTGGCGCGGTGGGCGTATTTGCCGATTTCTCGTCCGAGGCCGGTATCCTGGCGTTCATCAGTGAACTCAAGACCCATACCGACAGCCTGCGGGCAATCATCCACAACGCCTCGACCTGGGCCGCAGAGACACCTGGTGACGAGGCCAGCGCCTTTATCGATATGTTCAGCGTGCACATGCTTGCGCCGTACCTGATCAACCTGCATTGTGCTGACTTGCTCAGAGGCTCGACGCCGGCCGACATTGTGCATATCAGCGACGACGTCACCCGCAAGGGCAGCCGCCAGCATATCGCCTACTGCGCCACCAAGGCCGGGCTCGACAGCCTGACCCTGTCCTTCGCCGCCCAATACGCGCCTCGGATCAAGGTCAATGGCATCGCGCCAGCCATGGTGATGTTCAACGAAGGCGACGACGCGGCTTATCGCGCCAAGGTCCTGGCCAAGTCGGCACTGGGTATCGAACCCGGGCCTGAGGTGATTTACCAGAGCGTGCGTTACCTGCTGGACAACCCTTATGTGACCGGCACCACCCTGACCGTCAATGGCGGGCGCCATGTCAAGTAAACCCGAACACCAGCCGCCTGGGGTTCCTGCAACTGATTGGACGGAGCAAGTAGCAATGCCACAACTTCAACCAGGTATGGCGCGCATCCGGGTCAAGGACCTGTGTCTGCGTACCTTTATTGGCATCAACGAGGATGAAATCCTCAACAAGCAGGATGTGTTGATCAACCTGACCATCCTGTATGCCGCACAAGACGCCGTGCGCGACAACGATATCGACCACGCCTTGAACTACCGCACCATCACCAAGGCCATCATCGCCCACGTCGAAAGCAACCGCTTTGCCCTGCTCGAACGCCTGACCCAGGAAGTGCTGGACCTGGTGATGAGCAATGAGTCGGTGCTGTATGCCGAAGTCGAAGTCGACAAGCCCCATGCGCTGCGCTTTGCCGAATCGGTATCGATTACGCTCGCCGCCAGCCGTTAACCCCCCTGAATCTGCGTGAACCCTATGACCGATCAACAACGCCTGGAACTCGAAGCTGCTGCCTTCCGCCGCCTGGTTGCGCACCTGGACAGCCGCAAGGATGTGCAGAACATCGACCTGATGAACCTTGCCGGGTTCTGCCGCAACTGCCTGTCCAAGTGGTACAAGGCCGAAGCCGACGAACGCCAGATCGAAGTCAGCCTCGATGACGCCCGCGAAGTGGTGTACGGCATGCCGTACGCCGAGTGGAAAGCCCAGTACCAGCAAGAAGCCAGCGCCGAACAACAAGCGGCGTTTGCCAAAGGAAAAACCCATGACTGACCTGAACACCCTGCACACCAGCCTCGACAGCGGCGAACACCAGTTTGCCGATACCCTGGCCTTCATCGCCGCTGGCTACGACTACCAGCCACAGGCCTTTACCAATGGCAGCGTAGAAAACGCCGCTGGGCAGAACGAAGGCTCGTGCAAGACCCTGGGCCTGGCGCTGCTTGAAGGCTTGAGAGACCAGCAGGCTTTGCTGGCGTTCGGCGAGCATTACCGTTCGGTGCTGGCGACGCCTGAGGGCACAGATCACAGCAACATCCGCGCGTTGATCGAGCATGGGTTGGCGGGAGTGAAGTTTGTCCAGCCGCCTTTGACCCGCCGCTGATCCCGCTTGCAAACCCGGTCAATGTGGGAGCCGGGCTTGCCCGCGATGGCGGTGGTGGCTGTCACACCGCCATCGCAGGCAAGCCAGCTCCCACATTGATTGGATTGCCAGATTGAGATTGCGGTGTTCGTCAAATCAAGCACATAAAAAAACCGGCCGCGCGGCCGGTTTTTTTATTGCAACGGTTTAGAAAGAAGCGTCTTTCAAACCATCGAGGTAACGCTCGGCATCCAGGGCCGCCATGCAACCGGCGCCGGCCGAGGTGATGGCCTGGCGGTAGACGTGGTCGGCCACGTCGCCAGCGGCAAAGATGCCTTCGATGTTGGTCGCGGTGGCATTGCCTTCACGACCGCCCTGCACCACCAGGTAACCGTCTTTGGCGGTCAGCTTGCCTTCGAACAACGATGTGTTCGGGGTGTGGCCGATAGCAATGAATACGCCGTCGACTTTCAGCTCGTCGAAGCTGCCATCGTTGTTCTTCAAACGCGCACCGGTCACGCCCATGTTGTCGCCCAGGACTTCGTCCAGGTTGGCGTTGAGCTTGAGGATAATCTTGCCTTCGGCAACCCGCGCGTGCAGCTTGTCGATCAGGATCTTCTCGGCGCGGAAGGTTTCGCGACGGTGAACCAGGGTCACGGTGCTGGCGATATTGGCCAGGTACAGTGCTTCTTCCACGGCGGTGTTACCACCACCGACCACCGCCACCGGCTTGTTGCGGTAGAAGAAACCATCGCAGGTCGCGCAGGCGGAAACGCCCTTGCCCATAAAGGCCTCTTCCGATGGCAGGCCCAGGTAACGGGCGCTGGCGCCCGTGGCGATGATCAGCGCGTCACAGGTGTAGACGCCGCTGTCGCCAGTCAGGCTGTAGGGCTTTTTCGAGAAATCCACGGCATTGATGTGGTCGAAGACGATTTCGGTCTCGAAGCGCTCGGCGTGTTCTTTCATGCGTTCCATCAGCACCGGGCCGGTCAGGCCATGGACGTCGCCCGGCCAGTTGTCGACTTCAGTGGTGGTGGTCAGCTGACCACCCGCCTGCATGCCGGTGATCAGCAACGGCTTGAGGTTGGCCCGGGCCGCGTAGACCGCAGCGCTGTAACCGGCAGGGCCGGAACCGAGAATAATCACTCGCGAATGACGGGTATCAGACATGACTCACTCCTATCGACCGCCCGGACTACAGAGCGGCTGGAATAAAAAAGGACCGCGAAGCACTTGGGGAAGGCTTGAACTCGCAGGCCCTGAAAATAATGGGTGCAGCGTATAGAGGGGGGCAAGATTAAGGAAATACGGAATAACAATCCAGCTCATAGGTGGTCTCTATCCTGTGCCCCCTATTAATCGACATGTTTGTTACCGTTAATGTCGACTCGCTGACCGTGCTTTCACCGCTTTCGCAAAGCCGGTAAGGTCGGCGCGTTTGCCCTTTTACCCGGAGTTACCCATGCCCGCCCCCGTTCTGTCAGGCCCACAATACCTGCGCGAAGGCCTGAAACTGGTCTTGAGCCCAGGCCTGCGCCTGTTCGTCCTGCTGCCCCTGGCGATCAACCTGATACTGTTCGTCGGATTGATCTATTTTGCTGGCCATCAGTTCAGCCTGTGGGTCGACACCTTGATGCCAACGCTGCCCAGTTGGCTGAGTTTCCTCAGCTACATCCTGTGGCCGCTGTTCGTGCTGCTGGTGGCTTTTATGGTGTTTTTCAGCTTCACCATGCTCGCCAATATCATCGCTGCGCCGTTCAATGGTTTTCTCGCCGAGAAGGTCGAAGTGGTGGTGCGCGGTACCGATGACTTCCCGGCCTTCAGTTGGGCCGAACTGTTCGCCATGGTCCCGCGCACACTGGCGCGGGAAATGCGCAAGCTCGGCTACTTCCTGCCACGCGCCATCGGCCTGTTTATCCTGTCGTTCATTCCCGTGGTCAACCTGATCGCCGCCCCCCTGTGGCTGCTGTTCGGGGTATGGATGATGGCGATCCAGTACATCGACTACCCAGCCGATAACCACAAGCTGGGCTGGAACGAAATGCTCGCCTGGCTGCGGCAGAAGCGCTGGCAGAGCATGAGCTTCGGTGGGATTGTTTACCTGGTGTTGCTGGTGCCGGTGGTCAACCTGCTGATGATGCCCGCGGCGGTGGCCGGGGCGACGTTGTTCTGGGTGCGTGAGCGCGGCGCCGAAACCATGCTGGCGCAAAAGCCCTAATCTGTTCGATTGACCTGGATCATGACGTTTTGCCCACATAAAGCACATGGTTATTAAAACTATAAGCCTGTGGGGAGCAAGCCATGTACAGACCGTTGATGCTGATGTTTGGGTTGATGTTGGGCGGCGAGGCCTGGGGGGCCGCTGCCGCCAACGAGCCGATCTTACCGGTGCAGCCGGCGAAAATCACGGACGCCGCCAAGGTCGAGTTGGGCAAGCAATTGTTCTTCGACCCGCGCCTGTCCAAGTCCGGCTTCATTTCCTGCAACTCGTGCCACAACCTGAGCATGGGCGGCAGCGACAATCTGCCCACCTCCATCGGCCATAACTGGCACCAGGGGCCGATCAACTCACCGACGGTGCTCAACTCCAGCATGAGCGTTGCGCAGTTCTGGGATGGACGCGCGGCGACCCTGCAAGAGCAGGCCGGTGGTCCGATCTCCAACCCGGGCGAAATGGGCTTCACCCATGATCTGGCCGTGGACGTGCTGCGCTCGATCCCGCAGTACCAGGCCTCGTTCAAGAAAGTGTATGGCGATGACGGCATCAAGTTCGACGATGTGACCAACGCCATCGCGGCCTTCGAAGAAACCCTGGTCACCCCCAACGCCCCGTTCGACCGCTGGCTGCTGGGCGATAAAAAAGCCATCAGCGCCACGGCAGCGCAGGGCTACCAGTTGTTCAAGAGCATCGGCTGCGTGGCCTGCCATAACGGCGAAGCGGTCGGTGGCAGCACCTTCCAGAAAATGGGCATGGTCGAACCCTATGCCACCAAGAACCCGGCCCAAGGCGTGGCAGGCCTGACCGGCAAGGATCAGGACCGGATGATGTTCAAGGTGCCGACCTTGCGCAACGTCGCCCTGACCTACCCCTACTTCCACGACGGTGCCTACTGGAACCTGAGCGAAGCGGTAGACGTCATGGCCCGCCTGCAATTGGGGCGCAAGTTGAGCACCGATGAGGTCAGCCAGATTGTCGCGTTCCTCGACACCCTGACCGGCGACCAGCCGGACTTCAAGCTGCCGATCCTCCCGCCGTCCTCGGCCAAGACCCCGCGTCCTGCGCCGTTCAACTAAGCCGGTAGCGGGCCGGTCGTCATAAATCCGTCATTGCGACGACACAATGGCGACATGGCCCGCGCCGACACTGGCTGCATGACGACAGCTTTCCTGAATATCACCCTGATTACCGAAACCTTCCCACCGGAAATCAACGGCGTGGCCAACACCCTTGGCCGCCTGTGTGACGGCCTGCGCGCACGTGGACATCAGGTGGAACTGGTGCGCCCGCGCCAGACTGGCGACTTGAGTCGCCAGAGCGACGACGGCCTGCTGCTGTGTCGCGGCTGGCCTCTACCGGGTTATCCCGGCCTGCAATGGGGCCAGTCCTCGATGCACAAACTGCTGCGGCGCTGGAAACGCCAGCGTCCAGACGTGCTGTACATCGCCACCGAAGGCCCGCTGGGCTTGTCGGCTTTGCGGGCGGCACGGCGCCTGGGGATCAGCGTGGTCAGCGGTTTCCACACCAACTTCCAGCAGTATTCCAGCCAATACGGCCTGGGCATGCTCAGCCGCATCCTGACCCACTACCTGCGCTGGTTCCATAACCGCTCCAGCCTGACCCTGGTGCCCAGCGTCAGCCAGCGCCTGGAACTGGAACGCCGCCACTTCGAACGCCTGGACCTGTTATCGCGCGGTGTCGACAGCCAGCTGTTCCACCCAGCCAGACGTGACAACGTCCTACGTGAACAGTGGGGGCTGGGCACTGAGGACATTGCCGTCATGCATGTAGGCCGCCTGGCACCGGAGAAAAACCTCGGTGTGCTCAAACGCTGCCTCGAGGCCTTGCAGGCGACTTATCCACAGCGCCGATTGACGCTGATCGTCGTCGGCGATGGGCCGCAACGCGAGGCACTGGCCAAGGCCCTCCCCGGCGCAATTTTCTGCGGCACACAACGCGGTGAGGAACTGGCGCGCCACTATGCGTCGGGGGACCTGTTTCTGTTCCCCAGCCTCACCGAGACCTTTGGCAATGTGGTGCTCGAAGCGATGGCATCGGGATTGGGCGTGGTGGCCTACGACCAGGCGGCCGCCACCCAGCACATCCGCCATGGCTACAGCGGTGCCGTGGCGATGCCGGGGGATGAGGATGCGTTTTGCGATGCCGCCTGTTGGTTGCTGGAAGAGCCCGAGAGCTTGCGTCGGGTGCGCCTGAACGCGCGCCAGCACGCCAGTCGCCAGGGCTGGCCGGCGATTATCGAGCGGTTTGAACAGCAATTGCGCGGGGCGTGTGGTGAGGATGTGATGGAGACGGGCGGTTCGAAGCTGACCTGACGAGCCCTATCGCGGGCAAGCCCGCTCCCACATTGGAATGCAATCAACCTGTGGGAGCGGGCTTGCCCGCGATGGCGCCCGTCAATTCCCCCCTAAACCAGAGTGGTCAGCGCCTCGCGACTGAAGGGCAAGATATCCCCCTCACGGCCTTCACGCACCTTCACCGCCCAGTCCGGGTCGACCAGCAGCGCACGGCCCACGGCCACCAGATCGAACTCATCGTTGTTCAAGCGCTCCAGCAGTTTTTCCAGGCTCGCTGGCTGAGCGATTTTGTCGGTATTGACCATGAACTGCAGGAACTCACCATCCAGGCCCACACTGCCCACGGTGATGGTCGGCTTGCCGGTGAGCTTACGGGTCCAACCGGCCAGGTTCAGCTCGGAGCCCTCGAACTCCGGCTCCCAGAACCGACGGGTGGAGCAGTGAAAAATATCCACACCGGCGTCGGCCAACGGCTTGAGGAACTCCCCCAGGGCCTCGGGGGTTTGCACCAGACGCGCGGTGTAATCCTGCTGCTTCCACTGGGAGAAACGGAAAATAATCGGAAACTCGGGGCCTGTGGCGGCCCGCACGGCCTGGATCAATTCAATGGCAAACCGCGAACGGTTGGCCAGGCTGCCGCCGTATTCGTCCGTACGCTGGTTGCTGCCTTCCCAAAAGAACTGGTCGACCAGGTAACCGTGGGCGCCGTGGATTTCCACACCGTCCATGCCAATATCCTGGGCATCCTTGGCCGCCTGGGCGAAGGCAGCGACCACCTCCTGGATATCCTGGACCGTCATGCCGTGGACCAGCACGGTGCCATCCTTGAGTTTTTCCATCGGGCCGTAGGCCGGCACGCTGGCGTCCGGCTCGGTGCCGATACGCCGTACGCTGCCGACGTGCCACAACTGCGGGACGATCTTGCCGCCTTCGGCATGCACCGCATCGACCACTTTCTTCCAGCCAGCCAATGCCGCTGCACCGTAGAAATGCGGGACATTCGGGTAACCGTTGGAAGCCTGATGGCCCACTACCGTGCCTTCGGTGATGATCAGGCCTACGCCGGCCCCGGCGCGGCGACGGTAGTACTCGATCACTTTGGAATTGGGTACGCCACCCGGGGAAAACGAGCGGGTCATCGGCGCCATGACCACACGGGACGGCAGTTGCAGGGCACCGAGCTGGAAAGGTTTGAACAAGGCTTGGACAGGCATGGGAGCACTCCGCACGAGAGGGATTTTATGATGCGGATAATATGGAGTGCGGGCGGTGCTGGGTAGCACTATTGATTTCAGTGATTAACATGCAAAAGCCGGGAGCTACACAACACATTGCAGGACCCGGCAAGCCGGCTCCTACATGGATCAGGCCAGGGCTTTTTCGATGGCTTGGACGATCGCAGAGTCTTCCGGCGCAGTGCGCGGGGAGAATCGCGCCAAAACCCGCCCATCCTTGCCCAACAGGAACTTCTCGAAATTCCAGGTGATATCCCCAGGAAACTCGGCCCCCTCGCCCGCGAGCAAGCGATACAACTGATGGCGCTCGGGGCCGTTCACATCCAGCTTGCTGCCCAATGGAAAGGTCACCCCGTAGTTGAGGCTGCAAAATTCGCGGATTTCTTCCTCCGTACCCGGCTCCTGGCCTGCAAACTGATTGCACGGCAGGCCCAGCACGGTAAACCCCTGATCCTTGTATAGCTGGTAGAGGTTTTCCAGCGCCGCATATTGCGGGGTCAGCCCACATTTGGAGGCGACATTGACCACCAGCACGACTTGCCCTTTATAGGGCGCCAGAGGCAGCTCCTGACCATCCAGGGCTTTGAGTTTAAGGTCGTGGAAAGCACTCATGACACACTCCAGGTTTCCCATATTCTGGTTAACGGCATTTCGAGATTACAGCCGCCAAGTCGGCAAGAATAGCCGCCAATCAAAAAAGGCGCCCGAAGGCGCCTTTCTTTTCAACTGACCGGCCGTAGCCCGTCAATCAATGGTGGTGACCACCTTCGCCGTGCACGTGGCCGTGAGCCACTTCTTCCTGGGATGCGTCGCGGATGGCAACGATCTTGACCTGGAAGTTCAGGCGCTGGCCGGCCAGCGGGTGGTTGCCGTCGACGGTGACGTCGTCGCCATCCAGGTCGCGGATGGTCACGATCTGCATCTGGCCGTCCGGCGCGGAGGCGTGGAACTGCATGCCCACTTCCAGTTCGTCGACGCCTTCGAACATGCTGCGGTTCAGGGTGCTGACCAGTTCGGCCGAGTACTCGCCATAGGCATCTTCAGGTTCGATGGCAACGGTCAGCTCATCACCAACCTCTTTGCCTTCCAGGGCCTTTTCCAGGCCTGGGATGATGTTACCTGCGCCTTGCAGGTAGACCAGCGGCGCGCCGCCGGCGGAGCTGTCGATGACCTCACCAGCGTCGTTGGTCAGGGTATAGTCAATGGAGACAGCCTTGTTGGCGGCGATCGGCATGGGGCGAGACCTTTTGCATAAGAATGAAGAACGGACAAGTCTAAACAAGGATTTGCCCGAAAGCGAACACAACCCGGACAGACGGAGTCGATCCAGTGACTCGACGGTCGTCGGATTTCATCAGGACGCGGACGGCCACTGGGTCGCCACGCTGTCCTGCGGCCATACGCAGCACCTACGGCACCAACCACCCTGGCAATCCCGGGGCTGGGTGATGGATGCGGCGCAACGCCTGGCAAAAATAGGCCAGCCCTTTGCCTGTGGCTGGTGTGCGCAGCGCCCGGATAACGATACCCTTGGCAGCTGATTCCCGGTCGGCGCGCAGCCATAGCGCACCACCGAAGCCATGCACCTTCAGAGAATTCGCATGCAGACTTTTTTTATCGCGCCCACCGACTTTGGTGTGGGTCTGACCTCCATCAGCCTTGGGCTGGTGCGTACCCTTGAACGGGCCGGGCTGAAAGTCGGGTTTTTCAAGCCCATTGCCCAGCCCCATCCCGGCGACACGGGGCCTGAGCGTTCCACCGAGCTGGTGGCCCGTACCCATGGCCTGAAACCACCGCAGCCACTGGGCCTGGCCCATGTCGAGCGGATGCTCGGCGATGGCCAGCTGGATGAGTTGCTCGAAGAGATCATCACCCTTTACCAACAGGCCGCCGTGGGCAAGGACGTGCTGATTGTCGAGGGCATGGTGCCGACCCGCAGCGCCAGCTATGCGGCACGGGTCAACCTGCACCTGGCAAAAAGCCTGGATGCCGAAGTCATCCTGGTCTCGGCCCCGGAAAACGAAGTGCTGACCGAACTGTCCGGGCGTGTGGAATTGCAGGCACAACTGTTCGGTGGCCCGAAAGACCCGAAAGTGCTCGGCGTGATTCTCAACAAGGTGCAGACCGACGAGAGCATGGAGGCCTTCGCCGCCCGTCTCAAGGAGCATTCGCCGCTGCTGCGCAGTGGCGATTTCCGCCTGCTCGGCTGCATTCCGTTCCAGCCCGAGCTCAACGCCCCGCGCACCCGTGACGTGGCCGACCTGATGGGCGCGCAAGTGCTCAACGCAGGCGACTATGAAACCCGGCGCATGAGCAAAATCATCATCTGCGCGCGCACCATGCGCAACACCGTGGAGCTGCTCAAGCCCGGCGTGCTGGTGGTGACACCGGGGGATCGCGACGACATCATCCTCGCCGTCAGCCTGGCCGCGATCAACGGCGTACCTTTGGCCGGCCTGCTGCTGACCAGCGACACCCTGCCTGACCCACGGATCATGGACCTGTGCCGTGGTGCATTCCAGGCCGGGTTGCCGGTGCTGTCGGTGAGCACCGGGTCCTATGACACCGCCAACCAGCTCAACAGCCTGAACAAGGAAATCCCGATTGATGACCGCGAACGCGCAGAGATCATCACCGATTTCGTCGCCAGTCACCTGGATGCGCGCTGGCTGCACCAGCGTTGCGGTACACCACGGGAGATGCGCCTGTCGCCGGCGGTGTTCCGCTACCAGTTGATCCAGCGCGCCCAGGCCGCCAACAAGCGCATCGTGCTGCCCGAAGGCAGCGAGCCGTTGACCGTGCAAGCCGCCGCCATCTGCCAGGCCCGCGGCATTGCCCGTTGCGTGCTGCTGGCCAAGCCGGCCGACGTCGAGGCCGTGGCCCGCGCCCATGGCATCGAACTGCCCGAAGGCCTGGAAATTCTCGACCCGGACCTGATCCGCCAGCGCTACGTCGAGCCGATGGTGGCGCTGCGCAAGAGCAAAAGCCTCAACGCGCCGATGGCCGAGCAGCAACTGGAAGACACCGTGGTGATCGCTACCATGATGCTGGCGCTGGATGAGGTGGATGGGCTGGTGTCCGGGGTGATCCACTCCACCGCCAATACCATCCGCCCTGCATTGCAACTGATTAAAACGGCGCCGGGTTGCACCCTGGTGTCGTCGGTGTTTTTCATGCTGTTTCCCGAGCAGGTGCTGGTCTACGGCGACTGCGTGATGAACCCGCACCCCAGCGCCGCGGAGCTGGCGGAAATCGCCCTGCAAAGCGCCGACTCGGCCGCTGCCTTCGGCATTACCCCGCGCGTGGCGATGATCAGCTATTCCAGCGGTGACTCGGCCAGTGGCGAGGAAGTGGAAAAAGTCCGCGAGGCCACCTTGTTGGCCCACGAACAGCAAAGCTCGCTGCTGATCGACGGCCCGTTGCAGTACGACGCTGCGGCCAACGAAAACGTCGCCCGGCAACTGGCGCCCAACAGCCTGGTGGCGGGCAAGGCCACGGTCTTTGTGTTCCCCGACCTCAATACCGGCAACACCACCCACAAGGCGGTGCAGCGCAGTGCCGATTGCGTCAGCCTCGGCCCGATGCTGCAAGGCCTGCGCAAACCCGTGAACGACCTGCCCCGTGGGGCCCAGGTAGATGACATCGTCTACACCATCGCCCTGACCGCGATTCAAGCCGCCAACCGACCTATGGATGCCTAAATGCTGGACTTTCTGCCTGCCCCCCTGCGCGGGGTGATCGCCTCGCTGCTGTTGGCGTTGAACACCATCCTGTTGTGTTCATTCCTGTTTATCGTCGCGTTGTTCAAGGCGCTGCCGTTCGCCAAGCGCTTCAGCGAATGGCTGATGAACCAGACCCACGAGGCCTGGATCAGCAATAACAACACCTGGATGAACCTGGTGCGCCGCACACGCTGGCACATCAAGGGCCTGGAAGGCCTGGACTACCAGCACTCGTACCTGGTGACCAGCAACCACCAGAGCTGGGTCGATATCATGGTGTTGCAGTACGTGCTCAACCGGCGGATCCGCCCGCTGAAGTTTTTCCTCAAACAGGAACTGATCTGGGTGCCGGTGATTGGCCTGGCGTGGTGGGCGCTGGGCTTCCCCTTCATGAAGCGCTACACCAAGGCTTACCTGGAAAAACACCCGGAGAAGAAAGGCAAGGACCTGGCAACCACCCGCAAGACCTGTGCAAAGTTCCGTGACAACCCGGTGGGCATTTTCAACTTTGCCGAAGGCACACGCTTTACCCCAGGCAAACATGCGCAGCAGCAGTCGCCGTTTCGTTACCTGCTCAAGCCCAAGGCCGGTGGCATTGCGTTTGTGCTGGATGCCATGGGCGAGCAGTTGAAGTCATTGGTGAACGTGACTATCCACTACCCTGGCGGGCGCCCGGGGTACTGGGACTTGCTGTGCGGCAATGTCAAAGACGTGGTTGTGCAGTTTGAAGAGGTGCAGATCCCGGCCGAGTTCATTGGCAAGAATTATGAGCAGGATGGGGAGTATCGGCTGGTGTTCCAGGGCTGGATCAATAACCTGTGGACTGAAAAGGACGCCCTTTTAGACCAGCTTCACACGGATTACCCTGCCCGTCGCTGAGCAAAAATGTGGGAGCGGGCTTGCTCGCGAATGCGGAGCGTCAGTCACCTTATTTGTTGATTGATACACCGCTTTCGCGAGCAAGCCCGCTCCCACATTTGGCCGAGTTGTTTGCAAGAGCCCATAAAAAGCCCGCCACCGAGTGATCGGTGGCGGGCTTTTTATGGAGGCGAGGTTTAGATCGCGCCGCGCTGACGCAACAGTTCCAGCACTTGCTTGACGCTGTCTTCCAACGACAGGGCCTGGGTGTCGATCACCAGGTCGGCATTCAACGGCACGTCGTAGGGGAACGACTCGCCAGGGATGTTATCCCCACCGGCGGCGTACAGGCCTTGCGGGTCACGCTCGGCACATACCAGCGGCGATGCCTGCACGTATACGGTGAGCAAACGATCACTGCCGATCAACGCCTTGGCCTGTTCACGGCCTTCGGCATCCGGCGCCACAAAGGCCGCCAGGGTCAGCAAGCCGGCTTCGTTGAACTGACGCGCCACGTGGGCAGCACGACGCCAGTTCTCAGTACGCCCGGCACGATCCTGCGGCAGACCTTTATTGAGGTCATGGCGCAGGTTCTGCCCATCGAGCACAAACACCGCACGCCCCATATCGAACAACTTGCGCTCGACCGCATAGGCCAGGGTGCTCTTGCCAGCACCCGACAGGCCACTGAACAACACGGTGGCTGGCTGCTGGCCGAAACGCTGGGCGCGTTCTTCGGTGGCCACGTGGGCCAACTTGCCGTGCTGCGCTGCGCTGCCATGGCTGACCGGCGGCGCGATAATCATGCCCGCTGCCACGGTGCCGTTAGTCAACCGGTCAATCACAATGAAGGCGCCGGTGGTGCGGTTGCTGGCGTAACCGTCCAGGGCGATGGCCGCATCGAGGCTGACCTTGACCCGGCCGATCTCGTTCAACTGCAAGGCACTGGCCGGGCCTTCTTCGAGCGTGTTCACATCCACACGGTGCACGATGCTAGTGATGGAACCCGGCACGTAGCTGGTGGCGCGCTTGATGTCGTATTTCTTGCCCGGCAGCATCGGCTCCTCGGCCATCCACACCAGCATGGCGTCGAAGGCGTCGGTGACTTGCGGCACGTTGTCGGCATGCACCAGCAGGTCGCCACGGGAGATGTCGATCTCGTCTTCCATGGTCAGGGTCACGGCCTGGCCTGGGCCTGCGTGTTCCAGTTCACCTTCGAAGGTGACGATGGATTTGACGCGGCTGCTCTTGCCCGACGGCAGCACCACGACTTCGTCGCCCTTGTGCACGATGCCGCTGGCCAGGGTGCCGGCGAAACCACGGAAGTTCAGGTTCGGACGGTTGACGTACTGCACCGGGAACCGCAGGTCGGTGTAGTTGCGGTCGTTGGCAATCTCGACGGTTTCGAGGATCTCCATCAGCGACTGGCCGGTGTACCAGGGCGAACGCTCGCTCTTGTTCACCACGTTGTCGCCCTTGAGCGCCGACATCGGCACAAAGGCCATGGTGCTCGGCTTGAACGCGATGCCATCGGCAAACTTCAGGTAGTCGGCCTTGATCGATTCGAAAATGCTCTCGTCGAAACCGTTGAGGTCCATCTTGTTGATCGCGATGACGATGTGCTTGATGCCCAACAGCGAAGCAATAAAGCTGTGGCGACGGGTCTGGGTCTGCACGCCGTAGCGCGCATCCACCAGGATGATCGCCAGGTCACAGGTGGAAGCACCGGTGGCCATGTTGCGGGTGTACTGCTCATGGCCAGGGGTGTCGGCGATGATGAACTTGCGCTTGGCGGTGGAGAAATAGCGGTAGGCCACATCGATGGTGATGCCCTGCTCACGCTCGGCCTGCAGGCCGTCGACCAGCAATGCCAGGTCGATGTCGTCACCGGTGGTGCCGACTTTCTTCGAATCGCGGGTGATGGCTTCCAGATGATCTTCGTAGATCATCTTCGAGTCGTGCAGCAGGCGCCCGATCAGGGTGCTCTTGCCGTCATCGACGTTGCCACAGGTCAGAAAGCGCAGCATTTCCTTGCGTTCGTGCTGGCCCAGGTAAGCGAGGATGTCCTCGCTGATCAAATCAGATACGTGCGACATGACAACCCCTTAGAAATAACCCTGACGTTTTTTGTCTTCCATGGAGCCGGCGCCATCGTGGTCGATGACACGGCCCTGGCGCTCGGAAGTTCGCGTCAGGAGCATTTCCTGGATGATGTCCGTCAGCGTCTCGGCTTCGGACTCCACCGCGCCCGTCAACGGGTAGCAGCCAAGGGTACGGAAACGTACTTTCTTTTTGACGATACGGGCTTTGTCTTCGTCGGACAGGTGCTCGAGGATGCGCTCGTCGTCGATCATGATCAGCGTACCGTTCTTCTCGATCACTTCCCGTTCGGCGGCGAAGTACAGCGGCACGATGGGGATGCCTTCGAGGTAGATGTACTGCCAGATATCCAGTTCGGTCCAGTTGGACAGCGGGAACACACGGATCGACTCGCCCTTGTTGACGTTGCCGTTGTAGACGTTCCACAGCTCCGGGCGCTGGTTTTTCGGATCCCAGCGGTGCTTGCTGTCGCGGAACGAGTACACGCGCTCTTTGGCACGGGATTTCTCTTCATCGCGACGGGCGCCGCCGAATGCTGCGTCGAAACCATACTTGTCCAAGGCCTGCTTGAGGCCTTCGGTCTTCATGATGTCGGTGTGCTTGGCGCTGCCGTGGGTGAACGGGTTGATGCCCTGCGCGACGCCATCCGGGTTGACGTGGGTGATCAGTTCCAGGCCCAGTTCCTCGACCATGCGGTCGCGGAATTTGTACATTTCCTGGAATTTCCACTGGGTGTCCACATGCATCACCGGAAACGGCAGCTTGCCCGGGAAGAATGCCTTGCGCGCCAGATGCAGCATCACGGCGGAGTCTTTGCCGATGGAGTAGAGCATTACCGGGTTGTCGAACTCGGCGGCAACCTCACGGATGATGTGGATGCTCTCCGCCTCCAGCTGTTTCAGATGCGTCAGTTTGTCGACCATGGCTACTCACGGAAAAACGATTCTTTTTGGACGGCCTGCGGGCCGTGTTCGAGCGGGGCATGCTAGCACAGCACCTTCTTCTATTCAGGGAGCCAGCTAGATCGAAACGGTATATGGATATACCGCCTCGTTTGGCCGTACATCGCCCCGTAGGAGCCGCCTTGCCGGCGATGGCGTCCTTGAAATCAATGCATGACTCAAGGGCCTCATCGCCGGCAAGCCGGCTCCTACAGTGGACGCAATGGAGGCTTAGATCGGGTTGGGGCAGTCGATGAACAGGTGTTCCAGGGCAAAGCGCCGGGCCAGGTAGTCGCCCAGGGCCTGCACGCCGTAACGCTCGGTGGCGTGATGGCCGGCGGCGATGAAGCTGATGTCGTTTTCACGGGCGCTGTGGAACGTCTGCTCTGAAGCTTCGCCGCTCAGGTACAAGTCGACTCCGGCCGCCACGGCCTGGTCGATGTAGCCCTGACCGCCGCCGGTGCACCAGCCCACGCGGCGGATCATCGCGCTGCCTTCGATCAGCAGCGGCTCGCGGCCCATGGCTTCCTGCACACGACGGGCGAAATCGCGCGCCGACAGCGGCTCGGCCAGGGAGCCCACGAGGCCCACAACCTTGAGGTTGTCCGGGTCCAGCGGGCCTTCGACGGTGATGTCCAACTGACGGGCCAATTGCACGTTGTTGCCCACTTCCGGGTGCAGGTCCAGCGGCAGGTGGTAGGCCAGCAGGCTGATGTCGTGCTTGAGCAGGGTCTTGAGGCGGCGCTGCTTCATGCCGGTGATGCACGGGCTTTCGCCTTTCCAGAAATAGCCGTGATGCACCAGCACCAGGTCGGCCTTGGCCTCGACGGCTGCATCGAGCAGCGCCTGGCTGGCAGTCACGCCACTGACAATACGCAACACCTGCGGCCGCCCTTCGACCTGCAGGCCATTGGGGCAGTAATCGGCAATTTTTGCGCTGTTCAAGTAGCGATCTGCTTCTTCAACCAGGGTGCTCAGGGCGACGGCCATAAAAGACTCCTAAATATCCCGTTCAGAGGCGCTCGCGGCCTCGTATAATGCGCGACATTATGGGCGCTCCCGCGCCCCCTGCAACCTGTCAGGACTTACTTGATGCTCAAGGCGCTGCGTTTTTTTGGATGGCCATTGTTGGCCGGCGTGCTGATCGCGATGCTGATTATTCAGCGTTATCCGCAATGGGTCGGCCTGCCAAGCCTGGACGTCAACCTGCAACAGGCGCCGCAAACCAGCGCGGTGCAACAGGGCCCGGTGACCTACGCCGATGCGGTGGTGGTCGCGGCGCCTGCGGTGGTCAACCTGTACACCACCAAAGTCATCAATAAACCGGCGCATCCGCTGTTTGAAGACCCACAGTTCCGGCGCTTTTTCGGTGACAACTCGCCCAAGCAGCGCCGCATGGAATCGAGCCTCGGCTCCGGGGTGATCATGAGCCCGGAAGGCTACATCCTGACCAACAACCATGTGAGCACCGGCGCCGACCAGATTGTGGTGGCCCTTCGCGATGGCCGCGAAACCCTGGCGCGGGTGGTGGGCAGCGACCCGGAAACCGACCTTGCGGTGCTGAAAATCGACCTGAAGAACCTGCCCTCCATTACCATCGGCCGCTCCGAAGGCCTGCGCGTCGGCGATGTGGCGCTGGCCATCGGCAACCCGTTCGGCGTCGGCCAGACCGTGACCATGGGCATCATCAGCGCCACCGGGCGTAATCAGTTGGGCCTCAACAGCTACGAAGACTTTATCCAGACCGACGCAGCAATCAACCCAGGCAACTCCGGCGGCGCGCTGGTGGATGCCAGCGGCAACCTGACGGGCATCAACACCGCGATTTTCTCCAAGTCCGGTGGCTCCCAAGGCATTGGTTTCGCGATCCCGGTAAAGCTGGCGATGGAAGTGATGAAGTCGATCATCGAGCACGGCCAGGTGATCCGTGGCTGGCTGGGGATTGAAGTGCAGCCGCTGACCAAGGAGCTGTCGGAGTCCTTTGGCCTGACCGGGCGCCCAGGCATTGTCATTGCCGGCATCCTGCGCGGCGGACCAGCGGAAAAAGCCGGGATGCAGGTGGGCGATGTGATCCTCAGCATCGACGGCGAACCGGCGGGCGATGGCCGTCGTTCGATGAACCAGGTAGCGCGGATCAAGCCAACGGAAAAGGTCGCGATCCAGGTCATGCGCAACGGCAAAGAGATCAAACTCCTGGCCGAAGTGGGGCTGCGGCCGCCGCCAGCACCGGTTAAAGAGCAAGAATAAAGGGCGTTCTTAAAGAGATACACTCTCAACAGTCATGTTATATTATTTCAATATTGATATTGGAATGTTAGACCATGACGTCTCGAAAGTTTGCGCCTCTGGCCGGTCTCGCCTTGGGATTGCTGGTGGACCCGGTGTTTGCAGAAGACACCAACACCCTAGAGTTGGGCACCACCAGCATCACCGGCGAGGCGTATGAATCCGCCACCGGCCCGGTCCAGGGCTACCGCGCGACCCGCTCGGCCAGCGCGACCAAGACCGACACGGCCCTGCGCGATATCCCACAATCGATCAGTGTGATTCCCGCCACAGTGCTCAAGGACCTGGGCAGCAACAACGTCGAGCGCGCCCTGGAGTTTGCCGGCGGCGTGTCCAAGCAGAACAACTTCGGCGGCCTGACCCTTTACGAGTACAGCATTCGCGGCTTCACCACCTCACAGTTCTACCAGGACGGTTTCAGCGCCAACCGCGGCTACCCCAGTACGCCGGACACGGCCAATATCGAACGCATCGAAGTGCTCAAGGGCCCCGCCGCCAGCCTGTATGGCCGTGGCGATCCCGGCGGTACCGTAAACATCGTCACCAAGAAGCCCCAAGCCGACGCCTTCACCACCGTACAGACCAGCGCCGGCAGTTGGGATCGCTACCGCACCGCCGTCGATATCAACACCCCGCTGGACAGCGAAGGCCAGGTGTTATCGCGGGTCAACCTGGCGGTGGAAGACAACCACAGCTTCCGCGATCACGTGCAGAGCAAGCGGGTGTTTGTTGCGCCCTCCTTCAGTTGGCAACTGGACCCGGACACCAGCCTGCTGGTGGAGAGTGAGTTCGTGCGCCACAGCTCGACCTTCGACCGGGGCATCGTGGCCCCCAACAACCGTTGGAGCGGCATGTCGCGCTCGACCTTCCTCGGCGAGCCCAACGACGGCGATATCGACAACCACAACAACCGTCTGCAAGCCACCCTCGAGCATCACTTGAACGATGCCTGGAAGCTGCGCCTGGCCAGCCATTACAAACAGGGCAGCCTGTGGGGCGAAGCCTCGGAGAGCCGTGCGCTGAATGCCGACGGTCATACCATCAACCGGCGCTACCGCCAGCGCTCGATGGGGTGGCATGACAGCATCACCCAACTGGAACTGCGCGGCCTGTTTGAGGTGGGCAGTTGGCAGCATGAACTGCTGATCGGCACCGAGTACGAGGACTACCGCAAGAAAGAACGGGTAACTGCCATCGCCGGCAGCTACCCGATTGATATCTACCGGCCGGTCTATGGCCAGCCCAAGCCCAATGGCCAGCGCTCGGGCAGTGATTTTTTCACCCAGGTGAAAAGCCAGGCGCTGAACCTGCAAGACCAGATCATCTTTACCGAGCGCCTGCGCGGTGTGGTTGGCATGCGCCTGGAGCACGTCGAGCAACGTTCAGAGGACTTCACCCGTAACGGGGTCAAGACCCAGAAAACCCACGACGTCATGACGCAGCGGGCCGGCCTGCTGTATCAACTGACCCCACAAGTGGGCCTGTTTGCCAACGCCTCCACCTCGTTCAAACCACAAAGTGAGCTGGATGCCGCCGGCAATTTCCTCAAGCCCGAGGAAGGTGTCGGTTATGAAGTGGGCATCAAGAGCGAGCTGTTCGACGACCGCCTGAGCACCACCCTCGCCGCCTTCCATATCGAGAAGGAAAACACCCTGGCCACGGACCCGGCCACCGACACCAAGCGCGCCATCGGCAAGGCCCGCAGCCAGGGTTTCGACCTGCAATTGACCGGGCAACTGACTGACGCCGTGCGGGTGATTGGCGCCTTTGCCTACATCGACGCAGAAGTGACCAAGGGCGACCAAGACGTGCCCACCGGCAGCCGCATTCTCGGCGTGGCCAAGCGCAGTGGCAGCCTGTTGGGCGTGTATGAGTTCCAGGATGGCGCCCTGCGCGGCTCTGACGTGGGCGCGGCGTTTACTTATGTCGGCGACCGTTCGGGCGAGGCGGGCAAAAGCTTCGAGTTGCCGGCCTACCACACCGTCGACCTGCTGGCCCATTACAAAGCCAGCGATAACGTCACCGTGGGCCTGAATCTCAACAACCTGTTCGACGAAAAGTACTACGAGCGCTCCTACAGCAACTACTGGGTCAACCCCGGAGAGCCGCGCAACTTCACCGTCAGCCTGACCCTCAACCTGTAAAAGGACGTCCCCATGCAAGCGCTCAAATCATTGGCCGTGCTCGGTCTGCTGTTCGCCACCCAGGTCTCGGCCCATGGCCTGTGGACCGAGCAACGCCGGGGCCATATCGAGGTGGTCTATGGCCACGGTGCCGAAGACGAAGCCTTCAAGGCGAAGAAGGTCAGCGGTGCCTGGGCCTATGACCCCAGTGGCCGGATGATCCCGGTGACGGTGCAACGCCTGGACGACCAGGCGCGCCTGCACCCGCTCAAGCCGCCTGCGGTGCTGGCGGTGGCGTTTGATAATGGCTTGTGGTCGCAAACCCCGGACAAGAAGTGGGTGAACAAGGGCCGCAGCCAAGTACCCGGCGCCCTCGAAACCACCCAGGCGCTGAAGTACAGCCTGGCGATCTATCAGGCCGGGGCCAAGTTGCCCAAGCTGGATCAATTGAGGATGGTGATCGTGCCCGAGGTCGATCCGCTCACCGTTGGCCCTGGCAAATCCCTGCCGGTGCGGGTGTTAATCGATGGCAAGCCTGCTGCGGGGATCAAGTTGATTGGCGACTACCGCAGCGCGCCGAACACCTTGAGCACCGAAACCGACAAGGATGGCCGGGCCCAGGTAATGGTGCGCAACGAGGCGTTGAATGTGATTGCGGCGCAGGTGGAAGTACCGGTCCAAGGTGATAGCGAGATCCAGACCCGTGCGCTGTTCAGCTCACTGACCTTCCTCGGCCAACCGCACCACGAATAAACCCCCAGTGAACCCATCTGGGAGCTGGCTTGTGCAGGGGCTGGCTTGTGTGGGAGCTGGCTTGCCTGCGATAGCATCACCGAGGTCGGATAGACACACCGAGGTGCCCGCATCGCAGGCAAGCCAGCTTCCACATCAGCTCCCACACCAGCCCGCTGCCACGCTAAAGGCTGACAGGCGCTCTTTCGCACAAGGTGTTGAGCGCCACCGCCCATTGCGGATCATCATTGAGGCACGGCACCAACACCAACTCCTCGCCCCCGGCTTCGCGGAACTGCTCCAGCCCGCGATCACCGATCTCTTCCAGGGTCTCGATGCAATCGGCGACAAACGCCGGGCACATCACCAACAACTTCTTCACCCCTTGCTGGGCCAATGCCTCCAGGCGTGCCTCGGTGTAGGGTTCGATCCACTTCGCCCGGCCCAGGCGCGACTGGAACGCCACCGACCATTTATCGTCCGGCAGGCCCATGCGCGCAGCAAAGTCACGGGCGACGCTGAAGCACTGCCCGCGATAACACGTCGTGCGCACCTCGGGCGAGGCATTGGCGCAGCAGTCACCACTGCCTTCAAGCGAATGCCCAGGGTTGAGTTTGTTCAGGTGCCGTTCCGGCAGGCCATGGAAGCTGAACAGCAGGTGATCGTAATCCTGCTGCAAGTGCGGCCTGGCACTGGCCACCAGGGCGTCGAGGTATTCCGGCTGGTCGTAGAACGGTTGCAGGATCGAGAACTGCAGGTCGAGTTGCTTATCCCGCACCACCCGTCGCGCTTCTTCAATCACCGTGGTCACGGTGCTGTCGGCAAATTGCGGATACAGCGGCGCCAGCGTGACCTTGCTGATGCCCTGCCCGGCCAGGCGGGTGAGTACACTTTCGATCGAGGGTTCGCCATAGCGCATCGCCAGCTCCACCGGACCCTGCGTCCACTGGGCGGTCATCTGCTGCTGCAGGCGGCGACTGAGGACTACCAGCGGCGAGCCTTCTTCCCACCAGATCGAGGCGTAGGCATGGGCCGACTGCGCGGGACGCTTGATCAGGATCAGCGACACCAGCAAGCGCCGGACCGGCCACGGCAGGTCAATCACATAGGGGTCCATCAAAAACTGATTGAGGTAGCTGCGCACATCGGCCACCGAAGTGGACGCCGGTGAACCCAGGTTGACCAGTAACAACGCGTGATCCGTCATGCAACATCCTATCTCTAGAGGCGGCTGGACAAGTCGTCCAGGGCCGCGTGCAAATCAGTGAACTGAAAAATGAAACCGGCAGCCAACAGCCGCTCGGGTACTGCCCTCTGCCCCCCCAGCAATAACCCGGACAACTCGCCCAGCCCCAGCCGCAGGGCAAACGCCGGCATGGGCATGAACGCCGGGCGGTGCAGGACCTGGCCCAGGGTCTTGGCGAACTCGCGGTTACGCACCGGCTGTGGTGCGCAGGCATTATAAGGACCGCTGGCGTCAGGTTTATGCAGAAGAAAATCAATCAGGGCGATTTGATCCTTGATATGCACCCACGGCATCCACTGCCGACCATTGCCGATAGGCCCGCCCAGCGCCAGCTTGAAGGGCAGCAACAGCCGCGACAAAAAGCCGCCCTCAGGCGCTAGCACCAAGCCAGTACGCACCAGCACCACCCGCAAGCCAAAAGCTTCGGCACGCTGGGCGGTTTCTTCCCAGGCGATGCATAACTGGCTGGGGAAATCGTCCTGCACCGGGCCGCTGGCTTCGGTCAGCTCACGCTCACCACCATCGCCGTACCAGCCCACCGCCGAGCCGCTGATCAATACCGCAGGTTTGACTGCCAGGCCCTCGAGCCAGGCCAGCAGGGTTTCCGTCAGGCTGATCCGGCTGCTCCACAGCAACGCCTTGCGTTTGTGGGTCCAGAGGCGGTCGGCAATCGGCGCGCCGGCCAGGTTGATCACCGCATCCACCGGCTGCGTTACATCCTGCAAACGGGCGACGCCCTGCACTTGCGCACCGCACAGCGTGGCGACTTGCGTGGGGTTGCGGCTCCAGACCGTCAACCGATGCCCCTGGGCGCTCCAGTGTTGGCAGAGCTGGCGGCCGATCAGACCCGTACCGCCGGTCAGCAAAATGTGCATGAGATCTTCCTCCTGTAACGTTGGCCGAGCGTCGCTGGTCTATTTTATAAGCAGGGATCTTTTTAATCGGCGCAACCTAGGTTTAACCATAGGTCACGCGACACATTCAGGCATGCCGAAACTTATACCAAAAAACAATATTGTACAGCTATTGGTGTCGGCGTAGTCTGTACCCAACGGTAAAACGAGGCCTCCCATGACTGTTCCTATCGCGATCATCGGTACCGGCATCGCCGGACTTTCGGCCGCCCGAGCGCTAAAAGATGCCGGGCACGTTGTACAACTCTTCGATAAAAGCCGCGGCAGTGGCGGGCGCATGTCCAGCAAGCGCAGCGAGGCCGGTGCACTGGACCTGGGCGCGCAGTATTTCACCGCGCGCGACCGACGTTTCGTCAATGAAGTCCAACGTTGGCAAGCCAATGGCTGGGCTGCCGAGTGGGAGCCGCAACTCTACAATTGCCAATCCGGCCAACTGAGCCCCTCCCCGGACGAACAGACCCGCTGGGTCGGCACCCCGCGCATGAGCGCCATCACCCGCGCCCTGCTCGATGACCTGCCGGTGGAGTTTGGCTGCCGTATCACCGAAGTGTTCCAGGGCCAGCAACACTGGAACCTGCTGGACGCCGATGGCGGCAACCACGGCCCCTTCAGCCACGTGATCATCGCCACCCCGGCGCACCAGGCCACTGCCCTGCTGGCGGCAGCGCCGAAACTGGCGAGCACTGCCGCCGGGGTGAAAATGGACCCGACCTGGGCCATCGCCCTGGCCTTCGACACGCCGCTGGATACCCCCATGGAAGGCTGCTTTGTACAGGACAGCCCCCTGGATTGGCTGGCCCGCAACCGCAGCAAACCCGGGCGCGATGCCACGCCCGACACCTGGATCCTGCATGCCAGCAGTGCCTGGAGTAAAAAGCACCTGGACCTGCCCAAGGAAGCCATTATCGAATTGCTGCACGGCGCCTTTGCCGAATTGCTGCACTGCAGCATGCCGGCGCCCTCCTTCAGCCTCGCCCACCGCTGGCTATACGCCCGCCCGGCGGGCAGCCATGAATGGGGCGTACTGGCGGACGCCGACCTGGGGTTGTACGTGTGTGGCGACTGGTGCCTGTCCGGCAGGGTCGAAGGCGCGTGGCTCAGCGGCCAGGAAGCGGCGCGGCGCCTGCTCGAACACCTGCAATGAACCGCATCAACCCGGCGAAATTGCTGCTCTCGAAATGGACGGCCACGCAACCTCGGCACAAGGAAAAACATTTCCTGGTCACCGAATTGTTTCGCGATGACGAAGGCAGCGTGCTGGAGATTGAACTGCAAGCCGTCCTCACCCGCCGTTCAGA
The DNA here is from genome assembly GCF_012935735.1 of Pseudomonas sp. ADAK21. Classification (NCBI taxonomy): domain Bacteria; kingdom Pseudomonadati; phylum Pseudomonadota; class Gammaproteobacteria; order Pseudomonadales; family Pseudomonadaceae; genus Pseudomonas; species Pseudomonas sp. ADAK21. The sequence goes on from NZ_CP052857.1 coordinate 1,114,628, forward strand.
GCGCCTGGCCTGGCAAAGCCTGCAAGATGCCGAGCGCTGGAAAATCGGCTGGACGTAAAAACCTGTACAAATAATTTGACTTGTACAGCCTCAGACCTATGATGAGATTAAGTTGTACAGAAATTAAATTCTGTACAGGAATCTTGTAGAGGTTTTGCCATGTCCACCCCTGTGTCCGCCACCGGCAAACCCAAGATCGCCATCAGCGCCTGCCTGCTTGGCGAAAACGTGCGCTTCAACGGCGGGCACAAGCAATCCCCCCTGTGCAGCCAGACACTCGGTGAATACTTTGACTTCGTGCCGTTGTGCCCCGAAGTCGCCATTGGCCTGGGCATCCCCCGCGAGCCGATTCGCCTGGTGGGCGATCCGCAGCAACCGCAGGCCGTGGGCACCGTGCACCGTGAATTGAATGTAACCGCGCCCCTGGACGCCTATGGTCAACAAATGGCCGCCGAGCATACCGACCTGTGCGGCTACATCTTCATGCAGAAGTCGCCGTCCTGTGGCCTGGAACGGGTCAAGGTCTACCGCGACAACGGCACCCCGGTGGATGGCGGCGGGCGCGGCATCTATGCCCAGGCCTTCTGTGCCCGCCACCCCAACCTGCCGGTGGAAGAAGACGGTCGCCTGCACGACCCGGTGCTGCGCGAAAATTTCCTGACGCGGGTGTTCGTGTATGCCACCTGGCAGCAACTGCTGGCAGAGGGCTTGACCCGTCATCGCCTGCTGGCCTTCCACTCGCGATACAAATACCTGCTGATGGCCCACAGCCCGGCCCACTACAAGAGCCTGGGTCATCTGCTGGGCAGCATGGGCAAGGGCTGCGACCTGCAAGCCCTGGCCAGCGACTATTTCACTGAGCTGATGAGCGCACTGAAGAAGTGCGCGACCCGTGGCACCCATTCCAACGTGCTGCAACACATCAGCGGCTACCTCAAGCAAGCCCTCAGCGCCGACGACAAACAAGAAATGCAGACCCTGATCGGCCAATACCGTCACGGCATCGTGCCGCTGGTGGTGCCGCTGACCCTGCTCAAACATCACTTTCGCCAACACCCGGACCGCTACATCGCGCAACAGGCGTACCTGCAGCCCCATCCGGAAAATCTCAGCCTGCGTAATGCGATCTAACCCATGAATGTTTCCCTGCAACACCCAACCCCCCCCGTCGAAGACGTGGCCCAGGCCCTGGAACAAGGCTGGCTGCCGATTCGCGAAGTGGCGCGCCAAACCGGGGTCAACGCGGTGACTTTGCGCGCGTGGGAGCGGCGCTATGGCTTGATCGTGCCCCAGCGCACCCCCAAGGGCCACCGGCTGTTCAACGCCGAACATGTGCAGCGCATCCAGACCATCCTGACCTGGCTCAACCGTGGCGTGCCGGTCAGCCAGGTCAAGCAGTTGATCGACAACGCCCAGCCGGTGGACGACAGCATCGAAAACGAATGGCAGAGCCTGCGCCAGACGCTGGTGCAGGCCATCGCTCAACTGGCCGAACGCCGGGTGGACGATGTGTTCAACCAGGCCATGGCCCTCTACCCACCGCGCACTCTGTGCGAGCAGCTGTTGTTGCCGCTGCTCAAGGAACTGGAACAGCGCTGGCAGGGCCAGTTCGGCGCACAAATGGAGCGGGTGTTTTTCCACTCCTGGCTGCGCAGCAAATTTGGCGCGCGGATGTATCACAACAATCGCCAGCTCAATGGCCCGCCGCTGCTGTTGATCAATCATTCCGACCTGCCGCTGGAGCCACACCTGTGGCTGAGCGCCTGGCTGGCCAGCAGTGCCGATTGCCCGGTGGAGGTCTTCGACTGGCCGTTGCCCAACGGCGAACTGGCCTTGGCCGTTGAGCATTTGCAACCGCGCGCCGTGCTGCTGTACTCAAGCAAGGCCATCCATCTGGCGGCCCTGCCGAAACTCTTGAGCGGCACCAACTGCCCGACCCTTATCGCCGGACCAACGGTGTGCATCCACCAGGCCGAGTTGGCGGTATTAACCCAAGACATTCCTCAGTTGTTGCTGGCCGAAGACCCGTTGTCGGCTCATCAACTCCTGATCCAGCGTGGGCTTCTTTAAATGCACCTGATCTGGCTGCGCAGCGACCTGCGCCTGCATGACAACACCGCCCTCGCGGCCGCCTGCCAGCGTGGCCCGACGGCGGCGGTGTACTTGATCACTCCTGGGCAATGGCTGGCCCATGACGACGCACCGTGCAAAGTCGACTTCTGGCTGCGCAACCTCAAGTGTCTGGGCCAGGCACTGGGTGAGCTGAACATCCCATTGCTGATCCGCCACGCGGACACGTGGGACCAAGCCCCACAGGTATTGCTGCAGTTGTGCCAGGAGTTGTCGGTCCAGACCGTGCACATCAACGAAGAGTACGGGATCCACGAGAGCCGGCGTGACGCTGCCGTGGCCCAGGCCCTGGAAGCCCAAGGCCTGGGTTTTTACCGCTATCTGGACCAATTGCTGTTCCAGCCCGGCAGCGTGCTGACCAAGACGGGCACCTACTTCCAAGTGTTCAGCCAGTTTCGCAAGGTCTGCTACAACCGCCTGCACAGCGCCCTGCCACGTCGAGTGCCAACCCCCAAGGCCCAGGCCGCGCTGCCATTGGCCAGTGATGCGGTTCCCGAGCAAGTCCCAGGGTTTGCCCCGCCCAGCGACACCCTGCGCGCACTTTGGCCGGCCGGTGAAGACGAGGCACAGCGGCGCCTTGAGCAGTTTGCCGACGCTCAGATCAGCTACTACAAGGACGAGCGCGACTACCCGGCCAAGCCCGGCACCAGCCAACTGTCGGCATACCTCGCAGCCGGCGTGGTTTCGCCGCGCCAGTGCCTGCATGCGGCGCTGCAAAGCAACCAGGGTGAATTCGAAAGCGGCGATATCGGCGTCATCACCTGGATCAACGAGTTGCTGTGGCGCGAGTTCTATAAACATATCCTGGTGGGCTACCCACGGGTGTCGCGCCACCGTGCGTTTCGCCCGGAAACCGAAGCCGTGGCCTGGCGCCATGCCCCCGCTGACCTTGCAGCCTGGCAAGAGGCGCGCACCGGCCTGCCGATCATCGACGCCGCGATGCGCCAACTGCTGGAAACCGGCTGGATGCATAACCGCCTGCGCATGGTGGTGGCGATGTTCCTGACCAAGAACCTGCTGATCGACTGGCGCGAAGGCGAGCGCTTTTTTATGCGGCACTTGATCGACGGCGATCTGGCGGCCAACAACGGCGGCTGGCAGTGGAGTTCGTCCACCGGCACTGACTCGGCGCCGTACTTCCGCATTTTCAGCCCGCTGAGCCAGTCCGAGAAATTCGACGGCGAAGGGCGCTTTATCAAGCAGTGGCTGCCGCAACTGGCGGGCTTGAACAAGAAGGAAGTGCACAACCCCGACGCCGCCGGCGGCCTGTTTGGCGTGGCCGACTACCCGCGCCCCATCGTCGACCTCAAGCATTCCCGTGAGCGCGCGTTGGCGGCCTTTCGTGCCCTGCCCTCACGCCAGGCGGTGGGAGGCGTGTATGAGTGACTTCCTGCGCCAGTTCGCCCAGTCCTTCGCCCGCCTGGACAAGCACAACCTGCACCTGCTCGACAGCCTGTACAGCCAGGACATATCGTTTACCGACCCACTGCATCAGGTCCACGGTATCAGCGCGCTGCAAGCGTACTTCGCCCAGCTTTATAGCAACGTCGAGCAACTGCGTTTTGACTTCCACGCCTTCGACCACGTGGCCGATGGCGAGGGTTATCTGCGCTGGACCATGAGTTTCTGCCACCCACGCCTGGCGGGTGGCCGACAGATTCAGGTCGAGGGCTGCTCCCATCTGCTATGGCACGACAAGGTTTACCGGCACCGCGATTACTTTGATGCTAGCGCGCTGCTTTACGAACACCTACCGGTCCTTGGCCGGCTGGTCCGTTGGTTGAAAGGGAGAATGGCATGAGCCTGAAATCGCCACGACGTTATTGGCTGACAGGGGCAAGCAGTGGCATCGGTGCCGCATTGGCCGAAGAACTGCTCGGCAGTGGTGCGCAGGTGGCGCTGAGTGCGCGCTCCAAGGCGCCACTGGAACAACTGGCCCAACGCTACCCCGGGCAAGTGCTGGTGGTCGCCGGCGACTTGACCAACAGCCAGGTGGTACGGGAAATCGGCGAACAGATCGCGCAAACCTGGGGCGCCCTGGACACCGTGATCCTCAATGCCGGCACCTGCGAATATGTGGATGCCAAGCAGTTCGATGCCTCGATTATCGAACACGTGGTGCGCACCAACCTGCTGGCCAGCAGTTACTGCATCGAAGCCGCGCTGCCGCTGCTGCGTGCCGGGCAAACCCCGCATTTGGTGGGGGTCGCCAGTGCCGTCACCTACCTGCCGATGCCCCGCGCAGAAGCCTATGGCGCGTCCAAGGCCGGCCTGCGCTACTTGTTCGAATCCCTGCGCATCGACCTGTCGCCCGAAGGCATCGACGTCACGGTAGTGAGCCCCGGTTTCGTCGACACCCCACTGACCGAACGCAACGATTTCCCTATGCCTCTGAGCTGGCCGGCGGACAAAGCCGCACGGCATATCTTCGGCAAACTTGAAAAACGCCCACTGGAGATCGCCTTCCCGGCCCTGTTCATCGCCACCCTGTGGCCGCTGTCGAAACTGCCGAACCGCGCGCAACTGATTATCGGCAAACGCATGCTGCGCAGCCCGCCGCCGCACAAGGACAACCTGTGAAAGTCGCGATTATCGGCAGCGGTATTTCCGGGCTGACCAGCGCCTATCTGCTCAGCCGCCGCCATGACATCACGCTGTTCGAAGCCGCTGACCGAATTGGCGGCCATACCCACACGGTAGACGTGACCGTCGACGGCGCACAGTACGCGCTGGACACCGGCTTTATCGTGTTCAACGACTGGACCTACCCCAACTTCATCCGCCTGCTGCAGCAAATTGGCGTGCAGTTCAAGCCGACCCAAATGAGCTTCTCGGTCTGCGCCCCGGAGGAAAACGTCGAGTACAACGGCAATAACCTCAACAGCCTGTTCGCCCAGCGCAGCAATATCCTGTCTCCGGGTTTCTGGGGCATGTTGCGCGACATTCTGCGTTTCAATCGCCAGGCGCCCCTGGATTTGCAGGAACAACGCATCAGCGCGCAGATGACCCTGGGTGAATACTTGCAGGCGGGCAATTATGGCCCGCGGTTTATCCGCCACTACATCGTGCCCATGGGCGCGGCGATCTGGTCGATGTCCCTGGCGGACATGCTGGCCTTCCCGCTGCAGTTCTTCGTGCGGTTCTTCAAAAACCACGGCTTGCTGTCGGTGAATAATCGGCCGCAATGGTGCGTGATCGAAGGCGGGTCCAGCCGCTATATCGAGCCACTGACCCACTCGTTTCGCCAACACATCCGCCTCAACTGCCCGGTACAGAAAGTCGAGCGCACGCCAGAAGGCGCAGTGATCTACAGTGCCGACGGCCGCGAAATCTTCGACAAAGTGATCTTCGCCTGCCACAGCGACCAGGCCTTGGCTTTGCTGGACGATCCCAGCCTGGCCGAACAGCAGATCCTGGGGGCGATAACCTACGCCGACAATGACGTGGTCCTGCACACCGATACGCGCTTGCTGCCCGACCGCCGCCTGGCCTGGGCCAGTTGGAACTATCGGCTGGACGCCAGCACGCACAAGCCGGCAGCCGTCACCTACGCCATGAACATCCTGCAAGGGATCGACAGCGACACCACCTTTTGTGTGAGCCTCAACCAGACAGCGATTATCAACCCGCTGAAAATCCTTGCCCGCTACACCTATGCCCATCCGCAATACAGCCTGGCGGCGGTGGCGGCACAGGCACGCTGGGAAGAATTGCATGGCGCCCAGCACACCTATTATTGCGGGGCCTACTGGGCCAGCGGCTTTCATGAAGACGGCGTGGTCAGCGCCCTGCGCGTGGCCCAGGCGTTTGGGGAAACCCTGTGAACAGCGCCCTCTACAGCGGCTGGATTGCCCATCGGCGATTTACCCCCAAGGGGCATGCCTTTCGCTATCGCATCGGCCTGCTGTACCTGGACCTCAGCGAACAGGAGCAGGTGCTGGGGCTGTCACCGTTGGCCGGCAGTGGCCGCTTCGCGCCCTTTGCGTTTCGCCAGCAGGATTACCTGCGTGAGTTGACCCGCGATGGCACCTGCTTGAGCGACGCCGTGCGCCAACTGGTCGGCACGACCCTTGGGCATACACCCCAAGGCAATATCTGCCTGCTGACCCAGGCCCGCAGTTGGGGCCTGGCATTTAACCCGGTGAGTTTCTTCTACTGCTTCGAGGGCGACGGGCAACTGGCGGCGATTGTCTGTGAAGTGACCAACACCCCGTGGCGCGAGCGCTACCACTATGTGCTGCCCGCCCGGGCCCTGGCGGGCGGCGAGCATCAGCATTTCGCGGTGGCCAAGGCATTTCATGTATCGCCCTTCCTGCCCCGGGATCTGCAATACCGCATGAGCTTCAGCCCGCCCGGCCAACGCCTGGGGGTGCATATGGCCGACTGGCAAGGCGAGAGCAAGGTGTTCGACGCCACCTTGAGCCTGCAACGCGAAGCCCTCGACCGCGCCAGCCTGCATCGCTACTTGCGGCGCTTTCCGTGGATGACCGCCAAGACCTGCCTGGCTATCTACTGGCAAGCCCTGCGCCTGCTCCTTAAACGCACACCGATTTTCCCCCATCAGGCGGCCGATGACGCCTGTGCAATTGGGTATCCCAAGGATCGCCACCATGAAATCCCCTAGCTTATCGATCAAATCCCAGCGCCTGAACATCAACGGCCTGACCGGCGCGCTGTTGCGCAAAGCCGTGCTACGCCAACTCGGCAAGCTGCGCCATGGCCAACTGGTGGTGATCGAGGACGGTGAACGCCAGGTGTTCGGGGCACGGGAAGCGCATTTGCTGGGTGAGATCCAGATCCTCGACCCGGCCGTGTGGGGCCTGGTGGCTGCCAACGGTTCCATCGGCGCGGGCGAGGCGTTCATTCATGGTTTCTGGAGCAGCCCGGACCTGACTGCCGTGGTACGCGTGATGGTCAGCAACCTTGATGTACTGGACGCCCTCGAGGGTGGCCTGGCCAAGCTGGCCCGCCCCTTCACCCAAGGCTTGCACTGGCTCAACCGCAATACCCGCAAGGGCTCGCAAAAAAACATCGCCGCCCACTATGACCTGGGTAACGACCTGTTCCAGGAGTTTCTCGACCCGACCATGATGTATTCGGCGGCGCAGTTCCTTACCCCCGACGATACGCTGGAGCAGGCACAGCTCAACAAGCTGGAGCGCATCTGCCAGAAACTGGCACTCAAGCCCTCGGACCACTTGCTGGAAATCGGTACTGGCTGGGGCAGCATGGCCCTCTACGCAGCCCAGCAATACGGCTGCCGGGTTACCACGACTACCTTGTCCAAAGAGCAATTTGCCTACACCGAACAGCGCATCCAGGCCTTGGGTTTGCAGAATCAGGTGACGCTGCTGCTGCAGGACTACCGCGACCTGAGCGGGCAGTACGACAAGCTGGTGTCCATTGAAATGATCGAAGCGGTTGGCCATCGTTTCTTGCCCACCTACTTCAAGCAATGCGCACACTTGCTCAAGAGCGACGGGCTGATGTTGCTGCAGGCCATCACCATTCGCGAACAACGCTACGAGCAGGCCAAAAGCAGCGTCGACTTTATCCAGCGCTACATCTTCCCCGGCGGCGCCCTGCCCTGTGTGCAGAAAATGTTGCAGATCGTCAGCCGCGACACCGATATGAACCTGCTGCACATGGAAGACTTCGGCCTGCATTACGCGCGAACCCTGCGCTTGTGGCACGAGAACTTTCGCCGCGCCCATGGCCGGCTCACGGAGTTGGGCTACGACGAATACTTCCTGCGGTTGTGGGAGTTCTACCTGTGCTACTGCGAAGGCGGCTTTATGGAGCGCACCATCGGCACTGCGCAATTGCTGCTGGCCAAGCCCAGCGCGGTGACACAACCGCTGCTCGGGCGTTTCAATGCTTAAAAACCTGGCCAATGCCGCGCTGTTCCAGTGCGGCTGGTTTGCCTGTGTGATGGGGGGCGACAGCCTGTGGTTATTGCTCGGGCTGGTCGTCCTGGCAATTCACCTGCTGTGGATAACTTCATGGGCCGCTGAGGGGCGGTTGATCTTGAGCGTGACCGTGCTCGGTACCCTGCTCGACACGCTATTGCGCACGTTAGGCGTGTTCGAGTTCAGTGAACCCGGCCCGTTGATTCCTGGGTGGTTGATCTTGCTGTGGGCGTTGCTGGCGACCACCTTGCGCCATTGCCTGGCCTGGAGCGCGCGGCCCTGGTGGCGCGCAAGCCTGCTAGGGGCCGTGGGCGGGCCGCTGTCGTACTACGCCGGCAGCCAGTTGGCAGGCGTGAGCTTCGGATTTGCCACAGCCCCGACCCTGGTGGCAATCGCGCTGCTTTGGGCCGTGGTATTTCCCGGCCTGCACCGGCTCGCGCGCTGACGTCCGTCAGAGCTTTCACACGCATTCGACCGGCTTGCCTTACACTGCGCGTCTATGACCAACATCCCCCACACCCAAATCACCGAACCCGCCGTCACCTGTTCCACGTGCGCAGCCTGCTGCTGTCAATTGGAAGTCATGCTGATCACCGACACCGGCGTGCCTGATCGCTATATCGACACGGACGATTGGGGCGGCGAAGTCATGCTGCGCCTGGACGACGGCTGGTGCGCCGCGCTGGATCGCGACACGATGATGTGCACGATCTATGAAAAACGACCGCTGATTTGCCGGGAATTCGAGATGGGCGCGCCGGAGTGCCTTGAAGAGCGCCAGGGGATTGCAACGGTCTACCGCTGATTCTGAAAACGGTGGTGGTCACATGTGGGAGCTGGCTTGTGTGGGAGCTGGCTTGCCTGCGATAGCATCACTGCGGTTTGCCTGAAGCACCGAGTCGTCTGCATCGCGGGCAAGCCCGGCTCCCACACAAGCCCGCTCCTACATGGGTCGGGCTGTGCTTGGGGAGTATCAGAGCGGCATGGTGTAGTTCAACGAATAGCTCTCGATACCATCGTTGTGGCTGCTGATGCCCGCGTTGGAATAGTGCGTGGCACGGATCCCCACCTGGTGCCCGCCGGCGAAGCGCAAGCCAAAGCCCAGGCGATCTTCGAACTGGAAAGCCCCGCCGATGTTGTTGTCTTCCACCTTGCTGCGTGAGAACAACGCCACGCCGATCCCCGCTTCGATATAGGGTTTCACCGACTCACCGGCGAACTCATACACAAACACCGGGGAAAACGACAAGCTGCTGACACTGGCGCGTTCGTCACCATCCCAGAAGGTATAGGCGCCGCTCCAGTAGCCGGTCAGGCGCCCGACATCGCTCTGCAACCAGCTCTTGTCCCAGTCCGATTGCAGGCCCAGGCGATAGGTCATGGTCGAATCGCTTGTATGCCCCACCCCAAATTCCAGGCCGGCAGCCTGGGAAGAAACAGAGTGCCCTACCAAAACGGCCGCAATCGCGGCCAAACAGAACAAGCGCTTCATAAGAAACATCCTTTCCAAACGAAGTTGTATGGTTTTGTATTGCTCATCAAGAGCTATAGAAATCACGGACAACGCAGAAGTTCAGCTGAAAAACCCGCTATTTCACGAATTTTTCACAGGGCGAAGCTTCGCACAACGCCGCTGAATTTCCATAGTGTGGGTAGGATATTTCTGAGATGTTGCGGATCACCGCTGGTCCAGAATTGCGCCGCCCGAGGATTGCCCTCGGCCAGCAGTTGGCGTTCGCCCAGCAGGCGCTGCAACTGACGCGCCACTGCCGCGCCGGTGTCGATCAGGATGATTGACGGTGGCAGCAGCGTCGCCAGCAAGGGCTTGAGGAAAGGATAGTGAGTGCAGCCCAGAATAATGGTGTCGCACCCGGCCTCGATCAGCGGCGCGACATACCCTTGCAGCATCTGGCGCAGCGCCGGGCTGTTGAGGTCGCCGGCTTCGATCAGCTCTACCACCCCCGGGCAAGGTTGCGTCACCACCCGCACATCGGTGGCGAAGCGATCCAGCAGCGCGGCGAACTTGGCGCTTTGCAAGGTGCCCGTGGTGGCAAGTACCCCGACCACACCACTGCGCGTCGCGGCAGCCGCAGGTTTGACCGCCGGCTCCATGCCCACCAGCGGCCAATCCGGATAATCACTGCGCAAATCCGCGACCGCCGCCACAGTTGCCGTGTTGCAGGCAATCACAAAGGCCTTGGCGCCCTGCCCGCGGAAAAACTCTGCAACCACCCGCGAACGTTCGCGAATGAATGCCGGGGTTTTCTCGCCGTAGGGGATATGCCCGCAATCCGCCACGTACAGCAGCGACTCATGGGGCAACAAACGATGAATTTCGTCGAGCACCGACAGGCCGCCGACCCCGGAGTCGAATACACCAATCGGTGCATCCTTAACCATGCTGGCGACCGCAGACGCTGCAAGCGGGATCACGCTTGACCCGCAGCTCGCGAAAACGTGTGCCCAGGGCGTCGATCAGCAGCAGGCGGCCGACCAGGGGTTCGCCAAAACCGGCCAGCAGTTTCAGGGCTTCCAAGGCTTGCAGGCTGCCGACCAGGCCTACCAGAGGACCGGCGACGCCGGCTTCGCTACAGGTCAGTTCGGTGTCGCTGCCGTGCCCATATAAACAGTGGTAGCACGGGCTTTCCGGGCGTCGCGGATCGAACACCGAGAGTTGGCCTTCCAGGCGAATCGCCGCACCGCTGACCAAAGGCTTGCCAGCTTCGACGCACGCCGCGTTCACCGCTTCGCGGGTCGCGAAGTTGTCGCAGCAATCGAGCACCAGGTCCACGCCGGCTACGGCAGCGGCCAACGAATCAACGTCCAGCGCAGCGCGGTGGGCAACCAGCCGGATCTCGGGGTTGATCGCACTCAGGCGGCGGATAGCCGAATCGACCTTGCTCAGGCCGACGCTGTCGGTGTCGTGGATGATCTGGCGTTGCAGGTTGGTCAGGTCGACCGTGTCAAAGTCCGCCAGATGCAGCTCACCCACACCGGCGGCTGCCAGGTACAGGGCCACCGGAGCACCGAGGCCACCCAGGCCGACGATCAATACACGGCTGTTTTTCAGGCGCAACTGGCCTTCGATGTCGACCTGTTGCAACAGAATCTGTCGGCTATAGCGCAACAGCTCCTGATCAGTCAGCACGGCCGGCGTCCCAGGCTGATGCGCTCATGGCCGCCGAGGTCGATACGGCTGTGGACCTCGGCAAAACCTTGCGCCAGCAACAGGTCACGCACGGCCGGCGCCTGGTCGTAACCATGCTCCAGCAGCAACCAGCCACCGGCCTCCAGGTGCAGCGGCGCCTGGGCGATGATCAGCCGCAGGTCGTCCAGGCCATCGTGACCTGCGACCAATGCGCTGGCGGGTTCGAAGCGCACATCGCCCGCCACCAGGTGCGGATCGTTGTCGGCAATATAGGGGGGGTTGCTGATGATCAGGTGATAGGTGTGATCTTTCAGGGCGCTGAACCAGTGGCTGTTGAGCACCGTGACGTTATCCAGGTGCAGGCGCTGGCGATTGCGCTCGGCCAGGGCCACGGCCTCAAATACGCGATCTACCGCCGTCACGCGCCAGGCCGGGCGCTCGCTGGCCAGGGCCAGGGCGATGGCGCCGCTGCCGGTGCCCAGGTCGAGGACGTTGGCCGGGCTGGCGGGCAATAATTCCAGGGCCGCTTCCACCAGCAGCTCGGTGTCGGGGCGCGGGATCAACGTGTGCGGCGCGACTTCCAGGTCGAGCTTCCAGAAGCCCTGCTGGCCGAGGATGTAGGCCACCGGCTCACCGCTGCGACGACGTTGCAGGTAGCCGGCAAAACGTAGCGCGTCTTCGCTGCTGACGATTTTTTCTGGCCAGGTGTGCAGGTAGCTGCGGGACTTGCCCAGGGCAGCCGCCAGCAGCAACTCCGCATCCAGACGGGCAGTCGGCGAGTCGGGCAGCTCGGCGGCGCGCAACAAGCTGGCAATAATGGTCATTTATTCACCTATCGCGGCCAGTTGGTCGGCCTGGTATTCGGCAAGCAACGGCTCGATCACTGCGTCCACGCCACCGGCAAGGATTTCGTCCAGGGAATACAGGGTCAGGTTGACCCGATGGTCGGTGACCCGGCCCTGGGCGTAGTTATAGGTGCGAATGCGCTCGGACCGGTCACCCGAGCCCACCAGCAACTTGCGCTCGCTGGCAATCGCGTTGGCGGCGGCGCTGGTCTGCTGGTCGTTGAGCTTGGCCGACAGCCAGGACATGGCCCGCGCACGGTTCTTGTGCTGGGACCGCTCTTCCTGGCACTCCACCACAATGCCGGACGGCAGGTGAGTGATGCGGATTGCCGAGTCGGTCTTGTTGACGTGCTGACCACCGGCGCCGGACGAACGATAGGTGTCGACACGCAAATCTGCCGGATTGATTTCGATGGTTTCCTGCTCGTCCGGCTCGGGCAATACCGCCACGGTGCAGGCCGAGGTGTGGATGCGGCCTTGGGACTCGGTGGCTGGAACGCGCTGTACGCGGTGGGCGCCGGATTCGAACTTCAGCTTGCCGTAGACGTTCTCGCCTTCGACCCGGGCGATGATTTCCTTGTAGCCGCCGTGCTCCCCTTCGTTCTCGGAGAGGATTTCGACACGCCAGCCGCGACGCTCGGCATAGCGCGAATACATGCGGAACAGGTCGCCGGAGAAGATCGCCGCCTCGTCGCCGCCGGTACCGGCGCGGATTTCCAGGAAGACGTTGCGCCCATCGTTAGGATCCTTGGGCAGCAGCATGCGTTGCAGATCGCCTTCCAGCTCAACGAGCTTTTCCTTGGCTTCGCGGACTTCTTCCACGGCCATTTCACGCATGTCCGGGTCGCTGTCCTTGAGCAGCGCCTGGGCGCCTTCGAGGTCGGCCTGCACTTTGAGCAGTTGCGAGTAGGTGGTCACGATCGGCTCAACTTCGGCGTATTCCTTGGAATAGGCGCGGAACTTGGTTTGATCGGAAATAACCTCGCCATCGCCAAGCAAGGCGGTCAGTTCTTCGAAACGGTCCTGGAGCACGTCCAGTTTATTGAGCAGTGACGCTTTCATTGCAGTTTTTTATCCGAAGAGCTGTCTGACGCGCCCTCACCGAGGGCAAAGAGTTCCTGGGCCATGGCCAGCGCATCGAGGCGGCCTTCGGCTGTCAGTTTTTTAAGCTGTACGCTGGGAGCATGCAACAGCTTGTTGGTGAGGCCACGGGCCAATTGCATCAAAATATCTTCAGCGTTACCGCCATTGGCCAGCAGACGCTGGGCCTTGAGCAATTCCTCGTCACGCAAGCGCTCGCCCTGTTGGCGATAGGCCTTGAGCACATCCACGGCAGCCAGCTCGCGCAGACGCACCATAAAGTCATCGGCGCCGATCGCGACCATTTCCTCGGCAGCCTGGGCAGCACCCTGGCGGCTCTTGAGGTTTTCGGCGACCACTTCATGCAGGTCGTCGACGCTATAGAGGTAAACGTCGTCCAACTCGCCGACTTCTGGCTCGATATCACGGGGAACGGCGATATCCACCATGAAAATCGGCTTGTGCTTGCGCAGCTTCAACGCGCTTTCCACCGCCCCCTTGCCCAGGATCGGCAGCTGGCTGGCGGTGGAGCTGATCACGATATCGCTGCGCACCAGCTCGGCCGGGATGTCAGCCAGCAATACCGCGTGGGCACCGAACTCTTCGGCCAGGATGCTGGCGCGCTCCAGGGTTCGGTTGGCTACCACGATACGCTTGACGCCCAGGTCATGCAGGTGCCGGGCGACCAGGGTGATGGTCTCGCCCGCGCCGATCAGCAGGGCCTGGCTGCGCTGCAGGTCGCTGAAGATCTGCTTGGCCAGGCTGACGGCAGCAAAAGCCACGGAGACCGGGTTTTCACCGATCGCCGTATCGGTGCGCACCTGCTTGGCCGAATTGAAGGTGGCCTGGAACAAACGCCCCAGCAACGGCCCCACGGTCCCGGCTTCGCGGGCCACGGCGTAGGCCGACTTCATCTGGCCGAGGATTTGCGGTTCGCCCAGCACCAGCGAATCAAGCCCGGATGCAACACGCATCATGTGACGAACTGCCGCATCATCTTCATGCACATAAGCACTGGCGCGCAGGTCATCCAGGCTCAAATGATGGTAATCAGCCAGCCAGCGCAGCACGACATCCGCCGAAAGATGTTCCTGCTCTATATAGAGCTCGCTGCGATTGCAGGTGGAAAGGATCGCAGCTTCGCGGCTGTCGGTGAGCCGGCACAGCTGCTGCAAAGCCTCAACCAATTGCTCCGGGGTAAACGCCACGCGCTCGCGGACGTCTACAGAAGCAGTCTTGTGGTTGATACCCAGAGCAAGGAAGGCCATTCAATATCGCTGATGATGTCGAGAAGCCGACAATTGTCCTACTTCGACTCATCCAGAACAACCACCGTCGTCTATTGTCCTAATGCCTTGTGTCTATAAAGACCCTTTGCAGGAGCGAGCTTGCTCGCAAAAATCGTCAACGAAAACGCTGGCACCTTGGGTAAACGCGGCGTCTTGGCGTTTTTCGCGAGCAAGCTCGCTGCTACATAGAAGGCATTTAAGGCAATACGAGTGCCCCGGTTATGTTTGGCCGAGGGCTTGTGTCATGATGATCCGACCGCAGGTTAGTCGTCCTCTTCCTATATGAATAGATCTTCCGCGTTGCTCCTTGCCCTTGCCTTCCTCGGGGGCTGCCAGTCCATGGCCCCCGTATCGTCGCAGAGTCCTGCGCCGGTGGAAGACAGCACCCCCGCCCCTGAAAAGCCCAAGGTTTATTCCTCGTTCAGCGAAGAAACGGTGTTCAGCCTGCTGAGCGCGGAGCTCGCCGGCCAGCGCAATCGTTTCGACATTGCTCTGGATAACTACGTGACCCAGGCCGTCAACACCCAGGACCCGGGGATCTCCGAGCGAGCGTTTCGCATCGCCGAATACCTGGGCGCCGACCAGGCAGCCCTGGATACCGCGTTGATCTGGGCGAAAAACGCCCCGGACGACCTGGAGGCCCAGCGCGCCGCGGCGATCCAGCTGGCGCGGGCCGGGCGCTACGACGACTCCATGGTCTACATGGAGAAAGTCTTGCAGGGCAAGGGCGATACCCACTTTGACTTCCTCGCCCTCTCCGCGGCCGATACCGACCAGGACACCCGCGATGGCCTGATGAAGAGTTTCGACCGCCTGCTGCAAAAGCACCCGAGCAACGGCCAGTTGGTATTTGGCAAGGCGCTGTTGTTGCAACAGGATGACGAACCGCAAGCCGCCCTCAAGCTGCTGGAGCAAAACCCGCCGGAAGAAGGTGAAATAGCCCCGCTGCTGTTGCGCGCACGCCTGCTGCAAAGCCTCAACCGGGGCAAGGAAGCCTTGCCGCTACTGCAAAAGAGCATCAAGAAGTATCCGGACGACAAGCGCCTGCGCCTGACTTACGCGCGCATGTTGGTGGAACAGGACCGCATGGAAGACGCCAAGGTGGAGTTCGCCAGCCTGGTCCAGCAATACCCGGATGATGACGAACTACGTTACTCCCTGGCGCTGGTCTGCCTGGAAGCCAAGGCCTGGGAAGAGGCCAAGGGTTACCTGGAAGAACTGATCGCCCGGGAAAGCCACGTCGACTCGGCCCACCTGAACCTGGGGCGCATCGCCGAGGAACGGGATGACCCGCAAGGCGCGCTGATCGAGTACGCCCAGGTCGGCCCCGGCAACGACTACCTGCCGGCGCAACTGCGCCAGGCCGATATCCTGATGAACAACGGCCGCACTGACGAAGCCGAAAAACGCCTGGCCGCGGCCCGCGATGCCGAGCCGGACTATGCCATCCAGCTGTATCTGATCCAGGCCGAGACCTTGTCGGCCAACAATCAGGGGGAGCGCGCCTGGAAAATCCTCGCCCAGGCCCTGCTGCAATACCCCGACGACCTGAACTTGCTGTACACCCGCGCCATGCAGGCCGAGAAACGCAATGACCTGGCGCAGATGGAAAAGGACCTGCGCTTGATCATCAAGCGCGACCCGGACAATGCCATGGCACTGAACGCCCTGGGCTACACCTTGTCAGACCGTACAACGCGCTATGCCGAGGCCAAGGTCCTGATCGAACAGGCGCACCAGCTCAACCCGGAAGACCCGGCAGTGCTGGACAGCCTGGGCTGGGTGAATTACCGCCTGGGCAACCTCGACGAAGCCGAACGCCTGTTGCGCCAAGCCCTGGAGCGGTTCCCCGACCAGGAAGTGGCCGCACACCTGGGCGAAGTGCTCTGGGCCAAGGGCAACCAACGCGAAGCCCGACAAATCTGGGCCAAGTTCCTCAAGGAACAACCCGACAGCCCTATCCTGCGCAGCACCATCAAGCGCCTGACCGGATCCGAGACTCTTTAATTCTATGTTTTTGCGCCACGCCATCGTTTTCAGTTTTATCGCCCTGCTCGCCGGTTGTGCGGGCTTCGGTGCCCGTGAATCCGTCGAAGGCCAGGGCAACCCGGCGCAGTGGCGCCAGCACAAGGATCAGCTCAGCAGCATTGATGGCTGGCAGATCGAAGGCAAGATCGGCGTGCGTGCACCGAAGGATTCGGGCAGCGGCACCTTGTTCTGGCTGCAACGCCAGGATTATTACGATATCCGCCTTTCTGGCCCCCTGGGCCGTGGCGCTGCACGCCTGACCGGGCGACCGGGGCAAGTGAGCCTCGAAGTGGCCAACCAGGGCCGCTATGAAGCGCCATCACCGGAGGCATTGCTTGAAGAGCAGGTCGGCTGGAAGCTGCCGGTCTCGCACCTGGTCTGGTGGGTTCGCGGCCTGCCCGCGCCTGACAGCAAGAGCCGCTTGAGCCTCAATGGCGATAGCCGCCTGGCCACCCTGGAACAGGATGGCTGGCAGGTTGAGTACCTCAGTTATGTGGAGCAAAGCGGCTATTGGCTGCCCGAGCGCATCAAGCTGCACGGCAGCAACCTTGACGTCACGCTGGTGATCAAGGACTGGCAACCGCGCAAGCTGGGGCAGTGACATGACCGAACGCCTGACCCTGCCCTCCCCGGCCAAGCTCAATTTGATGCTGCACATCCTCGGTCGTCGTGAAGACGGCTATCACGAGTTGCAGACGCTGTTTCAATTTCTCGACTACGGCGATGAGATGACCTTCGCCGTACGCGACGATGGGGTGATTCAACTGCACACCGAATTTGCCGATGTGCCCCATGACAGCAATCTGATCGTGAAGGCGGCAAAAAAGCTCCAGGAACAATCCGGCTGTTCGCTGGGTATTGATATCTGGATCGATAAAATCCTGCCAATGGGCGGCGGCATCGGCGGTGGCAGCTCGAATGCCGCAACCACCCTGCTCGGTCTTAATCACTTGTGGCAACTGGGCTGGGATGAAGATCGCCTGGCCGCGCTGGGCCTGACACTGGGCGCCGACGTCCCGGTTTTTGTGCGTGGGCACGCCGCATTTGCTGAGGGTGTCGGGGAAAAACTCACCCCCGTAGACCCCGAAGAGCCGTGGTATGTCGTGCTTGTTCCGCAAGTATCTGTAAGTACAGCAGAAATTTTTTCAGATCCGTTGTTGACACGTAACTCTTCTCCCATTAAAGTGCGCCCCGTTCCCAAGGGAAACAGTCGAAATGACTGCTTACCGGTGGTAGCAATGCGTTATCCAGATGTACGTAACGCATTGAATTTGTTAGGTAAATTTACCGAAGCAAAACTCACCGGAACTGGAAGTTGTGTGTTTGGGGGCTTCCCAAACAAAGCTGAAGCTGATAAAGTCTCGGCCCTTCTTACAGAGACCCTTACAGGGTTTGTAGCAAAGGGGAGCAACGTTTCGATGTTGCATCGCAAGCTGCAAAGTCTGCTCTAAAGGAACCGAGTACTGGGTACTCGTTGCAACAGATACAGGGGCGTCGCCAAGCGGTAAGGCAGCAGGTTTTGATCCTGCCATGCGTTGGTTCGAATCCAGCCGCCCCTGCCATTTTCTATACTCATCCAGGTTACCCTCAGCCTCTAGGTACTGCGCGTGTCCAAGATGATGGTCTTTACGGGGAATGCTAACCCCGATCTGGCTCGGCGTGTTGTACGTCAGCTGCATATCCCTCTCGGTGACATCTCAGTCGGTAAATTTTCCGACGGCGAGATTACAGCCGAGATCAATGAAAATGTCCGCGGTAAAGATGTTTTCATTATTCAGCCGACTTGCGCTCCGACCAACGATAACCTGATGGAACTCGTCGTGATGGCTGATGCCTTCCGCCGCTCCTCAGCGACTCGAATCACAGCTGTAATCCCTTACTTTGGTTATGCCCGTCAGGATCGCCGTCCGCGTTCCGCACGTGTGGCTATCAGCGCGAAAGTCGTCGCTGACATGCTGACCGTGGTAGGTATCGATCGTGTTCTCACGGTTGACCTGCACGCTGACCAAATCCAGGGGTTCTTCGATATTCCGGTAGATAACATCTACGGCTCCCCCGTTCTGGTGGATGACATCGAAGACCAGCGCTTTGAAAACCTGATGATCGTGTCCCCGGACATTGGTGGCGTCGTGCGTGCACGGGCTGTTGCCAAATCCCTGGGCGTGGACCTCGGGATCATCGACAAACGC
Source organism: Pseudomonas sp. ADAK21 (assembly GCF_012935735.1). Taxonomy (NCBI): domain Bacteria; kingdom Pseudomonadati; phylum Pseudomonadota; class Gammaproteobacteria; order Pseudomonadales; family Pseudomonadaceae; genus Pseudomonas; species Pseudomonas sp. ADAK21. The sequence goes on from NZ_CP052857.1 coordinate 1,133,246, forward strand.
CGTGAGAAAGCCAATCACTCTGAAGTGATGCATATCATCGGTGATGTCGAAGGGCGTACCTGTATTCTGGTCGATGACATGGTCGATACCGCCGGCACCCTGTGCCACGCGGCTAAAGCCTTGAAAGAGCACGGTGCGGCTAAAGTCTTCGCCTACTGCACACATCCTGTGCTGTCGGGCCGAGCGATCGAGAACATCGAGAATTCCGTGCTGGACGAACTGGTGGTGACCAACACCATCCCGTTGTCCGCCGCTGCTCAAGCCTGTGCGCGTATCCGTCAACTGGATATCGCACCGGTTGTTGCTGAGGCGGTTCGCCGCATCAGCAATGAAGAATCGATCAGTGCGATGTTCCGCTAAGGGTCAAACCTTGGTGGCATCAACCTGACGAAAAGCGCCCCGCCCCAGCACCATGCTGGGGCGGGGCTTTTTTGCCCATATCGCCTTTAGCGCTGGTCGCAAACGCTGGGGCGAATGTGGTTATTTTGGAGATACAACATGAACGATTTTACTTTGAATGCTGAACTGCGTTCCGACCTGGGGAAAGGTGCGAGCCGCCGCCTGCGTCGTCTCGCAAGCCTGGTTCCAGCTGTAGTTTACGGTGGCGAAAAAGCCCCTGAATCCATCAGCATGCTGGCTAAAGAAGTTGCCAAACTGCTCGAAAACGATGCTGCCTACAGCCACGTTATCGAACTGAACGTTGGCGGCAAAAAGCAGAACGTTATCATCAAGGCTCTGCAACGCCACCCGGCCAAAGGTCACGTACTGCACGCTGACTTCGTACGCGTTGTTGCTGGTCAGAAACTGACCGCTATCGTGCCTGTGCACTTTGTTGGTGAAGAAGCTCCGGTCAAGAAAGGTGGCGTTGTTTCCCACACCACTACCGAGCTGGAAGTAAGCTGCCTGCCGAAAGATCTGCCTGAGTTCATCGAAGTCGACCTGTCGGCTGCTGAAATCGGCACCATCATTCACCTGTCCGACCTCAAAGCCCCTAAAGGCGTTGAGTTCGTTGCACTGGCTCACAACGACGACAAGGCTGTTGCCAACGTCCACGCGCCACGTGTTGTAGCAGAAGATGAAGCTGGCGAAACCGCTGCCGAGTAATACTCTCTGCAGCGTCGGAGCTTGAGGAAACATCGCGGACCGAAACGTAGCGAGAAAGCGGGCGATAACGCGAAGTTTATCTCTGGATAAGTGAGCTCCTGTCGTCCACTTTCGCCGCAACGAGGTTGCGGCGATGTTATCCACAACTCCAAAGGAAGGGCCCCTGTCGTGACTGCCATCAAACTGATCGTTGGCCTGGGAAATCCAGGCGCCGAATACGAACAGACCCGGCATAACGCGGGGGCCCTTTTTGTTGAGCGCATCGCCCACGCCCAAGGCGTCAATCTTGTGGCCGATCGCAAATATTTTGGCCTGACCGGACGCTTCTCGCATCAGGGTCAGGATGTTCGTCTGCTGATTCCCACCACCTACATGAACCGCAGCGGCCAGGCTGTCGCGGCGCTTGCGGGGTTCTTCCGGATCAAACCCGAAGAAATCCTGGTGGCCCATGACGAACTGGACCTGCCACCCGGCGTTGCCAAGCTCAAGCAAGGCGGCGGCCATGGCGGTCATAATGGCCTGCGCGACATCATTGCGCAGTTGGGCAATCAGAATACCTTTTACCGTCTGCGGCTCGGCATTGGCCACCCAGGCGTTGCCAGTATGGTTTCAAATTTCGTCCTGGGTCGTGCGCCACGCGCCGAACAGGAAAAACTCGATGCCAGCATCGATTTTGCCCTCGGCGTGCTGCCGGATATCTTCGCCGGTGAATGGAACCGTGCGATGAAAAACCTGCACAGCCAGAAGGCCTGACTTTTTTCCGAGGGGAAACACCATGGGATTCAATTGCGGCATCGTCGGCCTACCTAACGTCGGCAAGTCCACCCTGTTCAACGCCCTGACCAAGTCCGGTATTGCGGCGGAGAACTTCCCCTTCTGCACCATCGAACCCAACACCGGTATCGTGCCGATGCCCGATCCGCGCCTGGAGGCCCTGGCCGCCATCGTCAATCCCAAGCGCATCCTGCCGACCACCATGGAGTTCGTCGACATCGCAGGCCTGGTAGCCGGTGCGTCGAAAGGTGAAGGCCTGGGCAACAAGTTCCTGGCCAACATCCGTGAGACCGATGCCATCGCTCACGTGGTCCGCTGCTTTGAAGACGAGAACGTGATTCACGTCTCCAACAGCGTCGACCCGAAACGCGACATCGAGATCATCGACCTGGAACTGATCTTCGCCGACCTCGACAGCTGCGAGAAGCAACTGCAAAAGGTTACGCGCAATGCCAAAGGCGGTGACAAGGACGCCGTGGTGCAGAAGGCCCTGCTCGAGCAACTGATTGCTCACTTCACCCTGGGCAAGCCTGCACGCAGCCTGATGAAGAACATGAGCGTCGACGAAAAGGCCGTGATCAAGGGCTTCCACCTGCTGACCACCAAGCCTGTGATGTACATCGCCAACGTGGCTGAAGACGGCTTCGAGAACAACCCGCTGCTCGACGTGGTCCTGGCCATTGCCGAAGAAGAAGGCGCAATGGTTGTTCCGGTGTGCAACAAGATCGAAGCGGAAATCGCCGAACTGGAAGACGGCGAAGAAAAAGACATGTTCCTCGAGGCCCTGGGCCTGGAAGAGCCCGGCCTGAACCGTGTGATCCGTGCAGGCTACGAAATGCTGCACCTGCAGACCTACTTCACCGCTGGTGTCGAAGAAGTCCGCGCCTGGACCGTCAAGGTCGGCGCCACCGCGCCACAGGCTGCCGGCGTGATCCACACCGACTTCGAAAAAGGCTTTATCCGCGCCGAAGTGATCGCCTACAACGACTTCATCCAGTTCAAGGGTGAAGCCGGTGCCAAGGAAGCCGGTAAATGGCGCCTGGAAGGCAAGGAATACATCGTCAAAGATGGCGATGTAATGCACTTCCGCTTCAACGTGTAACGCTTGACCTGCGGCACCTGCCGCCCACAAAAAAGCCGATGCCCTGCATCGGTTTTTTTGTGGGCGCTTCATTTACAACAGGGACTTTCCAGCGGGGGAAATATTAAGACACTGTTATGTATTTTAATAACATGAACAGGCAGAGCAGAAAACTGACACTTCAAGCGCACAGCCCGCCAATTAAATAATAATCATAAAATATTTAGGATTGCTCCTACGCGCCACAGCAAATACCACTCCTACAAAAACTTGAATATTTTTCCAATTCAAGTTCTTTAACAACACTGGCAAAACAGTGAGCAATCCCAACATCCTTTCGCAATGACATCATGGGCATTTTCCGGTCTACTGATCCCTATCACTAGAAAAATCAAACAATAGTGACGCGACAACTCTAATGGAATTGGAGCAATAGCAACATGTCGGCCTCCTATCAAAGTGAAGTTGAAACAGACACCCCGTTCAATGATTGCCCAGACATAGAAACAACCATCAATAACACTGCCGCGCTCAACATCGACATTCTGCTGCTTGGGGAAACAGGCACCGGCAAGGACACTTTAGCGCAACGTATTCATTGCCTGTCAGGACGACGGGGGAACTTCGTCGCGGTCAACTGTGCGGCCATACCGGAGAGCCTTGCCGAAAGCCAGCTCTTTGGAGTCAACAGAGGCGCCTATACCGGGGCCATGCAATCGCGTGCAGGTTCTGTCGAAGCCGCGCACCTGGGCACGTTGTACCTTGACGAAATAGACAGCATGCCGCTTCCCCTGCAAGCCAAGTTGCTGCGGGTATTGGAGTCCCGTGGCGTCGAACGCTTGGGCTCGACCCGGTTTATCCCCGTAGACATGCGCGTCATTGCCTCTGCCCAGCAGTCCTTGCATGAGATGGTCGCTCAAGGGTCCTTCAGGCGCGACCTGTACTTTCGTCTGAATGTGGTCAACATCAACCTGGCGCCACTCAGGCAGCAACCAGAGCGCATCATCCCGCTGTTCGTGAAAATGATCCGGCAGGAGGCTGAGTACTTCAAGTGCCCGGCACCCTCGCCTCCCAACGCTCTGCTTTCACAATTGCTTTGCCATCCCTGGTCAGGGAATGTGCGCGAACTGCGCTCGACAGCCAAGCGTTTCGTCCTGGGGCTCCCTCCCCTCTGTGCTGCGGTAAAAGAACGCCAGGACTGGGAGATGCCGCTCAAGGAACGTTTACAGCAAATCGAGAAAGTTCTGATTGAAGAGTCGCTGAACCGACATGCCCATAATGTTGATGGCGTCGCCATCGAGTTAGGCGTGCCCAAGCGCACCCTCTATTACCGAATGAAGCAACTGGAAATATCACTGACATAACTTGCGCACTATAAAGATCTGGCAACAAACTGAAAAATTACATTTTTTGAAACATACCCTGCAGACACAATTGGAACGCATACATTTCCTGCGCCACATAAATGATGGAACGGCGAAACTGCATGTGATAAATGCTTCTCTCAGCATCGCTAGCGTCCAGTGAAATCAACGTTAAATACGGAGTAAACAATATGAGTATTGGTTCAGTTGGCTCTTCCGGCTCCAACCCTTATGGTAGCAGCGCTGGTGGTATGAGTGCAGAGCAGGCAGACGCAGGCCTTGAAGCCGCAGAAGCGAAAAAGAGGGCTGACGGTGTGAAAAACGCATGGAAAACTGCGGTAAACCAAAATACCGCAGGCATCAAAACCGCGTCTGACGCACTCCGTTTGTAATCAGCCTGGCCCTCTCTGACCTTCCTGCCACTGGGTGGCGGGAAGGTCACTTCGCCAATCTAACAACGAATGGCCTCATCAATAACAAACCCTCCCCGCGATACTTACGTAATAGGCGCCATATGTTTATAGGAAGAGTACGCTCTGCTGAACATGAGGATCTCAATGGGTCCTCCAGCGCACAGGAGTCCTCGATCTCCCACACCGATGTCAATTATTTCGCCTCAATCATGGACTCGTCAGCCCAGCCCAGCCCAGGGACCCATTACACGACGCCACAGAGCATGCTGTCCGAAGCATCCGAGCGGCTGACTTCTGTCACCCAGCGCATGACCAAAAGTCTGCGAGCCTTGAGCAGCGAGAATAAGTTTGATGAAGCGCGAAAGTATCCTGAGCAACTGTCCGATACGTTATTGCTGACGCAAATGCTCGTAAAAAGTGTCGGTAAAACCGCACAAGGCATCGATAAAATCTGCAACCTTCAGTAGATAAAAATGACTCGCCTACGGTTTATTACGTTAACGCTAGTGTTGTCATTCATGCTCAATGGCTGCAGTGACCGCGTCGAACTTCACCGCCAACTCTCCGAGCAGGAAGCCAATGAAGTCATCGCGGAGTTGGCAGACAAGCATATACGCGCCACCAAAGTCCCCGCCAAAGACGGCGTGGTCGTCGTGGTCAACGCCTCCGATATCGGGCGGGCCGTACGCACGCTGGAAGCTGTTGGATTGCCCAAGACCGCCCGCGCCACCCTGGGCGACACCTTTCGCAAGGAAGGGGTTATCTCAACTCCGCTCGAGGAGCGCGCGCGCTATATCTATGCCTTGTCCCAGGAACTGGAAACCACGTTATCGAACATCGACGGCGTGATTGTCGCCCGCGTACACGTAGTGTTGCCCGAGCGTGTTGCACCGGGCGAACCGGTACAACCGGCCTCCGCGTCCGTGTTCATCAAGCACGATCCCAGGCTTGACCCCGACAACATCCAGGCCCGTGTGCGCCGGATGGTCTCCAGCAGTATTCCTGGCATGACCAACGCCGTCGAAAATCCGCAAAAACTGACGGTGGTATTCGTTCCCGCAACGGCCTATCTGGAGCAGCAACGCCTGGCCTATTTCGGTCCGTTCCTGGTGCCAGGCGATGACATTGGCTTTTGGCGGGCCAGCGTCACCTTCACCATGATCGTTTTAGTGGTGCTCATTATCGCCGTGACATTCTGGCGGATCAGGGGCCAGCGAGCGCTGCCGCATGCCCAAACGGCCGGCCCATCCTCGCACGATGAGTAACCTGGCATGGGTCCAGTGGTGGGCAACCCCCTGGCTGCATTCACGCGAAGGCTGGAGAACGGTTGATGAGCACGCAGCACTGACTGCGCTTGTTCACAGTCGACACCTGTGGGTAGCCAGACTCTATGGGATCACGCCCTGCCTGCCGCCCACGCCTCAGCCCACATTGCTGCAACTGGCGCTCGCCTCGCCGGAGCAACTGGACCTGGTGCTGGCGTTGATTGACAGCGCGTGTCGCCCGGCCTACGCAAGCGCGTTGAATGAAAACCTCCACCAGTGGTGCAACAGACTGTCCAAGGCATTGCCCCCAGATATGCTGCAGCCCGATGAGGACCCCTTGCAGCTGCTACGCACCTGGGTCAGCCCCGCCACCTGGCAACGCATCAGGTTGAGATTCCCTCGCCAGCGCGTTCTGGAACTGGAAAAAAAAGCCCTTTCGCTTGGGGACTCCTACAGCCGCCTCGATACCCTTTGGCACGCCGTGGTCTGGCGTATTGCGACAATCCACAGCGACGCTCAAGCACCTGGCGCCAAGGACCATGGAGACTGAACACGATGTTTTGCCGACATAAAATCGACTTGCCCAAAGGCTCCACCGCCTTTGCCGAAACCCTGATCCCCCGGGAAACCCTGGCCAATTACGCCCATGCCCACAACACACTGGAGCATGCCAAGGCCCAGGCCAGGCAATTGCTGAAGCGGGCAGAAAAGCAGCGGGAAAAGCTGCTGGAGCAGGCCGGCCTCGAAATCTGGCGGCGTGCCGACGCGCAGTTCAAACGCTGGGAAGGCGAACGCCAGGCGATGTACGACAACCTTGAACGATATGCCTCTTCAATCGCCAACCAGGCGATTCGTCTGCTGCTGGAGGATACGCCCCTGCCACAACGCATGGCCGCGTTGGTCAGACAATTGATGGTCAGCCAGATGCCGATGGTCAAGGCGGCATTGCTGTGCCATCCCCAGGAGCTGGAGGCCGCACGCCAGGCTCTCGCCGACCACAACACCACGCTCTGGGCGCTACGCGCCGACGATACCGTCAAACCCCAGACGTTGCTGTTACAAACCGAAGAGGGCGACTTTTGCATTGATTGGGCCGCCATGCGCGACACCTTTCTAGAGCCAGGCAGCAAGCGGTTGGATGCCTGATTTTCCACCACGCACACGCGCCAAATAAACAGCTACACATGGAACCAATTCGACATACAAAACCACTGAGAGGAAACACAAAAAAGGAGCAAATCCATGAACTACTACTCGGGTTACAGAGAGCAACTTCTTAGCGATGCGAAGCGCAGCAGAAACGATGTCAGCGACTTGATGGAGCAGAACTCTGGATCCGAGGCGGACATGGACTTGTTCTATGAACTGGTGATGACCAACCGTAAATCCGAATACGCCTTCACTGAACATATCAGGGCCAGGCATATGCTACTGAAGTCCGGCCTGGACAGCGGACAATAACGTGAAGGCGCTCATTACCAATTGGTTGAACAGCCGCGCCGAAGAATTAAGGCTGATCGAAGACCATGACGAAATACTCCTGCGCCACGGCCCTGACACCCTCTTGTTGCAGGTCCAACTGACCCAGGGCCGCCCTGACAAATCACAGCTCAACACCTGGATGCTCCTGGGTAACGCAAGCCTGAGTCACTTTCAAGGTGCACTCGCACAGGCGCCTGCAACGGGTGCGCTCTGGTTGACTCAGTGTCTACAGCAAAGCACCAGCGAGAAGCCTTTGCTGGACAGTCTCCAAGCCCTGCTCAACCAGCGCGATACCTGGCGCGCAATGATCGCGCGCCTTGCAAAACAGGCCCCACGGTTCCAACCCACGTCACTGCGCTCGCTGCCGCACTAATCAGAGAACACCCCATGCCCAACAAGAATCACGAGCGCACCCGCTTGCGCTCCGTCTCGCCCGCGGCCCTTCAAAAAGGCCCTCATTGGCGCTACCTGCTGGTACTGCCCTGGTTGCTTTTGCCCATGCAAAGCCCGCTCGCCGCGATCCCCACCGAATGGAAAAATACCGCCTACGCCTATGAGGCTGACCATAAGCAGGTGCGTGAGGTGCTGGAGGATTTCGCCCAGACCTTTGGCACGCAGATTCAATTCGACGGCCACCTGGAAGGCACCGTCAATGGCAAGATACGCGCCAACACCCCGCAGTCGTTGCTTGACCGGCTGGCAGTAGAGCATCGCTTCCAGTGGTACATGTACAACAACATGCTGTACATCAGCACCCTGGACCAGCAGCAGTCCGCGCGCCTGGAGGTCTCATCGCAAACCGTTGCGGACCTCAAACAGGCATTGACTGACATTGGCCTGCTCGACAACCGTTTCGGTTGGGGGGAACTCCCTGACGATGGCGTGGTGCTGATATCCGGCCCCAAGCGTTACATCGAACAGATCAGGCAATTCAGCAGCCAGCGAAAATCCCCCGATGAAAAACAGAGCGTGCTGACGTTCCCGCTGAGATTCGCCAACGCGGCGGACCGCCCGATTGATTATCGCGGAGAAAAGCTGGTCATCGCGGGTGTTGCCAGCATGCTACGCGGGCTGTTGGAGCCCCGGGACAACTCTGTCCTGTCGTCGATGAGCCCACGCCCGGCCTCGGCAGCGCAGCCCTCGCCCATCACCCCGATCCTTCCCCGGCTGGGCAACCCGATGCTGAACCAGTTGCTCGGCGCACAGGCGCCCCTGGGGCAGACGGAGCCCGGCATGTCGCTCACCTCCAGAGCCCCCACTGCAAGAGGGCGAATTCGGGTGGAGGCGGATGTGCGCAACAACGCCGTCTTGATCTATGACTTGCCAGAGCGCCAGGCAATGTACCGCGAGCTGATCGCCCAACTCGATGTGGCACGCAAACTGGTGGAGATCGACGCAATCATCCTGGATATCGAGCGCACCCAACTGCAGGAGTTCGGGGTCAACTGGGGTTTTCAGAACAGCCGCTTTCTCGGCGGTGTGAACATGGCGCCTGGGACATCGGCGCAACTGTCGATCGAAAAACGCGACCGTTTCTACGCCGATGTACGGGCCCTGGAGGCCAAGGGCCTGGCGACCATGGTGTCCAACCCTTCGGTGCTGACCCTGGAAAACCAACCTGCGGTGATTGACTTCAACCGCACTCAATACCTGACTGCCGGCGTCGAAAACGCGACCATCCTGCCGATCACCGTGGGCACCAGTTTCCAGGTGGTGCCACGGGTCATTACCACCCGTGGCAGGCACCAGGTCCATCTGGCGGTGGATATCGAAGACGGCAACTTCGACGAGTCCAACCCCGAACGCATAGGCCCCGATGTACGCCGGGGCAAAGTCAGCACCCAGGCGGTGATGGCGGAAAAACGTTCGCTGGTGGTCGGCGGGTTCCATGTCACCGAAAGCACCGATAAAAGAAGCAAGGTGCCGTTGCTGGGCGATATACCGTTGCTGGGCAAGGCACTGTTCTCTTCCACCGAGCGGCAGAACAACCGACGTGAACGCCTGTTTATCCTCACCCCTCGCGTTATCGGCGACCAGGCCGACCCGTCACGCTACTTGCCACCGGACGACCAGGTAGAACTGCAGGCGGCCCTCAAACCGTTGGCCAGGCGCTATGCCGAGCACCCACCGGTGATCAAGCGCAGCGCGATCACCAGCGCCCTCGCCCACCTCGTCACCGGGCAAGTACCTGACGCCTTCAAAGCCGCCCCCATGCCGCTGGGCCTGGACACCTTGTGCAAAACCCGTGACCTGCTGGCGCTCAACACCGAACGCAGCCAGTGGTACGCCGGCCCGCAGTTCAACGTGGCGGTGGTGGTGATGCGCAATCAGTTCAATCGCAACGTGCGCATCGACGAGAACGAATGCAGCAATTCCCAGACCCTGGCCGTCAGCGTCTGGCCACGGGCCTGGCTCAAGCCGGGTGAAGAGGCGGAGGTGTTCATCGCCATGCGCCCGGTGGTGAAGGATGAACATATCGGTGTAACCCGCCCCTCCCTGCTCACGCCAACACGGAAGACCGCGCCATGAAACAGCGACTCTCCTGCATCACCCTCCTGGGCCTAGTGCTGCTGATGGCCGGCTGTACCCCGACGTGCAAAGGCAACTCCTGCTCCCGGCCGCAATCGAGCGCTGGCAAGCTGGTGGTCTGGTGGCCGCCGCAAATGCGCGTCGAACCCGGCCCATCAGGCGAAAGGGCGGACTATCAGACGATCTCGTTGGAACAGTGACCGCCATGGGCTTACCCGACACTGATGCGCCTCGCCAGGTGCCTCTGGACAAACTGGTGAGCGGCGACGTCGCTCACCACACGTTGTGCCCGGGCATCAGCCTGTGCCGGTTGAGCGCCGGCCAGAAACCCGGCCTGGCCCTGCAGATTGCACCTGAGGCGCTGCAGGCCGGCCAGGTGCAGCGGGTGCTGGAGCGGCGCTTTGTCCACGCCATGGTGTTCGATGGATGCTTCGTGTACCTCGATGCCAAGGGCAACCTGGTGATCTGGCATGCGCTGGTGCCCAACGGCCAGCCGCTCGATGACATCGTCAGCCGCCTGCTCTCACTGGCCAAGCTCGAAGCCCTGGATGTACAGCGCGCGCCCTAGCGGCGCGCAAGCTCCGGTAACTCAAGGGTCTGGCGCTTGGATTCATCATCCAGCTCACGCAGGGTGCGATAGATCAGCGCCACCGCCTGCAAACTCTCCCGTGGAATCGGCGCCCCCAGCTTTCGCTCATACAGCATGCGCGCCAGCCACACACACTGGATCACCGGCACGTCGGCGGCCTTGGCTCGGCCAATCAACTGGCGCGCCTGGGCGTCTGTGCCTTTGTCGACCAACATCGGCAGCGGCGTTTTGCCGGGCCGGTAGTACAGTGCCACGGCAAAGTGCGTCGGGTTGACCACCAGCATGTCGGACTCTTCCAGCTTGGGCAGCTTGACCTTTGGCTCTTCCTGGGCGAGTTGGTAGGCCAGGGAGCGACGCTGGCCTTTGACGTGGGGGTCGCCCTCCATGTCCTTGTACTCCTTGACCACCTCCACCTGGGTCATGCGCATGCGCTTGGCAAAGAAATACTTCTGCATGCTCCAGTCGATCAGCGCGAGCACCAGCAGCAGCCCCAGGCAGGCATGCAGCAAGTGGCGGAACAGGGCGATCAGCGCCACGATGTAGCTTTGCAGATCGCTGGTGGCCAGGTCGATCAGCACTTGTAGCGAGGGGGTGATCACCACATAGAGGATCAGCGAGAGCAACAACGCCTTGCCCAGTCCCATCAAGAGGTTGATCACCGACTGCGCAGAGAACATTTGCTTGAGCTGGCTGAGCGGGTTGAGGCGATTGAAGTCCGGCTTCAGGCTTTCCGGGGCGAACAACAAGCCGAACTGCATCCAGCTGCTTATCAGCTTCACCGCGATCGCCACCCCGCACATCAACAGGCCGAACGAAAAAAACACCACCAGGCCATCCATCAGCACTTCTTCCAGGGCGCGCACAAACGGCTGGCCGACGCGCGCAAAAGGCAATGCCATCATCTGCTGGAAGCGCTGCAGGCTGGTTTCGGCGGTGAACAGAGCGATCTCGCTGATCGCGGTGAGCACCAACAGTTTGGCCACGTCCTGGCTTTGGGCAACCTGGCCTTTCTTGCGTTGGTCCTTGAGTTTCTTGGGGCTCGCCGCGTGTTTTTTCTCGCCGGAGTCACTCATTGCCCCGGGCCCCGAACCATCAGGCCAAGAGCATGCTTGAGGTCCGTCAGCAAGCCCATGCGCCCGACGATCAAATCCTCCAACAGGGCAAAGTACAGCAACAGGAAAGCCAGGCCCGCCAGGCTCTTGGCCGGCATGGCCAGGGTGGACACCTGTAGCTGCGGACTGTAGAGCCCGAGCAAGGCGAAACCGAACTCCAGCAGCAACAGCACCGCAATAAACGGCGCCGCGTAGAGCATCATGTGCACGAAGGTATCGCCGAGCAGGCCAAGGAACTCGCTGAAGCCATTGACCGCCGGCAGCGGCACCCACGCCGTGGGTGGCCAGATCAGGTAGCTGTCCCAGATCACTTGCGTCAGCACGCCCAACCCAAGGGTCGAGATCAGCAGAAAAATCGCCAACTGCTTGAACAGGTGCCCGACCGGTGTCGCATCCGGCCCCAACGAAGGGTTGAGTTGCCCGCCCGCCAGGGCTCCACGCTGGTTATCGAGCAACGCGCCTACCGACTCGAACATCCAGAACGGCATGAACAGTAAAACCCCGAGCAAGAACCCCAGGGCCGCCTCCTTGAGCACCAGCCCGCCCAGCACCAATGCGGAGTAGTCCTTGCCCATCAATGCGGCATGAATGCCGGGTGTGGGAAACAGGGCCACGACCATCACGATCGTGTGCCGGGTCATCCCGCGCACATGCTGGAAACAGAAGGCCGGCACCAGGAACATGCACGGGTAGATGCGCGCCATGCTGATCAACAGGCTGGGCAAGAACTCAAGGTAAAGGAGCAATGCGTGTGCCTCAGTTCAGTGCCGAGCGGGCAATCATGTCGAATGTCATGTTGATCAGTTGAATCAACTCCACGCCAATCCAGCGCCCGGTCAGGATCAGGGTGATGCCGACGGCCACCAGCTTGATGCCAAAGGGCAATGTCTGGTCCTGTACCTGCATCAGGGCCTGCACCAGGGAGGTCAGCACCCCGACGATCACCGCGACAATCAGCGGCGGCGCCGAGAGCACCACCACCAACAGCATGCCTTGCTTGAACAGTACGATCGGTTCCATAGGTCACTCACAGATAAGAAAGGAACAGACTGTCGAGCAGCCGCGACCAACCGGAAACCAAGACGAACAGCAGCAACTTGAGGGGCAGGGAGATGGTCATCGGCGAGACCATCTGCATGCCCAGGGCCAGCAGCAGGTTGGAGACAATCAGGTCGATGACGATAAAGGGGATATAGATCAGGAAACCGATTTCGAACCCCGCCTGCAATTGCGAAATCACATAGGCCGGAATCAGCAAGATGAGGTCGTCGCGCTGGGCGTTCTGCGCCATTTCCGGCGGCCACATGCGTGCGGTGTTTTCCAGCAGGTGCGTGAGGACGTCCGGGTCGGTATTGCGGGTCATGAACAGGCGCAGCGGCTCGATGGCCACCAGCCCCGTTTCCTGGAAGCGTTGCACGCTGCTCAAGTCCACCGGGGCTTGCTTGACGTTCTGGGCGATGGCATACCCTACCGGCGCCATGATAAACAGGGTCGCCGCCAGGGCGATGCCGTTGAGCGCCATGCTCGGCGGCACCTGCTGCACGCCGATGGCGTTACGGGTGATCATCAGCACGATGATGATTTTCAGAAAGGCGGTGCAGACGATCAACAGCATCGGCATCAAGGCCAGTGCGCCGATGAATAACGCGAGGATTACGGGCTCGACCCCCTGGAACGTCATCGCGCGAAAATCACACGGGACAGCTGCAAGCCCAGGCGTCCGTCCATCTCCACCAACTGGCCCTGGCCAATCGGCCGATCGCCATAGTAGAGCCCCGCCATGCCGGGGGCGTAGCCCGCGATGCTCAACACCGCACCGGGCGCAAGGTTGCGCAGTTCCCCGAGCGTCAGGTTCAGGGTGCCACAGCGCACATTCAAGGCCATGCTCAACTCATCGAAAGGCTCATGGCCAAAAACATCCACCACGGGTTCATCAAGGTCATGCTCTTCATACCCCGAGTAGTGTTGTGCTGAAAGATCCTCGTCCACAGACGTTTCCTCAGTAGATATAAGTGTCAGGCCCATTGGCCCTGATTCATCGTCAATGCGCCCATGCAGGCGATGCTTGCCAATCCGTAAATGGCCATTGCCATGCACATCAAAAAAAGCCTGCTCCAGCATCACCACATCACCGGCACGCAGGCCGCGAACTTGGCTCAGGGGCAGCTTCAAACGCCCCAACGTCGCGGCAATCGTCAGTTGAAACGAGGGCGGCAATGGCAGGGCCGTGGGTTGCCAACGCCCCGCATCACACAATGCCAACAGACTTTCGGGAGCCAGCAACAGGTAGCCCACCACCCTGGAGGCACCCAATGTCACCGTGAGCCGGCAGCCGAAATTCAGTTTTCCAGGGGAGGCCCGCAGCCGCAGATAACCAAACAACGCGTGCACCTGAGGGCTCAAGTGGTGCTGGAACAGTTCCCAGAACCAGGAGTCCGGATCATTGCCGGCCTCGGCCAGCGTCACCGGGCACTCCCCCAGAAGACTGAACATCGGCCCTGGCTCGCTGAAGGCCAAGAGCCCACAGGCGGTTTCGAAGTACAGAGGCGCGGCACTCCTGGGCGCACGGCCAGGCTCAAGCAGCAGCTCACCGTGCTGGCCTGTGACCTGAAACGGCATACGCAGGCCCCGCCCCAGGCGCAGGCGTGCCGCAACCGTGGCGCTTTTGACCAAGGGAATCGCGAGTGCCGGCATGATCATGCCGCGCCCACATGGACCAGGTGTAACGCGACAGGCGCGCCCAGGGCATCGGCCAGACGCTCCTCACAACGCTCGCGCACACCGCCCAGCCAACGCGCGGCATGCTCCTGCTCGGCCGCCAGCTCGATGTTCCACAGCCCCTGTTCACGGCGCACACTGGCGCTGATCCGCCCCAGGCGCGGCAAGTAAAGCACCGCCTGCAGCGGCCATTGCGCGCTGCCATGAATCCGAGGGGCCAATTGCGCCGTCATCGCCTCGATCATCAAGGTATCGCTCGCCACCCCGGCGGCCGTTGCCGAGGTGCCGTAGCCTGCCCCCTCGCCATCACTGTCCAGCAGTTGCGCAAATAACCGCCCCTGCTCCCAAGGTACGACCCCCGACGGTTGAGGCTCCTGTTCCGCTCGTGGATCGCGCGGGCGCGGGCGTTCAGGTTTGCTTGCTTGGACTTGGGTCATAGTTCTTCCTGTACCTCTTCCTGCCTCAATAAAACCGACAACTCCTGGAGTTTCTCAACCTCTCGCAGGCATTGGCTCACCTGTTTCTGTGCGCTGGCGATCTGCACCACGTGCTCCTCCCGCTGGTCATGCAATTGACCCAACTGGCCTTCTTCGCGCCGGGTCCCTGCGGACAAGGTGCGCTCCTGGAGGCTCCAGGCCTTGAGTTGCTGCAACGAGAGCACCTGGCCTTGATGCTTATCCAGCAACTCGGCGGTTTTCTCGATCTCCTGCAGCCGCGTTTGCTCAAGCGCAGCCTGTGCCTGCTGGATTTGCACCAACAGGGCTTGCTGATGCCGCTTGGCTTCACGCAACGCGCGCTCGGCGCGGTCTGCCCGATGCCGACGCAGCCGCCGCAAGGTGTCGATTTCAGAAAGGGACATGGGTGGTCAGGCTCATCAGTTGCTCGAGTGTCAACGGCATCGGCGCGGGTTCGCGCAAGTCCTGGCGCAGAAAGCCGTCCACCGCCTGGCGACTGTCCACCGCCATATCAGTCAGGGCATCGCTGCCCGGTTGGTACTCGCCCAACTTGAGCATCAACTCAATCTGCTGATACGCCGATAACAAGCGGCGCAGCGCCGTGCCGGCCTGGATATGCGCGGGCTCGGCGACGTTGCTCAGAATCCGCGACAGGCTGGCCAGCACATCCACCGCCGGGTAGTGGCCGCGCTCGGCCAGTTTGCGCGACAAGACGATATGGCCATCAAGCAGCGAGCGCACTTCATCGGCCACCGGATCGCTCATGGAGTCCTGCTCGATAAGTACGGTGTAGATCGCCGTGATCACCCCTTCGCGGGTCAACCCGGCACGTTCCACCAGACGTGGCAGCAAGCTGTATACCGAAGGCGGCAGACCGCCACGCCCCAGCGGCTCGCCAGCGGCCAGGCCGATTTCACGCTGGGCCCGGGCAAAACGGGTCAGGGAGTCGATCAGCAGCAGGACCCGTTTGCCCTGGCGTCGATAGCCTTCAGCCAATGCCGTGGCGGTGAAGGCGGCGCGGGCGCGCTCCATGCTTGAGCGGTCGGACGTCGCGCACACCAGCACCGCCTTGGCGCGCAGTTGATCGTCCAGTTCGTGGTCGAGAAACTCGCGCAGCTCGCGGCCACGCTCACCAATCAGGCCGAACACAATCACATCACAGTCAACGTTACGCGCGATCTCCGCGAGCAAGGTGGTCTTGCCACAGCCGGCGCCCGCAAACAAACCAACGCGCTGGCCTTCGCCCAGGGTCAACAGGCCATCGATCGAGCGCACCCCGGTGGCCAGTGCCCGGTGGATACGCGGCCGCTCGGTGGGCAAGGGCGCCTCGCACAACACCAGGCTGGTGTCCTCGGCGTGCGCCTCGACGAAGGCGCTGGCGCCCTCCCCCGCAATCGGGCGCCCAAAGCCATCCAGCACCT
The DNA here is from genome assembly GCF_012935735.1 of Pseudomonas sp. ADAK21. Lineage (NCBI taxonomy): Bacteria > Pseudomonadati > Pseudomonadota > Gammaproteobacteria > Pseudomonadales > Pseudomonadaceae > Pseudomonas > Pseudomonas sp. ADAK21. Next base: position 1,149,553 of record NZ_CP052857.1, read on the forward strand.
GGCCCAACAGTTCATCACTGACACGAACCCGGTGCGAGACGCCCAACTGTTCGACACTGGCGCCCACCCGCACGCCTTCAAGATTGCCCAGGGCACTGAGCACCGCATCCTGCTGATCGAAACCGATGATCTCGGCCAGCATGTAATCGCCGGTGGACTTTTCAACCTGGCACAAATCACCGATACGCGCCTGGGGCAAACGGCATTGCAGCAACATGCCGTTGACGCGCTGGATACGCCCGCGCACCGAGACCGGCGCAAAGCTGGCCAGCGCCTGCGCCCGGTCCTGCTGCCAGGCCTCCAGGCGCGCCTGCAGGTCGGCACTCACCAACGCACCTCATAACGCTGTACGCCGTCGAACACCACCTTGGTGTTATCGATCAGGACCAATCGCAAGCCATCCACTTCATCTCCCACAAACAGCCGATTGCCTTCATCCAGGACCACATGGCCATTGGGCCCGCCGACGATCTGCAGAATCTTGAAAGGGAGTGCCGTGCTACGTTCCTTGACCCGGCTGATCACTGGCACAGACGTATCGAACTGCTCCCCAAAACGATTGAGCATGCGCGACACCAATCCCATCTCTTCCTGGGCAACGTCCCCTTCCAATGTCACCTGGTCATTGATCACCTGCAGGCGGATGCGATTGCCCAGTTCACGTTCGTTGAGCATTTTCAGCAGTTGCTGGCGTACTTCGTAGGCCGAACCCAGCTCGTTTTTCTGAGTTGGCGCGGCCATCAACGACGCCTGGGCCTCATGCTCTCCGGTGGTCGCCAGGCCCACTACCATGATGATGACCGCGATCACCACCACCAGGCTGATCAGACGCTTCTGCTGGGCCCCGGATATCGACGACAACATCAGCCCCGGTGCAGCCTCATTCACCGGCCTGGCCGCTGGCGCGATGGGCATGGCAGCCGGGGCTTGCGGCCAGGGCTGATCGGCCAGGGTGACGCACAGTCGAACATTGCCCAGGGCAAAAGGAACGCCCAGTGCCAGGTCGGCAATCTGTGCCAGGAGCTGACCGTCACTGGCCCGCACCAACCCTTCTTGAGCCTGGACCGACCAGTGCTGCTCAATACACCGTAGCAGCACATGGCGCTCGGCAATCCCTTCGTCATACAGCGAAAGGTCGGCATCCGGATGCGCACCAATACTCCATTGCCCGCCGAACAACGGCAACGCCGCGCCCTGGCGCGAACCATCAAGCACACGTAGCTCAAACATCGCCAGGCCTCATGAACGTTGCAATGACAGTGACGTGTTCAACAGCCTGCACAACCACCCCAGACGTGCTCATGCCACCTCCTCGCGCAACAGATTGTCCTGGGCAAGATCAAAGCGCCCCAACACCTTGACCTTGGACGAAGCGCTGAGCTCGGCGAACGACAGGACCGGTACATGGTTGAACTCTTCCAACAGCAAGGTGCGCATGGGACTGCGCAAATCCTGTGCAACCAACAGCACACTTTTGCTCTTGGGGCGCACGACAAAGGCTTGCTTGAGCAGGCTGACCAGCGCCGCACTGCTTTCGTTATCCAGGGAAAAGAACACACCCGTCTGGGTCTGGCGCAGGGCATCGCGCAACACGTTTTCGGTATGGGGTGACAACAGCCAGGCATGCAGGCCGTCGGCTTCGCTGTACTGGTGAAGAATCTGCGACTTGAGGGCAATGCGCGCATAGTCGGTCAGGGCTTCGGGTTCACGTTCATGCTGACCGTGTTCGATCAGGGCCTCGACAATCAGCCGCACCGCCCGCAGCGGTACCCCTTCGCCGGCCAGGCGCTGCAACACCGATGAGAACCGCGAAAGCGGCATGATCCGTTGCAGTTCCTGCACCAGCTCCGGCTGATTGAACTCCAGCCAACTGAGAATCGCCTTGCTCTCTTGGATACCGAGGAACTGCGGGCCGCTGAGCAACATGGCCCGGGTCATCCGCTCCTGAAGCAGGCTGTACGCCGTCGAGCGCGCCAAGTGTTCATCGGCAAGCACAGGGTCGTCGGGCGCAAACCACACCCAGTCCTGTTCATCGCGCTCGGCCAGGCCCCTGCTCCCGCTTTCTGGATCCGCTGCCAGTGCCGCAAGCTCCACGCCAACCCAGTCACCGAGCGTGGCCTTCAACAGGGGCACTTCGTGCACGCAGAAGCGAAATTCATCGTCGGCCAACGCCGGCGCAAACTCAACTTCGAATGGCGGTAACGTCAAGCCGATCTGGGTCACCAGGCTGTTGCGGCTCTGGCGCACGCCGTGGATGACCTCCGTCACCAGCGGGCTGTTCTGCAGGGCCAGCGGAAACTGCAACAGGTAGGGGCGCGACGGATCAAAACCGCGCAGATCCTCCACCCCGTTTTGCTCAGGCGGGACGGTATCGGTAACCGGCTCCTGTGATTTTTCGTCACGCTGGCGCTGGCGCATCAGGCAATAACCCAGGCTGCCAGTCATCAGCGAAATCAGGATAAACACCACCGTGGGCATCCCCGGCAACGCCGCAAAAGCAAGCATGCCGACCGAAGCGATCATCCAGCTCTTGGGTTCGCTGGTCATTTGCCGGGCAATTTCGGCGCCCATGTTGTTGCTGCCCTTGCTGCGCCCGGACGGGGCCACACGGGTGATAATCATGCCGGCAGTCAGCGAGATCAGCAGGGCCGGAATCTGCGCGATCAGGCCATCACCAATGGTCAATACCGAGTACAACGCCATGGAGTCGCCGGCGCTCATGCCATGCTGGAACATGCCGGTGGCAAAACCACCCAGCAAGTTGATCACCACAATGATCAACCCCGCGATGGCGTCTCCCTTGACGAACTTCATCGCGCCGTCCATGGCCCCGAACAGCTGGCTTTCGCGCGACAGCTGCTCACGCTTGTCCCGGGCCTGGTTGCCGTCGATCAGCCCGGCACGCAGGTCGCTGTCGATGGACATTTGCTTGCCGGGCATCGCGTCCAGGCTAAAGCGTGCCGCCACTTCCGCGACCCGTTCCGAGCCCTTGGTAATGACCAGGAAGTTGACCAGGGTCAGGATCATGAAGATCACCAACCCCACCGCCAGATTGCCGCCCACCACAAAGTTGCCGAACGCCTCGACAATGTCACCGGCGTCCTGCTCCAGCAGGATCAGGCGTGTGGTCGCAATCGACAACGCCAGGCGAAACATCGTGGTCAACAGCAGAATCGATGGAAACGAAGAAAAGGCCAGCGGCCCCGGCAAATACAACGCCAGCACGATCAACAGGCACGAAATACAAATATTGAGGGCAATCAGGATATCCACCAGCCAGGTGGGCAACGGCACGATAAAGATAAACACGATAGCCATGACCACCACCGCGCCCAGCACCTCGGCGCGTTGTGCAACCTTTAGCAGCAACGCATTGATTGCCCGCAACGCACTCATGCCTTCAATCCCGGCCACGTGTGGGTATGGCGCGAGCCACGCTCCTGCGCGGCGTATTCAAGCAGCACGTGCTTGTAGCTGTTCAACGCTTCTTCGCGGCGTCTCGCATCACACCACCAGGCCAGGGGCAGGGCCTTGAGTTCCGGGAAAAAGGCACTGAGGCCGCTCAACTGATGAGCCAGCTGACTGCCGCCCAAATCCCGGGCCAGATGTTTGATTTCCTGGGAGGAAAGACCACCGGCCGCATACCCCAGCAAGCGTTGCAACAAGCCCACCGGATCCAGCTGCAGTTCGGGGTACAGAAGCAGGGATTGCCCGATCAACGCCTTGCAGCGCGCGAGCACACCACTCAATCGACTGCAGTCATTGAGACCCAGCAACAAGGTCCGCAACTGGCCCCGGTCGACCGACGAGGTCTGTGCCGCAACATCATCGGCCAGGGCCCGGCGTATCAGCTTCAACCCGGACGCAAAGTCCCCTTCACCAAACAGCCCCAGCAATGATTGCATCAGGGTCGCCAGCGATTGGCTCGTGACCACGCTGGTGTAATACATGCTGCGTACAGCCTGGCGCAGCTGCGGGTCATCAGTGCCCGCCTGCAGCGCCAACGCGGTATTCAGCCCCGCCTGGATCTGCGGCTTGTAATCGGCCTCCAGGCCAGCCAGGGAAGTGCGCGCCAGGCTTGCCTCTGCGGTACGCCCCTCGGCATCCGCCTGCAGCGCCACGTGCTTGAGCACCACATAGGCCCGCGCGGGGTCGTTGCCGGTGATGTCCATCATCTTGCCGACCCCGCCACCGAGCAGCAGCTGGACCCTGACATTGCGAGCGATGGTCGCCATTTTCGCCTGGGCCGGGTGACCCAATTGCTCATAGAGCTGGGTCAGTTGTTCGACCGCCGGGATGCGCAAGCCTAGTTGGCGCTGCCCCAACGCCCGGGCGTTGAGTTCGACCTCTTGGCTGAACAGCACACTGAGATCGTCCGCAACGGGGGCGCTTATCGGCGAAGACAGCCCACTTTCAATCCGTGCCGGTGCCGGTTGATTCAGGTGCGCGGAATTTTGCACATCTAGGTTGGGATCGACTTTCATGGAAATGCCATAGCAAGAGATTCGTATCCTTGTGTGGCTGGAAGGCCCGATCCGGTTCCATCTTCATGCGCTTGCCATGGCGCATGAAAATACCCGCACAAATCCACGATGCTCTGCGCAAGCGATTGCACAAAAAACACCTAAAACAAGATATTTCCTTATATTTATCAAATAGATATCGATCTTTTCCGTTTGGCACAAGCGGTGCTAACAGGGTTCTCGTCGAAACCATTTCGACCGTTTTTACCCTGAGGAAAAATCATGGATATCCCAATCAGTGTTTTAGTCAATCTTCCCCGTGACCCTAGCCAATCCATCCAAGATCTGTCCGACGAGCACCACAAACGCCTGCGCCGGTTCATTCATAAACGCGTACTGAACCCGGAGGATGCGGACGATATCCTGCAACTGACGTATCTGGAGGCATGGCGTAACCGCCATCACTTCAGCGCGCAGGCGTCCCTGAGCACCTGGATGTGCGGGATCGCGCTGAATTTGATCCGCAATCACTTTCGCCGGCTCTATGCCAAGCCAGTGCATTGCGAGTTCGATGAATCGTTGTCCCACGGACACAACGAAGAGCAGGACCTGGCGCGCCAATTCGAGATCAGCCGCCGGCTGGAAAACACCCTCAATGCGATCCAGCACCTGCCCCTGGAAATGCGCAACACCTTGTATGCCTCACTGGAAACCGACGGCAGCTACCAGGACACCGCCGATGCCCTGGCGATTCCGATCGGTACCGTCCGTTCCCGCCTGTCCCGGGCACGGGAACAACTGAAACGCGCGACAAACTCTCACCCGTTCCAGTAGGAGAGGGACCGCCCAGGGATAGGGCCAACCTTCCGGTTTCAGGCTTTTTTCGAACGTGGCAACAAAATCGCCAGCACCCCGAGCAGCGGCAGGAACGAGCACAGCGTGTACACGTATTCGATGCCGTGGATGTCCGCCAGATAGCCCAGCAACGCCGCACCAATCCCGCCAAACCCGAACATCAGGCCAAAGAATACCCCGGCGATCATCCCCACATTGCCCGGTACCAATTCCTGCGCGTAAACAACAATCGCCGAGAACGCCGAGGCCAGGATAAAACCGATCACCACACTGAGCACGCTGGTCCAGAACAGATCGACATGGGGCAGCAACAGGGTGAACGGGGCCACGCCCAGGATCGAGAACCAGATCACCGCCTTACGGCCGATTTTGTCGCCAATCGGCCCACCAAAGAACGTGCCCGCCGCCACGGCCCCAAGGAACAGGAACAGATGCAGTTGGGAGCTGGCCACCGACAGGTCGAACTTCTCGATCAGGTAAAAGGTGAAGTAGCTGGTGAAGCTGGCCATGTAGAAGTACTTGGAAAACACCAACAACCCCAGCACCACCAGCGCACCCAGTACGCGGTTTTTCGACAAGCCATGGGTAGCGGCCTGGCCTTGCTTGAGCTTGAACAGGTTCAAGTGGTTGCGGTACCAGCGGCTGATCGCGTACAGCACCCCCAGGGCGAACACCGCGAACAAACCGAACCAGGCCACATTGCCCTGGCCAAACGGAATGATGATCGCCGCCGCCAGCAACGGGCCAAAGGCCGAGCCGGCGTTACCGCCCACCTGGAAGGTCGACTGCGCCAGGCCGTAGCGGCCACCGGATGCCAGGCGCGCCACGCGGGATGCTTCCGGGTGGAAGGTCGAGGAACCGATACCGATCAAGGCCGCCGCCAGCAGAATCAGTGGAAAACTGCCGACCTGGGACATCATCAGAATCCCGATCAGCGTGCAGATCATCCCGCACGGCAGCAGGAACGGCTTGGGATGGCGATCGGTGTAGTAACCCACCCACGGCTGGAGCAAGGACGCCGTGAGTTGGAACGTCAGGGTAATCAGGCCGACCTGGGTAAAGGTCAGGCCATAACTTTCCTTGAGCATCGGATAGATCGACGGCAACACCGCCTGAATCAGGTCATTGATCAAGTGCGCCAGCGCTACGGCGCCGATGATAGACATGACCAACGGGCTGGATTGCCCGGCGGCCGGCGCCGTAGCCACTGAAGGCTGGGAATTGGTAAGAGCCATGAGGAACGTTTCCGTACAGCAGATGGATGCACAGGTGCAGGTGTGACAATGTGCCACTTATTGGGGCAGGAAGGCTATCCCGTTAGCAGGCTAACGAGTAGGTGAATCGATGCAGCGGTCATGTCTTGTAAAGGGCCAGCAAGCTAGTACGCCGACGGTAGAACACCCCAGATCAAATGTGGGAGCGGGTTTGCCCGCTCCCACACTTTAATCTTTGGCTTTGGGACCTGCGCAAAACCCAGCCAATGGCCGCCTTACCCGGCGTTTTTGCTTAAACAGTTGATAGCGTAGATAAATTTTCAAAAAAAGCGCTTGACGCTTCTTCGTTCTGAGCGAATAATGCGCGCCACTTGGCTACATAGCTCAGTTGGTTAGAGCATAGCATTCATAATGCTGGGGTCCGGGGTTCAAGTCCCTGTGTAGCCACCAAGTACCGATCCATAGATGTCTACAGCAGTCTATGAATCACCTCAAGAAGCCCGCCTCGTGCGGGCTTTCTTGTTTCTGGCTGTCCCTCCCTGCATCCCCTCTGTACCTTCTCCGCGCACTCCCTGAACCAGCAAGAGCCTAAAGAATGCGCCGTGATTTCCACTGGCAACCTGGCCGGGCTCGAAAAAACGTCGCCTCCCTCTCGCCGTTGCCCTTACTGTTTAATCAGCATCCCACGCAGAAGCAACTCCAGCGCTACGACGCCCTGGGCCAGTCGAGTGTTGCCATCTTCACCCTCGGCGATCCAGAACGCGGCTTCCGCCAGACTGCCGTAGATCATCGATGCCAAGGCCTGCGGATCGGCCGGAGCAACGATGCCGCTCTGCATGAGGCTGTCGATCAGGCGCCGCATAGATTCAACACAATGGCGCTGTGAGTCAGGCGACGCCCCCCCTAGCACCGCCCTGGCGTCGCGCAGCACGATGCGCTGGATTTCCGGCTCAAGTGCCATCTCCAGATAAGCCCGACAGCGGCTGCGGAAACCTTCCCACTCATCATCGGCGGCGTTGGAGATGGCTTGCAGGCGTTGGTCCATCTCAGCATCGATTTGCTCCACCGCCGCTGCCAGCAACCCTTTCTTGTCGCCGAAGTGGTGATAGAGCGCACCCCGTGTCAGGTTCGCTTGAGCGGTGAGGTCGTCCATAGACGTATCGGCGTAGCCGCGATCGCTAAAGACCTTACGGGCAGTTACCAGCAATGTGGCTCGAGTTTCTTCCATTTCAGCACGCGTGCGACGAGCCATTACCACCCCTCTTACATACTATCCGTATGATTATTTACATTCTCTGCGTATGAATATACAGTCCTATTCATACATTGCGTATGTATCTTCCCATATTTTACCGCCATGCGTCGCAGTCGCACCGAGGAAAATCAACAACCGCTCCTCACCGCAATGACACTTACCGACGGCATTGCTTGCTCCTCTATTCCAAGGATCTGAACCATGAGCACGTTTTCACCCAACCCCGCAGCAACCTCTGCTCAGCATCCATGGATGGCAGTGACTGCAGTGGGGCTTGCCACCTTTTCCGTTGTGACCACTGAAATGCTCCCTGTCGGATTGCTCACACCGATTGCCGAAACGCTGGACACCTCCACAGGAACAGCGGGACTGATGATCTCTCTGCCTGCGTTGCTGGCGGCGTTGTTCGCACCGCTGGTAGTGATCGCATCTGGTGGCATAGACCGGCGCAAAATTCTATGCGGGTTGCTAGGGCTGTTGGTGGTTGCCAACATTGCGTCGGCATTGGCACCCAGCATGGCTTGGATGCTGACCGCCCGTGTCCTGGTCGGATTTTGCATGGGGGGTATATGGGCTATCGCCGGGGGGCTGGCTTGTCGGCTTGTTCCTGACCACTCTGTAGGCCTGGCTACCTCCATCATCTTCGGAGGAGTGGCAGCGGCTTCAGTGCTGGGGGTTCCACTGGGCGCGTTGATCGGTGACTTTGCTGGGTGGCGCTGGGCCTTTGGCGGCATGGCGCTATTCTGCGGATTGGTATTGGCGTTGCATCTTGCTGTTATCCCCGGACTACCTGTTGCTGGCTCAGTGACCTTGCGCCAGTTTGGCGAACAGCTAGCCAACCGGAAGCTTCAAGTCGGGCTGCTTCTGACACTGGCACTGGTTGCCGGGCACTTCATGGTTTTTACCTTCGTGCGTCCGTTACTGGTGTCGGTTTCGGGGTTCGATACCCAATGGGTTGGCGCACTGCTGTTCGCCTATGGCTTCGCGGGCATTGTCGGCAACTTCCTTGCGGGGGTCATCGCAGCGCAGCGCACAGCGCAAACCTTGATGACTATCTCATCAGGCCTGCTAATTACTCCAGCGCTGTTCTTCATCGTCGGCGACTCCAACCTCGGCGGCATCGTGCTGCTGGTTTGGGGGCTAGCCTACGGTGGTGTGTCGGTCGGCCTAATGACGTGGATGATGAAAGCCGCACCGCGCGCCATGGAAATTGCGACGGCGCTGTATGTAGGCGTTTTCAATGTCGCCATTGCATTAGGCGCATGGGCTGGCGGCCTGGTTTTAGATGAGGTTGGCCTGACAGCTAATCTCTGGATGGCCGGTGGGTTCGCCACTCTCGCCTTGCTGCTGTCTCTGCTTATCTGCCTGGCTGAGCACAGAACAGAAGCTGCTGGCCGGCAGATTGGCTCGACCATGGACTGACTGAACAGAGGGCCATGGAGATGCGCACGGCGCACAGCTACCCGCACCCGCTTCAGCCGAACACCGAGGACTGCGCTCCATCAGGCATAAAAAAACGGCTTACCGAAAGGTAGGCCGTTTTTTTATGCCTGCGCAAATCTTCAAGAACAAGCCCGTGAACAACTGACGCTCGCGAGCCCTGGCTTGGCTATCCCTCAAAAATAAGTGGTCGCCCCGGCAAAGAACGCACGGCCCGGCACATAGAACGTCGTCGAACCATCCCGCGCATCTTCATCCAGCAAGTTCTGCACGCCGCCATTCAACGTCAACCACTTGGTCACAGCCAGGTTCGCCGTCAGGTCGTAGGTGGTGTACGACTTGACGAAGTCATTGCCAATACCCCGCTGTTTGCCGACATGCTGCGCCGACAGTTCGGTGTTGAGCTTGTCGGTGACTTGCCAGTTGAGCGCACTGAAGGCAGACAACTTGGGCGCGCTGATCAGGTCCTGGCCGGTGGACAGGTTTTTGCTCTCCAGCATGTAGGTGGCGTTGGTGCGCCAGTCCAGGGAGTCGGTCAGCGGGACGCGAACCGAGCCTTCCCAGCCACGAGTCCGGGCTTCTTCGACGTTTTCCAGCATGGTCCACCAGCGGCCCTGGAACTGGCCCAGTGGCGCGTATTCGATCTTGTCTTCGAAATCGGTGTGGAAGTAGGTGAGGCTGGCCTCCCAACCGTCACGGTCGAAGGACACGCCAATCTCCTTGTTGACGCTGGTTTCTGGCGACAGGTTCGGGTTACCGGCCATCCAGCAACTGCCGCTCACGTAACCCAGGGGTTTCAACGAACCGCAACCGCGACCGCCGGACTCAGTGGCGGCACCGGCGCTGCCCTCTTTCAGGCTGGGCGCACGGAAGCCCTTGGACACACCGCCGCGCACGGTCCAGTCCGGATGCGGATGGTAGACCAGGTACGCCCGCGGGCTGTTGTGGTTGCCATAGTCTTGACTGTGGTCGAAGCGGTTACCCAGGGTCAGCGCCAGGTTGTCGAGCAGGTACAACTCATCTTCGATAAACGCGGCCGAGTAGTCGCCCTTGAGCGAGGAACCGGAGACTGCAGCACCTTGATAGTCCACGGGCACCGTGCCCAGGGTGTCGCTGTTGGTCAGCTCTTCACGCTTCCACTGCCCGCCCACCGTCAAACGCTGATCGAGAAGGAATTCAAACGGGATGTTCAGGCTGCCTTCGGCGATTTTTTCTTCGGCGCTGGATTTGCCCCAGTCGATGTCGTTCTTGAACTTGTTCAGGTACAGGTCCACTTTCGATGTACCGAAACTCCAGTCGCCCGTGTGGGACACGGAATAGCTGTCGCGAATCAAACGGCCGGGACCGAAGCCCTCACCCAGGGTTTCACCCCAGTCACCAAAAGTCTTTTTGCTCGACCAGGACCGCTCGACGCCATGCACAGCCTCGAACGACAGGCTTTGCTCGTCATTGATCTTCCAGTCGAGCAAGGCGTTGACGCTGTGGTCCTTGGCACCGCCCGCGCCGTCGCCGTACATGAACTCGCCATCCTTATCCAGGCGCGCGGTGACCTCATCAGCCGCACGGCGGGTGAGGTTGGCACCCAGGCGCAGGCCCACCGACTCGGTCAGAGGCCCGGACAGGTTGAGACTGGTCTGGGTAGTCTGGCCGCGGTCGGAATCTTCGGGAATCGTGGTGTTGACGTTGGCCGACCCGCTCCAGGTGCGCGACACCTTGCGGGTGATGATGTTGATCACGCCGCCCATGGCATCCGAACCGTACAGCGAAGACATAGGCCCGCGCACGATCTCGATGCGCTCGATCATGTTCGGGGTGATCCAGTTCAGGTCCTGGCGCGCCAGGTCGCGGCGATAGCTCAAGTCCCCCGAGCCGCCGAGGCGTTTGCCATCCACCAGGATCAAGGTGTACTTGTCGTCCAGGCCGCGCAGTTTGATTTTCGACTGCTCGCCCACCGGCCCGAAGCCACCGGTGACACCCGGCACACGCCGCAGCAGGGTGTTGAGGTCATAAACCGGCTGGCGCTCGATTTCTTCGCGGGTAATGACGCTGACGCTGGCCGGCGCATCGCGCAGGTCGGTGGCGCCGCCGGTGGCGGTGACAAACGAGGTGTCGAGTTCTGTGACGGCGTGTTTATCGACCTCACCAATCTCTTCTGCTTGCAACGCCGGGGCGGCGATCAGCATGCCGACGGCCAGGAAAAGAGAACTGAAAAGATAGGGGGGATTATTCATTGCAAACAGTCCTTGTTGAGCCGGCATGCACCAAGACGGAGCACTAAAGGCTGCGGAGTGTAATGCAAATCCTTATCATTTAGAAAAGCATTTATGACAAATCCGATACAATTCCATACATTTCAAGCAGATTTATTTTCTGCAAATTTCGTCGAAAAGATGGAAAACCCACCAATAACTAGATATTTGGCAACTTTAAAATATTTACTAAAAAGTCGAAATAATGCTCTGCTCCCGCCCCCGAGTGGCCAGTTAAACGACAGTTGCCCTGCTTGACCTTCACCGGTTGACTGAAGCACCAGAAGTCCACCTTCAGGTTGATCGCGCTCAGCTTTTGACGCTCCTGCATCCCGCTGTTAGTGTCCGCCCTCCTTCCCCGCAGATATCTGCCAGGTGCGACTTACCCGCAAAGCATCACCCCAGGGACAACAGATCATTCTCAAAATGAACGGAGTTCAGCGCGTGCTTTTCACCCTACGCTTGCAACGCCTTACCAGCCTTTCGGTGATCGCCGCCGCCCTCAGCCTCGGCGCCTGCCACAACGCCAGCAGCCCCGACTTGCCGCCCGCCCCGGAGCTGGGTTCGGGCTATCGCACCGACATGCACGTACGCCACGCCGAGCGCCACATGGCAGCGGCAGCCAACCCGCTGGCGGCCGAAGCCGGGCGAAGCATCCTGCGCCAGGGTGGCTCGGCCATCGATGCGGCCATCGCCATGCAGGCGGTGCTGACGTTGGTGGAGCCGCAGTCCTCGGGGATCGGCGGTGGCGCATTCATCATGCTGTGGGATGGCAAGCAGGTACGGGCCTATGACGGCCGTGAAACCGCACCGGCCAGCGCCACGCCCGATATGCTGCTCGATGCCGACGGCACACCGATGGCGTTTGCCCAGGCGCAGATCGGGGGCCGTTCGGTCGCCACCCCCGGTGTACTGCGCGCGCTGAAGATGGCCCACGAACAAAGCGGCCGCCTGCCCTGGGCGCAATTGTTTGCGCCGGCAATCCAGCTCTCCGAGCAAGGCTTTGCAATTTCTGCGCGCCTGCATAGCCTGATCGCCGCCGACCGCTACATCAGCCAGTCACCGGACATGGCGGCGTACTTCCTCAACGCCGACGGCAGCCCAAAGGCCACTGGCACCCTGTTGAAAAACCCGGCGCTGGCCAATGTATTCAAACGTATCGCCAAGGAAGGGCCCGACGCGCTTTACCACGGCCCGATCGCCGAGGAGATTGCACGCAAGGTCCAGGGCCATCACAACACTGGCCGCCTTGCGCTGAACGATCTCCAGGCCTACCGCGCCAAAGAGCGTGCGCCGCTGTGCACCGACTACAAGCGCTGGCAGGTATGCGGCATGCCGCCGCCGTCTTCGGGTGGGGTGGCCATTGCGCAGATCCTCGGCACCTTGCAGGCCCTCGAAGCCCGCGACCCGCGCTGGGCCCTGGCGCCGCTCAAACCCGTGAAGACCGCGACTGCCGCTGGCCTGGAACCCTTACCCGAAGCGGTGCATTTGATCGCCGAGGCCGATCGCCTGGCCTACGCCGACCGTGCGCAATATGTTGCCGATCAAGACTTCGTCGCCGTGCCGGTCGCGGGCCTGGTCGCCCCCGGCTATCTGGCAAGCCGCGCGGCATTGATTGGCGAACGCAGCATGGGCGTAGCCAAGCCCGGCCAACCGGCGGGGGTTCAGGTGGCTTACGCGCCGGATCGCTCGCCACTGCGTATTTCCACCTCGCAAGTGGTCGCTGTAGATGACCTGGGCGGCGCGGTGTCAATGACCACCACCATCGAAGCCGCGTTCGGCTCCCACGTGATGGTCCAGGGCTTCCTGCTGAATAATCAGATGACGGACTTTTCCTTTATCCCCGAAGAAAACGGCCAACCGGTGGCCAACCGAATCGAGCCGGGCAAACGCCCGCGCTCGTCCATGGCGCCGACCCTGGTCTTCGACCGCCAAAGCGGCGAGCTGCTGGCCACGGTCGGCTCCCCCGGCGGGTCGCAGATCATCGAATACGTGAGCAAATCCCTGGTGGGCATGCTCGACTGGAACCTCGACCCGCAAGCCGCCATCAGCCTGCCCAACTTCGGTAGCCGCAACGGCGCGACCGAGCTGGAACGAGGGCTGTTCAGCGCGCAATTGAAAGCGGCCCTCAAGGACCGCGGGCACGCCTTGAGCGAGATCGATATGACCAGCGGTACCCAGGCCATCGTGCGAGTGCGCGATGCCCAGGGCAAGGCGACGTGGAGTGGCGGCGCGGATCCGCGGCGTGAGGGGGAGGCGCTGGGGGATTGAGAGCCAGCCCTGGTGGCGAGGGGACGAGCCCCCTCGCCACAGTCCTTGGTCAGTCCCTTAGCGGCTGATCTTCAAGCCCTTGCGCGCCGTGTGCCGTTCCAGCGCCAGTTCGATCAGGCGGCTGACCAGTTCGCTGTAGCTCATCCCCGCCGCCTGCCACAACTTGGGGTACATGCTGATGCGGGTGAAGCCGGGCAGTGAGTTGACTTCGTTGATCAGGACTTCACCGTCTTCACACAGGAACACATCCACCCGCGCCAGCCCGGCGCAGCCCAGCACTTCAAACGCCTCGACGGCCAGGGCCCGGATGCGCTCGCTGGCCTCGACGCTGATGTCAGCCGGCACCAGCACTTGCGCGGCCTGGTCGTCGATGTATTTGCTGTCGTAGGAATAGAAGCCGTCGCGGACCACGATCTCGCCACAACCGCTGGCAACCGGACGCTCATTGCCCAGTACCGCACACTCGATCTCCCGGCCTTTGACGGCGGATTCCACCAACACTTTTTCATCGAAGCCCAACGCCAGCTCAACAGCGGCCAGATACTCAGCTTCATTAGCGACTTTGCTCACGCCCACGGAGGAGCCTTGGTTGGCCGGCTTGACGAACAGCGGCAAACCGAGCTTTTGCCGTGCCTGGTCGAAGGTTGTGCGCGCCGCGTTGCCACGGTTGAGGGTGATAAAGGGCGCCACCGCGATACCGGCATCGCGCAGCAGGCGTTTGCTGATGTCCTTGTCCATGCACACCGCCGAGCCCAGCACATCGGAACCCACGAACGGCAGGTCTGCCATGCGCAGCAAACCTTGCAGGCAACCGTCTTCGCCAAGGGTGCCGTGGACAATCGGGAAGATCACATCGACATGTTCCAGCAGGCCCTGGCCCGAAGTTTCCACCAGTTGCTGGCTGGCCTTGCCTGGCACTACCGCCAGTTCGCGGTTGGACTGGTTGAGGGCGATCAGCGCAGGGTTCTCCTGGTTGAGCAGGAAGTTCGAGGTGTCATTGAGGTGCCAGTGCCCAGCCTTGTCGATGCCAATCAGCACCGGTTCGAAACGCGTGCGGTCGAGGGCGTCGACGATGTTGCGTGCCGACTGCAACGACACTTCGTGCTCGGCCGAACGGCCACCAAAAATAATCCCTACCCGCAACTGACTCATGACCCGGCCTCACTGTAGAAAGTAAGGATTATTACCACGGGCCGTCAGCGCTTCGCCAGCGTTGCGACCGCGCACAATCGTACAAGACCCCGGCAGACAGCCGCCCCAGACTCAGTTAACGTAACTCCATCCGACATCTTTCGAAAAACATTCCATGGGCAAACTCACCGCGAATATCGACTGGCTGCACCGCGCGCCCCATGGCAGCGGCCTGGAGCGGATCGAAGCGTATTTTTCCGGGTTTGGCTTCGACCCTCATCGCCACGATACCTACGCCATTGGCCACACTTTGTTTGGTGTGCAGAGCTTTCATTATCGCGGCAGCCAGACCCACAGCCTGCCAGGCACGACCATGGTGATTCATCCCGATGAGGTCCACGATGGCTGGGCCGGCAGCGACGAAGGCTTCAAGTACCGGATGATTTATGTAGAGCCGGCGCTGATCCAGCAGGTTCTCGGCGGCAAGCCGCTGCCCTTTATCCACAACGGGCTGTCCAACGACCCGTGGCTGCACCGAGCCTGCCAGGCCTTTGTGCAGCAACTCGATTGCCCGCTGGACCCGATGCAGGAGCAAGACGCATTGTTCGACCTGGCCCACGCCCTGAACAACGCGTCGGGTATCAGCGCCAACCGCAAGACCTTTGATTACCAGGCCGCCGAGCGGGCCCGGGAATTTATCCACAGCGCCTTGGGGCGCAGCATCACCCTCGATGAGATGGCCGCGCACTGCGGGCGGGATCGCTGGGCCTTGTCGCGGGATTTTCGCCTGTTGTTCGGCACCAGCCCCTACCGCTACCTGACCATGCGCCGCCTGGATCTGGTGCGCAACCTGCTGGGCCAGGGCCAGTCACTGGTGGATGCGGCGCTGATCGCCGGCTTCACCGACCAGAGCCACATGACTCGGCAATTTCGCAGCACCTTCGGTATCCCACCGTCACGTTGGGTGAAGATGCTCGGCCGCTAAACTGTAGGAGCGAGCTTGCTCGCGAAAAACCTGAGAACGCCACGTTTATCCAGGATAAACGCAGTGCAGTTAAGCGCTTCGCGTGCAAGCTCGCTCCTACACAAACCCTAAGCCGCCTCCAGAACCGGTCCGGGCCGCGATGACCTCAGTCGCAATGCCACCAGCGCTCCCACCAACGCGATGCCCGCGCTCCACCACAACGCCAACTCGATCCCCTGGGCCTGAGCCGCGCCCGTCGCGCCACCGGCGTTGGCCAGCGACACCAGCACCGCCAACCCCAGTGCCCCGCCGATCTGTTGCGTGGTCGAGGCCATGCCCGCCGCCACGCCCTGCTCTCCCGGCTTGACGCCAAGGCCTGCGGCCACCCACATCGCGGTCCAGGTCATGCCCTGGCCAAGGCTCAAGATAAAGATCCCCGGCAGCAACGACCAGAACCCCACCCCCGTGGGCAACGCCAGGCACACCAGGGCAATCCCCAGCGCCCCCGCCAACTGGCCGCTGACCAGCGTGTTGCGCAAGCCGATCTTGACCAGCGCGCGCTCGGCCAGCCAGATGCCCAGGGTGCACACCAGTGTCGCCGGCAAGAACGCCAGCCCCGCCTGCAGCACGCTGTAGCCGTAGACTTGCTGGTAGTACAGCGCGAGGAAATAGTACTGCACGCCGAAGCTGCTCATAAAGACAGCGGTCAGCACCATGGCCATGCGCAACTCGCGGTAACCCAGCAGGCGCAGTGGCATCAACGGGTCACGGCCACGGTGTTCGATCCAGGCGAACAGCCCGAGCAAGGCCAGCGCCAGCAACATGCAGCTCAGGGTCGCGGGTGCCGTCCAACCCCATTCAGGCCCCTGCACCAGGGCGAACACCAGCAGGGTGCCGCCGACGGTAACGGTCAACGCGCCACTCACATCAAAACTGCGACCCCGGCTGCGCTCGCCATCGGCGGGGATCCAGTAGCGCGCCGCCAGCGCACAGCCGCCAGCCAAGGGCACGTTGACCAGAAACACCGCCTCCCAGCCCCACCATTGGGTCAGCACGCCGCCCAACAACGCGCCCAACGCCAACCCGGCGGCCGACGCCGCACTCCACACCGCAAAGGCTCGGTTGCGCTGCGGCCCTTGCGCATAGTGCGTGTTGATCAACGCCAAGGTCGCCGGAAACAGCAGCGCACCGCCCCCCCCTTGTACGGCGCGCGCCAGCACCAGCAGCAACGCGCTGCCGCCCAGTACCGCCGCCAACGATGACAGCGCGTACAACGACTGGCCCACCCGGTACATACGGCGCTTGCCCAGCAGGTCCGTGGCCCGGCCGCCGAGCAATAGAAAACCGCCAAACGCCACGGTGTACGCACTGACCACCCACTGCAACTGTTGGGCAGAAAAGCCCAGGTGGCTGCCGATCTGCGGCAAGGCGACAAACACAATGGTCGCGTCCAGGGCGATGATCAGTTGGGCCGTGGCCAGCAACATCAGCATCCAGCCCGAGGGACGACTTGAGGGAATGGCGGGCATCACAACATCCTGTCTAAAAAAGAGTGCGGCCAGTGTCTTTCATGCCCAGCAGATGATAAATAGCCATATCACTCTTTCAGTTATGACTTTAATCATGGATCTGAACGCCGTTCGCTTGCTGGTTCGCGTCGCCGAAACCCGCAGTTTCACCCGCGCCGCCGGGGATCTGGGGCTCACCCAATCAGGCTTGTCGCGCGCCATTTCACGCCTTGAGGCCGAGCTGGGCGTACGCCTGCTGCAGCGCAACACCCGCAGCGTCAGCCTGACCCCGGATGGGCAAATGCTGTATGAACGCAGCGCACCGTTGCTGGCCGAGCTGGCCGAAACCGAAAAGCTGCTGCTCGACCGTCGTAGCACGCCTTCGGGTTTACTGAAAATCAGCACTCCCTCGCTGTTCGGGCGCAAAGTGGTGATGCCGGTGATTGGCGAGCTGACCCTACGCTACCCCGAGTTGCGCATCGAAGCGGTGATGACCGACCGCCTCGTGGATATCGTCGATGAGGGTTTCGACGCCCTGCTGCGTACCGGCGAGATCCAGGACCAGCGCCTGATCGCCCGGGCCTTGACGCCCCTGCGCTGGGTGACCGTCGCCTCCCCCGCCTACCTGGCGCGCTTTGGCATCCCGCAAACCGTCGAAGAATTGCACGACCATAGCTGCCTGACCGTGCGCAATCTGCGCAGCGGGCGGATGGTGGACTGGCAGTTCATGCTCGACGGTAAGGTGCGCGATGTCAGCGTCGAAGGGCGGCTGATCTTCGACATTGGCGATGCCCTGGTGGACGGCGCGGTGGGCGGCTTCGGTATTGCCCAGGTGATGGACTTTGCCGTGCGCGACGACCTCGCTGCCGGGCGCCTGGTGCCGATCCTGGAAAGCTTCGCCGGGCGCAGCCGCGCAATATCCCTGGTGTATCCACCCTCGCGCCAATACTCGCCGAAGCTGATCGCCTTTGCCGACGCACTGACACAGGCGCAATGGTAGGCAGCGCTTGAATCCAGCGGCCCGAGTGTGAGAAGAAAGGATGCGCGGCCACCACCTAGAGGTTTTCCAGGGATGAACCTGACATTGACGCCCCCACAATGGGATGACGTGAACGAGTTACTGGCGTTCGAGCTGGCCAATCGGGACTTTTTCGAAAGTTGGATCAATGCCCGGCCCGAGGCGTACTACAGCGTCGAAGGCGTTCAGCGCGCCATCGAGAGCGCACTGCTGGAGGCCAGCGAAGACCGCGCCTATCAGTATCTGATCCGCGAAAACGGCGTGCTGGTGGGGCGGATCAACTTTACCCAAGTGCGCCGCCGCTACTATCACTCGGCGTCCCTGGGCTACCGCATGGGGGCCCAGTTCACCGGGCGTGGCCTGGCACGACAGGCCGTGGCGCTGGGCCTGCAAAAAGCCTTTGGCGAGCATGCCCTCAAGCGCATCGAAGCCACCGTACGCCCGCAGAACCCGGGCTCGCTGCGGGTGTTGCAGCGCAACGGCTTTACCCAGTACGGGCATTCACGCAAGGCATTCCTGCTCGATGGACAATGGTTCGACCTGCTGCTGTTCGAGGTTCATGCCCCCTGATTGGCCGGCCTTGAGTCTAGGTGGACAACTGGTTGGCAAACTGGCCCACCGCACTGACCACTTTCTGCGCGCCGTCCTGGATCTCGACGATCACCGTGCCCGCCTCTGCCGCCAGCGACAAACCCTGCTCGGCCTGCAACCGGCCATCGGTCATCAGCGCCACGGCATCGCGGGCCATGTCCTGGTTCTGGCGCACCACGCCGACGATTTCTTCCGTGGCTTTGCTGGTACGCGAGGCCAACTGGCGCACTTCATCGGCCACCACCGCAAACCCGCGACCCTGCTCGCCGGCACGGGCCGCTTCAATCGCGGCGTTGAGCGCCAGCAGGTTGGTCTGCTCGGCAATCCCGCTGATGGTCTTGACGATAGTGCCAATCACCTGGGACTGGGCGTTGAGCGCCTCGATGCCCTCGCCGGCCTGTTCCATGTGCTTGGCCAAGTCGCGCATCACCTCCACCGCCTGGGTGACCACAGCGGTACCGCGCTGGGCACTGCTGTCGGTGTGCAATGAGGTGCTGTAGGCAATGTTGGCGGCCTCGGCCACCGCGCGTTCCTGATTGATCTGGTCGGTGATTACCGTGGCGAACTTGACCACTTTGTACAGCCGGTCGTTGGCGTCCAGCACCGGGTTATAGGAGGCTTCCAGCCAGACTTCGCGGCCATGGGCATCCACGCGCTTGAAGCGGCCGGCGACAAACTCACCGCTGTTCAAGCGTTTCCAGAAGGCCTGGTAGTCAGCGCTGTTGTAATCCTGGGGCTCACAGAACATACGGTGATGTTTGCCCTGGATCTGCGCCAGGCTGTAACCCATGCCCTGCAGGAAACGCTCGTTGGCGCCCAGCACATTGCCATTGAGGTCGAACTCGATCACCGCCGTGGAGCGCACCAGCGCGGTGATCAGGTTTTCATGCTCACGGGACGCCTCAATGGTGCGGGTCAGGTCGCTGGAGTACACCGAAAACCGTTTGATGCGCCCGTCCGCGCCCCGCACCGGCTGCACGATGGAGCGCAACCACGCTTCCTTGCCATTGCCGCGCAGCAGGCGCACGGTGCCGGCAAAGTGTTCGCCACGGCTCAAGGCGTTGGCAAAGCGCTGCTGGAATTCGTCGCGCTTCACATGCTCCGGCACAAACCCATGGACGGCATGGCCCAGCAGGTCGCTGGACTTGTAGAACATTTCGTCGAGGAAGTTCTGATTGACCGACTCGATCCGGCCCTCAGGGTCGAGGCTCAATGCCAGCATCTCGCTCTCCAGGCTTTCCTTGACCTGCTGCAGGCTGGACAGTTCTTCGCGAAGAGCGGACAGCTCCTGCTTCAAGCGGGTATTGAACATGGGGAACACCGGAGGGCAGTCATAGTGGATTGTCTAACCATCGGCGCTGCCGGCGTTTTCTGAAGAGGGCTTGAGCCCCCTGATACAATTATTTTTCAGTACCTCAACTGCCGTTATTACGGCACAAGCCCAAGACCTGATACTCAAGGGTCTTGAGCTGACCGCTGGAATCTTCATAGGTCATGCGCGAGGGCACCACCTTGCAGGTTCGCACCGGCGGCGTGACATTCACCACCCGGGCGATATCCAGCTTCATCCCGTAGCGATAAGCCTGCACTTCAGGCACCGGCTTGCCCTGCGCGGCGGCATAGCGCGCCATGGCTTCCTGGTTTTTTTGCATCACCTGCGCCATGGCGCGGTCCCCGCCACCTTCGGCCATCGCCCCCATGGACAGAGAAAAAACCACCACGCCCAGGGCTCGTGTCAAATGCTTCATTAAAGTGTCCTCGTCTGATTTCAAGTCGTTGAAAGTTCAGGATCGAGGGTAACTAACGCTTCCTGTCAGGAGCTTCACGGGCGGATTACGTATCCGTCATAAACCGTTGAACTGGCAAAATTGTAATGTGCAGGCCACCTCGGCGTTATCCGCTGTTTGCAACTATGAGCCGGGCTCCCCGCATCAGGGATAGCTCTCCAATAAGAACGCCCCAGGCGACTAAAAAGCTCATAGCTGCCAACACCGAGGAGCGATACATGCGTACTAACCGCACACTTTCCCTTTCCATCATCGCAGCACTGGCCAGCACAACACCGCTGGCGGGCATGGCCGCAGAAGATAAACCCGAGGGGTTTATCGAAGGCAGTACGCTGAACGTACTGGCGCGCAACTTTTACTTCAATCGCGATGACCGCAAAGGCCAGTCAAGCCCGACCGGAAACGGCTATTCAGAAGCGTGGGCCCAGGGCCTGATCGGCAAGTTCGAATCCGGGTTCACCCAGGGCACCGTGGGGTTCGGCCTGGATGCGTTTGCGATGTATGGCCTCAAGCTCGATTCCGGCACCGGGCGCAGCGGCGGCCGGGGCTCATTCGACATGTTGCCGGTAGACAGCGACAACCGTCCCGAAGACGACTACAGCAAGCTCGGCGGTGCAGTAAAAATGCGTTTGCTGGACACGGTGGTCAAAGTCGGCGACGTCTTCCCGCAAACCCCGGTGGTGCACTACGGCGACTCACGCCTGCTGCCGGAAAGCTTTCGTGGTGTGACCCTGGAAAACACCAGCCTGGAAGGCCTGACCTTGCAAGGTGGACGCTTGCACGCCATGAGCCAGCCAACCCAAAGCGGCATGCGTGAGGGTTTTGCGACGTTTTACGCAGGCAATGTGAACGCGCCCTGGGTCGGTTACTTCGGCGGCGACTACCAGGCCAATCAGCATTGGAGCCTGAGCCTCTACAGCAGCCGCCTCAAGGACGCCTGGGATCAGTACTACTTCGGTACAGCGGTCAATTATCCGCTGACGGACGAGGTGGCGATGTTTGCCGGTTTCAACTATTACAACGCCCAGGACGAGGGTAAGCGGTTGCTGGGCGAGCTCAACAACAATATCTGGAGTGCCAAGCTTGGGGTGAAGGTCGGCGCCCATCGCCTGGCGCTGTCCCACCAGCGCAACAACGGCAACGATGACTTCGATTACCTGCGCCAGTCCGACTCGATCTTCCTCGACAATTCGATCCAATACAGCGACTTCAACTCGCCCAAGGAACGTTCGTGGGCCTTGCGGTATGACCTGGACATGCAGACCCTGGGCATCCCCGGCCTGTCGTTCATGACCCGCTATGGCAAGGGCACTGGCGCGGACTACAGCAACGCCAACTCGGTGTATATGCGTCGCGACGCCTTGGGTGACCCTCTCACCGACCAGCGCCGCTGGGAGCGCGATATCGAGGCCAAGTACGTGTTCCAGGGCGGCAGCCTGAAAGACCTGTCGATACGCATTCGCCAGGCGACAGTACGCTCCAGCGCCTTTGAATCGGACCTGGAAGAATTGCGGCTGATCATGGAATACCCGCTGGCCATCCTCTGATAACACTCAACGGCAAGTGCTTACATTCACTTGCCGTTGACTAGCACTTCTTCACAATTTGCAGCCTGTCAGAACTGTAATATGCGCCTCACGTTCTCGTTAAGTTGCCCTTCATATACTGCCTGCCTCGACCGACCGCGAACTAACGGCACGGGTCTTTTGCGGAGAAAGTTAATGAAGCCACTGCACATTTTATTCAGCGTTTTAATCAGTGCTGCCTCCACCGCAGCCCTGGCCGATGACGGCGGTGATCGCTCCCGCCAGTGGCTGGCCGAGTTTCGCCAGCAGCAGCAACAGATCCACGGCAGCCAAGCCGTGGCCGAGCAAAATCCAGCGCCCTCGGATACATCGGCCCCCACAGCCATCTGAGCGGCGCACCCCGAGCACATTCATCTCTTGAAGCTTTTTTTGTGGAGCTCCTTTGGAAGGAGATGAATTTTTAGCGCCCTCACGGGCGCTTTTTTTTGCCCGCTCGATGCCATCCAACGCCGCCCTTGACCCTGAAGCTACTTCAAGGCTCAGAATTTTCCTACTTTGTGGACTACAGCCGTTATCCCGTGTAGCTCCCGTCGCCTATTCGCTTATCAGTAAGAGGTCAATCTGCATGCGTATCCTTGTGGTTGAGGACGAGCCAAAAACTGCCGACTACTTGCATCAAGGCTTGAGTGAGAGTGGTTATGTCGTCGATTGCGCCGCCAGCGGCATCGACGGCCTGCACCTGGCCGGCCAGCACCGCTATGAACTGGTGATCCTTGACGTCAACCTGCCCGGCCAGGACGGCTGGCAGGTGCTGCAACAGTTGCGCCGCGACAACACCTTACGGGTGATGATGCTCACCGCCCGTGGCCGCCTGGCCGATAAGATCAAAGGCCTGGACATGGGCGCCGATGACTATCTGGTAAAGCCTTTCGAATTTCCCGAGTTGCTGGCCAGGGTGCGCTCGTTGCTGCGGCGCAGTGAGCCGATTGCGTTGCCGGAAATATTGCGCGTCGCCGACCTGGAGCTGGACCCACGTCGCCACCGGGCATACCGGGGTACGCGGCGCATTGACCTGACCACCAAGGAATTCGCGCTGTTGCAGGTATTGATGCGCCAGAGTGGCGAGGTGCTGACGCGCACGCAGATTATCTCGCTGGTCTGGGACATGAACTTCGACTGCGACACCAATGTGGTAGAGGTCTCGATCAGCCGGCTGCGGGCCAAGGTCGATGACCAGAGCGAGGTCAAGTTGATCCACACCATTCGTGGCGTGGGCTACGTACTGGAAACACGCCAATGAGAACCGGCAGTCTATCCATGCGCCTGGGGCTCACCGTCAGCCTGATGGGCGCCGGCCTGGTGCTGTTGCTGGCGAGCCTGGCGTACCTGGCCCTCACCCATGAGCTGGAAAACCTCGCGCGCAAGGGCCTGGAAAGCAAGATGGAGCAGATCCAGCACAGCCTGCTGCAAGACCTCAACACCCGCGACATCAGTGCCCGGCCCCATTCACTTCTGGACCTGGTGATGGGCCATGACAACTTCTACCTGACCATCATCGGCCCCGCGCCCGCCAATGCGGTGTTGCTGAGCGTCGGTGCCAGGCCCCAGGAGCCCTTGCTGCTGGACTTTGCCGCGAGGCAAACCCTGGGGTTTCTGAACTGGACCGATGGCCATGACAACCAGATCCTCAGCGCATCGAGCCTGATGCGCCTGCACACCGGGGAGAATGTGCGGGTGTTGCTGTCCCTGGATCGTTCCGACGATCAGGCACTGCTCAGTGCCTACCTGCAATCCACGGTCATCGCCCTGCCGCTGTTGTTGATCCTGATTGGCATGGGTGCGTGGTGGCTGGTGCAGCGCGGGCTCGCGCCGTTGCAGCAATTCAGCCGCGTCGCCGCCAAAGTCACTACCCAGGACCTGAGCCATCGCCTGGCCGTCGACAACCTGCCCAGGGAACTCAACGAACTGGCGCGGGGCATCAACGTGATGCTCGATCGGCTGGATGCCGGAGTACAGCAACTGTCGCAATTTTCCGACGACCTGGCCCACGAACTGCGCGCGCCCTTGACCAACCTGATGGGCAAGGCCCAGGTGACCTTGTCCCGTGCCCGGGCGCCCCACGAGTACAAATCGGCTCTGGAATCCAGCACCGAAGAACTGGACCGCTTGGCGCGGATCGTCGCCGACATGCTGTTTCTGGCCCAGGTCAGCCATCCGGCGGCGCGGGCTTCGTTTACCGCAGTGAACCTGCGCGATGAAGCGCTACGGGTCATGGAGCTGTTTGCGTTGAGCGCCGAAGACAAAGCGTTGAAGCTGAGCCAGGCGGGCGACGCCTGGGTCCTGGGTGATCGGCTGATGATTCAACGGGCCATTTCCAACCTGCTGTCCAACGCAATCCGCCATAGCCCGCACGGCTCTAGAATTTCATTGCAGGTCGACACCCATCACCAGCGTGTATCGCTGACCGTCAGCAACCCGGGCATGGGAATTGAAGCGCAACACCTGCCGCACCTGTTCGAGCGTTTTTACCGCGCCGACAACAGCCGCGCCCGCACCGAAGGCGGCACCGGGCTGGGGCTGGCGATCGTGCGCTCGATCATGAGCCTGCACCAGGGCCAGGCCGAGGCCAACTGCGTGCCGGGCGACGTGACCCAGTTCCGGCTGATATTCCCCACCCTGCCCGCCACCCCGCAAGTCCCGTAGCTACCGACTCCCTTGCCGCACTCAGCAGTCTTATTGCCGCAAACGGGCTTGCTATGGCAAGCAGGCTCGTTGTGGAGAACGGTCTTGTCGTGGCGAGCGGGCTTGCCCCGCGCTGGGCTGCGCAGCAGCCCCAACAAACCTACCCCAGTTTCGCCAGGCACACCGCGCAAGCAGGTTTTTGGGGCGGCTTCGCCACCCAACGGGGGACAAGCCCCCTCTCCACAACAAGCCCCTCTCCACATTTCCCGCCCCAACCACCCCACTGTGGCGAGCGGGCTTGCCCCGCGCTGGGCTGCGCAGCAGCCCCAACAAACCCACCCCACTTACCCCAGGCACACCGCGCAAGCAGGTTTTAGGGCGGCTTCGCCCCCCAACGGGGGACAAGCCCCCTCTCCACAACAAGTCCCCTCTCCACATTTCCCGCGCCAGCCACCCTACTGTGGCGAGCGGGCTTGCCCCGCGCTGGGCTGCGCAGCAGCCCCAACAAACCCACCCCACTTACCCCAGGCACACCGCGCAAGCAGGTTTTAGGGCGGCTTCGCCACCCAACGGGGGACAAGCCCCCTCTCCACAACAAGTCCCCCCTCCACATTTCCCGCCCCAGCCACCTCACTGTGGCGAGCGGGCTTGCCCCGCGCTGGGCTGCGCAGCAGCCCCAACAAGCCACCCCACTTACCCCAGGCACACCGAGCAAGCAGGTTTTAGGGCGGCTTCGCCACCCAACGGGGGACAAGCCCCCTCTCCACAACAAGCCCCCTCTCCACATTTCCCGCGCCAGCCACCCTACTGTGGCGAGCGGGCTTGCCCCGCGCTGGGCTGCGCAGCAGCCCCAACAAACCCACCCCAGTTACCCCAGGCACACCGAGCAAGCAGGTTTTAGGGCGGCTTCGCCACCCAACGGGGGACAAGCCCCCTCTCCACAACAAGTCCCCTCTCCACATTTCCCGCGCCAGCCACCCTACTGTGGCGAGCGGGCTTGCCCCGCGCTGGGCTGCGCAGCAGCCCCAACAAACCCACCCCAGTTTCGCCAGGCACACCGCGCAAGCAGGTTTTAGGGCGGCTTCGCCACCCAACGGGGGACAAGCCCCCTCTCCACAACAAGCCCTCTCTCCACAATAAGTCTCCCCTTCACAATAAGTCCCTTCTCCACCGTAAGCCCGTCCAGCGCGAGGTCAGGACGCTACCGGCTCTTCATCGCGCCGATGGGCCCAGTGGTAAAGCGCTGGCAGTACCAGCAAGGTCAACAAGGTCGACGAGATAATCCCGCCAATCACCACCGTCGCCAGCGGCCGCTGTACTTCAGCGCCGGTGCCGGTGGCCAGGGCCATGGGGATGAAGCCGAGGGACGCCACCAACGCCGTCATCAACACCGGGCGCAAGCGGGTCAAGGCTCCTTCATTGATCGCCACCGACAACGAACGCCCCTCCTCACGCAGGTTGCGGATAAACGCAATCATCACCAGGCCATTGAGCACCGCCACCCCCGACAACGCGATAAACCCCACCCCGGCAGAAATCGACAACGGAATATCGCGCAACCACAGCGCCATGATCCCACCGGTCAACGCAAAGGGAATGCCGGTGAATACCAGCAGCCCATCCTTGAGGTTGTTGAACATCATGAACAACAAACCAAACACCAGCAGCAACGCCACCGGGACCACGATCTGCAAGCGCTCGGAGGCTTCCTTGAGCTGTTCGAACTGGCCGCCCCAGGTTGTCCAGTAGCCGGCGGGGATCTTCACCTGCTCTGCCATCACCCGTTCGGCCTCAGCGACAAACGAGCCAATATCCCGCCCGCGCACGTTGGCACTGACAATCACCAGCCGCTTGCCGTTTTCGCGGCTGATCTGGTTCGGGCCCAACACCAGGTCCAGGCTGGCCACTTGCGACAGGGCGATAAAGCCCAGTTGCCCCGTGGTATTGCCGGCCAGCGCGGGGATCGGGATCAGTAGCCGCGACAAGCCCTCGATATCGGTACGCAGGGTTTCCGACAAACGCACCACCATGTCAAAACGCCGGTCGCCTTCGTACATCGTGCCGGCCTGGCGCCCGCCCACGGCGACGGCGATGGTGTCTTGCACATCACCCACATTCAGGCCAAAGCGCGCGGCCTTGTCTCGGTCGATATTGATAGTCAGCACCGGCAGGCCGGAGGTCTGTTCCACCTTCACTTCCGACGCGCCATCAAGCTTGCGCAAGGTTTCGGCGATTTCCCCGGCGGTGTTGTTCAGCACATCCCGATCATCGCCAAATACTTTCACCGCCACGTCACTGCGCACCCCGGAAATCAGCTCGTTGAAACGCAGTTGGATCGGTTGCGACAACTCGTACTGGCTGCCCGGCACAATCGCACTGGCGCGCTGGATATCGGCGATCAGCGCTTCGCGGGACTTTTTCGGGTCCGGCCACTGCTCCTTGGGCTTGAGCATCAAGTAGGCGTCGGAAATATTCGGCGGCATCGGGTCGGAGGCAATTTCTGCAGTACCGGTGCGGGCAAATACCCGCTGGATTTCCGGCACCTGTGCCATCAAGGTTTTTTCCAGTTGCTGCTGCATCTGCACCGATTGCGTGAGGCTGGTGCCCGGAACGCGCAAGGCTTGCAGGGCGAAGTCACCTTCACTGAGGCTGGGGATAAATTCGCTGCCCATGCGGCTGGCCACGGCGCCAGACATCACGATGGTCAACAGCGCCAGGCCGAACGCCCAGGTACGGTGCGCCATCACCCAGTCCAGCACCGGCGCATAACCACGGCGCGCGTTGCGCATCACCCAGTTTTCGTCCTCCTTGACCTTGCCGGTGACGAACAGCGCAATCGCCGCCGGGACGAAAGTCACCGACAGAATCATCGCGCCCAGCAAGGCCATGACCACGGTGAACGCCATGGGGTGGAACATTTCCCCGGCCACCCCGGTCAGGGCGAAGATCGGCAGGTACACCACCATGATGATCAGTTGCCCGAAGATCAGCGCGCGGCGCGCTTCTTTGGCAGCGGCGAACACTTCGTGCAGGCGCTCGCTGCGGGTCAGCAGGCGGCCGTGGCGTTGCTGCGCATGGGCCAGGCGGCGGATGGCGTTCTCGACGATCACCACCGCGCCATCGACGATAATCCCGAAATCCAAGGCCCCCAGGCTCATCAGGTTGGCGCTGACCTTGTTAGTGAACATCCCGGTAAAGGTGAACAACATGGCCAGCGGGATCACCATCGCGGTGATCAACGCCGCGCGGATGTTGCCCAGGAACAGGAACAGAATCACGATGACCAGCAGCGCACCTTCGAAGAGGTTTTTCTTCACGGTAGCGATGGCCTTTTCCACCAGGTTGGTGCGGTCATAGACCGTGACCGCGACCACGCCTTCGGGCAGCGAACGGTTGATCTCTTCGAGTTTTTTCGCCACCGCCCGGGACACACTGCGGCTGTTTTCGCCGATCAACATGAACACCGTGCCGAGTACCACTTCACGGCCATTTTCGGTGGCCGCGCCGGTGCGCAACTCACGGCCGATATCGACCTGGGCCACATTGCGCACGCGGATCGGCGTGCCGTCGACGGTGTTGATCACGATGTTGGCGATGTCATCGATGGACGCCACCTGCCCCGGCGCGCGGATCAGCAATTGCTCGCCGCTGCGCTCGATGTAACCGGCGCCGACGTTGGCGTTGTTGCGTTCAAGCGCCGTCACCAGGTCGCTCAAGGTCAGGTTGTAGGCGGCCAGGCGCTTGGGGTCCGGGGCGATCTGGTATTCCTTGGCGAAGCCGCCAATCGTGTTGATCTCCGCCACGCCAGGCACGTTGCGCAACTGCGGTTTGATGATCCAGTCCTGGATCACCCGCAGGTCCGTCGGCGTATAAGCCAAGCCGTCTTCCTTGCGCGCCCCCTCCTCGGCCTCCACGGTCCACAGGAAGATTTCCCCAAGGCCAGTGGAAATCGGCCCCATCGCGGTTTCAATACCGTCCGGCAATTGTTCGCGGGCCACCTGCAAACGCTCGTTGACCAGTTGCCGGGCGAAGAACAAATCGGTGCCATCCTTGAAGATCACCGTGACCTGAGACAGCCCCGAACGCGATAGCGAACGGGTCTGCTGCAAGCCCGGCAAACCGGCCATGGCGGTTTCAATAGGAAAGGTGATGCGCTGTTCGGTTTCCAGCGGTGAAAAGCCGGGCGCCGCCGAGTTGATCTGCACCTGGACGTTGGTGATGTCCGGTACCGCGTCGATCGGCAGTTTCTGGTAGCTGGCGA
Source organism: Pseudomonas sp. ADAK21 (assembly GCF_012935735.1). Taxonomy (NCBI): domain Bacteria; kingdom Pseudomonadati; phylum Pseudomonadota; class Gammaproteobacteria; order Pseudomonadales; family Pseudomonadaceae; genus Pseudomonas; species Pseudomonas sp. ADAK21. The sequence goes on from NZ_CP052857.1 coordinate 1,178,768, forward strand.
TGCCGACACCGGCCATCAGCAACACCGCCAGCAACACGATGATGCGCTGCTCGATGGAAAATTGAATCAGACGTTCAAACATGGGGAATCACTCGCAGGATCAATGGGCGTGCTCGGCCGAAGCCTTGCCCAGTTCGGACTTGAGGACGAAGCTGCCAACGGTCGCCACCTCGACGCCAGCCTCCAGGCCCTGGCGCACCTCGACAAAGCCGTTTTCACTGACACCCAGTTCAACGTGGCGGGTGACGAAGCCTTCGGCGGTGCGCACAAACAGCGAGGGTTTGTCTTCCACGGTCTGGATCGCCTCCACCGGCACAGTGACCGGCGCCGAATAGCTATCCGTGGCCACCTGCACCGCGACAAACAGGCCGGGGCGCCACGAGTCGTCGGGGTTGGCCACGCTGACCCGCACCGTGGCGGTACGCGTCTGCTCGCCCAGCAAGTTGCCGACATAGGCCACGGTGCCCATCACGTCGGTACCCATTTCCGCCGAGCTGACCTTCACCGGCCGACCGACCTGGACCTTGTTCAAATCCTTGGGGAACACACCAAACGTGACCCACACCTGGGACAGGTCCGACAGGGTGAAAGCGGCGCTGGTCTCACTCACCACTTCGCCGACGCCCAGGTGTTTTTCCACCACCACTCCGGCAAACGGCGCACGCAGTTCATAGCGATTGCCGCCGGCCAGGACCGCGCTGCCACTCAGGGCGTTCATCTTTTGCCGCGCGTTGTTCAGGGCAATTTCGGCTTCTTGCAGGCTCTGGCGGGCCAGCAGGTAATCCTGTTCGGCGGAGATCTTGTCCTGCCATAACTGGCGCTCGCGCTGGAAGGTGGTGCGGGCCAGTTCGACCCGGCGTTGGCTGGCCGCCAACTCGCTGCGCTGATCCGAAATCTGCTGGCTGGCGATCACCGCCAACAGCTCGCCTTGCTTGACCTTCTGCCCAAGGTTGACCTTCACCGACTCCACCACCCCCGCCGCACGGGGCACGATATGGGAGGTGCGGTCTTCGTCGAATCGCACCTCGCCCGGCAACGACAGCAGGGTGCTGATTTGTCGGGGCTGGGCCTTGGCCAGTTGAATGCCGGCGGCCTGGATCTGCTGCTCATTGAGCACCAGCACGCCCTCTTCCTCTTCTTCCTCCGGCGCTTTGACGCTCGCCACCGGTGCCTGGGGCGCCACGCTGGTGGCCGGCCAAAACACCATCGCCGCGAGGGCAATAGCCGCTGCAACAGCCAAAGCCAGGCCTTGTTGTTTGTTCATGGGGAACTCCTGAAAGATCAAATGCGGGCGAGGTCGCCGTAAATCCGTTCGATGCGCACCCAGGCATCGGTGGCCTGTGCGAGTGCGGCGAGGTATTGGGTGCGGGCGGCGATCAAGGTGCGCTGGGCGTCGAGCACATCGAGGAAGTTGAACTTGCCCATCTCAAAGCCACGGGTGGCGCTGTCCACCGCGCTTTGGGCGGCGGGCAGGATCACTTGGTTGAAGGCGCGCACCTCACTGTTGGCGGTTGCCCACAGGTCCAGGGCCTGGCGGGTTTCGGTGCGCAGGCGCAGCTCGGTGGCGTTGCGCAGGTCCCGCGCCTGGTCGGCTCGGCGGCTGGCCGCCAGCACATTGCCCTGGTTGCGATTGAACAGCGGGATTGGCATCGATACGCCCACCAGATTCACCCGCTCGCGGACGCTGGCGTCGTACTGGCTGCCGATGGAGATATCCAGGTCGGGAATCCGCTGGGCCTTCTCCAGGCCCAGGCCGGCGTCCCGTTGCTGGATTTGCAGCTGCGCCAGGCGCAGCTCGGCGGTGCTCTCCAGGCGCGCCAGCAGTTGGGTAGCCGAAGGCAGCGCCGGCGTATTCACGGCACCTGCCTCGACACGTTCAAAACCGATGGTGGCGCTGCCAGTGATGGCCGCCAGGCGGCGATAGGCATCACTTACGCCGATCTCGGCGCGGCTGCGCTCCAGGCGGATTTGCGAGACCTCTACCTGGGCGCGGGTGGCTTCGACCGGCGACGCCTTGCCCGCCGTGACCCGGCCATTGGCAATCACCAGGCCGCGCTCGGCCAGGGCCATTGAACGCTGGGCCAGTTCCAGGCGCTCCTGGGCCCACAGCGCACCATAAAAGCCATCGATGACCTCGGCTCGCAGCAGGTTGCGCCGCTGTTCCAGTTCCTGGGCGGCCGCATCTTGGGCCCGCGAGGCCACCTCGATGCGCGCCCCGCGCTTGCCGCCCAGCTCCAGGGTCTGGCTCAGCTTGACGGTGGTGGTGCGGGTGCTGCGGCGGGTGTCTTCGGCATCCCAGGAGGCCACCGGGTTGGGGATCAGCCCGGCCTGCTGACGACCGCCCTGGGCGATGTCGATTTCCCATTGCGCAGCGGCCAGGTCCGGGTTGCCGGCAAACGCACTTTGCAGGGCCGATTCGAGGGTCAGGGTCTGGGCGCTTGCCACTTGGGCCATCGCCAATAACCCCACTACGGAGCACACAATTGTTCTTGAAAACATTGGCATAACAAGCGTTCCACACCCATGAGTTGGCGGACAAATCCAAGCAGGGGCAATGTAACTTTCGCTACTTATCAGGGGGGTGGCCAGAACATTACAAATCCGTTAGCAAAGGCTCTGGCCCGGGCTTTTGCTTTAACCTTCGCGGCAATTTCAGCGACTTCCCCTTGCACCGAGGCACCCTCGACATGCGAATCCTGATTATCGAAGATGAACTGAAAACGGCCGAGTACTTGCACCAGGGACTGAGCGAGAGTAGCTATGTGGTCGACTGCGCAGCCAGTGGCGCGGACGGCGTGCACCTGGCGCGGCAACACGCCTATGACCTGGTGATTCTGGATGTGAACCTACCGCTGATGGACGGTTGGGATGTGTTGCAGCGGATCCGCCAGACCAGCAACACGCGGATCATGATGCTGACCGCCCACGGCCGCCTGGCCGACAAAATCAAAGGCCTGGAACTGGGCGCCGACGACTACCTGGTCAAGCCTTTCGAGTTTCCCGAACTGCTGGCCAGGGTCCGCACCCTGATGCGCCGCAGTATCGAGGCGGCGGTACCGGACGTGCTGCGGGTGGGCGATCTGGAACTGGACCAGGGTCGCCACCGGGCCTTTCGCGGCAGCCAGCGCATTGACCTGACCACCAAGGAGTTCGCCCTGCTGCACTTGCTGATGCGCCAGAGCGGCGTGGTGCTGTCACGTACGCAAATCATCTCGTTTGTGTGGGACATGAACTTCGATTGCGACACCAACGTGGTCGAGGTCTCGATCCGCCGCCTGCGCGCAAAGATCGACGACCCGTTCGAGCGAAAGTTGATCCACACCCTGCGCGGGGTGGGCTACGTGCTGGAAGAGCGCGAGTAGCGGTCAGTGCGCGAGCGATTCCTGGCTAAACCCTGGCCTTCGTTATGGACTGCCCCCTGTGGGAGCGGGCTTGCTCGCGAAAGCAGCCTGTCAGTTGATGCATGTGCCGACTGACACACCGCTTTCGCGAGCAAGCCCGCTCCCACATTTGTAAGGTGGTGGCTTTAAAAAACCGGTCGATTGGCAAACCGCACGGCACTGGCCACGCCGACCGCGCCCATCACCATGCAGTAAAAAACGCAAATCCATGGGCTGGTGGGCATCAATGCAATCAGCATCAACGGCGTAGTACTCGCCCACAGCGCGTAGGCGATGTTGTAGGTAAAGGAAATCCCCGACACCCGCACCGGCGCCGGGAACAGGCTGACCATCACCGAAGGCACCGCGCCCACCACCCCGCAACTCAACCCGGCAATGGCATAGGCCGCGCCCAGCCACACGCCGCCGGCAATCAGGCTGGCGTAAAGCACGGCGATGCCCACCGGCAGCAGCAGGCTGTAGACCAGCACCGCGCGCCAGGCGCCGATGCGATCCACTAACAGGCCCGCCAATACGCAACCGATATTCAGGAAGACGATGCCCAATGCACTCAGGGCGAAGGTGTGGCTGGGGCTCATGCCGAAGGTTTTCTGCATCATGGTTGGCGTGATCACCACCAACACCACCACCGCCGAGGTGAGCACACAGGTCAGCAACATGGCCGGCAACAACGCCTGGCGATGGTCGCGCAACACCGTGCGCAGCGGCAGTTCGGCGTCGGCCTGGCGGCGCGCCTGCATGGCCAGGAACACCGGGGTTTCACTGAGCCAGCGGCGTAGCCAGACACCGATCACACCAAACACACCGCCCAATAGAAACGGAAAGCGCCAGGCGTAATCGAGGATTTGTTCAGCGGTGAACATCTGCGCCAGCAAGGTCGCCGTCAATGCCCCCAGCAGGTAACCGAAGGTCAGCCCGGCTTGCAGGAACCCCAAGGCATAACCGCGATGGTTGGCCGGCGCGTGCTCAGCGACAAAGACCCAGGCGCTGGGCACTTCGCCGCCCACCGCCGCGCCCTGCAAGACCCGCAGCGCCAGTAGGATCAGCGGTGCGAAATAGCCGATTTGCGCGTAGGTCGGCATGATCCCGATCAGTAGGCACGGCAAGGCCATCATCAGGATGCTCAGGCTGAACACCCGCTTGCGCCCCAGGTGATCGGCGAAGTGCGCCATCAGGATGCCGCCCAGCGGCCGCGCCAGGTAGCCGGTGACAAAAATTCCGAAACTCTGCAGCAGGCGCAGCCATTCGGGCATTTCCGGGGGGAAGAACAGCTGGCTCAGGGTCAGGGCGAAAAATACGAAAATGATGAAGTCGTAGATTTCCAGGGCACCGCCCAGGGCGGCCAGGCCCAGGGTTTTATAGTCGGAGCGGGAAAAGCGCTGCGCCTGTGGATAAGCGGTGGCAGTCATGGAGAAGCTCGGCAGACAGACAAAATGGCGTGCAGGTTATGAGCTGGGCCGGATCCTGGCAATCGCAGCGGATATATTCGGTTTACTCATTGATCCATGAAAATAACAACATTCCCAAATAAATGGCCGTGGGCCAAGATGCCCGCAATCCGCCCCATAATAAATACAAGAGGTAAATAACGTGGCCGATCCTATCGAAGAAAGCCGCTACGCCCGCTTTGCCCTGCGTTGCTCGAACTTTGCCGAACGCTGGTTTCCTGACTCCTGGGTGTTTGCCGCCCTCGCCGTGATCATTGTCGCCGTGGCCGCGCTGGGCATGGGTGCAGCGCCCACCGACGCCGCCAAGGCCTTTGGCGACGGTTTCTGGAGCCTGATACCGTTCACCATGCAAATGGCCTTCGTGGTGATTGGTGGCTATGTGGTCGCCAGCTCGCCGCCTGCCGTGAAGTTGATCGACCGCCTGGCGCGCATCCCGAAAAACGGCCGCTCGGCCGTGGCGTGGGTGGCGTTGATCTCGATGGTTGCCTCGCTGCTCAACTGGGGCCTGTCCCTGGTGTTCGGCGGGTTGCTGGTGCGGGCGCTGGCCCGCCGCACGGATTTGCGCATGGACTATCGCGCTGCCGGCGCGGCGGCCTATCTGGGCCTGGGTGCCGTGTGGGCGCTGGGGTTGTCGTCATCGGCCGCGCAACTGCAGGCCAACCCGGCCAGCTTGCCGCCGTCGATCCTGGCGATCACCGGCACTATTCCCTTCACCGATACGATCTTTTTGTGGCAATCGGGTGTGCTGTTGCTGGCGCTGATCGTGGTGTCGCTGGTCATCGCCTACGTCACCGCACCGGGCCCCAACTCGGCGCGTGACGCCAAGGCCTGCGGTGTGGACCCGGCATTCAACCTGCCCAAGCCACAGCCACCAAGCCGTCCGGGAGAATGGCTGGAACACAGCCCGTTGCTCACCATTTTGCTGGCGCTGCTGGCTGCCGGCTGGCTGTTCCATGAGTTCTCGACCAAACCTGCGATCAGCGCCATCTCGGGGCTCAACACCTATAACTTCCTGTTCATCATGGTCGGCGCCTTGCTGCACTGGCGCCCGCGCAGCTTCCTCGATGCCGTGGCCCGCGCGGTGCCGACCACCACCGGGGTGTTGATCCAGTTCCCGCTGTATGGCTCCATCGCGGCGCTGATGACCGTGGTCAAGGGCGGCGATGGCCAGACCCTGGCCCACCATATCTCGACCTTCTTCACCTCCATCGCTTCACACGACACCTATGCGCTGCTGATGGGCGTGTATTCGGCGGTACTGGGGTTCTTTATCCCATCGGGCGGTGGCAAGTGGATCATCGAGGCGCCGTATGTGATGCAGGTGGCCAATGACCTGCAATATCACCTGGGCTGGGCCGTGCAGATCTACAACGCCGCCGAGGCGCTGCCGAACCTGATCAACCCGTTCTACATGCTGCCGCTGCTCGGTGTACTGGGGCTCAAGGCGCGGGACCTGATTGGCTTCTCGTTTGTGCAGTTGCTGGTGCACACGCCGTTGGTGCTGTTTTTGCTGTGGGCACTGGGGACGACGTTGAAGTACATGCCGCCCGTGATGCCTTAACCCTTGAGAACCGCACCTGTCGTTACGACGGGTGCGGTCAGGTTGGAGTGTCGGGCAATTGGTTCAACAACGCCGGCAGTGCGTGCTGAACGGTATCCCATACCACCTCAAGGTTTATTTCAAAGTATCCATGTGCGATTCGGTTACGCATCCCGCGCATGCTGCGCCAAGGTACTTGTGGCTGACCTGCCGCAAAATCTGGGTATTGGTCCATTATTTTGGTCGACGCTTCGCCGATGATGATCAAACTCATGATCACCGCCTGTTGAGTGCGTTTGTCCTCAAAGAACTCCGCTTTACTCAGACCTTCGACAAAGATAATCGCGTCGGATGACGCTTGGCGCATGTGACCCAAGTAGTCTCCAAGACGTTTTGTCATACTGGCCGAGCCTCGGCCAATACCTGTGCACGAAACTTCAGTGGCAAGTCGCCAGGCGTCAGCAGATCAACGTTGACGCCCAACAGGTCCTGCAACTCGTCCTGAAGCCCACCGAGGTCAAACAGTGTGGTCCCAGGAGGGGCATCGACCAATAAATCAAGATCGCTGCCCTCTTTATCTGTACCCAGCAAAACCGAACCAAAGACTCTTGGATTAGAAATGTGAAAGCGCCCGACCACTTCACGCACGGCAGCTCTCTTAAGATCAAGGGCTATTGAAGGTTTCATGATTCACCTCGACGACATGCAAGATCAGGCCAGTCTAGCAGTGCCGCGAATGGATTCGCATGCTCGCGTCACTCCCTGGCAGCAGACGCTGCGTCAACTCCATGGCAAGCAATGTGGAAAAAGTTGCACCTCACGCACCAGGCCGCTTGTATGCGCCCCGCAAAAAAACGCATTTCCCGACGCATTTTCCCGGTCAGCCGCTACTGTGTGAGGGTGGGCATTCATCCCGCGCAGACGGGCTTTAGCTGACAAGGAAACACGCATGTTTAAACTGACCAGGCTGTCCTTCACCTTTGTCGCACTGACTGTGAGCACGGTCGTACACGCCGATGTCGAGCTTGACCTGGGCACCGCGCAACGGGTCAGGCAATTGTTCGCCTACCCCAATAATTGCAGTGTGATCTGCTTTCGCCCATGGACCCTGGAACAGACGGTTGAGCATTACCTCAACCAGAGCTTGCAGCGCGACGGCTACAACCGGGCCCGTGTCAGTGTGAAAGCCAGTGAGGATAAGGTGCTGGCCCGCTTTACCGGCGTACCCGATGGCTACAGCCGGTCCTTGACCTCGCTGTTGAACACCGCTGACCTGGCCTACCAAGGCGCCAGCCGGCTGAACCGTGATGGCAAGTGGCAATTTAGCTGGTACCTGTTCCTGCCGTTGGGCATGGCCTTGGAAAACCGCAAGAGCATCGAGTTGATGCATTTTCCGCCCGACTACTCCCTGACCCATTACCAGGACTATCTGGAGTCGGCCACGACTGACCGTTGGGCCACATTACTGACCGCCAATGGCATAGCGGCGGCCCAGACCCCGGAGTACCAGACCATCATCGACATCGCGCCGATAGCCGCGCCCTCCACGGCCGGCAAGGACCTGGAAGGCGTGTATGGCTATTTCACCGAGTACCAGACGCGGATTGTCCGGGAATTGAGCCTGCATCCCAGCGGCTCATTGCCAATGGTCGCCTTCGGCGCCCCCGTTCGCAGTTGGATCCAGCAACAGTACGGGCAAACCCTTGGCGTATTGGGCCTGGGGCAGATAAGCCCGGCCGAGGGCAGTAGCGTCGCCGTATTGGGCGCCAATCACCCCAGTTACATCTGGTACGCCGCCAACCCGGACAGCTACGACGGTGATGAACAGAAGGCCGACGACGCTGGCCTGAAAGTCATGGGCCAGGACTTGAGCGCAGCGTGCTGGCAGGCCGGCATGGGCCAGAAGCCGGCCAGCGATCCCAACGTGTTGCTCAAGGGCTGCATGAATACCTGGCAGGTCACGCGCAAGGAACAGACTTGCGAGCTGTTCTACACCTCGATTCGCGAACTGTCCGCCGGCCACGCCAGGGAAAAATGCGCCACCGCCACGATCAAGACGCAGCTCAAGCGCCTGAAAAGCCCCCTGCCAGAAGCCTCTGTACCCGCCCCCGCCCTTTGAGCATCCGGCTTATCCGTTTTGGCTTACGCAAAAAAAAGCCGATATCTACTGTCAGATTTGACAGTAGATATCGGCTGCAACTTGCGTAAACCTTGGAACGTGCCCACTTGCTGCAAGACTGGCAGTCATATCAACACCAGGAGGTCGATGCAGCCCGACAAGGAATGCTATGAAAACCCAAGCCATGGAAGATGCGCCGGCTGATGCGATGGACTGTCTTTATCCATTCGCCGACCTGTTGGGAAAAAAAGGCTACCCCTCGCGCCGCCAGTTCGACGTCGTACGCACCCGGAATCGCCGTGGAACCGGGATCAAGACGCGTGTGGCCTTCGACAGCCGAATACTCATGGCGAAGATTTCCGGATACGCCCTGGGCGAGCGGCACTTGCACACGCTACAGATATCTTCGCGTATCCACTTGTACGACCCCTGGTTCAGCGGCCTGATCCTGCATTCGTGCGATCCGAATGTGTTTCTCGACATCAGCGAACTGGAGCTATGGTCGGTCCAGGCCATTCGCCCCGGTACGCTGCTGACGATGGATTACGCCACCACCGAAGATGCGCTGCTCTGCCAGTTCGCTTGCCAATGCGGTGCGCTTAACTGCCGCGGCTGGATCACCGGCGCAAAAGAACCGTTGAACCCGCAGGGCCAACTGTTCATGGAACAGTGGCGCCAGCACAAACGCTGTTAAATCGCCTCAATCGGGCGCAGGCGGTACTGCGGCGGCAGTTGCTCGAACCCGGTGATGGTGGCGTTGAGGCTTTTCCAGCGGCCGTCCTTGATGCCGTAGATACAACCGTGGATCGACAGGCTCTGCCCGCGGTGCCAGGCGTTCTGCACAATGCTGGTGTGACCGACGTTGGCCACTTGCTGGATGACGTTGAGTTCACACAGGCGATCAACGCGTTCTTCCTCGGTGGGCAACTGGGCCAGCACTTCGCGGTTCTCGTAGTACAGGTCGCGGATCGAGCGCAGCCAACCGTCGATCAGGCCAAACTGGCGATCCTGCATCGAGGCACGTACGCCGCCGCAACCATAGTGGCCGGTGACCAGGATATGTTTGACCTTGAGCACATCCACCGCGTACTGGATCACCGACAGGCAGTTTAGGTCGGTGTGCAGCACCACGTTGGCCACGTTGCGGTGCACAAACAGGTCGCCAGGCAGCATGCCGACGATCTCGTTGGCCGGCACCCGGGCGTCCGAACAGCCGATCCACAGGTATTCCGGGGTCTGCTGGCGGGCGAGCTTGGCGAAGAATTCGGGATCTTCCTGTTTGATCGCATCCGCCCAGCGTTCGTTGTTATCAAGCAGGTCTTGTAGTTCGTTCATCAGGGAAAGCCTCAGGAATGATGCGCAGTTTTGTGACTGACAACCGCTCGCCCAGGTCACGCCGTACGCAAATTAGCTTGAATCTTTGGGAGGCCGTGCCTGTCCACACACTATAAGCCCCACAGTATGAGGATTGGCCATGACGCAATCACGACGTCCGTACGGCGCCCCGCCCCCTGCACCGATTGATGACAACGAAGATCGCATGGGCTCGATGCGCGAGCTGGATTTTGACGAGGAGGAGCCGACGGCGGAAATCGGCGATGAGATCCCCCGTGGTGAACGCGAGCACCTGATGCCCGACGAACGGGTGCGCGAGGCGGGGATGACGGGGGCTTCGACGGCGGATCACGAGCCCACGGATGATGATATGAGCCCCGAAACCCTGATCCATGAAGATGGCGCGCGAGATGCCCGGGAAGAAGGTGACGGCGAACAGGCCGATTGGGACCTGAGTATCGTCGATGAAGATGAGATTGGCGGCGGTAATGGCCTGGATGAGGCTGAGTTGGCCGATATTGACCCGATAGACGGCAACCGCTGAAACACCTGGCCCTTGCAGGAGCTGGCTTGCCTGCTCCCACAGGGGAATGCACTGCGCGCTCTGGCGGTGCTGTTGCTCTGTTTTTGATCTGGCTTTTGATCTTGTGCGCCCCGTCAAACCACGATGGCCGCAGGCAGGTATTGCGCAGTGGGCACCCCGGCATGGATGCCGGGGTAGCCGCGACACGGCCATGGATGGCCGATCGCGGCGGGCCCATGGAGCAATGCCTGACTGCGGGCATGCCGAGCCTAGGCGAGGCACCGAGTGGTGGGGCAAGAGCGCTTTGGTTACTTTCGCGCTCTTCGAAAGTGACCCGCTGTAAGAGCGGAACCTTAAGTGGCCGTGATCGCAGCAACGGATATGTACACACACCAAGAAGATAGTTGTGTAGATACCTATGCTGCGATAGCGATGGTGAACTCAATACCGCTATCGCTGGCAAGCCAGCCCCTACAGGGGGGTTGGGTGTTTAGTCGACCAGGGTGCAGGCCATGACGACGGCGTCTTCGCGACCACCGACGGCAGGGTAGTAATCGCGGCGACGGCCGATTTCGTTGAACCCGTAGCGTTCATACAGGCGAAATGCGCCGGTATTGCTGTCGCGCACTTCGAGGAAGCATTCACGGGCGCTGGCGGCATAGGCACGGGACATCAGGTGTTCCAGCAACGCCAGGCCCAGGCCGCGGCCCTGGTTTTCCGGTTTGACGGTGATGTTCAGCAAATGCGCTTCATCGAGGATGATCTGCACTACACCGTGGCCCACCTGCTGCTCGCCTTCGAACATCAGCCAGATCTGGTACTTGCCCAGCCCGTCGAGAAAGATGCCACGGGTCCAGGGGTGGCTGAACGCCGCATATTCGATTTTCAGCACCGCGTCGAGGTCAGCCTCGGTCATCGGGCGAAAGGATAAAGCCTCACTCATCGGTTGTTTTCCAGCGCGCCATCAGCCGGCGCATGGCTTGCCAGACATCAGCCTTACGCTGTGGCTCTTCCATTAATAATTCCAGGCCCGGCAAGGCCCACACCGACCCCAGGCCGTCGACCTGCAGCTCGCGGTACCAGGCCTCGGCATTCGCCTCACCGGCAAACCGCACGGCGGGTAGGCCGATCAGCCACAGGCACACGCAGGGTTCATCTTCCAGGCGGGCCGAAACAAAGCCTTGCACGAAGTCGCGCGCGGCGTCCGGCCCCTGGTCCATATTGCCGCGCACCAGCAGCGGCCAGCGCACGGGCTCGCCGACAATCTGCGGGCTGTCGGGCAGGCCGGCGGCGCGCAGCATGTCCTTGAGCAGCAGATAGGCAGGGTCGCGGGTCTGGAAACGTTCGCCGGTCGGCAACTCCACCAACAACAAACAGCGCCCGGCCCGCAGCAGTTGCAAGGCAAAGCGCGGCGGCGGTACGACCGGGGCCTTGGCGACCGGCGCCGGGGCATCTTCGGCCACTGCGGCGACCTTGGGCGCCATTGAAGGGCGCGGCACTTCGATCTTGACCCGCTCCGATGGCCGCACGGACGCTTCAGCCGCGGGCTTGACTACCGCAACCGGCGCCGCCGCTTCTTCGCCCGAGGCAGCGAACGGCTCGAACGGTTCCAGCGCTTGCAGCAGTTCGGGCCGCGACGGGGCGGCAAAGGGCAATTCGGTGCGCGGCAGCCAGTTGACCACCTGCATGGCGGTCAAGTAAGCGCGACGTCGGGACTCGATAAGCAAGGCTCGGCCACTTGTGGATAACTAAAGAGCGCAGATTCTACCGCCCTTCGGCAACGATCGCCCACCGTTGATGCTTTTCTCTGCATTCCTGACCCTCTATCGCGAAGGCGCCCTGACCGGCTGTGGATAAATCCCGCGCCTGATGCAGTACAATCGCCGCTTTTAATCGCCAACCAGCCGGCCATTCCGATGATCGAACCCAAGCGCGTCTTGCGCGCCCTCGCCGAACACTGGGCCCTGCTTGAGCCACTGTGCGAACACTTCGACCAAGGCACCCTGAGCCTTGGCGAACTGCGCGCGCAACTGGCCGCCCAACAACTGGACAGCACGCCACAGGACATCACCAGCCTGCTGGACGTGTGGATTCGCCTGGATATCCTGGTGCCTGTCGCCAAAAGCCCGAACCGTTTCGAGCTCAATGCGCAGATCCATGACTTCCTGGCCTATCTTCGCAAGGAGCACCGGCTAGGCCTGTGCCTGGAAATCGAAGCCTACCTGCGCCATCTCGAGCGCCTGGCCGGCTATATCCAGGACGCCTTCGACATCCGCGACGGCCATGACCTGGCCCGCCAACTGCGGTTGTTGGACATGCGCGTGCGTGACGTGCTGAAAAAACTCGCCAACGACGAACAGGCCCTCGCTGCCGTGGCCGACCGCGCCAAGACCAGCGACCGGCAGATCCCGTTGCGCCAGCGCTATGCCGAGGTCCTGGCGACCTGGGATGAGTACGTCGAACCGATGATTCAACTGGTGAACGCCGACGGCGCCTTCGAGCAAGGCGTACGCAAGGTGGAGAACGTGCTGCTGCGCATGCTCACCGAGCAGCAGCGCCTGGGCCACCTGGTGGATGACGACATGTTGCTGCGCACCCACGCGCGCATCCTCGAAATGCAGACCAGCGCCCAGTTGACCTTGCGTCACGCCCGCGAACTGCTGCTGCCGCTGCGTGAAGAAGCACGCCGGCACAACGCCGTGACCCGTGGCGCGGCGCTGGCCCTGTCGGCAATCCGGCGCAAGGGCCTGGACGCGGTGCCGCAAGCGGCGATGCCGATGTTTACCCGGCCGCAAAGTACCTTCCTGGGCAGTGCCAGCCAGGTCGAGGCCTACGTGTATGCCCTGGCGAACTTCGAACCTAAACCGGCGCGCTTCCCCAAGGCGCACAAATCCCATAAGGGCGAAGCCCAGCGTGCGCCGCGTACGGTCAAGGAGATGCTGGAGCGTTGCGAAGACGCCCTGCCGATGCCGGACCTGATGACCTGGCTGCTGGAGCAGGAGCCGGACGGTGCCACCGACGAATTGCTGTACTGGTTCTCGCGCCTGTCGCGGGAGAAGCGTTTCAAGCGCGAGCGCCTGGAACGCCAGGATTACCATACTCACGAGCACCAGGTCAGCCTGCGCTCATTCGCCCTGCTCCCGGCCAGCGACGCGGCCGAGCACTCTGCGAGCACACCTCATGCTTCTTGATCTATCCGAACTGTCCCAACTGGCGCCGATCTTTCGCGAGTTGTTCAAGGGTTACCACGTCAGCCGCCGCGACCCGGAGTTGTACGCGCAATTGTCGAACTTCCAGGACCAGTACCGCACGCTGTTCAAGGCCCTGGGCTTTGAGCTGGTGTGCGATACCCGTGGTTTCTACTACTTCGTGCCGGACACCGCCGTAGCCGCCGCGCAGGTGAACAAGACCGCACAGCGCCTGGCACTGTTCACCTTCATCATCGTCGAGCACCTGGCCGATCAGGGCCGCGACCCGATTGCCGTGCTGGATGGTGGCAGCCTGGGCCGCGATGAGTTGCCCTCCTTGCTGGAGAAATACCGCGACCTGTTTATCCAGGCCGAAGTGCAGACCCAGGAAGAACTGGAAGAAAAAATCATGCGCCGCATGACCCAGCTCGGCTTTGCCAGTGAAGATAACGGCGTCTACCGTTTCCTGCCGCCAATGCACCGTTTCCTCGACGTGTGCCTGTCGGTCCAGGCCGACCGCGACCTGGCGGCCAGTGTACACAGCGTGCTGCCGTTGCCGGCGCCGGTGATCATCGACGAAGACAGCGATGAAAAACTGCTGCAGACCGATGACCCGCTGGACTTGAGCGAATTTGAAACACAAAGCGAGGAAGACGCCCTGGCCCGCGCCATTGCCGAAGAACAGGAGACCGATGCATGAGCAAGGAACGCTACGGCATTCGCCGCTTCGCCCTATTGAATACCGCCGGCTACAGCCTGGGCCTGTTCCCGCTGGAAGAGCCGCTGTCGGTGTATGGCGCGAACAACCTCGGTAAATCGGCTTCGATCAACGCCTTGCAGTTCCCGATCCTGGCGCGCATGTCGGACATGAGCTTCGGCAAGTACACCCTGGAACAGTCGCGACGCTTCTACTTTGCCACCGACACCAGCTACATCCTCGTCGAAGTGTCCCTGCCCCATGGCCCCCACGTAATCGGCGTGGTCGGCCGCGGCCCGGGCGGCGGTTTCGGTCACCAGTTCTTTGCCTATGCCGGCAAGCTGGACCTGGCCCACTATCAGAAGAACGACACCTGCCTGCGCCAGAAAGAGCTGTTCACCAACCTTGAGCGCGAAGGCCTGAAAGCCTATGAGCTCAAGCCCGATGAACTGCGACGTTTGCTGGTGGGTGGCCATACTTCGATCCCGCTGGACCTGACCCTGATTCCGCTGCGCTCCACCAGCGAGCAAAGCCTGAAGACCTTCCGCGCACTGTTTATCAACCTGCTGCACATGCGCGAAATCACTGCGGCCAAGCTCAAGCAACTGTTCCTCGATGCGTTCGAGCACAGCCTGCGCTCTGGCAGTGTGGATTACATCGCCGCGTGCGAAGAAGCCTTCCGCGATGTGCGGCGCATGGAGCAGGACTACAACTCCCTGGTCGCCGCCGGCCCCTTGGTCGAAGCCTTGGCCAATGGTGTGAAACAGCGCGACGTCCTGCGTGGCAAGCTGCACCGTTTGTCGCCGTTGCTCGATTCGTTGCTGGGCACCTGGTCGGACTACGCCAGTGCGCGCAAGGAAGAGCTGACAATCCAGGCCGAACACTACCGCAACGAGCAGGATGCGCTGCAGAACGATCAGCGCGGTGGCACCCAGGAACTGATGCGCCTGGAGCGGGAAATCAGCGGTATTCAACGCTGGTTGGGCGAGTTGTCGGTGCTCAAGCATCGCTTTGCGCTGGTGGATGACGTCAAGGTCCTGGAGCAGCAACTGCTGGCGGCCAAGGATGCGCACGACGAACTGGCCGGCGCCCTGGCGCAGTCGCGACAGTTCAGCGCCGAGGATCTGGATGAGCGCCTGCGCGACCTGGAAAAACGCCTGAAGTCGGTCAAGCAGCAACTCGATCACGCCGACAACAACAGCTACGCCAAACTGCGGGAAGAATTCTCACAGCAAGACGTCGAGCGTCTGATGCGCCTGTTCAACAGTTCGCTGTTCAGCCTGCCGCTGGGCGAACATGGCATCACCCTGGATGAAGACGGCCAGTGGGTAAAATCCCTGGAGCTGATCCTTGATGGCTTCACTGGCGAGCGCTTTGAAGTGCCGGGGCTGTCCATCGACATCTCGCATATCGAGCCACCTGCCCTGCAAGCCCTGGCGGATCGTGCGGCATTGCGCGACCAGAAAGAACGCCTGGAAAAAGAACTCAAGCAACTCAAAACCCAGCAGGCGGTAGCGTCTGACCGGGCGGCGAGCAAGACCCAGACTGAAGCGCTGTACCAGCAAGTCCTGGATGCGCAGAAAGCCCTGGAAGACTTCCGTCGCAGCCAGACCCTGAGCGCCGAGGAAGGCGAAAAACTGGAGCACCTGGCGCAAATGGAAGCCGCGCAGGACGAGTTGAAACGCTCCAGCGATGCGTTTACCGAGCGCGTGCAGCAACTGTCGGCCAAGTTGCAGCTGGTCGGCCGGCAAATCGGCGATATGGAAGCCAAGCAACGCACGTTGGATGACGCGCTGCGCCGTCGCCAGTTGTTGCCGGCTGACTTGCCGTTCGGCACGCCGTTCATGGACCCGGTCGACGACTCCATGGACAACCTGCTGCCACTGCTCAACGACTATCAGGACAGCTGGCAGGGTTTGCTGCGCGCCGATGGCCAGATCGAGGCGTTGTATGCCCAGGTGCGCCTCAAGGGCGTGGCCAAGTTCGACAGCGAAGACGATATGGAGCGTCGCCTGCACCTGTTGATCAACGCGTACGCACACCGTACCGACGAAGCCCTGACCCTGGGCAAGGCACGCCGTGCGGCGGTGACGGATATCGCGCGGACCCTGCGTAATATCCGCAGCGACTACGACAGCCTTGAGCACCAGTTGGCGCTGTTCAACCGCGAGATCAACAAGCGCCAGGTGTCGAACCTGCAAAGCTTCCGCATTGTGCTCGCGCCAAACAAGGAAGCCCTCAAGCATATCGACCAGATCATCCACAGCGCTGGTCAGTATGAGGAAGGCGAGACCCTGTCGGTGTTCGACCTCAGCCAAAGCGCCGAGCAGGACAACAAGAACGAAGAGGCCAAGGAATACCTGGCCCGCCTGGTCGCCGCCAACCATAACCAGTTGGGGCTCAAGGATCTGTTCGAGTTGGCGTTCGAGATCACCAAGGTCAATGGCCAGCCGGTGATTCACACCGACATCGATGGTGCCGCGTCCAACGGCACCACCATGACCATCAAGGCGCTGACCAACATGTACTTGTTGCTGCACTTGATGGACCGCGACCAGGCCGGTCGTGTGCGCCTGCCGTACTACCTTGATGAGGCAGCGGATATCGACGAGAAGAACCAGGCAGCCCTGCTGGAAACCAGCCTGCAACTGGGCTTCGTGCCGATCCTGGCCAGTGTGAAGCCGCAGGTTTCCGCCCAGGTGGCGATCGACCTGGAAGGCGGCAGCGGGCCGAACGGGATCTACATCGATGAGGCGGACTGGAAGTACATCCGTCGCCATGATGTGGTGAAGGCGACGGTGAATGTGCAGGCGGACGAGCCGGAGTTGGATGAGGTCTGACCAGCCCCTGTGAAGCAATAAAAAGGCCGTGATCTTTTGGATCGCGGCCTTTTTTGTGGCTGCTGGATTTATTTCCCCAGAGGGATCTTCGGCGCCCAGATCAGCCATTCGTCTTCAAACTTGTCGAACAACGGGAACGTCTGCTCAGGCAGCGCCGGGTTGCCCATGCGCTCGCCGTCTGGCGTGGCAAAGGCGATCCCGCCCTGAATCAGGGTTTCCAAGGACTCGGTGCGTACCGTCGCGCCTTTGAACAGACCGAAGTCCAGACCAAAGCCACTGCTGTTCCAGAAACGGCTGCCACTGCGAACCAACGGTGCGTACTTGGGCTCGATCAGCACATGGATCAGCACGCGATCAGCGGTCTTGCCCAGCTCGTATCCAGTGACCTTGCCCACGGTGACTTCACGGTAGGTGACCGGTACGCCAACTTTCAACGAACCACGACGGGCAGCGCTGAGCACCAGGCTCAAGCCGGCCTCCTGCACATTGGTCTCTGGCGGCTGGGCCAGGGCCACGAAGTTCTTTTGCGGGCCGGTGCTTTTCACCGGTGGCAGAACTTCGATGTACTGGCCTGTGACCAGGGTTTCCAGGTTGGCGGTTTTCATCAGGCCCAACTCGGGCTTGACCACCCAGAACTGGCTGCCGGCGCGGGCGATCCGCTCAGGCACTTCGGTGATGCGTGCGCTGAGCATCACCGACTGCATGTCGGCGCTCAGGTCGACACTTTCAATTTTGCCCACGTCCAGGCCTTTGAAGCGGATCGGCGTGTCGGTGCGCAGGCCATCGGCGCGGTCCACCTTGATGGTGATCAGGGTGCCGCGTTGGCTGGAGGCTTCATGATCGGCAAACAGGCGGAAACGTGGAATGCGATTTCTCAGCGGCACATTCGGCTCAGGGGTTTCAAAGGCGATACCACCGGCCATCAGGCTTTGCAGGGATTCGCTTTTGACCTGGATGCCGCCGGTGAGTCCACCGGTGAGGGTCACGCCACTGGCGTTCCAGAAACGCGTCGAGCCGTTGACCAAGCCTTCGTATTCCTTCTCGATATGCACGCCGATCACCAGTTGCTTGCGCTTGCGCGAGAACTGATAGCTCTGTACCGAACCGACCTTGACCTGCTTGTAGAGGATCGGGCTGCCGACCTCCAGGGAGCCGAGGCTCTCGGTGAGCAGGACCAGGTGCAAGCCTGGGGAGCGCAGGTCCAGCGGTGGCGCCTTGGGCCGCGCGACAAACTCGCGTTGCGGGCTGGCGCCTTTGTCGCCGGGACGGATGGCAATGTAGTTACCCTTGACCAACGCTTCCAGGCCAGTGATGCCCGCCAGGGAAATGGACGGTTTGACCACCCAGAACTGGGTGCCTTCCACCAGGTAGTCCTCGGCCAATGGGTCGAGGGTCAGGTCGGCGCTGGCGCTGGACAGATCAGAGTCCACCTTCAGAGCCTTGAGGCTGCCGACCTGGATACCTTTGTACATCACCGGTGTGCGACCTGCCTGCAGGCCCTCGAAGTCACTGAGCTTGACCTTGACGCGGATACCCGCGGCGGCGGCATCGAAGTCTTCGTAGAGGCGGAACGGCAGGCTCGGATCGGTGGGCGGGCTGTCCTTGCGATTCTCCGGCGTGGCGAAGGCGATACCACCGGAGACAATGCTGGCCAGGGACTCGCTGCGCACTTTGACCCCGGACAGGTTGGCGTCGATGCTGATGCCGCTGGCATTCCAGAAGCGCGTATGTTTGCGCACCAGGCTGGCGTAGGTCGGCTCGATGTAGATCTTCACCTCGACGGTGTTCTGATCGGCGGACAGCAGGTAGCTTTTGACCTGGCCGACCTGGATCTGTTTGTAGAACACCGGGCTGCCACGGTCGAGCGAGCCGAGCCGCTCAGCCTTGACGGTCAGGTGCAGGCCGGGCTTGGCGTCGGATAAAGGTGGCTCTTCGGAGAGCGCCTTGAACTTGCGCGTAGGCTCGCCGTCGCCAGGGCTGGCAGCGATATAGTTGCCCGAGACCAGGGTTTCCAGGCCTGTAATGCCAGCCAGGCTGACGCTTGGCTTGACCAGCCAGAAGCGCGTATTGGCCTTGAGGTACTGCTCGACATCCTTGTTCATCTCGATGGTGGCAATCACCCCGCGATTACTGCCCTCATCATCCAGGGCCAGGGTCTTGACCTTGCCCACAGGCATGCCTTTGTAGACCACTTCTGTCTTGTTGACCTGGATGCCTTCGCCGCTCTCAAAGCGAACCTGGATCTCGATGCCCGTCTGGCTGTAGGCACGCCATCCGAGCCAGCCGCCGATCACCAGGGCGATCAAGGGCAGTACCCATATGGCCGACCAGTTCGAAGCGGGGCGGGTTTTAGCCTTTGGCAAATCAGTCATGGTCGTCGTCCGACTCCGTGTTATCCCAAATCAGTCGGGGATCGAAAGTTACTGCAGCAAGCATCGTCAAAATCACCACACTGGCGAATGCCACGGCACCGAGATTGGCCTCGATACTGGCAAGTCGCCCAAAGTTTACGACCGCAACCAGAATAGCGATCACGAAAATATCCAGCATGGACCAGCGGCCGATGAATTCGATAAAGCGGTACATGATAATGCGTTGTCGGGCAGAAAGCGGCTGGTGACGCTGCACCGAGAACAGCAACAGCGCGATGCCTACCAGCTTGAAGGTTGGTACCAGGATACTGGCAATAAACACCACGGCGGCAATCGGGAACATACCGTGCTGAACCAGTTCGATCACGCCGGCCATGATCGTGCTCGGCGCGCCCTGCCCCAGGGAGTTGACCGTCATGATAGGCAACAGGTTAGCCGGGATGTACAGAATTGCCGCAGTAATCAGCAATGCCCAGGTGCGCATCAGGCTGTTCGGACGGCGAGCGTGGACCAGCGCGCCGCAACGGGTGCAGGTTTGCTCGTCGGTGTCCGGGTCTTGCCTGTTCAATTCGTGACATTCAGTACAGATCAGAATGCCAGCATCAATCGCCCGCATGTTCGTCCTCCCCGGACAACGCTTGCCAGATCTGATGAGGTGACATGACTACCTCCAGCAGCACCTGGACCATCAACAGGCTGACAAAACAGGCCAGTCCCAGGCCTACGCTGAGGGCGGCCATGTCGGCCAACTTTACGATCGCCACCAGCACGCCCATCAGGTAGACCTCAAGCATCCCCCAATCGCGCAGATGGTGATAAATGCGATACAGCAACAGGCCGTAGTTGCGGCCTACGTTCCAACGAATGCTGAGCAAGACCGCCAGTTGGCACAGCAACTTAAGCAATGGAATGCCCATGCTGCACAGGAACACCACCACGGCCACGCCTTGCATCCCGGTATTAAACAGGGCGACTACGCCGCTCCAGACTGTGTCTTCAGAAGACTGCCCGAGTAGATTGAGCTGCATGATGGGTAGAAAGTTCGCCGGGATGTACAGCAACAGCGCCGCGATCACCAAGGCCAGGCTGCGCTCGACGACATTGTAGCGGTGGGCGTACATCTCATAACCACAGCGCGGGCACAGGGCCTTTTCACCGTGCGCAAGTTCTGGCTTGCGCATCAGCAAGTCGCACTCATGACAGGCAACCAGGTCCTCCAGAGGTAGGTCGGACACCTGAGGGGTATCAACCGGGTCGGACATATAGGGCTCTAAGTCTAAAATGATCAGGCGTCTATTCTAGTGTTCTGGCTCAGAAATAACTGTGCAAATTTGTCGGGGTGAACAGTGGCGATATGCCAGAGCCTTTTCGACCGCCCAAAACAAAACCCCAACTGCTTTCGCAATTGGGGTTTCGGAATTTAATCTTGACGATGACCTACTCTCACATGGGGAAACCCCACACTACCATCGGCGATGCATCGTTTCACTACTGAGTTCGGGATGGGATCAGGTGGTTCCAATGCTCTATGGTCGTCAAGAAATTCGGGTACTGAGTCGTGACCAGTTGGCCTCGCTTCAGCAAATTGGGTATGTAATAGAAGTCGGTGTTTGCAAGAATCGAACTTTCGGTTCGTTTCGTCTTCACACACCGCAATCTGATGCTCTTTCGAGTAGTCAAATTGCTTGGGTGTTATATGGTCAAGCCTCACGGGCAATTAGTATTGGTTAGCTCAACGCCTCACAGCGCTTACACACCCAACCTATCAACGTCGTAGTCTTCGACGGCCCTTCAGGGAACTCAAGGTTCCAGTGAGATCTCATCTTGAGGCTAGTTTCCCGCTTAGATGCTTTCAGCGGTTATCTATTCCGAACATAGCTACCCGGCAATGCCACTGGCGTGACAACCGGAACACCAGAGGTTCGTCCACTCCGGTCCTCTCGTACTAGGAGCAGCCCCTCTCAAATCTCAAACGTCCACGGCAGATAGGGACCGAACTGTCTCACGACGTTCTAAACCCAGCTCGCGTACCACTTTAAATGGCGAACAGCCATACCCTTGGGACCGGCTTCAGCCCCAGGATGTGATGAGCCGACATCGAGGTGCCAAACACCGCCGTCGATATGAACTCTTGGGCGGTATCAGCCTGTTATCCCCGGAGTACCTTTTATCCGTTGAGCGATGGCCCTTCCATACAGAACCACCGGATCACTAAGACCTACTTTCGTACCTGCTCGACGTGTCTGTCTCGCAGTCAAGCGCGCTTTTGCCTTTATACTCTACGACCGATTTCCGACCGGTCTGAGCGCACCTTCGTACTCCTCCGTTACTCTTTAGGAGGAGACCGCCCCAGTCAAACTACCCACCATACACTGTCCTCGATCCGGATAACGGACCTGAGTTAGAACCTCAAAGTTGCCAGGGTGGTATTTCAAGGTTGGCTCCACGCAGACTGGCGTCCACGCTTCAAAGCCTCCCACCTATCCTACACAAGCAAATTCAAAGTCCAGTGCAAAGCTATAGTAAAGGTTCACGGGGTCTTTCCGTCTAGCCGCGGATACACTGCATCTTCACAGCGATTTCAATTTCACTGAGTCTCGGGTGGAGACAGCGCCGCCATCGTTACGCCATTCGTGCAGGTCGGAACTTACCCGACAAGGAATTTCGCTACCTTAGGACCGTTATAGTTACGGCCGCCGTTTACCGGGGCTTCGATCAAGAGCTTCGCGTTAGCTAACCCCATCAATTAACCTTCCGGCACCGGGCAGGCGTCACACCCTATACGTCCACTTTCGTGTTTGCAGAGTGCTGTGTTTTTAATAAACAGTCGCAGCGGCCTGGTATCTTCGACCGGCATGAGCTTACGGAGCAAGTCCTTCACCCTCACCGGCGCACCTTCTCCCGAAGTTACGGTGCCATTTTGCCTAGTTCCTTCACCCGAGTTCTCTCAAGCGCCTTGGTATTCTCTACCCAACCACCTGTGTCGGTTTGGGGTACGGTTCCTAGTTACCTGAAGCTTAGAAGCTTTTCTTGGAAGCATGGCATCAACCACTTCGTCACTCAAAGAGTAACTCGTCATCAGCTCTCGGCCTTAGAATCCCGGATTTACCTAAGATTCCAGCCTACCACCTTAAACTTGGACAACCAACGCCAAGCTGGCCTAGCCTTCTCCGTCCCTCCATCGCAATAACCAGAAGTACAGGAATATTAACCTGTTTTCCATCGACTACGCTTTTCAGCCTCGCCTTAGGGACCGACTAACCCTGCGTCGATTAACGTTGCGCAGGAAACCTTGGTCTTTCGGCGTGGGTGTTTTTCACACCCATTGTCGTTACTCATGTCAGCATTCGCACTTCTGATACCTCCAGCAAGCTTCTCAACTCACCTTCACAGGCTTACAGAACGCTCCTCTACCGCATCACCCGAAGGTGATACCCGTAGCTTCGGTGTATGGTTTGAGCCCCGTTACATCTTCCGCGCAGGCCGACTCGACTAGTGAGCTATTACGCTTTCTTTAAAGGGTGGCTGCTTCTAAGCCAACCTCCTAGCTGTCTAAGCCTTCCCACATCGTTTCCCACTTAACCATAACTTTGGGACCTTAGCTGACGGTCTGGGTTGTTTCCCTTTTCACGACGGACGTTAGCACCCGCCGTGTGTCTCCCATGCTCGGCACTTGTAGGTATTCGGAGTTTGCATCGGTTTGGTAAGTCGGGATGACCCCTAGCCGAAACAGTGCTCTACCCCCTACAGTGATACATGAGGCGCTACCTAAATAGCTTTCGAGGAGAACCAGCTATCTCCGAGCTTGATTAGCCTTTCACTCCGATCCACAGGTCATCCGCTAACTTTTCAACGGTAGTCGGTTCGGTCCTCCAGTTAGTGTTACCCAACCTTCAACCTGCCCATGGATAGATCGCCCGGTTTCGGGTCTATTCCCAGCGACTAGACGCCCTATTAAGACTCGCTTTCGCTACGCCTCCCTATTCGGTTAAGCTCGCCACTGAAAATAAGTCGCTGACCCATTATACAAAAGGTACGCAGTCACCCAACAAAGTGGGCTCCCACTGCTTGTACGCATACGGTTTCAGGATCTATTTCACTCCCCTCTCCGGGGTTCTTTTCGCCTTTCCCTCACGGTACTAGTTCACTATCGGTCAGTCAGTAGTATTTAGCCTTGGAGGATGGTCCCCCCATATTCAGACAAAGTTTCTCGTGCTCCGTCCTACTCGATTTCATGACTAAGAGATTTTCGCGTACAGGGCTATCACCCACTATGGCCGCACTTTCCAGAGCGTTCCGCTAATCTCAAAGCCACTTAAGGGCTAGTCCCCGTTCGCTCGCCACTACTAAGGGAATCTCGGTTGATTTCTTTTCCTCAGGGTACTTAGATGTTTCAGTTCCCATGGTTCGCCTCTTACGCCTATGTATTCAGCGTAAGATAACCATCTTATGATGGCTGGGTTCCCCCATTCAGACATCTCCGGATCAAAGTCTGTTTGCCGACTCCCCGAAGCTTTTCGCAGGCTACCACGTCTTTCATCGCCTCTGACTGCCAAGGCATCCACCGTATGCGCTTCTTCACTTGACCATATAACCCCAAGCAATCTGGTTATACTGTGAAGACGACATTCGCCGAAAATTCGAATTTCTCAACTAAGAGAACTCACAAATTTTACCTTAGCCTGATCCGTTACCAGTGAAAGTAACGTTCAGTCTATCTTTCTATCACATACCCAAATTTTTAAAGAACGAACTAGTCAAAGACTAGAAATCAACATTCACCATCACAACGATGGAATGCTCATTTCTAAGCTTTATACAAACAGAAGCAGTAGTGGTGGAGCCAAACGGGATCGAACCGTTGACCTCCTGCGTGCAAGGCAGGCGCTCTCCCAGCTGAGCTATGGCCCCGTATTTCTACAGGCGTTTCCCACACAAAATTGGTGGGTCTGGGCAGATTCGAACTGCCGACCTCACCCTTATCAGGGGTGCGCTCTAACCAACTGAGCTACAGACCCAATTTCGGGCTGCTTCTTTTCGTCTTCTTCAATGAATCAAGCAATTCGTGTGGGAACTTATGGAGCAGCTGATGTCGTCGATTAAGGAGGTGATCCAGCCGCAGGTTCCCCTACGGCTACCTTGTTACGACTTCACCCCAGTCATGAATCACACCGTGGTAACCGTCCTCCCGAAGGTTAGACTAGCTACTTCTGGTGCAACCCACTCCCATGGTGTGACGGGCGGTGTGTACAAGGCCCGGGAACGTATTCACCGCGACATTCTGATTCGCGATTACTAGCGATTCCGACTTCACGCAGTCGAGTTGCAGACTGCGATCCGGACTACGATCGGTTTTGTGGGATTAGCTCCACCTCGCGGCTTGGCAACCCTCTGTACCGACCATTGTAGCACGTGTGTAGCCCAGGCCGTAAGGGCCATGATGACTTGACGTCATCCCCACCTTCCTCCGGTTTGTCACCGGCAGTCTCCTTAGAGTGCCCACCATGACGTGCTGGTAACTAAGGACAAGGGTTGCGCTCGTTACGGGACTTAACCCAACATCTCACGACACGAGCTGACGACAGCCATGCAGCACCTGTCTCAATGTTCCCGAAGGCACCAATCTATCTCTAGAAAGTTCATTGGATGTCAAGGCCTGGTAAGGTTCTTCGCGTTGCTTCGAATTAAACCACATGCTCCACCGCTTGTGCGGGCCCCCGTCAATTCATTTGAGTTTTAACCTTGCGGCCGTACTCCCCAGGCGGTCAACTTAATGCGTTAGCTGCGCCACTAAGAGCTCAAGGCTCCCAACGGCTAGTTGACATCGTTTACGGCGTGGACTACCAGGGTATCTAATCCTGTTTGCTCCCCACGCTTTCGCACCTCAGTGTCAGTATCAGTCCAGGTGGTCGCCTTCGCCACTGGTGTTCCTTCCTATATCTACGCATTTCACCGCTACACAGGAAATTCCACCACCCTCTACCATACTCTAGTCAGTCAGTTTTGAATGCAGTTCCCAGGTTGAGCCCGGGGATTTCACATCCAACTTAACTAACCACCTACGCGCGCTTTACGCCCAGTAATTCCGATTAACGCTTGCACCCTCTGTATTACCGCGGCTGCTGGCACAGAGTTAGCCGGTGCTTATTCTGTCGGTAACGTCAAAACAGCAAAGTATTAATTTACTGCCCTTCCTCCCAACTTAAAGTGCTTTACAATCCGAAGACCTTCTTCACACACGCGGCATGGCTGGATCAGGCTTTCGCCCATTGTCCAATATTCCCCACTGCTGCCTCCCGTAGGAGTCTGGACCGTGTCTCAGTTCCAGTGTGACTGATCATCCTCTCAGACCAGTTACGGATCGTCGCCTTGGTGAGCCATTACCCCACCAACTAGCTAATCCGACCTAGGCTCATCTGATAGCGCAAGGCCCGAAGGTCCCCTGCTTTCTCCCGTAGGACGTATGCGGTATTAGCGTCCGTTTCCGAACGTTATCCCCCACTACCAGGCAGATTCCTAGGCATTACTCACCCGTCCGCCGCTCTCAAGAGAAGCAAGCTTCTCTCTACCGCTCGACTTGCATGTGTTAGGCCTGCCGCCAGCGTTCAATCTGAGCCATGATCAAACTCTTCAGTTCAAACATCTTTGGGTTTTTAAGAAACCCTAAACTTGGCTCAGCAATCGTTGGTTACATCTTTGATTTCTCGCGGAGTAACTTGTGATGCTGATAATCTTGCTGACTATCAGTCTGACTCCACAAGCACCCACACGAATTGCTTGATTCAGTTGTTAAAGAGCGGTTGGTTAAGATCTTTCGTCTCAACCGAGGCGCGCATTCTACAGCAGCCTCATTTGCTGTCAAGTGGTTATTTTCAGAAGCTTTCGAGGTTTTCCTCAACAACTTCAACCACTTGCGCTTCCGATCTCTCGTCAGCGGGAGGCGAATTCTACAGCGTTACACGCTGCTGTCAACACCTCTTTTTCAACTCCCTTTTGGCTTCGATGAACTGAAGCAACTTGCTGTCGAATCTCGCATAACTCATTGTTTATCAAGGAGTTTTACGTTTCGACTGCGCCGGAAGTGGGGCGAATTATAGACTTCCTGATTCTGCGGTCAAGGGCTAATTACACTTTTGTTGCAGATGGTGCTTTTTTAGCCACAAGACGGGGGATTCGACGCATCACAGGCGGGATCCGCAGGAGCAAGAGCAACGCGCCTATAGAAGCATAGATAGCCCACTCCTTCAGATCAGCCCGTACGATCCAAAGCATATGCAATAAACCAAGCCCCACAATCACGTACACCAAGCGATGCAGCTTCTTCCAACGGCTACCCAGCCGACGCTGGCTGTAGCGATTGGAGGTCACCGCCAACGCCAGCAAACACAGGAAACCCAACGCCCCCACAATAATGTAGGGCCGCTTGCGTAACTCCACGCCCAATTGCGACCAATCCAACCCCAGGATAAATACGCAGTAAGCCGCGAGGTGCAATACCACATAGGCAAAACACCACAACCCCAGCTGTCGGCGCACAGCGATCCACCCTGCCCAACCGCTGAGCTTTTGCAGAGGCGTCATCCCCAGGGTGACCAGCAACAGGATCAGCGTCCCCAACCCCAGGCGATCAACCAGCACTTTGCCGGGATCAGGCCCCAAGGCCAAACTCCAGGCCTCGTACAACCAATACAACGGCCACACCGCCGCTGCCATAAAGACGCCAACGCGCCAGATGGGGTAACGCATCAATAGTTCTTCCGCAGATCAAGACCCGTATAAAGAGAGGCGACCTCTTCCGAGTAACCGTTGAACATCTGCGTCTCGCGCACATTCGGGCTGAATAAACCACTGGGCAGGCGTCGTTCTCGCGCCTGGGTCCAGCGCGGATGGTCGACCGTGGGATTCACATTCGCATAAAACCCATACTCATCCGCCGCAATGCTTTGCCAGGTAGTTTTCGGCTGCTCACTTACCAGGCTGATCCGCACGATGGACTTCACACTCTTGAAACCATACTTCCATGGCACCACCAAACGCAGCGGCGCACCGTTCTGGTTGGGCAACTCACGCCCATACATGCCCACTGCCAGGATCGCCAGAGGGTTCATCGCTTCATCCAGACGCAACCCTTCTACATAAGGCCAGTCGATCAGGCCGAAGCTCGAACGCTGGCCCGGCATGCTCTTGGGGTCTTGGAGGGTTTCAAAGCGGATGTACTTGGCCTTGGAGGTCGGTTCAACCTGCTTCAGCAGGGCTGATATGGGGAACCCCATCCAGGGAATGACCATCGACCAAGCCTCGACACAGCGCAGACGATAGATCCGCTCTTCTAACTGGTAAGGTTTCATGAAGTCTTCCAAGGCGTAACGCCCCGGTTTCGCAACCTCGCCATCAATTACGACACTCCATGGCTCGGTCTTGAGCGACCCGGCATTTGCCGCAGGGTCGCCCTTGTCGGTACCGAACTCATAGAAGTTGTTGTAGTGGGTCGCATCTTTGAACGGGGTGATGGCTTCGTCTTTTACCGTCACTGCCTGCCATTGCGTACCTGGAAGCTTTTCGGCGAACCAGCCAGGCGCCTTGCCGGGCTCGACATCAGCATAACGCGCAGTGTCAGCCGCACTCGCCCAACGCGGCAGGCTACTGGCCGCAATACCGGCAAGCGCGCCACCGAGCAAACTGCGACGGGAGAAATAGAGGGATTCTGGGGTGACATCCGATTCGTGGCAGTCGGACGCTTTGGGCAATTTGATTAACATGGCAACTCCGCAGCATTGGAGAACTGATGCACCAATAGACTGCGGAGTATGTGGGAAATTACATTAAGGCAATGTTTTGTCCCGGCGAAGATGCAACAGGTACTGAACCGGACCCGAAGCGGCATATACCAGGAACGCCAGCAGCAGAATCCGCGGCGGATCGCTGAAGACGACCGCGAAAACCAGCACCACCACCAGAATTGCCACGAAAGGCACCCGCCCCTTCAGGTCGAACTCCTTGAAGCTGTTGTACTTGATGTTGCTGACCATCAGCATGCCAGCCGCCGCGACCATCAAGGCTACCAGGAACGACATCTTCGACCCCTGGATACCATAGTCACTGAACGCCCAGACAATACCCGCCACCACACCTGCCGCAGCAGGGCTGGCCAGGCCAATGAAGTAGCGCTTGTCGGCAGTGCCTACCTGGGTATTGAAGCGCGCCAGACGCAACGCAGCTCCCGCCACATAGATGAAGGCAACCATCCAGCCAACCTTGCCCATATCCCCCAGCGCCCAGGCAAACGCCAACAACGCAGGTGCGACACCAAAGGCAACCATGTCCGACAGCGAGTCGTACTCGGCACCGAAGGCGCTTTGGGTATTGGTCATCCGCGCCACGCGCCCATCAAGGCCGTCGAGCACCATGGCCACGAAGATCGCGATGGCGGCAAAACCGAAATATTTGCTGGCACTCGCCGCATCACCTGCCGCCAATGCGCTCTGGGCACTCATGGAATTGATGATGGAGTAGAAACCGGCAAACAGGTTCGCCGTGGTGAACAGGTTGGGCAGAAGATAGATGCCACGATGCCGGACCTTGCGGCCTTCCGCGTCATGCCCTTCTTCGACATGCTCATCGATCGGTAGCAGGCTTTCGGCGTCAGAGGCCTGGTTTGGCTCTTCGGGACGTTCGCTCATGGACTTTACCTTGCAACGGTGTGAAAAAATTCGACAGACACTTGCGGCGAGTGTTCGCCCGCAAACGATGCAGCTTTATACCAGAACCAGCCCTCAAACGAAAAAACGCGGCCTAGGCCGCGTTTTCACTTGATACGTACGACTTAGTTCTTGGCTTTGTCGACGATCTTGTTGGCACCGATCCACGGCATCATGGAGCGCAGTTGCTCGCCGATGATTTCGATACCGTGAGCGGCGTTGTTACGACGCTTGGCGGTCATCGAAGGGTAGCCGGTTGCACCTTCGCTGATGAACATTTTGGCGTACTCGCCGTCCTGAATACGTTTCAGGGCGTTGCGCATGGCCTGACGGGATTCGGCGTTGATCACTTCCGGGCCGGTCACGTACTCGCCGTATTCAGCGTTGTTGGAGATCGAGTAGTTCATGTTGGCGATACCGCCTTCGTACATGAGGTCAACGATCAACTTCAGTTCGTGCAGGCACTCGAAGTAGGCCATTTCCGGCGCGTAGCCAGCTTCAACCAGGGTTTCGAAACCGGCTTTTACCAGCTCGACGGTACCACCGCACAGAACAGCCTGCTCGCCGAACAGGTCGGTTTCGGTCTCGTCCTTGAAGGTGGTTTCGATGATGCCGGTACGACCACCACCAACGCCAGCAGCGTAGGACAGTGCAACGTTCTTGGCGTTGCCCGAGGCGTCCTGGTAGATCGCGATCAGGTCAGGGATACCGCCGCCCTTGACGAACTCGGAACGCACGGTGTGGCCCGGTGCTTTCGGCGCGATCATGATCACGTCGAGGTCAGCGCGCGGTACAACCTGGTTGTAGTGGATCGCGAAGCCGTGGGAGAAGGCCAGGGTAGCGCCCTTCTTGATGTTCGGTTCGATTTCGTTCTTGTACAGCGCGGACTGGAACTCGTCCGGGGTCAGGATCATGACCAGGTCGGCAGCAGCAACAGCAGAAGCAACGTCAGTCACTTTCAGGCCATGAGCTTCGGCCTTGGCAACGGTCGCCGAGCCTTTGCGCAGGCCAACAGTCACGTCAACGCCGGAGTCTTTCAGGTTGCACGCTTGAGCGTGGCCCTGGGAACCGTAGCCGATGATGGCGACTTTTTTGCCCTGGATGATCGACAGGTCACAATCTTTTTCGTAATAAACTTTCATGAGGTTCCTCTATATATCCAGGCCGTAAGGCCATTCACTAATTTGGGTTAGATGCTGAGTACTTTGTCGCCACGGGCAATCCCGGTGACACCACTGCGTACGGTTTCCAGAATCGAGGCCGTCCCGATCGACTGGATGAAGCTGTCCAGCTTGTCGCTTGTACCGGTCAGTTGCACGGTATAAACGCTGGCGCTCACATCGACGATCTGCCCACGATAAATATCGGTAGTGCGCTTGATCTCGGCACGTTGAGCACCCGTGGCCTTGACCTTGACCAGCATCAGCTCGCGCTCGATGTGGGCACTTTCCGACAGATCGACCAGCTTGACCACTTCGATCAGCTTGTTGAGGTTCTTGGTGATCTGCTCGATCACCTCATCGTGACCTACGGTAGTCAACGTCAGGCGCGACAGGGTCGGGTCTTCGGTCGGGGCCACGGTCAGGCTTTCGATGTTGTAGTTGCGTTGCGAAAACAGGCCGACCACACGAGACAGAGCGCCGGGTTCGTTCTCCAGAAGCAGGGAGATAATGTGCCGCATGATTAGGTTCGCTCCGTCTTGTTCAGCCACATGTCGCGCATAGAGCCGTCTTTGATCTGCATCGGGTAGACGTGCTCGCTGGTGTCGACCTGGATGTCGATGAACACCAGGCGATCCTTCATGGCGAACGCCTCTTCCATCTTCGGCTTCAGATCCTTCAAATCAGTGATGCGCATGCCGACATGGCCATAGGCTTCAACCAGCTTGACGAAATCAGGCAGCGATTCCATGTAGGAATGGGAGTGACGGCTGTTGTAGCTCATGTCCTGCCACTGGCGAACCATGCCCAGTACACCGTTGTTCAGGCAGACGATCTTCACCGGCAAGCCATACTGCAGGCAGGTCGACAGCTCCTGGATGTTCATCTGGATACTGCCCTCACCGGTCACGCACGCAACGTCGGTGTCGGGGAAGCTCAGCTTCACACCCATGGCCGCAGGAAAACCAAAGCCCATCGTGCCCAGGCCACCGGAGTTGATCCAGCGGTTAGGCTTGTCGAACTTGTAGTACTGCGCGGCGAACATCTGGTGCTGGCCCACGTCGGAGGTCACAAAGGCGTCGCCCTTGGTCACTTCGCACAGGGTTTCGATCACGGTCTGTGGCTTGATGATGCTGCCGTCGCCCTTGTCGTAAGGGAACAGGCCGCGGTCACCACGCCATTCGTCGATCTGCTTCCACCAACTGGCAACGGACTCCTTGTTCGGCGTCTCGCCAATGTCCTTGAGCGCGGCGACCATTTCGGTCAATACGCTTTCCACTGGACCTACGATCGGCACGTCGGCCTTGATGGTCTTGGAGATGGACGCCGGGTCGATGTCGATGTGGATGATTTTGGCATTCGGGCAGAACTTGCTCGCGCCGTTGATCACCCGGTCATCGAACCGCGCACCCACGGCCAAAATCACGTCGGCATGGTGCATGGTCAGGTTGGCCGTGTAGCTGCCGTGCATGCCGAGCATGCCGACGAACTGACGATCCGAACCCGGGAAGGCACCGAGGCCCATCAAGGTGTTGGTCACCGGCAGGTTGAGCATCTTGGCAAGTTCGGTCAAAGGTGCGGAACCACCGCCCAGGATCACGCCACCACCCGAGTACAGCACCGGACGCTTGGCCGCCAGGAGCATTTCTGCGGCCTTGCGGATCTGCCCCGAGTGCCCACGAACGGCCGGGCTGTAGGAACGCAGCTTGGCTTTCTTGGGGAAGACGTATTCGAATTTTTCCGCCGGGTTGGTCATGTCTTTCGGGATATCGACCACCACAGGCCCCGGGCGACCGGACTGTGCGAGGTAGAAGGCCTTTTTCATGACGTCCGGGATCTCCGACGGATGCTTGATCATGAAGCTGTGTTTCACGATCGGCCGGGAGATACCGATCATATCGGTTTCCTGGAATGCATCGGTACCAACCATGGTGCTAGGCACCTGGCCGGAAATGATCACCATCGGAATGGAGTCCATATAAGCAGTCGCGATGCCGGTAATGGCATTGGTTGCGCCTGGGCCGGACGTTACCAGCACCACGCCGGCTTTACCGGTGGCACGGGCGTAACCGTCAGCCATATGGGTCGCGGCCTGTTCGTGGCGAACCAGGATGTGGGTAACACCAGGTTCCTTGAACAGTGCGTCGTAGACATGCAGCAGAGCACCACCTGGGTACCCGTAGATATAGTCGACGCCTTCGTCACGCAAAAAGCGGACGAGCATCTCACCACCAGATAAAAGCTCCACGTTGTTCACCTCTAAAACGCCAGAATACCGTCCGTTGAAAACCGACGGGTCTTAATAGGTTTACTTCTCAACAGAGCATGAGCGACGGTGGTCGCCGACTACGTCAGCACTGACTGAGCAAGTATTGGGATCGTCCCAAGTGTTGCGGGCTTTTCCCACCCAGCGCGAGGTAACGCGTTGCGGGTGTAACAGGTCGGCGCGGATGTGCGCCTCATGATCTGCTGAGCGGGCCTGCTTCTGGCAGTCCCGATACAGCGGACTTTGGATTCTTCTGTTTCAGCCCCTTCAAGTCAAGCAATAATTGCGCTTTTTTCCAAGTAAGCGCATGAGAACGAAGAAGAAAGGGGTTTGAGGAGGGATAAAACTCGCCTGAATGTCGTCAAGCGGTAGAAATGTGCGCAAGACTGCCGGAAAACCCGGCAGTCAGGCAATTAACGAGCGTCGAGGATCAGTTGGTCGAACTTTTTCAGCGCATTGCGCAAGCCGAGGCTCTCGCGCGGACGATCGGCATAGACCATCTCGGCCATCTCCAGGATTCCCGACGCATTGGGCAGCGGCAAGTCCTGTTCCAAGATCTGTTTCATCCGGGCCAGGAAAATCCACTGCAACCACTGGTGAAAATCCAGGGTATCGACAGAAAACGGCTCGACGCTGCTCAGCGCCTCGACACTGGGAGACACATCATCCCACCAGCCCTGCACACGCAGTTCACGCTCAATCAACAACAACTGTTCGGCAATCGCCGGAAAACGCGAATCCATCAGAGGCTGACCTTGGCTTTTTGCCGGGCCTGGGCGGCGCCGGCAGCATCACCTTGCGCGGCACGTGCATCACCAATCAAGGCCCACAGGCTGGCCTGCAGATCAGGACGACCGTTGGCCATGGTCAAGCCACGACGGGCGAACTGTTCAGCTTGTGGCGCGTCACCCTGGGCCATGCGCACTTGCGCCAGACGGTAGAGCACCTGCGGCTCACGTGGTGCGACACGCTGGGCGCGTTCGAGGCTGGACGATGCGCCGTTCAAGTCGCCACCGGCCTGCTGTTGCTGCGCGGTGGTGAGCAAGGCCAGGACCGGGCCGTCCAACTGCTCGTCGGCAGACAAGCCGCCAGCATTGGCCGAAGGAATCCCGCTCGGTGTCGACGGCATGTTGTAGGAACCCTGGTTGATCGGCGCCGTATCAATCGGCGCGGAATTCGACGGCCCTGGTGTAATCGGGCCCGGCGTCCAAGGCGCGGAGCTGATCGGCGCTGACGTGGTGGCGCCTCCGCCAGGGACCATCACTACCACGCCAGAATCCTGCGGCACGGCCTGGGTCGTGGCAGGGTTGGGACGGGTGGTCACGGTCTGGCGAAAGCCGCCATTGGCCGAAATCCGATCATTGTTGGACACAGCCGTGCCGGAATCCACCACAGGGATGGAGCCGCGCTGCACGCTGGAGCAACCACTGAGCAAAGCTAACGTTGTAATAGCCGGAATCAACCACTTGTTCACTTGAAA
This sequence comes from Pseudomonas sp. ADAK21, assembly GCF_012935735.1. NCBI lineage: Bacteria > Pseudomonadati > Pseudomonadota > Gammaproteobacteria > Pseudomonadales > Pseudomonadaceae > Pseudomonas > Pseudomonas sp. ADAK21. The sequence goes on from NZ_CP052857.1 coordinate 1,212,835, forward strand.
TCCTCTTTGCTTAATTCATCCAGCCCTTGACCCAATCCATCACCGAATCCGCGTCTGTGGGCACACCTGTGCCACACGGAGCGCCGGCTGGCGGTTCGCTGCCGCGAATATACGGCATCTGCACCGCGCCCGGACAGTTGGCATCGGAGCCCTGGCCGGTATGGGGGTCGATCCAGGCCTGAACGATATTGTCAGGTTGTGGCATGTTCAGTGGCAGCGGGTCGGCCTTGCGCATAAAGCTGGTCCAGACCTGCAACGCGCCGGTCGCGCCGGTAAAGGGTGTCTTGCCGTTGTCATCGCGCCCCAGCCATACCACCGCAAGCAGGTCCTGGCTGAAACCGGCGAACCAACTGTCACGGGAATCGTTACTGGTACCGGTTTTGCCAGCCAGCGTCAGGTTGCCCGGCAGTGAGCTATACACCGACCGCCCGGTACCTTCGCGCATGACGCGCTGCATGGCGTTCTGGATCAGGTAGATGGAGGCCGGATCAAAGCGCTGCTCGATCTGGAACGGGTAGCGCTTGAGCGGTTCGCCTTCCGCTGTGAGCACACTACGGATCCCGCGCATCGGCGTATTGAAACCACCGTTGGCGAGGGTCTGGTACATGGTTGCCACTTCCATCGGGCTCAAGCCCCCCGCGCCCAGCAACATCGACGGGAACGCCGGGAACTCGCGGCTGACGCCCAGCCGCGCCAGCGTCTTGAGCACATTCGGCACACCCAGTTCCAGGCCAAGCCGTGCCGTGGACAGGTTGTAGGAATGCGCCAGCCCCTGGTACAGGAATACGGTGCCGTGGGAGCGACGATCATAGTTCTGCGGCTTCCACACCTGGCCGTCGGCGCCCTTGACCGAAAACGCTTCGTCGGACAGCCAACTGGTCAGGGTGTATTTGCTCGGTTTTTCCAGCGCGGTGAGGTACACCGCCGGCTTGATCAGCGAGCCAATCGGCCGCACGGCATCCAGCGCCCGATTGAAACCGGCGAAGCTGGCCTGGCGGCTGCCGATCATGGCCTGGACCTCACCGGTTTCCGGATTGGTCACCACCATGGCGGCTTCGACTTCGTCCGAGCCTTTACGCCCGGCCAGGCGCTTGAAGGTATCGCTGACCGAGGCTTCGGCCTTCATCTGCAGAATCGGGTCGAAACTGGTAAAGATCCGCAGGCCTTCTTCGGTCAAGTCTTCGTCGCGATAGTCTTCGCGCAACTGGCGTTTGACCAGGTCGATAAAGCCGGGGAAGGAGCTGTCGGCCAACTTGCCACGGGTGGTGACACCCAGGGGCATCTTCTTCGCAGCAGCAACCTGTTCAGCGGTCGCAACGCCCTGCTGCTCCAGCACATCGAGCACCAGGTTGCGGCGCTCCAGGGCCCGTTCCGGGTTGCGGCGCGGGTTGTAATAGGACGGTCCCTTGACCATGCCCACCAGCAGCGCCACTTGGTGCAACTTGAGCTCGGACAATGGCTGGCCGAAGAAGAACTGGCTGGCCAGGCCAAAACCGTGCACCGCGCGCTGACCATCCTGGCCGACGAACACCTCGTTGAGGTAGGCCTCCAGAATCTCCTGCTTGCTGTAATGCAACTCCAGCAGCATCGCCATCATGGCTTCGGTGAGTTTACGGGTCAGGCTGCGTTCGCTGGTCAGGTAGAAGTTCTTGACCAATTGTTGCGTCAGGGTACTGCCGCCCTGGGTCATCCGCCCACCCGATGTGTTGACCCAGATGGCGCGGGCGATGGACTTGGGCGATACGCCCCAGTGGCTATAGAAATCCCGGTCTTCGACCGCAACCAGGGTTTCCAGCAGATACGGCGGCACCTGATCGATCTTGATCAGGATGCGATCTTCAAGGTTCTTCGGGTAAATCCCGCCGATCAACAATGGCTCAAGGCGCACCACCGGCAGCTTGCCGCCATTGAGTGCAGAAAGCTCAGCCACGTAGTCCCCGGAGAAGCGCACGCGCACCGGCTGCGCCTTTTCGAGGCCCTCGTAGAACTGGAAGCCGCGGGTGTTCAGATCCACGGTATTGCCGCTGACCGCCGCCGCCCCCGGACCATTGGCCACGGCTTCGCGCCGGTAGCCCAACGCATCGAGTTCGGTGAGGAAGTCGGCCTTGCTCAGCTTCTGGCCGGTAAACAGTTCCAGCGGGCGAGCGTAGACCTTCGCCGGGATGGTCCAGCGCTTGCCAGAGAACTTCTCCTGCACCACCGCATCGAGGTAGACCGCGATGCCGGCGATCACCACCAGGCCCACCAGGCCGAGCTTGAGCGCCCAGCCCAACCAGGGGCGCAGGCTGCGGGAAGGAGGTTTTTTACGGGAACGGGGAGATCGAGTACGAGTCATGGCGGCGGATTATACGCACTTTATTGATGATCAACATGAACCGGACGGCGGTTTGCATGACCGGCTTGAGCGGCCATAATGCGCTCCATTATTTTCCCAGACTCCGAAGGATCGCCCGTGAGCCAGCCCCTGATTGCCGCCCTGCAAAACCCGGCCCTGTTTCCTCATCCGGTCGAAACGTTTCAAGTCATCGAAACCCATATTTCCTGGGTCCTGCTCACCGGTCCCTTTGCCTATAAAATCAAGAAGCCGGTGAACTTCGGCTTCCTCGACTTCACCCAACTGGATGCCCGCGCCCACTTCTGCAACGAAGAGCTGCGCCTGAACCAACGCCTGACGCAAGATTTGTATCTTGAAGTGTTGCCGATCACCGGCAGCGTTGAAGCACCGCAACTGGGCGGCGAAGGCCCCGCCATCGAACATGTGCTGAAAATGCGCCAGTTCCCGCAAAGCCAACTGCTGAGTACCTTGCAGGCCAACGGCGAGCTGACCAGTGGCCACATTGATGAGATGGCTAGCCAGATTGCGCAATTTCACCTGAACGCGCCCAAGGTTCCCGAGGCACATCCGGCCGGCACCCCGAACGAAGTGATGGCGCCGGTGCGGCAGAACTTCGAGCAGATTCTTCCGTTCCTCAGCGACAAGGCCGACCTGGCCCAACTGGAAGCACTGCAAGCCTGGGCCGAGAGCAGCTTTGAACGCCTCAAGCCCCTGCTGGAGCAGCGCAAGCTCAATGGTTTTATCCGCGAGTGCCACGGTGATATCCACCTGGGCAACGCGACCATGATCGACGGGCACGTGGTGATCTTCGATTGCATCGAGTTCAACGAACCGTTCCGCTTCACCGACGTGTGCGCCGACACCGGCTTCCTGGCCATGGATCTGGAAGACCGTGGCCTCAAGTCCCTGGCCCGGCGTTTTATCAGCCAATACCTGGAGCTGACCGGCGACTACCAGAGCCTGGAGCTGCTGAACTTCTACAAAGCCTACCGCGCACTGGTCCGCGCCAAGGTCGCGCTGTTCAGCATGCCGTCCGAGGCAACTCCGGTCGAACGTGCAACCACCCTGCGTCAATACCGCAACTACGCCAACCTGGCCGAAAGCTACAGCACCATCCCCTCGCGCTTCCTGGCAATTACCCATGGCGTGTCGGCGACCGGCAAGAGCCATGTGGCGATGCGCCTGGTGGACGCGCTGGGCGCCATTCGCCTGCGCTCGGATGTCGAGCGTAAACGCCTGTTCGGCGAGCAGCAGGTGGAGAACACTCCGCAAGCCGGGATCTATGCCTCGGACGCCAGTGCCGCGACCTACGCCCGCCTGAATACCCTCGCCGAAACCGTGCTGCGCGCAGGCTTCCCGGTGGTCCTGGACGCAACCTACCTCAAACGCGAGCAACGAGACGCTGCCGCCAAAGTCGCAGAAGCCACCGGCGCGCCATTCCTGATCCTGGATTGCAATGCACCGCAGGCGGTTATCGCTAGCTGGCTGGCAAAACGTCAGGCAGATAAAAACGATCCGTCCGACGCCACCCTGGCGGTCATTGAACAGCAGCAAGCCAGCCGTGATGCCCTGGGCGCCGAAGAGTTGCTGCTGAGCAAGCGGGTCGAGACCAATGAGAGCGGGACGCTGGACGCGCTGGTTGCTCATGTTCGCCAGCACCTGCCAGGGTTGTAAGAAATATTTCCTGGCCGTGATGCCGTTAACAGCTCACGGCCTGAAATAGTGGCACTATAATGGCATTATAAGTCCAACAGGAGATGCCGCCATGGGCCAGCCGAAGCTGCTTGATACCCCGCTCTACGCGCTGCTGCATAAAGATGACATCCGTGGCTTCAATCAGGAGCGCCCCAAGGAAGGCGTCATAGATATGCGCGGCGGCGACTTCCGTGGGCTCGACCTGCGTCACCTGGACGCCGAGGGCGTGGATTTTACCGACGCCTATTTCCGTTCTGCCGACCTGCGTGGCCTGGACTTGCGCGACTGCGCGCTGGAAGGCGCGAGCTTGGCCCATGCGCAGATCTCGGGCACTTACTTCCCCCCAGAACTGAGCGCTGACGAGATCCTCATGTCGGTCAATTTCGGCACTCGCCTGCGTTACCGCACCCGCTGACCGTACACCTTGATACCCAGCTGCGCGCAATGCGGGCTGGGGGCCGGCACCTGCCACCGTCAAGATTCCAGCGTCAGCCTTAGAAGCGTTTACGTCGTTTCTGAGCAAACAACTACGCTTTTCCTACTGAGCGCTACACTCCTTTCAGGCTTGCCTGGTCACGATACCCACCGAACCATTCGGCCGTCGCAAGGAGGCTTGATGAATGATGAGCTGCAACACCTGAAAAACCTTGGCAAGACCTCGGCGCAATGGCTGCATGCGGTGGGCATTCATAGCGCTTCGGACCTGCGTCGCCTGGGCGCGGTAGACGCCTACCGGGCGGTACGTACCCGCGGCTTCCGGGCTTCAAAGGTCCTGCTGTATGCCATCGAGGGCGCATTGATGGACGTGCATTGGAACGATATTCCTACCGAGCGCAAGGAAGCCTTGAATCGCCAATTGGAAGCGTTGTCGGCACGCAATAAGAACTGAGAAGAGCCAAAGCCCAGTGTTTGCGGGGATTCCAAACAAGCGTTTGAGGAAAACCTTCCAGGGTGCAAAAACAAATGTTGACTCTCAAATGAGAATCGTTATGATTATCACAACTGGTCGCGAGATCAGCCGATAACTGAAAGACCATTGGTTCGGACTCTCAGATTATCTCCTCATCAGGCTAATCACGGTTATTTGACCCGGCTCTTGCCGGGTCTTTTTTTGCCTGCGTTTTATGGCCCAGGCACATGAATGCATTCCTTGTGGGAGCTGGCAAGCCGGCTCCTACCGTTTTTAGCGGGCGATGATCAGTGGATGGCCTAGTTCAGGATGGGGCTGCACTAGCACATCCAGGCCAAACACTGCCTTGAGCAGCTCAGGACGCAACACTTGCGTCGGCGTATCCAGGGCATGGGGGCGGCCATTCTCCAGCAGCAGGATGCGGTCGCAGTAGCGCGCCGCCAGGTTCAAGTCGTGGAGGATCACCAGCACGGCGGCACCACGGTCGGCGAAGCTGCGGATGGCCTGCAAGGTGGTGTGCTGGTGCAAGGGGTCAAGCATCGAGGTCGGCTCATCGAGCAATAACGTCTGCCCCGCCTCGCCCGGCCATAATTGCGCCAGCACCCGCGCCAGGTGCACGCGCTGGCGCTCACCGCCGGACAGGGCCAGGTAGCTACGCCCACTCAAATGGCCTACATCGGCAGCGCGTAAGGCGGCTTCGATGATTTCATCGTCGCGTACCCGCCCGCTTTGGTGGGGCAAGCGCCCCATGCCCACCACTTCCTCGACGCGAAAAGCAAAATCCAGGGTCGATACCTGGGGCAGCACCGCCAGCCGCTGTGCCCGTTGCGCGCCCTGCCAATCCTTGAGCTCGCGTTCGTCCAGCCAGACCCGCCCTTCATCCGGATGCAATTGCGCGCACAACGCGCCCAGCAAGGTACTTTTACCCGCTCCATTGGGGCCCAACACACCCAATACTTCACCCGGCCGAAGGTCAAGGGTCACATCGGCCAGTACGGTTTTGCGACCGCGGCGTATCTGCAGGTTTTCCACTCGCAGCATCAGGCGCGTCCTCGCAACAGCAGGTAGAGAAAAAACGGAGCACCGATAAAGGCGGTAACAATGCCGATGGGCAACTCAGCCGGTGCCAGCGCCAGGCGGGCCACCAGATCGGCGAACAGCAACAGACTCGCACCCGCCAGTACCGAGGCCGGCAGGAGCACGCGATGATCCGGCCCCGCCAATAGCCGCACCAGGTGCGGCACCACCAGCCCGACAAAACCGATCAGCCCTGCAGCAGCGACCGCTGCGCCCACCCCAAGGGCCGTGCAAAACACCAGTTCGCGCTTGAGCCCCTCGACATTGATCCCCAGATGGCTGGCCTCCGATTCGCCCAGTAGCAAGGCATTGAGCGCCTTGGCCCGGCGCGGCAGCCATAGCGCCACGCCCGCACTTACCAGCAGCAACGGCCACAACCGCGAGTAGCTGGCGCCATTGAGGCTGCCCAGGTTCCAGAACGTCAGGGTGCGCAAAGTGGCGTCATCCGCGAGGTAGGTGAACAGGCCCACCGCCGAAGCCGCCAGGGCGGTCAAGGCGATGCCGGCCAAGAGCATGGTTGCAACATTGGTCTGGCCGTCGCGACGCCCCAGGCGATACACCAGTGCAGTCACACCCAAGCCACCAAGAAATGCACACAGCGACAGCAGATACGGCCCCACCGCGTCCGGCAGGCCACCGAAAGCCGCGCCGCCGACGATGGCCACCGCGGCCCCCAGCGCAGCCCCACTGGACACCCCGACCAGCCCCGGGTCGGCCAACGGGTTACGGAACAACCCCTGCATGGCCACCCCCGACAGCGCCAGCACCCCGCCAACCGCCAGCCCCAGCAACGTGCGCGGCAGGCGGATCTGGCCAAGAATCAGTTCAGCCTGCTCCAGGCCCTGGGCCTCGATGGGCACGCCCAATAAACGCAGAGCGGCGCGCAATGTGTCGAGCAACGGCAGGCTGACCGGCCCCAGGGCCAGGGACAGCCAGATCGCCAATACACACAACAGGCTCAAGCCGATAAACAGCGCACGCGGTTTAACCAGAGTGGTCATGGGGCGGCTTGGGCTTTAGCGGGGTAGAACCCGGCGGACAAAGCTTGCAGGCTAGCCGGCAATCGCGGGCCCAGGCCACCGACCAGCAGCGTGGGGTCCAACTCAAACACCCGGCCTGACTGGGCCGCCGAGGTTTTCGCCAGAATCGGGTTCTCTTTGAACAAGGCCGCGCGGGCCGCCTCGCCACTCAGGGCGCGGTCGGAGAACACCAGCACTTCAGGGCTCAACCCCGCCAGCGACTCAACCGAAAACGGCTTATAGCCGCTGTGCGTCGCCAGGTTGCGCCCACCCGCTTGTTGCAACACCCAATCGGCGGCCGTGTCCGTGCCAGCGATCAGCGGCTTGCCACCAGCATGCCCGAGCACCAGCAGCACGCCGGGGGCCTTTTGCCGGGCTTGCGCCTGGGTCACGGCCGTTTTTTGCAGGTTCAGTTGCTGTTGATAAGTACTGAACAGTGCCGTGGCCTTGTCTTCTGCACCCAACAACTTGCCCAGGTGTTGCAGGTTGCCTTGCAGGGTCGGCAGGTCCGGTTGCGCGGAGAACAGTTCCACTTGCACCCCCGCGTTACGAATCTGCGCCAGCACCGGTGGTGGCCCCATTTCCTCGGTGCCCACCAGGATCTGCGGGCGCAGGCTCAGGATCCCTTCGGCGGAGAGCTGGCGCTGGTAACCGATACTCGGCAGCGCCTTGAGCGACTGCGGATGCTGGCTGGTAGTATCGACACCCACCAGCTTCGACTCCCCGCCAAGGGCCGCCACCCACTCCGACAACGCACCGCCGGCGCTGACCCAGCGTTGAGGCAGCTCAGCGGCTTGCGCCACGTGGTTGACCAGCAGTCCAACAACAAGCGCAATAGCGCTGGTACTCAGGCGCATAAAAGGGTTTCCTTCCAAGGGTGGGGTCAGTCATATGACCGCCTGGCATCGTACTGAGCACGCAGTCAGCCAACGGGCGAAGCCGGCATTTGATAATTGTTTGCATTTGCACGTCAAGCACCGGGCTCGCCCGCAAACCCCGGATCACTCTACAGCCCTTGAGCCGCGCCACCTGAGAACACTTATGAAGTTTCTGTGCCCCTCCCACGAACTGGCCCCTGGCAGCAGTCGCGGCTTCGATCTCGATGGCCGCAAGCTGTTTGCCGTACGCCGCGAAGGCCGCGTGTATTTCTATATCAACCGCTGCCCTCATCGCGGCGTACCGCTGGAGTGGCAACCTGACCGGTTTCTCGACCCCAGCGCGAGCATGATCCAATGTGCCACCCATGGCGCGTTGTTTCTGATCGAAAACGGCGAATGCGTCGCCGGCCCCTGCGCGGGCCAGAGCCTGACGCCCCTGCCCGGCCGCGAAGACGCACAGGGGTTATGGGTGCAACTCTAATCGTTGAGCAACACCAACAATGGGCGGTCGATGCAGATTTGCTGGGCACTCACCTGCACGCCGTAAGCCAGGACTTCCACCCCGGCAGCCTTGGCCTCGCGCAGCGCAACGGCGTACCCCGCATCTATTTCCACAGCGGGCCTTACGCCATCAATGCCGGACAGATTCACGCAATACAACTGCACGGCTCGTACACCGCTTCGGGCCAGGTGCGCCAACTCCCGCAAGTGCTTGGCGCCACGCTGAGTCACCGCATCAGGAAACGCCGCGATAGATGTGCCGTCAAAGCCCAGGGTGACACTTTTGACTTCGACATAGGCTGCGCCGCCAGGGTAGTCCAGGCGAAAGTCGATACGGCTCTTCTCCTGGCCGTAGGGTACTTCACGCTTTAACGCGGTAAAGCCGTTGAGCTCCGTGATCACCCCGGCATTCAGCGCCTCTTCAACCAACGGGTTGGCCCGCGCGGTGTTGACGCACGCCAGGCGGCCCTGGGGGGTTTGCGCAATCTCCCAAGTGCCCGGCAGTTTGCGCTTGGGATCGTTGGAGCGACTGAACCAGACCGGACCGCCCTCAACCATGCAGTTGAACATCGAGCCAGTGTTCGGGCAGTGGATGGTAAGCAGTTCGCCAGTAGCGGTTTCGATATCGGCCAGAAAACGCTTGTAACGGCGAATCAGCCGGCCTTCTTCGAGGGGAGGATTAAAAAGCATCAGCCTTGCCAACTCCGCAAGCCACGGGCAATCCGCTCCACGGCTTCCTGGAGACGGTCGAGGTTTTGCGTGTAGGCAAAACGCACATGATGACCCGCCTGGAAGCGACCGAAATCCAACCCCGGCGTGAATGCCACATGCTCGGTTTCAAGAAAGTGCCGGCAAAATGCGAAAGCATCACCGCCAAAGGCGCTGATATCGGCATACAGGTAAAACGCGCCCTCGGGCTCGACCGCAATACCGAAACCCAACTCACGCAAGGCCGGCAACAAAAAGTCACGCCGGCGCCCGAACTCGGCCCGGCGTTCTTCGAGAATCGCCAGGGTTTGCGGGGTAAAACAGGCCAATGCCGCATGCTGGGCCATGCTGGGTGCACTGATGTACAGGTTCTGCGCCAGCTTCTCCAGTTCGCCCACGGCTGCGGGCGGTGCCACCAGCCAACCCAGGCGCCAACCGGTCATGCCGAAATACTTTGAAAAACTGTTTAGGACAAACGCCTCGTCATCCACTTCCAGCACGCTGGCCGCATCAGTGCCATAGGTCAGGCCATGATAGATCTCATCCACCACCAGATGGCCATTGCGCGCTTTGATCGCACTGGACAGGCCGGCCAGCTCATCGCGGGTCAGGATGGTTCCGGTCGGGTTGGCTGGCGAGGCGACCAAGGCCCCCACACTGTCCTGGTCCCAATAGCGCTCCACCAGGTCGGCGGTCAGTTGGTAGCGCACCTCGGGACCGACCGGCACCAATTGCGCCGCGCCTTCCACGAGGCGCAGGAAGTGCCGGTTGCAGGGGTAGCCGGGATCAGCCAGCAGCCAATGCTTGCCGGGATCCACCAATAGGCTGCTGGCCAGGAGCAAGGCCCCGGAGCCGCCCGGGGTGATCAGGATGCGCCCGGGGTCGATATTCAAGCCGTAGCGCTGCTGGTAGAAACCACTGATGGCCTCGCGCAACTCCGGCAGGCCACGGGCGGCGGTGTAACGGGTCTTGCCATTGGCCAGCGCGGCCTGGCCGGCCTGGATGATCGGCTCGGCGGTGGTGAAGTCCGGCTCGCCGATTTCCAGGTGAATCACATCATGGCCCGCAGCTTGCAACTCATTGGCCCGCGCCAGCAACGCCATGACATGAAATGGTTCGATAGCACGACTGCGAGCACTGTAGGGCTGAGCCATTAGCTTTCCTTAACAATGAGGACAAAATCGGGATTCTACCGAACCCGTGAGGTAAAACATGTTCTATTGCCTGCCCGACCGGGATGATGAGCCGGGCAAGCGCCTGCAAAAAGACTAAAATCATCATTCGAGACGGTGGATGCCCTCCATGGCGGGTCGCAACAGTTTGCAACCCCCGCGTGACGGGCCCAGACAACCGGGAGTGGCGCACCCCGAATCTATCTGGTAAGTTCGCCCGCTTGCAGCCGCAGGGCCGGCAGGTGTCGGTGATGTTGCAATCCTGCGCAATGGATTAGAAGAGTGAGAGGCGGTCTATTCATGTCCACCCAAGCAAAGCAACAGAGCATCAGCGGCTTCGAACCCTACATCGAGACGAAGGGCGAGGAGTACATGGGCGAGCCCATGCGCAAGCACTTCACCAAGATCCTGCAGAAATGGAAGCAGGACTTGATGCAGGAGGTCGACCGTACGGTTGACCATATGAAGGACGAAGCAGCCAACTTCCCTGACCCGGCCGACCGTGCCAGCCAGGAAGAAGAGTTCAGCCTTGAACTGCGCGCCCGTGATCGCGAGCGCAAGCTGATCAAGAAGATCGACAAGACGCTGCAACTGATCGAAGACGAAGAGTACGGCTGGTGCGAATCCTGCGGCGTCGAGATCGGCATTCGTCGCCTGGAAGCCCGTCCTACTGCTGACATGTGCGTAGACTGCAAGACCTTGGCCGAAATCAAGGAAAAACAGGTCGGCAAGTAATCCCTGCCGGGCTGAACGAATGGGGCGTGCAAACGCCCCATTTTTGTTTCTGGAGTTTGGCGGTTTTCCAGTAATATCCAGGCCATGACAGCCTCTCCTTATATCGGGCGCTTCGCCCCCACGCCCAGCGGCCATTTGCACTTTGGCTCCCTGGTTGCAGCACTCGCCTCCTACCTCGACGCCCGCGCCAATCACGGCCGCTGGCTGATGCGCATGGAAGACCTCGACCCACCCCGTGAAGAACCCGGCGCCCAGGCGGCGATCCTGCATGCCCTGGAAAGCTACGGTTTTGAATGGGACGGCGAACTGGTCCGCCAAAGCGAGCGGCATGACGCCTACGCCAAAGTACTGAACGATATGTTCAACCATGGCCTGGCCTACGCCTGCACCTGCTCACGCAAGCAACTGGAAGTGTATAACGGCATTTACCCCGGCCTGTGCCGCAATGCCGGTCACGACCAGCAGGATGCCGCCATTCGTCTACGTGTTCCCGAGCTGGAATACCACTTCACCGACCGTGTTCAAGGCCAATTCCGACAACACCTGGGGCGCGATGTCGGCGATTTCATCATCCGCCGCCGCGACGGCCTGTACGCCTATCAACTGGCCGTGGTGCTCGACGATGCCTGGCAAGGCGTCACCGATATCGTGCGCGGCGCCGACCTGCTGGACTCCACACCGCGCCAGTTGTACCTGCAGGAGCTGCTGGGCCTGCGCCAGCCGCGCTACCTGCATGTGCCCCTGATCACCCAGCCGGACGGTAACAAGCTGGGCAAATCCTACCGCTCCCCGCCGTTGACGCCCGACCAGGCCACGCCGTTGCTACTGAGGGCGTTGCGCGCGCTCGGCCAACAACCGGGGGATGAACTGCACCATGCCAGCCCACGAGAATTGCTGGATTGGGGCATTGCGCACTGGGATGCCACCCGGATCCCGCGCACACTCACATTGGCCGAGGCGCAATTACACTGAAGGCGCTTGCAGCCTGCCAGCCATCCGTTAACATCGCCGCAGTTTTTCAATCAGAGGCCAACATGTACATCTATCGCTTGGTCCTGCTGTTGGTCGTCGGGATCTACCTGTTTTCTCCCGCCATCATGGACTGGTGGATCGACGCCACGGGCGCCTGGTATCGCCCCTATCTGCTGTGGCTGATCCTGATCGTCGTGACCTTTATCCTGCAGAGCCAAAAAGATGCCGATGAGCTTTAGCCTGACCCAGATGCTGCTGATTAGCGCCGCCTACCTGGCGGCGCTGTTCGGGGTGGCCTGGATCAGTGAGCGTGGAATGATCCCACGGGCGATCATTCGCCACCCGCTGACCTACACCTTGTCGCTGGGCGTGTATGCCAGCGCCTGGGCGTTCTATGGCACGGTGGGCCTGGCCTACCAGTACGGTTATGGGTTTCTTTCCAGCTACCTCGGGGTATCCGGGGCCTTCCTGCTGGCGCCGGTATTGCTGTACCCGATCCTGAAGATCACCCGCACCTACCAGTTGTCGTCGTTGGCCGACCTGTTTGCGTTCCGCTTTCGCAGCACCTGGGCCGGGGCGCTGACCACCATTTTCATGCTGATCGGCGTACTGCCGCTGCTGGCCCTGCAAATCCAGGCCGTGGCTGACTCCATCAGCATCCTCACCCATGAACCGGTGCAACATCGGGTGGCCCTGAGCTTTTGTGCGCTGATTACCCTGTTCACGATTTTTTTTGGCTCGCGGCATATCGCCACCCGGGAAAAACACGAAGGCTTGGTGTTTGCGATTGCCTTCGAGTCGGTGATCAAGCTGATCGCCATCGGTGGCGTGGGCCTGTACGCGCTGTACGGGGTGTTCGACGGCCCGCAACAACTCGAGCTGTGGCTGCTGCAAAACCAGACCGCCCTCGCCGCCCTGCACACCCCCCTGCAAGAAGGCCCATGGCGCACGCTGTTGCTGGTGTTCTTTGCCTCCGCCATCGTCATGCCGCACATGTACCACATGACCTTTACCGAGAACCTCAACCCGCGCTCGCTGGTCAGCGCCAGTTGGGGCTTGCCGCTGTTCCTGCTGCTGATGAGCCTGGCAGTACCGCTGATCCTCTGGGCCGGCCTGAAACTGGGGGCCACCACCAACCCGGAATATTTCACCCTCGGTATCGGCATCGCGGCCAACAGTAAGTCCCTGGCATTGCTGGCCTACGTCGGCGGCTTATCGGCGGCCAGTGGCTTGATCATTGTCACCACCCTGGCGCTGTCGGGCATGGCCCTCAACCACCTGGTGCTGCCGCTGTACCAGCCGCCTGCCGAAGGCAACATCTACCGCTGGCTGAAATGGACACGCCGCGCGCTGATCGTAGCCATCATCATGGCCGGCTATGGCTTCTACCTGCTGATGGCGGCCGAGCAGGACCTGGCCAACCTCGGAATCGTGGCCTTCGTCGCCACCTTGCAGTTCTTGCCGGGGGTTCTGTCGGTGCTGTACTGGCCGACCGCCAATCGACGCGGGTTCATCGCCGGGCTGCTGGCGGGGATCCTGGTGTGGCTGGTGACTATGCTGCTGCCGCTGGTCGGTAATCTGCAGGGCTTCTATATCCCGCTGCTGAACATGATCTACGTGCTGGATGACACCAGTTGGCACATGGCTGCCATCGCCTCGCTAGCGGCCAACGTGCTGATGTTCACCCTGATTTCCCTGTTCACCAACGCCAGCCCCGAAGAAACCAGCGCTGCCGAAGCCTGCGCAGTGGATAACGTGCGCCGGCCGCAACGCCGTGAACTGCATGCGGCATCGCCCCAGGAGTTCGCCACCCAACTGGCCAAGCCCCTGGGCGCCAAGGCCGCACAAAAGGAAGTGGAGCAGGCACTGCGCGATCTGTACCTGCCCTTCGATGAGCGCCGCCCTTATGCCCTGCGCCGCCTGCGCGACCGCATCGAGGCCAACCTGTCGGGGTTGATGGGTCCCAGCGTGTCCCAGGACATGGTGGAGACTTTCCTGCCCTACAAGGCCGGCGGCGAAAACTATGTCACCGAAGATATCCACTTCATCGAGAGCCGGCTGGAGGACTACCACTCGCGCCTCACCGGCCTTGCCGCCGAACTCGACGCCCTGCGCCGCTACCACCGCCAGACCCTGCAGGAACTGCCCATGGGCGTCTGCTCCCTGGCCAAGGACCAGGAAATCCTGATGTGGAACAAGGCCATGGAAGAGCTGACCGGCATCGCCGCCCAACGCGTGGTGGGCTCGCGCCTGACCACCATCGCCGATCCGTGGAAGGAACTGCTGCAGGGCTTTATCAACCTGCCGGACGAACACTTGCACAAACAGCATCTGGCCCTCGACGGCCAGACGCGCTGGCTGAACCTGCACAAAGCAGCGATCGACGAGCCCCTGGCCCCCGGTAACAGTGGCCTGGTATTGCTGGTCGAAGACCTGACCGAAACCCAAATGCTCGAAGACAAACTGGTGCACTCCGAGCGCCTGGCCAGTATCGGGCGCCTGGCGGCCGGGGTGGCCCACGAGATTGGCAATCCGATCACCGGTATCGCGTGCCTGGCGCAGAACCTGCGCGAAGAGCGCGAAGAGGACGACGAAATCACCGAAATCAGCGGGCAGATCCTCGAACAGACCAAACGCGTCTCGCGCATCGTGCAATCGCTGATGAGCTTTGCCCATGCCGGCGGCCACCAGAATCACGATGAAGCTGTGTGCCTGGCCGAAGTCGCCCAGGATGCCATTGGGCTGCTGGCCTTGAACCGGCGCAATTTCGAAGTACAGTTCTATAACTTGTGCGATCCGGAACACTGGGTGGTCGGCGACTCACAACGCCTGGCCCAGGTGCTAATCAACCTGCTGTCCAATGCCCGCGACGCGACACCCGCCGGCAGTGCGGTAAGGGTCAAGAGCGAGGCTTTCGAGCACACGGTCGACCTGATCGTGGAGGACGAAGGCAGCGGTATTCCACAGAACATCATGGACCGATTGTTCGAACCCTTCTTCACCACCAAGGACCCTGGTGAAGGTACCGGTCTGGGCCTTGCACTGGTCTATTCCATCGTTGAAGAGCATTATGGACAAATCACCATCGACAGCCCGGCTGACACCGAAAGCCAACGCGGCACCCGTATTCGGGTGACCTTGCCGCGTCATGTCGAAGCGACGTCCGCTGTGAACTGAGACCGTCGAGAGAATTGAATCAATGCCGCACATTTTGATCGTCGAAGACGAAACCATTATCCGCTCTGCCTTGCGTCGCCTGCTTGAACGTAATCAGTACCAGGTCAGCGAAGCCGGCTCGGTGCAGGAAGCCCAGGAGCGTTTCAGCATTCCCACCTTTGACCTGATCGTCAGTGACCTGCGCCTGCCTGGCGCACCCGGCACCGAACTGATCAAGCTGGGCCAGGGCACGCCGGTGCTGATCATGACCAGCTACGCCAGCCTTCGCTCCGCCGTCGACTCGATGAAGATGGGCGCGGTGGACTACATCGCCAAGCCTTTCGATCACGACGAAATGCTCCAGGCGGTGGCTCGCATCCTGCGTGATCGTCAATCGGCCAGCAGTGCCCCGGCGGAACGGCCGGCCGGCAAGGCCGCCAGCGACAAGCCCGGTGTCGACAACAGCAATGGCGAAATCGGCATCATCGGCTCCTGCCCGCCCATGCAGGACCTGTACGTCAAGATCCGCAAGGTTGCGCCCACGGACTCCAATGTATTGATCCAGGGCGAGTCCGGTACCGGCAAGGAGTTGGTGGCCCGTGCCCTGCACAACCTGTCCAAGCGTGCCAAGGCGCCGATGATTTCGGTGAACTGCGCGGCAATCCCTGAATCCCTGATCGAGTCCGAACTGTTCGGCCATGAGAAAGGTGCCTTTACCGGTGCCAGCGCCGGACGCGCAGGCCTGGTAGAAGCGGCGGACGGCGGCACGCTGTTCCTCGACGAAATCGGTGAACTGCCCCTGGAAGCCCAGGCGCGCCTGCTGCGAGTGTTGCAGGAAGGCGAGATTCGTCGGGTGGGCTCGGTCCAGTCGCAAAAAGTCGATGTGCGCCTGATCGCCGCGACTCACCGCGACCTGAAAAGCCTGGCCAAGATCGGCCAGTTCCGCGAAGACCTGTACTACCGCCTGCACGTGATCGCCCTCAAACTGCCGGCCTTGCGTGAACGCGGCGCCGACGTCAACGAGATTGCCAATGCGTTCCTGTTGCGCCAGAGCGCACGGGTCAACCGTACCGACCTGACGTTTGCGGCCGACGCCGAACAGGCCATCCGCCACTATTCGTGGCCAGGCAACGTGCGCGAGCTGGAAAACGCCGTGGAGCGCGCGGTAATCCTTTCGGAAAGCCCGCAGATCTCCGCAGAGCTGTTGGGCATCGACATCGAACTGAGCGACCTGGACGATGACGACTTCATTGGCCTGGCCCCCCAACAGGGCGGCAGTAACACCAGCCACGAGCCCACGGAAGACTTGTCCCTGGAAGACTACTTCCAGCACTTCGTCCTGGAACACCAGGACCACATGACCGAGACCGAACTGGCGCGCAAACTGGGCGTCAGCCGCAAATGCCTGTGGGAGCGGCGCCAGCGCCTGGGCATTCCAAGGCGCAAGACCGGGGTTGCCAGCGAAAGCTGAGGCCAACTCACATGGGGTAACACCCCAAACGTGAAAAAACTGTTACCTCAGATATTCACGTAACAAAAAGCCGGGGCTTACGGTAACGAAGCCCCGGCTTTTTTATGCCCGCCAAACCCACCAGATCCGACCAAACCCCTTGTTTTGCTGGGGTTTGCAAAAGTTGGCACGCACCCTGCTATATGCTTAGTACAAGAACAATAAAAAGCACCGTACACACACAATAAAAATAAGACGAATCGACTCACGCACAATAAAAACAACACGGCGGAGGCGCAGCTAACTGATTCTTTTGGAGAGGCGTTGCATTTGGGGCTTGCCCCGCAACCAGGCCGAGAACAACAAAAACTGCCCTAAGGCAGAGCCTGAACTGGTTGGATCATTGATCATCGCAACACAGCGACCAAAGCAATCCGTTTGCTCTTGACTCCCGATTGGGAGTGTCATGAAGGTCAAATCTCATGACGAGGGCGATCAACAAAAACAAGAAGCCCGAAATCAATAATAAAAATAGAGCACGCAACTACTTTCTGGGGGAGCTTCGGCTCCCCTTGTAGTTTCTGCGATTTGAGCGTCAACCGGCCTCATTTAAGCATCTGGCTCACGGCTTGCAGCTAGTTCCTACACCATCCCCTGACTAAATGCTAGAATCCCGGCCCATCATGCGGTCATTCTTCGTTATGGCCGAACATTCCTTCAAACAGTGCATCCCATGCTGAAGAAGTTGTTCCAGTCATTCCGTTCCCCCTTGCGTCGTACGCAACACATTCGCAGCACGCCTGAAGTGCTCAACAGCAATCAACATTCGCTGCAGCGCGCCCAGTTCAGCCGTTATGCGGTGAACATCGTCGAACGCCTGCAGAACGCTGGCTACCAGGCCTACCTGGTCGGCGGTTGCGTGCGCGACATGTTGCTCAACATCACCCCAAAGGATTTTGACGTCGCCACCAGCGCCACGCCTGAACAAGTGCGTGCCGAGTTTCGCAACGCGCGGATCATCGGCCGGCGCTTCAAATTGGTGCATATCCACTTTGGTCGCGAGATCATCGAGGTCGCGACCTTCCGCGCGGGCCACCCGCAAAACGATGAAGAGGAAGACAGCAACCAATCTTCCCGCAACGAAAGCGGACGCATCCTGCGGGACAATGTTTACGGCACCCTGGAAGAAGACGCGCAACGTCGCGACTTCACCATCAATGCCCTCTATTACGATCCGGTCAGCGAGCGCATCCTCGATTACGCCAACGGCGTGCACGATATCCGCAATCACCTGATCCGCCTGATCGGCGACCCCACGCAGCGCTACCAGGAAGACCCGGTGCGCATGCTGCGGGCCGTGCGGTTTGCCGCCAAGCTGAACTTCGGTATCGAGAAACACACAGCCGCGCCGATTCGCGAACTGGCTCCGATGCTGCGGGAAATCCCCTCGGCGCGCCTGTTCGAAGAAGTGCTCAAGCTGTTCCTGTCCGGGCATGCCGCCGACACGTTCGAAATGCTGGTGGACCTGCAGTTGTTCGACCCACTGTTCCCGGCCAGCGCCGATGCACTGGAGCACAACCCGACGTACACCCACACCCTGATCAGTGAAGCCTTGATCAACACTGACCTTAGGATCAAACAGAACAAACCGGTGACCCCGGCCTTCCTGTTTGCCGCCCTGCTCTGGCCTGCGTTGCCAGCCCGAGTGCTGCGCCTGCAGAACCGTGGCATGCCGCCAATTCCAGCGATGCAGGAAGCCGCCCACGAACTGATCGCTGAACAGTGCCAGCGCATCGCGATCCCCAAGCGTTTCACCATGCCGATCCGCGAGATCTGGGACATGCAGGAGCGCCTGCCACGCCGCAGTGGCAAACGTGCCGACCTGCTGCTGGACAACCCGCGCTTCCGTGCCGGCTATGACTTCCTGCTGCTGCGCGAAAGTGCCGGCGAGCAGACCGATGGCCTGGGCGAATGGTGGACCGACTACCAGGACGCCAATGACAGCGAACGTCGCGAGATGATCCGTGAGCTCAGCAGCAAAGGCGAAGCCACTGGCGACGGGCCGAAGAAACGCCGCCGCAGCAGTGGCAGCAAACGCAAGCGCAGTGCCGCCGACACCTCTGGCGAATAAGCACGGTGGAGCGTATCTACATCGGTATGGGCAGCAACCTTGCTGCCCCGCAGCAGCAGTTGCGCGACGCCCTCAAGGCGTTGGCGCAATTGCCGAACACCACATTCGCGGGTGTTTCTGCCTTCTATCAAAGTGATTCCCTGCTTAGCGGACAACCGCGCTACACCAATGCCGTGGCGGCGCTGGACAGCACGCTTGCGCCGCTGGCACTGCTGGATGCGCTGCAGGCCATCGAAAACGATCAGGGCCGCGAACGCCTTGAGCGCTGGGGGCCACGCACCCTGGACCTGGATATCCTGCTGTTTGGTGATCGCCTGATCGACGAGCCGCGCCTCAAGGTGCCTCATTACCAAATGCATCTAAGGGCTTTTGTGCTCTATCCACTTGCCGAATTGGCGCCGTCCACTTTAAAACTGCCTGACGGCCGCCTACTCAGCGACGTGCTCGCCGAATGCCCGTTCGTCGGCCTCGAACGCCTGCCTCAATCCCTGTAGGAGCTGGCTTGCCTGCGATGGCATCACCGCGGTATGCCTGACACACCGCGGTGATGCCATCGCAGGCAAGCCAGCTCCTACATTGATCTTCAGCGCCAGCCAAAAGGCGCTCCAGCCTGCTGAATCGCATCAGTAACAGCGGTAACACCCCGCTCGTAACAATGCGGTAACACATCCAATTGACTTCCCGAGTCCTCCTCACGACTATAGGCGTCCCGCTGCCGCCAACCCGGCGCTGAAGGGCGCAATCCAGGCCTTATAAGCACTGCTCTGAAGAAAGTGCGCCTGTATAAACGAAGACTCACGCGCGTTACTCGCTGTTTCCAAGCGCCTGAACGAGGACCCTTTTCATGCCAGACATTACCCTGACCACCTTGCAGAGCCTCAAACTCAAAGGTGAAAAAATCGCCATGCTGACCTGCTATGACGCCACGTTCGCCCAGGCCTGCTGCCAGGCCGGCGTCGAGGTGTTACTGGTAGGCGACTCCCTGGGCATGGTTCTTCAAGGGAATGACAGCACCCTCCCCGTCACCACCGATGAGCTCGCCTACCACACCGCCAGCGTCAAGCGCGGTAACGAGGGCGCGTTCATCATCGCCGACCTGCCGTTCATGGGTTACGCAACGCTGGAGCAGACGTTCCAGAACGCCGGCAAGCTGATGCAGGCCGGGGCACATATGATCAAAGTGGAAGGTGCCGTGTGGCTCGCCGAGTCGATCCGCCTGTTGGCTGAACGCGGCGTGCCGGTATGCGCGCATATGGGCCTCACCCCACAGTCGGTGAACATCCTCGGTGGTTACAAGGTCCAGGGCCGCAATGAAGCCCAGGCGCGGCAGATGCGTGCCGATGCCATCGCCCTGGAGCAGGCTGGCGCCGCGATGATCGTACTCGAATGCGTGCCAAGCGAACTGGCGCAAGAAATCACCCAGGCGGTGAAAATCCCGGTGATCGGCATTGGTGCGGGCAGCGCGACTGACGGCCAGGTCCTGGTACTGCACGATATGCTGGGCCTGAACCTCACTGGTCGCGCACCAAAATTCGTGAAGAACTTCATGGCCGGCCAGGACAACATCCAGGCTGCATTGAGCGCCTATGTCGCCGAAGTCAAAGCCATTACCTTCCCAGGCATCGAACACGGATTCTCTGCATGAACACCGTCAAAACCCTGCGCGAACTGCGAGCCGCCGTCACTCACGCGCGTAGCGCCGGCAAGCGCATCGGCTTCGTGCCCACCATGGGCAACCTGCATGCCGGCCACGCTACGCTGGTGACCCGCGCCGCCGAGCAAGCCGACTTCGTGGTGGCGAGCATTTTCGTCAACCCACTGCAGTTTGGCGCCGGCGAAGACCTGGACAAGTACCCACGCACCCTCGCCGCCGACCAGGAAAAGCTGCTGGTGGCAGGCTGCAACCTGCTATTTGCCCCTACGGTTGACGAGATGTACCCCGGCGGCATGACCGTGCAGACCCGAGTCAGCGTGCCGCAATTGTCCGAAGGCCTGTGCGGCGCCAGCCGTCCGGGCCACTTCGAGGGTGTGGCGACCGTGGTGAGCAAGTTGTTCAACATGGTCCAGCCTGACCTGGCGGTATTCGGGCAAAAGGACTATCAGCAACTGGCGGTGATCCGCGCCATGGTGCGCGACCTGAACATGCCGATCCAGATCATCGGCGAGCCCACCGTGCGCGCCGAGGACGGCCTCGCGCTGTCCTCGCGCAACGGCTACCTGAGCGAAGAACAGCGCGCCATCGCCCCGGTGCTGTACCGCAGCCTCTGCCAGATCGCCACCGCGATCCAAGCCGGCGACCGCGACTTTGCCAAACTGCGCGCCGAACAGATCCAGCACATCGAGGCCGCCGGCCTGCGGATGGACTACCTGGAAGTTCGCCAGGGCCAGCACCTGCGCCCTGCAACTGTCGAGGATCGTGATGTGGTGATCCTCGTTGCCGCTTACCTGGGCGCGACCCGGCTGATCGACAACCTGCACCTCACGCTACCCGCCTGATCCTGGCGATACTCCACTGTAGGAAAGGCTTGTGTGGGATCGGGCTTGCCCGCGAAGGCGGTGGGTCAGCGACAAATGCATCGACTGACAGTCTGCAATCGCGGGCAAGCCCGCTCCCACACAAAGCGGCTCCCACAGTGGTTTTGTAGCGCCCCTCAGGCCCCGGTATAAAAAAGTACCGGCCTCTGCACAGACAAAGCCAAGACATATCGACACGCTAGGTTTAATGTAATCGCCCGGCGTTATAGTTAGCGCTGTCTGGAACCCAATCCTTGATACAAGACTGGACGTTCCGGGTTTAGAAGTGTCCTAAAGGCAGTCCCAGCAATAAAAAGGAAACCCGCAGCGATGGCGTACTACCGCACTCCCCATGACGTTACCGCTCTGCCCGCTTGGCAAGCGCTCAATCAACATCGCCAGGCCATGCAGGATTTCAGCATGCGCGAAGCGTTCAATGCCGATCCCCAGCGCTTTACCCAGTTCACTTTGAGCAGCTGCGGGCTGTTCCTCGATTACTCGAAAAACCTGATTACCCCTGAAACACGCGACCTGCTGGTGGGCTTGGCCAACGAAGTCGATCTCAAAGGCGCGATCAAGGCGCTGTTCGACGGCGAGCCGGTCAACTCTTCGGAAGGTCGTCCGGCGCTGCACACTGCACTGCGCCGCCCGGTGGGCGACAAGCTGTCGGTCAACGGCACCAACATCATGCCCGACGTGCACAAGGTGCTGAACCAGATCACCGATCTGGTGGGCCGCATCCATGATGGCCTGTGGCGCGGCTACACCGAAAAGCCGATCACCGACGTGGTCAACATCGGCATCGGTGGCTCGTTCCTCGGCCCGGAGCTGGTCTCTGAAGCGCTGTTGTCCTACGCCCACAAAGGTGTGCGCTGCCATTACCTGGCGAATATCGATGGCAGTGAGTTCCACGAACTCACCCAGAAGCTGCGCGCCGAGACCACGCTGTTTATTGTCTCGTCGAAATCCTTCAACACCCTCGAAACCCTGAAAAACGCCCAGGCCGCCCGCGCCTGGTACCTGGCCCAGGGTGGCTCGGAAGCCGAGCTGTATCGCCACTTCATCGCCGTGTCGAGCAACAACGCGGCGGCCGTGGCCTTCGGTATCCGTGAAGAGAATATCTTCCCGATGTGGGACTGGGTCGGCGGCCGTTACTCGTTGTGGTCGGCCATCGGCTTGCCTATCGCCCTGGCGATTGGCATGTCCAACTTCAAGGAACTGCTGTCTGGCGCCTACTCCATGGACCAGCACTTCCAGAACACCCCATTCGAGCAGAATATGCCTGTGCTGCTGGGCCTGCTGGGTGTGTGGTACGGCAACTTCTGGGGCGCTCAGAGCCATGCGATCCTGCCGTACGACCACTACCTGCGCAACATCACCAAGCACCTGCAACAACTGGACATGGAATCCAACGGCAAAAGCGTGCGCCAGGACGGCAAGCCGGTTGCGGTCGACACGGGCCCGGTGATCTGGGGCGGCGTGGGCTGCAACGGCCAGCACGCTTACCACCAGTTGCTGCACCAGGGCACCCAACTGATCCCGGCCGACTTCATTGTGCCGATCGTCAGCTTCAACCCGGTCTCCGACCATCACCAGTGGCTGTATGCCAACTGCCTGTCCCAGAGCCAGGCGCTGATGCTCGGCAAGACCCGCAGCGAAGCCGAAGCCGAGCTGCGTGACAAAGGCATGGCCGAGGAAGAAGTACAGAAGCTGGCGCCACACAAAGTCATCCCTGGCAACCGCCCGAGCAACACCCTGGTGGTCGAACGGATCAGCCCGCGCCGCCTCGGCGCACTGGTGGCGATGTATGAGCACAAGGTGTTCGTGCAGAGCGTTATCTGGGGCATCAACGCTTTTGACCAATGGGGCGTTGAGCTGGGCAAGGAGCTGGGCAAAGGCGTCTACAACCGCCTGACAGGCGCTGAGGAAACCTCGGCCGAAGATGCCTCGACCCAGGGCCTGATCAACTACTTCCGTGGTCGTCACCGCGGTTGAAGTGATCGGCACTACAATCAGGGATTGAACCTGCACAAGCGCCCTTGTGTAGGAACTGGCTTGCCAGCTCCTGCACAAGGGTCAGCCTTGAGCTCTTGTATCTATAACAAGAAGAGGGATCCCTTATGTTCGATATCAGCCAGTTTCCCCATGCCGATGCCGTGCGCCGTGCCGCACAACTGGGCCAAGAGGACTATCAGCGCCTCTATCGTCAATCCATCGATCACCCCGATATCTTCTGGGCCGAACAGGCCAAAGCCTTGCTTGACTGGATCACGCCCTGGCAGACCGTCCAGCACTGCGATATCCACACCGGCGCCGCCCAGTGGTTTGCCGGCGGCCAGCTGAACGTCAGCTACAACTGCATTGACCGGCACCTGGCGCAACGTGCCGATCAGCCGGCCTTTATCTGGGAAGGCGACGATCCTGCAAAATCTTCCAAAATCACCTACCGCCAACTTCATCAAAACGTCAGCCGCCTGGCCAATGTGCTGAAAAGCCGTGGGGTGAAGAAAGGCGATCGGGTGTGTATCTACATGCCGATGATTCCCGAGGCCGCCTACGCGATGCTGGCCTGTACGCGGATTGGCGCGGTGCACTCGGTGGTGTTTGGCGGGTTCTCACCGGATGCCTTGCGCGACCGCATTCTGGATGCCGACTGCCGCACGGTGATCACTGCCGATGAAGGCGTGCGCGGCGGCAGGCCCGTGGCACTGAAACAGAATGTCGACAAGGCCTTGGCCAGTTGCCCAAATGTCACGACGGTACTGGTGGTGGAACGCACGGGCGCTGCGGTGGCCTGGACCGAGGGGCGCGACCTCAAGTATCAACAGGCTGTTGACGCGGTCAGCGGCGAATGCCCGCCCGAGGCGATGGATGCCGAAGACCCGCTGTTTATCCTCTATACCTCCGGCAGCACCGGCAAGCCCAAAGGCGTGTTGCACACCACCGGTGGCTACCTGCTGCAAGCGGCAATGACCTTCAAGTACGTGCTCGACTACCGCGAGGGCGAGGTGTTCTGGTGCACCGCCGACGTCGGCTGGGTCACTGGCCATAGCTATATCGTGTACGGGCCACTGGCCAATGGCGCCACCTCCCTGATGTTCGAGGGCGTGCCGAGTTATCCGGACAGCTCGCGCTTCTGGCAGGTGATCGACAAGCATCAGGTGAATATCTTCTACACCGCGCCCACCGCCTTGCGGGCCCTGATGCGTGAGGGCCATGGTCCGCTGGAGAACACATCCCGGGCCAGCCTGAGGTTGCTCGGCAGTGTCGGCGAGCCGATCAACCCGGAAGCCTGGGAGTGGTATTTCAATGCCGTCGGCGAACAGCGCTGCCCGATTGTCGATACCTGGTGGCAGACCGAAACCGGCGGCATCATGCTCAGCCCGCTGGTCAGCGCCCAGCGCATCAAGCCTGGCTGCGCCACCCAACCGATGTTTGGGGTGCAGCCGGTATTGCTCGACGAACAGGGTAAGGAAATCAACGGCGCCGGCAGTGGCGTCCTGGCGATCAAGTCCAGCTGGCCGGGGCAGATCCGCAGCGTGTATGGCGACCCACAGCGGATGATCGATACCTACTTCAAGCCCTACCCCGGCTACTACTTTACCGGCGACGGCGCGCGGCGCGACGAGGATGGCGACTACTGGATCACCGGGCGTATCGATGATGTGATCAACGTGTCCGGCCATCGCATCGGCACCGCCGAGGTGGAAAGCGCGCTGGTGCTGCATGACAAGGTGGCCGAGGCCGCCGTCGTCGGCTATCCCCATGACCTCAAGGGCCAGGGCATCTATGCGTTTGTCACGCCGATGAATGGCGTCGAGCCCAGCGACGAGCTGAAAAAGCACCTCTTGGAACTGGTCAGCAAGGAAATCGGTAGTTTCGCCAAGCCCGAGCTGATCCAATGGGCGCCGGCCTTGCCCAAAACACGTTCAGGCAAGATCATGCGACGTATCCTGCGCAAGATCGCTTGCAATGAGCTGGACAGCCTGGGCGATACCTCGACCCTGGCCGATCCGAGCGTGGTCGACGGCCTGATCGACAAACGCCTGAACCGATAGGACCCCCCAAGCCACCATGGAATTTCTGCGCAACCGTATCGAATCCCAGTTGATGAGCCTGACGGGCCTGTCCCTCGGCAATCTGGACCTGGAGAGCCCCAAAGGCGACCCAGGGCTGTTCGGGCCGGACTCGGTAAGCTGGAAGGTCCATGGTGACTTCAGCAGCATGCTGATCGGTGGCATCAGCGCCTTGATGTTGCAGGCGCTGCATCCCCTGGCGTTGGCCGGCGTGTGGGACCATTCGAATTTTCGCCAGGACATGCTCGGGCGTTTGCGCCGCACTTCGCAGTTTATTTCCGGTACCACCTTTGGCTCGCGCCGCGACGCGTCATGGCTGATCGAAAAGGTGCGCACCATCCACCTGCAAGTGGTCGGGCATGCGCCTGACGGGCGTCCTTATGCGGCTAGCGATCCCGAATTGCTCACCTGGGTCCACGTCGCCGAAGTCAGCAGCTTTCTCGCGGCGCACCTGCGCTACAAAAACCCGGATTTATCGCCCAGGGATCAAGACCGCTACTACAGCGAAATAGCCCTGATCGCCGAACAGCTGGGAGCTCGGCATGTGCCGCGCTCACGGCAGGAAATTTCGGATTATCTGCAGCGGATTCGCCCACAACTGCTGTGTGACGAACGCAGCCGTGAAGTGCTGCGCCTGCTGCTCAACGCCCCGGCACCCAGCACCCTGGCCAAGCCGTTCGGCGCGCTGATGATGCAAGCGGGTATTGATCTGCTTCCGGACTGGGCCAACGACATGCTTGGCCAACAACAAAGCCCACTGCAACGCCAACTGATCCGCACTGGGGTCAGGCGCAGCGCGCCACTGCTGCGCTGGGCGATGCGCAACGGCTCGGTGCAGCGCGCCCACAGGCGCATGGGCCTGCTGTAACGCAGCTTTGTAGGAGCGGGTTTGCCAGCGAAAATCGTCAACGCTGACGCAACACGCCTGAAGAAACGCGGGGATGTCGAGTTTTTCGCGGGCAAGCCCGCTCCTGTAAAAGCCGCGACCCACAGGAGCTGTTAAACTTGCGCGCTTAAATTCCCCAGCAAGGCGCGCTCCATGTCGTCCCTGAATCAGGCGCTGCGCGCCGCCCTCGATCACCGCCAAGACCTGCTCGCCGAGCTGCATGCCCAAGGCACCGATTGCTATCGGTTATTCCATGGCAGCCAGGAAGGCGCCGGCGGCTTGACCATCGACCGCTACGGCCCGCAATTGATGGTGCAGAGCTTTCACCAGGCGCTGGACAGCGATGCACTGCTGCAATTGCACCTGATGATCAACCAGTACCTGGGGCTTGAATTGTTGCTGGTCTATAACGACCGCTCCCGAGGCAACTCGCGTATCGACCGCGAAGACACCGTATACCGCGCCGAGCCCGCCGCCCTGGAAGACCTGGTCGGCCATGAATGGGGCCTGAACTATCGGGTGCGCGGCCGCCACTCCGGGCAGGACCCGCTGCTGTTCCTGGACCTGCGCAACACCCGCGGCTGGGTCAAGGCCCACAGTGCCGGCAAAAGCGTACTCAACCTGTTTGCGTACACCTGCGGCGTCGGCCTCAGCGCAGCGGCTGGTGGGGCCAGTGAGGTGTGCAACCTGGATTTTGCCGAGGGCAACCTGGCAGTCGGCCGCGAAAACGGCGACCTGAACCCACAATTGCCGCCCATGACGTTTGTACAGTCCGATTACTTTCCGGCCATCCGCCAACTGGCCGGGCTGCCGATCACCCAGCGTCGCGGGCAAAAACTGCCGAGCTACCCGCGCCTGGAACCACGTCAATATGACCTAGTGCTGCTCGACCCGCCGGCCTGGGCCAAGAGCGCCTTTGGGACCGTGGACTTGCTGCGTGACTACCAGAGCCTGCTCAAGCCGGCATTGCTGGCCACCGCACAAGATGGCGTGCTGATCTGCTGCAACAACCTGGCAAAAGTCAGCATGGACGACTGGCGCGAACAGGTCTTGCGCTGCGCTGAAAAGGCCGGCCGACCTGTACGCGACTGGAAAGTGATGACACCCGGCGCTGACTTTCCCTCACAAGACCAACAGCCCCCACTGAAGACCTTGATCCTGCAACTGTAGGATTGTCCTGAAAGGCTTGGCCTGGCGTAATAAAGGCGCGGTTCTTCGGAACCGCAAACCCGTGCCATACTCCAAGGCACTCCTGATTGATATAGATGGCGTCACCCATGTCCAAAGGATTGATTCGCGCCGCAGGCGCCTTGCTGACCGCCCTTGCACTCTACAGCTTGCTGGGCTTCCTGATTCTGCCCGGTATTGCGCTTCGCGTAGCCAACCAACAGTTGGCCAACTACGCCACCGTACCGGCCCGTATCGAGCGTATCGAACTCAACCCGTTCAGCCTGGAGCTGACCCTCTGGGGCCTGAAGATCGGCGAGCCCGGCAAGGAACAAGTGGGCTTTGAGCGTCTCTACGCCAACCTGCAGATCGACAGCCTCTGGACACGCGCCCTGCACCTGGCCGATGTGCAGTTGGACAAGCCCAGGACCGAAATCCTCTTCGACAAAGCCGGCACGCTCAACCTGGCGCAACTGTTCAAAGTACCGCCGAGCGAACCAACCCCCGATGACCCCGACAGCAAACCGTTCCCGCTGCGTATCGAACGCATCAAGCTGGCCGACGGCTACGTGCACTTTGAAGACGTGCGCCCCAGCGAGCCTATCGAGTTCCTCTACGACAAACTCGACTTTGAGCTGAAAAACCTCAGCACCCTGCCCGAAGACAATGCCGACATGACCCTGGTCGCCGCCGGCCCCGAAGGCGGTCAGATCGACTGGACCGGCAATTTCAGCCTGGTACCGATCACCTCCGAAGGTAAGCTCAAGGTCACCGATGGCAAAATGAAGGTCTGGTGGCCCTACGTACGGGACGCCCTGCCGCTGGTCCTGGAAGACGGCATCCTCAACTTCAGCACCGACTACAAGCTGAACCTGGCCAAAGAAACCGAGCTGAACCTGACCAACGTCTCCGCGAGCATCGCGCCGTTCGCGATCAAGGCCCCGGATGGGCGGCCCCTGGCGCGCCTGGAACGCCTGGATGTCAGCGAAACCTCGATCGACCTGGCCAAGCAGCAAGTGATCGTTGGCAAGATCCGCAGTAACAAGCTCGAAACCTGGGCCGCCCGCGAAGCCGACGGCCAACTGGACTGGCAGAAACTGTTCGCCAGCCAGCCGAGCAAGCCGGCCACCAAGCCCGAGCCAGCCACGGCGCCCGCTACAGCCGATTCGCCGGAACCCGCACCCACAGCACCGAGCAAGCCTTGGCAAGTACTGCTCAAGGACGTGCAACTGCGCAACTACCAGGTGCACTTGGCTGATCGCCAGGTAAAACCTGCTGTGGCACTGGAACTGGGCCCGCTGAATGTCGATGTACAAGACTTCGACAGCCTCAATCAAAGCCCCTTCACCTTGAAGATCGACAGCGGCCTGGGCAAGCAGGGCAAGCTCCAGGCGAGCGGCCAGGTCAACCTGAACCCGGTCAGCGCCAAGCTGAAAGTCGACACCAAGGACATCGACCTGCGGGTTGCCCAATCCTATATCAGTCCGTTTATCCGCCTGGAACTGCGTAGCGGCATGCTCGGCAGCAACCTGGACGTGAACCTCAAGAGTACCGAGCCCCTCGCACTGCAGATCACCGGCCGGGCGCAAGTGGATCAGTTGCACACCCTCGATACCCTCAAGACCCGCGACTTCCTCAAGTGGCAGCGCCTGGTGGTCGAAGGCTTGAACTACCAGCACGGCAACAGCCTGTCGATCGACAAGATCAACCTGCTGCAACCCTATGCACGCTTTATGATCAACGACGACCGCACCACCAACGTCGATGATCTGCTGATCCCGCAACCGGCTGACAGCGGTGCCAAATCTACCGCCAAATCCAGCGCGAGCAACGAAAAGCCTTTGGGTATCCGCATCGGCCAGATCGCGATCAACGATGGTTCGGCCAACTTTGCCGACTTCAGCCTCACGCCGAACTTCGCCACAGCGATCCAGCAGCTCAATGGCCAGATCGGTACCATCGACAGCCGCCAGGCCAAGCCTGCCAGCGTCGATATCAAGGGTAAGGTCGACCGCTATGCGCCAGTGACCATCAAGGGCAGCGTGAACCCGTTTGACCCGATGGCCGCCCTGGATATCGCCACCAGCTTCAAACGCGTCGAGCTGACTACCCTGACCCCGTATTCCGGCAAATTTGCCGGGTTCCGTATCCGTAAGGGCCGGCTCAACCTCGATCTGCACTACGTGATCACCAAAGGCCAGTTGAAGGCCGAGAACAAGGTGGTAGTGGAGCAACTGCAACTGGGCGAGAAAGTCGATAGCGCAGATGCGGTGGACCTGCCGATTCGCCTGGCGATCGCCCTGCTCAAGGACACGGACGGCAAGATCTCCATCGAATTGCCGGTGACTGGCGACTTGAACAACCCGCAATTCAGCGTGATGCCGATTGTCTGGCAAACCCTGCGCAACCTGGTGGTACGGGCGGCGACGGCGCCGTTCAAGTTCATTGGCGGGCTGGTAACCGGTGGTGGCGCGCAGGATCTGGGCAACGTGTCGTTCGCCGCAGGTTCCAGCGCACTGAGCAAGGACGCCGAGTCGGCCCTGGACAGCCTCGCCAAGGCCCTCAAGGAGCGCCCTGCGCTGCGCCTGGAGATCGAAGGCACCGCGGCAGCCAGCAGCGACGGTCCGTTCCTGGCGGCCGAGCGGCTT
This sequence comes from Pseudomonas sp. ADAK21, assembly GCF_012935735.1. Lineage (NCBI taxonomy): Bacteria > Pseudomonadati > Pseudomonadota > Gammaproteobacteria > Pseudomonadales > Pseudomonadaceae > Pseudomonas > Pseudomonas sp. ADAK21. Next base: position 1,242,865 of record NZ_CP052857.1, read on the forward strand.
GAGCGCGAGTATCAGTACAACTACTACAAGATTCTCCAGCGTCGCGGCGATAAAGTCCCGGCCCAGGCGTCGTTGCTTGTAGTACCTGAAAAGGAAAAAGCCCCGCTGCTCGAAGGCATCTATCGCACCCGCTTGAAGCAACAGCCACCGGCTGAGTGGAAAGACCTGGGCAGCGATGAACGCTCGGCGAAACTGCGCGACGGCGTGATCAAATTCTGGAGCGGCAGCGACGTGCTTCTACGCCAACTGGGCCAGGACCGTGCCAGTACGATCAAGGACTATCTGGTCGACAAGGGCCAGTTGGAAGATGACCGGGTGTACTTCATCGATGCCAACCTGGGGCAGGCCGAGAAAGATGGCCGGGTTGTCACGCCAATGCACCTGGATGCCGAGTAACTACCGGCACCAGAAATCTGAAGTGTGGGAGCTGGCTTGCCTGCGATGGCGGTGGGTCAGCCAGCCTATTTGCCGCTGATACACCGCCATCGCAGGCAAGCCAGCTCCTACATTTGCTCTGCATAATCTGCAAAGATAAATTCCAACCCACAATAAAACGGGCCCCGACACAAGTGCCGGGGCCCGTAGTGACCACATCCCTGTGGTCGGTCGCATGAACCTGTAAGGTGCATTGAGCGGATATCTGCCTCGCTCTAGACCGCCTGGGTTCAGTCGAGTTGTTAAGCGTTACTCTGCTTTCAGGCCGTCGGCCGATACAGCTTTAACGCCTTTGATTTTCTTGGTGATATTCACCGCAGTAGTTTTCTGCGCTTCAGTCACAGCGACCGAAGAGGACAGGGAAACTACGCCCTTGTTGGTTTCGACTTTGATATCGGTACCAGGAATGCCTTTCTCGGTTACCAGGTCAGCTTTCACTTTGGTAGTGATCCAGGTATCGGAAGTGGACTCTTTGGCGCCTGCAGCTGCGCTTTTGGTTTTGTCGATGTTGTCTGCCTTGGTAGCGCCGCCAGCCAGCAGGCCGTCAGCAGAAACCGCGGTTACACCTTTGATTTTCTTGGTGATCGCTACAGCGGTTGCTTTCTGCGAATCCGAAATGGCTACAGTCGACGACAGGGAAACCACACCTTTGTTGGTTTCAACCTTGATGTCCGAACCAGGAATGCCTTTTTCGGTCAGCAGATCAGACTTAACTTTAGTGGTGATCCAAGTATCCGAAACGCTTTCTTTTGCCTTGGTGGCTTCACCGGCCGCCAGGGTCATTGGAGCTTGGGAAGTCTGGGCAAAGGCCACGTTAGCACCCATGGCCAGGGTCAGAGCGGTAGCAGTAGCGAGAGCGAACTTCTTCATACGAGTAACTCCTGTTTTATTAAAAGTCTGCAGTGTGTGAACCTTGATGCTGCAGCGTTAACAGGAATATTGCAGGCAGTGTGCCAAGTCCAAACACTAAAATAAATCCATATAAAACAACAAGTTAACAAAATAGGACTTTTTCGAAATCGTGCAACTTGCATGAAGGCCTTCATGCCTGCATGCAAGTTGCGGCTTTTGCCCTAGGCTAAACGGCTGATTTACCGTCACTTTCCCAAAGCCATAAAAAAAGGACTCCGAAGAGTCCTCTTTTTCAGCGTGAAGCCTGGGAGTGATTAAACGCCCGAAGCCTTGGCTGCTGCTACGTCCTTGATGGAAAGCTTGATACGGCCGCGGTTGTCCACGTCCAGTACCAGCACTTCCACTTCCTGGCCTTCTTTCAGAATGTCGGTCACTTTCTCAACGCGAGCGTCGCTCAGCATGGAGATGTGAACCAGGCCATCCTTGCCAGGCAGGATGTTGACGAATGCGCCGAAGTCGACGATGCGCTCAACCTTACCGACGTAGATCTTGCCGATCTCGGCTTCAGCGGTGATACCCAGTACGCGCTGACGTGCTGCTTCAGCCGCTTCCTTGGTTTCGCCGAAGATCTTGATCGAACCGTCGTCTTCGATATCGATCGAGGCCTTGGTTTCTTCACAGATCGCACGGATGGTCGCGCCGCCTTTACCGATAACGTCACGGATTTTGTCGGTGTCGATTTTCATCGCGATCATGGTCGGAGCATTTTCCGACAGCTCGGTGCGGGACTGACCAATGATCTGGTTCATCTGACCGAGGATGTTCAGGCGCGCTTCCAGGGCTTGGCCCAGGGCGATCTCCATGATCTCTTCGGTGATGCCCTTGATCTTGATGTCCATCTGCAGCGCGGTAACACCTTTGGCGGTACCGGCTACTTTGAAGTCCATGTCGCCCAGGTGGTCTTCGTCACCCAGGATGTCGGTCAGGATGGCGAACTTCTCGCCTTCTTTAACCAGGCCCATGGCGATACCGGCAACCGGCGCCTTCATCGGCACACCGGCGTCCATCAGTGCCAGGGAAGCACCGCAAACGGAAGCCATGGAGCTGGAACCGTTCGACTCGGTGATTTCCGATACCACACGGATGGTGTACGGGAACACGTCGGCGGCCGGCAGCATGGCCGAAATCGAACGACGGGCCAGGCGGCCGTGGCCGATTTCGCGACGACCAGCACCGCCCATGCGACCACACTCGCCCACCGAGAACGGAGGGAAGTTGTAGTGCAGCATGAACGGGTCTTTTTTCTCGCCTTCCAGGGTGTCCAGCAGCTGTGCGTCACGGGCAGTACCCAGGGTCGCAACAACCAGGGCCTGGGTTTCACCACGGGTGAACAGGGCCGAACCGTGAGTCTTCGGCAGAACGCCAACTTCGATGTTCAGCGGGCGCACGGTGCGGGTGTCACGGCCGTCGATACGTGGCTTGCCGTTAACGATGTTTTCGCGAACGGTGCGGTATTCGATTTCACCGAAGGCTGCTTTGACTTCGCTGGAAGAAGGCTGGCCTTCTTCGCCGGACAGCTTGGCAACGACTTGGTCCTTCAGCTCACCCAGGCGTGCGTAACGGTCGGCCTTGACAGTGATGGTGTAGGCGTCGGAGATAGCAGCGCCGAACTCGGAGCGGATAGCGCCCAGCAGTGCGGTGGCTTCTGGCTGAGGAGCCCAGGTCCAGGTTGGCTTGGCAGCTTCGGCAGCCAGTTCTTTAACGGCGTTGATCACCACCTGGAACTCGTCGTGAGCAAACAGTACGGCGCCCAGCATCTGGTCTTCGGTCAGCTCTTTGGCTTCCGATTCAACCATCAACACGGCTTCCGAAGTACCGGCAACGACCATGTCCAGGCTCGAGGCTTTCTGCTGCTCGTAAGTCGGGTTCAGCAGGTAGCCGGTGCTTTCGTGGAAAGCAACGCGAGCGGCGCCGATCGGGCCATCGAACGGAATGCCGGAGATGGCCAGGGCCGCCGAAGTACCGATCATCGCAGCGACGTCCGGATCGGTCTTCTTGCTGGTGGAAACGACGGTGCAGACAACCTGCACTTCGTTCATGAAGCCTTCTGGGAACAGCGGACGGATCGGACGGTCGATCAGTCGGGAAGTCAGGGTTTCTTTCTCGGAAGGACGGCCTTCGCGCTTGAAGAAACCGCCAGGGATCTTACCGGCAGCGTAAGTCTTTTCCTGGTAGTGAACGGACAGAGGGAAGAAGCCTTTGCTCGGGTCAGCGGTCTTGGCGCCAACAACGGTCACCAATACGGTGACGTCGTCGTCAACGGTGACCAGCACTGCGCCGGAGGCCTGACGGGCGATACGGCCTGTCTCGAGGGTAACGGTCGACTGACCGAACTGGAATTTTTTGATTACCGGGTTCACGGTGTCCTACCTTCTTTGTGGCTCTTGGGGAACTTGTCTTCTTGCGAAATTCTTGGGCAATGTCGGGAATCGGCCCAACCCTTGTCCAGGGTAAAACGTGTATCCAGATAAAACTTGAGGCTGGGAGCCTGCCATGGGCCAGCGGGAATCCCACTGACACACGGCAAACAACCAACCTCTAGCGCAATCGCTGATTAGCGACGCAGACCCAGGCGACCGATCAGAGTCTGATAACGACCCAGATCCTTGCCTTTCAGGTAGTCCAGCAGCTTACGGCGCTGGTTTACCATGCGGATCAGACCACGACGGGAGTGGTGATCTTTACCGTTGGCCTTGAAGTGACCTTGCAGCTTGTTGATGTTGTGGGTCAGCAGTGCAACTTGCACTTCTGGCGAACCAGTGTCACCAACAGCTTGCTGATAGTCAGCTACGATTTGTGCTTTTTCTTGAACGTCGAGAGCCATGAGGCAATCCTTTTTTCAGGAAACCACCCAAAGGGCAGTTTCAACAGGCCAGGGACAAATCCCTGTATCTAAAAATGAGTAGTGACCGTGCCTGTTAACAGCCACCCTCGTCCGGTCATTCTGACCGAATCAGTCGACGCGGCGCGATGCGCCCGTCTTCGCTCACTTCACCGATACCGATAAAGCGACCGTTGTGATCTTGTACCCGCACCATGCCGAACTTCGGCGCATCCGGAGCGCGTACCGGTTGGCCGTTAAGCCAGTAGAACGCGCTGTGCTCCGAGAAATGCAGCAATGGCCAATCCAGCAAACCGCTGTCCGATGGCATCAGGAAGCGATCAACTGCTTCGTTGCCGCCTTCGGCATGCACGGCTTCCAACTCTTCCAGCGTGACCGTCTGGGCCAGGGTGAAAGGGCCTGCCTGTGTGCGTCGCAGTTCTGCAACGTACGCGCCGCAACCGAGTTGTTCACCAATATCTTCCACCAGGGTACGGATATAGGTGCCTTTGCTGCAGTCCACGGCCAAACGGGCGGTGTCGCCTTCACAGGCGAGCAATTCCAAGCGCGCAATAGTAACAGAACGCGGTTCACGCTCCACTACTTCGCCCGCACGTGCCAGCTTGTAAAGAGGCTGGCCATCACGCTTGAGAGCCGAGTACATGGGCGGTATCTGACTGATTTGCCCACGAAAAGCGGGTAAGGCAGCCTCAATATCTGCACGACCAACGGTCACGTCGCGAACCTGCAGAACATCACCTTCGGCATCGGCCGTGGTGGTGGTCTTGCCCAGTTGCATCAGGGTTTCGTAACCCTTGTCCGAATCGAGCAGGTACTGGGAGAACTTGGTAGCCTCGCCGAAACACAATGGCAATACGCCAGTCGCCAGGGGATCAAGGCTACCGGTGTGCCCCGCCTTCTCGGCATTGAGCAGCCAGCGGACCTTCTGCAAAGCGGCATTGGAGGTAAAGCCAATGGGCTTGTCGAGCAGGATGATACCGCTGACGTTACGACGGATACGTTTGACCTGAGCCACCGCTTACTCCTTGGCGTCTTCAGGTGTGGACGGATGCTGATTGTCTTCAGCCACTGCACGCTCGATCAGGGCCGACAGATGCGCACCACGCACGACGCTTTCGTCGTAGTGGAAGTGCAACTGCGGCACGCTGCGCAGCTTCATCTCGCGGGCCAACTGCATCCGCAAAAAACCTGCGGCGGAGTTGAGCACCTTGATGCTTTGCGCGATCTCTTCACTGTTGTCCTGGCCCATCACGGTGATGAAGATCTTCGCGTGACCAACGTCACGGCTCACTTCAACAGCGGTGATGGTGACCAGGCCAACGCGCGGGTCTTTGACTTCGCGACGGATCAGTTGGGCCAGCTCGCGCTGCATCTGATCGCCGATACGTTGGGTACGGCTGTATTCTTTTGCCATGTCTTGTTACCTGTTACTGCCACACGGTGAAACCCGTGGGGTCTGAAAGCGGCAAACGCCCGGCCTGACAAAAGCCAGACCGGGCGTTGCGTTTAGAGTCCGGACACTGCGCGGGGCATTTGCATGCCCACACGCGGCGTGGCTCCTGAAGTGCGCGAGTTAGAGGCTGCGAGCAACCTGGACCTTCTCGTAAACTTCGATCTTGTCGCCAGGCTTGACGTCGTTGTAGCTCTTGACGCCGATACCACATTCCATGCCGGCACGTACTTCGGAAGCGTCATCTTTGAAGCGGCGCAGGGATTCCAGCTCGCCTTCGAAGATAACGATGTCTTCACGCAGTACACGGATTGGACGGTTGCGGTACACAGTACCTTCGATAACCATGCAACCGGCAATCGCGCCGAACTTCGGCGAACGGAACACGTCACGAACTTCGGCGATACCCAGGATATTTTCCCGGACGTCACTGCCAAGCATGCCGGTGAGGGCCTTCTTGACGTCTTCGATGATGTCGTAGATGACGTTGTAGTAACGCATGTCCAGGCCTTCCTGCTCGACGATCTTCCGTGCGCCAGCATCGGCACGCACGTTGAAGCCGAACAGTACAGCGTTGGAAGCCAGTGCCAGGTTGGCGTCGGACTCGGTGATACCACCGACACCGCCACCGACAACACGCACTTGCACTTCGTCGTTACCCAGGCCGTTCAAGGCGCCGTTCAACGCTTCGAGGGAACCACGGACGTCAGATTTGAGGACGATGTTGAGCGTCTTCTTCTCTGCCTGGCCCATGTTCTCGAAGATGTTTTCCAGCTTGCCGGCGTGAGCACGGGCCAGTTTGACTTCGCGGAACTTGCCTTGACGGAACAGAGCCACTTCACGGGCTTTCTTCTCGTCCGACAGTACGCTCATCTCGTCGCCAGCGTCCGGGGTACCGTCCAGGCCGAGGATCTCGACAGGGATGGATGGACCCGCTTCCTTGATTGGCTTGCCGTTCTCGTCGAGCATGGCACGTACACGGCCATAGTTCGAACCGACCAGCACCATGTCGCCTTGGCGCAGGGTACCGTCTTGAACCAGAACGGTAGCAACCGGGCCACGACCTTTGTCGAGACGCGATTCAACCACAACACCACGACCCGGGGCCGATGGGGTTGCCTTGAGTTCCAGGACTTCGGCTTGCAGCAGAACAGCTTCGAGCAGTTCGTCTACGCCAGTACCGACCTTCGCCGAAACCGAAACGAACGGCGTATCACCGCCCCACTCTTCGGAAGTCACACCGTGAACCGACAGTTCGCTACGGATGCGATCAAGATCAGCGCCCGGCTTGTCGATTTTGTTCACGGCAACAACCAGTGGAACACCAGCGGCCTTGGCGTGCTGGACAGCTTCAATGGTCTGCGGCATTACGCCGTCGTCCGCTGCAACTACCAGGATCACGATGTCGGTCGCCTTGGCACCACGGGCACGCATTGCGGTAAACGCGGCGTGACCTGGGGTGTCAAGGAAGGTGACCATACCGCGCTCGGTTTCAACGTGGTATGCACCGATGTGCTGGGTGATACCACCGGCTTCGCCGGCAGCTACCTTGGCACGACGGATGTAGTCGAGCAGCGAGGTCTTACCATGGTCAACGTGGCCCATTACGGTCACGACTGGCGCACGGGAGAAGGTCTCGCCTTCAAACTTAAGGGACTCGGCCAGGGAGTCTTCCAGGGCGGTGTCGCTGACCAGGGTCACTTTGTGGCCCAGTTCTTCGGCTACCAGTTGAGCAGTTTCCTGGTCAAGCACCTGGTTGATGGTCGCTGGAGTACCCAGTTTGAACATGAACTTGATGATTTCAGCAGCCTTGACCGACATCTGATTGGCCAAATCGCCAACAGTGATGGTCTCGCCGATCTGCACATCACGCACGACAGGGCCGGTTGGGCTCTGGAAACCGTGGGCGTTGCGTTTCTTCAGCTTGGCCTTGCCGCGACCACCACGACGGAAGCCATCGCTTTCTTCGTCGGTAGTACGTGGCGCAACGCGTGGAGCAGGCGCTTTCTCTTTGACCGAGGCACGATGCGGAGCGTTTTTACGCTCGCCATCGCCACCACCACTGCGACGATTGTTATCGTCGGCACGTGGCTTGTCCGGACGACGAGGTTCGTCGCGCTTGCGAGCGTCAGCAGCAGGTGCTGGCGCAGCGGCAACCGGAGCAGCCTCACGCACAGCTTCAACAGGCGCTGCAGGAGCGGCGACTGCATCAGTAGCGGATTGCGCAGCAGCAGGCTGGCGACGCGCTTCTTCTTCGGCGCGACGCTTGGCTTCTTCTTCAGCCTTCTGACGTGCAGCATTTTCTACTGCGCGACGTTCGTCCATCTCGCGTTTGCGCTCGGCTTCGATTTCTTCCGGGCTGCGCTGTACGAAGACTTTCTTCTTACGTACTTCAACGCTGATGCTCTTGCTACCAGCCACCCGCAGGGTGCTGGTTGTTTTGCGCTGCAATGTAATCTTGCGCGGTTCTTCCACTTTCGCCTTGTGGCTGCTTTTCAAGTGAGTCAGCAACGATTGCTTCTCACTGTCGCTCACATGTTCCTCGGCGGCGGTGTGCGGCAGACCTGCCTCACGCATCTGCTGCAACAGGCGCTCTACCGGTGTTTTGACCTCATCGGCCAGTTGTTTCACCGTGACTTGCGTCATGCACTTCTCTCCTCAGGCCGCGCCTAATTACTCGAACCAATGGGCTCGGGCGGCCATGATCAACTTGCCGGCACGATCATCGTCAATGCCGTCGATGTCGAGCAGGTCGTCAATAGACTGCTCGGCCAGGTCTTCGCGGGTAATTACGCCGCGCACCGCCAGTTCCATCGCCAAATCCTTGTCCATACCCTCAAGCGAGAGCAGGTCTTCGGCCGGATGGGCGTCTGCCAGCTTTTCCTCAGTAGCGATGGCTTTAGTCAACAAGCGATCCTTGGCCCGAGCGCGAAGCTCGTTGACGGTGTCTTCGTCAAAGCCGTCGATGTTGAGCATTTCCTCCACCGGTACGTAGGCAATCTCTTCCAGGCTGGTGAAGCCTTCATCTACCAGCACCTGTGCCAGATCTTCGTCGACTTCCAGCTCGTCGATGAAGTTGCGCAGGATATCGCCGGTTTCTGCTTGCTGCTTAGCCTGGATGTCCGATTCGGTCATGACGTTCAGGGTCCAACCAGTCAACTGGCTGGCCAGACGCACGTTCTGACCACCGCGACCGATGGCCTGGGCCAGATTGTCTGCGCCAACGGCGATGTCCATTGCATGGGCATCTTCGTCAACAATAATTGCCGCAACTTCGGCCGGGGACATGGCGTTGATCACGAACTGCGCTGGGTTATCGTCCCACAGCACGATATCCACGCGCTCACCGCCCAATTCGCCCGACACTGCCTGGACGCGCGAACCGCGCATACCAATGCAAGCGCCTTGCGGGTCGATGCGTTTGTCCTTGGAGCGGACCGCGATCTTGGCACGCGAACCCGGGTCGCGGGACGCAGCCATGACTTCGATCAGGCCTTCGGCAATTTCCGGCACTTCGATACGGAACAGCTCGATCAACATTTCCGGCGCAGTACGCGACAGGATCAGTTGAGGGCCGCGGTTCTCAGTGCGGATTTCCTTGAGTAGCGCGCGCAAACGCACGCCAACACGGAAGGTTTCGCGGGAAATGATGTCTTCACGGGCCAACAACGCTTCTGCGTTGTTACCCAGGTCGACGATCACGTTGTCGCGAGTTACTTTCTTCACGGTGCCGGAGATGATTTCCCCCAGGCGCTCGCGATAGGCATCAACAACTTGGGCGCGCTCGGCTTCGCGAACCTTTTGCACGATGACCTGCTTGGCAGTCTGTGCAGCGATGCGGCCGAACTCGATGGACTCGATCTTTTCCTCGACGACGTCACCAACCTGGGCACCAGGATGCGTTAACGCAACCTTGCTCGGCCAGGTTTCGATGGCCGGATCATCAAGATCGGCTTCTTCGACGACCGTCCAGCGACGGAAAGTCTCATAGGCTCCGGTGTGGCGATTGATTTCCACACGCAGATCAACTTCGTCTTCAAAACGCTTTTTGGTAGCAGTGGCCAGGGCCAGCTCCAGCGCTTCAAAAATCACGTTTGCCGGTACGCCCTTTTCATTGGATACCGACTCAACAACCAGCAGTACTTCTTTGCTCATCGTACGCCTCGCCTTTCGCAAGCCATTGGATCCGCGGGATCCGCAGTTTCTGGCACGTCTCAGTCAAAACTGGGAATAATGTTGGCCTTGTCGATCATATCGATCGGCAACAGGAACTCGTGGTCTTCTACCTGCACCACTACATCCTGTTCTTCTACACCGCGCAGAAGGCCCTGAAAGTTGCGTCGCCCTTCGAAAGGAGATCGCAGCTTGATCTTCACTTGTTCACCGGCATATTTAGCAAACTGCTCAATAGTGAACAGTGGGCGTTCCATGCCTGGCGAGGAAACTTCGAGGGTGTATTCAACGGCGATCGGATCTTCAACATCCAGGACACCACTGATCTGACGGCTGACGATGGCACAATCGTCCACCAGCACGCCGCCCTCTTTATCGATATAAACGCGCAACATTGAGTGGCGACCTTGAGCCGAAAACTCAATACCCCAGCATTCATAGCCTAGGGCCACGACCACCGGGGCCAGCAAGGCCTGCAACTCTTCTAGCTTGCTCGACACCTGAACCCCCTCGTGCATGTATGTGCATGCTGTGCAAAATAAAAAAATGGGCGAAACGCCCATCCTTGAAACGCCGTCGAACAGCGGCGTTGAAAGTGTCCAGCTAACAAAAAGCCCCTTAAAAGGGGCTCCGCTAAAACTGGTTGCGGGGGCCGGATTTGAACCGACGACCTTCGGGTTATGAGCCCGACGAGCTACCAGACTGCTCCACCCCGCGACAAAGCTGGGGCGGAAGTATACGACCGATCCCTTACAGGGTCAATGTAACCTTCCACCTACAAGAAAGCCCGCAACAGCGGGCTCTCCTGATAATTGGTACCGAGAAGGGGACTCGAACCCCTACACCCTATGGGCACAACCACCTCAAGGTTGCGTGTCTACCAATTCCACCACCTCGGCAATACAGCGTTTACAACCTTCTTACTTCTGCTCTTGAGCTGGAGGCACGTCAGTCGCTGGAGTAGCCGACTTTTGCTCTTGAAGCACCGGGACATCATCAGAAGCCGGTTTTGCTTTTGGAACTTCCAACACTGCTGGATCTGGCAAACCTGCTTGAGTCAGCACATGAGCTTTCTCTTTAGCAAAGTAACCTAACCCCAGGCTGGTTATGAAGAAACCGGCGGCAAGTATAGCAGTAAACTTACTAAGAAAGGTAGAGGAACCTTGGCTTCCGAACACAGTATTTGAAGCACCTGCCCCGAAAGACGCACCAGCGTCCGCACCTTTACCCTGTTGCAGCAATACCAAGGCAACAACGCCCAGTGCACCCAACAGATGAAAAACGACTACGACTGTTTCCAGCATTTTCTCAGTTTCCCGCGGCGCGACAAATCGCACCGAACTCATCTGCATTCAGGGAAGCTCCACCAATGAGCCCCCCATCGATATCCGGCATGCCGAACAGTTCGACCGCATTGGCCGCCTTCACGCTGCCGCCGTATAGAAGCCGCACACCTTGCGCGACCTCAGAATTCTCTGCCGCCAACTGCGCGCGGATGGCTGCGTGCACATCCTGCGCCTGTTGCGGTGTAGCAGTCAGCCCGGTGCCAATGGCCCAGACCGGCTCGTAAGCAATCACTGCCTTTGCAAATGCACCAACACCCAGCTCCTCGATGATGCTGCCCAACTGACGCGAGACAACTTCAAGAGTCTTGCCGGATTCACGCTGCTCAAGGGTCTCCCCTATGCACAACACGGGAATCAGGCCACAAGCCTGTGCCGCTGCGAACTTGCGGTTGAGTGTCCCATCACGCTCGCCCATCATCTGACGGCGCTCGGAGTGCCCAACGAGCACATAGGAACAACCTGCATCAACCAGCTGACTCGGTGCAATCTCACCAGTCAACGCACCCTGCATGGCTTCTACTGCGGAATTCTGCGCGCCGACCTGGATCGACTTGCCTTTCAAGCCATCAACCACTTGGTTGATATGCAAGCAAGGCGGGAATACCGCGATATCGACACCACTCGGCAGTGCCAAGTGACGAAGGCCATTGACCAGCTCAGCGACACTGGCGCGGGTACCGTGCATCTTCCAGTTACCAGCTACCATAGTGCGACGCATGCTGTACCTCGTCGGTCAAAGTGGGCGCAGATGTTACCCAACCGCATCAACACTGGCAAGCCGAATTCAGGCGCAAACTTCAGTTACCAGTTTTGCCAGCTCCTCGGCATAGCCGCGAACCTGTGTTTCGTCATCGCCTTCGACCATGACACGCACCAAAGGCTCGGTCCCCGACTTGCGCAACAAGACCCGGCCACGGCCCGCCATAGCGACGGTAACACGCTCACAGGCTTCCTTGATGGCCGGGTGCTCGATAGGGTTTTCACCCCCAGAGAAACGCACATTGAGCAGTACCTGAGGACATTTGCGCAATGCTTGACGTGCCTGGGCCAGGCTCTCTTCACGGCGACGCAAGGCCAATAGCACCTGCAACGCAGCGATGATCGCATCACCGGTAGTGGTGTGCTGGAAGCACACTACGTGCCCGGAATTCTCGCCACCCACAACCCAGTTGCGCTCCAGCAGCTCGGCAATCACGTAGCGGTCGCCAACATTGGCGCGCACAAACGGGATCCCCAGATCTGCCAGGGCCAACTCCAGCCCCAGGTTACTCATCAAGGTACCGACGACGCCGCCTTGCAGCTTGTTACGCTCATGCAGGTCACGGGCAATGATGAACAGCAGGTCGTCACCGTCAACGATGGCGCCCGTGTGATCGACCATCAAAACGCGGTCGCCGTCGCCATCAAAGGCAATACCCAGGTCCGCGTGCTCAGCCAATACCGCCGCCTGCAACTGCCCCATATGGGTCGAGCCGCAGTTGTCGTTGATGTTCAGGCCGTTGGGCTGAGCCGACAGCACAGTCACCTCGGCCCCCAACTCCTTGAATACGCTGGGCGCCACCTTGTAGGTCGCACCGTGGGCGCAGTCGATCACCACCTTGAGCCCGGCAAAATTGGTACTGGTGGGCACGCTGCTTTTGCAAAACTCGATATAACGACCCGAAGCGTCGTTGATCCGCGAAACCTTGCCCAGCTTGCTCGATTCGACGACGGTCATCGGCGCATCCAGCAGCTCTTCAATCATATGCTCGATCTCGTCCGGCAGCTTGGTGCCCTGACCCGAAAAGAACTTGATGCCATTATCATCATGGGGATTGTGCGAAGCGCTGATCACAATCCCGGCTTCAGCGTGAAAGGTACGCGTGAGGTAAGCGATCGCCGGCGTAGGCATCGGCCCCAGCAACATCACGTCAGCCCCGGCAGCAGACAGGCCCGCCTCCAATGCAGATTCGAACATGTAACCAGAGATCCGCGTGTCCTTGCCGACCAGGATGCGACATGCCCCCATGCTGCGGAAAGCCATCCCGGCCGCCCAGCCCAGCTTGAGCATGAAATCCGGAGTGATCGGGAATTCGCCGACCCGACCACGAATACCGTCGGTGCCAAAATATTTCTTTGTCATAAGTGCTCCATCATTCTTATTCGGCTGATTCTACCGCTTCGATCATCCGCACTACGTCAACGGTCTCGGCCACATCGTGCACCCGTAGAATGCGCGCACCCTTGGCGACAGCCAAGGCCGCCAGGGCCAGTCCGCCGTGCAGGCGCTCGCCCACGGGACGATTCAAGGCCATGCCTATCATGCTCTTGCGCGACACCCCAACCAACAGGGGACGACCAAGGGCATGCAGCGACTGCATATGTTTGAACAGGCTCAAGTTGTGCTGCAGGGTTTTGGCAAAACCAAACCCGGGGTCGAGAATGATCCGCTCAGGTGCAATTCCCACAGCGGCGCATTGGGCAATGCGATCCACCAGGAATTCCGTCACTTCTTCAACAAGGTTGTCGTAGTGCGGAGCGTCCTGCATCGTCCCGGGCTCACCGAGCATATGCATCAGACAGACCGGCAACCCAGTGGCCGCAGCAGCGTCCAGCGCGCCGTCGCGCTGCAATGAGCGCACGTCGTTGATCAACCCCGCTCCAAGCCGCGCGGTTTCACGCATGACGGCTGGGGTCGAGGTGTCTACTGAAATGATTACATCCAATTCGCGATGGATTCGCTCGACAATCGGCGCTACACGCTCCATCTCCTCCAATGGGGAGACAGCGCGCGCTCCTGGCCGGGTCGATTCGCCACCAACATCGATCAGGGTCGCACCTGCAGCGACCATCGCTTCTGCATGGCGCAATGCCGCATCCAGCTGACTGAAGCGGCCACCGTCGGAAAAGGAATCAGGGGTTACATTGAGAATGCCCATAACGTGAGTACGGGCCAAATCAAGAACCCGGCTGCCGCAAGGCAACCGGGTAGAGGGCGACGCAGAAGTCATTTCAAGCCTTAAAGGTCGGCAGCCGGGCCGCCGATTGGGTTTTCCGGGCGCTCGTTCTGTACTACTGGCGGTGTGCCTGAAGTACCCGAACCACCTTCCCAATCGCGAGGCTCACGAGGCGTACGGCCGGCCATGATGTCGTCAATCTGTTCGGCATCAATGGTCTCGTACTTCATCAGGGCATCAGCCATGGCGTCGAGCTTGTCGCGGTTATCGGTAAGGATCTGCTTGGCCGTGCCGTAGCACTGGTCAATGATGCTGCGCACTTCGGAGTCAATCAGCTTGGCAGTCTCACCAGAGAAGCTGGCACTTTGACCACCGCCGCCACGCCCCAGGAACACTTCACCTTCTTCCTCGGCATACATCAGTGGGCCAAGTTTTTCCGACAGACCCCACTTGGTGACCATATTCCGCGCAATCTGGCTGGCACGCATGATGTCGTTGGACGCGCCGGTGGTAACACCGTCAAAACCCAAGGTCATCTCTTCAGCGATACGGCCGCCGTACAGCGAACAGATCTGGCTGATCAGGGCGCGCTTGGAGAGGCTGTAGCGATCCTCTTCCGGCAGGAACATGGTGACACCCAGTGCGCGACCACGCGGAATGATCGAGACCTTGTAGACCGGGTCATGCTCAGGCACAACACGACCGACAATGGCGTGACCAGCTTCGTGATAAGCGGTGTTCTGCTTCTCTTTTTCGGACATGACCATGGATTTGCGCTCGGCACCCATCATGATCTTGTCTTTGGCCAGCTCGAATTCTTTCATCTCGACGATGCGCTTGCCGGTACGGGCAGCGAACAGCGAGGCCTCGTTCACCAGGTTGGCCAGGTCGGCACCGGAGAAACCAGGAGTACCACGGGCAATCACACCCGGAGCCACGTCATCGCCCATCGGCACTTTGCGCATGTGGACCTTGAGAATCTGCTCGCGGCCACGGATATCTGGCAAGCCCACCACGACCTGACGGTCGAAACGGCCCGGACGCAGCAGCGCAGGGTCAAGTACGTCAGGACGGTTGGTGGCGGCAATCACGATGATGCCATCGTTCATTTCAAAGCCGTCCATCTCCACCAGCAACTGGTTGAGGGTCTGCTCACGCTCGTCGTGACCACCGCCCATACCAGCACCACGATGGCGACCGACAGCGTCGATTTCATCGATGAAGATGATGCAAGGCGCGTGCTTCTTGGCCTGCTCGAACATGTCACGCACACGGCTTGCACCTACGCCGACAAACATCTCGACGAAGTCGGAACCGGAAATGGTGAAGAACGGCACCTTGGCTTCGCCGGCAATCGCCTTGGCAAGCAGGGTCTTACCGGTACCCGGAGGACCGACCATCAGTACACCGCGAGGAATACGGCCGCCCAGGCGCTGGAACTTGCCCGGATCGCGCAGGAACTCGACCAACTCACCGACTTCTTCCTTGGCTTCGTCGCAACCTGCAACGTCAGCCAGGGTAGTTTTCACCTGATCTTCAGAAAGCAGGCGCGCCTTGCTCTTGCCGAAGCTCATCGGCCCGCCCTTGCCCCCCGCGCCGCCTTGCATCTGGCGCATGAAGAACATGAACACGGCGATAATCACCAGGATCGGGAAGCTGGCTACCAGCAGCTGGGTCCAGATGCTCTGCTGCTCAGGCTGCTTACCTTCGACGACGACCTTGTTATCCACCAGGTCGCCGATCAGGCCATTGTCCTGGATCGCCGGACGAATGGTCTTGAAGCTATCGCCATCGTTGCGTTTGCCAGTGATCACGTAGCCATCAACCGCCACGCGCTCGACCTTGCCATCCTTAACTTGCTGGATGAAGTCGGAATAGTTGAGGGTCTGCGGCTCGTTAGGGCTGGAGAAGTTGTTCATCACCGTCACCAGGACAGCCGCGATGATCAACCACAGGATCAGATTCTTTGCCATATCGTTCAATTAACTACCCTCTGAAGCAAGCTCCGCTACTGGCGCGCGCTTCGCATGATATTCACCGGCCTAACTTACTACATTACCTACAACTCTGGCAGGCGCCGTCTGTAACCCTTTGTGAAACTTTGACTACACAATATTCGTAAAGCTTCATGACGAAAGCGATATAAAAAAACCTATCGCCTACCTCGAATTCCTCAAAAACGCTCTTCGCTCGCAGCGCCCTCGACACCGCGGAAGCCGCGGCACAACAAATACTGCTCCCTGGACCTGTCCCGGGAAGAGTCAGGCTTGCGCGTCTGCACCTTGTCGAACAACTTGCGAATGTTCTTGTGGTACTCGTCAAAACCTTCGCCCTGGAAGACCTTCACAAGGAAATCTCCACCTGGACGCAAAACCCGACCCGCCAAATCCAGCGCCAATTCACAGAGGAACATCGCGCGCGGCATATCAACGGCCGGTAATCCACTCATATTGGGGGCCATGTCGGAAATCACAAGGTCTACCTGTGAATTTCCTACCGCCTCAAGGATCTGCGCAAGTACGGCGTCCTCGGTGAAGTCACCGTGAACAAAGGTCACATCCGGGATGCTGTCCATTTCCAGGATATCGGACGCGATCAGACGCCCCTGCCCACCAATCAGACGACTGGTCACCTGGGACCAACCACCTGGGGCGGCCCCCAGGTCAATAACGCTCATGCCCGGACGGATCAACTTGTCCTTGTCCTGGATCTCCAGCAGTTTGTAACTGGCCCGTGAACGGTAGCCGTCCTTCTGCGCCTTTTTGACGTAAGGATCGTTGAAATGCTCTTGCAGCCACTTAAGGCTAGTTTTGGAACGGGCCACGGGCCACCTCGAAAATAAAACGGGTCGTGATTAACTGGGCGGTCCCGGACTCGCTCGGGTAAACTGGCCGCCGCTTTTTACAAGATCAGACGCAGGGGTCAGATTATGCCGCTCACTCAAGAGCAGAAGAAACAGTACAAATCCATTGGCCACCATCTGAAACCAGTTCTGATTGTGGCAGACAACGGTTTGACTGAAGGTGTGTTAGCCGAACTTGAACGCGCATTAGGCGATCACGAGCTGATCAAGATCAAGGTCAATATCCTTGATCGCGAAGCACGCCTGGCCGCCATTGCAGAACTGTGCAAGGTGGGCAAAGCGGACCTGGTTCAGGTCATCGGCAAGATGGCGCTGCTGTATCGCAAGAATTTCAGCGCCAACAAGCAACTGTCGAACGTTCATCGCTTCAAATGATTCAAGGGTCACGGGCGTGCTTCGCGCGCCCTGCCGCTCCACCCCGGCGCAGGCTGTACCACCAGCACCAAGCCAGAAAACCCTAGCACAAGATAGCTGAACAGCTGCCAGCGCAACGCTTCCGGCAGCAATATGCGCACCACGCAATACATTGCGCACGCATACAGCGCCATCAACAGCAGTTGCCCACGCATATCCCGCCACAAACTCCCCAAGCCCTCGGCCTTGATCAGCACAAGCGCCTGGAGCGTCACGCACGCGGCTGCAAAACCTACCAGCAACGCACTCAATAATCCGCCGATCTCATAGATCAGCAACGGCGCCAGGCCAATCATGCCCAGCACCGGCAATACACCCAGGTGCAACAGCCACAGGCCGCCAACCCAGAGCATCTGGGTCAACTGCCAAAGCATGGCGCCCGCTCGAAGCGGGCGCCGCCTTTCAGATGTGACGAACTTCGACAATCTCGTACTCGATCACGCCACCAGGCGTCTTGACGGCCACCACATCACCCTCTTCCTTGGCGATCAAGGCACGGGCCAGGGGCGAGCCGACGGAGATCTTGCCGAGTTTGAAGTCAGCTTCATCCTCACCCACGATGTGGTAAGTCACGCGCTCATCCGTCTCGACGTTGGCGATTTCCACAGTGGTACCGAAAATCACTTTGCCGGTGTGCGGAATGCTTGTGACATCAATGATGACCTGATTCTGAATCCGCCCTTCAATATCACGGATCCGCGCCTCGACCATACCCTGCTGCTCGCGGGCAGCGTGGTATTCGGCGTTTTCCTTCAAGTCACCCAGCTCGCGGGCCGTACCGATGTCCTGGCTCAGCTTCGGACGTACGACCTTGGTCAGATGGGCGTGCTCCTCTTCCAGGGCCTTGGCGCCCTGGACAGTCATAGGGTATTTGATCATGCCTTCAATCCTGCGTGTAGATCCTGCAAGCGACGCACGGTCTTTTCCGGACCGAACTTGAGCGCTTCACAGATAGCTTCGCCAGCAGCAATGGTGGTGGTGCAGTAGATCTTATGCTGCAAGGCGTTTCGACGAATGGAGTAGGAGTCCGCGATCGACTGGCGACCTTCGGTGGTGTTGATGATCAGGGTGACTTCGTCATTCTTGATCATGTCGACCACGTGCGGACGACCTTCCGTTACCTTGTTCACGCGACGCACTTTCAGGCCAGCCGCCTCAATCAGCTTGGCAGTCCCGGCAGTCGCCACGACCTCGAAGCCCAAGTTGATCAGATCACGGGCCACGCCTGCAACCAGTGGCTTGTCATCGTCACGCACGCTGATAAACGCAGTACCGCCGGTCGGCAGCACTTCGCTGGCGCCCATCTGGGCCTTGGCGAATGCTTCGCCGAAGGTATCGCCCACGCCCATCACTTCACCGGTGGACTTCATCTCTGGGCCCAGGATCGGGTCCACACCAGGGAATTTGGCGAAAGGGAACACCGCTTCTTTCACACTGTAGAAGTTCGGAATGATTTCCTTGGTGAAGCCGATTTCCTTCAAGGTTTTACCGGCCATTACACGGGCGGCAATCATCGCCAGGGACACACCGATGCACTTGGAAACAAACGGCACGGTACGCGAAGCACGCGGGTTGACCTCGATGACGTAGATGTCTTCGCCTTGCAGCGCCAACTGTACGTTCATCAGGCCGACCACACCCAGTTCCAGGGCCATTTTCTTGACCTGCTCGCGCATCTCGTCCTGGATGTGCAGCGGCAACGAGTACGGCGGCAGGGAGCACGCGGAGTCACCGGAGTGAACGCCTGCCTGCTCGATGTGCTGCATGATCGCGCCAATCACCACGTCGGTACCGTCGCAGACCGCATCCACGTCCATCTCGATGGCGCAGTTGAGGAAGTGGTCCAGCAGGACCGGGCTGTCATTGGACACTTTCACCGCGTCACGCAGGTAGCGTTTGAGTTCTTCTTCTTCGTAGACGATTTCCATCGCCCGGCCGCCCAACACGTAGGACGGACGTACCACCAACGGGTAGCCGATCTTGCTGGCCGCACGGATGGCCTCGTCTTCGCTGCGCACGGTCGCGTTTGGCGGCTGGCGCAGGTTCAGGCGCTCGACCATCTGCTGGAAGCGCTCACGGTCTTCGGCACGGTCGATGGCGTCAGGGCTGGTACCGATGATCGGCACGCCGGCCGCTTCCAGGGCACGCGCCAGTTTCAGCGGAGTTTGCCCGCCGTACTGGACGATCACGCCTTTTGGCTTCTCGACGCGACAGATTTCCAGCACGTCTTCCAGGGTTACTGGCTCGAAGTACAGGCGATCGGAGGTGTCGTAGTCAGTGGAAACGGTTTCCGGGTTGCAGTTGACCATGATGGTCTCGTACCCGTCTTCGCGCAGAGCGAGGGCGGCGTGGACGCAGCAGTAGTCGAACTCGATGCCCTGGCCGATACGGTTTGGACCGCCGCCCAGGATGATGATCTTGTCGCGGCCCGACGGCGCGGCTTCGCACTCTTCCTCGTAGGTGGAGTACAGGTACGCGGTGTCGGTGGCGAACTCTGCGGCGCACGTGTCAACGCGCTTGTAGACCGGGAAGATATCCAGCTTGTGGCGATGGGTGCGCAGGTTCTTCTCGGTCACGCCCAGCAGCTTGGCCAGACGCTGGTCAGAGAAGCCTTTGCGCTTGAGGCGGAACATCAGGTCGCGGTCGATAGAGGACAGACCCAGGGTCTTGACCTTCTCTTCTTCCTTGATCAGATCTTCGATCTGCACCAGGAACCACGGGTCAATCATGTTCATGCCGAAGATGTCTTCGACGGTCATGCCAGCGCGGAAAGCATCAGCCACGTACCAGATACGCTCGGCGCCTGGCACGGTCAGCTCGCGCTTGAGCACGCTCATGCTTTCTGGGTTGCTCAGGTCGAGCTTCTCGTCCAGACCGCAAACGCCCACTTCCAGGCCACGCAGGGCTTTCTGCAGCGACTCCTGGAAGGTCCGGCCGATGGCCATGACTTCACCGACCGACTTCATCTGAGTGGTCAGGCGGGCGTCGGCTTTCGGGAATTTCTCGAAAGCGAAGCGTGGCAGCTTAGTGACGACGTAGTCGATCGACGGCTCGAAGGACGCCGGCGTAGCACCACCAGTGATCTCGTTTTGCAGCTCGTCCAAGGTATAACCGATCGCCAGCTTGGCAGCGATGCGCGCAATCGGGAAGCCGGTAGCTTTTGATGCCAGCGCCGAAGAACGCGATACACGCGGGTTCATCTCGATCACGACCATACGGCCGGTGTTCGGGCAGATACCGAACTGAACGTTGGAACCGCCGGTTTCAACGCCGATCTCACGCAGTACCGCCAACGAGGCGTTACGCATGATCTGGTATTCCTTGTCCGTCAGGGTCTGTGCCGGAGCCACGGTGATCGAGTCACCGGTGTGCACACCCATTGGGTCGAAGTTTTCGATCGAGCAGACGATGATGCAGTTGTCCTTTTTGTCGCGGACAACTTCCATCTCGTACTCTTTCCAGCCGATCAGGGATTCGTCGATCAGCAGCTCCTTGGTCGGCGACAGGTCCAGACCGCGTGCGCAGATTTCTTCGAATTCTTCACGGTTGTAAGCGATACCGCCGCCAGTGCCGCCCATCGTGAAGGACGGACGGATAATGCACGGGAAACCCAGCTTTTCGAGAACCGCGTTGGCCTCTTCCATGCTGTGGGCGATGCCCGAGCGCGGGCAATCAAGACCGATGGACTTCATGGCCTTGTCGAAACGCGAGCGGTCTTCAGCCTTGTCGATGGTGTCGGCATTAGCGCCAATCATCTCTACGCCGAACTTTTCCAGGACGCCTTCGCGCTCCAGGTCCAGGGCGCAGTTCAGTGCAGTCTGGCCGCCCATGGTCGGCAGCAGTGCATCTGGACGCTCTTTCTCGATGATCTTGGCAACGGTCTGCCACTTGATCGGTTCGATGTAAGTGGCGTCGGCCATGTCCGGGTCGGTCATGATGGTGGCCGGGTTGGAGTTCACCAGGATGACGCGGTAACCCTCTTCGCGCAGGGCCTTGCAGGCCTGGGCGCCGGAGTAGTCGAATTCGCAGGCCTGGCCGATAACGATCGGGCCAGCGCCGAGAATCAGGATGCTTTTTATGTCTGTACGTTTTGGCATGGGTTTGTCACTCAAATCCGCAGGTCAGTCGGCAAGCCGTCTTGAACAATCCTTGAAGAGCCTGAGGGGGCCGCCGGTTTCCCGGGCCGCCCTCAGGCCGCTCATTTAGCGTCGCTTGGCCATCTCATTGATGAAACGGTCGAACAGCGGCGCTACGTCGTTCGGGCCCGGGCTCGCTTCAGGGTGGCCCTGGAAGCTGAACGCGCTCTTGTCGGTGCGCTCGATACCCTGCAGGGAACCGTCGAACAGCGACTTGTGAATGGCGCGCACATTGGCCGGCAAGGTGGCTTCATCCACCGCAAAACCGTGGTTCTGGCTGGTAATCATCACTACGCCAGTGTCCAGGTCTTGTACCGGGTGGTTGGCACCATGATGGCCATGGCCCATTTTCAGGGTCTTGGCGCCGGAGGCCAGGGCCAGCAGTTGGTGACCCAGGCAGATACCGAATACCGGGATCTCGGTGTCCAGCACTTCCTTGATAGCCTTGATGGCGTAGTCGCATGGCTCCGGGTCACCCGGGCCGTTGGACAGGAACACACCATCCGGTTGCAGGGCCAGTACGTCGGCGGCCGGGGTTTGCGCCGGCACCACGGTCACGCGGCAACCGCGCTCGACCAGCATGCGCAGGATGTTGTACTTCACGCCGTAGTCGTAAGCGACCACGTGGTAGGGCAACTCGCTAGCCTCGATGGTTGCGTGGCTGTCAGTCTTCAAGTCCCAGACAGTGGAGCGCCACTCGTACTGTTCTTTGGTGCTGACGACTTTCGCCAGATCCATGCCTTTCAGGCCAGGGAAGCCCTGCGCTGCAGCAATCGCTGCGGCTTCGGAAACATCGTCACCGACCATGATGCAGCCATTCTGCGAGCCTTTTTCACGCAGGATGCGTGTCAGGCGGCGCGTATCGATACCGGCGATTGCCACAACGTTGTTGGCTTTCAGGTAATCGGACAGCGACATCGTGTTACGCCAGTTGCTCGCAACCAGTGGCAGGTCACGAATCACCAGACCAGCCGACCAGACACGATCAGACTCGACATCTTCCGGTGTAGTACCGGTGTTGCCGATGTGCGGATAGGTCAGGGTAACGATCTGTTGGGCGTAGGAAGGATCGGTAAGGATTTCCTGATAGCCGGTCATGGCGGTGTTGAACACCACCTCTCCAACGGTCTGACCGTCGGCTCCAATGGCTTCGCCGCGAAAAATGCTGCCATCAGCAAGGGCGAGTATGGCTGGCTTAGTCAAGAAGACCTCCCGTAAATAAAGCCTGAAAGGGCGATCGCAGGTTGTAAAAAAGCGGAGTGACGTATGGACACGTCACCCCGCTTCTTCACTGAATTATTCTGCGCGCTTTTAGTGGACACACTAAAGCTGTAGCTTACAGAAAAAGGCTTTTTTGGTCCACCGCTAAAGAGCCTAAAAGGCAGGAGAATGCGACAGGACGTCGCTTAGCGGGTAAAAACGGGGCCCTAGAGTAATACCCGGGGCCCGTTTTTGCTACTGATTAACGCAGATCCAGCACGTCTTGCATGTCGTAGAGGCCTGCTTCGCGCCCCTCCAGCCACAATGCCGCACGCACTGCGCCCTTGGCGAAGGTCATACGACTGGAGGCCTTATGGGTAATCTCCAGGCGCTCGCCTTCGGCAGCAAACAGCACCGTGTGATCACCCACCACGTCACCGCCGCGCACCGTAGCAAAGCCAATGGTCTCGCGCTCACGCGCGCCGGTATGACCTTCGCGACCATACACCGCGACTTTCGACAAATCGCGCCCCAAGGCATCGGCAATCACCTCACCCATGCGCATGGCGGTGCCCGATGGCGCATCCACCTTGTGCCGGTGATGGGCCTCGATGATCTCGATATCCGCATCATCCCCCAGCACCCGTGCTGCCATGTCGAGCAACTTCAGCGACAAGTTGACGCCCACACTGAAGTTGGCGGCAAACACGATAGGGATGTCCTTGCCCGCCGCAACCAGCAACTGCTTCTGCTCGGCATTCAGGCCAGTAGTACCGATAACCATGGCCTTGCCAGCCTTACGGCAGAAGGCCAGGTTTTTCAGCATTACTTCGGGCAGGGTGAAGTCGATCAGCACATCGAACTCGTCAACCACCTGCTCCAGACTACCGGACAACGACACTCCGATCCGCCCCAGCGAAGCCAGCTCACCAGCATCGGCGCCAATCAGCGTACTGCCCGGGCGCACGATCGCCGCAGTCAGCCCCGACAGAGGCGAGCGCTGCTGCACCGCCTCCACCAGGTTCTTGCCCATGCGCCCGGCGGCGCCCATCACTGCTATACGTCGCATATCCACGTCCTTACAGGTCGCCGAAGAAGCGCTTCACGCCTTCGAACCAGCCAGCGGTCTTCGGCGAATGGGAGCCATCACCGTCCAGCGAGCTGCGCAATTCTTCGAGCAACTCACGCTGACGACGATCCAGGTTGACCGGGGTCTCAACGGCCACACGGCACATCAAGTCGCCCGCCCCACCGCCACGCACTGGTGCAACGCCCTTGCCACGGATCCGGAACTGCTTGCCGGTCTGCGTCCCCTCAGGGATCTTCAGCTTGACCCGACCATCGAGGGTCGGAATCTCCAGCTCGCCACCCAGGGCGGCATCGACAAAGCTGATCGGCACTTCACAGAAAAGGTGCTTGCCGTCGCGCTGGAAGATCGAGTGCTCGCGCACATTGATCACCACGTACAGATCGCCCGTCGGGCCACCCTGCGCACCCGCCTCGCCTTCACCCGACAAGCGGATACGGTCGCCAGTATCGACACCCGCCGGCACTTTCACCGACAGCGTCTTGTACTCTTCGACACGCCCTTCGCCGTGGCAAGAGTCGCACGGATCGGAAATGATCTTGCCCTGGCCATGGCAACGCGGGCAGGTTTGCTGCACAGAGAAGAAGCCCTGCTGCATGCGCACCTGGCCAATACCGCCACAAGTCGGGCAGGTAATCGGCGAAGAGCCCTTCTTGGCACCTGAACCGTCGCACGGCTTGCAGTTGACCAGCGTCGGCACGCGGATGTTGACGCTGGTGCCGCGCACGGCTTCTTCCAGATTCAGCTCCAGGGTGTAGCGCAAGTCGCTGCCGCGCTGGGCACCGCCACGCTGACCGCCACGACCGCCACCGAAGAAGTCGCTGAACACGTCGCCGAAGATATCGGAGAAGTTCTGCCCGCCAAAACCGGCACCACCGCCACCCATGCTCGGATCGACACCCGCGTGGCCGTACTGGTCGTAGGCTGCGCGCTTGTTCGGATCACACAGGCATTCGTAGGCCTCGTTGGCCTCCTTGAACAATTCTTCGGATTCTTTGTTATCCGGATTACGGTCCGGGTGATGCTTCATCGCCAGGCGACGGTAAGCCTTCTTCAGGTCCGCCTCGCTGGAGCCCCGCTCCACACCCAACACTTCGTAATAGTCACGCTTTGCCATAAGTCTTTGCACTCTTAAGGACGTCCGGCAAAACCCTCCTGAGCCTGCCAAACTCGTTGAGCCCCAATACAGGCCCGGACCCAACTCACGTCAAATTCAACGATCCTGGTCTTTACTGCTCTCAGCCGAGACCCAGCTAAAAACGCGGTGATTGTTGATCGCAAAGCAGGAGCATTCCCGATCACACCGCCAACATCCGAACCTTGTCGCATGCTGTAAAAATTCGCGTACCCCAGACACGCCAACGCGGGAGCAAGCTCCCGCGCGGCGACATCCTACCAGTCACCGCTTGATAGCGGTCAACCGGGCGACCAAGTTACTTCTTCTGGTCTTCTTTTACTTCTTCGAACTCGGCATCGACAACATCATCGTGCTTGGCTTCAGGCTCTGCCTGTTGCGCGGCACCGTCAGCTGGCTGGCCTTGCTCGGCGTACATCTTCTGAGCCACTGGCGCGGAGACTTTCGACAGCTCCTCAACCTTGGCTTCGATAGTGGCCTTGTCATCACCTTTAACGGCGGCTTCCAGGGCAACCACTGCGGCTTCGATTGCAGTCTTCTCTTCAGCAGTCACTTTGTCGCCAGCATCAGCGATCATTTTGCGCGTCGAGTGAACCAGTGCATCACCCTGGTTGCGGGCAGCGGCCAGCTCTTCGAACTTGCGATCTTCCTCGGCGTTCTTTTCAGCGTCGTTGATCATCTGCTGAATTTCTTCCTCGGACAGGCCGGAGTTGGCCTTGATCACGATCGACTGAGTCTTGCCAGTGGCCTTGTCCTTGGCGCCTACGTGCAGAATGCCGTTGGCGTCGATGTCGAAGGTTACTTCAATCTGTGGCACGCCACGTGGAGCTGGTGGAATCTCGGCCAGGTCGAACTTGCCCAGGGACTTGTTCTGCGCAGCCTGCTTACGCTCACCTTGCAGCACGTGAATAGTCACCGCGCCCTGGTTGTCATCGGCAGTCGAGAACACTTGCGATTTCTTGGTAGGAATCGTGGTGTTCTTCTCGATCAGCGCAGTCATCACGCCGCCCATGGTTTCGATACCCAGGGTCAGCGGGCTGACGTCCAGCAGCAGCACGTCTTTCACGTCGCCGGCCAATACCGCACCCTGGATGGCAGCACCCATGGCAACTGCTTCGTCCGGGTTGACGTCTTTACGCGCTTCTTTACCGAAGAACTCGGTAACCTTCTGCTGCACCAGCGGCATACGGGTCTGACCACCGACCAGAATCACGTCGTTGATCGAGCCAACATCGATACCCGAGTCTTTCAGGGCGATGCGGCAAGGTTCGATGGTGCGCTGAACCAAGTCTTCAACCAGCGATTCGAGCTTGGCGCGCGAGATCTTCACGTTCAAGTGCTTAGGACCGGTGGCGTCTGCAGTGATGTACGGCAGGTTCACGTCGGTCGAATTGCTCGAAGACAGTTCGATCTTGGCTTTTTCAGCGGCTTCTTTCAGGCGCTGCATCGCCAGCGGGTCACCCTTGAGGTTCATGCCGCTTTCTTTCTTGAATTCGTCGACGAGGTAGTCGATCAGACGAATGTCAAAGTCTTCACCGCCCAGGAACGTGTCACCGTTGGTCGCCAACACTTCGAACTGGTGCTCGCCATCGACTTCAGCGATTTCGATCACGGAAACGTCGAAAGTACCGCCACCCAGGTCATAAACGATCACGGTGTGGTCGCCCTTGGCCTTGTCCATGCCATAGGCCAGAGCAGCCGCGGTTGGCTCGTTGATGATACGTTTTACGTCCAGGCCCGCAATACGGCCGGCATCTTTGGTCGCCTGGCGCTGGCTGTCGTTGAAGTAGGCTGGAACGGTGATCACCGCTTCGGTCACTGCTTCACCGAGGTAGTCTTCGGCAGTCTTCTTCATCTTTTTCAAGATTTCAGCCGAGATTTGTGGCGGCGACATTTTCTGGCCGTTCACTTCAACCCAGGCGTCACCGTTGTCGGCCTTGGCGATTTTGTACGGCACCATCTTGATGTCTTTCTGTACGACTTCTTCGTCGAACTTACGACCGATCAAACGCTTCACCGCGTACAGGGTGTTATGCGGATTGGTCACAGCCTGACGCTTGGCGGACTGGCCTACCAGGATTTCGCCGTCGTTGGCGTAAGCCACGATGGAAGGGGTAGTACGTGCGCCTTCGGCGTTCTCAATAACCTTGGATACGCCGTTTTCCAGCACGGAGACGCAGGAGTTGGTGGTCCCCAGGTCGATACCGATAATTTTGCCCATGATTCACTCTCCCGAAACTTTGGATTTGGTTGCCGCAGCAGTGGTGGCTAACTGCGGTAGCACTTAAACGCTTGACTTATAAATGGGGTCGTTACGAACGATTTCAAGCCTGCTCGTCAATCGATGGCGAAACCGGTGCGGGAGCCTTGCTCACCACCACCATCGCCGGGCGCAACAGGCGACCATTGAGCTGGTAGCCCTTCTGGAACACCTTCAATACGCTATTGGGCTCAAGGTCAGCATTTTCCTGCATGGCCATGGCCTGGTGATGCTCCGCGTTGAACGGCTCGCCGCCTTGTGGATCGATGGCTTCCATCTGATAACGCTTCAGGGTGTCCTGGAACATCTTCAGGGTCAGCTCGATCCCTTCGCGCATGCCACGGATGTTTTCGTCGTCCGGGCTAGACAGCTCCAGGCCGCGCTCCAGGCTGTCGATGATCGGCAACAGATCACCGGCGAACTTCTCCAGCGCGAACTTGTGGGCTTTTTCTACATCCTGCTCGGCGCGGCGGCGGACGTTCTGCAGATCGGCAGCAACACGCAAAGCCTGATCCTGAGCGCCTGCCAGTTGCTCTTCGAGCACTTGCACGCGAGCCGCCAGGTCTTCACCCGCTGCCTGCGAGGCCTGGTTGGCGTCTGGGTTTTGCGTATCCAGCGTCTGTTCGTCAGCCATAATTTTCTCCTTTCAGAATCCTGCGCGAACTCAACTCGCGCTTCTGTTCCGGTATATGGGGCCACAATTTCCAGGTTCAAGGGCCGACACGCCCCGACTCACACTTTCCCGCACATTCCACATCGCACTAAAAAATCCCGCCATCCAAGCAAATCGAGCTAAACCTCAGGATTGTCAGCGCCAAACAAAACACTGTATAAATAACCAGACCTAAAGCCTGGGAGCAGCCACTATGCTGGTTCACCTGTCCGTACATAACTACGCCATCGTCGAGCACCTGGATCTTGAACTGGATCGCGGGATGAGCGTAATCACAGGCGAAACCGGCGCCGGCAAATCGATCATGCTCGATGCCCTGGGCCTGACCCTTGGCGATCGCGCCGACAGCGGCGTGGTTCGCCCCGGCGCAGACAAGGCCGATATCCTGGCGACTTTTGACCTGGCGGATATTCCGGAAGCCAGCGCCTGGCTTGCCCAGCGCGACCTTGATAACGACGGCCCGTGCATCCTGCGCCGCGTAATCACCGCCGAAGGCCGCTCACGGGGCTATATCAATGGCACGCCCTGCCCCCTTGGCGACCTGAAAGCCCTGGGCGAATTGCTGATCGATATCCACAGCCAGCACGAACATCAATCCCTGCTCAAAACCGATACCCATCGCCGGCTCCTGGATGAGTACGCCGGTGCCACCGACCTGGCGCGCCAGGTGCAGTTGGCCGCACAACGCTGGCGCCAGACCCGCCAGGAGCTGGAGCGCCTATCCAACTCCGGCGACGAGCAGCGGGCCCGCCACCAGCTCCTCAGCTATCAGTTGGAAGAACTGGAAAGCCTGGGCCTGGGCGAAACAGAACTGGAACAACTGGAGCAGGAGCACAAGAACCTGACCAATGCCGAAACCTTGCTGGGCATTTGTCGCCAAGTTGTCGAGCAATGCAGCGAAAGCGATTCCGGCAATGTGCTGAACGCCCTGACGGCAAGCCTTAACCGCCTGTCGAGTGTGAACAGTGGCTCTGGCTCGCTGAATGAAGCCACCACCCTGCTGACCAGTGCGCAGATCCAGGTAGAAGAGGCGGTTGGCGAGCTGAACCGCTTCCTTGACCACTTCGATGCAGATCCGGCACGCCTGCAAGAGATCGAAGAGCGCCTCGACACTATTTACACCCTGGCGCGCAAACATCGGATCCAGCCAACCGAAGTGGCAGCCATGCAGCAAAAACTGCTGGACGAGATCGAAACCCTGAATGCCAACGATGAATCCATCGAGCGCCTGGGCGATGAACTGGCCTCTTTCGCCCGCCACTATCAGGAAAAAGCCCGGGAACTGAGCGACCTGCGCCAGCAAGCGGCTACCGGACTGGCCTGCGCCGTGGAACAGGAAATCCAGCGACTGGGCATGCCCGGCGGGCGCTTCACCATCGAATTGCATGCCAATAGTGGCAACGAGCTACAGCCCAACGGCCTGGAGCAGGTCGAGCTGCTGGTGAGCGCCAACCCAGGCCAACCCCTCAAGGCCCTGGCGAAGGTAGCGTCTGGTGGTGAACTGTCACGGATCAGCCTGGCGATCCAGGTCATTACCGCCCAGACCTCCCGCGTACCTACACTGGTATTCGACGAAGTGGACGTGGGGATCGGTGGACCGACGGCAGAAATCGTCGGCCAATTGTTGCGTCGCCTCGGCGAACGCGGGCAGGTATTGACCGTTACCCACTTGCCCCAAGTGGCAGCCCAGGGGCATCAGCATCTGTTTGTACATAAGGTCAGGGGCAGCGATGCGACACATACTGCTGTGTCCAAGCTAAACAAGACCGAACGGGTCGAAGAAGTCGCGCGCATGCTCGGCGGCATCGATCTGACCAAGGAGTCCCTGGCCCATGCGAAGAAAATGGTGGTGACAGCGAAGGCCTGAGCCCTATTTCACCCTGGGTTTCCCACCGATAGAAAACACGAAGGCGACCCTAGGGTCGCCTTCGATCGTTTCGCAGAGTGAATCTGCGTAGCTTTCTTACTTTTTCTTACGTATGTACAGAACCAGATTGTGGTCAACCAAATCGAATCCGTGCTCCTCAGCAATCTTGTGCTGCAGCGCCTCGATCTCGGGGCTGGTGAACTCGATAACCTCATTGGTATCCAGGTCAACCATGTGGTCGTGATGACCACCGTCAGCCAGTTCAAATACTGCATGACCGCCGTCGAAATTATGACGAACCACCAGCCCTGCGGCTTCGAACTGGGTCAGTACACGGTAAACCGTGGCCAGGCCAACGTCCTCGTTAGACTCCATCAGCGCCTTGTAGACATCCTCGGCACTCATGTGGCGTTGCTCGGCGGAATCGAGCATTTGTAGAATCTTGACTCGTGGCAGAGTCACTTTAAGACCGGCTTTGCGTAGTTCGCTATTTTCAACCATGGTTAGCTTTCTCGCGGATGCTGCTTCGCAGCTTCTCTTAATACGGGTATGATCGGCGTTTACGTTGTCCCAGCCAAGATAGTGGAAGTCGCCCACCGATGCAAAACACCAAGCTCTTGCTAACCAGTTTCACCCTTGTGGGACTGCTCGCACTCGCCGGTTGTTCATTCCCCGGGGTTTACAAAATCGACATCCAGCAGGGCAATGTCGTCACGCAGGACATGATAGACCAGTTACGCCCGGGAATGACCCGACGGCAAGTACGGTTTATCATGGGCAATCCCCTGCTGACCGACACATTCCATGCCGATCGCTGGGATTATCTCTATAGCCTGCAACCTGGAGGCGGGGAGCGCCAACAGGAGCGCGTCAGTGTCATCTTTAATGGCAACGATCAGCTCGTCAGCCTTTCCGGTGACTTCATGCCCGGCGTAAGCCGTGATGAAGCCCTGTTGGGCAAGGACAGCGGGACCAGCGTCACTGCGCCAGCGCAGAATGCTGAACAGCCCAAGTCCGAAGTACCGGCCAAGCCAGGCTCCTTGCTTGACCAGATTCAGAAAGATATCGACGGTGTGCAAACCGTTCCGGTGCCAACTCCAGAACCTCTGGACGCCAGCCCGCAATAATTTGCATCGCTCAACAAAAAGCCCGGCATGCCGGGCTTTTTGTTGCCTGCTGTTTCACAGACTATGGATTCAACCGCCGAGCTTCGGCTGCTTTTGCCGCTCGCAAGCGCCTCACTTCCTTCGGATCGGCCAGCAAGGGCCGATAGATTTCGATGCGATCACCAGCCTGCACGCTACGGGTTTCAGCGTCCGCCACAACTTTGCCAAAAACCCCCAATGGGCAACTGTCGATATCCAGCTCGGGAAACTGTGCCGCAATGCCTGACGCCAGCACCGCCGCCCGCAGGCTCGTCCCCGGCGCAACCGCCAGGCTCAACAACAATTGGCGATCCACTGCGGCGTAGACCACCTCAATCTCAATTAATCGCTCAGCCATGCAGTTGCTTGGCCCGCTGGCAAAACGCATCCACCAAGGTATTCGCCGCCTGGTTGAACAGCGGCCCCAGGGTCGCCCGCACAATGGAGCCTGCGTAATCAAACGTCAGGTCCAGGCTGATCTTGCACGCCTTCTCCCCCAACGGCTTGAATACCCAGACCCCGTGCAACTGGGTGAATGGCCCTTCTTCCAGATTCATCTCGATGGACCGCCCAGGAACCAGCACATTACGGGTGACAAACTTCTGGCCAAGCCCGCCCTTGGACACCTCGAGGCTCGCGCGCATATGCTCGTCGCTGCTCTCCAATACCGTGGATGAGGAGCACCAGGGCAGGAAATCCGGGTAGCTCGCCACGTCGTTGACCAGGTCATAAAGCGCTTGCGCCGGGTAAGGCAGCAGGGCCGAGCGTTGAATATGCGTCGTCATGGGAGCGTTATTTCCGAAGCTGAGCGGCAAACATCGCGAAAAGACTGCACGATTCGCGAGAGAAAAAAACCAGAAAACTGGCGGTATTGTCCGGGATTCGTCCAACACGCTCAAGCACGCAGGTTGACCGTAGCCGACACGCTCGCAACTGCCTATAATGCCGCCCCTATGGCTAAACAAAAGAAACACCCAACAGGGACCATCGCGCAAAACAAAAAGGCGCGACACGATTACTTCATCGAACATCGGTTCGAGGCTGGTCTGGTCCTGGCCGGCTGGGAAGTAAAAAGTCTGCGCGCCAGCAAGCTGCAACTGGTCGACAGTTACGTGCTGCTCAAAGATGGCGAAGCCTGGCTGCTCGGCAGTCATATCACGCCGTTGATGACCGCCAGCACCCACGTGATTGCCGATCCGGTACGCACGCGCAAACTGCTGCTCAATGCACGCGAACTGGAAAAGCTCGCCGCCGCGGTACAACAGAAAGGCTACGCTTGCGTCTGCCTGTCGTGGTACTGGAGCAAGCATTTGGTCAAGTGCGAAATCGCGCTGGGCAAGGGCAAGAAGGAATACGACAAGCGTGATACCGAGCGCGAGCGCGACTCCAATCGGGAATTGCAGCGCGCCGTACGCAACAAGGGCAAGGAAGACTGATCTTCCCCGCCCCTTGATGCGCGCCCATGTGGCCAGGGAGCCCGCTCCCTGCGCCGCACTATTGGCTACATCCCCTTACGCCGCTCCGCCCGCGCCATGCGCTGCACTTCCTGACGCACCTCCTCCAACACCTCCTGCACATATAGCAGGTGCCGTGTCGAAACTTCCCGCGCCTGCTCGGCCCGCCCTTCGATAATTGCCAGGTACAAGTCCCGATGCTGATTGATCAGCATGTCGCGGGTTTCGCTGCGCTGCTGGTACATGCCACCGATATTGGTCACCACGTTACGCTTGAGCAGATCAAACAAGCCGCGGATGGTGTGCAGCAATACCGCATTGTGGCTGGCTTCGGCGATAGCCAAGTGAAACCTGGCATCGGCCGCGCCCTCTTCAATACGGCTCACCTCATCATCACGCGTATAACAATCCTGCAAGGCATCAAAAGCCGCAGTCAGACGCTCGCGGTCCACTTCCGTGGCGCGCAGCGCCGCGTAATAAGCACACGATGCTTCTAGCGTCTGGCGAAACTCCAACAGATCACGCTGGGCTTCGGGGTTGTTTTCCAGCAGATGCAACAAGGGGTCGCTGAAGGTAGAACCCAGCGTCTCCACCACATAATTACCGCCGCCATGGCGACTGACCAGCAACCCCTTGGCCGCCAGCTTCTGGATCGCCTCGCGCAACGACGGGCGCGACACACCGAACTGTTCAGCCAGTGCGCGCTCGGCCGGCAATCGCTCGCCCGACTTCAACGTGCCCTCAAGGATCATCCCCTCAAGCTGCTCGACGATATCGTCGGACAAACGGCGCTGACGCACCTGATCAAACGCCATAACTGACTCTCCACGATCCCGGCCACTCGCCGGGCCCTCTATTCTGGCCTATTGCCGCGCTGTCGGCACCTATCAGAACCCCTTTGATTACACCGATCAGACCCCACGCCGCCGACATGCGACCAAAGTTTCTCAGGCGGCAAATTGACACATCACCCCGAAGGCTCTTAACCTAGCCATCAGCGATTGTAAATTGGTCTTACCAATTATCCAAATCAGCTAAACATGCATGACCAACAACAATTAGGGGCCACCCCATATGCAAACCTGGCAACAGCTCTACAGCCCACTCGGCAGCCTTGGCCTGTCCGCACTGGCCGCCGTTATTCCTATCGTGTTTTTCTTCCTGGCCCTGGCGGTGTTTCGCCTTAAAGGCCATGTTGCCGGGAGCATCACCCTGGCGCTGTCGATTCTGGTAGCGATCTTCGCCTTCCAGATGCCAGTCGATATGGCAATCGCTGCCGCCGGCTACGGCTTTGCCTACGGCCTGTGGCCAATCGCCTGGATCATCGTCGCCGCGGTATTCCTCTACAAACTGACGGTCAAGAGCGGCCAGTTCGAAGTGATCCGCAGCTCAGTACTGTCGATTACCGATGACCAACGCCTGCAAGTGCTGCTGATCGGCTTCTGCTTCGGCGCATTCCTCGAAGGCGCCGCCGGTTTCGGTGCCCCGGTAGCGATTACTGCCGCGCTGCTCGTAGGACTGGGCTTCAACCCATTGTATGCCGCCGGCCTGTGCCTGATTGCCAACACTGCACCGGTGGCGTTTGGCGCCCTGGGGATCCCGATCATCGTCGCCGGGCAAGTCACCGGTATCGACGCCTTCAAGATCGGCGCCATGACCGGCCGCCAACTGCCGCTGCTGTCGCTGTTCGTGCCGTTCTGGCTGGTATTCATGATGGACGGCTTGCGCGGCGTCAAGGAAACCTGGCCTGCCGCACTGGTGGCCGGCTTGAGCTTTGCCATCACCCAGTACTTCACCTCCAACTTTATCGGCCCGGAACTGCCTGACATCACCTCGGCCCTGGCCAGCCTGATTTCCCTGACCCTGTTCCTGAAAGTCTGGCAGCCCAAGCGCACTGCGGGTGCCCAGATTGCCGGCGCCACGTCCAGCGTTTCGGTCACCGGCAGCGTCGGCGGTTTCGGCCAGCCACGTACTTCCGTGGCTTCGCCTTACAGCCTGATGGAAATTTTCAAGGCCTGGTCGCCGTTCCTGATCCTGACCGTACTGGTCACCATCTGGACCCTCAAGCCGTTCAAGGCGATGTTCGCCGCTGGCGGTTCGATGTACAGCTGGGTGTTCAACTTTGCGATTCCGCACCTGGACCAGATGGTGATCAAGGTTGCGCCGATTGTCACCAACCCCACTGCCATTCCAGCGGTGTTCAAACTGGACCCGATTTCCGCGACCGGTACAGCGATTTTCTTCTCTGCGCTGATCTCCATGCTGGTGCTGAAGATCAACTTCAAAACTGGTCTGACCACTTTGAAAGAGACCTTCTACGAGCTGCGCTGGCCAATCCTGTCCATCGGCATGGTGCTGGCGTTCGCGTTCGTCACCAACTATTCCGGCATGTCTTCGACCATGGCGCTGGTACTGGCCGGCACCGGCGCAGCATTCCCGTTCTTCTCGCCGTTCCTCGGTTGGCTGGGCGTGTTCCTCACCGGCTCCGATACCTCGTCCAATGCCCTGTTCAGCTCCCTGCAAGCCACTACCGCACACCAGATCGGTGTCAGCGACACCCTGCTGGTGGCGGCGAACACCAGTGGCGGCGTGACTGGCAAGATGATCTCCCCGCAATCGATCGCCGTGGCCTGCGCCGCGACCGGCCTGGTGGGTAAAGAATCCGACCTGTTCCGCTTTACCCTCAAGCACAGCCTGTTTTTTGCCACAATTGTCGGCCTGATCACCTACGCCCAGGCGTACTGGTTCACCGGCATGCTGGTGCATTAAGACCACAGGCAATACCGTTAGAACCGACGCCGCAGCCGCCTTGCGGCGTCAGCTATTCACAACCCAGTCTGCTGGACCGTGGCGCCTAGGCTCCCCAGACTGGGTGCTGCTGATCCTGGAGGACCCATGAGTCTGCCCATCGCGTTCCTTGATGCTGTCGCACGACTGATCCCGAAAGATCGGCGCTTCGACGATCCTCTTTCCACCCTGGCTTTCGGCACCGACGCCAGTTTTTACCGACTGATCCCACAACTGGTGATCCGAGTCGAATCGGAAGATGAAGTCGTTGAGTTGCTGCAACTGGCACAACGCGATCGCGTGCCAGTGACCTTTCGTGCGGCTGGTACCAGCCTCTCCGGCCAGGCGATCAGCGATTCGGTGCTGATCGTGCTCGGCGATAACTGGAACGGGCGCGAGATTCGTGGCCAAGGTACGCAAATCCGCCTGCAACCCGGGGTGATCGGAGCCCAGGCCAACGCGTGGCTTGCGCCGTTCGGGCGCAAGATCGGCCCGGATCCGGCGTCGATCAATGCCTGCAAGATCGGCGGTATTGTCGCCAACAATGCCAGCGGCATGTGCTGCGGCACCGCCCAGAACACCTACCACACCCTGGCAGGGATTCGCCTGGTGCTGGCCGACGGCAGCCGCCTCGACACCGAGGATGCCGCCAGCGTCGCCGCTTTCCGCGAGCAACACAGCCCGTTACTGGAACGCCTGGCTACCCTGGGCCGCGAGACGCGGGCCAATGCTGAACTGGCCGCAAGAATTCGCCATAAATACCGTCTGAAAAACACCACTGGCCTGTCGCTAAACGCCTTGGTGGATTTCGACGAACCACTGGATATCCTCAGCCATCTGCTGGTGGGTTCCGAAGGCACCCTGGGCTTTATCAGCGCCGTGACCTACGACACGGTGATCGATCACCCGAACAAGGCTTCGGCCCTGATCGTATTTCCCGATGTAGAAACCTGCTGCAACGCCGTAACGGTGCTGAAAACCCAGCCGGTGTCGGCGGTCGAGTTGCTGGACCGGCGCAGCATGCGCTCGGTGCAAGACAAACCCGGCATGCCTGCTTTCGTACAGCAGCTATCGGAAGGTGCCTGCGCGCTATTGATCGAATCCCGTGCCGCTTCATCGTCGCTGCTGCAGGAGCAACTGGCGCTGATCATGGCGTCGCTGGCCGACTTCCCGGTCGAGAAACAAGTCGACTTCACCGAAGACCCGGTGGAAAACGCTCGCCTGTGGGCCATCCGCAAAGACACCTTCCCTGCAGTCGGCGCCGTACGCAAAACCGGCACCACGGTGATCATCGAAGACGTGACCTTCCCGGTGGAGCAACTAGCTATTGGCGTGAACCGCTTGATCGAGCTGTTCGACAAACATCACTACGACGAGGCCATCCTTTTCGGACACGCGCTGGAAGGCAATCTGCACTTTGTCTTCACCCAAGGCTTCAACAGCGCGGAAGAAGTCACACGCTACCAAGCGTTCATGGATGACGTAGCGCAACTGGTGGCCGTGGAGTTCGGCGGCTCGCTGAAAGCCGAGCACGGCACCGGTCGGAACATGGCGCCCTTCGTCGAGTTGGAGTGGGGCAGCGATGCCTATCAACTGATGTGGCAACTCAAGCGCCTGCTCGACCCCAACGGCATTCTCAACCCGGACGTGGTGCTGAGCGAAGATCCGCAAATCCACCTGAAAAACCTCAAGCCGCTGCCCGCCGCCGACGAGATTGTGGATAAGTGCATCGAGTGTGGTTTCTGCGAGCCAGTATGCCCATCCAAAGGCCTGACCCTCAGCCCACGCCAGCGCATCGTGATCTGGCGCGATATCCAGGCACGTAAACGCGCCGGCATCGACACCACCGAGCTGGAAGCGGCGTATCACTACCAAGGCATCGACACCTGCGCCGCCACCGGGTTGTGCGCCCAGCGTTGCCCGGTAGGCATCAATACCGGTGACCTGGTGAAAAAACTGCGTAGCCGCGAAGCTGACAGTACGAAAACCGCCGAGTGGCTGGCCAGCCATTTCTCCACCGCATTGCAAGGTGCGCGCTTTACCCTGCATGTGGCCAACGGCGCGCGCATGCTGCTCGGCGCGCCACGCCTGGCGAAACTCTCGGCTTCCGTAACCAAGCTGTCCAAGGGCCAGATCCCGCAGTGGACCAGCGCCATGCCACAGCCGGAAAAAGCCATCCGCTTCAGCCCCGCTGTCAACGACGAGCGACCACGTGTGGTCTACCTCGCGGCCTGTGTATCGCGAGCAATGGGCCCGGCGGCCGGGGACAAAGAGCAAATGTCGCTGTACGACAAAACCCGTGGCCTGCTGGAAAAAGCCGGTTACCAGGTAGTCATCCCGGACAACCCAGACAGCCTGTGCTGCGGCCAGCCCTTTGCTTCCAAAGGCTACGCCGAACAGGCCGAGCACAAACGCCAGGAACTGATCGGCGCCCTGCTCCACGCCAGCCGTGGCGGCCTCGACCCGATCTATTGCGATACCAGCCCCTGCACATTGCGCCTGGTCCAGGACCTGGGGCAAACGCGTCTGGACCTCTATGACCCAGTTCGATTTATCCGCACCCACCTGATGGACCGCCTGGACTTCACACCCCAGGATGCCCCCATTGCCGTGCATGTCACCTGCAGCACCCAGCACCTGGGCGAAAGCCAGGCCCTGATCGACCTCGCCCGGCGCTGCAGCAACAACGTAGTAATCCCCGAAGGCATCCACTGCTGCGGCTTCGCCGGCGACAAAGGCTTCACCACCCCGGAGCTCAACGCCCACTCCCTGCGTTCGCTCAAGGACGCCGTGCAGTACTGCAGCGAAGGTATCTCCACCAGCCGCACCTGCGAGATCGGTCTGACCCAGCATGGTGGGATCGATTACCACGGCCTGGTCTACCTGGTCGACCGGGTGACCCAGGCCCGCGCAATAAAAACGAACCCCTGCACACTGGCGTAGTCACTTGCTTAAGCCCCGGGC
Organism: Pseudomonas sp. ADAK21; assembly: GCF_012935735.1. Classification (NCBI taxonomy): domain Bacteria; kingdom Pseudomonadati; phylum Pseudomonadota; class Gammaproteobacteria; order Pseudomonadales; family Pseudomonadaceae; genus Pseudomonas; species Pseudomonas sp. ADAK21. Next base: position 1,280,944 of record NZ_CP052857.1, read on the forward strand.
AACCGGGGCTGACCAATAACCTCGCCAGCTGCCGCACGTACCGCGCAGCATCGAGACCTCTTTGCACAAGGAGATACCCATGAAGCGTTCCGTACTGGCTGGTGTATTCGTCACCGCTGCGATGCTGGCCTCCCCCGTGTTTGCCGCAGGCAATGAAGCAGATCTGTGCCAGATCAACCTGGATAAAATCAACAACAGCAAAGCGCTGCTAGCCACTGACACCAGCGGCAAAAGCGGCGAGATCGACACTGCAGTCTCCCAAGCCAAAGCCGCCCATGCGGCCGGCGATGAAAAGAAATGTATCGAGATCACATCCAAGGCGCTGCAAGACCTGGAAAACCTGGAAAAGGGCGGCAACCCATAACCCACCAACCGCTCAAGGCCAACCTTTCGGGTTGGCCTTCTGTGACCGTTTGACGTACACTGCGCAGGCTTGTTGCTCACGATCACATCGATCAACAAGCACGGGGCCGTTTAGGATTCGACGCCGGTTGCGAACCTTTAGGTGCATGCCGAGTTGGTAACAGAACTCGTAAATCCACTGTTGCAACTTTCTATAGTTGCCAATGACGAAACCTACGGGGAATACGCTCTCGCTGCGTAAGCAGCCTTAGCCCTTCCCTCCTGGTACCTTCGGGTCCAGCAATCATCAGGGGATGTCTGTAAACCCAAAGTGATTGTCATATAGAACAGAATCGCCGTGCAGTACGTTGTGGACGAAGCGGCTAAAACTTACACAACTCGCCCAAAGCACCCTGCCCGTCGGGTCGCTGAGGGTTAACTTAATAGACACGGCTACGCATGTAGTACCGACAGCAGAGTACTGGCGGACGGGGGTTCAAATCCCCCCGGCTCCACCAAACAAACATCTAAAGACGTCAAAGGGCGTCTTTTTTTGTGCCTGAAATCCTGATGTTGCGATTCCCGCCGATCCTGATCGCTGTTGGCATAGCTTTATTGCTCTTTCAATGGTTTCTCCAGCCCCACTTCAGCTTCGAATAAACGGCAGATACAGGACGGGAAGCAGAGACGCCTCCTGCCGGCATAAATTCATTTTTTATCTGGTCGATCGAAACCTGAGCTCTATTTCTGCGTGGTCTGCTGCTCTTCCTGTTCGGAGCTCCTCCCGCGCGGCACTTTGGCGGACGCAAGAGTGCGAGGGTTGCTTGCAGAGCCTCTTTAAATCAAAGAACGCCGCATCAGTCGACGAACGTGACTGTACGAATCGCCCCAAGGCTAATACTGTATATAATTACAGCGGCCCGAACTGACGCCTTCCAAAAGACCTGGATCTATCTGCTTACTCTTCAATACACTCACTCAGCTAGCGCCCGACCAGACCAGCACAGGGCTGCGCTGAGGAAAGATTACTCGGGGTTCAAACCGGCTGAAGGAGCTCAACTATGTGGGTACCACCAAGCGAAGCCCCTGGCTTAGCCGATGCAATATTTCCAGATGAATTCAAAGACATAAGTGAAGACTGTTATCTCAAACCAAGCCAGCCATCAGGCGGCCCAAGCCATTGCGTTTCCTTGCGGGGCAATCCATTATCCATCACTATTTACCGTTCAACGCCTATCGACCTTCCTCTGGAAAGCTTGCCGAGTAAGCCTGAAGCATCGATGGCAAAGAAACGCCATCATCAGGCCGCCCAGATTGGTGATTGCCAAGGGCTTCGCGAGACGCTCCCTCCCCTGAACACAGCCATATCCGGGCAGGAGCCCATGAAAAATATCGAGACCCTCCCCCCGCTACCCGCCCACGGGCAACCTTTGATGTTCGCAGATCTTTTTGCGGGCTGCGGAGGCCTCTCTCTTGGTCTTTCGCTCGCAGGACTGAATGGTGTATTTGCCGTCGAGCGCGACAAAATGGCCTTCTCCACGCTATCAGCGAATCTGATAGAAGGGCGCGATGTACCTGTCCCCCAGTTCGCCTGGCCTGATTGGCTGGAGGAAAAGGCGTGGGGTATCGACGAAATTCTCGAGCAGCATCCACTTGAGCTTTCCAAGCTCAAGGGCAAGGTACATGTTCTTGCAGGAGGTCCTCCCTGCCAAGGTTTCAGTTTCGCTGGAAAGCGACTGGAATCCGACCCACGAAACAAACTGTTCGAGAAGTACGTCGAAATGGTCAAGGCCATTCAACCCGCGGCCCTTGTTCTGGAAAACGTACCGGGCATGAAGGTCGCGCATCAAGCCAAATCCTGGAAAGACTATGGCTTCCCATCGAAGCCTCAGTCCTATTACGACAAGCTAGTCGAAAGCTTGGACAGCGTTGGCTATCAGGTTCTTGGTCGAATATTGGACTCGTCACTCTTCGGAGTACCGCAGAAGCGCCCACGCCTAATTGTAATAGGGGTCCGCAAGGATCTTGCGCGTCATCTTCATGGCGGCGCCTCCCGGGCATTTGAGCTATTAGAGGACGCCAGGATCAAGCACCTGGAGGAGCTCGGCCTTCCAGAAATGGTCAGCGCTTGGGACGCCATTTCTGATCTGGAGATAGAGCACACAGGGACCCGGCCGTGCACTGACACCTCCTCTCGCACTGGCTTCCTAGAGCTCGACTATGCAGGTCCTCGGACACATTACCAAACCCTTATGCATCAGGGGGGCGACGGCTCCATGGACAGCGTACGCCTAGCAAAACACAAGCCCGAGATCAGGGAGCGGTTCATGAAGATCATTCAGGATCCCGAGTGCGCTAAAGGTGTTGTAATGAACTTGGCCCAAAGGGAAAAGTATGGTCTCAAGAAGCACCGTATCTGCCTGATGCGAGCCGGCATCCCAGCACCCACAATAACAACGCTACCCGACGACGTTCTCCATTACAGCGAGCCCAGAATATTGACCGTACGGGAGTCTGCGCGCCTTCAGTCGTTTCCCGACTGGTTCCAGTTCCGCGGCAAATTCACTACGGGTGGTAGCCAACGGACTAAAGAATGCCCGCGCTATACGCAGGTGGGCAACGCTGTCCCTCCTTACCTTGCTAGAGCGATTGGGCTCGCCATCAAGTCGATACTAGAAGAGGCCATGGCGGGGGCTAGCCAACAAATAGTCAATAAAGTAGAACAAGAAATCTTAGCCATAGCTTGAAAACATAGGAGTCGAGGGGAATGGATAGCACCCAAATGGAAGGGGCGCGCTACCCCGCAGCCCTTGTCGACTGGGCCGGCCATCACTCGGGGGGAGTGAAGCGGCTTTTAGACAACGAAAGCGGCCAGCCTAACAAACTATTATTAAGGACAAGCCTTCTGGCTCGACTCCAAGCCTGGGCCGAAAAGCTTCCGGCCGACAGCACGAGCGTCCCGAGGATTATCCTTCTGGTTGGCGGCCCAGGTAATGGAAAAACCGAAGCGATCGAGTCCACTATCCACTGCCTAGACGCGAGCCTAGGCTGTGGGGGACGGCTCATCGAAGAGCTGTCAAAGGCGTTCCATCCATCCGCCGGCTTCAAAGTCCCACGAATAGTAAGCGTCGATGCTGGAAGCCTTTCAAGATTCGATAGTAGCCTGAGCTTGGATATAGTTCAGGACGCCACTTCTACAGCTGGTCACGAGGGAAGTACTGCACCAGCACTCCTTATCGAGGAGCTCGGCAGGCTTCTGGATGGGCCACCATCCCAAGCTTACCTATGCTGCGTTAACCGTGGCGTCCTCGATGATGCGTTGATCCATGCTATCGACAATAATCTGGAAAAACCGCGTGTTATCCTCGAGGCTATAACGAGGGCTGTGAGCCTGGCGTACGATGCCCCTTCATGCTGGCCACTCGACGGTTTCCCATCGATTGCGGTCTGGCCAATGGATGCAGAGTCCCTTCTAGTCAAGCCTGACGACGAGACTTCGGCGCCAGCTGAAATTCTCATCGGCCAGGCCACTGCATCCGAAATGTGGCCCGCAAAGGGATCATGTCCAGCGGGAGAAAAATGCCCCTTCTGTACCAGCCAGGCTATCTTAGCCAGAGACGAGCACCGAACAGCGTTACTAAAGATACTACGCTGGTATGAGCTAGCCAGCGGCAAGCGTTGGAGCTTCCGCGACCTTTTCTCGCTTACCTCGTACTTGTTGGCTGGGCACCATCCTGTAGTTCATGACTCAGCAAGACACACACACCAATCAACACCTTGCCAATGGGCCGAGAACCTAGTCGAACTTGACCACAAAGCAGCAGGCACAAAAAAGCACAACCGACAAACGCTCACTGCGATTTTTCACCTAGCAACGTCAAGCTACCAACATGCACTTTTCCATCGTTGGGACAAGGATGCAGCGACCTCGCTCCGCCGTGACCTCAAAGACTTAGGGCTCGAAAAGGAGCTAGATGCCGAAGCTGGGCGAACCCTGATGGGGCTTGTGCATTTTCTCGCAGAGAGAAAGACACATTACTTACCGGCTACAATTGCGCCATTGCTGGAAGGCCTTGTCGAGACCTTAGACCCTGCATTCGCAAGTCCCGACAGTCAGGTCGCCGTAAGTAGCCAGAGCATGATTAGCCTCGGCGACCTCGACATTCGCTTTAGTCGCTCCCTCGCTGGCGGAATAGAGTTCATCCGCAAATATAAAGTGTTATCGAGAAACGAGATTGAGCTACTCAAGCGACTCTCCAATGCAGACGAAATGCTTTCTATGCCAATTGTCCGACGAAGGAGACCCGTCGCAGCCAGTCGTGTTCAACATTTACTTCGCGACTTTGCTTGCCGCCTAGTCCGCAGAAGCATTTGCACCCGAACGGCAATAGTTGCTGATTTCAAGATCCTGCAGGCTTTTCAACTAGTCGTCGAAGAGAATGACAAGCACCAGCTTTACGAGGTTGTGCAGCAAGTGAAGGGGCTGCTGAATACCGGTCAGGAATTCGAGGTCTCGCTAACCACTACATTTGGACAACCACTTCCACCCAAGCAACGTCAGGCAACATTGGTTGTGCCTCTACGTCAGGTCAGGATGCTGCCCCAGAACACTTCGGGGCGACCTCGCTCCCCAATCTGTTACCTCGGGGTCGGCCATGTGCAATCGGCACAACCAATCCCTCTTACCTATGATTTGTTCAAGGCAGTGAAGGAGCTAGAAAGGGGGTTATCCCCTGCCTCCCTGCCTCGTACAGTCTTGGCCCTATTGGATACAACAAAAGCTCGTCTTTCTGGTTCCATTGTCCGGGATGAGGAACTTCTCGAGCATGCCAAAATTCGTATCGGGTCAGACGGCACTGTAGTAGCTCGTTCATGGGATGGCTTAGTTGCGAGCAAGGAGGAGGTCGTATGAGCCTTATGGAATTCAAGCAAGCACCTTGGCGCTTCTCCAATAGCATTTATCAAAAGTCGGCCCTAGCTATGAGCCCTGCACCGGAATACGCAAGTTCAGAGGTCCTGTTAGCCTCGCTCTACCGGACGATAGGCTTTGAATCAGCGAGCGAAGGCAGCGTGCCACAGGCGGGACGTGATCTAGATAAGCGCATACAAAAGCTTCGAGAAAAGAGCCAATTGCCACCAAGTGGAGCGGTGATTGGCGTGGATGCCTGGCATACCGTGCTTCACGGGATATTGGAGAGCCCAAAACTTCCTAACCAATCATCTAAACGCTTTGTGCAGGTTACTCCTCTCGTACCAGGAGCAGCGATCTTCTCCGGTTCCGCTCGTCTAAGTAGCAACTCCTGGCCTGCCGGCAGCTTGATACGCCGGATGGTCTGCCTGGGTTCAAAGGATCAGGAATCAGCACAGCGCCTTTGGAAACATCTCTTTGGCTCTCTAAGTGTCAATGATAAAGACGACTTCTTCGCCCGCTGGCTTGAGCAGGAGACATCGTCGTGGAATCAAGGCGGAGGTACATGGTCTCTAGTGCGGATTCCGGAAGAGGAAGCGGCAACACTGACGGCATCCGACTTTCAGGAAATCCAATTCCTGCCAGCCAGAAGATTTGCCAAAGACCTGCAAGCCATCATTCAGGCGAAAGACTCCATGACTCGCCGGCAATGGACTAGTTTATTAGAGGCTGTGTTGCGTCTAGGAGCAGTGTCCCATGTGACGTGGTTATGTGACGTCCACGCCAGAATTTGGAGCTGTCTCTCTACAGCACTTACCGAAGGCGCGGCGCCTAACGAGCAAGAGATAAGGATCGCAATTTTCCCTGAGGCTCCGCAATACATGGCTTATGGCGGAAAGGCTCTTCAAGGTATCAAAGACAAGGTTTCCAGCTACCTAAACGCCAGGCTGGGGATCAATACGCTCCTTTGGTCACTCAAGCAAATAGGAGCCCCCTACGAGGGCGACTTCTCCTCAAGTAAAGGAATTGCCGCCCTTTGCCAGCATATCAAAAACCATAGAAATACACTTCTTCGCGCAGGGACTCTCGAAACCATTATCGATATACGCGAGCAAGAAGCTCGCGCATTGCTATGCAGGAAAGGCATCGGCTCGAATCTGCTCGAGTTCGCGAGGCACGCGCTAGGGCAACGCCAGACTGCAGTCCCGTTGCTCAGAGGGTATGACCAGGGATACATCCTCAAGAAGAAAGGGAGCAGTCCATCCAGTCCATGGATCGTATCCCTCGGACCTGTAGCCGTGTTGGCTCTAGTCCACTGCGCCCTCGCCGGGATGGGTGGACCTCGCTCAATCCATAGACTAGGGCTACATCTCGAAGCCTATGGCGTTACCGTAGATAAGCACGATATAGCCAGGAATGATTTGGGGCACCAGCTAAGGATGCTCGGTCTTGTGCTCGATAGCCCAGATGCCGAGAGCGGCATGCTGCTATTGCCACCGTTCCATACGAGCCAAGTCCTTCAGGAATACGAACATGAATAAACTCGCAAACTGGCTCGCAACAATTGTCCGTGAGAAAGCGTTGGGTGCAACGCAGGGCCTTAGCGGCAAGAAATTTGAGTACCGGCTGATTTTCCGTGGCCCCCCCCTCGAGATTCTCGAGCAAGTCTACGAGGAGCTCGCTTGTGATGGGGGAATTCAAGTTATGTCTGGGATAGACGGTAGTATGGTAACTCTACCGGTACTGCTCCAATATCCAACCGACCAGATGAATAGCCATAAGCTTCGTATCGGGGAGTCCGGCAAATGCGATAACGACCACTTGCTGGATGTACGAAATGATCCAAATAATTCCAGTTTCGTTGCGCTAGTTCCTGCAGGCCAGCACAACAACCTTTCGATCGAATCTTCAAGTGATGTCTTCGGCATGAGTGCCGATCTCGAAAAATGGTGGGACGACGGTTTTGTGCAGCAATCGGTAAATGTGGCACTGCTCGTCGCAGGTATCGTAGATTCGCAGAGAGAGGATGCGAAGCAATTAATCCGTGCAGCTGCAAACTCCATCGACGAAGTGGATTCAGAACACGCCAACCACGCAGCTTCATGGCGCATGCTATCTCGCATATTTTCGATAGAGACCGCCCAACTACATCTCTCACCTGGAAATGCGCTTGCTCTGGCATGCGGTCTCCCTCCAATGGCAGACAATGGGGTCTCGTCGAAGGCACAGCTCTCCGTCATAGCTAAAATTGCAGATGAGCTTGCTGATGGTTTCAAGACTGGTATTGAACGTCTAGCACACGGTGCCCCTGACGATATTGTTCTAGCTCTTCGAGAGTTGCTCCACCACCTTCAAACAAGCTGCGACGTACCTACAGCCTTTGAACGAGCAACCCAGGCTTTTTATTTGCCAGGGAAAACTCTATCACTAGTTTCTCCGCCCCGTTGGTGGACGCTGCTAACCATAGAGCAATGGACTGATCTGCTTGCCGACGAGCCCGATGAAGTCATCGGAGAGATCAGCATTCGATGCACAAATAGTATTATTCCCGCAGCCAAGGGCTTACCAGCGATCGTGCGCGACAAGGTGGAACTAACCATCTCTACGAGCGAAAGCGGTCAACCAGAAGAGTTTCTACTGACTGGCGGTTCCTATGGTAAGGCGCCAACCCCGTTACAAACATCCTCTAGCGGAATTAATGAATACACAGATCGTCTCCCTCCCGCACATAAAACACCGATAACCTATAAGGTCACCTCCGCGGGGTGTAAGCCTGCAAGTATCCGGGTTATTTCCTTAATAAACTGGAAGCCAGGAATACTAGTAACCTGCCGGCTAGCGAAAAAACTGTCACCGCCTAAGAAACCTAGTAAAAAGACTGCAGCGATGGACTGGGAGACATCCCTTTCGCTACCTGGTTCGGGTCGATATGAGCTGCGTGTACACCTGTCACCAGGAGCAACCGTTGGCAACGTGGAGGGAATGCCGGACGATGCTACTGAACTAGAAGGAAAGCAACAATCCCTCAACGCGCGCCTCGTAGGAGAGGATGAATATCTAGTAGAAGTGGAGGCCGACGGTAAGTATCAACTAGATATAGCCTTCAACCTCTCGAGCGAGACCTCCCCTCAAACTTGCAGAGTTTACCTTGCTTGCGATGAGGCAAAGGAGGAAGGCTGCCGGAGCGAGTTCGAGCGCCTAATCAAGTTGAACCGTCGACATCTCGACAAATTCGATACCAAGGCCGTCGTGCATCTGGACCGGAATGCGCGCGCCTCAAGCTTGCAGTCTTGGATACTTGAGGAGCAGAACGTAGCCGAATCGTTCAGACCTCTAGTGATAGCAGATGACTACGTATCTAGTTGGGTTCCACCCAACTGGAATGCCACTAATGGCCCCATTCTCTCGCAAGGCCGCTTCCTGCATGACCCGCGCCCCAATATCCTGAGCTTCCAGCCACCAAAGGGATTCGTGGAAACTCGCCAAGAGATTGCAAAATATATACGAGGCGAAGACCAAGCGGGGCTCATCGAGTCTGCGACGCTAGGAGCCTGGCTCTCGGAAGACACCGAGTTTCGCGTGCTCGCCGAAAGCTATCTCGATGCGTACATGTCTTGGCTCGACACTGACCCGGACATTGCTTGTTGGATTGATACCGTTGCAGTCTGCTCGCTAGAACTAGACGGACGAACCCTGAGTAGAATTCCAGAAGCAATCATCCTTTCCCCCCTTCATCCATTACGACTTGCATGGCATTGTCTTGCTCAGAAAGTCCTAAGGGACGAGGTGGAAGGCGATTCACCCTTGCCTTGTCCGGCGGCAAGTATTTTTGACCCCGATTGTGTTCCAGACCTGCTGACCATCTCGCTTCAGTCTCCGAGTGGCGTTGAGCGGATAGACTTCTTATCCGTCGAATGCAGTTCCGACTACTGGTCTGTCCTTTGGAATGGCTCTCGCCTGAGCCAGCTACCAGCGCGTACCCGCCGCCCCCCATTCGACAACACCTTCGGCCTAACTGTCGGCGGTATATCAAGTGGATTCAGCCCCGCTCAGGTTTCGCGTGCACTCGACGATGTAACCAGCCTTCTTGCAGCAAAGCCCATTATCAGCCTAGTAGTGTCTAGCGCAGGTGGTACCACTGATGCCTGCAACGAAGGTTTGACCAACTGGTGTACAAAGCGGTTTGGTAACGGAGGCGCGAACGCACCTATGCAAAGCGTCGGCGCGAAGATTTTGGAAGTTTTCGACACTAGGCTTTCAGGAAGGCCTGACCAGGCCACTATCGCCAACCTCTCCGAGGACACCGATAACCACGTTCGCTGGTATGACAAACAACCGTTAGGCGCCACGCCGGATCTAGGCATCATTGCACAACTGGATTCGGCAGAACCTGGCTCCAAGGATGTAGGCATGCTCTCACCGATGGGCGTTGGCGGCCTAATAAGACACAGGGTCAGGCGTCAGCTTCAAGGCTCATTCCTAAGTGAATCCCGTCAAGGCCGGCAGATGCCTCCCTCTGGCGAACAATTCGCCGACAAGGTTTCGGCATGCATGCTTATGGTTGAAAGGATGAGGGACCGTAAGGTTGGCCTGCAGTTCTCGCCTAGCGTCCATGCAGTGTCCGATATGCTTAAGGAAAATAGCGCCGGCTATGTTGCAGTCTCGTCTTCTGCAATTGACCCAGCTTGCTTTTTGGGTGGTTGGATCAAAGGCACTTACTTATGGGACTACGACCTCCCTTCGTACTCCCATCGCGCAGGAGATACCAGCGGCTACTACCTCTTGTCACAGGTCAAGCAAGCCGATCGTGATGCCTTACGTCGTGTTCTGAAGCCCCTTCCAGGGTGCGACAACTTAGACGACTCAAAGATCGAGCATATTCTTTTAGAGGTTGCTAGGAGAGGAATCCCCACCGTTCGCGGTCTCTCTGGAGACGATACAGGCGCTACAGGAGACCTAGGCCTATTTCTAGCGGTCCGACTCCTTCAAGACCAGTTCCGGACCGAAGGAAACCTGAACAGCTTGTTACCGGTGCTCGCGGGTTCGCCAGAGGAAATCACAATCGCAATAATCGTTCCCGTCGACCCGTTCAGAGGTTATCTAGCCGACCTTGCACGCTCCCTCGGCAAAGAACGCAAGGACACCTCCCTTTCACGCCCTGACTTGCTTGTCGTCGGCGTGCGAATCAGCAGCGACAAAGTTCACCTGCATCTGACGCCGATAGAGGTCAAGTGCCGCCAAGGAAGCGTGTTCGGAGTCACCGACTCCGTCGAAGCCCTTTCTCAAGCCAGAGCACTCTCAAAACTCTTGCACGCCATCGAGGAACGCGCCAACAAATCTTTGGCATGGAGCCTGGCCTACCAACATCTACTACTCTCAATGATTGGCTTCGGCTTACGAGTCTACAGTCAGCATCAGGCAGTAGAAGGACATTCTACCCGCTGGGCCGGGTACCACGAGCTAATCGCCGCAGCGATCCTCGATCCTGACTCTAGACCTACTCTAGACTCACGGGGACGACTTATCGTCGTCGACGAATCAAGCCTCAGCGGCCCACATAATCGCGATGGCGACAATTTCGACGAGACGATTGTCATTTCGAGCAAGGATGCAGGTCGTATCGTACTCGACAGTGATCCACAGTCATTCTACGACGCGGTGCGAGCCAAGGTGGGCGATTGGGGATTATTACCTCCCCTGCTAGCCCAGACTACCAGCTTGCCTCCTTTCGACAGTTCTGCAGCGGAAAGCAAACGGTCGGTAGACCCTTCGACAATTCCACACAACGTACCCGTTGAGCAGTTAATCAATGAAGAAACATCCTCCAATAATTCAACTGGAGAGATCGCATCCTCTTTGAATCCTGACGAGTTAAGCAGCGGAGTAATTCTTTCCGTAGGTAAAACAGTTGATGGTTTCGAGCCAAGACAGCTAAGTTTGAACATATCCGATACTCGACTCAATCAACTGAACATCGGTGTGGCAGGTGATCTCGGCACAGGCAAGACCCAATTCCTCAAGTCGCTTATCCTACAGATATCCAGAGCCAGTGATGCAAACCGTGGGATCAAACCACGCTTTTTGATCTTCGATTATAAAAGCGACTTTAGTAGCCCGGATTTCGTAGAGGCTACCGGAGCGAAGGTGGTGAAGCCCTATCACCTCCCCCTGAACCTCTTCGACACCACTGGAATGGGAGAATCTTCAGCACCGTGGCTGGATCGCTTCCGGTTTTTCGCAGATGTCCTCGACAAGGTTTACTCGGGCATAGGTCCCGTGCAGCGGGACAAACTCAAAGCAGCTGTCCGCAACGCCTACGAGGCAGGTAATGCTCAAAACCGCCAGCCTACGATCTACGACATCCATGCAGAGTACAGAGAAATACTTGGCGGGAAGTCGGACGCGCCAATGGCGATCATTGACGATCTGGTGGACATGGAGGTGTTTGCGAAGACCAAGGGGGAAACAAAACCTTTTGACGAATTCTTCGATGGCGTTGTGGTGATATCCCTGAGCTCCATGGGACAAGACGACCGCAGTAAGAACATGCTCGTCGCCATCTTACTAAACATGTTTTACGAGAACATGCTCAAGGTACCCAAGCGAGCATTTACTGGCACCGACCCGCAGCTCAGGGCGATCGATTCCTACCTATTGGTGGACGAAGCCGACAATATCATGCGATACGAATTCGACGTTCTACGCAAGCTGTTGCTGCAGGGCCGGGAGTTTGGAACTGGCGTGTTACTAGCGTCGCAATTCCTTAGGCACTTTAAGGTAGGTGCGACCGACTACAGGGAACCGCTACTATCCTGGTTCATCCATAAGGTACCAAACATCACGCCTGCCGAACTGGGAGTCCTCGGCTTTACATCGGATCTTGCAGAACTATCAGAGCGTGTGAAGACCTTACCTAATCATCACTGCCTCTATAAATCTTTCGATATATCAGGTGAGGTAATTCGCGGTCTACCTTTCTACGAACTGATTAAGGAGGGAGATGAAAGCCCAGCATAGGAGCTCTCGATCTGGAGGTTGGGTATGACCGACTTCCTCTCTCCTAAGGAGCGGTCAGAAAGGATGGCCCGAATTAAGGGGAGTAACACTCGCCCAGAGATAGCACTGCGTATAGTGTTGCATAGTCTCGGTCTGCGCTACCGTTTGAATGGGTCAGGTCTGCCCGGCAAGCCTGACCTTGTATTTCCCCGATACAAGGCCGTGGTTTTCGTCCACGGCTGCTTCTGGCACAGGCATTCCAACTGCAATATTTCCACGACACCGAAAAGCAACACAGCATTTTGGGTGGAAAAATTCGAGAAGAATGTCGCCTGGGATAATCGGGTGACATCGCTTCTAAAGGCATTAGGATGGAAAGTACTTATCGTTTGGGAATGTGAGGTGTGCTCTACCAAAAAAGCAAATGCCACCGGAAATCGAATTGCGGATTTGAAACGAAAAGAACAAACAGGCATTACTCCAAATCAAAAAAACATCGTTAACCCTTCGCCCCCGCACAGCATCATCTTTTGCAAAACAATATTGAACACCAACTTTAAGCACTCACTCGCACCCAGCAACAATAGTTTCTTTTAAAGCAATAGCATCTTGAAGTTTTTTGCTGAATTCTTTCCGATCAATAGAATAGTGGACACGGCGATGACAGTTAGGACAAAGTGCAGCGACATTTGAAGGTAAATCTGGTCCATCATCGGCAAGCCGAGTGAGATGGTGCACTTCAAGAAAACCTCGCCCGTCGGGCCGAGTGAAAGGAGCGACGGACCCGCACGCTTCGCATTGCCCATTTGATCTAAGCGATGCGTAGAGGTGAACTGCAGCACTCCTAGATCTATACTCCGTCATGCTTATCCGAGGCTCGGACTTAGTGGCAACTATAGACGTTAATCGATACTGCATCTCCCGTAAGCCACCGGAAAATTCTAAATCCAGATCATTTTTCTCATTATAATAATAGTACTTCTCCTCATCGATAGGCAGCAGGCGAAAACGCCATAGCTTATCTCCCTGACGACTACCATTAGTCGGCAAGAACTGGTCAAAACCTGAAACATTAAACTGCCCACAATAGGAAAACAATTTTCCATAGTTTCCTCGAGCTTCCACTTCTTTCGCAGTTGGTTCTCTTGTAGTGAAGAGAAGAACAGAATACTTTCCAGAAGATAGCTTGGAGTTCGCGGAATTACTCAAAGATTGATTACCCGTGCGGCCCTGGCCAAAATACCACCAAGTACCGTCAGAGAGGCGTTCATCCGAATACCCAGCTTTCTTACCGCCTCGGCCTCCCGATGTACAAATAAGACACCCTGGCTCTTCGCTCCCCCAAAGAACACCTGACTGCATCTGCCTGCTGCCTATGAATTCAAGGAGACGGGACCTTTCATACTCCTGACCAATGACGAACGGGGACATTTTTACTCCGAAATCAGGGATAATTTTGTATCAACATACGTGAAAATAAACCCGATCCAAATAAAAATATCAATACGCCACTACACAGCAACTAAAATCTTGAAAAAATGCACTTCATTTGAACACCCACAGAACGATTGGCCGGTCTGTTGGATCGACCGGTTGAATCCTCACGCAAAAAGTAGTCATTCCGCTCCTAGGAAGTTCGGGGTGCACCAAAGCTATACTCCACCCTGTTCCACTCGATCGCATGGCGTCAGTGGGTGTCGATAGCCCATCAACGTCGGCGAAGACTGAATCGCCCTGGGTTTCGTAGACACCTCTTTGCCTCAAGCTGATCCGCTGCTTCGCCCTCGTCATGTAGCATTTCATCTACTACGTCACCGTCGTTGCTCGAAGTGACCACTCGAGTGGAAGAGACCAGAAAGATCGGCAAGTTTTGGTCGTGGCTCAATTCCGCGTGGTGCAGGTTGAGGTAGTAGGTGCTTTTTGTTTTTTTGAAAATGACAGTACAACCCTCTACCGCCTAGTACGCGTGCCCCCACACTCCGCCGCAACCCGCAAAACATCCCCCCTACCGTCAACATACGCATTTCTCACCGCTCCCCCACCCCCAACAACCGCGCCCGCAACTCCGGATTACGTGTCCGAGGGTCCAGCCATATAGCAAAAAACGCTTTAGCAAACGCAACATCCCTCACCACATGCTGAAGTCTCTTCCCAACATAAAACCGTGCGCCCTCTCCCGGCATATAAACTCCGGTGATCTGGTCACCCGCTCGCACATCGACAAACGCCTGGAACATCTCCGACTCCCAGCGGGCCATCAGTTCTGAATTCTGGGTGGTGGGCGACAGGCGACGGATTTCGTTGATGCTGGCTTTAACCAGGTCATCGCGACTGATAGCGCGACTGTAGGTCAGCTCGAGTGCAAAAGGCGCATCGGCATCCAGCGTTCCATCGGCGGTGAGGCGTGAGCTCCAGAATTGTGCGTTGTAAACGGCAAACCCGAATACGCGCATCTCCCCGTAGCCCAGCCGACGAGCGTTGGGAACAGCCTCGCGCCAATCAGCAAATAGTTCTGCGCTCTGGAGCATCAGAACAAAACAGATAGCCTGGCGGATTAAACGGCTCGTCTGCCTGGACATGCAAAGCCCTCTATGTGACTCAATAAGCGTCCTTAAAAGTTATACCAAATAGTTATTTTGTACAGTTAATGCCTCCAAACGGGCATCACCGCGCCGGTCAACCTCAGGTAGCTGCAGTTGAGGCCCCACGGGGGCCATACCCTCGAAAAATAGCCGCGTGTCGAAAGCGATCCGCGCAACCTCAAGCGAGGCGTGTGTGAGGTTTTCGCATCGGCACAAAAAGTTTGCCGGCTCATTGTCAGGTGATTTTTTTCAGCCTATCTTGATTAAAACCTATACAAGACACGCACCCAGATACAAGTCTTGGCTATGGATCGGCCCTCACGCACAGCATCGCCGCGAGCAATTTGAATGAACCCACTATTAGCCAGCCATTACCGTGAAATTCTCGTTGGCGTCGGTGAAAACCCCGAGCGGGAGGGGCTGTTGGATACGCCTGAGCGTGCCGCCAAAGCGATGCAGTATCTGTGCAATGGCTACACGTTGAGCCTGGAAGACGTCACCAACGGTGCCTTGTTCGAGTCCCCGAGCGATGAAATGGTGATCGTCAGCGACATCGAGCTTTATTCCTTGTGTGAGCACCACATGCTGCCCTTTATCGGCAAAGTGCATGTGGCGTACATACCCACCGGCAGGGTGCTGGGGCTGTCGAAGGTCGCGCGAGTGGTTGATATGTTTGCGCGTCGCCTGCAGATCCAGGAAAACCTCACCCGGCAGATTGCTGAAGCCATCGAGCAGATCACCGATGCCGCGGGTGTGGCGGTGGTCATTGAAGCCAAGCACATGTGCATGATGATGCGCGGCGTGGAGAAGCAGAACTCGGTCATGACTTCGTCCGTGATGCTGGGCGTGTTCCGTGATAGTTCGACGACGCGGCAAGAGTTCCTGCAGCTCATCGGACGACGATAGCTAGAAACCTCCCCCTCATCACCTGTGTCCTTCAGGGAGTAAGTCAATGACCCGATTTCTGTTGTTACTGGTACTGGCGCTCAGCATCGCGAGCTGCGGCAGTGTGGATGTCGCCCGTTATGCCGATCAGCAACCGACATTGGATCTGGAGCGCTTTTTCAGCCAGCCCGTTAAAGCCTGGGGGATGTTTCAGAAGCGTAGCGGTGAGGTTGCCAAACGTTTCGAGGTCAACATCGTCAGCCGGCGCGAGGGCAACAACCTGATTCTCGACGAGCGCTTCCTGTACAGCGACGGCACCCGCCAACGCCGCGTCTGGGTGCTCACGCCCACGGGCCAAGGGGGCTGGATCGGACGTGCGGATGATGTGGTAGGCGTGGCTGACGGCCAAGTCGCTGGCAACACCTTGCACTGGCGTTATCGCCTGAACCTGCCGGTCGGCGACTCGACCTACGAAATGAGCATGGACGATTGGATGTACTTGATGGACGAGGACACGCTGATCAACCGCACCCGTATGTCCAAGTTCGGGGTCGAGGTCGGCCAGGTGACGTTGTTCTTCCGTCGCCAAGGCGCCGGAGCGGGCCAATGAGCCGCGCATGGACCATGACCTCCCTCGGCGACGGTTATCGCGCGCTGGTGATCGGCGCCAGTGGAGCCCTGGGCACGGCTTTTTGCGAACTGCTCAAACAAGACCCGCGCTGCGCCGGGGTTCGCGCACTGGGGCGCCATACCGTTCCCGCGCTGGACCTTGAACAGCCCGAAACGATTGCCAGCGCCGCCGCCGAATTGGCAGCCGAAGCGCCGTATCAACTGATCGTACACGCAGCCGGCCTGCTCCATCGCGACCGGATCAAGCCAGAAAAAAGCCTCAGCACGATCGAGCCGCAAGCGCTGCAGGCCGTATTTCAAGTGAACGCGCTGGGGCCGGCATTGGTGTTGCGCCACTTTCTGCCGCTGCTCGAACCTCGGGGAGCGATGGCGATTCTTTCGGCAAAGGTCGGGAGCATTGGCGACAACCGTTTAGGCGGCTGGTACGCCTATCGCGCCTCCAAGGCTGCGCTGAACATGCTGGTCAAGACCGCCGCCATCGAACTGGCGCGCACTCGCCCGCAGGTCCGCTTGCTCAGTCTGCACCCGGGCACGGTTGTGTCGGGGTTGTCGCAGCCGTTCAGCGGAGCCGCCAATGCCCGGCCGGCAGACATCGCCGCGGCCCAATTGCTGACCGTGATTGACCAGTTGACGCCGGCCGACAGCGGCTATTTCTATTCCTACGATGGAGAACGCCTGCCCTGGTAGGCAAGGAGTGACGCATGAACCTGCAAACCCTCACCGAGCATGCGGCCAACAGCGCAATACGCGAGCTGGAACTGCTGTCACTCGAAGGTGGTTTTTACCTGGCAAGGATCCGCCTTGATCACGGCCAGTTCACCTTGCTGGATGATGCGGCCAAGCCGATGCACCTGCGTTCGATCACCCACCTGCGTGACTTGCTGCAGACCGTGCCGGCATTTCCTTGCGTGCTGGTGCAGCAATGCGTGCACGACGAAATGTGCGGCCGGGATACAGGGCCTGTCGAAGCGCTGCGTATTCCGTTTTCAATCACCACGCCATTATGAGTTGCACAGCGCAGAGCTCCACTGGATGAACGTCAGGTTCCAGTGGTTCAGCCAGCCTAGTCACACACAGCCTTCAACCCCAAAACAGTGGTCGGCGTACTACCAAGATGCGACTGCGTGGCAACCACCATATTGGCCCCAGCGTCACCCTCCAGATGGTAAGGCTTGCCATCACAGGCCTTGGCAGCCTTCTGGTTGATGTTCTCCAACAACCCTTCGCGGGAGTTAAAGATGCTGCCGTGGCTGGTGATCATGTACTGGCCGGGGGCGATTTCGTTGACGCCGGTGAAGGTGCATCCCGTCAAGACCAGGGCAATGCATGCGGTTAACAGTGCGGCTTTCAAGGGTTCGAACTCCTGTAAGGACCTGGCGATTGCGCAGGCGCCGTGCATTGTCGAGCAATCGGCAGCCCCTGACCATAAGTGAACAGGCTTCAGCCACCCCCTGACGAATCATCGTTTGTCCGCGCCATAGGCCTGAAATCTAATCCATCGCAAACAACTAACAATAACTGCGATGGAGCAGACCCACCCATGTCCCCTACCTTTTCTCTATTGGTCCTTGGCGCGTCAATCCTGTTGATTGTCGTGCTGATCGGTAAATGCCGTGTCCATCCGTTCCTGGCCCTGATCGCCGCCAGCCTGCTGGTGGGCGTCGGTACGGGAATGACGCCAACTGCCATTGTTTCGGCCTTTGAGAAGGGCATGGGCAGCACGCTCGGGTTCCTCGCCGGCATCATTGGGTTGGGCAGCATCCTCGGCAAGCTGCTGGAGGAGTCCGGCGGTGCCAAGCGCATCGCAACCACGCTCTTGAGAGCCCTGGGCGAAAAGAACGCCGCGTGGGCGATGATGCTGGTGGGCTTTATTGCCGGGATTCCGGTGTTCTTCGAGGTGGGATTTGTCCTGCTGATCCCGCTGATTTATGTCGTCGCCCGTCAGACCCGGATCAACCTGTTGTACCTGGGCGTGCCGCTGGCGACCTCACTGATGGTGGTGCACTGCATCCTGCCGCCGCACCCCGCCGCCACGGCCATTACCGGTATGCTCAATGCCGATATCGGCAAGGTGATTCTCTACGGTTTGATCGTCGGCCTGCCCACGGCGGTGATTGCCGGGCCGATCTGGGTCAAGCTGACCTGCGCGCGGCAGGCGCCTGCCAGTCAGGCTCAGTTTCTGGCCGAGCGTGGCGAAGGGAATATCGACGACAGCCAAACGCCCAGCTTCGCGATTGCGATGATCACCGTGCTGTTGCCCTTGGCCCTGATGGTGGGCAAAACCCTGACCACCCCGTTGCTGAGCAAAGGCTCGATGGCGTTTGAGTGGGTGTCCTTTATAGGCAACCCGCTGATTGCGCTCGTACTGTCGATTTGCTTTGCCTACTGGTCCCTGGGCCTGCGCCGTGGGCTGGGCATGGGCGACCTGCTTAACCTGACCCACCGCTGCTTCCCGCCGTTGGCCGGCATTCTGCTGGTGATCGGTGCCGGTGGCGCGTTCAACGACATGCTGGTCGGCAGCGGCATCGGCAAGGTGCTGGCGGACGTGCTGGGCCAGTCCAACATCAACCCGATCATCTTGGCGTGGTTGATCGCCGGCTTGATGCACTTCGCCGTCGGCTCGGCCACCGTCGCCATGATCAGCACCGCCGGCATGGTGCTGCCGATCCTCGGACAGAACCCTCAATACAGCCCCGAGATCCTGGTGATCGCCATCGGTGCCGGCGCCATCGGCTGGACCCACGTGACGGACTCGGCGTTCTGGGTCGTAAAAGAGTACCTGGGGATCTCCCTCTCCGAAGCACTCAAGAAGTTCACTGGCGCCACTGTGCTCGCCTCGGTGGCGGCCCTGGTCTTTACCCTGATTCTTTCGCGGTTTGTATGATGAACCCCACCTCAAAGGCAGTTCCCATGATTCAAGGCAAAACCCTAGACGCCTGGTACGCAAGCCATCCCGTTATCCAGCCATTGGTCGCGCTGGAGCAGGTCAGCTGGTTCAACCCCGCGATCGCCCCAGCCGCTGTGGCGCTTGGGGATGTGGGCCTGACCCTGGCCGATGTAAAAGACGCCAGCGCACGCCTGCTGCGCTTCGCGCCCTATCTGGCCAAGGTGTTCCCGCAAACTGCAGCGGCGGGCGGCATTATCGAGTCGGCGATCCAGCCGCTGAAGACCTTGCAGCAAGCGCTTTTGAGCGAGGCCGCCCTGCCCGACAGCGGCGCGCTGTGGCTGAAAAAAGACAACGACTTGCCGATCTCGGGCTCGATCAAGGCCCGTGGAGGTATCCATGAGGTGCTCAAACATGCCGAAGACCTGGCCCTGCAGGCTGGTTTGATCACGCTCGACGACAACTACGAGACCTTGGCCAGCGAACGCGCACTGGGGTTTTTCAGCCAGTACAAAATCGCCGTGGGCTCCACCGGCAACCTGGGCCTGTCCATCGGCATCATGAGCGCCATGCTGGGCTTCCAGGCCACGGTGCATATGTCATCGGATGCCCGCCAATGGAAGAAGGACAGACTGCGCGCCAGCGGCGTGACCGTGGTCGAGTACCCATCCGACTACAGCGTTGCCGTCGAAAACGGTCGCCTGCAGGCGCAAAACGATCCCGCCTGCTATTTCATCGACGATGAAAACTCGCCCCACCTGTTCCTCGGCTATGCCGTGGCCGCCGAGCGCCTGGCCCGGCAATTTGAAGTGGCAGGCGTGCCGGTGGACGCCGAGCATCCGCTGTTCGTGTACCTGCCCTGCGGTGTTGGCGGCGGCCCTGGCGGCGTGGCGTTTGGTTTGAAGCTGGCGTTTGGCGATGCCGTGCATTGTGTGTTTGCCGAACCCACCCACTCGCCGTGCATGCTGCTTGGTGTGTATACCGGGCTGCACGACCAAGTGAGTGTGCAGGACTTCGGCATCGATAATGTCACCGCCGCTGACGGCCTGGCCGTGGGCCGACCCTCGGGTTTCGTCGGGCGGGCGATGCAGCGCCTGATCGATGGTTACTACACCGTCACCGATGAGGAACTCTACCGCCTGATGTTCCTCGCCCACGAGCTTGAAGGGGTAAAACTCGAACCTTCGGCCCTGGCCGGCGCACCTGGCATTGTGCGGGTACTCAAGGACGCGCAGTATTTGCAGCGCATTGGCGTCACGCCAACGCGGTTGGCCAATGCCACCCACTTGATCTGGGGAACCGGCGGCAGCATGGTCCCTACCGAGGAGTACGCCACTTACCTGGACAAGGGGCGTGCGCTGCAAACCACAACCCATCGTTGATCGCCGGCGGTCGACGCGAAGAGGGATAAACACATGGCAGTACCTGGCCTGAGCAAAGCGCCCAAACTTAACGGCGCCCACCTGTCCAACCTGCATACATTCCTGGTCGCCGCCCGCCACCTAAGCTTTGCCCGCGCCGCTGACGAGCTGTGCCTGACCGCCAGCGCGGTCAGCCACCGCATCGCCCGGCTTGAGGAGGATCTGTCGCTCAAGCTGTTCCATCGCCTGCCCCGCAAGGTCGACCTGACCGATGACGGCGAGCGGATTTTCAAGGTCATGCAGCACACCATGGACACCCTGTCCGAGGCCGTGCAAGAACGTTCCGACAGCCAGATCGAAGGCCAGCTGTGCTTCTACGCAAGGCCTTCCGTCGCGCAATGCTGGCTGGTGCCCAGGCTGGCCGACTTCACCGCACGCTATCCCGGGATTCAACTGGATGTGCGGGTCGGCAACGAACCCATCGACTATCGCACCCGCCGCATCGACCTGGTGCTGTGCTACTCCAACGGCGAGCATCCGGGCCTGGAAAGTATCCGCCTGATGCCCGAGCGGATTGCCCCGGTGTGCAGCGCGCAATATGCCCAGGCCCATGGCCTGATGGGCCGCCCGGAACGCTTGGCACAGTGCACGGTGCTGCACGATGTGGCGGCGTGGGACAACATCTCATTCGATGCAGAATGGCGTTTATGGCTGGATGCGGTGGGCGACAGCAGCCCATTGCCAGACCGCTTCATGACCTTTGACCGCTCCGACTTGAGCACCCTTGCGGCGATCAACCATGCGGGCGTGGCCATCGGTCGTGAACAACTGGTGCGCAAGCGCGTGCAGGATGGCGAGTTGGTGCTGCCCTTCGGTGGTTTCAGGCAGGCGTTCAACTACGGTTACTACCTGGTGCATCCCGCCCACGAAAACTTGCCAAAACGCCTCAAGGCGCTGATCGACTGGTTGGTGGAGCAAGCCCAGAGCTGATCGCAGCCTCTAAATGGCTCAAGGGGTGTGCGCGGGCTTTTGTGGAGAGGGGGCTTGTCCCTTCCCCACAAAACCCCTCACCACTAAAGCCCCCTCCACTGCCCTATCACCACGATCAGGCCGTCAGAAATCCCAGCGCGTGGTCACCATCACATTGCGTGGGTCGCCGTAATACGCCGAGTCGTAGAAGCCGATGTTGGTGTAGTACGCCTTGTCGAACAGGTTGTTGACGTTCAACGTGGCCGACAGGTTTTCCGTCAATTGGTAGCGAGCCATCACGTCCACCAACCAGTAAGGGTCCTGGGTGAATTTCTCGCTCTGACGCGTGCCAGGGTTGTTGACGTTTTGCCAGCCAGCAGCCTGCCAACGCGCGCCACCACCCAGGGTGAGTTTGTCCAGGCGGCCTTGGAGTTTGTAGCTGGTGTAGAAGCTCAGTTGATCTTCCGGCTCCCAGGTGGCGACCTTTTTCTTGTCGTCATCACGGGCAATCTTGTGGGTGTAGCCGGCCTGCAGCTGCCAGCCGGGGCTGAGTTCACCGGAGATTTCCGCTTCGTAGCCCTTGGTTTGGGTTTTCGTGCCGATGTAGGAGTAGTCCACGCCCGGCTGGGAGTTGTAGGCGGTATCGGCAATCGGGCGATTCTCCTCATGGACCTCGAAGTAGGCCAGGCTGGCATTCAGGCGCCCGTCGAAGAATTCGCCCTTGAGGCCCAGTTCGTAGTTCTTGCCTTCGTTGGGATCAAGCATGGTGCGCGTACGGTCGCGATATTGGGTTTGCGGCTGGAAGATTTCGGTGTAGCTGGCGTAGGCCGTGAAGTTGTCGTTGAGGTCGTAGGTCAGGCCGGCGTAGGGCACGACTTTGCCGCTTTCCTGGGTGTCGCTGGTGCCGGTGACTTGGTAGTTGGCGATGCGCGTCCCCAACAGCAAATGCAGGTCATCCATCAGGCTGAAACGGCCGGTGATGTAGCTGCCGGTCTGGCGCGTGGTTTCGTCATTGATCTTGGTCGGCTGGTTCCACAGCGGCTTGATGGCTTCGCCGTGCCACTTGTAGAAGTCGTAGGAATTGTCGAAATAAGTCGCGCTGCCGTAGTCCTTGCCTTTCCATTTGGAGATGGACAACGACTGGCCCACCACCAGTTGGTGCTCACGACCGAACAGTTCAAAGGGCCCGGATGCGTACACATCGAGGCTGTCACTGGTGGTCTCGCCGGTGTATTTACGCGCGAAGATCGAGCTGGCGCTCAGGGTGTCCTGGGAGATGTAGCCCAACGGCGCGTCGTAGCCATTGATCTGATGGTTGTACTGGCCCTTGGTGACCCAACCATTGTCGAAGTTGTGCTCCAGGGTGGCGAACAGGGTGCGGCTGTACTGCTCCCAACTGCTCCACTTCGGCCCGTTGTTGAACGAGCGCGGCAGGTCCAGTTTATTACCGGCCGGATCGAAGATGGTGCGCGTACCGGTCCAGCTGGAGCCTTTGGGATCGCTGTCCTGATAGTCGGCGCCCAGGGTCAGCAAGGTGTCGGGGTCGAGGTCGACTTCGAGGATGCCGTAGTAGACGCCAGTCTTGCGCGAATAGTGGTCGAGGAATGATTTTTTGTCCTGGTAGGCCGCCACAGCCCGGCCGCGCACGTTGCCGGTTTCGGTCAACGGGCCGCTGACGTCGATCTGCGAGCGGTAGTTATCCCAGGAGCCAGCGCCCAGTTCGATGCTGCTCTTGAACTCGGAAGTGGGCTTCTTGCGAATCAGGTTGATGGTGCCGCCCGGGCCACCCGCGCCGGTCAGCAGGCCGGTGGCGCCCTTGAGCACTTCAACGCGGTCATACAGGGCCATATCGGTCAGGGTCTGCCCCGCCGAGTACTGGGCGTCGCGCAGGGTGGGAATGCCGTCGTACTGGAAGTTGACGATGGAAAAACCACGGGAATAGTAGTTGGTACGTTCGGTGTCATAGGTCGACACGGTGATGCCGGGGGTGTGGCGCATCACGTCGTCGATGGCATTGAGGCCGAAGTCGTCCATCACCTGGCGCGTGACCACCGAGATCGATTGCGGCGTTTCCCGTGGGGTGAGCACCATGCGCGTGGCCGTGGCAATCGTCCCGGGGGTGTAGGAGCCAGTGCCTTCGGTGATCGAGCCCAACTGGTTGGCGCTGATCTGCGTGGCCTGCAATTGCACTTGCCCGTCGGCGGCCCGCGCCACCACGCGATAACTGCCCTGCTCGTACTCGGCCTGCATGCCCAGCGGTGCCAGCAGGCGCTCAAGCCCCTCGGCTACGGCAAAACTGCCGTGCAAGCCCTGGCTTTGCACACCCTTGGCCAGCGCCGAGTCGATGGCGATCATCACCCCTGCCTGATTGCCGAAAGCCCCCAGCACACGGTCCAGGCTACCGGCAGCAATGTCATAGGACTGGCGCGGGGCTTGTTCGGTGGCAGGCTGCGAAGTGGCGGCCATGGCGGCGTGGCTGGCCGTTGCCACGGTTAAACCGACGATTATGGCGCGCAGGGCGCTGGCAAGCGGAGTGACGCGGCTGTGCATAAAGACTGTCCTGTGGTGAAAGGTTGGAGGGCGCTTTTATTCAGCGTCTTCCCTGTCTTGATGCACGAGATGGCAAATACTGCCGGCCCTATGGGATTTTTTTTAACCTAGGCGGGGACCACTGTCGCCAGGTAGCCGAAGACCCGCTGCACGCGGACCGGCAATACCTTGGCCAGCAAATCCAGACTGGCGTCCGGCCGGTCGAGGGAGAACGAACCCGAGACTTGCAGGCCCGCGACGGCCGGGTCACAGCGCAGCACACCGCGCCGGTAGCGGTTGAGTTGCTCGATCACCTGGGCCAGGGGCATGCGCTCGGCAATCAGCAGGCCACGGGTCCAGGCATCGGCGGCGGGCAAGAGCGGTTGCGCCGGGCGGCTTTGGTGACGGTCAAACGTCAACTGCTGGCCGATACCGATCGCGACTCGGGCGCCCTGCAACGGTTCGACCACTACACTGCCGGCCAGCATTTGCACCTGGGTCCCGTGCTGGCCCGCCAGGTCCTGGCTGATGATCAGCCGCGACAGCGCCGCCGGCCGTACCCAGCCATGGGCGGTCTTGATGCCGACGAAGGTATCCGCCGCCGTCGCCAACAGCAGGCGCCCCTGGTTCAGGGTCAATTGCGGGCCGCGTACATCCACGGCGGTCTGGGTATCGAGTTGCACTTCACCGGCACCGGCCAACCGCACTGGCCGCCGCTCGCCCGTGGTGGTGCGATAGTCACTGAACAACTGGGGCAGCAGTACCCGTTCACGCACGCTCAACCCCATGGCCGCGGCAATCCCCAGGCCGGCGAAGCCCTTGAGCAACGTGCGCCGCGACGTCAGGCTGCGGGCCCGCAACAACTGCCGGGCACTGGGGGCGGGCAACGCGCTGGTGCTGCTGCGCAGGTCGCGACTCAAGCCGGTCAAGCGCTGCCAGGCCAGTTCATGCTGGGGGTTGGCATTGCGCCAGGCGGCACATGCCCGCTGCTCGGCCGCGCCACTGACACCCGATTGCAGGGTGACCATCCACATCAGTGCCTGATCCAGCACGTATTCATCCAACAACTGATCGTCGGCGGGCTGGAACATCGTCATGCCTGGTACACCGCCAGGTAGCAATGCCGATAGGCCTTGAGCATGGCCTTTTGCACAACATTCACGGTCAGGCCCAGTTGCTCGGCGATCTGTGGATAAGTCAGGCCGTCCAACTGCGACAGCAGGAAAACCTCCCGCACCCGGCTCCCAAGCCCGTCCAACACCTGCCCTACCGCATCCAGCGCTTCAAGCACCAGCAAGCGGGTTTCCGGGGATGGCGCGTGTTCCGGCTCAAGGATCGCCAGGGATTGTTCGTACGCACGCTCCAGGGCCTGCCGGCGAAAATACTGGCCGCACAAACGGCTGGCCACCGTGTTCAGATAGGCCCGCGGCTCACGCAACAGCGGCAATGGCCCACTGCTGAGAATGCGCACGAAGGTATCCTGTGCCAGGTCCAGCGCCTGCTCCTGCCCGCCTAGCTTGCGCCGCAGCAACTGCACCACCCAGCCGTGGTGCTGGGCGTAGAGTTCACCCACAGCACGGTGGGTGGAAGAGGATGCGGCCATCGGCGAGATATCCAAATTGACAACTGACGGGAGTCGCACATGGTAATACTTCTCATTAGAGACAAGTAGAAGTTTATACTCCCCGCTGTTTTATCTGACCAAAAGGCAAGCCAGGGGACGATGGACCACGCTTGCACACCGTTTTTATGCAGGGAAGCCATTTGAATTGAGTAAAAAACCTATCCTCTCGCAGCTGCTCGTCGGCACTGCTCTGCTACTTTTTGCGGTCACGATTGTGAACTGGCTGTTCCATATCGACCTGGTGGTGTACTTCAATGCGCTGACCGTAAAGATCTACCAAGTGAGCTCGACCGCGTTTGCCGTGGCGGGGTTTGCGTTGATGGTGTGGCGCAGGAACCCTCGCCTCAAATACACCCCGCTCCACTGGCTGAAGGTCGCGGGCGGCACGTGTGTCCTGTCGTTGCTGCTGGGCGTGGTGGTGTTGTCCTATCTGACTTACTGGTCGAGCACCATTCCGGTCAGCTACGTCGCCACCTACGAATATGCCGCCCACGGCAAACGCAGTTGCACAGGTGCAACGGTCTACGATCAAGAGGTGGCGAAGAAAATCAGGGTTTGCCACCCCGGCGCGCTCAGGGATGGCGGTGAAATACGGGTCGAAAAACTCAGCGGCCCAATGGGGATCGTCGTGCAACAAGGGCATCTCCTCTGACAAAGTCCCCTGTGGCGAGCGGGCTTGCCCCGCGCTGGGCTGCGAAGCGGCCCCAAAACCAGCCTCCGCGGTGTGTCTGTTACGGCGCATTCGGTTTATTGGGGCTGCTTCGCAGCCCAACGCGGGGCAAGCCCGCTCGCCACAAAAGCCCTATCAGTTGGGATTTATGGGGCTAGGCCAGCGCCCGGCGCCCACCATGAATCACCCCATGCACCAGCAACCCCGCCACCAGCCCCCAGAACGCGCCGCCAATCCCCAGTAACGTGACATTGGCCGCCGTCGCCAAAAAGGTGATCAGCGCCGTTTCCCGGGTGCGGGTATCGGCCATTGCATTGGCCAGGCTTGAACCAATGGCGCCGAGCAGCGCCAGGCCCGCCAAGGTGGTGATGAATGCGCGCGGCAGGACCATGAACAAGGTCGCCAACGTCACGCCAAACACCCCGACGAGGATATACAGCGCCCCACACACCAACCCCGCGATGTAGCGTTTGGACGGGTCCTGATGGGTATCGCGCCCGGTGCAGATCGCCGCCGTGATTGCCGCGACGTTGAACGCATGAGCCCCGAACGGCGCCATCAGCAAAGAGCCGAGGCCCGTGACGGTGATGATCGGATTGGCGCTGGTCTTGAACCCGTCGTTGCGCAGCACCAGCATGCCGGGGATGTATTGCCCGGTCAGGGTGATCACGAACAACGGCAAGGCCACGCCAAAAAACGCCGCGATGGAAAAATGCGGCATTTCAAACACCGGTGCCGCCAGTTGCAGCTCAAGGCTGTGCAAGTCGAGCCGCTGCTGGGCGAGCAGCAGCCCCAGGCCAATCAACAGAATCCCGACCATCGCATAACGTGAGGTAAAGCGGCGCAGCACCGCGTAGGCCACCACCAGCACGATCACCAACAGCGGGTCTGCACTGGCCCCACCAAAGGCCGCCACACCAAACTGCAGGAGAATCCCCGCCAGCAAACCCGCGGCAATGCCGCCGGGGATCAGCCGCACCAAGCGCTCAAACGCGCCACTCAGGCCCAGGACGATAAAACCGATGGCGCACATCACATAGGCGCCAATCACCTCGGCATAGGGAGTAAACGGCATGACCGTCGCCAGAAAAGCCACACCCGGCGTCGACCACGCCGTGATGATCGGCTCGCGGTAGCGGTAGCTCAACCACGCACCGGTCACGCCCACGCCGATACTCACCGACCACACCCATGAAGCCGTTTGCGCCGCACTCAACTGCGCCAGGTGCGCGGCCTGGAACACCAGGACAAAAGTGCCGGCGTAATTGACGATGACGGAAATCAACGCACTGATGCTCGGTGACAGGTAATCGGCGAGGCGCAAGCGTGGGGCGGGTCGGTTCATGGCGCATTCCTTTTGTTAAGGCCGCAAAGGCTAACAAGCACCGGACCGTCCTTTCAGTCCACTTCGCCACCTTGCACCAGACCACCCTTGAGCGCCTTGGCCAACTGCCGGCTGGCGCTGTCGATTTCACCGGGCGTCAGCGCCGAGAACCCCAGCAGCCAACCGCCCCTCGCCGGCGGCTGGGCGTAGAGCCGAGTCAGGCCTGGCAATTGGATACCTACCCGCGCCGCCTGGCGTATGGTCTCCAGCTCCGACCACCCCTCATGCAACACACACGGTAACTGCAAGCCACCGGGCGGCAAGCTGGCGGTGACCACATGGCTCAAGTGACGCTCAACCGCTTCGGCCATCGCATCCCGGCGCTCGCCGTAGATTTTGCGCATCGCGCGTATATGGCTGCCGAAATGCCCATCGTTCATGAAGCGTGCCAGGGTCAACTGGGCGATTTGCGGGGTGTGGCCGTCGAGGATGCTGCGGGCGTAAGTCATGGGTTTGACCAACTCCCGGGGCAGCACCATAAAGCCCATGCGCAAGCCGGGGTACAGCGACTTACTGAAGGTGCCGAGGTAGAGCGTGCGCTGGTAGTTGTCCAGGCCCTGCACACAGGCGGTCGGCAAGCCTTCGTAATGAAACTGGCTGTCGTAGTCGTCCTCGATGATCCAGCCTTGGCGTTGCTCGGCCCAGGCGATCAGGTCCAGGCGCCGTTCCAACGCCAGGGTCGCGCCTGTGGGGTATTGATGGGACGGCGTGACATAGACCGCGTTGGCGCCGCTGCGGTCGGCGCGCAAGGCGTCGATGCACAGGCCTTTGGCGTCCACCGCCACCGGTACCACCTTGAGCTGGGCCATTTCAAACGCCTTGCGGGCGCCGAAGTAACCGGGGTCTTCCATCAGGATCGGCTGGCCGCTGTCGACCAGCACCTGCGCGCACAAGTACAGGGCCTGACGCGTACTGGACAGCACCAGCACCTGATCCGGCGTGACCCGCGCACCGCGCTCCAGGTTCAGGTAGTCGGCGATGGCCTGGCGCAGGGGTTCAGCACCCTGCGGGTCGCCATGCAACAGCAGGTTCGGGCGGTAGTCCTTCAATGCCTGGCGGTGCAGGCGCTCCCAGATGCCCACGGGGAAGGTGCGCGTTTCCGGCAGCCCCGTGGCAAACGCCTTGACCACTTGCTGGTCGCTGACGCCGCCGCTGGCGAGGATCTGCGCGCCCCTGGCACTCAGCGCCGGGGCCTGGTTTGGCATCAGCGGCTGGCGCTTGCGCGCCCCCCGCAGGCTCGGCCCAATCTTCTCGGAGACGAAACTGCCCGAGCCTTCGCGCCGGCTCAGGTAACCGTCCAGTTGCAGTTGGACGTAGGCCATTTCTACGGTATCCCGGGAAATGCCCAGTGACTTGCACAGTGTGCGGGTCGCGGGCAAACGGCTGCCTGGCGCGAGGACGCCCTCGAGGATCAATTGGCGCAGCACACGTTGCACCCGCACCCGCAAATCCAGCGAGGCCAGCTTGGGGTCCGTCAGGCGGATCTTCAGCGTGTCCAGTTCCAGGTTGTGGGTCATTGACTTGGCCAAGGGCTAAAAAACCATGCATCTTTGTGCGAAGCCGCCGATATGTCCACGACCAATATCGGCGAGCCATATGGGCGGGGCTTTACAGGGCCATCCGGTACTCGATGCAACCCGAGTCTTCGGCGATCCAGTTGTAGAGTTTTTGCGCGCGTTTATTGGTCTGCTGGGTATGCCAGTACAAACGTGCACAGCCGTGATACTGCGCATAGCGCTGGACCCATTCGATCAGCAACTTGCCGGTACCGCCACCGCGTACCGTGGGGGCCACGTACAGGTCTTCGAGGTAGCAAAAGTCAGCCACCGCCCAGGTCGAACGATGCAACAGCGCATGCACCAGCCCCACCACCTCATCGCCCTGTACCGCTACCGCGCAGGCCATGGCTTCATCGGCATCGAGCAAGCGGCTGAAGGCGGTGCGGGTCGTGGTCTCATCCAGGGTCACTTGATAAAAGTCCTGGTAGGCCAGCCACAGTTGCAGCCATTGCTCATAGTCCTCGGCTTGCACGGCTCTGACCACGATGGCCTGTGGATCGTTACTCATCGCTTTCTCCTGTAGGGGAACCCGTTCCGGAGTGGATCGGGACCTGGCAATGGTAGGTTCCCGAGGCGGCAGCAAACCGACCACTTCCAGGCCACCGGGCAGGCCAACCCCTAACAACCGCCACCCTTCCCTGTAGGAGCCGGCTTGCCGGCGATGGCGGCCGCATGATTGGCGCAAGGCTTATCGACCTCATCGCTGCATAGGTATCTACACAACTTTCAGAAACTGACGAACTTCCCTGTGGCGAGCGGGCTTGCCCCGCGCTGGGCTGCGAAGCAGCCCCAGTAAGCCGAATGCGGTGTATCAGATACTCCGTAGTGGCTGGTTCTGGGGCTGCTTCGCAGCCCAGCGCGGGCGATGCGGCGTTCCGACAAGCCCGCTCGCCACAAGAGCCCTATCTGCTTGGGTTTAGGCGTTACGGCAAAGTTGTGTAGATACCTATGCTCATCGCTGGCAAGCCAGCGCCTGCAAGGGTTGTCTATCGCTCGGGCGTTCACAATTGGTTAAGGATTGCCTTCGTATACTCCAACGCTGCCCCCCTCCCATCCGGTAACCCACTCCATGACACGCCCTGCCACGCTGTTGCTGCTGCTTGCCGGTTTGCTGTTCTTCGTTGCCCTGGGCAATCACCAGTTGCAAGGCTCCACCGAAGCCCGGGTGGCGGGAATTGCCATGGCCATGCACCTGGACAATGACTGGGTGGTGCCGCGGCTGTTCGGTGAGCCATTCCTGGAAAAACCACCCCTGAGCCTGTGGCTGGATGCCGGGGCGATTCGCCTGTTTGGCGCCAGCACCGGCGCGGTACGGCTGGCCTCGGCGTTTGCCGGGTTGTTCAGCGTGATGCTGCTGTACGGCATGCTGCGCCGGTTCGGGCGGCCCACGTCGCTGGCGTTTTGCGCAGCGCTGATACTGGCGACCATGGCCAGTTACTGGAGCAACGTGCGCGGCGTGGGTGAAGATGCGCTGCTCAGCCTCGGCGTAACCCTGGCCCTGCTGGCGCTCTACCAGGCCATGCGCCCCGAGTCCCGGCACAGCGCCAACGTCGGCAGTTGGCTGCTGTTTACCCTGGGGATGATGATCGCCACGCTGAGCAAAGGCGTGTTGGGCCTGGCGATGCCGGGCATTGTGATATTCGCCTACCTGGCCTGCACCAGCCTGATGGACAAACGCTTGCAACTCGGCCAATGGCTAAAACCGGGCGCCTTCACTGTGCTCGCACTGGTGCCGCTGTTGATCTGGCTGGGGTTCCTGTATCAACGCGGCGGCCTGCAGGCAGTCGGTGAGGTGTTATGGACCAACAGCGTCGGGCGTTTCAGCGGTTCCTTCGTCGAAGCCGGGCATTACGAGCCCATCTACTACTACCTCGCCAAATTGCCCGAAGCCTTTTTGCCATGGAACATCCTGGTGTACCTGGGCCTGTGGCACTTTCGCAAAAGCCTGGCGAGCAATCGTTACCTGCTGTTTTTCAGCCTGTGGCTGGTGGCGCAATTTACCCTGCTGACCTTCGCGTCGAGCAAACGCATTGTGTATCTGATGGCCCTGACACCGGCGGCAGCGGTCCTCGCGGCCGAGTATGGCGCGGTCCTGCTCAGCCGCCTGCCGGCCTATCGTCGTGGATTGATCTGTGGCGTGTTTAGCGTGGTGATTGCCTGCTACCTGGGCGCCGCTATCTGGTATGCGCCAAAGGCCGACCGGCGTGAATCCTTCGTCCCCCTGACCCGCCAAATCCAGGCATTACAAGCCCAAGGCCACACGGTGGTGCTGTACCAGCCCAACGAGCGCGTGGCCGGCGCCACCGTGTTTTACACCCAGAGCAACTTGCCGATCCTGCACACAGAGGCACAACTGCGTACCTATCTGGATGCCAGGCCGGGCAACCTGGCGTTGCTGGACCGTATCGAGCAACTGACCATCCCGGTCACCGCCCTCAAGCAGATCACCGTGGGCAGTCGCCCCTACTCTTTTGTCGAACAGTAAGGCCTACCAGAGCGCCAGGTCGTACGTGAGATAAACCCGGTAGTTATCACGGTCACTGGCATAGGTAGAACGGTAAGTGGCCTTGCGCAACTCCACGCCCAGGCCTTTGAAGGTGCTGTCCTGGATCACGTAGCGCAGGTTGGTATCGGACTCCCACTCGCGAGCTTCACGGCCCTTGAAGTCGCCGTTCTGGCCCTTGTAGTAACGGCTCATGAAACTCAAGCCCGGCAGCACCGCAGCCAAGTCGTAGTCATAGCGCAGCATCCAGGTTTGCTCACCAGCCTGGATGAACTTGCCGACCCCGGCGTTGCTGAACGAGTACACCGTCGACACGCTGGCATAGGGCAGCGCGGTGTCGCCGCTGACTTTCTGGTAGCCCACGCCCAATGCCTGCCGACCCAGGCGGTAAGTGAACAGGCCGCTGAACATGTCGCTGTCGACCTTGCCGTTACGCGCCTCGCCCGCTTCGTTGCTGATGAAGTAGCGCAGGTCGCTGGTCAGGCTGCCCGGCCCCAACGGCTGCTTATGCACCAGCCCAAGGAATTGTTGGCGATAGAATTCGCGCATTTCGCCGTAGTACCAAGTGCCACTGAGAGTAGGCGTGAAAGCATAGGTGGCACCGGCGAAATCGAAGTCAGTGCCCTTTTTGCCGCTGTAGCCCTGTGGATAAATATCCACGCTGTCGGTGGAGTTACGCAGCTTGAATTGGTCCAGGTGCCCACTGTGCAGGTACAGGTTGCGGATGCCGGTGTATTCGATCTGCGTGCCGCGAAACGTCTGCGGCAGCAAGCGACCGTCGTTGTGTACCAGCACCGGGGTCTTCGGCAGCAACGTGCCCGTTTTCAGCACGGTAGCGCCGATGCGCATTTTTGCGGTCACGCCCAGGCTTGCGAATTCATTGGCGGCGCGCCCGTCATCGTGGACCGGCAACAAGCCGGTACCGGCGTGGGTGCGGCTGGAGTCGAGCTTGATCCCCGACAGCCCCAGGGCGTCCAGGCCAAATCCTACGGAGCCTTCGGTGTAGCCCGATTGCAGGTTGAGCAAAAAGCCTTGCGCCCACTCCTTGCGGTCCTCGCCACCGTCGCGATAACCGTCGTTGAAATAGTAATTGCGCAGGGTCAATTTGCCATGGGAGTCCTCCCAGAAACCCTGGGCCATCAGCGCCGGCGACACACTCGCCAGTAAGCCTGCGGTGACGACGCCGCTCTTCGTGAAAAGCTCACGCATCAGTGTTTCCTCAATGCCGTATTGTCGGTTTTTATGGGCAGTTGCTCCGTGTGCCAGGCTGGACGCCAGGTCACATTGGGGCGGACACTAACGGCTTGCCGAACGCCCCACAACGTTATGCGAGAAGCGCATGACGCTATGCGCAAAGCCGCCCTTCGACAGGAAACCCACGGTGAACCTCAAGCAACTCGAAGCCTTCAAGGCGATCATGTCCACCGGCTCGACCATCGGCGCAGCCACGCGCATGGGCTTGTCGCAATCTGCGGTCAGCCGCCTGTTGAGCCAGTTGGAGGACGCCCTGGGGTTTGCGCTGTTCCTGCGCAAAAAGGGCCGCTTGATGGCCACGCCAGAGGCTGAGGAATTGCTCACCGAAGTCGCAGGATTGGTGGACGGCATGCAACGAATCCAGCGCCTGGCCGATGAAATGCGCGTAGGTCGCTCACGCAAAAGCCTGCTCAAGGTCGGCGTACCCACCAGCATGACCCAGGAATTGTTGCCGCGTATTGTCGCGGACTTTCTCAAGGACCATGAAGACATCGTGGTCGAACTGCTGACCGGCTCCTACGACATGATCGAACGTGCCGTACTGGACCGCTCCGCCGACCTGGGCTTTGTGCGCCTGCCCACCGAGATGCCCGACTTCGATGTCGAGCCGGTGCTGCACACCGAAGGCGTGTGCGTGATGCCGGTCGACCACCCATTGAGTCGCCACGACTTCGTCGAGGTACAGCATCTGCGCAATGTGCCGCTGGTGATGCTGGGCCGACAGCGGGCAGTGCGTACCGAACTGAACCAGATGTTCCGCGCTGCCAACCTGACACCGCAAGTGCGGGTCGAAGTGCACTCGGTGGGTGCCGCGTGCAGCTTTGTCGCCGAAGGGCTGGGGGTGTCGATCGTCAACGGTTTGCTGGCCAGCCACTTCATGCATCTGCCGATTGTCAGCCGCCCATTCCGCCCGGCGCTGCCCTACGAATTTGGCCTGGCCTTCCGTGCCGACGAGCCACGCTCACAGCTGGTAACGGCCTTTGCCGATCACCTTAAACAGCGACTGAATCTGAGCACATAGATCCCCAGAGTGCTTGTTGTGATGAGCCGGCTTGTTGTGGCGAGGGGGCTTGTCCCCCGCTGGGCTGCGCAGCAGCCCCAAACCCAGGCGCTAAGGTCTTCCTGAAAAAAAGCG
This sequence comes from Pseudomonas sp. ADAK21, assembly GCF_012935735.1. Lineage (NCBI taxonomy): Bacteria > Pseudomonadati > Pseudomonadota > Gammaproteobacteria > Pseudomonadales > Pseudomonadaceae > Pseudomonas > Pseudomonas sp. ADAK21. The sequence continues at coordinate 1,315,160 of NZ_CP052857.1, forward strand.
GCGATCTTATTGGGGCTGCTACGCAGCCCAGCGGGGGACAAGCCCCCTCGCCACAAAAAACCACATTGTCACAACAAGCAACCCTGCCCACCACAACAAAAACGCATACCCCAACCCGCCCCACGCATAACGTTGTGGCCGGCAAAACTTTGCCCTAGTGTCCGCCCAACCAAGCGTCACTACCCACAACAATAACAGCGCACGTACCCCGCTCAGACGGGGGCCGCGCCGGGGCCGCCAGCATGACCGAACCGCAGATCCTCCGTACCCCACCGCCCACCGAGGCGGTCGCAGACAAACCCGTGCAACGCAAGCAAATCAACCCGGCAATCATTCTGCTGAGCATCGTCCTGCTCGCCGTGGCTTTCACCTATGCGGTCAACGCCGGCAAGTTCCAGCGCCAGAATGGCCTGGTGGTACCCGGCTCGTACCAGGTGTTGGAAAAGCAGGATTCCTTCAGCCAGTTGTTCTCCCTGGTACCCCGCAAGGCGGGCGATACAACGGCCCGCCCGGTGTCGCTGGTGGAAGGTTTCATGGCCATTCCCCAAGGCATCGAAAAGCGTGCGGCGCTGATTTTCATGGTGCTGTTCATCGGCGGCATGTTCGGCGTGCTGAACAAGGCCGGGGTGATCGATGCCGGGCTGGAGCGCCTGCTGGGGCTGACCCGGGGCAATATCTACGTGTTGGTACCGAGCCTGATGCTGGTTTTTTCCGCCGGCAGTACCTTTATGGGGCTGGCCAAGGAATTCATCCTGATCGTGCCGTTAATGGTAGCCATGGCCAATCGCCTCGGGCTGTCGAACCTGATTGGCCTGGCCATCGTCACCATCTCCGTGAAGATCGGTTACCTGGCGTCCATCTCCAACCCCGTGGCCTTGTCGGTGGCCCAGCCAATGGTCGGCCTGCCGATTTTCAGCGGCTTGAGCATGCGCGTCGCGGCCTATTGCACCTTCCTGCTGGTGGGCATCGCGTTTGTGTTGTGGAGCATTCGCAAGCACGGGTTTGATGCCAGCGCGCAGATCACCTTCGAGAGTAAACCCCTGCCCGTGCGTCATCTGCTGAACCTGCTGGTGCTGGGTGGCGGGATTGGTTTTCTGGTCTATGCCTCGAACCGCTGGGGCTGGAAATACCATGAGCTGTCGGCGTTCTACCTGCTGCTGACCGTGGCCTTCGCACTGATCGCTGGCCTGGCCGCCAGCACCGCCGCCAGTGCTTTTGTCGACGGCATGAAAAAGGTCCTGATCGCTGGCGTCCTGATCGGCCTGGCGACCGCCGTGGAAATCATCCTCAGCACCTTCCAGGTACTGGACACCATCGTCAACAACCTGGCCAACCTGGTGGGCGACCATGGGCCAGTGGTGTCGGCCTACGGCATGTTCTTCGCGCAATTGGGGCTGGACGTGCTGATCCCCTCCACCTCCGGCCAGGCGGCCGTGACCATGCCGATCTTCGGCCCGCTGGGCCAGTTGTCCGGGGTCAGCCCACAAACCACCGTCTTTGCCTTTTTGATGGGCAACGGCCTGACCAACATGATCACCCCCACCTCCAGCGGCCTGCTGGTACTGCTGGCCACCGCCAACGTCGGCTGGGGCCAATGGGCGCGCTATATCCTGCCGCTGTTCCTGATCTATGCGGTGCTGGCGATGGTGCTGTTGGCCATTGCAGTGCAAACCGGATATTGAGTCGATGAGTGTTTTACCTATGCAAACCCTGCACAACCAGATGATCGCCATGCGCGACGGCATCCACCTGGCCACCGACATCTACCTGCCGGCAGGCGGCGACGGCCCGTATCCGGTGGTGATCGAACGTACGCCCTATGACAAGTGCAAACCGTCGCGCTCGGAAAAACAGCTCGACGGCCAGCACATTTCCCGCGAGCAAATGGCCGCTCGTTTTACCGCCCGGGGCTTTGTCGCGATCTTCCAGGATTGTCGCGGCCGCTACGCCTCCGAAGGGGTGTTCACCAAATACACTGCCGAGGGCGAAGACGGTTTCGACACCCTGGCCTGGATCGTCCGCCAGCCATGGTGCAACGGCAAGATCGGCAGCATGGGCCTGTCCTACGCGGCGCACACCCAGCTGGCGATGGCCTGCCTGCATCCGCCGGGCCTGGGCAGCATGGTGCTCGACAGCGGCGGCTTCGCCAATGCCTACCAATGCGGGATTCGCCAGGGTGGCGCGTTTGAACTCAAGCAGGCCACCTGGGCGGTTCGCCAGGCCAAGGAAAGCCCGGCCGCGCTGGCCGACCCGCAGGTGCGCCAGGCGCTGGAAGACGAAGATATCCACGAGTGGTTCCGCCGTATGCCCTGGCAGGCGGGCCGATCGCCATTGCGCCATGTGCCCGAGTACGAAGCCTATCTGCTGGAGCAGTGGGCCCAGGGCAGTTTCGGCCCCTACTGGCAGAAGTCGGGGATTTATGCCGAAGGTCATTACGGTGACTTACCGGATATCCCGGTGCTGTTCATGTCCAGTTGGTACGACGCTTATGTCAGCTCGACCTTGGCCAACTACACCGCCTTCAACCTAGCCCGCAGCGCACCGCAGCAATTGATCATGGGCCCGTGGCTACACGGCGACCGCAATATCAGCCACAGCGGTGATGTCGAGTTCGGTGCCCAGGCTGCCTTTGACGGCCAGGTGGCGCAGGATTGGCTGAGTTGCCGCCTGCAATGGTTCGAGCAGTCCCTCAAGCCCGGGACGCCACCGCCGCAGGCAGGCGTGAAGGTGTTCTTGATGGGCGGCGGCAGCGGCACGCCGGATGAAAACGGCCGCCTGCAGCATGGCGGCCGTTGGCTGCAGGGCGAGCAATGGCCGCTGCCCGGCACCCAGTCACTGACCTTGTACCTGGATGCGCAACGGCAACTGACCGAGGTTGCGCCCAGTACCGAAGAGTCCGTCTTGGGTTACTACGCCGACCCGGCCAACCCGGTGCCGACCGTGGGAGGGGCATTGACGTCCGGCGCACCGATTTTTGTCGGCGGCGCCTTCGACCAGCGCGAGCGCGCCGACTTTTTTGGCAGCCGGGGCGACAATCGCCCCTTGTCCGAGCGCGACGACGTGCTGAGTTTCCAGACCGCGCCCCTGGCCGAAGACTTGGTCGTCGCAGGTCCCGTGCAGATCGAACTGAGGATCGACAGCGACGCGCCAGACACTGACTTCACCGCCAAGCTGGTGGATGTCTACCCGCCGAGCGCGGCGTATCCGGAAGGCTTTGCGATGAACATCACAGACGGCATCCGCCGCTGCCGTTATCGCGACGATTGGGAGCAGCCCAAACCGCTGGCACCCGGTGAGCGGGTGAAGCTGACTATCGAGCCATTCGCCACCTGCAACCTGTTCAAACAAGGTCATCGCCTGCGCCTGGACATATCCAGTAGCAACTTCCCGCGCTTCGACGTCAACCCCAACAGCGGCGAGGCCGAGGGCCAGGCCCGGCATCCGCGCATTGCTCACAACCGTCTGCACCTGAGCCGGGATGCGGCGTCGTGCCTGATCCTGACCACCCTCCCCAACGGATAAAGCCCCCCCCGCAGGAGCCGGCAAGCCGGCTCTTGCATACCACTCATCCGCCAACCCCACATTCATTAAAAAACCGTTTCAGCTCTCGCCCTGGCTGCCGATATCCCCTGTCTATCCATCGGCTGGGCGACCTTCCAGCAACTGATGTACACGCAATCTGTTCCTGGAGGAATTCGATGAATACATGGTTTGGCAACATCAGCGTCAACTTGAAACTGGGCCTGGGCTTCGGCCTGGTGCTGGTGCTCACCTCGATCCTCGCGCTCACGGGCTGGACCAGCCTGGGCAACCTGATCGACCGCAGTAACTGGATGAGCGACATCACCCAGCTCAACGCTTCGCTGACCAAGCTGCGCATCGTGCGCCTGCAATACATGCTGGCCAACGGCGACGAGGAAGTGGCACAGAATGTCCAGGCCAGCCTCGACAGTTTTGCCGCGCAGCAACAACAGCTGATCAACAGCTTCAAAAGCCCGGAAAACCTCAAGCTGCTCAACGAGCAGAAAGACACCATCACCGCCTACCGGCAGTCGCTGAACAAAATGCGCGAGGCCTACCGCAACGGTAATGCAGCGCGCCAAACCATGGGTGAGCGTGCCGACGCCGCAGGCCTGGTGATTGCCGCCCTGGACCGCAGCGTGCGCCAGATGCCCGAAAGCAGCGAGCGCTTCGCCCAGTACGAAGCGATCAACCACGCCAAGGAAGAGTTCCAGATCGCCCGCTATGAAGTGCGCGGCTATACCGGCAACGTCAACCCGCAAACCGAAGCCCGCGCAGCCGCGCAAATCGAGTCAGCGATCAATGGCCTCAAGGGCTTGAAGGACGTATTCGGTCAATCCCAGCAAACCGAACTGACCGCCCTGGAAAACGCCTTTGGCGCCTACCGCAGCGCGGTGCAGGCCTACAAGGCAGCCAATGCCAATATCGTCCTCGCCCGCCAGGAAATGACCGTGCAAGGCGCCGATATCGTGTCGCGCAGCGAAGCCCTGTATGACATCCAACTGCAACGCCGCGATGCAGAAAGCGCCCAGGCCCGCAGCCTGCAACTGATCAGCACCGTGCTGGCCCTGTTGGTGGGGATTATCGCCGCGCTGCTCATCACCCGGCAGATCACCCGCCCACTGCAGGAAACCCTGGCCGTGGTCGAGCGCATCGCGTCCGGCGACCTGAGCCACAACATCCAGGTAACCCGCCGTGACGAACTGGGCGTGCTGCAACAAGGTATCCAGCGCATGGGCACTACCTTGCGCGAGCTGATTTCCGGTATTCGCGACGGCGTCACCCAGATCGCCAGCGCCGCCGAAGAGTTGTCGGCCGTGACCGAACAGACCAGCGCCGGGGTCAACAGCCAGAAGATCGAGACCGATCAAGTGGCTACGGCCATGCATGAGATGACGGCCACCGTGCAGGAAGTCGCGCGCAACGCCGAACAAGCGTCCCAGGCCGCCTCCGCCGCCGATGGCCAGGCCCGTGAAGGCGACAAGGTGGTGGCCGAAGCCATCGCCCAGATCGAACGCCTGGCCGATGAAGTGGCGCGCTCCACCGACGCCATGGCGCACCTGCAACAAGAGAGCAACAAGATCGGCAGCGTGATGGACGTGATCAAGGCCGTGGCCGAACAGACCAACTTGCTGGCGCTCAACGCCGCCATCGAAGCTGCCCGTGCCGGTGAAGCCGGGCGTGGGTTTGCCGTGGTGGCCGACGAGGTCCGTGGCCTGGCCCAGCGCACGCAGAAATCCACCGAGGAGATCGAAGGCCTGGTCGCCGGCTTGCAGAACGGTACCCAGCAAGTGGCCAATGTGATGAACAACAGCCGCAGCCTGACCGACAGCAGCGTCGAATTGACCCGCAAGGCTGGCGTCTCCCTGGAGAACATCACCCGCACGGTGTCGAACATCCAGTCGATGAACCAGCAGATCGCCGCCGCCGCCGAACAGCAAAGCGCCGTGGCCGAAGAAATCAGCCGCAGCATCGTCAATGTGCGCGATGTGTCGGAGCAAACCGCTACCGCCAGCGACGAGACCGCCAAGTCCAGTGTCGAGTTGGCACGCTTGGGCAGCCAGCTGCAGCAGATGGTCAGCCATTTCCGGGTGTAAACAAAAAGCCGCCCCGGCCAAAACCGGGGCGGCTGCGCTTCTCAGGCCTTAACGGTCATCGAAGCTGTCTCGCAGGAATTTCCAGACGTGATAAACACGCAGGCAATTCACTACGAGGTCCCACGTACGTCGTGCAAACTTGGACATACTCGGCCCTCCTGAAGTTGGGCCTTACCTCCAGCGCACTTACCGGAACACGTGAGCCTTTGGACGCTAGTCGATCGCGCCTCTTGAGGTGGCCGGGCTAATGGTCCTTCCGCATGAATCCGGCACGGATTACTAGCCCGTGGCGGCCGGTCCAGAATTCGCGCGCGCACCCGACTCACTCAAAAGCGACAAACGCAGAACGGAGGAGATCCTAACCAACATTTGGGTCGAAGGTGTGACCAACAGTGGTCAAATATCCAGTGTTGGACGGGAGATTTATTGCAGCCTTTTGCAGCTGGAATTGACGCGAAAAAAGCTCCAGAAATCGTCAGCACCGATCATCGCTCAATCTTGCAGGCCGATATGAACAGCGCTAATATCCCGGCGAGTCGATTGCGCCTTTTGAGATAGCAACCCCAGCCACTAACTGGGATTGCAATAAAAAACCGCCCTGCAAAGGCGGTTTTTTATTGCCTGCCATTTGTCGATCAGGCCTGGCCTTCCTCGACAAATACCAGCCGATTGCCGAATGGATCCTTGATGCTCATCTCCCGCGTGCCCCAGGGTGTTTCTTCGATTTGTGGCTTGGCAAAGCGATAGTCCTTGGCCTGCAATTGCTGCTGGTAAGCGTCCAGGCCCGCGGCCTGGATCCGCACTGCGGCGCCCGGTGAGGCATCACCATGGTGCTCGGACAGGTGCAGTACACAGGCACCGAACGACACTTGCAGATACAACGGGAAATTATCTTCGAAGCGGTGCTGCCAATCGACCTTGAAGCCAAGGAAACCGATATAAAACTCCTCAGTCTTGGCCTCGTCGAAGGTCCGCAAGATGGGGGTGACTGTTCCTAACTGCATGGCGACGGCTCCCTGTTTTGAAGCAGCCACTATAAGCAAACACCCCACCCCTGGCGAGCGGGCTTCAAACCAAGCCTTGAAATCAGAACCCCCCACGCAAATCACCGCTGCGCGCCAGAAACCGCCCCGCCCGCTGACCATTCGCCTGCCCGTCGCGGTAGCTCAGCACGCCATTGATCCACACCCCATCTATCCCTTCGGCAGCCCGTTGCGGGTCCTTGAAGTCGGCCACATCGCGCACCCGCACCGGGTCGAACAGCACCAGGTCGGCCCAGTACCCTTCGCGGATTGCACCGCGCCCGGCCAGGCCAAACCGTGCGGCCGACAGTCCGGTCATTTTGTGTACTGCGGTATGCAGCGGAAACAGGCCCAGGTCGCGGCTGAAATGCCCGAGCACCCGTGGGAAGGCGCCCCACAAACGCGGATGAGGGAACGGGTCTTCCGGCAGGCCATCTGAACCCACCATCGACAGGGGATGGGCGAGGATCCGTTGCACATCGCTCTCGTCCATTCCGTAATACACCGCGCCGGCCGGTTGCAGGCGCCGCGCGGCATCCATCAGCGATACCCCCCACGTGCCTGCGATAGCCTGCAGATCCTGTCCGCCCATTTCCGGGTGCGGTGTCGACCAGGTGATAGTGATACGAAAGGCATCGGTCACTTGCTTGAGGTCCAGGGTCGAGGAACTGGCGGCATAGGGGTAACAATCGCAGCCCACCGGATGGGTCTTGGCGGCCTGCTCCAAGGACGCCAGCAATTGCGGACTGCGCCCCCAGTTGCCCGCGCCGGCGCACTTGAGGTGGGAGATGATCACCGGCGCCTTGGCGTGGCGGCCGATCAGGAACGCCTCGTCCATGGCCTCCAGCACCGGTTCGAATTCACTGCGCAAATGGGTGGTGTATACCGCGCCAAACGCGGTCAGTTCTTCACTCAGTTGCAGCACTTCGTCGGTGTCGGCGTTGAACGCGCTGGCGTAGGCCAGGCCTGTGGATAAGCCCAGGGCGCCGGCTTCAAGACTCTCGTGCAATTGCACGCGCATCAACGCGATTTCGGTGGGTGTGGCGCTGCGCTGCAGGTCGTCCATATGGTTGCTGCGCAATGCCGTATGGCCGACCAATGCGGCGACGTTGAGCGCCGGCTCGGCGTTTTCCACGGCGGCGCGGTAATCGGTAAACCGCGGATAGACAAACGCCTCGGCCTTGCCCAGCAGGTTCATCGGATCCGGCGGATCACCGCGCAGGCTGACCGGCGAGGCGCTGATGCCACAGTTGCCGACAATCACCGTAGTCACGCCCTGGCTGAGCTTGGGCAACATCTGCGGCTGGCGAATCACCACGGTGTCGTCGTGGGTGTGCACGTCGATAAATCCCGGCGCCAATACGCGGCCACTCGCCTCGATCTCATGCTCGCCCTGGGCGCCCGCCAAGTCGCCGATCGTCTCGATACGCCCGTCGCGCAGGCCCACGTCAGCGATATACCCCGGCGTGTTGCTGCCATCAATGATCAGCGCCTGGCGGATCAACGTGTGGTACTTCATCTCAATCTCCGAGCGGCAGGCTGTCAGGGCCGCCGCGATAGTCGTCCAGGGCCAGCTTGATCCGGCGCAGGCGCTCCTGGTTGTCGTCCGGCCTGGCCAGCGCCAGCTCAGTGGCAAGCACGTCAATGGCCAGCAGCATTCCGTAGCGCGCCGCAGTGGGTTTGTAGATAAAACTGGTTTCGGCCGGTTGCAGCGGCAGCAGTACGTCGGCCAACTGCGCCAGCGGTGAGTCGGCCAGGGTGATGGCGACGACCCGTGCCCCATAGTTGCGCGCCAGCTCCACCACGCCCAGCAGTTCGGGCGTGAGGCCGGTCAGGGAGCAGACAATCAATGCGTGTTCGGCACTCAATGTAGCGGCCGTGACCCGCATCATCACCGGGTCGCGGCACGCGGCAATCGGGTAGCCCAGGCGTACCAGGCGCACCTGTAATTCTTCGCTGCACAGGCTCGACGGGCCGCCCATGCCAAACGCGTGGATCATCCGCGTCTTGCCCAGCAGGTGCACCGCATCGGCAAAAGCGGCCTGGTTGAAGCCCGACAGATGCTGGCGCAGGGTCGCTTCGATATCACCGAGAATCTGCCGATGAAACGCCGACTGCTCGGGCAACCCCGCCGGGTCGAGGAAACGACTGCCCACGCCGCTGGCCTGGGCCAGTTGCAGGCGCAGGTCGCGCAGGTCCCGGCAACCGACACTGCGGGCAAAGCGCGACAAGGTGGCGGTGCTGACCTCGGCCCGCAGGGACAACTCTTCCAGGCTGGCGGATGCGGCGAAGCCCACATCATCAAGCATCAGCCGGGCGATTCGCCCTTCGCCAGCGCTGAAGGAATCCTGGCGGGCGCGGATCTGGTAGAGGATGTCCATGGGGTCTCCGGGTTACAGGATCAGGCTCATAAAACAAGAGACAGGCCGTAGGTCAGGCCGAAGGCGACCACCGAAATCAAAGTCTCCAGCACGGTCCAGGTCTTGAAGGTCTGGATTACCGTCATATTGAAGTATTCCTTGATCAGCCAGAAGCCGCCGTCATTGACGTGGGAAAAAATCACCGAGCCGGCACCGGTCGCCAGCACCAGCAATTCCGGGTGTGGATAACCCAGGCCCAGGGCCACAGGCGCAACAACGCCGGACGCGGTGGTCATGGCCACAGTGGCCGAGCCGGTGGCAATGCGCATCAGCGCGGCGAACAACCAGCCCATCACCAGCGGCGACAGGTTGAAGGCATTGGCCATGCCGAGGATCTCGTGGGTCACGCCGGCGTCCACCAGGATCCGGTTCAAACCGCCGCCCGCGCCCACCAGCAAGGTGATGCTGGCGGTCGGCGCCAGGCATTCGTTGGTGAACTTGAGGATCGACTCGCGGTTGAAGCCCTGGGCCAGGCCCAGGGTCCAGAAGCTGACCAGGGTCGCCACCAACAAGGCGATCACCGAGTTGCCGATAAACAACAGGAACTGGTTGAAGCCGCTGCCGGGCGTGGAGATCAGGTTGGCCCACCCACCGATCATCATCAGCACCACCGGCAACAGGATGGTACCCATGGTCAGGCCGAAACTTGGCAGGCGGGTGCGTGGTTCGCGCTCGATGAACTGGCGCTCCAGTGGGTTCTCGGCAGGCAAGTGAATGCGCGGCACGATGAACTTGGCGTACACCGGCCCGGCGATGATCGCGGTAGGGATGCCGATCAAAATCGCGTACAACACGGTTTGCCCGACGGAGGCGTTATACGCCAGTACCGCCATCATCGCCGCCGGGTGCGGCGGCACCAGCGCATGCACCACCGACAGACCGGCGACCATCGGCAGGCCGACCATCAGGATCGACACCCCCACGCGCCGGGCCACGGTAAATGCAATCGGCACCAGCAATACAAAACCGACTTCGAAAAACAGCGGCAGCCCCACCAGGAAGGCAATGCACACCATGGCCCAATGGGCATTGCGTTCGCCAAAGCGGTTGATCAGGGTTCGCGCCACCTGCTCGGCGCCGCCGGATTCGGCCATCATCTTGCCGAGCATGGTGCCCAGGGCCACCACCAGCGCGATATGCCCCAGGGTCTTGCCGACACCCGCTTCGTAAGAGCCCATGATCGTATCCGCCGGCATCCCGGCCAGCAGCGCCAGGCCGATGGACACCAGGGTGATGACGATAAACGGGTTGAGCCGGTAACGTGCAATCAGCACGATCAATGCAATGATGGCGATGGCAGCGTATGCCAACAGCCAGACGCCAGGTGATGTGGCCATGCGGTACTCCTCGGAAAGGGTCACGTCGAATTGGTTGTGAAACTCATAAATCATTACCGAGGAGCGTTTTCAAATTTTATGAAAGTAATTTTCGCCCACAGATAAGCGCTGTCGCTTTGGGACATGCCCGCAGACCCGGGATGAAAATCAGGGGATAGTTCTTACATGCGCGCTGCAGGGGGTAAGGGAAACTCGACTGCCCGTGCCCGGTCTCAAGTTGCACACCGAATCATCTTCAGGAATACCGTCATGAACCGTAGAACCCTCGCCATCAGCGCAATACTGCTGGCCTCGTCCGGCACCACGATGGCCGCCGACAGCAGCCCTGCCCTGCAAAAATGCATGGACAGCGCCAACACCACAGCCGCGATGGTCGGCTGCAACGCCCAGGAAACCAAGGTCCAGGACAAGCGCCTGAACAGCGCCTACAAAACCGCGCTGCAGGCCCAGCAAGGCCCGCGCAAGCAACAATTGCAGGATGTGCAGCGCCTGTGGATCAAGTACCGCGATGCCAATTGCGCCTTCGCCGGCTCCGCGACCGGCGGCAGTATTGACCAGGTCAATGGCTCTGGCTGTGTACTGGACATGACCCAGACCCGCGCCGAAGAACTGGAAAACCTCGTCGGGCCATAAGCCTGCGTCGATCTCCTGGCCCCATCGCCGGCAAGCCGTGAGCACCTGTAGGAGCGAGCTTGCTCGCGAGAAACCTGAGAGCGCCGCGTGTATCCAGAAGGCCCGCGTTATCGTTGACGTTTTTCGCGAGCAAGCTCGCTCCTACAGGGTGGGGGGTCAGTCGTGTTGCACTCGCGCGCGCTTGAGCAGTTTCTTGCAGCGCTCGGACAAGTGCAGCACCCGCAGGTGCTTGCCAGCCTTGCTATAGCGCTCGCGCAAGGTCATCAACGCCGCGATGGCGGAGTAGTCGACAAAGCTCAGGTGCCGGCAGTCCAGCGTGACCTGGGCCGGGTCGTTGGCCGGGTCGAACTGGTTCAGGAACGGCGTGGTCGAGGCAAAGAACAACGTACCGTGCAGCCGGTAGAGCTTGCTGCCATCCGCCTCCAGATGTTCATCGGCGTACAGCTCGCGGGCCTGCTGCCAGGCAAAGTTGAGCGCGGCAATCACAATCCCGCACAGCACCGCGGTGGCCAGGTCGGTAAAGACGGTAATCACCGTCACCGCCATGATCACCAACACATCATTGAGCGGCACTTTGTTGATCACCCGCAGCGACGCCCAGGCAAACGTCTGCTGGGACACCACGAACATCACCCCCACCAGCGCCGCCAGGGGAATGCGCTCGATCAGCGGCGACAGGAACAAAATAAACAGCAGGATCATCACCCCGGCAAACACCCCGGAGAAGCGCCCGCGCCCGCCCGAGCTGAGGTTGATCACGGTCTGACCGATCATTGCGCAGCCGCCCATGCCGCCAAACACCCCACTGACCATATTCGCCGCGCCCAGGGCCACGCTTTCACGGTCGGGGTAGCCGCGGGTCTCGGTGATTTCATCGGTGAGGTTCAAGGTCAGCAGGGTTTCCAGCAGCCCCACCATCGCCATCAAAAACGCGTAGGGCGCGATGATGCCGAGGGTTTCCAGGGTCCAGGGAATCTGCGGCAGGGCGAAGGTCGGCAGGCCGCCGGCGATATGAGCCATGTCGCCCAGGGTGCGCGTGGGCAAGCCCAGCAGGTACACCGCCAGCCCCACGCCGAGAATCGCCACCAGCGCCGGCGGCACCGCGCGGGTCAGGCGTGGCAGCAGGTAGACGATGGCCATGGTCGCGGCCACCAGCCCGCTCATCACGTACAACGGCGTGCCGCTGAGCCAGGTCTCACCGCTCTTGAAATGCTCCAGTTGTGCCAGGGCAATGATGATCGCCAGGCCGTTGACGAAGCCGAGCATCACCGGGTGCGGCACCATGCGCACCAGTTTGCCCAGGCGTAGCAGGCCGAAGGCAATCATGATCAAACCGCCCAGCAGCACTGTCGCCAGCAAGTACTGCACCCCGTGCTGCACCACCAGCGCGACGATCACCACCGCCATCGAACCGGCCGCCCCCGAGACCATCCCCGGCCGGCCGCCGAACAAGGCGGTCAAGGTGCAGATGATAAAGGCGCCATACAGCCCCATCAGCGGGTTGAGGTGGGCCACCAGGGCAAAGGCGATGCATTCAGGCAGCAAGGCAAAAGACGTGGTGAGTCCGGCCAGGGCGTCGGCACGCAGACGAGAGAGCTTCATGGGTTTACCGGGGGAATTGCGGGGAATGAGGTGGCGATGGTACGCAAATACATGAGTGGGGACCACCGTGGCGAGCGGGCTTGCCACCGGTGAACAGTCGGGTCAACAGGCGTAGCGCGCCAGTTTTTCCTGGATAAAGTCGAGGAAGCACTGGATACGCAGGGCCAGTTGCGAGTTGCGGTAGTACACCGCATTGATCGGCTGGCGATAACCACTGTTGAACGGGGCAAGTACCGTCTGCAAGCGGCCGGCGTTGATGTCTTCGATGGTCATGAAGTGCGACAGGCAGGCGATCCCCTGCCCTTCCAGCGCCAACTGGCGCAGGGTTTCACCGCTGGACGCGGCAATGCCCGGCTCGATCTGCCAACGATCACCCTGCACATGGCGCAGCGGCCAGTGGTTGAGGGTTTCGGTCTGGGTGAAGCCCAGCAACGTGTGATCCGCCAACTCGGCCACCGTGCTCGGCGTACCGTGTTGCGCAAGGTACGCGGGGCTGGCGAGGATATGCAGCGGGCTGCAGCCCAGGGAGCGGGCATGCAGGGTCGAGTCCGCCAGGGTGCCGATGCGGATCGCAATATCGGTGCTCTGCTCCAGCAGGTCGATGATCAAGTCGTTGCTGTTGAGCTCCAACTGGATATCCGGGTACAGGCGGCGAAACTCCGCGACGTACGGCACGATGGCATGCAGCATGAACGGCGACGCCGCGTTGATCCGCAGGCGCCCGGACGGGGTTTTCTGCCGCGACGACAGGCGCTCTTCCAACTCCTCCATCTGCGCCAGGATCAGCTTGGCCTGCTCGAAGAAATACTTGCCCTCTTCGGTCAGGTCCATGCGCCGCGTGGTGCGGTTGATCAGGGTGGTGTCGAGCTTGGCTTCAAGCCGTGACAAGGTACGGCTGACCGCCGAGGGCGTCTGCCCGACCTGTTCGGCAGCGGCGGAAATCGACCCGCATTCAATCACGCAGACGAAGATCTGTAGCTCATCGGATCGGGCTTTCAACGTGAATCCTCGTGAATACGGCTGCGTGGATACTAGCCGTATTACCGGGGCAGGTTAAACACCTGAGCCAGATGCTGCTCGTAACGCAGCACATCAGCCTCGATGGAGGGGCGCTTCATCACGTCCACACAGAGGAACGTCGGCAGGCCACTCATGCCAAGGAACTGGTTGGCCTTGTGGAACGGGAAATACACCGCATCCACGCCCTTGGCTTCGAAGAAGTCGCTCGGATCGTCGAAGGCCGCCTGCGGCGCGTTCCAGGTCAGCGACAACATGTACTGCTTGCCCTGGATCAGGCCGCCACTGCCGTATTTCTGCGACGCGTCGGAACGGGTGCGGCCATCGCTGGCGTACAGGCTGCCGTGGCCTTCGGTGAAGACTTCGTCGATGTACTTCTTGACGATCCACGGCGCGCCCATCCACCAGCCGGGCATCTGGTAGATGATCACGTCGGCCCAGAGAAACTTGGCAACTTCTTGCGCAACGTCGTAGCCGGCGTCGATGTGGGTGACTTTCACGTCGATACCACCACGGTCCAGCACGGCCAGGGCGGCGTCGTGCAAGGTGTCGTTGTAGCGACCGTCCGAGTGGGCGAATTTTTTACCACCGTTGAGCAACAGAACTTTTTTCATGGGGGTTACCTGAAGGTTGAAAATGTATGAGCGCAGGCTACGGGCAACCCCTCGGGTGAGTAAGCCACGGATCGGCAAAACACTTTTGACCTTCAAGCACGAGTAATCATTTGATTGTTGCGCTAGCCGCCAATCAGCAAGTGCCCGCCCAGTGCCGCCATGCCGATAAAAAACACACGCTTGAACAGCACGCCGCTGATGCGCTGGCGCAGCTTTTGCCCCAACCACATGCCCAGCAGCGCCGGTACCAGCGCCAGCAGCGAGGCATTCAACTCGCCGGCACCGAGGTTGTCGCGCCAGAACAGCCCGGCCGCCAGGGCCAGGGTAGACACGGTGAAAGACAGACCCAGCGCCTGCACCAGTTGGTCACGGTTCAAGCCCAGCGCCTGCAGGTACGGCACGGCCGGGATCACGAACACGCCGGTGGCCGAGGTGATGATCCCCGTCAACAGGCCACACACCGGGCCCAGCCAGCGTTCGGTGTTGATCGGCACGCTGAACGCCGGCAGGAACAACCCGCACAGCGCATACACCAGCAATGCCCCGCCCAATGCCCGCACCACCCATGCACCACCGTCCATACCCAGCCACAGTGAACCGAGCCCGGTGCCGAGAAAAATCAGCAGGAGCATGGGCCACAGGCGCTTGCTCAAGGCGCCCAAGTGCCCACCGAAGGCCAGTTGCCAGAGGTTGGTGATGGTAGACGGGATGATCAGCAGGGCTGCAGCCTGCGCCGGCAGCATAGCCAGGCCGAGCAGGCCCATGGCGACGGTGGGCAGGCCAAGGCCGATCACACCCTTGACGGTGCCGGCCAGCAGGAAGGTACCGATCACCAGCAGCGTCAAGGCTGGGCCGAGGTTTTGGTAGAACGCGAGGAAGGTGGTCATGGCGGGAATTGTGCGGGTTTGGCGAGGGGTTGGAAATTCGCCATATACTGAGGCAGCCTCCTGTTTTGCGTGAGGCTCAGAACGCTATCGCGGGCAAGCCAGCTCCCACATTTGGATTTGTGAACACATTCAAATGTGGGAGTTGGCTTGCCTGCGATGAGGCCCTTCCAGGCACCCGGGATTTCCAGCCATGCACTTTGACCTGACCGACCTGCGCCTCTACCTGCACATCCTCGACACCGGCAACATCACAGCCGGTGCCGCCCGCAGCCATTTGTCCCTGGCCGCCGCCAGTGCGCGCATCCGGGCGATGGAAGCCTCATCAGGCGTCGCCTTCCTACTGCGCGGCCGACGCGGCGTGACCCCGACCGCCGCTGGCAACGCCCTGGCCCGTCATGCCCGCTTGTTGTTGCAACAGGCCGAGCGCCTGCAACAGGAGCTAACGGAGTACGCCAACGGCGTCAAAGGCCAGGTGCGCCTGCTGTGCAACACCACCGCCCTCAGTGAGTACCTGCCGGAGTTGTTGGCGGACTTTCTCTGCGCCCACCCCAACCTTGATATCGACCTGCAGGAACTGCCCAGCCTGCGCATCACCCACGCCTTGCGCCAGGGCGCGGCAGACCTGGGGGTAATTTCCGATGCGGTGGACACCCACGGCTTACAGACCCGGGCATTTCGCGATGACCCGCTGGTGCTGATCATGCCCATAGGTCATCCGCTGACGGCAGGGCCGGTGAGTTTTATCGACAGTCTGTTCCACGACTATGTGGGATTGGCGGCCAACAGCGCGTTGGCGGTGTACCTGGAAGAACAGGCACTGCACGCAGGCTTTCGCTTGCAGACCCGGGTGCGCGCCGACGGCTTTGATGGGGTGATGCGCATGGTCGCCCGTGGCGCAGGGCTGGGGATTGTGCCGCGGGCGGCGTTGCTGCGCTGGCCCCACGCCGAGCAATTGCAGGCCCAGCCCCTGACGGAGGACTGGGCCTGTCGCAAACTGCTGTTGTGCGCACGTTCGTTCGAGCAGTTGCCGGGTTATGCCACTGCCCTGCTGGACGCACTCACGGTAGGAGCGGGCTTGCCCGCGAAGGTCGTCAACGATAACGCGGGCTTGCAGGTTTAACGTGGCGTGCTCGGGTTTTTCGCGAGCACGCTCGCTCCTACAGGGGTTGCGTGGCGCTTGCGGAAGAACACGTAATACACCGCCGACAGGATCAACAGGAACGGCACGCCAAACACCAGGGTCATCTTGAACGCCTCGGTGAAGAACGTGGTGATCATCACCGCGCCCATCAGCACCAGCCCCAGCAGCGTGCTGTAGGGGAACAACCGCAGTTGGAAGGACAACTTCGGCCCGCCGTGACGCTTGCGGTAGCGGCGGAAGAACAGGTGCGTGAGGAAGATCATGAACCAGGTGAAGATCGCACCAAACATCGAGATGGCCATCATCAGGGTGAAGGAGCTTTCTGGGTACACCACGTTCAACAAGGTCGCCAGGGCAATGCCCGAACTGGACAGCAACAGGGCGTTGAGCGGGATCCCGCTTTTGCTCAGGGCACCCATGGATTTTGGCGCAAAGCCGCCACGGGACAGGCTGAACATCATGCGCGTGGTGATGTAGAGCTGGCTGTTCATCGCCGACAACGCGGCAATCAAAATCACAAAGTTCATCACCCCGGTGGCGCCGGGAATGCCGATGGTCTGCATCACCGTGACAAACGGGCTCTGGCTCTGCCCGGACTGGTTCCACGGCACGATGGCGAGCATCAACGCCAGGGTCAGCAGGTAGAACACCACCAGCCGCACAATCGTGGCGCGGAAGGCTTTTTTCACCGCCTGCTCCGGATCAGCCGCTTCACCCGCTGCCACTGCGATCATCTCCACGCTCAGGTAGCTGAAGATCGACACAATCACCGCAATCCACATACCGCTCAGGCCATTGGGGAAAAACCCGCCGTGGGCCGTGTAGTTCTGCACCCCGTAATCCGGGTTGCCAGAGCCGAACACCACGTACACCGCGAGGATGATGAAGCCGACGATGGCGCTGATCTTGATCGTCGAGAACCAGTACTCGAAGTTACCGAACGTCTTCACACTGATAGCGTTGAGCACGATCAACACGCTGGAGAACGAGACGATCCACACCCATTCCGGCACATTGGCGAACCAGTACTTCATGTACATCGCCACCGCCGTGACCTCGGCGCCCACCGCCAGCACAATCGCCGCCCAGTAGGCATAGCGCACCAGGAAGCCGGCCAATGGGCTGATATAGAACTCGGCGTAGGCGCCAAAGGAGCCGGAGGTGGAATGGGCCACCGTCATCTCCGCCAGGCAGCCCATCAACAACAGGGTGATCAACGCGCCGATGGCGTAGCTGACCAGCACGCTGGGCCCGGCATAACCGATGGCGTAGGCACTGCCCATGAACAACCCGGTACCGATGGCGCCACCGATGGCGATCATGCTCATCTGCCCGGAAGTGAGCTGGCGCCGCAGGCCCAGTTCGCGATTGGTGATTGCTGCAAAGCCGTTGTCTGGCGTGGTCACGTGGCGTGCCCCTTTATTATTGTGATGGTTACTGCTGACCAAGCACCTGTAGGAGCTGGCTGTGGGAGCTGGCTTGCCTGCGATGCAGGCACCTCGGTAGTCAGTCAGACCGAGGCGATTTCATCGCTGACCAAGCTCCTACATGGGTTTTGTGGTGTTCTCAGGTGACGCTGTGGCGCACTTTGAATTGTGGCTGGTCCCAGGTTTTGCCGTCGAGGATTTCGCCGAGGATTTCCACCGCATCCCACACCTCGGTAAAGCTGGTGTACAGCGGGGTAAAGCCAAAACGCATGATTTTCGGCTCACGGTAATCACCGATCACGCCACGGGCGATCAGCGCCTGGACGATGGCGTAGCCTTGCGGGTGTTCAAAGCTGACATGACTGCCGCGCTTGGCATGCTCGAGCGGGGTAATCAGGGTCAGGTCGTGGGCGGCGCAGCGGCTTTGCACCAGCTCGATAAACAGGTCGGTCAGCGCCAGGGATTTGCGGCGCAGGCTAGCCATGTCGGTCTGGGCGAAGATATCCAGGCCGCACTCGACCATCGCCAGCGAGGTGATCGGCTGGGTGCCGCACAGGTAGCGGGTGATGCCCTTGCCTGCGACGTAGTTGGACTCCATGGCGAACTGGCGGCTATGGCCGAACCAGCCCGACAGCGGCTGTGTCACCAACTCCACCAGCGCTGGGTTGACCCACACAAACGCCTGGGAACCCGGGCCGCCGTTGAGGTATTTGTAGGTGCAGCCAATGGCGTAGTCGGCGCCGGCCTGGTGCAGGTCGATCGGCACCGCGCCCGCCGAATGCGCCAGGTCCCAGATCGCCAGCGCACCGCACTCATGGCTCAGCGCGGTCAGCGCTTGCATGTCGTGCATGTAGCCGGTCTTGTAGTTGACGTGGGTGATCATCACCACCGCCGTGTCCTGGTCGATGGCTTGCGGCAGTTCCTCGGGGCTGTTCACCAGGCGCAGGGAGTAGCCCTGTTGCAACAGCGCGGCCAGGCCTTCGGCGATGTACAGGTCGGTGGGGAAGTTGCTCGCTTCACTGACAATCACTTTGCGTTGCGGCTGGCGTTGGCGCTGCACGGTCAAGGCTGCGCTGAGCACCTTGAACAGGTTGATCGAGGTGGTATCGGTAATCACCACTTCAGCCTCGCCCGCGCCGATCAGCGGTGCCAGGCGATTGCCCAGGCGCTGGGACAGGTCGGCCCAGCCGGCGCTGTTCCAGCTGCGGATCAGACCGTTGCCCCACTCCTCGGCGATGACCGCTTGCGCCCGTTCCAGCGCGGCCACCGGACGCGCGCCGAGGGAGTTGCCATCGAGGTAGATCACGCCTTCCGGCAGGGCGAATTGATCGCGCAGTGGCGCCAGCGGGTCCTGGGCGTCGAGGGTCTGGCAATGGTTTCGGCTGGTCATGGAAAGTCCTGTTTTTATAGGTGACGATGGACCAAATAATGAACGAAGATTTGCAGAATTTTCGTGCAAAGTGCGCTACAACTGGCTTAATAAGCCGTAGGAAATTCGAATTTAACCTCCAAATACGCGGATTAATTCTAAGCATGATTCTCGACGCCACCGACCTGCGCCTCCTGCATTTCCTGCAACAGGATGGCCGTATCAGCAACCAGGAACTGGCGGAGAAAGTCGCCCTGTCGCCATCCGCCTGCCTGCGCCGTTTGCGCCTGCTGGAAAGTGAGGGCGTGATCAGTGGTTACCGCGCGGTGCTCAATGCCGAGCAGTTGGGGATCGAGCTGGAAGCCATCGTCCACCTGTCATTGCGCCAGGATATGGAGGATTGGCACGAGACCTTTATCAAGAAGGTCCAGGGCTGGCCGGAAGTGGCCAGCGCCTATGTGATCACCGGCGCCAGCAACTATGTGCTGCGGGTGCAGGCGCGCAACCTCAAGCACTTCTCCGACTTTATCGTGAACCACCTGAACCGCACGGCGGGGGTGATGGATATCCGCTCGGAGATCGTGCTGCAGAAGATCAAGGATCGGGATGAGGTGCTGGACCTGGTCGTACGCAAATAACCAGGCCCACCGCAAAACCAATGTGGGAGCGGGCCTTTGTGGGAGCCGGGCTTGCCCGCGATACGGACACCTCGGTTTATCTGTAAAACCGAGGCGACTTCATCGCAGGCAAGCCAGCTCCCACAAAAGCCAGCTACCACAGTTTTAACTGCGTTCAGTCTTCGAGAGCGCGCACGCGCTGCAGGCGTTTTTGCTCGACCGCTGCCACCGCTGGCTGCAATTCGAAGTCAAAGTCTATCTGCGCAAACTTGCCCTCCACGCCAAATTCACGCGCCAGCTGCTGATCCTCGCTGAAACGAATCTCGGCAATCAGTTCATCCCGGGTGGCATAGGCAAAGTCATCGTGCAGATACGGATCATCCGACAGGTTGATCTGCGTGGTCAGATGCCGATGCCCCGGTCCCGAGATGAAGAAGTGGATATGCGCCGGCCGCTGGCCGTGGCGGCCCAGTTGATCGAGCAACTGCTGGGTCGGGCCGGTCGGCGGGCAGCCGTAGCCGGACGGGACGATGCTGCGAAAGCGGTAGTTGCCCTGGGCATCGGTCTCGATCCGGCGACGCAGGTTGAACGCCGATTGCGTCGGGTCGAACCAGGAGTAAGTGCCGCCGGTATTGGCCTGCCACACGTCCACAATCGCCCCGGCCAATGGCTTGCCGTCGACATCGCGCACCTGCCCGCGCATGAACAGCGGCACCGCCGCATCCAGGCCGTCGTCCAGCCGCGCTTCGAACTTGGACAGCGGCGCGCCGGCCACGTACAGCGGCCCTTCAATGGTGCGCGGGGTACCGCCGGACTTGCCGGCTTCCTCGTCGGCCGCGTCCATCAACATATCCAGGTAATGCTCCAGGCCCAGGCCTGCGGCAAGCAACCCGGCTTCCTGGTTCTTGCCCAGCTCATTGAGGTAGTTGACCGCCTTCCAGAACTCTTCCGGGGTCACTTCCAGGTCTTCGATGATATTCACCGTATCGCGCAGGATCCGGTAGATCAGCGCCTTGGCCCGTGGGTTGCCGGCGTCATTGAGGTTGCCGCTGGCTTCTTCGAGGAAGCGCTGGGCGTGGGCAGTCTGGGACAGTCGAATGGACATGGTGCAATCCTCATCTTGTAATTATTAGGTGGCTAGACAGACTCAGCGGTCATCCTCATGGATCGACGACGGATGCCGGCACAGGGCATTCACTTCGATGGCCATGTACGGATAGAGCGGCAGTTGCATCAGCAGGTCATGCAGTTCCTGCACGCTGTCGACATCGAACACGCTGTAGTTGGCGTACAACCCGGCGATACGCCACAGGTGGCGCCACTTGCCCTGCGCTTGCAGGCGTTGGGCCAGGGCCTTTTCGTCGGCCTTGAGGGCCGCCGCGCGCTCGGGGTTCATGTCGACGGGCAGGTTTACGGTCATTTTTACGTGAAACAACATCCCAGGCGTCCTCTTAATGTTTGTCGCGACGGAAGAACGCCAGGCGTTCCTCATCGATGGCCAGGCCCAGGCCCGGGGCAGTCGAGACATGCAGGTGGAAATCGCGATACACCAGCGGCTCGCTGAGGATGTCCTCGGTGAGCAGCAGCGGCCCGAACAGCTCAGTGTCCCAGGCCAGTTTGTTCAGGGTGAGAAACGCATGGGCCGAGGCCAGGGTGCCGATCCCGCCTTCGAGCATGGTGCCGCCATACAGGCCGATCCCCGCCGCCTCGGCAATCGCCGCCGTGCGCAACACTGCGCGCGGGCCGCCGTTTTTCGCGATCTTCAGCGCGAACACCGAGGCCGCACCTTCGCGGGCCAGGTTGAAGGCATCTTCGACACATTCGATGGATTCGTCCGCCATGATCGGCGCCGGGCTCGACAGGTTGAGCCGGGCCATGCCGCCACGGTTGTTGCGCGAGATCGGCTGCTCGATCAGGTCGATACCGTTGTCGCCCAGCACCTTGCAGGCACGCAGGGCCACGGCTTCGTCCCAGGCCTGGTTGACGTCGACCCGCACGCTGGCGCGCTCGCCCAGGGCCTTTTTGATCGCGATCACGTGGGCCAGGTCCTGGCTGACTTCACCGGCGCCGATCTTCAACTTGAAGATGCGGTGGCGGCGCAGGTCGAGCATCTTCTCGGCCTCTTCGATGTCTTTGGCGGTGTTGCCGCTGGCCAGGGTCCACGCCACCGGCAAGGCATCGCGCACGCGGCCGCCGAGCAGTTCGCTGACGGGCAAACCCAGGCGCTTGCCGAGGGCATCGAGCAAGGCGCTTTCAATACCGGACTTGGCAAAGGTGTTGCCACGGATGCTGCGCTCCAGGCGCAACATCGCCGCGTTGATATTGCTGGCGTCCTGGCCGATCAAGAGCGGCGCGAAGTGGTGGTCGATATTGGTCTTGATGCTGTCGGGGCTTTCGTAGCCGTAGCTCAGGCCACCGATGGTGGTGGACTCGCCAATGCCTTCGATGCCGTCGGCGCAACGCACACGAATGATCACCAGGGTCTGGTTTTGCATGGTGTGCATCGCCAGCTTGTGCGGGCGAATGGTGGGGAGATCGACGATGATGGTTTCGATCGACTCGATGGCGCAAATCGGCATGGCAATACCCGTTGGGTTCTTTATAGGTCTGGCCTGATTCTGTCGCCCATTGTTGTTGGCTTCCAATATAGAATTGGTCTCGAACAATACCCTCAAGGTATGAGAGGAACCCGTATGGAACTGCGCCACTTGCGTTACTTCCAGGTGCTGGGGGAAACCCTGAATTTCACCCGCGCCGCCGAACGCCTGCACATCGCCCAGCCGCCGTTGAGCCGGCAGATCCAGCAATTGGAGGATGAGTTGGGCGTGGTCCTGCTGGAGCGTGGCCGGCCACTGCGGCTGACCGAAGCCGGGCGCTACTTCTATGAACACGCCAATGTGCTGTTGGAACAACTGGCCAAGACCTGCGATAACACGCGGCGCATTGGCCTGGGGCAGAAGACCTGGCTGGGCATCGGTTTTGCCCCCTCGACCCTGTATGGCGTGCTGCCAGAGCTGATTCGCCGCCTGCGCAGCCATGACGCGCTGGAGCTGGAGTTGGGGCTGGCGGAGATGACGACCCTGCAACAGGTCGAAGCGCTCAAGGCCGGACGCATCGATGTGGGCTTCGGGCGGATTCGCATTGATGACCCAGCCATCGTCCAGCGCGTGCTGGTGGAGGATCGGCTGGTGGCAGTGTTGCCCGCCGGGCACCCGCTGCTGGGCGCGCCGGTAACGCTCGCGCAACTGGCCGCCGAGCCACTGGTGCTCTACCCCGGCAACCCGCGCCCCAGCTATGCCGACCATGTGATCGCACTGTTCGACACCCACGGTTTGGCGATCAAGGTGGCGCAATGGACCAATGAATTGCAGACCGCCATCGGCCTGGTCGGCGCGGGCATGGGCGTGACGCTGGTGCCGGCCTCGGTGCAGATGCTGCATCGGGCGGATATCGGCTATACGCCGATTGTCGAGGCCACCGCGACGTCGCCGATCATTCTCAGCCGGCGGATTAATGATCAATCGCCGGGGTTGGGTCATTGCCTGCAATTGGTTGAAGAGCTGATCTGAAATCGCCCAAACACCACTGATCCAATGTAGGAGCTGGCTTGCCTGCGATAGCGGTGGGTCAGCCACTGCATGTACTAGCTGACCCACCGCTATCGCAGGCAAGCCAGCTCCCACATTTTGATCTGCAGCGTGTTCAGGCACCGCGCATGCGTCGGGCATCGTTGCGCTGCAAGGTCTGGCTGGGGGACTCATCGAACAGTTTGCGGTACTCCGCCGAAAACCTTCCCAGGTGGGTAAAGCCCCAGCCCAGGGCAATCTCGGAAATGGTGCGGGTGGCCCCGTGTTCGAGAATTTCCTGGCGCACCGCGCTCAGGCGGTACTTTTTCAAATACGCCATGGGCGACAGGGCAAAGTATTTGCGAAAGGCATCAAACAGCTTGAACCGCGACACGCCGGTGGCCGCCTCCAGGTCTTCCAAGTGCAGCGCTTCGCGGGCGTTGGCGTGAATGTACTGGCGGGCACGGAGCAGATAATGGGGCAACTTGACCCCCAGCACGTCGCGCAGCTCTTCGGAGTAGTTGTTCGGCTGGGCCAGGATCAGGCCCTTGATCAGCGAGCTTTCCAGGTCACGGGTGAAGGCGGCCTGGTCATACAGTTCGCTGCTGTGTTCCAGCTCCGCGATGAAGTGCCGCGCCATGCGCCACCACGCTGCGGGGGCGCCCTGCACCGCGTCCATCACCGACTCAAAGCGCAGCGGCGCATCGACCGGGCGCTGCAACAGGCCCTCCAGGGTTTCGCTCATTGCCGCGCGGGTAATCACTACTTGCAGCTTGCGGCAATCGCCGGAGATCGCCAGCACCTGGTGTTCATTGGGCGAAATGATCACACCCTGGTCGCGGTTGGAGATCAGGCGCTGGCCACCCTTGCTCAGCTCCTGCTCGCCCACCAGCGGCAGGCTCAGGCTGTAGCTGCTGAAGTGTTCGGCGTCTTCGATATCGATGGTCACGTCGGTGCCGTATTCAATCACCCCCAGCGTGGTGGCGCGGGACTTGAACACATTGGCACTGTGGTGGAATCGCAGGCGTTCCGGGGTGGTGGTTTCCAGCCGATGGGGCCCGCAGATGCCCGACATCCAACTGCGGGCGCCTTCAAGGTCGAAACGTTCAATACGGATATCGCGTGTATGGCTACTCATCAGGTTGCACTCACGGCGGTTGTGGCCAGCGCGCTCTGACGGCGCGTCCGGTGGATCAAGGCAAGTTCTGCGCCACGAAGGCGGTTTACCCACTCAATGGATAACGACCGCCGACTAAGTGGATAAGAAGCCCGCTTTTGCGACCATTGCCTGGCAAGACAGTAGCCCATTGCCGCATGCCCTTGCACTGAAGTGGGTATTTGCGCCCCAACTATGCGGCCCATCTTCCCCCACTAAGCGGATAGCTGGCCGCCCCCTTGCCCGCCTCTAATGAACCACCGATTAGCTACCCAATAAAAGGTGCCTCCCATGAGTGGTGCAAGAAGCGTCGAGCAGTGGAAAACATTTATCGAAAGCTGCCTGGACTTTCGTCCGGCCGAGGGCGTGTTCCGCATCGCCCGGGACATGTTTACCGAGCCCGAGCTGTTCGACCTGGAGATGGAACTGATCTTCGAAAAGAACTGGATCTACGCCTGCCACGAAAGCGAACTGGCCAACAACCATGACTTCGTGACCATGCGCGCCGGGCGCCAGCCGATGATTATCACCCGCGACGGTGAAGGCCAGCTCAATGCGCTGATCAACGCCTGCCAGCATCGCGGCACCACCCTGACCCGCGTCGGCAAGGGCAACCAGTCCACCTTCACCTGCCCGTTCCACGCCTGGTGCTACAAGAGCGATGGCCGCCTGGTGAAGGTCAAGGCGCCGGGGGAATACCCGGAAGGTTTCGACAAGGCCACCCGCGGCCTGAAGAAGGCGCGCATCGAAAGCTACAAGGGCTTTGTGTTTATCAGCCTCGACGTGCAGGGCACCGACAGCCTGCAAGACTTCCTCGGCGACGCCAAAGTGTTCTTCGACATGATGGTCGCGCAGTCCGCCACCGGTGAGCTGGAAGTGCTGCCGGGCAAGTCGGCCTATACCTACGACGGCAACTGGAAGCTGCAAAACGAAAACGGCCTGGACGGCTACCACGTCAGCACCGTGCACTATAACTACGTGGCCACGGTGCAGCATCGCCAGCAGGTGAATACCGAGAATGGCACCGGTTCGGGCACCACACTGGACTACAGCAAGCTCGGCGCTGGCGATGCCAACACCGATGACGGCTGGTTTGCCTTCAACAACGGCCACAGCGTGTTGTTCAGCGACATGCCCAACCCCAGTGTGCGCTCCGGCTACGCCACCATCATGCCGCGCCTGGTGGCAGAACACGGCCAGCAGAAGGCCGAGTGGATGATGCACCGCTTGCGCAACCTGAACGTCTACCCGAGCCTGTTCTTCCTCGACCAGATCAGCTCGCAACTGCGCATTATCCGCCCGGTGGCGTGGAACAAGACCGAGATCATCAGCCAGTGCCTGGGGGTGAAGCACGAGTCCGACGCCGACCGCGAAAACCGGATCCGCCAGTTTGAAGACTTCTTCAACGTGTCCGGCATGGGCACCCCGGATGACCTGGTGGAGTTTCGCGAAGCCCAGCGCGGTTTCCAGGGCCGCCTGGAACGCTGGAGCGATATCTCCCGGGGCAGCCACCGCTGGGAAACCGGGTCGACGCCCAACAGCGAGGCCATCGGCATTACACCGGCGATGACCGGCACCGAATTCACCCACGAAGGGCTGTACGTCAACCAGCACCGCAACTGGCAGACATTCCTGCTGGACGGTCTCGACGCACAAGCCCTGAAACTGCACGAGGTGAAATGATGAACGCGCAATTGCAGTACCAGATCGAGCAGTTTTTCTACCGCAAATCCGAGCTGTGCGACGCCCAGGACTGGGATGCCTATGTGCAGTTGTTTGACCCGCAGAGTGAGTTCCATTTGCCGCAGTGGGATTCGGAACACGTCTATACCCGCGACCCCAAACGCGAGATGTCGCTGATCTACTACGCCAACCGTTCGGGCCTGGAAGACCGGGTGTTCCGCCTGCGCACCGGCAAGGCTGCGTCCGCCACACCGATGCCGCGCACCTTGCACCTGATCAACAACGTGCGGGTTACCGAGCTGGCAGACGGCTGCCTGGAAGTGCGCTTGAACTGGCACACGCTGTTTTATCGGTTGGCGATGTCGGAGCAGTTCTATGGCCACGCCACCTATAGCCTCAAGCCCCATGGCGACAGCTGGCTGATCACGCGCAAGCATGCGCTGCTGCTCAACGACACCATCAACTCGGTGCTGGATTTCTACCACCTCTGACGTTGACGTCCCCCCTTCAACTGTAGGAGCGAGCTTGCTCGCGAAAAAACCAAGGGCTGCGCGTGCATTCAGGATGCCCGCGCCATCGTTAACGTTTTTCGCGAGCAAGCTCGCTCCTACAGGTATTACCCAATCCATGGAGAACGGTGGATGAATCACAAAGTGGCCTTCAGTTTTGCCGACGGCAAGACCTTGTTCTTCCCGGTGGGCGCCAACGAGATCTTGCTGGACGCGGCGCTGCGCAACGGGATCAAGATCCCCCTTGATTGCCGCGAAGGTGTCTGCGGCACTTGCCAGGGGCGTTGCGAGTCCGGCGACTACAGCCAGGATTACGTGGACGACGAGGCGCTTTCCAGCCTCGACCTGCAACAGCGCAAAATGCTCAGTTGCCAGACCCGGGTGCAATCCGACGCGGCGTTTTACTTCGATTTCGATTCAAGCCTGTGCAATGCGCCGGGGCCGGTGCAGGTCCGCGCCACGGTGTGCGAGGTACAACAGGTGTCGGCCAGCACGGCGATCTTGTCGGTGCAGCTTGAGCAGGGCCTGGATTTCCTGCCGGGCCAGTACGCCCGGCTGTCGATTCCCGGTACCGATAGCCAGCGCTCGTACTCCTTCGCCAACCGTCCGGGCGACCGTTTGCAGTTTCTGATCCGCCTGCTGCCGGACGGGGTGATGAGCAATTACATCCGCGAACGCTGCCAGGTCGGCGATGAACTGCAACTGGAGGCCCCTCTGGGCGCGTTTTATCTGCGCCACGTCACCCAGCCACTGGTGCTGGTTGCCGGCGGCACCGGATTGTCGGCGCTGCTGGGGATGCTGGACGAACTGGCCGAGCGCGGCTGCGAGCAACCGGTGCATTTGTATTACGGCGTGCGTGGCGCTGAAGACTTGTGCGAAGCGCAGCGCATCCAGGCCTATGCCGAATCAATCCCGGGATTTCGCTACACCGAAGTGCTCAGCGACCCATCGCCGCAGTGGTTGGGCAAGCGCGGGTATTTGACCGAGCATTTCGACCTGGCCGAATTGCGGGATAGATCGGCCGATATGTACGTATGCGGCCCCCCTCCGATGGTCGAATCCATCAAGAACTGGCTGCAAGAACAGGCACTTGATGGCGTTCAGCTGTATTACGAAAAGTTTACCGAGAGTAATATCTGACCCCTCAGCAGTGAGGGGCGGGTCTGGCGTGCAGGATCAACCCTGAAAAAAACAAGTAGAAGGGAATGTTAATGGCGGATGACATGGTTAACCCGGTGGGCCTCAAGCGTGGCCTGAAAAACCGGCATATTCAGCTGATTGCCCTGGGTGGGGCGATTGGTACGGGCTTGTTCCTCGGTTCGGCCGGGGTGCTGAAGTCGGCGGGGCCGTCGATGATCCTGGGCTATGCGATAGCCGGGTTCATCGCGTTCCTGATCATGCGCCAGCTGGGCGAGATGATCGTCGAGGAACCGGTAGCCGGCTCCTTCAGCCACTTCGCCCACAAATACTGGGGCGGCTACGCAGGCTTCCTCGCCGGCTGGAACTACTGGGTGCTGTATGTGCTGGTGGGCATGGCCGAATTGACGGCGGTGGGCAAGTACATCCAGTTCTGGTGGCCGGAAATACCGACCTGGGTCAGTGCCGTGGTGTTCTTCATTGCGGTGAACCTGATCAACACCCTGAACGTGAAGTTCTTCGGTGAGACCGAGTTCTGGTTCGCGATCATCAAGGTGGTGGCGATCATCGGCATGATCGTGCTCGGCTGCTACCTGTTGTTCAGCGGCACCGGCGGCCCGCAGGCGTCGATCAGCAACCTGTGGGACCACGGCGGTTTCTTCCCCAATGGCGGCATGGGCCTGCTGATGGCCATGGCCTTCATCATGTTCTCGTTCGGTGGCCTGGAGCTGGTGGGTATTACCGCAGCCGAAGCCAGCGAGCCACGCAAAGTGATCCCCAAGGCGATCAACCAGGTGGTGTACCGGATCCTGATTTTCTACGTCGGCGCACTCACCGTGCTGCTGTCGCTGTATCCATGGGATCAACTGCTGCAAACCCTCGGCGCCTCGGGCGATGCCTACAGCGCCAGCCCGTTCGTGCAGATCTTCTCGCTGATCGGTAACGACACCGCTGCGCACATCCTCAACTTCGTGGTGCTGACCGCGGCGCTGTCGGTGTACAACAGCGGCGTGTACTGCAACAGCCGCATGCTGTTCGGCCTGGCCGAGCAAGGCGACGCGCCCAAGGCGCTGATGAAGCTCAACAAGCAAGGCGTGCCACTGCGTGCCCTGGGCATTTCGGCCCTGGTAACGCTGCTGTGCGTGGTGATCAACTACGTGGCGCCCAAGGATGCCCTGGTGCTGTTGTTTGCGCTGGTGGTTGCCTCGCTGATGATCAACTGGGCGCTGATCAGCCTGACCCACATCAAGTTCCGCAAGGCCATGGGCGAACAAGGCGTGGTGCCGACGTTCAAGACTTTCTGGTTCCCGTTCAGCAACTACCTGTGCCTGGCGTTCATGCTGGTGATCGTGGGCGTGATGCTGGCGATTCCGGACATGCGCCCGTCGGTGTATGCGATGCCGGTGTGGGTAGGGGTTCTCTTCCTGGCGTACTGGTTGCGCTCCAAGAAGACCAAGGCCGTGGCTGTCGCGCAGTAACCTGTGTAGGCGCCCGCTTGTGTGGGAGCTGGCTTGCCTGCGATGCAGGCGCCTCGGTCTAACTGAACGACCGAGGCGCCTGCATCGCGGGCAAGCCAGCTCCCACATGAACAGGGCCACAATAGGAATGTATTGCCAATGAAAAAGCCCCGGAGAACCGGGGCTTTTTTATTAGAGCGTTGAACGCACTCGCCACAGCTCGGGGAACAGCACGGTGTCGAGCATCTTGCGCAGGTAACCCACGCCCTCGGTGCCGCCGGTGCCCGGCTGGAAGCCGATGATCCGCTCCACCGTGGTCACATGGCGGAAGCGCCATTGGCGGAACGAGTCTTCCAGGTCGATAAACTTCTCGGCCAACTGGTACAGGTCCCAGTACCGGTTCGGATCGCGGTACACCTCGCGCCACGCCGCTTCCACGGATTCGTCATGCACCGTAGGCGCCGTCGGATCGCGTTGCGCACGCTGCGGGTCAATCGCCAGGCCCGCCTTGATCATCAGGTTGATCGCCTCGTCATACAGCGACGGCGTGGCAATCGCCACTTGCAGCTCCTTGAGCAACTCCGGACGGTGGGCATGGGGCCGCAACAGCGCCGCGCTTTTATTGCCGAGGATGAACTCGATTTCCCGATACTGGAACGACTGGAAGCCCGACGACTGCCCTAGGTACGGCCGGATCGACTTGTATTCCGACGGCGTCATGGTCGCCAGTACCGCCCAGGCGTGCACCAGTTGGTCGAAGATGCGCGACACCCGCGCCAGCATCTTGAACGCCGGCGCCAGCTCACCCAGGCGCACGTGCTCACGGGCGGCCTTGAGTTCGTGGAGCATCAGCTTCATCCACAGCTCGGAAGTCTGGTGCTGGATGATAAACAGCATTTCGTTATGGTCCGGCGACAACGGGTGTTGGGCCGTAAGCACTTTGCCCAGGTCCAGGTAGTCGCCGTAACTCATGGACTCGGAAAAATTCAGCTCAGCGTTATGCCATTCTTCCGGCGGCTGGTAATCAGGGGAGAAAGGACACTGGCTCATCGCGTGGGCTCCTTGAGCGGGCGCAGGATTGCTCGTACCGGGCTGGCATCGAGGTTGGCAAAACGTAGCGGCAGGGCGATCAACTCATAATCGCCTTGCGGTACATCGTCGAGCACGATGCCTTCGAGAATCGCCATGCCATGGCGGGCGACGGCGTTGTGGGCATCCATGGTCTTGGACTGTTGCGGGTCCAGGGACGGGGTGTCGATGCCGATCAGGCGCACACCCAGGCCGGCCAGCAGCTCGACGGTTTCCTTGGCGACGGCGGTGAAGTTCGAATCCCAATTGCTCAGGGGCGCCTTGTGATAAGTACGCAGCAGGACCCGTTCCGGCAGGTTATCCAGGTGGCCCTGCAACTGCTCCGGCTGTACCAGCGCGCCGCTGTCCAGGCAGTACAGCACCCGACACGGGCCCATATACACGTCCAGCGAGACTTCGCCGATAGGCGCACCGTCGGCGCTGTAGTGCAACGGCGCATCGACATGGGCACCGGTGTGGGGCGACAGGGTGATACGCCCGACGTTGACCGGGCATTCGGGGCCGAACTGCCAGACGCGTTCTTCCTGGAACGGCGTATCGCCCGGCCACGTCGGGGTGGCGGTGCTCAAGGGTGGGCTGATATCCCACCACGTTTTTATTGGATTCATACGAGGCTCTCGGTTGTTTCTAAAGTGAATGATACGAGGGCCAGCGGTAAATATTCTTGCGATTTCCAGCGCCAGGCAGGATTTCTTTCGCACTTACTGCGAAGAAACGTCTGATTAGTGAATGGATCCTTCAGCCCCACAGATAAAAATGTGAGAGCGGGCTTGCTCACGATTGCGGTGTGTCAGTTGAGGCATTTTTCACTGATCCGGCGCCATCGCGGGCAAGCCCGCTCCCACAGGGGGGCTGTGCAGGTTTGCAGATCGTATGCCAATACGCTTCTGGGCATCCCGATGTCGAGTTCAGACCACAGGCATTCGCCCCGGCGCTATAGGGTTCACCTTTGTCTTTCCTGCCTTGGAGCCATCATGTCCCAGCCCATCACCGTATTGCGCGACACCCACCCCCTGCCGGTCCTGGATGCCTGCAAATGGGAGAAGCTCGAGGGCGACCCGCACACCGTCAACCTCAACGCCTACACCAGCGAAGACGGCAGCAAGATCATGGGCACCTGGATCTGCACCCCTGGCAAATGGCGGGTGGAATATGTGAAGTGGGAATACTGCCATTTCCAGGAAGGCTACTGCGTGATCACCCCGGACGGCCTGGAGCCGATCCATTTGCGCGCTGGGGATATCTTTGTGGTGGAGCCCGGGATGAAGGGCACGTGGGAAGTGGTCGAGACGGTGCGTAAATATTTCGTATTTGCCTGATACAGACTCTGTGGCGAGGGGGCTTGTCCCCCGCTGGGTGGCGAAGCCGCCCCAAAACCTACCGCCTCGCAGGCCTACTGGGGTGGCTTCGCCACCCAACGGGGGACAAGCCCCCTCGCCACAACAAGCCTCATCACAACAAGCCGCCTCTTGATCGCGAGCCCTCTGACCTATTGAGGCTTGCGATAGCTGTTGATGATCGCCGAGAAGTCCTTGCCCCCTTCCCCACGCTGGCTCATCGATTGATACAACTGCTGCGCCACCGCCCCCAGGATCACCGGCTGGTGCGCCTGGCGCGCGGCTTCGGTCGCCAGGCCCAGGTCCTTGAGCATCAGGTCGGCGCCAAACCCACCGGTATAGCCTCGGGATGACGGCGCAGTTTCAATCACACCCGGCCAAGGGTTGTAGGTGTCGGAACTCCAGCAACGCCCGGTGGAGCTGTTGATGATGCCGGCCAGCACTTGCGTGTCGATACCCAGGGCATCGCCCAGGGCCATGGCCTCGCTGACGCCCACCATACTGATCCCCAGCAGCAGGTTGTTGCAGATCTTGGCGATTTGCCCGGTGCCCACATCGCCGCAATGCACGATGTTGCGGCCCATCTGCGCCAGCACCGGCTGCAGGGTGGCGAACAGTTCCGGGTTGGCGCCGACCATAAAGGTCAACGTCCCGGCCTGGGCGCCACCGGTGCCACCGGAAACCGGGGCATCGGCCATCGCCACGCCGTGTTTGGCTGCAGCCGCCGCTACGTCGCGCGCGGTCTGTGGGTCGATGGTGCTGCAATCCACCGCCGGCACGCCTTTGCCGATGCCGGCCAGCACGCCGTCTTCGTTGAGCCACACGCTACGCACATGGGCGGCGGCGGGCAGCATGGTCAATACCAGCTCCGCGCCCTGAGCCGCATCACGCGGCGAAGCGCTGATGGTGCCGCCCAATGCGGCCAGTTCGTTGAGCACCGTCTGGTTCAGGTCGAACAGGTTCAGCGCATGGCCAGCCTTGATCAGGTTGCGGGCCATGGGCGCGCCCATGTTGCCCAGGCCGATAAATGCAATCTTCATGGTCGTCTCCTTGATCAACGCAGGTTGATGGTGGTGTTGACGCCATCATTGACGCTGTCGTCGTCGAACCAGCGGCTGGTGACGGTTTTGGTCTGGGTGTAGAACTGCACCACCTGCTTGCCGTACGGCCCCAGGTCGCCGAGTTTCGAACCACGGGAACCGGTGAAGCTGAAGATCGGGACTGGCACGGGGATCGGGATGTTGATGCCCACCTGACCGACGTCGATTTCGCTCTGGAACTTGCGCGCCGCCGCACCGCTTTGGGTGAACAGGCCGGTGCCGTTGCCGAACGGGTTGGCGTTGACCAGGGCGATCGCCTCATCGAGGGTATCGACTTCCAGCACCACCAGCACCGGGCCGAAGATTTCCTGGGTGTAGATCTGCATGTCGGTGGTCACGCCCGAGAACAGGGTCGGGCCGACGAAGTTGCCTTGCTCGAAGCCCGGCACCTGGATGCCACGGCCGTCCAGTTCCAGCTTGGCGCCTTCTTTCACGCCGCTCTCGATCAGGTCGAGGATACGTGCCTTGGCACGCTTGGAGATCACTGGGCCCACGTCGGTACCCGCTTCGCTGCCGGCGTTGACTTTAAGCTTCTGCGCCAGGGCCTTGAGGTCCGGCAGCCATTGCTTGGCCGCGCCAACCAAGACCACCACCGAGGTGGCCATGCAGCGCTGGCCGGCGGCACCGAAACCGGCGCCGACCAGGGCATTGAGGGTTTGTTCGCGGTTGGCATCTGGCAGCACTACCGCATGGTTTTTCGCGCCCATCATCGACTGCACGCGCTTGCCGTGCTTGCCCGCCAGGTCGTAGACGTGGGTGCCGACGGCGGTCGAGCCAACGAAGGACACGGCCTTGATATCTTTGTGAGTGCAAAGTGCATCCACCACATCCTTGCCACCGTGGACCACGTTCAGCACGCCCGCTGGCACGCCAGCCTCCAGCGCCAGTTCCACCAGCATCAGGGTCGACAATGGATCCTGTTCCGAAGGCTTGAGCACGAAGGTGTTACCGCAGGCGATGGCCATCGGGAACATCCACAGCGGGATCATTGCCGGGAAGTTGAACGGGGTGATCCCGGCGCACACGCCGATCGGTTGGCGCAGGGTGTAGGTGTCGACACCGCCGGCCACGTTCTCGGCAAACTCGCCCATTTGCAGGGTGCCGATGGAACAGGCGTGCTCGACCACTTCCAGGCCACGGAAAATATCGCCTTCAGCGTCGGCAATGGTCTTGCCCTGCTCGGCACTGAGTACTGCGGCAATGCGCTTGGAGTGCTCGCGGATCAGCGCTTGCAACTTGAGCATGATGCGCATGCGCGCGCCGATCGGCGTCAGCTTCCAGGTCTGGAAGGCGCGCTGGGCAGCGTCGATGGCCGCGTTGACTTCATCGGCTGTGGCAAAGGGCACACGGGCCAGGACTTGTTGGGTCGCCGGGTTGACGATGTCTTGCCACTCGGTGGTCTTGGACTCGACCCATTCACCGTTGATCAACAGTTTGGCCTGTTTCACGGTGGTATCGGCAGACGTAAGCGATGCGTTCATTGTGGTCTCCAGATCTTGTAGTTATGCAGAGAGCCAAGGCGTGAAGCGCCTTGAGGATGAGGCGTTCGGACGATTTTTGGAGTATAGATGTGCAAACTTCCAATAAGAACCCACATAAAAGCCGGTCCAACATGCAAAAAAACATCACGTCTTTAGGGTCGCTGAACTGGGATGACCTGAAGTTTTTCCTCGAAGTGGCGCGCACCCGCAAGGCCAGCGTCGCCGCCAAGCGCCTGGCGGTGGACTACACCACGGTGTCGCGGCGTATCAGTTCGTTGGAAGGTTCGTTGGGCACCCTGCTGTTCGAAAAATCCCGGACCAGCGGCTTCGTCCTGACCAACGAAGGCCAGCGCTTGCTGGGTTATGCCGAGTCCATCGAAAGCACCCTGCACATGGCCTGCGAACAAGTGTCCGGCTCCGGCGTGGCGCTGTCGGGGCATGTGCGCATGGGCTGCACCGAGGGTTTCGGTAGCTTTTTCGTCACCCCGCAACTGAGCCACTTCGTCGACACCTACCCGGCGATCTCAGTGGATATCCTGCCCCTGCCCCACTTCATCAGCCTGTCCAAGCGTGAGGCCGATATCGTCATCGCCCTGGAACGCCCGGAACACGG
The DNA here is from genome assembly GCF_012935735.1 of Pseudomonas sp. ADAK21. Classification (NCBI taxonomy): domain Bacteria; kingdom Pseudomonadati; phylum Pseudomonadota; class Gammaproteobacteria; order Pseudomonadales; family Pseudomonadaceae; genus Pseudomonas; species Pseudomonas sp. ADAK21. The sequence continues at coordinate 1,349,992 of NZ_CP052857.1, forward strand.
GCCCTACGTGTGCTGCAAACTGTGCGACTACAAACTGCAGCTGTACGCGACCCAGGACTACCTCGACCAACACCCACCCATCCGCCGCCCGGCCGACCTGGCCGAGCATCCGTTTATCAGCTATGTGGATGACCTGGCGTTCAGCTCGGAGCTGCTGTACCTGGCCAATGTCGTACCGGGCGCCAGCGCCAGCCTGCGCAGCACCAGCGTGATTGCGCAGTACGTGGCGGCGCAGCAGGGGCGTTCACTGGCGATCCTGCCGTGCTTCCTGGCCGCACAAGACTCGCGGTTGCTGCCGGTATTAGGTGAGGAGATCACTATTACGCGGCAGTTCTGGATGTATTGCCGGGAGGATTTGCGCAAGTTGAAGCGGATTACATTGTTGTGGGATTACATCCGTGAGGTGACGGAGCAGAACCAGAGGCTTTTGATGGGCGAGACGCGAGAGATGGTGTTTGCCGACTGAACCGCTATCGCGGGCAAGCCCGCTCCCACAGGTGAGTGGCGGTAGGCGCAGAATTTTGGGGCGACACGAACAACTGTAGGAGCTGGCTTGCCAGCGATAGCGGTGGGTCAGTCAATACATACCCGGCTGAACCACCGCCTTCGCGGGCAAGCCCGCTCCCACAGTTTGGTTGCACAGTTAGGCCGACCTGTCGGCTCAGTCGGCGATCACCACAATCGATACCCGGCGGTTTTCGGTACGGCCCGCAGAGGTGCTGTTGGAGGCCACCGGTTCGCTGCTGCCCAGGCCACGCAGTTGCACATTTTCTTCCTTCATACCCACGTCCACCAGGACCTTGCCCACGCTTTTCGCCCGGCGCAAGGACAGTTGCTGGTTGTACGCTTCCTTGCCCGAGGCGTCGGTATGGCCGTCTACGCGCACGCGTTCGATGCCTACACCGGTGAGGGCCTTGCCGATGCGCTCGACGATTTCAGTGCTGGGCTTGTTGAGCTTTTCGACGTCGCTGCCAAACAGCACTTTGCCCGACAGGCCAAACGCCCAGCCTTCGTCGGTCAGTTCGAAGCCTTGTTGTTTGAGCACCGCCACTTGTGCCGGTGTCAGGCCCTTGGGCGGAGCGGTCTGGCAGCCGCTCAGTGCCAGCAGCGCGATAAACAAGGTGATAAAGAGAACACGTGTGTTAGCAAACAAGGGATCAACTCCTGTGTTGAACGTTGGCAGCGGGGTGCTCCGACTCCGCCGTGTGCTGGCCGCCCTGGGAAAGGCGTTTGGCCTGGTACATCGCCGCATCGGCGGCATTGAGCAAGGCGCCGGGAGTGGCGCCATGATCGGGATAAACCGCGATACCGATACTGAGTGAGGTCAACACTTCGGTGTTGCCCGGCAGCGGAATGGGTTGGTCCATGCTGGCGATGATTTTGTCGGCGATGCGCTGGGCATCCTCAAGCTTGTGCAGGGGCGAGAGCAGGATGGCGAACTCATCGCCGCCCAGGCGCGCCACCAGGTCACTCTCGCGCAGTTGCGCCCGCACGCGCGCGGCGACGGCGACCAGCACGGCGTCACCGGCGGCATGCCCGAAGTTATCGTTGATATCTTTGAAGCGGTCGCTGTCGAGGAACAGCACCGCCACCCGCTCGTTGAGCTTGGCTGCACTGCGCAGCGCACGGATCAGCCGGCCCTCGAAGAAAGCGCGATTGGGCAGCCCGGTGAGGCTGTCATGGCTGGCCAGGTGGGCGAGGGTTTCGTTTTCGCTTTGCAGGTGGGTTTGCCAGGCTTCGAGTTCGTCGAGCAGGGCATTGAAGTCGTTACCCAGGCTGTCGAGCTCGGCGATCTGCGCCGGCGGCACACGGCGGTCGAAAGCCCGCTCGCTACGTGCGGCGTGGGCGACGTCGGCCAGGCTGTGCAGCGGGCCGGTGATGCCGCGCAACATGCGCCGCGCCAGGTAAATCGCGACCCAGCCACTGATGGCAGTACAGATGATGATCCCCGCCAGGCCGCTGAGCAAAAAGCGCAACAGGCTACCGCCGTGACCGCTCAACTCGACGGTGCCGATTTTCTTGCCTTGATGCAGGATCGGTTGGCTGATGGGTTTTTCCAGCAGTGTGTGGGCCAGTTCCAGCTCCACCTTGGACAACACCCCCGTTTCCGGGCGCACCCAGTGCGCCAGGGTGTTGCCATTGAGGTCCAGCACCCGGGCTTCGGCCACTTCTTCCGTGGAGGCAATCAGCGCCAGGGCTTCGGTGGCCACTACGCGGTCGTTGAACACCACCGCAGCTTCCACGGTGTAGTTGATCGAGCGGGCGATCAGGTGCAGGTTGTGATCGGCATAGACCCGCAGGGCCAGCACGCCCAGCAGGGTCAGGGATACGCTGGCCATGGCGACCGCCACCAATGCCACACTCAGGTGCCCGCGACCAAGGACCGAACGTAATGTAGGGCGGGTTTTGGCGTTGCGCAGCCTCATGGTTCCGGCGCTCGACGACGGGACAACTGCAGGACGCTGGGATGAATACGCACTCCGCTGCGGGCCACGGAGTCGAGGTTGACCTCGAATGACACCTGCTCATCACTGACCCGCAGGCAGAACAGGCTGCCCACTGTGCACTGGTCGCCGCCTTCGCTGATGCTCAGCACCGGGCGCCCGATCAAGGCCGTGAACAAATGACTGCGCTCGTCAGGGGAGAGCTTGCCTATATACAGCGCGTCGCAGGCATTGACGATATTGGGGTTGTCGGCCAGCAAACGCTGGACCACCACCGGCCGCCCCGTAGCCTGGGTGGTGCCCTTGACCAGGTCATCGGTGTATTGGGTCGGGCCAACGATGCACAAACGCAGTTGGCTGGGCTCAACCGGCCATCGGGCGTAGCTGAGAATCCCCAGTACCACCTGGGTGACGGCCTGGGCCCGCTGGTCGGCCGCACTGGCGGTAGACGCCTGGGCAAAAGCCAGAGGCGTGACGAGGCACAGAACGGCCGATAGCAGCAATCGTCTCCAGCTCCAACTACGCTCTGCGGGCGAGACAGCCACGTTCATGCAGCGATTCTCTATGATCTTCTCGGGATGATGCCGCAACGATAGCATATTGGCGGAAACCCCATCGAGACGGGGCCTAGGTAGATTCCGCCATTTATCACGAAAAAACCGACACATCAGTCAGGTTTTTCCTACGCCATCATGTCCCCAGTTCCAACATCAGCCCGCTTAAACGTTTCACCTTGCGCCGTACCGCTTCCTCGAAAACCCCACCACGGGTTTCGATCAAACTGAAGCGGTCTTTCGCGCGGGTGATGCCGGTGTAGATCAGCTCTTTGGTCAGTACCGGGTTCAGCGCATCCGGCAGGATCAAGGCAGTGTGGGCGAACTCCGAGCCCTGGGACTTGTGCACGGTCATGGCGTAGACGGTTTCTACATCGTTGAGCCGGCTGGGCAAGACAAAGCGCACCCCGCCCTGGCCATCGTTGCGCGGGAAAGCGACGCGCAGCACCTGCGGCCCGCCGTCAGTTTCGGGCAGCTTCAAGGCGATACCGATGTCCCCGTTCATCAAGCCCAGGCCGTAGTCATTGCGGGTCATCAGCACCGGGCGGCCTTCGTACCATTGCTGGTCGCTATCGATCAGCCGGGCCTTGAGCAGCGCGGCGGTGATGCGTTGGTTGAGGCCTTCCACGCCCCAGGGGCCCTTGCGCACCGCGCACAGCAACTGGAAGGCATCAAAGGCTTGCAATAACTGGCGCGCCCAGTCAGTCCAGCGCGGATCGTCCCGGGGTGTCTCGGCTGCCGGCCGCGAGGTGCGCAGCAGGTTCAGGTAGTAGCGATAGCCCTGGGCGTCGGCGCCCTGCCCGTCCAGCACCAGGCGCTCGAGGGCGCGGTCATGCTCGCCCTTGAGGCGCAGGCAAAACAGGTCGTGGCTGCCGGCGTCCAGCAGTTGGCGAGCCTGATCGGGGTTTTGCTGGTTGACCCAACGCGCCAGTTGGCCGATGCCACTGCCTTCGCCGAAGCGCCGGGAATAACGCAGCATCACCACTTGTTGCGCCAGGGGATGGCTGGCGTCGAGGTCTTGCTCCAGGCCGCTGCCCGCCAGCGTTTCGCCGCTGACACTTTCCAGCCATTGGCGGGTGCCGGGGCTGTACCAGCCTGCCTCGGCGTCGCGGCACAAATCGCCGAGCACCGCACCGGCTTCCACCGAAGCCAACTGGTCCTTGTCCCCTAGCAGCACCAGGCGTGCATGGGCTGGCAAGGCATCCAGCAGGTTGGCCATCATTTCCAGGTCGATCATCGAGGCTTCATCGACCACCAGCACATCCAGCGGCAACAAGTTGCCCGCGTGATGGCGGAAATGCCGGGTGCCGGGACGGCTGCCCAACAGGCGGTGCACGGTGGTGACCTCGGTGGGGATTTTTTCGCGCACGGCTTCGGCCACTTGCAGCGAGCGCACTTGCTGGCTGATGGACTCGGTCAACCGCGCCGCCGCCTTGCCGGTGGGCGCCGCCAGGCGGATGCGCAAGGCCGTGCCCTGCTCCACCGCTGGCGCTTGCAGCAATGCCAACAGGCGCACCACGGTGGTGGTCTTGCCGGTGCCGGGGCCGCCGGTGACGATGCTGAACGCCCCCCGCGTGGCCAGGGCGCAGGCGAGCTTCTGCCAATCGACCACACCATTGGGAGGTGGCTGGTCGAACAGGCCGTTCAAGCGCTGGGGCAGGTCCGCCGAGACCGTTTCCTGCACGGCCAGACGCTGACGCAAGGCACTGTCGATGCGTCGCTCATAGGTCCAGTAGCGCCGCAGATACAGGCGCTTGCCCGACAACACCAAGGGCCGGCTCTGCGCCGCAGCACTGCCATCCACCGCCAGCGCCACCAACGGGCTTGCGGCCAGGGCATGGCACCAATGGGCGCCGTCCAGGCCGTCGAGCAATTGCGAGGGCAACAACATCACGCCACTTGAAAGATCACCTTCAGGGGGCAGCGACAGGGCGAAATCCGGGGCATTCAGGGTCTCGAACAGATCCAGGCACACATGCCCGTGGCCCAGTTGGTGACTGGTCAGGGCAGCAGCCAGCAGCACCAGAGGATCGGCCTGTGGGTCGAGTTCGTGGAGAAAGCCGACGAACGCCTTGTCCAGCGAGCGCAGCCAGCCGCGCTCGACCCAGCGCTCCAGCAGGTGCACCAGGTCGTCGGCATGCTCCAGCGGTGCCAGTGCCTCCAGCGGCACAGTCGAGAGGCTCATAACAGGACTCCTTGTTCCCAGGCGGGTTCGACCTTGGGCGGTTGCGGCTTGCCTTGGAACAACAGGTCCAGGCGCTCGATCAGTTCACGTGGCGGCCGGGTGAAATACGCCCCCTGGCTCACGGCTTGGCTGCCGCGCAGGAACAGGTAGAGCGCGCCACCCACGTGCCGGTCGTAATCGTAATCGGGCAGGCGCGCCTTGAGCTGGCGGTGCAGGGCCAGCAGGTAGAGGACGTATTGCAGGTCATAGCGATGGTCGAGAATCGACTGTTCCATGGCCTGTTGGGTGTAGGCCGCGTCGTCGGCGCCGAGCCAGTTGGATTTATAGTCGGCCACGTAATAGCGGCCGTCATGTTCAAAGGTCAGGTCGATAAAGCCTTTGAACATCCCGTTGAGCATTACCGGTTCGGCAGCCACCCGCGACACACCGTCGTGGGTGTATTGGCAGACCAGTTGGTCGAGGGCGAGCACATCGACTTTATGGCTGGCGAACCAGAACTCCATTTCGATCTGATAGTGCTGCAAGTCACTCAGGGTCACCGATTCCGGCCCCTGGCCCAGGCTCAGTGGCGCTTGCAACAGGTGCCCAAGCCAGCCGCTGAGGGTGCCGATCCAGCCTTCCCAGCCGCGCCGGTTGCAGCGCCGTGCGACAGCATCTTCGATGGCTTCGGGCGTTACGTCGAAGCCATCGTTGCCGGCCCACTCCAGCAGGCCGTGGAGAAAGGTCCCGGGATTGGGCCCCCGTGGGAATCGATGAATGTCGCCGCCAGACGCGGCAACTTCGCGCGGGGCATCCGGGTCCAGGCGTTCGTCGTCGAACAACTTCTGCGCTTGTGGGCTTTCCGGAGCCTCCAGGCTGGCGGCGCTCATGCTTTCCCCAATGCGCAGGGCGCTGTAGGACGCAATCCACCAGTTTTCTGCAGCCTTGCGTTTGGGCAGCAGCGGCGCGAGCAAGGTCGCGTCATTGCGCGGTGGCTGGTAGGTGCTGCTCTGGGCCTCTGGCATTTGCCCGTAGGCAATCGCCGCGCAGCCGTCCTGCAAGTCCATCAGCCAGCGGGCCAAGGCTGCGGATTCCGCCAGGGCCGCGCCACCACCCAACAGATAACCCAGCGCCGACAGGTGCAACACCGAGCTGTTGGTATTACCCCGCTTGAGGTCGGCCACACCGAGCCAACAGGCATGTTTGGCCCGCGTCAGCGCCACGTAGAACAGGCGCAGGTCTTCAGCCAGGCGTTCGTCATCGGCCTGGGCGATCAGTTCGGCGGTGGGTTTGAGGCTGACCTGGGACTTGCCGTGGGCATCGTGGTAGTGCAGCGGCAGGCGACTGCCGTCGACGGGCTTGGCCGAGCAGATGAACGGCAGGAACACCAGATCGTATTCCAGGCCCTTGGATTTGTGGATGGTCACCACCTTGACCAGTTGCTCATCACTTTCCAGGCGCAGGATCTGCTCTTCGCCGGCCTGGCCCGACAGCGCCAGATGCTCCGCCAGATGGCGGATCAGTGCCTGTTCGCCATCTAGCTCAGCGGCGGCTTGTTGCAGCAATTCGCACAGGTGCAGCAGATTGGTCAGCACCCTTTCGCCATCGCTGCGGGCAATCAGGGTTTGCGGCAACTTGAAGTCATGTAGCAGGCGTCGCAGCATCGGCAACACGCCCTGGGTCCGCCAGATCACGCGGTAATCGCGAAACTGCATGACCCGCTGTTCCCAGGCCAGTTCGTCCTGGTTCAGTTGCTCCAATTGCGCCAGCGACAGGTTGAGGGTGACGCAGGCCAGGGCCGCCCGCAGCGGGCGTTCCACGTCCGGTTCGGCGCAGGCCTTGAGCCAGGCGAGTACGTCGTGGGCTTCCTGGGAGGCAAACACCGAATCCTTATCGGACAGGTACACGCTGCGCACACCGCGCGCGGCCAGCTCACCGCGCACGGCCTGGGCCTCCTTGCCGTCACGCACAAGGATGGCGATGTTCGACGGTTGCACGGGGGAGAAGTCCCCATCCTTGACGAACCCTGCACTGCCTTGCTGGCCGCCATTGAGCAACGCGACTATCTGGCTGGCACAGGCACCGGCCAATTGTTGGCGATAAAGCACGTTGGAGATCGGCTGGTCGGTGGGCAGGTGCCAGATATTCAGGGCTGGCACTGTGTGGCCATCGACCTGCAAGTGCTCCTTGCGGCCTTGGGACGATACCGGCTGGAACGGCACCGGGTTCTCGCCGTCCGGCTGGCGAAACAGAAATGCCCCACGCCCGGTTTCTGCACGTTCGAACACGTGGTTGACCGCCGCGACCATCGCATGGCTGGAGCGGAAGTTGGTGCCCAGGGTGTGCAAGCGCCCGGCAGTGGCCTGGCGAGCACGCAGGTAGGTGTAGATATCGGCACCGCGAAAGGCGTAGATCGCTTGCTTGGGGTCGCCGATCAGGAACAGGCCACTGAGCGGGCTGTTGTCTTCAATGCGGTAGATGCTTTCGAAGATCCGGTACTGCACCGGGTCGGTGTCCTGGAATTCATCGATCAGGGCCACCGGGAATTGCTCGCGGATCACACTGGCCAGGCGCTCGCCGCCCTCGGCTTGCAGGGCCGCGTCCAAGCGGATGAGCATGTCGTCGAAGCCCATCTCGGCACGCCGGCGCTTCTCATCTTCAAAACGTTTACCGACCCAGGCCGCCGCGTGTTGCAGCACCGCGGCGTCGGGCGTGGGCAAGGCGTCCAGGCTGGCTTTGAGGCCCACCATGGCATCCAGGCCCGGATGATGCGGCGCGTCGCCCTTCCAGGCTTCGGCCATACCCTCTGGCGTCAGGCGGCTGAAGCCGGTGCCGATATCCAGTTGCTCCAGGGTTTCGTCTGCGGCCCAGGCGCTGATTTTCTCGAACCAGGGCTCGAAATAACGGGCCTGCATCTTGCGGCCATCAACAGCCTTGGCGGCGACAGCTTGCAGGCAGATCTCCCGCAACTCGGCGGCCCACTGCTGCCAGGGAGCCTTGAGCGCCACCAGGGCCTCGCGGCGCTCGTGCAGGCAGGCCTCGATCAGTTCGGCAGGCTCCCGTGGTTCGTCACTGGGGCGCTCGCTGCCGAACAAGGCGCGCACTCGCGGCATCAGCGCCGCAGGGCCACCCCAGTGGCTGCGTACCCAGTTCAGGGCATCGCCGTGCATCGGGTAGCAGAACAGCCGCCAGTAGTCGCGCAACACTTCGCCGAGCAGGTCGCTGTGGTCCGTTTCCAGGGTCTGGGTAAACAGGCTGCCACTGTCGAAGGCGTGTTCGCGCAGCATGCGCTGGCACCAACTGTGAATGGTCGAGACGGCGGCTTCGTCCATCCATTGCGCGGCAATGTCGAGGCGATTGGCGCAACCTGGCCATTGCTCGGCGCTGTATTCGTCGCGCAACTCGGCGATCAAGGTGTCGGGCTGCTCGATTTCATCACGAAAGTAGCGCGCCGCTTGTGCCAGGCGGGTACGGATACGCTCGCGCAACTCTTTGGTGGCTGCATCGGTGAAGGTCACCACAAGGATCTGTGGCGGCAGCAACTCACGGCCAAAGCCTTCCAGCTCGCCGCCGTGGCCGAGTACCAGGCGCAGGTACAACGCAGAGATGGTGAAGGTCTTGCCGGTGCCGGCGCTGGCCTCGATCAGTTGGCTGCCGCGCAGGGGAAAAGCCAGGGCCAGGGGTTTGATGGCGCTCATGGGCGGGCCTCCTCGCTGGTCAGTGATCGCCAGGGGGCGGTTATCAAGGGTCGATAGAGGGTTTCGCACCAGCCTTCGAAATCCTCGCTGGCGACCAGCGCTGCATAATCGGGAAACTGCCGGGTAAGGGCCGGGCTTTCGCGGCGCTCGCCGTCACTGTTGATGCCATCGCCTTCGTAGGCTTTAAGGGCCGCAGCCTGGGCTTTGTCCGGATCGGTCTGGCCGAGCCAGGCAAACGCAGTCTTGACCGCGACCGGCAGAGGTTCACTCATGCCAGCCTGCCAAGCCAGGAGCAGGTTGCCGAGGATATCCTGGGCAAGGTTTTGCTCCAGGGGAGCCAGCAAGAGTGTGTCGTCGCTGGCCACCAGGCCCGTGCTCAACGGAAGGCCACAGGCGCAGGCCACCAGGTGATTGACCCATGGGCGGATCAGGCGATGCCACTTGCGGGTCTTGATCGAGCCGATGCTGTTGGGAATGGTGGTCACGCTGAGCAAGCCGCCATCGCTGCGTCGGTGCAGGCCGCTGACCCAGCCTTCGAGTTCAATCCCCTGGTGTGCGTAGCTGACGGGTTCTGCGGTGTTGTGCGGCGTGGGCCAGAGTGCCAGGAGCTGCTGGTAGCGCTGCAACAGGTCAGGCAAAGGCTCGATCAGTTCGTTGCGCAGGCATTCGCCAAAGCCAACCATGGGCAGCAGGCCGCTGCCTTGCAGACGCTGGGCCTGGGCATCCAGGGCCTGCTCCAGATGATCCGGATCGCTCAGTGCAGCGGCAAGCAGGCTGTCGCTCAAGGTGTAGCGCTGCAGGGCGTCGAGGACAAAGGGCTCTTCATCGGCCAGGGGTACCTCGGCGGCTTCGAAAAACACCTTGAGGCGCTGGCTGAAGAAATGCCTGACGGGGTTACGCAGGAAGTCCTGCAACTGGCCCAGGCTCAGGGGGTCTTCCTGGACGTAGGCTGACAGGCAGGTTGTTTCGAGGGGCAGGTCTTGGGCTTCGTGCAACAACTGCCATTCGCGGGCGTAGCTGAACAGCGGATCACCCTCGTGGAAATAGCGCGCGCTGAAGGGTTGCAAAGGGTGTTCCTGGGTCATTGCCTCCAGCAGCGATTGCTCTTGGGCATGTTGCCAGCCGCTGGCGAGGTGATCGCGCAGTTGGCCGATCAGCACGGACGCCGGGCGCTCGCTGTTGTCACGGATGCTGCGGCCGATCCAGCTTATGTAGAGTTGGTCGCGTGCTGAGAGCAAAGCTTCCAGCAACAGGTAGCGGTCGTCTTCGCGACGAGAACGGTCGCCGGGGCGGTAGTCGCTGCCCATCAGGTCGAAATCCAGTGGCGGTTGGGCGCGTGGATAGTCGCCATCGTTCATGCCCAGTAGGCACACCAGCTTGAACGGGATCGCACGCATCGGCATCAGGGTGCAGAAGTTCACCGCGCCGGCGAGGAAGCGTTGGGACAGACGGCCCTGGTCGAGACCGGCCAGCCAAGCCTCACGGACCACCGTCAGCGGTAACTCGTCGTACAGGCCGACGGATTCGCAGGTTTCCAGCCAGTCTTCCCGCAGTTGCTCCAACTGGCCCAGCAGATAGTCATCGTGTTCATTGCTGGCCAGGAAAAAGCGCTGCATCAGGTCTTGCAAGCGTACACCCCAGGCTTGCGGTGTCGCCGGTTGTGACAGGGCTTGGTGTGCATCGTGCAATGCGTCTAGCAAGGCTACCAATGGGCCGATCAGCGCAGCATCAAGGCCGCCGATTTCATCGTAGGGCTCAATGCCGGCGCAGGCGGCACCACTGCCAACGGCGTAGCCCAGCAGCATACGGCGCAGGCCGAACCGCCAGCTGTTTTGCTCCAGCTCATTGGGCAGGCCAAGACCTGCACGCTGCTCGGCGTTCAGGCCCCAGCGGATGCCGGCCCCTTCTATCCAACGGTGCAGAGTGGGCAGGTCGCGCTCCTGGATGGCGAAGCGTTCACGCAGGGCGGGAACGTCCAGCAAGTCGAGGATTTCGCTGACCGGAAAACGGCTGTCGGGAAGTTTCAGCAGGTGCTCGACGGCGATCAACAGTGGATCGCGGCCCCGTTGGCCCTGGTCAGTGAGGGTGAAGGGGATGAAGCGCGGGTCTTTTTTGTCCAGTTGACCGAATACCGCACGGATATGCGGCGCGTAGCTGTCCACATCCGGGACCATCACGATAACGTCGCGAGGCCGCAGCGCGGGGTTTTCGCTGAAGCGCTGTAGCAGTTGGTCGTGGAGGATTTCCACTTCCCGCTGGGCGCTGTGGGCGATGTGGAAGCGGATCGAGGTGTCGTGCTGCAGATCGACGGCGGGCCAGCGCTCTCGCGTTTCGGGGAGAGGGCGCAGTTCGAGGATGTCATCCTGCAGTTGGTTGAGGATTGTGGTCGGTTCGCTATCGCTGAACAGGTCGATGCGCCCGTCACGGAAAGCGGATCGGTAGCTGTTGGGATCGTCGTAGCTGTCCAGCAGGTTGATGTAGTCGCGACCTTGCTTGCCCCAGGCGGCCAACAGTGGATGGGCGTGCTGGTGCAGCGTTTGCGGGTCGATGGTGACGGGCATCCCGGTCTTGCGCGCCTGGCGCTTGTATTCGTTTCGCAGTAGGTCTTTGTCGGCAACGATGTCAGACCAATGGTGGCGGCAAGGGTTATGCACGCAAAGCAGGACCTGGCTGAAACGGGCCAGGCCGGCCAGCGCTTCAAGCGCCTGGGCGGGCAAGGATGAAATGCCAAACACGATGACGCGAGACGGCAGACCTTGCGGGGCTGTGTCCAGCTTGTTGATGCGCTCGATAAAGCGTTGATGGACCCCGGCACGGCTCTGCGCCATACCCTCCTCGCCGACATCCAGCAGCAATGCTCGCCATAACTCGGCCTGCCAGCAGTTGGCCGGGATCAGGGGTTTGGCCTCGCCTCGGCCGTTGCGCAGTTGATGTCGACCGGCGGCCCAGTCTTCCAGCCAGTCCGCACGATAGACCTGGTATTGGTCGAACAAGTCGGCCAGGCGCTCCGCCAGTTGGTAGCGTTTACGCAGGTCGGTGTCATGGGTAAGGAAGCGTTGCAGGGGCTCGAAGTGCGGCTGGTCGATCAGCTCGGGCAAGAGGCGCATGAGACGCCAGGTCAGCGGGGCTTTGTCCAGAAGGGACTTGACCGGGATTTCGTCGCGGCCCAGGACCATGCGATAAAGCTGCCACATGAAACTGCCGGGCAACTGCACGTCGATTGCAGCGGCAATGCCACAGCCGCCCGTGTCGTCATCTTCTGGATCTTCAGCAAGCGCCAGTTTGAGCCATTGTGCGATGCCGTTGCTTTGCACCAGGGCGATTTCGTTTTCCAGGGGAGCCAGTGGATAGCGACGCATCCAACTGACGACCAGGCTGCGCAGCTCATCCAGGCGATTGCCGTGGACGACCATGAATCCAGCACTGAGGGACGTTGCATCCGGCATAACGGCTTCCTTGGGAAAAGCAAAATCGAGGCAGCGACTTTAGCATTGAAGGGCGTTATGGGCGGTGTTGGACTAAGCGCAAAATCCCATCAGCGCTTTTCTACCGCCCAAAACAAAACCCCAACTGCTTTCGCAATTGGGGTTTCGGAATTTAATCTTGACGATGACCTACTCTCACATGGGGAAACCCCACACTACCATCGGCGATGCATCGTTTCACTGCTGAGTTCGGGATGGGATCAGGTGGTTCCAATGCTCTATGGTCGTCAAGAAATTCGGGTACTGAGTCGTGGCCAGCTGGCCTCGCTTCAGCAAATTGGGTATGTAATAGAATTCGGTGTTTGCAAGAATCGAACTTTCGGTTCGTTTCGTCTTCACACACCGCAATCTGGCTCTGCTCTTTATTCAAGAGTAGTCAAATTGCTTGGGTGTTATATGGTCAAGCCTCACGGGCAATTAGTATTGGTTAGCTCAACGCCTCACAGCGCTTACACACCCAACCTATCAACGTCGTAGTCTTCGACGGCCCTTCAGGGAACTCAAGGTTCCAGTGAGATCTCATCTTGAGGCTAGTTTCCCGCTTAGATGCTTTCAGCGGTTATCTATTCCGAACATAGCTACCCGGCAATGCCACTGGCGTGACAACCGGAACACCAGAGGTTCGTCCACTCCGGTCCTCTCGTACTAGGAGCAGCCCCTCTCAAATCTCAAACGTCCACGGCAGATAGGGACCGAACTGTCTCACGACGTTCTAAACCCAGCTCGCGTACCACTTTAAATGGCGAACAGCCATACCCTTGGGACCGGCTTCAGCCCCAGGATGTGATGAGCCGACATCGAGGTGCCAAACACCGCCGTCGATATGAACTCTTGGGCGGTATCAGCCTGTTATCCCCGGAGTACCTTTTATCCGTTGAGCGATGGCCCTTCCATACAGAACCACCGGATCACTAAGACCTACTTTCGTACCTGCTCGACGTGTCTGTCTCGCAGTCAAGCGCGCTTTTGCCTTTATACTCTACGACCGATTTCCGACCGGTCTGAGCGCACCTTCGTACTCCTCCGTTACTCTTTAGGAGGAGACCGCCCCAGTCAAACTACCCACCATACACTGTCCTCGATCCGGATAACGGACCTGAGTTAGAACCTCAAAGTTGCCAGGGTGGTATTTCAAGGTTGGCTCCACGCAGACTGGCGTCCACGCTTCAAAGCCTCCCACCTATCCTACACAAGCAAATTCAAAGTCCAGTGCAAAGCTATAGTAAAGGTTCACGGGGTCTTTCCGTCTAGCCGCGGATACACTGCATCTTCACAGCGATTTCAATTTCACTGAGTCTCGGGTGGAGACAGCGCCGCCATCGTTACGCCATTCGTGCAGGTCGGAACTTACCCGACAAGGAATTTCGCTACCTTAGGACCGTTATAGTTACGGCCGCCGTTTACCGGGGCTTCGATCAAGAGCTTCGCGTTAGCTAACCCCATCAATTAACCTTCCGGCACCGGGCAGGCGTCACACCCTATACGTCCACTTTCGTGTTTGCAGAGTGCTGTGTTTTTAATAAACAGTCGCAGCGGCCTGGTATCTTCGACCGGCATGAGCTTACGGAGCAAGTCCTTCACCCTCACCGGCGCACCTTCTCCCGAAGTTACGGTGCCATTTTGCCTAGTTCCTTCACCCGAGTTCTCTCAAGCGCCTTGGTATTCTCTACCCAACCACCTGTGTCGGTTTGGGGTACGGTTCCTGGTTACCTGAAGCTTAGAAGCTTTTCTTGGAAGCATGGCATCAACCACTTCGTCACTCAAAGAGTAACTCGTCATCAGCTCTCGGCCTTAGAATCCCGGATTTACCTAAGATTCCAGCCTACCACCTTAAACTTGGACAACCAACGCCAAGCTGGCCTAGCCTTCTCCGTCCCTCCATCGCAATAACCAGAAGTACAGGAATATTAACCTGTTTTCCATCGACTACGCTTTTCAGCCTCGCCTTAGGGACCGACTAACCCTGCGTCGATTAACGTTGCGCAGGAAACCTTGGTCTTTCGGCGTGGGTGTTTTTCACACCCATTGTCGTTACTCATGTCAGCATTCGCACTTCTGATACCTCCAGCAAGCTTCTCAACTCACCTTCACAGGCTTACAGAACGCTCCTCTACCGCATCACCCGAAGGTGATACCCGTAGCTTCGGTGTATGGTTTGAGCCCCGTTACATCTTCCGCGCAGGCCGACTCGACTAGTGAGCTATTACGCTTTCTTTAAAGGGTGGCTGCTTCTAAGCCAACCTCCTAGCTGTCTAAGCCTTCCCACATCGTTTCCCACTTAACCATAACTTTGGGACCTTAGCTGACGGTCTGGGTTGTTTCCCTTTTCACGACGGACGTTAGCACCCGCCGTGTGTCTCCCATGCTCGGCACTTGTAGGTATTCGGAGTTTGCATCGGTTTGGTAAGTCGGGATGACCCCCTAGCCGAAACAGTGCTCTACCCCCTACAGTGATACATGAGGCGCTACCTAAATAGCTTTCGAGGAGAACCAGCTATCTCCGAGCTTGATTAGCCTTTCACTCCGATCCACAGGTCATCCGCTAACTTTTCAACGGTAGTCGGTTCGGTCCTCCAGTTAGTGTTACCCAACCTTCAACCTGCCCATGGATAGATCGCCCGGTTTCGGGTCTATTCCCAGCGACTAGACGCCCTATTAAGACTC
>NZ_CP052857.1:1370000-2812500 GCF_012935735.1 Pseudomonas sp. ADAK21
AGCCAAGCAATTCACCCAGCTCAAGCGCGGCCAGAAACTTGAGTTCGAGCTGAGCCCAGAAGGTCAACTGACCACCCTGCACACCAATCTCAGCGATCTTGAAAGCATCACCTTGACCAAGGGCGCCAAGGGATTTGCCTTCAATCGCGTGACCACCAAGCCGGTGATGCGCTCTGCCTACATCCATGGCGTGATCAACAGCTCGCTGTCCCAGTCGGCGGCACGCGCAGGCCTGTCCCATAGCATGACCATGGATATGGCCAGCGTGTTTGGCTACGACATCGACTTCGCTCAGGATATTCGCCAGGGTGACGAATTCGACGTGATCTACGAGCAAAAGGTGGCCAACGGCAAGGTCGTCGGCACCGGCAATATCCTGTCGGCGCGCTTTACCAATCGCGGCAAGACCTACACCGCCGTGCGCTACACCAACAAACAAGGCAACAGCAGCTACTACACCGCCGATGGCAATAGCATGCGCAAGGCCTTCATCCGTACTCCTGTTGACTTCGCCCGTATTAGCTCGCGTTTTTCCATGGGCCGCAAGCATCCAATTCTGAACAAAATCCGCGCCCACAAAGGTGTCGACTATGCCGCACCGCGCGGCACGCCGATCAAGGCTGCCGGCGATGGCAAGGTGCTGCTGGCCGGGCGCCGCGGCGGCTACGGCAACACCGTGATCATCCAGCACGGCAACAGCTACCGTACGCTTTACGGCCACATGCAAGGCTTTGCCAAAGGCGTGAAAACCGGCGGCAACGTCAAGCAAGGCCAGGTGATTGGCTATATCGGTACCACCGGCCTGTCCACCGGGCCGCACTTGCACTATGAGTTCCAGGTCAACGGCGTGCACGTCGACCCGCTGGGCCAGAAGCTGCCGATGGCCGACCCGATCGCCAAGACCGAACGCGCGCGCTTCCTTCAGCAAAGCCAACCGCTGATGGCACGCATGGACCAAGAACGCGCCACCATGCTGGCTTCGGCGAAGCGTTAAGCGATGGCGCTCTATATAGGTGTCATGTCCGGGACCAGCCTCGATGGCCTGGACATTGCGCTGATCGAGCAGGACACGGCGGTCAAACTGATCGCCACCCATTACATTCCCATGCCTGAAACGCTGCGGGCGGAGCTGCTGGGTCTTTGCGCCAGCGGCCCGGACGAGATTGCCCGCTCGGCGATTGCCCAGCAAAACTGGGTAACACTCGCCGCCCATGGCATTCATGCCTTGCTGGAGCAACAGCAGCTCACTCACCACGACATCCGCGCCATTGGCAGCCACGGGCAAACCATTCGCCACGAGCCCGCCCGCGCTTTTACCGTACAGATCGGCAACCCCGCACTACTGACCGAGCTGACCGGAATAACCGTGGTCAGTGACTTTCGTAGCCGCGATGTGGCCGCCGGCGGCCAGGGTGCGCCGCTGGTGCCAGCCTTTCACGAAGCGTTGTTTGGCGAGGCTGCCGGCAACCGCGCAGTACTGAACGTCGGCGGCTTCAGCAATCTGAGCCTGATCGAGACCGGTAAACCGGTAGCTGGCTTTGATTGCGGCCCGGGCAATGTCCTGCTGGATGCCTGGATTCACCAGCAAAGGGGCGATAGCTTTGACCGTGACGGCCAATGGGCGTCCACAGGAACGATCGAACCACAACTGCTGGCCGCGCTGCTCAGCGACCCTTTCTTCCTGACAAAGGGCCCGAAAAGCACGGGGCGCGAAGTCTTCAACCTGCCATGGCTGGAACACCACCTCGGTCGACTGCCATCATTCAATGCGCAGGATGTCCAGGCCACGCTGCTGGAGCTGACAGCGCAGACCATCGTCGAATCGCTGAAAACCGCACAGCCGCAAACCGAAACCCTGCTGGTATGTGGTGGTGGCGCCCATAACACGACGCTGATGAACCGTATCGCAGCCTTGCTGCCGGCCACTCGCGTCAGCAGCACCGCCACCCACGGCGTCGATCCCGACTGGGTTGAGGCCATGGCCTTCGCCTGGCTGGCCCATTGCTGCCTTGAAGGCATCGCCGCCAACCGTCCAAGCGTTACCGGCGCCCGCGGCCTTCGCGTACTTGGCGCGATCTACCCCGCCTGACACGCAGATAGCAAAACGCCGCTTGGCCCCATAAGAGCCAAACGGCGTTTTGCCTATCCGCTATCGATCAGATCGAGAACGACGAACCGCAACCACAAGTCGTGGTGGCATTCGGGTTTTTGATCACAAAGCGCGAGCCTTCCAAACCTTCCTGGTAATCAACCTCGGCACCTGCCAAGTACTGGAAGCTCATCGGATCCACGACCAGGCTTACGCCCTCGCGCTCGACGATGGTGTCGTCATCGGCCACATCTTCATCGAAGGTAAAGCCGTACTGAAACCCTGAACAACCGCCGCCCGTAACGAATACGCGCAGCTTCAAGCGATCATTACCCTCTTCATCGACCAGGCTCTTCACCTTGTGCGCAGCACCGTGGGTGAATTGCAAAGCCGTGGGGGTGAAGGATTCAACGCTCATGCTGATAATCTCCCGGCGTAGCGCCGCCATATGCGTGATGGCGGCCATTATCCGCTTCTCCTAGAAAAGCGGTCAACTATTGTTACGGTATATCAATCTGCGTAGCCGCCCTTAAAAACGCAAAAGGCCCGATCAACGGGCCTTTTGCACTGCAGCCGACGCTTTAAGGCAGCATGCCGGCATGGGACAAACCGAGCTTCTCATCGAGGCTGAACAAGATGTTCAAGTTCTGCACAGCCTGGCCCGACGCGCCTTTGACCAGGTTATCAATGACCGACAGCACCACGACTAGGTCGCCGTCCTGCGGACGATGCACGGCGATCCGGCATACGTTGGCGCCGCGCACGCTACGGGTTTCCGGGTGGCTGCCAGCTGGCATCACATCGACGAACGGTTCATTGGCATAGCGTTTTTCAAACAGTGCCTGCAGGTCCACCGAGCGATCCTTGACGGTTGCATACAGCGTCGAGTGAATCCCACGGATCATCGGGGTCAGGTGCGGCACGAACGTCAGACCGACGTCACTGCCGGCAGCCCGACGCAGGCCTTGGCGAATTTCCGGCAAGTGGCGATGCCCTTTTACGGCATACGCTTTCATGCTTTCCGAGGTCTCGGAGTACAAGGAGCCTACAGCCGCACCACGACCAGCGCCGCTGACGCCCGACTTACAGTCGGCAATCAGGCGCGAAGCATCCGCCAGACCGGCTTCGAGCAGCGGCAGAAAGCCCAACTGGGTCGCCGTCGGATAGCAACCTGGCACGGCAATCAGGCGCGCCTTGCTGATCTGCTCGCGATTGACCTCAGGCAAACCATACACCGCCTCCTCAAGCAGCTCCGGAGCACCGTGGGGCTGGCCGTACCACTTGGCCCACTCATCGGCATCCTGCAGGCGGAAGTCCGCCGAGAGGTCGATGACTTTGGTCCCGGCCGCCAGCAACTCACCCGCCAAGGCATGGGCAACCCCATGTGGTGTGGCGAAGAACACGACGTCGCAGGCACCCAGGGTCTTGATGTCCGGAACGCTGAACGCCAGGCCATCGTAATGGCCGCGCAGGTTCGGATACAT
This sequence comes from Pseudomonas sp. ADAK21, assembly GCF_012935735.1. NCBI lineage: Bacteria > Pseudomonadati > Pseudomonadota > Gammaproteobacteria > Pseudomonadales > Pseudomonadaceae > Pseudomonas > Pseudomonas sp. ADAK21. The sequence continues at coordinate 1,373,574 of NZ_CP052857.1, forward strand.
ATCGGCAACGGCCAGGCCAGCCTCGGATCGGGAGGTGATGACCACCACCTCAGCTTGCGGATGCTGAGCCAACAGACGCAGCAATTCGACACCGGTGTAACCCGTGCCGCCGACGATACCGACCTTGACCATAAACCTGCCCTCAACGAACCCACTGGAAAGCCGTCGATAATAGGGGTCGTATCGTTCTGCGACAACCGTCAACGTGACGTGCGCGCACTCTAACCTCTACTATCTCCAGTCACCGTGAACCTGGGAATAACTAAAAATGCTTTATCTATGGCTCAAAGCCTTTCATATCGTCAGCATTGTCTGCTGGTTTGCCGGGCTGTTTTACCTGCCGCGCCTGTTCGTCTACCACGCACAAAGCCAGGATGCCGTCAGTCAGGAGCGTTTCAGCCTGATGGAGCGCAAGCTGTACAAGGGCATCATGCTGCCAGCGATGATCGCCACCCTGGTATTCGGCATCTGGTTGATCAGCCTTAACCCAAGTGTATTCAGCCAGGGTGGATGGATGCACGCCAAGCTGACCCTGGTAGTAATCCTGATCGGTTACCACCACATGTGTGGCGCCCAGGTAAAACGTTTCGCCCGTGGCGAAAACACCCGCAGCCATGTCTTTTATCGCTGGTTCAATGAAGTGCCGGTTCTGATATTGCTGGCTATTGTAATTTTGGTCGTCGTAAAGCCGTTCTAACTCTAATCAGCCGCACCTAAACCGGGGTACTTCCAATGTCGCTGCCCGCTTTGCTTGAACAACGTCTGCGCCTGCCCGTGGTGGCTGCGCCGATGTTCCTGATTTCCAACCCGCAACTAGTCCTGGCGTGCTGTCGCAATGGCGTGGTCGGGAGCTTCCCGGCACTCAACCAGCGCGAGAGCAGCGGGTTCAAGGCCTGGCTGGAGGAAATCGAAGCGGGCCTGGCGCTACTGGACAATCCCGCGCCTTACGCGGTCAACCTGATCGTGCACAACAGCAACCCGCGCCTTGAGGCTGACCTGGCGATCTGCGTCGAGCACAAGGTGCCGATCGTTATCACCAGCCTGGGTGCGGTCAAGGAGTTGGTAGACGCCGTACACAGTTACGGCGGCCTGGTGTTCCACGACGTCACCACCCGACGCCATGCCGAGAAAGCCGCCGAGGCCGGGGTCGACGGGCTGATCGCCGTAGCCGCAGGGGCTGGTGGTCACGCGGGCACCTGGAGTCCATTCTCGCTGATCGCCGAAATCCGCCAGTTTTTCGACAAGACCCTGCTACTGGCCGGCTGCTTGAACCATGGGCACGAGATTCTCGCCGCGCAATTGCTCGGTGCTGACCTCGCGTATTTCGGTACCCGCTTTATCGGCACCACTGAAAGCCACGCCCCCGATGCCTATAAAGAGATGCTGCTCACATCCCGCGCAGCCGATATCGTGCACACTCCGGCGGTATCCGGCGTGCCTGCCAGTTTTATGCGGCAAAGCCTGGAAAACGCCGGCTTCGACCTCGCCGCCCTGCAAGGCAAAGGTGAAGTCAACTTCGGCTCCAAGCTCAAGCCTCTCAGCGACGAGGCAAAGGCTTGGAAGACTGTATGGTCCGCCGGCCAGGGCGTCGGTGAAATTGACGATTTACCCAGCGTCGATGAACTGGTTGCCCGTCTCGATGCCGAATACCGCAAGGCGCGTGAGCAAGCGGCACAATTGCGCTGGCCACGCTGACACCCCCCCAGGCCTGCCGATTGAAGCAGGCCTGCATTACCTACCTCCTGGAAAGTGACAAGGATGCCCGCATGAGCGACAACCGTTTCAAGATTGTGTTTGATGGAGCCCTGCTCCCGGGTGTCGAAAGCACCACCGCCAAGCTGAACCTGGCCGAACTGTTTAAAAGCGACGTTGAAGCGATCGAAAAGCTTTTCACCGGTCGTCCGGTGGCCCTGAAGCGCGACCTGTCTCACCCCGATGCCGAAACCTACCTGACGGCCCTGAAAAACACCGGGATTGATGCACGCATCGAAGCGGAACAACCCGTGGCCTTCAGCCTGGCTGAAACTCACGAGACTGACTCCGCCCGCTCTGACGTCTCAAGCGCGGCTGCTTCGCCATACGCACCGCCGCGCGCAGCTGTCGGGGATAACCTTCCCGAGTTTTCCACCCTCAAGGTGTTTACCGTCAACGGCCGTATCGGGCGCCTGCGCTTCCTGGCCTGGACCCTGGTGCTGAGCCTGGCGATGTTCGCCATCGTGGGTGCCCTGTTCACCGTGGGCCTGGGTATTGCCGCAGCCTCCCCCACCGCCGCAATCATCATTGGCTCGCTGCTTGGCTTCGTCGTACTCGTGGCGTCTGTGTGGATCAGTGTCCAGATCACCGTACAGCGCCTGCATGACCTGGGCTGGTCCGGCTGGTTATGGTTCCTGAACCTCGTACCGATCGTAGGCAGCATTTTCCCGATCCTGCTGATCGTGCTGCCAGGCAATGCGGGCGCCAACCAATATGGTGCGCCACCGCCACGCAACTCGACGGCGGTGAAGGTCCTGGCCACCCTGTGGCTAGCGCTGCTCCCATTGATCTTCGCCGCTATGGTGATGCTGGCCATGGGCGGTTACCTGGACCAGCTCGAAAGCAGCGTGGACAGCGGCTATGAAAGCAGCTCCATGACCACCGATGAAGACGCGGACCAGAGCGTCATCGCCGGTGAAGAAGACGCGCAAAGTGCTGACGATGCGGCCGAACCTGTAGACTCTCCGGAAGAATGAAGAAACGCCCCGCGCCTGTGACGCATCTGTCGCAGGCGCGGTGGCGTTGCGATGGAGAAACGCATGACCCGTTACGCTCTGATCACCGGTGCCTCCAGCGGCATCGGCCTGGCCTTGGCCGAAGCACTGGCCCGTCGCGGCCGCAGCTTGATTCTGGTGTCCCGCCAGCGTGATCAGTTGGAAAGTATTGCCATAGAACTGACCCAACGCTTTGGCGTCGAGGTGCTGTTCCGTGCCTGCGACCTGGGCGAACCGTTGCGCCTGTCCGGGTTCCTGCTGGAGCTGGAAGAAGGCGAGCGACAGATCGACTTGCTGGTCAACTGCGCCGGCATCGGCACCAGCGGGCCATTCCTGGCCCAGGATTGGATGACCGAGCAAGACCTGATCGAAGTCAACGTCCTGGCCCTGACTCGTCTGTGCCACGCACTGGGTAACTCCATGGCCCTGCAGGGTGGCGGGCAGATTCTCAACGTCGCGTCGGTCGCAGCCTTCCAGCCGGGACCGTGGATGAGCACCTATTACGCCAGCAAAGCCTATGTGCTGCACTTCTCCGAAGGCCTGCGCGAAGAGCTGAAGAGCTGCGGCATCAAGGTTTCAGTACTTTGCCCCGGCCCGACACGCACCGCGTTCTTCGGTACCGCACAGATGGACACCGCCAAGCTGGACCGCTTGGCGTTGATGAGCCCGGAAGAGGTGGCGCTGCACACCGTTCGCGCCCTGGCAAAGAACAAAGCGATCATTATTCCCGGGCGCCGTAATCGCTGGCTGGCGTTCAGCCCGCGCTTGAGCCCACGCTGGTTGACCCGCAAGATTGCCGGCGCCATCAACAAGGCCTATTGCCCGCGTTGAACTGCTGAGTACACTCACCCTGCACTTTCATAATGGAGAAACAGCTGTGGATACTCTGTTCACCAAGATCATCAACAGAGAAATACCCGCGAGGATTATCTACGAGGATGACCAGGTCCTGGCCTTCCACGATATTGCGCCAATGGCCCCCGTGCATTTCCTGGTGATTCCGAAAAAGCCGATCCGCACCCTCAACGACCTGACGGAAGAAGATAAAGGCCTGGCTGGACACATCCTGTACACCGCCCAGCGCCTGGCCGTGGAACAAGGCTGTGAAAAAGGCTTTCGCGTGGTCATGAACTGCAATGAGGATGGCGGCCAGACCGTCTATCACATTCATATGCATGTATTGGGTCAACGCCAGATGAACTGGCCACCGGGCTGAACCCCTGTTGTAGGAGCCGGCTCGCCGGCGATGTCGCCTTCCAGAGCACCGTAACCCTCAGGAGCCTCATCGCCAGCAAGCCGCACCCCCTACAAGAAGCATGACCCAGCGCAAACGCACGCCCCTGTCTTGCGGTAAACTGGGCGCCGAGATTTTTCCCGGAGGTCAGCATGACTACCCAACGTCACTACTCGCCGATTGACCGACTGCTGCTGCAAGCCGATACGGCCATGCGCACGCTGCTTCCCTTCAGCGGCCAGCCGTATCGCCCATCACCCGCCATCGTGCAACCCGAAGCGCAAATGAGCGAGACGGACACCCGTCATGTCGCCGGCCTGATGCGTATCAACCATACCGGTGAAGTCTGCGCCCAGGCGCTGTACCAGGGCCAAGCCCTGACCGCCAAGCTGCCGCAAGTACGCGCAGCCATGGAGCATGCGGCCGAGGAAGAAATCGACCACTTGGCCTGGTGTGAACAGCGCATCCGCCAGTTGGGCAGCCACCCCAGCGTGCTGAACCCACTGTTTTACGGTTTGTCGTTTGGTATCGGGGCCGCTGCGGGATTGATCAGCGACAAGGTCAGCCTGGGTTTTGTCGCGGCGACCGAACATCAGGTGTGCAAGCACCTGGATGAGCATCTGGAACAACTGCCGGCCGAGGACGAAAAATCCCGGGCGATTCTTGAGCAGATGCGTATCGACGAAGAGCACCACGCCGAAAGCGCGTTGGATGCCGGCGGATTCCGCTTCCCGGCGCCGGTAAGGTTTGGCATGAGCCTGATGGCCAAGGTCATGACCAAAAGCACTTACCGCATTTAAACCTCGCACGAACATTGTAGGAGCGAGCTTGCTCGCGAAAAACTCAAGAGCACCGCGGGCAGCCTGACTAAACCCGCTGTCGCTGGCGTTCTTCGCGAGCAAGCTCGCTCCTACAAAGGGTCAACCCAGCTCAATGATCTCGTAATCATGAGTAATGGCCACTCCGGCCGCACCAAGCATGATCGAGGCCGAGCAGTACTTCTGCGCCGACAGCTCGATAGCCCGCTTGACCTGCGCCTCCTTCAGCGCGCGCCCCTTGACCACAAAATGCATATGGATCTTGGTAAACACCTTTGGATCTTCAGTGGCGCGCTCGGCCTCCAGAAAGGCTTCGCAGCTTTCCACCGCCTGGCGCGACTTCTTCAGGATGCTGACCACATCAAAATTACTGCAGCCGCCCACGCCTAGCAGGAGCATTTCCATGGGCCGTACCCCCAGATTGCGACCACCGGCCTCCGGCGGGCCATCCATGACCACCACATGGCCACTGCCCGACTCACCGAGGAACATGGCTTCGCCCGCCCATTGGATGCGTGCCTTCATCGCCCAGACTCCACTGCTAAAAAAGGGGCGCCAGCTTATCACAGGCCCCCGCGAGCGCAGTGTTCTGCCGCAATGCGCTCAACAGTAGGCCTTGATAGATAAATTCCCTGATCGAGTCAGAATGTGTCTGTTAAGCTGGCGCCAAATCAATGGCGCATTGCCATCCATTGGATGGACCTCGCTCGATAAAAAATACAAGTCCAACCACACCGTGCAGTCTTTTCGGGATACAACCATGGTTGCTATTACCCCCATACCCAAGATCAAGAACCTCGACAAGCTCCTGACTCATTGTCAGCGGCGACGCTATCCGGCGAAACAGAACATCATCTGCGCCGGGGAACGCTCGGAAACCCTCTTCTTCATTATCAAAGGTTCGGTCACGATCCTGATCGAGGATGAAGACGGCCGTGAAATGATCATCGCCTACCTCAACACCGGTGATTTTTTCGGCGAACTGGGGCTGTTTGAGCAAGCCGGCAAAGAACAGGAACGTAGCGCCTGGGTGAGAGCCAAGATCGAGTGTGAGGTCGCGGAAATCAGCTACGCAAAATTTCGCGAGCTGGCCCAACAGGATCCGGAAATTCTCTACGCCCTGAGCGGCCAGATTGCCCAGCGATTACGCAACACCACACGCAAAGTCGGCGATCTGGCATTCTTCGATGTCACAGGGCGCGTCGCCCGCTGCCTGCTGGAGCTGTGCAAGCAGCCAGATGCCATGACTCATCCTGACGGAATGCAGATCAAGGTTACGCGCCAAGAGATCGGGCGCATCGTCGGTTGCTCGCGGGAGATGGTCGGTCGGGTGCTCAAGGATCTGGAAGAGCGCAACCTGGTTCACGTCAAAGGCAAGACGATGGTGGTGTTCGGCACCCGCTAGGGCGCAAAGACCTGCGCCAGCATCTGCCGGTATAAAGCGTCGAGGCGGCTGACCGCATCCGGCGCAGCAAAGGCTTCATGCAGGGCGATATGGCTGTCGGCACGAACCCGTTGCTCCAGGCCACACGCCTGGTTGAAGCGATTGACCGCAGCAATCAGTTCTTCGCGATGGTTATCCAGCAACAGTGCGCCATGCACCAGGCCCACCGGGCGCCCACCACTCTGGCGCCAACGCTGGGCAGTACCGACCATCTTGCGTCCGTCGAGGTTGACGTTATAGCGGCCATCGCAAAAGGCACCGTCGATTTCGCCTACAGAAGCATCGCCCCCCAACTCAGTCAGCAAATCGCAGATAGGTTGGCACAGACGCAAGTACCCGGTTTCAATCCGGCCCTGGTCGCCTTCACTGCGCGGCGGCGCGTAGACCAGAGCGATATTGACCGTCGCGCTCGATTGCGGCACCGGTTCACCGCCGGTTTCCCGTAGCAATACCGGCCAACCATGGGCGGCCGACACTTGGCTCGCCGTTTCAAACGCAGGCACGCGGCTCAGGCGGCGAGGCATCACCAATGCCTGGTCGCTGGGTTGCCAGAACAGCAGCCCGAATGACTGCTCACCCGCACAGACGGCGGCCAGCAAGTCCTGCTCGGCGGCAAGGCCTGCTTCAACGGTCATCGCTACGGGCTGGATCATCGGGCATTTACCTCTCTGAATAAACACAAAAGCAAATGTGGGAGCTGGCTTGTGTGGGAGCTGGCCAGCTCCCACAGTGACCGCGTTTCAAATCAATCCAGCGTCGAACCGCTGACCGGCACACCACGCTCCGGGAAAAACAGGCGCTGCAACTCAGCCCCAGGATTTTCCGCACGCATAAAGGTTTCGCCGACCAGGAACGAGTAGACGTCGCTGATTTCCATCAGCTCCACATCCGCACGATTGACGATCCCACTCTCGGTAATCACCAGCCGGTCGCGGGGAATGCGCGGCAGCAAGTCCAAGGTGGTTTCGAGGTTGACTTCAAAGGTATGCAGATTGCGGTTGTTGACCCCAACCAGCCGTGTATCGAGGGTTTTCAGTGCGCGCTCCAGCTCGTCACCGTCGTGGACTTCGACCAGTACATCCAGGCCCACGCCTTTGGCAACAGCCGCCAGCTCGGCCATCTGCACGTCGTCCAGCGCCGAAACGATCAGCAGCACGCAATCGGCGCCCAATGCCCGGGCTTCGACGATCTGGTACGGGTCGATCATGAAGTCCTTGCGGATCACCGGTAACTTGCACGCGGCGCGGGCTTGTTGCAGGTAAGCATCGGAACCTTGGAAATAGTCGATGTCAGTCAGCACGGAAAGGCAGGTCGCCCCGCCCTTCTCGTAACTGGCAGCAATTTCTGCTGGCACGAAGTGCTCGCGGATCACACCTTTGCTCGGCGAGGCCTTTTTGATCTCTGCGATCACCGCCGGCTGCTTGAGCTTGGCCTGGGTAATCAGGGCATTGGCGAAGCCGCGCGGTGCATCGGCGCTTCTCGCCAGGCCTTCCAGCTCGGCCAGGCTCACGCGGGCGCGGCGCTCGGCGACTTCTTCAACTTTGCGGGCGAGGATGTTTTCCAGGACTGTTGGCACGCTCATCCTTCATTCTCCATTTTGAATACGGCCGTGAATGCTCCCAGCTCTTCGAGTTTTTCGCGAGCCAGACCCGTGTGCAGCGCATCGTGGGCTAAGGCGACACCTTCTTTAAGACTATAGGCGTGATCGGCTGCGTAAAGTGCCGCGCCAGCATTCAGAACAATCATCTCAGCCGCTTTCTGGCCGTTTTCGGTCTTGCGGCGCCCCAAGGCATCGCGAATCAACTCCAGGGAAGCCGCCGGGCTTTCCACCGCCAGGCCATGCAGGCTCTGGCTCTTCATACCGAGGTCTTCTGGCTCGACCCAGTACTCAGTGACCTGGTCGTTCTTGAGCTCCGCCACAAAGGTCGGGGCCGCCAGGCTGAATTCGTCCAGGCCATCCTTGGAATGCACCACCAGCACATGCTTGCTGCCCAGGCGTTGCAGGACTTCGGCCAAAGGCCGGCACAGCGCCTGGCTGAACACGCCCACCACCTGATGTTTCACACCGGCCGGATTCGTAAGCGGGCCAAGCATGTTGAACAGGGTACGCAGGCCCAGGTCCTTGCGCGGGCCTGCGGCGTGCTTCATCGCCCCATGGTGGGACTGGGCAAACATAAAGCCGATGCCAACGTTATCGATGCAGCGCGCCACCTGCACCGGCGTCAGGTTCAGGTAGATACCTGCCGCTTCCAGCAGGTCGGCACTGCCGCTCTTGCCCGATACCGCGCGGTTGCCATGCTTGGCCACGGTGCAGCCAGCGGCCGCGACCACAAAGGAAGACGCCGTCGATACGTTGAAGATATTCGCACCATCGCCGCCGGTGCCGACCACATCGACCACGCCGTCGAGGGTCTTGAGTTCGACCTTGTCCGCCAGCTCGCGCATCACTGAGACGGCGCCGACGATTTCGTCGATGCTCTCGCTTTTCATGCGCATGGCCATCATAAAGGCGCCAATCTGCGCATCGGTGCATTGACCGGTCATGATTTCGCGCATGACATCGCTCATCTCAGCGGTGCTCAGGTCCAGATGGCCGACGATACGGCTCAGGGCAGTCTTGATATCCATGGAAAGTCCTTAGCGCGTGCCGCCGCTCTGCTTGAGAAAGTTGGCGAACAGCTCGTAGCCCTGCTCGGTCAGAATCGATTCGGGGTGAAATTGCACCCCTTCGACATTCAGTGTCTTGTGCCGCAGGCCCATGATCTCATCGACCGAGCCGTCTTCCAGTTGGGTCCAGGCCGTCAGTTCCAGGCACTCGGGCAGGGTTTCGCGCTTGACCACCAGTGAGTGGTAGCGGGTCACCGTCACCGGTAGGTTCAGGCCCTGGAACACGCCCAGGTCACGATGAAACACCGGGCTGGTCTTGCCGTGCATTACCTGGCGGGCACGCACTACATCGCCACCAAACGCCTGGCCGATGGATTGGTGGCCCAGGCAAACCCCGAGAATCGGCAGCTTGCCGGCAAAATACTTGATCGCTTCAAGGGAAATTCCCGCCTCGGTCGGCGTACACGGCCCGGGCGAAACGACGATGCGCTCCGGGTTCAAGGCCGCAATCTGCGCCACGGTCATTTCATCGTTGCGCACCACCTTGACCTCGGCACCCAGCTCGCCCAGGTATTGCACAACGTTGTAGGTAAAGGAGTCGTAGTTATCAATCATCAGCAACATGTGGGTTCAAACCTCTTGAATTCACTGATTTCGAATGACCGCCTTCCAAGAGAGTGACCCGCTGCCAGACGCACTTTCCGGTTGCCAGGGTGAGCCGGCAAGGGGCGTCGAACAAAGGGTGAAGAAGGCAAATCGGTACAGGTCCGGCGGGGCCGGCAGAGAAAATTCAGGCGCGCCAACGCCAACGGGCGTGTGCCTTGACTACTCGCATCAAGAGTTTGCTGATGATCAACACGGGGAGGGTCTCATTCATACGTTCCCGCACAGTAACGTAGCCTCGCCGGCCGTGCAATATGGAGCAGCAAATACGGGGGCGATGACCAAGGGTTTGTAGGAAAAAACGTTTTTCCTCACAGGCAACTCCCACTACATTGCTAGTGTTCCACTTCCGATACAAAAACAATCACATGGAATTTCGTATGCTCAGACCATATTTTGTTGCGCCCCTTGCCGGCTGCCTCTTGGCACTGGCCTGCGCGCAGGCGTTTGCAGCACCTTCACCTTATTCAACCATGGTCGTTTTCGGCGATAGCCTGGCGGACGCCGGCCAGTTCCCCGACGGGTTGTCTGGCGCCAGCCTGCGCTTCACCAACCGTACCGGTCCGACATTCCAAGGCGACTATGGCCTGGTGTCATCAACCCTGCTGGGCTCGAAACTGGGCGTAGCGCCAAACGACCTGAATGCCTCCACCTCCCCGGTTCGCGCGGCGCAAGGCTTGCCTGACGGCAACAACTGGGCGGTCGGTGGTTACCGGACCGACAACATCCTGGATTCCATCACCTCGGTATCCAACACCGCGATCCCACCCGGCAATGCGGGCGCGGGCACGGTGTTGCGCAGTCGCCAGGGCTACCTGCCGGCAAACGGCGGGCGCGCCGACCCCAATGCCCTGTACTTTCTGTCCGGTGGCGGCAATGACTTCCTGCAACAGCGCATCGGCAGCCCTGGCGACGCCGTTGCGGCAGGCGGGCGCCTGGCCGACAGCGCCCAGGTCCTGCAACAAGCCGGTGCGCGCTACATCATGGTGTGGATGCTACCCGACCTGGGCCTGACACCTGCCATCAACGGCACACCACAGCAGGCAGCGACCTCCGCCCTGAGTAATATTTTCAACCAGGCATTGGTACAACGCCTGTCGCAGATCGATGCCCAGATCATCCCGTTGAATATTCCACTGTTGTTGCAAGAATCCTTCGCCGACCCAGGCCGCTTTGGCCTGGCAACCGGGCAGAACCTTACCGGCACCTGCTTCAGTGGCAACAGTTGCACCGCCAACCCGGTCTACGGCATTGGCGGCACCAACCCGGATCCGACCAAGCTGATCTACAACGACTCGGTCCACCCCACCGTCGCCGGGCAGCGCTTGATCGCCGACTACGCCTATTCCCTGCTGGCCGCCCCTTGGGAGCTGACCTTGCTGCCGGAAATGGCCCAGGGCACCCTGCGTGCCCACCAGGATGAGCTGCGCAACCAATGGCAAGCGGACAATGGCAACTGGCAGGCCGTTGGCCAGTGGCGCGCAATTGTGGCCGGCGGTGGCCAGCGCCTGGACTTTGATGATCAACGCAGTTCGGCCAGTGGCGACGGCAGTGGCCACAACCTGAATGTCGGCACCAGCTATCGGCTCGACGAGAGTTGGCGCGTAGGCGTCGCGGCTGGCTTGTATCGCCAGACCCTGGAAGCCGGCGCCAACGACTCGGACTACAAGCTCAACAGCTACATGGGCAGCGCATTCGCGCAGTATCAGCACAATCACTGGTGGGCCGATGCCGCGCTGACCGGTGGCCGCCTGGACTTCGACAGCCTCAAACGCAAATTCGCCCTGGGCGTCAGCGAAGGCTCCGAAAAAGGCGACACCGACGGCTGGCTCTGGGCCTTGAGCGGCCGCGTGGGTTATGACATTGCCGGGGTCGGCAGCGACTGGCACCTGTCACCGTTCATCAGCGCCGACTATGCGCGGGTCGAAGTCGATGGCTACGGGGAAAAAGGCAACCGCTCCACGGCGCTGACCTTTGATGACCAGCAGCGCGACTCCAAACGCCTGGGGGTTGGCCTGCAGGGCAGCTACCGGGTCACCCCGCAAACCCAGGTGTTTGGCGAAGTGGCTCACGAGCATGAGTTTGAAAACGACACCCAGAAGGTGAACATTTCGCTCAACAGCGTGCAGGGGATCGACTTCAAGCTGGACGGCTACACGCCCCGCAGCAACTCGGAGCGCCTGAGCCTCGGGGTCAGCCACAAGTTGACCCAGGAGCTGGCGTTGCGGGCCGCCTATAACGTAAGGAAGGATGACAGCCTGACCCAGCAGGGAGTCAGTGTCGGGGTGAGCCTGGATTTCTAATACGGTCGCAAGCCCAACGTAAAACCAATGTGGGAGCGGCGGTGCGACGATTCGACTTGCCCGCGATAGCGGTGGTTCAGTCACTACATCGGTGACTGACAGACCGCCATCGCGGGCAAGTCGAATCGTCGCACCGCCGCTCCCACATAAGCCCGCCCCACAGTTGGATCTGGACCGGCCGTCAGTCCTGCGGGCTCTGCTCGGCCAACGCCACCGCCCGGAACATCGCCCGGCGCTTGTTCAGGGTTTCTTCCCATTCCAGGGCCGGCACCGAGTCGGCAACAATCCCGCCGCCCGCCTGCACATGCAATTCGCCATCCTTGATCACCGCCGTGCGGATCGCAATGGCGGTGTCCATGTTGCCATTCCACGCAAAATAGCCCACGGCGCCGCCGTAGACACCGCGTTTGACCGGCTCCAGTTCATCGATGATTTCCATCGCGCGGATCTTAGGTGCACCAGACAAGGTGCCCGCCGGCAGAATCGCGCGCAACGCGTCCATTGCCGTCAACCCGGCCTTCAGCTCGCCGGTGACGTTGGAGACGATGTGCATCACGTTGGAATAACGCTCGATCACCATTTTCTCGGTGAGTTTCACCGAGCCGATTTCCGAAACGCGCCCGGTGTCGTTACGCCCCAGGTCGATAAGCATCAAGTGCTCGGCGATTTCCTTGTCGTCGGACAGCAGGTCTTCTTCGAGCGCCAGGTCAGCCTCTTCGGTGGCGCCACGGGGCCGGGTGCCGGCAATCGGGCGCACGGTGATGAGGTTATCTTCGACACGTACCAACACTTCTGGCGAGCTGCCCACCACGTGGAAGTCGCCAAAGTTGAAGAAGTACATGTACGGCGTAGGGTTGAAGCAACGCAGCGCCCGGTACAGGTCGATGGGCGCCGCTTTGAAGTCGATGGACATGCGTTGCGACGGCACCACTTGCATGCAGTCACCGGCGAGGATGTATTCCTTGATGGTATCGACCGCGCGCTCGTAGTCATCCTGGGTAAAGCTGGAGCGAAATACCGGGTCGGCCGCCGGCGGACGGCTGAGGTCCAGGCCGCGACGTGGGGTGATCGGCTGGCGCAGCTTGTCCAGCAGGGCCTCGAGGCTGGCCTGGCCTTGCTCGAAAGCATCGGCCTGGGCCGGGTCGGCGAGGACGATCGCGTGCATCTTGCCGGCCAGGTTGTCGAACACCACCACCGCGTCGGAAACCATCAGCAGAATGTCCGGCACCCCCAAAGGATCGGGGTTTGGGCATTTGCCCAGGCGCTGTTCCACGTAACGCACGCAGTCGTAGCCGAAATACCCCACCAGGCCGCCATTGAAGCGCGGCAGGCCAGGGATAGTCGGCACGTTGTAGCGCGCCTTGAACGCTTCGACGAAGGCCAGCGGGTCTTGCACATCGTGGCTTTCGATCTCGACGCCGTCATGGGTGATGCTGACGTGATAGTCATGCACCCGCAGGACCGTGCGGCACGGCAGGCCGATGATCGAGTAACGGCCCCACTTCTCACCGCCCTGCACCGATTCCAGCAGGTAGGAATTGGGCTCGTCGGCCAGCTTCAGGTAGATCGACAGCGGCGTATCGAAGTCGGCCAGGGTTTCCCGGGCCATGGGGATACGGTTGTAGCCGGCAGCGGCCAAACGCAGGAATTCTTCGCGGATCATGAGGTGCCTCGTGGCGTGAGGGTCTAACGGTCAGGTATGCAAACGTGCCGCAGCGCGGCCAGGATCAGTCAGGCGCGCCAACGCCAGCGGGCCAGGGCCTTGATGACTTTCATCCAGAGTTTGCGAGTGACCACCACGATGGGATTTCCAGAAGGGGATGGGACGGCGTCGGGCAACGTTATCTCAGCGCCCGCTCCCAAGCAACCGGGGATTAGCAGTCGCAGGTCGTCAATCACCAGCGCCGGCGACTCTTCAGCAATCGGCCGGCCATGGTTATAGCCGTAGCTCAGGGCCACGCACTGCACGCCCGCCGCTTTTGCCGCCAGCACATCACTGCGTGAATCGCCGACAAACAGCGATTGGGACGCCGGGATGTTGGCCATTTTCATCACGAAGAACAGCGCCGCCGGATCAGGCTTTTTCTGCGGCAGGGTATCGCCACCGATGATCCAGCGGAAATACCGGCCGATCTTCATCTGGTCCAGCAGCGGCGCAACGAAGCGTTCCGGCTTGTTGGTGATCAGGGCCATTTCCACGCCCTGCTTGTGCAACCACTTGAGGGTGTCGCGTACGCCGGGGTAAACCACGGTCAGTTCGTGGCCGTCTTCGTAGGCGGCGTTGAACAATTCCAGCGCGTGCTCGGCCTCCACGTCATCGACACCCTGGGCGTCGATATGATTGGCCAGGGCCCGGCGCACCAGCATCTGCACGCCGTTGCCGACCCAGTCGCGCACCGACTCGATACCCACAGGCTTGCGCCCCAGTTTGAGCAGCATCTGGTCCACCGCCACTGCCAGGTCCGGCACCGAGTCGACCAGGGTGCCGTCCAGATCAAACATCACCAGCCGTGGCAACTTGCCGGGGAACAACTGCTCAAAACCGCTCATGGACGCGCCAGCGCCAGTTCTGCACGCATCTTGGCGATCACCGCCTGATAGTCAGGGGTGTTGAAGATCGCCGAGCCGGCGACGAAGGTGTCAGCGCCCGCCGCCGCGATGTCACGGATGTTGTTGACGTTGACCCCACCGTCGATCTCCAGGCGGATATCGCGGCCAGAGGCATCGATCAGCGCGCGGGCTTCACGCAGCTTGTCGAGGGTGCCGGGGATGAACTTCTGCCCGCCAAAGCCTGGGTTGACGCTCATCAGCAAGACCATGTCGACCTTGTCCATCACGTACTTGAGCGTGTCCAGCGGCGTCGCCGGGTTGAACACCAGCCCGGCCTTGCAACCGCCTTCGCGGATCAACTGCAGGGAACGGTCGATGTGCAGCGTGGCTTCCGGGTGGAAGGTGATGTAGGTCGCGCCGGCGTCAATGAAGTCGCCGATGATGCGATCCACCGGGCTGACCATCAGGTGCACGTCAATCGGCGCGGTCACGCCGTATTTGCGCAGCGCTGCGCAGACCATCGGACCGATGGTCAGGTTCGGCACATAGTGGTTGTCCATGACATCGAAGTGCACGAAGTCGGCACCGGCGGCCAACACGTTGTCCACTTCCTCACCCAGGCGGGCGAAGTCGGCGGAGAGGATCGATGGAGCAATAACGAAGGGCTGCATGACGCACCTTTTCTGAGCTAAATCACGATGGCGCGCATTGTATACCTCATGCTTTGCTGCGCGCACCGTGACCTGACTCAATGGCTAATAGGCGGCGCGGTAGATTTTCTCGATATCCGCCGCACTGAGCTTGCGCGGGTTGTTGCGCATCAGCCGCTCGATTCCCGCGGCCTCTACCGCCATGGCCGGGATCGCCTCCTCCGGCACGCCGAAGCTGCGCAGGCCCTGGGGGATCTCCACTGCGGCACATAGCCGCGTCATCGCTTCCACCGCCTGGTCGGCAGCGTCGTTGAGACTCAACGCGCTGACATTCACGCCCATGGCCTGGGCAATATCCTGCATGCGCTCGACACAGGCCAGCTTGTTCCAGTGCATCACGTAGGGCAGCAGCAACGCGTTGCTCACCCCATGGGCAATATTGAAACGCCCGCCCAACGGATAGGCCAGCGCATGCACCGCGCCCACCCCGGCATTGCCGAACGCCATGCCGGCCATCAGGCTGGCGGTGGCCATATCGTCACGCGCCTGCAGGTTGGCCGGGTTGGCATAGGCCTTGGGCAAGGCCTTGGCAATCAACTTAATCGCACCGATGGCCAGGGCATCGGTGATCGGCGAGGCGTTCAGCGACAGATAGGACTCGATGGCATGCACCAGGGCATCCACGCCACTGGCCGCCGTTACACTGCGCGGGCAGGTCAGGGTCATTTGCGGGCTGATCAACGCGACATCCGGCAGCAGATAGTCGCTGACGATGCCTTTTTTCAATTGCGCGGCCTTGTCTGAAAGAATCGCCACATTGGTCACTTCCGAACCGGTGCCGGCCGTGGTGGGAATCGCAATCAGCGGCGGCCCCTTGCGCGGCACCTGGTCCACGCCGAACAAATCCGCGAGGGCGCCGTGATAACCGGCATAGGCGGCAACGCTCTTGGCGATATCCATGGCACTGCCACCGCCCACACCGATCAGGCCGTCATGCCCGCCTTCGCGGTAGACCTGCATGCAGTCTTCGACAATGGCGATCTCCGGGTCGGGCAACACCCGGTCGAAAATCTCATAGGGACGATCACCCAACTGCGCCAACGCCAGTTGCACCGTACCGGACTTGACCAGCGCGGCATCGGTGACGATCAGCGGGTTATCGATATCCAGCCGGGTCAACTCGGCGGCCAATTGTTCGATGGCGCCTGGGCCGGTGAGCAATTTATGGGCGATCTTGAATGAGGAGGTACTCATGTGCGCGGCCTCTTATAAGTTGGGGGGCTGGCACAAGAATAGCTGGGGAATATGGGTTGTCTGCCATTCAGCGGCTGAATGGTCGGATGACTCCAGGCGGGCACGGCCACTGTAGGAGCTGGCTTGCCTGCGATGGTATCGGCTCGGTGTGTCAGGTGTACCGAGGTGATGCCATCGCAGGCAAGCCAGCTCCCACAGGTGATCGGGTTTCAGCAGTCAGACCTGCGCGGTGCGCAGTTTTTCGCTGCGACCACGCAGCCATTCCAGGGTCAGCAGCAAAACCACCGAGAAGGCGATCAACAAGGTCGCCGCCGCGGCGATGGTCGGGCTGAGGTTTTCACGGATGCCGCTGAACATCTGCCGCGGCAAGGTCGCCTGCTCGGGCCCGGCGAGGAATAGCGTCACCACCACCTCATCGAAGGACGTGGCAAAGGCAAACAGCGCCCCGGAAATAACCCCCGGCGCAATCAACGGCAAGGTCACCCGGCGAAAGGCAGTCAGTGGCGATGCTCCCAGGCTGGCCGCCGCGCGCACCAGGTTATGGTTGAACCCCTGCAAGGTCGCCGACACCGTGATGATCACAAAGGGCACGCCCAACACCGCATGCACCACGATCAGCGAAAAGAAGCTGTTGCCCAATCCCAGCGGGGCAAAGAACAGATAACTGGCCACGCCGATAATCACCACGGGCACCACCATCGGCGAAATCACCAGGGCCATCACCAGCGCTTTGCCGGGGAAATGGCCACGGGTCAGGCCGATGGCCGCCAGCGTACCGAATACCATCGCCAGCACCGTCGCTGCCGGGGCGACGATGATGCTGTTCTTCAAGGCGCGCATCCATTCCGCCGAGGCGAAGAAGTCCTGGTACCAGTGCAGCGAAAACCCCTGCAACGGGTACACCAGGAAACTTCCGGAGTTGAATGACAGCGGGATAATCACCAACACCGGCAAGATCAGGAACAACAGGATCAGGCCGCAGAGGATCCGCAAGCTGTAGAACCACACCCGTTCGATGGGTGACATGTAAGGACTGCTGGACATATCAGGCGCTCCTCAGCTCAGGCGCAGGCGGCTGGCGCCCACCAGCCAGTTGTAGATCAGGTACAGCACCACGGTCGCCAGCAGCAGCAAGCCGCCCAGTGCAGTGGCCATGCCCCAGTTGATGCTGGTGTTGGTGTAGAACGCCACGAAGTAGCTGACCATCTGGTCATTCGGGCTGCCCAGCAGCGCCGGGGTGATGTAGTAACCAATCGCCAGGATGAACACCAACAGGCAACCGGCACCGACGCCCGCATAGGTTTGCGGGAAGTACACCCGCCAGAAACTGGCAAACGGATGACAGCCCAGGGAAATCGCCGCGCGCATATAGGTCGGTGAAATACCCTTCATTACGCTGTAGATCGGCAAAATCATGAACGGCAGCAGGATATGCACCATGGAGATGTAGACCCCAAGCCGGTTGAACACCAATTCCAGGGGCTTATCGATGATGCCCATGCTCATCAGCGCGCCGTTGATCAAACCACCGGACTGCAACAACACAATCCACGCGGCGACCCGCACCAGCACCGAGGTCCAGAAGGGCAGCAGCACCAGGATCATCAACAGGTTGCTCTGCCGCGCCGGCAGGTTGGCCAGCAGGTATGCCAGCGGATAGGCCAGCAACAGGCAGCACACGGTAATCACCAGGCCCATCCAGAAGGTGCGGGCGAAGATATCGAGGTAGATCGCCTGGTCCGGCGTGGCCGGGGCGACTTCGCCCAGGTCGTCGATCCGATGATCGACCGCCGCCAGCAGGTAGTAAGGCGTCAGGCTGCTGGTATTGCGGCGGATTGCCTGCCAGTACGCGGGGTCGCCCCAGCGTTCGTCGAGGTTTTCCAACGCTTCTTTATAAGAGGCCGGCACTTCGCTGAACGGCAGCGCCCGCGCGGTTTTGGTCAACAGGCTGCGATAGCCCGCCAGTTCCATGTTCAGGCGCTTGGACAGATCGCCCAGGGTCTGGTTTTTGCGGGCTTCGCCAAGGTCCTCGCTGATGGCCTGGTACACCGGCTCGCCGGGCAAGCCACGACCATCCCAGGCCGTCACCGCCACCACGGTGCGCGGCAGGCCGGCGACCACTTCCGGGTTACCGACGCTTTTGTAGAGCAGCGCGACGATGGGCACCAGGAACACCAGCAGCAAAAACACCACCAGTGGCGCGATCAGCGCCTGGGCCTTCCAGCGGTTAAGCCGCTCGGCACGCGCCAGGCGCTGCTTCAAGCTGGGGGTGGTGACCTCGTTCGAGGGAACGGCGATGGCCATGGCAAACTCCGGAAAATCTACTGTTGAGACCCGTGTGAAAGGCCCCCTTGTGGGAGCCGGGCTTGCCCGCGATGCCAGCGCCTCGGTGTGTCGGGTCTACCGAGGTGATGCCATCGCAGGCAAGCCAGCTCCCACAGGGGTTATGTGGCGCGGCGTATTACTTGGCGGCCCAGGAATTGAAGCGCTGCTCCAACTGCTCGCCGTTATCCGCCCAGAAGCTCACATCGATCTGCACCTGGTTGGCGATGTTTTCCGGGGTGGTCGGCATGTCCTTGAGGATGTCCTTGGCCAGCAGCGGCACAGCCTGGGTATTGGCCGGGCCGTAGGCGATGTTTTCCGAATAGGTTTTCTGCTGTTGCGGTGCCACGGAGAAGGCGATGAATTTCTTCGCCGCCTCAGCGCGCTCCTTGCTCAGGCCCTTGGGGATCGCCCAGGCGTCGAAATCGTAGATACCGCCGTTCCACACCACTTTCAGGTTGCTCTCTTTCTGCACAGCGGCGATCCGGCCGTTGTAGGCCGAGCTCATGACCACATCACCCGAGGCCAGGTACTGCGGCGGCTGTGCGCCGGCTTCCCACCACTGGATCGACGGTTTGAGTTCATCGAGTTTCTTGAAGGCGCGGTCCTGGCCATCTTTGCTGGCCAGCACTTTGTAGACATCCTTGGGCGCCACGCCGTCGGCCATCAGGGCGAATTCCAGGGTGTATTTGGCGCCCTTGCGCAGGCCACGCTTGCCCGGGAAGTTCTTGGTGTCCCAGAAGTCTGCCCAACTGGTGGGCGCAGTCTTCAGTTTGTCGGCGTTGTAGGCCATCACTGTGGACCACACAAAGAACCCCACGCCGCAGGATTGGATCGCGCCTTTCACATAGTCGTCGGGGTTGCCGAACAGTTTCGGGTCCAGCGGTTCGAACATGTCTTCGTCACAGCCACGGGACAGTTCCGGCGACTCGACTTCCACCAGGTCCCAGGACACGCTCTTGGTGTCGACCATGGCTTTGACCTTGGCCATCTCGCCGTTGTACTCGCCGGCGATGATCTTGCCGTTGCCCGCGCTTTCCCACGGGGCATAGAAAGCCTTGACCTGGGCCGCCTTGTTCGCGCCGCCAAACGACACCACCGTCAGGTCGGGACCTGCCATGACCTGTGAAGCACCCGCCAGGCCAATGGCCAGGGCGGTCAATTTCAGGGATCTCAACATTTATTGTTCTCTCCACGTGCAGGGTTGGGTGAAGCCAAGGGGGCGATCAATTCGCCTCTAGAAGTGGGTCGAGTGCGCGAACGTGCTCGACTTGCCAGCCAATCGGAACCACATCGCCGACCGTCAGTGCCGGGTCCAGCTCGGCGATCGGTTGTTTCACAAAGAAATCAGCCTTGCCGCAGACTTCCAGGCGCACACGTACGTGATCGCCCAGGTAGATGAATTCGGCCACCCGACCCGAGAAGCGATTGCTGCAGCTTTCGCTGGAGCCATTGAGGCTGACCCGTTCCGGGCGCACCGACAGGGTTACCGGGCCGCCGATCTGCCCGACATTCACCGCCAGCGCCTCGACCTTCTCGCCCCGCGCCAGCTCGACCACGCAACGCTCACCGGTGTGGCTGTGCAGGCGGCCGTTAAGGCGGTTGTTCTCACCGATGAAGTTGGCGACGAAGGTGTTTTTCGGCTCTTCATACAAGGTGCGCGGCGGTGCGATCTGCTGGATCTCGCCCTGATGGAACACCGCCACGCGGTCGGACATGGTCAGCGCTTCACCCTGGTCGTGGGTCACGTAGACCACGGTCACGCCGAGGCGCTGGTGCAGGTGCTTGATCTCCATCTGCATGTGTTCACGCAGCTGTTTATCGAGGGCGCCGAGGGGTTCGTCCATCAGCACCAACTGCGGCTCGAATACCAATGCACGGGCCAGCGCGACCCGTTGTTGCTGGCCGCCGGAAAGTTGCGCGGGGTAGCGCTGGGCGAAGGCGTCGAGTTGCACCATGCTCAGCACGCGCTTGACCCGCTCACTGACATCGGTCTTGCTCAAACCCCGGACTGTCAGGGGGAACGCCAGGTTCTCGGCCACGGTCATGTGCGGGAACAACGCGTAGTTCTGGAACACCATGCCAATGTCGCGCTTGTGCGGCGGCACGTTGTTGATCGAGCGTCCGGCCAGGAGGATTTCCCCGGCGGTCGGCGTTTCGAAGCCCGCCAGCATCATCAGGCTGGTGGTCTTGCCTGAGCCGGACGGGCCCAGCAGGGTAAGGAACTCGCCTTTGCGAATGTCCAGGTTGAGGTCTTTGACGATCAGGTTCTCGCCGTCGTAGCTCTTCTGCACACCACGAAAGCTGACCAGCACATCATTTGAATCCACCTCGCTCATACCCGCACCTTTGTGTTTTGGACTGCTGTGGAGCAAGCGTAGTCCAGGCGCCAGCCCACGAAAATCGGGGCGCAAGAGAGATTGGCATCAGCGCGGTGGAAGGTTCGGGGTAGGGATTGCCCTACACGGATGGCGGGCATGGGACAGTTGAGCGGCCAGGAGGACGCGACAAGCCGCAGGCATGGGCTGCGGGGTGCTGCCGGGGTGTCGCAAATAGATACGCCTCCCTGTAGGAGCCCGGCTTGCCGGCGATGGCGCCCTCAAGATAGCTACCACCGGCAAGCCGGGCGCCTACAGGAGTTTGTGCTCCATCGCGTACTTCACCAGTTCTGCCAGGGAGGTGATGTTGAGCTTTTGCATCAACCGCGCCTTGTGGGTGCTGATGGTCTTGCTGCTCAGGGCCAGTTGTTGGGCGATATCGTTGACATTGGCGCCCTGGGCCAAACGCTCGAACACCGAGAATTCACGCTCGGACAATAGCGAATGCAAGGGCCGGGCATCGGTGAGGCCGACTTCGAACACCATGCGGTCGGCCAGGTCCGGGTCGATATAGCGCCCGCCCGCGGCCACCTTGCGAATCGCCGTCAACAGCAGCGCCGGATCACTGTCCTTGGTCGCGTACCCCGCCGCGCCGACCTTCAGCGCCCGGGCAGCCATTTGCGCTTCGTCATGCATCGACAGCACCAGGATCGCCGGCGGATTGTTCAGCGCGCGAATCCGTGCAATCGCTTCCAGGCCATTGACCCCAGGCATCGAGATATCCAGCAACACGACCTCGCATGGTGTATGGCGCAAGGCTTCCAACAGCTGTTCGCCATTCCCCGCCTCGCCCACCACCAGCAGATCCTTGGCCAGGCCGATCAACTGCTTGATGCCTTCACGGACGATGGTGTGGTCTTCGGCTACCAATACGCGGATCACAGGACTTTCCTCTCTATAACGATTAAACGCCGATATTCAAAATGTGGGAGCGGGCTTGCTCGCGAATGCGGTTTAGCAGCTTATGCATCCGCTGACTGTGACACCGCCATCGCGGGCAAGCCCGCTCCCACAAGGGCCTAGGGCGCATCCAGCGGCACCGTCACGCTCAGGGTGGTGCCCTCCCCCAGTTCGCTGTCCAGGCTCAACTGCCCGCCCATGATCAGCACCCGCTCGCGCATGCCCACCAGGCCAAACGACACCGGCCGCCCCGGCGCGGCGACAAAGCCTGCGCCATCGTCGCTGATGGTCAGCCGCAGATTGGCGCCCTCCACCGCCAGGGTCAGTTCCACAGTATGCGCCTGGGCATGGCGCATGACATTGGTCAGCGCCTCTTGCAGGATGCGGAACAGGCCAATGGCCTTGGCGTCGCTCAACGCCGGAAGGTTATCTGGCACTTGCACCAGGCAAGGGATCTGCGTGCGCGCCTCAAAGCGCCGCGCTTGCCATTCAATGGCCGAGGCAATCCCTGCGTCGAGAATCGGCGGGCGCAGCGCGGTGGCCACATCGCGCACCAGTTGAAACAACTGGGCGATCAGGCGCTTCATACTATTCAGGCGTTCGTGCAGGCCGGGATCCAGTTGCGCGTAGGCCAGTTCGCACATGGAGGTTTCCAGTTTCAGCACCGTGAGCATCTGCCCCAGCTCATCGTGGACTTCGCGGGCAATCCGCGCCTTCTCTTCCTCGCGCACCGTCTCCAGGTGGGCTGACAGCTCGCGTAGTTGCGCACGCGAGGCATCCAGTTCCAATTCAATTCGCTTGCTGTCGCTGATGTCCCAGACGATCCCGTCCCAGACCACCGCGCCATCCTCCAGGCGCCGGGTAACGGCCTTGATCTCGGCCCAGCGCTGCTCGCCCTGGCGAGTGAGGATGCGGCCCTGCCACGACCAGTTACTCTCGCTGTCGATGGCCTGGTCCTGGGTCTGGTGGTAACTGGCGCGGTCATCGGGGTGTACCAGGCTGCGAATCCCCACATCGCGATGGCTGAGCACGGACGGCGAGTAGCCCACCAGGCGCTCGCTGCCTTCGCTGATATAGGCGAAGTCGATATCGGCACTCAGCGCCAGCCGCTCCAGGCGAAAGACCATCCCCGGCACATTGGCGGCGATGCCTTGCAAGCGCGCTTCACTTTCCTGCAGGGCGGCCAATGCGCGGCGGCGCTCGGTAACGTCGGTGAGGTACACCACCAGGTATTCGCCACCGGCAAAACGCAGGAAACTCAGGGACACATCCGTGGGCAACAGGCTGCCATCCGCACGCAGGCACTGGGTGGCGAAGCTCTGGGGGCCGTCTTCGCTGGCACGCGCGCGCTTCCACAGGTTCAGCCAGCGGTCCATGCTCAGGTTGGGTTCGAACTCGATCAACGGGCGTTCGATCAACGCGCCTGGGGCGTAGCCGAGCATGGCTTCGGCGGCGACGTTGGCATAGCGCACATGGCTGTCCCAATTGACCCAGAGGATACCGACGGTGCTTTGGTCGATGGAAAACTGGGTCAGGCGCAAGGCTTCGGCACCGGCGGCGCGGGCCGCGCTTTCTTCGCGGGTGGCGAGCAACTGGTGCTCCAGGGCATGTTTTTGCCGGCGCTGCCACACAGCGACCGCCAGGCACGCGAGCAACAGCAGGCCCAGCAGCAGGCTGAGGTTTTGCCAGAACCCCGGAGATTCCGAGAGCCGCGGATATTTGGGTTGCAGCCAACGGGCGTGCAATTGCTCCAACTCACGGGCGGGAATGGCCCGCAGGCCGCTCTCGACAATGTCCGCCAAGGGTGGCCAGTCACGACGCGTGGCCACCCGCAGCAGTTGCGGCAGGCCAATATCACCGACCACCGCCAGGCCGGCGAATTCGGGCTCGACCGACAACCGACTCAACTGCGCCTCATCGATCACCGCATAGCGCGCCTGCTGGCTGACCAACAATTGCAGGGCCTGGCGCTCCAGGGGCACGCCTTGCAGGTTCAGGTTGGGGTAATTGCTGCGCAGGTATTCGGCCACGGCACTGGGCATGCGCACCGCAACCCGCGAGTGTTCGTCGAGTTTTTCCAGGTCCACTGCGCCGCTGCCGTCACGGATACCCACGATGTGCTGGGGCACACGCATATAGGGGTCGGAAAACAGCCACAGGCGCAGGCCGGCCGGGGTTTGCAGCAGGCCAGGCGCGAGGTCGACCGCGTCCTCACGCAAGGCGTCCTCCAACTGCTCTTGCGTGGGGAAGTTGCGCCAGGTCAGTTCGATATTCAGCGCCTTGGCCAGCGCCTGCATCAGCTCGACATTGGCCCCGGACAAGCGCTGCAGGCGCCGGTCGTATTGTGCGTAGGGCGCCTGCAACACCACACCGACCCGCAGTTGCGGGTGCTGCGCCAGCCACTCGCGTTGCTGGGCACTGAGCACCGCCGGCGGCACCACGGAAGCAGGCGCGGCACTCGCCATCAAGGGAAAGCACAGATAGCCGATAACCAGCAGACAGCGAAAAATCATCATTCACATCTCACATCCAACCCATTAGGCTGCCGGGATCACTTCTGGCCGGGATTCCACTATGCCCCTGCTTCACCGTTCGACACTGCCAGCATTGTGCCTGTCGCTCCTGTTTACCAGCACCTTTTGCGTACAGGCGGCTGATACCGCGCCGGCTACCGCCGAAAAGCCACCGGAACGCCAGCCGTTACCCGAGCGCAGCCTGGAAGAAGCCAGCGCCCTGGAGCGGCAACTGCCGCCTCAGGAACAGCAACAGTTACAGGCCGGCGACGAGTCGTTCCTGGCCCTGTGGAAGCCGGCCAACAGCGCCGAGCCGCAAGGTGTGGTGATTATCGTCCCCGGCGCCGGAGAAACGGCTGACTGGCCGCAAGCAATCGGGCCTTTGCGCCAGAAATTGCCGGATGCCGCGTGGGGCAGCCTGAGCCTGTCGCTGCCCGACCTGAGCCTGGACACCCTGCCACCTCGGGTCATGCAGGCACCCGACGCGGCCGTCGACACCAGCAGCAAGGATGCCAGCAGCGCCGCACCCAAGCCGATCGAACAGGCGGCCAGCGCCGAAGCCGAGGGCACCGACCCGGTCGTGGTTCCCGGCGTGGACGAGCAGGACAAGACCGATGCGACACGGATCTTCGCCCGTATCGATGCCGCTGTCGCCTATGCCCAGACCCAGAACGCCCGCAGCGTCGTGCTACTGGGGCACGGCACCGGGGCCTGGTGGGCAGCGCGCTACCTGAGCGAAAAACAACCAGCCCAGGTGCAGAAATTCGTTATGGTCGCCGCGCAGACGCCGGTGGGTCGTCAACCGGACCTGCAACAGTTGGTGCCGGCCTTGAAGTTGGCGACTGCCGATGTCTTCTATCAGGACAGCGCCCTGGCAAGCAAACTGGCGCTCGAACGCGGCCAGGCGAGCAAGCGGCTGAAGAATGACAACTATAAGCAGGTGTCGTTGAAGACGATCCCCGGCAATAGCGCAGCGGCCCAGGAACAGTTGTACCGGCGGATTCGCGGCTGGTTGAGCCCGCAAAACAGCGCAAGCTGATCCCAGCGTGGCGAGGGGCTTGTTGTGGCGAGGGGGCTTGTCCCCCGTTGGGCTGCACAGCAGCCCCAATAAGCCTCCCCCCGGTCTATCAGATAAACCGAGATAGCAGGTTTTGGGGCTGCTGCGCAGCCCAACGGGGGACAAGCCCCCTAGCCACAGGCCGTCGGCTCAGCGGAAATTGCGCTGCTCGCGAATGATCGTGTAGGCACTATGCAGTTCCCGCGTACGTTCCGTGGCCTCGCGTACCTGCGCGGGGCTGGCGCCGCTGCCGGCAATCTTGTCCGGGTGATGACGGCTGAGCAGCCGTCGATAGGCACGCTTGATGACCGCCGGCTCAGTAGTCGCGCTGACCCCGAGAATCCGAAGCGCGTCCTGGTAAGTGCCGCCGCGAGTAGCCAGGGGTTTACGCTCCGGCTCGTAGTCATGGGCCAGTGCCTGGATCTGTTGTGGCGTCCACCCCAGCCATTTGCCCCATAGCGCGATCAGGTCGCGCTCGGCGAGGCTGGCCTTGCCGTCAGCCCAGACCATGCGCCAGCAGGCACGCAGCACACCTTCGGCCGCATGGGGCTGGGACTTGAGCATACGTAGGTAACTGCGCACACGATCGGTCCCCGACTTGCCCCGATTGAACGCCGCGATCGCCCGGCGCTGGGCCGGCTCGGTCATATCCAGCGAGCGCATCTCCACCCGCGCCTGCTGGATATGCCCGTCCACCACCCGCCCGTTGCTCTTGGCCAGGCGGCCGAGCAACACAAACAGCAATTCGTCATTACGCAGCGCCGGTCGGCCGCCCAGGCGCTCGCGCAGATGCGCCCAACTGCGCAATTGCAGGCGCCGATCCAGCGCCTGGCCCAATAGCGCGCCCAACATGGCCCCCGGAATACTGGCGATGGCAAACCCCGCCCCGGCTCCGATCAGAGTCCCTGGCCACAGCATCTTACTGGCCCACGGTCAGCAGACTTTCAACCTGCGCCAGGCGCTCCAGCGTACCGACGTCAATCCAGCGTCCATCCATGTGTTCCCCCGAAACCAAGCCTTGAGCCATCGCCGTGCGCAACAAGGGCGCCAGCTTGAAGGCACCGGCGCTGCAACCCGCGAACAGCTTGGGATGCAGCAGCGAAATGCCACTGAAGGTCAGGTTATCGGCATCGGGCGCGGCATCATGAAGCAAACCGTCCTTGATATAGAAATCGCCACCACTGGGGTGATGAGGCGGGTTGTCGACCATCACCAAGTGCGCGAGGCCGCTCAAGGGCTGCTTGAGGCGGGCGAAGTCGTAGTCGGTCCAGATATCGCCATTGACCACCAGGAACGGCTCGTCCCCCAGCAGGGGCAGGGCCTGGAAAATCCCGCCGCCGGTTTCCAGCGGTTCGTCTTCGGGCGAATACTGGATGCGCACGCCGTATTGCGCGCCATTGCCCAGGTAACTCTCGATTTGCTGGCCCAGCCAGGCATGGTTGATGACGATTTCGGTGAATCCGGCTTTCGCCAGCGCCTCCAGGTGATACTCGATCAGGCGCTTGCCACCGGCCTGGACCAGTGGCTTGGGGGTGTGCAGGGTAAGCGGACGCATCCGCTCGCCCTTGCCGGCCGCCAGGATCATGGCCTTCATACGTGGGCCTCGACCGGTTGGCGCAGGCTGGACAGCAACTCGCCCAGGTCGGCCAGTTCCGGGCGATCAGCCAGCACCGCGTCTATATAGGCAAAGAAGCGCGGCACGTCCGCCAGGTAGCGCGGCTTGCCGTCACGGTGGCAGATACGCGCGAAGATCCCGATGACCTTGAGGTGACGCTGCACCCCCATCAAGTCGCTGGCACGCAGGAAGTCTTCAACATCCGCCTGTACCGGGATGCCCAACTGGCCAGCACGTTCCCAGTAACCACGCTGCCATTCGCGCACCCGCGCTTGGGGCCAACTGAGGAAGGCGTCCTTGAACAGGCAGGTAATGTCGTAGGTCACAGGGCCGTAGACCGCATCCTGGAAGTCCAGCACGCCAGGGTTCGGCACGCTGATCATCAGGTTGCGCGGCATATAGTCGCGATGCACCAGGACCTTGGGCTGGGCCAGGGCGCTCTCGATCAGCAATTGGCTGACCCGATGCCATAGCGCCGCCTGTTGCTCATCGAACTCAATGCCCAGGTGCCGGCGCACGTACCATTCGGGGAACAACTCCAACTCCCGGCGCAACAACGGCACGTCGTAGCTGGGCAACCCGGCGTCCATGGGCAATTGCTGGAAAGCCAGCAACGCGTCGATGGCCTCGGCAAACAATCGGTCGGCATTTTCACCGTCGATCACATCCAGGTAGGTGTTTTTGCCCAGGTCATTGAGCAAAAGAAAGCCTTGGGACAGATCTTCGGCATAAATTTGTGGAACATTTATTCCCGATTTGGCCAACATTCGTGCGATATCGACGAAAGGTTTGCAGTTTTCCTGGGGGGGTGGGGCATCCATCACGACGAATGTGCGACCTTCGCCTTCCCAACGGAAGTACCGTCTGAAACTCGCGTCGCTGCTGGCCGCAGTCAATGTAGCCGGGGGGACGGGCCCCCAACCCTGGGCATGGAAAAGCTCGGGTAACTGCTGATCAAGCCAGACTTTCAGGTGTTGCAAACGTAGATCTTGGTCGGGCATTACAAGGGTCTCCGACGGCGCTAGCCGTCAAGCGGGTCATGCTTTATTATCACGCATCTTTTTCAGACCATCGAGAGGCGTGCGGCCCACACCGCGGGCAGATGGCACGCAGGAAGCCCGGACTAATAAGATGGCATTGAAATCCCCCGCGTTTCGTAGAAAATTTCCGTTGCTGGTAACCGGCAGTCTGCTGGCCATGCAACCTTTCGCCACCTCATTCGTGGTCGCCGCGGAACAGTATGACTGCTCAGTCTCTGCTTCGGGTGCCTGGGATTGCGCGCCGAAAGCCAGCGCAGCCCCTTTGCCACCGCGTCCGGTGCATGACGGCAGTGCCGTCAGCTCGGCCAACGGCACGCCGCAAGGCGAAGCTGCTGGTACCGAAGCCGTGCCGCAGACCACGCTGGTCACCGAATCCAAGGGCCGTGGCCTGCGCTCGCGCAGCGCCGACTACAGCCACCTGGACTGGGTCCCTCGCGAGAAACTCACCGCAGCGCAACTGGCCGAAACCGGTCCTTATTGCGCCGGTGCGTACATCGAGCCGATCCGTCCTGGCATGAACGACAAGACGGACAAGAGCGACGCGCCGACCTTCATCGGTGCCAAAGCCTCTCGTTACGAGCAGGAAACCCAAGTCGCAACCCTGGCCGGTGACGTAGTCATGCGCCAGGGCAGCATGCAGGTCGAGGCCCAAGAGGCCAGCCTGTACCAGGCCGAGAACCGTGGCGAGCTGAACGGTAACGTGCGTATGCGCGATAACGGCGCGCTGATCGTCGGCGACCACGCCCAGGTCCAGCTGGACACCGGTGCGGCCCAGATCGACAACGCCGAATACGTGATGCACAAATCGCGCATCCGCGGTAACGCGCTGTACGCCAAGCGTGCCGAAAACGCGATCATCCGCCTCAAGGATGGTACGTACACCACCTGCGAGCCAGACAGCAATGCCTGGCAACTGCGTGGCAACAACATCACGTTGAACCCGGCGACCGGCTTCGGTACGGCGACCAATGCGACGTTGCGGGTCAAGAACATCCCGATCCTGTACACCCCGTACATCTACTTCCCGATTGACGATCGTCGTCAATCCGGCTTCCTGCCGCCGAGCTTCAGCTCGGGTGGGGAAAGTGGCTTTACTCTGGTGACGCCTTACTACTTCAACCTGGCGCCGAACTACGATGCCACGTTGTACCCGCGTTATATGACCAAGCGTGGCTTGTTGATGGAAGGCGAATTCCGCTACCTCACCAAGTCCAGCGAAGGCCAGGTCGGCGGTGCGTACCTGAACGACGACAACGACGAACGCAGCAAGCAGACAGATTTCGAGAAAACCCGCTGGATGCTCAACTGGCAGCACAAGGGCGGCCTGGATTCGCGCGTCATGACTGAAGTCGACTACACCGACATCAGCGACCCGTATTACTTCCAGGATCTGCAGACTGACCAGATTGGTGTTGAACGGCGTGATGCGCTCAATCAGCAAGGTGCCGTCAACTATCGTGGTGATAACTACAATGCGCGCCTGAATCTGCAAGCGTACAAGTTGGCGACGATTTCCCAGATTACGCCGTATAACCGCCTGCCGCAGATCACCTTCAATGGTTCACTGCCCTACCATCCGGGCGGCCTGAACTTTGCCTATGATACTGAAGCGGTGAGGTTTGACCGGGATCTTGAGACTGGGAACTTTATCGACAAGGATGGCGTGACTACCACACCACGCCTTGACACAAACGTCAGAGGTCTTACCCGAGCAAATGGCACGCGCTTGAATGTGGCACCAAGCGTCTCGCTACCGATGACGGCGAGTTACGGCTACATTACGCCGAAGCTAAAGTATGCCTACACAAAATACGATCTCGACTTGGACAACCGGGGCAAGACCACACTCGCTGCGGGCGATGAGTTCAAAAGCTCTCAGGATCGCTCGATCCCCATTGCTAGCGTAGACAGTGGCCTCTACTTCGACCGCGCCACCCAGTGGTTCGGCAAGAATTACAACCAGACCCTGGAGCCGCGCCTGTTCTATCTCTATGTTCCTGAGAAAGACCAGTCCGATATCCCGGTATTCGACACCAGCGAAACCTCGTTCAGCTATAGCTCGCTGTTCCGTGAAAATCGCTTCTCGGGCACTGACCGTATTGGTGACGAGAATAAACTGTCCCTGGGCGTAACCAGCCGCTGGATCGAAGAGAACGGATTTGAGCGTCAACGCGTTTCCGTTGGTCAGGCACTGTACTTCAAGGACCGCGAAGTCCAACTGCCTGGTATCGTAGCCGCCGATCGTGAAGACTCGCTATCTGATGTGTCGCCGCTCGCTCTGGACTACGAGTTCCGCTTCAACCGTGATTGGCGTGCCACTGCCGACTACAACTGGGACACTGAAAACCACAGTGCCCGCTCCGGCAGCGCAATGTTTCACTACCAACCGGAAGACAACCCTAACAAGGTTATCAACGTCGGTTATCGCTATCGCAACGACCAAGTTGTCTACAACCAGTTGACCGGTAAGTGGCAGTTTGGCGGCGACTACAGCGTCCCGTCGGACACCGCGAACTACGTGAAGGATTACTACAAAATCCAGCAACACGACTTCTCGATGATGTGGCCGATCATTCCGCAGTGGAACCTGATCACCCGCTGGCAGTATGACTATGCACGCAACCGTACCCTGGAAGCCTTCGGTGGTTTCGAGTACGACAACTGCTGCTGGAAACTGCGTGTGATCAACCGTTATTGGGTTTCCAACGACGAATACACCCAGATCGCCCCGCTTAACGAAAAAGGCGACCACGGGCTCTTCCTCCAAATCGTCCTCAAGGGACTCGGCGGCCTGACTGGCGCCAAGGTAGAGAGCTTCCTCGACAAAGGCATCCAAGGTTATCGTGAACGTGAAGATCAAGCTTTCTGATTGTCTGCGCCCGCTGATGCTGGGCGCGTTGTTCCTGGGTACTGCAGCGGCGCACGCTGCAGTGCAACCGTTGGACAAAGTAGTGGCCATCGTCGATAACGACGTGATCATGCAGAGCCAACTCGACCAACGGGTCAAGGAAGTTCAGCAAACCATCGCCAAGCGTGGCGGTGGCGTGCCGCCGACCAGCGTCCTGGACCAACAGGTGCTGGAACGCCTGATCGTCGAAAACCTGCAACTGCAGATTGGCGACCGCTCCGGCATCCGCATCACCGACGAAGAGCTGAACCAGGCCGTCGGCACCATCGCTCAACGCAACAACATGAGCATTGATCAGTTCCGCGCGGCCCTGGCTCGTGATGGCCTCTCCTATGAGGACGCCCGTGACCAGATCCGCCGCGAAATGATCATCAGCCGTGTGCGCCAGCGCCGTGTGGCCGAGCGCGTGCAGGTCTCTGAGCAGGAAGTGAAGAACTTCCTGGCCTCGGACCTGGGCAAGATGCAGCTCTCCGAAGAACTGCACCTGGCCAATATCCTGATCCCGACGCCAGACAGCGCCAACGCCGAGCAACTCAATGCTGCAGCGGCCAAGACCCAGGCGATCTACGACCGCCTCAAGGCCGGTGCTGACTTTGCCCAGATGGCCATTGCCCAGTCCGGCAGCGACAACGCCCTCGAAGGCGGTGATATGGGCTGGCGTAAAGCTGCTCAATTGCCACCACCGTTTGACCGTGAGCTGAGCGCCATGGAAGTGGGTGGCATCACCCAACCTGCGCGTACGCCGGGTGGTTTCATCATTCTGAAATTGCTGGAGCGTCGCGGCGGTGAGGCTTCGTTGAAAGACGAAGTGCATGTCCGCCACATCCTGGTCAAGCCGAGCGAGATTCGCACCGAGGCTCAAACCAAGGAACTGGCGCAAAAGATCTATGAGCGCATCGAAGGCGGTGAAGACTTCGCCACCTTGGCCAAAAGCTTCTCGGAAGACCCGGGTTCTGCCCTCAACGGCGGCGACCTTAACTGGATCGACCCACGCGCCCTGGTGCCCGAGTTCCAGCAAGTCATGAACGATACGCCGCAAGGCGTGCTGTCCAAGCCGTTCAAGACCCAATATGGCTGGCACGTCCTGGAAGTCCTTGGCCGCCGCGCCACCGACAACACCACCCAGGCCCGTGAGCA
This sequence comes from Pseudomonas sp. ADAK21, assembly GCF_012935735.1. Lineage (NCBI taxonomy): Bacteria > Pseudomonadati > Pseudomonadota > Gammaproteobacteria > Pseudomonadales > Pseudomonadaceae > Pseudomonas > Pseudomonas sp. ADAK21. Next base: position 1,405,714 of record NZ_CP052857.1, read on the forward strand.
ACAAGCGCTGACTGTACTGCGTAACCGCAAGTACGACGAAGAGCTGCAAACCTGGTTGCGTCAGATCCGTGACGAAGCCTACGTGGAAAACAAGCTTCCTGGCGCCGACACAACAGGCACCGACCAGGCAGCCCAGTGAAACCCCAGCGTTTCGCGTTGACACCCGGCGAGCCGGCCGGCATAGGTCCAGACCTGTGCCTGCTGCTCGCCTCGCAAGCTCAGCCCCACCCCCTGATTGCCATTACCAGCCGCGACCTGCTCCTTGAGCGGGCCGCGCAGTTGGGCGTGGCTGTCAACCTGCTGGACGCCGCACCGGGCAACTGGCCCAACCTGCCGGCACCCGCGGGCAGCCTGTATGTGTGGGATACCCCGCTGCAAGCCAAGGTGGTCGCCGGGCATCTGGACAAGGCCAATGCGGCCTTTGTGCTGGAGACCCTGACCCGTGCCGGGCAAGGCTGCATCGACGGCGACTTCGCCGGGATGATCACGGCGCCGGTACATAAAGGCGTGATCAACGAAGCCGGTATCGCCTTTTCCGGTCACACGGAGTTTCTTGCCGAGCTGACCCGCACCGAACAAGTGGTGATGATGCTGGCAACCCGCGGCCTGCGCGTGGCACTGGTGACCACTCACCTGCCCTTGCGCCAGATTGCCGATGCCATCACCCCAGAACGCCTGGAGCGCGTAACGCGCATCCTGCACGCTGACTTGCAACATAAGTTCGGCATCGCCCAGCCACGGATCCTGGTGTGCGGCCTCAACCCCCACGCGGGTGAAGGCGGCCACCTGGGCCACGAAGAAATCGACATCATCGAACCAACCCTGGAGCGTCTGCGCCAAGAAGGCATGGACCTGCGCGGCCCACTGCCTGCGGACACTCTGTTTACCCCCAAATATCTGGAGCACTGCGACGCAGTGCTGGCGATGTACCATGACCAGGGGCTGCCCGTGCTGAAATACAAAGGTTTCGGCGCCGCAGTCAACGTGACACTGGGCCTGCCGATCATTCGCACCTCCGTCGACCATGGCACCGCCCTGGACCTGGCGGGCAGCGGCAAGATCGATACCGGCAGCCTGCACGTGGCCCTGGAAACCGCCTATCAGATGGCCGAGACCCGTATATGACCGAGCATTACCAACACCGGGCGCGCAAGCGCTTCGGGCAAAACTTCCTGCACGATGCTGGCGTTATCGACCGTATCCTGCGCTCCATCCATGCCAAGCCCGAAGACCGCCTGCTGGAAATCGGCCCGGGCCAGGGCGCACTCACCCAGGGCCTGCTCAATAGTGGCGGCCAGCTGGATGTGATTGAGCTGGACAAGGACCTGGTTCCGATCCTCAACCAGCAGTTTGCGGGCAAGTCCAACTTCAACCTGCACCAAGGCGACGCGTTGAAGTTCGACTTCAACAGCCTCAATGCCGCCCCCCACAGCCTGCGAGTGGTCGGCAACCTGCCATACAACATCTCCACGCCGCTGATCTTCCACCTGCTGAACAACGCCGGGATCATCCGCGACATGCATTTCATGTTGCAGAAAGAAGTGGTCGAACGTCTTGCGGCCGGTCCTGGCGGCGGTGATTGGGGTCGTCTGTCGATCATGGTTCAGTACCACTGCCGGGTCGAACACCTGTTCAATGTGGGGCCGGGCGCGTTCAATCCACCGCCAAAAGTTGATTCGGCGATTGTGCGCCTGGTACCACACGCCGTGCTGCCGCATCCGGCCAAGGATCATCGCCTGCTGGAGCGAGTGGTGCGTGAAGCGTTCAACCAGCGGCGCAAGACCTTGCGCAATACGCTCAAGGCGCTGCTGAGCAACGCCGAGATCGAAGCGGCCGGTGTCGACGGCAGCCTGCGCCCGGAGCAGTTGGACCTGGCCGCGTTCGTACGCTTGGCCGACCAGCTAGCGATTCAGCCGGCACCCACTGCCGACTGACACAGCTCCATCGCCGGCAAGCCGGCTCCTACAGACACACACCGCGCCATCTGTAGGAGCTGGCTTGCCAGCGATAGCGATCTCAGGATTATCCACGGCCAGACAGCATGTCTGGCCTAGTGCCCACCTCATGGCCTAGACTGATCCGCATCTGCTGTCCTCCGCTTTTGCTCTTAAGGCCTCTTGCATGTCCGATCCTCGCTATCAGATCGACGTCAGCGTCGTCACCCGCTTCCTGGCGGAACAATCGCAACCCGAACAGAACCGCTACGCCTTTGCCTACACCGTCACGGTGAAGAACAACGGCCAAGTGCCCGCCAAGCTGCTGTCGCGTCATTGGGTGATCACCGACGGTGACGGCCATGTCGAAGAAGTGCGCGGTGCCGGCGTCATCGGCCAACAGCCACTGATCGACAGCGGCGCCAGCCACACCTACAGCAGCGGCACCGTGATGACCTCCAAGGTCGGCACGATGCAGGGCAGCTACCAGATGCTGGCCGAAGACGGCGAACATTTCGACGCCATCATTGCCCCCTTCCGCCTGGCGGTGCCGGGAGCCCTGCACTGATGGCAGCCTATGCTGTCGGCGACCTGCAAGGTTGCCTGGAGCCGCTTAAATGCCTGCTTGAACGCGTAGCCTTCGACCCGGCCGAAGATCGGCTGTGGCTGGTGGGCGACTTGGTCAACCGTGGGCCGCAATCCCTGGAGACCCTGCGCTACCTGTATCGCCTGCGCGATTCCCTGGTCTGCGTGCTGGGCAACCACGACCTGCACTTACTGGCGGCCGGCAATAACATCGAGCGTCTGAAAAAGGGCGACACCCTGCGGGAAATCCTCGAGGCCCCGGATCGCGCCGAGCTGCTCGACTGGCTGCGCCGGCAAAAGCTCGTCCATTACGATGAAAGCCGTAATACCGCCCTGGTGCATGCTGGCATCCCGCCGCAGTGGACCCTGAAAAAAGCCCTCAAATGTGCCGCCGAAGTCGAAACCGTCCTGGCCGATGACACCCTGTTCGCCACCTATCTGGACGGCATGTACGGCAATGAGCCAGTGAAGTGGGATAACAACCTGACCGGCATCACCCGCCTGCGGGTCATTACCAACTACTTCACGCGCATGCGCTTCTGCACCGCCGAAGGCAAACTCGACCTCAAGAGCAAGGAAGGCGCCGAAACCGCCCTGCCCGGCTACAAACCCTGGTTCGCCCACAAGGAGCGCAAGACCCGCGACACGAAGATCATCTTCGGTCACTGGGCCGCCCTTGAAGGCCATTGCGACGAGCCCGGCGTCTTCGCCCTCGACACCGGTTGTGTGTGGGGCGGGGCCATGACCTTGATGAACATCGACACCGGCGAGCGTCTGAGCTGCCAGTGTGAATCTCCCCTTCCCGTAACACAGCCGGCTGCCGCCAAGCGCTAGACGCCGCTTGCCGCCCGCCCAAGGAGCCCGCCATGACCGAATTCAAACGTATCCCCCCCGAACAAGCCCAGGCCCTGCGCGAGCAAGGCGCCGTGGTGGTGGATATCCGTGACCAGCCTACTTACGCCGCCGCCCACATCAGCGGGGCCAAGCATTTGGACAACGTCAATATCGCCGACTTCATCCGCGCAGCCGACCTCGACGCGCCTCTGATAGTGGCCTGCTATCACGGTAACTCCAGCCAGAGCGCTGCCGCCTATCTGGTCAGCCAGGGCTTCTCCGACGTCTACAGCCTGGACGGTGGCTTTGAGCTATGGCGTACGACCTATCCTGCAGAAATTGCCACAGGCGATTCGCAATAATTTTTTTCAAACCCCGCTACCCCGCGTGACGCTTGGGCTCGCGCCGATTCTGACGAACGGTGCGCCCAAACTAATTCGGCATCTCGCCTTGACCTCCCGGATTCCCAACTATCATTAAGCGCAGGCCATCCAAAACAGGGGAGAGCCGGTACACCGGCGTGCGGGTCATCGGTAGCGTTTCAGGGTGTTCTGGGGGGAAATGGCCACGGCAAGCGCCACTGGCTGCCAGCATCGACTGATTGATCCGGCGTCGGCTCCACGTATCGAGCGAGGTGACGACGTCATGAGTATTTTTAGCCACTTCCAACAACGCTTCGAGTCCACACAGCAGGAAGAGCTCACGCTGCAAGAGTATCTTGAGCTGTGCAAAAAGGACCGCAGCACCTACGCGTCTGCCGCCGAACGCCTGCTACTGGCGATTGGCGAGCCGGAGCTGGTAGACACCTCCAACAATTCGCGACTGTCGCGAATATTCTCCAACAAGGTGATCCGCCGCTACCCGGCCTTTGAAGACTTCCATGGCATGGAAGAATGCATCGACCAGATCGTCTCCTACTTCCGCCATGCCGCCCAAGGCCTGGAAGAGAAGAAACAGATCCTCTACCTGCTCGGCCCGGTGGGCGGCGGTAAATCTTCCCTGGCCGAAAAACTCAAGCAACTGATCGAAAAGGTGCCTTTCTACGCGATCAAGGGCTCCCCGGTGTTCGAGTCGCCCCTGGGCCTGTTCAACGCCACGGAAGATGGCGCGATCCTCGAGGAAGACTTCGGCATCCCGCGCCGCTATCTCAATACCATCATGTCGCCCTGGGCCACCAAGCGCCTGGCCGAGTTTGGCGGCGATATCAGCCAGTTCCGGGTGGTCAAACTCTATCCGTCGATCCTCAACCAGATCGGCGTGGCCAAGACCGAACCAGGGGATGAAAACAACCAGGACATTTCGGCGCTGGTGGGCAAGGTCGATATCCGCAAGCTGGAAGAATTCCCGCAGAACGACGCCGATGCCTACAGCTACTCAGGCGCACTGTGCCGGGCGAACCAGGGCCTGATGGAGTTCGTGGAGATGTTCAAGGCGCCGATCAAGGTGCTGCACCCACTGCTCACCGCTACCCAGGAAGGCAACTACAACAGTACCGAAGGCCTGGGGGCGATTCCGTTCACCGGTATCCTGCTGGCCCACTCCAACGAATCGGAATGGCACACCTTCCGCAACAACAAGAACAACGAAGCCTTCATCGACCGGATCTATATCGTCAAGGTGCCGTACTGCCTGCGGGTCAGCGATGAAATCAAAATCTACGACAAGCTGCTGTTCAACAGCTCCCTGGCCAAGGCCCATTGCGCGCCAGACACCCTGAAGATGCTCGCCCAGTTCACCGTGCTGTCGCGCCTCAAGGAGCCGGAAAACTCGAATATCTACTCGAAAATGCGCGTCTACGACGGGGAAAACCTCAAGGACACCGACCCCAAGGCCAAGTCGATCCAGGAATACCGCGATACGGCGGGCGTGGATGAAGGCATGAACGGCCTGTCGACCCGCTTCGCGTTCAAGATCCTGTCCAAGGTCTTCAACTTCGACCCCCATGAGATCGCTGCCAACCCGGTACACCTGCTCTATGTACTGGAGCAGCAGATCGAACAGGAGCAATTCCAGGCCGAAACCCGCGAGCGCTACCTGCGCTTCCTCAAGGAGTACCTGGCGCCGCGTTATATCGAGTTCATCGGCAAGGAAATCCAGACTGCTTACCTGGAGTCCTACAGCGAATACGGGCAGAACATCTTCGATCGGTATGTGCTTTACGCAGATTTCTGGATCCAGGACCAGGAATACCGCGACCCGGAAACCGGCGAGATCCTCAACCGCGTAGCCCTCAACGAGGAACTGGAGAAGATCGAAAAACCGGCCGGCATCAGCAATCCGAAGGATTTCCGCAACGAAATCGTCAACTTCGTACTGCGCGCCCGGGCCAACAACAACGGCAAGAACCCTACCTGGCTCAGCTACGAGAAGCTGCGGGTGGTCATCGAGAAGAAAATGTTCTCCAACACCGAGGACCTGCTGCCAGTCATCAGCTTCAACGCCAAGGCCAGCAAGGAGGACCAGCAAAAACACAACGACTTCGTCACACGAATGGTCGAGCGTGGCTACACCGACAAACAGGTACGGCTGCTTTCCGAGTGGTACCTGCGGGTTCGCAAATCGCAGTAAGGCAGCGACAGGCGCGCGCTGCCGGGCCCCAGGCCTGGCAGCTGACCGCTTGTCTCTAAGCTTCCAGCTCGCGGCTTGAAGCTTGTAACGTGAAGCTGCCCGGAGGGCTCCCTATGAGCTATGTGATCGACCGACGCCTCAATGGCAAGAACAAGAGCACGGTAAACCGCCAGCGTTTCCTGCGGCGCTACCGTGACCACATCAAAAAGGCCGTCGAAGAGGCGGTGAGTCGTCGTTCCATCACCGATATGGAACACGGCGAGCAGATCAGCATCCCCGGCCGGGATATCGACGAACCGGTGCTGCATCACGGCCGTGGCGGCAAACAGACTGTGGTTCACCCGGGAAACAAGGAATTCACCACCGGCGAGCATATCCAGCGCCCTCAAGGCGGTGGCGGTGGTAAAGGTCCAGGCAAGGCTGGCAATTCCGGCGAAGGCATGGACGAGTTCGTGTTCCAGATTACCCAGGAAGAATTCCTCGAGTTCATGTTCGAAGACCTGGAGCTGCCCAACCTGGTCAAGCGCAACCTGACCGGCACCGACACGTTCAAGACCGTACGCGCGGGCATCAGCAACGAGGGTAATCCTTCACGCATCAATATCATCCGCACCCTGCGCTCGGCCCATGCTCGGCGTATTGCCCTGTCCGGCAGCAGCCGCGCCAAACTCAAGGAGGCCAAGGAAGAGTTGGCGCGCTTGAAGCGCGAAGAACCGGACAACTTCGGCGATATCCAGGAAATCGAGGCAGAAATCGAGAAACTCAGCGCGCGCATTCACCGCGTGCCATTCCTCGATACCTTCGACTTGAAGTACAACCTGTTGGTCAAGCAACCCAACCCCAGTTCCAAGGCAGTAATGTTCTGCCTGATGGACGTTTCCGGCTCGATGACCCAGGCGACCAAGGACATCGCCAAGCGCTTTTTTATCTTGTTGTACCTGTTTCTCAAGCGTAACTACGACAAGATCGACGTGGTGTTTATCCGCCATCACACCAGTGCCCGTGAGGTCGACGAAGAAGAGTTTTTCTATTCACGGGAGACCGGCGGCACCATCGTGTCCAGCGCGCTGAAATTGATGCAGGAAATCATGGCCGAGCGCTACCCGGCCAACGAGTGGAACATCTACGCCGCCCAGGCTTCCGACGGCGACAACTGGAACGACGACTCGCCCATCTGCCGCGACATCCTGGTTAACCAGATCATGCCGTTCGTGCAGTACTACACTTATGTGGAGATTACCCCCCGCGAGCACCAGGCCCTGTGGTTCGAATACGAGCGCATCGGTGAAGCCTTCGCCGATACCTTCGCCCAGCAACAACTGGTCTCGGCCGGCGATATCTATCCGGTCTTCCGTGAACTCTTCCAGCGCAGGTTAGTGACATGACCGCCAAAGAGCATAAGCGCCAACCCATTTCCACAGGGTCCGAATGGACCTTCGAACTGATCCAGGCCTATGACCGGGAAATCAGCCGTATTGCGGCCGGATATGCCCTGGATACCTACCCCAACCAGATCGAAGTGATCACCGCCGAGCAGATGATGGACGCGTATGCCTCGGTGGGCATGCCCCTGGGCTATCACCACTGGTCCTACGGCAAGCACTTCCTCAGCACAGAGAAATCCTACACCCGTGGCCAGATGGGCCTGGCCTACGAGATCGTGATCAACTCCGACCCGTGCATCGCCTACCTGATGGAAGAAAACACCATCTGCATGCAGGCATTGGTAGTTGCCCACGCTTGCTACGGTCACAACAGCTTTTTCAAGGGCAACTATCTGTTCCGTACTTGGACCGACGCCAGTTCGATCATCGACTACCTGGTGTTCGCCAAGCAGTACATCATGCAGTGCGAGGAACGCCACGGGATCGACGCCGTGGAGGATCTACTGGACTCCTGCCATGCCCTGATGAACTACGGTGTGGACCGCTACAAACGCCCCTACCCTATCTCCGCCGAAGAAGAACGGCTTCGCCAGAAGGATCGTGAAGAGCATTTGCAGAAACAGATCAACGATCTGTGGCGCACCATCCCCAAACGCGCCGACAAGAACAGCGACAAGGACAATGCGCGCTTCCCCGTCGAACCCCAGGAAAACATCCTGTATTTTCTGGAAAAACACGCGCCACTGCTGGAGCCATGGCAACGTGAGATCGTGCGGATCGTGCGCAAGATCGCGCAGTACTTCTATCCACAGCGCCAGACCCAGGTGATGAACGAGGGCTGGGCCACGTTCTGGCACTACACGCTGATGAACGACCTCTACGACGAAGGACTGGTGACCGACGGCTTCATGATGGAGTTCCTCACCTCCCACACCAGCGTGGTCTTCCAACCGGGCTTCGACAGCCCCTACTACAGCGGCATCAACCCCTATGCCCTGGGCTTCGCCATGTACCGGGATATCCGACGCATGTGCGAACACCCTACCGAAGAGGACCGCCGCTGGTTCCCGGAGATCGCCGGCAGTGACTGGCTATCAACCATCAAGTTCGCCATGAGCAGCTTCAAGGACGAGAGCTTTATCCTGCAGTACCTGTCGCCCCAAGTGATTCGCGACCTCAAGCTGTTCAGCATCATGGATGACGACCTCAAGGACGACCTGCTGGTACCAGCGATCCACGACGAGGCCGGTTACCGCACGATCCGCGAAACCCTGGCGGCCCAATACAACCTGGGCAACCGCGAACCCAACGTGCAGATCTACAGCATCGACATGCGTGGTGATCGCTCCCTGACCCTGCGTCACCAGCAGCATGATCGCAAACCCCTGGGTGAATCCACCGATGAAGTGCTCAAGCACCTGCACCGGCTGTGGGGGTTCGACATCCATCTGGAGACGCTGCAAGGCGACCAGGTCATGAAGACCCACCATGTTCCGCCGCGCAACGACCACAACGACAACGACTACGGCCGCCTGGACCTGGCCGTGGTTCACCTTTGACGCAGCAATGCCTCCATTAGCCTGGCACAGGCGTTATCCTGTAGGGCTAATGGAGGCTTTTTAATGCAAATCTACAAAGTCGGCGGAGCAGTGCGTGATCGCTTGCTGGGCATTGCCGTTACCGATATAGATCGGGTCGTTGTTGGCGCCACCACCGAACAAATGCTCGCCAAGGGCTATCGGCCCGTAGGCTCTGACTTTCCGGTGTTCCTTGATCCGAAGAACAACGAGGAGTACGCCCTCGCCCGTACAGAGCGCAAAAGTGGCCGGGGTTATGGCGGCTTTGTGTTTCATGCCAGCCCCGAAGTCACGCTCGAACAAGACTTGATCCGCCGCGACCTGACCATCAATGCCATGGCCGAAGACGACGACGGCAACCTGACCGACCCGTATAACGGCCAGCGCGACCTGCAAGCGCGGGTATTGCGCCACGTCTCCCCGGCGTTCGCCGAAGACCCGCTGCGCGTGCTGCGCGTCGCACGGTTTGCCGCCCGTTATGCCGGCCTCGGTTTTACTATCGCCCCCGAAACCCTGAAATTGATGCGCCAACTCAGTGACTCCGGTGAACTGGAAGCCCTGACGCCAGAGCGCAGCTGGAAGGAAATCTCCCGAGCCCTGATGGAAGATCAGCCACAGGTGTTTATCCAGGTGCTGCGCGACTGCCACGCCTTGAAAACCCTGCTGCCAGAAGTGGATGCGCTGTTCGGTGTGCCCCAGCCCGAGGCCCACCACCCCGAGATCGATACCGGCATCCATACCCTGAGCGTGCTGGAGCAAACCGCCCTGCACGCCCAACCCCTGACTGTGCGCTGGGCCTGCCTGCTGCACGACTTGGGCAAAGGCCTGACACCTGTGGATAAGTTACCCAGGCATATCGCTCACGAGCAGAGAGGCCTGAAGCTGATCAAAGCGGTCAATGAGCGCTTCAAAGTGCCAAAGGACTGCCAGGAATTGGCACTGCTGGTCGGCGAGTATCACACCCATGGGCATCGGGCACTGGAGCTCAAGGCCTCGACCCTGCTGGAGTTGCTGCAGAGTTTTGACGTGTTCCGCCGGCCACAGCGCTTTGAGGAGTTTATCGTCGCCTGCGAAATGGACGCGCGGGGCCGCAAGGGCCTTGAGCAGAGAAGTTATCCACAGGCGGATTATCTACGGGGTGCTGCGCAGGTGTCGCGAGGTGTTGCAGTGGCGCCACTGCTGGAGAAAGGCTTCAAGGGCCCGCAACTGGGCGAGGCACTCAAGCGTGAACGGCTCAACGCCCTGAAAGCCTACAAAGAACAGCATTCAGTGTAGGAGCGGGCTTGCCCGCGATGGCGTCAGCAGCATCCCCGCAAACCAGAGGGCGCCGTAGCCGGCAGGCCGCCCCCTACAGGCCCTGGGTGAGCTGCTGGTCGCGCCACTTGAAGGCAACAGGGGCCAGCACCTGATCGATCTGCGCGTCGCGCCACAACGCGGCGAACGTTTTGCCCACCTCCGGATGCACGCGCTCTGGCGCCATCAACGACAGCGGCCACAACACAAAGGCATTCTTCAGGATTTCTGCCCGCGGCAACACCAATCCATCGAAGTTACCGCTCAGGTCGCCATACAGCAGCACATCGATATCCAAAGGCAGACCCTTGCGATCCGGCGCATAGCGACCATTGTCGGCCTCGATGAACTTCAAGCGGCGATCCAGTTCCATCAAGGGCAAATCGGTATATGCCGACACCACCAGGTTGAAAAACGGCCCGCTCTTGATTCCCACTGGCTGGCTTTCGAACACCGCCGAACAGCGCAAGTCCGTCAAAAAGCCCGCCAACGCGTCGAGGCCCGCACACAGATGGGACTCGCGCTCGATATTGCTGCCAAGACCAAGGTAAACCTGAGTTAGCGACATCCGCGCTCGATCTCCACGCCCACGCCCTTGGCGGCCGGGACGGCACCGGGCTTGGTCAACTTGAGGTGCAGCCAGGGAATCTGGAATTCTTCCATCAGGACTTGCGCCAGGCGCTCGGCAAACGTTTCCACCAGTTGGAATTGCGCCTGCGCGGCGAAGGCCTGGATACGTGCGGAAACACTGGCGTAATCGAGCGCCAGGGTCAGGTCATCACCGGCCGCGGCGGGGCGATTGTCCCAGGCGAAACTCAGGTCCAGGCGCAGGCACTGACGGATACCTCGCTCCCAGTCGTAGGCCCCGATCACGGTGTCGACTTCCAGGCCTTCGATAAACACTCTGTCCAAGCACTCTTCTCCACAGCACGACAAGGGCGCAATGCCCCGTTAGAATCAAGGCGTCCTCGCCCGGAATAGTTAGCATGTCTTGGTTGCTGGCGACCCTCGCCTACCTGCTCGGCTCGCTGTCCTTTGCCATCTTGCTCAGCCGCCTGACGGGAAATCCCGACCCGCGAATGAGTGGCTCAGGCAACGCCGGCGCCACCAATATGTTGCGCCTGGCCGGCAAAAAACTCGCCGTGCTGACCTTGTTCGGCGACGTCTGCAAAGGCCTGCTGCCGGTACTGATAGCCGATCTGGCTGGCCTCTCCCTGCAACAACAGGCCTGGATTGGCGTATGCGCCGTGCTCGGCCATCTGTTCCCACTGTACTTTCGCTTTCGCGGCGGCAAGGGCGTCGCGACGGCGGCCGGCATGCTGCTGGGAATCTACCCGCCAGCGGCGTTGCTGGCCATTGCCGCCTGGTTGCTGACGTTCTACCTGACCCGCACCAGCTCCCTCGCAGCGTTGATCGCCACCCCCCTGACCCTGCCACTACTGGCCTGGCAGGAGCCGGCAGCGCTGCTGCCGATGAGCGTGCTCACCCTGCTGATCGTCTGGCGCCATCGCGGCAATTTACGCGACCTGTTTGCCGGGCGCGAACGGCATTTTTAAATATGCCCGGTGAGCCCGGCTCATGTTCGTCTGCTCACAAGGGCGGCAACTGCTCCATCGGCCAGCGCGCCTGCACGCTGATGGCCAGGCTCTCGTGCTGGCCTGCCTGCAAGCGCTGGCACCCGGCAAAAGCAATCATCGCGCCGTTATCGGTACAGAACTCGGGGCGCGCGTAAAACACATTGCCCTTCATGTCGCCGAGCATTTTCTCCAGGGACAGACGCAAGGCCTTGTTGGCGCTGACGCCGCCCGCAATCACCAGGCGCTTCATCCCGGCCTGCTTCAAGGCGCGCTTGCACTTGATGGTCAAAGTCTCCACCACCGCCTGCTGGAACGCCAGAGAGATGTCGCAACGGGCTTGCTCACTGTCGTCCCCGGCGCTGACGCTTTGCTGCCAAGTGTTCAAGGCCGAGGTTTTCAAGCCACTGAAGCTGAACATCAAGCCTGGGCGATCACACATGGGGCGGGGGAAGGTATAGCGCCCAGCCACACCTTTTTGCGCCAGGCGCGCAATTTCCGGACCACCGGGGTAATTGAGGCCCATCATCTTGGCGGTCTTGTCGAACGCTTCACCGGCGGCATCGTCCAGGGTTTCCCCCAGAAGCGTGTACTGACCGATTGCATCGACCTGAACCAGCTGCGTATGGCCGCCCGAAACCAACAAAGCGACGAACGGGAACTCGGGCGGGTTTTCTTCCAGCATGGGCGCCAGTAAATGGCCTTCCATGTGGTGCACGCCAAGGGCTGGAATACCCCAGGCAAATGCCAGCGCCTGGGCGCAGGAAGCCCCAACCAGCAGGGCCCCGACCAATCCTGGGCCAGCGGTGTAGGCAATGGCATCGATCTCGGTCGCGACACAATCGGCCTCGTCCAACACCTGGCGGATCAATGGCAACATGCGTTTGACGTGATCACGGCTGGCCAGCTCCGGCACCACGCCACCATAGGCGCGATGCAGGTCTATCTGACTGAACAGTGCATCGGCCAAAAGCCCGCGTTCACTGTCGTAAAGCGCGACGCCGGTCTCGTCGCAGGAGGTTTCTAAGCCCAGTACTAACATGGGTTTGCGCCTTGTAGAGGCTGAATTCGAAGGCGCGCATAATAGTCGCCATGCCCCCTCCCGACTAGCGGTTTTCGATCAGAGGCTTTGCATTCCGGGCAATGAGGGGTTAACATCCGCAACCCTTAAAAACCGACGACCTCAGCCGCGAATTTTTTGCGACGAGAACGTTGATTCCCGGTAATGAAAGAAGGTAGCTCTGGATGCCAGCCGTCAAAGTAAAAGAGAACGAACCCTTCGACGTAGCTCTGCGTCGTTTCAAGCGCTCCTGCGAAAAAGCCGGTGTTCTGGCTGAAGTTCGTAGCCGCGAATTTTATGAGAAGCCAACTTCTGAGCGTAAGCGTAAAGCAGCAGCCGCTGTTAAGCGTCACGCCAAGAAAGTTCAGCGCGAACAGCGCCGCGCCGTTCGTCTGTACTAATACACAGACGTTCGTAGCAAGCTTCTGCCAAGCCCGGCCCTCAGCCGGGCTGTTGGCATTTGCGGATATCGCTTGATGCTTCACCGTCGACGCCGCACATGCGACCGAGACAAAGCTTCACTGTTTCAAACGTCAGGACTGGCTCTTTTGCCAGCGGTGCACGTCTCTTCTGACGAGCCTAACAAGGCTACTGACGAGCACACTTATTTTCCAAACAGGCGATCAATAGGTCGGCTGTGCCCCACGATGAGCTTCCGAGGCCGCCATTGGCCGTGACCGGACTCCAGGGCAACACTTTCAGATACGTCGAAGACTGATTGGAACTAACGTCAGTGAACGCTCGACAGATAGACTTCCTGACAGCCCAAACAGACAATCGATGATCAAGCCGCCGACATGCGCGACTTGAGTGCGTCACGGGCCCTCATTTACACGCAGTGATGACGAGAACGCCATGGCCGGGCTAATTCCCCAGAGCTTTATTGACGACCTTCTGAACCGCACCGACATCGTCGATGTTGTCAGCTCGCGCGTGCAAATGAAAAAGGCCGGCAAGAACTACACCGCCTGCTGCCCGTTCCACAAAGAAAAGACTCCATCGTTCAGCGTCAGCCCCGACAAGCAGTTCTACTACTGTTTCGGTTGCGGCGCGGGCGGCAATGCCCTCGGCTTTATCATGGACCATGACAACCTGGACTTCCCCCAGGCCGTCGAGGAACTGGCAAAAGCCGCCGGCATGGAAATCCCCCGCGAAGAAAGTGGCCGGCCGCACAAACCACGCCAGCCCACCGATTCGCCGCTGTATCCGCTGCTCACCGCCGCCGCCGAGTTCTACCGCCAGGCCCTTAAAAGCCACCCACAGCGCAAAGCCGCCGTGGATTACCTCAAGGGCCGCGGCCTGACCGGGGAAATCGCCCGCGACTTCGGCCTGGGCTTCGCCCCGCCGGGTTGGGACAACCTGTACAAGCACCTGAGCAGCGATACCCTGCAGCAAAAAGCCATGATCGACGCTGGCTTGCTGGTGGAAAATGCCGAGACCGGCAAGCGCTATGACCGCTTCCGCGACCGAGTGATGTTCCCGATCCGCGACAGCCGTGGCCGCATCATCGCCTTCGGCGGCCGGGTATTGGGCGACGACAAGCCCAAATACCTGAACTCCCCGGAAACCCCGGTGTTTCACAAGGGCCAGGAACTCTACGGCCTGTTCGAAGCGCGCAAGAACAACCGCAACCTCGATGAAATCATCGTGGTTGAAGGCTATATGGACGTTATCGCCCTGGCCCAGCAGGGCTTGCGCAATGCCGTGGCTACCCTCGGCACCGCCACCAGCGAAGAACACATGAAACGCCTGTTTCGCGTGGTGCCCAGCGTGCTGTTCTGCTTCGACGGTGACCAGGCCGGCCGCAATGCCGCCTGGCGCGCCCTCGAAGCGACCCTGTCGAGCCTGCAGGACGGGCGCCGCGCGCGCTTTCTGTTCCTGCCCGAAGGTGAAGACCCGGACACCCTGGTGCGCTCCGAAGGTACCGATGCGTTTCGCGCGCGCATTCATCAGCACGCGCAGCCGCTGGCCGATTATTTCTTCCAGCAATTGACCGAAGAAGCCGACCCGCGCTCCCTCGAAGGCAAGGCCCACATGGCCACCCTCGCGGCACCGCTGATCGACAAGGTTCCCGGCGCCAACCTCAAGGCCCTGATGCGCCAGCGCTTGCTGGAAATCACCGGGCTGAGCGGCGAGGCGGTGAGCCAGCTGGTGCACAGCGCACCCCAGGATGCGCCACCGGCCTACGACCCGGGCTTCGACTACGACGCCATGCCGGACTATGGGGATTTTCACCAGCCTCAAGAAGCCTTTGTGCCGCAACAGGACTGGACACCGAAAAAACCCGGCGCCGGCGGCAAGAAATGGGACAAGAAGCCCTGGAACAAAAACGGCAAGCGCGGCGACCGCGACGAACCGTACGCCCCGCGCACGCCGGTGGCCGTAGAAGCGCCGACGCTGATTGCCCTGCGCACCCTTATCCACCACCCGCAACTGGCGGGCCGAGTGGAAAGCGCCGAACATTTTGCCAACGAAAGCAACACCTACGCCCAGGTGCTGATTGCCCTGATCGAAGCCGTGCAGAAAAATCCTAAGCTAAACTCAATCCAGCTGATGGCCCGCTGGCATGGCACGGAGCAAGGACGCTTGTTGAAAGCACTCGCAGAAAAGGAGTGGTTAATTGACGGCGATAACCTTGAACAACAGTTTTTAGACACCATTACTAGGTTATCCGCGGGTCAGCACACGCAGACCCTCGATGAACTTATCAAGAAAGCAAGGCAGCCAGGATTGTCGGCTGAAGAGCAAATTCAGATAGCAAAGCAGATGCGCGACCTCTTAAAACAGAATGTTTCCGCATCAAACCCGACCTCAGCTGGCGTGTGAGGTCATAGCTCGGGTATAATCCTCGGCTTGTTTTTTGCCCGCCAAGACCTTCAGTGGATAGGGTGTTATGTCCGGAAAAGCGCAACAGCAGTCTCGTATCAAAGAGTTGATCGTCCTTGGTCGTGAGCAGGGTTACCTGACTTACGCGGAGGTCAACGACCACCTGCCGGAGGATATTTCAGATCCGGAACAGGTGGAAGACATCATCCGCATGATTAACGACATGGGGATCAACGTATTCGAAGCTGCGCCAGATAAGGATTCTCTTATGCTGGCGGACGCCGATACCGACGAGGCCGCCGCTGAAGAAGCTGCTGCCGCGCTGGCTGCAGTGGAGACCGATATCGGTCGCACCACCGACCCTGTGCGCATGTATATGCGTGAAATGGGTACGGTTGAGCTGCTGACACGCGAAGGCGAAATCGAAATCGCCAAGCGTATCGAAGAGGGCATCCGCGAAGTGATGGGCGCAATTGCGCACTTCCCCGGCACGGTTGACCACATTCTCTCCGAGTACACCCGCGTTACCACCGAAGGTGGCCGCCTGTCCGACGTCCTGAGCGGTTATATCGACCCGGACGACGGCATTACGCCGCCTGCCGCCGAAATACCGCCGCCTGTCGACCCGAAGGCCGTGAAAGCGGACGACGAAACCGACGACGACGAGGCTGAAGCCAGCACCGACGACGAAGAAGAAGTCGAAAGCGGCCCGGATCCGATCATCGCAGCCCAGCGCTTTGGCGCGGTCTCCGATCAGATGGAACTGGCGCGCAAGGCCCTGAAGAAGCACGGTCGTGGCAGCAAGCAGGCAACCGCCGAGCTGCTGGCCCTGGCTGAGCTGTTCATGCCGATCAAACTGGTGCCGAAGCAATTCGAAGGCCTGGTTGAGCGGGTTCGTAGCGCCCTTGAGCGTCTGCGTGCACAAGAGCGTGCGATCATGCAGCTCTGTGTCCGTGATGCGCGCATGCCGCGTACCGACTTCCTGCGCCAGTTCCCAGGCAATGAAGTTGACGAAAGCTGGACCGACGCACTGGCCAAGGGCAAAAGCAAATACGCTGAAGCCATTGGTCGCTTCCAGGCCGACATCGTTCGTTGCCAGCAGAAGCTGACTGCATTGCAGACCGAAACCGGTCTGACGATTGCCGAGATCAAGGACATCAACCGTCGCATGTCGATCGGCGAGGCCAAGGCCCGTCGCGCGAAGAAAGAGATGGTTGAAGCGAACTTGCGTCTGGTGATCTCCATCGCCAAGAAGTACACCAACCGTGGCTTGCAATTCCTCGACCTGATCCAGGAAGGCAACATCGGCTTGATGAAGGCTGTGGACAAGTTCGAATACCGTCGCGGCTACAAGTTCTCGACTTATGCCACCTGGTGGATCCGTCAGGCGATCACTCGCTCGATCGCCGACCAGGCCCGCACCATCCGTATTCCGGTGCACATGATCGAGACCATCAACAAGCTCAACCGTATTTCCCGGCAGATGTTGCAGGAAATGGGTCGCGAACCGACCCCGGAAGAGCTGGGTGAACGCATGGAAATGCCTGAGGATAAAATCCGCAAGGTATTGAAGATCGCTAAAGAGCCGATCTCCATGGAAACCCCGATTGGTGATGACGAAGACTCCCATCTGGGTGACTTCATCGAAGACTCGACCATGCAGTCGCCAATCGATGTCGCCACCGTTGAGAGCCTCAAAGAAGCGACACGCGACGTACTGTCCGGCCTCACTGCCCGTGAAGCCAAGGTACTGCGCATGCGTTTCGGCATCGACATGAATACCGACCACACCCTTGAGGAAGTCGGTAAGCAGTTTGACGTGACCCGCGAGCGGATCCGTCAGATCGAAGCCAAGGCGCTGCGCAAGTTGCGCCACCCGACGAGAAGCGAGCATTTACGCTCCTTCCTCGACGAGTGATCACAAAACCCCCAGGCCCAGGCCTGGGGGTTTTGCTTTGTGCAGATTAAATCTCCCCCCGCTTTACCTCCCCTCGCAATGCCCGTCTACACTCGAAATATTCCCCGTGCCATAACGAGACCGTTATGCCCAGACTGCCGACCGTGCTACTGCTGTCGCTGCTGACCTGGACCGCAACGGCTGGCGCGTTGACTCTCACTGATGAAGAGCATGGCTGGTTGGCGGACCACCCGGAGTTGCGCCTGGGCGTTGATGCGTCGTGGCCGCCATTTGAATATCGCGATGAAGAAGGCCGCTACCAGGGCCTGGCGGCTGACTATGTTCGACTGATCCAGGATCGCCTGGGTATCAAGGTCAAGTTGATCGAGCCCGCCAACTGGAGCGCACTGCTGGAGCAGGCCAGGAACAACCAGCTCGACCTCTTGCCGGGCATTATGTCCACCCCGGAGCGCCAGGGTTTCCTGGCATTTTCCCGGCCTTATCTCGACTTCCCGATAGTCATCCTTGCCCACGAAGGCGGCGCCCAACCCCGCTCCCTCAAGGACCTGTATGGGTTGAAGATTGCCGTGGTGGAGAACTATGCCCCCCACGAGTTGCTGCGCACCCACCACCCCGACTTGAACCTGGTGGCGATGCCCAACGTCAGCTCGACGTTACAGGCCCTGGCTACCGATGAGGTGGACGCCGTCGTCGGGGACCTGGCCTCCAGTGTCTGGAGCCTGCGCCAACTCAAGCTCGATGGTTTATATGTCAGTGGCGAAACGCCTTATCGCTATCAACTGGCCATGGGCGTGCCCCGCGAAAACAAAATGCTGATTGGCATCCTGGATAAAGTCCTCGCCGACCTCAGCCCCCGGGAAATTGACGAGATCCAGGAACACTGGGTCGGCAATGTCATCGATCACCGCGCCTTCTGGACTGACTTGCTGCTCTACGGCCTGCCTGCGGTGCTGCTGTTGAGTACCGTGCTGGCCATCGTGATTCGGATCAATCGTCGGCTCAGTTCGGAGATTTCCCGCAGGGTGGCCTTGGAACAGGAGTTGCGCAGCAGCGAATACCATTACCGCGGGCTGGTAGAAAGCCTGTCAGCCATCGCCTGGGAAGCTGACATCCATGACTTCACCTACAGCTATGTGTCGCCCCACGCCGAGGAACTGCTGGGTTATCCAAGGGCGCACTGGCTGATCCCAGGCTTCTGGCGCAATATCATCCACCCCGCCGACCTGACCCGCGCCGACACCTTCTGCCAACGGGAAACCCGCGCCAACCGCGACCACAGCATCGATTACCGGGTAATCACCGCCGACGGCCGTTGCCTATGGGTCAGGGACATTGTCAGCCTGATCAAGCATGGGCATGAGCCCGTCATGCGAGGCCTGATGATCGATATCAGCGAGGCCAAGCGCACCGAGGAAGCATTGCAGCTCTCAGAGGAGAAGTTCGCCTCGGTGTTCCAGCAATGCCCGGACATACTGGTGATCGCTCGCCTGTCCGATGGTTGCCTGCTGGAGGTCAACAAGGCATTCGAGGACCAGATAGGCCTGAGTGCTGCAGACGTCATCGGCAAGACCGCCACCGAGCTGAACATCTGGGGCATCCAGGGCGTAGGCCCCAACCTGCTCAAGCGCGTGCAGACCACCAGCATCCGCAACCTGGAGATGCCGTTCCTGCGCAGTAATGGCCAGGCGTTTACCGGGCTGATCTCCGCCGAACCCTTCCAACTCGATGCAACCGAAGCGCTTGTCGTGGTGGTGCGGGACATCACCCAACTGAAGGAAACCCAGCAACTACTGCAGACTTCCGAAGAAAAGTTCGCCAAGGCCTTCCATGCCTCGCCCGACGGCTTGCTGCTGACACGCCAGCATGATGGCCTACTGCTGGAGGTCAACGAAGGCTTCAGCCGCATCACCGGTTTCAACAGTGCAATGTCCCTGGACCAGTCGACCCTGGACCTGGGCATCTGGGTGGACTTGAACGAACGCAGACACATGCTCGACCTGCTGCACCGCGACGGTCTGGTGCGTGATTTTGTCTGTCATATCCGACGCAGTGACGGCCAGATTCGCCTGTGCGAAGTGTCCAGTCGTCCACTGCCGATCGGGGATGACGACTGTATGCTGACCATCGCCCGCGACATTACCGAACGCCAGTTGATGCAGGAAAAACTGCAACAGGCCGCGACGGTTTTTGAAAGCACAGCCGAAGGCGTACTGATCACCGATACCGGGCAAAACATCAGCGCCGTCAACCGTGCCTTCAGCGAAATCACCGGCTACAGCGAAGCCGAAGCCCTCGGCCACACCCCGCGCCTGCTGGCCTCCGGCCTGCATGACAGCGCGTTCTACGCGGCCATGTGGCATCAACTGACCGCCAACGGCCATTGGCAAGGCGAGATCTCCAACCGACGCAAGAACGGCGAGTTGTACCCCAGTTGGCTGACCATCAGTGCCGTGCGCAACCACGAGCAGTCAATCACCCACTTCGTGGCGGTATTTGCCGACATCTCCAGCCTCAAGCACGCCCAGGCGCGGCTCGACTACCAGGCGCATCACGATCCGCTTACCGGGCTGCCCAATCGCACCCTGTTTGAGAGCCGCCTGCAGACCGCCCTCACCAGCCAACAGGAAACCGGCAGCCAGGGTGCGGTGCTGTTTCTCGACCTCGACCGTTTCAAACACATCAACGACAGCCTCGGCCACCCGATTGGCGACCTGCTGCTCAAGGACATCGCGGTGCGCCTCAAGGAGCAACTGCGCGACATCGACACCGTGGCCCGCCTGGGCGGTGACGAATTCATCATCCTGCTGCCCGGCCTGCAACAAGCCAGCGACGCGCAGCACCTGGCCAATAAGCTGCTGGCCTGCTTCACCCTGCCCTTTCAGGCGGGCGAGCACGAGTTTTTTATCAGCGCCAGCATCGGCACCAGCCTCTACCCGCAGGACGGCATCGACGTCGCCACCCTGGTCAAAAACGCCGATGCCGCCATGTACCGTTCCAAAGCCAAGGGCCGCAATCGGGTCGAACGTTACACCCAGGACCTCACCGCCCAGGCCAACGAGCGCGTTGCCCTCGAACACGAACTGCGCCGCGCCATAGAGCGCGACGAACTGTTTCTGTATTACCAGCCAAAGCTGAGCCTGGAGACCCAGCAACTGATCGGCGCCGAAGCCCTGATCCGCTGGCGCCACCCCACCTTTGGCGACGTGCCACCTGAGCACTTCATTGCCCTGGCCGAAGAGAACGGCATGATCCTGCAAATCGGCGACTGGGTCCTGGAACAGGCTTGCCGCCAACTGCACCTGTGGCGCAAAACCTATGACGACTTTGGCCCGCTCTCCGTCAACCTTGCCGGTGCCCAACTGCGCCACCCCAACCTGCTGGGGCGCATCGAGCAACTGCTGCGGGACAACCGCCTGGAGCCGGACTGCCTGCAACTGGAGATCACCGAAAACTTCATCATGAGCCAGGCCGAAGAGGCCCTTGAAGTGCTGCATAAACTCAAGCGCCTGGGCGTCCAACTGGCCATCGACGACTTTGGCACCGGCTACTCGTCCTTGAGTTACCTCAAGCGCCTGCCCCTGGACTTCCTGAAAATCGACCAGTCCTTCGTCCGCGGCCTGCCAGACGACCCCCACGATGCCGCCATCGTGCGCGCCATCATCGCCCTGGGCCACAGCATGCAATTCACCATCATCGCCGAAGGCGTCGAAACCCCCGCCCAGCAAGCCTTCCTCGCCGACGAGGGCTGCGAACAAATGCAAGGCTACATCGTCAGCCTGCCCCTACCCGCCGACATCTTCGCCGCGACCTTCCTTCACATGACCCATTCAGATTTTTCGGATAGCACAGTGGAGAAACCATCGTTATAATCCGCGACCTACTGAGGGCCTATAGCTCAGTTGGTTAGAGCAGGGGACTCATAATCCCTTGGTCGTAGGTTCGAGTCCTACTGGGCCCACCATACTCAAAGCCGCGCATTGCGCGGCTTTCGTGTTTCTGGATGGACCACCGCAGATACACGGAGGCGCCTCGGCCTAACGTCTCCAAAACCGACGCACTCGATGTGTTGTTATCGGGGAGTTGGCTTGCTGGCGATGAGACCCATGCAGACGTCAAATTCCCCGGGGCCTCACATCAAAGACTGTTTGCATCTTAGTCACCGCTTGTAGAAAATCGTCGTCTTTTTGCACGAATGGATACGCGCATGAAGTTCGAGAAGACCACGCAGTACAGGTCCGAGGAGGGGATCGTCTTCAATCTGTCTCAAATCACCCTCATGGAAAGCGACCGAGGTCGCCTGCGCGAGCTGCACTTTGGCGAAGCGAAACGCGCCCATTACCAAGTCAACAGCATGGTCGTCGATATGTACGACCGAATGCAGGCTCGAAACCTGCCATGCCTGCTGACAGTCTGCATTTCCAATCCCCTCACCCGTCAGCAGGCCGATGCTATCAACACTATGCGTGGCAACGTCGCCAAGGGAATTGCTGCGGCCTCAGGTGGTGTTGCCGGGAGGGTAGGTGCGTTGGGCGGGCCGCTCATTGGCTGGGCTTCAGGTGCAGTCGTGACGACAGGTGTCAACTGGTACCTCAAAGGAGCCCTGCCGACCCTGCATGCAGGTGACGTGCTGGTCAGCATCGAGGGAGAGGTCCATGGCGGGATTGGCCCACAGCGCTCTGTCGTGACGCTGGTCATCAAGGTCTGAGGAACTGCACATGCCCTACATCATGCAAACTGTCGTCCTTCTGGTGCTGGGCGCGATTCTCGTTCAGTTTCTGAAACCATACCCGCTGCGCAAGTGGCTGGGTTTGGCGCTGCTGGCAACGGGCTTGGTCAGCCTCTTCAAGGTGGGTGAGCAGCAGGTGCTGGGCTTTGACCTGGAGCTGCTAGCACTGCTGGCCGTGCCGCTGGGCGTGGTACTTTTCCTGACGCGGCGGCGGTTCACGGAGGGGGACTGAAGCCCTGGCACGATTTCTCGGTGCCGTCTCTGCCCCAAAATCAGATGGGACAACAGTCGATCAACAGCGCGTTGATCGATGATCTTAGCGTTGGACCTTGCCGGCGGACTGGGGGGTTACTTTGAACATACTGGTAACGCCTAACGTAGGTTAGATGCCGCCAAAATCACTGCTAAATGATGGGTGGCGGCTGTCACGCAGGCCAGGTGCATCGCAAATGTGTAATGCCACATTGGCCAGCCTCGCCAACTCTGCGGGCGCGGCCTAATTCTGATCCTAGGCAGTCCGGATCTAGCGCACATGAAAGGTCACCGCAATCGCCACCCGCGAACACGAGCCTGTAACATGCTCCCCCATTGCCACCCACGCCGGAGCCCATCTTGTCCGCCCCCCGCCCTCCCGTTCTCGATGAGATCGACCGCCAGTTGATTGCGGCCTTGCAGATCAATGCCCGTGAAAGCGTGGCCATGCTCGCTCGCCAGCTGGGGATTGCCCGCACCACCGTGACCTCGCGCCTGGCGCGCCTGGAAAAGACCCAGGTGATTACCGGCTATGGCGTGCGCCTTGGCCAGCGTGTGGTGGATGGTGGGTTGCAGGCGTATGTGGGGATTACCGTGCAAGCGCGCTCCGGCAAGGAAGTGCTGCGTCGCCTCAGCGCCATGGCCCAGGTTCAGCAGTTGTGTGCGGTCAGTGGTGAGTTTGATTATGTGGCCTGGCTGCGTACCGATTCGCCGGAGCAGTTGGATCAACTGCTGGACCAGATCGGCAGTGTCGACGGGGTAGAAAAGACCACCACCTCGAT
Organism: Pseudomonas sp. ADAK21; assembly: GCF_012935735.1. Lineage (NCBI taxonomy): Bacteria > Pseudomonadati > Pseudomonadota > Gammaproteobacteria > Pseudomonadales > Pseudomonadaceae > Pseudomonas > Pseudomonas sp. ADAK21. Next base: position 1,429,028 of record NZ_CP052857.1, read on the forward strand.
CATCCTCAGTAACAAATTGGATCGCGGCCAACCAATCTGACCACCAATCTCGTCACTTCGACTAAAAACAATTCAATACGACGACACATTGCGTCTTATTAACGAGCGCTACGCTCCCTAGAATGGCTGCCATCTTTTCCTATACTTCACGGGGCGTGCCCCGTCGAGTGCCAGCAAGGTCAGCCATGAACGCCACCTACAAGAACAATCGCCACCCTGCAGACGGTAAAAAACCCATCACTATCTTTGGCCCGGACTTTCCGTTCGCCTTTGATGACTGGATCGAACACCCCGCCGGGCTGGGTAGTATTCCCACCGCCAACCATGGCGCCGAAGTGGCGATTGTCGGTGCGGGTATCGCCGGCCTGGTGGCCGCCTACGAGTTGATGAAGCTGGGCCTCAAGCCGGTGGTGTACGAAGCCTCGAAAATGGGCGGGCGCCTGCGCTCCCAGGCATTTGAAGGGGCCGAAGGCATCATCGCCGAGCTGGGCGGGATGCGCTTCCCGGTGTCATCGACGGCGTTCTACCACTATGTGGACAAGCTGGGCCTTGAAACCAAGCCGTTCCCCAACCCGCTGACACCAGCCTCGGGTAGCACTGTGATCGACCTGGAAGGCCAGACTCACTACGCACAGAAAATCTCCGACCTTCCTGCACTATTCCAGGAAGTGGCTGACGCCTGGGCCGATGCCCTGGAGGCCGGTTCGCAGTTCGGTGATATCCAGCAAGCGATTCGCGACCGTGACGTGCCACGGCTCAAGGAGCTGTGGAACAAGCTGGTGCCGCTGTGGGACGACCGCACGTTCTACGACTTCGTCGCCACGTCCAAGGCATTCGCCAAGTTGTCGTTCCATCACCGCGAAGTGTTTGGCCAAGTAGGTTTCGGCACCGGTGGCTGGGACTCGGACTTCCCCAACTCGATGCTGGAAATCTTCCGCGTAGTGATGACCAACTGCGACGATCACCAACACCTGGTGGTCGGTGGCGTGGCGCAAGTGCCCATGGGGATCTGGCGCCATGTGCCAGAGCGATGCGCCCATTGGCCGGCCGGCACCAGCCTCAGCTCCCTGCATCACGGCGCGCCACGGGCAGGGGTCAAGCGCATTGCCCATGCCGCCGATGGGCGTTTTGCGGTAACCGACAACTATGGCGACACCCGGGAATACGCCGCTGTGCTGACCACTTGCCAGAGCTGGCTGCTGACCACCCAGATCGAATGCGACGAAAGCCTGTTCTCGCAAAAAATGTGGATGGCCCTGGACCGCACGCGCTATATGCAGTCGTCGAAAACCTTTGTCATGGTCGACCGGCCTTTCTGGAAGGACAAGGACCCGGAAACCGGCCGCGACCTGATGAGCATGACCCTCACTGATCGCCTGACCCGTGGCACCTACCTGTTCGACAATGGCGACGACAAGCCGGGGGTTATTTGCCTGTCTTACTCGTGGATGAGCGACGCCCTGAAAATGCTCCCGCAGCCCATCGATAAACGGGTGAAGCTGGCCCTCGATGCGCTGAAAAAAATCTACCCGAAAGTCGATATCAAGGCGCGCATCATTGGCGACCCGATCACCGTTTCCTGGGAAGCCGATCCGCACTTCCTCGGCGCGTTCAAGGGCGCGTTGCCGGGCCACTACCGCTACAACCAGCGCATGTACGCGCACTTCATGCAAAAGGATATGCCGGCCGAGCAGCGCGGGATTTTCATCGCCGGCGACGATGTGTCCTGGACCCCAGCCTGGGTCGAAGGCGCAGTGCAGACCTCGTTGAACGCGGTTTGGGGCATCATGACCCACTTCGGTGGCAGTACCCACCCACAAAACCCGGGGCCGGGGGATGTGTTCGACGAGATCGGCCCTATCGCCCTGGCCGAATAAGGAGCCAAGCCATGCGTGTTGCCCTGTACCAATGCCCACCATTGCCGCTGGATGTCGCTGGCAATCTCAAGCGTCTGCACAGCGTTGCGCATGAAGCATGCGATGCCGACGTGCTGGTGCTGCCGGAGATGTTCCTCACCGGCTACAACATCGGTGCTGAAGCAGTCGGCGCCCTGGCCGAAGCGCAGGACGGGCCGTCGGCCCAGACCATTGCCGAACTGGCGCGCAACACGGGCCTGGCGATTCTCTACGGCTATCCGGAACGGGCCAAGGACGGCCAGATCTACAATGCCGTGCAGCTGATCGACGCCAATGGCCAGCGCCTGTGCAACTACCGCAAGACCCACCTGTTCGGCGACCTCGATCACTCGATGTTCAGCCCCGGTGGTGACGAGTTCCCTGTCGTCGAGCTGAACGGCTGGAAGCTGGGGTTTCTCATCTGCTACGACCTGGAGTTCCCGGAAAACACTCGACGCCTGGCCCTGGCAGGTGCCGAGTTGATCCTGGTACCGACGGCCAACATGGTGCCCTTCGACTTCGTCGCGGACGTCACCGTGCGCGCACGGGCCTTTGAAAACCAGTGCTATGTGGCCTACGCCAACTATTGCGGGCATGAAGACCAGATCCACTATTGCGGGCAAAGCAGCATCGCAGCGCCGGATGGGCAACGCGTCGCCCTGGCGGGGCTGGATGAGGCGCTGATCGTCGCCACCCTCGACCGCCAGGTGATACACGCCGCGCAAGCGGCCAACCACTACCTGGCGGACCGTCGCCCCGAACTCTATGCCGCGCTGCATAAACACTGACCACTGCGCTTTGCGCTAGCATAGGCACTTCCTACGTTCTGGAAGTGCTCATGCCTGTGCCGGCCCACCCTCATCACCTGCAACTGACCCTGGCCAATGGCCTGCGGGTTTCCCTGTGTCATGCCCCACGTCTCAAGCGCTGTGCAGCTGTCCTGCGGGTAGCGGCGGGCAGCCATGACGTGCCGTTGGCCTGGCCGGGGCTGGCGCACTTTCTGGAACACCTGCTGTTTCTTGGCACCGAGGCTTTTCCTGCACCGGACGGTTTGATGGCCTACGTGCAGCGCCACGGTGGGCAGGTCAACGCCAGCACCCGTGAGCGCACCACCGACTTCTTTTTTGAAGTACCTGCCCCGGTGTTTGACGGCGCACTGCAGCGCCTGGCCGATATGCTCGCTCATCCGCGCCTGGCCATGGACGATCAACTACGCGAGCGCGAAGTGCTGCAGGCCGAGTTTATCGCCTGGTCCCAGGATGCCGAGGCACAGCATCAAGTCGCGATCCTTGAAGGCCTCGCTGCCGGGCATCCGCTGCGGGGTTTTCATGCGGGCAACCGCGATAGCCTGCCGGTGCCACAGGAGGATTTCCAACAAGGCTTGCTGGGGTTTTATCAAGACTTCTATCAAGCAGGACAGCTGACCTTGAGCCTTGCCGGCCCGCAATCGCTGGAAGAACTGCAAGCCTTGGCCGAGCGCTTTGGCGAGTGCCTGCGCCCGGGCCCGCTACGCCCGCAGCAGCCACCACCGGCCTTGATGGACGGCGATAAATATCGCTATCAATACCTCAACAACCAGCACCTGCATCACCTCATCGCCTGTAACGCGCCCCGCGAAGCCCTGGATTTCCTCTGCACCTGGCTGAATGCCACGGCACCCGGTGGTCTGCTGGCCGAATTGAAAACCCGGGGCTGGGCAAGCGCGCTGCACGCCAGTGTGCTGTACTCGTTCGCCGGGCAGGCGCTGCTGGATATCGAATTCACCCTGGGGCCACAGGGCTCACAACAGTCCCTGGCAATCGAAGCCCTGTTGAACGACTGGTTGAGCTTTTTCGCCCACAGCGATTGGACTGCGTTGCGCGAAGAGTACGCGCTGCTGATCAACCGCCAACAGCAGATCAGTGGCGCCTTGGCCCTGGCCCGCCATGACAGTGAGAACCGCGAAGCGCTGTTGTCAGAGCAGCATTGCCAAGCGCTCAAGACCCTGCTGAACCTGCTGCAATCGGCTCCTGCGCAACAGGCCTGGCAGTTGCCGCCGGGCAACCCATTCTTGCGACCGCAAACCCTGGAACCACGCCCCGGACTGATTCGCGGCCAGACCAGCGCCCATCGTGGCTTGCGCACCTTCGCCCAGGATCGCTCCCGTGGCCGGCGCGAACTGCCAGGCCTTTCATTCAGCCAAGCGTTGCCCGCCGATCACGATGAGGGCGCCCTTTACCTGTGCTGGCAACTGGATTCGACCGCCCATGGCATAGGTAACAGCCTGCAAACTTTGCAGACTAACGCCCGCCAGGCCGGCGTGGAAATGTCCTGCGAAGCTGTAGGCAATTGTTGGCTGCTGAAAATGAGCGGGCTGCATGACCCCATGCCCGCTATCGTCGAGCAACTGGCTCGCGAACTGACCCAGGCCGACGCCAACCTTGAACAAGACGCGCCCGCCAGCCCGACGCCACAGATGGCCATCCGCGAACTGCTCAAGGCATTGCCAGCCTGCGCTGCCGACATTGCCTCCACTGGGCACCTCCATCCATTGCCCAACAGATGGACCACTGCCACGTGGCAAGGCCTGGGCATGGGCCTGCCGGCTGCGTGCGAAACGGCGATCAAACATGCGGCGGCACGCCTGCCCGGACAATGTGCCGAGACTCCACGCATCGCTCACCCCATCAATGGACTGTATCGCTGGCATCAGCTAGACACCGCTTCCACCGAAGCCGCCTTGCTGCTGCTGTGCCCGGCCCCGAGCCAATCCCTGGCCGACGAGGCCGACTGGCGATTGCTCGCTCACTTGGCCCAGACCCCGTTCTACCAGCGTCTACGGGGCGAATTGCAGGTGGGCTACGCCGTATTCAGCGGTATCCGACAGTTCAACGGGCAAACCGGTCTGTTGTTTGGCGTGCAGTCGCCCGATGTGGCGCTGGCGGACCTGCTCGATCACATCCAGGCCTTCATCAAGCAATTGCCGGCCTTGATCAATGGGAGCGACGAGCTGGGCAACGCGGCCCTGGCCCGGCAATTTTCGCCGCAGGCGCTGCCCACATCCCAAGCCGCCGAGCTGCTCTGGCAGGCCAGGTTGGCCGGGCATGGCGCGAACTATCTTGAACAATTACGCGAGTTGATCCAGACCCGTACACGCCAGCATCTGGTGGAGGCGGCGGCGCAACTCAGCCAAGCCGCAGGCGGCTGGCGCTGCCTGGCCAATGGCGCACCAGCGGGCGATCACTGGCAGATATGACGTTGATCGTTGCCGATGCTGCAACAGGCTTTTTCCACCAAGACAGCGCTAGCTTGACCAGAAATGAGTAAAATCGCGCCACGCATCTGAACATCTCCGACTGGAGGTGGACTATATGTATTACTTGGTAGTAAACGTCCCATCCCTTCGTAGGAGTATGAATATGACCTGGTCCAAACCTGCTTACACTGATCTGCGTATTGGTTTTGAAGTCACCATGTACTTCGCCAGCCGCTGATTGCTTTTGTATTGCAATGCAACGCCTCGGCTCGCCGGGGCGTTTTTATTTTGAGTCTTGTGTAAAGGAGCAGCGATGTTCGTCCAGATTCTAGGTTCGGCGGCCGGTGGCGGTTTCCCGCAGTGGAACTGCAACTGCGTGAACTGCGCCGGCTTTCGCGACGGCAGCCTGCGGGCCCAGGCGCGCACCCAATCGTCCATCGCCCTCTCCGACGATGGCGTGAACTGGGTGCTGTGCAACGCCTCGCCGGATATCCGCGCCCAACTGCAAAATTTTGCGCCGATGCAACCTGGCCGCGCGCTACGCGATACCGGTATCAGCGCAATCATCCTGATGGACAGCCAGATCGACCACACCACCGGCCTGCTCAGCCTGCGCGAGGGCTGCCCGCACCAGGTGTGGTGCACCGACATGGTCCATGAAGACCTGAGCACCGGCTTCCCGCTGTTCACCATGTTGACCCACTGGAATGGCGGCCTGGCGTGGAACCGTATCGAGCTGGACGCCAGTTTCAGCATTCCTGCCTGCCCCAACCTGCGCTTTACCCCGTTGCCCCTGCGCAGCGCCGCGCCGCCCTACTCGCCCCATCGGTTCGACCCGCACCCGGGTGACAATATCGGCTTGATCGTCGAAGACCTGCGCACCGGCGGCAAACTGTTCTACGCCCCCGGGCTGGGCAAAGTCGACGCGCCGCTGCTTCAAATCATGGCGCGAAGCGACTGCCTGCTGGTGGACGGCACGATGTGGGATGACGACGAAATGCAGCGCCGTGGCGTCGGCACCCGCACGGGCCGCGAAATGGGCCACCTGGCGCAGAACGGCCCCGGCGGCATGCTGCAAGTACTGGAGCAATTGCCCAAGCAGCGCAAGGTACTTATCCATATCAACAACACCAACCCGATCCTCGACGAAGACTCGCCTGAACGGGCCGAGTTGGCGCGGCGCAATGTAGAAGTAGCCTACGACGGCATGAGCATTGAATTGTAGGAGAGCCCCAATGACCGAGACACCGCTGACCCCCGCCGAATTTGAACAGGCCTTGCGGGCCAAGGGCGCGTTCTACCATATCCATCACCCGTACCACGTGGCGATGTATGAAGGCCGGGCCACCCGCGAGCAGATCCAGGGCTGGGTCGCCAACCGGTTCTACTACCAGGTGAACATCCCGCTGAAGGACGCCGCGATCCTGGCCAACTGCCCGGACCGGGAAATCCGTCGCGAGTGGATCCAGCGCCTGCTCGATCATGACGGCGCACCCGGCGAAGACGGCGGCATCGAAGCCTGGCTGCGCCTGGGCCAGGCGGTGGGCCTGGACCCGGATCAACTGCGCTCCCAGGAGCTGGTGTTGCCCGGCGTGCGGTTTGCCGTGGATGCCTACGTCAATTTCGCCCGCCGGGCCAGTTGGCAGGAAGCCGCCAGCAGCTCGCTGACCGAGTTGTTCGCCCCGCACATCCACCAGTCGCGCCTCGACAGCTGGCCCCAGCATTACCCATGGATCGACCCTGCCGGCTACGAGTATTTCCGTACCCGCCTGGGCCAGGCCCGGCGTGATGTCGAGCACGGGCTGGCGATCACGCTTGCGCACTACACCAGCCGCGCCGGTCAGGAGCGGATGCTGGAGATTCTCCAGTTCAAACTCGACATCCTTTGGAGCATGCTCGATGCCATGAGCATGGCCTACGAACTGAACCGCCCGCCTTATCACAGCGTGACCGCGCAACGGGTCTGGCATAAAGGGATCACGCTATGAGTTTCGACCGCAGCAAAAAGCCGACCTGGCGCCAGGGTTACCGCTACCAGTACGAGCCAGCGCAGAAGGGCCATGTGTTGCTATACCCCGAAGGCATGATCAAGCTCAACGACAGCGCCGCCTTGATTGGCGGTTTGATCGACGGCGAGCGCAGTGTGGCGGCCATCATTGGCGAGCTGGAGCAGCAATTCCCCGGCGTACCCGAACTCGGTGAAGACATCGAGCAATTCATGGAGGTGGCGCGTGCACAGCACTGGATCGAACTTGCCTGAAAAGCCCGAGATCGGCCTGCCGCTATGGTTGCTCGCCGAGCTGACCTATCGCTGCCCGCTCCAGTGCCCGTACTGCTCCAACCCGCTGGATTTCGCCGAGCAGGGCAAGGAGTTGAGTACCGAGCAATGGATCAAGGTGTTTCGCGAAGCCCGGGAAATGGGCGCGGCACAACTGGGGTTTTCCGGCGGTGAGCCACTGGTGCGCCAGGATCTCGCCGAGCTGATCGCCGAGGCGCGCCAGCTGGGGTTCTATACCAACCTGATCACCTCCGGCATCGGCTTGACCGAGCAGAAGATCAGCGACTTCAAGAAAGCCGGCCTGGACCATATCCAGATCAGCTTCCAGGCCAGCGATGAACAGGTGAACAACCTGCTGGCCGGCTCCAAAAAGGCTTTCGCGCAGAAGCTGGAAATGGCCCGGGCGGTCAAAGCCCATGGCTATCCGATGGTGCTGAACTTCGTAACCCATCGGCACAATATCGACAAGATCGACCGCATCATCGAACTGTGCATTGCGCTGGAGGCAGACTTTGTCGAACTCGCCACCTGCCAGTTCTATGGCTGGGCCCAGCTCAACCGTGTTGGCCTGCTGCCGACCCAGGAACAACTGACCCGTGCCGAGCGCATCACCAACGAATACCGCGCCAAGCTGGAAGCCGAAGGGCATCCGTGTAAGCTGATTTTTGTCACGCCGGACTACTACGAGGAACGCCCTAAGGCCTGTATGAATGGCTGGGGCAGTATCTTTCTGACAGTGACACCAGACGGCACTGCCCTACCTTGTCACGGCGCCCGACAGATGCCGGTGCAGTTTCCCAATGTGCGCGACCACAGCATGCAGCACATCTGGTACGACTCGTTTGGCTTCAACCGCTTTCGTGGTTACGACTGGATGCCAGAGCCATGCCGCTCGTGCGACGAGAAGGAAAAGGACTTCGGCGGCTGCCGCTGCCAGGCGTTCATGCTCACAGGGGATGCCAGCAATGCTGACCCGGTGTGCAGTAAATCCGCCGATCACGGCATCATCCTCAATGCCCGGCTCGAAGCCGAGCACGCTACGCAGACCATCGAGCAACTGGCTTTTCGCAATGAGCGAAACTCCAGGCTGATCGCCAAAGGCTGACCGATCAACGCTTGGCGATGATGTACACCGCATGCACGATGCCAGGGATGTAGCCGCACAGGGTCAACAGGATATTCAGCCAGAACGCGCCGGCGAAACCCACTTGCAGGAACACACCCAGTGGCGGCAGCAGAATGGCGATGATGATACGAATGAAATCCATGGGTCAGCTCCGAATAATCGGCTCGTGTGAGCCGTACAGCTAATCGACCCTGACCGCGCGTGAGGGTTCAGTGGAATCTGGCACCGGGCCATCCTCCTCAGGCAAGGATCTCCAATCCGTGCTTTTGCACGATGCTCAGCAGCTTGAGCGCCATGCCGCTGGGTTGCTTCTCGCCGGACTCCCATTGCTTGATTGTCGACGCACTGGTGTTCAGGTAGCGGGCGAACACCGGTTGGCTGACATGACTGCGCTCGCGCAGTTGCTTGATCTGGTCGGCAGGTATCTGTGCCGGCACAGGCGCAATGCACAGCTCATCAAATTCACGAAGGGTGGTCTTGCTGATGGCGCCAATCGAATGCAGCGCGCTGGCCGATTGGTGAATGGACTCCAGCGCTTGGCTTTCATATTTTTTGGTCATGATGTATCTCCACAAACTCCCTGAAATCCAGCAACTGCTGGATCTGTATTTCGTTTAAGCCTTCATAGGCCTTTGCCAACGCCCGAAACCCAGTCAATTCCTTGTGACTGATATTGCTTTGATCTTGCTTGGCGAACAGAAACTGATAAACCCAGTAATCCCTGCCCTTCGCCAGGACGATGGAGCGATGCCGGTTGTGATTGAGGCGTTTCTTCCAGACTCCACCACCCAGATTGTCCGCCTGGCCCCTGAGCATCTCACCAAATGCCTCTCTTAATTGCGAATCGCAGATCCAGGCCTTGCTGGCTGCATCAGCAAAATGCCGGCTTTTGAACAGTCGCAGCTTCATAGGCATCCCTTCCTCATAAACATACCACCTGGTGGTACAGATTAAAAATAGGGGTCACAAAAAATCTTTGCGCCCTTCCGGCACTCCCTGCCGGTGCCCGCTAAAAAGCCATTTTTCTCGATGAGCCTCAAGCGTCCTTTTCAATCCAGAAATTACACACAAAAAAAACGCCCCCAGCCAAAAGAATCAAGCTGGAGGCGCTGCGTATACCGCGAGACGGTTCAGGAATAGGGGGTTAAACAGCGATGCCCTTGCGGCATTGCAGTTGGGCGGTGTGCACACGGGAAAACGCACGGGCCAGGCGCAGTAGCATTTCGTCGATATTGCTCTTGCTTACCGTCAACGCCGGGGTAAAGCGCAGGCAGTCGGGTTGTGGGGCATTGAGGATCAGGCCCTCGTAAAGCGCCGCTTTTACCACCGCATCTGCCGAATCATCTGACAAGCTCAGGCCCAACAACAGGCCCTGGCCCCGCAGTTCGCCCTGGCCATAGCGGTGGGCAAGCCGCGCCAGGCCTTCGCCCAGGTACTGGCTGGTATCACGTACGTGTTCGAGAAAGCCGTGCCCCAGCACGCTATCGAGCACAGCGACGCCGGCGGCCGCCATCAGGGCATTGCCGTGATGGGTGCCTTCCAACTCACCGATTTCAAAGCAGCAGGCTTTGCCGCGAGCCAGCAGCGCAGCCAATGGCACTCCGCCACCCAGGCCTTTACCCAAGGCGACGATATCGGCGCGCACGCCGTAGCGCTGTTCGGCCAGCAAGGTGCCGCAACGGCCCATCCCCGTCTGTACTTCATCAAGAATCAGCAGAATGCCCAACTCCCGGCACAACCGCTCCACACCCTTGAGGTAATGCTCGGTGGCCGGGATGACGCCGGCTTCGCCCTGGATCGGTTCCAGCATGATCGCGACGGTTTGTGCGTCGACCGCGGCATGCAGGGCGGGCAGGTCATTGAACGGTACGTGGCAGAAGCCTGGCAGTTGTGGCTCGAAACGATTGTCGCCAGAGGCCGCCAGCGTCGCCAGGCTGCGCCCGTGGCTGGCGTTGCCAGCGGTAATAATGCGATAGGCGCCACCACGGTGTAGCTGGCCCCACTTGCGCGCCAGCTTGATCGCCGCCTCGCAGGCTTCCGTACCGCTGTTGAGCAGGTAGGCCTGGTCGCTGCCGGTGCTGTGACACAAGCGGTCCACCAGGTTCAGTTGGCTGCGGTTGTGCAGCCCGTTGCCGGGGTTGATCAGCGCTTGCGCTTGGTCGGCCAACGCGCGCACCAGTACTGAAGGGCTGTGGCCAAGGCTGTTGGCCGCACCACCCTGGGTAAAGTCGAGGTAGGCACGGTCTTCACTGTCCCATAGCCACGAACCCTGGCCGCGTACGAAAACCTGCGGAGGGCGGGCCACTGTGGGCATCAGGGATTGAGTGGAAAGCTCATCACGCAGCATCGGGGTTTTCGCGTCCAGTAACAGATCGTCCAGGCTCGGCGCCGGACGGCGCAAGTTGAACAGGTTCATGCCTGCACACCCCACGGGTTGTTGGCAACCCTGGATTGGCGGAAGCCCGGCAATTCGTTTTTTGCCTTGCCTATGTAAACACCATCGCTGTAAACGGTATTCATCTCGCGTCTTGGCCCTGTAAGCCCTATGAATAGGCGCTAGACTAGGCGCCTTGGGGGCGTACAGCCATTTCGATTTTCCAGCATTTTCGATAAGCATTACTTATGGATTTCAAGCAACTGCGTTATTTCGTCGCGGTGTACGAAGAGGGCCATGTGGGCCGGGCCGCAGAGCGCCTGTCGATTTCCCAGCCAGCGCTGTCGCAGCAGATCCGCCAGCTGGAGCAGCACCTCGATGTCAGCTTGTTCGAACGCAGCAGTAAACGCCTGTTGCCGACCCTGGCTGCCCACACCTTGTACAACCATGCCCTGCCGCTGCTCGATGGCATGCAGCAAGCCGTCGAGGCCCTGCGGCATTTCAAGGGCCAGGCGCTGCGGACCCTGGCTATCGGTGTGCTGCAAACCGTGCACACCAGCCTGGTGCCACAGATGCTCGAACGCGTGCGCAAAGCCCAGCCACACCTGGTGGTGCAGATCTATGAGCTGACGGGCCTGGAGATCGAACGTCGCCTGCTCAATGGCTCGCTGGACATTGGCATCAGCTACCTACCGGCACGCCAACCGGGCTTGCACGGCGTAATGCTGTATGAAGATGAACTGAAAGTAGTCATCCCTGCCGACCATCCTTTGCGTGAATTCAAGAAGGTCTCCCTCAAACAAGCAGCGGAACTGCCCATGCTGTTGCTCGGGGAAGAGTTCCAGATCAGGCAGATCTGGCAGGCGCAACTGGCGAACCTGGGGCGCCGGCCGCAGGTCCAGGCCGAGCTGAACACTATGGTGGGGATTCTCGACAGCCTGCCTCATACGCGGCTGGCGACAGTACTACCTGGCCGATCACAGGATGAACACAGCAGCCACGCGCTATTGTGGAAGCCCTTGAGTGAGCCACGGGTGCCGCTGAAAGTGGGTTTGGTGTGCCGAGATGTACAACGTCAGCAAGCCACGCTGGAGTTGCTGCGCACCTTGCTCGAAGACGTGATGAATGGGCCACATGGGCCGGCAAGCACGGTAGACGGGCTGGCCTGAACTTTTTCGCGGGCAATAAGAAAACCCCGCCGAAGCGGGGCTTTGCAGACTGTTTCCCTGACATCCATTTCACTCCGCCACCCTGGCAGAATCCTACGTGTCCCTGTTGTTGCTTTGCGCTTCCTGCGCGACGTCCATGTGAAGTAGATTAGCTGTGGATCCAATCTGGCGATAGAGGACGATTAGCAGTACGTCATGTAAGAGAATGCTTACATGACCTCCCCCGATTAGAACTGCGCTTCGTCCAGCAAGAACAGCGATTCACTGCCGGCCTTCACGGAGGCACTCAGGGAGTGAATACGCGGCAGCAGACGAGCGAAGTAGAAGCGCGCCGTCCCCAGTTTGCTGGCATAGAAGTCTTCCTCGGTCTCCTTGCCCAAAGCCGCCTTGGCCATCAATGCCCACATATAGGCATAGGCCATGTAGCCGAAGGCATGCAGATATTCCACCGAGGCCGCGCCGATTTCATTCGGGTTGGTCTTGGCGCGATCCAGCACCCAGGCAGTCAAGGTGTCGAGTTCGTCCACCGCGGCGCTCAGGGGCTGGGTGAACTCAGCCAGGTCGCTGCTGGCCGTGGCGATGAAGTGGCGGATCTCATCGGCAAACAGGGTGTAGAACGCCCCGCCGCTGCCAACGATCTTGCGCCCCATCAAGTCCAGCGCCTGGATGCCGTTGGTGCCTTCGTAGATCTGCGTGATACGCACGTCACGCACCAACTGCTCCTGGCCCCACTCACGGATATAACCATGGCCGCCGAAGATCTGCTGGCCGTGCACGGTGGTTTCCAGGCCCAGGTCGGTGAGGAAGGCCTTGGATACCGGGGTCAGCAGCGCCACCAGGTCATCCGCGCGCTTGCGGGTCGCGGCGTCTTCGCTGAACTTGGCGGTGTCCAGTTGCATCGCCACATAAGTGGAAAACGCACGGCCGCCTTCGTTCGCCGCCTTCATGGTCAGCAACATGCGGCGCACGTCAGGGTGGTTGATGATCGGGTCGGCGATCTTGTCCTTGGCCTTGGGGCCAGTCGGCGAACGGCTTTGCAGACGGTCACGCGCGTATTCCACAGCGTTCTGGTAAGAACGCTCGCCGGTCGCCAGGCCCTGGATGCCGACGCCCAGGCGCTCGTAGTTCATCATGGTGAACATCGCCGCCAGGCCACGGTTCGGCTCGCCGACCAGGTAGCCAACGGCGTCGTCGAAGTTCATCACACAAGTGGCGGAAGCCTGGATGCCCATCTTGTGTTCGATCGAACCACAGGTCACCGGGTTGCGTGCGCCCAGGCTGCCATCGGCATTGACCATGAACTTGGGCACCAGGAACAGCGAGATGCCCTTGGGACCGGCCGGAGCGTCCGGCAACTTGGCCAGCACCAGGTGGATGATGTTTTCGGTGAGGTCGTGTTCGCCACCGGTGATGAAGATCTTGGTCCCGCTGACCTTGTAGGAACCGTCTGCCTGGGGCTCAGCCTTGGTACGAATAATCCCCAGATCGGTGCCGGCATGGGGTTCGGTCAGGCACATGGAACCGGCCCACACGCCCGCGTACATATTCGGCAGGTAAGTGGCTTTCAGTTCTTCACTGGCGTGGGTGTTGATCGACACGCAGGCGCCGGACGTCAGCATCGGGTACAGGCCAAACGCCAGGCCCGAGGAGTTGATCATTTCTTCGACCTGGGCCGACACGGCCTTGGGCATGCCCATGCCACCGTAGGCCGGGTCGCCACCTACGCCCACCCAGCCGCCTTCGGCATAGGTTTTGTAGGCTTCGGGAAAACCGGCCGGCGTGGTGACTACGCCATTGTCCCAGCGGCAACCTTCCTCGTCGCCGCTGCGGCTCAACGGGGCGATGGTCTTGGCGGTGACTTTGCCAGCCTCTTCAAGGATTGCCTCGACGGTTTGGGCGTCGACGGTCTCGGCCAGTGCCGGCAATTGCGCCCACAGCTTGGCAACCTCGAATACTTCGTTGAGGACGAAGCGCATATCGCGCAGCGGCGCTTTGTAGTCAGCCATGGCAAACCTCGTAGGAACGTTAAAAGTGATTCGGTAGGATCGGTTTCACAGACCCGGAGTGTAACCGAACAACTTTTGTGACACATAGGGTCTGCTTGTGACCAATTGGTATTTCACAGTCACACCACCGATTCCTACAAGGCGAACAGCTCGGCAGGCAGGCTCATCAAGCAATCACTGCCCGCCTCCACCGCCGCCCGATGTGCATTGGTGCGCGGCAACAGACGCTTGAAGTAAAACTCGCAGGTCGCCAACTTGCCACGGGCGTAGTCCGCATCGCCTTGGCCTGCATCCAACTGCGCCTGGGCCACCAGCGCCATGCGCAGCCACAGGTAGGCATGGATGATGTAACCGCTGTACATCAAGTAATCCAGGGCCGCCGCGCCGACTTCATCGGGATTTTTCATCGCGGCCATGCCGACTTTGGTCGTCAACTCGCCCCATTGTTGGTTCAGCTCATTGAGCTGCGCGACTTGGGCCTTGAGTTGTGGATGCTCGGCATTCGCCGCGCAAAACTTATGCACGATTTTGGTAAAGCCGCGTAGCAACTTGCCCTGGCTGCCCAACACCTTGCGCCCCAGCAAATCCAGGGCCTGGATCCCATTGGTGCCTTCGTAGATCGGCGCGATCCGGCAGTCGCGCACCAACTGTTCCATGCCCCACTCGCGGATAAAACCGTGGCCGCCAAACACCTGCATGCCGTGGTTGGTCACCTCTAGCCCGGTTTCGGTCATAAAGGCTTTGCAGATCGGCGTGAGGAACGCCAACAGGTCTTCGGCCTGCTGGCGCTGCTGCGGGTCGTCGCTCAGGTGTGCGGTGTCCAGCAGTTGCGCGGTGAAATAAGTCAGGGCGCGGTTGCCTTCGTTGAAGGCTTTCATGGTCAGCAGCATGCGCCGCACATCGGGATGCACGATGATCGGATCTGCCGGCTTATCGGGGGCCTTGGCGCCGGTCAGGGCGCGCATCTGCAGACGGTCGTTGGCGTACTGGATCGCGCCCTGGAAGCTCGCTTCACCCAGGCACAGCCCCTGCATGCCCGTGCCCAGGCGCGCATGGTTCATCATGGTGAACATGCAGTTCAGGCCCTTGTTGGCCTCGCCGATCAGATAGCCCTCGGCACCATCGAAGTTCAGCACGCAGGTGGCCGAGGCCTTGATCCCCATCTTGTGTTCGATGGAGCCGCAACTGACCCCATTGCGCGCGCCGGAACCGGCGAGGAACTTGGGCACGATAAACAGCGAAATGCCCTTGGTGCCGGCCGGCGCGTCCGGCAACTTGGCCAGCACCAGGTGGATGATGTTTTCGCTCATATCGTGTTCACCGGCGGAGATGAAAATCTTGCTGCCGGTTACCGCATAGCTGCCGTTGGCCTGGGGCACGGCGCGGGTCTTGATGATGCCAAGGTCGGTGCCGCAGTGGGCTTCGGTCAGGCACATGGTGCCCGTCCACTGGCCGGCGGTGAGTTTGGTCAGGTAGGTGTCTTTCTGCTCGGCAGTGCCGTGGGCGTGGATCGCCGACATGGCGCCGTGGGTCAGGCCGGGGTACATGCCCCAGGAAGTGTTGCTGGAGCCGATCATCTCGCTGAGCACCAACCCCAGGGAAGACGGCAAGCCTTGGCCGCCGTAGGCCGGATCCGCCGCCAGGCCGTGCCAGCCGCCTTCGACATATTGCGCAAAGGCTTCCTTGAAGCCTTTGGGTGTGGTCACCACGCCATTATCAAAATGGCAGCCCTCTTCATCACCCGGGCGATTCAACGGTGCCAGCACGTTTTCGCAGAACCTGGCGCCTTCTTCGAGGATCGCGCTGACCATGTCCGGGCTGGCCTCGGTGGCGCCCAGGGCCGCGTAGTGAGCAGGGAAATCAAACACGTGATCGATCAGAAAGCGCATGTCGCGCAGGGGAGCTTTATAGGCAGGCATGGTGATGTCTCCGGCGGCAGATGACTGCAACCTACTGCCGTAGGTGCCCCCGGACAATCACTGTACAGGCGCTGAATACACCACCATCACTCAACCGGCAGCGCCCTGCATGCGCACCGCGCCACGGCGGTTCTGGCCGGCCGCCACTACACAGTTACGCCCGGCACCCTTGGCGTTGTACAGCGCCTGGTCAGCAGACTTGAGCACTTCTTCCGGGGTGCGCTGCTCGACCTGGCGCTCGGCGACGCCGATGCTGACGGTCACCGACACGCTGGAGTCGCCGCCACCCGAACGGCGCTGACGCCCCTGGTGATCGTCCTGGGGGCGACTGTCCTGGTTGCGCAACTTGATGTGGTAGTTGGCAATAACCTCGCGGATTGCTTCCAGGTGCGGCAGGCACTCATCCAGGGTCTTGCCGGCGAACACTACGGCAAATTCTTCGCCGCCATACCGATAGGCCCGACCGCCGCCGCTGACTTTCGACAGTTTACTGGCGACCAACCGCAGCACCTGGTCGCCGACGTCGTGACCGTGGGTGTCGTTGAAGCGCTTGAAGTGGTCGACGTCGCTCATCGCCAGTACATAGTTGCGCCCCAGGCGCTGCATGCGCTCGTTGAGGGCGCGACGCCCCGGCAGGCCGGTGAGCTCATCGCGAAAGGCCATTTGATAGGCCTCATGGGACACACCCGCAGCGATCATCAACATCACCTGGCTGCACATGATGTTCAGGGTGAACGGCAGAATAAAGGTCTGCGGCAACATCCAGAACATCCCCAGCAACCCCACCAACTGCGCCGCATGCAACGGCCGCGGCTCGCGCCAGTACTGGGCTGCCAGGGCGACAAAACCCAGCAGGAACATCGGGTACGACAGTTGGACCAAGCTCATCCACGCGCCATGCAACGCCGGCCAGCGAATCTCCGCCAACCAGTTGAGCAACGGTCCCGGGTAACTCTGCTCCAGGCCAAGGGCTACGCTGCCCACGGCGAGCAGCACCGCGCAACGTGCGACAAAGTCGCGGAACAGGTGGGTTTTCTCCTGCCAGAGGGCATAGATACTGAACAACATCGGCAACAGCAGGCACACCAGATGAAACACCACGGCAGCGTCTTCGCGCACGCGGCCATGGTCGCGATAGAAATCGGTCTGGGTATCCAGGAGGAAGTAAGCGACGTACACCGTCGCCATCAGGAACAGCTCACGCTGGCGGCGGTACACCGCGCAATAGGCACCGCCCAGCAGCAACACCAGGGTCGGCAGCACGTTGAACAGCGAGGTGAAGAAGACGTTGAGGTCCTTGACGTAAGCAGCCGACAACCCCGCCAGCAATAACAGCAACGATGGTAGGAAATGACTGAAACGTACAGCAGACGCGCGCGACAAGGGTAAAGCTCCGACCCACAAAAAAGATGGCACAATGCCTTCACTGCTGACAGTTAAGCACACTCAATGTGACCCGTATCACATTGCCATCACTGTAACGGCAGCAACGGGCAATCCCTGAGCGCGCCACTCAGGTTTTTTCACCCGCCTATAAAAAAGCCGCCGCTCCCGAAAGAGCGGCGGCCTGGCAGTGAACCCGCCGGGGCTTAGTAGCCCAGGTCGAAGTTCTCTTCTTTCATGTCCATCAGGTTGTTGGCACCCGACAGCATGGTCGCTACGTGGGTACGGGTACGCGGCAGGATGCGCTGGAAGTAGAAGCGCGCAGTCTGCAGCTTGGCGGTGTAGAAGCCTTCTTCACTGGTGCCGGCAGCCAGTTTTTCGGCAGCCAGGCGCGCCATGTCGGCCCAGAAGTAAGCCAGGCAGGCATAACCGGAGTACATCAGGTAGTCCACGGAGGCGGCACCGACTTCTTCACGGTCCTTCATGGCAGCCATGCCGACCTTCATGGTCAACTCGCCCCATTCCTTGTTCAGTGCCGCCAACGGTGCGACGAACTCGCTGACCGCTGCGTTGCCTTCGTTGGCCTGGCAGAACTTGTGCACGATCTTGGTGAAGCCCTTGAGCGCTTCGCCCTGGGTCATCAGCACTTTACGGCCGAGCAGGTCCAACGCCTGGATGCCGGTGGTGCCTTCGTACAGCATCGAGATGCGGCTGTCGCGAACGTTCTGCTCCATGCCCCACTCGGCGATGAAGCCGTGACCGCCGTAGATCTGTACGCCGTGGTTGGCAGATTCAAAACCGACTTCGGTCATGAACGCCTTGGCGATCGGGGTCATGAAAGCCAGCAGGCCATCAGCCTGTTTCTTGGCTTCGTCGTCGGTGCCGTACTTGACGATATCCACTTGCTTGGCGGTGAAGTACACCATCGCACGGTTGCCTTCAGCGAAGGCTTTCATGGTCAGCAGCATGCGACGCACGTCCGGGTGGACGATGATCGGGTCAGCGGCCTTGTCCGGCGCTTTCGGGCCAGTCAGGGAACGCATTTGCAGGCGGTCACGCGCATATTTCAAGCCACCCTGGAAACCGATCTCGGCATGGGATAGGCCTTGCAGTGCGGTACCCAGGCGAGCGGTGTTCATAAAGGTGAACATGCAGTTCAGGCCTTTGTTCGCCGGGCCGATCAGGTAACCGGTGGCCGCGTCGAAGTTCATCACGCAGGTGGCGTTGCCGTGGATACCCATCTTGTGTTCCAGGGAGCCACAGGACACCGCGTTGCGCTCACCCACCGAACCATCGGCGTTGGGCAGGAACTTAGGCACGATAAACAGCGAAATGCCTTTGGTGCCAGCCGGAGCATCCGGCAGGCGGGCCAGTACGATGTGGACGATGTTGTCGGCCATGTCGTGTTCACCGGCCGAGATGAAGATCTTGGTCCCGGAGACTTTGTAGGAACCGTCGGCCTGAGGTTCGGCCTTGGTGCGCAGCATGCCCAGGTCGGTGCCGCAGTGCGGCTCGGTCAGGCACATGGTGCCGGTCCACTCGCCCGAGACCAGTTTGGTCAGGTAGGCATCTTGCTGCTCGGGGGTACCGTGCTCGGAAATGGTGTTCATCGCGCCATGGGACAGGCCTGGGTACATGCCCCACGACCAGTTCGCTTCACCGACCATCTCGCTGACGGCCAGGCCCAGGGATTCCGGCAGGCCTTGGCCGCCGTGCGCCACGTCGTGGGCCAGGCTTGGCCAGCCACCTTCGACGAATTGTTTGTAGGCTTCTTTGAAACCAGTAGGGGTTTTAACGCCTGACTCGCTCCAGGTGCACCCTTCGATGTCACCGACGCGGTTCAACGGGGCCAGCACTTGCTCACAAAACTTGGCGCCTTCTTCGAGAATGGCGTCAACCATGTCTGGGGTAGCGTCCTGGCAAGCCGGCAGGCTCTGATAGTGCGCTTCGTAGCCGAGCAGTTCGTCACGAACGAAGCGAATATCACGCAAGGGGGCCTTGTAGTCAGGCATAGCGATAAACCTCTGCTGATGAATCCTGGAATGAACAACCGCGTGGATTTGTTGTAGCGGTCAAACAGTTGTTTGAAACATACGTTTACGCCCAATCCTTGTCAAGCGCCCCGCAGATGCCGTTTGTCATGACGCAGGTCAACGCCAGGCGCGACAAGGCCTGCAGCGTGATGCCGCATGACCGGTCAAAGATTGGAAGATAGGTATGTTGAAGAAATCGGGGATGGCTAGAGGCTTGTCGTGGCGAGGGGGCTTGTCCCCCGCTGGGCTGCGAAGCAGCCCCAATAAGACACACCGAGACTTATCAGATACACCGAGGTGGCAGATTCTGGGGCTGCTTCGCAGCCCAACGGGGGACTAGCCCCCTCGCCACAATGATCCCGCTGGATCAGGCGTAGGTGTCGATCAACGTGCCGAGCATTTCGTCGGAAGCCTTGGCGACTTTCGCGCCCAGCTCAACCTGGAGCTTGCCTTCAGCCAGTTCCACCATATTGCTCGCGGAGCTGGTCGGCTGGCCGCGATTGACCGCCTGCAAGCGGTCATTCTGCGCATCCGAAGGCTGGCTGGTGGCAGCACTGGCGATTTTGCCGGCGGCCTGGTCGACGCGGTTTTGCCCGGCCTGAATAGTGCTCAGGCCTGAATAAAACGCACTGCTTCCAGAGATTTCCATGGCGTAAACCTGCCTTGCAATAAATCGTGAATCCTTATTGAAGCAGACAATCTGGCAAAAGGCCCGTCAATAACACTAATGGCATAATGCCTTATCCCTAGGAAAAACTAATCAAGCAAGTCCAGTTGCAGGTACTCGGCCACCGCTTCGGCCGTGGGTTGCTTGAGCCGTGGCACCCGGCCCAGGCACGGCGCCGGCAGGCGTTCGGCCAAGGTGGCGAGGTTTTCTTCCAGACGGGAGGTCTTCGGATCGATGATATTGGCCACCCATCCCGCCAGTGGCAAACCGTCCCGGGCGATGGCTTCGGCGCTCAGCAGCGCATGATTGATACACCCCAGGCGCACGCCCACCACCAGGATCACCGGTAACTGCAAGGCCTTGGCCAAATCCGACAGGTTGTCCTGATCAGCCAGCGGCACGCGCCAGCCACCAGCACCTTCAATCAGGGTGAAGTCCGCGTGTTTGTCGAGGATGTGCTGCATCGGCTTGAGCAGGGCTTGCACGGTCAGCGCCACACCCGCTTCACGGGCCGCCAGGTGCGGCGCGATGGCGGGTTCAAAGGCCAGTGGATTGACTTCGGCATAGGCCAGCGGCAACGAACACTCCGCCAGCAAGGCCAGAGCATCGGCGTTGCGCAAGCCCCGTGTGGTCACTTCGCAGCCCGAGGCCACCGGCTTGCCGGCAGCGGTGCTCTTGCCTGCTTGCCGGGCCGCATGCAACAGGCCTGCGGCGACGGTGGTCTTGCCGACATCGGTGTCGGTGCCCGTGACGAAATAGGCAGCGCTCATAAGGGCTTCTCCAGTACGGCATACACGACTTGATAGGTGGCTGGCAGGCCCTGGGCCTGGCGCAACTGCTCGTAGGCCTGCACCAAGGCGACAATCCGCGCCCGGCCCGTCAAGCCGCCAGGGCGCCCCGGGTTGAGATTGTGGGCCCCCAAAGCTTTCAGTTCGTGGGTCAGGCTGCGTACATCCGGGTAATGCAACACGTGGGGGCGCTGCTCCAGGCTCACCACGCGCAAGCCACTGGCCGCGCACTGCTGTTGGTACGTGCTGAACGGGCGGAACCGGTTGACGTGAACCATTGCGTCCGCCGCCCGCCAACTGTCGCGCAACTCATCCAGGGTGCCGACGCACAGGCTGGCAAACGCCAGCACGCCACCGGGCTGCAACACCCGCCGCGCCTCACTGAGTACCGCCGGGAAGTCAGCACACCACTGCACCGCCAGGCTGGAGAAGACCAGCCCGCAACTACCCTCTTGTAGCGGCAAACGCTCGGCATCCCCGGCGATAAAGTGCTCGGCACCGCCCAAGGGCCGCGCGTGGCTGAGCATCCCTTCGGCGATATCCAGCGCCAGGCCTTGGCCCTGCGGGAACGTGCTATTCAATGCGCGGCTGAAAAATCCGGTGCCGCAGCCCAGATCCAGCCAGCGCCGGGGCATCAACGCCGATGGCAAGCGCCCAAGCAACTCGCTGCCCACGTCACGCTGCAACGCTGCAACGCTGTCATAACTGGCCGCCGCCCTGGAAAACGACGCCGCCACCTGGCGTTTGTCAGGCAAGGCACCCGGCAGTGGAGGATGGGACAAATCAGTCATCGCCGCACTCATGCAAAAAAGCCTGGATCGCCGCCGCCACTCCATGGGGGTTGTCCAGTAGGAAAGCGTGTCCGGCCTGCTCAATCAGACCGACCTCAACATCAGGCAATAACTTCAGCAGCTCAGTGGCGGCCTCGCAGGGCACCAACTCATCCAGGCCGGCGAACACGTGCAACTGCGGGCCACGAAAGGCCTGCAAGGCCTCGCGGGTGTCCAGTTGTACAAGCAGCTCCAGGCCGCTCATCAGCGCACTGGACGCCGTAGCCGGCGCGCTGCTGACCAGCAAGCGCGCGATGCCCCGTGGGTCTTGCGTCCCCTTGGCGCACAACAGGCCAAAGCGCTTGAGGGTGACTTGCGAATCGGCGTGGCAACCCGCCAGGAACGCGTCGAACGTCTCGGCCGGCATTGCGCTGGGCCAGCCCTCGTGCGCCACAAAACAGGGGTTACTGGCCAAGGTCAGCAAGCCGCAGCAGCGATCGCCGCGCCGTGCCGCCAACTCGGATGCGAGCATTCCGCCCAGGGACCAACCGCCCAGCCAGGCGTTGTCTGGCAACGTGGCATCGAGCTCGTCGAGCCATTCATCAGGGTCGCTGCTGGTGAGCACCGGCAACGGTTCGATATCCACCCGCAAGCGCTCATCCAGACCACGCAAGGCGGCGGCCAAGGGCTCCAGTGGCGACACACCCAGCCCCCAGCCGGGGAGCAGTATCAGTCGATCACGCATGGTCGGACTCCGGGTCTGACAAGCGGAAACACTCTTCCAATGCGTCTAACAATAGTCGCACCTGCGCCTCAGTGTGGGCGGCCGTCAAGGTCACACGCAAACGGGCACTGCCGGCCGGCACGGTGGGCGGGCGGATGGCCGTGACCATGATGCCGCGCTCTCGCAGCATCTGCGACAGGCGCACCGCGCGCGCACTGTCGCCAATCATGATTGGCTGGATCGGGGTAAAGCTGTCCATCAACACCAGGCCGATCTGCTCGGCACCCTGGCGGAACTGGCGGATCAGCGTGTGCAAATGCTCACGCCGCCAGTGCTCGCTGCGCAGCAGTTCCAGGCTTTTGAGAGTGGCGCAGGCCAGCGCCGGCGGTTGGCTGGTGGTGTAGATATACGGGCGGGCGAATTGGATCAGGCTTTCGATCAACTCCTCGCTGCCAGCAACGAACGCCCCGGCGGTCCCGAAGGCTTTGCCCAGGGTGCCAACCAACACCGGCACATCCTCCTGGCTCAGGCCAAAATGCTCGACGATCCCGCCGCCCGTGGCGCCCAACGGCCCGAAGCCATGGGCATCATCCACCATCAGCCAGGCGCCCTTGGCCCGGGTTTCGCGGGCCAGGGCCGGTAGGTCCGCAAGGTCGCCGTCCATGCTGAACACGCCGTCAGTGACTACCAGGGTATTGCCGCAGGCTCTTTCCAGGCGCTTGGCCAGGCTGACCGCATCGTTATGCAGATAGCGATTGAACCGCGCGCCGGACAGTAAGCCTGCATCCAGCAGGGACGCGTGGTTGAGCCGGTCTTCGAGTACCGTATCGCCCTGCCCCACCAAGGCGGTGACGGTACCGAGGTTGGCCATATAACCGGTGGTGAACAACAGCGCACGCGGGCGCCCGGTGAACTCGGCCAGCGCCTCCTCCAACTCATGGTGTGGCGTGCTGTGGCCGACGACCAAGTGCGAGGCCCCTCCGCCCACGCCCCAACGGGCAGCACCGGCCTGCCAGGCTTCAATCACTTGCGGGTGATTGGCCAGGCCCAGGTAGTCGTTATTGCAAAAGGCCAACAACGGCTGGCCGTCCACCACCACCTGCGGGCCCTGGGGACTTTGCAGCAGCGGGCGCTGGCGATAGAGGTGTTCTGTACGGCGGGCAGCGAGGCGCGCGGCGAGATCAAAAGACATGCTGGCCTCATATTCAAGGGATTGAACTCGATCAAAAATGTGGGAGCGGGCTTGCCCGCGATTACGGTGTGTCAGCCAGC
This sequence comes from Pseudomonas sp. ADAK21, assembly GCF_012935735.1. Lineage (NCBI taxonomy): Bacteria > Pseudomonadati > Pseudomonadota > Gammaproteobacteria > Pseudomonadales > Pseudomonadaceae > Pseudomonas > Pseudomonas sp. ADAK21. Next base: position 1,452,667 of record NZ_CP052857.1, read on the forward strand.
TAATGTCTTGACTGACCCTCCCTGATCGCGGGCAAGCCCGCTCCCACATTTGGATGGCATTTCAATCAGACGACAGCGTTGTAGAACTGCTCGCTGCTTTTCTGCTCGACCAACGCCTGCTCAATCGCCGCCTGGTGCACTTCATCGGCGTGCTCTTCACGGGCTTCCGGCAGGATGCCCAGCCGTGAGAACAACTGCATGTCCTTGTCGGCCTGCGGGTTGGCGGTGGTCAGCAACTTGTCGCCGTAGAAAATCGAGTTGGCACCGGCAAAGAACGCCAAAGCCTGCATCTGCTCGTTCATCGCTTCACGGCCGGCGGACAGCCGCACATGGGATTGCGGCATCAGGATGCGCGCCACGGCGAGCATGCGGATAAAGTCGAACGGGTCGATATCCTCGGCATTCTCCAGGGGCGTACCGGCCACCTTCACCAGCATGTTGATCGGCACCGATTCCGGATGCTCCGGCAGGTTGGCCAACTGGATCAGCAGGTTGGCGCGGTCGTCGAGGGATTCGCCCATGCCGAGGATACCGCCCGAGCAGATCTTCATCCCCGAATCACGTACATACGCCAGGGTTTGCAGGCGTTCGCTGTAGGTGCGGGTGGTGATGATCGAGCCGTAGAACTCCGGCGACGTATCCAGGTTGTGGTTGTAGTAGTCCAGGCCCGCCTGGGCCAGGGCCTCGGTTTGGTCCTGGTCCAGACGACCCAGGGTCATGCAGGTTTCCAGGCCCATGGCCTTGACGCCTTTGACCATCTGCAACACATAGGGCATGTCTTTGGCCGATGGATGCTTCCACGCGGCGCCCATGCAGAAGCGGGTCGAACCGATGGCCTTGGCACGTGCCGCCTCTTCGAGGACTTTCTGCACTTCCATCAGCTTTTCTTTTTCCAGGCCGGTGTTGTAGTGGCCCGACTGCGGACAATATTTGCAATCTTCCGGGCAGGCACCGGTCTTGATCGACAGCAAGGTCGAAACCTGCACTCGATTGGCATCGAAATGCGCGCGGTGCACGGTCTGCGCCTGGAACAGCAGGTCATTGAACGGCTGGACGAACAGGGCTTTGACTTCGGCCAAAGACCAGTCGTGACGCAAGGTGGCAGTGAGGCTGGCGCTCATGGGCGATTCCTTGTTTATGCTTGGGCAAGCGCTGTGGGAAGGGCAATACCCACAGGCACGACACGGATGCTCGGCATATTTAAGGAAGATTCATGCACTGTCAACCTGACTACAAACACGAGGTTTACATCTGGTTAAAAAGCAACCAGACCTGTTTGCTCTGCGATGAAGCCACGGACTCCCCCGCTACGCTATGCAATGCCTGCGAAATCGACCTGCCGTGGCTGACGGATTGCTGCCAGGTGTGCGCCCTGCCCTTACCCGTCAGCGGCCTGACCTGCGGCCAATGCCTGCACTCACCCCCGGCATTCCAGCAAGTCGTGGCGCCCTGGACCTATGGCTTTCCGCTGGACAGCCTGATCAGCCGCTTCAAACATCAGGGCAAATGGCCCCTGGGGCATCTACTGGCAAGCCTGCTGGGGCAATGCCTGCAAGACCGCTTCGACAACGCCGAACTGGCACGCCCCGACCGCCTGCTTCCTGTGCCGATGGCCACCAAACGCCTGCGCCAGCGCGGCTACAACCAGGCCGCCATGCTCGCCCGCTGGCTGGGCCGGGACCTCGACCTGCCTGTGGATGAACAACTGCTGCTGCGCCCCCAGGACACCATCGCCCAACAGCAACTGGACGCCAGGCAGCGCCAACGCAACCTGCTCAAGGCCTTTGCCCTGGCCCCGGGCGCGCAGGTGCAGGGCCAACACCTGGCGCTGGTGGACGATGTGCTGACCACCGGCGCCACCGCCCACAGCCTGGCCCGCCTGCTGCTACACGCCGGCGCGCGCCAGGTCGATGTGTATTGCCTGGCGCGCACACCCAAGCCCGGCACATGACTTGACTCCGGCGACGCCTGCCCGCAACGTCCCGCGTATCCCAAGCCAGTGTGCAGCCGTTCGCCATGCCTTTACCGTCTCTGTTGAGCCAACACATCGTTCGTCGCCCCCAGCGTATCGCCTTGCTGCAACATATCGCCGAGCAGGGCTCCATCACCCGTGCCGCGAAAAGCGCCGGTTTGAGCTACAAGGCCGCGTGGGATGCCATCGATGAACTGAACAACCTGGCGCAAAAGCCCCTGGTTGAACGCAGCGTCGGCGGCAAGGGCGGCGGCGGCGCGCGGCTCTCGGCCGAAGGTGAACGGGTGTTGCGCCTGTATCAGCGCTTGCAGACCGTGCAGGCCCAGGTCCTGGAGGCTGCCGAAGACGCCAGCGATTTCAACCTGCTGGGCCGCCTGATGCTGCGCACCAGTGCGCGTAACCAATTGCATGGCCAAGTGATCGCCATCGACAGCCATGGCCGCAATGATCGAGTGCGCCTGGAGCTGGCCGGTGGCTTGATCCTCGATGCGCAAATCACCCATGACAGCACCCTGCGCCTGGAACTGGAAATCGGCACTGAAGTGGTCGCGCTGATCAAGGCTGGTTGGCTGGAGCTGATCGCCGCCGACCAAGCGCCGATGCCTGGATTCAACTGCATGGGCGGCGTGATCGAGGCCATGCTTGATGCCGATGATGGCCCCAGTGAGGTGCGCATCACCTTGCCCAATGGCCTGGTGCTATGTGCACTGGCGGCGCCCGAGCAGCTCAAGGCGCTGGCAGCAAGTGAAGGCACGCAGGTTCAGGTGCAGTTTGCGCCGAGCAATGTGCTGCTGGGCACGCCGGTCTAGGTGATCTTCAGGGCCTCATCGCGGGCAAGCCCACAGTGTTTCTGTGTACACCGGCCAAGTGAGGGAGCGGGCTTGCTCGCGAAGGCGATAGTACACACACCACCTATCTCCAGCCCGGTGCGCTACCATACCCGGCCGGACGCGGCGACCTGCTGCGCGCAGGAGTTCGCATGGCCCACCCGTTTGAAACATTGACCCCCGACCTGGTTCTCGACGCTGTCGAAAGCATCGGTTTTCTCAGCGACGCCCGCGTTTTGGCGCTCAACAGCTACGAAAACCGGGTGTATCAAGTCGGCATCGAAGACTGCGAGCCGCTGATCGCCAAGTTCTACCGGCCCCAGCGCTGGACCAACGAAGCGATCCTTGAAGAACACCGCTTCACCTTCGAACTGGCCGAATGCGAAGTGCCTGTGGTCGCCCCGATGATCCATAACGGCGAAAGCCTGTTCGAACACGCGGGCTTTCGTTTCACCCTGTTCCCTCGCCGTGGTGGCCGGGCGCCGGAGCCGGGCAATCTCGATCAGTTGTACCGCCTTGGGCAGTTGCTCGGGCGCTTGCATGCGGTGGGCGCCACCCGCCCCTTCGAACACCGCGAAGCCCTGGGGGTGAAGAACTTCGGTCATGACTCCCTGAACACGTTGCTCGAAGGCAACTTCATTCCCAAGAGCCTGCTGCCTGCCTACGAATCCGTGGCCCGTGACTTGCTCAAGCGCGTGGAGGATGTGTACAGCGCCACGCCGCACAAGAACATCCGCATGCATGGCGACTGCCACCCCGGCAACATGATGTGTCGCGATGAGATGTTCCATATCGTCGACCTCGACGACTGCCGCATGGGCCCGGCGGTCCAGGATTTATGGATGATGCTCGCCGGCGATCGCCAGGAATGCCTGGGGCAGTTGTCGGAGTTGATGGACGGCTACCAGGAATTCCACGATTTCGATCCTCGCGAACTGGCGCTGATCGAGCCTCTGCGCGCCCTGCGCCTGATGCACTACAGCGCCTGGCTGGCACGGCGCTGGGATGATCCGGCATTCCCCCACAGCTTCCCGTGGTTTGGCAGCGAGCGGTATTGGGGCGACCAGGTGCTGGCGCTGCGCGAGCAATTGTCGGCACTCAACGAAGAACCCCTGAAATTGTTTTAGGAAATCACGCTCGCTCATCATGTGGGAGCGAGCTTGTTTCCGGGCGGCGTGCCGACGAAGGTCGTTAGCGATAACGCGGGAAACCTGACACCCAGCGGCGCCCTCAGGTTTTTCGCGAGCAAGCGCGCTCCTACAAAAAGCCGCCCCATCGATAGACAAACTTCCTTACAATCACGGCTTTGTTAGCTGCCTATGCAAGGATTCTGCATGCAAGCCGCCAACCCGCGTCGCGGGTATATCCTGGGCCTGAGTGCCTACGTCATCTGGGGCCTGTTCCCGCTCTACTTCAAAGCCATCGCCAGCGTGCCGGCCGCCGAAATCATCGTCCACCGCGTGCTGTGGTCGGCGCTGTTCGGCGGGTTGCTGTTGCTGGTGTGGAAACACCCCGGCTGGTGGCGCGAACTGCGGGACAACCCCAAGCGCCTGGCGATTCTGGCGTTGAGCGGCTCGTTGATCGCAGGCAACTGGCTGACCTATGTATGGTCGGTCAACAGTGGGCGCATGCTCGAAGCCAGCCTGGGTTACTACATCAACCCGCTGGTCAACGTGCTGCTGGGCATGCTGCTGCTCGGTGAACGCCTGCGGCGCCTGCAATGGGTCGCCGTCGGGCTGGCCGCCGTGGGTGTGGCGCAACAGGTATGGCAGGTCGGGAGTTTGCCGTGGGTGTCGCTGGTGCTGGCGTTGACCTTTGGTTTCTACGGCTTGATCCGCAAGCAGGCGCCGGTCAAGGCATTGCCGGGCCTGGTGGTGGAAACCTGGATGCTGGTGCCGATTGCCCTGGCGTGGCTGCTGCTCAACCCCACTGCCCATAGCGCCAATATGGCGTTCTGGAGCACATCCGAAGCCTGGTGGCTGGTGGCCGCAGGCCCGGTGACATTGATCCCGCTGGTGTGTTTCAACGCCGCCGCGCGGCACTTGCCGTACACCACGCTCGGTTTCCTGCAGTACTTGGCGCCAACCCTGGTCCTGCTGCAGGCGGTGCTGCTGTTCGACGAGCACATGAGCCCCGCCAGCCTGGTCGCGTTCGTATTTATCTGGGCGGGGCTTGCGGTCTACAGCATCGACGCATGGCTGAGCCTGCGTAAACGCTGATCAAATAATGTACAAACCCTTGCAAGCCACAGCCGGCTTGGCTTGCAGGGTTTCACCCCAAGGTTATCCACAACCTGATCCCCGGCGTTTGTGCACAAGCCTTTGAAATTGCTCGTTTTTTGCTCAACACGCCGCAAGCCACGGCCGGCGCGGCCTGGCGCCGAGTCTCTACAGCTTATCCACAGGCCCATGCAAGATTTCCATGAACAACCCTGTGGACGGTTATTCCTCACTGCGCAGCTGCAACTCCACCATCAGATCATCGGCCAGGGTTTCCAGGGCAGCCTGCAACGTGTCCAGCGCCAGGGTGGAAGGCACCGCCAGCGCGGCCTCGGCGTGAAACAACGGGTCGCTGCTCATGGGCGCCGGGCGCACGTCGGTACTCAGGCGCTCCAGGTTCACCCCTTGCTTGCTCAACAGCGCGGTGATTTCACGCACGATCCCCGGCCGGTCATTGCCCACCAGGGTCATCAGGATCGGCTTGCTCGCCGATGCCTGCGCGCCGCTGCTTTCACCGACCAGCACACGAATGCCATGGGTGGACAGGTCCTCCAGGGCACTGACCAGCTCACTGCGGTTTTCCATTGGCACACTGACCCGCAGGATCCCGGCAAATTGCCCGGCCATATGAGCCATGCGACTTTCCAGCCAGTTGCCACCACGCTCGGCAATGCAGTGGGCTACACGCTCGACCACGCCGGGTTTGTCGGCGGCGATGACGGTGAGTACGAGATGGTCCATGGCAACAGCCCTCTGGTGATGAATACTCGATTATAGGCACCTGCCTGCAGGAGCGAGCCGCAAAACAAATCGTGTACCATTTTTATATTTATATGGAACAATCCAATGGTTTTTTGAGAACATCCCATACCCCGCTGTGACCGTACAACCAAAGTGGGTCGCTAAACGACGTATTTAGTCTAATTTTCACAACCGCAACTCATCATGTAGTATGCCTCGGCGCGCACTACATAACGTTAGGTCGATGTCTGCCCAGGCGCCGTCAGAACCCCGAACAGCCCGTCAGCAAGCCTTGCGCCGTTGATTGGAACCACCCAGCCGCCGTTAATGGCATGTACTGGTGCCTTGGGTTTGTGGTTTAAATGGCCAGAGGCTTCATTGGTAAATTGAAAAGCTGAAAAGCGAATTAGCTCCGCAGAGTGAGGCAAGCAATGACTGAACACGTTCAAGTCGGTGGCCTGCAGGTCGCCAAAGTCCTGTTCGACTTCGTGAACAACGAAGCCATTCCCGGTACCGGCCTGACCGCCGACCAGTTCTGGGCCGGCGCCGACAAGGTCATCCACGACCTGGCACCGAAGAACAAAGCCCTACTCGCCAAACGCGACGATTTCCAAGCGCGGATCGATGCCTGGCACCAGACCCACGCCGGCAAGGCCCACGACGCGGTGGCCTACAAAGCCTTCCTGCAAGACATTGGCTACCTGCTGCCAGAAGCGGCGGATTTCCAGGCGACTACACAGAACGTCGATGACGAAATCGCCCGTATGGCCGGCCCGCAGTTGGTGGTGCCGGTGATGAATGCGCGGTTCGCCCTCAACGCCTCCAACGCCCGTTGGGGCTCGCTGTACGACGCGCTGTATGGCACCGACGCCATCAGCGAAGCCGACGGCGCCGAGAAAGGCCAGGGCTACAACAAGGTGCGCGGTGACAAGGTCATCGCCTTCGCCCGCGCCTTCCTCGACGAAGCCGCACCGCTCACCGCCGGCAGCCATGTCGATTCCACCGGCTACAAGATCGTCGACGGCAAGTTGGTGGTCAGCCTCAAGGGTGGCAGCAACAGCGGCCTGCGCAGTGATGCCCAGTTGATCGGCTACCAGGGCGATGCCGCCCAGCCAATCGCCATCTTGTTCAAGCACAACGGCCTGCACTTCGAAATCCAGGTCGACGCCAGCACCCCGGTCGGCCAGACCGACGCCGCCGGCATCAAAGACATCCTGATGGAAGCCGCGCTGACCACCATCATGGACTGCGAAGACTCCGTCGCCGCCGTCGATGCCGACGACAAAGTGGTGATCTACCGCAACTGGCTCGGCCTGATGAAGGGCGACCTGGCCGAAGAAGTGGCCAAGGGCGGCAAGACCTTTACCCGTACCATGAACGCCGACCGCACCTACACCGGTGTCGACGGCAATGCGGTGACCCTGCATGGTCGCTCGCTGCTGTTCGTGCGCAACGTTGGCCACCTGATGACCATCGACGCCATCCTCGATGCCCAGGGCAATGAAGTGCCAGAAGGCATCCTCGACGGCCTGATCACCAGCCTGGCAGCGGTCCACAGCCTCAATGGCAACAACAGCCGCAAGAACAGCCGCACCGGCTCGGTGTACATCGTTAAACCGAAGATGCACGGCCCCGAAGAAGCCGCGTTCACCAACGAACTGTTCGGGCGCATCGAAGAGGTGCTGAACCTGCCGCGCAACACCCTCAAGGTCGGCATCATGGACGAGGAGCGCCGCACCACGGTCAACCTCAAGGCCTGTATCAAGGCTGCCAGCGAGCGCGTGGTGTTTATCAACACCGGCTTCCTCGACCGCACCGGCGACGAAATCCACACCTCCATGGAAGCCGGCGCGATGGTGCGCAAGGCGGCGATGAAGGCGGAAAAATGGATCGGCGCCTACGAAAACTGGAACGTTGATATTGGCTTGAGCACCGGCCTGCAAGGTCGTGCGCAAATCGGTAAAGGCATGTGGGCAATGCCCGACTTGATGGCCGCCATGCTCGAGCAGAAAATCGCTCACCCGCTGGCCGGCGCCAACACCGCGTGGGTACCGTCGCCGACGGCTGCCGCCTTGCACGCGCTGCATTACCACAAGGTCGACGTATTTGCCCGCCAGGCCGAACTGGCCAAGCGCGAGCGCGCTTCGGTGGACGATATCCTGACTATTCCCCTGGCCCAGAACACCGACTGGTCCGAGGAAGAAATCCGCAACGAGCTGGACAACAACGCCCAGGGCATCCTCGGCTACGTGGTGCGCTGGATCGACCAGGGCGTGGGTTGCTCGAAAGTGCCGGATATCAACGATGTGGGCCTGATGGAAGACCGCGCCACCCTGCGTATCTCCAGCCAGCACATCGCCAACTGGCTGCGCCATGGCGTGGTCAGCGAAGCCCAGGTCATGGAAAGCCTCAAGCGCATGGCGCCAGTGGTGGATCGGCAGAATGCCGGGGACGCGCTGTACCGTCCCTTGGCCCCGGACTTCGACAGCAATATCGCGTTCCAGGCAGCGGTGGAGTTGGTGATTGAAGGGACCAAGCAACCCAACGGTTATACCGAGCCGGTGTTGCATCGTCGGCGGAGGGAGTTCAAGGCCAAGAATGGTCTTTGAGTAACCGCACGTAAAAAAGCCCTGATCGAAAGATCAGGGCTTTTTAATGCGTGGTTCCAACAACAAAACCATCAGGTGGATGAGTTATTGAACGTGCCATTGAGCACAATAGGAGAGCCATCACTCTTCGCGTAACGTACGTTCAGCAGTACGCCAGCATGTTCAAACTCAGTGCCAAATTGTGGCCGAATGACTGTCAGAATTGACAGTTTCGATGAGTGGTAACTACTGCGCCATCCCCAACTCGCGCTTGACCATCTTCGCCAACTTCACGCTATCAATCGGCTTGAGCAGAAAGTCCACCACGCTCAGATGCATTGCATCGATCACGTCCGGCGCTTCGGCGTCCCCGGACATGATGATGATCGGCAATGCCGCGCGGGTGGATTCGCGCACCTGGCGGATAAGTTGCAGGCCGTTGCTGGGCGCCATGCGCAGGTCGGTGATCAGTAAGCCGATGGACGTGCTGGACTTCAACAATTCCCACGCTGCCTCGCCACTGTCCGCCGTCATGCAGCGAATGCCGTCCAGCCCCAGGATTTCGGCCAGCAATTCCCGGGCGTCTTTATCGTCATCGACGATCAGCACCCGCTGCGGCGGTAAATCAGGCTCCAGCATCACGGCGCTCAGCGCTTCGCGCTCGGCGTCACTCAGAATATCTAGGTCGGGCATACGTCTCTCGGCAGTTCTTCTCAATCTCCCAGCACACTAGTCAGACATCGCCGGAAGGGCGAACAATGTGCACTTCGTCGGATAGTTTTCCTAGTGGGCGTTCTACGGGTCTGGACGATATTCATGTAGGGTTTTTCCTTAGTCATCGAAGGTCTTATAGCTACCTAGACTTACGTCCAATGGGCACCCGCCGCGTGGGGGTCGACCATGAAGGACGATAACGACAAAAAACTGCGGTCATGGTTATGAGTAAAGCTGATGCTTTCACCCAGGCAGGGAAAACTGCGGTGTTGCAGAACATTCACGGCACCCTGCAATTCCTTCAACGGTTCCCGCCCTTCAACCAGATGGAAAACGCCCACCTGGCGTTCCTGGTGGAACAGTGCCAATTGCGCTTCTACGGCCCCGGCGAGAGCATTCTCAAACCGTCGGCGGGCCCCGTGGAGCACTTCTATATCGTCAAGCAGGGCCGCGTGGTCGGGCAGCGCCCGGATTCGGCCGAAACCACCTTCGAAATCGCCACCGGAGAATGTTTCCCCCTGGCCGCGCTGCTGGGAGAGCGGGCCACCCGCACCGAGCACAAAGCCGCCGAAGACACCTTCTGCCTGCAATTGAACAAACCGGCGTTTATCAAGCTGTTTGCGCTGTCCGGGGCGTTCCGCGATTTTGCCTTGCGCGGGGTCAGTAGCCTGTTGGATCAGGTCAACCAGCAAGTCCAGCAGAAAGCCGTAGAAAATCTCGGCACCCAGTACTCACTCAATACCCGCCTGGGTGAATTGGCCATGCGCCACCCGGTAACGTGCAGCCCGCTGACACCGCTGCGTGAGGCGGTCACGCTGATGCATGAGCAGCAGGTCGGCAGCATCGTGGTGGTCGATGAACACAAGGCGCCCCTGGGAATTTTCACCCTGCGTGACCTGCGCCACGTAGTAGCCGATGGCACCAGCGACTTCACCCAGGCCATCGAACGCCATATGACCCAGGCGCCGTTCTTTCTCAGCCCGGATCACAGCGCCTTCGACGCGGCTATCGCCATGACCGAACGGCACATCGCCCACGTGTGCCTAGTCAAGGATCGACGCTTGTGTGGCGTGGTGTCCGAGCGTGACCTGTTTTCCCTGCAACGGGTCGACCTGGTGCACCTGGCCCGCACCATCCGCAATGCACCACGGGTGGAAAACCTGGTGGCGCTGCGTGGCGAAATCGGCCAACTGGTGGAACGCATGCTGGCCCATGGCGCGTCCTCGACCCAGATCACCCATATCATCACGCTGCTCAACGATCACACGGTGTGCCGGGTGATCGAACTGAGCATCGCCGATAAAGGCGACCCCGGCGTACCGTTCAGTTGGCTGTGTTTCGGCAGCGAGGGCCGCCGCGAACAGACCCTGCATACCGACCAGGACAACGGCATCCTGTTTGATGCGCGAGACGCCGCCCACGCGGCCGAGATCCGCGGCCTGCTGTTGCCGCTGGCGCAGCAGATCAACCAAAGCCTGGCGCTGTGCGGCTTTACCCTGTGCAAGGGCAATATCATGGCCGGCAACCCCGAGCTGTGCCTGTCCCGCGCCGAGTGGGCCCGGCGCTTTGCTGCGTTTATCCGCGAGGCGACGCCGGAGAACCTGCTCAAATCCAGCATCTACTTCGATCTGCGCGTGGTATGGGGCGATGAACAGGGCTGCGACCAGTTGCGCCAGGGCATTCTTGACCTGGTCGCAGACAACCGCCTGTTCCAACGGATGATGGCCGAGAACGCCTTGCGCCAGCGCCCGCCGGTGGGGCGCTTCCGGGACTTTGTGTTGACGCGCAAAGGCTCGGACAAGGCCACCCTGGATCTCAAGGTGCAGGGCCTGACACCGTTCGTAGACGGTGCCCGCCTGTTGGCCCTGGCCAATGGAATCGCCGCCAACAACACCCTGGAACGCTTGCGCCAACTGGTGGATAAAGAGGTGATCGAACGCCTGGACGGCGCAGCCTATGAAGAGGCCTACCACTTTATCCAGCAAACCCGCATGCAGCAGCACCAACTGCAGACCCGCGAGAACCAGCCGTACTCCAACCGGGTCGACCCTGACAGCCTCAACCACCTGGACCGGCGCATCCTGCGCGAATCCCTGCGCCAGGCCCAGCGCCTGCAAAGCAGCCTGGCCCTGAGGTATCAGCTGTGAGCCTGTTCAGTTGGCTACGCCCTCACCGGCCGGGGCTGGATGAGCATCAACAAGTACGGCTGGCGCAACTGCCAACTGCCGGCGCACTCGGCGAAAATACCTTGCGTGACCAGCGCTGGGTGGTCCTGGACCTGGAAACCAGCGGCCTGAACCTCAATCGCGACCTGGTACTGTCGATTGGCGCGGTAGTGATCGAAGACGGTGCCATCGACTTTTCCCAGCAGTTCGAGCGCACTTTGCTGCGGGCGCACACCAAACTCAGCCCAAGTGTATTGATCCATGGTCTGGGCCCCAGTGCGATCGCCGCCGGTTGCGATCCTGCCGAGGCGTTGCTGGATTTCATGGATTTTGTCGGCGACAGCCCGCTGCTGGCATTCCACGCACCGTTCGACCAACACATGCTCGGCCGGGCGCTCAAGGACAGCCTGGGTTATCGCCTGGCCCATCCGTTCCTCGACGTGGCAGACCTGGCGCCGCTGCTGTGCCCCCAAGCGCATATTCGCGAAGCGGGCCTGGATGACTGGATCGCCCACTTCAACCTCCAAGTCGGTGAACGCCATCACGCCAGCGCCGATGCCCTGGCCACCGCCGAGTTGATGTTGATTCTGTTCAGTCGCGCCCGCCAGCAAGGGCTGGACAGCCCGGCACTGTTGCAGCAGCGCCTGAGCCAGTGGAAACGTCGCAAGCAAGCCCCGTCCTTCTAAACACCACAACCCGGCTCCTAGAATGGGTTGTGGTGCCATCATCCGACCAACGCCAATTGCGCCGCCTCATCGCCTCTGCCACAATCGCGAATAATTCTCGTTAGTTTAAACTTGCCGATTGGTGATGCCTTGTCGTCAGCCCAAAGTCCCCACAGTGAGCTTGTTGGCACGTTGTACCGTGACCATCGCGGCTGGCTGCTGGCATGGCTGCGGCGCAACGTGGCGTGCCCCAGCCGTGCCGAGGACCTGAGCCAGGACACCTTCATGCGCCTGCTGGGCCGTGAAGAACTGCGCGAGCCCCGCGAACCCCGGGCCTTCCTGGTGGCCGTCGCCAAGGGCTTGCTGTTCGACTATTTCCGCCGCGCGGCGCTGGAACAGGCCTACCTCACCGAACTGATGCTGATCCCGGAAAGCGAGCACCCTTCCCCACAAGAACAGCATCTGATCCTCGAAGACCTCAAGGCCATCGACCGCCTGCTCGGCAAGCTCTCCAGCAAGGCCCGCGCCGCCTTCCTCTATAACCGCCTCGATGGCCTGGGCCACGCCGAAATCGCCCAGCGCCTGGGGGTTTCCGTGCCACGGGTGCGACAGTACCTGGCCCAGGGCATTCGCCAGTGCTACATCGCACTGTATGGCGAGCCGCTGTGACTCAGATCAGTTCCAAACCGGTTTCGGCACGCGTGCTGGATGCTGCGATTGCCTGGCAACTGTCCCTCGATTCCGGGGAGCGCAGTGCCGTGGAGCATGAAGAATTCAGGAAATGGCTAGCCAGCAACGATGAGCACGCCCGTGCCTGGCGCCAACTGGGCATGCTCGATCAGCGTTTCAGCGTGGCCAGCGGCCCGGCGCGGGCGGCGCTGCTGCAATCGCGTGAAAACATCCGCCAGCGGGTGCGCAAGCTCGGCAGCGGCCTGGCCAGTGTGGTGCTGGTCTGCGGCCTGGTGCTGTTCGCCGGCCAGCGCTACGTGCCGATCAACTATTGGCTGGCCGACCAACGCACCGCCACCGGCGAACAACGCACGCTGAAACTGGCGGATGGCACGCTGATCAACCTCAATACCCACAGCGCCATTGATGTGCGCTTTGACGAAAAACGCCGGGTGATCGTGTTGCAGGACGGCGAGATCCTCGTCGAGACCGGCCACAACGATGCCCGCCCCTTTATCGTCGAGACCCGCGACGGCAGCCTGCGCGCCCTGGGCACGCGGTTTATCGTCAAACGCGAGGACGACGGTACGCGGCTCAGCGTTTTGCAGTCGGCCGTCGCGGCGCAGCCCGAGGCGTTGCAGCAGGAGCAGGTGTTCAAGGAAGGCCAGCAGGTGTTGATGCGCCATGACGGCCTCGGCCCACTGCTGACCGTCAGCCCCGGCACCGACGCCTGGACCCGCGGCATGCTGGTGGTAGACAACGCACGGCTGGCGGATGTGGTCGAGGAACTCGGCCGCTACCGCAGCGGCTACCTGGGTGTGGACAAAAACGTGGCCGACCTGCGCATCACCGGCAGCTTCCCGTTGCAGGACACCGACCTGGCCTTGAATGCGCTGCTGCCAACCCTGCCAGTGCAGATCCAGCAGCGTACGCCGTGGTGGGTGACGGTGGTGCCAAAGGTCGCGGGTAAGCCTTAGGGCCCTATCGCCGGCAAGCCAGCTCCCACATTTTGAATTGTGCATACCATCAATGTGGGAGCTGGTTTGCCGGCGATAGGCATAAGTATCTACACAACTTTTCAGAAACTGACGAACTCCCCCGTGGCGAGCGGGCTTGCCCCGCGCTGGGCTGCGAAGCAGCCCTAAACCCGCCTATCGCGGTTTATCTGAAGAAACGCGGCGGGCTTGTTGGGGCTGCTTCGCAGCCCAGCGCGGGGCAAGCCCGCTCGCCACAACTGCGCTATCTGCCTAGATCTAGGCGTTGCGGCAAAGTTGTGTAGATACCTATGCTGCGATAGGGCTCTGGAAGCCCCCATTTCCTCCCAGACAAAAAATATTTCCCCACAACCCTATCACTTTTTGATTCTCGCTCGGCACACAGGCAATTGAGAAATATTTCCATTCAGGAGCCGCCGTATGTCCCGCACGCTAGACACTTTGTTGCGCCCCAGCCTGTTAGCCGTGGCCATTGCCCTCAGCGCCCCGCTGGCCAGCACTGCGCTGATCGCCGCCGAACAGGCGTCCAGCGTGCGCGCCTACAACCTGCCTGCCGCGCCCCTGGCCAGCACCCTGAACCAGATCGCCAGCCAGGCCGGCCTGGCATTGACCCTCAACCCAGCACTGGCCGCAGGCAAGACCTCGGCCCCGGTCAAGGGCCAGTTCGACGCCCAGGGCGCCCTGCGTGAAGCCTTGCGCGGCAGCGGCTTGCAGTTGGAGCAGAGCAGCGCCGGCACCTTCAGTCTGGTGCCGGTTCCGGAGGGTGTCGTTGCCCTGCCCGAGACCAGCATCATTGGCCAGGGCAACTATGAAAGCGCCTGGGGCCCGGTGGAAGGTTATGTCGCTACGCGTACGGCGGCGGGGAGCAAGACTGATACACCGATTGCCGAACTGCCGCGCTCCGTGACGGTAATCACCCGTAAGCAAATGGAAGACCGCTCTGTTCTCAACCTCAATGACGCCCTGCGCTATACCGCAGGCGTGCAGAGCAGCGGCTATGGTTCTGACTCACGCAGCGATTGGTTGCTGGTCCGCGGATTTGTACCGACCCAATTCCTCGACGGCCTGCCTTTGCCAAAGGGCAACTATGCCACGCCAAAAATCGACACTTGGAGCCTGGAACGTATCGCCGTACTGCGCGGTCCGGCTTCATCCGTCTACGGCCAGACGCCTCCCGGCGGTTTGCTGGATATGGTAAGCCGTCGCCCACAAGCTGAAAGCAGTAACGAAGTCGAGGTACAGACCGGCACCAATAACCACAAGCAGATCAACTTCGACAGCACCGGAAAAATCGATGACGACGGTCAATTCCTCTACCGCATCGGTGGCGTCGTACGCGACAGCGATACGGCGGTCGATCACATCCCAGACAAACGCTACAACGTCGCGCCCAGCCTGACTTGGAACATCAACGACGACACCAAGCTGACCCTGCTCTCGCAGTTCACTCGCGACGACACCGGTATAACAGGTCAGTTTTTGCCGCTGCAAGGCACCAAGTTGTCTTCGCCGGCCGGCAAAATATCCCACCACAAGAACCTGGGTGATCCGGACTGGGAATTCTACGACCGCACTTACTACGCCCTCGGCTATGCCTTTGAAACTCGCCTAAACGATACTTGGCAGTTTCGTCAAAACCTGCGTTACACCAAAAATGACTTGTCGTTCCAGGGCATCACTGCAGGCGGGAGTTTTTGGCCAAACGGGCCAGAGTTAGCGGTAGACGCCGATGGCAACGTGAGCCGCTCAGCCGGCAAAGTCGATGAAAACATCGGGCAGTTTGCCGTCGACAACAACTTCCAGGCCGACTTCCAGACCGGCGCTGTAAGCCACACCCTGCTGCTAGGTCTGGACCACCAGCGTTCCGATGCCAATGCTCGCTGGCTATGGGGTTCCGCTGGGGTTCCTACCATCAACTTCAATCGACCGGTGTATGGGCAGAACTTCTCCAAAGTCCAGTACTTCACCATGTATGACTACACCCAAAAGACCCAGCAGACCGGCCTGTACGTACAGGATCAAATGGCTCTCGACAATTGGCGCCTGACCCTCGGCGGGCGTGAAGATTGGGTGCACACCGGCACTACATTCCACAACCAGAACGACGCTACCAACACACAGCGTGACAAAAACTTCAGCGCCAACGCAGCACTAAGCTACGTATTCGACAATGGTGTCACTCCGTACCTTTCCTACGCCGAATCATTCCAGGCAGGCGCTGGGACAGAAGTGCTCAGCACGGGTGCATTCAAACCCACCGAAGGCCGACAGTACGAAGCTGGGATCAAGTACCAGCCACCTGGCACCAAGGCATTGCTGACCGCTGCCGTGTTCGACCTAACACAAACAAACACTTCGGTTACCGAGGGCGGCATTACCCGCCAAGTAGGCGAGGTACGTGTGCGTGGCCTGGAACTGGAAGCCAGCGCCGACGTAACCGAAAGCCTCAAGCTGGTGGGTTCGTACACCTATAACGACAGCGAAATCACCAAGGGCGCCGCCGTAGAAAAAGGCAACCGCATGAATCAGGTACCTCGCAACCAAGCCACCGTCTGGGCCGACTACACCTGGCACAGCGGTGCGCTCGACGGCTTTGGCGTTGGCGCTGGCGTGCGCTATGTCGGCGACACTTACGGCAACGCGGCCAATACCGATTGGGGCCATGTGGGCTCCTACACGGTATACGACGCCTCGGTCCACTACGATCTGGGCCGTGTAAGCAGCACCCTCAAAGGTGTCACCGTGGCGGTCGATGCCAAGAACATCTTCAACAAGGACTACCTCGCCACCTGTGACGGTTTCTACTGCTACTACGGCGACCAGCGTAACGTCGTCGCCAGCGTGAACTACAAATTCTAAGACGGTTAAAAACCGCAGATGAAGGGCCGCCCAATTGCGGCCCTTTTGCCTTTTGGAGCCGTGATGAAAAGCACAACCATCCGCCGCTGGTCCTTCATCCACACCTGGACCAGCCTGATCTGCACCGTATTCCTGCTGATGCTGGCGCTGACCGGCCTGCCGTTGATCTTTCACCATGAGATCGATCACTTGCTGGGCAACGAGCCCGAGCTCAAGCAGATGCCGGCCGATACCCCGCAGCTCAACCTTGAGCAACTGGTGGCCAAGGCCCAGGCCCATCGTCCTGGCGAAGCCATGCAGTACCTGGCCTGGGACGAAGACGACAAGAACGGCGTGATTGCAATCATGGCGGCCACCGCCGGGACCGAGCCCAATTCGTCGCACACCTTCATGCTGGACGCGCGCACCGGGGACAGTGTGGAGATGCCTTCGGCCAATGGCGGCTTGACGATGTTCCTGCTGCGCCTGCATGTGGATATGTTCGCCGGGCTGCCGGGCAAGTTGCTGCTGGCGTTCATGGGTGTGCTGTTTGTGGTCGCGATCATTTCCGGCACGGTGTTGTACCTGCCGTTCATGCGGCGCTTGAAGTTCGCCACCGTGCGCCAGGACAAATCCACGCGCCTGCGCTGGCTGGACCTGCATAACCTGATCGGCGTCGTCACCCTGACCTGGGCGCTGGTGGTGGGCGTCACCGGGGTGATCAGCGCCTGTGCCGACCTGATCATCGCCGCCTGGCGCAATGACAGCCTCACCGCGATGATCGAACCCTACAAGAACGCACCGCCGCTGACCTTGCGGGCGCCGGCCACTGACCTGCTGAAAATCGCCGAACAGGTCGCGCCGGGCATGACCCCGGACTTTATTGCGTTCCCCGGCACGCGGTTTTCCAGCGAGCACCATTACGCGGTGTTTATGAAAGGCAGCACACACCTGACCTCGCACCTGCTGACGCCGGTGCTGATCGACGCCAGCGATCTGAGCGTCACCGCCGTGGCCGGGCGGCCGTGGTACATGGACGCCATGGGCATGTCCCAGCCCTTGCACTTTGGCGACTATGGCGGCATGCCGATGAAAATCCTCTGGGCGGTGCTGGATGTGCTGACCATCATCGTGCTGGGCAGCGGTGTGTACCTGTGGCTGGTGCGGCGCAGGGCGGCCAAGCCATGAGGCCGCGGCAATCGAATTTCTGGAAGGTGTTCGGGGTGCCGCTGGCAATCGGGTTGCTCAGTGCCGGGGGGTTGTTTGCGGCGCTGTTGGGGAATGGGGTTTGGGATTCCCTTAGCTGGCTGGGGTTGGGGATACCGGCAGTTGTCGGGGTGTGGGGGTTGGTGCGCAGGCCTTGAGGACGCCAGCGCAGGCAAGCCAGCTCCCACATTTGACGGTGTTCACCAATCAAATTGTGGGAGCTGGCTTGCCTGCGATGAGGCCCGTAAAAACAACCAGATCCCCCTCGCCAGTCACCTCGCAACTGTCTAGTCTATGGCCGACCTTTTCCGAGGATTGCCCATGTCCGCGCCCAGCATGACGTTGTTCCAGCACCCCGCTTCGCCGTTTGTCCGCAAAGTCCTGGTCCTGCTCCACGAAACCGGCCAGCAAGACCGGGTCGCCCTGGAGACTGTGTTGGTCACGCCGGTCAACCCGATCCCCGCGCTGAACGAAGGCAACCCCGTGGGCAAGATCCCGGCCCTGCGCCTGGCCGATGGCAATGTGTTGCACGACAGCCGGGTGATCCTCGACTACTTCGACCACCAGCACGTCGGCAACCCGCTGATCCCCCGTGACGGCTCGGCCCGCTGGCGGCGCCTGACCCTGGCCTCGATGGCCGACGGGATCATGGATGCGGCCGTATTGATGCGCTATGAAACCGCCCTGCGCCCGGCCGACAAGCAGTGGGAAAGCTGGCTGCAAGAACAGCGCAACAAAATCCGCCGCACCCTGGCCGAGCTGGAGCGGGACGCTATCGCCGAGCTGGCCTGCCATTTCGACATCGCAGCCATCAGTGTCGCCTGCGCCTTGGGCTATGTGGATTTTCGCCATCCGGACCTGCAGTGGCGTTCGAGCAATCCCAAACTGGCCGCCTGGTACGCCGAAGTCAGCCAGCGGCCTTCGATGCTGGCGACCCAGCCGCCGGCCTGAGGCCTGCAGCTACAGGCTTGTTGTGGCGAGCGGGCCTGTTAGCCGCAGCAAGCCCTCCAACCACCACAAGTCCATCGCGCAACTGCGCAAACAGTGCGTTGATTTTCCCCACCAGTTGCACCCTCTCCCGCTGGTCCTCCCGTAGCCCGATCATTGCATCGCCTCCTGCTCACTCGCCTTGCGCTTGCCCACGCCATACCAGTCCAGTTTGCGTGTCAGCACCATCACCGTGCCCAGCAGCCCGAACAGCAACAACGAGCCCATCAACAGCGCGTAATCCTCGGCACTCAGCAGCCCGTACAGCAAGCCATACAACGCCGCCAACCCCGCCGAGAATCCCAGGCCGTGGGCCACGCTGCGCAGCACATGGCACACATAAAAACCGATCAACAACACACAGGCACTGGCCGAGATCAGGTACGCCAGGGCAAAGCCGATATGCTCGGACAGCGACAACAGCAGCAGGTAGAAAAACGCCAGGGCCACCCCCACCAACGCGTACTGGATCGGGTGCACCGCCAGGCTCTTGAGCACTTCGAACAGGAAGAAGCCGGCGAACGTCAGGGCGATAAACAGCAGCGCATATTTGATCGCACGGTCGCTCTTGAGGTACTGGTCCACCGGGTCGATAAAGTTCACGCCGAAGCTGCGCTGGTTGAAGTCGTCGCAGCGACTGGCGACCACGCAGCCGTACAACGACTCTTCAAGGTTGGTGGAGAAAAATGAGGTCTGCCAGTTGGCGCTGAACCCTTGGTCGTTGATCTCGCGCTGCACCGGCAGGAAGTTGCCGACAAAGCTTGGGTGGGGCCAATTGGACGCCAGCTTGACCACACTGGTCTTGCCCACCGGCAGCACTTGCAATTGCTCGGTACCTTGCAGTCGCAGATCGAACGCGAAGTCCAGCGGCGCAGGGTTCTTGCTGTCCTGGGCGGGCAGCGGGACATGCACCCCGGCGCCAAG
Organism: Pseudomonas sp. ADAK21; assembly: GCF_012935735.1. NCBI lineage: Bacteria > Pseudomonadati > Pseudomonadota > Gammaproteobacteria > Pseudomonadales > Pseudomonadaceae > Pseudomonas > Pseudomonas sp. ADAK21. The sequence continues at coordinate 1,472,177 of NZ_CP052857.1, forward strand.
GAAACTCACTTGGGTGCCCGGGGCGAACTCCAGGCGCTGGCTGCCCAGCTCCAGTTTCAGGGCGTTTTCGATCCCGCGAATGTCGCTGATCCCCACGGCCAGGAACGCCTGTTCAAACGTGTAATCGGCAAAGTCTTCCTTGATCCCCATCTGCGCCGGCAGCACAAAGCGGCCACTGATACGGTTGTCAGCATGGAACAGCCGCGCCTGGTAAATCCCCCGTGCCCGCAGTTCGGTTTGCACCTTGCCGTCGAGCTCGAAATGTTCTGGCAGGAAGTACAGGCGGCCTTGCTCTTCGCTGAGCACTTCATAGCGTTTGTTGAGCTTTTCATTGAGCTTCCACTCACGCACGGTCTTGCGATACGGCACCACCATCAACGGCCCGCTCACCTGCTGGCTGTAGCTGGAACTGCGGGCAATGTCCATCAATACGCCGTCGCGTAGCGCCTGGCGCTCGTTGATGATGCCGCTGATCATCAGCAACGGAATCAGCAATAGCAGGATCAGCAGCGCGATGGCGCCCAGTTTGAATAGCAGGCTGCGGTTCATGGGTATCTCCCTGTTTTGATGGGGAGAGTCTGGCGCCAGCCTGTGGGGGATTTATGAGGGCAATGTGGAGACTGTGTGGAGATGCAGCACCACTTGCACCCCGCCCGGCACGTTGCCGATCTGCAATGAGCCGCCGTGCAGCTTCATCACCTCTTCGACAAAGTTCAGGCCCAGGCCGGTGCTTTTGCGCCCGCTGGCCGGGCGCGGCAGGGAATAGAAACGCTCGCTCAGGCGCGGCAGGGCGTATTCGGGGATCGGCTCGGCCTGGTTGAACAGACACACATCGACATCGTGATGCCGCACCTGGGCGCTAAAGCGCAGAGTGCCGCCGGGCGGGGTAAAGTCCAGGGCGTTTTCCAGCAGGTTGCCCAAGGCCTGGCGCAGCAGGAATGGCTCGCCATAGAGCTTTACATCCGCCTCGATCAGACGCTCGACCTGCAACCCGGCCTGTTCGATCCGCGCGCATTGCGCCTTGAGGACTTCATCCACCAACGCGGCCAAAGGCACCGTGGCTTGCTGCTCCAACCCTTGGCGCTGCTCGACCTGGGCCAGGTTCAACAGGCGCTCGATCAACTGCTGCAGACGTGCGCTCTCGCTGGCGATATTGCCGACAAAGCGCTGCTGCTGGGCCGCAGTCATTTCACCCTGCAACAACTCCGCCGCACCCCGGATCGCGGCCAGGGGGCTTTTCAGTTCGTGGGTCAAGGTGTGCACGTAACGCTCGACATAGGCCTTGCCTTCCAGTTGCGTGCGCATGTGCTCCACCGCCGTGGACAGCTGCTCCAACTCACCGCCGCGATAGTGCGGCAACTCGGCGCGCCGCCCTTCGCTGACAGCCTGGGCATAGGTGGTCAGGCGCCGCAGCGCAGCGCTCAGCCACCACGACAACAGCGCCCCCAGCAACAGGCCCAGGGCCACCAGGCCGGCGCCGTACCACAGCAAGCGGCGCTCGGTACGGTCGACATAAGGTTGCAGCGAGCTGTTGGGCTTGGCCACCGTGACCGCGCCGATGATCTGCCCGTTATCACGGATCGGCGCGCCAACGTGCATCACCGACGAGGCCGGATCATCGGCATCGCTGCGGGAGGAGCGGGCGCCGTATTCGCCGCGCAGAGTCAGGTACACGTCGTTCCATTTCGAGTAGTCCTGGCCCACTGCCACTCCTGCCGAATCCAGCAGCACAACGCCCTTGGCGTCGGTGACATAGATACGGTGGTTGACCTGATTCTTCGCCAGCCCCCAGATCGTCGCGCCGGGCTGGCGCTCGCCGTAGGCCTTGAGCACGGTCGGCCAGTGGCTTTGGCCGAGGGTGCCGTGCTTAACGTCCTCACGCAGGATTTCCGCGAGCAGGTTGGCGGTGTCCACCAGGGTTTCTTCGGTGGACTGGCGCACGCCGGGGCGGATTTCCTTCATCACCGTGTTGAGCACAAAGTAGCCGGTCAGGCCGATGAACAGCGCATACACCAGGAAAATCCGCAGCCCCATGCGCATCAGGCGTGGCTCGGGCTGTAGCTGTAGCCCAGGCCCCGATGGGTCTGGATCGGCTCGCCATCGGCGGCCACGCCCCGCAACTTGCTGCGCAGGCTTTTGATATGGCTGTCGATATTGCGCTCGTAGCCGGCATCGGCGGCCACGCCGACGGCATCCAGCAGTTGCTCGCGGCTGAACACCCGCTCGGGCTGCTCCAGCAGGCAGTTGAGCAAACGGAACTCATGCCGGGTCAGGCCCAGCAACTGCCCGCGATAGTGGATCTGCACGCGCTCGTGGTCCACCTGGAACAGCCCGCCGCTGGCTGGCGCCGCAACCGGCGCGACACGCTTGAGGATCGCCTTGACCCGCGCCGCCACTTCCCGTGGGCTGAAGGGCTTGACCACATAATCATCGGCGCCGATTTCCAGGCCCACCACGCGGTCGATTTCGCCGTCGCGGGCACTGAGGAACATCACCGGCACTTCGCTGAAACGGCGCAGTTGCTTACAGGTTTCAAAACCGCTGATGTCCGGCAGGCCGATGTCGAGGATCAGCAGGTCTGCCGGGGTCTGCCGTTGATGCTCCAGCGCGGCCTGGCCGAGGGTCAGCCAGGTGGTGGTGAAGCCTTCGCCTTGCAGGGCAAAAATCAGCGTATCGGCAATGGCCGCTTCGTCTTCGACAATCAGAATATGGGGCATGGCGTCCGAGCACTGGGAGCTAAAGGTGAACGGTGCCCCATGCCTTATGCGGCGTCAATCAGCAGTCGGGTTTGTCGGCGGTGTAGCGGCGAGCCGGGTTCACGGCGGCGCCGAATTCACGCAGGGCCTTGGCGCCGATCAACAGCGGGTAGTTGAAACTGCTGCGGTCGGTGAGGTTGACTTCGACGGTGCGCTTGACGTTGCCCAGGCACATCTCCAGATCCACCACCGGGCGCTTGGCCACGCTGGTTTCTTCGCCGTCTTCGTCCTCGTCGGCGCGGTTCTTGATCTTGCTGATGCGCGCCACTTTGTGTTCGTAGACCTTGTTGCTCACATCCTTGCCGCTAAGGCGGAAGCGCACCCAGTCCTCGCCATCGCGGGTGAAGGTCTCGATGTCACGGGCCGACAGCGACGCGGTCAGCGCGCCGGTGTCCATCTTGGCCTTGAAGGTCTCGCCGATCTCCGGCAGTTGGATGTATTCGTAGCGCCCGTACAGGGTCGGTTCGGCGGCCATGACCGGCAGGGCCACCACGGCTAATAGGGCAAGGAGAGATTTCACGTAGGAGGATTCCTTGAGGTAAGTAGGCGAATACTAGACTGCAAACGCAGCCCAAAGTTGGATCGTTACTCAGCATACGCAACACAAAGTGAAACATTCGTCAGGCCATTTGCGATTTGGCCTCTAGACTCAAGCTGCTTATCATGGCCCGTCCAACCGCTTGCAAGAGTTCCTTATGCGCCGCCTGCTCACCGGCTGTTTCGTCACACTGCTGCTGTTACTCAACACGCTGATCCTGATCGGCCCCCTGCTGGTCTTCGCCCTGCTCAAGCTGGTGGCCCCCGGTCGTTCACGGGACTACGCCTCAGCCGCAGTGATGTGGATCGCCGAGACCTGGGCCGAGATCGACAAGCTGATCTTCGCCTGGTGCATCCCCACCCAATGGGATATTCGCGGCGATACGGGCCTGCGCGGCGACACCTCGTACCTGGTGATCAGCAACCACCAATCCTGGGTGGATATCCCGGCGCTGATCCAGACCCTCAACCGGCGCACGCCGTTCTTCAAGTTCTTCCTGAAAAAGGAACTGATCTGGGTACCGTTCCTGGGCCTGGCCTGGTGGGCCCTGGACTACCCGTTCATGAAGCGCTACAGCAAGGCGTTCCTGGCCAAGCACCCGGAACTGGCGGGCCAGGACCTGAAGATCACCAAACAGGCGTGCGAGCTGTTCAAGCGCCAGCCGGTGACGGTGGTCAACTACCTGGAAGGCACGCGTTTCACCGAAGCCAAGCGTGCCCAACAGGGCTCACCTTTCGCCCGCCTGCTCAAGCCCAAGGCCGGTGGCGTGGCGTTTGTGCTGGCGGCAATGGGCGAACAGCTGGACGCGATCCTCGACGTGACCGTGGTGTATCCACAGGAGAAGATTCCGGGGTTCTGGGATTTGATCAGCGGCGCGGTGCCCCGCGTGATCGTAGATATCCGCACCCGCGAGCTGGATCCAGCGTTGTGGCAGGGGGATTACGAGAATGATCCGGCGTTTCGCCAGAGCGTCCAGAACTGGGTCAACCAGCTCTGGATGGAGAAGGATGCGCGCATCGCCCAACTGCGCGCCGAACGGCCTTAGCTGCCGGTACCCCAGGCCTGGGCCAGCTTGCCAAGCAATGAACTGTCGGCACCCTGACCGCCCAGGTATTGCAGGATCACCGGGGCAAACTGGCCGATCATGCCGCTGTCCATGCCCAAGGCGCTGAACGCGGTGTTCAGGTCGTTGGTGTCCTTGACGTTACCCAGCAGGCCATCGAGGCCGCTGGTCTTGCTGCCACCGGTTTGGCCGAGCATGCCGCTCAGGGCGCCCAGGCTGCCCAATGCGTTGCTACCCGACAGCTTGTCCAGGCCCGGTACGCTTTTGCCCAACTGCGAATAGTCAGTGCTGCTGAGTTGGTTCTTGGCCAGGCCCAGCATGGCGCCGGTACCACCGACAGCCTGCTCCGGGGTGACATTCAACTGCTTGGTCAACGCGCCCAACAGGCCGGCGGTCTGAGACGTTGGCGCAGCGGCGGCGGCCTTGTTGGTACCCTGGGCACCGGCGACGGCGTTGGCCACATCGCCCAGGCTGAAGCCTGCTGCAAACACCGGGCTGGCCGCCACGGTCAGAAGGCAGGACAGGGCAAAACCGCGTGAAATCTTCATCGAGACAACCTCGTAAATTTAGGAGCTGAAGCAGCCGTTGGACTCAGCATCCAATAGGTTGTTCCACACCACAGATTTGTTCAGAAATGCCCCAAAGCCCCACACCATCAAACTGCCACTAGGAACCCATCGCCCGCCACAGGGTCAATCAACACACTACAAAACTTGTCAGGAAGAGCCTTATGACTGCGTCCCAACCCCCAGTGATCGAGCACAAGCCCTCATTCTGGACCCGCCCGCGCCTGTTCATCGGCGTCTGCGTGGTGGTGGTTGCCGGTATCGGCGGCGCGCTCTACACACAGGACAGCGTGAAGTCCGCCGCGACCCTGGTCAGCACCACCCAACAACCGGCTGCGCAAATCATGGCGCACAAGGATTACCTGGAAGTCCAACCGATTGCGGCCACTGCGCCGGAGCCGGACCGCAGCCTCGAGCTGTGGGCCCTGCCAGCGGGCGGCACTCCGGTATCCCTGGGCCTGTTGCCGGAGGATGGCAAAGGCATCATCGGCCTGAATCCGCGCCAACAGGAAACCATCAGCCAGCCGGTCGAGTTGATGGTCAGTTCGGAAACCAAGGGTGGCTCGGTGAGCAAGCAGCCTACCGGCCCGACGGTGTACCAGGGCGCGCTGGCAATTCGCTAACGCTCAGGCGCCACACAACACAACCAATGTGGGAGCGGGCTTGCTCGCGAAAGCGGTGTATCAGTCGCCAGATTCGCTGACTGACACTCCGCTTTCGCGAGCAAGCCCGCTCCCACATTGCTATCGGTGGCTTTGATTACGCCGCGCTGAACAGCTTGTGCGGGTCAATCACAAACTTCTTCGGCACACCGGCATCGAACTCGCCATAACCGCGTGGTGCGTCGTCCAGGCTGATCACCTGTACGCCCACGATTTCGGCGATGTTGATGCGGTCCCACATGATCGCCTGCATCAACTGGCGGTTGTACTTCATCACCGGGGTCTGGCCGGTGTGGAAGCTGTGGGACTTGGCCCAGCCCAGGCCGAAGCGAATGCTCAGGCTGCCCATTTTCGCGGCAGCGTCCACCGCGCCTGGATCTTCGGTGACGTACAGGCCGGGGATGCCGATCTTGCCTGCGACGCGCACCACGCCCATCAGTGAGTTGAGTACCGTGGCCGGGGCTTCCGCCTTGACACCGTCGTGCCCATGACCGCGCGCTTCAAAGCCCACACAGTCAACAGCACAGTCCACTTCCGGCTCGCCGAGCAGCGCGGCAATCTGTTCGTGCAGCGGGGTGTCGGTGGACAGGTCGACCACTTCAAAACCCTGGGCCTTGGCATGGGCCAGGCGGATGGTGTTGACGTCACCAATGATCACCACCGCCGCACCCAGCAGGCGAGCGGAGGCCGCAGCAGCCAGGCCAACCGGACCGGCGCCTGCAATGTAGACGGTACTGCCAGGGCCAACGCCGGCGGTGACTGCACCGTGATAGCCGGTCGGCAGGATGTCGGAGAGGCACGTCAGGTCGCGGATTTTCTCCATGGCCTTGTCGCGATCCGGCAGCTTGAGCAGGTTGAAATCGGCATACGGCACCAGCACGTACTCGGCCTGGCCGCCGGTCCAGTCACCCATGTCCACGTAGCCATAGGCACCACCGGCACGGGCCGGGTTGACGGTCAGGCATACGCCGGTGTGTTGCTCCTTGCAGGAACGGCAGCGCCCGCAAGCAACGTTGAAGGGCACCGATACCAGGTCGCCGAGTTTCAGGTTCTCGACATCACTGCCCTTCTCGATCACCTCGCCGGTGATTTCATGGCCCAGTACCAGGCCGGTCTGGGCGGTAGTGCGGCCGCGCACCATGTGTTGGTCGGAGCCGCAGATGTTGGTGGAGACCACGCGCAGGATGACGCCGTGCTCAATCTTCCTGCCACGGGGGTCCTGCATTTTGGGATAGTCGATTTTCTGTACTTCGACCTGACCGTTGCCGAGATACACGACACCACGATTACCAGACATGCTTTCACCTCGCTGTTGTTTTTATGGAACTGCGTAGCCCTTGGGTTGGGCTGCGCGTTTAAGTGCTCGGGTTGCAGATGCTGTTATTGCGTTGTTAGTAAGGGCCTCTTCGCGGGCAAGCCCGCTCCTACAGGTGTACGCATTCCTACTGTAGGAGCTGGCTTGCCTGCGATGGCGCCCGTCAGAGCACCACCGTCCTATTGGCGTTCAAAAACACCCGCCGCTCAATGTGATACCCCACCGCCCGGGCCAAGGTCAGCCCTTCGATATCCCGCCCCTTGGCAATCAAATCCTCGGGGTAATGACTGTGGTCCACCACCTCCACGCCCTGGGCGATGATCGGGCCTTCGTCCAGGTCGTTGTTGATGTAGTGCGCGGTGGCGCCGACCAGCTTCACCCCTTTGTTGTAGGCCTGGTGATACGGCTTGGCGCCCTTGAACCCCGGCAGCAGGGAGTGATGGATATTGATCGCCTTGCCATCGAGCTTGCGGCACAGCTCCGGTGACAGCACTTGCATGTAGCGCGCAAGGATCACCAGCTCGGCGCCGGCCTCTTCAATCACCTGCCACACCTGACGCTCCTGGGACGGTTTGTCGTTGGGGTCGAGGGGGAAATGGTAGTAGGGAATCTGGTGCCAGTCGGCCAGGGGCTTGAGATCAGGGTGGTTGGACACCACCGCGACCACGTCCATCGACAGCTGGCCGATGCGCTGGCGATACAGCAGGTCGTTGAGGCAGTGATCGGCCTTGGAGACCATGATCACCACTTTGGGCCGGTAATTAGGCGCCGTCAGCTCGAAAATCATCCCAAAGGCTTCGCCACGGGTGGCCAGGCCGTCGCGAAAACCCTGTTCGTCGAAGCCGTCGGGTTGACGGAATTCCACGCGGATAAAAAAGCGCCCCGAGAGGCGGTCATCGAACGAGTGGTGCTCGGTGACGTAGCAGCCCTGCTCGAACAGATAGCGGGTGACCGCGTCCACCGTGCCGAGCACGCTGGGGCAATCGGCGGTCAAAATCCATGTATCGGGTGCGCGGCTCATTACAGTTAACTCCTCATACAGCGATGCTGCTTACTGTAGAAGCGAGCTTGCTCGCGAAAAATCCAAGGGCACCGCGTTCATTCAGGATGCGCGCGTTTTCGTTGACGTTTTTCGCGAGCAAGCTCGCCCCTACAGGGTCATGTCAGGCTTGGACATTCAGGCCATATTCGGCCGCCGCGTCCTGCAACCACAACCACCAGTAATCCGAGAAGCTGCGCCGAATCAGCAGCTCCCACGTGTCCTCGGCGGTATGCCGGATCACCAGTTGCGACTTGGCAAACACCGTGCCCACCGCCTTGCCCACCGGGAAGTTGTCGGGGTGCACGTCGTAGCTGGTGGACTTCATCAGCACATCGCGCACGTTCGGGCCGCTGAGTTCGAGGATCTGCTGGCCGCCGCTGACATTGACGATCTGGATATGCAAATCCCCCAGCGCGGCACGCAGGTTTTGCTCGGCAGCGAACTCTTCACCGCTAGGCACCACCAGCAGCCACTCATCCGGGCCGAGCCATTGCAGGCTGGTTTCACCGTTGACGACCACTGTCAGGGCGCCGGGCAACTCGATGCCCAGGGCCTTGTGTACGCCAGCGGCAAACGCGGCGTCATGGCCATCGCCACGGAGGGTCAGGTGGCCAAGGAGTTTCTTTTCACGCACGGTCACGCCGGCGTTCTTGCGGCCCTTGCCGGCCAGGCTGGCGAGGTCGGCATGGTGCAGCGACGACTCGGCCTTGGCGCCGGCGGTGGGGCGTTGTTGGTACACATTGGCTGCGGTCATAAAGCACCTTTCTTGAATTCTGTGGTGAATCTACTGGCGCCATCGCGGGCAAGCCCACTCCCACCTTTGGAATGCATTCCCCTGTGGGAGCTGGCTTGCCTGCGATGCAGGCGACTCGGTCTATCAGATGTTCTGGCGATCACCCTTCGGATCAAAGAACACCGAAGACACAATCTCGGCCTCGATCACACTGCCATCCGCCTGCGGTGAAAACACCCGCTCACCCATACGCTTCAAGCCGCCCTTGACCACCGCCATCGCAAACGAATACCCAAGGGAGTTATGGGCATAACTCGAAGTAACGTGGCCGACCATCTTCATCGGGATCGTCTGCTTCGGATCAAACACCAGTTGCGCGCCTTCCGGCAGCCACACCTTCGGATCAATCGGCTTCAAGCCCACCAGTTGCTTGCGTTCTTCACGCACGCAATCTTCGCGGTTCATCCCACGCCAGCCGATCCACGAGAACGGTTTGGTACGGCCAACGCACCAGCCCATGTTCAGGTCGTCCGGGGTCATCGAGCCGTCGGTGTCTTGCCCTACGATGATGAAACCCTTCTCGGCCCGCAGTACGTGCATGGTCTCGGTGCCGTACGGGGTCAGGTTGTATTGCTTGCCGGCCTCGACGATCTGTTCCAGCACGCCCATGGCGTAGTCGGCCTGCACGTTGACTTCGTACGACAGCTCACCAGTAAACGAGATACGGAACACCCGTGCCGGCACGCCGCCCACCAGGCCTTCTTTCCAGGTCATGAACGGGAAGCCGTCCTTGTCCAGGTCGATGTCGGTGACTTCGCTCAACAGCTTGCGGCTGTTGGGTCCGGACAGGGTCATGGTCGCCCAGTGGTCGGTGACCGAGGTGAAGTACACCTTCAGGTCCGGCCATTCGGTCTGCTGGTAGATTTCCAGCCACTGCAGCACACGGGCGGCGCCGCCGGTGGTGGTGGTCATCAGGAAGTGGTTGTCCGCCAGGCAGGCAGTCACGCCATCGTCGAAGACCATGCCGTCTTCCTTGCACATCAGGCCGTAGCGCGCCTTGCCCACATCGAGCTTGGTCCAGGCGTTGCTGTAGATGCGGTTGAGGAACTCACGGGCATCCGGGCCCTGGATATCGATCTTGCCCAGGGTCGAGGCGTCCAGCAGGCCGACGCTGTCGCGCACGGCCAGGCATTCGCGCTTGACTGCCGCGTGCAGGTCTTCACCGTTGCGTGGGAAGTACCACGGGCGTTTCCACTGACCGACATCCTCGAACTCGGCGCCGTTTTTGACGTGCCAGGCTTGCAGCGCGGTGTAGCGCACCGGCTCGAAGATATGCCCACAGTGCCGGCCCGCCACGGCGCCGAAAGTCACCGGCGTGTAGTTGGGGCGGAACATGGTGGTGCCCATCTGCGGGATGGTCACGTTCAGCGAGCGCGCAGCAATGGCCAGGCCGTTGACGTTGCCCAGCTTGCCTTGGTCGGTACCGAAGCCCAGCGCGGTGTAGCGCTTGACGTGCTCCACCGACTCGAAGCCTTCGCGGGTCGCCAGTTCGATGGCGGCGGCGGTGACGTCGTTTTGCAGGTCGACAAATTGTTTGGGCGCCCGCGCAGTGGCCTTCTCGTGCGGCACCTGGAACAGCGCCAGGGTTGGCTCCTCAAGGCGCGTCAGGGCCTTGGGCAGCGTACCTTCCACCGGGGCAAACCCGGCTTCGCTGGCGGCACGTACGCCCCCCTCAAAGCCGTCGGCCAGTGAGTCACCCAGGCCGTAGACGCCGTTGATGCCACCGACGCACACGCGTTTCTGCGGGGCTTCGCCCGGTACAAAACCGAGGATATCTTCACGCCAGGTCGGCTTGCCGCCCAGGTGCGAGGCCAGGTGGACCACGGGGCTGTAGCCGCCGGAACTGGCCACCAGGTCGCAGTCCAGCCATTCGCCGGGGCTGGTAACGGTGTGGGCTTTGACATCGATAGCCGCCACTCGCGCACCGGTCACGTGCTTGCTGCCACGGGCCTCGATCACAGCGCTGCCGGTGAGGATACGAATACCTTTGGCGCGGGCTTCTTCCACCAGCGCACCGCGTGGGTTGTGGCGGGCATCGGCTACCGCTACGACTGCAAGGCCGGCGTCGAACCAGTCCAGCGCCACGCGGTAGGCGTGATCGTTGTTGGTCGACAGCAGCAGCTTTTTACCCGGCGCCACGCCGTAACGGCGCACGTAAGTCGAAACCGCGCCCGCCAGCATGTTGCCCGGCACGTCGTTATTGCCGTACACCAGCGGGCGCTCGCAAGCACCGGTCGCCAGCACTACGCGCTTGGCCCGCACACGGTGGATACGCTGGCGCACCACGCCAATCGGCGCGCGGTCGCCGAGGTGGTCGGTGAGGCGCTCGTGGATGGTCAGGAAGTTATGGTCGTGATAGCCGTTGACGGTGGCGCGAGGCAGCAGCACCACGTCCGGCAGGGCCTTGAGTTCGGCAATCACACTGGCGACCCACTCGGCCGCCGGCTTGCCATCCAGGCTTTCACGGGAGTCCAGCAACGACCCGCCGAATTCTTCCTGCTCATCGGCGATGATCACCCGCGCACCACTGCGCGCAGCCGCCAGGGCAGCGGACAGGCCTGCAGGCCCGGCGCCGACGATCAGCACGTCGCAATGGCGGTTCATGTAGTCGTAGGTGTCCGGATCGTTCTCGGTCGGCGAGCGACCCAGCCCTGCGGCCTTGCGGATGTACTTCTCGTAGGTCATCCAGAACGATTGCGGGTACATGAAGGTTTTGTAGTAGAAACCCGGCGGCATCAGCTTGCCGCCGACCTTGCCGAGGATGCCCATCATGTCGTTGTTCACGCTCGGCCAGCCGTTGGTGCTGGTGGCGACCAGGCCCTGGTACAGCGCCTGTTGCGTGGCGCGCACGTTGGGAATCTGCGTGGCTTCGGTGGCGCCGATCTGCAGCACCGCGTTCGGCTCTTCGGCGCCAGCGGCAAAGATGCCGCGCGGGCGCGAGTACTTGAAGCTGCGGCCGATGACATCCACGCCGTTGGCCAGCAAGGCTGCGGCCAGGGTGTCGCCTTCAAAGCCTTTGTAGCTCTGGCCGTTGAAGGTAAACGTCAGGACTTTATTACGGTCGATGCGGCCACCGTTGGACAGGCGATTGATCTGGCTCATACCTTCTCTCCAGAAGCCTTGGCGGTGAATTGTGGCTTCTCGCCGATCTTGTAGGTTTCAAGAATTTCGTAGGTCACGGTGTCGCGGGTCGCGTTGAAATACTGGCGGCAACCGGCAGCGTGAATCCACAGTTCGTGGTGCAGGCCGCGTGGGTTATCGCGGAAGAACATGTAGTCGCCCCACTGTTCGTCGGTGCAGGCGTTGGGGTCCAGCGGGCGCGGGATATGCGCTTGGCCGGAGGCGTGAAACTCTTCCTCGGAGCGCAGTTCGCCACAGTGAGGACAGAAGATATGCAACATAGGGAGTTTCTCCTGTTAGTGGGCGACGGCCGCAGCGCCGTGTTCGTCGATCAGCGCACCGTTGTGGAAACGGTCGATGGAGAAAGGTGCGGCCAGCGGGTGCATTTCACCCTTGGCCAGGCTCGCGGCAAACACGTTGCCTGAGCCCGGCGTGGCCTTGAAGCCACCGGTGCCCCACCCGCAGTTGAAGAACATGTTCGGGACCGGGGTCTTGGAGATGATCGGGCACGCGTCCGGCGTGGTGTCGACGATGCCGCCCCACTGGCGGTTCATGCGCACGCGTGAGAGCACCGGGAACATCTCGACGATGGCCTGGATGGTGTGTTCGATCACCGGGTACGAGCCGCGCTGGCCGTAGCCGTTGTAGCCGTCGATACCGGCGCCGATCACCAGGTCGCCCTTGTCGGACTGACTGATGTAACCGTGTACCGCGTTGGACATGATTACGCTGTCGATAATTGGCTTGATTGGCTCCGACACCAACGCTTGCAGCGGGTGGGATTCAATTGGCAGACGGAAGCCTGCCAGCGAGGCCATGTGCCCGGAATTACCCGCGGTGACCACACCGACGCGCTTGGCGCCGATAAAGCCTTTGTTGGTTTCCACGCCGATGCACACGCCGTTTTCCTTGCGAAAACCGATGACTTCGGTCTGCTGGATCAGGTCCACGCCCAGGGCGTCGGCGGCGCGGGCAAAGCCCCAGGCCACGGCATCGTGACGGGCCACGCCGCCGCGCCGTTGCACGGTGGCGCCGAGGACCGGATAGCGGGTGTTCTTCGAGCAATCGAGGTACGGGATCTCGTCGGCCACTTGCTTGGCGTTGAGCAGCTCGCCGTCCACGCCATTGAGGCGGTTGGCACTCACGCGACGCTCGGAATCACGGATGTCCTGCAGGGTGTGGCACAGGTTGTAGACGCCGCGCTGGGAGAACATCACGTTGTAGTTCAAGTCCTGGGACAGACCTTCCCACAGCTTCATTGCGTGTTCGTACAGGTGCGCCGACTCATCCCACAGGTAGTTGGAACGCACGATGGTGGTGTTGCGCGCGGTGTTACCGCCGCCCAGCCAACCTTTCTCGACCACGGCCACGTTGGTGATCCCGTGTTCCTTGGCCAGGTAATAAGCGGTCGCCAGACCATGCCCGCCGCCGCCGACGATGACCACGTCATACACCTTTTTAGGGGTCGGCGTGCGCCACATCTTCTGCCAGTTTTCGTGGTGGCTGAGTGAGTGCTTGAAGAGGCCGAAGCCTGAGTAGCGTTGCATAGTCATTACTCCAAAACCGCGCTCAGCGATAAACCGGGAAATCAGCGCACAGGGCAGACACGTGCTTGGCCACGTTGGCCTCGACATCGGCATCGCCGAGGTTGTCGAGGATGTCGCAGATCCAGCCAGCCAACTCGACGCACTGCGCCACTTTGAAACCGCGTGTGGTCACCGCCGGTGTGCCGATGCGCAGGCCCGAGGTCACGAACGGCGACTGGGGGTCATTGGGCACGGCGTTCTTGTTGACGGTGATATGGGCACGACCGAGGGCAGCGTCTGCGTCCTTGCCGGTGAGGCCCTGGCGGATCAGGCTGACCAGGAACAGGTGGTTATCGGTGCCGCCAGACACCACATCGTAGCCACGCTTGATAAACACGCTGGCCATGGCCTGGGCGTTGTCGATCACCTGCTGTTGATAAGCTTTGAAGCCCGGCTCCATCGCCTCCTTGAAGCACACAGCCTTGCCCGCGATCACGTGCATCAGCGGGCCGCCCTGTGCGCCTGGGAACACGGCGGAGTTGAGTTTTTTCTCAATCTCTTCGTTGGACTTGGCCAGGATCAGGCCACCCCGTGGACCGCGCAGGGTCTTGTGGGTGGTGGTGGTCACCACATCGGCGTACGGCAGCGGGTTCGGGTACAGGCCGGCGGCAACCAAGCCTGCGACGTGGGCCATGTCGACGAACAGCAGCGCGCCAACCTTGTCGGCGATCTGGCGAAAGCGCGGGAAATCCAGGGTCTTGGAGTAGGCAGAGAAACCGGCCACGACCATTTTCGGCTTGTGCTCCACGGCCAGGCGCTCGACTTCGTCGTAGTCGATCAGGCCGGTGTCGGTGTTGATGCCGTACTGCACGGCGTTGTACAGCTTGCCCGAGGACGACACTTTTGCGCCGTGGGTCAAGTGACCGCCGTGGGCCAGGCTCATGCCCAGAATGGTGTCGCCGGCATTGATCAGCGCCAGGTACACGGCGCTATTGGCGGACGAACCGGAGTGCGGCTGCACGTTGGCGTAATCGGCGCCGAACAGTTGCTTGGCGCGTTCGATGGCCAGGGCTTCAACCTTGTCCACGTGCTCGCAGCCGCCGTAGTAGCGTTTGCCCGGATAGCCTTCGGCGTATTTGTTGGTGAGGCCGCTGCCTTGAGCTTCCATCACACGCTTGCTGGTGTAGTTCTCCGACGCGATCAGCTCGATATGATCTTCCTGACGCTGCTCCTCGGCATTCATGGCCGCCAGCAGTGCGTCGTCATATCCCTGGATCTGGTCTTGTTTGCTGAACATCGCGTCTCTCCCAGCCTTTCGTATTGTTGAGGCCCGTGCAGGGCCCTTTGATGCGATGGTAGGGCTGGCGCAGACAGGTCAAATGCCTACGCACGCCACGCAAAGGTGCGTTTACGACATGGCCTGAGCAAATGCTGACTGGAGGTCGAAAACTGTAGGAGCGAGCTTGCTCGCGAAAAACCTGAGGGCGCCGCGTTCCATCAGGCCGCCCGCGTTATCGTTGACGTTTTTCGCGAGCAAGCTCGCTCCTACAGGGGGTTAGGCGATGGCCTGGCGCACGAGTAATAGCAGCAGGAAATGCAGGGGGTAGAGCGCGTAGGCCCAGCGGCGCATGGCCGGGGGCGAGGCGTTTTTGGCCTGTCGCAACAAGACCAGCCCGGCCAATGGCGCAATCAGGCACGTCGCCAACCCGAGCAGCGCCACGAGGTTGCCGCTATCAAGCAAAACCTGCCATTGATTGGCAGCCACGCACACCACCCCCGGCACAATGCTGAAATACCAGGGGCGACTGAACACCAACAGCATCGCCAACGGCAGCAATACACCAAAAAAACCGAACATCAGGCTCGACGAGAATACCGCCGCCAACAACAAGGCAATCAGCGCCAATCCTCGATCAAAAAGCGTCTTCTGCTGCCATCCCCTGGCAACCAGCAAACCCAGCGCCAGGGTCGGCAGCACATTCAATGTATCGGCATCCTCGATAAACATCCGATAGGGCACCTCGCTGATCACACTGAACAGCAGCAACCAGCCCAGGTAACGCCATTGAAAGACCGCCGGCCCCGCCTTGACCCGGTGCAGGTTCGCCGCAATCGCCAGGCAAAACCAGGGGAACGCCAGGCGCCCCGGCACGTACAGGCCATCGAGGCTCAAACCGACATAGCGCAGGTGATCGAGCACCATACTCAGCAGCGCCAGCCATTTGAGCAGGTCCAGCGCGCCATCGCGGCCACGCCTTACAGGAATCGTTTCAGTACCGTGCATAATTCCCCAGAGACTTTGCATTAACAGTGCGTGCGCCCGCCGGATATTCTTGGTTAAAGTGCGCACCAACATCGACCACAGGAACGGGCCATGACCGACAAGAGCCAACAATTCGCCAGCGACAACTATTCCGGTATCTGCCCGGAAGCCTGGGCCGCCATGGAACTCGCCAACCAGGGCCATCAACGCGCCTATGGCGACGATGAATGGACCCACCGCGCCGCCGACGGTTTCCGCAAACTGTTTGAAACCGACTGTGAAGTGTTCTTCGCCTTCAACGGTACAGCGGCCAACTCCCTGGCCCTGTCTTCGCTGTGCCAGAGCTACCATAGCGTGATTTGCTCGGAAACCGCCCACGTCGAGACCGACGAATGCGGCGCACCGGAGTTTTTCTCCAATGGCTCCAAACTGCTCACCGCGCGCACCGAGAATGGCAAGCTGACCCCGGAATCGATCCGTGAGATCGCCCTCAAGCGCCAGGATATCCACTACCCCAAGCCCCGCGTCGTGACCCTGACCCAGGCCACCGAAGTGGGCAGCGTGTACACCCCGGATGAAATCCGCGCCATCAGCGTCACCTGCAAGGAGCTGGGGCTGAACCTGCATATGGACGGCGCACGCTTCTCCAACGCCTGCGCCTTCCTCGGCTGCTCGCCGGCCGACCTGACCTGGAAAGCCGGGGTGGATGTCCTGTGTTTTGGCGGCACCAAGAACGGCATGGCGGTGGGTGAGGCGATCCTGTTCTTCAACCACAAACTGGCTGAAGACTTCGACTATCGCTGCAAACAGGCCGGCCAACTGGCCTCGAAAATGCGCTTCCTGTCCGCGCCGTGGGTCGGCCTGCTGGAAAACGACGCCTGGCTCAAACACGCACGCCACGCCAACCACTGCGCGCAGTTGCTCAGCAGCCTGGTGGCGGATATTCCCGGCGTGGAGTTGATGTTCCCGGTGCAGGCCAACGGCGTGTTCCTGCAACTCTCGGAGCCGGCCATCGCCGCACTGACGGCCAAGGGCTGGCGCTTCTACACCTTTATCGGCAAGGGCGGCGCACGCTTCATGTGTGCGTGGGATACCGAGGAAGAACGGGTGCGTGAACTCGCGGCGGATATTCGCGAAGTGATGGGCGCCTGATCCCCTTGTAGAAGCCGGCTTGCCGGCGATGGCGATCCTGAGGTCGCCTCCGCCGGCAAACTCCTACAATTGGAGAGGCTGTAACGCATCCCACTGGTCAATCGGCCCGGGATTGTGTTCGAGCGTCCCACCGCCAAACGTGACCGCCAGCTTGTTCACCGCATTCAAGGCCGTGGTCACAGCGCCTTCGGCCCAGCCCCCGGTCCAGGAAATATCATCGCCAGACAGAATGAAACCGTCCGGCACCCCTTCCCTTACACCACTCATGAACTGGGAAAACAGCAGGCGCTGATACTCATACTGCCCCGGCAGGTTCATCTTGAAGGCGCACAAGTAAAACGGCTCATCTTCCCAGTTGATTTCGATGAAGGGGTCAACCATGCCGAACTCGGCCGCCAGGTCCAGTTGTGTGTCGGCGTACACCGTATCGAGCAAGGTCGTACACAACTGCACATGGGTCGGCAACGGCGCACTACGGTCCCCCAGGAATTTCAGGCTGTCATCGTTCCAGGTATAGGAGAGGAACAGGCCGCTGCCTTTGTTCACCCCAGCACCTGGGGCATAGTCCAACAGATAGGTGCCTCGGGTGAGCCGGTCCGACAAGGTCACACTCATCTTGTAGCGACCGTTCTCGACATCATTCCAAAACGGCCGTCGAGTGTTGGCAAAGATCTTCGCCGATTGCATGTAATGGGTGTACATGACCGCTTCCCAGGTAGCCTGGGGCAACAAGCTGTTCATCGGCGTAAAGCGGTCTTTGCCATCCATATAGCGGAACTTGTCGAGCACCCGTACGTGAGGCGTATAGACCACACTTTTAAAGTTGCGCAGGGTGTCTCGACCCAGTTTGTTGTCATGCAGGTACACATCGAAGGTGCCATCGGCCAGGCGGTGAATCTGCCGGACTTCCTGATTGAGAGGGTCGGCAATCTCCCGCCGCGTCAGGCTCTCCACGGTCGCGTCCGCTGGCCAATGGACCTGGGTGTCGCCGAACGAAGCCGGCGTGCGGCTCCATAAACGCAGGGGCAGCTCGCTGGAGCCGTCATACATCAACGTGTGGTTGGTATCCAGGCCGGTGTAAAGCACCCGCAACACTTCCAGGAAACAGTTCGGATAGTCGGTGTTCCAACCGCCGGTGCCGAAGCCGATCTGGCCAAACAGGTCAATGTCCTCCCTGCTCCACCTGGCTTGCTCGACCATGGCCGCATAGAAACTCAGGTCATCCCAGCCCGCCCTCAGGATCGTGTTCCAGATTGCCTTGATTTCGCCCTGATCGACCGCGGTTTCCTGCATCGCATTTTCCATGTCGGTAAAACGGATCGGAGCCTGCTCGAGGAAGTCGCCGAAGAACATGTCTTCGATTCGTTTGTATTTTTCCGGCAAGTCATTGCGTTCGTAGTACGTCTGTTCGTTCTCGTAATCGACAACAGTACTGGGGGCGGCGGGCGAGCCGGGGTTGGGGAAGTCCGTCGAGTTTGCGTCCATCCCGACCTTATTGAAGTAGTGCATCAACGCCTTGCCGGACTTGGGAAAACGCATGGCCCCCAGCTCACAGATCACCCGGGCGTGCGGGTCGTTGCGATCACCCACCACCTGGGAGTAGAGCCGCCCGCCAATGCGCCCGGAGGCTTCCACCACAATCGGATGCAGGCCCATGCGCATCGCCTCGTAGGCGGCCACCAGACCGGACACACCGGCCCCGACGATCAACACCTGCTCGCCATAATGCGGCACCGCGACATGGCCCAGGGGTTTCTTGAGGATCGCCGCCTGCCACAGATAGCGGGCGTAATGGAACGGAAAATCAGGAATCAGCGCCGTGACGTTTTTGTTCAACAGGCGCTGGGCCCCCTGGGAACGGGAGGGAATCGCAGACATGGTGGCTTCCTTGCAGATAGGGTGAGCGTCCACCCTTTACGACACGGCTAAAGGCGACTGCGACGGGACTAAAAACCAGACTAGAAGACCGACCGCACCCTGGTTATATCGCTTTGCAATAAGACAAAGCGGTTCCGTCGCCGCCCGCGAAAAAGCATTACTTAAGGAAAGTCTGAAGTAATTATTTATAGATCACGATTCAATTGGCCCGCCAGTTACCCGATGCTCCGGCACTCAGCCCCTATAAAAACAAGCCGTGAACCTATGAACGCCCTATCCGACAAGACCGCTCCCCGCGCCGCTCCCGGCCTGAAAATCGAGACCCGCTCCATTGACTACGTTCCGCGTAGCGAACGCCACGGCAAAGTCTGGCACCAGGGTCCGTTCTGGTTCACGGGCAACTTCGTCCTCACCACCATGGTCACCGGCTTCACCGGGGCTGCGTTGGGCTTGAGCCTGGTCTATGCCGTGCTGGCGATTGTCATTGGTGTGTGCCTGGGCACCTTCGCCATGGCGTTCCACGCCAACCAGGGCCCGCGCATGGGCTTGCCGCAGATGATCCAGTCACGTGCCCAGTTCGGTCTGCGCGGGGCCATCGTGCCGTTTATCGCGGTGATCTTTGTGTACATCGGCTTCAACGTGTTCAACGTGATTCTCGCCACCGATGCCATCAACACGGTCCTGCCGGGCAGCCGCGCGCCGTGGTATGCGCTGATGATCATCCTCGCGGTGGTAATCGCCGTAATCGGCCATGACCTGCTGCACACGGTGCAACGCTGGTTGACCTACGTGATGATCAGCGTATTCGCGTTGCTGACCGTCGCCGCCCTGATGAGCCTGTCAGCCGACGCTGCGGTGGCCGATGCCCACTTCTCGTGGTCGGCGTTCCTGATTCAGCTCAGCGCCGCTGCCGGTTATCAGATCAGCTACGCCGTGTACGTCTCGGACTACTCGCGCTACCTGCCCCACCAAACGCCGTCGCGCCGGGTGATTTTCTGGACTTACCTGGGCGCTGCCGGCTCTGCCTTGTGGCTGATGTCCCTGGGCGCATTCCTCGCTTCGGCGCTGCCTTCGCCGGATGCCATCACCAGCGTGCGCACCGTGGGCAACCAGGTGATCCCCGGCTTCGGCACCTTCACCGTGCTGATCGCGGTGCCGGCGTTGATTGGCATCATGGCGGTCAACTGCTACGGCGCCATGCTGACTGGCATCAGTGCCATCGACGGTTTCGTGAAGATCCAGCCGCGCCTCAAGAGCCGGATCATTGGCATCGGCCTGGTGGCCGTGGTGATTTTCCTGATCGCCCTGAGCATTCCTGACAGCTACCTGGCCAGCTTCAATACGTTTGTGCTGCTGATGTTGTATTTCCTGGTGCCGTGGACCGCCGTCAACCTCGCGGACTTTTATCTGGTGCGCAAAGGCCAATACGCCATCAGCGACATCTTCAACTCCGCCGGCATCTATGGCCAGTGGGGCAAAGCGGGCCTGGTCGCCTATGGCCTGGGCATGGCCTCGATGGTGCCGTTCATGTCGTTGAGCTTCTACGTGGGGCCGGTCGCCGTGGCACTGGGCGGTGCCGACATTGCGTTTGTGATCGGGCTGGCCGTTTCCGCGCTCGTCTACTGTGCAATGAACCGCAACCTTGACCATAACGCCGAGCGCCGTGCGATTGCCGCCAGCGAAGCCATGTTGGAAGGCAACACCCCATGAACAGCGTACGTGTCGTCTGTCATCAACTGGCCCCCCGTATCGGCGACGCCGAGTACAACCGCACCCTCAGCGCCGAGGCCATCCGCAGTGCAGCGGCGCTGGGCGCGCAGGTGGTGGTGCTGCCGGAGTTGACCCAAAGCGGTTATGTGTTCACTGACATGCAGGAAGCCCTCAGGGTGTCCGAAACCCTCGATGGCCCGACACTGACCCTGTGGAAAACCCTGGCAAACTCACTAAACATCATTGTCGTGGCCGGCTTTTGTGAGCGGCTGACGGCAACGCAGGTGGCCAACAGCGCCGCCCTGATAGAGCCGCACGGCAGGCTGACGGTGTACCGCAAGGCGCATTTGTGGGATCGCGAAACGTTGATCTTCACCCCCGGCACCCAGCCCCCGCCGGTGGTCGACACCGCCGTCGGCCGCATCGCCGTGATGATCTGCTACGACCTGGAGTTGCCCGAGTGGGTACGCCTGGCCGCCCTGGCCGGTGCCGACCTGCTGTGTGCGCCCGTCAACTGGCCAGATGGCCCGCGCCCCGCCGGCGAAAGGCCGGCAGAAATCGTCCGGGTCCAGGCCAATGCGGCCGTCAACCGCCTGTTCATTGCCGCCTGCGACCGCCATGGCGAAGAACGCGGCGTCAATTGGGTGGGAGGGTCAGTTATCGTCGATGCCGATGGCTACCCCCAGGCCGGCGCGACCGCCCATCAGCAAGAACAGTGCCTGGTGGCGGACCTGCCTCTGGCCCAGGCCCGGGATAAGTTCATCAGCGCACACAACCACGTGCATCATGATCGGCGGCCGCAGTTGTACTGAGCGTCAGAACTCGATCCGCACATCCCCCTTCGGCACGCTGCAGCACGACAGGATGTAGCCTTCGGCTTCGTCTTCTTCGGTGATGCCGCCGTTGTGCTCCATCTCGACCTCCCCGCCCAGCTTCATCACTTTGCATGTGCCACAAATCCCCATGCCGCAGGCTTTGGGGATCAGCAGGCCGAGCTTGGCGGCGGCGGCATGCACGGTTTCGCCCGGTGCCACGCGGATGCTTTTGCCCGATGCAATGAATTCCACTTGATGCAAATCCGCCTGGTCGATTTGCGGCGCGTCGGCGGCTTGTTCGGCTTGTTCGACCGCATCGGCGCGGGCTTCCGCTGGCGTGGCGCCGAAGGATTCCTCGTGGTAGCGCGCCATGTCGAAGCCCGCCGCTTCGAGCAGGCGTTTGACCGCGTTCATATAAGGCGTCGGCCCGCAGCAGAACACTTCCCGCTCAAGGAAGTCCGGCACCATCAATTCCAGCATCTTGTGGTTCAGGTAGCCGCGATACCCGGCCCAGGGTTCGCCCAGGCCGTGTTTCTCGCAGATCAGGTGCAGGCTGAAGTTGTCGATGCGCGAGGCCATGTGCTCCAGCTCGCGGTGGTAAATGATGTCTTTGGGCGAGCGCGCACTGTGGATAAAGGTCATGTCGACATTGGCGTTGGTGTCATAGAACCAACGGGCCATGGACATCACCGGGGTGATCCCCACGCCGCCGCTCAGGTACAGCACTTTAGGGCTCGGGAAGTCGATGGCGTTGAACAGCCCTACCGGCCCGTGCACCGCCAACTCTTGCCCTTCATGCAGGGTGTCGTGCAGCCAGTTCGACACCCGCCCGCCCGGCACGCGCTTGATGGTCACCGAGAAGCTGTAGGGCACCGATGGCGAGCTGGAAATGGTGTACGACCGCATGATCGGCTGGCCGTCGATTTCCAGCTCCAGGGTGACGAACTGCCCCGGCTTGAAAAAGAACAGGATCGGCTGGTCGGCCATAAAGCAGAAGGTGCGCACATCCCAGGTTTCCTGGATGACTTTGACGCACCGGACGATGTGCCGACCATTGGCCCAGGTCTGGGTAGTGACAGGATTCAGGAAGGTGTTGGACATGCTGTTCTCCACGGCCGTAGTTCGGCTTGATGCTGGCGATTCTGCGTAACGCCGCGACCTGCCATTTACCTA
This sequence comes from Pseudomonas sp. ADAK21, assembly GCF_012935735.1. Taxonomy (NCBI): domain Bacteria; kingdom Pseudomonadati; phylum Pseudomonadota; class Gammaproteobacteria; order Pseudomonadales; family Pseudomonadaceae; genus Pseudomonas; species Pseudomonas sp. ADAK21. Next base: position 1,494,549 of record NZ_CP052857.1, read on the forward strand.
TCTGCGACATTCGCATACTTATCGCGACCAGCCCCCATACCACTGGGGTTGCGCGTCGGGAACAGAGTGGGCCATGTCGTTAATGGACAAGGTTGCGGGCAGCGCCGGGCCCACACTCGCAGCCAACAACGACGCTTTCTTTACGCCTTGCTGCAAACCTGATTAGCCACTTATCGCGGCCACACAGAATGGCCTTGAGGACACATACGATGGACGTCACCGCAACCTTGAGCTTGGGCGATCCGCTGGAACCCGCACGCAAGGCCACCGCGCAAATGTTGCAAGAGCGCGAGCGCACTTTTTCGTTGCCCCAGCCGTTTTACTCTGACCAGCGGCTGTTCGATATCGACATGCAGGAGATCTTCCAGAAGGAATGGTTGATCGCCGGCATGACCTGCGAAATCCCCACCAAGGGCAACTACCTGACCCTGCAGATCGGCAAGAACCCGATCATCGTGATCCGTGGCGCCGAAGGCGTGGTGCATGCCTTTCACAACGTCTGCCGCCACCGCGGTTCGCGCTTGTGTACCAGCGACAAGGGCAAGGTCGCCAAACTGGTTTGCCATTACCACCAGTGGACCTACGAACTGGACGGGCGCCTACTGTTCGCCGGCACCGAGATGGGCGCCGACTTCGACATGAAGCAGTACGGCCTCAAGCCGGTAAACGTGAAGACCGCCGGCGGCTACATCTTCATCAGCCTGGCCGAAAACCCACCGGCCATCGATGACTTTCTGTCGACGCTCAACCACTACATGGAACCCTACGACATGGAAAACACCAAGGTGGCGATCCAGACCACCTTGTTTGAAAAAGCCAACTGGAAACTGGTGCTGGAAAACAACCGCGAGTGCTACCACTGCAACGCCTCGCACCCCGAGTTGCTGAAAACCCTGCTGGAATGGGACGACGTCACCGACCCACGGGCCGACCAGGCGTTTAAAGACCACGTCGCCGCATCCGCCGCTGCCTGGGACGCCGAGAAGATCCCTTACGCCCACGCCAGCTTCGGCCTGCGAAACCGCATCGTGCGCATGCCGCTGCTCAAGGGCACCGTTTCCATGACCCTGGATGGCAAGCAGGGCTGCAAGAAACTCATGGGCCGGATCCAGAACCCCGACCTGGGCTCGATGCGCATCCTGCACCTGCCCCACTCGTGGAACCACTGCATGGGCGATCACATCATCGTCTTCACGGTATGGCCGATCAGCGCCCAGGAAACCATGGTCACCACCAAGTGGCTGGTGCACAAGGACGCCGTGGAAGGTGTGGACTACGACGTCGACCGCATGCGCCAAGTGTGGGATGCCACCAATGACCAGGACCGGCGCCTGGCCGAAGAGAACCAGCGCGGGATCAACTCCACCGCTTACCAGCCGGGGCCTTACTCCAAGACCTATGAGTTCGGCGTGGTGAACTTTGTGGACTGGTACAGCGAGCGCATGCTCAACAACCTGGGAGCGGCACCGGCCCCGTACCTCAAGGGCATTGCCGCACACGAGTAACTGACCCACCCGGGATCAAAAAATGTGGGAGCGGGCTTGCTCGCCCCCACATTTGGGTCCGCATCTGGTCAAAAATTGAGCATAGGGCCGTCAGCCCACTGTTATCCTGCCCCGCAGCCATCCTCCAACAACTTATCCACAAACCCACCCACAGCAATTGTGGGCAACTGCGCTCTTACCTCGAAATAAAACCAAGAAAATCCGTGACTTATTCAAAGCAACGGGTTTTATCCAACATTGATCATTTTTTGACCTAAAGCCTACAAGCCACGTTCTATATAGCCTGTAGCGGAACGCAAACACCTTATCCACAGAAGCGCCAACAGACTTTGGGGGCAACTTTGGCCTGTCTGTGGAAAACCGTCTACAACCGAGCAAAATCGAGGCTTTGCGCGAAGATTCAAGCGGAAACGGCCACATTGATCATATTTCAACCAAGCCACTGCACGCCTTCATTTATAAGGCCTGTAGCGGGTAGCGAACATCTTATCCACAGAAGCACCAACAGACTTTGGGGGCAACTCCGGGCCGGGCTTTTTCCTTATCCACAGAAAAAGCCCAGTAAAAACCGTTGCTTAGGTTGGTTGTTTTTCGTACAGAGGGCTGTAGCGCTTGATTTACATGGGGTGTGGACAGCCGCGAACAGGTTATCCACAGGTGGGTTAACAGGGATTGTGGGTAAACACCCACGCACACGCCTTGTAGGAGCGAGCTTGCTCGCGAAAAAGGCCAACGGTAACGCAGCGTGTCTGGTTTAACGCTGCGCGCTCAGGTTCTTCGCAAGCAAGCTCGCTCCTACAGGGGGTCAGCGCACCACGCCTTCTTCGATCAGCAGCTTGAGAATGGCTTCGGCGCCCGCCTCGGGGCCCAGGCCCTTGAGCACCTGGCCACCGCCGCCGCTGGCCTTGGCCGTGGCGGCCTTCATGCGGTCGGCGCCACTCTTGGCCTTGATCACTTTGAGACGCTTGGGTCGAGGCTTGGCCGGTTGCAGCACGGCGCCTGTGAATAACTCATCGTCCACCACCTGCACGTCGTGCTCCTGCAGCACACCGCGCTGGGCCGGGCCATAGGCGCTTTGCCGCGGCTTGGGCCCAGCGTTATCCACCGTGGCCACAAACGGCAGGCGCACCTTCAGGCGCCGCCGCTGCCCGCGCGGCAAGGCTTGCAGCACATGGGCCACACCGCTGTCGATGGACTCCACCTGGGCCAGCCCGACAATCAGCGGCCAGCCCAGGTGTTCGGCCAACAGGAAGGGCAGCATGCCCGAGCCTTCGCCGGTTTCTGCCTGGCTGCCGGTAAGCACCACCTGGGCACCAGCGTCCTGTAGATAGTCACCGAGTACCGGCAAGGCATCGGCGCCGGCCGGCTGCTCCAGTACATGCAACTGCGCCAATCCCATGCCCAGGTAGGCGCGCAGGGTCGGTTCGGCGATGTCGCCGGCATGCAGCACTTGCAGGTTATCCCCAGCCAGTTGCAACCCCAATTCCACGGCGCGGGCATCCTGTTCGGCGCGACGGGGGCGGCCGGAGGTCGGGTGGGCGCCTATGGAGACCAGGCTGATTACATGGGTCGTCATGGCCATATCCTTTGCTTAAGCCGCATCGCGCTTGGCGCCGTTGCGGTGGGCCTGGACCGCTGCGATCAAGGCCCGGAGAATTTCGCCGCTGTCACCGATCACCGACAGGTCGGCGCGCTTGATCATGTCGCAACCAGGATCGAGGTTGATCGCCACAACTTTGTCGCAGGCACCAATGCCTTGCAGGTGCTGGATCGCCCCGGAGATCCCCACGGCCACATACACCCGTGCGGTGACCCAGATACCACTGGCGCCAACCTGCCGGTCCCGTGCCATGAAGCCATCGTCCACGGCCACCCGCGACGCACCTTCGGTAGCCCCCAGGGCGGCAGCGGTCTGGTGGAACAGCTCCCAGTCCTTGACCCCGTTGCCACCCGAGAAAATAAACTCGGCCTCGGCCATGGTAATCGCGCCCGGGTCCACCGCCACCGCGCCCAGATCCTCGATACGCGGCAAGCTGCGCGCCAGCGCTGTGGATAACTCCACCGGCAACACTTCATGGCGCGTATCGCTGACGGGATCGGCACATTCCACCGCGGCCAGGATCAGCCTTGGCAGCGCTCGCGCCAGGTCCTCCCGGCCCGCACCGGCACGGCCGATACACTCGCCGCCCTTGATCTGCCAGACCCGGGTGGCCGGGCGTTCCTTGAGGCTCGCGGCAAAGCGCCGCCCCAGTTCGCCACCGCCACTGCGGCTGTCGGGCAGCAGCCAGTGACGCGGGCTGAACTGGTTATCCACAGCCCGCAGGCCATGGACCCGTTGCTCCGGTGAATAACCGTCGAATTCACGGCCGTCCAACACCAGCAGGCGGTCCACGCCGGCCGTGTCGAACGCGCTTTCCTTGTGCTCGCCAAACACCACCGCCAGCACCGCGCCGTCGCTGCCGGCGAGTTGCCGCGCCAGGCCCAGCAAGTCGCGGTCGTGGCTGCTCAGGCGGCCGCCGACCATATCCGGCACCACGTTGATGTAGAACGCCGGGGCTGGCACCTGGTGCAGCGGCAACTGCACTTGCACCGCTGCCGTGCGCTTGGTGGCGCCACCCTGCTGGGCGCCGCTGCGGTCGATACGCTTGATGCCGTTGGGGCCGATAAAACCCATGCCGTGCACATTCTTGCGGATGATGCCGTTAGGCCCCATCCAACTGTGCTGCTCCGGTTGCATTGCCGCATGCAGCGGGTGCAGGCGGTTGCGGGCGATCCATTCGGCCCGTGGGTCGCGGCGGATAATGTCGCTCATCAATGCACCTCCGCAGGTTCACGCAAATTCGGGGTCTTGGCCGGTGCAGGCTCTTCGAGCAGGGCATCCGCCACCAGTTCGGCAATGTCTTTGATCAGGGGGCGTGGCTCGACCACCCCTTCGAGCATCGCCGTGCACTGTGGACAACCGACGGCCACCAGCTCGGCGCCGGTCTCGCGGATGTCTTCCATGCGCATGTCGGGGATGCGCTGCTTGCCGGGAATATCGGTGATCGGCGCGCCGCCCCCGCCGCCACAGCAACGGGAACGGAAGCCCGAACGCTGCATCTCCTTGACCTCGATCCCCAGCGCCCGCAGCACGTGGCGCGGTGCCTCGTACTCGCCGTTGTAACGGCCCAGGTAGCACGGGTCGTGATAGGTCACGCTGTTGCCTTTGTGCTGGCCCAGGTTCAGCGCGCCGGCGTCGATCAGCTCGGCCATGTAGGTGCTGTGGTGCTGCACCAGGTAATGGCCGTCGAAGGCGCCATATTCGTTTTTCAGCACGTGGAAACTGTGAGGGTCACAGGTCACGATGCGCTGGAAACTGTACTTGGCCAGGGTCTGGATATTGCGTGCGGCCAGCAGCTGGAACGTCGCCTCATCCCCCAGGCGCCGGGCCACGTCGCCACTGTCGCGCTCTTCCAGGCCCAGCACGGCGAAATCGACCTTGGCTGCCTTCAGCACTTTGACGAAGGCGCGCAAGGTCCGCTGGTTACGCATGTCGAAGGCACCATCGCCAACCCAGAACAGTACGTCAGTTGTCTTCTTGTCGCCGAGCAGCGGCAGGTTCAAGTCCGCCGCCCAGTTCATCCGCCCGCCCGGGGCAAAACCGCCAGGGTTGTCGGTGGCGATCAGGTTCTCCAGGACTTCGGCGCCCTTGTTCGGCGTCGCGCCTTTTTCCAGGGTCAAGTGGCGGCGCATATCGACGATGGCATCCACGTGCTCGATCATCATCGGGCATTCTTCGACGCAGGCACGGCAGGTGGTGCACGACCACAAGGTCTCGGCGTCCACCAGGCCGTTGACGATCGGTTGGTGCGGGTTGCCGCTGTGCTCGCCAATGGCCTTGCCCGGATACGGGCTGCCGGCGAACTTGGCATCGGTGCCACCGGCCAGGCCGACCACCATGTCCTGGATCAGTTTTTTCGGGTTCAGCGGCTGGCCGGCGGCGAATGCAGGGCACGCGGCTTCGCACTTGCCGCACTGCACGCAGGCGTCGAAACCGAGCAGTTGGTTCCAGGTGAAGTCCTTGGGTTTTTCCACGCCCAGGGGCGCGCTTTTGTCACTCAGGTCCAACGGCTTCAAGCCGGTGGAACGGCCACCCCCAAAACGTTCGGCGCGGCGGTGCCAGGCCAGGTGCAGGGCACCGGCAAACGCATGCTTCATCGGCCCGCCCCAGGTCATGCCGAAGAACATCTCCGACACGCCCCACAGCACACCCACACCGAGCAGCGCGGCCAGCAGCCAGCCACCGAAGTCGGCAGGCAGGATCCCGGCCACCGGCAAGGTCACCAGAAAGAAACTTACCGAGAACGCCATCAGGCTTTTCGGCAGGCGCATCCAGGGCCCCTTGGACAGGCGCGCGGGTGGGTTGCGCCGGCGCAGGTAGACGAAGGTGGCGCCGACAAACATCAGCACCGAGGCCAGCAGCAAGGCGTAGCCGAGGATGCGATTGTGCAGGCCGAAACCGTGCACCAGAATTGCCAGCAACGCCGACAACACAAAGCCCAGGGCCGTGGCCACGTGGGTATTGGCGATGTATTTGTCGCGGGCAACCACGTGGTGCAGGTCGACCATGTAGCGCTTGGGCATGGCCAGCAGCCCGCCCAGCAGGTCGACCTTGGCGGCACGGCCACGGCGCCACATGTTCACCCGGCGCAGAGCGCCGAGGACAGCGAGGCCCAGGGCTGCAAACAGGAGAATCGGAAGAAGGGTGTTCAACATGGTGAAGCTCCCACAGACCACACAGCTCTAATGTGGGAGCGGGCTTGCTCGCGAAGGCGGTGCATCAGCCACCGGATGTATCGACTGACACACCGCTTTCGCGAGCAAGCCCGCTCCCACATTTTTGACCGAGTCCACATTGGTTCGGTGTTGGGTCAGAAATCCTTGCACAAACGCAGGGCGTCATAGATCGCGGCGTGGGTATTGCGCTGGGCCACACAGTCACCGATGCGGAACAGCAAGTACCCTTCCCCCGGTTCGCTCAGGCACGGTTGCGGCTTGATCGCGAACAACGCTTCGACGTCCATCTGCCCCTTGTTGCGCGCCCCTTGCTTGAGGGCGTAGTAGATTTCTTCATCCGGGCGCACGCCGTTTTCCACCACCACCTGGTCCACCACCCGCTCTTCCTTGGCGCCGGTGTATTCGTTCTCCAGCACGGCTATCAGCTTGTCGCCCTCGCGGTAGACCTTCTCCAGCATCATGTCGCCGGTCATGATCACTTCCTTGGGGTACATGCTGCGGTAGTAAGTCGGGAATGACGTACCGCCGATGGCCACGCCGGGCTTGATGTCGTCGGTGACGATCTCGACCTGGCAACCCTTGTCGGCCAGAAAGTCGGCCACGGACATGCCGGTGAATTCGCAGATGGTGTCGTACACCAGCACGTTCTTGCCCGGCGCCACCTTGCCGTCGAGCACATCCCAACTGCTGACCACCAGGCCTTCTGCCGCGCCCCAGTGTTCGTTCTGCTCGATGAACGGATGCCCGCCCACCGCCAGCACCACCACATCGGGACGCAGGTCGAGGATGGTTGCGGCATCCGCCGCCACGCCCAGGCGCAGGTCGACATTGAGCCGTGCCAGTTCCAGTTGGAACCAACGGGTGATACCGGCAATCTGGTCGCGCTGCGGCGCCTTGGAGGCGGTGGTGATCTGCCCACCGATAAAGTCTTTTTTCTCGAACAGGGTCACATCGTGGCCGCGTTCGGCAGCAACCCGAGCGGCCTCCATCCCGGCCGGGCCGGCACCGACCACTACCACTTTGCGCTTGGGGCCGGTGGATTTCTCGATGATGTGCGGCACACCCATGTATTCCCGGGAGGTCGCGGCGTTCTGGATGCACAGTACATCCAGGCCCTGGTACTGGCGGTCGATGCAATAGTTGGCGCCGACGCACTGTTTGATCTGGTCGATCTGGCCCATCTTGATCTTGGCGATCAGGTGCGGGTCGGCCATGTGCGCACGGGTCATGCCGACCATGTCCACGTAGCCGCCTTCGAGGATGCGCGTGGCCTGGTTCGGGTCCTTGATGTTCTGCGCGTGCAGCACCGGGGACTTGACCACTTCCTTGATCCCGGCCGCCAAGTGCAGGAACGGCTCCGGTGGGTAACTCATGTTCGGAATCACGTTGGCCAGGGTGTTGTGGGTGTCGCACCCCGAGCCGACCACCCCGATAAAGTCGAGCATGCCGGTGTCGTCGTAGTACTTGGCGATCTGCTTCATGTCCTCGTGGGACAGGCCGTCCGGATGGAATTCATCCCCGCACAAACGGATGCCCACGCAAAAATCCGGGCCGACTTCCGCACGCACTGCCTTGAGCACTTCGAGGCCGAAACGCATACGGTTTTCGAAGCTGCCGCCCCATTCATCGGTCCGTTTGTTGACCCGCGGGCTCCAGAACTGGTCGATCATGTGCTGGTGCACCGCCGACAGCTCCACGCCATCCAGGCCACCGGCCTTGGCCCGGCCTGCAGCGCTGGCGTAGTTGCCGATCACCCGCCAGATTTCTTCCGGCTCGATGGTCTTGCACGTCGCACGGTGCACCGGCTCGCGCACCCCCGACGGCGACATCAGGGTCGGCCAGTTGAAGCCGTCCCAACGCGAGCGACGACCCATGTGGGTAATCTGGATCATGATCTTGGCGCCATGCTTATGCATCGCGTCAGCCAGGTTCTGGAAGTGCGGGATGATGCGGTCGGTGGACAGGTTCACCGAACTCCACCACTCCTGCGGGCTGTCGATCGCCACCACCGAGGAGCCGCCACAGATCGCCAGGCCAATGCCGCCCTTGGCTTTCTCTTCGTAATACTTCACATAGCGGTCGGTGGTCATCCCGCCGTCGGTGGCATACACCTCGGCGTGGGCGGTACTGAGCACGCGGTTGCGGATGGTCAGTTTGCCGATCTGGATCGGCGCAAACATTGCTTCGAAAGCCATGGCACGGTCCTCGGCTTACAACGGCTTGACGGTGAACAGACCGTCGTCATGGCCCTCTTCGGAGCCTCCGTAGACTTGTTCGGCGACGGTGCGAATATTGCTGCCGCGCGCCTGCAGAATCTGGTCCATGGCGCCGGCAAACCAGCCGGTGAACATGTAGTCGACCTTGCGCCCGACCTTGCCGTACACGTAGACGAATGCCGAGTGTTCGAGCTTGACGCTGGCGGTGCCTTTATCCAGGTCGATGTCCTGGATCTTGAACAGGCCCCAACCGCGCTGCGACAGGCGCTTCATGTAGTGCTCGAACACCGCGACGCCTTCCAGGCCGTGGCATTCGGCTTCTTTTTCACACCAGTGCCAGGCGGATTTGTAGCCGGCCTTGTAGAGGATTTCGGCGTAGGCATCAGCGCCCAGCACCTCTTCGATGCCCATGTGGTTGTTGACGAAGAAATGACGCGGTACGTACAGCATCGGCAAGGCGTCGGAGGTCCAGACACCGGTTTCGCTGTCGACTTCGATTGGCAATTGCGGGGCGATCTTGGCCATGGAAACTTAACTCCAGAAAATTCTTGGTAATGCCCCGGCACGAATGGCCGGGGGAGAAAAAACGGTGGCTTATTCGCCCCAGACGTCTTTCAACACGTTGACCCAGTTCTCGCCCATGATCTTGCGTACTACGCGCTCGCTGTGGCCGCGCTTGAGCAGGGTCTCGGTCAGGTTGGGGAACTCGCCCACGGTGCGGATGCCCAGCGGGTTGATGATCTTGCCGAAGCTGGTCAGGCGGCGGGCGTAGCCCTTGTCATGGGTCAGCATTTCGAAGAAATCCTGGCCATGGCCCTGGGTGAAGTCGGTACCGATGCCGATGGCGTCTTCGCCGACAATGTTCATGGTGTATTCGATGGCTTCGGCGTAGTCGTCGATGGTCGAATCGATGCCCTTGGCCAGGAATGGCGCAAACATGGTCACGCCGACAAAACCACCGTGGTCGGCAATGAACTTGAGTTCTTCATCGGACTTGTTGCGCGGGTGCTCTTTCAGGCCGGACGGCAGGCAGTGGGAGTAGCACACCGGTTTTTTCGATTCGAGGATGACTTCTTCGCTGGTCTTGGAGCCGACATGGGACAGGTCGCACATGACGCCGACACGGTTCATCTCACCGACGATTTCGCGCCCGAAGCCCGACAGGCCTCCGTCGCGCTCATAGCAGCCGGTGCCCACCAGGTTCTGGGTGTTGTAGCACATCTGCACCACGCCGACGCCGAGCTGCTTGAAGATCTCGACGTAGCCGAGTTGGTCTTCAAACGCGTGGGCATTCTGGAAGCCGAAGATGATGCCGGTCTTGCCCTGCTCCTTGGCGCGGCGGATATCGGCGGTGGTTTTCACCGGGATCACCAGGTCGCTGTTCTCGCGGATCAGGGTCTGGCTGGCCACGATGTTATTGATCGTGGCCTGAAAGCCTTCCCACACCGACACCGTGCAGTTGGCGGCCGTCAGGCCACCCTTGCGCATGTCCTCGAACAGGTCGCGGTTCCACTTGGCAATGATCAGCCCGTCGATAACGATGCTGTCGGCGTGCAGTTCGGCTGGGCTCATCAGGCGTCCCCTTATTGGCGATTCATGCGCCGAATCGTCTGCCGGCGCTTTGGGGCCAGCATATGCCCAGGGACTGAGCGAGCCGGGTGCAAAAACGACAGGGGAATTGCCGAAAGCGTCAATCCACGACAAAGGGTGCACGGACGTGTCTGTCGTGCATCTGTTCTTTGGCCTACGCTTGAGCCAGAATTCGACCCATCCACCGATATGAGAAGGCGCAATGAAACCGATTTTCCTGGCTTTGGCACTCCTCGCCACTGGCGTCCACGCGGCCGAAGACACCGACAGCACCCCGTGTGATGGCATCGAAAACGACAAACAGACCCTGGAATGCGCCTCCTACAACAAAACCACCGCCGAGCAGTTGTTGAAAGACAACTATCAAGGCCTGCTGGAACGCATGGGTTCTACCTACGGCAGCGACAAGACCAAACTGGCGGACATTACCGCTCGTCTGAAGGATGCCCAGCAGAAGTGGGAAAAACTGCGGGATGCCGATTGCGCGGTGGACACCTTCCCGGCAGTGACCGGCACCAAGGCCTACGCCATCGCGCAGAATGACTGCCTGGCGCGGATGAGTGATGAGCGGTCGGAGTTTTTGGAGTCGATTGGCCAGGAATAAGCGACAATCGCGCGCATCCTTTCCTCTGAACCAAGGCTACCCATGACTCTGTGCGGCATCGAAATCAAAGGCAGCGAAGCCATCATCGCCGTTGCCGCCCCGGACCTGACCCACGTCACCATGGCCACCAAGAAAATCGCCCTTGAGGACGATGACGAGGCCGCCAACGTCAAAGCCTTCGCCAGCCAAGTGGCCGCGTTTGTGCGCGATAACGGCATCACCCGCATCGCGATCAAGAAGCGCAGCAAGAAAGGCGAATTCGCCGGCGGCCCGACCACCTTCAAGATCGAAGGCGTGTTGCAGTTGCTGGACGGCGTTGAAGTGACCCTGCTGTCGCCGCAGACCATCAATGCGCAGTACAAGAAGCACAACTTCGAACTGCCGGCGACGCTGAACAAATATCAGCATGAAGCCTTTAAAACCGCGTGCTCGGCGTTGGTAAAAAAATAAGCCACCCCATACATCCAATGTGGGAGCTGGCTTGCCTGCGATAGCCATGAGTATCTACACAACTCGCTCTTCTGGGTATGTGTACATATCCGTTGCCGCGGTCGCGGCGGGTATGGGTTCCGCCCTTACGGCGGCTCACTTTTGAACAGCGCAAAAGTAAGCAAAACGCTCTTGCCCCACCACTCGGCACCTCGCCTAGGCTCGGTGTGCCCGTCATCCGACATTGATTTTGGGGGTCGCCGCGATGGGCCATCCATGGCCCAGCGCGGCTAAACCGGCGTCCTGCCGGTTTACTCCCAAAATCAATATCGGATGACGGCCAGCGTGGTTTAACGGGGCGCCTAAGATCAAAATCACAAGCAGAGCGAGGCGGCCTGACAGCCGACCTGATCGTCGAATCGTGCGCGTACCCCTGTGGGAGCGGGCTTGCTCGCGAATGCGGTGTATCAGTCAATATATCCATCACTGACCCACCGCATTCGCGAGCAAGCCCGCTCCCACAGGGGAATGCAGCTTCGCGCTCTGGCGTTGCTGTTGATCTGGCTTTTGATCTTAGGCGCCCCGTTAAACCACGATGGCCGCAGGCAGGTATTGCGCAGTGGGCACCCCGGCAGGATGCCGGGGTAGCCGCGACACGGCCATGGATGGCCGATCGCGGCGGGCCCACGGAGCAATGCCTGACTGCGGGCATGCCGAGCCTAGGCGAGGCACCGAGTGGTGGGGCAAGAGCGTTTTGCTTACTTTTGCGCTGTTCAAAAGTGAGCCGCTGTAAAAGCGGAACCCATGGCCGCCGTTACCGCAGCAATGGATATGCCCCCTACATCAGCCCAAAACCCAGAGCCCAGAAGTATCAGAGAGTTGTGTAGATACTCATGGCTATCGCAGGCAAGCCCGCTCCCACATTTTGTGTCGGCGTATGCCCTACCGCCGCCGATCTTCCCGCGGGCACTTGGCAAACCGCGCCCGGTAGCTTCGGGTGAAGTACGACGGTGACTCAAACCCGCAGGCAATGCTCACTTCCAGCACGCTCATGCCGCTCTGGCGCAGCAGTTTGCGGGCTTTTTCCAGGCGCAGGCCGAGGTAGAAGGTGCTCGGTGTTTCGTTCAGGTGCAGGCGAAACAGGCGCTCCAGTTGGCGCCGTGTGACCTTGATCATCTGCGCCAGCGCCAGGGTGCTCAGGGGCGGTTCGGTGTGTTGTTCCATCTCGCCGATCACCTGCACCAGCTTCTGGTTGTTGATCCCGTAGCGAGTGGCAATCTGCATGCGCTGGTGGTCTTTGCGCGGGCGGATGCGGCCCAGCACAAACTGTTCGGAGACCTGGATCGCCAGTTCCGGGCCGTGGGCCTGGCTGATCAGGTCAAGCATCAAGTCGATGGAGGCGGTGCCACCGGCGCAGGTGATGCGCCGACGGTCGATTTCGAACAGTTCCTGGGTCACGGCCAGCGCGGGATAGGACTCCTTGAAGGCATCGATGGCTTCCCAGTGCAGGGTCAGACGGTAGCCATCGAGCAGGCCGGCCTGGGCCAGGACGAAGCTGCCGGTGTCGATGGCGCCCAGGGTCACGCCGTCATGATCGAGGCGGCGCAGCCAGTGCTCCAGGGCTGGCGTGACGAATTCCAGCGGTTCGAAGCCGGCGACCACCAGCAAAGTCGCGCCCTTTTTCAGTGGCGCCAGCCCCTCGTCCGCGTTGACGGACATGCCATTGCTCGCCAGCACCGCGCCGCCATCCGCACTCAATACGTGCCAGCGATACAGCTCGCCGCGAAAACGGTTGGCCACGCGCAGCGGTTCGATGGCAGAGATAAAGCCGATGGCGGAAAACCCCGGCATCAGCAGAAAGTAGAAATCCTGGGACATGGTGCGCACTCGTGGGACGGGTAGCGTGGTCACTGTGATACGTCAGTTCCAACGCCCATTCAAGGGCACAGGTCGCCACAGTGCAAGATCGGGTCGCCGCCGTGCGTTTTACCGGGCATCAAGGTGGGTAACTTGGCGACACGGTGCACAAAGACGCCGGAACCCACAATAACGACCTGCCGAGGGATCCATCATGAACCGACTGATCAGCCGCTGCGTGCTCGCGCTCAGCGCCGTCCTGAGCACCAGCCTGTGGGCCGCCGATGCCGCCTCCTGTAAAAACGTGCGCATGGGTGTAGTGAACTGGACCGACGTGATCGCCACCAGCGCCATGACCCAGGTGCTGCTCGACGGCCTCGGCTACACCACCAAGCAAACCAGTGCCTCCCAGCAAATCATCTTCTCCGGCATTCGCGACCAGCGCCTGGACCTGTTCCTCGGCTACTGGAACCCGTTGATGACCCAGACCATCACCCCGTTCGTCGACGCCGGCCAAGTGAAAGTCCTCGACACGCCCAGCCTCAAGGACGCCCGCGCCACCCTCGCAGTGCCGACCTACCTGGCCGACAAGGGCCTGAAAACCTTCGCCGACATCGCCAAGTTCCACAAAGAACTGGGCGGCAAGATCTACGGGATCGAGCCGGGCTCGGGGGCCAACACCCAGATCAAGGCGATGATTGCCAAGAACCAGTTCGGCCTGGGCAAGTTCCAGCTGGTGGAGTCCAGCGAGGCCGGCATGCTCGCCGCCGTGGACCGCGCCGTGCGCCGCAAGGAGGCGGTGGTGTTCTTCGGCTGGGCGCCGCACCCGATGAACGTCAATGTGCAGATGACCTATCTGTCGGGCAGCGAGGACGCCCTGGGCCCCAACGAAGGCATGGCCACGGTCTGGACCGTCACCACGCCGACCTACGCCGAGCAGTGCCCGAATGTGCATAAGTTGCTGACCAACCTGACCTTCACCGCCGCCGACGAGAGCCGGATGATGCAGCCGCTGCTGGAGCACAAGGATGCCTTGGAATCCGCCAAACAGTGGCTCAAGGATCACCCCCAGGACCAGCAGCGCTGGCTGGAAGGCGTGACGACCTTCGATGGCAAGCCGGCGGCCGCCAACCTGCAATTGACCAGCAAGTAACTTCTCCTGAATCTCCGTTTCGCGGCCATCAACGGCCGCGAACAGCACCCTCACGCCTGTAAGGAACCCGCCCCATGAACCACGACGTCATCATCACCTGCGCACTCACCGGTGCTGGCGACACGACCGCCAGAAGCCCACACGTGCCGGTCACGCCCAAGCAAATCGCCGCGGCGGCGGTGGAGGCTGCCAAAGCCGGCGCCACCGTGGTGCACTGCCATGTGCGCGACCCGCAAACCGGCAAATTCAGCCGCGACGTAGCGTTGTACCGCGAAGTGATGGAGCGCATCCGCGAGGCGGATATCGACATCATCGTCAACCTCACCGCCGGCATGGGTGGCGACCTGGAAATCGGTGGCGGCGAGAACCCCATGGAGTTCGGCCCCAACACCGACCTGGTCGGCCCGTTGACCCGCCTGGCCCACGTCGAAGAACTGCTGCCGGAAATCTGCACCCTGGACTGCGGCACCCTGAACTTCGGCGATGGCGACACCATTTACGTCTCCACCCCGGCCCAGTTGCGGGCGGGCGCCAAGCGTATCCAGGAACTGGGGGTGAAGGCCGAGCTGGAGATTTTCGATACCGGCCACCTGTGGTTCGCCAAGCAGATGATCAAGGAAGGCCTGCTCGACAACCCGTTGTTCCAGCTGTGCCTGGGCATCCCCTGGGGCGCCCCGGCCGACACCACCACCATGAAGGCCATGGTCGACAACCTGCCGGTTGATGCGGTGTGGGCCGGCTTCGGGATTGGGCGCATGCAGATGCCGATGGCGGCGCAAGCCGTGCTGCTGGGCGGCAATGTGCGGGTCGGGCTGGAAGACAACCTGTGGTTGGACAAGGGTGTACTGGCGACCAATGGGCAACTGGTGGAGCGCGCTGGGGAAATCCTCAGCCGCCTGGGCGCGCGAGTGCTGACCCCGGCAGAAGGCCGCATAAAAATGGGCCTGACCAAACGCAGCTGATCCCCCTGCCGCAACCCGCTCAAAAATGTAGGAGCTGGCTTGCCTGCGATAGCGGTGCATCAGTTGATACATATGGCACTGACCCACCGCTATCGCAGGCAAGCCAGCTCTCACAATGAACCTCTTTAGCACTGGAAATTACCCAAATGAGCTTTATCACCGAGATCAAAACCTTCGCCGCCCTGGGCAGCGGTGTCATCGGCAGTGGCTGGGTGGCCCGCGCCCTCGCCCACGGCCTGGATGTGGTGGCCTGGGACCCTGCGCCCGGGGCCGAAGCGGCTTTGCGCAAACGTGTCGCCAATGCCTGGGACGCCCTGGAAAAACAGGGCCTGGCACCGGGCGCCAGCCAGGACCGCCTGCGGTTTGTCGCGACCATCGAAGAATGCGTGCAAGACGCCGACTTCATCCAGGAAAGCGCCCCGGAACGCCTGGAGCTGAAACTGGAGTTGCACAGCAAGATCAGTGCGGCGGCCAAGCCCGACGCGCTAATCGGTTCCAGCACCTCGGGCCTGCTGCCCAGTGAGTTTTATGAGAGCGCCACCCACCCGCAGCGCTGCGTGGTCGGTCACCCGTTCAACCCGGTATACCTGCTGCCGCTGGTAGAAGTTGTGGGCGGCAAACACACCGCACCCGAAGCAATCCAGGCAGCCATCAAAGTCTACGAGTCCCTCGGCATGCGCCCCTTGCATGTGCGCAAGGAAGTGCCGGGGTTTATCGCCGACCGCTTGCTCGAAGCGCTGTGGCGCGAGGCGCTGCACCTGGTCAACGACGGTGTGGCGACCACCGGCGAGATCGACGATGCGATCCGCTTTGGCGCCGGTTTGCGCTGGTCGTTCATGGGCACGTTCCTGACCTACACCCTGGCCGGCGGCGATGCCGGCATGCGGCATTTCATGGCGCAATTCGGCCCGGCACTGCAACTGCCGTGGACATACCTGCCGGCACCGGAACTGACGGACAAACTGATTGATGATGTGGTCGATGGCACCCGCGAGCAGTTGGGCAGCCATAGCATTTCAGCGCTGGAGCGCTATCGTGATGATTGTTTGCTGGCGGTACTGGAAGCGGTGAAGACCACCAAGGCCAAACACGGCATGAGCTTCACTGAATAACTGCTGTTGATTCCTGTGGGAGCTGGCTTGCCTGCGATAGCGGGGGTGAATCCAAAATCGCCATCGCAGGCAAGCCAGCTCCCACAGTTGACCGAGTACGGATCAGGGATTCATGACATGCCAACGTTGACCACCTACACCACCAAAATCATCCCCGACTGGGTCGATTACAACGGCCATCTGCGCGATGCGTTCTACCTGCTGATCTTCAGCTACGCCACCGATGCGTTGATGGACACCCTGGGCCTGGACAGCGACAACCGCGAAGCCAGCGGCCATTCGTTGTTCACCCTGGAACTGCACCTCAATTACCTGCACGAAGTGAAGCTGGGCGCCGATGTTGAAGTGCATACCCAACTGATCGCCCATGACAGCAAGCGCCTGCATCTCTATCACAGCCTGCATCGGGTCGGCGAAGCACGGGAACTGGCAGGCAATGAACAGATGCTGCTGCATGTCGACCTGACCGGGCCACGCTCGGCACCGTTCAGCGAGGCGGTTGCGCAGCGGTTGGCGATGCTCAGTGCCGAGCAAGCAGACCTGCCCCGGCCTGCCCTGCTCGGGCGCGTCATCGGCCTGCCCCAACGCTAACCTTGTAGGAGCGAGCTTGCTCGCGAAGAACGTCAACGATAACGCGCGCTGCCTGGTTAGACGCGGCGTCCTTGAGTTTTTCGCGAGCAAGCTCGCTCCTACAAAAAAGCAGGCATAAAAAAGCCCCGATCAAGCCGTGACAAGATCGAGGCAGAGTGCTTTGTGTGAGCGTGCGTCCCGAGGGTGACCAAACCGTCAAACCGCTTGCTTGAACCTAAGTGTGCCCGCAACGCTGCCCGGTAACTGGCCCGAAAACGACCTGTTCATAGTCGTCCCAGCCATTGCAGCATTCAGGCCTTGCCGACCCGCTGGCGGCCCACCAGAATCAAACCTGATCGAAGTCTTTCTTAACCAGGATGAACATCATGATGCACGCGGATTTGATTGATCAGGATGACCTGTTGAGCCAACTGCGCTCCCTGGGTTTCGAGGTGTCCAGCGGCGCCACCGCCGAGCAGGCCTGTGAATGCGCGGTACGCGGCTTGAGTGAAGCGCGGGCCAAGGCGCTCAAGGGCATGGTTGAGCAGATGTACACCGGCAGCGCGACGATTCTGCCGGCGGTGCGCCAGGCGATTGATAAGCAGTTGTTGCCGGCCCTGGTGCAGTTCAAGCAGAACTCCGGGGCCTGATACACCGCTATCGCAGGCAAGCCAGCTCCCACATTTGAAGGTGTTCACACATCAAAATGTGGGAGCTGCGGTGCGACGATTCGACTTGCCTGCGATGCAGACGCCCTGGTCTACAGCCTTACACTGGCAAACGTCGACTCATTGCGCGCCTGGCTCAACGCCGACATCGGCCCGGCCAACGGTGACAACACCAACGCCTGCGGGATCGGCATCATCGCCACTTGCTGGGTGGTGTTGGAACCTACGCGTTCATCCCGTGGCGGAATGCCGAAGTATTCGCGGTAGCACTTGGAGAAGTGCGGCGTGGACACAAACCCGCACACCGAGGCCACTTCGATGATCGACATCGGCGTTTGCTTGAGCAACTGCCGCGCACGAATCAGGCGCAGCTTGAGGTAGTAGCGCGACGGCGAGCAGTGCAGGTATTTCTGGAACAGCCGCTCCAGCTGACGCCGCGAGACGGCGACGTACACGGCCAGTTCATCGAGGTCGATCGGCTCCTCCAGGTTGGCTTCCATCAGCGCGACAATTTCCTGCAGCTTCGGCTGGTTGGTGCCGAGCATGTGCTTGAGCGGCACACGCTGGTGATCCTGTTCGTTGCGGATGCGCTCGTACACGAACATCTCGGAAATCGCCGCCGACAGCTCACGACCGTGGTCGCGGCTGATCAGGTGCAGCATCATGTCCAGCGGCGCGGTGCCGCCCGAACTGGTGAAGCGATTGCGGTCGAGGGTAAACAAGCGCGTGCTCATCGACACCCGTGGGAAGGCTTCCTGCATCGATGCCAGGCATTCCCAGTGCACGCTGCAATCAAACCCGTCGAGCAGGCCGGCGCAGGCCAGGGCCCAGCTACCGGTGCACACCGCGCCGAGGCGACGGGACTGGCGCGCCTGGCTTTGCAGCCACGACACATGTTCGCGGGTCACGGTGCGCTGGATACCCACGCCACCGCAAACAATCACGGTGTCCAGGGCTGGGGCTTTGTGCATGGAGCAATCGGGGGTGATTTGCAGGCCATCGCTGGCCCATACCTGGTTGCCGTCGACGCTCAAGGTGGTCCAGCGATACAGCTCGCGGCCGGACAATTGGTTGGCCATGCGCAGCGGTTCGACTGCGGACGCCAGGGAAATCAGCGTGAAATTGTCCAGCAGCAAAAAGCCGATGGATTGAGGCGCACGGTTCTGGGGTTGGGCCCCGGAGTTGAACGACGTCATCGCGGTATCTCCTCACACAAAGCGGGTGATGGCCTCAGGCGAGGCTCTTGTTATTGCACTCTTCATCCATCAGGAGAGAGGCTTTGGATTGATAGAGCAAATGCCATGCCTAAACTTGAATAGGCATTCAATAAATCCTAAAAACGACCTGTGAGGTGTCTATATAAGCCCCCGCCCGGCGTGAGGATATGACGTGGAAAAAGCCTACGCTCAAGGTCTGTGAGCAGATCGGTAGCACTTGTGGGAAGGCGCTTTCAGGACGTAGGAAACGGGTGTCACCACACGCACGGGCGACGGGTGGCAGGCGGGAATATCGTTTGGGAGCTACTTATCTGTTTGCGACGCGCTAAAAGGCAGCGCTTTTGGCGGGGGTGTTCACTTTATGAGCAGTGTTGCTTGAACTACCGCCATCGCGGGCAAGCCCACTCCCACATTTGAATGTATTCACAAATCACTTTTGTGGGAGCTGGCTTGCCTGCGATGCAGGCGACTCGGTCTCAGCATTCGACGGCACTCACCGCCAACCCACCCCGCGATGTTTCCTTGTACTTGTCATGCATGTCCGCGCCGGTATCGCGCATGGTGCGGATCACTCGGTCCAGGGAGATAAAGTGCTGGCCGTCGCCACGCAAGGCCATCTGCGCCGCGTTGATCGCCTTGACCGCCGCTATCGCGTTGCGCTCGATGCACGGCACTTGCACCAGGCCGCCCACCGGGTCGCAGGTCAGGCCCAGGTTGTGTTCCAGGCCGATTTCGGCGGCGTTGCACACCTGCTCCGGGGTCGCGCCAAGAATCTCGGCAAGCCCCGCCGCCGCCATGGCGCAGGCCGAGCCGACTTCACCCTGGCAACCCACTTCGGCACCGGAGATCGAAGCGTTCTTTTTACACAGGATGCCGATGGCCGCCGCACCGAGGAAGTAGTCCACCACGTTGGCCTCGGTGACTTGCTCACTGAACTTCATGAAGTAGTGCAGCACCGCCGGAATGATCCCCGCCGCGCCATTGGTCGGTGCGGTGACCATGCGCCCACCGGCGGCATTTTCTTCGTTGACGGCCAGGGCGAACAGGTTGACCCATTCCATGGCGCTCAAGGTCGAGCCGATCACATTCGGCTTGCCCAATTCCTGCAGGCTGCGGTGCAACTTGGCAGCGCGGCGGCGCACATTCAGGCCGCCGGGCAGGATGCCTTCGTGCTTGAGGCCCTGCTCGACGCAGTCCTGCATGGCGCGCCAGAGCTTCATCAGGCCACTGCGGATTTCTTCCTCCGAGCGCCAGACCTTTTCGTTGGCCAACATCAATTGCGCAACGCGCAGGTTGTGGGTGTTACACAACTGCAACAGCTCCACCGCGCTGGAAAAATCATAGGGCAACTCGGTGCGGTCCATATCGGCCACGCCGCTGCGCGCCTGGGCTTCATCCACCACAAAACCGCCCCCCACCGAATAGTAGGTATCGCGATGCAATTCGGTCTGGGCGCCGTAGACCACCAGGGTCATGGCATTGGGATGAAACGGCAGGTTTTCGTCGATCAGGCGCATGTCCCGCGCCCATACAAAGGGCACCGGCACGCGGTTGTCCAGCAGCAGCGTCTGCGTCTGGCGCAGGGTCTCGATGCGCAGGCCGATCTGCGACGGATCAATCGCGTCCGGCCATTCGCCCATCAGCCCCATGATCACCGCGTTGTCGCTGCCATGGCCAATGCCGGTGGCCGACAGCGAGCCATACAGCTGAACTTCGACGCGCTGCACCTGTTCCAAAAGAGCACGTTCACGCAGGTTTTGCACAAACAACGCCGCGGCACGCATGGGGCCGACGGTGTGGGAACTGGACGGCCCGATGCCAATCTTGAACAGGTCGAAAACGCTGATAGCCATTGCGCGAAACTCCTCGATAGCACAGTCCAGGCGCAATAACGCCTGGTGGCGGAGCTGCTACGCTCAAGTCGCCCAGATGGCCGCATCATCAAGCTTTCGCTGCGCCGTCCGGCGTCTCACACCGACATACCCATGCTCACCAGCGTCGTCCCCGCGCAATGGGGCGTAATCGCCGTTTTTGGCGGTGCAGATCGAGAAAAAGTGCAGTTTTGCCTGTGGAAAAACCTGTAAGCGACGTCACCGACACTGGATACGACCATCCCTGTACTGGATACGACGCACCCTGTAGGCGTCAGATTTTCACTGGTACATGATCAGTCTCGACTCGTTTGCAAGGCACCGAGGCGGCACCTAGCTCGCACGCCCCAACTGCAACACTTATAAGCGCGGTCAAGCACCGCCGGAAAAACACCAGGAGTCCAAACCCATGAAAGGTTCCCCCCCGTTGTTGTTGGCCGCCATGCTGAGTCTTCCCCTTGCGGCTCACGCTGCTGATCCCGAGCAGTGCAGTACCGTCAACTTCTCCGATGTCGGCTGGACCGATATCACCGTCACTACCGCCACCACCAGCGAGATCCTCAAGGGCCTGGGCTACAAGCCCCGCACCACGATGATTTCCGTACCCGTGACCTACAAGTCCCTGGCCGACGGCAAGAACATGGATATCTTCCTCGGCAACTGGATGCCGACCATGGAGAACGACATCAAGCAGTACCGTGATGCCGGCACCGTGGAAACCGTGCGCGCCAACCTGGAAAACGCCAAGTACACCCTGGCAGTGCCACAAGCGCTGTACGACAAGGGCCTGAAAGACTTCGCCGATATCACCAAATTCAAGGACGAGCTGGATGGCAAGATCTACGGCATCGAGCCTGGCAATGACGGCAACCGCACCATTCAGACACTGATCGACAAGGACGCCTTTGGCTTGAAATCGGCCGGTTTCAAGATCGTCGAATCCAGCGAAGCCGGAATGCTTTCCCAGGTCGAACGTGCCAGCAAACGCGACAAGGCCATCGTGTTCCTCGGCTGGGAACCGCATCCGATGAACACGCGCTTCAAGATGAAATACCTGACCGGGGGTGACGATTCGTTCGGCCCCAACTACGGCCAGGCCACCATCTACACCAACACCCGCAAGGGCTACTCCGAGGAATGCAGCAACGTGGGCCAGTTGCTGAAAAACCTGGTGTTCACCCTGGACATGGAAAGCACCCTGATGGGTAACGTCCTCGACGACAAAATCAAACCCGATGCCGCCGCCAAGGCCTGGCTGAAGAAAAACCCACAAGTACTCGACACCTGGCTCGCCGGGGTCACCACCCTTGATGGCAAACCAGGACTTGCCGCCGTAAAAGCCTATCTCGACAAGTAATCGCTGACCCTGGGCCGGCGTGCCGGCCCAGGATGTTTTCCCTCTTCGCATGTGGACATTCACTACCATGCTGACTGAACAGAAAATCCCCCTAGGCCAGTACATCGCTGCCTTCGTCGAATGGTTGACGCAGAACGGCGCCGATTATTTCGACGCGATCGCATCGACACTGGAAACGATGATCCACGGCGTGACGTTCGCGCTGACCTGGTTCAATCCGCTGGCATTGATCGGTCTGATTGCGCTGCTTGCACACTACATTCAACGTAAATGGGGGCTGACTGTTTTTGTCATCGTCTCCTTCCTGTTGATCCTCAACCTGGGGTACTGGCAGGAAACCATGGAGACCCTGGCCCAGGTGCTGTTCGCCACCCTGGTTTGCGTGTTGATCGGCGTGCCGCTGGGCATCGTTGCCGCGCACAAACCGATGTTCTACACGATGATGCGCCCGGTGCTCGACCTGATGCAGACCGTGCCGACCTTCGTCTACCTGATCCCGACCCTGACCCTTTTCGGGCTGGGGGTGGTGCCCGGGCTGATCTCCACGGTGGTGTTCGCGATCGCCGCGCCAATCCGCCTGACCTACCTGGGCATCCGCGATGTACCGCAAGAACTGATGGATGCCGGCAAGGCCTTTGGCTGCTCGCGCCGCCAACTGCTCTCGCGCATCGAACTGCCCCACGCCATGCCGAGCATTGCTGCCGGTATTACCCAATGCATCATGCTGTCGTTGTCGATGGTGGTGATCGCGGCCCTGGTGGGCGCCGACGGCCTCGGCAAACCCGTGGTCAACGCGCTGAACACCGCCGACATTTCCCTGGGCTTTGAAGCGGGCCTGGCGATTGTGCTGCTGGCCATCATGCTCGACCGTATCTGCAAACAACCCGATGCCAAAGTAGGGGGTGATGCATGAGCATTATCCGATTCGACAATGTCGATGTGATCTTCTCCAAAGACCCACGCGAAGCCCTCAAGCTGTTGGACGAGGGGATGCACCGCAACGAAATCCTGAAAAAGACCGGGCAGATTGTCGGCGTGGAAAAAGCCAGCCTGGATATCGAGAAAGGCGAGATCTGCGTGTTGATGGGCCTGTCCGGTTCCGGCAAGTCGAGCCTGTTGCGCTGTATCAACGGCCTTAACACCGTGAGCCGTGGCCAGTTGTTTGTGGAGCATGAAGGTCGCCAGATCGACATCGCTTCGTGCACGCCGGCAGAGCTGAAAATGATGCGCACCAAGCGCATCGCCATGGTGTTCCAGAAGTTCGCCCTGATGCCCTGGCTGACTGTGCGCGAAAACATCAGCTTTGGCCTGGAGATGCAGGGTCGCCCCGAGAAGGAGCGGCGCAAACTGGTGGACGAAAAGCTCGAACTGGTCGGCCTGACCCAATGGCGCAACAAGAAGCCCGACGAACTCTCAGGCGGTATGCAACAGCGCGTCGGCCTGGCCCGCGCCCTGGCGATGGACGCCGATATCCTGCTGATGGACGAACCGTTCTCGGCCCTCGACCCGCTGATCCGCCAGGGCCTGCAGGACGAATTGCTGGAGCTGCAACGCAAGCTGAGCAAGACCATCGTGTTCGTCAGCCACGACCTCGACGAGGCACTCAAGCTGGGCAGCCGTATCGCGATCATGAAAGACGGCAAGATCATCCAGTACAGCGTGCCGGAAGAGATCGTGCTGAACCCGGCGGATGACTATGTGCGCACGTTCGTCGCCCATACCAACCCGCTCAACGTTTTGTGCGGCCGCAGCCTGATGCGCACCCTGGACAACTGCAAGCGGGTCAACGGTTCGGTATGCCTGGATCCGGGCGGCGACTCGTGGCTGGACCTGGCCGAAGGCAACACCATCCAGGGCGCGCGGCAAAATGGCGTAGCGATGAACCTGCAGAACTGGGCGCCGGGCCAAGCCGTGGAAGGCCTGGGGCGGTTGCCGACCTTGGTGGATTCGAATATCGGCATGCGTGATGCGTTGCAGATTCGCTACCAGACCGGCAACAAGCTGGTGCTGCACGACAACAACAAGGTGGTGGGGATTCTGGGGGACAGCGAGCTGTACCACGCCCTGCTGGGCAAGAACCTGGGCTGAAGACCCAACTGAAGGAACTGGGTCAATGTAGGAGCGAGCTTGCTCGCGAAAAACTCACAGGCACCGGGTTCCTCCAGGAAACACGCGTTATCGTTGACGTTTTTCGCGAGCAAGCTCGCTCCTACATTTGACCGCATTGCCAAGTTTGAACAGGCGGTGTCAGTGACGACACCGCCGGCTTTTATCAGCTATAGACACGGCCAAGGAGCTGCCGATGGCTTTCAAACTGATCGAGCACATCCCGGGTGATCTGTTCCTGGGTGAAGCCCATCAGGTCGTATTCCTGACCGCCGTTGTGCAGGTAGACCTCGGCGCGGTAGTAGCGCGCACGCTCCTCGTCCGCTTCGATCGACTCACTCGGCGCCGCCAGGTAGCCATCCAGGCTCACCTCGTAGACAAACGGGTTGCCTTCCATCTCGATCCGCACGCCAATGCAGCGCTTGGATTTACCCAACAGCGTCTGCACATCCAGCCCCTGGGCGCGCAACGCCACGGCCGCTTCTTCCAGCGCCGGGGTGACTTTCTTGTCCATGAAACGCTGCACCACAGCCTGGCTCGGTTGCAGGTCCTGGGCAGTCAGGCGCTCGCTGAAACCACGACGGCCGCGTTCGGCCAATTGCGCCTGCTCCTGTTCGATGGCCACGTCCTGGCGCATGGCCTTGTGCAAACCGAACATAAAGAAGATCAGCACCACCGAGAACGGCAAGCCCGCCAGCACCACCATGGTCTGCATGGCTTCGAAGTTACCGGCAAACAGCAAACCGATGGTCACCAGGGTGATCACCGCCGACCAGAAGATCCGCAGCCAGTGCGGCGCATCCTCATCCACGTTGCCGCCTTTGCACGACAGGTTGGCCATCATCACCGCGCCGGAATCCGCCGGCGTCAGGAACAGCACAAAGCCGACAAAGATCGACACGCCGATCACCACTTTCGACGCCGGGTAGTATTCCAGCAACTGGTAGATCGCCATGGAGGGTTGCTCCAGCGCGGTCTTGCCCAGCTCCACGGCCCCATGGTTGAGCACCAGGTCCAGGGCCGAGTTGCCGAAGATCGACAGCCACGCCAGGGTAAAGCCCAGCGGAATCAGCAGTACGCCCGCCACCAGTTCACGTACGGTACGGCCACGGGAAATACGCGCGATGAACATGCCCACGAATGGCGCCCAGGAAATCCACCAGGCCCAGTAGAACAGGGTCCACAGGCCCATCCAGCGCTCGGATTTCTCGCCATCGCCTTCGTACACGTACAGGTCGAAGGTCTTGAGCACCAGGCCGTTCATGTAGTCGCCGATGTTCTGCACAAAGCCGTTGAGCAGGTGCAGGGTCGGGCCAAACAGCAGCACAAAAATCAGCAGGCCGCTGAACAACACAATGTTGAGGTTGGACAGGCGGCGAATGCCGTTCTCCACGCCCGACACGGCAGCGATGGTCGCCACGGTGCTCATCACGATGATCACGATCAGCAGGTTGGTGTTGCTGTGCTCCATGCCGAACAGGTTTTCCAACCCGGACGACACTTGCATCGAACCAATCCCCAGGTTCGTCACCAGGCCCAGCAGGGTCACGAACATGCCGAAGCCGTCCACCGCGTGACCGGCCGCGCCTTTGACCCAGCGCTCGCCCATCAATGGGTACAGCGCCGAACGCAGCGCCAGCGGCTGGTTATGCCGGTAGGCAAAGTACGCCACGGCCAGGCCGACCAGCGCGTAGATCGCCCAGCCATGCAGGCCCCAGTGCAGGAAGGTCAACTGCAACGCCTGGCGCGCGGCCATATGGGTGGCGGCGGCGCCTTCAGGCGGGTTGAAGTAGTGGTCCAACGGCTCGGACGCGCCGAAGTACAGCAACGAAATGCCGATGCCCGAAGAGAACAACATGCCGGCCCAGGCGCCGTAGCTGAAGTCTGGAGTGTCGGCCTTGCTGCCCAGCTTCAATTTGCCGTAGGAGGAAAACGCCAGGCCCACCACGAATACCAGGTAGGCGGCGATGACCACCATGTAGTACCAGCCAAAGCTTTTCGAGAGCCAGGTCTGGGCGACTCCCAGCATTCTGCCGGCCTCTTGCGGGGCGATGATCAGAACGGCAGTCAACAACAGGATCAACGCGGTGGAGGTGTAGAACACCCAACCGTTGACCCGCACCTTTTCCGGTGGGGTCTTTATAAGAGAGGCAGAACTCATGGCACAGAGGCTCCGGGCAGTGCGAGAGAGGACACAAGGCAGCGCTTGACCCGCGCCATCGATTTTTCGGCAGTCGACGGACGGGTGTTATAAAGACATCCCGAAAAACCCCGAACCCCAGCGAAGCGCTGTGACGGGCTGTTTCAGGGGTTTTTACGGATGTCAGATGTGCCTGCCGACATGTAGGAAATACCTGTAGGCAGCGACCATTTGTCGCAGATCTTATTCTTTGTTGATTGAACGTTCAATCAAAACAAAATAGACTGGCCCTCAAGCCGACGAACGTTTACGCCCGTCGGCAGGCCTAAGGAGAGGTGCTACATGCCCAAGGTCGGTATGCAACCCATACGCCGCCAGCAGTTGATCGAAGCCACATTGACGGCCATCGATCAGGTTGGGATGGGAGATGCCAGCATTGCGCTGATCGCCCGTCTGGCCGGCGTTTCGAACGGCATCATCAGTCACTACTTTCAGGACAAGAATGGCCTGATCGCCGCAACGATGCGGTACCTGATGAATGTGCTGATCGAGAACGTCCACGAACGCAGGCTTGCGCTGAAGGACGACAGCCCACGGGCGCACCTTCGGGTGATCATCGAGGGCAACTTCGACGCCAGCCAGGTCAACGGCCCGGCAATGAAAACCTGGCTGGCCTTCTGGGCCACCAGCATGCACCACCCGTCGTTGCACAGGTTGCAGCGGATCAACGATCAACGTCTGTATTCCAACCTGTGCTGCCAGTTCCGCCGAGTGCTACCGCTGCCGCACGCACGCAAAGCAGCCAGAGGCCTGGCGGCCCTGATCGACGGCTTGTGGTTGCGCGGCGCCCTGTCGGGAGACGCTTTCGACACGGAGCAGGCGCAACGGATCGCTTACGAATACATGGATTTCCAATTGGCCAAGCAGGTGAGTTAGAGCACACATAAACGCTCAACCCCTGAACGGCTACTGAGTGGGCTGCGCCCCTCAGTGGTTAACGCCAACCACTTATGCACTTGCGAGGACTTTATGGCCCGTTTCGAACTGCAAAAACTCTACATTGACGGCGGCTACAGCGACGCTGGCAGCGATGCCACCTTCGAAGCCATCAACCCGGCTAACGGTGAAGTTCTCGCCAACGTGCAACGCGCCACTTTCGAAGACGTCGAGCGTGCCGTGGTCAGCGCCGAAAAGGGCCAGAAAATCTGGGCCGCGATGACCGCCATGGAGCGTTCGCGCATCCTGCGTCGCGCCGTGGAAATCCTGCGCGAGCGCAACGATGAACTGGCTGCCCTGGAAACCCTGGACACCGGTAAATCCTTCTCCGAAACCAAGTACGTCGACATCGTCACCGGTGCCGACGTGCTGGAATACTACGCCGGCCTGGTGCCTGCCATCGAAGGCGAGCAGATCCCGCTGCGCACCACCTCCTTCGTCTACACCCGCCGCGAGCCGCTGGGCGTGGTCGCCGGCATCGGCGCGTGGAACTACCCGATCCAGATCGCCCTGTGGAAGTCCGCCCCAGCCCTGGCTGCCGGCAACGCAATGATCTTCAAGCCAAGTGAAGTGACGTCGCTGACCACCCTGAAACTGGCCGAGATCTACACCGAAGCCGGCGTTCCGGATGGCGTGTTCAACGTCCTGACCGGCAGCGGTCGTGAAGTCGGCACCTGGCTGACCGAGCACCCGCGCATCGAAAAAATCTCCTTCACCGGCGGCACCGACACCGGCAAGAAGGTCATGGCCAGCGCTTCGAGCTCCTCGCTCAAAGACGTGACCATGGAACTGGGCGGCAAATCCCCGCTGATCATTTTCGACGACGCCGACCTGGATCGCGCCGCCGATACCGCGATGATGGCCAACTTCTACAGCTCCGGCCAGGTCTGCACCAACGGCACTCGCGTGTTTATTCCAAAGCACCTGCAAGCCGCCTTTGAAGCCAAGATCGTCGAGCGTGTTGCGCGCATCCGCGTCGGCAACCCAGAAGACGAAAACACCAACTTCGGCCCGCTGGTCAGCTTCGCCCACATGGAAAGCGTGCTCGGCTACATCGCCAAAGGTAAAGAAGAAGGCGCACGCCTGCTGTGCGGCGGCGACCGTCTGACCGCTGGCGACTTCGCCAAGGGTGCGTTCGTGGCACCGACTGTGTTCACTGACTGCACCGACGAAATGACCATCGTGCGTGAAGAGATCTTCGGCCCAGTGATGAGCATCCTCACCTACGAGACTGAAGAAGAAGTGATCCGTCGTGCCAACGACACCGACTTCGGCCTGGCTGCTGGCCTGGTCACCAAGGATCTGAACCGCGCCCACCGCGTGATTCATCAGCTCGAAGCGGGTATCTGCTGGATCAACGCCTGGGGCGAGTCCGACGCCAAGATGCCGGTTGGCGGCTACAAGCAGTCGGGTGTTGGCCGTGAGAACGGGATCAGCTCGCTGAACAACTTCACCCGCATCAAATCGGTACAGGTTGAGCTGGGCGACTACGCCTCGGTGTTCTAAACCCGAGTTCTGTATTGCCTGCGAGGCCGCCATCGCAGGCAAGCCAGCTCCCACATTGGAATGCGTTCCCCTGTGAGAGCGGGCTTGCCCGCGATGGAGCCCGACCTGACCATCTCCAAAGAGGGTGCATTTATGTCCCAAGAATACGACTACATCATTGTGGGTGCCGGCTCTGCCGGTAACACCCTGGCGACCCGTCTGACCGAAGACGAAGGCGTCACCGTCCTGCTGCTGGAAGCCGGCGGCCCGGACTACCGTCTCGATTTCCGTACCCAGATGCCCGCTGCCCTGGCGTTCCCGCTGCAAGGCCGCCGCTACAACTGGGCCTATGAAACCGATCCAGAGCCACACATGGACGGCCGCCGCATGGAATGTGGTCGCGGCAAGGGCCTGGGTGGTTCCTCGCTGATCAACGGCATGTGCTACATCCGTGGCAACGCCATGGACTACGACAACTGGGCGAAGCTGCCAGGCCTGGAAAACTGGAGCTACCTCGACTGCCTGCCGTATTTCCGCAAGGCCGAAACCCGCGACATCGGCCCTAACGATTACCACGGTGGCGAAGGCCCGGTGAGCGTGACCACGCCTAAGGCCGGCAACAACCCGCTGTTCCACGCCATGGTCGAAGCCGGCGTGCAGGCCGGTTACCCGCGCACCGAAGACTTGAATGGCTACCAGCAGGAAGGCTTCGGCCCGATGGACCGTACCGTCACGCCGAACGGCCGTCGCGCCAGTACCGCCCGTGGCTACCTGGACACCGCCAAGAAGCGCTCGACCCTGACCATCGTCACCCATGCCCTGACCGACAAAGTGTTGTTCGAAGGCAAGCGTGCGGTCGGCGTGCGTTACCTGATCGGTGCCGCCGAAGAACGTGTTGAAGCCCGTGCGCGCAAGGAAGTGCTGGTGTGCAGCGGCGCAATCGCCTCGCCACAACTGCTGCAACGTTCCGGTGTCGGCCCGGCCAAACTGCTGGAAAGCCTCGACATCCCGGTGGTCCACGACCTGCCAGGCGTCGGCGAAAACCTGCAGGACCACCTGGAGCTGTACCTGCAATACGCCTGCACCCAGCCAGTCTCGCTGTACCCCTCGCTGCTCTGGTACAACCAGCCGGCGATCGGTGCCGAATGGCTGTTCAACGGCACCGGCATCGGCGCCAGCAACCAGTTCGAAGCGGGCGGTTTTATTCGTACCCGTGAAGAATTCGAGTGGCCGAACATCCAGTACCACTTCCTGCCGGTCGCGATTAACTACAACGGCAGCAACGGTGTGAAAGAGCACGGTTTCCAGGCACACATGGGCTCCATGCGTTCGCCGAGCCGTGGCCGCGTGCAAGTGAAGTCGAAGAACCCACGGGACTACCCGAGCATCCTCTTCAACTACATGGCCACCGAGCAGGACTGGCAGGAGTTTCGCGATGGCATCCGCCTGACCCGTGAAATCATGCAGCAGCCGGCACTGGACCAGTACCGTGGCCGCGAAATCAGCCCGGGCATCGAGGTGCAAACCGACGAGCAACTGGACAAGTTCATCCGCGAGCACGCCGAAACCGCGTTCCACCCATCCTGCTCGTGCAAGATGGGCACCGACGAAATGGCCGTGGTCGATGGCGAAGGCCGCGTGCATGGCATGCAGGGCCTGCGGGTGGTCGATGCGTCGATCATGCCGATCATCACCACCGGCAACCTGAACGCGCCAACCATCATGATCGCCGAGAAAATCGCCGACAAGATGCGTGGCCGCCAGTTGCCGCGCAGCACCGCCGACTACTACGTGGCCGGCGATGCGCCAGTGCGTGGCAAGCCGTTGCGTGAAGTGGGTCCTAGCCTGTAGGAGCGAGCTTGCTCGCGAAAAACCTCAGAACCCCGCGGGGCACCAACTGCCCCGCGTCATCGTTAACGACATTCGCGTGCAAGCTCCCCGTACAAAACCCCTCCTACAGCGCCCCACCCTTGATCCCACCCCCCGCGCCGGCCTAATCTAGTCCCTCGCGCAAACGTTTCACCTCCCTACCGACACGCCGGCTTCTGCCTGGCCACGAGGCTTTCTCATGTTTGATGTCGTTTCTTCGAGCAAATGGCCTACCGGCTTCCTGATCAATCCAAACGTTGAACCGCTGGACCCGAAATGGCTGAAGGAATTCAGCAAGATCCCGGCCGCGGCCGTCAGCGACTGCCTGGGCCGTAACGTCGGTGGCCTGGGCCTCAAGGCCTTCCACGGCAACGCACCGATGCTCGGCAGCGCGCTGACCGTACGTGTGCGCCCCGGTGACAACCTGATGATTCTCAAAGCCATGCAAATGGCCCGCCCGGGCGATGTGCTGGTGATCGATGGCAGCGCCGACCTGACCCGCGCTGTGTTCGGCGGCATCATGCGTGCCATGGCCCTGAAGGCCGGCATCGTCGGCGTGGTGATCAACGGCGCCCTGCGTGACCTCGACGAATGGCAAACCGGCGAGCTGCCGGCCTACGCCATCGGCGGCGTGCACCGTGGCCCGAGCACCGACGGTGGCGGCGAGATCAACGTACCGATCTCGTGCGCGGGCATGCTGGTAGCCCCTGGCGACCTGATGATCGGCGATGGCGACGGCGTGGTCGCCGCCTCACGCAGCGAACTGCCGGAGTTGCTGGTGCGCTGCCATGACCTGCTGGCCCGCGAGAAAGCCACACTGGCCGCTATCGAAGCCGGCACCCTGGACCCTGATCGCTTTGACGCCATCCTGCGCGCCAAGGGTTGCCCGGTCTAACCCAAAGCAAAAGCATCGCAGGCAAGCCAGCTCCCACAGGAGAATGCATTTCAAATGTGGGAGCGGGCTTGCCCGCGATGGGGCCCTCAAGGCCAACAAGGAGGTCCCCATGTTCGACAAACACCCGCAACTCAAACAACACTTCGCCGCCCTGCGCACCCACGCCGAGTTCTTCTCGTTGCGCTACGTGCGCGAGTCCGGCCAGTACCTGTCGGTACGCAAGAACGTCGCCGAGCCGCCGCACCTGAGCCGCGACGAAGGCGCCATGCTCACCGTGCGTCTCAACGGTGTCGAAGCCTACGCCGCCACCCATGATATTTCCCTGGCCGGCCTGCAAACCGCGCTGGAGCGGGCCGAACAGCAAGCCCGTCGCATCAGGCCCCATGCCCTGCTCGACCTGCGCGACCAGCCGGTGTCCAGCGACATCGCCGACTATCTGTCGCCAGAACTCGACCAACCCTTCCCGTCCCTGAGTGACTGCTACCAACTGCTCGGCGCCGAATCGGCCGCCGTGCCCAAGGATGAGCGCCTGGTGAACTGGGAGGTCAGCCTGGGCACCACTGACGTCGAGCAGATCTACCTCAACAGTGCCGGCGCCGAGTTGCGCCAGGCCCAGCGTTTTGTGTTCCCCGGTGTCGATGTCACGGCCTACGACGGCAACGACAGCCAGACCCGCACCCTGGGCGGCAGCAACTTTGGCCAGCAAGGTGGCTTTGAGGTGATCAGCCGTTTCGGCCTGGTCGGCGCCGCGCCACGGATTGCCGACGAGGCTCTGCAACTGCTGCTGGCCCCCAACACGCCCCAAGGCCCGCGCGACCTGCTGCTGATGCCTGACCAGATGATCCTGCAGATCCACGAGTCCATCGGCCACCCGCTGGAGCTGGACCGCATCCTCGGCGACGAGCGCAATTACGCCGGCACCAGCTTCGTCAAGGCCAGCGACTTCGGCCACCTGCAATACGGTTCCAACCTGCTGAACGTGACCTTCGACCCCAACATTCCCGAACAACTGGCCAGCTACGCCCATGACGATGACGGCACGCCCGCCAACAAGCAGTTCCTGATCCGCAATGGCCTGCTGCTCAAACCCTTGGGCGGGGCGCTGTCGCAATACCGCTCGGGCCTGGGCGGCGTGGCCAACAGCCGCGCCAGCAGTTGGAACCGCGCGCCCATCGACCGCATGGCCAACCTCAATATCGAGGCCGGCGACCAAAGCCTGGCGCAACTGATCGGCGGTATCGAGCACGGCATCCTGATGTCGACCAACCGTTCCTGGTCCATCGACGATGCGCGCAACAAGTTCCAGTTCGGTTGCGAATGGGGCCAGTTGATCGAGAACGGCGAGCTCAAGGGCGTGGTCAAGAACCCCAACTACCGGGCGATTTCCGCGCAGTTCTGGCGCAAGCTTAGTGCCGTGGGCGATGCCAGTACCTTCAAGGTGCTGGGCACGCCCAACTGTGGCAAGGGCGAGCCGAACCAGGTGATCCGCGTCGGCCATGCTTCGCCTGCGTGTGTGTTCAGCGATGTAGATGTGTTTGGGGGAGATGCCTGATGAATGCTTTCAAGGAACTGGTGGAGTGGCTCAAACAGGCCATCACCGCCGAGGAACAGTTTCATCTGGGCTACGCGGCGGAGTCGTCCGAATTCGTGCGTTTCAATCACGCCAAGGTACGCCAGACCGGCCAGGTGCAGCAGGCCAGCCTCAACCTCAAGCTGATCAATGATGGCCGGCATGCCGACCTTGGCATCACCCTGGCCGGATCCCCCGAAGTCGACCGCCAGCGCCTGGCCGAGGGCCTGCAGCAATTGCGCGAAACCCTGCCCTTGCTGCCCAAGGATCCTTACCTGCTGCTCAATCACACGGCCTGGCAGAACAGGAGCGAGCAGGCCCAGGCGTTGCCAGACCTCGATCAGGTTCTGGCCGACATCAGCCACGGCGCCCAAGGCCTGGACTTGGTCGGAATCTATGCCGCCGGGCCGATCAGCCACGGGTTCGCCAGCTCGTCGGGGGCCTTTGGCTGGCACCAGGCCAATAGCTTCAACTTTGACTTCAGCCTGTTCCATGCCAATGGCGAGGCGGTAAAGGCCAGCTACGCCGGCGATGCCTGGGACAGCGCGGCGTTTGCCCAGCGCTTGCAGCACGCCCGCGAACAACTGGAGTTCCTGGGCCGACCATTGCACGCCCTGGCTCCCGGCCAATACCGTGCCTACCTGGCGCCGGCGGCTCTGGAAGAAATCGTCGACATGCTCACGTGGGGCGGTTTTTCTGCACAGGCCATCGCCAGCAAGGGCAGCCCATTGCAACGCCTGTATGCCGGTGACCAGGCCCTGAGCCCGCTGGTGGGCATGAGCGAACAGATCACGGCCTCCCTGAGCCCGGCGTTCTCCCGTGACGGTTATCCGCGCAGCGACGTGACCTTGATCGCCGATGGCCGGGCACAGGGGCGTCTGGTCAACTCACGCAGCGCCGCCGAATACGGCTTGAGCACCAACGGCGCCAGCGGCGATGAGTCCCCCAGCGCCTTGCAGATGGCCGCCGGCAACCTGGCCCAGGCCGATATCCTCAAGCAACTGGGCACCGGGCTGTATATCAGCAACCTGTGGTACCTGAACTACTCCGACCAGCCGGCGGCGCGCCTGACGGGCATGACCCGCTTCGCCACGTTCTGGGTGGAAAACGGCGAGATCAAGGCGCCGGTCAGCACCATGCGTTTTGACGACAGCGTGTACCACCTGCTGGGATCGCAGTTGGAAGCGCTGACTGCCGAGCGCGAGCTGCGGCTGTCGGCCAGCACCTACGGCGCGCGCAACACTTCATCGAGCTTGCTGCCCGGCGCTTTGGTCAAGCGTCTGACCCTGACCTTGTAAACCTTGGGCCGGCTGTGGTGAAGGCAAGTTTGTTGTGGCGAGGGGGCTTCTCCGCTGGGCTGCGAAGCAGCCCCAGTAAGGCGCACCGAGTTGTGTCAGGTTGACCGCGGGGGCTGGTTTTGGGGCTGCTGCGCAGCCCAGCGGGGGACAAGCCCCCTCGCCACAACAAGCCCCGCCTTGGCCACACCCAGCTCCCTACCCACGGTTTAGGCCGGCGCCTACAGGACAATCCCCCGCACGCTGATGAACCTTCCCTGACAGCGCCCCGTTGGTTGGCGGGCTGTTGTCGACTCTCCAAAAGCTCGTTATAACAGTTAGTGGCATCCCGCCACCTTTCAACCCGCTTGCCCGCAAGCGATGCATGACCTCGCCCGGGATAGGGCGAGCCGGAGCGTTGACATGTACCAAGGAAGTTTTGTCATTGATAAGTTGTTCAAGCACTACAACGTTCACGTAGAGCAATTGGGTAACGATCCGCAACGCAAGACCGTGCTGTTGGTCAACGGTGCGCTGTCCACCACCCGCTCATTCGCCCGCACCAGCAAGTGCCTGGCCGAGCATTTCAATGTGCTGATGTTCGACCTGCCGTTTTCCGGCTATTCGCGCCCGCACAACACCGATCTGGACCTGGTGACCAAGGACGACGAAGTCGAGATCCTGCGGGCGCTGGTGGCGCGCTTTCAGGTCAACCATCTGGTGTCGGCCTCCTGGGGTGGCATCTCGACCCTGCTGACCCTGGCACGCAACCCGCCTTCGATCGAAAGCTCGGTGGTGATGGCCCTGGCGCCCAACCTCAACCAGGCGATGCTCGAATATGTGGAGCGGGTGCGGGTGCTGATCGAGGCCGATGACAAGTCCGCCGTCGGCCACCTGCTCAATGAAACCGTCGGCAAATTCCTCTCCAGCCGGCTCAAGCGCAATAACCATCGGCACCTGTCGACCATGGCCACCACCGAATACCGCCAGGCACGCTTTCATATTCATCAGGTACTGGCCCTGGGCGATGGCAACTACCTGCCGCAACTACGCCAGATCGAGACGCCGGTGCATTTCCTCAACGGCACCCTGGATGAGTACACGCCGGCCAATGAGGCCCAACTGTTCAAGCACTATGTGGGGCGCAGCAGCTTCGCCAGTGCCGAACACACCGGCCATTTGCTCGACCTGGAGTCGCGGGAGGCGGCGCTCGCAGTGCATCGGGCACTGATCGATTTCCTGGTGGGCAAACACGTAGCCATCGCCGATATAGACGAACCGCCAGTGGGAAAACCGGCCGAGGTTGGCGCATAATCGGCAACACATAGCCTGCTAACAAAAAGGGATCTCATGCCGAATCGTGTCGTGCTCGATGCCAAGACCGCCCGCTGGTTGCCATGGGTGGTAGCGATTGCCTTCTTCATGCAGTCGCTCGACGGCACGATTCTCAACACGGCCCTGCCCGCCATGGCCGAGGACCTGGCGGAAAACCCGCTGCGCATGCAGGGCGTGATCATCGCCTACATGCTCACCGTGGCCCTGCTGATCCCGGCCTCGGGCTGGATCGCCGACCGTTTCGGCACCAAGAAGATTTTCTTCGGCGCGATCATGCTGTTCAGCATCGGCTCGCTGCTGTGCGCCCTGTCCAGCAGCCTGACCATGCTGGTGGGCGCCCGGGTGATTCAGGGCCTGGGCGGCGCGCTGATGCTGCCCGTCGGCCGGCTGGTGGTGCTGCGCGCCTACCCGCGCTCGGAGCTGGTGCGGATCATGGGCTTTATCACCATTCCCGGCCTGCTCGGCCCCCTGCTCGGCCCGACCATGGGCGGCTGGATGGTGCAATACCTGACTTGGCACTGGATTTTCCTGATCAACCTGCCGGTGGGCATGATCGGCTGCTACGCCGTGTGGAAATTCATCCCCGACCTGCGCGGCACTGAGCGCACACGCTTCGACAGCCTGGGCTTTTTGCTGTTTGGCGCGGCGATGGTGCTGATCACCATTGCCATGGAAGGCCTGGGTGAGCTGCACCTGCCGCACTTGCGCGTGATGTTGCTGCTGTTCGGCGGCATGGCGTGCCTGGCGGCCTACTGGCTGCGCGCCGGGCATATCGAAAACCCGCTGTTCTCGCCGGTGCTGTTCAAGACCCGGACCTTTGCCGTGGGCATTCTCGGCAACCTGTTCGCCCGCCTGGGCAGCGGCGCCCTGCCGTTCCTCGTGCCCTTGCTGTTGCAGATCGCCCTGGGCTATTCGCCGTCCCAGGCCGGGATGAGCATGTTGCCCCTGGCGGCGGCGGCCATGGTCGCCAAGTCCATCGCCCGGCCGCTGATCGAGCGCCTGGGCTATCGCATCGTGCTCACCGGCAATACGTTGCTACTGGGCATGATGCTGGCGAGCATGGGCCTGGTCAGCGAGCAGACGCCGTACCCGCTGCTGCTGGCCATGCTCGCGGTGCTGGGGGCGATCAACTCCCTGCAATTTACCGCGATGAACACCGTGACCCTGATCGACCTCGATGATGCCCAGGCCAGCAGCGGCAACAGTTTGCTGTCAGTGGTGGCGCAACTGGCCCTGAGCCTGGGGGTGGCCTGCGCCGGCGCCCTGCTCGGCGGGTTTACCGCCGAAGCCGGTAACGATGGGGTCAATACCGTGCTTGAGGCATTCCAGTTGACGTTCCTCACCGTGGGCATCATGGCGATGCTGGCGGCGGCGATCTTCCTGCAATTGTCGCCAAAAGACGGCAAACGGATGGTCAGCCGCGAGCATGACATCGAGCATTAAGCGGCGTCTCGTCTAGAACTTGCAGGGAAATTCCCACGGGGCTGGTACACTGCGCGACATTTTGTTTTTGCAGAGCCAGTCCCGTGACCACCATCGCCACCGCTTTTAATACTTTGCCGCTCTCCGCCGCCATGCTGGCTAACCTCGACTCGCTGGGTTATGCCGAGATGACGCAGATCCAGGCGCAAAGCTTGCCGGTGATCCTCAAGGGGCTGGACCTGATCGCCCAGGCCAAGACCGGCAGCGGCAAGACCGCCGCCTTTGGCATCGGCCTGTTGAACCCGATCAACCCGCGCTACTTCGGTTGCCAGGCCCTGGTGATGTGCCCGACCCGCGAGCTGGCTGACCAGGTTGCCAAGGAAATCCGCCGCCTGGCCCGCGCCGAAGACAACATCAAGGTCCTGACCCTGTGCGGCGGCGTGTCCCTCGGCCCGCAGATCGCCTCCCTGGAACATGGCGCCCACGTCATCGTCGGCACCCCCGGCCGCATCCAGCAGCACCTGCGCAAGGGTTCGCTGGTGCTGGACGGCCTGAACACACTGATCCTCGACGAAGCCGACCGCATGCTCGACATGGGTTTCTACGACGCTATCGAAGACATCATCAGCAAGACCCCGGCCCGTCGCCAGACCCTGTTGTTCTCGGCCACCTACCCGGTGAGCATCAAGCAACTGGCCTCCAAATTCATGCGCGCGCCGCAGCAGGTCAAAGCCGAAGCGTTCCACTCCGACGAGCAGATCGAGCAGCGTTTCTACGAAATCTCCCCGGAAGAACGCATGGACGCGGTGACCAAGGTGCTGTCGCACTTCCGTCCGGCCTCCTGCGTAGCCTTCTGCTTTACCAAGCAGCAAGTGCAGGAAACCGTGGATCACCTGACCGCCAAGGGCATTTCTGCAGTCGGCCTGCATGGCGACCTGGAACAGCGCGACCGTGACCAGGTGCTGGCAATGTTTGCCAACCGCAGTACTTCGGTACTGGTGGCCACCGACGTGGCGGCCCGTGGCTTGGACATTGACTCGCTGGACATGGTGATCAACGTCGAACTGGCCCGCGATTCGGAAATCCACATCCACCGCGTGGGCCGTACCGGTCGTGCCGGTGAGACCGGGATCGCCATCAGCCTGGTAGCACCGTCCGAAGCGCACCGCGCCCAGGCCATCGAACTGCTGCAAAAAGCCCCGCTGAACTGGGACCAACTGAGCAACCTCAAATCCCAGGGCGGCGCGCCGCTGCTGCCGGTGATGAGCACGTTGTGCATTGCTGCCGGTCGTAAAGACAAGGTTCGCCCAGGCGACATCCTCGGCGCACTGACCGGTGAAGCCGGGATCCCGGGCGCCCAGGTCGGCAAGATTGCGATCTTCGACTTCCAGGCCTACGTGGCAGTGGAGCGCAGCGTCGCCAAGCAGGCGTTGCAGCGCTTGAACGATGGCAAGATCAAAGGCCGTTCGTTGCGCGTGCGGATCCTGTAAAGCTCTTCGATTCAATGGAGATCCAATGTGGGAGCGGGCTTGCTCGCGAATGCGGTGTACCAGTCGCCAGATCGGTTGGCTGGCAGTGCGCATTCGCGAGCAAGCCCGCTCCCACATTTTTGATTGCATTTCAGATCAATATTTTGTGAGGACACCGTTTTGCGCTCGACCGAAGTTGTGATCATTGGCGCCGGCGCCGCAGGCTTGATGTGCGCGCTGACCGCCGCCGGGCGTGGGCGCAAGGTGATGTTGATCGACCATGCAAACAAGGCCGGCAAGAAGATCCTGATGTCCGGCGGTGGTCGCTGTAACTTCACCAATATGTACACCGAGCCTGCCAACTTCCTCTCGCACAACGCACACTTCTGCAAATCTGCCCTGGCCCGCTACACCCAGTGGGATTTCATCGGCTTGGTGGCCAAGCACGGCGTGCCGTACCACGAGAAAAAACTCGGCCAGCTGTTCTGCGATAACAAATCCAGCGACATCCTCGGCATGCTGCTCGACGAGTGCATCCAGACCGGCGTGAGCCTGCACCTGGACACCTCGATCCAGCAGATCAGCAAACTCGACAGCGGCTATCAGTTGCAGACCACCCTCGGCGAGTTGCGCTGCGAGTCGTTGGTGATTGCCACCGGCGGCCTGTCGATTCCGACCCTGGGCGCCACCGGCTTTGGCTACCAGGTGGCCAAGCAATTCGGCCATGAACTGCTGCCGACCCGCGCCGGCCTGGTGCCGTTTACCATCACCGATCAGCTCAAGGATTTGTGTGGCGAGTTGTCCGGCACCTCGGTCGATTGCCTGGTGAGCTGTAACGACCAGAGCTTTCGCGAGAATATTCTGTTTACCCATCGCGGCCTGAGCGGGCCGGCGATCTTGCAGATTTCCTCTTACTGGGAACCTGGCGACACCGTGCAAATCAACCTGTTGCCCGACCACGACGCCCACGCCTGGCTGCAACAGCAACAGGCCGAGCGCCCCAACAGCGAGCTCAAGACCCTGCTGGGCGAGATCTTCACCAAGAAGATGGCCAACCTGCTGGCCGAGACGTGGTTTGTGTCCAAGCCGATGAAGCAGTACACCCACGCCGAACTGGCAGACATCGCCACCAAGCTGGGCGACTGGCAGTTGGTCCCGGCCGGTACCGAAGGCTACCGCACCGCCGAAGTCACCCTGGGCGGGGTGGATACCCGGGAAGTGTCGTCCAAGACCATGGAGTCGCTGAAAAGCCCCGGCCTGTACTTTATCGGCGAAGTGCTGGACGTGACCGGGCACCTGGGTGGGTTCAACTTCCAATGGGCCTGGGCGTCGGGCTATGCGGCGGCGCAGTACGTCTGAACCCCGCCTTCTAGAACGGTAATGCGATCAACTGTGGGAGCGGGCTTGCTCGCGAATGCGCAGTACCAGTCAACTGATCCGGTGGCTGGCACACCGCATTCGCGAGCAAGCCCGCTCCCACATTTTGGTTGGGGTGTGCCAAAAACATTTTTTGCTTATGAATGTGATTGCCGCGCTTGCCGTGGCGTCATTACTGGCTCAATTTAGCGGCATCGTCCCGGAAGACCCCAGACTTCATGTCCTCGACCTCGTTCAAGCAGTCCATGCGGCGCCTTTGGGCACTGGATAAGTTCAGTTACAGCGTAAGGGTGTTTATCGCCCTCACCGGCAGCATGGCGCTGTGCTGGTATCAGGATGAAATGTCACTGCTGATCCCGCTGTTCCTGGGGATCATCGCCAGCGCCCTGGCCGAGACCGATGACAGTTGGCAAGGCCGCCTCAACGCCCTGGCGGTAACGCTGGTGTGTTTCAGCGTGGCGGCGCTGTCGGTGGAGTTGCTGTTTCCCTACCCGTGGATTTTCGCCATCGCCATCGCCCTGGCGAGCTTCTGCCTGACCATGCTCGGCGCCCTCGGCGAGCGCTATGGGGCGATCGCCTCGGCCACCTTGATTCTGTCGGTCTACACCATGATCGGCGTGGATCAGCGCGGTGGCGCCGTCACCGATTTCTGGCACGAACCCTTGCTGCTGGTGGCCGGCGCCGCCTGGTATGGCGCGCTGTCGGTGCTGTGGCAGGCGATGTTTTCCAACCAGCCGGTGCAGCAGAGCCTGGCCCGGCTGTTTCGCGAATTGGGGCGTTACCTCAAGCTCAAGTCGTCGTTGTTCGAGCCTATTCGCCAACTGGACGTAGAAGCGCGGCGCCTGGAACTGGCCCAACAAAATGGCCGGGTGGTGGCGGCGCTCAATGCGGCCAAGGAAATCATCCTGCACCGTGTCGGCAATGGCCGGCCGGGGTCCAAGGTCAGCCGCTACCTCAAGCTGTACTTCCTGGCCCAGGACATCCACGAACGCGCCAGTTCCTCCCACTACCCCTACAACGCGCTGGCCGAGGCGTTCTTCCACAGTGACGTGCTGTTCCGCTGCCAGCGCCTGCTGCGCCAGCAAGGCAAGGCCTGCCAGGCCCTCGCCGAGTCGATCCAGTTGCGCCAGCCGTTTGTCTACGACGCCAGCTTCGCCGAGGCCCTGGGCGACCTGAATGCATCCCTGGAACACCTGCGTATCCAGAGCAACCCGGCCTGGCGCGGCCTGTTACGCTCGCTGCGGGCGCTGGCGGCCAACCTGTCGACCCTTGACCGCCTGCTCAGTGACGCCAGCAACCCCGACAGCCTGGCCGATGCCAGCGACAGCAGCCTGCTGGACCGTTCGCCGCGCAACCTCAAGGAAATGTGGACGCGCCTGCGCACCCAACTGACCCCGACTTCGCTGCTGTTCCGCCACGCCCTGCGCCTGCCCCTGGCGCTGAGCGTGGGCTACGGCATGGTGCATTTGATCCACCCGTCCCAAGGCTACTGGATCATCCTTACCACCCTGTTTGTCTGCCAGCCCAACTACGGCGCGACGCGGCGCAAGCTCGGCCAGCGGATCATCGGCACGGCCATCGGCCTGACGGTGGCCTGGGCGCTGTTCGATCTGTTCCCAAGCCCCCTGGTGCAATCGATGTTCGCCATCGCCGCCGGGCTGGTGTTCTTTATCAACCGCACCACCCGCTACACCCTAGCCACCGCCGCCATTACCCTGATGGTGCTGTTCTGCTTCAATCAGGTGGGCGATGGCTACGGGCTGTTCCTGCCGCGCCTGTTCGATACCCTGCTCGGCAGCCTGATCGCCGGGCTGGCGGTGTTCCTGTTCCTGCCAGACTGGCAGGGCCGGCGCCTGAACAAGGTGCTGGCCAACACCCTGACCTGCAACAGCATCTACCTGCGCCAGATCATGCAGCAATATGCCGCTGGCAAGAGCGACGACCTGGCCTACCGCCTGGCCCGGCGCAACGCGCACAACGCCGACGCTGCGCTGTCCACCACCCTGGCCAATATGCTGATGGAGCCGGGGCATTTCCGTAAGGAAGCCGACGTGGGCTTCCGCTTCCTGGTGCTGTCCCACACCCTGCTCAGCTACCTGTCGGGCCTCGGTGCGCACCGCGATACCCAACTACCGGCCGACATGCGCGAACACCTGATCGAAGGCGCGGGCAAGACCCTCGCCACCAGCATCGACGAAATTGCCACGGGGCTGGCGAACAAACAGCCGATCGCGGTGCAAAGCGATGCCGAGGAGGCGCTGGCGGTAGAGTTGGAGCAGATGCCCGATGAGATCGATGAGGCGCAAAGGCTGGTGCAGACACAATTGGCGTTGATTTGCCGGCAGTTGGGGCCGTTGCGCACATTGGCCGCGCATTTGATCAAGGAAACCAGCGCGGCTTAGGGCCCTATCGCGAGCAAGCCCGCTCCCACATTGGAAGTATTCGCAGATCAAAATGTGTGCGGGCTTGCTCGCGATGGCGGCCTTAAGAACACTACATCCCGTGTTGCTTAAGAAGGCGCGCATAACTGCCATCCGCCTTCATCCTGCTGATCTCCCGGTCAAACCCGGCAACAATCTGCTCATGCTTGGGGTTTTTCAGGCTGACCAGGATATGCAGGCTGTTCTCACTCAAGGGCTGGGGCAGGAACTCCACGGCATTGCGCACCCTGGGCGATTCCCGCGCCAGGTAAAAGCGCGCGACATACTCATCCTCGACCGTCATCCGCACGCGCTGGGCAGCCAACATGCGCACGGCCATGGCGAAGTTATGCACCGGGACTTTTTGCAGTTTGGGATCGGCATCGAAATCCGCCGAATAGGCATAGCCGCGCACTACCGCGATGGGATAGGCATGCAGTTGCTGCAAGTTCTGGTACTCAATGGGATCGTCGCGGCGCTTGATAAACCGCACGCGGTTAAGCAGATACTCGGCGGAAAACTGCCCCAACTGCGTGCGCGCCTCGTCGTACCAGGCGTTGACCAGCACGTCGTAACGCCCGTCCCCCACCCCCATCAACGCCCGTGCCCATGGCACCTGCTCGAAATCACTGGCATAGCCGGCACGCGCCAGGGCGGTGCTGACGATATCGGTGGCCAGGCCACCATTGATCAGGGTCGCATCGGTAAACGGCGGCCACGCATCCGCCACCAGGCGCAAGCGTTCCGCGGCCACCGTCGGGGCCAGCAACAGCAATACGATCAAAGCAACGGCACGAGACAATCGCAGCATGCTTAATGTCCTTGCACAGCGGGCAATTCGTTGCGGGCGATGACGCTGGCGGGAGTACTTCCAGGTTCTGACTGTAGCTTATCGCTCGAGGTGTATCGCAGATTACACAAAGAACCAGGCCGAGAAAGCACTCAATGATGGCAAATTGACGTCACTCACAAAAAACAGCGTTTTCCAGGTGTTTGCACTACCGCTCAAGACAGTCGGCGGCCAGGGCTTTACTATCCGGGTCAGGTCTTTATGTGAGATGGAACGATGACTGTCGATTGGGTTTGCAAGCACCACAATGATCTGGGCAAAGAACAGCTCTACGCCATTTTGCGTCTGCGGGCAGCGGTGTTTGTGGTCGAGCAGAAATGCGTCTACCAGGACATCGACG
This sequence comes from Pseudomonas sp. ADAK21, assembly GCF_012935735.1. Lineage (NCBI taxonomy): Bacteria > Pseudomonadati > Pseudomonadota > Gammaproteobacteria > Pseudomonadales > Pseudomonadaceae > Pseudomonas > Pseudomonas sp. ADAK21. The sequence goes on from NZ_CP052857.1 coordinate 1,537,984, forward strand.
ACCAGGACCTGGAGGGCGATACCCACCACCTGATGGCCTGGCAGGACAATCAACTGGTGGCCTACCTGCGCCTGTTGGACCCGGAGCTGAATGGCGGCGACGTGGTCATCGGCCGCGTGCTGGTGGCCGAGGCCGCGCGAGGCACCGGCCTGGGCCACAAGATGCTGGCGGAAACCCTCAAGCAGATCGACGATATCTGGCCGCAGACGCCGATCTTTCTCTCAGCCCAGGCGCATTTGCAGGGGTACTACGCAAGATATGGGTTCAAGGTCGAGGGTGAGGTCTACCTTGAAGACGACATTCCACATATTGGTATGCGGCGCGCTTGAGATCGCTATCGCGGGCAAGCCCGCTCCCACATTTGATCGTTATCGGCCTGTGGGAGCGGGCTTGCCCGCGATAGCGTCAGACCTGCCAGCCCAATTTCACGGGTAACCCAACACCTGCTTGACCTGCATCAGGTTGCGCTCGATCCAGCCCCGGTCAATCGCCCCCCAGTCGCGAATCCGGTAGTGCCCGGCATGGTTGCGGGCGCCATCTTCCTGCTCGAATTCACAGACGATATCCAGGTCCGCCAACGCCGCGATGGTGTCCTGGGCCGTGCGCCGGGGCATGCCCGTCACCTCGGTCAACGCCGGGACGCTGCTGGCCAATTGGCTGTCGATCAGGTACGCCACATACAGGCGGCGGTAGAAACTGCTCTTGGTCTTGCTTACATCCATGATCGGTCGCCTTGTGTTTAGCACTTGCCCTGCAAGTCGCGATAAGTCAGGTACACCCGCAGGTCGAATTCCACCTGATGGTAGCCGGGCATCATGTATTCGCAGAGTTTATAGAACGCCTTGTTGTGGTCCGATTCCTTGAAGTGCGCTAGTTCGTGGACGACGATCATCTTCAGGAATTGCGGCGCGGCCTCCTTGAACAACGCAGCGATGCGGATCTCTTTCTTGGACTTGAGGTTGCCACCCTGCACCCGCGAGATCGTGGTATGCAGGCCCAGGGCGCGGTGGGTCAGGTCCAGGCGGTTGTCGAACAGCACTTTGTCGATGGCTGGCGCGTTGCGCAGGTGTTCCTGCTTCAGGGCCTGGGCGTAGCTGTACAGCGCCTTGTCACTCTGCACCGCATGGCGCTCGGGGTAACGCTGGTGCAGGTAGTCACCCAGTTGATCCTTGGCGATCAATTGGCGCACTTGCTCTTGCAGGGCGGCGGGATAGGCCTGGAGGTATTTCAGCGCAGTCATGGGTTCGAACGGCAGGGGCGTGAGGTCGCCAGTGTAGCGAATTCAGCAGGGGCCTGCGCGCAGCGCGAAAGGCTGCGGCCACAGGGAAATATCTTCGGCGGTCAGGGGCAGGGCCACCAGCGGCCCCTGGATAAACTGGCAGCCATTGGCCTGCAGCCAGTGGCATTGCTCAAGGGTTTCTACACCTTCGGCAATCACCAACAAGCCGAAGTGCCCGCACAGTTCGATAATGCTGCGGGCCAGCGCGGCCTCCCGTGGCGAGCCGAGCACGCGGGCCACCAGGCCGGGGTCGAGCTTGAGGGTGTCGAACTCCAGGTCACGCAGATGGGCCAGGGAGCAGTTGCCCAAGCCGAAGTCATCCAGGGCAATGCGCACCCCCAGGCGGCGCAGCTGCTTGAGTTGCTTGATGGACTCTTCAATATTGTGCATCAGGCTTTCTTCAGCGATTTCCACCTCCAGTTGCCGCCCGTGCAGCCCATGTCGCTCCATTGCCTGCTGCAGTTGAGGCGCCAGGTTGGGCATATTGAACTGGCTGCTGCTCAGGCTCACGCTGAGCACCCAGTCGTCGCTCATGACCGAGGCCCAGGCCTGGCGCGCCAATGCCACCTGATGGTAAATCCAACTGCTGAGCTGGCTGATCAGGCGCGCCTCCTCCAACAGAGGCATGAACAACCCCGGCGGCACATCGCCCACACTCGGGTGCTGCCAGCGCAACAAGGCTTCGACACCGCGTAGGTGCCCGTCCAGCAGGGACACCTGGGGCTGGTACACCAACGTCACCTGCTTGTTGTCGATGGCCTCGCGCACGCTGCTTTCAAGCATCAGGCGCGAGCGGGCCCGGCCGTTCATTTCCTGATCGTAATAGCGATATTGCTGACGCCCTGCCCGCTTGGCTTCGTACATGGCGATATCGGCGGCACGCAGCAGGCCGGACAAATCGCGACCGCAATCGGGGAAGGTGGCAATGCCGATACTGACCCCCAGCATGACCTCCAGGCCATCCACCTGCTGGCAGATCGATACCCGCTCGATCAACTGTTCGGCGAGCTTGGCGGCCTGTTCCGGGTATTCCAACTCCAGCAGCGCGACGAACTCATCGCCGCCAAGGCGGCCAAGAATGTCACAACTGCGCAGGCACAGTTCCAACTGCTCCGAGACCCAGCGCAGCACCCGGTCGCCGGCGTCGTGCCCCACCGAATCGTTGACCCGCTTGAAACCGTCCAGGTCCATGTAGAGCAGCACTGTGGAATGTTCGCTGCGCTCGTTGCGCAGCAGGATCGTCTCCACGGTCTGGTAGAAACCACGCCGGTTGAGCAAACCGGTGAGCGGATCGGTGACGGCCTGGGATTCCAGTTGCTGATGCAGATGGCGCACCTGGGACATGTCTTGCACCGTCACCACCATGGCCTTCTGCTCCCGGGGCAGTGGCGCACAGGACATCGCCACCGGCAACTGCTGGCCGGGTGCGGTGCGCAGGATTGCATCATGCAGGCGCCAGGTTTCGCCACGCAGGTAGCCGGTATACAGCTCGCAGCTGAACCAGTCAGGCATATGGGGTTTTTGCAGGAAGCCCAGGAACGCCTGGCCTTGCAACTCGTCCACAGTGGCATTGAGCAATCGTGAAATGGCCGGATTGGCGTAGCTGACGACTCCGTCCTCGCCCACCACCAGAATGCCCTCGGCGGCATTGTCGAGCACCGAGGCATTAAAGGCCCGGGCCGCCTCCAGGTCATGACTCAGACGCTGCAAGGCGCGGCGGTTGCGCTGATGCTCCAGCAAGGCCTGGACCTTGGGCTTGAGAATATGCGGGTCGAAGGGTTTGAACAGATAGTCGATGGCGCCACTGGCATAGCCTTCGAGCACAGCGGCGGGCGATTGCTCAGTGGCACTCAGGAAGATGATCGGTGTCATGCGGGTGCGCTGGCTGCCGCGCATCAAGCGCGCCACTTCGAAGCCATCCATGCCCGGCATGCGCACATCCAGCAGCACCAGGTCGACATCACGCGCCAGTAGCAGCCCCAGGGCTTCCTCGCCGGAACCCGCAGTCAACACCTGCCAATCCTCGCGCTGCAGGAGCGCGCGCATGCTGATCAGGTTTTCCGGATAGTCATCGACTACCAGGAGCACTGAAGAGCCTTCGGCCAGGGTTGGAACGGATTCCATACTGCGTCTCTTCCTTGAGGGTTCACTCCGGTCAATTTTGAGATAAAACCGGACACTTAATGTGGAGTCACTCTAGCCTTGGATCATTTAAAGCAGAAGGCACGACGGGGCCATCATTGCGCCAAAGAGCACACAACCGACTAACGGTCAGGCGCTACAGCCCCCGAACTACGGGAAAGATGGCTTTTTGACAGACTATTGGCGCCAATAAACCGCCTAAAACTTATTAACAAACAGTTACCAGCCGCTTATAAAGAACGCGCCAACCCATGGGCCAAAGCCTTTTGACCCTTCTTCCGTACAGCAAAGGCGCACTCCATGATTGATCTGTCCACCTGGAACCTGAGCATCCCTGTTGGCACTCCGCCCGCCACCATCGACACCCCTAAACTGCTCAGCGGCTTCAAGGGCAAGTACTTCCAGGCCGAAGGCAGCAGCGTGCAATTCTGGTCCCCCGTCACCGGTACCCGCACCGAAAATGCGATCTACCCGCGCAGCGAACTGCGCGAAACCTATGCCGATGGCCGGCTGCGCAACTGGACTTACCCCGAAGCCGACAACTACCTGCGCGCCACCCTGGCCATCAACCAGGTGCCCTCCTCGGGCAAGATTGTCATCGGTCAGATCCACGCCTATGACAGCCAGAAACCGCTGGTCAAAGTCGAATACCAGTACAAGGAAAAAACCCAGACCGGCAACATCGTCGCCAAAGTGCGCATGCGCCCGGATGACAGCAAGGGCCGGGTAATTATCGTGGCCGAGAATGTGCCACTGGCGCGCAACTTCACCTACGTCATCCACCTGAACAAGGCCGGCCTGTTGAGCGTGGAGGCCGCCAACGGCCAATGGAACGAACGCCTCGGCGCGGCCTGGGGCAAAAAACCGTTGTACTTCAAAGCCGGCGTGTATGTGCAAGACAACAGCGGCGACAGCAAAGAGGGCGGCAAAGTGACATTTGCCAAGCTGGATATCGATCACAACTGACAGTCCGATCATTCTCACGACGCTTTAGGACAGAACCGCGACCCTGGGTCTCGACTTTCTTGTAGGACAATTCGAGTATGGCGCCGCGCACGCGCAATGCTTCCCTATAAGAAAGTCATGGAGACTCACCAATGCCCTTCACTCGCACCCTACTCGCCCTTTCCATGGGCATGGTTATGCTGCAAAACCCGGCCTTTGCGGCCCCGCCGTTGTCGATGACCGACGGGGTGGCCCAGGTCAATATCCAGGACAGCAACGCCTGGGTTGAAATCAGCAAAGCCGCGTTCGAACACAACATCCGCACCCTGCAAACCAGCCTCGCCGACAAGTCGAAAATCTGCGCCGTGCTCAAGGCAGACGCTTATGGCCACGGTATCGGCCTGCTGATGCCGTCGGTGATCAAGCTGGGCGTGCCTTGCGTCGGCGTAGCCAGCAATGAAGAAGCCCGCGTGGTACGTGAAAGCGGCTTCAAGGGCCAACTGATCCGCGTGCGTACCGCCGCGCTGAGCGAGCTGGAAGCGGCGCTGCCGTACAACATGGAAGAGCTGGTGGGCAACCTCGACTTCGCCGTGCGCGCCAGCCTGATCGCCGAACATCATGGCCGCCCATTGGTGGTACACCTGGGCCTGAACTCCAGCGGCATGAGCCGCAACGGCGTAGAAATGACCACCGCCCAAGGCCGGCGCGATGCCGTAGCCATCACCAAGGTGCCGAACCTGGAAGTGAAGGCGATCATGACCCACTTCGCCGTCGAAGACGCCGCCGACGTGCGCGCCGGCCTCAAGGCCTTCAACGAGCAAGCCAACTGGCTGATCAACGTCGCCCAACTGGACCGCAGCAAAATCACCCTGCACGCCGCCAACTCCTTCGCCACCCTGGAAGTGCCCGAGTCGCGCCTGGACATGGTGCGCCCCGGCGGCCTGCTGTTCGGCGACACCGTACCGTCGTTCACCGCCTACAAGCGCGTGATGCAGTTCAAGTCCCACGTGGCCTCGGTCAACAGCTACCCCAAGGGCAACACCGTCGGCTACGACCGCACCTACACCCTGGCGCGGGACTCGAAACTGGCGAATATCACCGTGGGCTATTCCGACGGCTATCGTCGAGCGTTCACCAACAAAGGCATCGTGCTGATCAATGGGCATCGGGTGCCGGTGGTGGGCAAAGTGTCGATGAACACCTTGATGGTCGACGTCACCGATGTGCCGACCGTAAAAAGTGGCGATGAAGTGGTGTTGTTTGGCAAGCAGGGGAATGTGCAGACGACCCAGGCCGAGGTTGAGGATATCAATGGGGCGCTGTTGGCCGATCTCTACACCGTCTGGGGCAACTCGAACCCCAAAGTGCTGGTTGATCAATAAGCACCGCAAATCAAATGTGGGAGCGGGCTTGCCCGCGATGGCGGTGGGTCAGACAAATGTATTGGCTGAACCACCGCAATCGCGAGCAAGCCCGCTCCCACATTATTTTTCAGTGTTTGGAAGGTCAGGCTCGGCTATAAGCCGCTCATAAAAAACCCGCATCGCTGCGGGTTTCTTTTTAAACGCTTTAGGCTTAGTTCACCTTGGCGTTCAGCTCACCTTTGAGATAACGCTGGTACATCGCTTCCAACGACACCGGCTTGATCTTCGAAGCATTGCCGGCAGTGCCGAACGCTTCGTAACGCGCGATACACACATCACGCATCGCCGTCACGGTGGCGCCGAAGAATTTACGTGGATCAAATTCACTCGGGTTGGTGGCCATCAGGCGACGCATTGCACCGGTGGACGCCAGGCGCAGGTCGGTGTCGATGTTGACCTTGCGTACGCCGTGCTTGATACCTTCGACGATTTCTTCAACCGGTACGCCGTAGGTTTCTTTGATGTCGCCGCCGTACTGGTTGATGATTGCCAGCCACTCTTGCGGTACCGAGGAAGAACCGTGCATCACCAGGTGGGTGTTGGGGATGCGTTTGTGGATTTCCTTGATGCGGTCGATCGCCAGCACGTCGCCGGTAGGTGGCTTGGTGAACTTGTAGGCACCGTGGCTGGTACCGATGGCGATGGCCAGGGCGTCGACCTGGGTGCGCTTGACGAAGTCAGCGGCTTCTTCCGGGTCGGTCAGCATCTGGCTGTGATCCAGCACGCCTTCGGCGCCGATGCCGTCTTCTTCACCGGCCATGCCGGTTTCCAACGAACCCAGGCAGCCCAGCTCGCCTTCTACCGACACACCGCAGGCGTGGGCCAGGGCTACGGTTTGTTGGGTGACGCGTACGTTGTAGTCGTAGTCGGTCGGGGTCTTGCCGTCTTCGCCCAGGGAGCCGTCCATCATCACCGAGCTGAAGCCCAGTTGGATGGAGCGCTGGCATACATCAGGGCTGGTGCCGTGGTCCTGGTGCATGCACACCGGGATGTGTGGGAATTCTTCGATTGCCGCGAGGATCAGGTGACGCAGGAACGGGGCACCGGCGTATTTACGCGCACCGGCAGAAGCCTGGACGATCACTGGGGAGTCGGTCTTGTCAGCGGCTTCCATGATGGCGCGCATCTGCTCAAGGTTGTTGACGTTAAAGGCTGGAACGCCGTAGCCGAACTCGGCTGCGTGGTCCAGCATTTGACGCATGCTGATAAGTGCCATTGTGTTGTCTCTCCCGGTCGAGGGTCGTTAATCGTGCAAGCCTGCCGTAGCGGCGGCTGCTATTCAAGTTATTGCAGATCAAGGAATTGGACCTTGGCCTGCTGAATCGTTATTGCTAGTGGGCCTGACCCAACTTCCAGTCTGGAACCGAATCATGTGGGAGCTGGCTTGCCTGCGATCGCGGTGTACCAGACACCGAATTCGCCAACTGACCCAGCGCTTTCGCGGGCAAGCCCGCTCCTACATGAGATTTTCAGTTCTGTGTTACTGAGCCTTGCAGCCTCGGCCGATCAAATCGTCGGTGGCGACCCAATAAACCAGGCCTTCCTCACCTTTGGTATGAAATGCCAACTGCTCATTGCTATACAGCGCCCCGGAGGCCGCCACGTCTTCCTTGAGGCGATACACCTGGTCGGAGCCGCCGAGGCGGACATCCACCTGCTTGCGGTCAGTATCGACAAACCGCCAGTTAACCTGGGCCTGGCTGTCGCATACCCAGGTGGTCCATGTGTCTTGCTGGGGCTCTGCCTTTGAACATGTTCAGGTTGGCACAACCGGCCAATAGAGCCAGTGCTGCCAGGGCGATAACGCCTTTCATTGCCAATCCTCGAACGGCGGCTTGTGGCCGCCGGTGCTGTCGGTTAGTGAATCAGACCCGTCAAGGGCAACCCTGTTCCTTACCTTTGGGCGGGGAGTCGTATTTCTCCAGCCCGTCGGGCCCTATGCGCTTGCTGATCACCGGCATGGTCTCCGCCTGCCAGTCGGACTGGTAACAGCCCTTGTGCGGCGCAGCCCCTGGGGCCTCTGCTGGCGCCTTGGGCGCGCTGCCGCAGCCGGCCAACAGGCCTGCTGCAATCACCAGCGCGAATGGCTTGATCATGGGAATGCTCCTTTTCCAGGCCGTGGGCCTCAGCCCTTGGCTCGGCTTTCCAGCACTTCAACGGCAGGCAGCACCTTGCCTTCGACAAACTCAAGAAACGCGCCGCCACCGGTAGAAATGTAGGAGATCTGCTCAGCAACGCCATATTTATCGATGGCCGCCAGGGTGTCGCCACCACCGGCAATCGAGAATGCCGAGCTTTCGGCAATCGCCTTGGCCAGCACTTTGGTGCCGTTGCCAAACTGGTCGAACTCGAACACACCGACCGGGCCGTTCCACAGGATGGTCTGGGAGGCTTTCAGCAGTTCAGCGAAGTTCGCCGCAGTTTGCGGGCCGATATCCAGGATCATATCGTCAGCGGCCACGTCAGCAATCAGCTTGACGGTGGCTTCGGCGCTTTCGGCGAACTCCTTGGCCACTACCACGTCCACCGGCAGCGGCACGCTGACCTTGGCGGCGATGGCGCGAGCGGTGTCCAGCAGATCCGGCTCGTACAGGGACTTGCCGACCGGGTGGCCAGCAGCGGCCAGGAAGGTGTTGGCAATGCCGCCGCCAACGATCAGTTGGTTGCAGATCTGGCTCAGGCTGTTGAGCACGTCCAGCTTGGTCGACACCTTGGAGCCAGCCACGATGGCGGCCATTGGCTGGGCCGGTGCGCCCAGGGCCTTGCCCAGTGCATCCAGCTCGGCAGCCAGCAGCGGGCCAGCAGCGGCGACCTTGGCGAACTTGGCCACGCCATGGGTCGAACCCTCGGCGCGGTGCGCAGTGCCAAAAGCGTCCATCACAAACACGTCGCACAGGGCCGCGTATTGCTGGGCCAGTTCGTCGCTGTTCTTCTTCTCGCCCTTGTTGAAGCGCACGTTTTCGAACAGCACGATGTCGCCGGCCTTGACCTCGACGCCACCCAGGTAATCAGCCACCAAAGGCACTTCGCGGCCCAGGGCCTTGCTCAGGTAGTCGGCTACAGGCTTGAGGCTGTTTTCGGCAGAGAACTCACCTTCGGTCGGACGACCCAGGTGGGAGCAGACCATCACGGCCGCGCCTTTTTCCAGGGCCAGCTTGATGGTCGGCAGCGAAGCCAGGATTCGCGCATCGCTGGTGACTACACCGTCCTTGACTGGGACGTTGAGGTCTTCGCGGATCAGTACGCGCTTACCTTGCAGATCGAGGTCGGTCATCTTCAACACGGTCATGGGTCGCAGTTCCTGAATTACTGTTGAGGTTGTTTAGTAGCGATGTGCAGATAGTGCTCTGCTACGTCGAGCATGCGGTTGGCAAAGCCCCATTCGTTATCGAACCAGGCCAGGATATTCACCAGCCTTGGCCCGGAAACACGGGTCTGGCTGGCATCCACGATGGCCGAATGCGGGTCGTGGTTGAAATCACAACTGGCGTGCGGCAACTCGGTGTAGGCCAGCAAGCCTTTGAGCGGGCCGCTGGTGGCGGCGTCGCGCAGGATACGGTTGACCTCGGCGGCATCGGTATCGCTGACGGTTTGCATGGTGATATCCAGGCACGACACGTTCACCGTCGGCACGCGCACTGCTTTGGCCTGGATTCGTCCGGCAAGTTCCGGCAGCAGGCGTTCAATACCACGAGCCAGGCCGGTGGACACCGGAATCACCGACTGGAACGCCGAACGGGTGCGGCGCAGGTCTTCATGGTGGTAGGCGTCAATCACCGGCTGGTCGTTCATCGCCGAGTGAATGGTGGTAATCGACACATACTCCAGGCCAATCGCCTGGTCCAGCAGGCGCAGCAGAGGCACGCCGCAATTGGTGGTGCAGGAGGCGTTGGACACCAACACCTCCTCACCGGTCAGGCAGTCCTGGTTGACGCCGTAGACGATGGTGGCGTCGACATCCGCCTCGCTGGCCATCGGCTGGGAAAACAGCACGCGCGGTGCGCCGGCGTCGACGAATCGCTGGCCATCGGCACGGGTGTTATAGGCACCGGAGCATTCCAACACCAGGTCGACGCCCAGCGCCGCCCAGTCGATGCCCTCGGGCGTGGCACTGCGCAAGACCTTCACGCAGTTGCCATTGATATGCAGACAATCGCCGTCGATCCGCACTTCGCCGGGGAACCGGCCGTGGGTGGAGTCGAAGCGTGTCAGGTATTCGATGCTGGCCATGTCAGCCAGATCGTTGATTGCCACAATTTCAAACCCAGCCGCCGCCCCTCGCTCGAACAGAGCACGCAAGACGCAACGACCAATGCGGCCGTAGCCGTTGAGTGCAACTTTGTAGGGACGGGGTTGAGGCATGGGGTTCTCGATTACCTTGGGTAATGGGGTGAATGTGCCGCCGCCTTCGCGAGCAAGCCCGCTCCCACAGTTGAAATGCATTCCAAATGTGGGAGCGGGCTTGCTCGCGAAGGCGTCAGTACAGCTACCCCAATCTACAGCCTTAGTCTTCCAGCAGCTCTTCAGCCTGACCCAGGATGTTTTCCAGGGTGAAACCGAACTCTTCGAACAACGCTGGCGCCGGCGCCGACTCACCGTAGGTGGTCATGCCGATCACGCGGCCTTCCAGGCCCACGTACTTGTACCAGTAGTCGGCGTGAGCCGCTTCGATGGCGATACGCGCGCTGACCTGCAACGGCAGGACCGATTGCTTGTAGTCCGCGTCCTGGGCTTCGAACACGCTGGTGCACGGCATGGACACGACACGCACGTTGCGGCCCTGGGCAGTCAGCTTGTCGTACGCCTGAACGGTCAGGCCCACTTCGGAACCGGTGGAGATCAGGATCAGCTCCGGCTCGCCGATGCAGTCCTTGAGCACGTAGCCGCCACGGCTGATGTCGGCGATCTGCGCGTCGGTACGCACTTGGTGCTGCAGGTTCTGACGCGAGAAGATCAGCGCCGAAGGGCCGTCCTTGCGCTCGATCGCGTGCTTCCAGGCCACGGCCGATTCCACCGCGTCGGCTGGGCGCCAGCAATCCAGGTTCGGCGTGGTGCGCAGGCTGGTCAGTTGCTCGACCGGCTGGTGCGTCGGGCCGTCTTCACCCAGGCCGATGGAGTCGTGGGTGTACACATGGATCACACGCTTCTTCATCAGCGCAGCCATGCGCACGGCATTGCGCGCATATTCCATGAACATCAGGAAGGTCGCGCCGTAAGGCACCAGGCCGCCGTGCAGGGCAACGCCGTTCATGATGGCGCTCATGCCGAACTCGCGCACGCCGTAGTACATGTAGTTGCCGCTGGCGTCTTCAGCCGAGACACCTTTGCAACCTTTCCACAGGGTCAGGTTGGAACCGGCCAGGTCAGCCGAACCACCGAGGAACTCAGGCAGCAACGGGCCAAAGGCGTTGAGGGTGTTCTGGCTGGCTTTACGGCTGGCGATGGTCTCGCCCTTGGCCGCGACTTCGGCGATGTAGGCCGAGGCTTTTTCCGAGAAATCAGCAGGCAGGTCGCCAGCCAGGCGGCGTACCAGTTCGTTGGCCAGCTCCGGGAACTCTGCGGAGTAGGCCGCAAAACGCTGGTCCCACTCGGCTTCTGCGGCGCGGCCGGCTTCCTTGGCGTCCCACTCGGCGTAGATATCAGCCGGGATTTCGAACGGGCCATGGTTCCACTTCAGCGCTTCGCGGGTCAGGGCGATTTCCGCGTCACCCAGTGGGGCACCGTGGCAGTCTTCCTTGCCTTGTTTGTTCGGCGAACCGAAGCCGATGGTGGTCTTGCAGCAGATCAGGGTCGGCTGCTCGCTTTTACGCGCGGTTTCGATGGCGGTCTTGATCTCTTCCGGATCGTGGCCGTCGACGTTGCGGATCACCTGCCAGTTGTAGGCTTCGAAACGCTTTGGCGTGTCGTCGGTGAACCAGCCTTCGACTTCGCCGTCGATGGAGATGCCGTTGTCATCGTAGAAGGCAATCAGTTTGCCCAGGCCCAGGGTACCGGCCAGGGAGCTGACTTCGTGGGAAATGCCTTCCATCATGCAGCCATCACCCAGGAACACATAGGTGTGGTGGTCGACAACGTTGTGGCCGGGACGGTTGAACTGCGCCGCCAGGACTTTTTCTGCCAGGGCAAAACCCACGGCATTGGCCAGGCCTTGGCCCAGGGGACCGGTGGTGGTCTCGACGCCTGGGGTGTAGCCGAATTCCGGGTGGCCCGGGGTGCGGCTGTGCAGTTGGCGGAACTGCTTGAGGTCGTCGATGGACAGGTCGTAACCGGTCAGGTGCAGCAACGAATAGATCAACATCGAGCCATGGCCGTTGGACAGCACGAAGCGGTCACGATCGGCAAACGATGGGTTGCTCGGGTTGTGTTTCAGGTAGTCACGCCAAAGTACCTCGGCGATATCCGCCATGCCCATCGGGGCACCGGGATGGCCGCTGTTGGCTTTTTGCACGGCATCCATGCTGAGGGCACGAATGGCGTTGGCACGCTCACGACGGCTGGGCATCGCTGATCTCCTGGGGGTTGAATAAAAGAAACGGAAAAAAGGACCGGCATTTTCCCTCAGCCAAGGCCTCAGGGGCAATGACAGATACCGACTTATGTGGGTTTTTCCTGTGGTTTGGACTGCATTGACAGCAAGAACACTTCCCGCCGTTCGTCTAAAGGTTATAGCGCCTGCTTATAACCACCGATTATCGACCAATATCAAAACTTTTTGATATTGGCCTTGCGGGGATTTGACCTCATCACTAGACTGCTGGCCTTATGAACTTACCTGCGCCTTCCATTCGCCCCGACGATTGCGATGAGCTGGCGGCCCTGTGCAAGGCCGGCGGTGATCCGCTGCGCCTGAATGTACTGCGCGCCCTGGCCAACGACTCGTTTGGCGTGCTGGAACTGGCGCGGATCTTTGCCATCGGCCAGTCCGGCATGAGCCACCATTTGAAGGTGCTGGCCCAGGCTGACCTGGTAGCCACCCGCCGTGAAGGCAATGCGATTTTTTACCGTCGCGCCCTGCCCCACAACGATTTGCTGGGTGGCAAGCTGCACGCTGCATTGCTTGAAGAAGTAGACAACCTGGCCCTGCCGGCTGACGTGCAATCGCGGATCGCTCAGGTCCACGGGCAACGCGCCGCCGCCAGCCAGGACTTTTTCTCACGGGTGGCGGACAAGTTTCGCGCCCAGCAGGACCTGATTGCCGGGCTGCCTCAATACCGCGAAAGCGTGCTGGCGCTGCTCGACAAGCTGGGCTTCAACCCAGGTGCCACGGCGCTGGAAGTCGGGCCGGGCGATGGCGGGTTCCTGCCGGACCTGGCACGGCGCTTCCACCAGGTGACGGCGCTGGACAACAGCCCGGCCATGCTGGAGCTGGCGCGCCAGTTGTGCGAGCGCGAGCACTTGGGCAACGTCAGCCTGCAACTGGCCGATGCCTTGAATGATGTAGGGCTGCAAGCCGACTGCGTGGTGTTGAACATGGTCCTTCACCATTTCGCCGCACCGGCCGATGCGCTCAGGCAGATGGCCGGTTTGCTGCAACCGGGCGGTAGCCTGCTGGTAACTGATTTATGCAGCCACAACCAGAGTTGGGCCAGGGAGGCCTGCGGTGATCTATGGTTGGGGTTTGAACAGGACGATCTGGCCCGTTGGGCCACCGCTGCGGGACTCGTTCCCGGGGAAAGCCTCTATGTAGGCTTACGTAATGGTTTCCAGATTCAGGTCCGCCACTTTCAGCGGCCATCTGGCGACACTCACCATCGGTAAATATCAGGAAAACATCGAGATGAGCGAATATTCCCTTTTCACCTCCGAGTCCGTGTCTGAAGGGCATCCGGACAAAATCGCCGACCAGATTTCTGATGCGGTGCTGGACGCCATCATTGCTGAAGACAAGTTCGCCCGCGTGGCGTGCGAGACGCTGGTGAAAACGGGCGTGGCGATCATCGCCGGTGAAGTCACCACCTCGGCCTGGGTCGACCTGGAGCAGATCGTCCGTGACGTGATCACCGACATCGGCTACACCAGCTCCGACGTCGGCTTCGACGGCGCGACCTGCGGCGTGATGAACATCATCGGCAAGCAGTCGCCTGACATCAACCAGGGTGTCGACCGTGCCAAGCCGGAAGACCAGGGCGCCGGCGACCAGGGCCTGATGTTCGGCTACGCCAGCAACGAAACCGACGTGCTGATGCCGGCGCCGATCACCTTCTCCCACCAGTTGGTCAAACGCCAGGCCGAAGCCCGTAAATCCGGCCTGCTGCCTTGGCTGCGCCCGGACGCCAAGTCCCAGGTGACCTGCCGTTACGAAGGCGGCAAAGTGGTGGGCATCGACGCCGTGGTGCTGTCGACCCAGCACAACCCGGAAGTTTCCTACAAAGACCTGCGCGAAGGCGTCATGGAGCTGATCGTCAAGCACGTGCTGCCTGCCGAACTGCTGACCAAGGACACCCAGTTCCACATCAACCCGACCGGCCAGTTCATCATTGGTGGCCCGGTGGGCGACTGCGGCCTGACCGGGCGCAAGATCATCGTCGACAGCTACGGCGGCATGGCCCGTCACGGCGGTGGTGCATTCTCCGGCAAGGATCCTTCCAAGGTTGACCGCTCGGCAGCCTACGCCGGTCGTTATGTGGCCAAGAACATCGTCGCCGCCGGCCTGGCCGAGCGTTGCGAGATTCAGGTTTCCTACGCCATTGGTGTGGCACAGCCTACGTCGATCTCGCTGAATACCTTCGGTACCGGCAAGATCAGCGACGACAAGATCGTCAAGCTGGTGCGTGAGATCTTCGACCTGCGTCCGTACGCAATCACCACCATGCTCGACCTGCTGCACCCGATGTACCAGGAAACCGCGGCCTACGGCCACTTCGGTCGTACCCCTGAACAGAAGACCGTCGGCGACGACACCTTCACCACGTTCACCTGGGAAAAAACCGACCGCGCCGACGACCTGCGTACCGCTGCCGGCCTGTAATCGCAGCACGTAGCACCCAAAGCCCCGCCGGGTTTTCCCGGCGGGGCTTTTTGTTGCGCTTTTTTTGCGGGTGGGGGTTAGCGCGAGACGGCGAACCTGGCAAATAGTTCACATTTATTGGATCCAAACCTTGCAGGCTAAATGATGGCCCTCTAGAATCCGCGCCCTCCCGAGCGCTCAACCACATTGGATATTGCATTGCGCCTGCTCGGGACAGCCAAGTGCGCAGGCAATCGAACATTGAGGTTTTTCATGCGTATTTCCACGTTCGCCCCTGCTGCCGTCCTGTTCAGCCTGTTCGCCCTGCCAGTGCAAGCCGCTGACCTGAGCGGCCTGACTGGCGCCCTGACGTCCCAGCTGGGCGGCGCTACCGGCAACTGCGAAAAACAGAGCCAGGAGCTGCAAGCCAAAGTCGACGCCGCCAAAGCCAACGGCGAAGACCTGAAAGTGAAGGCCATGCAGGCTGCACTGGACCAGGTAAACAAAGGTTGCAAAAAAGTCGGCGAGTCCCAAGGCAAGCTCGACGAAGCCTCGCAAAAGCAGCAGGCCAAGGCTGACAGCAACGACACCGTGAAAGCCCTGGGCGGTCTGTTCAAGTAAGCAGAAACACCCGGTAAAAAGCCTCGCGCCTGCGGGGCTTTTTTATGGGCGTTTGCTTGCTTTAGGCTGGGCGCCCCTTCAGAGCAAGGATGCTCGTGATGACGCCCCGCCTGCTGCACTACCTGCTGTTGATGCTCTTCCCTATCGTCGCTTGGGCGCAGGGCTGCCCGGACTGGCCAGCCGACAAGGCCCGGGACGAAATCGCCGCCCTGCAACGGCAAATCGGCCTGTGGGATGACAGCTACCACCGGCTCGGCCAATCCCTTATCAGCGACGAGCTGTACGACCAGGCTCGCATACGCCTAGAGCAATGGCGCCGGTGCTTTGCACAGGTGGCGCCGCCTGGCGACAGCCCCCTTTCCAGCGCCCGGGGCACCATCCCCCACCCAGTGCCGCACACGGGCCTTGCGAAGCTGGTCAACGACCGCGCCGTGGAAGACTGGGTCCGCACTCGCAGCGACCTGTGGATACAACCCAAGGTCGATGGCGTCGCCATAACCCTGATCTACCGTGGGGGGCGCCTGGCCCAGGTCATCAGCCGTGGCGATGGCCTGCTCGGCCAGGACTGGACGACGTCGGCCCGCAAAATCCCCGGCATCGTGCAACGGCTGCCCGAAGCCATCGACCTGCTTTTGCAGGGCGAGCTCTACTGGCGCCTGGATGCCCATATACAAGGTGAGACGGGGGGCATGAACGCCCGCAGCAAAATCTCCGGGCTGATGAACCGTCACCAACTGAGTGACGCCGACGCCGCAGGTATCGGCCTGTTTGTCTGGGCCTGGCCCCAGGGGCCGGCGGACCTCAGGCAGCAACTGGGCACCCTCGCACGCTGGGGTTTTAGCGACAGCCAGCGCTATAGCCAACCCATCGAGAACTTCGAACAGGCGCGGCACTGGCGCACCTTCTGGCATGGGCATCCATTGCCCTTCGCCACCGACGGAGTGGTGCTGCACCAAAGCCAGCGCGCTCCGGCCGAACGCTGGCAGGCCAGTACGCCGTATTGGGCGGTTGCCTGGAAATACCCGGTGATCAAAGCCCTGGCCCATGTGCGCCAGGTGCAGTTCAAGATCGGCCGCACCGGGCGCATCACGCCGATCCTGGAACTGCACCCGGTGCTGCTCGACGACCGCCAGATCCGGCGCGTCAGCATCGGCTCCTTGAAGCGTTGGCAGGAGTTGGATATCCGTCCCGGTGACCAGATATCCATCAGCCTTGCCGGCCAAGTGATCCCAAGGCTCGACCAAGTCATCCTGCGCAGCCACCCACGCGCGGATATCACCGTGCCTGCGGCGAGCAATTTCCATCACCTGAGCTGCTGGCGACTGACTCCTGCCTGTGAGGAACAGCTGCTGGCCCGGCTGGCCTGGCTCAGTGGCAAGCAGGGGCTGGATCTGCCACACATTGGCCGCGAGACCTGGAACAGTTTGATCCAGGCCGGTCAAATCAGCGGTTTGGTGGATTGGTTGAACCTTGATGAGACAGAGCTTGCTACCATTGACGGATTCGGCGAGCGCAGCAGTGCGCGCCTGCTTGCGGGCTTGCGAGTTGCGCGCCAGCGACCGTTCGCGCAATGGCTGATGGCGCTGGGGGTTCCACCGACCGCCCGGAACAACCTCGCGGGCGGCTGGCAGGCCCTGGCCGCGCGAGACACTCAAGCCTGGCAAGCCGAAGCGGGAATCGGCCCGGGACGCGCGGCGCAGTTGAGCGCCTTTTTTCGCGACCCTCAGGTGGTGGCCATGAGTGAAACACTGCGGGCTGCCGGGATAGACGGCTTTTAGTCCCGGGCCCGTTACATTAATCGGTACCGGCAGAAATCATCCTGCCCACCTGACAACTATCTTGTTTAATCTGGAGTCTTTATGAAGTTTCTTGCACCGCTTGCCCTGCTGACCATCACCAGCTTAATGACCACACCATTGATGGCTGCCGAGACGGCCCCGCAACTGACCGGCTGCGCCGCCAAGCGTCAAGCCATCAGCCTGCAGATCGAACAAGCCAAGGCCCACGGCAACAGTGAGCAACAAGCCGGCCTGGAAAAAGCCTTGAGCGAAGTCACCGCCCATTGCACCGACGCCTCCCTGAAAAAGGAACGCGAGAACAAGGTGCTGGATGCCAAACACGAAGTCAGCCGCCGTCAGGCCGACCTCGACAAGGCCATGAAAAAGGGCGACTCCGAGAAGATCAACAAGCGTAAGGACAAGCTCGCCGAATCGCGCAAAGAGTTGCAGGAAGCCCTCGACGACCTGGACAAGTAAGGCGCATTCGGCGTTCTTGCCCGATCAGGCTCAGTGGTCGCGAAACTGCTTATGACAGGCGCTGCAGGCATCTTCGACTTTCTGCACGGCCGGCCCCAGGTTACTGGCCTTGTAAGGCTGAACCTGGCTGGCGATCACCAATTCACCGGTGGCCGCCTCAAGGTTGCGCGCCAGTTCCTGGAACTGCGCCTGTTTTTGCCAGACCTCATCCTTGGCGCTGGTGTGGTCTTCTTCGCGCACCGTTGGAAAGTGCTTCCACGGCTCATGGGACAGAGCGTCGAGCTTGACCGCACCTTCGGCAAATTTCGCCCCGTCGAACGGGATGCGACCGCGCAGCATGCCACCCAGGTCTTCGCCGGTCTTGAGCATCTGCTTGAAAATAGCCTTGCGCTGGCCCAGTGGCGAGTTTGGATCAACGCCACCGCAGGCAGTCAGCGTCAGGCAGGCCAGCAATACAACAGTCAGTTTTTTAAAAGTCATGGTGGCTCAGGGTCACGGGAAACGGCGGCCAGTATCCTCGCCCCGCCCGCAAAGACCAATAGCCCTATTAATAATATGGATGCTTGCGCCACAACCTGCGCGGGCAATCGCCTTGGGAATTTACTTGCATGAATAACCTGTTGAACCCCTGGAGTCGCCGACTGGCGTGGGCTCTGCCGATGATCGCGCTGCTCGCAGGATGCGACGGCGGCAACACTCCGGCCCCCACGCCTGCGCCCGAAAAACCCCACGCCGTAGCGACCTATGTCAGCGCCACCTGGGACGCCCTGCCCGTGGTTTCGGACAGCGACCTGCAAGCCGGTTTCGAATCCTGGCGCAGTGCCTGCCAACGCCTGAAGAACGATCCGATATGGGGCACCACCTGCGCGGCAGCGGCCAATGTGCCGGGCAATGCCGGCGACATCCGCGGCTTCCTCAAGCAACAGTTGAACGTCTACGGCTTGCGCTCGGCGGACAACACGCCCAATGGCCTGATCACTGGCTACTACGAGCCGGTCTATCCAGGCAGCCTCACCGAAACC
This sequence comes from Pseudomonas sp. ADAK21, assembly GCF_012935735.1. NCBI lineage: Bacteria > Pseudomonadati > Pseudomonadota > Gammaproteobacteria > Pseudomonadales > Pseudomonadaceae > Pseudomonas > Pseudomonas sp. ADAK21. Next base: position 1,556,619 of record NZ_CP052857.1, read on the forward strand.
AAAACCGCCCATGTTCCCGTGTTTGGCGTGCCGGACGACCTGATCATCGTCAACCTCGAAAGCATCTACCCCGAACTCAAGGGCAAACGCCTGCGCGGGCGCCTGGAAGGCCGGGTCCTCAAGCCCTATGACGATGCCGGCACCATCAACCAACAAGGCTCCAGTGCCAAGCCGATTGCCTGGCTGACCCACCCGATGGACCTGCAATTCCTGCAAATCCAGGGCTCTGGCCGCATCCAGCTGGCTGATGGCCGACAACTGCGCGTGGGCTACGCCGACCAGAACGGTTTCCCCTATCGCCCGATCGGCCGCTGGCTGGTGGAGCAAGGCGAGTTGAAGAAAGAAGAAGTCAGCATGGGCGCGATCAGTGCCTGGGCCAAGGCAAACCCGCAGCGCATCCCGGAACTGTTGGCGAGCAACCCCAGCTACGTCTTCTTCAGCACCCGGCCCGATAGCAACGAAGGCCCGCGCGGCTCGCTGAACGTGCCGCTGACTGCTGGCTACAGCGTGGCGGTGGACCGCAAGGTCATCCCGCTGGGCAGCCTGTTATGGCTGTCGACCACCCGGCCCGACGGCTCGCCAGTGGTACGACCGGTAGCGGCTCAGGACACTGGTGGTGCGATTGTCGGTGAGGTGCGTGCGGACCTGTTCTGGGGCACGGGTGATGCTGCGGGCGAGTTGGCCGGGAATATGAAGCAGCAGGGCCAGATCTGGATGCTGTGGCCCAAGGGCGCAGCGCTACCCAAAGTGCCGGACGCCCCCCTGTAGGAGCCGGCTTACCGGGGCAAGCAGGCACTGGCCGCGCGCCTTACATCGAGACGAAGAAAAAGCTCGCAATCAACACCATGCCCACAAACCACACCAGCGAACGCAAGATCGCCCAGTCCGCCAAATAGCAGATGATGTACAACAGGCGACTGGTGATAAACAGCACCGCCAGGACGTTGATGGTCACCAGTTCCGCGTTGCCCGCCAGGTGGGCAATGATCACCGCCGCCGCAAACGCCGGGGTCACTTCAAAGCTGTTGAGCTGTGCGCTATGGGCGCGTTTGGCAAAACCTTCCAGGGTCTCCAGGAAGGCCCGGGGGTCGTGGTTCTGCCGGGGCCCGAATTTGCCGCCACTGAACTTGGCCACGCCGGTGCACAGGTAAGGCAGAAAAATTGCGATCAACACACACCAGAAAGCGACAGTCATCACTCATTCCTTTTTTAGTTTTATCCACTGGTTAGAGTTTCATCACGAGCATGCCGATCAGTACCAACCCACAGGCTAAGAGCCGGGAGCGGCCGAAAGGTTCTTTCAGATAGCGCATACCGAACAACACCACCAGGATCACGCTGACTTCCCGCAGCGCGGCGGCCTCGGCAATCGAGCCCAACTGCATGGCCCAAAGCACCAGAGCGTAGCTCAACAACACGCACAATCCCACGCTCAGCCCCAACCGCCATTGCGTGCGCCAGAACAGGTTGAACGCCGCCCGCTTGCGCACCATGGCCAACAATGGAAAAGGCCAGGCGCTGAGCAGCGTCAGCCAGACCAGGTAGTCCAAAGGGTGCGACCAGCGCCGCAGCGCCTGCCCGTCGAGGAAGGTATAGCAGCCGATGCACAAGCCGATCAGCGCCACCACCGGCAGCATCGACCAGGGCAACCTGTCCCCGCCACCGCCCTGCCACAACAGGCACAGCATGCCGAACGGGATCAGCAGGATGCCGACAATCTGCTGGGTACTGAGCACTTCACCGGCAAACACCAGGGTCAACGCCAGCACCACCAGCGGTGATAAGCCACGCATCAACGGGTACACCAGCCCCAGGTCGCCGACGCGATAGGCCTGGATCAACAGGTACCGGTAGAGCAACTCGAACAACGCCGAAGCGATGATCCACGGCCAGATTTCCAGGGGCGGCAGTGAAACAAATCCCACCGCCAGCAGAACAAACAACAGCGCAACGCTGTCCATGCAGGCGATCACCAACAGGCGTTCGCCGCTGAATTTGATCAAGGTGTTCCACGTCGCATGCAACAACGCCGCTACCAGGACAAGGGCCGTCGCAAGCAATGGAACCTCCTTAATTGATTCGGGATGTATCAGCACATGTTTATACTAAACGCCGCTTCGGCGCACCTAGCATGCCTATGACGGCTGCCATTTCCCCTATCTGCTCTTATTTCAACCGCCTTCCAAAGGACCCCGGATGCTTGAACTTGTTGCCGCCTTCATATGCCTCACCACCCTGCTCACTTATGTGAACTTCCGGTTTATCGGCTTGCCACCGACCATCGGCGTAATGGTCACCGCGCTGATGTTTTCCCTATTACTCCAAGGCCTGAGCTTTATCGGTTACCCCGGCCTTGAAGAGCGCGTCCAGCAATTGATCGGCCAAATCGACTTCGGCGACTTGCTGATGAACTGGATGCTGTCGTTCCTGCTGTTCGCCGGCGCCTTGCACGTCAACCTGAACGACCTGCGCAGTTATCGCTGGCCCATCGGCCTGCTGGCAACCTTCGGCGTATTGATCGCCACCGTCGTGATCGGCAGCCTGGCGTATTACATCTTTGCCCTGTTTGGCTGGCATGTGAGCTTCCTCTACTGCCTGCTGTTCGGCGCACTGATCTCGCCCACCGACCCGATTGCGGTGCTCGGCGTGTTGCGTACCGCCAATGCGTCAAAACCGCTGAAGACCACGATTGTCGGCGAATCGCTGTTCAACGACGGTACGGCGGTGGTGGTGTTTACCGTACTGCTGGGCATCGCGCAGCTCGGCGAGACGCCCACCGTAGGCGCCACTGCCATGCTGTTTGCCCATGAGGCGATTGGCGGCGTGGTGTTTGGCGGGCTGATCGGCTACCTGGTGTACCTGATGATCAAGAGCATCGAGCAGCATCAGATCGAAGTCATGCTGACCCTGGCACTGGTGATCGGCGGCTCGGCGATGGCCTCCGAGCTGCACGTATCGGCGCCGATTGCGATGGTGGTGGCCGGGCTGATCATCGGCAACCTGGGACGCAAGCTGGCGATGAACGACATGACCCGTCGCTACCTGGATGGCTTCTGGGAGTTGCTCGACGACATGCTCAACGCACTGCTGTTTGCACTGATCGGCATGGAACTACTGCTGTTGCCGTTCAACTGGCTACATGTACTTGCCGCCAGCCTGCTGGCGGTAGCGATCCTGCTGTCTCGCCTGCTGACGGTGGCCCCGGCGATCCTGTTGCTACGGCGCTGGCGCACGGTGCCGCGCGGCACCATCCGCATCCTCACCTGGGGCGGGCTGCGCGGCGGGGTTTCGGTGGCGCTGGCCCTGGCCTTGCCGTTGGGTCCGGAGCGTGACCTGCTGTTGAGCATCACCTATATCGTGGTGCTGTCGTCGATCCTGTTGCAGGGTTTGAGCATCGGCAGGCTGGTCAAGCGCGTGACCCAGGGCGAGCCCCAGGCCACGCCTGAACATCACTGATCCTTGTCGATCTGCTGCGGATGCCTGGGATCCGCAGCCTTTTTACCCGGCAAGCTGCTTTCGCTGCGAATCTGCGCATGGCTGATCAACGCGAAGATAAAACTGCCGCCGATGATGTTGCCGGCCAGGGTCGGGCCGGCAAATATCAGCCAGAAGTCCTTCCACGGCAGCTCGCCGGCAAATACCAGGTAGGACACCTCCGCCGAACCGACGACGATGTGGGTAAAGTCGCCCAGTGCCATCAGATAGGTGATCAGGATAATGATCCACATCTTGGCGCTTTCCATGGACGGGATCATCCATACCATGGTGGCGATCATCCAACCGGAGACAATGCCCTTGGCGAACATCTGGCCGGTGTCGTTCTCCATGATCTTGCGCCCGATCTCCAAGAAAGCCAGGTCGGTCTTGGTGTCGAAGATCGGTAAGTGCAACATCACATAGGCCACCAGCAAGGTGCCACACAGGTTGCCCACCAACACCACCGTCCACAGCCGCAACAGGCGCCCGGCATTGCCCAGGGTCGGCTTGCTCATCACCGGCAGCACGGCGGTCAGGGTGTTTTCGGTGAACAGTTGCTGGCGCGCGAGGATCACCGCCAAAAAACCCGCGCAGTAGCCCAGGCTGGCGATCACCTTAAAGCCTTCGCCGTCCGGCAGGCGTGAGTTGAGCAACCCCATGGCCATCAATGACAGGCCCATGGTCAGACCCGCAGCCAGCGCTGACCACCATAACGCCGCGACGCTGCGCTCCAGTTCCTGGTCGCCCTGGGTGCGGATGATTTCATGCAACACAGCCGCCCGGGGCGGCTGGTTTTTGTCCACGTCGTGCTGTTCTTCCTGCGACAGATTGGGAGTCTTGCCGTCTTTTTGCGTGGCCATGGGCGTACCTGAACGAGGGGGCGATTTCAGGTACGACCTGTGCGCCCTCAAGAGCGTTCAATGACCACCGCTACACGGCGGATCGTTACTCGCTGTCGTCCTGGAACTGATCCTTCACGTACTTGATCTCGGTACGCCCGTGGGGCGCCGGCAGGCCGTCTTCGCCGAGGTTGACGAAGACCATTTTTTCCACGGTCAGGATGCTTTTGCGCGTGATCTTGTTGCGCACTTCACAGGTCAGGGTGATGGAGGTGCGGCCAAACTCGGTAGCGGTGATGCCCAGCTCGATGATGTCGCCCTGGCGCGAAGCGCTGACAAAATTGATCTCGGAGATGTACTTGGTCACCACTCGCTGGTTGCCCAACTGGACAATCGCATAGATCGCCGCTTCTTCATCGATCCAGCGCAGCAGGCTGCCACCGAACAGGGTGCCGTTGGGGTTCAGGTCTTCGGGTTTTACCCACTTGCGGGTGTGGAAGTTCATGTTCACTCCAAAGCGTCTTGCGAAATGATGGGCAACATCATGGCAGAGCGCCGGCCCAAGCTCTATGAGCCATTGCCTATCACAGCCATGAGCGATCTTCATGAGCCCGACAGAAAGGCTTGGGAAGTCGGGCGCAGGCGGCTATAATCGCCACCGTTTCAAAACGGTCATCTGTGATTGATACCGTTCTCCCGCCACCTGTCCGAGGGGCGCTGCAGCAGGCCCTGGCCTGTCAGGCTCGGATGGGGCGTTGCCCAGCCAGGTTGTCCTGGTTGGATACTAAACGCACAACGGCGCCCATTCGCACACTACGAATGGAGGCTCTTCATGAGCGCTGTAATCACGCCTGCAGGTTTTACCGACTACAAAGTCGCCGATATGTCCCTCGCTGCCTGGGGCCGTCGCGAAACCTTTATCGCCGAATCCGAAATGCCAGCCCTGATGGGTCTGCGCCGCAAGTACGCCGCTGAACAGCCGCTCAAGGGCGCGAAGATTCTCGGCTGCATCCACATGACCATCCAGACTGCCGTGCTGATCGAAACCCTGGTTGCCCTGGGTGCCGAAGTGCGTTGGTCGTCCTGCAACATCTTCTCGACTCAAGACCAGGCCGCTGCTGCCATCGCCGCTGCCGGTATCCCGGTGTTCGCCTGGAAAGGCGAGACCGAAGAAGAGTACGAGTGGTGCCTGGAGCAAACCATCCTGAAAGATGGCGCGCCTTGGGATGCCAACATGATCCTCGACGACGGCGGCGACCTGACCGAGCTGCTGCACAAGAAATACCCGGCCATCCTGGACCGCGTCCACGGCGTGACCGAAGAAACCACCACCGGCGTACACCGCCTGCTGGACATGCTGGCCAAGGGCGAGCTGAAAATCCCGGCCATCAACGTCAACGACTCGGTGACCAAGAGCAAGAACGACAACAAATACGGTTGCCGTCACAGCCTCAACGATGCGATCAAGCGCGGCACCGACCACCTGCTGTCGGGCAAGCAAGCCCTGGTGATCGGCTACGGTGACGTGGGCAAGGGTTCGTCCCAGTCCCTGCGCCAGGAAGGCATGATCGTCAAGGTTTCCGAAGTTGACCCGATCTGCGCCATGCAAGCCTGCATGGACGGTTTCGAAGTGGTCTCGCCGTTCATCGATGGCGTCAATGACGGCACCGAAGCCAGCATCGACAAAGCCCTGCTGGGCAAGATCGACCTGATCGTGACCACCACCGGTAACGTGAATGTGTGCGATGCCAACATGCTCAAGGCCCTGAAAAAGCGCGCCGTGGTGTGCAACATCGGTCACTTCGACAACGAGATCGACACCGCTTTCATGCGCAAGAACTGGGCATGGGAAGAAGTCAAGCCACAGGTGCACAAGGTTCACCGTACCGGCGCTGGTGATTTTGACCCGCAGAACGACGACTACCTGATCCTGCTGGCCGAAGGCCGCCTGGTTAACCTGGGCAACGCCACTGGCCACCCAAGCCGCATCATGGATGGCTCGTTCGCCAACCAGGTACTGGCACAGATCTTCCTGTTCGACCAGAAATACGCCGACCTGTCGCCAGCCCAGAAAGCCGAGCGCCTGACCGTGGAAGTACTGCCGAAAAAACTCGACGAAGAAGTGGCCCTGGAAATGGTCCGCGGCTTCGGCGGCGTAGTGACTCAACTGACCAAGACCCAGGCCGACTACATCGGCGTGACTGTCGAAGGTCCGTTCAAGCCGCACGCCTACCGCTACTGATCGGCCCTGCTGGCGCCGGCTCTTCTGTGGGAGCCGGGCTTGCCCGCGATGCAGGCACCTCGGTATTTGAGCAATACCGTGGTGACACTATCGCAGGCAAGCCAGCTCCCACAGAAAGCCCGGCACCCGCTTCGATTGTGTATGCCTTCCAGGCCTTCGAGTTTCCAAGGGTATTACCATGTCCCAAGACCGTCGCTACAGCTTCGAGTTCTTCCCGACCAAGACCGATGCTGGGCATGAAAAACTGATGGCAACTGCTAAGCAGTTGGCCATCTACAACCCCGATTTTTTCTCCTGCACCTACGGCGCAGGCGGCTCGACCCGTGATCGTACGATCAACACCGTGCTGCAGCTGGAAAGCGAAGCCAAGGTGCCCGCCGCTCCGCACCTGTCTTGCGTGGGCGACAGCAAGGACGACCTGCGCGGCCTGCTGACCCAGTACAAGGCTGCCGGCATCAAGCGTATCGTCGCCCTGCGCGGCGACCTGCCATCCGGCATGGGCATGGCCAGCGGCGAGCTGCGCTACGCCAACGACCTGGTGAGCTTCATTCGTGAAGAAACCGGTGATCACTTCCATATCGAAGTGGCCGCTTACCCGGAAATGCACCCGCAGGCGCGTAATTTCGAAGACGATCTCAACAACTTCGTACGCAAGGCCAATGCCGGCGCCAACAGCGCGATCACCCAGTACTTCTTCAACGCCGACAGCTACTTCTACTTCGTCGAGCGCGTGCAGGCCTTGGGCGTGAACATCCCGATCGTGCCGGGTATCATGCCGATCACCAACTACAGCAAGCTGGCGCGCTTTTCTGACGCCTGCGGTGCAGAAATCCCACGCTGGGTACGCAAGCAGCTGGAAGCCTACGGCGATGACGTCAAAAGCATCCAGGCCTTCGGCGAGCAGGTCATCAGCGAAATGTGCGAGACCTTGCTGCAAGGTGGCGCACCGGGGCTGCACTTCTACACCCTGAACCAGGCCGACCCGAGCCTGGCGATCTGGAACAACCTCAAGCTGCCACGCTGAGGCTGCCCGTTGTGCCGTCGCCCCGGATTCCTCGCGGGTCGGCGGCACAATAAAAATTCAGGTTTGCCGCCTGAAGATCCCCGATCCAGAGCTTCTCTTTAACCTGAGACAGTCGTAACCTCAGGGTATGCCCGTCATTCTCCAGTTGTTGACCGCTGTTATTTTCACTTGCCTGAGCCTGACCGCCCATGGCGAGAAACTGCGCATTGTCACCGAACCCTGGGCACCCTACGTCTACGAAGAAAACGGCCAGATGCGCGGGCTCGACTACGAGACCACCGTGATCGTGTTCCAGCGCCTGGGGATTGAGGTGCAATGGCAGTTCCTGCCCTGGAAACGTTGCCTGGCCATGCTCGACCAGGGCCTGGCAGATGGCGCGCTGGATATTTTTCACAGCCATGAACGCGACGCAGCACTGCTTTACCCCAGCGAACCGTTGTCCCAGGTTGAGTTTGTGATGTTCTACGCCAACGAGCGCCCGCATCCATTCCGCACCCTCAACGACCTGAAAGGGCTGACCATCGGCACGTCCCCCGGTTACCTGTATAGCGCCGGGTTCAGCGAATCCTCCCTGTTTACCCGCGAGCCGGCCCCCAGCCATGAGGCCAACTTCGGCAAGTTGGCCCGTGGCCGGATCGATCTGGTGATCACCGACCGCCGGGTCGGCCAGCATGTGCTCAAGGAGTTGGGCCTGGAGCAACAAGTCACCCAGGCGTCGCCGGTGATCAGCAGCCAGAAGCAATTCCTGGCCGTACGCCGTGGCGCGGGCATGGACCTGCTGGTGCAGCGCTTTGGCGCCGAGCTCAAACGCTTCAAGCAAGAGCCCGCCTACGCGGCCCTGAGTGCAAAATATGCCGGTACCGTGAGCCAAATCGCCCCGTCGCCCCTGCTGGACGACACCGTTGAGCAGCAGGAAAGCAGCGCGCAGTGATTGCTCTGTTATACTCCGGCCTTTCCGCCAGGCTTACGCCCGGCCTCTGTGGTCGTATCACAGGTATCCAACCCCGCTACTGCGCAGCTTTGCAGCCCGCGCGAGCCGTTGGAGTGCCTGCCAACCCCAGCAGGACCGGACGGGATTGCGTTCCTCTAAACGCCATTCGCGCCCGGCAAGATTATCCCTTTGGGCCAAGCCCTAACTACAAACAGGATTACTCATGTCCTTTGCTTCCCTCGGTCTCTCCGAGGCTTTAGTCCGCGCCATCGAGGCAGCGGGCTATACCGAGCCTACTCCGGTGCAACAGCGGGCTATTCCCGCCGTGTTGCAAGGTCGCGACCTGATGGTCGCGGCTCAGACAGGTACTGGTAAAACCGGCGGCTTCGCCCTCCCGATTCTGGAGCGGTTGTTCCCCAATGGTCACCCGGACAAATCCCAGCGTCACGGCCCGCGCCAACCCCGCGTACTGGTCCTGACCCCTACCCGCGAACTCGCCGCACAGGTGCATGACAGCTTCAAGCTGTACGCCCGTGACCTGAAGTTCGTCAGCGCCTGCATCTTCGGCGGCGTCGGCATGAACCCACAGGTTCAGGCCATGTCCCGTGGGGTTGACGTGCTGGTCGCCTGCCCTGGTCGTTTGCTCGACCTCTGCGGCCAAGGCAGCGTCGATCTGTCCCACGTGGAAATCCTCGTGCTGGACGAAGCCGACCGCATGCTCGACATGGGCTTTGTCCATGACGTGAAGAAAGTCCTCGCGCGCCTGCCGGCCAAGCGTCAGAACCTGCTGTTCTCGGCAACGTTCTCCAACGACATCACCGCCCTCGCCGGCAAGCTGCTGCACAACCCCGAGCGCATCGAAGTCACGCCGCCCAACACCACGGTCGAGCGTATCGAGCAACGGGTGTTCCGCCTGCCAGCCAGCCACAAGCGCTCGTTGCTGGCCCACTTGATCACCGCCGGCGCCTGGGAACAGGTGCTGGTGTTCACCCGCACCAAGCACGGCGCCAACCGCCTGGCCGAGTACCTGGACAAGCACGGCCTCACCGCTGTCGCCATCCACGGCAACAAGAGCCAGAACGCGCGGACCAAGGCCCTGGCCGACTTCAAGGCCGGCTCCGTGCGGATCCTGGTCGCCACCGATATCGCCGCCCGCGGCCTGGATATCGACCAACTGCCGCACGTGGTCAACTTCGAGCTGCCAAACGTCGATGAAGACTACGTGCACCGTATCGGCCGGACTGGCCGCGCCGGTCGTTCGGGCGAGGCCATTTCCCTGGTCGCCCCGGATGAAGAAAAACTGCTGAAAAGCATCGAGCGCATGACCAAGCAGAAAATCGCCGACGGCGACCTGATGGGCTTCGATGCCAGCACCGTAGAAGCCGAAAAGCCGGAAGTGCGCGAGCGTCCGGATGTGCGTAACCCGCGCAACCCACGTGGTCCCAAGGGCGATGGCCCGAACGGCGGCGGTGGTGGCGGTGGTCGTCGCGACAAAGGCAAGGACAAGGGCGGCAAGGACAAGGCGCCTACCAACGGCCGTGGCGAACGCCCAGCCCGCGAGCAAAAGCCCCGCGAAGGCACCCCGGCCCGCGAACAGCGCCAGCCGAGCCAGCCGCCACGCGCCGCCGCTGACCGCGCACCGGACGAGTTCCTCGACGACGATGTGGATAACTTCGGTAACCGCGTTGACTACGTGCCCCAGGCCAAACCGGCCCAGGGCCGTGGTCGCCGCCCTGGTGCCCCGGCACAGGGCGCAGGCGCCGGCGCTCCGCGCACCGGTGGTCAACCGCAGGGTCGCCAGAACGGTCCACGCAGCAGCAACGGCGCCACCACTGGCACCCCGCCTGCCAAGCGCAATGGTCCGCGTAACGGCGCTCCGCGTGATGGCCAGGCCCGTCGCGAAGAGTCGCGCAACCGCCGCCCTGCCCGTGATGAGCAGCCACGCTCCTCCGAGCCGGCCGTGCAGAACCCGCGCAGCGGCACCACGCCGAAGATTATCCACAAGGAGTCGAAAAGCGATCGCTTCCCGACACCTGAGCAGTTGGATCAACTGCCAGGCCGCCCTCGTGGTGAAAAACCAGCGTTGCTGACCCGCAACCGCTGATTTTCATAGCGCCACTAAAAATGCCCCGGTTCGAACGATCCGGGGCATTTTTTATGGACTGGGCATTGATCAACTGTGGGAGCTGGCTTGCCTGCGATGGCCATAGATATCTACACGACGTTGCCGCAACGCCTAAATCCATGCTGATAGCGCCGTTGTGGCGAGCGGGCTTGTCCCGCGCTGGGCTGCGAAGCAGCCCCAAAAAGCCCGCCGCGTGTCTTCAGATAAACCGCGATGGCCGGGTTTAGGGCTGCTTCGCAACCCAGCGCGGGACAAGCCCGCTCGCCACAGGAAAGTTCGTCAGTTTCTGAAGGCTGTGTAGATGCAGATGGCCATCGCAGGCAAGCCAGCTCCCACATTGACCGCGTTCCAGGCTAAAAAAAACCGGATCTCTCGATCCGGTTTTTTATGCCCGCAACAATTACTTCTGCTTCACACCTTCGATGGAGATGTCCAGGTCCAGGGTCTGGGAAGACGGGCCTGGGCCTTTGATGCCGAAGTCATTCAGGTTCAGCGTAGTCTTGGCGTTGAAGCCAGCACGTTCGCCACCCCATGGATCCTTGCCTTCACCGTTGAAAACGGCCTTGAAGGTCACAGGCTTGGTCACACCGTGGAGGGTCAGGTCGCCGGTCACGTCAGCGGTTTTTTCGCCGGTGGACTTAACCGAGGTCGACACGAACTTGGACTCAGGGAACTTGGCAACGTCCAGGAAATCCTTGCTGGCGATATGCTTGTCACGCTCAGCGTGGTTGGACCACAGGCTGTTGGTTTTCAGGTCGACCGCGATCTTGCTGGCTTCAGGCTTGGCGGCATCCCAGCTAAAGGTACCGTCGAAGTCCTTGAACGTACCGTGGATGTAGCTGTAGCCCAAGTGGCTGATTTTCCAATCGATGAAGGCGTGCTGGCCTTCCTTGTCGATTTTGTAATCAGCAGCCATCGCCTGACCAGCAGACAGCAGAGCAGTACCGATTGCCAGAGCGGCGAGAGTTTTTTTCAACATGCTTTCTATTCCTTGTGAGTCGAGGTTGAACATCAGGCTTTGCGCCCCAGCATACGAACCAGGGTCGCGTCACGATCGATAAAGTGGTGCTTGAAGGCGGCCACGCCATGCAGGCCGGCAAACACCACCAGCACCCAGGCCAGGTACAAATGCACCAGGCCGGCTACGTCTGCCTGGTCCGGTAGACCGGAAACCACGGCAGGAATTTCAAACAGACCAAACACCGGGATCCCGACACCGTCTGCGGTGGAAATCAGGTAGCCGGCAATCATCACGGCAAACAGCCCGAGATACAGGAACGCGTGGCCAAACGCCGCGCCGATCCGAGTCATGCGGCTATAACTGGCCAGCGCTGGCGGCGGTGGGCTGAGCAGGCGCCAGACAATGCGCACCAGCATCACCGCGAACAGCGTAATGCCGATGCTTTTATGCAGGTCCGGCGCGTCTTTGCGCCACATGCTGTAGTAATCCAGACCGACCATCCACAGGCCCAGCCCAAACAGACCGAACACCACCAGTGCCACGCTCCAGTGGATAACAATGCTGACCCAGCCGTAGCGGGTCGATGTGTTTCGTAGTTGCATTCCCCAAATCCCGTAAGAGCCGTGCCCAAGACTAGCGTTTTACCTATCGATATAAAGCGGAAAATTTTGCTGTGAAAGATCGATTTATCCGATCTTGAGCCTATGAACAGTAAATTAACTAAGGATTAAGGACTATTGAGCACAAACGTGACAGACCGTCCTGCATTTACTGCCAATTCATGGCTCATGGGTTGTGACACAGCCCGCCATTGCATAGGCTTGCGCGATTGTTTTGCCTGCGCAGGTCGTGGCAGCGCTTCGAGGAGACGCAAAGATGGGCTTGAATAACCAGTGGATGCAACGCGATCTTGCCGTGTTGTGGCACCCCTGCACCCAGATGAAAGACCACCAGCAACTGCCGTTGGTGCCAATCAAGCGCGGTGAAGGCGTATGGCTGGAAGACTTCGAAGGCAAGCGTTACCTCGATGCCGTCAGCTCCTGGTGGGTCAATGTGTTCGGCCACGCCAACCCGCGCATCAACCAGCGCATCAAGGATCAGGTGGACCAACTGGAGCACGTGATCCTCGCCGGTTTCAGCCACCAGCCGGTGATCGAGCTGTCCGAGCGCCTGGTTAAGATCACGCCCGAGGGCCTGACGCGGTGCTTCTATGCCGATAACGGTTCGTCGTGTATCGAAGTCGCGTTGAAAATGAGCTTTCACTACTGGCTCAACCGCGGCCAGCCGAACAAGAAGCGCTTTGTCACCCTGACCAACAGCTACCACGGCGAAACCATCGCCGCGATGTCGGTCGGCGATGTGCCATTGTTCACCGAGACCTACAAGGCCTTGCTGCTGGACACCATCAAGGTGCCCAGCCCGGACTGTTACCTGCGCCCCGAAGGCATGAGCTGGGAAGAACACTCGCGCCACATGTTCCAGGCCATGGAACAGACCCTGGCCGACAACCACGACAGCGTCGCCGCCGTGATCGTCGAGCCGCTGATCCAGGGCGCGGGGGGCATGCGCATGTACCACCCGGTATACCTCAAGCTGCTGCGCGAAGCCTGCGATCGCTATGGCGTACACCTGATCCACGACGAAATCGCCGTAGGCTTCGGCCGTACCGGCAGCATGTTCGCCTGTGAGCAAGCGGGCATCCGCCCGGACTTCCTGTGCCTGTCCAAGGCCCTGACCGGCGGCTACCTGCCGCTGGCGGCCGTGGTCACCACCGAAGACGTGTACAGCGCCTTCTACGACGACTACCCGACCCTGCGCGCCTTCCTGCATTCCCACAGCTACACCGGCAACCCGCTGGCGTGTGCGGCGGCCCTGGCGACCCTGGATATTTTCGAAGAAGACAACGTCATCGAGAACAACAAGGCCCTGGCCCAGCGCATGGCTACGGCCACCGCGCACCTGGTGGATCACCCCCATGTCTCGGAAGTACGCCAGACCGGCATGGTGCTGGCCATCGAGATGGTGCAGGACAAGGCCACCAAGACCGCCTACCCGTGGCAGGAACGGCGCGGCCTGAAAGTGTTCGAGCATGCCCTGGAGCGCGGTGCATTGCTGCGGCCCCTGGGCAGCGTGGTGTATTTCCTGCCGCCCTACGTGATTACCCCGGAGCAGATCGACTTCCTGGCCGAAGTGGCCACTGAAGGCATTGATATCGCCACCAACAGCAAAGTCAGCGTGGCCGTGCCCAAGGACTTCCACCCAGGCTTTCGCGACCCCGGCTAACGCCCCCTGTAGGAGCCGGCTTGCCGGCGATGAGGCCCGCAAGTCTTGCGCAGACCTTGATGCCGCCATCGCCGGCAAGCCGGCTCCTACAGGAAAAACGTCGCTCCCGCTGCATAGCAACACACACATTATTTGCAGAGAACAGAAATGAGACTGTCGCGTTTTTTCACCGATACCCCGCTAAGCCTTGGCGACCACGAACTGCCCGAAGCCCAGGCGCATTACATCAGCCGCGTGTTGCGCATGAACGAAGGCGATGCCGTGCAACTGTTCGACGGCTCTGGCCAGGAGTTTCGCGGCACACTGCTGGAAGTCGGGAAAAAACGCGTGACCGTGCAACTCACCGAGGCCTTCGCCGGCCAGGTCGAATCGCCGCTGCACATGCATCTGGGCCAGGGCCTGTCCCGTGGCGAGCGTATGGATTGGGCAATCCAGAAAGCCACCGAGCTTGGGGTCAACGCCATTACGCCGATCTTCAGCGAGCGCTGCGAGGTGCGCCTCAAGGACGAACGCGCCGACAAACGCCTGCTGCACTGGCGCCAGGTGGCGATCAGCGCCTGTGAGCAATGCGGCCGCTCCACGGTGCCAGTGATTCACCCACCGCTGTTGCTGGCCGATTGGTTGAAACAGGCCGAGGCGGATTTGAAGCTGGTGCTGCACCCGGTGGCCGAGCCGCTGGTGAGCCATGCCAAGCCGTCGAGCCTGGCGTTTTTGATCGGGCCGGAGGGTGGCTTGACCGATGGCGAAGTCGAAACTGCGAAACACGCTGGTTTCCACGCCGCACGACTGGGCCCACGGGTATTGCGCACCGAGACTGCACCGGTAGTCGCGTTATCAGTCGCTCAACAACTCTGGGGCGACTTCTAACCCCACCTTGCAAACCCAATCAAACTGTAGGAGCTGGCTTGCCTGCGATGAGGCCCGCAAGTCTTGCGCAGACCTTGATGCCGCCATCGCAGGCAAGCCAGCTCCTACAGTTTTGATCGGGTGCTCGCCTGTTTACTCCACCGGATCACTCACCGGCTTGGCAATAATCGCCTTCAGCTCGCTGGTCATGGGGAATTCCAGGTTCAAGCCCTTGGGCGGAATCGGCTGTTCAAACCAGCGCTGGTAAATCCCGTTGATTTCCCCTGAGCTGTACAGCTCGCCCAGGGTCTCGTTGACCACCGCCAGAAACTGCGGGTCGTCCTTGCGCACCATGCAGCTGTAGATTTCCCGCGACTGTTCCTCGCCCACCACCACCCACTTGTGCGGGTCCTTGGCCTTGGCGCGCTCGCCATAGAGCAACGCGTCATCCATATAGAACGCCACGGCCCGACCCGATTGCAGCATCTGGAACGCCTCGCCATGGTCCTTGGCGCTGATCACCGACATATCCAGCTTGTGCTCATGGTTGTAGCTCTTGAGGAACCGCTCGTTGGTGGTACCGGCAGTGGTCACCACGTTCTTGCCGCGCAGGTCGGCGAAGCGCTGGATACCGCTGTCGTTGGCGGTGAGCAACTGGCCCTTCACATAGATAAAGCCATAGGAAAACGCCACCTGCTTCTGCCGCTCGGCCGTCACCCCGGTGGAGCCGCACTCCAGGTCGACCGTGCCGTTGATCACCAGCGGAATACGCGTCTGCGAGGTGACCAGGTTGTACTTCACGTTGAGCTTGGGCACACCGGTCTTTTGTTGAATACGCTCGACAATCTTGCTCGCCAGGTCCACCGAATAGCCCATGGGTTTGCCGGTGTTATCGCCGACATAGGAAAACGGCACCGACGCATCGCGATAACCCAGGGTGATGCTCTTGGCATTCGCGACCTTGGCCAGGGTGCCCGTCAGCGGTGCTTCATTGGCCTGGGCCTGGGCCGTCAACAACAGCCCCAGTGCGGTACCGATCAACGTGATTTTTTGCATTGTTATTCTCCGTTGGTGTTCTTGTTATGGGCGGCGTACAGCAATCACGCTGATTTCCACCAGCACACTCGGGCGTGCCAGTTCCGCCTGCAGGGTGGTGCGGGTCGGTGCCTGGCCGGGCGTGAGCCAGGCGGACCAGACATCATTCATCGGCGCAAAACCTTCCTGGATGTTCTTCAGGTAAATGGTCGCATTGAGCAGATGATCCTTGTCGCTGCCGGCTTGCGCCAGCAGCGCGTCAATCTTGGCCAGCACCTCGTGGGTCTGGGTGGTGACGTCCTGTCCCTGACCCGGCACTTGGCCGGAGAGGAATACCAGGTCCTGGTAGGTCACGGCGCCCGATAGGCGATTATTGCTGTCGATCCGGTTGATGGTCATTGCGGTGCCCTATGCAGCGCGGGGCGCGAGGCCCTGCATGTCAATGGAAGTGGTGTGCTGGCCGATCAGTTCGGCCAATACCTGGCCGCTGCCACAGGCCAGGGTGAAGCCCAGGGCGCCGTGGCCAAGGTTGAGCCACAGGTTGCGGTACACGCTGGCGCCAATCAGCGGCACACCGCTGGGGGTGGCCGGGCGCATGCCGGCCCATTCGATGGCCTGGCTGTAGTCACCGGCCAAGGGGAACGTCTCACAGGCCTGGCGCTTGATCAGGGCCAGGCGCTTGGGCTCAAGGCCCGTATCAAAGCCGACGATGTCGACCATCGCCGCCACCCGCAGCTGTTCGCCGATCCGTGCGTAAACGATCTTGCGGTCATAGTCGGTGATGCTGATTTTCGGCGCGGCGTGCTGCTCACCAATCGGCACACTCAGGCTGTAGCCCTTGAGCGGGTACAGTGGCAGCGCGATCCCCGGCAACGCCAGCTCAGGGCTGCGCACCCCCGCCGCCAACACCAGGTGCTGCACCGGCATCACCTCGCTACCCAACTCAATCGCCTGCACCGTGCCGTTGGCATGCCGGATACCCGTGACCTTGCGCCCCAGCACAAACCGGCAACGGCCCGACGCTTCAAGGCGCGCCGCCAGTTGCTGGCAGAAGCGGTGACAGTCCGCTACTTCTTCATTGGGCGTGTAGATCCCGCCGACAAAATCCTTCGCGCCCAGGGTCGGTTCCAGGCGCGTGCAATCGGCCGCCGACAGCACCTGTTGCTGCAGGCGATCCAGCACTTTGCCGCGGGCATGTTCGAAGGTGTGATGGCTGCGAAATGTCACCAGCTTGCCGTTGCGCTGCCAGTCGAAGCCGTCCAGCCCATCCTCTTCACGCCACTGCTGCAAGATGCCTTGGCTCAACGTGGCCAGGCGCAACAGGTGGCCGGCGTTGCGCTTGTTCACCGAGGCCCGGCAAGCACCGAGGAACGCGGCCATCCAGCGCCATTGCGCCGGGTCCAGGCGCGGCCGCAGCTTCAACGGCGAATCACCGCGCAGCAGCCAGCCAATGGCTTGCAACGGCACGCCCTTGTCCGCCAGCGGCGCGACGTAGCGGTAGGACAACTGGCCGCCATTGGCAAAACTGGTCTCGCTGCCCAGGCTGTCGCGGGCCTCGACCACCGTCACGTCCATACCGGCGCGCACCAGGGCATAGGCGCTCGCCAGACCGATGACCCCACCGCCAATGATGCAAACCTGCTGAGCCATGTCGATTCCCGAGCGTTGTAATGAGCGTCCAAGGTTAGGGGCAGGTGACAGGCGCCGGACAATGAATAAAGATGGGCCACCTATAAACAAAGGTTATGGACTCGTCATGCGCTTGCGTCATATCGAAATTTTCCAGGCCATCCGCCAGACCGGCTCGGTCAGCGCCGCCGCGCAGTTGTTGCACGTCTCGCAACCGGCGGTGACCAAGGTGTTGCAACATGCCGAGTTGCAGCTGGGCTTCCCGCTGTTCCTGCGCATACGCGGCAAGCTGCAGCCCACTCCGGAAGCCCTGGCCCTGGAGCGTGAAGTCGATAAGGTCAGCGAAAGCCTGCAAGGCGTGCGGCGCCTGGCCCAGAACCTGCGGCGCGCGCCCGGCCAAAGCCTGCGCATCGGCGCCACGCCGGCCCTGGCCCTGTCATTGTTGCCGCCGGCAATTGGCGAGTGGACCCAGCGCTATCCGGACATTGCCTGCGAACTGTCCAGCGCCCACAGCCGTGAGCTGGTGCAGAACCTGTTGATGCGCGAGATGGATGTGGCGCTGACGCTCAAGTCCCCGGACCATCCCGGGCTCAAGGCCCAGGCGTTAGCCCACGGCGTACTGGTGGCCCTGGCGCCTCGGGGCTTCTGGCCTGCGGCGGAGCTGGGCAAACCCTTGCCGTTGATGGCCCTGGCAGGCGCGCCGTTGATTGGCCTGTCCAGTGCCGACCCGCTGTCGGCGCGGCTCGACAGCTACCTTGAAGCGGTCGAGCCGCCGCCCAAGGTGCAGATCTCGGTGCAGACCTATTCCCTGGCCCGGGCCATGGTGGAGTCCGGCGCCGGCCTGGCGGTGATCGACCCCTTCACCGCCCTGGGCGCATCCACCGACAGCACCTGCATCCGCCCCCTGGCCCCGCCGCTGCCCATCACCCTGTACGCCCTGACCCGCGCGGATGAACCGCCGCCGCATATGTTGGCGAGCCTGCTGGAGATCTTTGGCAGCCGTGCCCAGGAGCAGCTAGACCGCCTCTAAAACACCGCAGAACCCTGTAGGAGCTGGCTTGTGTGGGAGCTGGCTTGCCTGCGATGCAGACACCTCGGTCCATCAGTCACACCCCAGTGATGCTATCGCAGGCAAGCCAGCTCCCACACAAAAACCAGCGCCATGTGGTCTGTCAGAGCACGTAGCCCATGATCGCCACAAAGTGCAGCAGGCTGCCGCCGATCACGAACAGATGCCAGATCCCATGGGAGTGCCGCAGCCGGTGTTCCAGGGCGAAGAAGATAATCCCCACCGTGTACAACACCCCGCCCGACGCCAGCCAGATAAACCCGTCCATACCCAACGCGCCAATCAATGGCTTGACCGCCACCAACACAATCCAACCCATCACCGCATAGATCACAATCGACAAAATACGCGCCTCGGAGCGCGGCTTGATCTCCTGCAGGATTCCGATCACCGCCAGGCCCCAGACAATCCCGAACAACGTCCAGCCCCACGGCCCGTTCAGCGTCACCAGGCAAAACGGGGTGTAGCTGCCGGCGATCAGCAGGTAGATCGAGAAGTGATCGACCTTCTGCATGATTTCTTTTTTGCGCCCGCGCACGCTGTGATACACCGTCGAGGCGCTGTACAGCACCAGCAGGGTAAAGCCGTAGATCGCCACACTGACGATTTTCCACGGGCTGCCGTCCATACTCGCCACCACCAGCATCCACACCGCGCCGATAAAGGCCGCCACGGCGCCGAGCAAATGACTCCAGGCGTTGAATCGTTCTCCGTGATACATGTGTCGCCAACCTCCAAAACTGCTGCATCGACCCCGTAAGGCTCAGGCCTGACAGGCCAGAGTGCAAGACCGTTATGACGGTTGCGGCGCTTTAAGGGCACAATCGAGCGCATTCGAATAAGAGCCATCGCCATGCTGATCGACGAAGAGTTCACCCTCAAGAAGCTGGAAATCTTCCTGGCCTTCATGCGCACCGGCAACCTGGCCCGCGCCGCCGCCGAGTTGCAGACCAGCAATGTCAGCGTGCACCGGGCTATCCACTCTCTGGAGAATGCCCTGCGCTGCCCCCTGTTCAAGCACGAAGGGCGCAACCTCACCCCACTGGAAAGCGCCTACGTGCTCGAAGAGCGCGCGCAAAAACTGGTGCAGGACGTGGTCGACAGCGTGCGCCTGACCCGCGAAGCCGCTGGCTTCTCCGCCGAACGTTTCAAGCTTGGCGCCCTGTATTCGCTGACGGTCAAGACCGTGCCGCAACTGATCATGGGCCTGAAAATCCGCCGCAGCGAGCTCAATATCGACCTGATCCTGGGCTCCAACGTCGACCTGATGTACAAGCTCAAGAACATGGAAGTCGACGCGATCCTGATCTCCCTCGACGACCAGGTGATGGAGCCGGACTGCGCGCAGATCCAGCTGTTTTCCGATGACATCTTCCTCGCCACCCCCGCCGACTCGCCCCTGGACCGCGAACAGGAAATCGACCTGGCCCAGGTGCGCGACGCCACCTTCATCACCCTGACCCAGGGCTTCGCCACCCACCAGGACGGCGCACGGGTATTCAAGCAGGCGGGGTTCGAGCCGAAGGTGGCGATGCAGGTCAACGACATCTTCACCCTGCTGAGCATGGTCAGCTCGGGGGTGGGATATGCATTGCTGCCGGGAAGGATTGCGGCGGTGTATGAGAACCGGGTGAAGCTGATTCCCTTGCAGGCGCGCTACCGGCTACAGCAGCACATTGGCGTGGTGTTCTTGAAGGCCAAGGAGCGCGATCCGAATTTGCTGGCGTTGTTGGCAGAGTGTCGGATGTATGCCAATCGGCAGGATTGAAACCGCCGATGAGGCCCGAACATTCAATCGAGATTAGCGAATCAGCCCACCAACCCCCGCATCAGCAAAAACAACAACGAAGGCCCCAACAGACACCCCAGCGCCGTATAAAACGCCGCCGTCAGGCAACCATAGGGCACCAGCTTCGGATCGGTAGCCGCCAACCCGCCGGCCACGCCGCTGGAGGTGCCCATCAGGCCGCCGAAGATCACCGCACTGCGCGGGCTGTTCAGGCCAATCAGCGGCGCCACGAACGGGGTCATTACCATTACCAAAATGGCCTTGATCAACCCCGCAGCGATGGACAGCGCCATCACCTCGGAACTGGCGCCAATCGCCGCCCCGGTCACGGGCCCGACGATATAGGTCACCGCCCCGGCGCCGATGGTGGTCAGGCTCACCGCATCGGTGTAGCCAAACGCCATGGCCACCCCAACGCCTGCGACAAATGACGAGCCGACGCCCACAAACAGTGCAAGCACCCCCACGTATCCGGCACGCTTGAGCTCATCGACGCTCACCCCAAACGCGGTCGCCACAATGGCAAAGTCGCGCAGCATCGCCCCGCCCAGCAGGCCGATGCCCGACAGCAGCGGGATATCCACCACGCCCTTGGCCCCGCCGGTAAACGCACCGCCCACATAGGACAGCACCAGCCCCAGCAGGATCGCGATGGCCGACCCATGCAAGCGGCCTTTGGTGAAGGTGTCGCTGATCCAGTAGGACACCCACATGGTCAGGCCGATCACCGCAAAACCACTGATCAGGCCGTAGCCGGTGATGACTTTCATCAAGGATTCGTACATGGCGCTCACCCTGCCGTCTTGGTAGGGATGACGGCATCCGGCTCACGGTTGCCGAGGCGTACCAGCACCGGCACCAGGGCAAATGCCACCACTACCGCGCAGGTGCCGGCGAGAATCGCCATGGGGCCGCCACTGATAGCGCCATAGACGTTTTGCTGGGCCGCCATGGCCACCACAATCGGGATGTACACCGCCGCCCAGAAGCTCACACCCTGCTCCGACTTGCCGGTAAACAGGCCACGCTTGCCCAGGTAACTGCCCAGGCCGATCAGCAGCAACATCGCGATGCCTACCCCGCCGACGTTGGCCGGGATGCCCATCCATTGGCCCAGCAGCTCGCCGACAAACAGGCCCGCCAGGGTACACAAGGCCAGAAACGCCACACCGTAAATAATCATGCTGGTAGTCCTCTTGATGCTTGATCGAAATTGTTGTTTTTGTGCTTCGAAAGCCAAGGTCATGCTTTATCGGTGATGGCGGCCCTCCTGCTCCAACAGGGCCTGCAAGGTGTCCAGGCGGGCACCTTCGAACGCGATCACGGTGCCCTGTTCAAACACCCGCCGCGCCAGGCCAGTAAGCACCGCGCCTGGTGGCAGTTCGATCTGCAGGCGCACACCACGCTCATAGGCGCTTTGCACGGTGCCGCGCCAATCGACGATGCGGCACATGTTGAAGGCCAGGTCGTCGCGCAGTTGCTCGGGATCACGAATCGGCCGCGCCCGCGTGCTGCTCAGGTAGCTGATGGCCGGCGCCTTGAGCGCGACCTTGGCGAACGCCTCGGCCAGTGTTTGCGCAGGCGTGTCCAGCAGCGCGCAATGGGACGGCACGCTGACGGCCAGGCGCTTGGCCACGCCCTGGCCTTTGACGCGATCCGCGACCCGTTGCATGGCTGCATCGCTGCCGGCAATCACGCACTGGTTGTCGGCATTGATATTGGCCAGGTACACCGGTGAATCGGGGCCATGGACTTCGGCCAGCACATTTTCGACGGTGGATAACTCCAGGCCGATCAGCGCGGTCATGCCGTAGCCCTGTGGATAAGCGCGCTGCATCAGCTCACCGCGCAGGCTGACCAGGCGCAGTGCATCGGCAAACCCCAGGGCGCCGGCGATCACCGCCGCCGGGTAGGCGCCGATGGACAGGCCCGCAACGTAGTCCGGCGTGTGCTGCAACTGACGAGCGTGGGCCACGCCTGCAATCAGCAAGCACAGTTGCACGGCGCGGGTACTGGCCAGGGCCTGCGCCGAATCGAGCTGGCGCACATCTTGCGCCAAGGCCTCGCTGGCTTCGTCGAGGACGCTGGCGGGCAACTGCTGGAGCATGCCCGGGCGCTGGGCGCCTTGCCCTGGGAACACCAAAAGGCTGCTCATACCACAGCCTGCCAAGGGTCACTGACCAGGTGCGCGCCGCTGGCGCTTTTCAGTAGCACCCGCTGTGAAGGACCGGCCCATTCGCGCAAGGACACCGCGCCATACGGGGTTTGCAGTTGCAGATCCACGGCACACGGCGCGGTGTCCAGCAGCGCCAGCAGATCCTTGGCATCGCCGCGATCAAGAGGCTCGAAAGTGCGCAACAACAAATCCAGATCGCTCTGGGCATGCAGCGCTTCAATGCCGGTGGCCAACTCGAAACCCGCGCTGCCCGTAATGCCCCAGACCGCCTTCGCCAGCACTGGCCGCAGTTGCGCGAGTGCCCGCAGCGCCGGCAGATCGCGGGGCGAAATCACTTCGCACAGCGCCTCGGGCACCACCCGCCGCTGCACGGCTGCAAGCGGCATCACGGCGCCAAAGCGCTGCTCACGCAAGCGCCCGCGCACCCCCACCGCCACATAGCCCGGTTCGGCCAGTGCCCGGCGCACCACCACCGGCTGCCCGGCACCGATCACCGCCAGTGCCCAGGCCGGTGCGTCAGCCGGCAGATGCGCCGGGGTCATGCCCCAGAGCAAGTCGTGAGCGTTCACCATTGCTCCCGCAGCAGCTCGCGTACACGGCTGGACGCCGCACGGTTGACGGCGCCCAGGCGCCCGCGCAAATCCCGCACGCCGCTGTTCTGTACGTCCTTGATCGCCTGCTGCAGGCAATCGCTGACCCGCGCCAGGTCATCGGCCGTGGGGTGTTCGATCTGGTTGACCGTGAGGGTTTCCCAGAGCAAACCGAGGCTGGCATAGCTGTCGATGTCATAGGCCATGGGCGGCACGCTGGCGGCCAGGGCTTCCAGTTCTTCGACACTGCGCAAGGTGACCCGCGCCGCCGACGCCTTGCCCATGGCGTGCACCATCACCCCAGGGTCGCGCAGGGCAATCAGGCGATTGGCTTGGTAGCCATGGGCAAGAAACGCCCCGGACATGGCCTTGCCCACCAGCAACCCGATCACCGGGTGCCCGGCCAGGCGCGCACGGGCATAACTGTCCGCCGCCGCCGCCAGGGCTTGATGAATCCCCAACGCTTCTTCGCGGCGGCCGTAGGCCTGGCTCGGTACGTCGACGATGGCAATGATCGGGCGTTGATCGCCGCTGGCGATGGCTTCATCCACCGCCTTGGCCAAACCCCAGCCTTCCAGCAAACCCACCTCACCCTGACGCGCCCTTGGGAAGCGGTTGGCGGCATCCGGCACCACCGCGATAAACCGTACGGCCTGCTCGCCGAGCACGCCATCCGCCACTTTCAACGAAGCCGGCAGACCTGCCACCGGCGCCGCACCGGCGCTCAATGCGTTGAACCACTGCAAGCCTCTCATGGGCGTTCTCCCTGATACAGGTCACGAACCGTGGCCGGCTCGATCTGCGGTGCGGCGTCCAGCGCAGCCAGACGCGCCAGGTAATAGTCGGCCTGGCGGCTGCGTTGCGAGGCCGGCAAACCTTGCTGCAACAGTTCACTGATCTGCTGGCGGATCTGCGCCACGTCGTCCGCCACATAGCGGTCGGCCAGGCCGCTGTTGAAGCGCTGCTCGCCGCCGGTCAGGCTCCAGATGAAGGGCCGGTCACGGGAGTCGTATTCTTCAAGGCCGGCTTCCTGTTCGATCACTTGCGGGCCGTTCAAGCCCAGGCGGGCTTCGCGGGTTACCAGCAGGTAACTGCACAGGCCTGCGGCAATCGACATGCCGCCAAAGCAGCCAACACTGCCGGCCACCACGCCGATCACTGGCTGGTACTGGCGCAGGTCGACAATTGCGGCGTGGATATCGGCAATCGCCGCCAGCCCGAGGTTGGCCTCCTGCAAGCGCACACCGCCGGTTTCCAATAGCAACACAGCGCGGGTGGGGACGCCGTTGCGGTTGTCCTCGGCGGCCAGTTCCAGGGCCCCGGCGATTTTTGCCCCGCCGACTTCACCGAGGCTGCCGCCCTGGAAGTTGCCTTCGATGGCGGCGATCACCAGCGGCAGGCCGTCGAGGGTGCCCTTGGCGATCACCACGCCATCGTCGGCCTGCGGGACCACACCCTGGCGGCTCAGCCACGGCGACATTACGCGTTGGAACGGGTCGATCAGTTCCCGGTAGCTGCCGGTATCCAGCAACGCCTTGGCCCGCTGACGGGCGCCGAGCTCGACGAAGCTGTGTCGGTTGAGTAAGTCAGTCATGGCCAAGCTCCTCGAAACCTTGCTCCAGACGCAAGCGCACCACGCCGGGGGTGGCGCCAAAATCGTGGATCTGAATGTTCAAGGCCGGCGGTGTCTGTTCCTGGAAAAGCCGCTGGAACAGGTGTTGCCAGCGTTGCTCGGCGCCGTTGACCGAGGTTTGCACCTGGATGCTCAAGGTGCCCGCCGTGCCCGGCTCCAGCAGCACTTCAAGGTCGCCGGAACCGACGCAACCCACCAGCGCACGGCCTTTGGGCGGCTGCCCGGCGGGGAATTCAAAGGATAGGGTTTCCATCAAAAAGCTCCGTCGCAAGACTCGATGCGGTCGATAAACAGGCAGGCGGCCAACAGGTCGGCGGCGCCACCGGGGGAGGCATTGAGTGCCAGCAGTTGTTGGTCCAATTCATTGAGGCGCCGCCGCCCGGCCAGGCTTGCACTGCCGCCTGCGTCCAGCACGGCCTGGGCCCCCAGTTGCATGGCCTGCAGGCCATCGGTGCCGGCGCGGTACAGCACGCAGGTATCGGCCAGTTGGGTCATGATCGCCAGCAGCGCATCGAGGCGTGCGTTCTGCTCGCCGTGTTGTTGCGCACGGCTTGCATGCAGTTGCGGCAGGCCCCGTTGCAGCACCGCGGGGAAGCCCAGTTGCGCTTCTTCGCGGGCACCGTGCACACCGTAGCGCTGCGCGACTTGTACGCCATGGCTCAACGGTTGCGGCGCATAGCGGTCGTTGAGCAAGGCCAGGCGCGCGGCGCGCAGGCTCACGGCACTGGCGTTGCGGGAGGTGGGATCCAGCGCGGTGGCAGCCACCAGCAGGCCGAGGGCCCAGATCGCGCCGCGATGGGTGTTCACGCCTTGGGTGGTGATCAGCATCGCTTGCTCACCCTCGCGCCCGATACGGCCCAGGGCTTCGCGCAGTGGCAGGCCGACTTCACCTAACTCGATCGCCGCCTCGGCCATTTCCTTGAACGCCGGCCACAGGGACAGCGCCGAGGCATGCATCAGGCCCAGGTGCAGATCGTTGTGAGCGCCGTTGCCGCGCCGGTCCACCAACGCCGGCTTGGGCGACAGGTCCGCTTCGTCGATCAGCGCGTCGACCGCCAGGTCCGCCAGTTGCTCGGCCAGGGTCAGTGTGTGCAGTTTGAGTGCGTGCATTTACCAGCTCCTGAACTTGGCGGGCGGGTTGTACAGGCCACCGGACCAGTCCACCAGGTCGGCCACGCTTTTGGCCGCCAGCAGTTCGCGGGTGGCGTCGGTGCGGCGGATGCCGAGGTCTTCGGGCAAGGCGATCAGGCCCTCGCGGCGCATGCGCGCGGTGTCCTTGGGGTTGTGGCGCAGGCCGATGGCGGTCACCCCGGCCACCGCCGCGATCATCGCCTGGCGTTCTTCCAGGGAGCGCGCCTTGTACAGGTAGGCGATGCCTTCTTCGGTGAGCAGGTGGGTCACGTCGTCGCCGTA
This sequence comes from Pseudomonas sp. ADAK21, assembly GCF_012935735.1. Lineage (NCBI taxonomy): Bacteria > Pseudomonadati > Pseudomonadota > Gammaproteobacteria > Pseudomonadales > Pseudomonadaceae > Pseudomonas > Pseudomonas sp. ADAK21. Next base: position 1,582,681 of record NZ_CP052857.1, read on the forward strand.
GATCATGATCGGCGCCAGGGGCATGCCGCTTTTGCGCGCCACTTCCACCGCATCCAGGGTTTCGACGAAGGTCGGTTTGCCGCCCTCCTGGAAGGTCTCGACCATTTGCACGACGAGTTTTTTGCCGCGTTCCAGCAGGGCTTCGGGGGCATCGTCGTGGCGCATATCGAGCCAGGCCGGGGTGCCGTGACGGCGCCCGCGCGGGTCGTGGCCCATGTTCGGCGCGCCACCGAACCCGGCCAGCCGGCCGCGGGTCACGGTGGAGGAATGACCGTCGCCATCGACCTGCAAGGTGGCGCCGATAAACAGGTCCACCGCGTATTGGCCAGCCAATTGGCAGAACATCCGGTTGGAGCGCAATGAGCCGTCGCGGCCGGTGAAGAACACATCCGGGCGGGCGGCGATGTAGTGTTCCATGCCCAACTCGGTACCGAAGCAATGCACGCTCTCGACCCAGCCGCTTTCGATGGCGGGAATCAGCGTCGGGTGCGGGTTGAGGGTCCAGTTGCGGCAGATCTTGCCTTTGAGGCCCAGGGACTCGCCGTAGGTCGGCAGGATCAGTTCGATGGCGGCGGTGTTGAAACCAATGCCATGGTTCAGCGACTGCACGTTGTGTTTTTCGTAGATGCCACGGATCGCCATCATCGCCATCAACACATGCACCGGTTTGATATGCCGGGGGTCGCGGGTGAACAGCGGTTCGATGTAGAAGGGCTTGTCGGCCACCACTACAAAATCCACCCAACTGGCCGGGATGTCTACGCGGGGCAAGTCGCTGACGTCGTCCACCAACTGGTTGACCTGGACGATGACGATGCCATCGCTGAAGGCCGCCGGTTCGATCAGCGCCGGGGTGTCTTCGGTGCTGGGGCCGGTGTAGATGTTTCCGGCGCGGTCGGCCATAAAGCCGGCGGACAGCACCACGTTGGGGATCAGGTCGACAACCAGCCGTGCATACAATTCGATGTAGGTGTGGATCGCGCCGACTTCCAGCAGGCCGTCTTCGAGCAACTGGCTGATGCGCAGGGATTGGGTGCCGGCGAAGGAAAAGTCGAGCTTGCGCGCGATGCCCTTTTCAAACAGGTCCAAGTGCTCGGAGCGCCCGACGCTGGGCATGATCATGTGCAAGTCATGGAGCACGGCCGGGTCGGCCTTGGCCAGGGAGCGCGAGAGAAAGTCGGCCTGCTTCTGGTTATTGCCTTCCAGCACCACACGGTCGCCGGGCAGGATCAGGGCTTGCAGGGCCTCGACAATGCGTTCGGTGGGTAACACCACACCATCGGCCAGGGATGCCACCCGCGCCAGGCGCCGCTGTTTCTCATCGCGTCGCCGCGTCCAGCGCGAGTCGGGGGTTATTGTTGTTGTCATGATCGCTCCACGGGTTCGCTGTCGTGGGGCTCACCATAGGAGTGAATCGGGGGGGTATCAATCAAGCTCGGCGGCGAACCGTTACGGCTGGAGTAACGATCCGCTCTGTGGGAGCGAGCTTGCTCGCGAAAAACGTCAACGATAACGCAGTGCTATCAGGTAACGCGCGGCGCCTATGCGTCCTTCGCGAGCAAGCTCGCTCCTACCTCCTACAGCCATTCCATACGCTGGCGCCATACGGTCCAGCCCATGGCGATGCCTGCCACGGTATGAAACCCCAGCACCGCTGCAGGGCTCCAGCTCACCAGCCCGGCAATCGCCTGCACATACACCGGCAGCAGAAACAGCAATAGCCCAAACAACAGGCCCACGCCCCACTGCTCCCACTTCATTGACCGACGCAGGTAGGAAATGAACGCGCAACCCATCGCCGCGACCAGGAACACCAGCAACAAACCCGACACTGCATGCCCCGTCACCACAGGCCAACCGAAGAACCAAAAGAGCAGGCAGAGCGCAGACAAGGCGAGTGAGCACATGAGGATAAACACCAACAGGTATTCAAAGATCCTCAGGCCCCAGCCATGGATGAAGGTGCGGGTCTGTTGAATGTCGGCCTTGCTCGGCCGTCGCGAGATAGCCACCGCCAGCAGGCCCGAGCCCAAGCCGCCCAGGCTCATGACCACCAGATTGATCACAACGACCTTGGGTTCTTTGTATTCGTCACTGAGGGTTTCCAGATACCCCAAGATAAACACCGCGCCCACCGACGAGATCACGAAGCCTGCGAGCTTGCCGCGCCGGGTCGGGAAATTCATCGTCACGCTGGCAGTGAGCGCCAACACCACGACCCACAACAGCAAGGCACCATTAAACGGGCTGGAGTTGTACAACCGGACAAATACGTCAAATAGCCACATTGTGTTGTTGCTTCCACCGAAAGACTCCTCGGGTTATCGGCGGGTTTGCGTGGGGCTTTATCCGAGAAAGCATTTGAGCTGCGCATCCACATTACTCAACAACGCTTGTGTACTGTCGAGTTGCCCTGACGGCTCATGCTCAAGACACCCGCCCGTTGCAGGCGCTCCAGCTCACGGGTCAGGCTGCCCTTGCCCACTTGGGCCCAGCGGGCTATTTCATTGGTGAAAAAGCTCTGTTCAGGTTTGCCAAAAAGCAGGCCCAGGACTTTTTGCTGGGTCACGGTAAACAGGGCTGTGCTGAGGGGCAGGGTTTGCATGGCGACGACCAAAGAGTCCCAAAAAGGGAACGTTAGGTCCCTTTTTGGGACTGATCAAGTTTTACGCAGCGGCCGCCGGCGATATCTGCTCCAGCGCGTGCTCGATCAGCAGTTGGCCCCGCTCGATCATTTGTGGGATGGCGCGAAAATTTCGCGGGAAAAATCTGAAGACTGCATCCCCATCAATCATTCCTACAACCTTTTAGGGTTGTTGCTCGGATGTCGCCTCACTAGCCTTTGGGATTTGAATCATCTCACCAGCAGAACATCATGAATCTGACCCTGAAACCCGATACAAGGCCATTGCAGAGCGTGATGTATCACATCACAATCCATCCATGATCGTCAGCTGGAAACACAAGGGGCTCCAGCATTTTTATGAAACAGGATCAACCAAAGGTATCAACGCGGGTCATGCGAAACGCTTGCGTCGTGTGCTGCTGATTCTGGATAGCGCAGGACACCCGAACGAATTGAATCTCCCAGGATGGCGCTTTCATCGTCTCAAAGGCGATCTGCTCGACTACTGTTCCGTCAGCATCAGCGGTAACTGGCGCATCATTTTTCGTATGCTGGATGATCACGTCGAACTGGTTGATTACCTTGACTACCACTGAACAGGGGCACGCACATGGGTATGCACAACCCACCACATCCCGGCGAAATCCTGCTTGAAGATGTGATGCCCAGCCTGGGTATCACCATTACCGAAATGGCCCGGCGGCTCGGCTTTGCCAGGGAAACATTCTCCAGGATCCTGCATGGTCACGCGCCAGTCAGCCCGGACCTTGCCGTGAGGCTGGAGCGGGCAGGCATCAGCAAAGCGCGGTTATGGCTGTCGATGCAAAGCACCTATGATCTTTGGCAAGCGGAGCACCGTGAACAACCGGTGATTGAGCGTTTTGCGCAGATTGAGTAGGGCTAGGCGCCAAGCACAATCCAATGTGGGAGCTGGCTTGCCTGCGATGCAGACGCTTCGGTGTGTCAGTTAAACCGAGGGGATGCTATCGCAGGCAAGCCAGCTCCCACACAAGCCAGCTCCCACACTGGATCTTCAGAGGTGCTGAGAACGGGTGTTCAGGCCAGGCCAGCCTCGACCAGCAGCGCTTCCAGCCCCATCAGGTCCGGCACTTTCGCCACATGCTCGCCGACCTGTACCGCCGCCAGTTCCAGGGGCGATAGAGGCACGTCCACGTAGCTCAACTGGCTGTCGAGCTTGTAGGAACGGGGAATGCCCTGGATCACCAGGGCAATGAACTTCAATGTGGGCCGCCCGCCCAGGGCGTTGAGCACGACGATCCGCGCGCGCTCGCTGACAATACTGGTGCCACCGCAGGCCGCTTCAAAGCTGATCAGCGGCAGGTGCTGGTCGCGCCAGGTCACTTGTCGCAGGTACCACGGTGGTGCGTCGCTGGCCGGTTCGCCGCGCTGGAAGTCGATCAGCTCGGCCACCGCGACGTTGGGTAGCAACAGGTGGCGGTCGGCCAGGGGCAGCAGTAAGCCGGTGAGTTGACTGGTGCGGTGGTCAAGCATGTTTCGGGCTCCAGTAGGCGATGCTTTCGAGCAACACCGACTCTTGATAGGGCTTGCCGAGGTAGTCGTTGACGCCGATCGCCATGGCCCGGTCGCGGTGTTTCTGGCCGGTGCGGGAGGTGATCATGATGATCGGCAGGCGCTTGAGCCGCGGGTCGTTGCGCACCTGGATCGCCACTTCAAAACCATCCATGCGCGGCATTTCGATATCCAGCAACATCAGGTCCGGGGTGTGTTCCTCGAGCAAGGCGATGGCGTCGATGCCGTCCTTGGCGGTCAGCACGTTCATGCCATTGCGCTCCAGCAGGCGGCTGGTGACTTTGCGCACGGTCACCGAGTCGTCCACCACCAGCACCAGCAAGCGCTGTTTTTTCTGCGGCTCGTTGACCGCCAGCACGCTGTCCGCCGCCTGGGCCGGCAAGGCCGGGGCCAGGGCGCGGATATGCGCCAGCAGGTCGATGATCAACACCACCCGGCCATCGCCAAGAATGGTCGCCCCGGACAGCCCTTGCACCGCCGCAAACTGCGGGCCCAGGCCCTTGACCACGATTTCGCGGGTGCCGGCCATGTCGTCCACCTGCACCGCAATGTGCCGCTCGTTGCATTGCATCAGCAGCACCGGCAGCGGCTGGTTTTGCCCCAGCAGCTTGGGCCGGGCCACGGTGTGCAGCAACTCGCCCAGGTAATACAGCTCGTAGCGCTGGCCCGCGTATTCATACACCGGCGGATCCAGTTGGTAGTGCCCCTCCAGCTCATTGGGCAATACGCGCACCAGGCCCTGGATGGTGTTCAGCGGAATCGCGTACTGGTCCTCCGCACACTGCACCATCAACGCCCGGTTGACCGACACGGTAAACGGCAGGCGAATACGAAAATGCACGCCCACGCCCGGCGTAGAGTCAATGAACATGCTGCCGCCCAGTTGGCGCACTTCTTCGTGCACCACGTCCATGCCCACGCCACGCCCGGAAATCTGGGTGATTTTTTCGGCGGTGGAGAACCCCGGCTGCAAGATGAACTGCAACACGTCGCGGTCGCTGATCTCCATTTCCGGGTCCAGCAGGCCGCGCTTGATCGCCTTGCGCCGCACTGCATCCAGTGGCACGCCGGCGCCGTCGTCGCGCATATCGAAGATGATGTCGCCGCCTTCGTGGCTCAGGTCCAGGGTGATCCGGCCCTTCTCCGGCTTACCCGCCAACAGCCGTGCATCCCGCGACTCCAGGCCATGGTCGACGGCGTTGCGCAGCATATGCTCCAGGGGCGCGGCCATGCGCTCCAGCACGTTGCGGTCCATCTCGCCCTCGGCATTGCCGACGACGAATTCCACATCCTTGCCCAGCTCACCGGCCACCTGCCGCACGATGCGCTTGAGGCGCGGCAGCATGCGTTCGAACGGCACCATGCGCGTGCGCATCAGGCCTTCTTGCAACTCGGTGTTGATGCGCGCCTGTTGCTGCAACAGGTTCTGCGCGTCCTGGTTACGCTGGTCGAGGGTTTCCTTGAGGTCCAGCAAGTCCGAGGCCGACTCGGACAACGCGCGGGACAACTGTTGCAACTGGGAATGGCGATCCATTTCCAGGGGGTCGAATTCTTCGTAGCCCAGGCGCTCGGTTTCGGCGTGCTGGCGGCTGACGATCCGCCCCTGGGTCTCGGTTTCGAGGCGACGCAGTTGGTCGCGCATGCGCTCGATGGTGGTTTGCACCTCGGTGAGGGCGCTGCGGGCGTCGTTGACCTGCTGCTCGATACGCCCACGGAAAATCGAGGTTTCACCGGCGAGGTTGACCAGGTCATCCAGTAGCTCGGCGGATATTTTCACCATGTCCGCGCCCGGCTCGCTGGCCGCTGGCGCTTCGGGTTTGCCGGCGGGCATCGCGACCGGGGCAGCCTGGGTTTCGGTGGGCTGGACCAGGCTCTTGATGCGGTCGATCAGACGCTCTACGGAGCCGACCGGCAACCCCGCCGCCACCGCCTCGACCATCTGTGCCAGGCGGTCGTGGCAGCCTTGCAACAATGCAAACAGCTCGGCCGTGGGCGCCAGCAGCCCCGCCGAAAGGCCTTCGTAGAGAAACTCCAGTTCGTGGGCCAGGTCGCCGATGGGCGCAATTTCGACCATACGCGCCCCGCCCTTGAGGGTATGCAGGTCGCGCAGCAAGGTCTCGACCTCCTGGCGGTTCTGCGGCTCGGCCTGCCAACGCAACAGCGCCGCGCCGGAGCTGTCGAGGATATCGGCCGCTTCTTCGAGGAAGATATCCAGCAGTTCGGGATCGCTGCCTGCACCCTGCGCCTCAGGCGCTACGGGCACAGTTACTGGCGCCGCGTTCTGGCGCACATCGCGCAAACGGTTGATCAAGGCGCTGGAGTCACTCAACGGTTGCTGCTCTTGCAACTGCTCCAGTTGCAAGGCCAGGTGTTCATGGCTGTCCATCAACACTTGGGCCATTTCAGCAGAGTAGCTGTAGCGCCGGTCCACCAGGCCTTCGTAAAGGCTTTCCAGTTCCTGGGCCAGATCGCCCACCGGGCCGATTTCGGCCATGCGCGCGCCGCCGCGCAGGGTGTGCAGGTCACGCTGCAGGGAGGACAGCGGTGCCACGCCGTCGGGGTCCAGCAACCAGCGTTTGAGGGACTGCCCGGCGCTGTCGAGGATATCGACCGCTTCCTCAAGGAAGATCTCGACGATCTCATCGTCCACCGCCCAGTCCTGTTGCAACTGTGTGGTGGCCGCGCCCAGTTCGGCAATGCTCAGGGCGCGACTGCCATCACTTTTGATCAGGCCGGTGGCGCTGGGGTCGAGCCCTTCATCGAGCAGCTCGCGCAAGGCTTTCATACGCGCCGGCGCCGGGCTGACTTCCTGGCCGGCGGCCAGTTGGTCGAGCATGTTGATCAGGGCTTCATGGGCCAGTTCGGCCTCATGGAAAAACCGCTCGCTGACTGCCAGGCTGCTCTCTTCCACCGCCCCATACAGGTCGAGCAACGCTTCGCACAGCTCATCCATCGGGTGCAGGTCGGCCAGGTGCGCGCCCTCGCCCAGGGTGGTCAACTCGTCCAGCAATGCGCTGAGTTCCTGGCGCTCGCCAGGGTGTTGCTGCCAGCGCCGCAGCAGGCTTTCGGCGTCCAGCAGGATGTCCATGCCCTGGGCCAGGAAATTGCTGATCAACTGTGGGTCGCGCTTGACCCGCAGGCCCTCGCTCGGGGCGTTGAGGAAGGCTTCAAGCTGGCTGTCGAGACGCGCTTGGGTGCGCTCGATCAACGACTGCGCGCCGTCGATGGGTGCCAGGGGATCACTGTCCAACTGGCGCAAGCCGCGCTGGAACAGGGCTTCACCCTCCAGCAGCAGGTCGATTTCATCCAGGTCCAGCGCCAGGCGATGGGCCTTGTACTCACGGGTCAGATGGTCCAACGGCCGCGCCAGCTCGGCGATGGGCAGGACGCCCGCCATGTAGGCGCTGCCCTTGAGGGTATGCAAAGCACGTTGCAGTTCATCGCTGACGTGCAGCGGCATCTGTTCGGTGGCCTGGTGCAAAAACCGATTGAGGCTGTCCAGGTGGCTCAACGCTTCGTTGCGGAAGATCTCCAGCAGCAGCGGGTCGAGCGTGCTGTCCTCAGGCTCCACGGCAGGCGGTAACGGCGCGCCACTGGCCAGGGCATGGGCGCGTGCGGCAAGCAGGTCGACATCATCGCGCTGGCGCTGGGCATCGGCGGCGAACTCGGCAATCAATGCCGGCAGCAGCAGCAATACATCATCCAATACGGCCTGGACTTCGGCGCCCGGCGCGACCACCCGCTCCAGCACGCGGTTAAGCAGGTTTTCCACGGCCCACGCCAGTTCCGCCAACACCAGGGCACGCACCATGCGCCCGCTGCCCTTGAGGGTATGGAAGGCGCGGCGCATGTCGCTCAGGGCGGTCTTGTCTTCGAGGCTGACGGCGCCTTGGGGTATAAGGCGCTGCAGCACTTCCAGCACTTCGGCGGTTTCTTCAAGGAACACTTCGCGCAGTTCATCATCCACCGACTCTTCGTCGGCCGGCGGCGGCAGCAGGCTGCCCGGACGCTGCAGGGCCGGCGGGTTGAGACGTGGGGTCGGGCTGGCCAGGGCCTGCGCCAGTGTCTGGGAATCGGCCGGCAACTCATCGTGTGGTGCCGAGCGTTCCTGGCGCCAGGCTTGCTGCGCTGGCACTGGTGCGTAACCTAGGGCCGCGAGCCCTTCAAAGGCGATGTCCAGCACCCGCTCGCCCGGGGCATCCGGGTCCTGCAGCATGCGCTCCAGGTAGTGTTCCAGGCTGGTGAGCACATCGGCGCAATGTTCAAGCTGCGCCGCCGGCGGCGCCGTGTCATGGCCCATCCACTGTTCATCGACGTAAATCTTGAAGCCACGCACCAGGCCCGCCGCGCGCGGCAGCGGGATCATCGCCAGGGCACCGCGCACCTGGGTCAGCAGTTGCGGCAGGGATTCCAGGCGCTGCGTATCCCACTGCGCCTCCAGGCAGTCGATGACCAACTCCCGCGCCTGCTTGAGGCACTGGCATGACTCCTTGATCACCAACTGGTGGATCTGGGTCAGGTCGGTGGTGGGCAGGCGGCTGTCTTCACGGTTTTGCGGTTCGACGGTGCCCACCATCCCGGCCAGGGTCGCTTCGACATAGAGCAACGCCCCGGCCACATCCATGAGCACCGCATCATTGGGTTCGCGCTGCCCCTGGGCCAGGCCCTGGACCACCGCCAGCTGGTCGATGATCACTTTGCGCGGCTGGCCAAACCCCAATACCGCCAGGGTATCGGCGATCTGGCGCAACGGCGCCAGCAGGCTGTCCAGGGCAGAGATGTGCTGGCGGTCGCTGCGCACAAACAGGTCCAGGCGTTCCTTGACCCGCACCAACTCTTCACACAGCGCGCCGAGCACCGAGCCCATGGCGTTGCGGTCCGGGCCGGCCAGGCGCGCGCGCTCGGCATCGACCACGGTGCTGTCGGGCAAGGCTTCATCCAGGCCGTAGCGTTCCTTGAGGCTTTGCATGCGCGGCGTCGGCCGGGTGACTTTGGCGATGTAAAACAGCAGGCTCTTGAGCAGTTGATCCGGCGCCGGGGTGTTGATCCCTTCGATGCCCTGGATCTGCAGGCGCTTGAGTACCTTGTCGCAGCTCTTGAGCAGGCTGCGCAACGCCGGGCTATTGGCGATAACGCCGGTGAGCATGCCTTCGGCCAAGGCCGAGGTGACTTGCCACAACGCCAGCAACGGCGCGCCGTGGCACAGCGCTTCGAGTTGGGCAAAGACCCGCGCCATGTCTTCCAGGTTGCTGGGGCCGTGGTCCTCACGCAGTAGCCCGGCCAGCCCTTGTTGCAGCATTTGCCGCCACTGCTGCAGTTGCTCGGCAAAATCGGCCGGCGCACGCTGGGCCAGGGCATCCTCGGGCAACGGCGCGATCACCAGCAGTTGCGGGCTGAACAGGCTGGTTTCCGAGAGCAGGCTTTTGCCGTGCACGCTGCGCAGGTCATTGAGCAGCGGCAACACCACCAGCGGCAGGTCGCGCCGCGCACTGTGCACACGGTCCAGGTACAGCGGCAGCTGCCCGAGGGCCTGTTGCAGCAAACGAATGCCCTCTTCGCGCTGGCTGACCCGCCCCGCTTGCAGGGCCTGGGCCAGGTGTTCCATTTCTTCGGCGAGCAGTGCCGCGCCGTAGAACTCGACCATCTGCAGGGCACCGTGGACCTGGTGAATGCCCGCAAGGCACTGCGCGAGGGCCGCATCGCTGGAGTCGTCGGTGTAGGCGTCCAGCGCCGCACGGGCCTGTTTCAGGGTGTCGGCGATCTCGCCCTTGACCCATTCGAGGGCGACGTAGTCGTGCCGGTCAACCATAACGACTCCCGAGTGAGTTAACACCGCAATGGAAATGTGGGAGCTGGCTTGCCTGCGATAGCGCAGTATCAGTCGCCACTTCTATCGACTGGCCCACCGCTATCGCGGGCAAGCCCGCTCCCACAGGGGTTTTGTGCAGGCTTTTAAGCGGCATGTCATTCATGGGTCTTGCGCACGGGCGGCAAGGTGAAGCCCGATACCGAACGCCGCAACTGGCTGGCCATTTTCGCCAGGTTGCCGATGCTCTCGGCGGTGGCCGTGGAGCCCGATGAGGTCTGGCTGGTGATCTGCTGGATCACGTTCATGGTCAGGGAGATCTGCCCCGCCGACGAGGTTTGCTGCTGCGCGGCGTTGGAGATGCTCTGGATCAGCGCGGCCAGGGTCTTGGACACCCCTTCGATTTCTTCCAGGGCCACCCCGGCGTCCTGGGCCAGCCGCGCGCCACGCACCACTTCGGTGGTGGTCTGCTCCATGGAGATCACGGCTTCGTTGGTATCGGTCTGGATCGCCCGCACCAGGTTCTCGATCTGCCGGGTGGCCGCCGAAGAGCGTTCGGCCAGGCGTTGCACTTCGTCGGCCACCACTGCAAAGCCGCGCCCGGCATCGCCGGCCATGCTCGCCTGGATCGCGGCGTTGAGGGCGAGGATGTTGGTCTGCTCGGCAATGTCGTCGATCAGGCTGACGATATCGCCAATCTCCTGGGATGACTCGCCCAGGCGTTTGATGCGCTTGGCGGTGTCCTGGATCTGTTCGCGAATGTTGTCCATGCCGTGGATGGTGTTGTGCACCACCTCGTTGCCCTTGTTGGCGATCTCCACCGACCGTTCGGCCACGGCCGAGGACTCGGCGGCATTGGCCGACACCTGGTCGATGGATTGGGCCATCTGATTGATCGCGGTGGAGGCTTCGGCGATCTGCTGGGCCTGGTGTTCCGAGGCCTGGGCCAGGTGCATGGCGGTAGCCTGGGTTTCCTGCACGGCGCCAGCCACTTCACCGGCGGTGAGGTTGATGGTCGCCACCAGGTCGCGCAACTGGTCCACCGAATAGTTGATGGAATCGGCGATGGTGCCGGTGAAGTCTTCAGTCACCGAGGCGGTCACGGTGAGGTCGCCGTCGGCCAGGTCTTCGATTTCGTCCAGCAGGCGCATGATCGCGTTCTGGTTGCGTTCGTTTTTCTCGGCGGTTTCACGCAGTTGGCGATTGGTTTCGCGCACCATCACCAGGCCGATCAGGATGATTGACGCCAGCGCCAGCAAGCCCAGGACATAGCCGCCGATGGTGTCGAGGGTGCGCCCGCCCGCCAGGTTTTCAAAACCGGTGGCCAGGTGCGAAGCCTCATCGAGCAGGGTCTGCGAGAGGCTGAAGATATTGCTCGCCGAGGCGCGCACCTGGAACAGTTGCGGCGACGTTTCGAGGATTTCATCCACGGAGCCCGAGACAAATTCGAACAGCTCGGCAATCTCCGCCAGGCGCGCACGGGCGTCGGGGTCTTGCACCTCGCTGATCTTCAGGCCAGCGCTGCCCTGGAGCATACCGGCCAGGACCTGGCCAAAACGGTTGGCATCGCGGCCAAAGGCGTCGGCGGCCTTGACCGCCGTGTCATCCCCGGCCAGCACCGTGTTGACTGCTCCCAAAATGCGCTCGGCCAACAACGATTGGCGCTGGGCCACGGCCACCTGGCTGGCAGGTGCACCGCGCTGCAGCAGGATCTCGACTACCTTTTCCGACTCCAGCTGCAATTGCGGCACGGTTTCGGCCAGGGTCGCCGCCACTTGATGCAGGGACAGCACCGTCTGCTCACTGGCCAGGATCACATCGGTGTTCTTCAGCAAGGCTTCCCAATCATGCTGCACGGCGCGCATTTCGCTGCGCACGGCACTGGGCGCGGCGGGCAGGCCGGTGGCCGGGTCGCCTTTTTTCAGGTAGCCCCAGCGCTGGGCAAAATCATTGCGCGCCTCGCTCAACAGCCTGAACGCAGCGGCCTTGCCGGCCGCCGCCTCGGTGGCGTTCTTGGCAATGCGCTGGGACAGCACCCGCAGCTCGCCGGCGTGGCCGATGTACTGCTTGTCATAGGTGGACTGGGTGTTGAGGTACGCGAAGTTGGCGAACAGCAGCATGATGAAGATGATCAGCGCAATAAACAGCACGATGATCTGCGAACGGCTACGGGAGGCTTCCTGCGGTTTGACGGGCGTGGCGGTGCTCATGCGGCAACATCCAGAAAGCCCGGGGCCTGGGCCAGGGCGAAAGGGCTGAAGACCTGCCACAGCGGCTCGCCGCTGAACTGGCCTTGGATAAATGCAGCGCTGGCGGCGGGCACACTGGCGGATACCGGGCGCAACAGGTCCTGGGCAAAATGCTGCAGGCCGACCACTTCATCCACCAACAGGCCGACAAAGGTGTCTTCGTGTTCAATCACCAGCACCCGGCGCTGCTTGCGTGCGGTCGACAGCTCATAGCCGAAAAACCCGCACAGGTTGATCACCGGCAGCAAGCGCCCGCGCAGGTTGGCCACGCCCCGGACCCAAGGCTTGACCCCGGGCATCAGGGTGCAACGCGGCTCATGCAGCACTTCGGCAACTTCGCCCATGGGCGCTACATACCAATGCCCGCCCAGGCGAAAGCCGATGCCGCTCCAACTGTGCGACCGGGTTTCCTGGGACGGCAGGTCAGCGGCCAACAGGCGGCAGCGGCGGTCGATGTCCAGCAGCAGCTCAAAGGCAGTTTGCGACTCGGTCATGGGAGCGTGCCGTCAGGGTTTGAGCACCGAGTTCAGGACTTCGATCAGCTTGTCTTCTTCCACCGGCTTGGTCAGGTACGCCTTGGCGCCCTGGCGTGCACCCCAGATCTTGTCGGTTTCCTGATCCTTGGTGGTGACGATGATGATCGGGATGCCGTTGGTTTCCGGCTCCTTGGACAACTGGCGCGTGGCCTGGAAGCCATTGAGGCCGGGCATGACGATGTCCATCAACACCGCATCGGGTTTTTCCTGGCGGGCCAGGGCCACGCCGTCGGCGCCATTTTCGGCCTTGAGGACCTGGTGCCCGTGCTTTTCCAGCATGCCGGTCAGTTTGTACATTTCAGTCGGCGAATCGTCGACGATCAGAACGCGTGCCATGGTTTTCCCCACTACATTGGTTGACGCAAGCCCTGGGGGCTGGGTCAATGTGCTTGTTCTACTGCGGCGAAACCCGGCACATAGGCCTTGATCGCACTCAGCAGTTCTTCCTTGCTGAAAGGCTTGGTCAAAAATTGATCGACGCCGACGATGCGCCCCTTGGCCTTGTCGAACAGGCCATCCCTGGACGACAGCATGATCACCGGGATGTCCTTGAACGCCGGGTTGTTCTTGACCAGGGCGCAGGTCTGATAGCCATCCAGGCGCGGCATCATGATGTCGACAAAGATGATGTGCGGGTGATGGTCAACGATCCTGGCCAGGGCATCAAAACCGTCGATGGCCGTGATGACTTCGCACCCTACGTTCTTCAACAGCGTTTCAGCGGTGCGGCGAATCGTTTTCGAATCGTCGATCACCATCACTTTCAAGGCGTTGGAATGCTGTTCCATATCTGCTCTACCATCGCCACAGCGAATCGGTTTTCGGTGTGTACTGCCGGATGCTGCCTGGGACGAGCGCCAAAACCCTTGCCGTGCAAGGGCCGACACGCCATGGCAGCCTTTTTAGCACAGACTGGGGAGGCAATCTATCGGCCGACCGGCAAGGTGGTTTTTCCTTGACCCACAACAGCCGCAGCGCCACTCTGACGCCACTTTTATGCGCCCTTATTTGCTAGAGGAAATCCCCCATGAGCGTTCGCGTCGGCATTGTCATGGACCCTATCGCCAGCATTTCCTATAAAAAGGATAGCTCGCTGGCCATGCTGCTGGCCGCCCAGGCCCGCGGCTGGACCCTGTTCTATATGGAACAGCGCGACCTTTACCAGGGCGACGGCGAAGCGCGGGCGCGGATGCGTCCCCTGCAGGTGTTCGCCAACCCTGAAAAGTGGTTTGAACTGCAAGACGAGATCGACAGCCCCCTGAGCGACCTGGACGTGATCCTGATGCGCAAGGATCCGCCGTTCGACATGGAGTTCGTCTACTCCACCTACCTGCTGGAGCAGGCCGAGCGTGCCGGTGTGCTGATCGTCAACAAGCCCCAGAGCCTGCGCGACTGCAACGAGAAGTTGTTCGCCACGCTGTTCCCGCAGTGCACGCCGCCCACCGTGGTCAGCCGCCGCGCCGACGTGCTGCGTGAATTTGCCGCCAAGCACGGCGATGTGATCCTCAAGCCGCTGGACGGCATGGGCGGCACCTCGATCTTCCGTCACCGCGCAGGCGACCCCAATCTGTCGGTGATCCTTGAGACCCTGACGGCCCTGGGCACCCAGCAGATCATGGGCCAGGCCTACCTGCCGGCGATCAAGGATGGCGACAAGCGCATCCTGATGATCGACGGCGAGCCGGTGGATTACTGCCTGGCACGTATCCCGGCGGCCGGCGAGACCCGTGGCAACCTCGCGGCGGGTGGGCGTGGCGAGGCCCGTCCGCTGAGCGACAAGGACCGTTGGATCGCCGCCCAGGTTGGCCCGACCCTGCGGGAGAAAGGCCTGCTGTTCGTAGGACTTGACGTAATTGGTGAGCACCTCACGGAAATCAACGTCACCAGCCCGACCTGTATCCGCGAAATAGACAACGCGTTCGGCACCAACATCGGCGAAATGCTCATGGCAGCGATTGCCGACAAGCTACAAGCCAAGTGACATAGAACAGCCGGAGGTCAGCCAACATTGCGCTATCATGCCCCACCTGTGAAACGCGCGATGTTGGTTTTCCTGTTATGACGCTTCCGTCCGACCTGCCCCCCGAATTCAGCCACAGCGGCGTACGCCCGGCTGATCGGCTCGGATTTACCCTATTTCTGGCAGCGCTGATTCATTTGGCGTTGATCCTCGGCCTGGGCTTCACGTTCGTCGAACCCCAGCAAATCAGCAAGACCCTGGAAATCACCCTCGCCACCTTCAAAAGTGAGAAGAAGCCCGAAAAGGCTGACTTCCTGGCCCAGGACAATCAGCAGGGCAGCGGCACCCTGGACAAAAAGGCAGTGCCCAAGACCACCGAAGTGGCGCCCTTCCAGGACAACAAGATCAATAAGGTCACGCCGCCTCCGGTGGCCAAGCCCGAGGTCAAGCAGGCCGCGCCCAAGGCCGCCGTCGCCACCATTGCGCCAAAACCCCAGAAGGCCGCGACCCAGCGCGAAGCCGTGAAGACTGAGCCTGCGCCAAGCAAACCCGCACCGACTTTCGACAGCTCGCAACTTTCCAGCGAAATCTCCAGCCTGGAGGCCGAACTGGCCAACGAGCAACAGCTGTATGCCAAACGCCCGCGCATCTACCGGCTCAACGCCGCCTCCACCATGCGCGACAAAGGCGCCTGGTATAAGGACGAATGGCGCAAGAAGGTCGAGCGCATCGGCAACCTGAACTACCCGGACGAGGCCCGGCGCCAGCAGATCTACGGCAACCTGCGCCTGCTGGTGTCGATCAACCGCGACGGCTCCTTATATGAAGTGCTGGTGCTGGAGTCGTCCGGCCAGCCCTTGCTGGACCAGGCGGCGCAACGCATCGTGCGCCTGGCCGCACCGTTCGCCCCGTTTACCGGCGACCTGAATGATATCGACCGCCTGGAAATCATCCGCACCTGGCGCTTTGCCAAGGGCGACCGCCTTTCCAGCAACTGATCAGCCCAGCGGTGCAGGAGCGAGCTTGCTCGCGAATAACCTGAGGCCACCGCGTGCATTCTGACTGCCCGCGTTATCGTTGACGATCTTCGCGAGCAAGCTCGCTCCTACAGCCCAAACAAACCCGCCAACCGATTTCCTACACATCCCCAGCTTGTCAGTTCGCCCCTCCAACGCCACACTAGCGGACATGAAAAATGTCAGCCCGACTTACCTCAAGCACCAATTCCTGATCGCCATGCCCCATATGGCCGACCCGAACTTTGCGCACACCTTGACCTATATCGTCGAGCACACGGCCAATGGCGCCATGGGGTTGGTGGTCAACCGCCCGCAGGACCTGAACCTGGCCGATATCCTTGAGCAACTGCGCCCGGAGATCGACCCACCCGCCAGTTGCCAGGCGGTGCCGATCTATTTCGGTGGCCCGGTGCAGACTGACCGGGGCTTTGTCCTGCACCCCAGCGGCCCGACGTTCCAGGCAACCGTCGACCTCGATGGCGTGTCCTTGTCCACCTCCCAGGACGTGCTGTTTGCCATCGCTGATGGCGCCGGCCCGCAGCAGAGCCTGATCACCCTGGGTTACGCAGGGTGGGAAGCCGGGCAACTGGAAGAAGAGTTGGCCAACAATGCCTGGCTGACGTGCCCCTTCGATGCCGACATTCTGTTCAATACCGCCAGCGAGCTGCGCCTCAATGCCGCTGCAAAGCAACTGGGGATCAACCTCAACCTGCTGACCAGCCAGGCGGGGCACGCCTGATGGCCCTGCGACTGATCCTCGGGTTTGACTACGGCACCAAGCAGATTGGCGTTGCCGTGGGCCAGGTCATCACCGGCCAGGCCCGCGAGCTGTGTACCTTAAAGGCACAAAACGGCATCCCGGACTGGAATCAGGTCGAAGCCTTGATCAAGGAGTGGAAGCCCGACGCGGTGGTGGTCGGCCTGCCGCTGAACATGGACGGCACCCCCAGCGACATGTGCTTGCGCGCCGAAAAGTTCGCCCGCCGCCTCAACGGCCGCTACAACCTGCCCTTCTATACCCACGATGAGCGCCTGACGACCTTCGAGGCCAAGGGTGAGCGTCGCGATCGTGGCGGGCAGAAAGGCAGCTACCGCGACAACCCGGTCGACGCCATTGCCGCCGCCTTGCTGCTGCAGGGCTGGCTGGATGAAAACACCGCTTTATTTGAATCCTGACTGACGCGGCTTGCCGCGTCTTCTTACGTTTGAGCCCGGACTTTGCCAGCGTCACGCTGCCCGAGCCCTTGAAGGAGCCACCATGAGCCTGCCCAATCCCGCCGAACTGATCCGTCAGATGGCGACGAGCCTCACGACCCATCTGCAACACCGCGCCATCAGCGAGCCGCGTTTCATCGGTATCCGTACCGGTGGCGTGTGGGTCGCCCAGGCGTTGCTGCAAGAGCTGGGCAGTGACTCGCCCCTGGGCACCCTGGATGTGTCCTTCTACCGCGATGACTTCAGCCAGAACGGCCTGCACCCGCAAGTGCGCCCGTCTGCGCTGCCCTTTGAAATCGAAGGCCAGCACCTGGTACTGATCGATGACGTGCTGATGAGCGGGCGTACCATTCGTGCAGCCATGAACGAGCTGTTCGACTACGGCCGCCCGGCCAGTATCACCCTGGTCTGCCTGCTCGACCTCGAGGCTGGCGAACTGCCGATCAGCCCGGATGTGGTGGGTGCCACCCTGTCGCTTTCAGCCCAACAGCGGGTAAAATTGTCCGGTCCCACGCCGCTCGAACTCGAACTGCAAGACCTCGCCCTTTAAACCGCCTTGTAAAGAGTCCCCGCGATGACGCCTCTAGATGCCAAGCGCCCGCTGCAGCTCAACGCTCAGGGCCAGCTGCAACACTTCCTGTCCCTCGACGGCCTGCCCCGCGAATTGCTCACCGAAATCCTCGACACTGCCGACTCGTTCCTTGAAGTCGGCGGCCGGGCGGTGAAGAAAGTCCCGCTGCTGCGCGGCAAAACCATTTGCAACGTGTTCTTCGAGAACTCGACACGCACCCGCACCACCTTCGAGCTGGCGGCCCAACGCCTGTCAGCCGACGTGATCACCCTGAACGTCTCCACCTCGTCGGCGAGCAAGGGCGAAACCCTGCTCGACACCCTGCGCAACCTGGAGGCCATGGCGGCCGACATGTTCGTGGTGCGCCATGGCGACTCGGGCGCGGCGCACTTTATTGCCGAGCACGTGTGCCCACAGGTGGCGATCATCAACGGCGGCGATGGCCGTCACGCCCACCCGACCCAGGGCATGCTCGACATGCTCACCATCCGTCGGCACAAGGGTGGCTTCGAAAACCTCTCGGTGGCCATCGTTGGCGACATCCTGCACTCGCGGGTGGCGCGCTCGAACATGCTGGCCCTGAAAACCCTCGGCTGCCCGGATATCCGCGTGATCGCGCCGAAAACCCTGCTGCCTATCGGCATCGAGCAATACGGGGTCAAGGTCTACACCGACATGACCGAAGGCCTGAAGGACGTGGATGTGGTGATCATGCTGCGCCTGCAACGCGAGCGCATGGCCGGTGGCCTGCTGCCCAGCGAAGGTGAGTTCTACCGCCTGTTCGGCCTGACCACCGCGCGCCTGGCAGGCGCCAAGCCGGATGCGATTGTCATGCACCCTGGCCCGATCAACCGTGGGGTGGAGATTGAGTCGGCGGTGGCCGACGGCCCGCACTCGGTGATTCTCAACCAGGTCACCTACGGCATCGCGGTACGCATGGCCGTACTGTCCATGGCCATGAGCGGGCAAACTGCCCAACGTCAATTCGAGCAGGAGAAGGCCCAGTGAAGCTCAGCATTCTCGGCGCCCGAGTCATCGATCCGGCCAGCGGCCTGGATCAAGTCACCGATCTGCACCTGGAAGCCGGCAAGATCATTGCCATCGGCGCCGCCCCCAGTGGTTTCAGCCCGGTCGAGAGCATCGACGCCAAAGGCCTGGTCGCCGCGCCCGGCCTGGTAGACCTGAACGTCGCCCTGCGCGAGCCGGGCTACAGCCGCAAAGGCAGCATCGCCAGCGAAACCCGCGCCGCGGCTGCAGGCGGTGTCACTAGCCTGTGCTGCCCACCGCAAACCAAACCGGTGCTGGACACCTCGGCCGTGGCCGAGCTGATCCTCGACCGCGCCCGCGAGGCCGGCAATTGCAAAGTGTTCCCCATCGGCGCCCTGAGCAAAGGCCTGGATGGCGAGCAACTGGCCGAGCTGATTGCCCTGCGTGACGCCGGCTGCGTAGCCTTCGGCAATGGCCTGGAGAGTTTTCGCAGCACCCGCACCCTGTGCCGGGCCCTGGAATACGCCGCCACCTTCGATCTGACCGTGATCTTCCACTCCCAGGACCACGACCTGGCCGAAGGCGGCCTGGCCCACGAAGGCCCCACCGCCAGCTTCCTCGGCCTTGCGGGCATCCCGGAAACCGCAGAAACCGTGGCCCTGGCCCGTGACCTGCTGTTGGTGGAACAAAGCGGCGTACGCGCGCACTTCAGCCAATTGACCAGCGCCCGTGGCGTGGCCCTGATTGCCCAGGCCCAGGCCCGTGGCCTGCCGGTGACCGCCGATGTGGCGTTGTACCAGCTGATCCTGACGGATGAGGCGCTGATCGACTTCTCCAGCCTGTACCACGTACAACCACCCCTGCGCACCCGCGCCGACCGTGATGGTTTGCGTGCGGCGGTGAAGTCGGGGGTGGTTTCGGCGATCTCCAGCCATCACCAACCCCACGAACGGGATGCCAAGCTGGCACCGTTTGGCGCCACAGAGCCTGGGATCAGCAGCGTCGAACTGCTGCTGCCGTTGGCGATGACGCTGGTGGAGGATGGTTTGCTCGACCTGCCAACGTTGCTCGCACGCCTGAGTTCAGGCCCGGCGCAAGCGCTGCGCCTGCCGGCGGGCAAGCTGGCGGTGGGTTCGGCGGCGGATCTGGTGCTGTTTGATCCAGCCAGTTCCACTGTCGCCGGCGAGCAATGGTTGTCCAGGGGTGAAAACTGCCCATTCATCGGGCATAGCTTGCCGGCGAATGTGCGTTACACCCTGGTGGATGGGCGGATCAGCTACCAGGCTTGATCCGATCCAAAGCGGACACGGTCAAAATGTGGGAGCTGGCTTGCCTGCGATACAGGCACCTCGGTGTGTCAGTGACACTGAGGTGATGCAATCGCAGGCAAGCCAGCTCCCACACAAGCCCGCTCCTACAGTTCAGGACCTGCGCTTATCGACCGCCCAGCCGCTCGGCATTGCGCACCGAAATCTGCGTGTTCAGCGTCCAGAAGTCATACAGCACGCCAATCAGGAACAAGCCTCCGGTCACCAAGTACAACAGGCCGGTGAGCCATTTGCCCTGATACATGCGGTGCAAGCCAAACACCCCAAGAAACGCCAACAGAATCCAGGCCACGTTGTATTCAATGGGCCCGGCGGTAAAACGCAGGTCGGCTTCGCGGTCCATTGCCGGGATCAGAAACAGGTCGATTAACCAGCCAATGCCCAGCAAACCAAAGGTGAAGAACCAGATCGTCCCGGTCACCGGCTTGCCGTAATAGAAGCGGTGCGCCCCGGTGAATCCGAAGATCCAGAGCAGGTAACCGATCATCTTGCTGTGGGTGTCCTGTTGCGAAACGCCCTGTCGATAGGTGTTCATGAATGACCTCTTTTGCCTCGATAGATAAATATTTCTGGTTTCTTTGTGACTTTTTTACAGGCACCCGACGTACGGCAAATGATATCGTCGCTCCCCTCAAAGCCTTATGCCGCCTGACTTGTGTAGGACAATTGCGACAGTTCGTCGCGGTTTTCCTGATTTTGACGTCAAGGTTCAGTCGACAAACGGCCTGAGAAAGACACTAAAAGCTGTTATAAAGTTGCGCGCAAACCAACAAGAGCCTGCCTTATGCGACCATTTTTAAAGACATGGCTAACCATTTGCCTATTAATGCCACTGGCCGCCCACGCCACCAATCGTGAGCAACGACTTCCGAACGTTAATGGTTTCACCCCTAAAGTTCACGCCACTACCAACTCTGCCAAATCGGTAAAACTCACCGTCAAGCGCCCGACTCAAGTGAGCAAGGCCCACGGTAAAGCAGTTTCCGGCCTGGTAGCGAGCAATAACCAGCAAAGCAGCAAAGTCCTCAGCCGTGCCGTAAACGTGCTGGGTACTCCTTATCGTTGGGGCGGCAGCAGCCCAAGTAAAGGCTTTGATTGCAGCGGCCTGGTGAAATACGCCTTCAATGATGTGGCTGCGGTGGATTTGCCACGCACCTCCAATGCAATGGCCAGTGGCCACGGGCAGAAGGTTGATCGCAAGGATTTGAAGCCCGGCGACCTATTGTTCTTCAAGCTCAAGAGCCGCCAGGTCAACCATGTAGCCATCTACCTGGGCAACGACCGTTTTATCCACGCGCCGCGCCGTGGCAAGTCGGTCAGCATCGACACCCTGAAAAAGCCGTTCTGGAACAAGAACTACGTGATTGCCAAGCGCGTGCTGCCTAAAGAGCAGAACAACCTGCGCATTGTGCAACGCTGATTCAAGCCTGAAATGCGGTAAACCATGTGGGAGCGGGCTTGCTCGCGAATGCAATAGATCAGCCACCAAAGAGGGTGACTGGCACACCGCATTCGCGAGCAAGCCCGCTCCCACATTTGATTTTTATTGCCCGCAAGACCTCACATGTCGGTAGGCACCCTCGCCTTCTGCTGCGCCTCTTCGCGGCTGACCAGCCCCTGACTCACCAGCCCCTTCAAGCTCATATCCAACGTCTTCATCCCCAACGCCCCACCCGTCTGGATCGCCGAGTACAACTGCGCCACCTTGTCCTCGCGGATCAGGTTACGGATCGCCGGTGTACCGAGCATGATTTCATGGGCCGCCACGCGCCCGCCGCCGACTTTTTTCAGCAACACCTGGGAAACCACCGCCTGCAGCGACTCCGAGAGCATCGAGCGGACCATGGCCTTTTCCCCCGCGGGGAACACATCCACCAGCCGGTCCACGGTCTTTGCCGCCGAACTGGTGTGCAGGGTGCCAAACACCAAGTGCCCGGTTTCAGCCGCCGTCAGGGCCAGGCGGATGGTTTCCAGGTCGCGCAACTCGCCGACCAGGATCACATCCGGGTCTTCGCGCAGCGCAGAACGCAGGGCGGCGGAGAAACTGTGGGTATCGCGATGCACCTGGCGCTGGCTGATCAGCGCCGTGCGCGGTTCATGGACAAATTCGATAGGGTCTTCAAGGGTCAGGATGTGTTGCTGACGGGTGTTGTTGAGGTAATCGATCATCGCCGCCAGGGTGGTGGACTTGCCCGAGCCCGTGGCCCCGGTCACCAGCACCAACCCCCTGGGCAGTTCGGCGATGCGCCGGAACACGTCGCCCAGCCCCAGGCTTTCCAGGCTCTGCACCCGGGAGGGAATCGCGCGAAACACCGCGCCCATCCCTCGGTGCTGCTGGAACACATTGGCGCGAAAGCGCGCCACACCGGGCAACTCGAAGGAAAAATCCGTTTCAAGAGATGTTTCGAAATCCTTTTGCTGGTGTTTATTCATGATCGGGCTGAGTAAGTCCGCTACTTGCGTAGCACTCAATGGGGGCCAGTCGAGTGGCACAACCTCGCCATCGACTCGCATCCTCGGCGCCAACCCTGCCGACAGATGCAGGTCGGAGGCGCCCCGGCTGACGCTGGCGGTCAGCAGTTCAGTGATGTCCATAGGGCTATCCATTTCCAGTAGAATGCCGCGGACTCCATATCCACGGGCGCAACTTGAATGTCGACCATAGCAGACAATATTGGCCTGGTTAGTCAGCGGATCCGTGCTGCGGCCCAGGCCGTGCAGCGCGATGAATCCAGCGTGCATTTGCTGGCGGTCAGCAAGACCAAGCCGGCGCAAGCCGTGCGCGAAGCCTATGCCGCCGGGATGCATGACTTCGGTGAAAACTACTTGCAGGAAGCCCTCGGCAAACAAGCCGAATTAACCGACCTGCCCTTGAGTTGGCACTTCATCGGCCCCATTCAATCGAACAAGACGCGCGCTATCGCCGAGAACTTCGCTTGGGTGCATTCCGTGGACCGCCTGAAAATCGCCCAACGGCTGTCGGAGCAACGCCCGGCCGACCTGCCGCCGCTCAATATCTGCGTTCAGGTCAATGTCAGTGGCGAAGCCAGCAAGTCCGGCTGTACACCCGCCGACTTGCCAGCGCTGGCCGAGGCGATCCAGGCCCTGCCGCGCTTGAAGCTGCGTGGCCTGATGGCGATCCCCGAGCCCACCGACGACCGTGCCCAGCAAGATGCGGCGTTTGCGAAGGTGCGTGACTTGCAAGCGAGCCTGAACCTGGGGCTCGACACACTTTCCATGGGCATGAGCCATGACCTTGAGTCGGCCATTGCCCAAGGGGCCACGTGGGTGCGGATCGGTACCGCCCTGTTTGGTGCCCGCGACTACGGCCAGCCGTGAAATGGCTGACTTCCATCTGAGTAAGGACCTGTCATGAGCAGCACGCGTATAGCCTTTATCGGCGCCGGTAACATGGCGGCCAGCCTGATCGGCGGCCTGCGGGCCAAGGGCCTGGACGCTTCGCAGATTCGCGCCAGCGATCCGGGCGCCGAGACCCGCGCCCGGGTGAGCGCCGAGCACGGTATCGAAACCTTTGCCGACAACGCCGAAGCCATCCAGGGCGTCGACGTGATTGTGCTGGCGGTCAAGCCACAGGCCATGAAAGCCGTGTGCGAAGCGTTGCGCCCAAGCCTGGCAACGCAACAACTGGTGGTGTCGATTGCCGCCGGCATCAATTGCGCCAGCATGAACAACTGGCTCGGCGCCCAGCCCATCGTACGTTGCATGCCCAACACGCCATCACTGCTGCGCCAAGGCGTCAGCGGCCTGTACGCCACCACCCAAGTGAGCGCCGAGCAACGTGAGCAGGCCCAGGAGCTGTTGTCGGCCGTGGGTGTGGCCCTGTGGCTGGACGAAGAACAGCAACTGGACGCCGTCACCGCCGTGTCCGGCAGTGGCCCGGCGTATTTCTTCCTGCTGGTCGAAGCCATGACCGCGGCTGGCGTGAAGCTGGGCCTGCCACGGGAAATCGCCGAGCAACTGACTCAGCAAACCGCCCTCGGCGCCGCACATATGGTGGTGTCCAGCGATGTGGACGCGGCCGAGTTGCGTCGTCGCGTGACCTCGCCCAATGGCACCACGCAGGCTGCCATCGAATCGTTCCAGGCCGGGGGCTTTGAAGCCCTGGTCGAAAAAGCACTGGGTGCCGCCGCGCACCGCTCGGCCGAACTGGCCGAACAACTGGGTCAATAAGGAGCCAATATGATTGGTTTGAACACCGCAGCCGTCTACGTGCTGCAAACCCTCGGCAGCCTGTATCTGCTGATCGTACTGTTGCGTTTTGTCCTGCAACTGGTACGCGCCAACTTCTATAACCCGCTCTGCCAATTCGCCGTGAAGGCCACCCAGCCGCTGCTCAAGCCCTTGCGCCGGGTGATCCCGAGCCTGTTCGGCCTGGACATGTCGTCGCTGGTCCTGGCGATCCTGGTCCAACTGGCGCTGATGGCCCTGACGCTGCTGCTGACCTACGGCACCACCGGCAACTTCCTGCAACTGCTGGTCTGGGCCTTGATCGGCGTGACCGCGCTGTTCCTGAAGATTTTCTTCTTCGCCCTGATCATCAGCGTGATCCTGTCCTGGGTCGCACCGGGCAGCCATAACCCTGGCGCCGAGCTGGTCAACCAGATCTGCGAGCCGGCCCTGGCGCCGTTCCGCAAGATCCTGCCGAACCTGGGCGGCCTGGATATCTCGCCGATCCTCGCGTTCATGGTGCTCAAGCTCCTGGACATGCTGGTGATCAACAACCTGGCGGCGATGACCATGATGCCGGACATCCTGCGCCTGCTGATCTGACCTTTGTAGGAGCCGGCTTGCCGGCGATGGCACCCGCGAAAACGCCATCGCCGGCAAGCTGGCTCCCACAGAAACAAGCCGTCATCAGCCAGGACAAGGTTCGCTTGCCGCTGGCCCCCCCGCTCTTTAGACTTACGCCTCATTTAAACGAGAGCAGGGTCGATGCCAGCTGCCTTCCCCCCCGATTCTGTTGGACTGGTCGTGCCCCAAGTGGCGCACTTCAGCGAACCCCTGGCCCTGGCCTGCGGTCGATCGCTGCCGGCCTATGACCTGATCTATGAAACCTACGGCCAGCTGAACGCCACGGCGAGCAATGCCGTGCTGATCTGCCACGCCCTTTCTGGCCATCACCACGCCGCCGGCTACCACAGCGCCGACGAGCGCAAGCCCGGCTGGTGGGACAGTTGCATCGGCCCCGGCAAGCCCATCGACACCAATAAGTTCTTTGTGGTCAGCCTGAACAACCTCGGCGGCTGCAACGGCTCCACCGGCCCCAGCAGCCTCAACCCGGAGACCGGCAAGCCGTTCGGCGCCGACTTCCCGGTGCTGACCGTGGAAGACTGGGTGCACAGCCAGGCGCGCCTGGCCGACCTGCTCGGCATAAGCCGATGGGCAGCGGTGATCGGCGGCAGCCTGGGCGGCATGCAGGCGCTGCAATGGACCATCACTTACCCCGACCGCGTGCGCCATTGCCTGGCCATCGCCTCGGCCCCCAAGTTGTCGGCGCAGAACATCGCGTTCAACGAAGTGGCGCGCCAGGCAATCCTCACCGACCCCGAGTTCCACGGTGGTTCGTTCCAGGAAGCCGGGGTGATCCCCAAGCGCGGCTTGATGCTGGCGCGGATGGTCGGGCATATCACCTACCTGTCGGATGACTCCATGGGCGAGAAATTCGGCCGCGGGCTCAAGAGCGAGAAGCTCAACTACGACTTCCACAGCGTCGAATTCCAGGTCGAAAGCTACCTGCGTTACCAGGGCGAGGAGTTCTCCGGGCGTTTCGACGCCAACACCTACCTGCTGATGACCAAGGCCCTGGACTACTTCGACCCGGCGGCAAACTTTGATGACGACCTGGCAAAGACCTTCGAGGGTGCCACCGCCAAGTTCTGCGTGATGTCGTTCACCACCGACTGGCGCTTCTCTCCGGCCCGCTCGCGGGAACTGGTGGATGCGCTGATGGCCGCCCGCAAAGACGTGTGCTACCTGGAGATCGATGCACCGCAAGGCCACGACGCCTTCCTGATCCCGATCCCGCGCTACCTGCAGGCGTTCAGCAACTACATGAACCGCATTACATTGTGAGAAAGCCATGAGAGCCGACCTGGAAATCATCCAAGACTGGATCCCCGCCGGCAGCCGCGTGCTCGACCTGGGTTGCGGCGATGGCGAACTGCTGAGCTGGCTGCGCGACAACAAGCAAGTCACCGGCTATGGCCTGGAAAACGACCCGGACAACATCGCCCAGTGTGTGGCCAAGGGCATCAACGTGATCGAGCAGGACCTGGACAAGGGCCTGGGCAACTTTGCCAGCAACAGCTTCGATATCGTGGTGATGACCCAGGCCCTGCAGGCCGTGCACTACCCGGATCGGATTCTCGACGAGATGTTGCGCGTCGGCCGCCAATGCATCATCACCTTCCCCAATTTCGGCCACTGGCGCTGCCGCTGGTACCTGGCCACCAAGGGCCGGATGCCGGTATCGGATTTCCTGCCGTACACCTGGTACAACACGCCGAACATTCACTTCTGCACCTTCGAAGATTTCGAGGCGTTGTGCAGTGGGCGTGAAGCCAAGGTCATCAACCGCCTGGCCGTCGATCAACAGCATCGCCACGGCTGGGCGAGTAAGCTATGGCCTAATCTTTTGGGTGAAATCGGAATTTACCGGGTCAGCAGTCCTGGCCTGACCGATCATCAGATTGCCGTCTAACCATTTTCGAGGAGGACGATCATGAGTCGCCTGGCTATTTTTCTACTCACCGCCTGCCTGGGCGCCAGCGCCATGGCCGCCGGCCCTATCGACAGTAACCGGCAGAAGGCGTTTGGTGATATCACCGTGCACTACAGCACCTTCACCTCCAGCTTCCTGCAACCCGAGACGGCCCAGGCCGTGGGCGTGGTGCGCAGCAAGAACAAGGGCATGATCAATGTCTCGGTGATCAAGGGCGTGGAGCCTGTGGCCGCGCAAGTGACCGGCACGATCAAGGACTTGACCGGCAAGAGCGAAATGCTGACGTTCAAGCAGATCACCGAAAAAGGCGCGATCTACTACCTCGCCCCCTACTCGGTGCCGCAGCAGGAATTCCGCACCTTTACCATCAATGTTGAAACCGGCGGCAAGGCCCACGGTTTCAGTTTCACCCAAGAACTGTTCCCGGCCGAATAATGAACCTGACACAACTCGTACTGGCCAGCCACAACGCCGGCAAACTCAAGGAACTCCAGGCCATGCTCGGCGAATCGGTGCAATTGCGCTCGATTGGCGAGTTCAGCCAGGTGGAACCTGAAGAAACCGGCCTGTCGTTCGTCGAAAACGCCATCCTCAAGGCCCGCAATGCCGCGCGCATTTCCGGCCTGCCGGCACTGGCCGACGATTCTGGCCTGGCCGTGGACTTCCTCGGCGGCGCCCCTGGCATCTATTCGGCGCGGTATGCCGACGGCAAAGGCGACGCGGCGAACAATGCCAAGTTGCTGGACGCGCTCAAGGATGTACCGGACGCGATGCGTGGCGCGCAGTTCGTGTGCGTGCTGGCCCTGGTGCGGCATGCCGATGACCCGCTGCCGATTCTCTGCGAAGGCCTGTGGCACGGGCGCATCCTGCATGCCGCCAGTGGCGAGCATGGGTTTGGCTATGACCCGCTGTTCTGGGTGCCGGAGCGCAATGTCTCCAGCGCCGAACTGAGTCCGGCCGACAAGAACCAGATCAGCCACCGCGCCCGCGCAATGGCTTTGCTGCGCCAGCGTCTGGGCTTGAAATGACCCAGAACACCTCCGCGCAGCCACTGATCCTCGGTGGCGCGCAAACACCTCGGGCGGCCCTGCCAGTGCTGCCGCCCCTGGCGCTGTACATCCACATCCCGTGGTGCGTGCGTAAATGCCCCTATTGCGACTTCAACTCCCACACCGCCAGTAAGGTGCTGCCGGAGCAAGAGTATGTCGATGCGTTGCTGGCGGACCTGGATCAGGATCTGCACGCGGTGTATGGCCGCGAGTTGAGCTCGATCTTCTTTGGCGGCGGCACGCCAAGCCTGTTCAGTGCTGCGGCGCTGGGCCGATTGCTGGAGGGCGTGGAGCAACGCATACCGTTTGCCCGCGACATCGAGATCACCCTGGAAGCCAACCCCGGCACCTTCGAGCAAGAGAAGTTCGTCGCCTACCGCAAGCTGGGGATCAACCGCCTGTCCATCGGCATCCAGAGTTTCCAGCAGGAAAAGCTCAAGGCCCTGGGCCGCATTCACAACGGCGACGAAGCCGTGCGCGCCGCCGGCATGGCGCGCCAGGCCGGGTTCGATAACTTCAACCTGGACCTGATGCACGGTTTGCCCGATCAATCCCTGGACGATGCCTTGAGCGACCTGTGCCAGGCCATCGCCCTCAAGCCGACCCACCTGTCGTGGTACCAACTGACCCTGGAACCCAACACAGTGTTCTGGAACCAGCCGCCGACGCTGCCGGAAGACGACACCCTGTGGGATATCCAGGAAGCCGGCCAAGCCCTGCTCGCCGCCCACGGATACGCCCAGTACGAAGTTTCGGCCTATGCCCAGCCGGGTCGCCCCGCACGGCATAACCTCAACTACTGGAGCTTTGGCGACTTTATTGGCATCGGTGCCGGCGCCCACGGCAAGCTCAGCCATCCTGACGGGCGCATCGTGCGCACCTGGAAGACTCGCGCACCAAAGGACTACCTCAACCCGGCCAAAAGCTTTCAGGCAGGCATGAAAGAGCTGACCAACGAAGAGTTGCCTTTCGAGTTCCTGATGAACGCCCTGCGCCTTACCGACGGCGTTGAAGCCAGGCTTTACGCCGAACGCACGGGCCTGGACCTGGCCAGCCTGGACGAGGCCCGACGCGAGGCAGAACAAAGTGGCTTATTGCAGGTCGAACCGTCACGCCTGGCGGCCACCGACCGTGGGCAACTCTTTCTCAATGACCTGCTGCAGAAGTTTTTGAGCTGATCGCTCTAAGGAAATCGAATGGATCTGGTACTCGACCTGCTTGCCACCGTATCCCGCTGGAGCCGCAGTAACCTGTCAGAAATATCCCTGGCGCTTGTCGGCTGCTTGCTGGTGCTGTTCGGCGCCGACATCAAGGGCTGGGTCGAAGCGCGCCTGGGCAACATCGCCGGCGCCTTGCGCGTACCGTTGATGGCCCTGCTGTGCATGATCGGCAGCGGTGCCGCGCTGATCTACGCCACGCCGTGGATTGTGCGGGGGTTGAGCCAGTTCAATAACTACAGTTTGGCGCCGGTGTTGCTGGTGGTGCTGGTGTTGATTGGCGTGGTTGCCGACCGCCGCTGACTAAAAGCCCACCACCAAAAAACTGTAGGAGCGAGCTTGCTCGCGAAGAACGTCAACGATAACGCCGAGCTATCAGGTAGCCCGCGTCGCCTGTCCGTTTTTCGCGAGCAAGCTCGCTCCTACAGTTGATCGCATTTCAGTCTTCTAGCTGATCAAGCCAGCTTTTTGAACTTCAAATCCCATGCTGGTGATCGGGCGCTCGGCCGGGACTGACCAAACCCCCAACACCAAAAAACTGTAGGAGCGAGCTTGCTCGCGAAGAACGTCAACGATAACGCCGAGCTATCAGGTAGCCCGTGTCGCCTGCCCGTTTTTCGCGAGCAAGCTCGCTCCTACAGTTGATCGCATTTCAGTCTTCTAGCTGATCAAGCCAGTTTTTCGAACTTCAAATCCCATGCTGGTGATCGGGCGCTCGGCCGGGACTGACTAAAAGCCCAACACCAAAAAACTGTAGGAGCGAGCTTGCTCGCGAAGAACGTCAACGATAACGACGAGCTATCAGGTAGCCCGCGTCGCCTGTCCGTTTTTCGCGAGCAAGCTCGCTCCTACAGTTGATCGCATTTCAGTCTTCTAGCTGGTCAAGCCAGCTTTTCGAACTTCAAATCCCATGCTGGTGATCGGGCACTCGGCCGGGACTGACCAAAAGCCCACCACCAAAAAACTGTAGGAGCGAGCTTGCTCGCGAAGAACGTCAACGATAACGACGAGCTATCAGGTAGCCCGCGTCGCCTGTCCGTTTTTCGCGAGCAAGCTCGCTCCTACAGTTGATCGCATTTCAGTCTTCTAGCTGGTCAAGCCAGCTTTTCGAACTTCAAATCCCAAACCCCATGCCCCAATCGCTCGCCACGGCGTTCGAACTTGGTGATCGGGCGCTCGGCCGGGCGTGGCACGCATTGACCGTCTTCGGCCAGGTTGCGGTAGCCAGGGGCGACGTTCATCACTTCCAGCATGTACTCCGCGTAAGGTTCCCAGTCGGTGGCCATGTGCAGGATGCCGCCCACTTTCAGCTTGCTGCGTACCAGTTCCGCGAAGGAGGCCTGGACGATGCGGCGCTTGTGGTGGCGGCTCTTGTGCCATGGATCCGGGAAAAACAGCATCAGGCGGTCGAGGCTGTTGTCGGCAATGCAGCGGTTGAGCACTTCGATCGCGTCGCAGTCGTAGACACGCAGGTTTTTCAGGCCCTGAGTCAGCACGCCGTTAAGCAATGCACCTACGCCCGGACGGTGGACTTCCACGCCGATAAAATCTTGCTCGGGCGACGCTGCGGCCATTTCCAGCAGGGAATGGCCCATGCCGAAGCCGATTTCCAGGGAGCGCGGGGCCGAACGGCCAAACACCTGGTCGAAGTCCACCGGCGCATCGGCCAGGGGCAGGACGAACAACGGCGTGCCCTGGTCCAGGCCCTTTTGCTGGCCTTCGGTCATGCGCCCGGCACGCATCACAAAGCTTTTGATGCGGCGGTGCTTGGACTCGTCGCCTTCTTCCACGGGGTTCGGCGTTTCGTTTGATTCAGTCATCAATGGCTCTTACTTGATCAGACCATCCAGCGGCGAGGAGGCGCTGGCGTAAAGTTTTTTCGGCATACGCCCGGCGAGGTACGCCAGGCGGCCGGCGACAATCGCGTGTTTCATGGCTTCGGCCATCATGATCGGCTGTTGCGCGTTGGCGATAGCGGAGTTCATCAGCACCGCCTCGCAGCCCAGCTCCATGGCGATAGTGGCGTCGGACGCGGTACCGACGCCGGCATCCACCAGCACCGGGATCTCCGCTTCTTCAAGGATGATCTGCAGGTTGTACGGGTTGCAGATCCCCAGGCCAGTACCGATCAGGCCGGCCAGCGGCATGACCGCGATGCAGCCGATTTCGGCCAGTTGGCGCGCGATGATCGGGTCATCGCTGGTGTAGACCATCACGTCAAAACCTTCCTTGACCAGGGTTTCAGCGGCCTTGAGGGTTTCGATCACGTTGGGGAACAGGGTTTTCTGATCAGCCAGCACTTCCAGCTTCACCAGGTTGTGGCCGTCGAGCAGCTCACGGGCCAGGCGGCAAGTGCGCACGGCTTCGATGGCGTCGTAGCAACCGGCGGTGTTGGGCAGGATGGTGTAGCGATCCGGCGGCAGGATATCCAGCAAGTTCGGTTCGCCCGGGTTCTGGCCGATGTTGGTGCGGCGCACCGCCACCGTCACGATCTCGGCGCCCGAGGCTTCGATAGCCAGGCGGGTTTCTTCCATGTCGCGGTATTTACCGGTGCCTACCAGCAAACGCGACTGGTAGGTACGACCGGCCAGGACGAAGGGCTTGTCGCTACGAACGATGCTCATGGGAAATCCTCGAGTTGGGGTGAGGTTCTGCAGAATTCGGGTAGTTGCCCCAGGGCTAGCCGCCGCCGATGGCGTGGACCACTTCGACCTGGTCGCCTTCGGCAAGGGCGGTTTCGGTGTGCTGGCTACGCGGCACGATATCCTGGTTGAGCTCCACTGCGACGCGACGCCCGGTCAGTTCCAGACGGGTCAGCAGGGCCGCGACGGTTTCACCGTCGGGCAGTTCATAGGATTCGCCGTTCAATTGAATGCGCATGCCACGGGCCGCCATCGTTTTTAGGGGCCAGCATTCTAGCCTGATCGTGACCTGAAGGTCAGCTACAAGCGTCAGGCGGTCAGTTGCAGGCGCCAGGCGGCGAGCCCCAGGCACAGCCAGCCAATCAGGAATGCCAGGCCGCCAAACGGGGTGATGATCCCCAGTTTGCCGATGCCGACGGTAGTCAGCAGATACAGGCTACCGGAGAACAACAGGATACCGATGCTGAACGACACCCCCGCCCACATCACCAGGCGCCCGGGAATATGCGCCGCCAGCAAGGCCACGCCAAACAACGCCAGGGCATGCACCAGTTGGTAAGTCACGCCGGTATGGAAAATCGCCAGGTATTCAGCACTCAGGCTTTTTTTCAGGCCATGGGCAGCGAACGCGCCGAGGGCAACACCGGTAAAACCGAAAAAGGCAGCCAACATCAGAAAGCCACGCAGCATGAGGAACTCCAGTCAGACTCAAAGGGCCGGGTCTGTATAATGGCCCGCTCAACGGGTTCGGCCAAGCCATCTCTATGCTGCGTGTCCTCTTCAGTCGTTTTCTCAAAGTCGTGAAATGGTTCGTCATCGCCAGTGTTTTGCTGGTGCTGCTGTTTCGTGTCGTCCCGCCACCGTTCACCGCGCTGATGGTCGAGCGCAAGATCGAATCCTGGGTCGACGGCGAGCCTATTGACCTGCAACGCAGTTGGGTGCCGTGGGACGAGATCTCCGATGACCTGAAATTGGCGGTCATGGCCGGCGAAGACCAGCGTTTCCCGCAGCATTGGGGTTTTGACTTTGGCGCGATCCAGGCCGCCCTGCTGCATAACGAGCGCGGCGGCTCGCTGCGTGGCGCCAGCACGCTGAGCCAGCAGGTGTCGAAGAACCTGTTCCTGTGGGCAGGCCGCAGTTATCTGCGCAAGGGCCTGGAAGCCTGGTTTACCGGATTGATCGAGATCCTCTGGCCCAAGCAACGGATCCTTGAGGTGTACTTGAACAGCGTGGAGTGGGATGAGGGGGTGTTTGGCGCAGAGGCCGCAGCGCGACACCATTTCGGGGTGAGTGCCAAGGGGCTTTCGCGGCAGCAGGCCAGCTATCTGGCCGCAGTGCTGCCTAATCCGCGGGCTTGGAGTGCCAGCCACCCAACCGCGTATGTGGCGCGGCGGGCGGCTTGGATTCGCCAGCAGATGGGCCAGCTGGGCGGCACGGGCTACTTGAATGAGCTGAACACCACGCGAAAGGCGCCGTGGTCCAATTGACGCCACACAAAGCCGGCTCCTACAGGGGCGCGACACAAACAAAAATGCCCCGATCTTTCGATCGGGGCATTTTTTTGGCCGTTCGCTGCGTGTTAGGCGGCGATCGACAGTTTCAGCTTGTTCATCGCGCTCTTCTCAAGCTGACGAATCCGCTCGGCCGACACGTTGTACTTTTGCGCCAGGTCGTGCAGCGTGGCTTTTTCTTCTGCCAGCCAACGCTGGTAGAGGATGTCACGACTGCGGTCGTCCAGCACTTCCAGTGCTTCGTGCAGGTTGTGGTTGGAGTTGTCGCTCCAATCGGCATCTTCCAGTTGACGCGCCGGATCGTACCGGTGGTCTTCCAGGTAGTTGGCCGGCGATTGGAAGGCGCTGTCGTCGTCCGCTTCAGCGGCCGGGTCGAAGGCCATGTCATGGCCGGTCAGGCGACTTTCCATCTCGCGCACTTCCCGAGGCTCCACACCGAGGCTTTCAGCCACACGGTGGACTTCCTCGTTGTTCAGCCACGCCAGGCGTTTCTTCTGGCTGCGCAGGTTGAAGAACAGCTTGCGCTGGGCCTTGGTGGTCGCCACTTTCACAATGCGCCAGTTGCGCAGGATGAACTCGTGGATTTCCGCCTTGATCCAGTGCACGGCGAACGAAACCAACCGCACACCCATTTCCGGGTTGAAGCGTTTTACAGCCTTCATCAGGCCGACGTTGCCTTCCTGGATCAGGTCAGCCTGGGCCAGGCCGTAGCCGCTATAGCTACGGGCGATATGTACGACAAAACGCAGGTGGGCGAGCACCATCTGCCGAGCCGCCCCCAAATCCTGCTCATAGTAGAGACTCTCGGCCAGTTCACGCTCCTGCTCGGGCGTCAGCAAAGGAATGCTGTTGACCGTGTGCACATAGGCTTCCAGGTTCGCGCCTGGGACCAGAGCATAAGCAGGTTGCAAAGAAGTGGTCATACGAAAAAACCTCCGACTCACATAACTCGTGCAGTTCAGCACTGCGAAAATTGACCGGAAACCGTAGGACAAGTTCCCTATAAACGCTGAAAGGTCAATACAAGCAAAAAGACACTATTTCGGCGCCAGCTCCCTGAGATGGCGTGCGACTGCGATCCATGCACCGATATAACCCAACAACACCGCGCCAAGCAAGAGCGATAGACCATCGGCAGCGGGTACGCCAGCCAAGGCAAAGTCACTGCCATACAAACCGGCCAGGCCGACTACCGCGTCGTTCAGCCAATCCAGGCCAAACGCCAATACACCCCAGGACAGAATCCCGGCACCGAAGCCATAAAGCGCGCCCATATACAGAAAAGGACGACGCACATAGCTGTCTGTGCCGCCGACCAGTTTAATCACTTCTATCTCGGTGCGACGGTTTTCAATATGAAGACGAATGGTATTGCCTATCACCAAAAGTAATGCAGAAACCAGCAACACCGTCAGGCCGAAGACAAACCGGTCGCCCAGCTTGAGAATCGCCGCCAGACGCTCGACCCAGACTAAATCAAGCTGCGCCTGTTGTACCTTGGGCAGTTCAGCCAATTTTTGTCTTAATGCTTCAAGGGCCGTCTTGTCGATTTCATTTGGCGTCACCAGCACCACGCCCGGCAGCGGGTTCTGCGGCAGCTCCTTGAGCGCCTCGCCCAGGCCCGATTGCTGCTGGAATTCTTCCAGGGCCTGGTCGCGGCTGATGTACTCGGCATCCGCCACGCCCGGCAGGTTCTTGATCTGCTCGCGCAAGGCCTCGCCTTCAGTGGCGCTGGCATCCAGTTGCAGGTACAGGGAAATCTGCGCCGCACGCTGCCAGGAGCCGCCAAGGCGCTCGACATTATTAAGCAGCAACGACAACCCCATCGGCAGGCTCAACGCCACAGCCATTACCAGGCAGGTAAAGAAGCTGCCAATCGGCTGTTTGCCCAAGCGGCGCAGGCTATCCACCAGGCTGGCGCGATGGCTTTCGATCCAGGCGTGCAGCAGGGTGCTGAAATCGGGACCGTCATCTTCGTCGCGTTTCTTTTTCTGCGGTTGCGGATCGGCCGCTTTCGGCGCGACGCGCTCGGAGACTTTAGGGCTGCGTGTGGCACTCATACGCCGGCCTCCCCGTCACCAATCAGGCGACCGCGCTGCAGGGTCAACATGCGATGGCGCATGCGCGCGATCAATGCCAGGTCGTGACTGGCAATCAGCACGCTGGTGCCCAGGCGGTTGATGTCTTCAAAAACCCCCATGATCTCTGCGGCCAGGCGCGGGTCGAGGTTACCGGTGGGTTCGTCCGCCAGCAGCAAGGCCGGGCGGTGGACAATGGCGCGGGCAATGCCGACGCGCTGTTGCTGGCCGGTGGACAGGTCGCCGGGGTACAAATCGGTCTTGTCCGATAGCGCCACGCGCTCCAGGGCCGAATCCACACGCTTGACGATTTCGGCCTTGGACAGGCCGAGAATCTGCAATGGCAAGGCGATGTTGTTGAACACCGTGCGGTCGAACAGCAACTGGTGGTTCTGGAACACCACGCCGATCTGCCGACGCAGGAACGGGATCTGTGCATTGCTGATGGTGGCCAGGTCCTGGCCCGCCAGCAGCAGTTTGCCGGTGGTGGGGCGCTCCATGGCCAGCAACAGGCGCAGCAAGGTACTTTTGCCGGCGCCGGAGTGACCGGTGACAAACAAGAACTCGCCACGGCGCACCCGGAAACTCAGCTCATGCAAGCCGACATGCCCGTTGGCGTAGCGCTTGCCCACCTGTTCAAAACGAATCATGAACGCTCCCGCTCGGCAAACAGTGCCTGGACAAAGGGTTCGGCCTCAAAGGTGCGCAGGTCATCAATACCTTCGCCGACACCGATATAACGAATCGGCAACCCGAATTGTTTAGCCAGGGCGAAAATAACCCCACCCTTGGCCGTGCCATCGAGCTTAGTCAATGCCAGGCCAGTGAGCTGTACCGTCTGGTTGAATTGCTTGGCCTGGCTGATCGCGTTCTGCCCAGTGCCGGCGTCCAGCACCAACAGCACCTCGTGCGGCGCGTCGGCGTCGAGCTTGCCCATCACCCGGCGGACTTTCTTCAACTCTTCCATCAGGTTGTCTTTGGTATGCAGGCGACCGGCGGTATCGGCGATCAGTACATCGATGTTCCGGGCCTTGGCGGCCTGCACGGCATCGAAGATCACCGAAGCGGAGTCGGCGCCGGTGTGCTGGGCGATGACCGGGATCTTGTTGCGTTCGCCCCACACCTGCAATTGCTCCACCGCAGCGGCGCGGAAGGTGTCACCGGCGGCGAGCATGACTTTCTTGCCTTCCAGTTGCAGCTTCTTCGCCAGCTTGCCGATGGTGGTGGTCTTGCCGGCGCCGTTGACGCCTACCACCAGGATCACGAAGGGTTTCTTCTCGGTGATCACCAGCGGCGCTTCCACCGGCTTGAGCATGGCGGCCAGTTCGGCCTGCAATGACTTGTAAAGCGCGTCGGCGTCAGTGAGCTGCTTGCGCGCCACCTTCTGGGTCAGGCTCTGGATGATCACGGCGGTGGCTTCGACGCCCACGTCAGCAGTCAGCAGGCGGGTCTCGATGTCTTCGAGCAACTCGTCATCGATGATTTTCTTGCCGAGGAACAGGCTCGCCATGCCTTCGCCGATGCTGGCGCTGGTTTTGCTCAGACCTTGCTTGAGGCGGGCGAAGAAGCCGGTCTTGCTGGCTTCGACAGGCGCCTCGGCAGGCGCAGGCACTGCGACAGCCTCGATGACTGCGGGAGCAGCATCGATCACCAGCGGAGCGGGCTCGACTACGAGCGGGGCCGGCTCAACGACGACGGGTAGCGGCTCGACAGGCTCGACAATGGCAGGAATCGGCGGCGCTGCATGTTCGGCCTGCACATCCTCCACCAACGCAACGGGCTCTTCAGCCACCGGCAATGACGGCCATGGCTTGTGCTCTGGCTCTGGCTCTGGCTCTGGCTCTGGCTCTGGCTCTGGCGCAGCCTCCACCACCGGTTGCAACACCGGTTCGGCCATAGGCAACACCACGAGGGCCTCGACGACAGGCTCGGCCACCGGCTCAATCGCAGGTTCCGCCTGCAGAACAGGCTCGGGCACAGGCTCAGGTTGGACTTGCGGCTGTTCGACGACGGTTTCCTGCGGCTTTTTGCGCAGCCATCCGAACAGGCCTTTTTTCTCGCCAGCCGCAGCTGGGCTCTTCTTGTCGTCGTTGGAACCAAACATGGAGGACGGCTATCTCACGGTAGCGACGCGCCTAGGTGGCGCCTCGGTAAATAATATTCGATGCGCAACAGACTGTTTTTTAGCCAGCTTGTTCATGCGCAGCATTTTGTGAGGCGTGAATACAGCCTCAACAAATCGATTCAATATAGGACTGAAGCGATAAAATCGGCGAAAAGCGGATTAAAACCGGGGAAACCCACCGATAACTCCATCTTTACGACGACTGGATCCGAAACGATATGACAGCCGCAGTGGCCGCCGCTAATACGGATCAGTATCCTAGCACCTCCTCGCCCGCCGACGCTAAGACCAAGCGGGCAGCCCAACAGGTTTAAAAACGAATGAATGCTCTAGCCCGCCGCGCCGCAGGCCTGCTGCTCAGCACAGTTTGTCTGCCCCTTTCAGCCTTGGCTGCCGACCCACAACCCACCCATGAATTCACCCTGGACAACGGCCTCAAGGTCGTCGTGCGCGAAGACCATCGCGCCCCGGTGGTGGTCTCGCAGGTCTGGTACAAGGTCGGCTCCAGCTATGAAACCCCTGGCCAGACCGGCTTGTCCCACGCCCTGGAACATATGATGTTCAAGGGCAGCTCCAAGACCGGACCCGGCGAAGCCTCGTTGATCCTGCGCGACCTGGGCGCCGAAGAAAACGCCTTCACCAGCGACGACTACACCGCCTACTACCAAGTGCTGGCCCGCGACCGCCTGGGCGTTGCCCTGGAACTGGAGGCCGACCGCATGGCCACCCTGCGCCTGCCGGCCGACGAATTCAGCCGCGAGATCGAAGTCATCAAGGAAGAGCGCCGCCTGCGCACCGATGACAACCCGCTGTCCAAGGCCTTTGAACGCTTCAAGGCGATGGCCTACCCGGCTAGCGGCTACCACACGCCGACCATCGGCTGGATGGCCGACCTGGACCGCATGAAGGTCGAGGAACTGCGCCACTGGTACCAATCCTGGTACGTGCCCAACAACGCCACCCTGGTCGTGGTGGGCGATGTGACTCCGGATGAGGTGAAAACCCTGGCCCAGCGTTACTTCGGCCCGATCCCCAAGCGCGACGTGCCACCGGCGAAAAAGCCCCTGGAACTGGCCGAGCCGGGCGAGCGCCAACTGACCCTGCATGTGCAGACCCAATTGCCGAGCGTCATCCTGGGCTTCAACGTCCCGGGCCTGGCCACCGCCGAAGACAAACGTTCGGTCAACGCCCTGCGCCTGATCTCGGCGCTGCTCGATGGCGGCTACAGCGCGCGCATCCCGAGCCAGCTGGAACGCGGTGAAGAACTGGTGTCCGCGGCCTCGACCAACTACGACGCCTACACCCGTGGCGACAGCCTGTTCACCTTGAGCGCCACGCCCAACCAGCAGAAGAAGAAAACCGTGGCCCAGGCCGAAGCCGGGCTCTGGCGCCTGCTGGACGAACTCAAGGCCAAGCCACCGACCGCCGAGGAGCTGGAACGCATCCGCGCCCAGGTCATTGCCGGCGTGGTCTACGAGCGCGACTCCATCACCAGCCAGGCCACAGCCATTGGCTCCCTGGAAACGGTCGGCCTGTCGTGGAAGCTGATGGACACCGAGCTTGCCGAGCTGCAAAGCGTGACACCCGAGGACATCCAGAAGGCCGCGCGCACGTATTTCACCCGCGAACGCCTGAGTATCGCCCATGTCCTGCCCGAGGAGACCACTCATGAGTGATCGCAAAAACAACCGCCTGGTGCTGCCCGGCCTGATCGTCGTGACCCTGGTGGCGGCGGTCGCGGTGTATATCGGCCGCCCGGACGACTCCATGGCCAGCCCGGCGCTGGAGCAGGCCAAGTCCAGCAAGACCCTGCAATCCCTGGCAGAGCTGGATGGCAAGAACCCGACCAACCGCAAGCTCAACGTGCAGACCTGGAATACCGCCGAAGGCGCCAAGGTGCTGTTCGTCGAGGCCCACGAACTGCCGATGTTCGACATGCGCATCCTGTTCGCCGCCGGCAGCAGCCAGGACGGCAACACGCCGGGCCTGGCCCTGCTGACCAACGCCATGCTCAACGAAGGCGTGCCGGGCAAGGATGTGGGGCAGATTGCCGCCGGTTTTGAAGGCCTGGGCGCCGATTTCAGCAACGGTGCCTACCGTGACATGGCGCTGGTCTCGCTGCGCAGCCTCAGTGCCGCCGACAAACGCGACGCCGCCCTTACGCTGTTTGACCAGGTGATCGGCCAGCCGACCTTCCCCGCCGACTCCCTGGCGCGGATCAAGAACCAACTGCTGGCCGGCTTCGAGTACCAGAAACAGAACCCGGGCAAGCTGGCGAGTATCGAGCTGTTCAAGCGCCTATATGGCGAGCATCCCTATGCGCACCCGAGCGAAGGCACCCCTGCGAGCGTTCCGGCCATTACCCAGGCACAGCTGAAGGCATTCCATGCCAAGGCCTACGCCGCCGGCAACGCGGTGATCGCGATGGTCGGCGACCTGTCCCGCGCAGACGCCGAGGCCATGGCGGCCAAAGTCTCCGCATCCCTGCCCAAGGGCCCGGCGCTGGCGAAGATCGCCGAGCCAACCGAACCCAAGGCTGGCCTGGGGCATATCGAGTTTCCATCCAAGCAGACGCATCTGCTGTTCGCACAACTGGGCATCAACCGCGCCGACCCGGACTACGCCGCCCTGTCCCTGGGCAACCAGATCCTGGGGGGTGGTGGTTTTGGCACCCGCCTGATGAGCGAAGTGCGTGAGAAGCGCGGCCTGACTTATGGCGTGTACTCGGGCTTCTCGCCGATGCAGGTGCGTGGCCCCTTCATGATCAACTTGCAGACCCGCGCCGAAATGAGCGGCGGCACCTTGCGCCTGGTGGAGCAAGTGCTGGCCGACTACCTCAAGACCGGGCCGACGCAAAAAGAACTGGATGACGCCAAGCGCGAACTGGCCGGCAGCTTCCCGCTGTCCACCGCGAGCAACGCCGATATCGTCGGGCAACTGGGCGCCATGGGGTTCTACAACCTGCCGCTCAATTACCTGGAAGACTTCATGCAGCAATCCCAGGCCCTGACCGTCGATCAGGTCAAGGCCGCCATGAACAAACACTTGAGCAGCGATAAAATGGTGATCGTGACCGCTGGTCCCACCACCGCGCAAAAGCCACTACCGCCCCCCACTGATAAACCTGCCGAGCAGCCGCTCGGGGTTCCGGAGCATTAATGGCCAGTCCATCGCGTCCTAAAAAACCTGTCCATAACGTTCATAACGGTGTTGGCCAACTGCGCATCATTGGCGGCCAATGGCGCAGCCGCAAGCTGAGTTTCCCCGATGTGGTGGGCCTGCGCCCCACCCCGGATCGGGTCCGCGAGACCTTGTTCAATTGGCTCGCGCCGTACATCGAGGGGGCCAAGGTACTTGACCCGTTTGCTGGCAGTGGCGCGCTGTTCCTCGAGTCCCTGTCCCGTGGCGCCGCCCTGGGCCAGGCCCTGGACGCGAGCAACGTGGCGGTTTCCAGCCTGCGCGAGCACCTGGGCACACTGCGTTGCACCACGGGCCATGTACAGACCGCCGATGCCCTGCGCTACCTGGAAACCCAGCCGGCCAGTGCATTCGATGTAGTGTTCCTCGACCCGCCGTTCAACCAGAACCTGTTGCCAACCGTCTGCGCGCTGCTGGAAGAGCGCCAATGGCTGGCCGATGACGCCTGGGTCTACACCGAAAGCGAGACCGCGCCGTCGACCCTGGGCCTGCCCGGCAACTGGCGCCTGCACCGTGAGCAAAAGTCCGGGCGGGTGTATTACGCACTGTGGCAACGTACGCTGCAGACCGCTTAATAGGACCACTGCTTTTTTCAGGTGTACCGAGATAGCAGGTTTTTGGGGCTGCTGCGCAGCCCAACGGGGGACAAGCCCCCTCGCCACAACCCACTGGCCACACCCCCTTAAGAGTAGTGTCGAGACCCCTCATCGTGCCGAAACCTTCAGACCGCTTCACTCCCGCTTTCGGCCTCGGTAACCCCCACCTGCAAACGTTGTGGGGCCCACTCTGGCGCCCCACCACCCACCTCGATCGCCAGCGCGAGCGCCTGTGGTTGGAGGATGGTGACTTCCTCGACCTCGACTGGCATGGCCCCCATGACCCGCACGCACCACTGGTGCTGGTACTGCATGGCCTGACAGGCTCGTCCAACTCGCCCTACGTCGCCGGCCTGCAAAAAGCCTTGGCCAGCCAAGGCTGGGCCAGCGTCGCCCTGAACTGGCGCGGTTGTTCCGGCGAACCCAACCTGCTAGCCCGCAGTTACCATTCAGGCGCCAGTGAAGACCTGGCGGCCGCCATTGCGCACCTGCGGGCCAAGCGACCGTTGGCGCCACTGTATGCCGTGGGTTACTCCCTGGGTGGCAATGTGTTGCTCAAGCACCTGGGCGAAACCGGTGACAACTCCGGCCTGCAGGGAGCTGCGGCGGTATCGGTGCCGTTTCGCCTGGACCAGTGCGCCGACCGCATAGGCCTGGGGTTTTCACGGGTCTATCAAAAGCATTTCATGCGCGAGATGCTCGGCTATATCCGGGTCAAGCAGCGCCAGTTCCTGGCGGACGGACGCGAAGAAGCATTGAAGACCCTGGCGCAGCTCGGCTCGCTGGAGAAAATGCGCACGTTCTGGGATTTTGACGGCCGCGTCACCGCACCGCTGCATGGCTACTTGAGTGCCGAGGACTATTACCGACGGGCGTCGAGTCGTTACTTCCTCGGGGCAATCCGCACGCCGACGCTGATCATCCACGCGGCAGATGATCCTTTTGTGTTTGCCCACAGCTTGCCCCAGGCCAGCGAACTGTCGGACTGCACCGAGTTTGAACTGCAGGCCAAGGGCGGGCATGTGGGGTTTGTCGACGGCTCGCTGAAGACGCCTGGGTACTACCTGGAGCGGCGGATCCCGCAATGGTTACGGGTAAAACACGGTTAATCATGTGGGAGCGAGCTTGCTCGCGAATGCGGCGTTTCAGCTAATAAATTCGGTGGCTGGCACACCGCATTCGCGGGCAAGCCCGCTCCTACATTTGATCGGGGATTACCCACTTAATCGCCAGTAGCAATTTCGCGCTGCGGATCATTGATCCACTCACTCCACGACCCCGCATACAACTTGCCCAACGGATACCCCGCCAGGCTCAGGGCAAACAGGTTGTGGCACGCCGTCACGCCCGAGCCGCAATACGCCACCAATTCATCCGGCGAACGACCTTGCAGTTTGTCGGCAAACCGCTGCTTGAGCTGCTCCACCGGCAAGAAACGCCCATCACTGCCCAGGTTCTCGTTGAACGCTGCACATTGCGCCCCGGGAATGTGTCCGGCAATCGGATCAATCGGCTCCACCTCGCCGCGAAAGCGCGGCAAGGCGCGGGCGTCGATCAGGGTCAGGCCCGGCTGGCCCAGGCGTTTTTGCAGGTGTTCGGCATCCAGCAGCAAATGGTTGTCCGGGCTGCCGGTGAAGGTGCCAGGCTCGGTGCTCGGCGCATCCAGGCTCAAGGGGAAACCCGCGGCATGCCAGGCTTTCAGCCCACCATCGAGGATCGACACGCCGTCGCGCTTGCCCAGCCACGCCAGCAGCCACCAGGCACGGGCGGCATACGCGCCAGGGCCGTCGTCATACAGCACAATCTCGCTGTCAGCATTGATGCCCCAGGCCTGCAACTGCTGGACCAGCGCCTGGGGCGCCGGTAGCGGATGGCGACCCGTCACGCCCTTGGTCACCGGCCCGCTGAGGTGGCGCTCCAGGTCCGCATACTGCGCGCCCTCGATATGCCCCTCGGCATAGCTGCAACGCCCGTAGTCCGGGTCTTCCAGGGCAAAGCGGCAATCGAGGATGACGAGGCCTGCGTGCTTCTGGCGTTCGGCCAGTTGTTGCGGGCTGATCAGTTGCGCAAGCGGCATAACGGACTCCTGGAAATATGTTCGGGAAAGGGCCTACTTCACTTCTTCCAGTGCCTGACTCAACGGCACATAAAACTCCTTGAACAACGCGTCCACGGCCTCTTTGGCCTGGGGCGTGATAAACCCTGCCTCCAGCACCAGCACCTGGTACACCCCGCGCTTGATTGCCTCGGCACTCAGGTGTGCGGAGTTCTCGTTGGTGGTGCACAAAAAACGCACCCAGGAGGTGAGGATAATCCAGGCGTTGAGGGTCAAGGCTTCGGTCTGCACCGGGTCCATGTTCAGGATCCCTGCCTCGACAAACCCCCGGTAAATCGCGCCCCCCTGGATCAGGCAACGCTGGGAGAAACGCCGGTAGCCGGTGGCCAGTTCCGGGTCGCTTTCCAGCAGATGCTCAAGATCGCGGTGCAGAAAACGATAGCGCCACATGCCCGCCAGCACCGCCTGCAGGTAGAAGCGCTTGTCCTCGACCACCATGGCGCGCCCCTGGGGCGGGCGCAGGAAACTGTCTACCAATGCTTCGTACTCACGAAACAGCACCGCGATAATCGCCTGCTTGTTCGGGAAGTGGTAGTACAGGTTGCCCGGGGATATTTCCATATGGGCGGCAATATGGTTGGTGCTGATGCTGCGCTCGCCCTGCTGGTTGAACAGCTCCAGGCTGGTTTGCACAATGCGTTCGCTGGTCTTTACTCGTGGTGCCATAGGGGATCGGCTTCTTGAATCCTGATACAAACATCTTACGGTCTATCCTTGCCAGGATAAAACTGCATGTTGCAGCGAAGGCATTTGACAAAATAGAGTAATGACTCTAAAAACGCAGGTATTCCAATAACAATCGGGAACTGCGTCATGTCTGCCAACGTTGCTTACCTGCAAGATTCCCAGGCGCTGGACCAACTCCAGGACCTGTTCGCTGCCCAGCGCCGCGCCTACGCAGCCAACCCGATGCCACCAGCGGCGCAGCGCCAGCAGTGGCTCAAGGCCTTGCGCGACCTGCTCAGCGATGAGCGCCAGGCGCTGATCGAGGCCATCAGCAACGATTTCAGCCATCGCAGTGCCGACGAAACCCTGTTCGCCGAGCTGATGCCCAGCCTGCATGGCATCCACTACGCCAGCAAACAC
Source organism: Pseudomonas sp. ADAK21 (assembly GCF_012935735.1). Classification (NCBI taxonomy): domain Bacteria; kingdom Pseudomonadati; phylum Pseudomonadota; class Gammaproteobacteria; order Pseudomonadales; family Pseudomonadaceae; genus Pseudomonas; species Pseudomonas sp. ADAK21. The sequence continues at coordinate 1,626,889 of NZ_CP052857.1, forward strand.
CTCAAGGGCTGGATGAAACCGTCGCGCCGCGCTGTAGGTATCGCCTTCCAACCGGCATCTGCCAAAGTGATCTATCAACCCCTGGGGGTCATCGGGGTGATCGTGCCCTGGAACTACCCGCTGTACCTGGCCATCGGCCCGCTGGTCGGTGCGTTGGCGGCAGGTAACCGGGTGATGCTCAAGCTCAGCGAATCCACCCCGGCCACTGGCCAGTTGCTCAAGAACCTGCTGGCGCAAATCTTCCCCGAAGACCTGGTGTGCGTGGTGCTCGGCGAAGCCGAAGTGGGCATGGCGTTTTCCAAACTGCCTTTTGATCACCTGCTGTTCACCGGCGCCACCAGCATCGGCAAGCACGTCATGCGCGCCGCCGCCGAGCACCTGACCCCGGTCACCCTGGAACTGGGCGGTAAATCCCCGGCGATTGTCTCGGCCGATGTGCCGCTCAAGGATGCCGCCGAACGGATCGCCTTCGGCAAGGCGCTGAATGCCGGGCAAACCTGTGTGGCGCCGGACTATGTGCTGGTCCCCGAGGACCGGGTGGATGGCTTCGTCGCGGCCTACACCCAGGCGGTACGCGGGTTTTATCCGACCCTGGCTGATAACCCGGACTACACCGCCATCATCAACGAGCGACAACTCGCCCGGCTCAATGCCTACGTCAAGGACGCCACCGACAAGGGCGCGACCCTGGTTCCGCTCTATGACCAGGGCCAGGCCCGGCGCATGGCCCATAGCCTGCTGCTGAACGTCAGCGATGAAATGACCGTGATGCAGGACGAGATTTTCGGCCCGGTGCTGCCCATCGTGCCCTATCGCGGGATCGACCAAGCCTTCGCCTACATCAACCAGCGCCCTCGCCCCCTGGCGCTGTATTACTTCGGCTACAACAAGGCCGAACAGAATCGCGTACTCCACGAAACCCATTCCGGCGGCGTGTGCCTGAACGACACCCTGCTGCATGTGGCCCAGGACGATATGCCTTTTGGCGGCATCGGCCCCTCGGGCATGGGCCACTACCATGGCCATGAAGGCTTCCTCACCTTCAGCAAGGCCAAGGGCGTGCTGATCAAACAACGCCTGAATGCGGCCAAGCTGATTTACCCACCGTATGGCAAAGCCATCCAGAAACTGATCCAGAAGCTGTTCGTGCGCTAAAACCGTTATCACTGGGACAACAATAAAAATGAACCCTAGCCTGACTGAATCACCCGCGCTGTCGCGGCGCGGCGTCTTGAAAATCGGCCTGTGCGCCAGCGCCTTCCTGGCGACTGCAGGCCTTGGTGCCAGCCTCAGCGGCTGCTCCAGCAGCACTCCCGCCAGCGGCTTTGCCATGCTGCGCCACAGCGACCTGCCGTTTTTGCGCGCAGTGATCCCAGTGTTGCTAGAGGGCGCGGCCAGCGCCGAGGTCGTGGCGGCGGGTATCGAAGACACCCTGAAAAAACTCGATTACAGCCTGCAGCACCTGTCGCCGGAGATGTTCAAGCTGACCCAGCAGTTGTTCGACGTACTGGGCATGGCCGTCACCCGTGGCCCGCTGACCGGCATCTGGGGCAGTTGGGAAAACGCCAGCAGCGAGCAGATCCGCAACTTCCTGCATCGCTGGGAGAACAGCTTCCTCAACCTGCTGCGCATGGGCCAGGGCTCGCTGCTCAAGCTGGTGATCATGGCCTGGTACTTCCGGCCCGAGTCCTGGGCCCATTGCGGGTACCCCGGCCCACCGCAAATCTGACCGTGATAGCTCCTACACGTCATGACCGCTGATAAAAACAAGAGAATAAGCTGATGCCCGTACCTGATGTGTTCCGCGATGGCATGGCCCGCGGCTGGAAAACCCATAATGGCGCTGCCCTCGACCAGGACCTGACGCTGGAAGCCGATGTCGCGATCATCGGCAGCGGCGCAGGGGGTGGCACCACTGCAGAGATTCTCAGCGCCGCTGGCTACAAGGTGCTGCTGATCGAAGAAGGCCCGCTCAAGACCAGCAGCGATTTCAAGCTACTGGAAGACGAGGCCTACGCCAGCCTGTATCAGGAAGGCATCGGCCGCATGAGCAAGGACGGCGCCATCACCATCCTGCAGGGCCGCGCCGTGGGCGGCACCACGTTGATCAACTGGACTTCGAGTTTTCGTACACCGGACCCAACCCTGTCCCACTGGGCCAGTGAATACGCGGTCAAAGGCCATAGCAGCGCCGAGATGGCGCCATGGTTTGAAAAGATGGAGCAACGCCTGGGCATCGCCCCCTGGGCCCTGCCGCCCAACGCCAACAATGACGTGATCCGCAAAGGCTGCGAAAAGCTCGGTTACAGCTGGCACGTGATCCCACGCAACGTGCGTGGCTGCTTCAACCTGGGTTATTGCGGCATGGGCTGCCCGGTCAACGCCAAGCAATCGATGCTGGTGACCACCATTCCTTCGACCCTGGAGCAAGGCGGCGAGCTGCTGTACCTGGCCCGCGCCGAGCGCCTGAAGTTCAGCGGCGACACCATCACCAGCCTCGAATGCGTGGCCATGGACGCGCGCTGCGTAGCGCCCACCGGCCGTAAGATCACGGTCAAAGCCAAGCATTACGTACTGGCCGGCGGCGGCATCAACAGCCCGGCGCTGCTGATGCGCTCGGACGCACCCGACCCACACTCGCGCCTGGGCAAGCGCACCTTCCTGCACCTGGTGAATTTTTCCGCGGGGTTGTTCGACGAGGTGATCAACCCGTTCTACGGCGCGCCGCAGTCGATTTACTCTGATCACTTTCAATGGCAGGACGGCACCACGGGCAAAATGTCCTACAAGCTCGAAGCACCGCCCTTACACCCGGCCCTGGCCAGCACGTTGTTCGGCGGTTACGGCACGCAGAACGCCCTGGACATGAGCCAGTTGCCCAAGACCCATGCGATGCTGGCGCTGCTGCGGGATGGCTTCCACCCCGACAGTCAGGGCGGCAGCGTCGGCCTGCGCGGCGATGGCACGCCGGTACTCGACTATGAGGTCTCGCCCTACGCCTGGGACGGCCTGCGCCGGGCCTTCCATAGCATGGCCGAGATCCAGTTTGCCGCCGGCGCCAAGTCGGTCAAGCCGCTGCACCATGACGCGCGCTACGTCAGCACACTGGCCGAGGCACGCAGCCTGATCGACGGCCTGAACCTGGAACTGCATCGCACCTGCCTGGGCAGCGCCCATGTGATGGGCGGTTGTGCCATGGGTGAAGAGCCAAAAAATGCGGTAGCCGATAGCCTTGGAAGGCATCACCAGTTGCGTAACCTGTCGATCCACGATGGTTCATTGTTCCCCACCAGTATCGGCGCCAACCCACAATTGTCGGTGTATGGCCTGACCGCACAACTGGCGACAGCACTGGCCGAGCGTCTGAAAACAGCATGAAAAACCGATTATGCGCCCGTGTAGGAGCGAGCTTGCTCGCGAAGAACGTCAACGATAACGCAGCGCTATCAGATTGCCCGCGGTGCCTATGGGTTCTTCGCGAGCAAGCTCGCTCCTACAGGGGGTTCATAGGGGTATTCGCGGTGTCTATAGTGCTTTCTTCTGAATAAGTTGACTTGGCCGACCGGGATGGCTGCGATACCATCCGGTTCCCCAACGAACTCCGCCAGGACGACGCGATGAACCGAGTGTTGTACCCAGGTACCTTCGACCCGATTACCAAAGGCCATGGCGATCTGGTCGAACGCGCCTCGCGCTTGTTCGACCATGTGATCATCGCGGTCGCTGCCAGCCCCAAGAAAAACCCACTGTTTCCTCTGGAACAGCGTGTGGAGCTGGCCCGCGAGGTCACCAAGCACCTGCCGAACGTTGAAGTAGTGGGCTTTTCGACACTGCTGGCGCACTTCGCCAAGGAACAGAACGCCAATGTATTCCTGCGCGGCCTGCGCGCGGTGTCGGATTTCGAATATGAATTCCAGCTGGCCAACATGAACCGCCAACTGGCGCCGGACGTAGAGAGCCTGTTTCTCACGCCGTCGGAGCGTTATTCGTTTATTTCCTCGACGTTGGTCCGAGAGATTGCGGCCTTGGGCGGTGATATCACCAAGTTCGTACACCCTGCGGTGGCGGATGCACTGACTCTGCGCTTCAAGAAGTAAGACCGCTCAACCGGCGCCCGCTCGCACTGCGGGCGCCAATGCGGCACAATTGCGCGCATTAGTTTTCCAGATGCCTTGGCAGAGTGCCCTGGCAGGAGTTTCCATGTCCCTGATCATCACCGACGATTGCATCAACTGCGACGTCTGCGAACCCGAGTGCCCGAACGCTGCCATTTCCCAGGGTGAAGAGATCTACGTGATCGACCCCAACCTGTGCACCCAGTGTGTCGGCCACTACGACGAACCCCAGTGCCAGCAAGTGTGCCCGGTCGATTGCATTCCGCTGGATGAAGCCCGGCCGGAAACGGAAGAGCAGTTGATGGAGAAGTACCGGTTGATTACCGGTAAGGCCTGAAACCTTGTGGCGGCTGGGCGGGCCTCATCGCAGGCAAGCCAGCTCCCACATTTGAAGGTGCCCACAAGTCAAAATGTGGGAGCGGGCCCCGCGATGAGGCAAGCCGCAGCGCCTGCTGTCTTCAGCTCTGGCACTTAGGGCAAAACACACTCGCCCGCTGCCCCAGCATCACATTGCGCAACTCACTGCCGCACACCTTGCACGCCTCGCCCCCACGCCCGTAGACAAACAGCTCCTGCTGGAAATACCCCGGCTGCCCGTCGCCGCCAATAAAGTCACGCAAGGTCGTACCGCCACGCTCGATGGCGGCCGCGAGGATGCGTTTGATCTCGATCGCCAGCTTCAGGTAACGCCCACGGGAAATGCCCTTGGCTTCCCGGCGCGGATCAATCCCGGCGGCAAACAGCGCCTCGGTCGCGTAGATATTGCCCACGCCCACCACCACCGCGTTGTCCATGATGAACGGCTTGACCGCCATGGAGCGCCCGCGGGACAGCTGGAACAGGCGCTCGCCATCAAACAGATCGGTCAACGGCTCCGGCCCCAGGCGCAGCAGCAGTTCGTGGTTATGCGGGTCCTGGCTCCAGAGCATCGCGCCAAAACGCCGGGGGTCGGTGTAGCGCAGGGCCAGGCCCGACTCCAGCTCGATATCCACATGCTCATGCTTGGCCGCCGGCAGACCGACTTCCACCAGGCGCAGATTGCCCGACATGCCCAAGTGGCTGATCAAGGTGCCGACTTCGGCGTTGATCAGCAGGTACTTGGCCCGCCGCTCCACCAGCACGATACGCTGCCCGGACAGGCGAACATCCAGGTCTTCGGGGATCGGCCAGCGCAGGCGCCGCTCACGCACCACCACGCGGCTGACCCGCTGGCCTTCCAGGTGCGGCGCAATCCCGCGCCGGGTGGTTTCGACTTCTGGCAGCTCAGGCATATTTGTCTCGCGATAGAAAGGTTAGTGCGCGCCCAGTTCGCGGATCGACAACTTCATGCTTTCGAAGTCGTAGTCCGACAGGCCCACGTAATCCAGGACCAGATGGCCGATGCTCTCCCACTCATGGTCCACCGTCTGGTTGCCCAGCACCCGATAGGACGCGCAGATATGCTCGGCCATTTTCAGGATCGCCAGCAGGTTTTTCAGCGGGCTGTTGCGCGCCGACTCATCGCTGAAAATCGCCAGGGCGTTGTGGTGGTTGGCGATGGCGTTGGTCACATGTTCCGGCAGGCGCCAGGACTTGGCGGTGTAATAACCCACCACCGCATGGTTGGTATGGAACGCGCGGTTCTCGGTGTCGACCACCCGGCAATCAGGCCCGGCCTTGGCGTAGGAATCTTCCAGCACGCTCATGTAGTCCGGGAACCGCTTGAGCATCAGCGGCACGCCACAATCGTGGAACAGCCCCAGGGCGTAAGCTTCGTCCACCGCCTGGGAGCCGGTGCGCTTGGCCAGGGTCAGGCAGGTCATCGCCACATCCTGGGCCGTGTCCCAGAACCGGTTGAGGGTGACGATGGTGTCGTCGCTCATCTCGCCCTTGATCGACTGGGCGTTGATCAGGTTAACGATGGAGCGGCTGCCCAGCAGGTTGACCGCGCGCTGGATCGAGGCAATTTTGTTGCTCAGGCCGTAATACGGCGAGTTGACGATTTTCAGCAACGAGCCGGACAGGCCGGGGTCCTGGGAGATCAACCGCGCAATCACCTCCAGGTCCGGGTCGGGCATATATTGCTCCATCTGCAAATCCACCATGATCTGCGGTTGGGGCGGCACGCTGATGCCTTGCAGGGCCTGTTGGATCTGTTCGGCGGAAAGCTCTTGGGACATAGGTACATACTCTGGGCTAGGCGGCGATTCTAACCCCGATGGGAACCTGACCGACACCTCAAAAGCCGGATTGGAAACCGGAGCAAAATGTGGGAGCTGGCTTGCCTGCGATGGCATCGCTGCGGTGCGACAGACAGACCGAGTCGCCTGGATCGCAGGCAAGCCAGCTCCCACATGTCCGGCGGCGCGGCCAACAACGACACAACACGGTATACTCCCGCTCTTTTTTCCGGAGCGACGTCATGTCCCTGCCAAGCCTGCGTCTCAAAGCCAACGCCGATCGTCGTTTGCGCAACGGCCACCTGTGGGTCTACAGCAACGAAATCGATGTGGCCGCCACCCCACTCCACGGCTTCCAGGCAGGCGACCAGGCCATCCTCGAAGCCGCCGGCGGCAAGACCCTGGGCATCGTGGCCATGAGCCCGAACAACCTGATCTGCGCGCGCCTGCTGTCGCGTGACATCAAGTTGCCTTTGGACAAGTCGCTGCTGGTGCACCGCCTCAACGTCGCCCTGTCCCTGCGCGACCGCCTGTTCGACAAGCCGTTCTACCGCCTGGTCTACGGCGATTCCGACCTGCTGCCGGGCCTGGTAGTCGACCGTTTCGGCGACATCCTGGTGGTGCAGATCGCCTCGGCGACCATGGAAGCCCATAAAGAAGACGTGATCGCCGCACTGACCCAAGTGCTCAAGCCCAGCGGCATCCTGTTCAAGAACGACTCCGCCGCACGCGATGCCGAAGGCCTCAACCGCTACGTCGAAACCGTGTTCGGCCTGGTGCCGGAGTGGGTTGCGCTGGAAGAAAACGGCGTGAAATTCGAAGCCCCGGTGATCCAGGGCCAGAAGACCGGCTGGTTCTACGACCACCGCATGAACCGCGCACGCCTGGCCCCGTACGCCAAAGGCAAACGCGTCCTCGACCTGTACAGCTACATCGGCGGCTGGGGCGTGCAAGCTGCAACGTTCGGCGCCAGTGAAGTGTTCTGCGTCGACGCCTCGGCCTTCGCCCTCGATGGCGTCGAGCGCAACGCCGCGCTCAACGGCGTCGCGGAGAAGATGACCTGCATCGAAGGCGACGTCTTTGAAGCGTTGAAAGAACTGAAAGCCAGCGAAGAACGCTTCGACGTGATCGTCGCCGACCCACCGGCCTTCATCAAACGCAAAAAAGACATGAAAAACGGCGAAGGCGCCTACCGCCGCCTGAACGAGCAAGCCATGCGCCTGCTCAGCAAGGACGGCATCCTGGTCAGCGCCTCCTGCTCCATGCACCTGCCGGAAGACGACCTGCAAAACATCCTGCTGACCAGCGCCCGCCACCTGGACCGCAATATCCAGATGCTGGAACGCGGCGGCCAGGGCCCGGACCACCCGGTGCACCCGGCGATTGCCGAGACGCGGTATATCAAGAGCATTACGTGCCGGTTGTTGCCCAATAGCTAAGCCAAATCCCGGTTCCAACCTGAAACCGGCTCCACTGTAGGAGCGAGCTCGCTCGCGAGGAACGCCAACGATAACGCAGCGCTACCAGGTAACCTGCGTCGCCTATGGGTTTTTCGCGAGCAAGCTCGCTCCTACAGTGGGCCGTGGCATATTCAGAATTACTGTTTGAACACCCATAGACGCTGGCGCCACCTACCTTTTCTCTTCTAACCACAGAAGAGAACGAAGGAATGTCCACCCCGCAAAATGCGCATCGGCTGCGTGCAGGGCGCTATTCAGAGCCTGGAAGAATCTATCTGCTGACCGCCGTGACCCACCAGCGGCAGGCAATCTTCAAGGACTGGCGTATCGGCCGCCTACTTGTCAGCGAGTTCAGAAAGGCACAGGAAGACGGCGAGGCAACTTCGCTGGCCTGGGTAGTCATGCCTGACCATTTTCATTGGCTGGTCGAATTGCATAACGGCGATTTGCCTAGGCTGATGCAAACCACCAAATCGCGAAGTGCCCGCGCCATCAACCAGTCGAAACGCACCTTCGGGACGATTTGGCAAAAAGGTTACTTCGACCGAGCGCTGCGCAGGGAAGAGGACTTGAAGGTTATGGCCCGCTACATCATTGCCAATCCTTTGCGAGCCGGTCTGGTCGAACACATCGGCCAATACCCACTGTGGGATGCCATCTGGCTTTGAAACGTCTCCCTGTAGGAGCGAGCTCGCTCGCGAAGAACGCCAACGATAACGCAGCGCCCCCAGGCAACCTGCGTCGCCTATGGGTTTTTCGCGAGCAAGCTCGCTCCTACAGGAAGACGGTGTAGAATCGGCCGTATTCATCGCCAGTCATCCCCCGGCGGGTTTATGAGCTCAAGGCCAATGCGCACGGCGATCCCGTCACGTTTGCGGCAACTTCCGGACACCAGGGCCATTTTTCGGGTGTTCCAGACGTCAATAGAAGCTCACTCCCCTTTGATTCCTGATTAGCCGCCCGGAGTGCTCCATGCCAGATTACCGCTCGAAAACATCCACCCACGGCCGCAACATGGCCGGCGCGCGCGCTCTGTGGCGTGCCACGGGGATGAAAGATGACGACTTCAAGAAGCCGATCATCGCGATTGCCAACTCGTTCACCCAGTTCGTACCGGGCCATGTCCACCTCAAGGACCTGGGCCAACTGGTCGCCCGTGAGATCGAACGCGCTGGCGGCGTGGCCAAGGAATTCAACACCATTGCCGTGGACGACGGCATTGCCATGGGCCATGACGGCATGCTGTATTCCCTGCCGAGCCGCGAGATCATCGCTGACTCCGTGGAGTACATGGTCAACGCCCACTGCGCCGACGCCATCGTGTGTATCTCCAACTGCGACAAGATCACCCCCGGCATGCTGATGGCCTCCCTGCGCCTGAACATCCCGGTGATCTTCGTCTCCGGCGGCCCGATGGAAGCCGGCAAGACCAAGCTCGCCTCCCACGGCCTGGACCTGGTGGACGCCATGGTCATCGCCGCCGATTCCAGCGCTTCTGACGAGAAGGTCGCGGAATACGAGCGCAGCGCTTGCCCAACCTGCGGTTCGTGCTCCGGCATGTTCACCGCCAACTCGATGAACTGCCTGGTGGAAGCCCTGGGCCTGGCGTTGCCGGGCAACGGTTCGACGCTGGCGACCCACAGTGACCGCGAGCAGTTGTTCCTGCAGGCCGGCCGCACCATCGTCGAGCTGTGCAAGCGTTACTACACCGAGAACGATGAGTCGGTATTGCCGCGCAATATCGCCAACTTCAAGGCGTTCGAAAACGCCATGACCCTGGATATCGCCATGGGCGGTTCCACCAACACCATCCTGCACTTGCTGGCCGCCGCCCAGGAGGCCGAGATCGATTTCGACCTGCGCGACATCGACCGCCTGTCCCGCAACGTGCCGCAACTGTGCAAAGTCGCGCCGAACATCCAGAAGTACCACATGGAAGACGTGCACCGTGCCGGCGGGATCTTCTCGATCTTGGGTTCCCTGGCCCGTGGCGGCCTGCTGCACACCGACCTGCCGACCGTGCACAGCAAGTCCCTGGCCGAAGGCATCGCCAAGTGGGACATCACCCAGACTGACGATGAAGCCGTGCACACCTTCTTCAAGGCCGGCCCTGCCGGGATCCCGACCCAGACGGCATTCAGCCAGTCGACCCGTTGGGACACCCTGGACGACGACCGTGAAAACGGCTGTATCCGTAGCGTCGAGCACGCCTACTCGCAAGAAGGCGGCCTGGCCGTGCTGTACGGCAACATCGCCCTCGACGGCTGCGTGGTGAAAACCGCCGGCGTGGATGAGTCGATCCATGTGTTCGAAGGTCGCGCCAAGATCTACGAAAGCCAGGACAGCTCGGTGCGCGGCATCCTTGCCGACGAGGTGAAAGAAGGCGACATCGTGATCATCCGCTACGAAGGCCCGAAAGGCGGCCCGGGTATGCAGGAAATGCTCTACCCGACGTCGTACCTCAAGTCCAAGGGTTTGGGCAAAGCCTGCGCACTGCTGACCGATGGTCGCTTCTCTGGCGGTACGTCCGGCCTGTCCATCGGCCACGCTTCGCCAGAAGCCGCAGCCGGTGGCGCGATTGGCCTGGTACAGGATGGCGACAAGGTGCTGATCGACATTCCGAACCGCTCGATCAACCTGTTGATCAGCGATGAAGAACTGGCCGCACGCCGGGTTGAGCAGGACAAGAAAGGCTGGAAACCGGTGGAGAAGCGTCCGCGCAAAGTCACCACCGCGCTGAAAGCCTACGCCCTGCTGGCCACCAGTGCCGACAAGGGTGCGGTGCGTAACAAGGCCATGCTCGACGGCCTGTAAGCCCCGCCCATGAAAATGCCCCGCCAGGTGCGGGGCATTTTTTTGCCTGCCTGAATCGCCAAGCCACAGGAGATCAAATGTGGGAGCTGGCTTGCCTGCGATGGGGACACCACGGCGTACCTGATACACCGCGTCGATGCCATCGCAGGCAAGCCAGCTCCTACAGGGTTACTGGATTTCGTCGGGCTTGACGATCACCCAATTCTTGTCCGCCGTCACCGGCAAGCCTTCCTTGGCCTGGGCCGCGGCGTGCTTTGCGATCATGCCGTTGAGTTGGGTCATGTACTTGTCCTTGCGGTTGATCCACAAGTGAATGCCGCCCTTGGCCACGTCCACATCGTGGAACAGCATGTAGCCGTCGCTGGTGGGGGTGTCGCCGCCGACCAGTACCGGTTTTTTCCATTCATCGATGTAGGTGAGGATCGCCGCGTGCTTGCCTGCCATCCAGGTTGCCGGGGTCCACAGGTAGGGGGTCAGTTCCAGGCCCAGGTTGGCTTTTTCGTCATATTTGCCGGCGCTGATCTGCTTACGCGCGGTGGTCAACTCGCCGGTCTTGCGGTCCTTGAGCAGGGTGGTGACGCCAATGACGTTCTGCGGCTTGACGTTGTAGCCGTACTTGGGATCCGAAGCGACCATGCGCACCAGCTCTTCAGAGGCCGCCGTCATCACGTACACGTCGATGCCGTTTTCCATCAACTTGTTGTACAGCTCGGTCTGGCCGGTGAAGATTTTCGGTGGCTGCACCTCCATGTTCTTCACCACATCGCCTTCGAAGTAGGTGACCGGCACCGGCTTGCCGGAGGCCATCAGCTCATCGACGTAGCCCTTGAGTTCCTTGAGGGTGAAGCCAGAGAACACCTGGGCGACCCACGGGTAGCAGACCATGTCGTCCACTTCGCACAGGCGATAGTAGTAACTGAACAGACTTTCCTTATGGTCGGCGGTGTCTTTGAACGGCATAAGCTTGAGCGACGGGTCGAGACTGTCACGGGTGATCAGGCCCTTGTTTTCCATGTACGGCAGCAGCGACTCTTCAAGGTCGAAGCGGTAGCTGGTGTTGTCCATGTCGAATACCGCGTAGTTACCCTTGTTGGCGTTGGCGGTGATCATTTCATTCAGTTGCTTGGCGGCGGGTGCCGGCCAGTGTTTCAACTCGGTGGCGGCCATGACCTGGCTGGCAAGCCCCAGGCACAGCGCGGCGGCAAACAGTCTCGGCGCGAGCTTCATGTGCGTTTTCTCCCTGAGTGAAAAGCACCAACGCTAACAAATCTGTATGACAGCCCCCGCCACACGCACGACCGACGGCGTCCTGATCCCGTCACCCACTTACACAGGAGCGTCAACGCCTTATTCCAAAAACGACAGTCGCCATTCCATAACGGTATTAAATCAATATATTTCAAGCTGTTAGGATTTCCGGTTCGCAGTCGCACGCTCATGCGATTGGCAGTCCTTTACCTGGAGCTTCAATGAATCTGCCGCTGATTCTCAACCTGTTGGTGTTCCTCGCATTATTGCTGGGCCTGGCACAAACCCGCCGTACTAACTGGAGCCTGGCCAAAAAGGTGTTGTTCGCCTTGGTCCTGGGCGTTGCCTTCGGTGTGGCCCTGCATACGATCTACGGCGCAGGCCACCCGGTGCTCAAAGCCTCGATCGGCTGGTTCGACCTGGTCGGCAACGGTTATGTGCAACTGTTGCAGATGATCGTGATCCCGCTGGTGTTCGCCTCGATCCTCAGCGCCGTAGCTCGCCTGCATAACGCCGCATCCCTGGGCAAAATCAGCTTCCTGACCATTGGCACGCTGCTGTTCACCACCGCCATTGCGGCGCTGATCGGTATCGGCCTGACCAACCTGTTCGGCCTTACCGCCGAAGGCCTGGTGGCCGGCACTCAGGAACTGGCGCGCCTGCAAGTGATCCAGAGTGATTACGCAGGCAAGGTCGCCGACCTGAATATCCCGCAGTTGCTGCTGTCGTTCATCCCGCAGAACCCGTTTGCCGACCTGGCCCGGGCCAAGCCGACGTCGATTATCAGCGTGGTGATCTTCGCCGCGTTCCTGGGCGTTGCCGCGCTGCAACTGCTCAAGGACGACGTGGAAAAAGGCCAGAAAGTGATCAACGCCATCGACACCCTGCAAGCCTGGGTGATGCGCCTGGTGCGCCTGGTGATGAAGCTGACCCCTTACGGCGTGCTGGCGTTGATGACCAAAGTGGTCGCCAGCTCCAACCTGCAAGACATCATCAAGCTCGGCAGCTTCGTGCTGGTTTCCTACCTGGCACTGGGGCTGATGTTTGTAGTCCACGGCCTGCTGCTGTCGCTGGCCGGGATCAACCCACTGCGCTTCTTCCGCAAGGTGTGGCCGGTACTGACCTTCGCGTTTACCAGTCGCTCCAGCGCAGCAAGCATCCCGTTGAGCATCGAAGCGCAAACCCGTCGCCTGGGCATCCCGCAGTCCATCGCCAGCTTCGCCGCCTCGTTTGGCGCGACGATTGGCCAGAACGGTTGCGCCGGCCTGTATCCGGCGATGTTGGCGGTGATGGTCGCGCCGACCGTGGGCATCAACCCGCTGGACCCACTGTGGATCGCAACATTGGTGGCGATTGTGACCTTGAGTTCAGCCGGCGTGGCCGGTGTGGGCGGCGGTGCGACGTTTGCCGCGCTGATCGTGCTACCGGCCATGGGCTTGCCGGTGGCGTTGGTGGCGTTGCTGATTTCCGTGGAGCCGCTGATCGACATGGGCCGCACGGCGTTGAACGTGAATGGTTCGATGACCGCCGGGGCGATTACCAGCCAGATCATGCAGCAGACCGATAAAGAGCTGCTCAATGCCGACGAGCATCCTGAGTTGGCGCAAGCCTAAAGCCCCCCCTGTGGAGAGGGGGCTTGTCCCCCGTTGGGCTGCGTAGCAGCCCCAATAAGGCATACCAAGGTGTGTCAGGTAGACCGCGAGGGCCTGGTTTTGGGGCTGCTTCGCAGCCCAGCGGGGGACAAGCCACCTTGCCACAGAGAGCTAGGCCTTTTCCCAGACTTCGAAGTTGTACGCCGGCTTGTCGCCTTCTGCCGGATTCTGCACATTCGACACCAGCTTCCACTGGTTCAAGTCAAACTCGGGAAACCACGCATCCCCCTGCGGGCTCAACGCAACCCGCGTCAGATACAGGCGATCCGCCTGCTCCAGGCCTTGCGCATACAGCTGCGCGCCGCCGATCAGCATCAGCTCATCCACACCCTGCTCCAGCGCCCAGGCTTCGGCCCGTTCAACCGCTGCGTCCAGTGAAGGAAAAACTTGCGCACCTTCAAGCTCAAGATCGGTCTGACGACTGACCACAATGTTCAGCCGCCCCGGCAACGGTCGGCCCAGGGAATCCCAGGTCTTGCGCCCCATGATGATCGGCTTGCCCAGGGTGGTGGCCTTGAAATATTTGAAATCCCCCGGCAAATGCCAGGGCATGCTGTTGTCGACGCCGATCACGCGGTTTTCACCGAGGGCTGCGATCAGGCTTAAAGGGAGAGTTTTTTTCATGGCAACGAGAATACCAGAGGCGCGGGCCAGGGGTTATGCTCCAGGCTCACTGACACAACAGGACCGCGCGTGACAGCACTGAACCCTCTGCAAAAACTGTGGCTGACGGAAACCGTGCGCCTGCGTGAAGAACACGCCGGCCCCCTGGAAGACCAGGAAGCCAATCGCCTGGCCCGCAGCAACGGCGGCGACCTGCCGACACGTATTCAAAACCGTGCACTGTGGCTGGCCGAGCGCGACGGCCTGAGCGCCGCCCTGCTGCACTGGTTGCAAGGTGCGCGGCTGGCGCTGATCGCGCTGATGGTGCTGGCCGTGGTCAGCGGTGCCGGCCTGGCCTTCGCCGCCCTGGGCAACGGCCTGGCCCCGGTCAATGTGTTCTGGGCCCTGGGCAGCCTGCTGGGCTTGAACCTGATCCTGCTGCTGAGCTGGGCCCTGGGCCTGGTGTTTGCCGGCGAGCACAGCGCCAGCCTCGGCCGCCTGTGGTTGTGGCTCAGCGAAAAATTCGCCCGTGATGCCAAGGCCGCGCAACTGGCGCCGGCGTTGTTGTTGCTGCTGCAACGCCACAAGCTCAACCGCTGGGCCGTGGGTGTGCTGGTCAATGGCCTGTGGCTGCTGGCGCTGTGCAGCGCGCTGGTGATCCTGCTGACATTGATGGCCACCCGGCGCTACGGGTTTGTCTGGGAAACCACCATCCTCGGCGCCGACACCTTTGTCAGCGTGACCCAGGCCCTGGGCAGCCTGCCCGCCCTGCTCGGCTTCAGCGTGCCGACCGTCGAGATGATCCGCGCCAGTGGCGACTCTGCCCTGAATATCGAAAGCGCCCGCCAAGCCTGGGCCGCCTGGCTGGTGGGCGTATTGCTGGTCTACGGCCTGCTGCCCCGACTGCTCCTCGCCTTGCTCTGCCTATGGCGCTGGCGACGCGGGCGTGCCGCCTTGGGCCTGGACCTCAACCTGCCCGGCTACAGCCACTTGCGCGAATCCTTGATGCCCAGCAGCGAACGCCTGGGTGTCAACGATGCAGCTCCAGAACAGTTGCATCACGTCAGCGGCGGCGCCAGCGAACTGCACAGCGATGGCGCCCTGCTGGTGGCCATCGAACTGGACGACCAACACCCCTGGCCGCCCAAACTACCGGCCACGGTCAAAAACGCCGGCATCCTCGACAGCCGCGAATCACGCCACAAGCTGCTGGAGCAACTGACCCGCTTCCCGCCCGCACGCCTGGTGATCGCCTGCGACCCACGCCGCTCGCCGGATCGTGGCAGCCTGGCACTGATCGGCGAACTGGCGCGCAGCGCCAGCGCCACCCGTGTCTGGCTGCTGCAAGCACCACCGGGCCAGGCGCTGGATGCCGAGCGCCTCGGCGATTGGCACACGGCCTTGCAGCAACTGGACCTGCCCTTCGCCGACTGCGCGCCACTCACCTGGCTGGAGACCGGTCATGACTAAACCCCTGAAACTGGCGGTGGTCGGCCACACCAACGTCGGCAAGACCTCGCTGCTGCGCACCCTGACCCGTGACGTGGGCTTTGGCGAAGTGTCCCACCGCCCCAGCACCACCCGGCATGTCGAAGGCGCGCGTTTGTCGGTCGACGGCCAAGCCTTGCTGGAGCTGTACGACACGCCAGGCCTGGAAGATGCCATCGCCTTGCTCGATTACCTTGAGCGCCTCGACCGACCGGGCGAACGCCTCGACGGCCCGGCTCGCCTCGCCCGTTTCCTGGAAGGCAGCGAAGCCCGTCAACGCTTCGAACAGGAAGCCAAGGTGTTGCGTCAGTTGCTGGCGTCCGACGCCGGTCTGTACGTGATCGACGCCCGGGAACCGGTGCTGGCCAAATACCGCGACGAGCTGCAAGTACTGGCCAGTTGCGGCAAGCCGCTACTGCCGGTGCTCAACTTTGTCAGCAGCAGCGACCACCGCGAGCCGGACTGGCGCGAAGCCCTGGCCCGCCTGGGCCTGCACGCACTGGTGCGCTTTGACAGCGTGGCGCCCCCCGAAGATGGCGAGCGACGGCTGTATGAAAGCCTGGCCCTGTTGCTGGAAAGCTCACGACCACAACTGGAACGGCTGATTCTTGATCAGGAGGCTCAACGCCAGGCGCGCCAGCAAAGCGCCGCACGCCTGATCGCCGAGCTGCTGATCGACTGCGCCGCATGCCGGCGCAGTGTGGTCACCGAGGATGAACAGCAAGCCATCAGCGATCTGCGCAAAGCCGTACGCCAGCGCGAACAACGTTGCGTCGAAGCCCTGCTCAAGTTGTTCGGCTTCCGCCCGCAGGACGCTGCGGCCAGCGACCTGCCGTTGCTGGACGGGCGTTGGGGCGATGATTTGTTCAACCCCGAAACCCTCAAGCAACTGGGGGTACGGGTCGGCGGCGGGATTGCGGCGGGGGCGGCGGCCGGTGCCGGTGTGGACTTGCTGGTCGGCGGCCTGACCCTGGGCGCCGCCGCCCTCGCCGGAGCGATTGCCGGCGGCGCACTGCAAACCGCGCGCAGCTACGGCAGCCGCCTGCTGGGCAAGATCAAGGGCCAGCGTGAGCTGACGGTGGATGACAGCGTGCTGCGCCTGCTGGCCCTGCGCCAACGGCAATTGCTCAAGGCCCTGGCCCTGCGCGGGCACGCGGCGATGCACAGCATCAAGGTCGACACCCCGCAGGACAAGACCTGGCGTGAAGGCAGACTGCCGGACGCCCTGCACAAGGCCCGCGCCCATCCGCAATGGTCGTCGCTCAACCCTCACCCAAGGTTAAGCCAGGCCGAACGTCAGGAACAGATCGAAGCCCTGGCCCAGCGCCTGGACGAGGCTTAAGCCGCCAGCAATTGCCGGGCCTTGGCCTTCAGCACCTCAAGGTCCAGCACCGGCACGTGCATGTCCTTGGCCTGCTCATCCCAGTGGCGCATGCGCAGGCTCACCGCGCACAGCGGGTCCTGCTCGAACGCCAGGGCCTCATCGGCCGTCATCACCCCACCCTGGTAGCCCAAGGTGCGGCGGCTGGCCTCGCTCAAGCGATGGTAATAGTCCGGCTGGCTGAAGGTCAGGTAGCGCTTGGCCTGTACGTGATATTCCACCAGTTTCGCCAGGCGCTCGCTGAAGCCGGCGCGCCGCAGATAGTCGGCGCCCAGGCGTTCATGGCTGACTACGCCGTAGCCGCCCATGTTCGCGCCACCCTGGCCGCAGATATGCCCGATGTCGTGGAAGAACGCCGCCAGCACCACTTCATCGTCGAAGCCCTCGGCCATCGCCAGTTGTGCGGCCTGGGACATATGCTCGATCTGCGACACCGGCTCGCCGATGTAGTCGGCGGCGCCATGCTGTTCGTACAGGCCGAAGACTTCGGCGACTACCTGCTCAGCGTTCATCACGCCTCCCCCCACAGTTCAGTGATATTGCGCTCGGCCATCGCCGGCCCCACGCTCATGCCTACGCCCGTATGCATCAAGGCCACGCGCACGCCATCTGCAGCGCGCAGGAACGAAAACGGCCCCGGCCCCCGGGAACCATAGACGCCCTGCCAGCGTTCCACGACCTGAATCTGGCAGCCCAGGGTCTGTTCTGCCAACTCGATCATCCAGTTGTCCACCTGTTCGGCATTGAATGGCGACGGATCGCTGCCGTAATGGTGGGAGTCGCCGATGATCAACTCGCCATGGGGCGTCGGGCTGATCAACAGGTGGATGCCATGTTCATCCAGGTGCGGCGTGTCGCGCAGGATCTGTGCCTGCACGGCGGCGGCTTGCGGCAAGTCGGCGAAGGCGCCGTAGTGCACGCAGCTCAGGCCCGTGAGCAGCGCATGTTGCAGGTTCAAGTCGGCCTTGGGCCGCGCGCGCAGCATTTGCAACTGGCAGATTTGCGGTGTGAGTTGGGCGATCTGCTCGGCCAGCAGGGTCTGATAGTCGTGGCCGGAGCAGACAATGATCTGCTCGCCGCGAAAGCTGCCGGCGGTGGTGTGCAGTTGGCCGGGCTCGATGTCGCGTACCAGGGTGGAGAAGTGAAACTCTACCTTGAGTTCGCGGCGCAGGTAGTCGATCAGCGCCGGCAGCGCCTCACGGGAATACAGCTGCTGATCGTCGAGGCCGTGCAGCGCAGCGCGATGATGGCGGAACTGGCCGCCGTACAGATCATTCATGGCGGCGCCTTGCAGCAGGTTGACGCGGTAGCCGTGCGCCTTGGCGCGACCGGCGCAAAAGGCTTGCAGCAAATGCTCTTCGGCTTCGGTGCGGGCAAACAGGTAAGAGCCATTGCGCTTGAGTTGCAGGTTCGCCAGTTGTGCCCACTGGCCCCAGATCTCGCGGCTTTGCCGGGCCAGGTCGAGCATCTGCCCAGGCGGTTGACCGGTAACCAGGGCCTGGCCGAAGTTACGCACCGAGGCACCCAGGGGCGTGGCCGTGCGTTCGAAGACCCTGACCTTGAGCCCGCGCTTGGCGGCGGCGTAGGCGTGGGACAGGCCGAGGATACCGGCGCCGACGATCAGCAAATCACTGTGGTGTGTCATGGTGTTCGCCCCCTGTAGGAGCGAGCTTGCTCGCGAAGAACTTGAGGGCGCAGCGTGGATTCTGACGGCCCGCGTTATCGTTCACGTTCTTCGCGAGCAAGCTCGCTCCTACAGTTTTAGAAACGGTTGAAGTTATTGTTTTTCCGACTTGCCGTCATAGCGCTTGCGCCATTCAGTCAGGATGTTGTCGCGGTTTTTCGAGGCCCAGGCAAAGTCGTTCTTGATCAGGCGCTGCTCGTAGTCCGCCGGCAATTCGGTCTGCGGCTTGGCGATTCCCGGCTGGGCCAGGACGGCAAAGTTTTCCTTGTACAGCTCCATCGCCGCCGGGCTTGCAGAGAAGTCGGCGAGTTTCTGCGCCGCTTCCTGGTGGGCGGTGCCCTTGATCACCGCAGTGGCTTCAATGTCCCAGCCCAGGCCTTCCTTGGGCAAGACGATATCCAGCGGCGCGCCCTGGCGCTTCAACTGCACGGCCGGGTATTCGAAGGAGATACCGATCGGGAATTCGCCGGACGCCGCCAACTTGCACGGCTTGGAGCCGGAGTGCACGTACTGCCCGATGTTCTGGTGCAGGTCATCCATGTACTGCCAGCCCTGCTTCTCGCCGAAGGTCTGCAGCCAGGCGCTGACGTCGAGGAACCCGGTGCCGGACGACGCCGGGTTCGGCATGACGATCTTGCCTTTGTATTCCGGCTTGGTCAGGTCCTGCCAACTGATCGGCTTGCTCAGGCCCTGTTTTTCGGCTTCGACGGTGTTAAAGCAGATGGTCGCGGCCCATACGTCCATGCCGACCCAGGCCGGTGGGTTGGCGGCGTCGCGGTAGTTCTTGCCAATCTTGTCCAGGTCCTTTGGCGCGTAGCTTTGCAGCATGCCTTGCTGATCGAGGATCGCCAGGCTGGAAGCCGCCAGGCCCCACACCGCATCGGCTTGCGGGCGGGCTTTTTCCGCCAGCAGCTTGGCGGTGATGATGCCGGTGGAGTCCCGCACCCACTTGATCTCGACATCCGGGTTGGCCGCTTCGAAGGCTTTTTTGTAGGTCTTCAATTGCTCGGCTTCAAGGGCCGTGTACACGGTCAACTCGGTCTTGGCAGCAAAGGCATTCAGGCTGAACGCGGTGAGCACAGCAGCGGCGAGGGCCAGGGGCTTGAACATGGTGCGTTTCCTTGTGTGGGGCAGGGTTATTGACCGGGCGCGGTTTGGCGCCAGGCCTGGGAGCGGCGCAACAAGCCGCGTGAGGCCCACGCCAGCAGCAGCGAGACGCCGGCTGAAGTGAACAGAATCAGGGTCGACATGGCCGCCGCGCCGCCAACGTTGCCGGCGTCGTCCATGTTCAACACGGCGACTGCGGCGAGGATGGTGTCGGGGCTGTAGAGAAAGATCGCCGCCGACACAGTGGTCATCGCCGAGACAAACAGGTAGCGCAGGATGTCCAACAGCGCCGGCAGGCAAATCGGCACGGTGACCCGCAGATAGTGGCGGTACAACGGCGCCTTGAGCGACAGCGCGGCGGCTTCGAACTCGGCGTCGAGTTGGCGCAGGGCGGTGGTGGCGGTCATCTGCGCGGTGGTCAAATAGTGCGCAATGGTGCACACCACCAGCAGCGTCATGGTCCCGTAGAGCACATGCAGCGGGTTGCCGTTGAGGTTGAAAAAGAACACATAGCCCAGGCCCAGCACCAAGCCCGGCACTGCCATCGGCACAAAACTGAGCATGCGCAACGCCAGGTTGAGGCCTTTTTGCCCTTTGGTCTTTTCCATCAGGTAAGCGCCGGTGAAGATCAGCACACTGCCGATCAGTGCGGTGCAGATCGCCATGGTCAAACTGTTGCGATAGGCCAGCCAGCCGCCGCCAGCGGTGTCGTTGAACTGGTAATGGTTGAGCGACAGCGACAGGTTGTACGGCCAGAATTTCACCAGCGACGAATACACCGCCATACCGAACACCAACAGCAGCACCGCGCAGATCAGCAGCACAATCGCCAGGTAGCAGCCATCGCGCAGGCGCGACGGCGCCGGCTGGAACACTTGGGCGCGGCCACTCATGGAGTCGCCGTGGCGCCGGCGCAGCCAGGTATCCACCGCAAAACTGAGCAGCGCCGGCAGCAGCAACACCATGCCGATCAAGGCGCCGCGACCGAACTGCTGCTGGCCGACCACCGCCTTGTAGGCTTCCAGCGCCAGTACTTGATAGTCGCCGCCCACCACCACGGGCACGCCGAAGTCGGTGATGGTCAGGGTGAACACCAGGCAGAACGCGGCAAACACAGCCTGGCGCGTCGCCGGCCAGGTGATGCTGCGAAACGCCCGCGCCGGGCTGGCGCCCATGCTTGAGGCAGCATCGAACAGCCGCGCATCCGCCAAAGACAGCGCCGACAGCAGGATCATCAGGGCATGGGGAAAGGTGTAGATCACCTCACCGAGGACAATGCCCCAGAAGCCGTAGATGTTGTCTGACAGCAGGCCGCGCAACATGCCCTGGTTGCCGAACAGATACACCAGGGCGATGCCCGGCAACATCGAGGGCGCCATCAGCGGCAGCAATGACAAGCCACGCCAGAGCGTCTTGCCGGGGATCAGCGTGCGTTGCAGGGCGTAGGCAAACAGGTAGGCCAGGGGTACGACGATGGCCGCAACGCTCAGGGAAACCTTCAGGCTGTTGCCCAGCAGCCAATGGAAGTTGGCGCTGGTCAGCAACTCGCGCGCCGCCACCAGCCCGCCGCCCTGGCCGTCTTCGGCGCTGAAGCCGCGCCAGAAGATCGCCAGCAACGGCAGCAGCACGGCGATGCCCAACAGGCACAGCAACAGCACCTTGCCGCCCACTACAAAGATGCGGTCGCCGATTTCGGCACGGGAAACCTGGCGAGCCACGCGGCCGGGTACCGGCAGGGTCATATCGGCGGCCATCTCAGGCAAACACCTGCAGGCTGCGCGGCGGCAGTGCAACCCAGATATCCTGGGCGCCCAGGCGCGGCATGGCTTCCGGCGCCAGTTCGGCGAGCAGCGGATGGCCGGGCAACTGGTCCAGTTCAAAGCTCATGCGGCAACGGTTGCCGAGGAAGGTGATCTCGCGGACCTTGGCCGGGAACAGGTTTTCTTCGTGTACCGGCGGGTTGACGCTGATTGCTTCCGGCCGGCAGAACAGGCGGCCCGACGCGGCCTTGCCGCTGTCTTCGGCCAGGCGCACGTTCATCCCGCCGACCTGGGCGTGGCTGGCGCTGTTGCGGCTGAACGGCAGCCAGTTGCCCTGGCCGACAAACTCGGCCACGAACGGCGTGGCCGGGCGATCATAAATCTCTTGAGGAGTGGCGTATTGCTCGACCTTGCCGTTGTTCATCACGGCGATGCGGTCGGCCATCAGCATGGCCTCGTCCTGGTTGTGGGTGACCATCAAGGTGGTGATGCCCAGGCGGCGTTGCAGTTGGCGCAGTTCGGTACACAGGTGCTCACGCACCCGGGCGTCAAGGGCTGACATGGGTTCGTCCAGCAGCAACAGCGACGGGGCCGGCGCCAGGGCACGGGCCAGGGCGACCCGTTGTTGCTGACCACCGGACAGTTGGCCGGGGTATTTCTTTTCGCTGCCGGTCAGGCCGACCAGCTCCAGCATCTGCGCCACGCGCTTGCGCACTTCATCGCGGCCGCTACCGGTCAGGCCGTAGCCGATATTGGCCTCGACGCTGAGGTTGGGAAACAACGCGTAGGACTGGAACAGAATGCCGTAGTCCCGCGCCTGCGGTGCCAGTAGGGAAACATCGCGATCACCCAGGTACAGCTCGCCGCTGTCCTGGCGCTCCAGGCCGGCGATGCAGCGCAGCAAGGTGGTCTTGCCGCAGCCCGAGGGGCCGAGCAGGCACACCAGCTCACCGGCGGCGACGTCCAGGGACACATGGTCCAGGGCGGTAAAGGCGCCGAAGCGCTTCTGGATACCACGCACCTTCATCGGCGCGCCGGGGTTGAGCTGGGCTGTGTTCATGGTGGCACCTCATCAAACTGATGAAGGCCATGCTAGGGAGCAAATGCGTCCCTGGTGTGGCAGGAAGGCAAAAGCGGGTGATAGTGGTATTGGTGGATTTGGGTAGGGTTGTGGCGTTGTGGTGACTGGCCTGGCGTTATCGCGGGCAAGCCCGCTCCACATTTGGGGCTGTGAATACATGCAAATGTGGGAGCTGGCTTGCCTGCGATGGCGATTTCAAAGCCATCCACCTTTTCAGAGTGGCGACATTTCCTGCGCCAACCCCAGAAACGCCGCCGGCAACCGCGCACCTTTGCGCTCCTTGAGGCAATACAGATACTCCGGGATCTGCGGCGCATTCTCGATGGTCAGCACCCGCAGTTGCGGGTCATGGGGCACTTCCTGGCGGGCAATGATGCTGATGCCGATATTGCGCAGCACCGCCTCGCGAATCGACTCGCGGCTGCCGATCTCCAGCAGTGGCCCATAGCTTACGCCAGCGCCATCGAGCATCTCTTCGGTCAGGCGCCGGGTGGTGGAACCCGCTTCGCGCATCAACAGGGTGTGCCCCACCAACGCACTGAGTGGCACATGTTCCAGCGCGGCCAACGGGTGATTGCGATGCACCGCCAGCACCAGCGGGTCAGTGCCCAGCACCCGGCGGATCAGGCGGGGGTCTTCCAGCAGTTGCGAGGACGCGGCGACATCCACCCGGTAATCATCCAGCGCTTCGAGCACCTGCTGGGAATTGCCGATTTCCACCGCCACTTCCACGTGGGGCAAGCGTTCGCGAAAGGTCTTCACCAAGTCGAGGATGTAGTAAGGCGCGGTCGCGGCGATCCGCAAGGTGCCCTGGACCTGACCGCTGTTGCGCAGGAAAAACTCGATATCCGCTTCCTGCTGCAACAGCGCCTTGACCATCGGCAACAGCCGCGCGCCCTCGTCGCTGACGGTGAGGCGCCGGCCACCGCGATAGAACAGCTCAACCGAGTACTGGCTTTCCAGGTGGCGGATCTGGGTGGTCACCGTGGGTTGGCTCAGGCCGAGTTTCTTCGCCGCCTGGGTAATGCTGCCCAGGCGGGCAACCATGTAAAACGCCTTCAGCTCGGCACTCAGCACACCACCCTCTCATCGACTATTTGCGCAACAGGCGCAGACCATTGAACACCACCAGCAGGCTGACGCCCATGTCGGCGAACACCGCCATCCACATGGTGGCCATGCCCAGGAAGGTCACTGCCAGGAAGATCGCCTTGATCACCAGCGCCAGGGCGATGTTCTGCTTGAGGATACTCGACGTTTGTCGCGACAAACGTATGAATGCCGGAATCTTGCGCAAATCGTCGTCCATCAGCGCTACGTCGGCGGTTTCGATGGCGGTGTCGGTGCCTGCGGCGGCCATGGCAAAGCCAATCTCCGCGCGGGCCAGGGCCGGGGCGTCGTTGATACCGTCGCCGACCATGCCAACCCGGTGGTTTTTGCCGTACAGATCCTCGATGGCTTTGAGCTTGTCAGTGGGCAGCAGGTCGCCTTGAGCCTGGTCGATACCCACCTGGGCGGCAATCGCCTGGGCGGTGTGGGTGTTGTCGCCGGTGAGCATCAGGGTCTTGATGCCAAGCTCGTGCAACTGCTCGATGGCTTCGCGGCTGCTGTCCTTGACCGTGTCGGCCACGGCGAACAGCGCCAGCGGGCCGGACTTGTCGAGCAGCAGCACCACGGACTTGCCTTGTTTTTCCAGGGCGAAGAGTTTTTCTTCAAGGGCTGGCGAGCACAGGCCCAGTTCTTCCACCAGGCGGTGGTTGCCCAGGTGATAGACCTCGCCGTTGATCTCGCCACGTACCCCGCGCCCAGCCAGGGCCTCGAAGTTATCCACAGCGAGCAGCGCCAGGTTTTTATCCACAGCCGCGTTGGCGATGGCCAGCGACACCGGGTGGTCGGAGCGCCCGGCCAGGCTCGCGGCCAGGGCCGGGGCGTTGTCTTGGGTGGACAGCGCCAGGTAGTCGGTCTGTACCGGCTTGCCATGGGTGATGGTGCCGGTCTTGTCCAGGGCCAGGTAGTCCAGTTTGTAGCCGGCCTCCAGGTACACGCCGCCTTTGATCAGGATGCCTTTGCGCGCGGCCGCGGCCAGGCCACTGACGATGGTCACCGGAGTGGAAATCACCAGGGCGCATGGGCAGGCGACCACCAGCAGCACCAGCGCACGGTAGATCCAGTCGAACCATACCCCGCCCATGAACAGCGGCGGAATCAATGCCACGCCCAAGGCAAACAGGAATACCGCCGGGGTGTAGATTTTCGAGAAGCTGTCGACAAAGCGCTGGGTCGGCGCCCGTGAGCCCTGGGCCTGCTCCACCGCATGGATGATGCGCGCCAGGGTGGAGTTGTTGGCGGCGGCGGTCACCCGGTATTCCAGGGAACCGGCCTGGTTGATGGTGCCGGCGAAAACTTTATCGCCCACGGTCTTCTCGATCGGCAGACTTTCGCCGGTGATCGGCGCCTGGTCGATGGTGGACTGGCCCGCGGTGACTTCCCCGTCCAGGCCAATGCGCTCACCGGGACGTACCCGCACGATGGCGCCCAGTTCAATGACTTTGACTTCCTGTTCGACCCAACTACCGTCAGCCTGGCGCACCGTGGCCTGTTCCGGTGTCATCTGCATCAGGCCGCTGATCGCGTTGCGCGCGCGGTCCAGGGACTTGGCCTCGATCAATTCGGCCACGGTAAACAGGAACATCACCATCGCGGCTTCCGGCCACTGGCCGATCAGGATCGCACCGGTCACGGCGATGCTCATCAGCGCGTTGATGTTCAGGTTGAGGTTCTTCAGGGCAATCCAGCCCTTTTTATAGGTAGTGAGGCCGCCGCTGAGGATCGACACCAGCGCCACCAGCGCCACCACCCAGGTCGGTGCAGCGTTGGTGAAATGGATCACCTCCGCTGCCAGCGCACCCACGCCGGACAGGGCCAGCGGCCACCAGGGTTTCTTGGCAGCAGGCTCGGCGGCAGGCGCACCCTCTTCGATCGGATCGGCCTGCATGCCCAGGGATTTGATGGCCTCGATGATCGGCGCGGTGCTCGGCAAATCGTGGGTCACGCCGAGGATGCGGTTGATCAGGTTGAACTCCAGTTGCTGCACACCGGCCAGCTTGCCCAGCTTGTTCTGGATCAGCGTCTGCTCGGTGGGGCAGTCCATGGCTTCGATGCGGAAAGTGCTCAGCCGCGCGTTGGCGCTGGGCGCTTCAGTCAACGTCACCAGAGAGGGCGCAGCCGCGCCGGAACAGCAGGAGCCGCCATGATCGTGCTTTTGCACAGGCTGCAGTTTTTCGCCGTGATCATCATCGTGATCGTGGTCATGCTTATGGGGGGTGTGAATGGAATCGCTCATTGTCTCGCGTCCGTGAAGGTGCCTGTTGCCAAGTAAAGACCCTGTAGCCACTATAGGGTCAAGCACCCTTTTGGAGATTGCTGCAATGAAGATCGGCGAACTGGCAAAAC
Organism: Pseudomonas sp. ADAK21; assembly: GCF_012935735.1. Lineage (NCBI taxonomy): Bacteria > Pseudomonadati > Pseudomonadota > Gammaproteobacteria > Pseudomonadales > Pseudomonadaceae > Pseudomonas > Pseudomonas sp. ADAK21. The sequence continues at coordinate 1,652,894 of NZ_CP052857.1, forward strand.
TGACCGACTGCCCGGTGGAAACCATCCGCTATTACGAGAAGGAAGGTCTGCTGCCGCCCCCGGCGCGCAGTGAGGGCAACTACCGGCTGTACACCCAGGCGCACACCGAGCGCCTGACCTTTATTCGCAACTGCCGCAGCCTGGACATGACCCTGGAAGAGATCCGCAGCCTGCTGGGCCTGCGCGACAGCCCCCAGGACCAGTGTGAAAGCGTCAATGCGCTGATCGACGAGCACATCCATCACGTCAAGGCGCGGATTGATGGGTTGTTGGCCCTGCAGGAACAATTGATCGACCTGCGCCAGCGCTGTGGCGAAGGGCCGGAGATTGACCAGTGCGGGATTTTGCAGCGGTTGGAGGTCAGTGGGAGTGTGGCGGCCAGTGAGGCGGAGCATTCACATGTGGGTAGAAGCCACGGCCACTAACTAATGTGAACGCCAACCAAATGTGGGAGCGGGCTTGCCCGCGATAGCGGTGGACCAGTCAATTAAGATGTCGACTGATACACCGCTATCGCGGGCAAGCCCGCTCCCACACTTTTTTGACCGCGTTTAGATCAGACCGCCATCGGCGCCGTCATCGGCGCATGGTGCTCATAGCCTTCGAGCGAGAAGTCGCCCGGTTCGATCAATTCCAGCCACTCCGGCTGGTACACCCCAGTCTTGGCAAACTCCGGCACACGCTCGCTGATCACCAGCTTCGGCGCGGCGAATGGCTCGCGCTTGAGCTGTTCGTTGAGCATGTCCAGGTGGTTTTCGTAGACGTGCGCATCACCGATGAAATAGGTGAACCAGCGCGGCGTGTAGCCAGTCAGGCGGCCGATCAGGCTCAGCAGCGCGGCGCCTTCGGTGAGGTTGAACGGCGTGCCCAGGCCCAGGTCGTTGGAGCGGATGTAGAGGGTCAGGGAAATCTCCTTGGTCTCGACATTCGGGTGGAACTGGTACAGCAGGTGGCACGGCGGCAAGGCCATTTCATCGAGCTGGGCGCAGTTCCAGCCGTGGAACAGGATGCGCCGGCTGCCCGGGTCCTTGATGATGGTGTCGACACACTGGCGGATCTGGTCGATGGCCTTGTACAGCACCACGTAGGCCTGGCCATCTTCCTCGCCTTCGGCGATCTGGCGATAGCCCTGGGCCAGGGTCTGCTCGATAGCGGCCTGGTTGCTCAACGGGATCTGCTTGTACGCCGGCCACTTGCGCCATTGCACGCCGTAGATCTCGCCCAGGTCGTCCTCGCCCTGGCGGAACGGGTTGGCCAGCCACTGCGCGTTTTCGTTGGCGTTCTGGTCCCACACCTTGCAGCCCAGGGCGCGGAATTCGGCGGCGTTGTTCACCCCGCGCAAAAAGCCGCACATCTCGCCAATCGCCGACTTGAAGGCCATTTTGCGGGTGGTGATGGCCGGAAAACCTTCCTGCAGGTCAAAGCGCAACATCGCACCAGGGAAGCTGATGGTGTTCACGCCCGTGCGGTTGGCCTGCTTGGTGCCGTTGTTGATGACGTGGGAAACCAGCTCGAGATATTGCTTCATGACTTTACCTGTATCGGTGAAGCCGAGGCCCTCAGGCCTCGGCGTTCGAATTTATAGCGCGGCGTTCTTGATCGCCTGCGGGCGATTGTAAGCCCACCAGAGCATGCCCAGGCCTGCGAGGATCATTGGGATGCTCAGCACCTGGCCCATGGTCAGCCAGCCAAACGCCAGGTAGCCCAGTTGCGCATCCGGCACCCGCACGAACTCGACGATAAAGCGGAAGATCCCGTAGAACAGGGCGAACATCCCGGAAACCGCCATGGTCGGGCGCGGCTTGCGCGAGAAGATGTAGAGGATCAGGAACAGCGCCACGCCTTCCAGGGCGAACTGGTACAGCTGCGACGGGTGGCGCGGCAGTTGCGCCGGGTCGCTGAAGGGTGGGAACACCATCGCCCACGGCACGTCGGTCGGTTTGCCCCACAATTCGGCATTGATGAAGTTACCGATACGCCCGGCACCCAGGCCAATCGGCACCATCGGCGCGACGAAGTCCATCAACTGGAAGAATGACTTGCCGTTGCGCCGGCCAAACCACCAGGCCGCGAGCATCACGCCGATAAAGCCGCCGTGGAACGCCATACCGCCCTTCCACACCTCGAAGATCAGGGTCGGGTTGGCCAGGTACGCGCTCAAGTCGTAGAACAGCACATAGCCCAGGCGGCCGCCGACTATCACCCCCATCGACATCCAGAACACCATGTCGGAGAGTTTCTCCTTGGTCCAGGTCGGGTCGAAGCGGTTCAGGCGCCGAGAAGCCAGCAGCCAGGCACCGCCGATGCCGATCAGGTACATCAACCCGTACCAGTGGATTTTCAGCGGACCGATGGCCAGGGCCACCGGGTCGATCTGCGGGTAAGGCAGCATTGCGACTCCTCGTTAAATCATTCGTTATTGCGCACGGACCATGCCGGTGGGCGATTAAGCCTGCGTTACAGCAGTTCGATCAAATGAAGAAGTTCGCCCCCACGCCAAGCAGCCTGGCATGTTAACGGATGGGAGGCATCTGGCCCAACTTCGATACGATGGATAGCCGGCGGTTCTATGGGTAGAGTGAACAAAACACAAAAGGATCGCCTTATGTGCCTGATTGTTTTCGCCTGGCGGCCGGGCCACGCCCAGCCCCTGATCGTCGCGGCCAACCGTGACGAGTTCTACGCCCGGCCCAGCCTGCCCCTGGCCCAGTGGCCGGATGCACCGCAGGTATATGCCGGCCGCGACCAGGAAGCGGGTGGCTCCTGGCTGGGGATCGGTGCCGATGGGCGGTTTGCCGCGCTGACCAACATCCGCGACCCGCACCAGCCACCGGCGCGCAAGTCCCGGGGCGAGTTGGTGGCGCGCTTTCTCAACGGTTCCCTACCGGTTGATGACTATTTAGCCGATGTTAACGGCAGATCGATTGAATATGCCGGGTTCAACCTGTTGATCGGCACGCGGGATGAGTTATGGCATTACAACGCCAATGAGTCGACGCCCACGCAACTGATGAACGGGATCTATGGGTTATCCAATGCCGGGCTGGACACGCCGTGGCCCAAACTGCTCAAGGCCAAGGCCGCGCTGGCCGAAGTGCTGGACGATCCCCATCCTGAAGCCCTGCTGGGGATTTTGAGCGACCCGCAGACCGCACCGTTTGCCGAGCTGCCGGATACCGGGGTGGGGCTCGCCACCGAGAGTTTGTTGTCGAGTGTGTTTATCGCCAGCCCCAGTTATGGAACACGGGCGAGTACCGCACTGATTGTGCATGCCGATGGGACGCGGCGGATGGTGGAACGTAGCTTCGGGCCCCATGGTGGACGACTCGGCGAGGTAGACATCAACCTGTAGGAGCAAGCTTGCTCGCGAAAAACCTGAGCGCGACACGTTTAATCAGCGGGTACGCGTTATCGTTGACGTTTTTCGCGAGCAAGCTCGCTCCTACAGGGTTTTGGTCGCCGTCGGATTGATCATCCGCGCCAACCCCAGGCTTTTCAGGGCCAACTGCAGCGAGCTGTGGATAACTTGCGGGTTGTCGATGGTCATCAACTCCGCCAACAGCTCCTTGGCCTTGCTCAGGTTGATCTGGCGCAGCATCCACTTGACCTTCGGCAGGTTGGTGGCGTTCATCGACAGGCTGTCAAAGCCCATGGCCATCAACAGCACCGCCGCTGCCGGATCACCGGCCATTTCCCCACAGATACTCACCGGCTTGCCTTCGGCATGGGCGTCGCGCACCACGTGTTGCAGGGCTTGCAGCACCGCCGGGTGCAGGTAGTCGTAGAGGTCGGCCACCCGTGGGTTGTTACGGTCCACGGCCAGCAGGTATTGGGTCAGGTCGTTGGAGCCCACCGACAGGAAGTCCACCTGCCGCGCCAGTTCCTTGGCCTGGTACACCGCTGCCGGAATTTCGATCATTACGCCAATCGGAGGCATCGGCACATCGGCGCCCTCGTCGCGCACTTCGCCCCAGGCCCGGTGGATCAGGTGCAGGGCCTCTTCCAGTTCGTGGGTGCCGGAGATCATCGGCAGGAGGATACGCAGGTTGTTCAGGCCTTCGCTGGCCTTGAGCATGGCGCGGGTCTGGACGAGGAAGATTTCGGGGTGGTCGAGGGTAACGCGGATGCCGCGCCAGCCAAGGAAGGGGTTGTCTTCCTTGATGGGGAAATAAGACAGTGACTTGTCGCCGCCGATGTCCAGGCTGCGCATCGTCACCGGTAGCGGATGGAAGGCGGACAGTTGCTCGCGATAGATCGCCAGCTGCTCCTTCTCGCTCGGGAAACGTTGGTTGATCATGAACGGCACTTCGGTGCGGTACAGGCCCACCCCTTCAGCGCCACGTTGTTGAGCACGCGCCACGTCCGCCAGCAGGCCAGTGTTGACCAGCAGCGGTACACGGTGGCCGTCGAGGGTCACGCAGGGCAGTTCGCGCAGGGCATCGAGACCCTGGGACAGCTGGCGCTCCTCCTCTACGACTTCGGCGTACTGCTTGCGCAGCAACTCGCTGGGGTTGGTGAAAACCTCGCCCCGGTGCCCGTCGACGATCATCGAGATGCCGTCAACCTTGGAATACGGCAGGTCCACCAGGCCCATTACCGTCGGGATACCCATGGCCCGGGCCAGGATCGCCACGTGGGAGTTGCCCGAACCCAATACCGAGACCAGGCCCACCAGTTTGCCTTCCGGCACTTCGCCGAGCATGGTGGCGGTCAGTTCTTCACTGATCAGGATGGTGTTGTCGGGGTACACCAGATTGGTGGTGCGGTCTTCCTGCAGGTAGGCCAGCAGGCGCCGGCCCAGGTCGCGCACATCCGAGGCGCGCTCGCGCAGGTAGGCGTCGTCCATCAGCTCGAAGCGGTTGACGTGATCGGTGACCACCTGGCGCAGCGCGCCCTGGGCCCACTGGCCGGTCTTGATCACGGTCTTGACTTCGTTACCCAGGGACGCGTCGTCGAGCATCATCTGGTACACGTCGAACAGCGCCCGTTCTTCGGGGCGCAACTGGGTGGCCAGTTTGGTCGACAGGTTGCGCATGTCGGCGCGCACCCCTTCCAGGGCGGTCTTGAACAGTTTGATTTCCGCATCGATGTCGTCGATGGACTTGTCCGGCACCACATCCAGGTCAGCCGGCGGCAGCATGACCACCGCAGTACCGACCGCAGCGCCCGGTGAACCCGGCACGCCAACGAACTTGGCCTCCTGGATGCCCTTGCCCTGGCGACCCAGGCCGCGAATCGAGCCGGTGGCCTCGGCATGGGCGATAACCCCGGCCAGCTGCGCGCTCATGGTCACGAGGAAGGCTTCTTCACCTTCATCGAACTGGCGGCGTTCTTTCTGTTGGATGACCAATACGCCGACAACGCGGCGGTGGTGGATGATCGGGGCGCCGAGGAAGGAGGCGTAACGTTCTTCGCCGGTTTCGGCAAAGTAGCGATAACGCGGGTGATCGGCCGCGTTCTCAAGGTTCAGGGGTTCTTCACGCGTCCCCACCAGGCCCACCAGACCTTCATTGGGCGCCATGCTGACCTTGCCGATGGAGCGCTTGTTCAAGCCCTCCGTGGCCATCAGCACAAAACGGTTGGTCTCGGGGTCCAGCAGGTAAACCGAGCAGACCTGGCTGCCCATGGCTTCCTTGACGCGCAACACAATAATCCCCAACGCCGCCTTGAGATCCTTGGCGGAGTTAACTTCCTGGACGATCTTGCGCAGCGTATTGAGCATGGCTCGGGGTCGAACTCCGTCGTCAGTCGCGCGCTAAAAGGCGCGGGGCAAGCTCTTTGAGAGCGCGACGATAAACCTCGCGCTTGAATGTCACCACCTGGCCCAACGGATACCAATAACTGACCCAGCGCCAGCCATCGAACTCCGGTTTACCGGTCAAATCCATCCGCACCCGCTGCTCGTTGGAGATCAGGCGCAGGAGAAACCACTTTTGCTTCTGGCCGATGCACAGTGGTTGGCTGTGGGTACGCACCAGGCGTTGCGGCAAACGATAGCGCAACCAGCCTCGGGTACAGGCGAGAATTTGCACATCTTCGCGTTCCAGGCCTACTTCTTCGTTCAACTCGCGGTACAAGGCGTCTTCAGGGGTTTCGTCGGGGTTGATCCCGCCCTGGGGAAACTGCCAGGCATCTTGGTTGATACGGCGAGCCCATAGCACCTGTCCGGCATCATTCGTAAGAATAATCCCGACATTTGGACGGAAACCATCGGGGTCGATCACGGCAACAACCTCGCAAACGCATGTCGCCGCATTGTTCCACAAAGCTTGTTGCAGCGGCAACGAGGCTGCTTACCTTATGTGCACTCTTGTGAAAAGACCGTATTCTGGACGCCTTTTTACAGACTTTTCAGCGAGTAACCGCAATGCGCCTGGCTTTATTCGACTTGGACAACACGCTTTTGGGCGGCGACAGTGACCACGCCTGGGGTGATTACCTGTGTGAGCGCGGCATCCTCGATGCCGTTGCCTACAAAACCCGCAACGACGAGTTCTACCAGGATTACCTGGCCGGCAAGCTGGACAACGCCGCGTACCTGAACTTCAGCCTGGAAATCCTCGGCAACACCGAGATGGCCCAACTCGACGAATGGCACCGCGACTTCATGCGCGACTGCATCGAACCGCTGATGCTGCCCAAGGCGGCTGAACTGCTGGCCAAACACCGCGCCGCCGGTGACACGCTGGTCATCATCACCGCCACCAACCGCTTTGTCACCGCGCCGATTGCCGCACGTTTGGGGGTTGAAACCCTGATCGCCACCGAGTGTGAGATGGCCGATGGCCGCTACACTGGGCGCAGCACGGATATTCCGTGCTTTCGCGAGGGCAAGGTGACGCGCTTGAATCGATGGCTGGAAGAGACCGGGTATAGCCTGGACGACAGCTATTTCTACAGCGATTCGATGAACGACCTGCCGTTGCTGGAGCAGGTGACTCACCCGGTGGCGGTGGATCCGGATGCGAATTTGCGGGCTGAGGCCCAGAAGCGTGGATGGCCGGTAATCAGCCTGCGCAGCTGATAACCCAAATCCCTGTAGGAGCGAGCTTGCTCGCGAAAAACCTAAGCGCGACACGTTTAATCAGCGGGTACGCGTTATCGTTGACGTTTTTCGCGAGCAAGCTCGCTCCTACAATGGTTTGACGAACGCTAGACCGGCTTGGCCCCCATCAACCCGGCAATCGCCACAAACCCCACCAGGCTGACAACCGCCAGGGCCAGGGTGAATTTCGCGCTGCCCGTACCGCCCAGGCGCAGGCGATTGAGGCGCACCACCAGCCAGAACCAGGCCAGCGCCGCGACGGTATAGATCACGCTGGAGCCCAGGATCCATGTCTGCCCCAATGGCCAGTCGATCAGGTGCACCAGCCACCAGCCGGTGAATGGCATGCTCACCAGGCTTACGCCCATCAACAACCACACAAACAGCCATGGCCGTTGCAATGTAATCGCCGGCCCGGCTGCGCGCTTGCGCCAGCTCAGCACCGCCAGGGCCAGGCCGCTGGCCAATAGCAGCACCGTTGCCACCATGTGGATGGTCTTGAGGGTTGTCAGATATTCCATGCTCTCGATTCCTTAAAGGCCGCCCAATCAGCGTAGTCGCTCAACCGAGGAACAGTTGATAGGCCGGGTTGTCACTTTCATCCCAATACGGGTAGCCAATGGCTTCCAGCGCCGCCGGCACCAGGTGCCGCTCGTTGGCTGGCACTTGCAGCCCAGCGACCACCCGACCGTCAGCCGCGCCGTGGTTGCGATAGTGGAACATCGAGATGTTCCAGCGACCGCCCAATTTGTTAAGAAAGTTGAACAAGGCTCCCGGACGTTCCGGGAATTCGAAACGGAACACCACTTCATTGCTGACATGCGCCGCATGCCCACCGACCATATGGCGGATATGCAGCTTGGCCAGCTCGTTCTCGGTCAGGTCCAGCACCGGGAAACCCTGCTCGGTCAGGCTCGCAATCAGTGCGCTGCGCGGGTCGTTTTCCGGATGGGTCTGCACCCCGACAAAAATGTGCGCCTCACTGCCGGAGTGGTAGCGGTAGTTGAATTCGGTGATCTGGCGCTTGCCCACGGCTTCGCAGAAGGCCTTGAAGCTGCCTGGGCGCTCGGGGATGGTCACGGCGATGATCGCTTCACGGCCTTCGCCCAACTCGGCGCGCTCGGCCACATGGCGCAGGCGGTCGAAGTTGACGTTGGCCCCGGAATCAATGGCAACAAAGGTCTGGCCGCTGACGCCACGGGTCTCCACGTACTTCTTGATCCCGGCCACGCCCAAGGCCCCTGCTGGCTCGGTGATGGAGCGGGTGTCGTCGTAGATATCCTTGATTGCCGCGCAGATTTCATCGGTGCTGACGGTGATCACTTCGTCGACATAGTCTTTGCAGATATCGAACGTGTGCTGGCCGATCTGCGCCACCGCCACGCCATCGGCAAAGATCCCCACGGCTGGCAGTACCACGCGTTCGCCCGCGGCCATGGCGGCTTGCAGGCAGTTGGAGTCGTCCGGCTCGACGCCGATGATCTTGATCTCCGGGCGCAGGTACTTCACGTACGCGGCGATGCCGGCAATCAGGCCTCCACCGCCCACCGGGACGAAAATCGCATCCAGCGGCCCTGGGTGCTGGCGCAGGATCTCCATCGCCACGGTGCCCTGCCCGGCAATGGTGTGCGGATCATCGTAGGGGTGAATGTAGACGTAGCCTTTTTCGTCGACCAGCTTCAGCGAATACGCCAGCGCTTCCGGGAAGGAGTCGCCATGCAGCACCACTTTGCCGCCACGGGAGCGTACGCCTTCAACCTTGATTTCCGGGGTGGTCTTGGGCATCACGATCGTGGCCTTGACCCCTAGCACCTTGGCCGCCAGGGCCAGGCCCTGGGCATGGTTGCCGGCCGAGGCAGTGACCACGCCACGCGCGCGTTCTTCAGCGGTCAGTTGGGTCAGCTTGTTGTAGGCACCGCGAATCTTGAAGGAAAACACCGGCTGCAAGTCTTCGCGCTTGAGCCAGACCTTGTTGCCCAGGCGCTCGGAGAGCTGGCGGGCGGTCTGCAACGGGGTTTCCACGGCAACGTCGTAAACGCGCGAGGTGAGGATCTTTTTGACGTACTGTTCGAGCATCGGAAAGCATCACTGGGCGGGTTGGGCAGGGCCGAGGAGTCTAACCCGCCTTTTGGCCGGACGACCACACGAATCCAGAGGTTTTGTTGGGTTATACTCGCGCCCCTCTTTACTCCCCGCCCGTTCCGGAGCCCGCATGACCCAGGATCAACTCAAACAGGCAGTGGCCCAGGCCGCCGTCGATTTAATCCTTCCTAAACTCGACGATAAAAGCATCGTCGGTGTTGGCACCGGCTCCACCGCCAATTGCTTTATCGACGCGCTGGCCCTGCACAAGGGCGCGTTCGACGGCGCCGTGGCCAGTTCCGAAGCCACCGCCGCGCGCCTCAAGGGCCATGGCATTCCGGTGTACGAGCTCAATACCGTGAGCGACCTGGAGTTCTATATCGACGGCGCCGATGAAAGCGACGAACACCTGAACCTGATCAAGGGCGGCGGCGCTGCCCTGACCCGCGAGAAAATCGTCGCGGCCGTGGCCAAGACCTTTATCTGCATCGCCGACGCCAGCAAACTGGTGCCGGTACTGGGCAACTTCCCGCTGCCGGTAGAAGTGATCCCCATGGCCCGCAGCCACGTGGCCCGCGAGCTAGTAAAACTGGGCGGCGACCCGGTGTACCGCGAAGGCGTGCTGACCGACAACGGCAACATCATCCTCGATGTGTTCAACATGCAGATCACCAACCCGGTGGAGCTGGAGACCCAGATCAATGCGATCGTCGGCGTGGTCACCAACGGGTTGTTCGCCGCGCGCCCTGCGGATGTGCTGCTGCTGGGGACCAGTGAAGGCGTGAAAACCCTCAAGGCCTAAGTACACGCAGAACCCCTGTGGGAGCGGGCTTGCTCGCGAATGCGATGTGCCAGTCACCGAACTTGCTGGCTGACACACCGCATTCGCGAGCAAGCCCGCTCCCACCTTTTTGACCGCGCTCCGTTCGATGGACATGTAACAAAAACGCTACTTTTCGCAGCAGCCTCTCCCCCGCCCGCCCCAATTTGTGCGCCAAGTCACGGCATCCCCTGCCGCATCTGGTATCAAATCCGTTACAACTTATAGCCAGGCGACCCCCACTTCCAACAACGCGCCAATTCGCGACCGCCCCACGGAATGAGGCGCGCATTGTGCAATCGGTCCCGCCGAGCAACTCCCTCAACCTCTTCAAGGAAGACCTTGTGATCAAGCCCCTAGCCCTCGCTGTCAGCGTTGCCTGTGCCCTGCTGTCGACTCAATCCAATGCCTACGATTACGGCGAGCACGCCAATACCACCCTGGAAAAGCTGATCACCGACTACCCCGGCCGCTACCGAGGCACGGCCAACTTCGCCGGCGCCGCCGACTGGATGCAGAGCCAGATGGGCAGCGCCTATAACATCAGCCGCCAGGACTTCACTTGGAATGGCGGCAGCCGCGCTTCGCAAAACGTGGTGGCCTATGCCGCCGGCACCAAACCGCAATACGTGGTGATTGGCGCGCACTTCGATACCTATTTTGGCCGCCCGACCCTGCAAGGCCTGGACGACAACGGCTCCGGCGCCAGTGTGCTGACCGAAGTGGCGAAGAACCTTGGCGGCCTGCAACTGGAAAACGGCTTGCAGATCGTCGGCTTCGGCGCCGAAGAGGAAGGCCTGCGCGGCTCCCGAGCATTTGTCGATTCGCTGAGCGCCAGCCAGCGCGCCAATATGCTGGCCATGATCAACCTCGACAGCCTGATCACCGGCGACATGATGTACGCCCACGCCGGCCAGAACAGCACCGCCAACCCGGCCCTGGCATCGTTGCGCGAACACACGTTCCAGATCGCCAAGGAATTGAACATCAACCTGTTCACCAACCCCGGCCTGGACGCGCAATACCCCGCCGGCACCGGTTGCTGCAGTGATGGCGAAGCCTTCGAGGCGCTGAATATCCCGATCCTGTATATCGAAGCCACCAACTGGGAACTGGGCGACCTGGACGGCTACACCCAGACCGACAACCCAGCGATCCCCGGCGGCTCGACCTGGCACGACCCCAACGAAGACAACAAGAGCGTCCTGACCAATGCTTTCGGCCAGGAACGCATCGACCAGCGCCTGCGCGATTATTCGCGCCTGCTCAGCCGCCTGGTGCTGGAGCTGACCAATGCCGACTTGATGGCCTCCACCACCTCGGGCGGCGCGGTTGCGCGCAACATGCAGGACAACCTGCAGCGCCAGCACCAGGCCATGGTGCGTTTGCACGATCGCCGCTGGCTGACGTTGCAATCGGCCAGCCGTGAAGTGGGCACCTTCGATGGCGAGATCGGCGTGGACGGCGAGTACAACCCGGACAGTGGCTTCGACACCGCTCCCAACCCCGAAGCGCGACGCCTGGGCCTGCATGCCCTGGGTGACTATCAACTGAGCAGCAGCTTGAACATCGGCGCCAGCCTCAGCTACCTCAACGGTCGCGACAAACTCGAGCACCGTGGCAAGCTGGAAAGCGACACCTGGCAAGCCGCAGTCTATGCCTTGTTGAACGATGGTGGCCCGACCTGGCTGGCCGGCGACCTGAGCGTGGGCCACAGCAGCTTTGACTCAAAACGTAACCTGGTGATCCAGGCCAATGGCGGCCCCGTGTTGCTTGACCAGCAACTGACTGGCGAGACCGATGCCTTGTCCCTGGGTGCCCGGGTGCTCGGCGGCTATGACTTCGACCTGGGTGCGATCAAGACCGGACCGTTTGCCGGCCTGGATTACAGCCACTCGCGTATCGACAAGTTCCACGAGAAGCAGAACCTGCGCACGGCCCTTGAATATGAAGAGCAGTCTTTCGATTCCCTGGAAGCCAGCCTCGGCTGGCGCGTGCGTGGTGCTGTGGCCCTGCCTTACGGCCTGAGCCTGATGCCCTACGGCGATATCGCCTGGGTCAAGGAACTGGCCGACGGCCGCCTGGACGACCTGGACCTGACTGCACGAGCTGATGGCCAGGTGCGCACTGCGCGCCTGGGTTCAGTAGACAAGAGTTTTGGCCGCGCACAGGTCGGCAGCCAATTGGCGATCACCCCGCAGCTTGGGGTGTACGCCGAAGTGAACGGGCGCCTGGGCCATGCCGAAGGCAGCCAGACCGGCTACTCCCTGGGCGTACAGTGGATGTTCTGATCCTTGCTCGCGCCTACAGTGGGTCGGCTTTTTTCTTGAACACGTAGAACAAATTCGGCTCACTGACCAAATACAGCGTGCCATCGTCATCCATGGCGATGCCCTCGGCCTGGGGCACGCGCTTCTTCAGGCCATGGCGCCCCTTGAGCAATGACAGACTGCTCAAGGGGCGACCGTCGATATCCAATTCCAACACCAGGTACGACTCATCGGACAGCGCCAGCAAGTGGCCGCTGCGCTCATCGTATTGCAAGCTGGACAGGTCGCGCACAAACAGCCCGGCATCGCGCCGTGGGTTGTTGACGACATGGACCGAGTAGGTCTTTTCGGGTTTGAAATGGGGAAACCCATGCACTTCGTAGATCAACATCGGGTCCCGCTCCTTGGCGACAAACAGGCGCTTGCCCACCGAGTCATAGGCCAGCCCTTCAAACCCTTTATTGCCCTTGAGGTGCACACCCAGGGTCATCTGCTCGGCATCGGCCGCGTCGAGGAACTGCGTGTCGTCCTCCAGATGTATCTTGATCAAGCGCTGCTGACGTTCATCGCTGACCACATAGGTGTTCTCGCTGATGAACTCCACCGCTTCGGCATCGCCAAAGCCCACCAGGTTGATACGCCGCAGGATCTTGCCATCCAGGGACAGTTCGACCAGTTCGGCGTTTTGGTTGGTCACGGTAAACAGGCTCTTGCGCACCGGATCGAAGGTCAATGCCGAGACGTCATCGTCCAGGCCGTCAATCACCTGGGCTTCCAGCACCACGTGATAATCCGCCAGGCCAATGGATCGTTCGTCCACCGGCTGGCGCCAAGCCTGCCAGTTGAACCAGGCACGCTCGAATAAACGAAACTGCTGGGCGACCACGCCCACAGCAACCAGGGCGATCAACAACAGGATAAACAGGGCGGGTTTGGGGCGGGCAAATCGGCGCATGGGGGCTGGCTCAAAGTCAAAACTGGCAAATGAATATCACAGCCATCTGAATTTAAACTTAAACGCAGCTCAGTGTCTGGGGAATGCCGCTCATAGAGAAGAATCCGACGTATTAGTCGGCTATTTCTGCTTTTCGAAGCGGTAGAACAGATTGGGCTCGCTGACCATGTACAGCGTGCCGTTTTCATCCATGGTCACGCCTTCGGCGCGGGGGATGGTGTTTTTCAGGCCATTGAAGCCGCCAAGCACCGTCATGAAGCTGACTTGCTTGCCTTCTTCGTCCAGCTCCAGCAGCAGATGGGAGTCGGCGGACAGTACCAACAGGTGGCCGGTACGCGGATCGACGCTCAGGGCCGAGAGGTTGCGAATATCCAACTCGGAGCTGGGCAGTTTCTGCTTGTTGCCAGCCAGGACCTGGCCGCCGTCGCTGTGCCAGGTGAACAACTGCGCTGGCCGTTCGATACCCAACACCAGTTGTTGATTGCGCTTGTCCCAGGTGATGGCCTCGAATGCCTTGTTCTGGTTTTCGGAGGGCCCCAGGTCGTAGCTGGGGAAGTCAGCGAAGGCCAGTTGGCGCGTATCGGCATCGACCTTGACCAGCGTCATGTTGTGTCTGCGCTCATCCACGATGGCCAGCACGCCGTTTTCCATGACCGTCACGCCTTCCGGGTTGCTCCAGCCCACCAGGGGGATCTTGCGCAACACATCGCCCTGCAGGCTCAGCTCCACCAGGAACGGGTTGCGGCCCATGACCGCGTACAGGGTCTTGGTCCTGGGGTCGTAGGCCAGATCCGACGCTTCGTCCTTTTCCATGCCGGGCAACGGCTTGGCGTCAATCACCGTCTGGTAATCCGGAAGCCAGACACTCTCCCGACGCTCCATGGGGCTTTCAAACCGCTCCAACACCCATAACGCGCCCCGGTCGTCCCAGTGCATCAACCAGGAAATCCCATACATGACGGCCCCGACCAGGAACAGCCAGGAGTACCAACGCATATTCAGGCGCGGGCGCGGAGCGGGTTTCACAGAAGGGAGAGGTACGGCCATGGAGGCATTCCAGATAATCGGCTGTAGGTGATAGCCCAGGCTTAGACCGCCTGCGTGCCATATGGCCGAGGATTATCCAGATGGCGTGTGAAAAAAATGCAAAGCGCCGATTTGCGCAGTACGCACAAATAATCTGTGTACGAGCTTGTGTAGGAGCCGGGCTTGCCCGCGATGCAAGCACCGTGGTGTATCAGGCACACCGCGGTGATGCTATCGCAGGCAAGCCAGCTCCCACACAAGCCGGCACCTACAGAGGGATGGGGTTAGCGTACGGAGCTTTCGAAGCGGCTCACGCCGGGCAATTCCAGCACCAGTTCATCACCCACTTCCAGCGGGCCCACGCCCACAGGCGTACCGGTCAGGATCACATCACCGGCCTGCAGCGAGAAGCAGCCGGCCATGTGCTGGATCATCGGCACGATCGGGTTGAGCATCTGCGCACTGTTGCCGTCCTGGCGCACCTGGCCATTGATGGTCAGGCGAATACCGATATCGGTCAGGTCCGGGAAGGTGCTGCCCACCACGAACGGCGCAATGACTGCCGCACCGTCGAAGGACTTGGCAATTTCCCACGGCAGGCCCTTGGCCTTGAGCTCGGACTGCTTGTCGCGCAGGGTCAGGTCCAGGGCCGGGGCGAAGCCGGAGATGGCGTCCAGCACTTCTTCACGGCTCGGGGTTTTCGACAAGGGCTTGCCGATCAGCACCGCAATTTCCGCTTCGTAGTGCACCGACCCACGGTCGGCTGGAATGGCAAAACCGCCTTCCAATGGCACCACGCAACTGCCCGGCTTGATAAACAGCAGGGGCTCGGTCGGCACCGGGTTATCCAATTCCTTGGCGTGTTCGGCGTAGTTGCGCCCGATGCAGACCACTTTGCCCAGCGGAAAGTGGATATTGGTGCCGTCGACGTACTTGTGCTGATAGCTCATGGACCGCTTCCTCTTTCGTGATGGTTAAACAGCGAAGATCTTGCCCGGGTTCATGATCCCGTTCGGGTCAAACACGGCCTTCACTGCCTTCATATATTCGATTTCAACCGGGGAGCGGCTGTAGGTCAGGTAGTCACGCTTGGTCATGCCCACGCCATGTTCGGCGGAGATCGAACCGTTGTACTTCTCGACGGTTTCAAACACCCACTTGTTGACGGTGGCGCACTTGGCGAAGAACTCGTCCTTGGACAGGCTTTCCGGCTTGAGGATGTTCAAGTGCAGGTTGCCATCGCCGATGTGGCCGAACCAGACGATTTCGAAGTCGGGGTAGTGTTCGCCGACGATCGCGTCGATTTCCTTCAAGAACGCCGGCACTTTCGACACAGTGACCGAAATGTCGTTCTTGTATGGCGTCCAGTGGGAGATGGTCTCGGAGATGTACTCGCGCAGCTTCCACAGGTTGTGCAGCTGGGTTTCGCTCTGGCTCATCACGCCATCCAGCACCCAGCCCTGCTCCACACAGTGCTCAAAGGTTTCCAGGGCGTGGTTGGCGACTTCTTCGGTGGTGGCTTCAAATTCCAGCAGGGCATAGAACGGGCAATCGGTCTCGAACGGCGCCGGCACATCGCCACGGCCGAGGACTTTGGCCAGGGCCTTGTCGGAGAAAAACTCAAAGGCCGTCAGATCCAGCTTGCTCTGGAACGCATGCAACACCGGCATGATCGAGTCGAAGTCAGTGGTGCCAAGCACCATGGCGGTGAGGTTTTTCGGCGCACGGTCCAGGCGCATGGTGGCTTCGACCACAAAGCCCAGGGTGCCTTCAGCACCGATAAACAGCTGGCGCATGTCGTAGCCGGTGGCGTTCTTGATCAGGTCGCGGTTGAGCTCCAGTACATCACCCTTGCCGGTGACGACCTTCATGCCGGCCACCCAATTGCGGGTCATGCCGTAGCGAATGACCTTGATCCCGCCGGCATTGGTGCCGATATTGCCGCCAATCTGGCTAGAACCGGACGAAGCGAAGTCCACCGGGTAATACAGGCCGTTTTCTTCGGCGACGTTCTGCAATTGCTTGGTGACCACGCCCGGCTGGCACACGGCGGTGCGGTCGGTGAGGTTCACGTCGAGGATCTGGTTCATGTAGTCGAACGACACCACCACTTCGCCATTCGCGGCAACGGCCGCCGCCGACAAGCCGGTACGCCCACCGGATGGCACCAGCGCCACCTTGTGTTCATTGGCCCAACGGACAATCACCTGTACCTGCTCAATGGTCTTGGGGAAGACGATAGCGGTCGGCGCGGGGGCGAAATGCTTGGTCCAATCCTTGCCGTAAGCCTCCAGGGAGTCTGCATCGGTCAGCACTTTGCCGGGCTCAACCAGGGTCTTTAGCTCATCAATCAGGGCAGGATGGGTCATCGACAGAACTCTCGAACAATTCATGGTCATCCTGAGAACGCTTCACGTCGCAGGAATGAGTGTTTAGCGGGGCGCGTATGCTAGCATACCGCCCCCGCAGGACAGAGCCCAAGGGCGTTTCTGCGGTGACGGCTTTCCTGCCGTCCGGGTCAGCTTAAGCGATCCGATTCCCTGCCATTTTTCTCCGGGATACAGGTTTACGCAGATGAGCAAGACTTCTCTCGATAAGAGCAAGATCAAGTTCCTTCTTCTGGAAGGCGTCCACCCATCGGCCGTCGACGTCCTAAAGGCCGCCGGGTACACCAGCATTGAGTACATCACCAGTTCTCTGCCGGAATCCCAGCTCAAGGAAAAGATCGCCGACGCGCACTTTATCGGCATTCGCTCCCGCACCCAGCTGACCGAAGAGATCTTCGACCACGCCAAGAAGCTGGTAGCTGTCGGCTGTTTCTGCATCGGCACCAACCAGGTTGACCTCAATGCAGCGCGCGAGCGCGGTATCGCAGTGTTCAACGCCCCGTACTCCAACACCCGTTCCGTGGCGGAGCTGGTATTGGCCGAGGCCATCCTGTTGCTGCGCGGCATCCCTGAGAAGAACGCTTCCTGCCACCGTGGCGGCTGGATCAAAAGCGCGGCCAACTCCTTCGAAATCCGCGGCAAGAAGCTGGGTATCGTCGGTTACGGTTCGATCGGCACGCAATTGTCGGTACTGGCCGAAGGCCTGGGCATGCAGGTGTTCTTCTATGACACCCTGACCAAGCTGCCATTGGGCAACGCCACCCAGGTGTCGAGCCTGACCGAGCTGCTGGGCATGTCCGATATCGTGACCCTGCACGTGCCGGAAACCGCTGAGACCCAGTGGATGATCGGCGAAAAGGAAATCCGCGCCATCAAGAAGGGCGGGATCCTGATCAACGCCGCTCGCGGCACCGTGGTCGAGCTGGATGCCCTGGCCGACGCGATCAAGGACAAGCACCTGATCGGCGCCGCCATCGACGTGTTCCCGGTGGAGCCACGCTCCAACGACGACATTTTCGAAAGCCCGCTGCGTGGCCTGGACAACGTGATCCTGACCCCGCACATCGGCGGTTCCACCGCTGAAGCCCAGGCCAACATCGGTCTGGAAGTAGCGGAAAAGCTGGTCAAGTACAGCGACAACGGTACGTCGGTGTCCTCGGTCAACTTCCCGGAAGTGGCCCTGCCGGCTCACCCTGGTAAGCACCGCCTGCTGCACATCCACCAGAACATCCCGGGTGTGATGATGGAGATCAACAAGGTCTTCGCGGAAAACGGCATCAACATCTCCGGTCAGTTCCTGCAGACCAACGAGAAGGTTGGCTACGTGGTAATCGACGTCGACGCCGAGTACTCGGACCTGGCGCAAGAGAAGCTGCAGCACATCAGCGGTACTATCCGTAGCCGCGTGTTGTTCTAAGGTTTCAGACGCACCACGAAGAAGGGAGCCCTGAGGGCTCCCTTTTTTTCGTCTGAACAAATCTTACTTGACGGTAACGGTGATCACTTTTGAAGCTACAGTAGGTTCAAACTGACGGTGAACGTTATCGCCCGCCACCAGTTGCAGGGTGTGCTTGCCTGGGGCCAGGGTCAGTTCAGTCTTGGTCTGCGCCTTGCCGAAATGGATCACGGTATCGGTGGCGGGAATCGGCTGGCTTGGGTCGGGCAACTCCTTCTGATCAACCAGCAAGTGGTGATGGCCGGCACCCGGGACTTGTTTGTCGATAGGTTCCAGGTCCATGCCCTTGATGCCAAACTCAACGGTGAAGGTCTTGTCGACGGTAGCGCCATCCTTAGGCGAGACAATAAACACTTCAGCACCCTTGGGCGCAGGTGTACGTGGGACATCGGCGGCTGACGCCAGCATGGAAGCCCCCAGCAGCAGGCTGGCCAGGGTTGCACGAGACAAAATGGCTTTCATTAACTTCTCCAGTTTTTCTGTGAAATCTGTAGGGTTATGACAACTTAGTGACGAAACGTTGTCCAAGGCACTCGACACCATAGCAAAGCGAGCCTGAACCGCGTCTCGCACCTTCGAATTCTTTAGGAGTGACCATGCGTTTTTTGCCTGGCCTGTTACTTGTGCTGCCTTTTTTGAGCCCCTTGGCTCACGCCGAACTGTTTGACGACGTGTTTGACCGTGGGGAACTGCGCATTGCCCTGGAGGCCGACACGCCGCCCTTCAACTTCAAGGAAGGCGACAAACTCACCGGTTTTGAAGTGGAACTGGGTGAGTTGCTGGCTCGGGAAATGGACGTACGCGCCTCCTTTATCACCACCGACGAAGCAGACTTGCTGCCCGGCGTGGAAAGCGGCAAGTACGACGTGGCGATCAACCACATCGCTGTGACTGCGCAATTGCGCGATCGTTTCGATTTCAGCGCACCGTATAGCTATGCCAATGCCCAGATGCTTGCCAACAAGCAGCAAAAACCCCTGTTGAGCGGCCTGAATACCCTCACCAGCAGTCAATTTGCCGCCAAGCCCACCGAGGGCGTGGATCTGCGCAGCCGTGTCGATGCCAAGGCCACGTTGACCCTGGCCATCCCATTCCAGAAGGGCAACCCGGCGTTCAAATCGAGCCTGGACATGGCGTTGGAGCGGATCAAGGCCGATGGGCGGCTGACGGCGCTGTCGGAGAAGTGGTTAGAGGCTGACACCAGCAAACCTGCCAAATAACCAATGTGGGGCCAGGTTTGTGTGGGAGCGGGCTTGTGTGGGAGCGGGCTTGCCCGCGATTGCGGTGGGTCAGCCAAAAAATCTGTCACTGATATAGCGCCATCGCGGGCAAGCCCGCTCCCACACAAGCCCACCCTCACATGGGATTTAGGCGGGGTTTGAGAGCAGGGCCGCAGCCGCCTCGGCCAACTCCAACTCGCTGAACACCTGCACCCCATGGCGCTTGAGCAACGCTGCCGTCACCCCTTCGCCCGTGACTTTCACCCCACTGAACGTGCCGTCATAAGTCAGCAGGTTGCCGCATGACGGGCTGTTGGCCTTGAGCACCGCGATACGGATGCCGTGGCGCTGCACCAGAGCCAGGGCCTGGCGCGCCCCATCCAGGAAGGCTTCGCTGAAGTCCTGGCCATCGGCGGTCAACACTTGGGCGCGGCCTTCCCACACATCCATCCCCTGCCCGCCCGGAATCTCGGCGGATGGGCGTGGCGTAGGCAAGCCGCCAGCGACCTCTGGGCACACCGCAACCACCCGCCCTTCGGCCTGCCAGGCGGCCAGTTGGTCGAACGGCCCGCTGGCCCCACCGTCATAACGCACGCGATGCCCCAGCAGGCAGCGGCTGACCAGAATCTTTTGCATGCTCAAAACGGCTCGTTGCCCCGCCGGCGAAACCAGCCCGTCAGGGACAGGCGCTCGCGGTGGGCGGGCAGGACTTCATGGGGCACTTCCCCCGACAGGAACACCACCAGGCAACCGCCGGTGGGGTCCACATCGTGTTCAATGCCATCCTTGAGGTACATGCGCAACTGGCCGCCGTGCTCGGGCAGCCAGTCCTGGTTCAGGTAGACCACCGCCGAGACCATGCGCCGGTCATCATCGCGAAAACGGTCAAGGTGTTTGAGGTAGAACGCTCCCGGCGGGTACATGGCGAAGTGGCATTCAAACTCTTCCAGCCCCAGGAACAACCCCCGGTTCATCGCCAGCCGCAGGCTGTCCATCAACACCAGGTAGCGGTCGCAGATAACCGCCTGGCCGGGCTCCAGCCATTGGATATGGTCGCCACGAATCCCCTCGCGAATCTCCTGGGCCGGTCCGCGTCCGACAGCGGCCGGTGCCAATTCACCTTCAGCGGCACGTTTATGGCACTCAGCCGCCAGTTCCAGGGTCAGAGCCTCTGGCAGGAAGATGTTCTGCTGCGACCAGCCTTTCACGGCCAGGTCGTCGACGATGCGTAGCAGCAGCGGGTCATCAGGGGATATTTGCATGGCGCGCATAGTATCCATACGCCTGGCAAACCGACAGCGCCGCCTAGCGCCTAAATACACTTTAGTCAGGCGATTGATAGGACTTCTCGACAAATCCTACGCCCGACACGGACAATAGTGGCCGACTGACAGGAGTCCCTATGCGTCGTTTGTTTTTATCCTTGCTGATGTTCTGCGTGTTGCCCGCCTGGGCAGACAGCCATGACCAGTTGTACGCGGTCGCCGGCTGGCCGGAACAACGTGCGCATTTTAATGACGCCTTGAGTGCCGCCCAGCAGCGATACCGCAACAGCTTGCCGCCGGCGGTGTACCAGGCGCTGGTGGACAACAGCAATAAACGCTTCGCCCCCAAGGCCATGGATCAGCGCGCCGAAGCCCAGTTGCGCCAGAACCTGGCCGATCCAAAACCCGCGCTGGCGTTTTTCCAGTCGCCGCTGGGGCGCAAGATTGTCGCCGCCGAGTTGCTGGCGACCCGCCGCGACCAATTGGCCAAGAACGCCCAGGGCTTGCCGCAGATCCAGGCCGACGCCACCCGTAGCCTGATCATCGGCCACCTGGCCCAGGCGTTGCCCGCCCGCGAAGCCGGGGCCGAGGTCAGCCTGGCGATTGCCGGCGTGGCAGCAGACAGCCTGAGCCAGATGATCCCCGGCCTGTTGGGCGGCGGTCAGGCGCAAGGCATGCTCAACGGCCAGCGCGAGCGGTTGATGCAGCAGATCGGCAATGACCTGAACAACACCTTGCTGTACGTGTATCGGGACCTGTCAGACCCGGAGCTGGAAGAGTTCGCCACGTTTGCCGAATCGCCGGAAGGCAAGGCGTATTACCAAGCAGCGCTGGCAGCGATCCGCGCCGGCCTGGCGGTCGGCCAAAGCACCTCCAGCCTGGCCCCCTGACGCCCCTCCCCCCTGTAGGAGCGAGCTTGCTCGCGAAGAACGTCAACGATAACGCGTGCTGCCTGGTTAGACGCGGCGTCCTTGAGTTCTTCGCGAGCAAGCTCGCTCCTACAGGGGGGGAGGGTTATTTCAGGTGATCGGTGAGGAACTTGAAGTATTGCTCGCGGATTTCAGGCAGCTCATTGGCCATGTGATGCCGCCCACGCGGCACCATCAGGACCTGCGGCTGATCGAACTTGCCGCGTAGCACCTGCAAGTTGTGCTGCCAATCCACCGTCATATCCTCCTCGCCCTGCACGATCAGTGGCCGCCGCGTGCTGCGCGGGGCAGCTTCGATGCGCTTGATCCAGCGCGCCAGCGCACCCACCCAAGCGGTAGGCAGTTGCCGGGGCTGCAAGGGGTCGGCCTCGAGGAACGGACGAAACGCCGGGTCGTTGCTGTTATCGCTGAAGCGCCGGGCGATGCCTTTGACGAACGGCTTGAGCAGGTAATAGCTGAGCTGCGACCAGCCCCAGGCTCGCGGCCGCACCAGCGGCGACAACAGGAAGGTCTGGCCTTGCGCCGGGCTGTCCGGGCCATGGTGGAGCAGATGGTCCACCACAATCGCCCCGCCGGTGCTTTGCCCGAACAGATGCCAGGGCTTGGGCAGTTGCAGCGCGTCGGCCTGTTCGAACAAGCCGTTCACCACCTGCTGGTACACCGCGAAATCATCGATGCTGGCCCGCGCGCCACTGGACAGGCCATGGCCCGGCAAGTCGCAGGCAATCACCACGAAGCCCTGGTCCAGACCCCACTCCACCACGCTGCGGTACAGCCCCATGTGGTCGTAGAAACCGTGGAACATAAACAGTGTGGCCACCGGTTTCGCCGGCCACCAGACCTGGCTGACCACCGCGAACCCGTCCACCTCGAAGCGCCCCAGGCGACTGACCACCGGCGTTTTGCGCGCAGCCAGGTCCAGCCCATAGAAGCGCTGGTAGACCCTGGCCTCGGCCGAAAGCGGTTGCGCGTCCATCAGGGGCCGCAAGCTTTCGCGCAGATGATCGGGGTCAAAGGTAACGGGCATAAGAACTTCCAGACTAGGGCTTCACAGCATTGAACAGATGAATATCGAGTCGCGATATTCATCTGTCAGGGCAAGCATGGCAAGCTACGCCACCGTCGAGGATTGTTCTGAATGCGAAAACCCTACCGCACTGCCCTGCTCGCCAGCCTGATCATGCTGATCTGCGCCGCCGTGCTGTGGGCCGCGTATGACTGGTTCCAGGGTCGCTATCTGCGGGCATTCAGCGAGCATACGGCGGTGTTTTCCGGCGACCTGCTGCGCCTGCCGGACGACCTGGCAGGCCCCGGCCCGATCCGCCTGGTGCACTTCTGGGACCCGGCCTGCCCGTGCAATGTCGGCAACCAACAGCACCTGAGTGAACTGATCGAGCAATACGCGCCCCAGGGCGTGGAATTCTATGCCCTGCAAAAAACCGGCAGCCACGGCCAATTGCCCGCAACCCTTGGCGCCATGAAAATCCTCACCACCTTGCCCGGCGCCGACCAAGTGCCCGCCAGCCCGGCGGTGGGCATCTGGGACAGCAATGGCAAACTGGCGTACTTCGGCCCTTACAGTGAGGGCCTGACCTGTAATTCGAGCAACAGCTTTATCGAACCGATCCTGCAGGCGCTCAAGAGCGGGCGGGCGGTGAATGCGACCCACACCCTGTCGGTGGGCTGCTATTGTTCCTGGCCACAAGGCTAAAAGTCCCACTTCTAATAATAAGGATTGTTCATGAAGCGCGTCTTGTCGGGTCTCGCGGCCCTGCTGGTGTTGATCGCCCTCGGGGCCGGCTGGTATGTCTACAGCAAGCAACCCACCCGCCAGGGCACGGTGGAGCTGGCCAACCTGCAGGGCTCGGTCACGGTGCGCTACGACGACCGGGGCGTGCCGCACATCCGCGCCGAGAACGAGGCCGACCTGTATCGCGCCCTGGGTTATGTGCACGCCCAGGACCGTCTATTCCAGATGGAGATCATGCGGCGCTTGGCCCAAGGCGAGTTGGCCGAAGTACTCGGCGTCAAGTTGCTGGATACCGACAAACTGTTCCGCAGCCTGCGCATCCGCGACCGCGCCACGACCTATGCAGCGCAGATGGACCGCCAGTCGCCGCACTGGAAGGCCTTGCAAGCCTATCTGGACGGGATCAACCAGTATCAGGACAGCCACGCCAGCCCCATGGAGTTCGACGTGCTGGGCATCCCCAAGCGGCCATTCACCGCCGAAGACACCATCAGCATCGCTGGCTACCTGGCCTACAGCTTTGCCGCAGCCTTTCGGACCGAGCCCTTGCTGACTTATGTGCGCGACCAACTGGGCAGCGACTACCTGAAGGTGTTTGACCTCGACTGGAAGCCCAAGGGCGACCTCGGCCTGGCCGCCGCCGACTGGCAAGGCTTGAGTGCCATCGCCCGCCTCAGCGAGCAGGCCCTGGCCGACAACGGCCTGCCGCAGTTCGAGGGCAGCAACGCCTGGGCCATCAGTGGCAACCGTACCAAGAGCGGCAAGCCGTTGCTGGCGGGCGACCCGCATATCCGCTTCTCGGTGCCGTCGGTGTGGTACGAGGCGCACTTGTCGGCGCCCGGTTTCGAACTCTACGGTTATCACAACGCCCTGGTACCGGTGGCGTTCCTGGGCCACAACAAAGCGTTTGGCTGGAGCCTGACGATGTTCCAGAACGATGACCTCGACCTGATCGCCGAGAAGGTCAACCCGGACAACCCCAACCAGGTGCGCTACCACGACCAGTGGGTCGACATGACCACCAGCGAGCAACAGATCGCGGTCAAGGGCCAGGCACCGGTGACGCTGACGCTACGCCAGTCGCCCCACGGCCCGATCATCAACGACGTGCTCGGCGCCAATGCCGGCACCACGCCGATTGCCATGTGGTGGGCGTTCCTCGACACCGAAAACCCGATCCTCGACGGGTTCTACCAACTCAACCGCGCCGACACCTTGGCCAAGGCCCGTCAGGCCGTGGCCAAGGTACATGCACCGGGGCTGAATATCGTGTGGGCCAATGCCAAGGGCGATATCGGCTGGTGGGCCGCGGCGCAGTTGCCGATCCGCCCGGCCGGGGCCAATGCCGGGTTTATCCTCGACGGCAGCACGCCTCAGGCTGACAAGCTGGGCTTCTACCCGTTCAGCGCCAACCCCCAGGAAGAAAACCCGGCGCGGGGTTATGTGGTCTCGGCCAATGCCCAGCCGGTATCGCCTACTGGCATGCAGATCCCCGGCTATTACAACCTGGCGGACCGCGGCCAACAGTTGAACGCGCAGTTGAGCGACAACCAGGTCAAATGGGACCTGGACAACAGCCAGGCCCTGCAACTGGGCACCACCACCGCCTACGGGCCCCGCCTGTTGGCGCCGCTGTTGCCGGTGCTGCGTGAGGTGGTCAAGGAGCCGTCCGAGCTCAAACTGGTGGAGCAATTGGCAGGATGGAAAGGTGATTACCCGGTGGAGTCGATCCCGGCCACGTTGTTCAACCAGTTGCTGTATGACCTGACGGACGCTGCTTTCCGCCCCAAGTTGGGCGACGACATGTTCAAGACCCTGATCACCACCCGCGTGGTCGACGCCGCCCTGCCACGCCTGGCCGCCGCCGCCGATTCGCCGTGGTGGAACGGGCAGCGTGCCGAGACGGTCAAGCGCGCCTGGGACAAGAGCCTGGCCCACCTGAAAACCACCTTCGGCGACGACCCGGCGCAATGGCAATGGGGCAAGGCCCATACCCTGACCCATGGCCATCCGCTGGGCATCAAGAAGCCGCTGGACCAGATCGTCAATGTCGGCCCGTTTGCCTCACCGGGCAGCCACGAAGTGCCGAACAACCTGTCCGCAATCATTGGCCCGGCGCCATGGCCGGTGACTTATGGTCCGTCTACCCGGCGCCTGGTCGACTTCGCCGACGCCGCCCACGCACTGACCATCAACCCGGTGGGACAGAGCGGCGTGCCGTTCGACAAGCACTATGCCGACCAGGCCGAGACCTACATCGAGGGCGGGTACGAGCAAGCGCATTTTGATGAAGAAGAGGTCCAGGCCAATACTCGCGGCACCCTCAAGCTATTGCCGGCCCGCCCCCCACAACAGCCCTGACGAAACATGGCTTAAGAAATGTGGGAGGGGCGGTGCGACGATTCGACTTGCTCGCGAATGCGTAGTGTCAGTCACCACATGTATAGACTGATCCACCGCATTCGCGAGCAAGCCCGCTCCCACACTTTAATCTCCCACAGTTTTAATCTGCGTTGCGCATTCGACCGGGGGCCTGGCCATACGCCTCCTTGAATTTCTTGCTGAACGCCGCCTGGGATTGATAACCCACCCGGGCGGCGATATCCGTCAGGCTCAACCGCGACTGCTGCAACAGGTTGAACGCCAGCTCCATGCGCAACTGGGTCAGCAGCACCCACGGCGATACGCCCGCCACTTTGACAAACGCGCGCATGAACGTGGCTCGGGACATCGACGCCGCGCCGGCCAGGCTGTCGATGGTCCAGTCATGCCCGGGCTCGGCCAGCATCGCCTGCCAGGCGCGGCCCAGGCGTTTGTCGGTGAGCAAGGCAAACGTCCCCGCCAGCGGGGCCTGTTGTGCCAGCCAGGTGCGCACCAGCAAGGTGAACAGGGCCACCGACAGCGCATCAATGAACGACCGCGCACCGAGCCGCTCGCTATCCGCTTCGCTGCGCATCAGGGCAATCAGGGCTGCCAGTTGCCCGTCGGCCTGCCATTGCCGGCTGGACACCACCAGATACGTCGGCAAGGCCGCGAACAGCAACGACTGGCGGTTGTAGTGAAAGCTGCCACAGAGCATCTCCACCTCCGGCTGATCGCCACCCAGGCGATGCACCGTGAGGACACCGTCGTCGATCACCCTGGGCAACATCGCCGGTACCCTCGCGCCCTGGCTACGCAACAGGTGAGTCGCGCCGCCGGGCAACAGCAGGATGTCGCCCTCCTCCAGGGTCACTCGTTGCCCACCCGAAAGTTCGGCGCGGCAAGTGCCACTGACCACAATGTGATACGGCGCCACGCCCAGGGCCTCGGGCGCATGGTCCAGGGCCCAGTCGCCCTGGAACTGGCAACGTACATCGAGGTTGCCGCGCAGGTTGGCCAGGGTGATCAGGGTGTCGATAGCGTTCATTTGCGAATATCGGTCAAAAAGTTGAGCGGATCGAACAATACCGCCAAACCCGAACGGCACACACTGGCTTCACACCCAACCCGTTCAGGAGTCATCGCAATGTTCAATAACTGGTCCGACTTGCTGCCTACCGTGAAGAAAGCCTTTGGCACACTGGGCAAGAGCAACCCGAAGATGGTCAAAGCCTACATGGCGCTTGGCGAAGCCGCCGAGGAAAACAACGTCCTGGATGCCAAGACCCGCGAACTGATCTCGATTGCAGTGGCGATCACCACTCGCTGCGACGGTTGTATCGGCGTACATGCCGACGCCGCGATCAAGGCCGGTGCCACCCGCGAAGAAGTCGCCGCAACGCTGGCCACTGCCATCTCACTGAATGCCGGCGCCGCCTACATCTACTCGCTGCGCGCGCTGGAAGCCTACGACACGCTTAAACCGGCGCCGCAAAGTTGAGCCGAAACTGCTGCGGCGTCACGCCCAGCCGGCGGTTGAACACACTGCGCAGGTGCTGGGCGTCACGAAACCCGCATTGATAGGCCACGGTCTTGAGCGGCGCGCTGCTGCTTTCGAGCATCACCCGCGCCGCATCCACCCGCGCCCGCTCGACAAATTCCGCCGGGGTGATCCGCGCCTCCCGGGCAAATACCCGCGAAAAGTTGCGCGCACTCATGTTGGCCGCGCGGGCCAGGTCGGCAATGCCCAGGTCACCGGTCAGGTTCGCCAGCACGTACAACTGCACCTGCGCCACGGCCGATGAAGATTCGGCATGGGGCGTCAGGAACGGGCTGAACTGGGACTGCCCGCCGCTGCGCTGGGTAAACACCACCAGGCGCTTGGCCACGCTCAAGGCCACTTCCGGGCCGTGGTCCTGGGCCAGCAGGTACAACGACAGATCGATGCCCGCCGTGACCCCGGCCGAGGTGTAGAGGTTGGCGTCTTGCACGTACAGGCGGTCGGCGTCGACCCGGGTCGAGGGGCACAGTCGCGCCAGATCCGCCGCGTCGCCCCAGTGCGTGGTGACCGTGCGCCCCTCCAGCAAACCGGCACGCGCGAGCATGAACGCGCCATTGCAGATCGAGCCGAAACGCCGAGCCCTGGCACTGGCGCCCTGCAGCCACTGATTGAACCCCGGGCCGAAATCCTCGAAGGGCAACTGCGGGCCACCGGCTACCAGCAACAGGTCATAGGCTTGCAATGCCTCGCTGTAGTGGATGTGGGCCTGCAATGACAGGCCGTTGGAACAGGCGATCTGGCCCTGGACCTGGCCGATGACTTCGAGCTGGTAATGATCCGCAGGCGCCAGGAAGCGATTGGCCTCGCAGAACACGTCCATGGGACCGGTCACATCCAGTGACTGGACGCCGGGGAAGATCAGGATCGCGACGGTTTTGTGCATGGATGGCACACCTTTCTACCGGAATAAACGAAGAAACAAATGTGGGAGCGGGCTTGCTCGCGAAAGCGGTGGATCAGTCTATACATCTGGTGACTGACACTGCGCATTCGCGAGCAAGCCCGCTCCCACATTTGGATTGTTGCAGGCTTCAAGGGATAGCAGTGCCTGCTACACCCTAGCCGATTTCACGTGGCACGATGTGACCGCACATTGGCCGGGATCGCATCCTCACCCCGATGGCCCTCGCGCACAGGCGCGTCCAGACTGCACTCATCAGCGCCAACCCGGCGCCCTCGTGAGGAGCATGACCATGAGTACCACCATCGCCGGCATCAAAATCCCCGACAGTGCCCTGGCCAAGGCTACCACCGAATACATCCGCGACATTGAATCCGACCTGCTCTACCACCACTCCCGTCGCGTCTTCCTGTTTGGCGCCCTGAGCGGCGAGCGCAAGCAATTGACTTACAACCCGGAGCTGCTCTACGTCGGCGCTATGTTCCATGACCTGGGCCTGGTGGCAGGCCATCGCAGCGACAACGAGCGTTTTGAAGTGGACGGCGCCAATGCTGCCGCCGCCTTTCTCAAGCCCTATGGTTTAAGCGACGACGATATCGAGCAAGTGTGGCTGTCCATTGCCCTGCACACCACGCCGGGGGTACCTCAGCACCTGCGCCCTACCGTCGCCCTGGTGACCGCTGGCGTGGAGATGGATGTGCTGGGCATGGACTACGCCGCGTTTACCCACGTGCAGCGCGAGGCAGTGGTGCATGCGCATCCACGGGGCGAAGGGTTCAAGGAATGCATCATCTGCGCGTTTGCCGACGGCTTGCGCCATCGCCCGCAGACCACGTTTGGCAACGTGAAGACCGATGTGTTGGTGGATCAGGAGCCGGGGTTCAAGCCGCTGAACTTTGTCGAGGTGATTCGCCAGTCGCCGTGGACTGCCTAATCAACTTGAAATGCAATCAAATGTGGGAGCTGGCTTGCCTGCTCCCACATTTTGACCGAGTACCGGGCTTTAGACCGGTGCTGGCGCCCGGCGTACATCCGGCTGTTTCCAGCCATCCGCTGCCGCTTCTTCGATGGCTTGCTGGATCGCCTTCTTGCGCCGCTCTTCAGCGCGACGGCTGAAGTACCACACCAGGAATGTCACCAGCGACACCGCCAGCAGGATCAGGCTGGCCACGGCGTTGATCTCGGGTTTGACCCCAAGGCGCACCGCCGAGAACACTTCCATCGGCAAGGTGGTGGAGCCCGGGCCCGAGACGAAGCTGGCCAGTACCAGGTCATCCAGGGACAGCGCGAACGACATCATGCCGCCCGCCGCCAACGACGGCGCGATCATCGGGATGGTGATCAGGAAGAACACCTTCCACGGCCGCGCACCGAGGTCCATGGCCGCTTCTTCGATCGACAGGTCCAACTCACGCAGGCGCGCCGACACCACCACCGCCACATACGCCGCACAGAACGTGGTGTGGGCGATCCAGATGGTGACAATGCCACGCTCCTGGGGCCAACCGATCATCTGCGCCATGGCCACGAACAGCAGCAACAGCGACAGACCGGTGATCACTTCCGGCATCACCAGCGGCGCCGTCACCAGGCCGCCGAACAGCGTGCGGCCCTTGAATTGGCTGATACGGGTCAGCACAAACGCCGCCAACGTACCCAGCGCCACCGCGGCCACCGCCGTGTAGCAGGCGATTTCCAGGGAGCGCGCCACCGAGCCCATCAACTGGGTGTTGTCCAGCAGGCCCACGTACCACTTGATCGACCAACCGCCCCACACCGTCACCAGTTTCGATTCGTTGAACGAATAGATCACCAGGATCAGCATCGGCAGGTAGATGAACAGCAGCCCTACGACCAGCATGAAGCTGGAGAAACTGAAGCGCTTCATACCTTGCCCTCCATCTCTTTGGCTTGGCTGCGGTTAAACAGAATGATAGGCACGATCAGGATCGCCAGCATCACCACCGCCAGGGCAGAAGCTACCGGCCAGTCGCGGTTGTTGAAGAACTCTTGCCACAACACTTTACCGATCATCAGGGTTTCCGGGCCGCCCAGCAGTTCCGGGATCACGAACTCGCCCACCACCGGGATGAACACCAGCATGCAGCCGGCGATGATGCCGTTCTTGGACAGCGGTACGGTGATTTTCCAGAAGCTGTTGAAGGTGCTCGAACCCAGGTCCGATGCCGCTTCCAGCAGGCTCTGGTCATGTTTGACCAGGTTGGCGTACAGCGGCAGGATCATGAACGGCAGGTACGAATAGACCACGCCGATATACACCGCAATGTTGGTGTTGAGGATCTGCAACGGTTCGTTGATCAACCCCATGGACATCAAAAAGCCATTGAGCAAGCCGTTGTTGCTGAGGATGCCCATCCACGCATACACGCGGATCAGGATCGCGGTCCAGGTCGGCATCATGATCAGCAGCACCAGCACGGTCTGCATCTCTTTGCGCGCACTGGCGATGGCGTAGGCCATCGGGTAGCCGATCAGCAGGCACAAGGCCGTGCTGAAAAACGCCATCTTCAACGAGCCCAGGTAGGCGGCGATGTACAGCTCGTCGCCGGCCAGCAGGCTGTAGTTGGCCAGGTTGAGCACCACCTCCAGCTTCTGCTCGATGTAGGTGTAGATCTCGGTGTAGGGCGGGATCGCCACGTCGGCTTCGGCAAAGCTGATCTTCAGGACGATGAAGAACGGCAGCATGAAGAACAGGAACAGCCACAGGAACGGAATCCCGATGACCACCTGCTTGCCGCTGGGAATTATTCGGTGCAGTCGCCGTTTGAATTTCTTCATGTTCATGAGCGAAGTACCACGCCGCTATCGTCTTCCCACCACACGTAGACCTGGTCACCCCAGGTCGGCCGCGCGCCACGGCGTTCGGCGTTGGCAACGAAGGACTGCACCAGCTTGCCGCTCGGCAGTTCGACGTAGAACACCGAGTGGCCGCCCAGGTAGGCAATGTCATGCACCTTGCCGCTGGACCAGTTGTGCTCGCAGGTCGGCATTTCGGTGGTGACCAGCAGTTTTTCCGGGCGGATGGCGTAGGTCACCGACTTGTCTTCCACCGACGTGGCGATGCCATAGCCCACGTAGATATCGCGGTCCAGGTCGGCGCACTTGAGCACCGCATGGCCTTCGGCGTCATCCACCACCACGGTGTCGAAGATGTTGACGTTGCCGATGAACTCGCACACCAGGCGGCTGGTGGGGGTTTCGTAGATATCGATCGGGCTGCCGATCTGCGCGATCCAGCCCAGGTGCATGATCGCGATGCGCTCGGCCATGGTCATGGCCTCTTCCTGGTCGTGGGTCACCATCACGCAGGTCACGCCGACGCGCTCAATGATCTCCACCAACTCCAGTTGCATCTGCGAGCGCAGCTTCTTGTCCAGAGCGCCCATCGGCTCATCGAGCAACAGCAGTTTCGGGCGTTTGGCCAAGGACCGGGCCAGGGCCACGCGCTGACGCTGGCCGCCCGACAGCTGGTGCGGCTTGCGCTTGGCGTACTGGCTCATCTGCACCAGCTTGAGCATCTCGGCCACGCGGGCCTCGACCTCGGCCTTGGGGATCTTGTCCTGTTGCAGGCCGAAGGCGATGTTCTGCGCCACGGTCATGTGTGGGAACAAGGCGTAGGACTGGAACATCATGTTGATCGGCCGCTCGTAGGGCGGCATGTCGGTGATATCCACACCGTCGAGGAAAATCCGCCCTTCGGTCGGGCGCTCGAAACCTGCGAGCATGCGCAGCAAGGTGGACTTGCCCGAACCCGAACCGCCGAGCAAGGCAAAGATCTCGCCTTTCTTGATTTCCAGGGACACATCGTCCACGGCAATCGTCTCGTCGAACTTCTTCGTGACCCGGTCGATTTTGACCAACACCTTTTTCGGTGTCTGGTCGCCCTCGAGGGCTTTCTTATAGGCGCCGGAGGCAACTGCCATTTACGAAACTCCCAGAAAAAAAGAGTGCAGAACGTCCAATACGGACGAACGTTGGATAGTTTTAGCCTTACTTGCCCGTCTTGACCTTGGTCCAGCTACGGGTCATCAAGCGTTGCACTTTCGGGGGTAGCTCGAAGTTGACAAACGTCCGGTCGAGAACCGCCTGCGGTGGATAAACCGCTTCGTCGGTGCGTATCGATTGCTCCATCAGCGTGTCCGCCCCTGGGTTAGGGTTGGCGTAGCCGACGTAATCACTGACCTGAGCGATCACTTCAGGTTGCAGTAGATAGTTGATGAAGGCGTGGGCCTCTTTGACGTTGGTCGAGTCCTTGGGGATCGCCAGCACGTCAAACCACAGGTTGCCGCCTTCCTTGGGAATCGCGTAGGCGATGTTCACGCCCTTGCCAGCCTCGGCCGCCCGGGCCTTGGCCTGGAACACATCGCCGGAGAAGCCCGCAGCCACGCAGATATTGCCGTTGGCCAGGTCCGAGATGTATTTGGAGGAGTGGAAGTAGGTCACGTAGGGCCGCACTTTCAGGAGTTTTTCCTCGGCCTTTTTATAGTCAGCCGGGTTGGTGCTGTTCGGGTCCAGGCCCATGTAGTTGAGCACCGCCGGCAGCATTTCATCGGCCGAGTCCATGAAGGACACACCGCAGCTGGCCAGCTTCTTCATGTTTTGTGGCTCGAACAGCACGGCCCACGAGTCGATCTTGTCGACGCCCAGCACTTCCTTCACTTTATCGACGTTGTAGCCAATGCCGTTGGTGCCCCACAGGTACGGCACCGCGTATTGGTTGCCCGGGTCGTTCTTTTCCAGGCGCTTGAGCAGCGCCGGGTCGAGATTGGCGTAGTTGCCGAGCAACGACTTGTCGATCTTCTGGAACGCGCCCGCCTTGATCTGCTTGCCCAGGAAGTGGTTGGACGGCACCACCACGTCATACCCGGTGCGCCCGGCCAGCAACTTGCCTTCCAGGGTTTCGTTGGAATCGAACACGTCGTAGACCGGCTTGATGCCGGTGGCCTTTTCAAAGTTGGCCAGGGTGTCGGGGCCGATGTAGTCCGACCAGTTATAAACATGCACGGTGGAAGCTGCCTGCACGCTGACTGCCAACGTGAGGCCCGCCCCTACCAGCAAGGCTTTGCGAAATAAAGAAATTGGCAAGTGGAGGTCCTCTTAAATAGTTGGGCCCGAAGTTGTTGCCCGGCAACAAAACCGGCGCGCAACTTACCCTCGATAAACCGATCCGGCAAAACTTTCTGTCATTTAATTTTTTGTAGGAGCGAGCTTGCTCGCGAAGGTCGTCAACGATAACGCGGGGCATCAGGCACCCCGCGGCGCATTTGAGTTTTTCGCGAGCAAGCTCGCTCCTACAGGTTCGTGCTTATTTACCCGACTTGATCTTGGTCCAGCTGCGCGTCAGCAGACGCTGGGTCGCGGCGGGCAGATCGCTGATTGCATACAGCTTGGCCTTCACATCATCCGACGGATAGATGCTCGGATCGCCCGAGATATCCTTGTTCACCAGCGGTGTGGCAGCCTTGTTACCGTTCGGGAAACGTACGCTGTTAGTGATTGCCGCCATGACTTCAGGCTTCATCAGGTAGTTCATGAACTGGTAGGCGGCGTCCAGGTTCTCGGCATCTTTAGGGATAGCGACCATGTCGTAGAAGCTGCCTGCGCCTTCCTTGGGAATGGCATAGGAAACCTTGACCTTGCCGCCGGCTTCAGCCGCGCGGGACTTGGATTGTTCCAGGTCACCCGAATAACCCACGGCTACGCAGATGTTGCCGTTGGCCAGGTCCGAGATGTACTTGGAGGAGTGGAAGTAGCCCACCGAAGGACGGATCTTGAGGAACAGTGCTTCGGCCTCAGCCAGTTGCTTCTTGTCCTGGCTGTCGGTCGGGTAACCCAGGTAGTGCAGGGCCACCGGGATCATTTCGGTTGGCGAGTCGAGGAAGCTCACGCCACAGCTTTTGAGTTTCTCGATGTTCTCGGGCTTGAACAGCACGTCCCACGAGTCGATCTTGTCTACGCCCAGCGCAGCCTTGACCTTGTCCGGGTTGTAGCCGATGCCGATGGTGCCCCACATGTACGGGAATGCGTGCAGGTTGCCTTTGTCACTGGCATCGCCCACGGCCTTGAGCAGGTCGGTATCGAGGTTTTTCCAGTTTGGCAGCTTGGACTTGTCCAGCTCCTGGTACACACCGGCCTTGATCTGCTTGGCCAGGAAGTTGTTCGACGGCACAACCACGTCGTAACCGGACTTGCCCGCCAACAGCTTGGCTTCCAGGGTTTCGTTGCTGTCGAAAACGTCGTACACCACTTTGATGCCGGACTCTTTCTCAAAGTTGGCAATGGTGTCCGGTGCAATGTAGTCGGACCAGTTATAGACATGCAGTACTTTGCTGTCCGCCTGGGCCGCGCCCGCCATCACGCCCATCAGGGACAAGGCCAGGAGGGTCTTGCCAGCGTTCTTCAAACCTAATGCCTTCATTCGGTCATGCTCCAATTTTTTCTTTTTTGGGCCACATTTTTCTACGTTTCATGGCCCGTCGAAGGGCAACAAAACAGGGCGACAGTCTGGCAAGTTCAGGGGCCGGCTTTCAACCAAAGCCCCGCATTTATCATTGCCCGAATGCAACAGCCGCAAGCCGCTGCATTCTGAGCCTAGCACTTAGCCCTGCAATGCCGCCAAAGTCAGGTCCAGGCACTGGCGAGCCTTGGTCACCAGCTCGTCAATCTCGGCCTTGCTGATCACCAGCGGCGGCGAAATGATCATGGTGTCGCCCACGGCGCGCATGATCAGGCCATTCTCGAAGCAGAAGGTGCGGCAGATCATGCCCACGCCCTTGCCTTCGTAACGCTTGCGCGTGGCCTTGTCCTGCACCAGCTCGATCGCACCCAACATGCCGACACCACGGACTTCGCCCACCAACGGATGATCCGCCAGCTCGCGTAGACGCTTTTGCAAATACGGTGCCGTTTCGTCATGTACACGGCTGACAATTTTCTCATCGCGCATGATGCGGATGTTTTCCAGGGCCACCGCAGCCGCCACCGGGTGACCGGAGTAGGTGAAGCCGTGGTTGAAATCGCCACCTTCGTTGAGCACTGCCACCACTTCGTCGCGCACGATCAGGCCGCCCATGGGGATGTAGCCCGAGGTCAGGCCCTTGGCGATGGTCATCATGTCCGGCTTGAGATCGTAGAAATCGCTACCGAACCACTCACCGGTACGGCCGAAGCCGCAGATCACTTCGTCGGCGACAAACAGGATGTCGTACTTGGCGAGGATTTCCTTGATGCGCGGCCAGTAGGTCGCTGGCGGCACAATCACGCCACCGGCGCCCTGGATCGGCTCGGCAATAAAGGCACCGACGTTGTCCACGCCGACTTCCAGAATCTTCTCTTCCAGTTGGTTGGCCGCCCAGATCCCGAACTCTTCGGGGCTCATGTCGCCGCCTTCGCCGAACCAGTACGGCTGCGCGATATGCACGATGCCCGGGATCGGCAAGTCGCCCTGCTCGTGCATATAGGTCATGCCGCCCAGGCTCGCGCCGGCCACCGTGGAGCCGTGATAACCGTTCTTGCGGCTGATGATGGTTTTCTTGTTTGGCTGGCCCTTGATCGCCCAGTAGTGGCGGACCATGCGCAACATGGTGTCGTTGCCTTCGGAGCCGGAGCCGGTGAAGAACACATGGTTCATGCCGGCGGGGGCGATATCGGCGATGGCCTTGGCCAGTTCCAGCACCGGCGGGTGGGCGGTCTGGAAGAACAGGTTGTAGTAAGGCAGTTGTTTCATCTGCTTGGCGGCGGCGTCAGCCAGCTCGTCGCGGCCATAACCGATGGCCACGCACCACAGGCCGGCCATGCCGTCGAGGATCTTGTTGCCTTCGCTGTCCCACAGGTACACGCCCTTGGCGTTGGTGATGATGCGCGGGCCTTTCTCTTTCAACTGCTTGAAGTCGCTGAACGGTGCCAGGTGATGCTCGTTGCTCAGGGCTTGCCATTCACGGGTTTGCGGGTTGTTGCTGGACATACCAATCTCCAATAGGTAGGTGAAGGTGCGGCGTATCCCGGCCGCACCCGGCGCATCAGACGGCGAAGAGCAGGAATTCCCGCTCCCACGAACTGATCACGCGCTTGAAGTTTTCATGCTCGGCCCGCTTGACCGCGACGTAGCCAGTGATGAATTTGTGACCCAGGTATTTCTCGATGGTCTTGCTGTTTTCCATGCGTTCCAGCGCGTCTTCGATGGTCAACGGCAGGCGCAGGTTGCGCCGCTCGTAACCACGCCCCACAACAGGCGCGCTTGGGCTGATGCCTTCGACCATGCCGATATAGCCACACAGCAGGCTGGCGGCGATCGCCAGGTACGGGTTGGCATCGGCGCCCGGCAGGCGGTTTTCCACGCGACGGTTCTGCGGGCCGGCATCCGGTACGCGCAGGCCGACGGTGCGGTTTTCTTCGCCCCACTCCACGTTCACCGGCGCCGAGGTGTCGGGCAGGAAGCGGCGGAACGAGTTGACGTTGGGCGCGAACAGCGGCAGCAGCTCGGGGATGAACTTCTGCAGGCCGCCGATGTGGTGCAGGAACAGCTCGCTCTTGGAACCGTCCTCATTGGAGAACACGTTCTTGCCGGTGGCGATGTCGATGATGCTCTGGTGCAGGTGCATGGCGCTGCCCGGCTCACCGGTCATGGGCTTGGCCATGAAGGTGGCGGCCACGTTGTGCTTGAGCGCGGCTTCACGCATGGTGCGCTTGAACACCAGGATCTGGTCGGCCAGGGACAGGGCATCGCCGTGACGGAAGTTGATTTCCATCTGCGCCGTGCCGTCCTCGTGGATCAGGGTGTCGAGGTCCAGCTCTTGCAGCTCGCACCAGTCATAGACGTCTTCGAACAACGGGTCGAATTCGTTGGCCGCTTCTATAGAGAAGGACTGGCGACCGGTTTCCGGGCGGCCAGAGCGGCCAATCGGCGGTTGCAGCGGGAAGTCCGGGTCTTCGCAGCGCTTGGTCAGGTAGAACTCCATCTCCGGCGCCACGATGGGCTGCCAGCCTTTGTCGGCGTAGAGCTTGAGGACTTTCTTGAGTACGTTGCGCGGCGACAGCTCGATCGGGTTGCCTTGCTTGTCGTAGGTGTCGTGGATCACCTGGGCGGTGGGCTCGATGGCCCAGGGCACGAGGAACACGGCGTTCTGGTCGGGGCGGCAGATCATGTCGATGTCGGCCGGGTCGAGCAGTTCGTAATAGATGTCGTCTTCGACATAGTCGCCGGTCACGGTCTGCAACAGAACGCTCTCGGGCAGGCGCATGCCTTTTTCGGCGATGAACTTGTTGGTCGGCGAGATCTTGCCCCGGGTGATCCCCGTGAGGTCGCCAATCATGCATTCGACTTCTGTGATCTTGTGGTCTTTCAACCAATCGGTGAGCTGGTCGAGGTTGTTACTCATAAATGCCTCTGGGCTGGGTTTCCTGACATCCATTAAAGGTCAGGCGTTGTTTGACGCGTGCGCGTCTCTTTGTTTCGCCCGCGTTCGGCAGGCATCGCCAAATGCCTGGAAGATCGCGAGGTAGTACGGGTTGGAGCTTACCTGCCATTCAGGGTGCCATTGCACTCCTAATGCAAAAGCGTCTGCAAAAGCCTTGCCCTGTTTGAGCGAAAAAGCCTCGATCAGGCCGTCCGGCGCGCTCGCTTCGACCTGCAGGCCGGGCGCCAGGCGGTCAACGCCCTGGCTGTGGATCGAGTTGACCTGGATCGTGTCCGGCAAGCCCAGGCTCGCCAATACACCACCCGGGCTGATCGCCACGGCGTGCGCCGGGCCGTACTGGACTTCCAGCGGCTGGGTATCGTCTTCGCGGTGGTCGAGCATACCCGGCAACTCATGAACCTTCTGGTGCAGGCTGCCGCCCAGGGCCACGTTCATTTCCTGGAAGCCCCGGCAGATCCCCAGCACCGGCACGCCTGCGGCAATCGCGGCGCGAATCAGCGCCAGGGTGCTCTGGTCACGGGCAGGATCATGGGCAGTCCCTGGCGCGCTGGCCGGACCGTCATAATGAAAGGGTTCGATATTGGAAGGTGAGCCGGTAAAGAGAATGCCGTCCAGACCGTCAAGAATATTGGCCGGTTCGAACAGGTCCGCCAGGGACGGAATAATCAATGGCAGGCCCTTGGCAGCGATGGCCACGGCGCGGACGTATTTGTCGCCACTGATGTGATAAGCATGCAGACCAACCTGTTTGGAGCAGGCGGTGACGCCGATTAACGGCAGGCCAGACATGAAGCACCCCGGTATTATTGCTGTTATGGGTTTGAATCGAGCTTAGCCTTGTTCATTTTTTTACACAACACCCCCGTAAAAAATACAACACGGCCCGCTCAAGCCTGCCAGTCCCAAGCCGGGCAAACCGATAAAACTGCCCAAAAAAGCCGCAAAAAAGCCCTCAAGGCGCTTTTTTAGGGCAAAAAAGGCCTCGCTTGACTTCGGCATGCCGTTCGGGTTGACTGAAACCAGAAAAGATCAATGATTGATATTTTTAACAACAAAGGTGTTGCATCATGTCGGTACCCCCGCGTGCCGTTCAGCTTAACGAAGCGAACGCGTTCCTTAAGGATCATCCTGAGGTTCTGTACGTAGACCTTCTAATTGCGGATATGAATGGTGTGGTGCGCGGTAAGCGCATCGAACGCACCAGCCTCCACAAGGTTTACGAGAAAGGCATCAACTTGCCTGCCTCTTTATTTGCCCTGGATATCAATGGCTCGACGGTGGAAAGCACCGGCCTGGGTCTGGACATCGGTGATGCTGACCGAATCTGTTATCCAATCCCCGATACCCTGTGCAATGAACCCTGGCAAAAGCGCCCTACCGCGCAACTGCTGATGACCATGCACGAACTTGAAGGTGAACCTTTCTTCGCCGATCCGCGCGAAGTGCTCCGCCAAGTTGTAACCAAGTTTGACGATATGGGCCTGACCATCTGCGCAGCCTTCGAGCTTGAGTTCTACCTGATCGACCAGGAGAACGTGAACGGCCGCCCACAACCTCCCCGCTCGCCGATTTCCGGCAAACGCCCGCACTCGACACAGGTCTACCTGATCGACGACCTCGACGAATACGTCGACTGCCTCCAGGACATTCTGGAAGGTGCCAAAGAGCAAGGCATCCCGGCCGACGCCATCGTCAAGGAAAGTGCCCCGGCGCAGTTCGAAGTGAACCTGCACCACGTCGCCGACCCGATCAAGGCATGCGACTACGCGGTACTGCTCAAGCGTTTGATCAAGAACATTGCCTACGACCATGAGATGGACACCACCTTCATGGCCAAGCCTTACCCGGGCCAGGCAGGCAATGGTTTGCACGTGCATATTTCGATCCTGGACAAAGAAGGCAAGAACATCTTTGCCAGCGAGGATCCCGAGCAGAACGCCGCATTGCGTCACGCGATCGGCGGTGTGCTGGAGACCCTGCCTGCACAAATGGCTTTCCTGTGCCCCAACGTCAACTCCTACCGTCGTTTCGGCGCACAGTTCTACGTGCCGAACTCGCCGTGCTGGGGCCTGGACAACCGCACCGTGGCGATTCGCGTCCCTACCGGCTCGTCCGACGCGGTACGTATCGAACACCGCGTGGCCGGCGCCGATGCCAACCCTTACCTGCTGATGGCTTCGGTCCTGGCGGGCGTGCACCACGGTCTGACCAACAAGATCGAACCTGGCGCACCGGTGGAAGGCAACAGCTACGAGCAGAACGAGCAAAGCCTGCCGAACAACCTGCGTGACGCACTGCGCGAGTTGGACGACAGCGAGGTGATGGCCAAGTACATCGATCCGAAATACATCGATATCTTCGTCGCCTGCAAGGAAAGCGAGCTGGAGGAGTTCGAACACTCCATCTCCGACCTTGAGTACAACTGGTACCTGCATACCGTGTAAACGGATTGTGGTGAGCGGGCTTGTCTGTGGCGAGCCCTAGCCACAACAAGCCCACTCACCACAAAAAAGCCCTAGCCACAACAGGCCCACTCACCACAAACAAACCTGCTCCCCACAACAAGCCCTATCTGTACCGATATGGATCTCTGCGTACAATGCGCTCTGCCTTGTAGGAGACTTCCATGACCACCCGCCCCGCCGCCCCTCGCAAACCCCGCGCCCGCAGCCAGGCCCGGATCGACGCGATCCTCGACGCCGCCCGCACCTTGCTGGCAGCCGAAGGCGTGGCCAGCCTGTCGATCTACAGCGTGGCCGAACGGGCGCAGATTCCGCCGTCATCGGTGTATCACTTTTTCGCCAGCGTACCGGCCTTGCTCGAAGCATTGACGGCTGACGTACACGCCGCATTCCGCGCCGCGCTACAAGCCCCCATCGACCACGACAGCCTGCATCACTGGCGCGACCTGTCGCGCGTGGTGGAGCTGCGCATGCTGACCATCTACAGCAACGACGCCGCCGCCCGGCAATTGATCCTCGCCCAGCACGGCCTCACCGAAGTGACCCAGGCCGACCGCCAGCATGACCTGGAGTTGGGGGACTTGATGCTGCAAGTGTTCAACCGCCACTTTGAAGTGCCGGTGCTGCCGGCAGATGTGGACGTGTTTGCCCTGGCGCTGGAGCTAAGCGACCGCGTTTACGCGCGCTCAGTGCATCAGCATGGGCAGATCACCCCGCGCATGGCGGAGGAAGGGATGCGGGTGTTTGATGCGTATGTGGGGCTTTATTTGCCGGTGTTTTTGCCTAAGCGATAAGGGTTGTGGTGACTGGGCCGGCCTCTTCGCGAGCAAGCCCGCTCCCACATTCGACCGCATTCCCATGTTGGAAATCGGTCGAATGTGGGAGCTGGCTTGCCTGCGATAGCGGTCGAAAGCCGATCACAGCTTGGCGATCGACACCTCGGTGGACTTCACAAACGCAATCACTTCACTGCCAATCACCAACTCCAGCTCTTTCACCGAGCGGGTGGTGATCACGGAGGTGACGATGCCGGACGCGGTCTGCACGTCGATTTCCGACAGTACGTCGCCTTCGACGATTTCCTTGATGGTGCCTTTGAACTGGTTACGCACGTTGATCGCTTTGATAGTCATGGTGTTACTCCTTAAGGGACAAGTGAGTTATTGCGCCCAACGCAATTGCGTAGGCAACGGTGAAACAGGTTCCGGCTCCGGCGGCGTGCCGGGCAGTGACAGCACACGGTTGAGGACTTCGGTTTCCAGGGCCGCCAGGCGATGGGAGCCACGGACCCGCGGGCGTGGCAGTTCCACATGCAGGTCGAGGCCGATTTCGCCGTCTTCGATCAGGATTACCCGGTCGGCAATGGCCACGGCTTCGCTGACGTCATGGGTCACCAGCAACACGGTAAAACCGTGCTTGCGCCACAGGTTTTCGATCAGTTGCTGCATCTCGATGCGGGTCAGGGCATCCAGCGCACCCAAGGGCTCATCCAGCAGCAACAGGCGCGGCTGGTGAATCAGGGCGCGGGCCAGGGCCACCCGTTGTTTCTGGCCACCGGACAACGCCGCCGGCCATTCATCGGCACGCTCGGCCAGGCCGACCGCTTCCAGCGCCTCAAGCGCCTGGGGCCGCCAGTTGCCTTTTAGGCCCAGGCCGACGTTATCGATGATCTTTTTCCACGGCAGCAGGCGTGCTTCCTGGAACATCAGCCGCGTGTCTTCGAGCGCTTCGCTCAGGGGTGCAGAGCCTGCAAGCAACTCGCCACTGCTGGCGCTATCAAGGCCGGCCAGCAGGCGCAGCAAGGTACTTTTGCCACAGCCACTGCGGCCCACTACAGCCACGAACTGGCCCGCCGGGATGTGCAGGTCAATCTCGCGCAGGACTTCCCGCGCGCCG
Source organism: Pseudomonas sp. ADAK21 (assembly GCF_012935735.1). Lineage (NCBI taxonomy): Bacteria > Pseudomonadati > Pseudomonadota > Gammaproteobacteria > Pseudomonadales > Pseudomonadaceae > Pseudomonas > Pseudomonas sp. ADAK21. The sequence continues at coordinate 1,694,717 of NZ_CP052857.1, forward strand.
AACGCCTTGCGCAGCTTGCGCACCGCTAACGGAATGCCCCGCAGCAGGCGTGGAGGTTGTTGAGCGGTCATGCCGCACCTCCTTTGTGTACTTGATAGGCCGGATGCCAGCGCAGCCACACCCGCTCCAGGCCACGCGCCGCGAGGTCCGCCAATTTGCCGAGCACCGCGTACAGCACAATCGCCAGCACCACCACGTCGGTTTGCAGGAACTCCCGGGCATTCATCGCCAGGTAGCCGATACCGGAGCTGGCGGAAATGGTTTCCGCGACGATCAGCGTCAGCCACATAAAGCCCAGGGCAAAACGCACCCCCACCAGGATCGATGGCAACGCGCCCGGCAGGATCACTTGGCGAAACAGGCTGAAACCCGACAAGCCATAACTGCGCGCCATCTCCACCAGTGCCGGATCGACGTTGCGGATGCCGTGATAGGTGTTGAGGTAGATAGGGAACAGCGTGCCGAGGGCGACCAGGAAAATCTTCGCCGTCTCATCAATGCCGAACCACAAAATCACCAGCGGGATCAGCGCCAGGTGCGGCACGTTGCGAATCATCTGCACCGAGCTGTCCAGCAGGCGCTCGCCCCATTTCGACAGGCCGGTGATAAAACCCAGGGCCAGGCCGATACCGCCGCCGATCACAAAACCCAGGCCCGCGCGCCAGCCGCTGATGGCCAGGTGGGTCCAGATCTCACCGCTACTGACCAGGTGCACGCCGGCCGCAATCACTGCGCTGGGGGCCGGCAAAATCCGGGTCGACAGCCAGCCCGCCGACACCGACAACTGCCACACCGCCAGCAACAGGATCGGCAGTGCCCAAGGCGCCAGCCGATGCAGAATCCGTTGACTATTCATGACGGCGCCTCAGCTCTGCGACGCGGCTTTGGGAAGAATGTCGTTGGCCACCATCTCGCCAAACGGGCTGACGTAACCGGCACTTTTCGGCAGCTCGGGACGTTCGATATCCAGGTGCGGGAACAGCAACTCTGCAACCCGGTACGACTCTTCCAGGTGTGGATAACCGGAGAAAATAAAGGTGTCGATGCCCAGGTCCGCGTACTCCTTGACCCGCGCCGCCACGGTCGGCCCATCGCCCACCAGTGCCGTGCCGGCGCCGCCGCGTACCAGGCCGACGCCGGCCCACAGGTTGGGGCTGACTTCGAGGTTGTCGCGACTGCCACCATGCAAGGCGGCCATGCGCTGCTGGCCCACCGAATCAAAGCGCGACAGCGAGGCCTGGGCACGTGCGATGGTGTCGTCGTCCAGATGGGAGATCAGTTTGTCGGCGGCTTTCCATGCCTCCTCGTTGGTTTCACGCACGATCACATGCAAGCGAATACCGAAGCGCACGGTGCGCCCAAGCTTGGCCGCCTTGACCCGTACCTGCTGGATTTTTTCCGCGACTGCCGCTGGTGGTTCGCCCCAGGTCAGGACCATTTCCACTTGTTCGGCTGCCAGGTCCTGGGCCGCTTCGGAAGAACCGCCGAAATACAACGGCGGGCGTGGCTGCTGGATCGGCGGGTAGAGCAACTTGGCGCCTTTGACGCTGATGTGCTGGCCGTCGTAGTCCACGGTTTCGCCTTCCAGCACGCGCCGCCAGATGCGGGTGAATTCCACCGAGGCCTGGTAGCGCTCCTCATGGCTGAGGAACAGGCCATCACCGGCCAGCTCTTCTGGATCACCACCGGTCACCAGGTTGAACAGCGCCCGTCCACCGGACAGCCGGTCCAGGGTCGCTGCCTGACGCGCCGCCACCGTCGGGGAAATGATCCCGGGGCGCAGGGCAACCAGAAATTTCAGACGCTGGGTCACCGGAATCAGCGAGGCGGCCACCAGCCACGAGTCTTCGCAAGAACGACCGGTGGGGATCAGTACCCCGCCAAAGCCCAGGCGATCAGCGGCCTGGGCCACCTGCTGCAGATAACCGTGGTCTACGGCGCGAGCGCCTTCGGCGGTGCCAAGGTAATGGCCGTCGCCGTGGGTAGGCAGGAACCAGAAAATATTGAGGCTCATGGAGTTGTCTCCTGAAGAAGTCGGATTACGGCGCTTTGGCAACGGTCGCAGGTGGCGTCCAGATCACGTCCTTGATGCTCAAGGGCTTGGGAATCAATTTGAGCTGGTAGAAGGTGTCAGCGATTTTCTGCTGCGCGGCGACCACTTCCGGGGTCAGGAACAGCGCACCGTAGCCCTGGCGTTTGACCGAGGTCAGGGTGATGTCAGCCGGCAGGCCGAGCAGCGGCGCAACTTGTTGGGTGACTTCCTGGGGGTTGGCCTTGGACCATTCGCCTACGGCCCGCACTTCTTCCACCAGCGCCTTGATCACGTCCGGATGTTTTTCGGTATAGGGCTTGGTGGCCAGGTAGAACTGGTGGTTGTCGGCAATGCCGGTGGCGTCACGTAGGGTGCGAGCTTGCAGTTGTTGCTCGGCGGCCGCCTGGTACGGGTCCCAGATGACCCAGGCGTCGACACTGCCACGTTCGAAGGCGGCACGGGCGTCGGCGGGCGGCAGGAACACGGTCTGTACGTCGGTGTATTTCAGGCCGGCGTCTTCCAGGGCGCGCACCAGCAGGTAATGCACGTTGGAGCCTTTGTTGAGCACGACTTTCTTGCCCTTGAGCTCGGCCACCGATTTGATCGGCGAGTCCTTGGGTACCAGGATGGCCTCGCTGGTCGGCGCTGGCGGTTCGTAGGCGACGTAGAGCAGATCGGCACCGGCGGCCTGGGCGAACACCGGTGGGGTTTCGCCGGTGACGCCAAAGTCGATGGAGCCGACATTCAGCCCTTCGAGCAACTGCGGGCCACCGGGAAACTCGGTCCACTGCACGTTCACGCCCTGGTCGGCCAGGCGTTTTTCCAGGGTGCCCTTGGCCTTGAGCAGCACCAGGGTGCCGTATTTCTGATAACCGATCCGCAGGGTTTCAGCGGCCTGGGCTTGAACAATGGCGCCGAAGGACACAGCCGCAGCAAACAGTGCGACCAGGCCCCGACGCAAGATGACAGTGCGCATGGCGCTCTCCAAATTGACGGTTAGGGTTGTGGCTGCACCTGCTTGGCCGTTGGCGGCTGAGTAAGGTGAGGGATTCTGGTAATGGGGTGTGGCTCAAATGCTCCAGCGAGCACTCAACAAACGTTCATTCAACACATGGGGGTCCAGCGGTTGCGGGCGGCGGGCCATGGCGCTGTAGAACTGCTCCAGGGCTTCGCTCAAGCGTTGTTCAAGGATCGGCACCAACTGTGCCTGGGCACTGCCTTCGCCATAGGCGATCTGGCTGTCCTCGGCAAAAATCCCGTGTAGCAGCTCCTGGGCTTTGAGTGCCGACAGCACTGGCTTCAAGGCGTAATCCACCGCCAGCATGTGGGCAATGCTGCCGCCGGTGGCCATGGGCAATACCACTTTGTGGGCCAGGGCGCGTTCCGGCAGCAGGTCGAGGACGGTTTTCAGCGCGCCGGAAAACGAGGCCTTGTACACCGGCGTGGCGATCAGCAAACCATCGGCATTGGCCACCTGGGCCAGCAGGTCGAGGACCTTCGGGCTGTCGAAGCGGGCATACAACAAATCTTCGGCCGGGAAGTCCCGTACCTGATAACTCACCACTTCCACGCCTTGCTGCTGCAACCAGCGCCGGGAGTGATCCAGCAAGACCCCGGAGCGGGAACGCTGACTGGGACTGCCACCAAGTGTTACGACCAGCATCTGGAGTTTCCTTGAGCAAGTGTCGGCGGTTCGCGGTGCGGCGATGGCGCCAAGATGGAACAGACCTTATCAGCAGATTTATATATCTATAAATCTTATTTTTTCATTTGTTTATTCTTAAATTGCATATAAGAAAAATCATTTATAAGGCGAAAAAAAAGGCCGTCGAGACGGCCTGAAAACCCCTGCTATGTGAGTCGGTTCTGATGCAATGTTTGCAGCGTTTGTACGGGCGCCATCGCGGGCAAGCCCGCTCCCACAGGGAAATGCGGTCAACTGTGGGAGCGGGCTTGCCCGCGATGGCGGTATCAGCTTCAGCGGTTGGGTTGTGGGGTCAGCCGCAGATACGGCTTGACCGCGCGATAGCCTTTGGGAAAGCGCTGCTTGATCTCATCCTCATCCTTGAGCGACGGCACGATCACCACTTCATCACCGTCCTGCCAGTTGGCAGGAGTGGCGACTTTGTAGTTGTCGGTCAGTTGCAACGAGTCGATGACCCGCAGGATTTCGTGGAAGTTGCGCCCGGTGCTGGCCGGGTAGGTGATGGTCAGGCGAATCTTTTTGTTCGGGTCGATCACGAACAGCGAACGCACGGTCAGGGTGTCGTTGGCATTGGGGTGGATCAGGTCGTAAAGGTCCGAGACCTTGCGATCGGCATCGGCCAGGATCGGGAAGTTGACGATCGTGTTCTGGGTTTCGTTGATGTCTTCGATCCACTTGTGGTGGGAGTCCACCGGGTCCACCGACAGGGCGATGGCCTTGACCCCACGCTTGGCGAACTCATCCTTGAGCTTGGCGGTGAAGCCCAGTTCGGTGGTGCACACCGGGGTGAAGTCCGCCGGGTGGGAAAACAGCACGCCCCAGCTATCACCCAGCCACTCGTGGAAACGAATCTTGCCGGCGCTGGAATCCTGTTCAAAGTCGGGGGCGATATCGCCCAGTCTGAGGCTCATGGTGTGGCTCCTGATGAGTGCTTATGGAACCCACTGTGCCTGCGCCGATGAGATTTTAAAAAGAATAAATATCGATTTATTTAGACCATAAAGGAATATCAAGCAGTGCGTTGATTGACCAATTTCTGGGCAAAAAAAACCTCGCAATTATCGCGAGGTTTTTTTCTCAACGGTTCTTACAGGAAGCTGTAAGTGTAGTTGAAGATCAGACGAGTCTGGTCCTGGTCCTGAATGCCAGTGCCGCTACCGCGATAGACACCGTGACGCAGGGTGGTGCCAAAGCCTTTGAGAGCGCCCTGCTGAATGGTGTAGTCGATACGCATATCGCGTTCCCACTCGGACTGGTCACTGCCACCGTTCTTGGCTTTGATGTTGTCGCCATGCAGGTAAGCAATCGAGGTTTTCAAACCTGGAACGCCCAATGCAGCGAAGTCATAGGAGTACTGACCGAAGGTGGTGTTTTCACCCGCACGCACGAAGGAGTTGATCATGCTATCGGTGAAGAGGTAGAAGCTGGAACCGCCGGCGCCTTCGTTACGGCCGTTGCCGTCGACAACACCGCCCTGGTTCAGCCAGACGAAACCGCCGTCATCGTTGACACGCTGATGGCCGACCATGAACGCACTGCCACCCAGGCTATAGGTGAACATGGCGCTCCAGGTTTTGTTATTGACTTCGCCTGCGTCCTTCGCATAACCACCATTGTTGTTGAACTGGTAGCCAGCCTGGCCGTTCTTGCCGTCGGAGCTGCTATCGAAGTAGCGCACGTCGGTTTTGAACGACTGACCTTCGGTGATCGGGTAGACGTGAACCAGACCCAGGAAGTGCTGCTTATAGAAGTCTTCCAGGTTGGCGTAGTAGTACTGCAAGGTCAGGTCTTTGGTGACCTTCCAGTCAGCACCGCCATAACGGAACTTGTTGCTTTCCTGGCTGGCGCCTGCAACCGACAGGCCAGTGCTGTTGCTCGAGGCACGGCCAGTGGCGTGTTCAAGTTGACCGGCGTTGAACGTCACGTTGTCGATTTCTTTGGAGGTGATGGTGCCGCCTTCAAAGGTTTGCGGCAGCAGACGGCCATCGCTTGCGATCACGACCGGCAGGTTCGGAGCCAGGGCCCCGCCCAGATGGGCCTCGGTCTTGGAAAAACGAGCTTTTACGTTGGCGCTCGCGCTGCTCCAGCTGCTCACGGCCGAACCGTCGGTGTCGCTTGGAACAAAGGAGTTGTTGTCTGGGTGATGACCACGGCCACCATCTAGGTGAAAGCCGACCAATGCCTGGGCATCGATACCAAAGCCGACCGTGCCTTCAGTGAAACCAGACTGGACGTTGAACTTCAGGCCGGTGGCCGTTTCGCGCTGGTCAGCGCCGCCTTCACGCTGATCGTTATCAAAATACAGGGTCCGAGAACTTACGGATGCCTTGGTGTCTTCAACAAAACCAGCGGCGCCTGCTTGCTGGGCCAAAACCCCAGCCGCGATGGCGAACGCCAATGTGGACTTCTTCATGTACCGCTCCTCTCGTTTCTAATTTTTGTAGTTCTTTGGTCTCGGGTCTGACGCCCTCGATCCACAGACGCGCGATTAGCGCCAGATAGTGACTGACAAGTCAATCGCAACCTTGTGTGTCTACTACCTTCGTCTAACCGCAGTTGATTTGGTCCCTGCAGGGTAATGAGTTTTTCATACACCCAAAAAGAATTATTTCATCCTTTTTCATACTATTCAGGAATAACACTTTCCATGATGCGACGATCCCGCAGCGGGGTATCGCTCCATAAGCTAATTCCTAAAGGGTATTTATTGGCCATTTTTTAGATCGTTTAGTGTGAGCAAAATCTCGCACACGTCACTCACGATCAAAAAGGCGACGCCATCATGGCCAAACGCGCATCCTCTAGTCAATTTGTTACAGTTTTACTATCGCTTACACTTTCTTTTGGCGTGCAAGCAGCCAATCTCACCATCGGTTACCAAACCGGGATTGACCCCAGCAAAGTGCCCCAGGCCGACGGTGTCTATGAGCAAGTCATCGGTCAGCAGATCGACTGGCGCCGCTTCAACAGCGGCCCCCAAGTGGTCACCGCGATTGCCTCCGGCGATGTGCAGATCGGCAACCTCGGCTCCAGCCCGTTGGCGGCCGCCGCATCCCGTAACCTACCCATCGTAGCGTTCATCGTATCGGCCCAGATCAATAGTTCTGAAGCTTTGGTAGTGCGCAACGACAGTCACATTGACGCACCCAAGGACCTGATTGGCAAAACCATCGCCACACCTTTTGTCTCCACATCCCACTACAGCCTGCTCGGGGCCTTGAAACACTGGGGCCTGGACACAAAGCAGGTCAAAGTGGTGAACCTGCAACCAGGCGAAATTGCCGCAGCCTGGAAACGCGGGGATATCGACGGGGCGTTTGTCTGGTCGCCGGCCCTGGGGGAAATCCGCAAGACCGGCAAGATCCTCACCGATGCTGCCCAGGTCGGCCAATGGGGCGCGCCGACGTTCGAGGTGTGGGTGGCGCGCAAGGACTTTGCCGAGAAGCATCCTGAGGTGGTGGCCAAGTTTGCCAAGGTCACCCTGGATTCGTTTGCCGAGTATGCGGCCCATAAAGCCAGTTGGACGGTGGATTCGGCGCCGGTGCAGAAGATCGCCAGGTTGACCGGCGCAAACGCCGCAGATATTCCCGAACTGCTGGAAGGCAGCACCTTCCCCGATGCCCGGGCGCAGCAAACCGACGCCTTGCTTAATGGTGGGACAGCCAAGGCCATTGGAGATACGGCGAAGTTTCTCAAGGAACAAGGGAAAGTAGAGACAGTGCTACCGGACTATTCAGCCTACGTGACCGGAAAATTCATCAAAGAATAAACCCGCCACCCTGTAGGAGCCGGCTTGCCGGCGATGGCGGTGGGCCAGTTAACAAAGATGTCGACTGATACACCGCCATCGCGGGCAAGCCCGCTCCTACATTGGATGGGTGGCGCTTATAAGGTCTTCTCGAAGATCTTCGAATTACGCTGAAAGTTGTACAGCGAAGCCCGCGCCGACGGCAGGCGATCCACGCTGCTTGGCACAAAGCCGCGCTCGCGGAACCAGTGGGCGGTACGGGTCGTCAGCACGAACAGGGTCTTCAAGCCTTGGGTGCGGGCGCGGGTTTCGATGCGCTCGAGCAGCTCATCACCACGGCCGCCATGGCGATATTCCGGATTGACCGCCAGGCACGCCAGCTCACCCGCCTCCGAGTCGGCAATGGGGTACAGCGCGGCGCACGCGATGATCATGCCTTCGCGCTCCACCACGCTGAACTGTTCGATTTCCCGCTCCAGCACCTCCCGCGAGCGGCGCACCAAAATGCCCTGCTCTTCCAGTGGGCTGATCAGGTCCAGCAGGCCGCCGACGTCTTCAATCGCCGCCTCGCGCACCAGTTCGAACTGCTCCTGGGCCACCAGCGTACCGCCGCCGTCCCGGGTAAAGAGTTCGGTCAACAGCGCACCGTCTTCGACATAACTGACGATATGGCTACGCCCCACGCCCCCACGACAGGCCTCGGCCGCCGCATCCAGCAGTTCGGCCTGGTAGTTGTTGCCCAGGCGTTGCAGGTGCGCCGGTACTTGCTGCGGACGCAGCTCGCGCACCAGTCGGCCGTTTTCGTCGATCAGGCCCAGGTCGGCACCAAACAACAGCAGCTTGTCGGCCCCCAGGTCGATGGCGGCGCGGGTGGCGACGTCTTCACAGGCCAGGTTGAAAATCTCCCCGGTCGGCGAATAGCCCAATGGCGACAGTACGACAATGGAGCGTTCGTCCAGCAGGCGGTTGATGCCCTTGCGGTCGACCCGGCGCACTTCGCCGGTATGGTGGTAATCGATACCGTCCAGCACGCCGATCGGCCGTGCGGTCACCAGGTTGCCACTGGCTACCCGCAGGCGCGAGCCCTGCATTGGCGAGGACGCCATGTCCATGGACAGTCGTGCTTCGATAGCAATACGCAAGTGGCCGACCGCGTCGATCACGCACTCCAGGGTCGCGGCATCGGTGATGCGCATGCCATCGTGGTAATGCGGGGTCAGGCCGCGAGCGGCGAGGCGGGTTTCGATTTGCGGGCGCGAACCATGTACCAGCACCAGGCGCACGCCGAGGCTGTGCAGCAGCACCAGATCGTGGACGATGTTGCCGAAGTTGGGATGATCCACACCGTCGCCCGGCAGCATGACCACAAAGGTGCAGTCACGGTGGGCATTGATGTAAGGCGAAGCGTGACGAAGCCAATTGACGTATTCGGGCATAAACCTGGGCCTGTTATAAAAAGCAGCCAAAAAAAGAATGAATCGCTAAACGCACAGCGGGCTGATGGTTATCGTCGGAACAGGCTTGGCGACACGCTCGCTCTCCTTCTAAGTACGGGATGCAATGGGGTTAATTTATGCAGGTTTGAGGCAGTAGTGTTCAATCAATTCCCGCAATAGACGCACTGTAGGCGTCAAGCGTGACATTTCAAGGTACTCGCCCGGCTGGTGGGCGCAGGCAATATCCCCAGGGCCGAGCACCAGGGTTTCACAACCAAGGCGCTGAAGATAAGGCGCTTCAGTGCCGAACGCTACTGCTTCGGCACGATGGCCGGTCAATCGTTCCGCGACCCGCACCAGCTCGGCATCTTCAGGCTGCTCGAAAGGCGGCACTTCGGGGAACAGCGGCGCATAGTCGATCTGCACCTGATGGCGTTCGGCGATGGGCCGCAGTTTCTGCTGGATGGCGTCGCGCAGCACCTGCGGATCCATGCCGGGCAAGGGCCGCAGGTCGAATTCCAGGGAGCATTGGCCGCAAATGCGGTTGGGGTTGTCGCCGCCGTGGATGCAGCCAAAATTCAAGGTGGGCTGGGGCACGCTGAACTGTGGGTTGCGATACTCCCGCTGCCAGGCCAGGCGCAGGCCGCGCAGCTCGCCCATGGCGTCATGCATGGCTTCGAGGGCGCTGTGGCCCAGGCTTGGGTCTGACGAGTGACCACTGCGCCCGAGGATGTCGATACGTTCCATCATCACGCCCTTGTGCAGGCGGATCGGCTTGAGGCCCGTGGGCTCGCCAATCACCGCAGCCCGCCCCAGCGGGCGACCGGCCGCAGCCAGCGCGCGGGCGCCGGCCATGGAGCTTTCTTCATCACAGGTGGCAAGGATCAACAGCGGCTGCTTGAACGGTTGGTCGAGCAGCGGCAGGACCGCTTCGATGGCCAGCGCGAAAAAGCCTTTCATGTCGCAGCTACCCAGTCCTACCCAGCGCCCGTCCACTTCCGTCAACTTCAAAGGATCGGTCTGCCATAGCGCTTCATCGTACGGCACGGTATCGCTATGCCCCGCCAGCACCAGGCCGCCGGGCCCGCTGCCGAAGCTGGCCAGCAGGTTGAACTTGCCAGGGCTGACCTGCTGGATCTCGCAGGCAAAGCCCAGGTCGCCAAGCCAGGTGGCGAGCAGATCGATCACCGGGCGGTTGGTCTGGTCGAGAGACGCTTGGGTACAACTGACAGAGGGCGCGGCAATCAGAGCGGCAAATTGTTCTTTCATGGACGGTAAAGGCATGCGCTGTCTCTCAACTTCCACAGATGAAACCCATCATAGAACCATCTGCGCAGCACAATAAACCCGTTGCGGCACGTTGCCGGGCTCAGTCCTGTACACTGCACGACCTTGGCAGCCACATTTTCCCCCGGCTGCACTCCCGATCCTGGATGTTCCGGCCATGCAAAAAGAAACCGAAATCAAGCTCCGCGTCAGCCGCGAGACCCTCGCTGCGCTGCGTGAGCACCCGCTCCTGAAAAAACGCAACAAAAGTGGCTGGGAACGCCGTGAGTTGATGAATCAGTACTTCGACACCCCCGAGCGCGACCTGGCCCAGGCCAAGGTTGCCCTGCGCCTGCGCAAGGATGGCGACGAAGTGATCCAGACCCTCAAGACCCGCGGCCACAGCGTTGCCGGCTTGTCGGAACGTAATGAATACGACTGGAAACTGCCCAAAGCCAAGCTCGACGTGAAGAAACTCGACGGCGAATGCTGGCCCGAGCAATTGGCCGAGCTGGACAAAAAGACTCTCAAGCCAATTTTCACCACCGACTTCGTGCGCGAACGTGCCGAGATCGCATGGGGCCGTGGCAAGGCCAAGGTGGTGATCGAAGCCGCCCTGGACCTGGGCCATGTGATTGCCGGCAAGCAGAAGGAAGAAATCTGCGAGCTGGAACTGGAATTGCGCGAAGGCGAACCCGCCGCCCTGCTGGAACTGGCTGCCGAACTGGCCCAGACCCTGGCGCTGATGCCGTGCGATATCAGCAAGGCCGAGCGCGGCTACCGCCTGTTCGACGCCAGCAGCTACTCCCTGAGCCTGCCGGCCCCACAACTGCAACCACAAATGCCTTTGGATGACGTCTTCGCCGCGCTGACCTGGCACCTGCTGGGCAGCAGCCAGCGCCTGGCCGAGCAGTACCGTTTCAACGGCCACTGGCGCCTGTTGCAGGACTGGGTAGAAAACCTCGCCGAAATGCGCGCCCTGATCGGTAGCCTCGGCCAGGCCGCACCACGTCAATCCACCAGCGAACTGCGCAGCGCGCTCGACGCCCTGCTGGAAGACTGGCGCCCACTGGTCCAGGCCGGTGAAGACGATGAAGACGTGCGCAAGGCCGCGCCGGAACAGTTCATCGAAGAATTGACCGACGTGCGCTGGGGCCTGTTCTCACTGAACACTTCGCGCTGGCTGCTGGCCCGCACCTGGACCCAGGACCGCAACGTGCGCGGCAACCGCCAGGGCGCCGCCCAGGTCGCCAACTGGCTGCCGCGCTTGCTGGCCGACGAAGCCGTCGCCCTGCGCCTGCCGCGCTACCAGCAACAGCCCGAAGACCTCGCCGAGCAACTGCCGCGCATCGAGCGTCTGCAGGCTTGGCTGCACCATGCCCGGCACCTGCTGGAAATCCCGGAGCTGGATCGTTTGTACGGTGAGCTGAACAAGTTGGCGGCCCTGGCCAACCTGCCAATCAACGACGAATCGCTGGATGCGCGGATGCATCAGGTGATCGCGGTGTATCAGAATCGTGCGTGGAAGACTTTGCTGCGTCTGTAAGCGCCCTCTGGCTTGCTGTGGAGAGCCGACTTCTTGTGGCGAGCGGGCTTGCCCCGCGCTGGGCTGCGTAGCAGCCCCAACCAACCAAGACCAACTGATTTTTTTCAGGTGGACCGAGGCGACAGGTTTTGGGGCTGCTACGCAGCCCAGCGCGGGGCAAGCCCGCTCGCCACAGCAGCCCTTTCAGCGCAACACTGGCAGGCTGGTGGTCGACTTGATTTCCGACAACGCCACAATCGAGTTGACCTCCTGTATCCCCGGCACCATCGACAACTTCTCAAAGAAAAACCGCTCATACGCCTCGATATCCGAGGTGACAATGCGCAACAGAAAATCCACCGCCCCCATCAGCACATAACACTCCAGCACCTCCGGGAACCCGCGGATCGCCTCGGTGAACTCCGTGAAGTTGGACCGCCCGTGGGCGTTGAGTTTGACCTCGGCAAAAATCTGCGTGTTGAGGCCAATCTTCTTGCGGTCGAGCAACGTCACCTGGGCGCGAATCACCCCCTCTTCCTTGAGCCGCTGGATCCGCCGCCAGCAAGGCGACTGCGACAGACCGACCTGTTCGGCAATCTGCGCGCTGGAGAGTGACGCGTCTTCCTGCAGCAGTGCCAGGATCCGGCGGTCGTAGACGTCCAACTCACTGTGCATAAAAATACCCTTTAATCCCGTACGCTCGAATTGTGCTATTCATTTATAAGGCATATCACTCAAACATAGATAAGAAATACCCCACAGCTCATGTAAAAATTTCTCCAGTCAAATTTGGAGAACGGCCATGCATTCAGTCCCAGCCAGCCCCACCCGCGTCGATGCCTGGGCAGTCAGCAATAGCCATTGCCAGGCGCGCTACCAGATCCTCGCCGAAGCCGAGCCCGATGTGCTGTGCCGAATCCTGAACTACTTCGCTTTGCAGTTCCTCGTGCCGCAACAGGTGAACGTGACACGCGACGATGACCTGCTGAACATCGACGTAGTGATGGACGGCCTGAGCTGGCACCGCGCCCAGGTGATCGGTGAAAAACTTCGTAACCTGATCAGCGTGTGCTCGCTGGAGCTGCAACCTGTTGAATCCACAAGGTTGCAGACCGTACAAGCGATGGCTCAGTAAAAACCGGCAATAACCCTCTGGGCGACAGCGACCAGGATGGAACTAGCCTTGGCGCTACCGCATGAAACCGCCCAGGAAACCGCCATGCCCGTTGCGCCACAACGCCAGGATCGCAGGCTTTGCCTCGACGAACTGCTGCCCGCCCTCACCGCCCATGGTTTGATCGACACAGCCCTGGCCGAACGCCTGCGGCGAACTCCGGCCAATGGCCTGCACCCGCTGGAGTTTCTCGCCGGCCAGTCACTGCCCGACCCCGCGCGGCCCGGCCTGGCGCTATCACTGGAGCGGCTGACCCAATGGCTCGCCAGTCATGTAGACCAGCCCTATCTGCGCATCGACCCACTGAAAATCGATGTGGCGAGCGTGGTGCCGCTGATGTCCCATGCCTTCGCCCAGCGCCACCATATCCTCGCCGTCGCCCTGGATCGCGACAGCGTGACGGTGGCCAGCGCCGAACCCTACCTGTGTGAGTGGGAAGCGGGGCTGGCTCATGTGTTGAAGCGCTCGATCAAGCGCGTGGTCGCCAACCCCCAGGCGATCCGCAGTTGTACCCAGGAGTTCTTCCGGCTGGCCAGGTCGGTCAGCGGGGCCGACCAGACCAACCCCACGGCGCCCCCTGCCGAGCAGTTGCTCAACCTCGGTGCCGGCGACCAGGAGCCCGACGCCAACGACGCGCATATCGTCAATATTGTCGACTGGCTGCTGCAATTTGCCTTCGGCCAGCGCGCCAGCGATATCCATATCGAGCCGGGCGGCGACCAGGGCCGCGTGCGCTTCCGTATCGACGGCTTACTGCACGATGTCTATCAGTTTCCGCCCCAGGTCACGACCGCCGTGGTCAGCCGCCTGAAAAGCCTCGGGCGGATGAATGTCGCCGAGAAGCGCAAGCCCCAGGATGGCCGGGTCAAGACCAAGACGCCCACGGGTATCGAAGTGGAGTTGCGTCTTTCGACCCTGCCCACGGCCTTCGGCGAGAAGCTGGTGATGCGGATTTTCGATCCCCAGGTGCTGCTCCAGGATTTCCAGCAACTGGGGCTGTCGGCCGATGACCTGCAGCGCTGGCAGCACATGACCGCCCAAGCCAACGGCATCATCCTGGTCACCGGCCCCACCGGGTCAGGCAAGACCAGCACCCTCTATACCACCCTGCGGCAATTGGCTTCCCGCACGGTGAACCTGTGCACGGTGGAAGACCCCATCGAGATGGTGGAGCCGGCCTTCAACCAGATGCAGGTCCAGCACAATATCGACCTGACCTTCGCCAGCGGCATCCGCGCGCTCATGCGCCAAGACCCGGACATCATCATGATCGGCGAGATCCGCGACCTGGAAACCGCTGAAATGGCGATCCAGGCGGCCTTGACCGGTCATCTGGTACTGTCGACCCTGCACACCAACGACGCTCCCAGCGCAGTAAGCCGCCTGCTGGAACTGGGCATTCCCCATTACTTGATCAAGGCCACTTTGCTTGGGGTCATGGCCCAGCGCCTGGTGCGGCGGTTGTGCCCACACTGTAAAAGCCCGACGGCGTTGAACCAGGACGCTTGGCACAGCGCTACCCAGTCTTGCGTGGCACCACCCGCCAGCGTCTACCGCGCCAATGGCTGCGTAGAGTGCCGCGAAAGCGGCTATCGCGGGCGTATCGGGGTCTACGAAATCATGTTGATGAATGACGGGGCCAGGGCCCTGGTCAGTGCCGACACCGACTTGCAGGCACTGCGCCGCGAAGCGCTCAACGGCGGCATGCACAGCCTGCGTCTGGCAGGTGCGCACAAGGTGGCTGCGGGGCTGACCACACTGGAGGAAGTGCTACGGGTTACACCAGCGAACGAGTAAACCGTTCTTATCTGCGGCAAGCCCGTTACAATCGACAGACTTCGCGTCACCGCCACCACCAGACAAGGAATCGTTATGCAGATCGGAACAGTGCTTCTCCTCTTCGTAGGCTTGGCCATCGCCATCCTGTTCATGGGCTTCAAGGTCGTGCCCCAGGGCTACCAGTGGACCGTGGAACGCTTCGGCCGCTACACCAACACGCTCAAGCCTGGCCTGAATATCATCATTCCTGTGATGGACCGCATCGGGCGCAAGATCAACGTGATGGAAAGCGTGCTGGATATTCCGCCCCAGGAAGTGATCACCGCCGATAACGCCACAGTGCAGATCGACGCGGTGTGTTTCTTCCAGGTGGTGAACACCGCCCAGGCGGCCTATGAGGTCAACAACCTCGAACATGCGATCCGCAATCTGCTGCAAACCAACATCCGTACGGTGCTCGGCTCGATGGAACTGGATGCCATGCTCAGCCAGCGCGACGGCATCAACGAGAAGCTGCTGCGCACGGTCGATGAAGCCACCGCACCTTGGGGCATCAAGATCACCCGTATCGAGATCAAGGACATCAGCCCGCCCGCCGACCTGATGGCCGCCATGTCCGGCCAGATGAAAGCCGAGCGTATCAAGCGTGCCCAGATCCTCGAAGCCGAAGGCCTGCGCGCCTCCGCCATCCTGACCGCCGAAGGCAAGAAGCAGGCGCAGATCCTCGAGGCTGAAGGTGGTCGCCAGGCCGCATTCCTTGAATCCGAGGCCCGTGAACGTCAGGCCGAGGCAGAGGCCCGTGCCACGCAGGTGGTATCGGAAGCGATCGCCACCGGTAACGTGCAAGCCATCAACTACTTCGTCGCGCAAAAGTACATCGATGCCCTGGGCAAGCTCGCTTCTGCCAACAACAGCAAAGTCATCCTGATGCCGCTGGAAGCCAGCCAGGTCATTGGCGCAGTGGGAGGCATCGGCGAAATCGTCAAGGCCACCTTCGACAACAAGAAAGCCTGAGGCCCGCACCATGTGGGAATTCCTGCAACACCTGTCGTTCTGGGATTGGCTGGCGCTGGGCACGGTGCTGCTGATTCTTGAAGTGTTTGGTGCCGGCGGTTATCTGCTGTGGATGGGGATCGCCGCAGCGGCCGTGGGAGTGCTCAAGTTCCTGATCCCGGGGCTTGGGCTGGAGCTGCAACTGCTGCTGTTTGCAGTGCTGTCCATCCTGACGGCGGTGTACTGGTGGAAGCGCCAGCGCAGCAGCGCCAAGGCCAGCGACCAGCCGGGCCTGAACATGCGCGGTTCGGAGCTGATTGGCCGCACCTTTGTGGTGCATCAGGCGATTATCGACGGGCGGGGCAAAATCAAGGTCGGCGATGGCGTGTGGATGGTCACCGGGCCTGACGCACCTGTAGGGGCTCAAGTACGGGTGATTGGCCAGGATGGCGTGATTATGCGCATTGAAACTGTTTAGTCAGCCATGGAACTCGACCGGGTTATCTACAATCAAACTGTTCAGATAACCCAGTCGGAGTCACCCATCATGCGTCTCAAATATGCTGTCGCCACCCTCGCCGTGCTTTCCCTCCCAGTTGGATCGGCCATGGCCGACAGCTTCTGGCGTAATGTCATCTCATCGGGCGCCACCACCGGCTCGACGTACCTGACCTTCAAGGACCACAAGCTGGTCGTCGCCGCCCAGGACGACGCCGGCAGCTTCGTCGCCAGTGACGGCGGTATCCGTGGCCCATACCTGGAAGCCGCCATGCAGAAGGTGCGGGCAGACAATCCAGGCCTGAAAGCCACCGACATGGAGTTGGCCAACGCCATCCTGGCGAAAAACGCAGTTGCTGCCGAGTAAATCCGGTGCGTGAAAAAGCCGCTTTAGAGCGGCTTTTTTTTGCCTGTTTTTCGACGATACGTTTACAGGCGACAGGCTATATTCAGTTGCCCCGTGCGACGATGCCGGGGTTGATTTGAGTTTTTATTCTTGGTCTTTCTCCTGCGGGTACCTTCAACATCATGAGCCAACTGCCTTTCCTGCCGTTTTCAAAACCCAGCATTGACGAAGCCACCATTGCGGCGGTCGGTGATGTGTTGCGCTCGGGCTGGATCACCAGCGGGCCAAAGGTGCAGGCGTTCGAAGCACAGCTATCGGAGTACTTTGGTGGACGGCCGGTGCGCACCTTCAACTCCGGCACCTGCACCATGGAAATTGCCCTGCGCATCGCCGGGGTTGGCCAAGGGGATGAGGTGATCACCACACCGATTTCCTGGGTGGCGACCGCCAACGTGATTCTGGAGGTGGGCGCCACGCCTGTGTTTGCCGATATCGACCCCGTGACCCGCAATATTGACCTGGCCCAACTGGAAGCCGCTATCACACCGCGTACCAAGGCGATTATTCCGGTGTACCTGGCCGGCCTGCCGCTGGACATGCCGATGCTCTACGCCCTGGCCAACAAGTATGGGCTGCGTGTCGTCGAAGATGCCGCACAGGCGCTCGGGTCCAGCTGGGATGGCCAGAGGATCGGCGCCACCGGGGATTTTGTCTCGTTCAGCTTCCAGGCAAACAAGAACATCACCTCTTGCGAAGGCGGCTGCCTGGTGTTGAACAACGCCGAAGAAGCACGCCTGGCGGAAAAGTACCGGCTGCAAGGCGTGACTCGCAGCGGCTTCGATGGCCTGGATGTGGATGTGCTGGGCGGCAAGTTCAACATGACCGATGTCGCCGCGGCGGTTGGCCTGGGCCAATTTGCCAACATCGAGCAGATCACTGCCCATCGACAGGCCCTGGCCCGGCATTACTTCGAGTGTTTTGGCAGCGATTTCGAGGCGACATACGGCGCGCAGTTGCCACCTGCCGACTTCGAAAACAGCAACTGGCACTTGTTCCAGCTGGTACTGCCTGAGCGCCAGGATGGCCTGCCAGCCCGCGCCACGTTCATGGAGCAGATGCAGGCCCAGGGCGTGGGCATTGGCTATCACTACCCGCCGATCCATCTGCTGAGTTTGTACCGGGCACAGGGGTTCAAGGAAGGCATGTTCCCGGTGGCAGAACGAGTCGGGCGTTTGATTGTGTCGTTGCCGATGTTTACGGCGATGACCAAGGCGGATGTAGAGCGCGCGGTTGCGGCGGTGAAGCAGGTGCTCAAGCCCTGACCTTTGTTGTAGGAGCCGGCAAGCCGGCTCCTACACAGGGGGGGTGTTACTCGCCGATGGCAGCCTTGTAGCCGGCGGCATCCAGCAGTTTTTCCAGTTCGGCGGTATTGCTTGGCTTGACCTTGAAGATCCACGCCTCATAAGGCTTTTCGTTGAGCGACTCAGGGGCATCGGTCAGATCCTCGTTGACCGCAATCACTTCACCCGAAACTGGCGAGTAAATATCCGAAGCAGCCTTCACTGATTCCACGACGCCCGCTGCGTCGCCTGCAGCAAATACCTTGCCCACTTCAGCCAACTCAACGAAGACCACATCACCCAGTGCTTCCTGGGCGTGATCGGAGATCCCGACGGTCACCGAGCCATCAGCTTCCAGGCGTGCCCATTCGTGGCTTTCGGCAAAACGCAGTTCGGCAGGGATATTGCTCATAGTCTGTGTCCTCAAAAGAAATGTCAGCAGCCATTGGCCTGCCGGAAAAGGTTAGATCAAGGTTTTGCCATGGCGCACGAAGGTCGGCTTGACCACTCGCACCGGGTACCATTTGCCGCGAATCTCTACCTCGGCGCGGTCGGCGGTTGCCATCGGTACACGCGCCAGGGCAATGGATTTACTCAGCGTAGGAGAGAAACTACCACTGGTGATCTCTCCTTCGCCAACATCGGCGATACGAACCACCTGGTGAGCGCGTAAAACCCCACGCTCCTCCAGCACCAGACCCACCAGTTTGAGCTGAACCCCAGCCTCACGCTCGGCTTCCAGGGCCGCACGCCCGATGAACGCGCGGCTGGCGGGTTCCCAGGCGATGCTCCAGGCCATATTGGCGGCCAGAGGGGACACATTCAGGTGGATATCCTGGCCGTAAAGGTTCATGCCGGCCTCCAGGCGCAGGGTGTCGCGCGCGCCCAGGCCGATGGGCGAGATGCCCGCACCGACCAGGTCGTTGAAAAAACCCGGGGCCTGGTCGGCGGGCAGGACGATTTCCAGGCCATCTTCGCCGGTATAGCCCGTGCGCGCGATGAACCAGTCGCCGTCGGCACGGCCCTCGAAGGGCTTGAGCTGGTGGATCAACACGCCACGAGACTGGGTGACCAGTTCGGCAATCTTGTGTCGGGCCTGGGGCCCCTGGATAGCCAGCATGGCCAGGTCCGGGCGCTCACGCATCATCACCTGGTAGCTGCCCAGCTGGGCCTGCATCCAGGCGATATCCTGGTCGCGGGTGGCCGCGTTGACCACCAGCCGGTAACCGTCTTCGGTGCGGTAGACAATCATGTCGTCCACCACCCCGCCCTGCTCGTTGAGCATGGCGCTGTACAGCGCATGGCCGCAGCCATGCAAACGACCGACATCATTGGCCAGCAGGTACTGTAGCCACTCCCTGGCCTGATGGCCCGAGATGTCGATCACGGTCATGTGGGAAACATCAAACACCCCACAGTCACGGCGCACCTGATGGTGCTCCTCGACTTGCGAGCCGTAGTGCAGAGGCATATCCCAACCGCCAAAATCGACCATTTTCGCGCCGAGGGCGAGATGCAGGTCATACAGAGGCGTACGCTGTCCCATGGGTTTCTCCTTCCGGGCGTGGCGAAGGTGCGGACGGTCGCCGTTCGGGCTACACACCTTGAAATACAAGGCCTGCAGCCACAATCAGCCACCCTGCCCGAAAGACGGGCCGCACCGAATGCCGCGCATTGTAGCCTCAAGCCGTAGGACTGGCACCTAACCGATTCGTCGCGCCGAACGTCGGATCAAGCCGATGACCGGCAACAGGCCGACCAATACCAGGGTCAGTGCAGGCAAGGAGGCACGCGCCCACTCGCCTTCGCTGGTCATCTCGAAGATGCGCACGGCCAGGGTATCCCAGCCGAATGGGCGCATCAGCAGGGTCGCGGGCATTTCCTTGAGTACATCGACAAATACCAGCAAGGCTGCACTCAAGGTGCCTGGTAGCAAGAGCGGCAGATACACTTTGCAAAACAGTCGTGGCCCACTGACCCCCAGGCTACGCGCTGCTTCCGGCAAGGATGGGCGGATGCGCGCCAGGCTGTTTTCCAGCGGGCCATAGGCCACGGCCAGGAAGCGCACCAGATAAGCCATCACCAGGGCCGACAGGCTGCCCAGCAGCAAAGGCTTGCCCGCGCCTCCCAACCAGCTGGAAAGCGGAATCACTAACTCGCGATCCAGATAGCTGAACGCCAACATGATCGACACCGCCAATACCGAACCCGGCAAGGCGTAGCCCAGGTTACCCAGGCTCACCCCGGAGCGGATGGCCCGGGTCGGCGCCAGGCGGTTGGCAAACGCCAGCAGCAGCGCCACGCTGACGGTGATCAGCGCGGCCATGCCGCCCAGGTAAAGGGTATGTACGATCAGCCCGGTGTAACGCTCGTCGAGGTCGAAACGCCCGCGCTGCCAGAACCAGGCCAGCAGTTGGATCATCGGAATGACAAACGCGCAGGCAAACACCAGGGCGCACCAGCCAGTCGCGGCGGCGGCTTTGAACCCATGCAGGTGATACAGCGCCTTGCCCCGTGGCCGCTCGTTGCTCGGGCGGCTGGCGCCACGGGCCCGGCGCTCGCCGTAGAGCACCAGCATCACCACCAACAGCAACAGGCTTGCCAGTTGCGCGGCGCTGGACAGGCTGAAAAAGCCGTACCAGGTCTTGTAGATGGCGGTGGTAAAGGTGTCGAAGTTAAACACCGACACCGCGCCGAAATCCGCCAGGGTTTCCATCAGCGCCAGGGCCACGCCGGCGCCGATGGCCGGGCGCGCCATGGGCAGGGCCACCCGCCAGAATGCCTGCCAGGGTGATTGGCCCAGCACCCGCGCCGCTTCCATCAAGCCCTTGCCCTGCGCCAGAAAGGCGGTGCGCGCCAGCAGGTAGACGTAGGGATAGAACACCAGCACCAACACGATGATCACGCCACTGGTGGAGCGCACGCGCGGCAAGCGCAGGCCTGTGCCGAACCACTCACGCAGCAGGGTCTGCACCGGCCCGGAGAAATCCAGCAGGCCCACGAAGACAAACGCCAGGACATACGCCGGGATGGCAAACGGCAGCATCAACGCCCAGTCCAGCCAGCGCCGGCCGGGGAATTCACAGAGGCTGGTCAGCCAGGCCAGGCTCACGCCCAACACCGTTACGCCAACCCCGACCCCCAACACCAGGGTCAAGGTGTTGCCCAGCAGGCGCGGCATCTGGGTGTCCCACAGGTGCGACCAGATTTGCGTGTCAATGCTTTGCCAGGACAGCAGCAGGACACTCAGCGGCAGCAGCACCAGGGCAGCGACAGTGAAGACCGGCAGGTACCAGCGGCGTTGGGCGGGGTGGGCCAAAAGGAATTCCCAAGCAGTGGATGATTTGGAGACATACACAAACCACTGTGGGAGCGGGCTTGTGTGGGAGCTGGCTTGCCTGCGATGCAGACACCTCGGTGTATCAGCGATACCGGGGTGATGCTATCGCAGGCAAGCCAGCTCCCACACAAGCCAGCTCCCACATTAGATTTGTGAAGCCTTACAAATTGTACTCAGTTCCAGCCTGCGCGATCCATCAGGCGAATCGCCTCGGCCTGGCGCTTGCCCGCGACTTCCACCGGCAAGGTGTCAGCCTTGAACTTGCCCCAGCTCGCCACTTCAGCCGAAGGCTCGACCGCCGGGTTGGCCGGGAACTCCTGGTTGACGTCGGCAAAGATCTTCTGCGCCTCAGGCGTAGTCATCCATTCCACCAGGGCCTTGGCGGCGTCCGGGTGCGGGGCGTATTTGGTCAGGCCAATGCCCGACAGGTTGACGTGCACGCCACGGTCGCCCTGGTTAGGCCAGAACAGTTTCACGGCCAGCTTCGGATCCTGCTTGTGCAGGCGCCCGTAGTAGTAGGTATTGACGATGCCCACATCGCACTGCCCGGCATTGATTGCCTGCAATACGGCGATGTCATCGGAGAACACGTCGGTGGACAGGTTGTTGACCCAGCCCTTGATGATCTCCTCGGTCTTGTCCGCGCCATGGGTCTCGATCAGGGTGGCGGTCAGCGACTGGTTATAAACCTTCTTCGCGGTGCGCAGGCACAGGCGGCCTTCCCATTGCTTGTCGGCCAGGGCTTCGTAGGTGGTCAACTCACCCGGCTTCACACGGTCGGTGGAGTAGGCGATGGTCCGCGCCCGCAGGCTCAAGCCGGTCCAGGCATGGCTTGAAGCGCGATATTGCGCAGGGATGTTGGCGTCGATCACCTTGGAGGTGAACGGCTGCAAAATGCCCATCTGCTCGGCTTGCCAGAGGTTGCCGCCATCGACGGTCAACAGCAGGTCGGCGGTGGCGTTCTGGCCTTCGGCCTTGATGCGCTGCATCAGCGGCGCTTCCTTGTCGGTGATGAACTTCACCTGTACACCGGTTTTCTTGGTGTAGGCATCGAACACCGGCTTGATCAACTCGTCGATACGAGAGGAGTAGACCACCACTTCGTCAGCCGCCTGGACGGTGGTGCTGGCGATAAGGGTGAGTGCCAGGGCAGTCAGGAGGCGCTTGGGTGCCAACATAGGTGCGGTCTCTCGTAGGAAAAGTGAGCGCAAATGATAAGGACTCACATTTAGCATCTCAACCGAACACTGGGTGGAGGCGTTACGAGATGTTGCGTGATTGGCTTCCGGGGTGCGGCAACCGGCCTCAGGTTTTGGCCAGTTCCGGTAGATCCCCAGTCAATCCCAATGCCTGGCGCACAAATACCGCCTTGGCCTCGGGCATCTGGTCGACCATCTTCAACCCGGCATTGCGCAACCAGCGCAACGGCAGTTGGTCAGCCTGGAACAACCGCTCAAAGCCCTCCATCGCCGCCATCAGCGCCAGGTTGTGGGGCATGCGCCGGCGCTCGTAGCGACTGAGCACCTTCACATCCGCCAAGCGTTCACCGCGCTCGGACGCCTGCAGCAGCACCTCGGCCAACACCGCCGCGTCGAGGAATCCCAGGTTCACGCCCTGCCCCGCCAACGGGTGGATGACATGGGCGGCATCGCCAATCAGGGCCAGGCCTTCGGCGACGTAACGCTTGGCGTGGCGCTGGCGCAACGGTACACACAGGCGTGGATCGGCGCTGATCACGCTGCCCAGGCGGCCTTCAAAGGCGCGCTCCAGTTCGCGGCAGAAGCTTTCGTCGTCCAGGGCCATCAAGCGTTCGGACTCGCTCGGTGTGGTCGACCAGACGATCGAACACCAATCTTCCTGGCCATCGCGCACCAGCGGCAGGAATGCCAGCGGACCATGGTCGGTAAAGCGCTGCCAGGCCGTGCGCTGGTGCGGTTGGCTGCTGCGCACGCTGGTGACAATGGCGTTGTGCAGGTAATCCCATTCGCGGGTGGCAGTGCCCGTCAGGCGGCGCACCGCCGAATTGGCGCCGTCGGCCGCGATCACCAACGGCGCGCGCAGGGTGCGGCCATCAGCGAGGGTCAGCAGCCAGTCATCGCCGGAGCGGCGCATCTGTTCCAGGCGCGCATTGGCCAGCAGGCCCAGGTCGCAGTCGTGCAGGCGGTCGAGCAAGGCGTCCTGGACCACGCGGTTTTCGACGATATGCCCCAACACCTCGGCATGCACACTGGCCGCCGAAAAGTGGATCTGCCCGGTGCCGCTGCCATCCCACACCTGCATCTCGCCGTAGGGACTGGCGCGGCGGCTGGCGATGCCGTCCCACACGCCCAGGCGTTCGAGGATGCGCTGGCTGGCAGCCGACAAGGCGCTCACCCGTGGTTCAAACGGGGCGTCGGCATCAAATGGCTTGACGCTCAACGGGCTACCGTCGAGCAGCAGCACTTGCAGGCCACTGCCTTGCAACGCCAGCGCCAAGGCGCTTCCGACCATTCCGGCCCCGACAATCAGCACATCTGCGCGCATGTCCATGCTTTATGCCTGCTTCGCTGGCGGCTTGCGCCGCACGTAAAGGGTTTTGTCGACTCGCGCCACCAGGGTGCCGGAGCCGTCGTGAATCTGCACTTGGAGGCGCGGCAAGTATTTATCGCCGCCCTCGGTCTGCCGCAGCACCTCATCCAGCAAGGCCTGGTCGATGGAGAACTCGGCAAACACCGGGCCTTTGCCCGGCGAGATGAAATCGATGCTCGCCGCTTTGTCCCAGACGATGTAGTCGCGCCCCAGGTTCTCCATCAGCATCAGCATGTAGAACGGGTCGACCATCGAATACAGGCTGCCGCCAAACTGCGTACCGACATAGTTGCGGTTGTACCAGCCCAGCCCCATCCGCACCTTCACATGACGAAAGTCCGCGCTCATATGCTGCACGCTGATCCCTGCGCCCAGATACGGCGGGTACAAGGTCATGACCCAACGCAATAACCGCGCCTTGCCCAGGCGCTCGATCAGCCACTTACGCATCAGGACGCGTACCCAGGCCCATGGCCTGCCGGGCGAACCAGCGCTTGGCCGGCGGCAACAGGTCCAGGCCCAGCAGGCCGAGGTTACGGCCCATGGCGACCAGCGGCTGGCCGCTGCCGAACAGGCGGGTGACCTGATCAGAGAAGCCCACGGTCATCTGCTGATCCAGGCGCTGGCGTTCGCGGTAAGCTTGCAAGGTCGCCAGGTCGCCCGGCACCGCCGGCCCGGCCAGCAAGGCCTCGGCCAAGGCATAGGCATCACGCAGGGACAGGTTGAAGCCCTGGCCGGCAATCGGGTGCAGGCTGTGGGCCGCGTTGCCGAGGATCACCAGGTGCGAGCGCACCTGCTCCTCGGCCTCCACCAGCGTCAGCGGATACAAGTGACGCGCGCCGACCTGTTTCAAGGTGCCCAGGCGGTAGCCGAACACACCCTGCAATTCACTGAGGAAGCTGCGCTCATCCAACTGCGCCAAGCGCTGGGCATCCATGCCGACACGGGTCCAGACCAGCGCGCAACGGTTGTCCGCCAGTGGCAGCAGGGCCATCGGGCCTTCGTCGGTGAAACGCTCGAACGCCTCGCCGTTGTGGGCTTCGCTGGGGGTGATGTTGGCGATCAGGGCGCTCTGGTTGTAAGGCCGTTGCTTGACGCCAATGCCCAACTGCTCGCGCAGCCCGGAGCGGCCGCCATCGGCCAATACCGCCAGGTCGCATTCGATGACGGTTTCATCGTTGAGGGTCAGGCGGTAGCCGTCGGCCAGCGGCTCCATGCGGCTGACTTCTGCCGGGCAACGCCAACTGATCACGTCTTTGTCCAGGCCTTGCCACAGGCACTGCCCGAGCCAGGCGTTTTCCACCACATAGCCCAGGGCCGGCACGCCTTCTTCCAGCGCCGACAAGCGTGCGGTAGAGAAGCGGCCACGATCGGAAACATGGATTTGCTTGATCGGCTCGGCACGCCGGGAAATGTCCTGCCATACGCCCAGGCGTTGGTAGATCTGCCGCGCACCAAAGGACAGCGCCGAAGAGCGGGCGTCGTAGCTCGGCTGATAGCTGTCGCCGGGAGCAAAGGGTTCGATCAGCACGATCTTCCAGCCCCGGGCCTTGGCCCCGGCCTGCAACGCCAGCGCCAGGCTGGCGCCCACCAGGCCGCCGCCGATAATGGCCAGGTTGACCCGGCTCATCGGGCTGCTGCCATCAGTGCTTCGATCTCGGCCACGCCCTTGGGCACGCCACCGGTCAGAATTTCACAGCCTTGCTTGGTCACCACCACGTCATCCTCGATGCGCACGCCTATGCCACGCCATTTCTTTGCCACGTTCTGGTTGTCCGGGGCAATGTAGATGCCCGGCTCCACGGTCAGGGCCATGCCCACTTCCAGCACCCGCCATTCGCCGCCAACCTTGTACTCGCCGACATCATGCACATCCATGCCCAGCCAATGCCCGGCGCGGTGCATATAGAACGCCTTGTAGGCTTCGCTGGCGATCAGCTCATCCACATCACCCTGCAACAAGCCCAACTTCACCAGCCCGGCGGTGATGACTTGCACGGTCGCCTCATGGGCCTGGTTCCAATGCTTGTTCGGCGCGATCTGCGCAAAGGCGGCTTCCTGGGAGGCCAGCACAATGTCGTAGATCGCCTTCTGCTCGGCGGAAAACTTGCCATTGACCGGCCAGGTGCGGGTGATATCGCTGGCATAGCAGTCGATTTCACAACCGGCGTCGATCAATACCAGGTCGCCGTCCTTGAGCAGCGCGTCATTCTGCTGGTAGTGCAGGATGCAACTGTTGCGCCCCGACGCGACGATGGAGCCATAGGCCGGCATCTTCGCCCCGCCCCGGCGGAACTCGTAGTCCAGCTCGGCTTCCAGGCTGAACTCATGCAACCCGGCACGGCTGGCCTGCATCGCCCGAATATGGGCAGCGCAGGAAATCCGCGCGGCTTCGCGCATCACCTTCACTTCTGCGGCGGATTTATACAGGCGCATGTCGTGCAGCAGATGATCCAGGGCAACGAATTCGTTCGGCGGCTGCGCACCGAGGTGCGCCTTGGAGCGGATCACGTTGATCCATTCCATCAGGTGCCGGTCGAATTCGGCATTGCTGCCCATGGCCGAGTACACCCGGTCCCGGCCTTCGATGAGGCCGGGCAGGATGTCGTCGATATCGGTGATCGGAAAGGCATCGTCGGCACCGTATTCGCGAATCGCGCCTTCGGTGCCGGCGCGCAGGCCGTCCCATAATTCGCGCTCGGCATTGCGTTCGCGGCAGAACAGCACGTATTCGCCGTGAATGCGCCCAGGCATCAGCACAATCACCGCTTCGGGCTCGGGGAAGCCGCTCAGGTACTGGAAGTCGCTGTCCTGGCGGTACACGTGCTCGACATCACGATTGCGGATCGCCACGGCGGCGGCGGGCAGGATCGCGATGCTGTTGGGTTCCATCTGCGCCATGAGCGCCTTGCGGCGGCGGGTGTATTCCGCTTTGGGGATATGGATCATGGGCAGGTGGGTTCCCTCTCTTAGTGCAGCGACGGCTTGGGCGCTGCGGGCTCAGCCGACTTTTTGGTCTCGGTGAACAGCAGCAGCGGCGCGACGCGCAGGTATTCCATGACTTCCATATAGTCGCCTTCGCCGTCTTCGGACTCTTCCAGGGCATCTTGCACCTGGGAGATGGCGGCCAGGTCTTGCAACACTTCCTTGGCGTCGGTGCTCAGTTCCAGGCCGCCGGCGTTCACGCCAAAGCCATGGAGGAAACCCTGGCACCATTGGCCCAGAGCCGCAGCACGCTCGGTGAGCGGCGCGTCGTCGGTTGGCAGCAGCAGGACTACGGTGACGTCATCACCGGTCAGTTCGCCTTTAACCATTTCTTGCAAACCGATCAACGCATTGCGCACGTTTTCGGTAGGCTCGGTTTCCAGCAGCTCGGCCACGTCGGCCAGCCAGTTATCGGCGTCAAAACCGACGCCGGTGCAACTGCGGCCCAACAGCACGCCATGCAGTTCGGCGGGCGAGCAAGGGTGGCCGCTGGTGCTCAGCAGTTTGGAAAAAGCGTCGTACGGGGAATTCTGAATAGGCATGATGAGCTAGGCGCCAGGCGGCGCGATGTCTAGAATGAAGCGCTGTATCCTAGCACCGGCAGACGCACCCGACTATCAAGGGCGTCAGATCGTTTATCCTGCAGTTGCCATTCATCAGACAAATCCAGTGGAACCCAATGGAAGACACCGACTTGCAAGCGCTGATGGCCAGACTCGAATTGCTAATTACCCGGGTCGAGCAACTAAAGAGTCAAAACGGACTCCTATTAGCTCAGGAAAAGACCTGGCGCGAGGAACGCGCGCACCTCATTGAAAAAAACGAAATCGCCCGGCGTAAGGTCGAATCGATGATTTCGCGCCTGAAGGCCCTGGAGCAAGACTCATGAGTTCAAGCAATAGCGTCACCGTGCAGATTCTCGACAAAGAGTATTCAATCATCTGCCCCCAGGAAGAACGCAGCAACCTGGTGAGCGCTGCCCGCTACCTGGACGGCAAGATGCGCGAGATCCGCAGCAGCGGCAAAGTCATCGGCGCCGACCGTATCGCCGTGATGGCCGCACTGAACATTACCCACGATTTATTGCATAAGCAGGAACGCCCTGACGTACAGGCCAGCGGCTCGACACGCGAGCAAGTGCGTGACCTGCTCGAGCGCGTTGACCTGGTGCT
The DNA here is from genome assembly GCF_012935735.1 of Pseudomonas sp. ADAK21. Lineage (NCBI taxonomy): Bacteria > Pseudomonadati > Pseudomonadota > Gammaproteobacteria > Pseudomonadales > Pseudomonadaceae > Pseudomonas > Pseudomonas sp. ADAK21. The sequence continues at coordinate 1,722,624 of NZ_CP052857.1, forward strand.
TTCTACCGATCAGGAACCACCCAAGGGCTGATTGCCGCGTCTATTTGGGGTATACTCGCCTCACTCCCTGGCGTGCTTGCCAGTCGGCGATGTCCCTGAGCCGATTCGCACTACCCTGGAAGTTGCACGTTGGGCTGGTGTGCATGTCCGCTAGACGGAAAGCCTTAAAGCCTACTGCATCTTCCACCTTGAACTTTCGGGTTCAAGGGCTAAGTCGACAGCGGTTCTGTCGGGGAGCCTGATTCCCAAACTCAATGCCAGTCCCCGGACTGGCATTGTTGTATGAGCCGACCACCATGACCGAACCTGCGCCGCTTTCCCGTCCGCAACTTCGACGCATGTTGCGCAATGCCCGTCGCGCCCTGACGCCGAGCGAGCAGCGCCGGGCCGCCATTGGCCTGTATCGGCAACTGGCACAGCACCCGCTGTTTCGCCGGGCCAAACATATTTCCCTGTACCTGCCGACGGATGGCGAAATCGATCCGCGCCTGCTGCTGCGCGCAGCCCAGCGCCGGGGCAAGGCCACCTACCTGCCGGTGCTCAGCGCCTGGCCACGGACCAAGATGGTGTTCCAACGCGTGAGCCCCAGGGAAAAGCTTGCGCCCAATCGCTTTGGCATTCTTGAGCCACGGGTCAATGTCGGGCGCCAGCGCAAGGTCTGGGCCCTGGACCTGGTGCTGCTGCCATTGGTGGGGTTCGATGATGCGGGCGGGCGACTGGGCATGGGCGGCGGTTTTTACGATCGCAGCCTGGCGTACCTGGCGCGCCGTTCGTCGTGGCGCAAGCCAACGCTGCTGGGGCTGGCCCATGAGTGCCAGAAGGTCGAACGACTGGCGCAGGCAAGCTGGGACGTGCCGTTGAATGGCACCGTTACCGATAGAAGATGGTATGTCGCAGAGGGGACGCCGCTGGAATCAACGGCGCCGAAATAGCGTCAACGCTTGAAGGTTTGTTGCTGCTGCTGTGCAAATTCAACGGGCGCTTCGGTCTTGTTCGACCACAGGCTTTGCGCATACCCGGTGGTCACGACGCCCAGACCGAACAAAATAACCAAAATCCATAGTAAATCCGGTTTGCGTTTCATCGATTGCCCCCCTTCAGGCATATCACACACGATGACAGCAACGTTCCAAAGTAGTCCGTTCCAGCTGCGTCAAGCTTAAAATCCCGGCATTCTGCGTTAACGTGAACCAACACGCAAACCTTGGCGTCAACCGACCGTCGGTTTGTCATGAAATTGACAGACAACCTGCCCAATCCCCTGCAAAGGAGCAAAACCATGGCCTATTGGCTGATGAAATCCGAGCCCGATGAGCTGTCCATCAAGGGCCTGGAAAAACTCGGCGAGGCGCGCTGGGACGGCGTGCGCAATTACCAGGCGCGCAACTTCCTGCGGGCCATGGCCGTCGGCGATGAGTTCTTCTTCTACCACTCCAGTTGCCCGGAGCCGGGGATTGCCGGCGTAGGGAAAATCATCGAAGCGGCTTACCCCGACCCGACCGCGCTGGAACCTGACAGCCATTACTTCGATGCCAAGGCCACACCCGAGAAAAATCCGTGGAGCGCCATCACCGTTGCCCACGTCAAGACCTTCCCCAAAGTCCTCGGGCTGGGCTACCTCAAGCAACAGACCGCCCTGGCCGAAATGCCCCTGGTGCAAAAAGGCAGTCGCCTGTCCGTAATGCCGGTGACAGCCGAACAATGGGCGGCGGTAATGGCCCTGCGCTAACCCCCCCTGGCCAAAGAAGCCCCCATCAACACCTCAACACCGCATCATAAAGAGCGGGTCAGGGATTCATTTGACCGGTATCAACGGCTATCGGTTACGATCCCGGCAAACTAGGACGCTAACACCGCAGGATGCACCCATGTCGACGTCACATCGCAGTTCGCAATTCTTCGCCTTTCTCCTGATATTGCTGTTGGTCGCCGCCGGCGGCTTCGGCTACTGGAAGTCCACCCTCGACCGCCTGCCAGAAGGCTTGAGCATGGGCAACGGCCGGCTGGAATCCACCGAAGTGCAGATTGCCACCAAAATCCCCGGCCGCCTGGCCGAGGTGCGGGTCGATGAAGGCGACAAGGTGCTCAAGGGCCAACTGCTGGCGCGTATCGACACCCGCACCCTGGAAGCCCAGCGTTCCCAGGCTGAAGCCGAAGTGCTGCGCGCCAAGGAAAATTTCGCCGCCGCCGAAGCCAACGTGCAACTGCGCCAAAGCGAAAACCTGCTGGCCAGCCAGGAACTCAAGCGCACCCAGGAACTGTACCGACGCGGTTTTGCCAGCGCGCAGTTGATCGATCAGCAACAGGCCCGCCAGAACACCGGCAACGCGGCAGTGGTCGCGGCCCAGGCCCAGGTGAATGCGGTCAAGGCCGCCATCGGTGCCGCCCAGGCCCAGGTGGCGCAACTGACCAGCGAGATCGACGACAGCAGCCTGCGTGCGCCCATCGACGGCATCATCCAGTTGCGCCTGGCCGAACCCGGCGAAGTGCTCGGGGCCGGCGGGCGGGTGTTGTTGTTGATCGACCCGAATGACCAGTACATGAACCTCTACCTGCCCGCCTCGGTCACCGGTCGCCTGACCGTGGGCAGCGAAGCGCGGATCGTGCTCGATGCCCTGCCGGATCAGCCGTTGCCGGCAAAAATCAGCTTTGTCGCGGCCAAATCCCAGTTCACCCCCAAAGAAGTGGAAACCCGCGACGAGCGCCAGAAACTGGTGTTCCGCGTCAAGCTGCGCCTGACTCAACCCAGCGCCGTGCCCCAGGCCAAGCCCGGCATGCCCGGCGCCGGCTACGTGCGCACTGCCGACCTGGACTGGCCGGCCAACCTGCAATGAACGGCCTGGCGCTGCACGCCACGGGTATCAACCACCGCTACGGCAAGCAACAGGCACTGATCGACATCGCCTTCAGCCTGCCGGCCGGCACCCGCTGCGGGCTGATCGGCCCGGATGGCGCGGGCAAGTCGAGCCTGCTGGGCTTGATCGCGGGGGTGAAAAAGCTGCAGGCCGGAGACTTGCAGGTGCTGGGCGGCTCCATCGAAGACCGCCGCCACCGCAACAGCCTGTACCCGTTGATCGCCTTTATGCCCCAGGGCCTGGGCGGCAACCTGTATCCCGAGCTGTCCATCAGCGAAAACATCCGCTTTTTCGCCACCCTGTTTGGCCTGTCCAAAGCCGACTGCGACCAGCGCATGCACAACCTGCTGCTGGCCACTGACCTGGCGCGCTTCGCCGACCGTCCGGCGGGCAAACTGTCGGGCGGGATGAAGCAAAAACTGGGGCTGTGCTGCGCGCTGATCCACGATCCGGATCTGTTGATCCTCGATGAGCCCACCACCGGCGTCGACCCATTGTCACGCCGCCGCTTCTGGGAGCTGGTGGAAACCGTACGCAGTGAACGCCCACAACTGACACTGCTGGTGGCCACGGCCTACATGGAGGAAGCCGAGCAGTTCGAACATTGCCTGATGCTCGACCGCGGCAAACTGATCGCCGATGGCCTGAGCCGCGACCTGGCGGCTGTCACGCCCAGCGGCAAGCTGGACGAAGCCTTTACCCATTTCCAGGGCGACAGCGCGCACAACAACCAGCCGCTGGTGATCCCACCTCGGGCGAACGACAACACTGATATCGCCATCGAAGCCCACGACCTGACCCTGCGTTTTGGCGACTTTACGGCGGTGAACAAAGTCAGCTTCGCCATCGGCCGTGGTGAGATCTTTGGTTTTCTCGGCTCCAACGGCTGTGGCAAGACCACCACCATGAAAGTCCTCACCGGGCTGATGCCGGCCAGCGAAGGCAGCGCCACACTGCTGGGCAACCCGGTGAACGCCAAGGACCTGGCGACCCGCAAGCGCGTGGGCTTCATGTCCCAGAGCTTCTCGTTGTACGGCGAGCTCAGCGTGCGCCAGAACCTGGTGCTGCACGCACAACTGTTCGACCTGCCCAAGGCTGACAGCGGCCCGCGTATCGAAGAGTTGATCCAGCGTTTTGACCTGGGCAGCGTTGCCGAACAACCTTCCGGTGAGTTGCCCCTGGGTTTGCGCCAGCGCCTGTCCCTGGCCGTGGCGGTACTGCATCGCCCGGAAGTGCTGATCCTCGACGAACCCACGTCCGGTGTGGATCCCGCCGCACGTGACGATTTCTGGCGCCTGCTGGTGGAGCTGTCCCGCGAGCAAGGGGTGACGATTTTCCTCTCCACCCACTTTATGAACGAAGCCCAGCGCTGCGACCGTATTTCCTTGATGCACGCCGGCAAGGTGCTGGCCTGCGACACGCCGCACGCACTGCAACAACAATTCCACGGCGAGACCCTGGAAGCCGCGTTCGTCACCTGCCTGGAGCAAGCCCAGCAAGCCCCGCAAGCCGACGCGCCCAGCGCGACCGTCAACACGCCGACTACGCCGCCCGTCAGCAAGCGCGGCTTCAGCCTGGCGCGCCTGCTGGCGGTGGCCAGCCGTGAAGGCAAGGAACTGCTGCGCGACAAAGTGCGCATGGCCTTTGCCCTGCTCGGGGCGATTTTCATGATGGTGATCTTCGGCTACGGCATTTCCCTGGACGTGGAGAAGCTTGCCTTCGCCGTGTACGACCAGGACCAGACGCCCCAAAGCCGGGCCTACCTGGAAGCCTTTCGCAGTTCACGCTACTTCGCCGAACAGCCGCAGATCACCGATTCGGCCGAGTTGCACCGGCGCCTGCAACGCTCGGAGATCAAACTGGCCCTGGAAATTCCACCCGGGTTTGGCCGCGATCTGTACGCCGGACGCCAACCGGCGGTGGCCGCCTGGCTTGATGGCGGCATGCCGTTTCGCGCCGAGACCAGCCGCAATTATGTAGAAGCGGTGCACCAGGCCAACCTCCAGCAATTGGCCGAACTCAACAGCACACCACGGGCCCAACCGCCTGCGGCCAAACTGGAAACGCGCTTTCGCTACAATCAGGACGTGGTCAGCGTCAATGCCATCGGCCCCGGCGTGATGGCGCTGATCCTGGCCTTTATCCCGGCAATGCTTACCGCCCTGGGCATCGTGCGTGAGAAGGAGCTGGGTTCGATTACCAACTTCTACGCCACGCCGCTGACCCGCCTGGAATTCCTCCTCGGCAAACAGGCGCCGTATCTGGTCATCAGCCTGATCAGCCTGGCCTTGCTGGTGGCAATGAATCGCTGGCTGTTCGGCGTGCCGTTCAAGGGCAGCGCTCTGACCCTGGCCTTTGGCGGCCTGCTGTACGTGCTGGCGACCACCAGCATGGGCCTCCTGATTTCCGCGTTCACCCGCACCCAGATCGCCGCGATTCTCGGCACCATGATCATCACCAGCCTGCCGACCATCCAATTCTCCGGGTTGATCGTGCCGCGCTCGTCTCTGGAAGGGGCGGCCGCGCTGATGGGCATGCTGTTTCCTGCCGGTTACTTCCTGGATGTGGCCGTCGGCACCTTCACCAAAGCCCTGGACTTGCGCCAGTTGTGGCCGCAGTGCCTGGCGCTGTTCGGGTTTTTCCTGGGGTTCACCGGGCTGAGCCTGGTCATGCTTAAGAAGCAGGAGGCCTGATGCACAAGTTCGCCCATATCCTGCGCCTGGGAATCAAGGAACTCACCAGCCTGCGCCACGACAGTGTGTTGCTGTTGTTTCTGTTCTACGCCTTCACCGTCGCCATCTATATGCCAGCGGCCGGCTCGGTGATTGGCGTGCACAACGCCAGCGTGGCCTTTGTCGATGAGGACCACGGCCAATTGTCGCGCCAGTTGGCCGAAGCCCTGCAGCCACCGGAATTCCAACCCGCCGTGCCACTGGCCTACGACCAGTTGGACAAGGTCATGGACAGCGGCCAGTACACCTTCGTGATCAACGTGCCGGCCAATTTCCAGGCAGACCTGTTGGCCGGGCGCCAACCAAGCGTACAGGTCAACGTGGATGCCACGGCGATGAGCCAGGCCTTTATGGGTGCGGGTTATATCGGGCGGATTTTCCAGCGCGAACTGCTGACCTACAGTGGCCAGCCTGACGCCAGCCAGCGGGCGCCGGCGGCCCTCACCACCCGGGCATTGTTCAACACCAACCTGGAAGGTGGCTGGTTCCTGGCGGTGATCCAGATCGTCAACAACATCACCATCCTGGCCATCGTACTGACCGGCACGGCGCTGCTGCGCGAGCGCGAACACGGCACCCTCGACCATCTGCTGGTGCTGCCGCTGACAGCGCTGGAGATCATGCTGGCGAAAATCTGGAGCAACATGCTGGTGGTGGTGCTGTGCACCTGGCTGTCGCTGGAAGTGGTGGTCAAGGGCATGCTCGGCGTGCCGCTGGCCGGGTCGTTGAGCTTGTTCCTGCTGGTGACGGCACTCTACCTGTTTGCCAGCACCGCCCTGGGCATCTTCCTGGCCACCCTCGCCCGTTCGACGCCGCAATTCGGTTTGCTGGCAATTCCGGTGATCATTCCGATGCTGCTTCTGTCTGGCGGCAGCACGCCGTTGGACAGCATGCCCGAATGGTTGCAATGGGTGATGCAGGGCTCGCCGTCGACGCACTTTGTGAGCTTGAGTGCGGCGATTCTGTTCCGGGATGCAGGAGTAAGCGTGGTGTGGCCGGACTTGCTGGCGCTAGCGGCGATTGGGTTGTTGTTTTTTGCGGTGGCGTTGGCCAGGTTCAGGAAAAGCCTGGCGTCTTGAGGCGCCCGCAAGGCTGTCATCGCAGGCAAGCCAGCTCCCACATTTTGAGGGTGAGCACCGTCAAATGTGGGCACCGGCTTTTCAGCGCGGGCTTTACTGGATGATCAAGTTGTTGAACAACAGGTCCTCAACCACCGGCTTGCCGGTTTCGTCGTTCATCACTTGTTGGGTCTGCTTCAACGCTTCCTGGCGCAACTTCTCTTTGCCTTCGACACTGCCCATGCTCTCGACAGTCTGCTGGGTAAACAACGCCACCAGTTGGTTGCGAATCAACGGTTCATTGGCCTTGATCGCCGCCGCCGCTTCCGGGCCGGTCACGCGCAGGGCCACATCGGCCTTGTACACCCGCAGTTTCGGGCCGCCATCCAAGGCGTAGTTGCCCACAAAAGGCGGCGTCAGGCTGTAATAGCTGACCTTCGGCGCTTCGCCTTCCTTGGCTTCTTCGGCATGGGCCGCCATCGGCAACGTCAGGGCCAGCATCAACAGGATCCACGCTTTCACAGTTCATTCCTCAAATTCGGTTGCCAGTAGCATAACGCTAGCAAGGCAGAGCACAAGCTTATGGCGACTTATCAGGCCGGGGCATGCTCGTTGACCCGTGACCTTACCCACCTACACTTATCGGCCAATACGCCAAAAGGAATAGTCCGATGAAAGCCGTGCTGTGCAAAGCCTTCGGCCCTGCCGAAACCCTGGTGTTGGAAGACGTCGCCAGCCCCGCGATCAAGAAGAACGAGATCCTGCTGGATGTGCATGCCGCCGGGGTGAATTTCCCGGACACGCTGATCATCGAGGGCAAGTACCAGTTCAAGCCACCCTTCCCGTTCTCGCCGGGTGGCGAAGCGGCAGGCGTGGTCAGCGAAGTCGGGGAAAAGGTCAGCCACCTCAAGGTCGGCGACCGGGTCATGGCGTTGACCGGCTGGGGTAGCTTTGCCGAACAGGTCGCGGTACCGGGCTATAACGTACTGCCGATCCCGCCGAGCATGGACTTCAACACCGCCGCCGCCTTCAGCATGACCTACGGCACCTCGATGCACGCGCTCAAGCAGCGCGGCCACCTGGTGGCCGGCGAGACCCTGCTGGTACTGGGTGCGTCCGGTGGCGTGGGGCTGGCCGCTGTGGAAATCGGCAAGGCCATGGGCGCCCGGGTGATCGCTGCCGCCAGCAGCGCCGACAAGCTGGCTGTGGCCAAGGCGGCGGGTGCCGATGAGTTGATTAACTACAGCGAAACCAACCTCAAGGATGAAATCAAGCGCCTGACCGATGGCAATGGCGCCGACGTGATCTACGACCCGGTAGGTGGCGACCTGTTTGACCAGGCCATCCGCGCCATCGCCTGGAACGGGCGCCTGTTGGTGGTGGGCTTTGCCAGCGGGCGTATTCCTGAGTTGCCAGTGAACCTGGCGCTGCTCAAGGGCGCGGCGGTGGTCGGGGTGTTCTGGGGCTCGTTCGCCCAGCGCCAGCCCCAGGATAATGCGGCGAATTTCCAGCAACTGTTCAGTTGGTATGCCGAGGGGAAGCTGAAGCCACTGGTTTCGCAGGTGTACCCGCTGGATAACGCCGCCCAGGCGATCAATGACCTGGGGCAGCGCAAGGCGGTGGGCAAGGTGGTCGTCCAGGTCCGCCACTGATCTGTGGAGGAGCTGGCTTGCCTGCGATAGCGGTCCGTCAGCTCCACCTGTTTAGCTGAGCCACCGCTATCGCTGGCAAGCCAGCTCCTACAGTTGAGTCGCGGGGTTCTGAGGAATTTGATTACGACGCATATTTATCTATTAGCGACATGTTCGTAAAAGAACATGCAATTACTCCAGTTTCCTGTGTTTGCAGATAAGAGGCGATGCTATTTTCGGTAACGAAACTGTAACATTCGCATCCGCAGTCAAAACAAGAAATTTGGAGCTCTTGAATGTTTGCTTTCTTTCGTCCTGCCCCTCATCAGGCACCCCTGCCTGAAGAAAAGATCGACAGTACTTACCGACGACTGCGCTGGCAGATCTTCGCCGGTATTTTCTTTGGCTACGCGGGTTACTACCTGCTGCGCAAGAACTTCTCCCTGGCCATGCCGTATTTGATCGACGAGGGTTACACCCGTGGTCAACTGGGCCTGGCCATGTCGGCGATCGCCATTGCCTATGGCCTGTCCAAGTTCCTCATGGGCCTGGTGTCCGACCGCTCCAACCCGCGCTACTTCCTGCCTTTTGGCTTGCTGGTGTCGGCGGGGGTGATGTTCATTTTCGGTTTCGCGCCTTGGGCCACCTCCAGCGTGACGATGATGTTCATTTTGCTGTTCATCAACGGCTGGGCCCAGGGCATGGGCTGGCCGCCGAGCGGACGGACCATGGTGCACTGGTGGTCGCAGAAAGAACGCGGCGGCGTGGTGTCGGTGTGGAACGTGGCGCATAACGTCGGCGGCGGCTTGATCGGCCCGCTGTTCCTGCTGGGTATGGCCTGGTTCAACGACTGGCACGCGGCGTTCTATGTACCGGCCACTGTAGCCTTGGCGGTAGCGGCGTTTGCCTTCATCACCATGCGCGACACCCCACAGTCGGTGGGCCTGCCGCCTATCGAGAAGTACAAGAACGACTACCCGGAAGGTTACGACGACAGCCACGAAGACGAATTCAGCGCCAAGGAAATCTTCGTCAAGTACGTGCTGCGCAACAAAATGCTCTGGTACATCGCCTTCGCCAACGTGTTCGTGTACCTGCTGCGCTACGGCGTGCTGGACTGGGCACCGACCTACCTCAAGGAAGCCAAGCACTTCACGGTCGACAAGTCGTCCTGGGCGTACTTCTTCTATGAGTGGGCAGGGATTCCGGGCACGCTGCTGTGCGGCTGGATGTCAGACAAGATCTTCCGTGGCAACCGAGGCCTGACCGGCATTGTGTTCATGGCGTTGGTCACCGTGGCGACTCTGGTTTACTGGCTCAACCCGCCAGGCAACCCGATGGTCGACATGATCGCGCTGTTCTCCATTGGCTTCCTGATCTACGGCCCGGTGATGCTGATCGGCCTGCAGGCACTGGAACTGGCGCCGAAGAAAGCCGCCGGTACAGCCGCAGGTTTTACCGGCCTGTTCGGTTACCTGGGCGGTTCGGTAGCGGCCAGTGCGGCCATGGGCTACACCGTGGACCACTTCGGCTGGGATGGCGGCTTTGTGCTGCTGATCGGCGCGTGCCTGTTGGCTATCGCGTTCCTGATTCCTACGCTGTGGCACACCAATAGCGTCAGCTCGGCGCGTTAATCGCCGCGACGCCTTTGGCACATCGCTTGAGCCGCGCCTCCAGATTCTTGTCTGGCATGGCGTGGCTACGCAGGGCGTTGACGGTCTGCTCGACATAATCGCGAGTAGTGCCGTAGCGCCCGCAAGCGCTGGCGAATACCTGGTTCAGCACGCTGTCGGGCAAGTTGCCGGCGTAGCTGGGCAAGTGCCGCTCCAGCACAAAACCCAACGCCTGCACCTGACTGCCGTCTTCAAGCCGGCAACTGAGCCAGTGTGGCCGATACGAAGGGTAAGGCATCTCCCGCTGCCACAAGGCATAGAGCGAAGCCTCCAACTGCTCCTCCGGCAGGCGATAGGCAAAGCCACTGCACGAGCCGCCGCGATCCAGGCCAAACACCAGCCCCGGCAACTCCGGCGTACCCCGATGCTCGTGGGACCACAGATACAGGCCCCGGTGATAACCGTGGACCCGTGCCCGCAGGCGCTGGGTGGCCGAACACTCGGGACGCCAGATCAGCGAGCCGTAGGCAAACAACCAGACCGGCCCACCCTTGTGCAGGCCCATGGTGGCCTGCATTGAGCTCATCAATTGTTCGTGAGTGAGTTGCGGCCCCAGATCGAGCCGCGGAGGGTAAGCCAATTGCAGAAGTTCGGATTCAATAACGGTCATGGCGGATCGCTTAGGTCTCCTTTCTCGGAAATGAAGAGCTACTACCAGTTATAGGCGACTTTACCGTAATAGAACGCGCCGCTGTAACCGTAAGGCGAAAAAGTGCTATAGGCCAGGTTGCCGCCACTGCTGGCGTAGGCATTGAGCTTTTCCGGGTACTTATCGGTCACGTTGTCGCCGCCCACGGTGAAGGTCCAGTTGTGTAATGTGTAGTCAGCCGACAAATCCAGCACCCAGGCGGCCTTGAAGGTCTGGTCATTGACCTTGTCCGCCTGGTAGCTGGTGAATTCGCCATAGCGCACCAGATTGCTGTGCAGCGCCCAATTGCCGAAAGTGAAATCGTTGCCCAGGCTCAGCTTGTGCTGGGGCGTGGTGTCGCCCAGCAGACCGATGCGCTCGCGCCGGTCGACCCGCACCAGGTTGGCGCCCAGGCTATCGAGAATGGCCGGGTTGGCCTTCACGTCCGTGACCTTGGTGTGGTTGTAGTTGTATCCCACGGTGCTGTTCCAGCGGATGCCGTTGTCCAACTGGTAGCGGTAGTTGGCCACCAGGTCGACGCCGTCGGTGCTGGTGTCCGTGGCATTGGTGAAGTAGCGGGCGGTGGTGTAGTCGATATTGCCGACGCCATTGGCTTGCAGATAGGCGCGTGTCGCCGCGTTAAGGGCAAGGTTGGACGACAGGCTGATGCGGTCGCGAATGTCGATACGGTAGACGTCCGCCGTCACCGTCAGGTTATCCGCGGGCTCCAGCACCAGGCCCAGGCTGTAGTTGCGTGACTTCTCGGCCTTGAGGTCTTCGGCGCCAAGCAAACGCGCCACCTGGCTGTTGGCCGGGAAGGTGCCGGCTTCCTGGATGGTGTTGCCGATCAACTGCGATGAGGTGTAGGCAAAGTTCTGCTGGGCCAGGGACGGTGCGCGAAAGCCATTGGAAATACTGCCGCGCAGGCCCACTTGCGGGGTGAAGTCATAGCGCGCCGACAGCGAGCCGCTGACGTTGGAGCCGAAGTCGCTGTAGTCCTCATGGCGCACCGCCGCCGAAACCCCGAGCTTCTCGGTGAAGTTGGTTTCCAGGTCCAGGTACTGCGCCCAGTTGTGGCGCGAGGTGCTGCCGGCGTCGGCATCGCGGAAACCGCCAAGGCCCGAGCTGCCGGTCTGGTAATAGGAGGCCGGCTCACCGGCTTCGATCTCATAGCCCTGGTGCAGGTATTCGCCGCCGAATGCCACCGATACCGGGTACGGCAGCCAGCCCAGGTCAAACTCACGGGACAGGTCCAGGCTGAGCTGCTTCTGCTCGTTGCTCAGGGTGCCGTTGTCGAATTTGCGCGGCGTCGCCAGGCCCAGGGAGGTGTTGATGGTTTCGGTGCGCAGTTCGTACTGGTTCTTGCCGTAGTTGGCCGACAGGTCGTAGTGCCAGTCATACGCCAACTGCCCGCGCAGGCCGGCCACCAGCGAGGTATCTTCGAGGCTGCCACGGATCAGCGGCAGGTAGCCATTGGGGTTGAGCGCCGGGAGGTTGTTGGACGCATTGCTCGCCCGGTAGAACGCCGCCGTCTCGCCACGCCGCTTGCTGTAGCCGCCAAAAGTGTAGAACTCGGCAGCCTCGTTGAAGGCATAGCCGGCGTTCAGCCACAGCTTGCCTTCGTTGGTCGAAGGTTCGCCCTGGCGGAACACCCGCTGGCCGTACGTGGTGGAACCGATGCTGGCCGGGCGGTAATCGTGGCCGGCGCGGTTGGTGTAGTCATTGTCGGCACCTTCGGCCGAAAGGTTGATAAACCCGTTCTCGCCCAAGGCCAGGCCGGTGTTGCCGCTGATGTTGCGCTGAATCCCGTCGCCTTTCTTGTATTGGCCGAACTTGCTCGAAACCGAGCCGCCGTGGTCGGTCTGCTTGAGGATCACGTTGATCACCCCGGCAATTGCATCGGACCCGTAGCGAGCCGACGCGCCATCGCGCAGCACTTCAATATGGTCGACCGCCGACAACGGGATAGCATTCAAATCCGCCGGGGCCGAACCGCGGCCGACCGCACCACCCAGGTTGACGAAAGCGCTGGTGTGGCGCCGCTTGCCATTGACCAGCACCAGCACTTGATCCGGCGACAGGCCGCGCAGTTGCGCCGGGCGCACCAGTTCGGCGCCGTCCACCAGGCTAGGGCGGGGGAAGTTGATAGAAGGAATCAGCCGCGCCAGTACCGCGCCCAGCTCATCGGAACCGGTGCTGCGCAGGCTTTCGCCGGAAATCACATCAATAGGTGATAGTGACGCGCTGGCCGTGCGCTCTTGGGCGCGGGTACCCGTGACGATCACGGTGTCGAGTTTTGGCGTTTCGGCCGTCGCCGCTTCAGCGGCGATCACTGGATTGAATCCCACGGCGGCCAGCAAATTGGCTGACAAAATCGCCGTGTACAGCGCGTGCCTGTTGTAGCTCCCCATACCGCTCCCCTTGGAATCAAAAGTCAGAACGTCAATGCCCTGAGTTCATACGATCGATCCGTGTGGCGGACGGTGGCGGTCATTTACTGGTTTGTGGCAGATAGTCGGTAGCCCGATGACATATAGCTTAATGATATTCATCTTGACGAATAAATATCTTTTAAGAATAAGCGAAAGCATAAGCAACAGGCCCCGTTCATCAGGATTGCTCCAGAAAATCCCGCTACTTTCAGCGCCCGTTCAGCCTTTGGGCAGAGCGAGCCCTCAAAATAGGCCCGCGTCACGACCCACTTAGCCGTGCATCCACCGACTATCGAGGTCGCCCCATGAAAAACCGACTTTCCGGCCTGCTGCTCCTGGCACAGGCCACCACCGCCCTGGCCGCCGAAGCGCCGGCCAACGACGACAAAGGCTTCTGGTACGCCCAGACCAGCGTCTACACCCGGCACTTTGCGCCGGATCCCGAGCACAACAACAACCAGGACCTGATCGGCCTGGAGCGTAATGACGCTTCGGGGTGGGTGTATGGCGGTGCGACCTTTCGCAACTCGTTTCGCCAGCGCTCGTACTACGCGTACGCAGGCAAGCGCTACGACATGAGCGACTATCCGGTGTATCTGAAGCTCACTGGCGGGGCGATCCAGGGCTATCGCGGCAAGTATCGCGACAAGATTCCGCTGAACCGCTACGGCGTGGCGCCGGTGATCATTCCGTCGGTGGGAACCCACTATGGGCCGGTAGCGGCGGAATTCGTATTGCTGGGGTTCAATGCGGCGATGGTGACCACAGGTGTGCGGTTCTGACACCGACAGACGTGAGTAGACACAATCCCCTGTGGGAACCGGGCCTATGTGGGAGCGGGCTTGCCCGCGAATGCGGTGTGTCAGTCAACACATCCAGCGACTGATTCACCGCTTTCGCAGGCAAGCCCACACACCGTTTGAAGTCAGGAGCGTGGTGCGTAGGCAAACACGTCGGCGCGCATCTGGTGTGCATCCATGCCGGCGTTGACCAGCGCATCCAGCGTGCCGTAAATCATCGCCGGCGAACCACTGGCATAGACATGCACGGCCTTGAGGTCGCTGATGTCTTCACACACCGCCTCATGCAACAAGCCACAGCGCCCTTCCCAACCGCACAGGTCACTGACCACTTTGTGCAGGAACAGATTGGGCAATTGCTGCCACTGCTCCCAATGCTCCACCTGATAGAAATCATCCGGTTGGCGCACGCCCCAATACAGGTGCACAGGGTGCTTGAAACCGCTGGCCCGGCAGTGCTCGATCAGGCTATGCATCTGGGCCATGCCGGTGCCGGCCGCGATCAGCACCAGCGGCCCGTCGGGCAGTTCGGCCAGGTGGGTATCGCCAAATGGCAGTTCGACCCGCGCCATCTGGTTACGCTGCAACTGCTCGATCAGGCTGCGGGCGCTGTCTTCACGCACCAGCACATGCAGTTCCAAATCGCGCCCGGCATGGGGCGCCGAAGCCAGGGAAAACGCCGACTTCTCGCCGTTTTCGCGCTCGATCATCAGGTACTGGCCCGCGTGATAGCGCACCGCCTTGCCGGCCGGTGCCCGCAGGCGCACGCGCCACACGTCGCCCCCCAGGTCCACGCATTCGCTCAACTGGCAGGCAAGTTTGCGCACCGGCAACTCTCCCGGCGCCAGCACGCCATCCCATAGCACGATGCAATCCTCCAAGGGCTCGGCGATGCAGGTATAGAACTCGCCATGATCGCGCACCTCACCGGCTTGTTGCACCCGGCCCTCGACCAACAGGGCCGCACAGACGTGGCACACCCCATTACGGCACGCCTGCGGGCATTCATAGCCCAGGCGCCGCGCGCCTTCAAGAATCCGCTCGCCGGGCTGCAAGTCGAGGACCGCACCGGAAGGTTGCAGGGTTACACGCATCAATCTATTCCCAATTCTTTCCACATCGCATCGACACGCGCCGTCACCGCTTCATCCTTGACGATCACCCGGCCCCACTCGCGGGTGGTTTCACCCGGCCACTTGTGAGTGGCATCCAGGCCCATCTTCGAGCCCAGGCCCGACACCGGCGAGGCAAAGTCCAGGTAGTCGATCGGCGTGTTATCGATCATCACCGTGTCGCGCTTGGGGTCCATGCGCGTGGTGATGGCCCAGATCACGTCGTTCCAGTCCCGGGCGTTGATGTCGTCGTCGGTGACAATAACGAACTTGGTATACATAAACTGTCGCAAAAACGACCACACACCGAGCATGACGCGCTTGGCATGGCCCGGGTACGACTTCTTCATGGTCACGATGGCCATGCGGTACGAGCAGCCTTCCGGCGGCAGGTAGAAGTCGGTGATTTCCGGGAACTGCTTCTGCAGGATCGGCACGAACACTTCGTTCAGCGCCACACCGAGGATCGCCGGTTCATCAGGCGGCCGGCCCGTGTAGGTGCTGTGGTAGATCGGTTTGACCCGGTGGGTGATGCGCTCGACGGTGAACACCGGGAAGCTGTCGACTTCATTGTAGTAGCCGGTGTGGTCGCCATATGGGCCTTCATCGGCCATCTCGCCCGGATGAATCACGCCTTCAAGGATGATTTCGGCGGTGGCCGGTACTTGCAGGTCGTTGCCACGGCACTTCACCAACTCGGTGCGGTTGCCGCGCAGCAGGCCGGCAAAGGCGTATTCGGACAGGCTGTCGGGCACCGGCGTCACGGCGCCGAGGATCGTCGCCGGGTCGGCCCCCAGGGCCACGGAAACCGGGAACGGCTGGCCCGGGTGCTTCTCGCACCACTCACGGAAATCCAGCGCCCCACCACGGTGGCTCAACCAACGCATGATCACCTTGTTGCGGCCGATCACTTGCTGGCGGTAGATGCCCAGGTTCTGGCGGTCCTTGTTCGGGCCCTTGGTGACGGTCAGGCCCCAGGTGATCAGCGGGCCGACGTCGCCGGGCCAGCAGGTCTGCACCGGGAGCATCGCCAGGTCGACATCATCGCCTTCGATGACCACTTCCTGGCATACCGCGTCCTTGACCACCTTGGGCGCCATGGCAATGATCTTGCGAAAGATCGGCAGCTTCGACCACGCGTCCTTCAGGCCCTTGGGCGGCTCGGGCTCCTTGAGGAACGCCAGCAGCTTGCCGATTTCGCGCAGTTCGCTGACCGACTCGGCGCCCATGCCGAATGCCACCCGGTCGGGCGTGCCGAACAGGTTGCCGAGCACCGGGATATCAAAGCCTGTGGGGTTCTCGAACAGCAGCGCCGGGCCCTTGTTGCGCAAGGTGCGGTCGCAAATCTCAGTCATTTCCAGGACTGGGGACACCGGCACCTGAATACGTTTCAACTCTCCGCGCTGCTCAAGTTGCTGCACGAAATCCCGAAGATCCTTGAATTTCATTAACCATGCCACCCGTAAAATAGGCGTACATCCTACCTGCTCTGAGGGCGGCTGGCAGCCCTATCGGCGGCGCAATTGCCGGCCGGGTGTCGTTAAAAACCCCAGGCAAAAAAATGGCGCCCCTGGGGGCGCCATTCTTTCGGACCTGAAACGCAGTATTACTTGCGTTTCATCGACAGGAAGAACTCGTCGTTGGTCTTGGTGGTTTTCAGCTTGTCGATCAGGAACTCGATGGCAGCGACTTCGTCCATCGGGTGCAGCAGCTTACGCAGGATCCACATGCGCTGCAGTTCGTCGTCGGCCGTCAGCAACTCTTCGCGGCGGGTGCCGGAGCGGTTGATGTTGATGGCCGGGAACACACGCTTTTCAGCGATGCGACGGTCCAGAGGCAGCTCCATGTTGCCGGTACCCTTGAACTCTTCGTAGATCACTTCGTCCATCTTCGAGCCGGTTTCAACCAGCGCGGTGGCGATAATGGTCAGCGAGCCGCCTTCTTCGATGTTACGCGCGGCGCCGAAGAAACGTTTTGGCTTCTCCAGGGCGTGGGCATCGACACCACCGGTGAGCACTTTGCCGGAGCTCGGGATCACGGTGTTGTAGGCACGGGCCAGACGGGTGATGGAGTCGAGCAGGATCACCACGTCCTTCTTGTGTTCGACCAGGCGCTTGGCCTTCTCGATCACCATTTCGGCAACCTGCACGTGGCGGGTTGGCGGCTCATCGAACGTCGAGGCAACCACTTCGCCGCGCACGGTGCGCTGCATTTCGGTCACTTCTTCCGGACGCTCATCGATCAGCAGCACGATCAGGTGAACTTCAGGATTGTTACGCGCGATGTTCGCTGCAATGTTCTGCAGCATGATGGTCTTACCGGCTTTCGGCGGCGCGACGATCAGGCCACGCTGGCCTTTGCCGATCGGGGCGCACAGGTCGATCACACGACCGGTCAAGTCTTCGGTGGAACCGTTGCCGGCTTCCATCTTCATGCGCACGGTTGGGAACAGCGGCGTCAGGTTCTCGAAGAGAATCTTGTTCTTCGCGTTCTCCGGGCGATCGAAGTTGATCGTGTCGACCTTGAGCAGGGCGAAATAACGCTCGCCTTCCTTTGGAGGGCGGATCTTGCCAACGATGGTGTCACCGGTGCGCAAGTTGAAGCGACGGATCTGGCTCGGCGAGACGTAGATATCGTCTGGGCCGGCGAGATAGGAGGCGTCTGCAGAGCGGAGAAAGCCGAAGCCGTCCTGGAGAATCTCCAGCACGCCATCACCGGAGATTTCCTCGCCGCTTTTCGCGTGCTTTTTCAGCAGGGAGAAAATCACGTCCTGCTTGCGCGAACGGGCCATATTTTCTATGCCCATTTCTTCGGCCAGTTGGAGCAGGTCGGTAATCGGCTTTTGCTTGAGTTCAGTCAGATTCATATAGGAATGACGTAATCATTTATAGAGGGGGGGAATTAAGCTTTTGGCTTAATGAGGCCGCGCCGCAGAGAAGGCGACAGGATCGCGTACTAATCGAAAGGAATGCGTCGGCGACGGCTTGCAGGGGGCAGTGGAGAAACCAGTGCGGGGCCGAATGTACCACCTGAATTTCAGAGCGTCTAGCCCTGCTTTACGAAAAAGCCCCGCAATTTGCGGGGCTTTTTTTACGACGCTTAGATGTTGGCGTCGAGGAATGCGGCCAGTTGCGACTTCGACAGTGCGCCAACCTTGGTGGCTTCGACGTTGCCGTTCTTGAACAGCATCAGGGTCGGGATACCACGTACGCCGTGCTTGGCCGGGGTTTCCTGGTTCTCGTCGATGTTCAGCTTGGCAATGGTCAGTTTGCCTTCGTAGGTGGTTGCGATGTCGTCCAGGACCGGAGCGATCATTTTGCAAGGACCGCACCACTCAGCCCAGTAGTCAACCAGCACCGGGCCCTGGGCCTGCAGTACTTCGGCCTCAAAGGTCGCGTCGGTGACGTGCTTGATAAGATCGTTGCTCATGGATGTCTCCGGGTTGTAAGCAAAAAAAACGTTGCCCATCATAGCTGCCCTTCCTTCGTTCAGGAAGCCGCCGCTGATTGACTCTTGCTATCGAATGCCATCATTTTGGGTATTACCGATTCAGGATGTTACCGGTGTGACAAAGGCGATGCCCGTGCGCAAGGCAGCGTTACGCACGTGCTCCTGCATGGCTTTTTGCGCCGCCGCGCTGCTGCGCCGGGCCAGCGCACGGAGGATCTTGCGGTGCTCCTGCCAGGTTTCCATCGCCCGCTCCGGTCGGATGAACGGTAGTTTCTGGCTTTCCAGAAACACCTCGGCACTGGCGCTGAGGATGCTCACCATCGCCTGATTGCCACTGGCCAACAGGATGCGCTGGTGAAAAGCGAAGTCCAGCCGCGCGGCGGCCTCGAAATCACCGGCCTTGAGCTCCTGGCGCATGGCCTGGACATTGTCTTCGAGCCAATCCAGTTCCCCAGTGGTCAGCGTCATGGCCGCCAGCCCCGCCGCAAACCCCTCCAGGGCATAGCGCAGCTGGAAGATATCCAGCGGGCTGGCCTGGGCCGTAAACGGCCAGGCCACGCCGTTTATCTCGGCCGCCGGCGGCGCCT
Source organism: Pseudomonas sp. ADAK21 (assembly GCF_012935735.1). Classification (NCBI taxonomy): domain Bacteria; kingdom Pseudomonadati; phylum Pseudomonadota; class Gammaproteobacteria; order Pseudomonadales; family Pseudomonadaceae; genus Pseudomonas; species Pseudomonas sp. ADAK21. Next base: position 1,741,582 of record NZ_CP052857.1, read on the forward strand.
GCACAAATACGCCCTTGCCCGGTTGCACGCTGACCAGCCCCAGTGCGCTGAGCGACGACAAGGCCTCGCGCAAGGAAGCACGACTGACCCCCAATTGCATCGCTAGGTCCCGCTGCGAAGGCAAGGCATCGCCGGGGCCGAAGCCCTGCTCCTTGATCAGTTTGCGGATAGCTTGCAAGGCCGCTTCCGGTACGGCTTGGGCGATGGAATTCATGGAAAACCCGAGGTTTCAGTCAACAGTGGGCCTAGTTGTAAAGCTATTCTCGGCAGCCGGCAAGCCACGCCCCAAAGGGGCTCGCGCGGTTTTGCCGACGCTCGAAAAGGGTGCGAAACCAGACCTGACTGTTCAGACCAGTCAGACCGCCGAACGCCTCATAAAACCTGCCTTGCAGGCGTTTCACAGCACCATGGCACGGGCTGTGCACTGGCAACACTCAGAAAATCCCTTCGCCCTTTTCGGAGAGTTGCCATGACCAAGCGTTGCAGCGTCCTGCTCACTGCCTTGTTTGCCAGCCTGATGCTCAGCCAGGCACCTGCCCAGGCCAATGGCCTGGACGATATCGTCGCCCGTGGCACCCTCAAGGTTGCCGTACCCCAGGACTTCCCACCATTCGGTTCGGTGGGCCCGGACATGAAACCACGCGGCCTGGACATCGACACCGCCAAACTGCTGGCCGAGCAACTCAAGGTCAAACTGGAGCTGACCCCGGTCAACAGCACCAACCGCATCCCGTTCCTCACCACCGGCAAAGTGGACCTGGTGATTTCCAGCCTGGGCAAGAACCCGGATCGCGAAAAGGTCATCGACTTTTCCAAGGCCTACGCGCCGTTCTATCTCGCAGTGTTCGGCCCTCCTGACGCGGCCATTGCAAGCCTCGATGACCTCAAGGGCAAGACCATCAGCGTGACCCGCGGCGCCATTGAAGATATCGAGTTGAGCGCCGTCGCCCCCAAGGAAGCCACGATTAAGCGCTTCGAAGACAACAACTCGACCATCGCCGCCTACCTCGCCGGCCAGGTGGACCTGATCGCCAGTGGCAACGTGGTGATGGTGGCGATCAGCGAGCGCAACCCCAAGCGTGTGCCGGCGCTGAAGGTCAAGCTCAAGGATTCGCCGGTGTATGTCGGGGTGAACAAAAACGAGCCGGCACTGCTGGAGAAGGTCAACCAGATCCTGGTCAGCGCCAAGGCTGATGGCAGCCTGGAAAAAAACGCGATGCAGTGGCTGAAAGAACCATTGCCTGCAGATCTCTGAAGCGGAGCTGATTGATGGCCTATCAATTCGACTTTGCGCCGGTGCTGGCCAATACCGACCTCCTGTTGCGCGGCGCGTTGTTCACTCTGGAACTGACCGCCATCGGCGCCATCCTGGGGGTGGCGCTGGGGATTGTCGGCGCCGTGGTGCGCGCATGGAAAATCCAGCCGTTCTGCTGGCTCTTCGGGGTGTATGTCGAGTTGATTCGCAACACACCATTCCTGGTGCAGTTGTTTTTTATCTTCTTCGGCCTGCCGTCCCTGGGCCTGCAGATTTCCGAATGGCAGGCGGCGGTGTTGGCGATGGTGATCAACCTGGGCGCCTATTCCACGGAGATCATCCGGGCCGGCATCCAGGCGATTCCCCGCGGGCAACTAGAAGCGGCGGCAGCGCTGGCGATGACACGTTTTGAAGCGTTCCGCCACGTGGTGCTGCTGCCAGCGCTGGGCAAGGTCTGGCCGGCCCTGAGCAGCCAGATCATCATCGTGATGCTCGGTTCGGCGGTGTGCTCGCAGATCGCCACTGAAGAACTGAGCTTTGCCGCCAACTTTATCCAGTCGCGCAACTTCCGCGCCTTTGAAACCTACGCGCTGACCACGCTGGTGTACCTGTGCATGGCGCTGATGATCCGCCAGTTGCTCAATTGGATCGGCCGTCGCTATGTGATGAGGAACAGCCATGAGTGATTTTTCGTTCTGGGACATCGTGCGCAACCTGCTGACCGGCCTGCAGTGGACATTGCTGTTGTCGCTGGTGGCGTTTATCGGCGGTGGGCTGATCGGTCTGCTGGTAATGACCCTGCGCATCAGCAAAAAAGCGTTGCCGCGCAATATTGCCCGCACCTATATAGAACTGTTCCAGGGCACGCCGCTGCTGATGCAGCTGTTCCTGGTGTTCTTCGGCATCGCCTTGCTGGGGATCGATATCTCGCCGTGGCTGGCCGCCGCGATTGCCTTGACCCTGTTTACCAGCGCCTACCTGGCCGAGATCTGGCGCGGTTGTGTCGACTCCATTGCCCATGGCCAATGGGAAGCCTCCGCCAGCCTGGCGCTCAACCCTTATGAGCAACTGCGCTATGTGATCCTGCCCCAGGCCCTGCGTATTGCCGTGGCGCCAACGGTGGGTTTCTCGGTGCAGGTGGTCAAGGGCACGGCGGTGACGTCGATCATCGGCTTCACCGAACTGACCAAGACCGGCGGCATGCTCGCCAATGCCACCTTCGAGCCCTTCATGGTCTACGGCCTGGTTGCACTCGGTTACTTCCTGCTCTGCTACCCCTTGTCCCTCAGTGCCCGCTACCTGGAAAGGAGACTGCATGCCTCTGCTTAGAATATCCGCGCTGCATAAGTATTACGGCGATCACCATGTGCTCAAGGGCATCGATCTGACGGTCGAGGAAGGCCAGGTGGTGGCGATCATTGGCCGCAGTGGCTCGGGAAAGTCCACCTTGCTGCGCACCCTCAATGGCCTGGAGTCAATCAACGACGGGGTGATTGAAGTCGATGGCGAATACCTCGACGCGGCCCGAGCCGACCTGCGCAGCCTGCGGCAGAAAGTCGGCATGGTGTTCCAGCAGTTCAATCTGTTCCCCCATTTGACCGTGGGTGAAAACGTCATGCTCGCGCCCCAGGTCGTGCAAAAAGTACCCAAGGCCAAGGCCACGCAACTGGCGCGGCAGATGCTCGACCGTGTCGGGCTGGGGGAAAAGTTCGATGCATTTCCCGATCGCCTGTCTGGCGGCCAACAGCAGCGGGTGGCCATTGCCCGCGCCCTGGCAATGTCGCCCAAGGTATTGCTGTGCGATGAAATCACCTCGGCTCTGGACCCGGAGTTGGTCAATGAAGTGCTCAGCGTAGTGCGCCAACTGGCCAAGGACGGCATGACGCTGATCATGGTGACCCATGAGATGCGCTTTGCCCGGGAAGTGGGCGACAAACTGGTGTTTATGCACCAGGGCAAAGTGCACGAGGTGGGCGACCCGAAAACCCTGTTCGCCCAACCGCGCACCGCCGAACTGGCCAACTTCATTGGCTCGGTGGAACAGCCGGGCTGATACTCACCCCCAGTGGCATCCACTCAACCTGCACCCGCCCTTCGAGGGTGGTTTCGCGGCGTACAGAGAAAGCCTCCACCGGCAAGTAAGGGTCGATCTCAAGGTGGGCCGATAGCCGTCGGCCTGCCACCGGGACACCCGCCGCGCGGGCGATCAGGACCTGCCCGGGCATAAGGTGTTCGCTGACAGCCACGGACGGCGCACCCTCGGCGATCAGATCCACGGATCGCCCATCAACATGGGCGTGCCTGATACCCAGGGCAAAGGCGCCGTCGCCGCCAAACCGAAAGCCCAGCCCTCCCGCAGGCGAGCCGCTGAACCGCAGTGCCATGGGAGCAGGATCGACACAGACCACGTTCAGCAACACCGTCCGCCGGCCCAGCGACTGCGCGCCTGCGCGCCCATCCAGCCCTTGCCCATGGCGCAAGACGCCGTAGTCCACCCGAGGCTGGCTCAGCGCTACCTGACACGTCGCGACGCTGGCCTCACTGGCCAGTAACGCCATCACAAACAACAAGCACCGAGAGAGGCTGCCCATCGACTTACAATCCACGGCAGGTAGCCGAGGCGGTTTCATACAATTTGTCATTGGAAGGCTCTGACTCAAGGTTCAGTTGCAACAGGCAGGGCGTCGTAGAGTCAGGCAACTCGACACTCAGGATTTGCTGGGGCTCGCTGTCATTCAGGAAGATCAGCCCTTCGCCCACCACGCTGGTCAGGAAAGCCTTGTCCGGTCCAAACACCGCAGCCCCCTGGGGTAACGCACGCCCACGCTGGTCATGAGCGGTCAACAGCACGCGGCGTGCACTGACCACCTTGAACTCCACGGTATTGAACGACCCGCGTGCGGCAGCGAGGGTGTGGGTGCCGTTCTTGAGGTCGACATGCTTGGGCAGGGATTGGGTCTGTACCTCCAGGTGGGTGTTGCTGTAGGCCGGCAACCCTGGGATGACCGCATGACCGCGATAGTCGGTCCAGACCGGGCCCTGGGGCGTGGAGACCTTGGCGCCAGCGATATTCCCCACCGACAGCAGGCCGAACGTGTCCTGTACCGCATAGGGCGAAAAGGACACCCCCTGCCCATGGGCGACCACGGCGCCCTGCAGTTGCCCGGTGTAGCTGGTGCCTGATGCTTCCCGACTCATTCCGGCGCCGATGCGGGTGTAGCGCGGCATGACGTCGACCCGCCCGTACACCGATTGCTGGCGCTCACTCAGGTCGCGTTCGGCGCCGACCTCATAGTCCACATACTCGTTGACCCGTTCCGACAGCGCGGTGCCGACATCGGAGCGACCGTTGCGCCGACTCGCAAAAGAGGTGAGGCGACGACTCTCGCCGAAGGGCACGCTGACTTGCAGGCGCAGTGACACGCCTTGCGAGGGGAGTTGCTCATTGGCCGCATAACGGCGCTTGCGCCGACGGGAGGGGCCTGTCTGAGAATCGGCGACCAGGGCGACATCAACCTCATTGAAGCGCTTGTTCCACGACGCAAATACATGCTCGGCGCCTTGCCCATCAAACTGCCGGTTGCGCGAATAGCTGAGGGAGAACGCGCCCAAAACCGGCTCGGCCCAACTTATGCCAGCGGTGTACTGGTGTTGGAACCTTGCGCCCAGGGCATCCCGAGTCGATGCCATGCCGGCCTCCAGCACATCACGATAACCCTGGCTCTGGGTGGTGACGCTCAGGTTGACTTCAACCCCCGCGCCCAAAGGGCTGCCCAACGACACGGCGCTGCGCGTCCCGCCCACTGCGTAGACTTTGTCTCGCGAGCGGTTGTGCCGTGCCGCAACCGTGACCCGCTGGAAAAAGACACGGCTAAATGTACCGCCAGCCGCGTGATAGTCATCGGTCCCCAGCACACCGAGCCCCAGGGAGGTGCCTGCGCCCAGGCCCCAAGTGCCACTGCCCATCGCCACCACCGGCGACTCCCGGCCGTTGGCGAGGGTTTCCCGCACTTTGCCCAGGGCAAAGTCGAAGCCCGGCGCCACCGGCACTTGAGCACCAAAAGACGCGGCGGGCACCACGAAGTTGCGCTTGCCACCCCGCGTACCGATGACACTCACGTCCAGGTCACTGGTGCCATTGAGCAGGGGCAGGCCTGTCAGGCTGAAGGGCCCTTCGGGCACCAGGGTCGAATAAATCAGCACGCCGGACTGGCGCACCTCGACCCTCGCCTGGCTGTGGGCCAAGCCTTCAACCACGACGCCGTTGGAACTCCCCAGGCGCGCAACACCATCCGGGAAGAGCTGCAGGCCCGAGAGTTGGAGGCCGCCAAACACCGGGCTGCGGCTGGAAATCTGGCCCACCTGGAAGGTCGACTGCAAGGCCGCGAAATCGCGCTGGGCATAGGCATATACGTGTTCACTACGGCCCCTGCCGTTATCGGAAATATAGAACTGTCGACTGCGCACCACCCAGTTGCCCAGGTTGAATCCCGCCTCGGTGTAGGCCGAGACAAAACGACTGGAGCCATCGCGCGCATGGCTGTCGAAGCCCAGCACATCGTAGTTGAGCATGGCGGCCGTCCCGCCCTGGCTGAAGCTGCCCACCTCCCACTCTGGCTCGCGCAACGATTGCGTGGGCACCACCAGGGACACTTCGTCACTGCCGGGGCGCAACCTGACGAGCGTCGCCGGGAACTCGCCAAGGAAGTCGTGACACGCCTGCTCAGCCGTCACGCCAGCCTGCAGGACCGCCGACGGCACCCGCAAACCCGCCTTGTCCAGCAGCCCGCGGGTAAAACACAGCTGCCCTTGATAGTCGAAACGCGCATCGACCAGACCCAACGCCGTGCCATTGACCCGCAGCCCGACCACCTGTACGCCCTCGCGAAAGCGCGCGGCGCTGCGAAAGTACTCCGAGACTTTTGGATCAATGCCGTGCGTGGTCAGGGCGGCCAGATCAAACCCGTCGCCCAACTGGATGGCCTGCGCGTCCCCCTGGACCCCGAATAGGGTTGCCAGGCCCATGAACAGCCCCGAGCAACACGCACCGCCGGCCCCTTTGCCCACCGCCCGCTCAAACCCCATGGTCGGTGACATCTGCTTGATAGCTGTCGACACTGAACCCGTACACCGTCGCAGGCTGCAGAACCACCGAGGTGACATCGGACTGCGGCCCGTGGGTATCGACCACCAATACTTCACCCGGCAGGACATAGCTGCGCGGCAGGGTCGCCAGTTGCTTGCCGGGCAACAGTTGCAACTCCAGCGCCAGGCGCACCACATATGCGCTGTCGTTATGCACAACCAAGCCGCCGCCCTGGCGTTTCCACTTCAACAACTCCCAGGGTGCCTGGTGCCTGGCCAACCCCCTGGGGTGCAGGATCAGTGGCAGGTTCTGCCGCAAGGTAATGCCAATGGTCGTACCACCGGGGCTACGCGCCTGGGGAATCCCTTCAAAGGACACACGTTTCAACCGCTGGGTCTTGAGCGGCGCCCCAGCCGTGCTGATAAAACGCACGAGCTGGGTTTCACCTGCCTCGACCCGGGTAATCGGCGGCGTGACTATCAACAGTGGCTCTTGATCTTCAGGAATGTTTTCAATCACCGAGTGAAGTAACGCGGGCCCCGGGTCGGTGTTCTTGATATTGATCGTCGCTTCACCGTCTTCTTCATATAGCACCACGACCGTTGTTTCGGGCTGCATGCCATCGGCGACCGTAATGCCACTTGCGCATAACAACAAACCGGCACACCACAACAGCGTCACACTTGCTTTCAAAAAACAACTCACCGTGGTTTCTCCGCAACAACCCAGACAAACAGCAAGAAAATAAACAGCCATGCAAAAGCAGCCGACAAGTTACGAAAGCGTTATGAAAACTTCCGTTTCAATATCGGCTGCTTTTATAAGTCCTTAGATGTAACTAAGTACTAAAGTAGCGCGGCCATCCAGCGTGACATCACGGGTCAGGTCCAAGTCCTGTGCCCTGTTGATGACCGCCTTCACCGCAATCACCCCTGTCAGCTGGGAGATTGACGCGGGGGTAACGGTAGAGCCGTTACGCCACGAATACTGGCTGGGTGCCTGCGCGACTTTCCCGTCGCTGTTCTGCCAGGCGCCGGTGCTGACCCGCATGATAGGGTTCAACACGACACCTGAAGACCTCAGGTCCCTGAGCGTGACCGAGTACCCTCCGGTACGCCGGGACGATACAGCGCCCAGCCCGAAGTTCTGCGCCTCGGTATAGCCAGTGCCGAGGATCCCGGTGACCTTGCTGCCTGCCTGCAGGTCAGTCAGGGCCAGGGCGAACTTGGCCGGGGTAGTGCCGCAGTTGACGGCCACCGACGTGGTTTTCTCTTCACGGGGGTTGAAGGCGGTCTGGGACAGTTCACCGGAGCGAATGGTCCCGTAGTCGATGATGCCACCGCCGCCCAGGCTCAGATTGCAGGCTGTGGGGGTGATCGTCCCGCGTACGACCAGTTGCGCAACGTTTGTTGCTTGAGCGCCAATACTGGCTGCCAGACAAATAATGCCTACTGTCAAACCTACTGCTTTTTTCATGATCGACCTGTCGTTGAAAAGTGTCAGGCATTATTTATCCGAGCGGAGATTCTGTTCTCCATTATTAGTTCATCCTTGAAACACAAAGCATAGATAAATAACACCACGGCCTGATTGCCGAATGACAGTTTCGCCCCTGGGCCCACTCAATAAATATAAGACAACACCTTAAACCCTGTGAGACTCATAAAAAACAACTGTCCCTTTTACTAACCCCCCAAGTAGTCCGGAACAAGTTATGGTCCCGCATAATTACGTGAATAATGTAGGAAATAACATAAAACGCCCAAGTCGCAAAAAATCGTGCAACTTCCTTCACGGACCAAGAGTGATGTCATCGGCCATACGGAAACTTGCCCTACATTTCCTACAAAATTTGATCGAGAGCAGGGGTAGGACAAATCACCAAGCACTACGCGTTGGCGTCAGCGTTTGATCGTGGCACGATGGCGAGGTTATCGACCGAGATCCCCTAACCATGCCGCAATCCCAAGCCAAGAATCTGTCCTTGATCGCCGCCATCGACCTGGGCTCCAACAGCTTTCACATGGTCGTGGCCAAGGCCCAGAACGGTGAGATCCGCATCCTTGAGCGACTCGGCGAAAAGGTACAACTGGCTGCCGGCATCGACGACGAGCGCAAGCTCAACGAAGAGTCCATGCAACGCGGGCTCGATTGCCTCAAGCGCTTTGCCCAACTGATCAATGGCATGCCCCAGGGCGCCGTGCGTATCGTCGGCACCAACGCATTGCGCGAAGCGCGCAACCGTGGCGAATTCATCCGCCGCGCCGAGGAGATCCTCGGGCACCCGGTGGAAGTCATCTCCGGCCGTGAAGAAGCGCGCCTGATCTACCTCGGCGTTTCCCACACGCTGGCCGACACCCCTGGCAAGCGTCTGGTAGCGGACATTGGCGGCGGCAGCACCGAGTTCATCATCGGCCAGCGCTTCGAACCGTTGCTGCGTGAGAGCCTGCAAATGGGCTGCGTCAGCTACACCCAGCGTTATTTCAAGGACGGCAAGATCACCCCGGCGCGCTACGCCCAGGCGTATACGGCGGCGCGGCTGGAGATCATGAGCATCGAGCATGCCTTGCATCGCCTGACCTGGGATGAAGCCATCGGCTCATCCGGCACCATCCGCGCCATCGGCCTGGCCCTGAAGGCTGGCGGCCATGGCACTGGTGAGGTGAATGCCGAAGGCCTGGCGTGGCTCAAGCGCAAGCTGTTCAAGCTCGGTGATGCCGATAAAATCGACTTCGAGGGCATCAAGCCTGATCGCCGGACCATCTTCCCGGCCGGCCTGGCGATCCTTGAAGCCATCTTCGACGCCCTCGAACTGCAGCGTATGGACCATTGCGATGGTGCGCTGCGTGAAGGCGTGCTCTATGACCTGCTGGGCCGTCATCATCATGAAGACGTGCGTGAGCGCACCCTGGGCTCGCTGATGGAGCGTTACCACGTCGACCTGGAACAAGCGGCACGGGTCGAGCGCAAGGCGCTGCATGCCTTTGACCAGGTCGCCGAGGATTGGGAGCTTGAAGAAGGGGTCTGGCGGGAACTGCTGGGCTGGGCGGCCAAGGTCCATGAAGTGGGGCTGGATATCGCCCACTACCATTACCACAAGCACGGCGCCTACCTGATCGAGCACTCTGACCTGGCGGGTTTTTCCCGGGAAGACCAGCAGATGCTGGCGTTGCTGGTGCGCGGTCATCGCCGCAATATTCCCCGGGACAAGTTCGCCGAATTCGGCGCCGAGGGCATCAAGCTGATTCGCCTGTGTGCCCTGCTGCGCTTTGCGATTCTGTTCCATCACATTCGCGGCACCCACCAGATGCCGCAGGTCACCCTGCACGCCCGTGGCGACAGCCTGGATGTGGTGTTCCCCGAAAATTGGCTGGATGAACACCCCTTGACCCAGGCGGATTTTGCCCAGGAGGCCGAATGGCTGACACGGGTAGGCTTTACCCTGAACGTCCACTGACCTGGCAACGCACCGGATGCCTGGCTGGCGTCCGGTGCGCGACTTCACGACGCCCCTAAACGCTCGAGGTCTGTGGCACACCCGGCTTGAAGGCCGGCTCCTGGATAGCCTGGGAAGCCTGTTCATAGCCATAGGCAATCGAAAGCAACGTGGCCTCGCTGTTGCCCGTACCACACAAGTGAATCGCGGTCGGCATCCCCTCCTCATCCATACCCGAAGGCACCGATATACCGGGGTAACCTGCTGCGGCGGCGCCGTAGTAACTGTGTGAGTGGAAGTTCGACACAATGGCATCGAGCTTGTGTTCATTGAGCGGCTTGTCGAGAGCGTTGCTGAACGTGGGGATAACGGACGCCCACAGGCTCTCGCGCTGCTCATCCGTCAGCTGCAGGCCGTTGATAAAGGCCAGCAGATCCTGGTCAGGCTCCCCCGGCCGCCTGTCGCGCTCATTGAATGCAATCAGCTCAGACAACGACTTCACGGGCAACCCTTCCCGTGTGGCCAGGTACGCTTCCAGTCTCGGCTTGATGCCGGCAATAAGCGCGGCGTTGTATTGATGGTAGGTTTGCTGCGATACATCAGCATCCGGCGCGGTGATCGGCACCATGACGGCACCCTTGGACGCCAGGAGTTGGATAGCGTCCTCAAAATGCTTTTTGTCCGCGCGCATGGCCGGATCCCTGGCTTCTTCTTGCGTCAACTCGGGCACTGGGGTGTAGCCGATCCGCTTGCCCTGCAAGGCATCCGGCTTCAGCCCGGCGGTGTAGGCGGTTGTTTGTGTCATGGCGTTCAGCGCTTCGGCGGCATCGCGTATGTTGCGCGTGAACGTGCCCACCGCGTCCAGCCTCGAACTGGTCATCACGCCCTCGGTGCTCACCAGCCCGGCCGTTGTTTTCACCCCGAACACACCGTTGTAGGCCGCCGGGGCAATGATCGAACCATTGGTCTCGACCCCCAATGCCAGTGGGACATGCCCCTGGGCAACCGCCACCGCCGAACCGGAACTCGAACCCGCCACCTGCCCTCCCAGCCGATGCGGGTTGAGGGTTTGCCCGCCACGGGAACTCCATCCGTCAACCGGTACGTCGGAGCGAAAGTTGGACAGCTCGCTCATGTTGGTTTTGCCCACGATGACCGCACCCGCGTTGAGCAAGTTATCCACAACCTTGGCGTTTTTTTTCGTCGGTAATCCAACCAACGCACGGGAACCCGCGCTGGTCTGCATTTTCCCACTGGTTTCAAAGACATCCTTCAGAGCGATCGGAACGCCATGCAAAAAACCGCGCACGTTACCGTTGGCACGCTCCAGGTCGCGCGCCCTTGCCTGCTCACGGGCATCAGGATTGACTTCAAGAAACGCATTGCCGCCCTGCAAACCCTGGTCGATATTGGCGATGCTTTTCAGCGAATCCTTTACCAGGGCCTCTGAAGTGACCGTCGCCTGGCTCATGCCCGACGCCATCACGTGTGCGCTGCGATAATCCTTTGGCGGCGAAGTGAACGCATCAAGTAGCCCCGTACCTCCCACTCCCATTCCTACGACTGGCCCCATCATTGAAACTCCTTAGCTGTCACCGGCTATCGTCTGATAGCCCGGTGTCAGTCTAGGAATGGAAAGAGGCGGCTCCCAACCTGGCATATCTGAAGCGCCTGTCCGACCGGTCAGAGGTGGACGTAGGCTCAGGCCAGTATCAGCGTACGGCCAGCAGCGGGCTGCCCAGCCGCTCCAGTAACGTCGCCTGCGCACTGCGCGGGTTCTGGTTGCCGGTCGGGGTGTTGCGCACGTAGCGCCCATCCGACTGCAGGCTCCAGCTGTGGGTGTTATCGGTGAGATAACTCTCCAGCTCTTTCTTGACCCGCATGATCAGCTTCTTGCCTTCTACCGGGAAGCAAGTCTCTACCCGCTTGTCGAGGTTGCGTTCCATCCAGTCGGCACTGGAAAGGAACATCTGCTCTTCACCACCGTTGAGGAAGTAGAACACCCGCGTGTGCTCCAGGAAGCGGCCGATGATCGAACGCACGTGGATATTGTGCGACACCCCGGCAATACCCGGACGCAGGCAGCACATGCCGCGCACCACCAGGTCGATGCGCACGCCGGACTGGCTGGCCTTGTACAGCGCACGGATGATCTTCGGGTCGGTCAGCGAGTTGAACTTGGCGATGATATGCGCCGGCTTGCCGTCGAGGGCGAACTGGGTTTCGCGGGCAATCATGTCAAGCATGCCCTTCTTCAGGGTGAACGGCGCATGCAGGAGCTTTTTCATGCGCAGCGTCTTACCCATGCCGATCAACTGGCTGAACAGTTTGCCGACGTCTTCGCACAGTGCGTCGTCGGAAGTCAGCAGGCTGTAGTCGGTGTAGAGCTTGGCGTTGCCGGCGTGATAGTTACCGGTGCCCAGGTGTGCGTAACGCACGATTTCCCCGGCTTCGCGGCGCAGGATCAACATCATCTTGGCGTGGGTCTTGAAGCCGACCACACCATAGATCACCACCGCGCCGGCTGCTTGCAGGCGGCTGGCCAGTTGCAGGTTGGACTCTTCGTCGAACCGCGCACGCAGCTCGATCACCGCCGTGACTTCCTTGCCGTTACGCGCGGCGTCCACCAGCGCATCGACGATTTCCGAGTTGGCGCCGCTGCGGTACAGGGTCTGGCGCACAGCCAGTACATGGGGGTCCTTGGCGGCCTGGCGCAGCAGGTCGACCACCGGGGTGAACGACTCGAAGGGGTGCAGCAGCAAGATGTCCTGCTTGCTGACCACGCTGAAGATGTTCTCGCTGTTTTGCAGCAGTTTCGGGATCTGCGGAGTGAACGGCGTGTATTGCAGCTCCGGATGGCTGTCCAGGCTGGTGATGCTGAACAGGCGCGTCAGGTTCACCGGGCCATTGACCTGGTACAGCTCGGTCTCGGCCAGGTTGAACTGCTTGAGCAGGTAGTCCGAGAGATGTTTGGGGCAGGTATCCGCCACTTCCAGGCGCACCGCGTCGCCGTAGCGCCGCGAGAACAGCTCGCCGCGCAGGGCGCGGGCCAGGTCTTCGACGTCTTCGGTGTCGACCGCAAGGTCAGCGTTACGGGTCAGGCGGAACTGATAGCAGCCCTTGACCTTCATGCCCTGGAACAGGTCATCGGCATGGGCGTGGATCATCGACGAAAGAAATACATAGTTATCGCCAGCCCCCCCGACCTCTTCCGGTACCTTGATGATGCGTGGCAAAAGGCGCGGCGCCGGGATGATCGCCAGGCCCGAGTCACGGCCAAAGGCATCGATCCCTTCGAGCTCGACGATAAAGTTCAGGCTCTTGTTCACCAGCAGCGGGAACGGGTGCGTCGGGTCCAGGCCAATCGGGGTGATGATCGGCGCGATCTCGTCACGGAAGTAGCGACGCACCCAGGTCTTGAGCTTGACGGTCCAGTTGCGCCGACGGATGAACCGCACCTGATGCTTTTCCAGCTCCGGCAACAGGATGTCGTTGAGGATGGCGTATTGACGGTCCACATGGCCGTGTACCAGCTCGCTGATGCGGGCCAGGGCCTGGTGCGGCTGCAGGCCATCGGCGCCAGCCTGTTCACGGGCAAAGGTGATCTGTTTCTTGAGGCCGGCGACACGGATCTCGAAGAACTCGTCCAGGTTGCTGGAGAAGATCAGCAGGAACTTCAGGCGCTCGAGCAGTGGGTAGGACTCATCCAGCGCCTGTTCCAGTACACGGATGTTGAATTGCAGTTGGGACAGCTCGCGATGGATATACAGGCTGCTGTCATCCAGGTTCGGAATCACGATAGGCGGTGCCGCCACCACCGGCTCAGTAATCACGGCAGGCTGCTCAGGCACAAGCTCCGGCGGGGTTTCGGCCACCTGTTCAACCACCGGGTGAGCGTCTTTTACGGCAACGTCTGTGAGTCCTTCGGTATTCATCGAGTGTTCCTGTGAGGGCTATTGTTGCTCTCTAAGCAATTGGGCGGCACGGGCGGCAAAGTAAGTCAGGATGCCATCGGCACCCGCACGTTTAAAGGCAGTCAGGGACTCGAGGATCACTCCTTCACCCAACCAGCCATTTTGAATCGCAGCCATGTGCATGGCGTATTCACCACTGACCTGATAGACAAAGGTCGGCACCTTGAATTCCTCCTTGACCCTATAAAGGATGTCCAGGTACGGCATGCCGGGCTTGACCATCACCATATCGGCGCCTTCGGCCAGGTCCGCCGCCACTTCGTGCAAGGCTTCGTGGCTGTTGGCCGGGTCCATCTGGTACGAGGCCTTGTTGGCCTTGCCCAGGTTCAACGCCGAGCCGACCGCATCGCGGAACGGCCCGTAGTAGGCGCTGGCGTACTTGGCCGAATAGGCCATGATCCGCACATTGACGTGGCCGGCCAGCTCCAGCGCCTCACGGATTGCCTGGATACGACCGTCCATCATGTCCGACGGGGCCACCACCTGGGCGCCCGCGGCGGCATGGGACAGCGCCTGCTTGACCAGGGCATCGACGGTGATGTCGTTCTGCACGTAGCCTTCTTCATCCAGGATCCCATCCTGCCCGTGGGTGGTGAACGGGTCCAGCGCCACGTCAGTGATCACCCCCAGCTCCGGAAAGCGCTCGCGCAGGGCGCGGGTCGCGCGCTGGGCAATCCCTTCGGGGTTCCAGGCCTCGGCGGCGTCCAGGGACTTGAGCCCGGCCGGCGTGACCGGGAACAGTGCCAGCGCCGGAATCCCCAGCTCGACCCACTGCGCGGCTTCTTCGAGCAGCAGATCAATGGTCAAGCGCTCGACGCCCGGCATCGACGCCACCGCTTCCCGACGATTTTCACCGTCCAGCACAAACACCGGCAGGATCAGATCATCCACCGTCAGTACGTTTTCACGCACCAGGCGGCGAGAAAAATCATCACGACGGTTGCGGCGCAGGCGGGTAGCGGGAAACAGGCGTTGGGCGGGGGTAAAGCTCACGGCATACTCCTGAGCCCGGCTTGACGGGCGAGCGTGACAGTTATAAGCGGTCATTATGACGAAGGAATGACAGTTGTGCTTACTCATGCGACCTGTCGCCGCATTCACGGTTTCTGTAGGAAATGTTCACTTCATGACACATCTCGATACTTTCATGAATGTCCACGAAGGCGTAGGCTGCGCGTTCATTTCGCCAGCACCCAGACAATGCTCCAACAATTTCTGAATGACTTTGGCTACTTTGCCCTCTTCCTGGGGACGTTCTTTGAAGGTGAGACCATTCTGGTTCTCGCAGGCTTCCTTGCGTTCCGCGGATACATGGATATCAACGTAGTGGTGGTGGTCGCGTTCTTCGGCAGCTACGCCGGCGACCAGCTCTGGTACTTCATGGGCCGCAAGCATGGGCGCAAATTGTTGGCACGCAAGCCACGCTGGCAGTTGATGGGTGATCGGGCGTTGGAGCACATCCGCCGGCATCCGGATATCTGGGTGCTGAGTTTCCGTTTCGTCTATGGCCTGCGCACGGTCATGCCCGTGGCCATCGGCCTGTCAGGCTACCCGCCGGGACGCTACCTGTTGCTCAACGGCATTGGCGCGGCGATCTGGGCGGCTGCGCTGGGGGCGGCGGCCTACCACTTCGGCGCCGTGCTCGAAGGCATGCTGGGCAGCGTCAAGAAGTACGAGCTCTGGGTGCTGGGCGCCTTGCTCGTGCTCGGCCTGGGCTTGTGGCTGCGCCGGCGCATCCGCAACGCCCGCCTGGCCCGGGAAACCTGCGCCGCCGAGAAGGCCCAATTGGCGCAGGAACAACTGGCCGAGAAAAAGCCCGAGCCTACGACGCCAATCGAGTAAGCCGCGCCTCACTCCATCGTTGCGCATAGAACTGCCAGTTGGCCCACAGCGGCTTCCAACTGGCAAAGGCGTGGTCACGCCAAAGATCACCGGCTCTTTTTCGTCTTCTTCCGGTAACGAGCCAAACGAACGCCCCCAAATAATGAACACCCCGCCTTGGTTGCGATCCATGTAGAGAGCGTTCTGTGCATGGCGGCCCAGCCGTTCGAACACAATCAGGGCAATGAACAACGGTACCGCGCAAGGAACGAAGTCCAAGGGCCAGTCCGGTCGACTATTGTCATATCAAGATTAGGGCGAATGGCCGGATGCCCCATTGGCAATGACCGAAAAATAAGTAGACATTTAACGCCATAAATCAGGAGAAATGCCCATGAGCAAAAAGATTGCAGTGATCCTTTCCGGCTGTGGCGTGTACGACGGCGCTGAAATCCATGAAAGTGTGATCACCTTGCTGCGCCTGGACCAGCGCGGCGCCGAGGTTCAGTGCTTCGCGCCGGATATTGCGCAAATGCATGTGATCAACCACCTCACGGGCGAAGAAATGCCCGAGTCGCGCAATGTTCTGGTGGAGTCTGCGCGCATCGCCCGGGGCGAGGTGAAGGACATTCGCGAGGCCCGCGTGGAGGAGTTCGACGCATTGATCGTGCCCGGCGGTTTTGGTGCGGCGAAGAACCTATCGACCTTTGCTGTCGAAGGCGCCGGCTGCAGCGTCAACCCGGATGTACTGGCACTGGCCGAAGCCTTCGCCGAAGCAGCCAAGCCCGTGGGGCTGATCTGCATCTCGCCAGCCTTGGCGGCAAAAATCTACGGCCCCGGCGTGACCTGCACCATCGGCAACGACACCGACACGGCGGCGGCACTGGACAAGATGGGCGCCACCCACCAGGAATGCGCGGTAGATGAGATCGTCGAAGACAAGGCGCGCAAACTGGTGAGCACGCCGGCCTACATGTTGGGCAAGAACATCAGCGAAGTGGCATCGGGCATCAACAAGTTGGTGGACCGGGTGCTGGAACTGACCCACGAGAACGACTGAGTCGTCTCTGACTATTCACAGCAGCGATGTGGGAGCTGGCTTGCCTGCGATAGCATCACCTCGGTTTAACTGACACACCGAGGCGCCTGCATCGCGGGCAAGCCCGCCCCACTTTTGACCGCTGGCGTGCTTAAGAAGCCGACACCCGGCGCTTTTCGGCCAGGCGGCTGCGGCTGTACAACACCACAATCGCAATGATCGCCACCGCCTGGGCGCTCAATGAATACGCATCGGCGTGGATGCCCAGCCAGTCGAAGTCAAAGAACGCCACCGGCCGGGTGCCGAAGATACCCGCTTCCTGCAATGCCTTGACGCCATGCCCGGCGAACACCACCGACAGCGCGCACAGCAGCGCGGCGTTGATTCCGAAGAACAGCGCCAGCGGCAATTTCGCCGAGCCGCGCAGAATGATCCACGCCAGGCCCATCAGCAACACCAGCGCCGTGGCACCACCGGCCAACACGGCGTTATGCCCGGCAGGACCGGCCTGCAGCCACAGGGTTTCGTAGAACAGGATCACTTCGAACAGTTCACGGTACACCGAGAAGAACGCCAGGATCGCAAACCCAAAACGCCCACCACCGCCGACCAGGCTGCTCTTGATGTAGTCCTGCCAGGCGGCCGCGTGGCGGCGGTCATGCATCCACACGCCCAGCCACAGCACCATCACGCTGGCGAACAGTGCCGTACAACCTTCCAGCAACTCGCGCTGGGCGCCACTGACGTCAATGACATACGCCGCCAGCGCCCAGGTCGCCGCGCCGGCTACCAGGGCCAGGGCCCATCCGACGTTGACGCTGCGCACCGCCGATTGCTGGCCGGTGTTGCGCAGGAAGGCGAGGATCGCCGCCAGCACCAGGATCGCTTCCAGCCCTTCACGCAACAGGATCAGCAAGCCCGAGATGTAGCTCAAGGACCAGCTCAAGCCGTCGCCGCCCAACAGGCCGGCCGACTCAGTGAGTTTGCCCTTGGCCACGTCCAGGCGCTGTTGGACTTGCTCGATCGGCAGCCCGTCCTGCAACGACTGCCGATAGGCCATCAAGGCCTTCTCAGTGTCCTTGCGCACATTGGCGTCGACGTTATCCAGGGAGCTTTCCACCAGCTCGAAACCTTCCAGGTACGCCGCTACCGACAGGTCGTAGGCCTGTTCATGCTCGCCGCTGCGGAACGCCGCCAGGCTCTTGTCCAGCGTGGCAGCGGTGTACTCCAGCAACTGCGCCGGGCCACGCTGGACCTGCGGCGGCTGCGCACGCTGGGCGCGGAACACCCGGACCGCCTCCGGCCCTTCGGCGGCCAGCACTTCTTCCGGGGTCTGGCGGGCAAGGTCGGCCAGGTTGAAGGATTTTTCGCTTTTTGCTGCGGCCGGGTCGGCGGTGAAGCCGGCGATATAGGTCGCCAGGTCCCAGCGCTGACGGTCATCCAACTGGTCGGCGAACGACGGCATATCGGTGCCTTCGACGCCCAGGCCCAGGGTGTTGTAGATGCCATACAGGCTCAGGCGGTCCAGGCGCTGTGCATCGCGCAGGTTGGCCGGCGGCGGGGTCATGCCGACACCGGCCGGGCCATCGCCCGCCCCGGCGTCACCGTGGCACACCGAGCAATGCTGGGCGTACAGCGGCGCACCCCGTGTCGGGTCTGGGGTAATGGCCGGTGCCTGGCTGACTTCATAGGCCGCCGCCAATTGCGAACCCAGTTGCCGTGCCTGGCGCGCTACCGCGTTGCCGTCCTGATGGGTGGTGACGGCGCCGAGCAGCTCATCGACGCCTTTGACCAGGGCCGCACGCTCGGGCTTGTCGGGCAGGTCTGCCACCAGCCCCTGCAGCACACCGAGAAACTCCACCTGCTCACGGTATTCGGACTCATCGACCACCTTGCCCGCCTCCACCGTCGGCGGATAGTCAGCGCCAATGTAGTCCAGCAAATGCAGGGCCTGGGGCGCACCTTCTGCGGTGGCAGCCAACAGATTGAAGCTGCACGACACCAACGCCGGCAACAACAGCCAGGCGAGAAAACGGGAGGGGGCAGTCATGAATGAATCTCAGATGGAAACAAGAAGTAACATATTGTCGAATGTTAATGGGTTTGACTCAAGGCGTTAGTGCTTTGTCCGCCGAAATGACCCGCCCAGGTCTTCAATACACCCACGGAAAAGCCATTGTTTTGCCAGTAACGAAGCCTATAATGCGCCGCCTTCGTTATCGCGAATCGGCATTTCAGCTCCTCGTTTTATGAGGAATGTGTAGGAAAGGCTTTTCCTGCGATTGGTTATTCGGCCCGACCAGCACCTTCGGCCGACTACGCTCAGGGAAGCAGCATTCCAATGGCATCTCGCGTCTTCATCTCCCTTGCCCTCGCTGCGGTCACGCTGCTGTCGGGCTGTTCGATGTTCCGCAGTTACGACTCGGAACTGCAAGCCACTAACCAGCAATTGGCCAGCGGCAATGTCGACGGTGCGCTGACCCTGCTGGAGAAAAACAACAGCAGCGAAGACAAAGACCTTCTCTACTATTTCGAAAAAGGCGAGTTGCTGCGCGCCAAGGGTGACCTGGCCGGCAGCCAGGCGGCCTGGCACCGCGCAGACCTGGTGGTGTACAAGTGGGAAGAGTCGGTCAAGTTCGACACCGAGCGCTACCTGGCGCAGTTCGGCAGCTTCCTGGTCAATGACAAGGTGCGGCGCTACGAAGGGTATGACTATGAAAAAGTCATGCTCACCACCCAGATGGCGTTGAATCTGCTGGCGGTCAACGACTTCGACGGCGCCCGGACCGAAATCAAGAAAACCCACGAACGCGAAGCGGTGATCGCCGAACTGCGGGACAAGGAATACCTCAAGCGCGAAAACGCAGCCGAACGCCAGGGCGTCGCCACCCAGTTCAAGGACTTGCGCGGCTACCCGGTGGAAAGCCTCGACGCGCCGGACGTGGTGGGCCTGAAGAACAGCTACCAGAGCGCTTTCAGTCATTACCTGGCCGGTTTCGTCTACGAAGCCCTGGGTGAAAAAGACCTGGCCGCGCCGGGCTATCGCAAGGCCGCCGAACTGCGCCCCAACACACCGCTGCTGGAACAGGCCCTGCTCGATCTGGACGCGCCCAGCGTGGCGGCTGACGAAAGCGACGTGCTGATCGTAGTCCAGAGCGGCCTGGCGCCGGCTCGCGACTCGATCCGCCTGCCACTGCCGATCCCTATCGACGGGCATTGGGTGATCACACCGCTGTCGTTCCCGGTGATCAAGCCAGACACCTCGACGGCCACCTTTGCGCAGATCGGCGTCGATGGCCGGCAGCAGAACCTCACGGCCCTCAACAGCACCACCGCCATGTCCCGCCGCGCCCTGCGCGACGACATGCCAGGGATCATCCTGCGCACCACCGTGCGCGCCATCAGCCGTGGTGTGACACAAAAGAACCTGAACCAGACCAACCCCATGGCCGGCCTGGTGTTGGGCATCGCCTCCGCCGTCACCGAGGGCGCCGACACCCGTACCTGGCGCACCCTGCCGGACGTCACCCAGGTCACGCGCCTGCGCCTCAAGCATGGCGAGCACCAAGTGAGCCTGCCCAATGCCCTGGGCGGCACGCTGGTGACGGTCAAGGCCGAACAACGCCACCAGGTGATTACCTTGCGCGTGGTCGGCAACCAGGTATTCGCCAGCGGCCTGGCGGCCCATGTGGTCGCGAGCAACCCGGGCCAGGCCGTGGCCAGCCTCAAACAACCTTAAGGAGCACGCTATGCGTCATTTCATCCTCGGCGCCCTGGCGCTGATTTTCCTCGCCGGTTGCGCCACCCCGCCGCCGGAACCTGGCAGCGCGGCGAGCAAAGTCGTGGTGATGGGCAAGTTCAAGGGGATTGCCGTGGGCGCGATTCGCGTGGCCCGCGAAAACGGCTTCCTGACCGCCAAGGTGCAGTTGAGCAACATCACCAGCAGCAACCAGATGATGTATTACCGCTTCGCCTGGCTGGGCGCCGATGGCTTCCCGGTGGGCGACGAAGAAACCTGGAAAGTGCTGAACCTCTACGCCAACCAGGCCACTTTCCTGCCGGCTATCGCCAACCTGCCCCAGGCGGCCGACTTCCGCCTTGAAGTCAAGACGCCTTGAACCTGCCCCCTATTCAGTTTTCGAGAGACCTTCCCATGTTTGCACGCTTTTCGTTCCTCGCCGTGATCGCCGCCCTGGCCAGCGGCTGCGCCAACACCTCGCCGGTCATCGGCGGCAAAAACATCAGCTACGGCGATACCAAGGCCGTGGAATTGGTGACCAACGAGTTCGGGTCCACCGACCTGCAGATGATCGCCGAAAGCATGACCCGCTCCCTGGCGCAGTCCGGCATTCTCCAGGGCCGCCCGGTGGTGCAGGTGTATGACGTGAAGAACAAGACCAGCGAATACATCGATACCCGCGAGATCACCACCTCGATCAAGACCCAACTGATGAAGACCGGCACCGCCCGCTTCGCCAGCGACAACACCGACATGCAAAGCCAGGTCGACCAGCTCAAGCTGCAAAACCAGAGCGGCCTGTACAAGAAGTCCACGGTCAGCAAGACCGGCAACATGGTCGCGGCCAAGTACCGCCTGGAAGGCTCCATCAGCTCCATCGTCAAGCGCAGTGCCGACTACAAGGACGTGTTCTACAAGTTCAGCCTGCAACTGGTCGACGTCGAAAGCGGCCTGGCCGAATGGATGGACGAAAAAGAAATCCGCAAGACCACGGAGCGCTAAACCATGCGCCTATGGATCGGCATCATCGGCTTGCTTTGCACGTTTGGCGCCTGGGCGGCACCGAAAATTGCCGTCACAGACCTGGCCTACGAGGCGCGCGTAGAGGAATACATCCACGCAGTCTCGGCCAGCAACAACTTCCAGGCCAGTGCCTATAACGCCAGTGGCGCGTCCAGCTACAGCGAGTTTGAAAGCCGCAGCAGCTACATCGAACAGGGCGAACTGCGCAAATTCAGCGGTGATATCAAGGGCGAGATCCTCAAGTCGCGCCAGTTCCAACTGGTCCAGGGCACGCCCTACACCAGCGAAGCCAAGGGCGATGTGTACGACGTGATCAAGCGGATCAAGGCCGGCCACTTCAAGGGTGCGGACTATGTGCTATTCGGCACCCTATCGGACATCGACTTCACCCGGGACATCAACGCCCTGGATCACACCAGCAGCTATTCGGCGGTGCTGGGGCTGAGCGTGGTGGCGGATTTCAGTCTGATCAACACCCGCACCTATGAAATCACCTCGGCGTTTACCGCCATGGGCGAAGGCCAGGACACCAAGCTGGTGAGCAGTCGTGATGTGCGCGTGAACCTGAACCGGCCACGAGTGGTGAGGGAAGTGTCGAAAGCCTTGGGTGAGGACGTGGCACGCCAGCTACAAGAGCAGTTGGGCGGCGGCTATCAAGAGCCCGGCCAGCCTGCGTTGCGCAATAACCTGCCAAGGGACGAAGCGCCGAAAATCCTGCGCTGAACCTCAATGGCTCGGCTAGCACACATCAATGTGGGAGCTGGCTTGCCGGCGATCGCATCAGCGCGGTGTATCAGTGACACCGCGGCGCGTGTATCGCAGGCAAGCCAGCTCCCACAGTTTTGATTGGGTTTATTCAGTCAGGCGGTGGCGCGGTGCAGGCTGGCGAGGAAACCCGCAGCGCCCACGAACAACCCGGCAAACGTGCGGTTCACGCGTTTCTGCTGCTTGGGCGTGCGCAACAGGCGCAACACTTTGGACGCAAGCCCCGTGTAGCCGGCCATTACGATCATATCCACGCCGATCATCGTCGCGCCGAGGATCAGGTACTGGATCAGCAGCGGCGCCTGCGGGTTCACGAACTGCGGCAGCACCGCCAGCATGAACACCAGCGCCTTGGGGTTGCTGGCGTTCACCAGAAAACCACGGAACATCATCGCCATGGGCTTGCCGATGGGGCGCACGGCAGCGTCATCGGTCAGGTCCATGGGCAAGGCACGCCATTGCTTGACGGCCAGGTACACAAGGTAGGCCACGCCGAACCATTTGATCGCGTAGAAGGCGGTAGACGACGCCGCAAGCACCGCCCCAAGGCCGCCGGCCACCACGGCAATCTGCATCGCCAGGCCCAGTTGCAGGCCGATGGCATTCCAGTAGCCGCGCACAAAACCGTATTGCAGGCCGCTGGACATCGAGGCGATGGCGCCCGCGCCGGGAGAGAGACTGATGATCCAGCTGGCCAGGAAGAAGGCCAGCCATGTGTCGAGCGCCATTACACACCTCGTAGCAAATTCGTCGTGAGCACTAAGCTAACTCCGAGGGCCAAGGGCTGGCTAGAGTTTTTTCAGGATATGGGGCTGACGTCGCTACCGCGCCAGCGGCGTACCGAACGCTGGAAGAACAGGCTGTTGGGCACTTGCACCACAGCGCTGTCGGTGCCCGCCTCGGCCACTTCGATCAGTGTGGTGTAAAGCAGGTTGATCGCGATCACCCGACCTTTGACGCCAGGCTTGTCGACGGTATCCACCAACTCCACCACA
Organism: Pseudomonas sp. ADAK21; assembly: GCF_012935735.1. Taxonomy (NCBI): domain Bacteria; kingdom Pseudomonadati; phylum Pseudomonadota; class Gammaproteobacteria; order Pseudomonadales; family Pseudomonadaceae; genus Pseudomonas; species Pseudomonas sp. ADAK21. The sequence goes on from NZ_CP052857.1 coordinate 1,764,715, forward strand.
TCACCCAGGCGAAACGGCCCGACGGTGAAGATCAGGATCGCGCACAGCAGGTTGGACAACACCGACCACATGGCAAAGAACGCCACCGCTGCCACGGCCACAAAGCCCGACAACGCGGTCCACAGCACGGTGGCCGACACCCCCAGGCGCTCAAGGACGAAGATCAGCGCACTGCCCATGATCAGCCAGCGCAGACCACCGCGCAGGGGCATCAGCAGTTGCGGCGGGAACGGGTAGCGCTCGCCCAGGCGCGTCAGGCCCTTGGCGACGAAGCGCTGGGCCAGGTAACCGGCCAGCAGGATCAGCAGGATTTGCACGCCGACCCACACCGGTTCGATCCATTGCGCGGGCAGCGGCAGTTGCAAGGCTTCCATCAGGACAGTGCCTCCAGCTCCGCTTGCAGGCCTTCCAGCAGTTCGAGGGCTTCCATCCAGGTTTCCTCCAATTGCCCTTCGCGCACCTTCAGCTTGGCCTGTTCAGCCAGCAGGTCGCGCAGTTCATCCTTGCGGGCCGCTTCGTACACGGCGCTGTCGCCGAGGCTGGCTTCGATCTTGGCCAGGCGTTCGTGGACCTTGCCCAGTTCGGCCTCGAGCTTGTCGGCTTCGCGTTTGTGCGGTGCCAATTGCTGGCGCAGGGCTGCGGCAGCCTGGCGCTGGGCTTTCTTGTCGGTCTTGTCCGGGTTGACCGGGGTGTTGCTGACCGGCGCGTTGCGCAGTCGATAGTCAGTCAGCCAACGGGCGTAGTCGTCCAGGTCGCCATCGAACTCTTCGACTTTTCCATCAGCTACCAGCAGGAAGTTATCAGTGGTGCTCTTGAGCAAGTGGCGGTCGTGAGACACCACCAGTACTGCACCGCTGAATTCCTGCAGGGCCATGGTCAGCGCCAGGCGCATTTCCAGGTCCAGGTGGTTGGTCGGTTCGTCGAGCAGCAGCAGGTTTGGCCGGTCCCAGGCGATCAACGCCAGGGCCAAACGGGCTTTTTCGCCGCCCGAGAAATTCAACACCGGCTCATCGATGCGCGCGCCACGGAAGTCGAAACCACCCAGGAAGTCGCGCAGGGTCTGCTCGCGCTCGGTTGGCGCCAGGCGCTGCAAATGCAGGAGCGGGCTGGCCTTGGAGTCGAGGGAGTCCAGCTGATGCTGGGCGAAGTAGCCCACCACCAGGTTCTCGCCACGGGTCAGGCGCCCGGCCAGGGGTTGCAGCTCACCGGAAAGGTTCTTGATCAGCGTCGATTTGCCCGCGCCGTTGGGCCCGAGCAAACCGATGCGCGCACCCGGGGTGAGCTGCAGCTTGACCTTCTCCAGGATGGTTTTGTCGCCATAGCCCAGGCGTGCATCCGAGAGGTCCAGCAAGGGGCTGGAGATTTTCACCGATTCGCGGAACACAAAGTCGAATGGCGAATCGACGTGGGCCGCCGACAGCTCTTCCATGCGCTCCAACGCCTTGATCCGGCTCTGAGCCTGGCGGGCCTTGGTGGCCTGGGCCTTGAACCGGGCGATGTAGCTTTCCATGTGCGCACGCTGCGCCTGTTGCTTCTCGAAAGCCTGTTGCTGCTGGGCCAGGCGTTCGGCGCGGGCCCGCTCGAACGCGGTGTAGCCGCCGCGATAGAGGGTGATTTTTTTCTGTTCGACATGGGCGATGTTATCGACCACTGCGTCGAGGAAATCCCGGTCGTGGGAAATCAGCAGCAAGGTGCCCGGGTAGCTCTTGAGGAAATCCTCCAGCCACAGGATCGCATCGAGATCCAAGTGGTTGGTGGGTTCGTCGAGCAGCAACAGGTCCGAGGGGCACATCAACGCCTGGGCCAGGTTCAGGCGCATGCGCCAGCCACCGGAGAAGTCGGCGACCGGGCGATCCATCTGTTCGTTGGTGAACCCCAGGCCGGCGAGCATCTTGCGCGCACGGGCGTCGGCGGTGTAACCGTCGGCACTGTCGAGTTCCGAGTGCAGGCGGGCCTGGGCGGCACCGTCCTGGGCTTTCTCGGCCTCGGCCAGGTCGTGTTGCACCTGGCGCAGGCGCAGGTCGCCATCGAGCACGTAGTCGATCGCGATGCGGTCCAGGGTGTCGATCTCCTGGCGCATATGGGCGATACGCCAGTCGGCTGGCAGCAGGCAGTCCCCGGAATCCGGGGTCAGCTCACCGAGCAACAGGGCAAACAACGTGGATTTGCCGGCGCCATTGGCACCGATCAGGCCGGCTTTGTGACCGGCGTGCAGGGTCAGCTCGGCGTCTTCAAGAAGACGTTGCGGGCCACGCTGTAATGTTAGGCTTTGAAGTCGGATCATAATGGCGGCGGAGTCTACCAGCTTCGTTAGCCGCTGGCTTGGGTGTGAACATGTGCGCTGACCTGTGGAGCTTTGCCCTCTCGACCTACGCCCGTGCGGGTGCTGAAGATGCCTGCCTGCGCTTGCAGGAGCAAGGGGCCGATGTGTGTCTGTTGTTGTGTGGGTTGTGGCTGGAACAGCGCGGGGTCGCGCTGGAGCCTGGACGCGTACAGGCGCTGCGAACAATCGCCGAGCCCTGGCAGGCAGATGTCGTGCAGCCCTTGCGCAGGGTGCGCAAACAATGGCGTTGCATGGCACAGCAGGATGTGGAGCTGGGGGCGTTGCGCGAGCAGGTCAAAGCCCTGGAACTGGAGGCCGAACGGCAGTTGCTATTGCGTCTGGAGGCACTGGCACAGCGTTGGCCAGCGGGGGAGCACGCCACAGATCAGGCATGGCTTGAAGCACTGGCGACCGAAGCCGCCAACTTCGACCACGACGCACTGCATCAGCTGCGCGTCGCGGCCACCGGCACTTAGGAAGCGCTGGTTGGGGTGGTACCTGGCACTACCGGAGCAGGCGTGCTGCTGGCCGGTGCCGGGGTAGCAGCTGGAACTGCCGGTGAAGCGGGGGTCGCGGGCTTTGCAGCAGCAGGTTTGGCAACTGGCTTAGCGGCTGGTTTTGCAGCAGCAGGTTTGGCAACTGGCTTGGCGGCTGGTTTTGCAGCAGCAGGTTTGGCAGCTGGCTTGGCGGCTGGTTTTGCAGCAGCAGGTTTGGCAGCTGGCTTGGCGGCTGGTTTTGCAGCAGCAGGTTTGGCAACTGGCTTGGCGGCTGGTTTTGCAGCAGCAGGTTTAGCAGCTGGCTTGGCGGCTGGTTTTGCAGCAGCGGTTTTAGCAGCTGGCTTGGCGGCTGGTTTTGCAGCAGCGGTTTTAGCAGCTGGCTTGGCGGCTGGTTTTGCAGCAGCGGTTTTAGCAGCTGGCTTGGCGGCTGGTTTCGCAGCAGCAGTTTTAGCGGCTGGCTTGGCGGCTGGTTTTGCAGCAGCGGTTTTAGCAGCTGGCTTGGCGGCTGGTTTCGCAGCAGCAGTTTTAGCAGCTGGCTTGGCGGCTGGTTTCGCAGCAGCAGTTTTAGCAGCTGGTTTGGCGGCTGGTTTCGCAGCAGCGGTTTTAGCAGCTGGCTTGGCGGCTGGTTTCGCAGCAGCGGTTTTGGCCACTGGCTTGGCGACCGATTTTGCAGGCGCTTTTTTAGCAGCAGGCTTGGCCGCAACTTTAGCCGAAGCCTTGGCCGCAACTGCCTTGGCCGGTGTACGAGTGCTCAACACTTTAGCCACTGCTTCTTTCACACGACCAACGCCCTGGGCCAGTTTCAGGCTCTCTTGGGCATCACGCTTGAGTTGAAGGATGTAGGTGCGGGTTTCGGATTGACGATCCTTGAGGGCATCGAGCAAGTCCTCAAGTTCTTTGACAGCGCCCTTGGCTTTGGTTTGCGCCTTGGCTTTGCCGGCAGTCGCGGCGTCTTGCAGTTTGGTGCGGGATTTATGCAGTTTTTCTTGAGCCTTACCGCGCTGCTTTTCCAGCTTGGCGAGCAATTTCTCTGCATCAGCCAAGGCTTGGGAGCAAGCACTTTCCAAATGTTCGAGCAGGCTGCCCGAGAGTTGTTGGAGCAAGTGCAACGGGGTATTAACAGGCTTCTGTTTGGCCGACATGGTTTACCTCCTGGCTGACGTGGGTGCGGCTCATACTAGCCCTCTGCTCTTACCGCCGCTAGGGCATGTTGACAGTATCGAATGCGTTGCGTTGCACCGCACAAAAATTCTTATCGATATAACGAAAAACCACTCCATTCTTTACCCCTCCACACTGGCATAATCCACCGCACTTTCGGCTGGAGAATACCCATGTCGCGTTACCTTTTTTTCATCCTGGGTTTGTCGTTTTCAGTGGCCAACGCGAGTGAGCCAGCAGCGTCCAAAGACAGCCACGACCTGGCCTACAGCCTGGGCGCCAGCCTTGGCGAACGCCTGCGCCAGGAAGTCCCCGACCTGCAGATCCAGGCCTTGCTCGACGGCCTCAAGCAAGCCTATCAAGGCAAGCCCCTGGCCCTGGATGACGCACGCATCGCTCAGATCCTCGCCCAACACGAAGCGCAAGCCAGCAGCGAGGCACAAGTGCCGCAAAGCGAAAAGGCTCTCGCCGCCGAACAACAATTTCTGAGCACGGAAAAAGCCAGGAACGGTGCGCGCGAATTGGCAGACGGTATCTTGCTCACGGAGTTGGCCCCTGGAAGCGGGAAAAAGCCAGGCGCCAATGATCGGGTGCAGGTGAAGTACGTGGGGCGATTGCCGGATGGGACGGTTTTCGACCAGAGCACGCAGCCCCAATGGTTTCGCCTGGACAGCGTGATCAGCGGCTGGCAAAGCGCGCTGCAACAGATGCCGGTAGGCGCAAGATGGCGCCTGGTGATTCCTTCTGCACAGGCCTATGGCGCAGACGGTGCGGGCCAGTTGATCGCACCTTACACACCGCTGGTTTTCGAGATTGAGCTGCTCGCAATCGGTGCCTGAGCCCAACGAAAAACGGTGCGCCATGCGCACCGTTTTTTGTCTTGCCGCTGAGGCTCAGGCCTGGGTTGCAGGCTCTTCCTTGTGGGCGTTGTGCAGCACTTCGATCAAGCAGTCTTCCAGTTCGAAACGCTCATGGAGCAGGCCACCCAGCTCTTTGAATGTCGCGGCAACGCACTCACCCTTGTCGCAAAGGTCGTTAAACGCCAGGAGCTTTTCGGTGATGACGTCAATACGCGGGTAAATGGTCTTGGCCAAATCCAGGCCACGCTGGTCATCGAAGGCCTCGGCCTCCTTGGTCAGTTGCTCATAGACCCCGAAGTGCCCTGCCGAGACGTAGTCCACCAAGACACCACAGAACTCCTGCAGAGGCTTGCGGTTCTCAGCCAGCGCTTCAGGCTTCTCACCCAAAGCATCAAAGGCCCGAACCAATTCGTGACGTGCCTTCAACCAGCTGTCGATCAGCTTATGCACACCACCCCAGCGTTCCTGAGCATTCTGACAACTTTCCAACATGATGATCTCTTCCCTTATGGGCGGTGCCGCTTTCACCCGCGCGATGCGTCGAGGATAAAGCGGCAAGCGGACAACGCCGCATCGAACAAACTGTTTCAATAACGCGTGCGGGCCAGATTATGCCCCCACGACTATGGCTTCAAGGTACGCAGACCAGAAAGTTCATACAAGTGTTTAATCCCATCCTACGAACCAACCCAACCAGTCAGTGCTTCACAAACCGTAGATTCTGACCGGGTAACAGTCGGGAAAACTGCGTCACCCCCAGTAGGAGCATGGCCACGAAGAACAGCAGGCTCCACTCCGGGATGCTCAGGTCAAACAACGTCCAGTTGATTTCCACACAGTCGACAGTGCCCTTGAACGCCAACTGCAGGGCTTGCCCCAGCGACAGGTTTTCGATCATGTATTCCAGGCTTGGCCAGCAGTTGGGAACCTGGTCAGGCGGGATGTTCTGCAATAGCACCTGGCGCACCGCTGTCACTGCGCCGAGCAACGCACAGCCCATGCTCGCCGCCCAGTACAGGTAGATGCCCACGCGCCTGGGGCCGTGGATCGCCGCTATGAAGTTGATCAGGGTGAACACCGCCAGCAGGCTGCGCTGGATCAGGCATAGGAAACAAGGCCGCAAAAGAGCCCCGTATTCCAGGTAAAACGACGCGCCCAACGTCAGCACACCGGCCATGAACGCCAGGAAGAACAAGGAGCGTGAAGGGGCCAAAGACATTGTTTATCCGTAACGCAAGAGATAGGTCGTTACGGTAGAGGAAAGACCTTACCCCTTTCAATACGCGCTGGAGCAGACACTTCCGCGAGATCGCAGGGATATCCCGTCAGAGGGCAGGTAACTTTACGTGGTGCCCTGTGGGAAACCACCTCAAGCCCCTGAATCCGCAAAACCGAGGGATTTTGAAGGACTGGTTGCCAGATGCTTCTGAGCCAGCCCTTCAAAACATCCTACGTCAGACCCGTGCAGGCACCGGTAGCGGTGAAGCCAGCAGGCGGCTGTCCAACAGCCCCAGGCCCTCCTGGAACAGTTGATTACTGCGCTCGGTATCACCCAGCTGCGCGAGCAATCGCGCCAACTCGGCACAGGCCTCGGGGTTGCGTTGAACCTGCAGGCTGCTTTCCAGATAGTCCCGCGCCTTGCCCCACAAACTGTTTTGCAGGCAGAGCCGACCCAGCGTCAGCAACAAACTGGCATCGCCCGGATGGTCCTTGAGCCAGCCTTCGGCGAACTTCAACTGCCGTGCCGGATCGCCACCGCGCAGCAGGCCATACAACCGGATCAGGTGACTGTCGTAGCCGCGCTTGAGCGCAACACGCAAAGCCTCTTCGGCCTTGGCATCGGCGCCCAGTTGGCGCAACTGTTCGGCATAGGCCAGTACCAGTTGGGGCTCCTGGCGCTGGGCCGAGGTCAATTGCTGCCAGGCCCGCTCAAGGGACTGCAGGCCGGCCTCACCATGCTCTTCACGCTGGACGGCCAGGCTCAGGTTTTCACCCCAGGCCCGGCGCTCCAGATCCGCCAGCTCGGTGGCTGGCAGCACTTTATCCTTGCGCAGCTCCGGCAAGAGCCGGATCACCGAGGACCAGTCACCACGCTGCTGGTGCAGGCGCTGGAGCTGGCGCAATACCTGGGCGTTATGCGGATGGCGCTCATGCATGGCCTGCAGCGTCACGAGGGCTGCGTCCGTGTCGCCACGGTCCATCTGCAACTGTGCGTGGCTCAAGGCAATCGCCAGCTCGGCCTGGGGCTGACGCTCCAGGGCACGCTCCAACAGGCTGTCGGACTCTTCATAGCGCCCCTGCTCGTTGGCCGCCCGAGCCGCGCCGAGGTAGTAGAGCAATGGCTGGCGTTCGGCTTCCGCCGCACGGTGCAGGTGCCGCTCGGCACTGGCCCAGCGGCCTTCCGCCAAGTCCATCTGCCCCTGCTCGATAGCCACCTGCACCCGCCGGCTGCGATTGCGCCGCGACCAGGGATTGACCACGCCACCCGAAGTCGTCACCAGGCCCAGCAGCACGCGCAGCAGATAGATCGCCAGGCCGACGACAAACACCGCCACCAGGGTCGACCACAGGCCGGACTCATAATGCAGCACATGGGGATAGCTGATCAGCACATAACCGGTGTGTTTCGAGATGCCCACCGCCAGCGCCAGAGCGAGGGCAATGGCCAGCACCAGGACCACATAGAAACGCTTCATCGGCTTTACTCCTGGGTCGCCGGCTTACCGGCGGAAGCCTTGGCTTCGTCGGCAGACAGATGGCGGCGTTCAAGGTAAGCCTGCACCGCAGACAAACTCGCGGCGAGGTCCGGGGTCACTACCGACACGGCCTTGGGCTCAAGCTCGGCAATACGCGCCAGCATGGCCTGGCTTTGCGGGTTGTCCTGGTTGAAGTTGCCCTGCAATACGCTGCGCGCCTCGCCCAGCGCCCGAGCGTACACCGCCGGTTCGCCATTGAGTGCAGCCCATTGCGCCTGCTCCAGCGCCAGGCTCAGGGCCAGGCGCACCTGGTTCAGGCCTTGGCCTGCCAGCAATGGGCGGATGTTGTCATCGGGGTTGAAATCGATACGGAAGTAGCGGGAGATCTGCTCCCACCATTGGCTCCAGCGACTGTCAGTGTCGGTGCTCGGACGGCCCTGGGGGCTCTCTTGCAACTGATATTCCGGGGACACGGCGGCCAGTTGCACCACCTGGTCACGCAGCGCCGCCAGTTGCAGGTACAGCCCGGTGCGGTCTGGCTGCTCAACGCTGCGCAAGGCCGCCAGGCTCTTGGCCAACTGCTCGCGGGCGGCGTAGGAACCCGGATCGCTCTGCTCACGCAGGATCTCATCGGCGCCCTGCACCAGCGCCTGGGCACTGTTGATGTCCTGCAACGCTGACAAGCGCAGGCTGGCCAGGCGCAGCAGATGCTCGGCCTCGGCCAGGCGCCAGTCCTTGCGGCTGGCCCCCAGGACGGTTTCCAGACGCTGGTTCAGGCGCTGCTGGTCGCCCTGCAATTGCGCCACCAGGCGCCGGCGTTCTTCCAGTTCATCAGCACCCGGCAATTGCGCCAGGCGTGCGGCCAATTGCTGCTGCGCCTGCTGGATGCCCTGGGATTGTTCATCCAGGGTGCGCACCTGCACCAACTGTTGCTGGCTGCTCGTTTGCAGGGCCCGGACCTGCCAGAGCCCCCAACCGCCAGCCGCAACACCCGCGGCGCCAAGCAGCAAAGCAAAGACCGCCAGGCCGTTGCCACGGCGAGGCGTAGTGACCGGGGTCTCAACAGGCGCATCAAGCGCGGGCTGAGCTTCATCTTTAGGCAAGGCTGTTTCGCTCACGTGTCCATCCTTTGCGTTATTAGAGAGTGGGAACGGGCTGGCTCCGTAACGCCACTAGCAAAGCCGCGGCACTGGCACCGCGGCAATCCACAACTTTTTTCGCGCCCGCAGCCCGGGCCATTTCGGCAACTCGTGGGCTGGGCACGAACAACGGCAACTGTGCCACGCGTGGCCAATCGGCACCGGCGAGGCCATGCAGATGCAAAAAACCCTGCCCACTGCTGACCACCAGGCCGTTCAAGCGTTCCACATCAATGCGCTGGGTGAGCACATCCGGGTCGTAGGTCGGCAAAAACCGACGATACAACTCCAGATAATCGACACTAGCACCTTGGCCGCGTAAACGCTCAGCCAGCAACTCTCGCCCCCCCTGCCCACGCAGGATCAATACGCGCGCACCGTCAACAGCGACAGCCTCGCGCAACCTGGGCAATTCAAGCAAGGCCTCGCTGTCGTCCCCAACCTCGGGGTAGCTCACATCCAGGCCATGGTCAGCCAGAACCCGGGCCGTTGCCGCGCCGACGCTGAACCACGGCAGGGTCGGCACCGCTGGGGCGAACTGATCGAGCAACTGCAGCGCCCGGCGCGCGGCCGGCTTGCTCACCACGATCACCGCGCAATAGCGGTTCAGGCGCTGAAAAACCGCCTGGTGCTCGGCGGTGATGGGCAATGGTTGGGTTTCCAGCAACGCCAGGCTGCTGCTGAAGATACCGGCTTCGGACAACGAGGCCGCCAGGGCTGCCGATTCCTCGGCAGGCCGCGTCAGCAGCACACGCCAACCGGTCACTGCGGACCGGCCTCGCCATAGACTTTTTGCAGAATGGCGCCGGCGCCTTTTGCCAGGAGTTCTTCGGCAACCTGCACGCCCAGGCTCGCGGCCTCGGTTTGTGGCCCGCGGGTTTCAGCCGTGAGCAGCAAACCGCCGTCGGGATCACCCACCAGGCCGCGCAGCCAGAGGTTGTCACCCTCAAGTACCGCGTAGCAGGCAATCGGCACCTGGCAGCCACCGTTGAGGTGCTTGTTCAGGGCACGCTCGGCGGTGACCCGCACTTCGGTTGGCTGGTGATCGAGGGGCTTGAGCAGCGCCTGGATTTCCAGGTCTGCGGTGCGGCATTCGATACCGACGGCACCCTGGCCTCCAGCCGGCAGGCTGTCTTCGACGCTGATGGCAGAGGTGATGCGCTCTTCAAAGCCCAGGCGAATCAGGCCAGCGGCCGCCAGGATAATCGCGTCGTACTCGCCGGCATCCAGCTTGGCCAGGCGGGTATTGACGTTGCCCCGCAGGAAGCGGATCTGCAAGTCCGGGCGACGGGTCAGCAACTGGGCCTGGCGACGCAGGCTGGAGGTGCCGACGATGCTGCCCTGCGGCAGTTCATCAAGGGAGGCGTAGGTATTGGACACGAAGGCATCGCGCGGGTCTTCACGCTCGCAGATGCAATACAGGCCCAGACCTTGGGGAAAGTCCATCGGCACGTCTTTCATCGAGTGCACGGCGATGTCGGCTTCATTCTCCAGCAGAGCGGTTTCCAGCTCCTTGACGAACAAGCCCTTGCCACCGATTTTCGACAGCGGCGAGTCGAGCAGCTTGTCGCCACGACTGACCATGGGCACCAGGGACACCGTGAGCCCCGGATGGGCTTGCTCAAGGCGGGCTTTGACGTATTCGGCCTGCCACAAGGCCAGGGCGCTTTTACGGGTGGCGATGCGGATTTCGCGAGAGGACATGGATCAATCCGTACTGAATAGATACGGCAGATAATAACAGCTCAGGCAGAACCGCCTTGATTTGAATCAGCAAGTGCGGGGCCTCCCTGGCCGCTGCGCACCGGGATTCGGGGCATGCAGGTCGCTACAGCCCTCGGGCTAAAGCTGCTGCATCATCTTGCGTACGCCTGCGACATGGCGCCGGCTGACGATCAACGCGTCGCCGTTGAGCCCTTTGAGGAACAACTGAAAATGCCCCAGGGGCGTGCGTTGCAGGCGTTCGATACGCTCGCGAGCCACCAGCGCGTTGCGGTGGATACGCACGAAGCGCTCGCCAAATTCGTCTTCCAGGGCCTTGAGCGGCTCATCGAGCAGCACTTCACCGTGCTCGTGGCGCAAGGTCACGTACTTGTGATCGGCAATGAAATAAATCACCTGGTCCACGGGAATCAGCTCGATCCCCTTGCGGGTCCTCGCGCTGATATGGCTGCGGGGGCCATTGCCACTTTGCGCCGCAGGCTGGGTCAGGGCAGCAAGCTGCACGCGATTGGGCCGCTCGGCCTTCTTCAACGCCTTGAGCAGCGCTTCGGCAGATACCGGCTTGGCCAGGAAGCTGACGCCGCTTGCCTCCAGGGTCTCGGAGGAGAACTCCTCGTCGGTCGCGCATAACACCAGCGCCGGCGGCGACTCGCGCTCGCTCAAGCGGGCGGCGACCTGCAACCCATCAAGGCCAGGCATACGGATATCAAGGAGCACCACGTCCGGCTTGAGGCTTTCGATCAAGGCCAATGCCTCGTCGCCACTGGACGCGCTCGGTTCAAGGGCAGTGTATCCCTCGAGCTCACTGACCATACGGCTCAGTCGCTCGCGGGCTTGGGGTTCGTCATCAACGATCAGGACATTCATATTGCGCTGGATTCCTGCGTGAGTCTCGCACAAGGATAGCGTAGACAGGTGCGGTGACTTCCGTCACGGCGATCCACGCTAAGACTAGCGTGAGCGGCAAAAAGTGCCCCGAGAGCGACACCAATATTTACCCGGACCTGTTCAATACCGCCCAAAACCCGATACCGCAGGGCATCGTCATAGGGTTTGCTGATACTCAATATGAACACCCCCTCTACTTTAAGGTTAGCCTGGAGTTCGACCTCATCGCCTGGCATTGGTGCACTGCACCCCTGTCAGTGCAACTGTAGACGCTCACGAAGACGACATTGCTCAATCGTCAAATATCGTTTCAATAAACATCCTTTGTTTACCTCAGGATCCGGTCGGGTGAAACCCCCGCTTTCACTCCCGCCTCCAGTCTCATCCCGGACGCGGCCAACGGCAAGGCACTTTGCCATCCATCAAACAAATAAAAATGCCGACGCGGCGTATCAACGCCTCCACGGGCAACCCTGTTATTATCGGCGGCACACTTTCATGCCTCTTTTAAGCAGATCACGAGCGAATCCATGAGCACCGACAAGACCAATCAGTCCTGGGGCGGCCGCTTCAGTGAGCCCGTCGACGCCTTCGTCGCGCGCTTCACCGCCTCCGTCAATTTCGACCAGCGCCTCTATCGCCACGACATCATGGGCTCGATCGCCCACGCCACCATGCTGGCCAAGGTCGGCGTGCTGACCGATGCCGAGCGCGACAGCATCATCGATGGCCTGACCACCATCCGTGGCGAAATCGAGGCCGGCACCTTCGACTGGCGCGTGGACCTTGAAGATGTGCACATGAATATCGAGGCGCGCCTGACCGACCGCATCGGCGTGACCGGCAAGAAACTGCACACCGGGCGTAGCCGCAACGACCAGGTCGCTACCGATATCCGCCTGTGGCTGCGTGATGAAATCGACCTGATCCTGGGCGAAATCACCCGCCTGCAAAAAGGCCTGCTGGAGCAGGCCGAGCGTGAATCGGACACCATCATGCCCGGCTTCACCCACCTGCAGACCGCGCAGCCCGTGACCTTCGGCCACCATCTGCTGGCCTGGTTCGAAATGCTCAGCCGCGACTACGAACGTCTGGTCGACTGCCGCAAGCGCGCCAACCGCATGCCCCTGGGCAGCGCTGCGCTGGCCGGCACCACCTACCCGATCGACCGCGAATACACTGCGCAACTGCTGGGCTTTGACGCCGTGGGCGGCAACTCCCTGGACGGCGTGTCGGATCGTGACTTCGCCATCGAATTCTGTGCAGCGGCCAGCATTGCGATGATGCACCTGTCGCGCTTCTCCGAAGAACTGGTGTTGTGGACCAGCGCGCAGTTCCAGTTCATCGACCTGCCGGATCGCTTCTGCACCGGCAGTTCGATCATGCCGCAAAAGAAAAACCCCGACGTGCCGGAACTGGTGCGCGGTAAAAGTGGCCGTGTATTCGGCGCGCTGATGGGCCTGCTGACCCTGATGAAAGGCCAGCCTCTGGCCTACAACAAGGACAACCAGGAAGACAAGGAACCGCTGTTCGACGCCGCCGACACCCTGCGCGACTCGCTGCGCGCATTTGCCGACATGATCCCGGCGATCAAGCCCAAGCACGCGATCATGCGTGAAGCGGCCCTGCGCGGCTTCTCCACCGCCACTGACCTTGCGGACTACCTGGTGCGCCGTGGCCTGCCGTTCCGTGACTGCCATGAAATCGTCGGGCATGCGGTGAAATACGGCGTGGATACCGGCAAGGACCTGGCGGAAATGAGCCTGGAAGAACTGCGCCAGTTCAGTGACCAGATCGAACAGGATGTGTTTGCGGTGCTGACCCTGGAAGGGTCGGTCAATGCCCGTAACCACATCGGCGGCACCGCACCGGCCCAGGTCAAGGCGGCAGTCGCACGCGGCCAGGCGCTGCTCGCCAGCCGCTGAAAGTATCGCAGGCAAGCTAGCTGCCACCTTTGACCGGGGCCTTCAATTCAACTCGGTCAACTGTGGAAGCACGCTTGTGTGGGAGCTGGCTTACCTGCGATAGCATCACCTTAGTGTCACTGACACACCGAGGTGCCTGCATCGCGGGCAAGCCCAGCTCCCACACACGCCCGCCCCCCCCATTTACTACTTCTTCGCCGCGATCATCGCCATGAAGGCTGGCATCGCCGCCTCCTTGTCCGCCGCCACTCGCTGGGCGTTGGGCATGTCTTGCAGCCTCTTCAGCAAGGCCTTGGCCTTCGGAAGCTCAGCCAGCAAATCCAGGCCAAACAGCTTCCCACCGACGGCACACGCCAAGTCCACGCTGTACAGGAAGTACAAGTCGGCCAGCGTAAAACTCTCCCCCGCGACATACGGCGCAAACTTGCCGTGTCGCCCCAGCGCCGCAATCCCCAACAGCAACTCGGCCCTGGACTTGTCCTTGATCGCCTCTGGCACCGACATGCCAAAGAACGCCTCGGCATAACACGCGCGGGCTGGCAGTTCGATGTACAGCTCGATTTCCCGGCACAACGCCAGCACCTGGGCGCGCTGGAATGCATCGCCCGGCAGCAGGGCCGGGCCCGACTGTGTCTGTTCGAGGTATTCGAGAATCACGCTGGTTTCGTTGATGAAGCCTTTCTCGACCTTCAGCACCGGCACCTTGCCGCGCGGGCTCACCGCCAGGGCTTCAGCGGTTTGCCCGGCATAAAACGGCACTTCTTCAAAGGGCAGGCCCTTTTCCAGGAGCGCCAGCTTGACCATGTTGTAGTAGTTACTGACTGAAAATCCGTAGAGCTTGAGCATCACAAAGCCTCCAGGCCGTGCAGGGGGTTGGCTGGGTAGGTTATAGATCGTGACGCGCGGCCTGACCAGCAGCATCACCTGGCTGAATGGGGGTAGACTGGCGCCCTTTCCTGACAGGAGGCTGCCATGAGCGAGCCAACCGATATCGATAACGACGAAGAAGAGTTCGCCGAGTCCACCTTGACCCAGGCGATCGAAAACCAGATCGAAAGCGACAACCCGCCGGCAGCCAAGGCTACGTTCAACAAGCTGACCCTGGTCGGTTACGAGCGTGAAGACATCCTGAACCTGATGGCCCACGTGCTGGCCGTGGAAATCGACGCGATGCTGGAAACAGACCGCCCGTTCGATACCGATTGGTATGAAACGGCGCTGCGCGCACTGCCTGAGCTGCCGCCGGAAAAACAGTAGGTCCCTGGAACCGCCATCGCCGGCAAGCCGGCTCCTACAGGAGTGCGGCTTGCCTCCCCTGCGCCCATATCGCACTGGACAGTTCGCTCAAGTGCGTTCACCTTAGGCTCTGCTAGCGTCTGACAATTCCTAGAACGTCTGGAGTCCTTATGTCGTATACCCCTGAGTTGGTTGCCGAACTGGAAATCCTTGTACTTTTCCCCCTGGATAGCACCCATGAAGGTCTGAAAGTCCATCAGACTGCTGCTCCCACTGCCATTGCTGCTGCAAAGCGCCTGTTCGACAAAAAACTGATCGATCAGCCAGATGGCGGCTACCTGACCAGCCTGGGCCGGGATGCTGCAGAGCAAGCGCAAACGTTGCTGACGATTCTGACCACCGCGACCACCAAAGAAGCTGCCTGACACTCCGTATCGCCCTCGGGATCCTCTGCTCACGGATTCCGCGGGCATTCCTGTGTGCGCGATAAAATTCTGACGCCAAAAACAAATTCCCCTTAAACCTCCTACGATTCTGTCTGTAAACTCCTACACGGCTGCCCACGCCGGGCCCTGCGAGCCGCTGAGTTCGACATGACCAGTACCCATGAAATCCGCCCTGACTTGGATGAAGGCATTGACCGCAAGGTACTGGCCCAACTGCGCTCGCGCTTCCTGACCCTCAATGCCGGCCGCATGGCCCGGGCCGTCGAAGGCCTGACGCCACGCCAGCAAAGCGTGTTGGCGCTGCTGCCGCTGTTTTTCCACGTCAATCACCCGCTGCTGCCGGGCTATGTCTCGGGCAGCACCCCGGCCGGGCTGGCGAATTTTGAACCCGAGGCCCAGGTCCTGGCCGAAGCCCAGCGCCTGACCCGCTCGTTTTCCTACAAACCACGCCACGGCAACCCGCCTACCCCGATCCACGGCCTGTTCCTGATGGGTAGCCTCGGCACGCTGGCCCAGGCTGACCAAAGCGATATGGACGTCTGGGTATGCCACGCCGACGACCTGAACGAGGCCGAGCTGGGTGAGTTGCGCAAAAAATGCCAACTGCTGGAGGCCTGGGCCGTAAGCATGGGCGCCGAAGCGCATTTTTTCCTGGTCGAGCCGAACCGCTTTGCACAAGGTGGCCGCGATACCCAGCTCAGTTCGGATGACTGTGGCACCAGCCAGCACTATCTGTTGCTCGACGAGTTCTACCGCACCGCCATCTGGCTGGCCGGGCGCACGCCGATCTGGTGGCTGGTGCCGGTCTACGAAGAAGCGCGGTACGCCGAATTTACCCACACGCTGATTTCCAAACGCTTTATCCGCGCCGACGAAACCCTCGACCTCGGGCACTTGGCCCATATCCCGCCGGGAGAATTTATCGGCGCCGGCCTGTGGCAGTTATTCAAGGGTATCGAGTCCCCGTACAAGTCCGTACTCAAGCTGTTGCTCACCGAGGTGTATGCCAGCGAACACCCCAAGGTGCAGTGCCTGAGCCTGCGCTTCAAACGCGCGGTGTTCGCCAACCAGCTGGATCTGGATGAGCTGGACCCCTATGTCGTGGTCTACCGCCGCATCGAAGAATATCTGCGCGGGCGCAACGAGCCCGAGCGCCTGGAACTGGTGCGGCGCAGCCTTTACCTGAAGGTCAACCGCAAGCTCACCACCGGCCAGCGCACCATCGGTTGGCAGCGCGCACTGCTGGAACGCCTGGCCAATGAATGGGGCTGGGACCAACGGCAACTGGCCCTGCTTGATAGCCGCAGCCAGTGGAAAGTGCGCCAGGTCGCGTCCGAGCGCCGGGCCCTGGTCAATGAACTCAATTACAGTTATCGCTTCCTGACCCAATTCGCACGCACCGAACAGACCGTGAGCCTGATCAACAAGCGTGACCTCAATGTACTGGGCCGGCGCCTGTACGCGGCATTTGAACGCAAGGCCGGCAAAGTCGAATTCATCAACCCCGGGATTGCCCCGGACCTGGCCGAAGACACGCTGACCCTGGTGCATTCGCCCAACCGCAAGGAGCCGGGTCAGTTTCACTGGGGTTTGTACAACGGCAGCCTGACCGCCCTGGAATGGGAGCACTTTGCACCGATCAAACGCAGCCGTGACCTGCTGGAGATGCTCACCTGGTGCCATCGCAACGGCGTGATCGACAGCAGCACCCGCCTGGCCCTGCACCCGGGCAGCAGTGACTTGAGCGAATTCGAGCTGTTCAACCTGCTGGGCAGCCTGCAGCAGACCATCGCCCTGCCGTTGGCCACGGTGGATGAGGAGCATTTGCTGCGCACGGCGATACCCGATGAAGTGCTATTGCTGATCAACGTTGGGGTCGACCCGCTCAAGCACCATCGCGACCTGAATATCCTGATGACCACCGAGCGCACCGACTCATTGAGTTATGCCGGCGTGCGGGAAAACCTGGTGCTGACCCTGGACCAGGTGACGCTCAACAGTTGGAACGAGGTGATGGTCAGCCGCTACGACGGCCCCCATGCCCTGCTCGACTGCCTGCGCGACTACCTCAACCAACTGCCGCGCAACCAACTGCCACGGCTGCGGGTCCGGTGTTTCTGCCACAACCGTGCGCAATTCATCGCGCAACGTGTAGAAGAGATTTTCGACACCGCGCAGAACCTGCAACTGAGCCAGCTCAACCACCGCTACCTGATCCAGGTACAACAGCACTATCACGTCATGGAGCTGGCGCCGGGGCAAGCCAATCATGTGTCGCTGCCCAGCCAGCAGGCGCTGGTGGACTATCTCAGCGAAGAATTGGCCAGCTACAGCCCGCTGCACCTGGATGCCATGGCCCTGGAAGACCACGACCTGGCAGCGTTGTTGCCCATGGGCCTGCCAGAATGTGTGCAGGTGTTCTACCGCATCAACGAGGGCTTTGCCGAGCTGTACGTACTCGACGAGTTCAATGCCCTTTGGCAACAGCGCCTGCCGTTTCATGATGAACAGAGCTTGTTGGCGCCTTTGCAGCGCTTCCTGCAATCGATCATCTATCGCCGCGACGCGCTGTCACCGCTGGACCCGCAGCAGCCATCAGGTGCCTTGCAGGTGCTGTATTACCAACTGTTGCCATCGGCAGGCGGCCGCGCCCGTCGGGTAGAGCCACGGCCTGCGCCACAGACTCCGGCCAACAAACCGTTCTATGACGTGCAGGCGATTATCGGCAAGGGTTCGCCAGGCCAGGTGGGGATTACCCTGTATTGCAATCAGCGGGAGTTTTCCGAACTGGAATTTGGCGACCAACTGTTTGCAGTGGTCGCCCAGGAGATCGTCGGGCAGCGTCGGGAAACCGAGCGCTATCGTTGCTACATCACCGACCTGGACCTGTCCGGGCTACTCGGTGATGTTCAAAGCCCAAGCAATCTGTACCTGCGCTACAAGGCCGAGTTGGAGCAGGCGCTCAACCAGGCGTTGAACCAGATTTAGAGCGTGAAGGCGCCGCCGTCTTTAGGCTGGCCTTCGACACTCAGCAACTCAAGCTTGAGGGTCTTGCCGCCCGGAGCCGGCCAATCGATGTGCTGGCCGACTTGCAGGCCCAGCAACGCACTGCCCACAGGAGCCAGGATCGAAATCTTGCCCTCGTCGGCATTCGCGTCCTTGGGGTAGACCAGGGTCAGGTGATAGTCCTTGCCGCTGCTCTGCTCGCGGCAATGGACACTGGAGTTCATGGTCACGACACCGGCAGGCACTTCATCGTGGCCAACCAAGTCTTCGGCACGGTCAAGTTCGGCTTGCAACGCCTCGACGCCAGGAAATTCGTCGCCCAGACGGTCGATCAATTGCTCAAGACGTTGCACATCGAGACGGGTGAGGATGATGGAAGGTGCAGTCATGATTGCGGCAGACTCCTTTTTTTCTGCACAAAAAAGCAAAACCCCGCCAGTAAACGGCGGGGTTCTCACGGACCTCGATGAGTTGAGGTGTACCCGGACACTACCACAGCACAACAAATAAACAAGATGGGCCGGCCTGAAGGTCAGGCGCCAGCCTTGCGTTGCTCGGCCTGGGCGACGATCACGCGGCGCCGCTGATCGTCGGCGGAGCGCCATTCCCGGATGTCTTCCACGTGCCGGAAACAGCCAAGGCAGACTTTTTGCTCATCCAGCCGACACAAACTGATACAAGGTGACGGCACAGCCGGGCTGACATTGCTGAACAACGGCTTGGGCGGGCGGGCGGGAGCAGGCTGGGTCACGATCAGATCTCGTCGAAATCCAGCTCGACGCCGGCTTGTTCCAGGGTGATGCGTGCAAGCATTTCACTCAACAGCTCGTCGCTGGTGTCGTTCGACCAGCGGTTTTCTTCTTCGTCATAGTCGAAGTGAAAACCTCCGGAGCGCGCCGCCAACCACAACTGACGCAGCGGCTCTTGGCGGCTGAAGATCAATTGGCTGCCGTTCTCGAACTTGACGGTCAACACGCCTGCAGAATTTTCCAGATCCACGTCCAGGCCACTCTCGTCGAAAATATCCTCCAGCGCTTGCTGGGTCGCATCGACCAGGTCGTGAAAACGGGCTTCGGTCAAACTCATGGTGGGAACCTCAAAAAGTGTCTACTCACGCTCAAGCGCCGCACGATACGGAGGCGCCATCATGATTGCAAAGGATACCGATTTCATTCCCGTACGCCGCGTGAAATATCTCAGAGTGATGTAGGTCACTTCACGACATACACGGCAAAGCCCCGCCGGACGGGTGTCCCGGCGCATAGGCAAGCTGCCGGGTGGTCGGTATACTCGGGCGCAATTAATGCATATTCAAGGATTTAGCCATGAAGCGCCTGATCTCTTCCCTTGCTGCGCTCGTCGCGGTCGCTTGCCTCGTCAGTGCCTGTGGTCAAAAAGGCCCGTTGTACCTGCCTGATGACAGCAAAGACCCCAATGAACAGGCGCAAACGTCGCAATCCAAAGCGCACAAGCACGACACCAACTAAGGGAACATCATGGACGCTTTTAACTACCGGGACGGCGAGCTGTTCGCGGAAGGCGTGGCGCTGTCCGCGATTGCCGAACGCTTCGGCACCCCGACCTATGTCTACTCCCGTGCCCACATCGAAGCGCAATACCGCTCCTTCACCGACGCCCTCGATGGCGTACCGCACCTGGTGTGCTACGCGGTAAAGGCCAACTCCAACCTGGGTGTACTCAATGTCCTGGCGCGTCTGGGCGCTGGTTTCGACATCGTGTCCCGTGGCGAACTGGAGCGTGTCCTGGCGGCTGGTGGCCAGGCTGACAAAATCGTGTTCTCCGGTGTCGGCAAGAGCCGTGAAGACATGCGCCGCGCCCTGGAAGTGGGCGTGCATTGCTTCAACATCGAATCCACCGACGAGCTGGAGCGCCTGCAAGTCGTAGCCGCCGAGATGGGCGTGCGTGCGCCGATCTCCCTGCGCGTCAACCCGGATGTGGATGCCGGCACCCACCCGTACATTTCCACCGGGCTCAAAGAGAACAAGTTCGGCATCGCCATTGCCGACGCCGAAGACGTGTACATCCGTGCCGCCCAGTTGCCGAACCTGGAAGTGCTGGGTGTGGACTGCCATATCGGCTCGCAACTGACCAGCCTGCCACCGTTCCTCGATGCCCTCGACCGCCTGCTGGCGTTGATCGATCGCCTCGGCGAGTGCGGCATCTACCTGCACCACATCGACCTCGGTGGTGGCGTGGGTGTGCGTTATCGCGATGAAGAGCCGCCGCTGATTGCCGACTACATCCAGGCCGTACGCGAGCGCACCGAAGGCCGCGACCTGACGCTGATGTTCGAGCCGGGCCGCTACATCGTCGCCAATGCGGGCGTACTGCTGACCCAGGTCGAGTACCTCAAGCACACCGAATACAAGGATTTCGCCATCGTCGATGCGGCGATGAACGACTTGATCCGCCCGGCGCTGTACCAGGCCTGGATGAACGTCACCGCCGTGACGCCGCGTAACAGCGAAGCGCGCGCCTATGACATCGTCGGCCCGATCTGCGAAACCGGCGACTTCCTGGCCAAGGACCGTGAACTGGCCCTGGCAGAAGGCGATCTGCTGGCCGTGCACTCGGCCGGTGCCTATGGGTTTGTCATGAGTTCCAACTACAACACCCGCGGGCGTACCGCCGAAGTGTTGGTGGACGGTGATCAAGCGTTTGAAGTGCGTCGCCGCGAGACGGTAGCCGAGTTGTTTGCTGGCGAAAGCCTGCTGCCGGAGTAAGCCATGCTGCTGCGTTTTACCAAGATGCACGGCCTGGGCAATGACTTCATGGTCCTTGACCTGGTCAGCCAGCACGCGCACATCCTGCCCAAGCACGCCAAGCTGTGGGGCGACCGGCATACCGGCATCGGCTTCGATCAACTGTTGATCGTCGAGGCGCCGAGCAACCCGGAAGTGGACTTCCGTTACCGGATCTTCAACTCCGACGGTTCCGAAGTGGAGCAATGCGGCAACGGCGCGCGCTGCTTCGCCAGGTTTGTGCTGGACAAGCGCCTGACCGCCAAGCGGCAGATTCGCGTCGAGACCAAAAGCGGCATTATCGAGCTGGATATCCGCAGCGACGGCCAGATCAGCGTCGACATGGGCGCCCCGCGCCTGGTGCCGGCCGATATTCCGTTCGAGGCCGATGCCCAGTCGTTGAGTTATCCGCTGGAGGTCGACGGTACTGTGGTCGAAGTGGCCGCCGTGTCCATGGGCAACCCCCATGCGGTGCTGCGGGTCAACGACATCAACAATGCGCCGGTGCATGAGCTGGGGCCGAAGATCGAACATCACCCGCGCTTTCCGGCACGGGTCAACGTCGGCTTCCTGCAGGTCATCGACCGCTCCCGTGCGCAATTGCGCGTCTGGGAACGCGGCGCCGGGGAAACCCAGGCTTGCGGCACCGGTGCTTGCGCCGCCGCCGTGGCCGCGATCAGCCAGGGCTGGATGGATTCGCCACTGTTGATCGACCTGCCCGGCGGACGCCTGTCCATCGAATGGGCAGGCCCAGGCCAACCGGTGAAGATGACCGGCCCGGCATCCCGTGTATACGAAGGACAGGTCCGTCTATGAGAGCGACTCGCCAATGACCGATAAGCCCCAGGCACCCGCCAAGCAGCCCGAAGGATCCCCTTGCGAAAGCCTGGAGGCAGCGGCCGTCGCCGCTTACCTGGAGGCTAACCCGGACTTCTTCGTCGAACACGACGAGCTGCTCCCGGCCCTGCGTATCCCTCACCAGCGCGGCGATACCGTGTCGTTGGTAGAACGGCAGATGAAAATCCTGCGCGAGCGCAACATCGAAATGCGCCATCGGCTTTCGCAGTTGATGGACGTGGCCCGTGACAACGACCGCCTGTTCGACAAGACCCGCCGCCTGATCCTGGCGCTGCTGGATGCTGGCAGCCTGGAAGACCTGACCATTGCTGTCGAAGACAGCCTGCGCCAGGACTTCCAGGTGCCGTTTGTCAGCCTGATCCTGTTCAGTGACAACCCGATGCCGGTCGGGCGCTGGGTCAAGGGCAGCGAGGCGCAAACCGCCATTGGTGGCCTGCTGTCGGAAGGCAAGACCATCAGCGGCACTCTGCGCGAGCATGAACTGGACTTCCTGTTTGGCGAAGACCAGCGCGTGCAGATCGGCTCGACTGCCGTGGTCGCTCTCAGCCATCAGGGCTTGCACGGCGTCCTCGCCATCGCCAGCCGTGATCCGCAGCACTACAAAAGCACCGTCGGCACCTTGTTCTTGACCTACATTGCCGAAGTGCTGAGCCGCAGCCTGCCGCGCTTTACCACCGCCCTGCGCGCGGTGCGCTAGCCATGGAACGACAACTGGACGCCTACTGCGCTCACCTGCGCAGCGAGCGCCAGGTGTCGCCCCATACGCTGGAGGCTTATCGGCGGGACTTGAACAAGGTCCTGGCCTTCTGCGAGAAACAACAGATCGGTAGCTGGAAGGCCCTCGACATCCAGGGTCTGCGCAGCCTGATTGCCCGCCTGCACCAGCAAGGCCAATCCTCCCGCAGCCTGGCGCGCCTGCTGTCGGCGGTGCGCGGCCTCTATCACTACCTCAACCGCGAAGGCCTGTGCGACCACGACCCGGCCAACGGCCTGGCGCCGCCCAAGGGTGAACGTCGCCTGCCCAAGACCCTGGATGCCGACCGCACCCTGCAATTGCTCGATGGCGCGGTCGAGGATGACTTCCTGGCGCACCGCGACCAGGCGATCCTGGAGCTGTTCTACTCTTCGGGCCTGCGCCTGTCGGAGCTGACCAGCCTCAATCTCGATCAGTTGGACCTGGCCGACGGCCTGGTACAAGTGCACGGCAAAGGCAGCAAGACCCGCGTGCTGCCCATCGGCAAAAAAGCCCGCGACGCCCTGCTGATATGGCTGCCCCTGCGGGCCTTGAGCAATCCGCCGGACGATGCGGTGTTTGTCAGCCAACAAGGCCGACGCCTCGGGCCACGGGCCATTCAGTTACGGGTCAAGGCCGCCGGCGAGCGGGAACTGGGGCAGAACCTGCATCCGCACATGCTGCGGCACTCCTTTGCCAGCCACCTGCTGGAATCGTCACAAGACTTGCGCGCCGTACAGGAACTGCTCGGCCACTCGGATATCAAGACCACCCAGATCTACACCCACCTGGACTTCCAGCATCTGGCGACGGTGTACGACAGCGCCCACCCAAGGGCCAAACGCATTAAAGGCGGCGACTCATGAGCATCAAGCTAATCACCTTCGACCTGGACGATACCTTGTGGGATAACGTCCCCGTCATCATCAGCGCCGAAGCATCGATGCGCCAATGGCTGGCAACCCATGCGCCCAAGGTCGGCGACCTGCCCCTGGAGCATTTCGCCAGCCTGCGCCAGCAGGTGCTGCAGCGTCATCCCGAGCTCAAGCACCGGATCAGCATCCTGCGCCACCGGGTGCTGATGCATGCCTTTGAAGAGGCCGGTTATGCACAACCGCAAGCCACGGAGATGGCCGATGTGTGTTTTGAAGCTTTCATTCACGCGCGGCACCAACTCACGGTGTTCCCGGAAGCCGAGCCGATGCTTCAAGCCCTGCGCCAACACTTCCTGCTGGGGGTGATCACCAATGGCAATGCCGACGTACAACGCGTGGGCCTGGCGGATTACTTCCACTTTGCCCTGAGGGCCGAGGATATCGGGATCCCCAAGCCAGATGCGCGATTGTTTCAGGAAGCGTTGCAGCGAGGCGGGGTGGAGGCCAGTGCGGCAGTGCACATCGGCGACCATCCAGGTGATGACATTGCCGGCGCCCAGCAGGCGGGGTTGCGAGCGGTGTGGTTCAACCCGACTGGCAAGGCCTGGACAGGCGATAAGTTGCCGGATGCGCAGATTCGTAGCCTGACCGAGCTGCCCTCACTGCTCCACAGCTGGAAATAACTGTAGGAGCCGGCTTGCCGGCGAAAAACCCGAGAGCACCGCGACCCTGCGTTATCGTTGACGATCTTCGCCGGCAAGCCGGCTCCTACAGAAGTCATCACCGCAGGAAATAGAGGCGCCCATGAAAAAGCCCGCAGCGACGGCGGGCTTTTTCAGCAAGCAAGTCACCGACCTCAGATAGGACGGCTGCCGTACTTGTTATCCGGCTTCTTCGGTGGATCTGCCACCACGTTAGCCTCGACTTCCTGAACTTTGCCACCTTTGGCGAGGAACTCTTCCATCGCACGGGCCAGCGCATCGCGCTCTTTGTTCTTGGCCTCGACGCTCGGCAGTTCGTCTACCGAAACGGCAGCCTTGGCCTTGCCTTTGGCGGCCGGAACAGGTGCGTCATCGCCACCGTCGTCGTCAGCAACATCTTCCGCTGCCGCTTCAAGACCTTCTTCGGTGTCGTCTTCGTCACCTACTTCCAGTTCGTCGTTTTCCAGATCATCGTCGCTCATGTTCTACCTCATGACTTGCGAAAAGCAGATTAGTTATAGCCCAGCTTCACCATCTGTCGAAGGCTGCCGGAAAAAAATCAACGTCCACCGGATAACCAGTGGCTTATGCCCCGTCACCCTGCAAGGTACCGAGGACTTTACGAGCACCGCCATGATCACGCTGCTCGCCCAGATAAACGCGTTGCCATGTGCCCATTGCCAAGTGGCCGGCCTTGACCGGCAAACTCAGTTGGCGACCTGATAGGTTGCCCTTGAAAGGACCCGGGGCTTGGCCCACAGGGTAATCAGGGTCTGCCGCCGTATACAGTTCTGCGCCCATCGGCGCGCATTCTAGCGCGCTCTGGGAAAAAACAAAGTGCCGAATACGCCTACATGCCTGTAAGACATTCGCACAGTGAAAACTGCCTTGTGGATCCGATCACAAACTCGCCACAAAAAATCTCACAAGCCTTCACCACAGGCAAATACCAGACAAAAAAATGCCCGGCAAGCCGGGCAAGTTTTTTCATAGGTTCTTACAAGTTGTAGCCGCGTTCGTTGTGCTCCGCCAGGTCCAGGCCAACGGCCTCTTCCTCTTCAGTCACACGCAGGCCGATGGTCAAGTCCAGCACCTTGAGAATCACAAAAGTCACGATACCGGTGTAGATCACGGTAAAGCCGACGCCCTTGGCCTGGATCCAGACCTGTGCGGCAATATCGGTCACTGTGCCGAAGCCACCCAGGATCGGCGCCGCGAATACGCCGGTGAGAATTGCCCCGACAATCCCGCCCACGCCGTGTACACCGAAGGCATCCAGGGAGTCATCGTAGCCCAGCTTGCGTTTGAGGCTGGTGGCGCAGAAGAAGCAGATCACACCCGAAGCCAGGCCGATCACCAGGGCGCCCATCGGGCCCACGGTACCGGCGGCCGGCGTAACGGCCACCAGGCCGGCAACCACACCGGAGGCGATGCCCAGGGCGCTTGGTTTGCCGTGGGTGATCCACTCGGCGAACATCCAGCCCAGTGCCGCAGCAGCGGTGGCGATCTGGGTCACCAGCATCGCCATGCCGGCCGTGCCGTTGGCCGCTGCAGCGGAGCCGGCGTTGAAGCCGAACCAGCCGATCCACAGCATTGCCGCACCGATCAGGGTGTAGCCCAGGTTATGCGGGGCCATCGGCGTAGTCGGGTAGCCTTTACGCTTGCCGAGCACGATGCACGCCACCAGGCCAGCCACACCGGCGTTGATGTGCACCACGGTGCCGCCAGCGAAGTCCAGCACGCCCCAGTCCCACATCAGGCCGCCGTTGCCGCTCCAGACCATGTGCGCGATTGGCGCATAGACCAGGGTGAACCAGATGGCCATGAACAGCAGCATGGCGGAGAACTTCATGCGCTCGGCGAATGCACCGACGATCAGCGCCGGGGTGATGATCGCAAAGGTCATCTGGAAGGTGATGAACACCGCTTCCGGGAACAGCGCCGCAGGGCCAGTAATGCTGGACGGTGTGACACCCGCCAGGAACGCCTTGCCCATCCCGCCGAAGAAGGAGTTGAAGTTGACGACGCCCTGCTCCATGCCGGTGGTGTCGAACGCAATGCTGTAGCCGTAGACGACCCACAGGATGCTGATCAGACCGGTAATGGCGAAGCACTGCATCATCACGGAAAGAATGTTTTTGGAGCGGACCATGCCGCCGTAGAACAGCGCGAGGCCGGGGATGGTCATGAACAGCACCAATGCGGTGGCTGTCAGCATCCAGGCGGTGTCGCCGGAGTTGAGGACTGGAGCCGCCACTTCGTCTGCCGCCATGGCCAGGCTGGGCATTACGATGGACAACAGGGCTCCTAGCCCTGCGAATTTACGCAGAGTCATATTGTTTTCTCCTGGGGCGTTGGGGTTTGGCGGCTTAGATTGCGTCGGTATCGGTTTCGCCGGTACGGATGCGAATAGCCTGTTCCAGATTGACCACGAAGATCTTGCCGTCACCGATCTTGCCGGTGTTGGCCGCCTTGGTTATCGCCTCGATAACCCGATCAAGATCCTTGTCGTCAATGGCGACATCAATCTTCACCTTCGGCAGGAAATCGACTACATATTCCGCGCCGCGATACAGCTCGGTATGACCCTTCTGCCGACCGAAGCCTTTGACCTCGGTGACGGTAATGCCCTGCACGCCGATCTCGGACAGTGACTCGCGTACATCGTCCAACTTGAACGGCTTGATGATGGCAGTGACTAGCTTCATGAAAACTCTCTCCCGAATTGGTGGACTTGCCCCAGGAAAACAAACCCGTCTCAAGTCTAAGCGCAGTGCCTGGCTTTGTAACGCATCGTCGCCTTGGCAATTGCCTTTGCGACGCCAGCTAACCGTTGGTGACGAAACAAGTACCCTGGTCCGTCAGCGCACTGCATTCGTCACAGCGACTGCATCAGTGCATGGGTCATGATCGTCTAAGCAGAAACCTTGCCAGCTCCGTAAAAATCACTGAAATCAATCCGTTGCCCGCTTACATCCGCCCACGGGCCTGTGCTGCGGCCTGGATACGCACAAAAACGGTGCATACCCATTCGGGCCGATGCGCGAAAAGCGTGCGTAGATCACCTTGAAAAGACTGTAGGCGCTGCGTGATACACTGCCGGCCAACTGTTTTCCGGAATGTTTCCCATGCTCGCGCCCAAAGACCTCCTCGACGCCCTGAGCGGCCATGCCTCTCGCCTGTTCAGCGGCGAAACCCCGCTGCCTCGCAACGAAATCGAAAGCCAGTTCAAGGCGCTGCTGCAAAGCGGGTTCAGCAAACTGGACCTGGTGAGCCGCGAGGAATTCGACAGCCAGATGGTGGTCCTGGCCCGCACCCGCGCGCGTCTGGAGAGCCTGGAGGCGAAGGTCGCGGAGTTGGAAGCCAAGTTGACGCCAGCCGCTGCTGAATAAACGCGGTCAGTGTGGGAGCTGGCTTGCCTGCGATAGCATCGCCTCAGTCTTTCTGATACACCGAGGCGTGTGCATCGCAGGCAAGCCAGCTCCCACATAAAGCGCTGCGAACGACTCCGGATACGTTCTGTAAAACCTCCCCCGCCTCGCTCTTCCCCACCTCGTCTACCCTTGAAAAACCCGCAGGAAGCGGCCTCTCTTTCAAGGAACGAGCATGTCCCTCGCCATCGTCCACAGCCGCGCCCAGATCGGCGTCGAAGCCCCTGCCGTCACGGTCGAAGTGCATATGGCCAATGGCTTGCCATCGTTGACGCTGGTGGGCTTGCCCGAGGCTGCTGTGAAGGAAAGCAAGGACCGCGTACGCAGCGCCATTCTCAACAGCGCGCTGCAATACCCCGCACGCCGCATTACGCTCAACCTGGCCCCCGCCGACCTGCCCAAGGACGGTGGGCGGTTTGACTTGGCGATTGCCCTGGGGATTCTCGCGGCCAGTGTGCAGGTGCCAGCGTTGATGCTCGATGATGTGGAGTGTCTGGGCGAACTGGCCCTGTCCGGCGAGGTGCGAGCGGTGAAAGGCGTATTACCGGCCGCCCTGGCGGCACGCAAGGCCGGGCGCACGGTGATCGTGCCTCGGGCCAATGCCGAGGAAGCCTGCCTGGCGTCCGGGCTGACGGTGATTGCGGTGGATCATCTGCTGCAGGTGGTGGCGCACCTTAATGGGCAGGTGCCGATTGAGCCGTTCAAGTCCGACGGTTTGCTGTACCTGAACAAGCCCTACCCCGACCTGAGTGAAGTGCAAGGCCAACTGGCGGCCAAGCGAGCGCTGTTGATTGCCGCAGCAGGCGCCCACAACCTGTTGTTCAGCGGCCCGCCGGGCACCGGCAAGACCCTTCTCGCCAGCCGCCTCCCCGGCTTGCTGCCGCCGCTGAGTGAACAGGAAGCCCTGGAAGTGGCGGCGATCCAGTCGGTGGTCAGCCTCGCTCCGTTGAGCCACTGGCCGCACCGGCCATTCCGTCAGCCGCATCATTCCGCGTCCGGGCCGGCACTCGTGGGTGGCGGCTCGAAACCCCAGCCAGGGGAAATCACCCTGGCCCATCATGGGGTGCTGTTTCTCGATGAGTTGCCAGAGTTTGATCGCAAAGTGCTTGAGGTGCTGCGCGAGCCGCTGGAGTCCGGGCATATCGTGATTTCCCGCGCCCGCGACCGTGTGAGTTTCCCGGCGCGGTTTCAACTGGTAGCGGCGATGAACCCCTGCCCTTGCGGCTATATGGGCGAGCCCAGCGGGCGCTGTCGTTGCACGCCGGAGCAGGTCCAGCGCTACCGCAACAAACTGTCCGGGCCGCTGCTGGACCGCATCGACCTGCACCTGACCGTCGCCCGGGAAAGCACCGCGCTGAACCCTGCCAAACAAACCGGCAATGACACGGCCAGCGCTTCTGCCCTCGTCGCCGACGCCAGGGATCGCCAGCAGCAACGCCAAGGCTGTGCAAATGCTTTCCTCGACCTGACGGGGTTGCGCCGCCACTGCGAGTTATCGAAAGTCGACGAAGGCTGGCTGGAGACGGCCTGCGAGCGCTTGACCCTGTCGTTGCGCGCGGCCCACCGGCTGCTCAAGGTCGCACGCACCCTGGCGGATCTGGAGCAGGTGGAAAGCATCATGCGGCATCACTTGGCGGAGGCGTTGCAATACCGGCCAGCAACATTGGGCTAGAGATCCCGGGGTAAGTCCAGCAACCACCCCGCCACTTCCAGCACCTCACCCAGTGCCGATTCGGCGGACTCGGTGGAGGGGTTAAGCATCAGGTCATCGGCATACCCCATCGCCAAGGCAAAGATCTGGCGTGCGGCGCGTGTGGATGAGTCGCAACGGAACACCTGCGCGGCCACACCCCGCTCGATCACCTCCGCCAGCATGGCTTGCCACTGGGCGTTGATCGACAGATAGGCCTGGGCCATTTGCGGGTCATACAGCGCCTCGTCCCAGGCGTCCAGCCACAGTGCCCAGTCGGCATCGGCGCTGCTTGGCAGGCAGTCACGCAGGAACCCCAGCAACGCCTCGAGAGGCGGCGCCAGCGCCAGGGGGGCACGCACTTCGTCCAACTGGTCGGTGGCGAACCGCACGAAGGCTTCGCGGCGCAGTTCTTTCCAGTCGCTGAAGTAGTGATACACGTGGCTGCGGGACAAACCGGCATGCTCCGCCAGATCGCGGGTGGAGACATCGGCAAAACCCTTGCTGCGAAACAGCTCCAGGGCAGCGGTGATGATCTGGTCTTTACGGTCGATACGCGACATGGGCAATTCCTTACGGGCACCGGCAGATAAGCGGCGCTTGCTTTTTGAGCGATCGCTCAAGGATACTTGAGCAGTCGCTCAATAGTAGCGCCTATCACTCCTTTGGTGCACCCATGCCATCCGTAACGCCGCACATCCTGATCGAAGAAAGCAAGAAAATTGGCCAGCAATCCGCCAGCCAAACCCTCAAGGCAATCGCCAGGGCTTACCCCTGGAAGCTGTTTGGCACGTTGTCGTTGGTCGCGCTGGAGAACGCCTTGCTGTTGGCCTACCCGCTGTTTGCGGGTTTCGCCGTGGACTCGATCCTGCGCGGCGATGCCGGCAGCGCGTTGATTTATGCAGCCGTGGTCATGGCTTTCTGGGTAGTCGGTGCCGCACGCCGGGCCCTGGATACCCGTACCTTCACCCGGATCTACGCCGACCTTGCCGTGCCGGTGATTCTCAACCAGCGCCTGCAAAACCACAGCACGTCAAAGGCTGCCGCGCGGGTAGTGCTGGCACGGGATTTTGTCGATTTTTTCGAAAAGCACGTGCCGGTGATTGCTACGGCCCTGGTATCCATCGTTGGCGCAGCCGTGATGCTCCTGGTGATTGAACCTTGGGTCGGCCTGGCCTGCTTTGCCGCGCTGGTGCTGTGCATCACCCTGCTGCCGCGCTTTGCCCGCCGTAACGAGCAATTGCACAAACGCTTGAATAACCGCCTGGAGAAAGAAATTGGCCTGGTGGAAAAGGTCAGCGCCCAGACCCTGCGTCGCCATTACCAACTGCTGTCACGCCTGCGTATCTGGCTGTCGGACCGCGAGGCCGCGGCGTTCCTGTTTATCGGCACGCTGGCGGCGCTGCTGTTTGTGGTCGCCATAAGCCAGCTGGCCCTGTCGCCTGCAGTCAAGGCCGGCCACGTGTATGCGGTGATGACGTACTTGTGGACCTTCGTCAGCAGCCTCGACGAAGCACCAGGGATGGTCGATCAACTGGCGCGGCTCAAGGACATCGGCAAGCGCGTGGACCCAGGGCTCGGCGATCGAACCGAGGCTTGAGAGCCGAGTCAGCCGTCATCGCGGGCAAGCCCGGCTCCCACACTGAACCGGTTTCTTCAATTGAACACGGTCAACTGTGGGAGCCGGGCTTGCCCGCGATGAGGCCCTGACAGTCAATCAACGAAACCGATCAACCTCATGCCGCAGCCCCGCCGCCAGCGTCTCCAACTCCCTGGCGGTAATCGCCAGGTTCGAGACCACTTCACGTTGTTCACTGTTGGCCAGCGCAATGCTCTGCAGGTTGCTGCTGAGCAAGGTCGCCGTGCTGCTTTGCTCCTGGGTGGCGGTGGTGATCGCGGCGAATTGCTGCCCCGCCGAGCGGCTTTGTTCGTCAATGCGCGCCAGGGCTGAGGCAACGTCGGCATTGCGCGACAAGCCTTCCTGCATCAGCACATTGCCCTGCTCCATGGTGCTGATGGCATTGCCGGTTTCCTGCTGGATGCTCTGGATCATCCCGGAGATCTCGTCGGTGGCCTGGCGGGTGCGTGAGGCCAGGTTGCGCACCTCATCGGCAACCACGGCAAACCCACGCCCCTGCTCCCCGGCCCGTGCCGCCTCGATGGCCGCGTTGAGGGCCAACAGGTTGGTCTGGTCGGCAATCGAGGTGATCACGCCGACGATGCCACCGATTTCCTGGGAACGCTGGCCCAGGGTGTTGATCACCGTGGCCGTGCTGTTGAGTGCCGTAGCGATATGCTCCAGGGACGCCGACGCCTCCTGCATCGAGTTGCGGCCAATGCGGGTCTGCTGGGCATTTTCCTGGGCCAGGCGTTCGGTATTGCCCATGTTGTCGGCAATGTTCAACGAGGTGGCACTGAACTCTTCCACCGCACCGGCCATGCTGGTGATCTCGCCGGACTGCTGCTCCATGCCTTCATAGGCCCCACCTGACAAGCCCGACAGCGCCTGAGCGCGGCTGTTGACCTCCTCGGCCGCCTCACGGATATGCGAGACCATGGTCGACAGGGCCTCGCCCATCTGGTTGAAACTGCGCGCCAATTGACCGATTTCGTCATGGCTGGACACATTCAACCGCGCACTCAAATCACCGGCGCCCAGGGCTTCGGCCTGGCGCACCAGGTCGCTCAATGGAGCCAGCTTACTGCGCAACAGCCACACCGTGGCGCCTACTGCCAGCAACATCGCCAGCACACTGCCGATCACCAAGCGGATGCCGACTTCCCAGGTCACTGCGCGAATTTCAGCCTTGGGCATGCTCGCTACCACCGCCCAGGGGCCGCCTTCGAACGGCACCGAGACGCTGTAGAAATCTTCGTGCTTGTCGCTCCAGAAACGGCCTGCGCCCGGTTTCTTCGCCAGGTCGAGCATCACCGCAATGGCCTCGTCCGGCGCCTGCACCCCAGCCGGCGCCACCAGCCAATGCTTCTGTTCATCCAGCAGCGCGAGCGAGCCGGTCTGGCCGATGCGAAAACGTTTGAGGTTTTCAAACTGGGCGTTCTGGGCGTCGGTGTAATCAAAACCGATGAACAGCACGGCGATGACCTTGCCACTGCTGTCACGCACCGGGCTGTATTGAGTCATGTAGGAACGGTCGAACAGCACCGCACGGCCGATGTAGGTCTGGCCGCCGGCCACGCGCTGGTAGGCCGCGCCCTGACGGTCGAGCACGGTGCCGATGGCGCGGTTGCCATCCTGTTTGGTCAGGGAGGTACTGATGCGGATGAAGTCTTCGCCGCTGCGCACAAACACCGTGGCCACGCCGCCGGACATCTGCTTGAACTCATCGACCTCGTCGAAGTTGTTGTTGAGCACCGCATCGCCCAGGTAAAGACTCGGGGTCGCTACCCCGGCCACATTCACCGTCTGCTCGGCATGCACACTCAGGCCTGCGCCAAAGCGCTTTTCAAACAACCCGCTCAAACGCTGAGTGCTCTCGCGCAAGGTGCTGTGGAAGGTATTGAGTTGGTCGGCGAGCAAACGCGCTTCGCTGGCCAGGTGTTCTTCACGGGTCTGCAGGTTGGCCGAATCAAGGGAGCGCAGGGCAAACACGGTACTGCCGCTGATCACGACAGCCAATATGACCGCCAAGGCGATGCCCAGCTGCGAAGCTATGCGGGCGCGGGGTTGAGACATGACTGCTCCTGGCCGAGGCCCGGATCTTCCTGATCTCATAGCGCTAATCGGCGAATTTCTTGAATTGGGGGCACGCTGAGCCGCAACTAATGGCAGCTGCGACACACCTACTTCGGCGGCCGGGGTCAATACTTGAGCAAATCACAGGGGTATCACTCCAACGCATTGTTGGCGGGCGCTGCATCGATTCAGTCGAGCTGTTCCACTGCCGGCAGTGCCATGGCCCGCACTTCACTTTGCAGAAAGTCCGACAGCCTGCGCAGGCGCTCACCGCCGGGGCGGGTCTTGGGCCAGACCAGGTAGTAGCTCTCGCCGCTGGCCACCGCAGTAGGCCAAGGCAGGCTCAAACGGCCCTGGGCCACATCCTCGGCGACCATCAGCAAGTCGCCCATGGACACGCCGTAGCCCCGGGCGGCAGCAATCATGCCCAGCTCCAGGGTATCGAACACCTGCCCGCCCTTGATGGCGACGCGAGAGGCCAGCCCCGTGCGTTGCAACCAGCGGCGCCAATCACGCCGGTCCGGCGTGGGGTGCAGCAGCTCGGCGCCGGCCAGGCGTTCCACATCCCAGGGGCCATCGTTAAGCAAGTTCGGAGCGCCCACCGGGATCAGCAATTCAGGAAACAGGTAACTGGCTTCCCAGTCCGCAGGAAAGTGCCCATCGCTCAGCAGGACCGCGCAGTCGAACGGCTCCTGGTTGAAGTCCACCTCATCGATGCTCATCCACGCGCTGGTCAACTGCACCTCATTGCCCGGCTGCAGATGCCGGAACCGACTCAACCGCGCCAGCAACCAACGCATGGTCAGGGTCGACGGGGCCTTCATGCGCAAGATGTCGTCCTCGGCATTCAAGGTATGGCAAGCGCGTTCCAGGGCGGCAAAACCCTCGCGCACGCCGGGCAACAGCAGGCGCGCCGACTCGGTGAGCTGCAAGGTGCGCCCGCTGCGCTGGAACAGACGGCAGGCGAAGTGCTCCTCCAGGGTGCGGATATGCCGGCTGACCGCGCTTTGGGTGATCGACAGCTCCTCGGCGGCCCGGGTGAACGAATTGTGCCGGGACGCCGCTTCAAACGCGCGCAGGGCATACAGCGGAGGAAGACGACGAGACATGAAGAAAACTCCGACGGCTTGATCCGCAAACCCTACCAGAATCGTCCAGGCATGAGTTTTAATCATGCGACTGATCGCATTTATCCCTTTGTGCAAAGCGCTGAGAGCGCCGAGAATCAACCCTTCCACCCCTTCCTGAATTATTGAGCGTGATGATCATGCAGCATCCGGCGCGTACCGAACTCTGGGCCATTATGCGGCTGTCAGGGCCGTTGATTGCCTCACAGTTGGCGCACATGCTGATGGTGCTCACCGACACCTTGATGATGGCCCGCCTGAGCCCCGAAGCCCTGGCCGGCGGCGGGCTGGGGGCGGCGAGCTACTCGTTTGTGTCGATCTTTTGCATCGGCGTGATAGCCGCCGTGGGCACCCTGGTCGCTATCCGCCAGGGCGCCGGTGATATCGAAGGCGCCACCCGCCTGACCCAGGCGGGACTCTGGCTGGCCTGGCTGATGGCCCTGGTGGCGGGCCTGCTGCTGTGGAACCTCAAGCCCGTACTGCTGATGTTCGGCCAGACCGAAACCAACGTGCAGTCGGCCGGCCAGTTCCTGATGATCCTGCCGTTCGCCCTGCCCGGCTACCTGACGTTCATGGCCCTGCGCGGCTTCACCAGCGCCATCGGCAAAGCCACGCCGGTGATGGTGATCAGCCTGTGCGGCACGGTGATCAACTACCTGCTCAACCACGCGCTGATCGAAGGCATGTTCGGCCTGCCCAAGCTGGGCCTGATGGGCATTGGCCTGGTCACCGCGATTGTCGCCAACTGCATGGCCCTGGCGCTGTTGTGGTACATCAAATACAACCGCGCCTACGCGGCCTACCCATTGGGCAAGGGCCTGTTGCGGCCCAACCTGCACTACCTGCGCGAGCTGTGGCGCCTGGGCCTGCCGATTGGCGGCACCTATGCAGTGGAAGTCGGCTTGTTCGCCTTCGCGGCGCTGTGCATGGGGACCATGGGCAGTACGCAGTTGGCAGCGCATCAGATTGCCCTGCAAATCGTCTCGGTGGCGTTCATGGTGCCGGCGGGCATGTCTTATGCGGTCACCATGCGCATCGGTTTGCATTACGGCGGTGGGCACCTGCTGGGCGCGAGGCTGGCCGGGCGGGTCGGGATCGCCTTCGGCGCAACGGTGATGCTGGGGTTTGCCATGGTGTTCTGGTTGTTTTCAGACCCGCTGATCGGCCTGTTCCTCGACCATGACGACCCGGCCTTCGCCCAGGTGATCAGCCTGGCGGTCAGCCTGTTGGCGGTGGCGGCGTGGTTCGAGTTGTTCGACGGCGTGCAAACCATTGCCATGGGTTGTATCCGCGGGCTCAAGGATGCCAAGACCACTTTCCTCGTCGGCCTGGGCTGCTACTGGTTGATTGGCGCGCCAGCGGCCTGGTTGATGGCGTTTACCCTGGATTGGGGCCCGACCGGCGTGTGGTGGGGACTGGCGCTGGGCCTGGCCTGTGCGGCGATTACCCTGACGTGGGCGTTTGAAAGAAAGATGAGGCGAATGATTGCCCAGGAACCGCAAATCGACATGGCCCCACAGCCGAACTGAAGCATGTACTCGGTCAATGTGGGAGCTGGCTTGCCTGCTCCCACATTTTTGATTGGGTTTACAAAGTCAGATCACTTCACCCAACAACGCCTGTTGGCTGCTGCCAAATGTCAGGTATTCCACCAACTCCGGCAACGGCAATGGCTTGCTGATCAGGTAACCCTGGGCCTGGTCGCAGCCAAACAGACGCAATAACGCCAGTTGCTCCGGCGTCTCCACACCTTCGGCCACCACTTCCAGGTTGAGGTTATGGGCCAGGTTGATCATGGCGTGCACCAGCTTGCGGTTTTCCTCGCGCTCTTCCATGCCGCCGACAAAGCTCTTGTCGATCTTGAGCAGGGCAATCGGCAGGCTGTTGAGGTGTACGAAGGATGAAAACCCGGTACCAAAGTCATCCAGGGAAAAGCGTACGCCCAGGCGGCCCAAGGCATCCATGGTCTGCTTGACCAGGTCGCTGCGGCGCATCACGGCGGTTTCCGTCAGTTCGAATTCCAGCCACTGCGCCTCCACCCCACGCTCGGCAATCAGCCGGCTCAAGGTCGACAGCAATTGGCTGTCCTGGAATTGGCGGAACGACAGGTTGACCGCCATGTGCAGCGGCGGCAGGCCGCGTTCGCGCAGGTCCTGCATGTCGCGCAGGGCACGGGAAATCACCCAGTAGCCCAACGGCACAATCAGGCCGCTCTGCTCGGCCAACGGCACGAACTCGCTTGGCGGCAACAGGCCGCGCTCGCCATGGCGCCAGCGCACCAGGGCTTCGAGGCCGACGATATGCCCATCGTCCAGGTCCAGGCGCGGCTGGTAATGCAGCTCCAGCTCATCACGGCGCAGCGCCCGGCGCAGTTCGCTTTCCAGGTCGGCAAGGCTGCGGGCGTTGCGGTTGATTCGTTCATTGAAGATATGAAAGGTGCAGCCCTGGGTGCTCTTGGCCTGTTGCATGGCGATATGCGCGTGCCACATCAACGGGTCGGCGCCGGCCTTGGCGCGGGCATGGGCCACACCGAGACTGCAGCCGATCAGCAGGCTCTCGCCATCGACCCAGTAAGGTTCGGCCATGGCCTCGGTGATGCGTTCGGCCATCCACTCGGCGCGTTGCGGCGCGCGGCGGGTGTCGATCAACAAGGCGAATTCGTCACTGCCCAGGCGCGCCAGTTGGTCGCCGGCTTCGAGCTGGCTCTTGAGCCGCGAGACCACTTGCAGGATCAGCCGGTCGCCCGCCTGGTGGCCGAGGGCATCGTTGGCATGGCGGAAGTTGTCCAGGTCCAGATGGCCGAGGGCCAGGCCTCGCCCGTCGTTTTCTGCCAGGCGCGCGGCCAGCAGGGTCTGGAACCCCTGGCGGTTGGCGATGCCGGTCAGCGGATCCTGTTCGGCCAGGCGTTGCAGAGTGTTTTCCAGCAAGCCGCGCTCGCGCACATGGCGCAGGCAGCGGCGTACCGTATCGACATCAAACGCACCGAGGATCAGCCAGTCGCTGGCGCCCAACGGCGCAACCAGCGGCTCCTGCTCCAGCAGCAAGACGGTCGGCAGGCTGCAACGGCCTGGGCCGGGTTGCAGGCTGGGGGTGGTGAGCAAGACGGCGGTGCGGTCGTCGTCGAACAGGCTGCTCACCGACTCCCAATTTGGCGCACTGATCAGCACTGCCCCGTCGCCCATCGGCGCCAGGCACTCGCGCAACAACGCTGCCCACGTAGGCGTATCGGCCAATAGCAGCAAACGCAAGGGTTCGACAGGCGTAGACAAGCTAGCTCCCTAGACTGTGCAAGATTTCGTTGGCGGCGGGCATTATGACGTGCAGCCTGATAATCACCAATGATATTGGTTATCAAATACGCGCAGTGCGGCTCTAGATCGAACGATAGACCCAAAAACCCCGCACATCCTGCGGCAAAGTAACAAAAGCGGCAAATTTAGATCGAGTGGTACGTCACACTGTCGTTCAGAGGCAGCAGAATCTTGCCAGCCTGTTAAAATGCCCGCCCTTTTGAACAATGACTCCCAAAATTCCGTATGTCCCGACTCAATCCCCGGCAGCAAGAAGCCGTGAACTACGTCGGCGGCCCTCTATTGGTGCTCGCCGGTGCTGGCTCCGGCAAGACCAGCGTGATCACCCGCAAGATCGCGCACTTGATCCAGAACTGTGGCATCCGTGCCCAGTACATCGTCGCCATGACCTTTACCAACAAGGCCGCGCGCGAGATGAAAGAGCGCGTCGGCACCCTGCTCAAGGGCGGCGAAGGCCGTGGCCTCACCGTGTGTACCTTCCACAACCTGGGGCTGAACATCATCCGCAAGGAGCATGCGCGGCTGGGCTACAAGCCGGGCTTCTCGATCTTTGACGAAACCGACGTCAAGGCCCTGATGACCGACATCATGCAGAAGGAATACGCGGGCGACGACGGCGTCGATGAGATCAAGAACATGATCGGCGCTTGGAAAAACGACCTGATCCTGCCCCCCGAAGCCCTGGAAAACGCACGCAACCCCAAGGAACAGACCGCCGCCATCGTCTACACCCACTACCAGCGCACGCTCAAGGCGTTCAATGCGGTGGACTTCGACGACCTGATCCTGCAGCCGGTCAAGCTGTTCCAGGAACACGCCGACATCCTCGAAAAGTGGCAGAACAAGGTGCGCTACCTGCTGGTGGATGAATACCAGGACACCAACGCCAGCCAGTATTTGCTGGTGAAGTTGCTGATCGGTACGCGCAACCAGTTCACCGTGGTCGGCGACGATGACCAGTCGATCTACGCCTGGCGCGGCGCGCGCCCGGAAAACCTGATGCTGCTCAAGGTCGACTACCCGTCGCTGAAAGTGGTGATGCTGGAGCAGAACTATCGCTCCACCAGCCGCATCCTGCGTTGCGCCAACGTGCTGATCTCCAACAACCCCCACGAGTTTGAAAAGCAGCTGTGGAGCGAGATGGGCCATGGCGACGAAATCCGCGTGATCCGCTGCCGCAACGAAGATGCCGAAGCCGAGCGCGTGGCCGTCGAGATCCTCAGCCTGCACCTGCGCACCGACCGGCCCTACAGCGATTTTGCGATCCTGTATCGCGGCAACTACCAGGCCAAGCTGATCGAGCTGAAGCTGCAGCACCACCAGGTGCCGTATCGCCTGTCAGGCGGCAACAGCTTTTTCGGACGCCAGGAAGTAAAGGATCTGATGGCCTACTTCCGGTTGATCGTGAACCCGGATGACGACAACGCCTTCCTGCGCGTGATCAACGTGCCGCGTCGGGAGATCGGCTCCACCACCCTGGAAAAACTCGGCAACTACGCCACCGAACGCAAGATCTCGATGTACGCCGCCACCGACGAAATCGGCCTGGGCGAACACCTGGATACGCGCTTCACCGATCGCCTGTCGCGCTTCAAGCGCTTTATGGACAAGGTGCGCGAGCAGTGCGCCGGCGAAGACCCGATCAGCGCCCTGCGCAGCATGGTCATGGATATCGACTACGAAAACTGGCTGCGCACCAACAGCTCCAGCGACAAGGCCGCGGATTACCGCATGGGCAACGTCTGGTTCCTGATCGAAGCGCTGAAGAACACCCTGGAAAAAGACGAAGACGGTGAAATGACCGTCGAGGACGCCATCGGCAAGCTGGTCCTGCGCGACATGCTCGAGCGCCAGCAGGAAGAAGAAGATGGCGCCGAAGGGGTGCAAATGATGACCTTGCATGCATCCAAGGGCCTGGAATTCCCCTATGTGTTCATCATGGGCATGGAAGAGGAAATCCTCCCACACCGCTCCAGTATCGAAGCCGACACCATTGAAGAAGAACGGCGCCTGGCCTACGTGGGCATTACCCGCGCGCGTCAGACCCTGGCCTTCACCTTTGCGGCCAAGCGCAAGCAATACGGCGAGATCATCGACTGCGCCCCGAGCCGCTTCCTCGATGAGCTGCCACCGGACGATTTGGCCTGGGAAGGCAACGACGACACCCCGACTGAAGTCAAGGCGGTACGCGGCAACACTGCCCTGGCGGATATACGCGCGATGCTAAAGCGCTAGAATCGACTACTTTTTAATCTACTTTCGGCGCCCCTTGCGCCACCAGAGGAAGCTTTTGTGGAAGCACTGCACAAGAAAATTCGCGAAGAAGGCATCGTGCTTTCCGACCAGGTACTCAAGGTCGACGCCTTTCTGAACCATCAGATCGACCCGGCGCTGATGAAGCTGATCGGCGACGAATTCGCCGCGCTGTTCAAGGATTCGGGGATCACCAAGATCGTCACCATCGAAGCCTCGGGCATCGCGCCGGCGATCATGACCGGCCTGAACCTGGGCGTGCCGGTGATTTTCGCCCGCAAGCAACAGTCCCTGACCCTGACGGAAAACCTGCTGTCGGCGACGGTGTATTCCTTCACCAAGAAAGTCGAAAGCACCGTGGCGATTTCCCCGCGTCACCTGACCAGCAGCGACCGCGTGCTGGTGATCGATGACTTCCTGGCCAACGGCAAGGCGTCCCAGGCGCTGATTTCGATCATCAAACAGGCCGGCGCCACCGTGGCAGGCCTGGGGATTGTGATCGAGAAGTCGTTCCAGGGCGGCCGTGCAGAGCTGGATGCCCAGGGCTACCGTGTTGAGTCGCTGGCGCGGGTGAAGTCCCTGGCCGGTGGGGTTGTGACCTTCATCGACTGAAGGTGAGCGAGCACAGTTAAAAATGTGGGAGCTGGCTTGCCTGCGATAGCGCAGTGTCAGGCGACAGAGATGTCGACTGTCAGGCCCTCATCGCAGGCAAGCCAGCTCCCACATTTGCCTTGTGTTACCTATCAGTGTGCGGTGGCCTGTAGGCCAGCAAGCAATAGGCGCTGATACAGATCCTCTTTAAACCCCTCAGGCTTATCCAGGCGCATGCGCACCAGATGCTTGGGAAACGCCGCAGGTTCCGGTGCATCCAGCGCCGCCTTGCCCAACTCCAGAATCTCCGTCAGCTTGAATTTGCTCTTGAGCCAGTTCAGCGCGCGCAACAAATCCCGCTCTTGATCAGTGAAGTCACTGCCCAGCGGATACTCCGGAAACAGCCTTGAATGCCGCGCCTGCACCGCCTGCAAACGCTCGGGAGTGTTGTCGGCAAAGCGTGGGTCGAGCTGGAAGTCCTTGGGCAACTTGCCGGCTTTTTGCGCCTGTTCGATCAAGTCGGCCTGGAACCGCGAGTCGGTGATATTGAGCAACGCCTCGATCACCTTGGCGTCGGTCTGGCCGCGCAGGTCAGCGATGCCGTATTCGGTGATCACGATATCGCGCAGGTGCCTTGGAATCGTGCAATGGCCGTATTCCCAGACAATATTGGAGCTGACCTCGCCAGCCGATTCGCGCCAACTGCGCAGGATCAGGATCGAGCGCGCACCCTCCAGCGCATGGCCTTGGGCGACAAAGTTGTATTGCCCACCCACACCGCTGAGCACGCGGCCATCTCCCAGTTGGTCGGCAACGCCTGCACCCAGCAGCGTCACCATGATCGCGCTGTTGATAAACCGCGCATCCACGCGCTGTAAACGCTTGAGTTCTTCCTGCCCGTACAGCTCGTTGATATAGCTGATGCGGGTCATGTTGAATTCCAGACGCTTGGCGTGGGTCATTTCCTGCAAGCGCTGGTAAAAACTGCGGGGGCCGAGGAAAAACCCACCGTGGATCGATATGCCATCGGGCTGCGCCGCATCGTCCAGCAGGCCTGCGTTGGCCTGCTCCTGCGTCGCCACATCCGGGTACACCTTGCGCCGCACAATCCCGGCATCGGCCAGCACCAGCAGGCCGTTGACGAACATTTCGCTGCAACCATAAAGGCCCCGGGCAAACGGTTCGACCCCACCCTCACGGCTGATCAGCGGCGCCCATTGGTACACATCCAGGTCGGTGAGCAACTGCCGATAGCTCTCGTTATCGGCCTGACGCGCCAGCAACGCGGCGGTCAAGGCGTCGCCCATCGAACCGATACCAATCTGCAAGGTGCCGCCATCGCGCACCAGGGTGCTGGCGTGCAAACCGATGAAGTGGTCCTGCAAACCCACTGGCATGTTGGGCGTAGAGAACAGCGTGGTGCGGTCTTTTTCGTCGATCAGGAAGTCGAACTGATCCATGCCCAGTTCGGCATCACCGGGCATGTAGGGCAAATCTTCATGTACCTGGCCGACCACCAGGATGGTCTCGCCTGCCGCGCGGCGCTTGGCGATCATGGGCAACAGGTCGAGGGTGATATCCGGGTTGCAACTCAGGCTCAGGCGATCCGGGTGCTCACTGCTGCTGGCCACCAATTGCGCAACCAGGTTCAGGCCGGCGGCGTTGATATCGCGAGCGGCATGGCTGTAGTTGCTGCTGACGTAGTCCTGCTGGGCCTGGGCGCTGTGCAACAGGCTGCCGGGCTGCATGAAGAACTGCTGCACGTGGATATTGGCCGGCAGGCTGTCCTTGCGCAGGGCGGCAAGGTAATCCAGCTCGGGATAATCACCGAACACCCGCTCGACAAACGGCTCCAGAAAGCGCTTCTGCAAACCATCACCCAGCGGCGGGCGGCCCAGGCTCAACGCGGTGTAGATCGTCAGCGACCGCTCGGGCAGCTTGGCGATACGCCGGTACAAGGCATTGGCAAACAGATTCGGCTTACCCAGACCCAGCGGCATACCCATGTGGATATGCGCCGGTAGGCGCTCCAGTACGTCGTCGACCGCTTGCTCGATTGAACACAACTGCACCATCCGACCCTCCTGACGTTCCGTGATTAGGGGTTGGACCGAGCTTGCCGGGTCTTTGCTGCAATGAACAGCCTTGGCCGGCAAATTGCGGGCACAAAAAAGCCGCTGGTCAGCGGCTTTTTGGCGAAGATCGGTTTATTTCAAACCAGACATCTTCTCGATTGCAGCCTTGAGGTCGTCATCCGAGCAATCGGAGCAGGTGCCTTTAGGCGGCATGGCGTTGATGCCGGTGATGGCTTTGGCCAGGATGCCGTCGAGGCCGCCCTGGTGGTCGGCGCGCTCTTTCCAGGCTGCGGTGTCACCGATTTTCGGTGCGCCCAACAGGCCAGTGCCGTGGCAAGCGTTACAGTGTTTGGCGATGATCTCGTCCGGCGTTTTTGCGCCGCCGCCGCCCGCTGTCACAGCGACCTCCATGCCCTTGCATTCCTCACCTTGAATACAGACCTTCCCCACGGGTTCAAGGCGCTTGGCAATATCATCATTGGTCGCAGCTTGAGCGCTGGCAGCCCAAAGGGCCAGTACGGTTGCTGGTACAGCCAGCATTTTCATAATTAGGTTCACGCGTTCACCCTCATGGTGGCTATTCACGCCTGCGGCCACGGTTTCGCAGGCGGCGAAAGTATAACGGTTAGGCCGCCTCACTGAAACAACCCTATTATCCAAGGGGAGATTGAGCATGGCGAAATACAACTACGGGCACCTCTGCAAGGTAGGCAGGGCGCCTCTTCTGTTAAAAGTTCGCGGGTGTGGCTGCGCTGATTAGTCGCGCCGGCACATCGAACGGATTGCGAAAACGGTGCGGCTTGGTGCTTTCAAAGTAGTAGCTATCGCCGGCTTCGAGCACAAAAGTTTCGACACCCACGACCAATTCCAGACGACCTTCCAGCAGGATCCCGGTTTCCTCGCCGTCATGGGTCAGCATTTCCTCACCCGTATCGGCGCCCGGTGGGTAGATTTCGTTGAGAAACGCAATCGCCCGGCTCGGATGTGCCCGGCCCACCAGCTTCATGGTGACCGCGCCATCGGAGATGTCGATCAGCTCATTGGCTTTATAGACGATCTGCGTCGGTTTTTCCTGGAGGATCTCCTCGGAAAAGAACTCGACCATGGACATGGGGATGCCGCCCAGCACCTTGCGCAAGGAGCTGATGGAGGGGCTGACACTGTTTTTCTCGATCATCGAAATGGTGCTGTTGGTGACGCCCGCACGCTTGGCGAGTTCACGCTGGGAAAGACCTTTCAGTTTACGGATGGATTGCAGTCGTTCGCCGACGTCCAATGCAGGAGCCTCCTAGGATTCAGGCTTTGTTGTAATTGAGCGTTATCATGGCGACAGCGTTCAGTATTTACAACACTTTGGTCTGAATCCCGCAGGGCTTCATCTGCAGCTGGCGGCTAAGCGCCGGAATAGAGCCGTGGCACACGGCGCAGGTTGCAGAAAATCTGATAAGGGATGGTCTCGGCGGCGGTCGCCACATCGCTGGCGAGGATGTTTTTGCCCCACAACTCGACGGTCGAACCCAGACCCGCCTGGGGTACATCGGTCAGGTCGATGCACAGCATGTCCATCGACACCCGCC
This sequence comes from Pseudomonas sp. ADAK21, assembly GCF_012935735.1. Taxonomy (NCBI): domain Bacteria; kingdom Pseudomonadati; phylum Pseudomonadota; class Gammaproteobacteria; order Pseudomonadales; family Pseudomonadaceae; genus Pseudomonas; species Pseudomonas sp. ADAK21. The sequence goes on from NZ_CP052857.1 coordinate 1,808,292, forward strand.
CCAGCAACTGGCTGCGCTGGCCGGCGACCAGTACCGGCGTACCGGTCGGCGCATGCCGTGGATAACCGTCGGCATACCCCATGGCAACCACACCGATACGCATCGGCTTGGGCGTCACGAAGCGCGCGCCATAACCCACGGGCTCGCCCGCAGGCAGCTCGCGGACGCAGATGACTTTCGACTCCAGGGTCATTACCGGCTGCAAACGCGCGGCAACCGCCTGGTCTTCGCCAAACGGCGTCGCACCGTAAAGCATGATGCCGGGGCGTACCCAGTCGCTGGAAACGCTCGGCCAGCCCATCACCGACGGCGAGTTGCGCAGGCTGACCTGGGCCGCCAAGCCCTGGCGCGCGGCCTCGAAGACCGTGACCTGTTCATCGCTGCTCGCGCAGTCCAGCTCATCGGCACGGGCGAAGTGGCTCATCAACACGATCTTGGCCACTTTGCCGCTGGCCAGCAGGCGCTGATAGGCGTCGTGATAATCCTTGGGATGCAAGCCAACCCGGTGCATGCCCGAATCCAGCTTCAACCATACCGTCAGCGGCTTGCTCAGGCGCGCCTGTTCAATCGCTTCCAGCTGCCACAGCGAATGCACCACGCACCAGAAGTCATGCTCGATGATCAGCGGCAGTTCGTCGGCTTCGAAGAACCCTTCGAGCAACAATACCGGCCCACCAATCCCGGCAGCGCGCAGTTCCAGCGCTTCCTCGATACAGGCCACGGCAAAACCGTCGGCCTGGTCTTCCAGGGCCTGGGCCACGCGCACGGCTCCATGGCCGTAGGCATCGGCCTTGATCACGGCAAGGGCCTTGGCCCCGGTCAGTTCGCGGGCCAATTGGTAGTTGTGGCGCAGGGCTTGTAGGTCGATCAGGGCACGGGCAGGACGCATGGCGGCAGGCTTCTAGGCGGCGGTAGGAAGAAAAAACCGGTACCGACCGACAGCGCCGGCACCGGAAGAGGGATCGTTTAAGGCAGAGCGGCCACGACAGACAGCTCGACCAGGATTTCGGGTTCACACAGTTTCGATTCGACCGTGGCACGGGCGGGTGCGACACCTTTTGGCAGCCACTTGTCCCATACCGCGTTCATGCCGGCAAAGTCGGCGTCGATGTCTTTGAGGTAGATCGTCACCGACAGCAACCTGGTTTTGTCGGTACCGGCCAGATCCAGCAAGCGCTCGATGTTGGCCAACGTCTCGCGGGTCTGCTGTTCAATCCCGGCACTCATGTCGTCGCCGACTTGCCCTGCCAGATACACGGTACCGCTGTGGACAACGATCTGGCTCATGCGCTCATTGGTGAGCTGGCGCTGGATTGACATGTTTTGTGGACTCCTGAGGGTTGCCGTAACGGGAAATATCGAGGCCTGCGGCGCTGATCTGCGGGGTTTTCTTGGCCATCAGGTCCGCCAGCAAGCGGCCAGAGCCACAGGCCATGGTCCAGCCGAGGGTGCCGTGGCCGGTATTCAAGAACAGATTCTTGAACGGGGTGGCGCCGACAATTGGCGTACCGTCCGGGGTGGTCGGGCGCAGGCCGGTCCAGAACGTGGCTTCGCTCAGATCACCGCCCTGAGGATAAAGGTCGTTGACGATCATCTCCAGGGTTTCGCGCCGGCGCGGGTTCAGCGACAGGTCAAAACCGGCTATCTCAGCCATGCCGCCAACCCGGATGCGGTTGTCGAAACGGGTGATCGCAACCTTGTAGGTTTCGTCGAGAATGGTCGAAGTCGGGGCCATCGCCGGGTTGGTGATCGGCACGGTCAGGGAGTAACCCTTGAGCGGATACACCGGTGCCTTGATCCCCAGCGGCTTGAGCAACTGCGGCGAGTAGCTGCCCAGGGCCAGCACGTAGCGATCGGCGGTTTCCAGCTTGCCGTCGATCCACACACCGTTGATACGATCACCGGCGTGGTCCAGGCGCTGAATGTCCTGCTCGAAACGGAACTCCACGCCCAACTGCTTGCACATATCGGCCAGGCGGGTGGTGAACATCTGGCAGTCGCCGGTCTGGTCATTGGGCAGGCGCAAGGCACCGGCCAGGATATCCGTGACGCTGGCCAGGGCCGGCTCGACGCGGGCGATGCCGGCGCGGTCGAGCAGCTCGAACGGTACGCCGGACTCTTTCAACACGGCAATATCCTTGGCCGCACCATCGAGTTGCGCCTGGGTACGGAACAATTGCGTAGTACCCAGGCTACGGCCTTCGTAGGCAATGCCGGTTTCGGCGCGCAGTTCGTCGAGGCAGTCGCGGCTGTACTCGGACAGACGCACCATGCGCTCCTTGTTCACCGCATAGCGGTTGGCCGTGCAGTTGCGCAGCATCTGCGCCATCCACAGGTATTGGTCGATATCGGCCGTGGCCTTGATCGCCAGCGGCGCATGGCGCTGCAGCAGCCACTTGATGGCCTTGAGCGGCACACCCGGCGCAGCCCATGGCGACGCATAGCCGGGCGAAACCTGGCCGGCGTTGGCGAAGCTGGTCTCCATTGCAACGGCCGGCTGACGGTCGACCACGACCACCTCAAAACCGGCACGCGCCAAATAGTAGGCACTGGCCACACCAATGACACCGCTACCCAAGACCAAAACGCGCATTTTTATATCCTCATCACGGCTTGACCGCTGACGTTTGTTGTTCAGCACAAAGATGTGGGCAGTATAAAAAGCAATGACCAGTGCATTTCACTATATAAGTGCCTATATTTGGCGACAATTCTCGGCAAAAACCCTTTTCACGGAGGAGCATCCCCTATGCGGACCAATACCCAGACCAAGCGGGAGCTGGACAAGATCGACCGCAACATCCTGCGCATCCTGCAGGCGGACGGGCGGATATCGTTTACCGAGCTGGGGGAGAAGGTAGGACTGTCGACCACGCCCTGCACCGAACGGGTCCGGCGCCTGGAGCGCGAGGGGATCATCATGGGCTACAACGCCCGCCTCAATCCGCAGCACTTGAAGGGTAGCCTGCTGGTGTTTGTCGAGATCAGCCTCGACTACAAATCCGGCGATACCTTCGAAGAATTCCGACGTGCCGTGCTGAAACTGCCCCATGTGCTGGAGTGCCACCTGGTCTCGGGGGATTTCGACTATCTAGTGAAGGCGCGGATTTCCGAAATGGCGTCGTACCGCAAACTGCTGGGCGACATCCTGCTCAAGCTGCCCCATGTGCGCGAGTCCAAGAGCTATATCGTGATGGAAGAGGTGAAGGAGAGCCTGAACCTGCCGATCCCGGATTGATCCTGTGGGAGCTGGCTTGCCTGCGATAGCGATCAACCGGCCGCCATTTTCATGGCCTGGTACACCGTCGTCGCAGGCAAGCCAGCTCCCACCTTTTGACCGAGTACATCTGTCAGACCAGCACCTGCCGCGTCGTCGCCATGTACTCGTGGATCTGCTTCTCGACCCGAGGGTGAATCAGTTCCACCGGCCCACGGTTATTGGGGCATGGCAGGCTGGGCGTAGTACCAAACAACCTACAGATCAATGGGCGCTCGTCGTACACCGTGCAGCCGTTGGGCCCCAGGTGTACACAGTTCAGCTCATCCATGGCCGCTTCCTGCTCGGCCGCGGTCTTGCGCGGCAGGCGCGACATTTCCTCGGTGGATGTAGTCACCGGCCCACAGCAATCATGGCAACCCGGCACACACTCGAACGAGGGAATCTGCCGGCGCAGCGCGTTGACTTTCTGGCTGTTGCAACTCATCGAAACCCATACCGAACGGCGAATAGGCGTGGATTTTGCCCTAAAAGCCACGAGTGAGACAGCTTCACCCGACCGCTGTATCCTGCGTCAAATTTTCCAAACACGGATGCTCCCCATGACCGCCAGCGCCCGGCACACCGCTTCCTACTACGCCGCCAGCAGCCTGCCGCAACCCGATTACCCGGCGCTGGCGGGTGAAGTCGTCGCCGATGTGTGCGTGGTGGGCGGTGGGTTTTCCGGGCTGAACACCGCGCTGGAACTGGCTGAACGGGGCTTCAGCGTGGTGCTGCTGGAGGCCCGCAAGATTGCCTGGGGCGCCAGCGGGCGTAATGGCGGGCAGTTGATTCGTGGCGTCGGCCACGGCCTGGATCAGTTTGCCAATGTGGTCGGCACCGAAGGCGTGCGGCAGATGAAGTTGATGGGCCTGGAAGCCGTGGAAATCGTGCGCCAGCGGGTCGAGCGCTTCCAGATTGAATGCGACCTGACCTGGGGTTACTGCGACCTGGCCAACAAGCCCCGCGACCTGCAGGGCCTGGCCGCCGATGCCGAGGAGTTGCACGACCTGGGTTATCGCCACGAACTGCGCCTGCTGCAAGCCGGGGAGATGGGCAGCGTGATCGGTTCCGACCGCTACGTAGGCGGCATGATCGACATGGGCTCCGGCCACCTGCACCCGCTGAACCTGGCCCTCGGCGAAGCCGCCGCCGCGCAGCAACTGGGTGTCAGGCTGTTCGAGCACTCCGCAGCGGTGCGCATCGACTACGGCCCTGAAGTCAAAGTCCATACCGCCCACGGCAGTGTGCGCGCCAAGACTCTGGTGCTGGGCTGCAATGCCTACCTCAACGGCCTCAACCCCCACCTGAGCGGTAAGGTGCTGCCCGCCGGCAGCTATATCATCGCCACCGAACCCTTGAGCCCGACCCAGGCCGCCGAGCTGCTGCCGCAAAACATGGCCGTGTGTGATCAGCGGGTCACGGTGGATTACTTCCGTCTGTCAGCCGACCGCCGCCTGCTGTTTGGCGGCGCCTGCCATTATTCCGGGCGCGACCCTCAAGACATCGCGGCTTATATGCGGCCCAAGATGCTCAAGGTCTTCCCGCAACTGGCCGAGGTGAAAATCGACTACCAATGGGGCGGCATGATCGGCATCGGTGCCAACCGCCTGCCGCAGATTGGCCGCTTGGCCGACCAACCCAACGTGTACTTTGCCCAGGCGTATGCCGGCCATGGCCTGAACGCCACCCACCTGGCGGGCAAGCTGCTGGCCGAAGCCATTAGCGGCCAGCACCGTGGGCGCTTCGATCTGTTTGCCCAGGTGCCCCACGTCACCTTCCCTGGCGGCAAGCACTTGCGCTCGCCGTTGCTGGCCCTGGGCATGCTCTGGCACCGTTTGAAAGAACTGCTCTGACTCACCCGCGCCAGAACGGTTTCAAGCCTTCCTGGCGCGCTTGCTCAGCGCTCAAGCCGATATCGCGCAGTTGCTCCGGGGTCAGGTCCAGCAGGGCCTGGCGCGTGTGGCGACGGCGCCAGAACAGTTCCCAACGGCTCGGCTGACCAGGCGCCAGCCCAGTCAGCCCACGCTCCTGCCCTGCTTCCAGTTCCTGACTGTGTAGCGCCAGCCGCACATCGCTCAAGCCACTCATTGTCCTGCCCCTCATTTGCCTGTTGCCATGAGTGACTAGAATGGATGGCGCGGCAAAACCATTACAGATTCAACCAACCTTTATTAAATCCATACAGATACTGCCATGCAGGAGCTGAATCCTGTATTTTCCCTTCATCTGTACTGGTCCACCGGGAGCGACCGCCATGACCCTCTACGTCAACCTCGCCGAATTGCTGGGTACCCGCATCGAGCAAGGCTTCTATCGCCCCGGCGATCGCCTGCCCTCGGTGCGTGCCCTGAGCGTGGAACATGGCGTCAGCCTGAGCACCGTGCAACAGGCTTACCGGTTACTGGAAGACAACGGCCTGGCGACGCCAAAGCCAAAATCCGGCTACTTCGTGCCCGTTGGGCGCGAGCTGCCGGCGCTGCCCGCCGTGGGTCGGCCGGCCCAGCGCCCGGTGGAGATCTCCCAGTGGGACCAGGTACTGGAACTGGTGCGCGCGGTGCCGCGCAAAGACGTCATACAGATGGGCCGCGGCATGCCAGATGTAATGTCACCGACCATCAAGCCCTTGCTGCGCAGCCTGGCCCGGGTCAGTCGCCGCCAGGACCTGCCGGGCCTGTACTACGACAATATCTACGGCTGTATGGAATTGCGCGAGCAAATAGCCCGTCTGTCATTGGATTCCGGCTGCCAGCTCGACGCCCAGGACATCGTGATCACCACTGGCTGCCACGAAGCCTTATCCTCCAGCATCCGTGCGATTTGCGAACCCGGCGATATCGTCGCCGTGGACTCGCCAAGCTTCCATGGCGCCATGCAGACCCTCAAGGGCCTGGGCATGAAAGCCCTGGAAATCCCCACTGACCCGCTCACCGGCATCAGCCTCGAAGCCCTGGAACTGGCCCTGGAGCAATGGCCGATCAAGGTCATCCAGCTGACGCCCAACTGCAACAACCCCCTGGGTTACATCATGCCCGAGGCGCGCAAGCGGGCGCTGCTGACCCTGGCCCAGCGCTTTGACGTGGCGATCATTGAGGACGATGTGTATGGCGAACTGGCCTACAGCTACCCGCGGCCGCGCACCATCAAGTCCTTCGACGAAGATGGCCGCGTCCTACTCTGCAGCTCGTTCTCCAAGACCCTGGCCCCCGGCCTGCGGATCGGCTGGGTAGCGCCCGGACGCTATCTGGAGCGGGTGCTGCACATGAAGTACATCAGCACCGGCTCCACCGCCACCCAACCACAGATCGCCATTGCCGAATTCCTCAAGAACGGGCACTTCGAACCGCATTTGCGGCGCATGCGTACCCAATACCAGCGCAATCGCGACCTGATGCTCGATTGGGTCAGCCGCTATTTCCCCGCTGGCACCCGCGCCAGCCGGCCCCAGGGCAGCTTTATGCTGTGGGTGGAACTGCCCGAAGGCTTCGACACCCTCAGGCTCAACCGGGCCCTGGTCGAGCAGGGGGTGCAAATTGCCGTAGGCAGTATCTTTTCCGCTTCGGGCAAATACCGTAACTGCCTGCGGATGAACTACGCTGCCAAGCCAACCCCGCAGATTGAAGAGGCGGTGCGCAAGGTCGGGGCAACGGCGAGCAAGATGCTCGCCGAAGCCGAACAGCGGATGGACTGACCTTTTGCCAGCAATCACCGTCATATGCCCACCACCGTCCTGATTCGGAACCTGTCTCCTTGATGAGCCAACGGCTGTTAGCGTTCTTTTTGCTGGGGTTCCTGGGCCTGGGCGGTTGCGCCACCCTGGACGTGCCCCGGGTGCCCAGCGAGGCACTGCCGGCGACGCAGTCCGCCTTTGGGCGCTCGATCCAGGCCCAGGCCGCGCCCTATCAGGGCCGCTCCGGGTTTCGCCTGCTGCCCAACAGCAGCGAAGCGTTCATGGCCCGCGCCGAATTGATCCGCAATGCCCAGACCAGCCTCGACTTGCAGTACTACATCGTCCATGACGGCATCAGCACGCGCATGCTGGTGGACGAGCTGCTGACGGCGGCCGACCGTGGCGTGCGGGTGCGCATCCTCCTCGATGACACCACCAGCGACGGCCTGGACCAGATCATCGCCACACTGGCTGCACATCCGCAGATCCAGATCCGCCTGTTCAACCCCTTGCACCTGGGGCGCAGCACCGGCGTGACACGGGCCATGGGCCGGCTGTTCAACCTGTCGCTGCAACACCGGCGCATGCACAACAAGCTATGGCTGGCCGACAACAGCGTGGCGATTGTCGGCGGGCGCAACCTGGGGGATGAGTATTTCGATGCCGAGCCCAACCTGAACTTCACCGATATCGACATGCTCAGTGTGGGGCCCGTGGCCGAGCAACTGGGCCACAGTTTTGATCAGTACTGGAACAGTGCGCTGAGCAAACCTATCGCCGACTTTATCTCCAGCGCCCCGTCCTCCCGCGACCTGGCCACGGCGCGCGGGCTTCTGGAGAAGTCCCTGGCCGAATCGCGCCAGCAAAACCATGCCCTGTATAACCGCCTGCGGACCTACCAGACCCAGCCACGCATGGATATCTGGCGCCGGGAACTGATCTGGGCCTGGAACCAGGCACTGTGGGACGCGCCGAGCAAAGTCCTGGCCAAGGCCGATCCCGACCCACAACTGCTGCTCACGACCCAACTGGGGCCAGAGCTGGAAGGCGTGCACAGTGAGCTGATGATGATTTCGGCCTACTTCGTGCCCGGCCAGCCGGGCCTGGTGTACCTCACCGGCCGCGCGGACGCAGGCGTCGACGTGCGCCTGCTGACCAACGCCCTGGAAGCCACCGACGTGCCGGCGGTGCATGGCGGCTATGCGCCCTATCGCAAGGCGCTGCTGGAACACGGGGTGAAGTTGTACGAACTGCGCCGCCAACCGGGCGACGGTGGCGGCAGTGGCCCGCACCTGCTGGGCAGCCGCTCGCTGCACGGTTCGGACTCGAGCCTGCACAGCAAGGCGATGATTTTTGATCGGCAGAAGTCGTTTATCGGCTCGTTCAATTTCGACCCGCGTTCGGTGCTGTGGAACACCGAGGTCGGCGTGCTGGTGGACAGCCCCGAACTGGCCGAGCATGTTCGTAACCTGGCCCTGCAAGGGATGGCGCCGGCGTTGAGTTATGAGGCAAAACTGCAAGATGGCCAGGTGGTTTGGGTCACGGAAGACAACGGCCAGATGCACACCCTGAGCCGCGAGCCGGGGAGCTGGTGGCGCCGGTTCAATGCCTGGTTTGCCACCACCGTGGGTCTGGAGCGCATGCTCTAAGAACCACGAATATCCATTGTGGGAGCTGGCTTGCCTGCGATAGCGGTGGGTCAGTTGGCCCATTTGCTACTGATACACCGCTATCGCAGGCAAGCCAGCTCCCACAGTTTTGATCGCATTTCCAGGTCAGGCTGGTTGCTCGAGGCCAAACGCGCCTTGGCGCAACAACAGAATCACCAATCCCAAGGCACCTGCGGCCATCAACAACGGCAACGCATGCCCGCTGATCCACTGGCTGCCAGCCCCCGCCACCAGCGGCCCGATCAGGCAACCAATCCCCCACAACTGGGCAATATGGGCATTGGCTCGCACCAGCGCATCGTCACGGTAGCGCTCGCCGATCAGAATCAACGACAAGGTGAACAAGCCCCCCGCACTGGCACCGAACAGGACCCAGATCGGCCAGATCAGCCAGGTATCCAGCAACGGCGCAATGGCCAGGCTCGACAGCAGCAACAGCACCGCACAGCCGAGAAACAGGGTGCGCCTGGGCAGGTAGTCGGCCAGCGCACCAATCGGCAATTGCAGCAGGGCATCGCCTACTACCACGGTGCTGACCATCGCCAACGCCACTTCGGCAGTGAAGCCCTGTTGCAGGCAATACACCGGCAACAGCGTCAGAATCATCGCCTCGAACGCGGCAAACAATGCCACCGCCCAGGCGATCGCCGGCAAGCCCCGGCAAAATCCCCACAAGTCGCCAAAGGTCACGCTGAAGGCCTCTGCCGTCGGCGCCCCGCTACGCCCCAGCAGCAGGAAGGGCGCAACGATCAACAGACCGACGCCAACCCAGAAGCCATAGTCATGATCGGTGCCCAGCACGCCGAGCAACAACGGCCCCGACAGCTGGCTCAAGGCGTAGGTACAGCCATACAGCGCCACCAGCCGGCCACGCCACTGCTCCACCACCAGTTGGTTGATCCAGCTTTCGCCGAGGATAAACACAATGGTCAGGATCACCCCGATCATCAACCGCAGCACCAGCCACACCGGATAGCTGGGCAATACCGCCAGCAACCCGATGGAAACCGCCCCGGCCCACAGGCACAGGCGCATCAGATTTGCCGTGCCCAGCCAGGAAGCCAGGCGGCTCGACACCTTGGCGCCCAACAACACACCGAACGCTGGCATCGCCGCCATGATGCCGATAGCAAAGTTGCCGTAGCCCCAGCTTTCCAGGCGCAGGGACACCAGCGGCATGCTGACGCCCAGGGCAAGGCCGACGCTGAGTACTGAAGCCAGGACGGCAAAGTAAGTCGCCCAACGCATTGCCACGCTCCTGTGGATAACTCATTTGTGGACGGTAAAACGAACTGTAGGAGCGAGCTTGTGTGGGAGCCGGGCTTGCCCGCGATGCTGGCACCTCGGTACATCAGTTGCACCGAGGTGATGCTATCGCAGGCAAGCCAGCTCCCACACAAGCTCGCTCCTACAGGGGATCAGCGGGGTTGCTTACAGCTTGATCCAGGTTGCCTTCAGTTCGGTGTACTTGTCGAACGCGTGCAGCGACTTGTCGCGACCGTTGCCCGACTGCTTGAACCCGCCGAACGGCGCGGTCATGTCGCCGCCATCGTACTGGTTGACCCACACGCTACCGGCGCGCAGCGCTTTGGCGGTCAGGTGCGCCTTGGAGATATCCGAGGTCCATACCGCAGCGGCCAGGCCATAAGGCGTGTCGTTGGCGATGGCTACGGCTTCTTCAGCGCTGTCGAAGGTGATCACCGACAGGACCGGGCCAAAGATCTCTTCCTGGGCAATCTTCATGGCGTTGGTCACACCGTCGAAAATCGTCGGCTCGACGTAAGTGCCGCCGGTTTCCTGCAGGGTGCGCTTGCCACCGGCCACCAGTTTGGCGCCATCGGCGTGCCCGGCTTCGATGTACGACAGCACGGTGTTCATCTGCTGGGTATCCACCAGCGCACCGACGTTGGTGGCCGGGTCCAGCGGGTTGCCCGGCTTCCAGCCCTTGAGGGCCTCGATCACCATCGGCAGGAATTTGTCCTTGATCGAACGCTCCACCAGCAGGCGCGAGCCGGCGGTGCAGACTTCGCCCTGGTTGAAGGCGATGGCGCCAGCGGCGGATTCGGCAGCGGCTTGCAGGTCCGGGGCATCGGCAAACACGATGTTCGGGCTCTTGCCGCCGGCTTCCAGCCAGACGCGCTTCATGTTCGACTCGCCGGAGTAGATCATCAGTTGCTTGGCGATCTTGGTAGAACCGGTGAACACCAGAGTGTCGACGTCCATATGCAGCGCCAACGCCTTGCCCACGGTGTGGCCGTAGCCCGGCAGCACGTTGAGCACGCCTTTGGGGATACCGGCTTCAACGGCCAGGGCGGCGATGCGGATGGCGGTCAGCGGCGACTTTTCCGACGGCTTGAGGACGACCGAGTTACCGGTGGACAGCGCCGGCCCCAGTTTCCAGCAGGCCATCATCAGCGGGAAGTTCCACGGCACGATGGCCGCCACTACGCCGACGGGCTCGCGGGTCACCAGGCCCAGTTGGTCATGGGGGGTGGCGGCGACTTCGTCGTAAATCTTGTCGATGGCCTCGCCGCTCCAGCTCAGGGCTTGCGCCGCGCCTGGAATGTCGATGCCCAGGGAATCACCGATTGGCTTGCCCATGTCCAAGGTTTCAAGCAGGGCCAGCTCTTCGGCATTGGCCTTGAGCAGCGCGGCGAAACGGATCATGGTGGCTTTACGCTTGGCCGGGGCCAGGCGTGACCAGGCACCCGAGTTGAAGGTGGCGCGGGCGTTTTCCACGGCGCGCTGGGCGTCGGCGACGTCACAGCTGGCAACCGTGGTCAGCAGGCGGCCGTCAACCGGGCTGAGACATTCGAACGTGTCGCCGGAAACGGCGGCGGTGTATTCGCCATTGATATACGCGCGGCCTTCGATCTTCAGGTCCTTGGCGCGTTGTTCCCAGTCGGCACGGGTCAGGGTGGTCATGCGAGTGTCCTCCTCTTATTAAATATAAGGGCCCGGCGTAATCACCAGTTCCCTTCCAAATGCTTGCCCGGCCAGCCAGCTATTCGGTCCGAGGCACCCGCCACCCTAAACCAGCCGCCGGGGATGTTTCAATATATTTGACATAACGACCGCAAACGCCCTTGCGATGTTCATTTTAATAAACATAGACTTTGGCTCTCCAACCCCAGGCCTAGACGGGATACGTGCATGAACATTCAGGATGTCGTCGATTTCAGCCAAGCGAACACCGCCGCCGAACGCTACCGCCCCGCCACCGAAAAAATCCTCAAGGGCGACCCCGAGCAGACGCTCTTCAACCACTACAACAGCCCGTGCGGCCAGATGAACGCCGGGGTGTGGGAGGGTGAAGTCGGGCAATGGACGGTGAACTACACCGAACACGAATATTGCGAGATCGTGCAGGGAGTTTCGGTACTTCGCGATGGCGACGGCAACGCCAAGACCTTGCGCGCCGGTGATCGCTTCGTCATCCCGGCCGGTTTCAGGGGCACCTGGGAAGTGCTGGAGCCGTGCCGCAAGATCTACGTGGTGTTCGAAGAAAAGGCCTGATCGGTCGATCGCGACTTTTCAAAGACGAAAAAAAACCCGCATCGTGAGATGCGGGTTTTTTTCACAAGAAAGAAAACCAATTACTTGATTTTGCCTTCTTTGTAGATCACGTGCTTGCGAACGCGCGGGTCGAACATTTTCTTTTCGAGCTTGTCCGGGGTAGTACGCTTGTTCTTGTCGGTAGTGTAGAAGTGACCAGTACCGGCGCTAGAGATCATTCGAATCAATTCACGCATGATATAGCTCCTTAGATTTTGCCGTCGCGGCGCAGTTCAGCGAGCACGACAGTGATGCCACGCTTGTCGATGATGCGCATGCCTTTGGCAGATACGCGCAGACGGACAAAACGTTTCTCTTCTTCAACCCAGAAGCGGTGATGCTGCAGGTTTGGCAGGAAACGACGACGGGTTTTGTTGTTTGCGTGGGAAATGTTATTCCCAGTCACCGGACCCTTACCGGTAACTTGACAGACTCTCGACATGCCTCAGCCCTCTAAAACCACATGCCCAACCCGGCATGGGTTGGCCGCTTAATCTCTCAGTCATTTGGCGCCAGGCGCCGCGTTTCTTTAAGGGTCTTACCGGCTACACCTACAGTGAAGGAACCGGGCCCCTAGAAAAGAGCGCTGCTTTATACCAGAAAGACCCCAGTGCAACAACAGCCGGTGTGTTTTTCCCGCTGTAAATCTCGCCCGAACAGGCCTCAAGCGCTGCCAGGGTGGGGCGCCGTGCTGCAGAACCGCTCGTCGCACCGAATGATTTGTCGCCGCTGCTTGCAGGCCAAGGCCCTGGGCAAAATGACCTGAAGCGCCATCAAAACAGTATTTGCCGTAAATGCACAGGCAAAAATGGGCTAGTCATTTATGAATGAGCCCACTACGGTAGGACTTTTCCAGACTGCACTCGCAGATGGGCCTCCGATCTGCAAAGGAAACCGACCATGCGTCTCGCTGCCCTACCCTTATTGCTCGCCCCGTTCTTCCTCGCCCCACTGGCCCAGGCAGCCTCTACGCTGAGCGTCTGCACCGAGGCCAGCCCCGAAGGGTTTGACGTGGTGCAATACAACTCGCTGACCACCACCAACGCCTCGGCGGATGTGCTGATGAACCGCCTGGTGGACTTCGATGCCGAGAGCGGCAAGCTGGTACCGAGCCTGGCCGACAGCTGGGAAGTCTCCCCGGACGGCCTGACCTATACCTTTAAATTGCACCCGGACGTCAAATTCCACCGCACTGCGTATTTCAACCCAAGCCGCAGCCTCACGGCTGAAGACGTGCGTTTCAGCTTCGAGCGCATGCTCGACCCGGCCAACCCCTGGCACAAGATCGCCCAGAGCGGCTTCCCCCACGCCCAGTCGCTGCAACTGCCAGCGCTGATCAAGAAGATCGACGCCCTTGACCCGCTGACCGTGCGTTTTACCCTGGATCACGCCGATTCCACCTTCCTCGCCGCGCTGAGCATGGGCTTTGCCTCGATCTACCCCGCCGAATACGCCGACAAGCTGCTCAAGGCCGGTACCCCGGAAAAGCTCAATAGCCAACCCATCGGCACCGGGCCGTTCGTGTTCGGGCGCTTCCAGAAAGATGCGGCCATCCGCTACAAGGCCAACCCGGATTATTTTGCCGGCAAGCCGGCTGTGGATAACTTGATCTTTGCTATCACCACGGACGCCAATGTGCGCCTGCAGAAACTGCGCCGGGACGAATGTCAGATCGCCTTGTCACCCAAGCCCCTGGATATCGGTGAAGCGCAAAAGGATCCTGCACTCAAGGTGGAAAAAACTGCTGCCTTCATGACGGCTTTCGTCGCCATCAATAGCCAGCACCCGCCACTGGACAAACCCGAAGTGCGCCAGGCAATCAACCTGGCCTTCGACAAGGCCAGCTACCTCAAGGCCGTGTTTGAAGGCACCGCCGAAGCTGCCAATGGGCCTTACCCGCCCAATACCTGGAGCTTTGCCAAGGAGTTGCCGGGTTATCCACAGGACATTGCCAAGGCCAAGGGGCTGCTGGATCGCGCCGGGCTCAAGGACGGTTTCAAGACCACTATCTGGACCCGGCCATCCGGCAGCCTGCTCAATCCCAACCCCAGCCTGGGCGCCCAGCTGTTGCAGGCAGACCTGGCCAAGATCGGCATCCAGGCAGAGATCCGCGTGATCGAATGGGGCGAGCTGATCCGCCGCGCCAAGGCCGGCGAGCACGATCTGTTGTTCATGGGCTGGGCCGGCGACAACGGCGACCCGGATAACTTCCTGACCCCGCAGTTTTCCTGCGCGGCGGTCAAATCCGGCACCAACTTCGCCCGTTACTGCGACCCGGCGCTGGACAAGCTGATCAGTGCCGGCAAGACCACCAACGAGCAAGGCGTGCGCAGCAAGCTCTACCAACAGGCGCAGGCGCAGATCCAGCAGCAGGCGCTGTGGTTGCCACTGGCCCATCCGACGGCCTTTGCCCTGACACGCAAGAATGTCGAGGGGTATCAGGTCAGCCCGTTTGGGCGCCAGGACTTCTCCAAAGTCAGCGTCACCCCCTGACCCTTCGTGTGTATGAGCCGGCTTGCCGGCTCCTACACGGGGTTGCGTTATATCCAGCCATATTCGGCCATCGACAGCGGATCGCCGTCGCCGACGATAATGTGGTCGAGTACCCGCACATCCACCAGATCCAGGGCTTTTTGCAGCACTTTGGTCAATTTTCGATCAGCGATGCTCGGCTCGGCATTCCCGGAGGGGTGGTTGTGGCACAGGATCAACGCCGCAGCGTTGTAGTCCAGGGCGCGCTTGACCACTTGTCGTGGGTAAACCGTGGCGTTGTCGATGGAGCCCTGGAACAACGCTTCGAAGCCCAGCACCCGATGCCTTGAATCGAGAAACAGGCAACCAAAGATCTCATGGGGTTGATGGCGCAGCAGTGCCTTGAGGTAATCACGCACCGCCACCGGGCTTTCCAGCACCGACTCATTACGCACATGCTCGGCCAGATGGCGCCGGCCCATTTCCAGCACCGCCTGCAACTGGGCGAATTTAGCCGGCCCCAGCCCCAGATGCTGGATGAATAAGGCCTGCCGGGCCTCCAGCAGTGCGCGCAGGCTGCCAAATTGCTCCAGCAGATGACGCGCCAGATCCACTGCACTTTTACCCGAGACGCCGGTGCGCAGGAATATCGCCAGCAACTCGGCATCCGAAAGACTCGCCGCGCCCAACTCCAAAAGCCTCTCCCGCGGACGCTCCGCCGCAGGCCAATTGCGAATACTCATGCCACCTCCCTGTGCATGTGCGCCGCTGTTGCATGGCGGACGCTGTGTTATCTTAGCCCCTCTTTTTTGCGCGCGATTTCTCCTGGGGAGGGGGGATCGCAACGCCATCACTGAACTGGAAAGGCAAACCAATGCAGCGTCTGTATCGGAAACGCATCGTTCTCGGCGTCGGCGGCGGCATTGCCGCCTACAAGAGCGCAGAGCTGGTTCGCAGGCTCCTGGACCAAGGCGCCGAAGTACGCGTGGTCATGACCCGTGGCGGCAGTGAGTTCATTACCCCGCTGACCATGCAGGCGCTGTCCGGCCACCCGGTTCACCTGGACCTGCTGGACCCGGCGGCCGAAGCTGCCATGGGCCATATCGAGCTGGCCAAATGGGCCGACCTGGTGCTGATCGCACCCGCCACCGCCGACCTGATTGCGCGCCTCGCCCAAGGCATTGCCGACGACTTGCTGACCACGCTGGTACTGGCCACCGACGCCACTGTCGCCATCGCCCCGGCGATGAACCAGGCCATGTGGCGCGACCCCGCCACCCAGGCCAACACCCAATTGCTGCAAAGCCGTGGCCTCAAGGTCTTCGGCCCGGCCTCCGGCAGCCAGGCCTGTGGCGACGTCGGCCTGGGCCGCATGCTCGAAGCCACCGACCTGGCGCTGTGCGCCGCCGAGTGTTTCCAGCACCTGGCCCTGACCGGCAAGCACGTGCTGATCACTGCCGGCCCGACCCAGGAAAACATCGACCCGGTGCGCTACATCACCAACCATAGCTCAGGGAAAATGGGCTTTGCCCTGGCTGAAGCGGCGGTTGAGGCAGGCGCACGCGTGACCCTGATCACCGGCCCGGTGCACCTGCCGACCCCGGATCGGGTCACCCGCATCGACGTAGTCAGCGCCCGTGACATGCTTGCGGCCTGTGAGGCGGCGATTCCCTGCGATGTGTTTATCGCCTCGGCAGCGGTCGCAGACTACCGTCCGGAAGTAGTTGCGCCGCAAAAACTCAAGAAAGACCCTACAAGCGGCGACGGCCTGCTCCTGCAAATGGTCCGCAACCCGGATATTTTGGCCACCATCGCCACCCGCGAAGATCGTCCGTTCAGCGTCGGTTTCGCCGCCGAAACCGAAAACCTGCTGGACTACGCCGCACGCAAACTGAAAGACAAAAACCTCGACCTGATCGTTGCCAATGATGTCGCCAACCCGAGCATCGGTTTCAACAGCGAGGAAAACGCCTGCAGCGTGATCGACCGCGAACTGCACGCGACCCTTTTCGCCCAGACCAGCAAGGGCAAGATTGCCCGCCAACTGATCTCTTTTATCGCCCAACGGCTGAACCAGGTTTAATTTCCATGCACGCTTTGCAAGCCAAGATCCTCGACCCCCGCATCGGCAGCGAATTCCCACTGCCGGCCTACGCCACACCGGGCTCCGCCGGCCTGGACCTGCGCGCCATGCTCAAGCAGGACACCGTGCTTGAGCCGGGCCAGACCCTGCTGATCCCCACCGGCCTGTCGATCTACGTCGGCGATCCCGGCCTGGCCGCGCTGATCCTGCCGCGCTCGGGCCTGGGCCACAAACACGGGATCGTCCTGGGCAACCTCGTTGGCCTGATCGACTCCGATTACCAGGGCGAACTGATGGTCTCGTGCTGGAACCGTGGCCAGACCGCCTTCAATATCGCCGTTGGCGAACGTATCGCCCAACTGGTGCTGGTACCGGTGGTGCAGGCGCATTTCGAACTGGTGACCGAGTTCGACGAAACCCAGCGTGGCGCAGGCGGTTTCGGGCATTCCGGCAGCCACTGACTACGCTCAGGCATGCCGGGCTCCGCGCCCGGCATGCCCCGATGGCATTTTCGCACCACGAACTCTAGGCCAAAAACGCCGTCTTACCCTTCAGTTTGAGCCTGCCGGTCGCCATATTCAGGCCTGTCCGCCCCGTATCGATGGAGTTTCCCCAGTGATGAGCAACGCAGCCCCAGTCGCCCCGACGTTTCCCGACAGTATTTTCCGCGCCTACGACATCCGTGGCGTCGTCCCGAAAACCCTGACCGCCGAAACCGCCTACTGGATCGGCCGCGCCATCGGCTCCCAAAGCCTGGCCCAGGGCGAACCCAACGTCTCGGTAGGCCGTGATGGCCGCCTGTCCGGCCCCGAGCTGGTGGAACGCCTGATCCAGGGCCTGGCCGACAGCGGCTGCCATGTCAGCGACGTCGGCCTGGTGCCGACACCGGCGCTGTACTACGCCGCCAACGTGCTGGCCGGCAAGTCGGGCGTCATGCTCACCGGCAGCCACAACCCGTCGGACTACAACGGCTTCAAGATCGTGATTGCGGGCGACACCCTGGCCAACGAACAGATCCAGGCCCTGCACACGCGCCTGAAAACCAATGACCTGACCAGCGGCAAAGGCAGCATCACCAAGGTCGATATCCTCCAGCGCTATTCCGACGAAATCACCCGGGACGTCAAGCTTGAGCGTCGCCTGAAGGTCGTGGTGGACTGCGGTAACGGCGCTGCAGGCGTAATCGCCCCGCAACTGCTCGAAGCCCTGAACTGCGAAGTGATCCCGCTGTTCTGCGACGTCGACGGCCACTTCCCCAACCATCACCCGGACCCGGGCAAGCCTGAAAACCTGGTGGACCTGATCGCCAAGGTCGAAGAAGTGGGCGCCGATGTCGGCCTGGCCTTCGATGGCGATGGCGACCGCGTGGGCGTGGTGACCAACACCGGCAGCATCGTGTTCCCCGATCGCCTGCTGATGCTGTTCGCACGCGACGTGGTGGCGCGCAACCCAGGCGCCGAGATTATTTTCGACGTGAAGTGCACCCGTCGCCTCACACCGCTGATCAAGGAATACGGTGGCCGCCCACTGATGTGGAAGACCGGTCACTCGCTGATCAAAAAGAAAATGAAGGAAACCGGCGCCCTGCTGGCGGGCGAAATGAGCGGCCATGTGTTCTTCAAGGAGCGCTGGTTCGGTTTCGACGACGGCATCTACAGTGCCGCACGTCTGCTGGAGATCCTCAGCAAGGAGAAATCCAGCGCCGAGGATCTGTTCGAGACCTTCCCGAACGATATTTCTACGCCGGAAATCAATATCCATGTGACCGAAGAGAGCAAATTCAGCATCATTGACGCACTGCACGATGCGCAATGGGGTGAAGGCGCCAACCTGACCACCATTGATGGTGTGCGAGTCGATTATGCCGAAGGCTGGGGCCTGGTTCGCGCGTCCAACACCACACCGGTGCTGGTCCTGCGTTTCGAGGCGGATACCAAGGCCGAGTTGCAGCGCATCAAGGACGTGTTCCACGCCCAGTTGAAACGTGTTGCCCCTGATCTCCAACTACCGTTCTGATTATTTGCCCCGGAGCCCTGAATGACCCTCGAACGCGAAGCCGCCGCCAACACCGCCAAGGTCCTTTCCGAAGCGCTGCCTTACATTCGACGCTACGTCGGCAAGACGCTGGTGATCAAGTACGGCGGCAATGCCATGGAAAGCGACGAGCTGAAAACCGGCTTTGCCCGCGACATCGTGCTGATGAAAGCCGTCGGGATCAACCCGGTGGTGGTCCACGGCGGCGGCCCGCAGATCGGTGACCTGCTCAAGCGCTTGTCCATCGAGAGTCACTTCATCGACGGTATGCGCGTCACCGATGCGCAGACCATGGACGTGGTGGAGATGGTCCTTGGCGGCCAGGTGAACAAAGACATCGTCAACCTGATCAACCGTCATGGCGGCAGCGCCATCGGCCTGACCGGCAAGGACGCCGAGCTGATCCGGGCGAAGAAACTCACCGTGACCCGCAAGACCCCGGAGATGACCCAGCCGGAAATCATCGACATTGGCCAGGTAGGCGAAGTGATCGGCATCAACACCGACTTGCTGAACCTGCTGGTCAAGGGTGACTTCATTCCGGTGATCGCGCCGATCGGCGTGGGTGCCAATGGTGAGTCCTACAACATCAACGCCGACCTGGTCGCCGGTAAAGTAGCCGAGGCCCTGAAGGCCGAGAAGCTGATGCTGCTGACCAACATTGCCGGCCTGATGGACAAGGAAGGCAAGGTCCTGACCGGCCTGACTACCCAGCAGGTCGACGATTTGATCGCCGACGGCACCATCTACGGCGGCATGCTGCCGAAGATCCGCTGCGCACTGGAAGCCGTGCAAGGTGGCGTAGGCAGCTCGCTGATCATCGATGGCCGGGTGCCGAACGCGGTGTTGCTGGAAATCTTCACTGATACCGGCATGGGCACGCTGATCAGCAATCGCAAGCGTCCCTGACCGCTGAA
This sequence comes from Pseudomonas sp. ADAK21, assembly GCF_012935735.1. Taxonomy (NCBI): domain Bacteria; kingdom Pseudomonadati; phylum Pseudomonadota; class Gammaproteobacteria; order Pseudomonadales; family Pseudomonadaceae; genus Pseudomonas; species Pseudomonas sp. ADAK21. Next base: position 1,827,949 of record NZ_CP052857.1, read on the forward strand.
ACAAAAAGCCCCCGTTCAACCTGGTTGAACGGGGGCTTTTTTATGTGCGCCGACCTGCAGCCTTGTGGAGATCCCCTGTAGGAGCGGGCTTGTCAGTCAACATCAGTGTTGAATGTACTACCGCTATCGGGAGCAAGCTCGCTCCTACACGAGCTCATCAGCTACAAGGGGGTTGTGTCAGACGCCAAACTGCTCGCGGTACGCCCGTACAGCCGGCAGGTGCTGCTTGAGCTGGGGGTCGTCTTCGAGGAACTGCAATACCTGGTTCAGCGAGACAATGCTCACCACCGGGATTGCGAAGTCACGTTCCACTTCCTGGATCGCCGACAACTCACCGTTGCCACGCTCCTGGCGGTTCAGCGCGATCAACACGCCAGCGGCCTTGGCGCCATCCTGGGACGCAATGATCTGCATCACTTCGCGGATCGCGGTGCCGGCGGTGATCACGTCGTCGATGATCAGCACATCACCGGTCAACGGAGCGCCGACCAGGCTGCCGCCTTCGCCGTGGGCCTTGGCTTCCTTGCGGTTGAAGCACCATGGCAGATCCCGGTCGTGATGTTCAGCCAGGGCCACCGCGGTCGCGGCAGCCAACGGAATGCCTTTGTAGGCCGGGCCAAACAGCACGTCGAAGGAAATGCCGCTTTCAACGATGGCGGCAGCGTAGAAACGCCCCAGCTGCGCCAGGGCAGAACCCGAGTTGAACAGGCCGGCATTGAAGAAGTATGGGCTGGTGCGCCCGGACTTGAGGGTGAACTCACCGAAGCGCAAAACCCCGCGATCGATGGCAAAACGAATGAAATCGCGTTGATACGCCTGCATGAAAAAAGCCTCAGATACCACGGATTTAGCTAAATAGGTAGACGGCGTGTATCATACACGCACGCGATTTTTGGGGCCATTTATGCGGATCATCAGTGTGAACGTTAATGGTATTCAGGCTGCAGTCGAGCGTGGTTTGCTCAGTTGGCTGCAAGCCCAGAATGCCGACGTCATCTGCCTGCAGGACACGCGCGCCTCCGCCTTTGAACTGGACGACCCAGCCTTCCAACTGGATGGCTACTTCCTTTATGCCTGTGATGCCGAAGTCCCTGCCCAAGGTGGCGTGGCTCTGTATTCACGGTTGCAACCCAAGGCGGTCATCAGCGGCCTCGGCTTCGAGACAGCCGATCGCTACGGGCGCTACCTGCAAGCCGATTTCGACAAAGTCAGTATTGCTACCTTGCTGCTCCCTTCGGGGATGAACGGCGATGAAGACTTGAACCAGAAGTTCAAGCTAATGGACGATTTCGCCCGTTATCTGGATAAACAGCGACGCAAACGCCGCGAGTACATTTATTGTGGCTCGCTGTACGTGGCGCAACAGAAGCTGGATATCAAGAACTGGCGCGACAGCCAGCAATCCCCGGGCTTCCTGGCGCCGGAACGGGCCTGGATGGACGAGATTGTCGGCAACATGGGCTATGTAGATGCCCTGCGTGAAGTCAGCCGTGAAGGTGACCAGTACAGCTGGTGGCCGGACAACGAACAGGCCGAGATGCTCAACCTGGGCTGGCGTTTTGACTACCAACTGCTGACCCCCGGCCTGCGCCGGTTTGTCCGCAGCGCACGCCTGCCGCGTCAACCGCGCTTCTCGCAACACGCGCCGTTGATCGTGGATTACGACTGGACCTTGACCATCTGAGGTCATGTTCCAGGTACAAAAAAACCGACATCGCTGTCGGTTTTTTTGTGGGCGATCATTATTTGATCAATCGCCATGTGCACGGGTAACGGTAGGCAATGCCTTTATTGGCCTTGATGCCCCCAATGATGGTCAGCACCAACGCGGCAATCACCAGCACCGCCATCATCAGGAAACCAATGATCACAAAACCCAGGACAAAGCAGACCAGCCAGGCAATGGCCACGGTCAGCTGGAAGTTCAGCGCTTCCTTGCCCTGATCATCGATCAGCGGATCCATGTCCTTCTTCACCTGCCACAGGATCAAAGGCCCCAGCACACTGCCGAAGGGGAACACCAGGCCAAGGAACGCCGCGAAGTGACAGAGCATGGCCCACTGGCGCACTTCCTTGGTCTGGGCTGGCACAGGAAGCTGGTTGTCACTCATGGCGTTGCTCCTTGAGGCGGGTTTCAGTCAGCCAGTGCGGCGGTCTGTAGTTCGAAGATTTCGCTCATGCCTTTCTGGGCCAGGGCCAGCATGGCGTTCAGGTCTGCTGGCTGGAACGGCGCGCCTTCGGCGGTGCCCTGCACTTCGATGAACCCACCGGTGCTGGTCATGACCACATTCAGGTCGGTCTCGGCCGCCGAATCTTCCAGGTAGTCCAGGTCCAACACAGGCTCGCCCTGATACATGCCCACCGATACAGCTGCAATCATCTGCTTGAGCGGGTCGCCGCCTTTCAGGCCGCCGCGCTTCTTGATCACTTTCAGCGCATCGACCAGCGCGACCATGGCGCCAGTGATGGACGCGGTGCGGGTGCCGCCGTCGGCCTGGATCACATCGCAGTCGACGTACAGGGTGACGTCGCCCAGCTTGGACATGTCCAGCGCAGCGCGCAGGGAACGGCCGATCAGGCGCTGGATCTCCAGGGTGCGACCGCCCTGCTTGCCACGGCTGGCTTCACGCTGGTTACGCTCGCCGGTGGCGCGCGGCAACATGCCGTATTCGGCGGTCAACCAACCCTGGCCCTGGCCCTTGAGGAAACGCGGCACGCCGTTTTCAACGCTGACGGTGCAGATGACCTTGGTATCGCCGAACTCGACCAGTACAGATCCCTCGGCGTGTTTGGTGTAGTTGCGGGTGATGCGGATCGAGCGGAGCTGATCGGCAGCGCGACCACTTGGACGTTTCATAGGGGATACCTGTACTGAGGACGAAAAACTGCCGAGCATTATAGAGCCGCAGGCCGCTTCGCGGCACTGCTAATAAATTCGGTTACCAAAGGGCGGCCCTGGGCACCCTTTGTCACAGCCAGCATTTGGGGGCGCTTGCCCCGTTGCGCTACAATCCTGCGCCTTCGCAGCCAGTCGGCTTCAATCTACCTACCAGCCCGCCCGTTTGCGGGACTGTATCGCGAGGTACCTCCATGGTGCATAGCATGACCGCCTTCGCCCGCGTCGAAAAAGCCGGCGCCCAAGGCACCCTGAGCTGGGAGTTGCGCTCGGTCAACAGCCGCTACCTGGAGCCGCACCTGCGCCTGCCCGAGTCCTTTCGCGACCTTGAAGGCGTCGTGCGCGAAGCCCTGCGCGCGGGCATCTCACGCGGCAAACTGGAATGCACCCTACGCTTTACCGAGGAAACCACCGGCAAGCCACTGCAGGTTGATCGCGAGCGCGCTGCACAGTTGGTCGCTGCCGCTGAAACCATTGCCAGCCTGATCAAGCAGCCGGCGGCACTGAACCCCCTGGAAGTCCTGGCCTGGCCCGGCGTACTGGTGGCTGACGCCACTGACCCGCAGGCACTGAACGCCGAGGCCCTGGCCCTGTTCAACCAGGGCCTCAAGGAGCTCAAGGCCGGCCGTGAGCGCGAAGGCGCCGAACTGGCCCGCCTGATCAATGAGCGCCTGACTGCCATCGAAGAAGACGTCGTGACCTTGCGCGAGCTGGTGCCACAAATGCTGGCCACCCAGCGCCAGAAAGTCCTCGACCGCTTCACCGACATGAAGGCCGACCTCGATCCGGTACGCCTGGAACAGGAAATGGTCCTGCTGGCGCAAAAAAGCGACGTCGCCGAAGAACTCGACCGCCTGAGCACCCACATCCTGGAGGTGCGTCGCGTACTCAAGTCGGCCGGTGCCGCTGGTCGGCGCCTGGACTTCCTGATGCAGGAACTCAACCGCGAAGCCAATACACTGGGCTCCAAAGCCTTCGACCCGCGCAGCACCCAGGCTGCGGTCAACCTCAAAGTGTTGATCGAGCAAATGCGCGAACAAGTACAGAATATTGAGTAAGGCAACTCCCATGACCCACAGCACCGGCACCCTGTACATCATTTCCGCCCCCTCGGGCGCGGGCAAAAGCAGCTTGGTCAAGGCCCTGACCGACACCAACCCGGAGATCCGCGTATCGGTCTCCCACACCACCCGCGCCATGCGCCCCGGTGAGGTGAACGGTGTGAACTATCACTTCGTCGAGCGCAGCGAGTTCGTGAAGATGATCGAGCACGGTGACTTCCTGGAGCGCGCCGAAGTGTTCGGCAACCTCTATGGCACGTCCCAGAGCCACCTGCAGCAGACCCTGGACGAAGGCCACGACCTGATCCTGGAAATCGACTGGCAAGGCGCCGAACAGGTCCGCCAATTGATGCCCAAGGCCCGTTCGATCTTTATCCTGCCGCCTTCACTGGAAGCCTTGCACCAGCGCCTGAACAATCGCGGCCAGGACAGCGAAGAGGTCATCGCCGGGCGCATGCGCGAAGCTGTCAGCGAAATGAGCCACTATGTGGATTACGACTACCTGATCATCAACGACGATTTTGCCCACGCCCTGGACGACCTGAAGGCGATTTTCCGCGCTAATCAGCTCCAGCAAAAACGCCAGCAGCAGCGTTTTGGCAAATTGTTGGCCGAACTGCTCGGTTGAATGGCTCTTCCCAAAACCGCTGCAAGGGCCTTACATTGGCACTTGTAGCGTGTTTGCAGGGGCCTGCGGAAAATCAGCGCTTCCCTAAACGCTGGTGATTTTTTAAACTGTTGAGTCCGCTCGCCCAACCGGGCAGCGCGCATCTTGCATTCGCTCCGAGGAATACCATGGCCCGCGTAACCGTTGAAGACTGCCTAGAACACGTGGATAACCGCTTTGAGCTGGTCATGCTCTCTACCAAGCGTGCCCGTCAATTGGCCACTGGCGGCAAAGAGCCCCTGGTCCAGTGGGAAAACGACAAGCCTACCGTTGTAGCCCTGCGTGAAATCGCTGAAGGCCTGATGAGCTACGAGTTCATCGCCAACGCCGAAATCGTTGAAGACGAACCGCTGTTTGCAGCGTTCGAGGACGAGTCCAACGAGGCCGTCTAAGCCTATGCCTGGTCGACGTAGCACGGCGCGGGGTCACAGCCTTCGGCAGGAGTTAACACTTTGCCGAGTATAGACGCCCTCGCCGATCGCTTATCGACCTACCTCGGCACCGACCAGGTCAACCTGGTCCGCCGAGCGTACTTCTACGCCGAACAAGCCCACGACGGCCAACGCCGCCGTAGCGGCGAGGCGTACGTCACCCACCCTCTTGCGGTGGCCAATATTCTTGCCGACATGCACATGGACCATCAAAGCCTGATGGCCGCGATGCTGCATGACGTGATCGAAGACACCGGTATTGCCAAGGAAGCGCTCAGCGCACAATTTGGCGAAACCGTGGCCGACCTGGTCGACGGGGTCAGCAAGCTGACCCAGATGAACTTCGAGACCAAGGCCGAGGCCCAGGCGGAAAACTTCCAGAAGATGGCCATGGCCATGGCCCGGGATATCCGGGTAATCCTGGTCAAGCTGGCCGACCGGCTGCACAACATGCGCACGCTGGAAGTGCTGTCCGGTGAAAAACGCCGGCGCATCGCCAAGGAAACCCTGGAAATCTACGCGCCCATCGCCAACCGGCTGGGCATGCATGCCATTCGTATCGAGTTCGAAGACCTCGGCTTCAAGGCCATGCACCCGATGCGTTCGGCGCGCATCTACCAGGCGGTCAAGCGCGCCCGGGGCAATCGCAAGGAAATCGTCAACAAGATCGAAGAGTCCCTGAGCCATTGCCTGGCAATCGACGAGATTGAAGGCGAAGTCAGCGGGCGGCAAAAGCATATCTACGGCATCTACAAGAAGATGCGCGGCAAGCGCCGGGCCTTCAACGAGATCATGGACGTGTATGCGTTCCGGATCATCGTCGACAAGGTCGATACCTGTTACCGCGTGTTGGGTGCTGTACATAATTTGTACAAACCCCTGCCGGGGCGCTTCAAGGACTACATCGCCATCCCCAAGGCAAACGGCTATCAGTCATTGCACACCACGCTGTTTGGCATGCATGGGGTGCCGATCGAGATCCAGATCCGCACCCGGGAAATGGAAGAGATGGCCAATAACGGCATCGCCGCCCATTGGCTGTACAAATCCACCGGCGACGAGCAGCCCAAAGGCACCCATGCCCGCGCCCGCCAGTGGGTCAAGGGCGTGCTGGAAATGCAGCAACGTGCCGGCAACTCGCTGGAATTCATCGAAAGCGTGAAGATCGACCTGTTCCCGGACGAGGTCTACGTGTTCACGCCCAAAGGCCGGATCATGGAGCTGCCCAAGGGCTCCACGGCGGTCGACTTTGCCTACGCGGTACACACCGACGTCGGCAACAGCTGCATCGCGTGCCGGATCAATCGTCGCCTGGCCCCGCTGTCGGAACCGTTGCAAAGCGGCTCCACCGTGGAGATCGTCAGCGCGCCGGGGGCCCGGCCGAATCCGGCGTGGCTCAACTTCGTGGTCACCGGCAAGGCGCGCACCCACATCCGCCACGCGCTGAAGCTGCAACGCCGGTCCGAGTCCATCAGCCTGGGTGAACGCCTGCTGAACAAGGTACTCAACGGCTTTGACAGCTCCCTGGAGAAGATCCCCGCCGAGCGCGTGCAGGCGATCCTCCACGAGTACCGCCAGGAAACCATCGAAGACCTGCTCGAAGATATCGGCCTGGGCAACCGCATGGCCTATGTCGTCGCCCGTCGCCTGTTGGGCGAAGGCGAGCAGTTGCCAAGCCCCGAAGGCCCGCTGGCCATTCGCGGCACCGAAGGCCTGGTCCTCAGCTACGCCAAGTGCTGCACGCCGATCCCGGGCGACCCGATTGTCGGGCACCTGTCTGCCGGCAAAGGCATGGTGGTGCACCTGGATAACTGCCGCAATATCAGTGAAATCCGCCACAACCCGGAAAAATGCATCCAGCTGTCATGGGCCAAGGATGTGACCGGCGAATTCAACGTCGAGCTGCGAGTGGAGCTGGAGCACCAGCGCGGGCTGATCGCCTTGCTGGCCAGCAGTGTCAACGCGGCCGACGGCAATATCGAAAAAATCAGCATGGACGAACGCGATGGTCGCATCAGCGTGGTCCAACTGGTGGTCAGCGTGCACGACCGTGTGCACCTGGCCCGTGTGATCAAGAAACTGCGTGCCCTGACCGGGGTTATCCGCATCACTCGCATGCGCGCATAACGCCTCCCCTATAGCCCGGACATTACAAGGAGTCATTCATGACCAAGACTGTTATCACCAGCGACAAGGCACCTGCTGCCATCGGTACTTACTCCCAGGCGATCAAGGCGGGCAACACCGTCTACATGTCCGGCCAGATCCCACTGGACCCAAAGACCATGGAGCTGGTTGAAGGCTTCGAAGCCCAGACCGTACAAGTCTTCGAAAACCTCAAGTCGGTAGCCGAAGCAGCGGGCGGTTCGTTCAAGGACATCGTCAAGTTGAACATCTTCCTCACCGACCTGAGCCACTTCGCCAAGGTCAACGAGATCATGGGCAAGTACTTCGAACAACCCTACCCAGCCCGCGCCGCCATTGGCGTTGCCGCCCTGCCAAAGGGTTCGCAGGTTGAGATGGACGCGATTCTGGTCATCGAGTAATACATTCGGCGCAACCCCAGGGGTTGCGCCGACTTCGTTTTAAAAGGATTTCGTAATGCGCAAAGCGCTCGTTGCCTCCACGCTGCTCACCCTGTTCCTTGGCGGCTGCGCCAGCAATCCTGCCGCCCGGGATGTGAGCGGCACCTGGATCAACCAGGTCGCCATCGATGCGGCGTCCAAGGGCGGCCCTTTGCGTGAAGCCCTGCAGGCCTATGGTCCGAACCTCGAATGGGAGGTCAATACCCGGGCCAACCAAGCGCGCTACTTCAACGGTTTTGAACGCCCTGAAGGCACGCTGGAAGGTGAAAAGTCAGGCACCTGGAATGTCGATTTCTACGGTAGCTCAACCACCGAACTCAAGCGTGATGGCAAGCAGTTGCTGCAAGTGGCCAACGACAATGAGCCCGAACAGCTCTTTGACCGGCCCAAGGACCCTGCTCCCGAAGGCGCGCCCCTGGGTGCCAACTTCGAGCGGGCGCTGTATTCGGCCTATATGGGCGGCAGCTGGAAAATCACCAGCGGCAATGGCGTCGGCGCGACGGTGCAGTTCCAGGCCAACGGCCAAGTCACCGGCCTGCCCGGCGTAGACCAATACTCACTGTGCCTGGCCGGCGATTGCGCCTCCATGAGCGGTGGCTACGACAGCATCTGGCTGCAACAAGGCGGCCAGGGCAACCCGTGGATCTTCAGTCGCAATGACAAGCAACTGGAGATTTTCCAGGCGATCAATACGTCCCAGGCCGACGAAGTACCTTCGTTCACCCCGGGGCCACGCCAGTGGTTGCTGGATAAACAGTAAAGTCACTGCAGGCACCTCGGTGTGTCAGTGACACCAAGGTGATGCTATCGCAGCGATGCGGCGACCCGACAAGCCAGCTCCCACTCAAGCCGGTAGTGCTCAGCCTTTGAGGATGGCCGCGTAGCCTTCGCGGTAACTCGGATAGGTGGGCGACCAGCCCAGTGCCTTAGCCCGCGCATTACTGCACTGCTTGCTGCCCGCGCGGCGCACGCTGGCGTCTTCGGCCCATTCGGTCACCCCAAGGTAGCCACGCAGCCAGTCAACGACTTCGGCCAGCGGTGCGGGCGCGTTGTCGACACCGATATAGACCTTCTCCAACGCCCCGCCCTGCCCTACATGCAGCAGCAGATAAGCCAGCAAGCCTGCCGCGTCATCGACATGTATGCGGTTGCCATATAAAGGCGGCTCGACCGCCACACGATAGCCTTGGCGCACCTGGCTCAACAACCATTCACGTCCAGGCCCGTAGATCCCGGTCAAGCGCACAGTCGTAGCCGGGATACCGCTGTCGAACGCCACTTGCTCGGCTTCCAGCATCACCTGCCCGGAATAGCCGACGGCCTGGGTGGGCGAGGTTTCATCGACCCATTCACCGTTTTGCTGGCCGTAGACACTGCTGCTGGAGACGAAAACAAGGTGCTTGGGCTCCTGGCCATAGTCGCCCAGCCACTCCAGCACATGCTGCAGGCCCTGGACATAAGCCTTGCGGTAGCCCGCCTCGTCGTGATCGGTTGCAGCGGCGCAGTACACCAGGTAATCCACGCCGCCGATCGGCCACGTGTCGGGACACTCTTTATTGAACAGGTCGCCGGCAATGCCGATCACCCCTTCCGGCAAGCGCGCGACATTGCGCCGCAGGCCATGAACCTCCCATCCCGCGGCCAGCAATTGACTCGCCAGCCGACTACCTACATCACCACAACCGGCAATCACCACAGAAGGCGCAGACATCACAAAACTCCGTTCTCAAAGGTCTAGATTAGCCCTCACAGGTGACCAGCGGCCAGAAAAAGCACAAATAAAGTTACTGTATTACTTCTGTTAACAAGAATTACTTGCAATAATAACCGCCCATTTGTCCTCGGCCGTCCTCCGGCCTGGCAGGACAACTACTTATTTTCAACTCTCAGGTCCGGCCAGCATGACACGCAATAACCTCCCCGCTTCGCCAACCAAGCCTCACAGCCCATCCCGCGCCTGGCGCGCGATTGCTGCGGTGCTGTTCAGCGCCCTGCTGGCACCGACCGCCGCGTTTGCAGATGCCACGGCGCCGGCAACCCCGCCTGCCGCTACGGCACCAGCCCCGGCTGCGGCCGCCGCACCTGAGCAAAATGCCGCCGTACCAGGTGCCCCGGCTGCCGCACCTGCCGCCACCGACCCGGTCGCCGCCGAGGGTGTGACCCCGGAAGATGAAACCGGCGTGGTCCTGGAAGAAGACAACACCCTGGGCATGGCACACGACCTGTCGCCGTGGGGCATGTACCAGAACGCTGACATCATCGTGAAGATCGTGATGATTGGCCTGGCCATCGCCTCGATCATCACCTGGACCATCTGGATCGCCAAAGGCTTCGAACTGCTGGGCGCCAAACGCCGCCTGCGCAATGAAATCGTCAACCTGAAAAAAGCCACCACCCTTAAAGAAGCCAGCGAAAGCGCGGCCATCAAGGGCACCCTGGCGCACCTGCTGGTGCACGACGCACTGGAAGAAATGCGCCTGTCGGCCAACACCCGCGAAAAAGAAGGCATCAAGGAACGCGTGAGCTTCCGCCTCGAGCGCCTGGTAGCGGCCTGCGGTCGCAACATGAGCAACGGCACCGGCGTGCTGGCAACCATCGGTTCCACCGCGCCGTTCGTCGGTCTGTTCGGTACCGTGTGGGGCATCATGAACAGCTTCATCGGCATCGCCAAGACCCAGACCACCAACCTCGCCGTTGTCGCCCCCGGCATCGCCGAAGCCCTGCTGGCAACTGCGCTGGGCCTGGTCGCCGCGATTCCTGCGGTGGTGATCTACAACGTGTTCGCCCGTTCGATCGCCGGCTACAAGGCCCAGGTGTCGGACGCTTCGGCAGAAGTCCTGTTGCTGGTCAGCCGTGACCTCGATCACCTGCCTACCGAGCGCAGCTCGCAACCGCACATGGTGAAAGTGGGGTAATCGGCCATGGGCCTGCATTTGAATCAAGGTGACGACGAGCTCGTCGAGAACCACGAAATCAACGTCACGCCGTTTATCGACGTGATGCTGGTGCTGCTGATCATCTTCATGGTGGCAGCACCCTTGGCTACGGTGGACATCAAGGTCGACCTCCCTGCCTCCAGCGCGAAACCCGCGCCCCGGCCGGAGAAACCGGTGTTCCTCAGCGTCAAGGCGGACCAGCGCCTGTTCCTGGGCGAAGAAGAAGTCAAATCCGAAACCCTCGGCGCGGTGCTCGACGCCCGTACCCAGGGCAAGAAAGACACGACGATCTTCTTCCAGGCCGACAAAGGCGTGGACTACGGCGACCTGATGAGCGTGATGGATGCCCTGCGGGCAGCCGGCTACCTCAAGGTCGGTCTGGTCGGACTTGAGACGGCAGCCAAAAAATGATCACGACGCGCCACAAACTGACGCGTTATGGCACCAGCCTCGCCGTCGTGCTGGGCGTCCATGCCGTCGCGATCATCCTCGCGTACCAGTGGTCGGCGCCACATATGGTGCAGTTGCCACCGGCAGCCATGGTCATCGACCTGGCGCCGCTGCCGGCACCACCGCCTCCGGCCCCGCCGAAGGTGGTGACGCCTCCACAACCGCCAGCACCGGTGGAAGAGCTGCCATTGCCGAAACTGGCAGAGGCCCCCAAGCCGACGATTTCCGTGCCCAAGCCGGTCAAACCCAAGCCCAAGCCACAGCCGCCCAAGCCTGAGAAGAAGATCGAGCCGCCCAAGGAGAAACCTTCCGAGGATCCGCCAAGCGAAAGCCCGGCGAATAATGCGCCTTCGGAAAAGTCCGCGCAGCCGCAACCCGGCCCTTCGCCGGCGCAGATCGCGGCCAAGGCAACGTGGGAAAGCACGCTGCTCGGTCACTTGGCGAAGTACAAGAAGTACCCGCCAGGCGCCCAGGCCCGTGGCAAGGAAGGCTTGAACCGCTTGCGGTTCGTGGTGGATGCCGAAGGCAAGGTGCTGTCCTATGAGCTGGTGGGCCGCTCCGGCAACGCCGATCTGGACCGCGCTACCCTGGAGATGATCCGTCGTGCCCAGCCGCTGCCCAAGCCACCGGCCGATATGTTGAAAAACGGCAGCATCGAAATCGTTGCGCCGTTTGTCTACAACATCGAGAAGCGCCGCCGCTGACCCAGTGGGAACGGGCTTGTCGGATCGCGGCGGTGCGGCGATCCGACAAGCCTCCTCTCACATTTAGGACCCGCTTGAGCGTTAAGCAAAATCCCCCGCACAAACCGCTCAATCCCCACTCTAGTTCTGATAACGTGCGCCTATCGATTGCAGCCGGTATGCTTGGCCCGCAACCTCATGGACGCCCGCTATGACTCTTACAGAATTACGCTACATCGTGACCCTCGCCCAAGAGCAACACTTCGGCCATGCCGCCGAACGTTGCCATGTCAGCCAGCCGACGCTGTCGGTGGGCGTGAAAAAGCTTGAAGACGAACTCGGTGTGCTGATTTTCGAGCGCAGCAAAAGCGCCGTGCGCCTCACCCCGGTCGGCGAAGGCATTGTCGCCCAGGCCCAGAAGGTGCTGGAGCAGGCCCAGAGCATTCGTGAACTGGCCCAAGCCGGCAAGAACCAACTGACGGCCCCGCTCAAAGTCGGCGCGATCTACACCGTCGGCCCGTACCTGTTCCCGCACCTGATCCCGCAACTGCACCGCGTCGCGCCGCAGATGCCGCTGTATATCGAAGAAAACTTCACCCACGTACTGCGCGACAAGCTGCGCAACGGTGAGTTGGACGCGATCATCATCGCCCTGCCGTTCAATGAAGCCGACGTGCTGACGTTGCCGCTCTACGACGAGCCGTTCTACGTGCTGATGCCTGCCTCTCACCCGTGGACGAAGAAAGACACGATCGACGCTGGCCTGCTCAACGACAAGAGCCTGCTGCTGCTCGGTGAGGGTCACTGCTTCCGCGACCAGGTCCTGGAAGCCTGCCCGACCCTGACCAAGGGCAACGACGGCGCCAAGCACACCACGGTCGAATCCAGCTCCCTGGAGACTATTCGCCATATGGTGGCGTCCGGCCTGGGTATTTCGATCCTGCCGTTGTCGGCCGTGGACAGCCATCACTACGCCGCCGGCGTGATTGAAGTGCGTCCGCTCACCCCGCCCGTGCCGTTCCGTACCGTGGCGATTGCCTGGCGTGCCAGTTTCCCGCGCCCGAAAGCGATTGATATCCTCGCCGACTCGATCCGCCTGTGTTCGGTGGCCAAGCCGCCTGCTGCGAGCTAAGCAAGCGTATGACAGAGCTGTCGCAGGTGTCGGTGACGGCACTCAAGGGTGTCGGTGACGCCATGGCCGAGAAACTGGCCAAGGTTGGCCTGGAAAACCTCCAGGACGTGCTGTTTCACCTGCCCTTGCGCTATCAGGACCGCACCCGCGTAGTGCCCATCGGCCATCTACGCCCTGGGCAGGATGCCGTGGTCGAAGGCACCGTCAGCGGTGCCGATGTGGTGATGGGTAAGCGCCGCAGCCTGGTGGTGCGCCTGCAGGACGGCACCGGTGGCCTGAGCCTGCGCTTCTACCATTTCAGCAACGCGCAAAAGGAAGGCCTCAAGCGTGGCACTCGTGTGCGTTGCTACGGCGAAGCCCGGCCGGGCGCATCGGGCCTGGAAATCTACCATCCGGAATATCGCGCCATTACCGGCGACGAACCGCCGCCGGTAGACACCACCCTCACCCCCATCTACCCGCTCACCGAAGGCCTGACGCAACAGCGCCTGCGCCAGCTATGCATGCAAACCCTGACCCTGCTCGGCCCGCAAAGCCTGCCCGACTGGCTGCCGCAAGAGCTGGCCCGCGATTACCAGTTGGCGCCCCTGGCTGACGCGATCCGCTACCTGCATCATCCACCGGCCGACGCGGACGTGGATGAGTTGGCCCTGGGTCATCACTGGGCCCAACATCGCCTGGCCTTCGAAGAGCTGCTGACCCATCAACTGTCCCAGCAACGCCTGCGCGAAAGCATGCGTTCCCTGCGTGCGCCAGCGATGCCCAAGGCCACGCGCCTGCCCGCGCAATACCTGGCCAACCTCGGTTTTGCGCCGACCGGTGCGCAGCAGCGCGTAGGCAATGAAATCGCCTACGACCTGAGTCAGAAAGAACCCATGCTGCGCCTGATCCAGGGCGATGTCGGGGCCGGCAAGACCGTGGTCGCCGCCCTGGCTGCGCTGCAGGCCCTGGAGGCCGGTTACCAGGTGGCGCTGATGGCGCCGACCGAGATCCTCGCCGAACAGCACTTCATCACCTTCAAGCGCTGGCTCGAACCCCTGGGCCTGGAAGTGGCGTGGCTGGCGGGCAAGCTCAAAGGCAAGAACCGCACGGCCGCCCTGGAGCAGATCGCCGCCGGCGCGCCGATGGTGGTCGGCACCCACGCGCTGTTCCAGGATGAGGTTAAATTCAAGAACCTGGCCCTGGTGATCATCGACGAGCAGCACCGTTTCGGCGTGCAGCAACGCCTGGCCCTGCGTGAAAAAGGCGTGGGCGGGCGAATGAACCCTCACCAGTTGATCATGACCGCCACCCCGATCCCACGCACGCTGGCCATGAGTGCCTATGCCGACCTCGACACCTCGATCCTCGACGAACTGCCGCCGGGCCGAACGCCTGTCAACACGGTGCTGGTCACCGACACCCGCCGTGTCGAAGTGATCGAACGCGTGCGCGGCGCCTGCGCCGAAGGGCGCCAGGCCTATTGGGTGTGCACGCTGATCGAAGAATCCGAAGAGCTGACCTGCCAGGCTGCCGAAACCACCTACGAAGACCTCACCAGCGCCTTGGGCGAGCTCAAGGTCGGGCTGATCCATGGGCGCATGAAACCTGCGGAAAAAGCCGCGGTGATGGCCGAGTTCAAGGCCGGCAACCTGCAACTGCTGGTGGCCACCACCGTGATTGAAGTCGGCGTGGATGTACCCAACGCCAGCCTGATGATCATCGAAAACCCCGAACGCCTGGGCCTGGCGCAACTGCACCAACTGCGCGGCCGTGTCGGCCGGGGCAGTGCCGCCAGCCACTGCGTGCTGCTCTACCATCCACCGCTGTCGCAGATTGGCCGCCAGCGCCTGGGGATCATGCGCGAGACCAACGACGGCTTCGTGATCGCCGAAAAGGACCTGGAACTGCGCGGCCCCGGCGAGATGCTCGGCACCCGCCAGACCGGGCTGCTGCAATTCAAGGTGGCCGACCTGATGCGCGACGCCGACCTACTGCCCGCCGTGCGCGACGCCGCCCAGGCCCTGCTGGAACGCTGGCCGCACCACGTCAGCCCGCTGCTGGATCGCTGGCTGCGCCACGGCCAGCAATACGGTCAGGTCTGATCCAGCCCCCCTGTAGGAGCGAGCTTGCTCGCGAAGAACACCCAGGCGCCACGGATATGGCGGTGCCCCGCGTCACCGTCAAGGTTCTTCGCGAGCAAGCTCGCTCCTACAGGAATGGGGACCACCATCACAAACCACAGTTAGACCCCCCTCAGCCGGACCAAGCTGGTTATACTCCAAGCAAATGTAGGAAATTGGATCCGGCCATGTCAGAAGTAGCCCACGCCACAGCCCCACCGACCGCACCCTCGGTCATTCGGGACCTGCTCGCAAAACTCGCCGTCAGCTACAAGGAAGTCATCGAACATCCAGGCCTGAACCCCGCTCGCAAGGTTCAAGCGGTGCTGCTCGACGATGCCGTGGGCGCCCTGATGGTGCTGTTCCCCCAGAGCCAACTGCTGGATCTCAATCGCCTTACCGAACTGACCGGCCGCAACCTCACCGCCGTGGCACCGGAACGCCTGGAGCGCATGCTCGGCAAACACAGCCTGAGCCTGCTGCCTGGCCTGCCACCGCT
Source organism: Pseudomonas sp. ADAK21 (assembly GCF_012935735.1). Taxonomy (NCBI): domain Bacteria; kingdom Pseudomonadati; phylum Pseudomonadota; class Gammaproteobacteria; order Pseudomonadales; family Pseudomonadaceae; genus Pseudomonas; species Pseudomonas sp. ADAK21. The sequence continues at coordinate 1,843,391 of NZ_CP052857.1, forward strand.
GACCAGTTCGCCGTGCCTGTACGAAGAAAGCCTGCTACGCGAGCCGACCTTACTGGTGCATTCGGGCGAAGCCACGGTGCTGCTGGAAATCGCCAGCGATGACTTCAAGCGCATGCTGAGCAAGGCCAGTGCGGCCAACTTCGGCGAGCCCTTGAGCAGCATCCGGCCCAACTTCGACCGCCCCAACGACGACCGCGACGAGATCTCCCAAGCGATGCAGGCGTTTACCGCCCGGCGTATCCAGCAACGCCTGGAAGCCACCATCGAGATCCCGCCGCTGGCCGACACCGCGCAGAAGATCATCAAGCTGCGGGTCGATCCCAACGCGACCATCGATGACATCACTGGCGTCGTGGAAACCGACCCGGCCCTGGCCGCGCAAGTAGTGAGCTGGGCGGCATCGCCGTACTACGCCTCGCCGGGCAAGATCCGCTCGGTAGAGGACGCCATTGTCCGCGTGCTGGGCTTCGACCTGGTGATCAACCTCGCCCTGGGCCTGGCGCTGGGCAAGACCCTGAGCCTGCCCAAGGACCATCCGCAACAGGCCACGCCTTACTGGCACCAGTCGATCTACACCGCGGCGGTGATCGAAGGCCTGACCCGCGCCATGCCCCGCGCCCAGCGCCCGGAAGCCGGCCTGACCTACCTGGCGGGCCTGCTGCACAACTTTGGCTATCTGTTGCTGGCCCACGTGTTCCCGCCGCACTTCTCACTGATCTGCCGGCACCTGGAGGTCAACCCGCACCTGTGCCACAGCTATGTCGAGCAACACTTGCTGGGAATCAGCCGCGAGCAGATCGGCGCCTGGCTGATGCGTTACTGGGACATGCCGCAAGAACTGTCCACGGCCTTGCGCTTCCAGCACGACCCGAGCTACGACGGCCAGTACGCCGAATACCCCAACCTGGTGTGCCTGGCCGTGCGCTTGCTGCGCGGGCGTGGGATTGGCTCGGGGCCGGAAGCCGAGATTCCGGACGAGCTGCTGGAGCGCCTGGGCCTGGACCGCAGCAAGGCAGAGGATGTGGTGAGCAAGGTGCTGGATGCCGAGGTGTTGCTGCGGGAGTTGGCGTCGCAGTTCAGCCAGGGCTGAAACGGGCGTCTGTCAAACCGCTATCGCAGGCAAGCCAGCTCCCACATTTGACCGAGTTCCAACGTTGGAATGCGCTCAAAATGTGGGAGCTGGCTTGCCTGCGATGAATCCAACTCGGTCTCTCAGGCCTTCTTTTTCTTCGGCTTCAAGTACTTGGTCAACCCCTGGAACCACATCACCAGCGCCGGGTTGCCCTTGATCTGGATCGACTTGTCCTGAATCCCCGTCATGAACGCCAGTTGCTTGTTCTTCGCCTGCATGGTGGCGAAGCCATAGGCGGCGTCTTTGAAGGCAATGGCGAACGCAGGCTCCGGGTGGACACCCGAGCGGCTGGTGATGCGCTGGTCTTTGACGATGAAGTGACGGGCAACCTTGCCGTCGAGGGTCTGCAGCTGGAACGCCAGGTCCTTGTCACCCAACTGCTGCTGGAACGCGGGGTTGTTGCGGCTGGCTTTGGCCATCATCAGGCCCAGCACCCACAGGAGAAAACGAAATTTCATGCACACGGCCTCAGTGTAATTATTGGGTGGCCGCAGCAGTTTAACGATTTGTGCGCGGAACGCTACCGATCTCCCGCGTTAGCAGGAGATCGGCTGGCGTTTACCGCTTATAGCAACAACTTGGCTTAAACGTTAGGGCAAGGTACCGGCGCCCAGTCGGCCAGGTTCGGATCGCGGCAAGTGCCTTCGATCTGTGCTTTACCGGCGCTGGCCACCTGCTTGCTTTCAGTCTGCTTGACCTTGGCGGTCAGGATGCTTTTCTCGGTGCTCACCGCTTCGGTCGGCACCTTTGGCAGTGGCGGACGCTTGGTCACGACTTTGCCGGTGGATTTGCCTTTCTTCGCCGGGACCACGGTCTTGGTGGTATCGGCGGTGGCCACGGTCACCACATCATTACGCTGCACACCCACCTGTTGCAGGTCTTTCTCGTAGGCCTGGGTGTAGTTGTTCAGGTCTTCGCTGGCCTTGCCATTGACCGCGACGATCAGGTCATTGGACTCCTTGAGGCCGGAGACGATTTCCGCCAGGCGCTTGCGGCCTTCGGTGTCGTTGACGGTCTTGGCCTTGCGGTCGGCCACAAGCTTGGTGAACGCGCTCTGGTAGCACTGCTGGGACGCCTTGGCGTACGCGGTGCTGCGATCGATGTCGGAGGCGCTTTTGTTGAAGTCAGCGGCGTAGGACGCGATGCGCTGGTTGTCGTCGCTGATCTGCTTCTGGCGCTCGGTGTAGTAACCCGCCGCGCCACCTGCCAGGGCACCGCCCGCTGCACCAATGGCGGCGTTGCGGCCGCGCTTGTCCGAATCCCCGGTCAAGGCGCCCAGCAGCGCACCACCCGCCGCGCCGAGGGCGGCGCCGGTGACGACCGACTTGGTCATGTCCGAATCGGTGGCACGCAAGTGCTGCACAGGCTCGTAGCAATTGGGGTAGTACTCGACCTTGGTGCTCGACGCGACCTTGGAGGCCGGCGACGTGGCGCAACCAGTCAACACGGTGCTGAAACCAGCCGCGATCAGCAGCAAGTAACGCTTGGAAACCGCCTTACGGGAAAAAAGCATAGGTGTGTTCTCTTTTAAGTTTGACTTGCCCAGCACGGCCCATGCCGCCTGAGTCCCTTCCAAGCTCGCCAGCCTGCGAGCGATCAAGACCGCTGACCGCTCGCTGCGAGCAATTCCTTCAAAATCGTTGCCGGGTCGGCTCGCTGTTGTTTGCGATAGTTACCGACATGGCGAACGAACAACGTCGCGCGCGTCATCAGGCTCTTGCCCAATACCGGCTTGCGCTCCAACTCTTGCTTGACCCTTTGAAACTGCGCCTGGATCACCGCATCGGTGTAGCGCGTGCCGGTGGCCAGGTTGTCGATATAGATCGCCACCGCACCGTCCAGCGCGCTGCGGCCATTGGCGATGGCAGTGGCGAACAGCTGCGCGCTGGCCTCGTCCTTGGCGTCCAGGGACTGCTGGCGACTTTTCTGCAGATTGATCAGGCGGATGTTGTAGTTATTGATGGTCTCGGCCACCAGGGCGGCAGACTGGATCAGGTTGCCGGCCGCTTCCTCACGTTGCTGGGCAATCAGCGACACATTGCGCTTGAGCTCTTCGTTGACCAGCCCCAACTCGGCCTGCAGCCGCGGGTCGACGCTGGCGGCGATGATGCTGTCCAGGCGTTTGGTCGGGTCCTGGGCGTCGTCGATGGCATCGGTCAGCGCGGCCAGGCGCCCCTCTTTCTGCCACTGCGCAAACAGTTCGTTGTAGCGTGAACGCGGTGCCGACAGCGCACCAATCGCTACGCGAAAACCGGTGGTCTCGTTGCTTTGCTCGGTGCCATCGGCGCCGAACAGCGGGTACTCGCGGCGCATGCCGGTGAACAGCGTGCCCTCGCCTTCCAGGTAGTTGCCACCCTTGACGATAAAGCCGCCATACGTGCCCTGGCGGCGGCCGGCATGGACCAGTTGGAACGACTCCTGGACCATTTCGGCGGCGTTGCCGATCACGTCGAACATGCCGATAGGGTTCGGCAACCTGGTGCCGATGGGCATCAGCCGCGCGGCCTGGCCGGTGCCGCCGGCGACCTGGTTGAACACCGCCCAATCGCCCAGCGGGCCGTCGCTGTCGCTGCCCTCGATGCGCCGTGGGAACAGCCGGCCTTCGAGGTCCTGGCGGCTCACCGCCTGGCCGCCGCGTGCGGCGAACTCCCATTCCACTTCGGTGGGCAGCCGCACAAAGCCCAGGCCACCATCCTCTGCCGAAGATCCGCGACCACTGACCGGCAACAACTCGCGGTGATATTTCATCAACCAGGCGCTGTACACCGCCGCAAAGCGCTCGGCTTCAAACCGCGACAGCTTGACCTTGGGCAGGCGCCCGGCCATGCCCTCAGGCACCTCGCACGCCGGGGCTGGCTCGCCGCTGGCCAACGACTGGGCCTGGGCCATGACCTGGGCATACTGGCGCGCGGTCACTTCGTACTTGCCGATAAAGTAGAGCATCGGCTTGAGCGGGGTCTTGGCGTCGGTCTTGGGCATCAGCGGCGCGATGACCTTGTTCCAGCCCTTGGGCAAATCCTTGAGGGTGAATTGGCCGTTGATGAAGTCGCGGCGATAGCCGGAGATAAACGACTGCTTGTAGCCCGCCTCGCCTTCGCTGAACGGGTAGCCGAGGCTGACTTCACGGTCGTCCAGGGTGCCCTGGGCCAAGACATAGGCGTAGCGAAACACCATATTGCCCCCGCACGGCAGCGGCAGGCTGACGTCATCGGCCAAAGGCTTGGGGTTGTCCAGCTTGTCGCCGGCCTCATCGGCCCACGCCCCAGCAGCCAGGCTCAGCGCCACGGCGGCGCCCAACAACTTATACATCTCTGATTCCCTCGCAAGCCTGGATACGCGCCACACGCCACCCACCACACGCGGCCGCCACGGCGCTGACGCCGAGCACCGCGACCAGCGCCAGGGCGTAATGCCGCACCAGCAGATGGCTGGCGTATTCGCCCGGCACCTGCACGAATAATCGATTCAAACCGGCCTCGGCCAAGCCATACAGGCCGGCACTGAGCAGCGCGGCAAACCCTGCGCCGTAGAGCACCTGCAACGTCACGAACAGCAACAGCGCTCCCGTGGAAAACCCCAGCAGGCGCAACACCGACAACTCCCGACGCTTGCGCGCCACCGCGGCCAGCGCCCCGGCGAAGATCGCCGCAAACGCTCCCGCCAAGGCCAGGCCGGCGATGATCCAGAACACGATGGACAAGTTGCGGCTCAACGACTGCACCTGGGCGATGCTCAGCGCCTGGGTCGAGACCAACAGGTTCTGCGCGGCGAAATGCACCCGCAGCGGCTCTACATCACTGAGGCTGCGCGCATACAAACGAAACGCCGGATACACCCGCTGCGCGCCCTCGCCTGCCGCGTCACCGGGCCAACCCAGTGCCAGTACCGCCCGGCCATCACGGTAATCTTCCGCCGCTTCCAGCAGGCTCAAACCGGCAAACAATCCATCCCGGGCGAATGCCTCCAGGGGCAATACCGCCAGCACCTGCAGCCGCGTGCCCTGGGCCTCGACACGCCCGGCCACTTGCCGCGCAAAGCGGGTTTGCAACCAATCCCCCGGCCGCGCCGCGAGCTTCTCGGCGGCGGTGTGGCTCAGCACGATCTGGTCCAGGCCTGCGGGCACGGGCAGCCCGCTCAGCAACGGATCACCCGGCGCGGTCGGCAACATTTCCAGGGTCAGCGCGCCTACCTGGGCCGTGGCCGCGATCTGCCGTGTGCGTGGGATGGCGAACGCCACATCGCTGCGCTGAGCAAGCTGCTCGACAAAAGCGTGGCTGAATCGACCACCGCCCAATGGAATGATTTCCCGGGTCGCCGGGTCATTCTCCAGACGCTCGGTCAGGCTGCTGACCAGGCCGAACTTGAGGCCGAACAACACCAGCAGCGGCGCGATCACGGCCACCAGCGCCAGCACCGAACAGGCCGACAACCAGCCATCGTCGCGGTAATCCTGCCAAGCGAGGGACGCTACCAAAGGAATGCGCATCAGCACGCCTCCCCAAGGGTTGCGGTGACGCCACCGTCGCTATCGCGCTGGCAACTGATGCGCCGCACCTGCAAGCCACTGGCGCGGGCCAGGGGCTCGTCATGGGTGGCGATCACGCAGGCGGCACGGTGCTCGCTGGCCTGGGCCAGCAGCGCCTGCATGACACGCTCGGCATTAAGGGGGTCAAGGGACGCGGTTGGCTCATCCGCCAACAGCAGTTGCGGAGCATGGGCCAGGGCACGGGCGCAACTCACGCGCTGACGCTGGCCCACCGATAACGCGCCAGGTTTCTTGGCCAACTGGTCACTGATCTGCAACTGCGCCGCCAGGCGCGCCACGCTGCCATCGTCCTTGAGCCCCAACAGTAGCCGGGGCAGGGCAATATTGCTGCGCACGTCGAGAAAACCCAGCAGGCCGCCGGTCTGCAGCACATAACCGAGGTGCCGGCTGCGCAACCCGGCCAACGTGGATTGCTGATTGGCCCGCCATAGACCCTCAATATCCAGTTGGTTGAATTCAAACCGGCCCACCTGATCCGGTGCCAATACCAACGCCAACAGATCCAGCAGGGTGCTTTTGCCGCAGCCACTGGGCCCGACAATCGCCAATTGCTCCCCCACGCACAGGTGCAACCCTGGAATCACCAGGCTATAGCGCTGGCTACCGACGCCCCGGCTCTTGTGCACCGCGCTCAGGTTCAGCATCAAGGCAGCGTCGACAGCGGCACGCGGTACAACGCATCGCCCGGCTCGGCATCACCGAAACGGACCCAGTTGGCCACGTCGTTATGGAAGGTCTCAAAGAGGCGGATTTTCGAATCCAGCTCGTCGATAAAGTCTTCCTGTTCGGCCACGCTCAACGACAGCCACAGGTCCTGGGTCATGTTCAGGGACTTGCTGCGGTACGGCAGGCCTTCCAGGTATTCGCCGAGGATGCCGCCATCGGCGAGGTTGCCGCCCTTGCGCAAGGCCTGCGGGTCGCGGCTCATGTAGGCCGAGGCGCTGGCGATTTCCTGGAAGAAATCCTTGGGCGAGGTCTGGGTCTTGCGCGCCGCATCGACGATCAGTTTGAGCGACTGCTGCAAGTCGTTGAGCTGCAATTTGGTGAGCATCACGCAGACCTGGAACGCCGGCAGCGCGGGGTTGGTCAGGTCGCGGTCGGCGGTCCAGGCGCTGACCAGCTGCGGCGCTTGGCTCGCGCCTTTGTGGCCGAGGAAGTCCATGTGCATGGCATAGCCGACGGCCGCGGATTTGTCCGCCAGGCTCGGCGCGTTGCTGAGCAACGGCACCGGCTGCGGGGTGTTGCTGCGCACTTGGTGCACCAGGTTGGCGAACACCGTGCCGATCTCATCGACGCGCTCGCCCAGCTTGCGCACATCGCCGCCCGGCACCGCTGTGTAGAGGTCGCCGATCTGCGGGTTGGCGTCGGCGGTCAGGGTGCGGTACTGGGACTCGGCGCCGCCATGGGTTTTCTTGCCGGCGTCGGTGCGCAGGTGCAAGGCATAGATCTTGATCTGCTTGCCCAGCGCGGCCTGGCGCACTTCGGCTTCGTTCATCTGGGTGGCGGCGAACGGGTCGTTCTTGCGCAAGGCGCCGGCATCGGTCACCAGCAGGATCAGGCGCCCGCCATAGCCGGACCAGTCCATACCGTTCACCGCCTGCATCACCCCGGCGAACGCGTCTTCGTTGAAGGCGTGACTGGAAACGGTCGAGGCCTTGACCTGCCGCGCCATATCGAGAAAACGCTGGGGGTCGCGGCCCTGATCGAGGGTGATCAGGGTCTTGGCCACGTATTCCAGGCCCGGGGTTTTCTTCACGCTGCTGCGAAAGCCGACCATGCCGAAACTGACGCTGTCCAACTCGCCACGCTCGGCGATGCGGGTCTGCAACTCGTGGACGACGTCGCGCACTTGGTCGATGTAGGGCTGCATTGACACGGTGGTGTCCACCACCAGCACCACAGCGGTGCGGAACGCATCGGCATTCGCACTGATCACCGGGGTCGCCGGCTTGGCAGCGGCACTGCCGGGGTCGATGGACGCCACATTGAGTAACTGCACCGGCTGGCCATTCTCGTCGAAGCTCTCTTTGGCATCGAAGATCGGCAACAGGTAGAACTGATTCTGCGGCACGGCGCTGGCGGCGGGCTCCAGGGCCAGGACCTGCTGATTGTCGCCGGGGTTGTTCTGCGCCTTGAGCAACAGGTTCTTCGCCGCGACTGGATCCGCCAGGAGTTTTTCCACCTCGCCGGCCTGGCGCAGGAACATCACCGGCGCACGCCCCGAACGCTCGGTGAACTTGAGTACCAGGCTCTGCTTCCAGTCGCTGACGTGCACGGCCGGCAACCAGCCGTCGCTGCGCCCATCGGTGGCGGCGCCCACACGCAGCCACGGGCTGCCGTCGATGTCCTTGCGCTGGTACACATAGAGCACGGAAAACGCCGGCAAAGCCTTGCCCGGTGCGCCGCCCGCCGCGCTGGAGAGCTTGGCGCCGGGCTTGCTCAGGACCCGCTGGAACAGGGTTTTCTTGCCGGCCATCAGCAACGGGCGCTGGCCGCCGTCGATATCGGCTGCCACCGGTGTGACGGCAGCAGGCGTCACGGGCCCTGGCGCAGCAGGCGGCGGCAGCGGGGCGTCGTCACTCAGCCACCCGTAACTGGCGCCACCGATGGCCAGCGCAACCGCCACCGCCACGGCGGCCAGTGCCAGCACCGGGCCGCGCCGCTGCTCGGACACCGCACGCGGCGGCGTGGGAGCCACCACCGGCTGGCGCACCGCTTGCGGCTGCGCAGTGGCGCTGGGCACTTCGATGGACACCGGGGTTAACCCGGCCAAGTCGTTGACCGGGCGAATCAAGGTCGCCTCCAGCGCGTCTTTCGGTGCTTCCAGCGGCAGTCGATCCAGCGCCAGCAGCAGCGCGGTGGCATCCGGGAAACGTTGCGCCGGGTCCTTGGCCAGGAGCTTTTTCAGCACCTCTTGATAACGACCATGGTGCAGCGGCAACTCCGGCAAGGGCTCGGTCAGGTGTGCCAGGGCCGTGGAGAGTGCATCGGTGCCACGGTAAGGCAACTGGCCGACGAGGATTTCATAGAGCACCACCCCGAGGGCGTAGAGGTCGGCGCGGCCGTCGATTTCCTGGCCGCGCGCCTGCTCCGGGCTCATGTAGCTGGGGGTGCCCACGGCAAACCCGGCCTGGGTGAACTGCGTGCGGTCATCCAGGGACTTGGCGATACCAAAGTCCGACAGCACCGCCGTGCCATCGGCGCGAAACAGGATATTCGCCGGCTTGACGTCACGGTGCACCAAGCCCTGGGCATGGGCGTAACCCAGTGCCGAGGCGATCTGGCGGATATACACCAGCCCCTGTTCCGGCGTCAGGCCGGCGGCGATGCGCTCCTTGAGCGTGCCGTTGGGCAGGTATTCCATGGCCATGTAATACAGCTCGCCGACATTGCCGATGTCGTGGATCGTCACCGTATGCGGGTGCGACAGCCGCGCCAGGGTCTTGCCCTCGCGCAGGAAGCGTTCGCAAAAGCTCGGGTCGGCGGCCAGCGCGGCGGCCATGACCTTCAACGCCACCTTGCGCTCCAGCGACCGCTGGGTCGCCAGGTATACGCTGGCCATGGCGCCTTCGCCGATTTCGCCGTCGATGTCGTAGCCGGGGATGATCAGGGTCATGGCGACACCTTCACGACGAGGGTGGTGATGTTGTCGGGCGCACCGCGGTTAAGCCCCAGGTGCACCAGGCTGCGGGCAATTTCGTCGGGCTCGGCATGGCTCAGTACATCGCGGATCTCGTGGTCTTCGACGGTCTTGTTCAGGCCATCGCTGCACAACAGGTAACTGTCGCCGGGGGCGATCAACAGGTCGACCACCGACAACTCCAGTCGCGCCTCCACGCCAATGGCGCGGGTGACGATGTTGGCCCGTGGATGCACTCGCGCATCGGCCTCGCTGAGCAGGCCGCTGTCCTGCAGGTCCTGCACGTAGCTGTGGTCGCGGGAGATGCGCTCCAGCTCGCCATCGCGCAGGCGATACAAGCGGCTGTCACCGGCCCACAGGCACACGCCGCGCAGGCCACGTGCGGCCAGCAGCACCACGGTGCTGCCCATCATGGTCACGCCGCGATTGGCGGTTTCTTCGCGCACGTCCGCGTTGACCCGGTTCAACTCGGTGCGCAGCGCCGCGGTGTATTCGTCCAGTGACCGGCCCACGGGCAGGCTGCGCAGGCTGTCGACGATCAAGCTGCTGACGTAATCGCCTGCGGCATGCCCGCCCATGCCATCGGCCACCACCCACAGGCGGTTCTGCGGCAAGTCCAGGCACGCGTCCTCATTGACCTGGCGCACCATGCCCACATGGCTTTTGCTCGCGGATTTGTACGTCGACCCCATCTACACCACACCTTCTTGTCCGAGCAGAAATTGCGCAAAATCGCCGGCGGCAGGCAAACCCTGGCACCGCAATAAACCGGGGGAAATGCGTTGCGAGCCACGCCCCCACCACAGGCTGGCGCCTTCGCAGGCCTGTTCGGCAAGGGCCGTCATGCGAGCATGGGGCTCGGTGGCGGCTACCCGCTGCAGGCCGGCGAAGCGGCTGTCCAACGCGCGCGCCTCGCTGCCCGGCAAACCCAGGCGCTCCAGGCCATCGCTGAACCCTTCGAACGTGGCGCCGGGGTCCAGGGTGCTGAGCAACAACTCCTCGGCCTGCTCGAACCAGGCATCCGGGCCGCCCACCAGGGACGCTGGATTGGCGTCGTGATCCAACAACGCGACCACCGCCAGCGGGAAATACCGCCCGACCCGATCAATGCTCGGCATCACCACCCCCGCCGCCGCATCCGGCCCGCATACACCCGGCGCCAGCACAAAACGCCACAGCGGGCTGACCAGGTACACGTTGAGCCAATCGCCGCCCAGGCTGTGTTGACTGGCCAGCAAACCGGCGGCCAGCCAACTGTCCCAAGGCCCGATAAAACTCTGGGGCAAGGCGCGGCTGACAAAGTCCCCGCGACTGGCCAACTTGCCGTAGAACCCCAAGGTGGTCATAACCGCTCCGGCAGGCTGAACCCGCTCAGCACACGGCTCTTGAACGGGTTGAAGGCGCTGTTGGCCCGCAACTCATAAGCGATGCTGGCGCCATCGACCCGCAGACGCAGGTTGAAGCGATCCGGCGAATTGCCCGCCGAAAGCTCCGATTGCTCCAGCAGGCGGAACCACGCCCACGGGCCATCCAGGGTCACGCCCGAACGTCCGCTGGCGGCTGGCGGCATGATCGAGATCCGCACCCCGCCGCTGCTGCCGGGGTTCGGCCACTGCATCGCCACCGGCCGGCTCGGGCCGTGGTCGTAGCTCAGTTGCTGGCCGTCGAGGTCGAGCAGGAACTGGGTGATGGTCGCGTCCATCGCCACAGGCTTGAGCTCGAAACGCACGATGGGCTGGGTCCCACCGGCACGGAAGAACGCATCACGAACGGTCGCCGCACGCTGGAAGGTTTGCAGCACACCGGGCGCGATCCCGAGTTTCTGCGCCGCCCCCGGCTGCCAGCGCCAGGTCTGCGCGGAGGTGTCGACGTAGGGCTGCAGGTACTTGCGGAAGTAGTTGTCCATCACCCCGCCCACCCCGAAGAACTGACCGAAGTCGTCCAGGGTGGCATCGCGGGCGCTGCCAGGAGACATCGGGTAACGGCCGGCCAGGGACTGGCGGTAAACGTTGACCACTTCGCTGACCCAGGCCGCGTTCAGTTGATTGCGCACCCCACCCATCATGCTGTTGGTGGTGGAGTTGACCACCGACTTGACCATGCCCTGTACCAGCGGCGGCTGGCGCTCGGCATTCAGGCTGACCCGCGTGGCGGCGGCAGCAGCCTGGTTCTTGGCTTCGCCGAGCAAGGCATCGCCACTGGCACCGACCATGGCGCTGACCTGCACATACAGCGCATTCATGTCCGCCAACAGGCCGTCGATGGCCGCCGGCTCGCCTTCGTTCTTGGCCACGATGCTGTTGAGTTCGGCAAAGTGCGCGGTCACCGGGTCTTCGCTGAGGGCTGGCGCGCTGGCCGCCGGTTGCGCCTCGCCGAGCAGGCTACCGAGGCGCTCCTTGAGCTTGTCGACACCCCCTTCCACTGGCACGCCCTTGGCAGCCAGTTGGCGCTCTTCAGCCTGCAGGTCGGTTTCCTTGGCCACCGCCACCAGCAGCTTTTTCAGGGGCGAGGTCGGGCCGGAAATCACCCGCAATACGTCGGCCGCCTGGGCCACGCTGGTGATGGGCACAAAGTCGATATCGGCCAGCAAGGCGTCCCACTGGCGCTGATAGTCCTGGAAATACAGGCGCCGCACATCGGCGGCAAGGCTGGCGACGTTCTGTTGATCCGCCGGTGCATTCCCCAATACCCACTGCTCTTCAGCCAGGGTGCCAGCCTGGTTCAGGCTGGTCAGCAAAAAGCCCTGGCGATAGCCCTTGGCAGTAAAGAACCCACTCAATGGCTCGCCCAGCGGCTTGCCACTTTTGCGGCTGAATACCAGTGCGGCATCGCGGCCGGCAGCTTCGTTGATGCGAAAATCCGTCACGCCTTCGGGCAGCTTGTGGCGCTTGACCCGGTCGTATACACGCTGGGCCACCGGCAGTTGTTGCAACTGCCGACGCAAGTCATCGATCAGCCGTGGGTCGAGTCGCGCATTCGGTGGGTGACGATCGAACAACGCCTGCAAGTGCCCGGTCAGTGCCTGGCGCTGGTCGGCGGGCAGGTCGCGTGGCAGGTTGCGGTCCCAGTCCAGGGCGATCCAGGCCTTGATGAAGTCCGGGTCGTAATGCTCGCTGTCAGCCAGCATCAGGTAGGCCTTCAAGCCTTCGTAGAGGAAGTCGGAACTGCCGCCGCTGTGCAGTTGCTCTTCGATGCGCGTTACCAGCCGCGGGGCGAACACCGCGATCAGCAGCTTGCGATAGACACTGGCTGATTCGGCTTCGAGCATGTCGCCCTGATACAGGCCCAGGCCTTCGGACCAGCTTGGCGAATCGCCCGCCAGGTTCTTCACCGCGTTGAGCAGCGGCAACACGGCCAGCACCTCGCGCTGTGCCGGGCTCAGGGTCTGCACGGCCTGGCCCAGTGGCGCGACCTTGTGGTCGACCTGGGCGATATACGCCTGGTTCGCGCGATAACTCACCCACCACAACGTACTGACCACCAACACCACCGCCACGGTGGCGGCCAGGACGCCACGGGCCAGCCATTTGCGACGGCGCTCGACCTTCGGGTTGACCCCCACCAGACCACGCTCGGCAAAGGCCACCGCGCTGAACAGTTTTTCGATGAAATAACTGCGCCCGGTGCCGCTCTGACGCGCCAGGTGCTGGCGGTCGAGGTTCATGCTCTGGGCCATGGCGCCGATCAGGCGATCGATCGGGCTGCCTTCCTGGGTGCCGCTGGTGAAATAGACGCCGCGCAGCAGCACGCGCTCTTCAAACGCATTGGGCTTGAATACGCCTTCGAGGAAGCCTTGCAGGCAATCCTTCAGGGCACCGAACTGCTGCGGGAAGCCGTAGATCAGGTCGCGCCGCGCCGGGTCGCGCTCCTGTTGCAGGCGCTCCACCAAGCGCTCGTTGAGGCGCTGCTCCAGGCCGGCGAATTCGCTTTGCAAATGGGCCAACGGGCTGTCGCTGTGCTTGCCGTCGTCCAGGGCAAAGGTCATGCCCCACACCTGGGCGCGGTCTTCCTTGCTCAGGTTGTCGAAAAACTCCATGAAGCCCGGCACCAGGTCGAGCTTGGTCAGCATCAGGTAGATCGGGAAGCGCACACCCAACTGGGTGTACAACTCCTGGATGCGCAGGCGGATCGCTGCTGCATGGGCGGCGCGCTCGGCGTCGCTGCCCAGCAGCAGGTCCGAAAGGCTGATGGCGATAAAGGCGCCGTCGATCGGGCGACGGGCGCGCTGCTTTTTCAGCAGGTCGAGAAAGCCCAGCCAGGCCGCTTTATCCACCGTGGAGTTGCTGTCCTGGGTGGTGTAGCGCCCGGCGGTGTCCAGCAGCACGGCTTGATCGGTAAACCACCAATCGCAATTGCGCGTACCGCCCACGCCCCGCACCGCGCCGGCACCCAACTGGGCGGCCAGGGGGAAATGCAGCCCGGAGTTGACCAGCGCGGTGGTCTTGCCCGAGCCCGGTGGGCCGATGATCACGTACCACGGCAACTCGTAGAGGTTGCGCCGCTCGTCACCGCCCAACTTGGCCTTTTTCAGCAACGCCAGGGCTTCGTCCATGCGCTGGCGCAGGGTGGCCAGTTCTTCTGCGGTGGCAACGCTGTTGGGGTCGACCGGGGTTTCGGCGGCCAGGCTGCGCATCACTTCGCCAGCCTGGCGCCGGGCCTGGATGATGCGAAACACGCGGTAGGCGATCCACACCGCGAAGACCAGGATGATCAGTGCCCAGCGCCGGCCTTCGGGGACCAGCACGTCGAGCAACGGCCCGACAAACCAGATGATCAGGCCCAGGGCAATCAGGCCCAGCACAGGGATCACCCAGCGAATCATGAAACTGAAAAACGCCTTCACTCGACGCCCTCCGCCAATACGGTGATTTCAACCCGACGATTGCGGGCACGGCCTTCGGCTGTGGCGTTGGTCGCCACCGGCTCGGTATCGCTGCGCCCCTCGGCGCTGAAACGCTCGCCCTGGCCGGTCTTGGCCGCGAGAATCTCCAGTACCGACTTGGCCCGCGCTTCGGACAAGGCCCAGTTGGACGGGAAACGCAGGGTGGCAATCGGGCGGTTATCGCTATGCCCGGTCACGCGCACCTGGCCCTTGACCTTGCGGATGGCATCGGCGATGCGCAGCATCAGGGGCTGGTAGTCATCGACAATGCTCGAGCTGGCCGAAGCGAACAGCTCATCGCCACGGATCGTCACCACGGAGCGGTCAACGGCGTCTTCCACTGCGACCCGGCCTGCCTTGATGTCTTCCACCAGAAAGCCCGCCAGGCGCGGGCGCTCGATGATTTTCGGCTGCGCCACCGGGCGGTCGATGGCCTGCACCGGGATTTCCCCCAGGGCATGGATGTTCTTGAACACCGGCTCGGCATCCGACGCCAGCTTCAGGCGCAAGCCAAACAACAGCGCCAGTAACAACGCCAGGCCGATGGCGACTGCAATCCACGGCGGCATGAATTGCGCCAGGCGATCACGGGCCACGGTCACGCCGCGCCAATGGGGCGACAACTCGCGCTCATGCTCGCCACGGGCACTGCGAATCGCCGCCGCCGTGCGTTCGCGCAACGCTTCCAACTGGCTGCGCCCGTCGTTCATCACCCGGTAGCGGCCTTCGAAACCCAGGCACATGCACAGGTACAACAGCTCCAGCAGATACAGGCGCTCGCGCGGGCTTTGCAGGCAGTGATCCAACAACTGAAAGACCTTTTCGCCGCCCCAGGCTTCGTTGTGCACGGTAATCAACAAGCTCTGCTTGCCCCAGTCACTGGCGCTGCCCCAGGGGGTGCTCAGCACCGCTTCATCGAGGGCGGTGCACAGCGCGTAGCGCGCCAGCAGTACCTCGTTACGGGCCACGCCGGCCGCCTCGGCGCGTTCTTCGAACTGGCGCAGGTAGGCCAGCAACTGCGCACGCAGGCTCGATGGCGCGGGATGGGCGATGGTGTTGCGCAGGCGTGTCAGCAACGCCAGCAACGGGCCGGCGGCGCTTTCCAGGGGGTTGAGGCCCTGGCTTTTGCCGGTGAGGATCGGCGCCGCCGGCATCGACAAAGGCGCCGGTTCTGCGCGTGCAGGCTCCGGCGCACGGCCACCCGGGCGCGGCATGAACTGGGTGCGGTCGTCATCATTGGGATGCATCGCGGATTATCCTCGGATCGCCCAGAAGGCCAGGTTCAAGCCCGGGAACTGCCCGGCGATATGGAAGGCAAAGCCGCCGGAGTGGATCAACTGCTGCCAGTGTTCGCTGCCGCGGTCCAGTTCGTAGTAGGTGGAGCCCGCGTGATACGGGATCTGGCGTGGCGCCACCGGCAGCGGCAGCAGGCCGATGCCCGGCAGTTGCAGGTTGACCAGGTCGCGGATGTGTTCCACCGAGCCGACCTTGCTCTGCTGGCCGAAGCGCGCACGCAGGGTTTCGCCCGGCACATCGGCACGGACCACGAGGATGAAGCTGGCGCTGTCGATCAGGGTTTTATCCGCCAGCATTGCCACGTGCACGCCGTAGGCTTTCTCGACAATCGGGATAGGCGTGGCCTTGCTGTCGATCAGCATCGACAGCGCCTCGCGCAGGGCCTGCATCACCGGGGCGAAGCTCAGGGCCAGGTCGTCATGCTGATAGCGCGGGTATTCCTCAGGGCGCCGCCCCGAGGTGGAGAACGTCGAGAACTCGCCGGCCAGGCTTACCAGTTCACTGAAGAAACGCTCCGGGTGCAGCGGGCTCAACTGGCTCAGGTGCTGGATCAGCGGCTGGGCGCGGTTGACCAGTTGCAACAGCATGAAGTCGGCAATCTCTGAAGCGCCACCGGCACCCGACGCCACCACGCGCCCAGCCAGGGCTTCGCCGCGCTGGTGCAGCAGGCCCAGCAGTTCACTGCGAAACGCCGTCAGCGGTTTGCTCGCCGCCACATCGAGCACCGGCGGGATGTAGCTGTCATCCAGCACCAGGGCGCGGTCGGCGCGCTTTTCCTTGATGCGCACCAGGCCGATGGCGGCGTAGTCACTGATGCCATCGGCGCCGGTGAGCAAGCGCAAGGCACGGGAACCGACGGCCACCGGTGCGCGGTTTTCGAAGGGTGCGTTGTCATCGCGCACCTCGCGCACCTGGCTCAGGTAACGCGCGGCGCCCAGGGGCTCGCCTTCATCTACCGTGTCGCGGGCGCCGGCACGCTTGAGGGGCAAGGCCAGGTACACCAGGCCGTCACGCAGGTTGTCGTCGATATTCAGCGGGCTCGGCGCCAGGTCGTCCTGGGGAATATTGAACGGCGTGCCATCGGGCAACAGGCCACGGGCCGAGACAATCGCCAGCTTGCCCTGGGCCAGCAGGCCCTGGTCGATCAGCAGTTCGCAAAACCCCCAGGCGCCGGCCGACAGCGGACGGCTGCGGGCATCGATCAGGTTTTCCAGGTAACGGTCATGCTGCTGGAAGTGCTGCGTTCCGATGAACATGCCTTCCGACCAGACCACGCGATTGTTCCAGGACATGGGGGCTCCGATTGCTTCTTATTGGGCAGGACTGGATGGGGCAACGCTGAGGTGCGCACGTACGGCGCGCACATCAAGGCTGATCTGGTATTCGCTGGCCTGGCGGGGCGGCACGCTGAGTACCGTGCGCCATTGCGCACGGTCCAGTTCGCGATAGCCCACCAGCAGGCCGATCTGCCGGGTAGCCGGGTCGAGGTCGCGCTGCAGGCTCAATTGCTGGCCGGGCTGGATCACCACTTCATCCTGGTCGAGCAGGTCCAGGCCGAGGGTCGGCTGGGCGCGATCCGCCAGGGCGAAGTAATCGGCACGACTGAAGGTCGCGGCGTTTTTCAGTTCGAAAATCCGTACCCGCACCGGCGCTGGCTGGCCCGTGGTGCCGGGGTTGAGGCCGCTGATGGCATGGAAGTGCAGCTCGACGCTGGCAGTGTCGATTTGTGCCTCTGGCGCGGGCGGCGCAGCATCCTTGGCACAGGCCGTCAGCAGCAACAGGCCGGCGGCCGCGAGTAAAAACCTGGAAATCATCCTGCGTCCTCAATGACGTATGTGGCTGTCCGTTGTTCCAGTTTCAGCGCCGCTGGCGTGCGCTGTGTGCTTCATAGGCCCGGCTGAATTCACGGCCGAACAGGTCCTGGAAATCCTCCTGGGCCTCACGGGAAATACTGTTGTAGAGCTCGGTGAACTGTTGCCAGTACTGGGCCTGGCGCGAACCGTTGAACAGGCTCGACAGCCCGCCAGGCTTGCCCATGCGCTCTTCCAGTTGAGCGGGTTCGAAGCGTGTCAGCAGATGTTTGATGGCCGCTTCGACACCGGCCATCACCGCCAGTTGGTGGGCCCGCAGGTCGTCGAAACTGTCGCGCACGGCCAGGTCCGGCGCCATAAACGCTTGGTTGCCGTGGCGAAGCAGCAGCAGTAACGCTTCGTCGGCATTCGGGGCGAATTTCAACGGATTGTTTTCCACCGGCTGGATCGTCGTCTGCTGCATGCGGAACTCGCCCTTGAGGCTGCTGCGCGCACGTAATACGTCGATCAGGCCTTCGACCATCAGCCGGTAGCTGCGGCCGATACTTTCCATCTGCGCCTCGGCCTGGGCCTTGTCCAGGCGCAGGTGATCAAGACCGGCACCGCGCAGGAAGGCTTGCAGCAAATCGGGCTGGGTGGCGTCTGCCAGCGGCAGCGGGCGCTCGACCACAGGAGGTTCAGGCGGCGCGATGGGCGGTGGCGTGCTGAGCGGCGGCGCGGGTGTTTCGCCAAGCAGGTCCCAGTCTTCCGGAATCACCGAGCCCGGGGTCGCCGGCTTCTCGGGCACAGGCACGTTAACAGCGACGGGCGGGCGAAAATCATGCTGCTCGGCCGGCACATGGTCAGGCTGGCTGGGCGGCGGCACCGCCGTTGGTGTGAGGAAATCGAACAGGTCCGGCAGCGTATCCATCGACGACGCGCCCTGGAACTGCGGCGCAATCACCGGGGTGCTTGGCAGCGGCGCGGCCACCCCCGCACCCTGGCGGCCCATGAGCGCTTCGAAACTGTTGGAGGCATCGGCGGCGAAAGGCTGGGAGCCTGTCACGTTCACCCCGCAATCAATCCGTGCCTGGATCTCGTAATCGCCGATCCGGATCAACTCACCATCTTGCAATGGCTCGCTGTTCCCCCGGCGCAAACGAATACCGGCATTAACCAATTCCACACCATTAGTACTGTTATCGGTTAGATAGTAACGGCCATCTTTGTATTGAATAACGCAATGTTGCGCGGAGACCAAACGCTCTGGATCAGGCAATATCCAGTCGTTTTCACTAGAGCGGCCAATAGCCATCACTCCATTATCCATGGACTTTTCCGGACATTGACCTGGGGTGATCTTGTGATAACTAGTGATAGTCAAACACAGTGACATCTTGCCTCCTTGCTGAACCTCACGCGCGGTCGGCCAAGGGAAATACTTTCCCAAGCGCGTCTCGACAAATCCTTTAAACAACCTTAGAAGCCTGCTTTTACCAGCATGATCGCTGATCTTAACAGGCAAATGTGACAAAAATCCTCAGGCAGCGCCTACTTTGACCCACGGGTCGCATAGGATGTTAAACACCGCACATCTGTCACACAGGGCGAATAGCTTACCTTGACAACGCATAACTACTACACCAAAAATGCACAACTTCTTGAAGATAAGTAGTGGCACATTGAAATCAATGTGCTGGCCTGACCAAGAAAACATGCCGATAAATTGCGCAACTAAACCGCGCAACTAACGCATGCACTGCCCGAGACTAAAGGGCCGATATGGAGATCGAATTTAGTGGATGTGCCGTTGCTGCTCACCGCTGTTTCCGCGACTTTGCCGTGTGGCGAAGACCTGGAATATGACGCGGACTTCCTGCACTTGGAACGTGCTGCCCAGGGTCAACCCGAGCGCAGCATGGGCGACGCTATTTTGCCCGCCGAGCCCCCAGACTGGCGCAGCATCCAGCAACGGAGCCTGGACTTGCTGCAGCGCAGCAAAGACCTGCGCATCACCCATTTTTTGCTGCAAAGCTCCCTCGCCCTGCAAGGCGTCGGCGGGCTGGCCAGCGCCCTCACCCTGATCAGCGAACTGCTCCAGCAGTACTGGGCCGACCTGCATCCGCGCCTGGATGCCGATGACGACAACGATCCCACCGTACGCATCAATGCCCTCGCCGGATTGACCTGCGACACGAACATCCGCCTGCTGCGCGAAAGCGTGCTTACGCGCTCGCGAGCGTTCGGCGCCGTGAGCCTGCGTGGTGCCCTGAATGCCAGCGGCCTGCAAAGTTTTCCCGGCGAGAACCTCGGTGCCGAGCAACTGGCCGCCGCCTTCCTCGACAGCGACCCGGAGCCGTTGCAAGCCACCCACGCCGCCCTGGTCGAGGCCCGTGCGGCCTGTGAAAACATCGAAAAATACGTCAGCGAGCAAGTCGGTTCCGCCCAGGGCGTGGACCTCGGCGCGCTGAAACATCCGCTCAAGCAGGCCCTGCAGATTTTCAGCCAGTTCACTGCACAGAGCGACGACAGCCGTGAACCCGAGGTGGTCAGTGACGACAGCCACGCCTCGGTCGAACACGCTGGCGCCCCTGCAGCCCCCCGCAATGCTGGCGAGATCGCCAGCCGCGACGAGGTGCTGCGCGACCTGGACCGGATCCTTGCGTACTACACCCGGCACGAGCCTTCCAGCCCGCTGCCGGTGCTGTTGAACCGGGCGAAAAACCTGGTGCACGCCGATTTTGCGGCCATCGTGCGCAATCTGATTCCCGACGGCATGTCCCAATTTGAAAACCTGCGTGGCCCGGACGGCGAGTAAGTCGCCAGGCTTTGCAGTAACAACACCGTCGCTCAAGCGACCAGGAGCAGCAACGTGGCGAAGCAAAGTTCTCAGAAATTCATCGCGCGCAACCGTGCGCCTCGAGTGCAGATCGAGTACGACGTCGAGCTTTACGGCGCCGAGAAAAAGGTCCAACTGCCCTTCGTGATGGGTGTGATGGCCGACCTCGCCGGCAAGCCCGCCGAGCCTCTGGCGCCGGTCGCGGACCGCAAGTTCCTTGAAGTGGACGTCGACAACTTCGACTCGCGGCTCAAGGCCATGCAGCCGCGGGTGGCATTCCACGTACCCAACGAGCTGACAGGCGAAGGCAACCTGAGCCTGGATATCACCTTCGAAAGCATGGACGACTTCAGCCCCGCCGCCGTGGCGCGCAAGGTCGACTCGCTGAACCAGTTGCTGGAAGCCCGTACCCAACTGGCCAACCTGCTGACCTACATGGACGGCAAGACCGGCGCAGAAGAAATCATCATGAAAGCGATCAAGGACCCGGCATTGCTGCAGGCCCTTGCGAGCGCGCCCAAACCTGCTGGGGACCAGTAATCATGACCGACAATACCGCCCGCGAAGGCGCCCAGAACCTGGGTACCACCCAAGAAGCCAGCGAGTTTGCAAACCTGCTGCTGCAAGAATTCAAGCCCAAGACCGAGCGTGCCCGCGAAGCCGTCGAGACCGCCGTGCGCACCCTGGCCGAGCAGGCCCTGGCGCAGACGGACCTGGTATCCAACGACGCGATCAAGTCGATCGAATCGATCATCGCCGCCATCGACGCCAAGCTCACCGCCCAGGTCAACCAGGTTATCCATCACCCGGATTTCCAGCAGCTGGAAAGCGCCTGGCGCGGCCTGCACTACCTGGTCAACAACACCGAGAGCGATGAGCAGCTGAAGATCCGCGTGCTCAATATCTCCAAGACTGACCTGCACAAGACCCTGAAGAAATTCAAGGGCACCGCGTGGGACCAGAGCCCGATCTTCAAGAAGATGTACGAGGAAGAATACGGCCAGTTCGGTGGCGAACCCTACGGTTGCCTGGTGGGCGATTACTACTTCGACCAGTCGCCGCCTGACGTGGAGTTGCTGGGCGAGCTGTCGAAAGTCTGCGCCGCCATGCACTCGCCGTTCATCGCTGCCGCATCGCCGACCGTGATGGGCATGGGCTCCTGGCAGGAACTGTCGAACCCACGTGACCTGACCAAGATCTTCACCACCCCGGAATACGCTGGCTGGCGTTCGCTGCGCGAATCGGAAGACTCGCGCTACATCGGCCTGACCATGCCGCGCTTCCTCGCGCGCCTGCCGTATGGTGCCAAGACCGACCCGGTGGAAGCCTTCGCCTTCGAAGAAAACACCGACGGCGCCGACAGCTCCAAGTACACCTGGGCCAACGCCGCGTACGCGATGGCGGTGAACATCAACCGCTCGTTCAAGCATTTCGGCTGGTGCTCGCGCATCCGTGGCGTGGAGTCCGGCGGTGAAGTGGAAAACTTGCCGGCTCACACCTTCCCCACCGATGACGGTGGCGTGGACATGAAGTGCCCGACCGAAATCGCGATCAGCGACCGCCGTGAAGCGGAGCTGGCGAAGAACGGTTTCATGCCGCTGCTGCACAAGAAAAACACCGACTTCGCCGCGTTCATCGGCGCCCAGTCGTTGCAGAAACCGGCCGAATACGACGACCCGGACGCCACCGCCAACGCCAACCTGGCTGCACGCCTGCCGTACCTGTTCGCCACCTGCCGTTTCGCCCACTACTTGAAGTGCATCGTGCGCGACAAGATCGGTTCCTTCAAAGAGAAGGACGAGATGCAGCGCTGGTTGCAGGACTGGATCCTCAACTACGTCGACGGGGATCCTGCGCATTCCACCGAAACCACCAAGGCCCAGCACCCATTGGCTGCCGCCGAAGTGATCGTGGAAGACGTCGAGGGCAACCCGGGGTACTACAACTCCAAGTTCTACCTGCGCCCGCACTACCAGCTCGAAGGGCTGACCGTGTCGCTGCGCCTGGTATCGAAACTGCCTTCGGCAAAAAGCGCGTAAAAAATCGGGACTGGCTCGCTCCCTGTAGGAGCGAGCTTGCTCGCGAAAAACTTGAAGGCGCTGCGTTCATTCAGGATGCCCGCGTCACCGTTGACGACCTTCGCGAGCAAGCTCGCTCCTACAGGGGTCGGCGGCGTAAACAAATATCGTGGCTCAGACCACACAGGGAGAAAACATGGCTGTTGATATCTTCATCAAGATCGGCGACATCAAGGGCGAGTCCATGGACAAGGCCCACAAGGACGAAATCGACGTACTGAACTGGAGCTGGGGCATGGCCCAGTCCGGCAACATGCACGTTGGCAGTGGCGGCGGCGCGGGCAAGGTGAATATCCAGGACCTGTCGTTGACCAAGTACGTCGACAAGGCTTCGCCTAACCTGATGATGCATTGCGCCAGCGGCAAGCACATCGACAAGGTCAAGCTGACCGTGCGCAAGGCCGGCGGCGAAAGCCAGGTCGAGTACATGATCATCAACCTTGAAGAAGTGCTGATCACGTCCCTGAGCACCGGCGGCTCGGGCAGCGATGATCGCCTGACCGAAAACGTCACCCTGAACTTTGCCCAGGTGATGGTCGACTACCAGCCGCAGAAAGCCGACGGCACCAAGGACGGCGGCCCGATCAAGTTCGGCTGGAATATCCGTTCCAACACCAAGCGTTGATACGAAGACCCCTGGCGCAGCGCGCCGGGGGTTTTGGTGCTTGCTCGAATTTCGACCTTCCTCTTTTCGGTATCTGAGTCATGGCCAAACCTTCGTTTATCAATTTGTGGAAGGCGTATTCCGATCTTTTGGTAACGCATCCAAACGCAGCCCCTTGCAATGGTCCTTGGGCCAATCAGTGTGCTATCCGCATGAGTCTGGTGCTCAACGCCGAGCTGACCGTCAAGGTCAACAAATCCACCTATACCGAGCCCAAGTGTGCACATGAACACGCCAGGGGTGCCGAGTCATTGGCTAATTGGCTGTGGAAACGGCACCTAGGACGACCCGCCATCCTGGGTAACACCGCCGAAGACCGTCGCACGCTGATGGGCAAAACCGGGCTTATCTTTTTCAAGGATTGTTTCCAGCAATCCGGCGAGTCCCTGGATAACCGTACCGGCGATCATATTGACCTATGGAACCGAGGGATAACCAAAACCGGCGATCTCTTTTCCCGCTCCAGGGCTGTCTGGTTTTGGGAGCTCACATAATGAAAAAACCATTGCTCGCACTCTGCCTGACCATGAACGTGATCAGTCTGAACGCATGCGCCGAACATACCGAACCGCCGACGATCGAGGCTGTATTTGTTGGCCAGCCCCTCAAACTGATCGATGACCAGGGTCAGTGCACGTTAGTCAAACCTGATCAGAGCCGTACAAAACTGGATATGGAATGGCCATGCAGCTTCAGCTTGGATGAGCATCAGAAATTGCGCGTGGAGACATTCAACGGTATCCCTATATTTTCAGTCTGGCGTGTTGAGCACATGCCTGCCCCGAGCCGCGACTGCCTGAACAAAATGCAGGCTATTCGCCAAATCCAAGGGCATCTGGAGGTGGCACCGGTCAGCCTATCGGCATCCTGCGGTTGGGGTGGCGACCAAAAAATGTATGTAGCGCCCTTTACGTGGTAACCGAAATCGCCACCCGCGACCGCCTGCAACCGTCCCTGCTGGACCGGTTGACCGACGACGAGCCGAGCAACCCCAAGGAAAGCGCCGACAAGCGCGTGCTGTCCCTGACCCAGCTCAAAGCCTCGGTGCTGCGGGACCTGGCGTGGCTGCTCAATACCACCTCGCTGCTCAATGCCGATGCCACGCTGCACACCCCGGCCGGAACGTCAGTGATCAATTACGGCCTGCCGGCGCTGGCGGGCAACAGTGCGTCGAGCGTCGATATCAATGCTCTGGAAGCCCTGATCTACCAGGCAATTGCCACCTTTGAGCCGCGCATCCTGCGCCACACCCTGCGGGTCAAGGCGCGTGTGGCCCATGGCGAGATGAACCACAACGCCTTGAGCTTCGAGATCGAAGGCGACCTGTGGGCCCAGCCGGTGCCCTTGCGTCTGCTGCTGCAAACCGACCTGGACCTGGAGTCTGGCCATGTACGCGTGGTCAACGCCGACCAGCGGAGGCGCCCATGAACCCGCGCCTGCTGGAGCTGTACAACCAGGAGCTGCACCACGTGCGCGAGAGCGCCGCGGAGTTCGCCAAGGAATACCCGAAGATCGCCAGTCGGCTGACCCTGTCCGGCATGGACTGCGCCGACCCGTACGTCGAGCGCCTGCTCGAAGGCTTCGCGTATCTCACCGCCCGGGTGCAGCTCAAACTCGACGCCGAGTACCCGACCTTCACCCATAACCTGCTGGAAATCGCCTACCCGCACTACCTGGCGCCGACCCCATCGATGACCGTGGTGCAGTTGCAGGCCGACCCCGATGAAGGCTCCCTGACCAGCGGTTTTCCATTACCCCGCGATACCGTACTGCGCGCAGCCCTGGGCCGCGAAACCCAGACCTGCTGCGAGTACCGCACCGCCCACCCGGTGATGCTGTGGCCGTTGCAGGTCAGCCAGGCCGATTACTTTGGCAACCCGTCCGCCGTGCTCGGGCGCCTGGCCGCCAGTGAGCCCAAGGCCAAGGCCGGTTTGCGCCTGACCCTGCGCACCGGCGCCGAGCTGCCATTCAACAGCCTGGCCCTGGACAATCTACCGCTGTACCTGAGCGGCGCCGATGAGCAGCCGTTCCGCCTCTACGAGCAATTGCTGGGTAATGTGTGCGCGGTGTTTGCGCGCCAACCCGGCGGTGACTGGGTGGAGCGCCTGCCACAGGACGCGCTGCGTTCGCGCGGGTTCGACGACGCCGATGCGGCGATGCCCGTGGTATCGCGAGCCTTCCAGGGTTACCGCTTGCTGCAGGAATACTTCGCCCTGCCCCATCGCTACCTGTTCGTCGAATTCGCCGAACTGAGCCGCGCCGTACAACGCTGCGATGGCCAGGAACTGGAGCTGATCGTGCTGTTCGACCGCCACGATCCCAGCCTGGAAGGCAGTGTTGGCGCCGCGCAGTTCGTGCCCTTCTGCACCCCGGCGATCAACCTGTTCCCCAAACGGGTGGACCGGATTCACTTGTCCGAGCGGGTCAACGAACACCATGTGATTGCCGACCGCACCCGGCCCATGGACTTCGAGATCCACTCCCTCAGCGCCATCACCGGCCACGGCACCGGGCCGGAGCAACCCTTTTTGCCGTTCTACGCCGTGCGTGATCCGTCGCGCTACGGCCGCGACCAGAGTTACTACAGCGTGCGCCGCGAGCCGCGGGTGCTGTCCAGCGACCAGCGGCGCAATGGTCCGCGCTCCACGTATGTGGGCAGCGAGACCTTTGTCAGCCTGGTGGACAGCCAGCAAGCGCCCTACCGCCACGACCTGCGCCAATTGGGCGTGACCGCGTTGTGCACCAACCGCGATCTGCCACTGTTCATGAGCGTGGGCAACGGCAAGACCGACTTCACCCTGGCCGACAGTGCCCCGGTGCTGGCGGTGCGCTGCGTCGCCGGGCCCAGCCGCCCGCGCGCCAGCCACGCCCATGACGCCAAGGCCTGGCGCTTGATCAGCCAGTTGTCGCTCAACTACCTGTCCCTGAGCGAAGGCCAGGGTGCCGCGGCGTTGCGTGAACTGCTGCGCCTGTATGGCGACAGCAACGACGCCGCCCTGCAATTGCAGATCGAGGGCCTGCGCGAGGTCAGCAGCAAAGCGGTGACACGGCGCCTGCCGATGCCCGGCCCGATCGTGTTTGGCCGTGGCCTGGAAATCACCCTGGAATTTGATGAAAACGCGTTCCGCGGCACCGGTGTATTCCTGCTCGGTGCAGTGTTGGAACGATTCCTGGCGCGTTACGTGTCGATCAACAGTTTTACCGAGACGGTGATTCGTACCACCGAACGCGGCGAGATCATGCGATGGAAAGCCAAGCCCGGACGGCGTCCGACCCTGTGAGTACCCTGGATGCGATGCATCAGGAGCCCTGGGAATATGACTTCTTCCAGGCGCTGCGCCGTATCGAGTGCGAATCGCCCCAACTGCCGCGCCTGGGGCATTCCCTGCGCCTGGCCGATGACCCGTTGCGCCTCGGGCAACAGGCTGACTGCACCTTCGCCCCGGCCACCCTGGCGTCGGTCAATCCCGGCGGTGACGGCACGCCAGCGCGCCTGGAACAGTTCTTTTTCGGCCTCGGCGGCCCCAATGGGCCGTTGCCGCTGCACATCACCGAATACGTGCGCGAACGCCAGCGCAACAACGCCGACAGCACCAGCAAGCGCTTCCTGGATGTATTCCACCACCGCCTGTTGACCCTGTTTTATCGGGCCTGGGCCGAAGCGCGGCCGACCGTCAGCCACGACCGGCCCGACGATGATTACTGGTCCGCACGCCTGGCGGCGCTCAGCGGCCGCGGTATGCCCAGCCTCCTCGACCAGGGCCTGATCCCCGATACCGCAAAACTGCACTACAGCGGCCACCTCTCGGCGCAAACCCGCTACCCGGACGGTTTGAAGGCAATTCTCAGCGAGTATTTCGGCTTGCCGGTGGAGATTGAAGAGTACGTCGGCCAATGGCTGGAGCTGCCCGAGCGCAGCCGGGTCAGCGTGAGTGCCAATCAATTGGGCGTGGATTTTTGCCTGGGCAGCCATGTGTGGGACCGCCAGCACAAATTCCGTATCCGCCTCGGCCCCCTGACGCTCGACGACTACATGGGCATGTTGCCCGGCAGCCAGCCGTTCAATGAGCTGGTGGCCTGGGTCACCGAATACCTGGGCCATGAACTGGACTGGGACCTGAACCTGATTCTTCAACAACCGCAAGTGCCGCCGTTGCAACTCAACGGGCAGTTCCGGTTGGGTTTCAACACCTGGCTCGGCCAACCCGGGCAAGACGCCAACGACCTAATCCTGGCCCGGCATTACGCCGATCAAGCCACCACCTCAAGGAATCCAGAGCATGGGTGAAATCAGTCGCGCCGCGCTGTTCGGCAAACTCAACAGCGTGGCCTACAAGGCCATCGAAGCCGCCACGGTGTTCTGCAAATTGCGCGGTAACCCCTACGTGGAACTGGCCCACTGGTTTCACCAGTTGCTGCAACTGCAGGACTCTGACCTGCATCGCATCATCCGCCAATTCAACATCGAGCCGGCACGGCTGGCCCGAGACCTCACCGAAGCCCTGGACCGCCTGCCCCGTGGCTCGACGTCGATCACCGACCTGTCGTCCCATGTGGAAGAAGCCGTGGAACGCGGCTGGGTATACGGCAGCCTGATGTTTGGCGAAAGCCAGGTGCGCACCGGCTACCTGGTGCTGGGCATTTTGAAAACGCCGAGCCTGCGGCATGCACTGCTGGGCTTGTCGTCCGAGTTCGACAAGATCAAGGCCGAGGCCCTGAGCGAGCGCTTTGATGAATATGTCGGTGATTCGCCGGAAAACGCCCTGAGCGCCAGCGATGGTTTCAATGCCGGTGCCGTGCCGGGCGAAGCCAGCGGCGCCATGGCCCCCAGTGCCATGGGCAAGCAGGAAGCCCTCAAGCGTTTCACCGTGGACCTGACCGAACAGGCGCGTAGCGGCAAGCTCGACCCGATCGTGGGGCGTGACGAAGAGATCCGCCAACTGGTGGACATCCTGATGCGTCGGCGCCAGAACAACCCGATCCTCACCGGTGAAGCCGGGGTGGGCAAGACCGCCGTGGTCGAAGGCTTTGCCCTGCGCATCGTTGCCGGCGACGTGCCGCCAGCGCTCAAGGACGTGGAGCTGCGCAGCCTGGATGTGGGCCTGCTGCAAGCCGGCGCCAGCATGAAAGGCGAATTCGAACAGCGCCTGCGCCAGGTCATCGAAGACGTCCAGGCGTCGCCAAAACCGATCATCCTGTTTATCGACGAAGCCCACACCCTGGTAGGTGCCGGGGGCGCCGCCGGCACCGGTGATGCGGCCAACCTGCTCAAGCCGGCCCTGGCCCGTGGCACCTTGCGCACCGTGGCCGCCACCACCTGGGCCGAGTACAAGAAGCATATCGAGAAAGACCCGGCGCTGACCCGCCGCTTCCAGGTGGTGCAAGTGGCCGAGCCGTCGGAGGACAAGGCGCTGCTGATGATGCGCGGCGTGGCCTCGACCATGGAAAAGCACCACCAGGTGCAGATCCTCGATGAAGCCCTGGAAGCCTCGGTCAAGCTGTCCCACCGCTATATCCCGGCGCGCCAGTTGCCGGATAAATCCGTGAGCCTGCTGGACACCGCTTGCGCCCGCGTCGCCATCAGCCTGCACGCGGTGCCGGCAGAAGTGGATGACAGCCGTCGCCGCATCGAAGCCCTGGAAACCGAGCTGCAAATCATCGCCCGCGAGCATGCCATCGGCATCGCCATTGGCGCACGCCAAAGCAACAGCGAAGCCTTGTTGAGTGCCGAACGCGAGCGCCTGGCTAGCCTGGAAAGCCGCTGGGCCGAAGAAAAAACCCTGGTGGACGAGTTGCTCGCTACCCGCGCGACCCTGCGCGAGAAAGCCGGCGTTGTCGACAGCGGCAACGACGAGTTGCGCGCAAAACTGGTGGACCTGCAACAGCGCCTCAGTGCCCTGCAGGGTGAAACCCCGTTGATTCTGCCGACCGTGGATTACCAGGCCGTAGCCTCGGTGGTCGCCGACTGGACCGGGATCCCGGTAGGCCGCATGGCCCGCAACGAACTGGAGACGGTGCTAAACCTCGACCAGCACCTGAAAAAACGCATCATCGGCCAGGACCACGCCTTGCAGATGATCGCCAAGCGCATCCAGACCTCCCGCGCCGGCCTCGACAACCCAAGCAAGCCGATTGGCGTGTTCATGCTGGCCGGCACCTCGGGCGTGGGCAAGACCGAAACCGCCCTGGCCCTGGCCGAAGCCATGTACGGCGGCGAGCAGAACGTGATCACCATCAACATGAGCGAGTTCCAGGAAGCCCATACCGTGTCCACCCTCAAGGGCGCGCCACCGGGCTATATCGGCTATGGCGAAGGCGGCGTGCTGACCGAAGCCGTGCGGCGCAAACCCTACAGTGTGGTGCTGCTGGATGAGGTGGAAAAAGCCCACCCGGACGTGCATGAGATTTTCTTCCAGGTGTTCGACAAGGGCGTGATGGAGGACGGCGAAGGCCGGGTGATCGACTTCAAGAACACCTTGATCCTGCTCACCACCAACGCCGGCACCGAGCTGATTTCCCACGTCTGCAAAGACCCGGCAAACGTGCCCGACCCGGAAGACATCGCCAAGGCCCTGCGCCAGCCTCTGCTGGAGATCTTCCCACCGGCCCTGCTCGGGCGCCTGGTGACGATTCCGTATTACCCGCTCAGCGATGTGATGCTCAAGGCGATTACCCGCCTGCAGCTGGACCGCATCAAGAAGCGCGTGGAGAACACCCACAAAGTCGCGTTCGATTACGACGACACGGTGATCGACCTGATTGTCTCGCGCTGCACCGAAACCGAAAGTGGCGGGCGGATGATCGACACCATCCTCACCAACAGCCTGCTGCCGGACATGAGCCGCGAGTTCCTCACACGCATGCTCGAAGGCAAGGCGCTGGCGGGGGTGCGGATCGGCAGCCGGGATAACGAATTGCACTACCAGTTCAGCGACACCGAATAACCTGACGAAGTGCTATCCAAATGTGGGAGCGGGCTTGCTCGCGAATGCGGTGAGTCAGTCACCGGATGTATCAACTGATACACCGCATTCGCGAGCAAGCCCGCTCCCACATTGGATTCGGTTTCTTCAGTTATTAAGACATTTACGGGACAACCCATGCTTTTCAACCAAGCCTCACGCCTGGCCAAGATCACCAGCCCCCTGGGGCCGGATGTGCTGCTGCTCAATGAAATGGGCGGCGGCGAAGAGCTGGGGCGGCTGTTCAGCTACGAGCTGCAACTGAACTCGTTGGACGCCAACATCGACCTCAACCAGTTGCTGGGCAAGCCGATGAGCGTCGGTCTGCAACTGGCGGACGGTGGCGAGCGGTATTTCCATGGGATCGTCGCGCGCTGCAGCCAGAACATCGACCAAGGCCAGTTCGCCAGTTACCAGGTGACGCTGCGCCCGTGGCTGTGGCTGCTGAGCCGTACCTCCGACTGCCGGATTTTCCAGAACCTGAGCATCCCGCAGATCATCAAGCAGGTGTTCCGCGACCTCGGGTTTTCCGACTTCGAAGACGCCCTGAGCCGGCCGTATCGCGAGTGGGAATACTGCGTGCAGTACCGCGAGACCAGCTTCGACTTCGTCAGCCGCCTGATGGAACAGGAAGGCATCTACTACTTCTTCCGTCACGAGCAGGATCGCCATGTGCTGGTGCTGGCCGATGCCTATGGCGCCCACACCACGGTGCCCGGCTACACCTCGGTGCCCTACTACCCCAAGGACGAGCAGCAGCGCGAACGCGACCATATGCACAACTGGCACCTGGCGCAGCAAGTCCAGCCGGGTTCCCTTGAGCTCAACGACTACGACTTCCAGCGCCCCAGCGCCAGCATCGACGTGCGCTCGGCCATGCCCCGCCCGCACACCGCCGGTGATTATCCGCTGTACGACTACCCCGGCACCTACGTCAAAAGCGAAGACGGCGAACACTACGCACGTACCCGCATCGAAGCCCTGCAAACCCTGCACGAACAAGTGGAGTTCAGCGGCAATGCACGGGGCCTGGGCTCTGGTCATTTGTTCAGCCTCACCGGCTTCAGCCGCCGCGACCAGAACCGCGAATACCTGATTCTTGCCGCGCGCTACTACATCACCCAAGAACGCCTGGAATCCGGCGGCGGCGCGGCGTCGGCGCAGTTCGACAGCAGCCTGACCTGCATCGACGCCCAACAGAGCTTCCGCCCACTGGCCAACACCCATCGCCCTGTCGTCAAAGGCCCGCAGACCGCGCTGGTGGTCGGGCCCAAGGGCGAGGAAATCTGGACCGACCAGTATGGCCGGGTGAAGGTGCATTTCTATTGGGACCGCCACGACCAGTCCAACGAAAACAGCTCGTGCTGGATTCGCGTGTCGCAATCCTGGGCCGGGAAAAACTGGGGTTCGATGCAGATCCCGCGCATCGGCCAGGAAGTGATTGTCAGCTTCCTCGAAGGCGACCCGGACCGCCCGATCATTACCGGCCGGGTGTACAACGCCGAACAGACGGTGCCCTACGACCTGCCGGAAAACGCCACCCAAAGCGGGATGAAAAGCCGCTCCAGCAAGGGCGGCAGCCCGGCGAACTTCAATGAAATCCGCATGGAGGACAAGAAGGGCCTGGAGCAGTTGTACATCCATGCCGAGCGCAATCAGGACATTGTGGTGGAGGTGGATGAAAGCCACTCGGTGGGGCATGACCGCAACAAGAGCATCGGGCACAACGAGACGGTGACCATTGGCAACAACCGCCTGCGCATCGTCAAGCAGGAAGACGTGCTCTCGGTGGGCCAGAAGAAGACCGACAGCATCAGCCAGAGTTATGTCATCGAGGTCGGCGAAAACCTGCGCCTGGTGTGTGGGCAAAGCATCCTCGAGCTGAACGCCAGCGGGCAGATCAACCTCACTGGCGTGCAAATCAGCTTCTATGCCAGCGGCGACGCCGAGTTCAACACCGGCGGCGTGCTGCACCTCAACAACGGCGGCGGGCCTGGCGCCACACCGGATGGCCAGGGCATAAAAACCAGCATCGACGCCAACATCAAAGCCGCGTTCCCCACGCCCAAAAGCTCCTGACGAGACCTGTTTGCCATGACGTATCGCATCAACGAATTCCAGTTCCAACTGCCCGCCGGCGAGCTGCAGGACGCAACGATCAATATCCTCAAGTTCCCGGAGCTGGGGACTTCACTGATCGTCAGCCGCAGCTTGCTGGCGCAAGGCGAAACCTTGCACAGCAACTTCGACGACCAGCTCAAGCGCCTGGAAAAACAGGTGCAGGACTTGCGCTGCCTGCCCAGCGTGCCCGTGCGCCTGGGTGCTGCCCAGGAGGTTGAAGGGATCGAGTTGCGCAGCCAGTTCAGCAAGGGCAATGACAAGGTGTTCCAGTATCAACTCGCCCTGGTGTTGCCGGGTACGCGCAAGATGCTCGCCTTGAGCTATGTGAAAGCCGACAAGCTCGGCGATGCCGAAGCGGCGCACTGGGCGACTATCAAAAATTCGCTGTCGTTCGACGTGCCTGCGTGATGGGCATCTTGCATGTCTGACGCGTTATGGGCCGCACGCCTGGGCGATGCGATGGAACACACCTCGATGATGGCCGACATTCTCGGCGGCGTGCTGGAGGTGGCGGCGAACATCGCGATTACCGCACTGGCTACGGCGGCGGTGGTGGCCGCCACCGGGATCACCGTTGTCACGGGCGGGTTGGGGTGCTTCCTGCTGGGCGCGGTGGTCGGCGTGGTGGTGGGCCTTGCGATGAGCAAGAGCGGGGCCGACAAGGGCCTGAGCAATCTATGCGAGGGCATCGGCAACGCGCTGTTCCCACCGACGGTGCAGGCTAACATCCTCACCGGCTCCTTCGACACGCTCACCAATAACATCCCCGCCGCCCGCGCGGCCGGGGCGGTTGTTTCCCATGTGGCACCGGCCGGTACCGAGCTGGAAATGCCGGCACCTGAAGAAGAAGCCAGCTACCTGGACATGGCCGGCGAGTTCTTCTCACAGATGTGGCGCCCCACCGTGGCTTCGCCTGCGCCAGGCACGGAGACCAAGCTGGAAGACCTGGTGCTTTGCATGAAGCACCCACCGATGCCGCCGCAGTTCATGGCCGAAGGCTCGGACAAGGTGACCATCAACGGCCAGCCCGCCGTGCGCAGCGGCGACCGCAGCACCTGCGATGCGAAGGTGGTGTCCTCCGGGCTGATCTCCTCCAACGTCACCATTGGCGGCGGTTCGGTGGTGGTACGCGAGATTCGCAGCGGCAAGACCCCGGGGGTCGGGCTGGCAGTGACGGTGCTGCTGATGCTCAAAGGTGGCAAGGGCAAGTTTTTCAGCAAACTACCTTGCATGCTGGCGGGCGGTGCCGCGTCGATGGCCGTCAGCAGCGCCATGGGCGCAGCGGCCAACGCGGCCATGGGTTCCTCGAACCCGGTGCATGCGGCTACCGGCGCCAAGGTGCTGGGCGATGACCAGGAACTGGATTTCGTCCTGCCCGGCCTGTTGCCGATCGATTGGCAGCGCTTCTACAACAGTCGCGACGAACGCCGTGGCAGCCTGTTCGGCACCGGCTGGAGCGTGCCGTATGAAGTGTGCGTCGAAATCCAGCCCCATCCCGAAGGCGGCGACACCCTGGTCTATACCGACGAACAGGGCCGGCCCATCGATATGGGCGCCATCCCCTTGGGCGGCGCAGTGTTCAGTGCAGGTGAAGGGCTTGCTGTACGGCGCCACCGCGATGGGCCGTTACTGATTGAAAGCGACGACGGTATGTATCGCCTGTTCGAGCCCACCCCGGCAAACCCGTCGCGGCTGCGCCTCAGCCAACTGGGTGACCGCAACGACAACCGTATCTACCTTGATTATGACGACGCAGGACGCCTGGTGCGGCTGCGCGACACGTTTGATCTGGTGCAGGTCGAACTGATCCGCGACCCGCTGCACGTGGCCCGCCTCGAGCGCGTGTACCCCGATCAACGCCGCGAAGTACTCGCCAGCTACGGCTACGACGCCATGGGCAACCTGGCCGAGGTACGCGATGCCAGCGGCCAGGTGCAACGGCGCTTTGCCTACGACACCGGGCAGCGCATGGTGGAACACCAGTTGCCCAGCGGCTTGCACTGCTTTTATGAGTGGGCCCTGATCGATGGCCTGGAATGGCGCGTGGTCAAGCATTGGACCAATGAAGGCGATGCCTACCGGTTCGACTATGACTTGCAGGCCGGCACCACACGCATTACCGACAGCTTGCAGCGTGTCAGCACGCGGCACTGGAACAGCCAGCACCAGGTCACCCGCTACAGCGACAACCTCGGCCAGACCTGGCTGTTCGAATGGAACGACGAGCGCCAATTGCTCAACGCCACCGACCCACAGGGTGGCCGCTATGAATACAGCTACGATGAGGCCGGCAACCTCATCGGCGAAACCGACCCCCTGGGGCGCAGCGACTCGACGTTGTGGCTGGAACACTGGGCCCTGCCGTTGGTGCAAACCGACGCCGCCGGCAACAGTTGGCGCTACCGCTATGATCAACGCGGCAACTGCACCGTCGCCATCGACCCGCTGGGCCACGTCACCCGCTATCGCTATGACGCCCACGGCCAGGTCGTCGAGATCATCGATGCCACGGGCAAGAGCAAAAAACTGCGCTGGAACCCGTTCGGGCAACTGCTCGAGCACATTGACTGCTCGGGGTACCCGACACGGTTCAGCTACAACGAGCAGGGCTTTTTGCAAGTCATCACCGACGCCCTCGGCGAACGTACCCAATTCCACTACGACGCCCAAGGCCGCTTGCTCAGCAGCCAGTTACCCGACGGCCGTAGCGAGCAGTACCAGCGAGATATCAGCGGCCAACTGACGGCCTACACCGACCCGGCCGGCCACACCACGCGCTATCAACACAACCGCCGCGGCCAGGTGCGCCAACGCACCGATGCCCATGGCCGGCAGGTGCAGTTCGGCTATGACAGCTTTGGTCGGCTGCAAGCGCTGATCAACGAGAACGGGGAACGTTATCGGTTTGCCTGGGATGACGGGGATCGGTTGACGGAACAGCAAGACCTGGACGGCAGCGCCAAGCGTTACAGCTACGACCACCTGGACAACGTCACCGCCGTAACCGCCCTCGCGGCGCCTCATGGCACGGGCCTGGCCGTGGTTCCCGAGACGCCGCCCGCCCCTATCGTGCATCGACTGGAGCGCGATGCCGTTGGCCGCTTGATTGCCAAAACCACTGACGATGGCCGCACGGACTACACCTACGATCCATTGGACCAGCTTACGGACGTGTCCTTCACCGACCTGCAGGGCAATGCCCAAGCCTTGAGCTTTGCCTATGACGCAGTAGGCCAATTGCTCGCCGAGCGCAGTCCGGCCGGCGAGTTGCAACACCACTACGACGAACTCGGCAACCTGATCCAGAGCCAATTACCGGACGGCCGCTGGCTCAACCGCCTGTACTACGGCAGCGGCCATCTGCATCAGATCAACCTCGACGGCCAGGTCATCAGTGATTTCGAGCGCGACCGCCTGCACCGTGAAGTGCTGCGCACCCAAGGCCAGATCAGCACCCGCAGCGAGTACGACCGCAGCGGCCGCCTGCGCGCCCGCCAACGCCGTCACACCAGCCAGCCGGCGTTGATACCGGCGGCGATACAGAAGCACTTTGAATACGACCCCGCCGACAACCTGATCGGCAAACTCGATCAACAGCCCAGCGCGCAACATCGCCAACTCCTGCACTACGACGCCACCGGTCGCATCATCGCAAGCCAGGACAGCCTGCACGGCCAGCGCGAAACCTTCGCCTACGACGCGGCGGCAAACCTGCTGGACGGCCCACAGTCCGGGGCCGGGCTGGTGGTACACAACAAACTGCTGACCTATCAGGACAAGCGCTACCGCTACGATGCCTTTGGCCGAATGATCGAAAAACGCAGCGGCGCCCGTGGCGTACAACACTTTGCGTACGACGCCGAAAGCCGGCTGATTGAAGTGCGCAATGAAGGCGGCAGCGTGGTGCGCATGACTTACGACCCGCTGGGCCGGCGCATCGGCAAGACCGAACATGGCAGCAATGGTTATCCGCTAAGCGAAACCCAGTTCATGTGGGACGGCTTGCGTCTGTTACAGGAGCATAAACACAGCCAAACCAGCCTGTACCTCTATGAAGACGAAGGCTACCAACCCCTGGCCCGAGTCGATGGCATCGGGGCGCTGCAAAAAATTCGTTATTACCACAACGATCTCAGCGGCTTGCCGGAACAGGTCACCGAGGCAGACGGACACACCCTCTGGCAGGCAACGTATCGGGTGTGGGGCAATACCGTGGAAGAGGTGCGGGAACCGTACTTCATCGAAGAGCAGAACCTGCGGTTTCAGGGGCAGTACCTGGATCGGGAGACGGGGCTGCATTTCAATACGTTCAGGTTTTATGATCCGGATGTGGGGCGGTTTATTACGCCGGATCCGATTGGGTTGCATGGTGGGCTGAATCTATACACCTACAGTGCTAACCCATTTTCCTGGATTGATCCACTCGGATGGGCACTCACCCCGCTGAACAAAAAAGGGTTTATTGTCTATGGGCTCTATGAGCCCGGTGCAGACAAACCCTATTATGTCGGCCATACCGAACAACTATCAGAGGTCCGTGAAGATCAACATAGGCGGTCTGGACGACTCGGCAATGCACACCTGGAGATCCTTGAGGGCGAAGATGGAAAAATGACCTATTCCCAATCTAAAGGCTATGAACAAGCCTATAGGGAAAAATACAAAACTAAAGGGAAGTTCCCAAATAATGTGATCGAGCCAATCGACAAAAGTCGTACCGACAAGCGCGGTAAGTCTCATTATAAAAACTACCGGGCCGCGGCAAAAGCACTGGGAATCAAACCCAGTAAGATCAAAACATGCAATTAGAGAACAACTCATGAAGGCTCTGACGGCACCTAAGCCCGGCGATTTATTTTACATCCCGGCCCTCAATGCAAACGATGAACTGGGCTTCGTGATCGCCCGCTACATTGAGCTCATACCACCAGCGCTCGGCCATTTGATCGAGGTGTTCGCCCATTTTTATACACAGATCCCTGCCTCTATCGAGCAAGTAGACACGTCGCGCCGATTATTCAGGCCGATATTCTGCAGCATGCGCTTTTCGGGCATTCCGCGCTGGAAGATACTTTTCAGTGATCCCGGGTATAAAAAATCCGACTCCCATTACGACAAAATCCAATTCGCCTTTGAAAGACGAGTCTGGATGGGTGGTACCAGCCATCCAGCGACCGCAGATCAACTTTCGGGGATAGAGCCGCCCATTTGCTGGCGAATGGACCATATTGTTTTTC
Organism: Pseudomonas sp. ADAK21; assembly: GCF_012935735.1. Classification (NCBI taxonomy): domain Bacteria; kingdom Pseudomonadati; phylum Pseudomonadota; class Gammaproteobacteria; order Pseudomonadales; family Pseudomonadaceae; genus Pseudomonas; species Pseudomonas sp. ADAK21. Next base: position 1,880,578 of record NZ_CP052857.1, read on the forward strand.
GCGTTATTGCTCATCTACGAGGAGCCATCAAGGAAAATGAATGCATGGGGCACTTTGATTTACCGGAAGACTTGCGGGTTGATAACAACGTTGCCCTTGACCGGGTAAACAAGGCAGCGCACAGCATGCAGTTGCTGTTCAAGAGTAAATAACAGGGGAAAAGGCAGCACCCATTAGCCAGTCTCAAGTGAAGGTTAAAAGCCAACCCGTCCTGCTGCTTCCTACAGCAGGTCGCTTTAAGAGTGGAACAAAAGGAGCCCCCAAATGCGGCTGAAACTTGAAGATTCCCAGCAGTCCCTTTCTGTACGGGAACTGAACGAGTTCCAGGAAATATTCCGTGCGCAATTACCGGCGGCCTTCAGACAGTTTTATCTTAAGCACAACGGCGGCGATCTGTCTGACAGCAATGATGATAATGATTTTTTCTGGGCGGTTTTACACCTATAAAATATGGTGATGCAACGGTAAAAACAATCTATAAAGATTTAACTGACGATATTCCATCATTAAAACAAATGATCCGTTTTGCTTATGTCAGAGTCGGAAATTCATTTCTCTTGTCAGTCAAGGAAATGACTTTGGATACCTCTACCTGTACTTGATGGATGAGGAAGAACTGGTATTTGTTTGCGAATCATTTGAAGAGTTCATGACTGAACTAACAAACGGATAGTAGTGTTGTACTTGTTTTAGTAAACAGGGCCGCACAACGCCTGCTGTCGCGGTTCAACGATGATACGCCCCAACAAAAATGGGCACCCGACCCAGTCGGCGTGCCCATTTTTCATACCTCCCCGCCTCCCTTCGAGACGGTGCCGCGCTTACGGGTTGACGCTGTCTTTGAGCGACTTGCCCGGTTTGAACGCTACGGTGTTGCTCGCCTTGATTTTCACCGGCTCGCCGGTTTGCGGGTTCTTGCCGGTGCGGGCGCCACGGTGGCGTTGCAGGAAGGTGCCGAAACCAACCAGGGTGACGCTGTCTTTGCGATGCAAGGCGCCGGTGATTTCTTCAAGTACGGCGTTGAGGACGCGGTTGGCCTGTTCTTTGGTCAGGTCTGCTTTTTCTGCAATGGCGGCTGCGAGTTCTGGTTTACGCATAGGTGAAGCCTCTTTGACGGTTTTTTGTTGTTATGTCCGTGCTGCTCTCTGCTGGAGCAGCGCCAAGGCGCCGCAGGCTCTACTCTGCGGCAGACGGGAGTGAGGATGGCATGCCATTGGTGCCTGCGCCAGTCTCCCGGCGACCTTTCTAGGGGGAAAAAGGTGGTTATTCCGACAGAACGACCAGCATTTACGCCAGCAGTGGCGGAAGTTCCTTATTCAGGGCCAGTTTTTCCATGACTGCCGTGCCGGTAAGCGCGTAGCCCAGCAGGCGGCCGCTGGCGTCGCGGCACAAGGCCTTGATGTCCCCGCCCTGCCCTTCGACGCTCCACACGCCTTCGGTGCCCCGTGGCGGTGGCGAGACCACCAGCGGGCACGCCGGGGTTTTTACCGTGACCGGCATCGGCCCGTAGTTGACCGCCGTGGCGTTGCCCGCCAGGGTCTGGGCCAAGGCGCGGGCGCAGCTCATCAGGGGCATGACGTACAGCAGGTTCAGGCCATCGACTTCGGCGCAGTCGCCTAGGGCGTAGATATTGGCGTGGGAGGTCTTGAGGTGGCGGTCGACCACGATCCCGCGGTTGATTTGCAGGCCGGCCGCAGCCGCCAGGTCCACCCGTGGGCGCAAGCCAATAGCCGACACCACCAAGTCGCACTCAATCAGCGTGCCATCGGACAGGTGGGCTTCCAGCCCGTCAGCCGTGCGCTGCAGGCGGTTGAGCACCGGCCCCAGGTGGAAGCGCGCACCGAGGCCTTCGAGCCCGGCCTGCACCGCTGCAGCTGCTGCCGGGTGCAGCAGGGTCGGCATGACTTGCTCGCAGGGCGCTACCAGGTCGATGGTGTAGCCGCCCAGGATCAGGTCGTTGGCAAATTCACAGCCGATCAGCCCCGCACCCAATAGCAGCACACGGCGCTTGCCGGCGGCGGCGTGGCGGAAGCGCGCATAGTCTTCCAGGTCGTTGATCGGGAAAATCAGTTCAGCGGCATCACCCTCCACCGGTACCTGTACCGTCTGGGCACCCCAGGCCAGGATCAGGTCGCGGTAGACCACCGCCTCCTCGCCGATCCACAGGCGCTTGTGACCGGGGTCGATCCCGCTGATTCGGGTATGGGTGCGCACTTCGGCCTTCAGCTGCTCGGCCATCGCGCCAGGGGTTGCCATGCTCAGGCCATCGGCATCCTTGTTTTTGCCGAAACCGGTGGAGAGCATGGGCTTGGAGTAGGAACGCCCGTCATCTGCTGTGATCAGCAACAGCGGGGTTTCGCTGTCGAGCTTGCGAAACTCCCGAGCCAGGTTGTAACCAGCCAAGCCCGTACCGATGATCACGACAGGTGCGCTCATTCCATTCTCCTTGTAGTACGTTTGTAAAATTCAGCGAATCAACCGATTTCGATCATTTCGAAATCCATTTTGCCGACGCCGCAGTCCGGGCACAGCCAGTCTTCCGGGACGTCCTGCCACGGGGTGCCTGGGGCGATCCCATCATCCGGCCAACCGTCTGCTTCGTTGTAGATCAGGCCGCAGACTACACATTGCCACTTCTTCATTACTTGTTTCCTCAGGGTCCAGGCTTACTGGCCGACAGTCGATAGATCCAGCATTGCCGTCCGGCTCAGGGCGTTTTGTACTGATCGGGGCGCCCAGATGCAAGCACGTTCGACCCAATGTCCCGGCGCAGCCCGGCAAAAATTCGGGTGACCATGGTAAGCTCGGCGCCTCATTAACTGCCAATAATGACTCCCCGTGCCGCATTCGATTGCCGTTCCCGATGCTTGCCAATGGCTGAACCAGAGCCTTCTGCACCCTCTGCCCGCGCCTCCTGCCCTCGACTGGCTGTTCGATGAGGGCTCACTGACCCGCCGCCTGACGAACCTGTCCAACGATGGTTTCAGCGTCACGCCACTGTTCGAAGGCTGGCAGCCCCTGCGAGACGACGAATGCGCCGCCCTCGACCTGCCAGCGGCCAGTATTGGCTGGGTACGCGAGGTGTATTTGCGCGGTCACGGCCAGGCCTGGGTGTTCGCCCGCAGCGTGGCGGCCCGTAGTGCCTTGCAGGGCGACGGCCTGCATATGGATGAGTTGGGCAGTCGCTCCCTGGGTGAGTTGCTGTTTTGTGACCAGGCGTTCACCCGCCAGGCCATCGAGGTCTGCCACTACCCACGCGCCTGGCTGCCGAAGGCGGATCAAGCCAATGGCTTATGGGCGCGACGCTCGCGCTTTGATCGCGGCGCGTTGAGTGTTCTGGTGGCGGAAGTGTTCCTGCCAAGCCTGTGGCAAGCGGTGCACCAATCTGCGGAGAATTGCTGATGTACCAGCGCCTGCTCCAATCCCTGAACCGCCTGAACCCACGGGCCTGGGACTTCGTTCAATTGACCCGGATGGACAAGCCCATCGGCATCTATCTGCTGCTGTGGCCCACCTTGTGGGCGCTGTGGATCGCCGGCAAGGGCTCGCCGTCGTTGAGCAATATCGTGATTTTTGTCTTGGGCGTGACACTGACCCGGGCGGCAGGTTGTGTGATCAATGACTGGGCTGACCGCAAGGTCGACGGCCATGTGAAGCGCACCGCGCAACGCCCGCTGGCGAGCGGCAAGATCAGTTCCAAAGAAGCCCTGGTGTTCTTTGCGGTGCTGATGGCCATCAGTTTCCTGCTGGTGCTGCTGACCAACACCGCCACCATCTGGCTGTCCCTGGGCGGCCTGGCGCTGGCTGTCAGTTATCCGTTCATGAAGCGCTACACCTATTACCCGCAGGTGGTGCTGGGCGCGGCGTTTTCCTGGGGCATGCCCATGGCGTTTACCGCCGAGACCGGCAGCCTGCCGGCCATTGCCTGGCTGCTGTATATCGCCAACTTGCTGTGGACGGTGGCGTACGACACCTATTACGCGATGACCGACCGCGATGACGATCTGAAAATCGGCGTCAAATCCACCGCGATCCTGTTTGGCGATGCCGACCGGATCATCATCCTCACCCTGCAGGGGCTGGCGCTGCTCTGCCTGCTGCTGGCGGGCTCGCGCTTCGAACTGGGTGGCTGGTTCCATCTGGGGCTAGTGGCGGCGGCAGGGTGTTTTGCCTGGGAGTTCTGGTACACCCGGGATCGGGACCGGATGAAATGCTTCAAGGCGTTTTTGCACAACCATTGGGCGGGATTGGCGATTTTTGTCGGGATTGTGGCCGACTACGCCTTCAGGTAATGCCCTGTACCTTGTAGGAGCCGGCTTGCCGGCTCCTACAGGGGAGCTCAGGGTTTGGCGATCTTCCAGGCGCCATCCATTTTGCCGTCACCGGTCGCATCGCCAGCGTTCTTGTCGGCAATGAAGGTGTACAGCGGCTTGCCGTCATAGGCCCACTGGCTGGTGTTGTCGTCACGGGTGATGACGGTCCACTTGCCCATTGGCTTATCGGTGGACTCCGCCTTCAACGGCGGCCAGTTGGTGGCGCACTTGTCATTGCAGGCAGACTTGCCATCAGCATCCTTGGCGAAGGTATAGAGCGCCATCCCCTTGTGATCCACCAACATCCCGTCTTTAGTCATGGCGGGGTCTGCCGCGACAGCCAGTGTCGGCAGCGTCAACGCCGCCGTGACCAGCAGGGCTTTCCACGAAAAAATACGCTGAGTCATCAGAACCTTCCTTTTGCGGTTGTCAGGATTCGGACTCAAAGCGTAGTTCAGGACTAGGCCGATTGCGCAGGCCAGTAAAATACTGTCACACGACTGCAATAATTCCGTTATCTAATGCGGCGCAAGACAGTTAAATGACAAGAGGACTTAGCATGGTTGGCAGGAGCATTCTGATCGTTGACGACGAAGCGCCCATTCGCGAAATGATCGCCGTTGCGTTGGAAATGGCCGGCTATGACTGCCTGGAGGCAGAGAACTCCCAGCAGGCCCACGCCATTATCGTCGACCGCAAGCCGGACCTGATCCTGCTGGACTGGATGCTGCCCGGCACCTCCGGCATCGAATTGGCCCGGCGTCTCAAGCGCGATGAGCTGACCGGGGATATCCCGATCATCATGCTCACCGCCAAGGGCGAAGAGGACAACAAGATCCAGGGCCTGGAAGTGGGTGCCGATGACTACATCACCAAGCCATTTTCCCCACGGGAACTGGTCGCACGTCTGAAGGCCGTGCTGCGCCGCGCTGGCCCGACCGATGGCGAGGCACCGATTGAAGTCGGCGGCCTGCTGCTGGACCCGATCAGCCACCGCGTGACCATCGACGGCAAGCCGGCCGAGATGGGCCCTACCGAATACCGCTTGTTGCAGTTCTTCATGACCCACCAGGAACGCGCCTACACCCGCGGCCAACTGCTGGACCAGGTGTGGGGCGGCAACGTGTATGTCGAGGAGCGCACCGTGGACGTGCATATCCGCCGCCTGCGCAAAGCCTTGGGCGATGCCTATGAGAATCTGGTACAAACCGTGCGCGGTACCGGTTATCGGTTTTCCACCAAAGGCTGAGCCAGCCCTATCCAGACTTAACAGCCGACAAGGACGCATGTTCAAGTGAATCAAAACTGGCATGGCACCCTGATCCGCCACATGCTCCTACTGGTCACCGGCTGCCTGTTGGTCGGCCTGATCAGCGGCTACTACGGCTGGAGCCTGGCCATCGGCCTGGGCCTCTACCTGGGCTGGACCCTCAAGCAATTGCTGCGCCTGCACGAGTGGCTGCGCCAGCACAAACCCGACGAAGCGCCACCCGACGGCTATGGCCTGTGGGGCGAGGTGTTCGATAGCATCTACCACCTGCAACGCCGCGACCAACGGGTACGCGGCCGCCTGCAAGCGGTGATCGACCGGGTCCAGGAGTCGACCGCCGCGCTCAAGGACGCGGTGATCATGCTCGACAGCGACGGCAACCTGGAATGGTGGAACCGCGCCGCCGAGACCCTGCTGGGCCTCAAGACACCCCAGGACAGCGGCCAGCCAGTGACCAACCTGGTGCGTCATCCGCGGTTCAAGGAATACTTCGAGCAGGACAACTACGAAGAAGCCCTGGAAATTCCGTCGCCCACCAACGACCGGGTGCGCATCCAGCTGTACCTCACGCGCTACGGCAACAACGAACACTTGATGCTGGTGCGCGACGTGACCCGCATCCATCAGTTGGAACAAATGCGCAAGGATTTCGTCGCCAACGTCTCCCATGAATTGCGCACGCCCCTGACAGTGATCTGCGGCTACCTGGAGACGCTGCTGGACAACGTCGAAGAGGTCAACCCGCGCTGGAGCCGTGCCCTGCAGCAAATGCAGCAACAAGGCTCACGCATGCAGACGCTGCTCAACGACCTGTTGCTGCTGGCTAAGCTGGAAGCCACCGACTACCCCTCGGACAACCATCCCGTGGCCGTACAGAGCCTGCTGCAGACCATCAAGAACGATGCCCAGGCCCTGTCCGGCGAACGCGGCCAGCACATCACCCTGGAAGCTGACCCGTCGGTGCTGCTCAAGGGCAGCGAGGGCGAATTGCGCAGCGCTTTCTCCAACCTGGTGTTCAACGCCGTGAAGTACACCCAGGACAAAGGCACGATCCGCATCCGCTGGTGGGCCGACCAGCAGGGTGCACACCTGAGCGTGCAGGATTCGGGGATTGGGATCGACAGCAAGCATTTGCCACGCCTGACCGAGCGTTTCTACCGCGTCGATTCCAGCCGCAACTCCAACACCGGTGGCACCGGGCTGGGGCTGGCGATCGTCAAGCACGTGCTGTTGCGCCATCGGGCCCGCCTGGAAATCAGCAGCGTACTGGGACATGGCAGCACTTTTACCTGCCACTTTGCGCCGACCCAGGTCAGCCGCTCGCAGGCAATTGCGGCGAAGGAATAATCTGAAGCTATACCCCTGTGGCGAGCGGGCTTGCCACAACAGGACTATCTGCTTGGTTCTATCGCATCCCACATAAGCCCTATGCAGCATGCATTCGCGCCCCCACCCGGCAGCCGCCACTAGGCAAGCGCCCCTTCAGCCGCTACATTGCCTGACTTGTGCCCGCCCTTGAGGCACAGCCATCACCCCTTTTTGAATACACGGAACCCGCAAAACCCCATCATGGACCCTTCCCCTGGTATCACCCTCGCGACACTCTTCGCCGATTTCGGCATGATTCTTTTTGCACTGATCCTGGTACTGCTCAACGGTTTCTTCGTTGCGGCGGAATTTGCCATGGTCAAACTGCGCTCCACCCGGGTCGAGGCCATCGCCCACACCAACGGCTGGCGCGGGCAGATCCTGCGCACCGTACACAGCCAGCTCGACGCGTATCTGTCGGCCTGTCAGTTGGGTATCACCCTCGCCTCCCTGGGCTTGGGCTGGGTCGGTGAGCCGGCTTTTGCGCACATCCTGGAGCCGTTGCTGGGGGCCATGGGCGTCGAGTCGCCTGAAGTCATCAAGGGCGTGTCGTTCTTCGCCGCCTTCTTCGTGATTTCGTACCTGCACATCGTGGTCGGTGAGCTGGCGCCCAAGTCCTGGGCCATTCGCAAGCCCGAGCTGCTGTCGCTGTGGACCGCGGTGCCGCTGTACCTGTTCTACTGGGCGATGTACCCGGCCATCTACCTGCTCAACGCCAGCGCCAACGCGATCCTGCGCATCGCCGGCCAGGGCGAGCCCGGCCCCCATCACGAGCACCATTACAGTCGCGAAGAGCTCAAGCTGATCCTGCACTCCAGCCGTGGCCAGGACCCGAGCGACCAAGGCATGCGCGTGTTGGCCTCGGCCGTGGAAATGGGTGAGCTGGAAGTGGTGGACTGGGCCAACTCCCGGGAAGACCTGGTGACCCTGGACTTCAACGCGCCGCTCAAGGAAATCCTCGCGCTGTTCCGCCGCCACAAATTCAGCCGCTACCCGGTGTACGACCCCGTGCGCGGTGAGTTTGTCGGCCTGCTGCACATCAAGGACCTACTGCTGGAACTGGCGGCCCTGGATCATATTCCCGAGTCGTTCAACCTGGCCGAGCTGACCCGCCCATTGGAGCGCGTGTCGCGGCACATGCCGCTGTCGCAGTTGCTGGAGCAGTTTCGCAAAGGCGGCGCGCACTTTGCCCTGGTTGAAGAAGCCGACGGCAATATCATCGGCTACCTGACCATGGAAGACGTGCTGGAAGTGCTGGTGGGCGATATCCAGGACGAACACCGCAAGGCCGAGCGCGGCATCCTCGCCTACCAGCCGGGCAAGCTGCTGGTACGTGGTGACACACCACTGTTCAAGATCGAGCGCCTGCTGGGCATCGACCTGGACCACATCGAGGCCGAAACCCTCGCCGGCTTGATCTACGACACCCTGAACCGGGTGCCGGAAGAGGAAGAAGTGCTGGAAGTGGAAGGCCTGCGGATCATCATCAAGAAGATGAAAGGGCCGAAAATCGTCCTGGCCAAAGTACTGATGCTCGATTAAGGCAACCCCCTGTAGGAGCGAGCTTGCTCGCGAAGGACGTTAACGATAACGCTGGGATCCTGACACCCGGCAGCGCCCTCAGGTTTTTCGCGAGCAAGCTCGCTCCTACAAAAGCCTTACCGCGTGCCCGACGCAAAGTCGGGCAACGCCTGTACCGGCTGCGTGAACTCATACGGAATCGACACCCACCCCGCCCCCGTATCGCGCTGCACCACAAAATGCAGGTGTGGCCCACTGCTGTTGCCGGTATTGCCCGACAGCGCCAACGGGCTGCCCACCGCCACCCGCTGCCCTTCCCTGACACTGACCGACCCCAGCTTGAGGTGCAGATACACACTCTGGGTGCCGTCATCGTGCAACACCCGCACGAAGTTGCCCGACGGGTCACTGCCCCGCCCCGATTGGCTATTCTCCGTTTTCACCACGACCCCGCCCCGCGCAGCGATGATCGGCGTGCCTTCGGGCATGGCGATGTCCATGGCGTAGCGGCTCTTGACGTCAGAGTGGCTGAACGTGCCGCCAGGGCCCTGGGTCAGGCGAAACGGCCCGCCGCGCCAGGGCAACGGGTAACGCTGCGACTGCGCTGGCCGCAGGTTACGCAGCGGCTGGGGATCAAGCACCTGGCGCTTCACCGGCACCGCACGGCGCTCCTGGAACACAAAGGCTTGGGCGCCAGGGGTCTTCTGGTCGCTGAAAAACACCACGCCACGGGCATCGGTGGAACGATAGAGGGTCATGGCCAGGGTCGATGAAGCGACTGCGCACAGGCCACAAAACAACAGAAAACGTACAAGCATCGGATAAACCTGCCAGGTATGACTGACCGGCAGGCTAGCAAGGGTTCATGACACTGTTGTGTGGACCGACGCCCCTGTAGGAGCCGGCTTGCCGGCTCCTACAGGGATCAGGGGGTTGGTTCAGGCACCCGGCACAAAATGCTTCTGCGCTGTGCCTCGGGCGATCAGGCGGGAGATGTAGTCGAGCTTCTGCGCGTCCTGGTCGATAAAGCGGAAGGTCAGTTGCAGCCAGTCGCTGTCGGGTCGCGGTTCGTAGGCGACGATCGCGTGCAGGTAGCCGTTGAGGCGTGCGGTTTCAGCGTTCTCGCCTTGCTCCAGGTCGAGCACTGCGCTTTCCAGCACTTGGGGCAGCACGTCGCCACGGCGCACCACCAACAACGCCTCCTTGATGCTCAGGCCCTTGATCACGCATTGCTGGGTGCCACTGGACAGGCGCAACTGGCCCTGGCCACGACCGCTGGCGGCCGACGGTGCGGCGGCGGCCTGCACGGGCGGGCTGTTGAGCAGGCCTTTGCTCGGCGCGGCCACCGGGGCTGGCTTGACCGCTTCGGGCTTGCCGCCGGTCAGGGCGCTGAGGGAGTCGTTGCCAAAAGCCGAGTTCATCTTGGTCGGTGCGCTGGCCAGCAAGGCGTCGAGGCGCCCGATCTTGTTCAGGGCCTGCTTGACCTTGTTCAGCAACTGCTCGTTGGTGAACGGCTTGCTGACGTAGCCGGAGACGCCGGCCTGGATGGCCTGGACCACGTTTTCCTTGTCACCGCGGCTGGTGACCATGACAAACGGCATGGACTTGAGCTGCGGCTGCTCACGGCACCAGGTCAACAATTCCAGACCCGACATTTCCGGCATTTCCCAGTCGCACAGCACCATGTCGAAGGTTTCGCGCATCAGGATGGCCTGGGCCTTTTTGCCGTTTACCGCATCTTCAATCTTGATACCGGGGAAGTAGTTACGCAGGCACTTCTTCACCAGGTCGCGAATAAACGAGGCGTCATCCACCACCAATACACTGACTTTACTCATCGACCCTTCATCCTCTCAAAACCCCGGCAAGCAAAACGCTTAACTGATGGCATTTTGCCAAAAACTCGTCAGTCACGCCGGGACTTTATGGCTGCCCGCAGCGCAAAACTCATACGCCACAAACGCAAACGCCCGACCAGAGGCCGGGCGTTTATTTCTCGGGCAATCTTACTTATCGTCAGATTCGTCCGGAACATTAGGGATTTGATCGGCCGTGCCTTCAACTTCGGCTTTCATGCGCTTGAGGCCCATGTGCCGAACGTCGGTGCCGCGTACCAGGTAGATGACCAATTCCGAGATATTGCGCGCGTGGTCGCCGATCCGTTCCAGGGAGCGCAACACCCAGATGATGCTCAACACCCGCGAGATGGAGCGCGGGTCTTCCATCATGTAGGTCGCCAGCTCACGCAGGGCTGTCTTGTATTCGCGGTCGATGATCTTGTCGTACTGGGCCACCGACAACGCCAGGTCGGCGTCGAAACGGGCAAAGGCATCCAGCGCATCGCGGACCATGTTGCGCACCTGGTCGCCGATATGACGCACTTCGACATAACCGCGCGGCGCTTCGCCTTCTTCGCACAACTGGATGGCGCGACGGGCGATCTTGGTGGCTTCGTCACCGATACGCTCCAGATCGATCACCGACTTGGAAATGCTGATGATCAAACGCAGGTCGGACGCCGCCGGCTGGCGACGGGCGAGGATGCGCAGGCATTCCTCGTCGATGTTGCGCTCCATCTGGTTGATCTGGTCGTCGATCTCGCGCACTTGCTGGGCAAGGCCCGAGTCGGCCTCGATCAGCGCGGTCACCGCATCATTGACTTGCTTCTCCACCAGCCCGCCCATGGCCAGGAGGTGGCTGCGCACTTCCTCAAGCTCGGCGTTGAACTGCGCGGAGATGTGGTGGGTAAGGCCTTCTTTGCTAATCATGTTGGCGTCCTTGGAGCGTCCGGTAAGGTGCGGAGAACCGCAGCGTCAGTGCAATCAGAACCACAGCTTCCTAGCCGTAGCGACCGGTGATGTAGTCTTCGGTCTGCTTCTTCGCCGGATTAGTGAACAGGGTGTCGGTGTCACCGAACTCCACCAGTTTGCCCATGTACATGAACGCGGTGTAGTCGGAAACCCGCGCCGCCTGTTGCATGTTGTGGGTCACGATGACGATGGTGAACTTGGACTTGAGCTCGTAGATCAGCTCTTCGACTTTCAGCGTCGAGATCGGGTCGAGTGCCGAGCACGGTTCGTCGAGCAGCAGCACTTCAGGCTCCACGGCGATGGTACGGGCAATCACCAAGCGCTGCTGCTGGCCGCCGGACAGGCCGAGGGCCGATTCGTGCAGGCGGTCCTTGACCTCGTCCCACAGCGCCGCGCCTTTAAGGGCCCACTCGACTGCTTCGTCGAGGATGCGCTTTTTGTTGATGCCCTGGATGCGCAGGCCGTAGACCACGTTTTCGTAAATGGTCTTGGGGAACGGGTTGGGCTTCTGGAACACCATGCCCACCCGACGACGCAGCTCGGCCACGTCTTCGCCCTTGCGGTAGATGTTGCTGCCGTAGAGGTTGATCGCGCCTTCCACACGGCAACCGTCCACCAGGTCGTTCATGCGGTTGAAGGTGCGCAGCAGCGTGGACTTGCCGCAGCCCGAGGGGCCGATAAAGGCGGTCACGCGCTGCTTGGGGATGTTCATGCTGACGTCGAACAACGCCTGCTTCTCACCGTAGTACAGGCTCAGGCCCGGGACTTCGATGGCTACGGTTTCTTCGGCCAGGCTCAGGCTTTGCTTGTCGCGACCCAGGGCTGACATGTTGATGCCGTGGGAATGGGTTTCATGTTGCATGGGATGCTCCCTGTGCTACCAATTCGTTTCGTTGAACCGCCGGAGCGGCTTACTCAAATTCTGTGTCTGTGGGAGCTGGCTTGCCTGCGATGGCATCACTGCGGTCTTACTGATACACCGCGTCGTCTGCATCGCAGGCAAGCCAGCTCCCACATTGGACCGTGTCAGCTATCCAGCGCCTTGTATTTCTCGCGCAGGTGGTTACGAATCCATACCGCCGACAGGTTCAGCGTGGCGATCACCAGCACCAGCAGGAACGCGGTGGCGTACACCAGCGGACGTGCCGCCTCGACGTTGGGGCTCTGGAAGCCGACGTCGTAGATATGGAAGCCCAGGTGCATGATCTTCTGATCCAGGTGCAGGTACGGGTAGTTGCCGTCCAGCGGCAGCGACGGTGCCAGCTTCACCACACCCACCAGCATCAGCGGTGCCACTTCACCGGCGGCGCGCGCCACGGCCAGGATCATGCCGGTCATCATCGCCGGGCTGGCCATGGGCAGGACGATTTTCCACAGCGTTTCCGCCTTGGTCGCGCCCAGTGCCAGGGAGCCTTCGCGCACGGTACGCGGGATACGTGCCAGGCCTTCTTCGGTGGCCACGATCACCACCGGCACCGCCAGCAGCGCCAGGGTCAGCGAGGCCCACAACAGGCCCGGCGTACCGAAGGTCGGCGCCGGCAGGGCTTCGGGGAAGAACAACCGGTCCACCGAACCACCCAGCACGTAGACGAAGAAGCCCAGGCCGAACACACCGTAGACAATCGCCGGGACACCCGCCAGGTTGTTCACCGCGATGCGGATGATGCGGGTCAAGGTGTTCTGCTTGGCGTATTCACGCAGGTAGACCGCCGCCAGTACGCCGAACGGGGTCACGATCATCGCCATGATCAGGGTCATCATCACGGTGCCGAAGATCGCCGGGAAAATCCCGCCTTCGGTGTTGGCTTCACGCGGGTCATCGCTGAGGAATTCCCAGACCTTGCTGACATAGAAGCCCATCTTGGTCAGGGTGCCCATGGCGTTCGGCTGGTAGGCGTGCACCACGTGGCCGATGTTGATTTCAAGCTCTTTGCCGTTGGCATCGCGGGCCGTGAGGCTGTCGCGGTTGAACTGGGCGTGCAGGTCGGTCAGGCGTGCCTCGATGGCCTGGTAACGCGCATTCAGCTCGGCGCGATCAGCATCCATGTCGGCCTGGGCGGCGGCGTCGAGCTTGCCGCTGAGCTCCAGTTTGCGACCGTGCAGGCGGATACGCTCAAGACCTGCGTTGATCGCGCCAATATCGCTCTTCTCAAGGGTCTTGAGATCGGCGGCCAGCTTGTTCACCCGCTCAACCCGCGCCTGCAGCTCTGGCCACGCAGCCTCGCCTTCGGCGACGACTTTGCCATCCTGCTTGACGTTGACCAGGGTGCCGTAGAAGTTGCCCCACTCACGACGCTCGATGGCCATCAACTCGACAGGCGTGGTCTGGTTGGTCAGCCACTCGCCGACGATCCACGTGAAGTCGTTGCCGTTCAAGTCACGGTTGCCGACCTTGATCAGCTCGCGGGTCATGAACTCCGGACCTTCGTCCGGCACCGGCAGGCCGGCGCTTTTCAGGCGCTCGCGCGGCACTTGTTCTTTCTGTACCACTTCGCCGATGACGATGTGGTTGGCCTGGCCCGGCACGTTGTAGTTGGCCTGGATCAGGTCGGCTGGCCAGAAGTGACCCAAGCCGCGCACGGCAATCACAGCCAGCAAACCAATGGTCATGATGACCGCGATGGCCACCGCACCACCGCTGATCCAGACGCCTGGGGCGCCGCTCTTGAACCATCCATTCAGGGAGTTCTGTTTCACAGACTTCTACCTTTCTTAAAGCGACGAGTATTTCTTGCGCAGACGCTGACGGATCAGCTCGGCGAGGGTGTTCATGATGAAAGTGAACAGCAGCAGCACCAGCGCCGAGAGGAACAGCACGCGGTAATGACTGCCGCCCACTTCCGACTCGGGCATTTCCACTGCGACGTTGGCTGCGAGCGTTCGCAGGCCTTCGAACAGGTTCATTTCCATGACCGGGGTGTTACCAGTGGCCATCAGCACGATCATGGTTTCACCCACCGCACGGCCCATGCCGATCATCAGCGCCGAGAAAATCCCTGGGCTGGCGGTCAGCAACACGACGCGGGTCATGGTCTGCCATGGCGTAGCGCCCAGGGCCAGGGAACCCAGGGTCAGGCCCCGCGGCACACTGAACACGGCGTCTTCGGCGATGGAGTAGATGTTCGGGATCACTGCAAAACCCATGGCCAGGCCGACAACCAGGGCGTTGCGCTGGTCGTAGGTGATGCCCAGGTCGTGGGAGATCCACATGCGCATGTCGCCACCGAAGAACCAGGTTTCCAGGTACGGGCTCATGTACAGCGAGAGCCAGCCCACAAACAGGATCACCGGGATCAGGATTGCGCTTTCCCAGCCATCCGGTACCCGCAGGCGGATCGACTCAGGCAACCGGCTGAAGATGAAGCCGGCCAGCAGGATGCCAATCGGCAGCAACATCAGCAGGCTGAAAATACCCGGCAGGTGGCCTTCGACATACGGCGCCAGGAACAGGCCGGCGAAGAAGCCGAGGATCACGGTTGGCATCGCTTCCATCAGCTCGATCACCGGCTTAACCTTGCGGCGCAGGCTCGGGGCCATGAAGTATGCGGTATAGATTGCCGCGGCAATGGCCAGTGGCGCAGCCAGCAACATCGCGTAGAACGCGGCCTTGAGCGTACCGAAGGTCAGTGGCGCCAGGCTCATCTTGGGTTCGAAATCGCTGTTGGCAGCGGTCGATTGCCAGACGTATTTAGGCTCGTCGTAGTTTTCGTACCAGACCTTGCTCCACAACGCGCTCCAGGACACTTCCGGGTGCGGGTTGTCGAGCTCCAGCGGCTGCAGCTTGCCGTCGGCTTCGACGATCACACGGTTGGCCCGTGGCGACATGCCAAAGATGCCCTGGCCTTCGACCACCGGGTCAACCAGCAGGGTGCGGTGCGCGGTGCTGTGGAACACACCGAACTTGCCGGAGGCATCGAGGGCGACGAAGCCTTTGCGACGCTCTTCGGCGGTGATTTCAACGATAGGCGTGGTGCCCATCTGGAAGGTGCGGATCTGCTTGAAACGTTGCTCGCCATCCGGGTCGCGGGCCATGAACCACTGGGCCAGGCCACCCTTGGAGTTACCGACGATCAACGAGATACCGCCTACCAACTGAGTGCTGGCGGTGATTTCGGCGTTGCCATCTTCCAACAATTTGTAGCGACCGTTGAGGCTGTTGTCCCGCAGGCTGAACACATCGGCCAGGGCGCGGCCGTTGATCACATACAGCCATTGCTGGCGCGGATCGACGAAAATCGCTTTCACCGGCTCAGTCATTTGCGGCAGTTCGATACGCTTCTGCTCGCTGACAACTTCGCCGGTCATCATGTTTTCTTCGCGGCTCACCGACAGCACGTTCAGGTGCGAACCAGCAGAACCGGCAATGATCAGCGAGGTGTCGGTAGCATTGAGGGCCACATGCTCCAGCGGCCGACCGCCGTCATCGAGCACCATCGGCGTTTCGCCGTATGGATATTCGATCTCGGGCGAGATGGTCTTCTTGCCGTCCGGGTAGGTCACTTTATAAGAGTGGCGGAACACCAGGGACTGGCCATTGGACAGGCCGAGGATCACCAGCGGGCTGCCTGGCTGGTCTTCACCGATGGACACCACACTGGCGCCGGCTGGCAGGGCCAGGTCGACACGCTTGAGTTCAGCACCGGACTCGACACTGAAGAACAATGCCTGGCCCTTGTCGGAAACCCGCATGGCCACCTGGTTCTGTTCTTCCAGCGAGATCAGCAACGGCTTGCCGGCATCCTGCATCCAGGCCGGAGTCAGGGCCTCGCCCTTGGTCAGGCTGGCACCCTGGAACAGCGGCGCGACCACGTAGGCCAGGAAGAAGAAAATCAGGGTGATAGCGCCGAGGACGGCGAGACCGCCGACCAGCACGTACCAACGGGTCAGGCGATCCTTGAGCGCGCGGATGCGGCGCTTGCGTTGCAGCTCAGGCGTATTGAAGTCAATGCGCTTGGGAGGAGAAGTCGTCGTCATGGTGGAATTGGCCAGATCATTCATGCGCACACCCTAGCGATCCTGTATGACAGAAAGATGACAATGCAGTGACGCAAGAAATCCGCCGCATAGCAGGGCTGGCAGCGGACCGAAAAATTAGGAGTTTCTGTAGGAGCGAGCTTGCTCGCGAAAAACGTCAAGGCACCGCGTTGACTCAGGGACGGCGCGTGATCGTTAACGCTTTTCGCGAGCAAGCTCGCTCCTACAGAAAAGGCCGGCTTTACCCGGCCCCGTAGCTTATTTGCCTTCTTTCAAGCCCAGGTCAGCCAGTGTCTTTTCGACCACTTTAGCTGGCAGTGGGATGTAGCCGTCCTTGACTACAACTTCCTGGCCCTGCTTGGACAGAACCAGTTTCACGAACTCGGCTTCCAGCGGGGCCAGAGGCTTGTTCGGGGCTTTGTTGATGTACACGTAGAGGAAGCGCGACAGCGGGTACTTGCCGTTCAGGGCGTTCTCTTCGGTGTCTTCGACGAACTCGCCGCCTTCTTTCTTGGCCAGGGCCACGGTTTTCACGCTGGCTGTCTTGTAGCCGATGCCCGAGTAACCGATACCGTTGAGCGAAGAGCTGATGGACTGCACGACCGAAGCCGAGCCTGGCTGTTCGTTGACGTTAGGCTTGTAGTCACCTTTGCACAGGGCTTCTTCCTTGAAGTAGCCGTAGGTGCCGGATACCGAGTTGCGACCGAACAGTTGCACTGGCTTGTTGGCCAGGTCACCGGTCACACCCAGGTCGCCCCAGGTCTTGACGTCAGCCTTGGCGCCGCACAGGCGAGTCGACGAGAACACGGCATCGACTTGAGCCATGGTCAGGTGCTTGATCGGGTTGTCTTTGTGTACGAATACAGCCAGGGCGTCCACGGCCACCGGGATAGCAGTCGGCTTGTAGCCGTACTTCTGCTCGAAAGCCTGCAGTTCGTTGTCCTTCATCTTGCGGCTCATCGGGCCCAGGTTAGCGGTGCCTTCGGTGAGTGCAGGCGGCGCGGTGGAAGAACCGGCGGCTTGAATCTGGATGTTGACGTTCGGGTATTCTTTTTTGTAGTTCTCGGCCCACAGAGTCATGAGGTTGGCCAGAGTATCGGAGCCGACACTGGACAGGTTGCCCGATACACCAGAGGTCTTGGTGTAGGGCTTGATCGCAGGGTCAACAGCGGCGACCGCGTTGGCAGTGGCTACGCCAGCAGCGACAAAAGTCATTGCCGCCATCAAACGCTTCAGTTTCATGCCTTACTCCTAGCAGATAGGGATAGTTGGATCGGGGCCAAGTATCGGTAGGCCGTGTGAACACTCTATGTCTGGAATATGACAATTAGATGAAAGGCCAGTATTGGCAGCGCAAGCGGATACGGGAGAGGAGCTGAGTAAATGCGGGGGCGAGGCGAGGAATTGCGGTAATTCAGAAACACTCTGTAAACGTTGACTGCCTACAACACCTTGCCGGCGATGGAGCCCTTGAGTCGTACGCTGACCAAGGGACGCCATCGCCGGCAAGCCGGCGCCTACAGGTTCAGCGCCCGCGCTTCCACAGGTACCCGCCCACGACCATCCCCATCACACAGAGGATGGCAACGTAGTAAGCCGGGCCCATCGGGCTTTCTTTCATCAGCAGCGATACCACCAGCGGCGTCAGACCACCGAACACGGCGTAGGCAACGTTGTAGGAAAACGACAGGCCGCTGAAACGCACTACCGGCGGGAAGGCCTTGACCATCACGTAGGGCACCACGCCAATGGTGCCGACAAACAAACCAGTCAAGGCATACAGCGGGAACAGCCAGTCCGGGTGATCCAGCAGGCTGTGATACAGCGTCCACGAGGTCGCGAGCAGCAACGCGCAACCGGCGACCAGCACACGGCCCGCACCAAAACGGTCAGCCAGCGCGCCGGACGCGATACAGCCAAAGCTCAAGGTGACGATCGCCAGGCTGTTGGCCTGCAACGACACCGTCGGGCTGAAGTGGTAGATGGTCTGCAGCACCGTCGGAGTCATCAGGATGACAACGACAATGCCGGCCGACAGCAACCACGTCAGCAACATCGACAGCACGATGGCGCCACGGTGGTCGCGCAATACCGCACGCAACGGCAACTCGGCCGCCAGGGTCTTGCGCTGCTGCATCTCGGCGAAGATCGGCGTTTCGTGCAACCAACGGCGCAGGTACACCGAAAACAGGCCGAATACACCGCCCAACAGGAACGGAATCCGCCAGGCGTAATCGGAGACCTGCTCCGGGGTGTAGGCCGTATTGATCGCGGTGGCGACCAGCGAGCCCAGCAAAATCCCGCCGGTCAGGCCGCTGGTCAGGGTGCCGCAGGCGTAACCGATATGCCGTGGCGGTACGTGCTCGGACACAAACACCCACGCCCCCGGCACTTCGCCACCAATCGCCGCACCCTGGATCACGCGCATCAGCAGCAACAGAATCGGTGCCCACAGGCCAATCTGCGCGTAGGTTGGCAGCAGGCCCATGATCAGGGTCGGTACGGCCATCATGAAGATGCTCAGGGTGAACATCTTCTTGCGCCCCAGCAGGTCGCCGAAGTGCGCCATGATGATCCCGCCCAGCGGCCGCGCCAGGTAGCCGGCGGCGAAGATGCCGAAGGTCTGCATCATGCGCAGCCATTCAGGCATGTCGGCGGGGAAGAACAGCTTCCCGACCACCGTGGCGAAGAACACGAAGATGATGAAGTCGTAGAACTCCAGCGCACCGCCCAGGGCGGACAGCGACAGGGTCTTGTAATCGTTGCGGTTCAGCGGGCGGGCGGGCGGCGCAATGCTTGAAGGCACTGTGGTCATGGCAAGGCTTCTCTTATTAGGTCAGATCAGGAATCCGCAACGGCTTGGGTTTGGCCCGGCAGGTCCGGCAAGATAGCAAATTGCCCGGAAAAGCACAGTCTAAACGCCTGCACGGCGGTTGGCGCCAACTCGCAAAGTCACCCCCTTGCGAGGCCCGCCCGTTCCCTCTTCGAATTATTGTCGGGGACCGAAAACGCCAACAAATACTGGGGCGCCGGGTTCAAAATAAACAATGGTCAAACCCCTCAAGTTGCATGACTGTTTTGGCCATTTTATTGACGCCTGCCAAACCCTGTAGATAGATGTACAAAATCAGGACCCGGTGGTCGTCGTGCAGGCTATCGACCGATATACTCCCCACCTTGCACCGGCATATCAGTGGAAGTTGCGCGAAAACGTCGTTGGCACCGGCCAGCCGATTTCGCAGAGTTTCCCTTCAGGCGCCTTTCGAAAAACGTGACGAACGTAGTATGTTCGGGGCTGAATCGTTTTTCCAAGACGGCTATTCACCGATTACATATTCCAAGAGTCACGGGTCAGAGGCACCCCCGGCATGATCGAACTCGAACAAGAAGATCCTATCCCGCAAGGCGATCTCGCCCTGCAAATCACCGCACTTCCCCGTGAAACCAACGGTTTCGGCGATATTTTCGGCGGCTGGCTGGTCGCGCAGATGGACCTGGCCGGCACGGCAATGGCCAGCAAGGTCGCCGGCGGCCGCGTGGCTACCGTGGCGATCGATCGCATGGCGTTCCTGGTTCCGGTGGCGGTAGGCGCGCAGTTGTCCTTCTACACCCAGGCCCTGGAAATCGGCCGCAGCTCGATCCAGATGATGGTCGAAGTGTGGAGCGATGACCCGCTGTCCAGCGAATGGCGCAAAGTCACCGAGGCGGTGTTTGTGTTCGTCGCCATTGATGGCAGCGGTCGCACCCGCTCGGTTCCGTCACGGGCGCGTTAAACCTCACGGCGGTTTGACGGTCCATTGCCCCATTGCCTGTCATTAAGAGAGCCCTGTATGCCTACGCCTCACGTTGAAACCGTGAAAATGGATGAGCTGGACTGCTGGCGCATCCGCCACAACGGCGCCGAAGTGCTGGTGGCCCAACAGGGTGCGCACGTCTTCAGTTACCAGCCGGCCGACGCAAAACCGGTGATCTGGCCCAACGACAAGGCGGTGTTCAAGCAAGGCAAAGGCATCCGTACCGGCGTGCCGGTGTGCTGGCCGTGGTTTGGTGTATTCGAGCGCAACCCGCAAAGCGTCAAGGCGATGCGCCAGAGCGACCAGCCGGCCGGCGCCCATGGCTTTGCGCGTACCGCCATCTGGACCTTGGTCGGCGTGCAAGACAATCGCGTTGAATTGGCGCTCATTGCGCCAGCGGGCGGTTTCCCTGGCTGGCCGCATCAGGTCGATCTGAACATGAGCCTGCTGCTGGACGAGCAACTGCATATCCGCCTGACCAGCCACAACCGTGGCACCCACACGGTGACGATCAGCCAGGCGCTGCACAGCTACTTCGCCGTCAGCGATGTGCGCAACGTGCAGGTCGAAGGCCTGGATGGGCTGGACTATATCGATACCGCCGACGGTTGGGCGACCAAGAATCAATCGGGCCTCCTGCACTTCACTGCCGAGACCGACCGCATCTACCTCGACACCCCGGCCCAATTGAACATCGTGGATAACGACTGGCAGCGGCGTATCCAGCTCAACAGCGAAGGGTCGAAATCGACCGTGATCTGGAACCCCTGGACTGAACGCGCCAAGGCTTTCGATGACATGGCCGACGATGGCTGGCAGGGCATGCTGTGCATCGAGACGGCCAATGTGCTGGACGATGCAGTGGCGCTGGCACCGGGTGCGAGCCACACCATGGGCGTGAGCATCGCCAACCTGCCCCTGTAGACCCAATGTGGGAGATTCTATGTTGCAGGTAAACCCTGCAACCTTAAGTTCGGTTGGTATTCGCTCTGGTTTTTCATCAGCGCGAATGCCACCCGGCAGAGCTTGCGGGCGAGGATTACCAGGGCTTGGGTCTTTGCCAGTCCTCGGGCCAGGTAGGACTCGTAGTACGGTTTCCAGGTCGCAGATCGGCTAGCGGCCATCGCTGCGTTGTGAGCAAGGCGCCGCAACTCTGAATCGCCCTTTTTACTCAAGTGCCGAGGGCCGGCCTTTTTTCCGGAGTCTTTTGGTCTCAGATCCATCCCCAAGAAAGCGATGAATGCATCGCCATTGGCGAACTGACCGCGCATGAAGGCTGTCGCTAGACCAGTAGCCGTAAGATCACCCACTCCCTCAATGGCTTTGCAGCGCTTGATATTTTCGGTGATGCCCGCCTCTTTGCTGACCTTGTGCAGCAACTTCTGAATGACCTGCTCAGCTTGTTTGAAGGACTTTAACTGCTGGGCCAACTCGTCTTTCAAAAGCGGTTCGCCTGACCAGCTCAGTGTGAGGCTTACACGCAAGTTGATAAGTTCTGCACGTCGGTGTAGCAAGCTTTTCAATAACTTGTAAGCCTGCGGAGGTGGACTCCAGAGCCGTAGCCGTTTCTGCTCGCTGCTCAGGTAGCGCGCTAATAAACGTGCATCACAAGGGTCGGTTTTCGCCCGCTGGCCAATGCTTTCGCGGTAATGGCTCAACCGATAAGCGTCTACAACGTAAACCCGATGTCCTATTTCATGGGCGAGTTCAGCTGTGTCCAAGTGGTAAGTGCTGGTGGCTTCCAGGGCAATTGAGCTGTTGGCAGGTAATGTGTTGAGCCAGCGGCCAAGAGCATCGCGGTCGTTGGTAATGGCTTGAGTGGCGTTGAGGTCTTCGCGGTAGGCAACGATTTCGGCCTTGGCCACATCGATACCCACAACCGTTGGTGAAGTAAGGATTGTCATAACTAATCCTCGGAGCTAGGGTTTAAGGGCTTGTCGGGGTCTATCCCAGCGCTGGCTTGCCTCTATTGTCGGTTTTCCCGATGAATTCCTTATCGGCGCTTAGGGTAGAAAGGGCGGGACGAGAAGTCTCCCACGGTCCGTACTGGCTAGAGTCGGAATCGGGCTTTTAGTCGCCGCCCACCCCTTCAAGTCTAAACATACAAGCGGGCTTGCCCGCGATAGCGGTGGGTCAGTTAACGAAATGTCGACTGATACACCGCCATCGCGAGCAAGCCCGCTCCCACAGGGGGGGGATTTGTGGCGCTGGTTACAGGTCTGACTCCTGCACCACCCGCACCACACCCGCATCCAGCGCATACGCCGCATCTGCCAGGTCGTTGTTGACCGTCTCCACCTTCAACGTGCCGGTGACCCACAACGGCGTGTAGATATCATCGAGCTTCAAGCCCTTGGGATAGCGTACCAACACCAACTGGTTGGGCGGTGGCGGCGGCACGTGGATGCAGGCGCCCGGGTACGGCACCAGGAAGAACAGGGTACTGCGGCCCTTGGCATCGGTTTCCAGGGGCACCGGATAGCCACCCAGGCGGATGTGCTTGCCATTCATGGCGCCCACGGTCTTGGTCGAATACATCACGGCCGGCAAGCCCTTGCTCTGCTTCAAGCCACCCTTTTCGGTAAAGGTGCCCAGGGCCTCTGGGGAGTTGTGGTCGATATCCGGCATTTGTTCGAGGGCTTTCTGGTCTGACTTGGGCATCAGTTCCAGCCAGTCGGTTTCCGGCAGCTCAGCGGCGTGGGCCAGGCTTGAACCCAGCAAAAGGACAGTCAACAGGAGGCGGCGCATGAAGGTGGCTCGGCAAATAAGAACAGTGCCGGCATTCTAGCCCCCTGCGCCTGCGCAGCGCAGAGGGCTTGTCGCTAAATCACTTCTTTTTCAGCAGACCGTAGATCACCAGCAACACAATGGCACCTACCAACGCGCCAATGAAGCCTGCGCCCTGGCCTGCCTGGTAGATACCCAGCGCCTGGCCACCATAGGTCGCCGCCAGGGAGCCGGCGATACCCAGCAGGATGGTCATGATCCAGCCCATGCTGTCGTCGCCTGGTTTCAGGAAACGCGCCAGCAGGCCGACGATCAAACCGATAAAGATGGTCCCAATGATACCCATGGCATTTCCCTCTGAATGAAAGTTAGCTGAAGCCTAGTCAGACTTTGGCATCCTGCAATCAGAGGATGGCGGTCACCAATGGTTCCCGCCGCCCCCAGGGTTATTGCGCAGCGATCAGCGCCTGGACCTTGGCGATTTGCGCATCAAGCGTCGCGCGGTCCTTGCAACGCAGGTTGGCGTGACCGACCTTGCGCCCGACCTTGAAAGCCTTGCCATAGTGATGCAGGTGGCAGTCATCAATCGCAATGACCTGGTCAACCGGCGGCACCACGCCAATGAAGTTGAGCATCGCGCTCTCGCCGACCTTGGCCGTGGAACCCAGTGGCAAGCCCGCTACCGCCCGCAGGTGGTTTTCGAACTGGCTGCACTCAGCGCCTTCGGTGGTCCAGTGCCCGGAGTTGTGCACGCGCGGGGCGATTTCGTTGGCCTTGAGGCCACCGTCGACTTCAAAGAACTCGAACGCCATCACGCCAACATAATCCAGTTGCTTCAATACGCGGCTGGAATAGTCTTCGGCCAGGGCCTGCAACGGGTGATCGGTGCTGGCCACGGACAACTTGAGGATGCCGCTGTCGTGGGTGTTGTGCACCAACGGGTAGAAGCGGGTTTCGCCATCACGGGCGCGTACGGCCACCAGCGAGACTTCGCCGGTGAACGGCACAAAGCCTTCCAGCAGGCAGGCGACGCTGCCCAACTCGGCGAACGTGCCGACCACATCGGCTTCGGTGCGCAAGACTTTCTGGCCCTTGCCGTCATAACCCAGGGTGCGGGTTTTCAGCACGGCCGGCAGGCCGATGCTGGCGACGGCAGCATCCAGGTCCGCCTGGGACTGGATATCGGCGAACGCCGGGGTCGGAATGCCCAGGTCCTTGAACATGCTCTTTTCGAACCAGCGGTCACGGGCAATGCGCAGCGCTTCGGCGCTCGGGTACACCGGCACGAATTGCGACAGGAACGCTACGGTTTCAGCCGGCACGCTTTCGAACTCGAAGGTCACCAGGTCGACTTCATCGGCCAGTTGGCGCAAGTGGTCTGGGTCGCTGTAGTCCGCCCGCAGGTGTTCGCCCAGGGCCGCCGCACAGGCGTCCGGCGCCGGATCAAGAAACGCGAAGTTCATCCCCAGCGGAGTGCCCGCCAAGGCCAGCATGCGACCCAGTTGGCCGCCACCGATTACACCGATTTTCATCAATCAACAACCTCAGGCGATGCGTGGGTCTGGATTGTCCAGGACGCTGTCAGTCTGTTCGGCGCGGAATTTCTTCAGGGCCGCGTGGAACTGTGGATGCTTGGCGCCCAGGATACTGGCAGCCAGCAATGCCGCGTTGATCGCACCAGCCTTGCCGATCGCCAGGGTCGCTACCGGAATCCCGGCGGGCATCTGCACGATGGACAACAGCGAATCCACGCCCGAGAGCATCGACGACTGCACCGGCACGCCGAGCACCGGCAAGTGGGTCTTGGCCGCACACATGCCCGGCAAGTGGGCGGCGCCACCGGCACCGGCGATAATCACCTCGATGCCACGGGATTCTGCTTCATCGGCATACTGGAACAGCAGGTCTGGCGTGCGGTGGGCAGAGACCACCTTCACTTCAAACGCAATGCCGAGCTTTTCCAGCATATCGGCGGTGTGGCTAAGGGTGGACCAATCGGACTTGGAGCCCATGATCACGCCAACCAATGCACTCATCGTCGTGCCTCTTCTCTCTGGGCGCCCGCAGGCGCGTCAAAAAACAACAAGCCACGCGGGAAATCCGGCGTGGCTTGTTGTACGAATTAAGGCCGGTTGGACCGGCCGAAGGCCGCGCAGTATACCGTAATAATGCAGATAAACAGCCCCTTGGGTGACCATCTGTCTTACACCTCAAACAGGCGGTTTTATTGACTTCCAGGTCAGCGAAAACACCACAAAATACTGTGGGAGCTGGCTTGCCTGCGATGGCGGTGTATCAGCTGACATTTCAGGCACTGACCCTCCGCCATCGCAGGCAAGCCAGCTCCCACATTTAACCGCGCTCAGCCGCCGGGGACTGCGCCGCGCCGCCTTCCAGCTTGCGCCACAACAACCGCACGTTGGCCTTGCGCACCAACGCGCAGCGATACAACCGGATCTCCAGCGGCACATGCCACTGCGCCCCGCCGCACACCACCAGCTCGCCGCGCGCCAGTTCGGCGCGCACGCTCAACTGTGGCACCCAGGCAATTCCCAATCCTTCCAGGGCCATGCTTTTCAGGCTGTCGGCCATCGCGGTTTCGTAAATCGTGGTGAAGCGCAGGGCACGTTGGCGCAAGAGCAGATTGACCGAGCGCCCGAGAAACGCACCCGCACTGTAGGCTAGCAGCGGCACACTGCCCTCGCCCTCCAGGTCAAACAACGGCTTGCCATCGGCATCGGCGGCGCACACCGGGAGCATTTCGGTGTTGCCCAGGTGCAACGACGGGAAAATGTCCGGGTCCATCTGCATCGCCGCATCCGGGTCGTAGAACGCCAGCATCAGGTCGCACCCGCCTTCGCGAAGGGCATGCACGGCATCGCCGACGTTGGTGGCCACTAGACGTGTGGCGATGTTCAGCCCTTCGTTGCGCAATTGCGCGATCCAGCGTGGGAAAAAGCCCAACGCCAGGGAGTGAGCGGCAGCCACTTGCATGACTTCGCCCTGGCCACCTTCCAAATGATGCAAATGGCGCAGTACTTCGCCCAATTGCTCGACCACCGTGCGCGCGGTGACCAAAAACAACTGCCCCGCCGCGGTCAGTTCGACGGGCGTGCGCGAACGGTTGACCAACGTCAGCCCCAGGGCCGCCTCGAGGCTGCGGATGCGTCGACTGAAGGCCGGCTGGGTGACGAAGCGCCGCTCCGCTGCCTGGGAGAAGCTGCGGGTGGCCGCCAGGGCGCTAAAGTCTTCCAGCCATTTGCTTTCAAGGTTCATCTGATTCTCCAGGGCATGCACCATTTTGGCACACACGCCCGCCATGATAACCGGGTCACATCAACATTATGCCGTTTGTGCATAGGCCAGTGCTTAATAGCATTGGCCCAAAAACTCCCACAAGCCTAGCATTCACAGCGTTCCGGCCTAGCCCGGGTCCATATCGAGATGATTTCCGTCATGTCCTCCGCTGCATCATTCCGCACAGAAAAAGACCTGCTTGGCGTACTTGAAGTACCTGCTCAAGCGTATTACGGCATCCAGACCCTGCGAGCTGTGAATAACTTCCGTCTCTCCGGCGTTCCGATTTCGCATTACCCGAAATTGGTGGTCGGTCTGGCAATGGTCAAGCAAGCCGCCGCAGATGCCAACCGCGAGTTGGGCCAGCTCAGCGAAGCCAAGCACGCTGCCATCAGCGAAGCCTGCGCCCGCCTGATCCGCGGTGACTTCCACGAAGAGTTCGTGGTGGACATGATTCAAGGCGGCGCTGGCACTTCAACCAACATGAATGCCAACGAAGTCATCGCCAACATCGCGTTGGAGGCCATGGGCCACAACAAGGGCGAATACCAGTACCTGCACCCCAACAACGACGTGAACATGGCGCAGTCGACCAACGACGCCTACCCGACCGCGATCCGCCTGGGTCTGCTGTTGGGCCATGACGCGCTGCTGGCCAGCCTCGACAGCCTGATCCAGGCGTTCGCCGCCAAAGGTGTCGAGTTCGGCCACGTCCTGAAAATGGGCCGCACCCAACTGCAAGACGCCGTGCCGATGACCCTCGGCCAGGAATTCCGCGCCTTCGCCACCACCCTGGGTGAAGACCTGGCACGCCTCAAAACCCTGGCTCCGGAGCTGCTGACCGAAGTCAACCTGGGCGGCACCGCCATCGGTACCGGCATCAACGCCGACCCGCGCTACCAGGCCCTGGCCGTACAACGCCTGGCCACCATCAGCGGCCAGCCGCTGGTACCGGCGGCCGACCTGATCGAAGCCACCTCCGACATGGGCGCTTTCGTGCTGTTCTCCGGCATGCTCAAGCGCACCGCGGTGAAGCTGTCGAAGATCTGCAACGACCTGCGCCTGCTGTCCAGCGGCCCACGTACCGGGATCAACGAGATCAACCTGCCAGCGCGTCAGCCAGGCAGCTCGATCATGCCCGGCAAGGTCAACCCGGTGATCCCGGAAGCCGTGAACCAGGTAGCGTTCCAGGTCATCGGTAACGACCTGGCCCTGACCATGGCGGCCGAAGGCGGCCAGCTGCAACTGAACGTGATGGAGCCGCTGATCGCTTTCAAGATCTTCGACTCGATCCGCCTGCTGCAACGCGCCATGGACATGCTGCGCGAGCACTGCATCGTCGGCATCACCGCCAACGAAGCCCGCTGCCGCGAACTGGTGGAGCACTCCATCGGCCTGGTCACTGCGCTGAACCCGTACATCGGCTATGAAAACGCCACCCGCATCGCGCGTATCGCCCTTGAAAGCGGCCGCGGCGTGCTGGAACTGGTGCGTGAAGAAGGCTTGCTCGACGACGCCATGCTCGACGACATCCTGCGCCCGGAAAACATGATTGCCCCGCGTCTGGTGCCTTTGAAGGCCTGAACGCACGTAGCACCGCTCACCAGGTTGAGGGACTAGACACCTCTCACCCTTTTGAGGGCTTGAAGACTTGCTCTTCAGGCCCTTTTTTTTGCTTTTTTTTAACGCCTGCCCCCTGTAGGCGCGAGCTTGGCTCCGGGCGGCGTTCCGACGAAAAACCCGAGACCGCCGCGCTTATCCAGGAAGCCCGCGTTTTCGTTAACGTTCTTCGCGAGCAAGCTCGCTCCTACAACTACCTATATAGAAACGCACAGCTGCGTTTTATATATAAAACAAATAAGCCCCTTCGTAACTTCTCCGCGTTACCCGAAAAAGCACCGAGTTCTCGCAACTTCCCAAAACATGCCCGGGCAGTGTGCAATTTCGTGCCATATAAGAACCAACGTTTCATATATGAAACATTAAGCCTGCAACTATTTATATCCAAACAACTGATATCAAAAGACATTTACTAAAAAACTGTAGGAAATAACCCCCTGGCATTGTTCATGCACTAAACGGCGTATCACCTATAAAACAGACCAGAGAACCTACCTGATGGCTGTGAAAGAGATGTACGCCGTGACGCCCCAATGGAATAACCCCGCTCTCAAGGAAGAGCTGGAGCCGACTGAAATTGAATTTCGCAATGTCGGTAAATGTTTCCCGGCCAAGGGTAAAGCGGACGCGCCCTTCGCCATTCGCGAGGTGAACTTCAAGATTCGCCGGGGTGAAGTGGTGTCGATCATCGGCCCATCCGGTTGTGGCAAGAGCACCATTTTGAATATGGGCTCGGGCCTGTACCGGCCCAGCGAAGGTGAAGTGTTCGTCGGTGGCGAGCCGGTCACCGGGCCCGTGCCGCAGGTCGCGTTCATGTTGCAAAAGGATCTGCTGATGCCTTGGCGCAGCATCCGCCGCAACGTGGAGCTGGGCCTGGAGATCCAGGGCGTGCCCGCCGCCACCCGGCAGAAGGTGGCCCTGGACCTGCTCGACCGCTGCCACCTCAACGGTTACGCCGATCACTACCCGTTCCAGCTCTCCGGCGGCATGCGCCAGCGCGCCGCCCTGGCTCGCACCCTGGCCATCGACCCACAGGTGCTGTTCCTCGACGAGCCGTTCTCGGCCCTCGATGCCCAGACCAAGATGATCCTGCAACAGGACATGGCACGGATGCTGTTCGACGAAAAGAAGACCGCCCTGTTCATCACCCATGACCTGATCGAAGGCATCGCCATGTCCGACCGCTTGCTGGTCATGAGCGCGCGCCCCGGCACGATCATCGAAGAAATCAGCATTGACCTGCCGTTTCGCGACAACCCCCTGGAGCGCCGCAAGCTGCCGGAAATCGGCCCGCTGGTAGGCCGCCTGATGGAGTTGCTCCAGGTCGGCGCCGACACCGAACTGCACTGATCACCGCCCTCGCGGCCCCCAACCGATTCAGGAGTCCCCATGCTCAAGTCTCTGTTTCAACGTCTTTGCGCCCTCAGCCTGGGCGTCGGTATGGCCTGCGCCGCCCAGGCACAGCCGACCAAGGTCACTTACCTGCTGCCGGCGCCGCCCAACTCGCCCGCGTTCGCACCGTGGATCATCGCCAAAGAAAAGGGCTACTACACGGCCCAGGACCTGGACCTGACCTTTATCGCCGCCAAAGGTGGCGTGGACGTGGCCAAGCAGATCGGCGCCGGTAACGCGCTGATCGGCGGCGCCATCGGTGACACGCCGATCGTGGTGCGGGCCAATGGCATCCCGGTGCGCGCCGTGGCGGTGCTGGGTGACGGCGGGGTGACGATGATCGCCACCAATGCCAAGGACAACATCAACAGCATCAGCGACCTCAAGGGCAAGACCATGACGGTGATGTCGTACTCCGACACCACTTACTACGCCCTGCTCGCCTCGCTGCGCAAAGCCGGGCTGGGCAAGAACGACGTGGACATCCAGGCCGCCGGCCCCGCCGGGGTCTGGCAGCTGTTCTCCGCCAACAAGGCCCAGGCCATGGCCGGCGTACCGGACTGGGTGATCAACGCCCAGGAAGCCGGGGTGCAGATCAAGCTGATCCCCCAGAACCAGATCTTCGAAAGCATGGCCCAGGCGATTCTCGCCTCGGACGACGCCATCAAGAACCAGCCCCAGGTTGTGCGTGGCGTGGTGCAGGGCACCCTGCAAGGCATGCGCGACATCATCCAGGACCCGCGCGCCGCCGCCGTGACCTTCGCCAAGGCGGTACCGGCCTACGCCGGCAAGGAAGACTCGCTGGAGAAGATCTTCAAGCTCTACGTCGAACACGTCTACGCCAAGCAAGCCGTGCTCGGCCACATCGATCCGGAGCATCTGGA
Organism: Pseudomonas sp. ADAK21; assembly: GCF_012935735.1. Taxonomy (NCBI): domain Bacteria; kingdom Pseudomonadati; phylum Pseudomonadota; class Gammaproteobacteria; order Pseudomonadales; family Pseudomonadaceae; genus Pseudomonas; species Pseudomonas sp. ADAK21. The sequence goes on from NZ_CP052857.1 coordinate 1,910,548, forward strand.
CAAGGTGCGCCAGTTCTATGTCAGCGAAGGCATCGTCACCCAGGCGACCCCGCTTGAAGAGCTCTTCACCAACCAATTCGTCGACAGCCCGGTCGCCGCACAGTGAAGCACCGGGACATTGAGGTACGCACACGATGAAAAACAACAACTCCGTGCTCGGTAGCGTCGCGCTGCTGATCCTGTTCCTGGTGCTGTGGCAATGGGGTCCGGGCCTGCTCGGCATGCCCGAGTTCGTCATGCCCAAACTCAGCCGCGTGGCCCAGGAAAGCCTGGTGATGTGGCAAACCGGCGGCCTGCTGCAACACACCCTGATCACCGCCCTGGAGATCGTCGTCGGCTTCGCCCTCGGCGCCCTGCTGGGGGTGATGATCGGTGTCTCGCTGGGCCTGTCGCCGGCCGCCGAAGCCATGTTGTCGCCGTACATCCTGGCGTTGCAGATCGCCCCCAAAGTCGCCTTCGCGCCGCTGTTCGTGATGTGGCTGGGCTACACCATCTACCCGAAGATCCTGATCGCCATCCTGATTGTGTTTTTCCCGGTGATGATCAACGTGCTCTCGGCGATCCGCACCGTCGACCCGGACATGATCAACCTGGTACGCACCATGAACGCCAGCCGCTGGCAGATCTTCCGCCTGGTGGAGTTCCCATCGGCCATGGCCGCGCTGTTTTCCGGCCTGCGTATCGCCTCGACCCTGGCGGTGATTGGCGTCACCGTCGGTGAGTTGGTGGGCGGCAACCAGGGCCTGGGCTTCTTGCTGGTGGACGCCGAGGGCCAGGGCAACACCGCCGGGGTGTTCGTCGCCATTGTGGCGCTGACCCTGATTGGGGTGATCGCCTACGGTGCGGTGGTGTGGGCGGAAAAACGCGTCCTGCACTACATGCCCAAAGCCATGTTGAGCACTCAATGATGAGCGGCCATGACCTTTTGCTTGCAGGCCGCCGCGTGCTGGTCACCGGTGGTGCCCGTGGCCTGGGCTATGCCTTTGCCCAGGCCATCGGCCAGGCCGGCGCCCGTGTGGTGATCGCCGATGTGCTGCACGAACGTGTGCAGCAGGCCGCCGCCGAATTACGGGCGCTGGGCCTGGACGTACAGGCCGTGACGGTGGACCTGGCGCAACCCGCATCGATCCAGGCCTGTATCGACGCGACGATCAGCCTGCTCGGCGGCCTCGACGGCCTGGTCAACAACGCCTCGATCACCAACTCCGGCGGCAGGAGCTGTGAAGAGCTGAGCATCGACACCTGGGACCAGGTGATGCACGTCAACGTGCGCGGCACCTGGCTGATGACCACCGCCTGCCTGCCAGCCCTGCGCGACAGCGGTCAGGGCGCCATCGTCAACCTGGCCTCGGACACCCCGCTGTGGGGCGCGCCGAACCTGTTGGCGTATGTCGCCAGCAAAGGCGCAATCATCGCCATGACCCGCAGCCTGGCGCGGGAACTGGGCAGCGACAACATCACCGTCAACGCCATCGCCCCCGGCCTGGTGCTGGTGGAAGCCACCGCCTACGTGCCCGAGGCGCGCCACCGTTTGTACAACGACCAGCGGGCCCTGCAGCGCCCGCAATTGCCCGAAGACGTCAGCGGCGCCGTGCTGTTCGCGCTGTCCGACCTTGCCCGCTTTATCACTGGACAAACCCTGCCGGTCAACGGCGGGTTCGTCATGCCTTGATCTGGAGACTGTCATGACTGATCTATCTGCCCAAAACGACACCCCAAAAAGCTGGGATCGCCCTGCCGGCGCCAGCCTGGAAAGCTGGATGAGCACGCGTATCGCCCGCTACGAGACGCGCAAGTACGACTGGGATGCGCTGAAGTTCCAGGCCGACTACGACCCCAAGTTCCGCCGCGCGCAAATGCGCTACATCGGCACCGGCGGTACCGGCATCAGCACCGACATGAACACCATCCCGTCGGAGCACTTCACCTTTTCCACCATGGTCATCCCGGCCGGCCACGAGGGCCCGCCACACCTGCACATTGACGTCGAAGAAGTGTTCTTCGTGCTGCGCGGCAAACTCAAAGTGGTGCTGGAAAAGGACGGTGAACGCTTCGAAACCATCCTCACCGACCGCGACGTGATTTCCGTGCCGCCTGGCGTGTACCGCGAAGAGATCAACATCGGCGACGAAGACGCGCTGATGTGCGTGATGCTCGGCGCGAAAAAGCCGATCACCCCGACCTATCCGCCAGAGCACCCTCTGGCCTCGATCAAGCGCGGGTAAGCCCATGTTGCCAGGACTCACTCAAGCCGCGCCGACGGCCCACCTGCAAGCCCAACTGCAGCGCGATTTCCCCCAGCAGCTGGTCGCCTCAGCAGGTGGCCAGCAGGCCCTGCGTGTCTGTGGCACGGGGCCTGCGGTGGTGTTGCTGCACGGCATCGGCTCCGGGGCGGCGTCCTGGCTGCAGGTGGCACAGCATCTGGCGGCCCAGGCTCGGGTCATCGCCTGGGATGCACCGGGTTATGGAGACTCCAGCCCCCTGGAGTCGCAAGTGCCCAAGGCCGAGCAATACGCCGCGCGCCTGGTGCAGATGCTCGATGCGCTGCAGGTGGATGAGTGCGTGCTGGTCGGCCATTCCTTGGGCGCGCTGACCGCCCTGGCATTAGCCCGCAGTGCCCAGGCCAAACGCGTGAGCCGCTTGGTGCTGATCAGCCCCGCTCGCGGCTATGGCGCGCCCGAACGTAGCCCGCAGCGCCAGCAAGTACGCCAGCAACGCCTGGACAACCTGCAACGCCTGGGCATCGCCGGGCTGGCCGCACAACGCAGCGCGCACATGCTGTCACCCCGTGCCCAGCCCGAAGCACTGGCCTGGGTCCACTGGAACATGGCGCGCCTGAACCCGCCGGGCTATCGCCAGGCCATCGAATTGCTGTGCGGCGACGACCTGCTGCGCCACGGCCAACCGGCGATGCCCTGCGACGTGCATTGCGGCGAAGCCGACGCCATCACCACCCCCGACACCTGCCTGGGCGTGGCCAAGGCCCTGGGTGCCAGCTTCAACCTGATCGCCGACGCAGGCCATGCCAGCCCCATCGAACAACCGCTGGTGGTTGCCGGTCGCCTGGCCTACGCCCTCAAACAATCCCTGACAGGTAGAACCTTATGAACGACTCAGATCTGCTGAAGGATGCCCAGGACAAATACATCGTGCCGGGCCTGGAGCGCGGCTTGCTGCTGCTCTGCGAGTTCAGCCGGCGCAACCGCACCCTGACGGCGCCGGAGCTGGCACGGCGCCTGGCGCTGCCGCGCTCGACCATCTTCCGCCTGCTGACCACCCTGGAAACCATGGGCTTCGTCACCCGCAGCGGCAACGAATACCGCCTGGGCATGTCGGTGCTGCGCCTGGGCTTCGAGTACCTCGCGTCGCTGGAGCTGACCGAACTGGGGCAGCCACTGCTGGCGCGGTTGTGCGACCGGGTGAACTACCCCAGCAACCTGGTGGTGCGCGACGGACGTTCCATCGTGTACGTGGCCAAGGTCTCGCCGCCTTCGGTGTTCTCCAATGCGGTCAACGTCGGCACCCGGTTGCCGGCCCATGCCACGGTGCTGGGGCGCATCCTCCTCGAAGACCTGTCCCTGGCCGAACTGCGCGAGCTGTACCCCGAGGAGCATCTGGAACAGCACTCCCATTGCACACCCAAAACCGTGATGGAGCTGTTCGACTTGCTCCAGGCTGACCGCCAACGCGGTTTTGTCAGCGGCGAAGGATTCTTTGAATCGGCGATTTCCACCGTCGCCGCCCCCGTACGCGACCAGAGCGGCGACATCGTGGCGGCCCTTGGCGTGACCATCCCCACCACGCAAATCGGTCATGTGAATTTTGAAGAGCTGTTGACCCAGGTCCGGCGCAGCGCCGACGAGTTGTCGCGCCTGCTCAACTACAACGGCGGCGCCCACAGCGGCCAGCCCCGCGTCACTGCCTTGATGAGAGATTGAGATGAGCCTTTATCCATTGCAGGGCCGCACCGCAATCGTCACCGGAGGCTCCTCGGGCATTGGCCTGGCGTGCGTCGAACTGCTGCTGGAAGCCGGCGCAGCCGTCGCGTTCTGCGGCCGCGATGCAGAGCGCCTGCAACGTGCCGAAAACGATCTGCGCCAACGTTTCCCCCAAGGCCAACTGCTGGCCCAGGTGTGCGATGTGCTCGATGGCGAAGCGGTCAACGCCTTTGCCAGCGCCAGCCAGGCCGCGCTTGGCGCCGCCAGCGTACTGATCAACAACGCCGGGCAAGGCCGGGTCTCGACCTTTGCCGACACCACCGACAGCGCCTGGACCGAAGAGCTGAACCTGAAGTTTTTTTCGGTGATCAACCCGGTCCGTGCCTTCAAGCCCCAGCTGCAAAACCAGGCCGACGCCGCCATCGTCTGCGTCAACTCACTGCTGGCCAGCCAGCCGGAGCCGCACATGGTCGCCACCTCGGCCGCCCGCGCCGGGATCAAGAACCTGGTGCGCTCGATGGCTACCGAATTCGCCCCCCAGGGCATCCGCGTCAACGGCATCCTGATTGGCCTGGTGGAATCCGGGCAATGGCGCCGGCGCTTCGAAGCGCGTGAAGAACGCGACCTCGACTGGGCGCAATGGACCGCCCGCCTGGCCCAACAAAAACATATTCCCCTGGGGCGCCTGGGCCTGCCGCTTGAAGCGGCCCGCGCGATCCTGTTTCTGGCCTCGCCTCTGTCGGCTTACACCACAGGCAGCCATATCGATGTATCCGGAGGCCTGTCCCGCCATGCGTAATGAAAACACTGTCACCGTGGGCGCTGCCATCACCGCCTTTCTCGAACAATGCGACGTCAAGGCCGCATTTGGCGTGATCTCGATCCACAACATGCCAATCCTCGATGCCTTCGCCGTGCGCGGCAACATCCGCTTTGTCATGGCCCGGGGTGAAGCCGGCGCCGCCAACATGGCCGATGCCTATGCCCGCACCACCGGAGGCCTGGGCGTGTGCCTGACCTCCACCGGCACCGCCGCCGGCAATGCCGCTGGCGCCATGGTTGAAGCACAGACCGCCGGCACGCCACTGCTGCACATCACCGGGCAGATCGAGACGCCGTACCTGGACCAGGAGCTGGCCTATATCCACGAAGCCCGCGACCAGTTGAACATGCTCAAGGCGGTGTCCAAGGCCGCCTTCCGCGTGCGCAGCGTCGAGACCGCCATCAGCACCCTCAAGCTCGCGGTGCAGACCGCCCTCACCGCGCCGACCGGCCCGGTCAGCGTCGAGATCCCGATCGACATCCAGTCGACCTTTATCCCGATGCCCACCGACCTGTCGCCGCTGCCGATCCCGGTCGCCGTGCCGCCGCCGGAAGCCCTCGACCTGGTGGCCGCGCGCCTGGCCAGTGCCAAGCGCCCAATGCTCTGGCTCGGTGGCGGCGCACGGCATGCCGGCGCGCAGGTCAAACGCCTGCTGGCGATGGGTGTGGGCGTGATCACGTCGACCCAGGGCCGTGGCGTGGTCAATGAAGACGACGAGCGTTGCCTGGGGGCCTTTTCGCAAAACAAGCGGGTCGAGCAGTTCCTGCAAACCTGCGATGCCCTGCTGATCGCCGGCTCACGCCTGCGCAGCAACGAGACCTTCAAGTACGCGCTCAAGCTGCCGCAGAACACCCTGCGCATCGACGCAAACCCGGCCATCGAAGGCCGCAGCTATGCCAGCGAACTGTTTATCTGCGGCGATGCAGCCCTGGCCCTGGCCGGCTTGGCTGATCGCCTGGAAGGCCGCCTGCACACCGACCCGCAGTTTCTCAGCGAACTCAAGGCCGTGCGCGAGCAGTCGCGCAGCCAACTGGTGGCGGACCTGGGACCGTACTCGGCGATGGTCGAGCAATTGCAGGCGAGCACCGGGCGCAACTTCTCCTGGGTGCGCGATGTGACCCTGTCCAACAGCATCTGGGGCAACCGCCTGCTCAACCTGTACCACCCACGTGCCGGGGTGCACGCCCTCGGTGGCGGCATCGGCCAGGGTTTGGCGATGGGTATCGGTGCGGCCGTGGCAGCGGCTGAAACCGCGCCCGAGCGCAAGGTGTTTGCCTTGGCGGGCGACGGCGGGTTCATCCTCAACCTCGGTGAGCTGGCGACCCTGGTGCAGGAGCGCGCCAACCTGGTGATCCTGCTGATGAACGACCAGCGCTACGGGGTGATCCGAAATATCCAGGACGCGGTCTACGGCAGCCGCCATTGCTACGTCGACCTGCACACCCCGGACTACACCAAGCTCGCCGAATCCATGGGCCTGCGCCACGGCCTGGTCACCGACCTCAAGGACTTCGGCAAGGTGGTCGACAGCGCCCTGAGCCAGCCCGGCCCGTTCCTGCTGGAAGTGGACATGCTCAGCGTGGGCAACTTCGCCACCCAGTTCGCCGGCCCGCCCAACAGCGAAACCAAAGCCCAGAAGGCCACCGCCTGAGGATCGTCGCATGTTGCATATCACCATGATCGGCTGCGGCGCCATTGGCGTCGGCGTGCTGGAGCTGCTGGAGAACGATCCGCAGCTGTGCGTGGATTACGTCATCGCGTCCCAGGGCTCCGAAGCCCTGGTGCGTCAGCGCCTGGCCAGTTTCAAACAGCCGCCGCAGGTGCTCACGGCATTGCCCGCCGACGCCCGCCCGGATTTGCTGGTGGAGTGCGCCGGCCACCGGGCCATCGAGGAACATGTGCTGCCGGCCCTGGAGCGCGGCATTGCCTGCCTGATCGTCTCGGTCGGCGCCTTGTCCGAAGTGGGCCTGGTCGAGCGCCTGGAAGCCGCCGCTGAACGCGGCAAGACCCGCATCGAGCTGCTGCCCGGCGCGATTGGCGGCATTGATGCGTTGTCGGCGGCCAAGGTCGGCGGCCTGGACTCGGTCAACTACACCGGGCGCAAGCCGGCCCGGGCCTGGAAGAACACCCCCGGCGAGCAGGCCTGCGATCTGGATTCCATCAGCGAAGCCACGGTGATCTTCCAGGGCAGTGCCCGCGAAGCGGCGCGGCTGTACCCGAAAAACGCCAACGTCGCCGCCACCCTGTCCCTGGCCGGGCTGGGCCTGGATCGCACCCATGTGACGTTGATCGCCGACCCCCACAGCGACGAAAACGTCCACCACTTCGAAGCCCGTGGCGCCTTTGGCCGGTTCGAGTTGAGCCTGCGCGGCAAGCCGCTGCTGGCCAACCCCAAGACCTCGGCGCTGACCGTGTACAGCGTGGTCCGTGCCTTGGGCAACCACGCCCATGCCATCTCAATCTAGGAGCCCGTCGATGACCCTCGAACAGACTTTACCGATCTGCATCGCCGGCCACTGGCGCCAGGGCCGTGGCGAGCGCTACGCCAGCCACTATCCGGCCACCGGCGAACCCGTAGCCTGGCTCAATGCCGCCGATCTACAGGATGTGGAAGACGCCATCCAGGGCGCGCACCAGGCGTTCCTGCACAGCGGCTGGGCCCAGCGCAAACCCCACGAACGGGCCGCCGTGCTGTACCGCATTGCCGAGCTGATCCGCCTGCACAGTGAAGAGCTGGCGCAGTTGCAACGCCAGGACAATGGCAAGCCGATCAATGAAACCCGGGCGCTGGTAGCGAGTGCTGCCGGTACCTTCCAGTTCTTCGCCGCTGCCTGCGAAACCCTGGAAGAAACCATCACCCCGTCGCGCGGTGATTTCGTCAGCATGAGCGTGTACGAGCCGATGGGCGTGGTCGCCGCGATCACCCCATGGAACTCGCCGATTGCCAGCGAGGCGCAAAAGGTCGCCCCGGCCCTGGCCGCGGGCAATGCGGTGGTGATCAAGCCGGCAGAAATCACCCCGCTGCTGGCCCTGCGCCTGGCGCGCCTGTGTGAAGAGGCCGGCCTGCCCAAGGGCCTGATCAGCGTGTTGCCGGGCAAGGGTTCATTGCTCGGTGATGCGCTGACCCGCCACCCGCTGGTCAAGCGCGTGTCGTTCACCGGCGGCACCCGCACCGGCAAGCACATCGCCCATATCGCCGCCGACAAGATGATGCCGGTGTCTTTGGAGTTGGGCGGCAAGTCGCCGACTATCGTCCTGGATGACGCCGACCTCGACCACGCAGTGGCCGGTGTGCTGTACGGCATTTTCAGCTCCTCGGGCGAGGCGTGTATTGCCGGTTCGCGGCTGTTTGTTGCGCGTGCCTTGTACGAACCTTTCATGCAACGTTTGGTGGCCGCCGCCGCGAACCTGCGCATGGGCGACCCGGCCGACGAAAACACGCAGATGGGCCCCCTGATCAGCGCCGGCCATCGTGAATCGGTGGAGCGTTATGTCGCCCTCGGCCTGGCCGAAGGTGGGCGCCTGCGCCTGGGCGGGCAGCGCCCCAGCGGTGGCCTGTATGACCAGGGTTACTTCTACCCGCCAACCATCCTCGAGGGCCTGCACAACCAACAGCAGGTGTGCCAGGAAGAAATCTTCGGCCCGGTGCTGGTGGCCATGCCATTCGACGATGAAGAGCAACTGCTGGAGCAGGCCAACGACAGCCTGTACGCCCTCGCGGCCGGCATCTGGAGCCGTGACTACAAGCGCGCCTGGGCCCTGGGCCGGCGCTTGCAGGCGGGCACGGTGTGGATCAACACCTACAAGCAGTTCTCGATCTCCACGCCGTTCGGCGGTTGGCGTGACAGTGGCCTGGGCCGCGAAAAAGGGCGCCTGGGGATCCTGCAATACATGGAACAGAAGAGCCTCTACTGGGGCATGAACCAACAGCCACTGGCCTGGGCCGGTGTGCCACACGAGGTAGCGTGATGAGCGTTTTAGGTATTGATGAAGTCACCTATGGCGTCGAGGACCTCGACACCTGCGTGCGGTTTTTCAGCGACTGGGGCTTGAAGCAGGTCAGCACCCAGGCGGACGAAGTGATCTTCGAAACGCTCAACGGCTGCCGCGTAGTACTCGCCGACCTGAACAAACCGAGCCTGCCGCCCGCCATCGAAGCCGGCTCCACCGTGCGCGAAGTGGTATGGGGCGTGGCCGACGCAGCGGACCTTGCGCTGTACGCCGAACGCATCGCCAACGATCCGGGTTTTGTCGAAGGTAACGGGCGCATCGGCTGCACCGACCCCAACGGCCTGGCGATCCGCCTGCAAGTGACGCGCAAGCGCGAGCTGCAGATCGAGTGCAGCGGCCACAACACCTGGCAGACCAAGGGCCGGATCAACAAGGCCGCGCCGATCTATGAACGCGCCACGCCGATTGAAGTCGGCCACGTGGTGTTTTTCGTCAAGGATGTGAACGCCTGCGAAGCCTTCTACCACGAGCGTTTCGGCTTCCAGGCCTCGGACCGCTACCCGGATCGCGGGGCGTTCTTGCGCACCGCCGAAGAAGGCGGCCATCACGACCTGTTCATGCTGCAACTGCCGGCGCCACGGGCCGGCCTGAACCATGTGGCCTTTACCGTACGCGACGTACACGAGGTGTTCGGCGGCGGCATGCATGTGTCGCGCAGCGGCTGGCCGACCGAAATCGGCCCGGGGCGCCACCCGGTGTCTTCAGCGTTTTTCTGGTACTTCAAGAACCCCGCCGGCGCGCTGGTGGAGTACTACGCCGACGAAGATCAACTGACCGGCGAATGGCAGCCACGCACCTTTGAGCCGGGCCCCACGGTGTTCGCCGAGTGGGCGATTGCCGGTGGCATCGACGGCAATACCCGACGCCAGCAACACGTCGAGGCGCCGCAAGGCAAGTTCCTCACCGACAAACCCAAATCCTGAGCAGGAGTCGCCCATGTCTTCCCTGAATATTGCTATCGCCGGTGCCGGTATCGGCGGCCTGACCGCCGCCATCGCCCTGCACCGCGCCGGCCACCAGGTCACCGTGTTCGAACAGTCCAAGGCCTTTTTGCGGGTCGGTGCCGATATCAACCTCACCCCCAACGCGGTACGGGCGCTGGATGGCCTGGGCATTGGCGCCGCCGTGCGCATCCCTGCCGCGCGGCCGACCCACCGCATCAGCCGGATGTGGGACAGCGGCGAAGAGACTTCGCGCCTGGAAATGTCCGATGCCGCCGAGCAGAAATACGGCGCCCCGCAATTGACCATCCACCGCGCCGATCTGCTGGCGGCCCTGGCCGAGGTGTTCCCGCTGGAGCAGGTGCAGTTTGCCAAGCGCGCCGAACGGGTCGAGCAGACTGACGACGGCATCCACCTGCATTTCAAGGATGGCAGCCAGCACCGCTGCGATGTGCTGATCGGCGCCGACGGCATTCATTCGGTGGTGCGCAACGCGCTGTTCGGCGAAGAGCATCCGCGCTTTACCGGAGTGGTGGCGTACCGCGCCGTAGTGCCGGCCGAGTTGGTGGCCCATGTGCCGAATATCCAGGCCTTCACCAAGTGGTGGGGCCCCAACCCGCAGAGCCAGATCGTCACGTTCCCGCTCAACCAGGGTAAAGACATTTTTATCTTCGCCACCACCGCCCAGGACAGCTGGCACGAAGAATCGTGGACCAGCGCTGGCGATGCCGATGAGCTGCGCAGCCACTATCAAGCGTTCCATCCGGACGCCCGCGCCCTGCTGGAGGCGTGCAGCGATGTGCTCAAGACCGCGTTGTATGAGCGTGACCCGCTGCCGTTCTGGTCCAAGGGCGCGATCACCCTGCTGGGCGATGCCTGTCACCCGATGATGCCGTTCATGGCCCAGGGTGCCGGCCAGGCCATCGAGGATGCGGTGGTACTCGGTCGCTACCTGCAAGACCTCGACAGCCCGGCACAGGTCGCGCAGGCATTGCAGGCGTACCAGCAGGCGCGCCTGGAACGTACCAGCCAGATCCAGATCGGCTCGCGCGGCAACCAGTGGCTCAAGGACGGCGGTAATGCCGACTGGGTCTATGGCTACGACGCCTGGACCGTGCCCACACAAAGCGCGGCCTGAACATGAACGAAACCTTGCTGGTGACTGTGCTGCTCAAGCACGACCAATCGAAGAACCTCGAAGACATTCAGCGCCATATGAAGCAGCAAGAGTGGTGGGAGCGTTTTCCGCCCCAAGGCGTGGAACTGGTGAGCTGGACCGTGGCCATGGGCCTGGGCCAGATCGTCACCCTGCGCTTGCCGCCGAGCCTGCTGCCCGCGCTGAACGTGGAGCTGGAACGCTCGGCGTGGGGCGTGTTCAGCACTGAAGTTTTCCCGACATACGACTTTATCCCGGTACGCGAAACGATCCGCGAACGGGTACGCAACGGAGGTCAATGACATGAGCACTACCGAACGATTCCTCGAGCCCCATCAGGCGCGCAAACGGCCCAATACCCAGTTTGAAGAGCTGCTGGGCGATTCCATCGAACGCGCCTTCGGCAACGGCGTGACTGAGCTTGCGGCGCTGCTCGCCCACCTCAACCTGGCCGGCCCGCCCTGCCCGCTGACCAGCGGCGAGTGGACGGCAGATGCCTATCAAACCCTGATGGCCCGGCTGGGCGAATGACCCGGCAGAAGGAATAAAAAAATGACTATGCAATTGACCGTCGACCCTGTTGAAAACCATCTGGCCAATGGCCTAAAAGACCTCTGGTTCCCGGTATTACCCTCGGACCTGCTCGGCGAAAAGCCGGTGTCGGTGCGCCGCCTCGGCTACAAGATCGCCCTGTGGCGCGATAACGATGGCCGCGTACACGCCCTGGAAGATCACTGCCCCCATCGCGGTGCGCCGCTGTCCCAGGGCCCGATCCTGGGCGATCGCCTGCAATGCCCGTATCACGGCATCGAAGTGCGCTGCGACGGCACGGTGACCAAGGTCCCCGGCAGCCCCGGCTGCAAACTTGAAGGCAGCCGCCCGACCCGTATGTTCCATACCCGCGAAGCAGCAGGTGCGATCTTTCTGTTCAACGCCGCCGACCCGCACCTGGAGACGCCGCCGGAGTTGGTGTTGCCCGAGCAGTTGACCTCGCCCGAGTGGAGCAGCTTCGTCTGCTACACCGAGTGGAAAGGTGACTATCGCTACGTGATCGACAACGTCATGGACCCGATGCACGGCACCTACCTGCACAAGATGTCGCACTCGATGAGCGAAGGCGAAGCCACCGCCAAGTTCGTCACCCGCGACACCGACAACGGGTTCTTTTTCGAGAAGGAAGGCCAGCGCGGGGTGAACTTCGACTGGACCGAATTCATGGACAACGGCTGCCACTGGCTACGCCTGGAAATCCCCTACCCGAAAACCGGCGGCCCGGGCGGCAATTTCACCATTATCGGCAGCTACACGCCGAGCAGCCGCGCGTTGTCAGCGGTGTTCCACTGGCGTTGCCGGCCGCTGACCGGCTGGCAGCGCGACACCTGGCGCTTCCTCTACAAGAACCGCCTGGAAGCGCGGCACTGGGCAGTGCTGGAGCAGGATCGGGTGCTGCTGGAGTTCATGGAGCCGGACGCCAACCAGCGCGAAAACCTCTACCAGCACGACCTGGGTGTGGTGCGCATGCGCCGTTACCTGAAGAACGCGGCCAAGGCCCAGCTTGAACTGATCGATGCGAAGCAACTGTCATGAGCCAGGCCGTGCGACGGGTTGAATGCCAAGGCGTGGCCGAGCCGGCCGGCGCCAGTTGGTCCAACGCCCTGCTGATCGGCCGCGAAGTGGTGATGTCAGGGATGACCGCGCACCCCGCCAGCCGCGAGGCGAACCTGGATTGCTACGCCCAGACCCTGGTGGTGCTGGGCAAGATCCAGGCGCTGGTGACAGCGGCCGGCGGGCATATCGGCAATATCCACCGGTTGACCGTGTACCTCACCGATATCGCCGACAAGGACCAGGTGGGCCGTGCCCGGCGGGATTTTTTCGCCGGCCAGGCAGTGTTTCCCACGTCGACCCTGGTGGCCGTCAGCGCGCTGGTGTTTCCTGAACTACGGGTCGAGATCGAGGCCAGCGCCCGGCTCGATGTCGACCTGCGTACCGTCACAGAGGTGAATGATGTCTAAGCCTTCCCTGCTCACCGCCCGCGTGCACACTTTGCGCTATGAAGCCGAAGGCATCATCAGCGTGGAGCTGCGGCCGTTGGGCGATACCGTGTTCCCGCCGTTCGAGGCCGGCTCGCACATCGACCTGCACCTGGCCAACGGCCTGGTGCGCAGCTACTCGCTGCTCAACGCTCCCAGCGACCAGGGGCGCTACACCGTGGGCATCCTGCGTGACCGCAACAGCCGCGGCGGCTCGGAATATGTGCACAGCCAACTGCGGGTCGGCATGCCGCTATCGATCTCGGCACCGCGCAACAACTTCGCACTGGACCTGAGCGCCAGCCACAGTGTGCTGGTGGCCGGTGGCATCGGCATTACGCCGATCTACTGCATGTTCCGCCAACTGCTGGCCCAGGGAAAATCCGCCGAGCTGATCTACTGCGCGCGCTCGCGCCAGGAAGCGGCGCTGGTGGAAGCCTTGAACGGGCTCGATGCGCGGGTGGTGTACCACTTCAACGACGAAAAAGGCGTGCCGCCAGACCTCGCCGCCTACCTCGCCGGCCAGCCTGCGGACACGCACTTCTATTGCTGCGGCCCAACGCCGATGCTGGATGCCTTCGAGAGCACCTGTGAGCGCCTGGGTTATCCCCACGCGCACATCGAGCGGTTCACCGCCGCCGAACTGCCGCCCAGCGCAGATGCCCAGAACCGCTACAGCGTCGAATTGAAAAAGTCCGGCAAGACCCTGTCGGTGGAGCCTGGTTTGAGCTTGCTGGATGTACTGCTCGAAGCCGGCTGCGATATCGATCACAGCTGCCGTGAGGGTGTTTGCGGTTCCTGTGAAACCCGGGTGGTGGAAGGCGAGATCGACCATCGCGATGGGGTGCTGACCAAGGCTGAGCGTGCGGCGAACAAGTCGATGATGGTGTGTGTTTCCGGCTGCAAGAGCCAACGGTTGGTGCTCGACCTCTAGCCCCCCTGTAGGAGCGAGCTTGCTCGCGAAGAACGTTAACGATAACGCGGTTTATCCTGAATAACCGCGTTACCCTCAAGTTCTTCGCTCGCGCCTACAGGATCACCCGCAAAGTGCCCGCTTGATTGGCAGCGTGCAATAAAGACGCACCTATCACGGGCAACTTTGTTACCGCACTTGCGGGTTGTTTCATGGGTTATACAAACAGCTTTGTTTCCCATATAAACAATTGTTTTAAATGATATTTTTATAAAAAACAAACTAACAGGCCGCCTGGCACACTTCCTGCTCTACTCCTGTGCATTCGCTGATTAAACGGCGTTTCGCCGATAAAACAATAATAACCAACACTTAAACCCGGTAAGACCCGCTCCCTCCTTAGTTGCCTTTAAAGGCAAGCGGACGAGTGTTGCCGATCACACGGTAGAGAGGTCTCTATGAAGCGCGTCTTGTGTGCAGGATTGATGTTTGCCAGTTTCAGCAGTTTCGCCGCAGAACCCATTCCTTCCGAGCCGGTGCGGGCCAACGCGGCCAAAAAACCTTTCCCGCATATTTCCTGGCGCAGCGATAGCGGTGACAGCAGCCTGGATATCGGCGGTGCGCTGCGTACCAACTATCGCGACGAGCATTGGGACACCACCGAGAACAATGGCCGGTTTCTCTTCGACACGTTCCGCCTGGATGTGCAGGCCACCTACAAGAGCCTCTATAGCGATATCGGCTACTGGTTCCAGGACGACGGCAAGCGCTCCATCGACCGTGGCTTTGTCGGTTATCGACTCAACGCCAACTCCAACCTGCAACTGGGGGCGCCGTTCAAGCCGTTTGGCCTGGAGCCCTATCCGCAATTTGGCTGGAGTTACCACCTGCCGTTTTTCATGGGTTATGCGGTGAGCGCCGGCACCGGCCTCAAGTACAGCTACAAGGACCAGGACTGGGACGTGCAGCTTGGCTTCTTCCCGCGCATGTTGCCCAGCGACATTCGCTATTCGCCTGAAGTCGGGCGTTACGCCGACCTGAAAGACAATGCGATTGCCTTTACCCAATCGCGCCAGGACAACGAGAAACGCAACCAGCTCAACGCCCGCGTGGCGCGCACCTTCAACAGCGATGGCTGGAAGACCGAGATCGGCGCCTCGCTGGCCACCGCCCAGTTGTACAACGCCACTACCAAGGATGATGGCGACTACTGGGCCGCGGGCGTACACGCCATCATCAACAAGGGGCTGTGGACGGTCACCACCCAGGCCATCCGCTACGAATACGATCCCGAAAACCCGGCCGGCGTCAGCAAGGATTCGGTGTTGATGGGCGGCAACGGCCTGACCCCGGCGTACCTGATCGCCTCCAAGGCCAGCCTGGCCTCGGTCAACCTCGGTTATGACGTCTACACCCCGACCCTGGGGCAGTTGAAGAAGGTCAAGCTGTACACCGACTACAGTCGGATGATGAAAGACAAGAGCGCCTGGGATGATTCGCAGATGTTCACCGTGGGCGCGCAGTTCCTGGCGATGCCGGTGATGGCCTGGGTCGACTTTACCTGGGCGCGCAACGCCAACCCCTATGGCGGTGCAGAGAATGGCAGCGGTTTTACCAACACCAGTTCGGTGGGCAGCAACGAATGGTATTACCGCACCAATGTGAACATTGGTTATTACTTCTGACGCCCCCTTGTAGGAGCGAGCTTGCTCGCGAAGATCGCCAACGATGACGCCGGCACCCTGAAAAACGCGGTGTCTGGGCGTTTTTCGCAAGCAAGCTCGCTCCTACAATAGTGAAACGGTTCAGCCCTTTGCCCGCCTACCATTCCTCGCCCAGTTGCGCTGCTTGCAGACGGCTGGCGCGCACCTAGGTATAGTGCCGCCCCTCTTCGCATGCACGGCCGCCAGCCGCATGCGAACGCCGAACTAATAACAACCCGCGACTTGGAACCGGGACGACCACTCGCCCCACCTATCGTGCTGTCTGCGAAATGGGGTGGAGTCGAGCCGTCCGGCTTTTGCTTTTACAAAAAACAGCGAGGAATACTCCATGCTAGAAGTCATTAACGACTTCCTCTCAGGAAAAGTACTGATCGTGCTCATTGTCGGGCTCGGTGGTTACTTCACGATCCGCTCGCGTTTCGTTCAGTTTCGTCACTTCTTTCACATGTTCGCGGTGTTTCGCGACAGCCTGAAAAGCAGTGCCGGCCAACTCAGTTCGTTCCAGGCGCTGATGCTCAGCCTGGCCGGGCGGGTGGGCGCCGGTAACATCGCCGGCGTCGGCATTGCCGTGACCCTGGGCGGGCCGGGTGCCGTGTTCTGGATGTGGGTCACCGCGCTGGTGGGCATGTCCTCGAGCTTTATCGAGTGCTCCCTCGGCCAGCTCTACAAACGCACCGACGCCGAAGGCACCTACCGTGGCGGCCCGGCCTATTACATCCAGCACGGTCTGCAGAAACGCTGGCTGGGCATGGTGATGGCGTTCCTGCTGCTGGTGACCTTCGGGTTCGCCTTCAACGGCCTGCAAGCCCATGCCGTGACCCACTCGCTGAACAACGCGTTTGGCTTTGACACCACCTACACCGGCCTGGCCCTCGCGGTCTTGCTGGGCCTGGTGTTTATCGGCGGGATCAAGCGCATCGCCTCGATCGCCGACCTGCTGGTGCCGGTCAAGACCCTGGTGTACATCGCCGTGACGGTCTACGTGATCGTGCTGCAATTCGACCAGGTACCGGCCATGCTCGCGACTATCGTCAAGAGCGCCTTCGGTCTGGACCAGGCCTTCGGCGGCCTGGTGGGCAGTGCGATCATCATGGGCGTGAAGCGCGGCGTGTTCGCCAACGAAGCAGGCCTGGGCAGCGCGCCCAACGTGGCAGCCGTGGCCTCGGTGGAACACCCCGTTGCCCAGGGCGTGGTGCAGGCGTTCAGCGTGTTCCTCGACACCTTTATCATCTGCACCTGCACCGCACTGCTGATCCTGCTGTCGGGCTTCTACACCCCAGGTTTTGAAGGCGACGGCATTGCCCTGACCCAGAACTCCCTGGCAGCGGTGGTGGGCGACTGGGGGCGGATGTTTATCTCGGTGGCCCTGGCGTTGTTCGTGTTCACCTCGATCATGTACAACTACTACCTGGGCGAGAGCAACCTGCGCTTTTTGGTGGGTAACAACCGCAAAGTGCTGATCGGTTATCGCGCGTTGGTGCTGGTCCTGATTTTCTGGGGCTCGATCGAGAACCTCAGCACGGTGTTCGCCTTCGCCGACATCACCATGACCATGCTGGCGTTCGTCAACCTGTTCGCCCTGGCGTTCCTGTTCAAGATCGCCATGCGCATCCTCAACGACTACGACAACCAGCGCGCGGCGGGCATCAAGACCCCGGTGTTCGACTCCAGCCAGTTCCCCGACCTGGACCTGGACCGCAAGGCCTGGCCGGCCAACCCGGTGCAGCCTGAGCCAACCGCTCAAGCAACCGCGCCACTGAACGCCCAAGTGCAACGCTGAGCGTAGACAGATGACACGCCGCCCGGCCTTGGGCATGCTCTGGGCCCGGCGGCGTTTTTCGTTCAGGAGATTCTTCGATGTCCAAAGCCAATCACATCATGGTGCTCTACACCGGCGGCACCATCGGCATGCAGGCCAGCGCCAACGGCCTGGCGCCCGCTTCGGGTTTTGAAGCGCGCATGCGCGAACAACTTGCCCACCTGCCAGCGCCCGCCTGGCGTTTCAGGGAAATGGCGCCGCTGATCGACAGCGCCAATATGACGCCCGCCTACTGGCAGCGCCTGCGCAGCGCCGTGGTCGAAGCCGTGGACGAAGGCTGCGACGCCGTACTGATCCTGCATGGCACTGACACCCTGGCCTACAGCGCGGCGGCCATGAGCTTCCAACTGCTGGGCCTGCCGGCGCCGGTGGTGTTCACCGGCTCGATGCTGCCAGCCGGCGTGCCCGACAGCGATGCCTGGGAAAACGTCAGCGGCGCCCTGGCGGCGTTGGGCGAAGGCCTGGCACCGGGTGTGCACCTGTACTTCCACGGCGCACTGATGGCGCCGACCCGTTGCGCGAAGATCCGCAGTTTTGGCCGGCATCCGTTTGCCGCGTTGCAGCGCAACGGTGGCGTGGCCAAGGCCCAGGCGTTGCCCGCCGCCCTGGACTACCGCCAGCCCAAGGCCCTGGCCAATGTCGGCGTACTACCGCTGGTGCCGGGCATTGATGCCGGGCAACTGGATGCCCTGGTGGACAGCGGCATCCAGGCGCTGGTGCTGGAATGCTTTGGCAGTGGCACCGGGCCGAGCGATAACCCGGCGTTCCTCGCCAGCCTGCAGCGTGCGCAGGATCGGCACGTCGTGGTCGTGGCAATCACCCAATGCCATGAAGGTGGC
Source organism: Pseudomonas sp. ADAK21 (assembly GCF_012935735.1). Classification (NCBI taxonomy): domain Bacteria; kingdom Pseudomonadati; phylum Pseudomonadota; class Gammaproteobacteria; order Pseudomonadales; family Pseudomonadaceae; genus Pseudomonas; species Pseudomonas sp. ADAK21. The sequence goes on from NZ_CP052857.1 coordinate 1,928,745, forward strand.
GTGGAACTGGACGTGTATGAAGCGGGCAGCCGCTTGCGTGGAGTCGGCGTGTTGTCCGGTGGTGGCATGACCCGCGAAGCCGTGTTCGGCAAACTGCAGGCCCTGCTCGGCGCCGGACTGTCCAACGACGAAGTGCGGCGCCTGGTCGAACTGGACCTGTGCGGCGAACTGCGCTGAGCGGCATATAACTTGCTCCACTTCCAGCCATCCCCTGGCTGGAAGTTCCCATGCTGCACTCCCACCTCACCACCCTCAATGCCGTTTCCCTGGTGCTCAGCACCTTCAAGGCCGAAGGCTTGCCCGCCGAAGCGCTGCTGGCCGGCAGCGGTATCTGTGCGGCGGACTTGAGCCGCGCCGACACACGCATCGCCACGCACCAGGAGATGCAGGTGTGCGCCAATGCGGTGGCCTTGCAGCGCGATATCGGGCTGATCGTGGGACGGCGCATGCACGTATCGGCCTACGGCATGCTCGGCTATGCCCTGCTCACCAGTGCCACTTTCGGTGACGCTTTGCGCCTGGCCCTGCGTTATCCGGCGCTGTTGGGAACACTGTTCGAACTGAGCCTTGTGGAAGACGGCGAGCGTATCTGGTTCACCGCCAGCGATTACCGAGAGAGCCCGGCGCTGACCGCGTTCAATGTGGAGCTGTGCCTGGGGTCGTTGAAGGTGATCTGCGACGATCTGCTCGGTCACCCGCTGCCCTTGTTGGGTGCACGCTTCGAGCATGCTGCGCCGGATTATCAGGCGCGCTACGCCGAGTGCTTCGACTGCCGTTTGCAGTTCCAGGCCACGGCCAATGCGTTCGCCTTTGACCAGCGCTGGCTCGCCCAACCTTTGCCCCTGGCCGACACCGTGACCCACCGGGCCATGGCCGAGCGCTGCCGCAAACAGAACACCGAATTCACCGGGCGCGAGGCCTGGCTGGGGCGGGTGCGCCAATTGCTCACGGCGCAACTGCATGCGGCACCGGGGCTCGATGGCCTGGCCCAGCAGATGAACTGTTCGCCGCGCACCCTGCGCCGCCGCTTGCACGACCTGGGCTGCAGCTATCAGGAGCTGCTGGACGAACTGCGCTTTGAGCGCGCCAAGCAACTGTTGGCGCAAGACCAGTGGCCGATCTACCGAATCGCCGAGCAGTTGGGTTTCAGCGAGACCGCGAGCTTCCGGCATGCCTTTGTACGCTGGAGCGGCGTGGCGCCGAGCCAATTTCGAGCATGACGCTCCATGGAGGGGCGAATTACGGACAGATAATCTGGCCATATTTATCCCCTTTTGGCCGCTCCTGCCGTTCTCCAAACCGGTGTACCCCGCAACACTGCAAGGCATCCCAAGCAGCCTGCGGAGCACAACAAAAATGCTGACGATCTACTCGGACGATCACCACCTGCACCACGGCCGTTGCGAATTGATGGACGGGCAATTGATGCCCTGCTTTGAAATGCCCTCGCGGGCCGATCACGTGCTGCAACGGGTCAAGGACCGTGAACTGGGCCCGGTGCAAGCGCCCCAGGACTTTGGCCTGGCGCCACTGCAACGCATCCACAGCCGCGACTACCTCGACTTCTTCCAGGGCGCGTGGGCCCGCTGGGTAGAAATGCGCCAGGACGGCGACCTGCTGCCCTACACCTGGCCCGCCCGCACCTTGCGCCGCGTGCTGCCCACCAGCCTGCACGGCCAACTGGGCTATTACAGCTTCGACGGCGGCGCGCCGATTACCGCCGGTACCTGGCAAGCGGCCTACAGCGCGGCGCAGGTCGCACTGACGGCGCAACAGGCGATCCAACAGGGCGCCCACAGCGCCTTTGCTTTGTGCCGACCGCCAGGGCATCACGCCGCCGGCGACTTGATGGGCGGTTATTGCTACCTCAACAACGCCGCCATCGCCGCCCAGGCCTTTATCGACCAGGGCTGTACAAAGGTCGCGATCCTCGATGTGGATTACCACCATGGCAACGGCACCCAGTCGATCTTCTACGCGCGCAGCGATGTGCTGTTCACTTCGATCCATGGAGATCCGCAGGCCGAGTTTCCGTTCTTCCTCGGGTATGGCGATGAGTTGGGCGAAGGTGCCGGCGAGGGCTTCAACTTCAATTACCCGCTGCCGGCCGGTTCCGCCTGGGACACCTGGAGCGCTGCGCTGGAACAGGCCTGCCGCAAGATCGAGAGCTATGGCGCCGAGATCATCGTGGTGTCCCTGGGCGTGGACACGTTCAAGGACGATCCCATCTCGCAATTTTTGCTCGACAGCCCGGACTACCTGGCCATGGGCGCGCGTATCGCGCGCCTGGGCAAGCCGACGCTGTTTGTGATGGAAGGCGGCTACGCAGTGGCAGAAATCGGCATCAACGCCGTCAACGTGCTCGAAGGTTTTGAGGGGGCAGCCCAATGAACATGCTCAAGTCGCTTATGCTCTGCGCTGCCGTGTTCAGCACCGCCGCCCACGCCGACGAAAAAACCCTGCGGGTCTACAACTGGTTCGACTACATCACGCCCAAGGCCCTGGAAGAGTTCAAGGCGCAGAACCCGGCGATCAAACTGGTGTACGACATCTTCGACACCAACGAGGCCCTGGAAGCCAAGCTGCTGACCGGCAACTCCGGGTATGACGTGGTGGTGCCGTCCAATGTGTTCCTGGCCAAGCAGATCGAGGCCGGGGTGTTCCAGCCCCTGGACCGCAGCCAGTTGCCCAACTGGAACCACCTCGATCCCAAGCTGATGAAGCTGATCGAGGCCAACGATCCCGGCAACAAACACGCGGTGCCCTACATGTACGGCACCATCCTCATCGGCTTCAACCCGGACAAGGTCAAGGCCGCCCTGGGCGCCGATGCACCGGTGGACAGCTGGGACCTGATCTTCAAGCAAGAGAACATCAGCAAACTCAAGCAGTGCGGCGTCGCCCTGCTGGACTCGCCGTCCGAGATCCTGCCACTGGCCCTGCAGCACCTGGGCCTGGACCCCAACAGCAACAAGCCTGCGGACTATGAAAAAGCCCAGGCCCTGCTGCTCGAGATCCGCCCGTACATCACCTACTTTCATTCATCCAAGTACATGGCCGATATCGCCAACGGCGACATCTGCGTGGCGGTCGGTTATTCCGGCAGCTTTTCCCAGGCCGCCAACCGCGCCAAGGAAGCCAACAATGGCGTGACCGTCGACATGCGCCTGCCCAAGGAAGGCGCGCCGATCTGGTTCGACATGCTTGCCATTCCCAAGGGGGCGAAGAATCCGCAGGACGCCTACACCTTTATCAACTACCTGCTACAGCCCCAGGTGATTGCGCCCATCAGTGACTTTGTCGGTTACCCCAACCCCAATAAGGACGCCACCGCGCAGGTTGCCCCGGCCATACGCAACAACCCCAACCTGTACCCCACCGAAGCCGCCATGGCGACGCTCTATACCCTCAAGCCTCTGGACAGCAAGGCAGAACGCGCCAGGACCCGCGCCTGGACGCGGATCAAGTCCGGCACCTGAGGTTGCCCCCTTGCCGCCCACCGCCGAACCGGGGTGGGCCGCAACTATCTACCGTCATCGCAGCGCCTGCGGTCAGTACCTTGCGCCTCTGAAGGTCTGTCCACCATCAAGGAGCTGAAGATGCCCAATCAATCCCCTACCGCTAACCAGAGCAACGCGATCAATCGCCCCCCCCAGTACCTACGACCTGCTCACCCAACTGACGACCGGCCCTTCGAGCCGGGACGTTGCCGCCGCCACCTTGCGCTCGGCGCTCAAGGAGCAATACCCGCTGCTGGATATCGACCCGGACCTGGCGGTGGTGGTCACCCCCCGCTGGCGTATTACCCTCAGCGACATACAACCGCTTGCGCCCCTTTGCGAGTCGTTGACCAGTATTCTGGCGCGCCAGGCGTTGTCGCCCGAACCGGTGGACTATATCGACGGCGAGCATTTCCTCACGCTGACCCCTTCGGCACAGCCCCCCGTTCACCTGCCGGTGCAAATCGATGCCATCGCACGCCTGATAAACGAGCTGTCCAACCTGTTGTTCAGTGCCTTTCAAGAGCAGCAACTGGACTACTGGAATACCTCCAACACCGGTACAGGACCACGTTGGAAAGCCTTCTCCAACATGTTGCGCAGAGTCTGGAACGTCACCGAGCATGAAGGCTGGAGCGCGCAGGAATGCGCGATGGCCAGAATATTTTTCCAGTACCCCGAGCACGCCACACGCACCGCTCAAGATCCGTACAAATCCCGCGCCTACCTGATCGACATCGATACCCTGAGTAACGGGCAAACACGCCACCTCGGCCTCTCGGGCACGGCGGTGCTGATCGGCGAGCACGAGCAACGCCCTCTGATTCTGATGCACTCGCTGGCGCAAGGTTATCAACGGTTCGACTCCCTCGAACAACTGGAGCAAACCCTACCCGCCACACTGTCCCGCACCCACCCGGACCTGTCCTTGCACTGGCGGTTGTACGAACCCCCGGCAAACTATTTCGACCACCAGGCCTGTGCCTTGATCGCCATGCAGATCGGGGTGATTGGCGCTTTGGTCGACACCGATTCGCCAGGCAGCGCAGACGATGGCGAGCCAAGCCCGATCATCGCCCGCATCCTGCCGGGCATTGAAGAGTTGAGCGATCACGAACTGTCCAATATCCGCCACATCCATGAGCGTATTCCACCTTGGCTGGCTGATGCTTCAGACCTCGACGTGTCCCTTTACAGCCACCTGTTGGTAGGCCTGGCCGAACTGCACACCCATAACCAAGGCCGGTTGTTCAACGACGGCATTGCGCCAATCCGCACCTACGCCCGGCAACAGTTGCAGGACCGCATTCAGGCCCATCGAGAGGGTGCCCATCTTGAGGTGGACGACATCGAGATCATCATCGAAAGCCCGCAAGTGTGGGGCACCTTTGTCGTGCCCGGCCCCAACACCACGACCCGCCGCGGCCTGATAGACCTGGCGCTGGAAAACCTTGCCGGCCTTCCCACCGGCCAGGCCCGTGTGCTCCACAAGGGCAGCCAGGCACCCGCGTGGTTGTCTTACCGCTACCTCAAAGGCGTGATCGAAGACCTCGACATCGGCAAGCACTACCCGGCCTTGATTAAACAGAAGCTGCTGGATGCCCCCCTGGAATCCAAGCGCCGGCAGACCCTGTACGCCATGCACCTGCGGGTGCAATTGCCCCTGCAGGCCCTGCAATGGAAGGTTCAGCACAAGCATGGCATCGACGGCCAGGGCTTTCGCTACGTTGCCGCTGCCATGCAGGTGGAGCCACATGAGCGCAAGGTCGAAGGGCAAGAGATCGTCATCCGGGCGCTGGGCTTTGTGCCGACACTGCGCCCCACCCGCGAACAGGATGTCGTCGCCAACATGTTTGTGATCGGCCCCCGTGATCACACGCGTGGCCCCTGCCTGCTGTACCGGCCGTTGCTGAACCCGTCGCTCATTCAATTCCCGTCCCGGCAAAACCTGCTTTACGCCATCAAACATGACCACGACCTGCGCGAATCGGTACTGGCCTGGCTACCGGAGGGCGCACGCTTCAACTACGCCCAATACGTGTTCCCCTATAAATTGCCCTCGCCCTGGACGGTGGTGAGGGGGCTGATCGAGTCGCAGACCCTGTTGTATATGAGTGGCCCCATCGCCTTGAGCGATGAGGTGCTGGGCAATGACACCCTGCACACGCTATTCACCGCCAATGCCAACGCGCTGGTCGAACTGGCGACCCGGCAATCGGTGTCCAATGTGCAGAAACGCTGGGCGTCTTACCGCCAGGCGGCCTGGCAGATTTTCAGCGCGGTGTTGCCTTTTTTCGGGCGCACGCTGGGAATCGCCGCGTGGATCTGGCAAATCATGGACGACTTGCAGACCATCGAGCAGGCTCAGGAGCTCGACGACCCGCAGGCCTCCTGGGCTGCCGAGGCCGACCTGTTGCTGAACCTGGGTATGGCGCTGATCCTGCACGTCGCCCTGCGCCATCCGCCCAAGCAGGTCGAAGCCCTCAAACGTCTACCGGCAACGCCACCGGTACCGGTCGAAGAACCCGCCACACCGGTTCGCAAGGTGGTAGTGGTGAAACAGCCCAATCTCAGCGAACCCGAGCTGCAGGCGCGGCATCAAGACACGCTGTACACCAGCGGTGCCCTGAACAGCCTTCCCACAAGGCTGGCCGCGACGCTCGACGGTTTCAAAGTCAGCAGGCCCACAGGGCTGGGCGCCCAGAACAAGACGCCGGGCCTGCACCTGCACCTCTATCCGCAGGGGGAAAAGTGGTATGCGCCGGTGGCAGAGCGCTGGTTCGAAGTCAACGTCGACAGCCATTCCAACGTGGTGATCATCGACCCCAACACGCCTTCGCGCACCGGCCCCTTGCTGCAGTCCAACCTGGCCGGCCAGTGGTTTATCGATACCCGCCTGCGCCTGCGCGGGGGTGGCTTCCGGAACCGCCGACGCGCCGCCCAGGCCGAAAAACCTTCGCGCATCAGCGACCTGAAGGACAAACTCAATCGCTTTGACGCCACTGAAAATCTCCGCCAATCGCAGATCTCTGCTGCCTACGCCGAGATCGGCACCGGCGCGGGCCCTTCCACCGGGGAGCGCCGCGAGTCCTTCATCGAAAAAGCCGACGAGCGCAGGGCCGAATACGAGGTCCCGATCCGTCAACTGCGGTCGCTGAACATTATCGACACCGTGCCCAATTATCAGGGCTACATGATCGATTACCTGAACAAGCAGGTGCTGCTGACCCGCTCCGTCATCGCCGAACGCCTGGAGCCGTTTCGCGCCCTGCTGTCCTCGACCTTGGCCGCGATAGAGACCGAGGGAGCGCCCAACCCCAGGGAGCAAGCCGCGCAGGCACAGGCCATGTCGACCTTGACCGTGGATATGATCCAGCGCCTGGAATACATCGACACCCGTTTTCGCCAACTGGAAAACCTCGGGATCGAAGGCGCCAGGGTGATCCAGGCCACGATGCAGGCGCTGCCCAACCTCGCCCTGCCGGACCTGAAGGCTTACAACATCACCCTGCAGCGCTACCTGTGCATCAAGGAAGGCAAGGGCGAGGCCTTTGTCGATGCGCGCGCGCGCCTGCATGACATCAGCGAGGCGGCGGACGTTCACATCCAGAGCCTGATCGAAATGGTCAGCACCATCAGTGAAAGCTCCCTGGATGAGCGCATCGAAGCGCTCAACAGCCTGCTCGACCAGTTTGCGATCAACGACCAGCGCTTGCTGGACCTGCACGCCGAGCACCCGGAGCAGGTGCTGCGCGAGCCGCTGGAGAGCCTGCGCCAGCACATCGACGAGTTCGCCCGCCGCGCGGAGCAGAATCTGGCGCAATGCTTGCGCGAAAGAAAAGCCCTGGAACCCAAGCCCGAGACCGCCAAGGTTGTGCAAACGCCGAAAAAGAAAATCATCAAGACCCGCTTCGACGGCGTGGTGGTGGGCGAGCCTCGGGAAATCCAAAGCGATCTGGTGGACGTGAAGGAACCCATGACGGGCAAGGTGATTGCCACCTTCCACGAAAAAACCCCAGGGGTCTGGGTCGAGCGCGAGCAGCAGGCCAGCACCTCGCGGCCGCCTCCGGCGGTGGACCTGGGCGTCAGCATCAACGCGGGCAAAAGCGTGCTCGAAGGCGAGCCCGAGGCGACCCAGCGCATCATCTCCCACTCAAAAAAAGCCGGGCGGATCCCGGTGGAAATCGAAGAGATGTTCCACCAGTATGCCGCCCGCCTGGAGCGTGCGGTCAGCACGATTGAACAGGCGCTCACCGAACTCAATCTGACCGAAAGTGACCGCCCTTCCGCTGCCACCCTCAACAAACAGCTCAACGACACGGCCGAGCGCCTTTACGAAAAGGGCACACAGACGCGCATCAGCATGACCAAGCAACAACCGCCCACGGCCGCCCGAGTCGAATGGCTGTACGACAAGGGGCTGGTGGAAATTGCCAAGGTCGTCAACCGCCGGCGGCTCAAAGGACCGGGCAAGAACTACCTGGACGAATACGAGGTACGTGACCATCAAACCCACGAGGTGCTGTGGTACGCGCACTTTCACTACGGGTCACCACAAGCGGCGCTGCCTGACTACACCGCCGGGCATCTGAAGACCCGTGAGCAGCAGAAACTCGGCGGCGCCTTCCAGGCCACGAGCAGCAATGACCGTGACCAGATCGCGATTTATCGCAGCGAAATCCGCCTGCCATTGGCCAACAAGCTGTTTTTCAACACCTGACCCTCAGTCGGCCCGCCAGGCCTTGCGCAGCCGCGCCAGGGCCTGGGTGATGGCCTCTTCAGGCACGGCGGCAAAACCCAGCACCAGGCCGGCACGCTGGTCCTGCGGCTCAAGGGAGTCGGGCAGCCAATAGCTGCTCAAGCCGTTGATTTCGACATCGGCTTTGGCGGCCAGGTCCAGCAATTCCCGCTCCCGCGCCAGGCTGTCCACCCGCACGGTCAGGTGCAGCCCCGCCGTGACAACAGGCAGGCTGCCCATGCCGGGCACACCCTGCGGCCAGCCCGCCAACAGGGCATTGCGCCGACTCAACGCAGCACGGCGCATGCGCCGGATATGTCGCTGGAAATGCCCGCTGGCCATAAATTCAGCCATGACTGCCTGGGTGCTGACTTCCGAATGGCGCACGTCCACCGCACGGCGCCGGGCGAACGCGTCCACCAGCCCCGGCGGCAATACCAGATAGCCCAGGCGCAACGCCGGAAACGCAACCTTGCCAAAGGTGCCGACGTACAGCACCCGACCACTGCGATCCAGCGCGGCCAAGGGTGCCAGGGGGGCGCCGCTGTAGCGGTATTCGCCGTCGTAATCATCCTCGACGATCCAACCGTCGCTGCGCTCGGACCAGGCCAGCAACTCCAGGCGCCGCGCCAGACTCATGACCACCCCCAGCGGGTATTGATGGGAGGGCGTGACGTAGACCACACGATTGTCCCCCAGCGCGGTGCAGTCGATACCTTCTGCATCCACCGTCACACCCTGCATCTGTGCGCCAGCAATGGCGAAGGCGTGCCCGGCAGCGCGGTAGCCGGGATTTTCAATCGCTACGCCATCTCCCGGCCGCACCAGCAACTGTGCACAAAGGCTGATTGCCTGTTGCGCGCCACTGGTGATCACTATTTGCGCAGCGTTGCACTGCAGGCCCCGGGCGTTGCGCAAATAGGCGGCAATCAAGCCCCGCAGCCGCTCATCGCCGGCCGGGTCGCCATAGCACAGTTGCTGCAAGTCCGGCTTGCGCCAGAAAGCCGCATTCAGCTTGGCCCACACGTCAAAAGGGAACAGGTCAAATGCCGGCACGCCCACCCGAAAAGCCCGGGGCGGCCCACTGGGAGGCAGGGGTAAATGATGGGTTTGCAAACGATCCAAAGCCGGGCTGTGGATAACTTTTTTGCGAGAATTTGCCGCCGGATCGGCATCAATTGTGGATAAAGCTGGGGATAAGCCTGTTGAAAACCCTGTGGACAGTTTTGTGGATAATTTTTCCGGCAACTGCGCCACATACGTCCCATCCCCTACCCGGCCCTCGATAAAACCTTCGGCATACAGCTGATCGTAGGCCCGCACCACGCTGTTGCGGGAAATCCCCAGCGCCGCCGCCAGATCACGGCTGGCTGGCAGCCGCGTACCGCTGACCAGGCGTGCATCGAGGATGCGCTGGCGCAAGGCCAGGTAAAGCTGGCGCGTCAGGCCCTGCCGGCGGTCCAGCTCAATGCCTGCCGGGTTGAAAGACAGCGGGGGCTCGATGGGCGGCATGTGGCAGCTCCGGCATTGGTCCTATGAAATGAGCACAAGATGGCTCTTACAACGAACCATTAGCCTGCCTAGGATGCTGGCATTCGCCAAGGAAAATCTCCATGTACACACCCCGCGCCTTTGCCCTCGACGATTTGCCTGAACTGCACCAACTGATCCAACACACGCGCTTGGCCCAGTTGGTGACCGTTGGCGAACAAGGCCTGCAAGCCAGCCACCTACCGCTGCTGCTCAAGCCCGACGAGGGCCCCCATGGCACCCTCTACGGGCACCTGGCCAAGGCCAACCGGCAATGGCAGGACCTGCAGAGCGGCAGCCAGGCCCTGGTGATTTTTGCCAGTGCCGAGGCCTATGTCAGCCCGAGCTTTTACCCGGCCAAGGCGGAACACGGCAAAGTGGTGCCGACCTGGAATTACCTCGCGGTGCATGCTTACGGCCAGGCCGATGTGTTCACCGACGCCGAGCGCCTGCTGGCACTGGTCAGCGCCCTGACCGACCGCCATGAATCGGCGCGCGCGCAGCCCTGGAAAGTCAGCGACGCGCCGGACGACTACATTCAAGGCATGCTCAAGGCCATCGTCGGTTTCGCCCTGCCCATCGAGCGTTTGCTGGGCAAGCGCAAACTCAGCCAGAACCGCAGCGCAGCAGACATTGCCGGCGTGCGTGACGGTCTGGCCGCCAGCCCCGATGTACGCGACCAGACCCTCGCCCGCTTCATTCCCCAAGGAGCCCCCCATGCACCCGATTGAAATCCGCCCGGTCAGCGCAGCCGATCATGCCGCCTGGTTGCCGCTGTGGCAGGCGTACCTGCGTTTCTACAACAGCGAGCTGCCAGACACGGTCAGCGCCAGCACCTGGCAACGCCTGATCGACCCCAACGAGCCGACGCACTCGGCCCTGGCCTGGCAGGATGGCAAGGCGCTGGGCATGGTCAATTTCATCTACCATCGCTCCAACTGGAGCATCGAGAACTCCTGCTACCTGCAGGATTTGCTGGTAGAACCGGCGCAACGCGGCAGTGGGATCGGCCGCAAACTGATCGAATACGTCTACACCACCGCCAAGGCCGATGGTTGCTGCAAGGTCCACTGGTTGACCCATGAGAGCAATGCCACGGCGATTGCGTTATACGAACGTATTGCTGAGCGCCCTGGTTTTATCCAGTTTCGCAAAGGCCTCTGAAGCCAAGGCCTCAATACAACTCCCCTGGAGAACAGCATGTCGACTTCACTTGCAGACTGGAAAGGCGTCGCGGCGCCCAGCGTTCAACTGATCGAGGGGCGTTTCATTCGCCTGGAAAAACTCGATCCGTCTCGGCACGCCGATGGCTTGTGGCACGCCCTGCAAGGCCCGGGCGCCGACCCCAAGCTGTGGGACTATTTGCCCTACGGCCCATTTCTCGAGCGCGCGGCCTTCGATGCCTGGCTGAACAATCACGCGCTCAACAGTGACCCGTACTTTTTCAGCGTGATCGACCGTGCCAGCGGTGAGGTACAAGGGATTCTGAGCCTGATGTCCATCGTCCCGGCCCAGGGCCGCATCGAAATCGGCCACGTCACCTTTGGCGCCCCGATGCAGCGTTCACCGAAAAGCACCGAAGCGGTGTACCTGCTGGCCAGGCATTCCTTTGAACTGGGCTACCGCCGCCTGGAATGGAAGTGCAACAACGCCAATGCCCGCTCCAAATACGCAGCCGAACGCCTGGGCTTCAGTTTTGAAGGGGTGTTCCGCCAGCACATGGTGGTCAAGGGACAGAACCGCGATACGGCGTGGTATTCGATTTTGGATGGGGAGTGGCCGACAGTGGGTGCCGGGTTTGAAGCGTGGCTTGCCGATGCCAACCAGACGACAGATGGGCAGGTGAGAAGCCTGGCAGAGTGCCGGGCCTGATCCCACCTCAAGGCAGTACAGATCAAAGCTGTCGAGCTTCGACGAGGCTGCTATGGCGGTGGGTCAGGCACCCACAAGGGTTTCGTTGGATGGCGCTGGGGTCAGGCCAGCTTTTGCGCCAACACCGCGATGTGTTCCGGGCCAATCCCGCAGCAACCGCCCAAATGGCTGGCACCGCGCGCCTGCCAGTCAGCCGCCCAATGCAGGTAACCGGGCGGGTCGAGGTCTTCGCGCAGCGGGTCCAGGCCATCGTTGGCCGTGGCTTGCTTGGGTTGCGGCGGGAAGGCGTTGGCGTAGGCGCCGATATGGATATCGCGCCCCAGGCGCTCAAAGGTCTGCCGCGCAGCGTCAATCGCGGCGCCAATCACCTCCGGCTGGCTGCAGTTGAACAACAACACCTGCACACCCAACTGCGCCGCCGCTTCGGCTGCGTCTGCCACGGGTTCGCCCGAACGCAGGCGCGGCACCTCATCGGTGTCTTCGTCGCGCAAGGTAAACGACAGCCAAAACGGTTTGCCGTCATCGGGCAGGCCGGCGTGAATGGCCCGGGCTTCGACGATGGAGCTTTGGGTTTCCGCCAGCCACAGATCAACATGAGGCCCCAGGCCCGCTACCAGCGGCGCCAGCAGCTCAAGGGCGCGATCGGCTTCAAACAGGTCAGGGCGATAGGAGCCAAACAACGGCGGCAAGGAGCCCGCCACACGTACCGCCTTGCCCGAGGCATCCACCGCCCGGCGCGCGAGTTCGCCCGCCAAGGCCGCCAGGGCCTGGCCTTCGGCGGCAAACCGCGCCTCGCCGATATGGAACGGCACCACCGCATAGCTGTTGCTGGTGATGACATTGGCGCCGCTCTCGATATACGCCGCGTGCACCGCTTCCACCGCTTGCGGGGCTTCGCTCAAGGCCAGCGCAGACCACTCTGGCTGGCGAAACGGCGCGCCACGGCGCTGCAGTTCGCGGCCCATGCCACCGTCGAGAATCACTGTGTGTACTGAGCCCATATGCCTTTTACTCATATGCTTATGAAAATAACTCACTATCAGAGTCGTTCTTATAACTATTTAATACGCACCTTCTGGTTATTAACAACCTCTTTTTTATTCAGGTATTCATCGTGAAATTTCCACCGCTGCTGGCCCTCGGCCTGACGATTCTGGCCGCCTCTACCCAAGCCTTTGGCGGTGCCACTCTGGAGCGCATCGAGAAAAAGCAGGAACTGGTCGGCGTGCTGATGGAAAGCTACCCGCCGTTCTCATTTCTCAATGAGCAAAACCAACTCGATGGCTTCGACGTCGATGTGGCCAAGGCGGTCGCGCAAAAACTGGGCGTGAAGCTGCGTCTGGAAACGCCCTCCTGGGATGTGATCGCAGCCGGTCGCTGGAGCGGCCGTTACGATATATGCATCTGTTCGATGACCCCGAGCAAAGCCCGCGCCGAGGTATTTGACTTCCCGGTGCAGTACTACGCCTCACCGGCGGTGATCGTGGTCAATGCCCAAGACAATCGCATTCATGGCGCCAAGGACTTGAGCGGCAAGAAGGTCGGGCTTACCAGCGCCTCCAGCTATGAAAGCTACCTGAACAAAAACCTGGTGATCGAAGGCGCCGAAGACACGCAATTGCAGTACCCCTTCGAGGACGTGCAGATCGCGCCCTACGACACCGATAACGTAGCCTTCCAGGACCTCGGCCTGGGTGCAGGGGTACGCCTGGATGCGATCCTCACCAACCTGGTCACCGCCCAGCCGCGCTTGACCGAGGACAAACGCTTCAAGCTCGCCGGCCAAGCGCTGTACTCAGAACCCAATTCAGTGGCGATCGAGAAAGGCGACCCGCAGTGGGACAGCAAAGTGCGTGAAGTCTTCGCCCAGCTGAAACAGGACGGCACCTTGAGCAAGCTGTCGCAGAAATGGATCGGCGCCGATATCAGCCAATGACCGCCTTTCCCCCACCTCCCAAGCCGGTGGCTAGCGAATCGCGGCTACAACGCCTCTTCGGTTTCCGCACCCGCCTGTACCTGACCTGGGCGGTGCTGTTCGCCCTGTTCGCGAGTTTTTTCCTGAGCTTTGACCTGAAGTTCTCGATCATCCTCGACAAGCTGCCCAACCTGCTGGGCCTGAGCCTGGCGCCCAGCGGCTTCCTGCAAGGCGCAGCGCTGACGTTGTTTCTGTGCCTGTGTTCGATCGCGGCCTCGTCAGTGCTGGGGTTTGTCACCGCGCTGGGACGCCTGTCGAAAAGCGCCGTGGCCTTTGGCATTGCCAGCTTCTATGCGTCGTTCTTTCGCGGCACACCGTTGCTGATCCAGATCCTGTTGATCTACCTGGGCCTGCCGCAACTGGGCCTGGTCCCGGGCGCCATCGCCGCCGGGATCATCGCCTTGTCGCTCAACTACGGGGCTTACCTGAGCGAGATCTTCCGTGCCGGTATTCTCGGCGTGCCCCATGGCCAACGTGAGGCCGCCCTGGCCCTGGGCATGCGTGACAGCCTGATCTTCTGGCATGTCACCCTGCCACAAGCCATGCGTACGATCATTCCACCCACCACTAACCAGTTCATCTCGATGCTCAAGGACTCGTCGCTGATTTCGGTGATGGGTGTCTGGGAAGTGATGTTTCTGGCGCAATCCTATGGCCGCTCCAGTTATCGCTACATCGAGATGCTGACCACTGCGGCGATCATTTACTGGGTGTTGTCCATCGGCCTGGAACTGATCCAGGCCCGTATGGAGCGCCACTACGGCAAGGGTTATGTACGACGCGGCTAAGCTTCAGCCCAGCGAACGGCGCACCCTGACCACCCCCATCTGCAAGCCGAACGGACGGAACACAGCGTTCAACGACTTGAGCGTCTGATTGCCCTCGCCATGCTCGATATGCACCAGCGTGCGCACGGAAATCTTGCACATCCTGGCAAATTGGCTCTGGTGCAGGCCCGTAACCTCAACGCGAAGCCGGCGTACCGCTTCGCCGATTTGCAGGGTGCCTTGGGCCAGGCCCTGCTCGATGCCCTGGATCAGCAGGGCGCGTGTATCCATGCTGACAGTCATCGCAGCCCCCATTGCTGTAGACGTTGATCCAGTTTGCCGAGCGCGATCGCGGGGTGCTTCCAGGTTTCCTGGGGCAAACCACTGTTCACCAGAATGTCCGGCAACGCCCGCAAGTGTTCGGCGTCGGCGCGCAGTCGTTCAAAGGCTTGCTGCGGATCAACCAGGCCCTCGAGTGCGCCGCAAACCCCTTGCCAGTCAATTTCACCGGCCACTTCCAGGCCCTTGGGCCACTTGGTGGTGCGGGTGATGCCTTCGGCATCCATGACCATGGGGGCCAAGTCATAAATCGGCGCCAGACGCATGGAGTTGCGCTCGCGGATAATCGAGGTGTTACGCCCGTGGTTATCCGAGTTGCCGAGGATTTTATTGAGCAAGTCTCGCCGCAAATACTCGGCGACCAAGTCGGCAACGCCGTCACCCTGCCCGATCTGTCGCCAGTGTTCGGCGAGCATCTGCACGACGTGCAGATGATCCAAATAGCTGCCCGGCGTAACGACCCCCGCCAGTGAATAGATCGACTCGACGGCCAGCCGCTCGACGCCCGCCGACGTGACGTTACGGTCAAAACGCTGCATCCACAGGCTGGGTTTGTGCGCCTCTTCCAACGCCAGCCCTTGGGCGGCGACGGTTTCGATACCCAGCGCCTGCAGCGCCTTGTAGTAGTGAAATTCGCTCCTGAGGATCGCTTGGTCGTTGAGGGTCGCGCCATTGCGGGCAAACTTGATAAACCAGTGTTGGGCGACCTCGGCGTCGGGAAGAACAGCGTCCGGATACAGCAGGCCGTCGCGATGCTCGGCCATCAACAACTTCGGCGCTTCGCCGCCCGCCCCGGTCGCGCCGCCAATGGCCGCGCCTTGCTCATAGGCGTATTCCAGAAAGCCATTGTCGCGACTGACCACATCGTGACGGCTGAAGCCCACGGCGGGCCTGACACCCAATGCCTCGACGGACTCCTTGATGCGCAGGTTGCCAATAGGCGACGGTGTGCAGCGGCCCAGCAGAAACAAGTCGACGCTGACATCGTCCGGCTTGTCGGCGCCCATTCGCTGCAGCAGGAAGCGTTTCGCCGCACCCGCCGGTGCAATGTCATGCAAGAAGGCAGGAGCCGTCTTGAGGAAGGTGACATCCCACTCCAGAGGAAACCGCCCACTCACAGCAGAACAAAAACCTTGTTCAATATCGTCCAGGTGCTCCACGAGATAGTCCTGCCGATAATGAAACCGACAGGGTCCATCAAAACCATTTTGAGGCTCGGAAAACTCCAGCCGCATTGCGTCGTGCCAATGGCCGGCATTAAAGATTTGCAACATCAGGGAGTGAATGGCTTCCGTTGGCAATTTAATGCACCTTCGGCGAATGAAGCAGGCTTGATTACGCAATATAGTGCATGCGCGATTGCCAAGCCCGCTTTATTTACGCAATAAAATGCATTTATTGCGCTTAAGCGGGTTAAAAAACGCAATAAAATGCAAACCAGCTCACCTACATTGAGCACGCGTACATTCGCTCCGGACTAAAGACATCTCCCGCGCACTACGCACGCCGCCGCTGACAGTGGTACGCCGGCCACCTCGCTAAATTCCCTGCCTCACATATCAGAGGTTGGGACCGTATGCCCTACACATCCAAGCGACTTGCCATAGTCATGACCTTCGCGCTGAACGCTGCCAGTATTTCAATGGTTGCCGCACGCGGGGATATGGAGCCACCCAGCGACAGCGAGCAGGCACATCCCGTACCTGCCAGCGCTTTTTATTTCGCCGACTACGCCACCACCCACAACGGCCGCAGCGTCGCCCAGGTACTGGACAACGCCATAGACGCATTGTGGGAGCCAGGCGTTCTGAGCGATTACGATCTGGAGCGGATTACCCATGACTACCACTACTTCAGCAACCTGGCGCCCAACAGGCTCGGCGCGGTGCTTGAACAACTGGCCGGCAGCCAGAACGCCAACCTGGGCAGCGCCACCCAGAACAGCCTAGCCCCGCTGAACGCCAGCCTGCTGTCAGTGATGCGCGAGGGGAACGGCGATGCCCCCGGGCGTTTCTGGTTCCAGGGCCTGGGCAGCGGCGCCAGCCTGGGCGGGCAGCACGGCAGCGCCGGCCTGCAGCAACGTACCCGAGGCCTGGTGCTGGGGGCTGATTGGGCGGTGGACCCTGCCTGGCGCGTGGGTGTCTTGGGCGCCAAATCCACCAGCGACCTGAGCGCCAAACGCTTCAAGGCCGGGCTGGACAGCTGGCACCTGGGGGCTTACGCAGTGCGCGAGGACGGGCCACTGGCGCTGCGCCTGGGAGCGATCCATAGCAGCCACGCCGGCCAGAACAAACGCAGTGTCGACTTTGATTTCATCGACTATCGGGAGCAGCTCAAGGGCAAGTACACCGCGCAAAGCCAGACGCTTCTCAGCGAGCTGGGCTATCGCGTGGACCACGGCAGTTTCACCGTCGAACCGTTCGCCGGCGTAGGCTATCAGCGCTACCACCGCGAACGCTTCAAAGAAAAAGGCGGCATGAGCGCCCTCAACGTCGGCGAGCAAACCCAGCAGAATCTGAGCACCACCCTCGGTCTGCGCATGAGCAGCCTCTACACGCTGGACAACCAGATGAGCCTCAAACCTCACGTCAGCGCGAGCTGGAAGCATCTGTACGGCGATGTAGGTAGCAGCGTGCGCCAGTCCTCCGCATGGGTGGACAAGGACGCGTTCAACAGCGATTTCACCATCCAGGGCACCGCGCTGAACCGCGACAGCCTGGCCTTGCAGGCCGGGCTGGGGCTGGCAGTGTCGGCCACGCAGAGCGTCGGCCTGACTTACACCGGTGACGTTGGCGCGCGCAGCACCAGCCAGGCAGTCATGGGCCAATGGACCCTGACCTTCTGAATTTTGCGCAAAAAAAAGGGGGCACATGCCCCCCGAGGATTAAGCGGTAGTGTCGAAGGCTGTGTATCAGCCTTCGATTTCGATCAGGATTTCGCCCGGGTTGACCCGGTCGCCCTTGGCCACATGAACGGCGCTGACCTTGCCGGCGATGGCCGCCTGCACTTCGGTCTCCATCTTCATCGCTTCGGTGATCAGCACGGCCTGGCCGGCCTTGACCACGTCGCCTTCCTTGACCAGCACATCCACGATATTGCCCGGCATGGCCGTACTCACATGGCCCGGCTCGCTGGCTTGCTTGCGTTTGCTAGTGCCGCCGCCGACGAATTCGTTGAGCGGTTCGAACACCACTTCTTCCGGCATGCCGTCGATGGACAGGTAGAAGTGACGCTTGCCTTCGGCCTTGACGCCGACACCGGTGATATCGACGCGGTAGCTTTCGCCGTGTACGTCGATGACGAACTCGGTCGGCACGCCTTCGCCGCCGGCACGGGCCACGCCGCCGGCTTCAGGGATTGGCAACAGCACTTCAGGGCTCAGGGTCCCGGCTTCACGCTCTTCGAGGAACTTGCGTCCGATATCGGGGAACATGGCGTAGGTCAGAACGTCTTCTTCAGACTTGGCCAGCGCGCCGATTTCGCCACGCAGCTTGGTCATTTCCGGCTTGAGCAGGTCGGCCGGGCGCACGTCGATCACGTCTTCGCTGCCGATGGCCTGGCGCCGCAGTTTCTCGTCCACGGTGCCCGGCGCCTTGCCGTAGCCGCCCTGCAGGTAGAGCTTCACTTCGTTGGTGATGGTCTTGTAGCGCTCGCCGGCCAGCACGTTGAAGAACGCCTGGGTGCCGACGATCTGCGAGGTTGGCGTCACCAGCGGCGGGAAGCCGAGGTCTTCGCGCACCCGCGGGATTTCGGCCAGCACTTCGCTCATGCGGTTGAGGGCGCCCTGCTCTTTCAACTGGTTGGCCAGGTTGGAAATCATCCCGCCCGGTACCTGGTTGACTTGCACGCGGGTGTCGACGGCGGTGAATTCGCTTTCGAACTGGTGGTACTTCTTGCGCACGGCGTAGAAGTACAGGCCGATTTCCTGCAGCAGTTCCAGATCCAGGCCGGTGTCGAATTCGCTGCCTTTAAGGGCGGCGACCATCGACTCGGTGCCCGGGTGGCTGGTGCCCCAGGCGAAGCTGGAGATGGCGGTGTCGATATGGTCGGCACCGTTTTCGATGGCCTTGAGTTGGCACATCGCGGCCAGGCCAGCGGTGTCGTGGGAGTGGATAAAGATCGGCAGGCTCTGCTCGGCCTTCAGCGCCTTGACCAGCTCGCCGGTGGCGTACGGGGTCAGCAGGCCGGCCATGTCCTTGATTGCCACCGAGTCGCAACCCATGGCTTCCATTTGCTTGGCCTGGGCCACGAATGCCTCGATGGTGTGCACCGGGCTGGTGGTGTAGGCGATGGTGCCCTGGGCGTGCTTGCCCGCCGCTTTCACCGCTTCGATGGCCACGCGCAGGTTACGCACGTCGTTCATGGCATCGAAGATGCGGAACACGTCGATGCCATTCACGGCGGCCTTGGCGACGAAGGCCTTGACCACATCGTCGCTGTAGTGGCGGTAGCCCAGCAGGTTCTGGCCACGCAGAAGCATTTGCAGGCGCGTGTTAGGCAACGCGGCGCGCAGTTTGCGCAGGCGCTCCCACGGGTCTTCTTTCAAGAAACGTACGCAGGCGTCGAAGGTCGCGCCGCCCCAGACTTCCAGGGACCAGTAGCCGACTTTGTCGAGCTTGTCGCAGATCGGCAGCATGTCGTCAGTGCGCATGCGGGTCGCCAGCAACGATTGGTGGGCGTCGCGCAGGATGGTGTCGGTTACGAAGATTTTCTTAGACATTGGAATGTTCCTCACAGGCCTGCGTGGGCGGCGATGGCGGCGGCGATGGCCAGGGCCAGCTCTTCGGGTTTGCGCTTGATCGAGTAGTTGGTCAGCTCAGGGTGGCTTTCCACAAAACTGGTGTTGAACTGGCCGCTGCGGAATTCCGGATTGCGCAGGATTTCCTGGTAGTAGGCGGCGGTGGTCTTCACGCCTTGCAAGCGCATGTCGTCCAGGGCACGCAGGCCGCGGTCCATGGCTTCTTCCCAGGTCAGCGCCCACACCACCAGTTTCAGGCACATGGAGTCGTAGAACGGTGGGATGGTATAGCCGGTGTAGATCGCCGTATCGGTCCGCACACCCGGGCCGCCGGGGGCGTAGTAACGGGTGATCTTGCCGAAGCTGGGCAAAAAGTTGTTCTTAGGGTCTTCGGCGTTGATGCGGAACTGCAACGCAAAGCCACGGTGCTGGATATCTTCCTGTTTTACCGACAGCGGCAGGCCGGACGCGATGCGGATCTGCTCGCGGACGATGTCGATCCCGGTGATTTCTTCGGTGATGGTGTGTTCCACCTGCACCCGGGTGTTCATCTCCATGAAGTACACCTCGCCCTCGGCGAGCAGGAACTCCACGGTGCCGGCATTTTCGTAGCCCACGGCCTTGGCCGCGCGCACCGACAGGTCGCCGATATAGGCGCGCTGCTCGGGGGTCAGTTGCGGGCTTGGGGCAATTTCGATGAGCTTCTGGTTACGGCGCTGGATCGAGCAGTCGCGCTCGAACAGATGCACCACGTTGCCAAAACTGTCGCCGAGGATCTGCGCCTCGATGTGCTTGGGATTGACGATGCATTTTTCCAGGAACACTTCCGCCGAGCCGAAGGCCTTGGTGGCCTCGGAGATCACGCGGGGGAAGGCTTGTTCGAGTTCTTCACGGCTGTTGCAGCGACGAATGCCGCGCCCGCCACCACCGGAGGTGGCCTTGAGCATCACCGGGTAGCCGATGCGGTCACCTTCGGTCAGTGCTTCGGCGATGTCGGCAACGTTGCCTTCGGTGCCGGGGGTGACCGGCACACCCGCCTTGATCATGCTGCGGCGCGCTTCGGTCTTGTCGCCCATGCGGCGAATCACTTCGGCCGATGGACCAATGAATTTGATACCGCGTTCGGCGCAGATATCCGCCAGTTCGGCGTTTTCCGACAGGAAGCCGTAGCCGGGGTGCAATGCGTCGCAGCCGGTTTCCACCGCCAGGTTCACCAGCTTGCGCGGGTTCAGGTAGCCGGCCAGGGGCTCGGCGCCAATGCTGTGGGCCTCGTCGGCGCGCTTGACGTGCAAGGCATGCCGGTCTGCGTCGGAATAGACCGCCACCGAACGGATACCCATTTCGGCACAGGCCCGCACGATGCGGACGGCAATCTCACCACGGTTGGCGATCAGGATCTTTGTTATCACTTGGAATTTCCCTTGAGCCGATTGCTGCATTCATCGACCTGCTAGACCAGGTCGGCGCGTGACCAAATGTTTCAAGCCAGTCGCGAGATACACACTATGCGCACTTAGGGATTAACAAAAATCAATAATTATTGGGTTGTGTATAAGTAAAGACTTATAGTTGAGCGCACAGACCCCGGCGAGCCCTTTTTAATTATGCGTAAGTCATTGATGCGTATGACATTACGTCAATTGCAGATCTTTAATGAGGTCTGCGATTTGCGTTCCTACAGCCGCGCAGCTGAAGAAATGTCCCTCACGCAACCGGCGGTCAGCCTGCAAATTCGCCAGCTCGAAGAGCTGGTCGGCCAGCCGCTGTTCGACTACGTGGGCAAAAAGCTCTACATGACCGAAGCGGCCGAAGCCCTGCAACGGGCCAGCCGGGACATTTTCGGGCGCCTGGAAAACCTCGATATGCAGCTCTCGGACATGCAGGGCTCGCTGCAGGGGCAATTGAAGCTGGCGGTGGAGTCCAGCGCCAAATACTTCGTGCCGCACTTGTTCGCCGCCTTCAAGCGCCAGCACCCGGAGGTGCAGTTGCACCTGACAGTGGTCAACCGCGCCCAGGTGATCCGCCGGCTGTCGGACAACCGTGACGACCTGGTGATCATGTCCATGGTGCCTCAGGACATGGGCCTGGAATTCCTGCCGTTTCTCAATAACCCGATTGTGGCGGTGGCCCCACCGGACCATCCGCTGAGCCTGCAAGGGCCGCTGCGCCTGCAAGACCTGGAGCCTTACACCCTGTTGCTGCGCGAACCAGGCTCCGGGACGCGTTTGGCCTGCGAGGAATACTTCAAGGAAAAGCGCGTGCACTTCACCCAGACGGTGGAAGTGGCCTCGGCCGAGGCACAGCGCGAGTGCGTGGTGGCGGGGTTGGGCGTGGCGCTTTTGACACGCCACGCCCTGAACCTGGAACTGGCCACCGGCGGGCTCAAGGAGCTGCCGGTGGAAGAGCTGCCGCTGTACCGCAGTTGGTGCCTGGTGCAGGCCAAGGCCAAACGCCTGTCACCGGTGGCCCATGCGTTCCTGGGCTTTATCCGCAGCGAGCGGGTACAGATCAGCGCGCTGGCTGAACGCTTCGCTGGGCAGCCGCGGGTGCCTGCCAGTGCAACTCCGGGTAGTCACTGATGCTCTGCAGCAGTTGACGCTGCTCGCAGCGATCTTCAATTGCACGCCGGAACGCCATGCGGCGCTGGTCTTCCTGCTGACGACGGGTCTTGACGGTGCTGGTGCTGTCTTCGTAGTGCCGGGCCATTTCGAGTCTCCCAATGCGAGTACGGGGAGTTCAGGATGGACACGGGGGATGACGGTTTGGCGGCGCGGGGGTTACAGGACGATGAATACTGACCTGTGGTGAGCGGGCTTGCCACAGTAAGCCCGCTTGCCAGGGGATCGAGTCAGTCGTCGAGGGCTTTGACGGACTTGGGTGACAACCGCAGGCTGCGCAAGCTGCGCTTGACGCTCTTGAGGTGGTTGACCAGACTCGGGCCACGCGCCATTGCCACGCCCATCGCCAGCACGTCGATCACCACCAGGTGGGCGATACGCGAGGTCAGCGGGGTGTAGATTTCGGTGTCTTCGTGTACATCGATCGCCAGGTTGACCGTGGACAGTTCCGCCAAGGGCGTCTGGCTCGGGCACAGGGTGATCAACGAAGCGCCGCTTTCACGCACCAGGTTGGCGGTGATCAGCAAGTCCTTGGAACGACCCGACTGGGAAATACAGATCGCCACGTCGGTGGGCTTCAACGTCACCGCCGACATTGCCTGCATATGCGGGTCGCTGTAGGCCGCCGCCGTCAGTAGCAAACGGAAGAATTTGTGCTGGGCATCCGCCGCCACCGCGCCGGACGCACCAAAGCCGTAGAACTCCACACGCTGGGCCTGGGACATGGCGGTCACGGCTTTTTGCAGCTCGATCGGGTCGAGCTTCTCCCGCACTTCCATCAGGGTGTGCAGGGTGGTGTCGAAAATTTTCAGGCTGTAGTCGGCGACGGAGTCGTCTTCGTGAATCGCGAACTGGCCGAAGCTGGCACCGGCCGCCAGGCTCTGGGCCAGTTTCAGCTTCAAGTCCTGGAACCCCGAGCAACCAATGGCGCGGCAGAAGCGCACGATGGTCGGCTCGCTGATGCCTACGCTGTGGGCCAGGTCAGCCATGGAACTGTGCATCACGGCCGCAGGGTCAAGCAGCACGTGATCGGCAACCTTGAGTTCCGATTTGCGTAACAGGTGGCGCGACTGGGCGATATGTTGCAACAGGTTCAAAGGGCAGGACTCTTGTTATTGGCAGACGCCAGGGATGTAGCAAGCTTGTAGTTATACTACAAGAATTGTTGATTTGCCCGTTCGATGCATCACTAAATCGCCCTACTGCCCCCTGAATCAGCGGGCATATGCCATGTAGCACCCGATGGCGCCTCACTGGCAGTCAGGAAAATCTGCATTTTTTCGTAACAAATCCGCCAACCCTTCGGCCTCGATCGGCCGACTGATCAAATAGCCCTGCACTTCATCGCAATTTTCGGCGCGCAGGAAATCCAACTGCTGCTGGTCCTCCACGCCCTCAGCGACCACCTTGAGTGCCAGGCCGTGGGCCATGGCGATGATCGCCCGGGTAATCGCCAAGTCTTCGCGCCCCTGGCCCAGGCCCCGAATAAAGGTCTGGTCGATCTTCACGTAATCCACCGGGATGCGCTTGAGGTAACTGAGGGACGAATAGCCGGTGCCAAAGTCGTCAATGGCCAGTTTCACCCCCAGGTCGCGCAATTGCTGGAAGGTGGCGATGATGTGCTCGACGCTGTCGAGCAATTGGCTTTCGGTGAGTTCCAGCTCCAGGTACTGGGGGGCCAGCCCGGTTTCGTCCAGCACCTGGCGCACCAGGCTGACTAATTTGCCCTGGCGCAACTGGTGCACCGACAGGTTGACCGACACGCGAATCGGCGCCAGGCCCTGGCGCTGCCATTCACACGCCTGCCAGCAGGCCTGGCGCAGCACGAACTCGCCCAATGGCACGATCAACCCGGTTTCTTCTGCCAACCCGATGAAATCACCGGGCGGCACACTGCCCCATTGCGGGTGGTCCCAACGCACCAGCGCCTCGGCGGCGTTCATCTTGCCGGTGGCCAGGCACAGCTTGGGTTGGTAGAACACCTTCAACTGGCGCTCATCGATAGCCTTGCGCAGTTGGTTTTCCAACTGCAGACGCTCCAGGGTGCTGGCCTGCAGGCTGTCGGTGTAGAACTGGAAGTTATTGCCGCCCAAATGCTTGGCGTGCTGCATGGCCATGTTCGATTGGCTGACCAGCGCGGAAATTTCCCGGGCGTTATCCGGTAACAGGCTGACACCGATTGAGGCGCTGACCACCAATTCGTGGCCCTCCACTGCCACCGGCACCCGCAGCTTGGCCAGCAGCCGGGTAGCCACGCGCGCCAGGCTCGACAAGCTGCCATAAGCGTCGAACAACACCGCGAACTCGTCGCCGGACAAGCGCGCGATGGTGTCGGCTTCCGGTAAGGCGTTGATCAGGCGCCGGGCCATTTTCTGCAGCAATTGGTCGGCGATTTCATGGCCCAGGCTGTCATTGAGCAGCTTGAAGCGGTCCAGGTTGATATGCAGCAACGCCAGGCTACGACCGCCCTGGCGTACCCGTTGATGGGCTTCGCGCAGGCGTTCGCGGAACAGCGAGCGGTTGGCCAGCCCCGTCAGTTCGTCGTAATGGGTGAGGTAGCGCATGCGCTCCTCGGACTCGCGGCGCGCCGACAAATCAGCGAAGAAGCCCACGATATGGCTCACATTTCCCCGAACATCACGCACTACGCTCAGTTGTAGCCATTGCGGGTACAGCTCGCCGTTCTTGCGTGCCTCTACCAGTTCACCCTGCCAACTGCCGTGGCTCAACAGGGCCTGGCGAATCACCGGGAAGTGTCGGCGCGCATCGCGGCTGCACGGCAATTCCACGACGTTGCGCCCGAGCATGTCGTCGATATCAAAGCCGGTGACGCGGCTGAAGGCCTGGTTGACCGCAATCAGCACATATTCCGGATCCAGGATCACAATGCCTTCGCTGGCCGCCTCGAACACCGTGGACGCCAGCCGCAACTGCTCCTCCACCGCCTTGCCGGCGCTGATGTCGCGCCGGGTACCGAGCATGCGTGTCACGCGTCCGCTGGCGGTACGCTCCACGGCCCGCCCGCGATCTTCGATCCACACCCAGCGCCCGTCGCCGTGGCGCACGCGGTACTCCACCTGATAGTCCTCGCTGCGACCTTTCAGGTGCTCCACCAATGCGCGCTTGAGCAGTGGCAGGTCGTCCGGGTGCAGGCGAGGCTTGAGGTCGCGCAGCATCGCCGTGACGTATTCAGGCTCCAGGCCGAACAGTTCCTTGAGCTGGGTGTGATGGACTTCATCGGTTTGCAGGTTCCAGTCCCACAATCCCAGTTCACTGGCCTGCAATGCCATGGCCAGGCGCGCCTCGCTCTTGCTCAGGGCGAGGCTGGCGGCGTCCAGTTGCTGGCCGCGCTGTTCGACACGGTGTTGCAGGCCGATTTGGGCCTCGCGCAACTCCTGCTCGACCTGGCGCCGCTGCTCGACCTCGCGCACCAGGTCCTGATTCAACTGCTCGCTGCGTTGGCGGGCCTGCTGCAGGTGCTCGATCAGGGCCTGGTTCTGGAAGCGCCGCAGCAAGCCGCGCTGGATCAGGCGATTGACCTGCCATGCCACCAGGCTCAAGGACGCCAGCAGGATCAGGCCCAGGTAACTCCAACCCTGCAATTGCGGTTCGCCGCTGCAGAAGAGATAGAGGATGGTGGGGACCAGGCAGGGCAAGGCAAACGACAAAAACGCCGGCAGGCTCACTGCGTAGGCCACGCTGGCCGATAAAGTGGCCGCGCCAATCAGGCCAAACACCCAGGCCTGCTGCACGAAGCTGTCCAGTGGTACCAGGGCAATGGCCGCGCTTGCCAGGGTCAGGCCACTGGCTGCCGAGCCCAGCATGAACATCCGTCGCCAGATCGGCTGCGCCTGCCGGCTGGGCAGGGCGCTATCGAAGGCCGCCACCTGGATCACGCGCAACGCCACCAGGGCCAGCAACCACACCAGCCAACTGCCGACTTGCACGTAGCGCTGCGGGCTCCAGAGCAACCAGGCGCAGACCAGGCCGTTAACCAGCATCAATAAGGTGGGCAGCAACGAACCTTGGTACAACAGACGCGTGCGCTCGACCGCCATCTCCATGGCGTAGTGCTTGCGGACAACCTGCGCCGGCGCGAGAGAAGGTCCAGGCAGGTCAGTGCTGAGGGTCATAGGCAGTGTTCTTATAATGGTGAGCCCGAAACGTCGACGGAGCATACACAAGCAGGCGTGCAGACCAAACTGCTCTGGATCATAAAAATCCGCGAATAAACCCGCGCAAACCTTTGGCCCAGAGGGGCTGAACAAGACAGGGCGCGGGCTGCAGGCGATGACTTACCGGTCATCCCTGTGGATCGATTATTTGCCGATTGTAGATCGCCGCTGTTTTTTTGTGCCGACCATCCGGCAATGGGATTTGCCCCCCTTCCCCCGGCACCCTAGAATGCGCCGATGCGCGATGATCTCTCCCTTTTGCTGAACTCCCTCAACGATGCCCAACGCCAGGCCGTAGCAGCCCCCGTTGGCCGTCAGTTGGTCCTGGCCGGTGCTGGCTCCGGTAAAACCCGAGTGCTGGTGCACCGTATCGCCTGGTTGATCCAGGTCGAGAACGCGTCCCCGCATTCCATCCTGTCGGTGACCTTCACCAACAAGGCCGCTGCCGAGATGCGCCACCGCATCGAGCAGTTGATGGGCATCAGCCCGGCCGGGATGTGGGTCGGCACCTTCCACGGCCTGGCGCACCGCTTGTTGCGGGCCCACTGGCAGGAAGCGGGCCTGGCCCAGACCTTCCAGATTCTCGACAGCGATGACCAGCAACGCCTGGTCAAGCGGGTGATCCGCGAGCTGGGCCTGGATGAGCAACGCTGGCCGGTGCGCCAGGCCCAATGGTTTATCAACGGCCAGAAAGACGAAGGCCTGCGCCCGCAACATATACAGGCCAGTGGCGACCTGTTCCTGGCCACCATGCGCAGCATCTATGAAGCCTATGAAGTGGCCTGCCAGCGTGCCGGGGTCATCGACTTCTCCGAGCTGCTGCTGCGGGCCCTCGACCTGTGGCGCGATAACCCCGGTTTGCTGGCCCATTACCAGAAGCGCTTCCGGCACATTCTGGTGGATGAGTTCCAGGACACCAACGCCGTGCAGTACGCCTGGTTGCGCCTGCTGGCCAAAGGCGGCGACAGCCTGATGGTGGTGGGCGACGACGATCAGTCGATCTACGGCTGGCGCGGCGCGAAAATCGAGAACATCTACCAGTATTCCGACGACTTCCCGGATGCCGAGACCATTCGCCTGGAGCAGAACTACCGCTCCACCGCCGGGATCCTCAAGGCCGCCAACGCCTTGATTGCCAATAACACCGGGCGCCTGGGCAAGGAGCTGTGGACCGACGGCGGCGAAGGCGAGGCGATCAACCTTTACGCGGCCTTCAACGAACACGACGAAGCGCGCTACGTGGTGGAAACCATTGAAAGCGCCCTGAAAACCGGGCTGGCCCGTAGCGATATCGCCATTCTGTACCGCTCCAACGCCCAGTCGCGGGTACTCGAGGAGGCTTTGCTGCGCGAGCGCATCCCGTACCGCATCTATGGCGGCCAGCGCTTCTTCGAACGTGCGGAAATCAAGAACGCCATGGCCTACCTGCGCCTGCTGGAAGGTCGCGGCAACGATGCGGCGCTGGAGCGGGTGATCAACGTACCGGCCCGGGGCATTGGCGAGAAAACCGTCGAGGCGATCCGCGAACACGCACGGCACAGCGATGTGTCGATGTGGGAGGCCATGCGTCTGCTGATCGTCAATAAAGGCCTGACAGGTCGCGCTGCCGGGGCGTTGGGCGGGTTTGTCGAGTTGATCGACAACCTTGCCGCCAAGTGCCTGGAAATGCCGCTGCACCTGATGACCCAGACGGTGATCGAGCAGTCGGGCCTGATCGCTTATCACGAAGCGGAAAAAGGCGAGAAAGGCCAGGCTCGGGTAGAAAACCTTGAGGAACTGGTCAGCGCCGCCCGCGCCTTCGAGAACAGCGAGGAAGATGCCGACCTGTCGCCATTGGCGGCGTTCCTCGGCCATGCATCGCTGGAAGCCGGCGATACCCAGGCCGACGAACACGAAGACAGCGTGCAGTTGATGACGCTGCACAGTGCCAAGGGCCTGGAGTTTCCCTACGTGTTCCTGGTGGGCATGGAAGAAGGGCTGTTCCCGCACAAGATGAGCCTGGAAGAGCCCGGCCGCCTTGAGGAAGAACGCCGCCTGGCCTACGTTGGGATTACCCGGGCGATGCAGAACCTGGTGATGACCTACGCAGAGACGCGTCGCCTGTATGGCAGCGAGACCTACAACAAGGTGTCGCGTTTCGTACGGGAAGTGCCGAAGGGGCTGATTCAGGAAGTACGCTTGTCCAACAGCGTCAGCCGGCCGTTCGGCGGGGGCCAGCAACAGAATTCCAGCAGTATGTTTGCCGGTTCGGAAATTCCCGAAACCCCGTTCAGCCTTGGCCAGCAGGTCAGGCATGCGATCTTTGGCGAAGGGGTGATCCTCAACTTCGAAGGTGCCGGGGCCCAGGCCCGCGTGCAGGTGAACTTCGCTGAAGGCAGCAAGTGGCTGATGATGGGTTACGCCAAGCTTGAAGCGGTCTAAACGAGCTTGCTCGCGAAGATCGTCAACGATAACGCGGGCATCCTGAATGAACGTAGTGTCTTAGGGTTTTTCGCGAGCAAGCTCGCTCCTACACCGTGTCCGAATACCTCCTACGGAGCATTCGGATTAGGCCTTACGCAAAAGCCCGAAACATTATGTCGCTAGCCACTGTCAGTACACCTGTGCAACATGGCGCGCGTGCAATCCACAAATGGGAATTCCCTTTATGAAACGTTTTCTTAGCATCGCCATGGCGTTGTGCATCGGCCTGACGATGAGCCTCGACGCCAACGCCAAACGCTTTGGTGGCGGCAAAAGCTCCGGCGCAGCGCCGAGCCATCAGACCAGCCAAATGGCCCCAGCCGCTGGCGGCATGGGCGGAGCGGCTGCCACCGCAGGTGCAGCCGGTGCCGCAGGCGCTGCTGCCAAGGCCGGCGGTGCTTCGCGCTGGTTGGGCCCTCTGGCCGGTATCGCTGCCGGTGGCCTGCTCGCTTCCATGTTCATGGGCGGCGGCTTCCAGGGCATGCAGATCTTCGACATCCTGATCATGGCGGTCATCGCCTTTGTGATCTTCCGCTTTATCGCCGCCCGTCGCCGCAAGCAGCAGGAGCACCTGGCTCCAGCCGGCGCGCCGATGCAGCGTGAAGTGTTCGAGCAAAAGCCTGCCATGGGTTCGATCTTCGGCGGCTCGGCGGCACCTGCTGCTGCCGCTCGTCCGGTGATCAACGCGCCAGCCTGGTTCAATGAAGAGCGTTTCGTCGAAGCGGCCCGCAACCACTTCCAGTCCCTGCAGCAACACTGGGACGCCAACGAAATGGACAAGATCGCCGAGTTCGTGACCCCGCAATTGCTGGAGTTCCTCAAGCGCGAACGTGCCGAACTGGGCGACGCATTCCAGTCGACCTACATCGACGACCTGCGTGTGCAACTGGAAGGTGTGGATGACCGCGCCGACAAGACCATCGCCACCCTGACCTTCAGCGGTGTGTCGAAGACTTCGCGCTTCGACCAGGGCGAAGTGTTCAGCGAAAGCTGGAACATGGAACGTCCGCAAGGCGAAAACCAGCCTTGGCTGGTAGCCGGTATCCGCCAGAACGGCTGATCCGCAAAGGCGCATAGCCTGCTGTAACAAACACCCCGGTCGGGTGCAGCGCTCCAAAGCGCCTGCACCGCCGGGGTGTTTTTTTGCCTGCGGAAAACTCAGTGCGGAGTTTTACTGGATTAATGAGAACGACTCTCATTATACTCGCCCTCCCCGGTTCTGCCCGAGCATAGGAAAGTGCCGCCGTGCTGGAAAAACTGTTCACTCAACACGCCCCTGCGTTGCATCGTTACCTGTTGCGCAAGAAGTGCTCCCCCAGCCTGGCCTCCGACCTGGTGCAGGACACATTTTTGCGCATCGCCCAGCTGGAGAGCCTGGAACGCGTGCTGTGCGCACCGTCCTATCTGTTTCGGGTGGCGCACAACCTGATGATCGACCATCACCGCCGCTTTGGTGAAAAGCGCTATGACAACGACCCCACGGCCTTTTTCGCCACGTTGGTCGATGAGACCAGTTGCCCTGAAGAACAGGCACTCGGCGCACTCGAACTGGAACACCTGGAAAGCCTGCTTGAGCGCATGCCTGCCCGTACCCGCGACGTATTTATGCTCTGCCGTGTCGAGGGCATGACGCACAAAGAGACCGCGCGCTATTTACGGATATCCACAAGCTCTGTACAAAAACACATGGCAATGGCCCTGGCCAGGATTGGTCGGGCGCTGGAACCTGGCCAAGAGGGCTGAGCCTTGTGTACGACAAAGAGCCAAAAGGTAAATAGACCCAACCGTGAACGCCTCCCCACAGACTATCGACCCGGTAGAGCGCAAAGCTGCCGACTGGGTGATGCGCCATCGCCAAGGACAGCTTTCGGCACGTGAACTCGAGGCCTTTGAGCACTGGCTGGCTGCCGATCCATTGCACGCCGCCGCCGCCGAGCGCGCCAATCGTGCGTGGCAGGCCACCGCACAGCTCAAGCAGCGTCCCGGTTATGTAAAACCCCAGCGCCCGCCGCGGTCCGCCTGGCTGCGCATACCGGTTGTCGGCGGCAGCGCCTTGGCCGCACTGACAATCGGCTGTTGGATGCTGTTGGCGCCACCTTTCTGGGTGCAAGCCCTGAACAGCGACTATCACACCGGCTTTGGCGAAGTACGCCAGATCACCCTGGCCGATGGCAGCCAGGTGCAGTTGGGCAGCCACAGCATTCTCAACCTGGCCTACGACGACCAGACCCGGCGCGTGCGCTTGAGCCAGGGCGAAGCCGTATTCACACCTGCGCCGATGAATGAACAGGAGCGTCGCCCCTTCACCGTCCAGGCACCCGGCGCCGATATCACGGCACGCGGCACCCGTTATCTGGTGGGCATTGGCAAGGATCGCGAAGGCTGGGTGGGCGTATTGCAGCACCGGGTCGAGGTCAACCTGACCGATCACGGCCGCGATGAGGCAGCCGGCTCGGCATTGCTTGAGCAGGGCAACAGCCTGCGTTTCAGCCCGAAATCGGGCCTTGTACCGCTGAGCACCAGCCCCGAGGAATTGGCCAGTTGGCAGGAAGGACGACTGGTGTTCCAGCGTGAGTCCCTGGCCGACGCCACTGCCCGCATCAATCGCTATCGACCTGGATTGGTGCTGGTCAAAGGTGAGGCGCTGCGCAACGTCAAAATCAGTGCAGTGATGCGCCTGGATAACCTGGACGAAGCGCTCAAGCACCTGGTGGCGCAAGCCCATGGGCGGATTGTCGAGTTACCTGGATTGACACTGATCTACTGATAAACCTTAAGAAATAAGATAAAAAACTCTATACATAGATCATAACGATCTATCGCGTTTTTGCAGCTGGGCCGTTTCTACTACATGTGAATAAATCTTATTTACTTTAGTGAGGCCGGTTTTGCAGACGCAAGAGAACAACAAAAAGTGCAGGGCAACAAAACGCACCCGGTTGAGCCTGGGAATTCGGTTGGCCGCCATTGCGCTGGTCGCCGATGCCGCGACCATCAGCCCGGTGCGGGCAGCCCCAGCCGCCAGTGCAGCGCACGCCCCGGCCACTGCTGTACATAATTTCGACGTGCCTACCCTGGCCCTGGATCAGGCCTTGGTGCTGCTGGCGCGCCAGGCCGGTGTCGAGCTTTACCTGGGCAGCAACGACTTCACCAACAGCTACGGCAACCCGGTCAAGGGTCGCCTGTCCCTGGACGCAGCGTTGCAAACATTGCTGGCCAATCAAGGTGTCACCTACAGCCTCGGCGGCCCGTCCGACCGCCCGATCATCCAGGTACAACCCGGGCCGAACTCGGCCGGCATCCTGCCTGGCGACCTGCACCCCACCTATGTGCTGGGCATGGAAGGCAAACAGTCGCGCGACGAAAAGGGCTACAACGACGTCTACGACCAGGACATCTCCACGGTCTACGCCGGCAAAGAGCAGATCGAACGTTACAAAGGCGCGGCCCCCGCCGATATGTTCAAGGGCATGCTGAACGTGTACAGCGGCGATTCGCGTAACAGCGGCGCGCTGGACCCGAACATCCGCGGCATCCAGGGCCCGGGGCGCGTGCCGCTGACCATCGACGGCACCGAGCAGGCAATCACCGCTTATCGCGGCTATATGGGCGCCAACAACCGCAACTACATCGACCCCAACCTGATCGGTAGCATCAAGGTGTTAAAGGGCCCGAACCTGGAGCGCAACGTCTATAGCGGCATCGGCGGCGCGGTGGTGGCCAGCACCCTGAACGTCGACGACGTGCTCAAGCAGGACCAGGAATATGGTGGCGAACTTAAAGTAGAAGGCAGCAACAACTCGGTGTCGCCCAAACTGCCGACGCTGATGACCGGACAAATGCCCAGCCCCGGCTATGAATACTCGCCTATCAGGGGCTATTACGATCACTCTTTGTACAAACACCCACGCACCAGCAGCAGTAACAAGCTGCTGTCCAGCGATGACTCCGCCTACCGCCTGGCACTGGCCACCCGCCAGGAAAAATTCGAACTGCTGGCCGCCTACGCCTTTCGCGAAAAAGGTAACCACTACGCGGGCAAGAACAAGAGCGACTTCTACTCCAGTGGAAAGCAAGTCAACGGACAGTTTGATTACATTCCCAACCTCGCGACCATCTACAAACCGGGCGATGAAGTCCCCAACACCTCCAGCAAGATGGAGTCCTGGCTGGGCAAGGCCAAATTCAAGATCGATGAAAACCAGTCCCTGGAGTTCGGCTACCGCGACACCGATGCGCTGTATGGCGAGATCCTGCCATCACGGATCTCGTTCTTTAAACCCGGCACAACTTACGACGCCGCCACCAACGGCGTGCCGCAGTGGCCGTTGAGCCATGTGCAAAGCAAAGCCTACAACCTGGAATACAACCTCAAGCCCGAGGGAAACCCGTGGGTGGATTTCTATTCCAACCTGTGGATGACCAACACCCGCAGCGATACCTACAGCAGCGGCGGCGTCCCCAATCAAACCACCCTCGCCGACCCGGTGTACCGTAATACCGCCCTGGCCAACTCCAAGCATGATCGTATCGGCCTGACCGCAAGCAACAAGTTCAAGTTGCTCGACAGCCTCGATCTGACGCTGGGTGGTAGTTACCAGCATGAAAAGTTGGGCTCGAACGACAACTATTACGACCCCATCATCAGTGACACGTTGCGCATGTACCCTCGCGCCGGCCGCCGTGAAGAGCAGGAGTACAACTTCAAGTTCGACTGGCGTCCCGTGAGCTTCGCCAAGTTTGAGGCGGGGATGCGTTATTCGTCTTATTGGGCATTTGATGATTATTTGAAAAGTGCTCAGGATAAGAGCGGAATAACAACGCAGTTTGAAGAAACCGGACGTCGCGTATATTACACCACGCGAAAGACACTGACCGACGCCGAGTTACAAGCCGACATCGATCGACAAATTGCAAGCAACAAAGTTTTCTGGGATATGTTTGATACTCCGGAATCAGAGCGCCAAGAGATAATTGACGTAATCAAACAACAAACGCCCCGTGTGCAGGACACTCAGCACCGGGCAGATTGGGCGAGCGATGGCAAAGGTGGTTATTCACGCGATAACAATCCATGCATTAACGGATTGAATGCAGGCGAAAATATTATTTCCTGCAGCGCAGGCGGTAATGGTGAAGGCTACGAGAAAGATATAACGGCCAAGCATCAGAAAGACAGCGGTTGGACGCCCTCATTGTCTGGCACGTTTTACACCTCGGAAAATGGCCGGGTCTATCTTCGCTACAGCGAGGCCATCCGTTACCCGAGTATGTTTGAAAGCACCATTGGCTTCTCCTCCTCGGTCAATCCCTGGGGCCTCAAGCCTGAGCATGCCCATAACTACGAAGCCGCCTACATCCATAACCTGGCCGGCTGGGGGGGCAGCGAAACCGCCGACATCAAGCTGAGCTATTACTACAACACCACCAAAAACGTGATCGAACGCGACCCACAACTGCGCTTCAGCAACTTGGAAAAGCAGGTCACTTCGGGTGTGGAGTTCCAAGGGCGCTACGATAATGGACGGTTTTTCACCGACATGAGCATTGGTCATGTCCTGAAAAACAGAGTCTGCGATGAAAACTCGGCTGTCTCCGTCAGCACCGACGGCAGTACCCCCAACTGCGTGGATGACGGATTTGTAGGCGGATACCTGGTGAGCATGGCAATGCCGGAGTGGACTGCCAACCTTGGTCTGGGTGCGCGATTCCTTGATCGAAAGCTGGAAGTGGGCGGACGGGCTATTTATTACCGCCAACATGAAAACAAGTTTTATGACAACTACCCCAACAGCGCCATGGTCAGTTATTACCTGAATACGCCTATGTCATGGGACAAGATCGTCACTTATGACGCCTACGTGAACTACAAGTTGACCGATGACGCATCCATCGAGTTAACCGGCACCAACTTGAGCAACCTTTATTACATCGACCCACTGACGCGTTCGGCCATGCCTGCGCCGGGTCGAACTTTGAAGCTCGGTTTCACCGCTACTTTTTAATCCTGGAGGTATTGCATGGGAGGCTAAGAAGAAATTGGCAAACGCTTGACGTGTTGACTTAATTTAAATCACTCAATGGATGATGAAATGAAATCTTTCAACTACACAGTATTGGCAATGGCACTTCTGGGTCTGGCTGGCGTTGCTCAAGCAGCCACTTCTTCTGGTCAAAGTTACGATGGCACGATCGTCGTTGACGGTTCCAGTGGCTCAGGCTCCACCAACCACCCAGGCTCCGCTGGCCAACCGGCCATTGGCGTCAAGGCTTTTTACAACGGCACTAAAGTCGCTTTCAGCGGTTTGAAAGGTATGGCTGCCACCGATGCCAATGGTGTCTCCACTATCACCACCGCGATGATGCCACCCTCTCACTCCACACTGGGCAACTTCGACTTCAAACAAGTCGCCAGCCAGCAGGTGTACTACGGCGAGTGGTCGCAGACTGGTGCCAACAATGACCCAAGCCGTGTCGTGTACTACTCCGGCGATACCGCTGGCCGCGTACTGCCAACGGCCAGCGTGACCTACGCGGTACAGGGCATCAACAACTACTCCGGGGCTAACATGCTGTCTGGCGACCTGACCGCATCCTTCGGCACAGCGGCCCCGACTCTGGTCGGTTCGCTGAGCAACAGCACGCTGAAGGTCCAGTTGGCGGCCAACATCAACACCGCCGACGCCAGCTTTGCCGGCAACGCTGCAGCGCGCGATGCAGTCACTAATGCAAGCCTCTCAACCGGCACCACCCAAGGCAGCTTCTTCGGCGCAGGCTCCACCGCGTCGCTGGCCGGTATCACCACGTTCTCCAATCGCGACTACGACACCTCCTTCGGTGGCGTAGCCAAGTAATCGCCGGTTGAACCTGTTGTAGCACCACCCAAGCAAGTGCCTGCCCCCAGGCACTTGCTTTTGGCGTTTTGAAGCGATCCCGAGAGCCCGGTAATGCCCCAGCCCTACTGCAAGCGATCCCTCACGCTCCACGCTTTACCCTTTTCCCTGCTGCTGTTCATGGCCCCTGCGCTATTTGCTGCCGACCAGGACACCAGCTTGCGCCTGAACCAGACCATCGAGTACCGCGCCAATCAGCAAGAGCGCGAGTTGCTCAAGGATGAATTGCCCAGCGACGGCGCCGCGCCACTCTTGAACATCGACGGCCAGGACTACACCGTCGGCAACAACCTGGATGAATTGGGCCGCGCGGTGTACGTGTCCCTCTCACGCCAGAACTGGCCACAGGCCAGGGACTATCTCAAACGCTACACCGCCCTGCCCGGCCATGATCCGATGCTCACCGCCTATGCCAAGGGTGGCCTGGCCCGCGCCGATGGCGACCTGGAGCAAGCCGAAGATTATTACCGCCAATTGCTGGCGATACAGTCCGACTTCCTGCCGGGCCGCCTGGAGCTGGCGCGGGTGCTGTTCGAGAACCGCAAGGATGGCGAGTCCAACGCCGTATTCCAACAGATCAGCAGTGGCCTCAGCCCCTCCGACGCGCAGGCCATGGGCCTGGGCAAGACCGTCGACAGTTTCAAGCAGGCCCTGGATCACCGCGAAGACTGGCAAGGCTCCTTCGCCATTGGCCCGACCTGGGGCAAAAACCTCAATCAGTCCCCCGAAAGCACAGTGACGTATCGCTACGTCACTGCCGAAGAAACCATTCTGGTCCAACGCTCGCTGCCCAAGGCTGTGTCTGCCCACGGCGCGGATTACGAGGCCACGCTCAACAAACGCATCGCCCTCAGCGGTCATCACGGGGTGTTCATGCGCTCGCTGTTGTACGGCCAGGCGTATGAAAAGGAGAGCAAGTACAACGAAAGCACCCTTATCAACAACGCCGGCTACAGCTATCACGATGCGAAAAACCAGTACTCCCTCGGGCCATCGTATGAGTTCAACACCATCGCCGACAACGCCATGTACAGCGCCTGGGGGTTGCGGGGCGAATGGATTCACACGTTATCGGCTACGCGCATGTTCAAGCTGGAGGGCGAATACAAGGACATGGCCTACAAGCACGACCTCAACAGCAACCTCGACGGCGGCATTAGCTCGGTCTACGCCACTCTGTGGCAGGCCCTGCCCCAGCGCTGGACGTTGTTCGGCGGCGTCGACCTGAGCCAGCGCAACGCACGGGATCGCACCCAGGCTTACCTGCAAAAAGGTGTGCGGCTGGGCGTCGCCAAGGATTTCGAGGTGGGAGTCAGCGCTGTGCTGTTCGCGTCATACCGCAAACGCCAATACGATGCCTACAGCGCCCTCGTCGATGACCGACGCAGCGACGATGAACAGGGCTACACCTTTATCCTGCGCGCCCCACGCCTGGCGGTGATGGATGTGGTGCCCAGTCTGACGGTCAAATACAACAAGGTCGTAAGCAATGTCGACTGGCTTTATTCCTACGACAAAAACAGCATCAGCCTAAAGCTGGAAAAGCAGTTTTAACCGTCTTCACCGGGTTTTCTATTTCGCGGTTGCACTTATAGCGAGCTACTGTATAAAACGCCCCTATAAACCGCGCCATCTAGCATGAGGATCCCGGCCGTGGAAGAAGTTATCGAACAATTGCGTGAAGCCAACGAACCGGTACCGGTTCCTCTGGAACTGCCCGACGAAGATCAGTTGGTGGAAGTCGAAGAACAGCTGTTTATCAACATCCCGTTTGTGTTCAAGGAATTCCTGCTGACCGTCAGCGATGTGGTGTACGGCAGCCTGGAGCCGGTGACCATCACCGACCCACAGTCCCACACCTATCTGCCGGAAGTCGCGGCCAATGCCTGGGATATCGGCGTGCCTCGCGAGCTGATCCCGATCTGCCAGGACGGTGACGATTACTACTGCGTCGAAGAAGACGGCACGGTAGTGCTGTGGTCCGGCGAAGAAGAGCTGGTCACCGAAGAGTCCTGGGAATCGGTGTGGCACTGGGCGCGGGACGTCTGGCTAGAAAGCTGATCTCACAAACCCTGCGTACGGCTCCTACGGTGAGTCGTTCGCCAGAGGGGGGTGCTCAGTGCTCCGGGGTGTCCTTGTGGTTATCCAGGGTCTCCAGCAAGGCCACTTGCATGCGCGTATGTATGCGGATGAACCAGCGCCAGAGCACTGCGGCCACCGCAGCCGTGACCACGGCAATCAACACCAGCAGCTTGTTGGTCGGCAGGATACTGGCCGACAAGGCCGCCAATAGCAGGAAGATCACTAGCAGCGAGAGGATCGGGATCAGTTCGGCAATCACCCGTCGCACGCGCTGGGTATGACGCCCGGCCATTTCCGGCTTCACGCTCATCTCCGCCAGCAACATCGACAGCGCCTTGAGCTTGCGATACGCGGCGATCAAAAATGGCAGCGACAGCAACAATGCACCGCCCCAGATCAATGCCTTCTGCCAACTCGGATCACTGATCCAGCCTTCCAGATACCCGCCAATTCGTGCCGCGAAGAAACTACCGGTAAAGAAAATCGCCACCACCAGTGCCAGGTTCACCCCTACCTGCAGGATGATCTTGCGGATCATCGACGCCAGCATCGCGCCCTCGCCTTGGGGCGAAATACTGCGCAGCCATTCGCCATACATGCCAAACACCCGGCTCAGGCGCTGCGGCATCACCGCTGCGATCTTCAATGACAACGGGTCGGCGCCACGGATCAGGTACGGCGTCAGCAGCGTGGTAATCGCGGAAACCGCCACCGCCACCGGGTAAAGAAAGTCGCTGGTGACCTGCAAGGTCATCCCAAGCGCCGCAATGATGAAAGAAAATTCGCCAATTTGTGACAGGCCCATCCCGACCCGCAACGAAGTCCGGCCGTCATTACCGGCGATAAACGCGCCAAGGCCACAGGACAGCATCTTGCCCAGCACCACGGCTACGGTAATGACCGCAATCGGCCAGGCGTATTGCAGCAGGATCTGCGGGTCGATCATCAAGCCGATCGCCACGAAGAAAATCGCGCTGAACATGTCGCGAACCGGCTCGATCAGACGCTCGATTTTCAGCAGCTGCCGGGATTCGGCCATGATCGCGCCGATCAGGAAGGCGCCCAGCACCATGCTGTATTCGAGCTTGACCACCAGCAGGCAAAAACCGAAACACAGGCCCAAAACGGTGATCAGCAGCATCTCGTTGCTTTCGAATTTGGCCACGTAGGCCAGCAGCCGAGGCACCAGCAGAATGCCGATCACCAGGGCCACGATCATGAACAGCGAGAGCTTGCCCACCGTGGAAAACACCTCGCCGGAGCTGACCGTGCCGCTGACGGCGATGCTCGACAACAAGGCGATGATGCCGATACCGAGGATGTCTTCGACGATCAGCACGCCAAAGATCAGTTGGGCAAAGCGCTGGTTTTTCATCTTCAGGTCGTTGAGCGCCTTGACGATGATAGTGGTCGAGGAAATCGCCAGGATCGCGCCGAGGAACAGCGAGTCCATGGTGTTCCAGTCGAACCATTGGCCAATTTCGTAGCCAATCCAGATCATCAGGATGATTTCCATGAAGGCCGCGATAAACGCCGTGGCACCCACTTTGAACAGCTTGCGCAGGCTGAACTCCAGGCCCAGGCAGAACATCAGGAAGATCACCCCCAGCTCGGCCAGGGTCTTGATGGTGTCTTCATCGTGGATCAGGCCGAAGGGCGGCGTGTGCGGGCCAATGATGAAGCCGGCGACGATGTACCCCAGGACGACCGGCTGCTTGAGACGATGGAACAGGATAGTCACCACCCCCGCCACGAGCATGATCACGGCCAAGTCCTGGATAAAGCTGATGGCGTGCATGGCGAGGGGCTCCTTGAGGGTACTGGCACTGTCCCGATTTCCACGCGGCCGCTACAACGGCGCGAAATGTGCGGAAGGAAAAGTCTGCCTTAATCGTAAGAAATGCCCTTGAAATGGGCTTTTCAAGGGTAACACCGCGACTTCCGGCAGAAAGCCGGTGCAATATATGGAAACAGATCGCCTTGGGCGTGACGGCAAACCCCGTCCCGGCGTCCCGTAAGGGATGGCGCTGTAATGATTCCAGCATCCGCAGAGGTGCCCCCCAACCAATGCCTACAACCGTGAGTGTGCTATGGAACCCGGAAACGCCCAGCTGTCGATGACGGTATTGATGACCCCTGACATGGCCAACTTCTCAGGCAATGTCCACGGAGGCACCCTGCTCAAGTACCTCGACGAAGTGGCCTACGCCTGCGCCAGCCGTTATGCCGGGCGCTATGTAGTCACGCTGTCGGTGGACCAGGTGATTTTTCGCGAGCCGATCCATGTCGGCGAGTTGGTGACGTTCCTGGCGTCGGTCAACTACACCGGCAACACTTCGATGGAAGTGGGGATCAAGGTGGTCACCGAGAACATCCGCGAGCGCTCGGTACGTCATACCAACAGCTGCTTCTTCACCATGGTCGCGGTCGACGACGACCGCAAACCGGCCGCCGTGCCGGCGTTGCAGCCACAGAACAGCGAAGACAAGCGCCGGTTTATCCAGGGCAAACAGCGCCGGCAGATCCGCCAGGAGCTGGAGAAGCGCTACCAGGAGATCAAGGCTGACGTGTAAACCCAATCAAAATGTGGGAGCGGGCTTGCTCGCGAAGACGGTGGATCAGTCAATACATGTGCTGACTGGTACAGCGTCTTCGCGAGCAAGCCCGCTCCCACATTGGGTGGGTGGTGTCAGAGGCTGATCGGCGTGGCTTCGAAACGTACGCGCGGGTGGGCAATGCGATCCTGGGCTCGCACCAACTCCAACTCGTAACTGGCACACGCCTGGGTTTCCAGCAGGACTTCGTGAACAGCCGCCGCGGTGAACTCAAAGGCCGCCAGCAGGCTGTCGCCCAGCAGCACCCGCGCCAGGAACAACCCTGAGGTCAAGTCGCCCACTCCCACCGGCTGGCGCGGGAATGCCAGCAGCGGCCGACGCAGGTGCCAGCTGCCTTCGGCAGTCACCAGCAGCATCTCGAAACCGTCCGCCAGCTTGCCCGGGTAGTCCAGGTGCTTGACCAAAACCGCTTTGGGCCCTCGCGCCAGCAGGGCCCGCGCCATCCCCAGGCAATCGAACAGCGACTGCGGTTTACGCCCGGAAAAACTGTCCAGCTCCAATTGGTTGGGGCACAGGAAGTCGGCCATGGCCACCGCTTCGTCCAGCAGAAAATCACTGACTTCCTGGGGCACGATGCAGCCTTTTTCCGGATGGCCCATCACCGGGTCACACAGATACAGCGCCTTGGGGTTGATCGCCTTGATACGTGCCACGCCGGTCAGGATCGCCCGGCCCTGGGCGGCGCTGCCCAGGTAGCCGGACAGCACTGCATCACAGTTGCCCAGTTCGCCAATCGCCGCGATCCCCTCTACCAGCGCAGGAATTTGCTGCGGCGCCAACACTTCTCCCGCCCACTGGCCATACTGGGTATGGTTGGAGAACTGCACGGTGTTGAGCGGCCAGACGTTCACCCCGACCCGCTGCATGGGAAACACGGCGGCGCTGTTGCCGGCATGGCCAAAGACCACGTGGGACTGGATCGCAAGCAGATGAGGCGTACGTTTCATGCGGGGACTTCCGTAAAACCGTTAAATTCTGGCCGCGCAGTATGCGACTAAAAGCAGCCTGTACGACAGACCGGAGACACAGTTAAGCTGGCCTTACTTTGTTGGAGCAAATCGCATGCTGACCCTGGGAAATATCTTTGTGCTGATGTTGCTGGCGGCGGCTGCCGCCTGGGTGTGGCACAACCACGGCCTGCGCGAGCGGGCGTTGGAGAGGGTCAAACAGCATTGCGCCAAGCTCGATATCGAACTGCTCGACGGCGCCGTGGCTTTGAAACGCATCGGTTTCGTCAAGGACGCCAACGGCCGTCGGCGTTTGGCGCGGGTCTACAACTTCGAGTTCACCGTGACCGGCGAAGCCCGCCATCCCGGGACCATCACCCAGTTTGGTGCCCACAGTGCGCAGATCGAACTGGCACCCTACCCGTTTGAAATAAAGACGCCACCGCCCAGTGCCGAAGTGATTGAACTGAGCCAGTGGCGCCAGGAGCACAGCAAGACCCGTCACTGACGGCAATTGGCCAAGGCTGTTTGCAGCATCGCCGCGTCCTGTTGCTCACTGAAAATCAGCTCGATACGTGAGTCCCGGCGCCATTCGCTGGGCTGCCAGGTGAGTGTGGAGTTATCCACAGCGTTGGCCGAGACCCAACCATCGGCGCTGTGGATAACCAATTTGGCGCGCTGCCAGTCCAGGCTCTCCAGCCATTGCCGGACTTTGCAGGTGTCGAATTGCTGGCTCGGATGCCAGCGCCAACCAATGCTCCACGCACCCGCCTGGGCCTGGTGCAGGCAAATCGGTACGCAGGGATCGCTCCAGACGGCCGGAATCTGCCCCAGCCCCTTGGGTGTCTCGAAGTTATCCACAGCCGCCCGCGCCTGAGCATCAAGCCCCGGCAGCCGGGCCAATGGCAGTTGCGCCTGTCGGGTCCAGAAAACCTCGCAAGCCGGCAGCGAACTTTCAATCTCACCGCGCTGTACGGCATCCAACCCTTCATCCTTGTTCAGCACCAGCAGCCCGGCACTGGCCAGAGCTTCACGCTGGGACTCGGGCAACGGCCTGCCTGCCGCCAAAGCCTGGGCGTCGAGTACCAGCACACAAGGCTGGACGGCCAGCACGGTTTGCCAAGGCGCCTGGCGCAACTGCTCAAGCAATTGCGCCGGATGGCCAAGCCCCGAGGGCTCGATAAACAGCCGGTCAGGCTTGGCCTTACGCAACAATCGACCCAGGCCTACCTGGAACGGCGCGCCATTCACACAACACAAGCAGCCGCCGGCCACCTCACCGAGGGCAATGCCGTCGTCATCCTGGGTCAGCAGTGCGGCATCCAGGCCAATCTGCCCGAACTCATTGATCAACACCGCCCAACGCTCATTGGATGGGCGCTGGGCGAGCAGGTGCTTGATCAGGCTGGTCTTGCCTGCCCCCAAAGGGCCGGCAATCACATGGGTGGGAATGTTCTGCAGCATCGTGGACATTATTCAGGCCGTGTAGAGACGCTTGATCCTACCCGGTTATGCCAACCAATCCAGCGTCAGAATCAACCGCCGTTCGTTGGCGGCCAACGCCGGCGAGCGATGAACCAAGCCGTAGCCTTCATTGCCGCGCCACTTTTCGCCCTTGAGCAGGGCGACTTCACCACAGTGGATCTGCTCGATGCGCTCGCTGGGTTCCGCGTCTGCCTGGCTCAACTGGCGGCGGTCCATCACCCCTTCGCGCAGCCACTGACTACCGATGCCGGCATAGGTGGTGATCAGGCGCACGGGTACGTGATCGACATGAAAACGCGGGCACATGGCCTTGTCCAGCAGCCTCAGCCGCACACCGATGCGCTTGGCCCCCAACAGGCAGGCAAAGGCGCTGACCAGCCATGCCACATCGGCGATAAACCCGTCGTAACCTTCAAGGTCACGACAACCTGCCGCCAGGCCCAGTAAGTTGGGCTCAGCTTCTTCGCTGTCCAACTCCACCACCAGCGACTCGGCAAGCGGCTCGTTCAGCGAGACCAGCAAGGCGCCAAACTCGGCGATATGCAGCGGCAACTGGCGCTGCCACAGCGCCAGGTTGACGCCGTTATCCAGGATGTCGGCCAGCGCCAGCGGGGTTTCCCCACGGGTCTGGCGAATGACCGGACGCAGTTGAATCACAGGTGCCAGCATCAGGCGGCTGCCTCCTCGTACCAAGGGCCAAAAGGATCGACCAGCAGGCGCCAACCATCGACGCCCAGGGCCATTTCATCGTCGGTCAGCAGGCACCCATCCAGTTCAGCGCGCAGTTGCGCAAAATCGATGTTCTGCCCGATAAACACCAGTTCCTGGCGGCAGTCGCCGGTGCTCAGTTGCCAGTTGCCCATGATCGCCGCGACGCTTTCCTGGTCTTCGGGCCACTGGCTCTTGGGCACAAAGCGCCACCACCGACCGGCAAAACCATGGCGCATCAGGCCACCGGCCTGGGACCAACTGCCGGCATCGCGATGCTTGCTGGCCAGCCAGAAAAAACCCTTGGAGCGCAGCAACTTGCCGTTGCTCCACGGGCGGTCGATAAAGTCGAAAAAGCGCTGGGGATGGAATGGCCGACGCGCCCGATAGGCCGTGGAGGCAATGCCATATTCCTCGGTCTCCGGCACATGCTCGCCGCGCAACTCCTGCAACCAGCCCGGCGCCTGGGCCGCGCGCTCGAAGTCAAAACGCCCGGTATTGAGGATCTCGGCCAGCGGCACCTCGCCCATCACCATGGGAATGATGCGTGCCTGGGCATTCAGGCGCTCGAGGATGGCCACCAGTTCTTCACGTTCGTGGCTGCTGATCAGGTCGATTTTGCTGACAAGGATGACGTCGGCAAACTCGATCTGTTCGATCAGCAGGTCGGTGATGGAGCGCTCATCGTCCTCACCCAGGGTTTCGCCCCGGGACGCCAGGCTTTCAGCGGCCTGGTAATCGAGCAGGAAGTTCATGCCGTCGACCACAGTGACCATGGTGTCGAGCCGTGCGATATCCGCCAGGCTCTGGCCGTTCTCATCGCGAAAGGTGAAGGTTTCCGCCACCGGCAGCGGCTCGGAAATGCCGGTGGATTCGATCAGCAGGTAATCGAATCGCCCTTCCTTGGCGAGCTTTCCTACTTCGATCAGCAAGTCTTCGCGCAACGTGCAGCAGATGCAGCCGTTGCTCATCTCCACCAGCTTTTCTTCGGCGCGATTGAGGCTGACGTCACGCTGGACAGCGGCCCCATCGATGTTGATTTCGCTCATATCGTTGACGATCACCGCCACCCGCAGGTTTTCGCGGTTGCGCAGGACGTAATTGAGCAGCGTGCTTTTACCGGCGCCGAGAAATCC
Organism: Pseudomonas sp. ADAK21; assembly: GCF_012935735.1. Lineage (NCBI taxonomy): Bacteria > Pseudomonadati > Pseudomonadota > Gammaproteobacteria > Pseudomonadales > Pseudomonadaceae > Pseudomonas > Pseudomonas sp. ADAK21. Next base: position 1,973,326 of record NZ_CP052857.1, read on the forward strand.
GGACAGCACAGTAACGGGTAGTCGGTCGGTCATCAGGTGTTCCTCATCAGGTTGGCCGGTCAAATCGCCCGTTGATGGCGTTCGCGCAGCTCTTCACGTTCTTTGGCTTCGATACACAGGGTGGCCGTGGGCCGCAGCAACAGGCGCTTGAGGCCAATCGCCTCGCCCGTCTCGCGGCACCAGCCGTATTCACCGCGAGCGAGGTGCTCGAGGGCTTCATCAATCTTGTCCAGCAGCTTCTTTTCCCGCTCCAGCAGGCGTAGTTGCCAGTGGCGTTGTTCTTCGGCGCTGCCGACATCGGCGGGGTCGCTATTGGGCTCCTGCTCGCGCAGCACCATGAACTCGGCATCGATGCGCGTTTGCAGGTCAGAGCGCTGGGCCAACAACAGCTCACGGAAGAAGGTTTGCTGGGCCTCATTCATATAATCGGCGGGCGGCTGGGCGAGCAGGTCTTGTTCAGTCATGGGGGCGATTCACGGGTCAGGCTGTTTTTTGATGTTATAGTATAACAATACAAATAAGCCAATCCCCTCTTGCCCGCCACGACGAAGGGCGCAATCCTTGAGCCCGTCCATTCCCCGAGAAACCTTATGAGATATGTGTTGTGCGGCGTGTTGCTGCTGGTTGCGAGCCAGGCCAGTGCCCAAGTGTCCAACGCCCTGGCCACCTGCACGCGCAGCGCCACCCTGTTGGCCTGCATTGATGCCCAGGGCAATGCCTACAGCGCCGCGACCGTAGGCAACACCACGTATTTGCGCGGGTTCGAGGTAGACGGCAAACGCTACTGGGCGCAGACCAACAGCCGCTATGGCCAGTTGACGTTCTTCACCGGGCTGGCCTCCGATGGCGAGGCGTGGGTCGGCTATACGCGGCGCGTGGGCTGGACCACGATCAACCGGTTTTCCAGCTCCGGCGGTTCCAGCGCCAAGTTCACTTGTAGCCGGATCAGCGGTTGCTAGGCCTGGCCTTTTTGCTGCTCCTGAGCCCAGGCCATATAGCTGTTGATCGGTGGATTCTTCTGGAAGTAACGCTGCAATCCCTCAAACAGGCCATCCGCGATTGCCTGTTGATGGCGCGCAGTAACCAGCCGCTGGCTGTCGCGGACGTTGGAGATAAAGCCCGTCTCCACCAGGATCGACGGCACGTCCGGCGACTTGAGCACCGCAAACCCCGCCTGCTCCACCCGCTTTTGATGCAGCGTGGTGATACCCGCCAGGCTGCCCAGCACGGCATTGCCTAGTTGCAGGCTGGCGGCCAGGGTGGCGCTCATCGACATATCAAGAATGACCCCAGCGAGCATCGGGTCCTTGTCCTTGAGGTTGAGCAGGCTGGTGGCGCCCAATAGATCTGCGCCATTTTCCCGCTGCGCCATGAAGCGCGCGGTCGCCGAGGTGGCGCCGCCTTCGGACAAGGCATACACCGAAGCCCCTGACGCGGTCAGTCGCGGCGCCGCATCTGCGTGGACCGAAATAAACATATCGGCCTTGTAGCGCCGGGCGATCTCCACCCGTTTGCGCAGCGGCACGAAGAAGTCATCGTTGCGGACCAGCTTCACGGTAAAGCCCTTCTCGCGTTTGAGCCGCTTGGCCAGCAACTGCGAGATAGCCAGCACCACGTCTTTTTCCCGCTCACCCTTTGCCCCAACCGCGCCGGGGTCCTTGCCACCGTGACCAGGGTCGACCACGACGATAATGTCGCGCTTGGGATGCGCCTTCTCCACCGGTGCTTGGCGGGCGCCGCTGCTCAGGTCCAATACCAGGCGATGCCCCTGCCCATCCTGCGGCGGCAGGACAAAACTGTTGAGCTGCATCGGTTGAGCCAGATCGAGAACGATCCGTGTCCCGCCCGCATTCAGACGCCCTGAGCGAATCGCAGTAATGCCAGTGTTGGCCAATGCCAATTGGCTGAAATCCCCGCTCAGGCCTGCGCCGCTCAAGTCGATGATCAGCCGCTCGGGCGCGTTCAGGGAAAAGGTGCTGTAGCTCACCGCACCACTGAGGTCGAACACCAGTCGCAGCTTGTCGTTGGAGCGCCACAGGCGCGCATTGCGAATCTGCGTCGCATGCACCGCAAAAGGCAAAGTAAACACGGAGCTGGCCAGCAGCAGGCTTAGGAGTTGACGTCTGTGCATGACACTCACCGCAGAAAAATAATCGTCGATCTAATTGTTATACTATAACATGTCGCTTTATATCCAACGATGGACCTGCTTATGAATGCGCTGACTCTGCCGGATATCGCCGCGCAGGCTTCTCGCCAAGCCTTGCCACTCGACTGGGTGGGCATGTGTGGCATTGCCCTGCCAATCCTGATCGACGGCCAACGTTTGAGCGCCAAGGCCGATGCAGGAGTAAGCCTGGACGATGGCGAAGCGCGCGGCATTCATATGTCGCGCTTATACCTGGCGCTGGAAATGCTTGAGTCACAAGACCTGCAACCAGCGTTGCTGCGTCAGGTGCTCCAGCGTTTTCTCGATAGCCATGAAGGCCTGTCGAGCAGCGCGTACCTGCGGATTCATACCGACTTGTTGCTCAAACGTCCTGCGCTGGTCAGCCCGCTCACCGGCTGGAAGAGCTATCCAGTGAGCATCGAAGCGCGCCTGGAAAAGCAGATGTTCCACGTGGAACTAAAAATTGACGTTACTTATTCCTCAACCTGCCCTTGCTCGGCTGCCCTCGCCAGGCAGTTGATTCAGCAGCAATTTATCGATGACTTTGCCAACACAACGCTGCAACACGAAGACGTGCTGGCCTGGCTTGGAAGCGCCAAAGGGATCATCGCCACGCCGCACAGCCAGCGCAGCACTGCGCAATTGCTGGTGGCTCTGCAAGCTGGGCAACCCACGCTGCCACTGACTGAGTTGATCGACCACGCCGAAGCCGCCCTCGGCACCGCCGTGCAGACCGCCGTCAAACGTGCCGATGAGCAAGCCTTCGCCTTGGCCAACGGCCAGAACCTGATGTTCTGCGAAGACGCCGCCCGCCGCTTGAACCTGGCGCTGCAACGCTCGATCGCGGTGCAAGCCTTTCACGTCAAAGTCATCCACGCCGAAAGCCTGCACGCCCACGACGCCGTGGCCGAAACCCGTTGGACGAGGGCTACCACGTGATCCGCTGCGATGCCCTGCGCTGGGGCGCACCAGGCCAACCGCTGACGCCGGCCATCGATATCGAACTGGGCAAAGGCAGCCTGACCGCTGTTATCGGCGCTAACGGGTCGGGTAAAAGCAGTTTGTTGAAAGTCATCGCCGGCCTGCAAAAGCCCCTGGCCGGCAAAGTCACCCTGGATGTTCCGCGGCGCGGCGGCCTGTCATACCTGGCGCAGCAGCAACACCTGGACCGACAATTCCCCATCAGCCTGCAAGAGCTGGTAGCCGCCGGTCTATGGGGCACCCAACACTCCCAGCAGCAACGCAGCCAGCGCTTGCAAACGGTACTGCAAGACTGGTGCCTCAACGGTCTTGAACTGCGCCCCTTGATGGCCCTGTCCGGCGGTGAGTTGCAACGCGCCCTGCTCGCCCGTCTCAGCCTGGCTCAAGCGCCTGTGTTGTTGCTGGATGAGCCCCACGCCGCACTCGATGAACAAGGCCAGGCACTGCTGTGGAAACATATCCACGCCTGGCATGCCGAAGGCCGCACCTTGGTGGTTGTCTGCCATGACCTGGCCGCCGTACGCCAACACCTGCCGCAAGCACTGCATATCAAAAGCAGCGGCTGCGTGCTCGCACCCAGCACACAGTTGATCCTTCAGCAGCCGCAGATGCAGGTCGCCTGATGCACCTCGCCGCCCAACTGTGGATGCCCTTCAACGACTTCGTGTTTATGCGTCGCGCCCTGCTCGGTGGCCTGCTGCTGGCGTGTAGCACGGCGCCGCTAGGGGTGTTCCTGATCCTGCGGCGTATGAGTCTGATCGGCGATGCCGTGGCCCACGGCATCCTGCCCGGCGCCGCACTGGGCTTCTGGTTTGCCGGCCTGAGCCTGCCGGCACTGACCCTCGGCGGCCTCGGCGCCGGCTTGGGCATGGCCGGCCTCGCCGCGTGGATCACCCGCCGCACCGGCCTGCGCGAAGACGCCAGCCTGGCTGCGATCTACCCGATTTCCCTGGCGGCCGGTGTGCTGATCCTCGGCCTGGCCGGCAAGCGCCTGGACCTACTGCACCTGCTGTTCGGCTCGGCGCTGGCGGTAGACGGCCCGACATTGACCGGCATGGTGTGGGTGTCCGGTTTCAGCCTGATCGCCATGGCACTGATCTACCGGTTGCTGGTGCTGGACACCCTCGACCCGCTATTCCTGCAAACCGTCAGCCGCCTCGGGCCTTTGGCCCATGGGGTGTTCCTGACCCTGGTCGTGCTGAACCTGGTGATTGGTTTCCAGGCCATCGGCGCCTTGATGGTGGTCGGCCTGATGATGTTGCCTGCGGCGGCGTCCCGCTTCTGGAGCCGGCGGCTGCCGATGTTGATTGCAGTCTCGGCTGTGCTGGGATGCCTGTCGGTATGGCTCGGGCTGTTGCTGTCGTTCTACTACTCGCTGCCCAGCGGCCCGGCGATTGTCCTGGTCGCTGGCGGCTTGTACCTGCTGTCCGTGGTGCTGGGGCCGGTACATGGCTTGCTGCGCTGCCCGCCCTTGCTTACATCCCAATGAGGTGTTTTCCGATGCGCGCTCTACTCGTGCTGTTCAGCGTCCTGCTCCCGCTGTCGTTCGCGACCGCCCAGGACAAGCTCCAGGTGGTCACCAGCTTCAGCATTCTCGCCGACATAACCCAGCAGGTCGGCGGGGAGCATATCCAGCTCAGCAATATGGTCGGCCCCGACGCCGATGCCCATACCTACGAGCCGTCCCCGGACGATGCCAAGGCGCTGCTCAAGGCCCGTGTCATCATCAAGAACGGCCTGGGCTTCGAGCCGTGGCTGGATCGCCTGATTACCAGTACCGAGACCCAGGCGACAGTGGTCAACGCCAGCAAAGGCGTGATCGCTCGCACGCTGGAGGAAGACGGCGAGAAGATCCCCGATCCCCATGCCTGGCATAACCTGGCCAACGCCGAAATCTACGTCAGCAACATCACCCAGGCGTTGATCACTGCCGACCCGGCCAACAAGGCCGACTATCAACACAACAGCCAGGCATACCTGCAGAAAATCTACCGCCTGCTGGCCGAAGCCAAGGCCAAGTTTGCCGCGCTGCCTGCGGGCAATCGACGCATCGTCACCTCCCACGACGCCTTCGGCTACCTGGGCCAGGCCTACGGTATCGACTTCATGGCGCCCCAGGGTTTGTCCACCGAGCGCGAACCCTCGGCGGCCGAAGTCGCCGCGTTGATCACGCAGATCCGCCAGGCCCACGTTAAAGCGGTGTTCATGGAAAACATCAAGGACGCGCGCCTGCTCAAGCAGATTGCCGAGGAAAGCGGCGCCCATATCGGCGGCACGTTGTACTCCGATGCACTGGCTGCCAAAGGCCCGGCCAGTACTTTTACCGGGTTGTTTGAATACAACCTCAACACTTTGTACAACGCCTTGGGCACCCCATGACACTGTCGATGCTCGAGTTGGAAGCCGCGCCCATCGGCAGCCGCTTCCCCCTGGCCCGCGTACTGGATGCCTTACCGTGGAACCGCGACGGCCTGATCGCGGCCATCGCCCAGCAACAGCGCAGCGGTGAGGTATTGATGCTGGCCTGGATGAACCGCCAGGCCCTCGATGAAACCCTCGCCAGCGGCCGCGTCTGCTACTGGTCACGCTCGCGCCAGCGATTGTGGCGCAAGGGCGAAAGCTCAGGGCACATCCAACAGTTGATCGAAGCGCGCCTGGATTGCGATGGCGATGCCGTACTCCTGATCGTCGATCAACAAGGCCCGGCCTGCCACACCGGGCGCCCGACCTGTTTCTACAACGCGATTGAACACGACCAGGTGCATATCCTCACCGCGCCCCTCAAGGAACCCGCAGCATGATCCGCAAGAACCCTTCCGGCGATCTGCCGGTCATCGCCGAGTCGGCCTACGTCGATAAAACCGCAATCATCTGCGGCAAAGTAATCATCGGCGAAAACGTATTTGTCGGCCCCTATGCGGTGATCCGCGCCGATGAAGTCGACGCCACCGGCGACATGGACCCGATCACCATCGGCGCCAACTCCAATATCCAGGACGGCGTGGTGATCCACTCCAAATCCGGCGCGGCGGTAACCATCGGCGAGTTCACTTCCATCGCCCACCGCTCGATTGTCCACGGCCCCTGCACCGTCGGCGACCGGGTGTTTATCGGCTTCAACAGCGTGCTGTTCAACTGTGTGGTGGGCGATGGCTGTGTGGTGCGGCACAACTCGGTGGTCGATGGCCGTGATTTGCCCGCTGCGTTCTATGTGCCATCCACCACGCGAATTGGCCCCAACACCGACTTGTCGCAGTTCCCGCCAGTGAGCGTCAGCGCCTCGGAGTTTTCCGAAGACGTGGCGCGCACCAATGTCGACCTGGTGCGCGGCTACAAAGCCCTGCAAAACGAGTTCTGAACATGAGCCGCCTGCTGATCCGCAATGCCCGCCTGGTAAACGAAGGGCGAGAATTCGACGCCGACTTGCTGGTCGCCAACGGCCGTATCGAAAAAATCGCCAGCAGTCTCCAGGGGCAAACCGCCGACATCGAGATTGATGCCCAAGGCCAATGGCTGCTGCCGGGCATGATCGACGACCAAGTGCACTTTCGCGAACCCGGCGCCCCGGACAAAGGCAGTTTCTACAGCGAATCGCGCGCGGCGGTGGCCGGCGGCATCACCAGTTTCATGGACATGCCCAACACCCAGCCCGCAACCCTGACCCTGGAAGCACTGGCAGACAAGAAGCGCCGCGCGGCGCTGCACTCGGTGGCCAACTATGGGTTTCACTTTGGCGTCAGCAACGACAACCTCGACACCGTGGCTGCCCTCGATCCCCGGCAGGTCGCCGGGGTCAAGGTGTTCATGGGTGCCTCCACCGGCAATATGCTGGTGGATGACCCAAGGGTTCTGGAGCGCCTGTTTGCCGAGGTACCGACGATTCTCCTGGCACACTGCGAGCACACGCCCAGCATCCAGGCCAACGAACAGCGGCTGCGCGATCGCTTCGGCGAGCAGATCCCCGCGGTGGCCCACCCGCTGATCCGCGACGCCCAAGCGTGTTATCGCTCCTCATCCCTGGCCGTGGAACTGGCGCGCCGCCACAACACCCGTCTACACGTGCTGCACCTGACCAGTGCCCGAGAGCTGTCGTTGTTCGAAGACAAGCCGCTGGCAGAAAAACGCATCACCGCCGAAGTGTGCCTGCATCACCTGCTGTTCGATGACCGTGACTACGCGCGCCTGGGCCATCAGATCAAATGCAACCCGGCGATCAAGACCCGCGCCGACCGGGATGCCCTGCGCCTGGCACTGCTGAGTAATCGGCTGGATGTGATCGGCACCGACCACGCACCGCATACCTGGGAGCAAAAACAGCGGCCGTACCGTGAGGCGCCGGCGGGGTTGCCCCTGGTGCAGCATGCGCTGCCAGCCTTGCTGGAGTTGGTGGCTGACGGGCTGTTGCCATTGACTGTGCTCGTGGCGAAAACCAGCCATCGCGTGGCCGACCTGTTCGCCATTCCTGACCGTGGTTATCTACGCGAGGGCTACTGGGCCGACCTGGTACTGATCAGACCCGAACCCGAAGGCATGCCGGTAAGCACGATCCTCGCCCGTTGCGGCTGGACACCGTTTGCCGAGCGCAGCTTTCGCCACAGTGTGAGTACCACGTTGGTGTCAGGGCATTTGGCTTGGCATGACGGTCAAGTGATCAACAGTTGCCAGGGGTTGCCCCTGCACTTTTTGCGCTGACCAAATGTGTGGGAGCCGGCTTGCCGGCTCCCACAGGGGGCTTCAGGCGCGAGGTTTTACCGTGCCGCAGTCGCTGCCCAACCATTGGGCCTGAGTATCGAGGCTGCCGTTCTGCTGGATACCGGTAGCGTTGAAGGTGCCGTTGACTGAGGTGGTGAATGCCTTCTGGCTCTGGAATGTGGCCACGCCAGAGCCTTGGGCTTTCGGGCAACTGAAACGGAATTTCCACTGGTTGCCAGTCTTATCGGTCACCTCTTGCTTGCAACCCGATTGCGGGTCGGTCAGCGGGATGGCGTCGGAGGCCACCTGGGCCGGCGTCAGGCACACCTGCACGCCTTTGCCGGCCATGGTAATGCCTTGTTTTTCCAGCATGGCGCGCTGTTCCGGGGTCATCTGTTGCTTCAGTTGACCGAGGATCAACGACAAATCCGGCAGGTTCTGGTTATCGACTTTCATGTTGCTGGTGGTCAGTTCCCACAAGCCCGGCGCCAACATCTGCGCCTGCGCCGCCACCGGCAGCGTCAAACCAACAACCATGGCCAAACCAAGCAGACGAGCATTCATCGGGTAACTCCTGGGTAATTGTCGGCGTTAGACGTCGCAAAGCGGTCGGCGTTGCACGCTCAATAAAATAGCGACAATCGCTGCCGAACATGGTCTGTTACGCATTGGATTGTCAGGAGTAATGTTGTCCATGGATTTCTTCGGCCCGCACTTGCTCGGCTACTTCATCGCCACCCTGCATTTTCTCGGTTCCCTCGCCGCCCTGCACGCGGTGCTGACCGTGCGCACCGCCCAAGGCTCGATTGCCTGGGCGCTGTCGCTGATGTTCATGCCTTACCTGACGCTGATCCCATACCTGATCTTTGGCCGCAGCAGCTTCGATGCCTACATCCAGGCCCGTCGCCAGGCCAACCAGGAAATGCACAAGGCAATCACCGAGCTCAACTGGCGCCCCTGGGTCGAAGAAGCCCTGGCTGCGCGCAACTCCCATGCCTATGCCTCCCTGCGCGCCATGCCCAAGCTGGGACGCATGCCGTGCCTGGCCAACAACCAAGTGCATTTACTGGTCAATGGCGATGCAACCTTCAACGCCATCTTCGACGCCATCCGCGCCGCCAAGACGGCCGTACTGGTGCAGTTCTTCATCATTCATGACGATGAACTCGGGCGCCGGTTGCATGACCTGCTCAAGGCCAAGGCCGCCGAAGGCGTGGCCATCTACGTGCTGTATGACCGTATCGGCAGCCACTCCCTGCCCCACCACTATGTGCAATCGCTGCGCGACGCCGGGGTGCAGATCAAGGCGTTTGCCACCCGCAGCGGCTGGTTCAATCGCTTCCAGGTGAATTTCCGCAACCATCGAAAAATTGTCGTGGTCGATGGCCTGACCGGTTTTGTCGGCGGGCATAACGTCGGCGATGAATACTTGGGTAAGAAACCCCCGCTCGCCCCCTGGCGCGACACCCATGTGCAAGTCAGCGGCCCGGTGGTGGCCTGCCTGCAGGAGTCGTTTGCCGAAGACTGGTTCTGGGCCGCGCGCGAGCTGCCACCACTGATCCTGCCCGACACCTATGCCGATGACGGCGTGCTCTGCCAATTGCTGGCGAGCGGCCCGGCGGACCCGTATGAAACCTGCTCGCTGTTTTTCGTTGAAGCGATTCATGCAGCGACTGAGCGGGTGTGGATCACCAGCCCGTACTTCATCCCCGACGAAGCGGTATTCGCCGCGCTGCGCCTGGCGGTGTTGCGTGGCGTGGACGTGCGCCTGCTGCTGCCGTCACGCCCCGACCACCGTATTGTCTACGCCGCATCCAGCCTGTACGCGATTGAAGCAGTACGTGCCGGGGTCCGGGTGTTCCGCTACAAGCCGGGCTTTTTGCATCAGAAAGTGGTGCTGGTAGACCGCGAAATCACTGCCATCGGCAGTGCGAACCTGGACAACCGTTCGTTCCGCCTCAACTTTGAAGTGATGTTGCTCACGGTCGATGCAGCCTTCGCCAGCGAAGTGGAACATATGCTGCTGGACGACTTTGCCCAGGCCCACGAAACCAGCCAGGAAGAAAGCCAACAGACGCGCCGCCTGCAGCAATTGGGCATGCGCGTGGCGCGCCTGATTTCCCCGATCCTTTAGCCAGCACCAAACCAAATGTAGGAGCTGGCTTGCCTGCGATGCAGACTCCGCGTTCTTTCAGCTACCGCGCGGTGATGCAATCGCAGGCAAGCCAGCTCCCACACAAGCTCAGCTCCCGCATTCAGTCTTTCAGAGGGGGCAACAGTCTCAGCGGTAGAGATCTTCCCGCGTCCACGGCAACTCATGGCTGCCATCCGCATGGGGTTTGACCGCCAGGATCTGGTGCAGGTTGATCCAGCCTCGGGCAAACGCATACGCGCAACCCGCCAGGTACAGGCGCCAGATGCGCAATGCCTGGGCCGGCACCATTTTCGCCGCCGCTTCCAGGTTGTCTTCCAGGCGCTCGCTCCAGTGATCCAGGGTGCGCGCGTAATGCAAGCGCAGGCTTTCCACGTCGACCACTTCCAGGCCGACTTCGCTGATTTCGGCGCTGATCATCACCAGGTGCGGCAGTTCGCCATTGGGGAACACGTAACGCTCGATAAAATCCCCCGCACCACGCCCCACCGGGCGGCCATCGGTATGTTTGGCGGTGATGCCATGGTTGAGCACCAGGCCACCTTCGCGCACGGCGCCGAACAAGGTCTGGCAGTACTGCGCCAGGTTGGCGTGGCCGACGTGTTCGAACATGCCGACGCTGACCACTTTGTCGAACCGCCCGTCCTGGGGCAGGTCGCGGTAGTCGAGCAACGCCAACTCCACGAGGTCCTCCAAGCCCTCGGCGACCACTCGCTCCCTGGCCAGTGCCAGTTGTTCCTTGCTCAGGGTGATACCGAACACCTTGACCCCGAACTCACGCGCCGCATAACGCGCCAGCCCGCCCCAGCCACAACCGACATCCAGCAGATACTCCCCAGGCTGCAGGCGCAGCTTGCGGCACAGGTGGCGGAATTTGTCTTGTTGGGCCTGGTCGAGGGACTCGCTGCCGGTCTCGAAATAACCGCAGGAATAGGCCATGTCACGGTCCAGCCACAGCTGGTAAAACTCGTTCGACAGGTCGTAGTGATAGGAAATCGCGGCGGCATCCGTGGCCTTGTCGTGGATCGAGCGCACCGGTCCGGCCTGCTCATCGTCGTCGATCAGCGCGTGGCTCAATTCGTCACATACCCGGATTACATCGCTGATGGAGCCTTCGAGCTCCAGTTTGCCTTCGACGAAGGCAGCGCCCAGGGAGTCGAGCGTGGGATGGGTCAGTTGCGTCACCATCACCGGGTCCTTGACCACAATCGTGACGCTGGGCTCCGGGCCCAGGTTGAACTCATGGCCATCCCAGAGTCGCAGACGCAGCGGTAGCTGAAGATTCTGTAAGGCCGGTGGAAGTTGCGCGAGCATGAGTAGTCCCCCCTTGTTTCAGACGTCTGAAATGAGGGTAGACCATCCATAAAAAAGTAGCTGGCTATCGATTCAATAGCCGCCTTCTATGGTGCTCGACGTTGCAGCAAACCGTCCTCAACCCACTGTTTCAACCACGTGACAGCTTGCAGCGGCGCGCCCTCTTGATAAGTGACTGCCAATTCGGCGCACAGTTCTGAAAAAGTCCAACCCTGATCGGCCATCCCGGCCAAGGCGTACGCCTCGGTAGGCTCCAGGCTGCGGTAGCGACACACTTGCTGGTCACGCCAGATCAGGCATACCTCGGCCTGCTGCAACGCAACGCTGCCGGGAAACGCTGCCTGCGCCTTGACCGCACGCCAGATCTGCAGGCTGTTGAAGCGGCACAACACCTGCTGCACCGACGGCCCCCACTCGACCTGCAACAATGGCCAGGCCTCGGGTGCCAGCCGAGCCATGTCTTCCAGGGCCAGCGGCTGGCCCGCAGGCGCATCAAACGCCAGGGTAAACGCCCATTCCAGGCGTGCCAGCTCGGCCAACGGTGCACTTTGTGCGGCAACCAGGTACTCGCCGATAAAACCTTCAAACCGCTGCCCCAGCCAGCGCAAGCTGAAATGCGCCGAGGGATAACGCTGTACATAAGCGGCCACCAGCCCGGCAAATTCATCATCCCCCAGCCAATGCCACACGGTCGGAAAATCCCCCTGCATCACTTCCAGCAAACGGGCCCGATAAGCGTTGTGGTAGATCGCAAGGCCAGTGTCCACGTCCAGGGTCGGGCCACCGATCAAGGTGCTGGCAAAACCGCCCTCGTCGGCGTCTGCCAATAGATGACGTTCAAATGCCAGTTGCCAATCGATCAGGCGCATAGCGACCTCCGGGCCAAGGCGCCAGCCCCCAACTCACGGGCCTTGGCCAATTCATCGAGTAGCTCGGCAAACGGCGGGAAATGGTCATCGCGCTCCAGTAGCGTCGCTACCGGGCCCAAGTGTTCCAGGGTCTGTTGAAACAACTGCCACACCGGATCGCAAACCGGATGGTCATGGGTATCGACCACATAGTCGCCATAGTCCATATGCCCGGCCAAATGCAGCTGGCGGATACTCTGCGGCGGCAGGTTGCGAATAAAGGTCCAGGCATCGAAACCGTGATTGCGCGAGCTGACATACACGTTGTTGATGTCCAGCAGCAGTTCGCAACCACTGAGGTGGCTCAAGGCGTTGAGGAATTCCCATTCGGTAAAGTCATCGGCCTTTGAGCGTACATAGCTGGAGACATTCTCCAGCACCAGCGGACGCTGCAGCACATCCTGCACCTGCCGCACGCGGGCGGCGACGTGGTAGAGGCTTTCCTCGGTGTAGGGCAGCGGCAACAAATCATGCAGTTGATGGGCGTTGCCACGGCTCCAGCACAGGTGATCGGAGACCCACGCCGGCTTGACCCGGTCGGCCAATTGCTTGAGTTGCTTGAGGTAGTCCATATCGAGGGCATGGGGCCCGCCGATGGACAGGGAGACGCCATGCATCACCAGCGGATAGCGCTCGGCGATGGCGTCCAGGTAGTACAAGGCCTTGCCGCCCTGGACCAGATAATTCTCGGAGACGATCTCGAACCAGTCCACCTGCGGCGACTGCTCGATGATCTGCTGATAGTAAACGCTGCGTAGCCCCAGGCCGTAGCCCAGGCAAGGAACCGGTACCGACATGACGAACTCCTGGAAAGTGTCCGCAGCGACGTGCACACCGCTGCAGGATCACGTACTCGCGGTTATTCGCCGACTTTGCCGCCAGCCGCATCACAAGCAGCCTGGGTCATCGCCTTGAAACCGTGCCCCTTGCACACGGCCTGGCCTTTACACGCGTTTTCAGCAGTCTTGCAGTCGTTCATGCCTTTGCAGGAGGTCACGCCATAGCAATGCACGTTCGCTTCATCGGCCGCCTGGACCTGGGTCGCGACACCGGCAAACATCGTGGCGGCAGCAATGGCCAGGGCAGCACCGGAAACGGCGTTCTTGAAGTTCATTGTGGTATTCCTCATAGGTCTGTAGGGCGTCGGCTGAACGGTTTGTCCAGTCCCGACACAGCACTAGAGTGAGGTGCCTGATGGGCGTTACAGCGTGATCGACATTTTTATGTGCTGCCGGCGGGCACTAGTGCCCACGGCGATTTATCGTCACACTCGCACCAGCTTTTTCGCGGGATCACGGACAAGGAAGCGTCACTCTCATGATTTCGATCTATCAGCTCAAACCGCGTTTTCAGAACCTGCTGCGGCCCCTGGTCCAGCGCCTGTACGACAACGGCACCACCGCCAACCAGATCACCGTGCTGGCGGGAATCGTGTCGCTGCTGGTGAGCCTGCTGGTGGCGGGTTTCGCCGAGCATGCGTGGGTGTTCGTGTTGATCCCGCTGTGGATGATCCTGCGCATGGCCCTCAATGCCATCGACGGCATGCTCGCCCGGGAGTACGGTCAACAGTCGCGCCTGGGCGCCTACCTCAACGAACTGTGCGATGTGATCGCCGACAGCGCATTGATCCTGCCGTTCGCGCTGATCCCCGGGGTCGGCCTGGCGCCGGTGCTACTGGTGACACTGCTGGCGGTGTTCAGTGAATACGCTGGCGTACTTGGGCCGATGGTCGGCGCATCGCGGCGTTATGACGGGCCGATGGGCAAGAGTGATCGGGCGTTCGTCCTCGGCGTACTGGCCACTGGCGTAGCCCTGGGTTGGCTCGGCGCCGGCTGGGTGGATGGCGTGATGTGGCTGGTGGCTGCATTGCTCGCCTACACCCTGGTCAATCGAGTACGCCAGGGCCTCAAAGAACAACAAGAAACCCCTCCGACGGCATAAGGATCTTGCGATGCGCGAACAGCAACAGCACACCTTCAGCACCCATGACGGCGTAGAGCTTTTCTATCGGCACTGGCCCGCGACCACCGCGACCGGGCCTGAGCCACGCCAGGCGATCCTGCTGTTCCATCGGGGCCACGAGCATTCCGGGCGCATCGCGCACCTGGTGGATGAGCTGGACCTGCCGCACTTTGATTTCTTCGCCTGGGACGCCCGTGGCCACGGCCAATCCCCCGGCGAACGTGGCGACAGCCCCAGCTTTGCCACCAGCGCACGGGACGTGCAAACCTTTTGCGACCATATCGGCGCAACCTATGGCATTGAGCCCGCCAACCTCGCCGTCATTGCCCAAAGCGTCGGCGCGGTGATCGCCGCCACCTGGGTCCATGACTACGCCCCCAACATCCGCGCCCTGGTGCTTGCCTCCCCGGCATTCAAGGTCAAGCTCTACGTGCCCTTCGCCCGGCCAGGCCTGGCGTTGATGCGACGCTTTCGCGGCAACTTTTTCGTCAACAGCTACGTCAAGGCCAAGTTCCTCAGCCATGACCCCGAGCGCGTCGCGTCCTACGACACAGACCCGCTGATCACCAAGGCGATCTCGGTGAATGTGCTGCTGGGCCTGTACGAAGCAGCCGACCGCGTAGTCGCCGATGCCCAGGCGATCCAAGTGCCGACCCAACTGCTGATCTCTGGGTCGGACTTCGTGGTGCATCGCAAACCCCAGCAGCAGTTCTTCGAGCGCCTGGGCAGCCTGAAAAAAGAACTGCATATCCTGCCCGGTTTTTTCCACGACACCCTCGGCGAGCGTGACCGCGCCGTGGCACTGGCCAGCGCCAGGCGTTTTATCCTGCAAAACTTCGAACACCCGCTGGACCGCGCCAGCCTGCTGGATGCCGACAAGATCGGCGCGACCTGCGCCGAATCCGAATCCCTTGCCGCGCCGCTGCCGCGCAACTCGCTACGTGACCTGTACTGGCGCGTGACCCGCGCCAGCATGGGCCTGGGCCGCCAGTTGTCCGAGGGCGTGAAGCTTGGCTTCGACACCGGTTTCGATTCCGGCAGTACCCTGGATTATGTCTATCGCAACAAGCCCACCGGCAAAGGTGCGCTGGGGCGGATGATCGACACCAACTACCTGAACTCCATCGGCTGGCGCGGGATTCGCCAGCGCAAACTGCATGTCGAAGAATTGCTGCGCCTGGCCATGGTCAAGCTGCGGGATGACGAGCGCGAAGTGCGCATCGTCGACATCGCCGCGGGGCATGGTCGGTACATTCTGGAAGCCTTGCAGGGCGTTTCTCCACTACCGGAATCGATCCTGTTGCGCGACTACAGCGATATCAATGTGCGCGACGGTGGCGCGCTGATCCGCGAGAAAGGCCTGGGAGATATTGCGCAGTTCGTCAAAGGTGATGCCTTCGACCGGGCCGACCTGGCGGCGCTGGCACCCAAGCCGACACTGGCGGTGGTGTCCGGGCTGTACGAGCTGTTTGCCGATAACGCCATGGTCGGTGGCTCGCTCGCCGGCCTGGCCGAGGCCGTGGAGCCCGGTGGCTACCTGGTGTACACCGGCCAACCGTGGCACCCGCAACTGGAGCTGATCGCCCGCGCCCTCACCAGCCATCGCCAGGGGCAGGCCTGGGTGATGCGCCGCCGCAGCCAGGCGGAAATGGATCAACTGGTGGAGGCGGCGGGCTTTCGCAAGATCACCCAGCGCGTGGATGAATGGGGCATCTTCAGCGTCTCGCTGGCGCAGAAGATCTGAGCATGCGCGAACCCGGTCTCTTCAAACCAGCGCTGCTGTGGCTGCTGCTGTTGGCACCGCTGTTTTTCAGCACCTACGGCTTTGCTACCTGGGTGACCAGCCAGCGCAGCGACGTCGGCACACTGGTATTCGCCTGGGAAACCCTTATTCCATTCTGGGCCTGGACCATCGTGCCCTACTGGTCGATCGACCTGCTCTATGGTTTCTCCCTGCTGCTGCCCAACAGTCGCCATGAGCTCAAGCAACATGCCCTGCGCCTGCTCAGTGCCCAGGTGATTGCGGTGAGCTGCTTCCTGCTCTGGCCGTTGCGCTTCACCTTTGAGCGCCCGGAAATGGACGGCGTGTTCGGTTGGCTGTTCGCCGTGCTGGCGGGGTTTGATAAACCGTTCAACCAGGCGCCTTCGCTGCATATCGCCCTGCTGGTGATCCTGTGGGTGATGTACCAGCGGCATAGCCAAGGCCTATGGCGCTGGCTGGTGCATGGCTGGTTCGCGCTGATCGGCATTTCGGTGTTGACCACTTACCAACATCACTTTATCGACTTACCCACAGGCGTCCTGGCCGGCTGGCTGTGCGTGTGGCTATGGCCGGTAGATCATCCAAGCCCGCTGTTGAATGCGCGCCTGGCCAAAGATCCGAAACGTTGGCGCCTGGGTTTGCGCTACGCCGTGGGCGCCCTGCTGCTGGCGACAGCGGCCTTTACGGGGGGCGGCGCCTGGCTATGGCTGTGGTGGCCGGCCGTCGCGGTGTTACTAGTGGCGCTCAATTATTGGCTGCTGGGTGCCGCAGGCTTTCAGAAACGCGCCGATGGCCGGCTCAGCCCGGCGGCCCGCTGGCTGTACGCGCCTTATCTCGCGGCCGCGTGGCTCAACTCGCGGCTATGGACACGTAAACACCCACAGCCCGATCCGATTGTGGATAACGTATGGCTGGGGCGAATTCCGACGACAGCCCAGTTGGGTTCATTCAACGCCGTGGTCGATCTGTGTGCCGAACTGCCGGTTTATCCACAAGGTCGCGCTTACCATGCCCTGCCCGTCCTCGACCTCACCGCCCCCACACCTGCGCAGTGCCTGGAAGCCGCCCAAGCCATTGAACGCTTGCGCGAACACGGGCCCTTGCTGGTGTGCTGCGCCCTCGGCTACTCCCGCAGCGCCAGTGCCGTGGCGGCATGGCTGCTGCACAGCGGGCGCGCCAGCACCGTGGATGAGGCAGTGGCTATTATTCGTACAGCACGACCGGATGTGGTCCTGCATGCCAATCACCGTCAAGCCTTGGGAGATCTGCCGTATGCCCGCTGATATGCAACTCCAGGTGGTCGCCAGCCTGCTGCGGCGTGGCCGCTCGCTGGATCAGTTATCCACAGGCCTGACCTTGCTCGGGGTGCTGTTTGGCCTGGCGCAACTGTTGATGGTCAGTATCACGCCGATCTGCCTGCTGCTCAGCCTGTGGATGATTATCCTTGGGCTGCTGCAAAAGTATTGGGCGCTGCGGGTGGCGTTCGATGCCGATCTATTTGCGCTGATGGCCAAGGACATAGAGCGCACCGGCGAACTGGACCAGAGCCTGCAAACCCTTGGCCTGCAACCGGCCAAGCGCGCCAGCCGACCCTGGACCGAGCGCCAGCGTGGCGCCCTCAAATTGCTGCGCAAACAGGCTTACCTGCTGGGCGCGCAAGTATTACTGACATTGGCCGTCATCCTGGCCAGCCCGTGGCTGCCCTTCGCCGGATAAGGAATTCCCATGTTCGAACCTGTGGTCGCAACCCTGATTACCTCCATGGCCCGCACAGTGACCGGCGCTCGCAGCCTGTGGCTGGGTTGTGCGCCAGAACCGGTGCAGCGCATCTACTTTGCCAACCACAGCAGCCACGGCGACTTTGTGCTGCTCTGGGCATCCTTGCCGCAGAACCTGCGCAAAGCCACGCGCCCGGTGGCGGGCACCGACTACTGGAACAAGAGCGCCTTGCGCCGCTACATCATCAACCGGGTCTTCAATGGGGTGCTGATCGACCGCGAGCGCAAAGACCCTGTGGATAACCCGCTGCAACCGATGCTCGAAGCCCTGGAACATGGCGACTCACTGATCATCTTTCCCGAAGGCACGCGCAACCTGGAGGATGGCCTGTTGCCGTTCAAAAGTGGCCTGTATCACCTGGCAAAGAGTTATCCACAGGCGCAACTGGTCCCGGTGTGGATCGCCAACCTCAACCGCGTGATGCCCAAGGGTCGCGTGCTGCCGCTGCCACTGTTGTGCACCACCAGCTTCGGCGCACCGCTGCAACTGCAGGACGACGAAGACAAAGCCCTGTTCCTCGCCCGCAGCCGCGACGCCCTGCTCGCCCTCGCCCCGGAGCATTCCTGACATGGATAGCCAAACCCTGATGTTGTTCGGCGGCATCGGCATGATCCTGGTGCTCGCCTCGCTGATCGGCCTGATCCTCAAGCTGCGCACCCGCGGCGCACCCAATGCGGTAATCGACAACCTCAACGCCCGCATCAATGCCTGGTGGGTGATGGTGGTGGTGATCGGCATCGCCTTCTGGCTCGGTACTGGCGCGGTGATCCTGTTGTTCTACGCCGTCTCGTTCTACGCCCTGCGCGAATTCCTCACCCTCACCCCCACCCGCCGCAGCGACTACCCAGCGCTGGTCGCCGCGTTCTACCTGGCCCTGCCCCTGCAATACCTGCTGATCTACTTTGACTGGTACGGCCTGTTCTCGATCTTTATCCCGGTCTACGTGTTCCTGCTGCTGCCCATCCTGGCCTCCCTGGGCGGCGACAGCACGCACTTCCTGGAGCGAGCCTCGAAAGTACAGTGGGGCCTGATGATCGCAGTGTTCTGCGTATCCTTCGTCCCCGCGCTGCTGACCCTCGACATCGTCGGCTACGAGGGCCGCAACCTCCTGCTGATCGCCTACCTGGTGATCGTGGTGCAACTCTCGGATGTGCTGCAGTACGTGTGCGGCAAACTGTTCGGCAAACACAAGATCGCGCCCAACCTGTCACCGTCAAAAACCGTCGAAGGCTTTGTTGGCGGAATCCTGCTGTCATCCCTGATCGGCGCGGCACTGTGGTGGATCACACCGTTCAACCCCTGGCAGTCTTTCCTGATTGCACTGCTGATCAACCTACTGGGCTTTGCCGGCGGGATTGTGATGTCGGCGATCAAGCGCGACCGAGGCGTGAAGGATTGGGGGCATATGATCGAAGGACACGGCGGGATGCTGGATCGGCTGGATTCGGTGTGTTTCGCCGCGCCGATTTTCTTTCATCTGGTGCGGTATTGGTGGACCTGAGTCACACCTATCCGAAGGCTCGCGACGATCGAATGTGAGAGCGGGCTTGCACGCGAAAACGTAATGTCAGGCGCCACCTGTTTGGCCGAGTCTCCAGGCTGTTCGGCATTCCTCGCGTTATGTCTTAACATAGCCGGTTGCCGAAAGAACCGTCATGGCCGTGACCATGGAGGGCTTCCGCCCTTTTCGACTACAAATAAGTGTGCTGAAGATGAACAAGCCTTTCATTTCGCTGTGCCCTGAAATTACTCGGGCGCATGCGCTGACGCTGATGGACTGGTTGGAGGATGAGCGCGTCACCTGCTACCTGAGCGATTCGCGTGATGTCTCCCGCTCCATCGAGCACGCCATCGATCGGACTCAATTGCCGATCCTGACCCATCTATTCAACCGGGGCGGGCGATTCTTCATGGCCTATGACCGGCATGACGCCCCGGTGGGCTTTGTCCGTCTCATCAAGACCGGCTCAGATTGCGAGATCGTCCTGGTCATCGGAGACAGCGACAAATGGGGCAGGAACCTTGGCGCCCGCACGATCCGCGAGGGCATGAAACTGGCCTTCCTCGACATGCGGGCCAAGAAGCTCATCGCCAAGATCCACCCGGACAACGCGCGCTCGCTGAAAGCCTTTCTGCGCAGCGGCTTTGTGCTTGAGAGCGAAACACCGACATTGAAGTCGTTTTCGATGACGGTGGGGCGCTATCTCCAGTCCTTGCGCGAAGGTGCCGTTGGCGACGCCACTAGGATCTACATCACTGAAATCGACAAGGCCAGGCTCGAGAGCCTGATCGTGCTCGAGCCTGGCCCGGCCGTTGTTGAACTCGAACACGAGCTTGAGCGAGCCATTGTCGTCAAGCCACAGCAGGTGGCGCGCAATGTCGTCACGATGAACTCCAGGGCCTTGCTGCAGCTGGACGACGAAGAGATCGAAGTGGCCCTGGTCTACCCCGAAGACGCGGACAGCAACGCAGGGAAGCATTCCGTGTATTCCGACATCGGCGCCGCCATCCTCGGCTATCAGGAGGGAGACGCCATCGACTGGCGGATTTCTGACCGGACCCGCCGGATTGAGATCAGGAAAGTGCTTTACCAGCCGGAGGCTGCGGGCGACTTCCACCTATAGAGATCGGGCCCAGGGTACTTCGTGCAGCCATTGAGGACGGTGGCGCATCTATAGCAGGCGCTGATCAGAACGGTCAACTACCTGCGTCAGATTTGATTCTCTAAAACCACCCGATAGACGTTACTCAACCGTCACCGACTTGGCCAGGTTACGCGGCTGGTCAACGTCGGTGCCCTTGAGCACGGCCACGTAGTACGACAGCAACTGCAGCGGGATGGTGTAGAGGATCGGCGACAGGGTGTCGTGGATGTGCGGCATGTTGATGACGTGGGTGCCTTCACCGTTGGTCATGCCGGCCTTCTCATCGGCGAACACGATCAGTTGGCCGCCACGGGCGCGCACTTCCTGCAGGTTGGACTTGAGCTTCTCCAGCAGTTCATTGTTCGGCGCAACGGTGACCACGGGCATGTCGTCGTCCACCAGGGCCAATGGGCCGTGCTTGAGTTCACCGGCCGGGTAGGCTTCGGCGTGGATATAGGAGATTTCCTTGAGTTTCAGGGAGCCTTCCATTGCCACGGGGTATTGCGCACCACGGCCCAGGAACAGGGTGTGGTTCTTGTCGGCAAACAGCTCCGCGACTTTCTCTACCGTGCTGTCCATAGCCAGGGCTTCGCCCAGGCGAGTCGGCAGGCGGCGCAGTTCTTCTACCAGGGTAGCTTCGACGCCTGCGGCCAATGTGCCGCGCACCTGGCCCAGGGACAGGGTCAGCAGCAGCAGGCCCACCAACTGGGTGGTGAAGGCTTTGGTGGAGGCTACGCCGATTTCGCGGCCGGCCTGGGTCAGTAGAGTCAGGTCGGACTCACGCACCAGGGAGCTGATGCTGACGTTGCAGATCGCCAGGCTCGCTAGGTAGCCCAGCTCTTTGGCATTGCGCAGGGCCGCCAGGGTGTCGGCGGTCTCGCCGGACTGGGAGATGGTCACAAACAGTGTGTCGGGCTGCACCACGACCTTGCGGTAGCGGAACTCACTGGCGACTTCGACCTGGCACGGGATGCCGGCCAGTTCTTCGAGCCAGTAACGGGCGACCATGCCGGCGTGGTAGCTGGTACCACAGGCGACGATCTGTACATTGCGCACTTTGGCGAACAGCTCGGCGGCTTGTGGGCCGAACGCGTTGACCAGCACTTGCTTGTCGCCAAGGCGTCCTTCCAGGGTGCGTTGCACCACGGCTGGTTGCTCGTGGATTTCCTTGAGCATGAAATGGCGGAACTCGCCCTTGTCGGCAGCTTCGGCACCGTCGCGGTATTGCACGGCTTCGCGCTCGACAGAGTTGCCGTTGACGTCCCAGAT
The DNA here is from genome assembly GCF_012935735.1 of Pseudomonas sp. ADAK21. Lineage (NCBI taxonomy): Bacteria > Pseudomonadati > Pseudomonadota > Gammaproteobacteria > Pseudomonadales > Pseudomonadaceae > Pseudomonas > Pseudomonas sp. ADAK21. The sequence goes on from NZ_CP052857.1 coordinate 1,994,960, forward strand.
CGCCACGCTTTCACGGCGGATGTCGGCGATATCACCTTCTTCCAGGTACATGAAGCGGTCGGTGACCTGGCGCAGGGCCAGTTGGTCGGACGCCAGGAAGTTCTCCCCCAGGCCCAGGCCGATCACCAGCGGGCTGCCACTGCGGGCGGCAACCACACGATCCGGCTGGCTGGCGCTGATCACGGCGAGGCCGTAGGCGCCATGCAGTTCCTTGACCGTGGCCTTGAGGGCGGTGGTCAGGTCGCTGTGGTCCTTGAGCTTATGGTTGAGCAGGTGGGCGATGACTTCGGTGTCGGTGTCCGAGGTAAACACATAGCCCAGGCCCTTGAGTTGTTCGCGCAGCACTTCGTGGTTCTCGATGATGCCGTTGTGCACCACCGCAATATCACCGGAGAAGTGTGGGTGTGCATTGCGTTCGCACGGCGCACCGTGGGTTGCCCAGCGGGTGTGGGCGATGCCCAGGCGGCCAGCCAGGGGCTCACCGGCCAACGCCTGCTCCAGTTCGCTGACCTTGCCCGGGCGACGCATGCGCTCAAGCTTGCCTGCGTTGCTGAAAACCGCCACGCCGGCACTGTCGTAGCCACGGTATTCGAGGCGCTTGAGGCCTTCGAGCAAAATGGCGGTAACGTTTCGTTCAGCGACTGCGCCTACAATTCCACACATGGTTTTTCTCCTAGATGACTGCCGCGCAAATCAGCGTAATGCCGCGGGCTTGAATCTGGTCGCGGGCCTCAAGCGGCAGGCGATCATCGGTAATAAGGGTATGGACGCTGCTCCAGGGCAGTTCCAGGTTGGGGATCTTGCGGCCGATCTTGTCGGATTCGACCATCACCACCACTTCACGGGCGACTTCGGCCATCACTCGGCTCAGGCCCAGCAATTCATTGAAGGTGGTGGTGCCGCGCTGCAGGTCGATGCCGTCAGCGCCGATAAACAGTTGGTCGAAGTCATAGGAACGCAGCACTTGTTCAGCGACCTGACCCTGGAACGAGTCCGAGTGCGGGTCCCAGGTGCCGCCGGTCATCAACAGCACCGGCTCATGCTCCAACTCACTCAGGGCACTGGCCACATGCAGGGAGTTGGTCATCACCACCAGGCCCGGTTGATGACCCAGCTCGGGGATCATCGCGGCGGTGGTGCTGCCGCTGTCGATGATGATCCGTGCATGTTCACGCAGCCGTTTGACCGCCGCCCGGGCGATCGCGCGCTTGTGCACAGAAATGGGCTGGGCAGGATCGCCCACCAGTTCCTGGGGCATGGTAATTGCGCCACCGTAGCGACGCAGCAGCAAGCCGTTGCTTTCCAGCGCGGCGAGGTCCTTGCGGATGGTCACTTCGGAGGTTTCGAAACGCTTGGCCAATTCGTCCACGCTCACTTCACCCTGCTCGTTGAGCAAGGTGAGGATGTTGTGGCGTCTTTGCGGTGTATTTCGTTTCGACATGGTGATGATAAGTTTCGATTCGAAAGATAACGAAGGCAATCAAAACCTATTGGCGAAAGATCGTCAAGCAGAAGAATGAAATTTTATTGAGGCCCCAGATCAAAAGTGTGGGAGCTGGCTTGCCTGCGATAGCGGTGTATCAGTCGATGAAAACGTGACTGAAATATCGCTATCGCAGGCAAGCCAGCTCCCACATTGATGGGTGGTGCCTGAAGGTTGTGGATAACTCAGGTCTTTTTGATTTTGACCGGGCGTTTCCAGCCGTCGATATTGCGTTGGCGGGCGCGGGCTACTGCCAATTGCGACTTATCCACATCCTGGTTGATGGTTGAGCCAGCCGCGGTGTTTGAACCATCGCCAATGGTGACGGGCGCAATCAGTGAATTATTGGAGCCGATAAAGACGTCTTCACCAATCGTCGTCTGGTACTTGTTGGCACCATCGTAATTGCAGGTAATGGCGCCGGCGCCAATGTTGCTGCGGGCCCCGATCACTGCATCGCCAAGGTAGGCCAGGTGCCCTGCCTTCGCATCGTCGCCCATCCGTGCGTTTTTCAGCTCAACAAAGTTACCCACATGGGCCCTGGCGCCCAGCACGCTGCCCGGCCGCAACCGCGCAAATGGCCCAGCATCGCTGCCCTCGCCCATCACCGCACCGTCGATATGGCTGTTAGCCTTGATCACCACGCCTTTGCGCAGGGTGCTGTCCTTGATCACGCAGTTGGGGCCAATCACCACGTCGTCTTCAATGACCACGCGACCTTCAAGGATCACGTTGATATCGATCAGCACGTCACAGCCCACGGTAACCTCACCGCGCACATCGAAACGCGCCGGATCACGCAGTGTCACGCCCTGGGCCATCAAGCGGCGGCCTTCGCGCAGTTGGTAGTGCCGCTCCAGCTCCGCCAGTTGCTTGCGGTCGTTGGCGCCCTGCACTTCCATTGGGTCGTGGGGCTGCTCGGTGGCGACCACCAGGCCATCGCTGACGGCCATCTCGATGACGTCGGTGAGGTAGTACTCGCCCTGGGCGTTGTTGTTCGACAGACGACTCATCCAGTCCGCCAAATGCGCTGCCGGCACCGCGAGAATCCCGGTGTTGCCTTCGGTAATTGCCCGCTGGGCCTCAGTGGCGTCCTTGTGCTCGACGATGGCTGTGACCTTGCCGTCGGCATTGCGCACGATACGGCCGTAACCGGTCGGGTCGTCCAGCTCGACGGTGAGCAACCCCATCTGGCCAGGCACCACGTGTTTGAGCAGGCGCTGCAGGGTTTCAACTTCGATCAGCGGCACGTCACCGTAAAGGATCAGCACAGTGTCAGCCTTGATGAACGGTACGGCTTGCGCCGTGGCATGACCGGTCCCCAATTGCTTGTCCTGCAATACGAAATTCAAGTCGTCGGCGGCCAGACGCTCACGCACCACGTCGGCGCCGTGGCCAATCACCACGTGGATACGCTGTGGCTCCAATTGCCGGGCGCTGTGGATAACATGGCCAAGCATGGAGTTGCCAGCAACCGGGTGCAGTACCTTGGGCAGGGCTGAACGCATGCGAGTGCCCTGGCCTGCGGCGAGAATGACGATTTCAAGAGACATGAATGGCTACCAATCCTGGGCGGTCCGGCTTCAGACCAAAGAAGTGTTTTGCAAAAAAAGAAAAAGGGTAGCCGAGGCTACCCTTTTTAATCAATCGCGCATGAAGCATGACGGCTTGGCCGCTTACTTCTTGCGGATCTGCTGGAGCGTGCGCAGCTGGGCTGCAGCCTCGGCCAGACGTACAGCAGCAGCGCTGTAGTCGAAGTCCGCACCCTTTTCATTCAGGGCCTTCTCGGCAGCCTTGACGGCTTCCTGAGCGGAGGCTTCATCCAGGTCGCCAGCACGTTGCACGGTGTCGGCAAGTACCTTGACCATGTTCGGCTGAACTTCGAGGAAACCACCGGAGATGTAGAACACCTCCCTCTCCCCGCCCTGCTTGGTCAGAGTGATCGGACCTGGCTTCAAGCTGGTGATCAACGGCGTGTGGCCCATGGCAACACCCAGGTCACCCAGTTCGCCGTGTGCAATCACCATTTCTACCAGACCGGAGAAGATTTCCCCTTCCGCGCTGACGATATCGCAATGGACTGTCATAGCCATCTGATTGCCTCAACCTGATGAGCGCCCGTTGCCGGGCGCCTGGATTACAGTTTCTTGGCTTTCTCGATCGCTTCTTCGATGCCGCCGACCATGTAGAACGCTTGTTCTGGCAGGTGGTCGTAGTCACCGTTGAGGATGCCTTTGAAGCCAGCGATGGTGTCTTTCAGGGAAACGTATTTACCCGAAGCACCGGTGAAGACTTCAGCCACGAAGAACGGCTGCGACAAGAAGCGCTGGATCTTACGAGCGCGGGATACCAACTGCTTGTCGGTTTCCGACAGCTCGTCCATACCCAGGATCGCAATGATGTCCTTCAGCTCTTTGTAGCGCTGCAGCACGTACTGAACGCCGCGAGCGGTGTCGTAGTGCTCCTGGCCGATCACGTTCGGGTCCAGCTGGCGCGAAGTCGAGTCGAGTGGATCGACCGCTGGGTAGATACCCAGGGAAGCGATGTCACGGGACAGTACGACGGTGGCGTCCAAGTGGGCGAAGGTGGTCGCTGGCGACGGGTCGGTCAAGTCATCCGCAGGTACGTATACCGCTTGGATCGAAGTGATCGAACCTTCCTTGGTCGAAGTGATACGTTCTTGCAGAACGCCCATCTCTTCAGCCAGGGTCGGCTGGTAACCTACTGCAGAAGGCATACGGCCCAGCAGTGCGGATACTTCAGTACCGGCCAGGGTGTAACGGTAGATGTTGTCGACGAACAGCAGAACGTCGTTACCTTCGTCACGGAACTTCTCGGCCATGGTCAGGCCAGTCAGTGCTACGCGCAGACGGTTACCCGGCGGCTCGTTCATCTGACCGTAGACCAGTGCCACTTTGTCCAGAACGTTGGAGTCCTTCATCTCGTGGTAGAAGTCGTTACCCTCACGAGTACGCTCACCCACACCGGCGAACACGGAATAACCGCTGTGCTCGATGGCGATGTTACGGATCAGTTCCATCATGTTTACGGTTTTGCCTACACCGGCACCACCGAACAGACCGACTTTACCGCCTTTGGCGAACGGGCAAACCAGGTCGATAACCTTGATGCCGGTTTCCAGCAGGTCGTTGCCGCCCGCTTGCTCGGCGAACGAAGGTGCTGGACGGTGAATGCCCCAGCGCTCTTCAGTATCGATCGGGCCAGCTTCGTCAATCGGGTTGCCCAGTACGTCCATGATCCGGCCCAGGGTCGCTTTACCGACCGGTACGGAGATGGCAGCGCCAGTGTCGACAACGTCCAGACCGCGCTTCAAGCCTTCGGTGGAACCCATCGCAATGGTACGAACTACGCCGTCGCCCAGCTGCTGCTGAACTTCGAGAGTCGTTTGCGCGCCTTGTACTTTCAGCGCGTTGTAGATGCTCGGTACGCTGTCGCGTGGGAATTCCACGTCGATAACGGCGCCGATGATTTGAACGATACGTCCGCTACTCATAGCTGGATCCTCTGAATATTTGAACCGTTAAACCGCGGCAGCGCCGCCGACGATTTCCGAGATCTCTTGGGTGATCGCAGCCTGACGCGCCTTGTTGTAGATCAGCTGCAAATCGCTGATCAGATCACCGGCGTTGTCGGTAGCGTTTTTCATCGCGATCATCCGCGCCGCTTGTTCAGCTGCGTTGTTCTCGACCACCGCCTGGTACACCTGCGACTCCACGTAGCGCACCATCAAGCCGTCAAGCAGCTCTTTGGCGTCTGGTTCGTAGAGGTAGTCCCAGTGGTGCTTGAGTTCCTGATCCGGGGTCGCCACCAGTGGAATCAATTGCTCCACGGTTGGCTGCTGGGTCATGGTGTTGATGAACTTGTTGGATACCACGGACAGGCGGTCGATCCGGCCTTCCAGGTACGCATCCAGCATCACCTTCACACTGCCGATCAAGTCATTGATCGACGGCTCTTCACCCAGGTGGCTGATAGCTGCAACGACGTTACCGCCGAAGTTGCGGAAAAAGGCCGCACCCTTGCTACCAACAACACACAGATCAATCTCGACGCCGTTTTCGCGGTTTACCGCCATGTCCTTGACCAGGGCCTTGAACAGGTTGGTATTCAAACCACCGCACAAACCACGGTCACTGCTCACTACCACATAACCCACACGCTTGACGGCGCGTTCGATCATGAATGGGTGGCGGTATTCCGGGTTGGCGTTGGCCAGATGCCCAATTACCTGGCGGATACGCTCCGCATAAGGACGGCTAGCAGACATGCGCATTTGTGCCTTGCGCATTTTGCTGACCGCCACTTTTTCCATGGCGCTGGTAATTTTTTGCGTGCTTTTGATGCTCGCAATCTTACTGCGAATCTCTTTTGCGCCTGCCATGTAACACCTATCAGGTTAGCAAGCGGGAGCCTCACGGCTCCCGCTGCGGCTTACCAGGTTTGGGTGGCCTTGAACTTCTCGATACCGGCTTTCATGCCAGCGTCGATATCGTCATTGAAGTCACCCTTCACGTTGATCTTCGCCATCAATTCGGCGTGATCGCGGTTGAAGTAAGCAATCAGCGCTTGTTCAAAGCTGCCGACCTTGGCGATTTCGACGTCAGTCAGGAACCCACGCTCAGCGGCATACAGCGACAACGCCATGTCAGCGATCGACATTGGGGCGTATTGCTTCTGCTTCATCAGCTCGGTAACGCGCTGACCATGCTCAAGTTGCTTACGGGTCGCTTCGTCCAGGTCAGAAGCGAACTGGGCGAATGCCGCCAGTTCACGGTACTGAGCCAGAGCGGTACGGATACCACCGGAGAGCTTCTTGATGATCTTGGTCTGAGCAGCACCACCCACACGGGATACCGAAACACCGGCGTTCACTGCAGGACGGATGCCCGAGTTGAACATGGCCGATTCCAGGAAGATCTGACCGTCGGTGATGGAAATCACGTTGGTCGGAACGAACGCGGAAACGTCGCCAGCCTGGGTTTCGATGATCGGCAGTGCGGTCAGGGAACCGGTTTTGCCGGTCACTGCGCCGTTGGTGAACTTCTCTACGTACTCTTCGGATACGCGCGATGCGCGCTCCAGCAGACGGGAGTGGAGATAGAACACGTCGCCTGGGTAGGCTTCACGGCCTGGTGGACGGCGCAGCAGCAGGGAAATCTGGCGGTAAGCCACTGCTTGCTTGGACAGATCGTCATAAACGATCAGCGCGTCTTCACCGCGGTCGCGGAAGAATTCACCCATGGTGCAACCGGAGTACGGTGCCAGGAATTGCAGCGCAGGAGATTCCGAAGCACTGGCAGCCACGATGATCGTGTTGGCCAGGGCGCCGTTTTCTTCCAGCTTGCGAACCACGTTGGCGATGGTCGATTGTTTCTGACCGATTGCTACGTAGACGCAGAAAATGCCGCTGTCTTTCTGGTTGATGATCGCGTCGATCGCCAGAGCGGTCTTACCGATCTGACGGTCACCGATGATCAGCTCACGCTGGCCACGGCCGACTGGGATCATGGCATCGACAGCTTTGTAGCCAGTCTGTACAGGCTGGTCTACCGACTTACGCCAGATCACGCCTGGAGCAACTTTCTCGACCGCGTCGGTCTCGGTGTTGCCCAGTGGACCTTTACCGTCAACAGGGTTACCCAGTGCGTCGACAACGCGACCCAGCAGTTCCTTACCAACCGGAACTTCGAGGATGCGGCCTGTGCACTTGGCGCTCATGCCTTCAGCCAGACTGGTGTATGCGCCCAATACAACGGCACCTACGGAGTCTTGCTCCAGGTTGAGGGCCATACCGTAGACGCCGCCCGGAAACTCGATCATCTCGCCGTACATTACGTCGGCCAGACCGTGAATCCGCACGATGCCGTCAGATACGCTGACGACAGTGCCTTCGTTACGGGCTTGGGAGGTCACATCGAGCTTGTCGATGCGGCCCTTGATAATTTCACTTATTTCGGAAGGATTGAGTTGCTGCATTGCTCTGCTGCCCCTTCAAACTCAAGATTTCAATGCTTCGGCAAGATTCGCGAGTTTGCCGCGAATCGAGCCATCGATAACCAGGTCGCCGGCGCGAATGACAACACCCCCAATGAGGGATGGGTCTTCCGCAACTTGCAGGCGCACTTCCCGGTCGAGTCGTGCACTGAGAACCTTGGCGAGTTTGTCTTGCTGTTCTTGGTTCAATGCAAAAGCACTGGTCACTTCAACGTCTACCGACTTCTCTTGCTCGGCCTTGTACAGGTCGAACAGAGCGGCAATCTCCGGCAAAAGCAGGAGACGGTCGTTTTCGGCAATGATGTGGATGAAGTTCTGCACTTTCACATCAAACTTGTCGCCGCACACGTCAATAAACGTGGCGGCCTTGTCTGCGCTCGTCAGTCGCGGGGCCTTGAGCACGCGCTGCATGGTGTCGTCTTGCGACACTGCTGCAGCCAGGCCGAGCATGGCTGACCAAGAGGCCAGCTGCTGGTGGGCCTGGGCGTGCTCGAAGGCTGCCTTAGCGTAAGGTCGGGCCAACGTGGTCAATTCTGCCATGATCGCCCTCGCTTAAATTTCAGCAGCCAGTTTGTTTACCAGCTCCGCGTGCGCGTTTTGATCGATTGTGGCACCCAGGATCTTCTCAGCACCGCCGACGGCCAGAGCACCCAGTTGGGCACGCAGCGCATCTTTGACACCGTTCAATTCCTGTTCGATCTCGGCCTGAGCCTGAACCTTCACACGGTCAGCGTCGATACGGGCTTTTTCAACAGCCTCTTCAACAATCTGGTTACCGCGTTTCTTGGCTTGCTCAATGATTTCAGCTGCCTGAGCCTTCGCTTCGCGCAGTTGCTGACCCGCTTTATCTTGGGCCAACTCCAGGTCGCGAGCTGCTCGTGCGGCAGCGTCCAGTCCATCCGCGATCTTCTTCTGACGTTCGTGCAAAGCCGCGATGACCGGAGGCCATACGAACTTCATGCAGAAAACAACAAAAATCAAGAACGCTAAGGACTGACCAATAATGGTTGCATTAATGTTCACGCCAATACCTCGCTCGTTCGTTGCACAACACACCAATCACTCGAAAAAACGAGTGATTAACCGGCGAGTTGACCAACGAAGGGGTTCGCGAAGGTGAAGAACAGAGCGATACCAACACCGATCATGGTCACGGCGTCGAGCAGGCCGGCAACGATGAACATTTTAACTTGCAGCATTGGAACCATTTCTGGCTGACGCGCTGCGCCTTCCAGGAACTTGCCGCCCAACAGGCCGAAACCAATGGCAGTACCCAGGGCGCCCAGGCCGATCAACAGTGCAACAGCGATAGCGGTTAGACCAACTACAGTTTCCATCTTTCCTCCCGACTTTTACGTCGTATGGTTTAGGTTTTTTAGATTTTAAAGCGGTAAAACAAATCGTTTCATAGCCCTTGGGGGCCACCTTCCCGTTTCACCGGGAAGGACATCAGACTAGTCGAGACTGGTCTTAATGGTTCTCTTCGTGCGCCATCGACAGGTAGACGATGGTCAGCATCATGAAGATAAACGCCTGCAGGGTAATGATCAGGATGTGGAACACAGCCCACGCCCACTGCAGAACAATGCCCAGGCCGCTAAGCCAGAGCAGGCCGCTGCCGAACATCACAGCGATCAGAATGAACACCAGCTCGCCGGCATACATGTTGCCGAACAGTCGCAGAGCCAGGGAAATCGGCTTGGCGATCAGGGTGACGAATTCCAGCAGGAAGTTCACCGGGATCAGCAGGGCTTGAACGAAGATGTTCTTGCTGCCGAACGGGTGCAGGGTCAGTTCGCCGATGAAGCCGCCGATGCCCTTGATCTTGATGCTGTAGAAGATGATCAACGCGAACACCGACAGGGCCATGCCCAGGGTAGCGTTCGGGTCAGTGGTCGATACCGCACGGAATGGGATGTGCGGGTCGCCGCTGATCCACATGGCCACTTGCGGGATCCAGTCCACCGGGATCAGGTCGACGGCGTTCATCAGGAACACCCAGACGAAGATGGTCAGTGCCAGCGGTGCAATCACCGGGCTACGGCCATGGAAGCTGTCTTTCACGCTGCCATCGACGAATTCGACCAATACTTCAACGAAGTTCTGCAAAGCACCTGGCTGACCGGAAGTCGCCTTCTTTGCCGCCATGCGGAAAATCAGGACGAAGATCAGACCCAATGCGACCGACCAGCCCAGAGTATCCAGGTGGAAAGCCCAGAAGCCCATTTCTTTGGCCTCTGCTGCGGAGTGGGCAAAGCCCCAGCCGCCGTTGGGAAGCTGACCGAAGGTCAGGTTCTGCAAGTGGTGCTGGATATAGCCCGAAGCGGTTGTTTCTGCCATGGTTGCCTCAAACGCCCTAAGGTTTCGAAAGTCTTGTTTTCATTAGCAGGGGAGCGAACCAGCTGACCAGTTGGGTCAACACGAAGACGCCGAATACAGCTAGCGGCGCCAATGGCTTCACACCTGCAAAGGTCAGTGCAAACAGCACTGCCGTCAAAATCAGTTTCCCTGCTTCGCCGGCATAAAAAGACCGGACGATAGCCTGGGCTGCTCGGGCGCCGGAAAACCGAAAGGCCCTGTGAGCAAAATACATATTGGGCAGCAAGGCTATCAGGCCTCCGCAGAGTCCTGAATACCCGGCTACGACCCCATGCCAATACCAAAGCGCCAATGCGGCGATCAGCAGAATGACAAATTGGGCCAATAAAACCGGGAAAACGGCCAAGCGATGGAACGGCAACGTGTTTGGCGTGCGGGTTTCCATCACTCTTGCTCCTCAATGGTCGGCGGCCGGAAATCAATAACTTGGCATAATTTGTGCCGACAAAATGCGCGCAGAGTATAGGGGCGGTTCTGCCCCTATTCAACTGCCGGGTAGTGATTTCCGACTGCACGCTACATAAGCAAATGTTTCAGCGGATGTGGGAAAGAACGCCCTGAAGCTCATCGAGGGAGTTATATCCGATAACCAATTGCCCTTTACCCTTCTTACCGTGGCGAATTTGCACCGCAGAGCCCAGCCGCTCGGCCAGGCGCTGCTCAAGGCGCGCAATATCCGGATCAGTTTTGGTGGTTTCAACCGGTGCAGGTTTGCCACTGAGCCACTGGCGAACCAGGGCCTCGGTCTGACGAACGGTGAGACCTCGTGCGACAACGTGTCGCGCCCCTTCAACCTGTTGATTTTCCGGTAAACCGAGCAAAGCACGGGCATGACCCATTTCCAGGTCACCGTGGGACAACATGGTCTTGATCACTTCTGGAAGCGCGATCAGACGCAACAGGTTGGAAACCGTGACACGGGATTTGCCCACCGCATCGGCCACTTCCTGCTGGGTCAGCTTGAATTCCTGCTGCAAGCGCTGCAGGGCAATGGCTTCCTCGATGGGATTGAGGTCTTCGCGCTGGATATTCTCGATCAATGCCATGGCAATGGCAGTTTCATCCGGCACATCGCGCACCATCGCCGGGATGGTTTCCTGGCCGGCCTGCTGACTGGCGCGCCAGCGGCGTTCGCCGGCGATGATCTCAAACCGACCGCCACCAATGGGGCGCACCACAATCGGCTGCATCACGCCCTGGGCCTTGATCGAATTGGCCAGCTCTTCCAGCGCCTGCGGGTCCATGTCCCGGCGCGGCTGGTACTTGCCACGCTGGATCAGGTCCAACGGCAAGTGTTGCAGCTCACGGGAGTCGGCCTGCACCGCCTGTTCTTCCAGCGAAGTGACAGTCGGACCACTCAGCAGTGCATCCAGTCCACGTCCGAGACCTCGTTTCTTGACGGCCATGGGGATTCCTTAAGTTGGCTGGGCTGCAGCGGTGCGTGAGGTGCGGCGTTGGCGACGAACCATCTCGCCGGCCAGCGCCAGGTAGGCAATGGCACCACGGGATGACTTGTCGTACGCCAGCGCGGGCATGCCATAGCTTGGCGCTTCGGCCAGGCGGATGTTCCGTGGGATCACTGTGTCGTAGAGCTGGTCGCCAAAGTGCTCCTTGAGCTGCGCCGACACATCGTTCATCAGGCTCAGGCGCGGGTCATACATGGTCCGCAGCAGGCCTTCGACTTTCAGGTTCGGGTTGAGCAACTCAGCGATGCGCTTGATGTTATCCACAAGGTCGCTCAAGCCTTCGAGGGCGAAGTACTCGCACTGCATGGGGATTATCACCCCATCGGCGGCGACCAACGCGTTGAGCGTCAGCATCGACAGCGACGGCGGGCAGTCGATCAAAATGTAATCGTAATTCTCGCGGATCGGCGCCAGGGCGCTGCGCAGACGGCTTTCTTTCATCTGCATTTCCAGCAGCACCACTTCCGCCGCGGTTAGATCGCGGTTGGCCGGCAGCAGTTGATAACCGCCGTGCTCGGAATAGTGCATGGCCTGGGCCAGGTCGCACTCGCCAATCAGCAAGTCGTAGACCGAGTTTTCCAGGCCGTGTTTATCCACACCGCTACCCATGGTGGCGTTGCCCTGTGGATCGAGATCGATCAACAGCACCCGACGCTTGGTAGCGACCAGGGATGCTGCGAGGTTGATGCAGGTGGTGGTTTTGCCCACGCCACCTTTCTGGTTCGCTATCGCGAATACCTTAGCCATTCTTGCTTGTGTTCCCAATCATGCCGTGCGGCGCAGTATCAGCAGATGGCGTTGGCCTTGGCAACCGGGTACGGCCAAGGCGTGTTCGCTATCGAGGTGGAAGTCTGCCGGCAATGCTAACAGCTCGTCGCTTGGATGAACGCCCTTCATTGCCAGCCAACGGGTGTTCAGGTCGCCCAGGTGGCGCGTCCAGTTGCTGAAGTTCTCCATGCTGCTGAAGGCCCTGGAAACAATTCCATTGAAGGGCTGCTCAGGCGTGAAGGCTTCTACGCGGCTGTGGATAACTTGCAGGTTGTCCAGCTTGAGTTCGAGTTTGACCTGGGTCAGGAAGCGGGTTTTCTTACCGTTGCTGTCCAGACATGTCACTTGCGACTCGGGAAACAGGATGGCCAGCGGGATGCCAGGCATGCCTCCGCCACTGCCGACGTCCAGCCAGCGCCCGTTTTCGATGAATGGCATCACGCTCAAGCTGTCGAGCAAATGCCGCGAGACCATTTCGTCCGGATCGCGCACCGCAGTCAGGTTGTAGGCCTTGTTCCATTTGATCAACAGGGCCAGATAGCCCAACAGCAACTCATGCTGGGCTTCGGTCAGTTCCACGCCCAATTGGCGCGCACCTGTGGATAACTCTTCGGCGTGTTGCGAGGTGACCAACGAACTCAAGCGCTTTGCTCCAACTGACGGCCCGCGCCGCGTTTTTTCAAATGAATCATCAACAGCGAAATGGCTGCCGGGGTGACGCCCGGGATACGGGAAGCCTGGCCCAGGGTCTCGGGACGAGTTATCCCCAGCTTGCTTTGAATCTCTTTCGACAGGCCGGAAATCCCGGTGTAATCGATATCCACAGGCAGCTTGGTATCTTCACTGGCGCGCAGTCGAGCGATCTCGTCCTGCTGACGGTCAATGTAACCGGCATATTTGGTCTTGATTTCGACCTGCTCGGCCACCTGTGGATCTTCTGCGCCGCCGCCAGTGACTTCGACCAGACCAGCGTAGTCGATTTCCGGACGGGACAGCAGGTTCAACAGGTTGTACTCGTGGGTCAGCGGCGTGCCAAATTTTTCGGCAATGGCATCGCCTTGCTCAGTACCCGGACGCACCCAAGTACTTTTCAGGCGCTGCTCTTCCAGTTCGATGCTTTCGCGTTTTTTGCAGAACGCAGCCCAACGCGCGTCATCGACCAGGCCCAGCTCGCGACCTTTTTCGGTCAGGCGCAGGTCGGCGTTGTCTTCGCGCAGGATCAGGCGATATTCGGCCCGGGAAGTGAACATCCGATACGGTTCCTGGGTACCCAGGGTAATCAGGTCGTCAACCAACACCCCGATGTACGCTTCATCGCGACGCGGGCACCAGCTGTCTTTGCCCTGGGCGCGCAATGCCGCATTGGTCCCGGCCAGCAAACCCTGGGCGCCGGCTTCTTCGTAACCGGTGGTGCCGTTGATTTGCCCGGCGAAGAACAGGCCGCCGATCACTTTGGTTTCCAGGCTGTATTTCAAGTCCCGTGGATCGAAGTAGTCGTACTCGATGGCGTAGCCAGGTCGCACGATGTGCGCGTTTTCCATGCCGCGAATCGACTGCACGATCTGGATTTGCACGTCGAACGGCAGGGAAGTGGAAATCCCGTTCGGGTACAACTCGTGGGTAGTCAAACCTTCCGGCTCGATAAAGACCTGGTGGCTTTCCTTGTCGGCAAAGCGGTGGATCTTGTCTTCGATCGACGGGCAATAGCGCGGGCCGATGCCCTCAATCACCCCGGAATACATCGGCGAACGATCAAGGTTGGCCGCGATGATTTCGTGGGTACGCGCATTGGTGTGGGTAATCCAGCAACTCACCTGTTTCGGGTGCTGCTCCTTGGACCCCATGAACGACATCACCGGGATCGGCGTATCCCCGGCTTGCTCGGTCATTACCAAGAAATCCACAGAACGCCCGTCGATACGCGGCGGGGTCCCGGTTTTCAGGCGACCGACACGCAGTGGCAGTTCGCGCAGGCGATGAGCCAGGGCAATGGACGGCGGATCACCGGCACGGCCACCCGAATAGTTCTGCATCCCGATGTGGATAAGTCCACCGAGGAAGGTACCGGTGGTCAGCACCACGGATTCTGCAAAGAAACGCAGGCCCATTTGCGTGACAACGCCGCGAACCTGGTCCTGTTCGACGATCAGGTCGTCAGCAGCTTGCTGAAATATCCACAGGTTGGCCTGGTTTTCCAGGGTTTCGCGTACTGCCGCCTTGTACAGAATGCGGTCGGCTTGTGCTCGAGTAGCACGCACGGCCGGGCCTTTGCGGCTGTTGAGCACACGAAATTGAATACCACCCTTGTCGGTAGCCATGGCCATCACGCCGCCAAGGGCGTCGATTTCCTTGACCAGGTGGCTTTTGCCGATGCCACCAATGGCGGGGTTGCAACTCATGGCACCAAGGGTTTCCACGTTGTGCGTCAGCAACAGGGTTTTGACCCCCATGCGGGCTGACGCCAGTGCTGCCTCGGTACCGGCATGACCGCCGCCGATGACGATCACTTCAAAACGGGAAGGGAAATCCACCACGCACCTCGTGCCTGCTTATGTAGGTAATCAGGAATTGTCTGTTGAAAGAGTTTTGGAGCTATGGCGGCAAGTATAGGGACTTAGCCCTTCCTAAAGAACCCTTTGCACAAAATTTAACCAGCTGTGGATGAATCAGAGGTAATAGAAATTAAAAGAGAGAAATTTATTAAATCTTTGTTTTTATGTTTATTTCTACTGAGCCTACTTTCTGTGGATAGATCTCTATAGGCCTTTATTTACGTACTGTACAGAGATTCAAAAGTCTGTGGTTAGGTGCCAATGAGGCCCTTGGATAAGTGCTTTAAGCCTGTGGATTAAACAGGTGCTTATCCACAGGATGGTTTTTACTCAGGTTTCGAGCCCTGTTATCAACTGGGCACAAGGGCGGTTATTCACAGGGCTTAATCCACAGAAATGTGTCACACACGGCAAATTTCACCCACAGCAAGGCAGCCTCGGGGGAGGTAAATTTGAGGAAATGCGAAGGTGTGCCCTGAAACGGACGAAACAGACAGGCACCAATTGCCTGTCTGTGAACAGCGAAGGGTTATTTACCGATGCAGAAGCTGGAAAAGATCCTGCCGAGCAGATCATCAGAGCTGAACGCCCCGGTAATTTCCCCCAGCAGTTGCTGGGCCTGCCGTAAGTCTTCGGCCAGCAGCTCTCCCGCGCCCGCCAGCGTCAGCTGTGCTCTGCCGTGCTCAAGGGCGGCGCTGGCATGGCGTAGGGCCTCAAGGTGCCTGCGACGAGCACTGAAGCTGCTCTCCGAGGTCTGTTCATAACCCATGCACGCCTTGAGATGATCGCGTAGCAGTTCCAGGCCATCGCCGGCAGACTTGGCGCTGAGGCTGATCGTGACATGGCCATCGTCGCTGACTTCCAGGGCAATGGCTTCCCCCGTCAGGTCGGCTTTGTTGCGAATCAGCGTGACTTTGGCCGGGTCCGGCCGTTGTTCAAGGAATTCGGGCCACAGGGCAAAAGGATCCACAGCCTCAGGTGCTGTGGCATCCACCACCAACAGCACCCGATCTGCTTCACCGATGGCCTTGAGCGCCCGTTCCACACCGATTTTTTCCACCTGGTCATCGGTATCACGCAAACCGGCGGTATCGACCACGTGCAGCGGCATGCCATCGATATGAATGTGTTCGCGCAGGATATCCCGGGTGGTACCAGCAATCTCGGTGACGATGGCCGCTTCACGACCCGCAAGAGCGTTGAGCAAACTCGACTTGCCGGCGTTGGGCCGGCCAGCAATCACCACTGTCATACCGTCGCGCAGCAATGCGCCCTGTCCGGCTTCCTTCAGTACTGTGGATAACTCATCGCGGACCTTATCGAGCATGGCCAGGACATGACCATCGGCGAGAAAGTCGATTTCTTCTTCCGGGAAATCAATGGCTGCCTCGACATAGATGCGCAAACTGATCAGTTGCTCGGTGAGGTTATGCACGCGCAGGGAAAACGCCCCCTGCAACGAGCGCAAGGCATTGCGTGCGGCCTGTGCAGAACTGGCCTCGATCAGGTCGGCGATGGCCTCGGCCTGGGCCAGGTCGAGCTTGTCATTGAGGAACGCACGCTCGCTGAATTCACCCGGCCGGGCCAGGCGGCAGCCCAATTGCAGACAGCGCTGCAGCAGCATGTCCAGCACCACAGGACCGCCATGGCCCTGCAGTTCCAGCACATCTTCGCCGGTGAACGAGTTAGGCCCGGGAAAATACAGGGCCAGGCCTTCATCCAGCACCTCGAGGTCTTCAGCAAAAAAGGGCCCGTAATGCGCATACCGGGGCTTCAGCTCGCGCCCGCTGATAGCCTTGGCGGCAATGCCGGCCAGCGGTCCGGAAATTCGAACGATACCGACACCGCCCCGGCCCTGGGCGGTGGCGACGGCAGCGATGGTTTCACGAGGAGCGCTCATCAGCGGTTTCCCAGACAAAAGTGACAGAATGCAAAACGCCCCACGAGGGGGCGTCTTGAGTGGTTATCCACAGAGTAAGTTACGCCTCGGCTTTTTTGGCAGCCGCTTCGATCTTACGTGTGATGTACCACTGTTGAGAGATCGACAACACGTTGTTGACCACCCAGTACAGGACCAGACCAGCCGGGAACCACAGGAAGAAGAAGGTGAAGATGATTGGCATCATTTTCATCACCTTGGCCTGCATCGGATCCGGAGGAGTCGGGTTCAGACGCTGCTGGATGAACATGGTAGCGCCCATGATGATCGGCAGGATAAAGAACGGGTCTTTGATCGACAAGTCAGTTATCCACAGCATGAACGGCGCCTGGCGCATTTCCACGCTTTCCAGGAGCACCCAGTACAGCGACAGGAACACCGGCATCTGTACAAGAATCGGCAAGCATCCACCCAACGGGTTGATCTTCTCTTTCTTGTACAGCTCCATCATGGCTTGCGACATCTTCTGCCGGTCATCGCCATGTTGCTCTTTCAGTGCAGCCAGTTTCGGTGCAACCGCACGCATACGGGCCATCGATTTGTAGCTGGCAGCCGACAGCGGGAAGAAAATCCCTTTGATCAGCATGGTCAGGAAGATGATCGACCAGCCCCAGTTACCGACGATGCTGTGGATATGTTGCAGCAACCAGAAGATTGGCTGGGCAATGAACCACAGGATGCCGTAATCCACAGTCAGTTCCAGACCTGGGGATAACTCCTTGAGTACCGCCTGGCTTTTCGGGCCGGCATACAAGGTGGCACTGGTTTCAGCCTTGGCGCCTGGTGCAACGGTCAACGCCGGGCCAGTGAAACCAATGATGTAGTTGCCCTGGTTGTCCTTGCGGGTCTGAACCAGATTGGCTTCACCCTTGTTCGGGATCCACGCGGTTACAAAGTAGTGTTGCAGCCAGGCTACCCAACCACCTTGCACCGTTTCTTTCAGCGCGGCCTTGTCGATATCTTTCATCGACACTTTTTTGTACGGCTCGTTACTTGTCCACAGGGCAGCGCCCAGATAAGTCGCGGTGCCAGTGGCAGTGCTGGAAGACGGATCGGAGCTGCCGTCACGCTTGAGCTGGGCAAACAGGTTGCCAGTCCAGGCTTTTTCGCTGGTGTTGTCGATCAGGTAGGTGACTTTCAGATCGTACAAACCGCGAGTGAAGCTGAAACGCTTGATGTAATTGACGCCGTCGTGACTGAATTTCAGGTCGACGTTCAACTGGTTTTGGCCATCAGCCAGTTGATAAGTCTTCTGTTCGGTCGAATAAACCGGACGACCGGTAGCACGAGCATCAGGACCATCAGTGCCAGTCAGGCCGCTTTGCGCCAGATAAACACGCTCGCCACCGTTATCGAACAACTGGAATGGAACATCCGGGTGGTCTTGGCGACGTGGATACAGTGGCAATTTCAGCTGGGCAATATCGCCGCCCTGTGGATCGATCGCCAGGTCCAGTACATCCGTTTTGACGTGGATGAGGTCTTTATTGGTGATGACCGCGTTGTCTACAGGGGTGCTGGTATCGGCATTCGCGCTGGGTACATCGGCACTGGCGGAAGCATTGTTACCCAACGGTGCATCTGCAATAGCAGGAGCAGACTGATTGGTAGCAACATTCTGAGTCGGCAGGGCAGCCTGGCCATAGTCCTGGTTCCATTTCAGAACCATAACGTAGGACACGATTGCCAGGGCGACGATCAGGATCGTGCGTTTAATATCCATGATTACTCGGCCATCGAAGAAGAACGGGAGGTAGGGATAGGCGGAACCGGGTCATAACCACCGGGATTCCACGGATGACAGCGACCTAAACGACGAAAGGTCAGCCAGCCACCGCGCAGAAGGCCATGATTTTCTATGGCTTCATACGCGTAGCAGGAACAACTGGGGTAGAAACGACAGTGGCTGGCCATCAGCGGACTGATGGCATAACGGTAAAACTGGATCGGAACGAGGGCCAGTTTACGCATCAGTGCTGTCTACCCCTACAGTTTCGGGGCTGACTGCTGGGGTCGGCTTGCTGGTGCGAGCCAAACGTTTCCAGAGCTTGCCGAAATGCTGAATCAATTCGGGGTTTTCTACGTCCCCCAAGCCTTTGCGCGCGACGATAACAATATCCCAACCAACCAGAGTGTCCTGGTGGAGGCGAAACGATTCGCGCATCAGACGCTTGAGGCGATTGCGCTCAACGGAGAGCTTTACGCTCTTCTTGCCGATCACCAACCCGAGACGGGGGTGATCCAGATCGTTGTTACGCGCAAGGAGCAGGAGATTTTTCCCCGGAACCTTGCCGGTGGGGGAGTCAAAGACTGCCTTGAAGTGCCGGGGGGTTAGCAGACGCTTTTCCCGACTGAAGTCCTGACTCACCACCAGTACCGGATTATCAAACTGCCAGACGCGCACGACCTTTGGCGCGGCGACGCGACAGGACAGCACGGCCGTTCTTGGTAGCCATGCGAGCACGGAAACCGTGAGTACGGGCGCGTTTGATGGTGCTTGGTTGGAAAGTACGTTTCATGGCGTGTTACCTGGTTCGTCCACAACGGGCCGGAATGGCCCCCGTTTTAAGAGACCGGGGATTCTAGAGAAAGCAAGCCTCTAGGTCAATTTCCAACCAGCTATTCCTTCAATTAGATATCTGCAGGCCCTGGGACCGATTCCATGAGGTTCGGCTTTCACGAGCAATGCCATAGATATAAAAATAAAGAAGGAAGTTATTTAAAGCTTTTCTGTAAAGCTTATAAAAGCTAGGGAGCCGATCATCTGTGGATAACTGGCTTGAGACCATATTCCACGTGCTGTACAGAGGATGACAACACGGGGGAGAAGCAGTGCTCTGCCTGTGCTGCGCTGTCGGATAAGCTGTGTGTGGAATGGCTACTTATCCACAGGCCAGTTACCCACAGACTTTCGACCCCACTTGTACAACGAGCTTAGGGGCGCTTATCCACAGAGCTTATGCACAGACCATTTGTCGCCTTTTTTACGGTTAAGGCATTGATTCTTGGCGGCCTGTGAGCAACCTACATGTGGATAAGTGGCCCGCTCGCCGCTACAATGGCGGCTGTTTTTGCCTCACCGGCTTTCAACTTAGGGGATATCCGTGTCAGTGGAACTTTGGCAGCAGTGCGTGGAGCTTTTGCGCGATGAGCTGCCTGCCCAGCAATTCAACACCTGGATCCGTCCACTACAGGTCGAAGCCGAAGGCGACGAGTTGCGTGTCTACGCACCCAATCGTTTTGTTCTCGACTGGGTCAACGAGAAGTACCTGAGCCGCGTTCTCGAATTGTTCGACGAACATGGCAATGGGATGGCTCCTGCGCTCTCCTTATTAATAGGCAGCAAACGCAGCTCCGTACCTCGCGCCGCCCCCAACGCGCCGCTTGCCGCCGCTGCGTCGCAAGCCCAGGCTGCCTCTGCCCCGGTCAATCATGCGCCGGCGCCCGCTGCGTCTATGCCGACGAAATCCGCCGCGCAGAAAAACGCGCCAGTCAGCGAAGAGCCCTCCCGCGACAGTTTCGACCCGATGGCAGGAGCCAGCTCCCAGCAGGCGCCGGTACGTGCCGAACAGCGCACGGTCCAGGTCGAGGGTGCGCTCAAGCACACCAGTTACCTGAACCGCACCTTTACCTTTGAAAACTTCGTCGAAGGTAAATCCAACCAGCTGGCCCGCGCTGCGGCCTGGCAGGTAGCTGACAACCCCAAGCATGGTTACAACCCACTCTTCCTTTACGGCGGCGTTGGCTTGGGTAAGACGCACTTGATGCACGCTGTGGGTAACCACCTATTAAAGAAGAACCCGAATGCCAAGGTCGTGTACCTGCACTCGGAGCGCTTCGTGGCCGACATGGTCAAGGCGTTGCAACTCAATGCGATCAACGAATTCAAACGCTTCTATCGCTCCGTCGATGCGCTGCTGATCGATGACATTCAATTCTTCGCGCGCAAGGAACGTTCCCAGGAAGAGTTTTTCCACACGTTCAACGCCCTGCTTGAAGGTGGCCAGCAGGTCATCCTCACCAGCGATCGCTACCCCAAGGAAATCGAGGGCCTGGAAGAGCGTCTCAAATCGCGCTTCGGTTGGGGCCTGACCGTTGCGGTAGAGCCGCCGGAACTGGAAACCCGGGTCGCGATCCTGATGAAAAAGGCCGACCAGGCGAAAGTCGATCTGCCTCACGACGCGGCATTCTTCATCGCCCAGCGCATCCGCTCCAACGTGCGTGAGCTCGAAGGCGCGCTCAAGCGCGTCATCGCTCACTCGCACTTCATGGGCCGCGATATCACCATCGAGCTGATTCGCGAATCCCTCAAAGACCTGCTGGCGTTGCAAGACAAACTGGTGAGTGTGGATAACATTCAGCGCACTGTGGCCGAGTACTACAAGATCAAGATTTCCGACCTGCTGTCCAAGCGCCGCTCGCGCTCGGTAGCGCGTCCGCGTCAGGTGGCCATGGCGCTCTCCAAGGAGTTGACCAACCACAGCCTGCCGGAAATCGGCGATGTATTTGGTGGCCGCGACCACACCACGGTCTTGCACGCGTGCCGCAAGATCAACGAGCTTAAGGAATCCGACGCGGATATTCGCGAGGACTACAAGAACCTGCTGCGTACACTGACAACTTGATGAACACCAGCGCAGCTTATTAAGGCAAGGGACTAGACCATGCATTTCACCATTCAACGCGAAGCCCTGTTGAAACCCCTGCAACTGGTCGCAGGCGTCGTCGAGCGCCGACAGACCTTGCCGGTACTTTCCAACGTACTGTTGGTTGTCGAAGGCCAGCAGTTGTCGTTGACCGGTACCGACCTGGAAGTCGAACTGGTTGGTCGTGTACAGCTGGAAGAACCCGCTGAGCCCGGTGAGATCACCGTGCCTGCGCGCAAGCTGATGGACATCTGCAAAAGCCTGCCCAACGACGCGCTGATCGACATCAAGGTCGATGAGCAGAAGTTGGTGGTCAAGGCCGGGCGCAGTCGTTTCACCCTGTCGACCTTGCCGGCCAACGACTTCCCGACTGTGGAAGAAGGCCCGGGTTCGCTGACCTGCAGCCTGGAACAAAGCCGTCTGCGTCGTTTGATCGAGCGCACCAGCTTCGCCATGGCCCAGCAGGACGTGCGTTACTACCTCAACGGTATGCTGCTGGAAGTATCTGAAGGCATCATCCGTGCCGTGGCCACAGACGGTCACCGCCTGGCCATGTGCTCGATGAAGGCTGATATCGGCCAGCCGGATCGCCATCAGGTGATCGTGCCGCGCAAAGGTATCCTGGAGCTCGCGCGTCTGCTCACCGAGCCGGACGGTAACGTCAGCATCGTCCTCGGCCAGCATCACATCCGTGCGACCACTGGCGAGTTCACCTTCACCTCCAAGCTGGTAGACGGCAAGTTCCCGGATTACGAGCGTGTGCTACCCAAAGGTGGCGACAAGTTGGTGATCGGTGATCGTCAGGCGCTGCGTGAAGCGTTCAGCCGTACCGCGATCCTGTCCAACGAAAAGTACCGGGGTATTCGCCTGCAATTGGCCAACGGTCAGCTGAAAATCCAGGCCAACAACCCGGAGCAGGAAGAAGCTGAAGAAGAAATCAGCGTTGATTACAACGGCGGCTCGCTGGAGATTGGTTTCAACGTGAGCTACCTGCTTGATGTGCTGGGTGTGATGACCACTGAGCAAGTGCGTCTGATCCTGTCCGACTCCAACAGCAGCGCCCTGGTGCAAGAATCCGATAACGACGACTCGGCTTATGTTGTTATGCCGATGCGCCTGTAATCATGTTCAGCAGAAGCTAGATGTCCCTCAGTCGCGTCTCGGTCACCGCGGTGCGCAATCTGCACCCGGTGACCTTCTCCCCCTCCCCCCGCATCAATATCCTCCACGGCGCCAACGGCAGTGGCAAAACCAGCGTGCTGGAAGCCATTCACTTGTTGGGCCTTGCTCGTTCCTTTCGCAGCGCCCGCCTGTTACCGGTGATTCAGTACGAGCAATTGGCGTGCACCGTATTTGGCCAGGTTGAACTGGCGCAAGGCGGGCATAGCAGCCTGGGGATCTCCCGTGATCGCCAGGGGGAGTTCCAGATCCGTATCGATGGGCAGAATGCGCGCAGTGCGGCGCAACTGGCGGAAATCCTGCCACTGCAATTGATCAACCCCGACAGCTTCCGCTTGTTGGAAGGCGCACCCAAAATTCGCCGGCAGTTCCTCGATTGGGGAGTGTTCCACGTGGAACCGAGGTTCATGGCCACTTGGCAGCGCCTGCAGAAGGCCCTGCGGCAGCGGAACTCATGGCTGCGGCATGGTACACTTGACGCCGCTTCGCAAGCGGCCTGGGACCGTGAACTGTGCCTGGCCAGCGACGAAATAGATGAATACCGCCGCACCTATATCAAAGCCTTGAAACCAGTCTTTGAACAGACCTTGAGTGAGTTGCTGGAACTCGAGGGGCTGACGCTGAGCTACTACCGTGGTTGGGACAAAGAGCGTGACTTGAGTGCAGTACTCGCCACCTCTTTGCAACGGGACCAGCAAATTGGCCACACCCAGGCAGGACCGCAACGCGCTGATTTGCGCCTTAGATTAGGTGCTCATAACGCCGCGGATATCTTGTCCCGTGGTCAGCAGAAGTTAGTGGTCTGCGCGCTGCGTATCGCCCAGGGGCACTTGGTTAGCCAGGCCCGACGCGGTCAATGTATTTATCTGGTGGATGATTTGCCGTCCGAACTGGACGAGCAACACCGCCGCGCGCTATGCCGCTTGTTGGAAGACTTACGCTGCCAGGTATTTATTACCTGTGTAGACCACGAATTATTGAGGGAAGGCTGGCAGACGGAAACGCCAGTCGCTTTGTTCCACGTGGAACAAGGCCGTATCACCCAGACCCACGACCATCGGGAGTGAAGGCATGAGCGAAGAAAACACGTACGACTCGACCAGCATTAAAGTGCTGAAAGGTTTGGATGCCGTACGCAAACGTCCCGGTATGTACATTGGCGACACCGATGATGGTAGCGGTCTGCACCACATGGTGTTCGAGGTGGTCGACAACTCCATCGACGAAGCTCTCGCCGGCCATTGTGACGACATCAGCATCATCATCCACCCGGACGAATCCATCACCGTGCGTGACAACGGTCGCGGCATTCCGGTAGATGTGCATAAAGAAGAAGGCGTATCGGCGGCAGAGGTCATCATGACTGTGCTCCACGCCGGCGGTAAGTTCGACGACAACTCTTATAAAGTATCCGGCGGTTTGCACGGTGTAGGCGTGTCGGTAGTAAACGCCCTGTCAGAAGAGTTGATCCTGACCGTTCGCCGTAGCGGCAAGATCTGGGAACAGACTTACGTGCATGGCGTACCTCAGGCACCCATGGCGATCGTCGGTGACAGCGAAACCACCGGCACCCAGATTCACTTCAAGCCTTCGGCCGAGACTTTCAAGAATATCCATTTCAGCTGGGACATCCTGGCCAAGCGGATTCGTGAACTGTCGTTCCTCAACTCCGGTGTGGGTATCGTCCTCAAGGACGAACGCAGCGGCAAGGAAGAGCTGTTCAAGTACGAAGGTGGTCTGCGTGCATTCGTTGAATACCTGAACACCAACAAGACTGCGGTCAACCAGGTGTTCCACTTCAACATCCAGCGTGAAGACGGCATCGGCGTGGAAATCGCCCTGCAATGGAACGACAGCTTCAACGAGAACCTGTTGTGCTTCACCAACAACATTCCCCAGCGCGACGGCGGTACTCACTTGGTGGGTTTCCGTTCTGCACTGACGCGCAACCTGAACACCTATATCGAAGCCGAAGGCCTGGCCAAGAAGCACAAGGTCGCCACCACCGGTGACGATGCCCGTGAAGGCCTGACTGCGATTATTTCGGTCAAGGTTCCGGATCCGAAGTTCAGCTCCCAGACCAAAGACAAGCTGGTTTCTTCTGAAGTGAAGACCGCTGTTGAACAGGAAATGGGCAAGTATTTCTCCGACTTCCTGTTGGAAAACCCTAACGAAGCCAAGTTGGTCGTCGGCAAGATGATCGATGCGGCACGGGCTCGTGAAGCGGCGCGTAAAGCCCGTGAAATGACGCGTCGTAAAGGTGCGCTGGATATCGCTGGCTTGCCGGGCAAACTGGCGGACTGCCAGGAGAAGGACCCTGCCCTCTCCGAACTGTACCTGGTGGAAGGTGACTCTGCTGGCGGTTCCGCCAAGC
Organism: Pseudomonas sp. ADAK21; assembly: GCF_012935735.1. Lineage (NCBI taxonomy): Bacteria > Pseudomonadati > Pseudomonadota > Gammaproteobacteria > Pseudomonadales > Pseudomonadaceae > Pseudomonas > Pseudomonas sp. ADAK21. Next base: position 2,019,761 of record NZ_CP052857.1, read on the forward strand.
AGGGTCGTAACCGCCGCACCCAGGCAATCCTGCCGTTGAAAGGCAAGATCCTCAACGTCGAGAAAGCCCGTTTCGACAAGATGATTTCCTCCCAGGAAGTCGGCACCTTGATCACCGCCCTGGGCTGTGGCATTGGTCGCGACGAGTACAACATCGACAAGTTGCGCTATCACAACATCATCATCATGACCGATGCTGACGTCGACGGTTCGCACATCCGTACCCTGCTGCTGACCTTCTTCTTCCGTCAGTTGCCGGAGCTGATCGAGCGTGGCTACATCTATATCGCCCAGCCACCGTTGTACAAAGTGAAAAAGGGCAAGCAAGAGCAATACATCAAAGACGACGACGCCATGGAAGAGTACATGACGCAGTCGGCCCTGGAAGATGCCAGCCTGCACTTGAACGATGAAGCCCCTGGGATCTCCGGTGAGGCGCTGGAGCGTCTGGTAAACGACTTCCGGATGGTGATGAAGACCCTCAAGCGTTTGTCGCGCCTGTACCCTCAGGAGCTGACCGAACACTTCATCTACCTGCCAGCCGTCAGCCTGGAACAGTTGGGCGATCACGCAGCGATGCAAGATTGGCTGGCCCAGTACGAAGTTCGCCTGCGCACCGTTGAGAAGTCTGGCCTGGTTTACAAAGCCAGCCTGCGTGAAGACCGTGAACGTAACGTTTGGCTGCCAGAGGTCGAACTGATCTCCCACGGCCTGTCGAACTACGTCACCTTCAACCGTGACTTCTTCGGCAGCAACGACTACAAGACCGTGGTTACCCTGGGCGCGCAACTGAGCACCCTGCTGGACGACGGCGCTTATATTCAGCGTGGCGAACGCAAGAAGCAGGTCAAGGAGTTCAAGGAAGCACTGGACTGGTTGATGGCGGAAAGCACCAAGCGCCATACCATCCAGCGATACAAAGGTCTGGGCGAAATGAACCCGGATCAACTGTGGGAAACCACCATGGACCCAGCGCAGCGTCGCATGCTGCGTGTGACCATCGAAGACGCCATTGGCGCGGACCAGATCTTCAACACCCTGATGGGTGACGCGGTCGAGCCACGTCGTGACTTCATCGAGAGCAATGCCCTGGCAGTGTCCAACCTGGACTTCTGATAACGCATTTGCGAAACAAAAAAGGCCAACGTTTAACGTTGGCCTTTTTTATTGCGCATTTTTAAATGCTCCACGTGGAACATCTGTTATGCCGTAGCGGCTGTCACGCTTTCCAAACGATAGCCGTAGCCGTAGATGGTCAGCAGCTGCCAGCCTCGTTCCGGCGTTAGTCCAAGCTTGTTTCGCAGCCGATAAATATGGGTATCCAAGGGCCGTGAAGACACCATTTCTTCATGGGTCCAGAACCGCTCATAGAGATATTCACGTGACAGCGGCCGCGCCAGGTTGGCGAACAGGCAGCGCGCCAGGCGGTACTCCCTTTCGGTCAGGTTGATCGGATCACCGGCGCGGCTGACGGTCAGCTCGGCATCGTCGAAAGTCAGGTCGTTGAAAACCAGCACTTCCGAGGCAGCCGATTTCTGCAGGCCGTGACGGCGCAGGACGGCACTGACCCGTGCCTTCAGCTCGTTGGGACGAAACGGCTTGCTGACATAGTCATCTGCACCGCTGTTCAGGGCCTGGACGATATCGCTCTCGGCGTCGCGGCTGGTAAGCATGATCACCGGAGGTGGCGCCTCCATGTGCTCACGGGTCCAGCGCAGGATCGCGATACCGCTCAGGTCCGGCAATTGCCAGTCGAGTACCAGCAAGTCGAAGGTTTCTCGGCGCAGTTGGCGCAGCAAGTCTTCGCCACGCTCGAAGCAATGCAGCGTCCATGGCTGCTCCGAGGCACTTGGGATTTGTCGCAGAGTCTGTTCCACCCGCCGCAATTCGGCAGGTTCGTCATCCAGTATCGCGACACGCATGGCAGGGTCCTTTCTTTTTGAAGAGTGTTGCAGCGGTTGAAGAGAACATTGGTTCGCCGTTGAATCTGAACAATTATGGCCAGTTTCTCAAGCTCCCTGCATCTCTCGGTACGCTGATATCAAATAGCCCTAAGGCCGTTAAACATCGCGTACCCAGCTGGAAAGATACCGGCTCAAGCCCCTCAGGAAAAGGATCAATGGCAATCAGGTTTTATGCGCTGTCGGGACAGGTGAGTCTTGTGCAGAAGGTCAGAGTGTGGGGAAAGATGTTAGTGCTGGTTGCGGCAACAGGTTTTGGCACGGAAATGGTGGATGCGTGTAGCCCGGCGCCGTCTGCCCCCCTTAAAGAAATGTCGGTGTATGCCGAATCGGTAGACGGCCTTGGTTACGCCGGACTCAGGGAAGTTGATGCACCCAATGCCTTTCAACACGGTAGCGTGCTTGACCAGGAGCAACGGTGGATCTTCTAAATCTGAACAAATGTTGCGCTGCGCCCCTGTGCACCACTCTTGTAGGTAAATTCTCTTTCGCTGAGTGACACATGGAGGGCGTGCGCGGGAAGCGCTCTCGATACACGGACGTATCATCTGTAGTCCGCGGTTCGCTACGGACTGCTGTCGGAGGGATGTGAGGGACAGTATTTCTTCGATGTACATCCGGTTCGGCCTCGTCGATCCGGCAGACACAGGGATGTGTCACCTTTCCGAGCACCTCATCCCTGCCACTACGGCTATCGAGTTCGATGCGTCATCGGGTATCGTAGGCGAGATTCAAGGTCCTGCCGCGGCAAGACGCTTTCTGAACGTACAGTCTGACGGACCTTTAGAACTAGAACCTTGATGAGCGCCATGACCCTCTTTCCTCGCCGCTATTCCCTTTCCTCTCTATTCGGTTCAAGCCTGGCCCTGGCGCTTGTGATCAACAGCCCACACGTTCTAGCCAAGCCTGCCCCTGTGCGTGCGCCCTACATAGATGACAACCTGATGTGCCGGGCACAGCCGCTGCCGGCAGTCGTGCAGCACCTGACCGGTGAAGCCTGGAAGCTCGATGCCAAGGGACGCCCCAGCGTGTTGGAAGAAGGCATGCTGATTGATGAGCAGGAAAGCGTAAAAACCTCGCCCTCGGCGTTTGTCAGCTTGTTGCTGGGTGACGGCTCGCGGGTTGTCCTGCCCTCCAGCTCCGAGGTGCGTCTGCACTTGGTGGAAGAACAGGCGATTCCCCAGGTGATCCTGCAACAAGGGCAAGTGGAAGCCTACGTACTCAAGCGCGCCAGTGACTATGACCGTTTTCAGATCGTGACCCCGGTGGGCGTACTTGGCGTGCGCGGGACGCACTTCCGTGTGCGTAACGACGATCAGCAATCGGTTGTCGAAGTGCTCAACGGCCAGGTGGCCGCCAGCCGCAGCGAGTCGCAACCGCTGGGTAAACAGCTCAAGAAAAAACCGCAGACGGGACCGGTGGACGGTGAGCTGAAGGTTGGCGCTCGACAAGGGTTGTTGCTCAAGACCCAGGGCGAGTTGAAGACGGTCGACTTATTGCCTGCTCCGCGCCTGATGGGCCAGGACGGCCAGAAAGGCGATGCGCCGGTCTGGACATTGATCCTGCACCCGCAACCGGGGGCCCAGCGCTACCGTGCGCAGGTGGCTACCGATAAAACCTTCATGAACATCAAGCAGGAAAACTTCTCCAGTGAACCGCGCTTGAGCTTCACTGGACTCAAGGCCTCGTTCTATCACGTGCGCGTGTCGGCCTTTGATGACCAGGGACTGGAAGGAGAAACAGGTGTTTATGACATCTTCTATTACCCACCTGCCACCCGTGTGCAGTAGCACCGCGGTGATGGGACGGTGAAGTGGTGGCGCCGGGCTGAACAACGTCAGCCGAGCCAGGCCCAGCGCCTGTTCAATGGGCTGGTCAGGGAATGGCTGTGGATCAGCCTGTTCCTGCTACCGATGACGGCCTTGCTGTCCCTGAGCCCTGGCCTGTCCCTGAATAACCTGTTGTACGACAGCTTGCGGCGCATGGCGCCGTTGCAGGTGGACCCGCGCATCCTGTTGGTGAGCATTGATGACATGAGCCTCAGGGAGCTTGGCCAATGGCCTTGGTCGCGGCGTCTGCATGCCGACCTGATCGACCAATTGAGTGCCGCAAAACCTGCCGGGATCCTGCTCGATGTGATCTTCAGCGAACCGGCGCGCGAGCCGGCCAATGATCAGCGCCTGGCCCAGGCGATCTGCAAGGCCGGCAATGTGCTGCTGCCGTTGATTCGCGAAGGCACGCCGCGCTTGGGGCAACCCCTCACGCAAATCCTCCCCGTGCTGCCACTGCGCGACTGTGCCAGGGCGGTGGGTCATATCAACGTGGAGGCGGACAGCGACGGTATTGTGCGCAGCCTCTATTTGCGTGAAGGGCCGCCGGGGCAACTGGTCCCGCAGTTGGCGTGGCTGGCCTTCGAACTGACCGGCCAACAGGCCGACATGCCGGGGCTGCCAGCGTCTTCTGAACCCAGTGATTGGCAACGGGACAATGCCATCCGCATTCCATTTATCGCCGCCGATAACGGCTTTCCCAGCGTGCCCTATGTCAGCGTGCTGCGCGGTGAAGTCCCGGCCCAACTGTTACGCGATCGGATCATCCTGGTGGGAGCCACCGCGCCAGGCATGGGCGATCGCTACGTGACACCGCTGTCGGCCAGCGTTGGCACGACCCCAGGTGTCGAGATCCAGGCCAACATTCTCAACGGCCTGCTGCAAGGGCGCAGCATTACCGTGTTGCCTGGCTGGCTGGCCACGCTGCTGTCTACCTCGCTGGTGGCATTGCTGCTGGGCCTGCTGCTGTTGCGCCCGCGTTATGCCCTGTGGCTGAGCCTGGGTTGTATGGTGGGTGCCCTCCTCGCTTCCTGGGGCTTGTTGCGCCTGGGGCTCTGGTGGTCGCCAGCAGCCACGTTGGTCGGCATGTTGCTCGGCTACCTGATCTGGAACTGGCGTCGCCTGAGCGTAATCCTGGCCTATTTCGGCTGGGAGTTGGCGCGCCTCGACAGTGAGCCCAAGGTGCTGCCGGAACGCCGTCGTGCCGCCGTCAGCAAGGGCGACGTATTGCAGGGCCGTATCGTGGCCCTGGAGCAAGCGGTCAGCCGTACCCGCGACACCCGGCGTTTTATGGCCGACGGCCTGGAGTGCCTGCCGGTCGCTACGCTGATTACCGATCCCACGGGCGAAATCCTGCTGGCCAATCGCATCGCCCGGGATGTATTTGGCAACGAACTGATTACCGAGAACCTGCTACAGCAACTCAAGGCATTGGGCTACCCGCCCTTGCAAGGCGGGGTGAGCACGCCGCTGTCAGCCCTGGAAATCGTCGAGTTCCGCGACACCCAGCAACGCAGCCTGCGCCTGGAGTTGGCACCGTTGTTACCGGTCGACGGTGATGTGGCGTTGGGTTGGCTGCTGAGCCTGACTGACCTGAGTATCGAACGTGACGCCCAACAGCAACGTGAAACCCTGCTGCGCTTCCTCTCCCATGATCTGCGGGCGCCCCACTCGGCCATTCTGGCGTTGTTGGATGTGCAGCGACATGAGGCCTCTGACGTCTGGCAGGTATTTACCCAGATCGAACAGCAAGTGCGGCGGGCACTGAGTTTGACCGAGTCGTTCGTTCAGTTGGCCAAGGCCGAGTCCGACGGCTACCAGTTTGAGCCCAGCCTGTTTGCCATGCTGGTGCTCGATGCGTTTGACCAGGTAGCGCTGCTGGCCCAACTGAAAAAGATCCAATTGGTCCACGACCTGGACGAGGCGGGTGAGGACATGGTCCTGGCGGATCAATCCCTACTGACCCGAGCCTTGTTCAACCTGATGGAGAATGCGATCAAGTACAGCCCATCCGGCACCACAGTGACGGTGCGACTCGAACGCAAAGGCCAATGGTTGGCCTGTCATATCCAGGACCAGGGGCCCGGCATCGCGGCCCAGGAGCTTCCCGAACTGTTCAGCCAATACCGACGTTTTGCTTCGTCCCAGGGCAGCGAAGGCCTTGGGTTGGGCCTGACCATGGTCAAGGCGGTCATGGACCGCCATGGGGGCCGGATCGAGTGTGCGAGTGAGGTCGGGCAAGGCACGGTTTTCAGCCTGCAGTTGCCGTTGTGGGAAGAGTAAACAGCTGTGCATAAAAAACCGGCCGCAAGGGCCGGTCTTCAACGGTCGAAAAAACTTATGCACGTTTTTCGGTGTTTTATTAGCTTAAGAAATATGTAATCAAATCATAAGCCTATAAGCCAAAAACTGCTTTTCGCCAACAAACCGTACACAGGTTATCCACAGAACGTCAGATCACCGCGCGGTCTTCGGCAACCGGCAGTGGCGGCAGCGAACCCATGGCCCGTTGCTGCGCTTCATTCCAGGCTGCAGCGCGGTCATTGAGCGCGGCAATTGCACGCGGTCCTTCCCCTTCGGCATACATCGGCTCGCCGATCACCACAGTGATGGTGCCCTTGCGCTTGGCCCAGCCTTCCTTGGGCCAGAACTTGCCGGCATTGTGGGCAATCGGCAGCACCGGCAGATTGGCGTTGACCGCCAGTGCCGTACCGCCCCGGGAGAACTTGCCGACCGTGCCAAAGGGAACGCGGGTGCCCTCAGGGAAGATCAGGACCCAAACGCCGTCCTTGAGCAGTTCGTCACCTTTCTTGGCCACATGCTTGAGCGCGGCCTTGGGGTTGTCGCGGTCGATGGCAATCGGGCGCAGCATGGCCATGGCCCAACCAAAGAACGGTACGAACAGCAACTCACGCTTGAGCACCTGGCTCAGGGGCGAGAAGTAGGCAGAAAGAAAAAACGTCTCCCAGGTGCTCTGGTGGTTCGACAGGATCACGCACGGCTGGTCCGGGACATTCTCGGCGCCCTTGACCTCGAAACGGATGCCCAGGAACACCTTGGTCAGCCACAACGCGCAGCGGCACCAATAGACGTTGATAAAGCGATAGCGCGCCTTGAATGGCAAAAAGGGCGCAATAAAAAAGCTCAGGGTGCACCAGAGAAACGAACTGGTGCCCAGCAGCAGGTAAAAGAAGAAGGTTCTGATGGCCTGCAAAATCGACATGGCAGCATTTACCGTTGCGGGACAACGCCCGCCTGTTAAAAGTGCACTCCCGAACAATCCTTGGTCAGGAAGTCGAGGGCGACTAGTTGTTGATAAGTTCTGCGGCAACCGCCGCCAGATCGTCAAAAATCAAGGTGCCTACCGGCAGGTTTTTCGCCTGGGTCTTTTCGCCTTTTCCGGTCTTTACCAAAACTGGCTGAGAGTCGACGGCTTTGGCCGCCTCCAGGTCACCGAGACTGTCCCCGACGAACCATATCCCAGCCAGGGGCACCTTGTAATGTTCTGAAATGATTTTCAACATGCCAGGCTTGGGTTTGCGGCAATCGCAGCCCTCGTCCGGCCCGTGGGGGCAATACACTACCAGCCCCACCTCACCGCCCTGCTCTGCCACCAACGTGCGCAAGCGCGCGTGCATGGCGTCCAGGGTGGCGATGTCGTAGTAGCCGCGGGCGATGCCGGACTGGTTGGTAGCAATGGCTACCGTCCAGCCGGCCTTGCTCAACTGCGCGATGGCCTCGATCGAGCCGGGCAGCGGGATCCACTCCTCTACCGACTTGATGTAAGCGTCGGAGTCATAGTTGATCACCCCGTCCCGATCGAGAATCAGCAGTTTCAACATGATCAGCTCAGCGTCGAAATGTCAGCGATGTTGACGAACAAACCGCGCAGACGCGCCAGCATGGCGTAGCGGTTTTTCCGCACGCCAGCATCTTCGGCATTGATCATCACCGCTTCGAAGAACGCATCCACCGGCTCACGCAAGGTGGCCAGGCGCGCCAGTGCTTCGGCGTAGTTGCGCTCGGCGATCAGCGGTTTCACTGCGTTTTCTGCCTTGGCGATAGCCGAGTTCAGCGAGAACTCCTTGGCATCGGCAAACAGGCCAGGATCGACGTCGCCGGTGCCCAGGCCTTCGGCCTTGCTCAGCAGGTTCGACACACGTTTGTTCACGGCGGCCAGGGCATCGGCTTCCGGCAGCTTGCGGAAGGCTTGTACGGCTTGCACACGTTGGTCGAAGTCCAGTGCCGAACCCGGTTGCAGGGCACGCACCGACAGGTAGACGGAAACGTCCACGCCTTCGTCTTCGTAGCGCGCACGCAGGCGGTCGAACACGAACTCCAGCACTTGCTCGGCCAAACCGGCTTGCTTGACCTTGGCGCCGAACTGACCAACTGCAAACACCACGGCCTGGGTCAGGTCCAGGTCCAGCTTCTTGTCGATCAGGATGCGCAGCACGCCCAGGGCCGCACGGCGCAGGGCATACGGGTCTTTGCTGCCGGTGGGCAACATGCCGATACCGAAGATCCCCACCAGGGTGTCCAGCTTGTCAGCGATGGCTACGGCCGCGCCGGTCAGGGTGGTCGGCAGTTCGGCGCCAGCACCGCGTGGCATGTACTGCTCGTTCAAGGCCAGGGCGACGTCTTCAGGCTCGCCGTCATTGAGCGCGTAGTAGTAACCGGCAACACCTTGCATTTCCGGGAACTCGCCGACCATCTCGGTGGCCAGGTCGCATTTGCACAACAGGCCAGCGCGGGCGGCCAAGGCCGCATCGCCGCCAATGCGTGGTGCGATGTAGGCCGCCAGCTTGGAAACCCGCACAGCCTTGTCGTAGACGCTGCCAAGTTTTTCTTGGAACACCACGTTCTGCAGGCGCAGGTTGAAGTCTTCGAGCTTCTGCTTCTTGTCTTGCTTGAAGAAGAACTCGGCATCGGTCAGGCGCGGGCGTACGACTTTTTCGTTACCGGCGATGATCTGCTGCGGGTCCTTGCTTTCGATGTTGGCCACGGTGATAAAGCGCGGCAGCAATTTGCCGTCCACATCCAGCAGGCAGAAGTACTTCTGGTTGTCCTGCATGGTGGTGATCAAGGCTTCTTGTGGCACATCGAGGAAGCGCTCTTCGAACGAGCACACCAGCGGCACCGGCCACTCGACCAGCGCGGTTACTTCGTCGAGCAGGCTTGGCGGCACGATGGCGGTGCCTTCCTGCAAACGAGCCAGCTCTTCGGTGCGCTTGCTGATCAGCTCGCGACGCTCGTCGGCATCCGCCAGCACATAGGCTGCACGCAGGTCTTCGAGGTAGCTGGCCGGCGAACCGATGCGCACGTTTTGCGGGTGGTGGAAGCGATGGCCACGGGAGTCGCGGCCGGCCTTCTGGGCGAGGATGGTGCAATCGATGACTTGATCACCGAGCAGCATTACCAACCATTGGGTCGGACGAACGAACTCTTCCTTGCGTGCGCCCCAGCGCATGCGCTTGGGGATCGGCAGGTCGTTCAGCGAATCTTCAACGATGGTCGGCAGCAGGCTGGCGGTCGGCTTGCCGGTGATGACCTGGCTGAAACGCAGTTTCGGGCCACTTTGGTCGATCTCGCTCAGCTCGACGCCGCACTTCTTGGCAAAACCCAGGGCGGCCTGGGTCGGGTTGCCTTCGGCATCGAAAGCGGCCTGGCGTGGCGGGCCGTCGAGGTTGATGTTGCGGTCCGGCTGCTGGGTTTGCAGCGCGGTCAGCAACACCGCCAGGCGACGTGGCGCGGCGTAGACCTTCTTGGCTTCAAACTTCAGGCCGGCAGTCTGCAGGCCTTTTTCGATACCGGCCAAAAATGCGTCGGCCAGGGTGTTGAGGGCCTTGGGTGGCAGCTCTTCGGTGCCCAGTTCAACCAGGAAATCTTGAGCACTCATTGTGCAGCCTCCAGCTTAGCCAACACTTCATCACGCAAATCCGGGGTGGCCATCGGGAAGCCCAGCTTGGCGCGAGCCAGCAGGTAGGCTTGGGCGACGGAACGCGCCAGGGTGCGTACACGCAGGATGTATTGCTGGCGCGCGGTTACCGAGATGGCACGGCGAGCGTCCAGCAGGTTGAAGGTATGGGATGCCTTCAGGACCATTTCATAGCTTGGCAACGGCAGCGGCTGATCCAGTTCGATCAGGCGCTTGGCTTCGCTTTCATAGAAGTCGAACAGTTCGAACAGCTTCTCGACGTTGGCGTGTTCGAAGTTGTAGGTCGACTGCTCCACTTCGTTCTGGTGGAACACATCGCCATAAGTCACTTTGCCGAACGGGCCGTCAGCCCATACCAGGTCGTAGACCGAGTCCACGCCCTGCAGGTACATGGCCAGGCGTTCCAGGCCGTAGGTGATCTCGCCGGTCACCGGGTAGCACTCGATGCCGCCCGCTTGCTGGAAGTAAGTGAACTGCGTCACTTCCATGCCGTTGAGCCAGACTTCCCAGCCCAGGCCCCAGGCGCCCAGGGTTGGCGACTCCCAGTTGTCTTCGACGAAACGGATATCGTGGACCAGCGGGTCCAGGCCGACATGTTTCAGCGAGCCCAGGTACAGCTCCTGGAAGTTGTCCGGGTTTGGCTTGAGGACGACCTGGAACTGATAGTAGTGCTGCAGGCGGTTGGGGTTTTCGCCGTAGCGGCCGTCAGTCGGGCGACGACTGGGCTGCACATAAGCGGCGTTCCAGGTTTCCGGGCCGATGGCCCGCAGGAATGTTGCGGTGTGGAAAGTGCCGGCGCCTACTTCCATATCGTAGGGCTGAAGTACCACACAACCTTGCTCGGCCCAGTATTGCTGGAGGGCGAGGATCAAGTCTTGGAAGGTACGCACGGCTGGCGTAGGCTGGCTCACAAAATTCACCTGTTACTTGGGCTGCGATTTAAAGGGCGGCAGTATACCCGATTCGGCCTTGCCACCACTCCCTGGAGCCTTATGCCACGCTGCTTTTGGTGTTCTGAAGATCCGCTGTACATGGCTTATCACGATCAGGAGTGGGGAACGCCGCTGCGCGATGCGCAGGGTTTGTTCGAGTTGCTTTTGCTCGAAGGGTTCCAGGCGGGCCTGTCCTGGATCACCGTTTTACGCAAACGCGAGCATTATCGAAAGGTCTTGTTCGGTTTTGATCCCCAGCGTCTGGCGCAGTTGAGTGATGCCGAGATCGAGCAGTTGATGCTCGACCCAGGCATCGTGCGCAACCGCTTGAAACTCAATGCCACCCGGCGCAATGCCGCCGCCTGGCTGGCGCTGGAAGACCCGGTGGGGTTGCTCTGGGCGTTTGTCGGCGGCGTGCCCAAGGTCAATCATTTCAAGGATCGCAGCCAGGTTCCGGCGATTACGCCAGAGGCCGAAGCCATGAGCAAAGCGCTCAAGAAAGCCGGCTTCACGTTCGTCGGGCCGACCATCTGCTATGCGTTCATGCAGGCCTCGGGCATGGTCATGGACCACACTCAGGATTGCGACCGTTACGCGGACTTGGTCAACGCCGGGTAGAATAGCGCACTTAGCGCACCGCACAACATCAGGAGTGACCTGTGGAAAAGTTAAAAGGCGCCTTGCTGGTAGGCGCTCTGCGATTGTTTGCCCTGCTGCCCTGGCGCGCCGTCCAGGCGGTGGGTACGGCCATTGGCTGGATCATGTGGAAAACCCCCAACCGCTCCCGCGATACGGTGCGGATCAACCTCTCCAAGTGCTTCCCGGACATGGACCCGATCGAGCGTGAGCGCCTGGTCGGCCAAAGCCTGATGGACATCGGCAAGTCCCTGACCGAAAGCGCCTGCGCCTGGATCTGGCCGGCCCAGCGTTCCATCGACCTGGTGCGCGAAGTCGAAGGCCTGGAAGTGCTGCAGCAAGCCCTGGCCTCAGGCAAAGGCGTGGTAGGCATCACCAGCCACCTGGGCAACTGGGAAGTGTTGAACCACTTCTATTGCAGCCAGTGCAAACCGATCATTTTCTACCGCCCGCCCAAGCTCAAGGCGGTGGATGACCTGCTGCGCAAGCAACGCGTGCAGTTGGGCAACCGGGTGGCGGCCTCCACCAAAGAAGGCATCCTCAGTGTCATCAAGGAAGTGCGCAAGGGCGGCCAGGTGGGGATTCCCGCTGACCCGGAGCCGGCAGAGTCGGCCGGGATCTTCGTGCCGTTCTTCGCCACCCAGGCGCTGACCAGCAAGTTCGTGCCGAACATGCTCGCCGGTCACAAGGCGGTCGGGGTATTCCTGCATGCCCTGCGGCTGCCGGATGGCTCGGGCTACAAAGTGATTTTGGAAGCGGCGCCGGAAGATATGTACAGCACCGACACGGCCACGTCCTGCGCGGCGATGAGCAAGGTGGTGGAGCGTTATGTGGGCGCTTACCCTAGCCAGTACATGTGGAGCATGAAGCGCTTCAAGAAACGCCCGCCGGGCGAGGCGCGGTGGTACTGATACCCCCCCTCATGAAGATCACATGTGGGAGCTGGCTTGCCTGCGATGGCATCACCTCGGTTTGACTGGAAGACCGAGTTGCCTGCATCGCAGGCAAGCCAGCTCCCACAGGGGTCACCTCAAGCCAGACGGTCGAGTTTTTTCAGGAACACCGTCATCTCTTTTTCGGCCTGCTTGTCGCCATGGGCCTGGGCCGCTGCAATCCCCTGCTCCCACGCCTGCCGTGCCGCGTCTTTATCGCCCAGCGCAGCATGCGCCTTGCCCAACAGCTTCCACGCCGCTGAATACTTAGGATCGAACTCGACGCATTTTTGCAAATGCGCCGCCGCCTTGGCGTTGTCTTTCAAGTCCAGATAACCCTTGCCCAAACCAAAGCGCAGCAGCGAGTTATCCACACCCTTGGCGAGCATCTTTTCCAGCGACTCAAGCATACGAAGATCCTTGTAGGAGCCGGCTTGCCGGCGATGGCGTCATCACTGACAACACAATCCACATCAAAAAAAGCTCAACCCCACGTGGAACAGTTTCTCCACATCGCGGATATGTTTTTTATCCACCAGGAACAGAATCACATGGTCCCCCGTGGCGATCACCGTGTCGTCGTGGGCGATGATCACTTCTTCATCCCGAATGATCGCGCCAATGGTAGTGCCCGGTGGCAAGCCAATATCGCGGATCGCCCGGCCGATCACCTTGCTCGACTTGGAGTCACCGTGGGCAATCGCCTCGATGGCTTCCGCCGCGCCCCGGCGCAGTGAGTGCACGCTGACGATATCGCCGCGCCGCACGTGGGCCAGCAACGTGCCGATGGTCGCCAATTGCGGGCTGATGGCGATATCGATGTCGCCGCCCTGGATCAGGTCCACATAGGCCGGGTTATTGATGATCGTCATGACCTTCTTCGCCCCCAGCCGCTTGGCCAGCAGCGACGACATGATATTGGCCTCGTCGTCGTTGGTCAGGGCCAGGAAGATATCGGCGTCGGCGATGTTCTCTTCCATCAGCAGGTCACGATCCGAAGCGCTGCCTTGCAGTACCACGGTGCTGTCGAGGGTGTCGGACAAATGCCGGCAGCGTGCCGGGCTCATCTCGATGATCTTCACCTGGTAGCGGCTTTCGATAGCCTCGGCCAGGCGCTCGCCGATCTGCCCGCCGCCGGCGATGACGATGCGTTTGTAGCTCTCATCGAGCCGGCGCATTTCGCTCATCACTGCACGAATGTTGGCCTTGGCGGCGATGAAGAACACTTCGTCGTCGGCTTCGATCACTGTGTCGCCCTGGGGCAGGATCGGCCGGTCGCGGCGGAAAATCGCGGCCACGCGGGTTTCCACATTCGGCATGTGTTCGCGCAGCTGACGCAGTTGCTGGCCCACCAGAGGCCCGCCGTAGTAGGCCTTGACCGCCACCAGTTGCGCCTTGCCTTCGGCGAAGTCGATCACCTGCAGTGCACCGGGGATTTCGATCAGGCGCTTGATGTAGTGGGTGACCACCTGCTCCGGGCTGATCAGCACGTCCACCGGAATCGCGTCGTTGTCGAACAGCCCGGCGCGGGTCAGGTAGGCCGCTTCACGCACTCGGGCGATCTTGGTCGGGGTGTGGAACAGGGTGTGGGCGACCTGGCAGGCGACCATATTGGTCTCGTCGCTATTGGTCACCGCCACCAGCATATCGGCGTCGTCGGCGCCGGCCTGGCGCAGCACGGTGGGGAACGAGGCACGGCCCTGGACCGTCCGGATATCCAGGCGATCCCCCAGGCCACGCAGGCGTTCGGCGTCGGTGTCGACCACGGTAATGTCGTTGGCTTCACTGGCCAAATGCTCGGCCAGCGTACCGCCGACCTGCCCTGCGCCAAGGATGATGATCTTCATCCGGTCACTCCCTTAAAAACCATTCAACCGCGTGCAGCGGCAATCTTGATCAGCTTGGCGTAATAGAAGCCGTCGTGCCCGCCTTCCTGCGCCAGTAGCTGGCGGCCATGGGGCTGCTTGATGCCGGCCGTGGTGGCAATGTCCAACTCCCGCGCGCCGCTGGTGCGGGCGAGGAAGGCTTGGATCACTTCGGTATTCTCGGTGGGCAATGTCGAGCAGGTGGCGTAGAGCAGGATGCCACCGACTTCCAGTGTCGGCCACAGCGCGTCCAATAGCTCGCCTTGCAGCACAGCCAGGGCGGCGATGTCGTCGGGTTGGCGGGTCAGTTTGATATCCGGGTGGCGGCGGATCACCCCGGTGGCAGAGCACGGTGCGTCGAGCAGGATGCGCTGGAACGGTTTGCCATCCCACCAGATGGCGGTGTCGCGACCGTCGGCGGCAATCAACTCAGCTTCCAGGCCCAGGCGTGCGAGGTTTTCGCGCACCCGCACCAGGCGCTTGGCTTCCAGATCCACGGCCACCACGCCGGCCAGGTTGGGCTGGACTTCCATGATGTGGCAGGTCTTGCCACCAGGCGCGCAGCAGGCGTCCAGCACCCGTTGGCCGGGCGCCAGGTCGAGCAGGTCGGCGGCCAGTTGCGCGGCTTCGTCCTGCACGCTGATCCAGCCTTCGGCAAAGCCTGGCAGGCTGCGTACATCGCCAGCCGTTTCGAGGACGATACCGTCCTGGCTGTACACACAGGCGCTGGCGTTGATGCCGGCATCTGCCAGCAGCGTGAGATAGGCATCGCGGCTGTTGTGGCGGCGATTGACCCGCAGAATCATCGGCGGGTGCGCATTGTTGGCGGCGCAGATGGCTTCCCACTGCTGGGGCCAGAACGCCTTGAGGGATTTTTGCAGCCAGCGCGGGTGTGCGGTGCGCACTACCGGGTCGTGTTCCAGCTCGGCCAGCAATGCCTCGCTTTCGCGCTGGGCGCGGCGCAGCACTGCGTTGAGCAAGGCCTTGGCCCAGGGTTTTTTCAGCTTGTCGGCGCAGCCCACGGTTTCGCCGATGGCGGCGTGGGCCGGCACGCGGCTGTAGAGCAACTGGTAAAGCCCCACCAGCAGCAGCGCCTCGACGTCGGCATCGGCTGCCTTGAACGGCTTTTGCAGCAACTTGGCCGCCAGCGCCGATAGACGCGGCTGCCAGCGCGCGGTACCAAATGCCAGGTCCTGGGTGAAGCCGCGATCACGGTCTTCGACCTTATCCAGTTGCACCGGCAACGAGCTGTTCAGGGAAGCCTTGCCATTGAGCACTGCGGCCAGGGCCTTGGCGGCGGCCAAACGCGGGTTCATCAAGCGTCCACTCCGAGGGTGATGCCGGGGGCAAATTTCTCACGACGGCTATTGAACAAATCGCTGAAGTTCAGCGCCTTGCCACCGGGTAATTGCAGACGGGTCAGACACAAGGCCTGCTCCCCGCACGCAACCAACAGACCTTCCTTGCTGGCACCGATGATTTCACCGGGGGCACCGTTGCCTTCGGCCAGGTTGGCGGCGAGGACTTTCAAGGCTTCGCCATTGAGGGTGCTGTGGCAGATCGGCCATGGGTTGAACGCGCGTACCAGGCGTTCCAGCTCCACGGCCGGGCGGCTCCAGTCGATGCGCGCTTCGTCCTTGTTCAGCTTGTGGGCGTAGGTGGCGAGGCTGTCGTCCTGCACTTCGCCTTCCAAGGTGCCAGCCGCGAGGCCGGCAATGGCCTGGATCACCGCAGGCGGGCCCAGTTCGGCCAGGCGGTCGTGCAGGCTGCCGCCGGTGTCTTGCGCGGTGATGGGCGTGGTGACCTTGAGCAGCATCGGCCCGGTGTCGAGGCCGGCCTCCATGCGCATCACCGTCACGCCGCTTTCGGCGTCACCGGCTTGCACCGCGCGCTGGATCGGCGCGGCACCGCGCCAGCGTGGCAGCAGCGAGGCGTGGCTGTTGATGCAACCCAGGCGCGGGATATCCAGCACGGCTTGCGGGAGGATCAGGCCGTAGGCCACCACCACTAATAGGTCCGGCTTCAGCGCGGCCAGTTCAGCCTGGGCTTCGGCGTTGCGCAGGGTGGGCGGTTGCAGCACGACGGTGCCGTGCTCCAGGGCCAGTTGCTTGACCGGGCTGGGCATCAGTTTTTGCCCACGGCCGGCCGGGCGATCCGGCTGGGTGTACACCGCGACGATTTCATAAGGGCTGGCAAGCAGGGCCTTGAGGTGTTCGGCGGCAAATTCGGGGGTGCCGGCAAAAACGATGCGCAGTGGCTCGGTCATGGGAAACGTCTCACAAAAGAAAAAGGCTTGCCGGAGCAAGCCTTTGGAAGAAGGGAATCAAGCTTGCTGGCGATGCTTCTTTTCCAGTTTCTTCTTGATCCGGTCGCGTTTGAGCGTGGACAGGTAATCGACGAACAGCTTGCCGTTGAGGTGGTCGCACTCGTGCTGGATACACACGGCCAGCAGGCCTTCGGCAATCAGCTCGAAGGGCTTGCCGTCACGGTCCAGGGCCTTGATCTTGACGCGTAGCGGGCGCTCGACATTCTCGTAGAACTCCGGCACCGACAGGCAGCCTTCCTGATACTCGCCCATCTCGTCGGTCAGCGGCTCGAACTCGGGGTTGATGTACACCATCGGTTCGCTGCGGTCTTCGGACAGGTCCATGACCACCACGCGCAGGTGCACATTGACCTGGGTCGCGGCGAGGCCGATGCCCGGGGCTTCATACATTGTTTCAAACATGTCATCGACCAACTGACGAACCTTGTCGTCCACTACGGCCACCGGTTTGGCGATAGTGCGCAGGCGCGAGTCCGGGAATTCGAGGATGTTCAAAATAGCCATAAGCGTAATTGCTGCACATGTGAGGTAAAGGCAAGTCGGCCTCGGGACAACCCGCACGACCGGTGTGAAACGCTCGCAGGCCGCGAAGGCCAAGGCATTTCACGCGAACCGACATAATAAAGGAGATTGCGCCCATGAGGAAATCGCTACTCGTCTTCAAAATGCAGTGGCCGGTTGGGCGGCGATGACCCGCTGCAATAATTAGCCTGCTACAGAAGTTACCAACAGAGTTATCCACAGCTTGTTCCTGATCAAGGATGATCATATGTCAGTAATCCATACCCCGGATATTTCCCCCGCCGAGCTGGAAGCCCGCCTGCGTTTGCATCGCATGCCGGAGCTCGGTCCCAGGCGTTTCAAGACATTGATCGAGGCCTTTGGCTGCGCCTCGAAAGCCCTCGGCGCCCCGGCCAGTGCCTGGCGTTCGCTGGGGTTGCCGGCGGCCTGTGCCGAAGCCCGGCGCAGCGTGCAAGTGCGCGATGGCGCCAGCGTCGCATTGGCCTGGCTAGAGCGTCCGGCCCAGCATTTGCTGATGTGGGACCAACCCGATTACCCAGCCTTGCTGGCCGAGCTGGATGATGCACCACCGTTGTTATTCGTGGCCGGCAGCCCCGCTATCCTGGAAAAACCGCAGTTGGCCATGGTCGGTAGTCGCCGCGCTTCCCGGCCCGGAATGGATACGGCGGCGGCCTTTTCCCGCAGCCTGGCAAGCGCCGGTTTTGTCATTACCAGCGGCTTGGCCCTGGGTATCGACGGGGCGGCCCACCAGGCAGCATTAGATGTCGGGGGTCAGACTATCGGCGTGCTGGGCACCGGCCTGGAAAATTTTTATCCACAGCGCCACCGCCAGCTCGCCGAGGCGATGATTGCCCAAGGCAGCGCGGTGGTTTCCGAGTTCCCGCTGGACGCCGGTCCCCAGGCCGGCAACTTCCCTCGGCGCAACCGCATTATCAGTGGCCTGTCCCTGGGGGTCCTGGTGGTGGAGGCCAGCGTCGCCAGCGGCTCGCTGATCACCGCGCGGCTGGCCGCCGAACAGGGGCGCGAGGTGTATGCAATACCGGGGTCCATTCATCATCCTGGCGCCAGGGGCTGTCACCAACTGATCCGTGACGGGGCGGTGCTGGTGGAAACCATCGAACACATCCTTGAAGGGTTGCGCGGTTGGCAGGCGTTATCGCGGCCCGCGCCGGTGGCGGTAACCCACCCACTGGTGGCGCTGTTGCATGCGGCGCCCCAGACCAGTGAAGGCTTGGCCATCGCCAGCGGGCAGAGCCTGTGCCAGGTGCTGGCGAGCCTCACCGAACTGGAGCTGGAGGGTCGGGTGATCTGTGAAAGTGGTCGCTGGTTTGCACGCAGTTAGGTTTTGTAACGAACATCGGTAAACTGCGCAGAGCTTTAGTCCGGAGAGTGAGTAATGGTCAACAGGTGGCGTGTGCAAGAAGCCGCACGAGAAATTCGCGCAGGCGCGGTGATTGCCTATCCGACCGAGGCCGTCTGGGGCCTGGGCTGCGACCCGTGGAACGAGGAAGCGGTGGATCGCTTGCTGGCGATCAAGGGCCGGTCGGTGGATAAGGGGCTGATCCTGGTCGCCGACAATATCCGGCAATTCGACTTTCTGTTCGAAGACTTCCCCGACACCTGGATCGACCGCATGGCCAGTACCTGGCCGGGGCCCAATACCTGGCTGGTGCCCCATCAGGACCTGCTGCCTGAATGGGTTACTGGTAAGCACGACACCGTGGCATTGCGGGTCAGCGATCATCCGCTGGTGCGCGATTTGTGTTCACTGGTGGGGCCATTGATCTCCACCTCTGCCAACCCACAAGGCCGGCCGGCCGCGCGTTCGCGGATCCGGGTGGAGCAGTATTTCCGTGGTCAGGTGGACCGGGTGCTGGGTGGCAGCCTGGGTGGGCGCAAGAACCCGAGCTTGATTCGGGATCTGGCCACGGGTGAGGTTCGGCGCCCGTCTTGAGACCGTGGTACTGCCATCGCGGGCTTGCCCGCGATGGCAGCATTCCAAGCAGCCGAAATGTTACGGCAGCAAAATGGTCGACCCAGTGGTCCGCCGCCCCGACAACTCCTCCTGCGCCTTCGCCGCTTCCGCCAACGAGTAACGCTGGTTGATATCAATCCGCACCTTGCCGCTTTCGATCATGGCAAACAGATCGTCGGCCATGGCCTGCAGGTTCTGCGGATTGTTGGCGTAGGTCGCCAGTGTCGGCCGGGTCACGTACAGCGAACCTTTCGCCGCCAGAATCCCCAGGTTCACCCCGTCCACCGCACCTGACGCATTACCGAAACTCACCAGCAGGCCCCGGGGCGCGACGCTGTCCAGCGAGGCGAGCCAGGTGTCCTTGCCGACGCCGTCGTACACCACCGGGCATTTCTTGCCGTCGGTCAGTTCCAGTACGCGCTGTGGGACGTTTTCCTTGCTGTAGTCGATGGTTTCCCAGGCGCCGAGGGATTTGGCCAGGGCGGCTTTTTCCGGCGAACTGACCGTACCGATCAACTTCACACCCAGGGCTTTGGCCCATTGGCAGGCCAGGGAGCCGACGCCACCGGCAGCGGCGTGGAACAGGATGGTTTCACCGCCTTTCAATTCATAGGTCTGGCGCAACAGGTACTGCACGGTCAGGCCTTTGAGCATGGCCCCAGCAGCCTGTTCGAAGCTGATCCCATCCGGCAGATGCACCAGGTTGGCGGCCGGCAGCACGTGCAGTTCGCTGTAGGCACCCAGCGGGCCGCTGCCGTAGGCCACGCGGTCGCCGACCTTGAACTGGCTGACTTCGCTGCCCACCGCATCCACCACCCCAGCGCCTTCCGCGCCCAGGCCCGAGGGCAAGGCCGGCGGTGCATACAGGCCACTGCGGTAATAGGTATCGATAAAATTCAGGCCAATGGCCTGGTTACGCACACGTACCTGTTGCGGGCCCGGCTCTACCGGCGTGTAGTCCACATACTCAAGTACTTCGGGGCCGCCATGGGCGCTGAACTGGATACGTTTGGCCATCTGCTCTGTCCTCAAGTCTGTTTCGCGAAAGGCTCCTATCGGACTCCTATGCTTGATCTTCGTCAACTGTGGCAGCGCCCGGCGCGGTGGTATCCTGTGCGCCCCTTTGCCGCCGACGCCCAATGGCCTCGCGTAGCTTTGCCCGATTCAAGGTGATGCCATGACTACTCGCACCGAGGCTGTAAAAGCCTACCTGCTCGACCTGCAAGACCGCATTTGCAGTGCCCTGGAAACCTTCGAGGCGGATACGCGCTTTATCGAAGATGCCTGGACCCGCCCAGCCGGTGGCGGTGGCCGCACGCGGGTGATTGAGAACGGGGCAGTGATCGAGAAAGGCGGCGTCAACTTTTCCCATGTTTTCGGCAGCGGCCTGCCACCGTCCGCCAGTGCCCACCGTCCGGAACTCGCCGGTCGTGGTTTTGAAGCCCTTGGCGTGTCACTGGTGATCCACCCGCATAACCCCCATGTGCCGACTTCCCACGCCAATGTGCGATTTTTCATCGCCGAGAAAGAAGGCGAAGAGGCTGTCTGGTGGTTCGGTGGCGGCTTCGACCTGACGCCCTACTACGGCAACGAAGAAGACTGCATCCACTGGCACCGTGTGGCCGAGCAGGCCTGCGCGCCGTTTGGCGCAGACGTTTACCCGCGCTACAAGGCCTGGTGCGACAGCTACTTCCACATCAAGCATCGCAACGAGCCCCGCGGGATCGGCGGCCTGTTCTTCGATGACTTGAACGAGTGGGACTTCGACACCTGCTTCGCCTTTATGCGCGCCATTGGCGATGCCTACATCGACGCCTACCTGCCCATCGTCCAGCGTCGCCAGGCGCTGGCCTATACCGAGCAGCAACGCCAGTTCCAGGAGTTGCGCCGTGGGCGCTACGTGGAGTTCAACCTGGTGTACGACCGTGGCACGCTGTTTGGCCTGCAATCGGGCGGGCGCACCGAGTCGATCCTGATGTCGTTGCCACCGCAAGTGCGCTGGAGCTATGACTGGAAGGCTACCGCCGGCAGCGAAGAAGCACGTTTGACCGATTATTTCCTGCAAGACCGTGACTGGCTCGGCCTTGCTGCGCCCCAGGTGGCCAGCTGATGGATCGTTATGTGGTGTTCGGCAACCCCATCGGCCACAGCAAGTCGCCGTTGATCCATCGCTTGTTTGCCGAGCAGACGGGCGAGGCGCTGGACTACAGCACGTTGCTGGCGCCGCTTGAGGATTTCACCGGCTGTGCCCGGGAGTTTTTCCTGCATGGGCGCGGCGCCAACGTCACCGTGCCGTTCAAGGAAGAGGCCTATCGCCTGGCCAGCGCCCTGACCGAGCGCGCGCAACGCGCAGGCGCGGTGAACACCCTGAGCAAGCTGGCCGACGGCAGCCTGTTGGGTGATAACACCGATGGTGCTGGTCTGGTGCGCGACCTGACCGTCAACGCGGGCTTGAGCCTGGCGGGCAAGCGCATCCTGCTGCTCGGTGCCGGTGGCGCGGTGCGTGGGGCCTTGGAGCCGCTGCTGGCGCAACAGCCAGCCTCGCTGATCATCGCCAACCGCACCGTGGAAAAAGCCGAGTTGCTGGCCGAACTGTTCGATGACCTGGGGCCGGTGTCTGCCAGTGGCTTCGATTGGCTGAGTGAGCCGGTGGACTTGATCATCAACGCCACCTCCGCAAGCCTGTCAGGCGATGTACCGCCGATTGCCAGCAGCCTGATCGATCCGGGCAAGACCTTTTGCTACGACATGATGTATGCCAAGGAACCGACGGCATTCTGCCGCTGGGCCACTGAACACGGCGCGGCAGTGGCGATGGATGGCCTGGGCATGTTGGTGGAGCAGGCCGCGGAAGCCTTCTACCTGTGGCGCGGCGTGCGCCCGGATTCGGCGCCGGTGCTGGCCGAGCTGCGGCGCCAGTTGGCCCTGTAATCGCGCCTCTGTAGGAGCCGGCTTGCCGGCGATGGCGATTTCAAGGCCGCCATCGCCGGCAAGCCGGCTCCTACAGAAAAGCGGTATTCAGTCTTCGAAATGGATGGGGCACTTGTCGGCCCCTTCCAGTTTCTTCAACTCTTCGACCACCTGCGGCCGCGCCCGGCGCAACGTCAGGCTGCGCCCCAACCCGCGCAAACGGCGGGCCTCCTGGTGCAGCATCTCCACCCCTGAATAGTCGATAAAGTTGATCTGTTGCGCCTCGATCACCACCCGTTGGCCTTGCAGGCGCTGCAAGCGCACTTGCAGGTAGTGGCTGGCGCCAAAGAAGATCGAGCCGCCGACCCGCAGCACATCATCGTCACCGTCGCGCCACTGTTGCACCCGTGGTTGCGAGGTGCGCTTGAGGTAGAAGAACAGCGACGCCAGCACGCCTGCATAAATCGCCGTTTGCAGCTCTAGCAGCAAGGTGGCCAGGCATGTCAGGCCCATCACCACAAACTCCGCACGGCTGACCCGCCACAGTGCGCGAATGCCCCGATGATCCACCAGGCCCCAGCAGATCAGCAGGATGCTGGCGGCCATGCTCGGGATCGGGATGTGCGCGATCAGTACCGCACCGAACAGCGCAAACAGCGCGACCCACAACGCAGAGAACACCCCCGCCAGTGGCGAGCAGGCGCCCGCCTCGTAGCTCAGGCCCGAGCGGGTGAAGGATCCGGCCGACAGGTAGCCGGAGAAAAATCCGCCGACGATATTGGATAAACCCTGGGCGCGGACCTCCTGATTGGCGTCGAGCAACTGCTGCGAACGCGCCGACAGCGAGCGGGCAATCGACAGGCTGGTCACCAGCCCCAACATGCCGACCGCCACGGCGCTGGGCAGCAGGCGCAGGATCATATCCAAGTCCAGCGGCAACGGGCTGAACGGCGGCAATTGGCCGACAAATGAGCTGACCCGCGCCACATGCCCGAACATCGCCGGCCACGCCCACGCCACCAGGCTGCCGAGGACCAGGGCAATCAACAGGCTCGGCCAGCGCGGCACGCAATATTTGAGCAGCACGCCCACCAGCAAGGTGCCGAGCCCGAGGGCCAGGGACGGGCGATCCCATTCGCCGCTGTGGTCGATCAGTGCCAGCAGGCTGTTGAACGCCGTGCCCTGGCTGGGCAGGTCGAGCCCCAGCAGGTTGGGCAATTGGCCCAGGGCAATGACAGCTGCCGCGCCAAGGGTGAAGCCGAGGACTACGGAATGGGAGACGAAATTGACCAGCGCGCCAAAGCGCAACATGCCCAACAGCCATTGGAATACACCGGCGAGCAAGGTCAGCAACAGGGTCAAGGTGATGTAGTCCTGCGAGCCGGGCACCGCCAGCGGGCTGATGCTGGCGTAGAGCACAATGGAAATCGCCGCCGTCGGGCCGCAGATCAAGTGCCACGAAGAGCCCCACAGGCAGGCAATCAGCACCGGGACGATCGCCGCATACAGGCCGTATTCGGGAGGCAGGCCGGCGATCAGGGCATAGGCGATCGATTGCGGCAAGGCCAGCACTGCGCCGCTGAGGCCGACAATCGCATCCCGGCCAACGCTGGCGCGGGTCTGGCGCGGTAGCCAGCGCAGGAATGGGAGCAGAGTGTGGGGCCGGGACATGGATCGCTCGAAATACTGTAGGAGCGAGCTTGCTCGCGAAGATGGATAACGATAACGCGGGTTGCCTGAAAAAACGCGGCGTTTTCGAATTCTTCGCCGGCAAGCCGGCTCCTACAGGGTGATAGGAAGACCTGTAGGAACCAGGGCAATATTTAGAGTTTGGCTTTGACCGCG
Organism: Pseudomonas sp. ADAK21; assembly: GCF_012935735.1. Lineage (NCBI taxonomy): Bacteria > Pseudomonadati > Pseudomonadota > Gammaproteobacteria > Pseudomonadales > Pseudomonadaceae > Pseudomonas > Pseudomonas sp. ADAK21. Next base: position 2,043,431 of record NZ_CP052857.1, read on the forward strand.
GCCAATGCCTCCTGGCCATCGAGGGTTTCAACCCCCTCCAGCCACTTGTCCAAAACCGCCGGGTTGGCCTTGATCCACGCCTTGGCCGCTTCGCTATTGCTGACCTTGTTGTTCACCACCTCGGCCATGATGCTGTTCTCCATGTCCTGGGTGAACTTAAGGTTGGTCAGCAGCTTGGCCACATTCGGGCAGGCCTGTGCATAACCTTTGCGCGTCAGGGTGTACACGCTGCCGGTGTCGCCGAAGTATTTTTCCCCGCCCTTGAGGTAGCGCATCTTCAACTGCACGTTCATCGGGTGCGGTGTCCAGCCGAGAAAGGTGACGAAACGCTCGCGCTTCACCGCCCTGGACACTTCGGCCAGCATCGCCTGCTCGCTGGACTCGATCAGCTTCCATTGGCCGAGGTCGAAGTCGTTCTTCTGGATGATTTCCTTCAGCGAAAGATTGGCCGGCGCGCCGGACCCGATGCCATAGATCTTCTTGTCGAACTTGTCGGCAAATTTATTCAGATCGGCAAAGTCATGCACGCCGGCCTCCCACACATAGTCCGGCACCGCGAGGGTGAACTCCGTACCTTCAAGGTTCTTGGCCAGTTGCACCACATCGCCGTTGGCCACGAACTTGTCGTAGAAGCCCTGATGCGCTGGCATCCAGTTGCCCAAAAACACATCCACCTGGCCGTCCTTGAGCCCGCCGTAAGTGATCGGCACCGCCAGGGTATCGACCTTGGCCTTGTAACCCATGCCGCTGAGTAAAAAGCCGGCGATGGCGTTGGTGGCGGCAATGTCGCTCCAGCCGGGGTCGGCCATCTTCACCGTCTCGCAACGGGCGTCGGCATACACGTGGGTGGCACTGAGCAACAATGCGGTACTGACGACTGTGGATAACTTTTGCATGGCCTTCCCCTTACTGGATTTATTGGTTTTGGCAGGGTTGTGGATAACGAGCCTTGCGCTCCAGATCGTCGAGGTCGATATGGTTGCGCATGTACTGCTGGCTGGCGTCGACCAGCGGCTGGTGATCCCAGCTCTTGAGTTTGCCCACCGCCAAGGCTTCGCATACCAGACGCCGGCGGCGCTGGCTGGCGAGCACTTGCTGGTGGATTGCGGGCATGTCCCATTTGGCCCGCGCCTCGGCCAGGAAGGCTTCGAACAGCGGGCGATGGGCTGGCGACTGACTGAGTTCTTCCTGCTCACGAGGGTCGCGGTGAACATCGAACAACAAGCAGGGATCGTCCTCGCTATAGATGAATTTGTAGGCGCCGCGGCGAATCATCATCAGCGGGCCGATGGTGCCTTCGGCCATGTACTCGCCGAACACTTCGTCATGCCCGCCCTGCCCTTGCAAGTGCGGGACCAGTGAGCGGCCGTCCAGAGGCAGGTCGGCCTCCAGTTCACCGCCGGCCAACTCCACCAGGGTCGGTAACAGGTCGGCGGTGGACACCGCCGTGCTCACCCGCCCGGCCTGGAATTGCCCTGGCGCACTGACCAGCAGCGGCACGCGGGCGGCCATTTCAAACCAGTGCATTTTGTACCAGAGCCCACGCTCGCCGAGCATGTCGCCGTGGTCGCCGGAGAACACGATGATCGTGTCTTCGGCCAGGCCAGTGTCTTGCAAGGTTTGCAGGAGTTTGCCGACATTGCTGTCGATGTAGCTGCACGCGCCGAAGTAAGCCCGCCGTGCATCGCGGATCTTATCCACTGGCAGCGGCTTGTCCCACAGGTCGTAGACCTTGAGCAGACGCTGGGAGTGCGGATCCTGGTCGGCCTGGGCCGGCGTTGTAGGCATCGGGATGTCGTTATCGTCGTACATATCCCAGAACGGCTTGGGAATGGTGTACGGGTCGTGGGGGTGGGTCATGGAGACCGTCAGGCAGAACGGCTGGTCGCCGTCCTCGCGAATATGGTCGAACAGGTATTGCTGGGCCTTGAACACCACCTCTTCGTCGAAATCCAGTTGGTTGGTGCGCACACATGGGCCGGCTTGCAGCACCGACGACATATTGTGATACCAGGTGGGGCGCACGTCGGGCTCATCCCAGTTCACCGCCCAACCGTAGTCGGCGGGGTAGATATCGCTGGTGAGGCGCTCTTCGTAGCCGTGCAACTGGTCCGGCCCGCAGAAATGCATCTTGCCCGACAGCGCCGTGCGATAGCCGAGGCGACGCAGGTAGTGGGCGTAGGTCGGTACATCGGCGGGGAAATCCGCCGCGTTGTCGTAGGCGCCTATCTTGCTCGGCAACTGGCCGCTGACCAGGGTAAAACGCGACGGCGCACACAGCGGGCTGTTGCAGTACGCGGCGTCGAACACCACGCCTTGGGCGGCCAGGCGGCTGAGGTTGGGCAGTTTGATTGGCGAAGGACCGTAGAACGGAAGCAACGGCGCGGCCATTTGATCGGCCATGATGAAAAGAATGTTCTTGCGCTTCATGGTTTCGCGGCATTCCATAGTCAATATTTATGCGATTGAGCATGGGGGCCATGGAATACGTGGTAAAGCCCATACAGAGCAATGTCTAGGATAAATACCGCTTATGTATAAAGCCCTGGGTAACCTGTCGCTGGACCTGCTGCGGGCCTTCGAAACCGCCGCCCGTCACCGCAGCTTCACGGCGGCGGCGATGGAGCTGGGCACCACCCAGCCGGCAGTCAGCCAGCAAATCAAGCGCCTGGAAGAACAACTGGCGGTGCGGCTGTTTGACCGTATCTACCGGGGCATCGAATTGACGGATGCGGGCAGGCTGTTGTTCGAGCACGTGCAGGCTGGGTTGCAGAGCATGGATGCGGGCCTGGGGTTGATCACCCAGCAGGACCAGCACGAAGTGTTGCAAGTGGCGACCGACTTCGCCTTCGCCGCCTACTGGCTGATGCCGCGCCTGCATCGCTTTCATGAGGCCAACCCGCAGGTGGATGTGAGCCTGGTCACCAGCGAGCGCAATCACGCGACCTTGCGCAGCGATATCGACGTAGCCGTGTTGTTTGGCGATGGGCGTTTTCGCCAGGGGCACAGCCAGTGGTTGTTCAGCGAAGAAGTGTTCCCGGTGTGCAGCCCGCAACTGCTCAAGGGCCGTACCACGTCGCTGTCGCTGCAGAGCCTGCAGCAATTGCCGTTGCTGCACCTGCGCCAGGAAAACAATAACCAATGGTTCGACTGGAACGGGGTCTTTCGCGAACTGGGGATCAGCGCCGCACCGACCCCGGGCCCGCTACGTTTCGACAATTACACGCTGCTGATCCAGGCGGCGATTGCCGGCCAGGGCGTGGCCATTGGCTGGCGCCACCTGGTGGATAACCTGCTCGAGCAGAACTGGCTGTGCCGGCCGATTAGCGACACGGTGATCTCGCGCTTTGGGTATTACGTGGTATTGCCCCAGCGCAAACGGCGTGGGCAGTTGATCGAGCGGTTTGTCGACTGGCTGGCGGCCGAACAGGCCAGCAGCCTGATGCCGCCCGATTGAGGGGGCTTGTCCCCTTGCCACAGCGTTGCCTCATCGCTGAGCCTCCCAGGCTTGGCCTGCCGTCGATTGCGGTCTAGGATCGGCCGATCAACGAGTCCGGAGCCAGTCATGCAACGTATCAAGGGTTATCACGCCCATATCTACTTCGACGCCAGCACGCTCGACCAGGCGCGCAAGCTCTGTGAAGAGGCGGCGGCCATCTTCCCGGTGCGCATGGGGCGCATGCATGAGCGTGCGGTGGGGCCGCATCCGGACTGGAGCTGCCAGTTGGCCTTCGACCCGCAGTACATCGGCGTGGCGTTGCCGTGGTTGGCCCTCAACCGCAACGGTTTGGTGGTGTTTCTGCACCCGGATACCGGCGATGACCTGAAGGACCATACCGACTACGCGATCTGGATGGGGGCCATGCGTCCGTTGGATTTGTCTATTTTTTAACCAGTTTCTGTCGGTCGAATCCTCACGTTTATGTGCATAGAGCAGCACGGGGACGTGGGGATTTTTTCTACGCTGTTCCATTATGTGGGATCGGTATTTATATATTGAGATATCCAGAGCCTTAGGTTTATAGTCGGCCATCTGCCACATTCCAGGTGAAGCAATGCCAGCGCACTTGATCGCGCTCGATTGGGGAACCAGTTCCCTTCGTGCTTATAAACTCGGCCCCGATGGCCAGGTCCTCGAACAGCGCTCGTTGGCGTCGGGGATCATGCATTTGCCCAGTGAACCGCGGTTGATTGCCGGCGTTCACTGCAGTGATGGTTTTGAGCTGGCCTTTGATGCCGCGTGCGGCGACTGGCTCGACGCGCAGCCCGGTCTGCCGGTGATTGCCTGCGGCATGGTCGGCAGCGCCCAGGGTTGGAGCGAAGCGGCCTATCGCCATACGCCGGTCGACGTTGCCAGCCTGGGCCTGGCGCTGCACAAGGTGCGCAGCCGGCGCGGTGTCGATGTGCATATCGTGCCCGGCGTGATCGAGCAGGTCGGTTTGCCCAACGTGATGCGCGGCGAAGAAACCCAGGTGCTCGGCGTGCTGCAAGGCTTTGCGGCCAGCGCTGAGTTATTGATCGGCCTGCCCGGCAGCCATTCCAAATGGGTCGAGGTAATTGCAGGTCGCATCACCCACTTTGACACCTTCATGACCGGTGAGCTGTTCGCGGTGCTGAGCACCCACAGCATTCTCGGGCGCACTCAAAAGATCGCCGGGCAGTTCCAGGCTGAGGCCTTTGACCGAGGCGTGCGCGTGGCGCTTTCACCGGACGGCCAACGCGGTGTGCTGTCGACGCTATTCAGCGCGCGCACGCTGGGGTTGACCGCCGAACTGGCTGCCGAGCAGCAGTCGGACTACCTGTCCGGCTTGCTGATTGGTCATGAACTGGCCGGCTTGCCCGACCGTACTCGCAACACGCCGATCATCCTGGTAGGCGCCACCGCCCTCTGCGCCCGTTATCAACGCGCCCTCGCCCTGTGTGGTTTCAGCCAAATCAGCCTCGCGCAACAAGCGACCGAGCGCGGCCTGTGGCAATTGGCGCTGGCCGCCGGGCTCACTCAACCTGCAATCGAGGCCTGACATGCTCAAGCAAGCACTCACACACAACGGTTTGATCGCGATCCTGCGGGGCCTGCGCCCGGATGAGGCCGGCGCTGTCGGCCAGGTGCTGTACCAGGCAGGGTTGCGGGTAATCGAAGTGCCGCTCAACTCGCCCGATCCCTACACCAGCATCCGCACCCTGCGTGAGACGTTGCCCGCCGATTGCCTGATCGGCGCCGGCACGGTGCTGACGCCCGAGCAGGTGGAACAGGTGAAGGCGGCCGGTGGCCAGGTCATCGTCATGCCCCACAGCGACGCCAAGGTGCTACGTGCGGCAAAAGCTGCGGGCCTGTACCTGTCGCCCGGCGTTGCGACCCTCACCGAAGCCTTTGCCGCCCTGGCCGAAGGCGCCGATGTGCTGAAGCTGTTTCCGGCCGAGCAAATGGGCCCAGCGGTGGTCAAGGCCTGGCTGGCGGTGTTGCCGGCCGGCACGGTATTGCTGCCGGTGGGCGGGATTACCCCAGACAACATGCAAGTGTTCGTCGACGCCGGGGTCAAGGGGTTTGGCCTGGGTTCCGGGCTGTACAAGCCCGGCATGACGGTCGAGCAGGTGGCGAGCCGTGCCCAGGCGTATGTCGCTGCCTGGAACGCCCTGAACTGAGTGTGCCTGGCACCCCAGGTGCCGCATCCGACAAGAGAGAACAAGAAGATGAAAATCACCAAACTGACCACCTTCATCGTGCCGCCGCGCTGGTGCTTCCTCAAAGTGGAAACCGACCAGGGCGTGACCGGTTGGGGCGAGCCCGTGGTTGAAGGCCGCGCCCACACCGTGGCGGCCGCTGTCGAGGAACTGTCCGACTACTTGATCGGCAAAGACCCACGCAACATCGAAGACATCTGGACGGTGCTGTATCGCGGCGGCTTCTACCGCGGTGGCGCGATCCATATGAGTGCGCTGGCGGGTATCGACCAGGCGCTGTGGGACATCAAGGGCAAGGCCCTCGGTGTGTCGGTCAGCGACCTGCTGGGCGGCCAGGTGCGGGACAAGATTCGCGTCTATTCGTGGATCGGCGGCGACCGCCCGGCCGACACCGCCCGCGCCGCCAAGGAGGCCGTGGCCCGTGGGTTTACAGCGGTGAAGATGAACGGCACCGAGGAGCTGCAGTTTCTCGACACCTTTGACAAGGTCGACCAGGCCCTGGCGAACGTAGCCGCCGTGCGCGATGCGGTCGGGCCGAATGTCGGCATCGGCGTGGACTTCCATGGTCGCGTGCACAAGCCCATGGCCAAGGTGCTGATGAAAGAGCTGGATGCGTACAAGCTGATGTTCATCGAAGAACCGGTGCTGAGCGAAAACTACGAAGCGCTCAAAGAGCTGGCGCCGTTGACCAGCACCCCGATTGCCCTGGGTGAGCGGTTGTTTTCGCGCTGGGACTTCAAGCGTGTGCTCAGCGAAGGTTACGTCGACATCATCCAGCCGGACGCGTCCCACGCCGGCGGCATCACCGAAACCCGCAAGATCGCCAACATGGCCGAGGCCTACGACGTGGCCCTGGCGCTGCACTGCCCCCTGGGGCCGATTGCCCTGGCGGCGTGCCTGCAACTGGACGCGGTTTGCTACAACGCGTTTATCCAGGAGCAAAGCCTGGGCATTCACTACAACGAAAGCAACGACCTGCTCGATTACGTACGCGACCCGGGGGTTTTCGACTACGACCAGGGCTTTGTGAAGATCCCCAATGGGCCAGGGCTGGGGATCGAGATCAACGAGGAATATGTGATTGAACGGGCCGCCATCGGCCATCGCTGGCGCAACCCGATCTGGCGGCATGCCGATGGCAGCTTTGCCGAGTGGTGATAACGCGGTCCATGTGGGAGCTGGCTTGCCAGCGATAGCGATGTTGAATGTTCCACCGCCATCGCAGGCAAGCCAGCTCCCACCTCCCCATCAGATAGCCGTCAACCGACCTCAATAAACATAATAAGAGGCTCCCCCATGCACCCTGAAACCCTTACCGGGCAGGCATCTTTAGTCACGCCCAGCCGCAAGCGCTACTTCATCATGGTCCTGCTGTTTATCACGGTGGTGATCAACTACCTGGACCGCAGCAACCTGTCGATTGCCGCGCCGGCCCTGACCAGCGAACTGGGGATCGACCCGGTGCATGTGGGGCTGATTTTCTCGGCGTTCGGCTGGACCTACGCCGCCATGCAAATCCCCGGCGGCTGGCTGGTGGACCGGGTGCCGCCGCGCATTCTCTACACTGTCGCCCTGCTGTTGTGGTCCATCGCCACGGTGATGCTGGGATTTGCCGCCAGCTTCATTGCCCTGTTCGTGTTGCGCATGGCAGTGGGCGCCCTGGAGGCGCCGGCCTATCCAATCAACAGCCGGGTGGTCACCAGTTGGTTTCCCGAGCGTGAGCGCGCCACGGCCATTGGCTTCTACACGTCGGGGCAGTTCGTCGGGCTGGCATTCCTCACCCCGGTGCTGGCCTGGTTGCAGCACCACTATGGCTGGCACATGGTGTTTATCAGCACCGGCGCGGTAGGCATTCTCTGGGCGCTGGTGTGGTACGCGGTGTACCGCGAGCCGCGCGATTTCAAAGGGGTCAACAGCGCGGAAATCGAGCTGATCCGCGCAGGCGGCGGGCTGGTGGACCTGGATGCACAAACCGCCAAGCGCAAGGCGCCGTTCAGTTGGGTCGACCTGGGTATCGTCCTGACTAAACGCAAGCTATGGGGCATCTACCTGGGCCAGTTCTGCCTGAACTCGACCTTGTGGTTTTTCCTGACGTGGTTCCCCACCTACCTGGTGAAATATCGCGGCATGGACTTCATCAAGTCCGGCCTGCTCGCGTCGCTGCCCTTCCTCGCGGCGTTTGTCGGGGTGCTGTGTTCCGGGTTGTTTTCCGACTGGCTGATCCGCCGTGGCGCCTCGGTGGGTTTTGCGCGCAAGTTGCCAATCATCAGCGGCCTGCTGATCTCCACGGCGATCATCGGCGCCAACTTCGTCGACTCGACGCCGTTGGTGATCGCGTTCCTGGCGGTGGCGTTTTTCGGCAACGGGCTGGCGTCGATCACCTGGTCGCTGGTCTCGACCCTGGCGCCAGCGCGGTTGTTGGGATTGACGGGTGGGGTGTTCAACTTCATCGGCAACCTGGCGGCGATCACCACGCCCATCGTCATTGGCTTCCTGGCCACGGGCGACTCGTTTGCGCCGGCGATTACCTACATTGCAGTGTTGGCGTTGCTGGGGGCGCTGTCCTACATATTGCTGGTGGGCAAGGTCGAACGTATCGAACTGAAGGAATAAAGCTGTTGTAGCAGCGAGCTTGCTCGCGAAAAACGTCAAGACACCGCGTTCATCCAGGATGCCCGCGTTATCGTTGACGGTCTTCGCGAGCAAGCTCGCTCCTACAATGGGTGGGGATTATTTACGGGCGTTGCGTACACCTTCCGACAAGGCTGCACACAGGCTCAACACCCCATCAATCGCTTGCTGGTCGTTGCTGGCATTGGCGATATGGTCGATCAGTGCCGAGCCCACTACCACACCGTCCGCCAGGCGGGCGATGGCAGCGGCTTGTTGCGGGGTGCGGATGCCAAAGCCGATGCTGATCGGCAGGTCGGTATGGCGGCGCAGGCGGCCGACCGCTTCTTCGACGTGTTCCAGGGTGGCGGCACCGGCACCGGTCACACCGGCTACCGAGACGTAGTACACAAAACCCGAGCTGCCGTTGAGCACCGTCGGCAGGCGTGCATCGTCGGTGGTCGGCGTGGTCAGGCGGATAAAGTCGATGCCCGCGGCCTGGGCCGGGTCGCACAGTTCGCTGTTATGTTCCGGCGGTACGTCGACCACGATCAGGCCATCGACGCCGGCTTCTTTTGCGTCAGCGATAAAGCGTGGCACGCCGTACATGTGGATCGGGTTGAAGTAGCCCATCAATACCAGCGGCGTATCGCTGTTGTCCTTGCGGAACTCGCGCACCATTTGCAGGGTTTTCACCAGGTTCTGCTTGGCGCCCAACGCCCGGATGTTGGCCAGTTGGATCGCTGGGCCGTCGGCCATCGGGTCGGTGAAGGGCATGCCCAGCTCGATCACATCGGCGCCGGCTGCCGGCAAGCCCTTGAGGATCGCCAGGGAGGTGTCATACCCCGGGTCGCCAGCGGTGACGAAGGTCACCAGGGCGGCACGGTTTTGTTCCTTGAGTTGCGCAAAACGGGTTTGCAGGCGGCTCATCAGTGTTTCTCCTGCTTGGCGGTTTCCATATGGTGCATCACGGTCTGCATGTCTTTGTCGCCACGGCCCGACAGGTTGACCACCATCAGGTGATCCTTGGGCAGGGTCGGGGCGCGCTTGAATACTTCGGCCAGGGCGTGGGCGCTTTCCAGTGCCGGAATAATCCCTTCCAGGCGACAGCATTTGTGAAAGGCGTCGAGGGCTTCGTCGTCCGTTACCGAGGTGTACTGGACGCGGCCGATGTCGTGCAACCACGCATGCTCAGGGCCGATGCCGGGGTAATCCAGGCCCGCGGAAATCGAATGGGCGTCGATGATCTGGCCATCGTCGTCCTGCAACAGGAAGGTCCGGTTGCCGTGCAGCACGCCGGGTACGCCGCCGTTGAGGCTGGCGGCGTGCTTGCCGGTTTCGATGCCGTAGCCGGCCGCTTCGACGCCGATGATCTCGACACTGGTGTCATCGAGGAACGGGTGGAACAGGCCCATGGCATTCGAGCCACCGCCGATGCAGGCCACCAGGCTGTCCGGCAGGCGGCCTTCCTGGGCTTGCAACTGGGTGCGGGTTTCCTTGCCGATCACCGCCTGGAAGTCGCGCACCATCGCGGGGTAAGGGTGCGGGCCGGCCACGGTGCCGATCAGGTAGAAGGTGCTGTCGACGTTGGTCACCCAGTCACGCAGGGCTTCGTTCATCGCATCCTTGAGGGTGCCGGTGCCGGCCACCACGGGGATCACTTCGGCGCCCAGCAGCTTCATGCGGAACACGTTGGCCTGCTGGCGCTCGATGTCGGTGGTGCCCATGTAGATCACGCATTGCAGGCCAAACCGCGCGGCGACGGTGGCGGTGGCCACGCCGTGCATGCCGGCACCGGTCTCGGCGATGATGCGTTTCTTGCCCATGCGCCGGGCCAGCAGGATCTGGCCGATGCAGTTGTTGATCTTGTGCGCGCCGGTGTGGTTCAGCTCTTCGCGCTTGAGGTAGATCTTGGCGCCGCCGCAGAATTCGGTCAGGCGTTCGGCGAAGTACAGCGGGCTTGGGCGTCCGACGTAATCGCGCTGGAAGTAGGCAAGTTCTTCGTTGAAGGCCGGATCGATCTTCGCCGCTTCGTATTCGCGGGCCAGGTCGAGGATCAACGGCATCAGGGTTTCCGCCACGTAGCGGCCGCCGAACGCGCCAAACAGGCCGTTGGCGTCAGGGCCGTTGCGTAAATCGGTCTGGGACTGAGTCATGGGGCGCTCCAGGAACAAAGTGTGGGAGAGGCAATGACGGCCACTCTACCTCTGACGCTTGACCGTGAAAACCGATAAGATCGCCACAACCTGTCAGGAAAACTCACAGATGAGCCGAGACCTTCCCCCGCTTAACGCCCTGCGTGCATTCGAAGCCACTGCCCGCCTCAACAGCGTCAGCCAGGCTGCAGAGCAATTGCATGTGACCCATGGCGCCGTCAGCCGACAACTGAAAGTGTTGGAAGAACATCTTGGGGTGAGCCTTTTCGTCAAGGATGGGCGCGGCATTAAACTCACAGATTCCGGTGTGAGGCTGCGCGATGCCAGCTTCGAGGCGTTCGAGCGCTTGCGCGATGTGTGCGGGGAGCTGACCCAGAGCAGCGCCGACGCGCCGTTTGTGCTTGGCTGCTCTGGCAGCCTGCTGGCGCGCTGGTTCATCCCGCGGCTGGGGCGCTTGAATGCGGATTTGCCGGATTTGCGCCTGCATCTGTCGGCGGGCGAAGGCGACCTTGATCCACGGCGGCCTGGCCTGGACGCCCTGCTGCTGTTTGCCGAGCCCCCGTGGCCTGCGGATATGCAGGTATACGAACTGGCCAGCGAACGCATTGGCCCGGTGATGAGCCCGCACTTTGCCCACTACCAAGCCCTGCGCCAGGCCTCTGCGCAGGCTTTGTTGGACGAGGCTTTGTTGCACACCACTTCACGCCCGCAAGCCTGGCCCAACTGGGCACAGCACCATGGCATCGACGCTGGCGCGTTGAAGTACGGCCAGGGGTTTGAGCATTTGTATTATTTGCTGGAGGCGGCCGTGGCTGGCCTGGGGGTGGCGATCGCCCCGCAACCGCTGGTGGCGGAGGATGTGCGTGCCGGTCGCCTGGTTGCGCCGTGGGGCTTTAGCCAGACCCCGGCGCAACTGGCGTTGTGGCTACCCAAGCGCGCCGCGGATGGGCGCGCTCGGCAGTTGGCGCAGTGGCTCAAGGCTGAGCTTGCGCGCCAACCGGTTTAGTCACCGCGTTTGCACAGCAGGTAGGCAGCCAGCAGGCCCAGTGCGCCAACGGCAACGCCGGCGGTGGTCCACGGGTGTTCCTGCGCATAGTCACGGGTGGCAACCCCGGTTTCGCGGATTTTGACTTTGCTTTCTTCGTAGGCATCGCTGATCAAGTGGCGAGAGTGCTTGAGGGCATTCTCGGCATTGCTTTTGAGGGCCTTCAGGGTTTTGCGCGACTCGTCAGACGCATCGTCCTTGAGGCTCTCAAGGGATTTGAGCAGGCTCGAAATCTCGGCTTCCATGCTTTCCAATGACGCTTTGCGTAAAGAGGTGTTGGCCATGTGGGCTCTCCTGGAGTGAATGAGTAACGTGTGTTGATTCCGACTGCGGGGGTTTCAGAAAGTGCAGTAAATCTGAACTTTCAAGTGAGAAGTACCGCCAGAAGCAGTACGAAGAATCACTGCTAGGCTTCATTCAACCACCCAGGAGAACGCTCATGACTGATCATCACACCTATAAGAAAGTCGAACTGGTGGGCTCGTCGCCAACCAGCATCGAGGACGCCATCAACAATGCCCTGGCCGAGGCCAGCAAGAGCATCAAGCACCTGGAGTGGTTTGAGGTGACCGAAACCCGTGGGCACATCAAGGACGGCAAGGCCGCGCACTTTCAGGTGACCCTCAAGGTGGGCTTTCGTATTGCCAATAGTTGATAGGCACGGTTGAACTTGCACGCTGGCCGATTGCCATAACCTGCGCGACACCTTGGGGCGCCGGTGCCAAATGCATCGGCGTACATTTTTTGATCAGCGCAAGGAAGTAACGGATGAAGAAGTTTCTGTTAGCAGTAGGTTTGTTGAGCCTGGCAGGTACAGCCATGGCGGCTGGCAAGGACTGTGGCGAGCTGAAAAGCGAAATCGAGGCCAAGGTCCAGGCCAATGGCGCCTCCGGGTACACCCTGGAAATTGTCGATAAAGGCAGCGCAACCAACGGCAAAGTGGTCGGCAGTTGCGAGGGCGGTACCAAGGAAATCGTCTACAACCGCGGGTGATCCCGTGTGCCAGACATAAAAACCGACGCCAGGGCGTCGGTTTTTTTGTGCCTGCGGATCAGCCTTTCATCACTTGCGCCAGCAGCTCGTAGGAATGAATTCGATCAGCATGTTCGTACAGGTCGCAGGTAAAGATCAGCTCATCGGCACCGGTTTGCTCGATCAATACTTCCAGCTTGGCGCGAATTTTCGCCGGGCTTCCGACCATCGCCAGGCCCAGGAAGCTGCCTACCGCATCCTTCTCATGGGGCAGCCACAGGCCGTCCATGCTATCCACCGGCGGGCGCTGCACCAGGCTTTGCCCACGCATCAGGGCGAGAATGCGTTGGTAGACCGAGGTGGCCAGGTAATTGGCCTGCTCATCGGTATCGGCGGCCACCAGGGGGACGCCGAGCATCACGTAGGGTTTGTCGAGTACCGCCGAAGGCTTGAAGTGATTGCGATAGACGCGAATCGCCTCATGCATCATGCGCGGTGCGAAATGGGAGGCGAAGGCGTAGGGCAAACCGCGTTCACCGGCCAGTTGCGCGCTGAACAGGCTGGAACCGAGCAGCCACACCGGGACGTTGGTGCCGGTACCCGGTACGGCGATCACCCGTTGGTCGGGGGTGCGTGGGCCCAGGTACGCCATGAGTTCGGCCACGTCTTCGGGGAAGTCATCGGCACTGCCGGAGCGCTCGCGGCGCAGGGCGCGGGCGGTCATCTGGTCGGAACCGGGCGCGCGGCCCAGGCCCAGGTCGATACGGCCGGGGTACAGGCTTTCCAGGGTGCCGAACTGTTCAGCGATCACCAGCGGTGCATGGTTGGGCAGCATCACGCCGCCTGCGCCGACCCGGATGGTCGAGGTCCCGCCGGCCAGGTAGCCCAGCAGCACCGAGGTCGCGGAGCTGGCGATGCCATCCATATTGTGATGTTCGGCCACCCAGAAGCGGGTGTAGCCGAGTTTTTCCACGTGCTGGGCCAGGTCCAGGGAATTGCGCAGCGACTGCGCCGGGCTGCCATTGGCGCGCACCGGCACCAGGTCGAGGGTCGAAAACTTCACGTCGGACAACGGTTTCATAAGCCTGCTTCTCCTAAGGGCGCAGGCTTGTGACGAACCAAAACCTGCCGCTTCATGTGCATGCTCTATGCAATGAGGGCATATACCCGAGATTCAATAGCGAGCATGAAATTTCCTACTTGCGCGCTTGGTTTTTCCGACAGGGTGAACTTTGCCAGAGGTTCTATCCTCAGAACCTTACTGATGCACAACCACTGCTTGGGAGAACGCTATGAGTATTGTGAAAAAAGCCTCCGCACACTGGGAAGGCGACCTGAAAACCGGCCTGGGCTCTATTTCCACCGAAACCGGCGTACTGCGCGAAGCCCCCTACGGCTTCAAGGCCCGTTTCGAAGGCGGCAAGGGCACCAACCCTGAAGAACTGATCGGCGCGGCCCATGCCGGCTGCTTCTCCATGGCCTTTTCCATGATTCTCGGCGATGCCGGGCTCAAGGCCGACAGCATCGACACCCAAGCCGAAGTGACCCTGGACCAAGTGGACGGTGGTTTTGCAATCACCGCGGTCCATCTGGTCCTCAAGGCCAAGATCCCCGGCGCAAGCCAGGCGCAGTTCGATGAGCTGAGCAAAAAGGCCAAGGAGGGGTGCCCGGTGTCCAAAGTGTTGAACGCCACCATCACCCTGGATGGCACCCTCATCAACTGATCTGCGCAGGTCCAATGTGGGAGCGGGATTGCCCGCGAAGGCGCTAGGTCAGGCAACAAATGTATTGGCTGACACACCGCCTTCGCGAGCAAGTCCCCTCCCACATTTTGTTGTGCGTTAAATCAGAACTCGCGTTTCGCAAATGTGGTCTCATACCCATGCAGCCTTTGGCGCACACCCGTGCGCAGCGCATTTAGGGAGCTTCACACATGAAACGTTTTGCCTTGGCGATTATCTGCGGTGCTTTGGCCACGTCGGCGCTGGCCGCGCCGAAAGACTGTGAAGAACTGAGGAGAGAGATCGAAGTCGACCTACAGGCCAAGGCGATCCCGTCCTACACGTTGGAAATCATCACCGCCGAAGAAGCCAAGAATCACGATGAAGCCATGATCGTGGGCACCTGCGAAAACGGCACCAAGCGCATCATCTACCAGCGCAACAATAACTGATCAGGGAATACAGTTGATGCTGCGCTCCTCTGCCAGCAACTGCCGTGCGGCGTCATACAGCCGGATGTTGGGGGTAAAGCCCAGCGAGCGCCCTTCCAGGCGATAGCGCTGACCGGCTTCGAACTGGTCGTATTGCAGGGTGATAAAACACGTGCGCTCCTGGGGCTGGTTCAACCCGCCGCCCAGGCCTGCGCCGGCATACACTTCAAAATCAAAACGCACCATCAACTCGTGGCTGCCCGGTGGCACCTGGAAGTAGCGCCCATCATCGAGGGCTTTGCCGTCCAGGCGTTGCGCCATGACCAGTTTGGCGCCCGGTGTCGGGGTGGCGAAATCGACCCAGGCCTGTTGCGGGTCGGCCGGCGGGATCGGTGTGGAGGTGCAGGCGCTGAGAAAAATCGCCGCCAAGGGAAGCAGGAGCTGACGCATAGTGAGCACTCAAGCGTAGGAATCGTATGAGCATACCTCCTGTAAGCCCGTTAGTCTGGCAGGCCAATGACTCTGGAGCGGTTTGAAATGGTGCGGCGTTTATTGGCGGGGCTAGCGTGTGTGTTGCTCGGTGGTTGCTCCAGTGTCAGCTATTACAGCCAACTGGCCAGCGGCCAATGGCAACTGCTGCAGGCCCGCGAGCCGGTGGCCAAGGTGATCGCCGACCCGACGCGTGCGCAAGTTTTGCGGGAGCATTTGGCGCAATCCCAGAAGGCGCGGACCTTTGCCAGCCAAGCGTTGCACTTGCCCGACAACCAGAGCTACCGCCTGTACGCCGATATCGGTCGGCCGTACGTGGTCTGGAATGTCTTCGCTACCTCAGAATTTTCCTTGTTACCCCAGAACCATTGCTTCCCGATCGCCGGGTGTGTGGCCTATCGCGGTTATTACAGCCAAGGTGCCGCACGGGGCGAGGCTGCCTTGTTGCAACTGCGCGGCATGGATGTGTCGATTGGCGGGGTCGAGGCCTATTCCACTCTGGGCTGGTTTGATGACCCGATCATGAGTTCGATGATGCGCTGGGGCGAAGAGCGTCTGGCCACGGTGATTTTTCACGAACTGGCGCACCAGCGTTTTTATGTGAAGGACGACACTGAGTTCAATGAGTCATTTGCCACCTTTGTCGAACAGGAAGGCACCCGGCAATGGCGTACGGCCCGTGGCCTTGGGCCTGCGAGCGTGTCGGCCTTGAAGCAGCGCGACCAATTTACCCAACTGATCCTCGACACCCGCACCCGCTTGGAACGCCTGTATGCGCAGCCGTTGGCCGCCGATGCAATGCGCCAGGCCAAGGCTGACGAGTTCGAGCGTTTGCGCCGTGAGTATCGGCAGTTACGCGACAGTCAGTGGGCCGGCGACCCGCGGTATGACGCCTGGATCAATCAGCCGATGAACAATGCGCGGCTGTTGCCGTTTGGTTTGTATGACCAGTGGGTGCCAGCGTTTGCGGCGTTGTTTCGCCGGGAGGGAGGGGATTGGCTGAAGTTCTACAGTGCTGTGGAACAGTTGGGTGGGTTGCCGGTTGCGCAGCGTAAAGTGGCGTTGAAGCAGTTGGTAGGCGGTGACCTTTAGGGCCTCATCGCAGCATAAGTATCTACACAACTTTCAGAAACTGACGAACTCCTCTGTGGGAGCGGGCTTGCTCGCGATGGTCGTTAACGATGACGTTGGATATCTGACACTTTGCGGGATTCTTACTGACGCCATCGCGGGCAAGCCCGCTCCCACAGGTAGGCAGCTTTGCTTTTGCTGTTGATCTGGCTTTTGATCTTGGGCGCCCCGTTAAACCACGATGGCCGCAGGCAGGTATTGCGCAGTGGGCACCCCGGCAGGATGCCGGGGTAGCCGCGACACGGCCATGGATGGCCGATCGCGGCGGGCCCACGGAGCAATGCCTGACTGCGGGCATGCCGAGCCTAGGCGAGGCACCGAGTGGTGGGGCAAGAAGCGTTTTGCTTACTTTTGCGCTGTTCAAAAGTGAGCCGCCGTAAGGGCGGAACCCATGGCCGCCGTTACCGCAGCAATGGATATGCCCCCTACATCAGCCCAAAACCCAGAGCCCAGAAGTATCAGAGAGTTGTGTAGATACTCATGCTCATCGCAGGCAAGCCAGCTCCCACATTTGACGGTGTTCACACATCAACATGTGGGAGCGGGCTTGCCCGCGATAGCCATCTCACGCCCGCCGCAAAAACGCCTGATGCATCTCGTCCAACGTCTCAAAATGCCAGCGCGGCGCCTGCGCACTCAACTCTTCAAAACTACCAAACCCATACCCCACCGCCGCCGCATCCAGCCCATTGCTGCGCGCGCCGATCAGGTCGTGCTTGCGGTCGCCGATCATCAAGGTGCTGGCCGGATCCAGGCCTTCTTCGTGCATCAAGTGGGCGATCAATTCGACCTTGTTGGTACGGGTACCGTCGAGCTCACTGCCGTAGATCACCTTGAAGTGCTTGGCGAAATCGAAATGCCTGGCGATCTCCCGGGCAAATTCCCACGGCTTGGAGGTAGCCACATACAACTGGCGCCCCTGGCCATTCAATTCTTCGAGGAGTGGCATGACCCCGTCAAACACGCGGTTTTCATAGAGCCCGGTGACTTTGAAGCGCTCGCGGTAGAAATTCACCGCCTCCCACGCGCGGGCCTCGTCGAAGTCGTAGAACTGCATAAAGGCCTGCAGCAGCGGCGGGCCGATAAAGTGCTCGAGTTTGGTCAGGTCAGGCTCATCGATACCCAGCTTGGCCAGGGCGTACTGGATCGAACGGGTGATGCCTTCCCGTGGGTCGGTCAGGGTGCCGTCCAGGTCAAACAGGACAGTCTGGTAATCCAGGGTCATTGGTCGAATCCTTCTGCCAGGTGCAGGTCCTTGAGCTTCACGTAGTTCGCGGCGCTGTAGGTGAAAAAGGCGCGTTCCTTGTCAGTCAGCGCGCGGATTTGTTTAACCGGGCTACCCACATACAAAAAACCGCTTTCCAGTTTTTTGCCCGGCGGCACCAGGCTGCCGGCACCGATGATCACATCGTCTTCAACCACCGCGCCGTCCATCACAATGCTGCCCATGCCGATCAGGATGCGACTGCCGACGCTGCAGCCATGCAGCATGACTTTGTGGGCGATGGTCACGTCGTCGCCGATCAGCAGCGGGAAGCCGTCCGGGTTGAAGGGGCCGGCGTGGGTAATGTGCAGCACGCAGCCATCCTGCACGCTGGTGCGGGCACCGATGCGGATGCGGTGCATGTCGCCGCGAATCACCGTCAGCGGCCAGACCGAGCTGTCTGCGCCGATTTCAACATCGCCGATCACCACCGCCGAAGCATCGACGAAAGCCCCGGCGCCGAGGGTTGGCGTGTGATTCTGATAGGTGCGAAGGGTCACGATAGCCTCTCTCTGTTTGGTTGATAGCTGCGGTGGACGTTGATTGTAATTAAGATGGCCCCATCTTTGTCTTACCTGTTTCTTCAGCCAAGGTGCCAACCGTGAGCGCGAACAACCCTCTTTTGCAGTCCTACGACCTGCCGCCGTTCTCGGCGATCCGTGCCGAGCACGTCCAACCGGCCATTGAACAGATCCTGGCCGACAACCGCGTTGCCATCGAAGGCATCCTGCAAAGCCAGGGGAAAAATCCGACCTGGGCCGGCCTGGTCCTGGCCATGGACGAACTCAACGACCGCCTGGGCGCGGCGTGGAGCCCGGTCAGCCACCTGAATGCCGTGTGCAACAGCGCTGAATTGCGCCAAGCCTACGAGGCCTGCCTGCCGGCCTTGAGCGCCTACTCTACCGAGATGGGCCAGAACCGCGAGCTGTTCCAGGCGTTCGAAGCCCTGGCCAACAGCCCCGAAGCCGCCGGTTTTGATGTGGCGCAAAAAACCATCCTGGAGCACGCCCTGCGCGACTTCCGTCTGTCGGGTATCGACCTGCCGCCTGAGCAGCAGAAGCGCTACGCCGAAGTGCAAAGCAAATTGTCCGAACTGGGCAGCAAGTTCTCCAACCAGTTGCTCGACGCCACCCAGGCCTGGACCAAGCACGTCACTGACGAAGCCACCCTGGCCGGCCTGACCGATTCGGCCAAGGCGCAAATGGCTGCTGCGGCCCAGGCCAAAGGCCTCGATGGCTGGCTGATCACCCTGGAATTCCCCAGCTACTACGCGGTGATGACCTACGCCCACGACCGCGCGCTACGCGAAGAAGTCTACGCGGCCTACTGCACCCGCGCGTCGGACCAGGGCCCGAATGCCGGTCAGAACGATAACGGTCCGGTAATGGAACAGATCCTCGACCTGCGCCAGGAACTGGCCCAACTGCTCGGCTTCGCCTCCTTCTCCGAACTGAGCCTGGCCACCAAAATGGCCGAATCCAGCGACCAGGTACTGAGTTTCCTACGTGACCTGGCCAAGCGCAGCAAACCGTTCGCCACCCAGGACCTGCAGCAGCTCAAGGCCTACGCCGCCGAGCAAGGCTGCGCCGACCTGCAAAGCTGGGACAGCGGTTTCTACGGCGAAAAGCTGCGTGAACAGCGCTACAGCGTGTCCCAGGAAGCCCTGCGCGCCTACTTCCCGATCGACAAAGTGCTGGGTGGCCTGTTTGCCATTGTCCAGCGCCTGTACGGCATCGAGATCGCCGAGCAGAAAGGCTTCGATACCTGGCACCCGGATGTTCGCCTGTTCGAAATCAAGGAAAACGGCCAACACGTCGGCCGCTTCTTCTTCGACCTGTATGCCCGCGCCAACAAGCGTGGCGGTGCGTGGATGGACGGCGCCCGTGATCGCCGGCGTACCGCGGCAGGTACCCTGCAAAGCCCGGTGGCCAACCTGGTGTGCAACTTCACCCCGGCCGACAGCGGCAAGCCTGCCCTGCTGACCCACGATGAAGTCACCACCCTGTTCCACGAATTCGGCCATGGCCTGCACCACCTGCTGACCCGCGTCGAACACGCGGGCGTGTCCGGCATCAATGGCGTGGCCTGGGATGCGGTGGAGTTGCCGAGCCAGTTCATGGAGAACTGGTGCTGGGAGCCGGAAGGCCTGGCGCTGATTTCCGGTCACTATGAAAGCGGCGAAGCACTGCCCCAGGACCTGCTGCAAAAAATGCTCGCGGCGAAGAACTTCCAGTCGGGGCTGATGATGGTGCGCCAACTGGAGTTCTCGCTGTTTGACTTTGAGCTGCATGCCACCCACGGCGATGGCCGCAGCGTGGCCAAGGTACTCGAAGGCATCCGTGACGAAGTGTCCGTAATGCGTCCACCCGCCTACAACCGCTTCCCCAACAGCTTCGCGCATATCTTCGCTGGCGGTTATGCGGCGGGGTACTACAGCTACAAGTGGGCCGAAGTGTTGTCGGCGGATGCCTTCTCCAAGTTTGAAGAAGACGGCGTGCTCAACGCCGAAACCGGCCGTGCCTTCCGCGAGGCGATCCTGGCCCGTGGTGGTTCCCAGGCGCCGATGGTGTTGTTCGTCGACTTCCGCGGACGCGCACCGTCGATTGACGCACTCTTGCGCCACAGCGGCCTGAGTGAGGACGCGGCAGCATGAGTGACGGGCCTGTGATCACCAAAAAGCAATTTATCGCCGGCGCCGTGTGCCCGGCGTGCAGCGAACCGGACAAGTTGAAGATGTGGACCGAAGACAGCGTGCCCCATCGCGAATGCGTGGCCTGCGGCTATACCGACACGCTCAACGACCAAGGTTTGTCGGTGCCCAAGGAATT
Organism: Pseudomonas sp. ADAK21; assembly: GCF_012935735.1. Classification (NCBI taxonomy): domain Bacteria; kingdom Pseudomonadati; phylum Pseudomonadota; class Gammaproteobacteria; order Pseudomonadales; family Pseudomonadaceae; genus Pseudomonas; species Pseudomonas sp. ADAK21. Next base: position 2,063,760 of record NZ_CP052857.1, read on the forward strand.
GGGCACGCGGGTCAATACCTCGGCGTTGAAAGCACCCGCGGATCCCAAAGTGCAGGCGGTACAGTTCTTCCCTAATCCGAAGCTGAAAAAAGACTAAAGAAGCTACGCCAACCACTGTAGGAGCGAGCTTGCTCGCGAAGATCGTTAACGATAACGCGTTCATTCCGGATGAACGCTGCGTCCTTGAGATTTTCGCGAGCAGGCTCGCTCCTACATTTTTTTTGCGCGCATTTCTCGATTTTCCTGGCTGAAACGATTCCTTCATTACTTAGCCTGCTATCATTTGTAACTATTCATTGCTATCAAAACGACAAGCCGCTCCACGAAGCGACTGCTCAAACCCGTGACTACATGATGAGGTGCCACCATGTCTGATCAAGATCGAGACAACCCCCGGCGTGACTTTTTGCGCAAATCCTTGACCTTGATCCCGGTGGTCACGGTTGCCAGTACCGGCCTTGGCGGCTCGATGCTGATGGCCACACCCGAACCTGCCCAAGCCAGCCCGGCCAAGGCACCCGCCAGTGAAAAGGCCTACGAGCCCAGCTACTTCACCGCCGAGGAATGGGCGTTTATCAACGCCGCCGTCGCGCGCTTGATTCCTGCCGATGCCCAAGGCCCGGGCGCCCTGGAAGCCGGTGCGCCGGAATACATCGACCGCCAGATGAACACCCCTTACGCCAGCGGTGCCCTGTGGTTTATGCAAGGCCCATTCAACGCCGACGCGCCGCCCGAGATGGGCTGGCAGAGCAAGCTGGTGCCCAAGGAGATCTATCGCCTGGGTATTGCTGCCACGGATTCCTGGTCGAAAGCGTTCAACGGTAAAACATTTGCCGGGCAAGACAGCGCTACCCAGGATGATTTGCTGCGTCGCCTGGAGGCTGGTGGTGCGGAAACCGGCGAGCATTTCGCGGCGGTCCCACCGAAGATTTTCTTCAACTTGTTGCTGCAAAACACCAAGGAGGGGTTCTTCTGCGACCCGATCCACGGCGGCAACAAAGGCATGGTCGGCTGGACCATGATCGGCTTCCCCGGCGCCCGCGCCGATTTCATGGATTGGGTTGAACGCAACGAGCAATACCCCTTCCCGGCTGTTTCCATCCGTGGCGAGAGGGCATAAGCGTGGCGACCATCATGAAGAAAGTCGATGCAGTGATCGTTGGCTTTGGCTGGACTGGCGCGATCATGGCCAAGGAACTGACCGAAGCAGGCTTGCACGTGGTAGCGCTGGAGCGCGGCCCGATGCAGGACACCTACCCGGACGGTAACTACCCACAGGTGATCGATGAACTGACCTACAGCGTGCGTAAAAAACTCTTCCAGGACATCTCCAAGGAAACCGTGACCATTCGCCATAGCGTGAATGACATTGCCTTGCCCAACCGGCAGTTGGGCGCGTTTTTACCGGGCAATGGCGTGGGCGGCGCGGGCCTGCACTGGTCGGGCGTGCATTTTCGGGTGGACCCTATCGAGTTGCGCATGCGCAGCCATTACGAAGAGCGCTACGGGAAAAACTTCATTCCCAAGGACATGACCATCCAGGACTTCGGCGTCAGCTACGAAGAGCTGGAACCGTTCTTTGACTACGCCGAAAAAGTCTTCGGCACCTCCGGCCAGGCCTGGACCGTAAAAGGCCAGTTGGTGGGTGAAGGCAAGGGCGGCAACCCTTATGCGCCGGATCGCTCCAGCCATTTCCCACTGGAGTCGCAGAAAAATACCTACTCGGCGCAACTGTTCCAGAAAGCTGCCGCCGATGTGGGCTACAAACCCTACAACCTGCCGTCGGCCAATACCTCGGGGCCCTACACCAACCCCTATGGTGCACAGATGGGGCCGTGCAACTTCTGTGGTTTTTGCAGTGGGTATGTCTGCTACATGTACTCCAAGGCATCGCCCAACGTGAATATCCTGCCAGCGTTGCGCCAGGTGCCGAACTTTGAGCTGCGGCCCAATTCCCACGTGCTCAAGGTCAATCTCGACAGCACCAAGCGCAAGGCCACCGGCGTGACCTACGTCGACGCCCAGGGCCGCGAGATCGAGCAACCGGCGGACCTGGTGATTCTCGGCGCCTTCCAGTTCCACAACGTGCGCCTGATGCTGCTCTCGGGCATCGGCAAGCCCTACGACCCGATCACGGGCGAAGGGGTGGTGGGCAAGAACTTCGCCTACCAGAACATGGCCACCATCAAGGCCTACTTCGATAAAGACGTGCACACCAACAACTTCATCGGCGCCGGCGGCAACGGCGTGGCGGTGGACGATTTCAACGCCGACAACTTCGACCATGGGCCCCATGGCTTCGTCGGCGGCTCGCCGATGTGGGTCAACCAGGCGGGCAGTCGACCAATTGCCGGGACCTCCAACCCACCGGGCACGCCGGCCTGGGGCAGCGCGTGGAAGCGCGCCACGGCCGATTACTACACCCACCAGGTGTCGATGGATGCCCACGGCGCCCATCAGTCCTACAGGGGCAACTACCTCGATCTGGATCCGGTTTACCGTGATGCCTACGGCCTGCCGTTGCTGCGCATGACCTTCGACTGGCAGGAAAACGACATCAAGATGAACCGCTTCATGGTCGAGAAAATGGGCAAGATCGCTGAGGCGATGAACCCCAAGGCGATTGCCGTGCTCGGCAAAAAAGTCGGCGAACACTTCAATACCGCGTCCTACCAGACCACCCACCTCAATGGTGGCGCGATCATGGGTACCGACCCGAAGACCAGCGCGTTGAATCGCTACTTGCAGTGCTGGGATGTACACAACGTGTTTGTCCCGGGCGCATCTGCTTTCCCACAAGGCCTGGGCTACAACCCTACGGGCCTAGTGGCGGCGTTGACCTACTGGTCGGCCCGGGCGATTCGCGAGCAGTACTTGAAAAACCCCGGCCCGCTGGTTCAGGCATAAGGAGCGACGACCATGAAAGCATTTGTTATCGCGACCCTGGCCTTGTTCAGCAGTTGCTCGGTGAGCGCCGCGCAAGCCGATTTGATCAAGCAAGGCGAATACCTGGCCCGCGCCGGTGACTGCGTGGCCTGCCATACGGCCAAGGGCGGCAAGCCGTTTGCCGGTGGCCTGCCGATGGAAACCCCGATCGGCGTGATTTACTCCACCAACATCACCCCGGACAAAACCGGCCTGGGTGACTACAGCTTTGAAGACTTCGACAAGGCCGTGCGCCATGGCGTCGCCAAAAGCGGTAGTACCCTTTACCCGGCGATGCCCTACCCGTCTTATGCACGTGTCAGCGAAACCGACATGCAGGCGCTGTATGCGTACTTTATGAAAGGCGTGGAGCCGGTCGCCCAGGCGAACCAGGACAGTGATATTCCCTGGCCCTTGAGCATGCGCTGGCCCCTGGCGGCGTGGCGCTGGATGTTCGCGCCCGAGGTGGCGGACTATCAGGCCCCGGCCGATTCCGACCCGGTGATCAGCCGTGGCGCCTACCTGGTGGAAGGCCTGGGTCACTGCGGCGCTTGCCATACCCCGCGGGCCCTGACCATGCAGGAAAAGGCCCTGAGCGCGGCGGACGGGGCGGCGTTCCTGTCCGGCAGTGCGCCACTGGAAGGCTGGATCGCCAAAAGCCTGCGCGGCGACCACAAGGACGGCCTGGGCAGTTGGAGCGAAGAGCAGTTGGTGCAGTTTCTCAAGACCGGTCGCAGTGATCGCAGCGCGGTATTTGGCGGTATGAGCGATGTGGTAGTCCACAGCATGCAATACATGTCTGAAGACGACCTGACAGCTATCGCCCGTTACCTCAAGAGCCTGCCGGCAGTCGACCCCAAGGATCAGCCGCACCAATACGACAAACAGGTGGCCGAGGCGCTGTGGAAGGGCGATGACAGCAAGCCAGGTGCCGCGGTGTACATCGACAACTGCGCGGCCTGCCACCGTACCGACGGCCATGGCTACACCCGCGTGTTCCCGGCGCTGGCGGGCAACCCGGTGTTGCAGACGGCAGATGCCACGTCGCTGATCAACATTGTGTTGAAGGGCGGCACCCTGCCGGCCACTCACGCCGCGCCATCCACCTTCACCATGCCGGCGTTTGCCTGGCGGTTGTCGGATCAGGAAGTGGCGGATGTGGTCAGCTTTATTCGTGGCAGTTGGGGTAACCAGGGCGCGCCGGTGAAGGCCGGCGAAGTCGGCGACCTGCGCAAGAGCGATCAACACAGCACCTCGGGCGACGATCTGGGGCAAGTGACCACGAGTCACTGATTCAGGCTTTGCCGCCCAACGGCACTGGTCAGATACGCTGCGCCTCGATACTGTATATAAAAACAGTATCGAGGCGCTTTCATGTCCACTCCTCTACCGCCGCGTGGGCGAGGCACCGCCACCAACCTGCACAATCGCTTCGCGCCCACGGTCAGTGTGGCCGAGGACGATGGTTGGTATCAGGAAGTGCCGCCGACCCAGGGTACCGAAGTGCGTATCGAGACGGCGAAGACCATCATCACCCGCAATACCTCGCCAGACCTGCCGTTCGATCGCTCCATCAACCCTTACCGGGGCTGTGAGCATGGTTGTATTTATTGTTATGCGCGGCCCAGCCATGCCTATTGGGACATGTCCCCGGGCCTGGACTTCGAAACCAAGCTGATCGCCAAGAGCAACGCCGCCGAGGTGCTGGAGCAGCAATTGTCCAAGCCCGGCTATGTGTGTGCGCCGATTAACCTGGGTTCCAACACGGACCCGTACCAGCCCATCGAGCGCGAGTACAAGATCACCCGGCAAACCCTGGAAGTGCTGCTGCGCTATCGTCACCCGGTGACTATCGTGACCAAGGGTTCGTTGATCCTGCGTGACCTGGACCTGCTCACGGCGCTGGCCCGCCAGCGGCTGGTAGCGGTGATGATCAGCCTTACCAGCCTGGACGATGAACTCAAGCGCATCCTGGAGCCCCGTGCGGCGGCGCCCAAGGCGCGTTTGCGGGCGATCCGGGTGATGCGTCAGGCGGGCATCCCGGTAGGCGTGCTGTGTTCGCCGATGATTCCGATGATCAACGACAGCGAACTGGAAAGCCTGCTCGCCGAGGCCCATGCCGCCGGGGCGCAGAGCGCCGCCTATATGATGCTGCGCCTGCCCCTTGAGGTGGCGCCGCTGTTCGAGGAGTGGCTGGCGGCCCATTACCCGCAACGGGCGGCCCATGTGATGAGCCTGGTCCGCCAGGTGCGCGGTGGCGAAGTCTATGACAGCCGCTTCGGTGTACGCATGCGCGGTGAGGGGCCGTTTGCCGACCTGCTGGCGAAACGATTTGCCAAGGCGATCAAGCGCTTGGGGCTGGACCGACGGGAAGGCTTCAACCTCGATTGCAGTGCATTCTGTCCGCCCGGCAGGCAGCTGGCTTTGTTGTAGACTGATACAAATGCGCGCACTGCCCAGCCAGGGTGGTCGCGTTTTGACATCACTGAAACCCGCGAGATAGAGCGGTTGATTCAGTTTGAGTTAAGTTTTGGCAGGTACCTTGTTCATCGAGTGACTGGTGGGTCTGCGTCGCGGCTGGTGTGGTTTTCCAATTATTGCAATGGTCGCGCGCCAAACTGAACTGCAACACTCCCCTGCTCCAACTACGAGGATGAATCATGAGTGACAAGGATAAACAGCCGTTGGCTGCGTCGGCTTCAGCCCCTCACGAGGCGGAGTCCGCCGATGCAGCGCTGCAGCACATCGTTGATGGCTTTTTGCATTTCCATAACGAGGTCTTTCCCCAGCAGGAAGAACTCTTCAAGAAACTCGCCACGGCCCAGAGCCCACGGGCGATGTTTATCACCTGCGCCGACTCGCGCATTGTTCCGGAACTGATTACCCACAGCTCCCCGGGCGATTTGTTCGTCACCCGTAACGTAGGCAACGTCGTACCGCCTTATGGGCAGATGAACGGCGGTGTGTCCACGGCCATCGAGTACGCGGTGCTGGCCCTGGGCGTGCAGCACATCATCGTCTGCGGCCACTCCGACTGTGGCGCGATGCGGGCGGTGCTCAACCCCCAGAGCCTGGAAAAGATGCCCACGGTCAAAGCCTGGCTGCGCCATGCCGAGGTCGCCAAGACCATGGTCCAGGACAACTGTGATTGCGCCAATGAAGGCGAAAGCATGCAGGTGCTGACCGAAGAAAACGTCATCGCCCAGTTGCAACATTTGCGCACCCACCCTTCTGTGGCTTCGCGCATGGCCAACGGTCATTTGTTTATCCATGGCTGGATCTACAACATCGAGACCAGCGAGATCAAAGCCTATGATGCGGACCAGGCCACGTTCCTGCCGCTGACCGGTTCCGGACCGATCCCTTCGGCGACGCCCAAAGCGCGCTTCTAAAACAATCCCCTGCCGGGTAATGCGATGGCTGCCATGGATGCAGCCAGGCCTTGCCACGCCCGGCGAATGCCTCGGGAGAGTCATTATGCGTGCAGCTCAATTGAAAACAGTGCTGCCACGGGAGCTGTTGGCTTCGGTGGTGGTGTTTCTGGTGGCCTTGCCACTTTGCATGGGGATCGCCATTGCTTCGGGCATGCCGCCGGCCAAGGGTCTGATCACCGGGATCATCGGTGGCCTGGTGGTGGGTTGGCTGGCCGGCTCGCCCCTGCAAGTCAGTGGCCCGGCTGCCGGCCTGGCGGTGTTGGTGTTCGAACTGGTGCGCCAGCACGGGATGCTGATGCTCGGGCCGATCCTGCTGTTGGCGGGCTTCCTGCAACTGGTGGCCGGGCGCCTGCGCCTGGGCTGCTGGTTCCGGGTGACGGCGCCTGCGGTGGTCTACGGCATGCTGGCGGGGATCGGGGTGCTGATTGTCCTGTCGCAGGTGCATGTGATGCTCGATGGAGCGCCCAAGCCGTCTGGGCTGGATAACCTTGCCGGCTTCCCCGCTGCAGTGGCCCTGGCCATTCCCGGTCTCGGCTGGCAAGCCGGTCTGCTGGGGTTGTCGACGATTCTGGTGATGTGGATGTGGGATAAATTTCGTCCGCAAAAACTGCGCTTTGTACCGGGTGCGTTGCTGGGGGTGGGCTTGGCGACGGCAGCCAGCCTGATGCTGGCATTGCAGGTCAAACGCGTGGAAGTGCCGGAAAACCTCGCCGATGCCATCGACTGGCTCCGCCCCAGTGACCTGCTGAACCTGGCTGACCCCAACCTGCTGATCGCTGCTTTCGCGGTGGCCTTTATTGCCAGTGCCGAAACCTTGCTCTCGGCGGCAGCTGTGGATCGGATGCACAACGGCCAACGCTCGGACTTCGACAAGGAATTGTCTGCCCAGGGTGTAGGCAACATGTTGTGTGGCCTGGTGGGCGCATTGCCCATGACCGGGGTGATCGTGCGCAGTTCGGCCAACGTCCAGGCGGGCGCAACCACGCGTCTGTCGGCAATGTTCCATGGTCTCTGGCTGCTGGCCTTCGTGTTGCTGCTGTCGAGCGTGCTGCAAAGCATTCCGGTGGCGAGCCTGGCGGGTGTGCTGGTGTACACCGGCATCAAGTTGGTGGACCTCAAGGCGTTCCGTGGCCTGGGGCGCTATGGTCGGATGCCGATGTTCACCTACGCGGCCACGGCCCTGGCGATCATCTTTACCGACTTGCTGACCGGTGTGCTGGTGGGCTTCGGCCTGACCCTGGTGAAACTGGCGTGGAAGGCTTCACGCTTGAAAGTCAGCCTGATCGACCTGCCCCAGGACGGTGAAATGGAGTTGCGGTTGATAGGCGCGGCGACCTTTCTCAAGGTGCCCGCATTGACTCAGGTACTGGCGACAGTGCCCGCGGGAAGCACCGTGCATGTGCCGCTCAATAACCTGAGCTACGTGGATCACTCGTGCCTGGAATTGCTGGAGGAATGGGGGCGGGCCAATGCGGCCAAGGGCTCGAAGTTGGTGATCGAGGCGCGCGGGTTGAAGCGTCGGTTGGAAGGGCGGATAAGAACCACGACCCGGATTGGTTCTGCCCCGTCGGTGGGCTGACGAAACCGCATAAAAAAGTGGGAGGGGCTTGTGTGGGAGCCGGGCTTGCCCGCGATAGCATCACCGCGGTGTAACTGATGCACCCCGGTGCCTGCATCGCGGGCAAGCCCGGCTCCCACACAAACCCCTCCCACATTTTGTTCTGTGCCAGGCCGCAACTCTAGGCCGGCTGATCCAGCTCCAACTCCACGCCCAGCTGGCGCGACAGGCAAGGCCAGCGCTTCCACGCGGCTTCCGTTGCCGGGCTCTTGAGCTGCTCGCGATAGGCCTCGACGGACTCCAGAGCAAAGCTCTCTTCATTGAGCATCTCATCCACCGCCAGGTGCACGGCTTCATCCAGCTGGTTGGCGAAATCTTCGCCGATCAACTGGTGGGCAATCACATTGGCAACGGTGGTGTCCGCCGGAATCAACGGCTGGCCGAAGTGCTTGATATACAAATCGTTCACTTCTTCCACCAGCCGGTGGGCCAGGTAGGCCTCGTCCAGCAGGCCGTTCATGCCTTCATGGGCGGCGAGGATGGCCGGTGGCTGGAGAAAGAAATGCTCGGCGATTTTCAGCACCGGCTTGATCTGGCTTTCAATCCCTGCTTCCCGGGCCACGTCGTTGGCGGCGTCCAGCAGGTCCGGAACCTGATCGATGTAGGCGGTGACGAAGCGCGTCATCACGGCATTACGATCACCCTCGGCCAGGGAAATGGCCGAATGCAGGTGTGGTAACTGAGCGTCCAGTTGTTTAGCCAATTGGCCAGTGGACGCTTCGTGTTGATGGGCACGGGAAATCTGCTCGCGCAATGCGGCGGTGTTCATGAAAGCTCCAGGAATACGGGCGTAGGAAAGGGGATTGCATAAGGTAGCTCGTTTATACGAGCCCCTAAGACGCATTTGTCATAATTATTTCATGGTTATGCGCCGCTGTTATATCGAAATGCCATCGTTCGTCGGATAGGCCTTTAATCTGCTGGCCGGCCAGCGCCGTTCGTCTCTTTTTACTGATTTGTCCCCACACATTGCGGGGTCGCAGTCGCTGTCTATACTCGGGTTTGTACGCAATTAGCTGATGACGCCCGACTGCATTAGGCAGGCAAGGCTTGGCGGATGTAAGCAGTTTGGAAGCCGCCCCCTTGGCCGCAGGTGCAAACCGGCGGGATAACAAGAACGATAAGGGGAACCCGCAATGACGCGACATCCACATGTTTGGATGGGCTTACTCTTGTGGTCAGTATTCAGCCAGGCGCAGGCCGCCTGGACAGTGAATATGGCACCAGGGGCCACCGAAGTCAGTCACGCTGTGTTCGACCTGCACATGACCATTTTCTGGATCTGTGTGGTGATCGGCATCATCGTGTTTGGCGCCATGTTCTGGTCGATGATTGTGCATCGGCGCTCCACGGGCCAGGTGGCGGCCAAGTTCCACGAAAGTACCACGGTCGAAATTCTCTGGACCGTCGTGCCCCTGCTGATCCTCGTCGCCATGGCTATTCCCGCGACCAAGACCCTGATCAACATCTACGACAGCAGTGAATCGGATATCGATATCCAGGTCACCGGCTATCAGTGGAAGTGGCACTACAAGTACCTGGGCCAGGACGTCGAGTTCTTCAGCAACCTGGCCACCCCCGCCGAGCAGATCCAGAACAAGGCCACCAAGGGCGAACACTACCTGCTGGAAGTCGATCAGCCGCTGGTGCTGCCGGTGGGCGCCAAGGTGCGCTTTTTGGTGACCGCCGCCGACGTGATCCACTCCTGGTGGGTACCGGCGTTTGCGGTCAAGCGCGATGCCATCCCCGGCTTCGTCAACGAGGCCTGGACCCGGGTCGAGAAGCCCGGCATCTACCGCGGCCAGTGCGCAGAGCTATGCGGCAAGGACCACGGGTTCATGCCCATCGTGGTCGAGGTCAAGTCCAAGGCGGACTATGAAACCTGGCTCGGCGAGCGCAAGGAAGAAGCCGCCAAGCTCAAGGAGCTGACCTCCAAAGAGTGGACACTTGAAGAGCTGGTGGCCCGTGGCGACAAGGTCTACCACACCACTTGCGTGGCCTGTCACCAGGCCGAAGGCCAAGGCCTGCCGCCGATGTTCCCGGCGCTCAAGGGCTCGAAAATCGCCACCGGACCTGCGGCAGATCACCTGAGCATCGTCTACCACGGCAAGCCCGGGACCGCGATGGCGGCGTTCGGCAAGCAGCTGTCGGAAGTCGATATTGCGGCGGTCGTGACCTACGAGCGTAACGCCTGGGGCAACAACAAAGGCGACATGGTCACGCCTAAAGACGTGCTGGCCATCAAACAGGCGGAAAGCAAATGAACCTCTTCATTGCGTATGCCCTGACCCGCCCCGCCCATCCGCTTGCAGGAGAACGGCCATGAGCACTGTGATCGACGACCACGGTCATGCCGCTGACCACGCCCACGGCCCCGCCAAGGGCTTGATGCGCTGGGTGCTGACCACCAACCACAAAGATATCGGGACCATGTACCTGTGGTTCAGCTTCGCCATGTTCCTGCTCGGCGGCTCGTTCGCCATGGTGATCCGTGCCGAGTTGTTCCAGCCGGGGCTGCAAATCGTCGAGCCGGCGTTTTTCAACCAGATGACCACCATGCATGGCCTGATCATGGTGTTTGGCGCGGTGATGCCGGCGTTTGTCGGCCTGGCCAACTGGATGATCCCGCTGATGATCGGCGCGCCGGACATGGCCCTGCCGCGCATGAACAACTTCAGCTTCTGGCTGTTGCCGGCGGCGTTCCTGTTGCTGGTCTCGACCTTGTTCTCCCCGGGGGGCGGGCCCAACTTCGGTTGGACCTTCTATGCCCCGCTCTCCACCACCTACGCCCCGGAAAGCGTGACGTTCTTTATCTTCGCCATCCACCTGATGGGGATCAGTTCGATCATGGGCGCGATCAACGTGGTCGCCACCATCCTCAACCTGCGTGCCCCGGGCATGACCCTGATGAAGATGCCGCTGTTCGTCTGGACCTGGCTGATCACCGCGTTCCTGCTGATCGCGGTGATGCCGGTGCTGGCCGGTTGCGTGACCATGATGCTGATGGATATCCACTTCGGCACCAGCTTCTTCAGCGCTGCCGGCGGCGGTGACCCGGTGTTGTTCCAGCATGTGTTCTGGTTCTTCGGCCATCCCGAGGTGTACATCATGATCCTGCCGGCCTTTGGTGCCGTCAGCTCGATCATCCCGACCTTCTCGCGCAAGCCGCTGTTCGGCTACACCTCGATGGTCTACGCCACCGCGAGTATCGCGTTCCTGTCGTTTATCGTGTGGGCGCACCACATGTTCGTGGTGGGCATTCCGTTGGTGGGTGAGTTGTTCTTCATGTACGCCACCCTGCTGATCGCCGTGCCCACCGGGGTCAAGGTGTTCAACTGGGTCAGCACCATGTGGCAAGGTTCGTTGACCTTCGAGACGCCCATGCTGTTTGCCGTGGCCTTCGTGATCCTGTTCACCATCGGCGGCTTTTCCGGGCTGATGCTGGCCATTGCCCCGGCGGATTTCCAGTACCACGACACCTACTTTGTGGTGGCGCATTTCCATTACGTACTGGTGCCTGGGGCGATCTTCGGGATCTTCGCCTCGGCCTACTACTGGCTGCCGAAATGGACCGGCCATATGTACGACGAAACCCTGGGCAAGCTGCATTTCTGGCTGTCGTTCGTGGGGATGAACATGGCGTTCTTCCCGATGCACTTCGTCGGGCTGGCCGGCATGCCGCGCCGTGTGCCGGACTACAACCTGCAGTTCGCCGACTTCAATATGGTGTCGTCGATTGGCGCCTTCATGTTCGGCGCCACGCAGATTTTCTTCCTGTTTATCGTGATCAAGTGCATCCGTGGCGGTAAGCCCGCGCCGGCCAAGCCGTGGGATGGTGCCGAAGGGCTGGAGTGGAGCATTCCCTCGCCAGCGCCGTACCACACCTTCACCACGCCGCCGGAGGTCAAATGAACAGCGGGTCTGTAGGCGCGAGCTTGCTCGCGAAGGGCGTGAGCGATAACGCGGGTTGCCTGGATAAACGCGGCGCGCTGTGGTTTTTCGCGAGCAAGCTCGCTCCTACAGAACCGTCACGCGGGGGTGGGCGCCATGGCTGATTCCGTGCCCCTCAACCGCCTGGTCACGCGCCTGCTGATCCTGGTGCTGGCGATGTTCGCCTTTGGCTTCGCCCTGGTACCGATCTACGACGTGATGTGCAAGGCCTTCGGCATCAACGGCAAGACTGCCGGGCAGTACGAAGGCTCACAGGTAGTCGATCCGTCGCGCCAGGTGCGGGTGCAGTTTCTGTCGACCAATGCCATCGATATGGTCTGGGAGTTCCACTCCAAGGCCGACGAAATCGTGGTCAACCCTGGCGCGGTCAACGAGATGGTGTTCGTGGCCTTCAACCCCAGCGACAAGCCGATGACGGCCCAGGCGATCCCGAGCATTTCCCCGGCCGAAGCGGCGATGTACTTCCACAAGACCGAGTGTTTTTGCTTCACCCAGCAAGTGCTGCAGCCGGGGGAGCGCATCGAGATGCCGGTGCGCTTCATTGTCGACCGCGACATGCCCAAGGATGTGAAGCATTTGACCCTGGCGTACACGCTGTTCGATATCACTGCGCGCCAACCGCCCGTGGCTGTCCATACCGGCGGCTAGGCGTGCCTGCGGGCTCGATTAGGAGAACGGATACATGTCGACTCATGATACGTACTACGTACCAGCGCAAAGCAAGTGGCCAATAATTGCCACGTTTGGGCTGCTGATCACCGTGTATGGCCTGGGCGTGTGGTTCAACGACCTCAAGGCTGCGCGCCCGGAATCCCACGGGCCCCTGATATTTTTCATCGGCAGCCTGCTGTTGGCCTACATGATGTTTGGCTGGTTCGGCGCGGTGATCAAGGAAAGCCGCGCCGGGTTGTACAGCGCACAGATGGACCGCTCGTTTCGCTGGGGCATGACCTGGTTCATCTTTTCCGAGGTGATGTTTTTTATCGCCTTCTTCGGTGCGCTGTTCTATGTGCGGCATATGTCGGCGCCGTGGCTGGCCGGGGAAGGCTCCAAGGGCATTGCGCACATGCTGTGGCCGAATTTCGAGTTCGCCTGGCCGTTGCTCAACAACCCCGACCCCAAGCTGTTCCCGGCGCCGGAAGGCACCATCAGCCCGTGGGGCTTGCCGCTGGTCAACACCATCTTGCTGGTGAGTTCCAGCGTGACCATCACCATCGCCCACCACGCCCTGCGCAAGGGCCATCGCGGCGCGCTGAAAATCTGGTTGGCGCTCACCGTGTTGCTGGGGGTGGCGTTCCTGGGGTTCCAGGCCGAGGAATATATCCACGCCTACAAAGAGCTGGGCCTGACCCTGGGCTCGGGGGTGTATGGCGCGACTTTCTTCATGTTGACCGGCTTTCACGGCGCCCACGTGACCATCGGCACGATCATTTTGTTCGTGATGCTGATGCGCATCCTCAAGGGGCATTTCAATGCCGAGCACCAGTTCGGCTTCGAGGCGGCCAGTTGGTATTGGCACTTTGTGGATGTGGTGTGGATCGGTTTGTTTTTCTTCGTCTACGTGCTGTAGCGACTTACCAGGGCGCGTGGGAAACCAGCTGGCCGCTGAAGAACCCCCAGGTGATCAACGCCAGGGTCATCACGGCCAGCACCACGCGCACGGTCAAGGCAGTGACAAGGCGATTGGAGTGGCCTTCGTCCTTGACCAGAAAGAACAAGCCACTGAACAGGCTCACAACGGTAGCGATCAGCATCAGGGCAATAGCGGCTTTGAGCATGGTCAGGCTCCAGGGCTGTTTTTTTGAGGGGCGGGCAATGAGATTCAGTATAGCCAGCGCAGCACCCACCTTTGCGGCAACGCCATGAAACCCTTTCGCCCCGGGATTGCGCCGACGCTGGTGGTGCTCGTGCTGCTGCCGCTGATGGTGTTCCTGGGTTTCTGGCAACTGTCCCGTGGCCAGGAAAAACAGGCGCTGCTACAGAGTTATGCCGAGCGCCGGGCGGCGCCGCCTATCAGTGTTGAACAGTTGGATGGGGTGGCTGACCCGGCCTTTCGCCGGGTGCAGTTGCGCGGGCAGTTCGATGCCGGGCACAGCGTGCTGCTGGATAACCGCATGCGTGACGGCAAGGCCGGCGTCGAGTTGCTGCAACCCTTTCATGACCAGGCCAGCGGCCAGTGGCTGTTGCTCAATCGCGGCTGGCTGGCGTGGCCGGATCGACGCACGCCGCCGGCCTTCACCACGCCCGACCAGCCTTTGAATATCAATGCCTGGGTGTATGTCGCACCGGGCGAGACGTTCCAGTTGCATGCCGACCCGGCCGCCGCGCAATGGCCACGCTTGCTGACGGCGCTGCATCCACAGGTGCTTTGGGCTGAGTTGGGCCGCAGCGGGTTTGCCTTTGAATTGCGGGCCGAAGCCGGCCCTGCGACCTATGAAACCCAGTGGCCGGTAGTGGCCATGGGGCCGGAAAAACACTTGGGGTATGCCGTGCAGTGGTTCGCCATGGCGTTGGCGCTGCTGGGCCTTTACCTCTACCTCGGATGGCACAACGCAAGGGAGAAGCACCATGGGAGCGGCCATGAATCCACTCAACATGTCTGACACGCCAGCGGCGCCCAACCGGCGCAAGGGGCGCTGGCAATTGATCCTGATCCTGCTGATGGTGATCGGCCCGATGGTGCTGGCGACCCTGATGTACAAGTTGCAGTTCTGGGTGCCGGACAACCGCAGTGATCACGGCGAGATGATCGGCAATGGCCAGACCCGCACCGATATCGGCGTGCAGGCCGACGAGCAGCGCTGGCAATTGCTGGTGACCGCCCCCGCAGCCTGCGCCGCCGATTGCCAGCAATTGGTCTACCTCGCGCGCCAACTGCAGATCGGCCTGGGCCGTGATGCGTCCCGCGCCAGCCATGCCCTGGCCAGTGCGCAGCCGCTCAGTGCCGAATACGAGACCAAGCTGAAAGCCGAATATCCGCAGTTGCAGCGTTTGCCCCTGGACCTGTCGACCTTCAAGCAAAACGCTGCCGCGCCCGGCGATGCCCAACTGTGGATCGTCGACCCCCACGGCAACCTGGTGCTGCGCTATGACGCGCGGGTCAAGGGCAAGGATCTGCTCAACGACCTGCGCCATCTGCTGAAACTGTCGAATATCGGATAAGGGCATCGTCATGGCCAAACCTGGATTTCGCCTCGCGCTGTTTGCCACCCTGCTGGCGCTGATTGTCGTGTTGCTCGGCGCCTACACCCGCCTGACCCATGCCGGCCTCGGTTGCCCGGACTGGCCGGGTTGCTACGGCTTTATCAGCGTGCCTAAAAGCGAGGCCCAGTTGGCCCATGCCGAGCTGCATTTCCCGGATACGCCGGTGGAGGCCGACAAAGGCTGGAACGAGATGATCCACCGCTACGCCGCAGGCACCCTTGGGCTGCTGATCACGTTGCTGGCCGCTCGCGCCTGGACCCATCGCCGGCACCCGGGGCAACCCTTGAAGCTGCCGCTGTTCCTGCTGGCGGTGGTTTTCGCCCAGGCGGCCTTTGGCATGTGGACGGTGACGCTCAAGCTCTGGCCGCAGGTGGTCACCGGGCATTTGCTCGGCGGGTTTGCGACGTTGAGCCTGCTGTTTTTGCTGACCCTGCGTTTGTCCGGGGTGTTGCCGGCGCTGATCGTGCCCAGGCGCTTGCAGTACTGGGCCACGGCGGGCCTGGTGTTGGTTATCGGGCAGGTGGCGCTGGGTGGTTGGGTCAGCTCCAACTACGCGGCGGTGGCCTGTATCGACTTGCCGACGTGCCATGGCGAGTGGTGGCCGGCGGCGGACTTTGCCAATGGCTTTCACCTGACCCAGCATATCGGCCCCAACTATCTGGGTGGGCAACTGGACAGCGACGCACGCACGGCGATTCACCTGACCCATCGCATGGGCGCGCTGGCCGTCACCGTGGTGCTACTGGGGCTGGCCTGGCAGCTCAAGGCGGTGGGCATGACGCGCCTCGCCGGGTTGCTGCTGGTGGCGCTCGCCGTGCAGATCGGCCTGGGCCTGAGCAATGTGTACTTTCATTTGCCGCTGCCGGTGGCGGTCGCCCATAACGCCGGCGGTGCAGCGCTGCTGCTGACCCTGGTGCTGGTCAATTACCACGCCCGTACCAGCCTGGTGCGGGTCCGCCATCAAGTGCCGTTCGGTTGGCGCTTCAGCCCGCGCAAACACGTTTCGGGCCTGATCACCCTTAAAGGAGAGATGCCATGGCGACCTTGATTGGCGAGCGTCACAGCCAGGCGATCTGGCGTGACTATCTGGAGCTGACCAAGCCCAAGGTGGTGGTGCTGATGCTGATCACCTCGCTGGTGGGCATGTTTCTCGCCACCCGCGCCGGTGTGCCGTGGACGGTGTTGATCTTCGGCAACCTGGGGATTGCCCTGTGCGCTGGTGGCGCAGCGGCGGTGAACCATGTGGTGGACCGGCGTATTGATGCGCTGATGGCGCGTACTCACAAGCGGCCGCTGGCCGAAGGCCGGGTGTCCCCGGTCGCCGCGCTGACATTTGCCCTGGCGCTGGCGGTGGCCGGGCTGGGCTTGTTGCTGGCCTTTACCAATCCATTGGCGGCCTGGCTGACGCTGGCCTCGTTGCTGGGCTATGCGGTGATCTACACCGGCTTCCTCAAGCGCGCGACGCCGCAGAACATCGTGATCGGCGGCCTGGCCGGCGCGGCGCCGCCGTTACTCGGTTGGGTGGCGGTCACCGGCCATGTGAGTGCCGAGCCATTGCTGCTGGTGCTGATCATCTTTGCCTGGACCCCGCCGCACTTCTGGGCCCTGGCCATTCATCGCAAGGAGGAGTACGCCAAGGCCGATATCCCGATGCTGCCGGTGACCCACGGCGAGCACTACACCAAGGTGCATATCCTGCTCTACACCTTCGCGCTGCTGGCGGTGAGCCTGATGCCCTATGTGATCCACATGAGCGGGCTGTTGTACCTGGGCTGTGCACTGGTTCTGGGCGCACGCTTTCTGCAATGGGCCTGGGTGCTGTACCGTGGCAGTCGGCCGCACGCGGCGATCAATACCTTCAAGTACTCTATCTGGTACCTGTTCCTGCTATTTATCGCCCTGCTCGTAGACCACTACTTATTGTTGAACCTATGACTCGAACTCAAAAAACTGTCTTTATCCTGGTGGCCATCGTGGCGTTGGTCATGGGCCTGACCGTCAATAAAGTACTGTCCGGCAAGGGCCAGGGCGACCCTACGGCATTGATCGACGCGGGCATTATCCTGCTGCCGCAAAGCCGCCAGTTGCCGCCGGTGACCATGACCAACCAGGACGGCCAGCCGGTGCTGGTCAACGAGTTGAAGGGCAAGTGGAGTGTGCTGTTCTTCGGCTACACCTTCTGCCCGGACATCTGCCCGACCACCCTCGCCCAGCTGCGCCAGATCAAGAGCGAGCTGCCCAAGGACGTGGTGGATAAGCTGCAGGTGATCCTGGTCAGCGTTGACCCGCATCGCGATACCCCGACGCAGCTCAAGCAATACCTGGGCTACTTCGATCCGCAATTTGCAGGCCTGACCGGCGCGAATGTGGAGGATGTGCAGAAGGTGTCGAATGCGGTGAGCATTCCGTTCATTCCGGCCGATACCAGCAAGCCGAACTACACCGTCGACCACAGCGGCAACCTGGCCTTGATCGGCCCGGATGGCACTCAGCGTGGGTTTATCCGTGCGCCGTTGAACAACCAGAAGCTGGTGGCGCAGTTGCCGGGGTTGTTGCAGCGTAACTAGTTCTGGAGCAAATCCAGCTGACAACACAGGTCAAGTGTGGGAGCTGGCTTGCCTGCGATAGCGTCAGGTCAGCCAGCCTTTTGGTCGCTGATCCACCGCTATCGCAGGCAAGCCAGCTCCCACATTCGATCTCCAGTGTTTTGGCGATAGTGCTCGATCAGAACGCCGGCAGGATTGCGCCTTTGTACTTCTCGTCGATGAATTTCTTCACCTCGGGAGTGTGCAGGGCTTTGACCAGTTTCTGCACCGCGTCCGAATCCTTGTTGTCCTCGCGGGTCACCAGGATGTTGACGTAAGGCGAATCGTTGCCTTCGATCGCCAGGGCATCCTTGGCAGGGTCCAGCTTGGCTTCCAGGGCGTAGTTGGTGTTGATCAGCGCCAGGTCGACCTGGGTCAGCACGCGTGGCAGGGTGGCGGCTTCCAGTTCGCGGAATTTCAGGTCCTTTTCATTGCCGGTGATGTCCTTGATGGTCGACAGAATATCGGTCGGGTTCTTCAAGGTGATCAGGCCCTTGCTGGCCAGCAGCAACAGCGCGCGGCCGCCGTTGGTGGCGTCGTTGGGGATGACCACGTTGGCACCGTCCGGCAGCTCGGCCAGTTTTTTGTACTTGCTGGAGTACGCACCCAGCGGCTCCAGGTGTACGCCGGCCACACTCACCAGGTGAGTGCCCTTGGCCTTGTTGAACTCATCCAGGTACGGCTGGTGCTGGAAGAAGTTGGCGTCCAGGCGCTTCTCGGCCACTTGTACGTTCGGCTGCACGTAGTCGGTGAACACCTTGACCTTCAAGTCCACGCCTTGCGCGGCCAGGGCCGGCTTCACGAACTCAAGGATCTCAGCGTGGGGCACCGGCGTGGCGGCGACCGTCAGGGTCTCGGCGGCATGGGCGGAAAACGCGGCAACCGCGGCGAAAGCAACCAGTAGTTTTTTCATCCAACAAGCTCCTTGTTCGGGCATCTGCCGGCGGGCGCCGGTAATGGCCGTTATTTTCGAGAGTAGTGTGTCACCAGCTTATCGCCGATGGTTTGCAGAATCTGCACCAGCACAATCAACATCACCACGGTGACGACCATCACGTCATCCTGGAAACGCTGGTACCCATAACGGATCGCCAGGTCGCCCAGGCCGCCGGCACCTACTACGCCGGCCATGGCGGTGTAGCCCACCAGGGCAATGGCGGTCACAGTGATTGCCGCAATGATGCCCGGCTTTGCCTCGGGCAGCAGCGCCTTGGTGATGATCTGTCGGGTGGTCGCGCCCATGGCCTGGGTCGCCTCGATGATGCCGCGATCGACCTCGCGCAGGGCGGTTTCCACCAGCCGGGCGAAGAACGTCGAAGCGCCCACCACCAGCGGCGGAATCGCACCGGCCACGCCAAGCGACGTGCCCGTGAGGAATACCGTCGTCGGGATCATCACAATCAGCAGAATGATAAACGGCAAGGAGCGGATGGCGTTGACCACGAAGGCCAGGGCGGCATAGGTGGTTTTCTGCTCCAGCAACTGGCGTGGGCTGAACAGGAACAGCAGGATGCCCAGCGGCAGGCCCACCAGTACGGTGAAAAACAGCGAGGTGCTGAGCATCAGCATGGTGTCGCTGGTGGCTACCCAGATATCAGCCCAGTCGACGTTGTCGAAGTAATGCAGTAACACGTCCATTAACGCAGGACCTCCATGTGCACATCGGCTGCGGTAAAGCGTGCGAATGCCGCTTCCATGTCACCGCCGGTGATGGCCAGGGTCAGTTGCCCGTAAGGGGTATCTTTTATGTGGTCGATGCGACCGGCCAGGATGCTGTAGTCCACACCCGTTTCGCGGGCGACGGTACCCAGCAGGGGCGCGTAGGTCGCTTCGCCCTGGAACGTCAGGCGCACGATGCGGCCTGGTACATGGGCGAAGGCATCGCGTTGTTCGCCTTCATCGACCTGCTCGGCTTCCTGCACGAACCGTTTGGTGGTCGCGTGCGTGGGGTGCAGGAACACCTGGGCGACCGGGCCTTGCTCGACGATCACACCGGCATCCATCACCGCGACCTGGTCGCAGACACGACGGATCACGTCCATCTCGTGGGTGATCAACACGATCGTCAGGTTCAGCTCGCGGTTGATCTCGGCCAGCAGTTGCAGGACCGAGGCAGTGGTCTGCGGGTCAAGGGCGCTAGTGGCTTCGTCGCACAGCAGGATTTTTGGCTTGGTGGCCAGGGCGCGGGCGATGCCGACGCGCTGCTTCTGGCCGCCGGACAACTGCGCCGGGTACTTCTTGGCATGGTCGGACAGGCCAACCCGGTCCAGCAGTTCGGCCACGCGCGCATCGATCTCGCGGCGCGACAACTCACCGGCCAGGGTCAGCGGCAGCGCGACGTTGTCGGCGACGGTCTTGGAGGCCAGCAGGTTGAAGTGCTGGAAGATCATCCCGACCTGCTGCCGGAAACGGCGCAGGCCATTGGCATCCAGGGCGGTGACTTCTTCGCCGTCGACCTTGATCTGGCCGCCCGAAGGTTCTTCCAGGCGGTTTATCAGGCGCAGCAGAGTACTTTTTCCCGCACCAGAGTGGCCAATCAGGCCGAACACCTGGCCGTTCTCGACGCGCAGGCTGGTGGGGTGCAGGGCGGGGATATCCTTACCGGCGACCCGGTAGGTTTTATGGACGTTATGAAACTCGATCACGTAGCGAACCTTGTGGGGCGCATTGAAAAGGGATCAGCGGTTAGCCGGGCGCGCATTTTAGCCTGTCCATCTAGTGTTTCTTAGCATTTATTTCGTATTCAACCAGCGATTTGGCAATAACGCGATCAAAGGTCATAAAAAAGGAACGGTCAAAAACCGTGTCAGTCACTACTTAAGCAACTCGATTTCCCGGGTGCCGTGCCCGGGGTTTTGCTCAAACGAGCCAGGGACCGCTCTGGCCTACGCAAACGAGGAGTTTTGTCTGATGAGTACCAAGAAACCTGCCCAGGCGCCCAAGAGCGAGCTTGCTGGCACCGATACCCTGGACCGTGGCAACACCAATGCCAAGCTGCAAAGCCTGGAAAAATCCCGCTCGGATGCCACTGGCCAGGCGCTGCGCACCAATCAGGGGGTGAAAATCTCCGACAACCAGAACACCTTGAAAGCCGGCGCACGCGGGCCTTCGCTGCTGGAAGATTTCATCATGCGTGAAAAGATCACGCACTTTGACCACGAGCGGATCCCGGAGCGCATCGTGCACGCCCGCGGCACTGGCGCCCATGGCTACTTCCAGACCTATGAAAACCACTCGGCGCTGACCAAGGCGGGTTTTTTGCGTGACCCTGGCCATAAAACCCCGGTGTTCACGCGTTTTTCCACGGTGCAGGGCCCACGTGGTTCGGGCGATACGGTGCGTGACGTGCGTGGTTTTGCCGTGAAGTTCTTCACCGAAGAAGGCAACTTCGACCTGGTGGGCAACAACATGCCGGTATTTTTCATTCAGGACGCGATTAAGTTTCCTGACTTCGTGCATGCGGTAAAACCTGAGCCGCACAACGAAATTCCTACCGGCGGCTCGGCCCACGACACGTTCTGGGATTTTGTCTCGCTGCAGCCGGAATCGGCGCACATGGTGATCTGGGCGATGTCCGACCGCGCCATCCCAAAGAGCCTGCGCAGCATGCAGGGTTTTGGTGTGCATACGTTCCGCCTGGTCAATGCCGAGGGTAAGTCCAACTTCGTCAAATTCCACTGGCGGCCGACGGCGGGCACCTGTTCCCTGGTGTGGGACGAAGCGCAGAAACTGGCGGGTAAGGATACCGATTACCACCGTCGCGACCTGTGGGACGCCATCGAGATGGGCGATTACCCGGAGTGGGAACTGGGGGTGCAGATTATTCCCGAGGATAAAGAGCATGCCTTCGACTTCGATATCCTCGACCCGACCAAGCTGATTCCCGAAGAATTGGTGCCCATCACCCCGTTGGGCAAGATGGTGCTCAACCGCAACCCGGATAACTTCTTCGCGGAAGTCGAGCAGGTCGCCTTCTGCCCAGGCCATATCGTGCCGGGTATCGACTTCTCCAATGACCCGCTGCTGCAAGGTCGGTTGTTTTCCTACACCGACACGCAGATCAGCCGTCTGGGTGGCCCGAACTTTCACCAGTTGCCGATCAACCAACCGGTGACGCCACTGCATAACAACCAGCGCGATGCCATGCACCGCAGCACCATCGACAAAGGCCGTGCGGCTTACGAGCCGAATTCCATCGACGGCGGCTGGCCGAAGGAAACGCCTCCGGCCGCGCAGGACGGCGGTTTCGAATCTTACCCGGAGCGCATCGACGCGCACAAAATCCGCGAGCGCAGTGAGTCATTCAGCGATCACTTTTCCCAGGCGCGCCTGTTTTTCAACAGCATGAGCAAGCACGAGCAGGAGCACATCATCGCGGCCTACAGCTTTGAGCTGGGTAAGGTCGAGCGTGAGTTTATCCGGGCGCGCCAGGTCAATGAGATCCTGGCCAACATCGACTTGGAGCTGGCCAAGCGCGTGGCGCAGAACCTGGGCCTGCCGGTGCCGAAAAAAGGCACCGTGCCAGTGCGCAAGACCGCGCCAGAGCGCTCGCCGGCCTTGAGCCAGGCCAACCTGCTGCCAGGGGGTATCAAGACGCGCAAGGTGGCGATCCTGGCGGCCAATGGTGTTGATGGTGCAGCCATCGCAGCGTTGAAAAAGGCGCTGGCCGCAGAAGGGGCCCATGCCAAATTGCTTGGGCCGACCTCGGCGCCGGTGACCACGGCCGATGGCAAGAGCCTGGCGGTGGATGCCTCGATGGAAGGTTTGCCGTCAGTGGCATTCGACGCGGTGTTTGTGCCGGGTGGGGCGAAGTCGATCCAGGCATTGAGCGGCGATGGTGTGGCGTTGCACTACCTGCTGGAGGCCTACAAGCATTTGAAGGCGATTGCCTTGGCCGGTGAGGCGAAGCAGTTGTTGGCGGTGTTGAAGCTGGAGGCGGATGCGGGCTTGATTGTTGGCGGGGATGCCAAGGCGTTGAAGGCGTTTATTGCGGCAATTGCCCAGCATCGGGTTTGGGAGCGCGAGCCTCGGGCCAAGGCGGTTCCGGCTTAAGTTTTTGGTTGTTTGATAGGGCGCCATCGCGGGCAAGCCCGCTCCCACATTTGAAATGTATTCCAATGTGGGAGCGGGCTTGCCCGCGATTGGCGTCAGTCGGCTTTACGCGGAATCAGCACAACCTGCGCCGGAATATGCTTGAGGATCTGCCGGTGAATCTTCAGGTCATACCCTGAATCTATCCGCTTCACTCGTTTGCTCAGCAGCGTGTTCAGCCACGGGTAATCCTCGGTGCGCGGCACCTGGATGTTCACATCACACTGGTAATTCACCACGTCAGTGGCGATGGCATCCAGTTGATGGCGCAATTGCTGAATATCCGTGAGGTTCAGCGCAACCGTGGTGCTTTCGGCAGCGGGGTCGATGACCTTCGCCGGTGGCTTGGCTTCGGCGGCCTTGAGGGCGGCTTCGGCTTTATCCAGCTCGGCTTTGCGCGCGTGAGCGATGGCGCTGTTGACTCCGCCCGTCAGCGCCGGCGCCTTGGGCATCAAGGCCCGGGCACGGCTCAAGGCAGTGGCGGCGGCGTTGACATCACCTTTTTGCAGGACGATCTGGCTACGCTGCAGATAGGCTTCGGCCAACTGGCGCTGATAAGGCTCCAGCGCCGGATCGTCGGGCGATTGGGCCTGCAGGGCGGCGAGTTGGTCTTCGGCGGTGGCCAGCTCGCTGCTGGCCAGGTTTTGTTCCAGCTGTGCAATGGCCGCAGCGCGCGCGTCCGGAACCTCGGGGGCGACGGGCGGGGTGCTTTGGCAGGCGCCCAGCAGCAGGGAAAATGCGGCAAGGAGCAGATAACGGGAGGTGAACGGCTTCATTCCTGCGACTCTCTAATTGCGCAAAAAGCGAGCAAGTCTACACCCCTCGACGGGGCAGGACAAAACTCAGCAGAAACAGTGCGGCGGCCGTGACCACAATCGACGGCCCGGCCGGGGTGTCCTTGAACCAGGACAGCGCCAGGCCACCACACACGGCAAGCATCCCCAGCAAACTGGCGCCGACCGCCATCTGTTCCGGTGAACGTGCATGACGCTGGGCGGCGGCGGCGGGGATGATCAACAGCGACGTGATCAACAATACGCCGACAATCTTCATTGCGACAGCAATCACCACGGCGATCAGCAACATCAGGGTCATGCGCAGCGCCGGCACGGGCAAACCTTCGACGGTGGCCAGTTGTTCGTGCACGGTAATTGCCAGCAGCGGTCGCCACAGGGCCACCAGCAGGATCAATACCGCCGCGCTGCCGCCGAGAATCCAGGCCAGGTCCGTGGGGCTGATCGCCAGCAGGTCGCCGAACAGGTAGGCCATCAGGTCGATACGCACTTCATGCATAAAGCTCAGGACCACTAGGCCCAGGGACAGGGTGCTGGGTGCGAGGATCCCCAGCAGCGTGTCCGAAGCCAGGGGCTGGCGCTGTTGCAGGGTCACCAGCAGCACGGCGAGCAGCAGGCAGCCAACGGTCACGGCGATGGTCGGGCTGACGTCCAGCAAAAAGCCCAGGGCTACGCCGAGCAGGGCCGCGTGGGACAAGGTGTCGCCAAAGTAGGCCATGCGCCGCCAGACCACGAACGAACCCAGCGGGCCCGCCACCAGCGCCAAAGCCAAGCCTGCAAGCAGGGCGTAGAGCAGAAAATCAGCCATGCTTGCAACTATCTCCGTGGACGTGGGTATGGGGGGCCGGATCGGCAACCACGGCGCCATGCAGGTCATGGGCGTGGTCGTGATGGTGGTGGTAGATCGCCAGGCTCTGGGCGTTCTTGCCGAACAGTTCGACGAAGGCCGGGTCGCCGCTGACCTGCTCCGGATGGCCGGAGCAGCAGACGTGGCGGTTGAGGCATACCACCTGGTCGGTGGTGCTCATTACCAGGTGCAGGTCGTGGGAGACCATCAGCACGCCGCAGCCGTGACGGTCGCGCAGGCGGGTAATCAGGCTGTAGAGCTCGGCCTGGCCGGCCACATCGACACCCTGTACCGGCTCATCGAGCACCAGCAGTTCGGGTTCGCGCAGTAGGGCACGGGCCAGCAGGACGCGCTGCATTTCGCCACCGGAGATGCTTTGTACCGGGCTGTCGATGACCTGCTCGGCCCCGACTTCCTTGAGCGCAGCCAGGGCGCGGGCGCGATCCACGCCGGGCACCAGGCGCAAAAAGCGCAGCACTGAAAGCGGCAAGGTCGGGTCGACGTGCAGTTTCTGCGGCATATAGCCGATGCGCAGCTTGGGCTTGCGCCAGACACTGCCGCTGTCGGGCTTGAGCAGGCCCAGCACGGCACGCACCAGGGTGGTCTTGCCGGCACCGTTGGGGCCGATCAGGGTAACGATCTGCCCCGGTTCGACGCTCAGGTGAATGTTGTCCAGCACGTTCTGGCCGGCGAACGTGACGCCGACCTGCTCCAGGCGGATTAGCGCAGTGCTCATCAAGCCCCCTGGCAGCCCGAGCAGATGCCTACCACTTCGACGGTCTGCCCTTCGACTCGGAAGCCCACATCGCCGGCACTCTTGATGATCGCGTCGCTGATGCTTTTTTGCTCAAGCTCGATGGCGGCGTGGCATTCACGGCAGATCAGGAACTGGCCCTGGTGCGCGTGTTCCGGGTGGTTGCAGCCGACAAAGGCGTTTAGCGAGGCGATGCGGTGTACCAGGCCGTTTTCCAACAGGAAGTCCAGCGCACGGTACACCGTCGGCGGCGCGGCGCGGCGGCCGTCCTGCTCGCTGAGCACGCCGAGAATGTCGTAGGCACCCAGGGGTTTGTGGCTCTGCCACACCAGTTCCAGCACCCGCCGGCGCAGGGCCGTCAGGCGCAGGCCTTGGCGTGCGCACAGGGCGTCGGCCTCTGACAGTGCGTTGTGGACGCAGTGAGAGTGGTCGTGGGGACGGCTGGCAAGCGGTGTTTTAGGCATGAGCGGCGACAGATATTTGTGAGAGACGTTATTATGTTACCCGTTCCTGCTGACTTGAGTGCTCATCGTGTCCCGACTTTTTGCCGTTTTTGTCGTATTTGTCACCAGTTTATGGATTGCCGGGGCTGCCCAGGCCGAGGTTCGGGTGCTGACCAGCATCAAGCCCTTGCAGCTGATTGCCGCCGCTGTGCAGGACGGGGTGGCGGTTCCAGAGGTGTTATTGCCGCCGGGAGCCTCGCCCCATAACTATGCATTGCGACCATCCGACGTACGGCGTGTGCAATCGGTGGATCTGCTGTACTGGATCGGTCCGGACATGGAAGGCTTCCTGCCTCGGGTGCTCAAGGGCCGCCGCTTGCCGACATTCGCGGTGCAGGAGTTGCCGGGGCTCAAACTGCGTCATTTCGCCGAAGATAATCACTCCCATGGCGAAGAAGCCGACGACCACGATCACGATCATCGTCCGGGAAGCCTGGATGCTCACCTGTGGTTATCACCGGTCAATGCGCGGGTGATTGCTACAAAAATGGCGGCGGACTTGAGCGCGGCCGATCCGGCCAACGCGGCGCGTTACCAGAGCAACCTGCAGGGGTTCAACGCTCGCCTGGATGCCCTGGATGTGCGCCTCAAGGCGCGCCTGGCGGGTATCGCCGGCAAGCCTTACTTCGTGTTCCACGAAGCCTTCGACTACTTTGAAGATGCCTATGGCCTCAAGCATACCGGCGTATTCAGCGTGGCCGCCGAAGTGCAACCCGGCGCCCAACATGTGGCGGCGATGCGCACGCGCTTGCAGGAAGTGGGCAAGACCTGTGTGTTCAGCGAGCCGCCATTGCGCCCGCGCCTGGCCGAGACCCTGGTGGCGGGCCTGCCGGTGAAACTGGCGGAATTGGATGCCCTGGGCGGCTACACCCCGGCAACCGCTCAAGGCTATGAACAGTTGCTGGAAAAGCTGGGCAATGATTTGGCAGGGTGCCTGGACTCACTGTAGGCACAGCGCCAAACCAATGTGGGAGCGGGCTTGCTCGCGAATGCGGTGTGTCAGTCACCCGCTACTTGGCTGACACACCGCATTCGCGAGCAAGCCCCACATTTAGAGGGCGAGCGGCAGCTGGATCGCAACCTGCTGGCGCTGCTCCAGCCGTTGCTGGAACTCCACGGGGTCGTGAATCAACACGTCCTGCCCGGCAAATGTCTCGGCTGCAATCAGGCGTGACAGCCAGAACCGCACACAGGCCACGCGCAACATCGTCGGCCACAGTTCGGCTTCCCCGGTGCTGAACGGCCGCAATGCCGCGTAGGCCCCCAGCAGCGCCCGGGCGCGGTGGCCGTCAATCACCCCAGCTTCGTCCGAGCACCAGTCATTCAGGGCAATCGCCACGTCGTACAGCATCGGGCCGGAGCACGCGTTGTAGAAGTCGATCAGCCCGGTCAGGTGGGTGCCTTCGAACATTGCGTTGTCGCGAAACAGGTCGGCGTGAATGTTGGCGCGGGGCAGCGTGAGGATGTGTGCCTTGTGCTGCTGGATTTCATCCAGGGCCGCTTGCAGCAGGCGCTGTTGCTCAGCATCGAGGTGCGAGATCAGTTGCGCACCTTCGTCGAGCATCCAATCCAGCCCGCGATCGGTCTTGCGCTCCAGCACCTTGTCGCCCTGGGTGGCCAGGTGCAGGTGAGCGAGCAGTTCACCCACTTGCACGCAATGCTGAGCGTTGGCGTGCTTGATGTGCTTGCCGGCAAGGCGCGGTTGCAGCAGCGCCGGCTTGCCTGCCAATTCGCGCAGGGCCACGCCGTCGGTGGTGCGCAGGGCGTAAGGCACCGGCAGGTCGGCGTCGTGGAGTACGTCCAGCAGTTCGATGAAGAACGGCATTTCGTCCACGGGGCCGCGCT
Source organism: Pseudomonas sp. ADAK21 (assembly GCF_012935735.1). Lineage (NCBI taxonomy): Bacteria > Pseudomonadati > Pseudomonadota > Gammaproteobacteria > Pseudomonadales > Pseudomonadaceae > Pseudomonas > Pseudomonas sp. ADAK21. The sequence continues at coordinate 2,091,311 of NZ_CP052857.1, forward strand.
CAACCAGGGTCAGGACAAATTCGCCCTGCTCCAGGCTGATAAAGAAGTTGGTGTTTTCGCTACCCGCGGCAATCCCCTGGAAATCGAGCAGGCGGCCGAGCCCATAAGGGGCGAGAAAGGTTTCCAGCTCGGGCCGAGCCAGGGGGGTGAACACAGACATGGTTAAAACTGCCATTACGGGCGCCACGGGCCGCAGCGCCGATTGAAATTAAGAAATCATTTCCATTCGAAGATCTTCCATGAAGGGATCAGCATATCCGGCTGGTCCGAGCGGATGAAGTTTGCATCGGTTCCGTCCGCGCGCACCAGGAAATACGGGGGCGCGTCTTTCGGGGTAATCTTGATGGCATACAGGAAGCCATTTTGGCGGTATTCCTGGATGGTCTTGTCGCCTTCCGTGCGAATGGTGACTTGCGGGTCCCCCGAGGGAGCGTCGTCTGCCGCCATGGCAGCCATCGGAGCGAGTGCAATCAAGCCGGTCAACAGCAGGCGATTGAATGTGCGCATGATAACCTTGTCCCTTTGTTGTCATTGGTCCGGCTATTCTAGCGCCTGACCCGCCGAAAAGGTTGATCCTGCTCATGAGCCAAGCCCCCCTCGTCCTGGTGGACGGTTCTTCATATCTGTACCGCGCCTTCCACGCGCTGCCGCCGCTGACCACGTCCAAAGGCCTGCCGACTGGTGCGGTCAAGGGCGTGCTGAACATGCTCAAAAGCCTGCGCAAGCAGTACCCGGACAGCCCGTTCGCGGTGGTGTTCGACGCCAAGGGTGGGACATTTCGCGATGACATGTACGCCGAATACAAAGCCAACCGCCCGAGCATGCCCGATGACATGCGCGTGCAGATCGAGCCGCTGCACCAGAGCGTAATTGCCCTGGGCTTCCCGCTGCTGTGCGTCGAAGGCGTTGAAGCGGACGACGTGATCGGCACCCTGGCCCGCAGCAGCGCGGCCGCTGACCGCCCGGTGGTGATCTCTACCGGCGACAAGGACATGGCGCAATTGGTCGATGGGCACATTACCTTGGTCAACACCATGACCGGTAGTGCGATGGACATCGACGGCGTTAAGGAGAAATTCGGCGTCGCTCCCGAGCAGATCATCGATTATCTGGCGCTGATGGGCGATTCCTCCGACAACATCCCTGGCGTTCCGGGGATTGGTCCTAAGACTGCTTCGGGCTTGCTGGTGGGTGTGAACGGCGGCCTGAAAGAGCTTTACGAGCAGCTCGACATTGTCCCGACCTTGCCGATCCGTGGGGCCAAGACCCTGCCGGCCAAGTTGGAAGAACACAAAGAGATGGCATTCCTGTCCTACCAGTTGGCGACCATCAAGGTCGACGTGCCACTGGAGGTTGGCCTGGAAGACTTGCACTTGATCGAGCCTGATCGTGAAAAGCTGCTGGAGCTGTACACCCTGCTGGAGTTCAAGAGCTGGATCGATGAGATTCAGCGCGATGCCAAGCGGGTCGAGCTTAAAGCGGCTGCCGACGTAGCGCCGGTGCAGCCTTCGGCTGAGCCTGAGGCCGCAAAGACCCTGGCCCCGGTCGAAGCGCAGTACGAAACCATCCTCGACCAGGCCCGTTTTGACGTGTGGCTGAAGAAGCTCAATGACGCCAAGCTGATTGCCTTCGATACCGAAACCACCGGTGTCGATGCCCAGCAGGCGCAGCTGGTAGGGGTTTCGTTTGCCGTACAGGCCAATGAAGCGGCCTACATTCCGCTGACCCATTCCTACATCGGCGTACCCGAGCAACTGGACCGCGATACCGTACTGCTGGCCTTGAAGCCGCTGCTGGAAGACCCGCAAAAGCTCAAGGTGGGCCAGCACGCCAAGTTCGACATGAATATCCTGGCCAATTGCGCCATCGGCGGCGACCCGGCACACGGCATTACCGTGCGCGGCATCGCCTTCGACACCATGCTCGAATCCTATGTGCTGAACTCCACCGCGACCCGTCACGACATGGACAGCCTGGCCAAGAAGTACCTGGAGCATGACACCGTCAGCTTCCAGGACATTGCCGGCAAGGGCGCCAAGCAACTGACGTTCGACCAGATCCCCCTGGAACAGGCAGGCCCCTACGCGGCTGAAGATGCCGATGTGACCCTGCGCCTGCACTTGGCATTGCACGCACAACTCGCTGCGCTGCCGAGCCTGGCCAGTGTGTTGACGGATATCGAGATGCCGTTGGTGCCGGTGCTGGCGCGGATTGAGCGCCAGGGTGCCTTGGTCGATGCCGCGCTGCTGGGCGTGCAAAGCATCGAGCTGGGTAACAAGATGGTGGAACTGGAGCGCCAGGCGTATGAGATCGCCGGAGAGGAGTTCAACCTCGGTTCACCCAAGCAGTTGGGGGCGATCCTCTACGAAAAACTCGGGCTGCCGGTATTGAAGAAAACCGGCAAGGGCCAGGCCTCGACCGCCGAGGAAGTCTTGGCCAAGCTGGCTGAAGATGACTTCCCACTGCCTAAGGTACTGATGCAGTACCGCAGCATGAGCAAACTCAAAAGCACCTACACCGACCGCTTGCCAGAGCAGATCAACCCACGTACCGGGAGGATCCACACCTCTTACCACCAGGCCGTGGCGGCCACCGGGCGCTTGTCGTCCAGTGATCCGAACCTGCAGAACATCCCGGTGCGCACCGCCGAAGGCCGGCGGATCCGCCAGGCATTCGTCGCGCCCAAGGGCTACAAGTTGCTGGCGGCGGACTATTCGCAGATCGAACTGCGGATCATGGCGCACTTGTCCAAGGACGAGGGCTTGCTGAACGCGTTCCGCGACAACCTCGATGTGCACACGGCCACGGCGGCCGAGGTGTTCAAGGTCGAGTTGGGCGAGGTCACGTCCGATCAACGCCGCAGCGCCAAGGCGATCAACTTCGGCCTGATCTACGGAATGGGTGCGCAGAAGCTGGGCAAGGATATCGGTGTCGATACCAAGACCGCCAAGGCTTATATCGATGTGTACTTCGCCCGCTACCCTGGCGTGCGCGAGTATATGGAGCGCACCCGCGCCCAGGCTTCCGATCAGGGGTACGTGGAAACCCTGTTCGGGCGCCGGCTGTACCTGCCGGACATCCACTCCAACAAGCCCCAGGAGCGCGCGGGCGCCGAACGAACCGCGATCAACGCGCCGATGCAGGGTACGGCCGCCGATATCATCAAGAAAGCGATGGTCAAGGTTGATAACTGGCTGACGGAGTCGGGGCTGGATGCCAAGGTCATCCTGCAGGTGCACGATGAATTGGTGGTCGAGGTCCGTGAAGACCTGGTGGCCGAAGTCAGCGAGAAGATTCGTGAGCACATGAGTGGTGCTGCGAAACTGGATGTGCCGCTGCTGGTTGAGGTTGGAGTGGGTAACAACTGGGATGAAGCCCACTGATCACAGGGCGTTGCTGCGGCATCAAGTCGCAGCAACGCCTATAGATCGGAAACTGCCCACAGTTATTTCCAATAGTTTTTCCGGGCACCGGAACTTAACCCATGAAAAGTCACTCAGAGTTACTGAATGGGTGGTGAAGCCCTTCAATGCTCCTATGTTGTGTTAAGTGTTGGCAGATATCTGGACCCCGCCCTAGCGGTCCGGAGTACTTAGATCCCGAACTTCCCCTCCCCATACGAAGTTCGGGATTTTTTTTGCCCGCAACAAAGTCACTCGGCGATTTCTGTGCCCTTGTCGGCCAATTCCATCCAGCCTGCCAGTACGGTATAGGCGTCTTCCAGGCCCATGCGCTTGGGCGCCGAGAAGAGCTGGATCGTGATCGCATCACCCCAACCCTTACGGATTTCGGCCTGCACTTTGAGCAAGGTGTTCTTGGCGGCGCCGTAGGTCAGCTTGTCGGCCTTGGTCAGCAAAATGTGCATCGGCATGCCGCTGGCAACCGCCCAATCGAGCATCAGCAGGTCGAAATCGGTCATTGGGTGACGGATGTCCATCATCAGGATCAGACCTTTCAGGCTTTCGCGGCCACCCAGGTAGGCTTCCAGGTGACGCTGCCAGTGCAGCTTCAGTGGGATAGGTACTTTCGCGTAACCGTAGCCCGGCAGGTCGACCAGACGCCGATCATCGTCTAGCTTGAAGAAGTTGAGGAGCTGTGTGCGACCTGGGGTTTTCGAGGTACGAGCCAGGCTGGCATGGGTCAGGGTGTTGAGTGCGCTGGACTTGCCAGCGTTGGAGCGCCCGGCGAAGGCCACTTCAAAGCCTTCGTCGTCGGGGCATTGGTCGACTTTGGCGGCGCTGAGCATGAAGGTGGACTGTTGGCACAGACCGAGGATGGGGTTCTTGAGTTGCATGGGATTTCCGATGTGGGCGGTGCCGGGAATGGGTGCGGCAAGTAGTGTCGTTCCCGTTTCAGTAGCGCCAGTATATAATGCCGCAGATTTTGTGTGTGCTTTGTCCCAGCGAAGGATGAAGTTCACGGGAGCGATAGACCTTTATTGCGCATTAGAACGCATAACGCTTCCAAACCCTGAAAAGGTCGACGTATGACCAAGTGGCTGCTAGCTGTCGGTGTCCTGGTACCACTTTACAGTGCGCAGGCTACACAGGATCCGGAAGCTATGTACAACCGCGTTTGCGCGGCTTGCCATGCCGGACAGCTGCCAACGGCCCCCAAGCGGGGTGACCAGGCAGCCTGGGCGCCGAGACTGGCGCAAGGCATGGATACGCTGGTGCAGCACGTGACCCAGGGTTTCAAGGCGATGCCGCCGCGTGGTTTGTGCATGGAATGCCGTGCCGAGGATTACCAGGCCATCATTATTTTGATGAGCGAGTAGACCCGGTTCATAACTCTATAACCTTTAGCCGTAATTGGATTAGCTGATGAACAAATTGATCGTGAGTCTGCTGTTGACCTTGGGCATCACTGGTGTTGCCCATGCTGCAGGTGACGCTACTGCTGGCCAGACAAAGGCCGCCGTATGTGGTGCCTGCCATGGACCGGACGGCAACAGCCCGGCACCCAACTTCCCAAAACTGGCGGGCCAGGGTGAGCGTTACCTGACCAAGCAGATGCACGACATCAAGGACGGCAAGCGAACGGTATTGGAAATGACCGGCATGCTGACCAACCTCACCGATCAGGATCTGGATGATATCGCCGCATATTTCGCCAGCCAGACCGGCAGCGTGGGGGCTGCCGATAAAGCGTTGGTCGAGCGCGGCGAAGCAATCTTCCGTGGCGGCAACCTGGAAAAAGGCCTGCCTGCCTGTACCGGCTGCCACTCCCCGGATGGTTCGGGTAACGCTGCAGCGGGCTTCCCGCACCTGGGTGGCCAGCACGCCCAGTACATTGCCAAGCAACTGACGGATTTCCGCAAGGAAGACCCTAAAGTCGGTCGCAGCAACGATGGCGATGCCATGACCATGCGCACCATCGCCCGCAAACTGAGCGACGAAGACATTGCTGCGGTATCCAGCTACATCCAGGGCCTGCATAAGTAAGGCGCGGATGGCCTGACGTTGCCTGGGCAACGTTAACGCTCGATTAATCTGTCGATGCAAGCATAAAAAGGGTGGCTTAGGCCGCCCTTTTTTGTGGTCGCTACCGTTACACTAACGAACTCATGCCCGTGTAGACCTGTCATAAAAAAGGTCGCGCGAGGCGACTTTATTTGTCCAGGAGTAAAGCATGCGTAATCTGATCCTCAGCGCCGCTCTCGTCACTGCCAGCCTGTTCGGCATGACCGCCCAAGCCGCCGACGTGCCGCTTGAAGCGGGTAAGACCTATGTTGAATTGGCCAATCCGGTACCGGTTTCCGTGCCCGGCAAGATCGAAGTCGTAGAGCTGTTCTGGTATGGCTGCCCGCATTGCTATTCCTTTGAGCCAACCATCAATCCCTGGGCCGAGAAGCTGCCGTCGGATGTGAACTTCAAGCGTATCCCAGCCATGTTCGGCGGCCCTTGGGATGCCCACGGCCAGATGTTCCTGGCCCTGGAAGCCATGGGTGTGGAGCACAAGGTCCACAATGCCGTGTTCGAAGCTATCCAGAAGGATCGCAAGCCGCTGACCAAGCCTGATCAAATGGCCGACTTCCTCGCCACCCAGGGCGTAGACAAGGACAAGTTCCTCGCCACCTTCAACTCCTTTGCCATCAAGGGCCAGATCACGAAGGCCAAGGAACTCGCGCAGAAATACGGCGTGCAAGGCGTTCCAACCCTGATCGTCAACGGTAAATACCGCTTTGACCTCGGCTCCACCGGTGGTCCTGAAGCGACCCTCAACGTTGCCGACCAGTTGATCGCCAAAGAGCGCGCAGCCAAGTAAGGGGCTCGCCATGCGTCGCTGGGGTACAGAACGCGTCGTTGGCCTGCATGATCCGCAGGTCAACGAACACCATCTCACGTCCACCGGCCTGCCGGCGGACAGCCGGCTGCGCTTGCTGAGCTTCAATATCCAGGTTGGCATCAGCACCGAGAAGTACCGTCATTACCTGACCCGTGGCTGGCAGCATTTGCTGCCCCACACGGGGCGGGCCGGCAATCTGCAAAAGATTGGCGACCTGCTCGGTGACTTCGACCTGGTGGCGCTGCAGGAGGCCGATGGCGGCAGCCTGCGTTCGGGCTACATCAATCAGGTCGAGCATCTGGCCCAGCTCGGTGCATTCCCCTACTGGTACCAGCAACTCAATCGCAACCTCGGTCGTTTGGGCCAGCACAGCAATGGTGTGCTCAGCCGCTTGAAGCCGTGGGCGATCGAGGATCACCCGCTGCCCGGCCCAAAAGGGCGTGGGGCAATTCTCGTGCGTTTTGGCGAAGGGCCCGAGGCGCTCGTGGTGGTCATGATGCACCTGGCGCTGGGGGCGCGTACCCGGACCATGCAGTTGGCCTATATCCGTGAGCTGATTGGCGATTACAAACACCAGGTGCTGATGGGGGACATGAACACCCACGCCAGTGACCTGTTGGAGAATTCTCCGTTGCGCGACCTCGGGCTGCTGGCGCCACAGGTCGAAGCCACTTTCCCCAGCTGGCGCCCGCAACGTTGTCTTGACCACATCCTGTTAAGCCCGACCTTGACCCTGGAAAGCGTGCAGGTACTGGCCCAGCCCATTTCCGATCACCTGCCGGTCGCGGTAGAGATTCGTCTGCCGGGTTCGCTCACGGCTGATGCATTACCCGCGTTGAGCCCCGGCCCTCGCGGATCCCTTGCATGAGCGACGAAGCCCAGCGCTGGAAAGAGAAATACCTGTTAAGCATCGAGCAACAAGAAAAGCTCGAACGCCGTTGGGCTGCGCGCCTCGACTTGCTGCGCCGTGGGCTGGTGCGCAGCACGCTGGCGGCCGAAGGCACGGACCGGGCGGTCGACCAGTGTATGAAAGAGATGCGCGATGTGGTGCGCAGCGATGACATGGACGCCGCGCTCGCCGCCCTGTTGCCACGCCTGGAAAAGGCCGTACTGGACTCCGAGCAGCGCCGTGAAACGCGGGTTGATCAGATCAGTACAGCGCTGACCGCGCTGGTTGCGCAACTGCAGGCGCTGCCCTTGCCGCGGGAAGTCAGCCGCCCGCTGAAGAGTTTCGCCAAGCAGTTGGACAGCCGCGTCGGCCAGGCGCGGGAGATTCCCCTGCTGCTCAGTGAGTTGAGCGGGCTTCAAGGGCAGGCCCTGAGCAATCTTGAGTCGGATGACGAACCTGCTCGGCCAGGCTTGTTGCAGCGCCTGTTTGGTGGCAAGGAGGTGGGTACGGAGGTAGCGCCGGTTGAGCCTGCTGTTCCCCCGGTCTCCCGGCCAGCCCCTGCGGTAGAAACCAGTCCTGCCGCCCAGGCCGCTGAGGATGCGCCCGAGCTGGCACAGGCGCTGCGTGCTTTTGCACCTCAAGCCCAGGCACCGCAGCAGCCCGTGCCGGAGGCTGCGTCTGCGGCGCTGACTGTTGCGCCCGAGATTGATGTCGAGGAGCGCGTGGCAGCACCGCCGCAGGCTGCTACGACCCGGTTATTGCCCGTTGAGATGCCTGCCGCGGTAGTGGAAACACTGGAGCCGCGCCAGCCCGCCGAAGTCATTCTCGCCCCGCCGCCTGAACCTGCGCTTGCAGTGGTTGCGGCGCCCCAGGCCCTGCCAGAGGCGCCGCAACCGACGGCGATCGGCAGCCTGTCGTTGCCGCCGGTGCTGGATGATGAATCGGCAGAGGTTGACCCTGACGCGATGGATGGCGAGGTGCTGTACGCCCTGCCCGACTCGCCTGAGCCATCCTACAGTTCCGTCGCCAAGCATATCGAAGACACCCTGCTCGGCCTGTTGGGCGACCTCGACCTGCCCGAGCACCATCGACCCCAGGCCGAAGCCATGCGCGAACGCCTGGCCCATGGGTTGAACTGGTACGAACTGCTGCCGATCCTCGATGACCTGGCGGTATTGATGCTGGCTATTACCGATAGCGGCCAGCATGAATTCGAGGCCTACCTCAAGCGTCTCAACGAGCGGCTGGAGGCCTTCCAGAGCAATCTGCAAGCGGCCAGCGACGGGCACGCCGACAGCCGCAGCGCCGCGCGCGAGATGGATACGCAAATCCGTGAGCAGATGGATGGCTTGCAAAGCAGTGTCCAGGAAGCGGCTGACCTCGATGACCTCAAGCAAGTGTTGGAGAGTCATCTTGAGGGGCTGCTGGGCGCCATGGACGAGCACCAAAAGCAGCGTGACCAGCGCGAACATGAAGTGGCCGCACGGCTGCAGGGCTTGGCCGAGCGCGTGGCGAGCATGGAGCAGGAGGCCCAGGGTTATCGTGATCATCTCGAGGTCCAGCGCCAGAAAGCGCTGATCGACCCGCTCACCGGCTTGCCCAATCGTGCGGCCTGGAGCGAACGCCTGGAGTACGAGGTCAATATCTGGCATCAACAGGGCAACAGTCTGTCACTGGCGATGCTGGACCTTGACCACTTCAAGCGCATCAACGACAGCTACGGCCATTTGGCGGGCGACAAGGTGTTGAAGATTATCGCCAATGTGTTGAACAAACGCCTGCGGCCGACGGATTTCATCGCGCGGTTTGGCGGTGAGGAGTTTGTCCTGCTGATGCCGGATTCGGCGCTGGGCGATGCGCTGGAACTGGGCGAGCGCCTGCGGGCAGCGATCGAGGCGTGCCCGTTTCACTTCAAGGGCGAGCGGGTGACCATCACCATGTCCATCGGCATGGCGCAGTTTCAGCCGGGCGAGCGCAGCGACCTGGCACTCAAGCGTGCAGACGAAGCCTTGTATCGGGCCAAGGCGGCGGGACGCAATCAGGTGCAGGCGGCCTGAAAAGTTGTTCCATTTTGTAAGCCTGCCGCGGAACGGCAAACGGTACGTTACACTGTTGCATTATCGTTATTAGCGTACTGTCTGTTGCCATGAAATTTCTCGTTGCTGCTCTTCTGTCCCTCACCCTCGCCGGCTGTGCGAGTGGCCCGCGCCTGGATACCACCCACCCTTCGGTGAACTTCGATAATCGTATCCAGTTCGTCGTGCTGCACTACACCGCGACCAACCTTCAAGGTTCGCTGGCGCTATTGACCAAAGGCCAGGTCAGCAGCCACTACCTGATTGGCGACGACGCCCGGGCGACCATCTATAAACTGGTGGATGAAGACAAGCGCTCCTGGCATGCCGGGGAAAGTGAATGGATGGGGCGTACCTGGCTCAACTCCAGCTCCATTGGTATCGAGATCGTCAACCCGGGCTACCGCGATACGCCCACCGGGCGCGTCTGGTATCCCTACTCCGAAGCGCAGGTCCAGTCCCTGGTGACCTTGCTCAAGGACATCAGCCAGCGCAACCGGATCAACCCTAAGTTCATTATTGGGCATAGCGATATCGCCCCCGGTCGCAAACTTGATCCGGGCCCCTTGTTCCCGTGGAAGCGCCTGGCGGATGAAGGCTTGGGGATCTGGCCCGAGGGCCAGGCGGTCGCGCGGTATCAGGCCGAGTACGCCAGGCAACTGCCAAGCGTTACCTGGTTCCAGGAAGAGTTGGCACGCCTGGGGTATTCCACGCCGCAGACCGGCGAGCTGGATGTGGCGACTCGGCGTGTGCTGGCCGCGTTCCAGATGCGCTTCCGGCCGGCCCTGTACGACGGCACGCCGGATGCGCAAAGCGCAGCGATCCTGCGGGTGTTGAACCACCGCTAAGTGGGGTTAGTGGCTAGGGGGCTCGTCCCCAGCTGGGCTGCGTAGCAACCCTAAACCTGCCACTCGGTTTATCTGAAAAACTCACCGGCCTTATTGGGGCCGCTGCGCGGCCCAGCGCGGGGCAAGCCCGCTCGCCACAAGAGGTGCTTTGACCACTGCTGGCACGGTAAATGTGGCGAGGGGGCTAGTCCTCCGTTGGGCTGCGTAGCAGCCCCAAACCTGCCACTCGGTTAGCCTGAAAAAAGCACCGACCTTGTTGGCGCCGCCGCGCAGGGCAAGCCCGCTTGCCACGAGTTACAGCGGCAACGCCATATAGAACTGCGTACCCTGCCCCGGCCGGGAATAGACTCCCATGCGGCCACCGTGCAACTGCACGATCTCCTTGCACAGCGCCAGCCCCAGGCCGGCGCCGCCTTTCTTGCGGCCTACCTGGACAAAAGGCTCGAAAATCCGACCCTGCTGGCCGTAGGCGATGCCTTCGCCGTTGTCTTCGACGCTGATGATCAGCCGTTCGCCATGGCGCCGCGCCTGCAGGCGAATCTGCCCGCCTTCGCTGGTATGGCGCAGGGCATTGCCGAGCAGGTTGTCCAGAACCCGCTCCAATTGCGCTTGGTCGGCATGCAACCTGGGCAGTTGCGCTTGCGCTTCTACCAGCAGGTCGATGTTTTGCGCATTCGCCAGTTCAGCAAAGCGCGCACGGGCATGTTCAAGCAGATCATTGATGTCGCAAGGCGCCAGGGTGAGTTTTTGCAGGCCGTTCTGGTAGCGGGAAAAGTTGAGCAGGTCGTTGATCAACTGCATCAGGCGCTGCATTTCTTCGTTGACCGTATTCAACAGGTCGGCTTCGCGAGACTCAGGAGGGAATTTCGCCCGTTCCTGGAACAGGCCGAACGCCATGTGCATACCGGTGACTGGCGTACGCAACTCATGGGAAGCACGCAGCACAAATTCGCTGCGCACCCGTTCGAAGGCCCGCTGTTCGGTAACGTCATGCAACACCATCACGGCGCCGAGAATATGCCCTTGGTGGTGGCTGACGGGCGTCATGCTGTAGGTCAACAGGCGTGATTCACCCTCGACTTCCACTTCCAGGTCGTCAGGTGCGTGTTCCAGGTTGCCGCCACGCAGCACCAGGTGCAGTTGCTCATCCAGTTCGGGCCGTTGCAACGCTTCACCCAGGCCCTGCCCCAGGCGACTCTCGTCCCAACCCAACTGGCGCTGGGCGACCGGGTTGAGATGCTCCAGGCGCCCTTGGCGGTCGATCATCAGCAAACCGTCGTCGATGCTGTCGAGTACAGCCTGCAGGCGTTGCTGGCCGGCGAGCAATTCGTCGACATTGGTTGCCTGATGCTGACGCAGGGCTTCGGCCATGATGCCGAAGCGTCGGGTCAGTTGGTTCATTTCAGCCGCCGAAGAAATCGGCAAGGTGACATCAAAATTTCCCTGGCCGATTTTATCGGCCGCCTTGGCCAGGGCTTCGATGGGCCCGCCAAAGCGCCGGGCAATGCCATGGGCGGTGATGAAGCCGATGATCAGCACTGCCAGGCCCACCAGCCCGAGCAGCCCGGCAATCCACAGGGCGCGTTCGCGAGACTGGCTTTCGGTGTCGTTGATGTTTTCCAGTGCTCTTTTATGTTCGCTGATCAGGCCATTGCGCAAGACGTTGAAGCTGGTGGTGAGTTTTTCGTTATTGCGCAGGGACGGCGGAGTACTTTCGTTTTCTTCGAACGCTTCAAGGAACGTCAGGTAATCGGCCTTGGCTTGAGAGAAACCGCCGACCCTGGCGACACTCATTTCGTGGGCGACGCCCTCGTCCAACAGCTTGAAGTATTGCTGCTTGGCCTTGTTCAGCGCCACCGGGTCTGGGGTGTCGTGAAGCATCAGAATCAGTTGGTCACCCAGGCTCTGGCGCAGCTTGAGCCCCAGATCCAGGGTGATGAAGTTGCTGCGGATCAGGGATTCCTGGGTCTTGGCCATTTGCATGACACTCACCAGCCCCAGCAGCAACCCGAGCAGCGCCACGGTGATCAGCGCAGAAATGCTCAGGAACAGCCGCGTGCGCAGTTTCATCGCCAGCTTCATAAGGTACAGCTCACAGGTTGTATTGCTTGCGTTTGCGATACAGCGTCGACGCATCGATGCCCAGGGTCTTGGCTGCCTGGTCCAGGGTGTCGCTGGTGGCCAGGACGGCGCCGATATGGGCCTTTTCCAGCTCATCCAGGCTCAGCGCCGCACCGATGCGCGGTGCATTATTGGTCGGCTGCTCGGCCATACCCAGATGGCTGATTTCGACCTTCTCCTGGGCACAGATGATGCTCGCGCGCTCCACCACGTTGCGCAGTTCGCGGATATTGCCCGGCCAACGGTAGTTCAGCAGTGCTTCGCGGGCCTCGTCGCTGAAGCCGCGAGCTGGCCGCGCGTACTCTTTGACGAAGCGCGCGAGGAAGCGGTCGGCGAGGGCGAGGATATCTTCGCTGCGTTCACGCAGGGGTGGCAGGTGCAGCGTGATGACGTTGAGGCGATACAGCAAGTCTTCGCGAAAACGCCCGTCGCGCACCATGTCTTCCAGGTTCAGGTTGGTCGCCGCCAGGATACGTACATCGGCGCGGCGGGTGACCGGGTCGCCGACCCGCTCATATTCCTTGTCCTGAATAAAACGCAGCAACTTGGGTTGCAATGTCAGGGGAAAGTCGCCGATTTCGTCGAGAAACAGCGTGCCGCCGTCGGCCTGGTTGACCCGGCCCAGGGTGCTTTCGCTGGCGCCGGTAAAGGCCCCTCGGCTGTGGCCGAACAGCTCGCTTTCCATCAGTTCGGCGGTCAGGGACGGGCAGTTGATGGTGACGCAGGACTTCTTCGCCCTTTTGCTCCAGCCGTGGATAGCCCGGGCCAGCTCACCTTTACCGGTGCCGGACTCGCCGAGGATCAGGATATTGGCGTCGGTGCCGGCCACTTGGCGGGCGGTCTCCAGCACCACCATCATCGACGGGCTATGGGAGTCGAGGCCATCCTTGGGCTGGCGCACTTCGCCTTCCAGCGCTTCCAGGCGTGCCGACAACTGACGCACCTCGAGCTGCTTGGCGGTGGCCAGGCGCAGTTGGTCCGGGCTGCAAGGCTTGACCAGGTAATCGGCCGCGCCTGCCTGGATCGCATCCACGGCCGTATCCACGGCCGAATGAGCGGTGACGATCACTACGCGCATCCAGGGCGCCTGGATACGCATCTGCGCCAGTACATCCAGACCATTGTCCTCGCCCAGGCGCAGGTCCAGGAAGCACAGGTCGAAGACCTGGCGTTGCAGCAGGGCATCGGCTTGGGCCGCGCTGTTGGCGGTGGCCACGGTATAGCCTTCATCTTCCAGGCAGTAACGGAAGGTGCGGAGGATTGCGGACTCGTCGTCCACTAAAAGAATGCGGCCTTGAAGTTCCTTGGCTGATTCCATCTGTCCCGCGCTCCTTAAGTAAAAATGATTGATCTTGGTTAGTCCCGGAATAATCGGGCAAGTTGCATGGTTTATTCTGATTGATTCAAAGCCCAATCGCGCAGCTATCTGAGACCGTTCCTACTTACATGCCTAGGCAGCGTGTTTTTCACCCTTCTTGACCCTTCGGCAGTCCTACAGCCCGCTCTGATCCCTTGAACCGACCACTGACCATCGTGCATTTCGCACGGTGAGGATAGGCGCATCGTGCAGGATGCTGCTGGGAAGAAACGGATCAATATTGCAAGTGCCTGATTTTATTGATGTTTATCTGATTAAAAAACTGGCACGCACTCTGCAATACCTCTCCTACAAGCGTGATAACGAACAAAACAACATGCGGGAGATATTCAGGATGACTCGCCAAAGCCTCAAGCCATTGCGTGTATCGCCACTGCGCCTTCAACAGGGGCTGTTCGCCAGCCTCGCCTTGATGGTGACCTTGATCGGTGGTCAGCAATTGCAACATTGGCAGCAGAGCCAGCAGTCCGCCCCGCAGTTCGAGCGCGCACCCATGACGCAGACCCATTTCCGTTCCGTTGGCAGCAGCAGCGCTGAAGTCACCGCTCCACGCATGATGGCGGTTGAACAGGACATCGCCCTGTACGACGAACCGATCGAGGAACGCTGGGTGTTCTAGGCACGAACCTGGCGCCCCGTTGGGTGCGACAGGATGGCTACACAGCAGTCACTTCTATAGACGCATAAGGAGAATCACCATGTTGAGTTGGGCAATCACATTCCTGATCATTGCCATTGTGGCTGCAGTCCTGGGCTTCGGTGGTATCGCGGGCACCGCTACGGGTATCGCCAAGATTCTCTTTGTCGTTTTCCTGGTGATGTTCATCGCTTCCTTCTTCTTTGGCCGCCGCGGTCGAGGCTGAACATGGCCAACTTGTCTTTCAAAACCCTTGCTGCCGCCCTGCTGTTGGGCGGCAGTGGCTTGGCCATGGCCGCCAATGACGGCCAGGCGCGGGCCAATGAGCTGCTCAATGCCGACCCGCAGTATCGCGAAACCTGGCAGGGCGTGGTCAAGAAGGAAGAGCGTCTACCTGAATGGGTGATCAACCTGTCGGGCACGTCTGAGCAAATGAACGCAGTCACGGAAGACGGTGACGGGTATTTGGTAGGGCCGCTGTGTGAAACGGCCGACACCTGCCTAAATAAACGTCTGATCGTCGCGTTCAGCATGGATAAGGACGATGCCTACGCGATGTTGGTCGAAGTTCCTGCCGGGCTTCCGGCGGACAAGTCGCCAACACGGCATGCGGACTATCGCTTCATCGGTAAGCCCGATGAAGGCATGCAGAAGTTGCTGATGGAGCAACTGAAGAAAGATCCGAATTGGTACTAGGCCCCTCTGCGGGCCTCGCCAACATGGAACCAGGCCAACTGCCTGTTTCCGTTTGCACCGCCGCCTGATGACGGTGCATGACCAGGGGGCCGGGTTGCTCTGATCAAGGTGGATCGGCGTGACCTACGGGTACAGGGAGTGCCTGCGCAAGGGCCGGGTCAGGAGAAAAGCTGCGACGCAAGTCCGCAGGCAGTTATGGCCTGACGGACTTGCGGCGAGCTTGATAGTCATCACTAGGCGCTTATGCCGCCTATAGCTGCAAAATTCCCTTCTGCTTCAACATAACCGTTTCGCGGTGTTACATCGCGACCATCTATCGAGAAAGTTTGTCTTCGGCCAGACGTGTTTTTCGATGGTATGCGTAGGAATTTGCACGAGTTTTTTCCAGCCGACAAAAAAGCCTAACGTCCCTAGGCGAGCCTGAAATGGCCGGTTAACGGCATGTATGCCTGACAAAATGTCGCATTCGAACTGACCAAACAGACAGTTTTATTTGCAAAAACTCATGCCGATTCGGCATGGGGTAGGCGTTTACGGCATTAGACTATGCCCCCCCGCATGGGAATAGTTGCGCCTTTTTTCGCTTGCCAGTAAGCCATATCGGCCAACTGCGGTGACCTTCTACGGAGGCTGATGCTCACACTTTTTCGCTTCCGGGCGTTCCAGCTGGCGCATCTGCCTGAGTCCACTTGAAACAAGGGTAATGACATGAAGAAGGCAAAACTAAGCCTCGCCTGGCAGATCCTCATCGGTCTGGTGCTAGGGATTGCAATCGGTGCTGTACTCAACCACTTCAGCGCCGAAAAAGCCTGGTGGATCAGCAACGTGTTGCAGCCGGCGGGCGATATCTTTATCCGCCTGATCAAGATGATCGTGATCCCGATCGTGATTTCGTCGCTGATTGTCGGAATCGCCGGTGTAGGGGACGCGAAAAAGCTCGGTCGGATCGGCGTAAAGACCATCGTTTACTTCGAAGTGGTCACTACCATTGCGATTGTGGTCGGCCTGCTGTTGGCCAACCTGTTCCACCCGGGTGCCGGCATCGACATGAGTACCCTGGGTACGGTGGACATCTCCAAGTACCAGGCGACCGCCGCCGAGGTGCAGCATGAGCATGCGTTCATCGAGACCATCCTCAACCTGATCCCATCGAACATCTTTGCCGCTGTTGCTCGTGGCGAGATGCTGCCGATCATCTTCTTCTCCGTGTTGTTCGGCCTGGGCTTGTCGAGCCTCAAGCCAGACTTGCGCGAACCCCTGGTCACCATGTTCCAGGGCGTTTCCGAGAGCATGTTCAAAGTCACCCACATGATCATGAAATACGCCCCTATCGGTGTATTTGCCCTGATCGCGGTGACCGTGGCCAACTTCGGCTTCGCCTCGCTGCTGCCTCTGGCCAAGCTGGTGATCCTGGTCTACGTCGCCATCCTGTTCTTCGCTTTCGTGATTCTTGGCCTGATCGCCCGCCTGTTTGGCTTCTCGGTGATCAAGCTGATGCGCATCTTCAAGGATGAGCTGGTACTGGCCTACTCCACCGCCAGCTCCGAGACCGTGCTGCCGCGCGTGATCGAGAAGATGGAAGCCTACGGCGCACCGAAAGCCATCTGCAGCTTCGTGGTGCCAACCGGTTACTCGTTCAACCTCGACGGTTCGACCCTGTACCAGAGCATCGCGGCGATCTTTATTGCCCAGCTGTATGGCATCGATCTGTCGGTTGGCCAGCAACTGATGCTGGTACTGACCCTGATGGTCACCTCCAAAGGTATCGCCGGTGTACCGGGCGTGTCCTTCGTGGTACTGCTGGCAACCCTGGGCAGCGTGGGCATCCCATTGGAAGGCCTGGCGTTCATCGCCGGCGTCGACCGCATCATGGACATGGCGCGTACCGCCCTGAACGTGATCGGCAATGCCCTGGCCGTGCTGGTCATCTCGCGCTGGGAAGGCATGTACGACGATGCCAAGGGCGAGCGCTACTGGAACTCCCTGCCACACTGGCGGACCAAGACCGCGCTGCCGGCTGGCGAGACCAGCCAGGGCTGATCGCCGCTTGAATCGCACAAACCCCGGTAAATCCGGGGTTTGTCGTTTCTGCCAGCCCCGCTATCATTCGCCACATATTTAAAGGGGTGTGACTGATGCTCAATGGCCTGTGGCTTGGCTTCTTTGTCGTGGCAATGGTATCGGCGCTGGTGCAATGGCTGGTGGGTGGAAACGCCGGGATCTTTGCGGCGATGGTGGAGAGTATCTTCGCCATGGCCAAGCTGTCGGTGGAGGTGATGGTACTGCTGTTCGGTACCCTGACATTGTGGCTGGGCTTCCTGCGCATCGCCGAAAAGGCTGGGATCGTCGAGTGGCTGGCCAAGGCCCTGGGCCCGCTGTTCCTGCGCTTGATGCCGGAAGTCCCGGCCGGTCACCCGGCCATCGGCTTGATCACCCTCAACTTCGCCGCCAACGGCCTGGGCCTGGATAACGCGGCCACGCCGATCGGCCTCAAGGCCATGAAGGCGCTGCAAGAGCTCAACCCGATCCCCAACACCGCAACCAACGCGCAGATCCTGTTCCTGGTGCTTAACGCGTCCTCCCTGACCCTGTTGCCGGTGACGATCTTCATGTACCGCGCCCAGCAAGGCGCGCCGGACCCGACCCTGGTGTTCCTGCCAATCCTGCTGGCCACCAGCGCCTCGACCCTGGTGGGCCTGCTGTCGGTGGCGCTGATGCAGCGCCTGCGCTTGTGGGACCCGGTGGTGCTGGCGTACCTGATCCCGGGCGCGCTGGTACTGGGCGGCTTCATGGCCTTGCTGGCGACGATGTCGGCCACGGCCCTGGCGGGCCTGTCCTCGATCCTTGGCAACCTCACGCTGTTTGGCCTGATCATGCTGTTCCTGCTGATTGGCGCGTTGCGCAAGGTCAAGGTCTACGAGGCGTTTGTCGAAGGCGCCAAAGAGGGCTTTGACGTCGCCAAGAACCTGCTGCCGTATCTGGTGGCGATGTTGTGTGCGGTCGGCGTGCTGCGCGCTTCCGGGGCGCTGGAGTTTGGTCTGGAAGGCATTCGCCACCTGGTGGCCTGGACCGGCCTGGACACGCGCTTTGTCGACGCCTTGCCCACGGCAATGGTCAAGCCGTTCTCCGGCAGTGCGGCGCGGGCGATGCTGATCGAGACCATGCAGACCCAAGGCGTGGACAGCTTCCCGGCACTGGTGGCGGCGACGATTCAGGGCAGTACCGAGACCACCTTCTATGTACTGGCGGTGTACTTTGGCTCGGTGGGCATCCAGCGCGCGCGGCATGCGGTGGGGTGTGCGCTGCTGGCGGAGTTTGCTGGCGTGGTGGCGGCGATTGCCGTTTGCTACTGGTTCTTTGGCTAAGCTTCAGGCCGCTATCGCAGGCAAGCCAGCTCCCACATTTTGATTTGTGAACACATCAAATGTGGGAGCTGGCTTGCCTGCGATGAGGCCCTCAGCGTTTAGGTGCTGTATTGCCCTGCGCCACCACCCAATCCACCACCTGCTTGGTCAACTGATCTCCCGCCAACCCAAACCCGGCCACCACCGCTGGCACTTGGGTATCACTCACCGGCTGGCGCACTTCAAAACGCTTGGCAGCCACGATCCGTTGGTCACTGCCGCGCACCAATCGCGCATCCAGCCGGATCACCACTTCCACCGCACTGCCGCGGTACTCGCTCTGGAAGGCCTGCAACTGCCCGCCCAGCTCCAGGTCCGCCTGTAGATTGGTGTCATCAGTGCTCAACAAGGCCACCCGGCCATCGCGCTGGAAGCCGTCCAGCAGGCGGTTGCGCAACAGTACCGGCGCCGGATCGCTCCAGCGGGACTGGGCATAGCTGCTGATCAAATCGCCCTGAGGCACCACGGCAATGCGCGGGCTGTCGAGGAATTCGCTGGCTTGCGGTTTGGCCAGGCGCAACGACCAGGCTACCGGGTTGCCGTGGGCCGTCACTTGGGCGGTGGGCAGGCGATAGACGTTGGAAGGGTCGGCCTTGGGCAGGATCGAGCAGGCACTGACCAGCGCCAGGGCCACCGGAACGATCATTTTATAAGCACGCTTCATGGCGTGAACTCCTTGTTCTTGTCACTGCCCAGCAGGTAGCCGCTGGGGTTGGCTTCCAGGCGACGGGAGATGGCGCGCAAGGAGCCCAGGGTATCGCGCAGCTCGCGTACGGCAGGCGCCAGTTCGTTGAGGCCCTGCATGCCGCTGTTCAGGGAATCCTTGTTGTCGTCCAACAAGCGGTTGATGGTCGCGGTGCTTTGCTCCAGGGAGCGCATGGCCCCTTCGGCGCTGCCGAACATCTGCTTGCCCTGGTCGTTGAGCAGGCCATTGGCGTTGCGCATCAGCGCAGTGGTCTGCTCCAGCGTGGCGCCGGCCTGTTTGCTGACCTGGGCCAACTGCTGCATCACCACCTTGATATCACCGCGCTGCTCGGCGATGGCCCCGGTGGTCTGCTCCAGGTGTGCCAGGGTGCTGCTCAAGCGGTCGACGTTATCGGGCGAGAACATGCGGTTGGCGTTATGCAGCAGCAAGTTGATGCTGGTCATCAGGTCGTTGCTGTTATTGAGCAGCCGGGCAATGGGCGATGGCGAGGCGGTGATCTGCGGCAGGTTGCCGTTCTTGCCTTTGAGTTCGGGGCTTTGCGGGGTGCCGCCGCTGAGTTGGATGATCGAGGTGCCGGTGATGCCGGTCAACGCCAGCTTGGCCTGGGTGTCTTCCTTGATCGGCGTCTGGCCGGCCAGGCGGATACGTGCCAGTACGCGGCGCGGGTCTTTGGGGTCCAGGCGCAGGCTGGTGACGTCACCCACCTTGATCCCGCTGTACTGCACCGCGCTGCCCTGGGACAAGCCGCTGACCGCTTCGTTGAAGATCACTTCGTAATCCTGGAACGCGCTGTCGACGCTGGATTTGGCCAGCCACAGGCCGAACAGCATAGCGCCGACCACGACTATCACGCTGAACAGACCGATCATCACATGATGGGCTCGGGTTTCCATGTCATACCTCGTTGAGCGGTTGAGCGGCATCCAATGCCGCGCGGCCCCGAGGGCCATGAAAGTATTCGTGAATCCAGGCGTCGTCCGTTTCCGAGACAACATCGATGGCATCTGCCACCAGCACCTTTTTCTGCGCCAGCACGGCCACGCGATCGGTGATGGTGTAGAGCGTGTCGAGGTCGTGGGTGATCAGCAACACGCTCAGGCCCAAGGCATCACGCAGGGTCAGGATCAGTTGGTCGAATGCCGCCGCGCCGATGGGGTCGAGGCCAGCGGTCGGTTCGTCGAGAAACAAAATGTCCGGGTCGAGGGCCAGGGCGCGGGCCAGGGCCGCACGTTTGATCATCCCGCCGGACAGCGAGGACGGGTATTTGTCGGCCGCCGACAATGGCAGCCCGGCCAGCGCAAGCTTGACTGCCGCCAGATGCTCGGCATCGGCGCGGCTCAGGCCGGCGTGTTCGATCAGTGGCAGGGCGACGTTTTCCGTGACCGTCAGCGAGGAGAACAGCGCGCCTTTCTGGAACAGCACGCCGAAACGCCGTTCCACCAGGGAGCGCTCGTGTTCTGAGAGGCTCGGCAAGTCCTGGCCGAATACCCGCACTTGGCCTTCGCTGGGCTGACGCAGGCCGATGATGCTGCGCAGCAGCACCGACTTGCCGCTGCCCGAGCCGCCCACTACGGCGAGAATCTCGCCCTTGTACAGATCCAGGTCGAGGTTTTCATGCACGCTCTGCGGGCCAAAGCGGTTGCACAGGCCACGGACTTCGATCACCGCCTCGCTGGGCGCTCGTTGTAAACGGCTCACCAGCCCATCTCCATAAAGAACAATGCGGCTACCGCGTCGAGCACGATCACCACGAAAATCGATTGCACCACTGCGGAGGTGGTGTGGGCGCCGACCGATTCGGCGCTGCCGCTGACCTTGAAGCCTTCCAGGCAGCCAATGGCCGCGATCAGGAAGGCGAAGAACGGTGCCTTGACCAGCCCCACCAGCAAATGCTGGACACCAATGTCCGATTGCAGCAGCGAGAGGAACATCGCCGGCGAAATATCCAGGGCCACGGCGCACACCACGCCGCCGCCGACAATGCCTGAAATCATCGCGAGAAAGGTCAGCATCGGCAGCGCCACCAGCAGCGCGAGGACGCGTGGCAGTACCAGCAACTCCATGGGGTCGAGGCCCATGGTGCGGATCGCGTCGATTTCTTCGTTGGCCTTCATCGAGCCAATTTGTGCGGTGAAGGCGCTGGCGGTGCGGCCGGCCATCAGGATCGCGGTGAGTAGGACACCGAACTCCCGCAAGAAGGAAAACGCCACGAGGTCCACGGTGAAAATGCTTGCGCCGAAACTCTCCAGCACCGTGGCGCCGAGAAACGCGACCACCGCGCCCACCAGGAAGGTCAGCAAGGCGACGATAGGCGCGGCATCCAGCCCCGTCTGTTCGATATGCGCCACCATCGGCGTCAGGCGCCAGCGTTTGGGCCGGAACACGCCGCGAGCGAAGGTTTCGAGAATCAGGCCGATAAAGCCCAGCAGGGTCATGGCGTCTTGCCAGACGGTATCCACCGCGCGGCCGATGCGTGCCAAAAGCTGGATACCGGCGTTTTGCTGCGGCTCTTTGACCGGCACACAAAAATCATTCAGGGAGCGGTAGACGGTCTTGAGCAGCGCCCGGTCGGCAGCGGGCAGGCTGCAGTCGGTTTGTTCGGCCGAATGCTCAATGCGCTCCGGGCCCAGCAGTTCCACCAGCAACGAGGCGCCGGCGGTGTCCAGTGCGCCCAGGCCGTTGAGGTCGACGCGGGTGCTGGCGTCGTACTGGCCGTCGAGGCTTGCCGAGAGCTTTTTCAGGGCGCTGTAGTGGGCCAGCGTCCAGTCCCCGGTGACCCGCAATTGAGGCGGCTGGGTGGACGCGTCCAGGTGGGCATTGCCTGCCGTTGTGCTACTGGTCATAAGCTCCGAGCTTGTTTGGCTATTCCACAATTGCTATGTAATAGCACGATCCGTCCTACTTTGGCGTGTCCGTTTGTACGGTGTCAGTGACTTTAAAGCGCAACACGCCGATGACCTGGCCGTCTTCGGTCAGCACCCGTACTTGCCAGCGGCCCACGGCATTCGCCGGGAAGTTCTGCTTGTGGGTCCAGGCCCGGTAGCCTTCCTTGCGTCCGCCATGGATATCCAGGGCGATGCGGTCGACCTCTTTGCCGTTGAACTGCCACACATGGTAGATGCGCTCGTCCAGCCCGCGCGGTGCGTTGATTGCGGTGTAGGCGTACAGGCCGCTGCTGCGCAGTTGGCTGGCGCTGACTTCCTTGAGGTCATCGCCGGGGGTGCGGTCCTGCAATTGGGTGCTGATTGCCACTTCGGTCATCCACAGGGTGGCCGGCGGCACCCAGCTGCGCAGGAACCAACCCGCGCAGCCAATCGCCGCCGTCACGCCCAGCAGCATCAGCCAACCCTTGACGCTGCGCAGCGGCAGGCTCACGGCCAGGCTGGGGATCGACAAGGCCATCGCCACCCCCAGCGCCAGTTTGTAACTCTCGGCGGTGGTCAGGTGCAGGATGATCGGCAGTGCGGTGAGCAAGGCGGCAAACAGGGTCAGGGTGTGCAGTGCCAGAAACAGCGAGCGCTTGGGCGCCAGCCATTTGTAGTACAGCGGGTCGGTGATCGAGACCAGTGCGGCGGCGCCCAGCAAGCCGGTGAAAATGGCCTGGCTGCTGTTCCAGGTGGTGGTGACGAAAAAGAACGGCAGGACAAAGAACAGGCTTTCCTGGTGGATCATCTGTGTGGCGTAGCGCAGCAGCGGTTCGGGGATTTCCCGCTTGAAGACCTTGCTGAACAACTGGGTGAAGCTGTTTTCCAGCATCAGCCACAGCCAGCTCACCAGCATGATGATCGCGATCCAACTGGCCATGCCTTGTTGGCGGTCCACCAGGATAAAGCTGCCCACCCCCGAGATAAAACCGCCGAGTGCGATCACCCCTGGGTAGCGCTTCATCAGTTCGAGGACGCGCTGGATGAGAAGGGTCAGGTTTGGCATTCGGCAGTTCGCAGTCTTTGTAGGAAAAAATCCCAGACAGAATAACGTCTTAGCCTGTTGATAGGCGTGTCATTGCACAATTGCTTTGCGATAACGGCGCAGCCCAATCAGCACAATAGCAATCAGCCCCAGCACGCCTGCGGCGATCCAGCCCAGGGCGTCGTAACTGAGCAGCGGTTTTTCGATGCGCCAGTAGCCCTGCTGGTTGAACAGCTGGCGCATGGCCTGATTGGTTTGCGCCAGGCTCACGGCCTTGAGGCGCTTGGCCGGGTCGCTGAGACGCCCGTCGGCGTAGTCGGCCAAGGCGCCCCAGTAGTAGTCGGCCAGCGCGCTATTGCCCTGCACGGCCCAGGCCTGGCGGTCGATGGCGGCTTGTTGCAGGCGGCTGAAGGTCGCCGGGTCGAGACCGTCCTCAAGCAGCCTGGCCTTGAGGCTTTCAAGAACGCGTTCGGCCTCGGGCAGGTTATCGCGGTCAAGGTCCGCGTTGAGGCTCATGAACCCCACGCCGCCCAGCACTTCGCGCTCGCTCCATGGGCCGTAGGACAGGCCATGCTGCAGGCGCAACTGGCGATACAACGCCCAATCCAGGTAGTCCTTGAGCAGGTCGTAGGTGGCATCGTGCTGCTCGTCCAGCGTGGGTTCGGGGAACAACCAGTGCAGCTTGGCGCCATCGCCGACCCAGCCACGGATCAGGTCACGATGGGTCGCTGCGGCGCCCAGGGTTTGCGGCAACGCCCGGTGTTCGCTGGGGTCGACCGGCTCGAGTTGGCCGTAGGTGCGCTCCAGATAGGCCGGCAGCAGTTTGTCGAGGTCGCCGACGATGATCAGGGTCATGTTGTTGGGGGCGTACCAGGCCTGGCGCACGCTCTGCAGTTGCGCGCGGGTCAGGTGTTCGACTTCGGCCCGCTCGGCGCATTTGAGGCCCAGTTCCACCGCGAGTTGATTGCTGGCGTTATGGCCCAGGTCCTGGCGATCCAGCAGGCGTTGCAGGTGTGAATAGTGACCCCCATCTTCGCGCTCCACCACCTGCTTGGCGGCGTTGATTGCGGCATCGCTCAGCTCGGTCCGGGTCAGGATCGCCTTCAGCAGGTCCAGCACCTTGCGCTGGTTGCGCGCCGGGGCCTCGATGACGAAGGTGGTGTCGGCATTGCTGGTGTAGGCGTTCCACTCCCCGCCCAGGGCCTGCATCTGTTCTTCCAGCTCGCCTTCGCCGCCGCCATCGATGCCGCTGAACAGCAGGTGTTCCAGCAGGTGGGGCAGTTCTTTGTCTTCGCAACTGAAGTCATCCAGGCCTACGCCGACCACCAGGCGGATCGCCACGTGCCCGCGCTCGGTGCCCGGCTTGAGCAGCAATTGCAGGCCGTTGGGCAACATGTAGCCTTCGACCTGCAAGCGATCAAAGGCAGAGGCGTGGGCCGAGCCTATGAGCAGGCAGGCGAGTAGCAGGCGACGCATAACGGGGTTCCTAGCGAGCAATAACGGTTGAAACTGGCTTTTTGTGGGAGCGGGCTTGCCCGCGATGCGCGCACTCGGTGAATCAGTTACACCGCAGTGATGCTATCGCGAGCAAGCTCGCTCCCACACAAGCCCGCTCCTACATTGGGTAGGTGGTGTTTTTAACTGACTCCCGGGGTGTGCGGTTCGTTCAGGGCGAATGGGTGATGTCGGCAATATTGTCCACCGCCAACGCACCGGTCTCGGAGGTTTCCAGCACGACATAAGCACTGCTGCAAAACAACGAGTTCAGGCGCTTCATGTCGGCAATCAGCTCCAGGTGCAGGGAGCTGGTCTCGATGCTTTGCACGATTTTGCGTTGCAGGCGGCTGACGTGGGCGTGGGCCAGGCGCCGTTCCTGGGCGCGGAAGCGGCGCTTCTCGCGCAGCAACTGGCGGGCGCTTTCCGGGTCGGCGCTGAGGAACACCGACAGGCCCAGGCGCAGGTTGGAGATCAACTGGCTATGCAGGCCGGCCAGTTCTTCGAGCCCGACTTCGGAAAACGAGCGGCGCTGGGAGGTTTTCTGCTGCTGGACCTTACGCAGCATACGTTCGATCAAGTCGCCGGCCAGCTTCAGGTTGATCGACAGCTCGATGATTTCGGCCCAGCGCCGGCTGTCGTGCTCGCTGAGATCTTCGCGGGGCATTTGCGCCAGATACAGCTTGATCGCGCTGTAGAGTGCCTCGACGTCATCACTGAGGCTGCGCATTTCCTGGGTGATGGCGGTTTGTTTGCCGCGCAGCACTTCCAGCATGGCGGTCAGCATGTTGTCGATCAGGTCCCCCAGGCGCAGGGTTTCCCGGGCGGCGTTGGCCAGGGCCAGGCTCGGGGTGGTCAGCGCCGTCGGGTCCAGATGACGGGGCTTGGCCAGGCCATTGGCCTCCGGGCGCTCCGGCAGCAGCCAGGCACACAGGCGCGCCATCGGGCCGATGGTGGGCAGCAGGATCAGGCAGCGGGTGACGTTGTAGAGCAGGTGAAAGGTGATGACCATGCCTTGGGCGCTGTAGTCCAGGGTGTCCATCCACAGCACCAGCGGGTCCAGGACGGGAATGATCAGCAGCAGGCCGATCAGCTTGTACAGCAGGCTGCCCAAGGCCACTTGGCGACCGGCGGCGTTTTGCATGCTGGTGCTGAGGAACGCCAGGACACCGCTGCCGATATTGGCCCCGATCACCAGGCCGATGGCCACATGCAGGCCAATCACCCCGGCACCGGCCAGGGTTGCGGTCAGCAGCACGGCGGCCAGGCTGGAGTAGGAAATCATCGCAAACAGCGCGCCCACCAGGGCGTCGAGCAGGATGTCACCGGTCAGCGAGGCGAACAGCACCTTGACGCCCTGGGCCTGGGTAATCGGCCCGGCGGCTTCGACAATCAGTTGCAGGGCGAGAATGATCAGGCCCAGGCCGATACCGACCCGACCCATCTGCCCGGCGCGCGTCTGTTTGCGCGACAGGAAGAAGATCACCCCGAGAAAGATCAGCAGCGGCGACAGCCAGGACAGATCCAGGGTCAGCACCCGTGCCATCAGCGCGGTACCGACATCGGCGCCGAGCATGGTCGCCAGGGCGGGCGTCAGGCCCATCAGGCCCTGGCCGACGAACGAGGTCACCAGCATCGCCGTGGCGTTGCTGCTTTGCACCATGGCGGTGACCAGGATCCCGGCAATGAACGCCAGCCAGCGCCTGGCCATGTTCTGCCCGATGACCTGGCGCAGGTTGGAGCCGTAGACCCGCAGGATGCCGGTACGGACGATGTGCGTGCCCCAGATCAGCAAGGTCACGGCGGAAAGAAGATTGAGCAGGGTCAGCATGCTCGGCCCCCTGTATTGAGTCGTGCTCCAAGTGGAGCAAAAAGTGCCGCGTGCCGTTTTGTGTTGTGTACTTAAGCTGTAGTTGGCGAACGGCCTGTGCGCCAGCATCGCATAGCTAAAGTCGGCTTTGAAACAAAACTGTCATGAAATCAGCTTTTTGCAGGCGCCTGAAACGACTGTAGGAGCGAGCATGCTCGCGAAGAACTCAAGGGCAACGCGTGAAATGAGGCAGCACGCGTTACCGTTGGCGTTTTTCGCGAGCACGCTCGCTCCTACAGGTGTTGCCCGCGGGTTATTGGCCCGGGATGTCCTTGCGCAGTTTCACAGGATCCTGCTGCTTTTTCTTTTTCGCGATGGCGGTCCGCATCTTGATGTTGACCGCTTCTACCGCCAGGGAGAACGCCATGGCGAAGTACACGTAGCCTTTTGGCACATGCACGTCGAAGGATTCGGCGATCAGCACGGTACCCACGATCAGCAGGAACGACAGCGCGAGCATTTTCAGCGACGGGTGCTTGTCGATGAACTCGCTGATGGTGCCTGCGGCCAGCATCATCACCAAGACCGCAACGATGATCGCAGCAACCATGACCGGTACGTGGGAAACCATACCCACGGCGGTAATCACCGAGTCCAGGGAGAACACGATATCGATGATGGCGATCTGGATGATGGTGTAGATGAACTTGCCACCCTTGCCTTTCGGCTCGTCATGGGTTTCGTCTTCACCTTCCAGGGCGTGGTACATCTCCTGGGAGCTTTTCCACAGCAGGAACAGGCCGCCGAAGAACAGGATCATGTCGCGGCCGGAAATACCCTGGCCGAACACCACGAACAGGTCGGCGGTCAGTTGCATGACCCAGGTGATCGACAGCAGCAGCAGGATCCGGGTGACCATGGCCAGGGCCAGGCCGAAGATCCGGGTGCGCGCTTGCATATGCTTGGGCATACGGCTGACCAGGATCGAAATCATGATGATGTTATCGATGCCCAGAACGATCTCAAGAGCCGTCAGGGTGAAGAAGGCAATCCAGATCTCCGGATTGGTCAGCCATTCCATATGTGTTCCTTTGCGCGAGTGTTAGACCGCGCCGGCAGGAGGGCCGGCGCAGTGGGTTGTTACGATTATAGAGTGCTGAACAGCGGGAATGTGCCCAACAGCAATGCGGCGACCATTATGCACAGGCACACCAGCACTGCCCACTTCAGGGTGAAGCGCTGGTGATCGCCAAATTCGATACCGGCCAGGGCCACCAGCAGGTAAGTCGACGGCACCAGCGGGCTGAGCAAGTGGACCGGCTGGCCAACAATCGAGGCACGGCCCATTTCTGCGGCGGTGATGCCGTAGTGGCTGGCGGCTTCGGCCAGTACTGGCAATACGCCGTAGTAGAACGCATCGTTGGACATGAAGAAGGTGAACGGCATGCTCACCAGCGCGGTGATCACCGCCAGGTACGGGCCAAGGGCTTCAGGGATGACGGCCAGCAGGCTCTTGGACATGGCGTCGACCATGCCGGTGCCCGACAGAATGCCGGTGAAAATACCTGCGGCGAAGATCAGGCCGACCACCGCCAGCACGCTGCCCGAGTGGGCGGCAACGCGGTCTTTCTGCTGTTGCAGGCACGGGTAGTTGACGATCATCGCGATACTGAAGGCCACCATGAACAGCACCGGCAGCGGCAACAGGCCGGCGATCAGGGTGCACATCAGGGCCAGGGTCAGGGCGCCGTTGAACCAGATCAGTTTCGGGCGACGGGCATCCGGGAACTGCGAGACGCTGATTTCGCTGTGATCGATTTCATCGCCTTGCAGGTGCAGTACGCCGAGTCGGGCACGTTCGCGCAGGCCGTACATGTAGGCAATCACCAGGATGGCCACTACGCCGGCGGCCATGGCGGGGATCATCGGTACGAAGATGTCCGATGGGTCCACGTGCAGGGCGCTGGCGGCGCGAGCGGTCGGGCCGCCCCAGGGGGTCATGTTCATCACGCCACCGGCGAGGATGATCAGGCCGGCCATGATTCGCGGGCTCATGCCGATGCGCTTGTACAGCGGCAGCATGGCGGCCACGCAGATCATGTAGGTGGTGGCGCCGTCACCGTCCAGGGACACCACCAGCGCCAGCACGGCAGTACCGACCGAGACTTTCAGCGGGTCGCCCTTGACCAGCTTGAGGATCTTGCGCACGGCCGGGTCAAACAGGCCGGAGTCGATCATCAAGGCAAAGTAGAGGATGGCAAACATCAGCATCACGCCGGTAGGCGCCAGCTTGGTGATGCCTTCGAGCATCATCGGGCCGATCTTCGGCGCAAAGCCACCGAACAGCGCGAACAGGATAGGCACGATGATCAGGGCGATCAGCGCCGAGAGGCGCTTGGTCATGATCAGGAACATGAACGTGATGACCATGGCAAAGCCAAGGAAAGTCAGCATAGGAATACTCCAGGCGTAGCGCGGCTAGGGAATGGCGAACCGGGTTGGGGTCAGCGCAGAACGAAAAGCGCGAGGCGTACGGGGGGAGTCGGGAAAAACAGGCGGGTACGAGCGGACATCAGCATCACCATTGTTGTTGTTAATTGGGCCCCTGGGCATAAAGCGCTCAGGTTGGCCAACCGGTCTATTGCCGGTAGTGAGGGCGATCCTAATCGCGAAAGCTTTCAGCCAGCTTTCGCTGGAAAAACAGGTTTCAGGTGGATGAGGTTCACTGTAGGAGCGAGCTTGCTCGCGAAGGTCGTGAACGTTAAGGCGCGTTTGCCGGGTAAACGCGGTATGTTCGGTTTTTTCGCGAGCACGCTCGCTCCTACGGTTTTAAGGCAGTTGCAGCCCGCCAGCGGCCTTGTGCAGTGCGCGCAGATGTTCGCCAACCTGCTTGAGATTGGCCTCGCAGGCGGCAATTTCCGCCGCGCGCGAAGGTTCCAGCAGCGCCCTCACCTCTTTATCCAGGTCGCCGGTCAACGATTGCAGCTGTTTCTGGCGCAAGGCGCTTTCTGATTCCAGGCGCTGCCACTCCTTGGGTTGGGGCAATCCATAACCGCTGCTGCCGAGCAGTTCCGCCGGGCGGCTGAGGAAACCGCTGTTGGCGAGGATCTGCTGCAGCGTGGCATCGGCCTTGGCCATGCCGCCGTTCTTCAGTTCGCGGGCGCCGAGGTAGCGTTGCTTGACCTCGTCCTGGGCGAGCATCAGTTGCTTGCGAAAGCTGGCCTGTTCCAGCAGCAGCAATGCGGCGCTGGTGCGCAGGTCGGCCTTGTCGAACCACACCCTGCGTTGCTCGGCGCTCAAGGTCAGCCAGTCTTCGACCTGGGTCTGCGGGATCGGCAGGTGCTTCTTCAGCACCTCGAACATCGCCTGGTAGCGCTCACGGAAGGAGTCGAAGTGATAGCCCAGGCGCAAGGCCTCACGGCGGTCGTCCAGCACGCTGGTGTCGGCCAGCCCACGGGCCTTGAGGACTTCCAGCAAACCATTGGGGGTGATGTTGTCCAGGGCTGTCAGTTGCGGGTTGGCGCTACCGCTGCGCAGCAGTTTAAGGCCTTCGACGGCGCAGTTGTTGGAGAGGAAGTAGTAATTGCCGTCGTAGCTCCAGTGCATTTCGGCGGCGTGTTCGACGGTGTCGTTGATCTCCTGGCGCGTGAGAATCAGGGGCACGGAAGCCAGGCCACGCAGTTCGGTCTTGGTGTATTCGTCGATCACCTGGGCCAGGGGCAGTACGAACAGGCGCGATGGATACTTGCCCACCAGGCCGTCCCAACTCGACAGTTGTACGTCGCCGACAAATGCGCGGTAGGACAACACCAGGTGCTGGTCCAAGTCCAGGCGGCAATCCGGGCCACGTGGGCGGCCCGGCGCACAGATCACCAGGCGCAGCATGCTGTGGCCCCAGCGGCTCACCAGGTTCTGGTTGGCTTCGGCCAGCAGGTAGTCGATGGCGTATACGCGTTCGGGGTCGACCTGGCCCAGGGGCGTCTTGGCAAAATCGTTGCCGGCATTGAGGAAGGCGAAGGTGTTGGCACAAGCGTCCTTGGCTGGCGGGGCCCAGCCGAAGTGTTGCTGGTAGTAACGGTACAGCGCGGGACGGCGGCAGGCGTAGCTCGGGTCAAGGAGGAAGTACTCCATGTTGACCGCGACGAATTCCTTGGGGTTGGTGATTTCGTACAGGTCCGGGCTGCGGGCCACTTGCCGATTGTGCTGCTCGCGCTCGCCACGGCGGCCGACGTATTGCGGCCAGCCGGCCAGGTCAAGCAAGCGTGGATCGTCGCTGAGCGTGAAGCGCCGGTCATTCTGGCCCCGGCATTGATCGGGCAGGCCAACCAGGCCGGTGATGTTGTTCTGCCGGCTGCAGCGTCGGATCAACGAGCGCTGGTCCGTGGGCCACAGGCGCGCGCGATCATAGATATGGGTCAGTTCATGCAGAACGGTCGCGAGCAGTTCTCTGCGCACGGTGCCGTGGGGGCGCTGGGTCTGTTGGGTGGCGGCGGTGCCGTCAGTAAGGCTGGCCAGCAGTTTGCGATTGAGGTCCAGTTCAGCGACCAGCGACGCCTGGCCATAGGCATTGGCGGGCATGTCGTCGGTCCAGCCGACGTCGATGCGCCGGTCCAGTTGCTCGATGAAGCGCGGCGGCAGCGCCTGCATCGCTTCATCCAGCAATGCCTGGCTGGCCTGCTGTTGGGCCGGGCTCAAGCCGTCGGTCTTGAGCCGCAGTTGCAGGCTGGCCTGGGCGGCGCTGGCAGCCAGCAGTACCGTCGCAGCCAATAGCCAGGCGGTGAAGCGCCTCACAATGCGAGGATGGCTTCGGCGAGGACCTGGTCGCTGGCGTCGCGGGCTTCTGGCACGCGGGTTCGCAGGGTGTCGAAGGCGGCCTCCAGTTGCGCGCCGCGGATATCGCCATTGCTGGCGACAAAGCTGGCCGCGTCATCGTGGGCTGCGCGCACGACTTTGGAGTCACGGATGGAGGTGGTGGTGTCCGAGGTGAAATCAATGGTGCGGCCGAAAGCACGAACAATGATGTTACTGGTGGCCACGAGGGTTTGTGCCTGGGCGATATCTGCCAGCAGGAACAGGCCGAGAGCAGCTGCGATCAACGGGCGACGCATGGAATGACTCCAAAAGGTAAAGATGATTATTGGACGAGAATTGCCTGGGCCAGTTCAAGGTCACTGGACTTAAGTTTTGGCTCGGTGCGACGCAGGTAATCCAGCGCGCTCTCCAGTCGGGCGCCCCGCCATTGGCCGTCAGTGGCAATAAACACAGCAGCGTCATCCTGGGCTGCCAGTATCAATTTACGATCGAACGGCGCCGAGGTCACTTTACTGGTGGCATAAGCGCTGGCGACGACGCCTTGGGTGGACAGATCAAAGGCCTGGGCCGGAGCGGCGCCGCAGATGGCAAATATTGTGGGAGCAATCAACAAACGGTATGAAAAAGCCATGGGACTCGACAACTGAAAACGAGCGCCAAGGCTAGCGCAATGCCCGGGCGAGAGCCAGCGAGCAGGCCGACTACTGTAGGAGCGAGCTTGCTCGCGAAGAACCTGAGAGCGCAGTATTTTAGCAGTGAGCCCCGCGTTATCGTTCGCGATCTTCGCGAGCAAGCTCGCTCCTACAGTGAGTCAAGGTCAGATGGCGAGGATCGCCTGGGCCAGTTGCGCGTCGGTAGCGGTGTTGAGTTGGGGGGCTTGCTGGCGGATCTGCGCCAGGGCGCTTTCCAGCTTCACGCCACGGATCGCGCCTTGGCTGGCAACGAAGCTGGCGGCATCGTCGCGTGCTGCGCGCACGACTTTGTTGTCGCGAAGGGACGAGGTGGCATCGGAGGTGGCGTCGGAAGTGGCTTTGAGCGCGCCCACTATCGAGTCGGTGGTCACGATCAGGCTGGTGGCGCTGGCATTGGCAGCAACGGCAAGCAGGGCTGCAGCGCTTAGCAAACGAAGACGGGACATGGGTGGCTCCTGTGGATGAGACGAACTGATGACGCGATAGTAGCTGGCGCCTATCTGTTCGGGTAGTACGCAGTGGGAAGTCGCTGCCTGAAAAGGGTGATTGACCGCTACAAATTAAACCGATCCAAAATTGTACTGGTCTGTGTTTGTATTTTTTAAACTGTACTTGTTGGCGTGCTGGAAAAGGCCGTCAAGCAGCCTTTTCCGACCGCCCAGAACAACAAAACCCGCCTCCGGTTACCCGGGGCGGGTTCTGCTACAACAATTCGGGGTGCTGGCGGTGGACCCGGTAGGTCATGGCCAGCGGGCGCTAAATCAGCGCCAGAACGGCTTGCTCAGCTCTTCGTAGCGTTGAGCTTCGCTGATCCCGGCATCGGCCAGCAGACGCGAGTCCAGACGAGCCAACTGGTGGCGGCTGGAGATGCGGCGCTGCCACAACATCAGGTTGGCGATAACGCGCAGAGGCAGGGAAGCCTGGGTGTTGACAGCTTTATCTTCGAAGAACAGTTCGGAACTGAGTGTACGTTCCATGATGACATCCTTCCGCTTGTGGCGGGATTAGGTAGTGGTTTAACTGATGCCAATGATCCTCCTCCGGCACAAGACTCTCTAGATACAGTTCACCTGTATTGTGAGGGGCCAGTTAACTGTTTATAGGGGCTGTACTGTACAGAAATGGGGCAACTGTACCTGTCGGCACTGATTTGGTGCGTTTTAGGTGTTCTTGGAAGGATTTGTAGGGTTTTACGGTAGGAAATGACCGGTACAGCAGTACAGTTTTTTCCATATGAGTCGCAAGCAGATCCGGGCGAATACAACTGTGTTTGCATCCGCCCGGGTCTGTGTTGATCAACCTTTGAGCATATGCCCGGTTTCTTCCAGGTTGATGTGCCAGCTCAGGGCTTCGCGCAGAATATGCGGGGTGTGCCCGCCGATGGCGCAGGCGGCGGTGTAGTAGTTGTTGAGGGCGTCGCGGTAGTCAGGGTGTACGCAATTATCGATGATTACCCGTGCCCGCTCCCGTGGCGCCAGGCCGCGCAGGTCGGCCAGGCCGATCTCTGTCACGAGGATGTCGACGTCATGCTCGGTATGGTCGACATGGCTGACCATCGGTACCACGCTGGAAATCGCCCCGCCCTTGGCAATGGACTTGGTGACAAAGATCGCCAGGTGCGCGTTACGGGCGAAATCCCCCGAGCCGCCGATGCCGTTCATCATCCGCGTGCCGCAGACGTGGGTGGAGTTGACGTTGCCGTAGATGTCGAATTCCAGCGCAGTGTTGATACCAATGATGCCCAGGCGGCGTACCACTTCCGGGTGATTGGAAATTTCCTGTGGGCGCAGCACCAGCTTGTCCTTGTAACGCTCCAGGTTGCCGAACACGTCGGCATTGCGCCGCTCCGACAAGGTGATCGAACTGCCCGAGGCAAAGCTCAGCTTGCCGGCGTCGATCAGGTCGAAGGTCGAATCCTGCAGCACTTCGGAGTACATGGTCAGGTCTTCGAACGGTGACTCGATCAGGCCGCACATCACCGCGTTGGCAATGTTGCCGATCCCAGCCTGCAGCGGGCCGAGCTTGTTGGTCATGCGCCCGGCATCCACTTCCTGCTTGAGGAAGTTGATCAGGTGATTGGCGATCCACTGGGTGTCACTGTCAGGCGGCGTCACCGTGGAGGCGGAATCAGCCTGGTTGGTGATGACGATGGCGACGATCTTCTCTGGCGGGATCGGGATCGCAGTGCTGCCGATACGATCATCTACCTTGACCAGCGGGATCGGGGTGCGGGTCGGGCGGTAGGTCGGGATATAGATGTCGTGCAGGCCTTCCAGATTCGGGTTGTGCGCCAGATTGATCTCGATGATCACCTGCTTGGCAAAAATCGCGAAGCTGGCCGAGTTGCCCACGGAGGTCGTAG
Source organism: Pseudomonas sp. ADAK21 (assembly GCF_012935735.1). Taxonomy (NCBI): domain Bacteria; kingdom Pseudomonadati; phylum Pseudomonadota; class Gammaproteobacteria; order Pseudomonadales; family Pseudomonadaceae; genus Pseudomonas; species Pseudomonas sp. ADAK21. The sequence continues at coordinate 2,125,432 of NZ_CP052857.1, forward strand.
GCACGATATGGCCTTGCTCGGTGATGGCCACGGCTTCGATGACCGCGATGTCCGGCAGCTTGAGTTGGTTGTTGCGCAGTTGTTCGACGGTTTCCGACAGATGCTGATCGATAAACATCACTTCGCCGGCGTTGATGGCCTTGCGCAGGGTGCTATCGACCTGGAATGGCATGCGGCGCGACAGCACGCCTGCTTCGGTCAGTTGCTTATCCAGGTCGTTGCCCAGGCTGGCGCCGGTCATCAGGGTGATTTTCAGGGGCGAGGTCTTGGCACGCTCAGCCAGGGCGTGGGGCACAGCCTTGGCTTCACCGGCGCGGGTAAAGCCGCTCATGCCGACGGTCATGCCGTCCTCGATCAGGGCGGCAGCATCGGCGGCGCTCATGACCTTGTTCAACAGCGAAGGCAAGCGGATACGATCACGGTACATGGATTGTTATCTCGGGCAACGGAGGCAAGGTGGGCAGTCTAGTGATTTCAAAGGCTTTCGTCCCGCTACCATGGTCGAATGCCAGGTGGCGATTTAGAGCCTTTGGTCGGGTTTTTCCCGTTAATAAAAAACCCCAGCCTACGGGAGGCCGGGGTTTTGGGTATTGCGCTGGAGCAGTGTTTATTCGACGGCCTTGACCATGTCTTCGATGACCTTCTTGGCATCGCCGAAGACCATCATGGTTTTGTCCAGGTAGAACAATTCGTTATCCAGGCCGGCATAACCGCTGGCCATCGAGCGCTTGTTGACGATGATCGTCTTGGCCTTGAAGGCCTCGAGAATCGGCATGCCGGCGATCGGCGATTTCGGATCGTTCTTGGCGGCCGGGTTGACCACGTCGTTGGCGCCGAGTACCAGCACCACGTCGGCCTGGCCGAACTCGGAGTTGATGTCTTCCATCTCGAACACCTGGTCATAAGGCACTTCGGCCTCGGCCAGCAGCACGTTCATGTGGCCAGGCATGCGGCCGGCGACTGGGTGGATCGCGTACTTCACGGTGACACCGCGATGGGTCAGCTTCTCGGTCAGCTCTTTAAGGGCGTGTTGCGCCCGCGCTACTGCCAGGCCATAGCCCGGCACGATGATCACGGTGTCGGCGTTGGTCAGCAGGAAGGTGGCGTCGTCGGCCGAACCGGACTTCACCGGGCGCGCTTCTTTCGAGCCCGCTGGCCCTGCCGCATCCGGCGCGTTGCCGAAGCCGCCGAGCAGTACGTTAAAGAAGGAGCGGTTCATCGCCTTGCACATGATGTACGAGAGGATCGCGCCGCTTGAGCCCACCAGGGAGCCGGCGATGATCAGCATCGAGTTGTTCAGCGAGAAGCCGATCCCCGCTGCAGCCCAGCCGGAATAGCTGTTGAGCATCGAGACGACCACCGGCATGTCGGCGCCGCCAATCGGGATGATGATCAGCACGCCCAGCACAAAGGCCAGGGCCAGCATGACGGCGAAGGCAGTGAGGTTGCCGGTGAACATGAACACCAGGCCCAGGCCTAGAGTGGCCAGGCCCAGCACCAGGTTGAGCTTGTGCTGGCCGCCGAACTGTACCGGTGCGCCCTGGAACAGACGGAACTTGTACTTGCCCGACAGCTTGCCGAAGGCAATCACCGAGCCGGAGAAGGTAATGGCACCAATGGCTGCGCCGAGGAACAGTTCCAGGCGGTTGCCCGCAGGAATCGCGTCGCCCAGTTGCTTGACGATGCCCAGCGATTGCGGCTCGACCACTGCGGCAATGGCAATGAACACCGCGGCCAGACCGATCATGCTGTGCATGAAGGCGACCAGCTCCGGCATCTTGGTCATTTCTACGCGCTTGGCCATGATCGAGCCGGCGGTGCCGCCGATCAGCAGGCCGACAATCACGTAGCCGATGCCCGCAGTGGCGAGTTCTGCACCGAGCTTATAGATGAGGCCAACGGTGGTGAGTACCGCCAGGGCCATGCCGAGCATGCCGAACAGGTTGCCGCGTCGGGATGTGGTTGGGTGCGACAGGCCTTTGAGGGCCTGGATGAAACAGATCGACGCGATCAGGTAGAGCGTCGTCACGAGGTTCATGCTCATTACTTCTGCACCTCTTCTTTAGCCTTGGGCGCTTTCTTCTTGAACATCTCAAGCATCCTACGGGTAACCAGGAAACCGCCGAACACGTTAACGGCAGCCAGGGCCACGGCCAGGGTGCCCATGGTCTTGCCCAGCGGCGTGACGGTGAGTGCAGCCGCAAGCATGGCGCCAACGATCACAATCGCCGAGATTGCGTTGGTCACCGCCATCAATGGCGTGTGCAGTGCGGGGGTGACGTTCCAGACCACGTGATAACCGACATAAATCGCCAGCACGAAGATGATCAGGTTGTAGATACCGGGGGAGATAAGCTCTTCCATCGTCTGAATCCCTGCTTAGGCGTTTTTGCGGATGACTTGGCCGTCGCGGCACATCAGGCACGCGGCGACGATGTCGTCTTCGAGGTTGATTTCAAACTGCCCTTCCTTGGTGAAGACCAGCTTCAGGAAGTCCAGCAGGTTGCGCGCATACAGGGCCGAGGCATCGGCAGCGACGGCACCGGCAAGGTTGGTCGGACCGCAAATGGTCACGCCGTGTTGCACGACCACCTGGTCGGCGACGGTCAGCGGGCAGTTGCCTCCCTGGGCCGCGGCCAGGTCGATCACCACGGAGCCTGGCTTCATCTGGGCGACGGTTTCGGCGCTCAGCAAAGTCGGGGCCTTACGACCCGGGATCAGGGCGGTGGTGATGACGATATCGGCTTGCTTGGCGCGCTCATGCACGGCCAGGGCCTGGCGCTGCATCCAGCTGGTGGGCATGGGGCGTGCGTAACCGCCGACGCCAACGGCGCATTCGCGCTCTTCGTCGGTCTCGTAAGGCACGTCGACGAACTTGGCGCCGAGGGACTCAATCTGTTCCTTCACGGCCGGGCGTACGTCGGACGCTTCGATGACTGCACCCAGACGCTTCGCCGTAGCGATGGCTTGCAGGCCGGCGACGCCGGCGCCGAGGATCAGCACGCGGGCGGCTTTCACCGTGCCGGCGGCGGTCATCAGCATGGGCATGAAGCGCGGGTAGTGATGGGCCGCCAACAGCACCGCCTTGTAGCCGGCAATGTTGGCCTGGGAGGACAGCACATCCAGGCTCTGCGCACGGGAGGTACGCGGGGCGGCCTCCAGGGCGAAGGCAGTGATGCCATGTTCGGCCAGCCGGGTGATGGTTTCGTTGCTGAACGGATTGAGCATGCCCACCAGCACGGTGCCGCTTTTAATCAGCGTCAGCTCACTGTCGCTGGGGGCGACCACCTTGAGAATCAGCTCGGCGCCAAACGCCTCGCTGGCACTGCCAATGGTTGCGCCTGCCGTTTCATAGGCACTGTCGACGACACTGGCTTTGACACCTGCACCGCTTTGTACAGTGACCTTATGGCCCTGGCCGATCAGCTTCTTGATGGTTTCCGGGGTTGCAGCAACCCGCGTTTCACCGGTCTGGGTTTCGAGAGGAACACCAATGTGCACGTCAAATCTCCTGCATGATCTTTTTGCTTTTGATTTTTGTAAAAAGGCCAGTGCGCCGCGAGTGGCGCAACTGGGGCGGCCGATCAGCACGACCCCGCTGAAATGACAGCAGGGCGCGGCATTTTGCAGGCGAACTTTACGGCCTTCAAGGGATTATGACGGGTGACGAAAAATTAACTACAAGTCACCCTGTGACTGATTGTCGCAATCCACTGGAATAACCTCTTGAAATACAGGTATTTAAAGGCTTATGGAGGGAAAAGGCGATTTTTGCAATTGTCGACATGAATGGTCGGTCATGGGCGGTGAATAAGCGCTGTAGAGCTTATAGCTATTGGCTTTCAGGCCATTTTTCTGTGGATCGGTACAGTCTGTGTAAAAGCGACATATAGTTATATCTGTAGGGCTTTTGCTTTGTTGACTACAGAGTCAGCAATCTGCGAGCGCCTAGAATTGCCGGCTGTAACGCTGTGCCTGATCAACCAGCCAGTCTCGAAAGGCGTGCAGTGACGCGGATTCGACCTTTCTCTCTGGAATCATCAGGTAATAGGCCTTGCTGCTGGTCAGGGCCTGTTGGTTGGCGATCACCAACTGTTTCTCGCCCAATTCCCGCTGAATAAGAAATGGTGGGATCAAGGCAATGCCCATGTCATGCATAGCCGCCTGGGACAGCATGGAGAATAGCTCGTAACGTGGGCCTGTCATGTCCCGAGGGATGTTCAATTGTTGTGCGTTGAACCACTGGCGCCAGGCGTAGGGCCGTGTGGTTTGCTGCAGTAGCGGCAGTTCCGCGATTTCTTCGGCGCTGAAATGCGAGCGCTGCCCAAGCAGTCGTGGACTACAGACGGGCAGTGGGTTTTCACCCATTAACCTGTGGGACTCGGTGCCGGACCAGTCGGCATCGCCAAAATATATTGCGGCGTCGAACTCAGTGTCAGCGAACAGGAACGGGCGGGTCCGGTTGGTCAGGTTTACCGTGACTTCGGGGTGCTGCTGCTGGAAGTCCTTGAGTCGTGGGATCAGCCACTGGGTACCGAACGTGGGCACCACCGCCAGTTCGATCACATTGGCGCCTTGCTGGCCCATCACTGACAGGGTGTCGCGTTCCACGGCGTCGAGTTGCGTTGCCACTCGCCGGCTGTAGGAAAGCCCGGCTTCCGTGAGCTTTACTCCGCGTCGCGAGCGCCGAAACAGTTCGACACTCAAAAACTCCTCAAGGCCGGCGATCTGTCGGCAGATCGCGCCCTGGGTAATGGAAAGCTCCTGTGCGGCCTTGGTAAAGCTCTCGTGGCGGGCCGCCGCTTCAAAACTAACCAAGGCCGTGGTGCTGGGGATCTTCCTGCGCATGTACCGTACCCTCACTAATAAAAGGCGGTTTTGCCCTTCTTGATCGCTACGGAGTGAGAAATTAGCACAAGGCTATGCAAAAACCTCGTTTGCCCTCCTCGCCTGCCCGGCCTAGGCTCCATGCACGACTTTTGATTTACTTCGCGAGGAATCACTCATGGGCGGTAAGGCAAGCTTCAACTGGATCGATCCACTGTTGCTGGATCAGCAGCTCACCGAAGAAGAGCGCATGGTGCGCGACAGTGCCGAGCAATTCGCCCAGGACAAGTTGGCGCCGCGTGTGCTTGAAGCCTTCCGTCATGAAAAGACCGACCCTGCAATTTTCCGTGAAATGGGTGAGACCGGCCTGCTGGGCGCGATGATTCCCGAGCAGTACGGCGGCAGCGGCTTGAATTATGTCAGCTACGGCTTGATTGCCCGTGAAGTGGAGCGCGTCGATTCTGGCTATCGCTCGATGATGAGCGTGCAGTCGTCCCTGGTGATGGTGCCTATCAATGAGTTCGGCACTGAAGCACAAAAACAGAAGTACTTGCCCAAGCTGGCCTCGGGTGAATGGATCGGTTGCTTCGGCCTGACCGAGCCAAACCACGGTTCGGATCCGGGTGCGATGATTACCCGGGCGCGCAAGGTGGATGGCGGTTACAGCCTGACCGGCAGCAAAATGTGGATCACCAATAGCCCGATTGCCGATGTGTTTGTGGTCTGGGGCAAGGACGACGCCGGCGACATCCGTGGTTTTGTCCTGGAGAAGGGCTGGAAAGGTCTGAGTGCGCCGGCGATTCATGGCAAGGTCGGTTTGCGCGCTTCGATCACCGGTGAAATCGTCATGGACAACGTGTTTGTTCCTGAAGAAAACATCTTCCCCGATGTGCGCGGCTTGAAAGGTCCTTTTACCTGCCTGAACTCGGCACGCTACGGCATCTCCTGGGGCGCCTTGGGGGCTGCGGAGTTCTGCTGGCACACGGCGCGCCAGTACACCCTTGATCGCCAGCAGTTCGGGCGTCCACTGGCCGCCACGCAGTTGATCCAGAAAAAGCTCGCTGATATGCAGACCGAGATCACCCTCGCCTTGCAAGGTTGCCTTCGTCTGGGGCGGATGAAAGATGAAGGAACCGCGGCGGTGGAGATCACTTCGATCATGAAGCGCAACTCCTGCGGCAAATCCCTGGATATTGCCCGTATGGCTCGCGACATGCTCGGTGGCAATGGCATCTCCGATGAGTTCGGGATTGCCCGGCACCTGGTCAACCTGGAAGTGGTGAATACCTACGAAGGCACGCATGACGTCCATGCGCTCATCCTTGGGCGCGCCCAGACTGGTATCCAGGCGTTCTATTAATAGGAGGTTAACCATGGGCGCGCTATCGCATCTGCGGGTACTGGATTTGTCACGGGTGCTGGCGGGGCCTTGGGCCGGGCAGATTCTTGCTGATCTCGGCGCTGAGGTGATCAAGGTCGAGCGGCCTGGTAGTGGTGACGATACGCGCGCCTGGGGGCCGCCCTTCCTAAAGGATGCTTACGGTGAGAACACCAGTGAAGCGTCCTACTACTTATCGGCCAATCGTAATAAGGAGTCGGTGACTATCGACTTCACCCGGCCAGAGGGGCAGAAGCTGGTCCGGGACCTGGCGGCAAAGTCGGATATCTTGATCGAGAATTTCAAGGTGGGCGGGTTGGCGGCGTATGGCCTGGACTACGAGTCGCTCAAGGAGCTCAATCCGGAGCTGATTTACTGCTCTATCACCGGGTTTGGTCAGACGGGGCCGTATGCGGCGCGAGCTGGCTATGACTTCATGATCCAGGGGGTGGGTGGGTTGATGAGCCTGACGGGGCGCCCTGAGGGTGATGAGGGGGAAGGTCCGGTCAAGGTCGGCGTGGCGCTGACCGACATTTTGACTGGGCTGTACTCTACGGTGGCGATTCTGGCGGCTATGGCGCACCGCGATCATGATGGTGGTGGTCAGCATATCGATATGGCGCTGCTGGATGTACAGGTTGCCTGTCTGGCCAATCAGGCCATGAATTATCTGACGACAGGTGTGTCGCCCAAGCGGCTGGGTAACGCGCATCCGAATATCGTTCCGTATCAGGACTTCCCCACCGCCGATGGCGATTTCATCCTGACCGTGGGCAATGACGGCCAATTTCGCAAGTTTGCCCAGGTCGCGGGGCAACCGCAGTGGGCCGATGATCCGCGGTTTGCTACTAATAAGCTGCGGGTGGCCAATCGGGCAGCGCTCATTCCATTGATTCGTCAAGCAACGGTGTTCAAGACCACGGCCGAGTGGGTGGCCCAGTTGGAGCAGGTGGGTGTGCCGTGTGGGCCGATCAATGATCTGGCGCAGGTGTTTGCCGATCCTCAGGTGCGGGCACGCGGGCTGGCGATAGAGTTGCCGCATCCGCTTGCGGGCAAGGTGCCGCAGGTGGGGAGTCCTATGCGGCTGTCCAAGACGCCGGTGGAGTATCGCAGTGCGCCGCCTCTGCTGGGTGAGCATACGGTTAAGGTACTCAGTGAGGTGCTGGGGCTGGGGGCATCTCATGTGGCTGCCTTGAAGGAGGCGGGGGTTATCTGAGGGGGGGTCTTCTATATAGAAGGGATTTCTATATGAGCGCAGCTGGTTGTTTTTTAATCGATCGTAACTAATTGATAGAAAAGCAAAATCAAGGGTTGACGGCAAATTCTGGGAGTCTATAATTCGCCCCACTTCCGGCGCAGTCGAAACTGAAAACTCCTTGGTAAACAATGAGTTATGCGAGATTCGACAGCAAGTTGCTTCAGTTCATCGAAGCCAAAAGGAAGTTGAAAAAGAGGTGTTGACAGCAGCGTGTAACGCTGTAGAATTCGCCTCCCGCTGACGAGAGATCGGAAGCGCAAGTGGTTGAAGTTGTTGAGGAAAACCTCGAAAGCTTCTGAAAATAACCACTTGACAGCAAATGAGGCTGCTGTAGAATGCGCGCCTCGGTTGAGACGAAAGATCTTAACCAACCGCTCTTTAACAACTGAATCAAGCAATTCGTGTGGGTGCTTGTGGAGTCAGACTGATAGTCAACAAGATTATCAGCATCACAAGTTACTCCGCGAGAAATCAAAGATGTAACCAACGATTGCTGAGCCAAGTTTAGGGTTTCTTAAAAACCCAAAGATGTTTGAACTGAAGAGTTTGATCATGGCTCAGATTGAACGCTGGCGGCAGGCCTAACACATGCAAGTCGAGCGGTAGAGAGAAGCTTGCTTCTCTTGAGAGCGGCGGACGGGTGAGTAATGCCTAGGAATCTGCCTGGTAGTGGGGGATAACGTTCGGAAACGGACGCTAATACCGCATACGTCCTACGGGAGAAAGCAGGGGACCTTCGGGCCTTGCGCTATCAGATGAGCCTAGGTCGGATTAGCTAGTTGGTGGGGTAATGGCTCACCAAGGCGACGATCCGTAACTGGTCTGAGAGGATGATCAGTCACACTGGAACTGAGACACGGTCCAGACTCCTACGGGAGGCAGCAGTGGGGAATATTGGACAATGGGCGAAAGCCTGATCCAGCCATGCCGCGTGTGTGAAGAAGGTCTTCGGATTGTAAAGCACTTTAAGTTGGGAGGAAGGGCAGTAAATTAATACTTTGCTGTTTTGACGTTACCGACAGAATAAGCACCGGCTAACTCTGTGCCAGCAGCCGCGGTAATACAGAGGGTGCAAGCGTTAATCGGAATTACTGGGCGTAAAGCGCGCGTAGGTGGTTAGTTAAGTTGGATGTGAAATCCCCGGGCTCAACCTGGGAACTGCATTCAAAACTGACTGACTAGAGTATGGTAGAGGGTGGTGGAATTTCCTGTGTAGCGGTGAAATGCGTAGATATAGGAAGGAACACCAGTGGCGAAGGCGACCACCTGGACTGATACTGACACTGAGGTGCGAAAGCGTGGGGAGCAAACAGGATTAGATACCCTGGTAGTCCACGCCGTAAACGATGTCAACTAGCCGTTGGGAGCCTTGAGCTCTTAGTGGCGCAGCTAACGCATTAAGTTGACCGCCTGGGGAGTACGGCCGCAAGGTTAAAACTCAAATGAATTGACGGGGGCCCGCACAAGCGGTGGAGCATGTGGTTTAATTCGAAGCAACGCGAAGAACCTTACCAGGCCTTGACATCCAATGAACTTTCTAGAGATAGATTGGTGCCTTCGGGAACATTGAGACAGGTGCTGCATGGCTGTCGTCAGCTCGTGTCGTGAGATGTTGGGTTAAGTCCCGTAACGAGCGCAACCCTTGTCCTTAGTTACCAGCACGTTATGGTGGGCACTCTAAGGAGACTGCCGGTGACAAACCGGAGGAAGGTGGGGATGACGTCAAGTCATCATGGCCCTTACGGCCTGGGCTACACACGTGCTACAATGGTCGGTACAGAGGGTTGCCAAGCCGCGAGGTGGAGCTAATCCCACAAAACCGATCGTAGTCCGGATCGCAGTCTGCAACTCGACTGCGTGAAGTCGGAATCGCTAGTAATCGCGAATCAGAATGTCGCGGTGAATACGTTCCCGGGCCTTGTACACACCGCCCGTCACACCATGGGAGTGGGTTGCACCAGAAGTAGCTAGTCTAACCTTCGGGAGGACGGTTACCACGGTGTGATTCATGACTGGGGTGAAGTCGTAACAAGGTAGCCGTAGGGGAACCTGCGGCTGGATCACCTCCTTAATCGACGACATCAGCTGCTCCATAAGTTCCCACACGAATTGCTTGATTCATTGAAGAAGACGAAAAGAAGCAGCCCGAAATTGGGTCTGTAGCTCAGTTGGTTAGAGCGCACCCCTGATAAGGGTGAGGTCGGCAGTTCGAATCTGCCCAGACCCACCAATTTTGTGTGGGAAACGCCTGTAGAAATACGGGGCCATAGCTCAGCTGGGAGAGCGCCTGCCTTGCACGCAGGAGGTCAACGGTTCGATCCCGTTTGGCTCCACCACTACTGCTTCTGTTTGTATAAAGCTTAGAAATGAGCATTCCATCGTTGTGATGGTGAATGTTGATTTCTAGTCTTTGACTAGTTCGTTCTTTAAAAATTTGGGTATGTGATAGAAAGATAGACTGAACGTTACTTTCACTGGTAACGGATCAGGCTAAGGTAAAATTTGTGAGTTCTCTTAGTTGAGAAATTCGAATTTTCGGCGAATGTCGTCTTCACAGTATAACCAGATTGCTTGGGGTTATATGGTCAAGTGAAGAAGCGCATACGGTGGATGCCTTGGCAGTCAGAGGCGATGAAAGACGTGGTAGCCTGCGAAAAGCTTCGGGGAGTCGGCAAACAGACTTTGATCCGGAGATGTCTGAATGGGGGAACCCAGCCATCATAAGATGGTTATCTTACGCTGAATACATAGGCGTAAGAGGCGAACCAGGGGAACTGAAACATCTAAGTACCCTGAGGAAAAGAAATCAACCGAGATTCCCTTAGTAGTGGCGAGCGAACGGGGACTAGCCCTTAAGTGGCTTTGAGATTAGCGGAACGCTCTGGAAAGTGCGGCCATAGTGGGTGATAGCCCTGTACGCGAAAATCTCTTAGTCATGAAATCGAGTAGGACGGAGCACGAGAAACTTTGTCTGAATATGGGGGGACCATCCTCCAAGGCTAAATACTACTGACTGACCGATAGTGAACTAGTACCGTGAGGGAAAGGCGAAAAGAACCCCGGAGAGGGGAGTGAAATAGATCCTGAAACCGTATGCGTACAAGCAGTGGGAGCCCACTTTGTTGGGTGACTGCGTACCTTTTGTATAATGGGTCAGCGACTTATTTTCAGTGGCGAGCTTAACCGAATAGGGAGGCGTAGCGAAAGCGAGTCTTAATAGGGCGTCTAGTCGCTGGGAATAGACCCGAAACCGGGCGATCTATCCATGGGCAGGTTGAAGGTTGGGTAACACTAACTGGAGGACCGAACCGACTACCGTTGAAAAGTTAGCGGATGACCTGTGGATCGGAGTGAAAGGCTAATCAAGCTCGGAGATAGCTGGTTCTCCTCGAAAGCTATTTAGGTAGCGCCTCATGTATCACTGTAGGGGGTAGAGCACTGTTTCGGCTAGGGGGTCATCCCGACTTACCAAACCGATGCAAACTCCGAATACCTACAAGTGCCGAGCATGGGAGACACACGGCGGGTGCTAACGTCCGTCGTGAAAAGGGAAACAACCCAGACCGTCAGCTAAGGTCCCAAAGTTATGGTTAAGTGGGAAACGATGTGGGAAGGCTTAGACAGCTAGGAGGTTGGCTTAGAAGCAGCCACCCTTTAAAGAAAGCGTAATAGCTCACTAGTCGAGTCGGCCTGCGCGGAAGATGTAACGGGGCTCAAACCATACACCGAAGCTACGGGTATCACCTTCGGGTGATGCGGTAGAGGAGCGTTCTGTAAGCCTGTGAAGGTGAGTTGAGAAGCTTGCTGGAGGTATCAGAAGTGCGAATGCTGACATGAGTAACGACAATGGGTGTGAAAAACACCCACGCCGAAAGACCAAGGTTTCCTGCGCAACGTTAATCGACGCAGGGTTAGTCGGTCCCTAAGGCGAGGCTGAAAAGCGTAGTCGATGGAAAACAGGTTAATATTCCTGTACTTCTGGTTATTGCGATGGAGGGACGGAGAAGGCTAGGCCAGCTTGGCGTTGGTTGTCCAAGTTTAAGGTGGTAGGCTGGAATCTTAGGTAAATCCGGGATTCTAAGGCCGAGAGCTGATGACGAGTTACTCTTTGAGTGACGAAGTGGTTGATGCCATGCTTCCAAGAAAAGCTTCTAAGCTTCAGGTAACCAGGAACCGTACCCCAAACCGACACAGGTGGTTGGGTAGAGAATACCAAGGCGCTTGAGAGAACTCGGGTGAAGGAACTAGGCAAAATGGCACCGTAACTTCGGGAGAAGGTGCGCCGGTGAGGGTGAAGGACTTGCTCCGTAAGCTCATGCCGGTCGAAGATACCAGGCCGCTGCGACTGTTTATTAAAAACACAGCACTCTGCAAACACGAAAGTGGACGTATAGGGTGTGACGCCTGCCCGGTGCCGGAAGGTTAATTGATGGGGTTAGCTAACGCGAAGCTCTTGATCGAAGCCCCGGTAAACGGCGGCCGTAACTATAACGGTCCTAAGGTAGCGAAATTCCTTGTCGGGTAAGTTCCGACCTGCACGAATGGCGTAACGATGGCGGCGCTGTCTCCACCCGAGACTCAGTGAAATTGAAATCGCTGTGAAGATGCAGTGTATCCGCGGCTAGACGGAAAGACCCCGTGAACCTTTACTATAGCTTTGCACTGGACTTTGAATTTGCTTGTGTAGGATAGGTGGGAGGCTTTGAAGCGTGGACGCCAGTCTGCGTGGAGCCAACCTTGAAATACCACCCTGGCAACTTTGAGGTTCTAACTCAGGTCCGTTATCCGGATCGAGGACAGTGTATGGTGGGTAGTTTGACTGGGGCGGTCTCCTCCTAAAGAGTAACGGAGGAGTACGAAGGTGCGCTCAGACCGGTCGGAAATCGGTCGTAGAGTATAAAGGCAAAAGCGCGCTTGACTGCGAGACAGACACGTCGAGCAGGTACGAAAGTAGGTCTTAGTGATCCGGTGGTTCTGTATGGAAGGGCCATCGCTCAACGGATAAAAGGTACTCCGGGGATAACAGGCTGATACCGCCCAAGAGTTCATATCGACGGCGGTGTTTGGCACCTCGATGTCGGCTCATCACATCCTGGGGCTGAAGCCGGTCCCAAGGGTATGGCTGTTCGCCATTTAAAGTGGTACGCGAGCTGGGTTTAGAACGTCGTGAGACAGTTCGGTCCCTATCTGCCGTGGACGTTTGAGATTTGAGAGGGGCTGCTCCTAGTACGAGAGGACCGGAGTGGACGAACCTCTGGTGTTCCGGTTGTCACGCCAGTGGCATTGCCGGGTAGCTATGTTCGGAATAGATAACCGCTGAAAGCATCTAAGCGGGAAACTAGCCTCAAGATGAGATCTCACTGGAACCTTGAGTTCCCTGAAGGGCCGTCGAAGACTACGACGTTGATAGGTTGGGTGTGTAAGCGCTGTGAGGCGTTGAGCTAACCAATACTAATTGCCCGTGAGGCTTGACCATATAACACCCAAGCAATTTGACTACTCCCGATTTGGAAACAAAGAGGAGCATCAGATTGCGGTGTGTGAAGACGAAACGAACCGAAAGTTCGACTCTTGCAAACACCGACTTCTATTACATACCCAATTTGCTGAAGCGAGGCCAGCTGGCCACGACTCAGTACCCGAATTTCTTGACGACCATAGAGCATTGGAACCACCTGATCCCATCCCGAACTCAGCAGTGAAACGATGCATCGCCGATGGTAGTGTGGGGTTTCCCCATGTGAGAGTAGGTCATCGTCAAGATTAAATTCCGAAACCCCAATTGCGAAAGCAGTTGGGGTTTTGTTTTATGTAGAAGCTCATGAATTTCATCGGCACGATGCGAAAGCAACGGTCCGGTACACAGAATTTCTTGACGACCATAGAGCATTGGAACCACCTGATCCCATCCCGAACTCAGCAGTGAAACGATGCATCGCCGATGGTAGTGTGGGGTTTCCCCATGTGAGAGTAGGTCATCGTCAAGATCAAATTCCGAAGCCCCCGTCTGCTAACGCAGGCGGGGGTTTTGTCGTTTTAGGGCTGAGCGCCCTATCCAGACCGCCTGTCGGTTTCCTACTTTAAAAGAAGATCTATCCCACAAATTCCTAAGATTTATCCAGTCTTGGCCGAAAGCCTGATGAGCCATGCGTGCACCGAAATAGAGCGGTCGTAGAGTTCGCCTATACCGTACATGGAATGTTGCATTCGGCACGCTCACCCCCTTTTGGCAAAAAGAAGTCGATGAAATGAATCTCAAGTTCAGTCATAAAATTCTGTTGGCAGCGTCAGGCGTCGTGGTTCTGGCCTTCGCGCTGTTCACGTTGTACAACGACTACCTGCAGCGCAATACCATCAGGCAAAACCTGGAATCATCCATCCAGCAGTCGGGTGACCTGACCGCCAGCAGCGTGCAGAACTGGCTCGGTGGTCGGGTGCTAGTCCTGGAAAATCTTGCGCAGAACGTTGCTCACCAAGGTAGCAATGCCGACCTTCCTGGCTTGGTTGATCAACCGGCACTCACCTCGAACTTCCAGTTCACGTATGTCGGTTCAACCAACGGCGTCTTCACCCAGCGCCCTGACGCGAAAATGCCAGATGGCTACGATCCACGTCAGCGGCCCTGGTACAAGCAAGCGGTCATGGCTGACAAACCCATGCTGACGCCGCCTTATATGGCCGCTGTCGGTGGCTTGATCGTCACCATCGCGATGCCGGTCAAGAAGAATGGTGAGCTGCTTGGTGTCGTAGGGGGGGATTTGAGCCTGCAAACCCTGGTGAAGATCATCAACTCGGTCGACTTCGGCGGTATTGGTCATGCATTCCTAGTCAGTGGCGACGGGCAGGTGATCGTCAGCCCTGACCAGGAACAGGTGATGAAAAACCTCAAGGACATCTACCCAGGCAGCAGCGTCCGTATTGAGAAGGTTAACCAGGATGTGATCCTCAATGGTCAGGACCGTATCCTGTCCTTCACCCCGATCAGCGGCTTGCCGGGCGCAGATTGGTACATAGGCCTGTCGATCGACAAAGACAAAGCCTACGCCCCGTTGAGCAAATTCCGCACCTCCGCCTTGATCGCGATGTTCATTGCCGTCACCGCGATTGCGGTATTGCTGAGCCTGTTGATTCAGGTCCTGATGCGCCCACTGACAACCATGGGCCGTGCAATGCAAGACATTGCCCAGGGCGAGGGCGACCTGACTCGTCGCCTGGTCGTAGAAAGCAAGGACGAGTTCGGCGAGTTGGGTGGCGCCTTCAACCAGTTTGTCGAGCGTATCCACGCCTCGATCAGCGAAGTGTCTTCCGCCACAAGGCATGTGCACGATCTGTCCCAGCGCGTGATGGCATCGTCCAACGCCTCGATTATCGGCTCCGACGAGCAGAGCGCCCGCACCAACAGCGTTGCCGCGGCGATTAACGAACTGGGTGCCGCCACTCAGGAAATCGCCCGTAACGCCGCTGACGCCTCGCAACATGCCAGCGGCGCCAGCGAGCAAGCCGATGACGGTCGCCAGGTCGTAGAGAAAACCATCCTGGCGATGTCCGAGTTGTCGCAGAAGATCAGCCTGTCCTGTACGCAGATTGAAACCCTGAATGCCAGCACCGACAACATCGGGCATATTCTCGATGTGATCAAAGGCATCTCGCAGCAAACCAACCTGCTGGCGCTCAACGCTGCCATTGAAGCTGCCCGTGCCGGTGAAGCCGGCCGTGGGTTTGCCGTGGTGGCCGACGAAGTACGCAACCTGGCTCACCGTACCCAGGAGTCGGCGGAGGAGATCCACAAGATGATCACCTCATTGCAGATCGGCTCTCGCGAAGCGGTCACCACGATGAACGCCAGCCAGGTCTCCAGTGAAGAAAGCGTCGAGGTCGCCAACCAGGCGGGTGAACGCTTGATCAGTGTGACTCAGCGGATCGTCGAGATCGATGGCATGAACCAGTCGGTGGCGGCAGCCACTGAGGAACAGACCGCCGTGGTGGAGACGCTCAATGTCGATATCAACCAGATCAACCTGCTTAACCAGCAAGGCGTGGCCAACCTCAACGAGACCTTGAAAGACTGCGACGCGCTGTCACAACAAGCCAATCGCTTGAAGCAGTTGGTCGATAGTTTCAAGATCTGATCACCTCACGATAAACATGGCGTAGTGCAGCAGTGCACTGCGCCATTTTTTTAACCAAGCAAATGGCAAACGTTATCCAGTGCGCGGTCGGCGAAATCCTGGATGAACTGTTCGAAGCCCTCGTTATCACCGGCAGTGACAGGCTCGGCGATAATGGTCCAGGTCGCCCGAGCCAGGTTCTCCCCAAGCGACTCAACACTCATTGCCGCCCACAGTCGGGCCACGCCCAAGGTGTTATAGATTGTCGTCCAGGTCATATGCATCGCCAGCTCATCGCGGCTGTTGAGCTGTTCCACGGCGATATTGCCATCGTGGAAGTATTTCTTGCGTAGCGATCCCACGCCGCTGCCCGTCATCGTGATGCGTGCCAGGGCAGGAATGAACGCGTCAAAACCCTCAAAGCGCCCCACAACCTTCCACAGCTTGGAAGCATTGCAGGCAATCACCACAGATGACACCAGAGGCTTGCCCTGGGGGTTTTTAATCAACGTATCGGGTTGCAGCTGTCTCATAAGTTTTTCCTGATGGCGAGGCTCACAGAAAGCCAATGGCATTGAGGTACTGGCACCCTCTGCGTAACAGCGCAGGTTCTT
The DNA here is from genome assembly GCF_012935735.1 of Pseudomonas sp. ADAK21. Taxonomy (NCBI): domain Bacteria; kingdom Pseudomonadati; phylum Pseudomonadota; class Gammaproteobacteria; order Pseudomonadales; family Pseudomonadaceae; genus Pseudomonas; species Pseudomonas sp. ADAK21. The sequence goes on from NZ_CP052857.1 coordinate 2,141,617, forward strand.
TTTCGGGGTACTGCGCGCCCATCTGTTCAACACCATGGCGTGCGTTCTCATGGCGGATCATGGAGATGTCGCCCGTGTCTTCTCCCAGCCCATTGAGGTAGAACCCCAGTACACCGAAAAGGGCATTCTCGCGATCCACTTCGCGCAGATGGTGTTGCCAATCCGCTACGCTCACCAACTCGAACGCATGCCCTGCCTGGCGAAACGACTCGACATAGGTTTCCCACTTCAAGGGTTGCGGGTTGTGCAGGTTGAAGACGCTGCGCTGGGCAACATAATTGCCGCTGTGGAAGGCGATGAAACGTGCCAGGAAATCCACCGGCATCAGGTCGAAGTTCAATCCCAGGCGCGGCACCCGGCCCAACTGCAGCGATCCCTTGAGCATCAGCAACAGGCGGTTCTTGTGGGGTTGGCAGACGCCATTGCGGCTATTGAAACTGATGTTCCCGGGGCGGTAGATATTGACCCAGGCACCTTGTACGGCGGCACGCCCCAACAGACGTTCAGCGACCCATTTGGACAGGTTGTAGCCGTTCTTGATGTAGAGCGGTGGCGTACTTGCCGCAGGCGCTTCAAGCACCTGCCCATCGGCCCCGACGCTGCTTGACGCAGATAACGTGGACACGAAGTTGAGCACTTTCTTACAGTGGGTTTCGCACAGGCGCAGGCATTCAAGCACCGGTTCCACGTTGTCCTTGGCCAGTGACGCGTAGTCCATGACGTGATTGACGTGGGCAGCGCTGTGTACCAGCACCCCGTAATGGCGGGCGAGGTACTCATAGACCGGCGCCTCTAGCCCCATGCGCGGTTGGCGCAGGTCGGTGGTGTATACACGCACCCGGCTCAGGTCCAGGTGTTCCAGGCGGTACTCACGCAAGGCTTCGGCAAAGCGTGCAGTTGCCGATTGCCCTGGGTGTTCCCGCACCAGGCAGGCGACTTCGGTCGCTCCGGCCATCAGCAAGGCCTCGACGATATGTATACCCAGGAAACTATTGGCGCCGGTCACGATAGCCTTGTTACGATCACCGGCACGCTCTGCTGGTAACAGCGCCAGATCCAGCGTGCGCAGCGCATCGCTGATCGCCCGTTCGGTGGGAGCGGCACCTGGTGCACTGTCACCCATCAGCGCCGCGAGCGTCTGCACCGTGGGCGCCTCGATAAACCGATTGAGAGGCAGGCTGCGCCCGTACAACTCACGAATGCGCAGGAGCATGGTTGATAGCAGGATGGAGTGGCCGCCGAGATGAAAAAAACTGTCGTCAGTCGATATCTCGTCGGCCGGTAATCCCAGCAGCTCACTCCACAGGTCCAGCAATTGCCCTTCCACCGGTGTTTGGGGGCGGCGCTGAGGAGGCTGCGAGACAGTTTGAACCGCCAGCGCCAGCAAGGCCTGGCGATCGACCTTGCCATTGCTGCCATAAGGCAGGCTCGGCAACTCTGTACACACGGTTGGCTGCATATAGTCCGGCAGCCGTTGCCCGGCATGTTGTTTTAACGCGGCCAGGGCCGTACCTGAGTCACTGGGATCTGCGTGCGCCACGAACGCGAGGATTCGTCGATCACGGTCAATCACCACCGCAACCTGGCGAAAAAGCTGGCTGGCACGCAAGCACTGCTCGATCTCCTGGGGCTCGACCCGAAAACCACGGATCTTCACCTGCAGGTCCCGGCGCCCGACCAGTTCGATGCCCTCTGCCGTCCATTTCGCCATGTCGCCGGTGCGGTAGGCGCGCAAGGCCTGGCCGCCAGGCAGCACAAGGCGCACAAAGCACTCGGCGGTCTGTTGTGGCTGGTTCACGTAACCAAGGCTCACCCCGGGGCCGACAATGTACAGTTCGCCCACCACCTGGTCTTCGACTGGCCGACGCTGCTCGTCGAGGATCAGCACCTGGCTGTTGGCGATGGGCGTGCCGAGGTTCAGATTGCTGTCATCAGCCTGCATTCGACGGCGACTGACCAGCACCGTCGCCTCTGTAGGGCCATACAGGTTATGCAGGACGCATTGCCCGGCCATCTGCGCGATGACATGGGGCTCGCAGATGTCACCGCCGGTCAGCAGGTGCTCCAGGCCCAGCGGGCGATCCAGTGGCAGCACGCTCAACAGGGCTGGCGGCAGGAAGGCGTGTGACACGCGTTGTTGCTGGATCAACTCAACCAATTGGTGAGGGTCGCGACGCTGTTCTTCACTGGGCACGATCAGGGTCGCGCCTTGGCACAGGGCCGCAAACAGGTCCACCAGTGACGAGTCAAAGCTCAGGGACGAAAACTGCAGGACGCGACTGTGCTCAGTGAGCTCAACATACTGGCTGTACCACGCAGAGAAATGGGCCAGGTTCTGCTGGCTGAGCAAAACCCCCTTGGGTTGGCCGCTGGTGCCCGAGGTGTAAAGCACCATGCTGGCGCTATCCGCCGTGGGAGAGGTAAGTGCCAAGGGCGCGCTGTCGTCCATGTGCTGGCTGTCGATGCGGCTGACATCCACAGCCATGAAATGCCTGCGCAAGGGGTGCTGGCCATCATCGAGTAGCACGACGGCCCCGGCATTCTCCAGCATGGCTTGTTGACGCGGCAGCGGGTGGCCCGGTTCCAGCGGCAGATACACCGCGCCGCAACCGAGGGTTGCCAGAATGCTGGCGTACAACCCAACCGACTTGTCCAGGCAAATGCCGACCACGGGCGCCTGCCCAGGCCCGAGCAGCGGCTGCAAAACCTGCTGGATGGCCAGGCTGTGTCGCAACAATTGGCGATAACTCAGGGTGAGGCCGGCGATCTCCAGGGCTGGCCTGTCGGCAAAGGTCCGTAAGCCATGCTCCAGTTGCTTGATCAGTGGTGTCCGGGCTTTTTGCATCAGCCCCGGATCATCGGTTCGGTTAAAACGATGCAGGTAGGCCAGCGCGTCCAGACCTTCGAGGCTTTGCTCTGGAACCGTGGAAGCGCTTGCGCGCTGCGCAAAGTGCCCAGGGTTGCGCGAAAAGCCGCTGACCTGCAGCGCGACCCACTCGATCAGGCGTGCGATTGCCTGGAGTCGCAACTGTTGGCCGTTGCCGCAGGAGGGCGGAGCAATGTCCAGCACGGCCAGTAATTGCTGGAGGCGGTCATAGCAACGTATTTGCAGGACCGGCAGCCCCCACTCACTCATGGCGCCGATGGACAGGCGCAGGCTCATCACGGCCATGCCGGCCAAGGCCTGCGGGACTGGCTGGCTGCCGTCTTCAATCAGCAGGTCAATCGCCGGCGCCTGTGCGGCGAGTTCATGGCCATAGGGTGCCAGCGCCTGCCTCAGCTCATCCAAGGCCGCACTGGTGCCGAGCAACCGAATCCCGAGGCGTCTCATGATGGGCTCCCGGGTACGGGCAGATAGGCGCTTAGCGCTTGGGCGACACAAGGTGTTTGCAGCAGCCCGCTGCGGCGCAGCAAACCCATGATGTTGCTGATCAGCGGGTGCTGAGGCGTGATGGGAAAGGTCAGGGCACTTACCTGCGCCTGCAGGACTTGACGGGCATCGGCGCTGATATCCAGATGCTCGATCAAGAGCAGATCGAAGTCCCTTTGCAGGTCATTGGTCAAATAGTGTTGCAGGAACACCGGCAGGACCTGGGCGATACCGTAGCGGTCTTCATCGCTCGCCGTTTGCCAGTAGTGCCTGACCAGGCTGGCCCAGAAGATGGCATGGCGACCCTCGTCAGCCAGGTGGTCGGCCATCAACCCCCTGACCGATTGTTTGACGCTGTCATCCTTGGCAAACGCCGCCACGTCATGGGTCACCGTATTCTCGGCAATCGCCACGCAAATCAGTTCTACGGCATCGTGTAGATGTGTCGGCGCCTGTGCCTGTGCGATGGGTATGGCGCGGCTCAATTCGATGGCCGCGGGCAGCTCCAGTGGCGCGATACCGGTTTGCTCGAGGGTTTGCTGCATGAAGTCCAGGGCGACGAGCGCGTGGTAGTCCTCATCGACCACCACCGTCATGGCGTCGTAGCGGCAGGCCGCAGGGAAGGGGATTGAAAAGCGATTCTTGGCGATGTTGCGTGCGGTTTTATCGACAATCTCTGTTTCAAAGATCACCACGTCATTGATGAATTTGTAGAACGTCTGCACCAGGACAAAGTCGCGCCACTGTGGGCAGTGCTCAACAAAACCCGCACTGAGCACCAACGGTTGGCGACACAGCGGATAGATCAACTTGTCGTCTTCTTCCAGTACGCGTCGCGGGCGAGTACGGACGGTCGCCTGATACTCCCAGTCGCTGGCAAACGGGCGGTAGTGTGCGTTCACAGGCTCACCTCCTGGCTTGCTGCGTGTTGGCGCAGGCCGTCCCACAAGGCAATGCGATGCTCCACGGCGCTCAGAGCGGCATGCCAGGCCTGTTGTTCGTGCAGCGGGTCTGCCTGGACCAGGCGCCGTAGCAGTTGCTCTGCAGCCGGATGATGATCCTGGGCGTCCAGCTCGATATGCCGCTGGAGGTAGTAGCACAAGCTGGGGGCTTGCCGATGGGCGACATTGCAGCCTTCCAGGAGGCGTTTGAACATCGTCGGGATGACACTTTCGCGGCCATGCAGGAAGGTAGCGGCTACACAATGGGTCGGGGCGTTCAAGGCAACGTCCAGGGTGTTCCGGACGAAACGCTCTACCGCAGGATCAATAGTGATCTGTACCAGCGCGCTATCGACGCTTGCACCCGCGCGCTGCAACGCGATGAAGCGTTCGATGGTGGCGGTACTGGCGCCTACCTCGCGCATGGCCTCCAGATACAGTTCGAAGTGACTGGCGTACCCGTCGCCCAGCTGGCGGTCGGATTCCTCATCCAGCACAATTTCGTTGATCAGTCGCGCGGCCTGCGGGTCTGTTGGGGGCAGCCAGGGCAGGCGCATGCAGGTCAGTTCCTGTTGCAGGCGTTTGGTCAGCGTCATGAAATCCCAGACGGCGAAAACATGGTTTTGCATGAAATGTTGCAGCTGTGCGAAAGAATTGATTTCCAGGAAAATGGGATGTTCTTGTAGTTGCAGCTTTTTATGATTGAGTAGTTCTTGAAGTTGAAACATGGTTAATGCCTATAAGTCGTTATGCCGACTCAGATTAAAAGGGTTGTTTAGAACCAAGTGTGTTGGGGTTGGTTTTAGTCGCGCAGTCACGGAGATGTCCCGGCTGGCTTGGATGCCCGGCAAGCAACAAATAGTGACAAAGCTACTTAGTCTTATTGGGTTGAACGCCGTCCACAGCCATGCCCAAACCCATGGCTGCGCATTCGACTGCAGCGCCAAGTCCAATTAAAGAGTAATCACTTGGTTAAGTGTTCAAATACTTACTAAGTTATATAAGGTTTTTTTGCAGGAAGGGGTGTTTCGTAGTCGAACTTTATATTCGATGTGGGAACTTTCCTTGTTGTTTGCAAGTTCAAATTATTGAGCTGAATGACTGGCACTTACTCCGCTATTGCATTTGCAATGCCGGAAGTGTCATGGCGGTCAATATCGAGTTTGTTACCGCAACGGTCCAAAGAGCGACAGCAGCAGAGGCCGGCTTTGGACGTGTGCGGCGCCTGGCGATCCAGGTCGCGCACTGGGCGGCCAAAGTCGGGAGCAATCAGCGCTGCTCTTTATCGCCCTGTTCAAGGCTGTTCAGGTAATGAGTGATCACTTCCATCCCGCGCATCAGGTGATTACGCAGGGTAAGCACGCTCTGCTCGACCTTTTTCTGGGCAACCAGGTTCAGCAGTTCACGGTGGTCTTCCTGGGAGGTTTCGCCCAGGCCCATGGCTTCAAGGTTGAACCGCAGGAAGCGTTCCTCCTCGTTCAGCCCATGCTCCACCAGGTTCAACAGCCGCTGGTTGGGGGCCTTGCCGTACAGCGCCATATGGAACAGGCGGTTAAGCCGGCCGATTTCGCTGTAGTCGGTTTCGCGCTCAAGGGCGTCGATCAAGGCGTCGGCCTGCTCGATATCGCTTTGCCTGAGCAACGGGATCGATAAGCGCAGCGCCTCCGATTCCAGGAGAATACGCAGGGCGTAAGTCTCCGCCGAGTTATCTTCAATCAGCGGGGCGACCACGGCACCTTTATGGGTCACAACATGCAACAGCGACTGTGCCTCCAGTTGGCGCAGGGCTTCGCGCACCGGCATCCGGCTGACCCCGAACAGGCTGGCCAGCTCTTGCTGGCGCATGGCGGTGCCGCAGGGCAGACGGCCATCCAGTATGGCGTTGCGCAGTGTTTCTTCAATAACGGAGCGAGCGAGGTGAGCAGGAATGGGCCCACTGATCTTGATGCTGCTCAAAGGGTTCGGCTTGTGCGTCACGACTACGCTATCCTCCTTTCTTGTTGGAATGGGTTTTGGCTAATTGGATCCAAAGAACACTAGAGATTGCATGCAAGCTTGTCAAACAGGCAAGGTTTCCCTTTGTAAGCGACTCAACAGCGCGGTTTTTCATCGCACATTATGGCTTGCCGGCGTCTTACAAGGCGCGGTTGCTTTAGCGTAATGGGGACTGAGTGATTGCACAGTGCCATTGTTTTTTGCCGACCGACCCTTCACCATCGATTGATTCTGCGTCTCTTTCTACGGACTGAAACCATTGGCGGCACGTTTTACTCCCTCGCGGTTTCTGTGCTGGCTGTTTTCAGCGCTGCTGCTGGCTGGCTTATTGCCTGGCGGGCTGCATGCCGATTGGGATTTCTCCCAGATCAGCCGGCGCGCCACCGCGCTCTACGGGCCGTTGGGTGCGGGTCAGCAGCGTATTGATGACTGGCAGCAACTGCTGGCCACGCAAAAACAAGGCAGCGAGGCGGAGCAGCTCAAGGTGGTCAACCTGTTCTTCAACAAGCGCGTGCGCTATGTCGAAGATATCGACTTGTGGAACCAGGTCGATTATTGGGAAACGCCCATCGAAGCCCTGTGGAAAGGCGCCGGTGATTGTGAAGACTATGCCATCGCCAAGTATTTCAGCCTGCGTCACCTGGGCGTCTCCAGCGACAAATTGCGCATTACCTACGTCAAGGCATTGCGGCAGAATCGCGCCCATATGGTCTTGACCTATTATTCGACGCCAGAGGCAATGCCCCTGGTACTCGACAGCCTGATCGATGAAATCCAGCCTGCCAGCCAACGGACCGACTTGCTGCCGGTCTACTCCTTCAACGCCGAGGGCTTGTACCTGCCGGGCGCCAAGGGCAACAAAAAGGTCGGCGACACCAAACGCCTGTCGCGCTGGCAGGATGTGTTGAAAAAAATGCGTGCGGAAGGCTTCCCAGCCGAGCCGGCCAACTAGGAGTAACTGTTCAGATGTCACTGTTCAAACAGCTGTTGATCGCTATCTGTCTGTTCCTGGTGGTCGCCTTCAGCGGCAGCTTCATGGTCAGCCTGGAAAGCTCGCGTACCCAGTACGTGAACCAACTGCGCTCCCACGCGCAGGACGCGGCGACCGCCCTGGCGCTGTCCCTGACACCCAATATCGACGACCCGGCGATGGTCGAGCTGCTGGTCAGCTCGATTTTCGATAGTGGTTATTACGCCAGCATCCGGGTGATCGATGTGACCAACGACCAGGTCATCGTCGAACGCAGTGGCATCCCCGACAACAACGGCGTGCCCAACTGGTTCGTCAAGCTGATCGGCCTGGAACCGGCCGGTGGTGACGCCCTGGTCAGCCGTGGCTGGGAGCAGGCGGCGCGGGTCGAGGTGGTCAGCCATCCGATGTTCGCCCTGGCCAAGCTGTGGCAGAGCGCCCTGGGCAGCCTCGGCTGGTTATTGCTGTGCGGCGCGGTGAGTGCGGTGCTGGGCGCGCTGTTGCTGCGCCGGCAACTCAAGCCTTTGGACTACATGGTCAAACAGTCCCACGCCATTGCCCGCCGCGAATTCCTGAGCCTGCCGGATCTGCCGCGCACCCCGGAACTGCGGCGCGTGGTGCAGGCGATGAACCAGATGGTGGAAAAGCTCAAGGCCCTGTTCCAGGAACAGGCCGAGCGTAGCGAAAAACTGCGGGTGGAGTCCTATCAAGACAACCTCACCGGCCTGGCCAACCGCCGTTACTTCGAGATGCAACTCAATGCGCGGGTCAGCAACCCCGAAGAAACCAGCTCAGGCTACCTGCTGGTGTTGCGGGTCAAGGACCTGGCCGGCCTCAACCAGCGCCTCGGCGGCCAACGCACCGACCAACTGCTGCAGGCGGTCGGTGAACAGTTGCTGCGCCAGTGCGAGCCGTATCCGGAAACCCACAACCTGGTCACCCGTATCCGCGGTGGCGAGTTTGCCGTGCTGGCGCCGGGGCTGATGCGTGAAGAGGCGTTGCAACTGGCGCAGAACCTGGAAAGCACCCTGCAAAGCCTGCAAGCCACCGGCGCCAGTGACGTTTCGCCGGTTGCCTGTATCGGCCTGGCGCCGTTCAATCATGGTGATTCGCCGCAAGCCCTGTTGACCCTGGCCGACCAGGCGCTGGCCCAGGCCGAAACCCAGGGCGATGTCAGTTGGGTGTGCCTGGACCACAGCGCAGCTGCCAGCGTCGGCGACGACCATCATGCCTGGCACACACTGCTGGACCAGGCGCTGACCCAACACCGCTTCGAGTTGTACTTCCAACCGGTGGTGGCCAGCCAGGATCCGCAACTGGTCCTGCATTACAAAGTGCTCTCGCGCTTGGTCGACGGTCATGGCCACACGATCCCGGCCGGCCGTTTCCTGCCTTGGCTTGAGCGGTTTGGCTGGTCGGCGCGCCTGGACCGGGTGATGTTGGAGCTGGTACTCAAACAAATGGCCAGCCATGAGCACTCGCTGGCCCTGAACCTGTCTGCGGCGACCCTGGCAGACCCGCAAGCCCTGAACCGAATCTTCGACCTGCTACGCCAACATGCCAACCTGGGCCCGCGCCTGACCCTGGAAATCGGTGAAGAGCAACTGCCCGAACAGGCGGTGCTGGAGCAGTTGACCCACCGCCTGCGGGAGCTGAACTTTTCCCTCAGCCTGCAACGCTTTGGCGGGCGCTTCAGCATGATCGGCAACCTGGCGCGCCTGGGCCTGGCCTACTTGAAGATCGATGGCAGCTACATCCGCGACATCGACCAGGAAAGCGACAAGCGCCTGTTCATCGAAGCCATCCAGCGCGCAGCCCACAGCATCGACTTGCCGCTGATTGCCGAGCGGGTCGAAACCGAGGGTGAGTTGCAGGTAATTCGCGAGATGGGGATTTTTGGCGTGCAGGGCCAGCTGTTTGGTGAGCCGGCGCCCTGGCGCTGAGGCCGTGGCCGGCCTCAGATCAGGCCGGTCTCATCATCATTGATCAGGTGGCTCAGGCCACCCAGTGATTCCCGGGCGTTGCTGCGGTCCTTGAGCTTGGCTTGCGCGGCGACCGGCAGGTCCGTCAGGTTGATTACACCTTTCTGGATCAGCACCTGAATCAAGTCTTCCAGCACCCGGATCATCTCCGAGTCACTGTGCTTGAGCTGCTTGAGGCTCAGCTCCGCTTCTTCATTGGCAAACCAGGCCTGGATCTCATGATGATCCGCGGGCAGGGTGCCCGTCGATTCGGCGAAGGCAACCGCTTCGGCGCGAATCAGCTCACCCTGTGCATCACGTTGCACGTAGAACATTGAACATCCCTCATGAGAAGAACTGACGACAGCCTGTCAGAGCATAGGCCAACGGCGCGCGATTGGGCGTGAGTATGCCGTGCAATCGCGACCCCATGCCAGCGAACGGTGGCCGCAAATGAATCGGCCGCCTCAAGAGGCGGCCGGTTCAGTGGTTCAGCTTAGGTGTGATCGACCTTGATGGTCGGGTCAGCACCACTGATCAACGAATTGATCGTCTGGCCGGACCAGTTGTTACCTTCCAGCTTGATCGTCACATCCGCATTGGCCAGGCCGCCGGCGGCGTTGAGCTTGCCTTCGGAGCTGATCTGCAGCGTTGTCACGTTATCCACCGTGGTCAACTTCAGGAAGTTGTCGATGGTGCTGTCGGTTTCACCCTTGAGCAGGTCACGCAGGTCAATGCGGTCGCCTTCCAGTGCCTTGAAGTCCTTGATCACATCGTTGCCGACGTCACCGGATCTCCAGACGAAGGTATCGGCACCGGTGCCGCCGATCAGGATGTCATTGCCCTGGCCGCCGATCAGCGTGTCGTTGCCGGTACCGCCCAACAGGATGTCGTTGCCCTTGCCACCGTCCAGGTAGTCGTTGCCGCCCTGGCCGAACAGGATGTCATCACCCGAGCCACCCAGCAGGGTGTCATTGCCGTCCTTGGCACCCGAGGTGTTGAACTCGTTGTAGTGCTCGGTGATGTACTTATGCACATCCTGGCCGGTGACTGCAGACACCGCCACGCCGTTTTTCCCTGCCACGTAGGACTGGATAGCGTTGTAGCCTTCGCCGGTAACACCCGTGAAGCTCACCAGGTCGCCGAACAGGATGTCGTTGCCGTCACCGCCATCGACACGGTCGGCACCCGGCAGGGTAGCCTCGCTGTGACCGAGGATGGCGTTGGCCAGGTCCTTCGGATCGATGTTGCTTTGTGGCTTGTTGTCGCTGTCGTACGGTGCCAACTGCTCCAGGCCGACCCCGCTTTTAAGACCGATGGCTTCTACGCCACCCGTTGACAGGCCCTTGAGCAATGCAAACGCGCTCTGGGAGTTGCTGGTGGTGGGCCCGTCGGTGTAGTTGCCATAACCGTCACGAACGGATGTCTCATAGGTGCCATCCCCTTGAGCGTGGATGATCCCCCGGTCGTACCCTGAGCCGTAGTACCAGAGGGTCACCTTACCGGCAGCGTTGATCTCAAGGGAGACATTCGACTCGATGTTGATCCGGGTGGCGGTACCTATGGTGTAGTTGTTCATGTTGACGACATCATCGAGTCTGACGTTACCGTACAAGTACGGGTTGGTCTGCTCGGCGCGCTGGTAGAACGTCGGCTCACCGTCGGTGATGAAGTACGTGGTGTTGATTGCATCCTTGTTGCCAGTCGCCTGGGCACTTTGGAAGAAGTTGGATGCAGACTTGAACACGTCTTCGTAGTTGGTGCCGCCGGTCGACACCATCTTATCCAGGACTTTCTGCAACGCCTCCAGTGCACCTGGGTCTTTCAGGTTGACTGTAACCGTGCGATTGACCTGGTCACTGAAATCCGCGAGGAAGATGTTCACGACCCCGGAGGTGCTGGAGCCGATACTGTTTTTCAGTGAGTTGAACACGGTGGTCAGCGAGGCTTTCGCCGCCGCTACCGAGTCCGAACCCATACTGCCCGACGTATCGATCATGAACGCAATGTTGTAGTTCTTGCCCTGGACCACGTTCAGGCCCGAAACGTCCGCCACGATGATGTCGTTGCCACTGGTACCGGTGACGTTGTCATCGCCCGAAGTCGCCGTGCTCCCGCTATAGGTTGCCGGGTACACCTTGACCGGCAGATTGGCCACGGTTGTGGCCGAGCCGCCGAGGCTTTCGGTGGAGGTCGACGTCACGGTCAGGTTGTACTGGCCGCTGGTGTAAGGCAGTGGCTTGAGGCTCAGGTTGTTGAGGTTCCAACCGGTGACGTCCACTTCGGTATGGCCCTGGGTCGCCGTGAAGGTATGCCCGGCACCGTCGCTGAGCACTGCGCCCACCGGGATGCTGCCAATCTTCACGCTCAGGGTTTCCGAACCGTCGGTATCGGTCAGGCCGGTGGTGACTTTGGTCAGTTTGACCGTGCCGTTTTCCAGCCCTTCGTTGAGCTTGTACGCGTCGTAGTAACCCTGGCCGTTTGTGCCGTGCAGATCCGACACTTGCGCGCCGGCGCTGATCAGGTCGTTGATGCCGGTGTAGATCGGCATCGTGGTGTTGCTCAGGTTGGTCGCGGTGCCACCGTTGACCGACAGCTTGAGATCAAAGCTGCCGGGACCTGATTGGTTGGCATGATAGATATCAATGCTGTAGTAGCCGTTGCTGGTTGGGGTGAACGTACCGTTGAACTGGCCGGAGTTCGAGCCCCAGGTACCGCTGGCCACATCTTTGCCGCCGATATTGACCAGGATGCTGTCATCGCCGTAGCCGCTGAAGGTGTACGACTTGCCGGCTTCCAGGTAGATCAGGCCGGAGGTCTTCGAGCCTGCACCGCCAGGCACATCTGCAGTAGGTAGGACGGTGGTCGAAACCGTCGTGCTGGTTGGCGTGCCGGCGTTGTCGATGGCATTTTTCAACACGGTCGCTGAGGCACCATTGCCGTTGGTGCCCAGGTTCGCAATGCTGTTCCAGCTCTGCTTGGTCAGGCCGACCGAGGCGATGTTGTTATCGGCAACGCTCAAGGTCGGCGCGTCTGCAACCGGAGTGATGTCGACTTTTACAGTGGCGCTGGTGCCCAGGTCCTTGCCATCGGTTGGCTGGAACTTGAACTGTGCATAATCAGCCTGCTTGTTGCCCACACCTGTGCCGCCGTAGCCGTCGGCTCCGGATTCGTTGGCATTTGGGGTGAAGCGCAACTGGCCGCCGTCGATCTGCGCCTTGGTGAAGGTCTGGCCGGCTGTCACGTTGGTCCAGGTAGTGCCATCCGCTGCCAGGAACTGCAGCTTGCCGGCTACTGGCAGCTCGGTGATTTTCACCCCGAGGCTGGCCTGCGGCGAATCCACATCGCTGACCCCGAAGTTGGCCCAGGTCAGCTTCAGCGACGTGTCTTCAGTGCCGGTGACGGCACCGCCGGTGGCAACCGGTGCGTCGTTGACCGCCACTACGTTGACCGTGGTGGTTGCCACGTTCGAGTAATTGCCGCCGTCGGTCACCGTCACGGTGATAGTCCGTGGCGTGGTGCTCGGGTCGTGGCTGCTGTTGCCGAACGTGATGTTCTTGATCTGCTGCATGTAGTCAGCCAGCGACGCCGTACCGGTCAGGGTCAGGGTGATTTTGCCGGTGACAGGGTCCGTGACCGAGGTCACGTTCATACCGGTGACCTTGCTGTAGTCCAGCGTGTCGCTCGGCTGAGTATTGGTCAGGACTACCGTGGCGCCGGTCAGCTGGGTGCTGTCCGGGTCGGTGATCTTGATGTCTGTATCAGCAATCGACACGCCACTGCCGCCTTCGGTGAACGTAGTCCTGTAGTCGTTGCCGGTGGCGCCACTGGAATTGTTGGCATCCAGGTCGATAACCGGTGGCGCATCGTTATCGATGATCGACGTTTCGATTTTGCCGTTGGTGGTGCTGATAGCCAGGTTCTCGAAGTTACCGCCGGAAGTGCCCGAGATACTGATCTCGAACTTCTCCGTAGGCTCGGTCAGCTTGTCGTCGATGGTCTTGATATCGAACGTCGCGCTGCTTTGGCCGGCCGGAATCTTCACGGTGTACACGCCGTTGAAGTCTGAACCGTCCTGGGCCACGCCTTTGTACGACAGGGTCACCGTGACTTCGGTTTGCGCCGGCTGGGTCAGGTTCAACGTGTAGTGAGCGGTCTGGCCTTCGGTCACCGAGGTATCGCCCGCAATACTGATCACGGTGTTGCTCGTCACGTCCGTCACTTTGGTGATTACTGGCGTGCCGACCGGGATCAGGTTTTCATACTTGTCGCCACCGCTGACCACATTGGTGATCTTGGCGGAAATGTCCTTGGCGCCCAGGTAGAAGTCATTCGGCGCGGTGAAGTTGGCAGTACCGCTGGTCTTGCCATTGCCGATGGTGATGTTCAAGTCGTTGTCCAACTTGATCACCAGGTCCGAACCCACGTTGGTCACGGTCACGCCGTTCTTATCCACGAGGCTGGCGGTGTAGACGATCTGGCCGCCTTCGGCGACGTTGGTGGTGGCGGTCAGCACAACCTTCACATCGTCGATGGTGTCGTTGATCTGCGTCGTTGCGCCGTCGCCTGCAACCACCAGCTTCTCGAAGTTACCGCCTTCAGTACCGGTGATCTTGACCGTCTGTGTGCTCTTGTCGATGAACACGTCATCGCCTGGAGCATCAACAATCACAGTACCAACGGTTTCGCCGGCCTTGATGGTGATGGTTTGCTTGTTGTCGAGGGTCAGCGTGACATCAGTGTCAGCCTTGTTGCTCAAGGTAGCGGTGTAGGTGATTTTCCCGCCTTCGTTGACGGCGCTTGGCGCGGTCAAGGTGACGGTGGTGGTGTTGTCGGTGCCCGGTGTGTCGGTGACAGTCGTGGTGACCTTGTCAGTGCCTGGAACCAGATTTTCGAAGTGCCCGCCGCCAGTTACTTCCTTGATGCCGGTAGTAACGGTTTGGTCGCCTTTGTACACATCGTCCGGCGCTACAACCGAAACAGTACCGCTCGACTGATTCACGCCAATGGTGATGACCTGGTTGTTATCCAGAGTCACGGTCACTGGGTTGGTGATGTTAGTCACCACGTTTCCAGCCTTGTCGACCAAGGTTGCGGTGTAGACGATCTGGCCGCCTTCACCCACGGTTTTGGTCGCAGTCAGGACTACATCAACCTTGTCGATGGTGTCGTTGATCTGAGTCGTTGCGCCGTCGCCTGCAACCACCAGCTTCTCGAAGTTACCGCCTTCAGTACCGGTGATCTTGACGGTTTGGGTGCTCTTATCGATGAACACGTCATCGCCTGGAGCATCAACAATCACGGTACCAACGGTTTCGCCGGCTTTGATGGTGATGGTTTGCTTGTTGTCGAGTGTCAGGGTGACGTCAGTGTCAGCCTTGTTGCTCAAGGTGGCGGTGTAGGTGATTTTCCCGCCTTCGTTGACGGCGCTTGGCGCGGTCAAGGTGACGGTGGTGGTGTTGTCGGTGCCCGGTGTGTCGGTGACAGTCGTGGTGACCTTATCAGTGCCCGGAACCAGATTTTCGAAGTGCCCGCCGCCAGTTACTTCCTTGATGCCGGTAGTAACGGTTTGGTCGCCTTTGTACACATCGTCCGGAGCTACAACCGAAACAGTACCGCTCGACTGATTCACGCCAATGGTGATGACCTGATTGTTATCCAGAGTCACGGTCACTGGGTTGGTGATGTTAGTCACCACGTTTCCAGCCTTGTCGACCAAGGTGGCGGTGTAGACGATCTGGCCGCCTTCACCCACGGTTTTGGTCGCAGTCAGGACTACATCAACCTTGTCGATGGTGTCGTTGATCTGCGTAGTCGCACCGTCGCCTGCGACTACGAGCTTCTCGAAGTTACCGCCTTCAGTACCGGTGATCTTGACCGTCTGGGTGCTCTTGTCGATGAACACGTCATCGCCAGGGGCATCAACAATCACGGTACCAACGGTTTCGCCGGCCTTGATGGTGATGGTTTGTTTGTTATCGAGGGTCAGGGTGACGTCGGTGTCCGCTTTATTAGAAAGCGTCGCGGTGTAAGTGATTTTCCCGCCTTCGTTGACGGCGTCTGGCGCGGTCAAGGTGACGGTAGTGGTGTTGTCGGTGCCCGGTGTGTCGGTTACGACGGTGGTGACTTTGTCGGTACCTGGAACCAAGTTCTCGAAGTGCTCGCCACCGGTGACTTTTTCGATGCCGGTCGTAACAGTCTGGTCGCCTTTGTACACATCGTCCGGAGCCACAGCCGAAACAGTACCGCTCGACTCGTTCACACCGATGGTGATGACCTGTTTGTTATCGAGGGTGATGGTCAGCGGGCCAGTGGTGTTGGTGACTGGCTTGCCGTCTTTATCAACCAAAGTCGCGGTGTAAACGATCTCGCCGCCTTCACCCACGGTTTTGGTCGCGGTCAGGACTACATCAACCTTGTCGATGGTGTCGTTGATCTGCGTCGTTGCGCCGTCGCCAGCAACCACCAGCTTCTCGAAGTTACCGCCTTCAGTACCGGTGATCTTGACCGTCTGGGTGCTCTTGTCGATGAACACGTCATCGCCTGGAGCATCAACAATCACAGTACCAACGGTTTCGCCGGCCTTGATGGTGATGGTTTGTTTGTTGTCGAGCGTCAGGGTGACGTCGGTGTCCGCTTTATTAGAAAGCGTCGCGGTGTAAGTGATTTTTCCGCCTTCGTTGACGGCGTCTGGCGCGGT
Organism: Pseudomonas sp. ADAK21; assembly: GCF_012935735.1. Taxonomy (NCBI): domain Bacteria; kingdom Pseudomonadati; phylum Pseudomonadota; class Gammaproteobacteria; order Pseudomonadales; family Pseudomonadaceae; genus Pseudomonas; species Pseudomonas sp. ADAK21. Next base: position 2,157,554 of record NZ_CP052857.1, read on the forward strand.
CAAGGTGACGGTGGTGGTGTTGTCGGTGCCCGGTGTATCGGTGACAGTCGTGGTGACCTTGTCAGTGCCCGGAACCAGATTTTCGAAGTGCCCGCCGCCAGTTACTTCCTTGATGCCGGTAGTAACGGTTTGGTCGCCTTTGTACACATCGTCCGGCGCTACAACCGAAACACTACCGCTCGACTGATTCACGCCAATGGTGATGACCTGGTTGTTATCCAGAGTCACGGTCACTGGGTTGGTGATGTTAGTCACCACGTTTCCAGCCTTGTCGACCAAGGTGGCGGTGTAGACGATCTGGCCGCCTTCACCCACGGTTTTAGTCGCGGTCAGAACCACATCGACCTTGTCGATGGTGTCGTTGATCTGCGTCGTTGCACCGTCGCCAGCAACCACCAGCTTCTCGAAGTTACCGCCTTCAGTACCGGTGATCTTGACCGTCTGGGTGCTCTTGTCGATGAACACGTCATCGCCTGGAGCATCAACAATCACGGTACCAACGGTTTCGCCGGCCTTGATGGTGATGGTTTGCTTGTTATCGAGGGTCAGGGTGACGTCGGTGTCAGCCTTGTTGCTCAAGGTAGCGGTGTAGGTGATTTTTCCACCTTCACTCACTTCAGTTGGAGCCGTCAGGGTCACAGTAGTGGTGTTATCAGTACCTGGGGTATCCGTCACCACGGTGGTGACTTTGTCAGTACCTGGAACCAGGTTTTCAAAGTGCTCGCCACCGGTGACTTTTTCGATGCCGGTCGTAACAGTTTGGTCGCCTTTGTACACGTCGTCCGGCGCTACAGCCGAAACAGTACCGCTCGACTCGTTCACACCAATGGTGATGACCTGGTTGTTATCCAGAGTCACGGTCACTGGGTTGGTGATGTTAGTCACCACGTTTCCAGCCTTGTCGACCAAGGTGGCGGTGTAGACGATCTGGCCGCCTTCACCCACGGTTTTAGTCGCGGTCAGAACCACATCGACCTTGTCGATGGTGTCGTTGATCTGCGTCGTTGCACCGTCGCCAGCAACCACCAGCTTCTCGAAGTTACCGCCTTCAGTACCGGTGATCTTGACCGTCTGGGTGCTCTTGTCGATGAACACGTCATCGCCTGGAGCATCAACAATCACGGTACCAACGGTTTCGCCGGCCTTGATGGTGATGGTTTGCTTGTTATCGAGGGTCAGGGTGACGTCGGTGTCAGCCTTGTTGCTCAAGGTAGCGGTGTAGGTGATTTTTCCACCTTCACTCACTTCAGTTGGAGCCGTCAGGGTCACAGTAGTGGTGTTATCAGTACCTGGGGTATCCGTCACCACGGTGGTGACTTTGTCAGTACCTGGAACCAGGTTTTCAAAGTGCTCGCCACCGGTGACTTTTTCGATGCCGGTCGTAACAGTTTGGTCGCCTTTGTACACGTCGTCCGGCGCTACAGCCGAAACAGTACCGCTCGACTCGTTCACACCAATGGTAATGACCTGTTTGTTATCGAGGGTGATGGTCAGCGGGCCAGTGGTGTTGGTGACTGGCTTGCCGTCCTTGTCGACCAGGGTGGCGGTGTAAACGATCTCGCCGCCTTCGCCGACAGTTTTGGTGGCAGTCAGAACCACATCGACCTTGTCGATGGTGTCGTTGATCTGCGTCGTTGCGCCGTCGCCAGCAACCACCAGCTTCTCGAAGTTACCGCCTTCAGTGCCGGTGATCTGGACGGTCTGGGTGCTCTTGTCGATGAACACGTCATCGCCAGGGGCATCAACAATCACGGTACCAACGGTTTCGCCGGCCTTGATGGTGATGGTTTGTTTGTTGTCGAGCGTCAGGGTGACGTCGGTATCCGCTTTATTAGAAAGCGTAGCGGTGTAAGTGATTTTCCCGCCTTCGTTGACGGCGTCTGGCGCGGTCAAGGTGACGGTGGTGGTGTTGTCGGTGCCCGGTGTGTCGGTGACAGTCGTGGTGACTTTGTCAGTACCAGGGACCAGGTTCTCGAAGTGCTCGCCACCGGTGACTTTTTCGATGCCGGTCGTAACAGTTTGGTCGCCTTTGTACACGTCGTCTGGCGCTACAGCCGAAACAGTACCGCTCGACTCGTTCACACCGATGGTGATGACCTGTTTGTTATCGAGGGTGATGGTCAGCGGGCCGGTGGTGTTGGTGACGGGCTTGCCGTCCTTGTCGACCAGGGTGGCGGTGTAAACGATCTCGCCGCCTTCGCCGACAGTTTTGGTGGCAGTCAGGACCACATCAACCTTGTCGATGGTGTCGTTGATCTGCGTCGTTGCGCCGTCGCCAGCGACTACGAGCTTCTCGAAGTTGCCACCCGCGGTGCCGGTGATCTGGACGGTCTGGGTGCTCTTATCGATGAACACGTCATCGCCTGGAGCATCAACAATCACGGTACCAACGGTTTCGCCGGCCTTGATGGTGATGGTTTGTTTGTTGTCGAGCGTCAGGGTGACGTCGGTATCCGCTTTATTAGAAAGCGTAGCGGTGTAAGTGATTTTCCCGCCTTCGTTGACGGCGTCTGGCGCGGTCAAGGTGACGGTGGTGGTGTTGTCGGTGCCCGGTGTGTCGGTGACAGTCGTGGTGACTTTGTCAGTACCAGGGACCAGGTTCTCGAAGTGCTCGCCACCGGTGACTTTTTCGATGCCGGTCGTAACAGTTTGGTCGCCTTTGTACACGTCGTCTGGCGCTACAGCCGAAACAGTACCGCTCGACTCGTTCACACCGATGGTGATGACCTGTTTGTTATCGAGGGTGATGGTCAGCGGGCCGGTGGTGTTGGTGACGGGCTTGCCGTCCTTGTCGACCAGGGTGGCGGTGTAAACGATCTCGCCGCCTTCGCCGACAGTTTTGGTGGCAGTCAGGACCACATCAACCTTGTCGATGGTGTCGTTGATCTGCGTCGTTGCGCCGTCGCCAGCGACTACGAGCTTCTCGAAGTTGCCACCCGCGGTGCCGGTGATCTGGACGGTCTGGGTGCTCTTATCGATGAACACGTCATCGCCTGGAGCATCAACAATCACAGTACCAACGGTTTCGCCGGCCTTGATGGTGATGGTTTGTTTGTTGTCGAGCGTCAGGGTGACGTCAGTGTCAGCCTTGTTGCTCAAGGTGGCGGTGTAAGTAATCTTGCCGCCTTCACTCACTTCAGTCGGAGCCGAAAGGGTCACAGTAGTGGTGTTATCAGTACCTGGGGTATCCGTCACCACGGTGGTGACTTTGTCAGTACCTGGAACCAGGTTCTCGAAGTGCTCGCCACCGGTGACTTTTTCGATGCCGGTCGTAACAGTCTGGTCGCCTTTGTACACATCGTCCGGCGCTACAGCCGAAACAGTACCGCTCGACTCGTTCACACCGATGGTGATGACCTGTTTGTTATCGAGGGTGATGGTCAGCGGGCCGGTGGTGTTGGTGACGGGCTTGCCGTCCTTGTCGACCAGGGTGGCGGTGTAAACGATCTCGCCGCCTTCGCCGACAGTTTTGGTGGCAGTCAGGACCACATCAACCTTGTCGATGGTGTCGTTGATCTGCGTCGTTGCGCCGTCGCCAGCGACTACGAGCTTCTCGAAGTTGCCACCCGCGGTGCCGGTGATCTGGACGGTCTGGGTGCTCTTATCGATGAACACGTCATCGCCTGGAGCATCAACAATCACAGTACCAACGGTTTCGCCGGCCTTGATGGTGATGGTTTGTTTGTTGTCGAGCGTCAGGGTGACGTCAGTGTCAGCCTTGTTGCTCAAGGTGGCGGTGTAGGTGATTTTTCCACCTTCACTCACTTCAGTCGGAGCCGTCAGGGTCACAGTGGTGGTGTTATCAGTACCTGGGGTATCCGTCACCACGGTGGTGACTTTGTCAGTACCTGGAACCAGGTTTTCAAAGTGCTCGCCACCGGTGACTTTTTCGATGCCGGTCGTAACAGTCTGGTCGCCTTTGTATACGTCGTCTGGCGCTACAGCCGAAACAGTACCGCTCGACTCGTTCACACCGATGGTGATGACCTGTTTGTTATCGAGGGTGATGGTCAGCGGGCCGGTGGTGTTGGTGACGGGCTTGCCGTCCTTGTCGACCAGGGTGGCGGTGTAAACGATCTCGCCGCCTTCGCCGACAGTTTTGGTGGCAGTCAGGACCACATCAACCTTGTCGATGGTGTCGTTGATCTGCGTCGTTGCGCCGTCGCCAGCGACTACGAGCTTCTCGAAGTTGCCACCCGCGGTGCCGGTGATCTGGACGGTCTGGGTGCTCTTATCGATGAACACGTCATCGCCTGGAGCATCAACAATCACAGTACCAACGGTTTCGCCGGCCTTGATGGTGATGGTTTGTTTGTTGTCGAGCGTCAGGGTGACGTCAGTGTCAGCCTTGTTGCTCAAGGTGGCGGTGTAGGTGATTTTTCCACCTTCACTCACTTCAGTCGGAGCCGTCAGGGTCACAGTGGTGGTGTTATCAGTACCTGGGGTATCCGTCACCACGGTGGTGACTTTGTCAGTACCTGGAACCAGGTTTTCAAAGTGCTCGCCACCGGTGACTTTTTCGATGCCGGTCGTAACAGTCTGGTCGCCTTTGTATACGTCGTCTGGCGCTACAGCCGAAACAGTACCGCTCGACTCGTTCACACCGATGGTGATGACCTGTTTGTTATCGAGGGTGATGGTCAGCGGGCCAGTGGTGTTGGTGACTGGCTTGCCGTCCTTGTCGACCAGGGTGGCGGTGTAAACGATCTCGCCGCCTTCGCCGACAGTTTTGGTGGCAGTCAGGACCACATCAACCTTGTCGATGGTGTCGTTGATCTGCGTAGTCGCACCGTCGCCAGCAACCACCAGCTTCTCGAAGTTACCGCCTTCAGTGCCGGTGATCTGTACGGTCTGGGTGCTCTTATCGATGAACACGTCATCGCCTGGAGCATCAACAATCACAGTACCAACGGTTTCGCCGGCCTTAATGGTGATGGTTTGCTTGTTATCGAGGGTCAGGGTGACGTCAGTGTCAGCCTTGTTGCTCAAGGTGGCGGTGTAAGTGATTTTCCCGCCTTCGTTGACGGCGTCTGGCGCGGTCAAGGTGACGGTGGTGGTGTTGTCGGTGCCCGGTGTGTCGGTTACGACGGTGGTGACTTTGTCAGTACCAGGGACCAGGTTCTCGAAGTGCTCGCCACCGGTGACTTTTTCGATGCCGGTCGTAACAGTCTGGTCGCCTTTGTATACGTCGTCTGGCGCTACAGCCGAAACAGTACCGCTCGACTCGTTCACACCGATGGTGATGACCTGTTTGTTATCGAGGGTGATGGTCAGCGGGCCAGTGGTGTTGGTGACTGGCTTGCCGTCCTTGTCGACCAGGGTGGCGGTGTAAACGATCTCGCCGCCTTCGCCGACAGTTTTGGTGGCAGTCAGGACCACATCAACCTTGTCGATGGTGTCGTTGATCTGCGTAGTCGCACCGTCGCCAGCAACCACCAGCTTCTCGAAGTTACCGCCTTCAGTGCCGGTGATCTGTACGGTCTGGGTGCTCTTATCGATGAACACGTCATCGCCTGGAGCATCAACAATCACAGTACCAACGGTTTCGCCGGCCTTGATGGTGATGGTTTGTTTGTTGTCGAGCGTCAGGGTGACGTCAGTGTCAGCCTTGTTGCTCAAGGTGGCGGTGTAGGTGATTTTTCCACCTTCACTCACTTCAGTCGGAGCCGTCAGGGTCACAGTGGTGGTGTTATCAGTACCTGGGGTATCCGTCACCACGGTGGTGACTTTGTCAGTACCTGGAACCAGGTTCTCGAAGTGCTCGCCACCGGTGACTTTTTCGATGCCGGTCGTAACAGTCTGGTCGCCTTTGTATACGTCGTCTGGCGCTACAGCCGAAACAGTACCGCTCGACTCGTTCACACCGATAGTGATGACCTGTTTGTTATCGAGGGTGATGGTCAGCGGGCCGGTGGTGTTGGTGACTGGCTTGCCGTCCTTGTCGACCAGGGTGGCGGTGTAAACGATCTCGCCGCCTTCGCCGACAGTTTTGGTGGCAGTCAGAACCACATCGACCTTGTCGATGGTGTCGTTGATCTGCGTCGTTGCGCCGTCGCCAGCAACCACCAGCTTCTCGAAGTTACCGCCTTCAGTGCCGGTGATCTGGACGGTCTGGGTGCTCTTATCGATGAACACGTCATCGCCAGGGGCATCAACAATCACGGTACCAACGGTTTCGCCGGCCTTGATGGTGATGGTTTGTTTGTTGTCGAGCGTCAGGGTGACGTCGGTATCCGCTTTATTAGAAAGCGTAGCGGTGTAAGTGATTTTCCCGCCTTCGTTGACGGCGTCTGGCGCGGTCAAGGTGACGGTGGTGGTGTTGTCGGTGCCCGGTGTGTCGGTGACAGTCGTGGTGACTTTGTCAGTGCCCGGAACCAGATTTTCGAAGTGCCCGCCGCCAGTTACTTCCTTGATGCCGGTAGTAACGGTTTGGTCGCCTTTGTACACATCGTCCGGCGCTACAACCGAAACAGTACCGCTCGACTGATTCACGCCAATGGTGATGACCTGGTTGTTATCCAGAGTCACGGTCACTGGGTTGGTGATGTTAGTCACCACGTTTCCAGCCTTGTCGACCAGGGTTGCGGTGTAGACGATCTGGCCGCCTTCACCCACGGTTTTAGTCGCGGTCAGGACCACATCAACCTTGTCGATGGTGTCGTTGATCTGAGTCGTTGCGCCGTCGCCTGCAACCACCAGCTTCTCGAAGTTGCCGCCTTCAGTGCCGGTGATCTGGACGGTCTGGGTGCTCTTATCGATGAACACGTCATCGCCTGGAGCATCAACAATCACAGTACCAACGGTTTCGCCGGCCTTAATGGTGATGGTTTGCTTGTTATCGAGGGTCAGGGTGACGTCAGTGTCAGCCTTGTTGCTCAAGGTGGCGGTGTAAGTGATTTTCCCGCCTTCGTTGACGGCGTCTGGCGCGGTCAAGGTGACGGTGGTGGTGTTGTCGGTGCCCGGTGTGTCGGTTACGACGGTGGTGACTTTGTCAGTACCAGGGACCAGGTTCTCGAAGTGCTCGCCACCGGTGACTTTTTCGATGCCGGTCGTAACAGTCTGGTCGCCTTTGTATACGTCGTCTGGCGCTACAGCCGAAACAGTACCGCTCGACTCGTTCACACCGATGGTGATGACCTGTTTGTTATCGAGGGTGATGGTCAGCGGGCCGGTGGTGTTGGTGACGGGCTTGCCGTCCTTGTCGACCAGGGTGGCGGTGTAAACGATCTCGCCGCCTTCGCCGACAGTTTTGGTGGCAGTCAGGACCACATCAACCTTGTCGATGGTGTCGTTGATCTGCGTAGTCGCACCGTCGCCAGCAACCACCAGCTTCTCGAAGTTACCGCCTTCAGTGCCGGTGATCTGTACGGTCTGGGTGCTCTTGTCGATGAACACGTCATCGCCAGGGGCATCAACAATCACGGTACCAACGGTTTCGCCGGCCTTGATGGTGATGGTTTGCTTGTTATCGAGGGTCAGGGTGACGTCAGTGTCAGCCTTGTTGCTCAAGGTGGCGGTGTAGGTGATTTTCCCGCCTTCGTTGACGGCGTCTGGCGCGGTCAAGGTGACGGTGGTGGTGTTGTCGGTGCCCGGTGTGTCGGTTACGACGGTGGTGACTTTGTCAGTACCAGGGACCAGGTTCTCGAAGTGCTCGCCACCGGTGACTTTTTCGATGCCGGTCGTAACAGTCTGGTCGCCTTTGTATACGTCGTCTGGCGCTACAGCCGAAACAGTACCGCTCGACTCGTTCACACCGATGGTGATGACCTGGTTGTTATCCAGAGTCACTGTCACTGGGCTGGTGATATTAGTCACCGGTGCGCCGTTCTTATCCACCAAGGTAGCGGTGTAAACGATCTCACCACCTTCACCCACGGTTTTGGTCGCGGTCAGCACCACATCAACCTTGTCGATGGTGTCGTTGATCTGCGTCGTCGCCCCACCCGGAGCGATATCAAGCTTCTCGAAACCACCACCCACAAAGTCCGGATTGATCGTGACGTTGATCGGACCCGCATCTTTGAATACGTCGTCGGTCGGTGCCTTGGAGGTCACCTGGCCTGTGGTCTCGCCCTTGGCGATAGTGATGACATCACCATTGCTCAAAGTAAGGGTCAGGTCGCTGCCGGCCTTGTTACTCAGGGTCGCGGTGTAGGTGATGTTGCCACCTTCGTCGGCCTCGCCCGGTGCGGTCAGGGTGACGGTGGTGGTGTCGGTGGTGTCGGGTGTGTCGGTCACGGTGGTGTTGACTGGCGTGGTGCCAGGTACCAGGTTCTCGAAATGCGCGCCGCCGGTCACATTGGTGATCGCGGTGGTGACGGTCTGGTTGCCCTCATACACGTCATTAGGCGCAACAGTGCTGGCAGTGCCCGCGGATTGGCCGACGCCAATGGTAATGGTCTGGCCATTGTCCAGGGTCACGGTCAACGGATTGGTGGTGTTGGTGACCGGATTACCCGCCTTGTCCACCAGCGACGCGGTGTAAACGATCTGGCCGCCTTCGCCCACGGTGGTGGTCGCCGTCAGCACCACATCAACCTTGTCGATGGTGTCGTTCACGGTGGTGGTAGCGCCGTCACCGGCCACTTCCAGTTTTTCGAAGTTACCGCCATCAGTCTCGACGATCTTCACGGTTTGCGTGCTTTTGTCGACAAACACATCATCGCCCGGAGCATCGACGGTGACGGAGCCAACGGTTTCACCCGCCTTGATGATGATGGTCGAACCGTTATCCAGCTTCAGCGTAACGTCGGTGTCTGCTTTATTGGAAAGCGTGGCGGTGTAGGTGATCTGGCCGCCTTCGTTGACATCGCCTGGCGCTGTCAGCGTCACGGTGGTGGTGTCGACCGAATCGGTGATGGTCGTGACGGCTGGCGTCGTGTTGGGCACCAGGTTTTCAAAGTTGCCACCGGTGGTCCCGGTGATAGTCGTAGTGACGGTGCTGCCGTTGACGTAGACGTCGTTCGCCGGGGTATCGACCACCACGGTGCCGACGGATTCGCCGGCCTTGATGGTGATCACCGAACCGTTGGACAACGTCACGGTAACCGGGGTTTGCGCCGGGTTGGTCAGGGTCGCGGTGTAGGTGATCTGGCCGCCTTCGGTCACGGTATTGGTGGCGGTGAGGGTCAGGCCAGTGTCATCGACCGAGTCGGTGATCGTGGTGACAGCTGGGGTGGTGTCTGGCTCCAGCTTTTCGAAGTTGCCACCGGTTGCCCCGGTAATGGTGGTGCTGACCGTGCTGCCATTGTTGTAGACGTCGTTGGCCGGTGTATCGACCACCACCGTACCGGTGGACTTGCCTGCCTCAATGGTGATCACCGAGCCGTTGCTCAAGGTGATGGTGACAGGGGTCTGTGCCGGGTTGGTCAGGGTCGCGGTGTAAGTGATCTGGCCGCCTTCGGTCACTGTTTCGCCTGCTGTCAGGGTCACAGTGGTGGTGTCGATGGTGTCGGTGATCTGGGTGACTGCCGGTGTCGGGTCGACGGTCAAGATCAGGTTGTTACCGCCGGTGGTGCCGGTGACGGTGACGCTGATCTGGCCTGGATCGATGTACGGGCTGTCGTTGGGCGCCAAAGGCACATTGACGGAGCCGGTCACTTGGCCGGCCGGGATGGTGATCACCGCGCCGTTGGACAGGGTGATCGTCAGGTTGCTGGTGGACGGCTGGGTCACTGTGGCGGTGTAGGTCAGCACGCCGCCGGCTTCGGTGATGGTCGGTGTGGCGCCCAGGGTCAGGGTCGACGGCAAAGGTGCGGCCGTGAGTGGGTCAGTCGGCTGCCCGCCGAGTTCGTTGGTCAGCGCATTGGTTGCGAAACCCAGGCCAGCAGTCGGAAACCCAATGGTCGGATCGACCGAGCCTGCGGTCTCATCAAGCATCACAAAGCTGTGGCCGCCACCGGCAGCGCCCGTGCCGGAAGCTGTCGCGCCTGCGGCGGTGGCTTCCAGGTCGGTGGTCGGGTCAGCGCCGGCGGCAATGGCCTGCTGCAGTTCGGCAACCGATGGAGCGGCCTGTGCAGTGGCTTGGGCCAGGTCAGTGCTGGAGTCGGGCGCGTTGGCGCTCCACTGGGTATCACGCCCCAGGTCCAGCGTACGGCCATCGGCCAGCTCCAGGCTCACGGAGCCCGACATGCCGGTGTCTATCTGATCGCCGGCAAACAGGCGATCACCTTCAACCAGCACCCGACGGGCGCCTTCCGGAGAAATGACGAAAACTTGGCCAACAATGCTTTTGACGATTGCAACAACACTGCTCATTGAAGATTTCTCCGGCGATCCATTCTGTGGGTGTTCCTAAGGCTGAGACCCGATGGGATTCATCAGCCTGGGAGGTGCGTAGTTTATAAAACGAGTGACGTCAAATAATTGGCTATATTTTTTGGCGATTTACTTTATGCCAAACTATTGACCTTCTTGGCGCCATCCTAAACAATCGCCTCGCTAATGTCACATTGATATTCATGCGGCGAACCGTCCTACATGTGTGAACCAGTTCCGCTTTTGAACTTTCCGACGTACGGTCATTACGGTAGCCATTTTCTAACGCAGCACAACCAAGTTGCTGTGACTTGAGACAAGAAGTCCTGGGGATTCTTAAAATGCGTTTGCACCTGCTTAAGGCAATACCGTTCGTTCTCGCCGCCAGTTTCGTACAAGCCCAAACCCTGCCCCAGGCCATGCAGCAAGCGCTGGATGTGCACCCTGAGATTCAGGCAGGTGTCAACGCTCGTATCGCGGCTGACTATCAGTTGCGTGCGGCCAAGGGTGGTTACCTGCCCCGTGTCGACTTGAACGCGGGTTATGGCCGTGAAGGCACCGACAGTTCATCCACTCGCGCCCGTGGCGGCCATTGGGACACCCTCAATCGCGGCGAATCGAGCCTGCGCCTGCAGCAAATGGTTTTTGACGGTTTTGCCACCTCCAGTGAAGTAGGGCGTCAACAAGCCACCGTTAACTCCCGCGCTTTTTCGTTGCTTGGCACTTCCGAGCGCACTGCATTGACGGTAGCCCAGGTTTACCTGGACGTCCTGACCCGTCGTGAGTTCGTGCGTCTGGCCGAAGACAACCTGCGTAACCACGAGCGCATCTACGACCAGATCAAACTGCGCACCCAGCGCGGTGTCGGCAGCGGGGCTGACCTGGACCAGGCTGAAGCCCGTTTGGCCCAAGCCCGTAACAACGTGATCACCGAGCAGACCAACCTGGCCGACGCCCAGACCAACTACCTCAGTGCCGTTGGCCAAGAAGCCGATCAGTTGGAGCGTCCGCCCAGCTTCATGGCGCTGCTGCCTGCAGACCTGAATGAAGCGCGTCGCCAGATGCTCGATAACAGCCCGATCCTGCGTTCGGCCGAATCCGACATCGCCGCTGCCGAAAAACAATACGAAGCCGCCAAGTCTTCCTTCTACCCACGTTTCGACGCCGAGTTGGGCCGTAACGCCGACAACAACATCGACGGCGACGCCAGCCACAACAACGGCTGGGAAGCCATGCTGCGCATGCGCTTCAACCTGTACGCCGGTGGCAGCAACAAGGCTGAGCTGGAGTCCAAGTCCTACCAGTCCAACCAGGCCCTGGATATCCGCAACAACGCCTTGCGCCAGTTGAACGAAGAACTGGGCCTGGCCTGGAACGCCATGAACAACGCCAATGCCCAGGTGCCGATTGCCCAGCAATACGTCGACCACAGCAGCAAGGTGCGCGGCGCCTACCAGAAACAATTCAGCCTGGGCGAACGAACTCTGCTTGACTTGCTCGACAGTGAAAACGAGCTGTTCACGGCTTCGCGTCGTTTGGAAGAGATAAAAAACGTTCAGTTATTTACTCAGTACCGAATCAAGGCGACCATGGGCGAGTTGCTCAAGAGCCAAGGAGTGGTCGCACCGATGGCCTCCGTCGTCCAGAACGACGTGAAGCCGAAAGTCCAACTGCCTGGGATGAATTGAGCTATTCCTTATAGTCCCATCTGTTAGTTGAGAGAGCCCGCGTGGAATCAGAAGTCAGTCGAGTCCATCTCAGTCATGATCCACGCACATTGCACGACGACCCGTTACTCGACGGGTTGTTGGCTCTCTGCGCCCTGCACCAGAAGCCCGCCAGTGCGGCGATGCTGACCACCGGTCTGCCATTGCCGGCACAGCAACTGACCGCCGACTTGCTGGCCCGGGCTGCGGCCCGCGCCGGTTTGCAAGGGCGGCTGCTGCAACGCAAGCTCGATTCGATCCCCCCGATTGCCATGCCGGCGCTGCTGTTGCTCAAGGATGGCCGTAGTGCCGTGCTGCTCGGCTGGCAGGGTGAGGACGAGGCGCAGGTGCTGCTCAGCGAAAGCGATGGCGGTGAAACCATCGTCAAGCGCCAGGCGTTGGCCGATGACTACACCGGTAAAGTGTTCTTTGCCCAGCCCCAACACAAATTCGATGTCAGCCACGGCACCCTGATCCCCCGGGCCCGCTCCTGGTTTCGTGACACCCTCAAGCGTTCGCGCTGGCTCTACGCCGATGCCATCGCCGCCAGTTTCCTGATCAACCTGATTGCCATGGCAGCGCCGCTGTTCGTGATGAACGTCTACGACCGCGTCGTGCCCAACCAGGCCACCGCCACCCTGTGGGTGCTGGCGACCGGTATTTTCATCGCCTACGTCTTCGACCTAGTCCTCAAAAGCCTGCGCAGCCTGTGCCTGGACCTGGCCGGCAAGAAAACCGACCTGATCATCTCGGCCACGTTGTTCGAGCGGATCGTCGGCATGTCGATGAAGTACCGCCCGGCACGGGTCGGCAGCTTCGCCCAGAACATCCACGAGTTTCAGAGCCTGCGTGATTTCCTCGCCTCCCTGACGCTCACCAGCCTGATCGACTTGCCGTTTACCCTGCTGATATTCATGGTGATCGCGATCCTCGGCGGGCATCTGGTGTGGATCCCCATGCTGGCCTTCCCGATTGCCCTGGGCATCGGCTACCTGCTGCAAAAGCCGCTGGTCGCCACCATGGAGCGCACCATGGCCCTGGCCTCCGAGCGCCAGTCGAGCCTGATCGAAACCCTGGCCGGGCTGGATGCGGTCAAGGTCAACAACGCTGAAAGCGAGCGCCAATACCAGTGGGAGCAAACCATTGGCACCCTCAGCCGCCTTGAATTGCGGGTGAAAATGCTCTCTGGGCTGTCGATGAACATCACCCTGCTGATCCAGCAATTGGCGGGTGTGATCATGATTGTCTTCGGGGTCTACCAGATCATCGACGGCAATCTCAGCATGGGTGGCCTGATTGCCTGCTACATGCTCAGTGGCCGCGCCCTCAGCCCGCTGGCGTCGCTGTCGGGCCTGATGACCCGCTACCAGCAAGCCAAGGTCACCATGGTCTCCACCGACCAGATGATGGAGCTGCCCCAAGAGCGCAACTTCGAAGAACGCCCTTTGAGCCGCCGTACCCTGCAGGGCGCCATCGAGTGCCGGGGCCTGAATTTCACGTACCCCAACCAGCAGAACATGGCACTCAAGAACATCAACCTGGTGATCAAGCCCGGCGAGAAGATCGGCATCATCGGGCGCAGCGGCTCGGGTAAAAGCTCCCTGGCCAAACTGATCGTGGGCCTCTACCAACCCGACTCCGGCGCCTTGCTGGTGGACGGCGTGGACATTCGCCAGATCGACGTCAGCGAACTGCGCCACAACGTCGGCTATGTGCCCCAGGACATCCAACTGCTGGCCGGCACCCTGCGCGACAACCTGGTCTCCGGCGCCCGTTACGTTGAAGACGAAGTGGTACTGCAAGCCGCTGAGCTGGCGGGCGTCCACGAATTTGCCCGCTTGCATCCACAAGGCTACGAGCTGCAAGTGGGCGAGCGCGGCCAGAACCTCTCTGGCGGCCAGCGACAAAATGTCGCCCTGGCCCGCGCCCTGTTGCTCAACCCGCCTATCCTGCTGCTGGACGAACCAACCAGCGCCATGGACAACACCGGTGAAGAACGCTTGAAACAGCGCCTGCAAGCCGTTGTGGAAAACAAGACCGTGGTGCTGGTGACGCACCGTGCGTCGCTGTTGTCCCTAGTGGACCGTTTGTTGGTCATCGACCGTGGGCAAATCCTTGCCGATGGCCCGAAAGCCGTAGTGATGGAAGCGTTGAAGAAGGGGCAGATCAGTGTTGCGTAAATTCAAGGACGCGGTCCGTCGCTATTTCATTGGTTCCGATTCGCTGGATGGCCAGCCACTGCCAGAGGTCAAGAAGGCCCTGATCGAAGATGCCCCGCGTGTGGTGCGGTTGACCATCTGGGGGATCATCGGGTTTTTCCTGTGCATGCTGCTGTGGGCCGGTTTTGCCAAGGTCGACGAAGTGACGCGCGGTGATGGCAAGGCTATTCCATCCTCCAAGTTGCAGAAGATCCAGAACCTTGAGGGCGGCATCGTCGCCGAGCTGTACGTCAAGGAAGGGCAGATCGTCGAGGCTGGCGCGCCACTGATCCGCCTGGATGACACGCGCTTTGTCTCCAACGCCGGGGAAACCGAGGCCCAGCGCCTGTCGCTGTTACTGCGCATCGAGCGCTTGAACGCCCAGGTCGAAGACCGGCCGCTGAACATTCCTGAAGACGTGCGTGCCGCTGCGCCCACCCAGGCCATCAACGAGCAGTCGCTGTATGAAAGCCGGCGCCAGCAGTTCAAGGATGAAATCGGTGGTTTGCAGGAACAACTGACCCAGCGCCAGCAGGAGATGCGCGAATACACCTCCAAGCAAGGCCAGTACCGTAACCAACTGTCGTTGCAGCGCCAGGAAATCAACATGTCCGAACCCCTGGTCGCCCAGGGTGCGGTGTCGCCGGTGGAAGTGCTGCGCCTCAAGCGCGCAGAAATGGAAACCCGTGGGCAACTGGACGCCACCACCCTGGCCATCCCCCGCGCCGACTCGGCGATCAAGGAAGTACAGCGCAAGATCGACGAAACGCGTGGTAAATACCGCAGTGAAGCGCTGACCGAGCTCAACGAGGCACGTACTGACCTGAACAAGGCCCAGGCCACCGGCAAAGCTCTCGAAGACCGCGTGAGCCGGACCCTGGTCACCTCGCCGGTGCGCGGGATCGTCAAGCAACTGTTGGTCAATACCATTGGCGGCGTGATCCAGCCCGGCAGCGACATGGTTGAAATCGTGCCGCTGGATGACACCTTGCTGGTAGAAGCCAAGATCCGCCCGCAAGACATCGCCTTCCTGCACCCGGGACAAGAAGCCGTGGTCAAGTTCACCGCCTACGACTACACCATCTACGGCGGCCTCAAGGCCAAGCTGGAGCGCATCGGTGCCGATACCATCACCGATGAAGACAAAAAAACCACCTACTACATGATCACCTTGCGCACCGACCGCAGCCACCTGGGCACCGATGAGAAGCCACTGATCATCATCCCCGGCATGGTCGCCTCGGTCGACATCATCACCGGCAAGAAGACCATCCTCAGCTACCTGCTCAAGCCCATCATCAAGGCCCGGGCCGAGTCGCTGCAGGAGCGTTGATCTCGATTGCCTGGCCTGGCCTCATCGCAGGCAAGCCAGCTCCCACATTTTGGACCGCGTACGCCGTTCAATGTGGGAGCTGGCTTGCCTGCGATGGGGCCCTCAACCCCACCCCATCCCCCAGGCCCTGCCGCAAAAAGGCCATATCGTTATTCTCTAACGGTATTTAAATTCCAATTCTTATATCTATAAAGTCACTCTCCTGACTGCCAGGGAGTGATCACATGTCCACCGCCACAGCCGCCTTATCCACCGCCCAAACCTTCGACATCCGCCCATTCCCCGGCAGCGTAGGCGCCGAGATCATTGGCCTGGATCTGTCGCGCCCGGTCAACGACCAGGACTTCGCCCGCATCCACCGTGCGCACCTGGACCACCATGTGGTGGTGTTCCGCGACCAGCGCATCACCCCCGAGCAACAGATCGCCTTCAGCCGCCGCTTCGGCGTGTTGCAGATCCATGTGCTCAAACAGTTTCTGCTGGCCAACCACCCGGAAATCCTCATCGTTTCCAACATCATCGAAAACGGCCAGTCCATCGGCCTGGGCGACGCGGGCAAATTCTGGCACTCGGACCTCTCATACAAGGAACTGCCGAGCCTGGGCTCGATGCTCCACGCCCAGGAACTGCCGTCCGAAGGCGGCGACACGCTGTTTGCCGACATGCACAAAGCCTGGGACCAGTTGCCCGAGCATCTGCGCAAGGCCGTGGAAGGTCGCAGCGCTGCGCATTCGTACACCGCGCGCTACAGCGAAACCAAATTCGAAGGCAACTGGCGCCCGACCCTGACCCCCGAACAACTGGCCCAGGTCGCCGAAGTGGTGCACCCGGTAGTGCGTACTCACCCGGAAAACGGGCGCCAGGCGCTGTTCGTCAGCGAAGGCTTCACCACCCGTATCGTCGGCCTGCCCGAAGACGAAAGCCGCGACCTGCTGGCCCAACTCTTCGCCCACAGCATCCACCCGCACAACATCTACCGCCACAGCTGGCAGCCCCACGACCTGGTGTTCTGGGACAACCGCTCGCTGATCCACCTGGCCGCCGGTTGCCCCAGCCACCTGCGTCGCAAACTGTTTCGCACCACCATCCAGGGCGACGCCCCCTTCTGATTCGGAGCATGACCATGTCCAGGAAAACCCCCTTTGCACGATTGGCCGCGACCGTTGGCCTTGGCGTCAGCCTGTTGGCCGGCAGTTTGGTTGCTCCCGCCGTCGCCCAGGCCGAAGGCGAGATTCGCATTGCCGAGCAGTTCGGCATCGTTTACTTGCTGCTCAATGTGGTGCGCGACCAGAACCTGATCGAAAAATACGGCAAGCAGGAAGGTATCGACATCAAGGTCGACTGGACCCAATTGTCCGGAGGTGCGGCGGTCAATGACGCGCTGCTGTCTGGCTCCATCGACATTGCCGGCGCCGGTGTCGGCCCGCTGCTGACCATCTGGGACCGCACCCACGGCAAGCAGAACGTCAAGGCCGTGGCTTCCCTGGGCAACTTCCCTTACTACCTGGTCAGCAACAACCCCAAGGTCAAGACCATCGCCGACTTCACCGAAAAAGATCGCATCGCGGTACCGGCCGTGGGGGTTTCCGTGCAGTCGCGGTTCCTGCAATACGCGGCGGCCAAGCAATGGGGCGACAAGGAATTCAATCGCCTGGATAAATACACCATCGCCGTCCCGCACCCGGACGCCACGGCTGCGCTGATCGCCGGCGGTACCGAGCTGACCGGGCACTTCTCCAACCCGCCGTTCCAGGACCAGGCCCTGGCCAACCCGAACGTGCATGTGGTGCTCAACACCTATGACCTGTTGGGGCCGAACTCACCGACCGTGCTGTTCGCCACCGAGAAGTTTCGCAACGACAACCCGAAAACCTACAAGGCCTTTATCGATGCACTGACCGAGGCCGCGCAGTTTGCGCAGAACGACAAGGGCGCCGCTGCCGACACCTACATCCGCGTGACCAAGGCCAAGATCGACCGTGTCGCGCTGCTGAAAATTATCGACAACCCGCAATTCGAATTCAGCGTCACCCCGAAAAACACCTACCCGCTGGCCGAGTTCCTCTACCGCGTGGGCGCGATCAAGAACAAACCCGAGTCGTGGAAGGATTACTTCTTCCAGGATGCCAAGCCGCTGCAAGGGAGCTGAGATGAACGCACCCTTGCAAGGCCACACGGCCAGCAACCTGAACACCACTGAGGCGCTGCTCTCGGTGGATCACGTCAGCCTTGAATACCGCACGCCCGAACGGGTAGTGCGGGCCACCCACCAGGTCAGTTTCGAGATCGATCCGGCCGACCGTTTTGTACTGCTGGGGCCTTCGGGCTGCGGCAAGTCCACGCTGCTCAAGGCGGTAGCCGGTTTTATCAAACCCTGCGAAGGCGAAATTCGCCTGGTAGGGCAGAAGGTCGAGCAGCCGGGCCCGGATCGCATCGTGGTGTTCCAGGAGTTCGACCAGTTGCCGCCGTGGAAAACCGTCAAGCAGAACGTGATGTTCCCGCTGCTGGCGTCCAAGACCCTCAAGCGTCGCGAGGCCGAAGAACGGGCGTTGTATTACCTCGACAAGGTCGGCTTGAGCGCCTTTGCCGACGCCTATCCCCACACCCTGTCCGGTGGCATGAAGGCTCGCGTTGCGATTGCCCGGGCATTGGCCATGCAGCCGAAAATCCTGCTGATGGACGAACCGTTCGCCGCCCTCGACGCCCTGACCCGGCGCAAGATGCAAGAGGAGTTGCTGCTGCTGTGGGAGGAGGTGCGTTTTACCTTGCTGTTCGTCACCCACTCCATCGAAGAGGCCTTGGTGGTGGGTAACCGCATCCTGCTGCTGTCGCCCCATCCAGGGCGTGTGCGCGCCGAAATCCATAGCCATCAATATGACCTGCACAGCCTTGGCGGTGTGGAGTTCCAGGCGTCGGCGCGGCGTATTCATCGCCTGTTGTTCGATGAAACGCCCGAGGCAGAAACCGAGTTGGATTTCGCCGATATCCGCATCGCTTATTGAAGGACTGTGCCCATGCGCCAGGAATATGAAATCACCCTGCAACCGCTGCCCGGCGTGCCCGTGGAGCGTGCCTTACCCCTGCGCCAGCGCCTGTGGCAACAAGGCTGGTTGCGCAAAGGCTTGATCCTGATCGTGCTGGCGCTCCTCTGGGAAGCAGCGGCGCGCTATCAGAAAAACGACCTGCTGCTGCCCAGTTTCCTGCAGACCTTCCACGCCTTCTACGACGGTATTGCCAGTGGCGAGCTGTTGGGTAAGGTCAGTATCTCGCTGGTGGTGCTGCTCAAGGGCTACCTGATCGGGATTGTCCTGGCATTCGCCCTGACCACGTTGGCGGTTTCGACCCAGATGGGCCGTGACCTGCTGAGCACCCTGACCTCGATGTTCAACCCGCTGCCGGCGATTGCCCTGCTGCCATTGGCGTTGCTGTGGTTTGGCCTGGGGCAGAACAGCCTGATTTTTGTGTTGGTGCACTCGGTGCTGTGGGCCCTGGCACTCAACACTTACTCGGGATTCATGGGCGTGTCGGAAACCCTGCGCATGGCCGGTCGCAACTACGGCCTCAAGGGCATGCGCTTTGTGCTGTTTATCCTGATTCCGGCGGCGTTGCCGTCGATCCTCGCCGGGCTGAAGATTGGCTGGGCCTTTGCCTGGCGTACGCTGATCGCCGCCGAACTGGTGTTCGGCGCGACCAGCGGCAAGGGTGGCCTGGGCTGGTACATCTTCCAGAACCGCAACGAGCTGTACACCGACAAGGTCTTCGCGGGGCTGGCGGTGGTGATCCTTATCGGCCTGCTCGTAGAGAACCTGGTGTTCGACACCCTGGAGCGCGTCACCGTGAAGCGCTGGGGCATGCAGCGATAAACCCTTGCGGGGGCCTGGAGCCCCTCGCCACCGGGCAGTACCGGTAAAGCCTGCTACGATTGCGTGCGCTGTACTCCAAACCCATCATGAGTGCTTGGCATGCAATTACCGGATATGAACCTGTTGGTGGCCCTCGACGCTTTGCTCGACGAGGGCAGCGTGGTGGGCGCCGCGCGGCGGATGAACCTCAGCCCGGCCGCCATGAGCCGAACCCTGACGCGCATCCGCGAAGCGGTGGGCGATCCGATCCTGGTGCGCGCCGGGCGCGGCCTGGTGCCTACGCCCAAAGCCCTGGAGTTGCAAGGCCAGGTACGCAATGTGGTGGAGCAGGCGGCGTTGTTGTTTCGTTCGGCGGATGAAGTCGACCTGAGCACCCTGCGCCGGCGCTTCAGCGTGCGCGCCAATGACTTTTTTGTCGGCGTGTATGGCGGGCGGTTGTTCGACACCATGGAGCGGATGGCACCCCATTGCGAGCTGCGGTTCGTCCCCGAAGGCGACAGCGACGACGAAGCCCTGCGCGAAGGGCGCCTGGACTTGCGCGTCGGCAACACCATGCCGATCACCCCGGAAGTGAAGGTGCAGAACCTGTTCTCCACCACCTTCGTCGGCCTGGCCCGCGAAGGCCACCCGCTGTTCGACGAAGAAATCACCGCCGCGCGCTTTGCCAGCTACTCCCATATCAGCATTTCCCGGCGCGGTATTGCCCGTGGGCCGATCGACACCGCCCTCAATGCCCAGGGCCTGGAACGCCGGGTGGCGATGATCGCGCCAGGGTTTCACGGCGCGATGTTCATGCTGCCCGACTCCGACCTGATCCTGCCGGTGCCCAAGGAAGCGCTGTACAGCGCCAATCGCCTGAAACTGCCGCTGCGCGCATTCACCTTGCCGATCTCCCTGCCGACCCTGGTGCTGACCCAGGCCTGGCACCCGCGTTTCGACAAAGACCCGGCGCACAAATGGCTGCGTGAAACCATGCGCGAAAGCTGCGCGGCCACCTGGCGCGAAGCCCAGCCCACCTGACAACTTCGATCCAAATGTGTGGAGCTGGCCTAGCTTGTGTGGGAGCTGGCTTGCCTGCGATAGGGGTGTGTCAGCTAAGGCATCTGTCACTGATACACCGCTATCGCAGGCAAGCCAGCTCCCACATTCAATCATTGCGTCTTATGCAGTTATAACCTTCCCATAAGTCAGTTTTCGTCATGTCTAAGCCTTATTAAACTGCTCGGGTATTCTATTTCCGAGTTGTACCTTCATGACTTCCCTCGCTGCCCCCGCTCCCTTGGCTGCAGCCAAACCCGCCGCCGTCAGCCCCCCTGTGTTTGGCCCGCGGATCATCATCGGCCTGGTCGGCGTGCTGCTGGCGGTTCTGGTTTCGGGCCTGAACGAAATGGTGACCAAGGTCGCCCTCGCCGATATCCGCGGTGCGCTGTACATCGGGTTTGACGAAGGCACCTGGCTGGTTGCCGCCTACACGGCCACCTCCGTCTCGGCCATGGCCTTTGCGCCGTGGTGTTCGGTGACGTTTTCGCTGCGCCGCTTCACCCTGTGGGCCATCGGCCTGTTTACCCTGCTGGGGGTGCTGTGCCCCCTGGCACCGAACTACGAAAGCCTGCTGCTGTTGCGTACCGTGCAAGGCCTGGCCGGTGGCGCTCTACCGCCGATGCTGATGACCGTGGCCCTGCGCTTTTTGCCGGCCAACGTCAAACTCTACGGCCTGGCCGGCTACGCCCTGACCGCTACCTTCGGCCCCAGCCTTGGCACACCGCTGGCGGCGCTGTGGACCGAATATGTCGGTTGGCAGTGGGCGTTCTGGCAGATCGTCGCGCCGTGCCTGCTGGCGATGGCCGCCGTGGCCTACGGCCTGCCCCAGGACCCGTTGCGCCTGGAGCGCCTCAAGCAATTCAACTGGCGCGGCCTGCTGCTGGGGTTCCCGGCGATCTGCATGCTGGTGATCGGCATCTTGCAGGGCAATCGCCTGGACTGGTTCGAGTCGCCGCTGATCACCACGCTGCTGGTGGGCGGGGTGCTGTTGCTGGTGCTGTTCATGATCAATGAATGGTCACACCCGATGCCGTTCTTCAAGTTGCAGATGCTCGGCCTGCGCAACCTGTCGTTTGCCTTGATCGTGCTGGCCGGGGTGCTGGTGGTGCTGCAGGCGGTGATCATCCTGCCGTCCAGTTACCTGGCGCAGGTGCAGGGCTATCGGCCGCTGCAGACCGCGCCGGTAATGCTGGTCATGGCCCTGCCGCAGTTGATCGCCCTGCCGCTGGTAGCGGCCCTGTGCAACCTGCGCTGGGTGGATTGCCGCTGGGTGCTGGGGATTGGCCTGGGCATGCTGACCCTCTCGTGTATCGGTGGCGCGCAACTGACCTCGGCGTGGATCCGGGACGAGTTCTACGTGCTGCAACTGCTGCAGATTTTCGGGCAGCCGATGGCGGTGTTGCCGCTGTTGATGCTGTCTACCGGCAGCATCGTGCCCACCGACGGGCCGTTTGCCTCGGCCTGGTTCAACACGGTCAAGGGCCTGGCCGCCGTGGTCGCCACCGGCGTGATCGAGGTACTGACCACCCACCGCCTGCATTTCCACTCGACCATGTTGGTGGACGCCCTGGGTAACTCGCCCCTGGCCGACGGCGATGCCACGGGCCTGGCCCATCGGCTGCACCAGCAGGCCGTGGTGCTGACGTCTTCGGATCTCTATTACGTCATGGCCGGTGTCGCGGTGGCGTTGATCCTGCTGATTTTCTGGATGCCGACGCGGATTTTCCCGCCGCGCGCACCCGCCTGATTGTTGACTGAAACAAAGGATTCCCATGAAACGTAAAGACCAGATTGCCGTGACTGTTATCGCCGTGTGCGCCGTGGGCGTGCTGGTGTACCTGCTGGCGCCGGGCGTGTTTGGCAGCAAGCGCCAGACCACCAACGACGCCTTCGTCGCTGCCGACTACACCCTGGTGGCGCCACGGGTGGCCGGGTTTATCAAAGAGGTGCTGGTAGAGGACAACCAACAGGTCAAGGCCGGGCAGTTGCTGGCGCTGATCGATGACCGCGACTTGCGCGCCGCCGCCCAGGCAGCCGATGCCGAGACCCTGATGGCCCAGGCCCAACTGAAAAACGCAGTAGCCACCCTTGAGCGGCAAAGCTCGGTGATCGCCCAGGCCCAGGCCACCGTGGCCGCCGATCGCGCCGAAGTGGCCTTTGCCGAACACGAATTGAGCCGCTACAACCACCTTGCCGGTGTCGGCGCCGGCACTGTGCAGAACGCCCAGCAAGCCAAGACCCGCATCGACCAGGCCAATGCGCGCCTGGCCAACGCCACAGCGGTACTGGCCGCCGAACGCAAGCAGGTGGAAATCCTCACGGCCCAGCGCGATGCAGCTGAAGGCGGTTTGAAGCGGGCCCAGGCCGCGCTGGAAATGGCCAGCTATCAGCTGTCGTACACACGCATCGTCGCGCCGGTGGACGGCATGGTCGGCGAGCGTGCGGTGCGGGTCGGGGCCTTTGTCACACCCGGCAGCAAGATCCTCGCCGTGGTGCCGCTGGCCGACGCGTATGTGGTGGCCAATTTCCAGGAAAACCAACTGTCCCACATGCATGCCGGCCAAACGGTTGAAGTGCGGGTCGACAGCCTCGACGGTGAAGTGCTCCAGGGCCACCTGGAAAGCCTGGCGCCGGCCACGGGCGTGACCTTCGCCTCGGTCAAGCCAGACAACGCCACCGGCAACTTCACCAAGGTGGTGCAGCGTATTCCGGTGAAAATCCTCCTGGAACCAGGGCAGGCGCATATTCATCGCCTGCGGGTCGGTATGTCGGTGGAGGCCAGCGTCAATACCCAGCCCAGTGCGCAGCAACGTGAGGTGGCGCAGCAATGAGAAAACTCGCGCTGCTTACTCTGAGCATGATCAGCCTGGGCGCTTGCACCGTCGGCCCGGACTTTAAGCGGCCCGACACCCAGTCGGCGACGCAATGGGCCGAGCCCCAGGGCCGCCAGGCCGCCAGCCGCGCGGTCAGCGACCCGTTGGAAGAACAGTGGTGGGACGTGTTCCACGACCGGCAACTGTCGGCCCTGGTGCGCCGGGCACTGAGCGACAACCTCGACTTGAAACTGGCCAGCAGCCGCCTGCAACAGAGCCGTGCGGTGCGCCAGGTGACGACCGCCGGGCGCTATCCAGAGGTCAGCGCCGATGGCAACTACGGCCGCAAACGCAACAGCGCCAATGGCCTGAGCGACCCGTCCGGCAACAACGGCCGTTCGGCCTTCAACCTGTGGGACGCCGGTTTTGCCGCTTCCTGGGAGCTGGATTTCTGGGGCCGGGTAAGGCGCGAAACCGAAGCTGCCGACGCCACCCTGCAAGTGGCCGAAAACGACCGCCGCAGCGTACTCCTGTCGGTGCTGGCCGAGACCGCCCAGGACTACATCCAACTGCGCGGCGTGCAAAGCACCCGTGCGGTCACCGAGCAAAACCTCGACGTGGCGCGCCGTAGCCTGAAACTCTCGCAGCTGCGTTTGGCCGATGGCGTGGCGACCCACCTGGATGTCGCTGAAGCCGCTGCGCAAGTGGCCGCCATCGAAGCGCGACTGCCGGATTTGCAGCAGCGCCAGGACCAGTTGATCAACGCCCTGAGCCTGTTGATGGGCCAGGCGCCGCAAGCCTTGCATGCGCAACTGTCGCCGGACGGCGCAGTGCCCCAGACCCAGCGCCAGGTTGCGATTGGCCTGCCGTCGCAACTGGCACAGCGCCGCCCGGACATCCGCCAGGCCGAAGCACGCCTGCATGCGGCGACCGCCAGCATTGGCGTGGCCAAGGGTGACTTCTACCCGCGTATCACCCTGTCGGGCAGCCTCGGTTCCCAGGCCATGCAATTGTCGGATCTGGGCTCCTGGGGTTCACGCACCTTTGCCTTCGGCCCGTCGCTGAGCCTGCCGCTGTTCAACGGTGGCCGCCTGCAAGGCATGCTCGACCTGCGCGAGGCCCAGCAGCAGGAAGCGGCTCTGGCTTACCAGCAGACCGTGCTGCGCGCCTGGCATGAGATCGACGACCAGTTGACCCGCTACAACGCCAGCCAACTGCGGCGCGACAGCCTCGCCGAAGCGGTGCGCCAGAACCAGATCGCCCTGGACACCGCGCAGCACCAGTACGTCGAAGGGGTGGTGGATTTCGTCAACGTGCTCACGGTGCAGAGCGCCTTGCTGGCGACCCAGGAACAATGGGTGGAAAGCTCCACCGGCGTGTCCCTGGCCATGGTCGGCCTGTACAAGGCACTGGGTGGAGGCTGGGAGTCGGTGTACCCGTTGTCCAGCTAGATCCTGTTGGTTTGGTAATGGGCTTGTTGTGTTGAACCGGCTCACCACAATAAGCCTGCGGGGCACAATCCAGGGGCTCTGAAAACAAAGATTTTGCCAGTCGCGACACAAGCTGTAATGATAATTGCTCTCAATAATGTATCCGAGCGATTCATGGACACCGCGACTGACGGCCAGCAACAGCTTCATCTCCTGTACCGCGACCATCATGGCTGGCTGCAAGGCTGGCTGCGCAAGCGCCTGGGCGACCGTGAGCACGCCGCCGATGTGGCCCAGGACACGTTCCTGCGCCTGTTGGTGTCCGGGCGTTTTCCCGGGGCCAAGGAAAGCCGCAGCTACCTGACGCAGATCGCGCGCAACCTGGTGATCGACCAATGGCGGCGCCTGCGCATCGAACGCGCCTACCTGGAAAGCATCGCGCACTTGCCCGAGCCGCAGTCGCCGTCACTGGAGACCCGCGCCCTGATCCTCGAAACCCTGATGCAGATCGACGCCATGCTCGACCGCATGCCCGAGAACGTGCGCCGCGCGTTCCTGTTGTCGCAGTTCGAAGGCCTGACCTACGCGCAGATCGCCGAACGCCTGGGGGTGACAATCAGCTCGGTGCAGAAGTATATGACCCGCGCGATCATCGCCTGCTACCAGGTGGCCTACGAAGAATGAGAGCCCGCCATGACGCGCCGATCGCCCCGGCTGTGGTCGAGCAGGCCAGCGAGTGGTTAATGCTGCAATGGGGCGGCGAATTCGACGGGGCCCAGCGCCAGGCCTTTGCCCATTGGCAGGCTGCCGACCCGGAGCATCGCCGCGCCTGGCAGCGTTTGCAGCAGTTACAGCAGACCTTGGGCGGCGTGCCCGCCGACAGCGCCCGTGCGGTGTTGCGCGACGCGCCAGACCCCCAGCGTCGGGCCGCGTTGAAACTGCTCGGGTTGCTGCTGGTGGCCGGTGGCAGCGGTTATTGGGTCCAGGGCAGCCAGCCCTGGCAGGCGGCCTTTGCCGAGCATCGCACCGCCACCGGCGAGATTCGCCACCTGACCTTGAGCGACGGCACCCACCTGGACCTCAACAGCGACAGCGCCATCGACCTGCGCTTCAGTGCCACTGAGCGGCGCATCCGCCTGATTCGTGGCGAGATCCTACTGACCAGCGGCCACGACCCATCCCGCCCGTTGATCGTCGAGACCGCCGCCGGCGATATCCAGGCTCTGGGCACCCGGTTTGCCGTGCGCGAACTGGACGACGGTAGCCGCGTTGATCTGTATGAAGGGCGCGTGCAGGTGCGCCCGGTGCAGGGGGTGCCAGTGCTGATGAACGCGGGGGACAGCCTGTGGTTCAGCGCAACCCAGACCTCGGCGGTGACCGCGCTGGATGCCAACGCCAGCAGTTGGACCCAGAATCGCCTGATCGCCGAGCGCCAGCCGCTAGGGCGCTTTGTCGCTGAACTGAGCCGCTATCGGCCAGGGGTTTTGCGTTGCGATGAATCGGTGTCGGACCTGCTGCTGACGGGCGTATTTCCCCTGAATGACACCGACGCCATCCTCGCAGCGCTGGAGCGCTCGCTACCGGTGCAGGCACAGGCGGTGACCCGTTACTGGGTCACCATCAAACCCAGGGCCTGACACACCGCCATCGTCGGCAAGCCGGCTCCTACAGGTCTTTGAAAAAAATCTGATTTTCTTTTGTCGGTTTTCCAATCCCGTGCGGGATACCTCTTGAAAGCCAATCAAGAAGCGTTCTCACGGGGGAGTCCTGCAATGCCGCACCACCCAATCCAACCTCTGGCCCGCGCCCTGCGCCGTGGCCTGTTTATCAGTGTGCTGGCGACTGTACCGGTCGTCCCGACCATGGTTCAGGCCCAGGAGAGCGCCGGCGAAGCCTTGCGCCAATACAACATCCCCGCCGGCAGCCTGGACCAGGCGTTGAACCGTTTCGCCAGCGCCTCGGGGATTTTGCTCTCGGTGGACGCGGCACTGACTTCTGGCAAACGCAGCCCTGGCTTGCAAGGTCGCTATGCCACCGGGCCTGGATTGGAGCAGTTGTTGGCGGGCAGCGGCCTGGTGGCGATGCAATCCGCGGGTGGCTGGTCGGTGCAGGCGATTTCGGGGGACGGCTCGGTGCAATTGGGCGCGACGCGGATCAGCGCCCAGCAGGCCCAGGAGAACGCCTGGGGCCCGGTCGACGGCATCGTCGCCATGCGTAGCGCCACGGGCAGCAAGACCGATGCGGCACTGGTGGAAATCCCCCAGACCATCAACGTCATCACCGCCGCCGAAATCAAGGCGCGCGGTGCGCAAAGCGTGACCCAGGCGTTGCTCTACACCCCAGGCATGAGCGCCGGTGGTTTTTCCGACCGGGTGAAGCTGTTCGATGAGCCGACCTCCCGCGGTTTCTCGCCAACGCCCCTGTACCTCGACGGCCTGCACTTGCCGTACGGCGGTGGCAGTACCGGCGGTGCGTTGCAGATCGAGCCCTATTCCCTGGAGCGCATCGAAGTGCTCAAGGGCCCGGCATCGGTGCTGTACGGGCACAACCAGCCGGGCGGCATCGTCAATATGGTCAGCAAGCGCCCCAGCGAGACGCCGGTGCGCCAGGTGGTGCTCGAAGCCGGCACCTACGAGCACAAGAGCGCGGCCCTCGACCTCAGTGGCCCGTTGGATGACCAAGGCCAATTCTTCTATCGCCTTACTGGACGACTCAAGGACGAACAGGGCGAGATCGACTACTTCGAAAACAAGCGCCAATTCATCGCGCCCAGCCTGACGTGGCGACCCAATGACGACACCAGCCTGACCCTCTTCGCCCAATATCAGAAAGACAAGGGCGTGCCCGAAGCCCAGGGGCTGCCGGCCTCCGGGACGATCTGGAAAAACCCGAACGGCAAGATCGACCGTGATCTGTTTATCGGTGAGCCAGGCGTCAACAAATACAACCGCGAACAGGTCGCCTTCGGCTACGAGTTGTCCCATCGTTTGAACGACACCTGGACCCTCAAGCAAAACGCGCGCTATGCCGAAGTGGACGACCGCTACGTGGCGCCGTTGCACGGCTATCGGTTTGTCGCCAACCCGGCCACCGGCGCCATGGATCAACGCTACCTGCAGCGCTTTGGTGTGGATTGGCGGCAGAACAACAAAGTCATCGGCGTGGATAACATCGCCCAGGCCGAGTTCAACACTGGCGAGTTCTCCCACACCCTGATCGTGGGCCTGGACTACTACCATTTCAATTCCAAGTTCCTCGGCCTCTATGACCGCAATCCGCCGATCATCGACCTGTTCACGCCGGTCTACGGCCAGCCGCTGAATTTTGGCCAGCCGTACCGCTGGGACAACACCATCACCCAGACCGGCCTGTATGTGCAGGACCAGATCAAGTGGGACAAGTGGGCGCTGGTGCTGGGCGGGCGTTATGACTGGGCCAACGTGGTCAACAAGGTGCCGCTGAGCGGCGACCGCACCAGCAGCAAGGACCAGGCATTCACGGGGCGCGCGGGCCTGGTATACCTGTTCGATAACGGCCTGGCGCCGTTTATCAGCTACTCGGAATCCTTCCTGCCGCTGTCCGGCCTCGATGCCAACAAGAAGCCCTTCGACCCGTCCACCGGTAACCAGTATGAGGTCGGCGTGAAGTACCAGCCGCCGGGCCAGGAAAGTTTTGTGCAGGTCTCGGTCTACCAACTGGACCAGGAAAATATCCTGACGGCCAATCCGCTCAGCTACGTCAGCAGCCAGAGCGGGGCCATGCGTTCGCGCGGCGTCGAGTTCGAAGCCAAGGCGGTGCTGAGCGACGCTTGGGATGTGGTCGCTTCGGCCGCGCGCAACGACATCAAGTACACCAAGGACGACGAAGGTCGCGAAGGCCGCCACCCGGCGGGCATCTCACCCCTGACGGCGGCGTTGTGGGTCAACTATACGGTGATCGGCGACAGCCCCCTGGCCGGCCTCGGCGCAGGCCTGGGTGCCCGCTACTCGCGCAGCAGCATGGGTGACTATTTTGTCGGCGCCTTCACGGTGCCGTCCTACACCGTCTACGATGCCAGCCTGAGCTACGACCTGGGCGCCTCGCCCCTCAAGCTCAAAGGCGTGAAGCTGGCGATGAATGTGCAGAACCTTGCCAATAAAACCTATGTGTCGCAGTGCACCAGTGACCTGGACTGCTACTACGGCGAAGGGCGCACGGTGGTCTCGAGCCTGACCTACGACTGGTAAGGCACAACCCTGTAGGAGCCGGCTTGCCGGCGATAGCGGCGTGTCATTCAGCACTTGAAGGATGCGCCGCCTCTAAGCTAGCAGCATAAAGGTGCAATCATCCTCACCTGGGTAGCCTTCAAGACTGGAGTTTTCTATCGCTTTGAACTGGTGTGTGGGAGAGAGTTCGGCCCAAAAACCGTCGGTAGCCAAAATCCATCGGGTGTCAGGCAGAACTCTCAAGGATTGAACCTGTGGCTCATGTGGCCTGCGGTGGCTCATGCAGTTGAGCAGCGTTTTGCGGGCCGGGCTGTTGGCGATGAAGGCGTGGCTCAGGTTCCCCTTCCAGTTGGGGCCGCAGTGGGGCGCTGTCAGCCACTTCAGGTTTTTTTCTTTATCAATCAATCCCAGGCAACAGTCCCCTGCATGTATTGAAATAGCAGTATCGCCAAGCACCAGTAAAACGAGGTAACTGGCTGATGCAAAGGGGTATTCAGGGCAGAGTGTTGAGCGTATTGCGCTGAGTGAGGACAGCGTTAATTCAAGGGCTGTGTCGAGGCAAGATAAGCTTGATGGCCTTGCGTTGGAAAAAGACTTGAGAAGGCCGCAAGTCAGAGCTGTTGCCAACTTGTTACTGTCGGGCCTGGAGGTGCCGTCTGCTATCACGTAGAGGTACGTGCCGCTGTTGTACGCAGAGCCTGTGACATCGCGGTTTTCTGTTCTTCCGGTTCCTTGTCGGGTGGCGCTCGAATGTAGATTCAAGCGTATGTCCCATCTGCAATCAGCTTATTGATGCGCTCGTGAATCAGCGATTCGCGCTCGGCGTTTTGGGCCGTGCTCTGGATGACATCATGGAAGGCTGTGAAGCTCAGCAATGCGGCGAGTTGTTCGCTGACGAAGCGCCGCAATGCAGCAGGCGCCGGTTTTGTTTCCTCAAGCAGTTCTTCGCGGCCATCCAGCAGGGCAACGATGTCTTCAATATCGTTGGACATCAGCACATCGCCATGACCCCGACCCTGATAAGCCTGCAGCTTCGCCGCAAGAAACCAGGGGGCCGCAAACACCTTGATCCAAGTGCCATTTGGCAGTTGGTGATTGATGGCATTCTCCAGACCTCCCACGAACCAGGCATTGGAGAAGCCCAGTACCTTTTCGTCAGTCGGCATGAAGTCCACCTTCAGGGCACCTAATCGCAAGCGACAGGTGACAGTGTCCTGGCCGGTGTTCTTGAAACCTTGGGATTTGAGTCTTTCTTCCAGTCGATACCACTCGCCAGTGCTGCTCAGTTGAATGACCAGGTCCACATCGTCGGTGCCGCGAATTGATTCTTGAGTGTATTCATCGGTGATCAGCAGGACGGTTGTACATCCCCCGACAAAGGCCACCTGGCTCCTCAGCTCTTCGCCCAGCGCTTGGGCGACCTCTTCAAGCATCAGCAGCATCATTGCTTTGGTTGAGTTCACAGGATCCACTCTCGCAGCATGGCATCTGCGACCTTGGTTTCTCGCGGGCCTCCAATACGAATGGCGTCTACGAGAGCTAGAAAATGATAAAGCAGTTCGTCTTTTTTCACGGCTCCAGGAACCGTTTTATACAAGGGGGTGATTTCCTGACCTTTGTTCTTTCCGTAAGCGTCTGGCCATACGGGAATGAGGTCGCCGCCAGTCATGACTTTGCCGGCCATAATCGGAGCGGCAAATGCTGTGGGGATGCCTCGCACGATAGGACCTGGCTTGGCAGGGAACACATAACGCACACCATATTTTACAAAGTCCAGAAGAGCCACGGCCCTGACAATCGGCTGGCCGCTCAGGCGGTCTGCATGAATAAGGCCAATGTCACGGCAGCGATTCAGTGAGTTGGAAACCTCACTTTTACTTAACGCCAGCGAAGCTGCGAGCGCTCGTACGGAATAGCTTTCCATATTCGGTGCGATCGAATCCTCATCAATATCTTCCCATCCCTCCCAATGCTGGCCCTGTGAGAGGTCGATTTTTTCGATATTCCCCTGCATGCGCAGGTCAAGGAAGCGATCCAGATAATCCCGGGAATCAATCGGCACCAGATCCATGGCCTCTTCAAGATCAAGACTCACAGTGAAATTGCGCTTTTTGACCCGCTCTCCTTCGGCTTGGAGGTTTAGGCTGATCAACTTAAAGAGGATTACGATGTCTTGACTTTTCATTTTGATCCAGTCCTCTCCGTCCACTGTCCATGGACTGTGGACAATCTATTGCATGGATTTTGCGCAGGTGTCAAGGATCTGGTGGATTCTGCAAAAACACCACATACCCGCGAAACCACTCACTCTCCTGCAAATACTCCGGCTCCTGCCAATCCCCGCCCTGGATCAAGCCGATCTTGAACGGCAGCCCCAGCCGGTTCATCCGTGGCAGGTACGCCGCGTAGTCCGGGATGCTATGGCGCCCCTGGTAGGTCTGCACCACCACTTCATCCACTACGCCGTTGAGCTGTGCGATGGCGGCCGGGTCGGCGTTGCTGCTCCAGTCCATCAGGCCGGTGATGCTCAGGCGCAAATCCCTTGGCAGGCGCTGGCGCAGGCCCTTGAGGAAGTCGGCGTATTCGTGCAGGTATTGGGTGCGGGCATCGAAGTCGATCTGGATGCCCACCACCGGGTTACCCGCTGCACGCCAACGTTGCACCTGCCCGAGCAATTTCGTGTAGACCGGCTCTGGCCAACGCAGGGTGTGGGCGCGGTAGACCACCCACACCTCACCCTGGCGGATGCGCGGCACGCTCATGCCCTGGGCGATGAACTGCACGCCAAGGCTGGGTTGGCGGCGGGTCGAATTGATCTGGCCCTGGAGGATGTACAGGGTCTTGGCCTGCTTGAGCACCGGCTGTGGGGCGACGCCGCTCCACAACCAGAAAGCGTCATAGTCGTGGGCGTCGACGGTGGCGAAGGCCGGGCTTGCCAACAGCAGCAAGCCTAGCCACAGGTGTTTCACCAGTAGTACTGCAGCGACTTGCCCCACTGCGTGTCGGCAAACCCGGTTTTCAACTGGCGGAACCAGCCTTTGCGCACCGCTTTGTCGACGTCTTCGCCACCGCAGCTGTTATAGCCTGAAGGTGCATAGCAGTTGATCGCCCGGAATAGCGCATAAGCCTTGTCGTCCCGGGGCGCCTTGGGGTTGGCGATCACCTGTTTGTAGCCATCGAGCCGCGAGAAGGTTTCACCGCTGAAACCCGATGCGGTACTGCCCAGGCTGCCGGCCGAGCGCGCCTCTTCCAGGGGCATGCCGTCCAGGCCGTTGCGCAGGATGAACTCACCCAGGCAGTTGAGGGCGTGTGGGTTTTTCGCGTCGTTTTGCAAGGTGCTGGCGGTTTGCGCGATGGTCGGGCAGGTGTAGCCGGACGGCGCCTTGTCGCCGCTCCAGCGGAACAAGGTCAGCGCCTGGCCACCGTCGTACACATAGCCCAGGCTAGTGCCGATTTTATCTGCGGCAGGCGAGGCCGGCAGTTGCTGCAAATCCTCGGCAAAAGTCGCGAACTGGCCGCGCAACAGGTCTTTGTAAAGCAATACAAATTGCGCGGTACGGCGCTCCAGCGGGTCGCTGGCCTGGCTGATCTGCTGGCGCAGCAACTCGGGGCCGGCGACGCTGCGTAGCAGGATATAGCGCACTTGCGCAGTCTGGATCGGCGAGTCGGCGGCGAACACCTTGGCCAATTGGCCGCTGCGTTCGTAGTTCATCGCCAGGGCCAATTCCAGTTGCTCGCGCTGCAACGGTTGCTTGGCCAGTGGCAGCAGTTGCAGCCACAGCGTTTCTGCGCCTTTCCAGTCGTTCTTGGCTTCCAGGGCCAGGCCGCGCAGGGTTTGCTGGCTGAATGCCAAGTAATCCAGGCTCGCTGGCAGCGCTGGCGGCAGATGTTTCAGCGCCGTGTTCGGCTGGTGCTCGACATACAGGGCAAACGCCGCCTGCAGGTAGTCGTACAACGCCGGCTCGTTGGCAAATGCAGCCTTCTGGGCGTCGAGGGTGGCGCGGGTCAGCTTGGGCGGGTTGTTGGCGCGCATCCACATCAGATCGTTGATCGCCAGCAACAGCGGGTTGCGGATGGTCTCGGCGTAGCTGGTCAGCAGCTTGTTGTCGGTTTCTTCCACCAGTTCATCGATAGACCCATTGCGCTCGGCATCGCTGGCCTCGGTCAGTTGCCAGGCGTAGTCGTCGGCCAGCTTGGCCGCATCGCCGGCCAGCCAATGGACCCGACGCAGCAGGCCGCGAGCGGAGGCCGCGTAGTCGCCCTGTGGATAAGTCTTCAGGTAGCTGAGAAAACTGTGCTCGGCTTCATCCAGGGCCAACTTATCCACAGCCTGGCGCTGGGGCAGGCCGTATTCATCGAAGGCGTTTTCCTGGGCATGGTTGAGCGACGCGCGGGCGATCATGTACACCGCCGTTTCCTTCAGCCATGGCAACGTGGTCACGGTGACGGCGGCAAACCCACGCTCGGCATACACAAAGCGCCCGCTGTAAAAGTCGGCAGCGGCAAGCAGGTAGGTGGTCAGTTCACGGCCCTGGGTGGATGCAATCAACTGGGGTTCGAGCAGCACTTCGCCCTGCCAGTCGCAGGTGCCAAGCAATTTCAGGCGTGCATTGGCCAGCAGCACCCGCTCATTCGTCGGCACATCGGCCTTGATCACTTGGCGTACAAATTCGGTGGCGCTCTGCACATTGTTGCTGCGACAGCGGCTGCCTTCGCCCCACAAAAACTGATCGCCTGCCGCTGCCGTGGCCTCGCGCTGGATGCCCAGCGAGGCCAGCAGCTGCGCAAGCTCCGCGCCTTTTTCCTCAGGCGCCTGCCCCTCGGGAGGGCGGGGCACCAGGCGATACACCGGGAACGGGACCGGGCCAAAGCCCTGGGCCAGGTCATCTTCGCCCAGTGCATTGGGGGTCAGGGGCGCGTTCTTTTTCGCCGCGAGCAATAGGCGCAGGTTGGTCCGGCTGTCATTGCCGGGGCTCAGAAAAGGCATGTTGCTACAGGCGGTCAGCGAATCCTGGGAGACGCGCCAGTCGGGGTAGCAGGAGTCGTCGCCACTGGCCTGGGCCTGCAGGGAAACGCCGGCACACAGTGCCAGGGCCAGGGATGACAGAAGACCGATGCGCATGAATTGTCCTTATTCCGGGAGTCCGCGAATGCCGCTGGGCAAAGGTGAAGATGATAGCGTGAACATTGCAAGATGTTGCACCGGTGGCAGCCATTCGCTGAGTTTTATCGGTCTAGACTGTGGGCAATTACCTGGTTTTGGAGTTGTCATGGAATCGCCTGTTCACAGTCTGCCGTCATTGTTCAAACAGCTTGGGTTGCCCGATGACGCCCTCAGCATTGAGCGTTTTGTTGCCGTGCATTCGCCGCTCAAGGCGGAATTGAAATTGGAAGATGCGTTTTTCTGGACGGACAGCCAGAAGGCTTTTTTGCGCGAGGAAATCCTCGAGGATGCGGATTGGGCGCACGTGGTGGATGAACTGAATGTGCGGTTGCGCCGCAGTCGCCTGTAGGAGCGAGCTTGCTCGCGAAGGTCGGTAACGATGGCGTGGGTAACCTGGATCAACGCGGTGTATTGGCGTTTTTCGCGAGCAAGCTCGCTCCTACAGGCCACAGCCCGCCGCCTATCAGGGAATTTGTATCAAAAGTTGACGAGATTCCATTCCTCGATCATATTGATAGTTAGCAAACTAACTGTATGCGAACTATCCCGTGTCCCACTCCCTCGAACACCTTCACATGAGCCTCAGCAGCAGCATGGTGGCTGGCGCCCGTCACTGGCGCAAAATCTGCCAGAGCACCCTGGTGAGCTACGGTATTTCCGAAGCCTGCGCAGTGCCTTTACTGATGATCGGCCGTCTCGGCGACGGCGTGCATCAAGTCAAGGTGGCCCAGGCCTCGGGGATGGAAAGCCCGTCCCTGGTGCGCCTGCTCGACCAACTGTGCAGCAGTGGTTATGTGTGCCGCACCGAAGATATCCACGACCGCCGCGCCAAGGCCTTGAGCCTCACCGAGCGCGGTCGGGAACTGGTGCAAGCCGTGGAGGCGCAACTGGTGCGCCTGCGTCGTGAAGTGCTGGCCGACATTGCGCCCACCGATATGCAGGCCGCGCTGCGTGTGTTGCGCGCCTTTGAGGCGGCGACGCTTTGAACGGATTTTTCAGCGGCTTTCCGCCCGCTCGCGACTGGTTCTACGGCGTGCGTACCTTCGCCGCCTCGATGATCGCGTTGTACATCGCCATGCTCATGCAAATGCCGCGTCCGTATTGGGCGATGGCCACGGTGTATATCGTCTCCAGCCCGTTTGTCGGCCCCACCAGTTCCAAGGCGTTGTACCGCGCCATCGGCACCTTGATGGGCGCGGCGGCGGCGGTGTTTTTTGTGCCGATGTTTGTACAGTCGCCCTACATTCTGGTGGTGGTGATTGCATTGTGGACGGGCACTTTGCTGTTCCTCTCCATGCACCTGCGCACAGCTAATAACTACGCCTTGATGCTGGCCGGCTACACCCTGCCGCTGATCGCCCTGCCAGTGGTGGATAACCCCCTGGCGGTGTGGGATGTGGCCGAGGCGCGGACCGAAGAAATCTTCCTCGGCATCGCAGTGGCCGCCGTGGTGGGCGCGATGTTCTGGCCGCGCCGCCTGATGCCGGTGTTCGATGGCTCGGTGGCCAAGTGGTTTGCCGATGCCCAGGTCTACAGCCAGCGCTTTCTGACGCGCAATGTGCAGCCTGAAGAAGTCAGCAACCTGCGCGGCGGTATGGTCGCCACCTTCAACACTCTCGAATTGATGATCGGCCAGTTGCCCCACGAAGGCGCACGGCCGCAGACCGTGCGTAACACCAAGGAACTGCGTGGGCGCATGATCCACCTGCTGCCGGTGGTGGATGCCCTGGATGATGCGCTGTACGCCATCGAACACCGCGCTCCGGAGTTTCTCGATCGCCTCACGCCGATACTCCAAGCCACCCAGCAATGGCTGCAAGACACCCAACAAGGCGCACCGCTGGAAAGCTGGCGCGCCTTGCGCGACCAGCTAGACGCCCTGCAACCCCAAGGCGAAGCGCTGGACGATCGCCACACCCTGCTGTTTTCCAACGCGTTGTACCGCCTTGGTGAGTGGATCGATTTGTGGCAAGACTGCCGCAGCCTGCAAGCCGCCATCGAGTGCGAAAGCCAGGACACCTGGCGCGCCGTCTACCGTCACTGGCGGCTGGGCCGGCTCACGCCATTTCTTGACCGTGGCCTGATGTTTTACTCGGCGTTCTCCACCGTCACCGCGATCATCGTCGCCTCGGTGCTGTGGATTCTGCTGGGCTGGACCGACGGCGGCAGTGCGGTGATTCTGGCGGCGGTGGCGTGCAGCTTCTTCGCCTCGATGGACGACCCGGCGCCACAGATTTATCGGTTCTTTTTCTGGACGGCAATGTCGGTGCTGTTCGCCAGCCTCTACCTGTTTCTGGTGCTGCCCAACCTGCACGATTTCCCGATGCTGGTGCTGGCGTTCGCCGTGCCGTTCATCTGCATCGGCACCCTCACCGTGCAACCGCGCTTTTACCTGGGCATGTTGCTGACGCTGGTGAACACTTCATCATTCATCAGTATCCAGGGGGCCTATGATGCGGACTTCCTCAACTTCGCCAACGTCAACCTGGCCGGTCCCGTGGGCCTGCTGTTTGCCTTTGTGTGGACGCTGATCGCCCGGCCCTTTGGCGCCGAACTGGCGGCCAAGCGCCTGACCCGCTTCAGCTGGCGCGACATTGTCGGCCTCACCGAACCTGCGACCCTGGCCGAGCACCGGCACATGGCCGTGCAAATGCTCGACCGCCTGATGCAGCACCTGCCGCGCCTGGCCCTCACTGGCCAGGACACCGGCATTGCCCTGCGTGATTTGCGGGTGGCACTGAACCTGCTCGACCTGCTGGCCTACTCGCCGCGCATCCTCGGCGTGCCACGGGTGTTGCTCAACCAAGTGGTCGAAGGTGTCGGCGCTTACTTCAAGGCCTGCCTTAAAGCCGGTGAGCGCTTGCCCGCGCCCAGCGGCCTGTTGATGACCCTCGATCGCACGCGCCGCGCGCTTAACGGCCAGGGCCTGCAAGGCGAGGGCGATACCCGCCTGCACCTGTTGCACGCCCTGGCCGGCCTGCGCCTGGCGCTGTTGCCTGGGGTCGAATTCATTGGCGGTGCCGAGATGCAAGCGCCGCTGCCCGATGGAGCGCCTCTATGATCGGTGACCTGGATATCAGCGGGGTGTTCCTGCCCACGCTGTTGGTGCTGATGGGCATTACGTATGGCTTTTACCTGGTGGTGCACGGGCTGTTGAACCGCGTCCACTTCTATCGCCTGGTCTGGCACCGGGCATTATTCAATGTGGCTCTCTACGCGCTGTTGCTGGGCGCTGTGGACTCACTCAGTCGATACCTGATGACATGAAAAAACCTTTTTTGACGATTGGCCGCGTGGTCCTGACGTTGCTCGTAGTGACCTTCGCCTGCGTCGTGGTCTGGCGCATGGTCATGTATTACATGTTCGCCCCCTGGACCCGCGACGGGCATATCCGTGCCGACATCGTGCAGATCGCCCCGGACGTGTCCGGGCTGATCCAGCGAGTGGACGTGCGCGACAACCAGTTGGTGAGCCGTGGCCAGGTGCTGTTTTCGGTGGACCAGGACCGCTTCAAGCTGGCCCTGCGCCAAGCCCAGGCGGCCGTGGCCGACCGCCAGGAAACCCTGGCCCAGGCCCAGCGTGAAGCCAGGCGCAACCGGGGCCTGGGCAACCTGGTGGCCAGCGAGCAACTGGAAGAAAGCCAGTCCCGCGTGGCCCGCGCCCAATCGGCCCTGGCCCAAGCGCAGGTGACGGTGGACAGCGCTCAGCTCAACCTCGACCGCTCGGTGATCCGCAGCCCGGTGGATGGCTACGTCAACGACCGTGCGCCCCGGGCCCAGGAGTTCGTGACCGCCGGGCGCCCGGTGTTGTCGGTGGTGGACAGCAATTCCTTCCACATCGACGGCTATTTTGAAGAGACCAAGCTGGACGGCATTCATGTCGGCCAGAGCGTGGATATCCGCGTGGTCGGCGATAGCGCGCGCTTGCGCGGCCATGTGCAGAGCATCGTCGCCGGGATCGAAGACCGTGACCGCACCAGCGGCTCCAACCTGCTGCCCAACGTCAACCCGGCCTTCAGTTGGGTGCGCCTGGCCCAGCGGATCCCGGTGCGCATTGCGTTTGACGATGTGCCGGCGGATTTCCGCATGATTGCCGGGCGCACGGCCACCGTGTCGATCATCGATGACCAGGCAAAATCCGGAGACCAGCCATGAAGCAACTGCTGGCGACTGCCGGGCTGGGGCTGCTGCTGTCGGCCTGCCAGGTGGTGGGCCCGGATTACCAGTTGCCCGACGCAGCCGCCGTCAACCGTGGCGACCTGCAGGGCCAACTGGCCGGGCAGGGCAACAATGTGGTCTCGGCCCCGGTACCCGCCGACTGGTGGAAGCTGTACCAGGACCCGCGCCTGGATGAACTGGTGCGCCAGGCCATGGCCTCCAACACCGATTTGCGCGTGGCTGCGGCCAACCTGCAACGGGCGCGTTTCCAGGTGCAGGAAGCGCAATCGGCGGGCGGTTGGAGCGGCGGGGTCAAGCTCGGCGCCCAGCGTTTGCAGGAGTCCGGCGAAGCCTTTTTGCTGGCGGACAAGGTACCGGTGGCCAATGTCGGCGATATCGGCATCACCACCTCTTATCAGTTCGACCTGTTCGGCACCCTGCAGCGCGGTATCGAAGGCGCCCAGGCCAACGCCGACGCGACACAGGCCGCCGTGGATACCGCGCGCATCACCCTGGTGGCGGACGTGGTGCGCTCCTACACCCAGGTGTGCGCGGCCAACGAAGAGCTGCACATCGCCCGCCAGTCCCTGGATTTGCAAGCCCAAAGCACGCGCCTGACCCAACGCCTGCGCGACGCCGGGCGCGGTGATGAAACCCAGGTCACCCGTTCGCAAACCCAATTCAAGTCGCTGCGTGCCGAACTGCCGCGCTTTGAGGCGGCACGCCAGGCCGGTTTGTTCCGCCTGTCGATGCTCCTGGCCAAGCCCCTGGACCAACTGCCGGCCGGCACCCGCGATTGCGCCGAGTTGCCGCATATCGCCCAGTTGCTGCCGGTGGGCGACGGTGCAACCCTGCTCAAACGCCGCCCCGACGTGCGCCAGGCCGAACGCCGGCTGGCGGCGGCGACGGCGGGAATTGGCGTGGCCACCGGCGAGTTGTACCCGGATATCAGCATCGGCGCCTCCATCGGCACCGTGGGTATTATCGACAACCTTGGCAAACCGGCCACCAACCGCTGGGGCTTCGGCCCGCTGTTGAGCTGGACGGTGCCGTCCAACGGCTCGCGCGCGCGCATTCATGAAGCCGAAGCCGCGACCCAGGGGGCCTTGGCGCACTTCGACGGGGTGGTACTCAATGCCATCCGCGAGACCCAGACCGGGCTGGCGCAATACACCGCGCAGCTGCAGCGCCGCGATGCGCTGGCCGAGGCCGAGCAGTCGGCGCAACAGGCCGCCGACCAGACGCACCGCTTCTTCCAGGCCGGCCGCGAGTCGTTCCTCGCCGACCTGCAAGCCACCCGCACCTACACCGACATGCGTGCGCAACTGGCGCAGGCCAACACGCAGGTGGCAATGAGCCAGATCGACCTGTTCCTGGCCTTGGGCGGCGGCTGGGAAAGCGGACGAACGCACGGTGCAGAACCCGGCAAACCCTGAGGCGATTGCTATGCTTTGATCAGACGGGCTTGCGTGATGGCCCGCTGATCACTGCCTGCGTTGCTCATGGGGATTCCAATAATGAAAAACCCTTATGCTCCCGCTTTCTGGTGCGTGCTCTTCGCACTGGTGTTGTTATCGGCGACTTACTTCTACGGTGTCATGCTGGCCCATCAACTGGATAAGGCCATGGT
Organism: Pseudomonas sp. ADAK21; assembly: GCF_012935735.1. NCBI lineage: Bacteria > Pseudomonadati > Pseudomonadota > Gammaproteobacteria > Pseudomonadales > Pseudomonadaceae > Pseudomonas > Pseudomonas sp. ADAK21. The sequence continues at coordinate 2,197,351 of NZ_CP052857.1, forward strand.
GTTCCTCGACAGCGCCTGCGCGCTGATCGCCGCGTTGTCCGTTGGCGTGGTGGCCTGGGCGTCCTACCAGGGCCAGCGCACCCAGAAAAAAATCCTTGAACAAGGCAAGACGCGGGTCGCGATCTGGGACACCAAGGTCGCCCTGCGCCGGGTCGAAACCGTGTTCGACCGCTACTTCTGGGGCAGCTACTGGCAGCCTGGGCGGACGTTCCAGGAAGTCATGGGCGAACTGACCGGCACCCCCCTCGAAAAAAGCCTCGAGGCCCTGAAAAAACAATGCGTGCTGCTCGACCGGCAAGTGGCCGAAGGGAGGCACTGGCTGAACAACGCCCGGGAGCTGTCCGACGTCGCCACCGCCATGGCCCGCGAGCGTTACCAGTTGGACTTCTACGACCCCAAGGCCGACACCCCGGGCAATGCGGTGATCCACCGCGAGTTTGAAGTGCTGGTGTACACCTGGACCGCCCGGCTGAAGAGCTTCGACCACCAGCTCGACGAAATCGAGATGGAATACTCCTGACTAAGCGCAACATTTCCCCGTGGCGAGCGGGCTTGCCCCGCGCTGGGCTGCAAAGCAGCCCCAAAACCTGCCCCCTTGGTGTATCAGGAAGACCGAGGGGGGGCTGCTTCGCAGCCCAGCGGGGGACAAGCCCCCTCGCCACAGTGTTCCCTGTCCACCCCCTGGACCCCGCCGTTAGCCACAAGAGATTGCAACGAGCCCCCCCGCCAGTGCTAACCTTGCCCCGATTTCGGCGGGCTTGAGCCGACGCCCACTTCGGGAGTCAGGGAAGACAGCCCACTTCGCACAGGATTGGATCAGGACACTTCATGAATAAATCAGCCGTTGTACTCTTGGGTTTTGTTGCCGCCGTCGGCGTGGTCAGTGCCGGCGGTGCCTGGTACACCGGCAGCCAGCTGGAAGGGGTGTTGAAAACCACGATCGAAGACGCCAACAAGGAGATGGAACGCTCCCTGGCCGGTGTCGATGGCCGCATGACCCTGGAGATGGTCTCCCTGGATCGCGGCTGGTTCAGCAGCACCGGCCACTTCCGCCTCAAGGCCGAAGGCGCGGCGTTCGGTGAACAGTTCAAAGACAGCGAGCTGCTGTTTGTCGACCGTATCGAGCACGGCCCGCTGCCTGTCTCGCGCCTGATTACCCTGAAGTGGTGGCCGGTGCTGGCTACCAGCCATCTGGCCCTTGAGAAGAACCCGACCACCGAAAAATGGTTCGCCGCCACCAAGGATGTTTCGCCAATCAACGGCGTGGCCAACATCAGCTTCAACCGTTCGGTGAACGGCAACATGGAACTGCTGCCCCTGGAGTACAAGGACGCCACCACCAGCGTCAACTTCTCTGGCCTGAAGATGGACTACTTCAACACCGCCAAGGGTGAAGAGATCAAGGTCAATGGCTACATGGACGCCCTCAAGGTGGACCTGGTCGGCCCTGATGGCGCACCGTTCCAGGCGCAACTCAACGGCCTGACCGTGGCCAGCAACCTGTCCAAGAGCAGTTTCGGCTTTTATGTCGGCCAGAACACCGTCGAGCTGAGCAACACCCAGTTCACCTTTGGTCCACAACAAGCGGTGCTGACCGTCAAAGGCTTCGAGCAGAAAGACAGCAGCGAGACCAAGGACAACAACCTCAGCGGCCGTGTTGATTACAAAGTCGCCGAGATCGGTTACCAGGGCAAACCTGTCGGCTCGGCGGCCATGGCCGTGAGCATGAAGAACATCGACGTGCCGTCGGCCATGGTGCTGACCAAGCTGTATCAGGAAAAGATGCAACCGGTGCAGGCTGCCCAAGCTGCCGGCCAACCGATTCCAGAACTGCAACTGAGCGAAGCCGAACAAGCGCTGGCCCAGGCCAATGTCGACCTGCTGCTGGCCGCCAAACCGCAAGTGGCCCTGGAAAACCTGGCCCTCAAGACCGCCAATGGCGAAAGCCGCTTCAACCTGGTGGTAGACCTGACCAAACCGTCCACCATGGAGCTGCCACCGGTTGAACTGGCCAAGCAGATGATCACGCTGCTGGATGCCAACCTGACCCTGTCCAAGCCGATGATCTCTGACATTGCTGCACTGCAAGCGCAGATCGGTGGCGTGACCGACCCCAAAGCCATCGAGCAGCAATCCCAGATGGCCAGCGAGATGGTCAGCGGGATGGCCGTGGGCACGCAACTGGCAACCCTGGAAGGCAACGACATCCTGGCCAAGCTGCACTACGCCAACAATGAAGTGACCTTCAATGGCCAGAAAATGACCGTCGAGCAGTTTATCGGCGGCGTACTGGGCAAACTGGGTGCGGTCAGCGGCGCGCAATAAGCCCCTGTAGGCCAACACCGAAGCAAAAATGTGGGAGCGGGCTTGCTCGCGAATGCGGTGTATCAGTCAACATATCCATGACTGACCCACCGCATTCGCGAGCAAGCCCGCTTGTATGTTTAGACTTGAAGGGGTGGGCGGCGACTAAAAGCCCGATTCCGACTCTAGCCAGTACGGACCGTGGGAGACTTCTCGTCCCGCCCTTTCTACCCTAAGCGCCGATAAGGAATTCATCGGGAAAACCGACAATAGAGGCAAGCCAGCGCTGGGATAGACCCCGACAAGCCCTTAAACCCTAGCTCCGAGGATTAGTTATGACAATCCTTACTTCACCAACGGTTGTGGGTATCGATGTGGCCAAGGCCGAAATCGTTGCCTACCGCGAAGACCTCAACGCCACTCAAGCCATTACCAACGACCGCGATGCTCTTGGCCGCTGGCTCAACACATTACCTGCCAACAGCTCAATTGCCCTGGAAGCCACCAGCACTTACCACTTGGACACAGCTGAACTCGCCCATGAAATAGGACATCGGGTTTACGTTGTAGACGCTTATCGGTTGAGCCATTACCGCGAAAGCATTGGCCAGCGGGCGAAAACCGACCCTTGTGATGCACGTTTATTAGCGCGCTACCTGAGCAGCGAGCAGAAACGGCTACGGCTCTGGAGTCCACCTCCGCAGGCTTACAAGTTATTGAAAAGCTTGCTACACCGACGTGCAGAACTTATCAACTTGCGTGTAAGCCTCACACTGAGCTGGTCAGGCGAACCGCTTTTGAAAGACGAGTTGGCCCAGCAGTTAAAGTCCTTCAAACAAGCTGAGCAGGTCATTCAGAAGTTGCTGCACAAGGTCAGCAAAGAGGCGGGCATCACCGAAAATATCAAGCGCTGCAAAGCCATTGAGGGAGTGGGTGATCTTACGGCTACTGGTCTAGCGACAGCCTTCATGCGCGGTCAGTTCGCCAATGGCGATGCATTCATCGCTTTCTTGGGGATGGATCTGAGACCAAAAGACTCCGGAAAAAAGGCCGGCCCTCGGCACTTGAGTAAAAGGGCGATTCAGAGTTGCGGCGCCTTGCTCACAACGCAGCGATGGCCGCTAGCCGATCTGCGACCTGGAAACCGTACTACGAGTCCTACCTGGCCCGAGGACTGGCAAAGACCCAAGCCCTGGTAATCCTCGCCCGCAAGCTCTGCCGGGTGGCATTCGCGCTGATGAAAAACCAGAGCGAATACCAACCGAACTTAAGGTTGCAGGGTTTACCTGCAACATAGAATCTCCCACATTTGATCTCCACTAGCTTGTAGGACAATTCTGAACAATTGTCCTGATTTGTCCAAATCCTTACCCCGCTCGGGGATATTGCGCCCCAGGAAAGCTAGTCCGGGTCCCCAGATACCGGCGGCCTGATGCGTGTTGTACAGGCGATATCGCTACAGCTTTCCAAGTAAGGAAGCTGACGACATGTTGCGTAACCCCTCTGCCTACGGTCCTGATCGATTGCGTCTACTGATCGGTGCCGTCCTGCTGCTGCCAACCCTGGCCGTGGCCGATCCTGCCTACGACTCCCTGATTCGCCAGGCCCGCACCGGCAACTACACGCCGGCGCTCAACCTGTTGCGCCAACTGCCTGTCGAACGCCAGACCGCTGGTCAGGTCAGCGACCACCTGCTGATTGCCAGCTGGGCACGTCAGGATGATGAAGTACTCAAGGTCTATGAGCGCCAGGGGCGCCAGCGCCAACTGACCACTCAAGCACTGACCACCGTGGCCCGTACCTACCGCAATCAACAGCGTTGGGCACCCGCCGAGGCCGTGTATCGCCAGGCGTTGCTGCGCGAGCCGAACAACCCGCAGCTGCAACTGGGCCTGGCCCTGACCCTGGCCGATGGCGGCAAAGCCGCCGAAGCCGTACAGCGTGCCCGCACCCTGGTGGTGGCCAAGCCCGAGGATGTCGAGCGGCGCATGGCCCTGGGCTACGCGTTGTCCCGTGCCGGGCAGCCGTTTGATTCACTGTTCGAGTTCGACCAGGCGTTTATCCGCGCCGGCAACCAGCCCGAGGTGGTGCGCGAATACCTGATCGCCCTGCAACGTGCACGTATGCCGGAACCGGCCTTGCGCCTGAGCGCGCTGCACCCCGGCCTGCTGGACCCGGTGACCCAGCGCCGCCTGGAAGGTGACTTGGCTGCCGAACGTGTGCGCCTGGCTGAATTCCCGACGCGCAGTGAAAGCGAACGCTTTGTGATCGCCGACCGCGCCCTCAAGGATTACGACCAACTGCTCGCCACCTGGACCCCGGATGCCAGTGCCCATGACGATGTGGTGCGCTGGCGTATCGACCGGATGGGCGCGCTCAAGGCCCGTGCACGTACCGCCGAGGTGATCCACGACTACGAAGCCTTGCAAGCTCAAGGCGTGCAACTGCCCGGCTACGCCCTGCGTTGGGTGGCCGCCGCCTACCTCGATCAACGCCTGCCGGAAAAGGCTGCGCCGCTGTTTCGCCAAGCGGTGGCCGCGCCGGACGCCGACCCCAGCAACCAAGTGGTAGACAGCACCGCGCTGTACTACTCCCTGCTGGAAAACGACCAGACCGGCGAAGCCCGCGCCGTCGCAAACGACCTGGCGAGCACGCAAAAGCCTCGGGTCGAACTCAAGGGGCTGCCCCTCGGCAACCCCAACGACGCGTGGCTGGCCGCCCAGCAACTGGCGGCCCAGGCCGCGACCTACGGCGCCGATCTGCCAACCAGTGAAAAAAGCCTGGAGAACCTGGTGCGCACCTCGCCCGGCAACGTCGGCATGCGCGTGGCCCAGGCGGACATGTTCCGCGCCCGCGCCTGGCCGCGGCGTGCGGAGATTGCCCTCAAGGACGCAGAAAACCAGAACCCCCGCCATATCGACCTGGAAGTCTCCCAAGGCTACAACGCGCTGGAGCTGCAGGAGTGGCGCCAGCTTGATGTGCTCGCCGATGACGTGGTCGACCGCGCCCCGGAAAACCGCCAGGTCCAACGCCTCCAGCGCCTGCGCAAGGTGCATGAAATGGCCGAGCTGCGCATCGAGGCCGAGACCGGTAAAAGTCATGGCGGCGGGGCGGTGTCGGGTAGTCGCGACTGGGGCATCGAAACCCTGCTCTACAGCCCGCCCATCGATGAAGACTGGCGGATATTCGGCGGTATCGGCTACGCCACCGCCGACTTTGAAGAAGGCACTGGCCACCACCGCTGGCAGCGCCTGGGCGTGGAACGGCGCACCCGCGATATGACCCTGGAGGCCGAAGTCTCCAATCATTCCTACGGCAAAGGCACCAAGCAAGGCGCACGCCTGGCGATTGCGCGAGACATCAACGACCACTGGCAGTACGGGGGCAGTCTTGACTACCTGGCCGCCAGCACACCGTTGCGTGCGCTCAATGCCAACGTCACGGCCAATGGCGGCAGCGGGTTTATCCGCTGGCGCGCCAACGAGAGCCGTGAGTGGAGACTGGCGCTGAGCCCGTCCCACTTCAGTGACGGCAACGACCGTGTCGAGGCGCTGTTCAGCGGCCGTGAGGGCGTCTACCGCTCGCCGGGCGTGCAAGTGGACCTTGGCCTGGAAGTCGCCGCCAGCCGCAACAGCAAGGAAGAAGCCGCGTATTTCAACCCGCGTTCAGACTTCAGCGTGCTCCCCACGGTGAGCGTCAACCATGTGCTCTATCACCGCTACGAAACCCAGTGGAGTCAGCAGTTCCAGGCCGGTGCGGGCACCTACAGCCAGCGCGATTACGCCACCGGCGCCATTGGTTTGCTCAGTTACGGCCAGCGTTATCGCTGGAACGACGTACTGGAAACCGGCGCCAACCTGAGCTGGATCAACCGACCTTATGACGGTCAGCGCGAAAGCGATGTGCGCCTGCTCGTCGACCTCACTTACCGTTTCTAGAAGAGTCCGATCATGACCCTTGTTTCCCGTTGCCTGCTGGCCCTGGTTTTTTTGCTGAGCAGTGCCTGTGCCCAGTCCCCCGCGCCTTTTACGCCACCTGCCGAACGACTCAAACCGGTCAACGAAGCGCCGTGGCCGAAAAACCATTTCCTGGGCATTGCCTACCACGATGTCAACGACCGTGACCCCGACCAGAGAGTGGTGGCGGTGCGTACCGAACGCCTGATCGAACAGTTGTCCTGGCTGCGCGAGAACGGCTACCAGGCGGTCAGCGTCGACCAGGTCCTCGCCGCCCGCGCCGGTGGGCCACAGCTGCCGCCCAAAGCCGTCATGCTCAGCTTCGACGACGGCTATTCGAGCTTCTACACCCGCGTGATGCCGATCCTGCGTGCCTACCAGTGGCCGGCCGTGCTGGCGCCGGTGGGCAGTTGGGTCGACACGCCGTTGAACCAACCGGTGGATTTTGCCGGCGTGCCCCGTGACCGCGGGGAGTTTTTGACCTGGCAACAAGTGCGCGAAGTGGCGCAATCGGGCCTGGTGGAAATCGCCGCGCATACCGACGCCCTTCACAAAGGTGTGCTGGCCAACCCCCAGGGCAACATGGAGCCGGCTGCGGCTACCCGGCGCTATGACCCGGTCACCCGCAGTTATGAGCCCGAAGCGCAGTTCCAGGCGCGGATGCGCGCCGACGTCGCGGCGATTTCCAATAAGATCCGCGCCGTTACCGGCAAGGCCCCGCGTGTGTGGGTCTGGCCATACGGAGCGGCGGACGGCACCTCTCTGGCGGTAGTGGGCGAGCAGGGTTACCAGATGGCCCTGACCCTGGAGGACGGCCTCGACAACCTCGGCAACTTGATGAGCAGCCCGCGCTTTCTGGTGGACAACGACCCGTACGGCGAAGACTTCGCCAACAGCATGGTCTCGGCGCAGGTCAAAGCGCCGATGCGCGTACTGCATGTGGACCTGGACCAGGTCTACGACCCGGACAAGGCGCAAGAAGTGCGCAACCTCGACGCATTGGTCCAGCGCGTGCTGGACATGGGCGTCGACACCGTGTTCCTGCAGGCGTTCGCGGACCCCAAGGGCGATGGCCTGGCGCGTTCGCTGTACTTCCCCAACCGCCATCTGCCGATGCGCGCCGACCTGTTCAACCGCGTCAGCTGGCAGTTGCACACCCGTGGCGGCCTGGTAAAGGTCTACGCCTGGATGCCGGTGCTCAGCTTTGCCCTGGACCCCAAGCTGCCCCGCGTCAGCCGTTGGGACCCGGCCACCGGCAAGGTGGACGTCGACCCCAAGCAGTACCAGCGGCTGTCGCCGTTCGATCCCAAGGTGCGCAAAATCATCGGTGAGATCTACGAAGACCTCGCCCGTACCAGCGCTATCCATGGCGTGTTGTTCCACGACGACGCCGTGCTTTCGGACTTTGAAGACGCCAGCCCCCAGGCCCTGAAAACCTACGCAGCCAACGGCCTGCCGGGCAGCATCCAGGCACTGCGCGCCGACCCGGAGGTGATGCAGCGCTGGACCCGTTTCAAGAGCCGCTACCTGATCGACTTCACCCATGAACTGACCGCCAAGGTCCGCACCCTGCGCGGCCCGGAAGTGCTCACCGCGCGCAACATCTTCGCCGAACCGATGCTCAACCCAGCCAGCGAAGCCTGGTTTGCGCAGAACCTCGACGACTTCCTCCAGCACTACGACTGGACCGCGCCGATGGCGATGCCGTTGATGGAAGGCCAGTCGTTGAAAAATTCCAACGCGTGGCTGGAAAAACTCGTGGCCACGGTCAAGGCCCGGCCCGGGGCGATGCAGCGCACGGTCTTCGAATTGCAGGCCAAGGATTGGCGCACCCCGGCCGCACCAGATCTTTCTGGTGCGCAAATGGCCGAGTGGATGGGCGTGCTCAAGCGCCAGGGCGCCAGCAGTTTTGGCTACTACCCCGACAACTTCCTGGAGAATTCGCCGGATCTGAACACCGTGCGTCCGGCCCTTTCCAACAAATGGAATCCTTGACTCATGTTCGACAGAATCCTAGCTCTTCTCGTTTTGGCATTGGTGTTGGGTGTGCCCCTGGGCCTGATCTTCCTGGTCACTGGGCAGTTCCTGATGGAGTTCGTATTTTTCTACCCGTTGTTCATGTCCGGGCTGTGGATCGCCGGTGGCCTGTACTTCTGGCTGCACTGGGAACGCCACTGGCCATGGGCCGATGACACCCCGGCGCCGGTGCTCAAGGGCGAGCCGCTGATCTCGATCCTGATCCCTTGCTACAACGAAGGCGACAACGCCGCCGAGACCATTGGCGCGGCGTTGGCCCAGCGTTATCGCAACCTGGAAGTGATTGCGATCAACGATGGCTCCAGCGACAACACCGCCCAGGTGCTCGATGCCCTGGCGCTGCATGAGCCGCGCTTGCGCGTGCTGCATCTGGCGCAAAACCAGGGCAAGGCCGTGGCCCTGCGCATGGGCGCCGTGGCGGCCCACAGTGAATACCTGGTGTGCATCGATGGCGACGCCTTGCTCGACCGCAATGCCGCCGCCTACCTGGTGGCGCCGATGCTCGACAACCCGCGTCTGGGGGCGGTCACCGGCAACCCACGGATCCGCACGCGCTCGACCTTGATCGGCCGGGTGCAGGTGGGCGAGTTCTCTTCGATCATCGGCTTGATCAAGCGTACCCAGCGGGTGTTCGGGCGGATCTTCACCGTATCCGGCGTGGTGGTGGCGTTTCGGCGGGCGGCCCTGGACCGGGTCGACTACTGGAGCACCGACATGATCACCGAAGACATCGACGTGAGCTGGAAGCTGCAACTGGACCACTGGAGCATCTTCTACGAACCGCGCGCGCTGTGCTGGATCCTTATGCCGGAAACCCTCGGTGGCCTATGGAAACAGCGCCTGCGCTGGGCCCAGGGCGGCGCCGAAGTGCTGTTCAAGAACATCCGCGGGATCTGGCAATGGCGCCACCGCTACCTGTGGCCGCTGCTGTTCGAATACTGCCTGTCCACCGGCTGGGCCTTCACCTTCCTGCTGTCGGTGATCTTCTGGGGCGTGGGCAAAGTCGTGCCGTTGCCCGAGGCGATTGCCGTCGGCTCGCTGATGCCGCCGGCCTTCACCGGCTTGCTGCTGGCGGTGGTGTGCCTGGTGCAGTTTGCCGTGAGCATCATGATCGACCGGCGCTACGAGCGCGGCCTGTGGAAAACCTTGTTCTGGACCGTCTGGTACCCGCTGGTGTTCTGGCTGGTGAGCCTGTTCACCACCCTGGTCAGCTTCCCCAAAGTCCTGTTCCGCCAACATCAAAAACGCGCGCGCTGGGTCAGCCCGGATCGCGGCATCAAGGCACCTGCCAAGGAAGTGAACCCATGAACCTGATCCGCACCCCACAGCGGCCTGTGATGCAGGCCATCGATATCTTCCTGACCCTGATGGCCTGGGCCGGCCTGGTGCTCCTGCTGGTGCGCGGCCTGGTGCCGATGCTCGATAGCAACGGCGGCCCACGCATCGATGCACCGATTTTTGCCGCGCTGAACACCTTGCAGATCTACCTGTGGATCGCCCTGTTCAATGCGGTGCTGCTGATCACTTGGGCGCGCTACCAACAACGGCGCGGCAAGCAATTTGCCCAGCGCCGTACGGCAACCAAGGCGCTGAGTGACCACGGCCTGAGCGAGAGCTTCCGGTTGGCGGCGGGGGAGCTTGAGCAACTGCGCAGGCCTGGGGTGTTGGTGATTCATAACGATCAGGAGGGTGGGGTGCAGGCGGTGACGTCGCATCATTCCCGCGAGGTACGGCGGCCAGGGTTGAAACTGGTGGTGGGGCAGGAAGGCTAGGAGCTGTAGGAATGATTACTTTAATTATAGGAGTTATCTCTAATTTTTTAGGAATGGTCCTATTTGGTTGGTTTGCAGATAACAAGACAATGTGAAGTGAGGCTGACACGGGACTGAAATTTCGTCAAAAACCGTATCACTTTTGATACCACTTGTCGGAAATTGAGAGTGTGTTTCAAGTAACACATTTTCGCATTTGTGCTTTATTGAAAATTATCAATCAGTTAAGTGGTTTTAGCTGAGTGATTAAGGGTTAGCCAAAATATTGGCTGGCGATTTGTTCGATGTTAGTTTGCCATCCCTCGCAATTCGATGGAGCGAATATGTCTTTTTTAGTGCCAAGGATTCGGCTGCTGCTGGGCGTCTGCTTGACGTGCGTTGCCTTGAATAGTGCAACGGCCGCCACGTTTGCTGGCGATCAAGAGCTGATCCGCGAGCGGCAAAATCGCCTGCTGGAAGAACAACAGCGCCGCCTCGAAGAGCTCAAGAGCCTGCCCGGTAAATCGGCTGAGCCGGCGGCTTCTGTTGTGCCAGTGGATACCCGCTGCTTCCCCATCAAAGACATCGAACTCAAGGGCGCTGACAGCCTGTCCGCGGCTGACCGCGAACGCTTGCTCAAGCCTTATATCGACCAATGCCTGGGCGTCTCGCAACTCAATGCGTTGCTCAAGGCGATCACCGACTACTACATCGACAAGGGCATGGTCACCAGCCGCGCCTATCTGCCACAACAGGACCTGTCCACCGGGCATCTGCAAGTATTGGTGGTGGAGGGCAAGCTCGAAGGCTTGAAAGGCGCGGCCAACAGCCAACTGTCGGACCGCGAGTTGGCCATGGCCTTTCCTGGCAAAAACGGCGAGTTGTTGAACCTGCGGGAAATCGAGCAGGCCATCGACCAGCTCAACCGTTTGCCCTCCAACCAGGCCCAAATGGAACTGGCGCCCGGCGATGCCGTGGGCGGCAGTTCGGTGCTGGTGAAAAACACTCCGCAAAAGCCTTGGCGCGCCAGCCTGTCACGCAATAACGACGGGCAAAAAAGCTCTGGCGAACAGCAATGGGGTACCGGTTTTGAATGGGACAGCCCCCTGGGGCTAGCGGATCAGCTGATTCTGCGCGGTGGCCACGACGCCATCAGCGATCATCAGAAAACCTCGAAAAGCGCCATGCTGTATTACAACGTGCCGTGGGGTTGGTGGAACTTCAACTACAGCTACAACCAGAGCGATACCCGCTCGCTGATCCAGGGCGACGGTTTTGACTTCAAGCAAACCGGCGACAGCCAGAACCATCAACTGCGGGCCGAGCGGGTGGTGCATCGTGATGCCCTGAGCAAAACCTCGCTCAGTGTTGGCCTGGCTCACCTGCGTACCAACAACTACATCGAAGGCAGCCGCCTGGATGTCAGCAGTCATCGCCTCAGCGAACTGCAGTGGGGCATCAACCACGGGCGGCGGGTCGGCAACGCCTTTGTCAACGTCGACCTGGGCATGCAAAGCGGTATCGGCTTGCTCGATGCCCAGGCCGAAAACGAACGTGACCGTTTCGGCAATCGGCAGGCAAATTCGCGCTACCGCAAATACACCGCCACCGTCAGCTACCTGCAACCGTTCACGTTGTGGGGAGAGTCGTTCAGCTTCACTAGCCTTGCCACCGGCCAACGCAGTGAAGACATGCTGTTCAGCCCGCAGCGCATGAGCCTTGGCGGTTCGTCTTCAGTGCGCGGGTTCAAGGACCAGCAACTGACCGGCGACAGCGGCGGCTACTGGCGCAACGACCTGCGCTGGTCGCGGCCGGTGCTGGTGGACTGGCTGCGTCCGGCCTTTGGTGAATACGGCGTGAGCCTGGGTTACGACCAGGGCGTGATCCGCAACGACCGCTACAACCGCGAAGTACATGGCCGTGTCTCCAGCAACTCCGTGGAGCTGTTCGCCCGCGGCAAGCATGTCAGTACCAGCGTGACCTTTGCCCACTCTTTGGAACGTCCGGCAGTGATGAGCGAGCGCGAAGCGCCGATCTATTTCCGGATGGATTTCTACCTGTAATTCAACGTTTAGCCGTATTGAGAATTTGACATGGATGTCCGCCAGTTTGCCTTCCTCGCCCGCCAACCGTCCGCTGCCGTGAAGCACCGTGACACCTTCTGCGGCGTGCCCAAAAGCGGCCTGGCGCTGATCCTGGCCAACGCGTTGTTCTGGCAGCCGCTGCTGGTCCAGGCCGAAGGCATCGTAGTCAGCGGCCCCGGCACCACGCTGGGCGCGGCAGGCAATGGCGTGCCGGTGGTGAACATCGCCACCCCCAATGGCAGCGGCCTGTCCCACAACCAATTCAAGGACTACAACGTCGGCGCCAACGGCCTGATCCTCAACAACGCCACGGGCCGTACACAAGAAACGCAACTGGGCGGGATCATCCTCGGCAACCCCAACCTCAAGGGCGGCGCCGCCAATATCATCCTCAACGAAGTCAACGGCGGCAGCCCCAGCCAGTTGCGCGGCTACACCGAAGTGGCGGGCCAGTCGGCCAAAGTCATCGTCGCCAACCCCTACGGCATCACCTGTAACGGTTGCGGCTTTATCAACACCCCGAACGTCACCCTGACCACCGGCAAACCCATCCTCGACAACGGCCGCCTGGACCGCTATCAGGTCGATGGCGGCGCCGTGAGCATCGACGGCCAGGGCTTGAATGCCGACAACGTCGACCGCTTCGAAATCATCACCCGCTCGGCCAAGATCAACGCGCAGATCAATGCACGCAACCTGACCGTGATCGCCGGGCGCAATGACGTGAATGCGCAGACCTTGGATGCCACGGCGCGTGCCGATGATGGCAGCGCCAAGCCAACACTGGCGATTGACTCGTCGGCGCTGGGTGGGATGTATGCGGGAGCGATTCGGTTGGTGGGGACTGAGGCTGGGGTGGGGGTGAAGCTGGATGGCACCCTGGCGGCCAGTGGTGGTGATATTCAGTTGGATGCCAGTGGTCGGTTGACCATGGCCAATGCCAAGGCCAGTGAAGCGGTCGTCATCAAGGCCGGTCAGTTGGACGCTACGGGCGCGGTGTATGCCGGCACGCGTATTGATGTGCAAACCACCACGGGCTTGAACAACCAGAAAAGCCTCGCCGCCCGCGACAGCATTACCCTCGCCAGCAACGGGCAATTACTCAACAACGGCATCATCGAAGCGGGGGTTAACCCTGATGAAAGCCGCAATACCAGCGGCGATGTCAGCCTGTCAGCGGTAAACCTGAAAAACACCGGCAGTGTGGTTGCCAGTCGCAACCTCAACGCAAGCGCTACCCAGGCGCTGGACAATCAGGGCGGCACGTTGAGCGGCACGAAAACGCTGGTTAATGCCGGGCAATTGGACAACCGCGCTGGCCGCGTGCTCGGCACGGATACCCTGAACATCACAGCCACCGCCGTGGACAACCGCGACGAGGGTTTGCTGCACAGCGATAATCGCGCGGACATTACGGTGGCGGCCAAGCTGGATAACCGGAAGGGTCGAGTCATTGGCCTCAAGGAGTTGGCACTCAACACCGGCCAACTGACCAATGACAGCGGTCTGGTGGCCAGTCAGGGGCAGGCCAGTGTCACGGCTGGACAGGTGAGCAACCAGTCAGGCGAGATCTCCGCGACGCAAACCACCCTCAGCGCCGCGACGCTGGATAACCGTTCCGGAAAATTGCTCGGTAGCCAATTGAACGTGACGGCCAGCGGCGCCATCGACAACCGCTTGGGGATCTTTTCCGCCAGCACATTGCTGACGGTGCAAGCGGCCAGCCTGGATAACCGCGATAAAGGCTCGGTTGTCAGCCAGGGCCGCTTGAACGCAACGATTACCGGGCTGCTGGATAACCGCAATGAAGGTAACCTGGTCAGCCAGGGCGCCCAACAGATCGCCGCTGGGCAACTGAACAACAGCCAGGGCGGGCTGGTATCCAGTAAAACCACCCTGGGGTTGCGCGGCGACAGCGTGGTCAACCAGGATGGTCTGGTGATCGCCGACGGGGCCTTGACCCTGACCGGTGGCAGCCTCGACAACAGCCAGAAGGGCGTCATCAGCAGCAAGGCCAATACCCGTGTTGAGTTGACGAGCCTGAACAACAGCAGCGGTGGCAAGTTGAGCAGTGCGGGTCAGTTGACTCTCAACGCCGCTCAGCTTGAAAACGCGGGTGGCCGTATCAGCGCCACGGGCGATCTGCACGCGACAGTCGGTGTCCTCAATCAACAAGCCGGTGAACTGGTCAGCGACGGTGCATTGAGCCTCAGCGGCACTACGCTGGACAACCGCAATGGCGGTCTCGTCGCGGCCACTGGCGGCGTGGAAGTGCGCAGCCAAGAGATCCTCAACCAGCAGGGCGAAATCTCCAGCCAGGCCAAGGTACTGGTGGTGGCCGACCAGTTAAACAACAGCGCTGGCAAAGTGATCGGTGACAACGGCCTGAATCTCACGGTGCAACGCCTGATCAATCAGAGCAAAGGCCTGTTGGCTGGGCGCGAAGGCCTGGTAGTGAACGGCGGTCAACTGGATAACAGCCAGGGTGGGCGTCTGAGCAGCCAGAAAAACCTCAACATCCGGTTAACCGGCGATTTGCTCAACCACGGCCAGGGCACACTGCTTAGTGAGGGCGAGCTAACGGTCAAGGCTGGTGCACTGGATAACAGCCAGGGCGGTATTTTGTCTGCGGCCAAGGCGCTGTCAGTCACCACTGAGGGGGTGTTGAATAACCAGGCGGGCAAGTTGCTCGCAGATGGCCGCGTCACAGTGCTCAGCACTGACTTAAATAACAGCCAGGGCGGTGTGATCAGCGGCAAGCAGCATGTTGACCTGCGTAGCGCTGACCTCAACAACAGTCAGCGTGGCAGCATCAGCAGCGACGCGGGCATCACCCTTGATGCCGGGCAACTGGATAACAGCCAGCAAGGTTCGATCTTTGCCAAATCGTCGATCAAAGCCACTGTCACCGGGCTGGACCAACAAGGTCGCGGCGAACTGGTCAGCCAGGCCGCTATCGACCTGGACGTAAAGAACGGGTTGTTGAACAACCGTGAGCAAGGCCTGATTGCGACGCCAGGCCAGTTGCTGCTACGCAACCTTGGGGCTGTAGATAACCGCCAGGGTGGCGAGATTTCCAGCACGCAGTCCTTCCTCATGGCGGCGGCCACGCTGGATAACCGTGGCGGCAAAATCATCAGTCGCGACAGCCTGCAGGTACGCATCGCCCGCGCTCTGGATAACAGCGCCGAAGGCGTCGTGTCGGCGCAAAACGGCTTGCGGGTTGACGCCGATAGCTTAAATAACCAGGCGGCGGGTGCGCTCGCCAGCCGTGGCACCTTGGACCTGAACGTCACGGGCCTGCTGGACAACCGCAACCAGGGGTTGGTCACTGCGGCCTCCACGCTCACTACCACCTCAGGATCGCTCAACAACAGCGACAAGGGTCGCTTCTCGGCCGGTACACAACAGGTGCTCACCACGGGCGCGCTGAACAACCACCAGGGCGGACACATTGTCAGCGACGCCAGCCTGACGGTCACCGCTACCGATGTGGATAACCGCGATGGCGTGATCGGCAGCCAGCAAGCGCTGAACCTGACCACCACCGACCTCGACAACAGTACCGGGCTGATCAATAGCCAAGGTGACTTGACCCTGACCGGGCAAAAGGTCGACTCAAGCCAGGGCGGCGAAATCTCGGCCAAGGGCGATTTGAAACTCATCGTGCAGCAGTTGATCCAGCGCCAAGGCCGGTTGATCGGCGAGCGCGCTGTGACCCTCGATCTGCAAGGTGGCAACCTGGACAACCGCGCCGGTTTGATCAGCGCCAAAGGGCCGCTGACCTTCGCTCGACTGGGCGAACTGAGTAACCGTGAACAGGGCGAAATTTCCAGCCAGACGGCGTTCACTGTAAAGGCCAAGCGCATTGATAACGGTGATCGCGGGGTCATTCTCAGCGCCGATCAATTGCGCCTTGAAGCTGATGAAGTGGTCAACGCCAATAAAGGTTTGATCTCGGGCTGGAATGGCCTGGCGGTTGTTGGCGGTAGCCTGGACAACAGCGCAGAAGGCACGTTGTCGAGCAAGAGCGGCACCCTGCATACCAGCCTCACAAGTGCTCTGGATAACCACGGCTCAGGCGCTTTGGTTAGCCAGGGCAAACAAACGCTCAATGCAGCGAGCCTCAACAACGATCAAGGCGTTATCTCGGGCCAGGGCGATGTCACGCTCAATGTGGCGGGGCGGCTCGACAACAGCAACACAGGGTTGATCTCGGCGGGCAAAACCCTGGAGTTCAACAACGCCAACACTGAAATACTCAACCGTGGCGGCCAGATCAATGCCAACACCCTCAAGCTGATCGGCCAGCGTCTGGACAACAGCGCCGGGCAACTGATCAGCCAGGGCGCCCTTGAAGGCACCCTCAGCGGGGCACTGATCAACGCCAACAAGGCGCGTCTGGCCAGTGGTGCGGCGCTGCTGCTCAACGCTGCGAGCCTGGATAACCGTGGCGGCCAACTGGTCAGCCAGGACCGGCTCGACCTGACCCTCGCCAACGGCGACCTGAATAACCGCGACAAAGGCACCCTGGCCAGCCAGAAAGACCTGGTCATCAAGCTGTTGGCCGGTGACGTCCAAAACCAGCAAGACGGCCTGATCTTCAGCCAGAAAGGCAAGCTCGATCTGGCTGCACGCACGCTCAATAACCAGCAAGGCACGCTACAAAGCCAGGCCGACAACCTGCTACGGCTCAGCGGGGCCCTGAACAACCAGGGCGGGCGCGTCGATAGCCTCAGCGGTAACTTGGACCTGGAAACGGCCAGCGTGGCCAATACCACGGGTGGCGTCCTCAATAGCAGCCAGGGCTGGATCAAGCTGGTGACGGGCCTGTTCGACAACGGCGGCGGTATCACACAGGCGCAATCCCTGGAAATCGAAGCCAAGGGCGGGCTGCTCAACCAACTGGGGCACCTGTCGGCCCTGGGCGGTGAGAGCAAGATTGTCACCACCACCTTGAACAACCGGGGCGGCGGTGTGTATGCCGATACCCTGCTCAAGGTTACGGCCAAGGACTTTGATAACCAGGGCACAGCTGTTGGCAACGGCGGTAAAGTCGGTGCGCGGAGCATCGACTTCGGCCTCACGGGCACCCTGAGCAACGGTTTTGGCCTGATCGAAAGCGATGAGACCCTGCGCCTCGCCGCGCAAACCATCAATAACGTGGGCGGCAACCTGCGGGCCATGGGCCGCGTTGGCACCACCGATATCCGCACCTCCGGCTTGTTCGACAACCGCTTCGGTGCGCTGGAAAGTGCCAATCAACAACTCACGCTGCAAGCCGGCGATCTGAACAACAACGGTGGGCGCATCGTCCATAGCGGCAGCGGAACATTCGACCTGACCTCCGACCAAGTCACCCGCGCTGGCGGTAGCTTCGTCACCAACGGCCAGTTGGACATCAAGGCCGTAAGCTGGACCAACAGCAGCGTGATCCAGGCCGGGCGTCTGAACCTCGACATCGGCCAGTTCACCCAGACCGCCAGCGGCCAGTTGCTGGGCTCGCAAAGCCTGACCGGCACCGGCGACACCTGGACCAACGAAGGCCTGCTGGCCAGTGACGGCAGCCTTAACCTGACGCTCAGCGGCGGCTACAGCGGCAATGGCCGCGTCAGCAGCCTGGGTGATATGACCCTCACTAGCGCACGTATGGACCTGGGTGAAAATGGTCGGATTGCCGGCGGTGCGCTCACCCAAATCAACAGCACCGTGCTGAACAATCAAGGGCGCCTGACCTCCATCGGCGACCTGACGGTCAACGCCACCACCTTGAACAACTACGGCACCTTGGGTGGCTCTGAAAAGGTCCGCTTGAACGCTACCCATCTGCTCAACGACAAGGGCCTGCTGTTCAGCGGTAACGACATGACCCTACGGGTCAATGACTTCAGCAACCGCTTTGGCGACGTATACAGCCTAGGTGGCCTGGACATCGCCCGCGATGACGCTAGCGGGCGCAGCGCGCTGATCGAGAACATCTCCGGCACGCTGGAAAGCGACGAGAGCATGCGTTTGCTGGCGGATACCTTGAGCAACCTTCGCTACCAGTTCAGTACTGAAAAGAAGCTGGTGTCGGGCAACCTTAATACTTACTTTGATGACTTCTGTGACGGCAAGGGCTGTGAAGTTCACTTCAGCGCCGTCGAGCGTTATGACGACGTAGTCAGCGGCAGTTCGGCCTCGGCGTTTATCAACGCCGGTGGCGACCTGACCGTGGGTAGCCAGACCTTCGACAACCTCTACAGCTCGGTCTCGGCCGCCAAAAGCATCCTGATCAATACCGATGTGTTGAACAATACAGGCGCGGCGGGTGGCGAAGAGATCCACTACAACTCCGAGTTCTATACCCGGGATCGCGGCCAATACAATACGTTTATCAGCCGCAGAAACCAGTTGAACCTCTACAACGACCCCAGCTCCACCGATTACCGTCCTGGTGAAATGACCATGGACAAGCTGATGAGCGGGATTGGCAACTTTTTCAAATTCTCCAGCTACACGGTACCCACTTCCGGCAGCGTAATTGCCCAAGCTGTGATCCAGGCGGCTGGCGCGGTCACGGTCAACGCCACCCAGGAAATCAACAACAGCGTCATCCGTCCGAACGCCACGAACATTGACACTCCAGCAGCCAATCGCAACACCAATTCGGATGTATTCGCCTCGACCGTAAAACCGGCAGTCACCGCGCAATTGCCGCCGGACCTGGCCCAGCGCCAGGTCAACCCCGTGACCTTGCCCGGCTTCAGCCTGCCCACCGGGCAGAACGGTTTGTTCCGCCTCAGTGGCCAGCAAGCCAAGACTGATGGAGCTTCCAGCGCTTCGACGAGCGTTGCGGACTTCAGCGTCGGCGGCCGCCAGATTACCGCCAAGGATCGAGAGCAAACCCTCGACTACACCGCCGTGCAAGAACGCGGTTTCAACCTCGACGGCCAGCCACTCAGTGGTGCAGTCAACGGCCAGGGCCCACTGGCACTGGATACCGGCGCACTGTCGATCAACCGCGTGCGAGGGCTGCCGCCTGTCACCCCGGTGGATAACAGCCACAAATACCTGATCGAGACCAACCCGGCCCTCACCGACCTCAAGCAGTTCATGAGCTCCGACTACCTGCTGGCGAAACTCGGTTACAACCCCGATGACAGCTGGAAACGCCTGGGTGACGGCCTGTACGAGCAACGCCTGATCCGCGAAGCCGTGGTGGCCCGGACCGGCCAACGCTACATCGACGGTATCGCCAGCGACGACGCGTTGTTCCGCTACCTGATGGACAACGCCATTGGCTATCGCGACTCGCTCAACCTGCAACTGGGCGTGGCCCTCACCGCCGAACAAGTGGCGGCGCTGACCCACGACATCGTGTGGATGGAAGAGGCCCAGGTCAACGGCCAGAAAGTCCTGACCCCAGTGCTCTACCTGGCCCAGGCCAACAACCGCCTGGCACCCAACGGCGCCTTGATCCAGGGCCAGGACGTGAGCCTGATCACCGGCGGCGACCTGCGTAACAGCGGGACCTTACGCGCCACCAACAACCTGAACATGGTCGCCGGCAACATCGACAACAGCGGCCTGATGCAAGCCGGCAACCGCCTCGAGATGCTCGCCACCGACTCGATCCGCAACACCCGGGGCGGGGTGATCAACGGGCGCGATATCAGCGCCACCGCCGTCACTGGCGACGTTATCAACGAGCGCACGGTGACCACCTTCCGCAATGAAGGCCAGGGCTACCAACTGCGTAACGACGTGGTCAGCTCGGGTTCCCGTTTCGAAGCCACCGACACCGTAAAAATCAGCGCCGGGCGCGACCTATACAGCGGCGGTAGCACCATCAAGGCCGGTGGCGACGCGAATCTTGCGGCCGGGCGCGACGTCATCATCGCCAGCCAGGCCGAACAAGATGACGCGGCGTTCCAGCGCCGACGCGTCAGCAGCACCGAGAAAACCATCCTGCAACACGCCTCCAGCGTCGAAGTCGGCGGCAACCTGACCCTCGATGCCCGTCGCGACATGGCTGTCATCGGCAGCAGCGTCAGCGCCGAGAAAAACCTCAGCGCCAAGGCCGGCGAAAGCCTGACCCTGGCAGCGGCGGCCAACGAGGAACATGACTATTCCAAAGGCAAAAAAGGCGGTACCAAAACCACCAAGCAACTGGACACCGTCACCCAGCAAAGCGCCGAGCTAAAGGCGGGCGGCGATCTGATCGCCATCGCCGGCACCGACCTGACCCTGGTCGCCAGCAAAATCAGCGCGGGCAACGAAGCCTATGTACATGCCGATAACGAGCTGAACCTGCTGGCGGCACAAGACAGCAATTACTCGCTGTATGACATGAACAAGAAGGGCAACTGGGGCAGCAAGAAGACCCAGCGCGATGAAGTGACCGATGTGAAAAACATCGGCAGCGAGATCAAGACCGGGGGTGACCTGACGCTGGAGAGCGGCGGGGATCAGTTGTATCAAGCGGCGAAGCTCGACAGTGGCGGGGATATTGCGATTGTCAGCGGCGGGGCGGTGACGTTTGAGGCGGTTAAGGATTTGCGGCAGGAGAGTCATGAGAAGAGCAAAAACAGCCTGGTTTGGACGAGCTCCAAAGGCAAAGGCAACACCGACGAGACGTTGCGCCAAACGCAGATGATTGCGGAAGGTAGCATCGTGATTAAAGCCGTCGACGGTTTGAAGATTGATATCAAGCAGATCGACCAGCACACCGTAAGCCAGACAATTGATGTGATGGTAAAAGCCGACCCGCAACTGGCTTGGTTGAAAGAGGCCGAGAAGCGCGGGGATGTGGATTGGCGCAGGGTCCAAGAGGTCCACGATAGCTTTAAATACAACAACTCAAGTTTGGGTGGTGGTGCGGCATTGGTCATCGCCATCATTGTCACTTACTTCACTTGGGGGGCCGGTGCGGGGCTTGTCGGGGCTGCTTCCACATCCACGACGGGGCTCGCCGCGAACTCGGTGTATACCGCTGTCGCAATAAAAGGTGCGACAAGCACGATCAATAACAAAGGAAACTTAGGTGCTATCGCCAAGGACATGACGTCTAGTGAAAGCCTGAAAGGCTATGCAATCGCAGGGGCCAGCGGTGCTATCGCGAAGTTCGCCGGAGTCACCGGTGAACTCACCACATCTGACCTTGGCAGGCAGTTGGCGGTCAATTCGGCGCTGCGAACTGTCGCGAATGGTGGTAGTTTTACTAAAAATATCGGTCAAGCAGCTATTGATCTGACCGCCAGTATTCTCTCCGGAATGATTTACGAACGTGTGGGTACCGAGCTCAGTGGTTCTGGTCTTTCCACTAAAGTGGCGGTGCATGCGATTGTCGGAGGGCTGATCGCAGAAGCGGCAGGGGGGGATTTTGCCTCTGGTGCTATTGCAGCCGGCGCGAATAAAGCGTTGATACAGACTTTTGGGGCGGAGATGTTTCCGGGGGAGGCTCATGAGCGCGTATTGGCGTTGACCTCACAGTTGATTGGGGTGACGGTCGCAGCAGGAGTTGGTGGCAGCAGTAAGGACCAAGAGGTTGCTGGGTGGGTTGCGCAGCAAGGTACCGTTTACAACTATCTGGAGCAGTCGGACATTAAGGCGTTTGCTTCCGGGATGAAGAGCTGCGGTACCGATGAAGCATGTCAGAAGAACAAATGGGACAACGAGCGGTTTAACGAGGAAAGTCTGTACAAAACCGAGTACGCGATGGGCATCACCAGTTCTCTCCTCGCTAAAGACAAGCTGCCTGGAATTATTGTCGCGTTGGATGACCTGATGGCAATGCAATGCCAAACACAGGTTTGTGAGAGTTACAAAACTGAGTTGGTGGACCGATCTGTAGCGGCTGCAGAACATTTGGCAAAACAGATTGCAGACTGGGGTCCTTCGATGGACCGGCTAGCCTTGATAAGCGGTGGTGGGGCCGGTGGTGGTAGAGTCGAGTCTAGGCCTCGGTTGCCGGGGGATACCGATCCGGCAGGGTTGGCGCAGCTGGAAAAGGCGATAAAGTATTTACAAGGTGCAAAAGGAATACTTACGCCTAAAGACTTTCCAGAGGTTTCCGCTCAAATTAGTCGCCAGAAGCAGCTAAGACATCTAGAGGGAACACCTCAGTTGGCGGAGCGAGGTAAAGGGGGGTATTTGAACGATATCTCTGATGCGCAGAAGGTTCTGGACGCATATCGTTCTGGTAATGCGGTTGTTCTAGGTAAGAATGCTCAAGGGTTTCCTATCGTTCGAGTTGATGGGGTCACTGGAACTAACGTAAATATTGGTGCGGGGATAAACAGTCAGCCAACGAACGTTTTCATTATTAAGGGAACGAAAAGTCCAAGTGTTGTCCCTACTAGTCCTACCCCCAAGCTGGTGGATTGATATGAATTTAATAGTTAGGAATAAAATAATTATTGCATTGATGCAGGCTTTGTTGGGGGCGATTTCCCCAAATTTCAGAGCCGTACTGATTGATTTTTCTCAAGGGGTGGATGTTAGGTTTTTCTTGGTGGAGGATTTGGCTGAGGATAGAGAGGAAATCGATGATGTGATTACTGAGTTTGACTCATTAGTTATGGGGGTTGAGTCAGTATCAATAACATATGGTGTTGCTGTGGGTGAAGCCTGGATAGATTTTTCTGGTGATAGTGTGGTTCCGGTTTATATTAGGCGCGAATAGTTGGGTCAAAAGGTGTATCTCCAGTTGTAACCGCAGAGGGAAAGATTGGCGGAAAAACATTCACCGATTTTAATCAGACTGCACGTCCAGCTTCAGAAGCTAATGCGAGTCAACCAACCTTGATATCTGATCGGGTAACCGCTAAGGCTGACGCATCTGGGAAAGTCCTGCCAAATGGAAACATGGCCGACGCTCACGCAGAAATAGGTGTGATTCAGCAGGCATATACTGCTGGTAAAACTATGGGGGCAAGCATGGAGCTTACCGTCTCTGGTAAAGCAGTGTGTGGGTACTGTCGAGGAGATATTGCGGCAATGGCGGAGAAATCTGGACTTACTTCTCTTGAGGTCAAAGAGGTTGCAACTGGTAAAACTCTATATTGGCAGCCTGGAATGCGGGCTCTGAGAGAGAGGAATTAGTAATGAAATTTTCTCTATCATGGATTGTCGGGTTTGGATCTGAATGTCAGGGGGGTAGAGCTAAAGAACCTCTTTGGAGTGATATTGAACTTCGTCTAAGAGAAGTATGCGGGACGTCTGGCTCTGTTACATTAGAGGCTGTGAATTTTAATGGGTTTGAGCTGTTGAGTTTGCAAGTTATTGCAGATGATGGAAAGTATGCGATGACTTTAGGGGAGGACAATGGCGAGGATTACATTGTTCGGTCTTACATAGGAGGCGAAAATTCAGGGCAGACAGTTTGTATCCTTGGGGATGCTGTAGATGCCTCAGGAGTTTGTACGGATTTTGAAATTGTGGTTGATATTTTTAGGCGGTTTTTTGAAGGGGGTCAGGTTTCTTTTAACCTAATGGCTTAATCCTTTGGTGCAAAAGAGGCAGGCTCCATCAGTGTGGGCCCCAAAATCCCTCCAAAATTGCAACCTCTATCGAATCCTCCTCAGGGGCCAGTTATTCCTCCGGGCTGGGTGAGTCGTCCAGGTAAAACGCAAGGTAGTACAATCTATTATCCACCTGGTTCCGACCCAAGTGCTCCAGGTAGCACATATATTCGGTTGATGCCTTCAGGCTCTACGCCTGTTCCCGGTTTGGAAAATGGCTACTGGATATCCGTGAAAAATGGGCAACCTATAAACCCGGCCACGGGTGGAACTGGTGCAAGGGGAGATACGCATGTACCACTGCCACCCAACACCGTGCCGCCTAAGCGTTAAGAGGACAATATGATTAATGAATCAGATTTGGCGGAGTTAAGGTCAGCAGTGCTGACAGGTGTGACTATTGGTGTAGGTTCGCAGGTTCTGATTTTCGGAAATGGAGTAACCGTGTTAATTCAGTGCCCTTTTAAAAGCAATAGTAACGGCGGCGAGCGATGGGGGCACGGTGAGGAGGTTGCTACGGGCTTACTGTTTTTTGATTTTTTGAATCATAAAGTTGAGAGCGCTTGCCTTGAGGTGGGGGAAGTATTAGCGCTTGATTTTGGAAGTGTAGGGTCTTTGGTGATTGTTCCAGATTCAAATGGTTTGGAATCTTATGTTCTGACGACAAAGTTCGGTGTGTCTCCAGTGTTAGTGATTTAATGGTGCAAAAGGGGGAGCAATAACCAAAGTTTCGGATGAAATGAAGGCTAATCCTTATCATCCAGACTGGAAAAATTACACTGGCAAGGATCGCGGAGTTGGATCAGATGTTGTAAAAAGGAGTAAAAGGGGACGAGTAAAAGGGGACGGATTTATTTTTATCCCTTTGCTAGGCTATAAGCTCTTAAGGAAGGAGGTTCATTATGCCTAGGATGGGACGTGTTGTTCTACCAAACTATCCGCACCATATTGTTCAACGTGGTCACAATCGTCAGGTTGTATTTGCCGCGCCAGAAGATTACCAACGCTATGTAGGGAATCTTCGGGAACTGAAGGAGGCATTTGGCGTAAAAGTATATGCCTATTGTTTAATGACCAATCATATTCATTTGTTAGTCGCACCAAGCGAGTCGGTTGCTGGTTTGGGGCAGCTTATGAAGGCGCTTGCAGCACGAGCTACTCGCTATAGGAACCGGGTAGAAGGGCGGACAGGTACTTTGTGGGAGGGTCGCTATAAGTCGAGCGTGGTGCAGTCCGAAAGATATCTTCTGGCGTGCTGTCGATATATCGAGCTGAATCCTGTTCGTGCCGATATGGTGGCGAGTGCGGCAGACTACCCATGGTCAAGTTATAACGCTCGCGTCGGCTGTTCTCCTGATAACGATTGGTTAGATGTTGATGATTGCTTTGATGTACTGGGTGATACAAAGCAGGATCGGCATGAAAGTTACAAGAGCTTCGTAAATCAGGCGGTTTCAAACGATGAGTTGAAAACGATACGTCTGGCTCTACAGCGCGGGCAACTTACTGGAACTACTCGCTTCACCGATGAGGTCGAGCGTATCGCAGGAATCCGAATCGCCTCTCGAGGGCAAGGTAGGCCACGGCGCGATAGATAAAAATAAATCTGTCCCCTTTTCACTGTCCCCTTTTCACTTAAACTAATGTCTTTATCATCAAAGGTACAGAAAGCCCAAGTATTGTCCCTGCTAACCCTAATTGGACTCAGAAATGAATGCAGAAGCCGAATTGAAAACTTGGAATTTCCAAGTCTTAATGCTTGTTCAAGCAATGCTGGGGGCAGTTACTCCAAATTTCAGGATGGTGGTATTGTCTTGTGAAGATGATGTTTGGTTAATTAGATTTTATCTTGAAGAAAATATAGAGGATGATATTGATGAGGTTGAAGATATCATATGTCAATATACTGCTTATCAAGACTCAAATTTAAAATGCAAGTCGGAAATTTTGGTCGGCAACGAAGACCTACCTAGCTTGTCGGAAGCTGAGAGGGTCGTTTATCGTCGAAAAGAGTAATTTTTACTTGGTGCAAAAGCGACAGTGCAGGGGCCTTTGGTTTCTAAAGGGGCAGATGTAACGCCAGAGATCATTCAAAAAGCATTACAAGGTGATCCTGCTATTAGCGGTCAAAATTTTGTTTCATTACCTGCGGTTCAGAGATACGTGAGAAAAGGGGACGGATTTATTTTTGCTTCGAGGGTGGCGGAGTATGATTACGATTTTTCTGGGGTTGGTTTTGAGTGAGGTGATTGTTTTGTGGCTTGTGTAACTTCGCTCTTTAATAATTTGGTTTTTATTTCTTGTATCTGATGGCTCTAAGCCCAATCAGATTGGGCGGCAATGAACCGCCCACTTTGTTTATGAAGTCGACGAACTCAATCTACGCGTAATTACATCCATCAAATCACAGCCATCACGTAACGGAATGGCTAACAGATGTGCAAAGTCGTGAAGGGTGACGGTGTCACTGCTGATTTCCTCCCTAAAGGCGATGTTTTCCAGCAGTTGGGTCACGGCTTGAATGCGGTGTGCGGCAGCGTCGTGGAGGACGTCGAGCGGTGCCTGGGTGTCGATCAGTAGGGCCGGGATTGCGCAGTCGTGGCCGGTGAGGGGTATGTATCGGTTCATGTTTTGGCTCTCTACTTTAAGTGGTCTGACCATCACTCAAACGTCGCCAAACGAATGGGTGGCAGCTGTGCGCAGGTTGGCGAACCGGTAGTAGAGAAAACCGGCAGACCCTAAGGTCTCCCGCGCACAGCCGCCATAGCACGACTTTGCGGGTGCGCAAATGGCTGCAAAAAGCCATTAGCTTGCGCATTCTCTACTATCAGGTCGCCAAACCCGAATCGCCATGTGGACGACCGCCGGACTATAAGCCCCCTCCTTGAAACGGTGCAAGACACCGATCCATTTCAGAACGCGACCCAACCTCTCTGCGGACACCGGCTTGCCGTCGATGGACGTCAACGATGACGTTGGGTATCTGACACTCTGCGGCGGTCTCGCGGCCGCCATCGCTGGCAAGCCAGCTCCCACAGGGTGGGGGGGTTGCGGTACCTATCGTCAGAAATGGGATCCAATTCACAAAATAACCGCGAACTTTTCCGCCTCTTTGGCTACTAAACCATCTCGGCACAACATTGATGGCTAACTAATGGCAACTTTCAAGTTGCGCCGAAAGCTGTATCAAAACTGATACCGCTTGTCGGAATAAAAATTCCGAATACAAGCATTTAATTGTTGCTGATAGTTTTTATCGTTATTTATCAGCAGCTTACAGGTGATTTAATTTTTGGCTTCAACTAGCCGAACATTTTGGCTGGGTGGAAGTTCGATGTTAGTTTGCCGCCCCTTGTTATTCGATGGATCGAACATGCCTTCGTTATTGCCACGGATTCGGTATTCACTGTGTATTGCCCTGTTCGCCCTCTGCGCGTCTAACAGCGCGGTGGCTGCGACTTCGCCAGGTGATCAGGACCTGATCCGCGAGCGGCAGAACCGCCTGCTTGAAGAGCAGCGCCGGCGCCTCGAAGACCTCAAGGAATTGCCCGGCAAAGAAGTCAAACCCGCAACGCCCACCGCTCCGGTGGATAGCCGTTGCTTCCCGATCAAGACCATCGAGCTCAAGGGCGCCGACAACCTGTCCGCCACCGAGCGTGAGCGTTTGATCAAGCCCTATATAGACAAGTGCCTGGGCGTGGCCCAGCTCAATCAACTGCTCAAGGCCGTCACCGATCACTACATCGACAAGGGCATGGTCACCAGCCGTGCCTACTTGCCGCAGCAGGACTTGTCCAAAGGGCATCTGCAAGTGTTGGTGGTGGAAGGCAAGCTCGAAGGTTTGAAGGGCGCCGACGACAGCACGTTGTCGGCACGCGAGTTGGCCATGGCTTTTCCGGGTAAAAACGGCGACTTGCTCAACCTGCGGGAAATCGAACAGGCCATCGATCAGCTCAACCGTTTGCCCTCCAACCAGGCACAAATGGAACTGGCCCCCGGCGATGCCATCGGCGGCAGTTCGGTGCTGGTGAAAAACAACCCGCAAAAGCCCTGGCGCGCCAGCCTGTCGCGTAATAACGACGGGCAGAAAAGTACCGGCGAGCAGCAGTGGGGCGCCGGCCTTGAGTGGGACAGCCCCCTGGGCCTGGCCGACCAGTTGGTGTTGCGCGGTGGGCATGACGCGATCAGCGATCACCAGAAGACTTCAAAGAACGGCATGCTCTATTACAACGTGCCGTGGGGCTGGTGGAACTTCAGCTACACCTACAGCGAGAGCGACTACCGCGCGCTGGGCCAGGCCGACACGTTCAGCTTCAAGCAATCGGGCGACAGCCAGAACCACCAACTGCGCGCCGAACGCGTGGTGCATCGCGATGACGTGAGCAAGACCTCGGTCAACGTCGGCCTGTCCCACTTGCGTACCAACAACTACGTGCTCAGCACTCGCCTGGACAGCAGCACGCGCTTGAGCGAGATGCAGGTCGGCATCAACCACGGTCGGCGGGTCGGCAGTGCCTTCGTCAACATGGATCTGGGCATGCAGAACGGCATTGGCCTGCTCGATACCCAGTCCCAGGACGAACGTGGCGAATTCGGCAGTCGCCAACCCAATTCGCGCTACCGCAAATACACCGCCACCGTCAGCTACCTGCAGCCGTTCACGCTGTGGGGCGAGTCGTTCAGCTTTACCAGCCTGGCGACCGGCCAACGCAGTGAAGACATGCTGTTCAGCCCACAGCGCATGAGCCTCGGTGGCTCGTCTTCGGTGCGCGGCTTCAAGGACCAGCAACTCAATGGTGACAGCGGCGGCTACTGGCGCAACGACCTGCGCTGGTCGCGGCCGGTGCTGGTGGATTGGTTGCGCCCGGCCTTCGGCGAATACGGTGTGAGCCTGGGTTATGACCAGGGCGTGATCCGCAATGACCGCTACAACGACATCGTCCACGGCCGGGTTTCCAGCAACTCCGTGGAGCTGTTCGCCCGTGGCAAAAACGTCAGCACCAGCGTGACCTTTGCCCACTCTTTGGAACGTCCGGCAGTGATGAGCGAGCGCGAAGCGCCGATCTACTTCCGGATGGATTTCTACCTGTAATTCAACGCCTAGCCGCATCGAGAATTTGACATGGACGTCCGCCAGTTTGCCTTCCTCGCCCGCCTGCCTTCTGCTGCCTTGAAGCGTCGTGACGCGTTCTGCGGCCTGCCCAAGCGCGGCCTGGTGCTGATCCTGGCCAACGCGCTGTTCTGGCAACCGCTGCTGGCCCAGGCCGACGGCATCGTGGTCAGCGGCCCCGGCACCACAGTGGGCGCAGCGGGCAATGGCGTGCCGGTGGTCAACATCGCCACGCCCAATGGCAGCGGCCTGTCCCACAACCACTTCAAAGACTACAACGTCGGCCCCAATGGCGTGATCCTCAACAACGCCGGCGGCCCGTTGCAGTCCACCCAACTGGGCGGGATTATCGTCGGCAACCCCAACCTCAAGGGCGGCTCGGCGAATGTCATCCTCAACGAAGTCAACGGCGGCAGCGCGAGCCAGTTGCGCGGCTACACCGAAGTGGCGGGGCAGTCGGCCAAGGTCATCGTCGCCAACCCCTATGGCGTGACCTGCAATGGTTGCGGCTTTATCAACACCCCCAACGTGACCCTGACCACCGGCAAACCGATCCTTGATAACGGTCGTCTGGACCGTTATCAGGTCGATGGCGGCGCCGTGACCATCGACGGCCAGGGCTTGAACGCGAGCAACGTCGACCGCTTCGAAATCATCACCCGCACCGCCAAGATCAACGCGCAGATCAATGCGCGCAACCTGACCGTGATTGCCGGGCGCAATGATGTTGAGGCCCAGACGCTAAAAACCACCGCGCGCGCCGACGATGGCAGCGACAAGCCTGAGTTGGCGATCGATTCGTCGGCGCTGGGCGGCATGTACGCCGGCGCGATCAAGCTGGTGGGCACCGAGGCCGGTGTCGGGGTGAAACTGGACGGCACTTTGGCGGCCAGCGCGGGCGATATCCAGCTCGATGCCAACGGGCACCTGAGCATGGCGCAAGCTGCGGCCAGTGGCGCGATCGACGTCAAGGCGGCGAGCCTCGACGCCAAGGGCCCGGCCTACGCCGGCACCGCCCTGACGGTGAAAACCAGCGGCGACCTGAACACCCAGAAAAGCCTCGCAGCCCGCGACACGGTGCGCCTGAGCAGCGGCGGCAAGTTGACCAACAACGGCGTTATCGAAGCCGGCGTAAATGCCGATAACACCCGCACCACCACCGGCGACGTCAGCCTCGACGCCCGCGATATCCGCAACAACGGTAGTGTGGTTGCCAGCCGTACCGCCACCGTCAAGGCCAGCCAGACCCTGGATAACCAGGGCGGCGTCATCAGCGCCAGAAAGGCCCTGGACGTCACCGCCAGCACTGTGGATAACCGCAACAAAGGCCGCCTGCTGACCAGCGGCAGCACCCAGTTGACCGCCGCTGCGCTGCACAACAGCCAGGGCGAAATCATCAGCGATGGCGCGTTGCAGGCCAACGTTGCACAGGTCAATAACCAGGGCGGCGTGGTGGTCAGCCACGACACCCTCAGCGTGACCGGCGACAGCCTGGATAACAGCAACAAAGGCGTGATCTCCAGCGCCGCCACGCAAACCCTGACCCTCCGCGGCGCACTCAATAACAGCCAGGGCGGCGCCATCGACAGCGCCGGCGCCTTCACCTTGCGCGGCAACAGCCTGGACAACAGCGCCGGCAGCCTGACCGGCAACGGCGCACTGACCCTCGACCTGCTGGCCGACCTGATCAACCGCAACGGCAAGCTGGCCAGCGCCGGCCCGCTGTCGATCGAGCGTGTTGCAGCCCTCGACAACCAGGGCGGCAAACTCACCAGCCAAACCTTGCTGACGGTGTTGGCGGCCAGCCTGGACAACCGCAACAGCGGCACCCTGGCGGCAAACGCCGGGCTGACCCTGAACACCAGCGGCCTGGTGCAAAACGACAACGATGGCCTGATCCACAGCGAAAACGCCGGCCTCAACCTCACGGTCGGCAGCCTCAACAACGCCGGGGGCAAGCTCTCGGCCAAGGCGGGTGATGCGCTGATCAACGCCGGTGTTTTCAACAACGGTAACGGCGGTGTATTCGCCGGCCAGCGCGTGCGCCTCAGTGGCGGCAGCGTCGAT
Organism: Pseudomonas sp. ADAK21; assembly: GCF_012935735.1. NCBI lineage: Bacteria > Pseudomonadati > Pseudomonadota > Gammaproteobacteria > Pseudomonadales > Pseudomonadaceae > Pseudomonas > Pseudomonas sp. ADAK21. The sequence continues at coordinate 2,228,164 of NZ_CP052857.1, forward strand.
AACGCCGGGCAGATCGCCGGTCAGCAGGTCGACCTCAGCCTGCTGGGCGCCCTTAACAACCGTGGCCTGATCGAAAGCGCCAGCACCCTGGATATCGCCGCCGCCAGCCTGAGCAACCAGGGCGGGCAATTGCGCGCCCTGGGCACCAGCGGCCAAAGCCGCCTGGCGATTGGCGGTGTCTTGGATAACAGCGGCGGCAAGCTGGAAGCGGCCAATGCCGACTTGAGCCTGGCCGCCGGCAACTTCCAGAACCAGGGCGGCAGCGTGCTGCATGTGGGCACCGGGGTGTTCGATATCGCCGGGATCAACCTCGATAACGTCGGCGGCAGTCTGGTGACCCAAGGCGACTTGAGCCTGGATAAAACCAACTGGACCAACAGCAGCCTGATCCAGGCCGGCAACCTCACGGTCAATGTCGACACCCTTGAGCAAACCACCACCGGGCAATTGCTCGCGGCCAACCGTATCAAAGGCACGGGCCAGAACTGGTCCACCCAGGGCGTGATCGCCAGCAACGGCAGCCTCGACCTGAGCCTGGGCGGCGCCCTCAACAACACCGGCCGCCTGACCGCCGCCACCGACTTCACCCTGGCCAGCGCTGCGGTGAATAACCTCGGCACCCTGGGCAGCGGTCGCGCCATGACCCTGACCACCGCCAGCCTGCTCAACCAGAACGGCTTGCTGTTCAGTGGCGGAGATATGAGCCTGCGGGTCGAGCGCCTGAAAAACCTCGGTGCCGATATCTATGCCATGGGCAACCTGAGCATCGACCGCGACGGCAAAGGGGCCTTGGCCACCAGCATCATCAACAGCTCGTCGAGCATCCAGAGTGACGGCAGCCTGAGCCTGGCCGCTGGCACTATCCAGAATATCCGTACCGTGTTGACCAGCGAGTCGGGGATCTATAGCGCGTCGATCAGCCCGGTGCAGTGCATTGAAAACGTCAACGGTGGCGACTGCGACGGCGGCAAGGAAAACCGTCCGTTCTTGATCGCCCAGCGTGATCGCCTGAGGGTCACCGACGCCAGTGCGGCCTCCAGCATTACCTCTGGCGCCAACCTGCTGTTGGTCGGCGGCGATGTGCTCAACAGCAGCAGTAGCATCGCTGCGGCCGGCAGCCTGACGGCGCGGGTCAACCAGTTGACCAACATCGGTCTCGAAACCCACGACACCCTCACCGAGCGTGTGTTCTCTTCTGAACGTACCCGTCACCCGGAAGGCTACAACCGGGCCGCTGCGCAATTTACCCAGCGTTATTCGATGGGTGGCGCAGCCTACGACCCCAATAATCTGGGCGGCCTGGAAGCGGCGATGGCCGGCTTTATCGGCGGCATGGAACGCCAGTGGGGCGATACCAAAACCACCCAGCTGGCGGCTCCCGACCAGCGCTACGCAGCGGTGATCCAGGCGGGCGGCGCGGTGAATATCCAGGCCCAGGCCGGTATCGATAACGGCGTGGTGCGCGGCGGCTACACCTACGTCGGCAGCGGCGCGAAGACCGACACCAACGCCCCCGGCTTCTCCACCCAGGTGCACCTCAACGGGCAGTTGCCACCGGACGTCGCCCAGCAACAAGTCAACCCCCTGGGCCTGCCGGGCTTCAGCTTGCCCACCGGCCAGAATGGCCTGTTCCACTTCAGCGATGGCAGCGGCGTGCAGGGCCTGCCCAACAGCCAGTTTGCCGCCAACCCGCACAAGTACCTGATCGAGACCAACCCGCAGCTGACCAACATGGCTGAGTTCTTGAGTTCCGATTACATGCTGGCCAAGTTAGGCTACGACCCCGATACCAGCCAGAAGCGCCTGGGCGATGGCTTCTATGAGCAGCGCCTGATCCAGCAAGCCGTGGTCGCCCGTACCGGCCAGCGTTTCATCGACGGCCAGACCAGCGACGCCGGTGTGTTCAAGTACCTGATGGACAATGCCATCGGCGCGCGCCAGCAACTGAACCTGGCCGTGGGCGTGAGCCTCACCGCCGAACAAGTGGCGGCCCTGACCCACGACATCGTGTGGCTGGAAAACGCCAGCGTCGCCGGCCAGCAAGTGCTGGTGCCGGTGTTGTACCTGGCCCAGGCCAGCAATCGCCTGGCCCCCAACGGTGCGCTGATTTCCGGCAGTGACCTGAGCCTGATGACCGGCGCCAACCTCAACAACGTCGGCACGCTGCGCGCCACCAGCAACCTGGGCGCCAATGTGGGCGGCAACTTGAGCAATAGCGGGCTGATGGAAGCCGGCAACCGTCTCGACCTGCTGACCGGCAATAACCTCAACAACCGTGCCGGCGGGATCATCGCCGGGCAGCAGGTCAACCTGGTGGTTGGCGCCGACCTGCTCAATGAGCGCAGCGTCACCACGCACCAGAGCGCCAGCGACTACCGCATCGAGCGCACCGACTTTATCGACAACGCGGCGCGCATCGAATCGGCCAGCACCCTGGCGATTCAGGCCGGGCGCGATATCAACAGCGTCGGCGGTGCCCTCAAGAGTGGCGGCGACACCACCGCCCAGGCGGTGCGCGACGTGAATATCGTCTCGGCACAAACCCTGGACAGCGGCGCCATTGGCAGCCGTTCGCGCCACGAGATCATCACCCAGCAAGGCTCGGTGGTTGAAGCCGGGCGCGACTTCCATGTGGTCGCCGGGCGTGATGTGAGCGCAGTGGGCAGCCAGATCGAAGCCAAGCGCGATATCAGCGTCGGTGGCGTGCGCAACGTCAACCTGGCCGCGGCGGCCAACGAGCAGCATTCGGCGTACAACTCGAAAAAGGTCAAGAGCATCGAGGACCATGTCAGCCAGGTGTCCACCGTGCTCAAGGCCGGCGGCAACCTGACCTTGAATGCGGGCGAGGATTTGCTGTTGCTCGCCAGTAACGTCAGCGCTGGCAATGAAGCGTACCTGGTGGCCGGCAAGAACCTGGCCCTCAAGGCCGCCGAAGATCAGGACTACAGCTTCTACAGCAAGACCAAGAAAAGCTCGTCCGGGAAAAAATTCCGCCTCGATGAAACCGACACCGTCAACAACGTGGGCAGCAGCGTCAGCTCCGGCGGTAACAGCACCCTGGTAGCCGGTGAGAACCTGCTGCTGGCGGGCAGCAGCGTTGCCGCCGACAAAGGCGCGGCAAAACTGGTGGCGGGCAAGGATGTGCAAATCGTCGCCGTGACCGATGCCGAAAGTGCGCGGCATGAGCGCAAAGAAAGCAAAAGCAGTTGGGGCGGGCTGAAGTCGAGCAAGGTCCAGGACAAGGTTGACGAGAAACGCAGCATGGCCGTGGGCAGCATGGTTTCTGGCGAGACGGTCAGCGTGGTGGCGGGGCAGGATGCGAAAGTGACCGGCTCGGCGCTGGTCAGCACCGCCGACCTGGCCGTGCAGGCCGGGCGTGACCTGACCATTGATGCGGCGCAGAACACCTTTTCGCGCACCGACATGCACAAGGAAAAAAATCGCGACCTGACCGGCGTGTTGACCGGCAACAAGCTGGGCCTGGACGACATCACCGGCAATCAGCACCTGTCGATCAGCAGCAGCAAACACAACGGCACCGCCCAGGAAACCACCCTGACCGGCAGCACCATCGGCTCCAGCGAAGGCAATGTTTCGTTGATTGCCGGGCGTGAGTTGAACGTGGTCGCCAGTGACCTGGTCAGCACCAAGAACATGGACCTCAGTGGCTCCAACGTGACCATCACCGCCGGTGCTGAAACGGCGCGGCAAACCACGCAAGACAGCTCCAAGAGCCTGGCCGTGGGCCGGGTGATTGGCGGTGCGGTGATTGATACTGCGCGCAGCATCCACGATGCCACCGAGGCGGCGAAGAACGCCGATGACCCGCGCCTCAAGGCGGTGAAAATCGCCCAGGCTGCGCTGGCCGCCTACAACCTGGGTGGCCAGGCGTCGGACGCCAACGGCCAGAGCGCCGGCTTCAAGAACAAAGAGGGCGGTTCGCCCAGCAACGGGTCGTTGATCAAGATCGGCACCGAACTGGCCAACACCCGCAGCAAGGCCAGCAGCGAGTACAACAGCCTGACGGCGCGCCAGAGCACGCTCAATGCGGGGCAGGATCTGTCGATTGTCGCCACCGGCGAAGCGCCCGGCACCCAGGGCAATATCGAGATCACCGGCAGCAGCCTGAAAGCCGCCAACACCTTGTTGCTGGCCAAGAACAACGTGTTGCTGCAAAGCGCCCAGGACACCGTCGACCGCAAGAACGATGGCTCGACCAACAAGACTGCCATTGGCGCCAGCTTCAACATCGGCGAGCAGAACGGCTTCACCCTCGACCTGGGTGCACAGGGCGCGAAAAACAACGGTAATGGCAACTCGGTAACCCAGGTCAACACCACCCTGGACACCGGCTCGCTGCTGCTCAAAAGCGGCGGCGACACCACCCTCGCCGGTGCCCAGGTGCGCGCCGATCGCATCCAGGCCGACATTGGTGGCGACCTCAATATCCTCTCGCGTCAGGACACCGAGTCTTCGCGCAGCAAGCAGAGCAGCGCAGGCTTTGGCGCGAGTATCTGCATCCCGCCGTTCTGCTACGGCTCCACCGTCACCGGCTCGGCCAGCATCGCTGCGGCCAAGATGAACAGCGACTACAAGGCCGTGACCGACCAGACCGGCCTGTTTGCGGGGGCCGGTGGCTACGACATCAATGTCGGCAAGACCACCACCTTGCAGGGCGGGGTGATTGCCAGCGAAGCGGCGGCGGTGAAGAACCGTTTGAGCACTGATCGCCTGATCGTCAGTGATATCAAGAACACCAGTGAGATCCAGAGCCAGTCGGCGGGGCTCTCTGCATCATTCAGCAGCAGCGGCGGCACCTCACCGGGTGGCAGCATTCCGGTGGCGCTCAAGGAAGACGAGCGCAGCCACACCCGCAGTGCGGTCAGCGATGGCACGATTGTGGTCCGCAACCCCGAGGGCGCCAATGACCTGGTGGGGCTCAACCGCGACACCGCCAATGCCAACCAGAAGCTCGACCGCCCAGACGAAAAGGCCATGCAGGAGCGCATCGACCTGATCCAAAGCTCGGCGCAATTGGCCAGTGGGGTGATCGGTGCGGTGGCCAAAGCCAAGGCGGATGAAGCCAAGAAGCTTGGGCAAGAGGCAAAAGACCAGGCCACCGCGGGCTCGCCAACGGCGGGTGCTGCGGCCCAGGCGTACGAGACGGCGAATGCCGAGGCGCTGCGCTGGCAAGTGGGTGGCGACAAAAAACTGATGGCCGATATTGCGTCCGGGCTGATTGCCGCCGGGCTGGGCGGCGCTACCGGCGGTACGGCGGTGGGGATCGTGGCCAATACATCGGCCAGCGATATCTTCAATAAAATCGGCAGTTTTGCCGACGAGCAGAAAAACCGCAAAGACATCGACAGCGCAACCAAGGCCGCCTGGGCCGAAGGCGGCGCAGCGCGCGTTATGTTGCACGCATTGGCGGGCGCTGCGTTGGGGCTTTCCAGCGGCAATGTACAGAGCGGCGCGTTGGGTGCGGGCGCCTCGGCGGCGCTGATGCCCTCGATTCTGCAAGCGCTGGAAGACAGTGGCATGAAAGAGGCCGACCGTAAGGCCGTGGCTACGCTGATTGCCTCCGGCGTGGGGACGGCGGTCGGTTCCGGGCATGGCACCGGCGGCGCCATTGTTGCCGGTGGCACTGCGGCCAGCGTGGATCGGTACAACCGTCAGTTGCACCCGGACGAGATCAAGTTCGCCTCCGACAAGGAGCGCGTCGATCGCTATGCACAAGCGCAGGGCATCACCGAAGAGCAAGCACGCATAGAGCTGCTGCGAACGGCGGCGGCGATGGTCGATCGCGGCTGGAACACCGTGTTGGGTGTCGAGGATGGCAACACCACGACGGCGGCCAGCTTCTTGCGCAGCGAGCTTTCGCAGTCCAAAAGCGCGGACCTGTTCCAGGTCAGCCTGGCCGATTACAACAATGAACGGCTGGGTCTGTCGCGCCTGATGAAAGACCGGCCGTCGGTTGAAAACCTGGTCAAGTACATTGAGCTGGTCGACCCTTACAAGTACCTGCATGACCCGAAAAACATGGCCGAAATCCTCAATGCCAAAGGTCAGGGCAGTGCCGAGGGTATTGCCAATGCCGTAGAGGATCTGGCCAGTTTCGGTTCCAAGACGGCGCTTTGGGCGATGAGTACCGTCAATTGCCCAAGCTGTGGCGGTCGGCAATTTATCGCGGCGGTAGAGGCGGTGCAGAGCTTGCCCGAAGAGCTGAGGCTCAAGGGCTATCTGGACACCCTGCATATCATGCAGGGCTATGGCGCCGACGTGCTGCGCCAGAACGAGATGATCGCCACCTCTACCGGCGTGGGCCTCGGCCTGGGCGGCGCGGGTGTCGGTAGTGCTGGCGCGACGACCACCCGCCTGACCGGCGAGCTGGCCGGGGCGGTGGGCAAACGCTTCACCGGTATCATCAACGAAGCGGCCGAGCAGGCACTGCTCAAGAGTGGCGGTATCTATGGGCCTGATGGCAAGCCGCTGATGGACCTTGGGGTTTTGACCAGGGAGCAGAAAGGTGTGATGGGAGACTTGTTTGGCGAGCGCTCTGTGCGGCAAATCGTTCCCGAAGGACAGAAGCTGGCCCGCGTGCCGGGTATCGGGGAAACAGGGGTCGATGATCTTTATAAGGTCACTCGCCCGGATGTCGACTTTGTTGTTATCGAGTACAAGTTCGTTGGGGATAACAAGAAGTCTGGCTCCTCGGGGTTAGGCAATACGCAAGATGGCAAGCAAGGCTCGACCTCATGGATTCTTGGCGGCGATCGTCTGGAACGTGCGGTTGGAGAGAATCAGAGTATGGATGTACGGCTCGCCGTGGACGCGAACCGCACGGAGACTTGGGTCGTGAGAACGCGTCCAGATGGCGCGACAGAAATTGAAGTGCTTGATGCCCGCGGAAAAATCAAAGCGGTAGACACGTCTAAAATTTTACCGTCCGAAAGACGTTAATGAGGTTCTCCATGATTCGCGCACCTTTGGGAGATAAACAGTATTGGGATGGTCGTGAGGCAAAGGATCTGCAATGGATAGAGCGCGTGAGCCAAACGTTGTCGCAGCCGTCGGCCAATCCGGTATACAGAGCGCAATTTGCGTTCGACTTTGCCAAAGATAATTTGCGTGCAGCCATTCGCGTCTACTCGCGAGGCAGTCCTGTTGCATCGATGGCTACGTACTTTCCCGCCATCATGGATGCATGGGAGCTTTCCAATCGAGAGTCCGACACGATATGTGCTGAAAATGCGCTGCAGACTTGCCGTGACTGGACCTTCGAGTTGGCGGACCTGAACCACTACATCTGGTGTTTCTGGTTGGTGAGCCTGGCGCTGGCACTGGAGATTCCCGACGACCAGTGGCGTCGGCTGGTCGCCTTGATCGGCGAAGGCGGGCAGGACGTTCTGCTGGACCGAATCATCGCATCCCGTCAGCCAGGGCGCGTGATTGGTGAACAGCTATTGCACGCCAAACCTTATGCGAGGCTGCTCAAGGCCATCGACGCGCCCCAGCAACAGCAGGCCTCGCTGTTGCGGGCGTTCGTGGAACATTGGTACCTGGAGCTGAACCGACGCGGTAAACAGCAACCCTGGTGGTATGTCTATGGCGATCCGGTAAAACACCCCCTTGAGATGGGTAGCTACTTCGGCCGCTGGTGCTTTGAGGCGGTTGCCGCGGTCAAGGCGTTCGGGCTCGATGACAGCGCCTGCCTGGGGCATGAGCATTACCCCGGCGACTTGCTCCACCCCAGTGAAGACGTTATCCCGGCACCAGCCTCTGCCCGCGTAGAAAAAGCCGGCTGGCTGGCGCGGTTGTTTGGGCGCTCAGATGAATGAGCCATCACTTGTACAAGTACCGGCATGGCATTGGCGTGGCTTTATTGCTGGCAGCGTTATTGAACGGCTTCTTGCGATTTGATGGTAGTTGGAATCGTTTTTTGACCATGGTGTTGGTGCAGCTGTGGTTTGGCCAGGCGGTCTACAACTATGCGCGAGGCGCCAGGGTGGCCATCGCGCCTGGCGGCATGAGCAAGGACGCCGACCCGGAGTGGCGTGCGGCGTTGGCTGGCTTTTCCCTGTTTTTATATGGGGTGGTGTTTTTTTTGAGTTTTTGATTCCAGTAGGGCCACCCCAGCCCCGCTGTCGCCAAGGAAAAACCTTTTATGAAGAACCTTGCTTTTATCCTCGCAGCCCTGGCCCTCGCAGGCTGCCACTCCAATGCCCGCGACTCGTCGCCCAGCCTCTTGAAAGATGGCGTGCAGTTGCAGCAGAACACAGTCGTGGCCGATGCCGAGCACGCCAAGGTGATCATGCGCGCCACCGGGTTTACCTACCCCGTGCAGTTCTCCGTGCGCCGTGGCGGCGATGCCGACCAGCGCCCGGAGATCCTCGGCACGGTGGTGGATTCGGGCCGGGGCAAGGTGTTCGGCTGGATCGCCAAGATGAGCGAGGTGGCCAACAGCGCGGCGGTCAAGCGCTTCCCGCAGCTGGAAGTGCTGGCCGACCCGCAGCACACGATTGAAGTGTTGGGCGAGTCGCGGGTGTACGACTCGAACTACTACCGCTACGCCGAAAAAATTGTCTACGCCTGTGGCCCGATGACCTCGGCGTTCAAGCCGCAAAAACAGAAGGTTTACCTGGTGGAATTCGTGATCGTCGGCGCCGGCTGTGAGCAGCATGTGTATGACATCACCGACCCCGCACAGCGTATTCCCGTCCCCGCGTCCTGAATCATGCCCCCTACAACCGCCGGGCACATTGGCGGTGTTGTCGTAGTAAATGGAGTTTCAAATGAAGTGCAAGCAGTTCCAGAAAACCCTGTTGGCCATGATGGTCAGCGCCGTTGCCGCACAAGTCAGCGCAGTGGAGTTTGACGTCAGCACCGGTCAGAACGTGTGGGCCTCCCAGACGTTCAACGAGCCTGTGACCCTGGTGGGCGCGCGCAATGTCGTCTCGACCCAACCCAGTGCCGATGGCGTGAATATTTCCCTGACCGATATCCAGGGCACGCTGCGCAACGACGCCAACCTGACCCTGGATGCCGGCGGTAAAGCCGTGCGTGGCCTGATCGTCGATGGGGCGCTGGATCAAATGCTCACCACCACCGGCAGCAACATCACCGGCGATATCATTCAGGCCGGCAATATCCACCTGAGCAACACGATCTGGGCTGAAGGCTTTGAAGTGGGCGCCAGCAACGTGGGCGGCAGCATCATCAACTCGGGCAATATCACCCTGGTTGAAGTCCCAGGTTCGGGCGATGAATCCGACGCCGAGGGTATCTACCTCAACGGCACCACCGTGGCGGGCGACGTGGTCAACAGCGGTGTGGTGGATGTCACGTCCTACTACGGCTACGGCCTGATCCTCGATACCCACAACAACATGCCGGTCACCATCGGTGGCAAGCTGCTCAACTCCGGGACCATTCGCGTTACCGGTGAAGAGGCCCTGGGGATCGAGATCGAAACCGATACCAACCCCCTGCGTATCGAAAACAGCGGCCTGGTTTCCGTCAACGGCGGGCAGTCGATCGCCGTGCAACTGGATGCGGGCACCTACGACTACCTGCTCAACACCGGCACCATCGAAGCCCACGGCAGCAACGCCATGGCTTTCAACGTGCAAGGCGCGACCTTTAACACCACCTCGCCGAGCGGTGAGCGCGGCCTGGTCAACCGTGGCCTGATCAGCGCCGATGCGACGGCGATCAAGATCAACCCGCAGTACCAGTTGACGCCCCTGGAGATCAACCAGCAAGCCGGCGAAATCCGCAGCAACTCCGGCACCGCCATCGACGGCGGCAACCTGGCGAGCCTGAACTGGAGCGGCGGCAAAATCGTGGGTGACGTACTCGGTGTCACGAGTGTGAACATCAACGGCCAGGCCGATTTTACCGGCGCGCGCATTGGCAGCCCGGTATCGATCAACGCGGGTTCGTTGAACCTGTCTGGCGCCGGTACCGCGATCACTGGCGACCTGAATGTGGCCAACGGTGCCGGGATTGATATGCGCCTGTCCAACAGCGTCGTGCCGACCACGCCTTACCTGACGGTCAGCGGCGCCGCGAATTTCGCCCAGGGCTCCAACGTGACCTTGAGCGCCAAGCCCGGCGATTTCACCGCAGCACCCAGCGGCACCGAATACACCCTGCTGCAAGCCGGCAGCGTGCAGAACAACGGCCTGACGGTTGCCAGCAGCTCGTCGTTGCTCGATGTACTCAGCTACTCGGCCGATACGCAGACGGTCAAGGCCGTAGTGGGTCTGAAGCCAGACGAGCAGGTACAAACCGACCTCGGCGGCGTTGGCGCTACGACCTCGGCGGTGACGGCCGTTAACCTGTTGAAAAACGAAGTGCTGGGGCAACTGAGCCAGGACGACGCGGTGTTCCAGGCCGTGGCCAACGCCGGCACTGCCCAGCAATTGGCGCGGATTGGCGAACAGCTCAAGCCGGACGTGAACCGTGGCGCGCTGGACGTGGCCCTGTCCGGGCAGACCGTGATCAACGGCGCGATCCTCAATCGCCTGGCCGGCCAACGCGATGGCAGCGAACGCGGCGGTGTTTGGGTGCAAGCCCTGAGCAGCAACATGGACCAGGACGGTCGCGGTGGCGACAACGGCTACTCGGCCAACAGCAGCGGCGTGGCCGTGGGCGTGGACGGGCGCTTGAACGACAACACCCGCGTGGGTGTGGCGTACAGCTACCTCAACTCCAACATCCATTCGGACCAGGGCAACAAGACCGAAGTGCAGGGCAACGCCTTGTCGCTGTACGGCAACTGGTCGCTGCAAAACTGGTTTGTCGATGGCAGCCTGAGCTATGGCGTCAACGACAACGACAGCAAGCGCCACATCGTCGGCACTACCGCCAAGGGCAGCTACGACAGCCAGGCGTTGTCGGCCAGCGTGATCGGCGGCTACAGCTTCAAGGCGTCGGACAGCGTGCTGATCGAACCACGTGTGGCAGCACGCTACTCCAGCGTGCACATGGACAGCCTGCACGAGAAGGGTTCTTCGGCAGCCCTGAACACCGGTTCCCAGCGTTACGAAGTCGGTGAACTGGGCGCTGGCCTGCGTGTGGCGGGCAACCTGCCGCTGGGCGCCGGTACCCTGCAACCGGAAGCGACCTTGATGGCCTATCACGACCTGATGGGTGATCGCGTGGCGCAGACGTCCAGCTTTGTGAACGGTGGCTCGACGTTCAGCGTAACCGGCGCATCGGTCGCGCGTGACAGCTATGAAGCCAGCGTGGGCGTGAACTACCAGGTCTCGGCGTTCAGCGTCGGTGCCAGCTACACCCGCCAGGCCCGCAGCGGGTTTGACGCCGATGGCGTCATGCTCAAGGCGCGCTACGCGTTCTAAACAGTCCTTGTAGGAGCGAGCTTGCTCGCGAAAAACGTCCAGACGACGCGTTCATTCAGCAAATGAGCGTTATCGTTTACGTGCTTCGCGAGCAAGCTCGCTCCTACAGGAATGGACGAAACAACTTGAGAACCGCTCTCAACCCCGTAAAATGCCGCAGCACTTAATCAGGGATGAATTCGAAGATGCGTGTTTTTGCCTTACTGCTGGCGCTGTCCTTCCTGGCCGGCTGTGCGTCCAAGCCTGCGTACTACATCTCTCCAGCGCCCGTGACTATTCCCAAGAGCGCCACGTATTGGCTCGATACATTTGACGTTGAGGTGGTGGGCAAGAACGAACGCTTCCTGCCAGATGACAAGGTTCGCCAGCAATTGGGTGTCGATCTGGTCGACCGCTTGCTCAAGGCCAAGCGCTACGCCGCCAGCAAGGAAAAGGCCGACTACTTGTTGGAGGTGAGCGTCATCTATACGCGGCGTATTCAAGATACGAAGGGCGGTTTTATGACGGCCATCGTCGATGACAACACCATCCTTGCCAGTGTCGATTTCAGCTATCAGGTCAAGGTCAAGAAAACCGATGCCGAGGTTCTGCATTTTTCCCAGGCTCGCCAAGGGCTGATGCCTGCGGGTTACAAGGGCGACTGGCAGAACATGAAAACCATGGCCGGGGTGCTGACCAACAGCGGCAACTCTAATGTAGAGACCTTCTACACCGGAGCGCTTAGCCGTTTTATCGTTGACGATCTGCGCGGTATTCCATCGCGCTAGCGTCACCTGCGGTCTCGATTTATCACTTAGGAGCACCACGTGAAATCACTCTTAAAAATCCTCCTGTCCGGCCTTACCGTTACAGCAGTGCTGTCCCTGGCCGGTTGCGCGACCGAAAGCTCCCGCGCACTGCCGATCGAAAAAGTCGCCAGCGCCAACGTCGCCTATTCCGGCGTACGTGTGCCGATTGCCGTGGGCAAGTTCGATAACCGCTCCAGCTACATGCGCGGGATCTTCTCCGATGGCGTGGACCGCCTCGGTGGCCAGGCCAAGACCATCCTGATCACCCACTTGCAGCAGACCAACCGCTTCAGCGTGCTGGACCGCGACAACATGGGCGAAATCTCCCAGGAAGCGAAAATCAAAGGCACCGCGCAAAACCTCAAGGGCGCTGACTACGTGGTGACCGGCGATGTGACCGAGTTCGGCCGCAAAGAGACCGGCGACCGCCAACTGTTCGGCATCCTCGGCCGTGGCAAGACCCAGGTGGCCTACGCCAAGATCAACCTGAATATCGTCAACATCAGCACTTCCGAAGTGGTGTATTCCACCCAGGGCGCCGGTGAATACGCGCTGTCGAACCGCGAAGTCGTGGGCTTTGGCGGCACCGCCAGCTATGACTCCACCCTCAATGGCAAGGTCCTGGACCTGGCTATGCGCGAAGCGATCAATCGCCTGGTCGACGGCATCAACGCCGGCGCCTGGAACCCGCGTAACTGATTAGTTGTTTTCAAGGAGCAGTACACGGATGAGCAAGGCAGTGAAGTTGGCGCTGATGCTGACAGCAACCGCGCTGGTTGCAGGGTGCCAGACGGCACCCAAACCCCTGTATCAATGGGAAAGCTACCAGCCACAGGTTTACGAGTACTTCAAGGGCGAGCCCAAGGAAGCCCAGGTCGAAGCGCTGGAACGCGACCTGCAAAAGATCAACGCCAGTGGCCGCCAGGCCCCGCCGGGCTACCACGCCCACTTGGGCATGCTGTACCTGAGCATGGGCAAGGATGACCAGATGGTGCAGCAGTTTCGCACCGAGAAGGCGCTGTTCCCTGAGTCGGCCGCCTACATGGACTTTTTGCTGAAGAACGCCAAGGCCGGAGACGTCAAATGAGCCTGCTGAAAATCACCGGCGCCTTGCTGGCCCTGGCTTTGCTGGGCGGTTGCGCGGCGCCCAAGACCGTCGATTACTCGGCGTACAAGCAGGCGCGGCCGAAGTCGATCCTGGTGTTGCCACCGATCAACGAATCCCCTGAAGTGCAGGCGTCCTACAGCCTGGTATCGCAGGTGACTTACCCGTTGGCCGAAGCCGGTTACTACGTGATGCCGATTGCCCTGGTGGATGAAACCTTCCGCCAGAACGGCCTGACCACCGCCAACGATATCCAGGCCGTGGCACCGGGCAAGCTGCATGAGATCTTCGGCGCGGACGCGGCGCTGTACATCACCGTCAGCGAATACGGCACCAAGTACATGCTGGTCACCAGCGACACCTCGGTGACCGCCTCGGCCAAACTGGTCGACCTGCGTACTGGCACCACCTTGTGGACCGGTTCGGCGCGGGCATCCAGCGAGGAAGGCAACAACAACGGTGGCGGCCTGGTGGGCATGCTGATCACGGCGGCGGTCAAGCAAGTGATCAACAGCTCCACCGACGCAGCGCACCCGATTGCCGGCATCACCAGCGCACGCCTGCTGTCGGCCGGGCAACGCACCGGCCTGCTGTACGGCCCGCGCTCGCCCAAGTACGGCTCGGACTGATAAGAGCCTCCTTGTCCAGGGGGCTGCTGTGGCGAGGGGGCTTGTCCCCCGCTGGGCTGCGCAGCAGCCCCAACCCTGGCCCCTCGGTGTATCTGATAAAGCTCGATGGGTCTTAGAGGGGCTGCTGCGCAGCCCAGCGGGGGACAAGCCCCCTCGCCACTGTGCTGAGCGGGAGTTAACCCGAACCGCCCATTTCTAACGTCTGACCTTGTGAACGCATCATTCACTCACGAGGTTCAACCCATGTCCCGTCCTCTTCTTTTCCTGCGCCCCGCTGCCCAGGGCTTTGCCGTGACCTTGCTGGTGGCACTTGCCGGGTGTGGGCTGTCATCCCGTGACGAAGCCAAGGCACCCGAAGCGGTTGCTGTCCCCGAGCTGCAAAGCGAGCCCGTTCAGGCTCAGGGCGCCATGCTCAAGCGAATGGCAATGCCGGCACCGATGGCTATGCATGACGCAGTGGCCATGGAATACCGCGCCGAGCCGCGTGAGCAGTATCAGCACCTGCCGGACAACCCGGTGCACAGCGTTGCCCAAACCCCGGTTTCTACCTTCAGCATCGATGTCGATACGGGCAGCTACGCCAATGTCAGACGCTTCCTCAACCAAGGTCAACTGCCGCCTGAAGGCGCTGTACGACTTGAGGAAATGGTCAACTACTTCCCCTACGACTACGCACTGGCGACCGACGGCTCGCCGTTTGGCGTGACCACTGAAGTCGCGCCCGCCCCCTGGAATCCCAATACGCGCCTGCTGCGTATCGGTATCAAGGCGTCCGAGCGTGCCGTGGCCGAACTGGCGCCTGCCAACCTGGTGTTCCTGGTGGATGTGTCCGGTTCCATGGACCGCCGCGAAGGCCTGCCGCTGGTCAAAAGCACCCTCAAGCTGCTGGTGGACCAACTGCGTGCTCAGGACCGCGTGTCCCTGGTGGTGTATGCCGGCGAATCGCGGGTCGTACTCAAGCCTACGTCCGGGGGTGACAAGGCAAAAATCCGCAACGCCATCGACCAATTGACCGCCGGCGGCTCGACGGCGGGTGCATCGGGTATCGAACTGGCCTATCAGATGGCCCGCGAAGGGTTTATCGATAAGGGCATCAACCGCATCCTGCTGGCCACTGACGGTGACTTCAACGTCGGCATCAGCGACTTCGACAGCCTCAAGCAAATGGCCGTGGACCAGCGCAAAACCGGGGTGTCCCTGACCACCCTGGGGTTTGGCGTGGGCAACTACAACGAACACCTGATGGAACAACTGGCCGACGCGGGCGATGGCAACTACGCCTATATCGACAACCTGCGCGAAGCGCGCAAGGTGCTGGTGGAACAACTCAGCTCGACCCTGGCCGTGGTGGCGCGGGATGTAAAACTGCAGGTGGAATTCAACCCGGCCCAAGTCAGCGAATATCGCCTGCTGGGCTATGAAAACCGCGCCTTGAAGCGTGAGGATTTCAGCAACGACAAGGTGGACGCGGGCGAGATCGGTGCCGGGCATACCGTGACGGCGCTGTATGAAATCGTACCGAAGGGCGCCAAAGGCTGGCTGGAACCGCTGCGCTATGCCCCGGCGCCGGCTGCCGAGGGTAACGCTGCAGAACTGGCGATGTTGCGGGTCCGCTACAAGCCGGCGGCGGGTGGCAGCAGTCGCTTGATCGAACACCCGATCAATAGCACCCAGCAGGCTGCCAGCGACGACCTGCGCTTCGCGGCAGCCGTGGCCGCCTTCGCCCAACAGCTCAAGGGCGATGGCCGCTACACTGGCACCATGAGCCTGAAAGACACCGCCACCCTGGCCCGCTCGGCCCGTGGTGATGACCCCTACGGGCTGCGCAATGAATTCGTACAACTGGTGGAACTGGCCCAAAGCCTCAAACACTGATCTTGCCCACAACAGAGATCCCCTGTGAGAGCTGGCTTGCCTGCGATAGCGGTGGGTCAGCGCCGAAAATAGCGCCTGACCCACCGCTATCGCGGGCAAGCCCGGCTCCCACAGCTAATCTGCATTGATCCATCGAAAGGAGTTCGCCACCTGATATGGCCGTACCAGACGATCCACCCAGCGACGAATCGCTGCTGGCCCGCTACCGCTCCGGCGATGCTGCTGCGTTCGAGACCCTGTACGCCCGGCATCGCCAGGGCCTTTACCGGTTCCTCGTGGGCCTTTGCAACAAGGCCGAACTGGCCGAGGAAATCTACCAGGACACCTGGCTCAGCCTGATTCGCAGCACTACCGAGCCACAAGGCCGGGCGAGTTTTCGTACCTGGTTGTTCCAGATTGCCCGCAACCGCCTGATCGATCATTGGCGCAAGCACGGCATCCACAACCCGCTGCACGACAGCTACGATGAACAGCTGCACGCCAAGCCCGACGACAGCGCCGGCCCCGAGCAACAACTGAGCCTGAGCCGCGACCAGGGCCGCCTGGAAGCAGCGTTGCAAGACCTGCCCGAAGACCAGCGCGAAGTGTTCATGCTGCGCCTGCATGGCGAGCTGGAACTGCCGCAAATCGCCGCCCTCACCGGCAGCCCACTGGAAACGGTAAAAAGCCGCTTGCGTTACGCCCAGCAGAAACTGCGTCGGCTGCTGGCCGAGGAGGTACCCGTATGACTGACTCCCGACACCCCCAGGATCCGACTGACGAAGGGCTGATCCAGCACTTTCGCCAACACAGCGCCAGCGAGCCACCCGCGTCCCTCGACGCCTTCATCCTCGCCGCCGCCCGCCGCGAAGCCCCCACGCCCGCGCCAAGCCTGTGGCAACGCTGGCTGCAAGCCTGCCAACGACCACGCTGGCAGATGGCCTTTGCCACCGTGGCCGGGGTCGCACTGTTGATTGGCGTAGTACTGCGCTCGCCAGTGCCCGACCTCAACCTGCCCGAGACCGCCCAGTACGCCGCCGCGCCGCCGCCACAGGCACTGTCCGCCCCAGCCGCCCCCGCGCCGATGGCTCGCCTGGCGCTAGCGCCACAGGCAGACAGCGCGCCCGTCCAGGCTGAGATGGCAAGTGCCATGGCTGACGAGCCCATGGCCAAAATGAGCAAGCAGATGGCCGCCAAACCGCAGTCCCTGGAGCAAGGGCTAGAGGAAATCGTGCGCCTGCGCCAGGCGGGTGAGAGCAGGGCGGCGGATGAAAAGCTGCTGGACTTGCACACGCGCTTTCCTGACGAAGACCTACCGGCTCGGCTGGAAGCGTTGCAAAAACGCTGAACCAGCGCCCACAAAAAAGCCCCAGGTCGCAAGACCTGGGGCTTTTCGTTTGTATGGTGCACCCGGCGGGATTCGAACCCACGACCCCTGCCTTCGGAGGGCAGTACTCTATCCAGCTGAGCTACGGATGCTTGTGCGGGCGCCATCATACCCATGTCGACCTTGGGCGTCCATGCTGGTTTTTGGCCGTCTGCCGGTGGGATTCTGGAGTAGGGAGGCTCTGTACCGGGCGGTGTGCGTCGTTGGCGTTGAATCGGGCTGTCGTACGCTTGTCAGAATAATCCGGCTAATGCGCCGTTTTCGTTCTTTTTTTCGAACAGACTATTGCCCTGCCCCCCCATTGATCCTAGGATTCGTTTGAGATTTCAAACGCTCTGTCTCCCGTGCGCGATGTTTCAGCTTGCGCCCAGTGACTGATTTCCCTGACGGCAGCCTTCGAGGCGCCTTTCAACAACTCTAATTTGCCCCGCGCGCGCGCGGTGCTGTTAAGGAAAGCCGACATGCAGCTTAAAGACACCCAGTTGTTCCGCCAGCAAGCCTTTATTGATGGCGCTTGGGTCGATGCGGACAACGGTCAAACGATCAAGGTCAACAACCCCGCGACTGGCGAGATCCTGGGCACCGTGCCGAAGATGGGCGCCGCCGAAACCCGTCGTGCCATCGAAGCCGCCGACAAGGCCTTGCCGGCCTGGCGCGCACTGACCGCCAAGGACCGGGCGAACAAGCTGCGTCGCTGGTTCGAGCTGATCATCGAGAACCAGGATGACCTGGCGCGCCTGATGACCCTGGAGCAGGGCAAGCCGCTGGCCGAAGCCAAGGGCGAAATCGTCTACGCCGCTTCGTTCATCGAGTGGTTCGCCGAAGAGGCCAAGCGTGTCTACGGTGACGTGATCCCTGGCCATCAGCCGGACAAGCGCCTGATCGTGATCAAGCAGCCGATCGGTGTCACCGCCGCTATTACGCCGTGGAACTTCCCGGCCGCGATGATCACCCGTAAAGCCGGCCCGGCCCTGGCCGCCGGTTGCACCATGGTCCTCAAGCCTGCGTCGCAAACCCCGTTCTCGGCGTTCGCCCTGGCCGAATTGGCCCAGCGTGCCGGCATCCCCAACGGCGTGTTCAGTGTGGTTTCCGGCAGCGCCGGCGATATCGGCAGCGAGCTGACCAGCAACCCTATCGTGCGTAAATTGTCCTTCACCGGCTCGACCGAAATCGGTCGCCAGTTGATGGCCGAATGCGCCAAGGACATCAAGAAAGTTTCCCTGGAGCTGGGCGGCAACGCGCCGTTCATCGTGTTCGACGACGCTGACCTGGATAAGGCCGTCGAAGGCGCGATCATCTCCAAGTACCGTAACAACGGTCAGACCTGTGTATGCGCCAACCGCCTGTATATCCAGGACTCGGTGTATGACGCGTTCGCTGAAAAACTGAAAGCGGCCGTGGCCAAGTTGAAGATCGGCAACGGTCTGGAAGACGGCACCACCACCGGTCCCCTGATCGACGAAAAAGCCGTGGCCAAGGTCCAGGAACACATCGCCGATGCCTTGAGCAAAGGCGCGACGTTGCTGGCTGGCGGTAAGGTCATGGAAGGCAACTTCTTCGAGCCGACCATCCTCACCAACGTGCCGAAAAACGCCGCTGTGGCCAAGGAAGAAACCTTCGGCCCGCTGGCGCCGCTGTTCCGCTTCAAAGACGAAGCCGAAGTGATCGCCATGTCCAACGACACCGAGTTCGGCCTGGCGTCCTACTTCTATGCCCGCGACCTGGGCCGTGTGTTCCGTGTGGCCGAGGCCCTGGAATACGGTATGGTCGGCGTCAACACCGGGCTGATCTCCAACGAAGTGGCACCGTTCGGCGGGATCAAGGCTTCGGGCCTGGGCCGTGAAGGTTCCAAGTACGGGATCGAGGATTACCTGGAAATCAAATACCTCTGCCTGGGCATCTAACCGGCAAGGTATCGCTGTAAACGCAAAGGGCACGAGAGCGCTGTCCTTTGCGTGCTTCACACCGTTATTCGAAGTGGCCGGGAAAGCTGTGGCAGTCGATCATCGCATGCTGGCGTAGTTGCCTCCCCGCCACGTAATCCTTGGACCGCGCCACCCGATGAGTGGCGAATGAGGAATTTATGAGCAACAAGACTAACGCTTCCTTGATGAAACGCCGCGAAGCCGCTGTACCGCGCGGTGTTGGCCAGATTCACCCGATCTTCGCCGAATCCGCGAAGAACGCCACGGTGACCGACGTAGAAGGTCGCGAGTTCATCGACTTCGCTGGCGGTATCGCTGTACTGAACACCGGTCACCTGCACCCGAAAATCATCGCGGCCGTGACCGAGCAACTGAACAAGCTGACCCACACCTGCTTCCAGGTCCTGGCCTATGAGCCTTACGTGGAGCTGTGCGAAAAAGTCAACGCCAAGGTCCCGGGTGATTTCGCCAAGAAAACCCTGCTGGTCACCACCGGTTCCGAAGCCGTTGAAAACGCTGTGAAAATCGCCCGTGCCGCGACTGGCCGTGCCGGCGTGATCGCCTTCACTGGCGCGTACCACGGCCGCACCATGATGACCCTGGGCCTGACCGGCAAGGTCGTGCCGTACTCCGCTGGCATGGGCCTGATGCCGGGCGGCATCTTCCGTGCGCTGTACCCGAACGAGCTGCACGGCGTGAGCATCGACGACTCCATCGCCAGCATCGAACGCATCTTCAAAAACGATGCCGAGCCGCGTGATATCGCGGCCATCATCATCGAGCCGGTGCAGGGCGAAGGCGGTTTCTACGTCGCGCCTAAAGCCTTCATGAAGCGCCTGCGCGAACTGTGCGACAAGCACGGCATCCTGCTGATCGCCGACGAAGTGCAAACCGGTGCCGGCCGTACCGGGACCTTCTTCGCCATGGAACAGATGGGCGTTGCCGCCGACCTGACCACCTTCGCCAAGTCCATCGCTGGCGGCTTCCCGCTGGCCGGTGTGTGCGGCAAGGCCGAATACATGGACGCCATCGCCCCAGGCGGCCTGGGCGGCACCTATGCCGGTAGCCCGATCGCTTGCGCCGCGGCCCTGGCGGTGATGGAGGTGTTCGAAGAAGAGCACCTGCTGGACCGCTGCAAGGCTGTTGGCGAGCGCCTGGTGACCGGCCTCAAGGCTATCCAGGCCAAGTACCCGGTGATCGGTGAAGTGCGTGCCCTGGGTGCGATGATCGCGGTCGAGCTGTTCGAGAATGGCGACAGCCACAAGCCGAACGCTGCGGCGGTAGCCTCCGTCGTGGCCAAGGCGCGTGACAAGGGCCTGATCCTGCTGTCGTGCGGCACCTACGGCAACGTATTGCGCGTACTGGTCCCGCTGACCTCGCCGGACGAGCAGTTGGACAAAGGCTTGGCGATCATCGAAGAGTGCTTCTCTGAGTTGTAAGCGCAGGCTGACCCGATCGACAGGAAAACCCCGCTTCGGCGGGGTTTTTTTGTGGGTTGTGCACCGATTCAGGCCTTGTTCATTGTACGCGGGCGCTTCCTTTGTCTAAGGTGCAAGGATTGCCGATGGAGCGTGCTGCATGACTGCTGTTGATTTACCTGCTGTACCCCGTGTGCTGATTGCCGAGACCGACCCCTGGTCGCGGGATCTGCTCAAGCAGGTGTTGTTGAATGTGCGCTGCGACGCGCGGCTGGATGTGTGCGCCGACGGGCAGCAAGCCGCCGAGTTGCTGCGAGACAAACCCTACGATTTAATCATTGCCGATTGGGAACTGCCGGGCGTTGATGGCCTGAGCCTGTTGCGCAGTGTGCGTCAGGGTCGGCGCGTGCCGGCCTTGCCGTTTATTCTGTTGAGCGCACGCAATGACGGCGCCAGCGTGCGCGAAGCGTTGCCGTTGGCGCCGACTGCTTACCTGACCAAACCCTTGAACATGGAAGGCCTTACGCAACGCCTGCAGGACCTGCTGCTCAATGAAGGCGAAACGGTTTATTGCGAGGCCCCGGCCCTGGCCGCGGGCATGACCTTGCCGGTGTTCCTGGAGCGGCGCCGCGAGCTGTCGGACGGCGCGCCGCTGCGGGTTGACGTCAAGGCCGCCGTGCAACGCAGCCTGGCGCCGGAAGGCCTGGATCTCAAGCAACTGGAAGAGCAGGTAAAAACCGATCCACAGATCACCGCCGTGTTGATCGCCGCCGCCAACAGCGCCGGCCATCACGGCACGCCGGTGCAGACGCTGTCCATGGCCCTGCACAAGCTGGCAGCCGGGCAGAGCATGAACCTGATGCTTGGCCTGGCCCTCAAGCGCAACGTGATCCTTGGCGATGCCAGCCTGATGGAGTACGCCGAACGCCATTGGCAACTGTCCCAGCAGACTGCGCAATACGCCCGCTCCTTGGCGCGCATGCTCGACCTTGACCACGAACGCTGCTACAGCGCCGGTATCCTCCACCGCCTGGGCGACCTTGCGCTGCTGCGCAGCTTGCAGGAGTGGCGCCAGGGCGGCGGTGAACTGGACGATGAGTTGATTGGCGAGTCGTTATCCACCTTCGGTGCCGGCTACGGCTCGGCGCTGCGTACGCGCTGGCGCTTGCCCCTGGAACTGCGCCAACTGATCGCGGCGAGCTATTCCCTGGAAGGCGGGGTGTATTCCCGAGAGGCGCTGGTGATGAACATGGCGGCGCAACTGGCAGGGCTGACCGAGCATGAAGGTGTCGAGGCGTTGGCCAAGGGCAAGACGGCGCGGTTGCTCAAGGTCGGGGTTTCGGAGCTGATGCGCATCCGCAAGCCTGTGTAGGCGCGGTGCCAGGCAGCCACCGCCCCTGTAGGAGCGGGCTTGCCCGCGATGACGGCGGTCCAGAGACTGCACGGCTGGCAGACACACCGCCATCGCAGGCAAGCCAGCTCCCACATTTGTTTTGTGGTGCCCCCAAGCCTCCCGCCTCACCGCCCCCCCATTGTGGGAGCGGGCTTGCCCGCGATGGCGGCGGGCCAGGCACTGCACGGCTGGCAGACACACCGCCATCGCAGGCAAGCCAGCTCCCACATTTGTTTTGTGGTGCCTCCAAGCCTCCCGCCTCACCGCCCCCCCCTCTGTGGGAGCGGGCTTGCCCGCGATGACGGCGGTCCAGGCACTGCACGGCTGGCAGACACACCGCCATCGCAGGCAAGCCAGCTCCCACATTTGTTTTGTGGTGCCTCCAAGCCTCCCGCCTCACCGCCCCCCCCATTGTGGGAGCGGGCTTGCCCGCGATGACGGCGGACCAGGCACTGCACGGCTGGCAAATACACCCCCATCGCAGGCAAGCCAGCTCCTACATTTGTTTTGTGGTGCCCCCAGGTTTGTTGTCTGGCCGAGATGCCGCGTGGGGGGCTTTATTTGGTCATCTTCGGCGACTTCAGCTGGCAATTACCCGGTTCTTGCCCTGGCGCTTGGCTTCATACATCGCCGCATCGGCGCGGGCGAAGAGGCTGTCCAGGGTTGCATCTTCGGCGGTGAGGCTGGCCAGGCCCTGGCTGACGGTCACGCTGTAGGGCTGGCCTTCATGGCTGAAACTCAGTTGCCGCACTTCCTGCCCCAAGCGTTCGGCGACTTGCATGGCCCTTTCCGGCGCGCATCCCGGCAGCACTGCAGCAAACTCTTCGCCACCAATGCGCCCGAACAGGTCGCCACGGCGCAACACCCCGCGACCGCTCTCGGCGATACGCAGCAACACCTGATCGCCCTCCAGGTGGCCGTAGGTGTCGTTGATGTTCTTGAAGTTATCGATGTCCAGCAACAGGAAGGCCAGGGGCAGGCCTTGGGCGCAGGCGCGTTCGAATTCGTGGTGAGCGCATTCAAAGAAGTGCCGGCGGTTGCTGCTGCGGGTCAGCACGTCGGTGGTGGCCAGGCGCTGCAGTTCGAGTTCCAGGTGCTTCTTTTCGGTGATGTCTTCGGCGATGCCCACCACAATCAGCGGTTTTCCCGGGGCAGCCTGCTGGTTGGTAAAGCACTTGTCGCTGAGCCAGCGGATCTGCCCGTCCGCCGTGATGATGCGGTACTGGCGATCCTCGACCGCTCCCAACGCCAGTACCTGGGCCAGGCTTTGCTCGGCATATTGCTGGTCTTCGGGGTGGATGCTGTCACGCCAGCCACGGTGTTCGGCCAACAGCAGGCTGGCCGAGCGCCCGAAGATGCGCTCATAGGCAGGGCTCACGTACAGCACGCGCCGGGTTTCCCACTCGATGGCCCAGAGCACGGCGTTGACACTCACCAGCAGCGAGCTCAACAGCTGTTCGCGCTCGCTCAGGCGCTCCACTTCGCCCTGGGCGTGCATCAATGCCAGCAAGGTGGCGGCAGCCGCTGGACGCGACGTATCCGTCGAGTCGGGTGTGGTGGGCGTTGGGGAGTCCGTTTCGTGGACCATCGGCACAATTCTCTCTGGACATGCCGCAGCATCGAACAGCAGTCAAAACAAGCCCGCCAGGATGGCGAAGTGTTGTTTGAGAGAGGGGAATTGCAGCTAAGTTCCGTTATCAGTCGCGATTGAGAGGGAATATTCGGCGACTGTGAAATGACGCCAAAAAACTGTGGGCGCCAACTGGAAACATACCCGGGCCTTGCAGGAGCTGGCTTGCCAGCGATGGCGGCCTTGAATCTGCTGCACAGTTCAAAGGCCTCATCGCCGGCAAGCCGGCTCCTGCAGAGGTCAGGCGGTGGGACGCAGGGAGTAGGTTTTCAACTGGTGGGCAAAGTCGCGCAGGGACTGGATCCCGCTGGCCTCGGCCTCGTGCACCCATTCCTTGATTGCCGCGAGCATGTCATGCCCGTTGCTGCTGGTCTTGAGCCAGATCTGCTGTAGCGCCAGGCGCTTTTCGTAGATCACTTTCAAGGCCTGGCTGTGCTCCAGCATGCTCTGGATGCGCAGGTGGTGGCGCTCATCCAGCAGGCTGGTCTCGCGCGACAGCAGGCGCTTGGCGCGGTGGAACTGGTGGCGTACCGAGTGATCGACCTTTTCCAGTTCCTGCTTGACCAACGGCGCGATCACCAACTTGCGGTACTGGGCCATGATCTGGAAGCGGTTGTTGAGGATCGCCATGGCGGTGTCCATGTCCAGGTGGCCCTTGCCTTCGACCCGGTGGGCAATCGGCGCGACCCGCTGAACCTTGGCCAGGCGCAGGAAGCTGAACACCTTGATCCATGCCCAGCCCAGGTCGAATTCCCACTTTTTCACCGACAGCTTGGCGGAGTTGGGGTAGGTGTGATGGTTGTTATGCAGCTCTTCGCCACCGACGATGATGCCCCACGGCACCAGGTTGGTCGCCGCGTCGCGGCATTCGAAGTTGCGATAGCCGATGGCATGCCCCAGGCCGTTGATCACACCGGCGGCCCAGAAGGGGATCCACATCATCTGGATCGCCCAGATGGTGATGCCGATGGTGCCGAACAGCAGCACGTCGATGATGCCCATCAGGGCCACGCCCAGCAGCGGATAACGGGTGTAGAGTTTGCGCTCGATCCAGTCGTCCGGGCAGTTCTTGCCGTAGATGCGCAGGGTCTCGGGGTTTTCCGCCTCGGCGCGGTACAGCTCGGCCCCTTTGCGCAGGACCGTGGACAGGCCCTTGATCACCGGGCTATGGGGATCGTCGACGGTTTCGCATTTGGCGTGGTGTTTGCGGTGGATGGCGGTCCACTCGCGGGTGTTCTGCGCCGTGGTCAACCACAGCCAGAAGCGGAAGAAGTGTTTCAGGCCAGCATTGAGCTCCAGGGAGCGGTGGGCTGAATAGCGGTGTAGATAGACCGTGACACCGATGATGGTCACGTGGGTCATCAACAGAGTGACTGCCACCAGTTGCCAGGCTGACAAGTCAAGAAAACCGTTGTACCACATAGGCTGTATGGCCCTCAGATAAAGAAAAGAACAGCTCACGCATTATCACTAAGCGTACAGATAAAACCAGTCGCCCTTTTGAATAGGAGTGACGAGATGTTACTTATTCTATAATCCGCAGCCTTTGTAGGGCGATTCTGTTTTTTAGTAAGGATTACTAGTCATATGCTGCTTTCATACCGAGGTGCCCTACGTGCGGGGCTGGTGTACTTGCTGATTTCCGTCTTGTGGATACAGCTCAGTCAGCAGGTATTTATCAATTTCATCGATGAACCCAGGGAAATAGTCCACTGGCAGATGCTGCGCGGCTACCTGTGGGTGGTTCTCAGTGCCCTGTTTATCTTCTTGTTGTGCGCCCGCAGCGCCCGTACCCACCGTATCCAGCAACCGTTGAAAGAAAACCGCGAGCGCCTGCGCCAGGCAGCGGCAGTGTTCGATTGCACCCGCGAAGGGGTGCTGGTCACCGACGCCCGCGGGCGGATTGTGCACGTCAACCGCGCCTTCATCGAAATCACCGGTTACCAGGTAGATGACGTGATGGGTCGACAGCCGAGCCTGTTCAAGTCCGGTCGTCATTCGCCAGCTTTTTATGAGCAGATGTTTCGCACACTCAACCAAGACGGGGAATGGAGCGGCGAGATCTGGAACCGCCGTAAAAGCGGGGAAATTTACCCACAGTGGCAAACCATCCGCGTCATCCATGATGACCAGGGCCAGATCAGCCATTACGTTGCAGTGTTCTCCGACATCAGCGCGATCAAGCATTCCGAGCGCGAACTGGCCCATCTGGCTCACCACGACCCGTTGACCGACCTGCCCAATCGCCTGCTGTTCACCGACCGCGCCGAGCAGGCGCTGGCCTCGGCGCAGATCCACAAGCGTGGCTGCGCGCTGCTGATGCTGGATCTGGACCATTTCAAAATCATCAACGACAGCCTTGGCCACAATGTAGGCGACCAGTTACTCAAGGCCGTGGGCGAGCGCCTGCAAGGCCTGTTCGGCCCCGGCGTGACCCTCGCACGCCTGGGCGGCGATGAATTCGCGGTGCTGGCGGAAAGTTGTCCACAGGTGGTCCAGGCTGCGGCCCTGGCCCAGCGGATTATCGACAGCATGAAGCTGCCGTTCGTGTTCGACGGTCACCAATTATTTGTCAGCGTGAGTATTGGCATCAGCCTGTTCCCCAGCGACGCCTTGAGTGCCGAACAACTGTTGCGCAACGCTGACTCCGCTTTGTTCAAGGCCAAGAGTTCCGGGCGTGAAGGCTTTGCCTTGTACACCGAGGAACTGACCGCCCACGCGCAGAACCGGATCGAGGTCGGCAACGAACTGCGCCGAGCCCTGGATCAGCATGAACTTCGCGTCTATTACCAGCCCGTTCACGATCTGCAAACCAGCGCCCTGATTGGCGTCGAGGCCTTGGTGCGCTGGCAGCACCCGCAGCGTGGGCTGGTGCCGCCTGCGGAATTTATCCCGATCGCCGAACGCACCGGCTTGATCGCCGAGATCGATGCCTGGGTCATGGACCAAGCCTGTCGCCAGATGTGCCGATGGCTGGAGGAAGGCAAAACGCTGTCGTTCCTCGCGGTAAATGTTTCCAGCCGACTGTTTGGCCGCCACGAACTGTACGAGCAGGTCGCCAAGGTGCTGCACGACACCGGCCTGGACCCGGCGAAGCTGGAACTGGAAGTCACCGAAAGCGCGGTGATGGATGACCCGGAAGTGGCCCTGGAACAGCTGCACCGCCTGCGCGAGCTGGGCCTGAGCCTGGCCATCGATGATTTTGGTACCGGCTATTCGTCACTGCTGCGCCTCAAGCGCCTGCCGGTGCAGAAGTTGAAAATCGACCAGGGCTTCGTCGCCGGCCTGCCGTGGGATGAAGACGACGCGGCGATTGTGCGGGTGGTCATCGCCTTGGCGCAGAGCATGGGCATGCAAGTGCATGCCGAAGGCATCGAACAGATGGAACAGGCGCGGTTCCTGCTCAATCACCAGTGCGACCTCGGCCAGGGCTACTGGTTTGGGCGGCCGATGCTGGCGGCGGACATTGATTGGGCCCGGGCCCCGGCTATCCGCTGACCTCTCTGCGGGGCCGCAATACAGTAAATGTGGGAGCGGGCTTGCCCGCGATAGCGGTGTATCAGTGCCAGATTTATTGGCTGACACTCCGCCATCGCGGGCAAGCCCGCTCCCACATTTATATGTGCGCACGCCGTAACGTCATGCCCTGCCTGAAAATTCTTTCTGGTTATATAAACATTCTTAAATAGTATTTTTAAGAATATCCGCGCTTATCTACTATCGCTCTCACGCCGCAAGCAGTGCCGCCACTGCCAGGCACTTCTCATTTCAGGAGCACGACCATGAGCGCATCTCTACGCAGCGTTGACGGCCAGGACGAAGCAGCCATTTTGCGCGAGATCCAAAGCGCATTGCGTGACCTGCGTTTCGGCGCAGTGGAAATCACCGTACACAACGCCCAAGTGGTGCAGATCGAACGCAAAGAGAAATTCCGCTTGCAGAGCCCGGGCAACAAACCGAGCTGAGGCAACACGGCGCTTCGATTGCGGGACCCGTACTTATAAGAAAAGCCAACACCCAAGAATTTCAGGAGCTTGTCTATGTCGTCGATTCGCCGTTATGCCCTGGCCGCCCTGGCCAGCGCCGTGTTTGCCGGTTCCGCAGTGGCCAAGGATTACGAGCTGCTCAACGTTTCCTACGATCCTACCCGTGAGCTGTACCAGGACTACAACGCCGAATTCACCAGCTTCTGGAAAAAGGCACACCCTGGCGACAACGTGAAGATCCAGCAGTCCCACGGTGGTTCGGGCAAGCAAGGCCGGGCGGTGATCGACGGCCTGCGCGCCGACGTGGTAACCCTGGCCCTGGCCGGCGACATCGACGAAATTGCCAAGCTGGGCAAGACCCTGCCGGAGAACTGGCAGACCCGCCTGCCTGAGGCCAGCACGCCCTACACCTCGACCATCGTGTTCCTGGTGCGCAAGGGCAACCCCAAAGGCATCAAGGATTGGGGCGACCTGATCAAGAATGACGTGTCGGTGATCACGCCGAACCCGAAAACCTCCGGCGGTGCCCGCTGGAACTTCCTCGCCGCCTGGGCCTATGGCCTCAAGGCCGGTGGCAGCGAAGCCAAGGCTCAGGAATACGTGAAGGAGCTGTTCAAGCACGTGCCGATCCTCGACACCGGTGCGCGCGGCTCGACCATTACCTTCGTCAACAACGGTCAGGGTGACGTGTTGCTGGCCTGGGAAAACGAAGCGTTCCTGGCCCTCAAGGAAGATGGCGGTGCCGACAAGTTCGACATCATCGTGCCGTCCCTGTCGATCCTCGCCGAGCCACCCGTGGCCGTGGTCGACAAGAACGCCGAGAAAAAGGGCAACACCGAAATCGCCACGGCGTACCTCAACCACCTGTACAGCCCGGCTGGCCAGGAGATCGCGGCAAAGAACTTCTACCGCCCGCGTGACAAGGATGTGGCCGCCAAATACGCCCAGCAGTTCCCGAAACTGGACCTGGTGACTATCGACAAAGACTTCGGCGGCTGGAAAACTGCCCAACCGAAATTCTTCAATGACGGTGGCGTGTTCGACCAGATCTACACGGCGCAGTAAGCCACACTGCTGCCAGGCGTGAGCTTTCTGTGGGAGCCGGGCTTGCCCGCGATAGCATCACCGCGGTGTAACTGATACACCGAGGTGCCTGCATCGCGGGCAAGCCAGGCTCCCACAAAGGTTTGTTCTTGCAGTGGTATCTACCTGTTAACCAAGGACTTTTATGTCGCGTCGTATCTCCCCCGTCATACCCGGCTTCGGGCTGACGCTGGGTTACACCTTGGTGTACCTCAGCCTGATTGTGCTCATACCGCTGGCGGCCATGTTCGTCCACGCCGCCCAACTCACCTGGGATCAGTTCTGGGCCATCATCTCGGCGCCGCGCGTGTGGGCGGCGTTGAAGCTGAGCTTCAGTACGGCCCTGTACGCCGCGCTGATCAACGGCGTGATCGGTACGCTGCTGGCCTGGGTGCTGGTGCGCTACACCTTCCCCGGGCGCAAGATCATCGACGCGATGATCGACCTGCCGTTCGCCCTGCCCACCGCCGTGGCCGGTATTGCGCTGACCGCGCTGTACGCGCCGTCCGGCCTGGTTGGCCAGTTCGCCACCGACATGGGCTTCAAGATCGCCTACACCCCCCTGGGCATCACCCTGGCCCTGACCTTCGTCACCTTGCCCTTCGTGGTGCGTACCGTGCAGCCGGTCTTGGCCGATATCCCCCGGGAAATCGAAGAAGCCGCCGCCTGCCTCGGCGCCAAGCCCTTGCAAGTGTTCCGCTACATCCTCGTGCCGGCGCTGCTGCCGGCCTGGCTGACCGGGTTTGCCCTGGCGTTTGCCCGAGGCGTGGGTGAGTACGGCTCGGTGATTTTCATCGCCGGCAACATGCCGATGAAAACCGAGATCCTGCCGTTGCTGATCATGGTCAAGCTCGACCAATACGACTACACCGGCGCTACCTCCATCGGCGTGCTGATGCTGGTGGTTTCCTTTGTCCTGCTGCTGCTGATCAACTTGTTGCAGCGGCGCATCGAACACCCATAAGGAGGCGCGGAACATGTCCCAATCGTCTATTTCCGCCGCGTCTTCGGCCAATGCTGCCCGCCGTGGCAGTGCGGTGTCGCGACGTATCCTGATCGGCCTTGGCTGGCTGATCTTCGCCCTGTTCTTGCTGTTGCCACTGTTTATCGTGGTGTCCCAGGGCCTCAAGCTCGGCCTCGGCGCATTCTTTGCCGCGATCTTCGAGCCGGATGCGCTGTCGGCCTTGAAGCTGACGGTGATTGCGGTGCTGATCTCGGTACCGCTCAACCTGGTATTCGGCGTCAGTGCGGCCTGGTGCGTGAGCAAGTACTCGTTCCGTGGCAAGAGCATGCTGGTGACCCTGATCGACCTGCCGTTCTCGGTCTCGCCGGTGATCGCCGGCCTGGTCTACGTGCTGATGTTCGGCGCCCAGGGCTTCTTCGGGCCGTGGTTGCAGGATCACGATATCCAGATCGTCTTTGCCTTGCCGGGCATCGTACTGGCGACCATCTTCGTCACCGTGCCATTCGTGGCCCGCGAGTTGATCCCGCTGATGCAGGAGCAGGGCACCCAGGAAGAAGAAGCCGCGCGCCTGCTGGGCGCCAATGGCTGGCAGATGTTCTGGCATGTCACCGTGCCGAACATCAAGTGGGGCCTGATCTACGGCGTGGTGCTGTGTACTGCGCGGGCAATGGGTGAGTTTGGCGCGGTGTCGGTGGTGTCCGGCCACATTCGCGGCGTGACCAACACCTTGCCGCTGCACGTCGAGATTCTCTACAACGAATACAACCACGTCGCTGCGTTTGCGGTGGCGAGTCTGTTGCTGATCCTGGCGCTCTTCATCCTGCTGCTCAAGCAGTGGAGCGAGAACCGAATTAACCGCCTGCGCGCCGGTGCGGCTGAGGAATAAGTCATGTCGATCGAAGTCCGTAACGTCAGCAAGAACTTCAACGCCTTCAAGGCCCTGGACAGCATCAACCTGGATATCCAGAGTGGCGAGCTGGTGGCGTTGCTGGGCCCCTCCGGCTGCGGCAAGACCACCTTGCTGCGCATCATTGCCGGCCTGGAAACCCCGGACGCCGGCAGCATCGTGTTTCACGGCGAAGACGTGTCCGGCCATGATGTGCGTGATCGCAACGTCGGGTTTGTGTTCCAGCACTACGCGCTGTTCCGCCACATGACCGTATTCGACAACGTCGCATTCGGCCTGCGCATGAAACCCAAGAGCCAGCGCCCGAACGAAACCCAGATCGCGGCCAAGGTTCACGAGTTGCTGAACATGGTGCAACTGGACTGGTTGTCGGATCGCTACCCGGAACAACTCTCCGGCGGCCAACGCCAGCGTATCGCCCTGGCCCGTGCCCTGGCGGTGGAGCCCAAGGTGCTGCTGCTCGACGAACCCTTCGGCGCCCTGGATGCCAAGGTGCGCAAGGAGCTGCGTCGTTGGTTGGCGCGGCTGCACGAGGACATCAACCTGACCTCGGTGTTCGTGACCCACGACCAGGAAGAAGCCATGGAAGTCGCCGACCGGATCGTGGTGATGAACAAGGGCGTGATCGAGCAGATCGGCTCACCGGGCGACGTCTACGAAAACCCGGCCAGCGATTTCGTCTATCACTTCCTGGGCGACTCCAACCGCCTGCACCTGGGCGAAGACCAGCACGTACTGTTCCGCCCGCACGAGGTGTCGTTGTCACGCCATGAACTGGAAGACCACCACGCCGCGCAAGTGCGCGACATCCGCCCGCTGGGCGCCACCACGCGGATCACGCTGAAGGTCGAAGGCCAGAGCGAACTGATCGAAGCCGAAGTGGTGAAGGACCACGACAGCCTCACCGGGCTGGCGCGGGGCGCGACGTTGTTCTTCAAGCCCAAGGTCTGGCAAAAGGCTTAAAAAGATTGCAAAAAACCTGTGGGAGCGGGCTTGCTCGCGAAAGCGGTGGTTCAGTCACTGAATGTACCGACTGAACCGGCGCTTTCGCGAGCAAGCCCGCTCCCACATTGGGATTACCGGTGCCTCTCAGGCCGTGGCGTTCTTGTGACGCACGGCCACCGGCCCCGACCGCTCCTCGATCTGCCGCTTGAGCTCATGGCGCAACCCCACCAGAAACGCCAGTTCCGCCACCACAAACAACGGCCCCACGATCAGCCCGGACACGTCGTCGACGAACGCAGGCTTGCGCCCTTCGTAGTAATGGCCGACAAACTGGATCACCCAGCCCACCACAAACAGGCCGATACCGCTGCTGAGCCACACCAGCGTGCTTTGCGCTGCCAGCACATGCCCAGCCCAAACCGACAAGCCCATCAGCACGCTCATCAACACCCCAAGCGCCAGTTCCAGGCGCAGGTAGAACCCCGCAGAAAACAACGCCAGCAACACCGCCGGCGACAGCCATAGGCCGGCCACTGTCCATTCGGGGCGTGATAGCAGCACGGCGACGGCGACGACGATCATGGGGATGCCGATAAAGTGGCTGGCGATGTTGCGCGGGTCGCGGTGGTAGGCGGCGTATTGGCTCAGATGGTCGACGAGGCTTTTCATTGTTATTCCTCCTGTAGGATGCTTGATCATGCCCTGTAGGACTGCGACAAACTGTCAACTGGGCGACAATCTTTGGAGTTCTCATGGACGCAGAGTCTTGGCATGGACGGCTGTCCAGCGGCCACTGGTACCGTCATCTGCCTGCTCCCTTGCAGCATAGTCTGCTGGCCCACGCCCGCGTGCGGCAGCTGACGGCGGGGCAGGTGCTGTTCAAGCGTGGCGACCCACCGTGCGGCCTGTACGCGGTGCTGGAGGGCAGCCTGCGCATCAGCGCGGTGAACGAGCAAGGCAAGGAGGCGTTGTTGAGCCTGGCGCAGGCGCCTTTCTGGTTCGGTGAAATCGCTGTGTTCGACGGCCTGCCGCGCACCCACGACGCGTGCGCGGTCGGGCCTTGCACCCTGTTGCAGGTACCGCAGGCGGCGATGCTGCAACTGCTTGCGCAAAGCCCGGCCTATTGGCGGGACATGGCCTTGCTGATGAGCCAGAAGTTGCGGCTGAGCTTTATCAATATCGAGCAGTTGAGCCTTGCGCCCGCGTCAGTGCGGGTAGCCCATCGGTTGTGGATGATCGCCGAGGGTTATGGCGAGATCGATGGCTCGCGGCGTGTGGTGCAATTGGCGCAGGAGGACTTGGCGGCGATGCTGGGGGTATCGCGCCAGACGACCAATACGCTGCTCAAGGCGTTGCAAGAGCAGGGGGTTGTGCGGTTGGGGTATGGGGAGATTGAGATTCTCGACGTCCTGAGGTTGCGGGAGATGGCGCAGGGTTAAGTGGTGCCAGGGGAGGCCTCTTCGCGAGCAAGCCCGCTCCCACACTTGACCGAGTACATTCTTTGGAATGCGGTCGAATGTGGGAGCGGGCTTGCTCGCGAAAGGGCCCTACCAGACACTACAAAACCTCAGTCCGGCTGAAACGGCGAAGCACTGAGCACCACCCCCGTTTCCTCCACATACTGCTGCCAGTGCCCAATCAAGGTCGCCAGCTTTTCCGGCTGGCTCACGGCCAGGTCATGGATCTCCCCAGGATCACGCCCCAGGTCATACAACTGCCAGGTCGCCGGCCCTACGGGCCCCGGGATATACACCGCCTTCCATTGCCCCTGGCGAATCGCCCGGCGTCCGAACAGCTCCCAGCCGGTGACGGTATGTTCGTCGTGCACCTGCGCGGTTTCCCCAGACAAAAAGCCCAGCCACGACTTGCCCCGCAGCGGTGCAATCGGCTTGCCGCGCCACTGTTTGCCGGGGTGACGCACGCCGGCCAGGTCGAGAATGGTCGGGGTGATGTCCATCACCGTGCCGAAGCCATGGCTGATCTGCCCCTTAAGTGCCAACTGCGGGTAATGCACCAGCGCCGGCACACGAATCCCGCCTTCGGTGGTGAAGGCCTTGAACAGGCGTGAAGGTGCCGTCGCCACCTGGGCCCACGATGGCCCATACCAGACATAGGAATTGGCGCGGCCGATATTGCCCAGGCTGTTGTCGTAGTGCTGGTTGAGGTAGGTCAAAAGCTCGGGGCCGAACTTGGGGAAGGCTTCCAGCAGCGCGCCCTCGGCACCGTTGTCGGACATGAAAAGGATAAAGGTATTGTCCAGTTGCCCCTGCTGGCGCAAGTACTCCACCACCCGGCCAATGTTCCAGTCCATGCGCTCGACCATCGCCGCATAAACCTCCATGGCCCGCGCCGAGACCTGGCGTTGTTCATCGCTCAAAGCCGCCCATTGGGTGTTCAGCTCGATCAGCGGATGGGGCTCGACGTCGGCATCGATCAGCCCCAGGGCCTTGAGTTTTGCCAGGCGCTCCAGGCGCAGTACCTCGGGGCCAGCGTCGTAGCGGCCACGGTATTTATCGACGATCTCCACCGGCGCCTGCAGCGGCCAGTGCGGCGCGGAAAACGGCAGGTAGGCAAAAAAGGGCCGGGCCTGGTCGCGCTCCTTGAGGTACTGCAGCAGCTTGTCGCCAAAGGCATCCGAGGAGTAGAAGCCCTCGGGCAATTGCTCGACGAAGGTGTCGTCCTCGATGTACAGCGCCGGGGTGGATTTGAGCAGCCCGGGCGTGCTGGCGTCGTAGGGCGGCTCGAAACCATAGTGGTTGGCCGCCCCCGGCAACAGCGAGAACGAACGCTCGAAACCACGGGCGTGGGGCGCCAGTTCCGCCGTCAGCCCCAGGTGCCATTTGCCGCTCATCAAGGTCTGGTAACCGGCCTCGCGCAGCAGTTCGGGCAGGGCCACCACCTTGTCGTTGAGGTAGCCTTCGTAGCCCGGCTTGCCGATCAGCTCCGGGGTCAGCGCCTCGGCCATGGTGCCGATCCCGGCGATATGGTGGTCGGTACCGGTGAGCAGCATCGAACGGGTCGGCGAGCAGGTGGGCGCGGTGTGAAAGTCGGTCAGGCGCAGGCCGTTCAGCGCCAGGGCATCCAGGTGCGGCGTGGCGATTTCCCCGCCAAATGCGCCGAGGTCGGAGAAGCCCATGTCATCGGCCAGGATCACTAGAAAGTTGGGACGTTGCGGCATCAAGACACTCCTCAATCAGCAGGCAATAAAGGCCAGGGGCAGGTCACGGATCTGCTCCGGCAGCGGCGGTTGGTAGTGGTCGTCGCTGATCAGTTCGTGCAGCAGTTCTTCGCGCAATTGGTGGAAGTCAAAGCTGCTGCGCTGGCGCGGATGGGGCAGGGCGATATCCACCACCTGCTTGATCCGCCCAGGCCGGGGCTCCATCACCACCACACGGTCGGCGAGGAAAATCGCCTCTTCCACATCGTGGGTCACCAGCACTGTGGTGATCTTCGCGCGGGCACGGATCGCCAGCAGCTCATCCTGCATCTGTTGGCGGGTCAGGGCGTCGAGGGCGCCGAAGGGCTCGTCCAGCAGCAGAATGCGCGGGCTGGCCACCAGGCCACGGGCGATCGCCACCCGTTGTGCCATGCCGCCAGACAATTGGTGCGGGTAGGCGCGGGTGAAATCGGTGAGGCCGACCAGCTCGATAAAATCGCTGATGCGCTGTTGGCGCTGGGCCTCGCTCAACGGCTCGTTGACCAGGCCCAGGCCGATGTTTTGCGCGACCGTCAGCCATGGGAACAGACGGTGTTCCTGGAACACGATGCCGCGCTCGCCGCCGATGCCTTCCACGGCCTTGCCATCGACGCGGATCTCGCCGCGAAACTGCGTGTCCAGGCCGATCAGCAGGCGCAGCAACGTGGATTTGCCGCAGCCACTGGACCCGACAATCGCGACGAACTCGCCTTCGGCGATATCCAGGTTGAATTCGCGGATGGCCTCCAGCTCGAAGCCATCGACGTCAAAGGTCTTGCCCACATGGTTGAAGCTGACAATAGGTGCAGTCATGCGTGTCTCCAGCGCGTGGCGCGGGTTTCGATGCGTTGGCCGATAAGGTTGAGTGCCGCGCCGGTGAGACCGACCAGCAGCATGCCGCTCATGATCAGGTCCATGCGCAGCAGCTGTTGGGCGCCGATCATCAGGCTGCCGATGCCGCCATTGGACGGCATGAAATATTCGGCGCCGATGGTGCCCAGCCAGGCGTAGATCAGGCTCAGGCGCAGCCCGGCGAAAATCCCCGCCGCCGCCCCTGGCAACACCAGGCGACGCAGGCGCAAGGCCAGGCTCAGGCGCAGCACCTGGGCGGCTTCATTGAGCTGCGGCGAGAGGTTCAGCACGCTGCGTTGAGTGGCGATGAACAGCGGGAAAAACGCGGCCAGGGCGATAAACACCGACTTGGCCAACTCCCCCAGGCCGAACCAGGCGGTGAGCAGCGGCACCCAGGCAAAGATCGCGATCTGGCGCAGGGCCGCCAGGGTCGGGCCGAGCACTCGCTCACTGCGGCGCGACAGGCCCAACAACAGACCAAGGGCAAAACCCAGCCCGCCGCCGAGGAGCAAACCGCTCAAGGTGCGTCCCAGGCTTTTGCCCAGGGCGCTGAGCAGGCTGCCATCGAATACGCCGCTGGCGGTGGTGTACAGCACGGTCCAAGGGCTGACCAGGATATTGGGATCGACCCAGTCCAGGGCCGTCGCTGACTGCCACAGCGCCAACAGGCTCAGGGGCAGCAACCAGGGTTGCAGGCGTTGCCAGCCTTGGTAGCGCGGGCCACGGCGGATCTGCGCGGTAGCCGGATGGGGCCAATGCACCCACTTGCGATCCAGCCAGCCAATGCCGCGATCCATCGCCACGCCCAGCACCCCGATCACCACGATGCACACAAACACGATATCGAGCATGAACAACTGCCGCGCCCAGACCATCAGGTAGCCGATGCCTTCGCTGGAGGCCAGCAGCTCCACGGCCAGCAGCGAGGTCCAGCCGGCGGCCAGGGCCAGGCGTACCCCGGCCATGAACGCGGGCAGTGCGGCGGGCAGGATCAGCCGACGGATCAACAGGTGGCTGGGCAAGCGCAGCACGCGTGCGGCCTCGCGCAAACCGGGCTGGGCATCGCGCACGCCGACCAGGGTGTGCAGGGTCACGGGCACCACAATCGCCTTGACCAGCACCACCAGCTTGAGGGTTTCGCCAATCCCGAAAAACACCATGAACAGCGGGATCCACGCCAGGGTCGGGACTTGCGACAGGGCGCTGAACGTCGGGAACACCAGGCGTTCGGCACGGGCACTAAAGCCCAGCAGCGCGCCCAGTAACGCCCCGGCCCCGATGCCGGCCAACAGCCCCCAGAACAGCCGTTGCAGGCTGATCGCCAAGTGGCTCCACAACTCGCCGCCGGCCAATTCCACGGCACTGCTCCAGACCAGCGCGGGCGCCGGCAGGATTTGTTCACTCATCCAATGCTGACGGCTGGCCAGCCACCACAGCGCAAACAGCGTGAGTGGCAGCAACCATGGCAGCAGGCGTTCACTCAGGTTCGGCCAATGGGTCTGCTCGCCCTTTGGCGTAGCGGCCAGGGGCAGGCTCAACAGTGAGATTCGGGCCATGGAAGACCTCCGTGGTCGGCAGGTTTGTTATGTGATTTTGATCTTATAAATAAACAATCAAGATTATTTAGGGATAAGAAAAACCATTTAAAGCCTCTGCCCGACACGCATCCAATGCATTTGAAGAATATTTTCCATGCTGTTGATGCATAACCCTCTGGAACCGGCGTCTGCGGCTGCATAGTCCAAAAAGCTATTAAATAGTGAATTTATAGTATTTAAAGTTTTGTTCCCGTTGTGCGTACTTTCTGCTCCCCAGGCCACCGTCGCCCACAGGAGCACACCCCATGAAACTGCCCTTTAAACGCTTGATCACCTTGGTCGCCGGCACTGCGCTCGCCGGGTTGGTGCACGCCGCCGACCTCAAGGAAATCCGTATTGCCGTGCCCGACCTGAGCGCCGGCACCCAGAACAGTGGGGGCGGCCTGACGGATGTATTGAGGAGCCAGCAGATCTTCGAAAAAGCCTTCGCCGACCAAGGCATCAAGATCCAGTGGAATTACTTCAAGGGCGCCGGCCCCGTGATCAATGAAGCCTTCGCCAACGACCAGGTAGACCTGGCTTACCTGGGCGACCTGGCCGCGATCATCGGCCGCTCCAATGGCCTCGACACCCGGCTGCTGAGCGCCACCGCTCGCGGGGTGAAACAGTACCTGGGCGTGGTGCCGGGTTCGGGGATCAAAACCTTGCAGGACCTGAAGGGCAAGCGCGTGGCGGTGTTTCGCGGCACGGCCACCCAACTGTCCCTCAACGGCGCCCTGGCCAGCCAGGGCTTGAGTGAAAAGGACCTGAAAATCATCAACCTGGACTTCAACGCCGCCGTGGCCGCCCTGGCCGCCAAACAGATCGATGCGACCTGGGGCGGGTCGAACCTGAGTTCACTGCAGGCCAAGGGCCTGGCCGAAATCCCCCTGACCACCAAGGACCTGGGTGGCGCGGGCAGCGTGCAGGCGGTGCTGGTGGGCAGTGGCAAGTTTGTCGACGCCCATCCCGAGGTGGTGGCCAAGCTGCTCAAGGCCCAGCAGCAGGCGGTGCAGTGGTTGACCGATGACAACAACAAGCAGGCGTATATCGAGCTGGTGTCGGGGCTGGCGAGTTATCCGCCGGTGATTCTGACCAATGATTTGAAGGACCAGAAACTCAGCGAGATTTTCCCATCGACCCTGGATCCGGTGTTCCTGGGCAAGCTGCAGGATGCGGTGGATCTGGCGTCGAAGGAGCGGCTGATTCGCAAGCCGTTCCAGGTCAGTGATTGGGTGGTGCCGGGGTTGGCTGCGGCTGGGATCTGAAATCTACGGCGCATGAACTGGCCTCATCGCAGCCTACACAAATTTGCCGCAGCGCATAAACCCGTGCAGAGAGGGCTATTGTGGCGAGCGGGCTTGTCGGAACGCCGCATCGCCCGCGCTGGGCTGCGAAGCAGCCCCAAAAAGCCCGCCGCGTTTCTTCAGATAAACCGCGATGGCCGGGTTTAGGGCTGCTTCGCAGCCCAGCGCGGGGCAAGCCCGCTCGCCACAGGGGAGGTCGTCAGTTTCTGAAAGTTGTGTAGATACCTATGCTCATCGCAGGCAAGCCAGCTCCCACATTGGAATGCGGTCAAATGTGGGAGCTGGCTTGCCTGCGATGGCGCCCTTCAGACCGCCACATCCACTTCCTGGCGATCCACCGCCACCAACGTCTCGATCATCGCCTTGGCCGCCGGCGACAAGCGTGAGCCGGTGCGGCTGACTATCCCGCAACGCGCGCTCATGGTCTCCATGTTCTGCGGCAGGTTGCGCCAGTGCAGCAGCACCAGCGCGCCGCGGGCGATGTCCTCGGCAAAGGCTTCCTCGGTGCCCACGCCGATGGCGTTGGACTGCAACACGATCTTCACCAGCGCCGCAAAGTGCTCGGTCTGGATGCTCGGTGAAAAGTCCATGCGCCCACTGAGGTTCGCCAGCAGTTTGCGAATGCCCTGGGAGATCAGCGGCGACGCCAGCGGGTAGTCGAACATGTCGTTGGTCGAGAGGCTGTCCTTGGCCAGCAGCGGGTGCCCCGGCCGGCAGAAAAACACCCCACGCTTGGGCGTCAGCGCCTGGGTCTGGAAGTTCGGGTCGGCTTCGAACTGACGGATGTCGGCGATAAAGAATTCGATCTCTTCCCGGCTCAGGCTGCGGCTCAGGGTTTCCCAGTTATCCACCTGGAACCGCGTGCGGATTTTCGGGTGCGCGTTGACGAAACGCGCCACCGCATCCGGCACCAGTTTCACGGCGGGCGCCGGGCCGCAACCGAAGCGCAGTTCGCCAGCGTCGAGCTTGGTCATGCGCGTCACTTCACTGCTCAGCAGCGCGGCGCCGTGCACCAGGCTAAGGGCATGTTGCAGCACCACCTGGCCCTCCGGCGTGGGGCGCAAATCCTTGTGGCCACGGTCTACCAGCACGCAGCCGAACTCCTGTTCCAGGCCCTGGATGCTACGGCTGAACGCCGGCTGGGTGATGCCCATGGCGTCGGCCGCGCGAACAAAACTGCGGTGTTCGTTAAGGGCGATGAAGTAGCGCAGTTGGCGAAGATCCATATGCTTTCCCGGCATTTTAAAAATAGGTCGAAGGCATTTGCGACCAGGGGAGCTGAGGTTTTAAATGCAAGCTCTTATTCCGTCAACGAAGCATTAGTTCATTTGCTAGACCTAAATTGCATATGAATAGAGCGTTGGCGCAGCGTCACCCCACCGTAAGCAGACACATGAGGGTCATCCAATGAGCAATGCCGCACTCGCTGTTCAACCCGTCGCCCTGGCGCTGGATATTCACCCGGTCGCTGGGCGTATCGGCGCCGAGATCCGGGGCATCAAACTGTCCGGCGACCTCGATGCCGCCACCATCGAAGCCATCCAGCAAGCGCTGGTGCAGTACAAGGTGATCTTCTTTCGCGAGCAGGCGCACCTCGATGACCAGAGCCAGGAAGCGTTCGCCCATTTGCTCGGCGAGCCGATTGCCCACCCCACGGTACCGGTGCGCGATGGCACGCGTTTTCTGATGGAACTGGACGGCGGGCGTGGTCAGCGCGCCAACTCCTGGCACACCGACGTGACCTTCGTCGATGCCTACCCCAAGGCCTCGATCCTGCGTTCGGTGCTGGCGCCGGCATCGGGTGGCGACACGGTCTGGGCCAACACCGCCAGCGCCTACAACGACTTGACCGCCGAAGTGCGGGCCCTGGCCGACACCCTGTGGGCGGTGCACAGCAACGAATACGACTACGCCGCGCGCAAGCCGGATGTGGCGCCGGAAAAGCTTGAGGAGTACCGCAAGATCTTCACCTCGACGGTGTACGAGACCGAGCATCCGGTGGTGCGTGTGCACCCGGTCAGTGGCGAGAAAACCCTGCTGCTGGGGCATTTCGTCAAACGCTTGAAGGGTTACTCGCAGGCCGATTCCGCACACCTGTTCAACCTGCTGCAAAGCCACGTCACCCGCCTGGAAAACACCGTGCGCTGGCGCTGGAGCACCGGCGATGTGGCGATCTGGGACAACCGCGCCACCCAGCATTACGCGGTGGATGACTACGGCACCCAGGAACGCATCGTGCGCCGCGTGACCCTCAAGGGCGATGTGCCGGTGAGCGTGCAGGGGCAGCGCAGCCAGACCACCAAAGGCCTGTAGCCCACCACCGAACCAATGTGGGAGATCCACTGTGGGAGCGGGCTTGCCCGCGATAGCGATATGTCAGTTAACACCTATGTCGACTGATCCACCGCAATCGCGGGCAAGCCCGCTCCCACACAAGTCCGCGTCCCGTTTACCAGACGCCGATCTGCACCACCTTCTCTGCCTCAGGCTCACCATAGCGAAACCGCTGGCCACGCAGATCAATCTCCCCGTGGCTGATGGTGGTGCGCCGTTTCAAACCCCGTAGCCATTCGAACAGATAACCCTGATGCACTTCGCGCACCTGGGCGTACGCCGGGTCTGCGCCCAGGTCGTGCAGTTCCTGCGGGTCGTTTTCCAGGTCGAACAGTTGCGCGCGAAAGCCGTCATAGGCCAGGTATTTCCAGCGTTCGCTGCGCACCATGGTCATGCGGCAGCGATCGATCGGCTGCGCCAGGCGCTCGCGGGCCGGGGCCTGGAACGCGTAGTCGTATTCGGCGATGGCGTAGCGGCGCCAGTCCGTTTCTACCCCATGCAGCAGGGGGATCAATGAGCGGCCTTCCAGACGATGCTCGGCGCTCGGCAAGCCCAGGGCCTCAAGGAAGGTGGGCAGGGCGTCGATGGTTTCCACCAGGCGCCGATCCACCGTGCCCCGGCTGATATCGGCCGCGGCGCGTGGGTCGCGGACAATCAGCGGCACACCCACCGCCGGCTCCAGCAAAAACTCTTTTTCGCCCAGTTGGTGGTCGCCGAGGAAGTCGCCATGGTCGCTGGTGAACACAATCAGCGTGTCATCCCAGCGACCTGTGCTTTGCAGCGCATCGAACAGTCGACCGAGTTGGTCATCCACCTGCTTGATCAGGCCCATATAGGTGGGAATCACCCGCAGCCGCACCTCATCGCGGGAAAAGTTCAGGCTCTCCTGGTGTTGGCGGAAGGCTTGGTATACCGGGTGATCGCTGGCTTGCCCAGGCTCGGCGCGAATCGCTGCCTGCACCTGATCGACGCCATACAGCGCGTGATACGGCGCGGGCGCGATATAGGGCCAGTGCGGCTTGATGTACGACAGGTGCAGGCACCAGGGGTGCTCGCCTTGTTCGTGGATAAAGTCGAGGGCGCGGTCGGTGGTGTAGACCGTTTCCGAATGCGCCTCGTCCACCCGCGCCGGCAAGTGGGCGTTGCGCATCTGCCAACCGCTCAGCACCTCCCCGGCATCGCCGGCGGCGGCATTGGCCCATTCATGCCAAGGGTTGGTGCCGGCGTAACCTTGCGCGCGCAGGTAATGGGTATAGGGCGCGGACTCGCGTTTATCGGCGAACAGTGGGCTGTCGGGGAAGATGCCGTCATGGCGAAAATACGCTTCGAAACCCACCTCATTGAGGGGCTGCGCCTGCGCGCTGTCGGGGTCGATATCCAGGCGTTGCAGGGCATCGAGATTGGGCGTGGCGTGGGTCTTGCCCACCAGCGCGGTGCGGATGCCATGGGGGCGCAGATAGTCGCCGATGGTCAGCTCTTCGAGGGGCAGCGGCACCGCGTTCCAGGCCACCTGATGGCTGCTGACATAGCGCCCGGTATAGGCCGACATGCGCGACGGCCCGCAGATCGTGCCCTGGGTGTAGGCGCGACTGAAACGCACGCCAGCGGCGGCCAGGCGGTCGATGTTGGGGGTGTGCAGATGGGCGTGGCCGTAGCAGGAGAGGTAATCGCGACGTAGTTGGTCGCACATGATGTAGAGCACGTTGCGCACGTGGGGCATGGGGGTCACCGGATGAGGGGCAGATGAGGGTTTTCGCCGGTTGGAGGGGGTTGAGGCAAGTGCATTTGGGGAATGGGGTTTATGCAGTTGGTGCATGGGTGTGACGACTGGCGCCATCGCTGGCAAGCCAGCGCCTACAGGTTGATCGCATTCCATTGTGGGAGCTGGCTTGCCTGCGATAGCGGTGGCTCAGACCGCAAAATTCTCCAGCGAACACACCTCGTCATCCTGCTCATCCACCTGCTTGATCTGCTCGATCATCGCCTCGGCCAACGGTGACAGCCGATACCCGGCGCGGCTGACGATGCCATAGCGGGTGTAGCGCTCCTCCAGGTCCTCGGCCAACCCCTCGATCGTCAAGCGCACAAGCTCGCCCCGGGTCAGGTGCAGCGCATCGCTGTTGGCGCTGACGATACCGATGGCGTCGGAACGCAGCACCACCCCCAGCAGGCTGTAGCCGTTCTCGCACTCGACATTGGGCGTGTAGTCGGGCCGGCCGCTGAGGTCGACGATGACCTTGCGCAGGTTCGGGGGGCGGATGGTCACGGCCAGGGGATAACTCATCAACTCGGCGGCGCTGACAGTTTCGCGCTGGGCCAGCGGGTGTCCGCTGCGGCAGCAGAAATGCCATTTGCGCGGGCGCAGGCGGTGGGTGTGGTAGTCGGGGTTGGCTTCGAAGTGGCGGGTGTCGGCGACAAAAAACTCGAACTCTTCACTGAGCAGGCGCTTGCCCAGGCTTTGCCAATCATCCACTTGGAACTGCACACGAGCCTTGGGGTAGCGCCCGATAAAGCTGCCGATGGCGCGCGGGATCAAGCCGGCTGCCGGTGCCGGGCCACAACCGAAGCGCAGCTCGCCGGCTTCCAGGCCATTGAACTGGCTGATCTCGTTGGCCAACTGCTGCGCGCCACTGACCAGGCGCCGCGCATGTTCCAGCAGCACCTGGCCTTGTTTGGTCGGGGCCAGGTCCTTGCGCCCGCGATCCACCAGTTGGCAACCGGCACTGTGCTCCAGGGCCTGGATGCTGCGGCTGAAGGCCGATTGCGACAGGTTCACCGTGGTCGCGGCGGCGACAAAACTGCGCTGTTCGGCGAGGGCGATGAAGTGACGGAGCTGGCGCAGGTCGATATGCATTTTTCACATTAAAAATATCGGGGAAATGCATTGGCTATGCATTAGGTCGACTCCTTATAAAGGCTATCTCTTATGCAGTAAATGTTTGTAAAAACATAAATAAATAACTTTATGGAATATGTGGCTGTACATATTCCGCACGACCGGAGCCGCTTATGAGTGTGTCGAAGCCCGTTGTACCGTCCTCCCTCTGGCGGCTCAAACGCCTGCCCCTGGCGCTGTTGCTGGCGGGCAGTGCCGGCTGGACGCCGAGCCAGGCCGCCGAAACCCCCGCCCTGGTGCCCAAGGGCGAGAGCGCCAGCGGGCAACTGGAGACGGTCACCGTGACCGCCCGCCGCCGCACCGAAAGCGCCCAGGAAGTGCCCACGCCGATGAGCGTGATCGGCGGCCAGGCCCTGGAGAGCCAGCGGGTCTATCGGATCCAGGACTTGCAGCAACTGGTGCCCAGCGTCAACGTCGCCTACATGCATGCGCGCCAGTCCAGCGTGTCGATTCGCGGGCTGGGCAATAACCCGGCCAGCGATGGCCTGGAAGGCAGTGTCGGGTTGTACATCGACAACGTGTACCTCGGGCGCCCGGG
Source organism: Pseudomonas sp. ADAK21 (assembly GCF_012935735.1). Taxonomy (NCBI): domain Bacteria; kingdom Pseudomonadati; phylum Pseudomonadota; class Gammaproteobacteria; order Pseudomonadales; family Pseudomonadaceae; genus Pseudomonas; species Pseudomonas sp. ADAK21. Next base: position 2,272,241 of record NZ_CP052857.1, read on the forward strand.
CATGGCGGTATTCGACCTGATGGATATCGAGCAGCTTGAAGTCTTGCGCGGCCCGCAAGGCACCCTGTTCGGCAAGAACACCACAGCCGGGGTGATCAATATCAGCACCCGCGCGCCGAGTTTTACTCCGGAGCGCAGCATCGAGACGTCGGTGGGCGAAGACGGCTATTTCCAGACCAAGGGCACGATTTCCGGGCCGCTCAACGATGAATTGGCCGGGCGCTTTTCTGCCTATCGCACCCGCAGCGATGGCGATATCAAGAACGAATACAACGGCCACGATCTCAACGGCGGTTCACGCCAGGGCTTTCGTGGGCAACTGCTGTACAAGCCCAACGAGGCCTTCAACCTGCGCTGGATCGGCGACTACAACGAAGAGGCCTCCAGCGCCGGCACCCGCGTGTTGTACAGCACCGGGCCGACCATCAATGGCACCAACCTCTACCAGTCGCGGGCGGATGCAGCCGGGGCGACCCTGGTCAACGGCGCGCACCGCAAGGTCAACCTGGACAACGACCAGCGTGTCACGGTGTTCCAGGGCGGTACCTCGCTGGAGGCCAATTGGACCCTGCCCAGCGACTTCACCTTGACGTCGGTCAGCGCCTATCGTTGGTGGAATTTCACCCCGCGCAACGACGATGGTCTGAACGTGCCGGCCTCGTATAACGCTGGCGTGTCGGTGGAAGATAAACAGTGGTCCCAGGAATTTCGCCTGGCGTCGCCGACCGGTGGGTTCTTCGATTACGTGGTGGGCGCCTACTACTTCGGCTCTGATCTGGACAACAAATCCTTCGCCTACTACGGACCCCAGGCTGATATCTGGAACGGCACGCCGACCGGGGCCTTGAGCAATGTCACCAGCATCGGCAACGGGCATATCCGCACCGACAGTTTTGCCCTGTTCGCCCAAGGCACCTGGCACCTGACCGAACGCCTGGATTTCACTGCCGGCCTGCGCGGCACCTATGAAGAAAAAAGCGCCTGGGTCAGCCGCAATGCACCTGTGGGGGGCGCAGCCGTAAGTGGCGCGGCGGCCACTGCGCGCAATGGGCGCACGGGCGCGTATGACTCCGGCGACCTCAACCAGTACAGCACCAGCCCGTCCGGTTTGCTGAACCTCAGTTATCGCTTTAGCGATGACGTGCTGGGCTATGCGACCTTGTCCCATGGCGAGAAATCCGGTGGGGTCAACCTGGCGGTAGGCTCGGCCCCGACCGCTGGTGCGGACTCACTGTTGATCGGCACCGAGCGCGCCAACAACGCCGAGCTGGGCTTTAAAAGCACCCTGTGGGACCGTCGCCTGCAACTCAACGCCAACCTGTTCTGGACCCAGGTCAATGGCTACCAGACCAATGCCTACGACTACGGCAACCGCGTGCAGTACCTGACCAATGCCGGCTCCGTACGCTCCCGTGGCGTGGAATTGGAAAGCACCCTGGTGCCGATCCGTGGCCTGACGCTGAACCTCAACGGCTCGTTCAACGATGTGCGTTACCTGTCGTACAAAGATGCGCCATGCCCACCGGAAGTCAGCCTGCGCCCTGGCGCACCGGCCTCGTGCGACCTCAGCGGGCACCAGGTGGTGGGTGCCTCGAAGTGGATTGCCAACGCCAACGGCGAATACAAATGGAACCTGGATAACGGCTTCGAACCCTACGTTACCGCCAGCTATGCCTATCGTTCGAAGGCGGTGGGCACAGTCGAGGATTCGGACTATGGGCAGATTCCCGGTTATGGGCTGGTCAACCTGTCCACCGGCCTGCGTGGCGATTTCCAGCAGGGTCAATGGGATGTGTCGTTATGGCTGAAAAACGCCTTCGACAAAACCTACTACACCACCCTGTGGACAGGCGGCAACGGTGGCTATGAAGGGCTACTGGGCACCCCGCGCACCCTGGGCGTGACCGGCCGCTACGATTTTTGAGTGCATACCTGTAGGAGCGAGCTTGCTCGCGAAGAACCCCCAGACGACGCGGTTAACCTGATTCTGCGCGTTATCGTTGACGTTTTTCGCGAGCAAGCTCGCTCCTACAAAATCAGCGAGCCGCTTTTTGGGTGGTGACGGTCGCTACGACTTCTAGCCAACAATCACCTGTAGGAGCGAGCTTGCTCGCGAAGAACCCCCAGACGACGCGGTTAACCTGGTTCTGCGCATTATCGTTGACGTTTTTCGCGAGCAAGCTCGCTCCTACACAATCAGCAAGCGGCGGTGCTGCGGTAAGTGGCTGGGCTGAATACCCGGGTGACCACCAGCATCGCGATCACTGTCACGGTCAACACCGCCCAGGCGCTGACAAAACTGCCGGTGAGTTCGCGCAGCCAGCCGGTCATCCAGGGCGACACGGCATTGATCAAGAAGCCCACGCCCTGCACGAATGCCGCCAGTTGCCCGGCTTCCCGTGGGTCACGGCGGTGGTCCAGGGTCAGCAGCAGGCTCAGGGCAAAGCACGCCCCCAGGCCGAAGCCGATCAGCGCCACCCACAGGTGTGGGTATTGCAGCGGCGCCCACAGCAGGCCGAGATAACCCACGGTCTGGGCCAGCAGGCTGATGGTCAGCAAGGGCCGGCGGTCGATACCGCGTTGCGCCAGCGCCGGCATCAACAGCGCGGCAATCACCTGGAAAATCGTCATGAACGCCAGCAGCGAGCCGCTGGGCAGCACGCCCCAACCCAGTTGCTGGTAGTACGCCGGCAGCCACGCCACCATGCTCATATACCCGCAGTTCACCAGGCCGAAATACAGTGCCAGTAACCAGGCGCGGCGGTTGCGCAGGCCCTGGAGCGGCGGCGCCACTTGCAGGTTTTTCGCCGCGCCCAATGGCAGCCACGCCCACAGCAGCAACGCGCCAAGCGCCGGCAGCAGCCAGATGCCCAGGCCGGCCTGCCAATTCTGGAAATGGCTGGCCACCAGCGGGCTGAGCAGCGCCGCCAAGCCACCGCCACCCATCAACGAGGCTGAATACACTCCCATCGCCAGGGGCACCCGTTGGTGGAACTGGCGCTTGATCATCGCCGGCACCAGCGCCTGGATCAGCGCCACACCGGCCCCGCCCAGCAACGCCGTGGCCAGCAGTGCCGGTGCCTGGCCCAGTAGCCAGCGCGCCAGGCATGCGAGCAGGATCATCATCAAGCCCAGGGCGATCCCGCGTCGTTCGCCCAAATGCGCCTCGACGCGGATGCCCACCAGCGCCACCAGCCCCATGCACACCACCGGCAGGCTGGTGAGCAAGGCACTGCTCTGGAAACTCAGGCCGGTAGCCAGGCGGATCTCCCCGAGCAACGGGCTGATGGAGCTGAGGATCGGCCGCAGGTTAAGGCCCAGCACCACCAGCAGGCCCCAGCCGGCGAGGGATTTATTCAGGGTCATGCAGGGTCTTCCATTGACGGTAAAGGGCTTGCATGGCCGGCATCGGCAGGTGCTCGACGGGCAGTTGCTGGGCGGTCAGCGGCAGGCTCATCTGCTGGTAAACCGCGGCAGTCGACAGCCCGAACGGCGCGGCCATTTCATTGCTCGCGGCAAACACCACGCGGGCCACGCCACACAAGTACATGGCACCCAGGCACATCGGGCACGGCTGGCCGCTGGCGTAGATCACACAGCCTTCAAGGCGTGGGCCGAGCTGTTGGCTGGCACGGCGGATGGCGAGCATTTCGGCATGGGCGGTGGGGTCCTGGTCGAGGTGGATCTGGTTGACCGCCTCCACCAGCACAGCACCGTCCTTGACCAGCACGGCGCCAAACGGCCGCCCGCCCCGGGCCACGTTGTCCTGCGCCAGGGCGACGGCGCGTTGCAGCCAGGCTTGATCGTGTTGTGGGCTCATTGGGCACCTGCTTCTTGCAGCAGTTTGGCGATGGCGACCTGGCCGCGCTTTTGCGCCTGTTGCAGGGGGCTGATGCCGTCGCGGTCGGGCAGGTTCACATTGGCACCGGCGCCGATCAGCATGGCGACGATTTGCTGATGGGCGAGGCCGCCATCCGAGAGCACGATGGCCTCCATGAGCCCGGTCCAGCCCAGGCGGTTGACGTGGTTGACGTCGACGCCGGCGTCGATCAGCAGGCGCACCGTTTCCACGTGGCCGCGCTCGCACGCCGGGATCAGGGCGGTGCCGCCGTAGCGATTGGTGCTCTTGAGGTCGGCGCCATGGGCCAGGGTCATGGCCAGGATTTGATTGTGGCCGCTGGCGCCGGCCAGCAGGTAAGGGCTGTCTTGCATCAGGTTCTTGCGGTTCACATCGGCCCCGGCCTCGATCAGGGCGCGGGCGATATCGACGCGATTGGCCTGGGTGGCCAGCAACAGCGGCGTGCTGCCATCGATGGCGCGGGTATCCAGATCGGCACCCTTGGCCAGCAGTTGCTCGACCTGCGCCAATTGCCCGGCACGCACGGCGTCGAGCAAACCTTTATCGGCGGCCATGCTGTTACTTGCCACCATCAACCCCAATGCCAGGACGGCGGTTTTGAAAGGAGTAGGCCATGCCATGGGAACCTCGTTTCAGTGCAATGAACGGGAAGTATGGCCACCGCCTGGGGTATTCTGAAATTAAATATAACCATGCCAACCAGTGGCAAACACGATGGTGGTGTTCATGTTCGATCCCGTGCTGTTGCGCAGTTTTATCGCCGTCGTCGACTGCGCCAATTTCACCCGCGCCGCCGAACGCCTGCACCTCACCCAATCCACCGTCAGCCAGCAATTGCGCCGCCTGGAAGACAGCGTCGGCTGCCGCTTGCTTGACCGCGATCAGCGCCGGGTGGTGGCGACGGTCGAGGGTGAGCGCCTGCTGGCCTATGCGCGGCGCATCCTGGCGCTGAACGAAGAAGCCGCCGATGTGTTGATCAACCAGCAGAGCGATGGCGTGCTACGCCTGGGCGTGCCCGAGGACTTCGCCGCCGAGCGCTTGATGCCATTGCTTTCGGCGTTTGTCGTGGCCTATCCACGGGTACGCCTGGAGGTCACCAGCGGCCTGGGGCCGGCGCTGCTGCGCCAGTATCGCGGCGGCGAATTCGATGTGTTGCTGGTCAAGCAGATGGGCGACAGCGATGACTGCCTGGCCTCCTGGCCGGAGCCGTTGTGCTGGGTCGACAGCCGCCGCATGCCGGCGCTGGGCCGTGACCCATTGCCCCTGGTGGCGTTCCCGGTGGGCGGCCTGTACCGCAACGAAATGCTCCAGCACCTGGAGGTGGGTGGCTGGCGCTGGCGCATTGGCTATTCCAGCGCGAGCCTGGCCAGTGTGTGTTCTGCGGTGGCGGCGGGGTTGGGTATCAGCCTGTTGCCGGAGCGGGTGGTGCAGACCGGGCACGTGGTGCTCGGCGCCGACAGTGGTTTACCTGCGGTGCAGGGCGTGCGGCTGGCGCTGTATGGGCGCAGTGGGATGGGGGCGGCGGGCCAGAGCCTGCAGCGTCAATTATGGGATTTATGCGAGGCCAACCCGCGCTGAGCCATGCCTTTGAGGAATATTTTGCATGCCGGCAAAGCATCATGATTTTGCCCCTCGCCGCCAGGCCGCGTGGGGCGTGGCTTTGCTGGATTGGCTGAGTTTTCATATTCCTGTTCGGTCTATGTATAACTTTAAAGATTACTTTAAGAGATAAGCGTCTGCCCCCGATGATTCAGCTCTCGACGGTCGCCCCCGCAGGCCCGTCGGTTTTTTCGCTGAAGACAGCAGGGAGTGAATCAATGGGCAATGTCCAGACCGCCGCCAGTGCACATGAGGCGCTGTGGCGCCAGGCACCGAGTGGTGAGTTGGTCGACCTTGGCCGGCCGCACCGCGCGCCCTTGGGGCAGTTGCGGTTGCAGAAAACCCCCAAGGGGATCTTGAGCCGCCGTGAAGGCATTTTATTGGGCCTGTTGGCACTGGCGCTGCATGGCGCGGTGATCTATTGGGTCAGCCAGAAACCGGTGCCGGTGCTGCCGATTGTGCCGCCGGAAATTCCACCAATGACCATCGAGTTTTCCCAGCCGGCGCCACCGGTGGTGGAACCGCCGCCGCCTGTACCGCCGCCGCCACCGCCGCCGGTCGTGGAACCACCGCCGCCTGTGGTGGATGAGTTGGCGGCCAAGCCGGCGCCACCCAAGCCGATCCCCAAGCCCAAGCCCAAACCGGTGCCCAAACCCGAACCCAAGCCTGCGCCAAAAGCCATCGAACAACCGCCCGCGCCACCCCAGCCGGCACCACCGGCGCCCACGCCAGCCCCGCCTGCGCCGGCACCGGTAACACCTGCTTCGGCCAACGCCGCGTACCTGAAGAACCCGGCACCCGAGTACCCATCACTGGCCCAGCGCCGTGGCTGGGAAGGCACTGTGTTGTTGCGGGTGCATGTATTGGCCAGCGGCAAGCCCGGTGAAATCCAGGTGCAGAAGAGCAGCGGTCGCCAGCAACTCGACGACGCCGCACTCAGCGCCGTGAAGCGCTGGAGCTTCGTGCCCGCCAAGCAGGGCGACGTGGCACAGGATGGCTGGGTCAGCGTGCCCATCGATTTCAAGATTCATTGAGCCTTTGCTCGACACCCTATCGCTTACACCGAGGTACACATCATGACGTTACTGGCATCTCCACTTGAATCCATCGAAAGCGCGGTGATCTGGCTGCTGGTGGTTTTTTCCGTCGCCACCTGGGGCCTGGCTCTGCTCAAGGGCGTGCAGTTCGCCCGCCTCAAGGCTCAGGATCGCAAGTTCCACAAACAGTTCTGGGCGGCGTCGAGCCTGGATTCGGCCGCCGAGCTGAGCGAAACCCATCCCGGCGCCGCCGCCCGTGTGGCCCAGGCTGGCTACGCCGCGATCCAGGTGGGGGATGCGCCGCACGCCGCTGACCTGAGCCAGGCGATCAACCATCAGGACCGCCTCGAACGTGCCCTGCGCCAGCAGATCGTGCGTGAACGGCGCTCCCTGGAAACCGGCCTGGCCGTGGTCGCGAGTATCGGCAGCACCTCGCCCTTTATCGGCCTGTTCGGCACCGTGTGGGGGATCATGGAAGCGTTGAAAGGGATCAGCGCTGCCGGTTCCGCCAGCCTGGAAACCGTGGCCGGCCCGATCGGCGCGGCGCTGGTCGCGACCGGTGTGGGGATCGCCGTCGCCGTGCCGGCGGTGCTGGTCTACAACTACTTCCTGCGTCGCCTGAAGCTCACGGCTGCCGACCTGGACGACTTCGCCCATGACTTCTACAGCCTGGCGCAGAAAAACTCGTTCCGCGTGCTGGTCCACCCGGCGCTGCATAAAAACGCCGCCCAGGGCAGCGCGCAAAAAGTGAAGGAGGCGTCCTGATATGGCCTTCTCTACCCAAGACAGCGACGAGGTACTCAGTGAGATCAACGTCACGCCCCTGGTGGACGTGATGCTGGTACTGCTGGTGGTGTTTATCGTCACCGCCCCGCTGTTGACCAACGCGATTCCGATCAACCTGCCCAAGACCGAGGCCGTGGCCCCGGTGGAGCAGAAAGACCCGCTGGTGGTGAGCATCGACGGTGCCGGCAAGGTGTTTATCAACAAGGATGAAATCCAGCCGGACCTGCTGGAGTTCAACCTGCAGGCCGCCAAGGCGAAGGACCCTGAGGTGCGGGTACAACTGCAGGCTGACGATGGTGTGAATTATGGCGAAGTGGCTCGGGCCATGGCGTCGATTGAGCGAGCGGGGATTACCAAGCTGTCGGTGATTACTGCGCGTTAGTGTCAAAAGCCTCGACAATTTTTTGGCCGTCTCCTTGGCAGGGTGCGGCCTTTTTTTTGCCTGGGATAGCGGTGGTCAGTTGATGCCGCTTTTGCCTGTGGCGAGCGGGCTTGTCGGTTGGATACACCACAAAATAAATGTGGGAGCTGGCTTGCCTGCGATGACGGTGTGTCAGATGCCCGTGCATTGCCTGAACCACCGCCATCGCGGGCAAGCCCGCTCCCACATTATTTGATTGATGGGGCTGTGTTTTTGGTTATTAACAAATAGCTTCTTATTCCTTAACGAATATATGCCCCGTCCCTATACTGGTCAGCAACGTTAAACGCTGCAGGAGGGCACACCCATGCACAGCGAGTTGATCCGTTACCTGATCGTGCCGGGCTGGCAAGGATCGCCAGAAGATCATTGGCAAACCCATTGGCAGAACAGCCTGCCCAACAGCGCTCGCGTGGAGCAGGCCGACTGGCTGACCCCGCGCCGTGAAGACTGGGTGGCGGCCTTGGCCGAAGCCATTGCGGCCGACAGCACTCCGGTGATCCTTATCGCCCATAGCCTGGGTTGCATCACCGTGGCGCATTGGGCGGCCAGCGCGCCGTTGCAGTTCTTGCGTCAGGTGCGCGGTGCGTTGCTGGTGGCCCCGGCGGATGTCGAGCGCCCGGCGTGTGCGCCTGCCTTGCGCAACTTTGCGCCGATCCCCCGCGACCTGTTGCCGTTCCCCAGCCAGATCGTCAGCTCCGACAACGACAGCGCCGTCAGTGCCCCTCGGGCCCTGGAACTGGCGCGTAACTGGGGGGCTGAAGCCGGGATTCTCGCGGGGGCCGGGCATATCAACGTGAAGTCCGGCCACCAGCGTTGGGAGCAGGGTTTCGCCTATCTCTATCGCCTGCAAAACCGTCTGGAGCATCACTCCCGGCGCCGCGCCTAATACCTTTTCAACGCCCCGTCCCTTAAGTGGAATTGGGGCGGGAGCCTGCCATGAGCCTGCATGAAACCTTTGGCCAGCCACTGCTGACCTTCCCCGACGCCGAAAAAAGCCCCCTGAGCATCCGCGCCAAGGCACTGGTGTTTGTCGACCCCCGTTCAAGACAGCTGCGCGAAGACCTCGAAAGCCTGGCCCCGCGAGCCTTGCCCGTGTTGATTCGCGGCGAAACCGGCAGCGGCAAGGAATTGCTGGCGCGCCATATCCATCGCGGCAGTGACCGCAGCGGCCTGTTTGTGTCGGTCAACTGCGGCGCCATCAGCCCGACCTATGCCGATGCTGAATTGTTCGGCTATGCCGCCGGCAGCCACAGCGGCGCGGCCAGCAGCCGGGCTGGCTGGTTCGGCTCGGCCAACGGCGGCACCTTGTACCTCGATGAGATCGGCGACCTGCCGTTGCCGATCCAGGTCAAGCTGCTCGCCGCCCTGGAAAACCACGAAGTCACCCGTGTCGGCGCCCATCAGCCGAGCCCGGTGGACGTGCGCCTGGTCGCCGCTACCAGCATCGACCTGGCCCAGGCCGTGGCCGTGGGTAAGTTCCATGAGCGCCTGTTCCATTACCTCAGCGAAGGCCAACTGGAACTGCCGGCCCTGCGCGAGCGGGTGGGTGACATCCTGTCGTTGGCCGAGTACTTCCTGGGTATCTACAGCCAGCGCCTGGACCTGCCGGTGCCATTGATCAGCGAGGACGCGCAGCGCGTGCTGGAGCAGCACAGTTGGCCGGGTAATACCCGCGAGCTGGAGAACGTGATCCACTTTGCGCTGCTGGTCAGCAGCGGCGATGAGATCTTGCCGGAGCACTTGAACCTGCCGGTGGTGTCGGTGGCGCAGATTGAGCATCAGGTGCGACAGATCCTGAGCAACGGCAGCGAAATCGAGCGCGCAGCGTTGACGCGTCTGTTTGGGGGGTTGGGCTCTGTATGAGCAAAATGGAATATCAAAGTGAATAAAAGGTATTGTTCGGGAATAAAAAATATCGGTATTGTCCATCCCACGCCGCGATAGCACATCGCTGGCACCCCCATAAGAAGTGGTCGTCACCGACGCCCCGGATTTTCGATTAAGGACACTGCATGAAAAAGGTTCTGTTGTTCACCGCACTGGCGGCTGCCCTGACTGCCGGCATCGCTCAAGCCAACGAAAAACTGGTGGTCGCGGCCACTCCAGTGCCCCACGCCGAGATCCTTGAGCTGATCAAGCCGACCCTGGCCAAAGAAGGCGTGGACCTGGAAATCAAGGTCTTCACCGACTACGTGCAACCGAACGTGCAAGTGGCCGAGAAGCGCCTGGATGCCAACTACTTCCAGACCCTGCCGTACCTGGAAAACTTCAACAAGGGTAAAGGCACCAACCTGGTCACCGTCGTTGGCGTGCACGTTGAACCGTTTGGTGGCTACTCGAAAAAGATCAAGAAAATCGAAGACCTGAAAGATGGCGCCACTGTTGCCATTCCCAACGAAGGCTCCAACAGCGGCCGCGCCCTGTTGCTGCTGCAGAAGGCCGGTGTGATCACTCTCAAAGACCCGACCAATGCCCTGGCCACGCCAAAAGACATCGCCAGCAACCCGAAGAACCTGAAGTTCAAGGAACTGGAATCGGCCCTGCTGCCCCGCGTCCTCGACCAGGTTGACCTGGACCTGATCAACACCAACTACGCCCTGGAAGCCGGCCTGAACCCGGCCAAGGATGCGCTGATCATTGAATCGTCCGATTCGCCGTACGTGAACTTCCTGGTGGCCCGTCCAGACAACAAGGACAGCGTCGCGATCCAGAAGCTGTCCAAGGCCCTGACCAGCCCGGAAGTCAAAGCCTTCATCGAGAAGAAATACAGCGGCGCGGTGGTCCCAGCGTTCTGATTGCCCAAACCCCCTTCAAGGTTTGAACGCCGACGGCTGATACAGCGTCGGCGTTTTTTATTGGGCAATGATGGCCAAAATTGTGGGAGCTGGGCTTGCCCGCGATGCAGGCACCTCGGTGTGTCAGTGACACAGAGGTGATGCTATCGCGGGCAAGCCCGGCTCCCACACAAGCCCGCTCCCACATGGGTGGGTGTCATGCCTGTTAATCCCGGCTGTTGATCGCCCGGCGCAACGCCACCAACCACTTCACCAAGTCCTGCGGGTCGATCGGTTTGGTTTCGCTCATCTGTCATTCCCTCGCTGATTAAATGGCCCTCAGTCTGGCCACGCGCTGCCCATCCCTGTCGTTCAGCGCTGAAAAAAAGACCCTTCCTACACGCCCAAGAACCTTAGCTGTCACCTGCCAACCCGGCGAATCCACCGGTTAGCTTTTTGGGTGATATCAATATGCTATTTCGGTATTTAAATTTTGGTTTTTATACCTTTAAAGTCAGCGCTTCCCGGCGTTACCCACGCTGGACCGGACTGCGTTTACGCCGCATTACCCCTGCGGCGCCCAGGACTTGAAATGACTTTTGACTACGCGTTTATCCTCAGCACCCTGCCGGCGTTTCTCAAGGCCGTTGGGGTGACTCTGCAAGTGGGCTTGATCGCCATCGGCACCTCGCTGCTGGTGGCGCTGATCAACTCAGCCTTGCTGGTGTTCCGCACGCCCTACCTGTCGCGCCTGGTGGCGTTGTATGTGGAGCTGGCGCGTAACACGCCGCTGCTGATCCAGCTGTTCTTCGTGTACTTCGCCTTGCCGGCCCTGGGTTTCAATATCTCCGGGTTCTGGGCGGCGATTATCACCATGACCTTTTTGGGCGGTGCCTACCTCACCGAAGTGCTGCGCGCCGGTGTGGAGGCGGTGCCGCTGGCGCAGATCGAGTCGGGCAAGTCCATCGGCCTGTCCGACTGGCAACTGCTGCGCCATGTGATCCTGCCCCAGGCCGGGATCCTCAGCCTGCCGGCGTTGTTCGCCAATTTCATTTTCCTGCTCAAGGAGACCACTGTGGTCTCGGCGGTGGCGGTGCCGGAGATTCTCTACACCACCAAAAGCTACATCGCCCTCTACTACAAGACTTACGAGATGCTCGCCGTGCTCACGCTGATCTGCGTGTTGTTGTTCTTGCCGCTGTCGCTGCTGCTCAGCCGCCTGGAAAGGAGGCTCCAGCATGGCCAGTTCGGGTCTTGAGTTGTTGTGGGTGTCGTTGCCGCAACTGGGCAAGGGCGCTGCGCAAACCCTGTCGATTTCGTTTTTGAGCATCGCCTTCAGCACCCTTGGCGGGGTGGCGTATGGGGTGCTGCGCACGTTGAATGTGCGTGCGATCAACCTGCTGCTGCGCATTTACCTGGAGTTGTTCCGCGCGATTCCGGTGCTGGTGTGGCTGTATCTGCTGTTCTTTGGCCTGCCGATTTTTACCGGCCTGAGCATCCCCAGTTTCTGGTGTGCAGTGCTGGTGCTGTCGCTGTGGGGCGCCAGTGAAGTGGGCGAAGTGGTGCGCGGCGCGTTGCATTCGCTGCCACGTGGGCAGCGGGAGGCGGGGCTGTCGATTGGTTTGTCGGCGCCGCAACTCTACGGCTATGTGCTGTTGCCCCAGGCGCTCAAACGCATGACGCCGCCGACCATCAACGTCTACACGCGGATCATCAAGACCAGCTCCCTGGCGGTGCTGATCGGCGTGGTGGATGTGATCAAGGTCGGCCAGCAAATCATCGAGCGCACTTATGAGTCGGTATTGATCTACGGCGCGCTGTTCCTGTTTTTCTTCTTTATCTGCTACCCGTTGTCGGCCGCCTCCAAGGTGCTGGAACGGCGCTGGGCCCAAGCATGAGCGCATTGATCGAGTTCCAGGGTTTCAATAAATTCTTCGGCGAACAGCAGGTGCTCAACGGCATCGACCTGAGTGTGCAAAGCGGCGAAGTAGTGGTAATCCTCGGCCCCAGCGGCTGCGGCAAAAGCACTTTGCTGCGGTGCCTGAACGGCCTGGAAGTGGCCCACAGCGGCAGCCTGCGGCTGGCCGGCAAAGAGCTGCTGGATAAGCACACCGACTGGCGCCAGGTGCGCCAGGACGTGGGCATGGTGTTCCAGAGTTATCACCTGTTCCCCCATATGAGCGTGCTCGACAACATCCTGCTGGGCCCGCTGAAAGTGCAAAAACGCGAACCCCGCGAGGCCCGTCATCAGGCCGAAAAACTGCTGGAGCGGGTGGGGCTCGCCGACAAGCGCGATGCGTTTCCGCGCCAGTTGTCCGGTGGTCAGCAGCAACGCATCGCCATCGTCCGCTCGTTGTGCATGAACCCCCAGGTCATGCTGTTTGATGAGGTCACCGCCGCCCTTGACCCGGAAATGGTCAAGGAAGTGCTGGAGGTGATCCAGGACCTGGCGCGCGATGGCATGACCCTGCTGATCGTCACCCATGAAATGGCCTTCGCCCGCGCCGTCGCCGACCGCGTGGTGTTTATGGAGGCCGGCCGCATCCTCGAACACAACACCCCCGAGGCCTTCTTTACGAACCCGCAGACCGCACGCGCGCAGCAGTTCCTCGAGAAATTCTCGTTTGTTTCAACACTGCCCAAGAAAATCAAGGAACTGGAGCTGTCATGAAAACTGCCAAGTTGTTACTGCCGCTGCTCGGCCTCGCCTTACTGGCCGGCTGCAACAAAACCGAAGAACCGGCCAAACCCGCCGCTGCCGCGCCGGCGGCGGTGAGCTATATCGACAAGATCAAAGCTCGCGACAAGCTGATCGTCGGCGTATTTACCGATAAGCCGCCGTTTGGCTTTGTTGATGAAGCCGGGCGCTACGTGGGTTTTGATACCGACATCGGCCGCCAGTTTGCCAAGGACCTGCTGGGCGACGAAAACAAGGTCGAGTTCGTGGCCGTGGAGCCGGCCAGCCGCATCCCGTTCCTGCAGAGCGACAAGGTCGACCTGATCCTGGCCAACATGACCGTGACCCCCGAGCGCAAGGAAGCGGTGGAATTCACCAACCCCAACCTGAAAGTCGCGGTCCAGGCCCTGGTGCCTAACGACAGCGTGGTCAAAAGCCTCGACGACCTGGCGACCCGCACCACCATCGTCACCACCGGCACCACGGCCGATATCTGGCTGACCAAGAACCACCCGGATTGGAAACTGCTCAAGTTCGAGAAAAACTCCGAGTCGCTGCAAGCCCTGTCGGCTGGGCGTGGCGATGCCTATGCGCAAGACAACCTGGTGCTGTTCAGCTGGGCCAAGCAGAACCCGGGCTACCGTGTGCTTGAAGAGAAGCTGGGTGATGAAGCGCCGATTGCGCCGGCGGTGAAGAAGGGCAATATCGAACTGCGCGACTGGGTGAATGCCGAGTTGGCGAAGTTGGGTGAAGAGAAGTTCTTGCTCAAGCTGTATGACCAGTACGTGCGTAAAGAACTGAGCGATGACACCAAGCCTGAGAGTGTGATTGTTGAGGGGGGTAAGTGGCAGGGTTGATCCTGTACTGAATGCTCCACCGCTATCGCAGGCAAGCCCGCTCCCACAGGAGAATGCATTCCAAATGTGGGAGCGGGCTTGCCCGCGATGGCGGCAGTACAGGCGCCGCCTACTGAGGCCAATGCCAAGCCGGCTCATCCAACACCCGCTGGCCCACAATCTGTGTCTGCCCTAGCACCTTCTCCAGCACAATCGAATTGCACCCCTCATCCTGCTGCAGCGCCGCGATCAAGCGGCTGGCATGGGACACCACCCACACCTGGCATTGCTTGGATGCCTGGATGATCAGGCGTGCCAAGGCTGGCAGCAGATCCGGGTGCAGGCTGGTTTCCGGCTCGTTGAGCACCATCATCGTTGGCGGGCGTGGCGTCAGCAGCGCGGCGATCAGCAGCAGGTAGCGCAAGGTGCCGTCCGAGAGCTCCGCCGCTGACAGTGGGCGCAGCAATCCTTCCTGATAGAACTCAATGGCGAAACGCCCGCCCTGCAAGGGCGCGATATGCAAGCGCGCGCCAGGAAACGCATCACTCACCGCCTGTTGCAATGCTTGGGGATCGCCGATTTCACGGATGGTCTGCAACGCTGCCGCCAGATCATGGCCGTCGTGATGCAGGACCGGTGTACGGGTGCCCAACTGCGGCTGGCGTACCGGTGCATTGGCGTCGCTGCGAAAGTGATCATAGAAGCGCCAGCCGCGAATGCTTTCGCGCAGCATCAGCACCTCCGGCGAGCCGCGCAGGCTGCCGACCTGATCGAACAGGCTGTGGTAGTTGGGCGTGTGCTGGGCCAGCACATCCCAGGCCCGCCCGTCTCGGGCACGGACCATCGGCCCGGAGCGCTGCACCAGCAGGCTTGCGGGACGGTAGACATGGCCGGCCCAGATGCATTCTTTCTTGATTTCGGGGTCGAGGGAAAAACATGACGTGCTGAGCTCTGGCAAACCCAGGGAGATCGCGTAGCTGAAATCGTCCCCGGCAAATCCCAGGCGCAACCGCTTGGCACCGTGGGGCACACTGGCTTGCACCGCGACTTCACCATTGAGCATGCGTCTGCTGATGCTTTCGGGGCCAGCCCAGAACGTCGAGTCCAGGCCACCTTCGCGGGCCAGCGCATTGATCACGCCGCCCTGGGCGGTTTCTGCCAATAGGCGCAAGGCGCGGTACAGGTTGGATTTGCCGCTGCCATTGGGGCCGGTGATCAGGTTCAGCCGATCCAGCGGTACCACCAATTTATTGATCGAGCGGTAATTGGCCACCGCTAAGGTTTTCAGCATCAGGGGCGTTCCCGGCCGGCATGGACTGCCATCTTACCCTGTGGAAGCCGGCTTGCCGGCGATCAGGCGACGTCGCGCAATTCCCATAGGCGAAGGTGGAACCCTGAACTAAGCTCACAGTCGCATACACACTGGCACGTCGGTATCACGCGAAAGGAGTCTGCATGGGCGGTCCCACCTCAACAGTTATTTGTAGCGTTGCCCTGCTGGTGCTGCTGAGCGGCTGCGGCCAGGAAAAACCTGAGCCCAAGGCCCATTCCAGGGTGTTTGTGCAAACGGTGCAGCCGACCGATTTTGCAGCGGCGGTGACCCTCACCGGGGATATCCAGGCGCGGGTGCAGACCGATTTGTCATTTCGCGTGGGCGGCAAGATTATCCAGCGCATGGTCGATGTCGGCGACCGCGTGACGGCCCGGCAAGTGCTGGCCAAGCTCGATCCCAAGGATTTGCAGACCAATGTCGATTCCGCCCAGGCCCAGGTGGTGGCAGAACAGGCACGGGTCAAACAGACAGCGGCGGCTTTTGTGCGCCAGGAAAAACTCCTGCCCAAGGGCTACACCAGCCGCAGTGAATACGATGCCGCCCAGGCTGCATTGCGCAGCAGTCAAAGCGCCCTGGCTGCCGCGCAGGCGCAGTTGGCCAATGCCCGCGAGCAGTTGGGCTATACGGCGTTGATCGCCGAAGCGCCGGGGGTGATTACCGCGCGCCAGGCCGAAGTGGGCCAGGTGGTGCAGGCCACCGTACCGATCTTCAGCCTGGCCCGCGATGGCGAGCGCGACGCGGTGTTCAACGTCTACGAGTCGCTGCTGGCCGAACCTGCGCCGGATGTACCGATCACCGTCAGCTTGTTGGATAACCCGAGCATCAAGGCCGTGGGCCGGGTGCGTGAAGTGACCCCGGCCGTTGCGGCCAACAGCGGCACCGTGCAGGTGAAGATCGCCCTGGATGCCTTGCCCACGGGCATGCAACTGGGCTCGGTGGTCAGTGCCACCGCCAACGGGCAAGCCAAGGCCAGCATCGAGCTGCCTTGGGCCGCGTTGACCAAGGATCTAAGCGAGCCCGCCGTGTGGCTGGTGGATGGCGACGGCAAGGCGCAACTGCACAAGGTCACCGTCGCCCGCTACCTGACCGGTAAGGTGATCATCGGCGATGGCCTCAAGGGCGGCGAAAACGTCGTAGTGGCCGGTGGGCAATTGCTGCATCCGGGCATGCTAGTGGAGATCGCCCAGGCGCCGGACCAGGCCCAGGCCCAGGGAGTGCAGCCATGAAGCGCCAGACGCTGATCCTCGCCAGCAGCCTGTTGCTGATCGCCTGTTCCAAGGAAGAACCGGCGCCGGAACCGGTGCGCCCGGTGCTTTGGGTCGAGGTAAAAGCCGAAGACCAGGAGCACCTTGGGCGCTTCGCCGGCAGTATCCAGGCGCGCTATGAAAGCAACCTGGGCTTCCGGGTGCCGGGGCGCATTGCGCGGCGTGCGGTCGATGTGGGCGCCGAAGTCGACAAGGGCGCCCTGCTGGCGGTGCTCGACCCCACTGACCAGCAGAACCAGCTGCGCGCCGCCCAGGGCGACCTGGCGCGGATCCAGGCGCAATTTATCAATGCCCAGGCCAATGCCCGTCGCCAGCAGGAATTGTTCAATCGTGGTGTTGGCGCCCAGGCACAACTGGACGTTGCCCAGACCGACCTGAAAACCACCCAGGCCTCACTCGACCAGGCCAAGGCGGCGGTGGACCAGGCCAGGGATCAGCTCAACTACGCCGAGTTGCGCACCGACCATGGCGGCATCGTCACCGCTTGGAATGCCGAGGCCGGCCAAGTAGTGAGTGCCGGTCAGCAAGTGGTGACGCTGGCCCGTCCGGATATCAAGGAAGCGGTGATCGACCTGCCCGCCGGCCTCGCCGAGCGCCTGCCGAGCGATGTGGTGTTTCTGGTGGCCAGCCAGCTGGACCCCGGCATCAACACCACCGCCACCGTGCGCGAGATCGAGCCCCAGGCGCAGAGTGCAACCCGCACCCGGCGCGCACGCCTGACCCTGGCCCAGACGCCGCCGGCGTTCCGCTTGGGCACGGCGATCAGCGTGACCCTGAGCTCGGCCATCGCCCCGCGTATCGAGTTGCCCGCCAGCGCGGTGCAGGATGTCGAAGGCAAGGCCCGTATCTGGGTCATCGATACGCAGCAGCAGAGCGTGCAGCCCCGTGATGTAACCCTGGTCAGCCGCGATGCCAGCCGTGTCGTGCTTAACGGCGGGGTGCAGCCTGGGGAGCGTGTGGTCAGCGCCGGCGTCAACAGCCTCAAACCCGGACAAAAAGTCAAAACCGACGAGGACAGCCCGCGATGAAAGGGAGCTTCAACTTATCCGACTGGGCACTCAAGCATCAGTCCTTCGTCTGGTACCTGATGTTCGTCGCGCTGCTGATGGGCGTGTTTTCCTACATGAACCTGGGGCGCGAGGAAGATCCGTCCTTCACCATCAAGACCATGGTGATCCAGACCCGCTGGCCGGGCGCGACCCAGGAAGAAACCCTCAAGCAGGTCACCGACCGCATCGAGAAAAAGCTCGAAGAACTGGACTCGCTGGACTATGTGAAAAGCTACACCCGGCCCGGTGAGTCCACGGTTTTCGTGTTCCTCAAGGACACCACCAGCGCCAAGGCGATCCCCGAGATCTGGTACCAGGTGCGCAAGAAGATCGACGACATCCGCGGCACCTTCCCCCAGGGCTTGCAGGGGCCTTCGTTCAACGACGAGTTTGGTGACGTGTTTGGCTCGGTGTATGCCTTTACCGCCGACGGCATGTCGATGCGCCAGTTGCGCGATTACGTCGAGCAGGTGCGCGCCGAGATCCGGGCTGTGCCGGGGTTGGGCAAGGTCGAGATGATCGGCCAGCAGGACGAAGTGATTTACCTGAATTTTTCCACGCGCAAACTGGCCGCCCTGGGGATCGACCAGCGCCAGGTGGTGCAGAGCCTGCAATCGCAGAACGCGGTGACCCCGGCCGGGGTGATCGAGGCCGGGCCGGAGCGGATTTCGGTGCGTACCTCGGGGCAATTCGCCTCGGAAAAGGATCTGGCCGACGTCAATCTGCGGCTCAATGATCGTTTCTATCGGTTGGCGGATATCGCTGATATCAGCCGTGGTTATGTGGATCCGGCGCGGCCGATGTTTCGTTTCAACGGTCAGCAAGCCATCGGCCTGGCCATCGCCATGCAGAAGGGCGGCAACATCCAGGAATTTGGCAAGGCGCTGCACCAGCGCATGGACGAGCTGACGGCCGACCTGCCGGTGGGCATTGGCGTGCACAAGGTGTCGGACCAGGCAGAGGTGGTGGAAGAAGCGGTCGGCGGCTTCACCAGTGCGCTGTTCGAAGCGGTGATCATCGTGCTGGTGGTGAGCTTTATCAGCCTCGGCCTGCGTGCCGGGTTGGTGGTGGCATGCTCGATCCCGCTGGTGCTGGCGCTGGTGTTTGTGTTTATGGAGTACAGCGGCATCACCATGCAGCGGGTGTCGCTGGGCGCGTTGATCATCGCCCTTGGTTTGCTGGTGGACGACGCGATGATCACCGTGGAAATGATGATCACCCGCCTGGAAAAAGGCGAGACCCTGGAGCAGGCTGCGACCTACGCCTACACCTCCACCGCGTTCCCGATGCTCACCGGCACCCTGGTGACCGTGGCCGGGTTTGTGCCTATTGGCCTCAACGCCAGCTCGGCCGGCGAATACACCTTCACCCTGTTTGCGGTGATTGCGGTGGCGATGCTGGTGTCGTGGGTGGTGGCCGTGTTGTTTGCGCCGGTGATTGGCGTGCATATCCTCAGCAGCAAGGTCAAACCGCACAATGAAGAGCCGGGGCGTATTGGCCGGGCCTTCAATGGCGGCATGTTGTGGGCCATGCGCAATCGCTGGTGGGCGATCGGCCTCACGGTACTGCTGTTCGTGGCGTCGGTGTTTTCCATGCAGTTTGTGCAGAACCAGTTTTTTCCGTCGTCCGATCGCCCGGAAATCCTCGTCGACCTCAACCTGCCGCAAAATGCCTCGATCAATGAAACCCGCAAGGCGGTGGACCGGCTTGAAGCGATCATCAAGGACGACCCGGACATCGCACGCTGGAGCACCTACATCGGCCAGGGTGCGATCCGTTTCTACCTGCCCCTGGACCAGCAACTGGAGAACCCGTACTACGCGCAGTTGGTGATCGTCAGCAAAGGCCTGGAAGAGCGCGGCGCGTTGATCGAGCGCCTGCAAAAACGTTTGCGCGATGACTTCGTGGGCGTCGGCAGTTTTGTCCAACCCCTGGAAATGGGCCCGCCGGTCGGGCGCCCGATCCAGTACCGGGTATCGGGCAAGGACATCGACCAGGTGCGCAAACACGCCATCGAACTGGCGACACTGCTGGATAAAAACAGCCACCTGGGCGAGATCATCTACGACTGGAACGAGCCTGGCAAAGTGCTGCGGGTCGATATCGCCCAGGACAAGGCGCGCCAGCTCGGGCTGTCGTCCGAAGATGTGGCGCAGTTGATGAACAGCGTGGTCAGCGGCTCGGCCGTGACCCAGGTGCACGACGATATCTACTTGATCAACGTGGTCGGCCGCGCCGAAGACGCCGAACGCGGTACCCCGGAAACCTTGCAGAACCTGCAGATTGTCACGCCGAGCGGTACCTCGATCCCGCTGTTGGCCTTTGCCACCGTGCGCTACGAGTTGGAGCAGCCGCTGGTGTGGCGGCGCGATCGCAAGCCAACCATCACCATCAAGGCCGCCGTGCGCGACGAGATGCAGCCGACCGACCTGGTCAAGCAGCTCAAGCCTGAAATCGACAAGTTCAGCGCCGCGTTGCCGGTGGGCTACAAGGTCGCAACCGGCGGTACCGTGGAAGAAAGCGGCAAGGCTCAGGGCCCGATTGCCAGCGTGGTGCCGTTGATGCTGTTCTTGATGGCGACCTTCCTGATGATCCAGTTGCACAGCGTGCAGAAAATGTTCCTGGTGGCCAGTGTGGCCCCGCTGGGCTTGATCGGCGTGGTGCTGGCGCTGATTCCCACCGGCACGCCCATGGGCTTTGTGGCGATCCTGGGGATCCTGGCGCTGATCGGCATCATCATCCGCAACTCGGTGATCCTGGTGACCCAGATCGACGCCTATGAGCGTGATGGCTACACGCCGTGGGACGCGGTGGTGCAAGCCACCGAACACCGGCGTCGGCCGATCCTGCTGACGGCAGCCGCGGCCAGCCTGGGCATGATCCCCATCGCGCGGGAGGTGTTCTGGGGGCCGATGGCTTACGCGATGATCGGCGGTATCATCATCGCGACCTTGCTGACGTTGCTGTTTTTGCCGGCGCTGTATGTGGCCTGGTACAAAATCCGCGAGCCCAAGACCGCGCCGTAACTCAAACTGTGGCGAGGGGGCACCCCCGTTGGGCTGCGAAGCAGCCCCAAAACCTGCTATCTCGGTCTATCTGATAGACCTGGGTGAGGCTTACTGGGGCTGCTTCGCAACCCAGCGGGACAAGCCCCCTCCCCACAGGGCCAGGCAGTGGGAAAAATCTTTAAATGGGCTTTGGAAAAGTTCCGATCCCCGAATTGTTTTACCCTCGGGCTTTCGCTCCTGTGAAGGCCAACGTCATGACCCGTAACCTGCGCCGTGTCCTGTGCATCAGCCTGCTGCTGCTCTCGCCCCTGGCAGTGGCCAGCACCGTTTTGGAAAACCCCCAGTGGCGCGTCGAACTCGACGCGGCGACCCTGGCCGTGCGCGTGACCCCGGCGGGACGCGAACCGGTGCAAGCCGCCAGTGGCGTGGCGGCCCATCAGGTCAGCCGGTTGAAACAGTCCAAGCAACAGGCCAATTGGCAATGGGACAACGGCGCCTATCGCCTGAGCGCGACACTGGATCAGCGCGACCTGATTCTCACCGTCACCGCACGCGAGGCCGCGGAGCTTGAGCTTATCCGCCAGCCCGCCAGTGCCATGGGCAACGGCTTGATCTGGCCGTTGGCCGAGGGGCATTACATCCCTGCCGGCAATCGTCTCTGGCAGGACTTCCTGCTTGAGCAGGGCGACGTGAACAGCACCCAGGACCTGAGCCTGCCGTTATGGGGCGTCGACCATGGCCGCTTTACCCTCAATTGGCTGCTGACCAACCCCTACAACAATCGCTTGCAGTGGCAGGCCGAGGGCTCGCGCCTGGGCTTGTCGCTGCGCCATGAATTCACCGCCCTGGACCCCACCGCGCCCATGAGCTTGCGTCTGAACCTTGGCGAGGCCGACTTGCTGGCCGGCGCCAAACGCTATCGCCAATGGTTGATAGAGCAGGGGCGCTACGAGCCTTTGGCAGACAAGCTGCAACAGATCCCCGCCGGCAAAAAACTGTTGGGCGCCAGCCATGTGTACCTGTGGGGCAATGACCTGCTGGGCCTGGGCGATGTGCGCGATTGGGCGCAGTTACGCACATTGCTGCGCGCCCCTGACGGGCTGGGCGCGCAACTCAATGGCCTGCTGGACCCGCAAGCGGCGCAGGTGGTGCAAGTCACCCTGCCGTTTCTGGATCGCTATCAGCAAGGCGTGCTGCTCAGAGGGCTTAACGCTGCGCTGAACAAAAAGGCGCGGCTGAACTGGCAGGCCCAGGTGCAGCCCGATATGCAGGCACTCGTCGCCGGCTACGGCGCAGTCCGTGAGGAACTGGCGTTGGCGTTTGCCAGCGCCTTGAACTCCGCCCCTCAAGGCTGGGGCAGCACGTTGTCGACAGCCACGATAAAGACCCTGCAGGACAGCGGCCTGCAACGCCTGCTGTTGACCCTGGGGGAGGGCTGGGAAGGCGGGCTCTGGCACCCCGAGGCGGTGCGCAAGGGGGTCGAGGCCGGATACTTGATGGCGCCCTATGACTCTTATGAAACCGCGCTGGCGGATAGCGAAAACCCCGATTGGATCACCGCGCACCTGGGCAGCCGCGCCCACCGAGACTGCGCGATCATGCTCAAGAACGGCCAGCTCAAGACGGGTTTCCAGAAATCCGGGCACTACACCGACCCGCGCTGCGTGCGCCCGTTGCTGCAGGCACGGGTGACAGCGGTGCAGGCCGCGGCCGGTTTCAATGCCTGGTTTCTCGATGCCTATGCCACCGGCATGCTGTTTGACAGCTACCGCTCAGTGCTGGGCATGACCCAGGCGCAGAACGCTGAAGGCAATGTCGATGCGGCACGCTGGATCGGCAGCCACCTCCAGGTGCCGGTGGGCTCCGAAGACGGCAACGCCACCACCGCCCGGGGTGTGTTGTTCGCCCATGGCATGCAGACGCCGGTCATGGGCTGGGGCGACCGCGAGATGACCCAGGACAAACAATCGCCTTACTACGTTGGGGCCTGGTACCCACCGGAACAGCCAGCGGTATTCTTCAAGCGTGTGCCACTCAAAGAGCCGCTGCGCACCGTGTACTTCGCCCCGGCGATGCGCCTGCCGTTGTATCAGGCGGTCTTCCATGGCTCGGTCATCACCACCCATCACTGGCTGTTCGACAGCCTGAAACTGAGCAATGTGCAGGCGCAGAACGAGCTGACCCAGCTGCTTTACAACGTGCCGCCGCTCTATCACCTGAGTGCCGCTACGTTGAAGCAGCGCTTGCCAATGATCCAGCGCCAGGATGGGTTCTTTCGCCCATTACATGAGCGCCTCGCGACCCAGGCACTGACGGATTTCCGCTGGCTGAGCAGCGACCGGCTGGTGCAGCAGACGACCTTTGCCGATGGCACGCGGTTGGTGGCCAATTTTGCGCAGGAGCAAAGGGAAGGCTATGCGGGGCGCAGTGTGACGGCGTTGGTGGTGGGGGCAGGGCCGGTGGTGTATCAGGTGGATTAGCGGTGTTCTTGAGTCCATCGCGGGCAAGCCCGCTCCTACAGGGGAATGCATTCCAATGTGGGAGCGGGCTTGCCCGCGATGGCGTCCGCTCAGACAACCCCAACCTTGCGCCACACACTGGCCAACCAAGGCTGTTGCTCGCGCGGCAGGCCTGCTGGGCGATAGTAGTGCTCCAGCTCCTCAAACCCCGCCGTCGTCAGCAGCCCCTGCCAGGCCGCAAGGTCGTGGTACGAGCCATACCGCGGCCCGTTCCAGCCCTCCTGGTTTTCCCCTCGGGGGTTGGAGCTGAACAAGACGCCACCCGGCGTCAACGCCCCATGCAGTTGCCTGAGAATGCGCGGCAATTCCTGCTTGGGAATATGAAACAGCACCGCATTGGCAAAGATCCCATCGAACCGCCCGGCCGGTAGGTCGAGTTTGAGGAAGTCCTGGTGCAGTACCTCGCAGCCGCTGTCCTGGCGCGCCATCTGTGCAAACCGCTCGGCGCCGTCGAGCCCGACGGCGATATGTCCCAGGCGGGTGAATGTCTGCAAATCGCGCCCCGGCCCACAGCCGAAATCCAGCACGGTAAACGGTGCATCACCCTGGATATGCCGCAGCAACGCGTCGATGTTCTGGCTCACATCATGGTCGCGGGTGCCTTCGCGAAAATCCTCGGCCACCTGGTTGTAGTGGCCCAGGGTGGTGGAAGTAATCTGGTGGAGGTCGTCGGGGGCGAGTTTCATGGCAGTCGGCACCAGGGCAAAGAGAGGTGCCGACTATACCTCAGCGCTTGTTGAGCCCGCGCGCCAGGCGATCGCCGCCCAGTTGGATCACCGCCACCAGAATCACCAGCAGCACAATCACCGTGAGCATGATCTGGCTGTCGAAGCGTTGGTAGCCGTAGCGGTAGGCGATGTCCCCCAGGCCGCCGGCGCCAATCGCCCCGGCCATGGCCGAGGAGTTGATCATGGTCACCAGGGTAATGGTGAACCCGCCGACAATCCCCGGCAGCGCTTCCGGCAACAGCACATGCCAGACGATATGCCAGCGCCGGCAGCCCATGGCCTGCGCCGCTTCGATCAGGCCGTGGTCGACTTCACGCAGGCTGACTTCGGCGATCCGCGCAAAGAACGGCGTGGCGGCGATGGTCAGCGGCACCACCGCTGCCCACACGCCATAGGTGGTGCCGACGATCAGCCGGGTGAAGGGGATCAGCGCCACCATCAGAATCAGGAACGGGATGGAGCGGAACAGATTGACGAACGCCCCCAGCACCCGGTTCAACGCCGGGGCCTGGTAGATGCCGCCCTTGTCGCTGGTCACCAGGAACACCGCCAGCGGGATCCCCACCAGCAACGCGATCAACGATGACACGCCCACCATCAACAAGGTGTCGATGGCGCCCTGCAATAAACGATCAAACCACATAACCCAGCACCTCGACCTGTTGTGCCCAGCGCGTGGCGCGGGTGCGTAATGTGTCGGCGTCCAGGGTTGAGCCCGTCACCGCCAGCAGCAATTGCCCCAGGGCGTGGCCCTGGATGCGTTCGACCCCACCTTGCAGCAGGCGCACGCGCCCACCCAGGGCGCTGAACAGCGCGGCGAGGTCCGGTTCATCGGCACTGGCGCCGGTGAACTGCAGGCGCAGCACCACCGCCGCATGCGCCGACTGCGGCGTGGCCTGCAGGCGTTTTTGCAGCTCATCGGGCAAGCCGTGTTGCAGGGGCGCCAGCAGGGTTTTGCTGACCTCGTGCCGAGGGTTGCCAAACACCTCCCACACCGGGCCTTGCTCGACGATCCGCCCATGTTCGAGCACCACCACGCGGTCGCAGATTTCGCGGATCACGGCCATCTCATGGGTGATCAGCACGATGGTCAGGCCCAGGCGCTGGTTGATCTCGCGCAACAGGCCGAGGATCGACTGGGTGGTTTCCGGGTCCAGGGCCGAGGTGGCTTCGTCGCACAGCAGGATCTGCGGGTCGTGCACCAGCGATCGGGCGATGCCCACCCGTTGCTTCTGGCCGCCGGACAACTGCGCCGGGTACGCCTTGTGCTTGTCCTGCAAACCGACCAATTCCAGGAGCTCACGCACTTTTTGCTCGCGCTGTGGCTTGGGCACACCGGCCACTTTCAGCGGCAGTTCGACGTTCTGCCACACGGTCTTGGCCGACATCAGGTTGAAGTGCTGGAAGATCATGCCGATGCGCCGCCGCAGGGCCACCAGGCGGTCTTCGTCGAAGCCGCCGATATCCACCTGGTCGATCAACACCCGGCCGCTGCTGGGTTGTTCCAGGCGGTTGATGGTGCGGATCAGCGACGACTTGCCAGCGCCGCTGCGGCCGATGATGCCGAACACTTCGCCGCGCTGGATCGCCAGGTCGATGCCTTGCAGCGCGTGCACCGTGCCGTCATAGGTTTTGCCCAGGTTGATAAAACGCACATGGGCGTGGTTCAAGTCCGGATGCAGCTCTGTCTGCCGGGCGTCCGCGGGCGGTGTGCCGAGGTCGCGCAGTTGGGCGTTGGCGGCGCTCATATTCAGCCTTCCCAGCCGACTTGGTAGAGCTTGCCCAGGGATTTATCCAGGGCTGCGCGGACCACCGGCGAGTGCTGGTAGATCTCGACGAACTTGATCACCCGTGGGTCGCTGGTGCCTTTGGGCTGGGTCACGAACTGGATCACGTATTCCGGGTGGTCGAGGCCGTCGAACAGCAGCGCCGACTCGGCATTGAAGGTCTTGGACAGGCGGATATAGGCCGGGTAGCCCTGCACCAGGTCGGCATCGTCATAGGCGCGCACCAGCTGCACCGCTTCGACTTGCAGGATCTTGATTTTTTTCGGGTTGGCGACGATGTCTTCTTCGGTGGCCTTGTAGCCCACGCCCGGCTTGAGGGTGATCAAGCCTGCCTTGGCCAGCAGTTGCAGGCCGCGCCCGCTGTTGATCGGGTCGTTGGCGATGGCCACGCTGGCGCCTTGGGGCAGCTCATCGAAGCTTTTGTATTTTTTCGAGTACAGGCCCACGTTGTTGATGATCCCGGGCTTGAACGGCACCAAGTCAAAACCGGCAGCGGCCTTGGCGTTTTCCAGGAACGGGATGTGCTGGAAGTAGTTCACGTCGATATCGCCGGCGGCGAGGCTGACGTTGGGCGCTATCCAGTCGGTGAACTCCACCAGCTCGACTTTCAGGCCCTGCTTGCCGGCCTCTTCGACGGCAGCCTCCAGGGGAATGGCGAAGGCGGCCGTGGTGCCGACTTTGAGCGGCGCATCGGCGGCAAAAACCGCCGAGCTGAACAGGCCGAGGGCCAGGGCCAGTGCCTTGACTGGGTGGGAGAGCAGTGTTTTTTTCATCATTGATATTCCAAATGTAGGAGCGAGCTTGCTCGCGAAAAACCTGAGGGCGCCTCGGGGAATCAGATACCCCGCGTTATCGTTAACGATTTTCGCGAGCAAGCTCGCTCCTACAGGGGTTAGTGGCGGTAGGTGGAACCGGTGTGTTGTTCGGGTAAACGGGCATCGCGGTGGAACACTTTTTCGCGCAGTGTCCCGGTCTCATAAGCGGTCTTGTACGACCCACGCCTTTGCAGCTCGGGAATCACCAGATCAATGAAGTCCACATAGCTTTCCGGCGTAACAATGCGCGTCAGGTTGAAGCCATCCAGGCCGGTCTCGGCGATCCAGGACTCCAGCTCATCGGCCACCTGCGCAGGCGAACCCACCAGGGTGATATAGCGCCCGCCCAAAGCGTGCTGCTCCAGCAGTTTGCGACGGGTCCAGTCGTTGTTTTGCAAGGCCTTGGTGGCTGACTGGATGGCGTTGCTCTTCACGTACTGGATCGGTTCATCCAGTTCGTACTGTGAGAAGTCGATGGCGGTGGAGGCGCTGAAGTGCGCCACGCCGGCTTCGGCACTGGCGTAGCTCAGGTACTCGGCATGCTTGGCCCAGGCCAGTGCCTCGGTGGCGCCGACAATCACGTTGAGCCCCATGAACACCTTGATGTCGTGCGGGTTGCGCCCGGCCTCGACCGCGCTGGCGCGGACCTTGTCCACTTGCACCTGGGTCGCGGCCTTGTTCTGCCCGCTGATAAATACACACTCGGCATGGCGCCCGGCGAACAGCAGGCCGCGCTCCGAGCTACCGGCCTGGAACAGCACCGGCGTGCGCTGCGGCGAGGGCTCGCAGAGGTGATAACCCTCCACCTGATAGAACTCGCCATGGTGCTCGACCTTGTGCACCTTGCCCGGCTGGGCATAGATGCGTTGTTGCGGGTCGTTGAGTACCGCGTCGTCTTCCCAGCTGCCTTCCCAGAGCTTGTACAGCACCTCCAAGTACTCGTCGGCCTGGTCGTAGCGCCGGTCATGCTCGACCTGTTCGGTGAGGCCCATGGCCTTGGCGGCGCTGTCCAGGTAGCCGGTGACGATGTTCCAGCCCACCCGCCCACGGCTCAGGTGATCCAGGGTGGACATGCGCCGGGCGAACAGATACGGCGGCTCATAGGTCAGGTTGGCGGTCAGGCCGAAACCCAGGTTCCTGGTCACGGCGGCCATGGCCGAGACCAGCAGCAGCGGGTCGTTGACCGGCAGTTGGATGGACTCCTTGAGCGGCACGTCGACCGAGCCTTGATAGACGTCGTACACGCCAACGATATCGGCGATAAACAAACCGTCGAACAGGCCGCGCTCCAGCAGTTGCGCCAGTTCAGTCCAGTATTCGAGGGTTTTGTATTGGGTCGAGGTGTCCCGTGGATGAGTCCACAGGCCGTGGTTGATATGCCCGATGCAGTTCATGTTGAAGGCATTGAGCAGGATCTTTTTCTTCGCCATCAGATGGTCCCCCGCAGTGGCGGGTTTTCATCGTTGAGGTAGTAATTGCCCACCGCGTGGTACTTCCAGCGCACCGGGTCGTGCAGGGTATGCACCCGGGCGTTGCGCCAGTGGCGGTCCAGGCCATGTTCGGCGAGGGTCGCCTGGCTGCCGGCGAGTTCGAACAGGGTGCTGCCGGCGGCCAGGGAAATCTCGGTGCTCAGGGCGCGTACTTCGGCCACGGCAATCGAGGCCGCCGCGACGGTTTGCGCGGTGCTGTCGGCCTGGGCGCGGTCGAGGAATTCGCCGGAGCGCTCCAGCAGGGCTTCGGTGGCGTGCAGGCGCACGCTCAGGTGGCCGAAGCTCTTGAGGGTCAGTGGGTCTTCACTGGCCTTGTCGTTGCCCGAGTCGATCCACGGCCGGGTCTTGGTGCGCACAAAATGCAGGGCATCTTCAAAGGCCGCGCGGGCGATGCCGGTGTCGATGGCGGCGTGGAGGATCTGGGCCAGCGGGCCCACGGTGGTCGGGCGCTCGAAGGCGCTTTGGAACGGGATCACGTCTGCGGCCGCGACCCAAACGTTGTCGAACACCACCGAGCCGCTACCGGTGGTGCGCTGGCCAAAGCCGCTCCAGTCGTCGATCACCGTCAGGCCCTGGCTGTCGTGCGGGACAAAGGCCAGTTGCTGCACGCCGTGCTCGTCCACCACCGATGTGGGAATGCGCTGGGCGTAGATCGCGCCGGTGGCGTAGAACTTACGGCCACTGATACGAAACCCGTCGCCGTCACGGGTAATCGCGGTCACCCGGTCATGGGCGGTCTTGGTACCCAGTTCCGCCAGGGCATTGCCAAAGCGCTGGCCGGCCAGGACCTCGGCGTACAGGCGCTGTTGCTGCGCCGGGCTGCCATTTACCCGCAGCACTTCCAGGGCATAGAAATGGTTCTGCGGGATCTGCCCCAATGAGGCATCGGCCTGGGCGATCAGGGCGATGACCTTGGCCAGGGTGACGTTGGATACGCCAGCGCCGCCGTAGGCCTTGGGCACGCTGATGCCCCACAGGCCGGAACGGGAAAAGGCTTCCAGTTCGGCGAGCGGCAGGCGCCGTTCGCGGTCGCGCAGGGCGCTGTCACGGCGAAAGTCTTCGGCCAGGTCGCTGGCGACAATCAGGGCTTGTTCATCGCTGGTGATGACCGCGACGGGATGGGAAAGCGTCATGTTTTTCTCCAGAGGTCTGGTCGTCAGATCCAGGAATGCCGGGCCGGCAATGTTCCATTGAGGTGCCAAGCGCCCACCGCGTGATATTTCCAGCGCACCGGGTCGTGCAGGGTGTGTACCCGGGCATTGCGCCAGTGGCGGTCGAGGTTGAATTCGGCGAGGGTGGCGCGGCTGCCGGCCAGTTCGAAGAGCTTCTCGCTGACCAGCAACGAGACTTCGGTGGTCAGCACCTTGGCTTGGGCCACGGCAATCGAGGCCCGGGCGGCGGAGTGCTCGGTGATGGGCGCGGCGCTGACCTGGTCCAACACTTGGCCGGCCTTGCGCAACAGGGCTTCGGCGGCGTGCAGCTCGATTTTCAGTTTGCCGATATCGGCAATCACGTAGAGGTCATCACTGGCCCGCTCGACCTTGGCGTCGATCCAGGGTCGTGCGCGCTCACGCACGAAGCTGATGGTGTCGTCGAGGGCGCCGCGGGCGATGCCGGCGTCGATGGCCGCCTGGATCAATTGCGAGACCGCGCCCTGGATGCCCGGGGTTTGCCCCAGGCGCCAGGTCGGCACCACCAGGTCGGCGTCTACCGGCACATTGTTGAGCAGCACGGTGCCGCTGGCGGTGGTGCGTTGGCCAAAACCCGACCAGTCATCGACGATGCGCAGGCCCGGCGTGCCCCGTCGCACAAACGCCATGACCTGGCGGCCTTCGTCATCCAGGGCCTTGACCGCGACCCAATGGGCGAACAGCGCGCCGGTGGAGTAGAACTTCTGGCCGTTGATGACAAGGCCGTCACCCTCGGCGCTGATCCGCGCCTTCAAATCCAGGGTGTTTTTGGTGCCGCGTTCCGGGCCGCCGTTGCCGATGCGCCAGCCATCCAGCACGCTTTGGAACAGCTGTTTTTTCTGCTCTTGGCTGGCCGCACCTTGCAGTACGTGCAAGATGCCGAAGTGGTTCTGCGGGATCTGCCCCAGGGCCGGGTCGGCGGCGCTGATAATGGCGAACACCTCGGCCAGGGTCACGAACGACACTTGCGGGCCACCGTATTCGCGGGGGATGGAAATACTGCCCAGGCCACTGCGGGTGAACTGTTCGAGTTCGGCCCAGGGCAGTTTGCGCTGGCGGTCGCGCAACCCGGCTTGCAGGCGGGCAGCCTGGGCAAGCTCGTGGGCGGCGGCGAGGGCTTCACTGTCGTTGCGCAGCACTTTGGCGGGCAATAGCAGCGGGGCGATATCCAGATCGCTCTGGAGGGGCGATTGCGCCAAGTTAGACATCGGTGCGCCCCTGCGTGGCTACACGTAATGCCCTGGCGTTGTGCACCGGGGTAATTTTGACCATACCTACCTCACATCCGTGGAAAGCTTAAAAATCAGGAATGTCCGGTGGTCCGGTGTATATACCCTAAGCGTGTTTATTTTTTAAATAAACTAACTTTTAGGAATATGCATAGAAGGTCTGTCACCCCGGCTCGCAAGGCGAGCCAGGGCGCCGTGGCTGGTACACCGACGGATGGCCGGCCGGTCCATGGGCCTGGGCCTGGCCGATGCTCACGGTGCGTGGCGGGGCCCAGCGGGAGTTGTTGCCCACACGGTCGATCACGCAGTAGGTGACCTCCTGGCGTGCATCGTCGCCCGCGTCGAGGATCAGCGCCGAAGGCACCCAGACATGCACCGGCCGGCCCACCTCATGGGCCTGGATGGGCGGCAGGTCAAGGCGCGCGTCGCCCCAGCGCAGGGTGATTGCATCGCCGGTGGCCATGTTCAGGTAGGGTTCGATGATCAACGGCACGCCCCGGCGGATCTGGCTGGGGTTGACGCCATGGCGGCGAATGGTTTCCGGCAGGCCGACCGGGGCCAGGCTCTGGTTTTCTTCACCACACAGCACCGATGGCTGGCCGCCAGGGCACGCGGTCTTGACCTGCACGCGGGTGATCAGGGAGCGCGCCGGGCCGCGCCCCACTTGCATGACCCGGTAATGAATCCGTGCGGCGCCATTTTGCACAAAACTCTCGGGCACCCGCAGGCTGCTGGGCTGGCCGATATCGGCGGCGCCTACGCGCTTGGAGGCGGCAAAGCAGTTGTTCCAGAACAGCTCGATCAGGTCGCCCTTGCCCATGTTTGGGTAGGGGGCGATATCGACCTGCAAATGGGTGGCGGCGTGCGCATTGATACCTTGTTTGAGGGCCTGGGGCACTGTCGGCGCGGCGAACATGGCCAGGGGGGGAAGGTGCTTCATAAATAATCTCCTTGATGCAGCCAGCAGCGATCGTTCCGAGCCCCGGAGGGGGGTTCGAAAGGAACGATTTTTTTGAAAAGCCAGGATAGGATCCAATCCTCTGGGCCTTAGATAAGAGGGTTGGCCAGGGGGCGTCAATGGCGGCAAAAGGCTAAACGGCGGGTTTGGGATTATTCAGATGGGTCTGACTGGGAGGGGGTGTAAAGGCGGGTTTGGGTAGGGTGCTTTTCTATGTGATGAGCGCCGATCCCTGTAGGAGCGAGCTTGCTCGCGAAGAACGTCAACGATAACGCGGAGAATCAAATTAACCGTGTCGTCTGGGCGTTTTTCGCGAGCAAGCTCGCTCCTACAGTGAGTGGGGGGTTAGTGGGTGAGGAATTTGCTGAGGAACTGCCGGGTCCGTTCTTCCCTGGGGTTGGCAAACAGCGCCTTGGCTTCGCCTTGCTCGACGATCACGCCCTTGTCGAAAAAGATCACCCGGTTGGCCACGTCCCGCGCAAAACTCATTTCGTGGGTGACGATGACCATGGTGCGGTTCTCTTCGGCCAGGCTGCGGATGGTCGCCAGTACTTCGCCCACCAACTCTGGGTCGAGGGCCGAGGTCGGTTCATCGAACAGGATGACTTCCGGTTCCATTGCCAAGGCCCGGGCAATTGCCACCCGTTGCTGCTGGCCACCGGACAGGCGCCGGGGGTAGGCGTCTTCCTTGCCCGCCAGGCCGACCTTGGCCAGTAGCGAGCGACCGAGGCGGTCGGCGGCTTCGCGTGGCATCTTCTTGACCACCAGCGGGCCTTCGATGACGTTTTCCAGCGCGGTGCGGTGGGGGAACAGGTTGAAGTTCTGGAACACAAAGCCCACATGCTGGCGCAGGCGCCGCACCAGGCTTTGTTGCTGGTTGAGCGGGCGGCTGCCGTCGATCTGGATGTCGCCGACCTTGATCCGGCCGCTGGTGGGTTCTTCAAGGAAGTTCAGGCAGCGCAGGAAGGTCGTCTTGCCAGATCCGCTGGGGCCGATGATGGCGACGACTTCGCCTTCCTTGACCTCCAGGTCGATCCCGTTGAGCACCACTTGGCCCTTGAATTGTTTGGTCAGTTTTTCAACCACGATCATGCGTCAAGACTCCAGGTCATGCCGGTTGACCCGGTCTTCCAGGCGATTTTGAAAATGCGCCAGGATGCTTGCCAGGACCCAGTAGATCAGGGCCGCGGACAGGTACATGGTGAAAATTTCAAAGGTGCGCGCAGACACCAGTTGGGCCTGGCGGAACAGTTCGGGCACCTGGATGGTGGCGGCCAGCGCCGTGTCCTTGACCAGCGAAATAAAGCTGTTGCCCAAAGGCGGCAGGGCCGTACGCATGGCTTGCGGCAGGATGGCCCGGCGCAGGGTTTGCGCACGGGTCATGCCGATACTGGCGGCCGCTTCCCACTGGCCACGCTCGATGGAGCCGATGGCGGCGCGCAGGATTTCACAGGCGTAGGCGGCCATGTTCAGCGAAAAGCCGATCATCGCCGCCGGGATCGGATCCAGCTCGATCCCCACTTGCGGCAAGCCGTAGTAGATCAAAAACAGCTGTACCAGCAATGGCGTGCCGCGAAAGAACGAGACGTACACCCGGGCGGTCCAGCTCAAGAGCTTGAAGCGCGACAGGCGCATCAAGGCCAGGCCGAAGCCCAGCAGCAAACCGAAAAACATCCCGCCGAGGCTGAGGATCACCGTGTAGTACGCGCCCTTGAGCAGAAAGGGCGCGGAGTCGAGCGCGAGTTGGAAACCTGCTTCCATTATTGAGTGACGTCAGCGTTGAAGTATTTCTCGGACAGCTTCTTCAAGGTGCCGTCGGCGCGCAGTTTGTCGAGGGCCTGGTTGACCGCTTCCAGCAGCTCAGGCTCGCCTTTGCGCAGGGCAATCCCGGCTTCCTGGCGGGAGAAGGCTTCACCGGCAGCGGCGGTGTCCGTGGCTTTCTTCGCATATTCCAGGGCCGCCAGGCGGTCGATCAGAATCGCGTCGATACGGCCGATGCGCAGTTCCTGGAACTTGGTCGGGTCGTCGTTATAGGTCTTGATGATGGCCTTGGGTTGGTTGTCCTTGAGCCATTGTTCGTAGTTGGTGCCCAGGCCTACCCCGACTTTCTTGCCGGCCAGGTCATCGGCGGTCTTGATGGTGTCGACGTTTTTCGCCAGGGTCAGGGCCTGGATCCCGGAGACGGTGTAGGGCTTGGAGAAATCGTACTTTTTCTGGCGCTCTTCGGAGATCGTCACCTGGTTGACCACGGCGTCGAGGCGCTTGGATTCCAGTGCGGCGAGGATGCCGTCCCACGGTGTGGCTTGCAGCTTGACCTTGACGCCCAGCTCCTTGGCCAGGGCTTCGGACAGCTCGACTTCAAAGCCGCTGAGCTTGCCGCTTTCATCAACGAAGCTGAACGGTGGGTAGGTACCTTCCAGGCCGATCTTGATCTCGCCGGCCTTCTTGATCTTGCCCAGTTGCTCGCCGGCCACCGCCTGGCCCAGCAACCCGGCGCCAAGGGCCAGGCCCAATGTGCCAACCAGCAATGTGCGACGCAATACAGAAATAGTCATGACAAGCCCCTGTGTTTTTTGTGGTGTGCGAAGCAGGTGACGCAGTGGTCGTATCCTGCCCTAAAAACGCGGTGTGTGGGAGCGCGACTATAGGGCGAGGTTTAAAGCGTTAAAAATAATATAAATTCAGTTTTATATTCTATTTTTGAATATGAAGTGGAGATTCAATGTGGGAGCGGGCTTGCCCGCGATAGCAGTGTGTCAGGCGCCCGACTCATCACAGAACCACCGCAATCGCGGGCAAGCCCGCTCCCACATTCGGTCAGAACAATGAGTCATAGGCAAACAACGCCGGCGCCCCGCCGGTGTGCAGGAAGATGATCGGCCCGTCTTCGAACGCCCCGCGCCCGATGCCGTCCAGCAACCCGGCCATGGCCTTGCCGGTGTAGACCGGGTCGAGCAGCAGGCCTTCCTGGCTCGCCAGCAGCTTGATTGCCGCCAGGGTGCCAGCGTTGGGTTCGCCGTAGCGCGGGGCGAAGTATTCGTCCCACAGGATCACCTTGAACGCGTCGGGTACCTCCACTCCCAGCAACTGCGCCGTGCGCTCGGCCAGGCCTTGGACCTTGGGCCGTTGCGCTTCGTCGGTGCGCGATACGGTGACACCAATCACCGGCAAGTCCGGCTGCACCTCGCTCAATGCCAGGGCCAGGCCGCTGTGGGTGCCGGCGCTGCCGGATGCCAGGACCACCGCCGCGAATTGCAGGCCGCTGGCGTCAATCTGCGCGGCCAGTTCCAGCCCGGCGCGCACATAGCCCAGGGCGCCCAGGGCGTTGGAGCCGCCGATCGGCACCAGATAGGGATTTTTGCCATTGCTGCGCAGGCGCTCGGCCAGGGCATGGAGTTGCTCGTCGGCGTTGTCCAGGTTTTCGACGAGTTCGACCTTGGCGTCGAACAGCTCTACCAACAAGCGGTTGCCATTGCCCAGGTAGTTGGGGTCGTCGGTGCCTGTGGGGTTTTCCAGCAGGGCGACACAGCCCAGGCCCAGCTTGGCCGCCAGGGCGGCGGTCTGGCGCACATGGTTGGACTGGATCGCACCGGCGGTGATCAGCGTATCGGCGCCCTGGGCCAGGGCATCGGCGGCGAGGTATTCGAGCTTGCGCAGTTTGTTGCCGCCCATGGCCAGGGGCGTGGTGTCGTCGCGCTTGATGTAGATATCACGGCCCAGCCAGGTCGACAGTCGTTCGAGTTTTTCCAGGGCGGTGGCGCCACCCAGCAGTTCCAGACGATTAAAACGGTCGAGCTGTTGTTTGATCATGGTCACGCACGGGTAAGAGGAGATGGGAAGGACTATAGGCAGGGCTTTTTGCGCGGGCAACTGCCAGTTGCTTATGCTCTGCGGTTATTAGCATTGCACCATTGGTTCTTAAGGGCGGCCCGGTTGCATACCGTAAAGTGATGGCCATTACGTCAGGAGTGAATACCGTGAGCGAGCGTTCCAGTCATTGGCAATTACAGACCATCGTCAGCCAGTTGCGTGGCGCCCGGGACCAGTGGCGCACGCGCAACGGCCGGGTCAGCGGCGAGCAGGGCGGTCGCGAATTACCTTCCCGTGATGCGGTGGCGCAGATTCTCGAGGCGTTGTGTGGCGCACTGTTCCCCATGCGCCTGGGGCCGGTGGATTTGCGCGAGGAGAGCGAGGACTTTTACGTCGGCCATACCCTCGATGTGGCGCTCAATGCCTTGCTCGCCCAAGCCCGCCTGGAGTTGCGCTATGCCGCGCGCCAAGGCGGCCATGCCGATAATGAAGTCGATGCATTGGCCATTCGCCTGATCCAGGACTTTGCCCTGGCCCTGCCGGCGTTGCGTAGCCTGTTGGACACCGATGTGCTGGCCGCCTATCACGGCGACCCGGCCGCGCGCAGTGTGGATGAGGTGTTGCTGTGCTACCCGGGGATCCTGGCGGTGATCCACCATCGCCTAGCCCACCATTTGTATCGCGCCGGGCTGCCTCTGCTGGCGCGGATCAGCGCGGAAATCGCCCACTCGGCCACCGGCATCGATATCCACCCTGGCGCGCAGATCGGCCCGAGCTTCTTTATCGATCACGGTACGGGTGTGGTGATTGGCGAGACGGCGATCATTGGCGAGCGGGTGCGTATCTACCAGGCGGTAACCCTGGGCGCCAAGCGTTTCCCGGCGGATGAGGATGGGCAGTTGCAGAAGGGCCATCCGCGCCACCCGATTGTGGAGGACGATGTCGTGATCTATGCCGGGGCGACGATCCTGGGGCGGATCACCATCGGCAAGGGCTCGACCATTGGCGGCAATGTGTGGCTGACCCGCAGCGTGCCGGCGGGGGCGAACATCACACAGGCGAATTTGCAGCATGATGATGGGACGCAGAAATAGTGTTGAAGTAGCGACGATCTAATGTGGGAGCGGGCTTGCTCGCGAATGCGGTGTGTCAGCCACTGACTTTGTGCCTGACACACCGCATTCGCGAGCAAGCCCGCTCCCACATTTTTTGCCTGTATTCCAAATTCAACCAGTAATCGCTGAACGTTTTGCCTTTCCCGCCCGTCATACCCTTCCTTGAGCTAGTGTAGGAATTACCTACCACTCAGCCTTGCGATTAGTCCCAGACCGCCTATTCATGTTTAACTTGAACGTTCGTTCAAGTTAAACCGGTGGTTCGCTGCCCGCTCACAACAGGAGGCTTACCTTTGCTGAGTCCGTTTTATACAGCCACATCCAACACCCTCGAGGTGCACCGTTCATGAGTGCATCGTCTGCCCCTCCAAGCGGCCTGGTGCGCATGAATGCGCCGGTGTTTTACTTCGCCGCGAGCTTCATCCTGCTGTTTGGCCTCACCGTCATCGCGATCCCCGAACAGGCCGGCGCCTGGTTGCTGGCCGCGCAAAACTGGGCGGCCAATACGGTCGGCTGGTACTACATGCTGGCGATGACCCTGTATCTGGTCTTCGTGGTGGTCACCGCGTTGTCTGGCTACGGCAAGATCAAACTCGGTGCCGACCACGACGAGCCCGAATTCAGTTATTTGTCCTGGGCCGGCATGCTGTTTGCCGCCGGGATCAGCATCACGCTGTTTTTCTTCTGCGTCTCGGAGCCCTTGACCCACCTGGTGCAACCGCCCCAGGGCGAGGCCTTGAACGCCGATGCGGCGCGCCAGGCCATGCAGGTGCTGTTCCTGCATTGGGGCCTGCACGGCTGGGGCGTATTTGCGTTCGTCGGCATGGCCCTGGCGTACTTCGCCTACCGGCATAACCTGCCGCTGGCCTTGCGTTCGGCGCTGTACCCGCTGATCGGCAAGCGCATCAACGGCCCTATTGGCT
The DNA here is from genome assembly GCF_012935735.1 of Pseudomonas sp. ADAK21. Taxonomy (NCBI): domain Bacteria; kingdom Pseudomonadati; phylum Pseudomonadota; class Gammaproteobacteria; order Pseudomonadales; family Pseudomonadaceae; genus Pseudomonas; species Pseudomonas sp. ADAK21. Next base: position 2,309,452 of record NZ_CP052857.1, read on the forward strand.
ATGCAGTGGATGGCTTTGGCATTATTGCCACGGTGTTCGGCCTGGGGGCCGATATGGGCTTTGGGGTGCTGCACCTCAACTCGGGCCTGGACTACCTGTTCGGCATTGCCCACACCCAATGGATCCAGGTCGGCCTGATCACCCTGATGATGGGCGCGGCGATCCTGGTCGCGGTGGCCGGTGTCGACAAGGGTGTGCGCGTCATGTCCGACATCAACATGCTGCTGGCCTGTGCGCTGCTGCTGTTTGTGCTGTTCGCCGGGCCCACCCAGCATTTGCTCAACACCCTGATCCAGAACATCGGTGACTACCTCGGCGCATTGCCGAGCAAGAGTTTTGATGTGTACGCCTACGACAAGCCCAGCGACTGGCTCGGCGGTTGGACCGTGTTCTACTGGGCCTGGTGGATCGCGTGGTCGCCGTTCGTGGGCCTGTTCATCGCACGGATTTCCCGTGGCCGCACCATCCGCGAGTTCGTCTTCGGCGTGCTGCTGATCCCGCTGGGCTTCACCCTGGCGTGGATGTCGATCTTCGGCAACAGCGCCATTGACCAGGTGCTCAACCACGGCATGGTCGCCCTGGGTCAGTCGGCCATCGACGACCCCTCGATGAGCCTGTACCTGCTGCTGGAAACCTACCCGTGGAGCAAGACCGTGATCGCGGTCACGGTGTTTATCAGTTTTGTGTTCTTTGTCACTTCGGCCGACTCCGGCACCGTGGTGCTGTCGACCCTGTCGTCCAAGGGTGGCAACGCCGATGAAGACGGGCCCAAGTGGCTGCGGGTGTTCTGGGGCGCGATGACCGCGCTGGTGACCAGCGCCTTGCTGTTTGCCGGCAGCATAGACTCGCTCAAGTCCGCAGTCGTACTGACCTCGCTGCCGTTCTCGTTGATCCTGCTGTTGATGATGTGGGGGCTGCACAAGGCGTTCTACCTCGAATCCCAGAAGCAGATTGCCCAACTGCACTCCCTGGCCCCGGTATCGGCATCCCGCAAGGGCCGTGGCGGCTGGCGCCAGCGCTTGAGCCAGGCGGTGCACTTTCCTTCACGGGACGAGGTCTACCGCTTCCTCGAAACCACAGTACGCCCGGCCATTGAGGAAGTGACTGCGGTGTTTGTCGAGAAAGGCCTGAACGTCGTCACCCAGCCCGACCCGTCCAACGACAGCGTCAGCCTGGAAATCGGCCACGGCGAAGAGCATCCGTTTGTCTACCAGGTGCAGATGCGCGGCTACTTCACGCCGTCCTTTGCCCGTGGTGGCATGGGCTCCAAAGAGATGAACAACCGTCGCTACTACCGCGCGGAAGTACACTTGAGCGAGGGTAGCCAGGACTACGACTTGGTGGGCTACACCAAGGAGCAGATCATCAACGACATCCTCGACCAGTACGAGCGGCATCTGCAGTTCCTGCATCTGGTGCGCTGAACAAACTGTAGGCGCGAGCTTGCTCGTGAAGATCGCCAACGAAAACGCGGGGCATCTGATGCCCCGCAGCGTCCTTGGGTTTTTCGCGAGCAAGCTCGCCCCTACAAGGGCCTGTTAGAAGGGCACGTCACCCAGGATTGTTGCCCGATGCATCACCCGTCGTTGTGGCCGGTAGTCGTCCACGGCGTAGTGCTGGGTGACGCGGTTGTCCCAGAAGGCCACGTCGTTGGCTTGCCAGCGCCAGCGGATAGTGAATTCCGGGCGAGTGGCGTGGGCGAACAGCAGTTTGAGGATGACCTCGCTTTCGGCTGGTTCCAGTTCGTTGATCTTGCTGGTGAAGCCGTCGCTGACAAACAGCGATTTGCGCCCGCTGACCGGGTGCGTGCGAATCACCGGGTGCGACAGTGGCGGGTTTTTCCTGCGTGCTTCTTCCCAGCGAGCCAGGTCTTGGGCGGTGTTGCCGTAACGCTCCAGAGGGAACGAGCGAGTGAAGTCGTGGGTCGCCGTCAGGCCGGTCAAAAAGCCCTTCATCGGTTCCGATAACGCCTCAAAGGCCGCGATGCCGCTGGCCCACAACGTGTCACCGCCAAAGGCCGGCAGCAGTTTGGCGCTGAGCACGGCGCCCATGGCTGGCGTGGGCAGGAAGGTCACGTCGGTGTGCCAGATGGCGTTGTCGCGCACGTCGGTGACGGCGGTGTCGAGGATCAGCACTTCGGGTTGTTCCGGCACGTTGGGGTAGATCGGGTGAATGTGCAGGTCACCGAAATTCGCCGCGAAGCGCGCTTGCTGCTGCGGGGTGATCGGCTGGTCGCGAAAGAACAGCACCGAATGCTGGAGCAGCGCCTGCTCGATGGCGTCGCGCTGTTCGAGGTTCAGCGGCTGGGCAATATCGACGCCACTGATCTGGGCGCCCAGGGCGCTGCTTAAGGGGGTAACGGTCAGGCGGCTCATGCTCTTCTCGCAAATGTCGGGCGCCGAGATGCCGGCGTAGTCAGTGCTGTTGTTATTCAGTGGGCCTGGCCATGCCATGGCACCAGCTTGCGCTGCAGGGCACGCAGGCCCATTTCCATGGCGAAGGCAATCAGGGCGATGACCAGGATGCCCAGCACCACCACATCGGTGACCAAAAACTGCGCCGCTGACTGCACCATGAACCCCAGGCCGCTGGTGGCGGCGATCAGTTCGGCGGCGACCAGGGTCGACCAGCCCACGCCCAGTCCGATGCGCACGCCGGTGAGGATGTCGGGCAGGGCGCTGGGCAGAATCACATGGCGGATCAACTGCGCCCGCGTCGCGCCCAGGGACTGCGCTGCGCGCAATTTGGCCGGGTCTACGGTGCGTACGCCGGTGGCGGTAGCGATGGCAATTGGCGCGAAGATCGCCAGGTAGATCAGCAACACCTTGGACAGCTCGCCAATGCCGCACCAGATCACGATCAGCGGTAGGTAGGCCAGCGGTGGGATCGGGCGGTAGAACTCGATCAGCGGGTCGAGAATGCCACGGGCGATACGGTTGGCGCCGATGGCAATGCCGACCGGCACGGCGGTCAGCACCGCAAAGCCCAGGCCCAGGCCAATGCGACCCAGGCTGGCGCCCAGATGCTGCCAGAGGGTGGAGTCCATGTAGCCGCTGGTTGCCAGCAGCCAGCCTTTTTGCAATACGGCCGCCGGCGGCGGCAGGAACAGCGGCTCGATCAGCCCGCTGGCGGTCACGGCCCACCACAGCGCCAGCAGCGCAACCAGCGTCAGCACACTGATCCAGCGCGTGCTCAACGTGCGACGCAGCGGTGGGCTGGCTTGGCTGACGGCAGTGGCCGGGATTTCATAACTGCTCATGCGTACACCTGCCGTTGCGAGAACACTTTGCCCAGCACGTGCTCGCGGGTTTCGATAAACCGTGGGTCGGACTTGATCGCGCGCGCCGATTCGCCGGCAGCGTAACGCTGGCCGAAATCCAGGCTCAGGCGCTCGACGATTTGCCCGGGGTTGGGGGCCAGCAGAATCAGGTCGGTGGCGAGAAATACCGCTTCTTCGATGTCGTGGGTGATCAGGAACACCGGCTTGGCCGTGCGCCGCCAGACTTGCAGCAGCAGCTCTTGCATCTGTTCACGGGTGAAGGCATCGAGGGCGCCGAAGGGTTCGTCCATCAGCAATACCCGCGGGTCGGCGGCCAGGGCGCGGGCCAGGCCCACGCGTTGTTTCTGCCCACCGGACAGTTGCCAGATGCGCCGGCTGTCAAAACCCGCCAGGTCCACCAGCGCGAGCATTTCACGGGCGCGGACTTGCCGTTGGGCCTTGGGCACGCCGGCCAGTTCCAGGCCGAAGCCGACATTGGCCAGCACATCCTGCCAGGGCAGCAGTGCGTCGTCCTGGAACACCACGCCACGTTCGGCACTCGGGCCTTTGACGGGTACGCCGTCGAGGGTGATGCGCCCGGCGCTGGGTTCGACGAAGCCGGCAATCAGGTTCAACAGCGAAGTCTTGCCACTGCCGGAAGGGCCGAGGGCTACCAGCAATTGCTGGGGCCCAAGGGTCAGGGAAATATCCGCCAGCACGGGCGTGGTTGCGCCGGGGTACTGTGCGCTGATGCGCTCCAGCTGTAGCAAGGCCATCGCAGTGAACTCCCGATCAGTTGGTGATGAACTTGGCGCTGACGTAAGGGGCGTAGTCCGGCAGCACGGCCTCGACCTTGCCTTGTTCCTTGAGGAACGTGGCGGTGTCGGTCACAGCCTTGGTGGTGGGGGCGCCAAGCAGCGTCACTTGGTCGGCGGCCAGCGGGTAGACGTTGCCTTGCAGCAGCAGCGGAATGTCGCTGGCCTTGGCGCCGGAGAGCTTCACCAGTTTGTCGACGTTGCCCTTGTCGGCCAGCCAGGCTTGTGGGTCTTTGCGGTATTGGGCGTAGGCATCGAGGGTGACTTTGGCGAAGGCGCTGACGATTTCCGGGTGCTTCTCGGCAAAGTCCTTACGCACGATCCAGGCATCGAAGGTCGGCGCGCCGAACTTGGCCAGTTCGCCGGAGGTGATCAGCACTTTGCCGTTTTCCTTGGCCACGCCCAGGGCCGGGTCCCAGACATAAGTAGCGTCGATATCGCCACGCTTCCACGCCGCAATGATGGCCGGCGGGGCGAGGTTGAGCACGGTGACTTTCGCGGGATCGATGTTCCAGTGTTTGAGCGCGGCCAGCAGGCTGTAGTGGCCGGTGGACACGAACGGCACGGCGATTTTCTTGCCGATCAGGTCCTGGGGGCTGTTGATCCCGGAACCGTTGCGCGCCACCAGGGCTTCGGCGCCACCGATCTGGGTCGCGACGAGGAAGGTCTGCACCGGGACTTTGCGGGTGATGGCGGCGGTCAGCGGGCTGGAACCGAGATAGCCGATCTGCACGTCGCCGGACGCGATGGCGGCGATGATATCGGCGCCATTGTCGAATTTGCGCCAGTCGATCTTGGCGTTGGTGGCTTTTTCATAAGCGCCGTCGGCCTGGGCGACTTTGGCCGGGTCAACGGTGGTCTGGTAGGCGATAGTCACGTCGGCCGCCTGGGCAAACAGGCTCGCGCCGGCCAGGGATACAGCCGCCAGGAGGCGCAAAGGGGAAGGCAGTTTCATGGTGTAGCTCCTCATCAGGCGGCCGAGGGTCGGCGTGGGAGGAGACTAAATGATCTAAGAATCCGAAAATAAATAACATTTTCGAATTAGCTTATGTAGGAGCGAGCTTGCTCGCGAAAAACCTTAACGATGACGCGTTCGGCTTGGATAAACGCGGCGTGCTTGAGTTTTTCGCGAGCAAGCTCGCTCCTACAAAGGGCGTGTCAGTTGCTGATCGCCAGGATGCTGGCCTGGTAAGACCCGACAAACACATCGAAATCGCCCACTTCGTTCTGCTCAAGCTCGGCCTGTTGTGCCAGGGAACTGCGGGCCAGCTCTTCAAAGCGTGCTTGTTCGTCCGCCGGCAACGGCTCGCTGCGGAAGTACTCGGCATGCACTTCGCTCTGGCGCAGGGAGAACTGCGCAAAGCTTTCCTTGCGCTCCTGCATCGCCGCCAACACCTGGGCCGACGGGGTCAGGGACGGGTCCTGAATCTTCGCCAATTGGGCATCCAGCGCCTGGCTGTGCTCATTGATGCCATGGCTCTGGTCCAGCAGTGCGGCCAGCGGGGCGATTTTCTCCAGCAGTTCGGCGGCCCATGCCTTCATTTCCACGGGTTGCCCGCGACGCTGCAATTGCAGACCCGGGCGCCGGCCTTCCTTGACCACGCTGAGGAAGTTCGATGTGGCATTCCCGCACTCGTTGTTTTCGAACAACGGGCTGTCATTCAGCGCGCAGTACAGCAGGAACGCATCGAGGAAGCGCGACTCTGGCAAATCGATACCCATCGGCAGGAACGGGTTGATGTCCAGGCAGCGCACTTCGATGTACTGGATGCCACGGGCCATCAGCGCCTGGATCGGCCGTTCGCCGGTGTAGGTCACGCGCTTGGGGCGGATGTTGGAGTAGTACTCGTTTTCGATCTGCAGGATGTTGGTGTTGAGTTGCACCCACTCACCATCCTTATGGGTGCCGACTTCGACGTAAGGTGCGTAGGGCGTTGCCACCGCTTCACGCAGGCTGTCGGTGTAGCTGGCCAGATCGTTGTAGCAAGGAGTAAGGCCGGCCTGGGCGTTGCTTTGGTAGCCCAGGTCGCTCATGCGCAGGCTGGTGGCATACGGCAGGTAGAGGGTGTCGGCATCGAACTGTTCAAGCTGATGGGAGCGCCCGCGCAAAAAGCCTGCATCCAGGGCCGGCGAGGCACCGAACAGGTACATCAGCAGCCAGCTGTAGCGGCGGAAGTTACGGATCAGGGCGATATAGGCCGTGGACTGGTAGTCACGGTCGGTGCCCACGAAGCCTTCGGTTTCCTTGAGCAGCGGCCACAGCTCTTCCGGCAGGGAGAAGTTGTAGTGGATTCCGGCGATGCACTGCATGGTCTTGCCGTAGCGCAGGGCCAGGCCCTTGCGATACACGTACTTGAGCTGTCCGATGTTGGAGGTGCCGTAGTAGGCAATCGGAATATCTTCCTCGGCCGGCAACGGGCACGGCATCGATGGACTCCACAGGTACTCGTTGCCGAGCTTGCTGTAGGCAAAACGGTGAATTCGGTCGAGGCTGCGCAGGGTGTCTGCCGGGTTTGGCAGTGCCGGCGTGATGAACTCCAGCAGCGACTCGGAATAGTCGGTGGTGATCGATTCATGGGTCAATGCGGCGCCCAGGGCCTCTGGATGCGGCGTTTGAGCCAGGCGGCCTCCGCCGGTGACACGCAGGCATTCACGCTCGATGCCGTGCAGGCAGTGCTCAAGCAAAGAGAGGTGTTCGCGCTTGCCGAGCAGAGCCAGGCGGCGGTTGAGAAGTTCGCTCAAGTTGGATTCCTTCACGCGTCAGTCGCCCCAATATGGGGGTGGGCAAGACGGTCTACAAGGGTGAAGTTAAAACTGGCGTTATCGCCTGGTTTTCGAGCCGGAATAACCTGCTCTGAAAGTGCCGACTTCATTCCCTGAATTAGGCTATTACGCAGGAAGAAAATTCCGACGCTGTTTTCGCAGCGCCGAAATTAACCCAAATTGATCACAGGGAGCTATAGGACAGCGAAGGTGCCTTGTGCTTTTGCGACGAGTTTTTGCTCCTGATACACCTCGGCCTCGACCACCAGCGTGCGCCGGCCGGGGTGGATGACCCGGGCGGTACACAGCACGTCGCCGTCGGACACGGCGCGGATGTAGTTGATTTTGCACTCGATGGTCGCGCTTTGTTGGTCAAAGCCATGGGCGCTGGAGCAGGCCAGCCCCATGGCAATGTCCACCAGGCTGAAAATCGCCCCGCCATGGAGCTTGCCTGCGCGGTTGCGCAGGTGTGGCTCCAGGCTCAGGGTCACCTCGGCAACGCCCTGGTCCAGGCGTTGCAGGCGGCAGCCGAGCAGTTGGCTGAAGGCGCTGTGGGTCTGGCCGGCGGGCAGATCCATCAGCGTTTCTTCAGTTGCTTGGCGTTGGCGAACAGCGAAGCCATGGCATTGTTTGCCGGGGCTGCGGTGGCGGTTTCCTTGCGTGGTGCGCTGTTTTCCGAGCGGTTTTGCGACTGGCGCGGTGCCGAACCCGGACGTGCGCCACGGGCGCCATCGATTTTCTCGCCGGGGGTATCGCTCATGCGCATCGACAGGCCCACGCGTTTGCGTGGGATATCGACTTCCATGACCTTGACCTTGACCACGTCACCGGCCTTCACTGCCTCGCGCGGGTCCTTGATGAACTTCTCCGAAAGCGCAGAAATGTGCACCAAACCGTCTTGATGCACGCCGATGTCCACAAATGCGCCGAAGTTGGTCACGTTGGTCACCACGCCTTCGAGAATCATCCCCAGTTGCAGGTCCTTGAGGTCTTCGACGCCTTCCTGGAACTCGGCGGTCTTGAACTCGGGGCGCGGGTCGCGGCCTGGTTTTTCAAGCTCTTGCAGGATGTCGGTGATGGTCGGCACGCCGAAGGTTTCGTCGGTGTACTTCTTCGGATCCAGACGCTTGAGGAACGCGGCGTCGCCGATCAGCGAGCGGATATCGCGGTCGGTCTCGGCGGCAATGCGTTGTACCAGCGGATAGGCCTCCGGGTGGACGGCCGAGGAGTCCAGCGGGTTGTCGCCATTCATGACACGCAGGAAACCGGCGGCTTGTTCGAAGGTTTTTTCGCCAAGGCGTGCGACTTTTTTCAGCGCTGCACGGGTCTTGAACGCGCCGTTTTCGTCACGATGGTTGACGATATTCTGCGCCAGGGTGGCGTTGAGGCCGGAAATCCGTGCGAGCAAGGCGACCGAGGCGGTGTTTACGTCGACGCCGACCTTGTTCACACAGTCTTCCACCACCGCATCCAGGCCGCGCGCCAGTTTGAGCTGCGACACATCGTGCTGGTACTGGCCGACGCCGATGGATTTGGGGTCGATCTTCACCAACTCGGCCAGGGGATCCTGCAGGCGGCGGGCGATGGATACGGCACCACGGATCGACACATCGAGGTCGGGGAATTCCTTGGAGGCCAGTTCCGACGCCGAGTACACCGAAGCGCCGGCTTCGGAGACCATGACCTTGGTCATTTTCATGCCTGGGTATTTTTTGATCAGCTCCAGGGCCAGCTTATCGGTTTCGCGGCTGGCGGTGCCGTTGCCGATGGCGATCAGATCTACCGCGTGCTTGGCACATAGGGCGGCCAGGATGGCGATGGTCTGGTCCCACTTGTTGTGGGGCACGTGTGGGTACACGGTGGCGTGGTCCAGCAGCTTGCCGGTGGCGTCGACCACGGCGACCTTGCAACCGGTGCGCAGGCCCGGGTCCAGGCCCAGGGTCGCGCGCGGGCCGGCTGGCGCTGCCAGCAGCAGGTCGTGCAGGTTGTGGGCGAACACGTTGATCGCTTCGGTTTCGGCGCCGTCGCGCAATTCGCCCAGCAGGTCGGTTTCCAGGTGGGTGTAGAGCTTGACCTTCCAGGTCCAGCGCACGACTTCACTGAGCCACTTGTCCGCAGGACGATTCTGATTCTGGATGCCGAATTGTTGGCCGATCATGCCTTCGCACGGGTGCATGGTGCCCGGCAGTTCGTCGCCGACTTTCAATGCGGAGCTGAGAATGCCTTCGTTGCGACCACGGAAAATGGCGAGTGCGCGGTGGGACGGCATGCTTTTCAGCGGTTCGTCGTGTTCGAAGTAATCGCGGAACTTGGCGCCTTCTTCCTCTTTGCCGGCGATGACGCGGGCGCTGAGGGTGGCTTCCTGTTTCAGGTAGTTACGCAATTTTTCCAGCAGGTTGGCATCCTCGGCGAAACGCTCCATGAGGATGTACTTGGCGCCTTCGAGGGCAGCCTTGACGTCGGCGATGCCTTTTTCAGCATCGACAAAGCGCGCAGCTTCGGCTTCCGGGGCCAGGGACGGGTCGTTGAACAGGCCGTCGGCCAGCTCGCCGAGGCCGGCTTCCAGGGCGATCTGGCCCTTGGTGCGGCGCTTCTGCTTGTACGGCAGGTACAGGTCTTCGAGGCGGGTCTTGGTGTCGGCGAGCTTGATATCGCGTTCAAGTTGCGGGGTCAGCTTGCCCTGCTCCTGGATGCTGGCGAGGATGCTGACACGCCGTTCGTCGAGTTCTCGCAGGTAGCGCAGGCGTTCTTCCAGATGCCGCAGCTGGATGTCATCGAGGCTGCCGGTCACTTCTTTACGGTAACGGGCGATGAAGGGCACCGTGGAGCCTTCATCCAGTAGAGCGACGGCCGCTTCGACCTGTTGTGGGCGTACACCGAGTTCCTCGGCGATGCGGCTGTTGATGCTGTCCATAAAACCACCTGAAATTCTTGAAAGCAGTTCGCAGGCCCGGAAAACAAGGCCGTGCGCGGCTGGTTGAGCGGCCCGACTGGCGCCGCTGCCTGGGTCAAGAGGCAGCCTATTGACCCTCGAAATCGAAAAAGTCACGACAAGCAGATGAAAAAACACCAGGCCGGCCATGGCATGGCCGGGCACTGAGGCGCGGCATTATAACCAGCGTTCACTTCTTGGGGGGATTGCGCCAAGGGCACGTGCACTGGTGGTTGGAGAAAAATCTGCTAACAATGCGTACCGTGCGTATAACGGCAGCTAAGCCATAATGCGCGCCAGATAAGAGGAGCATCCAATGAGCAGCACTGCACAAACTGCTGAAGGCGAAAAAATTCTCATCGTTGATGACGATCCGGGGCTGAGCAGCCTGCTGGAGCGGTTCTTCACCTCCAAGGGCTACCGTGCCCGCGCGGTGCCGAACACCGAGCAGATGGACCGCCTGCTGGGGCGCGAAGTCTTCAATCTGGTCGTACTCGACCTGATGTTGCCGGGCGAAGACGGCCTGACGGCCTGCAAGCGCCTGCGCAGTAGCAACAACCAGATCCCGATCATCATGCTGACCGCCAAGGGCGACGAGCTGAGTCGTATCAAGGGCCTGGAACTGGGCGCCGACGATTACCTGGCCAAGCCGTTCAACCCCGACGAGCTGATGGCTCGGGTCAAGGCCGTATTGCGTCGCCAGGCGGCTCCCGTCCCGGGCGCTCCAGGCAGCGAAGACGAAAGCGTGACCTTCGGTGACTACGAACTGTCGCTGGCGACCCGTGAGCTCAAGCGTGGCGAAGAAGTCCATATGCTCACCACCGGTGAATTCGCGGTACTCAAGGCGCTGGTGATGAACGCTCGCCAACCGCTGACCCGTGACAAGCTGATGAACCTGGCCCGGGGGCGCGAGTGGGATGCCCTGGAGCGCTCCATCGATGTGCAGATTTCCCGTCTGCGCCGGATGATCGAGCCGGATCCGTCCAAGCCGCGTTATATCCAGACAGTGTGGGGCGTGGGTTACGTGTTTGTGCCGGATGGCACAGCAACCAAGTAACCGATGATTTGCACAGGCGGGTACTCCGGAGTTCGATCCCAATGGGTCGGCCGGATGCCCGGCGTCTGCAATTCTGCGAGCCGTGCTCGCTCTTGCCAGGTGTCTAGCTGTCTTCTATGAAAACCCCGCTGTGGTTCCCCCAGAGTTTCTTCTCCCGCACCCTTTGGCTGGTGCTGATCGTCGTTCTGTTTTCCAAGGCCCTGACCCTCGTTTACCTGCTGATGAACGAAGACGTGCTGGTGGATCGACAGTACAGCCACGGTGTGGCGCTGACATTGCGTGCCTATTGGGCTGCCGATCCGGAGAACCGTGAAAAAATCGCCAAGGCAGCGACCTTGACTCGCGTGGTGGGCGCGGGTGTTCCCGAGGGCGAGCAGCATTGGCCCTATAGCGAGATCTACCAGCGCCAGATGCAGGCCGAACTGGGCGAGGACACTGAGGTGCGGCTACGCATGCATGTTTCGCCAGCCCTGTGGGTTCGAGCCCCTAGCCTGGGGGATGGATGGCTGAAAGTGCCACTGTATCCCCATCCGCTACGGGGGCAGAAAATCTGGAACGTACTCGGCTGGTTCCTGGCCATTGGCCTGCTTTCCACCGCGTCGGCCTGGATTTTCGTGCGCCAACTCAACCAGCCGCTCAAGCGCCTGGTGTTTGCTGCCAGGCAACTGGGGCAAGGTCGCAGTGTGCGCCTGCCAATCAGCGACACGCCCAGCGAAATGACCGAGGTGTACAGCGCGTTCAATCAAATGGCCGAAGATGTCGAACAGGCCGGGCGTGAACGCGAGCTGATGTTGGCCGGGGTATCCCATGACCTGCGCACGCCCCTGACACGTTTGCGCCTGTCCCTGGAATTGATGGGCAACCACACCGATCTTACCGATGACATGGTCCGCGACATCGAAGATATGGATGCGATTCTCGACCAGTTCCTGGCGTTTATCCGCGATGGTCGCGATGAGGTGGTAGAGGAAGTCGACTTGACCGACCTGGTACGCGAGGTCGTGGCGCCCTATAACCAGAACGGCGAGCAGGTGCGCATGCGCCTGGAGCCGATCCAGCCCTTTGCCTTGCGTCGGGTCTCGATGAAACGCCTGCTGAACAACCTGATCGGTAATGCCCTGCATCACGCGGGGACTGAGGTGGAAGTCGCCGCCTATGTGTCGGGTGATACCAACGCGCCTTATGTGGTGTTGAGTGTCATGGACCGTGGTGCAGGGATCGATCCGGCGGAACTGGAGGGCATCTTCAACCCCTTCACCCGTGGCGATCGGGCCCGTGGTGGCAAGGGGACCGGGCTGGGGTTGGCGATTGTGCGGCGGATTGCTTCGATGCATGGCGGCAATGTCGAACTGCGCAACCGTGCCGATGGCGGGTTGGAGGCGCGGGTGCGCTTGCCGTTGGGGCTGATGTTGCCCCGAGATGCGGTCTAAACCCTTACGAATATCAAATGTGGGAGCTGGCTTGCCTGCGCGAAGATATAACAGTCGACATTGATGTTGAATGTTAGTCAGTCATCGCTGGCAAGCCAGATCCTACAAGGGTTCTCAGCCCTTGCCTTTGGTACGAGTCATGTTCGGCCCGCTGTTCTTCTCCAGATGCTGAATGATGATCCCCGCCACATCCTTGTTGGTGGTGGTTTCGATCCCTTCCAGGCCCGGTGAAGAGTTCACTTCCATCACCAGTGGCCCGTGGTTGGAGCGCAGGATATCCACTCCCGCCACACTCAAGCCCATGACCTTGGCCGCACGCAGGGCGGTCATGCGTTCTTCCGGGGTGATCTTGATCAGGCTGGCGCTGCCGCCCCGGTGCAGGTTGGAGCGAAACTCCCCTGGCTTGGCCTGGCGCTTCATCGCCGCAATCACCTTGTCCCCCACCACGAAGCAACGGATATCAGCGCCGCCGGCTTCCTTGATGTATTCCTGGACCATGATGTTCTGCTTGAGGCCCATGAACGCCTCGATCACCGACTCAGCCGCCGTGGCAGTTTCACACATCACTACGCCAATGCCTTGGGTGCCTTCCAGCACCTTGATCACCAGGGGAGCGCCGTTGACCATCTCGATCAGGTCGGGAATGTCATCGGGGGAGTGGGCAAAGCCGGTCACTGGCAAGCCGATACCGCGGCGCGACAGCAACTGCAGGGAGCGCAGCTTGTCCCGGGAGCGAGCAATGGCCACCGATTCGTTGAGCGGAAACACCCCCATCATTTCAAACTGGCGCAGTACCGCGCAGCCGTAGAAGGTCACCGAGGCGCCGATGCGCGGGATCACCGCGTCGAAGCCTTCCAGTGGTTTGCCCCGATAGTGGATCTGCGGCTTATGACTGGCAATGTTCATATAGGCGCGCAACGTATCGATCACCACCATCTCATGGCCCCGTTCGGTGCCGGCCTCGACCAGACGACGGGTGGAATACAGACGCGGGTTACGCGACAGCACAGCGATCTTCATGCAACACCTGTGGCAGCAATAGTAGAGACCGGGAACACCGGCTTGTCTTGAACGTACTTGAGCCCCGGGTTGACCACCAACTGGCCGTCGATCAGGGCTTTGGAACCTAGCAACAGGCGGTAACGCATGGTTTTGCGGCAAGCCAGGGTGAACTCCACCCGCCATACCCGATCACCCAGGGCCAGGGTGGTGCTGATGACGTAGCGCACCTGCGCCTGGCCGTTGGAGCTTTTAATGGTTTTCATCGCCACCAGCGGCGCTTCGCAACGCCGGTGACGCAGTTGCACCACGCTGCCCAGGTGCGCCGTGAAACGCACCCACTTTTCACCGTCACGCTCAAAAGTCTCGATCTCGGTGGCATGCAGGCTGGAGGTACTGGCCCCGGTGTCGATCTTCGCACGCAGGCCCGCCACTCCCAGATCGGGAAGCGCCACCCATTCACGCAGACCGACAACGGTCAAATGGTCAAATGTCTTCAATATGAACAACCGGCAATCAGAAATATTTCGACGTCAAACGACACTAGCGTCCAACTGCTCACGGATTATGACAACCCTGGAACGTTGACGGGCGCTTGGAGCCGAATTCGCGGTATTCACGCAGAATATTCACCAAATGGCGACAGATATCTTCACGCCATAAAAAACCATGGCTGAAGGGAAACTGCCTGACACCTGGCGTATCTTAGGTGAGCCTTGGCGTTTGTGCGTCGAAGGGGTTCGACGGTTAAGTTGCGACATTTTTCAGAGCGAGGAATTCAAGTGGCTCAAAAGCAGGAAGATGACGAAAAAGTCCGTTTGGACAAGTGGTTGTGGGCTGCGCGTTTCTACAAGACCCGGGCCTTGGCCAAGGCCGCCATCGAGAGCGGCAAGGTGCATTGCCGTGGCGAACGCTGCAAGCCGGGCAAGGAACCGCACATTGGCGACGAGTTGCAGATTCGTGTTGGCTTTGAAGAGAAGACCGTGGTGGTGCAGGCGCTTTCCATCGTCCGCCGGGGCGCTCCCGAAGCGCAGGCGCTGTATACCGAGACGCCGGCAAGTATCGCCAAGCGCGAGAATGCGGCCGCCATGCGCAAGGCCGGAGCGTTGGGTATGAGCACCGACGGCAAGCCAAGCAAGAAACAGCGCCGCGACCTGTTCAAGTTTCGCGGCAGCGGCAATGATGAGTGAGGCTTTACGTGCAGGAGCCGGCCAGGCTCCTGCACCTGGGCTCAGGCGTTGCGGATCACGCTCAAGCGATTGATCACAGGTACTCGTTGCAACAACCCGAATACCGGTTCGGTCACGCGCAGCAGCCAACCCGAGACCTTCGCAGCAAACGGCGTGTAATAACCCCAGCCCAGTGCCAACAGCGCCAGCAGCACGCCACCGATATAGTCGTCTTGCCCCCAGTGTGCACCGGCCACCAGGCGCGGCATCATGAACAGCAGCGCCAGCCCCCAGACCAGCACGACTTGCCCGATCCGCTTGGCAAATACACTCATGAACATCCCCCAGATCAGCAGCACCGAAGCGTGGTCCCCAGGGAAGCTCTGGCTGGAGCGGTCCTTCAACTCCCAGGTTTTTTCCAGGTCAGGGAAGTAGTCGCTCATGTGGATCGCCCCGCTGATCACCATAGAGGGGCTGTTGTGCTGCCAGCCCATCTGCGCCGCGAGCTTGGAAAACAGCATGCGGATAAACAGCAGTAACAGCAGGATCGCGAGGAAACCAAAAAACGCCTGGCGCACCTCAATCGCCTTGAACACCCATTCGCCGCGAATCAGCAGCATCAGCAGGATTACCCCGACCACCGCATCAAATGGTCGCAGGCTCGCTACTGCCCAGACATGCAGCCAGGTCGGGTTGCTGGCCAGAGGGTCGTTGAGTAGATGAAACAGCCATTCGTCGAATATCACGCAAAGCATCTGGCCTGCGGGCCATAGCCAAAAACACAGCAGCCCCAGAGCGAGTAAATTGCACAGGGCCAATCGCCCGAGGTTCCACTTGGCTTGGAACAAACCCGGATTGTTCATAAACTGTTTCCTCTTCGCTCTAAAACTCTTCATCTATCGGAAGAAAAGCGCACCAAATTGGTGCTAAAGCGCATAATTTTAGAAACATTGTCATCACTTTGTCATCAATTCAGATACCCAGACCTATGACTGATCTACCGGATACCGACTTCACCCAACGTTTCCTCTTTGACGACAACGACGCTCGTGGCGAACTGGTTGCCCTGGAGCGCAGCTATGCCGAAGTCCTTGCCAAGCACCCCTATCCGGAGCCGGTCGCACAGCTGCTCGGCGAACTGATGGCCGCCGCGTCGCTGCTGGTGGGCACCATGAAGTTCGATGGCTTGCTGATTCTGCAGGCCCGTTCCGAAGGCCCGGTTCCCATGCTGATGATCGAGTGCTCCAGCGAGCGCGAAATCCGTGGCCTGGCCCGTTATGAAGAGGACCAGATCCCGGCGGACGCGACCCTCGCCGACCTGATGCCCAACGGCGTACTGGCGTTGACCATCGACCCGACCGTTGGCCAGCGCTACCAGGGCATTGTCGACCTGGACGGTGAAACCCTGTCCGACTGCTTCACCAACTATTTCGTCATGTCCCAGCAAGTGGGCACCCGCTTCTGGCTCAATGCGGATGGCAAGCGCGCCCGTGGCCTGCTGTTGCAACAGCTGCCGGCCGACCGCATCAAGGATGAGGATGAGCGCGAAGAAAGCTGGCGCGGCCTCACTGCCCTGGCCGGTACGCTGACTGCCGAAGAGCTGCTGGGCCTGGACAACGAAACCATCCTGCACCGCCTGTACCACGAAGAAGAGGTGCGTCTGTTCGATGCGCAATCGCTGCGTTTCCATTGCAGCTGTTCCCGCGAGCGTTCGGGCAATGCCCTGGTGAGCCTGGGCCTGGAAGATGCGCAAAACCTGGCTGTGGAGCATGGTGGCCGAATCGAAATCGACTGCCAGTTCTGCAATCAACGCTACCTGTTCGACGCTGCCGATATCGCCCAATTGTTCGCTGGCGCTGGCGTTGACACCCCTTCGGGCACCCACCACTAAAACGTTTAAGCACAGGTAAATCACCTGACAAACGCCGGATTAGAGGTGTTCTGACGGGAGGGCCCTACTTTTTTTGGGCTTTTCTGGCATAATCCGGCCCACTTTTTTCGCGGTAGTAGTGCGCAACTTTCTACTACAAAACGTTTGGAGCACTCGGCCATAGGCCGACGGGGAACCTCATGACGCAAGCCAATAACGCCGTATACACCGATCTGAGTGTTGACGATCTGGTCAAAGAAGCCCTGCAGCGCGGTGAAGGCGTGCTTGCCGATACCGGCGCGCTGGTCGTAGAAACCGGTCACCGTACCGGGCGTTCGCCAGTCGACCGTTTCATCGTTGAAGAGCCGTCCACCCAGGCCGCCATTGCCTGGGGCCCGATCAACCGCAAGTTCCCGGCCGACAAGTTCGATGCCCTGTGGGCTCGCGTCGAGGCTTTCAACAACGCGCAAGAGCATTTCGTTTCCCACGTTCACGTTGGTGCTGCCGAAGACCACTACCTGGCCGTGAAAATGACCACCCAGACTGCCTGGCAGAACCTGTTCGGTCGTTGCCTGTTCATCAACCCGGCCCAGTACAACCCGGCCGGTCGTGAAGAATGGCAAGTGCTCAACGTTGCCAACTTCGAATGCGTACCTGAGCGTGACGGCACCAACTCCGATGGTTGCGTGATCCTCAACTTCGCCCAGAAGAAAGTTCTGATCGCAGGCATGCGTTACGCCGGCGAGATGAAGAAAGCCATGTTCTCGGTGCAGAACTTCCTGCTGCCGGTGGCTGACGTGCTGCCAATGCACTGCGCTGCCAACATCGGTGAAGACGGCGACGTGACCCTGTTCTTCGGCCTGTCCGGCACCGGCAAGACCACCCTGTCTGCCGACGAAAGCCGTTACCTGATTGGTGACGACGAACACGGTTGGGGCGAAGGCGTGGTGTTCAACATCGAAGGCGGTTGCTATGCCAAGTGCATCGACCTGTCCGAGAAGAACGAGCCGGTAATCTGGAAAGCCATCAAGCACGGCGCAGTCCTGGAAAACGTCGTGATCAACGATGCCAAGCACGCCGACTACACCGATGTCAGCCTGACCCAGAACAGCCGCGCCGCGTACCCACTGGAGCACGTTGCCAAGCGTTCCGAGAAGAACCTGGGTGGCGAGCCGAACGCAGTGATCTTCCTGACCTGCGACCTGACTGGCGTGCTGCCACCGGTGTCGATCCTCAACGAAGAACAAGCGGCCTACCACTTCCTGTCCGGCTACACCGCACTGGTGGGCTCGACTGAAATGGGCTCGGGCAGCGGCATCAAGTCGACGTTCTCTACCTGCTTCGGCGCGCCGTTCTTCCCGCGTCCGGCTGGCGAATACGCAGAGCTGCTGATCAAGCGCATCCGCGGCTTCGGCTCCAAGGTCTACCTGGTCAACACCGGCTGGACCGGCGGCGGCTACGGTGTTGGCAAGCGCTTCAACATCCCTACCACCCGTGCAGTGATCGCAGCGATCCAGAGCGGCGCGTTGATCGGTGCGCAAACCGAGCACCTGGACACCATCAACCTCGACGTGCCATTGGCCGTACCGGGCGTTGAGACTGGCCTGTTGAACCCACGTAACACCTGGGCTGACAAAGCAGCCTACGACGAAGCCGCGAAGGCTCTGGCCGGCCTGTTCGTCGAGAACTTCAAGAAGTTTGAAGTGAGCGACGCGATCAAGGCAGCGGGTCCTAAGTTGTAAGATTCGCCAGCTGTTAAAAAGCCGCCCCTAGTGGGCGGCTTTTTTGTGCGCGCGCAAATCTCTATGAACGTAGAGCAGGACGGCAAAAGGCGCAGATCCGAATGTGGGCTTGCTCGCGATTGCGGTGTATCAACCGCTGGATGCATTGACTGACCCACCGCTATCACGAGCCCACAGACATTAATGACGCAGTGTTCTTTAGCTCAGATTTTCCAGCGTCTGCGTATCCCAGCTATGAGTCTTGATGGCCAGGTAAAGCATGCCGATGGTGAGCGGCATCTTCTCGCCCCGGCCCTTGGCGCGATGTTTGAGGAACACGTCAAACACCGGTGGGTTGAAGTAACGGTAGGCATCATAGTCGCCCAGGTCCAGATCAAATGTCTGCTCCAGCGCTTCCATAAACTGCCTGGCCTCCGCGCCGTCGCACCCGAGGTCGAAGTTGAGCGAAGTTTTAAGGCGGATGGTCTTGTGCTTGGGCAGGCCGATTTCTTCATGCAGCAATTGCAGGAGCTGCTGCATGACGGGGTCTTCTGGGAAGTGCGGGGCCAGGTTCATGGTGGGGGCACGCCGGAGTGGGTGAGGGGGGTGGTCATGGCGATAGCGGTACTTGTTGCGGGTGAAGAACAGTGCCAAGCCTATCAAGAACAGAGCGAGGGGGAGCAGTTGAATACTAAGAATGATCGCTACGTAAGGTAGCCAGAATGTCAGGATCAAACCGCTTGCTATAAACGTGACAGCAAAACGTTTTCTGAGTGTGCAGTCGGTGATCTTGTAATACAGCAACAGATAAAAGGCGAAGAAGATCGCCGCCTGTAGATAGAGCATTTGACTATGGCTCATTTGAGTACACGTGTAGTGAGAGGCTGGAGCGCTGCGGGCCAATTCCCCCGCTGACCTGAGCCTCTAGGCCGATGATGATGTCTGCATGCTGGAAGTTGCGTAGCTGGCGCGATATCAAATCGCTGGTAGCTTTTTCGACCATTGATTCTGCCTTGCTGGACATGAGCCCAATTGGGGCTGCCACCGCTCCCGATATAGTTTCTTTGATGACGTTGTTCCGGTTGTTCAAGCTATCTGCCTGTTTTCTAGTCAGCGGTTTTGAAATGACCACTGTCATGAGGCAAGGGAGGTCTTGGGCGAGCATTCGCTCATACAGATTTTGTAGTTGCAGGCGAACTTCCTGCGCTGAGGTCTTTGCTTCTAGTAAGCAAAGACTGGCAAGTGCTTGCTTGTTGTTGGGTCGTACGGTGAAACGAATCACGCTGAACGTGACCCCGTAATGGCCAATGTATTGAGTCCTTTCAAGGTCCACGGATTTCTTGCCGAGAGGGTTGAGAGGGCGCTAGTTTCGATCAGGCTTGGTTGATTCTGTAGGGGGTTGAGTTTGCACTGGAGGTAGTTTGGGAAGCGTATGGTGCCTTGCTTGGCGATTTCCTACAGAGGCTTCCGATACTTGAAGTTGGGCTATGAGGCGCCCACCCATAGTTGGGATAAAAACCACGTCACATTTTGTATAAAATCCCGGCAAGCCGCCTGAATTCAGCGTATGTTTCACCGCAAAATCTTGTAGGGCGATTCCGCCCACTACTTAAAGGGAGTTAAGCATGGGTTTGCTTCGTGTCGCTTCGGCGATGTCTTTGTGTGCGCTGGCGTTTGCCGTCCAGGCCGAGCAGTTGCCGATTGAAGTGCTCAGTGCGGTGGTCAAGGACCAGAAAATCGCCGACGCCGAAGTCTTGCTGCAACGCAACGGCGCGCAGAACGTGGTGGGGCGCACCAACGCCCAGGGTCAAGTCACCCTCACCAGCGAAGTGGCCGATGGCGCCGACAACCTGCTGATCATCAAGAAGCCTGGCTACTCCAACCTGGTGGTCAAGTGCCCGTGCAAAGGCATGACCTACGCCATCAGCCCGGTGATGGAAAACCTCGACGGCCTGCGTGTGGTGCTGACCTGGGGGCAATCGCCTTCGGACCTTGACTCCCACATGATCTTCCCTGGCAACAATATCTACTTCAACAGCAAGACCGGCACCGACGCCGAGCTGGATGTGGATGACACCGACAGCTACGGCCCGGAAACCATCACCCTGCAGAAAAAACACTACGGCGAAAGCTATGTGTACGCCGTGCATGACTTCTCCAACCGCACCAACACCGGCTCTACGGCGCTGTCCGAGAGCCAGGCCAAGGTGTTTGTGTACATGGGCCAGTCCCTGGTGCGCACCTACTACGTGCCGACCAATCGTACCGGCAACTTGTGGACGGTGTTCCGCATGACCGGCAGCGGCGACTTCCAGGACATCAATACCTTCACCGGCGTGCTGGTCGAAGCCAAGGACGTGCTCAACGAAGTCAAACCGCTGCTCAACGACAGCGTTGCGGTTGATGCCGTGGTGGTCAGTTCTGCTGTCCAGGGTGATGCGAAAAAACTGAACCTCAAAGGCGAAGCTGCCTACCAGGCCGGTAACCTGGACCAGGCAATTGACTACTTCCGCCAGGCGATCGAACTGGATAACTCGTTCGGCAAAGCCTACGGCAACCTCGGCCTGGCTTATCAGAAAGCCGGCAACACCGCAGAGTCGATCTGGGCCAACCGCAAGGCCATCGCTTTGGCCAGCGGCCCGACCGC
Organism: Pseudomonas sp. ADAK21; assembly: GCF_012935735.1. Taxonomy (NCBI): domain Bacteria; kingdom Pseudomonadati; phylum Pseudomonadota; class Gammaproteobacteria; order Pseudomonadales; family Pseudomonadaceae; genus Pseudomonas; species Pseudomonas sp. ADAK21. The sequence goes on from NZ_CP052857.1 coordinate 2,330,114, forward strand.
CGCTACCGTGCGTGCCGGGTCCTACTACAACATCGCGCGGATCTACGAAGCAGCCGGGCAGTTTGCCGATGCGCTGCGTCACTACCAGTTGGCCAAGGAGCAGAAGGCCAACCCGGTGTATGACAAAGCCATTGAGCGTGTGCAAAACCGCTGATCGAGCTGTAACGACGCTGTAAAAAATGTGGGAGCGGGCTTGCCCGCGAATGCGTAGTGTCAGTCACTGAATGTGTATCTGATACACCGCATTCGCGAGCAAGCCCGTTCCCACATTGGTTTTTGAGTGTTTGCCGGATTGCCGACTGGGCCTCCTGGCCTGTGTATCATCCTGTCTCTCTTTTCCTCGCGACCTTTCTCGAACCGCTGAAAATACCGGGCTATGTTTTAGGTCTGTTCAGCGGTCAATGGAGTGACAGCTTATGCACGACACCCTCCAGCAGGTCTTTGGTTACCCCCAGTTTCGCCCAGGCCAGGAGGCCGCTGTCAGCGCCGTGCTGGCCGGTCGGTCGGCGGCGGCGATCTTTCCCACCGGTTCCGGCAAATCCCTCTGTTATCAGCTCTCAGCCGTATTGCTGCCGCACCTGACGCTGGTGGTGTCGCCGCTATTGGCGTTGATGCAGGACCAGTTGGGCTTTTTACAGCGTCATGGTATTTCGGCCGGCAGCATCGATTCGGCGCAAAGTCGCGAGGAGGCCAATGACGTCATGGCCCAGGCCCGCTCCGGTGAGCTGAAAATCCTGATGATTTCCGTGGAGCGCTTGAAGAACGAGCGCTTTCGCAACTTTTTGCACAGCGTTTCGATTTCGTTACTCGTGGTAGACGAGGCGCACTGTATTTCCGAGTGGGGCCACAACTTCCGCCCGGACTACCTGAAGCTCCCCGACTACCAGCGCCAGTTCAAGATTCCCCAGGCGCTGCTGTTGACGGCCACCGCGACGCCCAAGGTGATTGCGGATATGCAGGCCAAGTTCGCCATCGCCCCCGCGGATGTGATCACCACGGGCTTCTACCGGCCCAACCTCAACCTGTGGGTAGAGCCGGTCAGCGGCGTGGACAAGCGCCGGCGCCTGGTGGAGTGGATGGGTGAGCGGGCCAACCAGCCGAGTATCGTCTATGTCACTTTGCAGAAAACCGCCGAGCAGATCGCCGAGCACCTGAACCGCCACGGCATCCAGGCCGAGGCTTATCACGCAGGTCTGCCCCATGATCAACGCGAGGGCATTCAGCGCCGGTTTATGGGGGGGCAGTCCAATTGCATCGTCGCCACCATTGCCTTCGGCATGGGCATCGACAAGAGCGATATCCGCAACGTGGTGCACTTCGACCTGCCCAAGTCCATCGAGAACTACAGCCAGGAAATCGGGCGCGCCGGTCGTGATGGCCAGCCTTCCGAGTGCCTGGTGCTGGCCAATCGCGACAGCCTCACAGTGCTGGAGAACTTCGTGTACGGCGATACGCCCGAGCAGGAAGGCATCCGGCTGGTGCTGGAGGAGTTGCTGGCAGCCCGGGATGACGGGCAATGGGAGTTTCTGCTGCGCTCGTTGGCAGAGCTGAGCAATATCCGTGAGCTACCGCTCAAGACCTTGCTGGTGCAACTGGAGCTCAAGGGGGTTATTGCACCGCGCTATGCGTTTTATGCCGAGTATCGCTTCAAGTACCTGGTGGAGCCGGATGTGTTGCTGGCGCGTTTTTCCGGCGAGCGACAGCAGTTTGTCGCCGCGATCATCCAGGTATGCAAACGGGCCCGTAGCTGGGCCACTGTGGATTTCGACGCGCTTTATCAACTGCACCAGGCCGAGCGTGGGCGGGTGGTCAAGGCGCTGGACTATTTCCAGGAGCAGGGCCTGATCGAGCTGGAGAGCAAGCAGATGACCGAGGTCTACAGCCTGCTCGATAGCGGGTTCGATCCCCAGGCCATGAGCGCCGAGTTACACACAGGCTTCAAGCAGCACGAAGTCACGGAAGTGGCGCGGATCCATGGGATGCTGGCGCTGTTCGCCAGCGAGCGTTGCCTGGGCTTTCGGCTGGCCGAGTATTTTGGTGATGCGGATGCGCCCCGCCAGTGCGGGCATTGTTCGGTGTGCCGTGGCCAGATCGCCCATCTCCCAGCGCCACCTGGCTTGGCGCCGCTTGTGGATAAAAGCTTCCAGGCATTGTGCGCGGATTTTATCCACAGGCATCATCAGCACACCGGCAGCTTGCCGGGGGCTGAACGGTTGACGCGGTTTTTATGCGGGATCAGCGTGCCATTGTTTACCAAACTCAAGGCCCGCGGGATTCCAGGGTTTGCCGCGCTGGAAGAGTATCCGTATGCCCAGGTGCGGGATTGGGCCGGGGTCCATCTGAACGACCTGTAAATTCACTTTCACGAGACTTGCCCATGCCTGACTCAATGCCGCAGCGTGCCGATTACCGCCACTTCCAGCCGATCATTACGCGCTGGCACGACAATGACGTGTATGGCCATGTGAATAACGTCACCTATTACAGCTTCTTCGATACGGCAGTGAACACCTACCTGATCGAGCAGGGTGGGTTGGATATCCATGACGGCAAGGTGGTGGGGTTTGTGGTGAGTTCGGCGTGCGATTATTTCGCGTCGATAGCCTTTCCCGACCGTATCGATATCGGCCTGCGGGTGGGCAAGTTGGGCAACAGTTCAGTGCAGTACGAGTTGGCGGTGTTCAAGGCTGGCGAAGACGAAGCCTGCGCGGCGGGGCGGTTTGTGCATGTGTTTGTCAACCGGGCGACAAACCAGCCGGTGGCGATTGCGGGGGTGTTGCGCGAGGCTTTGCAGCGGTTAGTGATCTGACCGCGAACGCATAAACGCCACCGAAGCGAATGTGGGAGCGGGCTGGCCCGCGATGGCGGTGGATCAGTCAAGTATCCAATAACTGACCCACCGCAATCGCGGGCAAGCCCGCTCCCACACGGGGTATGCAGTGTTCTTTGGATTTACCGGTGACGGTAGTGATGCTTGTTCTTGCGATGCCCATAGGCATGCCCACGGCCACGATGATCATCGCGGTCGTAGCGACGGTTATCGCGCCCGCGATAGCGACGGTCGTCGTCGTCGCTCTTGTTGCCCATGTAGTTGCCCAGCGCGCCGCCGGCACCACCGCCTGCTGCCGCACCGATCAGGCTACCGGTGTTGCCGCCGACACTACGACCGACCACGTTGCCGCCGGCTGCGCCCAGCGCGCCGCCAATGGCCGCTTCGCCTCGGCTGCGTTTGTCTGCGCCCACTGCGCTACCGCCGGCGCCACCCAGGGCCGCACCAATGGCCGAACCGGTATTGCCGCCGATCTGCTGGCCGACGACTGAACCTAGAACCCCGCCCAATGCGCCGCCTACACCGGCTTCGGTGGTGCCACCGGCCATGGCTGCGCCACTGACCAGGCCAAGGGACAACAAGAGAATCGAGGAGAACTTCATAGGTGAACCTCAAGGGGATGACGGCGCGATCCTGAGGTTGTCGGAATATTCTTACAATCGAATTCCGACCAGTGGTGCAGGTTGTATACAATTAGCTAAGTTACTGTTTTAACTCGGGAACTTAAGTCGTTTTTGCCGGTCTCTAGCTACTTCGGAACGGCCGCTTTTATGCAAAAGCGGCCTTTTTTGTGCCCGTAAGATCGTTCCCCGGCGTGGAGTCGATCAGGCGATTCTGGCCATTATCAAACCAGTCTCGCTGGCCGCTTCCAGGCGGATCGCCACGAACTTGGAAGTAGGCGTATGGCTACCGTCCCCAGTGCTTTCCAGTGGCACCAGCGGGTTGACCTCAGGGTAGTAGGCTGCCGCTTGCCCCGCCGGAATATCGAACGCCAGCAAGGTAAAGCCCTTGACCCGACGCTCGCGGCCATCATCCCAGATCGACACGATATCGGCCTTCTGCCCTGGCTTGAAGCCCAGGCGGATGATGTCGGCTTCGTTGACGAACAGCACGTCGCGCTGGCCCTTGACCCCGCGATAGCGGTCATCCAGGCCGTAGATAGTGGTGTTGTACTGATCGTGGGAACGCATGGACTGCATGATCAGGTCGGGCAATTGGCCAGTGGCGCGGGTGCGTTCATGCACCAGGTCCTTGGGCAGGATATTGGCGCGGAAATTGGCGCGCCCTGACGGCGTGTTCCAGCGGCGTGCGCCGGCGCTGTTGCCCAGGTAGAAACCGCCTGGGTGTTGCACGCGCTCATTGAAGTCCTTGAAGCCGGGAATGGTATCGGCGATCAAGTCGCGGATGCGGCGGTAGTCGGCTACCAACCAGTTCCAGTCCACCGGCTTGCTGCCCAGGGTGGCAGCGGCGATGCCGGCGAGAATCGCCGGCTCCGACTTCATCAGCTTCGACAGTGGCTGCAACTGGCCGTTGGAGGCGTGCACCATGCTGAACGAGTCTTCTACCGTCACCGCTTGCGGGCCGTCGGCCTGAATATCGATGTCGGTACGGCCCAGGCACGGCAGGATCAAGGCCTGTTTGCCGTGGGCCAGGTGGCTGCGATTGAGCTTGGTGCTGATCTGTACCGTCAGGTCGCAGTTGCTCAAGGCCTGGAAGGTGCGCGGGCTGTCGGGCGTGGCTTGGGCGAAGTTGCCGCCCAGGCCGATAAACACCTTGGCGCGGCCTTCGAGCATGGCGTGGATTGCCTCGACCACGTTATGCCCGTTGTCGCGGGGTACCTTGAACTGGAAGCGGCGCTCCAGAGCATCGAGGAAGGCCACGGGCGGCCGTTCGTTGATCCCCATGGTGCGATCGCCCTGCACGTTGCTGTGGCCGCGTACCGGGCACAGGCCGGCGCCGGGGCGGCCGATGTTGCCGCGCAGCAGCATCAGGTTGGCGATTTCCTGGATGGTCGGCACCGAGTGCCGATGTTGGGTGATGCCCATTGCCCAGCACATGATCACGTTCTTGCCTTTGGCGTACATGCGCGCCGCCTGCTCGATCTCCACCAGGCTCAGGCCGGACTGCTCGACGATTTCATCCCAAGAGGTATCGTCGATCTTCGCCAGGTAATCCAGCACGTTGACCGTGTGTTCATTGAGGAAGTCGTGGTCGAACACCGCCTCCTTGCCTTCGGCCTGGGCCTGGCGCTCCCACAACAGCAGGAACTTGGCCATGCCGCGCAGGATGGCCATGTCGCCACCCAGTGCTGGGCGGAAGTACGCAGTGTTGGTTGGCTTGTCGCCGTTGGTGAGCATTTCCAGCGGGTGTTGCGGGTGCTGGAAACGTTCCAGGCCACGCTCTTTGAGCGGGTTGATACAGACCACCTGGGCGCCGCGCTTCACCGCTTCGCGCAGCGGTTCGAGCATGCGCGGGTGGTTGGTGCCGGGGTTCTGGCCCCAGACGAAAATCGCGTCGGCGTGTTCAAAGTCGTCAAACGTCACCGTGCCTTTGCCCACGCCCACGCTTTGCGCCAGGGCCACGCCGCTGGCTTCGTGGCACATGTTCGAGCAATCCGGGAAGTTGTTGGTGCCGTAGGCGCGCACGAACAGTTGATAGAGGTACGCGGCCTCATTGCTGGCGCGGCCCGAGGTATAGAACTCGGCCATATCCGGGCTTGGCAGGGCGCGCAAGTGCTGGCCGATCAAGTCGAAGGCTGACTCCCAACTGATGGGCTTGTAACGGTCGGTCTCGGCGTCGTAGCTCATCGGCTCGGTCAGGCGGCCCTGGTATTCCAGCCAATAGTCGCTTTGTTCCAGCAGCGCGCTGACGCTGTGTTTGGCGAAGAACGCCGCGTCCACCCGGCGCTTGGTGGCTTCCCAGTTGACTGCCTTGGCGCCGTTCTCGCAGAACTTGACCATGCCGCTTTCCGGCGAGTCACCCCAGGCGCAGCCGGGGCAGTCGAAGCCGCCGTTCTGGTTGGTCTTGAGCATCATGCGGATATTTTTCAGCGCGTTGTCGCTGGTCAGCCACGCCTGCGCCACGCTGATCAGCGCGCCCCAGCCGCCAGCCGGGCCTTTGTAGGGCTTGTAGCGCGGGGTTGGGGTTTGGTCGGCTTGGTGATGATTGCTCATGGCTGATACTCCATCGCAGGGCTATAGACCCGCGGCGCGCTTTTTTGCGGCAGGTGGATAAGGTTGAGGTTGTGCCGGCGTGCCCACTGCAGGGCCAGGCCGGTGGGCGACGACAGGCTGACCAGGGTCTGGATGCCCGCGCGCAGGACTTTCTGGATTAATTCGAGGCTGCAACGGCTGGTGACAATTGCCACGCCGCCTGCCGTCGGGATGTGCTGACGGACCAAGGCGCCGATCAGTTTGTCGAGGGCGTTATGCCGGCCGATATCTTCGCGGCCCAGCAGCAGTTCACCCTGGTTATTCATGAATACCGCCGCATGCACCGCGCCGCTGTATTGGCCCAATGGCTGAAAGGCGCTGATGCGCTGGCGCAAGCCCTCCAGCCACGCGGCAGGCGGCAATGGTGCGCCCGGCAACACCTTGAGGTCCGGTAGCGCTTGCTCCAGCGCTTCCACCCCGCACAGGCCGCAGCCGCTGGTGCCAGCCAGTTGCCGGCGCTGTTGCTTGAGGTTCCAGAAGGCACGGCTGGAGATCTGTACCTGAGCGTATTGGGCCGAGCCTGTGCCGCTCAGTTGCAGGTCGTAGATATCGCTGATGTCGCTGATGATGCCGCTGCCCAGGCTGAAGCCGACGATAAAGTCTTCAAGGTCGGTGGGCGTCACCAGCATCACGGCCTGGCTGATGTCGTTATAGGCAATCGCCAACGCGACTTCCTCGGCCAGCGCGGTGCTGTCCGATTGCGTGCGGTCGAGGTTGCAATACTGATAACTCTGGCTGGCGGCGGGCGCGGGCGTTGTCAGGGCGGGCGCCGCGCGTGCTGGGCGCTGGGCGTTCATGAAGTCTAGTCACCGGCGAAGTGTTCAGAGTGAAGACTAGGCGCGACAAAGGGTCGCGTCTAATCGTCAGTACTGATCTGCCGATAGATGACGTCGATCAAGGTTCCAGCAGCGATTACTGATAAAGCGCAAAACACGCCTCGGCCAGCGCCGAACGCGGCGCACTGCGGCGCATGATCAGCCCCAGCTTGGCCAGGGTTTGCGCGTTTTCGATGGGTTGCAGGCGCAGGTGCTCGGTCAGGGCGTCAAGGCCGCCGTCCAGGGGCATCACCGCACAACACAGCCCGCCGTGCACGGCCTGCAGCAACTGATGGACGGCATCGGTTTGCAGCAAGGGTTGGGGGGTCAGGCCGCGGCTGTGGAAGTTGTGGTCGATGGACTGGCGAAAGTGCATGCCGCTGGTCAGCATGCCCAGGGGCAGTTCGATCAGCGCCTCCCAGCTCAAGGGCTTTTCGCCAAAACTGAAAAACCGTTGGTCGTACAGCAGGCCCATGCGGGTTTCGTCCAGGGCCAGGGAGTCAAAGCGCTCAGCGTCCAGGCGCTCGAGGTAGGACACGCCCAAATCCAGGCGATTGCTCGCCAGTTGTTCGAGGATCTGCTCGGAACTCAGGGCCGATAGCTCAAACCGCAGGCTGGGGTGCTGCCTGTGCAGTTGTTGCATCAAGGCCAGCGGATCGAAGCTCGACAACGGCACCACCCCCAGGCGCAGTGTCCCCACCAGGTTGCCACGGCAGGCTGCCGCCTCGGCCTGCAGGCCGTCATAGGCTGCCAGTACCGTACGCGCCCAGGCCAGCACCCGCTCGCCGGGGGCGGTAAAACCCTCGAAACGCTGGCCGCGATTGACCAGCGGTAGCTCCAGTTCTTCTTCCAGGCTGCGCAGGCGCATCGACAGGGTCGGCTGGGTAATGTGGCAGCGCGCGGCCGCCTGGCCGAAGTGACGGGTTTCGTCGAGGGCGATGAGGAATTTCAGCTGTTTGATGTCCATCTTCGCTCCGGGCTCTTATTCCAATGGCGGGGGGATTCTAGCGCGTTTGCGTCATTGGTCGGACTGGAACCAAGGTCTGTAAGACTGGTCTAGTCTTTGGCATCTGGAAACCCAATCCCAAGGAGAGCGCACGTATGAGTATTTTTAGTTTTGTTAAGGAAGCAGGCGAAAAGCTGATTGATCTGTTGACGCCGGGTAATGCGAACGCGAGTGATGAACTGAAGAAGCACATTGAAGCCGTCGGGCTGGGCAATCCGAATGTGACGGCTACTGTTGATGGTGACAAAGTCACGATCACCGGTGAGGTTTCCAGCCAGGAAGAGAAGGAAAAAATTCTACTGGCCGCAGGTAACATCGCAGGCGTCTCCAGTGTGGATGATCAGATTACCGTCACCGGGCCTGCGGTCACCGCAGCTCGCTTTGTTGTCGTGGAGAAAGGCGACACATTGAGCGCGATCTCTCTGAAGGTCTATGGCAACGCCAATCAGTACAACAAAATCTTCGAGGCCAACAAGCCAATGCTCAAGGATGTGAACAAAATCTACCCAGGGCAGACACTGCGTATTCCTGAGTAAGCTTGTCCCCTTGTAGGAGCGAGCTTGCTCGCGAAGGTCGTTAACGATAACGCGGACATCCTGAATGAAAGCGCTGTCCAGACGTTTTTCGCGAGCAAGCTCGCTCCTACAACGATAATTCTGAAATCAATTCCCGGTAATCCTCGACCGCATCGAACTCCGCCGTATCCTTCGGCCCCTTGCGGCTGTCCGGCTGTTTGACCGCCAGCAAATGCCCCACGCCAAAATCCCGCGCACTGCGCAGAATCGGCAAGGTGTCGTCGATAAACAGGCTACGCGCCGGGTCGAAGTCGATATCCGCCTGCAATGCGTCCCAGAACTGCGGGTTTTCCTTGGCAAACCCATAGTCGTGGGAACTGATCAGTCGCTCGAAATACGGCGCCAGCTCAATGCGTTCCAGCTTCAACGACAGCGAATCGCGGTGGGCATTGGTGATCAGGATCACGCGTTTGCCGGCCTGTTTGATCGCCGCCAGGAAGGTATCGGCATCCGGGCGCAGGGCGATCAAGTGGGCGGTTTCCAGCTTGAGTTCGCGCACCGGGATCTTCAGTTCGGCGCTCCAGAAATCCAGGCAATACCATTGCAACTGGCCGGCGTTACGCTCGAACAGCGGTTGCAACTCCATCTCGGCCATGGCCTGGCTCACCCCGTGCAGTTCGGCATAGCGCCGGGGCAGGTGTTCCATCCAGAAGTGGTTGTCGAAATGCAGGTCGAGCAAGGTGCCGTCCATGTCCAGCAGGACGGTGTCGATTTCGGACCAGGGCAATGGAGGCATGGTGGGGTCTCAAGCAGGTAAGTAAATATATCCGACACAGACAATCGGAAAAGCCACGGTATAGTAACCCGATCACGCCAAGGAGCCCTTTATGCGCCAGAAACCCACCGTCCTCGCCCGCGAAATTGTCGCCAGTAGTCGTTTGTTCCGCGTGGAGCAAGTGCAGTTGCGCTTCTCCAATGGCGTTGAGCGGACCTACGAGCGCCTGGTGGGCCGTGGCGCAGGGTATGGCGCGGTGATGATCGTGGCGATGATCGACGCTGACCACGCGCTGCTGGTGGAAGAATACTGCGGCGGCACGGATGAGTATGAACTGTCCTTGCCCAAGGGCCTGATCGAACCGGGCGAAGACGTGCTGGCGGCGGCAGACCGTGAACTCAAGGAAGAGGCGGGCTATGGCGCACGGCAGTTGGAACACTTGACCGAACTGTCCCTGTCCCCAGGCTATATGAGCCAGAAAATCCAGGTGGTGCTGGCCACCGAGCTTTACGAAGAGCGCCTGGAGGGTGACGAGCCCGAGCCGATGCGCGTGGACCGGGTCAACCTGCGCGAGCTTGCACAGCTGGCGCAGCACGCGCAGTTCAGCGAAGGCCGTGCCCTGGCCGCGTTGTACCTGGTGCGTGACCTGCTGACCCAGCGCGGAGCCTACCAGCCATGAGTGAATTGTTCCTCGGCCACGCCTACATTGCCCCGGTGATCGAACTGGCCCGCCAGGCCGGCGAGGTGATCCTGCCGTATTGGCGCGCCGATGTGGCCGTGACGGCCAAGGCGGATGATTCGCCGGTCACCGCCGCCGACCTGGCCGCCCATCACCTGATTCTCGCCGGTCTCACCGCGCTGGACCCGAGCATCCCGGTGCTGTCGGAAGAAGACGCCGATATCGACCAGAGCGTGCGTGCCGGTTGGCAGCGCTGGTGGCTGGTAGACCCACTGGATGGCACCAAGGAATTTATCAGTGGCAGTGAAGAATTTACCGTCAACATCGCCTTGATCGAACACGGGCGTGTGGTGTTTGGTGTGGTTTCCATGCCCACCAGTGGCCGCTGCTACTTCGGTGGCGCCGGGCTTGGGGCGTGGCGCTCCGACGTGAATGCCGCGCCCCGGCAGATCCAGGTGCGGCAGAAACCCGCCGCCGGCGAGGCGTTCACCGTAGTCGCCAGCCGTCGCCATACCAGCCCCGAACAAGAGCGCTTGCTCGACGGCTTGAGCGAAGGGCTCGGGGAGTTGAAACTGGCCAATATCGGCAGCTCCTTGAAATTCTGCCTGTTGGCCGAAGGCAGCGCCGATTGCTATCCGCGCCTGGCACCGACCTCGCAGTGGGACACCGCCGCTGCCCAGGGCGTGCTGGAGGGCGCTGGCGGCGAAGTGCTGGAGTTGAATGGCCAGCGGTTCAGCTACCCGGCGCGGGCGTCGCTGTTGAACCCGTTCTTCCTGGCCTTGCCGGCCAAGGCCGCCTGGCGCGAGCGCTTGCTGGCGCTGGCCCGATCTTGACTGTGGTTGGGGTTTAGTCTGGTGTGGGAGCCGGGCTTGCCCGCGATGCAGGCGCCTCGGTTTTTCAGATAAGCCGAGGTGATGCTATCGCAGGCAAGCCAGCTCCCACACAAGCCAGCTCCCACACACAATCTGGCTCTCACTTTGGGTTTAGCGGTGCAGGACGTACTGCCCGGTAAACACCACCGCCGGCGCTTCACTGCCCTCATTCACAATCCATGTCTGCAACGCCAGCCGCGCCCGGCCATGGCGTTGGTAGGTCGCCAAAAAGCGCTTCCATACCTTGTCCTCCGGGGCCGGGCAAATCGCCGTGGCGTCCTGGGTGACAGGCAACGGGTAGCTGATCTGCCCTTCCTGGATCACGATATGCCCGTCTTCAACCCCTTCCTCACGCAATTGCAGGTGCAGCCAGCCCCAACCCGCGAGTACGGCGCCGCAGTACAGGCTGCCGCCAAACATGGTGCTCTTGTGGTTGATATTGGCTTGCAGCGGTAAGTGCAGGCGCAGTTGCCGGTCCTGCCAGTCGAGCACCTTGAGGCCCATCTCCCGGGTCAGGGGGATGTCATGGTGCAGAATCGATTCCAGGTAACGGCTATCGCGGCTCATGGCGGTCTCTTGGCGGGTGGGGAAGGTCATTCGTCATCGGCGTGGGCGTTGCCGCTGTCGGCAAAGCTCAGCCCATGCTTGCGCAGCTTGTCATGCAAGGTCTTGCGTGGCACCCCGAGGGCTTCGGCCAGGCTGCGCACAGAGCTGTGGGGGCGGCCGAGTTCGGCGGCGATCAAGGCTTTTTCAAAGTGCTCGACTTGCTCGCTCAAGCCCCCGGTAGACATCGGTACGCCGGGCGCCGGGCCGTCGGGTGTGCTGTCCAGGGCCAGTTCCAGGCCGAGGGCGAAGCGTTCGGCGACGTTTTGCAGCTCCCGCACGTTGCCCGGCCAGTTATGGCGCAACAGCATTGCCCGTTGGCCGGGTTGCAATTCATGCAGCGGCAAGCCATGGCGACTACTGGCCTCGTCGGCAAAGTGCTGGAACAGCATCAAGGCATCTTCGCCACGCTCACGCAGGGGCGGAATGCGCAACGGCGCGACGTTTAGGCGGTAGTACAAGTCTGCACGGAAGCGCCCCTGGTCGGCGGACTGGCGCAGATCTTCCTTGGTGGCGGCGATGATGCGGATATCCAGCGGGATCTGCTGATTACCCCCCAGGCGCTCGACCACACGTTCCTGCAACAGGCGCAGCAACTTGACCTGCACATCCAGGCTCATGCTCTCGATTTCATCAAGGAACAACGTGCCGCCGTTGGCAAACTCGAACTTGCCGATCCGCCGCTTCTGCGCCCCGGTAAACGCCCCCGGCTCATGGCCGAACAGTTCGCTTTCCACCACGGATTCGGCCAGCGCTCCGGCGTTGATGGCAACGAAGGGCCCGGCGCGACGGTTCGACAGGTCGTGCAGGGCGCGTGCCACCACTTCCTTGCCGGCGCCGGTTTCACCGAGGATCAGCACATCGGCGCGGGTCGCCGCCAGCGCGCCAATCTGCTCGCGCAGGCGCAGCATCGGCGCCGACTGGCCCACCAAACGGGTGCTCAGTTGCTGGCGATCACTCAGGGCCAGGCGCAGGCTGCGGTTGTCCAGCACCAGCCGGCGCAGGGCCAGGGCGCGGCGTACGCTGTCGAGCAGGGCGTCGCTGGCAAAGGGTTTCTCGAGGAAGTCATAGGCGCCGGCGCGCATCGCCTGCACCGCCAGTGGCACATCGCCGTGGCCGGTGATCAGCAGCACCGGCAGCTCCGGGTCCTGGCCGTGAAGTTCGGCGAGCAGCTCCAGGCCATCCATGCCGGGCATGCGAATGTCGCTGACCACCACTCCCGGCCAGTCGCGCGACAGCTGCGCCGTAAGGCCAGTGGCTTCGCCAAGGGGCAGGACCTTCAGCCCGGCCAGGTCCAGGGTCTGGCACAGGGCCTGACGCAGGTGTGGATCATCGTCGATCAACACCACCTGAATCTGGTTATCGATACTCATACACTGCGGTCCTCGGACGGTTGCAGACTGACGCCAGGTGCTCCGGCGCGCAGTTTCAAGGTTATCAGTGCGCCGCCTTCCTTGTGGTTGGCAAACAACAGTTCGCCACCAAAGGCACGCATCAGGGTGTCACAGATGGCCAGGCCCAACCCCAGGCCCTGGGTGCGGGTCTTGGTGGTGTAGAAGGGCTCGCCGGCGCGCCCCAGGGCTTCCATGCAGAACCCCGGCCCGTTGTCGCGGATGTACAGGTTGACGCCTTGATCGGTGGATTCGGCACTCAGCCACAGTTTGCGCGGCGGGCCCTTTTCGGTCAGGGCGTCCAGGGCGTTGGCCAGCAGATTTCCCAGTACCTGACGCAGGCGGGTTTCCCCGGCTTCTACCCACAGGGATGCCTCTGGCAAGTCGCGGATCAGTTCCACTTCCATGGCCCGCCGGCGCTTGGCCAGCAACGCCAGCGCGTCGTCCAGGGCTGGTTGCAGGGCCACGCTTTCCGGGGCATGCCGGTCGCGGCGGGCAAAGGCGCGCAAGTGGGCGATGATCGAGGCCATGCGCCCGGTCAGTTCGCTGATCAACTTGAGGTTGCCCCGGGCATCATCGGTGCGCTGGTGGTCGAGGAGAATCCCGGCGTTTTCCGCGTAACTGCGGATGGCCGCCAGGGGTTGGTTGAGCTCATGGCTGATGCTCGCCGACATGGTACCCAGCGCCGACAGTTTGCCGGCTTGCACCAGGTCATCCTGGGCGCGTACCAGCTCCTGCTGGGCATTTTCCCGCTCCAGTACTTCCTGGCGCAGGCGGCGGTTGAGGCCTTCGAGGTCGCTGGTCCGTTCGGCCACGCGCATTTCCAGCTCGCGCCGGGCCTTGGCTTCAAAGGCGATGCGTTCCAGGTAATGACGCCGGCGCTGCATCATCAGGCCGAGCAGCAGCATCAGCACCAGCAAGGTCGCGCCGCCGACCGCGACTACCGTGCGCACGGGGCGGTCGATCAGGGTGCGCGGGGCAAGGATTTCCACATTCCAGCCGGTTTCGGCGATTTCGGTGGATTGACGCAGCCAGGCACTGGAGCTGAAATTCAGAGGCTGCGGATCACGGGTCGGGTAGGGCTGGATCGCGATGATGGCCTGGCGCTCGGCCTCGGTCAGTGGCCGGGTGGTGCGAAAACGCCATTGTGGGCGTGAGGTCAGGATCACCACGCCGTTGTGGTCGGTGACCAGCAGTTGTTCGGGGGTCTGGCCCCACAGGCTTTCGGTGTGGTCCAGGTCAACCTTGACCACCAGCACGCCGATCACATGTTCGTCTTCTCGCACCGCAGCGGCAAAGAAGTACCCGCGCTTGGCCGACGTGGTCCCCAGGCCGAAGAAGCGGCCCAGGCGCCCGGCCATGGCTTCGCTGAAATAAGGCCGAAAGGAAAAGTTGCGGCCGACGAAGCTGTCCTGTTTGTCCCAGTTCGAGGCGGCCAGGGTCTTGCCGCGGGTGTCCATCAGGTACATCACTTCCACGCCCGCCTGGGCCGCCACCTGCTTGAGCAATTGGTTGGCGGCCACCAGGTTGGTGCTGACCTGGGGCGCTGCCAGGGCGGTGCGCAGGGCCGGCAGGTCGCCGAGGATCTGCGGCAACACTTCGTAGCGGTGCAGGGTGCCCAGCAGGTTGGCGACGTACAGGTCGAGGGTCTGGCGGTTCTGCCCGGCCAGCTCGCTGCGGTAGTAACGCTCGGCCAGATGCTCCAACGGCCACAGCAGTGGCGCCAGGCACAATGCCAGCAAGGCCAGGCTGCGCCAGCGGGGTCTGCGTGGAAGGGGTGGAGTCATGTAAGTCTGCGCCTGTGGGTACAGGCGCATTATGCCTAGTGCTGCTGTGCAAGACACTCGCGCAATGCTTCGCGCCACTGCGGTTGGCTAACTTGCCATTGTTGTTGCAGGCGGCTGCAATCGAGGCGCGAGTTCAACGGGCGCTTGGCGGGCGTTGGGTACTCGCTGGCGGGAATCCCTTCAAGCGCGGCGCAGGCCTTGCCTTCGGCCAGCAATTGCTCGCCGATGGCCTGGGCAAAGCCGAACCACGAGGTCTCGCCCTGGGCCGTCAGGTGATACACGCCCCACTCGCCGGCTTGGCCAGCCTGCCAGCGCTCGATCAGTGCGCGGGTGCTGTCGGCGATGGTCCCGGCCCAGGTCGGTGCGCCGATCTGGTCGGCGACGATGCGCATGTGGGGTTTTTCCTGGAGCAGGCGCTGCATGGTCAGCAGGAAATTCTTGCCATGGCTCGAATACACCCAACTGGTGCGCAGGATCAGGTACTGCCCCCCCACTGCCGCGATGGCCTGTTCGCCCGCCAGTTTACTCGCGCCGTAGACGCCCAGCGGGTTGGGCACATCGTCTTCGGTGTAGGGCGCAGGCTTGCTGCCGTCGAACACGTAGTCGGTGGAGTAGTGGATCAGCGGGATGCCCAGGGCCTTGGCTTCTTCGGCCAGGACACCGGGCGCCGTGGCATTGATCGCGAAGGCCACATCGGGCTCGTTCTCGGCCTGGTCGACAGCGGTATGCGCCGCCGCGTTGATGATCAGCCCGGGACGATGGCCGCGGACCTGTTGGCGGATCTGTTCGGGGTTGGCCAGGTCGAGCTGGTCGCGACCGAGCACCACCAGTTCGCCCAGGCCCTGCAGCCGCTGTTGCAGTTCGCGGGAAACCTGGCCGTGTTGGCCGGTGATGAGGATTTTCAAGGGTGTGCTCATGGGAACAGGTCGGCTTCCAGCAGGGGCTTGCCCTGCTGATCCTTGGCGGACAGTTGTGGCGGCGTGGTCAGTTGCCAGTCAATGGCCAGTGTCGGGTCATTCCACAAGATGCAGCGCTCGGCACTTGGCTGGTAATAGTCGGTGGTTTTGTAGAGAAACTCGGCATAGTCGCTCAACACCACGAAGCCATGGGCAAACCCTTCGGGTACCCACAGTTGCCGATGATTCTGCGCGGACAGGCGCACGCCCACCCATTGGCCGAAATTCGGTGAACTGCGGCGGATGTCGACCGCCACGTCCAGGACCTCGCCGGCGCTGACGCGCACCAGCTTGCCCTGGGTATGTTCCAGTTGGTAATGCAGGCCGCGCAATACGCCTTTCTGTGAGCGTGAGTGGTTATCCTGGACAAAGTTGCGCGTCAGGCCGGTGGCCTCCGCAAAGGCGCGGGCGTTGAAACTTTCGTAGAAAAAACCACGTTCGTCACCGAACACTTTAGGTTCGATGATCAACACGCCCGGCAGCGTGGTTTGGACGATATTCACTGGCGCTCTCCAGCCAGGGCGAACAGGTACTGCCCATAGCCGGTCTTGCCAAAATACTTCGCCCGCTCGAGCAAATGCTCACGGTCGATCCAGCCGCTCTGGTAGGCAATCTCTTCCAGGCAC
Organism: Pseudomonas sp. ADAK21; assembly: GCF_012935735.1. Classification (NCBI taxonomy): domain Bacteria; kingdom Pseudomonadati; phylum Pseudomonadota; class Gammaproteobacteria; order Pseudomonadales; family Pseudomonadaceae; genus Pseudomonas; species Pseudomonas sp. ADAK21. The sequence goes on from NZ_CP052857.1 coordinate 2,346,181, forward strand.
GCGACTTTCAAGCCTTGGCGATGCTCGATGGTTTGTACGTACTGCGAGGCCTCCAGCAGGCTGTCGTGGGTACCGGTGTCGAGCCAGGCGAAACCCCGGCCAAAGCGCTCAACCTGAAGGTCGCCTCGTTGCAGGTAGGCATTGTTGACGTCGGTGATCTCCAGTTCGCCGCGTGGCGAGGGTTTGATCGATTTGGCAATCTGGATCACGTCGTTGTCGTAGAAGTACAGCCCGGTCACCGCATAGCTGGATTTGGGCGTGAGAGGCTTCTCTTCGATAGACAGGGCGCGGCCTTCGCTATCGAAGTCGATCACGCCAAAGCGTTCTGGGTCCTTGACCCAGTAGCCGAACACCGTGGCGCCCTTGTCGCGTTTGACGGCGCTGTGCAGTTGTTGGCTGAAGCTTTGACCGTGGAAGATGTTGTCGCCCAGGATCAGGCACACGGGATCCTTGCCGATAAATGCTTCGCCAATCAGGAATGCCTGGGCCAGGCCGTCCGGGCTGGGTTGTTCGGCGTAGCTGAAGGTGACCCCGAACTGGCTGCCGTCTCCCAGCAGGTTGCGGTATTGCGGCAGGTCTGCGGGGGTCGAAATCACGAGGATTTCCTTGATGCCAGCGAGCATCAGCACGGAGATCGGGTAGTAGATCATCGGTTTGTCATAGACCGGCAACAACTGCTTGGACACCCCCAGGGTAATGGGGTGCAGGCGGGTGCCGGAGCCGCCGGCCAGTACAATTCCCTTCATCATGCGATCAGATCCTTTAGGTCGGTGTTGCCCAGTCGTTGTCCTTGATAGCTGCCGTCCTGCACCCGGCGGCACCACTCCAGGTTATCCAGATACCACTGAACGGTCTTGCGCAGGCCGGTTTCGAAGGTTTCTTCAGGAACCCAGCCCAATTCGCGCTCGATCTTGCTGGCATCGATGGCGTAGCGCTGGTCGTGGCCGGGGCGATCCTTGACGAAGGTGATCAGGTCGGTGAACTGGGCAACGCCGGCCGGGCGCTGTGGCGCCAGCTCTTCGAGCAGTGCACAGATGCCACGGACCACGTCGATGTTTTTCTGCTCGTTGTGCCCGCCGATATTGTAGGTCTCGCCCACCACACCTTCGGTGACCACTTTGAGCAACGCACGGGCGTGGTCTTCGACAAACAACCAATCGCGCACTTGCAGGCCGTCGCCGTACACCGGCAGAGCCTTGCCCGCCAAGGCGTTGAGGATCACCAGCGGGATCAATTTCTCGGGGAAGTGGAACGGCCCGTAGTTGTTCGAGCAGTTGGTCAGCAGCACCGGCAAGCCGTAGGTGCGCTGCCAGGCGCGCACCAGGTGGTCGGACGCCGCCTTGCTCGCGGAGTAGGGCGAGCTTGGCGCGTAGGGCGTGGTTTCGGTGAACAGATCATCCACGCCATGCAGGTCGCCATACACTTCGTCGGTGGAGATGTGATGGAAGCGGAAGGCGCTCTTGGCCGGCTCTGCCAGCTGTTGCCAGTAGGCGCGAGTGGCTTCCAGCAGGCTGTAGGTGCCGACGATGTTGGTCTGGATAAAGTCCGACGGGCCGTCGATGGAGCGGTCGACATGGGACTCGGCTGCCAGGTGCATGATGGCCTGGGGCTGGAAGCGTGCCAGCACTGCGCTGACGGTGGCCTGGTCGATGATATCGGCCTGGACGAATTCGTAGCGGGTATTGCTCGCAATGCTGGTCAGCGACTCAAGATTGCCGGCGTAGGTCAGTTTGTCGAGGTTGAGCACTTCATGCCCGGTATGTTGAATCAAGTGTCGGACCAGGGCCGAACCAATAAATCCTGCACCGCCGGTAATCAGAATGCGCATGTCAAAAGCCCTTTTCCTTAGACAGACATAAAGCGAATGGAGCATAGCTTGTGTTGTGGCGCGGGCCGGTGCAAGGGCGTGCGGTCAGATTGGCGGCTTGGCCGTCGCCCAGGGGTTGCGCAAACCCCGTCAACAATGGCGATATAAGCGCCGGACAAAAAACCAGGGGCCGTCACATGTTGCTCGATACATTGATCCACCGCGCCAGTTTGTCGTGCCCGCAGGTCGGGCCGCAGCAGGCTTTGCAGTTGCTGGAGCAGCATTACGGCCTCAGTGGCACGCTGCAGTCCCTGGGCAGCCAGCAAGACCTCAATTACCGCGTCGACAGTGACCGTGGCCGCTTCGTCCTGAAAATCTGCCGTGGCGAGTATGCCGCCATGGAGCTGCACGCCCAGCATGCGGCCCTGGCGCACTTGCAATCCGAGGTGCGAGTGCCAGAGGTCATCAGGGCTCTCGACCGCGAGCAACTGCTGACCGTGACAGTCGCCGGGCAAACCCTGCATGTGCGTTTGCTGGACTATATCGAAGGCCAGCCGCTGACCCACCTGCCGCACCTGGGCCGTGAGGTGATCGAAGGTTTTGGCCGGCTGTGCGGGCAGATGAGCCAGGCGTTGGCCGGTTTCACCCATGCGGGCCTTGCGCGCACGCTGCAGTGGGACCCGCGCCATGCCGGGGAGTTGATCAGCCATTTGTTGTCGACACTCGACAACCTGCCGCACCGCGCGGCCCTGGAACGGGTCGCCGCACAGGTCGAGCAGCGCATCCGGCCCCTGGCCGATCAATTGCCCTGGCAAGCCGTGCATATGGATATCACCGACGACAATGTGGTCTGGCAGCGCGATGCCCAGCGGCATTGGCAGGTGCAGGGGGTCATCGATTTCGGCGACCTGGTGCACACCTGGCGGATTGCCGATCTGTCGGTGACCTGCGCCGCGTTACTGCACCACGCCGAGGGCGACCCGTTCGCGATCCTGCCGGCGATCCAGGCCTGTCACGCCCTGACGCCCCTGCAGCCGCAAGAATTGCAGGCGCTGTGGCCGCTGATCGTGGCCCGCGCGGCGGTGTTGGTGTTGAGCAGTGAACAGCAGCAGCGCCTGGATCCGGATAACACCTACCTGTTGAAGAATGCCGAGCACGAGTGGGAAATCTTCCAGGTAGCCACCTCGGTGCCATTTGAGTTGATGGAGTCGGCGATCCTGGCTTGCGTCGGTGCTACCCCGTCGTTCACGGCCAGCGAAGACTTTGCCCCGCTGCTGCCGGGCCTGGTGGGACGCGAGTTCGCGCTGGTCGACCTGGGCGTGCTCAGCCCGCATTTTGAAGCAGGTAATTGGGAAGCCCCTGGCATCGATCAGCAACTATTGCAGCAAGCGGCGGCGGCCCATGGCTTGGCGGCCAGCCGTTATGGCCAATATCGCCTGTCCCGCACGCGCCCCGATTGCGCGGCCGAACCCGATACCTTCGCGCTGCATGTGGAACTGCATGCGCCTGCGGGTACGGTCGTACAAGCGCCGTTTGCCGGCACCCTGCGGCGCACGGCCGATGGCGGCCTGTGTCTGCACAGTGCGCAACTGAATATATGGCTGTGGGGGGTTGAACCGACGTTGCAAGCCGGTGCCGCGGTGCTCAAGGGCCAGGTCCTGGGTGAGGCTGGCGGGCTATTGGCGGTGCAACTGTGCCGCGTCGACCTTGAGCCACCGTTGTTCTGCGCGCCATCGCGCGCAGCGGCCTGGCAGGCGTTGTGCCCCTCGCCGGCGACGCTGCTGGGTCTTGCCTGCGACGCCGAGCCGGAGCTGGATCCACACGCCTTGCTGGCCCGGCGCGATGCCAGCTTTGCGCGCTCGCAGAAGCACTATTACGTTGACCCTCCGCGCATCGAACGCGGTTGGCGCAACCATCTGATCGATATGCAGGGCCGTTCCTATCTGGACATGCTCAACAATGTCGCGGTGCTGGGCCACGGCCATCCGCGCATGGCACAGGTGGCGGCCCGGCAGTGGTCGTTGCTCAACACCAACTCGCGTTTTCATTACGCCGCGATTGCCGAGTTTTCCGAGCGGCTGTTGGCGCTGGCGCCGGATTCCATGGACCGAGTATTCCTGGTCAACAGTGGCACCGAAGCCAACGACCTGGCGATCCGCCTGGCCTGGGCCTACAGCGGCGGGCGCGACATGCTCAGCGTGCTGGAGGCTTACCACGGGTGGTCGGTGGCGGCCGATGCGGTGTCCACTTCGATCGCCGACAACCCCCAGGCCTTGAGCAGCCGGCCAGACTGGGTGCATCCGGTGACCGCGCCCAATACCTATCGTGGCGAATTCCGTGGCCCGCACAGTGCGCCGGATTATGTGCGCAGCGTCGAGCACAACCTGGCGAAAATCGCGGCCAGCCAGCGCCAACTGGCGGGTTTTATCTGCGAGCCGGTGTATGGCAATGCCGGCGGTATTTCCTTGCCGCCGGGCTATCTGCAGCAGGTGTACGCCCTGGTCCGCGCCCAGGGTGGTGTGTGTATTGCCGATGAAGTGCAGGTCGGCTACGGACGCATGGGCCATTTCTTCTGGGGCTTTGAAGAGCAGGGCGTAGTGCCGGACATCATCACCATGGCCAAGGGCATGGGCAACGGCCAGCCCCTGGGCGCGGTGATTACTCGCCGGGAAATCGCCGAAGCGCTGGAGGCCGAAGGGTATTTCTTCTCGTCCTCAGGCGGCAGCCCGGTCAGTTGCCGGATTGGCCTGGCGGTGCTGGATGTGATGGAGCAAGAAAAACTCTGGGAAAACGCCCAGGTGGTCGGCGCGCATTTCAAGGCGCGGCTGCAAGCGTTGATCGAGCGTCATCCTCTGGTGGGAGCGGTGCATGGCTCGGGCTTCTATCTGGGGTTGGAGTTGGTGCGGGATCGGCAGACGCTGGAACCGGCCACCGAAGAGACCGCGCGGTTGTGCGATCGTCTGCGTGAACTGGGGATTTTCATGCAACCGACCGGGGACTATCTGAATATCCTCAAGATCAAGCCGCCGATGGTCACGTCTAAACGCAGTGTGGATTTCTTTGTCGACATGTTGTCGAAGGTGTTGGATGAAGGGTTGTAGACACCTTTCTATGAGTTGAAATGAGATCACCACTGTGGGAGCGAGCAAGCCCGCTCCCACAAGGGCGATGGTGTTTCAGACTTTAACCCGATTGTTATCGGGAATATTTTGCTTTTTTTCGATGGGTGGAGATCTGCAAGCTTTAAAAGCCGATTTTTATCCGCTATAAAGTCGCCCAGCATTCCCCTTTCTGTCATCGGCCCCGGTTATCCTGGCCGCTGACCACCGCCCAGGAGATGATTCATGAGCCGTATCGTTACCGTCGCCGCTACCCAGATGGCTTGTTCCTGGGACCTCGAAGCCAACATCGAGACCGCTGAGAAGCTGGTCCGTGAGGCCGCCGCCAAAGGCGCGCAGATCATCCTGATCCAGGAACTGTTCGAAAGCCCTTACTTCTGCCAGAAGCCAAACCCGGACTATCTGCAACTGGCAACCCCGGTTGCAGAAAACGTGGCCATCAAGCACTTCCAGAAAATCGCCAAGGAACTGCAAGTCGTCCTGCCGATCAGCTTTTTCGAGCTGGCCGGCCGTGCGCGTTTCAACAGCATCGCGATCATCGATGCCGACGGCTCCAACCTCGGGATTTATCGTAAAAGCCACATCCCGGATGGCCCTGGTTACCACGAAAAGTACTACTTCAACCCGGGCGATACCGGCTTCAAAGTGTGGAACACCCGCTACGCAAAAATCGGCGTGGGCATCTGCTGGGACCAGTGGTTCCCGGAATGCGCCCGCAGCATGGCGCTGCAAGGCGCGGAAATCCTGTTCTACCCGACCGCCATCGGCAGCGAGCCGCACGACAAGACCATCTCGTCCCGCGACCACTGGCAGCGTGTGCAACAAGGCCATGCCGGCGCCAACCTGATGCCGCTGATCGCCAGCAACCGTATCGGCAACGAAGAGCAGGACGGCTACGACATTACCTTCTACGGCTCGTCGTTCATTGCCAACCAGTTCGGTGAGAAGGTCGAAGAACTCAACGAAACCGAAGAAGGCATCCTGGTGCACAGCTTTGACCTCGATGAACTGGAGCACATCCGCAGCGCGTGGGGCTCGTTCCGTGATCGCCGGCCGAACCTGTACGGCGCGCTCAAGACCCTCGACGGTTCCCTGGAGTCCTGATCGCCATGACCACTTTGCACAGCACGCCTCGCGCTGACGGCTTCTATATGCCAGCCGAGTGGGCACCCCAGACCCAGGCCTGGATGATCTGGCCCGAGCGCCCGGACAACTGGCGCCTGGGCGGCAAACCGGCACAGGCGGCCCATGTGGCGGTGGCCAAGGCCATTGCGCGCTTTGAGCCGGTGACGGTGGCGGTTTCGGCCGCCCAGTACGAAAACGCCCGGGCGCGCCTGGATGTGCCGAATATTCGCGTGGTGGAGATGTCCAGCGACGACGCGTGGGTACGCGACAGCGGGCCGACCTTCGTGATCAATGACCAGGGTGAAGTCCGTGGCGTGAATTGGGACTTCAATGCCTGGGGCGGGTTTGACGGTGGCTTGTATGCGCCGTGGAACCGCGACTCCCAGGTGGGCGGCAAGATCCTGGAGATCGAGCGCAGCCCGCGTTATCGCACTGAGGGGTTTGTGCTCGAAGGCGGGTCGATTCACGTCGATGGCGAAGGCACGCTGATCACCACCGAGGAATGCCTGCTCAACCGCAATCGCAACCCGCATCTGGGCCGTGAAGAAATCGAAGCGGTCCTCAGCGCCAACCTGGCGGTGGATAAAATCATCTGGTTGCCCGACGGTCTGTTCAACGATGAAACCGACGGCCATGTGGATAACTTCTGCTGCTACGTGCGCCCGGGTGAAGTGCTGCTGGCTTGGACTGACGACCCGCAAGACCCGAACTATGCGCGCTGCCATGCTGCCATGGACGTGCTGCAAAACAGCACCGATGCCAAGGGCCGCGCATTTATTGTGCATAAAATGCCGATCCCGGGGCCGCTGTACGCCACTGAGGAAGAATGCGCCGGGGTCGACCCGGTGGACGGTTCCCAGGAGCGTAATCCGACCGTGCGTTTGGCCGGTTCCTACGTCAACTTCCTGATCGTCAACGGCGGCATTATTGCGCCGAGTTTTGATGATCCGCTGGACAGCCGTGCCCAGGAAATCCTTCAGGGTCTGTTCCCGCAACATGAAGTGGTGATGGTGCCCGGCCGTGAACTGTTACTGGGTGGCGGCAATATCCACTGCCTGACCCAACAACAGCCCGCACCGCACAAAAACTGAGTGCAGTTGTAACAGGCAATTTCGCCGTACGGCGACTGATCGCCGCTAGTTGCACCGAGCAGTAACAGCAAGCCCATGGCCCGTGAGGGTCGTGGGTTTTTTTGTGCCTGGTGCCAGATAAACCGGGCTTATTGGCACAGCTCTTGTATCGGCGTTGTGACAGTGATCGGGGTTTGTGACTGCGCAGTTCTGTCATAAACCTTGAGTAAGTTAGCCGCTCAAGCAGTAGGAGAGAGCGCTGAAATGAACGCCGATATCAACCTGGTCTATAAACGCGCGTCCCATCCCCTGGCAATGCGGGGCGACGCGATTCACGCGCTGGCACTCTGGTTGAAGGCAAACGGCTCGCGCCGGATCAGGCAGGCTGATTCGCGCAGGGTGATGAGTGAGCGTTACCCGGTGGGGTTGTTCAGCGAGGATGAAGTGCAGGTGCTGTGCGACTTGATCCAGGACTGACGGACGCTGATATCCAAATGTGGGAGAGGGCTTGCCCGCGATAGCGGTGTTTCAGTCACATATGCATCAACTGACACACTGCTATCGCGGGCAAGCCCGCTCCCACAGGAACTGCATGTGGGTTAGAAGTTGTACGTCCCCGTCACCACCAGGCTGCGCGGGTCGCCAAACTGGATCTGGTTGGCGCTGGTCGCCGACGCGTAGTACGTCTTGTCGCTGATGTTGTTCAGCGCCGCCTTCACATCCCATTCCTTGTGCCGGAAGCCCGCCAGGGCGTCCCAGCGGCCATAGCCGGGCAGCATCACGGTATTGGCGTTATCGGCATAACGATCGCCCACCAGGGTCAGGCCGGTTTCGGCGTACCAGCCCATCTCGGGTTTCCAGGTCACGAACAGGCTGGCGTTGCGCTTGGCCACGTCGCTGATGCGCTTGCCTTCAAAGCCGTTGTTGTCTTTCACCACCTTGGCGTCCTGTACGCCGACGCCGCCGCGCACATACCAGTTGCCGACGATTTTGCCGGTGGTGGTCAGCTCGATACCGCGGGAGCGTTGCATGCCGCTGAGCAGGGTGATCAGCGGGTTCTCCGGGTCACGGGTGCGGCGGTTGTACAGTTCCAGTTCATACACGGCGAGGGTGGTGCTCAGGCGGTCGTCGAGCCAGTCGCTCTTGACCCCGATTTCTTTTTGCTTGGTCAGCTCGGGGCTCAGGTCGTTGGCATTGCCCGGCGCATTCGGGGTGATGCCGATCAGGCCGCCACCGGTGGGGGAAAACGTCTTGCTCCACGACGCGTAGAACGAATGGTTTTCCACTGGCGTCCACACCACGCCCAGCCGTGGGCTGGTGTTGTGGCTGTCGACGGGTTGCCGGATATGGGTGATCTTATTGGTGGTTTCTACTTCAAAACGGTCGTAGCGCAAACCGGCGAGGACTTGCCACTGATCGTTCAGGCGCAGTTGGTCCTGCACATACAGCCCCTGGCTTTCGACTTCGGTGTGGTTGTTGCTGGAGATCCTCATCGGCCCGGTATGGCTCAGGTGCCGGTTGGGGTGGTTCAGATCAAGGCCGGGCACTGTTGCCGTTACCGCGCTGTACAGCTTCGGATCACGGCGCTGGCTGCCCAATTCCACACCGCTCAGCAGGCGGTGTTCCAGGCCAAAGGTGTTGAAGCCGCCTTCGAGCTCGACGTTATTGAATACGTTGCGCGTCCTCAGGTCCTGCTGCCAGCGCTGGCGCCCGACGGTGTTGGTCTTGGGGTCGTAGCCGGTCAGGTAGGTGTTGTCGAAGTCACTGTCGAGCTTGAACACGCCCAGGGTGTGGCGCAGTTGCCAACTGTCGTTGAGTTCATAGGCGAGCTTGGAGCGCAGGGATTGGGTGGTGTCGTCGATGTAGTCGCGCGGGTCGCCGTAGGTGGTGTCGCGGCTCACATCGGCCGGGCGTCCACGCACGCCAGGGATGCCACGGTCCGGGGTGCGGTCGTAGCGGCTGTATTCGTATTGCACCAGCCAGTTCAGTTGCGGGGTCAGTTGCCAGCTTATCGACGGCGCGAACAGTTTGCGGTTGCCGCTGATATCGTCGCGGAAACTGTCGGTGTCCTCGTTACCCATGTTCAGGCGCAGGCTGATGTTCTCGCTAGGGTCGGCGCTCAAGTCGGTGTACAGGCTGCGCAACCCGTTGGTGCCGCCCTGGGCCTCGATACTGGAAGCACGCCCGGCCTGGGGCAGCTTGCTGACGCGGTTGACGATCCCACCCTGGCCGCCACGCCCGTACAACACTGCGGCGGGGCCCTTGAGCACGTCGATGCGCTCGATATTGTGCAGGTCGCGCACGTACTGGCTGTCGTCACGGATGCCATCGAGGTAGAAGTCGCTGCTGGCCTCGAAGCCGCGGATGCGCAAACTGTCGAAGCGCGTATCGGCGCCGCTGCTGACGTTGGGGATACCGCTCAAGGCCTGGCCCAGGTCGTTGGTGCCGTAGGCGCGCAGGTTCTCGGTCTTTACCGAATCAATCGCCTGGGGCACGTAGCGTACCGGCGTATTGGTACGCGTGGCGGTGTTGGAGTCTTTGACGCGAGGGTCGTCCTCGTCCGCTTCGGCGCTGATCGAGGTGGCGGGAAGTGTGGTCGCGGCGCAGGCAAATCCGGCGCACAGCAGTGCAGAAAGCCCAAGGGTCATGGGCGTCAGGCGTGGGGCAGGCATCTAGGGGCGCATCCGTAAGAGGGAGGGAAAATAACGCGCGAATGATAATGCTTGCTATTTGCGCGCGTGATTTATTCTTGCGCTGCCCGCTCGGGTATTTGTATCAAGATGTGTCTTGTAGGGAATTTTACGCCACATTGGAAATTGCGTTACCCACCAGCGGCTTATTCACCGTATGAATCGGGCGAGCGTATATATGGCGTAAATAATGGCTAAATAATATCGCTTAGACTTTTTTTGCCTAAATACAGACGATTCACTAAATTGACATGCGGTTGAGGGCGCGGATAGGATTCGCCTCAACGCCTGTGGCTAACCGCCATGACTTCTCTATAAAAAAAGGCCCGCGGCATATTCGGTCGTCCGCGGGCCTTTTTTTATCCGGGGAAAGTCGATACCAAAAAAGCCAAATGGAGCCAGGTGTCACAGCGCGTACTCAACCAGTAATAAGGAATAAAAAAATGTTGAATAAACGGATGGGTCTGCTTGCTCTGGGGATTTTGAGCGCTACTCAGGCAATGGCAAACGACCAGGAGCAATCCAAAGGCTTCGTGGAAGACAGTCACCTGAACATCGCGGCGCGTAATGCGTATATCAGCCGCGATTACAAAGACGGTGGTCAAGATAAAGCCGAGTGGGGCCAAGGCTTCATCGGTAAGTTCGAGTCCGGCTTCACCCAAGGCACCGTCGGTGTGGGTGTGGACGTGATCGGCCAATACGCCATCCGTCTGGACGGTGGTAAAGGTCGCAGCGGCGCTGGCGGTATCAACTTCTTCAAGCAAGGCGACAGCGGCGCAGCACCACACGACCTGGCCAAGGGCGGCGCAGCCGTCAAGGCACGCATCTCCAACACTGTGCTGAAGTACGGTGACCAGATGCCAGCCGTGCCGGTCCTGCAGTACGACAACTCCCGTCTGTTGTCGGAAACCTACACCGGTACCTCGATCGTCTCCAAAGAGATCAAAGGTCTGGAGCTGCAAGGTGGTTACTTCACCAAGGAAGCCCAAAAAGGCGCCGAAGGCACCGACAGCGGCAACCTGAAAAACATCGCCTACCTGGGCGGTAGCTACAAGTTCACCGAAAGCCTGTCGGCCGCGCTGTACGCATCCGACATGGAAGACGTGCTGAAGAAGCAATACGTCAACGTCAACTACGTGCTGGCCCTGCCACAGGAGCAGTCGCTGACTTTTGACTTCAACGGCTACAAGACCAAGCTGGACAAGAGCTTCGCCCAGCTGACTCAAGGTGATGCTAGCGCTCGCGACAACAAAATCTGGAGCCTGGGCGCCACTTGGGCCTTCGGTCCGCACAGCCTGACCCTGGCTCACCAGCGCAGCTCCGGTGACACCGGCTACATGTACGGCGGCTATCGCAACAACACCCGTGGCAGCGGTATCGGCGACGGTGGTAATACCATCCTGCTGGCCAACTCCTACTGGTCTGACTTCAACGCTAAAGACGAGCGCTCCTGGCAGGTCGGCTACGGCATTGACTTCACCACCTTCGGTGTACCGGGCCTGAGCTACAACATCGCTTACGTGCGCGGCACCAACATCGACGACGGTAGCAACCGTGGCGATGGCACCGAGCGTGAAATCTTCAACCAGTTCAAGTACGTGGTACAGAGCGGCCCGGCTAAAGACCTGAGCCTGCGTGCCCGCGCTTCCTGGTTGCGTGTTTCGACCAACGCCAACAACTACAACGTTGGTGGTAACGAAATCCGTCTGTTCGCCGACTACCCGATCAACGTGTTCTAAGATCGAGCGTCGTGCCTGATACCAGGCAATAAAAAACCCCGACTTGTCGGGGTTTTTTTTTACCTGCCTGAAACCCTACGCCTTGACCTGCGCCAGCTTCTGGCAGTTGGCCTTGCGCGCCGGGTACTGCCCGCATTTGCGCAGCACGCTCTGCACCTGCTGGGTGTTTTGCAGTTGCTGGTTGGCCAGCAGCTTCTCGGTGATAAACAACTCTTCCGAGCCCAGGTTGCGTTCGGCCTTGTCGATCATGGCCAGCGCGGCCTTGCCGTCGCCGCGCTTGAGGTAGTAGCTGATCATCAAGTCATAGGTCGAAGGCCCAGCCAGGGACCAGTCCTTGATCGCCTGCAACTCCTTGAGCGCATCGGCGTTCCGACCCTGGGCCAGGCGTACGGCGTAGGCGGTGCGACGGATGTTCGGCTGGTCCTTGACCGGTGAACTCAAGGCGCGCCGGATAAAGGCATCGGCCTCGGGCACTTTGTTTTTTGCCAGGGCAGCGGTGGCGGCGTACGCATCCTTGTAGCCTTGCATGGCCTTGGCCACGGGCGCGGCGTCACGCACCTTTGGCCAGCTCGTGGTATTGACCCGAGCGCGACGCTCCTTGCGGTACTCGCGTTGCAGGTATTGGCGCAGCTCGGTGTCACGGTCGATGGCGGACATGTGGGAGCGGTTGAAGTAATCGGTGGTGGCGGTGATGGTATTGGTCAGGCCGTCCTTGACCAGCACGTCCAGCTCCTTGGTAAAGCGGTCGAGGTTGAACTGCTGCAATGAGTCTTGCATCGCGTCCTTGCGGGCGGTGAGAAAGCCCGTCAGCAGCGGCTTCTGCTTGCCCTGGAAATCATTCAGGCGTTCCAGGCTATGGGTGGCCGCACGGGGCGCGTAGCCGGCGCGGATCATCAGGTCGGTGCCAAGTAAATCTGCCTGGTCTTCCTGGCTGCGGCCCCAGGCGGTGCTCCAGACGTTGTCGGAAAAACTGTTGGCCAGCGAGGTATACAGCACGGTGTTGCCGATGGTTTTTTGCGTGCCCGCCGGGTCCTTGCTGAACAGTTTCATGGTGCCCGAACTGCGATCCACCCCGGTGTTGGCCGCCACCGTTGCCAGGGCCACAGTGGAGGCTACGGTGGTAAACATGTCCTTCTGCTGCTTGAAGGCGGCGGCGCGGTCATGGTGATGCAGCAGCACATGGCTCATCTCGTGGCCGAGCATGGCGGCGATTTCATCTTCGCTGCCGACGTTTTCCAGCATGCCCAGGGGCACGAAGATATTGCCGTACGGGTCCGCCGACGGCCCGAAGCTGTAGCTGTCGGTGATCTTCACCTGCAGCAGCGGCAACTGCCCTGGCCAGCCCTTGGACAGGCGCGTGACGATGCCCTGCAAGTACACCTGCAACATCGGGATATCCGCCAGGTTCTGCTGGCGCGCCTCGGCGGCGGGTACGGTGCGACCGTCGTAACTCAAGCGCTGCTGGCCCGCGCGTTGCGGGTCGAGCTTGTAGTACTGGCGCACGTCGGCGTTATCCACATAGTGGCCTTCGACGCGTGACTGGGTCGATGGCCCCACCAGGTTCAGAAACGCCTGGTCGGCACCTTTCAAGGTGGCGCAGCCGCTGAGCAATGCACTGGCCAGCAATAGATATCCCTTCACCGCGGTACTCCCTTATTGATTGCAGCCGGCGCCGTAGCTGAGCGTGGAATTGTTGTGTGTGTCCTTGGCCAGGCTTTGGGGCATTAGCTGGCACGGCAGTGCGGTTTTGTGAAATGGCGGCTCGATACGCACGTCGCCAGTGTCCAGCCAGACTTTCTGCCCTGCCAATTCCACCTGGATCAGCTCCAGCGCCTGGTTGAGCTGCAACACCGGAAGAGGTTGCTTGGGTGCGTCTTTGCGCGCGATTTCCCGCTGCACTTTGCCTTGCTCGTCCACCACCTCCACCGGGTCGGCCAGGAACTCCTTGATGAGATGGGTTTCGGCCAGCACGCCCTGGCTGTAAAGCGCGGCGAGTAACACGATGAGGATCTTGTTCATCCTTGGTTTCCTTGAGTGAGACGACATGGCGGCACCCCTCAGCGGCCACGGTCGAAGAAGGCTTCGATCCGCTCGCTGAACAGCGCCAATGACAACAAAACAATCCCCAGTACGTTGACCAGGGTGATGTGGTTCAGATAGAGCACCCCGCACACCACCAGCAGCATCAGCATCACCAAACCCCACGACGGATAGGGCGAGGTGAAGAAGCGGATCTCCTGCCTGCGCCAGCGAGTCCAGGTATGCAGGCCGGCCAGACGCCGGGCATGCAGGGCCTTGAGCACGATAATCAGCGCCAGCAGCCCAAGCTCCAGCACGTCCACCCAGTGCAGGTTCCAACCGGGGAAATTGGCCGGCTCGCGCTCGTAATCCATGCCCTTGTTGATCAGGTTGTCCAAGGCCATGGCATGCAGGTAAACCCCAGGAATCAGGCCATGCACGGGTGATTGCACCACGTCGCCGGTGGAGGTGATGCTGGCCCCGACCATCACCAGCCGATCGCGCAGCAACCCGGCCACCAGCGCCTGATCCTGCGGCGAGCTGACCTCCAGGTCGCTGGCCGACAAGGTCAGGCTATAAGGGCAGCGGGCCTGGGCTGAGTCGTCCAGTTTCCAGAACACCGCCTGGAGCAACTGCGCCACCCAATCCAGTACAAAGTTGCGCGGCGCTGCGCAGTGGCGAATATCGGCGATCTGTGCCTGCTCGGGTGCCAGCTTCAAGCCCCACTGCACGGCGATTGGCTGCAAGCGTGAGGCCGCCTCGGCATCTTCGGGCAGACCCGTGCAGGGAGCGTCCTTGCAGAATTGGCGGTACATCGCCAAGGCCGGGGTTTCCATCACCCCCAGCGCGGTCGGCATTGCCAGCGGGTACTTGTCGTCCACACCGTCCCACACCACCAGCCCCGGCTGGCTGAATGCGGCAAATTGTTCGAGGGTATTGGCTTGGCCCTTTTCGCCACGCGTCACCCCGGTATTGGCCAGCAACAAGGGAATGCCCCGGCGCTGATAGCGCTCGAACACATTCGCCAACAACTGACTGCCCCGCGTCGGGTCACCGAGGGAGTGATCGTGGCTGTACAGCAAATCCACAAACACCGCCTTGGGTTTGTAGGCCAGCAAGCGTTTGAACAACTTGCTCTGCTCGTTGTACGGCATCGGCCACGAGGTGTTGTTACGCATCAAGTAGGCGTCATCGACCAACACCACGGTGATGTGTTGCTGGCCGGTGCTGGGGTACTTGCTGGAAGACATCCGGTTGAGCCACTGGGCGGATGCCTTGTCACTGGAACTGGCCAGGCCGAAGGGGTCGAGCACCGCCAGCAACACGATAAAAATCGCGAGCAAATAGCGGCGGGGATTGAAAAGCGGGGGGTTCTTCGACATCCATGTCTCGATATAAAGCAGCGGGTGCTGTCAGGGGCAGGGTTTCCCGCGTGAATGCAGCGAATGCATGGGTTTTAAAGGACGGGGAGGGGGGTGTCAATTAGAAATATGGCTAAGTGCCATCTGGTGTGTCCGGCGGCGGTCCAGGCAGCGTGATGTGATGCCTGGACGCAGAGCTCTTGTTAGCCGGTCAGAAGTTCCAGCGGGTGGACAGCATCACATTGCGTGGGTCGCCGTAGTACGCCGAGTTGTAGAAACCAATGTTGGTGTAGTACGTCTTGTCGAAGATGTTGTTGACGTTCAGTGAGGCCGACACCGTGTCGGTGATCTGGTAGCGCGCCATTACGTCCACCAGCCAGAGCGGTTCCTGGGAGAACTTCTCGGTGGTGCCTTTGCCGTAGTTACTGAGCATCTTCCAGCCAGTACCTTGCCAGCGTACGCCGCTGCCCAGGGTGAGCTTGTCCAGTGGGCCCTTGAGCTTATAGCTGGTGTAGAGATTGACCTGGTCTTCCGGCTCCCAGGTAGAAACCTTTTCCCCCGCCTGATCACGCATGATCTTGTGGGTATAGCCGGCCTGCAACTGCCAGCCAGGGCTCAGTTCACCGGACACTTCCGCTTCCCAGCCCTTGGTCTTGGCCTTGATCCCTTTGGAGGCGTAGTCGAGCCCAGGGTAGCTGCCGCCGATATAGTCATCGTCATCCACCGCACGGTTTTCTTCATGCACCTGGAAGTACGCAAGGCTTGCGTTCAAGCGGCCATTGAAGAACTCGCCCTTGAGACCGACCTCGTAGTTCTTGCCTTCATCGGGTTCGATGGGCTTGTTGGTCCTGTCGCGGTAGTCGTCTTGTGGCAGGTAGATTTCGGTATAGCTGGCGTAGGCCGAGAGATAGTCGTTGAGGTCATAGACCGCGCCGACATAGGGCACCACCTTGCCGGTGTCCTTCACCTGGCTGGTGCCGCTGACCTCATAGTTGTTGACCCGGGTACCGAGCATCAGCGTCAGGTCATCCATCAGGCTAAAGCGCCCGGTGATGTAGCTGGCGCTCTGGCGGGTCAGTTCATCGTTACGCTTGGTTTGCGGGCCCCAGTCCGGTCGGGGGGCATCGCCGTCCCAGTTGAAGTAGTCGTGGCTATTGTTGAGGTTGGTGGCGTTGGTGTAATCCCGGCCCAGCCAGCGGGAACGGGACACCGAGGTGCCGAGCACCAGCTCATGCTCACGTCCAAACAGGCTGAAGGGCCCTGTGGCGTAAAGATCGCCGGTGTCGCTGGTGGTTTCACCGGTGTATTTGCGGGTCAGCATCATCGCCTTGCCCGTATTGACATCGGGTGACAGCAAGGCCGCCAGCGGTGCGTCGTAGCCGTTGATCTGGTGATTGTATTGCGCCTTGGCCACCCAGCCGTTTTCAAAGCTGTGCTCCAGGGTGGCGAATACAGTGCGCGTGTACTGTTCCCACTTACTGAACTTGGCACCGTTGTTGAACGAGCGCGAGGTGTTGATACGGTTGCCCGCCGAGTCATACAGCGAGGCAGATCCGGACCAGCTAGAACCTTGCGGGTCGCTGTCTTGATAGTCACCACCAACCGTCAGCAAGGTGTCCGGCGACAGATCAAACTCAAGAATCCCGTAATACACGTTGGTCTTGCGCTGGTAGTGATCCAGGAACGTATGTTTGTCCTGATAGGCGGCAACCGCTCGGCCACGGACATTGCCGGTCTCGGTCAGCGGGCCGCTGATATCGATTTCCGAGCGATAGTTGTCCCAGGAGCCTGCACCCAGATCGATATAGCCTTTGAACGCCGAGGTCGGCTTTTTGCGCACCATATTGATCGTGCCCCCCGATCCGCCCGCACCGGTGAGCAGGCCGGTGGCGCCCTTGAGGATCTCCACGCGGTCGTACATCACCGTATCGGTCAGCGTATGGCCGGACGAATACTGGGCATCCTGCAGGATCGGAATGCCGTCGTACTGGAAGTTCTGGATGGCAAACCCACGCGAGAAGTAAGCGGTGCGCTCGCTGTCGTAGGTGGCGACGGTGATGCCTGGTGTATAGCGCATCACGTCGTCGATGGATTTGAGGCTGAAATCATCCATGGCCTGGCGGGTGACCACAGAAATCGACTGCGGCGTTTGGCGAGGCGTCAGGACCAAGCGAGTCGCCGTCGCGATGGTGCCAGGGGTATATGACCCGGAGCCTTCAGTCACCGTCCCCAACTGGTTGGCGGTGACTTGGGTCGCACCCAGTTCCAGCGCGGCCTGCGCCGTGGCGGTGACCAGAACATACCCGCCGTTGCTCTGGCGCTGGGCCTGCAAGCCGCTGTTGGCGAGCAGCCGGGCCAGGCCTTCCTCGACGCTGTACGCGCCTTGCAACCCGCCGGTGGTGAGGTGGCGAGCCTGCTCGGTATCGAACGAAATAGTCACCCCAGCTTGCACACCAAATTGGCTGAGGGCCTTGCCCAGCGGGCCGGCGGCGATCGCGTAAGGCGCCGTGCTTTGGGCCATTGCCTGCGTCGGCAGGAGCGCCATTGCCGGCAGGCTTGCGAGGGTCAAGCCAAACAGCGCCAGGCGAACCGCACGTGTCAATGAAGTCCTGGCGTAGAGAGGAAGCGGGGGCATCGGATGATCCTTCCGTTGAGCTGGCAGAGAGCCGCTGTTATCGCGGCTTGTGTCATTGACGGATGAGAATCGGAATCAGCAAGGTAGCAGCCAAACAAATTTGCGCGGGCAATCAGGCCGGTTCGATACTGGCCCAATATCGCGTCAGATAACGCACCTTCACCGGTAGGGTTTTACTCAGATTTTCCAGGACCGTATCCGTGTCGTCGATACGGAACGCACCTGAGATGCTCAGGTTTTGCACGCCAGCAGCGCAGCGCAGCACGCCAGGGCGATAGCGGCTCAACTCCTCGATAAAATCACCCAGGCGCCAGTCGTCCACGCTCAACATACCTTGCACCCAGGCGGTCGAGCCGGTTGGCAGCGGGTGAGGAGGGGAGACCGCATGGCGATCAAAAGTGACTTGTTGCCCGGCTTCCAGGCGCAATGGCTGGTGGTCATGGTTACCTGGCGTGACCTCGACCGCGTCCTGCAGAACCCCCACCTGCGTTTGCCCTGCCAGCGGGCGAACGCTGAAGCGGGTGCCGAGGGCACGCACGCTGCCATCAGTGGTGTACACAATAAATGGGCGGTGGGCGGGATCCTTGGCGGTCTGGATAAGAATCTCGCCACGGTACAGCTCGATCCGCCGCTGCCTGGCGTCGAAGTGGATATCCAGTGCCGTGTCGGCGTTCATTTCCAATTGCGACCCATCGTCCAGGCGGACCGAGCGCCGTTCGCCCAGGCGGGTGCGTTGCTGGGCGAGCATCGAGCGATATGGCACCTGCTCCACCGCCAGCCAGCTACAGCCGCCAACGGCCACCAGCATGCCGAGTATTTTCAGCACATCACGGCGCTGTGCCTGGGCGGCGCCAAGGCTCGACAGGGCCGCTTGTCGAGGCATCTTTGCCCATTGTTGCTGCAACATTTCGACCCGGGCCCACGCCGCCGCGTGCTGTGGATTGGCATCTACCCATGCTTGCCAGGCCTGGGTCTGCGCTTCGCTGCCGCTACCGTCGTTGAGCTGTACATACCAGGTTGCGGCGGCTTCCAGTGTCTTGAGGTCGACTGTGGCAGGCATCAAGGTTCGACCAGCAACAGGCAGCGCGTCATGGCCCGGATCAGATGGTTTTTGACCGTCGTCACCGACACGCCGAAGCGTTCAGCCGCGGCAACGTAACTCAGGCCTTCAAGCTGCACGGCGAGGAAAATCTCCCGGGTCCGGGTACCCAGTTCATCGAGCAGGCTATCAATGGCTACCAGCATTTCGATGATGGACAAACGAATCTCCGGCGAAACATCCACCGGCTCCGGCCTCTGGGCCAGGGCGTGAAGGTAGGCCCTTTCGATGGTGCGTCGGCGCGACTTGTCGATTAGCAGCGAACGGGCAATGGCACTCAGATAACCCCGGGGCTCGCGAATGGGCGTGTCATTGCGTGCGGTCATGACCCGTAGGAACGTATCTTGAGCCAGGTCAGAAGCATCGGCAGCATTGCCCAGGCGGACGCGCAACCAGCCCTTCAACCAACTGTTGTGTTCGCTGTACAGCTGATGAAGAGCTGAATGATCAAGCGCCGACATGAGGGTTTCACCAAGCGTAAATGGTAATCTCTCTCATTATTGTGAGGGTGGAGTTTTTATGCAAGCGGGTGTTGTGGCGCTGTCAGCTTTACCTATTGGGGAGCTGTGCAATATTTTGTTATAACTTTTCAAGGCGGCTATTCGTTCCCTATTCAGAAAAATACGAAGAGGGAACGCAATGGACGTGCTCAACATTCTGTCCAGGTTGTTTGCCAATGCCGGCGCGGTTGGGTTGGAGGGCACCTTCCAGTTCCTTTTTGGCCCAGGCCAGGCATTTTGGGCGCAAGTTAAGACCCACAGCGTGACCCAGGCCGGGGTGCATCCAGCGCCGGATGTGACCATTGAAGTGGCGCAACAAGACTTTCTCGGCATCATGGCCGGCGCCACCGACGTCGAAGAACTGTTCGCCAGCGGCCGTTTGAAAATCAGCGGCAACATGGGCCTGGCCACGCTGCTGCCACAGATCATCGACAGCGCGCGCCAGGGCGCCAGCGCCGAAAAAGTCGATATGAACAAGCGCTACCCGACGCCCCCGCGCTTCAGCGAGCGGGTTTCGGCCAGCCTGCCGACCCAGCACAGCGTCGAGCGGCGGCCGCGTGCGGGGTTGTCGGTGGACGAATTTCGCGGCGGCTACGTGCCGGAGGGCATCCCGCTGGTCATCAGCGACGCCCTGCAAGACTGGCGCTTGTTCAATATGAGCCGTGAAGAATCACTGGTGCACTTCGCCCAACTGCAAGGCATCACCCGGCATGGCGACTACGTGCAGAAAACCTTCTCTACCGAGCGCGATTTTCGCTCCACGCCCATGGCCGATTTCATCGATTCCCTCGACCGCCCTGCGGTGCGCGGCGCCAACGGCGAGCCGCCGGCCTATATGGGCAACAACATCCTGCCGGCGCAATTGCTGGAACAGATCAGCTACCCGCTCTATTTTGATCGCGCGCAGTACATCGCTCCCCGCATCTGGATCGGCCCCAAAGGCACCCTGACACCGCTGCATCGCGACGACACCGATAACCTGTTTGCCCAGGTCTGGGGCGAAAAATCCTTCATCCTGGCTGCTCCCCATCATCGTCAGGCCCTGGGTACCTGGTCCACCGCCCCGAAAGGCGGCCTGGATGGCTGCGACTTCAACCCGGACGCGCCTGACTACCAACGCTTCCCCGCCGCGCGCGACGTAACCTTCCTACGCGTGGTGCTGCGAGCTGGGGATATGTTGTTCTTGCCCGAAGGCTGGTTCCACCAGGTGGAGTCACTGGCCACATCCCTATCGGTGAATTTCTGGGTCAACTCGGGGCGTGGGTGGTGAAGGGCGGCGCCATTTCACCAACCCCACCGCCAGCGCCGATAGAATCAGCGCAATCGAGATGCCCTCGCTGATATCGACCCTGTGCCCCAGCAACAGCATGGAACCGGTAACGCCAAACACCGGGATCAGCAACGACAGCGGCGCCACCTTCGAAACCGGGTACTCGCGCAGCAACAAGTTCCAGCCCCAGTAACAAAAGTGCGTGGCCGCGTACACCTGGAACAGCAGCGAGAACACCGTCGGCCATTGCACATGGGTGACCAGCGCGGTGAACGGCGCCGCCCCATGGGCCAGCCACGTCAGCAGCAGTAAGGGCAGCGGCGGGAACAGACTGGCCCACACCACAAAAGCAAACATCTCGCGCACCTTCGATTGCTTGATGATGACGTTGCCCACACTCCAACTGAACGCACTCACCAGCAACAAGCCATAACCCAGCGTCGTCGCCTCGCCTGGACTGCTGGCGATAATGCCGATCAGTCCTACAGCCGCCAGGCCCACCCCCAGGATCTGGCCTACGCTCAGTTGCTCGCGAAACAACAATACCCCCCAGCCCAAGGTAAAAAACGCACTGAACTGGATCAGCAAGGCCGCAGTGCCTGGCGGTACACCCAGTTCAATCCCCAGGTTGATCAAGGCCCACATCGCCACCCCGAAGATCAAGCCATAGGCCACCAGCCACTTCATCGCCACGGCCGGACGCCGCACAAAAAACACCCACGGCAACGCCGCGAGCGTAAAGCGCAGGGCGGTCAGCAACAGCGGATCGATCCCCACCAAACCCAGTTTGGTGATCGGAAAATTCAGCCCCCACACAGCCGTCACCAACACGGCCAGGGCCAGATGCTTGTTTTGCATGATGTTCTGATTCCACAAAGCAGCGCCGGCACCTGTGTGCGCCAGCCAGGGCGCAACTATGGGCAATCGGCGCGATGGCTCGCTTGCACTATCAGGTCATAAATCATTAAATTCGGGCCATGCGCGAAACTGATATCGACCCCTACGAAAACACCCCCCGCGACGCCGTGGTCACCGCCAACGACTACCACGATGGCCGGCACTTTGCGTTACACACCCATCAACGCGGGCAATTTGCCTACGCCGCCTGCGGCGTGATTACCGTGTTCACCCAACAGGGCAACTGGGTGGTACCACCCCACCGCGCCATCTGGGTCCCGGCGGGCGTGCCCCACGAAATGAGCATGAGCGGCCCGGTGACCATGCTCAACACCTACATCCGCGACCGAGCCGCAACCCGTCTCAACCTGCCCGCGCAGTGCCAGGTATTCGGCGTATCCACGCTGCTGCGCGAACTGCTGATCCGCGCCATCGACGTACCGGCGCTGTACGAAAAGGAGCACCTGCACGGCCGGCTGATGACCCTGCTGCTCGACGAAATAGCCGGCATGCGCCCCCTGTCACTCAACGCCCCCCTCCCCAACGACCCCCGTCTGGCCCACATCTGCCGCAAGCTGCTGGAACAGCCATCACTGGAAACCAGCATCGACGACATGACCCAACACCTCGGCATGAGCCGCCGCACCTTCACCCGGCTGTTTCGCCAGCAGACCGGAATCAGCTTTGTGGAATGGCGCCAGCAAGCGTGCCTGTTGGCGGCCGTGGTCAGGTTGGGAAATGGCGAGTCGGTGACGCGGGTGGCGATTGATTTGGGGTATAGCAGCTCGAGTGCGTTTACGAGTGTGTTCAGGCGGGTGTTGGGGGAGGTGCCTAGTCGGTATTTTTTGAATAGGTTGGGTTGAGGTGGGGCGGGTTGAGTTTGGGTGCTGGTCAGCAGGCCGCCCGGCCGGACGTTAGGTATTGAAGCCAGAAGAGGTGGAGACAGGTCGGCTGTTTGACTAGGCTCGATGCGCAGCACGAAAGCCCGGCCCGCTGCGCAGCAAGGGAAACGTACTACTCCAAACTGCGTGGAGCTGAATTTGGGCTGAGACTGGTAACCAGCGGCCAAACGGTCTTGCCTTCGGGCATGATAGGTTCATAGCGAAATCTGTAGGAACTCATCCCCTTCAACACCATCTGATCGACGGAATTATTGCCCGAACTTTCGAGAAGCTCGATTTCAGGTACTAAGGACCCCTTGGTGTACTTCATCGCGAACCAAACTGGCTTGAGAGCAGGGCCCCGCCTTACTTCCAAGGGCAGACTGTTTTCTACCTGGAGTATCTTCATTTGACTGTAGGCAGTCACTCCCTTGAGCCAGCGTGCGTTGAAGTCTTCTATCTGCTCGGGGGTTAATGTCACACCTTTGGCGCGTAGCCGGTGAACACCTTCGCTGCTGCTTCGCAGATATAGCGCCATCGCCCCGTTAAGATCCTGGGGCCCTCCAATCCCTTCCTCCATGAATTTGGCCAACTTCGTTTTGCTATCAGAAACAGAAATAGACCGCTGGTAAAGGGCTCTTGCCTTCACATAGTCGGATGTCTCACCAATACCCTCCTCCGCCATGCGGCCAAGGTTGTGATAACCCGCTTCGTCCACATTCGCTATTGATTGAAAGAGCGCCCTGGCTTTCGGTATATCTTGCGGCACACCCGTGCCGCTCTCGTACATAAGGGCAAGTACGTTTTTGCAATAGAGGTCTCCGTCATCGCTTTGCGCGCGGATGTACTCGACATGCTCACTGGGGATGGGCGGGTGATCCAATGATTTCGAGCAACGTATGCTTGTGTAGGGGTCGCCCGGTGATCCTGGCCCGGTGTTTGTGCATCCGGCGACCAAAGCAGTAAATGTCAGTAAAAGAGCAGCTTTACGCATGGCTTGCTTCCGTTCAACGCGCTAATGAGGTCAGATTATTGCGGCGATATTGGCATGGTGCCCTACTATTCGGTCAAGCACGCAAACCTCCAGCCGGAGACGTTAGGGACTGAAGCCCGAAGGGAGTGAAAAGGGGACGGATTTATTTTCACCAGCGCCTGCCCTGAAATTTGCTCGTGAGCTGACAGCAGCATCTCAACCGTCGAAATGAAGTGGTGGCGCGCGGCCTAGTAATTCCGGTGTGGACACTTTGTGGACGTTTTGGAAAAGGAGACCGATTTATTCTCACCCTTAATCTGCAGGCATCCCGCACGTCAGGTGCACGACGAAGCTAAGTAATGGCGAGGAGAGGACGGCTAAGAGGATGTCCACGGCGAGTGGAGAGGACGGGTACGCCCAAACCCCAGAAACAACAAAGCCCCTGCATTTCTGCAGGGGCTTTGTTTTGTATGGTGCGGCACCAGACGAACGGTATGTTTCGGCGAGACTAGGTTTTTCGGGCATCTGGAGTTCGCTGGAAAATTCGGCGTACCCCAACTAGTAACTATAAACAAATCAGCTAGTTATGGCGTTCGGTGGAATCGAACTCGGGATTTTTTAGATGTCAGCACGTTGTCGGTCTGCAAGTAATTCAGAGCCGCATACGGAATGGTAAACCTCCTGAGTTCGAACGTTGTTGATCATCCCCTCCGTCGAGAATAGTTAGGAATCCGCCAAAAGCTGCCGTGGCGACAGGCAGCAGACGGCCAAAAGCAGTCGGTCAGATGTGTCTGGAAAATCCGGGGTGATTCACTGTCATGAGACGACCTCACGCCTGGCGGAGATATTCATACTTCACGAGCTCATGAAAATCACCAGCCACCAAGACACTCGCATGCTAATGCGTTACTACCACCCTAAAATGGAAGAGCTGGCCAAGAAGCTAAAATAACGCTTCGGCTCTACATCCTTTACGTTTACCCGCTAGCGAGATAATCTCCAAGGTGGCACCTTGCCACTGCAAAGCCTTATGTACAGGGAGTACACGCATGCTGTCATCGCTGAAAAATCGAAATGCGCGTGCTGCCGCTATTTCACACGGGCAGCTACAAGATCTGCAATTTCCACATACTCTTTGTTCTTCCGAAAGTATAGTTGCGAACATCAGAAAACTTCATCTGAAGTGCTGCGGCAAAAAAAATCCACATCAAACATTAATATAACAATTTAATAGCCACTCATTGTGGGAGAGAAAAAATGGAGGTTGTCTCATGTGGTCCTATTGATATAGTTGCATTAGGAAAAGCACATGGCTGTCTTGTGGTAGGAATCCACATTAAAATAAAAGACCTGGATTCACGCGCCTCCGAAATGCTTGAGACCATATCAAATACTAGCTGGATCAATGAGTTCGGAGCAGTAAAGAAAATATCCTTTGAGGCGAGAGCCAAACGTACAATTCAAAAGTTAGTTGGCCTAATAGTCAATCGCTCAGAGACCGAGCTGACTACAGATTTTGGTGAGTATCTAGTATCTGATTCTGCGCAATGCGTTTTAAACCTCAACTGCAACCATCTAAAAGTCCCACTAGCAGAATTATTAAAAGAAAAGGTCTCTGGTAATCCAGGCTTTGACTTCCACACGGAGAGTTGCGAGAGTTTCATTGCTTTTGGAGAGGCCAAGTATAGTGGCTCAATCAATCCTTATACTAAAGCTCTTCAGCAGATCGTAGATTTCATTTCACTAGAAAAAGATTCCGCAGAACTGGACCTGCTTGAAAATTTTGTATCAGTAGGTGCCATAACAAACTATCTAGCAGGACACAAAGCTTATGTGGCTGCCTTCTCCATAAACTCAGAAGAACCAGAAAGGATTATATCCAACGCTGTTAGCCATGCTTTAACGGATAAACTTTTGGTTTATAAAGAGCTTTACATAATCGGGGTGGAAATAGATGTTGGCTGACTTAATAGATGGCGTAAATATAGAGAGAATACTTAAAGACGCTCTTTACGAAATACATCGTGACGGTCCATCTAACCCGCTAATTTTTGAGAAAATCTCCTACATTAAAATTTTTCACCAAGATATATTTGAAGACTATGAAGGTCGTTTTTTATCAGCCATGGGGCTTTTCTACAAAACGGAAGAGCCTCGAAGCGTTTTCGAGGAAGTCTATGAGGTCTTTGCAGATGCTATAAGCGATAGCCTAGGTAAGAGATTCACCCCAATGCAAGCCAGTGCCTATAACGGAATAATGGACAATAGGTATTTTTCATTCTCTGCACCTACAAGTGCAGGAAAATCTTTTCTATTTCGCGAACTAATTGAAAAAACCAGCAACGACATCATAATAGTAGTCCCCTCTCGAGCATTAATAGCGGAATACTACGAAGAGGTTATGAACCTGGTTGACAAGGATGTACTTGTCCTTCAATTCATAGAAGATGTAAATAAAGAAAAAACCAAACGCCGAGTATTCATTGTGACCCCTGAACGTGGGGCAGAACTATTTAAATATAAAAACTCTTTTAATATAGACTTATTCTTACTAGATGAAGCTCAGATCTCAGAAGAGCCCGTCCGGGGCATGAAGTTTGACTCATTTGTTAGGCGCGCGGATCGGTATTTCCCAGCGGCAAGAAAAGTTTTCGCACATCCTTTCATTGAAAACCCTGAAGCGCAGCTGTCTAAACACGACTTCAGCGAAAACTCATCATCTAGAAACTACAATCTTTTCTCTGTCGGAAAAGTATTTGCTGTAGCTGAAGATGGAACATTTAGTTTTTTCTCCCCAAATATAAACTGTAAAAACGTAGAAATAACCCAAGACTTACCAAGTATCGTGCTAGAAAACGAAGGCACACTGTTAATATACATATCGAAGGCAAAAATTTACAGCGGCGAGTATTTAAGCGAGTTCAATCATTATATAGAACTCTGTGCCGAACTAGAAACAGAGAAAGCAATCTCTATAATCGAGGAGCTTAGAGAGTTTATCGGCGCAAGCAGTGGTAACTCTGAAAAGCATTCCACCCTGATTGACATGATGAAGAAAGGGATAGTCATTCATCATGGATCAATCCCACTAAGAGCCCGGCTGTTAATAGAGCGTTTCATCAAGCAGGGATTCGCTCGCATATGCTTTTCGACCTCAACTCTCAGTCAGGGGATTAATATGCCTTTTGACGTTGTCTGGATCGATAACTTCAAGGATATGAAACCGCTTGTGCTGAAAAACTTAATTGGCCGAGCTGGCCGCACAACAAATGAAAAAGGAAGCTTAGATTACGGCTATACCATCATCAACAAGCGAAATCTGAAGACATTCAAATCGCGATTCTCTGAGATTGTAACGATTGAGTCTGACTCATTATTAGATATGCCTATTGATGAGATTGATGAAGACTTAAAAGACATGGTCGAAGCAGTTAAAAATGAGAGCTACGACGACGAACTTCACTTAACAGACTCTCAAGTTGAGCGTTTAAAACAAGCCGATATTGACAACGACATTCAACTGATTCTAGATAACTTATACGTAGACGGAGTGCTAATTACCGCCGAAGAATATTATGAGTTAGGCTCAAAAAGAGACGATGTAAAAAAGTCTTTGAGAAGCATCTATATTCAACACCTACGCAGGAAAGACTTAACAAGAGCAGAGGTTTCAATATTAAGCGCGGCAATCCCTATTCTTCTCTGGCACGTCCAAGGAAAATCATTTAGCGAAATAGTATCACTGCGCTTTGCTTTTTTGAGCGACCTTAAAAACCGCAGAAAACTTACTAGGCAATTAAAGGCGAAAGATATAACCAATGAAGAGTACGAGTCAGAATTAGAAAAGCTTAAAATTCGATATTCACCTATTCCTTCTAGCTTGCCTGACAGATTTTTAAGAGCGGCAGGACTATTCCCTAAAAACACTCCCGTAAAATATACAGATTATGACCTGGTTGTATACGATACATACGACTACTTAGACAAGGTTGTGGGACTCTCTCTCGCCGACGCACTTTGTGCGGCGTTCACATTATACCATTCAAGAACCCACGATGAACGCGCCGCCTCATTAAGCAACTATATTAAATTCGGAACCAATGATCAGATTGATATTTGGCTTTTGAAATATGGATTCAGCTTTGAGGATATAGAATGGCTTCGAGGTTATGTGCAGCATATCGATGAATATAAAATAATCTTCAACGACCAGATATCAAGCATAAGCAAAAAAAATTACTCTCTTGTTGAGCGATTTTTATAGTTTAAAAAACAAACCAAGCGTTTTCTTTGATAAAGGCGGGATTTTCATTAGCTGGTCTCAAGTCTAGGTTGAAAGCAACCTCGCCCTGCAGTTTTTAGCTGTGGGGGTTTTCTTCTTTTCCAACCTGGCAGGCCGACCCCGTCGTACCCGTTTTCTCATCTATGGCTACAACCGAGTCGAGCCTGGCACCCATTTAGGGCCTGAGCATTTGGGATACCGAACAGCTACTTTCGACCCAAAGACGTCGCTCGGATTAGCCACGAAATCGAAGACGGGTCAATGCTGGGCGCGCGAGCCTCGTTAAATCGGCCCCGCTACATTCATACGACTCAACGGCGCCGTTGGCCAAAGGCAGAAATCAGTTAAAAGTGGCCGCTGGAGGTACGTCAAAAATAAATCTGTCCCGATTTTCGGTTTGTCCCGATTTTCGACGCTGAGCAGCCGAATAAGAGGTGTAAGGGGTCGTTAGAGTAAGCGCCTCGTCCCTGTACGTTGTTTCAAATAGTTATTAGTTTTTGAATACCGCAAAGAACTCTTCGAACCCTGTTGTTGTAAGAGTTTTATGTATGCGAGGCATGCCGTCTTTACCCAGTGGTGCAACGCCTTTACCGTTTAACCGCCTCTTTTCTTGAAGATGTTCTTGTAGTCGGTCAACTGACATCCAATAATCGCATGTCTCCTGATCTGGAGATCGGACGATACTAAAATATTTACCATCCCTCTCTCCGGCTACAGGATAATGATGAACGGACTCACTCAACCAGTATAGCTTTGAGTCGAGTGTGGCTATCCATGTGTCTTGGGGTTTTCCATAAAAATACTCTTGGGAGAATTCTAGAGCACCTCTTATATACTTTAGATCTTGCACGCCATTAAAAATATTTATGAAACGCTGTTTTGGTTTTGAGTTTCCACTCATAAAGTTTTCTTTAATATGCTCAATTTTGTCATTGAGGGCTTTGGAATACTTGAGTTTTTTATCACAGAAGCAATATTTAGCTATTTCGGCTTCCACGGCGCTAAGCATGTCTATATCGCCACATACACGAGCTAGGTAAAGTTCAAATTTTTCGACGCCAGATAGATTGTGATGTTTGGCGCTTATGATGTGTATCTGCATGAGTGAGAAGAGTGAAACGCTATAAAGGTACTGTTCTTCTATGCTAAGTTCCGAAAACTCATACGCCCGTGTTCGCTCTTCTTCGTTCAGTGTATTTCTCGTTGCGGTTGGATGATCGACCATTCCGGGACAGAAAATCGATAAAAAAACCTCATAGATCTCAAAGCTAAGCTTCTTAAATTTCGGGTGGACTTCACTTAGTGCAAGTCCCGGCGTAAGGCATAAACTTTCAGATGGGCAAAGGTTGATGAAGTTTATGAGTCTGGTCAAGTCAAAGTCATTAGGGCTGTGTTTTCGTAGAATAACATCTTCCATTCTTATTAGGATGTTTAGATCAAGAAGTAATGTGGTTTCAATTCCCCTGCGTTTGTTTTCCGCTACTATATTTGGAGTGAGTCTCGGAGAGCTGTCTGTTTTTCTGCAAGGTTTTATAAAGTGTAAAGTATGCTTGCTCATTTGTTTATGGCCTTGGCGCTGCTTGGTCAATTAAGGTAACTAATATTTTGCCGTAATATACGTATGTTGCTTCAGCATCTGCATTGATCTCAGTTCGCCAATTCTCGCCATCAACCGTCGGATGCAGCTGCTCACTAGCGGTAGTTTACAACCCCAAACGGTAGCTCACCAATGCCACTTTAGACGTGAGGAGGAAAAGGGGCAGATCTATTTTCGGTTGCCAAGGCAGCTTTTGCCACAAGCGGCCAGCCGTATGTATTTACAAAAGCATGGGTGAGTCAAAGCATGGGGATCTATGCTTTAACCCACTTGACCTTGGCGCCAGTCGATTCATCTAACCTGCGGATCAAGTTCCTATCTTTCATTCCACCAAAAATAGCAGTGGCCTGTTCCGGAGACAACACTCCTGCCAAGTCGCGAAGCTGTGCGTTGTTAATCGAGCCGTGATTCTCAATAAATGTTAATACTAAATTTTCAGCTGGCTTATTGGGTCTGTGATACAGCGTTACTATTACGTAGTTGTCAACTTGCTGGACAACGGGCTCAACAAAGCCGAAGTCCCGCATCCGCTGAAATGCTGTGTTCATACCTTCGCCAAGATCTTTATTTGGCGTGGACCTGTATTTAGAAAGCAATCTGACTAACTTTGGATTTCTAGAGGCTCGATTATCTAGAATATTATTAACCGTCACCAGGCCTGGTAGCCGCCCGGGGCTTTTTATTTCAACTCTATTGTTGAAAATACTAACTAATACGTTATCGGAAATCGAATAATCTCTGTGAATTACCGAGTTTACCAAAATTTCCCAAAGCGCCTCATCTGGAAAACTTATAGGTTGGTATCCATTTAATGACCATGCATTGCATTTATCTAGCATTTCCTTAACTTTCTTTAAGGCCTCGGAGACCTGAAGATGCAGGGGGGCCTCAATGCTAAAGATATCGGAGGTTAAAGCATCTCGGTCGATATCATCTTTTTGAGTGTCGTACCTGACAATTCTAATCGCACACTGAGATCTCATCAGCGCTGAGGGGTTTTCGGAGAAAAGAAGTACCGAGGAGGTTTTAGGGATCCATGTTTCAGGATTAAACAGGTTTTCCTGAAGTAAAAAATTCAGTGGGTCCTTATCGGTTATTGGTAGTTGTGCTATAAAACTAGTTAGTGCAGAGCTTTTTTCTATATCTTCAATCCTAGCATTTTCAACGTCATTATCTTCTGCTGATATCTTGCCTTTGGCATAAGCTAGTTCCATCAGTTTTGCCGCACCCCTTACAATCAAAGATTGGGCACCTTTCCTTACATAGACGGACTTATCGGATGCCTCATGCACTTCCAATCCTTTACCTACAGAGATTTTAAGAACATAATTTCGACTCATTGACTTACGCTTCAAAAAAGCGTGCTTAAAATCAACGGTTGGATTTAAGCGAATAAGTGCGTCCAAATGCTGATTGTAAGCTTCTCTTGAATCGGCCCCGACCCAACGTTTCAAAGGGTCCGGCTCATGTTTTTCGTCTTTTATCCCGACTAAAACCTCACCACCGTCCGAGTTTGCGAAT
Organism: Pseudomonas sp. ADAK21; assembly: GCF_012935735.1. Classification (NCBI taxonomy): domain Bacteria; kingdom Pseudomonadati; phylum Pseudomonadota; class Gammaproteobacteria; order Pseudomonadales; family Pseudomonadaceae; genus Pseudomonas; species Pseudomonas sp. ADAK21. The sequence continues at coordinate 2,376,766 of NZ_CP052857.1, forward strand.
GCGACTACAATTTTCTCAAGACTTGCTGGTCTGATTTCAAACGCCTTACGATCGAAAAAGTCACCCTCGTCTTCCGTGCAATAGAAGTTCGCTTCTTCGTCATCAATTTCACGCAACATCCTAGATTCCTTCTAGCTAAGGTTGACTTGGTATGATGACATATGGCCACTGTGAATGCTCCGTACTTCTAGTATCTGGGCTGACAACGAACGGATTCAAAGGCAGGGCGTATACAGTCGAGGTGAATTGGGAAAGACTTCGTGGACACTCTTGACTGCTTTTGGCCGTTTTCTGACCTTCGTTTAGCGGTTGAACTGCCAGGTTTTTCCTAGACGATGAGTGAGTAATTGCAGGGTCAGCAAATAGTAATAGCGCGTCGATTCAGTGTGCTGGTTTAGGTGGTGATTCAAAAACCACGCAAGGTGTTTTCTCTTCCAAGTCCATGGATTGTCGCGTTGCCAGCGCTCAGCGATTGCGGTTTGGATAGCCTTCGCCTGGCGCAGGTGACGTTGGCGCGTGGTATGCGACCCGGTCAAGACGCCGGAGATGAACAGCTCCATATCGAATGCCGTGCTCATGCGCGGCCACCAATGTAAGCCGATATCACGTCGATACGACTGTGCCCCAGCTCATAGCTGATTTGCACTCGGGCATCCTGATCTAGGCGTCGGTCGAGTTGATAGCAATGGCCACTTTTGATGGGGGCGGGATGATGGGTGATTTGCTCATAGCGTTCGCACGCATAGGCTGCCCGCAATTCGTGGAACCCTTTGAGGTTGTACTGATGGAGGATGTTCCGTGCAGGACGGACGATTCCCCGTTGGAAATCGAGGTAGGTTTCGTTCGGTGCAAGTAGGTTGCGGCTACCGTCAGGCGAGACATGATTGGCGAATGCTAGTGCACCGCGGATGTGATCGTTCACCGTAATCCAACGAGGTGCTGACGCGCCTGAACGGCCACCTTTGGTGCCGTCCTGGATGTTGATCTTGCCGAATTGTTCGGCTTCACGTTTTAGACGCGGAAGGTCGGCCAAAATCGCCTCGCGCAAGCGCATGCCAGTAGCTCGCGCTAACTGCGCGATGGCGGCGGCGCGCGACTGCTGATGCTCGCAGAGCACGTTGACGATCCGCTTCAGGTGGTCATGGTTTTGGCCTTGGGGCACCGAGTGACGAACACTGGTGCGCCGCATTCCCAACGCCTTGCTCGGACTTGCCACCTTCACATACTGATCTCCGCGAAGCGCAGCCATAGTCCGGTTAACGCTGGATAATCGATTTTGCGCAGTGGTGATGGCGAGCTCACCTTGTTCAACGTGGTGACGCAGATGTTCGGCATAGTCCCGCAGGGTCTGTCGATCAATTTGCCGAGCATCGTTAAACCCCGGCCCATCCTCCGAGCGACACCAGCGCACAAACGCCTGCCAGCGATCACTGTGTGCTTTGACGGTCCCGTAATGTCCACCGCCAAACAGATCTTTCAATGCCTGTGGCCCGGCATAGCTCAACTGCCGACCATAGCCAAAATTGCGTCCATCTCGCCTGCCCACCAATGCCATGATCGAACTCCTCTCGAAGCCAAACCTTTTAAAACTTTCCCCACGTCATCCCGCCAAGAATGTTGAGTGTTATCAGGGATCAAGGCCCCTGCGACCTGTGAGGGTTGTCCACTAACGCGGGACTGACGGCTCTTTACGACCGGGAGCTTGGGCATCTCATGATCTGGCCTCCTGAACACCGATAGTGGTGGGCGGGTGGAGGCTGCACTGGCTGACGAGAGCAGCGCCGCGAGATCCTGAGTCGGGTGAAGGCAGTGATGCGATTACCGGGGCGTGCCTGACTGTCAGTCAGGTGCAGTCCATTCCTTGGGCTGCGGCACCATCATCTGCATCGCTGTTGCTGGTGACTTCGGTGTTTGTCACGCCGATTGTCACGAGGGGAATGCCGCAAAGCCTTGTCCAAGTTGGGCTGCAGCAGCGGTAGGAGCGCCCGTCTCTTTCCGGAAGAAAGAGACGGGCGCAGGTTGGCGCAAGGAAATGGCCAAGCGGGTAGGTTGCTGCAGAACAGCTAGGAAGGGGTGTGAGTTGCCGCAGTGGGCACACTGGTAAAAGTAGGCATCCATCACATCGCTGTGACCGTGCGAGCCGCCGGACGCTAATCGCACTTTGGGTGAACCACCACGGTGTGGCGTAGCCTTAAAGGTTCTGGCTACCTGGGTTGCTGTCAACGACAGCGCTTTGCCCGATCTTTTCTACGCCTGTGGATAATTCGGGTCAAGGCTCGAATTTTCGGGGATTCTGCGGCTGTGGATGAAATTATCCACCGGTGGAAATCAGTGGTTTTCCACAGACAGTTGCGTGGGCTTTAGATTTTTTAAGTGAGGTCCATCCAAGCAGGGCGGCTTTGCAGCCCTGCTTGGATGGACCCGCGTGGAAGGGCGGACTGCGGTGATCTCACAGGCTTACCCACGTTTGGATGCGCCACGGCTATTTTGTAGGGCCGTGATGTTGTCGCCGACTGGGTGAGCGAATTCGTGTGGCGTCACATGCCCATGGCGGTTGGCGTCGATGTAGTTGCTCCACCACGCCATGATCAGCCGGCGCTGCTCCAGAAATTCAGCTTTGTGGATATACGCGGCGCGCACGCGGTTGCGTTCCTTGTGGCTCATTTGTCTTTCGATGGCTGCGTCGGTCCATAACCCGGACTCCAGCAGAGCGCTACAGGCCATGGTCCTGAAGCCGTGGCCGCACACGTCCTTGCTAGTGTCATAGCCGACGTTACGGAGCATGGTGTTCACCGTATTCTCGGACATGGGCTTCCAGTACTTGTGGTCGCCCGGTAGCACCAACTCTGAAAAGCGACTGAGGCTTCGCAGGCGCTCCAGTATTTCGATGACCTGCGGCGATAGCGGAACCATTTGAATGTCGCCGTTCATCTTGGTCCCACGTGTGGAGTTGCGTACCCCTTCAATCGGTGCGCGCGTATCGGGAATTTCCCACATGGCGCGTTGTAGGTCGAACTCACTCCATCGAGCGAAGCGCAGTTCGCTGGAGCGGACGAATACATGCAGAGTCAGTAGCACAGCAAGGCGCGTTAGCTCGCGGCCGTTGTAGTTGTCGATACGGTGTAGCAATTCGGGTAGGCGGTTGAGGGATAGGGCCGGACGATGGATTGTGCGTGGCGCGTGAATCGAGCCTGCCAGATCCAGTGCAGGATTCATGGTGATCTGCCGAGCCCTTTTGGCCCCGCGCATGATGGTGGATAAGTAGTTCTGTACCCTTAACGCCACATCCATGGTGCCGCGTTCCTTGATGCGCTGGGTGATCTCTAGCAGGTCATGGGTATCGAGTTCAGCGATGGGTCGTTGGCCGATCAACGGGAAGACGTGGGTACGCAGTCGGCTCATCACGGTTTTTGCGTGTCCTTCGGTCCAGCGACGGGACATGTCGGCGTGCCACTCCAGAGCAACGGTTTCGAAAAGCAGTGCCGCCCGCTGGGCTACGATCTTGGCCTTCTTCTTTTCTTCCATTGGATCGAGGTTGTCTAGCAGCAACGCCTTGGCTTCGTCTCGCTTACGTCGTGCGACGGAAAGGGTAACGATGGGGTAATTGCCGATGATGAGCGTACCTTCCTTGCCGCTGGGCTTGGTGTACTTCAAGCGCCAGGTCTTCACGCCATTGGGTTTGACGAAAAGGTACATGCCTCCGCCGTCGAACAGTTTGTAGGCGCGTTCGCGGGTTTTGGCCGTGCGGCATTGCAGGTCGCTGAGGGGGATCGCTAGACGTGGCATAGGGGTACGCGCTCCTGACCGGGAAATCGCAGTACCCCTAACATACCCTCGGGGAAGGGGGATTTTGTTGGATCCCGACAGAGGGTCTTGGAACGAAAAAACCCGCCAAAGGGCGGGTTTTCGGGGCTTCCAGAGCATTCGGTGGAATGCAATGGAGCCTAATGTGGTGCCGGCACCAGGAGTCGAACCCGGGACCTACTGATTACAAGTCAGTTGCTCTACCAACTGAGCTATACCGGCGTGTTAGGGCGACGATTATAGCGATTGAAAAGGTTCTGTAAACCCCTGAATTCTGACTATTTTTCAGAACCCGGTTTTTCCCCTTCTGGTCGTGCGTTCCAGCGGTTTCGCGAAGGCTGATGAGGGCCTGTGCCCAGGCCTTGGGGTGGCGTGAGGCTTGATACGCAGAAGGTATCAAACCGCCCCTTGATCAGTATTAAACAACACCGTTGTTCGTTGTTAAGTTGAGGTGGCACTCAATGAGGAAAAGCCCATGAACTTCGCAGGAAAAACCGCCGTTATCACCGGTGCAGGCCGTGGCTTGGGTTTTGTCTACGCACAGGCGTTGGCCCGGCGCGGGGCTAATGTGGTGGTCAGTGATATCGGCGCCGATCACCTCGGTTCGGGGGGCGATAATGCCGTCGCCGAGGATGCGGCGCGGCGTCTGCAGGCTCAGGGGTTGAGGGTGGTTGATCATCAGGGTGACTTGTCCAGCGAGCAGGGTTGCCGGCAGTTGGTCGAGGTGGCCATCGCCGCATTTGGTCAGTTGGATATCCTGATTCATAACGCTGGCTGGGTGGGGTATCAAGCCATTGAGCAGGCGGACGCGGCGTTTGTCGGGCGTGCGCTGGATATCAATGTCTATACGCCCATTTGGCTGTGCAAACATGCCTGGAAATACCTCAAGCAATCGGCGGCGGCGCGGGTGGTGCTGACGTCTTCTGATCGGGCGATGTACCAGCAATATGCCCAGCCCGGTCTGGTGGCCTATGCGGCCGGGAAGATGGCGCAGTTGGGCATCATGAATGCCCTGAGTATGGAGGGCGCTAAAGACGGGATTTTGGTCAATGCGGTCTCGCCGGTGGCCAAGACGCGCATGTGGGGGGTTGATGGCGAGCCGGATAATCTCAAGCCTGAGTGGGTAGCGCCCGGGGTGGTGTTCCTGGCGTCGGGGCAATGCCAGGACACCGGCTACATCCTGCGCGCCAGCAACGGTCAATTTACTGCGACGCGGTTTGTCGAGAATCCGGGGGTGGACTATCCCGTCGAACTGGCGCGGGTCAGTGCGTCCAGTGCCGAGCAGGTTGCGCAGCAGTGGGAGCGGATAAAAGAAAGCCACTAAATTGACGTTTGGCCGTTCGTCGCAATCACTATGATAAAAAACACCAAAATAATGACACCCCCCCTAGTCCTGTCACACACTGCGTGAACAACAAGTGCGCCCATGCCCAGCAGGAGGCGCCGTGACAAGGGAGGATGGGCTGTGAGCCAGGACGACGAACGTTTTGCAAAGAATTTTGCCAGTCATGATCAACCGATGACGTCGACGCTGCAGTTCTTCGAAGATACCCCCCTCGACGACGCGCCTTCCCCCACCGAACAACCCCATCCCACCGTCATGCCAGCCTGCCGAGCGCAGGTTGTGGTGCTGGTATCGGTCAATGGTGGTGTGGGGCGTAGCACCCTGGCGACGGCGCTGGGCAGTGGCTTGCAACGCCTGGGGCGGGCGGTGACGGTCCTGGAGCTGGACCCGCAAAACGCCCTGCACCTGCATTTTGGCCTGCCCCACGACAGCCCGGGAATCGGTCGTGCCAGCTTGTGTAATCAGGCCTGGGATCAACTTGTCCAGCCGGGCTTCTGCGGCAGCCGGGTGCTGGTGTTTGGCGAGACCGACATGCAACAGCAAGAAGACCTGCAGCGCTGGCTCAAGCAAGACCCGCAGTGGCTGGCGCAGCACTTGTCGCACCTGGGGTTGGGTGAGGAGGACACGGTCATCATTGACACTCCCGCCGGCAATAACATTTACCTGCACCAGGCATTGCACGTCGCCCATACCGTGGTAGTGGTTGCCCTGGCAGACGCGGCGTCGCTCGGCGCGCTGGAGCAGATGCAGCGGTTGCTGGCGCCATACCTTGCGCGCCCGTCGGCGCCGCGTTGCCACATGTTCGTCAATCAACTGGACGACGGCAGCGCCTTCAGTCTGGATATGGTGGACTTATTCAAGCAACGCCTTGGGGAAGATGGCCTGGAAGTGATCCATCGCGATCCGCATATCAGTGAGGCGCTGGCCTTTGGCGAGGACCCTCTGGAGAGGGATGCTGCGAGCATGGCCTGTGACGATATCCATGTGCTGTGCCAGCGATTGGATGGCGCTTGAACCACGTCTTATACGGCTAACCGCAGATGCTTATGCACAATCTGTTGGTTGTACAGGTATGGAAACAGTCATTTTGTGGAGCTGTTCTCATTACGCTGCAACTGCCTGTTTTGTGTGCGTTTTATTTTGTGAACAAAAAATGACCAGTCAGCATTTTGGCCTGTGGAGCCCGTAGATGCGGGGGCTTCAAAAAATCCATCAACAGACTTATCCACAGGTCGCCCTGCCCTTTAATCGCGCTCGGCGAGCACCATCAGGTTGCGCGGTGTCAGGGAGGTTTCGCAGAAGTGGCCGACTTGAGCCTTGTAGCCGTTTTCTTGCAGAAACAGTGCCCGATCCAGCACCAGCCACACTTCCAGTGGGCGGCGAAACAGGCCACGCACCAACTCCAGGTTTCGTACCTGCGCCAGGCGTTGCCAGCCGTGCTGCTCCAGGGTTGGCCAATCCTGTTCGCCTGTGGATAAACCCTTGAGCGCCGCCAGGTGCCGGCAGTAATCAGCGAAGGGCCGCGTCAGCCATTCGCTGGGCAGTGACGGCGTGGGCAGGTACTCATCACGCCCGCGCAGTTGCCGCTGCAGTTGGTCGAAGCCCAGGCGCCGGGCCATGGAGGTGTCGCGTTGCAGGCGCACCCGCGCGCCAGCGGTGACGGTTTCGCTCAGTGGCAGGCCAAGATCTTCCCGTGATAAACGCAGTGCCGAAGCGCGGGCCGGGGCCGACAGCGCCTGGTACTGCTCACTGCCGATGCGGTTGTAACAGCAGGGCGCCACGGCCAGGTGCTGGCAGCCGGCGGCGCTGGCCAGTTGCAGCAAACGCACGTGCAGATCGCCGCAGGCATGCAGGGCAACCGGGGTGTGTTCGCGGGTGAGGTGCTGCGCGGCGGCCTCGGCCATCACATCTTGCTCGCGATGCAGCGCCGGCAGTCGATGGTGATCACTGAGGGCTTTGCCGGCGGCAACCAGCGCGGGATCGTATTCCAGGCAGGTCAACTGCTGCCCCGGTTGCTGCAGGCGACGGCCGAGGTGGCCTTTGCCGGCGCACCAGTCGAGCCAATGGGCGGGGCGCCGGGCAAACTGCAGGGCGGCGCCAAACGCCTCGATCTGCTGCCATTTGCGCCCGGGTACATCCACATTCAGGCGCGACGGCGGCGTATGCAGTGCGCCTGACGGTAACTTATCCACAGCACTCAAGCGCGCGGCCAGTTGCGCCCAGTGGGGAAACGGCGCCGGTGCTTGTAGTTCAGTGGGCAGGTTGTGGCTGCTTTCGGCCTCTGCCAGCGAGCGCTGGCGCAGCCATTGGGCCAGTTGCGGATGCTGGGTTTCCCAGGGCAATTGCAGATGGGTAAAGGGCCGTGGTCGCCACAGCCCTTGATGTTCGCTGAGGAACGCATCCAGTGCGAGGAAGCGTTCCAGCAGGCGCTCGCCCGTCAACCCGGTATCAGCGGCCCTGGCAGGCATCGACCCGCAACCAGCGTTCCAGCAGTTTGAAGCCACGCACCAGTACATAGGCCATCAGCAGGTAGAACATCCCGGCGGCAAAGAAGATCTCCACCGGCAGGTAGGTACGAGCAATGATGGTGCGGGCCATGCCAGTCAGTTCGAGCAAGGTCACGGTACTGGCCAGGGCGCTGGCCTTGAGCATCAGGATCACTTCGTTGCTGTAGGCCGGCAGGCCGATGCGCGCGGCACGCGGCAGGATGATGTAGAACAGCGCCTTGGGTTTGGACATGCCCAGCGCCCGCGCCGCTTCGATCTCACCAGGCGGGATGGCCTGGATCGCGCCACGCAGGATTTCGGCAATGTAGGCGGCGGTGTGCAGGGTCATGGTGACGGTGGCGCACCAGAACGGGTCCCGCAGGTACGGCCACAGGGCGCTTTCGCGCACGGCATCGAACTGCGCCAGGCCGTAGTAGACCAAAAACAGCTGCACCAGCAGCGGTGTGCCGCGGAAGAAGAAAATGTAGCAGTAGGGCAGGGTGCGCACGTACCACAGGCGCGAGGAGCGGGCGATGCCCAGGGGGATCGCCAGCAGCAGGCCGGCGATCACCGCGATGGCCACTAGTTCCAGGGTCAGGGTCGCGCCCTGGGCCAGTCGTGGCAGCCACTTGATGATCACGGCCCAGTTCAGGCCCAGGTCGAAATGCGACAGCCAGCTATAGTCGCCGTTCATTGCGTGCTCCTCGCAAAGCCGCGAGCGGCGCGTTTTTCCAGGAAGTACATGCCGGCCATGGCCAGGACGGTGAGGCCCAGGTACATAAAGGCCGCGACCATGAAGAAGGTGAAAGGCTGCTTGGTGACGGTCACGCCGATTTGCGCGTGGCGCATGATTTCTTCCAGGCCGATCACCGAGACCAGCGCGGTGTCCTTCATCAAGATCATAAACAGGTTGCCCAGGCCCGGCAGGGCGATGCGCCACATCTGCGGCATGATCAGCCGGGTGAAGATGCGCAGCTTCGACAGGCCCAGGGCAACGCCCGCTTCACGGTGGCCCTTGGGGATCGCCAGGATCGCGCCACGGAACACTTCGGTGGCGTAGGCGCCAAAGCACAGGCCCAGGGCGATCACCCCGGCGGCGAAGGCGCTGAGCGACAGGTCGGGGTTACCGAAAAACTCCCCCAGGGCCCGCATCATATTGACCGTGCCGAAGTAGATCAGCAGCACCCACAGCAGTTCGGGAATGCCCCGGACAATCGTCGAGTAAGCGCCGCCAAGCCATTGCAGGAACTTGTACGGGGAAGTCTTGGCCAGGGCGCCGGCCAGGCCGAGCACCAGCCCCAGGCATAATGCCGTGAGCGCCAGTTTGACGGTCATCAGCGCGCCGGCAGCGAGTGCGGGGCCGAATCCGTAGAGATCGAAATTCATGGTTTTTTCATATCGCGCAAGGCATTGCGAAAAGCCGGCGCGCTCATGCGAGCGCGCCGGACTGGCCCATCAGGATCATTCGATGCTGAAAGGGAAGTACTTGTCGTTGATCTTCTTGTAGGTGCCATCGGCCTTGATTTCCGCCAGGGCCTTGTTCAGGCGCTCGCGCAGTGGGTCGCCTTTACGCACGGCGATGCCGATCTTGTCGCTTTCTACAACCGGATCGCCTTTGAACTCATAGGCCGAACCGTCTTTGCTCTTGAGCCACTCGTACTGCACGTACTTGTCGGCGAGCATCCCGTCCAGGCGGCCGGAAGTCAGGTCGAGGTAGGCGTTTTCCTGGGTGTCGTAGAGCTTGGCGGTGGTGTCTGGCAGTTTGTCTTCCAGGTAGGTACCGGCCAATGTCGCGCGTTGTGCACCGATGATCTTGCCTTTGAGGTAGTCGGCGTCGGTCTTGAAGTCTGTCGTGGTTTTTGCCGCGATGAATTGCAGCTTGTTGGAGTAGTACGGGTCGGTGAAGTCAACGGCTTGCTTGCGCTCGTCGGTGATCGACAGCGACGACACCAGGAAGTCGAACTTCTTGGCGTTCAGGGCCGGGATGATGCCGTCCCAATCCGAGACATACACTTCGCACTTCTCGACTTTCATCTTGGCGCACAGGGCGTCGCCGATGTCTTTGTCGAAGCCGACAACGTTGCCGCTGGCGTCTTTATTGTTGAAGGGCGGGTAGGCCGCTTCGATCCCCATTTTCAAAGTCTCGGCCATGGCCGTGGCGCTGAATGCCATGGAAACGGCGGCGGCCAGGAGGAATTTTTTATAGTTCTGCATGCATGTTGCTCCGTTAGCGGTTGCTGGACATGAATTGTTTGCAGCGCGCCGAAAGCGGGTTCTCGAACACCTGCTGTGGCGATCCTTGCTCTTCGACCAGGCCCTGGTGGAGGAACACCACTTCGCTGGACACTTGGCGGGCAAAGCCCATTTCGTGGGTGACCAGCAGCATGGTGCGGCCTTCTTCGGCCAGCGCGCGGATCACATTAAGTACTTCCTGAACCATTTCCGGGTCAAGTGCCGAAGTGGGCTCATCGAACAAAATGACCTTGGGTTGCATCGCCAGGGTGCGGGCAATGGCCGCACGTTGCTGCTGGCCGCCGGACAATTGCGCCGGGTAGGCGTGGCGCTTGTCACCAATACCGACCTTGGCCAGCAGCGCCTCGGCTACTTCGATGGCTTCGGCCTTGCTCTGGCCGAGCACGCGGCGTGGGGCCTCGATGATGTTGTCGAGGATGCTCATATGTGGCCAGAGGTTGAAGTTCTGGAACACAAAGCCGATTTCGCTGCGCAGGCGATTGATCTGCTTGCCATCGGCGGCCATCAGCTCGCCGTTTTTCGCGGCCTTGAGCTTGAGCTCTTCGCCGGCCACCAGGATCTGGCCCTGGTGCGGGTTTTCCAAGAGGTTGATGCAGCGCAGGAACGTGGACTTGCCGGAACCGGAGGAGCCCAGGATCGAGATCACATCGCCGTCGCGAGCGGTCAGCGAGATGCCTTTTAGCACCTCCAGCTCACCATAGCGTTTATGCAAGTTGCGGATTTCAAGCGCGGGCGCGGCCAAAGCCATGAGCGGTCCTCATTGTGTTCATTGCGTTCCTGCTGTTGGGTCGCCTTCCTGGCGTGGCGCCAAGCTAGCATAGCGTTCGGATGACAGCCAACAGCGCCACGGGCGTAAAACAGACAGTGTGTGACAGGTTGTCGCATCGGCACAGCAGCGTGTCGCGCCATCAACAACCGAACAGCCGTTTTAACCGATAAACCCGTGGCAGTCGCGTAAAAAAGGGCGCGATGGTGCCAGCTTTGGTCGGGTGTTGGAAGGGTTAAACGGGTAAACGGTGCCTATCAGCCCTTTAATTGGGCGTCACTTACTTTCTGTGTGTGTTTTTGGTGCGCTCATACGTTCTGGAAGTGAGTCGGCTGGTAACGTTGTGGCGGATTGCCAGTAATCTCAATGGCTTGCGAGTGCTAGAGGATTGTCCTACAGGCCGCGTCAATCTTGGCTTTGTAACATTTTGGCGCAAATCTTGCGTAAAAAATAAAGAACGCCCCGTTTGTTTCTTTTCACGAAGTGGCAGCAGGCCGGGTGGACCGTATTCGCAATTCCTCGCAAAGGTGTGTCAATGAGTAGTACGCAAAGCTCCAATGACCTCGAACAGGGGCTCAAACCGCGTCACGTCACCATGTTGTCGATTGCCGGTGTGATCGGCGCCGGTTTGTTTGTCGGCTCCGGCCACGCGATTGCGGCAGCCGGGCCCGCGGTGCTGCTGGCCTATGCTGCGGCCGGTACGCTGGTGGTGCTGGTGATGCGCATGCTGGCCGAGATGGCCGTTGCCTCTCCCGACACCGGTTCTTTTTCCACCTACGCCGACCGGGCCATCGGCCATTGGGCCGGCTTTACCATCGGCTGGCTGTACTGGTGGTTCTGGGTGCTGGTCATTCCCCTGGAAGCCAACGCCGCCGCAACCATCCTGCATGCCTGGTTCCCCGACGTGGCGATCTGGGCGTTCACCCTGGTCATTACCTTGCTGTTGACTGCTACCAACCTGTTCAGCGTGAAGAACTACGGCGAGTTCGAGTTCTGGTTTGCCCTGATCAAGGTGGTGGCGATCATTGGTTTTGTGATCCTCGGCGTGCTGGCGATCTTCGGCTTGCTGCCGGGCAGCCAGGTCAGCGGCGTATCGCATCTGTTCGACACCCAGGGCTTTTTGCCCAACGGTATGGGCGCGGTGTTGGCGGCAATCCTGACCACCATGTTCTCGTTCATGGGCACTGAGATCGTGACCATCGCGGCCGCAGAATCGAAGAACCCTGGCCAGCAGATCACCAAGGCCACCAACTCGGTGATCTGGCGGATCGGCTTGTTCTACCTGGTATCGATCTTCATCGTCGTGGCCCTGGTGCCGTGGAACGATCCGACCCTGGCAGCCGTAGGTTCCTACCAGACCGTGCTGGAGCGCATGGGCATCCCGAATGCCAAGCTGATCGTCGACCTGGTGGTATTGGTTGCCGTGACCAGTTGCCTGAACTCGGCGCTGTACACCGCGTCGCGCATGCTGTTTTCCCTGGGGCGTCGTGGTGATGCACCGGCGGTGGCCAAGCGCACCAACAAGAGCGGCACGCCTTACTGGGCGGTGATGTTGTCCACAGGCGCGGCATTCCTCGCGGTATTCGCCAACTACGTGGCGCCGGCGGCGGTGTTTGAATTCCTGCTGGCCAGCTCCGGCGCGATTGCGCTGCTGGTGTACCTGGTGATTGCCGTGTCGCAACTGCGCATGCGTCAGAAACGTACGGCGGCGGGCGAGAAAATTGCCTTCAAGATGTGGCTGTTTCCGGGCCTGACCTACGCAGTGATCGTGTTTATCGTCGGTGCGTTGACCATCATGCTGTTCCAGGAAGCGCATCGGGTGGAGATCATCGCGACCGGCGTGTTGAGCTTGCTGGTGGTGGTGGCGGGGTTGCTGGTGGCGAACCGCCGCAAGGCCCGCAACCTTGAGACTGCGGTGCTGAATTAATCAGCACCCCCTCAGCAGGAGCCGGCGCCTGGTGCGCCGCCACCTTGCTGCTAACGCCACAAACCACTGTAGGAGCGAGCTTGCTCGCGAAAAACGTCAACGATAACGCGGGCTACCTGAGTAAACGCGTTGTTCTTGAGTTCTTCGCGAGCAAGCTCGCTCCTACATGGGTTTTGTATTAATCCTGCGAAGTGGTCAGTGCCTGCGACGCCGCCACCTTGCTGCTAACGCCACAAAACACTGTAGGAGCGAGCTCGCGAAAAACGTCAACGATAACGCGGGCTGCCTGGGTAAACGCGTGGTTCTTGAGTTCTTCGCGAGCAAGCTCGCTCCAACATTGGGTTTGTATCAATCTTGCGAGGTGGCCAGGGCTTGCGACGCCGCTACGTAGTCGGCCTGGAACGCGGGCGATTCAATCCATGCCAGCGCCGCTGCTTCATCGTCGCTGTCCGTGGACCACTGCCGATATTCGATCAGCGCCGCCAGGATAAAGTCTGTGGCGTTTTCTTCGCCTTCCTGTTCCAGCACCAACGCCAGCAGCGGGTGCGCCAGGAATGCCGCACACAGCGCCTGCTGGCTGGTCTCGCCGGCTGTGCGCATCTCCACGAACAGTTCGGTCAAGTCCACCGACTCAAGATCAATGCGGTCGTCGTCACCGGCAAATGCATCCTGCTTCGGCGCATTGGCGCGCTGGGTGCGGTTCTGCTTGGCCTTGGCTTTTGCCCGCTGGGCGCGTTTTTGCTGCTTGTCTGGCGAAGCCATGGGCTCACGTCCTTGGTTCAGGATCTGGGTGGCGTATTGAAGCGCAGGTCGGGCGAAATCCCAAGGGTTTCTACAGTCGCGCTCCCGGCGTGTCGGCCGCGAGCTGGCCGTGTTGCAGCCACGCCAGTGCAATCGGCCATAAGCGATCTTCATATTCACTACGGAAAAACGCGAAATGCCCGACGGCTTCTTCGCCAATATCCCTCGGCGCAATCCGCAAGTGCGTGCGCTCGCTGGCCTGGAAGTAATTCAGCAGACGCTCAATGGCGGGTACCGTGCCAAACGGGTCGTCGCTGATGCTGATCGCCAGGATCTGTGCCTTCACCCGTGCGAAGGGCAGCTCGCCCAACGCGCGCCCGCTAGGCCGTGTCTGGTAGGTGGGCGTGGGCGTGCTCCAGTCGCGCACCACCCCCGCAGGTGTGTCTTCCAGCCAGCCCAGGCGCTTGCCCGGGAAATACCCGCATACGGCGGTCACCAGCGGCATCACCAGATGCCACTTGGCAAACATCCGCCAGCGGCCGCTCGCTTGATAGTCACGCCAGTACGCAAACTGCGCCCCCACAGTCACCAAGCGCCTGATCGCCGCCCCCGACGCCCCGAGCCCGGCCGCACAGCCGCCAAAGCTGTGGCCGACTACATCAATGGGTTGCCCGGCAAACTCTCGCTGCGCACGCTGCAAGATGGCCTCGAAATCCAGCCGGCCCCAGTCCGACCACGAGGCCTTGAACCCACGCAATGAGCCGCTGCGTGATTGGCCAATGCCGCGATAGTCGTAGGTGATCACATCAAAACCGTTGGCAAACAGGTAGTCGGCAAAGCGCGAATAGTGCCGGCAGCGCACTGAGCTGGCGGCGTTGATGATCACCACCGGGCGTGCGATATCGGTGCGGATATGGCGCCAGGTGAAGCCGCCGATGGGGTAGCTATCGGCGGCGGGCTCGCGGAATGCCTCGGGGTGAAGGCGGGTGGGCAGGTTCATGACGGGCCTCGATCCATGCGCTTTCGATGGGGCATGGGCTGCCCGTGCGCAGTTTTTATTGGGAGTTGACGCTAACAAAATCGACGGGCAAAGGCCCGTAATCTTTAAGTGTGAATGCCGATCGGTGGTGAGGGATTGTTGCATTTGGTTCAGGCGTGATTCAGCCGTGCTGCCGGCAATATACGCCAGCATTTCCCCCGGCCTGGCAGGTTAAAGCATGGAACACCGCACGCGTTTTCGTCTGGAGGCCCTGGGTGTTTTCCTGGTGGCCTTGTTGCTATTTACGCTAGGCATCTGGGACCAACAGCCGCAAGGGTTTGACGGACGCTGGGCGGTGTTCATGCAGGAGATGTTTCGCCACGGTGCGAGCTTCTTCCCCACCACCTACGGTGAGCCTTACCCGGATTACCCAGGTACCGCGACCTATTTCAGCCTGTTCTTTGCCCGGCTGTTCGGTGCGCCCAACGACCTGGCTAACGTCTTGCCCACTGCCCTGGCATCGGCCGGGGTCATGGCGCTGATCTACCGTTTGCTGGTGCCTTCGGGTCGGGCGTGGGCGTTGCTGACGGTATTGCTCACGGCGTCGACGGCGCAATTGCTCGAGAAGTCGCGCTCGGTGTGCCTGGATCAGATGGTCTCCCTGCTGTGTCTTGGGTGCTTCTACCTGCTGCATACCGGCGAGCGTTTGGGCTCAAAGCTGCGCCAATACGCAATCTTTCCCTTGTTCGTGGCGGCGTTTGCCATTCGGGGCCCTTTGGGGCTGATCGAAGTCTGTGGGGTGGCCTGTGTGTATTGGGTGCTGGGGCCTGCTGGCTCGCGAGAAGAGAAGATTCGCTTACTGAAAAAGGTAGTTGCCCACGGGGTAATCGGCCTGGTCCTGCTTCTGGCCTGTGGGTGGGTGCTGCTGAAGCTGGCGCGGATCAGCGGTGGTGAAGGGTTTGCCGATGAGGTGTTGAAGATGCAGGTGGCCGGTCGCCTCGATGAGAGCGGCGAACCGTTCTACTTCTACCTGCAACTGAGTCTGTATCGTTATTTTCCGGTGATACCGCTGGCGCTCGCGACGTTGATTGCCCTGCGTCACACCT
Organism: Pseudomonas sp. ADAK21; assembly: GCF_012935735.1. Lineage (NCBI taxonomy): Bacteria > Pseudomonadati > Pseudomonadota > Gammaproteobacteria > Pseudomonadales > Pseudomonadaceae > Pseudomonas > Pseudomonas sp. ADAK21. The sequence continues at coordinate 2,392,173 of NZ_CP052857.1, forward strand.
GGTCGACGCGCAATGACGATGCCGATGTGCAACTGATGCTGCGCCTGGCTGGTTGTGGCTTGATGATCCTGCTGGGGTTGTCGGTGCCGAACTTCAAACGCGCCTACTACATCGTGCCCATGGTCCCGATGTTTGCCGCTGTGGCGGCCTATGGGCTGCTTCAGGCCCGGGGTTGGTTGCTTGGCGTGCGTCGGGGTTATGAGTGGCTGGTGGCGATCCTGCCGCTGCTGGGGGCTGTCGTGGTAGTGGTCTGCCGGCAGCTGTGGAGCAAGCACGATTACTGGCCGGATGTTTCGGTGCCGGGATTGATTGCACTGCTGATCGTCCTGCAACTGGCGGCGGTGGTCGCCTGGCGCCGTTGGCGCGGCCGTGTGGGAGCGCGATTGGTGTCGCTTAGCCTGATTGCTCTGGCCACTCAATGGCTGGTACTGGTGACGGTCGTCGAGCCGGCCAAGGATCTGCAGTTCGACACCAAAACCTTTGTGCGGGCGGTGCAGACCCTGCGGGCCGAGAACCCCGGGCCACTGGTGTTTCTCGACCTCGGCAAGGACACCTGGGCCATTCGCTACATCATGAACCTGGACCATGACGAGCAGCCGCTGTTTGTCGGGCGTGACGACCTTGCGCAACTGAGCGCGCTGCCGCGCTCGTCCTGGGTCATCGTCGCGCGCAAGGAAGCCCAACTGCTGCACGGCACGCCGCTGGAGCACCTGGCTCCAGCATTCAATGGGCGTCTCAATGACAACCCGCTGCTGGTGTTTCGCGTGCCGTGATCTTAAAGCTCGATCAAAAGTTGTAGGCCAGCGTACCGACGAGCGTACGACGGTTGCCGATGAAGCAATCGCCTCGCGCCAGGCATGTCGTGTAGTAGGTCTTGTCTTCAAGATTGGTCGCGTTGAGGGTCAGGTTCCAGTTCTGGTATCGGTACCCGAGCATCGCATCCACCAGGGTGGTAGATGGCGTTTTCAGTCGGTCGGCGCCATCCCAGCTTGTTCCTACATAGCGAACGCCTGCACCGACACTGAACCCGGATATATCGCCGATGCTGAACCGATGTTGGCTCCAGACCGAGGCCATGTTCTCTGGAACACTGGCCAGGCGTTTGCCTTGTTCGGCGGGTGAGCCCTTGAGGACGGTGGTGTCGGTATAGCTGTAGGTACCAATCAGGTCCCAGTCGGGCGTGACCGTTACCAATGCTTCGAGCTCCAGGCCACGGGCGCGGGTTTCCCCACTTTGCAGGGTGTTCATCGCATCCAGTGGGTCGGGCATGCGTCGGTTCTGCTCGCGAATGTCATATACCGCAGCGGTATAGAGACTGTTGCTGCCAACGGGCTGATATTTCACACCCAACTCCCACTGTTTGCCCTTGAGCGGTACGTAGGGGTCAAGCGTTCGCTGGTTGAGGCCGATCTGGGGCTGGAATGATTCGCTGTAGCTCAAGTAGGGCGCTATGCCGTTGTCGAACAGATAGGTCAGGCCCACGCGGCCGGTCACTTTGTCATCTTTCTGCTGGGCCTTGCCTTGGGTCTGGCTGGAGGCCCAATCCTTGCGCAGGCCAAGGGTCAGTAACCACTGCTCGTATTTGATCTGGTCCTGGGCATAGAGCCCGCGCTGCATGACCCGTTGTTCCGGGTCTGCGGTGAGGCGAATGATAGAGGGATCAAAGGTGCCATACACCGGGTCGTACACGTTCAGTGGTGTTGCCGCGCCGCTGGCGCCGTCGCGGTTGGAGACAGCGTGCTGGTAGTCGCCCCCCAGCAGCAGCGTGTGTTGTAGCGGGCCGGTGTCGAATCGGGCCTCGGCGTTTTGGTCGGCGACCCAGACTTTGACCTCTGGTTTGGAAACGTAATACACGCGGTCGAGGGTCTGGTTGTCAGCGTTAAACGGTGGGTTTCTGGCGAACTTCGCATAAATCGACTGGTAGCTGACTTTGCTTTTCTGCCAACGCAGGTTTTGTCGCAGCGTCCATGTGTCGTTCACGTGCCACGAGAATTGCGACGTCAGGGCTGTCTGGTCGCTGTCGTACTCGTCGAATCCTGGCTCGCTGGCGAACCGGTTGCTGTGGATCCGGCCATAGGGCGCATTCCAGACCGTGCCTGTGTGTGGAAAGAACTGCGTGGTGGAGCCGCTGTCATCGCGCTGGATGTTGGCCAGTAGGGTCCAGTCGATATCGTCGGTGGGGCGCCAGGTCAGCGATGGCATCAGGACCTGGCGGTTATCTTTGACGTGATCAACCTGAGTGTCGCTGTCGCGCTGAATAGCCACCAATCGGTACAACAGCGTGCCTTGTGGGTTCAGGGAACCCGTGGTGTCGACGGCGACCTGCTTGCGGTTGTAATTGCCATACTGCAGTTGCAGTTCGGTGTGTTGTTCGGCCTGGGGACGTTTGCTGACCTGGTTGATCAGGCCCCCCACCGGGCTTTGCCCATAAAGCATCGACGCCGGGCCCTTGAGCACTTCGAGGCGTTCCAGGGTGAAGGGGTCGGTGCGCACGTTGGTGTAACTGCCGAAGCTCTGCTGTAAGCCATCAAGGAACAGGGCAGGTGAGCTACCTCGCACTTTCGACCAGTCTCCCCGGCTATCCAGCCCGAAGGTTTCGGCGCGCACCCCGGCCACATAACGCAATGCGTCTTGCACGGTCAGCGCGCCCTGATCACGCATACGGTCGGCGCTGATGACGGAAATCGACTGGGGGATCTCAGTAATCGGAGTGTCGGTCTTGGCACCCGTTGCACTGCGCTTGGCGACATAGCCTTTGATCGGGCCGTCGGCCGTTTCTTCTGAGGCAGTGGCCGTAATACTTTGGCTGGGCAGTTCGAGCTGGCCTGTTTCCTGGGCCGCGTCTGCGACCGGGACCAGCATCGAAGCGAATCCGAAGGGGGCAAGGCCGAGCGCCTTCAACCATGAGCCTGGCTCGCGTGCAGAGGGCATTGCAGCTCCTTAATTATTTTAGTGATGCGGGGGAGGATATTTTGCGCGCAGCTTAAATGATAATAATTGCTATTAGCAACGCTAGATGCCGGTCAATCCTGGCTTTTTGGCGGGGGCAGTCGGTGGGAGGGGCGGTAGGGCGGTCTTGCGCGGGGAGGGAGCAATCAAGGTTGCGGAGTCTTTGATCCTGGGTTGGGCCCCGAGACCGCTGACTCCGAAGTGACCTTCATCATGGAGGGATTATTTGCAGCTATACCCTTCAGGCATCGTGACGCTGTAGTTGCGCTGTACGCGATCCTGGAAATTCAGGTTCTGCAGGCCCTGCTGTACCAGGAAGGCCTCGACCTTGGCAGCCTGGCAGTCCTCGTTGTAGGACGTCACTCGCAGCAGGTACACCGCGCGTTTGCTCGCTTCGTCCCGGGCCGTGGCGGTGAACGTGGTGAGGGTGGTGTAGCCGGTGCGCTCCGAGCTGCCCACCGGGCCATAGGTGGTGTTGGGTGTGCTGGTGCAGATCATCTGGTCGCTTTTTTTCTTGCTGTTCTTGCACACAGTGGAGGTGCTGGTTGGCACCTGCCCATAGTCGGTGGCGGTATAGCGATAAGTCACCTGGTGGCTGTCGACGTCGAGGGTGATCGTGATTTTCGGTGCCAGGTTCTTGGGCAGGGTCATGTCGGTATAGACCTGGCGAAAGCCCTGGTCCTTCATGGCGCTGACCATATCGCGCAGATAGTAGCGGGCGTTGAGCGCGTTCTCGTTATTGCCGCCCACCGACGTCACCAGCACTGGCGCCTGTCGGTCAAAGTGATAGTCCGGGTCTGGGGTTGCGTTGATCGCGACGTCCATCGTCGTGGCGCATCCGCTGAGCAGCGCTGTCAGCATTAACAGCGTGCAGAACAAGTACCGGGTCATGAAGTAACTACCTTGCTGAAGATTGGATTAAGGCTAGACGGTTGAGCAGCGCGATAAATAACACATCGGGTGCCAACGAGGCTTGGCGTTAACCTAAAAGTAACCAGGGCGGTTTGGCGTACTAAATCCCAGGCAACAAAAAACCCGCACTAGGCGGGTTTCTTGTGTGTTTCAGATGACGTTTGCACCACCTGAAACTAATTAGTGGTGCCCAGAGACGGAATCGAACCGCCGACACGGGGATTTTCAATCCCCTGCTCTACCGACTGAGCTATCTGGGCAACGGGGCGCATTAAACGGGTTTTTCAGGGGGTCGTCAAGCAAGTTTTCAAAAAATATTTAATTATTACCGTCGCTTACGTGTCGACCCCGGTTTTTGCTCAATTATTGAGCAGGCGGCACGTAGCCGTCAGCCTTGGCGTAATCCTCGCCGGAAAAGTACTTGTCCATTTCGCCCTGCAGATATTTGCGGTCTTCGGCGTTCATCATGTTCAGGCGTTTTTCGTTGATCAGCAGGGTCTGGTGCTTCTGCCAGTCGGCCCAGGCCTGGGCGGAAACGTGGTCGAAAATATCCTGGCCCTTGGCTCCCGGAAATGGGGCGCGCTCCAGGGCGGGCAGTTCTTTGTGATACTTGCGGCAGATGATGGTGCGGGTCATGACGAAACTCCTGCGTTCAATACGTCGGCCGCGCGCTTCAGCAGTTTTTTCACCGGGGCGGCAAGGCCCAGGCGCGGCGGGGTGGCGAGGTTATACCAGAGCCAGTCGGCCTCGGCCACGTGATGGGCCGATTCCTCGACTTGCACCAGCCAGGGTTCGATAGCCAGTTGGAAGTGGCTGAAAGTGTGGACCAGCCCCGGCAGCTCCTGCTGCTTGCCCAGCGCCAGCGAGTGCTGGTTGGCCAGGTGTTCCAGATCGTTCAGGTCGTCCAGTTCCGGCAAGCTCCACAGCCCGCCCCACAGGCCCGTAGACGGGCGACGGTAAAGCAGGATCGCGCCCTCATGGTTGGCCAGCAAGGGCATCAGCGTGCGCTTTTGCGGGATGGTCTTGCGGGGCTTGGGGATCGGGTAGCGGGTTTCCAGGCCCAGCATGTGCGCTTCGCAGCCCTTTTCCAGGGGGCACAGCAGGCAACTGGGCTTGCTGCGGGTGCAGAGGGTGGCGCCCATGTCCATCATCGCCTGGGTGTAGGCGTTGACGCGATCGTGCGGGGTAAAGCGCTCTGCGGTGGCCCACAGCTGCTTGGCCACCTTGGGTTCGCCCGGATAGCCTTCCTGGGCGGTAAAGCGCGCCAGCACGCGTTTGACGTTGCCGTCGAGGATCGGTGCGCGCAGGCCCATGCTCAGGCTGGCGATGGCGCCGGCGGTGGACAGGCCGATGCCTGGCAGTTCGGTAAGCTTCTCTACATCGCGAGGAAATTCGCCGCCGTATTCGGCGACGACGATCTTCGCGGTCTTTTGCAGGTTGCGCGCCCGGGTGTAGTAGCCCAGCCCGGTCCACAGGTGCAGCACTTCATCTTCTGGCGCGGCGGCCAGGGCTTCGACCGTTGGCAGCGAGGCCATGAAGCGGTCGAAGTAGTTGAGCACGGTGCTGACCTGGGTCTGTTGCAGCATGATTTCCGAGACCCACACCCGGTAAGGGGTGATGCCCTGTTGCCAGGGCAGGTCATGGCGACCGTGGCGGTCGTACCAGTCGAGCACGGCCGCAGAAAATTGCTCGTTTCTCATCGGTTGAACAGGCCTTTGAGGGCGTCTTTCAACTTGGGATTGACCTTGTCGAGCTTCTCTTCAAGTTTCTCGCTGATTTTATTGCCGGCCATTTTCGCGGCGACCTGGCCCAGGCCGTCCTTGTCCAGGCGGCAGGCCTTGGCTCCCAGCTCCAGCGGCCCACGGCAGCGCAGCGGGACTTCGATGCCACGGAAGTTCGAGCCGACCTGGCAGGCCGGGTCCGGCATGTCGCGCTTGTCACCCTCGACAATGATGCCCACACGGTAGTCCATGCCTAGCACGCGCAGGTCAATGTCGCCATTGCCGTTGACGGTCAGGCCGGGGATCCGCACTTTCAGGTCCGGGTTGCTGGCCACGCCGTTACGCAAGGTCAGGTTGCCCTTGAGCTCCTGGAACGGTGTGTCCTTGCCACGCGGTTCGCTGGCCAGGGTCTTGCGATTGAGCAGGGCGATGCCGGTGCAAAGCTGTTGCTCAATGTTGGCGTTGAGCAGCACGCCATTGTTGATCACAAAGCTGGCGGTGCCGTTGAGGCTGTCGATCAGCGCCTTCTGGCTGTTGCCGCGCCCCGTCAGGTTGCTGTCGAGGGTGATCTGGCCTTTGACCGGCGGGGTTTTGCCCTGGGCTTGCAGGATGCGTTCGACCGGCACTTGCTTGATTTTGGTCTGCAGTGCCAACACCGGCACATCTTCGCGGGCGTCGAGATTGCCGTTGGCCTGGAAGGTGCCGTTGTAGAGGCCGCCGCTCAAGGTGTCGAGCTTGAGCTGACCACCCTGGCCAGAGGCTTTGAGGGTGGCGTTCTCGATGGGCAACTGGCCGAGGGTCAGTTGGCCGAAGGACAGGTCGGCAATCACATCCAGGGTGCGCAGGCGTGCCAGCGGCAGCAGCTTGTCGGTGCTCCAGGCGCCTTTGGTCGGCGCATCCGGCAGCGGCGTGGTGCCGCCGGCGGCCATGGCCCCGGCTTCGCTGCTTTGCACTTCGGCCTGGCGTGCGACGGCGGCGCTGTTGGCTGCTTCGGACTTGGCGGGCAGGTAGTGGTCGGCGTTGAACGTGTCGGCCTTCAACTGCACGCGCAGGGATTGCTTGGCAAAGTCTTCCACCGCCAGGCGCCCGGTGAAGGTGCTGCCATCGACTTTCAGGTTGAGGTCTTCCAGCGCCATGCTCGACGGCGTGCCTTGCAGGCGGCTGACCAGCTCGACCTTGCTCAGGCTCTCTGGGGCCATGGCTGGCAGCGGTTGGCCGACGCTGTCGAGGAACTTGGCCAGGTCAAACTGGGCAATCGACAGGGCGCCGCTGATCTGTGGGGTTTTATCCAGGTCGTGGACCTTCAGTTCGCCCAGTGCCCGCAGTTGGTTGAGCGAGAGCTTGAGGCCGGTCCACTCGGCAATGTTTGCCGACAGGTCCACCAGCAACTGGCCCTGGGTGGCAAACGTGACGGTCTTGCCTTGCAGAGGCTCGCCCGTGGCTTCGCCGGCGACTTTCATGTCTTCGAACTGATAGCGCTTGAGGGCGCGATCAAAACGCAGTTCGCCATTGAGCTCGCTCTTGACCCGCATGACCGGCTGGTTGCTGCCGAAGAACGCGGTGAGCTTGACCGGAATGCTCGCGCCTTCATGTACGGCACCGGTGCTCAGTTGGATGCTTTCGGCGCTGAATTGCTTGCCGGTCTGCTCGTCGTTGTACTCGATACGGGCGTTGTTCACCGTGAGGCTGTCGATGTCCAGGCGGATCGGCTGGGCCGGTTTCTCCGGCGCGGGCGTCGCGGCCGGCGCAGTCGTGGCGGGCGCTTCGGCGCTGGTGGTAGCCGCAACGGGGGGAGCCTTGCCGATATCTTCCCAGTTGCCATGGCCTTGCTTGTCGCGGGTCAGGCGCAGGTTCAGGCCCTCGACGCGTACATCGCTCATTTGCACTTCGCGGCGCAGCAGCGGCAGCACCCACGAAACTGATGAATCGCCATCAGCTGTCTGTTGGGCGAGGTTATCCAGTAGTAGTCACGCCTGTTTCAAGCGGAACCATCAGGTTCGTGCCAGGGCAACAGGCCTGTCGATATCGCCGCCCGATGCCGTCGATGCAATTCTGTTCAGGTGGCAGTTCCTGAATGTCCGTCTCAGCATTGCAAACGAGATATCGGTGCCCAGAATGCTGTTCGTCAGCACGCTCCGAGGCGCCAAACGAACCGCGACATTTGCTGAACGCCACGGCGATCCAGAAAGCAGGTCGATTTTGAGGCGTCTAGTCGTGATGAGAACGCCACGCGATCCGCCAGGTTGCGTTATCGCTGGTGATGTTTCACCAAATAGATGAATCCCGGTAGATAAATTGTCTGGAGTCGCCGCCATATGGTTTATACGACTCCTTACATCGCTTCCGCCCTTTGCGACGAACCACCGTGCGCCAAAGAAGGAAAGCTTCGTCTGATGAAATCGCCCATTACACACGGCAGCGCCGATAGAGAGATGCGCCTGAACAACCAGAACTAACACCAGGTAAAAATCGCCACAACGTCGAATGAACCGCCACAAATTTGCTTACAGCTCGCGGTTCACAATCATAACCATCAATGCCATTCTGTTTCAACCGCTTAACATCGCGCCGTCGCCCAGCCAACCATTTCACAGACTTAGGCTGCTTGTATTATTTCGTGGTTTTCCCATACTATGCCCACAAAGAGGCAACCAAAACCGCGTTCAAAAAACTGATGATATCGCAGATCTTCTTTGCCGTCCAGCAGATTTATTTTGATCATGCAATGCTTGAAGCTTCGATCTGCGCATCCCCGTTTCACTGCCTGATGCTGGTAGCGAGAGTCTGGTGCTGGTCGATGAACCACCGTCGTCGCAAAACTGGTGCAGCCCGGCACTGAAGAAAGCGGCAATGACTCCAGCGCCAGTGACGTTCACCGATCCGGCTTCGACGCGGTTCTTGAACAAAAAGCATCACAGTGTCATCGGTCTCACCAGCACATCCGCCGGTGTCGACCCTGATCAAGTGGTTCCCGGACAAGCGCGGCATGGCGACCGGCATGGCGATCATGGGCTTCGGCGGTGGTGCGATGGTCGGTGCGCCGTTGGCTGCAGCGCTGATGGGCCACTTCGCTTCGCCGACCGGCGTGGGCGTGTGGCAGAGCTTTTTGGTCATGGCCGCGATCTACTTCGTGTTCATGATCGGCGGCGCTTTGTCCTACCGTGTCCCGCCGACCGGCTGGAAGCCTGAGGGCTGGACCGCGCCGGCGAAAAAAGCCAGTAATGCGATGATCACCCACCGTCACGTCCACGTGAACGTGGCGTGGAAAACCCCGCAATTCCGCCTGGTCTGGCTGGTGCTGTGCCTGAACGTATCGGCCGGTATCGGCATCCTGGGCATGGCGTCGCCGCTGTTGCAGGAAGTGTTCGGCGGCAAGTTGCTGGGCGTGGATGTGCCGTTTGGCCAACTGGATGCGGGTCAACTGGCCTCCATCGCAGCCATTGCGGCGGGGTTCACCGGGTTGTTGAGCCTGTTCAACATTGGTGGGCGGTTCTTCTGGGCGTCGTTCTCCGACTACCTGGGCCGCAAGAACACCTACTTCGTGTTCTTCGCCCTGGGCTTTGCCCTGTACGCGCTGATCCCGAACCTCGGCCACCTGGGCAACGTCTCGCTGTTCGTGGCGGCGTTCTGCATCATCCTGTCGATGTACGGCGGCGGCTTCGCGACCGTACCGGCCTACCTGGCGGACCTGTTCGGTACGCAAATGGTCGGTGCGATCCATGGTCGACTGCTCACCGCCTGGGCGGCGGCCGGCGTGCTGGGCCCGGTGTTGGTGAACTACCTGCGTGAATATCAATTGAGCATCGGCGTCGAGCGCGCTGCAGCCTACGACATCACCTTGTACATCCTCGCCGGCCTGCTGGTGCTGGGCTTTATCTGCAACCTGCTGGTACGCCCGGTGGCCGACAAGTACTTCATGACCGACGCCGAACTGGCTGCCGAACAGGCGCTGGGCCATGACAAGGGCGCCGATGCCACCACGTCCCTGGAATGGAAAGCCGCTTCCGGCACCGTGCCATTGGCGATCGCCGCGTGGCTGGTGGTGGGAATCCCGCTGGCGTGGGGCGTGTGGGTGACCTTGCAGAAGACTGCAGTGCTATTCCACTAACGCCGCATAACCCGTGTGGGCCCGGTTCCTGTGGGAGCCGGGCTCGCCCACGATAGAACCAGCTCGGTGTATCTGTAGTACTCAGGCGTCTGCATCGCAGGCAAGCCAGCTCCCACACAAGCACGCTCCCGCACTTGTACTGACATGTCTATCCCCGACAGGCCGTCAGTCTTATCCCCTTCGATGTTTCTGTTTAGCGCCCACAGCCCCTATAATGGCTACCTTTTTCGCCCAATGATTTTGCGGAGCTGGTGATGGCCGAACGTAAGGCGTCCGTCGAGCGCGACACTCTGGAAACCCAGATCAAAGCCTCGATCAACCTGGATGGCACCGGAAAGGCCCGATTTGATATCGGAGTCCCTTTTCTTGAGCACATGCTGGATCAAATCGCCCGTCATGGGCTGATCGACCTGGATATCGTCAGCAAGGGCGACCTGCATATCGACGACCACCACACCGTGGAGGATGTCGGTATCACCCTCGGCCAGGCGTTTGCCAAGGCCATCGGCGACAAAAAAGGCATCCGTCGCTACGGCCACGCCTATGTCCCGCTGGACGAGGCACTGTCGCGTGTGGTCATCGACTTCTCTGGCCGCCCAGGCCTGCAGATGCACGTGCCGTACACCCGCGCCACCGTCGGCGGCTTTGACGTGGACCTGTTCCAGGAGTTCTTCCAGGGCTTCGTCAACCATGCCCTGGTGAGCCTGCACATCGACAACCTGCGTGGCACCAACACCCACCACCAGATCGAAACCGTGTTCAAGGCTTTCGGCCGCGCCCTGCGCATGGCCGTGGAGCTCGATGACCGCATGGCCGGGCAAATGCCTTCGACCAAGGGCGTTCTGTAATGCAGACGGTCGCGGTTATCGACTACGGCATGGGTAACCTGCACTCGGTGGCCAAGGCCCTCGAACACGTAGGTGCCGGCAAGGTGCTGATCACCAGCGATGCCAAGGTGATCCGCGAAGCCGACCGGGTGGTGTTTCCCGGTGTAGGCGCGATTCGCGATTGCATGGCTGAAATCCGTCGCCTGGGCTTTGACAGCCTGGTGCGCGAAGTCAGCCAGGACCGGCCGTTCCTCGGGATCTGCGTGGGCATGCAAGCCTTGCTCGAGCGCAGTGAAGAAAACGGCGGCGTCGACTGCATCGGCCTGTTCCCGGGGGAGGTGAAGTTCTTCGGCAAGGACCTGCATGAAGACGGCGAACACTTGAAAGTCCCGCACATGGGCTGGAACGAAGTGCGCCGCACCGTCGACCACCCGCTGTGGCATGACATCCCGGACATGGCGCGTTTCTACTTCGTGCACAGCTACTACATCGCCGCCGGTAACCCGCGCCAGGTGGTGGGTGGCGGGCACTATGGCGTCGACTTCGCCGCCGCGCTGGCCGAAGGCTCGCGCTTCGCCGTGCAGTTCCACCCGGAGAAGAGCCATACCCATGGCCTGCAGTTGCTGCAGAACTTCGCCAGCTGGGACGGGCGTTGGTAATGGCCAAGAAGATCAAGCCGCCGATCCTCAATCTCACTCCCCAGCAGGAGAGTGAGGCGACCGACAAGATCAAGCGTTTCATGGAAGACCGCTTCGAGCTCAGGCTCGGGTCGTTCGAGGTGGCTGAGATCCTCGAACTGTTCACCACTGAAATTGCTCCGCACTATTACAACAGGGCGATTTTCGATGTGCAGACGCACCTTAAAGAAAGGTTCGAAAGCATCGAAAGCGACTTGTGGGCGCTCGAAAAACCCTGATTCTTCGAGCAATGCTGAATATCGAATAAGGTTTGCCAGATGCTGATTATCCCCGCTATCGATCTCAAGGACGGCGCTTGCGTACGTCTGCGCCAGGGCCGCATGGAAGATTCCACGGTGTTTTCCGATGACCCGGTCAGCATGGCTGCCAAGTGGGTGGAGGGTGGCTGCCGCCGTCTGCATCTGGTGGACTTGAACGGCGCCTTCGAAGGCCAGCCGGTCAATGGCGAAGTGGTTACTGCCATCGCCAAGCGCTACCCGAACCTGCCGATCCAGATCGGTGGCGGTATCCGCTCCCTGGAAACCATCGAGCACTACGTCAAGGCGGGCGTGAGCTACGTGATCATCGGCACCAAGGCCGTGAAAGACCCGGCCTTCGTCGCCGAGGCCTGCCGTGCGTTCCCGGGCAAGGTCATCGTGGGCCTGGACGCCAAGGATGGCTTCGTCGCCACCGACGGCTGGGCCGAGATCAGCACCATTCAGGTGATCGACCTGGCCAAGCAGTTCGAGGCAGACGGCGTGTCCGCCATCGTTTACACCGACATTGCCAAAGACGGCATGATGCAGGGCTGCAACGTACCGTTCACCGCTGCGCTGGCGGCCGCCACCAAGATCCCGGTAATCGCCTCCGGTGGTATCCACAACCTGGGCGACATCAAGTCGCTGCTGGACGCCAAGGCTCCTGGGATCATCGGCGCGATCACCGGCCGTGCGATCTATGAAGGTACCCTGGACGTCGCCGAGGCCCAGGCCTACTGCGATGCCTACAACGGCTGAGGACTGACCATGGCGCTGGCCAAACGCATCATCCCTTGCCTGGACGTCGACAACGGTCGGGTGGTCAAGGGCGTCAAGTTCGAGAACATCCGTGACGCCGGCGACCCGGTGGAAATTGCCCGTCGCTACGATGAGCAGGGTGCCGACGAAATTACCTTTCTCGACATCACCGCCAGCGTCGACGGCCGCGATACCACGCTGCATACCGTCGAGCGCATGGCCAGCCAGGTGTTTATCCCGCTGACCGTGGGCGGTGGCGTACGCACCGTGCAAGACATCCGCAACCTGCTCAACGCCGGTGCGGACAAGGTCTCGATCAACACTGCCGCGGTGTTCAATCCGGAATTTGTCGGCGAAGCCGCGCAGCATTTCGGTTCGCAATGCATCGTGGTCGCCATCGACGCCAAGAAAGTCTCCGGGCCGGGTGAACCCCCGCGTTGGGAGATCTTCACCCATGGCGGGCGCAAGCCTACCGGCCTGGATGCGGTGCAGTGGGCAATGAAGATGGAAGGCCTGGGCGCCGGTGAAATCCTGCTGACCAGCATGGACCAGGACGGCATGAAAAACGGCTTCGACCTGGGCGTGACCCGCGCCATCAGCGATGCGCTGGGCATCCCGGTGATCGCTTCCGGTGGTGTGGGCAACCTGCAACACCTGGCCGACGGCGTCATCGAAGGCCACGCCAGTGCGGTGCTGGCGGCGAGTATTTTCCACTTTGGCGAATACACCGTGCCCGAGGCCAAGGCCTACATGGCGGCGCGCGGCATCGTCGTACGCTAAACGCCACTGGACACCATGACAGGCTCGCGGCACTCTGGGGCCTGCCATGGATTCCGGTAATTCTACATGCTCAAAGACCTGCTTCTTGCCCTCGTCAGCTCTTCCGTTCTTTTGGCAGGCTCGGCCAATGCTGCCGAGCCCTCTGCTGATTCGCTGGTGCTGCTGACGGAGAATTTTCCGCCCTACAACATGGCGAAAAACGGCAAGAACTTCGCCAAGGACGAGAACGTCGAAGGCATCGCCGTGGACATCGTGCGCGAAACCTTCAAGCGTGCTGGCGTTTCCTACAACCTGACGCTGCGTTTCCCCTGGGAACGGATCTACAAACTCGCCCTGGAACAACCTGGCTACGGGGTCTTCGTCATGGCCCGCCTGCCGGACCGCGAAGCCCTGTTCAAGTGGGTCGGCCCCATCGGCCCGGACGATTGGGTGCTGCTGGCCAACGCCGACAGCAACATCCAGTTGACCGACCTTGAGCAGGCCCGGCGCTACAAGGTGGGTGCCTACAAAGGTGACGCGATTGCCCTGAGCCTGGAAAAACAAGGCCTCACACCACAGGTCGTGCTCCGCGACCAGGACAATGCGCAAAAACTGCTGGATGGCCAGATCGACCTCTGGGCCACCGGCGATCCCGCCGGCCGCTACCTGGCGCGGCAAGTCGGGATAACCGGGCTCAAGACCGTGCTGCGGTTCAACAGTGCCCAGTTGTACCTGGCCCTGAACAAAAACGTCCCGGACGAAACCGTCGCCAAACTGCAAGCCGCGCTGGATCAGCTCCGTGAAGAGGGCGTGGTGAGCGAGATCATGGGGCGCTATCTCTAGCGGCTCATGAGGCCGGCGCCGGCAGTGGCCGGCACGTGACCTCGCATTCACGGGCCGGTGGGTATTCGCTCCAATACACGCTGTCACCGTCGGTGTAGCTGATGCTCGTTGCCACTTGCGTACCGTTTTCCCGCAGCAGCTTGTAATCGCTTTGCACCAGATACACGGCTACCGCCTTTTGCGCGGGAACCGTGGCGTTGACTTCAAAAGCGGTCGAGGTGGACCACCCTTCGGAAGACGTTTGGGTGTGCGTGAGGCCACCGCTGAGTTTTGCCGAGACCTTGCCCGAAGCGCCCCACACGTTGAAACCCCACTCAGTGCCGATTTCGATGGCGGTGGTGTGGGTCAGTGTCTTGAGGCTACTGCCGTTCTGCCCTCGGGTAGCGGTCCATTTGAAGGACTGGTTCAGCGAGCTTCTGTTATGGCCAAACCCGACCAATATGTATTTGTCCGATCTCTCCAGGCGATAAGTGGGGGACGTACGCAGTTGTTGGAGGGGCGACAGATTGGGGTCCTTGACGGTAAACCAGGCCAGTTTTGCGATATGGGTGACTTCGGCCTTTTCGAACGGCGAAGGCTGTTGCTCGCCCGCAAGCGCCGGTGCCGGAGGCGGAACATTGACCTGCAGGGGGATCTGCATGCGCAATGAATAAGCGGCAATATGCACCGAGGGTTTGGTATAGCTGGCGGCGCCGACAAACGTTCCTGCCGACAGGTACACCTCACCTGCCGCGGCCCCTGGCGGGCTGATGCCCCAGGCACTGAAGTCCAGCCGGGCCGGGCTGCGCTTGTTGTTCCAGATCAGGTCGCTGATGTATGAGGCGATCACCAGGTCAGCCCGAACGCACCGGACCGTGTTGCGTGAAGGTTTGTCGTAGCCATCCGTGGCCACCAGCCCCATTGCCACATAGCCGGTGGGGGGGAGCGGGCGCCAGATGGCCCCGTTGGCATAGGCCTGGGAGCCTTTGTCATCCCACACCTTTTCGAATTCGTCGGGCGGCATGAGCGCCTTGCCTTTATTGCGTTCTTCTTCGGTTTGCGCAGGGGCCTCCGAAACCACGGCGACTAGGGTTTCCTGGTTGATATCGTTGTGTCCGGCAACCGCATGGTCGCCGAGTGGGAAATAGTCGGTGAGGAAGTCGGCGGACGGTACCGGCCGCCAAAAACCGACGGGTGCTGCGTTGGGTGAACCCTTGTTGTTCCAGAGCCGAGTGAACTGGGTCGTGAAGTTGATGAGCAGGTTGCCAAATCTTATCGAGTCCATGGGTGTGTCCCAGTGCCTGGTGATTTTTTGGCATGACAAGTCCGCCATCGAGCGGCTGGTTCTAAGGCTGAAAGAAGGTGTCTAGAGGTATTCATGGGCATCCTGATAGCTGAGCGTTGTTCGCTCACTATTCAGGTATTCACGTGTGCCGGTGCGGTAGCTATCTAGCTAGCGGTAGATGCCATTTTTGCCGTGGCCGGCCATGGCCTGGTTGCTGCGCACGCTGATCATCAACTTGATATCGATCCACTCGATGCCCTGGGCCTTGAGCTTGGGCAACTCGCGCTCCAGTACCGCCAGGGTCTGTGGATATGGATGGCCGATCATCACGGCCGAGCCCTGTTTGTGGGCCAGCTTGATAGCGGTCTGCAACTGCGTGGTGATAGCGGCTTCGGTGCGTTCGTCATCAAGGAAAACATCCCGCGAGACATGAGCCAGGCCGATTTTTTGTGCCTCGGCGGCGGCCACGGTCTGCGCGCTGGTGCGGCTGTCGACGAAAAACTTGTGGCGACGTTGCAATTCACCCATCAGCCAGGTCATGGCCGCAGGCTGCGCGGTCATGCGGCTGCCCATATGGTTGTTGAGGCCGGCGGTGTAGGGCACGGCGTTGAACGCCGCATCCAAACGCTTGCCCAGTTCTTCGACAGGCAACTCGGGGTGCCAGGCGAACGGGCCGGTGGCCGGGTCCATGGGCATATGCAGGATCACGATCTTGCCGGCGCGATGGGCCTCGCGCGCGAATTCGGCGGCGTGGGGGGTGTCGGGCATGATCGCCGCCGTCACCGGGCCGGGCAGGGCCAGCACGCGACGGTCCCGGGGCAGGTTCTGCCCAAGGTCGTCGATGATCAGGGTCAGGTAGGCTTTGTGGGGCTTCTCGGCAGGGGTCGCATGGGCGACTCCTGCCAGGCTGCAGAGCAGGGCGATGATCAGGGCAACACGCATATCAACGGCTGCGCGTAATGCTCAGGCCCTTGAGCAGGCTCAACGCCTGGGCCAGTTGGTAATCATCGTCCTGTGGCATCGGCTTGGCTTTCGTGCCGCTGCCGGTTGGCTGGTCGGCGCCGCCATTGCCATTGCCCAGGTGCCCCTGCAGGTCAGCTTCCTTGAAGTACTCGTTTTCGCTCTCGTTGGTGATCTTGGCCCGGCGAACCTCGATATCCGGCACGATGCCCTGGGCCTGGATCGAGCGACCATTAGGCGTGTAGTACAACGCCGTGGTGATCTTCAGCGCACGCTCGTTGTTCAGCGGCAGCACGGTTTGCACCGACCCCTTGCCAAAGCTGGTGGTGCCCATCAGCACCCCGCGTTTCTGGTCTTGCAGGGCGCCGGCGACGATTTCCGAGGCCGAGGCGCTGCCGCCGTTGATCAGCACCGCCAGCGGGACGTTTTCGCTGAGGTCCTTGCCGGTGGCCGAGAAGCGCAGTTCGGAGTTGGCGATGCGGCCCTTGGTGTAGACGATCAGGCCCTTGGTGATGAAATGGTCGACCACTTCCACCGCCGATTGCAGCACGCCGCCGGGGTTGTTGCGCAGGTCGAGGACGATGCCGTTGAGCTTCTTGCCGTTGTCCTTGCGCAGCTTGGCCAGGGCCTTGGCCACTTCATCGCCGGTCTTGACCTGGAATTGGGTGATGCGGATGTAGCCGTAGCCCGACTCCAGCAACTGGCTCTTCACGCTCTTGACCACGATGGTGGCGCGGGTCAGGGTCACGTCAAACGGGTTGCCGCCGTCGCGCACCAGGGTCAGGGTGATTTTCTGACCGACCTTGCCGCGCATCTTGTCGACGGCTTCGGTCATGGTCTGGCCGCGGGTCGGCTGGCCGTTGATCTTGACGATCAGGTCGCCAGCCTGGATGCCGGCCTTGGACGCCGGGGTATCGTCGATGGGCGACACCACCTTGATGATGCCGTCTTCGGCGCCCACTTCAATGCCCAGGCCGCCGAATTCGCCGCTGGTGCTTTCCTGCAGCTCGGCGAAATCTTCCGGGCCCAGGTAGGCAGAGTGCGGGTCGAGGTTGCTGAGCATGCCTTTGATGGCGTTTTCCAGCAGGGTCTTGTCGTCCACGGGTTCGACATAGGCTGCCTTGATCCGGTCCATGACCTCGGCAAAGGTGCGCAATTCGTCCAGCGGCAGCGGCGCCTTGGTGGTCGCGGCCGTGGCTGACGGGGCGGTCTGGTCGGCGAATGCCATAGGCGCGCCGATCACCAGGGCGATCGTCAGGGCCAGCGAAGTGAGGCGGGACAAATGCAGCATGTCGAACGAACTCCTAATGTAGATGCGGCCCTATCCTTGGGCGCGACACCATTGTGCAGGGTCGCTTGGGCGGCCCTGCTGACGAATAGCGAAGTACAGCGCCGGGGTGTCCTGGCCGCCACTGTTACCGACAGTGGAGATGGATTCACCGGCTTTTACAACATCACCTGCGGCCTTGAGCAACGTTTGATTGTGGCCATATAAGCTCAAATAGCCATTGCCGTGGTCAAGAATCACCAGCAAACCAGCGCCGCGCAGCCAATCGGCGAACACCACGCGCCCACCGTGGACGGCGTGTACCTGGCTGCCCGCAGAGGCGCTGATCATCACGCCGTCCCACTTGGTGCGGGTGTCATCGCCACGGGTTTCACCAAAGCGTGCCAGTAGTCGACCATCAACTGGCCATGGAAGTTTGCCTCGGGCAGTAGCAAAAGGCCCGCCAAACGATTCGCCGGCGCTGGAAACCAGTGGGCCAGGCGCTGCACGCGCCGGTTTGCGCGGGGCGTCGGTGGCGAGCGCCGCGGCGTCACGCTGGCGCTTTTTTTCTGCTTCCTGCTGGGCGATCAGCGCTTTTTGTCGCGCTTCTTCGGCCTCGCGGGCCTGGCGAGCCAGGGTTTCCTCGATGGTTTTCAGTACTTTGGCCAGGTCGGCCTGGTCTTGCTGACGCGCCTGCAGCTTGGCATCCCGGGCTTTTACGTCGTTGTTGAGCTTGGCGAGGGCCTGCTGGCGTTCTTTGCGCACCTTGTCCAGCTCGTCGCGCTGGCTGTCGAGGCTGCTTTTCTGGGCCAGAAGTTGGTTTTGCTGGTCGGCGATTTCCTGCTCGACGTTGGCCAATTGGCGCAGGGTCTCGTTGAAGCTCTTGAGTTGCTCCAGGCGCGCGGTGCTCAGGTAGTCGTAGTAGGTGAGGGTGCGGGCGAATTTTTCCGGGTTCTGCTGGTTGAGCAGCAGCTTGAGGTATTCCTGGCGGCCGTTCTGGTAGGCGGCACGGGCCTGGATTGCGATCAGGCGTTGCTGTTCAACGCGCGCGCTCTGGAGTTTTTTTTTCTCACCGTCGAGCCGCTCCAGTTCCGACTCGCTCTTCTTTAGTTCTTTTTGCAGCTCCTGGACCTGCTTCTCCAGCTTGCCCATTTCGGTTTCCGTGCCGCGCAGGTCTTTCTGCACCCCGGATTTTTCTTCCTGGAGCTTGCCGAGCAGTTTCTTCAGCTCGGTAATGTCCTGACGCGTAGCGTCCAACTGTTGTTGGGTTTGCGCACGCTCGTCGGCCATAGCCGGTTGGAGCACGCAGACAAGAGCGAGGGTAATCAAGGCGCGAAGCATAGAGGCGGGCGACACCAGGGAAAGGGACGGCCTAGTATGCCCGGCCCACGCGGCAAAAAAAACGTCCAATTCGGGCTGGCGGGCAAGTTAGGCGCCCAGTGGCGCGGGTGTGGCTAAAAGCCATCTTCAAAAACGCCACCTATCCATGTGGGAGCGGGCTTGCCCGCGATTGCGTTGTGTCAGCCATGGAAATGTCGACTGATCCGCCGCTATCGCGGGCAAGCCCGCTCCCACATTGTTTGGTGGTGTGTTTGAAAATTAGACCAGGATCGAGGTACCGGTCATTTCGACAGGCTTCTCGAGCCCCATCAGCATGAGCATGGTCGGCGCCACGTCTGCCAGCACGCCGCCTTCGCGCACCTTGAAGTCGCGCTTGCCGACATAAATGAACGGCACCGGCTCGGTGGTGTGGGCGGTATGGGCCTGGCCGGTGGATTCGTCGGACATCTGCTCGCAGTTGCCATGGTCGGCAGTGATCAGCGCTTCGCCGCCGACCTTCTCCAGGGCGTCGACGATACGGCCCACGCACAAGTCCAGGCATTCCACGGCTTTGACCGCCGCTTGCAGGTTGCCGCTGTGGCCGACCATGTCGCCGTTGGCGTAGTTGACCACGATCACGTCATAGCGCTGGTGTTCGATGGCGTCGACGATCTTGTCGGTGACTTCCGGCGCGCTCATCTCGGGCTGCAGGTCGTAGGTGGCGACTTTGGGCGACGGGATCAGGATGCGCTCTTCGCCGGGGAACGGTTCTTCGCGACCGCCGGAGAAGAAGAAGGTGACGTGGGCGTATTTCTCGGTTTCGGCAATGCGCAGCTGGGTCTTGCCGTTTTTGGCGAGGTAATCACCCAGCACGTTTTCCAGGCTGCCCGGCGCGAAAGCCGACGGGGCCGGGATGTTGGCGGCGTATTGGGTCAGCATCACGAACTCGACTTTCGGCTGGCGCGCCCGCTCGAAGTCTTTGAAACCGTCATCGACGAACACATGGCTCAGTTCGCGGGCACGGTCGGCGCGAAAGTTCATGAACACCACGGCGTCGCCATCTTCGACCTTCACTGGCTCGCCGATGGTGGTGGCCTTGACGAACTCATCGCTCTCGCCGCGAGCGTAGGCCGCTTCCAGGCCTTGCTGGGCGGTAGCCGCGTTGAACTGGGCGTTGCCGTTGACAATCAGGTTGTAGGCCTGGGACACGCGATCCCAGCGGTTGTCGCGGTCCATGGCGAAATAGCGGCCGACCAGGCTGGCGATGCGGCCCTTGCCGAGGGCGGCGAAGGCGGCGTCCAGCAGCTCGATGGACGACTGCGCGCTTTTGGGCGGGGTGTCGCGGCCATCGAGGAAGGCGTGCAGGTAGATCTTCTCGGCGCCACGCTTGTAGGCCAGTTCGGCCATGGCCACCAGGTGGTCCTGGTGGCTGTGCACGCCACCGTCAGACAGCAGGCCCATGAAATGCACGGCTTTGCCGGCGGCGACGGCTTTATCCACCGCGGCGCAGATGGTCGGGTTCTCGAAGAACTCGCCATCGCGGATGGCTTTGGTCACGCGAGTGAAGTCCTGATATACCACTCGTCCGGCGCCAAGGTTCATATGGCCGACTTCAGAGTTGCCCATCTGGCCGTCCGGCAGGCCGACGTCCATGCCCGATCCGGAGATCAGGCCATTGGGTACGCTGGCGCAGAGGCGGTCCAGCACGGGCTTGTTCGCCGCGAATACGGCGTTGTCGTGGTGGTTTTCACTGTGACCGAAGCCATCGAGAATCATCAGGACCAAAGGTTTAGGCGTGGTAGTCATAGATCCTCTCGCGGCGGTATTAAAAGAAGGCGATTGAAAAGGGAGTGGCAGTTTAAAGCGAAGTTCCGATGCCGTCACCGCTTTACGGGGGTTGGCCCCCCATGGCGGCTGTGTATACTTACCGCCATTTTAACGCCCTGGAACCTCCTTGATGGTTGATCACCTGATTGCATTTGCTACCTCTCACTATCTGCTGGTCGGTGCCTTCGTCGTACTGCTGGCGCTGCTGATTGCTCATGAAGTGAGCCGTGGCGGCCGTAGCCTCAGCACCGCCGAGCTGACCGCACTGGTCAACAAGGACCAGGCCGTTGTCGTCGACATCCGTCCGGCCAAGGACTTTGCCGCCGGCCATATCGTTGGCGCGCTGAATATTCCCCAGGACAAGCTGATCGCCCGCATCGCCGAACTGGAAAAGCACAAGGCCAAGACCATTATCCTGGTCGACGCTCAGGGTCAGCACTCCGGTGGCCATGCCCGCGAAATGATGAAGAGCGGTTTCACCGCCGCCAAGCTGTCGGGTGGTATCTCCAGCTGGCGCGCCGATAACCTGCCGTTGGTGAAGTGATATGAGCCAGGTTGTCGTTTATTCCAGCGATTATTGCCCCTATTGCACGCGAGCCAAGCAGTTGCTCCAGAGCAAAAAGGTTGCCTTCGACGAGATCAAGGTCGATGGCAAGCCCCAGGTACGTGCCGAGATGGCCCAGAAGGCGGGGCGCACCTCTGTGCCGCAAATCTGGATCGGTACCCAGCATATCGGTGGATGCGATGACCTGTTCGCCCTGGAGCGCGCCGGTAAACTGGATGCGCTGCTTCACGTCTGACTCCAAAACCCTAAAAGACCCCAAGATCAAGAAGGATCTGCGAGATGACTGACCAACCGAACACCGAAGCGGCAGCAGAAGAGGCTCAAGGCCCACAGTTTTCCCTGCAGCGCATCTACGTGCGTGACTTGTCGTTCGAGGCCCCTAAAAGCCCGGCGATCTTCCGCCAGGAGTGGACTCCAAGCGTCGGCCTGGACCTGAACACCCGTCAAAAGCAACTGGAAGGCGACTTCCACGAAGTCGTGCTGACTCTGTCGGTCACCGTGAAGAACGGTGAAGAAGTGGCCTTCATCGCTGAAGTGCAACAGGCCGGTATCTTCCTGATCCAGGGCCTGGACGATGCGTCCATGAGCCACACCCTGGGCGCGTTCTGCCCGAACATCCTGTTCCCGTATGCCCGCGAGACCCTGGACAGCCTGGTCACCCGTGGCTCGTTCCCGGCGCTGATGCTGGCCCCGGTGAACTTCGATGCCCTGTATGCGCAAGAGCTGCAGCGCATGCAACAGGAAGGCGCACCGACGGTTCAGTAAGCTGAGCCCGACGCCGCTCTAAATGTGGGAGCGGGCGTGTGTGGGAGCTGGCTTGCCAGCGATAGCATCACCTCTGTGTCACTGACACACCGAGGTGCCTGCATCGCGGGCAAGCCCGGCTCCCACACACGCCCGCTCCCACATTTGGTTTTGGGGGCTATTTGAAACCAAGCTGGCGCCAGCCTTCGTAGACGGCGACGGCCACGGTGTTGGACAGGTTCAGGCTGCGGCAGCCTTCACGCATCGGCAGGCGCAAGCGCTGGCCATCGGGCAGGGCGTCGAGTACGTCTGCCGGCAGGCCACGGCTTTCCGGGCCGAACAGGAAGGCATCACCCTCGGCAAAGCTGGCATCATGAAACGGCCGCGAACCTTTGGTGGTGAACGCAAACAGCCGTGGATGGCCCAGGCTTTCCAGGCAACTGGCGAGGTCGGCGTGACGCTGCAGGGTGGCGTATTCGTGATAGTCCAGGCCGGCGCGACGCAGGCGCTTGTCGTCCATCTCGAAGCCCAGCGGCTCGATCAAATGCAGGTGGCAGCCACTGTTGGCGCACAGCCTGATAACGTTGCCGGTGTTCGGCGGAATTTCTGGTTGAAAAAGGATGACGTGAAACATGCACGGCTCCGAAGATAAAGATGCAGCGCATTCTACCCCTGAAGACGACCCCAGGCCGCAGCTATTGCCCAGAGTCCTGGGTTCGCTGGCGATTGTCGGTCTGATGGTGGGCTTGATGATCGGTCGCCTGACCACCCCGGACCCGACGGCCTTGCTGCAGGTCGAGCCCGCCACCGATGGGCTGGTGGTGTGGTTCAACAACGAACCGAAGTTGCACGGCGAGCATATCGACGGCACCGTGGCGCTGCTGTTCGACGCCCAGGGCCATGCGCAGGCGGGGCAATTGAAGGTCAATGACAAGGATGTGAACTGGCGGGTGCGCAAGACCGATGGCGGCTTGCTGTTGAACCTGGTGGCGGCACGGCCGCTGCGCGGGGAATGGTCGGGCAAGGCGGTCGATGACCGCTGGCGACTGGAGATCCATCTCCTGGAGCAATAAAAGAGGGAGTTCCCGGCCTGCCTGTACCAGGGCTCCCAAAACGGTTTGAAGCTCGAATTAAAGAGGGGATTCTCGGCCTGCCTGTACCAAGGTCCCCGAAACTGGGTAGTACCAGAGGTATTGCAGGGGGCGTGCCAGAATGGTGAATTTGTCTAGGAAAATTCTTTTATAAAGCGCAAAGCCCCGGATTACGGGGCTTTGGCGTTTTCAGGGTTCAGAGTTTTTTGAAAGCGGCCTGGAGTTCGTGCGCGATAGCGGTTCATGGTGCGTTGAAGCGGTGCACACCAAACAAATGTGGGAGCTGGCTTGCCTGCGATGCGGGCACCTCGGTCTTTCAGAGATACCGAGGTGATGCAATCGCAGGCAAGCCAGCTCCCACACAAGCCCTCATCCACATTAGGTCATCCGTGTGCTGGAGGGCTTTGTTCAGCCCTCTTCACCCTCATCATCATCCCCGCCATCCACCTTCATCCCCAATTCCTTGATCTTGCGGGTCAAGGTGTTACGACCCCAGCCCAGCAGTACGGCGGCGTCACGCCGGCGGCCAGCGGTGTGCTTGAGGGCCGTCTCGATCATGATCCGCTCAAAGGTCGGCACGGCGCTGTCCAGCAGGCTCGACTGGCCGCGAGCCAAGGCCTGGTCGGCCCATTGGCGCAGGGCTTGTTCCCAGTTGGTCACGGGCGCTGAATCCTGCGGCAGGCTCAACAGCTCCGGCGGCAGGTCGCTGATATGCACTTCGCGCCCGGACGCCATCACCGTGATCCAGCGGCAGGTATTCTCCAGCTGGCGCACGTTGCCCGGCCACGGCAGGTTTTTCAGGTATTCCTCGGTTTCCGTCTTCAGCAGCTTGGGCTCTACCGCCAGCTCCTGGGCGGCGCGGCTGAGGAAGTGGCGGGCCAGGGTCGGGATGTCTTCGCGGCGGTCCGACATCCGCGGGATGTGGATGCGGATCACGTTGAGGCGGTGGAACAAATCCTCGCGGAACTTGCCGGCGTGCACCAGGGTTTCCAGGTTCTGGTGGGTCGCGGCGATGATCCGCACATCCACCTTGACCGGCGTATGGCCGCCGACACGATAGAACTCACCGTCGGCCAGCACCCGCAACAGTCGGGTCTGGGTGTCGGCCGGCATATCGCCGATTTCATCGAGAAACAGGGTGCCGCCGTCGGCCTGTTCAAACCGGCCGCGACGCAGGTTGGCGGCGCCGGTAAACGCGCCTTTCTCATGGCCGAACAGCTCCGATTCCATCAAGTCCTTGGGGATCGCCGCCATGTTCAGCGCGATGAACGGCGAGGCGGCCCGTGGGCTGTGGCGGTGCAGGGCATGGGCGACCAGCTCTTTACCGGTGCCGGACTCACCGTTGATCAGCACGGTGATGTTGGAATGGCTCAAGCGCCCGATGGCGCGAAACACTTCCTGCATCGCCGGCGCTTCACCGATGATTTCCGGGGTGCGCGTCAGGGTCGGCTCCACGGCCTGGCCTTGCTGCTCCTGGGCGTGCTGGTTGGCGCGCTTGACCAGCGCCACCGCCTCATCGACGTCGAACGGCTTGGGCAGGTACTCGAAGGCGCCGCCCTGATAGGACGCGACAGCGCTGTCCAGGTCCGAGTGCGCGGTCATGATGATCACCGGCAAGCGCGGGTGCTGCTCGCGGATCCGCGCCAGCAAGTCCAGGCCGCTGGCGCCGGGCATGCGGATGTCGGAGATGATCACATCGGGCTGCTGGCGCGCCAGGCGGCTCATCACCCCGTCGGCGCTGTCGAAGCTCTGGGTGGTCATGCCTTCCTGTTGCAAGGCTTTCTCCAGGACCCAGCGGATGGAACGGTCGTCATCGACGATCCAGACAGTTTCACTACGGCTCATGTCGATGGGGCTCCTTGTTCCAGTGGCAGAAAGATCGAAAAGGTCGTGTGGCCGGGATGGCTTTCACATTCGATCAGGCCCTGGTGCTGGCTGATGATGTTCTGGGTAATGGCCAGGCCCAGCCCGGTACCGTCCGGGCGGCCGCTGACCATCGGGAAGAAAATGGTTTCTTGCAGTTCGGCCGGGATACCCGGGCCGTTGTCGATGATCTCGACCTTGGTCACCAGGCGATGGCGTACGTGGCCAATGGTGAACTGGCGCAAGGCGCGGGTGCGCAGGCTGATACGGCCCAGGCGCAGCTCGTTCTGGCTGCTGATGGCCTGCATGGCGTTGCGCACGATATTGAGCACCGCCTGGATCATCTGCTCGCGGTCGATCAATACGTCGGGAATGCTCGGGTCATAGTCGCGCACCAGGGTGATGCAGCCCTGGCTTTCGGCCTCCACCAACTGGCAGACGCGCTCGAGCACTTCATGCACGTTGGTCATCGCCAGCGACGGCAGTTTGTTGGAACCCAGCATGCGGTCCACAAGGTTGCGCAGGCGGTCGGCTTCCTCGATGATGACGTTGGTGTAGTCCTTGAGGTGCTCATCCGGCAGCTCGCGGGCCAACAACTGTGCGGCGCCGCGAATCCCGCCCAGGGGGTTCTTGATCTCATGGGCCAGGCCGCGTACCAGCATCTTGCTGGTTTCCTGCTTGGACAACTGCGCCTCTTCCTTGGTGATGCGCAGCAGGCGATCGCGGGGATGCACCTCCAGCAGCAGCAAGGTGGCGCCGTGGCTCAGAATCGGTGTTACCGCATAGTCCACGGTCAGGGTCTGGCCGGTGAGGGCCGTGAGCATCGCTTCGCGCTTGGTGAACGGGTGGGCCTGCTCCACGGCCTGGCGCAAGGAACTCAAGGCCTCGGCGGACTCGGTGAACAGCTCGCTGATAAATTGCCCATGGCTGCGCTGGCCGCTGATGGCCAGGAGCATCTCCGCCGCGGGGTTCATGTACTCAAGGCGCAGTTCGGCATTGAGCAGGATGGTCGCGGTGGTCAGGTTGTCGAGTAGCAAGCGGTGCAGTGCGTCGCTGATGGTCATTAGGACCTCTTTTGGAGCAAGGCGTGGGCTTGAGGCTCACGCTGATACCAGGAAAATGCAAAAACCAAACCAAGGCTCCGAAAAGAAGCGTAAAAGCCCTGAAATAGGGGCTTTAGGCGCGAAACTATGGCGCTCTGCCAGCTTGCTCGGGAGATATCGACCCAAAATGGGCTGGCCGGCGGGCATGGGTGCAACCTATCGCACCAATATAGTGCGAATCCCGGCATTCTGTTCAGCGATCAACTATTTCCTGGAAGCACCAATCAAACTGTAGGAGCTGGCTTGCCTGCGATAGCGGTGTATCTGTCACATCACGACTGACTGAACCACCGCTATCGCAGGCAAGCCAGCTCCCACAGTTTTGATGGGGGTTGCAAAGGTGGAGAGTCATTGTTTCAGGCAAAAAAAAGACCTCCCGAAGGAGGCCTTTTGGTCACGCCGCGTTGAGCAGCGCTACCGGATCAGCAGCTGTAGTACAGCTCGTATTCCAGTGGGTGTACGAAGGTGCGGACCTTGATTTCTTCTTCGCTTTTCAGGGCGATGTAGGCATCGATGAAGTCGTCGCTGAACACGCCGCCTTTGGTCAGGAACGCACGGCCCTTGTCCAGCTCTTCCAGGGCTTCTTTCAGGCTGCCGCACACTTGTGGGATTTCCTTGGCCTCTTCAGGCGGCAGGTCGTACAAGTTTTTGTCGGCGGCGTCGCCTGGGTGGATCTTGTTCTGGATGCCGTCCAGGCCAGCCATCAGCAGTGCAGCAAAACCCAGGTACGGGTTGGCTGCTGGATCCGGGAAGCGTGCTTCGATACGGCGAGCGCGAGGGCTGGACACGTAAGGAATACGGATCGAAGCGGAACGGTTGCGAGCCGAGTAGGCCAGCATCACCGGTGCTTCAAAACCTGGGACCAGACGCTTGTAGGAGTTGGTCGACGGGTTGGTGAAGCCGTTCAGGGCCTTACCGTGCTTGATGATGCCGCCGATGAAGTACAGGGCGGTGTCGGACAGGCCGGCATAACCTTCGCCAGCGAAGGTGTTCTTGCCATCTTTGGCGATGGACAGGTGAACGTGCATGCCCGAACCGTTATCGCCGTACAGTGGCTTAGGCATGAAGGTAGCGGTACGGCCGTAAGCCACTGCCACGTTGTGTACGCAGTACTTGAGGGTCTGTACTTCGTCAGCCTTGGCAACCAGGGTGTTGAACTTCACACCGATTTCGTTCTGGCCGGCAGTCGCCACTTCGTGGTGGTGAACTTCGATGACCAGGCCCATGTCTTCCATGGCGTTGCACATGGAGGTACGGATTTCGTGGTCGTGGTCGAACGGTGGTACTGGGAAGTAGCCGCCTTTGACGCCTGGACGGTGGCCATGGTTGCCGCCTTCCACGTCCTGGTCGGACATCCACGAACCCTGGTCGGAGAAGATCTTGAACATGGAGCCGGAGATGTCGGACTTGAACTTCACCTGGTCAAAGATGAAGAACTCAGGCTCAGGGCCCACGAATACGGTGTCACCGATACCGGTGGATTTCAGGTATTCCTCGGCACGCTTGGCGATCGCACGTGGGTCGCGGTCGTAGCCCTGCATGGTCGAAGGCTCGATCACGTCGCAGACGATGATCAGGGTTGGCTCTTCGGTGAACGGGTCGAGTACGGCGGTGGAGTCGTCCGGCATCAGGATCATGTCGGAGGCTTCGATGCCTTTCCAGCCAGCGATGGAGGAGCCGTCGAACATTTTGCCTTCTTCGAAGAAGGCGTCATCCAGCGCGTCGCGAGCCGGCATGGTCACGTGGTGCTGAGTGCCTTTGGTGTCCGTGAAGCGCAGATCAATCCATTTAACGTCATGATCTTTGATGAGTTGAACCGACTTCGACATAGTGTCCTCCGGGTGGCTTCGGGCTGGGGTAGTGGAGTAGCCCTTAGAATGTGGGTGATGCCGGCGCGGATAGTCCGCCATGGCAACCTGCCTCACAAGAGAGCAAATTGCATGCCAGTGCCCCGACATGGGTTTTTTGCCTCAAAATGGCCCCTATAAAGGTGCAAATCGTCGAAATGGCAAAAATCGCGCACTGCAATGTAGCGCAACTGCCTGTAAATGCACCTCTTTGGTGCGTTGCGTGCCGTTTGTATATTAACTGGTCAAACCTTGAGCGATTTCCGCTATAATCCGCGCCCCCCTTTTTCGGCTGGCCCTGCGCGCGCTGTTTCCATGAAATTAATCGTTAAAGTCTTCCCCGAGATCACCATCAAGAGCCGACCGGTACGGATGCGTTTCATCCGTCAATTGGCCAAGAATATCCGCGCCGTGCTCCGTGACCTGGACCCGGCCGTGGTGGTGAACGGTGTGTGGGACAATCTCGAGCTGGAAACCCGCGTCAGCGACCCTAAAGCCTTGAAAGATATGACCGAGCGCCTGAGCTGCATGCCGGGCATCGCGCATTTCCTGCAGGTCGACGAGTACCCGCTGGGCGACTTCGACGACATCACGCAAAAATGCAAACTGCACTTTGGCACCAGCCTTGAAGGCAAGATTTTTTCGGTGCGCTGCAAGCGTGCGGGCAAGCACCCGTTCAGCTCCATGGATGTCGAGAAATACGTCGGCAGCAAGCTGCGTCGCGAGTGTGGGGCCGCAGGAATCTCGCTGAAAGAGCCGCAAATCGAAGTACGCATCGAAATTCGCGACCAACGGTTGTTTGTGATCCACAGCCAGCACAACAGCATCGGCGGCTACCCGCTGGGTGCGCTGGAACAGACCCTGGTGCTGATGTCCGGCGGTTTCGACTCTACCGTGGCGGCCTACCAGATCATGCGCCGGGGCCTGATGAGCCACTTCTGCTTCTTTAACCTGGGCGGGCGTGCACACGAATTGGGCGTGATGGAAGTTGCGCACTATATCTGGAAGAAGTACGGCAGCTCCCAGCGCGTGCTGTTTGTCAGCGTACCGTTCGAGGAAGTCCTGGGAGAAATTCTCGGAAAAGTCGATAACGGTCATATGGGCGTCGTATTGAAGCGTATGATGTTGCGCGCAGCGTCGAAAATCGCCGACCGCCTGCAAATCGAAGCGCTGGTGACCGGCGAGGCGATTTCCCAGGTCTCCAGCCAGACGTTGCCGAACCTGTCCGTGATCGACTGCGTGACCGACAAGCTGGTATTGCGCCCGCTGATCGCCAGCCACAAGCAGGACATCATCGACCTGGCCAACGAAATCGGCACCGCTGATTTCGCCAAGCACATGCCAGAGTACTGCGGGGTCATCTCGGTGAACCCCAAGACCCATGCCAAGCGCTATCGCGTGGAGCATGAAGAGAAAGAATTCGACATGGCGATTCTGGAGCGAGCGCTCGAGAACGCCAAACTGGTGCCGATCGATCGAGTCATCGACGAACTGGGCCAGGACGTACAGATCGAAGAAGTCAGCGAAGCCCTGGCCGGTCAGATTGTCATCGACATCCGTCACCCGGATGCCGCTGAAGACGAGCCGCTGGAAATCGCTGGCATCGACGTGCAAACGTTGCCGTTCTATGCACTGAACGCGCGTTTCAAGGAACTGGATAACAGCCGTCAGTACCTGCTGTATTGCGACAAAGGCGTGATGAGTCGCCTGCATGCCCACCATTTGCTCAGTGAGGGATATGCCAATGTGCGCGTTTATCGACCGAGCTAAGAGCCCGGGGCTGTTTGCCTGTGGCCTGCGTCACCGGCCCCCCGACTCTGCCGTCAAGCTGTAACGGCAAGGCCTGACTCTACTGTTAATCGCTGCCACGACCTGTCAGCACACCGAATCCTCTGATCGAGATACACAAGTGATCGAAAATCTACGTAACATCGCCATCATTGCTCACGTTGACCATGGTAAAACCACCCTGGTAGACAAACTCCTGCGTCAATCCGGCACCCTGGAGCGCAACGAGCTCAACGACGAGCGCGTGATGGACTCCAACGACCAGGAAAAAGAGCGCGGTATTACCATCCTGGCAAAAAACACTGCCATCAACTGGAACGGCTACCACATCAACATCGTGGATACCCCGGGCCACGCCGACTTCGGCGGCGAAGTTGAACGTGTAATGTCGATGGTTGACTCCGTTCTGCTGCTGGTTGACGCTCAAGACGGCCCTATGCCGCAAACCCGTTTCGTGACCAAGAAGGCTTTCGAAGCCGGCCTGCGTCCAATCGTGGTGATCAACAAGGTTGACCGTCCAGGCGCGCGTCCGGACTGGGTTCTGGACCAGATCTTCGACCTGTTCGACAACCTCGGTGCCACCGAAGAACAGCTGGACTTCAAAGTCGTCTACGCCTCGGCCCTGAACGGCATTGCCGGTCTGGAACACACCGACATGGCTGAAGACATGACCCCGCTGTACCAGTCGATCGTCGACAACGTACCAGCGCCGAAAGTCGACCGTGACGGTCCGTTCCAGATGCAAATCTCGGCACTGGACTACAACAGCTTCCTGGGTGTTATCGGCGTTGGCCGTATCGCTCGTGGTCGCGTCAAGCCGAACACTCCGGTCGTGGCTATCGACGCCACCGGCAAGAAGCGTAACGGTCGTATCCTGAAGCTGATGGGTCACCACGGTCTGCACCGTATTGACGTTGAAGAAGCTGCTGCAGGCGACATCGTGTGCATCAGCGGTATGGACTCGCTGTTCATCTCCGACACCCTGTGCCACCCGGACACAGTTGAAGCAATGGTGCCGTTGACCGTTGACGAGCCAACCGTTTCCATGACCTTCCAGGTAAACGACTCGCCTTTCTGCGGTAAAGAAGGCAAGTTCGTGACTTCCCGTAACATCAAGGAACGTCTGGACAAAGAGCTGCTGTACAACGTTGCACTGCGCGTTGAAGAAGGCGACTCGGCTGACAAGTTCAAGGTTTCCGGCCGTGGTGAGCTGCACCTCTCGGTACTGATCGAAACCATGCGTCGCGAAGGCTTCGAAATGGGCGTTGGCCGTCCGGAAGTGATCATCCGTGTTGTTGACGGCGTGAAGCAGGAACCGTTCGAAAACGTCACCATCGACACCCCTGAAGAATCCCAGGGCAAGGTCATGGAAGAGATGGGCCTGCGTAAGGGCGACCTGACCAACATGGTGCCGGATGGCAAAGGCCGTGTGCGTCTGGAATACAACATCCCTGCTCGTGGTCTGATCGGTTTCCGTAACCAGTTCCTGACCCTGACCAACGGTGCTGGCATCCTGACCTCGATCTTCGATCGCTACGACACCATGAAGTCCGGCGACATGTCCGGCCGTCAGAACGGTGTTCTGGTATCGGTAGAAACCGGCAAGGCACTGACCTACTCCCTGGAAACCCTCCAGGCGCGTGGCAAGCTGTTCGTTGAACACGGTCAAGAGATCTACAACGGCCAGATCGTTGGTCTGAACAGCCGTGACAACGACATGGGCGTCAACCCAACCAAAGGCAAGAAGCTCGACAACATGCGTGCTTCGGGTAAAGACGAAACCATCGCCCTGGTTCCACCTGTTCGCTTCACCCTGGAACAGGCTCTGGAATTCATCCAGGACGACGAGCTGTGCGAAGTGACGCCGAAGTCCATCCGTCTTCGTAAGAAGATCCTGGACGAAGGCGAGCGTACCCGCGCTGCCAAAAAGGCCAAGAACTGATACTTAGTTCCGGCTGAATAAAAACGCCCCCGGTCGAAAGGCCGGGGGCGTTTTTTTATGCCTGCATATTTTGTGGTGGTTTGCCGGCCCCATCGCAGGCAAGCCAGCTCCCACATTTGAGGGTGTTCACAAATCAAACTGTGGGAGCTGGCTTGCCTGCGATGGGGCCCTCAAGAGCCCTGCAAAATCCGGATCAGAACTTGTCGAGGGTCTTGAACTTGGTCTCGCGCACCACTTCCTTGGGCTTGTACGCGCAATACCCCGGCCGTGGCCCGATCTTCGGGTGATTGCGGCAGGTATCCGGGCGCTTGTCATAAATAGTGCAGAAGCGCGTCTTACGATCCAGGTACAGGCAATCGTTGTTGCTCATGCGCTGCAGGGTAAAGATCTCGGACTTGGAGTTGAAACGCTCGACGATGCCTTCCTTCTGCAAGCGCTTGGCGATGTTCTTCGGCGGGTCGCCACGCTCGAATTCGTCGACGATGCCAATGCGGATCAAATCCTTGATCTTCACCTCAACCGGCAGGGTGCAGCAGTTGGACGTGCAGCCGCCGCACATGTGGCTGGAGTATTTCTGCCACGTTTCGAGACGGTCGAGTTCCGCGGCGGCGATCAGTTGAGGCTTCATCAGGTTTCCAAGAGGGGCTTTGTCCGGGCGCGCGATCATACCGGGATTGGTGATTTTTTGAACAATATTTTGCGGATTTCGGCTCAAAGGCTCCCGCCCGTCTCAAACGGGCACGGCCCCTGCATCTAAAACCTGCATGCGTGAATGAGTGAAAAAACTGCCGAACCGTCAGCCATGCCATGGGTCAGACCGTCTAGGCTCTAGGATTTCCCTTCTTCTATCTCGCCCGAGGTCGCACCGATGTCTCAGGAACCGCTTGTACGAGAAGCAGAGGTAGCCGCGTTTCGCGATGCTGTCTTGACCAAACTCACTTATGCGGTGGGCAAGGATCCCGATCACGCCTTTGACCACGATTGGTTCGAAGCCATTGCCCTGGCGGCGCGCGACCACATGGTCGACCACTGGATGGACCACACCCGGCGTATCTACCGGCGTGGGCAGAAGCGGGTGTATTACCTGTCCCTGGAATTCTTGATCGGTCGTTTGCTGTTTGACAGCCTGAGCAACCTCGGCCTGCTGGAGGTGGCGCGCGAAGCCCTTGGCGAGTTGGGTGTAGACCTGGAGCGCATTCGCCTGCTGGAGCCCGATGCGGCCCTGGGCAACGGTGGCCTGGGGCGCCTGGCCGCGTGCTTTATGGAAAGCATGTCGACCCTGGGCATTGCCGGCCATGGCTATGGCATTCGTTACGAACACGGGCTGTTTCGCCAGGCGATTGTCGATGGCTGGCAGCAGGAGCAGACCGAACGCTGGCTGGATTTCGGCAACCCCTGGGAGTTCGAGCGCGCCGAGGTGATCTACCCGATCGGCTTTGGCGGCAGCGTCGAGACTGTGCTGGATGCGTCCGGCAAGTCGATCCAGGTCTGGTCGCCCAATGAAACCGTGCGCGCCGTAGCCTACGACACCCCGGTGGTCGGCTGGCGTGGCGCCAGTGTGAACACCTTGCGCCTGTGGCGTGCGCGGGCCGTCGAAGACCTGCACTTGGAGCGCTTCAACGCCGGTGACCATTTGGGCGCCGTTGCCGAAGTGGCCCGTGCCGAAAGCATCTCAAGGGTGCTTTACCCGGCCGACAGCACCGAAGCAGGGCAGGAATTGCGCCTGCGCCAGGAATATTTCTTCGTCTCGGCCTCCCTGCAAGACCTGCTGCGTCGCCACAAAAACATGCACGGTTCGGTCCTGAGCCTGGGCGAGCACGCGGCCATCCAGCTCAATGACACGCACCCGTCCATCGCCGTGGCCGAGTTGATGCGCCAATTGGTCGACCTGCACGATATTGCCTGGGATGCGGCCTGGCAGGTCACCGTCGAAACGCTGTCCTACACCAACCACACCCTGCTCCCCGAAGCCCTGGAAACCTGGCCGGTGGGCCTGATGGAACGCATGCTGCCCCGGCACATGCAGATCATTTACCTGATCAATGCCCAGCACATTGATTCGCTGCGGGCCAAGGGCATTCACGACTTCGACGTCCTGCGCGCTGTCTCGCTGATCGAAGAAGACAACGGGCGCCGCGTGCGCATGGGCAACCTGGCGTTCCTGGGGTCCCACAGCGTCAACGGCGTCTCGGGATTGCATACGCAGCTGATGCGCAGCACGGTGTTTTCCGAACTGCACAAGCTCTACCCCGAGCGTATCAACAACAAGACCAACGGCATTACTTTCCGCCGCTGGCTGTTCCAGGCCAACCCCAAGCTTACCGCGATGCTGGTGGAGGCCCTGGGGCCGGACATTCTCGACAACATGGAACAGCGCCTGGTGGAGCTGGAAACCTTCGCCGAGAAAGACGCCTTTCGCAAAGCCTTCGCCGAGCAGCGCCTGCACAGCAAGCGGGTGCTTGCCGATATCATCCACGAGCGCCTGGGGATTTCGGTCAACCCGGCGGCGATGTTCGATGTGCAGGTCAAGCGTATCCACGAGTACAAGCGCCAATTGCTGAACCTGCTGCACACGGTCGCCCTGTACCAGGCGATTCGCGCCGAACCCGAAGTGGATTGGGTGCCGCGGGTGAAGATCTTCGCCGGCAAGGCGGCGGCCAGTTATCACCAGGCCAAGCTGATCATCAAGCTGACCAACGACATCGCCCGTACGGTGAACAACGACCCCACGGTGCGCGGCTTGCTCAAGGTCGTGTTCCTGCCCAACTACAACGTCAGCCTCGCCGAAAACATCATCCCGGCGGCGGACCTGTCGGAGCAGATCTCCACCGCCGGGTTCGAGGCCTCGGGCACCAGCAACATGAAGTTCGGTCTCAATGGCGCGCTGACCATCGGCACCATGGATGGCGCCAATGTGGAGATGCATGAGCGTATCGGCGGCGAGCACATGTTTATTTTCGGCCTCAGCGCCGAGCAGGTGGAAGCGCGTAAACAGGCCGGTGAGTTCAATGCCGGCCCTGATATCGCCGCATCCCACCGCTTGAACGACGTGCTGCAGGCGATTCGTGGCGGGGTGTTCTCGCCGGACGATCCGGGGCGCTATGTGGGGTTGATCGACTCGTTGATCGCCTATGACCGGTTCCTGGTGTGCGCCGATTTTGACGCCTACTGGGATGCCCAGGCGCGGGTCGAAGCCCATTGGCACGACACCAGGGAGTGGTGGCGTTCGGCGGTGCTCAATACTGCGCGCACGGGTTGGTTCTCGTCAGACCGAACCATCCGGGAATACGCCACCGAGATCTGGAAAGCCTTGGACTAGACCCCGCAGAACCCCCTGTAAGAGCGGCTTGTGTGGGAGCTCCCACACAAGCCAGCTCCTACACAAACCAGGTCCTACACAAGCCAGGTCCCACATTGGGATTGTGTCGATATACTGAGCGTCGGTTACGCCCGCTTCGGGCTGCTTAGGGATCTCGACCATGCAATGGATGTTCATGCTCATTGGCCTGGTGCTCGGCTGGGCGCTGGACGAGTCGTTCAGTGACGCAGCTTTCGGCGCGCTCCTGGGTTTGGGGATTGGCCAAGCCATTCGTCTGTCGAACCTTGGCAGCGCCTTGAAGGCTCTGGAGCAACGCCTGGCGATGCTGGAAAAGCCGCCGCAGGTCGAGCCGCCCATGGTCGAACCCGCGCCCGCCCCAGAACTGGTCTGGGAACTGCCCGCCGAACTGCAACCCACCTCTGCTGCCGAACCCAGCCCGCCGCTGCCGGACGACCTGTGGAAGCCGGCCGCTGCTGCACGCGAAGCTGAACCCCAGACCCCCCGTAGCCCCAACCTGATCGAACGGGCTATCCAGGGTGCGCGCAACTGGCTGCTGGGTGGCAACACCGTGCTGCGGGTTGGCGTGGTGCTGCTGTTCCTTGGCCTGGCATTTTTGCTGCGCTATGCCACCGAAGGCATGGTGGTGCCCATCGAGTTGCGCTACGCCGGTGTCGCCGCCTGCGCCCTGGGTTTACTGGGCCTGGGCTGGTGGCTGCGCGCGCGCAACGGCAATTACGCGCTGATCCTGCAAGGCACCGGCATCGCCGTGTTGTACCTGACGGTATTCGCCGCCATGCGTCTGCACCCTTTGCTCGACCCCGGCGCGGCGCTCGGCCTGCTGGTGGCTGTGACGCTGTTTTCGGCGATCCTCGCCATTACCCAGGACGCCATCGGCCTGGCCTGCGCCGCCGCCCTGGGCGGTTTCGCCGCGCCGATCCTGGCGTCCACCGGCGAGGGCAGCCATGTGGCGCTGTTCAGCTACTTCACCTTGCTCAACGTCGGCATCCTCGCCATTGCCTGGTTCAAGGCCTGGCGCCTGCTCAATGTGATTGGTTTTGCCGGCACCTTCGGCATCGGCTTTGCCTGGGGCATCCGCTCCTACACGCCGGAGTTGCTGTGGAGTACCGAGCCGTTCCTGATTGTGTTTTTCCTGATGTACCTGGCCATCGGCCTGTTGTTTGCGCGGCGCAAACTCCTGGAAATGCCCGACGCCCCGGCCGATGACAGCCGTGGTGCATTGCTGCGCTGGTCGGCGGCCAAGGGGGATTATGTGGATGGCGGCCTGCTGTTCGGGCCACCGCTTGTGGCGTTTGGCTTGCAGTTCACCCTGGTGCAGCACCTGGCATTCGCTCCGGCATTCAGCGCGTTGGCGTTGGGGATCATTTATATGGCGCTGGCGCGTGTGCTCAGTGGCGGGCGCACCGTATTGCTGGGCGAAACCTGCCTGGCCCTGGGCGTGATCTTCGCCAGCCTGGCGATCCCCCTGGGCCTGGATGCGCGCTGGACCGCCGCAGCTTGGGCGGTGGAAGGCGCGGGGATTCTCTGGCTCGGCCTGCGCCAGCAGCGGTTGTTGGCGCGCGCATTTGGCCTGTTGTTGCAACTGGGCTCGGCGCTGGCCTTTCTCAGTGAGTTGGACGTGGGCCAGCACACGCTGCTGGAAGGGGCGGCGCTGGGCGCGTTGCTGCTCGGCGTGGCGTTGCTGTTCAGCTTCCACCAACTGCGCAAGGCTGCGCATGGGCAGATCAGCCAGTGGGAGCGCAAGGGCTTGCCGGTCCTGGCGGGCCTGGGCCTGGGTTTTGTGTATCTGCTGGCACCGTTGCTGTTGGCCGAGCAGGGTACCGCGATCAGCTGGGCGCTGGCGGGGCTGGTCACTGTGTTTGTCGGCCTGCATATCGCTTCGCGCACGGTCCTGTTCTGCGCGCTCGGCGTGCAAGTGCTGGCGGGGGCATTGCTCACGTTGACGTCCTGGGGCACCGAGGAGCTGCCGGCGTTGCGTCATATCGGTTTCTGGGCGCCGATGCTGGTCGGGTTGGCCGCGTTTGTCGGTGCCTGGCGTTTGCAGGGCAGTGGCCAACGGCTCAAATTGCCCCACCTATCCCACGGCCTGCTGGCGTGGGGCGCTGCGTGGTGGGTGTTGGCGCTCAACCACGAATTGCTGCGCTTTACCCCGCCGGAGCTGCAAGCCACCTTTCTGTTGGCCGCGGCAGCGGCCAGCGCGGCGCTGTGGATGTTGCTGGCGTTGCGTCTGCGTTGGGCTGCGCTCGGGACCCTCTGCCTGTTGTTGATGCCAGCGGCGGCGCTGGTGCTGTTGGTGTCGTTGCATCGCTATTACCACCCGGCGGCCGAATTGGGCTGGCTGGCCTGGATTGCGGTGTTCGCCGTGCATTTTATCGCGCTGTGTTACTTGGCCGACTTGGCGGCGGCCAAGGCCCTGCGTGTCGCCCACGTGCTGGGCTGCTGGATGCTGATCGGCATGCTAGCCCTGGAGTTGCGCTACGGCCTGCTGGTGCTCTCGGTGCAATACAACGCCTGGCGCTGGCTGGGCTGGGCGATTTTCCCCAGCCTGTACCTGATAGCCGTTGCTGCACCGCGCCAATGGCCGTGGCCGGTATCTGCTTATCCGCGCGAATACCGCCTGCTGGCCGCGCTGCCGTTGGCCGTGCTGATGCTGGTGTGGTTCTGGCTGGCCAATATTTTCAGCGACGGTACCGCCAAGCCGTTGCCCTACATGCCATTGCTCAACCCCTTGGACCTTGGCCTGCTGTTTGCGCTGCTGGGTGTGTACCTGTGGGCGCGCAGCGCGGCGCCGCAACTGGGCGGCCGCACCCCCTGGATTGCCCAGGGGGTTGCCGGGGTTTCGCTGTTCGCCTTTTTCACCGCATTGGTGATGCGCACGGCGCACCACTGGGGCGGCGTACCGTTTCATCTGGATGCGTTGCTCGACTCCATGCTGGTGCAGGCCGGATTGTCGATTGTCTGGACCCTGATTGCCCTGGGCCTGATGATCGGTGGTCATCTGCGCAATCGCCGGGAGGTGTGGCTGGTCGGCGCGGTGCTGATTGGCGTGGTGGTCGCCAAGTTGTTCCTCGTCGAGCTGAGCAACCGTGGCGGGCTGGAGCGGATTGTGTCGTTTATCGGCGTGGGCGGGCTGTTGCTGGTGGTGGGTTATTTTGCCCCGTTGCCGCCCAAACGCGTTGAACCCGAGGTTCAAACCCAAGGAGCTTCCTCTTGATCGGCAAACTGAGTATTGCCCTGGTGGGCCTGTGCACCGCGCTATCGGTATGGGCCGCAGAAGCCCCCGCCGACTTCACCGCCCAAGTGCCGCTGGCGATCAGCGGCGAAGGGCCCTGGTATCGCTTGGAGTTGCCGCTGGCGGTGCAACTGAGCGCCCGCCAGGCCGATCTCAGTGACCTGCGGGTGTTCAACGCCGCCGGTGAGCCGCAGGCGTATGCATTGGTGCGTCAGTCGGCCGCCAGCGCAAAAAACCTGGCGAGGCTGAAGGGCTTCCCGCTGTACGCCGCCGACAACACCAGTGACAGCGCGCCCAGCGTGCGCGTGCAATCGAGTGCCACGGGCACCCTGGTGCAGGTGCAGCCGTCCAGCGAAGTGCCGGCCGGCGCGCAGGTGCGACGCGGCTGGTTGCTCGATGCCAGTGCCATCAAGGCGCCGTTGCAAAAGCTGATCCTCGACTGGTCCGCCGAGCACGACGGTTTCCAGCGTTTCAGCATCGAAGCCAGTGACGATTTGCAGCACTGGCGCTCCTGGGGCGAAGGGCAGTTGGCGCGCCTGGCGTTTGCCGACGATCGGGTTGAACTGCGTGAAGTGGCCTTGCCGGGGCAACCGGCGCGTTACCTGCGCCTGTTATGGCAAGGCCAGGCCGCGCCCGAGTTGACCTCCATTGAAGTGCAGAGCACCAGCAGCCTGCCGTTGTCGCTGGTGTGGTCCGAGCCATTGGCCGGCAGCTCCCTTGAAGCGGGGCAATATAGCTGGCAGCTGCCCGGGGCGTTGAATATTGAGCGGGTGCGCATCGAGTTACGCCAGCCCAACAGCCTGGCCCCGGTGGGTCTTGCCGGGCGCCAGGACAGTAAGCAGGCATGGCAGCCGTTAAGCCGCGGTTTGCTCTACCGATTGCCGCAGAACGGGCAAGAGATCACCCAGGATCAATTGCAGTTGCCGGGTTACCCGGTCCGCCAACTCAAGCTGGACGTAGACGAGCGGGGCGGTGGCCTGGGGCCGCAGGTGCCGGGGTTGAGTTTCGCCGTGCGGGCCACGCAGGTGGTGTTCCTGGCGCGGGGCGAACCGCCGTTTACCCTGGCGCTGGGCAACCCGTCGGCCAAGGCGGCGAACCTGCCGTTGACCACCCTGATTCCCGATTATCAGCCGCAGCGCCTCGCGGCGTTGGGCCAGGCCAGGGTCGATGGCGAGTGGCGCGCCATTTCGCCGGCCGCACCAAATGTCGCAGGTATGCCTTGGCAGACAATCGGCCTGTGGGCCGTATTGCTGCTGGGCGTAGCGGCACTCGGGGGCATGGCCTACAGTCTGTTGCGCAAGCCGCCGGCCAGGCCCTGAGCCGGGGCCTGCATGAACTCTGTCAGGGTTATCTCGTCTGATAGGAGGAAATGCGCCCCGACTCGCGCTAAACTGCGCGGGTTTTTAGCCCCCCCCCATTCTCCGGAGCCGTCCATGTCCCGCGTTACCCTGAGTCGCTATTTGATTGAGCAGACCCGCAGCAACAACACCCCTGCCGATCTGCGCTTCCTGATCGAAGTGGTGGCGCGTGCTTGCAAGGAAATCAGCCACGCCGTGTCCAAGGGCGCGCTGGGCGGCGTCCTGGGCAGCATGGGCACTGAAAACGTGCAAGGCGAAGTGCAGAAGAAGCTCGACGTGATTTCCAACGAAATCCTGCTCGAAGCCAACGAATGGGGCGGTCACCTGGCCGGCATGGCGTCCGAAGAAATGGACAACGCCTACCAGATCCCGGGCAAATACCCTAAAGGCGCGTACCTGCTGGTATTCGACCCGCTGGACGGCTCGTCGAACATCGACATCAACGCGCCAGTCGGCACCATCTTCTCCGTACTGCGTTGCCCGAACGAATACCTGAGCCAGAACGAAGCCCTGAACGAAAAGGCCTTCCTGCAGCCAGGCACCGAGCAGGTCGCCGCCGGTTATGCGATCTACGGCCCGCAGACCATGCTGGTGCTGACCCTGGGCGATGGCGTCAAGGGCTTTACCCTGGACCGTGAAATGGGCAGCTTCGTGCTGACCCACGAAGACATCTCCATTCCTGCCTCGACCCAGGAATTTGCGATCAACATGTCCAACCAGCGCCACTGGGAAGAACCGGTCAAGCGCTACGTCAACGAGTTGATGGAAGGCGAAGAAGGTCCGTTGAAGAAAAACTTCAACATGCGTTGGGTCGCTGCGATGGTTGCCGACGTACACCGCATCCTGACCCGTGGTGGCCTGTTCATGTACCCACGCGACAGCCGCGAGCCGTCCAAACCGGGCAAACTGCGCCTGATGTACGAAGCCAACCCGATGTCGTTCCTGGTCGAACAAGCTGGCGGTGCTTCCACCGACGGTCACCAGCGCATCCTCGACATCCAGCCTGAAGGCCTGCACCAGCGTGTGGCGGTGTTCCTGGGCTCCAAGGAAGAAGTGGCGCGCGTGACCGGTTACCACAAAGGTTAATGCTACCCCCTGTGGCGAGGGGGCTTGTCCCGCTGGGCTGCGAAGCAGCCCCCAAACCCACCCACTCGTTTTACCTGAAAGTACTCAGTGGCTTTATTGGGGCTGCTTCGCACCCCAGCGGGGGACAAGCCCCCTCGCCACAGGGGGCTTTTTTTGTTTTTGCCTTCCGGGAACCAGACCCCCCTTTTCCCTTCTAAGCTTCTGGCAGACCCCCACTGCTGCGTGTCCCTCCAGGAGCTCTACCATGTCGTTACGCCGTCTCGCACTCTTGTGCTTTTGCGTCCTATTGGCCGCTTGCAGCAAGGTCACCCAGGAAAACTACCAAAAGCTCTCGGCTGGCATGGCCAAGGCTGAAGTGGAGTCGTTGCTGGGTAAGCCCACCGATTGTTCCGGCGCGCTGGGCATGTCCAGTTGCACCTGGGGCGATAAAACCAGCTTTATCAGCGTGCAGTACGCCGGTGACAAAGTTCTGATGTTTTCCGGGCAAGGCCTGAAGTAAACCGGGGCGCAAGCCTGCGGGAGAAGAAGAATGATGCGTTTCGTTTTATACCTTTGCGCCAGCCTGTTTTTGGCAGGCTGCGCCAGCCATTCTGGCGATGATCTGCAACCCAAGACCGTCGGCAGCGTCAACCTCAAGCGTTACCAGGGCACCTGGTACGAGTTGGCCCGCCTGCCCATGTACTTCCAGCGTAACTGCGCGCAGTCCGAGGCCCGTTACTCCCTGCTGCCCGATGGCGACATGTCAGTGTTCAACCGCTGCCTGACCACCGAGTGGAAGTGGGAAGAAGCCAAGGGCACGGCCACGCCGCAAGTACCGGGCAAGACCGACAAGTTGTGGGTCGAATTCAATAACTGGTTCACCGCGCTGTTGCCGGGCGTGGCCAAGGGCGATTACTGGGTGTTGTACGTCAGCGACGACTACAAGACCGCCATCGTCGGCAGCCCGAGCCGGCGCTACATGTGGCTGCTGTCGCGCACGCCGACCGTCAGCGCCGACACCCGCGAAGACCTGCTCAGCAGGGCACGCCAGCAGGGTTACGACACCACGCGTTTGATCTGGCGTACGTCGGATAAGCAGATGAGCAAGACGTCGCAGTAATGCGAAATAGAAAGGGCGGGTTTTTTAATAAACCCGCCCTTTTTTTTGCCCGCAGGGTTTGACCGCGTCGGGAACCATGATGGATTTTGACGGCTGTGCTGATGAGGATTCGCTTCTGGTCAGCGCGCGAGGCTGAGTTTAATACCCGCCTTTTCCTCTGAACAGCCGACTCCATGGACAACTCCGATATTGCGGTCACTCTGGTCCTGATCTCCGCCTTTATGCACGCCACCTGGAACGCCGTTGTCCGGGCCGGCAGCAGTCGCTTCATGACCCTGGCCCTGGTCGATGGCACGGCATTGCTGATCTGTCTCGCGGCGTTGCCACTGGTCAATGTGCCGAGCTTGCAGGTTTGGGGTTATGTGCTGCTCTCGGTGGTGCTTAATACGATCTATCGCCTGTTTCTGATCAAGGCCTATGAAACGGGCGACTTCGGCCAGGTCTATCCGGTAATGCGCGGCGTACCGCCGGTACTGGTCGCGCTGTTTTCCTACTTTCTGCTGCACGAACACCTGTCTTTCCAGGCGCTGGCAGGTGTGTTGTTGATTTGCCTGGGGATCATCAGCCTGACGTTTGTGCGCAGGATGACGACGCTGATGCTCCGGCCGATCCTGATGGCGGTGGGCGCGGGAGTGTTTATTGCGTCTTACACGGTGGTGGACGCCAAGGGTGTAAGAGCCAGTGAGACGGTGCTGCAATACATCATTTACC
Source organism: Pseudomonas sp. ADAK21 (assembly GCF_012935735.1). Taxonomy (NCBI): domain Bacteria; kingdom Pseudomonadati; phylum Pseudomonadota; class Gammaproteobacteria; order Pseudomonadales; family Pseudomonadaceae; genus Pseudomonas; species Pseudomonas sp. ADAK21. The sequence goes on from NZ_CP052857.1 coordinate 2,434,389, forward strand.
TGACGGTGTTCCAGAGTATTCCAATCCCGTTGCTGGCGTTTCTCAAGGCGCGTACGCAGTTTGTCCAGGCGATTGGCCGTCAGTGGCGGGTGGGCATGCTGGGCGGGGTTTTTTACCTGGCGTCCTACGGCCTGGTGTTGTTCGCGCTGTCCTTGGACGCGGTGGCCAAGGTCTCAGCACTGCGGGAAACCAGTGTTATCATCGGCGCCATTATTGCTGCACTGTTCTTTCGTGAGCGGTTCGGCTGGCGGCGGACGCTTTCGGCGCTGGTGATTGTTTGCGGGATCATCCTGATCAAAGTGAGCACCTGATGGCCCAGCGCCCGCCACCGACTCCTATGCTTCAAGCCTTTGTCAGCGCTGCGCAATGTGGCAGCTTTGCGCGTGCGGCGTCTGAACTCAACCTCACAGCCAGTGCCATCAGCCATCAGATTGCGGGCCTGGAAGCGTGGTGGGACGTGCAGTTGTTCGAGCGCCACTCGCGGGGCGTCACGCTGACTGAAGCGGGGCAGGCCTTGCTGCCGGTGACCGCTGGATTTTTCCGCGAGCTGGATGGCGTGCTGCACTCCCTGCGCCCGGACACACCTCAACCGCTGTACCTTTCGTGTACCTCGTCCCTCTGCTCGACATGGCTGATCCCCAGGCTGCACGGCTCGCATACCGAGGCCTCGTTCAACCTGGACCTGATGTTGACCAGTACGGATAACCTGGGCGCCCATCAATACGACGTAGCCGTGGTGATGGGGTACGGCGACTATCCGGAGCATCACGTCGAACTGCTGATGCGTGATGCGGTATTCCCCGTCTGCTCCCCAGAGTTTGTGCGGGGCAATGGCGATATTTCGCTGGAGGATATCGCCCGGCACCCGCTAATCCACCGGGTCGACGATCAAGTGTGCCCGGGCTGGGAAAGCTGGTTTGCGTTCCAGGCACTGGCGGCTCCACCGTATCACCGTGGCCCGCGATTTCCGGATTCCAGCCAGGCTATCAGCCTGGCGGCAAAAGGCAGTGGGATTGCCCTGGGCAGGACGGCGCTGGTGTATGACGCGCTGAAAGAGGGGAGCCTGCTGGCGTTGAACGGTCCGGTGATGATGTCGCCGGCGGCGTACTACATCATTTGTCGAAACGGGCGACAGTCTGAGCCGGATATCGCCCGGCTATTTGCTTGGCTCAAGGCGACTGCCGATGAGTTTGTGGGAGAAGTCCGCGAGCAGTGTCCGCAAATCTGTAGCTGAAGCGGTCCATGTCGGAGCTGGCAAACCAGCTCCTTCAGTGGGATGTACTGTTAGGACAGTAGGTCTCTAAGAACCTGCGTGAAGGCCCGGCTGCTTTCTTCCTCGCCAGCATGCCGCCCATCGCGTACCACCCACTGGCCATTGACCAGCACATCACGCACTTGCCGATCACCCCCGGCGAACAGCCAGCGATTGAGAATCCCGTCTTCACTGGCCGTCGCCAGGTACGGATCGTTGCCGTCCAGCACCAGCCAGTCGGCGCGCTTGCCCACTTCCAGGCGGCCAATCGGCTGGCCCAGGGCCTGGGCGCCGCCGTCGAGGGCGGCGTCGAACAACGTACGCCCGACCATCGGTTGATCGCTGCGATACAGCCGGTTACGCCGCTGGTCGCGCAGGCGCTGGCCGTATTCCAGCCAGCGCAGTTCCTCGACCACGCTCAATGACACATGGCTGTCTGAGCCAATCCCCATGCGCCCGCCCTGGGCCAGGAAGTCCACCGCCGGGAAAATCCCGTCGCCCAGGTTGGCTTCAGTGGTCAGGCACAACCCAGCAATCGCTCGGCTCTGGGCCATCAGCGTCACTTCTTCAGGGTTGGCGTGGGTGGCGTGCACCAGGCACCAACGCTGGTCGACTTCGACATTGTCATACAGCCATTGCAGCGGGCGCTTGCCGCTCCAGGCCAGGCAGTCATCGACTTCCTTTTGCTGTTCGGCGATGTGGATATGCACCGGGCAGGCCTGGTCACTGGCGGCCAGGACTGCGCTGATCTGTTGCGGCGTTACCGCGCGCAATGAGTGGAAACACAGGCCCAGTTGCTGCGCCGGTTGCGCGGCCACTATCGGTTGCAAACGCGCTTGCAGGTCCAGGTAGTTTTCGGTGCTGTTGATAAACCGCCGCTGGCCTTCGTTCGGCGCCTGGCCGCCAAAGCCCGAGTGGCTGTACAGCACCGGCAGCAACGTCAGGCCGATCCCGCTGCTGGCCGCCGCCAGGCTGATCTGGCGTGACAGTTCGGTGGGGTCGGCGTACGGCTGGCCGCTGACATCGTGATGTACATAGTGGAACTCGGCGACCGAGGTGTAGCCGGCCTTGAGCATTTCGATATACAGCTGGCGGGCGATGATTTGCAGTTGCTCGGGGCTGATCTGGCCGACCATGCGGTACATCAGGTCGCGCCAGGTCCAGAAGCTGTCATTGGGGTTGCCGGCGACTTCCGCCAGCCCTGCCATAGCCCGCTGGAATGCATGGGAATGCAGGTTCGGCATGCCTGGCAACAACGGGCCTCTGAGCCGTTCGGCGCCGTCTGCGCTGGCATTGGCCGTTACGTTGGTCAGCAGGCCGTCGGCGCTGACTTCAAGACGTACATCAGTGGCCCATCCATTAGGCAGCAGCGCGCGTTCGGCAAAGAAAGCGGACATGATCAAGGCACCCCGGTCGTGTGTTTATTTGTATATACATATACAGACGTTTGCCTGCTCGGTAAACTCCGGCAATCTATGCATCTTTTCCCCCTGCAAGGATTCCCCGTGCCGACTCCGCCCGCCAAGTCCCCGCTGGCTGCCCACATGGACGAAAGTCCGGCGCCCTTGTATGCCCGCGTCAAGCAGATGATCAGCCAGCAGATTCTCAACGGCAACTGGCCGCCGCACTATCGCGTGCCGTCGGAAAGCGAGTTGGTCAACCAACTGGGCTTCAGCCGTATGACCATCAACCGGGCGCTGCGGGAGCTGACCGCCGAAGGTCTGCTGGTGCGCATGCAAGGCGTCGGCACCTTCGTCGCCGAGCCCAAGAGCCAGTCGGCGCTGTTCGAGGTGCATAACATCGCCGATGAGATCGCCTCCCGCGGCCACCGCCACACTTGCAAAGTCATTACCCTGGGCGAAGAGGCCGCTGGCTCCGAACGTGCCGTGGCCCTGGAGATGCGTGAAGGCGGGCGGGTGTTCCACTCGTTGATCGTGCACTACGAAAACGATATCCCGGTGCAAATCGAAGACCGCTTCGTCAACGCCCTGGTCGCCCCCGAATACCTGCAACAGGATTTCACCCAGCAAACCCCCTATGCCTATCTCAACCAGGTGGCACCGCTGACCGAGGGTGAGCATGTGGTGGAAGCGATTCTGGCCGACGCACAGGAGTGCAAGCTGCTGCAGATCGAGGCCGGCGAGCCATGCCTGTTGATTCGTCGGCGCACTTGGTCCGGCCGCCAGCCGGTGACCGCTGCGCGTCTGATCCACCCCGGCTCCCGTCATAGCCTCGAAGGACGTTTCAGCAAATGAATGCAGTAAAGGTCTGGCGTGCTGCCGATTACGTGCGTATGCCGTGGAAGAACGGTGGCGGCAGCACCGAAGAAATCACCCGTGACGCCGGCCATGGCCTCGACGGCTTTGGCTGGCGCCTGTCGATTGCCGATATCGGCGAATCAGGCGGCTTTTCCACGTTTGCCGGGTATCAGCGGGTCATCACCGTGATCCAGGGCGCGGGCATGGTGCTGACAGTGGACGGTGAGGAGCAGCGCGGGTTGTTACCGCTGCAACCGTTTGCCTTCAGCGGTGAAAGCCAGGTGGCGTGCCGTCTGATCACCGGGCCGATCCGCGATTTCAACCTGATCTATTCGCCCCAGCGTTACCACGCGCGTTTGCAGTGGGTGGATGGTGTGCAGCAGTTTTTCAGCACCGCGCACACCGTGCTGGTGTTCAGTGTGGCGGATGAGGTGAAGGTGCTGGGCGAAGTGCTGGGGCATCATGATTGTTTGCAGGTGGACGGTAACACTGGGCTGCTGGACATTGCAGTAACTGGCCGCTGCTGCATCATCGAACTGACCGCACGCGCTTAAAAATGTGGGAGCTGGCTTGCCTGCGATAGCAATGTGTCTGACGCATCGCAATCGCAGGCAAGCCAGCTCCCACATGGGTTATGTATTAGCTACAAAATCTGTTTCCAGTCCCGCACCAAGTTGTTACCGAATGCCCCAGCATGGCGCAATGCCCTGCTTCAGTAGCAATCCCCCGGCACTTCAAAACCCCTCTGTAAGAAATTTCATCAAGCCCAGAAGCCTTGTTTTCCGGGGCTTACACGCACCCCACAAGAAAATCTTAGGCACATGGTGCAGAAGTTGGCCGCTTGATTGCATATGCTTGTATGTACAAGTAAAGGTGTGTGCATAAGAGTCGCTGGACATCCTCTTCGCACCATCGTGTTCGCGCATCGATTGCTGAGGAGTTTTTTGTGACTGACTTTTCCCAGAACAAGCCTACCAAGTACCGCGACGTTGAAATCCGCGCCGCCCGTGGCAACACACTTACCGCCAAAAGCTGGCTGACTGAAGCACCGCTGCGCATGCTGATGAACAACCTCGACCCGCAAGTGGCCGAGAACCCCAAAGAGCTGGTGGTATACGGTGGCATCGGCCGCGCGGCGCGTAACTGGGAGTGCTACGACCAGATCGTCGAAAGCCTCACCCACCTGAACGACGACGAAACCCTGCTGGTGCAATCCGGCAAGCCGGTGGGCGTGTTCAAGACGCACAGCAACGCGCCCCGCGTACTGATCGCCAACTCCAACCTGGTGCCGCACTGGGCCAGTTGGGAACACTTCAACGAACTGGATGCCAAGGGCCTGGCCATGTACGGCCAGATGACCGCCGGCAGCTGGATCTACATCGGCAGCCAGGGCATCGTCCAGGGCACCTACGAAACCTTCGTTGAGGCTGGTCGCCAGCATTACGACAGCAACCTCAAAGGCCGTTGGGTGCTCACCGCCGGCCTCGGCGGCATGGGCGGTGCCCAGCCTCTGGCCGCGACCCTGGCCGGCGCGTGCTCGCTGAACATTGAATGCCAGCAGGTCAGCATCGACTTCCGCTTGAACAGCCGCTATGTCGACGAACAAGCCACCGACCTCGACGACGCCCTGGCGCGCATTGCCAAGTACACCAAGGAAGGCAAGGCCATCTCCATCGCCCTGCTGGGCAACGCTGCCGAAATTCTCCCGGAACTGGTCAAGCGCGGCGTGCGCCCGGACATGGTCACCGACCAGACCAGCGCCCACGACCCGCTCAATGGCTACCTGCCAGCCGGCTGGACCTGGGACGAGTACCGCGCCCGCGCCAAGACCGAGCCCGCCGCCGTGATCAAGGCGGCCAAACAGTCGATGGCCGTGCACGTCAAAGCGATGCTCGAGTTCCAGAAACAAGGCATTCCGACCTTCGACTACGGCAACAACATCCGTCAGATGGCACAAGAAGAGGGCGTAGAAAATGCCTTCGACTTCCCGGGTTTTGTGCCGGCCTACATCCGTCCGTTGTTCTGCCGTGGCATCGGCCCGTTCCGTTGGGCGGCACTGTCGGGCGACCCGCAAGATATCTACAAGACCGACGCCAAGGTCAAAGAGCTGATCCCCGACGACGCCCACCTGCACAACTGGCTGGACATGGCCCGCGAGCGCATCAGTTTCCAGGGCCTGCCGGCGCGCATCTGCTGGGTCGGCCTGGGCCAACGCGCCAAGCTTGGCCTGGCATTCAACGAGATGGTGCGCAGCGGCGAGCTGTCGGCGCCGGTGGTGATCGGCCGTGACCACCTGGACTCCGGTTCGGTGGCCAGCCCCAACCGCGAAACCGAATCCATGCAGGACGGTTCCGATGCCGTGTCCGACTGGCCTCTGCTCAATGCCCTGCTCAATACCGCCAGCGGTGCGACCTGGGTTTCGCTGCACCACGGTGGCGGCGTAGGCATGGGCTTCTCCCAGCATTCGGGGATGGTGATTGTCTGCGACGGTACCGACGAAGCCGCCGAGCGGATTGCCCGCGTGCTGCACAACGACCCGGCCACTGGGGTAATGCGCCACGCCGATGCGGGCTATCAGATCGCTATCGACTGCGCCAAGGAGCAGGGCCTCAACCTCCCGATGATCAAGTAGCGCCTGGCTCGGTTCCTGTGGGAGCCGGGCTTGCCCGCGATGGCATCACTGTGGTCTGCCTGACAGACCGAGTTGTGCGTATCGCAGGCAAGCCAGCTCCCACATTTGACCTGCTGTGTACACAAGACATGTTTTATCCGCGTCACCGAATAACAATCCATTAGAGGTTGAACCCCCATGGCTGCAAAAGACGCACGTGCAAGCTCCACCCCGTTGATCGAAAGGCGTTCGATCGACTACATCCCGGAAGCGGAAAGACACGGTCGTCTATTTAGCCAGTTCACCCTCTGGATGGGGGCCAACCTGCAGATCACCGCGATTGTCACCGGGGCCCTGGCCGTGGTGTTGGGCGGTGATGTGTTCTGGTCGTTGATCGGTCTGTTGATCGGCCAACTGCTGGGCGGCGCGGTGATGGCATTGCATGCGGCGCAAGGACCACGGCTTGGCCTGCCGCAGATGATCTCCAGCCGGGTGCAGTTCGGGGTATATGGCGCGGCCATTCCGATGGTGCTGGTGTGTTTGATGTACCTGGGGTTCACCGCCACCGGCACCGTGCTTTCCGGCCAGGCACTGGGCCAGTTGTTCGGGGTCAGTGACAGCCTCGGCATCCTTATCTTTGCCAGTGTCATCGTGCTGGTCACGGTGCTCGGTTATCGGGTGATCCATTTCATCGGCCGTGTCGCCAGCGTCATTGGGGTGATTGCCTTTGTCTACCTGTTCAGCCGCCTGATGAGCCAGACCGATGTTGGCGCACTCCTGCAAATCCGCCACTTCAGTTGGTCCAGCTTCCTGCTCGCGGTGTCGCTTGCGGCCTCCTGGCAGATCGCCTTCGGGCCCTATGTGGCTGACTACTCACGCTACCTGCCGAGCAACACGTCTTCGGTGAAAACCTTTCTGGCCGCAGGCGCAGGCTCGGTCATTGGTGCGCAGGTGGCGATGATCCTCGGGGTGTTTGCCGCCGCCATGTCCAACGGGCAATTTGCCGGTAACGAAGTGGCCTACATCGTGGGCCTGGGCGGCACCGGTGCTACAGCGGCGCTGCTGTACTTCAGCATCGCGTTCGGCAAGGTCACCATCTCCACGCTCAATTCCTACGGCAGCTTCATGTGTATTGCGACCATCGTCAGCGGTTTTCGTGGGCGCATGGAGGTGACGCGTGTGCAGCGCCTGGTTTTCGTGCTGTTGATCGTCGGCGCGGCGACCCTGATCGCGTTGCTCGGCCAGCACTCGTTCCTCAGTGCGTTCAAGTCCTTCATCCTGTTTTTGCTGGCGTTCTTTACGCCATGGAGTGCAATCAACCTGGTGGACTACTACTGCATCACCCGCGATCGCTATGACGTGCCGGCGCTGGCCGATCCGAACGGTCGCTATGGCCGCTGGAACCCGCTGGGTATCAGCGTGTATGTGTTCGGTGTGCTGGTGCAGTTGCCGTTCATCGCCACCAAGTTCTACACCGGCCCCCTGGTGGCCAGCCTGGGGGGTGTGGATATTTCCTGGATCATCGGCCTGGTACTGCCTGCCGCCCTGTATTACGTGTGTGCAAAAAAATGGCACGGCGAGATTCCGCAGCGACTGATCCTGCCGGTAGAGCAGGGCGCTACACCAACAACAACCGGGCAGCTTGCACAAGCCTGATGGGACGTGGACGAGGCAGGATGCCTTTTGACTGCCGTAATCCATTTCATGATTGGGAGCGTCACACAATGAAAATGCATAAGACCCTGCTGACCCCATTGCTCGCCGCAGGCTTGCTGGCCAGCGCTGGTGCCACCCAGGCGGCCGGCTGGTGCGAGTCAGGCAAACCGGTGAAGTTCGCCGGCCTGAATTGGGAAAGCGGCATGCTGCTGACCGACGTCCTGCAAGTGGTCCTGGAAAAAGGCTACGACTGCAAAACCGATAGCCTGCCGGGCAATTCCATCACCATGGAAAACGCCCTGGGCAGCAACGATATTCAGATCTTCGCCGAGGAGTGGGTCGGCCGCAGCGAAGTGTGGAAGAAAGCCGAGAAGGCCGGCAAAGTCGTCGGCGTCGGCGCCCCCGTGGTCGGCGCGGTTGAAGGTTGGTACGTGCCGCGCTACGTAATCGAAGGCGACGCCAAGCGCAAGCTTGAGGCCAAGGCGCCGGACCTGAAAAGCATTGCCGACCTGGCCAAGTACTCTGCGGTATTCAAGGACCAGGAAGAGCCCGCCAAAGGCCGCTTCTACAACTGCCCAGCCGGCTGGACGTGCGAGCTGGACAACAGCGAAATGCTCAAGAGCTATGGCCTGGAAAGTTCCTACACCAACTTCCGCCCAGGCACCGGCCCGGCGCTGGATGCGGCGGTGCTGTCGAGCTACAAGCGTGGCGAGCCGATCCTGTTCTACTACTGGTCGCCGACGCCGCTGATGGGCCAGGTGGACCTGGTCAAACTCGACGAAAAACCCGGCGTGGACAAAAGCGTGACCATCAAGGTCGGCCTGTCCAAGACCTTCCACGAGCAGGCCCCGGAACTGGTGGCGGTGCTGGAAAAGGTCAACCTGCCGATCGACCTGCTCAACCAGAACCTGGCGCGCATGAGCAAAGAGCGCATTGACTCAGCGAAGCTGGCGAAGATTTTCCTCAAGGAACACCCGGAAGTCTGGCACGCCTGGGTCAGTGAAGACGCAGCCAAGAAAATCGACGCGGCCTTGTAGGCACAGTGCTCCCGGCTACCCTGAAAAGGCAGCCGGACACCCGGCCACACTCCACTGGATCGAGAGCACGCTATGTTTCCTGAGAGTTTTACGTTTTCCATCGCCGACTGGGTCAACGGTTGGGTCGATGGGTTGGTGACCAACTACGGTGATGTGTTCCGGCAGATCTCCGACACCCTGCTGTGGGCCATCGTCAACCTGGAAGGCCTGCTGCGCATGGCGCCCTGGTGGCTGATGCTGGCGATTGTCGGCGGCGTTGCCTGGCACGCTACCCGCAAGGTAGTGACCACGGCGGTAATCGTCGGCCTGCTGTTCCTGGTCGGCGCGGTCGGCCTGTGGGACAAACTGATGCAGACCCTGGCCCTGATGATGGTAGCCACGGTGATTTCGGTGCTGATCGGCATTCCCCTGGGCATTCTCTCGGCGCGCAGCAATCGCCTGCGCTCGGTGCTGATGCCGCTGCTGGACATCATGCAAACCATGCCCAGCTTCGTGTACCTGATCCCGGTATTGATGCTGTTTGGCCTGGGCAAGGTGGCGGCGATTTTTGCCACGGTGATCTACGCCGCGCCGCCGCTGATACGCCTGACCGACCTGGGCATTCGCCAGGTGGACCGCGAAGTGATGGAAGCCATCAATGCCTTCGGCGCCAACCGCTGGCAGCAGCTGTTCGGCGTGCAACTGCCGCTGGCCCTGCCAAGCATCATGGCCGGGATCAACCAGACCACCATGATGGCCCTGTCGATGGTGGTGATCGCCTCGATGATCGGCGCCCGTGGCCTGGGGGAAGACGTACTGGTCGGCATCCAGACCCTCAACGTCGGGCGTGGCCTGGAGGCTGGCCTGGCGATTGTGATTCTCGCAGTGGTCATCGACCGCATTACCCAGGCCTATGGTCGTCCACGGCATGAGGCGAGCAAATGACTACTGTCAGCAAGATCGAAGTTAAAAACGTCTTCAAGATTTTCGGCGCGCGGGAAAAAGAAGCCCTGGCACTTATTGGCCAAGGCCAGACCAAGGACCAGGTGCTGGCGCAGACCGGTTGCGTGGTGGGCGTCAATGACCTGTCCCTGAGCATCGGCACCGGCGAGATCTTTGTGATCATGGGCCTGTCGGGTTCTGGCAAGTCCACGCTGGTGCGCCACTTCAACCGCCTGATCGACCCCACCAGCGGCGCGATCCTGGTGGACGGTGAAGACATTCTGCAACTGGATATGGACGCCTTGCGCCAGTTCCGCCGGCACAAGATCAGCATGGTGTTCCAGAGCTTCGGCCTGTTGCCCCACAAGAGCGTGCTGGACAACGTGGCCTACGGCCTGAAAGTGCGCGGCGAAAGCAAGCCAGTGTGCACCGAGCGCGCGTTGCACTGGATCCAGACCGTGGGCCTGAAGGGCTACGAAAACAAATACCCGCACCAACTGTCGGGCGGCATGCGCCAACGGGTGGGCCTGGCCCGTGCGTTGGCGGCCGACACCGACATCATCCTGATGGACGAGGCGTTCAGCGCCCTCGACCCGCTGATCCGTGCCGAGATGCAGGACCAGTTGCTGGAGCTGCAAAAGACCCTGCACAAGACCATCGTGTTTATCACCCACGACCTGGACGAGGCCGTGCGTATCGGCAACCGCATTGCGATCCTCAAGGACGGCAAGCTGATCCAGGTCGGTACGCCGCGGGAGATTTTGCATTCGCCGGCGGATGAGTATGTGGACCGGTTTGTTCAGCGGCGGGCGGCGGTGGTCTGAGCCAGCAGGTGCAGTGAGGCTGCTGGCCCCATCGCAGGCAAGCCAGCTCCCACATTTGAATGCATTCACAAATCAAAATGTGGGAGCGGGCTTGCCCGCGAAGAGGCCGGCAAGGCTGTAAAAAAATAAAGAAGGTATGAAGATGTCCCAGGCTAAAAAAATCATCATCGCCGACACCCCCCTGCACTGGCAGGACGTGGTCGCCGTCGCTCGCTGGGGCGCTGAGCTTGCGCTGTCGGGCCAGGCCTGGGCACGCATCGACAATGCCCAGGCCATCGTGCAACGCATCGTCACCAGCGGCGAGCGCGCCTATGGCGTCAACACCGGCCTGGGCGCCCTGTGCAATGTGTCGCTCAAGGGCGAGCAACTGAGCCAGTTGTCGCGCAACACCTTGCTTAGCCACGCCTGCGGTGTCGGTGCGCCGCTGAGCAATGAACAGACCCGGGCCATCATCTGCGCCGCCGTCATCAACTACAGCCAGGGCAAGTCCGGCCTGCATCCGCAGGTGGTGCATTCGCTGCTGGCGCTGCTCAACCATGGCATCACCCCGCAAGTACCGTCCCAGGGCTCGGTGGGCTACCTGACCCATATGGCCCATATCGGCATTGCCTTGTTGGGTGTAGGAAATGTTAGTTATCGCGGGCAGATCGTTACCGCCCAGGCCGCCTTGGCCGCCGAAGGCCTGCAGCCCGTGGTGCTTGGCGCCAAGGACGGCCTGAGCCTGGTCAACGGTACGCCGTGCATGAGCGGCCTGAGCTGCCTGGCCCTGGCCGATGCCCACCATTTGCTGCAATGGGCCGATGTGATCGGTGCCATGAGCTTTGAAGCACAGCGCGGGCAGATAGACGCATTCGACGAGCAGGTCATCGCCCTCAAACCGCATCCGGGCATGCAGCAGGTCGCCAGCAACCTGCGGGCCTTGCTCGATGGCAGTGAGGTGATTGCCGCGAGCAAGGGCATTCGCACCCAGGACGCGCTCAGCATCCGTTCGATCCCCCAGGTCCATGGCGCTGCCCGCGATCAACTGGAGCACGCCACCCGGCAGATCGAGACCGAACTCAACGGCGCCACCGACAACCCGTTGTTGCTGGGCACGCCGGACAACTACCGGGTGGTGTCCCAAGCCAACCCCCATGGCCAGTCCGTGGCATTGGCGGCGGATATGCTGGCCATCGCCATGGCGGAAATCGGCGCCATCGCCGAGCGCCGCCTGGACCGCCTGATCAACCCCCACGTCAGCGGCCTGCCAGCATTCCTGGTGAGCAACCCCGGGGTTAACTCGGGGATGATGATCGTGCAGTACGTCGCCGCTTCCCTCTGTGGGCAGAATCGCCAACTGGCGCAGCCGGCGGTGCTCGACAATTTCGTCACCTCGGGCCTGCAGGAAGACCACCTGAGCATGGGCACCAATGCCGCGCTCAAACTGCACGCGGTGCTGGACAACGTCACCCAGATCCTCGCCATCGAATACCTGCTGGCGGCCCAGGCCTTTGAGTTCCTCAAGGAGCAACGCTTCGGCGCCGGCACCCACACCGCCTGGCGCCTGCTGCGCGAGCAGGTCCCGGCCTATGAACAGGACCGCTGGCTGGCGCCGGATATCGCGACCGCCGCCACGCTGCTCAAGAACACCGATTTGCTGAACCACGCTTTACCGAATGTGCACTGAACCCTATTTCAAAAGGAGCATGAATGTGACCGCGCTAAATCTGATTCCAGGCCAACTGAGCCTTGCCCAACTGCGTGACATCTACCAGCAGCCGGTAACCCTCAGTCTGGATGACAGCGCCACGGCGCAGATCGAAGCCAGTGTTGCCTGTGTCGAGCAGATCCTTGCCGAGAACCGCACTGCCTATGGCATCAACACCGGTTTTGGCCTGCTGGCCTCGACCCGTATCGCCAGCGAAGACCTGGAAAACCTCCAGCGTTCCCTGGTGTTGTCCCACGCTGCCGGCGTGGGTGAACCGATCAGCGATGCGCTGGTGCGGTTGGTGATGGTGCTCAAGGTCAACAGCCTGAGCCGGGGTTTCTCCGGGATTCGCCGCAAGGTGATCGACGCGCTTATCGCCCTGATCAACGCCGAGGTCTACCCACATATCCCGCTCAAGGGCTCGGTGGGGGCTTCCGGTGACCTGGCGCCGCTGGCCCATATGTCCCTGGTGCTGCTGGGCGAAGGCAAGGCCCGTTACAAAGGGCAATGGCTGGAGGCCACTGAGGCGCTGAAAGTCGCCGGCCTCACGCCTCTGACCCTGGCGGCCAAGGAAGGCCTGGCGCTGCTCAACGGCACCCAGGTTTCCACCGCCTACGCCCTGCGCGGTCTGTTTGAAGGCGAAGACCTGTTTGCCGCCGCCATCGCCTGCGGTGGCCTGACCGTCGAAGCCGTGCTGGGCTCGCGCTCGCCGTTCGACGCGCGCATTCATGCGGCCCGTGGCCAGCGTGGGCAGATTGACTCGGCGGCCGCGTATCGCGACCTGCTCGGCGACAGCAGCCAGGTGTCCCAGTCCCACCAGAACTGCGACAAGGTGCAAGACCCGTACTCCCTGCGCTGCCAGCCACAAGTCATGGGCGCCTGCCTGACCCAGTTCCGCCAGGCGGCCGAGGTGTTGGTGGTCGAAGCCAACGCAGTGTCGGATAACCCGCTGGTATTTGCCGCCGAGGGTGATGTGATCTCCGGCGGTAACTTCCACGCCGAACCGGTGGCGATGGCTGCTGACAACATGGCCCTGGCCATCGCTGAAATCGGCTCCCTCAGCGAGCGCCGTATTTCGTTGATGATGGATAAGCACATGTCGCAACTGCCGCCATTTTTGGTGGGCAACGGCGGGGTGAACTCCGGGTTCATGATCGCCCAGGTGACTGCTGCGGCCTTGGCCAGTGAGAACAAGGCGCTGTCCCATCCCCATAGCGTCGACAGCCTGCCGACGTCGGCCAACCAGGAAGACCACGTCTCCATGGCCCCGGCTGCTGGCAAGCGCCTGTGGGAAATGGCTGAAAACACCCGTGGCATTCTCGCGGTGGAATGGCTGGCCGCGTGCCAGGGCCTGGACCTGCGCGATGGCTTGAAAACCTCGCCGAAGCTGGAACAGGCCCGTGGGATCCTGCGCGCCAAAGTAGGGTTCTATGACAAGGACCGCTTCTTCGCCCCGGACATCAATGCCGCCAGTGAGCTGTTGGCCAGCCGCTGCCTGAATGAGCTGGTACCCGCCAAGTTGCTACCAAGCCTCTAAACACAAGGCCCCCTGTAGGAGCGAGCTTGCTCGCGAAACTCGTTAACGATGACGCGGAAAACCTGACACCCCATGGCGTTCTCAGGTTTTTCGCGAGCAAGCTCGCTCCTACATAGGGGAGCGTTTTTCCCTGCATAACAATAATTAGGGACGAGAAATGCACCAGCAAGCACAAGGTCTCAAACGCGGACTGACCGCCCGCCATATTCGCTTCATGGCACTGGGGTCGGCCATCGGCACCGGGCTGTTCTACGGCTCCGCCTCGGCCATCCAGATGGCCGGCCCGGCGGTGTTGCTGGCCTACCTGATCGGTGGCGCTGCGGTGTTCATGGTAATGCGCGCCCTCGGTGAAATGGCCGTGCACAATCCGGTGTCCGGCTCCTTCGGCCAGTACGCCAGCACCTACCTGGGCCCGATGGCCGGCTTTATCCTCGGCTGGACCTACGCCTTCGAGATGATCATCGTCTGCCTGGCGGACGTCACGGCCTTCGGCATCTACATGGGCTTCTGGTTTCCCGAAGTCGCACGCTGGGTCTGGGTGCTCGGCATTGTCCTGCTGATCGGCGGGCTGAACCTGTGCAACGTCAAGGTGTTTGGCGAGATGGAATTCTGGCTGTCGCTGCTCAAGGTCGGCGCGATTGTCGCGATGATCCTCGGTGGCTTCGGCATCATGCTGTTCGGCGTGCATTCGGCCGGTGACGCGCCAGCCAGTGGGTTGAGCAATCTGTGGGCCCATGGCGGCTTCATGCCCAATGGCGTGGGCGGCCTGATCGCTTCGTTTGCGGTGGTGATGTTTGCCTTTGGCGGCATCGAAATCATTGGCATCACTGCGGGTGAAGCCAAGGACCCGCAACGGGTAATCCCCAAGGCGATCAACGCGGTGCCGCTGCGTATCCTGCTGTTCTATGTGCTGACCCTGTTTGTGCTGATGGCCATCTACCCATGGCCGCAGATCGGCAGCCAGGGCAGCCCGTTCGTGCAGATCTTCAGCAACCTGGGGATTGGCTCGGCGGCGACTATCCTCAATATCGTGGTGATCTCGGCGGCGGTCTCGGCCATCAACAGTGACATCTTCGGCGCAGGCCGCATGATGTACGGCCTGGCCCAGCAAGGGCAGGCACCCAAGGGCTTTGCGCAACTGTCGCGCCACGGTGTGCCGTGGATGACCGTGGTGGTGATGGGCGCTGCGCTGTTGGGCGGCGTGGTATTGAACTACCTGATCCCGGAAAACGTGTTCCTGGTGATTGCCTCGATTGCCACCTTCGCCACCGTCTGGGTATGGCTGATGATCCTGGTCACGCAGGTGGCAATGCGCCGCTCAATGAGCAAGGAACAGATCGCCGAACTGAAATTCCCGGTACCGTTCTGGCCCTATGCGCCGGCGGCGGCCATTGTCTTCATGCTGTTTATTTTTGGCGTACTGGGCTACTTCCCGGACACCCAGGCCGCGCTGCTGGTGGGTGCCGCATGGATTGTGCTGCTGGTCGTCGCCTACCTGCTGTGGGTCAAGCCTGCAGCCGGGCAAGCGGCCAAGGTCCATTACGACCCGGCTTTGTCTCATCGATAACTTAGGGAGGCGTTGATGAAAACGCTTTGGCAACACTGCCACATCGCAACCATGGCTCAGGGCGAGTACTCGATCATCGAGGATGGCGCGATGGTCACGGCCGGCACGCTGATCGAGTGGATCGGCCCACGGGCCGAGCTGCCCAGTGGCGACTACGGGCAGACCCATGACCTGCAGGGGGCATGGGTCACGCCGGGGCTGATCGACTGCCATACCCACACGGTATTTGGCGGCAACCGCAGCGGTGAGTTCGAGCAGCGCTTGCAGGGCGTGAGCTACGCCGAGATCGCCGCGGCCGGTGGCGGCATTGCCAGCACCGTGCGCGCCACCCGTGCGGCGACCGAAGACGAGCTGTTCGACAGCAGCCGCAAGCGCCTGCGCAGTTTGCTGCGCGATGGCGTGACCACCGTGGAGATCAAGTCCGGCTACGGCCTGGACCTGGCCAACGAGCGCAAGATGCTGCGGGTGGCCCGGCGCCTGGGCCGGGAGTTGCCGGTCAGCGTGCGTGCCACGTGCCTGGCGGCCCATGCGTTGCCGCCGGAGTACAAGGACCGTGCCGACGACTACATCGAGCATATCTGCAACGAAATGCTGCCAGCCCTGGCCGCTGAAGGTTTGGTGGATGCCGTGGATGCGTTCTGCGAATACCTGGCGTTTTCCACCGAGCAGGTCGAGCGTGTGTTCAAGGTTGCCCAGCGTTTGGGCTTGCCGGTAAAGCTGCACGCCGAGCAATTGTCGTCCCTGCACGGCTCCAGCCTGGCGGCGCGGTATCAGGCGCTGTCGGCGGACCACCTGGAATTCATGACCGAAGAAGATGCCATCGCCATGGCCGCCTCCGGCACTGTCGCCGTGCTATTGCCGGGGGCGTTCTATTTCCTGCGTGAAACCCAGTTGCCTGCGATGGATGCCTTGCGCAAGCACGGGGTGAAGATCGCGATTGCCAGCGACCTCAACCCCGGCACTTCACCGGCCCTGTCATTACGGCTGATGTTGAACATGGCCTGCACCTTGTTCCGCATGACCCCGGAAGAAGCCCTGGCCGGCGCCACCCGGCATGCCGCCACGGCGCTGGGCATGGGTGACACCCACGGCTCGCTGGAAGTGGGCAAGATGGCGGACTTTGTCGCCTGGCAGATCGATCGCCCCGCCGACCTGGCCTACTGGCTGGGCGGCGAGCTGGATAAACGCGTCGTGCGCCATGGCGTCGACGTCACTGTGTAAGGAGTAGCGTTGTGGACAAGGTTCTGAACTTCAAACAAGGCAGCACCCCGCTGCTGATCAGCATGCCCCATGCCGGCCTGCGCCTGACGCCTGCGGTGGCGGCGGGCTTGATCCCCGAGGCACAAAGCCTGCCGGATACCGACTGGCATATCCCCACGCTGTACGATTTTGCGGCAGAGCTGGGGGCCAGCACCCTGGCGGCCGAGTATTCGCGGTTTGTGATCGACCTGAACCGGCCATCTGACGACAAGCCGCTGTATGCCGGCGCGACCACGGGCCTGTTTCCAGCGACGTTGTTTGATGGCGTGCCGTTGTTCAGCGAAGGCAAGGAGCCGTCGAAAGAGGAACGGGCGACCTACCTGGAGCAGATCTGGACGCCCTATCACCAGACCCTGCAGCACGAACTGGCGCGGCTCAAGGCCGAATTCGGCTACGCATTGCTGTTCGATGCGCATTCTATCCGCTCAGTCATCCCGCACCTGTTCGACGGCAAGTTGCCGGACTTCAACCTCGGCACGTTCAACGGTGCCGCCTGCGATCCCGGGTTGGCCAGCCAGTTGGAAGCGATCTGCGCGGCGCACCCGCAATACAGCCATGTGCTGAACGGGCGTTTCAAGGGCGGGCACATCACCCGGCACTACGGCAACCCGGCGCAGGCTATCCATGCGGTGCAACTGGAGTTGGGGCAGTGCACGTATATGGAGGAGTTCGAGCCGTTTCGTTATCGGGCTGACCTGGCCGAGCCGACGCGGGTGGTATTGAAGGCGTTGTTGGAAGGTGTTTTGGCTTGGGGTCGCAAGCAGTATTGAAATGGGATCGGTGCGATTTCGAATCTGGAAATCGCACCGGTATTCATCCTGACCGTTAGATAGTGTGAGCACCACGATTTAATATGTGAAAATAACCATTTACTTTAAAAGGCTGATTGTTGTTATCTATTGAAGTGAAACCGAAGTTGCCTTCTGCTTGGCTGGGGTCGGTACTCCATTTGTATTTTATAGAGCCCTCTTTACCGAGGTAGGTTAGCTCGGTTGATTTTTTTGTTTCGTAGTCGATGTTTATAATTTTAAAATAGCTTGCACTGTTGATCTTCAGCTCTGCAGACGCGGCGGGTGATAGGTCAACCTCTGCGGCTAAAGAACTCTTAGGCAAGATGATATGAATGGCTCGTATCTCATGGGGCCTTTGGCCTTTCTCAAAAATGTCCTGAAAAGCCATTATTGTCCAGCACTCAACGCCTGAGTTGTCTTTTCCCGCAATAATATTAACTTTGTTGGCGACAAAGTTTTCCGTGCTGTTTGCATATTCCACAAGCGCTTTGAATTCTTCGGGTGGGACAGTCATGATATTCCTCCAGTTATCAGTGCAGCAATGTGCTGCGTGCTTTAATTGAAAGCTCTACATGGCGTTGTATCTACTGTTGAAGTTGACAGTTCTTTAGACTGTTTGGCGATTTGAATAAGATAGGTTATTAGAGTTGTAGTGAAAGCTGCGTACTGGAAAGGGGCCGCATTTTAGTCAGGTTGCGGTGGTGTAAATTTTAACTTTCAGGCAGGGTCGCCTGTGCGATTGGCTGTTTGGCTGCCTCCGCAAGGTTCTACTGACACAGATCCAGGCCTTCGAGGGCATGCTCATTGCACAATTCGGGTTTATGATGCCAGACGGCAAAATAATAGACGTCCCCCCAGGGATGGACCCGACCCCTTACGGAGCGCGCAATGCAGACTTTGTTCCCGCAGATCAAACCCTACGCCCGGCACGATCTGGCCGTCGATGAAACCCACACGCTGTATGTCGACGAAAGTGGTTCCCCGCAAGGTTTGCCCGTAGTTTTCATCCACGGCGGCCCCGGCGCCGGCTGCGATGCCAACAGCCGCTGCTATTTCGATCCCAACCTGTACCGTATCGTCACCTTTGACCAGCGCGGTTGCGGGCGCTCCACGCCACGGGCCAACCTGGAAAACAACACCACGTGGGATCTGGTCGCTGACCTTGAGCGCATTCGCGAGCACCTGGGCATTGAAAAGTGGGTGCTGTTCGGCGGCTCCTGGGGCTCGACCCTGGCCCTGGCCTATGCGCAAACCCACCCCGAGCGTGTGCTTGGCCTGATCGTGCGCGGCATCTTCCTGGCCCGCCCCCAGGATATCCAGTGGTTCTACCAGGCCGGCGCGAGCCGTCTGTTCCCCGATTACTGGCAGGACTACATCGCGCCAATCCCTGTGGAAGAACGCCACGACATGATCAGCGCTTACCACAAGCGCCTGACCGGCAACGACCAGATCGCCCAGATGCATGCCGCCAAGGCCTGGTCCACCTGGGAAGGCCGCATGTTGGGCCTGTGCCCCAACCCGCAGTTGATCGAGCGTTTTTCCGAGCCCCAGCGCGCCTTGTCGATTGCGCGTATCGAGTGCCACTACTTCACCCATAACTCCTTCCTGGAGCCCGACCAGCTGATTCGCGACATGCACAAGATCGCTCACCTGCCGGGCGTCATCGTGCATGGCCGCTACGATATGATCTGCCCGCTGGACAATGCCTGGGAATTGCATCAAGCCTGGCCGAACAGCGAATTGCAGGTGATCCGCGAGGCGGGTCATTCTGCCGCCGAGCCTGGAATCACCGATGCGCTGGTGCGAGCCACGAACGAGATGGCACGGCGCCTGCTTGATCTGCCGCCAGAAGAAGCATGAAGGGGCTTTTACAACGGGTGCGCGGCGCCCGGGTCGAAGTGGCAGGCGAAGTGGTGGGGGCGATAGACCAGGGTTTGCTGGTGCTGGTGGCCGTCGAACCTTCAGATACAGCGGCCAGTGCCGACAAGCTGTTGCATAAGCTGCTTAACTATCGGGTGTTCAGTGACGACGACGGCAAGATGAACCTGTCGTTGAAGGATATTGGCGGTGGTTTGCTGCTGGTGTCCCAGTTCACCCTGGCGGCCGATACCAAGAGTGGCCTGCGTCCCAGCTTCTCCACGGCGGCGCCTCCGGCGTTGGGCGAGGCGCTTTTTGGGTACTTGCTGCTACAAGCGCAACAATTGCATGGCACGGTGGCATCGGGGCGTTTTGGCGCGGATATGCAGGTACATCTGGTCAATGACGGGCCGGTCACCTTCCTTTTGCAGACCTGATTGTATGAAAAACGACTTTTAATGCGCAAAAACCCAAGTTTTCGCTACAAATACTTCGCTGCCCCTGCTGCGTTATCTCACGGGCTACTAGATAATCGCGCGCTACGGGGATCAGCGTAAATTGGTCCAATTTTGATTTAGGTAGAGACTTGTCCGCTCGCCCTTGGGGAATCATTTAGCCCCATCGGAGTCGGAACAATGCTCGCCAACCTGGCATATAGATAGCTGGCCGTTGGTTTTTTGATCTGTTTTCGGCGAGGGTTGCTCGTGATTGTTAGTCCCTGTAATGCACCAAAATTGTCTGCTAAACGGTTACGAAACGCACTGGTGACGGGCTCCGCCCTGTTTTGCCTGTTCGGCGCGGGTCAACTGTGGGCATTCAGTCTGGACGATGTGTCGGCCAAGGCAAAAGAGCTGGCCGGGCAGAAGTACGAAGCCCCGCGCAGCAATCTGCCGAACGAATTCCGCGAAATGAAATTCGCTGACTACCAGAAAATTCGTTTCCGCAATGAAAAAGCCGAGTGGGCCGATCAGAAAACCCCGTTCAAGCTGTCGTTCTATCACCAGGGCATGCACTTCGACACGCCGGTGAAGATCAACGAAATCACCGCGACCGACGTCCAGGAAATCAAGTACGACCCGACTCGTTTCGATTTCGGCGACGTCACGTTTGATCCCAAAGCCACCGATCAGCTGGGTTATGCCGGCTTTCGCGTGCTGTACCCGATCAACAAGGACGATAAGCAAGACGAAATCATGACCATGCTCGGCGCCAGCTACTTCCGCGTCGTGGGCAAGGACCAGGTCTATGGCCTGTCCGCCCGTGGCATGGCGATCGATACCGCGCTGCCGTCCGGCGAAGAGTTCCCGCGTTTCACCGAATTCTGGATTGAGCGTCCAAAACCGGGTGACAAGCACCTGGTGATCTTTGCCTTGCTGGATTCGCCACGGGCCACTGGCGCCTATCGCCTGATCCTGCGCCCGGGTACCGACACCATTGTTGACGTCAAGTCGCAGATGTTCCTGCGCGACAAGGTCAGCAAACTGGGGGTTGCCCCGTTGACCAGCATGTTCCTGTTCGGCGCGAACCAGCCGTCCAAAGTGCTCAACTACCGTCGTGAACTGCACGATTCCAGCGGTCTGTCGATCCATGCCGGCAACGGCGAGTGGATCTGGCGCCCGCTGAACAACCCAAAACACCTGTCGGTCAGCAACTTCTCGGTAGAAAACCCGCGTGGTTTCGGCCTGTTGCAGCGCGGTCGCAACTTCAGCCAGTACGAAGACCTCGACGACAACTACGACAAGCGCCCAAGCGCCTGGATCGAGCCTGAAGGCGACTGGGGCAAGGGTTCCGTCGACCTGGTAGAGATTCCCACAGCCGACGAGACCAACGACAACATCGTTGCGTTCTGGAGCCCTGCCGAGCTGCCCAAGCCGGGTGAGCCGCTGGATATCGCCTACCGCCTGCACTGGACTCTCAACGACGCACCGTTCCACTCGCCAGACAGCGCCTGGGTCAAGCAGACCCTGCGTTCGACCGGTGACGTGAAGCAATCGAACCTGATCCGCCAGCCAGACGGCAGCGTGGCCTATCTGGTGGACTTCGAAGGCCCGTCCCTCAAGGCCTTGAAGCCCGATGCGGCAGTGCGCAGCCAGGTCAGCGTCGGCGAAAACGGCGAAGTCGTGGAAAACAGCGTGCGCTACAACCCGCACACCAAAGGCTGGCGCCTGACCCTGCGCTTGAAGATCAAGGACGCAGGCAAGCCGACCGAAATGCGTGCGGCCCTGGTCCAGGACATCGTCAAGCCTGAGCCAGAGCAGGCTTCCACCCAAGTCCTGAAGGCTGACAAAGTCCTGGCCAAGCAACACGAGAAACAGGCCAAGAAAGATGCCAAGGACAAGCAAGACAAGCAGCCAGAAGCTGCCCCAGCCACCCCGGAACCGGTCAAGACAGAACAAGTCCTGACTGAAACCTGGAGCAATCAGTTGCCTGCCGATGAGTAACTCCCAAGTCCAGCCAGAGACTCTTGCCGAGTATCTGGCGCATCTTCCGATGACCGACGAGCAGCGCGCCGAACTGGCGGGCTGCAAGTCCTTCTCCGAACTGCACGAGCGCCTGTCGTCGTCGACCTTTGACGCACCGGTGGACGCCGCGCAGGCGTCGGTTGGCCGCCGCTTGACCCTCAACACGGCCGAAGAGCTCGAAGACGCCGAAATGCTGGTGCTCGACGCCGCAGGTCGGGTTTGCCTCAAGGCCACGCCGCCGATCCGCCGTACCAGGGTGGTGCCCGAGCCTTGGCGCACCAATATCCTGGTGCGCGGCTGGCGCCGGCTGACCGGCCGCAGCAACCCGCCTGCGCCGCCCAAAGACGAACGCGTGCTGCCGGCTGCGCGCTGGCGCACGGTCGGTTCGATCCGCCGCTATATCCTGCTGGTGCTGATGCTCGGCCAGACGATTGTGGCCGGCTGGTACATGAAAGGCATCATGCCTTACCAGGGCTGGTCCTTCGTCGACTTTGACGAGGTACGCAACCAGACCCTGCTGCAAACGGCCACCCAGGTACTGCCATACGCGCTGCAAACCAGCATCCTGATTATGTTCGGGATCTTGTTCTGCTGGGTTTCGGCAGGTTTCTGGACCGCGCTGATGGGCTTCCTCGAGCTGCTCACCGGTCACGACAAGTACCGCATCTCCGGCAAAAGCGCCGGCGACGAGCCGATCCCGAAAGAAGCCCGTACCGCGCTGGTCATGCCGATCTGCAACGAAGACGTGCCGCGGGTTTTTGCCGGCCTGCGCGCGACCTTCGAGTCGGTAGCTGCTACCGGTGACCTGGATCGTTTCGACTTCTTCGTGCTCAGCGACAGTAACGACGCCGATATCTGCATCGCCGAACAGCAAGCCTGGCTCGACGTCTGCCGCGAAGCCGGTGGCTTTGGCAAGATCTTCTATCGCCGCCGTCGCCGTCGCGTCAAACGCAAGAGCGGTAACCTCGACGACTTCTGCCGTCGCTGGGGCGGTGACTACAAGTACATGGTGGTCCTCGACGCCGACAGCGTGATGAGCGGCGAATGCCTGACCAGCCTGGTGCGCCTGATGGAAGCCACGCCGGACGCCGGGATCATCCAGACCGCGCCACGGGCTTCGGGCATGGACACCCTGTATGCGCGCATGCAGCAGTTCGCCACCCGCGTCTATGGCCCGCTGTTCACCGCCGGCCTGCACTTCTGGCAGTTGGGTGAATCCCACTACTGGGGCCACAACGCCATTATCCGCATGAAGCCGTTTATCGAGCATTGCGCCCTGGCGCCATTGCCAGGTAAAGGTGCGTTCGCTGGCTCCATCCTGTCCCACGACTTTGTTGAAGCAGCGCTGATGCGCCGTGCCGGCTGGGGCGTGTGGATTGCCTATGACCTGCCCGGCAGCTACGAAGAATTGCCGCCCAACCTGCTGGACGAACTCAAGCGTGACCGTCGCTGGTGCCACGGTAACCTGATGAACTTCCGCCTGTTCCTGGTCAAGGGCATGCACCCGGTACACCGCGCGGTGTTCCTCACCGGCGTGATGTCCTACCTGTCGGCGCCGTTGTGGTTCCTGTTCCTGGTGCTGTCCACGGCCCTGCTGGCGGTCAACACCCTGATGGAGCCGCAGTACTTCATGGCGCCACGCCAGTTGTACCCGCTGTGGCCGCAATGGCACCCGGACAAGGCGGTGGCACTGTTCTCCACCACCATCGTGCTGCTGTTCCTGCCCAAGTTGCTGAGCATCATCCTGATCTGGGCCAAGGGCGCGAAAGAGTTCGGTGGCAAGTTCAAGGTGACCTTGTCGATGCTGCTGGAGATGTTGTTCTCCATGCTGCTGGCGCCGGTACGGATGATTTTCCACACCCGCTTTGTACTCGCCGCGTTCCTCGGCTGGGCTGCGACCTGGAATTCGCCGCAACGTGACGACGACTCCACCCCATGGAGCGAGGCGGTCAAGCGCCACGGCCCACAGACCTTGCTGGGCTTCTTCTGGGCCCTGCTGGTGGTGTGGTTGAACCCTAGCTTCCTGTGGTGGTTGGTGCCGATTGTCGGTTCGTTGATGCTGTCGATCCCGGTCTCGGTGATCTCCAGCCGGGTCAAGCTGGGCCTCAAGTCTCGCGATGAAAGCCTGTTCCTGATCCCCGAGGAATACAATCCGCCGCAGGCGCTGCTGTCGACCGACCTCTACACCCACGAAAACCGTTGGCATGCACTCAACGACGGTTTTGTACGGGCAGTGGTCGATCCGCAACAGAACGCCCTGGCCTGCGCCCTGGCAACCTCGCGCCATGGTCAGGCGGAGCCGATTGAGTGGCTGCGTACCGATCGCGTGCGCCATGCGTTGAAAGTCGGCCCGGCTGGGCTGACCAACAACGAGCGCGTAGCCTTGCTCAGCGACCCGGTGGCCCTGGCTCGCTTGCATGAGCAGGTCTGGAGCGAAGGGCACGCCGAATGGCTTGGCGCTTGGCGCGAGTCGGTCAAGGCCGACCCGCATGCGCCGTTGCTGCCGCTCAAACCGCTGTCCTCTCAGGTGCAACCTGCCTGATTCAGACGCCCCCGAGACCTGTCTCGGGGGCGCTTGATACGCCCGTCCTACAGCGCTTGTCGCTCGTGTCTCAACCTTCTAACTTCGATACAAAAGACCCTGGCTCAAGGCGTATTGCCGTGCCTGCCAGTGGGTTAGGATCGCCCCCCAAATCTGAATAGACCGCCTCTGGTTTGCGCTGAATCCGCAACGCCCGGTGCGCGGCTGCTTAATGAAAAAGGGGCTTTTCATGGTCAAGGGTTACTGGTCGATACTGCTGCTGGGCTTTATCGCGTTTCTGCAGGTGCAGGTGGCACAGGCAGGCGCCATCGATGAGGCCGTGCGGCGCGGGGTACTGAAAGTGGGGACCGACCCCAACTACGTGCCCTTTGAAATGACCGACAAGCACGGGCGTGTGATTGGCTTTGAAGCCGACCTGCTCGAAGAGATGAGCAATGCCCTGGGGGTGACGCTGGAATGGGTCCCGGTGGCCTACACCGAACTGATCCCTGGCCTGCTGGCCGGCCGCTTCGACCTGATCGGCAGCGGCATGACCGTGACCCAGGAGCGCAACCTGCAACTCAACTTCAGTGATTCGTTCATCATTGTCGGCCAGACCGTCCTGCTCCACCCGCGCCTGGCCGGCAAGGTCGGCAGCATTGAAGACTTGAACGAAGCCGGCTATCGCATTGCTGCCGCAGACGGCACCACCGGCGAAGCCGCGGCGCGTCGCTTCCTGGGGGCTGCACAGCTGCGCAGCTTTGCCACGGCGGAGGAAGGCGTACGTCAGGTGGTCAGCGGCGAGGTGGATGCGTTTATCCACGATGCGCCCTATAACCTGATTGCCCTGGCCAAGCCGCAAAACCACGGGCTGCTGGCCCTGGAACAGCCTTTTACCTATGAACCCCTGGCGTTTGGGGTGAAGAAGGGCGATTACGACAGCCTGAACTGGATCAATCACTTCCTGAATCAGATTGCCCAGGACGGCACCTACGATCGGCTGCATGACAAGTGGTTCCGGGACACGGACTGGTTGTCGGAGATCGAATGATGGTCACAACTGCTTACATAAGTTCTAGAGCCTGGCCCCCTGTGGCAAACCGTCTAACTGCGCTTTTCTCCGGGGTTTTGTGGGGTTTTTCTGTCATATCCGCCAACAAATCCCGGCTAGACCTTTGTGCCGGTGGGCGAGTGGGTTAGCATCGCTCCCCGAAGAAATAGTGCGGCCGTGCTAAGGCCTGCATCAAAATAAAATGAGTCAGGGGACTTGGTGATGAAAAAGTATCTTTCGATGCTCATGCTCGGTGTTACAGCCTTGCTGGCAGTCAATACGGCCCAGGCCGGTGCGATTGACGACGCGGTCAAGCGCGGCACCTTGAAAGTCGGTATGGATCCGACCTACATGCCGTTCGAGATGACCAACAAACGCGGCGAAATCATTGGTTTCGAAGTTGACCTGCTCAAGGCGATGGCCAAGTCCATGGGGGTCAAGCTGGAACTGGTCTCCACCGGTTACGACGGCATTATCCCGGCCTTCCTGACCGGCAAGTTCGACATGATCGGCAGCGGCATGACCCTGACCCAGGAGCGTAACCTGCGCCTGAACTTCAGCGAACCGTTCATCGTGGTGGGCCAGACCCTGCTGATCCGCAAGGACCTGGAAGGCACCATCAAGTCCTATAAAGACCTGAATGACGAGAAATACCGCCTGACCTCCAAGCTCGGTACCACCGGCGAGATGGTGGCCAAGAAGCTGATCTCCAAGGCTAAGTACCACGGCTACGACAACGAGCAGGAAGGTGTGCTTGATGTGGTCAACGGCAAGGCCGACGCCTTTGTCTACGACGCGCCGTACAACGTGGTTGCCGAGAAAAAAGTCGGCAATGGCAAGCTGGTGTACCTCGAAGAACCCTTCACCTACGAGCCTCTGGCATTTGGCCTGAAGAAGGGCGACTACGACAGCATCAACTTCATCAACAACTTCCTGCACCAGATCAAGCACGACGGCACCTACGATCGCATCCATGACAAGTGGTTCAAGAGCTCCGAGTGGCTCAAGGACATGGAATAAGCTAGAAATCGCGTCGCGCCCATCGCGGGCAAGCCCGCTCCCACAGTTGGAGTGCATTCCAAGGTGGGAGCGGGCTTGCCCGCGATGGCGGCCTGACAGCCGATACACATCCCGGAACCCGCAATGAAACAGAAAAAAGCCCAATGGCCCTGGCACCTGCTGACCGTGCTGGTGCTGGTCGGCCTGGCCGGCGCGTTGTACTACGCCACCTCGCTGATGTCCTACGAATGGCGCTGGAACCGCGTGCCGCAATACTTCGCCTACCAGGCTGAAGAGTCCAAGCGGGCGGCGGATATTTCCACCGTGGTCGAGTTGGTACGCAAGGGCGACGTTGCTGAAGTTACCTTGCGCAACGACGCCGGCGCCGAGCAGCACCTGACGGTGGCCGAAAACAGCCTGCAAGTGGCCCGTGGCGACGATGTGGCCGAAGGCGATGTGATCGGTGTGACCCGACATTGGGCGCTGGGCCCGTTGATGTGGGGGTTGTGGACCACCCTGTGGCTGTCGCTGGTCTCGGGGGTATTGGGCTTGTTGATTGGCCTGGCGACGGGCCTGTGTCGTTTGTCGAATAACCCGACCCTACGCGATCTGTCGACGATCTACGTCGAACTGGTACGCGGCACGCCGCTATTGGTGCAGATCTTCATTTTCTACTTCTTCATCGGCACGGTACTGAACCTGTCCCGTGAGTTCGCCGGTATTGCTGCGCTGTCGCTGTTTACCGGCGCCTACGTGGCGGAAATCGTGCGTGCCGGTGTGCAGTCGATTGCCCGTGGCCAAGGCGAAGCGGCCCGGTCCCTGGGTTTGAGCGCCAGCCAGTCGATGCGCCACGTGGTGTTGCCGCAGGCCTTCAAACGCGTGCTGCCGCCGTTGGCCGGGCAGTTTATCAGCCTGGTCAAGGACACCTCGCTGGTCTCGGTGATCGCCATTACCGAGCTGCTCAAGAGCGGTCGCGAGGTCATAACCACCTCGTTCTCGCCGTTTGAAATCCTGTTCTGTGTCGCAGGCCTGTACCTGCTGATCAACCTGCCGCTGTCGAAAATGGCCAGCCGGCTTGAGCGGAGGCTCGCGCAAAGTGATTGAAGTCCGCGATCTGGTAAAAGTCTTCGACACCCGTGGGCATGTGGTCCGCGCCGTGGATCACGTCACCACCCAGGTGGCCAAGGGCGAAGTGCTGGTAGTAATCGGCCCATCTGGCTCTGGTAAGTCGACGTTCCTGCGCTGCCTCAATGGCCTGGAGGAGTTCGACTCAGGCTCGGTGAGCATCGACGGCTTGCAACTGGCCGACCCCAAGACCGATGTGAACGCCTATCGTCGCGAAGTCGGCATGGTGTTCCAGCACTTCAACCTGTTCCCGCACATGACCGTCCTGGAGAACCTGTGCCTGGCGCAGAAAGTCGTGCGCAAGCGCGGCAAGAAAGAGCGTGAGGCCAAGGCCCTGGCGTTGCTGGAAAAGGTCGGCATTGCACAGAAAGCCAACGAGTTCCCCTCGCGGCTTTCCGGTGGCCAGCAACAGCGTGTGGCGATTGCCCGAGCTTTGGCCATGGAACCCAAGGTCATGTTGTTTGACGAGCCGACTTCGGCGCTGGACCCGGAAATGGTCGGCGAAGTGCTGGATGTCATGAAAACCCTGGCCCTGGAAGGCATGACCATGGTCTGCGTCACCCACGAAATGGGCTTTGCCCGGGAAGTGGCGGATCGGGTGTTGTTTTTCGATCACGGCAAACTGCTGGAAGATGCTGCGCCCGCGCAGTTCTTCGATTCGCCGAAGGATCCACGGGCACAGGCGTTCTTGCGTCAGGTCCTGTAAGTCGCGGGGGCAGGTTCAAACCTTGAACTTGCCCACGCACTTCTGAAGATTGCTGCCCAATCGGGCCAGTTCAATACTTGCCGCCGCTGTCTGTTCGCTGGCCGCGGCGGTTTGTTCCGACACATCCCGCACTTTCAACACGCTGCGATTGATCTCTTCGGCCACCGCACTTTGCTGCTCGGCGGCGGCGGCGATCTGTGGGTTCATTTCCTGGATGAGCAGCACAGTGCGCGCGATTTCCGTCAGGGCATCCCCGGCGTTGCGGGTCAGGCCGACACTGCGATCGGTCAGGGTGCGGCTGTTGTCCATGATATCGGCAACCTGTTGCGTGCCACTGTGCAGCCCGCCAATCAGTTCTTCGATTTCCTCGGCAGATTGCTGGGTGCGTTGGGCAAGGCTGCGCACTTCGTCAGCGACCACGGCAAAGCCTTGGCCGGCTTCCCCGGCGCGGGCGGCTTCGATCGCCGCATTGAGCGCCAGCAGGTTGGTCTGCTGGGACACCGACTTGATCACCTCCAGCACACTGCCGATCTTCTGGCTTTCCCGTTGCAGGCCCAGCATCGCCTGGCTTGAGCGCGCCATCTCGTGGGCGAGGTGTTCAATGTGCGCCACCGCATCTGTCACCACCTGGTCCCCCAGTTCGGTCTGCTGATTGGCCTGGCTGGCGGCAATCGCGGCCTGTTCGGCATGCCGGGCCACTTCCTGGGCGGTGGCGAGCATCTGGTTCATGGCGGTTGCTACCTGCTCGGTTTCGTCGCGCTGATTGCTGACGCCCGCGCGGGTTTGCTCGGTGACGGCCGAAAGCTCTTCGGCGGCGCTGGCGATCTGCCGGGCATTGTCGCTGATGCTGCCGATTAGGCTCCGCAGGTTGAGGGTCATTTGCGCCATGCTGCATTGCAACTGACCCAGTTCATCCCGGCGCCGGGTTTGCACATCGTGGCTCAGGTCTCCATCGGCGATGCGGTTGGCCACGGCCAGCGCCCGGCGTAGCGGTTTTACGATCTGCCCGGCAATCACCCAGGCCGCCAGGGCGCCGAACAGCAAGGCTGCAGCAGTGATGGCAACGGTTTGGGTGCGGGCATTTTCCGCCGCTTGGTTGCGACGCTCGGTCTGGTCCTGACTGAGCAGGTCACTTTGTGCCAACAGTTGGTCCAACTGCTGCTCCAGCAGGTTTTGCGCCTTTTCGGTGTTGAGTTGGGTATCGCGCAGGCGTGTCAGATGGGTGCGGATGCTGAGTACGACATTTTTCAATGCGCCGCTGTCCACCGGTAACTTTTCTACGGCGGCCTGGGCCAGTTCGAGGCTGCGTTGCGCGTCGCTGACGGCCTGGGCATAGGCATCCAGGGAACTGGCGGTCCAGGCCGGGCTTGTGGCGCGGTCTTCGGCCTGTTCGATGGCCAGGCGCAAATCCTCGACGGTATCGAGGGCTTTTTGGTCTTCTTGATCGGGTAGGTCGCTGGCCAATTGGGACAGGGCGTCACCGCTGTCGATTGTGCTTTGCTTCAATTGTTCACGGGCGGTTTCCCGCTGCTTGACCAGTGCCGGTACATCCTTGAGCGTGGTTTTGAACTGACCGGAAATACTGACCATGCTTTGCAGGTATTGGAGCGGCTTGGCTACCTTGACCCGTGTTGTAACCTCGGCCAGATACCCGTCGACCCGCTCTATGGAGAGGCTGAGTTTTTTCAGGCTGGCCTCATCGTCAAGGGTGCGGTAGACGATGCGGTCGGCTCGCAGCTCTTCGCCGGTCACCGCCAGTTGCGCCAGTACGCTCAGGGTCTGCGAACGGTAGAGCGAGGCGGCCAGGGCCTGCCAGCCGGTGAGGGCAATCACCAGGCTCAGGGCCAAGACCAAGGCAAAACCCAGAACCAGTTTGAGGGTGACGCTGGCGTCACCCAGCAGTTGAGTCATTCGACGAAGCATGGTCAACCTCCGGCAAGTGAACAAAGGCGTTCGCTGTACCGGGGCGCCGAAGGGCGTGGACACAGTGAACCCATTTGAACGCTAGTTCCGTTGGGCGCCGGGCGTATGGATCACGGTCTGAAAAGAATGTAGGAAACTTCACAAGCTTTAAGCGGCGACCCGGACGGATCGCCGCGAAGGGCAGGTATCAAACCCGGAAACGGCCGACCAGTGCCTGCAGATGGGTGCCCAGGCGCGCCAGTTCGGTACTGGAGGCGGCGGTCTCTTCACTGGCCGCTGCGGTCTGCTCCGACACGTCACGCACATTCAGCACGCTGCGGTTGATCTCTTCGGCCACCGCGCTCTGTTGCTCGGCGGCGGTGGCGATCTGCTGGTTCATGGCCTGGATCGCCGAAACCGTGCGAGTGATGTTTTCCAGGGCATTGCCGGCCCGGCGGGTCAGCTCGACGCTGCTGTCGGTGAGGCTGCGGCTGTTGTCCATGATGGTCGCCACTTGTTGGGTGCCACTTTGCAGGCCGACGATCAGTTCTTCGATCTCCTCGGTGGATTTCTGCGTGCGTTGCGCCAGGCTGCGCACCTCATCGGCCACCACCGCGAAGCCACGACCGGCTTCCCCGGCGCGTGCGGCTTCAATAGCGGCGTTGAGTGCCAGCAGGTTGGTTTGTTGGGCCACGGACTTGATCACGTCCAGGACGCTGCCGATCTTGTCGCTTTCGCGCTTGAGATGGCCCATGGCCTCGGTGGAGTTGCCGACTTCACCGGCCAGGCGCTCGATCTGGGCGATGGCCTCGCCGACCACTCTGTCACCTTCGCGGGCCTGTTGGTCGGCGGCGACGGCGGCTTCGGAAGCCTCTTCGGCATTGCGCGCCACTTCCTGCACGGTGGCGGCCATTTCGTTCATGGCGGTGGCGACCTGGTCAGTCTCGACCTTCTGGCTGTTGACCCCGGCGCTGGTCTGCTCGGTAACGGCCGACAATTCTTCGGCAGCACTGGCGATCTGCGTCACGCCGTCGCTGATCCCGCCGATCAAGTCGCGCAGGCCCATGGTCATGCTTTGCATGGCACGTTGCAGTTGGCCCAGTTCGTCCTGGCGTTGCGACACCAGGTCGTGGGTCAGGTCACCGGCAGCGACCCGCTCGGCGACCTTGAGGGTCTGGCTCAGTGGAATCACGATCTGGCGGGTGATCGCCCAGGCCGCCACGATGCCGAAGACCAGCGCCAGGGCGGTGGCGAGCATCAACAGGAACTTGGCCTGTGCAGCGTCGGCGTCGCGGATGATGGTTTGTGAGGCTGTGAGTTTTTTGCTGCGGTCGAACAGCAGGTCGCCTTGTTCAGCCATGGCCTTGAGGGCTGCGGCGCTGGCCACCTGGGAATCACGGAACTGGCTGACTGCCGCGAGGTAGGCCTTGAGGGAGTCGCTGGCCTCTTGC
Source organism: Pseudomonas sp. ADAK21 (assembly GCF_012935735.1). Taxonomy (NCBI): domain Bacteria; kingdom Pseudomonadati; phylum Pseudomonadota; class Gammaproteobacteria; order Pseudomonadales; family Pseudomonadaceae; genus Pseudomonas; species Pseudomonas sp. ADAK21. Next base: position 2,465,864 of record NZ_CP052857.1, read on the forward strand.
AGGTTGGCGCTGTATTGCTCCGGCAATTGACTGCGCAGGCTGTCGGCGTTTTTCAGGGCGTTGGCGATGGCGTCCAGGGCCGGCTGCTCGGCCTCGACCTTGGCGCTATAGGTGTAGCCACGTACCTGGAAGCGCGCCTGTTGGATCAACTTGCTCAAGTCGATCACGCTGTTGAATTGGCTGACGCTTTCACCTTGCAGCAGGCTCTTTTCGATTTCCGACACGCGGGCGACGGCGTTGTCAGCGGTGGCGCCGAGTTTGCTGCGGGCGTCTTCGCGGCTGGCACCGGCCTGGACCATGGCGCTGAAGGACTGCTTGTACTTGGCGACGGCAGCCAGTTGCTCGTCGATCAAGGCGACATCGGCCGGCTGCTCGATCTGGCTACGCGCAGTCTTGAGGCCGCTGTCGAGTTTTTCCATCAGCTCGTTGACCAGCCCGGGACCCTGTTCGCCACGGCGCATTTCATAGTCCAGGCGGGCCTGGCGCAGGTCTTTGGTCAGTTCATTGAGGCTGGAAATAAAGCCCAGTTTATCGCCCCGGCTGATCACGCCGCTAAGGCCCGTCCAGCCAGTGAAGGTGATCAGAAGCGTGAGGAGCAACACCAGGCCAAAGCCCACGCTCAGCTTGCGATTGACGCTCACATTTCCCAGTTTTTCAGCTAGCCAACGGTGCATGCGGTGAACTCCCCTGAACAAGGCTTGGACTTATCCTGAGGGTATCGGCATGCACGCGCGATTCTGTAGGAGCGAGCTTGCTCGCGAAAATTGTCAACGATAACGGGTACTTGCTAAATGAACGCGCGGCTCTCAAGTTTTTTGCGAGCAAGCTCGCTCCTACAGGAGATTTCAGTGGTCTATCAGAGCGGGTTAGAAGAGGCGGGCCAGCAGCGCGGTGACGGCGGTTTCTACCCGCAGGATCCGCGCACCCAGCTGCACCGGCTGCAACCCGGCCTTGGCCAGCAAATCCACCTCATAGGGGATCCAGCCACCTTCGGGGCCGATGGCCAGGGTCACCGGCTCATCCACATCGCGAGGGCAGGGCGGGTACGCGCCGGGGTGTCCGACCAGGCCAAGGGTGCCCTGGGCCAGGGCCGGCAGGCGGTCTTCGACGAAGGGCTTGAAGCGCTTTTCGATGATGATCTCGGGCAACACGGTATCCCGGGCCTGTTCCAGGCCAAGGATCAGTTGTTCGCGAACCGCTTCGGGCTCCAGGAAGGGCGTCTGCCAGAAGCTCTTCTCGACCCGATAGCTGTTGACCAGCACCACCCGTGGCACGCCCATGGACGCCACCGTCTGCAACACCCGGCGGAGCATTTTCGGGCGCGGCAGGGCCAGCAGTAACGTCAGTGGCAGTTTGGCCGGTGGCGGCTGGTCGAGGGTGATTTGCAGCTCGGCTTCGTCCGCTTCCAGGCGCAGCAGCTGGGCATTGCCCATCAGAGCGCCAATGCGCCCCACGCGCAGGCTGTCGCCGACCGCCGCGCGATGCACTTGCTGCATGTGCACCAGGCGTCGGTCACGCAGCACCACCCGGTCGGCCGCGATAAAGTCGGCGTCTTCAAGCAGCAGCAGGTTCACGGTTGTGTCGCTGGCGGCTGGTCGTCATCGGCGGGTTGGTCATCCGGGTGTTCGCCACGCTTGCTCACCAGGCTGCCAAACAGGATGCCTACTTCAAACAGCATCCACATCGGCACGGCCAGCAAGGTTTGCGAGAAGATATCCGGCGGGGTCAGGATCATGCCGACCACGAAGCAGCCGATGATCACGTAAGGGCGGATCTTGCGCAGGTACTGCACGTCGACCACGCCGATCCACACCAGCAATACCACCGCCACCGGGATCTCGAAGGCCACGCCAAAGGCGAAGAACAGCGTCATCACGAAGTCGAGGTAGCTGGTGATGTCGGTCATCATTTCCACGCCGGCCGGGGTGGCGGCGGCGAAGAACTTGAAGATCAGCGGGAACACCAGGAAGTACGCAAACGCCATGCCGGTGTAGAACAGCATGATGCTCGACACCAGCAGCGGCACCGCGATGCGCTTTTCATGCTTGTACAGGCCCGGGGCGATAAAGCCCCAGATCTGGTGCAGGATCACCGGGATCGCCAAAAACAGCGAAACCATCATCGTCAGCTTGAGCGGCGTCAGGAACGGCGAGGATACGTCGGTGGCGATCATCGTCGCGCCCACCGGCAGGTACTCGCGCAGCGGCGTGGAGACAAAGGTGTAGATCTGCTGGGTAAAGGCAAACAGCCCGGCAAAGATCACGAAGATCGCCGCGACACACCGCAGCAGGCGGGTGCGCAACTCGGTGAGGTGCGAGACCAGCGGCATGTGCTGGTCGTTTTCCGGTTTATCAGCGCTCATGGGGCTCGCGGCGGCAATGTAGGGTCGTGGGGAGCGGGCGACGCGGCAGGCGTCGGCGCTGGCTCTGCTGGGGGCACGGGCGTTGCGGCCGGGGTGGTTTGGGCCACAGGCGCAATGCTCTGCTCGGCCACCGGCTCAACCGGTGTCGGCGCCTGTTGCTGGGGCGCGAGGATTTTCCGCGCTTCCTGCTCCAGGGACAGAATGTGTTCGTTGTGCAGTTGCCGGCGGATCTCGTCGGCGCCGATTTCCCGTTCAACTTCCTGTTTGATGGCGTTGAAACTGCGTTTCAGGCGCCCGACCCACAGGCCGGCCGTGCGTGCGGCGCCGGGCAGGCGTTCAGGCCCCAGCACCAACAGGGCAACAAGGCCGACGAGCAGCAGTTCAGAGAAGCTGATACCAAACATTAGTCAGTGCTCACGAGTCTTTGCGGGACGGCTCTTCGACTTTCTCGGCCTGTACGTCGAAGGTGCGACGCTCAGTGATCGGCTGCGCGGCCTGGGGGTGTACAGGTTGCGCCGGAGGAATCGGGTTGGCGCCGGCATCGGCCGGTTTTTCGTCGTCGTTCATGGCCTTGCGAAAGCCCTTGATGGATTCGCCGACATCGGTGCCCAGGTTCTTCAGTTTCTTGGTACCGAACACCAGGACGACTACCACGAGAATGACGATCCAGTGTTTCCAGTCAAAAATGCCCATGCTGCAATTCCTCAGTCAGAAAGTTATTCAGGCGGACGGGCGCGAGGCCTTTTCGGCGTGCCCGGACAAGCCGAAGCGACGGTCCAGTTCATCCAGCACGGCCTGTGGGTGCTGCCCCAGTTGGGCGAGCATCACCAGGCTATGGAACCACAAGTCGGCGGTTTCATAGATTACATCGCTGTAGTCGCCGCTGATTTCGGCATCCTTGGCGGCGATGATGGTCTCGACGGATTCTTCGCCGAGTTTTTCCAGAATCTTGTTCAGACCCTTGTGGTACAGGCTGGCGACATAGGAGCTGTCGGCGTCCGCACCTTTGCGGTCTTCCAGCACCTGGGCCACACGGTTCAGGGTATCGCTCATGTTCAATGTCCTGCCGAGTAAATGGCGTGCGGGTCTTTGAGCACCGGCTCGACGGTTTTCCACGCGCCGTTCTCGAACACCCGGTAGAAGCAGCTGTGGCGGCCGGTATGACAGGCGATGTCGCCGATCTGCTCGACCATCAGCACGATCACATCGGCGTCGCAATCCAGGCGCATCTCGTGCAGTTTTTGCACATGCCCGGACTCTTCGCCCTTGCGCCACAGTTTGCCACGGGAACGTGACCAGTAGATGGCACGCTGCTCGGCGGCAGTCAGGCTCAGGGCCTCGCGGTTCATCCAGGCCATCATCAGGATGCGCCCGGTCTTGTGGTCCTGGGCAATGGCTGGCACCAGGCCGTCACTGTCCCACTTGATCTCGTCCAGCCAGTCTTTCATCTTCGACTCCGACAGCCGTGCGTGGCCCGCCCCGGCATTGTGCAACAGTGTATAACCGGTCGGCCTATCGACGCACGACCAGATAAAGGCCCACGGCGACCATGATTCCGGCCGGCCAGTGACCCAGTTCGTGCAACGGCCCGCCGACGGCAAGCACCGCGCCAGCGCCCAGGTGCGCCGCGCCCAGCAGGCGCAGGAACCAGTCGTCCTTGCGCTGGTGCCACGGCGGCGCCGGGTCCTTGGCGTGGGGCTGGGACATGCGCTCGAGCAGGTCGCGGGTCATGTTGGCCAGGTGCGGCAGCTGCTCGACCTGGCTTTGCAGGTTGCCCAGCAGGGTTTTCGGGCTGACGCGCTCGCGCATCCAGCGCTCAAGGAACGGTTGTGCGGTGTTCCACAGGTCCAGGTCCGGGTACAGCTGGCGGCCCAGGCCTTCGATATTGAGCAGGGTCTTTTGCAGCAGTACCAGTTGCGGCTGCACTTCCATATTGAAGCGCCGGGCCGTCTGGAACAGGCGCATCAGTACCTGGCCGAAGGAAATATCTTTTAACGGTTTTTCGAAGATCGGCTCGCACACGGTGCGGATCGCCGCTTCGAACTCATTGAGCTTGGTTTCGGCCGGCACCCAGCCCGAATCGATGTGCAATTGCGCCACGCGGCGGTAGTCACGCTTGAAGAAGGCAAACAGGTTGCGCGCCAGGTAGTCCTGGTCCTCGGGGGTGAGACTGCCGACGATGCCACAGTCGATGGCGATGTACTGCGGGCTCCACGGGTTCACCGTACTGACGAAGATATTGCCGGGGTGCATGTCGGCGTGGAAGAAACTGTCGCGAAACACCTGGGTAAAGAAAATCTCCACACCGCGCTCGGCGAGCATCTTCATATCGGTGCGCTGGTCGGCCAGGGTCGCCAGGTCGGTGACCTGCACCCCGTAGATACGCTCCATCACCAGCACTTTTGGCCGGCACCAGTCCCAATACACCTGCGGCACATACAGCAGCGGCGAGCCCTCGAAGTTACGCTTGAGCTGGCTGGCGTTGGCCGCCTCGCGCAGCAGGTCGAGTTCGTCGTAGATGGTTTTTTCGTAGTCGGCGACCACGTCCACCGGGTGCAGCAGGCGCGCATCGGCAGAGAACCGCTCGGCGGCGCGGGCGAGGATGAACAGCCACGCCAGGTCCTGGCCGATGATCGGCTTGAGGCCAGGGCGGATAACCTTGACCACGACTTCTTCGCCGGTTTTCAGCTGCGCGGCATGCACCTGGGCGACCGAAGCCGAGGCCAGGGGCTCGACGTCGAACCGGCTGAACACCTCGCTGATTTTCTTGCCCAGCTGTTCTTCGATCAGCTTCATCGATTGCTGTGAGTCGAACGGCGGCACGCGGTCTTGCAGCAGCATCAGCTCGTCGGCGATATCTTCGGGCAGCAGGTCACGGCGGGTGGACAGGATCTGCCCGAACTTGATGAAGATCGGCCCCAGGTCCTGCAAGGCCAGGCGCAGGCGCGCACCACGGCTCAGGTCCAGGGTCTTGCGCGGGAACCAGCGCCACGGCAGCACGTAGCGCACAGCCAGCAGAAACCACGGCAGCGGCAGGGCGAACAGCAGGTCATCGAGGCGGTAGCGAATGACGACGCGTTGGATTCGGAACAGACGGCGGACGGCGAGCAGCTTCATGCGTTATCGCTTGGATCAAGGGAGCGGCTCAGGCGCTCGAAGCGCGCCTCAAGCCGTTCCAGGTCGAGTTTGGCCTGGTCGAGTTCACGAAAGCGCGCTTCGGCTTCCCGTTGTCCGACGAGGGTGCGCGATTCTTCGCTCAGGTATTCGGCGAGGTTTTGATTGAGGCTGGCGAAACCCTGCTGGTACCAGCGCGAGCGGCTGCGCAGGTGCCCGCTGATCAGTTGGGTGGCCACGGGGCCGAGCCAGCGGGACAGCTCGTATTCCCAGTCCAGCTCCAGGTCTTGCAGCACGGCGGCCAGGTCCATCAGCACCGCGCTGTCGCCCTCAAGCTCCACGTCCGGGCCGTGCAGGATCGCGGTCTTGTCCCGGCTCATGGCCAGGCGCAGCAGGCTTGAGCCGGAGGCACGCAGGGTACAGTCGGCATCGGCGGCCCAGTGTGCCGCCAGCAACAGGCCTTCATCGCTGGGCAGGATGAACAGTTGCAAGGCGGGGCTGGTGCAATCGACGGCAATGATCTTGCCATTGAGGTGCGCCAGCCGCGCCAGAGCGGTGCTGTCCAGGCGCAGGACACGGTTGAGGCCGTGTTCGACGCTGGCGAGAAGGCCCGTGAACAACATCAGGGTTTGATGCCGCGGTGCAGGGCAACGATGCCGGAGGTCATGTTGTGGTAGGTCACGCGGTCGAAGCCGGCCTCGACCATCATCGACTTCAGGGTTTCCTGGTTCGGGTGCATGCGGATCGATTCGGCCAGGTAGCGATAGCTTTCGGCGTCATTGGTGATCAGCTTGCCCATCAACGGCATGAAGGCGAACGAGTAGGTGTCGTAGACCTTGGACATCAGCGCGTTGGTCGGCTTGGAGAACTCCAGCACCAGCAGGCGGCCGCCCGGCTTGAGCACCCGCAGCATCGAGCGCAGGGCGTCTTCTTTATGGGTCACGTTGCGCAGGCCGAAGGCGATGGTCACGCAGTCGAAATGGTTGTCGGGGAACGGCAGCTTTTCAGCGTCGGCCTGGACGAATTCGATATTGCCCGCCACGCCCTTGTCCAGCAGGCGATCGCGGCCCACCTTGAGCATCGAGCCATTGATGTCGGCCAATACCACCTGGCCGGTAGGGCCAACGAGCTTGGAGAACTTGGCTGCCAGGTCGCCTGTGCCGCCGGCGATGTCCAGCACCCGGTTGCCGGTGCGCACGCCCGACAACTCGATAGTGAACCGTTTCCACAGGCGGTGCATGCCGCCCGACAGTACGTCGTTCATCAGGTCGTACTTGGCGGCCACGGAGTGGAACACTTCAGCGACTTTTTCCGCTTTCTGGCTTTCCGGGACGTTCTTGAAGCCGAAGTGAGTGGTGGGTTCGGCATCGCTGCCTTTGCGCTGATCAGTCATATCGCTGTCACCAAAAGAGAATGCGGGACATGATAATCCCCAGGGCCTGCTTTGTCTTGGCAAGGCTGAAGGTAAGATAGATCGCCACCGAGACCTTTTGCCGCATGGCCGGGTAAACAAGGGGCTCACTAAGTCTTTGCAGCGAGGAGTCATTCACATGGCCCGGATACAGGTTGAACGTGCCCATACACTTGGCAAAGAAGTCGCCAGGGCGAAGGCCGACAAGTTGGCGCACAAACTCAAGGAACAATACGGCCTTGAGCCGTCGTGGTCCGGCGATACGCTGAACCTCAAGCGTTCCGGGGTCAAAGGCACGGTGAAAGTAGCCGAGGACTCTTTAAGGGTCGAGGTGGAACTGGGCCTATTGATGTCGGCCATGAGTGGCACCATCAAGTCGGAAATCGAAAAGGCCTTGGATAAGGCACTGGCCTGACCTGTACTTGCAGCGCAAACACTCAACTGTGGCAGCAGGCTGCTGTGGCGAGGGGGCTCACCCCCGCTGGGCTGCGCAGCAGCCCCAATAAGGCACACCTCATTTTTATCAGATACACCGAGGTGCCAGGCTTTGGGGCTGCTGCGCAGCCCAGCGGGGGCGATGCGGCGCTCCGACAAGCCCGCTCGCCACACTTGCTAGGCACGAAGTGGTACTTGAGCGCCTTAGAAAGGGCTGCTTGTTAGGGTGCCGATTCTAATTTTTCTCCCTACTTTGTAGTCAGCCCTCAACTCCTGTGGGCAGTTCCTCCACCCTTTTATGCGTGAGGTGCACCATGGCCAAAGTTATTTTGAAGAAAAAAATCGACACCCAAAACAACGCTCTGAGTGAGGTTAAAACCTATGCTCGCAAGATCTGGTTGGCGGGTTTGGGGGCTTACGCGAAGGTCGGCAGCGAAGGCAGCGAGTACTTCAAGGAACTCGTTAAGTCCGGTCAACATGTTGAAAGCAAAGGCAAAAAAGTTGTGAATGAACAACTTGATGCAGCCAACAGTCAGATTGATTACGTCAAGAGCAATGTCTCCGGCGTCAAAGGTCGTGTGGAAGTGCAACTGGATAAAGTCGAGAAGGCTTTTGATGCGCGTGTCGCAAGTGCCTTGAATCGTATCGGCATTGCGTCTAAACATGACGTGGAGACACTCTCTGCTAAGCTCGATGAGCTAACGGCATTGCTCGAACGTGTCGCGCGTAAACACTAAGGAGACATCGGATGGCTGTTAAAAAGACTACTCAGAAAGAAGGCAGCTCTTGGGTCGGGAAAGTTGAAGAATACTCCCGCAAGATCTGGCTGGCTGGTTTAGGCGTGTACTCGAAGATCGACAGTGACGGCAGCAAACTCTTCGAGACTTTGGTTAAAGACGGCGAGAAGGCCGAGAAGTTGACCAAGAGCACCGTCGGTAAACAAGTCGATGCGGCCAAGGCGAGCGCCAGCTCTGCCAAGTCCCGTATCAGTGATGCCAAAAAACAGGTCCTGGGTACCTGGGGCGAACTGGAAGGTGCACTCGACAAGCGTCTTAACAGTGCCATTTCGCGCCTGGGCGTGCCCAGCCGCAATGAAGTGAAGGCGCTGCACAGCAAGGTCGATACCCTGACCAAGCAGATCGAGAAACTGACCGGCGCCAAAGTGGCTCCCGCCAAAGCGGCGGCAAAACCTGCTGCCAAGCCGGTTGCGAAAACCGCGGCAGCCAAGCCTGCAGCGAAAACCGCAGCCAAACCGTTGGTCAAGGCCGCCGCCAAACCTGCCGCTAAGCCCGCGGCCAAGGCAGCTGCCAAGCCAGCGGCAAAAACGGCTGCGGCCAAACCTGCGGCCAAGAAACCAGTGGCTGCCAAAGCTGCTGCAAAACCTGTGGCCAAGCCAGCCGCGAAACCGGCAGCCAAGCCAGCCGCCAAGCCAGCGGCAAAAACCGCTGCGGCGAAACCTGCGGCCAAGCCCGTTGCAGCCAAACCGGCCGCCAAGCCTGCAGCGGCCAAACCTGCTGCAAAGCCTGCGGCGAAAAAGCCGGCTGTAGCCAAGAAGCCAGCAGCACCAAAGCCAGCCGCTGCGGCCAAACCTGCAACGGCGACATCCGCGACCAACTCGGCCACTGCGCCGACGCCCGCTGCGGCTACCCCGACTGTCACGCCGGTAACCCCGCCTACCAGTCAGTCCTGATCGTTACGGGACACCTGAAAACGCCCGGCCTGCAAAGGTCGGGCGTTTTTTATTGTGCACAACGAGCTATTTCGCCAGCGCCACCCAAACCCATCAGTTGTAGGTGATTGAAACGGTCACCGCGCTCACCAGCGTGCCTTGGCTGATCGCTGCGCCGGTTTTATGGTACGCCGCCGTGAGCGGGATCACCGCCTTGTGGCTGTTCGTTGCAATCTTGCGGCTGCGTTTGGCCGCGTTGCCATTGGCAGCAATCGCAAAAACCGGGGACGCGCGGTGTGCCAACCACAAGGCCGTGCCTTTCGATGTCCCCGTATTGGAAAACAATGCCGGATTGCCGGTCGACGGCGTGCCGGCGAACAAGAACGTCACGTGGCGGATGTCCGATTCGCAATCGGCCGAAATCTCGAAATCAAACGCGCCCGCACTCGGCGCGGCATCGAAGTCGGAGATCTTGATGGCCGGCAGCGTAAAGGTGCGGTTTTCGTCGCCGGCGGCCAGGTTGCACGTGCCGGCCTCGACCTGGCCGGTGAAGTGCAGGGTGCCCGTGGCATTTGCGTGCGCCGTGTTGGCCGCGAGGCCAGCCGTCACGGCCAGCAGTAGCGAGAGTCTGCGGGTGCTCATTAGATAGTTCTCCGGGATTCAGTTGTAGGTGATGTTGACGGTAGCGGTGCTGAGGAGGGTGCCTTGGCTGACCGTGCCGTTTGCGTGATAAGCCGCGCCCAGCGGCAGGACTGCGCGATCGCCGGAAACCTCCACCGTGCGCGTGTCGCTGGTGCCGTCGGCGTTGATGTTCTGGACTGCGCCATTGATCCGCGAATACAGCCACAGTGCGACGCCGCCGGCAGTGCCGGTATTGGCGAAGAGGGCGTTGTTGCCCCCGGCGGGAGCGCCGGAAAAACGGAAAGTGACCTGGGAGGCATCCTGGCAGATCGCAGTGAGCTCGAAGTCGCGGGCGCCGGCGAAGGTGGCGTTTTGCAAAGTACTGACCTTGACCGGATCGAGTGCAATGGTGCGGTTGACGTCCCCGGTTGCCAGGTCGCAGGTGGCAGCAGGGCTGACAAAACGCACGGCGTTGCCGAGCAGCAGGGTGAAACTCTCCGGGGTGTTGTCCATCCGGTTCACCCGGATGGCCCCGGCCGGGAGGGTGCCGTCGGTGACCGGCCCGGTTTTATAGAACTTCAGCGTCGCGCCGGTGAAGCTGTGGACTTGTCCTGAGAATCTGCTCTGCTGGTTATGCAATGCGAACGGATAATCGATGCCTGCGGCATTCGTGAGTCTCAGACGTACGCCCACACCTGGCGCTTCGGTGCGATAGGCCGCTGGGTAGCCGGGGTCTTTGGTCTGGTAGCGCCCGGTGATCGTCAACAGTGTCAAGGTGGGGCAGTTCGTGGTGAAGGCCTGCGCTGTGCCGCTGAAGGTACCACTGAAAATTTCGGCACCCACCGGGAGACTGGCCGGTACGGTGACAGTGGCGGGCATGTTGAGGGTCAGTGTGTCGTTCTGATACCGGTCGCACGCGGCGTGCGCGGCACTCGAGAGGCCGGACATCAGCAGTGTTGCAATGAGTTTGATGGGGTGTTTCATCGTCTGTCCTGCGCTGGGAAATAGGGCGTGTGCGTGGCTGTCTACAACGCGGCGTTGGCTGCATCGCCCCGGCAGGTGCCTGCGTGCAGATGACGCAGCCGCTGGGTGCCAGCCGCCTGCGCCTGGGCGTTCACGTCGTAGTGCAACTGGCACGCGGTGCTGGCGTCGGCGCCCCACCTGACGGTCAATTGGCCCAACGGGCGGGCCACGCGGACAAACGCTTTGCCGCCCTGGCCGACAACCCCGACGCTGGCACCGTCCTCGTCGAACACATCGGCACCGAACGGCAGCGGGCTGCGGTCCTGGCGCGGTGCCGTGATCAATAAGGCCTGACCGCTGATCGTGCCGAATTGCAGCTTGACCACCGAACCGGCGCGGGGCGCCACATTCTGCGAGGCCGTCTTGAGCTCGACATCGACGGGCAGGTCCTTGGGGTCCAGTTCGACGATGTTCTGGCGGTAGGGCGTCAGGTGGGGCACCACGGCAAAGCCGCTGTCGGTGACTTGCGAACGGTGGTGACCATTGATTTGCGCGCCCTGGGCGTCGGGGGCTTGGACGATGCCCAGGGTATCGCCCAGTTCGGGGGCAAAAATCACCCCGCCCGAGTGGGCGACAATGCCCCCGGTCATGCCCAGGGAGGTCGAGCGGTAGGCGTCGCTCTGGCCATAACCGGCAGACAGCACGCCATGGTTTGTCTGGTATTTCGCGTCGGCGCTGGTGGTGCTGCCGCTGCCCTGGGCCCGGCTGCGGCTGACGCTGTAGCTCAGTTGACTGTGTTCGCCCAGGCTGCCGCCCAGGCTGATCCGCTCACCGCTGCCTTGGTCGCCGCGGTAGGCCGTGGTAGTCAAGGTTGGCGAGCGGGCGCCGCTGCCCAGTGGCAGGCTCAAGGTGACGTCTACTTGCTGAGTGACCCTTTCACTGAGCACGTCACGGCTGCGTTGGGCGCTGACGGTGTAGTGAAGGCCTTTCCAGGTGCTGCTGTACCCCGCCGTGAACGTCAGGTTGCCCTGCGCGCGGTTCCAGTAGTTTTGTGCAGAACCTGTCAGGTACACCGAACCGCTGCCCACGCCCTGGCTCAGGCTCAGGTCCGTGCGGGCGCGCAGGCGGGTCACGTCGTCCAGGTTCAGCCCGTCGATGGCGAGGTCGCGAATGCGCGCAGCGTCGCCCAGGCTCAGGAAACCGGTGGTGGAGTAACGGTAAGCGCCAAGGGCAAAGTGGGTGCCGGTATCTGCGAAGTTCTTGCTGTAGCGCAGTTGTACGCTCTGCCCGTCACGGGAGCCGTGACCCGGCAGATGGGCATTTGAATGGGTCAGGTCGACAGACAGCGCACCCCATGGCGTATTGAATGCCGTGCCCAGCAACTGCGATTGGTAGTCGTCACCCATCATGGCGCCGGTGTAGCCGGTCAGCAGATTGTTCAGGCCATGCTGATAAGTGGCCTGCACCAGGCTGGGCGGATGCCGCAGGCCGATTTCATCAAGTTGACCGACACTCAACGAGTGGCGGTGATAGCCGGGACGCAGCAGGTTGGCATTGGCGGCGAACGGCACGATGAACGCGCGCTGGCGCCCGTCGGCTTCGGTGATCGTCACGCTCAGGTCGCCGCCATAGCCGGTCGGGGAAAAGTCCTTGAGCACAAAGGGGCCAGGCGCGACGGAGACTTCGTCCAACAACACGCCGCGCTGGCGCACGCTGACGCGGGCGTTGGTCTCGGCGACGCCGCGCACCACGGGCGCAAAACCGGTCAGGGAGTCCGGCAGCATGCGGTCATCACTCGACACACTGGCACCGCGCAGGCGCACGCTGTCGAACAGCTCCCCCGGTGTGTAGATTTCGCCCACCATCAACTGTGATTGCCACGCGCTCAGCTCGCGCTGCACATAGGTGGCGTTGCTTTGATAGCCGCTGGCATTGTTGGAGTGGCTGTAACTGGCGTCGTGACGCCAGTGCCAATCACCCAGATTGAGCCCGGTGTTGAGGCCCAGGTACATCGAGCCCTGTGAGCGCCCGCCGGCCTGGGTGCTGAAGGTATTGGCGTTGTAGCGCACAAAGGCGGCATCGATGCCGCTGTCCCAGTGCCGTGGGTCGATGTAGCCCCGCGCCTGGCGAGCCAGGTAAACCTGTGGCACCTGCAGGTCCAGGCGGTTTTCGCCTGGGTCAAATTGGCCGCTGGCGCCAGGCAGATAAGTGGCGATATCGGCGCAGGGGGCAAATGCGGCGCTGCCCAGGTCGATGCCAAACCGCTGCAGCGCATCACGCTCCAGGCAGACCTGGGCGCTACGCTGGCCGTCGAGTGCGACGAAGGTCAAGGTTTCGCGTCCGATCCATTGCCCGTTGAGGTGTACCTCGGTGCGGTAACTGCCGGGCAGCACCACGTTACCCTGGTTGAACTTGGCAATATCGACCTGCAAACCCGCCGCTGCACCGGCGAAGAAGGCCGGGTTGAACTCGACATGTTCGGCACTGTAGGCGGCCATGGCATAGGCGCCGCTCAGCAGCAGGCTAGGCACCAGGGTGTTGAAACTCATATCTACGATTCTCAAAGGCAAGTGCTGTCCAAATCCCGGCATAGGGCGTCCCTACCCCGGGCAATGGGCATTCAGCGAAGGCATGTGTTGAAGAATTAATCCGCGCCGCCCCATATCGCGCGGCGCCTGCTGTGGCCAGCGGGCTTACTGTGGCGAGCGGGCTTGTCGGCACGCCGCATCGCCCGCGCTGGGCTGCGAAGCAGCCCCAACAAAGCCCCCCACAGCTCCCATTACCGATGCCGTCATTGGCCCATCATGGACAGACCTCGGTGGTGTGCCGCACCTTTGCCCCGAAATCATCCAATGTCTCAAACGCCACAGTCGCGCAGCTGTTCAAAGGCGCGGTGAGCCGAGGTAAGGCGAAGCGCAGGCGGCCACCGGGTATCACCATGTTTTCAACACCCGAGGCCGCGGGTTCGCGCACGTGCTGCTGCTCTGCCACCTGCACGCGGATCTGTTCGAAGGTCACGTGGTAAGGGCTTGGATTGAACACGTCCAGAGCCTGGCCCTGCTCGGTGGCCACGCGCTGCCACTGCAGCTTGCCGGGCGCGGCCTCGACTCCGTAGGGCAGGTTGGCCGGGCGCAGGAACAGCTTGATGCGCGAGCGGAAAGCCAACTGAAACTGATTGCTCTGTGCAGCGCCCTGGCGCTGTGAGGGCACCTCCAGCAGGTTGAACCAGAACAGGCCTTCCTGGGCCGAGGGCAGGTCCTGGCCGGTATAAGCCAGGCGCACAACCTGTTGCTTGCCCGGCTCCATGCGAAAGATCGGCGGGATGACCACAAACGGTGCGGTGGCCACGTCCGGGGTGGATTGTTCATCGCCGCTGTCCAGCCACGCCTGGACCAGTACCGGGGCCTGGTTCTTGCTCTCAAGCCGGACGGTCACTTCATTGTCGTTCTGTGGATAGACAATGCGGGTGCTGTTGACGATAACGCTCGCTTGCACGGCGGCGCTGCTCAACAGCGCAACGGTTAACGTCATGAAGCGGTTGGTCGCACTCATGGCGTGACTCGCTTGGCGGGCGTAGGGCCAAGGTCAACGGAATGGCGTACGCGGGCGCCAAAATCGCTGACCGTGGTGAACTCCACTTTGGCCTCGCCGTGGGGGCGCTGGCGTAGCAGGGGGAGTGCAAACACCTTCACGCCTCCACCCGGTAGCAGCAGGCTGTCATCGGCGGCTTTGTTCGGCGCTTTACTGAAGCGTTGGCCATCGCTCAACAACTCGATCGAGGCAAGCGAAATATGGTACGGCGTCGGGTTGCTGGCTTGCAGGGCCAGGCCTTGTTCGTGGGCCAGCAGTTGCCATTGCAGTTTTGCCGGCGCGCTGTCGACCGGGTAAGGCAGTGCTTGTGGGCGCAGAAAGACGCGCAAGCGGGTGCGGAATGACAATTCAATCTGGTTCTTTTGCATCGCGTCGGTGGCAAGCGGCGGCACTTCCAGCACGTTGAGCCAGAACAGGCTTTCGCGGTCCTCGGCTATCGGCTCGCCGGTGTACCGCAGGCGTATCGCCTGTTGCTGGTAGGGCTCGATGCGCAAGATCGGTGGCGACAGGGTGAACGGGGTTTTCGCCGCCGCGGGGGGCGAATGCCGATCACCGGCGTCCAGCCAGGCTTGCACCAGCGCGGGACGTGTCCCTTTGTTCTCCAGGCGCACCACCACCTCCTGCTGTTGCGCGGGGTAGATCACCCGTGTGCCGTGAACAATCACCCCGGCATGGGATGGCGGGGGCAGCAGCAATAATAAGCAGCAGGCACAGGCGAGCAGCACCCGGCAGTTTGTTGTTTTCATCGTCTGAAATCTCTTCGCATCAGCCAGTACCGAGCTGCGCGATTCACGCAGGTCGGCACTGGCAAGGCTGGTTGCGCCCTTACTCGGCGTACTCGATCAAAAAGCCGACACGGGTATTGACCTTGCCTTCGGTGGCAGGCGCGCTGGCGTACATTTGCGCAGCCAGGGGGATCAGTGCCTGGTTGTCGGCGATCACCACACCGGTGGATTTCTCGCTGTAAAGATTGATCGGCGTGCCATCGCGGTTGGTGACTTCGATCTGTACGTTCTTGGCGTTGCTGCTGTCGGACGGATTATCGTAACCGTCGATGTTCAAGCGCCCGGTTGCCACATCAATGGCCGGGCTGGTCGGGTCAAAGGCCACCATGGCGGTGCGCCCGTTGGTGCAACTGCCTTCGCCGGGGGCGCCAATACGGATGGTGAAGCCCGTGAGGTTGGCGCGATTGCCTGCGACGGCCAGGCGCGCAGCCGACACGCCCCCCAGGTTGATGTCCTTGACCACTGCCCCAGAGCCCGGTGCCGCGCCCTCGATCGTGCAGGTGACATCGGTCACCAGACCGCTGAAGTTGATAACGCCATCTGCTGCGTGGGCGGCTTGTGATACTGCGGCGGTCAAGGCCAGCGCGGCTGTAAGCGTGGATACAGTGTTGCCTTTCATGGTGTTTCCAGTCGTGAGTCATCGGGGTGGCCCGCCAGTGTTTCAAACGCTGGGTGCTTAAAAGGCGGGGAGCCCTAATTTGTCTGTTTGCGCGCGTTGCATCTATAGAGAAGTAGCGAGTTTTGTCTCGTAATTGTTCGAAAACAAAATTAATAAATTTCAGAATTTTCTGTAGTACTAAGAATGGTCTGTAGGTAATTGCTGTAGGCATCTAACTTATTGCTGTGTTGTATTGATCCTAGTGTGTGGCCGGGTATACCGTGCTTGCAGTAACAGATCAGGTATGTGCTGCTGCATTCATTTAAGCGAGGCTATTTATGCCTACTTCAATTGCCACCCCTTATACCGTCATGCTGCTGGACGACCACGCAATGGTCCGCCAGGGCATCGAGCTGGGCTTGAGCAAAGAGACCGATCTGGACGTGGTCGGATCATTCGGGACGGGGCGGGAGTTGTTGGAAGCGCTGGCCCGGCGCCCGGTGGATGTGGTGGTCATGGACTTTATCCTGGCCCCCTCGGACAGCGATGGCATCAGCCTGATCCAGGCGCTGAACAGGCGTTTCAGGCAGTGCCGGCCGTTGATTGTCTGTTCGCACTACACGCCGGCCACGGTTTCACTGTCATTGAAAGCCGGCTGTTGGGGGATTCTGGGTAAAACCCAGAACTTGACGGAGTTGATTACGGCGATTCGCACCGTCGCCCAAGGCCGCATATACCTGCAACCTTGTATGGTGCCAGCCCTGCAAGGCATGCAATCGGTGCTTGAAGTCGCGAGCATTAAGTCGAAAATGGACTTTGCAACGCCGTTGCAATTGAACGCTTGTCTCTCACCCAAGGAGCAAGAAGTACTGCGGTGTTTTTTGGATGGTATGTCGGTGAACTCAATTGCGGCAAAGTTCTCGCGCAGTGCAAGTACGATCAGTACACAAAAACAATCGGCTTATCGAAAGTTGGGAATCAGCAGCGACAGTGAACTGTTCAAGTTCACGCACCAGTTCAGGAAGTCGGGATAACCTGACGGGAGGCTGAACCTGGCCCCTTCCACAGGCGGGGTTCGGCCTTGACCGTCAAACCGGGTCATCCAGGTAACGCAGGGCGAAACGCTCGGTCGCCAAGCGTGCGGGCATCAACAGGTGCGGGGCCACCAGCATCATCACTTGATAGACCACGACTCGCACCTCAGCCTCGCGATCAAGAATCCGCTGGTAATCCAGGGAAAACAGCAGGGTCATGGTGATCTGCTCCACCAGTTGGCCCAGGGCCTGGGTTTCGCTGACCAACTGGCCTTCGGCCTTGAGCCGCGCCAACAGTGAAGCCAGGGTGCGCTTGAGTGCGGTCAGCAGGTTGCGAATGCCCTTGGCCAGCTTCGGCAAGCGCCCGGCCAGGTTCGACAGGTCCTGGAACAGGAACCGATAGTGCGCCATGCGTTCGACGATCAAGTGCAGGAACAACCAGTAATCCTCCGGCGCCAACTGCACTTGCGCCGGTGGGTCGAGCAGTGGGGCCAGTTCGCCCTGGAAGCGCTCGAACAGCCCGATGACCAGGGGTTCCTTGCCATGGAAGTGGTAATAGAGGTTGCCGGGGCTGATCCCCATTTCATTGGCCACTTCCATGGTTGAAACATTCGGCTCGCCCTTTTGGTTGAACAACTGCAGGGCACATTCAAGGATACGGTCGCGGGTTTTCATCCAGTCTTCTTAGTGTTCAAGGGGCCAGGGTGTCAGCGAACCCGCACATAGGTGCCGGGCGCCGCCTCCATCGGTGGGTAGTTCTGGTTGCCCAGGGCCGTCAGGGTCTCGCGCTGCACCCCGCTGCGTTGCTGGATCCACTCAAGCCACTGCGGCCACCAACTGCCCTCGATATGGCTGGCGTCGTAGTACCAGGCGCGCGGGTCGCTGCTCAGCTTGAGGTTTTCGACAAAGTTGGCCTTGGGGTTGCCCGGTGGGTTGAGGATGCTCTGGATGTGCCCGCTGTTGGAGAGCACGAAGCGTTTTTCACCGCCCAGCAGCAAGGTCGAGCGGTAGACCGCGTCCCAGGGCGTGATGTGATCGTTGATCCCGGCCACGCTGAAGCTGTCGACCGTGACTTTCTGCAAATCGATGGGCGTACCACACACTTCCAGGCCACCGGGATGGCTCAGCGGGTTGTGCTTGAAGAAGTCCAGCAGATCGCCGTGCAAGGCCGCCGGCAAGCGGGTGTTGTCGTTGTTCCAGTACAGGATGTCGAACGCCGGTGGTTCCTTGCCCAGCAGGTAGTTGTTGATCCAGTAGTTCCAGATCAGGTCGTTGGGGCGTATCCAGGCGAAGACCTTGGCCATGTCGCGGCCATCCAGCACCCCTTGTTGGTAGGAGCGGCGCTTGGCTGCCTCCAGGGTCTGTTCGTCGGCAAACAGCATGGCGGGGCTGTCGATCTGGCTGTCCAGCAGGCTGACCAGGTAGGTGGCGCTGGCGACCCGGCGTTGTTGGCGCTTGGCCTGCAGGTGGCCTTGCAGGGCCGCGATGGTCAGGCCACCGGCGCAGGCGCCCATCAGGTTCACTTCACGGGCGCCGCTGATTGCCCGGCAGATATTCAGCGCCTCTTCCAGCGCCGCCACATAAGTGGACAGGCCCCATTCGCGATGGCGCACATCCGGGTTGCGCCAACTGACCATAAACACCTGCAGGCCGTTCTTCAGGGCGTACTGCACGAAGCTGTTGGCCGGGCTCAAATCGAAAATGTAGTACTTGTTGATTTGCGGCGGCACCACCAGCAGCGGCTTGGCGTACTGTTTTTCGCTCATGGGCTTGTACTGGATCAACTCCAGCAGTTCATTGCGAAACACCACTGAGCCTGGCGTGGTGGCGACTGTCTTGCCCACCTCAAACGCCTGCTTGCTGACCTGGCGCGGCAGGCCGTTGTTGTGCAGCACGTCATCGAACAGATTGCCCATGCCGCGTACCACGCTGTTGCCACCGGAGTTGAGCAACTCCTTGATCGCCAGCGGGTTGAGCAGGGTGTTGGACGGCGACACCGCATCGTTGAGCAACGAGAAGACAAAGTGTGCTCGCGCGCGATCGTCGTCACTCAAGTGGCTGTCGTCGATCCAGTGCCGGGTCTGCTTCTGCCAGCTCAAATAGGCTTGCAGGCTGCGCCGGTACAGGGGGTTGAGTTTCCAGGTGGGGTCGGCAAAGCGGCTGTCGTGGGGGTTGGGCTCATGTACGGTTTCACCCAATAGCACCCGACCCAGTTGCCCACCCAGTGCCAGGGCATGGCGGGCGCTGTGCAACGGGTTGCGCAAGCCATGGGCCGCGACACTGCGTAGGGTCGACAGCAGATCCCGGCCGCGCAGGCCGGTGATTGCACTTTGTGCATTGATGAACGCGGCGGGTGTGGGGGCCGGGACATTTACGGGTCTGTCACGCATGGGTCAACACTCCTTCGTCAATTCGCCAACAAGCACGCCAGTTCAGAACCATAGTCGGTTCTGGCCAAGTTGCGCGTAAGGGTCGTCCTGACCCGCTACTGCTCAGGTATTGCTGTAGGGCGCCGGCTGCGGATGGATCACCGCACGCAAGCGTTCTTCCTGGAGAAACTTCATGATGATCGGTGCCACCGCTTCGGCCCGGGTAATCAGGAACAGATGGCCGTCGTCGATGATGTGCAACTGCGCATTGGGAATGCGCCAGGCCAGCATGCGCATATTGACCAGCGGGATCAGCGGGTCGTCGTCGCCGGCCAGCACCAGGGTCGGCTGCTTGATCTTGTGCAGCCAGTGAATGCTGGTCCAGCCCAGGCCTGCGAACAGTTGCCAGTAGTAGCCCAGCTTGCCCGCCGAGCGCACTTTGCTCGCGTGCTCGGCGGCCAGCTTTGAATCCCGGCGGAACGAGCCGCCATAAATCATTGGCGCGATGCGCACCACGTGGGACGGTTGGATGTAGCGCCGGGGGCTGGCCATCAGCCACAGCACTTTTGGCTTGCCCGGCACCATGAAGGCGCCGGCGGCGGTGGCGGCCAGGATCAGTTTCTTGCAGCGTTCCGGGTAGTCATAGGCAAACTGCTGCGCCAGGGCGCCGCCCCAGGAAACCCCAACGGCATTGACCTGGCCGTAGTCCAGGTAATCGAGCATGCGCGCGGTGAGCTTGGCCAGGCCGGGAAAGCGATAGGGGCGGCTGGGTGTCGACGAGCCGCCGACACCGGGTACATCGAAGGCAATCACTTCCAGGTCCGGATCCAGGGCCTGGACGAACGGAAACACCAGCTCAAGGTTGGCGCCGATGCCGTTGAAAATCAGCAGTGGCGTCAAGTGAGACTTGCCCGGTCGTACCGCCGTGCGGATGGTCTGGCCATCCAGGTCGATGGTACGGAAGATGAACGGTTGCGGCATGCTCAAACCCTGTGAAGTGTTACTGCTGGAATGCGGCCCATGTAGGAGCGGGCTTGTGTGGGAGCGGGCTTGCCCGCGATGGCATCAACTCGGCCTGACAGAGACACCGTGTTGCCTGCATCGCGAGCAAGCCCGCTCCCACCCTGACCGAGTTCCCACATTTGATCCCATTTCAATCGCGCAAAAGTGTTTGCCTTAGCGCTCGTGAACGTATGTGCCGGGTGCAGCCTCTGCCGCTGCGTAGGTCTTGTTACCCAAACTCGTAGGTGCTTTCTTTAGCTTGCCCGAGCGTTCCCCTATCCAGCCCTGCCAGTGCAGCCACCATGAGTCGGTATGTTTGGTGGCGTTTTCCTGCCAGTCCAAGGCCTTCTCGCCCATGCTCTCGCTGGTCTGGTAGCGCGCCTTCGGGTTGCCGGGCGGGTTGAGGATGCTCTGGATATGCCCGCTGCTGGACAATACGAACTCGACCTTGCCGCCAAACAATTGCGCCGACTTGTAGCAGGACTGCCACGGTGTGATGTGGTCGTTGGTGCCCGCCAGCGAGTAGATGTCGGCCGTCACCTGCTTGAGATCGATCGGTGTACCGCACACTTCCAGGGCATTGGCCCGTATCAGCGGGTTGTTCTTGAACAGCTCGATCAGGTCGCCATGGAAGGCCGCGGGCAGGCGCGTGGTGTCGTTGTTCCAGAACAGGATGTCGAACACCGGCGGCTCATTGCCCAGCAGGTAGTTGTTGACCCAGTAATTCCAGATCAGGTCATTGGGGCGCATCCAGGCGAAGACCTTGGCCATGTCCCGGCCTTCCAGGACGCCGGCCTGATAGGAGTGGCGCTTGGCTGATTCCAGGGTCTGCTCGTCGACGAACAGGGCCACCTGGGTGTCAAGGGTGGTGTCCAGCACGCTCACCAGCAAGGTCAGGGCGTTGACCTTCTTCTCGCCCAGCGCCGCATAGTGGCCCAGCAGCGCGGTGCAAGTGATGCCTCCCGAGCAGGCGCCGAGCATGTTGATGTCTTTGCTGCCGGTAATCGCGGTCACCACATCGACCGCCTCTTTGAGCGCCTCGATGTAGGTCGACAGGCCCCATTCGCGCTGGGCCTTGGTGGGGTTGCGCCAACTGACAATAAAGGTCTGCTGGTTATTGCGCAGGCAAAAGCGCGCCAGGCTCTTGTCCGGACTCAGGTCGAATACATAAAACTTGTTGATCTGCGGCGGCACCACCAGCAGTGGCCGTTCGTGCACCTGCTCGGTGATCGGTTTGTACTGGATCAACTCCAGCACGTCATTGCGAAACACCACCGCGCCTTCACTGGTGCCCAGGCTCTTGCCCACTTCAAAGGCGCCCATGTTCACCTGGCTCGGCATGCCGCCGTTATGGACCAGGTCCTTGGCCAGGTGCGAGAGGCCATCGAGCAGGCTCTTGCCACCGGTTTCAAAGAAGCGTTTGACGGCGGCCGGGTTGGCGGCACTGTTGGTTGGCGCCATGGCCTCGGTCATCAGGTTGATGACGAAGTGCCCGCGGCTGATGTCCTGTTCCGACAGGTTGCTGTCGCCGATCCAGTCGTGCAATTCCTTGCGCCACGCCAGATAGGTTTGCAGGTAGCGCTTGTAGAGCGGGTTCTGGCTCCAGGCCGGGTCGTTGAAGCGACGGTCATCGCTTTCCGGGGCAAGTTCGGACTTGCCGAACACCACGTTCTTCAATTCGACGCCAAAGTGGGCGACGTGCTTGACGCTGTGTAACGGTTGCTTGATGGCCTGGGTCAGCACCATCCGCGCAGAAGCCAATAAATCCTTTTTGCGTAACGCGATGATCGGGTTCAGCCCCAGGGTGTTTTCCGAGGCCTGGCGTTTCAAGTCATCGTTATTCTTATTACTCATCTACGACGCTCCATTGTCCGAAAGACGAGTACCGGGTACCGCTGTGCCCCAACTATCGAGGCACAACACAAGCCTGGTACTGCTGCTCGGGTGACCGTTGATACCACATCGTCAAATGCAGGGAACTTGCCAATTCCATTGGTTACCCGAGTTTTATTTAATGCGCAAGCGGGCCAATCGTTGGCCACACGACAGGGCATTCAAGCAGATGAAATTAGAAAATGCCCACTAATGAGCAAGAAGCCTGAGTTAGAGCATCAGCTTGACGACGGACTGGCTCGGGTCGCGGGTTTTTCCGGCCGCCTTGAGCTCGGCAAGATAGTCGGCCCACAACGCGTCCTGACGTACGGCGAGTTGGTAGAGGTAGTCCCAGGTGAACAGTCCGCTGTCATGCCCGTCATCGAAGGTCAATTTCAGTGCGTACTGCCCGGCGGGTTCGATCTTGGTCAGGCCGACATTGAGCTTGCCGAATTGCAGGATCGGATTGCCGTGGCCCTGGACCTCGGCGGAAGGCGAGTGCACCCGCAGCAGTTCGGCACTCAGGTGATAGACCTCGTCCGGCCCGTAGGTCAGCGACAGGGTCTTGGAGGCTTTGTGCAGGTTGATGGCGGTGGGCATTTTAGACATTGGGGGAACCGCTCATGGATGATCCTGAAGGAACCGGCTTTAAAATGTGGGAGCGGGCTTGCTCGCGAATGCGGTGGGTCAGTCACAGTTGCATAAACTGACCCACCGCATTCGCGAGCAAGCCCGCTCCCACATTAAAGCAGAGCGGTTCCTGTGTGAGGCTTACAGGATATAACGAGACAAGTCTTCGTTCTGCGCCAATTCGCCCAGGTGGCTGTTGACGTAGTCGGCGTCGATCTTGATCGCCACGCCATTCTGCGCGCCCGCCATGTCGCCGGCGCTGAAGGAAACTTCCTCCAGCAAGCGCTCAAGCAAGGTATGCAGGCGACGGGCGCCAATGTTCTCGGTCTTCTCGTTGACCTGCCAGGCAATCTCCGCCAGGCGCTTGATACCGTCCGGCAGGAACTCGATGCCCAGGCCTTCGGTCTTCAGCAGCTCGCGGTATTGCTCGGTGAGCGAGGCGTGCGGTTCGCTGAGAATGCGCTCGAAATCGCCAGGGGTCAGCGCCTTGAGTTCCACGCGAATCGGCAGGCGGCCTTGCAGCTCCGGCACCAGGTCGCTTGGCTTGCTCAGGTGGAACGCACCAGACGCGATAAACAGGATGTGGTCAGTCTTGACCATGCCCAGCTTGGTATTCACCGTGCAGCCTTCGATCAGCGGCAACAGGTCGCGCTGTACGCCTTCGCGGGACACATCGACGCCCCCGGAGTTACCGCGCTTGGCCACCTTGTCGATCTCGTCGATAAACACGATACCGTGCTGCTCGACGGCTTCCAGGGCCTTGGCCTTGAGTTCTTCCTCGTTGACCAGGCGCCCGGCCTCCTCATCGCGCACCAGCTTGAGCGCGTCCTTGACCTTGAGCTTGCGGTTTTTCTTCTTGCCCTTGCCCATATTGGCAAACAGGTTCTGCAACTGGCTGGTCATTTCTTCCATGCCAGGCGGAGCGGAGATGTCGACGCCAGCGTGTTCGGCGACTTCGATCTCGATTTCCTTGTCGTCCAACTGGCCTTCACGCAAGCGCTTGCGGAACAGCTGGCGCGTGTTGGAATCCGAGGCGGGAGCAGCGTCTTCATTGAAACCGGTACGTGCCGGTGGCAGCAGGGCATCGAGGATGCGCTCTTCGGCAGCGTCTTCAGCGCGATGGCTGACCTTGGTCATTTCCTGTTCGCGCAGCAGCTTCAGGGCGGCGTCGGCCAGATCACGGATGATCGACTCGACGTCACGGCCCACATAGCCAACTTCGGTGAACTTGGTGGCTTCGACCTTGATGAACGGCGCGTTGGCCAGCTTGGCCAGGCGACGGGCGATCTCGGTCTTGCCGACACCGGTCGGGCCGATCATCAGGATGTTCTTGGGCGTTACTTCAACGCGCAATTCTTCGGGCAGTTGCATCCGGCGCCAGCGGTTACGCAGGGCGATGGCAACGGCGCGCTTGGCATCGTCCTGGCCGATGATATGGCGATTGAGTTCATGGACGATTTCGCGGGGAGTCATGGACATAGTGGTGTGTGGTCCTCAAGCAGGAAAAAGCCGACGGCTTATTCCGCGAGGTCCTGCTCCTCAATGGTCAGGTTGTGGTTGGTGAACACGCAGATATCGCCGGCGATACCCAGGGCGGTCTCGACGATTTCCCGGGCCGACAGGTCGGTTTTCTTCAGCAGTGCGCTGGCGGCGGCCTGGGCGTAGCCGCCGCCGGAACCCATGGCGATCAGGCCGTTCTCGGGCTCAACCACGTCACCGTTGCCGGTGATGATCAGGGACGCGTCTTTGTTGGCGACGGCGAGCATGGCCTCGAGGCGGCTGAGGGAGCGATCGGTGCGCCACTCCTTGGCCAGCTCGACAGCGGCGCGCACCAGATGGCCCTGGTGTTTTTCCAGTTGGCCTTCAAAGCGTTCGAACAGGGTAAAGGCGTCAGCGGTGGCCCCTGCAAAACCGGCAAGGACCTGGCCGTGGTACAGGCGACGCACTTTTTTGGCGTTGCCTTTCATCACGGTATTGCCAAGGGAAACCTGGCCGTCGCCGCCCATGACGACTTTGCCGTGGCGACGAACTGAAACGATGGTGGTCAAGGGGAGAGTCTCCACGCTGCGGGGCGAAAATGCCCTGATGAAACTCATATGGGGGTGGCGGGGGAGATTTCAACCGTAGGAAGGATACGCGCACGAGTGGTGTCTAGCGGGCTGGCACAGGCTTGAGCGCACTATAAAACCAGTGTGGGAGCTGGCTGGCCTGCGATAGCGGTGTATCAGTCACTGAAAATATTGACTGATACACCGCTATCGCAGCATAGGTATCTACACAACTTTGCCGCAACGCCTAGATCCAGGCAGATAGCGCAGTTGTGGCGAGCGGGCTTGCCCCGCGCTGGGCTGCGAAGCAGCCCCAATAAGCCGAATGCGTTGTACCAGATACACCGCAGCGGCTGGTTTTGGGGCTGCTTCGCAGCCCAGCGCGGGGCAAGCCCGCTCGCCACGGGGGAGTTCGTCAGTTTCTGAAAGTTGTGTAGATACCTGTGGCTATCGCAGGCAAGCCAGCTCCCACATTTGATTCGTGTTGACTGTGGATCAGCGGCTCTGGCGTTGTTGTAACAACAGGTTGCTAAAGCCAGCGCCCGCCAGTTGTTTCTGCGCCACGGTCAGCTGTTCACGGTTGCTGAACGGCCCGACCAACACGCGATACCAGGTCGCCTCCTTCACCGTCCCGGACTCCACCGTCACGGTCTGCCCGAGCAGGATGATCTGCGCACGCACCCGATCGGCATCCGCCTGCTTGGGGAACGATCCCGCCTGCAGGAAGAACTTGGTCACCGGCGCCGCCTTGGTGGTGGCGACCGGTGGTGCCGGCGGCGGGGTAATCCCGGCCAGTGCCGCCTGGGCGCGCGCGGTGTCGATCTTCGCTGCTTCCGCCGGGGTTACCGGGGTGGTCGGCACCTGCGGTGTCGGCAGGGTTTTCTCCGGCACGGCGTCTTGCGGCACGATCACTTCCGACTCCGGCAGCAGCGTGTAGAAGTCGTATTTCGGCTTCACAGGCGCGGTCGGGCTCGGTGGTGTCTTGTTCGCTTCGGCGATCTTGCTGGCCTTCTGTTGCTCCTGCTTGACCCGCTTGACGTCTTCACCCTGGCCCGGCTCCAGTTTCATCAGGAACACGATAAACGCACCGACCGACAGGCCGATGGCCAGCCACATCCAGCCCGGGATCGGTTGTTTGGCCGGTGCCTGGTAGCGGCTGGCGCCGCGCTTGGGTGCAGGTTTTTTCTTGGCTGCCAACTTACATACGCTCCAGAGTTTCCAGGCCCAACAGTTCCAGGCCTTGCTTGAGGGTCCGTCCAGCCAGTGCGGCGAGGCGCAGGCGGCTTTGCTTTTGCGTTTCGTCGTCGGCACTCAGGATCGGGCAGTTCTCGTAGAAGCTGGAGAACAACCCGGCGACTTCATACAGGTAGGTGCACAGGATATGCGGCGTGCCTTTCTCGCCCACGCTGTTGAGTACTTCGCCGAACTGCGCCAGCTTGGCGGCCAGGTCATGCTCTTGCGGCGCTTGCAGGATGATCTGGCCGTCGACTTCGCTGAAATCCTTGCCCAGCTTGCGGAATACGCCCGCCACACGGGTGTAGGCATAGAGCAGGTACGGCGCGGTGTTGCCTTCGAAGTTGAGCATCAGTTCGAAGTTGAAGCTGTAGTCGCTGGTACGGTGCTTGGACAGGTCGGCGTATTTCACCGCGCCAATCCCCACCACCCGGGCGATGTTGCGCAGGTCGGCATCGGCCAGTTCCGGGTTCTTTTCCTTCACCAGGTTGTAGGCACGCTCCTGGGCTTCGTTCAGCAGGTCGATCAGCTTCACGGTGCCGCCGTCGCGGGTCTTGAACGGACGGCCATCGGCGCCGTTCATGGTGCCGAAGCCCATGTGTTCCATGTGCATCGGGTGGGTGACGAAACCGGCGCGGCGCGCCACTTCGAACACTTGCTGGAAGTGCAGGGCCTGGCGCTGGTCGACGAAATACAGCGCACGGTCGGCCTTGAGCACGCCGCTGCGGTAGCGCACGGCCGCGAGGTCAGTGGTGGCATACAAATAACCGCCATCGGCCTTGACGATGATCACTGGCAGCGGCTCGCCGTCGGCGGTCTTGAATTCGTCGAGGAACACGCACTGGGCGCCGTTGCTTTCAACCAGCAGGCCCTTGGCCTTGAGGTCGTTGACCACATTGATCAGGTCGTCGTTGTAGGCGCTTTCGCCCATGACGTCGGCCATGGTCAGCTTGACGTTCAGCAGTTCGTAGATTTTCTGGCAGTGGGACAGGGAAATATCGCGGAAGCGTGCCCACAGCTCCAGGCATTCCTGGTCGCCGGCCTGCAGCTTGACCACCAGACCACGGGCGCGGTTGGCGAACTCTTCGGATTCGTCGAAGCGCTTCTTGGCGGCGCGGTAGAAGTTTTCCAGGTCCGACAGTTCGTTGCTGGTGATGGGGTTTTCTTGCAGGTACGCCATCAGCATGCCGAATTGCGTGCCCCAGTCGCCCACGTGGTTCTGGCGGATCACGGTATCGCCGAGGAACTCCAGGACCCGCGCCACGCCGTCGCCAATGATGGTCGAGCGCAGGTGGCCAACGTGCATTTCCTTGGCCAGGTTGGGGGCCGACAGGTCGATGGCCACACGCTGTACCGGGCCGGCCTTGCGTACGCCGATTTTGGCGTCGGCCAGGGCGGCGTCCAGGCGTGAAGCCAGGGCCTGGGTGTTCTGGAAAATATTGATAAAGCCGGGGCCGGCGATTTCGGCCTTGCTCACCTGTGGGTCGGCCGGCAGTGCGGCAATGATTTTTTCCGCAAGGTCCCGCGGTTTCATGCCTGCAGGCTTGGCCAGCATCATTGCGATGTTGCTGGCGAAGTCACCGTGGGTCTTGTCTCGAGAGTTTTCCACCTGGATCGCCGGCGTCAGGCCTTCAGGCAACACACCTTCGTTGACGAGTTGGGTGAGGGCTTGTTGGATCAACTGGCGAATTGTGTCTTTCATGGTGTTCTCTTTCGACCGCAAGCGGCGGTGCGCGATGCGCAGGTGGAAAAACTGGACATTATCCGGTGCGAGGGCGGGCTTGCCAACCATCAAGGTCCGTTACTGGACCTGCGGGCCTCATCGCGGGCCAGCCCGCTTCCACATTTTGATGTGTGAATACCGTCAAATGTGGGAGCTGGCTTGCCTGCGATAGCAATTTATCTCTCAGTACAAATCCA
The DNA here is from genome assembly GCF_012935735.1 of Pseudomonas sp. ADAK21. Lineage (NCBI taxonomy): Bacteria > Pseudomonadati > Pseudomonadota > Gammaproteobacteria > Pseudomonadales > Pseudomonadaceae > Pseudomonas > Pseudomonas sp. ADAK21. Next base: position 2,493,521 of record NZ_CP052857.1, read on the forward strand.
CCGGATCGACATCCAACGACCATCGCACCTGTCGCCCGCTGGGCATTTGCTCCAGCGCAAGCAACCAGCTACTTAATAGCCGATGCAGCGGTGCGCGGGCGGTGGCTTGCAATAGGAGCTGTGCGCGATAACGTCCGGCGCGCCGTTCCATCGGTGCTGGCACAGGGCCCAGCAACTCGATGCCGCTCAGACCCAGCTCACCGAGCAAACGTTCAGCCGCGCTGCACGCTTCATCCAGGAAACTTTCGGCCTGCCCCGGCTTATGGGCTTCGGCGCGTAACAGTGCGAGGTGCGCAAAAGGCGGCAGGCCGGCGGAGCGACGTTCGCTCAGCGCCTGCTCGGCGAAGGCGAAGTAGCCTTGTTCTGTCAGTTGAATCAGCAGTGGGTGGTCGGCCAAGTGGGTCTGGATGATCACTTTGCCCGGTTCCTCGGCACGCCCGGCGCGGCCTGCGACCTGCACGATCAGTTGTGCCATGCGTTCACTGGCGCGAAAGTCCCCGGAGAACAACCCGCCATCGGCATCCAGGATCGAGACCAAGGTCACGCGCGGGAAGTGATGGCCTTTAGCAAGCATCTGCGTGCCGACCAGGATGCACGGCTGGCCTTTCTGGATGGTGGCGAACAACTGGTTCATCGCGTCCTTGCGCGACGTACTGTCGCGGTCTACACGCAGCACCGGGAAGTCCGGAAACAGAATCCCCAGGCGTTCCTCGGCGCGCTCGGTGCCTGCGCCCACTGGCCGCAGGTCGACTTTGCCGCATTGCGGGCAATGGCGTGGCACCCGTTCCACATGGCCGCAGTGGTGGCAGCGCAACTCGCCGGAGCGCTGGTGTACGGTCATCCGCGCGTCGCAACGGTTGCATTCCGACATCCAGCCGCAATCGTGGCACAGCAGGGTCGGCGCAAAGCCCCGGCGATTGAGGAACACCAGCACTTGCTGGCCGGCAGCCAGGGTCTGGCCGATGGCTTGTTGCATCGGCCCGGAAATACCGCTGTCCAGTGGCCGGCTTTTTACATCCAGGCGCAGGAAACGCGGTTGCTTGGCACCGCCCGCCCGTTCGTTGAGGCGCAGCAGGCCGTAGCGCCCGGTATAGGCGTTGTGCAGGCTCTCCAGGGAGGGCGTGGCCGAGCCCAGCACAATCGGGATGTTTTCCTGGCGTGCGCGCACCAGGGCCAGGTCGCGGGCGTGGTAGCGCAGGCCTTCCTGCTGCTTGTAGGAGCCGTCGTGTTCTTCGTCGATGATGATCAGGCCGGGGTTTTTCATCGGCGTGAACAGCGCCGAGCGGGTGCCGATAATAATGTCGGCCTCGCCGTCCCGCGCGGCAAGCCAGGACTCCAGGCGCTCGCGGTCGTTGACGGCCGAGTGCACCAGGGCGATCCGCGCATTGAAGCGCTGCTCGAAGCGCGCCAGGGTCTGGGGGCCGAGGTTGATCTCGGGGATCAGCACCAGCGCCTGCTTGCCGGCTTCCAGGGTTTCGCGGATCAACTGCAAATAGACTTCGGTCTTGCCGCTGCCGGTGACGCCGGCCAGCAGGAACGCGTGGAAGCTGTCGGCGCCAGCGCTGATGGCTTCAAAGGCGGCGCGCTGTTCCGGGTTCAGCGGCAGTTCCGGTTGGGCCAGCCAGTGCTCATGGCGCTCGCCGGGTGCATGGCGGCGGATTTCCACTTGCACCAGGTCCTTGGCCAGCAGCAGGTCCAGGCTGTCCTTGCTCAACATCAGTTTGCTCAGCAACTGATGGGCAACGCCGTGGGGGTGCTGCGCCAGGGTGGCCAGGGCTTCACGCTGGCGCGGGGCGCGGGCGATGCGTGGGTCGTCCAGGCGTGCGCCGGGGGCCATCGACCAGAAACGCTCCTGGCGGGCCTCGGCCAGCTCGCCCTGGCGCAACAGCACCGGCAAGGCCCAGCTCAAGGTGTCGCCCAGGCTGTGCTGGTAATACTGGGAGGTCCACAGGCACAGCTTGAACAGCGACGCCGGCAGCGGTGGCGTGGCATCGAGGATGGCCAGGGCCGGCTTGAGCTTTTCTGCTGGCACTTCGCTGTGGTCCGCCACTTCGATCAGGATCCCGATCATCTCCCGTCGGCCGAACGGCACGCGCACGCGCATCCCCGGCTGCAGCTGCGCCCGCACCACACCGGCAGGCGCCCGATAATCGAACAGGCGGCGCAGGGGCGAGGGCAGGGCGAGGCGCAAAATGGCGTCGGGCACGCGGGAAATTCTCATATGGCAGGCGGTGAAGAAGGGCGCGAGCCTAGCAGACCCGCAGGGGAGTGTCCTGCCACAGTTTCTGATGAAAGGGGGCATGGCGGCGCTTGCGCGTTTAAAAAGCTCTGGTAGAATCCGCGGCCTAATTACGTGCGGTATTCGACAATAGTGTCGAGTGGCGGCACGCTAGCCTGAGGAAGACACCATGAAAGCCGATATCCATCCAGCGTACGAAACCATCCAAGTTACTTGCAGCTGCGGCAACAAGTTCGAAACTCGTTCGAACCTGTGCAAGCCACTGGGTACTGACGTATGCAACGAGTGCCACCCGTTCTACACCGGTAAGCAGAAGACTCTGGATACTGGCGGCCGTGTACAGCGCTTCGCCGACCGTTTCGGTGCTTTCGGCAAGAAAGCTCCAGCTGCTGCAGAGTAAGGTTCAAAAGCCTGATGGGCTTTTACCTGCTAATGAAAAAGGCGTCCCTTGCGGGCGCCTTTTTTGTGCCTGCGATTTGGTTGTCGGCCGCCCAGGCCGAGGTGTTTTGCCCCGCCCCTGCAGCGATCAGTACCGTCGAGGTGCAGCGCGTGGTCGACGGCGACACCGTCCGCCTCAAGGACGGCCGCAGTGTGCGGATGATCGGCGTCAATGCCCCGGAGACCGGCAAGAAAGGCCGCCCGGACGAGCCATTCGCCGTAGCAGCGCACCAACGCCTGCAAGGGTTGGTGGATGCCAGTGGTGGCCGGGTCGGGGTGGTGCCGGGCCGTGAGGGCAAGGACCGTTACGGGCGGACCCTGGCCCATCTTTATGGGGCCAACGGCGCGAACCTGGAGGCCCAACTGCTCGCCGAGGGCCTCGGATTCCTGGTGGCGGTGGCGCCCAATGTCGACTTGGTCACCTGCCAGCAAGCGGCCGAACGCAGTGCGCGGGCTGCCAGGTTGGGCCTGTGGCGCCAGTCGCCCGTGCACAAAGCCGAGCAAATCAGGCAGTCGGGCTTTGCCGTGGTCAGTGGCCGCGTAAGCAAGGTCGAACGCAATCGTGGCGGGATCTGGATCGAATTGCAGGGCTCTCTGGTATTACGGGTTGCACCCAATCTTGTCGGACAATTCGATGACGCCTTGCTCCGGCGCCTGCAAGGCCAGGATATCGAGGCCCGTGGCTGGGTGGTGGACCGCTCTCGGCGTGGCGGCCTGAAAAGTGGCCAGGCGCGTTGGCTGCTCCCGTTGACCGATCCCGGCATGCTGCAATTGGCACAATAAGAAAAATTGTAGACATTTTTTCTATCGATTGTGAACAGTTGTAGGCCTTGTATCCCGTGGCTCTTGGCCGAAAGTCGTAGGGTAGGGCCCTTGACACCTGTGACTGCTCAGTCTTGTGGGGACTTTGCGAGGCGAGTATCCTCGGCGATCCGTCGTCCAACAGTAAAAAGCGGAATGCCGATATGTCTGATTTGAAAACTGCCGCTCTCGAATATCATGCCCATCCTCGTCCAGGAAAGCTGAGTGTCGAGCTCACCAAAGCCACTGCTACCGCACGCGACCTGTCGCTGGCGTACAGCCCCGGTGTAGCCGAGCCCGTGCGTGAAATCGCCCGCGATCCCGAACTGGCCTACAAATACACCGGCAAGGGCAATCTGGTTGCAGTGATTTCTGATGGCACCGCGATTCTTGGCCTGGGTAATCTCGGCCCATTGGCGTCCAAGCCAGTGATGGAAGGCAAGGGCGTACTGTTCAAGCGCTTTGCCGGCATCGACGTCTTCGACATCGAAGTCGACTCCGAAAGCCCGCAGGCCTTCATCGACACCGTCAAGCGCATCTCCATCACCTTCGGTGGCATCAACCTGGAAGACATCAAGGCACCTGAGTGCTTCGAGATCGAAAAGGCCCTGATCGAACAGTGCGACATCCCGGTTTTCCACGATGACCAGCACGGCACCGCGATCGTTACCGCGGCCGGCATGATCAACGCCCTGGAAATCGCTGGCAAAACCCTGTCCGACGCGAAGATCGTCTGCCTGGGCGCCGGCGCTGCGGCCATCTCCTGCATGAAGCTGATCGTGAGCATGGGCGCGCGCCTTGAAAACATCTACATGGTCGACAGCAAGGGCGTGATCCAGTCCGAGCGTACCGACCTGAACCAGTACAAGGCGATGTTTGCTCACCCGTCCTCCAAGCGCACCCTGGCAGACGCACTTGACGGTGCTGACGTGTTCGTCGGCCTGTCCGGCCCGAACCTGCTGAGCGCCGAAGGCCTGAAGTCCATGGCGGCCAACCCGATCGTGTTCGCCTGCTCGAACCCTGATCCGGAAATCGCCCCGGAACTGGCACACGCCACCCGTAACGACGTGATCATGGCCACTGGCCGTTCGGACTACCCGAACCAGGTCAACAACGTACTGGGCTTCCCGTTCATCTTCCGTGGCGCCCTGGACGTTCGCGCCAAGCGCATCAACGAAGAGATGAAAGTGGCTGCCGCCAATGCCCTGCGTGAACTGGCCAAGCTGCCGGTACCCCAGGACGTGTGCGACGCCTACGGTGGCGGCAAACTGGAATTCGGCCGTGAGTACATCATCCCGAAACCAATGGATAAGCGCCTGATCACCGTGATCTCCGATGCCGTGGCCAAGGCCGCCATCGAGACAGGTGTGGCAACCCTGCCGTATCCGAAGAACTACCCGCTGCAAAGCGTGGATGATGTGTTCAACGGCTAAGCCGTTGTAGCGCACCAACAAAAAGCCCCGGCTCTTGCGAGTCGGGGCTTTTTTGTGGCTGGCAGAATGCAGGCTCAAATGTGGAGCGGGCTTGCCCGCGATGGCGGTGTATCAGCAACAAATGCATCAACTGACAGGCTGCTATCGCGGGCAAGCCCGCTCCCACAAGGGGGTCTGTGTTAATCAGAACAGATCGATCGGCGCCGACTCATCCGCCGGCAACGGGCTGCCCGGTGCCACGCCATTGCCCAGTTCATTCATCGACGGCGGCGTGTCTTCGCTCTTGAACAGTTCAAAGTACGCATTCGGCGTGCCGGGTGTAGCAGCGCGGCCGCTGATCGGGTCGATGCGCAGGCTCAGGATGCCTTCCGGCTCGGCCTGGGTGTGCGCCGGCTTGTCCTTGAGGGCGCCGCCCATGTAGCTCATCCAGATCGGCAGCGCGACGGTGCCGCCGTATTCGCGGCGACCGAGGCTTTCTGGCTGGTCGTAACCAGTCCAGACGGTGGTGATGTAGTCGGCGTTGTAGCCGGAGAACCACGCATCCTTGGATTCGTTGGTGGTACCGGTCTTGCCTGCCAGGTCTGTGCGGCCCAGGGCCAGCGCACGGCGGCCGGTGCCGCGCTTGATCACGTCCTGCAGCATGCTGGTGAGGATATAGGTGGTACGTCCGTCAACCACACGCTCAGCCACCGCCGGTGTTTGCGGGGCGGCTGCGGCAGCATCGGCGGGCGCAGCGCCGGGCACGGGCTCGATGGTGATGCCGCCGTTGGCGGGTGCGGCCAGGCCATCGCTGGCGGCGACACCGTTGGGCACGCTCGGCGGGTTGGCAACAAACAGCGTGTCGCCGTTGCGGCTCTCGATCTTGTCGATCAGGTACGGCGTGATCTTGTAGCCGCCGTTGGCAAACGTACTCCAGCCCGTCGCGATTTCCATCGGGGTGAGGGTGGCGGTGCCCAGGGCCAGCGACAGGTTGGGCGGCAGGTCCTGCTTGTTGAAGCCAAAGCGGGTCATATAGTCGATGGTCTTGCCCACGCCCATCGCCTGCAGCAAGCGGATCGACACCAGGTTGCGCGACTTGTACAGCGCCTCGCGCACGCGGATCGGGCCGAGGAAGGTGTTGGTGTCGTTCTTCGGGCGCCAGACCTTGTCCAGGTACTCGTCGACAAACACGATAGGCGCGTCGTTGACCAGGCTGGCTGCGGTATAGCCGTTATCCAGCGCGGCACTGTAGACAAATGGCTTGAAGCTGGAGCCCGGCTGGCGCTTGGCCTGAGTGGCGCGGTTGTAGTTGCTCTGCTCGAAGGCGAAGCCGCCGACCAAGGCGCGGATCGCACCGTTCTGCGGGTCCAGGGATACCAGGGCGCCCTGGGCGACCGGGACCTGGCTGAATTTCAGGCTGTCGTCCTTCTGGCGCTGCACGCGGATCAGGTCACCGACCTGGGCCACGTCCGATGGCTGCTTGGGCATCGGCCCCATGCTGTTGGTGTTCAGGAAGGGGCGCGCCCACTTCATGCTGTCCCACGCCACATGTTCTTCGCCGCTGCGGGTCAGCACCTGCACGCCATCTTTCTTCACTTGGGTGACGATGGCCGGATCCAGGCCGCTGATGGAGCGCTGTTTACCCAGTTCGACCGTCCAGGCGCTCAGGGTCTTGCCCGGCAGGCGCGATTCCGGCCCACGGTAGCCATGGCGCTGGTCGTAGGTGATCAGCCCTTCATGCACAGCGTTGTTGGCGATTTCCTGCAAATTGCTCGGAATTGTCGTAGTGACGCGGAAACCTTCGGTGTAGGCGTCGCTGCCATAGCGGCCGACCATTTCGGCGCGGGCCATCTCGGCGATGTACGGTGCGCTGACTTCTGGCGTCGGTACGTGGTAGCTGGCGTTCAACGGCTCGGCCACCGCCGTTTCATAAGCGTTCTGGTCGATCTTGCCCAGCTTGTACATGCGCCCCAGGATCCAGTCGCGACGTTCTTTGCTGCGGGCCGGGTTGGCCAGCGGGTTGAAGCGCGACGGCGCCTTGGGCAGGCCGGCAATCATTGCCATTTGTGCCAGGCTGGCGTCACGAATCGACTTGCCGTAGTACACCTGGGACGCCGCCTCGATCCCGTAGGCGCGGTTGCCCAGGTAGATCTTATTGACGTACAGCTCAAGGATTTCATCCTTGGTCAGTTGGCGTTCGATCTGCAGCGCCAGGAGGATTTCCGTGGCCTTGCGCGAGAAGCTGCGCTCGCTGGTGAGGAAGAAGTTCTTCGCCACCTGCATGGTGATGGTGCTGCCGCCCGATTGAATGTGTCCGCTTTTTACCAGTTGTGTGGCCGCGCGCACCAGGCTGCTGGGGTCCACGCCATAGTGGTTGGCAAAATTATCGTCTTCGGCCGAGAGCAGGGCATTGATGAAGTTGGGCGGAATATCGGCGAAACGGATCGGGGTGCGGCGCATTTCGCCGAACTCCGCGATCAGTTTTTCATCGCTGCTGTAGACCCGCAAAGGAATCTGCAACTGGATACTTCTCAGGGCCTCTACCGAGGGCAATCCAGGACTAAGGTAGAGATAGGCGCCGCTGAACACGAGCAGCAGCCCGCAAACGATAGCGACGAAGGAGTACCCGAAAAACTTCAGCAGACGAATCAAGGCTTTTGGATTTCCAGAGAAAAGAATGAGTTAGGTGTCGGGATAGGCATGACTAGGAATGTATCGACCCGACCTGCGGATAAAAAGCGGGAAAAAACGCTGGGCATTAAAGCATTTTTCGCCTCGGGGCGTCATGGGCGCGGCTCAACCGAGCCGACCGAATGCATCAAACCCGGAACTGACCAGCCCTGAGACAGGCAAAGCTTTAGGGAGTTTTATGAGAAAGGGATTTTTCAGGCGAAAAGCCGAAACCGTACTGGGTGTGGACATCCAGGACAGCGGCATCAACGTACTAGAGCTGGCCCGCGCCGGCGAGGGCTATGCCGTGTGCGCGTATGCAAGCCAGCCTTTGCCGGGCCATGCGGTGGTCGACAGTAATATCGTTGATCTGGAGGTTGTCGCGCAGACCATTTCCAAGGCATTGTTCCGGGCGCAGATCCAGGTCACGCAGGCGGCGGTTGCCGTGGCGGGCCCTGCGGTGATCAGCCGGGTGGTTGCGCTGGAGGCTGGGCTTGAGCCCGACGAGATGGAGCAGCGCTTGCGCTGTGAAGCCGACCAGTACATTCCTTATCCGTTGGATGAGGTTGCCATTGATTTTCAGGTGCAGGGCCCATCGGCTCATGAACCCGGTTATGTTGATGTGCTGCTTGTGGCGTGCCTCAAGGAGCAGGTGGAAGCGCGCGAAGCGGTATTGGCCATGGCTGGCCTGGTTGCGCGAGTGGTGGATGTAGAGGCGTTTGCCGTGGCGCGGATGACCGACCAGGTGGTCGCCCGGATAGCGCCGGGGAGTGGGATCAATAGTGCACAATGGGCAGCCGATGCCCAGGGATTGCGGGTCGCCTGCGGTTTGGCCCTCAGGAGTTTCGATTGATGACAAGAATCAACCTTTTACCCTGGCGTGAAGAGCGCGCTGAGCGCCGTCGCAGGTTTTTCCTGATTTTTCTGTTGCTGATCACCACTATTGCATTGGCTGCGGTATGGCTGGCCGACCGGGTCATTGATCGAGCGATTGATCGACAAGTGGCCCGTAACAATCACTTGAGCAAGCAAGTCACGGTATTGGACTCGCGGATCAAGACCATCGACGAACTGCGCGAACAGCGTCAGCAACTGATGGAACGGATGAAAGTGGTCGAAGACCTGCAGGGGCATCGCGCATCCGGCCAGGAGTTGTTCGACCAGTTGGCCCGGGCGATGCCGGATGGCGTCCAACTGAGCGAGGTCAGCGTCAGTGGCACATCGGTGGAGGTCACTGGCACGGCAGTGTCCAGCGATGATGTCGCCCGGCTGATGCGCAGCCTGGAGGCTTCCAACACGCTGCGCGCGCCCAATCTGCGGCATGTCCGGGCCGAGGAGGGTGGTGCAGGCAGCGCCTTCCAGTTGATGGTGGACCATGGGGAGCACCTGGAGACGCAGCGGTGAGTCTTTGGTCCAGCCTGTCAGGGCTGGCACTCCCACAACTCTCCACGCTGTACTGCAACATCGCACGCTGGCCGTTGGCTGGCAGGCTTCTGGTGGGCGCGGTGCTTGCGTTGCTGGTACTGCTGGCGGGGGATGCGGTGTACCTGGGCGGCGCCCGCGAGGTGTTGCAACGCCAGGAAGCAGGGGAAGTAGCGCTGCGCCAGCAGTTTGCTGCAAAAGCCCGGCAAGCCGCGCAATATGACGGGGTGGCGCGTGAGCTTGAGACCTTGCGCATCGCCTTCAACGAGCAGTTGCGGCAAATGCCCACGCTGACGCAGATGCCCGGCCTGCTGGAAGACTTCGCCCGGCTGGGGCAAGCCAGCGGGGTGCTGGTCGAGCAGCTCAGCGTGCTGGACGAGCAGGTGCAGCCCGTGTTCGTCGAGCGGCCGATGCAGCTCAGGCTGCTTGGCACCTATCACGACCTGTTGGCTTTCATCAGCGGGGTGGCTGGGTTGTCGCATATCGTAACCCTGCATGACTTTGTCATTCGCCCTGTGAGTCCACAGGATGGCGCATTGCTGAGTCTGACGATGCTTGCCAAGACCTACAGGTACAGCAACCAGGGAGCATTGCCATGAACCGCCTCATGGTTACGGGCCTGGGCCTGCTGCTTCTGGCGGGGTGCGAGCGTGACCCGCAGTTGCAGGCGCTGAACGACGAGTTGCAATTGATTCGCCGGCAGGTGGTACCTCTTGCTGACGGAACGCCCGCAGCATTGCCGGGGCTGCGGGTTGTCTCCAGCTCGCCACCCGTGCGTGATCCCTTCCAGCCAGCGGGCCAGCCCGCCAGTCGACCCACCGGCAAAGCCGGACCTGCGCCGGACTTCGACCGCCCCCGGCAGTTTCTCGAAGGGTTTGCCTTGGACCAGTTCCAGATGGTCGGCACCTTGTCGCTGGGCGCGCAGACATTTGCCCTGCTGCGTGGCGCCGCAGGTGTTCACCGCCTGGCGGTGGGGGATTACCTGGGGGCCGACCATGGGCGTGTCGTGGCGATCCATGAGGGGCAATTGGAGCTGGTCGAACTTTTTCCCGACGGTGAGGGTGCCTGGCTTGAGCGCCCGCGCACCTTGGTGTTGAACGTGAATTCATAACGGAAGCAAAAAATGAAAAGGATTATTTCGTCCTTCGGTGTGGCGCTATGGATAGCGTTCACGGCACCGATGACTGAGGCTGTGCCCAAGCGGATTGACCTGATTCAGTTGCCACCCCCTGGTGCTTCGCCTTTGGGCGCCGGACGAGGGGCCTATAGCGGTGACAGGCTCTCTCTCAACTTCCAGGACATCGAGGTCCGCGCAGTCCTGCAGCAGATTGCCGACGTGGCTGGCCTCAACCTGGTGGCCGGTGATGATGTGCAGGGCTCGATCACCCTGCGCCTCAAGGACGTGCCCTGGGATCAGGCCCTGGACCTGGTGCTGCAAGCCAAGGGGCTCGACAAGCGGGTGACGGCCAATGTGCTGCTGGTGGCGCCGGCTGAGGAACTGGCCGCCCGTGAGCTGCTGGCCTTGGAGTCGCGCAAGCTGATGACCGAGCTGGCGCCCTTGCGGCGGGAGCTGCTGCAAGTCAATTACGCCAAGGCGGCCGAGTTGGCCAAGCTGTTCCAGTCGGTGAGCGGGCCTGAGGGCGTGGCCGATGAGCGTGGCTCGGTGACGGTAGATGACCGTACCAACAACATCATTGCCTACCAGACGGGGGAGCGCCTGGAGGAGCTGCGGCGCATCGTCAATCAATTGGATATCCCGGTGCGCCAGGTGATGATCGAGGCGCGGATAGTCGAGGCCAATGTCGACTATGACAAAAGCGTGGGCGTGCGCTGGGGTGGGTTGTTGCGCAATAAAGGTCATTGGAGCGGGGGTGGGGTTGGTAAAAGCCCGTCCGGCGAGGGCGAGCCGCCCGATAGCTCGCCGTTCGTTGACCTGGGCGTGGTCAACGCAAGCTCTGGCCTGGGCATCGCGTTTATCACCGATAACGTGCTGCTGGACCTGGAACTCACAGCCATGGAAAAAGGCGGCAATGGCGAGGTGATCTCCCAGCCCAAGGTGGTCACTTCCAACAAGGAGACCGCACGGATTCTCAAGGGCACCGAGATCCCCTACCAGGAAGCCACTGCCGAGGGTGCGACGTCGGTGTCGTTCAAGGAGGCCTCGCTTTCTTTGGAGGTGACGCCGCAAATCACCCCGGATGACCAGGTCATCATGGAGGTCCGGGTGACCAAGGATGAGCCGGACTACCTGAACAAACTCAACGATGTGCCGCCGATCAAGAAGAACGAGGTCACTGCCAAGGTTCTGGTCAGGGACGGCGAGACCATCGTCCTGGGCGGGGTTTTCTCCAAAAACCAAAGCAAGGTGGTAGATAAAGTGCCATTTTTGGGCGATGTGCCGTATCTTGGCCGCCTTTTCCGGCGTGATGTCGTTGCCCAAAGAAAATCCGAGCTGCTGGTATTCCTGACTCCGCGTATTATGAATAACCAGGCGATTGCTGTGAGTCGTTGATTCTGTGCGAAATTTGATTCTTGTAGGGCCGATGGGGGCTGGAAAAAGCACCATCGGCCGTTTGCTGGCCAAAGAGCTGCGCCTGCCATTCAAAGACTCCGATAAGGAAATTGAATTGCGCACGGGCGCCAATATCCCGTGGATCTTCGATAAGGAAGGCGAACTGGGCTTTCGTGACCGCGAGCAGGCGATGATTGCCGAACTGTGCGGCTGCGATGGCGTGGTATTGGCCACCGGCGGCGGTGCGGTGATGCGCGAGGAAAACCGGCGGGCGCTGCATGCCGGCGGTCGGGTGGTCTATTTGCACGCGTCGGTCGAGCAGCAAGTCGGGCGCACCGCACGTGATCGCAATCGGCCATTGCTGCGCACCGCCAACCCCGAGAAAACCCTGCGGGACTTGCTGACGCTGCGCGATCCGCTTTATCGGGAAATCGCCGATCTGGTGGTGGAAACCGATGAACGGCCGCCGCGCATGGTCGTAATCGACATTCTCGAGCGCTTGCAGCAACTTGCGCCCCGTTAAAGCCAGGGCCGAAATGCGCTATCCTCGGCAACGCGTTGCAACCGTCCGAGGTGTGGCGTAGAGCCATCAGGCAGCGTCCGATCTCGACGGTGCCGACAACGTTAATACAGGGCAGGACGCCTGCTTCCATCTTCAGCGCGGGGACACATGCAGACACTTAAGGTCGATCTTGGCGAGCGTAGCTACCCGATCCATATTGGCGAAGGTTTGTTGGACCAGCCCGAGTTACTCGCACCGCATATTGCCGGGCGACAAGTGGCGATCATCTCCAACGAGACAGTGGCGCCGCTCTACCTTGAGCGTCTGAGTCGCAGCCTGGCAGCGTATTCGGTGATTTCGGTGATTCTTCCCGACGGCGAAGCGTTCAAGAACTGGGAAACCCTGCAACTGATCTTTGACGGACTGCTCACCGCGCGCCATGACCGGCGTACCACGGTGGTCGCCCTTGGCGGCGGCGTGATCGGCGACATGGCCGGTTTTGCGGCCGCGTGCTACCAGCGTGGCGTGGACTTTATCCAGGTGCCGACCACCCTGCTGTCCCAGGTCGACTCGTCGGTGGGCGGCAAGACCGGCATCAACCATCCCCTAGGCAAGAACATGGTCGGTGCGTTCTACCAGCCCAACGCCGTGCTGATCGATACTGCCACCCTCAATACCTTGCCGCCCCGCGAGCTGTCGGCGGGCCTGGCGGAAGTCATCAAGTATGGGTTGATCTGTGACGAGCCGTTCCTGACCTGGCTTGAAGAACACGTCGATGCCTTGCGCAACCTGGACCAGGTGGCGCTGACCGAGGCTATCTCCCGCTCCTGCGCGGCCAAGGCCCTGGTGGTCAATGCCGACGAGCGTGAGTCGGGTGTGCGCGCCACCTTGAACCTGGGCCACACCTTCGGCCATGCGATTGAAACCCACATGGGCTATGGTGTCTGGTTGCATGGCGAGGCTGTAGCGGCTGGCACAGTGATGGCTTTGGAGATGTCGCAACGCCTGGGCTGGATCAGTGTCCAAGAGCGTGACCGCGGTATCCGCCTGTTCCAGCGCGCCGGGTTGCCGGTCATTCCTCCCGAGGAAATGACCGAGGCTGACTTCCTCGAACATATGGCGATAGACAAGAAAGTGATCGATGGTCGTTTGCGTCTGGTGCTGTTGCGCCGAATGGGCGAAGCGGTAGTGACCGACGATTATCCGAAAGAGATTCTACAGGCCACGCTGGGAGCGGATTACCGCGCCCTGGCCCAGCTGAAAGGTTAACCAGATCCCGATGACTAGTTTGCATGCCGACGAGGCTTTCCTCGGCCATTACCAGTTGAGCCATGACCCTTTTGCGCCACGGGTCCCCGGTTTCAAGTTTTTCCCTGCGCAGCGCAAGCCGGTGCTTGGGCAGTTGCACCACCTGGCGCGCTACAGCCAGTTGCTGCTGGTGGTCACCGGCCCCTTGGGCAGCGGCAAGACCCTGCTGCGCCAGGCCCTGGTGGCCAGCACCAACAAACAATCGGTGCAGAGCGTGGTGGTTTCCGCCCGTGGCGCCGGCGATGCGGCAGGCGTGTTGCGCCAGGTTGCCCAGGCGCTGGACGTGGCCAATGCCGAGCCGACCGCGATTCTCAAGCAGGTCGTGCAACTGGGGCTGACCGGCCAGGAAGTCTACCTGCTGGTGGACGACGCCGAGCAGCTCGACGAGTCTGCCCTCGAAGCCTTGCTGGCGCTGGCGGCGGGTACGCCGGAAGGTCGTCCCCATGTGTTCCTGTTCGGTGAGGCGTCGCTGATTGCCGATCTGGAGCAGCTCAGTGGCGAGCAAGAGCTGTTTCACGTCATCGAATTGCAGCCCTACGAAGAAGAAGAAACCCGCGAGTACCTGGCCCAGCGCCTTGAAGGTGCTGGCCAGGGCATCGAACTTTTCTCTGCGCAGCAGATCTCTGATATTCACGAAAGCTCCGACGGCTGGCCTGGCACCATCAACCAGGTGGCCCGGGATGCGATGATTGAAGCAATGATTGCCAGCCGCTCTGCGGTTAAGCGTCCAAAGATGGGGTTCACCATGCCGAAGAAACACGTACTGGCGATTTCTGCTGTTGTCGTGGTTGCCGTTGCCGCCGCCTGGCTGATTCCTGGCCGCAGCAAGGCCCCGACCGCTCCGGGCGCACCGACCGAGCAGGCCCAATTGCCACTGGGCAAGCCCACCACCAATGGCGCACCAGCCGTTGAGTTTGCCGGGTCCGGCCAGCCTACCAACCTGCCGATGGTCGGCCAGCCGGTCATGCGTGGCCCGCTGGCAGAAGAAGCCGGTGCCATTTCCGAAGGCGATGACGGTGTGCCGGTAGAAGGCTCCAGCGCCACGCCACCAACCGTTACCACCGTGGCTCCACCACCGGGCGCAACAGCCAGCGCTGCACCGGTGCCTGCGGCCACGCCAACGCCTGCCCCGACCCAGGTCGCCACCGCCAAGCCAGCCCCGGCGCCAGTGGTCAAGCCGACGCCAGCTCCTGCGGCCAAGCCAGCGCCTGTCGCCAAGCCTGCTGAAAAACCGGTGACCGTGGCCAAGGCCGCTGCCGGCAGTGGCTGGTACGGTAGCCAGCCGGCCAAGAACTACGTGGTGCAGATCCTCGGCACCAGCTCCGAAGCCAACGCCCAGGCGTTCGTGAAAGAGCAGGGCGGCGAGTACCGTTATTTCAAGAAAGTGCTCAACGGCAAGCCTCTCTACGTGATCACCTACGGTAGTTTCTCGAGCCGCGCGGCAGCCGATTCCGCGATCAAGGCCTTGCCAGCGAAGGTTCAGGCTGGTAAACCTTGGCCTCGCACTGTTGCCAGCGTTCAACAAGAACTCGCAACAACTCGCTGAAGATCCGGCGACCTTACCCAGGTCGCCCTCCCAGCACCTCAAAAAAAACGACAACAGCGTGCAGCCCTGAAGGCCGCGCGCTTTGTGGTGTCTGCGTCACAGTAGCTTTTGAGTAGCGGCGGTCGAAATTAAAAAAGTTTTGACTAGCACAGCATATCGCTTTAAACCTTTCATAAATGCGACATAGATTTGCGACAGTTCGTCGCCAAATTTGTGGGCGTCTGTGTCGGTGTGTACAATGACCTCCCTTTTGCCCCCGCTAAGCCGGCGTACGTTCGGCGTGGAAGGTAACCGGTTGAATTGAAAAGAAATTTGCCTCGAAATAAGAGGCAGCCTGGTGAGAAAGTGTCTATGAAAGCAGGTCTGTACCAACCCGATGAATTCAAGGATAACTGTGGTTTCGGCCTGATAGCCCATATGCAGGGCGAACCCAGTCATACCCTTCTGCAAACGGCCATCGAGGCCCTGACCTGCATGACCCACCGCGGTGGGATCAACGCTGACGGCAAGACCGGTGACGGTTGCGGCTTGCTGATTCAAAAGCCCGACCAGTTCCTGCGCGCTGTCGCCAAGGAAACCTTCGGCGCCGATCTGCCCAAGCAATACGCCGTGGGCATGGTGTTCTTCAATCAGGACCCGGTCAAAGCCGAGGCCGCTCGCGAGAACATGAACCGCGAGATCCTCGCCGCTGGCCTGCAACTGGTTGGCTGGCGCAAAGTGCCAATCGATACCAGTGTGCTCGGCCGCCTGGCCCACGAGCGCCTGCCGCAGATCGAACAAGTGTTCATCGCAGGCGACGGCCTGAGCGACCAGGACATGGCGATCAAGCTGTTCACTTCCCGTCGTCGCTCGTCCGTGGCCAACGCCCTGGACACTGACCACTACATCTGCAGCTTTTCCCACAAGACCATCATTTACAAAGGCCTGATGATGCCGGCGGACTTGACCGCCTTCTATCCAGACCTGAGCGATGAGCGCCTGCAAACCGCGATCTGCGTGTTCCACCAGCGCTTCTCCACCAATACCCTGCCGAAATGGCCGCTGGCCCAGCCATTCCGCTTCCTCGCCCACAACGGCGAGATCAACACCATCACCGGCAACCGCAACTGGGCCGTGGCCCGTCGTACCAAGTTCGCCAACGACTTGATGGACCTCGAAGAGCTCGGCCCGCTGGTCAACCGTGTGGGTTCCGACTCCTCGAGCATGGACAACATGCTGGAACTGATGGTCACGGGCGGCATCGACCTGTTCCGTGGCGTGCGCATGATCATTCCGCCAGCGTGGCAGAACGTCGAGACCATGGACCCGGACCTGCGGGCGTTCTATGAGTACAACTCGATGCACATGGAACCGTGGGACGGCCCGGCCGGCGTGGTCATGACCGATGGTCGCTACGCGGTGTGCCTGCTCGACCGCAACGGCCTGCGCCCGGCGCGTTGGGTGACCACCACCAACGGCTTCATCACCCTGGCCTCGGAAGTTGGCGTGTGGAACTACCAGCCTGAAGACGTGATCGCCAAAGGTCGTGTCGGCCCTGGCCAGATCCTTGCCGTGGACACCGAAACCGGGCAGATCCTCGACACCGACGCCATCGACAACCGCTTGAAGTCGCGCCACCCGTACAAGCAATGGCTGCGCAAGAACGCCCTGCGCATCCAGGCGACCATGGAAGACAACGACCACGGTTCGGCTTTCTATGACGTCGACCAGCTCAAGCAGTACATGAAGATGTACCAGGTCACGTTCGAAGAGCGCGACCAGGTCCTGCGTCCGCTCGGCGAGCAAGGCTACGAGGCTGTTGGCTCCATGGGCGACGACACGCCAATGGCCGTGCTGTCCCAGCGTGTGCGCACGCCATACGACTATTTCCGCCAGCAGTTCGCCCAGGTGACCAACCCGCCGATCGACCCGCTGCGTGAAGCCATCGTGATGTCCCTGGAAGTGTGCCTCGGTGCCGAGCGCAATATCTTCCAGGAATCGCCAGAGCACGCCTCACGCGTGATCCTCAGCTCGCCGGTCATTTCCCCGGCCAAGTGGCGCTCGCTGATGACCCTGGAGCGGCCAGGCTTTGACCGCCAGATCATCGACCTGAACTACGACGAGAGCCTCGGCCTGGAAGCCGCGGTGCGCAACGTCGCCGATCAGGCTGAAGAAGCCGTGCGCGCCGGTCGCACGCAGATCGTGCTGACCGACCGCCATATCGCCCCGGGCAAGCTGCCGATCCACGCATCCCTGGCCACTGGCGCGGTGCACCACCGCCTGACCGAAAAAGGCCTGCGCTGCGACTCCAACATCCTCGTCGAAACCGCCACCGCCCGCGACCCGCATCACTTTGCGGTGCTGATCGGCTTTGGCGCCTCGGCGGTGTATCCGTTCCTGGCGTACGAAGTACTGGGCGACCTGATTCGTACCGGCGAAGTGCTGGGCGATCTGTACGAAGTATTCAAGAACTACCGCAAAGGCATCACCAAGGGCCTGCTGAAGATCCTGTCGAAGATGGGCATCTCCACCGTCACGTCCTATCGCGGTGCGCAACTGTTCGAAGCTATCGGCTTGTCCGAAGAAGTCTGCGAGCTGAGCTTCCGTGGCGTGCCAAGCCGCATCAAGGGTGCGCGTTTCGTCGATATCGAAGCCGAACAGAAAGCCCTGGCGGCCGAAGCGTGGAGCGCGCGCAAGCCGATCCAGCAAGGTGGCCTGCTCAAGTTCGTGCACGGTGGCGAATACCACGCGTACAACCCGGATGTGGTCAACACCCTGCAAGCCGCTGTGCAGCAGGGCGACTACGCCAAGTTCAAGGAATACACCGCGCTGGTGGATAACCGCCCGGTGTCGATGATCCGCGACCTGTTCCAGGTGAAGACCCTGGACAC
Source organism: Pseudomonas sp. ADAK21 (assembly GCF_012935735.1). Classification (NCBI taxonomy): domain Bacteria; kingdom Pseudomonadati; phylum Pseudomonadota; class Gammaproteobacteria; order Pseudomonadales; family Pseudomonadaceae; genus Pseudomonas; species Pseudomonas sp. ADAK21. The sequence continues at coordinate 2,511,241 of NZ_CP052857.1, forward strand.
GCCGATGGACATCGCCGAGGTCGAGCCGCTGGAATCGATCCTCAAGCGCTTTGACTCCGCCGGTATTTCCCTGGGTGCCTTGTCGCCCGAGGCCCACGAAGCCCTGGCCGAAGCCATGAACCGCCTGGGTGCGCGTTCCAACTCCGGCGAAGGCGGCGAAGACCCTGCGCGCTACGGCACCATCAAGAGCTCGAAAATCAAGCAGGTCGCCACTGGCCGTTTCGGGGTGACCCCGGAATACCTGGTCAACGCCGAAGTGCTGCAGATCAAGGTGGCCCAGGGCGCCAAGCCCGGTGAAGGCGGGCAACTGCCGGGCGGCAAGGTCAACGGCCTGATCGCCAAGCTGCGTTACGCAGTGCCAGGCGTGACCCTGATTTCGCCACCGCCGCACCACGACATCTATTCGATTGAAGACTTGTCGCAGCTGATTTTCGACCTCAAGCAAGTCAACCCGCAGGCCCTGGTCTCGGTGAAACTGGTGGCGGAAGCCGGCGTGGGCACCATCGCCGCTGGCGTGGCCAAGGCCTATGCCGACCTGATCACCATCTCCGGCTATGACGGCGGCACCGGCGCATCGCCGCTGACCTCCATCAAGTACGCCGGTGCACCGTGGGAGCTGGGCCTGGCCGAGACTCACCAGACCCTGCGCGGCAACGACCTGCGCGGCAAAGTCCGGGTACAAACCGACGGCGGCCTGAAAACCGGCCTCGACGTAATCAAGGCCGCCATCCTCGGCGCCGAAAGCTTTGGCTTCGGTACCGCGCCAATGATCGCCCTGGGCTGCAAATACCTGCGCATCTGCCACCTGAACAACTGCGCCACCGGCGTGGCGACGCAGAACGAGAAGCTGCGCAAGGATCACTACATCGGCACCGTCGACATGGTGGTGAATTTCTTCACCTACGTCGCCGAAGAGACCCGTGAGTGGCTGGCCAAGCTCGGCGTGCGCTCCCTGGAAGAGCTGATCGGCCGTACCGATCTGCTGGACATTCTCCAGGGCCAGACCGCCAAGCAGCACCACCTGGACCTGACGCCGCTGTTGGGCAGCGATCACATCCCGGCAGACAAGCCACAGTTCTGCCAGGTAGAGCGCAACCCGCCGTTCGACAAAGGCCTGTTGGCCGAGAAGATGGTCGATATGGCCGGCTCCTCGATCAATGACGCCAGCGGTGGCGAGTTCGCCCTGGATATCTGCAACTGCGACCGTTCCATCGGTGCGCGGATCTCTGGCGAAATCGCGCGCAAGCACGGCAACCAGGGCATGGCCAAGGCGCCGATCACTTTCCGCTTCAAGGGCACGGCCGGCCAGAGCTTTGGCGTGTGGAACGCCGGTGGCCTGCACATGTACCTCGAAGGCGACGCCAACGACTACGTGGGCAAGGGCATGACTGGCGGCAAGCTGGTGATCGTTCCGCCAGCGGGTAGCGTCTACAAGACCCAGGACAGTGCCATTATCGGCAACACCTGCTTGTACGGCGCCACCGGTGGCAAGCTGTTCGCTGCCGGCACTGCCGGTGAGCGTTTCGCCGTGCGTAACTCCGGTGCCCACACCGTGGTCGAAGGCACTGGCGATCATTGCTGCGAGTACATGACCGGGGGCTTTGTCGCGGTACTGGGCAAGACCGGTTACAACTTCGGTTCGGGCATGACCGGCGGTTTCGCCTACGTGCTGGACCAGGACAACACCTTCGTCGACAAGGTCAACCACGAGTTGGTCGAGATCCAGCGGATCAGCGGCGAAGCCATGGAGTCCTACCGGAACCACTTGCAGCACGTGCTGGACGAGTACGTCGAGGAGACCGGCAGCGAATGGGGTCGTAACCTCGCCGAGAACCTCGATGATTACCTGCGTCGTTTCTGGCTGGTCAAGCCCAAGGCTGCCAACCTGAAATCGTTGCTTTCCAGCATCCGTGCCAACCCGCAGTGATATGCGCCTGAAGAGTTTGATGAGGTTTTAACATGGCTGAACGTCTGAATAACGACTTCCAGTTCATCGATGTCGGGCGCAAAGATCCGAAGAAGAAACTGTTGCGTCAACGCAAGAAAGAGTTCGTGGAAATCTACGAACCCTTCAAACCCCAGCACTCGGCCGACCAGGCCCACCGCTGTCTGGGGTGCGGTAACCCGTATTGCGAGTGGAAGTGCCCGGTGCACAACTTCATTCCCAACTGGCTCAAACTGGTAGCCGAGGGCAATATCCTCGCCGCCGCCGAGCTGTCGCACCAGACCAACACCCTGCCGGAAGTCTGCGGCCGGGTGTGCCCCCAGGATCGTCTGTGCGAGGGTGCCTGCACCCTCAACGACGGTTTTGGTGCGGTGACCATCGGTTCGGTGGAGAAGTACATCACCGACACCGCGTTCGCCATGGGCTGGCGCCCGGACATGTCCAAGGTCAAGCCGACCGGCAAGCGTGTCGCGATCATCGGCGCAGGCCCGGCGGGCCTGGGCTGTGCCGACGTGCTGGTACGCGGCGGCGTGACCCCGGTGGTGTTCGACAAGAACCCGGAAATCGGTGGCCTGCTGACCTTCGGCATCCCCGAGTTCAAGCTGGAAAAGACCGTGTTGAGCAATCGCCGCGAAGTCTTCACCGGCATGGGCATCGAGTTCCGCCTGAACACCGAGATCGGCAAAGACGTGACCATGGAGCAGTTGCTCGAAGAATACGATGCGGTATTCATGGGCATGGGCACCTACACCTACATGAAGGGCGGCTTTGCCGGTGAGGACCTGCCGGGTGTGTATGACGCGCTCGACTTCCTGATCGCCAACGTCAACCGCAACCTGGGCTTTGAAAAGTCGCCGGAAGATTTCGTCGACATGAAAGGCAAGAAGGTCGTGGTACTGGGCGGTGGCGACACCGCGATGGACTGCAACCGCACGTCGATCCGCCAGGGCGCCAAGTCGGTGACCTGTGCCTATCGCCGTGACGAAGCCAACATGCCCGGCTCGCGCAAAGAGGTGAAGAACGCCAAGGAAGAAGGCGTGAAATTCCTCTACAACCGCCAGCCGATCGCCATTGTGGGTGAAGATCGCGTTGAAGGCGTGAAGGTGGTCGAGACCCGTCTCGGCGAGCCGGACGCCCGTGGCCGCCGCAGCCCCGAGCCGATCCCGGGTTCCGAAGAGATCATCCCGGCTGACGCCGTGGTCATCGCTTTCGGTTTCCGTCCAAGCCCGGCGCCGTGGTTCGAGCAGTTCCAGATCCAGACCGACAGCCAGGGCCGCGTCGTAGCCCCGGAACAAGGCCAGTACAAGCACCAGACCAGCAACCCGAAAATCTTTGCCGGTGGCGACATGGTGCGCGGTTCGGACCTGGTAGTAACGGCGATCTTCGAAGGCCGCAACGCCGCCGAAGGTATCCTGGACTACTTGCAGGTCTGACCCCGATCCCAACTTGAAATGGGATCAAAATGTGGGAGCTGGCTTGCCTGCGATAGCGGTGGTGAATTCAACATCGCCATCGCAGGCAAGCCAGCTCCCACACAAATCCCATTCCACATGGGGTTTGCTGGGGTCTGTCATACCGCAAGACACCGCGACAAATTGACCCGATAGACAAAAGGCTGACCTGCAACCGTGCCTTTTGCGTCCGGCTCTGAGAAAATGCCCGCACTTTTTTTGCGGATGCCGACATGACTGCCCTCAAGAACGACCGTTTCCTTCGTGCCCTGCTCAAGCAACCTGTAGACGTCACCCCAGTGTGGATGATGCGTCAAGCCGGTCGCTACCTGCCGGAATACCGCGCCAGCCGCGCCAATGCGGGCGATTTCATGAGCCTGTGCATGAATCCGGAGTTCGCCTGCGAAGTCACGATGCAGCCGCTGGACCGCTATCCACAACTGGATGCGGCCATCCTATTCTCCGATATCCTGACCATCCCCGACGCCATGGGCCAAGGCCTGTACTTTGAAACCGGCGAAGGCCCGCGCTTCAAGAAAGTGGTCAGCACCCTGGCCGATATCGAAGCCCTGCCGATCCCGGATCCCCACAAAGACCTCGGTTATGTGATGGACGCCGTCAGCACCATCCGCCGTGAGCTCAATGGCCGCGTACCGTTGATCGGCTTCTCCGGCAGCCCGTGGACCCTGGCCACCTATATGGTCGAAGGCGGTTCGTCGAAAGACTTCCGCAAGACCAAGGCCATGCTCTACGACAACCCACAAGCCATGCACCTGCTGCTGGACAAGCTGGCGCAGTCGGTCATTTCCTACCTCAACGGCCAGATCATGGCCGGTGCGCAAGCGGTGCAGATCTTCGACACCTGGGGTGGCAACCTGTCGGCGGCGGCGTACCAGGAGTTCTCCTTGGCCTACATGCGCAAAATCGTCAGCGGCCTGATCCGCGAACACGAAGGCCGCAAAGTGCCGGTGATCATGTTCACCAAGGGCGGCGGCCTGTGGCTGGAAAGCATTGCCGACGCCGGTGCCGACGCGCTGGGCCTGGACTGGACCTGCGACCTGGGCGAAGCCCGTCGCCGTGTGGGCAACCAAGTGGCCCTGCAAGGCAACATGGACCCGACCGTGCTCTACGCCAAGCCCGAAGCCATCCGTACCGAAGTAGGTCGCATCCTCGCCAGCTACGGCAAAGGCAGTGGCCACGTGTTCAACCTTGGCCACGGCATCACCCCGGAAGTGAACCCGGAGCATGCAGGCGCGTTCCTGCGGGCGGTGCATGAGTTGTCGGCGCAGTATCACGAGTGATTTCAGCTCATAAAAAACGCCCGGCTTAGGCTGGGCGTTTTTTTGGGCCCGAAACAGACGTAAGGTGCTAGTAAAGTCCTTCATATAGGACTTATTCTGATTTTTATTTAAAAAAGTCCAATATGGGTGACATCATGCTGCTGGCGAATCCACCTCAACTTGGCGAAAGGATACGCCAGTTACGTCGCGCCAAAGGTTACAGCCAGGCGCAACTGGCGGATCGGGCCAAGTGCAATCGCAAGACCATCATTGATCTTGAAGCGGGTGAGAACGTTGCGATGTACACGGTATTCCGGGTGATCTCGGCACTTGGGATGGCATTGGAAGTCGTCGACAAACGCATAGATCTCAAATCCCTGGCGGACCTGGTAGAGCACGATGAGTAGAGTCAAGTTACTCAATGTCGTTACCCCGCAGGGGCGTTCGGGCGAGTTGTCCAAGGGCTCCCAGTTCTCGTTTGCGTACGCATCTGCCGATACCGAGCGCGAGGTGTCGCTGGTCATGCCTTATGACCCGACGCCTGCGGTCAGCAACGTGTTGCATCCGATTTTTGATATGAACGTGCCGGAAGGTTTTCTCGCCGATCAGATAAAGCGCCGTATGGCCAGGCACATTCAGGTAGACGAGATGCGTCTGCTATCGGTTATTGGCGGGAACCAGATCGGGCGCCTGACCTATCAGAACCCCGTCGAAGCTTCGGCTGCCGTGCGTGCACAGGTAGGGCTAGGCCAAATTCTTTCGGCTGACAGTACCCAGGACATCTTTGCGTTTTTGGTGCAGACCTATTTCGAGTCGGGTATTTCCGGCGTGCAGCCCAAAGTGTTGGTGCCTGATCTGGACAAGCTGGCCGGTGGCCGTAAAACCCTGCTCAGTTCCGACCTGATCGTAAAGTCCGGTGCCGATGAATATGCTCATCTGGCCCAGAATGAATTCCTCTGCATGGAAGCCGCGCGCATTGCGGGGCTGGAAACACCGCCATTCTGGTTGTCCGAAGGAGGCGATCTGTTTGTCATGGAACGCTTTGACCTGACACCGTCTGGGCGGCTGGGTTTTGAAGACATGGCGGTGCTTTTGGGCCTCAACAAAGACCCCCATGACAATTACAAGTATTCCCAGAGCTACGAAACCCTGGCTACGGTCATTGACCATGTCTGTGCGCATGGCGAGCCGCTGCGCGAGCTTGAGCGGTTTTTCTCTTACGTCTGCCTGTCAGTGATGGTGCGCAATGGCGATGCGCACTTGAAGAACTTCGGGGTGCTCTATACCCATCCTGGCGCGCGTGAAACGGTGCGGTTGGCGCCGGTGTTTGATGTGACTACCACCACGGTGTATGAGCACTACAACCCCAAGTCCGGACGCTCATTGGTTGATCGCACGTTGGCAATCAAGATGAACAAGGTGAAGACCTACCCGGATCGCCAACAACTGATGGAGTTCGGTCGTAAACACTGTGCCGTGGAAAAGCCAGGGATAATCATCGAGCGAATCGCAGAGGCCATGTCCGAGGCGCTCGTCACCCATCAAGCCCGAATCGACGTTGAGATGTTTTCGGCGATGCAGGCTGAATGGGATGCGGGGCGTGCCATGGCGTGTCATGACTCGTTGGTGGGCGGTATGAAACGAAAACCTGTGGTGAAAAAAACGCGGTAACGCGGTTTTTTGTGTGGCGAATCAAGTTGCCGTTTTTGCCAGCGGCTGCAACTTCGCCAGCTTCAACGCCACCAGCAGCGCAACGATCAACAGTGCAACGATAAACCCGCCAATCCCGTTCCACCCCCCGTAGTGCCAGAAAACACCCCCCGCCGTACCGGCAATACTCGACCCCGCGTAGTAGCTGAACAGGTACAGCGACGACGCCTGCCCCTTGGCTTTCAGCGCTCGTCGGCCAATCCAGCTGCTGGCCACCGAATGGGCGCCGAAGAAGCCGAAGGTGAAGACCAACATGCCGATGATGATCAGTGGCAGCGGGCTGAACAGGGTCAGGGTGATGCCGGCGAGCATCAGCACGATAGTGGCCCACAACATGCGGCGCCGGCCCAGGCGGTCGGCCAGCGAGCCGATCTTCGCCGAGCTGTAGATGCCCGACAAGTACACCACTGACAACAGGCCGACCACCGCCTGGCTCATGTCATAAGGGGCGGCCAGCAAGCGGTAGCCGATGTAGTTGAACAGCGTGACGAAGGCGCCCATCAGTACGAAGGCTTCGAGAAACAGCCACGGCAGGCCCGCATCCTTGAAGTGCATGACAAAGCCGTTGATCAGGTTGCGCGGCTTGAGGCTGCTGGCGCGGAAGTTGCGCGACTCGGGGAGGATCTTCCAGAACACGGTTGCCGCAATCAGTGCCAGTGCGCCGATGATCAACATCGCGGTGTGCCAACTGACGAAATCGATCAGCACGCCGGTGATCAGGCGCCCGCTCATGCCCCCAATCGCATTGCCGCCGATATACAGGCCCATGGCCAGGCCGATGTGCTGCGGATGGATCTCTTCGCTGAGGTAAGTCATGGCCACGGCCGCCAAGCCACTAAGGGACAGGCCCAGCAGCGCACGCAGTAACAGGATGCCTTCCCAGGTCGGCATCAGGCCGCTGGCGATGGTGCATACCGCCGCGCAGAACAGCGAGGTGACCATCACTGGCTTGCGCCCCAGGCGGTCGGAAATCGGTCCGGTGATCAACAGGCCAAAAGCGAGCATCGCCGTGGAGACGGAGAGGATCAGGCTGCTTTGCGCGGCATTGATGGAAAACTCGTGGGACAACGCCGGCATCATCGGCTGCACGCAATACAGCAGGGCAAAGGTGGCAAACCCGCCGGAAAACAGGGCCAGCACCGTGCGCATGAACATCGGCGTGTCTTTTTCGATGTACACATCGTTGAGTTGCGCCACCACCTCGTCGAGGGCGGTGGGTGGCAGTTCCTGGACGAGTGGAGCAACAGCAGATTTCACGCGGGACCTCGGTGGCAAAGGCTGCCAGGGCTGGCAATGAAAAAAGAATATAGCTGGCTAATGATTCTTTCCAATATATTGTTCGACCTGTTTGATAGCTTTTACGACCTAATGAGGTTTTCATGGAATTGCGCCACTTGCGCTACTTCATCGCCGTGGCTGAAGAGCTGCATTTCGGCCGGGCTGCCCAGGTATTAGGCATCTCCCAGCCGCCGTTGAGCCAGCAGATACAGGCCCTGGAACAGGAGGTCGGCGCCCGCTTGTTTGAACGTACCAATCGTCGGGTCGAGCTGAGTGAGGCTGGCCGCTTGTTCCTCACAGAAGCCCGCCTGGTACTGGCCCAGGTCGACAAGGCCGCAGACGTGGCGCGCCGTGCGCAGTTGGGGGAATTGGGCGAATTGAAGATCGGCTTCACCTCTTCGGCGCCATTCAACTCCAGCATCCCACAGGCGATTTTTGCTTTTCGCCAGGCCTTCCCGGCGGTGCACCTGAACCTGCAGGAAATGAGCAGCACCGAGGTGGCGGGGGCACTGGTGGACGAGTCGATCCAGGTCGGCCTGATGCGCCCGCTGCCCTTGCCGGACTCATTGAGTGTCGTGGAGTTGATGCGCGAGCCCCTGGTGGCGGTGCTGAGTGCCGGCCATCCGTTGGCCCAAGGCAGCGAGCGGGGCCTGCACCTGACGCAGTTGGCTGACGAACCTTTTGTGTTTTTCCCACGGGCCTACGGCAGTGGTTTATATGCGCAACTGATCAACCTGGCCCGCGATGCCGGCTTCAGCCCGTACTTCGCACAGGAGGCCGGCGAAGCCATGACCATCATCGGCCTGGTGGCGGCGGGGTTGGGGGTGTCGGTGTTGCCGGCCTCGTACCAGCGCATCCGCATCGACGGCGTGGTCTACCGCACCTTGCTCGACCCGGAGGCAGTGACGGCGGTGTGGCTGGTGCAGCGCAAGGACCAGCAGTCGCCCATGGCCAAGGCGTTTGTCGAGCTGCTGACGCGCAAGGCGTTGGTGTAGCGGCGGTCACATATCAGGTAACGGAACCGGTTTAGTGATTTGCTTTGGCGTTGCGCAAAATCGTTTCTTTTTCACTGAGTGACATGGATGACACTTCTCTACCAACCCAAAGAAGGCAGTGTGCTGGGCGAAATGCGACATCGTTGCCACCGTCAGCCTTGGACGACTTGACCGAATCAAGAGTAAGGATCGGCATGGCAAACGAACTTACAAAATCGACGAACTTTCCAGCGAGCAGTTTTTGGCTGTAAAGGCGGCGGTGCGTGGCGCACTTGGCCTTTGACGAATCGGTTAGCTGACAGGAGGCGTTTTGCCACGGATTGTCCTATCCGGCTTTTCAGGCATACTGCCCCAGTTCCCGAAAGGGGCTTGTGAGACTCTGAGGATCCTGGAAATCCAGCTATCGCAGAGCCGGGCAGGACAAAGGCGATGACAAGCCAGCCTGCTTGTGAAGAGGGCGCCGAAAGGCGCCCTTTGTCGTTTCTGGTGTTAGGTGGATGCTGGCTTGCCAGGCGCCACTCAGTTCTGCTTCGACGTCCCCGTCTCCTTGAACAACTGCGCCGCCGTACCCGCTTGCGCCGCGCCGTTTGTGCGCAGCCCGGCCATGATGTCGCGGTCGAGCATGCTCACCCAGCGGTTGTAGTTGCGATGAATCTTGCCGTCCTTGTAGCCCAGTTCCTGGCTGTCACGGTAGGTGATGGCGTAGCTGGTGCCGGTATAGCGGATGTCGATCTCGGCGTAGTAGCGGTTGCGCACGTTGATCTGGGCCTGGATCAGGCGTGGGTCGGCGCGCTGGACGGTCCAGTTGCGCTTGTCCAGGGCGGTGAGGATGCTCTGTTTCATTTTCTCTTCGCTGACCTGCTCGTTGGCGGCGAGCGCGTGCTGGGTGTTGAGCACCGGTTTGCTGGTACAGCCGGCGGCGGTCAGCAGGGTCAGGGCGATGAGGGTGGCGCGTAGCAACGAAGACATTCCGTTCTCTCCAATCAAATAAAAGGCTTACTGCCAGCGGCGAAAGATCAGCGACGTGTTGACGCCGCCAAAGGCAAAGTTGTTATTCATCACGTAGTCGTTGTGCATCTGGCGGAACTCGCCGCGCAGGTAATCCAGTTCGCCGCAGCGCGGGTCGACTTGATCGAGGTTGAAGGTCGGCACGTATTGGTCACGGTTCATCATTTCGATGCTGAACCACGACTCCAGCGCGCCGCAGGCGCCCAGGGTATGGCCCAGGAAGCTCTTCTGCGAACTGATGGGCATGCGGCTGCCGAACAGGCTGCTGGTGGCCAGGGTTTCGGCAATGTCGCCTTGTTCGGTGGCGGTGCCGTGGCCGTTGACGTAGCCGATGGCATCCGGCGTCAGGCCGGCATCTTCCAGGGCCAGTTCCATGGCGCGACGCATGGTGAGCTGCTCGGGACGGGTGGTGTGCTGGCCGTCAGCGTTGCTGCCAAAGCCGACGATCTCGGCATGGATATGCGCGCCACGGGCCAAGGCATGTTCCAGCTCCTCAAGCACCAGCATGCCGCCGCCTTCGCCGATCACCAGGCCATCGCGGCCGCTGTCGTAGGGGCGTGGGCTGGTTTGCGGGGCGTCGTTTTTCAGGCTGGTGGCGTAGAGCGCATCAAACACCATGGCTTCGGTGGGGCACAGTTCTTCGGCGCCACCGGCGAGCATCAGTGGCAGGCGGCCGAACTTGATCGCCTCATAGGCATAGCCGATGCCCTGGCTACCGCTGGTGCAGGCGCTGGACGTGGGGATCAGGCGCCCGGTGAGGCCAAAGAAAATGCTGATATTGGCCGCCGTGGTGTGCGGCATCATGCGCACATAGGAGTTGGCGTTCAGGCCCTCGGCCACCGAGTTGAGCAGCATATTGCCAAAGGCCTTGATCTCATCGGTGCTGCCGGTGGACGAGCCGCAGGCCACGCCCATGCGCCCGTCCTTGATCGACGCATCGCCCAGCAGGCCGGCGTCCTGCAACGCCTGCTCCGCGGCCCACACGGCCAGGCGCGAGACCCGGCCCATGCTGCGCAGTTGCTTGCGGGTCCAGTGGGCCGGCACCACAAAATCATCAATCGGCCCGGCCAAACGGGTGTTCAGTTCGCTGAAGCGATCCCACTCATCCATGCGGCGGATGCCGCTGCGCTGGGCACGGAAGTTGGCGACGATGGTTTCCCAGTCGCAGCCCAGGGAGGTCATGCCGGCCATGCCGGTGACTACCACACGTTTCATCAGCACAGGCCCCCGTTCACGGCCAGGACCTGGCGGGTGATGTAGGCGGCTTCGGCCGACATCAGGAAATTCACCGCACTGGCGACTTCTTCGGGCGTACCCATGCGTTGCGCGGGGATCATCTTCATCAGTTCTTCCACCGGCACGTTCTCATCAAGCATTGCCGTGTCGATCAGGCCGGGAGCCACGCAGTTGACGGTGATCTTGCGCTTGCCCAACTCGATTGCCAGGGCCTTGGCCGCGCCGATCAAGCCGGCCTTGGACGCGCTGTAGTTGACCTGGCCACGATTGCCGATCAGCCCCGAGACCGAAGTGATGCACACAATGCGCCCGGCCGCGCGGCGTCGGATCATCGGCATCATCACCGGGTGCAGCACGTTGTAGAACCCGTCGAGATTGGTGCGCATCACCACGTCCCAGTCGTCTTCCGACAGCGCCGGGAACGCGCCATCGCGGGTCAGCCCGGCGTTGAGCACCACACCGTAATAGGCGCCGTGGGCCTCAACGTCGGCTTCGAGGATCTGCTTGCAGGTGGCACGGTCTGCCACATCGAATTGCAGCACCCGCGCCTTGCGGCCCAGGGCCTGGATTTCGACCTGTACGGCATCCGCCTCGGCGCGACCACTGCGGCAATGCAGCACGATGTCATGGCCGGCCTGGGCCAGGCGCAGGGCGATAGCGCGGCCGATACCCCGGCTGGAGCCGGTGACCAGTACGGATTCAGTCATGACGCGTGTCCTTCGATTCAGCTAAATAGTTGGCCGCCTGGGGCGGTCGAAATACGTTCAGGCGCGCGCTGGCCTGGATCCCGTCGCCGGTCAGGTGGCATTCGAACACACCCATGCCGTTGTCGTCTTCCAGGGAGCGCAGGCCGTGGATGGTCAGCTCGGTGCCGGCGGGAAAGTGCTCGACGTTGCATTCAAACTTACGGGTGCCCAACAGGAACCCCAGCTCGACGGCTTCACCGTTCTGCCGCGCCCGGCAGCCGGCATAGGCGGCGACGCTTTGCGCCATCAACTCGACGCCGACCCAGGCCGGCAGGCTGCCGTCGGGGCGGTTGAACAGGCCGCCAGGCTTTACGGTGAGGCGGGTGCGGATCTGCTCTTCATCGAACGCCAGCACCTGGTCGATCAGGATCATGTCCCCGGCGTGGGGCAGCAGTTCGGCGAGCGGCCAATCGATCATGGGGCGTCTCCGATAATCAGGCTGACGTTATTGCCGCCGAAGGCAAACGAGTTGCTCATCAGGCAGCGTTTTTCCAGGGTGTCGCCGACCTTGGCCCAGCGCAGGGCGGGCAGCGCCGGGTCGGCCTGGCCGTCCCAGATATGCGGCGCCAGCGCGCCCTCGACCAGGCTCAGCCAGCAGAACGCTGCTTCCAGCGCCCCGGCGGCGCCCAGGGTATGGCCCGTCATCGGCTTGGTCGAGGAACAGGCTACGCCAGCGGGAAACAGTGTCGCCACGGCCAGGCTTTCCATGGCGTCGTTGTGCTGGGTCGCGGTGCCGTGCAGGTTCAGGTAGCCGATCTGCTCCGGTGCCAACTTCGCACTGGCCAGGGCCTTGCTCATCGCCTGCAAAGCGCCCTTGCCCGTGGGCTCCGGCGCGGAAATATGGTGTGCATCGCAGCTCGCGCCGCTGCCCAGCAGGGCAATGGGGGCCGGGGTCTTGCTCATCAGGAACAGCACCGCCGCCTCGCCGATGTTGATGCCATTGCGGTTCACCGAAAACGGGTTGCTACGCTCGCACGACACGGCCTCCAGGGAGGTAAAGCCATTGAGGGTCAGCTTGCACAGGCTATCGACCCCGCCACACAGCACTGCATCGCACAGGCCCAGGTCCAGCAGGCGGCGCGCGCTCATCATCGCGCGAGCGCTGGAGGTGCAGGCAGTGGAAATCACATAGGCCGGGCCGCTCAGTTGCAGCCAGTCGGCGAGGAAGTTGGCCGGGGCGCCGAGTTCTTGTTGCCGGTAGTCGTAATCTTCGGGGAACTGCCCTTGCTGCAGGTAATGGGCAATGCCACGACTGGCTTCATCGATGCCCGAGGTGCTGGTGCCCAGTACGATGCCGATGCGCGAGGCGCCAAAGGTCTGGATCGCCTGCCGGATCGGGCCTTCGATCTGCAAGGCGGCTTCCAACAGCAACTGGTTATTGCGGCTGTTCTGCTGGGCCAGGTGCGGCGGCAGCGCCGCCAGTTCGCCGGGCACGCTGCCCACCGGCAGCACCCGATCGGGCACCCAGCCGCTCTCGGCGCGCATGCCCGAGCAATCCCCGGCAAACAGGTTGCGCCGCACTTGCTGCTGGCCACGGCCCAGAGCGCAGATGATCCCGAGGGCATTGAGGTAGGCGGTCATGGGCTGCTCTCAAGCGCGGTGACGCGATAATCCAGGTGCTGGCCGGGCATGCTCACGGTGAAGGTCAAGGGCGCGCGGTAAATCACTTGCCAATGCGGCTTGAGCGCCCGCACACCGTCGTCCTCACGGGCTTGGGGATAGCTGCCTGGCAGCTCGGCGGCGGGCGTCAAAGCAAACAGCAAGGCGGCAAACAATTCACGGGCCTGGGGGTTGGGCGGCAATAAACCATCCGCTTGCCAACTGCCGGCCACTAGTTTTTGCCGGGCGAGGGGGATGCCCAGGGGGTCCATCAGCGACCAGCGCAGCGCTTCGCCCTCGCGCTGGATCACCAGCAGCCAGTCCTGGCGCTGGCCGTCCTGCTCGCGCTCGATATGCAATTGCACGGGCAAGGCCAGGCTTGGCGTATGCACCGGCAGCGGCGGCTGGCTGGCACAGGCGGCCAGCAGCAACAGGCAGCCGATCAACAACGCACGCATCATGCTGGCGTGCCTGTGAGTGGCTTGCGTGCGACCACATTCACCAGGGTTTCTTCACGCTCGCCAAACGGCTTGGGCTGGCGCAGGCCCCAGCGCTCCAGCAGGCCGAAGTCTGCCGAGCGGCTCCACCACAGGTACGGGTACGAGACATTCTGCGGGCCGAACTCGAAACCCTGGTCGCGGATCATCTCCAGGTACTCGGCGGCGCTTTTCTGCACATGCATCGGGTGACGGAACAGCCAGCGAATCACCCAGGTATCGATATAGGCTTCGGTGGACTCGGCAAACAGCAGGTAGCCGCCGGGCTTGAGCACCCGGTAAAACTCGGTCAGCGCCCGCTGCTGCTCCACCAGGTGGTGGAAGGTCTGGTGGCAGAACAGGATGTCGACACTTTCATCGGCCACGTTGAGGGTGGCGCAATCGCTGCCGATCAGCTCGATCTCAATGCCCTGGCGCGTGGCTTCGGCACGGCTCAAGTCGAGGCTGTGCGGGTCAGCGTCAAGGCCGATCAGGCGCTCGGGGGCGAACACCTGCTGCAGGTAACGGAACGACTTGCCCTGGCCGCAACCGGCATCCAGCAGCACTGGCGCTTCTGGCAGCGGGTCGCTGAACAGGCTGCGCAGGTCGTTGATCGCCACGCGCAAGACGTGATGCTGCCAGGTATGGCTGCGCAGGAACCAGAAGCCGAATTTGGTCTCTTCGACGTAGTTTTTGCTCAAGTACTCTTTTGACACAGATGGGCTGCTCATAGGTTTTCCCCCGCACAGATTTCCGAAAGCATCCGCAAACGGCGCTTGGGTTCGCTGACAAAGGGGTTGCGCTCGTCCCAGGCATAACCGGCGAGGATCGAGCTGATCATGCGGCGGATTTCCGGGGAGCTGCCAGGGTGGTAGATCACATCCTGGAACGTGCCGGCGTACCAGCCTTCGACGTAGCAACGGAAGGTATCGACCCCGCGCTTGAGCGGTTCGGCAAACTCGGTCTGCCAGTCCACGCTCTCGCCTTTGAGCTGGCGATGCAGGACGCCTGCGGCCATGCTGGCCGAGCGCATGGCGATGGTCACGCCCGAGGAGAACACCGGGTCGAGGAACTCCGCCGCGTTGCCCAGCAGCGCAAAGCCGGGGCCGTGCAAGGTGGTGACGTTGGCCGAGTAGCCGCCGATGGTCCGCGCCGGGGTATCCCACACTGCGTTCGCCAGAACGTTGGACAGGCTCGGGGTTTGTTCGATAAAACCGCGCAGGCAGGCATCGAGATCCCCATCACAACCGTCGAAATGCTCCTTGGCCGCGACCACGCCCACCGAGCAGCGCCCGTTGCTGAACGGGATGGTCCAGAACCAGATATCACGCTGGGTGGGGTGGGTGGTGATGAGGATCTTGGTGCGGTCGAAGCCTGGGTGTTCGATACGGTCTTCGACATGGGTGAACACCGCCTGGCGCAACGGAAAGTTCGAGGGTGCTTCCAGGTTCAGCAGGCGGGGCAGCACGCGGCCGTAACCGCTGGCGTCGAGCACGAAGCCGGCCTTGATGTGGTATTCGCGGCCATTCTCGCGGCGCACATGCAGGTAGCGGTGGCCAGCGGCGAAGTCCACGCCGACCAGGGTCTGGCCGTAACGGATCTCTACGCCCTGCAACGCCGCCTGATCGGCCAGCAACTTGTCGAAATCGGCCCGCTGGACCTGGAAGGTAGTGGGCTTGCCTTCACTGAACGTGTCACCGAAATCAAACGCACTGTAGCGCTCGCCCCAGGCAAACGCGGCACCGGTTTTCAGCTGGAAACCAGCGGCGTTGACCGCCTCGAGCATGCCGGCTTCTTCGATAAAGTCGATGCAGTGGGACAGCAGGCTCTCGCCGATGGAAAAACGCGGGAAGTGCTCGCGCTCGATGATCAACACATCATGCCCGTTACGCTTGAGCAACGCGGCCGCAATGGCACCGGACGGGCCGGCACCGATCACCACGACCTGGCGACGTTCCATTTCAACTGTGGGCACTGTGGCTCCTTGCCGGGTTGGCGATCAACACATTCAACTGAAAAAAATTAGTGGGCATCATGGCGCATGTTCCTGGCGGCCGGCCCAGGGTGCCAGCATAAAGCTGAAGGCCAGGCCCAGGCTGACCGACAGGCCGAAGTTACTCACCGCCGGGGTGCTGGAGACTGCCAGCAAACCAAAGGACAGCCAGGTGGTGACGGCGGCCAGCAATGTCCCCAGCAGACTGACCGCGGCACCGCCGATCTGTTCGCGCATGAGGATCGCATAATCGACGCTGATCGCTGTGACCAGCAGCAGGCCAAACAGGCTGAACAGGGTCAACGGTTGCCCCAGCCAACCGAGGCTGGCCAGGCTGCACAGGGCGGCCAGCAGCGGCAGGGCGACAATCCGCAGTGCGCCGCCCAGGCCAAAGGGCAGGACCAGCAGCAAGACGATCAGTACACAGGACAATAATTTCAATTCGGCGGCGCTGACCTGGGTCGCGGCAAATACCTGGTTCAAGTCGCCGAGGCGGTCTACCAGCTCCACCCCCGCTAAGTCCTGGGCCTGGATCCGCAGCAGCGCCGGGTTGTTCAGGCCTTGCAGGCTGACCATCGCTGCCACGCCGCCATCGACATTGCCCAGCCACAACAGGCGCCATGGCTCGGCCAATGGTCCGTTCAGGGCGGCGTCGATATCTTCGGTGGGCAGCGCCTGCAGTTGCGCCAGTTCGGCTTGCAGGGCGCTGGCGGGGATGCCGAGGTCCAGCAGCGGTTGCCACAGCGCCGGCAACTGCGAGAGGGCCTCGCGCACTTGCTGCTGTTGGCTGGGGGTGCTGACCAGTTGATTGAGCGCCAGGTAACCCTGCAGCTTGTCCATGTGCACCAGTTGATCCAGGCGTTGGCTCAGGGCAGCCTGGCGTTCCAGCAACTGCTGTTGATTGTCCGCCCGCACCAGGAAGAACTGGCTGGTGGGCTGGTAGCCGGTAATCCGCGCAATGGCCTGGGCCTCTTGCAGTAACTGCGGCGGCGCGCCGATCCACTGGCGAATATCGTTCTTGCTGTTCAGCTGCCACAGGCCACCGGCGCAGAACAGCAGGGCCAGCACCAGCAGCGCCTGGCTTGGCAGGCGCTTGAGCAGCGACTCGCGCACCCCCAGCAGGAACTCGGCGACCCGCAGTGGCCATTGCGCCGGGCGCAGGTCGATGCCGTTGAGCAGCGCCGGCAACAGGCACACTGCCGACAGATAGGCGCCCACCAGGCCGGCGGCGGAGAACACCGCGATCTGGGTCAGCGCCGGGAATGGCGTCCAGGCCAGGGCCAGGTAGCCGATGCAACTGGTGGCCAGGCTCAGGCTCAGGCCCGGCAGGGTCAGGCGCAAGGCCGGCCAACTGCGCCAGGGTTGCAGGCTCCAGCTCTTGGACAGGTAATGCAGTGGGTAGTCGACAGCCACGCCGATCAGGCTTGCGCCCAGCACCAGGGTCATTACATGCATATGGCCAAACAGCGCCACGCAGGCGACTGCGCCAAACAGCATGCCCACCAGCACCGGGACAAAGGCCAGCAACACGCGCCAACGGCGGAACGCCAACAGCAACAGCAACAGAATACCCACGGTCGCGCCGCCGCCGACCCAGGTCATCTCGCGGCTGGCCTGCTGTTGACCGTTGGCCGCGTACAGCAGGCCGCTGGCGGCAAGCAGTTGCACGCCTTGCTCGCTGGCCTGGTCGCGGCTTGCTTGCAGGAGGTCGGCGACTTGCAGCGGCAGTTTCATATCAAAGGCATTGCCCTGGGTACGCGCGCGCAGCAGCACCCAGCTTTGCCCGTCGGCATCGGCGATCAACGCGCCGCTGCCGATATCCAGCTGCACCGCGCCGTGTTGCGGCTGGCTGTTCTGGATGCGCCCGGTCAGGCCCAGCCAATCGTCCTGGCTCGACACCAGGCTGAAGCCGGTAAAGGGGTCGAACAGTGTCTGCACCCGCTGCTGGATAAAGGCTTCGGGCTCGGCGATCAACTGTTCGCGGTCCTTGGCCGAGAGCATCGCCAGGCGCCCTTGCAGCAGTTGCTGGCGCAGGGCTGGCAGGTCGGCCTGCAGGGTCCAGGTGACCTTCTCAAACAGGCCACTGGCTTGCCAGCGCTCACCCAGTTGTTGGGCCATGGCCAGCGCTTGCTGGCGCTCGGCATGCCCGACTAGCACCAGCATCTCGCGGTTCAGCGGCTCTTGCATGCGTTGCTCGGCCGCCAGTTCCAGGGCGTTCGGGGTGTTGCCCGGCACCAGCTCCATCAGGTTCGCCGACAACGGCGCGCCATGGCGCCATTGCCAGCCGGCCAGGGCCAGCACGGCCACCAGCAGGATCAGGAACAGACGCGGCAACCAACGCTCACTGGGCAAAGTCGTGTTGCTCCGCGTCGCTCAAGGGTTGTGTGCTGGTGCTGTCCTGCATGCGCAGCAGGGTACTGTCGCCCTGGGTTTCCAGCAGTTCGATGGTGTGCACCAACTCGCCGCCATCGATATTGATCTGGGTGAACACTTGCTTGAGCAGGAGCGAGCGTGGGATCAGCGTGAGTTTCCAGGCCTTGGCCTCACCTTGCAGTTGCAACTCGAAGTCGCGCTGCAGGCCACTGCTGTCGCCTTGCAGCACAGCAAGGAATAAACGGTTCTGCTCAGCGCCGGCGCTTTTGTTCGGCAGGGGCTGCCAGCCGTTGGCATCGCGGCGGGCTATGCCTTGGGCGTTGATGCGATAGTCCTGTTGCAACGGGGTTTTGAGCAGCCAGAGCAGGCCGTGGTCCCGGGCCAATACGAAGGTGCCTTTGCTGGTCAACGGCTGGGGCAGGGCACGCAGGTGTTTCTCCTGGATGAAACTGCCGTGGATCACCGAGGGCTTGGCCAACTGGTCGCTCAGTTGTTGCAAGTCGAAGGCATTAGCCCCAAAACTCAAAAACAACCCAACCCCTGTAGGAGCGAGCTTGCTCGCGAAAAACCCGAGGACGCCGCGCAGTGTCAGGCACCCCGCGTTATCGTTGACGACCATCGCGGGCAAGCCCGCTCCTACAGGGAGGTCCTTTCGACGCCCCTCTGTAGGAGCGAGCTTGCTCGCGAAAAACCCGAGGACGCCGCGCAGTGTCAGGCGCCCCGCGTTATCGTTGACGACCATCGCGGGCAAGCCCGCTCCCACAGGGGTCAGCATTTCAGGGCCCTTTCGACGGCGGTGGTGAATACGCTGGGCGAGGCCAACTGCATTTCGCGGTTGGCAATTTCGACGGCCACTTGCACGGTGCTGGCGCGGGTCAGGCGTTCGCCGCTGGCAAGGTCGGTGATCAGGTAGTTGACCTTCAAGCGGTTCTCCCACTCCACCAGGCTGGCGCGCACGTTGATGGTCTGGCCAAAGGTGGCGCCACGCACGTAGCGCAGTTGCATGTCGATCACCGGCCACGCATAGCCGGATTCGAGCATCGCCGTGTAGTTGTGGCCGAGCTTGTCCAGCAGCGCGCAACGGGCGATTTCCAGGTATTTCACGTAATGGCCGTGCCAGACCACGTTCATCGTGTCGATGTCGAAGAACGGCACGAGGATCTGCGTGTCGCTGTGCAATACGCCGGGGCTACGCATGCAGCCTCCAGTGTTGCGCAGCGATACGTTGCAGGCACAGGCGCAGTTCGCCTTCCAGGGCGCGGTCTTCAATCACCGGCGGGAAGTCCTTGGCCAGCTCGATGTGCATGGCCGCCAGGGCTGGCGGCAATGGCCGTGCATCTTCAACCTGGGCGCGCAGCCACACGCCCTGGTTGGCGGCGAGCAAGGTGGCGGCGGCCACCTGTTCGGTCAGCTCCAGCACGCGGATCGCATCGCGGGCGGCGATGGTGCCCATGCTCACCTTGTCCTGGTTGTGGCACTCGGTGGAGCGCGAGAACACGCTGGCCGGCATGGTGTTTTTCAACGCTTCGGCGGTCCAGGCGCTGGTGCCGATCTGCACAGCCTTGAAACCGTGGTTGATCATCGCGCGATCCGCCGGGGCGCCTGACAGGTTGCTCGGCAAACCATGGTTGTAACGCTCGTCCACCAGCAGTGCCAGTTGCCGGTCGAGCAGGTCGGCGACGTTGGCCACCAGGTTTTTCAGGCTGTCCATGGCAAAGGCGATATGCCCACCGTAGAAATGCCCACCGTGCAGCACGCGCTCGGCTTCGGCGTCGATGATCGGGTTGTCGTTGGCGCTGTTGAGTTCGATCTCGATAAACGAACGCAGCCAGTTCAGGCTGTCGGCCAGCACGCCGAGGACGTGGGGCGCGCAGCGCAGCGAGTAGCGGTCCTGCAAACGGTGCAGCGGCGCGGTCGGGGCGTCGATGGCCAGGTCCTTGCGCAGCCAGGCCGCAACCTGCATCTGCCCGGGGTGCGGCTTGGCGGCGAACAGGCGCTCGTCAAAGTGCTCCGGGTTGCCTTGCAGCGCCACCACGTTCAACGCGGTGATGCGCGTGGCCAGTTGCAGCAGGTAGTCGGCGCGGGCAAAGGCCAGGCAGGCGAGGCCGGTCATCACTGCGGTGCCGTTCATCAGTGCCAGAGCTTCCTTGGGCCGCAGCACCAACGGTGTCCAGCCCAGCTCGCGGTGGACGTCGGCGGCCTGGCGGCGCTCGCCGTGGAACAACACTTCGCGCTCGCCGGACAAGGTTGCGGCCACGTACGACAGCGGCGTCAGGTCGCCGCTGGCGCCCACCGAGCCCTCTTCGGGGATCAGCGGCAAGATGTCGTGTTCAAGGAACGCCTGCAGGCGCTCCAGCAGTTCAACCCGTACCCCGGACACGCCATGGCACAGCGACTGCAAGCGCGCCGCGAGCACCGCACGGGTGGCCTGGGCGTCGAGCAACTTGCCCAGGCCGCAGCCGTGGAAGGTGTACAGGTGACGCGGCAAAGCCTCGACATGCTGCAACGGTACCGCCACCACACACGAGTCGCCGTAGCCGGTGGTCACGCCGTAGATCACGCCTTCCTTGTCCAGCAGCGAATCGAGGAACTGCGCGCCCTTGGCGATGCGCTGGCGGTAACCGGCATCGTCTTGCAGGCGGGTAGGCGCCTGACGGTTGGCCAGGGCCAGCACGTCTTCGATGCGCAAAGGGAGTTCGCCGAAGGTTACCGGCTCAAGCAGA
Source organism: Pseudomonas sp. ADAK21 (assembly GCF_012935735.1). Lineage (NCBI taxonomy): Bacteria > Pseudomonadati > Pseudomonadota > Gammaproteobacteria > Pseudomonadales > Pseudomonadaceae > Pseudomonas > Pseudomonas sp. ADAK21. The sequence continues at coordinate 2,532,054 of NZ_CP052857.1, forward strand.
TGCGTCGTCATCGGTCTTCCAGAAAGGGTAAAAGTTGAACCATTGTTGGGGCGCTTGCAGGCAGAACTGGCCCAGGCGCTCGGCATAGCGGGCGGTCCAGTGGGCGATTACGTGCTGGCGGTCGCTGCGTTTCCATTCGATCAATTGGGCGAAGGGCTCGATGATCAATCGATAGCGCCCCTGGTGCTTGAGGCACATCAGCAGGTTGACCGGGCATTTGAGCAGACCGGCCAGCAGCCATGGGCCCTGGGGGAATGCCGCGTCATGGCCGAGAAAGTCCACGCGCACCGTGCGCCCGCCATGCAGCGGGATGCGGTCGCCGGCAATCGCCAGCCATTCACCGTCGTCCAGGCGCTGGCTGAGCAGCAGCATCACCGCCGGGTCCAGTTCGCTGACCTGGATCAGGCGCAGGTTACTCGCCCCGGCTTCGCCCAGCAGGCGGTTGAACTGTTCGGCATGCTTGGTATGCACCAGCACGTTCATGGTGATTTTCTCGCCCAGTTCCGCCAGGGCGCGGCACACTTCCAGGTTGCCCAGGTGGGCGCCCACCAGCATCTGCCCGCGCTCGCCGCGCAGTTGCCCACGCAGTTGGGCGGGGTCGATGATTTCGATCTGTTCCAGGCGCAGCTTGCCGTTCCACACATCGAGCTTGTCCAGCAAGGCGTCGGCGAAGGCCATGAACTGGCCGAAGACCTTGGTGTGGCTGGGGCGCAGGTCGTCGCGCCCGCTCCAGTCGGCCAGGCGCTGCTGGTATTGCCAGATGCTCCGGCGCGCGGTGCGGCCAAGCAGGAAAAAGTACAGGACGATGCCATACAGCAGCGGGCTCAGCAGCCGGCGCCCGAGCACTTTGGCGGCGAACGCGGTGAGTTTCATCAGCCAGAAGCTGCCGCGCTCCTGGCGGTCGGCCCAATGCCGGGGGCTGTCGCTCATGCCTGCCACCGTCGCCACAGAATCAACGGCGCACGCATCAACATGCCGAAGAACAGCCGGGTGTGCATCGACGAAATCAGCAGGTTGTCGTGGAACAGCCGAAAGTGCGAGAGGCCATCGGCCGGGTAATGCACCTTGGTCGGCAGCCAGCGCATCGGCTGGTTGCGCCACGACAGGCGCACGAGGATGTCGGAGTCGAAATCCATGCGCTTGCCGATCCGCGCCGAGTCCATCAGCGCCAGCACCGGAGGCAGGGGGTAGATGCGAAAGCCGCACATTGAATCGCGGATTTGCAGGGACAGGCTGTTGATCCATACCCAGAAGTGGGTCAGGTAACGGGCGTAGAGACGGCCCTTGGGCACGCTGTCGTCGTATTCGGGGTAGCCGCAGATCACCGCATCAGGGTGGGTGCGTGAGGCGTCGAGAAACAGCGCGACTTCGCGCAGGTCGTGCTGGCCGTCGGCGTCTACTTGCAGGGCATGGGTAAAGCCCAGGCGTGCGGCTTCGCGAAAACCGGCCATCACGGCTGCGCCCTTGCCTTGATTGACGGACAGGGTCAGCAGCGACACGTTATCCAGGCTGGCCAGTTGCGCCAGCACCGCCGCGCAGGCCGGGCTGCTGCCATCGTCCACCAGCAGGCAGGGCAGGCCGTGGTCCAGCAGGCTACGGACCACGGCGGGCACGGCGGCTTCGTGGTTGTAGACCGGGATCAGGGCGCAGGGGTTATGCATGACAGGCCTGCTTGCGGTGTAGGGAGGTGGATGGGGCTATGGCTGTGGTTGTGGTTGTGGCGAGCGGGCTTGCCCCGCGCTGGGCTGCGCAGCAGCCCCAGAAAGGCCTACGCGGTTTTTCAGACAGAATCCCGTTGCCGGTTTTGGGGCTGCTGCGCAGCCCAGCGCGGGGCAAGCCCGCTCGCCACAACAAGCCCATTAGCCGCGGGAACAGGGGCTCACTCATGGGGTTGCTCCAGCAAAACCCGCCCACTGGAGCACGCCGCACTGTCGTTGCGATAGGCAAAGTACAACTTGCCGCGCTCGCGATCAAAACGCAGGTGCAGTTCGATCACGTCGCCAGGGCGTACCAGTTGCTGGAACTTGAGCACTTCCATGCCGGCAAACGTCGGCGGCAGGTCGAGCAGTTGCTGGCCCAGGTTGAACGCCCATTCCACCTGCACCACCCCCGGCAATACCGGCGTGTGAGGGAAGTGCCCGCTGAAGTAGGCCAGGTCCGGGGGGATGCTCAGTTGCAGGGTCCATTCGCCGTCAGTCTCGACTTGCGCCAGCACTTGCGGGACCTTGGGGCGCGGCGCCAGTAGCAGGGCTTCGATCTGCGCCTGGGGCAGTTTGCCCTGGGGGTTTAACGGCAGCTGCCGCAACAAGCGCCAGCGACGGGGCAGGGCCAGGGCTTCGCAGTGTTGGCTCAGGTGTTGGCGCAGGGCCTGGGTGACGCTGCGCCGGCCTTGGTTACGCAAGGCGTGCAGGCCGTCGCCACTGAGCACCACCAGGGCGCCGAGGGAGGCGCGGTTTTCCTGGACCACCCCCAGGCGCGCTTCCGCAACCCACGCGTGCTCGGCCAGGGCGTGTTCGAGCATGGGCAGGGAGATGCGTTTTTCTTCCAGCTTGACGATCCGATCCAGGCGCCCGAGCAATTCGAAGCGGCCGTCGGCGTAGATCTGGGCGGCGTCGGCAGTCTGTTCGACATGCCCGGCCGGCAGGTACGGCGAGGCAATGCGCAAGGCGCCCTCGGCATCTTGGCTCAGGCACACATCGGCAAACGGCTGCCAGGGCGTTTGGCCCTGGCGCCAGGCAATGCCGCCGGTTTCCGAGCTGCCGAGGATCTCGGTCGGCCACTGCTGCAGGCGTTGGTGCAGGCTGTTGGCCGCGTCGATGGGCAGCGCACCACCGGAGGAGAACACGCGCTTGACGCTGCTCAAGGCCGGCCAGTCGAGGTTATCGCCCATGCGTTTGAGCAGGGCCGGGCTGGCCACCCAGGCAAAATGCGGGTGCTGGCGGCTGATGCGCTGCACGTCCTCGGGGAACGGCAGTTGCTGGCGCACAAAGCTGCGACCGGCGCACAGCGGCCACAGCACGCGGAACAGCAGGCCATAGATGTGTTGGGTGGCGACGCTGCCGATGATGCACGCCTGGCCCAGGTCGGCGCCCCACAAGGCTTCCAGGGCCCGCACCTCGTTGGCCAGTTGGCGCAGGGTCTTGTCGATGCGCTTGGGCTCGCCGCTGGAGCCGGACGTGCACAGGCCCAAATGGCAGGCGTCCAGGTCCAGGGCGGCGGCGGCCAGCGGCGGTTGGTAGAGCGCATCCAGGTCGCCCGCTTCGGTCAGCCAGGCGTCAACATCAGCGGCCCAGCGTTGGCGTGTCTGGGGTTGCAGGTCGGCTGGCAGCAACACGCTGACCCCGGCCTGCCAGGCGCCCAGCAAGGCAATCGCCAGCTCGCCGGCGTCGTTCAAGTGCACCGCCAGGCGCTGGATGCCGCGGGCTTGCAGGCCGGCCGCCAGGCTCAGGGCCCGTTCGCACAGCTGTGCGTGGTTCATCGCAGGTTCGGTGGTGACCGAACGCAGTTCCACAGGCTCAAGCAACAGATGCTCAAGATTGACCCAATTCATACGCGGCCTCGAACCCTTTGTCGTACCAGCCATTCCACGGCAAACAACAGGCCCATCAAGCCATAGGCGATCAGGCCGTTGTACAACATCCACCAGCTCAGCGGTGCCCACAGGGTGAGCGCGGCGGCGAGCAGGCCGTTACACAAGAAAAACACACTCCATACCACGGTGACCTGGCGCGTGTACGCAATAGCCTTTTGCGGCAGATGCGGGTCGCTCAGGCGCGCCAGGCGCTCGACCATCGGCGGGCCGTATTTCAGGCTCAGGCCGAACAGCGCGAGCATGAAGGTGCTGACCAGGCTCGGGTACCAGCGCAGCAGTTGCGGGTTGTCGAACCAGGCCAGCAGCAGGCAAAACACCACCGCGACAAAGGCCATCCAGCCACTGCCGGGGCGCCGTGCGCCGGTCAGCGCGCGCAACAGCCACAGGCAGGCCAGCAGCAGACCGAATTGCCAGGGCGCGAAATGCTCCGTGCCGTAATACACCGCAAAAGGATACAGCAGCCCTACCAGCAACAGGCCAAGGCCGATCAGCCGGCTCATGCGGCCGGTTGGACCAGACGGTAGACCGCCTCGACCACGTCATTGACCGTACGCACGGCCTTGAACTCTTCGGCGGCGATTTTCTTGCCGGTCTGGCGCTTGATATGGTCGATCAGGTCCACCGCATCGATGCTGTCGATTTCCAGGTCCTGGTACAGGTTGGCGTCGAGGGTGACCCGCTCCGGCTCCAGTTCAAACAGTTCCACCAGGGCGTCGCGCAGGGTGTTGAAGATATCGTCACGAGTTTGCATGGTCGGGTCTCAAGCTGCCTGTCTGGCCGTGACGAACGCCGCAAGGCTGGCCACGTTGATAAAGTGATTGCGGGTGTCCTTGGCGTCGGCATCGATCTTGATACCGTACTTTTTCTGGATCGCCAGGCCCAATTCCAGGGCATCTACCGAATCCAGGCCCAGGCCTTCGCCGAACAGGGTTTGCTCGCTGCCGATGTCGCTGGCGTCGATGTCTTCCAGGCCCAGGGCCTCGATGATCAGGGTTTTAATGTCGTGCTCAAGGCTGTTGGTGTTGCTCATCTTCGGCGAGCTCCTTAATGAAATAGTGATGCAGGTAATCGTTGAGCTTGCGTGAGGCCTGGGGTGCGGGCCCTTGTGAGGCAAACACCTGTGGGTCTATATCGGCCCCCACCTGCAAACTGAAGTGAAAGCGGCGGTTGGGGATGCGATACCAGGGCTCGGCCTTGGTCAGCGTGGTCGGGCTGACCTTGAGCACCACGGGGGTGATGATTGTCGCACCGCGCAGGGCGATGGCGGCGGCCCCGCGATGAAAGGCCGGCGGCGCGCCTGGCACGGTGCGGGTGCCTTCGGGGAAGATGATCAGGGTCTGGCCGTCACGCAGGGCGCCTGCGGCGGCATCGAGCATGTCGATGCTGCCGTCGTTGCTGATATAGCCGGCATCGCTCACCGGGCCCCGGGTGAAGGGGTTTTGCCACAGGCTTTGCTTGACCACGCAATTGGCCTGGCGCACCAGGCCGATCAGCACCACCACATCGATCAGCGACGGGTGATTGGCGATGATCATCTGCCCGGGGCGCCCGAGTTTTTCAGCGCCTTCGACGCTGTAGGTCAGAATGCCGGCGCGGTACATCATGTTGATAAAGAACCAGAACAACCGCCCTATGGTCAGGCGTGCCCGACGCTGGTGTTGCCGGGCGTCCCCCGGCAGGCAGCTGAGCAGCGGAAACACCAGCAGGCGCAGGCACAAGCCGCCCAGGCCGAACAGCACGAAGCTGGCCGCCGTGGCGAACAGGCGCCAGTAGTAGGCGTCCCGGGGCTTGTCGGTCAGGGTTTGCGTTGCCAGTTCCATACTCGGTTCTTCCAGGCATGTTGGCAGGCACCTTGCTCGTCGAGCAGGGTGCGCAGCAGGTTCAGGGCGTGGGGCCACTGGGTCTCGGTGGGTTGGACCGTTGCGGTGTGCAGCGCCAGTTGCCATTCGTCGCCTGGGGTCAGCAGCAGGCCCAGGGCATAGGGGAACGGCACATCATTGATCCAGCGCGTGTAGGCCAGGGGTGGCTGTTCTTCGGTAATCACCAGCAGCACGGCCGGCGCGCCTTCGTTGAGCAGGGCCGCCGCTTCGAGCATGCCGTGCTCCAGGCCATCGCCTGCCGCTGCCAGGGCGGTCATTTCGCTGGTTTCATTGCGCAGGATCGACCATAGGCCAATCACCGCATTGTGCACCGACAGGCTGAACTGGGTGGGCGACAGGGGCTGGTCATTGGCCAGGTCGCTGAGGATATCCAGGGTGCGCGGGGTTTCGCCATGACGTGAAACAAACACCAGCGGCAGGTCCTGCAGGCCTTCTGCCAAGGGCCAGCCGACGCTGAAGGCCATCCGGGCCAGGCGGCTCAGGCGCCGGCGCTGCATGGCTGGCAGGAACGACACATCGGGCGCGGCATCGCTTTGGGCCAGCAACGTCGGGGCCTGGCACCAGTCGCGCCAGGCATCCACGCTGTCGAGCCCAGGGGCCCAGGCGCGCCATTGGGCGATGTTGAAATTGATCACTGAGAAGATTTCCCGCCCCTGCGGGCTTCCTTGTGCTGCAGTTTGCCCCGCAATGGCGGGACATGGCGCGATGGCCGAGTGGCGCGCATTATCCCGGTGCGGTGGGGTTCTAGCAAACTTTGGTAAAGAATTGTTCACGAGATATTACAAAGTCAGCGAAATGAATCATCGATTCTCCGCCAATGGCTGTAGGTGTTTGGTGTCAGGCAGGTCTTTGTTGGTTGGCGTAATACGAGATAGTTATGCGGGATCGATCCTCTGATGCTGTAGTACATGCTTGATCAAGGTAGCGAGCGGGCGCTTTTGCCCTCTACACTCGGGCATTCATTGATACACGGAGGTTTTTCCATGCGGCGCGTGGTGTTCAATCAAAAAGGCGGCGTTGGCAAATCCAGCATCGCCTGCAACCTGGCGGCGGTCAGCGCCAGCGAAGGCTATCGAACCCTGTTGGTGGACCTCGATGCACAGGCCAACTCGACCCAGTACCTGACGGGGCTGACGGGTGACGATATCCCCATGGGCATTGCCGATTTCTTCAAGCAGACCCTGTCATCCGGGCCGTTTTCGAAGAAAAACCAGGTGGATATCTACGAAACCCCATTCGACAACCTGCACGTCATCACCGCCACCGCGGAACTGGCGGACCTGCAGCCCAAGCTTGAGGCCAAGCACAAGATCAACAAGCTGCGAAAACTGCTTGATGAATTGGCCGAGGATTACGACCGGATTTACCTGGATACGCCGCCGGCCCTAAACTTCTATGCGGTTTCCGCGCTGATTGCAGCTGATCGCGTGTTGATCCCGTTCGATTGCGATAGTTTTTCGCGCCAGGCGCTGTACGGCCTGCTGGCGGAAATCGAAGAACTCAAGGACGACCACAACGAAGGCCTGGAAGTGGAAGGCATCGTGGTCAACCAGTTCCAGGCCCGGGCGAGCCTGCCGCAGCAGATGCTCGACGAGTTGATTGCCGAAGGCCTACCGGTGTTGCCGGTGTACCTGGCCAGCTCGGTGCGCATGCGCGAGTCCCACCAGGAAAGCAAACCGCTGATCCACCTCGACCCGCGCCACAAACTGACCCGACAGTTCGTGGAGCTGCACAACCTGCTGGAAAACACCTGATCTGAAGGGTGAACACGGTCTATGTGGGAGCTGGCTTGCCTGCGATGACGGTGTGCCAGCTTGCATATCCATCAAGCTGCCCCTCGCCATCGCGGCATAGGTATCTACACAACTTTCAGAAACTGACGAACTCCCCTGTGGCGAGCGGGCTTGCCCCGCGCTGGGCTGCGAAGCAGCCCCAAAACCAGCCGCTGCGGTGTATCTGGTACAACGCATTCGTCTTATTGGGGCTGCTTCGCAGCCCAGCGCGGGGCAAGCCCGCTCGCCACAACTGCGCTATCTGTCTGGATTTAGGCGTTGCTGCAAAGTTGTGTAGATACCTATGGCCATCGCGGGCAAGCCCGCTCCTACAGGGTTACACCCCTTGGCTGCGCAACCAGCTCATCAATTGCGGTAGCGCAAACGCGCCGCTCTGGCGTGCCACTTCCCGGCCATTCTTGAACAGGATCAGGGTGGGAATCGAGCGAATCCCCAATTGTGCCGAAAGCTGCTGGTTGGCCTCACTATCGAGCTTGGCCAGGCGGCACTTGCCCGCCAACTGCCCGGCCGCCTTTTCAAACACCGGCGCAAACGACTTGCACGGCCCGCACCACTCTGCCCACACATCCACCAGCAGCGGCAAGTCGCCCTTGATCTGGCTGGAATAGTCGCCCTGTTTCAGTTCAAACGGTTTGCTCAGCAACACCGGCTGCTTGCAGCGCCCGCACTTTGGGGCATCGCCCATGCGTTCGTGGGGGATGCGGTTGAGGCCGTTGCAATGAGGGCAGGGGATTACCAGGGGATCGGACATGGTGGGATTCCGTTGAAGTTGCCAATGAACTCTATTTGGAGCCAAGACCGAAATTATCAAGGCTCGGCGGTGGCGACGCATGTGTTCACATTTTTGCCTGTGCGCACGTTTGGCCGCCTACCTAGGCTACGTATGCAAGTTTGAGATTGCGCCGCTGGTCTGCTGAGCACTTATCGCATATTGCGATAATTTGATGCCGAGACTAACCTCCATAGCAAGATGCGATAAGGATATTGCATGCGAGTAATCAGTGTGAGACCCATTCGAAATGCCAAGGGCAAGTGGAAGGAGTGACAGGAAAATGAGCGTATTGATTGAGCAGGCTGTTGAGCACTGGGAATTTGTGTCACCGCTGTTGCGCAAGCCCAAAAGCGAGGCTGACTACGATGTGCTGGTCGAGGCCCTCGACGAATTGCTGGATATTGTCGGGGACGACGAAACCCACCCCCTGATGGGGTTGGTGGATATTATCGGCGACTGGGTCGAGGCCTACGATCTGGAGCATTGGCCGATACCCGAGGTGAGTGGTGTCGAAGTGTTGCGGTCAATGATGCAGGAGCACGGTTTGACCCAGAGTGATTTACCGGGCGTAGGTCCTCAATCGGTGGTCTCTGAAATTCTCAGTGGCAAGCGCCAGCTCAACGTGCGACAGATTCGTTGGCTGGCAGAGCACTTTAAAGTGCCTGTGGATATGTTCATCTGAAAAGAGCTATGACGAACAACTGATCTCCAAATGCTTGCCCCAATCGGGCGGCCGCTGGGCGTACTGCTCCATCCCTGCCTGTTCTTCAAATGGCTTGCTCAACACCTCATGCAGCCTGTGCACTTCGCTGTAGTCGCCGGACTCGGCGGCGGTGATGGCATTTTGTGCTAGGTAGTTGCGCAGGATGTACAGCGGGTTGACGGCGTGCATCCGCTCGCGGCGTTGTGTCTCGCTGGCATTGCCTTCGCGTTCAACCCGCGCCTTGTACTCGTCGGCCCAGGCATCAAAGCCCGCGCGGTCGACGAAGTCATCACGCAACTGCGCCACGGCCAGTGCGGCGGGCTCATCCCCCAGGCGGCGGAAGAACAAGGTGTAGTCCACGCTGCTGTTTTGCATCAGTTGCAGCAAGCGCTCTACCAGTTTCTGGTCGTCGTCTTCGGCAGTGGTCAGGCCCAGGCGGCGGCGCATCAGGTCCAGGTAGTGGGCCTGGTAGAGCGGCAGGTACAGGCCCAGGGTTTCGCGCAGGGCTTCAACGCTGATATACGGCGTCAATGCCTGGGCCAGGGCACTGAGGTTCCACTGGCCGATCGGTACCTGATTGCTGAAGGAATAGCGGCCTTCATGATCGGAGTGGTTGCAAATGAAATGGGCGTCGAAGTCATCGAGGAAGGCAAACGGCCCGAAGTCGAAGGTAATACCCAGTATCGACATGTTGTCGGTGTTCATCACCCCATGGCAAAAGCCGTAAGCCTGCCACTTGGCGATCAGCTCGGCGTTGCGCTCGACAATCTCGCGGAACATCGCCAGGTACGGCTCGGGTTGCTCCTGGCATTCGGGGAAGTACAACTTCAGCACGTGTTCGGCCAGTTGCTGGTGCAACTCGGTTTTCTGGGTGTAATAGAAGTATTCGAAGTGCCCAAAGCGGATATGGCTCGGCGCCAGGCGCAGGACCATGGCCGCACGTTCCTGTTTTTCGCGCCATACCGGGGTGTCGGAGCCGATCACGCACAGGGCGCGGCTGCTGGGGATACCCAGGGCGTGCAAGGCTTCGGAGGCGAGAAACTCGCGGATCGAAGATCGCAGTACCGCGCGGCCATCACCCATGCGTGAGTAAGGTGTTTGCCCCGCGCCCTTGAGGTGCAAGTCCCAGTGTTCGCCGGCCGCGTTATATACCTCGCCCAGCAGCAAGCCGCGACCATCCCCCAGTTGCGGGTTGTAGGAGCCAAACTGATGCCCCGAATAGACCATCGCCCGTGGTTCGGCCTCGGCCCACAGCTTGTGGCCACCGAACAGTTCGGCGAACACCGGTGTCTGGGCGACGGCTGGGTCGAGATCAAGCAGGGCCATGGCGGCACTGCTCGCCACCACCAGCCGTGGCGCGTCGATGGGCTCGGGCAGTACGTGGGTTGAGAAACCATCGCCCAGGCGGGCGAAGCGGTTGTCGAAGGTCAGGTCGTCGAGGGCTTTCACCGGCCATCTCCAGCAGAATGTCCGAGCATTCTGCTGGGGATAAAGCGGTTAGTCGAGTTTGGTCGGCGGAGTGGGTTGTGGCGAGCCGTCATTGGCCGGCTTGCTCAGGGGTTCGATTTCCACCAGTTTGTATTCCTGGCCGTGCAGGTTCTTCAGGTAAACCTCCATCTGCCGGAACGAGATATTGATGCTCTGCTTCTTGAATTCACGATTGATGAAGCGGTTGACCTCATCGATCACCGGGTTACGGTCGCCCAGGTCGCGCACATGCATGCGCAATTCGTGGTCCAGGGTACTTTCGCCGAAGTTGAGGAAGTACACGTGGGGTTCCGGGTCTTTCAGGACGCGCGGGTTATCCCTGGCGGCCTTGAGCAACAATTCCTTCACCAGGTCCAGATCGGAGCCGTAGTCCACGCCGAGCTTGAGAGTGACCCGGGTGATGGTGTCGGTCAGCGACCAGTTGATCAGTTGCCCGGTGATAAAGGTTTTGTTCGGGACAATGATGTCCTTGCGGTCAAAGTCGGTGATGGTGGTGGCGCGGATGCGGATCTTGCTCACCGTGCCCGACAGGTTGCCGATGGTGATGGTGTCGCCGATGCGTACCGGGCGCTCGAACAGGATCATGATGCCGGAGATAAAGTTGGCAAAGATCTCCTGCATACCGAAGCCCAGGCCCACCGACAGTGCGGCCACCAGCCATTGCAGCTTGTCCCAGCTCACCCCGAGGGTCGACAGGGTCGACACAAAACCCACACCGGCAATTACATACGACAGCAAGGTGGTGGTGGCATAGGCGCTGCCCTGGGCTAGGTCAAGCTTCGACAGCACCAGCACTTCCAGCAGGCCCGGCAGGTTGCGCGCCAGGGCAAAGGTGATACCGATGATGATCAGCGCGCCGAGCATGTCGCCGATGCTGATGGGCACCATGCTGATATTGGCGCCGGTACCGCTGGTGTATTCGTAGAGGGTGACGTTGTCCAGGTAGGAGAACACCGAGATCAGGTCGGACCAGACCCAGTACAGCGCCGCAATAAAACCGCCGAGCAAGGCCAGGCGAATCAGGCGCATGGATTGTTCGTTGACCTGCTCGATATCCAGGGTCGGTTCCTCGATCACCACTTCGCCGTCGCCGGCTTCCTTGGCGGCCTGGCGCTTGGCCAGTGCGCGGGAGTAGGCCAGGCGCCGTGCGGCAACGCCCAGGCCACGGACGAAGGTGGCTTCGATCACCAGCCAGAACATCAGCAGGTACAGGGTGTTGATCAGGCGGTCGCTGAGTTTGAGCGCGGTGTAGTAGTAGCCAAAGCACACGGCAATAAACAGCGCGATGGGCAGCGCGGTAAACGCGACGCCGACGACCTTGCGAAACAGTGAGGCTTTTTCATGGGTCGGGCTGTTGAGCAGCAGGCGGCTGAGCAGCCAGGCCATCAGCCCATAACAGGTGAGGACCACGGCGATGCCCAGCACATCATCGGCCAGGGCCGCCGGTTGATGCTCGGCGATGGACACCACGGCCACCAGCGCCAACACCACCAGCCCCAGTTTGCGGATCCAGCCCTGGAGGAATTCGACCTGGGGTTTTTCCCAGCGGAAATGCAATTCGGCCACGCCACCCGGCGCGAGGATCCGGTAGGCGGTGTAGAACACCAGCCACGCCTGGGCGATCTGCACCAGGGCCATGCCCAGGTTGGCGTTCTGCCCACGCGCATCGATTTGCAGGGCATAGCCGCACAGCGCCAGGCCGAGGGTCACGGGCAAGGCCAGCAGGATATTCACCAGGATCGCGACCGGGGTGTGCCACTGGCTGTCACGCTTGAAGTGACCGATATCCATGTGGATTTTCTTCAGCCGGTCATACAGGTTGCTGCGCCGCCACAACAGTGCGCCGATCAGCAGCAGCAGGGGCAAAAACAGCAACGGGCGCTGGGCCAGGCCGTCGTACAGTTCGCTGAGGCTGGAGGCCCAGGGCAGGGTGTCGACCTGTTTGCTCAGGCGGTTGGGCACGCCTTCGAGCCATTCGACGTCCAGCGGTTTGTTGCTGGGGATCCAGAACATCTGTTCGTCGAGGGTCGCGCGCAGGCTGGCGGCGGTGCTGAGCAGTTGCTTCTGGTTCAGTTGCAGGGTGATGGATTCGTTGAGCAGCGAGCTCAGTTCCCGGCTCAGGCGTTCGAGCAAGTCGCTGCGGGTCACGGCCAGTTCCAGCAGGGTGCGGCGCAGCTGTGGCGTGACCTGGTCCTCTGGCTGGTCGGCCAGCAGGTTGTCGACGTAGGCGCTCGGTGAACTGATCAGCTCGCGCTGCTGGTTGACCTCGAATTGGTACAGGCGAATGTTGGCGATATCGTCGGCCAGGTCGCGATCGACTTTCAGGCGCGGCAAGGCCTGCTTCTGCTTATAGAGGATTTTCGATAGCAGCAGGCTGCCCTTGAGCACGTTGATCTGCTCGTCCAGGGCCGAATCGCTCTGGGTCACATTGTCCAGCAACTGTTTGGTTTGCAGGTTCTGCTGGGTCAGCTCATTGAGCCGGTCAGTGCTTTTGAGCAGGTAGTCGGACAGCTTCAGGTTGGCTGCGCTTTCCGTGGCCAGCAGGCTGCTGCCGCCGGCCTTCTGTGCCTCGATGGACTGCTGGGTCACAGTTTCCTGGGACTGGGCCAGGCGTTTCTGGTTGATCAGGGTTTGCAGGTCCTGGATTTCCTGCTCCAGGCGCGCGGTTTTTTCCACCGCCAGGTCATGCTGGCTGTTGCCCAGGTCTTGCAGTTGGCTGTTGCCGGCCAGTTCCTGGCGGCGCAGCGGGATCAAGGCGTTGAGCGCCGCCAGTTCGGCGTTCAGCAGGTTGCGCTGGTCGCCATTAAGCGGTTTGCCATTGTCCTTGCCGGCCTTGAGGATGCTGTTGATTTGCTGGATGCGCGTCTGGCTGTTGCTGATTTCGGTCTGGGCGCGCTCGGGGCGGGTCTGGGCGGCGATGCTCAGGCTGTTGGCGTCGGCCAACTCCTTTTGCAGGTCGCCTTGCTGGGTGCTGCGCTGCACCAGCAGTTGTTCGAGCTGCGGCACCGGCAGGCTGGCGTAGCGTTGGGCCACCGGGACAACCTTGGTGCCCTTGAGCCGGGCCAGTTCACGGGCGTTTTCCGTGGTCTGGCGGGGTGCATCTTGCAATTGGCGCTTGAGATCGCTCAGGCGTTGCTCGTAGTCCTGCTTGTTGCCCAGCAACGTCAGGGTCTGCTGCAAAACGTTCTGCAGCGCCTTCATGTCGGCGTCGGGCAGTTTGCGGTCCGGCAGCTTGTCCAGGGTCTGTTGCACACTCTCGATGCTTGGCGGGTCGGCGGCGAACACGGGGCTGACGCAGAGACTCAGGCCCAGCAAGGCAGTGGCTAAAAAAGTGCGCAGGATTGTCATAGAGACCGGTCGAACAAGATGAAGAATAGGGGGCGTGCTGATGGCCATTGGCACACCGTCGCCCCGCAGTTTAGAGGAAGAGTCCGGGGGCCGGGCGACTTCCTTCGGGGAATCTGACGCCGACTTTGCCGATCTTGTTCCCGTCCATCACGGCGACTGTCCAAATGGTGTTGTTCCACTCCACCTGGTCGCCGACGATGGGGGCGCCACCGACCTTTTGCGTGATGAACTGGCCCAGGGGCATATCCGGATCGATACCGTCGAGCTTGAGCCCGTACAGCGCCGACACCGCGCCCAGTTGCGCATCGCCTTCGAGCACGAAGTCGCCGAAGAAGCGCAGGTCCAGGCCCCGTTGCGGCGCCTGGCTGAACAGTTTGCCGAGGGCGGCGAGGTTGTGCTCATGGCCGATCACGCACAGCAGGTCGTCGGCCTCCAACACCGTACTACCCGACGGATGGAGCAGTTGCTGGCCGCGAAACAGTGCGGCGATGCGCGTGCCCTCGGGCATTTTCAGCTCGCGCAGGGCGGCGCCGATGCACCACTTTTCGGCGCCCAGGCGGTAGACGAACAGCTCCCACTCGCTGGTGACGTGCACTTCCAGGGCCGCCCGGGAGATCGGCGCGGGCTCGGGCGGTACCGTCACTTTCAAAAGCTTGGCCACCCACGGCAGGCTGGTGCCCTGCACCAGCAACGACACCAGCACGATAAAGAACGCCAGGTTGAAATACAGCTGGGCGTGGGGCAGGCCGGCCATCAGCGGGAACACCGCAAGAATGATCGGTACCGCGCCGCGCAGGCCGACCCAGGCGATAAATACTTTTTCGCGGCCGTGGAAGGCCTTGAACGGCAGCAGGCCAACCGCCACTGACAGCGGCCGGGCAAACAGGATCATCCACAGCGCCAGGCCCAGGGCCGGCAGGGCGATGGGCAGCAGGTCGTGGGGCGTGACCAGCAGGCCCAGCACCAGGAACATGCCGATCTGCGCCAGCCAGGCCATGCCGTCGAGCATATGCAGGATGCCGTGGCGGCTGCGCACCGGACGGTTGCCGATCACCAGGCCGCACAGGTACACGGCGAGGAAGCCGCTGCCGTGCAGGGCATTGGTCAGGGCAAACACGAACAGACCGCCGGCGATCACCAGGATCGGGTACAGGCCGTTGGCCAGGTTGATCCGGTTGACCAGTTGCAGCATCAGCCAGCCGCCGCCCAGGCCGATAATGCCGCCGATGCCGAATTCGCGGATCAGGTGGGTCAACAGGCTCCAGTGCAGGCCGGTCTGGCCGCTGGCGAGCATGTCGATCAGGGTTACGGTGAGGAACACCGCCATTGGGTCGTTGCTGCCGGATTCGATTTCCAGGCTGGCGCTGACCCGTTCGTTCAGGCCCTTGCCGCCCAGCAGCGAGAACACGGCGGCGGCATCGGTGGAGCCGACGATGGCTCCGATCAGCAGGCCCTGGATGATATTGAGGTCAAACAGCCAGGCCGCCGCCATACCGGTGAGGCCGGTGGTTATCAACACCCCCACGGTCGCCAGCGACAGGGCTGGCCACAGTGCCACGCGAAAACTCGCGACCCGTGTGCGCAAGCCGCCATCGAGCAGGATCACTGCCAATGCCAGGTTGCCCACCAGGTACGCGGTCGGGTAGTTATCGAAAATGATCCCGCCGCCATCGACGCCGGCGATCATGCCCACGGCCAGGATGATCACCAGGATCGGGATGCCCAGGCGGGACGAAAGAGAACTCACCAGAATGCTCGCACTTACCAGCAACGCGCCGATCAAGAACAGGCTGTTGATGGTCGTCGCATTCAAAGGCAGTACTCCGGAAATAAGGCGAGGCGCAGTCTGACCATGCAGTCTGCGTGCCAGCGATTCTAACCTGTTGAATTGCTGCGCTGTCAAAAAGCTTTTGTAGGAGCTGGCTTGCCTGCGATGGCAGCGCCTCGGTGAATCAGGCTCACCGCGGCGCTGCCATCGCAGGCAAGCCAGCTCCTACAGGGGGTGACTGTATTTCAGAGGCGGAAACGCCCCACCATCCCATTCAAATCCACCGCCAGGCGCGACAACTCGCTGCTGGCCGCACTGGTCTGGCTGGCGCCCGTGGCCGATTGCACCGACAAGTCGCGGATGTTCACCAGGTTGCGGTCCACTTCCCGCGCGACTTGCGCCTGCTCTTCGGCGGCGCTGGCGATCACCAGGTTGCGCTCGTTGATCTCGATGATCGCGCTATTGATGGTATCCAGGGACATCCCTGCGCCTTTGGCGATATTGAGTGTGGATTCGGCGCGCTCGGTGCTGTTGCGCATCGAGTCCACCGCCTGCTCGGTACCGGCCTGGATACTGCCGATCATCCGTTCGATCTCACTGGTCGATTGCTGGGTGCGATGGGCCAGGGCCCGCACTTCATCGGCCACTACCGCAAAACCACGCCCGGCTTCCCCGGCACGCGCAGCCTCAATGGCGGCGTTCAGGGCCAGCAGGTTGGTCTGGTCGGCCAGGCCGCGAATCACGTCGAGCACCTTGCCGATATCCCGCGACTCTTCGGCCAGCGCGCCGATCAGCGTGGCGGTGCCCTGCACATCGCCGCTCATGCGCTCGATGGCGCTGACGGTTTCCTGCACCAGGTCGCGACCATCACCCGCCGAGGCCGTGGCGTTTTTCGAGGCTTCGGAGGTGCTGACCGCATTGCGCGCGACTTCTTCAACGGCGCTGGTCATCTCGTTGACGGCGGTGGCCGCCTGTTCGATCTCGTTGTTCTGCTGGGTCAGGCCACGGGCGCTTTCGTCGGTGACGGCGTTCAGCTCTTCGGCAGCGGAGGCCAGTTGGGTGGCCGAACCAGAAATGCGCTGCAGGGTGTCGCGCAATTTCTCCTGCATTTTATTCATTGCGCGCAACAGGCGGCCGGCTTCGTCATCGCCATCGACCTTGATCGACTGGGTCAGGTTGCCCTCGGCAATGTGCTCGGCGGCGTCCAGGGCTTGGGCGATGGGTAGGGTGATGCTGCGGGTCAGCAGCCAGGCAAACAGCACGGTCAGTGCGGTGGCCAGCACCAGCAGGGCCACCACCAGGTCAAAGGCCGAGTCATATTGATCGGCAGCCTTTTGGTTGGTGGCATTGGCCATGCTGTTGTTGAGGTCCAGCAGGCGCGCGAGGGCCGCGTTGATCTGCTCGGAGTTGCTCAGCAATTGCGTGTTGAGCAGGGTGCGCAGTTCTTCTATCTGGTTGCTGCGCGACAGGCTCTTCATCCGCTCTTCAATCTGGTGGTACTGGCCCAGCAGGCGTACGTACTCCTCGTAGGCCGAGCGTTCCTCACGGCTTTCGATCAGCTTTTCATAAGTGCCCTGGGCCGTACGAATCTGCTGGTTGCGCAGTTCAAAGGCTTCCAGGGTCTTCTGTTGTACGTCTGGCTCGCGGTTGGTCAGCAGGCGATAAGACAGCACGCGCAGGCGCAGGGTCAGTTGGGTAAAGTCCTCGAGGGCGCGAATGCTCGGCACGCTGCTCTGGGTGATGTCTTCGGCGGCCCCACGGATCTTGCTCATCTGGTTCAGCGCAAAAATACCGAGAAACAACATCAGCGCACCAATGCACGCGAAGCCGAGAAACGCGCGCGGCGCGATATTCATATTACGAAGAGACATGAGTGGTCCTGGGAGAGGCGCGATCCGTGCGGCTTTGAGGCGGGGTAAGCATGACCTATCGGACATGCGACCAAAGTCTTGAGGGGCTGTGCGCTTTTGTCGCACCCGGCACGGATTGGCAGGGATTCAGGAACCAGATGGCGTAAATGCAGTCACTAAGGCTCCACAGCGTGGCCTGACCCGTGAAATCAGGGCTGCGCGCCAGGATAACCCTGGCTTCCACGGTGAATTTTCTTTATCGTCACCGCCCTTTGAAAAAGCCCGAGAATTCAAAATGTTAGAAACATCCCTCAGCCAACTGGAACAACTGGTCAGTGACCTGGTGCAGCAGAATCAAGCATTGCTGGGCACCAACGAATCCCTTAAGGCGGAACTGGCCCGCGCCAAGGATGAGAACGACAGCCTGCAACTGAACCTGATGGAACAGGAAGAAAAACAGGGCGCCACCGCCGCCCGTATCCAGGCGTTGGTTGAGCGTGTGAGCGCAGGTCCTGTGAGCGCATGAGTGAAGGGATAAAGGTCGTTTCGATTCTCGGTGAGGATTACTCGATCAAGGCACCGGACGGGGAAGACAACACCCTGCTCAAAGCCGTGACCATGCTCAAGGCGTCATTGGCCACCACCAAGCAGAAGTACCCGACCCTGATCGGCGACAAACTGCTGGTGCTGGCGGCGCTGAATCTATGTGCCGAACAGATCGACATGCAGCAGCGTCACCAGCAGGAACTCGACCGTTACCAAGAGCAAGTCAGCGCCACGGTCGATGTGATTTCCAAGGCCATCGGCCAGCCCTGATCAGAACCATTCATCCTGCATGGTCAGGCACGTATCGTCCCGTGCCTGCAGGATCGACAGTTCATGATGGCAGCCCGGTACCTCCCAGGTCAGGAAGTACCGGGCCGCTTGCAGCTTGCCCTTATAGAAGGCCACATCCGCTGCATTGCCTTTGGCCAAGCCTTCTTCGGCGCGGATCGCCTGTTCCAGCCAGCGCCAGCCAATCACCGTATGACCAAATACTTTCAGGTACAGCGCCGAGTTCGCCAGGCTGCTGTTGACCTTGCCCTGGGCGAGATCCGTCAACAGCCCCAGGGTCACGCTTTGCAGGCTCGCCACCAACTGTTCCAGTGGCTCGCGCATGGCCGTGAGTGACGGGTATTCCTGGGCCCGTGTGCCGGTCTCGGCGATCAAGCGAACCAACTGCTTCAAACCCGCGCCGCCGTTTTGCGCGAGCTTGCGCCCCAGCAGGTCCAGGGACTGGATGCCGTGGGTGCCCTCGTGGATCGGGTTCAGGCGGTTGTCGCGGTAGTACTGCTCTACCGGGTATTCACGGGTGTAGCCGTGGCCGCCGAGGATCTGGATCGCCAGTTCATTGGCCTTCAGGCAGAACTCCGAGGGCCAGGACTTGACGATCGGGGTCAGCAGGTCGAGTAACTCATGGGCCTGCTTGCGTCCGGCCTCACTGTCCAGGGTGGTGGTGTCATCGAACAACCGTGCCGCGTACAGGCCCAGGTCGAAGGCACCTTCCACATAGGCTTTTTGCGTGAGCAGCATGCGCTTGATATCGGCGTGCTGGATGATCGACACCGGTGCGGTGTTCGGGTCCTTGCTGTCGGGCAGACGACCTTGCGGGCGTTCCCGGGCGTACTCCAGGGAATACAGGTAACCGGCGTAGCCCAGCATCACCGCGCCCATGCCGACGCCAATCCGCGCCTCGTTCATCATCTGGAACATGCAAGCCAGGCCCTGGTGTGGCTTGCCCACCAGATAGCCGACACACTCGCCGTTATCGCCGAAGTTCAACGCCGTGGAGGTGGTGCCGCGCCAGCCCATCTTGTGGAACAACCCGGCCAGCAACACATCGTTGCGCGGGCCCAGGCTGCCGTCATCGTTGACCAGGAACTTGGGCACGATAAACAGCGAAATGCCCTTCACCCCGGCCGGTGCGTCCGGCAGTTTGGCCAAGACCATATGTACGATGTTTTCCGACAGCGGATGATCGCCGCCAGAGATAAAGATCTTGTTGCCCTTGAGCCGGTACGTGCCATCCGCCGCCGGCTCGGCGCGGGTGCGGATATCCGACAGCGACGAACCGGCATGGGGTTCGGTCAGGGCCATGGTGCCAAAGAACCGGCCTTCGATCATCGGTTGCAGAAAGCGTTGCTTCTGCTCCTCGGTGCCAAAACTCTCGATCAGATTGGCCGCGCCCATGGTCAGGAACGGGTAGGAAGTAGAGGCCGCATTGGCTGACTGAAAGTGCGCAAAACACGCTTGGGACAGCAGGGTCGGCAGTTGCATGCCACCGGCTTCGAAACTGCGGGCTGCATTGAGAAAGCCCGCTTCGAGAAAGGCATCGACGGCAGGTTTCACTTCCGGGATCAGGATCGCCTGACCGTCTTCGTAGCGCGGTTCGTTCTCGTCACCCTTGCGGTTGTGCGGTGCGAAGTACTTTTCGGCGATGCTGCGCGCAGTGCCAATCGCAGCGTCGAAGGTTTCGCGATTGTGTTCGGCAAACCGCTCGCGCTGGGTCAGGCCCTCGGCATCGAGGACTTCATACAGCTCGAAAGCCAGATTGCGGGAACTGAGGAGCGTCTCGGACATGGCGGCTTACCTATGTGGGAATAGGCCGCAGTCTAAGTGCGCGAATAGAGGCGCGATAGCAAGATTGATCTGGGTGATGGAGCAGCAAAACACAGCGTAAAGGTATGCCGCGGTCAATGTGGGAGCTGGCTTGCCTGCGATGGCGGTGGGCTAGGCATTATTTGCTTGGCTGACACTGCGCCATCGCAGCATAGGTATCTACACAACTTTCAGAAACTGACGAACTCTCCCGTGGCGAGCGGGCTTGCCCCGCGCTGGGCTGCGAAGCAGCCCCAAAACCAGCCGCTGCGGTGTATCTGGTACAACGCATTCGGCTTATTGGGGCTGCTTCGCAGCCCAGCGCGGGGCAAGCCCGCTCGCCACAACTGCACTATCTGCCTGAATTTAGGCGTTGCGGCAAAGTTGTGTAGATACCTATGGCCATCGCAGGCAAGCCAGCTCCAACAGTTATCCGGTGTAGGCAGCCTTGATGCAGCGGGGCACCCATTGCGGGTGCCCCACTTTGGCATTGATCAGCCGATCGTCATCAAGCTCGCATTACCGCCAGCCGCAGCGGTGTTGACGCTCAACGCGCGCTCGATCACCAGGCGCTCCAGCGCAATGTTGGTTTCGCCCGAAGACAAGCCGTTGACCCCGACAATCGCGCCGCTGCGCTGGGCCACTTGCTGGCACACCCCGCGCAGTTGGTCGGAATCGCCATGGTGCAGGACCGCATCGAAGATCACTTCGTCCTTGGTCCAGTCGGCCACGCGCTGGATCTTCGCCTGAACTTCCTTCGGCAGCCGTGGGAACAGCGCTTTGGTCAGGTCAGATTCCGGCCACACCGCCGAGCTACCCACCGCCAGTACGGCTGCCAGTTGCGCCAGCAGATCGCCTTCCAGGTCTGCCAGGCACAGTACGTGCTCGCGGGGCAGGATGGCGTAGCTGTTGCGTTCGCCAGTCGGGCCGGCCAGCAGGCGTGTAACACCGCTTTGCGATTGCGCGGCAAACTGGCTGCACAGCACGGCCAGGTCGCTGAACTTATTGCTTTCGGCCCAGGTTTTCAGGGCGGTCAACGGTTGGCTCATGGCGTCACGCAGGCGCACATCCGGCGCAGCCAGTGCATCACCACGTACGAAGGATTGCTCGATCGCATCGGTAGGACGGGTCGACAGCAGGCGGTACAGGTACAGCGGGCCACCGGCCTTCGGACCGGTGCCCGACAAGCCTTCGCCGCCGAATGGCTGCACGCCGACCACGGCACCGACGATGTTGCGGTTGACGTACACGTTACCGGCGTGGACGTTGTCGATCACCTTGGCGATGGTCTCGTCGATACGGGTGTGCACGCCCAGCGTCAGGCCGTAGCCCGAGGCATTGATCTGGCCGATCAACTGGTCGATTTCCTTGCGCTTGTAGCGCACCACGTGCAGTACCGGGCCGAAGATCTCCCGTTGCAGCTCGTCGAAGCTTTCCAGCTCGATCAGGGTTGGCATCACGAAGGTGCCGCGCTTGATTTCTTCGCTGTCGGCAATCGCCACTTGGTACACGGTGCGACCTTTGTCACGCATGGCCTGGATGTGTTTCTCGATACCAGCCTTGGCTTCGGCGTCGATCACCGGGCCGATATCCACGGACAGGCGCTCCGGGTTCCCCAGGCGGCATTCCGCCATGGCGCCCTTGAGCATTTCGATGACGCGGTCTGCCGAATCTTCCTGCAGGCACAGTACACGCAGGGCCGAGCAACGCTGGCCGGCACTGTCGAAGGCCGAGGAGACAACGTCGATCACCACTTGCTCGGTCAGGGCCGAGGAGTCGACGATCATCGCGTTCTGGCCACCGGTTTCGGCGATCAGCGGGATCGGGCGCCCCTGGGCATCCAGGCGACCGGCGACGTTACGCTGCAGCAGGCGCGCCACTTCAGTGGAGCCGGTGAACATCACGCCTTTGACGCGATCATCACCCACCAGGCGGGCACCCACGCTTTCGCCCTGGCCCGGCAGCAGTTGCAGCACGCCTTGCGGAATACCGGCTTCCAGTAGCAGGCGCACGGCTTGCGCGGCGACCAGCGGGGTTTGTTCGGCCGGCTTGGCCAGGACCGGGTTACCGGCGGCCAGTGCAGCGGCGACTTGGCCGCTGAAGATTGCCAGCGGGAAGTTCCACGGGCTGATGCACACCACTGGGCCCAGTGGGCGGTGGGCGTCGTTGGTGAAATCGTTACGCGCCTGCACCGCGTAGTAACGCAGGAAGTCCACGGCTTCACGCACTTCGGCGATGGCGTTGGCGAAGGTCTTGCCGGCTTCACGGGCCAGCAGGCCCATCAGTGGCTGGATCTCACCTTCCATCAAGTCCGCGGCACGTTCCAGGATCGCGGCGCGTTCGGCCGGTGGGGTGGCCTGCCAGATCGGAGCGGCATTGAGGGCGCACTGGATCGCATTGTCGACGTCTTCGACGGTGGCTTCCTGGACATGGCCGACCACATCACGCAGGTCGGAGGGGTTCAGCACCGGCGCAGCGGGTTCATTGCTGGAGGCGCAACCGAGCATCGGCGCGGCTTTCCAGTTGTTGTGCGCGGTGGCCAGCAAGGCGCAGGACAGCGACGCCAGGCGGTGTTCGTTGGCCAGGTCGATACCGGCCGAGTTGGCACGCTCGCTGCCATACAGGTCACGCGGCAGCGGGATACGCGGGTGCGGCAGGCCGAAGCCGCCTTCCAGCGTCGCCATCTGCTCGATGCTGGCCACTGGATCGGCCACCAGCTCCTGGATCGAGATGGATTGGTCGGCGATACGGTTGACGAACGAAGTGTTGGCGCCGTTTTCCAGCAGGCGACGCACCAGGTAGGCCAGCAGTGTTTCGTGGGTACCGACCGGAGCGTACACGCGGCACGGACGGTTCAGCTTGCCTTCGGAGACCTTGCCTACAACCTGTTCGTACAGCGGTTCACCCATGCCGTGCAGGCACTGGAACTCGTACTGGCCGGGGTAATAGTTCTGGCCGGCAATATGGTAGATGGCCGACAGGGTATGGGCGTTGTGCGTGGCGAACTGCGGGTAGATGACTTCCGGTACCGACAGCAGCTTGCGTGCGCAGGCGATGTAGGAAACGTCGGTGTACACCTTGCGGGTGTAGACCGGGTAGCCTTCCAGGCCTTCGACCTGGGCGCGCTTGATTTCGCTGTCCCAGTACGCGCCTTTTACCAGGCGGATCATCAGGCGGTGACGGCTGCGGCGCGCCAGGTCGATCACGTAGTCGATCACGTACGGGCAGCGCTTCTGGTACGCCTGGATCACGAAACCGATGCCGTTCCAGCCGGTCAGTTGCGGCTCGAAGCACAGGCGCTCGAGCAGGTCCAGGGACAGTTCCAGGCGGTCGGCTTCTTCGGCATCGATGTTCAGGCCGATGTCGTATTGCTTGGCCAGCAGGGTCAAAGACAGCAGGCGCGGGTACAGCTCCTCCATCACGCGCTCGTACTGGGCGCGGCTGTAGCGAGGGTGCAGGGCCGACAGCTTGATGGAAATGCCCGGGCCTTCATAAATCCCACGGCCATGGGAGGCTTTGCCGATGGAGTGAATAGCTTGTTCGTACGATGCCAGGTATTTCTGGGCGTCGTGTTCGGTAAGTGCGGCTTCACCGAGCATGTCGTAGGAATAGCGGAAGCCCTTGGCTTCGAACTTGCTGGCGTTGGCCAGGGCTTCGGCGATGGTTTCGCCGGTGACGAACTGCTCGCCCATCAGGCGCATGGCCATGTCGACGCCCTTGCGGATCATCGGCTCGCCGCTCTTGCCGATGATGCGGCTCAGGGATGAGGTCAGGCCGGCCTCGTTATGGGTGGCGACCAGTTTGCCGGTCAGCAGCAGCCCCCAGGTGGCCGCGTTGACGAACAGCGACGGGCTGTTGCCCAGGTGCGGATGCCAGTTGCCGGTGCTGATCTTGTCGCGGATCAGTGCGTCACGGGTGCCCTTGTCGGGGATACGCAGGAGGGCTTCGGCCAGGCACATCAGTGCCACGCCTTCCTGGGACGACAGGGAGAATTCCTGCAACAGGCCCTGGACGATACCGGCACGGCCGCCGGCGCTCTTCTGGTTGCGCAGTTTTTCGGCAATCGAGGCGGCCAGCTTGTTGGTGGCTTCGGCCATCTGGGCCGGCAGGCGTGCCTGCTCGATCAGCATCGGTACCACTTCCGGCTCGGGGCGACGGTAAGCAGCAGTGATCGAGGCGCGCAGCACCGATTGCGGCAGGATGCTCTCGGCAAATTCGAGGAAGCACTGGTGGGCGTGGTCGTTCTGCACCTCACCGGCGTCGTCTGCGTCCTTGATGCCCGAACCGTTGAGCTCGGTCAGGGTTGCACCACCCTCGAGTTTCTCCAGGTAATTGAAAATTGCCTGCTTGATCAGCCAGTGCGGCGTGCGATCAATGGAGGTCGCGGCGGCCTTCAGGCGTTCGCGGGTCGGGTCATCGAGTTTGACCCCAAGGGTGGTCGTAGCCATATTTTTATCCTCATGGGTGCCACTACTGCGTGGCATCAGCTGGCGGCAAGATTAGCTTTGCGCAGTACGAGGTGCAACCGGGTGCAACCCATTTTCTTCACGAAATCCGCGCTGCTCGTCAGAATTCATTTTCAGTCGACGGAATCGGCTTGGTATTGGTGCATTTACTTCTGGATTTGGCTGTTCTTGCTCCGAAAAGGAGCAAAAACCCGCCGTTTGCCGAAAATCATCCCTGGGTGCAACTTATTCTCACGAAACTGGTTGCACCTTATTTGCTTTGTTGAATAGCATTCGCGCCCAAGGTGCAACCAACTGCAAGGTTCGGTTCATCGGCTGATGGCTTTCCTGGGGAAACGTCAGTCATAAATGCGCGGCATGCAGTTTCGTCTACAAGCTACTCTCTTGTAGGTGGGCTGACAGACCGCCGCTACATAAAAACAAAGCCAGGGCGTAACTCAATGAGCGTAAGTAATCCAACCCTGATCACATTTGTGATCTACATCGCGGCAATGGTGTTGATTGGTCTGATGGCCTATCGCTCCACCAATAACCTTTCCGATTACATCCTCGGTGGTCGCAGCCTCGGCAGCGTCGTCACCGCACTCTCGGCTGGCGCCTCGGATATGAGCGGCTGGTTGTTGATGGGCCTGCCAGGTGCCATCTACATGTCGGGCCTGTCGGAAAGCTGGATCGCCATCGGCCTGATCGTCGGTGCTTACCTGAACTGGTTGTTTGTGGCCGGTCGCCTGCGCGTGCAGACCGAACACAACGGCGACGCCCTGACCCTGCCGGATTACTTCTCCAGCCGCTTTGAAGACAAAAGCGGCCTGCTGCGGATTATCTCGGCAGTAGTGATCCTGGTGTTCTTCACCATCTACTGTGCGTCCGGCATTGTTGCGGGTGCCCGTCTGTTCGAAAGCACCTTCGGCATGTCCTACGGGACGGCGCTGTGGGCCGGTGCTGCGGCGACGATTGCCTACACCTTCATCGGTGGTTTCCTGGCAGTAAGCTGGACAGATACCGTACAAGCCACGCTGATGATCTTCGCCTTGATCCTCACGCCAATCATCGTGCTGCTGGCCACCGGCGGCGTCGATACCACGTTCCTGGCTATTGAAGCGAACGATCCAACCAACTTCGACATGCTGAAAAACACCACCTTCATCGGCATCATCTCGCTGATGGGCTGGGGCCTGGGCTACTTCGGCCAGCCGCACATCCTCGCGCGTTTCATGGCGGCGGATTCGGTCAAGTCGATTGCCAATGCGCGTCGTATCTCCATGACCTGGATGATCCTGTGCCTGGCCGGCACCGTGGCTGTAGGCTTCTTCGGTATTGCCTACTTCTCGGCACACCCTGAAGTTGCAGGTCCTGTGACCGAAAACCCTGAGCGTGTGTTCATCGAACTGGCCAAGCTGCTCTTCAACCCATGGATCGCTGGCGTGCTGCTGTCGGCCATCCTGGCTGCCGTGATGAGCACCCTGAGCTGCCAGTTGCTGGTGTGCTCCAGTGCCCTGACCGAAGACTTCTACAAGGCTTTCCTGCGCAAGGGCGCTTCCCAGCTTGAATTGGTATGGGTAGGTCGCATCATGGTGCTGGTGGTTGCGCTGATCGCTATCGCGATGGCCGCTAACCCGGAAAACCGTGTACTGGGCCTGGTGAGCTACGCCTGGGCCGGCTTCGGCGCCGCGTTCGGCCCTGTGGTCCTGATCTCGGTACTGTGGAAAGGCATGACCCGTAACGGCGCACTGGCCGGTATCCTGGTCGGCGCGATCACCGTGATCGTGTGGAAACACTTTGAGTTGCTGGGTCTGTACGAAATCATCCCAGGCTTTATCTTCGCCAGCCTGGCGATCTACTTCGTGAGCAAGATGGGTGCCCCGACTGCCGGTATGGTCGAGCGCTTCACCGCTGCCGAGAAAGACTACAACCTCAACAAATGAGGCGTTCATCCAGGCCTTGATGGCCCGCTGAACTGAAAAAGGCCCGCATCCCTGGATGTCGGGCCTTTTTTGTTTCGCGTGTTTGCTCTGACCTGGGTTTCACATGTTCAGTTGATCACTGAAGTAAACGGTCATTACACCTATCGCTCCGGCTACGCCGATCAAATTCATCCCGTGAAGTGCGAGTTTGAAGCGGCGAGGAAATGCTTGTACCTGCGGTAAATCGATAATGCCTCGCCTGGCGTTTAGCTTGGGTAGGGCGATAGCTACATAAACTGAAGCTAACCTGGCCATTCGTTCTCGTGGAGAGGTCCCCCAATAGTTACTGTGGAACGCAATAAATCGACACTTGCTTAGATGGCTTTCCATAATCTCCAGTTTTCGGTAGGCCAGGAAAAATCCGACACATAGGGCTGCAAGTAGTGAGAGTGACGAACCCACCACAACAATCGATCTCAATGGGAGGCTCAGAAAGTAGTCAATACTCATACAGAATCTCTCCAGCGGCCTCTCCGAAATATCCTCCTGCACTCCCTCCAGCCGCACCTGCTGCTCCACCAAGGACCAATAGACAGCTTAGTGAAAGCGGACCGGTCGTGGGGCCTAGTATGGCGAAGCAAAGTGTTGTTCCGGCAAAACCGCCAAGAACTCCCCCGGTAACGCCCAGGGCTAGTCTGCTAACTTCCACATATTTAGATTTCCTGCACCGCTCTTCTCTACCAGTAGAACACGCCTCCTTAATTTCCAACGCCGTCGAAGTCGTACTCAACGCAATCCCCAGCGGCGTGCCATTCTTCAGCAGTTTCGCGGTCTTTGAAATCCGAGCAACGGTCTCGGCATACCGGCTGATTTCCCCGGTGTGCAAATAACTCCTTGTGGATATTCCCAGCATTTTCTTGATCGAGCCCTCATTACGTAAACCCGTGCCATATCGGGCGAGCCCGCGCATCTGCGACTCCAGTTTGGCGAACAAGGCTTGGCGTCGAGCCAGGAAATCATCGCGTACCGTGCCCCCGCCCTGGCGCAGGGACTGTTTGTGCAGGGCATCAATGTCTTCAAGGGTTTTGCCAATGCCTTGCAGATGGCGGCCCCAGGCATCCCCCGTCGTGCCTATCCCCAGCGAAGCGTAGCCCAGCAGTTTTTGCAGCAGGTCATAGTTGTGCAAGGCAAAAGCATCGCCGCCTTCGGTCATCAGGCTATGACGAATGTTCCAGGCCGCTTGCGCCAGCCGGGCTTCTTCCAGGGTGCATGCCATGCTGGTGTCGTTGCCGATAATCACCAGTTGTCCCGGTAGCACCATGACATTACGAATGTGGGTGTTGAGCGCATCGAACTTGATGCCGGCTTGCTTGCTCAAGCCTAAACTGGCCTTGAGTTGCGCTGTGCTTTGTGGTCGGTCATTGATAAATCCATAGGGCTGAGTCATGGGCAATGTCTCAGCAATTTTTGTTGGTATCGGGGCGGTTGAAAGCAGGGTGATGGCGCGCCATGCAAGCAGTCCTTTTTGAAGGCAGATGGCGCAGCAATTTAAGGATTGGCGGTGCGCCTGTCGTGCGTGTAGCGCCTGAATTTGCGGGGCTTTTGCTGCTTTGGGAAATGGGCTACTCAATCTCTTCCGGTGTCTTACAAAAAACGGCGGATGGGACCGTTTCAGCCGGGGATGCCTCAGATATGCAGAATCAGTCCTTTAGGCTGTAGGGATTAACTGAATTGCTTGCAGCGTACGCCGCTCGGCAAATGGCTGGTGCAGAATCCCAGGCCTTCCACTTGCAGAGAAACACCGGATGTTCGCTCCTGCCAATCAAAGTGCGTTTAGCCTGACCGTCGACGGCCGGTCCAGTGATCTCAAGGTCCTGGCATTCAAGGGCGAGGAGGCGATCAGCCAGCCCTATTGTTTTGATATTGAACTGGTCAGCGAACAGCCGGACCTGGATCTGGAAGACCTGCTGCACCGCCAGGCCTTTCTCGCCTTCGATACGCTGGGCCATGGCATTCACGGGCAAATCCAGGGCGTTGCGCAAGGTGACTCGGGGCAGCGCCTGACCCGCTATCAAGTGAGCCTGGTGCCGCAACTGGCGTACCTGCAACACAGTGCCCACCAACGTATTTTCCAGCACAAGACGGTGCCGCAGATCGTCAGCCTGGTGCTTGAAGGGCAGGGCATCCAGCGCGATGCCTTTGAATGGCGCCTGGGTACGGATTACCCCGAACGTGAATACTGCGTGCAGTTCGATGAGACCGATCTGGCGTTTATCCAGCGCCTGTGTGCCGAACTGGGGATTCACTATCACTTTCAGCATTCGCCGGAGGGCCACCTGCTGGTGTTCGGTGATGACCAGACGGTGTTTGCCCAGGCGGATCAGCCGACAGGCTATGCACCGGGCTCAGGGATGGTTGCGGCGGTGCCGGTGATCAAACGTTTCAACGTGCGCCTGGAGGCGCGGACCACCGGGGTCAACCTGCGCGACTATGACTTTCGCAAGCCACGCCTGGTGCTGGAAAGCGCCGCCCTGGGCGAGCAACTGCCAACGCTGGAGGCCCAGGGCTATCCCGGGCATTTCACCGACCGTGGGCAGGGCAAGCATCTGGCGCAGCGGGCGTTGGAGCGTTACCGCAGCGATCAGCGCCAGGCCCGGGGTGAGGGCGACCAGGCGGCGTTGGTCAGCGGGCAGTTCCTCAAGCTGGCCGATCATCCGCGCCAGCAATGGAATGGCCTGTGGCTGGTGACGCGGGTGATCCATCAGGGCAGGCAGCCGCAAGTGCTGGAGGAATCCGTGGGCGTGGTGGACGAGCAGGGTTACCGCAACGAGTTTTTCGCCACGCCCTGGGACGTGCCGTTTCGCCCGCCGCTGCCTGAGGCCAGGGCCCCGCTTGCCGGATATCAGAACGCCGTGGTCACGGGGCCCGCGGACAGCGAAATCCATTGCGACGAGTTCGGCCGGGTCAAGGTGCAACTGGCCTGGGATCGCCACGGCCAATCCGGCGAACATTCCAGTTGCTGGCTGCGGGTCGCCAGCGCCTGGGCCCATGAGCATTACGGCAGCGTGACGATCCCGCGGGTGGGCATGGAAGTGCTGGTGGGCTTCGTCAACGGTGATATCGACATGCCGCTGGTGGTGGGTTGCCTGGCCAACGGCGCGACGCCGGTGCCCCTCGACTTGCCCGCGGACAAGACCCGCAGCATCCTCCGCAGCCAGAGCAGCCCGGGAGGTGGCGGCTATAACGAGCTGCGCATCGAAGACCGCAAGGGCGCCGAGCAGATCTACCTGCGTGCCCAGCGCGACTGGACCCAGCACGTGCTCCATGATTTGCGCGTGCAGGTGGATCACCAGCGCCATGTGCAGGTGCGCGGCGAGTCGCACCACGAATTGCACGGCCAGGAGCAGCGGATTACCCACGGCAACCGGCTGACGGAATTGAAGCAGGACGATCATCTGGTGATCGCGGGGCAGCAGCAGGTGCACGTCGCACGTTATGCGCTGCAGGCGGGTGAGCAGATCAGCCTTGGCGCGGGCCAGCAAATGGTGGTCGATGGCGGTGCCAGCCTGACACTGCAGGCCGGGGGGCAATGGATCACCCTGTCGGCGGCAGGGATTTTCAGTAGCACGCCGATCCAGCTGGGTGGTGCGCCGGCGGCGGCCGTGGCGCCATCAGCGTTGCGCCCGGGCGTGCAGGAAACCCTGCAGGCGGCGTTGAGTGCCGCGCAGGTGTTCAGCCTCAAGCGCAGTGCGCCGTTCTGCGAGGAATGTGAGCGCTGCAAGAATGGTGTCTGTGATACCCCGCAGCATCGGGTTGGAGGCTTGCGATGATGACCCCGCGTGAATGGCTGGCCCAGGAGCCGCTGCAGGACGGCGAGCAGGTGTTTGTCATCCTGGCCAGCACCAGCGAGTGCCAGCCGGTGGCGGCCTGGCGCCAGGCGGATGGCGGGCCGCTGAGCCCGGTGTGGGCCGGCAGCGAGTACGGCGCCTGGGGTGAGGTGATGCCCTATGTGGCGTTGGTCAGTGAAAGCAGTGGGTTTCTCGATTGGGTGGCGCGGTGTACTGCTAGCGATTGGGGCTGGCTGGGTGTTTCCTCCAGCCCGTTGCCCACAGTGGTTGACCATCTCGCCAGCCTGACCAAGGTGCGTTTGTCCGAGGGGCAGGAGGTGTTCTTTCGTTTCTGGGATGGCGGCTATCTGCTGCCGATCCTGCAAGCGCTGGGGCCTGGGGCGGGGGAGGTGATTCCCGTATTTCGACGCTACTGGATCAATGGGCAGCTTCAGCACGTGCCGGGCATGGTGGTGGGGGCGGCGAAGAAAAGTCCCTGGTGGAATGTGCCGGCCACCCTACTCAAGCAGCTTGGCGAGCAGTCCAGCGTGACCCTGGTGGACAACCTGCTGCAATGGCTGGCCCAAGAACACCCCGACCTGCACGACGCCTTCGCACCCGCGACCTTGAAGCACAAGGTCGCGTACTTTGTGCGCCAGCCCTACGCCGGGGACCAGGCATTGGTTGCCTACCTGGCCGGCGAGCGGGGGTGAGTCAGGCGTTCAGGGATTGCTGCAAGTCATCGAGCAGGTCTTCAATCGCCTCGATGCCTACCGACAGGCGGATCATCTCCGGACGCACACCGGCCTTGGTTTGCTCTTGTGTATTCATCTGCCGGTGAGTGGTGGAGGCCGGATGGCAGGCCAGGGATTTGGCATCGCCGATATTCACCAGGCGCTTGAAGATTTGCAGCGCATCGTAGAAGCGCACCCCGGCTTCATAGCCGCCTTTGAGGCCAAAGGACAGGATCGCCGAGGGTTTGCCCTGCATGTACTTTTGCGCCAGATGATGGTGCGGGTGATCCGCCAGGCCGGCGTAGCTGACCCATTCCACCTGTTCGTGGGCCTGCAGGAACTGCGCGACTTTCAGCGCGTTCTCGGTGTGGCGCTCCATGCGCAGGGCCAGGGTTTCCAGGCCCTGCAGCAGCAGGAAGGCGTTCATCGGCGCCAGGGCGGCGCCGGTGTTGCGCAGCGGCACGGTGCGGGCCCGGGCAATAAAGGCCGCCGGGCCGAACTTTTCGGTGTAGACCACGCCATGGTAGGCCGGCTCCGGCTGGTTGAGGCCGGGGAATTTCTGCGGGTAGTCGGTCCAGGGGAAGGTGCCGCTGTCGACAATCACCCCGCCCAGGGAGTTGCCATGACCGCCGACATATTTGGTCAGGGAATGCACGACGATGTCTGCGCCAAACTGGATCGGCTTGCACAGGATCGGCGTGGCGACGGTGTTATCCACCATCAGCGGTACGCCGCGGGCGTGGGCAGCGTCGGCCAGGGCCTGCAGGTCGACGATATTGCCGGCCGGGTTGCCGATACTCTCGCAGTACACCAGCTTGGTGTTTTCGTCGATCAGTTCGGCGATGGCTTGGGCCGAGTCATCGCGGGCAAAGCGCACGTCGACGCCAAAGCTGGGCAGCAGGTGGGCGAACAGGGTGTAAGTGCCGCCGTACAACTGGGGGGTGGAGACGATATTGTCGCCGGCGCGGGTCAGGGCCTGGATGGCATAGTGGATTGCCGCGCTGCCTGCCGACACAGCCAGGGCCGCGATCCCGCCTTCCAGCGCCGCCATGCGCTGTTCCAGCACGTCATTGGTGGGGTTCATGATCCGCGTGTAGATATTGCCCGGCACGTCGAGGTTGAACAGGTCGGCGCCGTGCTGGGCGTTATCGAACTCGAAAGCGACGTTCTGGTAGATCGGTACGGCGACGGCCTTGGTGGTCGGGTCCGATTTGAAACCGTGGTGCAGGGCGAGGGTGGCGTCTTTCATGGTGCTGTTTGACCTCCTTGGATTGCATGGGCAGCCCGGATAACGGGGGAGCTGGCTTGCCGGCGATAGCATCACCGCAGCGTATGGGTAATACCCCGTAGCCTGCATCGCGGGCAAGCCCGCTCCAACATAACCGGCTAGAACGTTTTCGGTGTTGCCCCTGCGTTTGCGGCATAAGCACCGCCTGGCATGCAGCCCTGCACCTTTGCCCGCGTAAAAGGTAAACTTCGCCCCCTGCGCAGGAGCAACCATGAATTATCGTCACGCCTTTCACGCCGGCAACCACGCCGATGTCTTCAAACACCTGACCTTGACCCGCCTCATCGCCCTGATGTCGCGCAAGGAGCAGCCGTTTGCCTATCTCGACACCCATGCCGGGATCGGTCTGTACGACCTGCAAGGCGACCAGGCCAACCGCACCGGTGAATACCTGGAAGGCATCGCCCGCCTGTGGGGCGAGGCGGACCTGCCGGCGCTGACCGCTGACTACATGCAGGTGCTGCACGAGATGAACCCGGATGGCCAATTGCGCTATTACCCAGGTTCGCCAGAACTGGCGCGGCGCCTGACCCGGCCGCAAGACCGCGTGCTGCTCAACGAAAAACACCCGGAAGACGGCGTGCTGCTCAAGGACAACATGAAGGGCGACCGCCGCGTGAAGGTCCATCTGGGCGAAGGTTGGCATGTGCCACGGGCCTTGCTGCCGGTGCCGGAAAAGCGTGCCTTGATGTTGATCGACCCGCCTTTCGAAAAACTCGATGAGATGCAGCGCTGCGCCGCCTCCCTCAAGGAAGCCGTGGGCCGCATGCGCCAGACGGTCGCCGCGATCTGGTACCCAGTGAAGGACCAGCGCATGTTGCGCCGCTTCTATCAGGACCTGGCCGGCACCGGCGCGCCAAAGCTGCTGCGCGTGGAATTGCTGGTGCATCCGCTGGACACCCCCAACACCCTGACCGGCTCGGGCCTGGCGATTGCCAACCCGCCGTGGGGCCTTGAGGAGGAGTTGCGTGAGCTGCTGCCGTGGCTGTCGAAGAAACTGGGACAGACCCAGGGTGGGTGGCAGATGGATTGGCTGATTGCCGAATAACGGCATCAAGTCGGTCACAGAACAAATGTGGGAGCGGGCTTGCTCGCGAAAGCGGTGTATCAGTCGCCATATTCTCTGACTGACACACCGCATTCGCGAGCAAGCCCGCTCCCACATTTTTAGATCGGGCAGGTCACGCCAGTCCCGCCGATCCCGCAGTAACCCTGCGGATTCTTCGCCAGGTACTGCTGGTGATAGGCCTCGGCGAAGTACACCGTCGGCGCCTGGTCGATTTCAGTGGTGATTTCCCCCAGGCCGGCCTTGGTCAGTTCTTCCTGATAAGCCTGTGCACTGGCCTTGGCCGCGTCCAGTTGCTCAGGGGTGGTGGCGTAGATCACCGAGCGATACTGGCTGCCAATATCATTGCCCTGGCGCATGCCCTGGGTCGGGTTGTGCAGCTCCCAGAACATCTTCAACAGGTCTTCGTACTTGAGTTTGGCCTGGTCATACACCACCAGCACCACTTCGCTATGGCCGGTCAGGCCCGAGCAGACTTCTTCATAGGTCGGGTTGGGCGTGAAGCCGCCGGCGTAGCCGACCACCGTGCTGACCACACCATCGCGTTGCCAGAACTTGCGTTCGGCACCCCAGAAACACCCCAGGCCAAAGATCGCAAAGCCCACATCATCCATGAACGGGCCCAGCAACGGGTTGCCGTTGACGAAGTGTGTCTCCGGCAGGTTCATCGGGGTTTCACGACCAGGCAGGGCTTGTTCGGCAGTCGGCAGCACGTTTTTATTCACCAGGATTTCCGAGCGCAAGACCATGATCAGTCCTCTCGTCAGGTTGAGTTAACAGTTCAGACCACCAGTGTGCCCGAGTGTTACAGCGCTGTCAGGCGATTGGCCCACGTGGATAGCGTTTGAGCTTGTCCAGCAACTCGGAGCCGGGGATTGGCCGGTCGAACAGGTAGCCCTGGCCGACGTCGCATCGATGGCGGCGCAGGAACGCCAGCTGCTCGGCGGTCTCGATGCCTTCGGCGACCACCTTGAGCTTGAGGTTGTGCGCCATGGCGATCACCGCCGAGGTGATTTCCATGTCGTCCTGGTTGTCCGGGATTTCATGGATAAAGCTGCGGTCGATCTTGATGATGTCGATGGGAAATTTCTTCAGGTAACTCAGGGATGAGTAACCGGTGCCGAAATCATCCATGGCCAGGGTCAGGCCGAAGCTCTTCAACTGGTCCAGTTGCAGGCGCGTATCTTCGGTGGCCTCCAGCAGCAGGCCTTCGGTCAGCTCCAGCTCCAGCAGATTGGCCGGCAGTTGTTCTTCCTTGAGGATGCTGGCGATGGAGGCCACCAGGTCCGGGTCGGAAAACTGCTTGGGCGACAGGTTGATCGCCACCTGCAGGTTGCCCATGCCGGCGGCGCTCAACTGCTTGCTCATGCGGCAGGCCTGGCGCGCGATCCATTTGCCGATGGGGATGATCAGCCCCGTCTCTTCCGCGACGCTGATGAACTGGTCCGGACGGATCATGCCCTTTTCCGGGTGGTTCCAGCGCAGCAGCGCTTCCATGCCCAGCAAGCGGCCGCTGCGCAGGCACAGCTTGGGCTGGTAGAACACGTCCAGCTCGTTCTGGGTCAGGGCGCGGCGCAGGTTGTTTTCGACGAACAGTTTGTAGCTGGCCTCGGCATTCAGCGCCTCGGTAAACACCTGTACCTGGTGCTTGCCGTTGGCCTTGGCCTTGTGCAGCGCCAGGCCGGCGTTGCGCATCAAGGTCTGCGGGTCGCGGCCATGCAGCGGCGCGCAGGCCAGGCCCACGGAGCCGGTGACACTGATCAACTGGTTGTCGACGAACATCGGTTTGTCGAGGGTCATCAACAGCTGGGAGGCCATTTGCTGGCCGACCTCAAGGTCGGCGTTATCCAGCAGCACTGCAAATTCGTTACTGGCAAAGCGCGCCAGGCTGCCGCCGGCATTGAGGCTGTTGCGCAGGCGCCGGGCCAGGCTGATCAGCAGCTTGTCGCCGGTCTGGTGGCCGAGGCTGTCATTGATCCGCTTGAAGTTGTCGATGTCCACCAGCAGCAGGCTGATGGGCGCGTCGCTATCACGGGCAAAGCGCTCATCGAGGTTGCGGATAAACGCCGGACGGTTGCCCAGGTTGGTCAGGTTGTCGGTGTAGGCCAGGCGCTCGATACGCTGCTGGGCGAGCTTGGTCTGGGTGATGTCTTCGTAGATGCCGATGTAGTGGGTCAGTTCGCGGTTGTCGCCATAGACCTTGGAAATCGACAGCTGGCCCCAGTACGGCTCGAGGTTTTTGCGCCGGCTCTTGAATTCGCCCTGCCAACTGTTGCTCTTGGCCAGGCTGGAAGGGGCGTCGAACAACAGTTCGCTGAGGTTTTCCAGGGCCGGCAACTGGGCCAGGCGATGGCCGTGGACTTCCTCGGTGCTGTACTGGGTGATCGCGGTGAAGCTGGGGTTGACGTATTCCACCACGCCGTCGCAATTGACCAGCAGGAAGGCATTGGCACTTTGCTCCACCGCGCGCTGGAACAGGTGCAGGGCACTGGTGGCGGTGCGACGATTGTGGTTGTTGATGACCTGGGCGAACTGGTCGGCCAACTCGCCGGCAAAGGCGATCTCATCGGACAGCCAATCCCGGGTGCCAGTGCTTTGCTCCAGGCAGAGCACGCCCACGACCTGACCGTCGACACGGATACTGGCGTCGAGCATCGCATGGATGTCCATGGGCCGCAGGCTTTCGACCATTTCCCGGGTGCGCGGGTCGCGCATTGCATTGCTGGCGTCGATGGCGCGGCTGCTGTGCAGGGCTTCGAGGTAGTCCGGGAAGCCACTGGCATCGATCGGTGCCGGCATATGGTGCTGTTGGTCGGCGCGATGAAACGCAGAGATCGGCACCAGTTGCTGGCCTTCGAGGTTCCAGATGCTGGCGCAGTCGATCTGGTAGATATCACAGGCGCTGCGGGTGATCAGTTCGGCGGCTTCTTGCAGGGAGTTGGTGGTGCTGTAGCGCTGGCGGGCCAGCAGCAGGATCAGTTCCTGCTGGGCGCGCACCCGCTCCAGGTGTTGCAACTGCTCCTGTTGCGCGCGCTGGTTGAGCTCCAGGGCGATCTGCAGGCGGCTGTTCTGGTCTTCCAGGTCGGCGGCGGGCATCGGTGCCAGGTTGCTGAACAAGCCGTCTACCACCATCAGGTAGCCGCGCAGCAAGTGACGATTGTGTTGCTTGTAGGCCTCGCCCACCTCCAGCAGGCTCAGCGGGCCGTCGTTGGTGTGCAGGGTGTAGCGCACCAGGTAATGGGGGCTGGCGGTCAGTTGCTGCTGGATCGCATCATGCAACTGGTAGCGTGCCTGGGGTTCCATCAGGCTGGCGTAGGGGGCGCCGAGCAGCGAGCACAGCTCTACTGCGGGCAAGCCGAATTGGCGTTCACAATTGGGATCGAGGTACAGCAGCGCCCAGCTAGCCTCATTAAGCCGTTCGAAACGCAGCATACCGAGGCGCGAAGGCACCGGTAATTGCGTCACGACCTCGGCCGCCGTTCGGGCGACATCGGGTTGGCTTTTCATGGGGGAACTCGCTTGGAAAAATGCGCATCGCGCCGGGCTATCGCCCTCTTTACTGCTGTCTGCGGCAAGGTTGCATCATGCAGCGCGGACTGACAAGAGAGGATGAAGGCTAAGTGCTATAAGTGGGTTATCGGCCGCGCAGCTGTTTTCTACAGTCGCAATGATGGACGGTTATCCTGCATGCCCTTTGTAGGAGCTAGCTTGCTCGCGAAAATCGTTAACGATAACGCGCCTGACCTGAATGAGTGTGGCGTCCTTGAGTTCTTCGCGAGCAAGCTCGCTCCTACACAAGGGCATGGGCAATTTGGGTGGGCAAAAAAAGCCCCGCCAAATTGGCGGGGTTGAGGTACGAGCGTGGCGCTCGGAAATCGTGCAGCCAGCCTCCCCCGATGAAGGGGGAGGCTGCTGCGGGTTACAGCAGGATGGTGCGGATATCGTTCAGCAACTGGCTCAGGCGCTGGGTGAAGCGTGCAGCGGCCGCGCCATTGATCACACGGTGATCGTAGGACAGCGACAGTGGCAGCATCAGCTTCGGCTGGAAGGCCTTGCCGTCCCACACAGGCTGGATAGTGGCCTTGGAAACACCGAGGATCGCCACTTCCGGCGCGTTGACGATTGGCGTGAAGCCAGTGCCGCCAATGTGCCCGAGGCTGGAGATGGTGAAGCAGGCGCCTTGCATGTCGTCCGGAGTCAGCTTCTTGTCGCGGGCCTTAGCAGCCAGTGCCGCGGCTTCGCCAGCAAGTTGCAGCAGGCTCTTCTGGTCGACGTTCTTGATGACCGGTACCAGCAGGCCATCCGGGGTGTCGACCGCAAAGCCGATGTGCACGTACTTCTTGCGAATGATCGCTTTGCCGCTTGGTGCCAGCGAACTGTTGAAGTCCGGCAGTTCCTTGAGCAGGTGCGCACAGGCCTTGAGCAGCAGTGGCAGTACGGTCAGTTTCACGCCGGCCTTCTCGGCCACGGCTTTCTGCGCAACGCGGAAAGCTTCCAGGTCGGTGATGTCGGCCTGGTCGAACTGAGTCACGTGCGGAATGTTCAGCCAGCTGGCGTGCAGACCGGCCGCGCCGATTTGCATCAGGCGGGTCATCGGCACTTCTTCGATTTCACCGAAGCGGCTGAAGTCCACGGTGCGGATCGGCGGAATGCCCGAGCCACCGGTGGCAGCGCCGGCAGCCGGAGCTTCCTTGGCTTTTTGCATCATGGATTTGACGTAGACCTGCACGTCTTCCTTGAGCACGCGACCGTGTGGGCCGGTAGGGCTGACAGCGCTCAACTCGACACCGAATTCACGGGCCAGTTGGCGTACGGCAGGGCCGGCGTGGGCCTTGGCACCACTTGGCGCAGGGGCAGCAGCCGGGGCCGGAGCGGCCTCGGCTTTTGCCGCAGGAGCCGGGGCGGCGGCAGGTGCAGCTTCAGCCTTGGCGGCCGGAGCAGCAGCGGCTGGTGCAGGGGCTGCAGCAGGAGCTGCGCCGCCCGCGACTTTCAGCTTGAGGATGAAGTCGCCAGTGCCGACTTCGTCTTCCAGCTTGACCGCGATGCTTTCCACCACGCCGGCAGCCGGCGAAGGGATTTCCATGGAGGCCTTGTCGGACTCCAGGGTGATCAGCGACTGGTCGGCTTCGACGGTGTCGCCGACCTTGACCAGCAGCTCGATGATCTTGGCCTTGCCCGACGAACCGATGTCCGGGACGTGAATGTCCTGAACGGTGGCCGCTGGCGGTGCAGCAGCCGGGGCCGCTGGGGCCTCGGCAGCAGCAG
This sequence comes from Pseudomonas sp. ADAK21, assembly GCF_012935735.1. Taxonomy (NCBI): domain Bacteria; kingdom Pseudomonadati; phylum Pseudomonadota; class Gammaproteobacteria; order Pseudomonadales; family Pseudomonadaceae; genus Pseudomonas; species Pseudomonas sp. ADAK21. The sequence goes on from NZ_CP052857.1 coordinate 2,570,435, forward strand.
CGGGCTTTTCAGCCGGCGCAGGGTCAGCAGCTGCAGCAGGTGCCGCCGCCGGGGCCGCGTCAGCGGCTCCTTCGATTTCCAGCTCCAGCAGTTCGTCGCCTTCTTTCAGGCGGTCGCCCAGCTTCACTTTCAGGCTCTTGACCACGCCGGCCTTGGGAGCAGGGATTTCCATGCTCGCCTTGTCCGATTCCAGGGTCAGGATGCTCTGGTCGGCTTCGACTTTGTCGCCGACCTTCACAAACAGTTCAATTACTTCACCTTCACCGCTGCCGATGTCAGGTACGCGAATGAGCTCGCTCACAGATAGTTTCCTCAGCAGTCCAGTGGGTTGCGTTTTTCCGGGTTGATCCCGAACTTGACGATGGCGTCAGCCACCACCTTGGGTTCGATCTCTCCACGGTCAGCCAAGGCTTCCAGGGCTGCCAACACCACGAAGTGACGATCGACTTCGAAGAAGTGACGCAGCTTCTTGCGGCTGTCACTGCGGCCGAAACCGTCGGTGCCCAGCACTTTGAATTCCTTGGACGGGACCCACTGGCGAATTTGTTCAGCAAACAGCTTCATGTAGTCGGTAGAGGCGATAACCGGACCTTTACGGCCAGCCAGGCACTCTTCGACGTAGCTCAGCGCAGGCTTCTGGCCTGGGTGCAGGCGGTTGCTGCGTTCCACGGCCAGGCCGTCGCGACGCAGTTCGTTGAAGCTGGTAACGCTCCACACGTCAGCGCCGACGTTGAACTCTTCACGCAGGATCTTCGCCGCTTCACGCACTTCGCGCAGGATGGTGCCGGAGCCCATCAGCTGTACGTGGTGTGCCGCTTCCTTGGTGTCTTCTTCGAGCAGGTACATGCCCTTGATGATGCCTTCTTCAACACCGGCCGGCATGGCAGGTTGCTGGTAGGACTCGTTCATCACGGTGATGTAGTAGAAAACGTCCTGCTGCTCTTCGGTCATCTTCTTCATGCCGTCCTGGATGATCACCGCCAGCTCGTAGCCGTAGGTTGGATCAAAGGTGCGGCAGTTCGGGATGGTGGCAGCCAGGATGTGGCTGTGACCGTCTTCGTGTTGCAGGCCTTCGCCGTTGAGCGTGGTACGGCCGGCGGTGCCGCCGATCAGGAAGCCACGGGTACGGCTGTCGCCTGCTGCCCAAGCCAGGTCGCCAATACGCTGGAAGCCGAACATCGAGTAGAAGATGTAGAACGGCAGCATTGGCTGGTTGTGGCTGGAGTACGAAGTACCGGCAGCGATGAAGGAGCTCATGGCGCCCGCTTCGTTGATGCCTTCTTCGAGGATCTGGCCCTTCTTGTCTTCCTTGTAGAACATCACCTGGTCTTTATCGACTGGCTCGTAGAGCTGGCCGACGGAGGAGTAGATGCCCAACTGACGGAACATGCCTTCCATACCGAAGGTACGGGCTTCGTCCGGGATGATCGGGACGATGCGCGGGCCGATTTCCTTGTCCTTGACCAGCTGCGCGAGGATCCGCACGAAGGCCATGGTGGTGGAGATTTCACGGTCGCCCGAACCATCAAGGATTGCCTTGAGGGTGCTGAGGTCCGGTGTCGGTACGCTGAAGCTCTGGGCGCGGCGCTGTGGCACGAAACCACCCAGGGCAGTGCGACGCTCGCTGAGGTAGCGGGCTTCGGCGCTGTTCGGCTCTGGCTTGAAGAACGGCAGGTTCTCCAGCTCTTCATCCTTGACCGGGATGTCGAAGCGGTCACGGAACAACTTCAGGCTGTCGACGTCGACTTTCTTGGTGTTGTGCGCAGTGTTCTTCGCTTCGCCGGCACCGGTGCCATAACCCTTGATGGTCTTGGCCAGGATGACGGTAGGTTGTTCTTTGTGGTTGACCGCTTCGTGGTACGCCGCGTAGACCTTGTACGGGTCGTGGCCGCCACGGTTGAGTTTCCAGATCTCGTCGTCGGAGAGGTCAGCAACCATCGCCTTGAGTTCAGGCGTGTTGAAGAAGTGTTCACGTACGAACGCGCCGTCTTTGGCCTTGTAGTTCTGGTACTCGCCGTCGATGACTTCGTCCATGCGACGTTGCAGGATGCCGTCGACGTCCTTGGCCAGCAGTGGGTCCCAGAAACGACCCCAGATGACTTTGGTCACGTTCCATTGGGCACCGCGGAACACGCCTTCGAGTTCCTGGATGATCTTGCCGTTGCCGCGAACCGGGCCGTCGAGGCGCTGCAGGTTGCAGTTGATGACGAAGATCAGGTTGTCCAGCTTCTCGCGGCCGGCCAGGGAGATGGCGCCCAGGGATTCCGGCTCGTCACACTCGCCGTCGCCCAGGAAGCACCAGACTTTCTGCTTGCCTTCGGGGATGAAGCCACGGGCTTCCAGGTACTTCATGAAACGTGCCTGGTAAATCGCCTGGATCGGGCCCAGACCCATGGAAACGGTCGGGAACTGCCAGAAGTCAGGCATCAGCCAAGGGTGCGGGTACGACGACAGGCCGCCACCGTCGACTTCCTGGCGGAAGTTGTTCATCTGGTCTTCGGTGATGCGACCTTCCATGAACGCACGGGCGTAGACGCCTGGCGAGGTGTGGCCCTGGAAGTAGATCAGGTCGCCGCCGTGTTCGTCGGTCGGGGCCTGGAAGAAGTAGTTGAAGCCGATGTCATACAGGGTTGCGCTGGAAGCGAAGCTGGAGATGTGACCGCCCAGGTCAGAATCTTTCAAGTTCGTGCGCATAACCATCGCCATCGCGTTCCAGCGTACCAGCGAGCGAATGCGGCGTTCCATGAACAGGTCGCCAGGCATGCGTGCTTCGTGGGTAACGGGGATGGTGTTGCGGTATGGCGTGGTGATGGCGTAAGGCAGTTGCGAGCCGCTGCGGGTCGCGAGTTCGCCCATACGGGTCATCAGGTAATGCGCACGGTCTTCGCCTTCTTTGTCGAGAACCGATTCCAGGGCGTCCAGCCATTCCTGGGTTTCGACGGGATCGAGGTCTTGCATGGCTTGCTCCAGGGCGGAAAGGCTACCAGAATCGGTTGCCTGAAGTTTGCGACTGGCCTTGTGGGCAGACGACATAAATTCTTGGATGGCCGAAGGTTGCTTCGGCGTCCTGTAGTTTTACTACAAATCGTCGGCCATTTCAGCCTTTCGAATGTATATACGAGTAGTAAAACTACACAAGACTGAGTGTATGACTCGGTCTGGCTGGTGAGCATAATCGTTATTGTTGATCTTTTGCGAACAAGAAAAGGTAGAAGTTTAATGTTGCCTGCCAAAATTAATGAATTTTCAGCTATTTCTAACTTTTGTTCGACAGTCCTTCGCCAAGCGTGGTTCTTGCGTTCACAGCCACAAGCCATTTACACGCCGATCAAGGATAGACCATGAGCCTTCCAATGCTGGTTGAACTCCCTGCCGTTCTGTTGCCGTTTGCCAGCCGGGCCGAGCAGTCATTTCGTGACGCAGCGGCCATGCTGGATGCCGATCATGGCCTGTCCGCGTGGACGCCGCAACGTTGGGCCGACTTCGCCCGTGTCTGCGCCGCCAGTGATTTTGTGATTGAACAGAGTGTTCGTGACCCTTTGATGTTGCTGGAACTGGTGGCCTGGGGCGAATTGGATCGCGGCTTTGCACCCGATGAGCTGTGTGGGCAGATTGCCGCAGCGGTGCAACAGGCTGAAACAGAAGACGAGCTGGGCCGCGTCCTGCGTCGCCAGCGGACCCGCCAGCAGGTGCGGATTATCTGGCGCGACCTGACCCGACAGGCGGACCTGGTGCAGACCTGCCGCGACCTGTCTGACATGGCCGACGCCAGCATCGACCAGGCTTACCAGTGGCTGTACCAGCGCCATTGTGCGCAATTTGGCACCCCCACCGGCGGGCGCAGCGGCGAACCGCAGCAGATGGTCATCCTCGGCATGGGCAAGCTGGGGGCGGTGGAGTTGAACCTGTCGTCGGACATCGACCTGATCTTCGCCTACCCCGAGGGCGGCGAGACCGTGGGCGCCAAGCGTGCCCTGGACAATCAGGAGTTCTTTATCCGCCTGGGCCAGAAGCTGATCAAGGCCCTGGACCCGATGACCGTCGACGGTTTTGTGTTCCGTGTCGACATGCGTTTGCGGCCGTATGGTTCAGCCGGGGCGCTGGTGCTCAGTTTCAATGCCTTGGAGCAGTACTACCAGGACCAGGGGCGCGACTGGGAACGCTACGCGATGATCAAGGCGCGGGTGGTAGCCGGCGACCAGGTGGCGGGTGCGCAATTGCTCGACCTGCTGCGCCCGTTCGTCTACCGGCGCTACCTGGACTTTTCTGCGATCGAAGCGCTGCGCACCATGAAGCAGTTGATCCAGCAGGAAGTGCGGCGCAAGGGCATGGCCGACAATATCAAGCTGGGCGCGGGCGGCATCCGCGAGGTGGAGTTTATCGCCCAGGCGTTCCAGCTGATTCATGGCGGGCGCGACCTCAGCCTGCAACAACGGCCATTGTTGAAGGTGCTGGGCACTCTGGAAGGCCAGGGCTACCTGCCGCCGGCGGTGATTGCCGAGCTGCGCAGCGGCTATGAATTCCTGCGTTACACCGAACATGCGATCCAGGCCATCGCTGATCGCCAGACACAGATGCTGCCCAACACTGACGAAGACCAGGCGCGGATCGCGTTCATGATGGGCTTTGCCGATTGGACCGCGTTCCATGAGCAATTGATGTACTGGCGTGGCCGGGTGGACTGGCATTTTCGCCAGGTGATTGCCGATCCGGACGAAGAGGAGGGTGTAGAAAGCGAATTGGTGGTGGGCGGCGAGTGGTTGCCGCTGTGGGAAGAATCCCAAAATGAAGAGGCGGCCTGTCGCCAATTGGCCGAAGGTGGCTTTGCCGACGCACCCAAGGCCCTCAAGGCCCTGGCCAGCCTGCGCGGCAGCCCGCAGTTGCGGGCGATGCAGCGCCTGGGGCGTGAGCGTTTGGACGCGTTTATCCCGCGCCTGCTGGCCCAGGCGGTCGAGCACGCTAATCCCGACTTGGTGCTGGAGCGCGTATTGCCGCTGGTGGAAGCGGTGGCGCGGCGGTCCGCTTATCTGGTGCTGTTGACCGAAAACCCTGACGCCCTGCGTCGGCTGTTGACCCTGTGCGCCGCCAGCCCGTGGATTGCCGAGCAGATCACCCGCTTCCCGCTGCTGCTGGACGAATTGCTCAACGAAGGCCGGTTGTTCAAACCGCCCTTGGCGCCGGAGTTGGCCGCCGAATTGCGCGAGCGCCTCACGCGCATCCCCGAGGATGACCTTGAGCAGCAGATGGAAGCCCTGCGCCACTTCAAGCTGGCCCACCGCCTGCGCGTAGCGGCGTCGGAAATCGCCGGCAGCCTGCCGCTGATGAAGGTCAGCGACTACCTGACCTGGCTTGCCGAGGCCATTCTCGAGCAAGTGCTGGCCCTGGCCTGGCGCCAGACCGTGGCCCGCCACGGTACGCCGCAGCGCCTGGACGGCACCTTGTGCGATCCCGGATTTATCATCGTCGGCTATGGCAAGGTCGGCGGCATCGAGCTGGGACATGGCTCGGACCTGGACCTGGTGTTTATCCATGACGGTGACCCGCAGGCCGAAACCGATGGCGCCAAGCCGATCGATGGTGCGCAGTTCTTTACGCGCCTGGGCCAGCGGATCATTCACCTGTTGACCACCCAGACCAACTCCGGGCAATTGTACGAAGTGGATATGCGCCTGCGACCTTCTGGCGCATCCGGGCTGCTGGTCAGCTCCCTGGGGGCCTTTGCCCGCTATCAGGAAAACGAGGCCTGGACCTGGGAGCATCAGGCCCTGGTGCGGGCGCGGGTATTGGTCGGCAGCCAGGACGTGGGCCGCGCGTTTGAAGGCGTGCGGGCGCAGGTGTTGGGGCGCACGCAGGACCTGGCGAAGCTGCGCCAGGAGGTCAGCGAGATGCGCGCCAAGATGCGCGACAACCTGGGCACCAAGTCGACCGGGGCCGGCACGGCGGCGAATGCCTTCGAGCCCACGGCGGTGTTCGATCTCAAGCAGGACGCCGGAGGTATCGTCGATATTGAATTTATGGTGCAATACGCCGCTTTGGCGTGGTCTGCGCAACATCCGTCGTTGCTACGCTATACCGACAATATCCGCATCCTGGAAGGCCTGGAGCAGGTCGGGCTGATGCCCGCCGCCGATGCCCACCTGTTGCGCGAGGTGTATAAGGCCTACCGCTCGGCGGCCCATCGCCAGGCCCTGCAGAACGAGGCTGGGGTGGTTGCCGGGGATCAGTTTGCTGACGAACGGCGCCAGGTGAAACGGATCTGGCAAGAACTGGGGTTAAGCTAAAACACTACAGCGACCCCAATTGAATGTGGAGACCGGCTTTATGTGGGAGCGGGCTTGCCCGCGATGCAGGCGCTGCGGTCTGGCTGGCAGCACGCGGTGATGCTATCGCGGGCAAGCCCGCTCCCACACAAACCGTGACCTACAGTAATTATCGAGGCGGGGAGGCATGAGCCTCCCCGAATCGTTTGTGGAAACTACATGAATATTCTGATCGTTGGGCCCAGCTGGGTCGGTGACATGGTGATGGCACAGACACTGTTCCAGTGCCTGAAACAGCGTCATCCCGACTGCCAAATCGACGTGCTCGCCCCCGAGTGGAGCCGGCCGATCCTGGAGCGCATGCCTGAAGTCCGGCAGGCCTTGAGCTTCCCGCTCGGCCATGGCGCGCTGGAACTGGCGACCCGACGGCGCATCGGCAAGTCCCTGGCCGGCCAGTATGACCAGGCGATCCTGCTGCCCAACTCGATGAAGTCGGCGCTGGTGCCGTTCTTTGCCGGCATCCCCAAGCGCACCGGCTGGCGCGGCGAGTTCCGCTATGGCCTGCTCAATGATGTGCGCAAGCTCGACAAGGCCCGCTACCCGCTGATGATCGAGCGCTTCATGGCCCTGGCCTACGCGCCTGATGCCGAGTTGCCGACGCCGTATCCGCGGCCGAGCCTGCAAATCGACCCGGTTACTCGCGATGCGGCCCTGGCCAAGTTCGGCCTGACCCTGGATCGGCCGGTGCTGGCGCTGTGTCCGGGCGCCGAGTTTGGCGAGTCCAAGCGCTGGCCGTCGGAGCACTACGCCAGGGTCGCCGAGCTGAAAATCCGCGAAGGCTGGCAAGTCTGGCTGTTTGGCTCGAAAAACGATCACTCGGTGGGTGAAGACATCCGCCAACGCCTGATCCCCGGCCTGCGCGAAGAAGCGGTCAACCTCAGTGGCGATACCTCGCTGGCCGAGGCGATTGACCTGCTGTCCTGCGCCGATTCGGTGGTGTCCAACGACTCCGGCCTGATGCATGTGGCCGCTGCGCTGAACCGCCCGCTGGTGGCGGTGTATGGCTCCACGTCCCCAGGCTTCACCCCGCCATTGGCCGACAAGGTTGAAGTGGTGCGCCTGGGCCTGGATTGCAGCCCGTGTTTTGAACGCACCTGCCGTTTCGGCCACTACAATTGCCTGCGTCAGTTGCTGCCCGATTCGGTAGCCGAGGCCTTGCAGCGGTTGCAGGGCAACGTGGTCGAGGTTCATTGAGTTGCGGGTACTGGTAATCAAGACCTCATCCCTGGGCGATGTGATCCACGCATTGCCGGCATTGACCGACGCGGCCCGGGCGATTTCGGGGATTCGCTTCGACTGGGTGGTGGAGGAAGGCTTCGCCGAAATCCCCACCTGGCACCCGGCGGTGGACAAGGTGATCCCGGTGGCGATTCGCCGCTGGCGCAAGAACCTCTGGCAGACCTTCAAGAGCGGCGAATGGCGGCGCTTCAAGAAGCAGATCCAGTCCACCAAATATGACCTGGTGATCGACGCCCAGGGCCTGCTGAAAAGCGCCTGGCTGACCCGCTATGTGCGGGCGCCGGTGGCCGGCTTCGACAAGCAGTCGGCCCGCGAGCCCATTGCCGCACGTTTCTACTCCCGGCGCCTGGCGGTTGCCCGTGGCCAGCATGCAGTTGAGCGCTTGCGCCAGTTGTTCGCCGTGGCCCTGGGCTATGACCTGCCCAAGGGCCTGGGGGATTACGGCCTGAGCACCGAAAAACTGCTGGGCTTGCCGCCAAAGAAACCGTTCGTGCTGCTGCTGCACGGCACCACCTGGGACACCAAGCATTGGCCCGAAGCCTACTGGCGCGACCTGGCCGAACGCATGGGCAGCCTGGGGGTGGATGTGAAGTTGCCGTGGGGCAATGCCGCCGAAAAGGCTCGGGCCGAGCGCCTGGCCCAAGGCCTGGCCAACGCCGAAGTGTTGCCTAAATTGAATCTGGCCGGTGTGGCGCGCGTCATGGCTGGTGCCCGGGCCTGTGTCGCCGTGGATACCGGCCTGGGGCATCTGGCGGCTGCGCTGGATGTGCCGACGATCTCTCTGTTCGGCCCGACCAACCCGGGCCTGACCGGTGCGTATGGCAAGGCGCAGATCCATTTGGGCAGCGATTTCCCCTGCGCGCCGTGCCTGCAAAAGAAATGCACCTACCAACCGACCGCTGAAGACCAGCGCCGGTTTGATCTCAAGCGCGAGTGGCCGCTGTGCTTTACTCGCCTGAACCCTGAGCGTGTGGCCAGCCGACTGAGCACGTTGTTATTGGCTGAGGAGCTGCACTGATGCAACTGGCATTTGTTCTGTACAAATATTTCCCCTTTGGTGGCTTGCAGCGCGACTTTATGCGCATCGCCCTGGAGTGCCAGCAGCGCGGCCACCAGATCCGTGTCTACACCCTGATCTGGGAAGGCGACATCCCGCCGGGTTTTGAAGTGCTGGTGGCGCCGGTCAAGGCGTTCTTCAATCATCGGCGCAACGAAAAATTGACCGCCTGGATGCAGGCCGACCTGGCCAAGCGCCCGGTGGACCGCTTGATCGGCTTCAACAAAATGCCGGGCCTGGATGTGTACTACGCCGCAGACGGCTGTTTTGAAGACAAGGCGCAGAACCTGCGCCACTCGCTGTACCGCAGTTTTGGCCGCTATCGGCATTTTTCCGAGTACGAGCGCGCGGTGTTTGCCAAGGACGCCAAGACTGAAGTCCTGATGATCTCCGAGGTCCAGCAGCCGCTGTTTATCAAGCATTACGACACGCCGCTGGAGCGCTTCCACCTGTTGCCGCCGGGCATCGCCCAGGATCGTCGGGCGCCGCCGGATGCGGCCCAGATCCGGGCCGGGTTCCGGGCCGAATTCAACCTCGCGGACGATGATTTGCTGCTGGTGCAGATCGGTTCGGGCTTCAAGACCAAGGGCGTGGACCGCAGCCTCAAGGCGCTGGCCGCACTGCCTGCGGATCTGAAAAAGCGCACCCGCCTGTTTGTAATTGGCCAGGACGACCCCAAAGTATTCCAACTGCAGAGTGCTACCCTTGGGCTGGGCGACAACGTGCAGTTCCTCAAGGGGCGCAGTGATATCCCGCGTTTCCTGCTGGGCGCCGACCTGTTGATTCACCCGGCGTACAACGAAAATACCGGGACTGTGCTGCTCGAAGCAGTGGTGGCCGGGTTGCCGGTGTTGGTCACGGCGGTGTGTGGGTATGCCCATTACATCCGCGAGGCCGATTGCGGGCGTGTGCTGGACGAGCCGTTCGAGCAGGCCCAGCTCAACCAGTACCTGGCCGGGATGCTCAGCGATCAGCAGCAACGTGCGGCCTGGAGCCGCAATGGTCTGGCCTTCGCCGAGACGGCCGACCTCTATAGCATGCCGCAGCACGCTGCGGATGTAATTCTGGCGGAGCAACACTGATGAAGTTGATTCTTGCCGAACCGTTCAAGAGCCTTTGGGCCGGGCGCGATGCGTTCGCCGAAGTCGAGCTGTTGGACGGTGAGGTTTACCGTGAACTGGAAGCCCGTCGTACCTTGCGTACCGAGGTGGATGGGCGCGGCTACTTTGTGAAAATCCACCGTGGCATCGGCTGGGGTGAAATCTTCAAGAACCTGTTCACCGCCAAGTTGCCGGTGCTGGGCGCCGGGCAGGAGTGGCAGGCAATCCAGCGCCTGCACGAAGTTGGCGTACCGACCATGACCGCCGTGGCCTATGGCGAACGCGGCGCCAACCCGGCCGACCAGCATTCCTTTATTGTCACCGAAGAGCTGGCGCCGACCATCAGCCTGGAAGACTTGAGCATGGATTGGCTCAAGCAGCCGCCCGAGCCGCGTCTCAAGCGCGCGCTGATTGCCGAAGTGGCGCGCATGACCGGGATGATGCATCGCGCTGGCGTCAACCATCGTGACTGCTACATCTGTCACTTCCTGCTGCACACCGACAAGCCGGTGACCGCCGATGACTTCAAACTCTCGGTGATCGACCTGCACCGCGCCCAGGTGCGGCCGCGCATCAGCCAGCGCTGGCGCAACAAGGATTTGGCGGCCCTGTATTTCTCGATCCTGGATATTGGCCTGACCCGCCGCGACAAGTTGCGCTTCCTCAAAGGCTACTTCCAGCAGCCCCTGCGCCAGATCCTGGCCGAGGAAGGCGCGTTGCTGCAGTGGCTGGAGCGTAAGGCCAGCAAGCTCTATGACCGCAAAGTCCGGTACGGAGGTGCACTCTGATGGCGGGTTGGAACCTGGAACCTGCTTACTCGGAGCTTGTGGACGATTTTGGTAGCCTCGACGCAGTGTTCGCCCTGCAGGGCGAGCGGCTGACCCGTGATCCGCTGTCCGAAGTCATTCGCGTGGAGCGCGGTGGGATCAACTATTACGTCAAGCGCTACACCGGCGCCGGCAAAGGCCTGCGCCGTTACCTGGGCAAGCCCCGGGTCAAGTCCGAGTGGCAGAACCTCAAGCGCTTCGCCAAGTGGGGCATCCCAACGGCCGAAGTCGTGGCCTGGGGCCTGGAGCGCAAGGGCCTGGCCTATGATCGTGGGGCGATGATCACCCGCGAGTTGCCGCGCACCGAAGACCTGGCGGCCCTGGCTGAACGCAAGGACCCGCAATTGTCCGACCCGGTGTGGGTCGACAAGGTCAGCCGCCAGCTCGCTGAATACACCCGGACCATGCACGACCACCGCTTTACCCACAACGATTTGAAGTGGCGCAACCTGCTGATCGACGACCAGCAGACCCTGTACCTGATCGACTGCCCCAACGGTGACTTCTGGCGCGGGTTCTGGCTCAAGTATCGGATCACCAAGGACTTGGCGTGCCTGGACAAGGTTGCCAAATACCACTTGTCTGCCACCCAGCGCCTACGCTTCTACATGCAATATCGTCGGCGCAAGCACCTGGGCGTATCGGATAAACAGCGGATCCGCCATGTACTGAAGTTTTTCGAGGGACGCGAATGAATGACTTCCTGGCAACTGAAGACCGGGCCTTGCTGGAGCGCAATGGCCTGGCTGACTTTGATGCCCTGTGGGCCAGGCAACTGGACGCAGTGGACGAGCCCAACACCAGTCGTGGCGGTTGGAGCAGCGTGTTTCGCCTGGAGCTGGAGGGGCGCGGTTTTTACCTCAAGCGCCAGAGCAACTACCTGACGCGCACCCTGCATCGGCCGTTTGGCGAGCCGACCTTTGCCCGCGAGTTTCGCAATATCAGCCGCTATCGGCAGAAGGCGATCCCGGCTTTGCAGGCCGCCTTTTATGGTGAGCGCAAAGTTGCGGGCGAATACCGCGCCTTGCTGCTGACCCGCGCGCTGGATGGCTGGAATGACCTGGATTCGCTGCTGGAGCAGTGGCCAGCCCTGAGCGACGCCCAGCACCATGCGATCCTCGTGGCCTGCGGCCAGTTGGCGCGCAAGCTCCATGGCGTCGGCCAGGTGCATGGCTGTTTTTACCCCAAGCATATCTTCCTGCAGGCCACCGGCGACGGTTACGCAGCGCAGTTGATCGACCTGGAAAAAACCCGGCCGCTGTTGCTCGGCCGGCGTGACCGGGTCAAGGACCTGGAGCCGTTGCTGCGGCGTGCCGGGGCCTGGACAGCAGAGCAGGTGCGGCAGTTTCTGGCGGCCTACCTCGACCAGCCGGTGGACAGCTCCCTGGTGGATACCTGGGCACGTTACCTGGCAGGGCGGCGCAGTCACAAGGAGGCCCGCTGATGCGCTTGTCTGAACTCAAAAATGCCGGGCGCACGCCTGCGCTGCCCTTGAGTATCGAGTTGGCGGATGCGGCCGGCCCAGGGCAATTGCAGTTGCTGAGCCTGCTGCGGGTGTTGCCGGGCCAGCGTTATGTGGGCGCGGCTATCTGGCGCGGCCGGCCGGTGCTGGCCAAGTTGCTGGTGGGTGGCAGCGCCGCCCGGCATTTCCAGCGTGAACTCCAGGGTGTGCGCCTGCTGGCCGAGCAAGGCCTGACCACGCCGCTGTTGCTGGCTGACGGTCTGCAAGACGGTGAGGGCGGCTGGCTGTTGTTCGAGTTTCTCGACGGCGCACACAGCCTGGCCGAGGCCTGGGCAGCGGTTGAAAGCATGCCGCCTCTGGCGGATGAACAGCAGGCTGTGTTGGCCGAAGCGCTGGGCGCGATTGCACAGATGCACGCCAAGGGCCTGTGGCAGGAAGACCTGCACCTGGACAACCTGATGCGCCAGGGCGACAAGCTATATTTGATCGATGGTGGCGGGATCTGCGTCGAACAGGCGGGCAAGCCCCTGTCACGCAACCGGGTACTGGAAAACCTCGGGGTGTTTTTTGCCCAGTTGCCGAGCGACCTCGAGCCGTTTACCGAAGAATTGTTGGTGTACTACCTGTTAAGCAATGGCGAACACGCCTTGCCCCTGGAAGCCCTGCAAAAGCAGGTGCGCAAAGTGCGGGCCTGGCGCTTGAAAGACTTCCTGGGCAAGGTCGGCCGCGAGTGCACCTTGTTCAGCGTGGTGCGCGGGGCCTTTGGGCTGCGGGCGATCCGCCGGGAAGAGGAGGCGGCCCTGCTACCGGTACTGGCAAACGTCGATGGGCTCATCGGCCAAGGCCAGATGTACAAGGCCGGTGCCTCGGCCACGGTGGCCCGAGTGGATGTGGCCGGGCGACCACTGGTGATCAAGCGCTACAACATCAAGGGGTTTGTGCACTGGCTCAAGCGCTTCTGGCGGCCAAGCCGCGCCTGGCACGCCTGGTACGAAGGCAATCGCCTGACGTTCCTGGGGATCGCCACGCCCAAGCCCCTGGCACTCCTGGAACGGCGTTTTTTCTGGCTGCGCAGCCGGGCGTATCTGGTCACCGAGCATTTGGCCGGGCCAGACCTGATTGAGCATCTGGCCCCTTATGTCGAAAGCGGCGAGGTACCCGAGCCCGAACTGTTGGCCCTGGAGCGCCTGTTTGGCGAACTGATACGCGAGCGGATCAGTCATGGCGACTTCAAGGGGCGCAACCTGTTCTGGCAGGGGGGGCGCTGGGTGCTGATAGATCTGGACTCGATGTGCCAGCACGGCTCACTGAGTAGTTTTGCGCCGGCGTTTGCCAAGGATCGTGCGCGGTTCATGCGCAACTGGCCGGTCGATAGCGCGTTGTATCGAGTAATCGATCTGCGCTTGCCCAGCAGGATCGACGGCGTCCTGTAGCTGCACGCTTGCCCGCTCCTGACAGGGCGGGCTCAGCTCATGCGTAGTGTTTCATCTTGTATATTGATTAATGATTGTTGAGTCGTTGTGCGCTCGAATTGTTTGAGAGCGCAAAATCATGTCATGAAAAACTGATCTGAAGTGTATGTGGGGAGTTCTGTCTCGGATTAGTCCGATACTTCTCTTTGGGTGTGTATGTGTTCGGTTATGTGGTTTTACATCTCGTGATGTTTGATCTTTATTTGAGTTTTTTGTGGTGTTGAAAGTTGTGGGTTGGGGATGTAGCTTTTACGTTAACAGGTTGCGTGGCCTGTTAATGTCTTTAAGTTTGGAGAGTTTTATCATGTCTAATATTGGTAGTGTTTCGGGTTATAACTTTCAACCTTATGAGGGAGTTGGCTATAAGGAAAAAGATATAGCTCGGCCCAATAAACTGGATCTTACCGCTGGAGAGGATGCGCAAGTGCTTGATCCCCGCACCGGCACCTGGGGGCCAGCGGTCGCTGCCGACGAGGGGCAGCAAAGGGATCCTGGGGAGCCGATCGATGTAGAGTTTGTCTATGATTCTAAGACCGGCGAGTATGTACTGGCCAAACCTGTTGATCCACTGATTGATCTGAAGCATGGTCAATTGATTGATGTGGAAATTCCTCATGATCCTACCGGGCTCTATGGTAGTACTCCGGACAAGAACGAAACCGATAAACCCGCTAGCACTCATCGTACTCACTTGAGTTCTATTCGGTAAGTTGGGTGGTTTCTTAAGTAAATAGTTTGGCCGACGTTTGTTTGGTTGCAATTGAGGAGTGGCGTCTAGTGCAGTTAAGGCATGTGGCGTCACTTTTTCCGGTTGTGCCTTTGTTTAACGATATGTCGTGGTTTTACAGCGACCGAGTAAGCGCCGGCAAGCCGGCGCCTTCTGGTGGGGTCAGAACTGATACTGGGCGCCGGCTCCGGCATACCAGGATCGCCCTGGCGCCGCTTCGTAATAGCGCCCGTTACTGTCGCCAACAATCACAGAGCCGACATATTGGCGGTCCAGCAGGTTATCCAGGCGCAAGGTCTGGTGAAAGGTCCAGTGTTCGACCTTCTGCTCAAACCGCGCGCGCCAGTTGAAGACGCTGTAGCCCGGCGCAGCGCGCTCCTGGTTGGTGTCCTCGACATAGATCTTGCTGCGGTACATGCCTTCGACAGCAGTGCTTAGCCAATCCCTTGGTTTCCAGTTCAGCTCGGCAAACAGCAGGGTCTGCGGGACGCCGGGCAGGTAGTTGCCTTTGTCGATGGTTTTGCTGTTGTTGCTGAAGTCACTGTCGTAGGTAGCTTGCAGGCGGGTGTAGGCGAGGTTGGCACTCCACTGTTCGCTCAGTTGGCTTTCGATGCCCAGTTCAAAGCCGCGGCGCAGGGTGCGGCCGGCGTTTTGGTAAGTGCTGCGGCCGCCACTGGACTGCTGTACCACCAACTCGTCATCCGTAGTGATCTGGAACAGCGCAGCGTTGATTCGGGTGTCTTGACCAACCCGTGCTTTCAGGCCGACCTCATACTGCTTGCTGACTGAGGGTTTTAGCGCAAAGTTGAAGCCATTTACTGCGCTGGAGTAGGCCAGTTCTGCCTGTGTTGGTGTTTCGAAACCTTTCCCTGCGCTCACATAAGCGTGCAAGTCCGGAGTGAAGGCATACATGGCGCTGATCGATGGTGTGTTTTTTTGGTAGGTCTTGCTGCCGCTATCGTTGCCGTCATTGCCACTCACAAAGTGATCATCAACGTCCATTTTCATCGTGCTGTGGCGTAGTCCAGCTTGCAGGGTCCAATTGCCCAGTAGCCAGTTGGCCTGGATGAATGGATCGATACTGGTGGCAGTATCAATTTCGTCACGGCCCAAGGCGCCTTTTACGCCATGCTCACCATTGACGGTGTTGGAATACCCTTGACGATCATCCTCACTACGGTCGTAGTCGAGGCCAGTAATCAGGGTCAGTTCTCCTGGAGCGCTGATGATAGGTTGCAGCCAGTGGGCTGAGCCTCCATAGAATTTGCGGTCAAAGGCCACTACCCCTCCGCGCGCGTTGGCGGGGTTGGGATTGCCATTGGCGAACTTGTCTGGAATCGACAAATACTGAATCACACTCCGCCGCCCCGTATAGGCATTGACCTGCAACGTCGCATCGCCCATGTACCGCTCGTAATTCATCCCCAATTGCTGGTGATCGATGCTCTTGCGCGTGTTGTACGTCAAGGCGTTGCTGCTGACCGAACGTGGGTCGGCCTTGTAGCCCGCCCAGGTCTGCCCCAGCGGATCCTGGGTGCCGTTCTGCTCCAGGCTGCTGTAGATCAGGGCCAGCTTGCTGTCGTCATCGGGCTCGACGTTGAGCTTGGCGAAGGTCTGGTCGCGGCGAGCGCTGCTGTGGTCGCGGTAGCCGTCGGTGTCCATGCGCGAGGCGTCGAGGACAAACCCGGCGCCCTGTACCGCGCCTTCGGCGCTGAGGTGGTTCTTGTTCAGGCCGTCGCTGCCGAACAGGGTTTCGGCGCCGATACGTGGTGCGCCCTCGCCATTGCGCGAGAACATCTGGATCACCCCGCCGGCGTTGCTGCCATACAGGGTGGCGGCTGGGCCGCGCAGTACTTCTATGCGCTCGGCGGTGTCGAGGTTGAACGTTGCCGCCTGGCCCTGGCCGTCCGGGGTGCTGGCGGGGATACCATCGGCAATCAGCTTGATCCCGCGTACGCCAAACGCCGAGCGCGCGCCAAAGCCACGGGACGAAATCTGCAAGTCCTGGGCGTAGTTCTGACGGTTCTGCACCACCAGCCCCGGCACGCGGGACAGGGCCTCCGAGGCGTTGATGCCCAACTGGCCATCGCTGATCTGCTCACGGCTGATGCTGTCCACCGAGTAGGGCAGGTCGAAGCTGCGACTGGCGCTGCGCGAGCCTGTCACCACACTGGGGTCGAGGATCAGTGGGGCATCTTCTGCCTGGGCGGCTTGCGGCAGGCCCAGCAGGCTAGGGAGCAGCATCGCAATACAGGTGGGAACAACAACTTTCATGAGCAAGCCAACTTCCATGACGCGCAGCGCAGGCGCGGAAAAAAGGGCGCGAGTTTAACGATTCTGCGAGGCTTTTCCGAAGAATATTCCCGCGCGTTACCGGCATATTCGTCTTACGCAGTCTTGGGTTAGGCTGCCCCCTCATGCCAAAGAGGGTTGCCCGTGAATCCTACAAACATTCTGCTGTTTGCCGCCATTGTCCTTTCGACCACGGCCTGCGGCACCCTCGATACGGTGTTTCGCGAAGATGCGGTGGCCAGCCAGCGCCTCAAGAGCCTGCGCAGCCATTGCGAGAGCGTGCCCCGTATCTACAGCGGCGTGGTGTACGACTTCTGCTCCCTCAATGGCGAACCCAACAGCAAAAAAAGCCTGGATGAGCAGCAGATCGGCCCGCTGCCCTGGATTGCCGTTGACTTGGTACTGTCAGGTGTTCTCGATACTTTGGTACTGCCCTACACCGTCTACCGACAGAACCGTGATGGCAGTATCGAGATCTTCCGCTGATACCGCTTGTTTCTCCGTGCCATTTGCCGCTAGAGGCGTTTTGCCGCTTTTAAGCTATAATCCCGCCCTTTAGCTTTTCTCGCCGAGGCGAGGAGCACACATTTTTCAGGCGCCAGCGCCTGCATGCAGACTAAAAGAGGCTAGACCCCAGTGGCATTGACGATTCTTGGCCTGTCCGGCGCCCTTAGCCATGATCCTTCCGCAGCGTTGTATATCGACGGCAAGCTGATCGCGGCCGCCGAAGAAGAGCGCTTCGTACGCGATAAACATGCAAAGAACCGCATGCCCTACGAATCGGCGAAGTTCTGTCTGGAGCAGGCCGGTATCAAACCTTCCGACGTTGATGTGGTGGCGATCCCGTTTGCCCCGATCAGCTTGTTCGGCGAGGCCCGCTGGCACTATGCCAAGCGTTACTGGTATGCACCGGACCGCGCACTCGATGCGATCCTGATGGGCAACCGTCGCTACAAGCGCTACCGCAACAAGATTGTCTGGTGCCTGGAGCAACTGGGCTTTGATCCGAAGAAGATCAAGATCGAGCCGGTCGAGCACCACCTGGCCCACGCTTCCAGCGCTTATCACTGTTCGGGCTTCCAGGAGAAGACCGCGATCCTGGGGATCGACGGTAAGGGCGAGTACGCCACAACCTTCTTTGGCTATGGCGAGAACGGCAAGATCCACAAGATCAAGGAGTTCTACGATCCGGACTCCCTTGGCGGCCTGTACGGCGCGATCACTGAGTTCCTTGGCTTCGAGATGCTTGATGGCGAGTTCAAGGTCATGGGCATGGCGCCGTATGGCGATGCCAGCAAGTACGACTTCTCGCGCCTGGCCTCCTTTGAAAACGGCGAGTTGGTGATCAATACCGACTACGCCAACGTCATTGGCCTGCGCCGCTATAAAGAGAAAGGCAAGGGCTTCTACTTCTCGCCAAAACTGATCGAGTGGCTGGGTCCCAAGCGCGAAGGCGACATCGCTGACGAGCCGTACATCCACTACGCAGCCAGCATGCAAGCGCTGTTCGAGAAGCTGGCGTTGCAGATGATCGACCATTACCTGGGCGATATCCTCAAGGAAACCGGCAAGCTGGCCTTCGCCGGCGGCTGCGCGCTGAACGTCAAATTGAACCAGAAGATCATTGCCCGCGACGACGTCAAGGAGCTGTTCGTGCAGCCAGCGTCCGGCGATGCAGGTACCGCGGTAGGTGCGGCGGCCTATGTGTCCCATGCCCGTGGTGTACCGGTAGAGAAGATGGAACACGTCTATCTCGGCCCGTCCTACAGCAACGAGGAAGTGATTGCCGCGTGCGCCAAGCACCCGAGCAAGCCGAAGTGGCGCCAGATCGAGGACATGCCCAAGCGCATCGCCCAGATCATGGTCGACGGCAACCCGGTGGCCTGGTTCCAGGGCCGCATGGAGTTCGGTCCGCGTGCCTTGGGCGGACGTTCGATCATCGGTTGCCCGAGCGCCGTGGGCGTGGCTGACCGGATCAACCACCAGATCAAGTTCCGCGAGCGCTGGAGGCCTTTCTGCCCGTCGATGCTCGACACCGTGGCCCCGCAGATGATCAAGGTCGATCACCCGGCCCCGTTCATGACCTTCACCTTTGAAGTGGCGGAAGAATGGAAAACCCGCGTGCCGGAAGTGGTCCATGAAGATGGCACCTCCCGCGCCCAGGTGCTCAAGCGCGAGTACAACCCGCGTTACTACGACATGATGAAAGAGCTGGAAGTGCTGACCGGCAACGGTGTGTCCCTGAACACCTCGCTCAACCGCCGTGGCGAAGCGATGATTTGCTCGCCGACCGACGCCCTGAACATGTTCTTCGGCTCGGACCTGCAGTACCTGATCATGGAAGACATCCTGGTCGTCAAAGATGGTGTGGAAGGGCAAGTCATTGACTGAGAGGCGGATTGGCGTCGTCATTCCCACCTATAACTACGCACACACGTTGGGACGCGCGGTTGAATCGGTGCTGGCACAGCTCGATGAGGCGAATGCACAGTTACTGGTGATTGATGATGGCTCGACCGATGAGACGCCGCAGGTGCTGGCAGCGTTGATGGAAAAGTACCCAGGCTGTTTTCGGGCGTTGCGCAAACCCAATGGAGGTGCGGCCTCGGCCCGCAACCTAGGGCTTGAAGAGTCTGCGGGCGAGTACCTGATGTTCTTGGATGCCGATGATGAAATGGCGCCAGGCGCACTGCTTTCGGTAGCTCAGCATATTGCCGCACATCCGGAGAGTCGTTTGATCGTCGGTGGCCACTGGTCTGTGTTCGGGGATGGCAAGCGCCGCTTGCATATGGTCAAGCAGCTTCCAGCCAGCGCCTATCTGCGGGTGCGTGGTTACTTGCTGGACAAGACGATAGCGCTTTCCAATGGCGCTTGCGCGATGCATAAAGATATTTTTAGCGTGGGCAACTATCCGGAGAGTTTGCGTAATGCTGAAGATATTCCTGTATTTGCTCAGGCCTTGGCACGTTTTTCATGCAGTGTCATCGACCAGCCTCTGGTGCTGATCTACAAGCATGCGGACAGCTTGCGCCATGACATCAATCACAGTGTCGCGGCAGGCGTGAGCCTGGTGGACGAGGTGTTCTCGCCGGTACGTATGCCGGCAGAGCTGCAAGGCTTGCGTCGTGCGTTTCTCGCACAGCGCTGCCTGTCTTTGTTTCGCAATTGCTTCAGTGCTGGGGAATATACGCTTGCCAAGCAGTTTTACTGCCAGGCGGTACGTACAGACTGGCGTGCCCTGACGCGCTGGTCGTACACACGCAAGGCGCTTCAGCTGATGTTCAAGTAAGCGTTTTATAGCCTGTTACGCTACGCCGAGAATGACCGGTACAGCGCCCGGTTTGATGGCAATGACTAGGCGTTGGGTTTTCGTGGTGCAGTGGTTTTTCTGGAATATATGTTTTCAAATCTTGTGCACACGATGTGACGCCAGGTTTTAAGGGGGGGGTGTGGTTGGTATAGGCAGCAAGTTGTGGGCTCGGGCTTTGGGCGTTGTCGTCGAACATCCCGTTCGAGTGGCATTTTTTGGGAGTCTGCTGCTATCCCTGATCGCGGTATTGGGCGCCGCGACTGTAGGGCGTGATGCTGCGTTCTACCTGACCATTGCCCAGGACGTCTACGTCCATGGTCCGAAATCCGCCTTTGCGGTATTCAACTGGCCCTGGTTCTCCCTGCTCCTGGCGGGTACCCATTCGGTTTCAGCCCTGCCCATAGAACTGAGTGCTTACCTGTGGTGTTCGCTGTTTGCAGCTGGCACCTGCGCGCTCTTGGTTGACTGCGTTCGCCAGCGCTCGGTGCAGGTTGCACCCTGGGCCTGCCTGGTGGTGCTGGCGATGCCGGCGTTCAACCAGTTTCGTGGCGAGATCCTGCGCGAGTTCGGCTTCTGGTTTTTCTGCATCCTGACGCTGTGGCTGGCCATGCGCTGGCAGGCCCGTGGTGGATGGCTGCGGGCAGCAATCATCCATCTGGCGATTGTCGCAGCGGCAGCTTTCCGCCTGGAAGCGTTGTTGCTGCTGCCGGCGTTGGGCCTGTGGCAGTTGCCTGGCCTGTGGGTTCGCGAGCGGCGTCTGGCGCTCCTGCAATTCGTCGCGTTGCCGCTGCTGGGCGTGGTGGCGGGGATGGTGCTGGTCTTGGCCACGGGTGGTTTTTCATCGGGCCGCGTTGCCTACTATCTGGACTTGATCAATCCAAACAGTGTATTGGCGTCGTTTGATTTGCTGCGCGAGCAGTTCTCCCGATCGCTGATCAACAAGTACTCCCAAGATGAAACAGGGCGCATCATCTTTTTTGGCATCCTGGCGGCCATGGTCATCAGTTTTGTGAATATTTGCGGGCCCTTTGCCGTGCCTTTTTTACGGGGGCGCAACTGGCAGGCAATCAAGCTCTACTGGCATCAATACCGGCCTTTTGCCTGGGCAGCGGTGTTGTACCTGTTGGTGTTGCTGCTGTTCTTTATTCAGCAGCAGTTCATGAACGTGCGTTACATGAGCTTCTTGAACCTGCTGTTTGTACCGGCGCTGGCACTGGCGCTGCAGATGTTTGCCCAGCAGTTCCCGCGCCTGGGCAAGGCCTTGGTGGCGGTCTGCCTGTTGGTGATGTTGTCGAATGTGGTGTCTACCGGGCCGGGCAAGGTCCAGTACGTCGAGGCGGGACGTTGGATGGCGGCGAATGTCGAGCCGGATGTTCCTGCGTATTTCGATGATGGGCGTATTGGTTATTACGCAGGGCGTGGTTATCTGCTCAAGAAATTGACCCGGGAAGCCGCGATGTCACCGGCGCATGCAGGGAAATTCCGCTACTTCCTGATCGAAGCCCGCGGCAACGAACCCTGGCTCACCAGTTGGCTGGCCGAGCGCAACCTGCGCATCGTCGAGCGCTTCGCCAATCGCCGAGGCGCCACGGTACTGGTCATCACCCAGTGAGATCAGTCCAGTAGTTGTCGCAGGCGCTCAATCAGTGGCGCCTGTTGACTGCCCGCCGGCAAGGCCTGGCGATAGCCATTGAAGAAGGCTTGCCCGGCGTCATCGCCCAGTAGCCATTGCCGATCCTCGGCATAGCGCCGCAGGTGGCTGAAGTTGCGCCGCCGCTTGCTCTGGCTCAGCGGGGTGGCCTGGCAGCTCAGGTCGGCAATGTCGATCAAGCCCAGGGTGTTTTCCGGTGTCAGGACCACGTTGCCAAAGTGCAGCGAACGAAAGTACACGCCCTTCTCGTGCAATTGCGCAATGAAGCCGCCCAGGCGCTCACGCAGGGCGTCGGCCTCGGCCTTGGCGAGTTTAAGCTGGCGGATGGTTTCCCCGGCCAGCGGGCTGTAGTACACCGCATCCCGCGCAATGCTGGGTATGCGATACACCGCAATGATGCGCGGGCAAGGGATATCCCGTTGCTGTAGTGCACGGGTGTTGTTGGCGAAGCGTTGTGCATACGGGTAGAACAGTGCCGAGCTGAGCAGGCGCTTGCGCCGGAACAGCTTGAGCATGCAACCATCGGTCAACCGGAGCACCTTGTCGCCAGAACCATCGGCTTCCAGCACCTGCGCGCCAGCACGCAATGCCTCATAGGTGTTGTGATCGATTACTTGCATGCCTGACTCCCATCAATAGCCGGTTATCTTAACCGACTTGGCGCAAAGCTGGCCCATGCTCATGTTTTTTGGGGCGAAGAGGCCTGTGATATGATCCGCGCCTTACTGATTTGCGCGGATTCCTATGAGCAGTCCTGAACCGAAAACCCAGTCGACGCTGGCGATTTACTTCCGCCTCCTGACTTACGTACGGCCTTATGTGGGTCTGTTCATCCTGAGTATCGTCGGGTTCCTGATCTTCGCATCGACCCAGCCGATGCTCGCTTACATCCTCAAGTATTTCGTCGATGGCCTGGCGAACCCCGAGGCCAGCCTGTTCCCCGGCAACCCCTATCTTGGCAAGTTGCAGTTGCTGGAAACCGTGCCGCTGATGATCGTGCTGATCGCAGCCTGGCAGGGCGTGGGCTCGTTCCTCGGTAACTTCTTCCTGGCCCGGGTTTCCCTCGGGTTGGTCCACGACCTGCGCGTGGTGCTGTTCAACAAGCTGTTGGAGTTGCCCAACCGCTTTTTTGACAAGAACAACTCCGGCCACCTGATTTCCCGCATTACCTTCAACGTCACCATGGTCACCGGGGCTGCCACCGATGCGATCAAGGTGGTTATCCGTGAAGGCATGACCGTGATTTTCCTGTTTTGCACCCTGGTCTGGATGAACTGGAAACTGACCCTGGTGATGCTGGCGATCCTGCCGGTGATCGGCATGATGGTGAACAGCACCAGCCGTAAATTCCGCAAGCAGAGCAAGAAAATCCAGGTGTCCATGGGCGACGTGACCCATGTGGCCTCCGAGACGATCCACGGCTACCGTGTGGTCCGCAGCTTTGGCGGCGAGCAGTATGAAAAGGTGCGCTTCGAGCAAGCGAGCCTGAGCAATACCGAGAAACAACTGGCGATGACCAAGACCGGCGCGGTGTACACGCCGATGCTGCAATTGGTGACCTACAGTGCCATGGCCGTGGTCATGTTCCTGGTCCTGTATTTGCGCGGCGATGCATCGCCCGGCGACCTGGTGGCCTATATCACCATGGCTGGCCTGCTGCCCAAGCCGATTCGCCAGCTTTCCGAGGTCAGCTCGACCATCCAGAAGGGTGTGGCGGGTGCCGAGAGTATTTTCGAGCAGTTGGATGAGCCGGTAGAAGTCGACCAGGGCGTGATCGAGCATGAACGCCTGGCTGGGCGCATTGAAGTGCGCAACCTCAGCTTCCAATACCCGGAAAGCGACAAGAAGGTGCTCAACGACATCAGCTTTATTGTCGAGCCTGGGCAAATGGTCGCGCTGGTGGGGCGTTCGGGCAGCGGCAAGTCGACCCTGGCCGGCTTGATCCCTCGCTTCTACCAGCATGAGCAGGGGCAGATTCTGCTCGATGGCGTACGCGTGCAGGATTTCACCCTGCGCAACCTGCGCCGGCAAATCGCCCTGGTGACCCAGCAGGTCACCCTGTTCAACGACACCGTGACCAACAACATCGCCTATGGCGACCTGGCTGGCGCGCCGACCGATGCGGTGCATCATGCCGCTCGCGAAGCGTATGCCGATGAGTTCATCGTGAAGATGCCCCAGGGCTATGAAACCCTGGTAGGCGAGAACGGCGTACTGCTGTCCGGCGGCCAGCGCCAGCGCATTGCAATTGCCCGGGCCTTGCTCAAGGATGCGCCGCTGTTGATTCTCGACGAGGCAACCTCGGCCCTGGATACCGAGTCCGAGCGCCATATCCAGGCGGCCCTGGACCATGTGGTGAAGAACCGCACCACCCTGGTGATTGCCCACCGCTTGAGCACCATCGAGAAAGCCGACCTGATCCTGGTGATGGACGACGGCCAGATTGTCGAGCGCGGGACCCATGTCGAGTTGCTGGCGAAGAATGGCTACTACGCCCGCCTGCACGCCAAGGAGTTCGAAGAAGGCGACCCAGTGGCGCCCTCCCATGTGACGGATGCCTATTGAGGTGCCAGGGGCGCCGGGCTGGGATCGACCGCCAGGATTGAATCGGTCGATGCTTTTCCCTGTGCTAATATCGCGCCCCTGTTCATTTTGTATGTGGGTTGCTCCATGAAGTTGTCCATGCCGCGATTCGATCAAGCCCCTGTCTTGGTGGTCGGCGATGTCATGCTCGACCGTTACTGGCATGGCGGTACCTCACGGATTTCCCCTGAGGCACCGGTACCGGTAGTCAAGGTCGAGCAAATCGAAGACCGCCCAGGCGGCGCTGCCAACGTTGCCCTTAACATCGCCGCCCTCGGCGCCCCGGCCTCCCTGGTCGGCGTGACCGGCGACGATGAAGCCGCCGACAGCCTGACCAACAGCCTGCGCGGCGCTGGCGTGCGTGCCCTGTTCCAGCGCATCGCCCACCAGCCGACCATCGTCAAGCTGCGGGTCATGAGCCGGCACCAGCAGTTGCTGCGTATCGACTTTGAAGAACCCTTCGCCACCGACGCCCTGGCCCTCAGTGAGCAGGTCGACGAACTGCTCGAAGGCATCAAGGTGCTGGTGCTGTCGGACTACGGCAAAGGCGCATTGAAAAACCACCAGATGCTGATCCAGGCCGCCAAGGCCCGTGGCATCCCGGTGCTGGCCGATCCCAAGGGCAAGGATTTCTCGGTCTACCGAGGCGCCAGCCTGATCACGCCGAACCTCAGCGAATTTGAAACCATCGTCGGCGGTTGCGTCGATGAGCACGACTTGGTGAGCAAAGGCGCAAGCCTGATGGCCGACCTCGACCTCGGCGCCTTGCTGGTGACCCGTGGCGAACACGGCATGACCCTGCTGCGTCCCGGTCACCCGGCCATGCACTTGCCGGCGCGTGCGCGGGAAGTGTTCGACGTCACGGGCGCTGGCGACACCGTGATCTCCACCCTGGCGGCAGCGATTGCGGCGGGGGAGGAGTTGCCCCATGCGGTAGCCCTGGCCAACCTGGCAGCGAGCATCGTGGTGGGCAAGCTGGGTACGGCGTCCATCAGTGCCCCGGAACTGCGTCGCGCGATCCAGCGCGAGGAAGGCTCGGAGCGTGGTGTGTTGAGCCTGGAGCAATTGCTGCTGGCGATTGACGATGCCCGTGCCCATAACGAGAGCATTGTCTTCACCAACGGCTGCTTCGATATCCTGCACGCCGGCCATGTGACCTACCTGGAGCAGGCTCGCGCCCAGGGTGATCGCCTGATCGTGGCGATCAACGATGATGCTTCGGTCAGCCGCCTGAAAGGCCCTGGCCGACCAATCAACAGCGTGGACCGGCGCATGGCGGTCCTGGCTGGATTGGGCGCGGTGGATTGGGTGATCAGCTTCTCCGAGGGCACTCCGGAAAACCTCCTGGCTCAGGTCAAGCCAGATGTGTTGGTCAAGGGTGGTGACTACTCGGTCGACCAGGTGGTCGGTGCCGATATCGTCAACGCCTATGGTGGCAAGGTCAAAGTCCTGGGGTTGGTGGAAAACAGCTCGACGACCGCGATTGTCGAAAAAATCCGCCAAACCAACGATGCCGCTCAATAGGTTTTACCGCTATGTCTGATGCTCTCGTACTGATTACCGGCGGTGCCGGCTTTATCGGTTCCAATCTGGTCGATGCACTGCTTGCCAAGGGCTATGCAGTGCGCGTGCTGGATAACCTGTCCACCGGCAAACGCAGCAACCTGGCGCTGGACAACCCGCGCCTGCAACTGCTGGAAGGCGACGTGGCCGACGCTGCGCTGGTCGCTCGTGCGGCGGTGGGGGCGACAGCCGTAGTGCACCTGGCGGCAGTCGCGTCGGTGCAGGCGTCGGTGGATGATCCGGTCAGTACACACCAGAGCAACTTCGTGGGTAGCCTGAATGTCTGCGAGGCCATGCGCCAGGCCGGGGTCAAGCGCGTGGTGTTTGCCTCGAGCGCTGCGGTGTATGGCAACAATGGCGAAGGCGACTCTATCGACGAGCAAACCGCCAAGGCACCGTTGACGCCTTATGCATCGGACAAGCTGGCGAGCGAGCACTACTTTGACTTCTACCGTCGCCAGCATGGCCTGGAACCGGTGATTTTCCGCTTCTTCAACATCTTTGGCCCGCGCCAGGATCCTTCATCGCCGTACTCCGGGGTGATCAGCATTTTCAGCGAGCGCGCGCAAAAAGGCCTGCCGATTGCCGTATTCGGCGACGGTGAGCAAACCCGGGACTTCATGTACGTCGGGGATCTGGTGGCGGTGCTGGTGCAAGCGGTGGAAATGGCCGAAGCGCCTCTGGGCGCGATCAATGTCGGCTGGAACCGCACCACCACGCTCAAACAGTTGCTGCAGGCACTGTCGGAAATCGTCGGCTCGTTGCCGGCTGTCAGCTACACAGAGCCGCGTTCAGGGGATATTCGGCACTCCAGGGCCAATAACCAGCGCCTGGCGGCGAGCTTCACGTTGCCTGAGGCGACGCCGCTGAAGACGGGCCTGGAGAAACTGCTGCACGGCTGAGCCCTTATTCTCTGTAGGAGCCGGCCTGGCTCCTACAGGGGAGGCGTCAGCGTCCTGCTTTTTTCGGCACCATCTTGCGCAAGATCTGTCTGGCCCGCCCGGTCAGCTGGCTCAACTTCGATTCCTTCTCCGGCGCGCTCAGGCCCTGTTGCCTGAGCCAGTCCTTCCAGCGGATCCGCTCATCGCGCACCAGCCAACCTTCCTGCTGGGCAAAACTTTCGGCCAGGTACAACCCGCGCGTACTCGCTGGCACCAGTTGATCCTTTTTCAAGGTAAACAGCTCGGCGCAAGGCTGGCCGTCCTTCAGGGGCATCAGGTACAAGTCCGGGCGCTGGCGGTCCAGGCGCGCCACCAGTTGGTCGCCCTCCAGGCGTTCGTCCACATGGAACAGGCTCAAGGACTTGGCTTCCTTGGGCACTTCCAGGCGCAGGTCGTAGATCAATTGCAGTGAGGCCGTGGGCAGGTGCACATAGGCCCGGGGGCGTTCGATCAATTGCATGTTGGCGCAGCGCACCGGGCGGGCAGCGCCGGACAGCGGCGACAGGCGAAACGGCAAGGCCTCGCGGTAATGCAGCGCGCTGGAGTAGGGCGCCGGCAGCCAGGTATCGTTGAAGCGCCCGCCCAGCCAGCCTTCCGGGGTCTCCAGCAGGCACTCCTCGGCGATTTCCTGAATGGCAGTGTGCAGTGGCAAGTTCAGTTCGTGGGCCGGCACGTAGCCGGAAATCAGCTTGAGCACCACGTCGCCACGGTCCTGGCGACGCTGGCGCACCAGTACCCAGTAATCGCGGTTTTGCCAGTGCAGTGTCAGGCGCACCGACACCCCGAGGTTGGCCAGTTCCAGGGCGAAGCGCTCGGCATCCGCCACTTCCACCGGCTTGCGCCGCTGCAGAGTCTGGGCAAAGTTGAGCGGCATGCCCACGCTCTGGTAGCTCAGGCCTTCGGGGGTGGCTTCGACGTACAGCGGCAGAGTTTTAAAGTTACTGGGGTTTTTTCTTATGAGCGTTCGCGGCATGTCGGCTCCTTCTTGCGTCGGGGTCGGCCGCGTCGGCGGCATCAGGATTGGCGAATGATCTTGGCAGCGGTTGCCACATTATGGGCAAGGTGCAGCGGGTTGATGGTCCCGACAATAGCACTGGCCACGCCCGTTTGCGCAAACAACAAGATGAAACTGGCGTGAATTGGATCCACTCCCGGCTCAAGGCACGCATGCCCACTGGCCAGGGCCTTTTTCACCAGGATGCCTTTGCCGTGGGCGGCGGCATAATCAATCACGGCTTTTTCGTCTTGCTCGTTCAGATTGTAGGTGACCATCGCGCAATCACCTTGTTCCAGAGCCTTCACCCCGCCCTCGACGGTTTTGCCGGAAAAGCCGAAACCGCGAATCTTGCCCTCGGCCTTGAGGTCCGCCAGGGTCTGGTAGACCTCGCAGTCGTTGAGAATATGCAAGTCGTTGCCGTCGGAATGCACCAGCACCAGGTCGATAAAATCCGTTTCCAGGCGTTTCAGGCTGCGCTCCACGGACAGCCGGGTGTGGGCTGCGCTGAAGTCGTGACGGGACACGCCGTCGGCAAATTCTTCGCCGACCTTGCTGACAATCACCCAGTCCTGGCGCTGGCCACGCAGCAGCGGGCCCAGGCGTTCTTCGCTGTGACCATAGGCGGGGGCGGTGTCGATCAGGTTGATCCCCAGCTCGCGCGCCTGGCGCAGCAACATCCGCGCCTCCTCATCGTTGGGGATCTGGAAACCATTGGGGTACTTCACTCCCTGGTCGCGCCCCAGTTTCACGGTGCCCAGGCCCAGTGGCGAGACCAGCAGGCCGGTGCTGCCCAGGGGGCGATGAAGGTCATGCAGGGTCGGCAGGCTCATGGCAACAATTGCTCCCAGGCGGGTTGGGCGATGGCGGGGCGGGGCAGTTGCGGCAATGGTTCGCTGGGTGTCGGCTGGATGCCGTCACGTTCCAGGGCGTTGAGCACCCGGTCGGCGAAGTCCGGCGCCAGGGCCAGCTTGGTTGGCCAGCCCACCAGCAGCCGGCCCTGTTCGGCGAGGAATGCGTTGTCCGGCCGGGTCAGGCCCGTTTGCAGGGGCTCGGCGCGATCCACCCGCAGGGTCGCCCACTGGGTCTGGCTCATGTCGATCCACGGCAGCAGTTGCGCCAGCTCCTTTTGCGCCGTGGCGATCTGCTCGGCGGGCGTGCGGTGCACACCTTCGGTCTCGGCAATATCGCCGCCCATGTACCACACCCAATTGCCATCAGCGGCCGGGTGCGTGGTGATGGTGATCCGTGGCTTGGTGCCGCCGCCCAGGCAGTGCGCGTACAGGGGTTTGAGGCCGGGGCCCTTGGCGATGATCATATGCAGCGGGCGCTTTTGCATGGCCGGCTGGCTCAGGCCCAGGGTGGTCAGCAGTTCGGCGGTGCCGCCGCCGGCGCTCAGCACGATGCGCTGGGCGCGAATCGCTCGGCCATCGACTTTCAGGCCAACCAGGATGCCACCCTCAAGCAGCGGCTCGATCTGTTGCCCGGCGAGCAGGCCGTCGCCGGCCAATTGCGCCAGGCGCTCGATCAGACTCGGCACATCCACCACCAGTTCGGCCAGGCGATAGACCTTGCCCTTGAAGCGGCGGTCTTGCAGGGCCAGCGGCAAATCGTCGCCCTTGACCTGGTCGACGCGGCCGCGCACCGCCTTGCTGGCGAAGAAGCTGGTGAGGTTGCCGGCCAGGGTGCCTGGCGACCACAGGTAATGGGCCTGGGACAGCAGGCGCACGCCCGTCAGGTCCAGCTCGCCGGTGCCGGCCAGCGCCTCGCGCCAGCGTCGTGGCATATCGGCAATAGCTTCAGAGGCGCCGGTCAGGGCACCGTGCAAGGCGTATTTCGCACCACCGTGAATGATCCCCTGGGACTTCACGCTCTGCCCGCCACCCAGGGTCGCGTTCTCCACCACAATCGTGGAAAACCCCTGGTTGCGCAGGCGCGCATTGAGCCAGAGGCCGGCAACCCCGGCGCCGACAATCAGGACGTCGGTGGAAATAACGGATGGCATGGGGCGACCTCAGTGTTCAGAACAAGAGGCCAAGTATACAGACTCGACGGCGGGATCTTTGCTCAGGATCAACAACTGTAGGAGGTCAGTGGCCTGCCGTTTTCGAAAACAACTGAATCACCACCACCCCCAGCACAATCAAGCCCATCCCGAGCATCGCCGGCAGATCGAGCTTCTGCCCATAGATAAACAGCGCCGCGATGCTGACCATGACAATGCCCATCCCGGCCCATACCGCATAGGCCACGCCCACCGGGACGGTGCGCACCACCAGAGTCAGCATCCAGAAAGCCACGCCATAACCCACGATCACCAACAGTAGGGGAATCGGCGTGCTCCAGCCCTTGATTGCTTTCATGGAAACGGTAGCGATCACCTCCGAGCAGATGGCGATAGCCAGGTAGTAGTAGGCGACGTTCATGGGGCAATCCTCGGGATGGGCTCAATACTGTAGGAGCGAGCTTGCTCGCGAAAATCGTTAACGATTACGCGTATAGCCTGGTTGAACGTGGTGTTCTTGGGTTTTTCGCGAGCAAGCTCGCTCCTACAAAGGCTGGCATTTTAGTGCGTTATCAGATGGGGTAAAGTCATTACCTATCCGAATTTAAGATGGGTTTGACCAATGAGCGTGCAATGGAACCTGGAGCAGATGCGCCTGTTTGTCAGCGTCGCCGAACAGCGGTCGTTTTCGGCGGTGGCCCGGGACCAGCGCAAGGCGCAGTCGGCGGTAAGCAATGGTATTGCCTTGCTGGAGGCTGACCTTGGGGTGAGCCTGTTTGATCGTAGCAGTGGTCGCCAGCCCCGGTTGACGGAGGCCGGTACGGTGCTGCTGGAGGAGGCCCGGGAAGTGCTGCGTCAGTGCGAGCGTCTCAACGGCCGCGCTCTGTCCTTGATGCGTGGCGAAGAAGCGCGGCTGCGCCTGGCCCAGGACGAAGCCATGTTGTATCAGCCGGTACTCGATAGCCTGGAGGCGCTGGCCGGGAAGTTTCCTAGCCTGGAAGTGCAATTGTCGAGCACGGCCCAAGGTGATGTCGCACGCAAATTAGTCGAGCGCAAAGCGGACCTGGGGTTGCTGTTCTACCACGACCAGATCCCCGAGGCCCTTGAGCGGCGGGTGGTCGGCAGCGTGGAGATGGTCACGGTGTGCGGCGTCGGGCATCCGCTGGCCAGCGGCGGTTTTGTCGATTGCCAGCGCCTGGCGCAGTTTCGCCAGTTGCTGATGTCGACCCAGACCAGCGTCTACCCCGGTAGCGAGGCGGCCAGCCCGCAGGTGTGGCGTGCCGACAGCTTTTACGTGTTGGCCGAGTGGCTGGCGCGTGGCCTGGGCTGGGCCTGGTTACCGCGACATGTGGTGCAATACCCGACGTATCAGGGGCAGATGGTCGAGTTGGATAGCGAATGGACGCCGCCGGCCCTGGTGGTGGAGCTGGTTTGGCGTCGGGATGAACCCCTGGGCCCGGCGGCGCGCTTTCTGGCCGAACGTTTTACCGAGTGTTTGCAGGCGATCGGCTGAAAAAGCCGATAAACTCCGCCGCCATGAATAGAACTCTCTACAGCTGTCTGTTTTACCTGGCGCTGCCGTTGGTGGCCTTACGTCTATGGCTGCGGGCACGCAAGGCGCCGGCCTACGCCAAGCGCGTCAGCGAACGCTTTTCCTACGGGTTGCCGCTACTCAAACCCGGTGGGATCTGGGTGCACGCGGTGTCGGTGGGCGAGAGCATCGCCGCCGCACCGATGATCCGTGGTTTGCTGGAGCGTCATCCACAGTTGCCGATCACCGTCACCTGCATGACGCCCACCGGTTCCGAGCGGATCCAGGCATTGTTCGCCAATGAGCCGCGCATCCAGCATTGCTACCTGCCCTACGATTTGCCATGTGCCGCCAAGCGCTTTCTGGACCGGGTCCAGCCCAGGCTGGCGGTCATCATGGAAACCGAGTTGTGGCCCAACCATATCCACCAGTGCGCCAAGCGCGGGATTCCGGTGGTCCTGGCCAATGCGCGGCTGTCGGCACGCTCGGCCAAGGGCTACGCACGTTTCGCCAAACTGACTGCGCCGATGCTGGCAGAAATGAGCCTGTTCGCCGTGCAGACCGCCACCGAGGCCGAGCGCTTTCGCAGCCTGGGCGCACGTGCGGAAACGGTCGAAGTCACCGGCTCGATCAAGTTTGACCTGACCATCGATCCGCAGCTGTTGGCGCGCGCCGCTGCGTTGCGTGAGCAGTGGCAGGCCAGCGAGCGCCCGGTGTGGATCGCCGCCAGTACCCACGAGGGTGAAGATGAAGTGGTGCTGGCGGCCCATCGGCAGTTGCTCGCCAGCTATCCCAACGCCCTGTTGATTCTGGTGCCACGGCATCCGGAGCGTTTCAACACGATGTTTGAGCTGTGCCAGCAGCAGGGTTTTGCCACCGTGCGGCGCTCCAGCGGCGCGCCGGTCAACGCCCAGACCTCGGTATTGCTGGGCGACACCATGGGCGAGCTGCTGTTTTTGTATGCCTTGGCCGACAGCGCTTTTGTCGGCGGCAGCCTCGTGCCCAATGGTGGGCATAACCTGCTGGAGCCCGCTGCGCTGGCCAAGCCGGTGATCAGCGGCCCGCACCTGTTCAACTTCCTCGAAATCGCCGCGATGATGCGCGAAGCCGGGGCGTTGCGGGAGGTGGAGGATGCCGAGGGCTTGGCCGAGGCGGTGCGGCAGTTGTTTGAGCTGCCGCAGGATGCGCAGAAGATGGCGCAGGCGGGGCTCAAGGTGATGCAGGGCAACCAGGGGGCGTTGAAGCGCTTGCTCGATGGTATCGATCGCCTGATCAACCGCTGACCTTGTGGGAGCGGGCTTGCTCGCGAAGACGGTGTGTCAGTCAACACATGTATTGACTGACACACCGTCTTCGCGAGCAAGCCCGCTCCCACATTTGTTATGCGGTGGGTTTAGTTGCTGGGGCGGGCCTTCAGTTGCTCGGCCGCAGCCTTGGCCAGGTCCGGCGGCAGGAAGTCCTTGTCCGGGTTGTAGTCAGCCTTCAGGTACCGCGCCAGATCCTGCAGATCCCCCGGGTTCAACGTCCCCGCCGCCTGCTTCAGGCGCAGGTTGTCGAGGATGTAGTCATAGCGGCTGTTGTTGTAGTTGCGCACCGAGGAGTAGAGCTGGCGCTGCGAGTCCAGCACATCGACGATATTGCGCGTGCCCACCTGGTAACCGATTTCCGTGGCTTCCACTGCGCTCTGGTTGGAGATGATCGACTGGCGGCGGGCCTGTACTTGCTCCACGTCGGTATTCACCGCGCGGTGCAGGTTGCGGGTGTTTTCCACCACCTGGCGGCGCAGGCCTTCGCGTTGCTGCTCGGTCTGGCCCAGGCGCGAATATGACTCGCGCACCTGGGAGCTGGTGAGGCCGCCGCTGTACAGCGGGATATTCAGGCGCAGGCCGATGGTGCGTTGCTCGACATCGCCACGATAGGGCTGGCCGAAGGCGTTGGGGTTACTGAAGCCGAGGGCGTCGTTGTCGCCTTTCTCGTATTGCGCCACCGCGTCCAGGGTCGGCGCGTGGCCGGCCTTGCGCTGCTTGAGGGTCTCTTCGGCAGCCGTCACCGCATAGTTGCTGGCCAGCAGGTTCAGGTTCTGTCGCCCGGCGGTGTCGACCCAGGCTTTGGCGTCGTTCGGTGCCGGCGGCAACACCGGCAGCGTGTGGACAATGCCCTGGATCGCGTTGTATTGGCGGTTGGTCAGGGTGATCAGCGCTTCAAACGCGTCATCCACCTGGCGCTGGGCGAGGATCCGGTTGGCGCGTGCGGTGTCGTAGCTGGCCTGGGATTGCAGCACGTCGGTCTTGTCCGACAGGCCCACGTCGAAACGCTCGTTGGACTGGTCCAGTTGGCGCTTGAAGGCCGCTTCCTCGGCCTTGGTCGAGGCCAGGTTGTCCTGGGCGCGCAGCACGGCGAAGTAGTTTTCGGCGCTTTGCAGGATCAGTTCCTGCTCGGTGGCCGAGAGCTGTAGGGCGGCTTGTTCATTCACGGCTTCGGCAGCCTGCAGCTGGAACCAGCGATCGGCACGGAACAGCGGCTGGCTGAGGGTCGCGCGCCAGGTGTGGGCGTCGCGATTGGCAGTGGCCGAGGGTGTGTCGATCTGGGTGCGCACGTTGTTCACGTCGGCGCCGGCCGAGAGGTTGGGCAGCAGGCCGGCACGGGCCTGGGGCACCACTTCTTTTTGCGCGCCGTATTGGGCACGGGCGGCGGCCAGGTCGGCGTTGTTGTCCACCGCTTCCTGGTAGACGCTGACCAGATCGGTTTTGGTCGACAAGGGCGCTTCTGCTGCCCAGACCATTCCATTGGTCGCACAAGACACGGCAAGAGCCAGTGAAAGTTTGCGCAGCATGAGGCGATCCCTAGATAAATATTACGGCGATAATTTAGCGCCCAAGGCTACGACGAGCAATCCATAGCGTCAAGGCGTTGAGACAGTAGCCGAGTGTAGTGGCCGCACTGCGGCACAACAATCCTGTAATTGCGCCATTCATCACGCTGAATGCACCGCTATTGGCAATTTGCCTGCTCCATGGTCTAGACTGGCCGCGTTCTTGTCGGGGTGCCTTGCTATGAGGCTGAGATCGGTAAATACCGGATCCCGTTGAACCTGATCAGGTTAGCGCCTGCGTAGGGAACAAGATTTCTCGTCACCCGGCGAGTCCTCTTGTGCTTCGTCCGGGATGTTGTTCGACCATCGAACAGCCCTCGTGCACCAAGCACAGCACTGGTTCCAGTGCGTCCGTCCGTCACAGGTTCGCTCCGACAAAAATCCACTGCCTGGATGTGTCTGGAGAGCCCGTGATGAGTACAAAACTAAAAAACACCGTGCATTTGAGTGAGTCGGCCAAGGTTGACTCGGGATCCGTGCAGCCGTTTACCCGCTCGCAAAAAGTCTATGTGCAGGGCACCCGCCCGGACATCCGCGTACCGATGCGCGAAATCAGCCTCGACGTGACGCCCACCGACTTCGGCGGCGAGATCAATGCGCCCGTGGTGGTCTACGACACCTCCGGCCCGTACACCGACCCCAACGTGATTATTGACGTGCGCAAAGGCCTGGGCGATGTGCGCTCGCCGTGGATCGAATCCCGTGGCGACACCGAGCGCCTGTCCGGCCTGAGCTCGCACTTCGGCCAGCAGCGCCTGAGCGATGCCGAGCTGACCGCCCTGCGTTTTGCCCATGTGAAGAACCCACGCCGCGCCAAGGCCGGGGCCAACGTCACACAAATGCACTACGCGCGCCAGGGCATCATTACCGCCGAGATGGAATACGTCGCCATCCGCGAAAATATGAAGCTTGAAGAAGCCCGCGCGGCCGGCCTGCTGACCCAGCAACACGCCGGCCACAGCTTCGGCGCCAGCGTGCCGAAAATCATCACCCCCGAATTTGTGCGCGAAGAAATCGCCCGTGGCCGCGCCATCATCCCGGCCAACATCAACCACACCGAACTGGAACCGATGATCATCGGCCGTAACTTCCTGGTGAAGATCAACGGCAACATTGGCAACAGCGCCCTGGGCTCGTCCATCGAAGAAGAAGTGGCGAAACTGACCTGGGGCATTCGCTGGGGTTCTGACACCGTGATGGACCTGTCCACCGGCAAGCACATCCACGAAACCCGCGAGTGGATCATCCGCAACTCGCCGGTGCCGATTGGTACCGTACCGATCTACCAGGCCCTGGAAAAAGTCGGCGGCGCTGCCGAAGACCTGACCTGGGAGCTGTTCCGCGACACCCTGATCGAACAGGCCGAGCAGGGCGTCGACTACTTCACCATCCACGCCGGCGTGCTGCTGCGCTATGTACCGCTGACCGCCAAGCGGGTGACCGGTATCGTTTCCCGTGGCGGCTCGATCATGGCCAAGTGGTGCCTGGCGCATCACAAAGAGAACTTCACCTACACGCATTTCGATGAAATCTGCGAAATCATGAAGGCCTACGACGTCAGCTTCTCCCTCGGCGATGGCCTGCGCCCGGGGTCGATTGCCGACGCCAACGACGCCGCGCAGTTCGGCGAGCTGGAAACCCTTGGCGAACTGACCAAGATCGCCTGGAAGCACGACGTACAAACCATGATCGAAGGCCCTGGTCATGTGCCGATGCAGTTGATCAAGGAGAATATGGACAAGCAACTGGAGTGCTGTGACGAGGCGCCGTTCTACACCCTCGGCCCGCTGACCACTGACATTGCACCGGGCTACGACCACATCACCTCAGGCATCGGCGCGGCGATGATCGGCTGGTTCGGTTGCGCGATGCTCTGCTACGTCACGCCCAAGGAACACCTGGGCCTGCCGAACAAGGATGATGTGAAGACCGGCATCATCACCTACAAGATTGCGGCCCACGCCGCGGATTTGGCCAAGGGCCATCCAGGCGCGCAGATCCGTGACAACGCCTTGAGCAAGGCGCGGTTCGAGTTCCGCTGGGAAGACCAGTTCAACCTCGGCCTGGACCCGGACACCGCGCGCTCCTATCACGACGAAACCCTGCCCAAGGATTCGGCCAAGGTCGCGCATTTCTGCTCGATGTGCGGGCCGAAATTCTGCTCGATGAAGATCACCCAGGAAGTGCGTGAGTACGCGGCCAACCAGCGCATCGAGGCGGTGGATGTGGATGTGGCCAAGGGCTTGGCCGAGCAGGCGCAGCGGTTCAAGCAGGAAGGCAGCCAGCTCTACAAAAAGGTCTGACTTGGGATTGAAGGCGCTTCTACTGGCCTCATCGCGGGCAAGCCCGCTCCCACATTTTTGAATGTGTGGGAGCGGGCTTGCCCGCGATAGCAATCTCCCCAACAACAAATGTCCCTCTGAGATAACACCCTTGAACACTCAACCCAGCACCTATTCCCCGGACATCGCGGTGCCTGCTGACAAAAGAGTTTTTGGCGCCCGCGATCTGTTTTCCCTGTGGTTCTCCCTCGGCATCGGCCTGATGGTCCTGCAGACCGGTGCGTTGCTGGCGCCTGGCTTGGGTCTGTCGGGCTCGTTGCTGGCGATTTTCCTCGGCACCCTGGTAGGCGTGCTGCTGTTGGCCGCCGTCGGGGTGATCGGCAGTGACACCGGCCTATCGTCCATGGCCGCCCTCAAGCTCAGCCTGGGCGCCAAAGGCGCTAGCCTGCCGGCGCTGT
Source organism: Pseudomonas sp. ADAK21 (assembly GCF_012935735.1). Classification (NCBI taxonomy): domain Bacteria; kingdom Pseudomonadati; phylum Pseudomonadota; class Gammaproteobacteria; order Pseudomonadales; family Pseudomonadaceae; genus Pseudomonas; species Pseudomonas sp. ADAK21. The sequence goes on from NZ_CP052857.1 coordinate 2,607,121, forward strand.
TGAACCTGCTGCAACTGATTGGCTGGGGCTCGTTCGAAATCATCGTCATGCGCGATGCCGCCAGCCTGCTGGGCACCCGTGCCTTCAACGAAGGCAGTCTGTGGGCCAGCCCGTTGCTCTGGACGCTGTTCTTCGGCGGCCTCGCCACCTTGCTGGCGGTCAGTGGCCCGCTGACCTTCGTGCGAAAGATCCTGCGCAAGTGGGGGATCTGGCTGCTGCTGGCGGCCTGCCTGTGGCTGACCTGGAACCTGTTCGCCAAGGCCGACCTGGCCGCGTTGTGGGCCCAGGCGGGCGATGGTTCGCTGCCGTTTGCTGTCGGGTTTGATATCGCCATTGCCATGCCGTTGTCCTGGTTGCCGCTGATTGCCGACTACTCACGCTTCGGCAAACGCGCAACCCGAGTGTTTGGCGGCACGGCCCTGGGCTTTTTTATCGGCAATTTCTGGCTGATGAGCCTGGGCGTGGCTTACACCCTGGCGTTTGCGCCCAGTGGTGAAGTCAACGCGCTGCTGCTGGCGTTGGCCGGGGCTGGCCTGGGGATTCCGCTGTTGTTGATTCTGCTGGATGAATCAGAAAACGCCTTCGCCGATATCCACTCCGCGGCGGTATCCAGCGGCATGTTGCTACGGGTGAAAGTCGAACACCTGGCACTGGCGATCGGGCTTGTTTGCACGCTGATCGCCTGCTTCGCGCCCTTGGCCCAGTATCAGAATTTCCTGCTGTTGATCGGCTCGGTATTCGCGCCGCTGTTTGGCGTGGTGCTGGTAGACCACTTCATCCTGCGCCGACGTGGCCAGGCGCGGCCTGCAAGCCTGCGCTGGCCGGCGCTGCTGGCCTGGCTGGGCGGTATCAGCACCTATCATCTGCTGGCCAATCTGTACCCGGATATTGGCGCGACCCTACCGGCACTGGCGCTGGCAGGGCTGCTGCAATTTATCCTCGGGCGCGCCTTCAGGGGCGTACGGGCACCAGCTCCGGCTTGATGATGCCGTCGAGGCGCGTGTAAGGAATCTGCAACTCGACGTGGCCCATGGCGTAGGGCGCAATGGTGGTCGTAGGGTACTTGAGCACCACCGCGCCGTAGGTCAGCGCCACGTTCGGGGTTTTCTGGAACGGCCAGCTTTTCACGTACTCCGGCTCCAGGCTCAGGCGGGTGCTGATCAGCCAACTGTTGTGGGCTACCTGGGCGGCTTTCCAGAACGCGTCTTCCTTGCCAGGGCGCAGCATGTCCGCCAGGGTCAGGTTTTTTTGCTGTTGGCGTGAGTAGTTGATGAAGCCGCGGCCAGGTTCGCCATGGGCGCCGCCGGTGTCCAGGTAGCTGGACAGTTCGATGATCACCAAGCCGTCATGCTGCTCCCGTACCTTGGCCTGCAAGTACATGCTGTTGCGTGGGCCGGACTCGCGCAGGAATTTTTCCCGATAGGCGTTCAGCGACGCCGGCAGTGGCGCGCCGGGGGTGGTGCGGGTCATTTCCAGCAGGCGTTGCTCGATCAAGGCGTCGAGCTTGGGCTCGTTGGCGAAATGCACCGTATCGATGTTCACCAGTGGGCAATCGGCAGTGGTGCAGCCCGGTTGCACCACTTCGGATGCATCGCGGGTGGCTTCCAGCGGCGCGCGGTAGCTGGGTTGGAACAGGCTCTGGCAAGCGCCGAGCGTCAAGGCAATACAGGCCACGGAGGCGACTTTTAACAGCGACATGGGCGTCCTTCATAAAGCGGAGAGGAGCGAAAGATATGGGGCTTCGACTGTCGGCATCCCAGTCAGTTCGCCACTAAGCTGATTACAGTGAGTTTGACCGCCGCCGCCTGTCCCGGCAACAGGAAAGGGGCTGCACCGACGGGCGCGGGCGCTGTAGGATGGCGCGATGCCGAGACACACACCGCAATAAACGAGGGTTGATATGACCGACAGTGCGAAATCGACGCCGAACAGATTTGAAGTGGTTCAGCGCGACAATGCCTACCAGGGCTTCTACAAGCTTGATCGTGTACAGCTGCGCCACGAGCTGTTCGACGGCGGCATGAGCCCGGTGATCAACCGCGAGATTTTTGTCCGCCACGATGCCGTCTGTGTCCTGCCCTACGATGCGCAACGCGATGAAGTGGTGTTGATCGAGCAGTTCCGGGTTGGCGCCATGGGCCGCACCGACAATCCATGGTTGGTGGAGATGGTTGCCGGTCTGATCGACAAAGACGAGCAACCGGAGGAGGTTGCGCACCGCGAAGCCGAGGAGGAAGCTGGGCTGACCTTCTCTGCGCTATGGCCGATCACCAAGTATTTCCCGTCGCCGGGGGGCAGCACCGAATTCGTCCACCTGTTTTTGGGACGTTGCGACAGTAGCGGTGCTGGCGGTATCCATGGCCTGGCCGAAGAAGCAGAAGATATCCGCGTTACCGTGTGGGCCTTTGAAGATGCCCTGCAAGCGGTACGCGACGGTAAAATTTCCAACGCAGCCAGCATTATCGCCCTGCAATGGCTTGCGCTTAATCGCGCGGAAGTGAGGGGGTTATGGCAGTAAAGGCACGGGAACGCTACCGGGTCGACCTGATCGGCTTGCAAGCCGCTTGCGAGGCTAACTATGCGCGGCTGATGCGCCTGTTGCCGGACATGCGCCATACGCCCGAAGCACGACGGATCGCCGTGACCCACGGTGACCAGATGCTCGGCGTGCTGACCCTGGAAGTCATCCTCACTTGCCCGTACACCAGCACCCTGCGCGTGCGCCAGGAGCACAGCCTGCCGTGGCTGCCGGTGCCGCAGCTGGAAGTGCAGGTGTATCACGATGCGCGAATGGCCGAAGTGGTCAGCGCCGAACATGCACGGCGCTTTCGCAGCATCTATCCTTACCCCAATATGTTCATGCACCAGCCCGATGAGAAAGCACAGCTCAATGTGTTCCTCGGTGAATGGTTGAGTCATTGCCTGGCCCTGGGCCATGAGTTTGAAGTCGTCCGATAGCGTTCGACGGCGTGCGTTTGACGGCTTTCCTCTTTGTGTCCTGCCCCAGCATAATTGCACCCATTGTCCATTTATGTGATTGCCCTGGGAGAACGCCTTGCCGAGCGTATCCACCGTGAACCCCGATGCGCCGGCGTTGCTGGTGCAACTGTCTGACAGCCACCTGTTTGCCGAGGCCGACGGCACGCTGCTGGGCATGAATACCCGCGACAGCCTGCAACGGGTGATCGAGCTGGTGCGGGCCCGGCAACCGCAGATTGATTTGCTGCTGGCCACCGGCGACTTGTCCCAGGACGGTACGCTTGAGTCCTACCAGCTGTTTCGCGACCTGAGCCAGCAGATTGGCGCCCCGGCGCGCTGGATTCCGGGCAATCACGATGAGCCGCAGGTCATGGCCCAGGCGACCATGGGCAGCGCGTTGCTGGAGTCGGTGGTGGATGTGGGCAACTGGCGCATTACCTTGCTGGACTCCGCCGTGCCGGGCTCGGTGCCGGGCTATCTGGCCGAGCCGCAACTGCAATTGCTGGCGCAAGCCTTGAGTGAAGCACCGGGTCGCCATCATCTGGTGTGCTTCCATCATCACCCCGTGCCCATCGGCTGTGCCTGGATGGAGCCCATCGGTTTGCGCAATCCCGAGGCGCTGTTTGCCGTGCTCGACCGTTTTCCCCAGGTGCGGGCGGTGTTGTGGGGGCATGTGCACCAGGAGATCGACCGCCAGCGTAATGGCGTGCGCTTGCTGGCGTCGCCGTCCACCTGCATCCAGTTCGCCCCCGGCAGTGAGGATTTCAAGGTCAGCGAACAGGCGCCTGGCTATCGCTGGCTGCGTCTGCACCCGGACGGGCGGCTGGAAACTGGAGTAGAACGGGTCGAAGGCTTCACCTTTACCGTGGATTACGGCAGCAACGGCTACTAAACCTGCAAACACACATCAAAATGTAGGAGCGGGCTTGCCCGCGATTGCGGTGGGTCAGCCAACAAATCTATCACTGATATAGCGCCATCGCGGGCAAGCCCGCTCCCACACCCCTGGCAGGCCGCGTTCGGCAGTAACCCTGCTCACACCGCGTCATTCCCTGTAAACTGCGCCCCTTTGGCCGATAACGCACGGAGAGCCCGGCATGTCCGCTTCGATCTTGTATATCCACGGTTTCAACAGCGCGCCGGCCTCGACCAAGGCCAGCTACCTGATGGGCGTGATGGACAGTCTCGGGCTGGCCGACCAACTGCGGGTGCCGGCCCTGCATCACCATCCACGCCAGGCGATTGCCCAGTTGGAGCAGGCGATCGGCGAGCTGGGGCGGCCGCTGCTGGTCGGCAGCTCACTCGGCGGCTACTATGCAACCCATCTTGCCGAACGCCATGGCCTCAAGGCCCTGCTGGTCAACCCGGCGGTCAGCCCCCATCGCATGTTCGACGGTTACCTGGGCACCCAGAAGAACCTTTACACCGATGAGACCTGGGAATTGACCCACGATCACGTCGCGGCCCTGGCTGAGCTTGAGGTTGCAGCGCCCCAGGATGCCCAGCGCTATCAGGTGTGGTTGCAGACCGGGGACGAAACACTGGATTATCGCCTCGCCGAGCAGTATTACCGGGCCTGTGCCTTGCGTATCCAGGCTGGCGGCGACCACGGTTACCAGGGCTTTGGCCGACAGTTACCGGCCCTGTTGAGTTTTGCCGGCATTGGCGCAGATCAGTACCAATCCTTCGATTTCACCGCATTGTGAAACCGCAGGTTACTTTTTAATCGAACGACTCACGACGAGACCCCATGGCCACTCCCAGCGCTAGCTCTTATAACGCCGACGCCATCGAAGTCCTCTCGGGCCTCGACCCGGTGCGCAAACGCCCCGGCATGTACACCGACACCAGTCGGCCGAACCACCTTGCCCAGGAAGTCATCGACAACAGCGTCGACGAAGCCTTGGCCGGGCACGCCAAGTCGGTCCAGGTCATTCTGCACGCCGACCATTCCCTGGAAGTGTCCGACGACGGGCGCGGCATGCCGGTGGATATCCACCCCGAAGAGGGCGTTTCGGGTGTCGAGCTGATCCTCACCAAGCTCCACGCCGGCGGCAAGTTTTCCAACAAGAACTACCAATTCTCCGGCGGCTTGCACGGTGTGGGTATTTCCGTGGTCAACGCCCTGTCCACGCAAGTGCGGGTCAAGGTCAAGCGCGACGGCAACGAATACCAGATGACCTTCGCCGATGGCTACAAGGCCACCGAGCTGGAAGTCGTCGGCACTGTCGGCAAGCGCAATACCGGGACCAGCGTGTACTTCGCGCCGGATCCGAAATACTTCGATTCCCCGAAATTCTCCATCAGCCGCCTCAAGCACGTACTCAAGGCCAAGGCCGTATTGTGCCCGGGCCTGCTGGTCAGTTTTGAAGACAAAGGCACCGGCGAAAAGGTCGAGTGGCACTACGAAGACGGCCTGCGCTCCTATCTGGAAGACTCGGTCAGCGACTTCGAACGCTTGCCCAACGAGCCCTTCTGCGGCAGCCTGGCCGGTAACAAGGAGGCCGTGGACTGGGCCTTGCTGTGGTTGCCCGAAGGTGGCGACAGTGTCCAGGAAAGCTACGTCAACCTGATCCCCACCGCCCAAGGCGGTACTCACGTCAACGGTCTGCGCCAGGGCCTGCTGGATGCCATGCGCGAATTCTGCGAGTACCGCAGCCTGTTGCCGCGCGGCGTGAAGCTGGCGCCGGAAGACGTCTGGGAGCGCATCGCCTTCGTTCTGTCGATGAAAATGCAGGAGCCGCAATTCTCCGGCCAGACCAAGGAACGCCTGTCGTCCCGTGAGGCGGCGGCGTTTGTCTCGGGTGTGGTCAAGGATGCGTTCAGCCTGTGGCTCAACGAGCATCCGGAACTGGGCCTGGCCCTGGCCGAGCTGGCGATCAACAACGCCGGGCGTCGCCTCAAGGCCAGCAAAAAGGTCGAGCGCAAGCGCATCACCCAGGGCCCGGCATTGCCCGGCAAACTGGCGGACTGCGCCGGGCAGGACCCGATGCGCTCCGAGCTGTTCCTGGTGGAAGGTGATTCCGCCGGCGGTTCGGCCAAGCAGGCACGGGACAAGGAGTTCCAGGCGATCCTGCCGCTGCGCGGCAAGATCCTCAATACCTGGGAAGTCGACGGCAGCGAAGTGCTGGCCAGCCAGGAAGTGCACAACATCGCCGTGGCCATTGGCGTGGATCCCGGCGCCGAGGACATGAGCCAGTTGCGCTACGGCAAGATCTGCATCCTCGCCGACGCCGACTCCGACGGCTTGCACATTGCTACCTTGCTCTGCGCCCTGTTCGTCCAGCATTTCCGCCCGCTGGTGGATGCCGGTCACGTCTACGTGGCGATGCCGCCGCTGTACCGTATCGACCTGGGCAAGGAAATCTACTACGCCCTGGACGAAGCCGAGCGCGACGGCATCCTCGATCGCCTGGTGGCCGAGAAGAAGCGTGGCAAGCCGCAAGTCACTCGATTCAAGGGCCTGGGTGAAATGAACCCACCGCAACTGCGGGAAACCACCATGGACCCGAACACCCGGCGCCTGGTGCAGTTGACCCTGGAAGACTACGCCGCGACCTCGGAAATGATGGACATGTTGCTGGCCAAGAAGCGCGCCGGCGACCGTAAGGCCTGGCTGGAGTCCAAAGGCAACCTGGCCGAGGTATTGGGCTGATGCGCAGCGGTTTCGCCCTGGCGATACTGTTGTTGAGCGGGTTGGCAGCGACCCAGGTCGTGGCCCAGCCAGCTGTCGAGCTCAAGCTGCTGTCCGAACACCCGGTAGACGGCATGCGCGGCGGTAACCTGTCGGGCCTGGCCTTGTGTGGCAAGGAGTTGTGGACGGTCTCTGACCGCGACGACGACCAGATCTACCGCCTCGATACCCGCGCCGAGACCTGGCAGGCCGAGATGGTGAAGATCGACGTGCCGCCGGTGCCTGAATCGGGCCTGCCCTGGGGTTTGCGCGCACGCACCACGGCGGCTTCGGTGATTCGTGGTGGCGACCTGGATTTTGAAGGCATCAGCTGTGACGCCGTCGGTAATCGTTATATCGTCAGCGAAGCCCACGCGGCGGTGCTGCAAGTGCCGGCAAGCGGCGATCCGGAGTGGCTGAAGATTGCCCCTGGCATGGTTCGCGAGGCGCGGGCCAGTGGCTTGCTGCTGCACTTCAATGCGTTGTTTGAAGGGCTGGCGGTCAATCCCGAGGGCAATCAGATCTGGCTGGCGGCCGAGCGTGAGCGGCGCGGGCTGATTTCGATCAAGCGTGGGCAGAGCGTTTGGGATTGCGACGGCCCCTGCGTACTGTTGAGCGAAGCCGGCCAGGAAATGCAGCCGGCGCAGTTTCCGGGAGCCAAGGCGGTGTCCAAGGACTTTGCCGACCTGGCGCTGTTCAAAGGCAAGTTGTTTACCCTGGAGCGCAATGCGTTCCAGGTCTGCCGACGCGACAGCGTGACGGCCAAGGTCGAGTTGTGCTGGTCGTACGCCGACGAGGCGCTGCAGCCCAACCGACGTTACGCCCAGAGCTACGGCCTGGCAGAAGCCTTGCTGATTGACGCCGATGGAGCCTGGATTGGCATCGACAATAACTTCGGCACCCGGGCCGACGGTGAAAAACGCCCGATGGTCTATCGTTTTGCTGCTCCGGCCGGTGGTTGGAGTGCCCAGCCATGAGTACGCAGCCGCCTGGCAAGCGCGCCGGACGCATATTGATGTTCGTGGCGTGGGGCGCCGGGCTGTTTCTGGCAACACGGTTTTTTGGGCAATGGGAAGCGCGTCAGGAAAACCCCAACGCCGTGGTCACCTCGCAGCAACACGCGGGTTATATAGAAGTGAAACTGGTCGGCAACGGCCAGGGTCATTTTGTCGCCACTGGCCAGATCAACGGCCAGCCGGTGGATTTCATGCTCGATACCGGCGCCACCGACGTGGCGGTACCGGCCGAGTTGGCCGAACGCCTGGGGCTCAAGCGCGGTTTGCCGGTGACCTTGAGCACCGCCAACGGCCGCAGCCAGGGCTATCGCACCCACCTGGAGCGCCTGCAACTGGGCGATATCGTCCTGCAGGACGTACGCGCCCTGGTGGCGCCGGGCCTGGGTGGCGAGCAAGTGCTGTTGGGCATGAGCGCATTGAAACAACTTGAATTTACCCAGCGCGGCGGCACCATGCTGCTGCGCCAGACCAGACAATGATGAGGCCCGCATGAGTGACATCCTTGCAGACAGCTTAGACGGCGTAGAACGCCGGTCGCTGGCTGACTTCACCGAAAATGCCTACCTCAACTACTCCATGTACGTGATCATGGACCGTGCCTTGCCGCATATCGGCGACGGCTTGAAGCCGGTACAGCGGCGCATTATCTACGCCATGAGTGAGTTGGGCCTGGACGCGGACTCCAAGCACAAGAAGTCGGCGCGTACCGTCGGTGACGTGCTCGGCAAGTTCCACCCCCACGGCGACTCGGCGTGCTACGAAGCCATGGTGCTGATGGCCCAGCCGTTCAGCTACCGCTACACCCTGGTCGATGGCCAGGGTAACTGGGGTGCGCCGGACGATCCCAAGTCCTTCGCCGCCATGCGTTACACCGAGGCGCGGCTGTCGCGCTACTCCGAAGTACTGCTCAGCGAGCTGGGCCAGGGCACCGCAGACTGGGGCCCGAACTTCGACGGCACCCTCGACGAACCGCTGGTCTTGCCGGCGCGCCTGCCCAATATCCTGCTCAACGGCACCACCGGTATCGCCGTGGGCATGGCCACCGACGTACCGCCGCATAACCTGCGCGAAGTCGCCACCGCCTGCGTGCGTCTGCTCGATGAGCCCAAGGCCACGGTCGAGCAGCTGTGCGAGCATATCCAGGGCCCGGATTACCCGACCGAAGCGGAAATCATCACGCCGCGCGCCGACCTGCTGAAAATGTACGAGACCGGCAAGGGCTCGGTGCGTATGCGTGCCGTGTACCACATCGAAGATGGCGACATCATCGTCACCGCCTTGCCGCACCAGGTCTCCGGCGCCAAAGTGCTGGAACAGATTGCCGCGCTGATGCAGGCCAAGCCGTCGAAGCTGCCGCAAGTCGCTGACCTGCGTGACGAATCCGACCACGAAAACCCGTGCCGCATCGTGATCATTCCGACCAACAGCCGGGTCGATCATGAAGTGCTGATGCAGCACCTGTTTGCCAGCACCGAGCTGGAATCCAGTTACCGGGTCAACGTCAACATCATTGGCCTGGACGGCAAGCCGCAACTGAAAAACCTGCGCAACCTGCTGGTGGAGTGGCTGGAGTTCCGGGTCAATACCGTACGCCGCCGCTTGCAGTTCCGGTTGGACAAGGTCGAGCGTCGCCTGCACCTGTTGGACGGCTTGCTGATCGCTTACCTCAACCTGGATGAAGTGATCCATATCATCCGTACCGCCGAGCACCCGAAAGCCGAGCTGATCGCGCGTTTCGAGCTGAGCGAGATCCAGGCCGACTACATCCTCGATACCCGTTTGCGTCAGTTGGCGCGCCTGGAAGAGATGAAGTTGCGCGACGAGCAGGACGCCTTGCTCAAGGAGCAAGCCAAGCTGCAAGCGCTGCTGGGTAGCGAAGCCAAGCTCAAGAAGCTGGTGCGCAGCGAATTGATCAAAGATGCAGAAACCTATGGCGACGACCGCCGCTCGCCGATTGTCGAGCGCGCCGAGGCCAAGGCCCTGACCGAAACCGAGCTGTTGCCCAACGAGAAAATTACCGTCGTTCTGTCGGAAAAGGGTTGGGTTCGCTCCGCCAAGGGGCATGATATTGACGCCACTGGCCTGTCGTACAAGGCCGGTGATGGATTCAAGACTGCTGCGGCTGGGCGCTCCAACCAGTTTGCGGTGTTTATCGACTCCACCGGGCGCAGTTATTCGGTGCCGGCTCATACCCTGCCGTCTGCACGAGGCCAGGGCGAACCCTTGACCGGTCGCCTGGCGCCACCGCCAGGGGCAAGTTTTGAATGTGTATTGCTGCCTGATGATGACTCGCTGTACGTCATCGCCTCCGACGCTGGCTACGGTTTCGTGGTCAAGGGCGAGGACTTGCAGGCCAAGAACAAGGCAGGCAAGGCCCTGTTGAGCCTGCCGAACAACGCCAAGGTGATCTTGCCGCGTCCGGTCGAGGACCGCGAAGGCAATTGGCTGGCATCGGTGACCACCGAAGGGCGCTTGCTGGTGTTCAAGATCAGCGACCTGCCGCAGTTGGGCAAGGGCAAGGGCAACAAGATCATTGGTATCCCAGGGGAGCGGGTGGCCAGTCGCGAAGAGTACGTGACCGACATCGCAGTGATCCCGGAAGGCTCGACCCTGGTGCTGCAGGCCGGCAAGCGCACGTTGTCCCTGCGTCCCGACGACCTGGAGCACTACAAGGGCGAACGTGGACGCCGTGGGAATAAATTGCCCCGTGGCTTCCAGCGGGTAGATGCATTGCTGGTAGAAACGCCCGCTTAAAGCGATATAGAGCGCCCGATCTACGATTTAACGCGTAGATCGGCGCTTTCGCGCTGGAGTCATGGCGCATATTCACGGATGATATGGCCTTTCCAGCGCCGGCGTGGCTGAGCGCGTATAGGTTATTTTTAGTATTACATTGTGGTTTGCCTTGTGGCAGCCACCTGGATGGGATGATGACTGCTCCACGCCTTCCTTTATTTTTGATGCTCGCTGGCCTTTTGGGGTTGGCGGGCTGCACCACGCACCAGCCGGTGTCGCTGTACCAGCTGGATAGCGGAAATCCTGCGCAACCAGCGCAAAGTGCTGGCATGGCGGTGTTGCTCGGGCCGGTCGTGGTTGCCGATTACCTGCAACGTGAAACCCTGCTGCAACGCCAGGACGATGGCAGCCTGCAAGGCTCCATCGACGGCCGTTGGGCCGGTAGCCTGTCGTCGGATATCAACCAGTTGATGCTGCGCCAGGTGGCTGGCCACCTGGACAGCCAGCGTGTGGTGCTGTCGCCGGCGCCCACCAGCTTCTCGCCCGATGTGCAGGTCTTGCTGACCATCACGCGCCTGGATTCCGGGGCGTCGCAGCCGGCCATCCTTGACGCGCAATGGCGCCTGATCGACCGCCGCGGCCAGGTGCGGGACAACCGCATCGTGCATCTGCAGGAGCAGCATGCTGGCAGCACGGCCTCCCAGGTCCAGGCCCAAGGCGTGTTGTTGCAGCGTTTGGCAGAACAGCTGTCGGTAGCCCTCAAGCCATTGGCCAACCAGCCACCGATTGCCGAAGCCCCGCGCAAACAGGCCCCGGCACCCGCCAAGCCGGCAGCCCCGGAAAAGCCGAAGATCCCAATGGCTTCGCCGATTCGCACCGACATGGAAGTGTTCCGCTTCTGAGGTAACAGCCCCTGTAGGAGCGAGCTTGCTCGCGAAAAACTCAAGGGCAACGCGCTCATTCAGGATAAGCGCGTTAACGTTGACGATCTTCGCGAGCAAGCTCGCTCCTACACAGAGCCAATAAAAAGCCCACCCATGAGTGATCATGGGTGGGCTTTTTGTTGGGGGAGAATTCACCCCTTGTTGCGGGTCTCATGCATCCGCGCCAACTGGCGCTCCAGCATCGACGGATAAGGCTCCATCAACCGCTCAACACAGCACGCGCCTTCCGGGCTGGCAATCGGGCGGATGCGCGCGCGTTGGCGGATCAGCGCGTCGTCGCTGATCTTGCGCTCCACCAGCAGCAGGTTGCGGCTGTGTTGCGACAAGGCCAGGGCGTCCTGGGCGTTTTCGGTCAGCAGCAGGTCGATCTGGCTCATGCCATACAGGTCGTCGCCCAGGGTCAGGCCCAGTTGCAGTTGCAGGGTGATGCCGCTGTCAGCGACTTCAATTTGCAACGCATGGCCCAGGGCCCGCAGCAGCTCGCCGCAGCAGATGGCATTGGTCAGGTAGTCTTCGCCGCTGTCTTCGCTGTGGAACAGCATCAAGGTGCTGCCGTCGTTCAGGGTGTGCAGCTCGCTCTGATACAGCGAGGCAGCCTGGTCGAGGCAGTCGCGGTAGCGTTCCAGCAGTTCGGTCAGGCGTGCACGGGGCAGGCGGCGCAGTTGGTCCTGGGCACCCAGTTGCACGGCCAGTACGGCGCTGTGCTGTGGCTGGGTGTTCTGGGAGACGGCAGGTGTCGGGGTCGGCAACGTTGCAGGCGTTGAGTCGTCACGCAGGTCGGCAAACGGGTCGTCATCGTCCAGGCTGTCTTCGTCGGCCTTGATGACTGTGCGCGGTACTGGCTTGAGGCCCGCGACCGGTGCCGACTCGTCGAAGCTCGGGTCACGCAGGTTGCGCACTTCAAACTCGGGTTCGTCGTCGTAATCGGCGTCGTCAAACTCCGGTTCAGGCTCGACCTCCTGTACCACCGGCTCTGGAGCGAAGCTGGTGTGCAACTGGCGGGCAAGGTCGCCGATTTCATCCTGGCGGTCAGTGGCCGGGGTGTGCTCGTCGATATCGCGCAGCCAGATGCGCAATTGCATCAGGGGCGTGGAGATATGCCGGCCCAGGCGCAGGCTCAAGGCCAGGGCCAAGGCCAGCAGGATCGCGCTGAGGATGCCCATGCTTTGCAGGCTGATGGTCATCGGCTGCTGGAACTGTTGCATGTCCAGGCTGATGCGCAGTTGGCCGGCTTTCACATCCTGAAACGTGATATTGCTCTGGTACAGGCCTTCGGCTTCACCCAGCAGGCCGTTCTTCGGGCGTTGCCCGGCTTCGGCCATGATCCGGTTGTCTACGCTGTAGATGGCCGCGTGGGCCACCAGCGGGTTCTTGGTCAGGTTGTTGAGCAGCACGTTGAGGCTGAGGATGTCGTTGGACACCAGCAACTCAGTCGCCGAGGTGGCGGTCTGGGTCGTCAAGCTCTCGCCCAGGGCGTCGGCTTGCTCGTGCATGGCCTGTTTGAACTGCAAACCCATCACGCACGCATAGATCACCAGGGCCAAGGCGACCAGGATCACGTTATGGCTGGCGATGCGTAATGCGATCGGTACACGGCGGTGGCGCAGTGCCCGGAAGATCAGCAGGAAGAAGTTATCGGTTTTTACTGGCGTGGGCCGGTTCACTTGCGCTCGGCTCTTGGTCCGTGAAGTTGACGCGCAGTATAGCGACAGGCCCAAGACCGGCAAAGCGCTGGCTGTGCCCGATGGTCACTGAAAGTGGGTAGAATGCGGTTTTTTTCCAGCCCGGGGGTGCGCTTTGCGCGAAATTGTCCTGATTAACATCACAGGTGAGGACCGTCCGGGTCTTACCGCAGCCATTACTGGTGTCCTCGCCCAGGGTGGTGTGACCATTCTCGATATCGGCCAGGCCGTGATCCACGACACCCTGTCGTTCGGCATCCTGGTCGAGATCCCGAGCACTGAGCAAGCCTCGTCCGTGCTCAAGGACATCCTGTTTACGGCCTATAAGCTGGATCAGCAGGTACGTTTCACCCCGGTCTCCGAGGAGGATTACCAGCATTGGGTCGCTGGCCAGGGTAAAAAACGCCATATCGTCACGCTGTTGACGCGCCGGGTGACCGCTGAGCAATTGCAGCGGGTCAGTTCCATCACCGCGCAATATGGCCTGAATATCGATCATATCGACCGTCTGTCGGGCCGCATGCCGCTGGATATGCCGGCGGACCAGGGCAAGGGCTGTATCGAGTTCTCTGTGCGTGGCGAGCCGGCCGATCCGCAGGCCCTGCGCGCCGAGTTTCTCAGCGTCGCCCAGGAGTTGAACGTCGATATCGCCTTCCAGGAAGATTCGTTGTTCCGGCGCAATCGCCGCCTGGCGGTATTCGACATGGACTCGACCCTGATCGAAGCCGAAGTCATCGACGAGTTGGCCAAGGCGGCGGGCGTTGGCGAGCAAGTCTCTGCGATCACCGAGCGCGCCATGGCGGGTGAGTTGGATTTCCGCGCCAGCTTCAAGGAGCGCCTGGCGCTGCTCAAGGGCCTGGACGTCAGCGTGCTGGACTCCATCGGTGCATCCCTGCGCTTGACCGAAGGTGCCGAGACCCTGTTCGCCGAGCTCAAGCGCCTGGGCTACAAGACAGCGATTCTGTCGGGCGGCTTTACCTACTTCGCCAAGCAATTGCAGGCCAAGCTGGGCATCGACTATGTGTTCGCCAACGAGCTGGAAGTAATGGATGGCAAGGTGACGGGCGTGGCGGTCGAGCCGATTGTCGACGCGCAGCGCAAGGCTGACTTGCTCAAGGAGTTGGCGCACAAGGAAGGTTTGCGTCTGGAGCAGACCATTGCGGTCGGCGACGGTGCCAACGACTTGCCGATGCTGGCTATCGCCGGGTTGGGTGTAGCGTTCCGTGCCAAGCCGTTGGTCAAGCAGTCGGCCAAGCAGGCGATTTCGACGTTGGGGTTGGACGGTGTGCTGTATCTGTTGGGCTTTCGCGACCGCGACGGCCAACTATAAGCACCCGATCCCCCTGTAGGAATGGGATCGAAAATGTGGGAGCTGGCTTGCCTGCGATAGCGGTGTTGGATTTACCATCGTCATCGCAGGCAAGCCAGCTCCCACATTGATTGGGTTGCAGCTTCAAATCTGCTGGGGGATCAGGCCTTTGGCAGCGCGATACCCTGGCCCATCTGCACCGGGGTGCCTGCCGCCAGCTCTTGCGCCCACTGCACCTGGTCCGGGCCAAACAGCACGATCGCCGTGGAGCCAAGCTTGAAGCGCCCCAGTTCCGCACCTTTTTCCAGGTGGATCGGCGCACGGGCGGCTTCGTCGTAACGGAAGGTTTTCAACTCGCGCTTGGGTGGTGTTACCAACCCAGCCCATACGGTTTCGATCGACGCCACAATCATCGCGCCCACCAATACCACGGCCATCGGGCCGCGTTCGGTATCGAACAGGCAGACAACTCGCTCATTACGCGCAAACAACTCCGGCACGTTTTCGGCGGTGGTCTGGTTGACCGAGAAAATCCGCCCTGGCACGTAGACCATTTCCCGCAGGGTGCCGGCCAATGGCATGTGCACGCGGTGGTAGTCCTTCGGCGACAGGTAGATGGTGGCAAAGTCACCGCCCATGAAGGGCGCAGCAACGGCCGCGTCGCCACCGAGCAATTCCAGCACGCTGAAACTGTGGCCCTTGGCCTGGAACACGCGCCCGTGTTCAATCGGGCCGAGTTGGCTGACTGCGCCGTCTGCCGGGCTCAACACTGCGCCCGGGGTCGGGTCCAATGGGCGCGCGCCGTCTTTCAGGGCACGGGTGAAGAAGGCGTTGAAGTGCTCGTAAGCGGTCACGTCCTCCACCAGTGCCTGGGACATATCCACTTGGTAACGTTTGGCGAACCAGGTGGTGAAGGCATTCTTGAACCAGCGCACGCGGCACTCGGCAATGCAGCCGGCCAGGCGCGACAGCAGGTGATGGGGCAGCAGGTACTGGCTGAGGATAAACAAACGCTTTTTCATGAACTGTCCTTAAACCTTAAATCTCGACGGGGGTGTCGGGGTGGTTGCCCCATTCGCCCCAGGAACCGGCATAACCTTTGACTCGCGGATAACCGAGCGCCTTGGCCACCAGGTAGGTGAAGCCAGAACGGTGGTGAGTCTGGCAGTGGGTAATGATTTCTTTGTCTTTGGTCAGGCCCAGGCTTTCGAGGATCTGCGGCATGTCGCGGCGGATTCGCAGGTTGCGCGCCGTGTCCATGCCCGCAGTCCATTCGAAGTTCACTGCGCCGGGAATATGCCCGCCCTTGGCCGCAAGGACTTTCTCCCCCGAGTACTCCAGCGGCCCGCGTGCATCCCAGATCCCCAGGTCGGCAGCGCCGAGGCGGCTTTGCAGGTACTCGCGGGTGGCGGTGGGCTCGTCGTGCAGGGTCAGGCTGACCGGCCCGGCGACGGCGGCAACGGCCTCGGTGGACACCGGATGCTGTTCATCCAGCCACGCCAGCAGGCCGCCATCGAGGTAGTGATACTTCTTGTGGCCGATCACGTCGAGCAACCAGATGAACCGCCCGGCCCAGCCGCCGCCCTCGTCGTCGTACACCACGTAGGTGGCGTCCGGGGTGTGGCCCAGTTCGCCGAACAGCTTTTCCAGGTCGGCCTTGGCCGGCAACAGCCCCGGCGCGGGTGGCTGGCCCAGTTGGGTGCGCTTGGGATCAACGAAGTGCGCGCCGGGGATATGCCCTTGGGCATAACGGGCGGCGCTGGTGAGGTCCACCAGAATCAACTGCTCGGCGGCGAGGCGACCCAGCAGATCGCTGGGCTCGATCACCAGCGGCAAGCCAGAAAAGTCAGGCATGTGAGGTCTCCCGGGCACTAGGTTTGGGCGATAAAAGAGGGCGATTGTAACGCAAGCATCAGGTGGTGCGGTTGGTAAAGCAGTGCAGGGCTTTCTCGATGCATTGGGCGGTTTTGCCGAAGGCCTGCACGGTGGTTTCGGAGAACGGCCCGCCACCCTGGTCGGCAATCATCAACATCACCACCCGGCCGTTACAGCTCAGGGAGCGCAACAGCAGGTGCTCGCCCACGAACAGGCGGCGCACGGAGGCAGGCAGCAGCGCCGCGAATTGTGCGTGATTGTCCGGGGTCAGGCGCACTTGTGCAGATTTCTCCAGCAAGCGTTGCAGCAGCGTGCTTTGTGCGGTCTCAAGGCTCAGGTTGGCGGCGTCCTTGGGCAGGCCGTCGACCTGATGCACGCGCAACATGGTCAGGGCCTTGTCGGCCATCAGCAGCATGACGCGCTGCATGCCGCTGGCCACCAGGGCCTCCTTGGCGCAGGTGGTCAAGTGCATGGCGTTGGCGAAGCGGCTCGGCTCTACCAGCAACTCGCTGCACCGCTTGCGCCAGATCGCCAGGGCTTCGGCTGTGGGTGGTGGTGCTGGCAGCAGGCCGCGATGCACACGCTGCACATGCCATGGCCAGATCAGCGCCAGCGCTGGATGCCAGAGGCCTGGGGTCAGGGTATGGCGGGCGCTGATGGCGGCCTGTTGGTGCACTTGCTGCTGCACATCGGCCAGCGGTTGTTGCAGGTACAGCGCCGTGAGGTACTGCCAGCGCTGGGTGTGCGGGCAGGTCCAGGACTCTTGCGCCGCCAGTGCCATGCCATTGGCCAGGAGCACGGTGTTGGCCGGCTGGTTCAGCCAGCGGCGCAACGCGGGGTCGTCATCGAGTTTTTGCTGCTGGCTCAGCGGCACTTCATCGCGGGCGATGTGCAGGGCCTTGACCAGCAAACGTTGTTCCTTGAGCAGCAGTTGGTAGCCCTGGGACACCCAGATCGGCAGGCGCCAGGCCTCGGTCAGCCCCAGGCACAGCTCCAGCAGGCGCACACCAAACAGCTCCTGCTCGACCTTGCGTGCCGACTGGCCCTTGTGGATCACCCGCAGTTCCCATTCTTCCAGGAGCTTGGGGTAGGCCACGGCCATCGGCCACAGCGGCGAGAGAAACAGCAGGCTGCCCCAATGGATATCCTGCCAAAGGCGCGCCAGGCGGCTGGCGAACAGGCCGCTGGCTTGCTGCGAGGCATGTTGGCTGATCAGTTGCAGTTGGCGCAGGGCCACGGGGATTTCATTGAGTGGCACTGACGGCAGGCGTGCGAGCAATTCTTCGGTGCGCTTGAGGCCGAGGCGGTTGATCGCCACTTCAAGGTTTTCTGCGGGTTCCGCCAGGCTGCCGTGGGCCTGGTTGTTGGCTTCGCGCATGACGCTCAGGACCAGTGCCGGGCTGTCTTGCATCAGTTCTGCAATATCTCGCAACGAACGGCGGCTGTCGCCGATGGCCTTGCACACGGCCATGTGGCTCGCTTGCGGGACGGGCAGGTGAATCTCGTCCAGGCGCTTTATCCAGCCGGCCAGAGAGTTGGGTTTTGTAGTTGGGACTGTCGTTTCGTTTGCCATGATTGGGGCGCGATCATCACTTGCGGTCAACACGCCCGGAGCGGGCCGAACTGGCTTTTCGCCTTAACGGGCTATAGTCTGGCGCAGTTTTGCCGATAAGTAGAAGAAGAGTTTTTAGATCTTCCGAATATGTCCATGAACCCGACGGCGCAAGTACTCATCCCCTATGGCTAAAATTATCGGCATCATCGTCGTCATCGCAAGCGTGCTCGGCGGATACGTTCTGTCCCACGGTAAAATTGCTGCGCTGATCCAGCCCTTCGAAGTGCTGATCATCGGCGGTGCGGCGTTTGGCGCTTTCCTGCAGGCTAACCCAGGCTACATGACCATGCACGTGGTCAAAAAGTCGCTGGGCATGTTCAGCTCGCGCTTTTCCCACACGTTCTATTTGGAAGTGCTGGGCCTGGTCTACGAGATCCTCAACAAGAGCCGCCGTGAAGGCATGATGGCTATCGAAGCTGATATCGAGGACGCCGCGGCGAGCCCGATCTTCGCCAAGTACCCGGCCGTGCTCAAAGACGACCGCATGACGGCCTACATCTGCGACTACCTGCGCATCATGTCCTCCGGCAACATGGCCCCGCACGAGCTGGAAGGCTTGTTCGACATGGAACTGTTCAGCCTCAAGGAAGAACTCGAACACCCATCCCACGCCGTGACCGGCATCGCCGACGGCATGCCCGGCTTCGGTATTGTCGCGGCGGTACTGGGTATCGTGGTGACCATGGCGTCCCTGGGCGAAGGCGACCAGGCCGCGATCGGCATGCACGTTGGTGCAGCGTTGGTGGGAACCTTCTTTGGTATTCTCGCCGCTTATGGCTTCTTTGGTCCGCTGGCCACCTCCCTGGCCCACGATGCCAAGGAAGAGCTCAATATCTACGAAGCCATCAAGGCGTCGCTGGTGGCATCCGCTTCGGGCATGCCGCCGTCCCTGGCCGTGGAATTCGGGCGCAAGGTGTTGTATCCGAAGCACCGTCCGAGCTTTGCCGAGCTGGAACAAGCAGTTCGCGGTCGCTAAGCCATGGAAAACAACCAGCCAATCATCATCAAGCGCGTCAAGCGCTTCGCTGCCGGGCACCACGGCGGTGCCTGGAAAATCGCGTTCGCCGACTTTGCGACGGCGATGATGGCGTTCTTCCTGGTGCTGTGGCTGATGTCCACTGCCACCCCTGAACAGAAGATCGCCATTGCCGGTTATTTCAAGGATCCCATCGGCTTCTCCGAGAGTGGTACGCCGTTTGTGATCGACCTGGGTGGTTCGCCTGAGTTGGCTCCCGAGCGCACCATCAACCCGGAAGTGCAAACCGAAGCGCCCCAGGAAAACATCCCGATCGAACGCCAGACCGTCGAAAGCATGGCCGAACAGGTCGAGCAGGAACGTCTGGAATTGTTGCTGCAAGAGTTGCAGAACAAGGTGGATGAGAACCCGCAACTGCAAAAATTCAAGGACCAGATCCACTTCCAGATCACCCCGGATGGCCTGCGTATCCAGATCATGGATGCGGCTAACCGCCCGATGTTCGATTCTGGCAGTGCGCGCTTGAAGCCTTACTTCGAAGACATCCTGCTGGCCATGGCCGACACCATCAAGGCGGTGCCGAACAAGATCAGCGTCAGCGGCCACACCGATGCCAAGCCTTATTCGGGCCTGGGTGATTTCGGCAACTGGGAGCTGTCGGCCAACCGTGCCAACGCTGCGCGTCGTGCCCTGGTGGCCGGCAGTTATCCGGATACCCAGGTAGCGCGCGTGGTGGGTTTTGCTTCATCGCAGCTGTTTGATGTCCAGGACCCGTTCAACCCGGTCAACCGGCGCATTGATATCGTCGTGCTGACCAAGAAGGCCCAGCGTGCGATTGAAGGTGATCAGGTACCAACGCCGCCAGTGCCGACCCAAGGCGACGGCGCACCGGGTGAAGTGCCGGTGGACCCGAACGCCCTGCCGCCAGAGCAGCAGCCGTTGCCAGCGCATGAGTTGCGCCAGAAGCTCAATCTGTTTGATGAGGGTGGGGTGAAGGCTCCCGGAGAAGCCCCGGCCGGGAGCTGATGCGCTTTGTGTGGGAGCGGGCTTGTGTGGGAGCGGGCTTGCCCGCGAAGACGTCGGCCCAGTAAACATTGAGGTTGGCTGACCCACCGCTTTCGCGAGCAAGCCCGCTCCCACACAAGCCCGCTCCTACATAAGCGTGTGCCTACAACTTAATAGCTGCTCTCTGGCAAGCTGGCGATGATCGAGCGATAGCTGTTCATCCGCTGCTGCTGCACGCGCCCGTCTTCCAGCGCCTTGAGCAAGGCGCAGCCCGGCTCGCGGTCATGCTTGCAGTCGCGGAAGCGGCAGGTGCCGATCAAGTCGTTGAACTCGATAAAGCCGGCTTCCACATCGCTGCGGCTGACGTGCCCCAGGCCGAACTCACGGATGCCCGGTGAGTCGATCAACTCGCCCCCGCCCGGGAAGTGAAACAGGCGTGCGGTGGTGGTGGTGTGCGTGCCCTGGCCGGACAGTTCCGACAGCGGACCGACGCGGGTCTCGACTTCCGGTAGCAGGCTGTTGACCAGCGACGACTTGCCCACGCCCGACTGGCCGACGAACACGCTGATGCGCCCGTCCAACTGCTGTTGCAGTTGTTCCATGCCATTGCCATGGTGCGCGGAGACTTCCAGCACCGGGTAACCCAACTGCCGATAAACCGCGAGCAGCGCATTCAGCGCCGGAGCGTTTTGTTCGTCGATCAAGTCGAATTTGTTCAGCAGCAGCAGGGGGCGGATGCCCGCGTGTTCGGCGGCCACCAGGTAGCGGTCGATCAGGTTGGCGTGGGGCTCGGGCAGCGGAGCGAAGACGATGACAATCATGTCGACGTTGGCCGCTACCGGTTTGAGCTGGCCACGGCTGTCGGGGCGACGCAGTTCGGTGGTGCGCGGCAGTTGCGCAACGATCACCCCGATGCCCTGGTTGCCGGCACGCCAGACGACTTTGTCGCCGGTTACCAGCGCCGGCAGGTTGGCGCGCAGGTGGCAGCGGGAAACCTGGCCCGCCAGTTCGCCTTCCAGCGCCTCGACTTCGACCTGTACCCCAAAGTGCGCGATTACCAGGCCCGTTTGCTCGGGTCCCAGGTCGCCGCCCTCCAGCGCTTCCACGGCAGAGGACTCACGTTTGGCGGCGCGGGCAGCGCGTTCACCCTGGATCTTTTCGATGCGCCAGTTTTGGCGACGGTTGAGCTGGCGTTTGGCCATTGGTGTTCCGTGTCGATAATGCAAAAGGTTGGGTAAAACGGTCGCGAGTCTAGCACGCCGCCGCCTGCTAAACTGCGCAGCTACGCCAAGGTGCCAAGGAACTACGACATGCAAAACCCACAGAACCTGATTTGGATCGATCTGGAAATGACCGGTCTGAACCCTGACACCGACGTCATCATCGAGATGGCGACCATTGTCACCGACAGCAACCTCAACACCTTGGCCGAAGGTCCGGTGATCGCTATCCACCATAGCGACGCGGTGTTGGCCACTATGGATGAGTGGAACACCCGCACCCACGGCAACTCGGGCCTGACCCAGCGTGTGCGCGACAGCCGCATCAGCATGGCCGAGGCTGAGGCCGAGACGATTGCCTTCCTGGAAAAATGGGTGCCCAAGGGCAAGTCGCCGATCTGTGGCAACAGCATCTGCCAGGACCGCCGCTTCCTCTATACCCATATGAAGGCACTGGAAAGCTACTTCCACTACCGCAACCTTGACGTGTCGACCTTGAAAGAACTGGCCGCGCGCTGGGCGCCGGAGGTCAAGGACAGCTTCCACAAGGGCAGCACCCACCTGGCCCTGGACGATATCCGCGAGTCGATTGCCGAGTTGCAGCATTACCGCAAGCATTTCATCAAGGCCTGATCCTACCGTTTGGCAGGTTTGTTGTGGGTATGTCGTGGCGAGCGGGCTTGCCCCGCGCTGGGGCGCGCAGCGGCCCTAATTCAGCCACTGCAACCCTTCGGTCGGATATCATCGCCCAATATCGGGGCTGCTACGCAGCCCAGCGCGGGGCAAGCCCGCTCGCCACCACACGCCAGCTCTGCACAATATTCCTGCAAGGATCGCCATCATGCTGTTGATGCTCTACCTCATCGCCATCACCGCCGAAGCCATGACCGGTGCCTTGTCCGCCGGTCGGCGCGGCATGGATTGGTTCGGCGTGGTGCTGATCGCGTGCGTCACAGCCCTTGGCGGCGGTTCGGTGCGTGATGTGCTGCTCGGCCACTACCCGCTGACCTGGGTCAAGCACCCGGAATACCTGGTGCTGACCTCAGTCGCGGCCTTGGTGACGATCTTTATCGCGCCGCTGATGCGCCATTTGCGTTCACTGTTTTTGGCGCTGGACGCCGTGGGCCTGGTGGCCTTCACGCTGATCGGCTGCATGACGGCCCTGGAAATGGGCCACGGCATGCTGGTGGCTTCGGTCAGCGGCGTGATTACCGGGGTGTTCGGCGGCATCCTGCGGGATATCTTCTGCAACGACATTCCGCTGATCTTCCGCCGCGAGCTGTACGCCAGCGTGTCGTTCCTCGCGGCCTGGTGCTACATGCTGTGCATCTACCTCGAACTGCCCAGCGAGCAAGCTATCCTGCTGACCCTGTTCAGCGGTTTTCTGCTGCGCCTGCTGGCGATCCGCTTTCATTGGGAAATGCCCAAGTTCGTCTACAACGACGAGCACTGACGGATTGCGTGCTGGTTCAGTGCCCATTCCACATGTTCGCGGACCAGTTCAGAGGGGTAATCCCGGCGCGCCTTCAACGCTTCGAGCACCGGAATGCTGGAGGGCGCATTCCCCAGGCCCACGGCCAGGTTGCGTAGCCAGCGCTCGTAACCGGCACGGCGCAGTGGCGAGCCTTCGGTGCTGCTGAGGAATTTATCCTCGTCCCACATAAACAACTCGGCCAGTTCGGCGTTATCCAGGTTGTGGCGCGGCTTGAAATCGCTTTCTCCTGAAGGTCGGGCGAAACGATTCCACGGGCAAACGATCTGACAGTCATCACAGCCGAACACGCGGTTGCCAATCAACGGCCGCAGGTCTTCGGGGATCGCGCTCTTCAACTCAATGGTCAGGTAGGAAATACAGCGCCGGGCGTCCAGTACATAGGGCCCGACGAACGCATTGGTCGGGCAGATATCCAGGCAGGCGGTGCAGCGGCCGCAGTGTTCGGTGCTGTGGGGCGGGTCGATAGGCAGCGGCAGGTCGACAAACAGCTCGCTGAGAAAGAAGTAACTGCCGGCCTTGCGGTTGAGGACCAGGGTGTTTTTACCGATCCAGCCCAGGCCGGCCTTTTCAGCGATGGCTTTTTCCAGCACCGGGGCGCTGTCGACAAAGGCGCGAAAGCCAAACGGGCCGATCTGGGCCTGGATGCGGTCGGCCAGTTGCTGCACGCGCTTGCGGATCAGCTTGTGGTAGTCGCGGCCCAGGGCGTAGCGGGAGATGTAGGCTTTTTCGGGTTGGGCCAGCAGTTGCGCCATTTGTGTGTCGCCGGGCAGGTAATCCATGCGCAGGGACACCACGCGCAAGGTGCCGGGTACCAGTTCGTCGGGGTGCGAGCGCTTGCTGCCATGGGCGCCCATATAGTCCATCTCGCCGTGGTAGCCCGCGTCGAGCCAGCGCTGCAGGTGCTGTTCATGCTCGGCCAGGTCCAGGCCGCTGATGCCGACTTGTTGAAAGCCCAACTCGCGGCCCCAGTCTTTGATCGATTGGGCGAGGGCGGGCAGATCGGTGGTAATAGCAGGCATGAGACGAGAGAAACCGCAGGTTAGATGCGTATAATTCTGCCAGACATCGGAGCTTGAAGACGCATGCCGCAGACAAAACACGAAATAACCGACGTTCAGCCGCTGTTGCCTGGCCATTTGCCGCAACTGGCTGCGCGCTCCCCAGCGGCCCACAAGGGCCAGTTTGGCCATGTCCTGGTCATTGGCGGCGACCATGGCTTTGGCGGCGCGTCGCTGCTGAGTGCCGAAAGCGCACTGCGCAGCGGTGCTGGCCTGGTATCCCTGGC
This sequence comes from Pseudomonas sp. ADAK21, assembly GCF_012935735.1. NCBI lineage: Bacteria > Pseudomonadati > Pseudomonadota > Gammaproteobacteria > Pseudomonadales > Pseudomonadaceae > Pseudomonas > Pseudomonas sp. ADAK21. The sequence continues at coordinate 2,630,931 of NZ_CP052857.1, forward strand.
GACCCGCAGCGAGCACGTCCCGGCAGCCCTGACCCGTTTGCCGGAAGTCATGGTGCGGGGCGTGCATTCGGCCAATCAGCTGATGGCCCTGCTGGAAAAAGTCTCGGTGATCGTTATTGGTCCCGGCCTCGGCGACATGGCGTGGGGTAAAAGCCTGCTGTCGGTGGCTGCCAATGCCCGTCAACCCCAGGTCTGGGATGCTGATGCACTGAACCTGCTGGCCGCAGGCCATGTAGCTCTGCCGGGCGGTTGTGTGATCACTCCGCACCCTGGGGAAGCGGCGCGGCTGATGGGGATCTCGACAGCCGAGGTTCAGGCCGACCGGCTTAAGGTGGCGCGCGCGCTGAGCCAGAAATTCAATGCCGTCACGGTACTCAAGGGCGCTGGCAGCCTGATCGCCAGCCCGGATGGGCGGGTGGCGCGTTGCGATCAGGGCCATCCCGCCATGGCGTCGGCGGGTTTGGGCGATGTGCTTGCCGGCCTCACCGGCGCGCTGCTGGCCCAGGGCATGCCGGCGTTCGAGGCCGCCAGCCTGGCGGTGTGGTTGCATGCCACGGCGGGCGACCGTCAGGGTAGTTTTGGTCGCGGCTTGGCTGCCAGCGACCTGATTCCCGCCATTCGTCAGTTGTTGGAGGAGCAGTCACCGTGTCTGAAGTAACGCTGTTTATTGCGGATGAGGAGGCCATGGTGGCTTTTGGCAAACGCATTGCCGAAATCACCCAGGGCGCGGGCCTGATTTTTCTGCAGGGCGATCTGGGTGCCGGCAAAACCACGCTGTCGCGCGGCATTATTCGTGGGCTTGGCCATACCGGCGCAGTAAAAAGTCCGACGTTCACTTTGGTAGAACCTTACGAGATCGGTGACGTGCGGGCGTTCCATTTCGACCTCTATCGCTTGGTGGATCCCGAGGAATTGGAGTACATGGGCATCCGCGATTACTTCGATGGCGATGCGTTATGCCTGATCGAGTGGCCGGACAAGGGCACAGGCTTTTTGCCAAAGCCTGACCTGACCATTACCATTACCCCGCATGACAATGGGCGTCAGTTGAAATTGTTGTCCCAGAGCGCGCGCAGTGAGTCCTGGTGCGCCGCTTTGGCTTTGGAATTCTAATAATGGGTGGGTTAGGTATGCGCTTTCGCGCGTTGGTTGCTGTCGTGGGGGTGTTGCTTGCGGCAATGACTGTCAATGCTCTGGCCGCTTCACAGGTAAAAAGTGTGCGCCTGTGGCGAGCGCCGGATAACACGCGACTGGTGTTCGACCTGTCTGGCCCGGTCCAGCACAGTGTCTTTACCCTGACGGCGCCTGATCGCCTGGTCATCGACATCAATGGTGCGACCCTGGCCGCGCCGTTGAAGGTTTCCACGGCCAACACGCCGATTACCGCGATGCGCTCGGCCCAGCGCACGCCGACCGACCTGCGGGTGGTCATCGACCTGAAGAAGGTCGTCACACCCAAGAGTTTTTCCCTCGCGCCGAACGCCCAGTATGGCAACCGCCTGGTGGTCGACCTGTTTGACAACCCGGCCGACGCGGCGCCAGCCCCTGCGCCAACGCCTGCTGTTGCCACGACGCCTGCGGTGCCGGTCAACCCTGCGCAGCCCCAGGTCAAGTTGCCACCGCTGCCGCCCGCACCGGCCGGCAAGCGTGACGTCATCGTAGTGATCGATGCCGGCCACGGCGGTGAAGACCCGGGCGCCTCCGGTTCCCGTGGCCAACACGAAAAAGACGTGGTCCTGGCCATTGCCCGGGAATTGCAGCGCCAGATCAACGGCATGAAAGGCTACCGCGCCGAATTGACCCGTACGGGTGACTATTTCATCCCATTGCGCGGGCGTACCGAAATCGCCCGCAAGAAGGGCGCCGACCTGTTCGTCTCGATCCACGCCGACGCCGCACCGTCGAAGGCCGCCTTTGGCGCCTCGGTGTTTGCCCTGTCGGATCGCGGCGCCACGTCTGAGACTGCACGCTGGCTGGCCGATAGCGAAAACCGCTCCGACTTGATCGGCGGCGCGGGCAACGTGTCCCTGGATGACAAGGACCGCATGCTCGCTGGTGTGTTGCTTGACCTGTCGATGACCGCCTCGCTGACCTCCAGCCTGAACGTCGGGCAGAAAGTCCTGACCAACATGGGCCGGGTCACGCCGCTGCATAAACAGCGGGTGGAGCAAGCCGGGTTTATGGTGCTCAAGTCGCCGGATATCCCCTCGATCCTGGTGGAAACCGGCTTTATCTCCAACGCCAACGAAGCCAACAAGCTGGCCAGTGCCAGCCATCAGCAGGCCCTGGCGCGCTCCATCAGCTCTGGCGTGCGTCAGTTCTTCCAGCAGAATCCGCCACCGGGCACCTATATCGCCTGGCTGCGCGACTCCGGGAAAATTGCCCAAGGCCCGCGTGATCACCGGGTGCAGCCTGGCGATACGCTGGCCATGCTGGCTGTACGCTTCCAGGTGTCGGCCGCCACGTTACGCAGCGCCAACAGCCTGAAAACCGACGAACTGAAAGTCGGCCAGGTGTTGACCATCCCTGGCACTGAATTGGCAGCCCAGTAATGAGTGAATCGGTATTGAACAGCGCCTCGCGCATCGAATTGCTCAGCCCGCGGCTGGCCAACCAGATTGCCGCGGGCGAAGTGGTTGAGCGCCCGGCCTCGGTGATCAAGGAGCTGCTGGAAAACAGCCTCGACTCCGGCGCCAAGCGCATTGACGTGGATGTGGAGCAGGGCGGGGTCAAGCTGCTGCGGGTGCGCGACGACGGCAGCGGGATTTCCTCCGATGACCTGCCGCTGGCCTTGGCGCGACATGCCACCAGCAAGATTCGTGACCTGGAAGATCTTGAGCGGGTGATGAGCCTGGGTTTCCGTGGCGAAGCCCTGGCGTCGATCAGCTCGGTGGCGCGCCTGACCCTGACTTCCCGCACCCGTGGCGCCGAGCAGGCGTGGCAGGTAGAGACCGAAGGTCGCGACATGGCCCCCCGGGTCCAGCCGGCGGCCCACCCGGTAGGCACTTCGGTGGAAGTGCGTGACTTGTTCTTTAATACCCCGGCTCGGCGCAAATTCCTCAAGGCCGAAAAAACCGAATTCGATCACCTGCAAGAAGTCATCAAGCGCCTGGCCCTGGCCCGTTTCGACGTGGCCTTCCATTTGCGCCACAACGGCAAGACCATCCTCAGCCTGCACGAGGCCAACGACGATGCCGCGCGCGCCCGACGCGTATCGGCGATCTGTGGCGCGGGCTTCCTGGAGCAGGCGCTGCCGATTGAAATCGAGCGCAATGGCTTGCATTTGTGGGGGTGGGTAGGCCTGCCGACGTTCTCCCGCAGCCAGGCGGACTTGCAGTACTTCTTTGTGAATGGCCGTGCGGTGCGCGACAAGCTGGTGGCCCATGCGGTACGCCAGGCCTATCGCGACGTGCTGTTCAATGGCCGCCATCCGACCTTCGTGCTGTTTTTTGAAGTGGACCCGGCGGTCGTTGACGTCAACGTGCACCCGACCAAGCATGAAGTGCGCTTCCGTGATGGGCGCATGGTTCATGACTTCCTCTACGGTACCTTGCACCGAGCGTTGGGCGACGTGCGCCCGGATGATCAGTTGGGCGCGCCGATTGTCACTGCCGTCGTCCGCCCGACAGGGCCGGAGGCCGGTGAATTCGGGCCCCAGGGCGAAATGAGCCTGGCGGCCAACCTGCTGCAATCGCCGCAAGCCCAGCCGAGCTACCCGGCGGCGGGTTCCGGTGCAGGTGCCGGCTATCAATATCAATACACCCCGCGACCGCAATCGGCAGTGCCGGTGGCTGAGGCCCAGGCGGCCTATCGCGAGTTCTTTGCGCCGCTGCCCGGTGCCGAACCGGGCGCAGTGGCTTTGCCGGAAGGTGGCGGTGATATCCCGCCCCTGGGTTATGCCCTGGCCCAGCTCAAGGGCATCTATATCCTCGCGGAAAACGCCCACGGCCTGGTGCTGGTGGACATGCACGCGGCCCATGAGCGGATCATGTACGAGCGCCTGAAGATCGCCATGGCCAGCGAAGGCCTGAGCGGCCAGCCGTTGCTGGTGCCGGAGTCGTTGGCCGTCAGCCAGCGTGAGGCCGATTGCGCTGAAGAGCACCTGGCGGTGTTCCAGAAGCTGGGCTTTGAGTTGCAGCGCCTGGGGCCAGAAACCCTGGCGATCCGGCAGATTCCGGCTTTGCTCAAGCAGGCCGAGGCCAATCGGCTGGTAGCTGATGTGCTGGCGGACCTGATGGAGTACGGCACCAGTGACCGGATCCAGGCGCATATCAACGAACTGCTCGGCACCATGGCCTGCCACGGTGCAATCCGCGCCAACCGGCGCCTGGCCCTGCCGGAAATGAACGGCTTGCTGCGGGATATGGAAAACACCGAACGCAGCGGCCAATGCAACCATGGCCGACCGACCTGGACCCAAATGGGCCTGGATGATCTGGACAAACTATTCCTGCGCGGCCGTTGATGAGCTCTCTACCTCCCGCCATCTTCCTGATGGGCCCGACGGCCGCCGGCAAGACCGACCTGGCTATCGAGCTGACCAAGGTCCTGCCGTGCGAGTTGATCAGCGTCGATTCGGCCCTGGTTTACCGGGACATGGACATCGGCACCGCCAAACCGTCCAAAGAGCTGTTGGCCGCCCATCCCCATCGTCTGATCGACATTATCGATCCGTCGCAAAGCTACTCGGCGGCGGATTTTCGCAGCGATGCCCTTGCCGCCATGGCGCAAATCACCGCGCGGGGCAATATCCCGCTGCTGGTGGGCGGCACGATGCTCTATTACAAGGCGCTGCAGGAAGGCCTGGCAGACATGCCGCCCGCCGATCCGCAGGTGCGCGCCGAAATCGAAGAAGAGGCTGCGCGCCTTGGCTGGCAAGCCCTGCACGAGCAATTGGCGGCGATTGACCCGGTGTCTGCCGCGCGCATTCACCCCAATGACCCCCAGCGCCTGAGTCGGGCCCTGGAAGTCTGGCGCGTCAGTGGTCAGACCATGACAGCCCACCGCCTCAGACAATCTGCGCAAAGTACTGACGCAGGCACCTCTGGACCGGGACAATTGCCCTATACTGTCGCAAATCTGGCGATCGCTCCGGCGAATCGCCAGGTGCTGCATGAGCGAATTGCACAAAGATTCACAATTATGTTGGAACAGGGGTTCGTAGAGGAGGTCGTAGCACTGCGTTCAAGAGGTGATCTGCATCCGGGATTGCCTTCGATACGTGCTGTAGGCTACCGCCAAGTCTGGGATCATCTGGATGGCAAGCTGACGTCAGCCGAAATGCAGGAGCGCGGCATTATTGCCACGCGCCAATTGGCAAAGCGCCAGTTCACTTGGCTGCGCAGCTGGACTGACTTGCATTGGCTGGACAGTCTGGATTGCGACAATCTGTCACGCGCCTTGAAATACTTGGGAACGGTCTCCATATTGAGCTGAGTCCTTGCAATTGCCGTCTATCCTTGGGGGTGTGACGGTCACAAACTATCTATTTTTCCGATTTTTTATTATTGATCCTTAAAGGAGTGCGGCACATGTCAAAAGGGCATTCGCTACAAGACCCTTACTTGAATACTTTACGTAAAGAGAAAGTTGGGGTTTCCATCTATCTGGTCAACGGCATCAAGCTGCAAGGTACGATCGAGTCTTTCGACCAGTTCGTTATCCTGCTGAAAAACACCGTCAGCCAGATGGTCTACAAACACGCTATCTCGACAGTAGTGCCGGTTCGTCCAATTCGTCTGCCTAGCGCAACCGAATCCGAACAGGGTGACGCTGAGCCAGGTAACGCCTGATAGGAGTCTCCTTTGTTCTTTGAGCGCCACGGTGGTGGTGAGCGAGTAATCCTCGTTCACTTGGATGGACAGGACCCTGAGGCGCGCGAAGATCCGCAGGAGTTTCAGGAGCTGGCAAATTCGGCCGGCGCCGAGACCGTCGCGTTTTTTAACGTGCCGCGTCATCGGCCAACCGCCAAATTTCTGATTGGCAGCGGCAAGGTCGAGGAACTGCGCGACTTGGTCCATGCCGAAGAAGCCGATCTGGTGATCTTCAATCACATCCTCACGCCCAGTCAGGAACGTAACCTCGAACGTGTGTTCGAGTGCCGCGTGATTGACCGCACCGGTCTGATTCTCGATATTTTCGCCCAGCGCGCCCGTACCCATGAAGGCAAGCTCCAGGTCGAACTGGCCCAGCTTGACCACATGAGCACCCGCCTGGTTCGCGGCTGGACTCACCTTGAGCGTCAGGGTGGCGGTATCGGCATGCGTGGCCCGGGTGAAACCCAGCTTGAGACCGACCGGCGTCTGCTGCGGGTTCGCCTGCGCCAGATCAAGGGCCGTCTGGAAAAAGTACGCAGCCAACGCGAGCAATCGCGCCGTGGGCGTACGCGTGCGGATATCCCTACCGTGTCCCTGGTGGGCTATACCAACGCCGGCAAATCCACGCTGTTCAACAACGTGACCAAATCGGACGTGTGCGCGGCCGACCAGCTGTTCGCCACCCTCGACCCGACCTTGCGCCGTCTGGAACTCGACGACCTGGGGCCGATTGTGCTGGCCGATACCGTGGGCTTCATTCGCCACTTGCCCCACAAGCTGGTCGAGGCGTTCCGGTCTACGCTCGAAGAGTCGAGCAACTCCGACCTGCTGCTGCACGTAATCGATGCGGCCGAGCCTGACCGGATGTTGCAGATCGAACAGGTCATGGTGGTACTGGGCGAGATTGGTGCCCAGGACTTGCCGATCCTTGAGGTCTATAACAAACTCGATTTGCTTGAGGGCGTAGAGCCGCAAATCCAGCGTGACGAAAACGGCAGGCCCCAACGGGTCTGGCTCTCGGCGCGCGATGGTAGCGGTCTTGAGCTGCTCGAGCAGGCGATTGCCGAGTTGCTCGGTGGTGATTTGTTCGTCGGCACCTTGCGCTTGCCGCAGCGTTTTGCTCGACTGCGTGCTCAGTTTTTTGAGTTGGGCGCCGTACAGAAAGAAGAACACGACGAAGAAGGTGTCAGCCTGCTGGCTGTTCGTTTGCCTCGTTCGGAGCTCAATCGGCTGGTGAGTCGTGAGGGTGTTGTACCGACAGAGTTCCTCGAACAACACACTTTGCAATAAAAGCCTGAGAAAGCGGTTGTGCCGCTGTGGCAGGCATTCTGTAGCATTGGTCGGCGCGCCGTGGGTGCGTCTTTGCTTTATCAGATGGAGAGCGCTATGGCTTGGAATGAGCCGGGTGGCAACTCGAATAATCAGGATCCTTGGGGTGGTAAACGCCGCAATAATGGCGACCGCAAGGGGCCACCAGATCTCGACGAGGCCTTCCGAAAGCTGCAGGAAAGCCTGAATGGGTTGTTCGGTGGTGGAAAAAAACGTGGTGGTGACGACGGCGGTCGCACGAGCAAAGGCGGCGGCTACGGCCTGCTTGGCCTCGGTCTCGTGGCGCTGGCGGCTGTCTGGCTGTACAGCGCGGTCTATGTAGTCGACGAGCAGGAGCAAGCCGTGGTGCTGCGCTTCGGCAAGTACTACGAGACTGTCGGTCCAGGCCTGAACATCTACTTCCCGCCGATCGACAAGAAGTACATGGAGAACGTCACGCGTGAGCGTGCCTACACCAAGCAGGGCCAGATGCTGACCGAAGACGAGAACATCGTCGAAGTGCCGCTGACCGTGCAGTACAAGATCAGCAACCTGCAGGACTTCGTGCTTAACGTCGACCAGCCGGAAATCAGCTTGCAGCACGCGACCGAAAGCGCCCTGCGCCACGTAGTGGGCTCCACTGCGATGGACCAGGTGCTGACCGAAGGTCGTGAATTGATGGCCAGCGAGATCAAGGAGCGCCTGCAACGGTTCCTCGATACATATCGCACCGGTATCACTGTTACCCAGGTCAACGTACAGAGCGCAGCGGCACCGCGTGAAGTGCAGGAAGCCTTCGATGACGTGATCCGCGCCCGTGAAGACGAGCAGCGTTCGCGCAACCAGGCTGAAACCTACGCCAACGGCGTCGTGCCGGAAGCCCGTGGTCAGGCCCAGCGCATCCTTGAAGATGCCAACGGTTACCGCGACGAAGTCGTGTCCCGCGCCAAGGGTGAGGCTGACCGCTTCACCAAGCTGGTGGCCGAGTACCGCAAGGCACCGGAAGTCACCCGCGAGCGTCTGTACCTGGACACCATGCAGGAAGTCTTCACCAATACCAGCAAGGTACTCGTGACCGGCAACAAGGGTGGGCAGAACAACCTGCTGTACCTGCCGCTGGACAAGATGATCGAAGGTGGTCGTAGCGCTGGTAACACTTCGTCTTCCGCCAGTTCGACTGCCGCTGCCAACGAAGCGAGCGCCCGTGCGGCCGCTGACTTGCAGCAACAGCAAACACGTTCCAGGGAGAGTCGTTGATGAGCAATAAATCGCTGACCGCCCTGATTGTGGGTGTCGTCGTGGTCATCGCTGCCTGGAACTGCTTCTACATCGTGGCTCAGACCGAGCGTGCGGTGTTGCTGCAATTCGGTCGCGTGGTCCAGGCGGATGTCCAGCCAGGCCTGCATGTGAAGGTCCCCTACGTCAACCAGGTGCGCAAGTTCGACGCCCGCCTGATGACTCTGGATGCACCGACGCAGCGCTTCCTGACCCTGGAAAAGAAAGCCGTGATGGTTGACGCCTACGCCAAGTGGCGCGTCAAGGATGCCGAGCGCTTCTACACCGCGACTTCCGGCCTCAAGCAGATTGCCGACGAGCGTTTGTCCCGTCGTCTGGAATCGGGCCTGCGTGACCAGTTTGGTAAACGCACCCTGCACGAGGTGGTTTCAGGTGAACGTGATGCGTTGATGGCTGACATCACGCGTTCGTTGAACACCATGGCTGAAAAAGAGCTGGGCATCGAAGTGGTTGATGTTCGGGTCAAGGCCATTGACCTGCCCAAGGAAGTGAACCGCAGCGTGTTCGAGCGTATGAGCACCGAGCGTGAGCGTGAGGCTCGTGAGCACCGTGCCAAGGGTAACGAACTGGCTGAAGGTATCCGTGCGGATGCCGACCGTCAGCGTCGCGTACTGTTGGCAGAAGCCTATCGTGAGTCTGAAGAGGCTCGCGGTGACGGTGATGCTCAAGCCGCGGCGATCTACGCCAAGGCTTACGGCCAGGACCAGGAGTTCTACGCGTTCTATCGTAGCCTGCGTGCCTACCGTGAAAGCTTCGCGAACAAAACCGATGTCATGGTGCTGGACCCAAGTAGCGATTTCTTCCGCTACCTGGAAAAGTCCAAGTAACCCGCTGACTGGCTGGTTTCACTCCGTCGGGCGGCTAAAACGCTCGGCGGGGTGATCCTTTCGGAAAACGGGTGTATGATGCGGCAGCCGGGAAATTCCCGGCTTTTTTGCGTCTGCATGTTTGATTGTTGTTGTGCGCTGCAGGCGTGACAGGTTTTTCGAGGAAAGTGCCCGACGAGGCCCGTTACAGGCCATTCGTCACGTCGCTCTTGCGCGTGGTTTATGCAGGGGCCGGGTATTTTCTGCTTCACTCAAGGCTCGCCCAAGGGCTGGCCGGGTCATAGGGGAATGGCGTAATGGCAACGGTAGACCGCTGGCTGCTGCCAGATGGCATCGAAGAAGTACTGCCACCAGAGGCTGCGCGTATTGAAATCGCGCGTCGCCAGGTGTTGGATCTGTTCCAGAGCTGGGGTTACGAGTTTGTCGTGACTCCCCATATCGAGTACCTGGAATCCCTGCTGACCGGCGCGGGCCAGGACCTGGATCTGCGCACCTTCAAGGTCATCGACCCGCAATCGGGCCGGCAAATGGGCTTTCGTGCCGACATCACGCCGCAAGTGGCGCGCATCGATGCGCATACCCTGCGCCGTGAAGGGCCGAGCCGCCTGTGCTACGCCGGCAGCGTGCTACATGCCCAGCCGCGTGCCTTGTCGTCTTCCCGTAGCCCGATCCAGCTGGGCGCCGAGTTATACGGCGATGCAAGCCCGAGCAGCGACGTCGAAGTCATCAGTCTGATGCTGGCGATGCTGCAGTTGGCTGACGTGCCGGATGTGCACATGGACCTGGGGCATGTCGGTATCTACCGTGGCCTGGCCCGTGCGGCTGGTCTGTCCGGTGAAGTTGAGCAACAGTTGTTCGATGCCCTGCAGCGCAAGGCTATCGACGAAGTGATCGCCCTGACCGAAGGTGTGCCTGCCGATCTGGCTGGCATGCTGCGTGCGCTGGTGGATCTGTGTGGTGGTCGCGAAGTACTGGCCGCCGCCCGTGAGCGCCTGGCCAAAGCGCCTGCGCCTGTATTGGCGGCGCTGGACGATGTGCTGGCGATTGCCGAGCAGTTGTCGGCGCGCTTCCCGCAGTTGCCTTTGTATTTCGACCTGGGTGAGTTGCGCGGCTACCACTACCACACCGGTGTGGTGTTCGCCGTGTTTGTGCCGGGTGTTGGCCAAGCCATTGCCCAGGGCGGTCGTTATGACGATATCGGCGCCGACTTTGGTCGTGCCCGTCCGGCAACTGGTTTTTCTACCGATTTGAAAACCCTGGTGACCCTGGGGCGTGCTGAAGTCGAGCTACCGTCTGGCGGTATCTGGATGCCAGACAGTACGGACGCGGCACTCTGGCAGCAGGTCTGCCAGTTGCGCAGCGAGGGTCAGCGTGTCGTCCAGGCCTTGCCTGGGCAGCCATTGGCCGCCGCCCGTGAAGCGGACTGCGACCGGCAATTGATTCAGCAGAACGGGCTTTGGCAAGTATCGCCACTGGCTTCTTGAGTTTTCCTGCCGGCCAACGCCGGCACCAAGTTTGCGCGAATGAGGACAAGTGTTATGGGTAAGAATGTCGTAGTCCTGGGCACCCAATGGGGTGATGAGGGCAAAGGCAAGATCGTTGATCTGCTGACCGAACATGCTGCCGCCGTAGTGCGCTACCAAGGTGGCCACAACGCTGGCCACACCCTGGTCATCGATGGCGAAAAAACCGTCTTGCACCTGATCCCGTCGGGCGTCCTGCGCGAAGGCGTGCAGTGCCTGATCGGCAATGGCGTGGTGGTTGCACCTGACGCCCTGTTGCGCGAGATCACCAAGCTGGAAGAGAAAGGCGTACCGGTGCGCGAGCGCCTGCGTATCAGCCCGTCCTGCCCGCTGATCCTGTCCTTCCACGTCGCCCTGGACCAGGCCCGTGAAAAGGCCCGTGGCGAGCTGAAGATCGGTACTACCGGTCGCGGCATCGGCCCGGCCTACGAAGACAAGGTTGCACGTCGTGGCCTGCGTGTGGGCGACTTGCTCAACATGCCGCGCTTTGAAGACAAGCTGCGTGAACTGGTGGATTACCACAACTTCATGCTGGTCGGTTACTACAAAGAGCCGGCCATTGAATTCGACAAGACCCTGGCTGAGTGCAAAGAGTACGCTGAGCTGCTCAAGCCGCTGATGCTGGACGTGACGGCCGAGCTGCACGACCTGCGTCGCGCCGGCAAAGACATCATGTTCGAAGGTGCCCAGGGTTCGTTGCTGGACATCGACCACGGTACCTACCCGTACGTGACCAGCTCCAACACCACCGCTGGTGGCGTGGCGACCGGTTCGGGTGTTGGCCCGATGTTCCTGGACTACATCCTGGGCATCACCAAGGCCTACACCACTCGCGTAGGTTCGGGTCCATTCCCGACTGAACTGTTTGACGATGTCGGTGCGCACCTTGCCAAACAGGGTCACGAGTTCGGCGCGACTACCGGTCGTGCTCGTCGTTGTGGCTGGTTCGACGCCGTTATCCTGCGTCGCGCTATCGATGTGAACAGCATCTCGGGCATCTGCCTGACCAAGCTGGATGTGCTCGACGGTCTGGAAACCATCAACATCTGCATCGGCTACAAAGATGCAGACGGTAACGATGTTGCCCCGACTGACGCCGACAGCTACGTGGGCCTGCAGCCGGTGTACGAAGAAGTGCCGGGCTGGACCGAGTCGACCGTGGGTGCCAAGACCCTGGAAGAACTGCCTGCCAATGCCCGTGCCTACATCAAGCGCGTTGAACAGTTGATCGGCGCGCCGATCGACATTATTTCGACGGGCCCGGACCGCAACGAGACCATCGTCCTGCGTCATCCGTTCGCTTAATAAGCTGTTGATGTAAAAAGCAAAGGGCCCCTTCGGGGGCCCTTTGTCGTTTCTGTCTCGGGCACGGCACGACCCTTGCTATGTTTCTCTCTTTCGCGGTGCTATCAATTTAATGGCACCCGTGGTGGAGGGATTCCCGATGTCTGCCGTTCTCTCATTGTTACAAAGCCGGTTGTTGCGACCGGTGTTCGTTACCCTTGGTATCGCTCTTTTGGTGCAAGTGCTGGTGGCGGTCGCCCTGACCCGGAGCACAGTCACGGCCCTGGAAGCCGATTTGGGCAAGCGCCTGGGCGTCGACAGCCAGAAACTGTCGGGCGAATTGACGCAGGCGGGCAAGGAAGTGACGTCCAGCCTGGACAGCTTATCGACCAGCACCAGTGACCGCCTGACGGCCGGGCTTTCTGCGCGTTTGAAGCAAGAGCAGCAGCAACTGCGTGCGACCCTGGAAAAGGACCTGAAAGACTCTGCCAACGACATGGCGCAGTTGCTGGCCTCGGTTGCGCCGCGTGCGATGTGGGACAGTGATGTGCCGGCGCTGTCGGAATTCGCCCGGCGCGCCCAGCGCAATCCCAATGTGTTGTTTGTGGTGTATGACGACGCTACTGGCCAGCATCTGACCCGTTATCTGAACCGGGAGAACCCGATCAACAAGGCGCTGTTGGAGAAAGGCGAGGGTGATCGTGCGTTGGATAAAGTATTGAATGCTGCGAAAAACGACCCTTCGGTGTACTACGTCGAAGCCTCCATCAGCCCCAATGGCGTGGAGATCGGCAAGGTGCTCATGGGGGTTTCCACTGCGGCGGTGGAGGCTGACCTGACGGCGCTGGACCAGCGCTTTGCTGCGCTGATCGCCAGCGGCGGTCAATTGGTGGGGGATAGCCTCAAGGGCGCAGCGGCCGACAGTGCGGCAGCCATGGGCGCCCGCCTGCAGTCGGCGCAAGCCACGGCCACGCAAATGACGGCCAACACCTCGGGTGCGGTACAGGAGGCCGCGCAAGCCTTGCGCTGGCGCATCGGCCTGGGCCTGGCGGTGGTTGGCCTGGGCGTGTTGCTGCTGATTGCCGTGGTGCTTGGGCGGCGTGTGGTCAACCGCTTGAAACTGCTGATTGCGGCCATGGATGATCTGGCGGCGGGTGAGGGCGACTTGACCAAGCGCGTGCAGATCAACAGTCAGGATGAAATCGGCGCCATGGCCTCGGCGGTCAATCGCTTTGTGGATAAGTTGCAGCCCATTGTGCGGGAGGCGGGTGATGTGGCGCAGCGTACCGGTGTGGAAATCGGCGCGATGACTCTGCGCAACGCCGGTGCCGATGCGGCGGCGGGCTTGCAGCGCGATGAAGTGGCCGAAAGCCTGCGGGCCCTGTCGCAAATGGCTGATGAGGCCCAAGCCGAAAGCCATGCCATGCAGGCCGCGTTGCAGCAGGTGGTGGATATTCGCCAGGCCACCGATGAAAATTCGCGGACCTCGGCCGAGGTCGGCAGTTTGATCGAGGCATTGGCGGGCCAGGTGCAGGCCGGCTCCAAGGTGATCGAACGCCTGGCCCAGCAAAGCGAGCAGATCGAGGTGGTGCTGACGGTGATCCACGGCATCGCCGAGCAGACCAACCTGCTGGCCCTGAATGCGGCTATCGAAGCAGCGCGGGCCGGGGAGACCGGGCGTGGTTTTGCGGTGGTGGCGGACGAAGTGCGCGCGCTGGCCAGTAAAACCCAAAGCTCCACGGGCGATATCCAGGCGCATATCGTGGCGCTGCAACAAGGCGCGCGCGAGGCGGTGGAAACCATCGGCAAGGCCGGACGCCAGGCCAGTGAGGGGCTGCTGGTACTGCGCGACAGCGTGCGCTTGCAGCAAACGGTGCAGGCCTCGGTTGAGCAGGTGCATGCGGCGATTGGCCTGGCGACTCGGGCTGCCGAGCATCAGGCCCAGGGCGCGCATGCGGTGCGTGGTCGGGTCGAAGTGATCCACGCCCAGGCCGAGCGTGCGGCGCAGGCGGTGGTGGAGACCACCGCCAGTGGCAAGGTGCTGGATGGGTTGGCGGCGCAGTTGAAGGCCAGCCTGGGGCAGTTTCGGGCCTGAGGTTGGCTGCTCGGGCCTCATCGCGGGCAAGCCCGCTCCCACAGGTAATCGCGTTCCAATGTGGGAGCGGGCTTGCCCGCGATTGCGGGCTCAGCGGCTCAGATACATCCGCGTCGTGAGCAGATAGACGGGCAACCCCGACACCACAATCAACAACGCCGCATAAGGCGCCGCCGCCGCAAACTCCACATTCGAGGTATGCGCCCACACGGCAGTGGCCAAGGTATTCAGCCCGGTCGGGCTAAGCAGCAGGGTCGCGGTCAATTCCTTCATCGCATCAAGGAACACCAGCGCAAACGCGGCCCCCAATGCCGGAAAGATAATCGGCAGGGTCACCCTGCAAAATGCGCTGAATGACGATGCACCCAGCGTGCGGGCCGCTTCCTCCAGTTGGGGCGCCGCCTTGTTCAGCGCGGTCCGGATCGGCGCCTGGGCCAGCGGCAAGAACAGCAATGCATACGCGATCAACAGCAGTGCCGAGGTCTGATACAGCGCCGGCACGTAATGCAGGGCGAAATACACCAGGGTCAAGGCAATCACCAGGCCGGGCAGGGCGTGCAGCAGGTAGGGCAGGCGTTCGGCCCACAGCGCCAGTTGGCCTTTGTAGCGCACCACCAGCAAGCCGACTGGCACCGCCAGCGCCAGGCAAAGTGCGGCGCCGCCCAGGGACAAGGCCAGGGACGACAGCAACGCCTCACTGATTTGCGCGACCGGGAAGGCGGCCGAAGAACCGACGGCCAGCCAGTAACCGAGCATCCCCAGTGGAATGCCGCTGCCAATGATCGCCAGCATCAAGCAATAAAGCTGACCCAGTGGCGCCCATTTACCCAGTCGAACCTGCTCGGCATGCCGCGCCGCGCCTTGCCCGGTGCGCACATGGCGGCCCTTGCCGCGCACGCGCAATTCCAGCCAGAGCAGGGTCAGGCACATCATCAGCAATACCGCAGACAGCATCGCCGCGTTGGCATTGCTGAACTCCAGTTCGAACTGCTGGTAGATCGCCGTGGTGAAGGTTTGCAGGCCGATGATCGACAGGGCGCCGAATTCCACCAGCATATGCAAGGCAATCAGCAGGGCGCCGGCCAGCAGCGACGGCCACAACAGCGGCAAAGTAATGCGAAAGAACACGCCCCAGCGATTGAGCCCCAGGGTGCGGGCCGACTCTTCCAGGGACGGATCGAGGTTGCGTAGGGTGGCCGCTACCGGCAAAAACACCAGAGGGTACTTGGACAGGGTCATCACCAGGATCGCCCCGCCAAGGCCTTCGAACTGGGCGCTCAGCGACACCCAGGTAAAGCTGCTGACAAACGCCGGCACGGCAAACGGCAGGCACAGAATCACGCCCCAGATGCGCCGGCCCGGGAGGTTACTGCGCTCCAGCAGCCAGGCCAGGGACAGGCCGATCACGGCGCAGGCCACGGTCACGCCGATCATCAGTGCCAAAGTATTGCGCAGCAACCCGAACACATACGGTCGCCACAGCAGATGCACTGCCTCGGCCCAGCCGGCTTGCCAGGCCTTGAGGCCTACATACACCAACGGCAGCAGGCTCAGGCCGACCAACAGCAAGACCGGCAGCAGCAACCAGATCGAGGGGCGCTTGCGCCGTGGGCTAAAACCCCCGCGCAAGGCGGGGGTCGGTAGCGATGGGTTCATCAGTTCAGGCCAACCTCACGTTCCAGCTCCAGGGCTTCTTCGGCATTGCCCAGGTCGGCGGGAGTGATTTTCGGCGGTTGCAGTTCGCTAAATGGCTTGAGGCCGCGATTGGATTCCATGCCTTTGCGCAGCGGGTATTCGGCGGACGTGTTGGTAATCACGCGCTGGCCTTCTTCGCTGGCCATGAACGCCAGCAACTGCTGCGCTTCCTTGGGGTGCTTGCTGGATTTCAGCGCTGCTGCTGCGGATACGGTAATCAGGCCGCCGGCATCGCCATCGGTGAAGTAGTGCAGTTGCGAATCCAGGTTGGTCTTTTCCTTTTTCAGGGCAAACCAGTAGTAGTTGTTCACCAGCACCGTGGCCACTTCGCCGTTTTCCACGGCTTTGAGGGCGACCATATTGTTGCTGTAGACCTTGCCGAACGCGCGCAGGCCGGTGAGCCATTCTTCGGCGGCGTCGCGCCCGTGCATCTTGAGGATCGCGACGGCTTGTTCCTGGAAGGCGCCGCTGGTGGGGACGAAGCCAACCTTGCCTTGCCACTCGGGGCCGGCAAAATCCAGCACCGACTTGGGCAGTTCGTCTTCCTTGATCAGTTTCGGGTTGAAGGCCACGACCCGGGTGCGTGCGGTCACGCCCATCCAGGCGCCGTCGGCGGCCACGTATTCCTTGGGTAATACATCTAGCGTGCTGGCATCGATGGTCGCCAGCAGGCCTTGTTCGCCGAGTTTGTTCAGCGGCGGGGACTCTTCGGTGTAGATCACGTCGGCAGGGGAGCGATCACCCTCTTCAACGACCTGGCTGGCTAGCTGGTTGCTGCTGCCCTTGCGCACATTCACATGGATGCCAGTCTTGGCCTCGAAGGCCTTGGCGAGTTCATCGCCGACTTCCTTGTGCTGGCCGTTGTATAGGGTCAGTTCAACCTTGTCGGCGGAATAGGCGGTGGGCGAGAGTAGGGTCAGGCCGAGCAGAGTGATGGTCAGGCCACGCAGAAGGGATGTCTTGAGACGGGTATCGCGGATCATCATCCGGGGTGTTCCTCACTTGTATGCAACAAATTCTTACAAGGATAAACGATAAACCTTCTCAAGTCCGGGCATGGCTGGAATTGCTGGCAGAGTTTTTAAACCCCAGAAACGAAAAAACCCGCTTTCGCGGGTTTGATCTGAATTTGGTGCCCAGGAGAAGACTCGAACTTCCACGACCTTGCGATCACCAGCACCTGAAGCTGGCGTGTCTACCAATTTCACCACCTGGGCATTATCAAACAACGTTGCCGCTGTTGATGGGGCGAACTATACGGCGGGCTTTTTGATCTGTAAACCCCTGATTTGATTTTATAAATCAAATTTTCAGTTAAAAATCAAAGGCCTGTAACGCAAAAACCCGCTTTCGCGGGTTTTTGTGAAACTCAAGGCTTACCTTGGGTTTTGAATTGGTGCCCAGAAGAAGACTCGAACTTCCACGACCTTGCGGTCACCAGCACCTGAAGCTGGCGTGTCTACCAATTTCACCATCTGGGCAGTATCTTCAACGTTGCCGTCGTCGATGGCGCGCACTATACGGAGTGACTTTTGCGCTGTAAACCCCCGTCATCAAAAAAGCCTGGAAAATTTCGCGGGCGGTCGCGCAAGGTGGCTTACTGGGGCTATAAAACGCATTTCCCGGCTAGTTATTGCTGGAAATTTCCCGTTTCAATACGCGTATGCCAAACTAACCCACATATAGACAAGGTGAAAACTCTCTAATGGCCGATTGGCAGTCCCTCGATCCCGAGGCCGCTCGTGAAGCGGAAAAATATGAAAACCCTATTCCTAGCCGCGAACTGATCCTGGCGCATCTCGCCGATCGGGGTTCGCCTGCTAGCCGCGAGCAGCTGGTTGAAGAATTCGGTCTGACCACCGAAGACCAGGTCGAAGCGCTGCGCCGCCGCCTGCGCGCCATGGAGCGCGATGCACAGTTGATCTACACCCGTCGTGGCACCTACGCTCCGGTGGACAAGCTCGACCTGATCCTTGGCCGCATTGCCGGTCACCGTGATGGCTTCGGCTTCCTGATCCCTGACGATGGCAGCGATGACCTGTTCATGAGCCCGGCGCAAATGCGCCTGGTATTCGATGGCGACCGTGCCCTGGCGCGCGTGTCCGGCCTGGACCGTCGTGGTCGCCGTGAAGGCGTGATCGTCGAAGTGGTGTCCCGTGCCCACGAGTCCATCGTCGGTCGTTACTTCGAAGAAGGCGGCATCGGCTTCGTGATTCCGGACAACCCGAAGGTCCAGCAGGAAGTGCTGGTAACCCCGGGCCGCAATGGCGCCGCCAAGGTCGGTCAGTTTGTCGAGGTGAAAATCACCCACTGGCCAACCCCGCGCTTCCAGCCACAGGGCGATATCGTCGAAGTGGTCGGCAACTACATGGCGCCGGGCATGGAAATCGATGTTGCGCTGCGCACCTACGATATCCCGCACGTATGGCCTGAGGCCGTGCTCAAGGAAGCCGCCAAGCTCAAGCCGGAAGTCGAAGAAAAAGACAAAGAGAAGCGCATCGACCTGCGCCATCTGCCGTTCGTCACCATTGACGGTGAAGATGCCCGCGACTTCGACGATGCGGTCTACTGCGAAGCCAAGCCCGGCAAACTGCGTCTGTTCTCCGGCGGCTGGAAGTTGTTCGTTGCGATTGCCGACGTATCCAGCTACGTGAAGATCGGTTCGGCCCTGGATAACGAAGCCCAGGTGCGCGGCA
This sequence comes from Pseudomonas sp. ADAK21, assembly GCF_012935735.1. Classification (NCBI taxonomy): domain Bacteria; kingdom Pseudomonadati; phylum Pseudomonadota; class Gammaproteobacteria; order Pseudomonadales; family Pseudomonadaceae; genus Pseudomonas; species Pseudomonas sp. ADAK21. Next base: position 2,649,471 of record NZ_CP052857.1, read on the forward strand.
ACTCCGTGTACTTCCCTGAGCGCGTGATCCCGATGCTGCCGGAGCAGCTGTCCAACGGCCTGTGCTCCCTGAACCCGAAAGTCGACCGTTTGGCCATGGTGTGCGAGATGACCATCTCGAAAACCGGCGAAATGACCGACTATCAGTTCTACGAAGCGGTGATCCATTCCCAGGCGCGCCTGACCTACAACAAGGTCAGCACCATCCTGGAAACGCCGAAGACCAGCGAAGCCAAGGCTTTGCGCAGCCAGTATGCAGACGTAGTCCCGCATCTCAAGCAGCTGTACTCGCTGTACAAGGTGTTGCTGGGCGCACGTCATGTGCGTGGCGCGATCGATTTTGAAACCCAGGAAACCCGGATCATCTTCGGTTCCGAGCGCAAAATCGCCGAGATCACGCCGACCACCCGTAATGACGCGCACAAGCTGATCGAGGAATGCATGCTGGCGGCCAACGTGGCCACCGCTGAGTTCCTGAAAAAGCACGAGATTCCTGCGCTGTATCGGGTCCACGATGGTCCGCCGCCGGAGCGCCTGGAAAAACTGCGCGCCTTCCTCGGCGAGCTTGGCCTGTCGCTGCACAAAGGCAAGGACGGCCCATCGCCGAAGGATTACCAGGCTCTGCTGGCCAGCATCAAGGATCGTCCGGATTTCCACTTGATCCAGACCGTGATGCTGCGTTCCCTCAGCCAGGCAGTGTACAGCGCCGACAATCAGGGCCACTTCGGCCTGAATTACGAGGCGTACACGCACTTCACCTCGCCGATCCGTCGCTACCCGGACCTGCTCACGCACCGCGCAATTCGCAGTGTGATCCATTCCAAGCAGAACACCCCGCACGTCAAGCGCGCCGGTGCCATGACCATTCCCAAGGCACGGATCTATCCGTACGACGAAGCGGCCCTGGAACAGTTGGGCGAGCAGTGCTCCATGAGCGAGCGCCGTGCCGACGAAGCCACTCGCGATGTGGTGAACTGGCTCAAGTGCGAGTTCATGAAAGACCGCGTAGGCGAGTCGTTCCCGGGTGTGATCACCGCCGTGACCGGCTTTGGCCTGTTCGTCGAGCTGACCGACATCTACGTCGAAGGCCTGGTGCACGTCACCGCCTTGCCGGGTGACTACTACCACTTCGACCCTGTGCATCACCGCCTGGCGGGCGAGCGCACCGGTCGCAGCTTCCGTTTGGGCGATACCGTCGAAGTGCGGGTCATGCGCGTCGATCTCGACGAACGCAAGATCGACTTCGAGATGGCTGAAAAAACCATCGACGCTCCGATTGGCCGCAAGAAGCGTGGTGCTGAAACTGCAGCGCCGGCGAAAAAAGGCGCTCCGGCGAAAGCTGCCGCTGCAGCTGAGCCAGCCGCCAAGCCTGCTCGTCGCTCGTCGACCAAGGAAAAGGTCAGCGATGCTTACCGTCCTAGCGATGCCGCGGCGAAAAACGCCGAGCTGCGCAAGAGTCGTGAATTGAAGCAGCAGTTGCTCAACGAAGCCAAAAGCGGTGGTAAAGCGGCGTCTGGGGGAAAGTCCCAGGGCGCCGACAAACCGTCGAGCAAACCGAGTAAGCACCGTAAAGGCCCGCCTAAGGCGGGTTCGGCCCCTGCGAAAAGCGGCGGGTCGCGCAAACCTAAGGCCAAGTCATGAGTCTGGAAAAAATCTACGGCGTGCACGCCGTAGAAGCGTTGTTGCGTCACCATCCCAAGCGCGTCAAGCAAGTGTGGCTGGCCGAAGGTCGTAGCGAGCCACGCGTGCAAGCGCTGGTCGAGCTGGCCAACCAGAACAAGGTTGCCATCGGCCAGGCCGAGCGTCGTGAAATGGACGTCTGGGTCGAAGGCGTGCACCAGGGCGTGGTCGCGGACGTGAGTCCGAGCCAGGTCTGGGGCGAGGCAATGCTCGACGAGCTGCTCGATCGCACCGAAGGCGCGCCGCTGTTGCTGGTGCTTGATGGCGTGACCGATCCGCACAACCTCGGCGCCTGCCTGCGTTCGGCGGACGCTGCCGGCGCGCTGGCGGTGATCGTGCCTAAAGACAAGTCGGCCACCTTGACGCCGGTTGTGCGTAAAGTTGCCTGCGGCGCGGCGGAAGTGATTCCGCTGGTGGCCGTGACCAACCTGGCGCGCACCCTGGAAAAACTCCAGCAGCGCGGCTTGTGGGTCGTGGGTACGGCGGGGGAGGCCGAGGTCAGTATCTATGACCAGGACCTTACTGGCCCGACCATCTTGATCATGGGGGCAGAAGGCAAGGGTATGCGTCGCCTGACCCGTGAGCATTGCGATTACCTGGTGCACTTGCCGATGGCCGGTAGCGTCAGCAGCCTCAACGTTTCAGTCGCAACGGGCGTCTGCCTGTTCGAAGCCCAGCGCCAGCGCGGCGCCAAGGCCAAGACCAAGAAGTAATCAGGCCTGGTACAGGCCAAATGTGTGCTGGCTTGTGTAGGAGCTGGCTTGCCTGCGATGCAGGCACCTCGGTACATCAGTAGGTGATGCGATCGCAGGCAAGCCAGCTCCCACACAAGCCAGTTCCCACATCGCTTTGTGGGGGGGCATGAGATTGTTCAAATAATCACCAATTGCCTTGCACCCTTTCTTCCCCTTCTCTACAATTGCGCCCCTTGCCTTCCCGGCGGGCACGCATGTGCCTCCCAGCGGCAAGATTCCTAAGTGTCATTCACTCCTTGTCTGACCGTTTTTGAGCGGCAGGCTACAACCCGTAAGGAGCATTCATGCGTCATTACGAAATCATCTTTTTGGTCCACCCGGATCAAAGCGAGCAAGTCGGCGGCATGGTTGAGCGTTACACCAAGCTGATCGAAGAAGACGGCGGCAAAATCCACCGTCTGGAAGATTGGGGCCGTCGTCAACTGGCCTACGCAATCAACAATGTTCACAAGGCTCACTACGTGATGCTGAACGTTGAGTGCACTGGCAAGGCCCTGGCCGAGCTGGAAGACAACTTCCGCTACAACGATGCAGTGATCCGTAACCTGGTCATCCGTCGCGAAGAAGCCGTTACCGGCCAATCCGAGATGCTCAAGGCTGAAGAAAACCGCAGTGAGCGCCGTGAGCGTCGCGACCGTCCTGAGCACGAAGGCGCTGAAAGCGCTGATAGTGATGACAGCGACAACAGCGATAACGCTGACGAGTAATCCACGGACCTTATTAAGGAGCCTATCAAATGGCACGTTTCTTCCGTCGTCGTAAGTTTTGCCGCTTCACCGCTGAAGAAGTGAAGGAGATCGACTACAAAGATCTCAACACTCTGAAAGCCTACGTATCCGAGACCGGCAAAATTGTTCCAAGCCGTATCACCGGTACCAAAGCTCGTTATCAGCGTCAGCTGGCCACCGCTATCAAGCGCGCCCGCTTCCTGGCCCTGCTGGCCTACACCGACAGCCACGGCCGCTGAGACCGGGCAGTCGACAAGTAGTAAGGGATTGAATGCATGCGCGCCTTAGCTGAGTTCATCATGCGCGGTCGTGTGCAGGCCACTCTGGTAGTGGCTGGATGTGCTGCATTGCCGTTGTTGTATTGGTTGGGTGCTGCCGCAGGAAGCCTTGTGCTGCTGCGGCGCGGTTTGAAGGACGCCTTGGGCGTCCTTGCCCTGGGGTTGCTGCCGGCCTTGATCTGGTGGCTGCAATTCGACGATCCACGGGTACTTCTGGTACTGCTGGGGTCTTCGAGCCTTGCGTTGGTTCTGCGCGCAAGTGAGTCCTGGGTCCGTACGCTGCTGGTCAGCGTGGCATTGGGAGTGGTGTATTCAGTGGTGCTTGGCGCGGCTTTCCGCCCGCAAATCGAGGCGCTGTCGCAGGAGTTGGTAAAAATCCTGCCACTGGCCCTCGGGGATCTCTACCAGCAATTGTCGGTAGATGAGCGAGCGCGCATGGCCACACTGATTGCTCCGGTCCTTACCGGCCTGATAGCGGCACTGTTGCAGATCGTCAGTGTGCTGAGCCTGATTCTTGGGCGCTACTGGCAGGCGTTGTTGTATAACCCGGGTGGTTTTGGTCGCGAGTTTCGCAGTATCAGAATCCCCGCAGGCCCAGCGATGTTGCTGCTGGCGTGCATGCTTGTGGGGCCGAACTTCGGCCCGCAAATGGCCATGTTGACGCCGTTGTGCAGCGTACCGCTGGTGATTGCCGGGCTGGCCCTGATACACGGGCTGGTGGCGCAAAAGCGCCTGGCCAAGTTCTGGCTGGTGGGGTTGTACGTGACGCTGTTGCTGTTTATGCAACTGATCTATCCGTTACTCGTGGTCTTGGCCATTGTCGACGGCCTGATTGATTTTCGCGGTCGTCTGGCGCCGAAAGACGCCGATAACGCGAACGGTGAAGGTTAAAAGTTAGAGGATTTTCACATGCAACTGATCCTTCTGGAAAAAGTCGCCAACCTGGGCAACCTGGGCGACAAAGTAAACGTTAAGGCCGGCTACGGTCGTAACTACCTGCTGCCATACGGCAAAGCCACCGCTGCAACCGCTGCCAACCTGGCCGCGTTTGAAGAGCGTCGCGCTGAGCTGGAAAAAGCCGCAGCAGACAAAAAAGCTTCGGCTGAAACCCGTGCTGCCCAACTGGCCGAGCTGGAAGTGACTATCACTGCCACCGCTGGCGACGAAGGCAAGCTGTTCGGTTCGATCGGTACTCACGACATCGCTGACGCACTGACCGCCTCCGGCGTTGAAGTGCAGAAGAGCGAAGTTCGTCTGCCGAACGGCACCATCCGCAACGTAGGCGAATTCGACGTAGCCGTGCACCTGCACGCTGAAGTTGAAGCCACCGTACGCGTTGTCGTGGTAGCAGCTTAAGAAGCACCTAACTGACTGGCACCTCGCGTGTCAGCCAGTTAACATCGGGCACGATCCTGTTTACAGGTCGTGCCTTTTGTTTTTCTACGATCCCCAAATTCCAAGTGGCCATGAACGATATTTCAGCTCCTGAGCAATACGATCTGCAAACCGCTGCCCTGAAGGTGCCGCCGCATTCCATCGAGGCCGAACAGGCCGTGCTCGGTGGCTTGATGCTGGACAACAACGCCTGGGAGCGCGTGCTCGATCAAGTCTCGGACGGTGACTTCTATCGCCATGACCACCGCCTGATCTTCCGCGCCATTGCCAAGCTGGCCGACCAGAACTCACCGATCGACGTGGTGACCCTGGCCGAGCAACTGGACAAGGAAGGCCAGACTTCACAAGTTGGCGGCCTCGGTTACCTGGGCGAGCTGGCGAAAAACACGCCATCCGTCGCCAACATCAAGGCCTACGCCCAAATCGTGCGCGAGCGGGCAACCCTGCGCCAGTTGATCGGCATCAGCACCGAAATCGCCGACAGCGCCTTCAACCCCGAAGGCCGCACTGCCGCCGAGATCCTCGACGAAGCCGAACGGCAGATCTTCCAGATCGCCGAAGCCCGCCCGAAAACCGGCGGCCCGGTCAGCGTCAACGACCTGTTGACCAAGGCTATCGACCGTATCGACACCTTGTTCAACACCGACAACGCCATCACCGGTATCTCCACCGGCTACACCGACCTCGACGAGAAGACCAGCGGCCTGCAGCCGTCCGACCTGATCATCGTCGCCGGCCGTCCATCCATGGGTAAGACCACCTTTGCGATGAACCTGGTGGAAAACGCCGTGTTGCGCAGCGACAAGGCCGTACTGGTGTACTCCCTGGAGATGCCAGGCGAATCGCTGATCATGCGTATGCTTTCCTCGCTGGGTCGGATTGACCAGACCAAGGTGCGTGCCGGTCGCCTGGAAGACGACGATTGGCCGCGCCTGACCTCGGCGGTCAATCTGCTCAATGACCGCAAGCTGTTCATCGACGACACCGCCGGTATCAGCCCCTCCGAGATGCGGGCGCGTACCCGGCGCCTGGTGCGTGAGCACGGCGACATCGCCCTGATCATGATCGACTACCTGCAGTTGATGCAGATCCCTGGCTCCAGCGGTGATAACCGTACCAACGAGATTTCCGAAATCTCCCGGTCCCTCAAAGCCCTGGCCAAGGAATTCAACTGCCCGGTGGTGGCCCTGTCCCAGCTCAACCGTTCCCTGGAACAACGCCCGAACAAGCGCCCGGTGAACTCCGACTTGCGGGAATCCGGAGCGATCGAGCAGGATGCCGACGTGATCATGTTCGTGTACCGCGACGAGGTGTATCACCCCGAGACGGAGCACAAGGGCATTGCCGAAATCATCATCGGCAAGCAGCGTAACGGGCCGATCGGCTTTATCCGCCTGGCCTTCATCGGCAAATACACGCGCTTCGAAAACCTGGCGCCGGGCAGTTATAACTTCGACGACGACGAATAAGCGCCATCCAATGTGGGAGCGGGCTTGCCCGCGAATGCGATGTGTCAGTCAATATATCGACTGGCTGATCCGCCGCTTTCGCGGGCAAGCCCGCTCCCACATTGCAAAGCATTCACAATTCAGGGCACTCCACAATTCCGACCATTACCGTCGGAATTGGTCAAAATTTGTGCTATATTCCGCGCCCGCGATTTTTCATCTCAACACCGGTCACCGTCATGCAAACAGCCAAGCCGTTATTTGACTATCCCAAGTACTGGGCCGAATGTTTCGGTCCAGCGCCATTCCTGCCCATGAGCAGGGAGGAGATGGATCAGCTCGGCTGGGATTCATGTGACATCATCATCGTCACCGGTGATGCCTACGTTGACCATCCGTCGTTCGGCATGGCAATCATCGGCCGGCTGCTGGAGTCCCAGGGCTTCCGCGTCGGGATCATTGCCCAGCCCAACTGGCAGTCCAAAGACGATTTCATGAAGCTCGGCGAGCCGAACCTGTTCTTCGGCGTCGCGGCCGGCAACATGGACTCGATGATCAACCGCTACACCGCCGACAAGAAAATCCGTTCCGACGACGCCTACACCCCCGGCGGCATGGCCGGCAAACGCCCGGACCGCGCGAGCCTGGTGTACAGCCAGCGCTGCAAGGAAGCCTACAAGAACGTGCCGATCGTACTCGGCGGTATCGAAGCTTCCCTGCGTCGCATCGCCCACTACGACTACTGGCAGGACCGGGTGCGTAACTCGATCCTGATCGATGCCACCGCCGACATCCTGCTGTACGGCAACGCCGAGCGGGCCATCGTCGAAGTTGCCCAGCGCCTGTCGTGGGGCCACAAGATCGAGGACATCACCGATGTGCGCGGCACCGCGTTCATTCGCCGTGATACGCCAGCCGGCTGGTACGAAGTGGACTCCACCCGTATCGACCGCCCGGGCAAGGTCGACAAGATCATCAACCCGTACGTGAATACCCAGGACACCCAGGCCTGCGCCATCGAGCAGGAAAAGGGGCCGGTTGAAGATCCGGAAGAAGCCAAGGTCGTACAGATCCTGGCCAGCCCGCGCATGACCCGCGACAAGACCGTTATCCGCCTGCCTTCCGTAGAGAAAGTGCGTGGCGACGCGGTGCTGTATGCCCACGCCAACCGCGTGTTGCACCTGGAAACCAACCCAGGCAACGCCCGCGCCCTGGTGCAGAAGCATGGCGAAGTGGACGTGTGGTTCAACCCGCCGCCCATTCCCATGACCACCGAAGAAATGGACTACGTGTTTGGCATGCCTTACGCACGGGTTCCTCACCCGGTGTACGGCAAGGAGAAGATCCCGGCCTACGACATGATTCGCTTCTCGGTGAACATCATGCGTGGCTGCTTCGGCGGCTGCACCTTCTGCTCGATCACCGAGCACGAAGGCCGGATCATCCAGAACCGTTCCGAAGAGTCGATCATTCGCGAGATCGAAGAGATCCGCGACAAGGTCCCGGGCTTTACCGGGGTGATTTCCGACCTCGGCGGCCCGACCGCGAACATGTACCGCATCGCCTGCAAGAGCCCGGAAATCGAATCCGCGTGCCGCAAGCCATCGTGCGTGTTCCCCGGCATCTGCCCGAACCTGAACACCGACCACTCCTCCTTGATCCAGCTGTACCGCAGCGCCCGTGCGTTGCCGGGTGTGAAGAAGATTTTGATCGCTTCCGGCTTGCGCTACGACCTGGCTGTCGAGTCGCCGGAGTACGTCAAGGAACTGGTGACCCACCACGTCGGTGGTTACCTGAAGATCGCCCCGGAACACACCGAGGAAGGTCCGCTCAACCAGATGATGAAACCGGGCATCGGCAGCTATGACAAGTTCAAGCGCATGTTCGAGAAGTACACCAAGGAAGCGGGCAAGGAACAGTACCTGATCCCGTATTTCATCGCGGCCCACCCGGGCACCACCGATGAAGACATGATGAACCTGGCCCTGTGGCTCAAGGGCAATGGCTTCCGTGCCGACCAGGTGCAGGCGTTCTACCCCTCGCCAATGGCCACCGCCACCGCGATGTACCACTCGGGCAAGAACCCGCTGCGCAAGGTCACCTACAAGAGCGACGCGGTGACCATCGTCAAGAGCGAAGACCAGCGCCGCCTGCACAAGGCGTTCTTGCGCTACCACGACCCGAAGGGCTGGCCGATGCTGCGTGAAGCATTGACCCGCATGGGCCGCGCCGACTTGATCGGATCGGGCAAGGACCAGTTGATCCCGTTGCACCAGCCGTCCACCGACAGCTACCAGAGTGCCCGTCGCAAGAACTCGACGCCGGTGGGCAGCCATAAGGTCGCCAAGGAAACCACCACCAGGATCCTCACCCAGCACACCGGCCTGCCACCTCGCGGCAGCGACGGCAGCAACCCGTGGGACAAGCGCGAACAAGCCAAGGCCGCGGCCCAGGCACGTAACAAGCAGGCGGCCAAGGAGCGCGCTGATGCGGCGAAGGGCAAGGGCGGCAAGCCTGCGCGCAAGCCGGTCGTACCGCGTTGATCGCAGCCTGAACATGCAAAACGCCAGCCTCGTGCTGGCGTTTTGCTTTCTAGCGGGTGGGGAACCTGTTTGTTAAGGTGGCGCCCGTTAAGCTGCCATACCTGTAGGAGCGAGCTTGCTCGCGAAAAACGTCAACGATAACGCGAGCTGCCTGGACAAACGCGGCGCTTGTGAGTTTTTCGCGAGCAAGCTCGCTCCTACAGAAATGAGGCCTCTGCGGTCACTCGAACCCTTCAAGGAAGAACACCCCATGAGCAACCCCCTGCTCAACATCGGCATGGACTCCAACCGCTCTCAGTTCATGGCGCGCCAGCGCATCGAAAGCCAGATCAACCTGCCTCGCCTGTTCGCCGCCATCGACGCCGACCCCGGCATCGTCGGCGCGGGGGTGGTGTATATCGACGCTGACTTCAATGTCATTACCCTGCGCGAGTTCAAGCCGATCTGCAGCATCAAGCCCAAGCGCATCATTTTGCGTGAGGCGCAAAAGTACGTTTCGCCGGCGCAGTTTGCCCAGCAGGTGCAGGACAATCCGCGGGAGTCGCGTCTGGTCGGCGAAGCGATCAACACCACTTTGTCCTGCGCCGGTGCTGTGATCGGCTGGGTCGTAGTATTGAGTGGTACCGTTGCTATTCCGTTTTCGGCGGGAGCCAGTACCGTGGTCGCGGCGCTTGGTTACACCGCTGCGGCTGCCAGCTCTGTCCAGTGTTTCGCCAGTGGATATCGCACTGTCAATGAGATCAGAAACCCCGCACGCAACGATCAACTCGATAGCGAGGAGTGGTATCAGTACACCATGATCGTGTTGGATGCTGCGTCGCTGGTTGGGGTTGGAGCATCGGCACTGACAACGGTCAAGCTGGTAAGGCTGAACAGGGCGACAACCGGTAAGAGTGTGAGAGAGGTGCTCAAGGGCCTGAGTCGGCAGGAGCGAGCCAAACTGACCAAGGAACTCTTGAGTATCAACGACCCTCGCTTGACATCGAAGATGATTAAGTTGAAGCAGTTGTCGGGTGAACTACCCAAGCGTTTCGCGCCTACCGAAGTCAAGCATGCAACAGTCACGCAAATTAAGGATGCCTTGGGTGCTGCGGTCGGTTTTACCGGCAGTGCGATTTCGGGGAATGTTCGGACTGTTGCTGTAGGCCTATACGAAGAGATCGAGCAATGAATGAGTTTCCCAGCATTCGTAGTTTTCTTTCGCAGTATTTCCCGGTTTTTATGGGGGGGATATTCGCGTCCATTTTTACGTTGGTATTTGCAGTTCCGTTGTTTTTCGACAGCTATTTTCAGGACCTTCCCATTGAGGACAATGCAAAGTATTCGTTCCTGGGTGGCATCGCGCTCACCTTGGTGGTGGTGCACTGCAATTTCATGATTGCTCGCGGACGTGCGCAATGGGTGTGGCCGCTGGCGGTGCTTCTGGGGTTGTGCCTCCTAAGTGTGTTGCCCGCCATCAATGATCAGCAGCATCCGTTGATCTATAGCTTGAGCTTATTGTTCCCATTGCTGGGCTTGCTGCTGCTCAACAGCAAGCGCCATCGCGAAATGCGCCAGCGGCTGCTCGAAATACGCGACCTGCGCCAAGCCGCAATCGCAACGCGCAAAAAGCGTTGATTGGGTAAGCGAATGAGCGAATTGATGACGCTACGCGACTTTTTCAGGCAATACTTTCTGACGTTTATGGGTGGCGTATTCGCCGCGTATTTTTCGTTGGCGTTGGCTGTGGCGCTGGCGTTCGTCACTTATTTTCGTGATGTGCCGCTGGCTCAAGTGGGGCTCAAGATCATGTTGGTCGGGGCGCTGCTCATTCTGTTGACGGTCCATAGCAACTTTATGATTTTGCGGGGCCGACCCTCCTGGGTTTGGGTGATGGTCGGTATCTACCTCGCCTGTCTGGTGTTTGTAGTTCCAATGGTTCAGTACCAGCCTCATAAAGGTCTCTACGGGTTGGCGCTGTTATTCCCACTCCTTGGATTAGTGACACTTAACAGCAACGTCCAACGAGAGATGCGTACAAAACTCGTTGGAATCCGTCGCATTCGGCAGTCTGTCAAATCAACCGCTAGATCGAGTAGTCGCGTGTGAAGGTGTCGCCTTCGATAACCGGTTTTATCGCAACGCGCAAAAAGCGTTGATTGGGTAGATTCACCACTGCGCCCCGCACTTGCGCCACAAATATGTGCAACCCTCGCACCACGGCGTTCACTCTCGCGCCGTTTTGGTGCTGTACTGCACCGGGTCCCTCGATAAAGCGTAATGACCGCCGCTCTGGCATAAGTCTTGCGCGCTTTGTTTCCATGCCCTGGCTCGCAGGAGGCCGCCGTGTCGATTCATGTCGCGTTGCACCATGTTACGCATTACCGCTACGACCGTGCGGTGGAGCTTGGCCCGCAGATTGTGCGCCTGCGCCCGGCGGCTCATAGCCGCACGCGGATCCTGTCCTATGCGCTGAAGGTGCTGCCCGAGCAGCACTTCATCAATTGGCAGCAAGACCCCCAGGGCAATTACCTGGCGCGCCTGGTGTTCCCGGAAAAAACCAATGAGCTGCGCATCGAAGTTGACCTAGTCGCTGAGATGGCGGTGTTCAACCCGTTCGACTTTTTCCTTGAACCCTACGCCGAAAAAATCCCTTTCAGCTACGCCGCCGATGAGCAGCGCGAGCTGGCGCCGTACCTGGAAACCCTGCCGCTGACGCCAAAATTTGCCGCGTACCTGGCCGCTATCGACCGTACGCCGCTGCCGGCCGTGGATTTCCTGGTCGGTCTCAACCAGCGCCTGGCGGCGGATATCGGCTACCTGATCCGCATGGAGCCGGGCGTGCAAACCCCGGAATTCACCCTGGAAAACGCCTCCGGCTCGTGTCGCGATTCGGCCTGGCTGCTGGTGCAATTGCTGCGCAACCTGGGCTTGGCGGCGCGATTTGTCTCCGGTTACCTGATCCAGCTCACCGCCGACGTCAAGGCCCTCGACGGCCCGTCTGGCACCGAGGTGGACTTCACCGACCTGCACGCCTGGTGCGAGGTGTATTTGCCCGGCGCCGGCTGGATTGGCCTGGATGCCACCTCCGGGTTGTTCGCCGGTGAAGGCCATATTCCGCTGGCCTGTAGTCCCGATCCATCGTCCGCCGCCCCGATCAGTGGGCTGGTGGAACCGTGTGAGTGCGAATTTACCCACGAAATGTCCGTGGAGCGCATCTGGGAAGCCCCCCGGGTGACCAAGCCCTACACCGAAGAGCAATGGCTGGCGATCCAGGCCCTGGGCCGGCAGATCGATGGCGACCTGCTCAAGGACGATGTGCGCCTGACCATGGGCGGCGAGCCGACGTTTGTTTCCATCGACGACCCCGACGGTGCCGAATGGAACACCGCCGCCCTCGGCCCGGACAAGCGCCGACTGTCTGCCGAGTTGTTCCAGCGCATGCGCAAGCATTACGCGCCCAAGGGCCTGGTGCATTTCGGCCAGGGCAAGTGGTACCCCGGCGAGCAACTGCCGCGTTGGTCGCTCAATTGCCATTGGCGCCGCGATGGCGTGCCGGTCTGGCACAACGACGCGTTGATTGCCGACGAGCAGCAAGACTACGGCGCCGATGACGTGATGGCCGGGCGCTTCCTGGCGAGCATTGCCGAGCGCCTGAAACTCCCCGCGCGCTATGTATTCCCGGCCTTCGAGGACAATTTTTACTACCTGTGGCGCGAAGGTGCCTTGCCCCAGAACGTCAGCGCCGAGGATTCACGCCTGGAGGATGGGCTGGAGCGCGAACGCCTGCGCAAGGTATTCAGCCAGGGCCTGGATAAAGTCATCGGCCATGTACTGCCCCTGGCGCGCACGGCGGCCAATGATCGCTGGCAGAGTGGCCGGTGGTACCTGCGCGACAGCCATTGCCGGCTGGTACCGGGTGATTCGCCGCTGGGCTATCGCTTGCCCCTGGCCTCACAGCCTTGGGTGACGGCGGCAGACTACCCCTTTGTGCATCCGACCGACCCCAATCAGGACCTGCCGGAGCTGCCCTTCACCGCGCCAGCGCCTGGCGAGCCCGCTCCCATCGACGAGCGTGTGCCCAAGGTCGACGAGTCCGCTGACTGGCTGACCCGCACCGCGTTGTGTGCCGAAGCGCGCGGGGGGCGGCTCTACCTGTTCATGCCGCCCCTGGAGCGGGTCGAGGACTACCTGGAACTGGTGGCCGCCATCGAGGCCACCGCCCAGGAACTGTATTGCCCGGTGCTGCTGGAAGGCTACGAGCCGCCGAGCGATCCACGCCTGAGCAACTTCCGCGTCACGCCCGACCCAGGCGTGATCGAAGTCAACGTGCAGCCATCGACAACCTGGGATGAATTGGTGGAACGCACCGAGTTCCTCTATGAGGAAGCCCGGCAAACTCGCCTGACCACCGAAAAATTCATGATCGACGGGCGCCACACCGGCACCGGCGGCGGCAACCACTTCGTGCTGGGCGGCGCCACGCCCAAGGATTCGCCGTTCCTGCGCCGCCCGGACCTGCTGCGCAGCCTGATCAGCTACTGGCACAATCACCCGTCCTTGTCGTACCTGTTTTCCGGGCTGTTTATCGGCCCCACCTCACAGGCGCCACGGGTGGATGAGGCGCGCAACGATGCGTTGTATGAACTGGAAATCGCCTTCGCGCAGATGCCCGCGCCAGGCGAGGAATGCCCACCGTGGCTGGTGGACCGCTTACTGCGCAACCTGCTGATCGACGTGACTGGCAACACCCACCGCGCCGAGTTTTGCATCGACAAGCTCTACTCCCCCGACGGCGCCACCGGGCGCCTGGGTTTGCTGGAGCTGCGTGCCTTTGAGATGCCGCCCCACGCACGCATGAGCCTGACCCAGCAGTTGCTGTTGCGAGCCCTGGTGGCGCGCTTCTGGCGTGAGCCCTACGCGCCGCCAAAGCTGGCGCGCTGGGGCACGGAGCTGCACGACCGGTTCCTGCTGCCGCACTTTATCGAGCAGGATTTTGCCGACGTGATCGTCGAACTCAACGCGGCCGGTTATCCGCTGCGTGCCGAATGGTTTGCCGCACACCTGGAGTTCCGTTTTCCCAAGGTCGGCGACTATGCCGTCAGCGGTATCGAGCTGGAACTGCGCCAGGCCCTGGAGCCCTGGCATGTGCTGGGCGAAGAGGGCGCCGCGGGTGGTACGGTGCGCTATGTGGATTCATCCCTTGAGCGTTTGCAGGTGAAACTCAGCGGCTTGCCACCCCAGCGCTATGTGCTGACCTGCAACGGCGTGGCCGTGCCGCTGCACGCCACGGGCCGGGTGGGCGAGTTCGTCGCGGGCGTACGTTATCGCGCCTGGCAACCGGCCAACTGCCTGCAGCCGACCATTGCGGTGCACGCACCTTTGGTATTCGATCTGCTCGATACGTGGATGCAGCGCTCCCTGGGCGGTTGCCAGTACCACGTGGCCCATCCGGGAGGGCGCAATTACGACAGCCTGCCGGTCAATGCCAATGAAGCGGAGAGCCGGCGCATGGCGCGCTTTTTCCGCTTGGGGCATAGCCCCGGGAAGTTGCCGATACCACCGGTGGTGATCAACGATGAACTGCCTATGACCCTGGACCTACGGCGTTTTCCCCATAAAAATGACTAAACACAAATCTGCTGTAGGAGCCGGCAAGCCCGCTCCTACAGTAGATTTGCAGTGTTTGTGAGTTAATCTGCCTTCCCTTGCCCCTGCCGAGCGTTCCATGTCCGACTTGCTCGACCGTTACCCGCTGACTGCGGGCACTTATCACGAACTGCTGGACGACAGCGGCGCGGTGCGCGCCCATTGGCAGCGCCTGCTCGACCACCTGCAGCGCAGCACCCCGGCGCAGTTGGCCCAGCGCCAAGCGCTACTGACCCGCCAGATCCAGGAAAACGGCGTGACCTATAACGTCTACGCCGACCCCAAGGGCGCCGACCGCCCCTGGGAGCTGGACTTGCTACCCCACGTATTGGCTGCGGATGAATGGGCGCATTTGGCGGCGGGTATCGCCCAGCGTGCGCGGCTGCTCAACGCGGTGCTGGCCGACCTGTATGGCCCGCAACGCCTGATTGCCGAAGGCTTGCTGCCGGCTGAGCTGGTGTTTGGCCATAACAACTTCCTGTGGCCGTGCCAGGGCATCCAGCCGCCCGATGGGGTGTTCCTGCACCTGTATGCGGTGGACCTTGCGCGCACCCCGGATGGCCGCTGGTGGGTCACGGCGGACCGTACCCAGGCGCCGTCCGGCGCCGGTTATGCCCTGGAAAACCGCACCATCGTCTCCCGCGCATTCCCGGATTTGTATCGCGACTTGCAGGTGCAGCACCTCACCGGGTTCTTCCGCACCCTGCAGGAAACCCTGGCCCGCCAGGCGCCCGGCGATGACCAGCCGCCGCTGATCGTGCTGCTGACCCCGGGGCGCTTCAATGAAAGCTATTTCGAACACCTGTACCTGGCCCGTCAGCTTGGCTACCCATTGGTAGAAGGCGGCGACCTGACCGTGCGCGACAGCACCGTGTACCTCAAGACCCTCAGTGGTCTGCGCCGTGTGCACGCAATCATGCGGCGCTTGGACGATGATTTCTGCGACCCCCTGGAACTGCGTACCGACTCGGCCCTGGGCGTACCCGGCCTGCTGGACGCGGTACGCCAGGGCAATGTGCTGGTGGCCAACGCCCTGGGCGCGGGCGTGCTGGAATCGCCCGGGCTGCTGGGGTTCCTGCCCAAGATCAACCAGTTTCTGTTTGGCGAAGAACTGATCCTGCCGTCCATCGCCACCTGGTGGTGCGGCGAAGCGCCGGTGCTGGCCGAAGCCCTGGAAAAACTGCCGGAACTGCTGATCAAGCCGGCGTTCCCTTCGCAAAGTTTTGCCCCGGTGTTTGGCCGCGACCTGAACGATGAGCAACGCCAGGCCCTGGCCGAGCGCATGCTGGCGCGACCCTACGCCTATGTGGCCCAGGAGTTGGCCCAACTGTCCCAGGCGCCGGTCTGGCATACCGTGGATGACCATCTGCAACATCGCGCCATCGGCATGCGCGTGTACGCAGTGGCCGGTGAGGATGGCTACCGGGTGCTGCCGGGTGGCCTGACCCGCGTGGCAGCGCAGGCCGATGCCGAAGTGGTCTCGATGCAGCGTGGCGGGGCGAGCAAGGACACCTGGGTGCTGGGCGAGCGTGCGCCCGGTGGCGAGCAATGGCGCGCGCAGCGGGCGATCGGCACCCATGACCTGGTACGTCGCGACCCGTACCTGCCTTCGCGGGTCGTAGAAAACCTGTTCTGGTTCGGCCGTTACTGTGAGCGCTGTGATGACAGTGCACGCTGGCTGCGCATCGTCCTGGCGCGCTATGTCGACGGTGACGACCCCCTGGCCTTGCAGGCCGCCGTGGAACTGGGGGAAAGCCTGCGCCTGCTGCCGGAGGAGGGCGAGTTGCCCGAGCGCCTGCTGCAGGCCCTGCTCGGTGATGACTGGCCATCGAGCCTGCGCGCCAACCTGCAGCGTCTGCAGTGGGCGGCGTCCCAGGTGCGCGGCAAGCTGTCCCGGGAGAACTGGCAGGCCCTGGTGGAGTTGCAGCGCGAAGCCCTGGAGCTGGAACGCGAGACGCCGGATTTTGGTGAACTGCTGGACTTCCTCAATCGCCTGGTAATGTCCCTGGCGGCCTTGTCCGGCTTTGCCCTCGACGACATGACCCGCGACGAAGGCTGGCGCTTTTTGATGATGGGCCGGCGCATCGAGCGCCTGCAGTTTCTCAGCAGCAGCCTCGCGGCCTTCCTGCGCGGGGTAGCGGTGTTCGATCAGGCCGGGCTGGAGTGGTTGCTGGAACTGGGCAACAGCAGCATCACCTACCGTTCGCGCTACCTGGCGGTGCCGCAATTGATTCCGGTGCTGGACCTGTTGCTGCTGGATGAACAGAACCCCCATGCGGTGCTGTTCCAGCTCAAGCTGGTGAGCCGCACCTTGCGCCGGCTCAACGATGACTTCGGCGTACCCCGGGAGACCGGCCTGGCACCGCTGGTGGAGCGCCTGGCGCGCTTTGACCTGGGTTGCCTGGAGAACCCGTTGTTTGGCGACGCCAGCGTGCGTGCGGCCCTCGATGGCCTGGCGGACCTGTTGCAGGCTGTCGCCGATGAGAGCGGGCAAGTTTCTGATCGCCTGGCCCTGCGCCATTTTGCCCACGTGGATGATGTCAGCCAGCAAACGGTGTCTGTGTAATGAGCGCGCGCTATCAGATTTTCCACGACACCCATTATCACTACGACAGCCCGGTGTCCCTGGCCCAGCAACTGGCGCACCTGTGGCCGCGCCCCTGTGCCTGGCAGCGCTGCACCTCGCACCAGTTGCAGATCAGCCCCGAGCCGACCGCGCGCCGCGATGAGCTGGACGTGTTTGGCAACCCCATCACCCGGCTGGCGTTCGAGCGGCCCCATGATGAATTGCTGGTCAACGCCGGCTTGACCGTCGAAGTACTGGCCCGGCCGGTACTGGACTTCAGCCAGTCACCACCCTGGGACCAGACCCGCAACAGCCTGAGCTACAGCGGCCAGCCGCTGTCGGCAGAGGCGATCGAGGCGTGCCGCTATCGTTTCGAATCGCCCTACGTGCATTTGAAGAAAAACTTCGTCGAGTTTTCCGAGAGCTGCTTTGCGCCCGGTCGCCCGCTGTTGTTGGGGGTGCAGGGGTTGATGGAGAAGATTTTCAGCGAGTTCACCTTCGATGCCGAAGCCACCCAGGTCGCCACGCCGCTGGTGGAGGTGCTGGAGCGTCGACGAGGGGTGTGCCAGGACTTTGCCCACCTGATGCTCGCCTGCCTGCGCTCACGGGGCCTGGCGGCACGTTACATCAGTGGCTACCTGCTGACCCAGCCACCGCCCGGCCAGCCACGGCTGATCGGCGCCGATGCGTCGCACGCGTGGGTATCGGTGTTTTGCCCGTGGTCGGGCTGGGTGGATTTTGACCCGACGAACAATGTGCAGCCGGCACTGGAGCACATCACCCTGGCCTGGGGCCGGGATTTTTCAGATGTTTCGCCGTTGCGCGGGGTGATTCTGGGAGGAGGGAGCCATGACCCGGAAGTGCGGGTAACGGTCATGCCGCTGGAATAACCGATGGTTCCCGTGTTGTGGCGAGCGGGCTTGTCGGAACGCCGCATCGCCCGCGTTGGGGCGCGAAGCGGCCCCAGAAATGGGACTGCTGCGCAGTCCAACGCGGGGCGAGCCCGCTCGCCACATACAGGTCAGGTATTCATTGAGGCGGGTGTTCAGGCCTCAGGTGCAGGGTCTTTCGGGGTTTCAGTGTCATCAGCAGCCACTTCACCTTCGGCATCCGGGTTCAGTGCGCTTGCTTCTTCGTCAGCTGCAGCTTTCTTGCGTTGCAGCTTTTCCTCTTTCTTCTGTTCCTTGGCCAAGTCTCTCTGACGTTTGGCGAAGGAGTAATTAGGTTTTGCCATGGGCGATCCTCTGGGGTCGAAGGTGAGGTTGAGCGGCGGCTATTCTGCCTTTAAACGCGCCCCAAGGGTTAATCGGGTTTCAGAATCGCCTTTGCCGATTAAACGTTAGTCGACATTAACCGTTTCGTAAGTACCGCTGGCGCCACAGGCGTAAGTGGCAAGCAAGCTGCGCAACAGGCTGTTGAGGTGCATGGCTCGGACTCCAGGAAGTAAAGATGGGCCGATCATAGGTCGTGTGCGGCACTTTGGCCGGTTGATTCTGTCGATCAGTCTGATAGCCTAAAGTTGTATACAATCTGTTGATTCAGATCATTGGAACATTTGCCTGCCTCAGGCACCCTTGTCGCACATGCGTTTTTTAAACCCTGCCTTGGAGATTCACATGTTTGCCAAAATCGTTGCTGTTTCCCTGCTGACGCTGGCTAGCGGCCAGTTGCTTGCTGCAGAGTGCAAGGTCACTGTCGACTCCACTGACCAAATGTCCTTCGACACCAAGGCCATTGAAATCGACAAGAGCTGCAAGACGTTCACCGTTGATCTGAAGCACTCTGGCAACCTGCCGAAGAACGTCATGGGCCATAACTGGGTGCTGACCACTGAGGCTGATATGCAGCCGGTTGCAACCGAAGGCATGGCCGCCGGTATCGACAAGAACTACCTGAAAGAAGGCGATACCCGCATCATCGCCCATACCAAGATCATCGGCGCTGGTGAAACCGACTCGGTGACCTTCGATGTGTCCAAGCTCAAGGCTGACGGCAAATACATGTTCTTCTGCTCGTTCCCAGGCCACATCGCGATGATGAAAGGCACTGTGACTCTGAAGTAAGGCTCAAGACTGCGTTATCGTTCATCGCAGGCAAGCCAGCTCCCACATTTTGATTTGTGAATACATTCAAATGTGGGAGCGGGCTTGCCCGCGATAGCGGTCTGACAATCAATACGCAACTATCAGGCTCACCTCACGGCGCAAACGGCATCACCCGCTTGTGCTCAGTCTTGCGATAGGTCTCGCAGATAATCCTGAACGCCTCTTCACGCACCGGTTCGCCGTGCAGGAATGCATCGATCTCGGTATAGGTCACGCCATGGGACGCTTCATCCGGCTTGCCCGGTGACAGGTCTTCCAGGTCGGCGGTCGGGATCTTCTCCACCAGCGACTCAGGCGCACCAAAGTGCCGGGCAATCGCCCGTACCTGGTTTTTCACCAGCCCGCTCAACGGTGCCAGGTCGCAGGCGCCATCGCCGAACTTGGTGAAAAAACCCATTACCGCTTCCGCCGCATGGTCGGTACCGATCACCAGGCCGCTCGCCGCGCCGGCGATGGTGTATTGCGCGACCATGCGCATCCGCGCCTTGGTATTGCCCAGCACAAAGTCACGGGACACCGCCGCCTTGCCTTCGAAGGCCGCCACTTCATTGGCCAGGGCCTTGACCGCCGCGCCGATATTCACCGTGTGGCGCTCGTCGGGGTTGATAAAGTCGACGCTGGCCTGGGCATCGTGTTCGTCGAACTGGGTCTCGTAAGGCAGGCGCACCGCGATAAAACGGTAAGCGTCATCGCCTTTGAGGGCGCGCAGCTCTTTCATCGCGCGTTGGGCCAACAGGCCGGCGGTCAGGGAGTCGACGCCGCCGCTGATGCCGAGCACCAGGGTCTTGAGCCCCGAATTGAGCAGGCAGTCCTGGATAAAGGTGATCCGCCGGGCCACTTCTGCTTCAAGTGCGGCGTGGTCCTGGAACGGTGGTTGGACCTTGAGCTGTTGGGCAATCTCACGCTGTACGGCTTGCATGATTCACTCCTCGCTAGAGATGGCAGGTACTTTGAAAACGTGGCGCAAATAGGCGACGAAGTTCGGATCCGTGCAGTGGGTCTTGCCCGCTTCATCGGAAATCTTCGCCACGGGCTGGCCATTGCAGGCGGTCATTTTAAGCACGATGCTCATCGGTTCCACACCTGGAATGTCACAGGTCAGGTTGGTACCGATGCCAAAGCTGACATTGATCCGTCCACGCAGCGCGCGGAAAATCTCCAGGGCCTTGGGCAGCGTCAGGCTGTCGGAGAACACCAGGGTCTTGCTCATGGGCTCGATGCCCAGCTTATGGTAATGGGCGATGGCTTTTTCGGCCCACTGCACCGGGTCGCCAGAGTCGTGGCGCAGGCCGTCGAACAGCTTGGCGAAGTACAGATCGAAATCGCTGAGGAAGGCATCGGTGGTGATGCAATCGGTCAGGGCGATACCCAGCAGGCCACGGTACTCGCGAACCCAGCAATCGAGCGCGGCGATCTGGCTGTCGATCAGCCGCGGGCCCAGCTGCTGGTGGGCCATGATCCACTCATGGGCCATGGTGCCCAGGGGTTTCATGTCCAGCTCGCGGGCCAGGTGTACGTTGCTGGTGCCGACGAAACGGCCGGGGAAGTCGTGCTTGAGCACATTCACCACTTCCTCCTGCACGCGGTAGGAGAAGCGCCGGCGCGTGCCGAAGTCCGCGACCTGCAACTCGGCCAGCTCGTCGCTGCTGGCGTTGGCGCTCAGCCAGTCGAACTTGCGATACAACTGCTCGCGCGCCTGCTCCAGGATGATGGTCTGGTAGCGATAGCGGTTGCGCACTTCGCTGACGATGGCCAGCAGTGGTACTTCAAACAGGATCACATGCAGCCACGGGCCGCGCAGGCGGATAAACAACTCGCCGTTCTCGATGCCGGTCTGCACGTAGCGCAGGTTGAAGCGGAACAGGCCGAGGAAGCGCAGGAAGTCCGGCTTCATGAAGCTGATGCGTTCCAGAAAGCCCAGTTGATCCGGGCTCAGGCTCAACTCGGCCAGGCGCTCGATCTGGTAACGGATTTCTGCCAGATACGGGCGCAGGTCTTCGCTGTTACGGCAACGGAATTCCCATTCAACTTCCACATTGGGGTAGTTGTGCAGCACCGCCTGCATCATGGTCAGCTTGTAGAAGTCGGTGTCGAGCAGGTTCTGCACGATGCGATCGGCAAACACACTCTCGCTCATAACGGGAATCTCCAGACAAGAATGGCGCTAGTGGCGCATAGACCTGTGTTGTTTTGCCAGAGGTTTTTTTGTCGTGGCCTCTGGCGTCATCGCAGGCAAGCCAGCTCCCACAGGAGAATGCATTCCAAATGTGGGAGCATTCCAGAGGCTAAATAACCTGCTCCATCATCCACTTCACAAAATCCCGCACCTTGGGCACCTCCGCCGAATGCTCTGGATACGCCAGGTAGTACGCATCCTGGCTGGGCATTGCATGCTGCCAGGGGATCACCAACTTGCCGTCTGCCAGCTCTTCTTCCACCAGGAACCGTGGCAGAAGCGCCACGCCACAGCCCACCTGGGCGGCGCGGATGCACATATAGAAGGTGTCAAAGCGCGGCCCGTGGTAGCTGTGCTCGGTCTGGTAGCCCAGGCTGGCGAACCAGTCGTGCCAGCCCTGGGGGCGCGAGGCGTTTTGCAGCAGCACCAGTTCGCTCAGTTGCGTGGGGTCACGCAACGGCTGGGCCGGCAGGCTCTCGGGAGCGCACACCGGTACCAACTCTTCGCCGAACAACTTGAGGCTCTCGGTGCCCGGTCGCGAGCCTGTGCCGAAGTAAAACGCCAAGTCGGCCTTGCCTTGCAGCAACTCGTCCGGGGTCTGCTCGTTGCACAGGTCCAAGTGAATCTGCGGGTGGCGCAGGCGCCAGCCCTTGAGGCGCGGCACCAGCCAGCGGGCGCCGAAGGTGTAGGGCGTGGACACGCGCAGTACTTCGGTCTCGCCGCCGTAGGAGCGCAGGTAGTGGGTCGACATCTCCACCTGGCTCAAGATCTTTCGCACTTCCACCAGGTACAGATCGCCCGCGGGGGTCATCTGCAAGCGGCGGCGCACCCGGCGAAACAACAGGTGTTGCAGCAACTCTTCCAGCTGCGCCACCTGCTTGCTGACCGCGCTCTGTGTAAGGTTCAGTTCCTCGGCGGCGCGGGTGAAGCTCAGGTGGCGGGTCACGGCCTCGAAGCACTGCAGGGCGGTGATCGAGGGTAAATGTCTTTTATTGAGCACGGCCTGCCTCTTTTTTGTTTTGGCATGAATAAACGGAATGATATCTCGCCTAAAGGTCGTTTGTTGGCAAGTCCTGGGCCAGCTACAAATAAGCGCTGATCGTCGTGTTGGTCGCGGCGCAATTTTTGTGTGGATTGAAGGAGTGACCCATGGTTGCCGCATTGCTTGATCGTCTCGGCGTAGACCCGGCGTTGTACCAGGCCGGTAAACAGCCTGTGCATTCACCCATCGATGGCAGCCGCATCGCCAGTGTGCACTGGGAAGGGGCCGCCGAGGTCGAACAGCAGGTCAGTCGCGCCGAGCATGCATTCGACGCCTGGCGCAAGCTGCCGGCACCCCGTCGCGGTGAGCTGGTGCGCCAGTTCGGCGACCTGCTGCGTGAGTACAAGGCCGACCTGGGCGAGTTGGTGTCTTGGGAAGCCGGCAAAATCACCCAGGAAGGCCTGGGGGAAGTGCAGGAAATGATCGACATCTGCGACTTCGCCGTGGGCCTGTCGCGCCAGTTGTACGGGTTGACCATCGCCTCCGAGCGCCCTGGCCACCATATGCGGGAAACCTGGCACCCGCTGGGCGTGGTCGGCGTGATCAGCGCCTTCAACTTCCCGGTGGCGGTGTGGGCATGGAACACCGCGCTGGCGCTGGTGTGCGGCAACGCGGTGATCTGGAAGCCTTCGGAAAAGACCCCGCTCACCGCCCTGGCCTGCCAGGCGCTGTTCGAGCGGGTGGCGAAAAACTTCAGCGATGCACCGCCGTACCTCTGCCAGGTGGTCATTGGCGGGCGTGACGCCGGCGCTGCCCTGGTGGACGACCCACGTGTGGCACTGATCAGCGCCACCGGCAGCACGCGCATGGGCCGCGAAGTGGCGCCCAAGGTCGCCGCGCGGTTTGCCCGCAGCATTCTTGAGCTGGGCGGCAACAACGCGATGATCCTCGGCCCCAGCGCCGACCTGGACATGGCCGTGCGCGCGATCCTGTTCAGCGCGGTGGGTACCGCCGGTCAGCGTTGCACCAGCCTGCGCCGGTTGATCGCCCATGAGTCGGTCAAGGAAGAAATCGTCACGCGCCTCAAGGCCGCCTATTCCAAGGTGCGCATCGGCCACCCGCTGCAAGGCAACCTGGTCGGCCCGCTGATCGACAAACACAGCTTTGAAAACATGCAGGACGCGTTGGAGCAGGCCCTGAGCGAAGGTGGCAAGGTGTTTGGCGGCAAGCGCCAGTTGCAGGAGCAGTTCCCTGACGCGTACTACGTGTCGCCGGCCATTGTGGAAATGCCCGAGCAGAGCGATGTGGTGTGCAACGAAACGTTCGCGCCGATCCTGTATGTGGTCGGCTACAAGGACTTCAGCGAGGCATTGCGCCTGAACAACGCTGTGCCACAGGGCTTGTCGTCGTGCATCTTTACCACCGATGTGCGCGAGGCCGAGCAGTTCATGTCGGCGATAGGCAGTGATTGCGGGATCGCCAACGTCAATATCGGCCCCAGCGGTGCGGAGATCGGCGGCGCGTTTGGCGGTGAAAAAGAAACCGGTGGCGGGCGTGAATCGGGTTCGGATGCGTGGCGCGGGTACATGCGCCGGCAGACCAATACCGTGAACTATTCGCTGGAATTGCCGCTGGCCCAGGGCATTACCTTCGACTGAGCCAGCCGAAATGCGGTCAATGTGGGAGCTGGCTTGCCTGCGATGGCGATGGCGAATCCAATACCGCTATCGCAGGCAAGCCAGCTCCCACAGTTGATCGGGTTTGCAGTTCAACAATTGTTTGTTAGGTCTCATCCCGGAGTCTGGCAATGCCATTACGCGAAGCGTGTTTGTGGGAACAACTGACCCCTGGCCGGCCAGATCGCGCCGCGCTCACGGGCGAGGTCAAGGTGGATGTGTGTGTGATTGGCGCCGGTATCACCGGTTTGTCGGCGGCCATCCATCTGCTGGAGCAAGGCAAAAGTGTCTGCGTGCTGGAGGCCCATCGCACCGGCCATGGCGGTTCGGGGCGTAACGTGGGCCTGGTCAACGCCGGGATGTGGATCCCCCCGGACGACATCGAGGCCGGTTTCGGCACGGCGGTGGGCAGCCAGCTCAACCGCATGCTCGGTGCGGCGCCGTCCCTGGTGTTCAGCCTGATCGACAAGTACAGAATTGATTGCCAACTGCGCCGCGAGGGCACATTGCACATGGCGCACAACGCCCGTGGCGAAGCCGACCTGCGCAGCCGCGAGGAACAATGGAAGCGCCGTGGCGCGCCGGTGGAGTTATTGACCGGTGCTGCGTGCGAGCAGGCCACCGGCACCAAGAAGATCGCTGCCGCCTTGCTCGACCGGCGCGCCGGCACCTTGAACCCGATGGCCTACACCAGTGGCCTGGCCAATGCGGCGGTGGGCCTGGGCGGGCAGTTGTTCGACCATTCCCCGGTGACGCAACTGGAGCGCCAGGGCCAGCACTGGTCTGTGCAAACTGCCCAGGGCGCGGTGCAGGCTGCACAAGTGGTGATCGCCTCCAATGCCTACACCGAAGGCGAGTGGACCGAGCTGCGGCGCAATTTTTTCCCTGGCTATTACTACCAGGTGGCTTCGGCGCCATTGAGCGATGACGCTGCGCAACAAATCCTGCCGGGCGGCCAGGGTTCCTGGGACACACGCCAAGTGCTGAGCAGCATCCGCCGCGATGCCGAGGGGCGTTTGTTGCTCGGCAGCCTGGGCAATGGCAACCAGAAACCTGTGTGGTTCCTCAAGGCCTGGGCTGACCGCGTGCAGCAGCACTACTTCCCGTTCCTCAAGGCGGTGGACTGGGAATGCACCTGGACCGGCTGCATCGCCTTTACCCCAGACCATTTGATGCGGCTTTTCGAGCCAGCGCCCGGCTTGGTGGCGGTCACTGGCTACAACGGGCGTGGCGTGACCACGGGCAGCGTGGTGGGCAAGGCATTTGCCGACTATTTGTGCCACCAGGATCCCCAGGCCTTGCCGATTCCGTTTGCGCCGATGCAGCCGCTGGCCGGTGTAGGCCTGCGCAGTTGCCTGTACGAGGCGGGGTTTTCGCTGTACCACGCCGGCCAATGCCTGCGAATTGTCATCTGATCAGCGAAATACCCTTCAGAAGCCGGCATTTTCTTAGCCGGCTACTAATCTGTATTGGTGCGAGTCGTAGCAGTGACGCACTGTAAATGTGCACTTCCGTTACGCACATGGTTACAGATGCTCTAAGGCGCGCTTGATGGCTGGCTGACATCAGTTCATCGAGCGGGTTTTACCTTTTTTGCACCTTGGTTGCACCTCTGTGATCTAGAGGGTTGCACGTCCCGCCAAAAAGGCACCGAAACACCTGTAATAACAATGACACCGTGTCTTTCTGAAATAAAAAAACGCAATGGCACGCTGCTTGCTCTCAGCTTTCCAGTGAAGGTTTCAAGTGAAAGTTTGAAGTGAAATTGCAGTGCCCATTCAACAAAAAACTCGGAGCACCACTCATGTCCCAGACGTTTTACAAGAAAGGTTTCCTGGCCCTCGCGGTAGCTGCCGCGCTGGGTGTTTCTACGTTTGTTCAAGCTGATGTGAAGATTGGCGTGGCGGGGCCGATGACCGGTGCCAACGCAGCCTTCGGTGAGCAGTACATGAAAGGTGCCCAGGCGGCAGCTGACGTTATCAACAAGGCCGGCGGGATCAACGGCGAGCAGATCAAGCTGGTGGCCGGTGACGATGCCTGCGAGCCCAAGCAGGCCGTGGCCGTGGCCAACCGCCTGGCCGACCAGGACAAAGTGATCGGCGTGGTCGGGCACTTCTGCTCCTCGAACACCATTCCAGCCTCCGAGGTGTACGACGAAGCGGGCATCATCGCCATCACTCCAGGCTCCACCAACCCACAAGTCACCGAGCGTGGCCTGGGCGCCATGTTCCGTATGTGCGGGCGTGACGACCAGCAGGGCATCGTGGCCGGTGACTACATCGTCGACGTGCTCAAGGGCAAGAAAGTCGCCGTTATCAACGACAAGGACACCTACGGCAAAGGCCTGGCCGATGCCACCGCAGCCCAGTTGACCAAGCGCGGCGTCAAGCCGGTGATAGAGGAAGGCCTGACCCGTGGCGAGAAAGACTTCAGCGCCCTGGTCACCAAGATCCGCGCCCAGGGCGCCGACGTCGTGTACTTCGGCGGCCTGCACCCGGAAGCCGGCCCTCTGGTGCGCCAGATCCGTGAAGCGGGCCTCAAGGACGTCAAGTTCATGTCCGACGATGGTGTAGTGACCGATGAGCTGGTGGCGACCGCCGGTGGTGCGCAGTACGTCGATGGCGTCTACATGACCTTCGGCGCCGACCCGCGCCTGCTGCCAGACAGCAAGGCGGTGGTGGAAGAGTTCCGCAAAAACGGCACCGAGCCTGAAGGCTACACCCTGTACGCCTACGCTTCGATCCAGGCCCTGGCGGCCGGTTTCAATGGCGCCAAGTCCAACAAGGGTGAAGACGCGGCCAAGTGGCTCAAGGCCAATCCGGTGCAAACCGTGATGGGCAAGAAAGAGTGGGATACCAAGGGCGACCTGAAGGTCTCCGACTACGTGGTGTACCAGTGGGACAAGGACGGCAAATACCACCAGTTGGAAAAGCAGAAGTAATCAACCAGCCACCACCGACCCCTTGTGGGAGCCGGGCTTGCCCGCGATGACGGACTGACAGCCAACACCTGTGTTGAATGTGAAACCGCTATCGCCGGCAAGCCAGCTCCCACATTGGATCGAGGTTGCCCGGGCCATGGTGCCCGGCACCCAATCTGTCTTTTCCTCCAGAAGGGCCGCACACCTGATGGTGTGCAGGTTCTCACCGCGTGAGATTGCGTTATGGATGGTATTTTCCTGCAGCAACTGGTCAACGGCCTGACCCTCGGGTCGGTCTATGGCCTGATCGCCATCGGCTACACAATGGTCTATGGCATCATTGGCATGATCAACTTCGCCCACGGCGAGGTTTATATGATTTCTGCTTACCTCGCGGCGATCAGTCTGGCACTGCTGGCGTACTTTGGTCTTGAATCCTTCCCGCTGCTCATACTCGGCACCCTGATATTCACCGTCGTCGTCACCGGCGTCTACGGCTGGGTCATCGAGCGTGTCGCCTACAAACCGTTGCGCAACTCCACCCGCCTGGCCCCGCTGATCAGTGCCATCGGGATCTCGCTGATCCTGCAGAACTACGCGCAGATCGCCCAGGGCGCCAAGCAACAAGGCATTCCGACCCTGCTGGCCGGCGCCTGGCGCGTCGATATCGGCACCGGGTTCGTGCAGTT
The DNA here is from genome assembly GCF_012935735.1 of Pseudomonas sp. ADAK21. Taxonomy (NCBI): domain Bacteria; kingdom Pseudomonadati; phylum Pseudomonadota; class Gammaproteobacteria; order Pseudomonadales; family Pseudomonadaceae; genus Pseudomonas; species Pseudomonas sp. ADAK21. The sequence continues at coordinate 2,677,039 of NZ_CP052857.1, forward strand.
GACCTACACCAAGGTGTTTATCCTGGTCGCGGCCTTTGCCGGCATGGCGCTGCTGACCTACATCATCAAGTACACCAAGCTCGGCCGCATGTGCCGCGCGACGCAGCAAGACCGCAAGATGGCCTCGATCCTGGGGATCAACACCGACCGCGTGATCTCCTACGTGTTTGTCATCGGTGCGGCCATGGCGGCCCTGGCCGGTGTGCTGATCACCCTGAACTACGGCACGTTCGACTTCTATGCCGGCTTCATCATTGGCATCAAGGCATTTACCGCAGCGGTACTCGGCGGCATCGGCTCCCTGCCTGGGGCGATGCTGGGCGGGATCATCCTGGGGATTTCCGAGTCGCTGTTCTCGGGGTTGATCAACTCTGACTACAAAGACGTGTTCAGTTTCTCCCTGCTGGTGGTGATTCTGATTTTCCGTCCCCAGGGCCTGCTTGGTCGCCCACTCGTGGCGAAGGTGTAAACATGTCTGCAGCCAAATCTATCGATATCAAGAAAAGTGTGGTCGATGCAGTCCTCGCCGGGCTGATTTCCCTGATCGTGTTCGGGCCCATCGTCGGCGTGGTCCTGGACGGCTACAGCTTCAACCTGGAGCCCGCCCGCGTGGGCTTGCTGGTGGCCATTGTGATGGCCGGGCGCCTGGTCATGAGCCTGTTCCTGCAAACCCCCAAGGGCTTGAAGATTCTCCAGGGTTTTGAAAACTCGGGCTCCGGCGTGCATGTGCTGGCGCCGGACTACAAGTCGCGGTTGCGCTGGATCATCCCGGCGCTGATTGTGATCGCCATCGTCTTTCCGTTTTTCGCCAACAAGTACCTGCTGACCGTGGTGATCCTCGGGCTGATCTACGTGTTGCTGGGCCTGGGCCTGAACATCGTGGTCGGCCTGGCCGGGCTGCTCGACCTGGGTTACGTGGCGTTCTACGCCATCGGCGCCTATGGCCTGGCCCTGGGTTATCAATACCTCGGGCTGGGCTTCTGGACGGTGCTGCCACTGGCGGCCATCGCGGCGGCGTTGGCCGGATGTATTCTGGGGTTCCCGGTGTTACGAATGCACGGTGACTACCTGGCCATCGTGACCCTGGGTTTTGGTGAAATCATCCGCCTGGTGCTCAATAACTGGCTGTCGTTTACCGGTGGGCCGAACGGCATGCCGGTGCCATCGCCGACGTTCCTCGGCCTGGAATTCGGCCGGCGGGCCAAGGAAGGCGGGGTGCCGTTCCATGAGTTCTTCGGCATTGCCTACAACCCCAACGTGAAATTCCTGTTCATCTACATCGTGCTGTTTCTGGTGGTATTGCTGGTGTTGTACATCAAGCACCGCCTGACTCGCATGCCGGTGGGCCGCGCCTGGGAAGCCTTGCGTGAAGATGAGATCGCCTGCCGCTCCATGGGCTTGAACCACGTGCTGGTGAAGCTTTCGGCGTTCACCATTGGTGCGTCCACCGCTGGCCTGGCCGGTGTGTTTTTTGCCAGCTACCAGGGCTTCGTCAACCCCTCGTCGTTTACCTTCTTCGAATCGGCGTTGATCCTTGCGATTGTGGTGCTGGGCGGCATGGGCTCGACGGTGGGCGTGGTAATTGCCGCGTTTGTGCTCACCGTGGCACCTGAACTGCTGCGCAGCTTCTCCGAGTACCGCGTACTGCTGTTCGGCGTGTTGATGGTGGTGATGATGATCTGGCGGCCACGGGGCCTGATACGGATCAGCCGTACCGGTGTGACACCACGCAAGGGGGTGGCGCCATGAGCAAGGAAGTCGTTCTCAACGTGGAACACCTCATGATGCACTTCGGTGGCATCAAGGCCTTGAGCGATGTAAGCCTCAAGGTCGAGCGCAACTCGATCTTCGCCCTGATCGGCCCCAACGGCGCTGGCAAGACCACGGTGTTCAACTGCCTGACCGGGTTTTATACGGCCAGCGGCGGCAAGATCGAACTCAACATCCGCGGCAAGCAGACCAACGTGATCCAGTTGCTGGGGGAACGTTTCAAGCCCACCGACTTTGTTTCGCCCAAGAGCTTTTTCAGCCGGGTGTACTACAAGATGTTCGGCGGCACCCACCTGGTGAACCGCGCCGGCCTGGCCCGCACGTTCCAGAACATTCGCCTGTTCAAGGAAATGTCTGTGGTGGAAAACCTGCTGGTGGCCCAACACATGTGGGTCAACCGCAACATGCTGGCGGGCATCCTCAACACCAAGGGCTACCGCAAGGCCGAAAGCGATGCACTGGACCACGCCTTCTACTGGCTGGAAGTGGTGGACCTGGTGGACTGCGCCAACCGCCTGGCTGGCGAACTCTCCTACGGCCAGCAGCGCCGCCTGGAAATCGCCCGGGCCATGTGCACCCGGCCGCAGATCATCTGCCTGGACGAACCGGCTGCGGGCCTCAACCCCCAGGAAACCGAAGCCCTCAGCGCGATGATTCGCCTGCTGCGCGACGAACACGACCTCACAGTGGTACTGATCGAGCACGACATGGGCATGGTGATGAGTATTTCCGACCACATTGTGGTGCTGGACCACGGCAACGTCATCGCCGAGGGGGGGCCGGAAGCGATCCGCAACGACCCGAAAGTGATCGCGGCCTACCTGGGCGCCGATGAAGAGGAGTTGGTATGACGACGCCTATCCTCGAAATGAAGGACCTGGACGTGTTCTATGGCCCGATCCAGGCCTTGAAGAAGGTCTCGCTGCACATCGACGAAGGCGAGACGGTGAGCCTGATCGGCTCCAATGGCGCGGGCAAGTCCACGCTGCTGATGTCGATCTTCGGCCAGCCGCGCGCCGAGTCCGGGCAGATCCTGTATCAGGGCGTGGACATTACCCACAAGTCGTCCCACTACATCGCCTCCAACGGCATCGCCCAGTCCCCGGAAGGGCGGCGGGTGTTCCCCGACATGACCGTCGAGGAAAACCTGCTGATGGGCACCATCCCGATTGGTGACAAGCACGCCAGCGAAGATATGCAACGCATGTTCGAGCTGTTTCCACGGCTCAAGGAGCGGCGCAACCAGCGCGCAATGACCATGTCCGGTGGCGAGCAGCAAATGCTCGCCATCGCCCGGGCGCTGATGAGCCGGCCCAAGCTGCTGCTGCTCGATGAACCGAGCCTGGGGTTGGCGCCGATCGTGGTGAAGCAGATTTTTGCCACACTGCGTGAGTTGGCCGCCACCGGGATGACCATCTTTTTGGTGGAGCAGAACGCCAACCACGCGCTGCGCCTGTCTGACCGGGCGTATGTGATGGTCAACGGCGAGATTCGCCTCACAGGCAGCGGCAAAGAGCTGCTGGTGAACGAGGAAGTGCGCAACGCCTACCTCGGCGGGCACTAAACCCCGCCCCCATTGTAGGCGCCGGCTTTGTGTGGGAGCTGGCTTGCCTGCGATGCATCCCCCTCGGTGTTTCCGGTAAATCGAGGGGGGCCTTCGCGGGCAAGCCCGGCTCCCACATAGAGCCGGCTCTTACATTTTTCGGTAGTCCACAGGCGCATAGGCAAATTGTGGAAAACAAATCCACACACCTGCCAAAGCGCGACATATAGCCGCCGCAAATCCCTGTTTTGTCACACAAATGACTTGTCCCCATTCACTGTGGAACCGGCTGTGGGTAACATGGGAGTAGCTGGCTGCAAGCCTCTATTTACGTGGCCTGCAGCGTGGTGAGTGTTTTTTGATCAGCGGCTTTTTCGTGGGCTTGCACAGGATTTGTCAACCTGTTCATAGACACAGGTATATGACCGAAAGATGATGCCGGAGCCTGTGGATAAGTCTGTGGTTAAACTCTGGAAAGACCTTGGTAGAGGCCGGATTTACTGGCCTGGAGCCATGTCCCTCGGCGCGTTGCTTTGCACAGGCCTACATAGGGCGGGTCCAAGGTCAAGCAAAAAACTTTTTGAATCGCGCTGAAAGCCTTGTACATAGCGGCCTGGAGGGTTTTGCAGTTGCCCCCAAAGACTGTGGGCGCAGCTGTGGATAACCTGCGCGCACATGGCTGTAAGCCACGGTTCACGAGGCTTTACGTGGTGTGGTTAAAAAGTGACCAGGTGTGCGTGGGATTATGTGCATAGCGGTTGCCGCGACGGCGGCGTAAGGGCATTCTGCTGGCTGATTTTTTCTCGATGCCTGCAAGGAGAACACCATGTCCAACACGCTGTTTATTACTGGCGCAACCTCAGGTTTCGGCGAAGCCTGTGCCCGTCGCTTCGCTGAGGCCGGCTGGAAACTGGTGCTCACCGGCCGGCGTGCCGAGCGCTTGAATGCGCTGGTCGAGGAGCTTTCCAAGCAGACCGAGGTGCATGGCCTGGTAGTGGACGTGCGTGACCGCAAGGGCATGGAAGAAGCGATTGCCAACCTACCAGCGTCGTTCAGCAAGCTACGCGGGCTGATCAACAACGCCGGCCTGGCGGTGGGCACTGACCCGGCGCCTAAGTGCAGCCTCGACGATTGGGAAACCATGGTCGACACCAACATCAAGGGCCTGCTGACCACCACCAGCCTGCTGCTGCCGCGCCTGATCGCCCATGGCCGTGGTGCCGGGATCATCAACCTGGGCTCCATCGCCGGCAACTACCCGTACCCGGGCAGCCACGTGTATGGCGGCTCCAAGGCGTTCGTCAAACAGTTCTCGCTGAACCTGCGCTGCGACCTGCAAGGCACTGGCGTGCGCGTGACCAACATCGAGCCGGGCCTGTGCGAGAGCGAGTTCTCCCTGGTGCGCTTTGGCGGTGACCAGGCGCGTTACGATGCCACCTATGCCGGCGCCGAGCCGATCCAGCCCCAGGACATTGCCGACACCATCTTCTGGGTGATGAACACCCCGGCGCACGTGAACATCAACCGCCTGGAACTGATGCCAGTGAGCCAGACCTGGGCTGGGTTTGCGATTGAGCGTGGGGCCAAGTAAGGCTTGAGACTGCGTCGCGTGTTTCGCGGGCAAGTCGAGTCATTGTACCGCCGGTGCGACGATTCGACGTGCCCGCGAAGGCGTCAGATCGGTCAAAACAGGGCATAAGGTACACTCCACTCCTGAAAACCCCACCGCACCCAGCGGTTTAAAGGTTTTGACAGGAGGATATGTGAGTAACCGAGGTGAGCAGGCACTGCTCAAACAATCGACCATCCTGATGTTCGCCGTGGCGATCGCCGGGATTGTCACGGGTGTGATATCAGGCGCCCAATCCATTTTATTCGATGGCTTTTTCTCGCTGATCGCGACCTTTATCAAGGTACTAATGCTGATCACGGCCAAGCTGATCGCCAAGAAAAGCAACGACCGTTTCCAGTTCGGCTACTGGCACCTAGAGCCCATGGTGCTGCTGATCGAGGGCAGTTTCCTGCTGTTGATCGCCATCTATGCGTTTCTCAACGGGGTGTTCGGCATTATCAATGGCGGGCGCGAGATCGAGTTGGGGCTGGTGATCATCTACGCCGCGGTGTTTACCGTGGTCGAGTTCGCGTACTTCTTCTATGTGCGCCACCGCAACCGCAAGCTGCAATCGTCGTTGATCCAGTTCGACAACATCAGTTGGCTGGTGGACGCGATGCTCTCGGTGGGCTTGCTGGTGAGCTTCCTGGCCGCGTTGCTGCTCAAGTCCCAGGGCTATGGCGAGTGGGCCGTGTATGTCGACCCCATGATCCTCATCCTGCTGGCCCTGAGCATGCTGGCGCCGGCCTTGAAGATCCTGCGCCCGGCCTTGCGCGATGTGCTGGGGATTGCCCCGGACCAGTTGGACGACAAGGTGCGCGAAGTGATGGACGCGGCCCAGGCCCGGCATGGTTTCGAGGACTACGTGTCCTACGTGCAGAAACACGGGCGCGCGCGGTTTATCGAGATTCATGTGGTGTTGCCGGCTGACTACCCGGTGGATAAAGTCGCAACGCTCGATGAGCTGCGTGAAGAGATATCCACAGGGCTGGGCGCGGCGGACAAGGCGCGTTGGTTGACCATCAGCTTTACCGGCGATCGCAAGTGGATTGCCTGATAGTCAGTTAGACCGCGGTGAGGCTATCGCAGGCAAGCCAGCTCCCACATTCGACCGCATTCCAAAGATGGAACTCGGTCAAGTGTGGGAGCTGGCTTGCCTGCGAAGGGGCCGCAAAGATCAGCCGAAAAATTCGATCAGGCCCTGATAGCACGTCGCCAAATGGTAGGGCGTAGTCGACGGCATATCCCGGCGGCTCACCTCTCCCTTGGCATCCAGGCACTCATTCCAGCCCCGGGCATGCAAGAAATGCTGCTGCAACGCCAGCAATTGGCGCTGCAGCACCGCTGCGCTACCCGCCCGCAAAGTCAGTGCCCGCAGGTACTCGGCCTGGGCCCAGATGCGTTGGGTGCCGTCACGCACGGTACCGTCCAGGGCCAACATGCCACTGACGGCGCCGCTCACGTTATCCACACCCATCTGCTCGGCATAGGCAAATGCCCGGCTCAGCGAGGCATGCAGCGCAGTGCCGTGCAATACGGGTGAGGACTCCAGGAGGAAGAACCACTCGAACTGGTGCCCCGGTTCGAACCAGTTATCCACAGCACCCAGCGGCTTCTCCATCATCACCCCATGCTGGCGGTCGATGAAACGCTGCTGCATGGCCGTCGCCAATGCCAGCAGGGCCTGTTGCACTGCGGCGTCTTCACGCACCGCGAGGGTGGCGAGGAAGCCTTCGGCCAAGTGCATCAGCGGGTTTTGCAGCGGGCCGGACTTGAGGGATGACCAGTTACGCTCCACTACCGCTTCATACAGGCCGTCGCCCGTGGCAAAGCGTTCGGCAACCACTTCCAGGGCGGCATTGAGCACCGATTCCACCAGCGGCTCACGGACCTTGGCCCAGTAATGGGCGCAGGCGAAGATGATAAACGCGTGGGTATACAGGTCTTTGCGCTTGTCCAGCGGCTTGCCGTGGGGGTCGATGCTGTAGAACCAGCCACCGTGCTCGGCGTCGTGGAAGTGCCGTTGCAGCGAGCGAAACAACGCCGCGGCACGTTCTTCGGCAAAGTCCTGGCCCGGCTCGCCGATCAGGCTGGCAAACACGTACAACTGCCGCGCACAGGCCATGGCGCGGTAGCGCTGCGGGGGCAAGGGGCGGTGATCGGCATCCAGCGCCTCATAGGGCAACGCCAACTCGGCATTCCAGCCCGGACCCTGCCAGAGCGGCACGATCAGGTCGTTGAAGTGCGTGAGCACAGCGTTCAAGTGAGGCTTGTTGGCAGAGCTTGGAGCGATGGGCATCGGCTGGCGTCGTCACGGCAGGGGTGTTTGCCGCGCATGTTAGCAGGCTTGTGATCGGCGGTGTCTGTGCGACCGCTATCGCGGGCAAGCCCGCTCCCACCTATTTGAAGTGTTAACCCCTTCAAATGTGGGAGCTGGCTTGCCTGCGATAGCCATGAGTATCTACACAACTCGCTCTTCTGGGTATGTGTACATATCCGTTGCCGCAGCAATGGATATGCCCCCTACATCAGCCCAAAACCCAGAGCCCAGAAGTATCAGAGAGTTGTGTAGATACTCATGCTGCGATGAGTGCCTTACAGGCACTGATGATTCAGCCCGCCAGCAACCAAACCCCAGTCGCCGCCGAAGCCGCCCCCGCCACCCGCACCAGCGGCGCCGCTGCAGCCGGCAGGAACCGCACCAGCGCATAACCGGCCGCGTGCAATACCGCCGTCGCCCCCACGAACCCGGCGGCATACGCCCAAGGGCTGGTCATGTCCGGCAGCTCCAGGCCATGGGCCACACCATGGAATAGGGCGAACACGGCTGTTGCGGCCATGGCCACCGCCACCGGTGGGCGAATCGCCAAGGCCACCGCCAGGCCCAGGGCCAGTACCGATGCGGCAATCCCGCTTTCCAGGGCTGGCAATGCCAACCCTTCAAAACCCATTATGCCGCCCAGCAGCATGGTGCCGACAAAGGTACACGGCAGCGCCCAGCGCGCCGCGCCTTGTTGCTGCGCCGCCCACAGGCCGACCGCCAGCATCGCCAGCAAATGGTCCAGCCCGCCGAGTGGATGGCTGATACCGGCCACCAGGCCATTGTCGCCATGACCCGGATGGGCAAAGGCCAGGGCCGGGGCCAGCAGCAGGGTGGCGGCGGCAAACAGTTTTTTGAGGCTCATAAACAGCTCCTTGGTGAGTGGATCAGGCTGCACTCAGCAGGCCTTGGCGTTCGATAAAGGCGACGATTTCTTCGAGGCCGACCCCGGTTTTCTGGTTGCTGAACACGAACGGCTTGCCGCCGCGCATGCGCTGGGTGTCGCTGTTCATCAGTTCCAGCGAGGCGCCGACCAACGGCGCGAGGTCGATCTTGTTGATCACCAGCAGGTCCGACTTGCAGATCCCCGGCCCACCCTTGCGCGGCAGCTTGTCGCCGGCCGACACATCGATCACGTAGATCGTCAGGTCCGACAGTTCGGGGCTGAAGGTGGCCGACAGGTTGTCGCCGCCCGACTCCACCAGAATCAGGTCGAGGCCTGGAAAACGCCGGTTCAACTGGTCTACGGCTTCCAGATTGATCGACGCGTCTTCGCGAATGGCCGTGTGCGGGCAGCCGCCGGTTTCCACGCCGATGATGCGCTCGGGTGCCAGCGCCTGGTTACGCACCAGGAAGTCGGCATCTTCGCGGGTGTAGATATCGTTGGTGACCACCGCCAGGTTGTAGCGATCACGCAGGGCCAGGCACAGCGCCAGGGTCAGGGCGGTCTTGCCGGAGCCAACGGGGCCGCCGATACCGACGCGCAGGGGTTGTGTGTTCATGGGGCTCTCCTAGGAACGGAACAGGCGGCTGTACTGGCGCTCGTGGGCCATGCATGCCAGGGACAGGCCGAACGCGGCGCTGCCAAAATGATGGGGATCGCGCTGGCGGGCGTCCTGCTGGGCCTGTTGCAGCAACGGCAGCAGTTCGCTGGTCAGGCGTTGGGCGGCTTGCTGGCCCAGGGGCAGGGTTTTCATCAGCACCGCCAATTGGTTTTCCAGCCAGCTCCAGAGCCAGGCGGCCAGGGCATCGTCGGGGCTGATCGCCCAGGCGCGTGCGGCCAGTGCCCAGCCCAGGGCCAGGTGGGGTTCGTGGGTGGCGTCGAGAAAACGCCGGGCCGGCTCATCCAGCTCCGGCAGGCCGCTGAGCAGTTGTTGCAGGGAGTAGCCCATTTGCCGGCTCTCCTGGAACAGCTCGCGGGTTTCGCGGCTGGCGCGGTGTTCTTCACACAGGTGGCGCAGCGCCTCCCAGTCGTGGTCCGCAGCGGCCTGGCAATGGGCAAGCAGCAGCGGCGCTTCGAAACGCGCGAGGTTGAGCAACAGTTGGTCGCTGATCCAGCGTCGGGCGCTGGCGGCATCGCACACACGGGCATTGTCCACGGCCATTTCCAGGCCCTGGGAGTAGCTGTAGCCGCCAATCGGCAGTTGCGGACTGGCCAGACGCAGCAGCGCCCAGGCCGGGTTCACAGGCGCACGCCGAACTGGTGCAGTTTGGGCGGATAGTTGAAGTCTTCATCACCGTGGCGCGAGTGATGATGACCGCCACCATAGGCCCCGTGCTCGGGCTGGAAGGGCGCTTCGAGGGTTTGGGTATGGGCGCCCAGTTGCTCGAGCATGGCCTTGAGCACGTAGTCATCGAGCAGACGCAGCCAGCCGTCACCCACTTGCAATGCTACGTGGCGGTTGCCCAGGTGATAGGCCGCGCGGGTCAACTCGAAGGCGCTGCTGCAGGTGACGTGCAGCAGTTGTTCAGGGCGCGCGCAGACACGTACGACACGTCCGTCCTCGGCCTGTAGGAATTCACCATCATGCAGCGGCGGCTGGCCGCGCTCCAAAAACAGGCCGACGTCTTCGCCCTCGGCACTGAAACAGCGCAGACGGCTTTTGCTGCGGGCTTCGAAGTTCAGCAACAACTCCGCAGCCCAGGTGGATTGGGGCGCAATTTTGCGGTGGATCACCAGCATCGGAAAGCTTCCAGCTATAAGCGTTAAACAGGCTAGAGCAAGGGGCTTGCCAACCAGGCTGGATGTAGGAAAACGCCGTAGGTTCTGGGCGTTACGCCACTAAACGGGGCGAGCGTTCTGGAAGAGGGTGATCCAATTTGGTGCGCGATGGGGTGTGCAAGCACTCGAATTGGGCGATTTGAACGTGGGGTATTTATCGGTGGTGATGTTTGGGATTTGTCCTACGAGAATCTTGGATTTTCCGTTCATCATGCTACGCGTCGTTTTACTAGGATTTCGCCCCGTGTTTAATCCATTGCGACGTTCATCATGTTCAAGTCTTTTTTATGTGTAGTTCTTGTCGGTCTGTTCGGCATCGTTTCATCGGCCTCGGCCAACTTCACCAAGCGCAACAACACTGGCCTGGCCCCGTTCGGCTCTTCGCTGCAGGCCGTGCCGCAGCCGACCATCGACAATGTGATCGACCGCGCCCATCAATTGCTGGGCACCGCCTACACCTGGGGCGGTACCTCCCAGGAGCAGGGGTTTGATTGCAGCGGCTTGCTGGTCTATCTGTTCAAGACTGAAGCCAACATTGTCATCCCGCGCACCACGGCAGCGATGCACCGTTCAACGGCGGCGACGATCAAGCGCAACGCACTGCAACCCGGCGATGCGGTGTTTTTCCGGGCCAATGGCAGTGGCCAGGTCGGTCATGTCGGCCTGTATGTGGGGGAGGGTAAATTCATTCACTCGCCACGCAAGGGCAAGAGCGTGCGCATCGACTCGCTGGCCAACAATTACTGGAAGAAGAACTACACCACGGCCAAGCGTTTCCACGCGGTGCGTTGAGCGCGCTACTCGGTGCTGCCCAGGCCTTGCCAGTGCTTGAGGCCGATAAAGATAAAGCGCAGTTGCTGGGTGATCTTGGCCTGGGGCGTGAGGTGCGCCGGCAGGGCCGCCGCGGGCGGGTCGATGATGTCGGGCAGGGTGGCGAACACGCTCTTGACGATCAGGTCGGCCATCACATGCAGGCCCTCGGCATCCAGGTGCTGGAGCTTGGGCATCAGCGTCAGGTCGGCCGCCAGGTCCGAGGTGATGTCTTCGCGCAAGGCGCCGATGGCTTGGCGCACGGCCAGGCAGCCGCCGTATTGCTCGCGGGCCAGGAATAAAAACTGCGAACGGTTGGCCGCCACCACATCAAGAAAGATGCGCACCGAGGCATCGATGATGCCACCCATGACAAATTCGTTGTGGCGTACCAGGCGGATGGTGGCGCGAAAGGTCTGGCCGACCTCACTGACGAGCACCAGGCCCAGTTGGTCCATATCGGCAAAGTGACGGTAAAAACCGGTGGGCACGATGCCGGCGCTCTTGGCCACTTCCCGCAGGCTCAGGCTGCCAAACCCTCGGCCACCCTCCATCAGATGGCGGGCTGCGTCCATCAAGGCAAGGCGGGTCTGTTGCTTCTGTTCGGCGCGGGGCAGCATGGGCGGGTGAGCTTTGTAGACAAGGACAGCGACGCACTCTAGCAAAACAACTTTACCGGCGTCGAACTTGAAGCAGGACAAAGGTGGCGCGGATCGTACAAAGTCAAAGCCCGATCTCAGGGGATCGGGCTTTTTTCAGGGCCAGCACCGGCTTAGCTCGTTGCTTTATGCATTTCTTCCAGACGGTCGGAACCGCCTTCGGCGACGAATTCGCGTTGTTGCAGACGGTCCGAGCCACCTTCAACCAGGCCTTTCTGTTCAAGGCGATCACGGCCGCCTTCAGTGACGAATTCGCGTTTTTGCAGACGGTCCGAACCACCTTCAACCAGGCCTTTCTGTTCCAGGCGATCACGACCCCCTTCGGCAACGGTCTGGCCGATGTGCGAAGCGTCAGCCTTGGCTTGTGGGATGGCTTGTTCGGCCGCTGGCAGGGCAAAAGCACTGGTGGCCAGGACAGAGAGTGCAACACTGAGCAGTAATTGGCGTTTCATGATGAGTTGCTCCTTGGGAGGGCGATAAAGTGGGTACGGAGGCAATGCTACTCTCGATATCTCGATATAAAAGTTCATAAACACAATGGTAATAATCAACAGAATTGATTGTTCTGCGCCGAGGCTCTAGATCGCGCCTCTCAAGCACGCGCTTTTGCACCGGGGTGGGTATTTTCGATACGGGCATGGGTAACAACGGTGCGCTGGCCATGAGACAAACTGTCGGATCAGTCAGAAAAAGCGCTTTTCACCGCTACTAATTGTCATCTGCGGTTAAACCCCCAGGCCATTTGCCAGTCGTAGCCATATAAGCTTTAGTCCTTGCGCGCGTTGCCGGTGGCACGCGCAGCCGTAATCAGGAGCCCTGTGCAATGACGCGCACTCGTAAAATTCTCGCCTGGAGCAGTGCCTGCTTCGTTCTGTTAATCGCCGCCGTGGTGTTGATCCTGGTGTTCTTCGACTGGAACCGGATCAAGCCGCAAATCAATGCCAAGGTCTCTGAAGAGCTGCACCGCGCCTTTGCCATCAATGGCAACCTGGCTGTGGTCTGGCAGCGCGAGCCGGACGAGGGCGGTTGGCGGGCCTGGGTGCCGTGGCCCCATGTGGTGGCCGAGGACCTGAGCCTGGGCAACCCCGAGTGGTCGAAAAAACCGCAGATGGTCACCCTCAAACGCGTCGAACTGCGCATCTCGCCCTTGGCGTTGCTGGCCCAACGCGTGGTGATCCCGCGCATCGACCTGACCGAGCCGAGCGCCCAATTGCAGCGTCTGGCCGATGGTCGCGCCAACTGGACCTTCACCTTTGATCCCAAGGATCCGAATGCCGAACCCTCCAATTGGGTGGTAGACATCGGCGCCATAGGCTTCGATAAAGGCCATGTGACCCTCGACGACCAGACCCTCAAGACCCGCCTCGATGTGCTGATCGACCCCCTGGGCAAGCCGATTGCGTTCAGTGAGATCGTCGGCGAGCGCGATGCAAAAAAGGCCCTGGAGCAGGGCGCCACGCCCCAGGACTATGCGTTTGGCCTCAAGGTCAGCGGCCAGTACCACGGGCAGAAACTGGCGGGTAGCGGCAAGATCGGCGGGCTGCTGGCTTTGCAAGACGCGGCCAAGCCATTCCCCTTGCAGGCCCAGGCGAAGGTCGGTGATACCAGCATCGCCCTGGCCGGCACCCTGACGGACCCCCTGAACCTCGGCGCCCTGGATCTGCGCCTGAAACTGTCCGGCACCAGCCTGGGCAACCTTTACCCCCTGACCGGCGTGACCCTGCCGGACTCGCCGGCCTATTCCACCGATGGTCGCTTGATCGCCAAGTTGCATGAAGCCGGCGGCGCGTCGTTCCGCTATGAAAACTTCAACGGCAAGATCGGCAACAGCGATATCCACGGCGACCTGGCCTATGTCGCCAGCCAGCCACGGCCCAAGCTCAGTGGCGCGCTGGTGTCCAACCAACTGCTGCTGGCCGACCTGGCGCCGCTGATCGGTGCCGACTCCAACGCCAAGCAAAAGGCCCGTGGCGGTGAAAGCAAGCAACCGGCGACCAAAGTGCTGCCGGTGGAGGAGTTCCGCACTGAGCGCTGGCGCGATATGGACGCCGACGTCGAGTTCACCGGCAAGCGCATCGTGCACAGCGCCGAACTGCCCTTTACCGACCTCTACACCCACCTGGTGCTCAACGATGGCCAATTAAGCCTCGAACCCCTGCGCTTCGGCGTGGCCGGTGGCAAGCTCGATGCGCAGATCCGCCTCAATGGCCGCATCACGCCGCTGGAAGGCCGGGCGAAGCTGACGGCGCGCAACTTCAAGCTCAAGCAGCTGTTCCCAACCTTTGAACCGATGAAAACCAGCTTCGGCGAGCTTAACGGCGACGCCGATATCGCCGGGCGCGGCAACTCGGTGGCGGCGCTGTTGGGCAGTGCCAATGGCGATCTGAAAATGCTCATCAACGACGGCGCGATCAGCCGCAGCCTGATGGAAATTGCCGGGTTGAACGTGGGCAACTATGTGATCGGCAAGTTGTTTGGCGACAAGGAAGTGAAGATCAACTGCGCAGCGGCGGACTTCGGGATCAAGACCGGCCTGGCCACCAGCCGGCTGTTTGTGTTCGATACCGAGAACGCGATCATCTACATCGATGGCACCGCGAACATGGCCAGCGAACAACTGGACCTGACCATCACGCCAGAGTCCAAGGGCTTTCGCTTGTTCTCACTGCGTTCGCCGTTGTACGTCAACGGGCCGTTCATCAAGCCCAATGCCGGGGTCAAGACGGTGCCGCTGTTGCTGCGTGGCGCAGGGATGGTGGCGCTGGGTGTGATCGTCGCACCTGCGGCGGGCTTGCTGGCGCTGGTGGCGCCCAGTGGGGATGAGCCGAATCAGTGTGTGCCGTTGTTGCAGCAGATGAAGGAAGGCAAGGCGCCGAAGACGGTGAAGGGCTAACTGACTGAACCACAACCAAATGTAGGAGCTGGCTTGCCTGCGATAGCATCGCCTCGGGTTTACTGAAAAACCGAGGTGCATGCATCGCAGGCAAGCCAGCTCCTACATTGGTTTGTAGTGTGACTTACAGGTCTTTGAGAATGTCCGCCATATCGTCAGCGTGCTCTTCTTCCTGGGCCAGGATGTCTTCAAAGATCCGGCGGGTGGTTGGGTCTTTCTCGCCGATGTACTGAATGATCTCGCGGTAGCTGTCCACCGCGATGCGCTCGGCCACCAGGTCTTCGTAGACCATTTCCTTCAAGGTCTTGCCGGCCACGTATTGCGCATGGGAATTCTTGGACAGCAGGTCCGGGTTGAACTCCGGCTCGCCGCCCAGTTGTACGATGCGTTCGGCGAGTTTGTCGGCGTGTTCCAGCTCCTGGTTGGCGTGCTCCAGGAACTCATCGGCAGCCACGCTGGCTTTCAGGCCGCTGGCCATGAAGTAGTGGCGCTTGTAGCGCAAGACGCAGACCAGTTCGGTGGCCAGCGACTCATTGAGCAGGCGCAGGATCTCTTCGCGGTCGGCACTGTAGCCTTCGGTCACTGCGCCGTTTTCCACATTCTTGCGCGCACGTTCGCGAAGGGTGCTTACGTCAGACAAATGCATGTCGGTCATTTCAATCTCCTGAGGCTAATCCGGTTTTGCGCCACACTCTGGTGGTGTGATCGCTCAAAGTTGTGAGTGCTGCGCGGCGCAAAAAGTTTTATCGGATGTTGCCGGCTGTCATATCGATTACCCAGGAGCTGGTCTAGGATCAGCTCAGTCGCCCCTTTTCAAGGATGTTCGCCGCCATGGCGCAGACATTGGCTACACGTTATCCCCTGGTTTTGGTGCCGGGCATGCTCGGGTTTGTAAGGCTGGTGCTGTACCCCTACTGGTACGGCATCGTCCCGGCCTTGCGTGCCGGTGGGGCTCAGGTGTTTGCGGTGCTGGTGGCGCCGCTCAACTCCAGTGAGGTGCGCGGCGAGCAGTTGCTGGTGCAGATCGAGCAGATACGCCGCCAGACCGGCGCCGACAAGGTCAACCTGATCGGCCACAGCCAGGGTTCGCTCACCGCCCGTTACGCGGCGGCCAAACGCCCGGAATGGGTGGCTTCGGTCACTTCGGTGGCCGGGCCCAACCACGGGTCGGAACTGGCGGACTACCTGCACACCCATTACCCGGCCGACAGCGCCAAGGGCCGCATCATGAGTGCGCTGTTGCGCCTGGTGGGCGTGGTGATGGGCCTGCTCGAAACCGGTTATCGCGGGCCGCGCTTTGCCGCGGATATCCATGCCTCCCATCAATCCCTGACCAGCGCGGGGGTGGCGCTGTTCAATCGCCAATACCCCCAAGGCCTGCCACACACCTGGGGCGGGCAGGGCGCCGAGGAAGTGAACGGTGTGCGCTATTACTCCTGGTCCGGCACCTTGCAGCCGGGCAAGACCGATCGCGGGCGCAACCTGCTGGACGGCACAAACCGCAGTTGCCGGCTGTTTGCGCGGACCTTCGTCAAGGAGAAGGGCCAGTGCGATGGCATGGTCGGGCGCTACAGCTCACACCTGGGTACGGTGATCGGCGATGACTATGCGCTGGACCATTTCGATATCGTCAACCAGTCCCTGGGCCTGGTGGGCAAGGGCGCCGAGCCCGTTCGGCTATTTGTCGAACATGCGCAGCGGTTGAAGGCGGCCGGGGTCTAGGCGATAGCAATCGGTCAGGCGACGCGCCTGACCGGTGTCGTCCACCGCTCCGACAGAATCACCCCACCCAACGTCAACACCCCCCCCACCAGGTGATACAGCGCCAACTGCTCCTTGAGCACCACCGCTGCAATCAGTGCGGTGATCAACGGCAGCAGATTGAAAAACAGCGTGGTCCGGCTCGGTCCCAGGTTTTTCACCGAATGCATCCACGCCAGTGGCGCGATCATCGAGGCCAGCAGGCAGGCATACACCACCAGGCCAATGTTCGACGGGCCCAGGCCGACCTTGTCCGAGGCCAGGAACAGCGGAAACAGCACCACCACCGCCACCAGCACCTGCAAATACAGCAACACCAGCGGTGGCAGGCGCAGCTGCCATTTCTTCAGCAGGGTGCTGTAGATCGCATAGGCCAGGGTGGCCACCAGCATCATCGCGTCGCCCAGGTTCACCCCGTGTTGCAGCAACGCGCCGAGGCTGCCGGACGAGACGACCACCGCGACCCCGGCAAACGACAGTACCGCACCGGTCAGGGCGCCAAAGGTCAGGCGCTGGCCGAGGCTGATAATGGCCGCGGTCAGGGCCATTAACGGCATCAGCGACAGGATGATCCCCATATTGGTGGCGCTGGTCAGGCTCGCGGCGTAGTACGCCAGGCTCTGGTAGACCGCCATGCCGAGCACGCCAAGCACGGCGATCTTGCCCAGGTTGGGGCGGATCAGCGCCCAGTTGGCGATGACCGGCTTGAGCATGAACGGGGTAAACAGGATGGCAGCCAGCAGCCAGCGATAAAAGCCGATCTCGGCCGGGAAAATCGAACCCACGGCGAGTTTGTTGACCACGGTATTGCCGGCCCAGATAAAGATGGCCAGCAGTGGATAAGCGTATTGCATTGCAAGGAACCAGGAACGTTAGTGAAGGCTGATTATCCTTTGTCTGGATCGAAGCCTATACTTCGATCCGGCCAAGCCACCTTTGGATCCAGACAACATGTCCCAGACCTACATCAACCTGCCCGATTTCGAGGTGCTGCCGGCCCCGGTGTACTTTCGCTATTCGGAATTTGCCGCCGACAGCCGCGCCTCCAGCCATCAGCATGCCTGGGGCTCGCTGGATTACTCGGCCCGTGGCGTGATGCGCTTTGAAGTGGGCGGCAACCGGTTTATGTCGCCACCGCAATACGCGGTGTGGATCCCGCCCAACACCCAGCACAGTTCCTACAATGCCCAGGCGATTGTCTACCGCTCGGTGTACCTGGCGCCGTCCTTGTGCGAGCAATTGCCCTCGCAGCCCTGCACCCTGACCATCAGTAACATCCTCAAGGCCATCCTCAGTGACTTTGCCGAGCGCGATGTCAACATCCCCGCCAACGAGGCCGACGTGCGCCTGGCCCAGGTGCTGGTGGACCAACTCCGGCAGGCGCCGGTGCATGATTGTTTCCTGCCCTATGCCAGCAGTCCCGGCCTGCTCAGCGTGCTTGAAGGCATGCAGGTGGATCCTGGAGACAACCGCGCGCTGGCGCAGTGGGCACAGCAGGTGCACGTCAGCGAACGCACCCTGGCCCGGCAATTTGCGCGGGAACTGGGCATGAGTTTTGGCGAATGGCGCCAGCGCCTGCGCTTTCTTGCGGCCATCGAAGCCCTGGAAAGCAGCCGCAGCGTGCAGGAAGTGGCCTTTGACCTGGGCTACAGCACCGCCTCGGCGTTTATTGCGATGTTCCAGCGCCAGGCCGGTAGTACGCCGGAGCAGTATCGGCGGACGAATCTACGTAGCAGGTGAAGGTGTAACAGGCTTTGTCTACACTGCAGGGGAGGCCGCGCCCCTCGGCGTGGTAACAGGGAGAAAACTCCATGAAGATGTTGCGTATTCCGTTGTTGATGATCGGTCTGCTGCTCTGTTCCCAAGGGTTTGCGGCCACTGCCCAGCAAAACAAAATGACCACCTGCAACGCCGAAGCCACCACCAAGACCTTGAAGGGCGACGAGCGCAAGGCCTTCATGAAAACCTGCCTCTCGGCCCCGGCTGCCAACGACGCCAAGACCCTGACCCCGCAGCAGCAAAAAATGAAGGACTGCAACGCGTCGGCGAAAACCAAGGCGTTGACTGGCGATGCGCGTAAAACCTTTATGAGCACCTGCCTGAAGAATTAATAGCCCCGGACTACCTAAGGCTGCGACACTCGCACAGCCCTTACCCTGTAGGAGCGAGCTTGCTCGCGAAGAACGTGAACGGTATCGCGCTCATCCTGAATGCACGCGTTGCCCGTGAGTTTTTCGCGGGCAAGCCCGCTCCTACATGTCCTTTAACGCCGTTCGTTTAGAGGCTGTATGCCAACGTTTTCTTCGCGTCATGTGTTGTTGCTGGCCAGCTACATCATCATCTTCGGCGGGTTGCTGCTGGTCCTGCCGTTAAAACTGCTGCCTAGCCTGTTGGCCGGCCTGTTGGTTTTCGAACTGGTCAACATGCTCACTCCACAGCTGCAACGCCTGATCGAAGGCCGCCGCGCGCGTTGGCTGGCGGTGGCATTGCTCGGTACCGTGATTGTTAGCGTGCTGACCCTGATCTTCGCTGGCGCCATCAGCTTTTTGCTGCACGAAGCGGAAAACCCCGGGGCCTCCCTGGATAAATTCATGGGCGTGGTCGACCGCGCGCGCGGCCAGTTGCCGCCGTTCCTCGACGCCTACCTGCCGGCCAGCGCCGCCGAGTTTCGCGTAGCCATCGGCGAATGGTTGAGCAAGCACCTGAGCGACCTGCAACTGGTGGGCAAGGACGCGGCGCATATGTTCGTGACCCTGCTGATTGGCATGGTCCTGGGGGCAATCATCGCCCTGCAGCGGGTCCCCGACCTGACCAAACGCAAACCCCTGGCCGCCGCGCTGTTCGACCGCCTGCACCTGCTGGTCCAGGCTTTTCGCAACATCGTCTTCGCGCAAATCAAAATCGCTGCCCTCAACACCGTGTTCACCGGGATATTCCTCGCGGTGGTGCTGCCGTTGGCGGGGATCCACCTGCCGCTGACCAAGACCCTGATCGTCCTCACATTCCTGCTGGGCCTGCTGCCGGTGATCGGCAACCTGATGTCCAACACCCTGATCACTATCGTCGCGTTGTCGATGTCGATCTGGGTGGCGGTGGCGGCGCTGGGTTATCTGATCGTGATCCACAAGGTCGAGTACTTCCTCAACGCACGCATCGTCGGCGGGCAGATCAGTGCCAAGTCGTGGGAGTTGCTGTTGGCGATGTTGGTATTTGAAGCCGCATTCGGCCTGCCGGGCGTGGTGGCGGGGCCGATCTACTATGCGTATTTGAAGAGTGAGTTGAAGCTGGGCGGGATGGTCTGAGGATTGAGGGTGCCTGGACTGGCCCTTTCGCGAGCAAGCCCGCTCCCACATTTGGACTGCATTCCCCAGGCGGAACTCGATCTAAATGTGGGAGCGGGCTTGCTCGCGAAGGCCGCACCACGGTCTTAACTAAAGATCAGTAGCCGTAACGCTTACTGGCCTCAATCGCCAATCCGCTACCAATGCTGCCGAAGATGTTGCCTTCTACATGCTGGGCATTGGGCAGCATCGCCGAAATGCTCTGGCGAAGGGCCGGGATGCCGCTGGAGCCGCCGGTGAAGAACACCGTGTCGACCTGGGCCACGTCTACCGAGGCGTCGTCGAAGTGGTTCAGACCTGTTATTTCTGACAGTAGACCCACCACGGGTTTGATGGTCTGCTCTTGCGTGCGCAATATCATCTTTTGTTTCGACAGGAGCTAAATCATGTCTTTGCCTACGGTAGATGCCAGCAGCTTTGAAAGTCGTGTGCTCAAGTCCACAACCCCAGTGATTGTGCTGTTCAGTAATGCCAGCAAACAATCTTCAAACAGAATGGTCGCGACACTGGAGGCAGCAGCCCAGGATCAGGGCAAGGCTATTGAGTTCCTCGACAAGACGCTGGAGGTAAATGGCCCGATCGAGAAAACGCCTGCTTATGACGTGCAGTCTGCGCCAACCACGCTCTTTTTCCGGGACGGAAAATTAGTCCGCACGGTTGTCGGTTTTTATGACTATGCAGATACCTTCAAGACATGGGTCGATCAGTTGGCCAAAGGTAAGGCCTAATGAATCGCCCCGTGCCATCACGAGGCGATTTCTTCACTCAGTAGCCGTAACGCTTACTGGCCTCGATCGCCAACCCGCTACCAATGCTGCCGAAGATGTTGCCTTCTACATGTTGGGCATTGGGCAGCATCGCCGAAATGCTCTGGCGCAGGGCCGGGATGCCGCTGGAGCCGCCGGTGAAGAACACCGTGTCGACCTGGGCCACGTCTACCGAGGCGTCGTCGAGCAGTTGGGTCACGCTGTTGCGCACCCGCTCCAGCAGGTTGTCGATGGAGGACTCGAACAGGGCGCGGCTCAGTTCCACGCTCAGGCCTGGTTCTACCCGGTCCAGCGGTACATGGCGGCTGTCGTCGTGGGTGAGGTGGATTTTGGTTTCTTCCACCTCCATCGCCAGCCAGTGCCCGGCGCGCTGTTCGATCAGCTTGAACAGGCGATCGATGCCGCCGGTGTCCTCGATGTCGTAGCGCATGCTGCCCAACGCAATCTGGGATTTTTGCGAGTACACCGAGTTGATGGTGTGCCAGGTGGCCAGGTTCATATGGTGGCTGGTGGGCATGTAGGCGCCGCTTTTCATACGGCTGCCGTAGCCGAACAGCGGCATCATGCCTTGCAGACTCAGCTGTTTGTCGAAGTCGGTACCGCCGATATGCACGCCGCCGGTGGCGAGGATGTCGTCGTGGCGGTTGTCGTGCTTGCGTCGCTCGGGCGACAGGCGCACCAGGGAGAAGTCGGACGTACCGCCGCCGATGTCGACAATCAGTACCAACTCTTCCTTTTCAATGGTGGACTCGTAGTCGAAGGCTGCGGCAATCGGCTCGTACTGGAACGAGACTTCCTTGAAACCGAGCTTGCGGGCTACGTCCACCAGGGTGTCTTCGGCCTCTTTGTCGGCCATCGGGTCGTCGTCGACGAAAAATACCGGGCGGCCCAGCACCACTTCCTCGAACTCACGACCGGCGGTGGCTTCGGCGCGGCTCTTGAGCTGGCCGATAAACAGGCCCAGCAGGTCCTTGAACGGCATGGCCGTGCCCAGCACGCTGGTGTCGTGCTTGATCAGC
The DNA here is from genome assembly GCF_012935735.1 of Pseudomonas sp. ADAK21. Classification (NCBI taxonomy): domain Bacteria; kingdom Pseudomonadati; phylum Pseudomonadota; class Gammaproteobacteria; order Pseudomonadales; family Pseudomonadaceae; genus Pseudomonas; species Pseudomonas sp. ADAK21. Next base: position 2,698,256 of record NZ_CP052857.1, read on the forward strand.
TTGGAGCCCAAAAGGCTCTTGAGCGAGCGCATCAGCCGGCCTTCGTAGCCTTCCAGGTACTCGTGCAGCGCCAGGCGGCCATAGACCGGGCGGCGTTCTTCGAAGTTGAAGAACACCACTGACGGCAGGGTGATCTTGTCGTCCTCCAGCGCGATAAGCGTTTCCATGCCGGGACGGATCCAGCCGACAGTGGAGTTGGACGTGCCGAAGTCGATGCCGCAGGCACGGGCTGGGGAGGTGTTGTTCATGTCTAACAGGTTCCGGTTAAAAAACGGCCGCGCAGTGTATGTCACTCGCGTGCAGATGCGTAGGCCGACTATCCGCTAAATACAGCAGACTTGTTACCTTGAAAGGTCGGCTCTTTGCCCCCAACTCCTGTGCATACGGTTGGTGGCTGTCGAAAGGATCAAGTTTGTCCTGCAAGCCGCCGATAATTTTCTGACGCACCTCGAATCGCCCCGCAATGCCCCGGCAGGCAGGGCGCGACTGTGCGATCTCGATAACGGATGGTGATGCCCCCATGGATTTCAAAGACTATTACAAGATTCTTGGTGTCGAGCCGACGGCCGACGACAAGACAATCAAGGCCGCTTATCGCAAGCTGGCGCGTAAGTATCATCCCGACGTCAGCAAGGAAAAGGACGCGGAAGCGAAGTTCAAGGACGCCTCGGAAGCCTATGAAGCGTTGAAAAGCGCAGACAAGCGCGCCGAATACGACGAGTTGCGCCGCTATGGGCAGCACGGTCAGCCCTTCCAGGGGCCGCCAGGTTGGCAGAGCCGTGGCGGGTTTGGCGGTGGCCAGGATACGGGCGAGTTTTCGGACTTCTTCAGCTCGATCTTCGGCTCGCGCGGCAATGGTTTTGGCGGTGCCCAAGGGCGCAGCCCCGGCCGTCGCGGCCAGGATGTGGAGATGGAACTGCCGGTGTTCCTGGAAGAGACCCTGTCTACCGAGTCCAAGGCGATCAGCTTCCAGATTCCGCAATACGATGCGTCTGGCCGGCATGTCAGCAACACCACCAAGAGCCTGAATGTAAAAATCCCGGCCGGTGTGGCCGATGGCGAGCGCATCCGCCTCAAGGGCCAGGGCGCGCCGGGAATTGGCGGTGGGGCCAATGGCGACCTGTACCTGATCATCAAGTTTGCGCCGCATCCCAAGTTCGAAGTCGACGGCGAAAACCTGATCATCAACCTGCCTCTGGCCCCCTGGGAGCTGGCGTTGGGCGCGGAAGTCGCGGTGCCGACGTTGACCGGCAAGATCAACCTCAAGGTCCCGGCCGGCAGCCAGAATGGCCAGCGCATGCGCGCCAAGGGCCATGGCTTGCTGAACAAGGCCGGGCAACGCGGCTATCTGTTTGTGCAGCTCAAGGCCGTGATGCCCAAAAGCAGCGACGAAGAGGTCAAGGCGTTGTGGCAGGAGCTGGCGAAAAAGGCTGATTTTGATCCGCGGGAAAACTGGGGTCGCTAAGGGGGGGAGCGGGCTTACTGTGACCAGCGGGCTTGTTGTGGCAAGCGGGCCTGTCGTGGCGAGCGGGCTTGCCCCGCGCTGGGGTGCGAAGCAGCCCTATCCCCTGCCGCTGAGGTGTATCTGGAAGAATGCAGTGACTTTATTGGGGCTGCTTCGCCCCCCAGCGCGGGGCAAGCCCGCTCGCCACAATAAACAATCGCACTAGCACCGTCGCGGCAGCACCACGGTGAATGTGGTGCCTTCGGCCTCGCTGGAGGTCACTTCAATCGTGCCCTGATGGGCCAGCACCACTTCCTTGACGATAAACAGCCCCAGCCCGAGGCTGGTCGAGGTGTTGCCCAGTTCTTCAGTGGCGCTGCGTACCAGCGGGTCGAAGACGGTGCCCAGCGCCGCCTGGGGAATCGGGATGCCGTAGTTGTGCACGCTCAGTTCCACGGTGTCGGGCGTGCCCTTGAGGTTCAGGGTCACGGCCTGGCTGTTGAGGCCGTGCTGCAACGCGTTGCCAATCAGGTTCTGCAGCAGTTGATCGATTCGCCCACGATCCCACTGCCCCTGGGTGTCGTCCTCGACATGCAAATGGGCCTGGCAATCCGGGCGACCAGCGTATGCTTCGTCGATGGCGGCCTGCGCGGCGTCAGCCAGGTTCATCGGCTTGGGTTCGATCGGCAGGCTGCTGCCCAGCCGGCTGCGCACAAACTCCAATAGATCACGGACCATTGCCCCCATATGCCGGGCGCCATTTTTGATATTGCCCACCAGGCTCAAGCCTTGGCTGTCCAGCGCGACTTTGCGCAACAACATCTCGGTGGACATGTTCACCGCCTGCAGCGGTGCGCGCAGGTCGTGGCCGAGGATGGCGAGGAAAATATCCCGCGAGCGATTGACCTGCTCGGCGTAGGCCGCGGTGGATTCGGCCAGGGCTTCGTCGATGGCCTCATTGAAGCGGATCATGTCCTGGAAGTACGTCATGTCCGGCACCTCGAGGCTATCGACCCACAGCCGGATCACACAGGCCCGCAGGTGGCGGAACTCGGAGGTCATCTGCACCAGGTCAAAACCCACGGTATGACGTAGCTCGCCATGGCTGGCGGCGGCTTCGTCCAGGCTTGGGGTTTTCTCCGGGCCTTCGCCCTTGGCCTTGGCCGCTTGTTCGTCGGCGCTCTGGCGGGTGTTCATGTCCCGTGCGGCGGCCAGCAGGATCGAGTGCGCGTGGTCGCGCAGTTGCGTGCGGTTCAGGGTGTCGGCGGCCGGGGTCAATGTTTCGGCAAACTGCTCCCATTCATCGACGATCCGCTCGGCATGCAACACGATGAATTCGGATAGGCCCATAGCCAGGTTCCCAAGTGCAAGACAGTAAAGAGGCGCATCGTAGCGCCTTACGCCTCTTCGCTTCACTGGCACACAGGGTTAATGCCGATGAACGGTCAGAATAGAAAGTAACGCTGGGCCATCGGCAACACATCCGCCGGTTCGCACCACAGCAATACCCCGTCGGCCTTGACCTGATAGGTCTGCGGATCTACCTCGATCTGCGGCAGGTAGTCGTTGTGGATCAGGTCGGTTTTCTGCACCTGGCGGCAGCCCTTGACCACCCCGATCTGCTTTTTCAGGCCCAGGGCTTGCGGCAGGCCCTCGGCCAGCGCCGCCTGGCTGATAAACGTCAGGCTGGTGGCGTGCAGCGCGCTGCCGAAGCTGGCGAACATCGGCCGGTAGTGGACCGGCTGCGGCGTAGGGATCGAGCCGTTGATATCGCCCATCAGGCTTGAGGCAATCGCCCCACCCTTGAGAATCAACGTGGGCTTGATCCCGAAGAACGCCGGGCGCCACAGCACCAGGTCGGCCCACTTGCCCACCTCGATCGAGCCCACTTCATGGCTGATGCCATGGGTGATCGCCGGGTTGATGGTGTACTTGGCGATGTAGCGCTTGGCACGGAAGTTATCGTTGCCTGCTCCGTCCCCCGGCAGTGGCCCGCGTTGTTTTTTCATTTTGTCGGCGGTTTGCCAGGTGCGCATGATCACCTCGCCCACGCGGCCCATGGCCTGGCTGTCGGAGCTGATCATCGAGAATGCGCCAAGGTCATGCAGGATATCTTCGGCGGCGATGGTTTCGCGGCGGATGCGGCTTTCGGCGAAGGCCACGTCTTCGGCAATGCTCGGGTCCAGGTGATGGCAGACCATCAACATGTCCAGGTGCTCGTCGATGGTATTGCGGGTGAATGGCCGGGTCGGGTTGGTGGAGCTGGGCAGCACGTTGGGGAAACCGCAGGCCTTGATGATATCCGGCGCATGCCCGCCGCCGGCCCCTTCGGTGTGGTAGGTGTGGATGGTGCGCCCCTTGAGCGCGGCGAGGGTGGTTTCGACAAAACCGGACTCGTTGAGGGTGTCGCTGTGGATCGCCACCTGCACATCGTATTCGTCGGCCACGCTCAGGCAGTTGTCGATGCTCGCCGGGGTGGTGCCCCAGTCTTCATGCAACTTCAAGCCAATCGCCCCGGCCTTGACCTGTTCGATCAACGGCTCAGGCAGGCTGGCGTTGCCCTTGCCGGTAAAGCCGATGTTCATCGGGAACGCATCGCTGGCCTGCAGCATGCGCGCCAGGTGCCACGGGCCCGAGGTGCAGGTGGTGGCGTTGGTGCCGGTGGCCGGCCCGGTGCCGCCGCCGATCATGGTGGTGACGCCACTGGTCAGCGCCTCTTCGATCTGCTGCGGGCAGATGAAGTGCACATGGGTGTCGATGCCGCCGGCGGTGAGGATCATGCCTTCGCCGGCAATCACTTCGGTGCTGGCGCCGATGGCCAGGGTCACGCCCGGCTGGATATCCGGGTTGCCGGCCTTGCCGATCCCGGCGATACGCCCGTTCTTCAGGCCGACATCGGCCTTGACGATACCCCAGTGATCGATGATCAGCGCGTTGGTGATCACCGTGTCGACCACGTCGGCGGCCAGCAGTTGGCTCTGGCCCTGGCCGTCGCGGATAACTTTGCCGCCGCCGAACTTCACTTCTTCGCCGTAGGTGGTGAAGTCCTGTTCCACTTCAATCCACAGCTCGGTATCGGCCAGGCGGACCTTGTCGCCGACGGTGGGGCCGAACATGTCGGCGTAGGCTTGGCGGCTGATTTTCATAGGGGTGTCCTGAAGAATTTGTGTTGAATGTGAATCCGCTATCGCAGGCAAGCCAGCTCCCACATTTGAAATGCATTCCCATGTGGGAGCTGGCTTGCCTGCGATGCGGCCCTACAGGTCGCCCATGATGCGTCCGGCAAACCCGAACACCCGGCGCAACCCCGCCAGCTCCACCAACTCCACCTCGCGGCTCTGCCCTGGCTCAAAGCGCACCGCCGTGCCCGCCGGGATGTTCAGGCGCATGCCGCGGCTCAGGGCACGATCGAAGGCCAGCGCGTCGTTGGTCTCGAAAAAATGGTAATGGGAGCCGACCTGGATCGGCCGGTCGCCGCTGTTGGCCACGCTCAGGGTGACAGTGCGGCGGCCCACGTTGAGTTCGATTTCACCAGGCTGGATCTGATATTCACCAGGAATCATGCAGGTTGCCCCAGGGTCTTGTAGTAGATGGCGGTCGGGCTGTAGCGCCCGTCCGGGCTTTGGCAGTAGTCCGGCAGTTCGCCGATCTTGGTGTAGCGCAGCGCCTGGTAGAAAGCTTCGGCGGGGGAGCCGGCTTCGGTGTCCAGGTACAGCAGGCCGCGCTTGTGCTGGCGTGCGCACAGCTCCAGGGCGCTCATCAATTGCTGGCCGAGGCCGTGGCGCCGGGCGTCATTGCGCACCAGCAGCTTTTGCACCTCGGCGCGGTTGAGGCCGTTGGCTTTCTGGCACAGCGCCAGTTGTACGCTGGCCAGCACCTGTTCATCGCGCACCACCACCCACAGCAGCAGGCTGGCATCCTCGATACCGGCCTGTACGCCGTCGAAATAGTCCCGTGCCTGAGCCGCGTCGAGGTCGGCCATGAAGCCCACCGATGCACCGTGCTGCACGGCGTCCAGCAACAGCTCAATCAAACCCTGGCGGTAATGGGCAAAGCTTTCGGTGTTCACTCGACGCAGTTGGGCGGCGCTCATTGCTGTTACTCCTTGTGAACCGCCGGCGGCTGGGCGCCAGGGTTGAGCATCAGTTGCATAAAGGTCAGGTCCAGCCAGCGGCCGAACTTGGTGCCCACCTGGGCCATTTGCCCGGTGATGCCAAAGCCCAGGCGCTCATGCAGGCGGATCGAGGCCTGGTTGCCGCTTTCGATGGCGGCGACCATCACGTGTTTGTCGCAGGCCCTGGCGCGTTCGATCAGGGCCTGCATCAGCAGGGGGCCGAGGCCTTTGCCGCGCTGGTCATTGCGCACATACACCGAATGCTCGACGGTATGGCGAAAGCCGTCGAAGGGCCGCCAGTCACCGAACGAGGCATAGCCGACCACGTGCTCGGCCTCCACCGCCACCAGGATCGGATAGAACTGTGCCTGGCGCGCACTGAACCAGGCCTGGCGGTTGCCCAGGTCCACCGGTTGGTCGTTCCAGATCGCCGTGGTGTTGAGCACGGCATCGTTGTAGATATCGCGGATCGCCGGCAGGTCGCCGTGCACCGCGTCACGAATCAGCAAGGACATGGCCGGGCCTCAGGCGATGGGTTGGTGGACGGTCACCAGCTTGGTGCCGTCGGGGAAGGTGGCTTCGACCTGGATATCCGGGATCATCTCCGGGATGCCTTCCATCACTTGCTCGCGACTGAGCAGGGTGGTGCCAAAGTGCATCAGGTCGGCCACCGTGCGCCCGTCGCGCGCGCCCTCGAGCAGGGCGGCGGAGATGTAGGCGATGGTTTCCGGGTAGTTCAGCTTCACCCCGCGCGCCAGGCGGCGTTCGGCCACAAGGCCTGCGGTGAAGATCAGCAGTTTGTCTTTTTCCCGTGGGGTCAGGTCCATGGTCAGCAATCCGTCATAAAAAGCATTCTAAAAAACACCGAAAATCCAATGTGGGAGCTGGCTTGCCTGCGATGGCAGCACCTAGGTTTGTCTGGGGGACCGAGTCGCCTGTATCGCAGGCAAGCCAGCTCCCACACAAGCCAGCTCCCACACAAGTTCAGTTCCACCTTGAATGTTCAGGTGTTCCAAATTCTTGGGGGCACAGCTTCACGCCCCAGCAATGCCGGGCGCAACAGCCGCCACAGATCAATCAACCAGGCCCGCGCCAGTAGCGTCTCGCTGGCCAGGCAGCGCGCCACCAGCAAACCGGGCAGTTGGGTCAGGTCGCCACGCACTGCATGGGGCAGCGCACGGCATTGTTCAAGCAGTTCGGTATCGATTTCCCCGCTCACCAGCAACGTGGCAAACACCGGCTGCCCATCCAGGCCAATCGGCGAGTCGAGCAGGCCGTCGTCGCCCACAATGCGTTGGCGCTCATGCCACAGCAACTGGCCGTCGCGGCGGATATCCAGGTGCGACTGAAAGTGCCCCCGGTCGAAACGCTCGCCACTGGCCGGGCGCCCTAGCGCCACCACGTCCCAGTAGAACAGCCGGGCGTCGCCTTCGAGGTTGATGCGCGTGCTGAGTTCGGCCTGGGCGGCGCTGAACACGATAGTTTCCTGGGGCAGCCACTCCAGGGTGGCGCCGGCCTCGACGGTCAATACCACCTGCTGGTAGGCCGGCCCGCTGGCGCGATACCACTTGGCGGCGCCGGGGCTGGTCAATTGCGCCCACGCGCCCTCAGCCAGATGGGCGGTGATATCCAGGCGATCCCCCCCGGCAATCCCGCCCGGCGGGTGCACGATGATGTGCTGGCACACCTCGGGGCCTTCGGCGTACAGGTGTTTTTGCACCCGCAGCGGGCCCAGGTGGCGGCGCAGTACCGGGCGCGTGGTCGCGCCGAATCGTGCATAGCCCAACTCCAGCGCGGCGTGCCAGCTGGGGGTGAACAGGGCGGTGGGGGCAGGAACAGTCATGGTTTGGGCTTATCGACAAGACGCTACAGATTAGATGGTAACCAGGCCGCGTACACCCTCGGCCTCCATATTTTCACCACGGCCTTGCTGGACGATTTCCCCGCGGGACATCACCAGGTATTGATCGGCCAGTTCGGCGGCGAAGTCGTAGAACTGCTCCACCAGCAAAATCGCCATGTCGCCGCGTTCGGCGAGTTTCTTGATCACCGCACCGATCTCCTTGATCACCGAGGGCTGGATGCCTTCGGTGGGCTCGTCGAGGATCAGCAGGCGTGGGCGGCTGGCCAGGGCGCGGCCGATGGCCAGTTGTTGCTGCTGGCCGCCAGACAGGTCGCCACCGCGCCGATGCTTCATCTGCAGCAACACCGGGAACAGCTCGTAGATAAACGCCGGGACTTGCTTGGCTTCGCTGCCGGGAAAACGCGACAGGCCCATCAGCAGGTTTTCTTCCACCGTCAGCCGGCCGAAAATCTCCCGGCCCTGGGGCACGTAGGCAATGCCGGCGTGTACCCGCTGGTGCGGCTTGAAACCGGTGATGGCCTTGCCTTCCCAGTTCACCGCGCCTTCCTTGGCGGGCAACAGGCCCATCAGGCATTTGAGCAGGGTGGTCTTGCCCACGCCGTTACGGCCGAGCAGGCAGGTGACTTCACCGACTTTCACGTCAAAGGACAGGCCGCGCAGGATATGGCTGCCGCCGTAGTACTGGTGCAGTTTGTCGACTTGCAGCATGTTCAAACTCTCCTCAATTCCCTGTAGGAGCGAGCGTGCTCGCGAAAAACGCCAAGGCACCGCGGGCATTCAGGCTCGGCGCGTTATCGTTGACGATCTTCGCGAGCAAGCTCGCTCCTACAGAGAGCAATCCGCATCGGGTTCAGCGACCGAGGTACACCTCGATGACGCGCTCGTTTTCCTGCACCTGTTCCAGCGACCCTTCGGCCAGCACACTGCCCTGGTGCAACACCGTGACGTGGTCGGCGATCGAGCCGACAAAGCCCATGTCGTGCTCCACCACCATCAGCGAATGCTTGCCCGCCAGGCGCTTGAACAGCTCGGCGGTGAATTCGGTCTCGGCGTCGGTCATGCCGGCCACCGGCTCGTCGAGCAGCAACAGCTGTGGGTCTTGCATCAGCAGCATGCCGATTTCCAGGAACTGCTTCTGGCCGTGGGACAGCAAGCCGGCCGGGCGTTGTGCCGACGCGCTAAGGCGGATGGTGTCCAGCACCTCTTCGATGCGGTCCTTCTGTTCCCCGCCAAGGCGTGCGCGCAGGCTGGCCCATACCGATTTGTCGGTCTTCTGCGCCAGCTCCAGGTTCTCGAACACGCTCAGGGCTTCGAACACCGTGGGCTTCTGGAACTTGCGGCCGATGCCGGCCTGGGCGATCTGCACTTCGCTCATGCGGGTCAGGTCCAGGGTTTCGCCGAACCAGGCCTTGCCGTGACTGGGGCGGGTCTTGCCGGTGATCACGTCCATCAGGGTGGTCTTGCCTGCGCCATTGGGGCCGATGATGCAGCGCAGTTCGCCAACGCCGATGTACAGGTTCAAGTCATTGAGTGCCTTGAAGCCGTCGAAGCTGACGCTGATGTCTTCCAGGGTCAGGATCGTGCCGTGGCGCGTGTTCAGGCCTTTGCCGGCGGCCTGGCCGAGGCCGATGGCATCGCGGCTGGTGCCCTGGTCGCGGTTCGGTTCGATGATCGGTTCGAGCATGAACTGGTCGGTTGCCGTGACTCTCATTGTTCGCCCCTTTTCTTCAACAGGCCGATGATGCCCTTGGGCAGGTACAGGGTGACGATGATGAACAGCGCCCCAAGGAAGAACAGCCAGTACTCCGGGAAGGCTACGGTGAACCAGCTCTTCATGCCGTTGACCACGCCGGCACCCAGCAGCGGGCCGATCAGCGTGCCGCGCCCGCCCAGGGCGACCCACACGGCGGCTTCGATGGAGTTGGTCGGTGACATTTCGCTGGGGTTGATGATGCCCACCTGCGGCACGTACAGCGCCCCGGCCAGGCCGCACAGCACGGCGCTCAATACCCAGACAAACAGCTTGAAACCACGGGGGTCGTAGCCGCAGAACATCAGGCGGTTTTCTGCATCGCGCAGGGCCGTCAGCACACGGCCGAACTTGCTCCGGGCCAGGCGCCAGCCGATAAACAGGCTGCCCACCAACAGCAGCACCGTGGCCAGGAACAGCACCGCACGGGTGCCGGGTTCGGTGATGCCAAAGCCCAGGATGCTGCGGAAGTTGGTAAAGCCGTTGTTGCCGCCAAAGCCGGTCTCGTTGCGGAAAAACAACAGCATCCCGGCAAAGGTCAGGGCCTGGGTCATGATCGAGAAATACACGCCCTTGATCCGTGAGCGGAAGGCGAAGAAACCGAACACCAGCGCCAGCAAGCCCGGTGCCAATACCACCAGGCACAGGGCCCAGAGGAAGTGTTCGGTGCCGACCCAATACCACGGCAATTCGGTCCACGACAGGAAGGTCATGAACGCCGGCAACTCGCTGCCGGCGGCCTGGCGCATCAGGTACATGCCCATCGCGTAACCGCCGAGGGCGAAGAACAGGCCGTGGCCCAGGGACAACATGCCGGCGTAGCCCCACACCAGGTCCAGGGCCAGGGCGACGATGGCGTAGCAGAGGATCTTGCCCACCAGGGTCAGGGTGTAGGCCGAGACGTGGAATGCACTCTCTGCGGGCAACAGCGACAGCAGCGGCAACGCCAGCAGCACGGCGAGGATCACCGCGCCCACCGCAATCGTCACCTTGGGGCCGGCCTTTTGCGCGGCCGTGAGCATCAATGGCTGGTTCATCAGTCGATCACCCGTCCTTTCAGTGCGAAGAGTCCTTGCGGGCGTTTCTGGATAAACAGAATGATCAGCGCGAGGATCAGGATCTTGCCGAGCACGGCACCGATCTGCGGTTCAAGAATCTTGTTGGCAATCCCCAGGCCGAAGGCGGCCATGACACTGCCGGCCAGTTGGCCGACGCCGCCGAGTACCACCACCAGGAACGAGTCGATGATGTAGCTCTGGCCCAGGTCCGGGCCGACGTTGCCGATCTGGCTCAGGGCCACGCCACCTAAGCCTGCGATGCCCGAGCCGAGGCCAAAGGCGAGCATGTCCACGCGCCCGGTGGGCACGCCGCAGCAGGCGGCCATGTTGCGGTTCTGGGTCACGGCGCGCACGTTGAGGCCCAGGCGGGTCTTGTTCAGCAGCAGCCAGGTCAGCACCACCACGCACAACGCAAAGCCGATGATGACGATGCGGTTGTACGGCAGCACCAGGTTGGGCAGCACCTGGATCCCGCCCGACAGCCAGGCCGGGTTGGCCACTTCGACGTTCTGTGCGCCGAACAGCAAGCGCACCAGTTGGATCAGCATCAGGCTGATGCCCCAGGTGGCCAGCAGGGTTTCCAGCGGCCGCCCGTAGAGATGACGGATCACCGTGCGCTCCAGCGCCATGCCGATGCCGGCGGTGACAAAAAACGCCACCGGCAGCGCGAGCAACGGGTAGAACTCGATGGCCTGGGGCACGTAGCGCTGCATCAGCAACTGCACCACATAGGTGGAGTAGGCACCGAGCATCAGCATCTCGCCGTGGGCCATATTGATCACGCCGAGCAGGCCGAAGGTGATCGCCAGGCCCAGGGCCGCCAGCAACAGGATCGAGCCCAGGGACATGCCGCTGAAGGCCTGGCCAAGCACCTCGCCCACCAGCAGCTTGCGCTTGACCTGGGCCAGGCTGGTTTCGGCGGCGGTGTGCACCCCGGCATCGGTTTCTACGCCAGGCGCCAGCAGCGCTTCCAGGCGCGTGCGGGCCAGTGGGTCGCCGGTGCTGCCCAGCAGACGCACGGCGGCCAGGCGCACGGCCGGGTCGGGGTCGACCAGTTGCAGGTTGGCCAGGGCCAGGCTCAGGGCGCTGTGTACCTCGTCATTGGTTTCGCTGGCGAGTTGCTGGTCGAGGAATTTCAGTTGCGCAGGTTGCGCACTTTTTTGCAGGGTCTGGGCGGCGGCCAGGCGGACCTTGGGGTCGGCGGCGAGCAGTTGCTGGCTGGCCTGCACGTTGTTGATCAAGCCACGCAGGCGGTTGTTCAGGCGTACGGTCTTGGTTTCGCCGTTGACGCTGACTTGGCCTTGTTGCAGGGCGTTGACCAACTCGATGCGCGCCGGGTCGGGCTGGGCGGCCCAGTCTTGCAACAGTTTGGCCTGTTGCATGGGGTTGGCCGCGAGGAAGTCTTCGGCATCGCCTGCGTGTGCGGCCAGGGGCAGCAACAGCAGGCAGGCCAGGATGAAACGGTGGAGGGCAGTGGGCATAAACAAATGTCCTGGTCATGCACGGACTAGGTTTATGTGGGAGCGAGCAAGTCGAATCGTCGCACCGCCGCTCCCACATTTGATCTGTGTTGGGGCTTAGTTGCTCTTCACCGCGTGATCCGGCTTCTTGTCATTGCCAGGGATGTACGGGCTCCAAGGCTGGGCGCGGATCGGCCCTTCGGTCTGCCACACCACCGAGAACTGCCCGTCTGACTGGATCTCACCAATCATCACCGGCTTGTGCAGGTGGTGGTTGGTCTTGTCCATGGTCAGGGTGTAGCCCGACGGCGCGGCGAAGGTCTGGCCGCCCAGGGCTTCACGCACTTTGTCGACGTCGGTGGACTTGGCTTTTTCCACGGCCTGCGCCCACATGTGGATGCCAACGTAGGTGGCTTCCATCGGGTCGTTGGTCACGGCCTTGTCGGCGCCCGGCAGGTTTTTCGCCTTGGCATAGGCTTTCCAGTCGGCGACGAACTTGGCGTTGACCGGGTTCTCTACCGACTGGAAGTAGTTCCACGCCGCCAGGTTGCCCACCAGCGGCTTGGTGTCGATGCCGCGCAGTTCTTCTTCGCCGACCGAGAACGCCACCACCGGAACCTCGGTGGCTTTCAGGCCCTGGTTGGCCAGTTCCTTGTAGAACGGCACGTTGGAGTCGCCGTTGACCGTGGACACCACGGCCGTCTTGCCGCCCGCCGAGAACTTCTTGATGTTGGCAACGATGGTCTGGTAATCGCTATGGCCGAACGGGGTGTAGACCTCTTCGATGTCTTTGTCGGCCACGCCTTTGGAATGCAGGAACGCGCGCAGGATCTTATTGGTGGTGCGTGGGTAAACGTAGTCGGTGCCCAGCAGGAAGAAGCGCTTGGCGCTGCCGCCTTCTTCGCTCATCAGGTACTCCACCGCCGGGATTGCCTGCTGGTTGGGCGCCGCACCGGTGTAGAACACGTTGGGCGACATTTCTTCACCTTCGTACTGCACCGGGTAGAACAGCAAGCCATTGAGTTCTTCGAACACCGGCAGCACCGATTTGCGCGACACCGAGGTCCAGCAACCAAACACCACCGCGACCTTGTCCTGGGTCAGCAACTGCCGGCCTTTCTCGGCAAACAGCGGCCAGTTGGACGCAGGGTCCACCACCACCGGCTCGAGCATCTTGCCGTTCACGCCACCCTTGGCGTTGATCTCGTCGATGGTCATCAGCGCCATGTCCTTGAGGGACGTTTCGGAGATGGCCATGGTTCCGGACAGCGAATGCAGGATGCCGACCTTGATGGTCTCGGCGGCCTGGACAGTCCAGGTCATGCCCATGGCGGCAATGGATGCCGACAGAGTGAAAGCCTTTATCAAGCTGCGACGCTTCATGGTGTGGTCTCCAGAACTCAATATTTTTAGGGGGCAGGTAGGGCGCTGAGGGAGCTTTTGCAAAGGCTGTGCCTATTGCGAGTGGCCCCTGGTTATGCGGGGAGTCAGGCGTCTGGATCGCGAGCGATGCACCAAGTCAGGGCTTGTTTCAGGTGTTGGTGCAGAGCGCGCGCCTGAACGGGGCAGGGTGTGGATAACTATCTAGCGCCCTGGGGATGGCGCCAGGGGCAAAGATCGCCGTGACCTTGGCCAGCGTCTGGCCACGGCAAATTTGAGGGGATGTCATGGAACGACCTAAACGCGGATGGTTCGGCAGTGGCCTGAAGTCCGATGTGGCGCTACCACCTGTGGGGCCTGCCTTTATCACCATGGACGATGCGGCCCGCTACGCCCACCGGCAGATCGGCAGCCGGCGTGCTATCGAGTATGGGGGGGTGATTCTGGAGAGCTTGTCAGATGGCTATTTCTATAGCACCGAACCTATTGCGGGGCAGCGCAATACTTTCGACTTCTGGGACGTGCTCAAGGTCGACAGCAACAGTCAGTACTTGCACCCGCAAGGCTATCGGTGTGTGGCCGAATATCACTCACATCCCGATATGTTCGAGGAGTTTGCAGCCAATAATCCTGCGCTTTCCGAACGCCAGGCCAAGGCCTTGAACAGCTTTTTTTCGGATATCGACCTGAGCATCAATATTTTGGAGCGCGGTTTTTTTTCGGCGTCTTACCTGTCCGGTCCGGATGGCGCGCTGCTCAAGCATGTCACCACCGGGTCGGAGGAGGAGCGGCGCTTTGGCGTGTGGTTGAAGCAACGCTTGCACTTCGGCCATGAGGACGGTGTTCCCGACGTGAAACCTGAGAGCCTTATCAAGAAGGTGCTCAGTGTCAGTCAATTGTCCTTCGTGGTACCCAGTGCTTTATGGGGCGGATCGGTAGGTACAGTGCCCAAGCAATGGCAGCCTTTTTCCCCCTTCGTCTCGCGTACCTACGATCTGCCGGCGTGCGGGGCTGTGCAGTCCGGGCTGCAAGCCACGTTGGCATTGCTTGAACAGCGCCAAACGGCGTTTATCCTCAAGCACATCGATAGAGAAGATTACGTGCTGACCGAGCCGCTGGCCGGCGGCGCGGCCCCGGCGACCATCCAACAGCTTTTTGCACTGCCCCCCGATGGCAATCGGGTGCAGCACGATCAGTTCCATTGGTACGGCGTCTACCAGGGCCCCACTCCGGTGCCTGCCAGGCTCTCCGCCCTGGAGCCGTGGTTGTACCGCAACTTTTTTGCGCCCGCCGAACTGGCAACCCAGCTTTATCAAGGGCACCAGTCCAGGGACTTGCTGGGGCCACAGCGGCGGCTGGTGTTCTATCGCAGCGTCAATGATGGGGCCTTGCTGCAATACACCTGTTCGTTCTCGGCGGCCGAGGCCGATCTTTTTCGCGTCGAGGCTGACGGTCGGGTGGTGGATAACCAGATCGATTCGGCGTTACTCGACGGTACATTGCGCCCTCGGGCGTTTGTGTTGCGTGTGGCCGAAGCAGGGCATCTGACCGTCACCCGCACGGGAAAAGTCTGGGACAGGAGCGGCCCCGTGGATGCTCAGTGGCGCGCGTTTTCATTGATTCCCAAACCGGTCTTGAGCCCGCCCTTCATCAGCGCTGACGATGCTGCCCGCTGGGCCCACGACCGGATCGGCAACCAGCGCGACAAGGAGTACGGCGGCGCCGTGTTGAAACAGGGCGCGCGCTATTTCGCCACCGAGCCGGTGGCCGGTGCGGCCATTCAATTTGATTTCCGCTCCATCCTTGCCACTGATGAGCATGACTACTTCATCGCACCGTCCCCCTATGATTGCCATGCCCTCTACCACTCACATCCGGCCGGTTCCGTTGGCGAGCAACAACTGCACGCGCAGTTTTCCGCTGATCAGGTTGCGGTATTTATCAGTTTTTTCTCGTCGGCAGACCAGGCGTTTGTCATCGGCAACCGCGAGTTTACGCCCGCTCACTATCTGTCGGGGCCAGAGGGGTCGTTGCTCAAATACGTGAGCAGCGGGTCGGCAGCGGAGCAAAAGCTGCTCAAGCAACTGACCGGTGAGCTGCGGATCGAAACGTTCACTGAGTTTGAAGGGGCGATCTGGAATTTTGCCGATGTGGGAGACCTGCGGGTGGTAGTGCCCAGTCGTGTCTGGGGTGGCGCTCGCGGCCGGGTCTCCCGAGGATGGCGAGTCGGCACGCCGGTCAGCCCCGCAGGCGTCGTGCAGGAGCAGCCGTTCCTTACGCCTGCCACGAACATGGGGCAAGTGGCTGCGCTGATTGCACTGAACCACCTGGCCGCCTTGCCAACGGGGGCGTACCAAGGCGTTGTACTCAAGCACAAGACCACGCAAACCTACGCCGCGACGCTGCCCGTTGCGGCCGGCACGAGCGTGGCAAGCCTGTTTCCGCTGCGGGCCGACGGTCAGCCCAAACTGCCGTCCAATTACCGACTGGTCGGCATCTACCGCAATGCGCCGCCCCTTGATGCCGCACAACTGCTCGTTCGGGAGGAGTGGCTGTACAGGCGCTTTACCAGCCCGAAATTGCTGGTGGAGAGCGTGCAACAGGGGCTGGAAACCTTCGCATTGCAGGTCGCCGGGCTGGGGCTGAAGTTGTATCTGCGCACCGCCGACAACGCATTGCTGCAGTGGCAGGTGCCAGGTGCCGCGCCCGACAACGAACTGGTGACCGTGACGGGCAGTACGGTGACTGATAAAGGTAACCAGGCCGCCTTGCTCGACGGCTCGTTGTCTCCACGGGACTTCGTGCGCCGGGTAATCCGTGCCGGTGCGTTGTCGGTGCTTCAGCAGGGCGCGTTATGGCAAACCCAGGGGCCGGTGTATGACAGCGAGAGCCTGCCATTGGGCACGGGTTCCGTGGCGTTGAGTGCGGCGTTCCTGACGGCCGAGGATGCCGCTCGGCATGCCCATGAGCGGATCGGCTTTCGCCGAGCGCAGGCGTATGGCGGTTATATCCTCAAGGGGCTGGATGGGCGATTTGTCTTCACTGAGCCGTTGATTATCCACGGCAATGGATTCACTGCCGACCTGCTCACGCCGGTTGCCGGTAATGGGGTGCTGGTACCGCCGCGAGGTTATGAGCTGTATGCGCGCTACGCCTCCCACGCCGCACTGTCGGCCAGTGACCGCGAGCGCCAGCAGCGGTTGAACTGGACGCTGGAGGACCTGGAAGTCATGACCACGATGTTCTCGGATCAGGAACTCCAGGCGGTGATTGCGTCGCGCCGACCGGCCTACTTGAGCGGCTCGCCGAACAACCTGATCGGCTATGTCCCCGGCGGCTCGGCCAGGGAGCTGGTGGTGCAGAGCAACACCACCCGTGAGGCTGGCAAGCATGGGTATTTCGAGCGATTGGAATCGGGTGTGCTCAAACCGGCAGACATCGTTACCCGGCTGGCGGACGCGGGCGACCTGCAAGTGCTGGTCCGCAGTTCGTTGTGGGGCCCCCGTGGCCGGGTCTACAGCGACTGGACGCCAAACTTCGACTACGCCGATGTCGATCCGTTGAACCCGGCATTCGGCGCGATTTTCAGCAGCCAGGATGGCGCGGCGCTCAATGCCCATTTGCGCTGGGCTGGCAGGAACCTGGATGCCCAGGGCTACATCGCCTATGTGCTCAAGCACCCAGCGGCGGATGAGTTTGTGGTCAGCGAACTGTTACCGGTAGCCCTCAGCGGGCGTTGGTTACGTGACGTATCCAAAGGGGCCGGCTATCTGGCTGGTGGTGCTTTCGCCAGGAGCTTTACGGTGGTGGGGCTGCTCTATTCGCAGCAATGGCTACCGTCGGGGTTGCCGCCGGTCGAGGCCTGGCTGATGCGGTTTTTTGTCACCCCGAATGTGCTGATGCGTGCCGAAGACGACGCCCGCTCGATACCGCGTGATTCAGCGACAGGCATATTGCCGGTCTACCTGTCGACGCTGGACGGCGCCTTGTTGCGTCATCAACCGCAACTCGCGCCCCTGCTCACACAGCCCCCCCTGGGTGAGGACGTGACAATCGAGGGCATGAGCCTGCGCAACGGCACGTTTGACACCGCCAAGTTTGTTTCATTGGTCGCCAAGGCCGGGGGCTTGCGGGTGCTGTACAGCAGCCAGTGCTGGGATCGGCGAGGGGCGGTGAACCGAGGCTCCGAGCCATGGCGACCTTATGCCAACTTCCTGCGCCGTCGCCTGGGGCCGGCCTTCCATCATCAGGACGATGCGGTACGCCATGCGCAATCGTTGTTGCTCCAGGGCAATGGCTTGATGGGCGGGGTGATCCTCAAGCGCCCCGACGGCCTGTTTGTGGCCACCGAACCGCTGAAAGTGCCGCGTGAAGATTTCGACCCCAAATGGATCTTCCCGGATGAAGTGGTCAGCACGGGCGGCTTCCCCGCCGCCCACACCCTTGTGGGGCGCTACCGCTCAAGCCCGGTCCGCGAGTTGCCCTTCGCCCTGGAGACCCACCAGGAGCAGCTGTATCGCAATATGCCGTCCACCAGGGTGATTGGCGCAGCGCTTTGGGGGCAGGACGCCAGCTTGACTGACGAGTACCTGTTGGGCGCCGATCGCTGTGTGGTGAGTTACACCCGCAGCGGGACGCCATTGGAAGAGCAACTGAAAAAAGACCTGCAGGCGTTGAACCCGGTGCGCGCAGATCTGTTGGATAACCGCATTGAGCGGCAGATCCGCAAGGGCGAACTGACCCCCACCGAGTTTGTCACCCGCCTGGGCAAAACCGGGGTGTTGCGAGTGGTGCAGGGCAGCCCTGCCTGGGGTATTCCACGCCGGATCAGCGGGGAGTTCATTGCGTTCCAGGTCGCGCCGTTGATGATCCGCAACGCCCTGGCAGACCCGGCGTTCAGTCCGCTCTTTGCCAACGAAAAGGATGCGATACGTTATGTCCATGAGCGCTGCCGACATGGCGAAAATCTACAGTTTGGCTATCTCTTCAAGTCGAAGAAAACCGCGCGTTATATGGCCAGCCTGCCGATGGTGCGCCAGAGCTATCGCGACTTCTGGCAAGTTTTTCCCAATGGCCAGTTTCCCCAGGACTATGGGCTCGAAGGTTTCTACCTGTGCGCCAGCAACGTAGCCCAGGCGCCCGCCGACGATCCACTGCGCCAGGCGTTCTTTACGCCCACGGATATCGACACCGGCATTCGCTTCTCCCTGCATGGCTTGAAAGGCAAGCGCCTGGGGATGTACCTGTCGTGCCAGGACGGCGCCTTGCTCCGCTATGAGTACCAGGGAACCGAGGCTCAATTGGAGGATTTTGGGCTATTGGTCGAGTTGCGCCAGCAGTTACTGGAAGGCAAGCGGACCGTACTCAGTTACGTGCAGGACCTGGTGGCGATTGGCGATCTGAGCACGCTGATCCAGGGGCGAGAGTGGACCACGCGCAATCGTGTGGATCAGTTCTGGCGGCCTGGCGTGGTCGAGGTCTGGGTCGACCCATGGGCGGCGGCATGTGGCCCGGTGTTCTCCCATGGGGATGATGCGGTGCGCTATCTGCAGCGGCGACTCTCGCCTTATCAGGATCAGCAGTACCTCGCTGCCGTTCTGGCCGACGCCACGCGCTCCTCGTTCCTGGTCACGCTCCCCGTGGCTCCTGGGGTTGGGCGCGCGCTGATTTTGCGGCTGTTCTACAGCGGCCCTCAAGGGCCCGTTCAGCCGTTGGAACCCCCGGCGCCGGTGCCGGACTTCCCGCCAAACCATGGGGTCGTCGGGGTGCATCTGCTCTACAGCAGCATGCCTGCCACGGACAGCCTGGATCCAGCGGACCAGGCCCTGTTGCGTAATTTTGTGGGGCCGGAACTCATGAGCTATTTCATCTGGATATTGCGTAGCTTGCCCCGTGAATCCGCCGCTCTTTATCTCTCGTGCCAGGGCGGTGCGCTATTGAAATACGTGCCAAGTTTTATGCCCTTCGAAGGCAAGACGCTGGTGACCGGGCCCACGGTTTATCCCAGCGTGTTTCTCAAAGGCATGGTCAACGCTGGCAAGCTGTTGGTCCTGGATAAAGACGGATTCTGGATCAACGAAGGGCAGCTGTCCGAGCAGCAGTTGGGATATGCCAATGGTCTGAGCCTGGAAGCGATCGGGGGGGATGAGCCGCTGAACATACGGGACCGGGATGAGCTGTAAGCGCAGGCCCGGTTTTTTCAGGGGGCCGGCGGCCTAACGCTTGCGCATCAGGCCAATGAAAAACAGCCCGCCAATCGCCGCCGTGGCTACGCCGATAGGCAGGTCTTCGGGGGCGATCAGGGTGCGTGCAGCGACGTCGACCCACACCAGGAACAGGCTGCCGAGCAAGCCGCAGGCCGGTAGCAGTCGCCGATGCTCGGCGCCCACCAGGCGCCGGGCAATGTGCGGCACCATCAACCCGACAAAGCCGATGGAGCCGCTGATGGACACCAGTACGCCGGTCATCAGCGACGTAATCAGGAACACCTTCAGGCGCACATTGCGTGCGTTCAGGCCCAGGGTGACGGCGGTCTGTTCGCCGGCCATCAGTGCGTTGAGCGGGCGCGCCATGCCCAACAGCAACAGCAGCCCGAGCAGCACAGTCGCAGAGGGAATTGCCAGCAACTCCCAGCGTGCCAGGCCCAGGCCGCCGAGCATCCAGAACATCACCGCCGACGCGGCGCGATGGTCGCCCATGAACAGCAGCAGGTTGGCCACCGCCATCATCACAAACGACACCGCTACGCCGCACAGCAACAGGCGATCACTTTCCAGGCGACCGTTGCGACTGGCCACGGCCAGCACCACGAGCATGCTCAACAGCGCGCCGATAAACGCGGCCAGCGGCAGCGTCAGCAAGCCGATGACCTGGCCGACATGCAGCACCACAATCACCGCGCCCAAGGTGGCGCCGGAGGTCACGCCCAGCAGATGGGGGTCGGCCAGCGGGTTGCGCGTCACGGCCTGCAGCACCGCGCCGATCAACGCAAGGCCCGCGCCCACCAGGGCGCCGAGCAGCATGCGCGGCACGCGGATCAACCAGACGATATGTTCCTGGCCGGCGCTCCAGCTCACCTCGCCAACGCCCGCTACCTTATGCAGCAGAATCCGCCACACCACGTCCTGGGGCACCCGCGCGGGGCCGAAGCCCAAAGACATCACGCAAGACACCAGCAACAACGCGCCAAGGGCCACCAGCAGCAGGGCGTAGCGACGGTCAATCATGGGTGGTGAAACCCCTTGGCCAGGGTCTGGACCGCCAGCACATTGTCGATACCGGGCGTGGCCTGCACGTAGGGGATCACGATAAAGCGCTGGTGCTTGATGGCGTCCACCGCTTGCAGCGCCGGGTTGTCCAGCAGGAATTGCTGCTTCTGTGCGGCGCTGATTTCGCTGTAGTCGACGATCACGATGACCTGTGGGTTGCGCTCGACCACGGTTTCCCAATTGATGCGGGTCCAACTGGCGTCCACGTCATCGAGGATATTGCGCCCGCCCGCCGCCTCGATCAGCGCTTGCGGCATGCCCAGGCGGCCCGAGGTCATGGCGCGGTCTTCGCCACTGTCGTAGAGAAATACCCGGGGTTTTTCCGCCGGCAGGTTTTTTTGTATATCGGCGACCTGTGCCTGCATCCGGGTGATCAAGGCATTGGCGCGCTCCTGCACGTCGAAGATCTTGCCCAGGTTGCGCAGGTCGTTGTAGGTGTCATCCAGGGTCGCGGCCGGGCGCTTCATCACAAACGCACAGGACTCGGTCAGCTCCAGCACATTGATGCCCAAAGGTTGCAGGGTTTGCGGCGTGAGGTCGCCGCCCACGCGCATGCCGTAGTCCCAGCCGGCGAAGAAGAAATCGACGTTGGCATTGAGCAGGGTTTCCACCGACGGATACTTGCTCGCCAGCTCTGGCAGGCCATCGAGTAGCTGGGCCATTTGCGGGGTCACGGATTTCCAGCCCGTCACGCCGCTGTAGCCGACCATGCGCGACTTGAGCCCCAGGGCCAGCATCATCTGGGTCATGTTGATGTCGTGGCTGACGGCGTGTTCCGGCGCCTGGTTGAAGGTCACTTCGCGGTTGCAGCTCTGGATTTTCAGCGGGTAATGGGTCGCTTCGGCAAACGCCTGGGCAGTGCCCAGCAGCAAAGCGAGGGAGAGCAGGGAGCGCAGGATCATGGTTGGGTTATCCAGGTGATTCGAGGGTAGCCGGACAAAGGATGGGCATCGATCAAGGCCTCGACACCGAAGACCTCGCGCAGCAACTCGGTGGTCAACACCTCGTGCGGCGTACCGCTGGTGATGATGCGCCCGTGGTTTATCACGTACAGGCGATCACAGAAGGCTGCCGCCAGGTTCAGGTCGTGGATACTGGCCAGGGTGCCGATCTGCAGGCGCTTGACCAGCTTGAGCAACTCAAGCTGGTAGCGTGGGTCGAGGTGGTTGGTCGGTTCATCGAGGATCAGCAATTGCGGTTGCTGGGCCAGGGCGCGGGCGAGGATCACGCGCTGCTTTTCACCGCCGGAAAGGGTGGCGAAGGCGTGGTCCTCAAAGCCCAGCAGGCCGACGGAGTCGAGGGCTTGCTGCACCAGTTGGCGATCGTGTTGGGTATCGCCGTCGAACAGCCCTTTGTGGGGCGTGCGGCCCATGGCAACGACTTCATCGACGCGCAAGCCGAAGGCATCGGGGAATTCCTGCAACACCACGGCGATGCGCTGGGCGCACCAGCGTGAAGGCTGCTTCCAGACGTTCTGGTGATCGAACCGCACTTCGCCCTGCTCGGGTTTGCTGAACCGATAGGCGCAGCGCAACAGGCTGGTCTTGCCGCTGCCATTGGGCCCGATCAGCCCGACAAACTCCCCGGCGCCCACCTGCAGGCTGGCATCACGCAGCTGGAACTGGTGATGGCAGTGGCTGTGGCCCAGGGGGGACCAGGCGAGGTGGTGAAGGTCGAGGGTGGGCATCAAATCTCTCAAGTCAAACAGCGATCCAGTGTGGGAGCGGGCTTGCCCGCGATTGCGCTCTGTCAGTAAGTGCATCTTTGACTGATCCGCCGCTATCGCGGGCAAGCCCGCTCCCACATTGTGGGGGGGTTAGAAGGTGTAGTCGGCCGTCACAAAGAACGAGCGCGGCTCCCCCAGTATCCATTGCTGGCCTTCATTGTATTGGCTCACGGCATAGGTGCGGTCGAACAGGTTATTCAATTGCAGGCCCAATGTCGTGTTGCGCAGGGCTTTCCACGAAACGCTGGCATCGACCACGGTGTAGCTGGGCAGCTCGTTCTGGTTGGCCATGTCGGCGTAACGCGCATCCACATAACGTACGCCGGCACTGGCGCGGATGTCTTCGGTCACGGCCTTGCTCAGCCACAGGTTGGCGGTGCGGCGCGGCACGTCCACCGGGCGATTGCCATCGCGCGAGACTTGTACGCCGCCGACATTCTGCTGGAAGTCGTCGTACTGCGCCCGCACGATGGCCGCGTTGGCTTGCAGCTGCCAGGCGTGGAGCAGTTGCAGGTCGAGGCTGGCTTCCAGGCCATTGGAGGATTGCTGGCCCACCTGCTGTTTGAACTGCGGGTTGCCCGGCACATCGGTCAGCAGTTTCTTTTTGACGATATGGTAGGCCGCCAGGGTCCACTCGCCGCGCTGATCCCAGAAGGCCTGCTTGATACCGATCTCGGTCTGCTTGGCAGTGGACAGGTCGAACGCTTGCTGGCTTGAGCTCAGGGAGATCAACCCGCCGACGCCATCGGTGCTGGTGGCGTACTGGCCGTAGACCGAGGTGTCTGGAGTGATGGCAAACACCAGGCCGGCCTTCCAGTTGTTGCCGGTCAGGGTCCTGTCGCTGCGCTCACCGTTGCGCAGGTCATCGCGGTCCAGGTGCACGTAGTCGCGACGGATGCCGGTGATCAGCGAGAGCTGGTCGGTCAGTTGCAGGCGGTTTTCGGCAAAGCCTGCGAACTGTTTGGTGGTGGTGGCGAACAGCGGCAGGAACGGGTCGGCACTTTCAAAAGGGGCCTGGGCCGGGTGTTTCACATCAATCGGCTGGCCACCGGTCACGACGTCTTCAAACGGTGAGTTGCTGGCCAGGCGGAAACGGATGCGGTTGTATTCCACGCCGGTCACGGTCTGGCTATCGAGGCCGAACAGGGTGTGCTTGAAGGTGAAGGTCTGGCGATCGCCGACCTGCTCCTGGTTGTGCTTGATGCCGTAGAACCCGCTGCGGGTCAGTTGCCCGGCGCTGAAGTTGTAGTTCTCGGCGTTCTGCCAGCGGCGCTGGGCCTTGAGGTAGTACAGCTCGTTGCGCGCGCTGACGGCATCGTTGATCTGCCATTCGCTGCTCAGGCGCGTCCACTGGTCGTTGTAATGCTGGGTGTCGTTGCTGACGTTGTAGTTCTTGTCGCGCAGGCCCTTGTGCAAGTGGCCGTTGAGCAGCGGTGTACCAAAGTAGTTCTGTGGGCGCTGGTCGCCGTAGTCGTGGGCCAGGGTGAAGCTCAGGTCATCGGCGGCCTGCCAGCGCAGGGCGCCGCTGGCAAAATCGCTGGCCGAGTCGCCACGGTCGATAAAGCCATTGCTGCGCAGGCGGTTGAGGTTTAGGCGATAGCTCAAGGTGTCGGTCAGCGAACCGCCGCTGTCCAGGGCTTGTTGCTGGCGATCATAGGAGCCGTAGCCCAGGCGGATGTGGTTTTCGATCTCGCCAGTGAAGGGTTTTTTCGAGATCGTGTTGACCACTGCGCCGGTGGCGCCTTCGCCATACAGCACCGAGGCCGGGCCGCGCAGCACGTCCACGCGCTCGACCGCCCAGGTGTCGACCGGGAAGGTCGAGGTGCCCATGCCGGTGTACAGGCGGTTGCCGTCATACAACTGCATCACCGAGCCCTGGCCGGTAAAACCACGGGCTTGCAGCGAGGTGCCGCCGTCGCCCGGGGTGCCGGTGCGGCTGATGCCGGTGGCACGGGAGATTGCGTCCTGCACACTGGCGTCGCCCCGTTCGCGGATCTGCGTGCCGGTCTGGCTTTCGACACTGCCGGGGGTTTGCAGGGCTGTGAGGCCCAGGCGCGAACCGGCTGTGGTTGGAGTGCTCAGGTCGATATATTCGCTGTCCACCGCCGGGGCGGTCACGGGGCTGGTGGGCAGGGTCAGGGCCTGGGCGCTGTTTTGCAAGGCAAGCAGGCACAGGCCGCTGGCAAGGTACTTGTTCATCGGACGACAGATCGCTTCTTCGAGACGGTACTCGCCGCTGGACGCGGCGAGTGGGGACGGTGCAGTAAGTGTTATAAGTTAACACTTCTTACGTTTGGGATGAAAGCCCGCGTAAGACTACATAACGTCTCTATGTAGGGCATCTCGCCTGCCTCATGGGGAAGATGAGGCCGATTCACGTTGCTTGAAAAAGCGCGCCAGCACCAGCCGATCCAGGACCCACACCAGGATCAGCGACGCACCGACCAATGGGAAAATGATCGCCAGCGCGAGCATGATCACCATGGCGGTTTTCCAC
Source organism: Pseudomonas sp. ADAK21 (assembly GCF_012935735.1). Taxonomy (NCBI): domain Bacteria; kingdom Pseudomonadati; phylum Pseudomonadota; class Gammaproteobacteria; order Pseudomonadales; family Pseudomonadaceae; genus Pseudomonas; species Pseudomonas sp. ADAK21. The sequence goes on from NZ_CP052857.1 coordinate 2,722,817, forward strand.
TTCGGCAAATCATGGCGCAACGGTGGAACCCCCAGGCCACCTTGGGGCCGGCGTTTCCACCAGATCACCACGCCGCTGACCGCACTCAGCAGAATCATCAGGCACACCAGCAGCACGATGATCTGGTTGATCACGCCGAACATCTTGCCCTCGTGCAGCATCACCCCGGACTCGGTAACCCGCGCCACGGTGTTGTAGTGCTGCCAACGCACATCGGCGAGGACCTTGCCGGTGTATTGGTCCACATGCAGGGTTGCGTCATTGCGCGGGTCGTTGGCGAACACGGCGATGGTGAATACGCCTGTGGCCGTGGTCGGGAAGGTGATGCTGTAGCCCGGCTCGACCTGGCGTGCGGTGGCCAGGTCCACCACCTGTTGCAGGCTGATCGAGGGCGCGGCCGGGCCGTGGTGCATGCCACCGTGCTGCATGTGTTCGGCATGCTCGCCGGACACCGGCATGGGGGTGTTTTCCATGGCCCAGGGCACGGTCTGCTGCGTCGCGGTATTGAGGCTGCGGGCCTGTTGATCGGACTGCGGCACATCGTTCCACATCGCCGCCGGGAAGCGGTTCCACAGGTCGGCGTACTGCTTGCCCCAGAAGCCGGTCCAGGTCATGCCGCTGAGGATCATCAGCAGCAGAAACGCCGCGCCCCAGAACCCGGTGACGGCATGCAGGTCGCGCCAGAACAGGCGCCCGCGACTGCCCAGGCGCGGCCACAGAATCCCGGCAGCAGAGCGACCGCGCGGCCACCACAGGTACAGGCCGGACACCACCAGCATCACCCCCCAGCCGGCCGCGAGTTCAATCAGGCGGTCGCCGGTGGTGCCGATCATCAATTCACCATGCAGCGCACGAACGATGGCTTGCAGGTTGTAGGTCGCGTCCTGCTCGCCAAGCACGCTGCCGCGGTAAGGGTCGACAAAAACGGTCAGCTCGTTGCCTGCGTTGTGCAGGACAAACTGCGCGCTGCTGCTGGCGTCCACGGGCGGCAGGTATTTGCTGAGGGTGGCGTGTGGATAGGCGGCCTTGGCCCGCTGCAATTGCTCGTCGGCGCTGAGGACGTGCGCGGCGGGCTGCACGTTGAGCAACTGACCGTACATCAGCGGGTCAAGTTGGGGCTTGAACAGGTAGATGATGCCGGTCACTGCCAGCAACACCATGAAGGGGGCGACAAACAGCCCGGCGTAGAAATGCCAGCGCCAGGCCAGGTTGTAGAAGGAGATCTTTGGAGGGTTCATCAGGGTGCTCCGCAAGGACGTTATTTTTGTGCATGACTTGTAGGAGCGAGCTTGCTCGCGAAAAACCTGAGGTTGCCGCGTTGAGTCTGATTTGCTGCGTCATCGTTCACGTTCTTCGCGAGCAAGCTCGCTCCTACAACGGTGGTGGCTAGAAGCTCATGTCGACCTTGGTCCAGAGCGTGCGCCCCGGTTCATTGATGGCTTGTGGGTCGTTGGCCGGGTAGCCGAACCCGGCGTTGCCGGCCAGGTTCAAGTGCTCGGCGTAGGCCTTGCCAAACAGGTTGTCGACGCCAGTGCTGACCTTGAAGCTCTTGTTGATGCGGTATGCAGCATTGAGGGAGAACACGCCAAAACCACCGCTCTTGGCGAAGTCCTTGCCGACCACGTTGCCTTTGTTCTGGTCGATGCGGTTTTGCGCCGCCACCACACGCCACAAGGCGCCGGCGCTCCAATCGTCTTCGCTGTAGGTCAGGCCAAAGCGTGCGTCCAGGGGCGGCATTTGCGGCAGCGCCTTGCCGTCGCTGCTGTTCTTGCCCCAGGCGTAGGCCAGGGTGGCGTCGGCTTTCCAGTTGGACGTCAGTTTGTACGCCGCGCCCAGTTCACCGCCCATGATCCGCGCATCGATGTTCTGCGCCTGGGAGGTCATGCCCATCATCCCAGGGGTGTAGTTGAACAGGATGTAGTCGCGCACTTGGCCGACATAACCGGAGGCCCAGGCTTCCAGGTCTGCGGTCTTGTATTGCAGGCCGAAATCCAGCTGGGTGGTTTTCTCCGGTTTTACCGCGTCGAAGGCATTCAACGAGCCCGCAGGGCCACGGTTGGGGGAGAACAACTCCCAGTAGTCCGGGAAGCGTTCGGCGTGGCCGAGGCCGGCGTAGAGGGTTGTCGGGCTGTCGGCCAAGTCATGTTCATAACGTACGAAACCGGACGGCAGCGTGTCGGCCCGGGTATCGCCGGCGGTAGGGTTGGCGCGACTCATCATGCCGCTGCCGGTGCGCTGGCGGTAATCCTTGGCCGAGGCGCGATCCAGGCGGGCGCCGGTAATCAGCCGGTCATTGTCGGCGGCGTACCAGGTCAATTCGCCAAACACTCCGTAGTTGTGGAAGTCGGCGTCCTTGTTGCGCGGCAGGTTCTTGTAGGTGTCGACCCCGGCGCTGCTGCGCTGGCGGTGCTCGTTGGTCTGCGCATCGATGCCGCTGATCAGTTGCACGTCGGCCCAGCGCCAGGTGGCCTTGATCCGCGCGCCGAGGGTGCGGCGGTCGACGTTGGATGCCATGGGCCCGGCCATCATCCCGGTGCCCGAGGGCGTGCGCAGGCTGTAGTTGTCCATCACATGGTCAGCGTAGTTGTAGTAGACCTGGGCTTCGACCTTGTCGAGGACCTCGCCGATATTGGATTTCTCGAAGCGCAGACCGAGGCTTTCGCGCAGGAACTGCGAGCCATCCATGCCACGTCCGGCGTAACGCGCTTCACCATCGCCACGACCGGCGGTGAGTTCCAGCAGCGTGTCGGCGTCCGGGGTCCAGCCGAGGGCGACGTCGCCATTCCATTTGTCGTAGCGCGAGGCGACGGTGTCGTGGTTGCCGTCCTTGTAGTCATCGGCGTGGGCCTGGTTGCCGATCACGCGGATATACCCCAGCGAGCCACCGGCGGCGGCATCCAGCACTTTGTCGAAACGCCCGTTGGAACCGGCGAGGATGCTGGCGTTGACCCGCGTGCCCAGTTCGCCGAACTGCTCCGGCTCACGGTCGAACAGCACCGTGCCGGCCGAGGCGCCGGGGCCCCAGAGCACGGTTTGCGGGCCTTTGATCACGGTGAGCTTGTCGTAGGTTTCCGGCGAGATGTAGGAGGTGGGCGCGTCCATGCGGCCCGGGCAGGCGCCGAGCATCATGCTGCCGTTGGTGAGGATATTCAGGCGCGAGCCGAACATGCCGCGCAGCACCGGGTCGCCATTGGTGCCGCCGTTGCGCACCAGGGCAAAGCCCGGGATGGTCTTGAGGTAGTCGCCGCCGTCACTGGCCGGCACCGGCTGGCGTGGGTCCTTGGGGTTGGTGACGATGGTCAGTGGGGAGCTTGGGGCAACGCCGGTAATCACCGTCGGGCTGAGCTCGTTGTGGTGTTCGGCGTGGTCGTCGGCATACGCCTGTGGGGCCAAGAGTGCGCCGCACAAAACGGCGAGCACGGGGGTACATCCCATACGGGTGTCAGCAGGAAACCTGGACATGAAAAATTCCATCAGTCAGTCGTAAACAACACGGCCAGCAGCCTGCGGCTGTCTGTGTGAAGGCGGCCGTGCGAAGTTGTGTGTGATTGGCGGTTTACGACTGGCCGGGCGGGGCGCGGCTGCGCGCGCCAGGGAAAATGCTCTGCCGGGCATGGCCCAGGCGCGTTGCAGGGGTGAGGGCGTTGGCCGGTGGTGGGGTGCCAAGGGCCACGAATGAAACACTGCCCGGCAGGGCCGGGCAACTGAACAACAGGCTGCAATAGCCGCATTTCTCCCACATGACGTGGTCGGCGGCGGGGGTCTTGGTGTGCTCGGCGGGATGCTTTGGCGCGGCGTGGCAGGTGTCGTCCATGGACATCTGCATGGACATGCCGGCGTGATGATCCATCGGCATCGCTTGGGAAATCAGCGGTCCGATAAAGATCATCAGCATGGCGAACAGGCTGATCCAACTGCCGCGCGCCAGCTTCAGGGGCTGGCGGCGGTGCGTGGTTGACCTGTTGGCGGGAGCACCCATGGGGAGCGGCCTGGGGTGGTTAATGGGCGTGCTTTTGCTCGTGGCCGGCCATCGGCGGTACTTTTTGTACCGAGACTTCCACTTTTACCGGCCCGGCCTTTTCGAAGTTCAGGGTCAGGGGGAAGTGCTGGCCGTCGCGCAATTGGCTGCGATCCTTCAGGTCCAGGAGCATCACGTGATAGGCCATCGGTGCGAAGGTCAGCTCGCCCTTGGGCGGCACGGCCACGCTGGGCACCTGTTGCATTTTCATCAAGTCGCCCTGCATGACGTGTTCATGCAGCTCGGCCTTGGCCGCCACCGGCGTGTCGACGCTGAGCAGGCGGTCCGGGGCTTCACCCTGGTTATGGATCACAAAGTACGCGGCCACCGTCGGCGCATTGGGCGGCAATTCCTGGGACCAGGGATCGCTGACCAGCAGGTCGCCGGCCTTGTAGTCCTCGGCATTGGCGGCACTGAACACAGGCAGCAGCAAGGCCGCCAGAAGCAGGGAAGATTTGAGCATGGCAGTTCTCCAGAACGATTCAAACGCAGTTCAATTGCGAAGTGATCAAACGGCAGGAGAGGCGCGGGGGTTGAGGCTCGGCCATTGCTGGCGCGGAGTCGGGGCTTGCAGGGTGGGTGATGGCAGGCCAGGGGCCGGGTCGATCCGTGTGAGATACAACTGCGGCACATGCCCCAGTGCCAGCAGCGGCGGCGAGCCGGAGCAGCACCAGCAATGCTGCATGGAGGAATGCTCGTCCTGCTGCGGCGCCGGTATATCCAGCTTGCCCAGGGAGATCGCCACCAGCTTGCTGCCATTGGAGGAGCAGAAACTGCCCCACAGCAATTGCTCTGCAGGGCTCTGACCCTGCTGCATCGCCCCGGCCATCGGCATGGCAAACGCGTTGAACAGCACTGCAAGGCAGGCGATCCAGGCAAATGCAAAGCGTTGACGGGCCATGGCGGACAATCCGTAGGGTTAAGCGATCAGGTAGGTATTTAGCCTGATCGGGGGGCATAAGTAAAAAGTGGCGGTGTGGTTTGGTGTCGCAGTGATGTCAAGTTATGCGACGGGAACGCCATGCACCTGCATATCGACGCCAAGCCCCTTTCGGAGTACCGCAAATATCGCCGCCAGGTTATCCATGCTGGGGTTGCCATGGGCCGAAAGCATACGGTGCAAGCTTTTGCTCGGTTTGGCCGTCTCTTTTGCCAAACTCTCAAAACCAACAGTGGCGTTGACCAGGTCGCGCAGAATGATGCGGGACAATTCGGGTTCGCCGTTGAGAAATAGCGTAGCAGCCTCATCGAGGAGTGCCTGGGCAAACTCTGGGTCGCGCTGGGCGGCTTCGGCAATCGTGAGTTTATAACTGCGGGTAAGTGCCATGCTGGCTACCTCTTTTGTTCCAGTTTTTTGTCGCGTTGATAGTCGCGGATCAGCGACTTTGCAGTTTTGATATCTTTTTTCTGGCTGGATTTGTCACCGCCGCCGAACAGGATGATCAGGCGCAGGCCCTCCCGTACCAAATAAATTCGATACCCCGGGCCCCAATCGATCCGGTACTCGCCCATACCATCGAACCACTTGATATTGCTGGTGTTGCCCATTTCCAGCCGAAGCAATGAGGTTGATACCTTAAGGCGTGCCTGGACGCTCAGGGATAAAAACCATTGCTTGAATGGGCTGGTTTGGCCGTCGCGTTTATATTCCTCAATCTCAATCATCGCCCGCCTCGAAGGTAACAAATAGGTTACTAATCAAGCAAGCGGGCGATCCTGACTTATTGAGTGAAACTTGCCAATGCTGTGAGTGTTTCTTGGGGCGTCAAAAACTCCCGATCCACCCCCGCCAACACCGGCCGTTGCAATATCAGCACCGGTACGCCGCGCTCGCGGGCCACTTCCAGCTTGGGTTCGGTGGCGCTGCTGCCGCTGTTCTTGCTGATCAAGACATCGATCTGCCGGCGTTCGAACAACGCCCGTTCATCCGCGAGCAAAAACGGCCCGCGGGCGCCGATCACTTCGCAGCGTTCGTTGCCGGGGTAGGTGTCCAGTGCGCGCAAGGTCCAGAACTGCCCGGCGGGGATTTCGTCGAGGTGTTGCAGCGGTTCGCGGCCCAGGGTGAACAACGGGCGCTGGAAGGGTTGCAAGGCCTCGATCAGCCCGGCCCAGTCGCGCACTTCGCGCCAGTCATCGGCGGGTTGTGGCTGCCATGCGGGGCGGCGCAGGGCCCAGCAGGGGATATTGCACCTTTGTGCGGCCTGGGCGGCGTTGGCGCTGACTTGTGCGGCGTAGGGGTGGGTGGCGTCGAGGATCAGGCTGATGTGCTCGGCGCGGACAAACTGCGCCAGCCCCTCGGCACCGCCGTAACCGCCGACGCGTACCTGGCATGCCAGGTCGGTGGGCACCCGGCCGATCCCGGCCAGGCTGTAGATATGTTGCGGGCCCAGGGTGCGGGCGATGGCCAGGGCTTCAGTCACGCCGCCCAGCAGCAGGATGCGCTTCATAGCGGCTTGATCACTTCCAGCAGGGTGATGGGCAGCGCCTGGCGCCAGGTGTCGAACTCGCCCAGGGGCTGGGCCTGGGCCACATGGATGCGGGTCAGTTCGCCGCCGTGTTGTGCACGCCAGTTCATCAAGGTCATTTCGCTTTGCAGGGTCACGGCATTGGCCACCAGTCGCCCACCCGGGCGCAGGTGTTGCCAGCAGGTGTCGAGCACGCCGTCGCGGGTCACACCGCCGCCGATGAAGATCGCATCGGGCGCTTCCAGCCCCGCAAGGGCCTGGGGTGCGCTGCCGCGAATCAAATGCAGGCCGGGCACGCCGAGGGCATCGCGGTTGTGTTCGATCAACTGCTGGCGGCCGGCGTCGGCTTCAATCGCCAGGGCGCGGCAGCTGGGGTGGGCGCGCATCCATTCGATACCGATGGAGCCGCTGCCCGCGCCGACGTCCCAAAGCAACTCGCCGGGGGCGGGGGCAAGGCGCGCGAGGGTCATGGCCCGCACATCGCGCTTGGTCAGTTGGCCGTCATGCTTGAAGGCCGCATCCGGCAGGCCGGCCAGGCGCGACAGGCGCCGGGTATTGGCGTCGGCGAGGCAGTCGATGGCGATCAGGTTCAGCGCCGCAACCGGCGGGTCCTGCCAGCTTTCGGCGTTGCCATCGATGCGCCGTTCAGCGCTGCCACCGAGGTGTTCAAACACACTCAGGCGGCTCGGGCCAAAACCGCTGCTGCGCAACATGGCGGCGATAGCGGCCGGGCTCTGGCCGTCGTTGCTCAACACCAGCAAGCGCACACCGCTGGCCAGATGGGCATTGAGCGCAGCCACCGGGCGGGCGACTACCGACAGCGTCACCACATCCTGCAGCGGCCAGCCCAAACGTGCGGCCGCCAGCGACACGGAAGAGGGCGCCGGCAGGATCAACAGTTCATCCGCCGCCACCTGCCGCGCCAGGCTGGCGCCGACGCCGTAGAACATCGGGTCGCCACTGGCCAGCACGCATATCGGCTCAAAGCGCCGCGCCAGCAGCGGCGCCAGGGAAAACGGGCTGGGCCACAACTCGCGCTCAGCACGAATGCACACCGGCAGCAAATCCAGCTGGCGCTGGCCGCCAATGATACGAGAGGCGCGCAACAGAGCATGCCGGGCATTCCTGCCCAGGCCCTTGAAGCCGTCTTCACCGATGCCTACTACCGTCAGCCAGGGCGACATATTGATTCCTTGAACGACATCCGACGGGCAGGCTTTTCATGCTGCCGGACAAAGCAGGCATAATACCGCGCCTTTACCCGTGAACCGGTAGCCCCCGTGAAGCCACTTCCTCTGTCCAATAGCAAACGCCCCTCGGGTTGCCCGGGGTTGCTGCGTATTGTCCAGGCGTTGGATGGCGGGATTTGCCGGGTCAAATTGGCCGGTGGGGCCATCACCGCTGCGCAGGCCTTGGCCGTGGCGCACGCCGCGCAGGCTTACGCCGGCGGGGTGATCGAGGCGACCAACCGCGCCAACTTGCAGATTCGCGGCATTGGCCCGCAGCATGATGGCTTGATCACGCACCTGCTGGCTGCGGGCTTGGGCCCGACCACCGCCGGCGGCGATGACGTACGCAATGTGATGCTCAGCCCCGGCGCTGGCATCGACCGCGCGATGCTGCTGGACACCCGGCCCCTGGCGGACCAGATCCTCGCCACCCTGCAAGCCCATCCACGGTTTCATGAGTTGTCGGCCAAGTTCGCCGTGCAACTGGATGGCGGTGAAGCCCTGGCGATGCTCGACCATCATCACGACCTGTGGTTATCGGCCTATGCCGCGCAGGGCCAGACGTTGTTGGCGTTCGGCCTGGCCGGTTGCCCCGCGCGCGACCTGCCGCTGGCCGCGGTCCGCGTGGATCAGGGGCATGACCTGGTCGTCGCGGTGCTGGAGCTGTTTCTCGACCTGGCCCGGCCCGACCAGAACCGCATGCGCGACCTGCTGGCGCAAACGTCTGTGGATAACTTTGTCGGGCGTTTGAACCTGCCCTTGCTCCCCGCCGATGGCTATCGTCGTCGCGCCACTGCGAGCCGCTTGCGCCTGGGGACTTATCCACAGCGCCAACCCGAGCGGGTCTATGTGGCTGCGGTCGCGCCATTGGGGCGCCTGGACTCGGGCATGCTGCGCGGCGCTGCGCAACTGGCCCTCGAATGTGGCGACGGCACATTACGCTTCACCCCGTGGCAAGGCCTGTTGCTACCTAACCTGGCGCCGCACGCAGCCCCACGCGTGACTGACGGCCTGGCGCAGTTGGGCTTCCTGTGTTCGGCCGACCAGGCCCTGGCGCGGATGATTGCCTGCACCGGTTCCAGCGGCTGCGCCAAGGCCCAGGCCGACACCAAGGCCGATGCCCTGCACCTGGCCACGCTGCTCCAGGACCACGGCCAGGGCCTGGACGTGCACCTGTCCGGCTGCCCGCGCACCTGCGCTGCGGCGCACATTGCCCCGGTCACTTTGCTGGCGGTGGGCGTTGGGCACTACGACCTCTATTTTCGCGATGCAGGCCAGCCGGGTTTCGGCCGCCTGCACGCGCACAACCTTTCTATTGAAGCGGCGGGCGCCGTGTTGCGTGCCCGTCCACGGAGCAACACCGATGATTGATTACATCCGCGACGGTCAGGAGATCTATCGCAACTCCTTTGCGATCATTCGCGCAGAGGCCAAGCTTGATCGCATCCCGGCCGACCTGGAAAAACTCGCCGTGCGGGTGATTCACGCCTGCGGCATGGTCGAGGCGATCGACGGTCTGCAGTTCTCCGAAGGCGCAGGCAAGGCCGGCCGTGAGGCCCTGGCCGCTGGCGCGCCGATCCTGTGTGATGCGCGGATGGTTTCTGAAGGCGTGACCCGGGCCCGCCTGCCGGCCAACAACCCAGTGATCTGCACGTTGCGCGACGACAGCGTGCCGCAGTTGGCCCGCGAGTTGGGCAACACCCGTTCCGCTGCCGCCCTGGAACTGTGGCGCCCGCATCTTGCCGGCAGTGTGGTGGTGATCGGCAATGCGCCTACCGCCCTGTTCTACCTGCTGGAAATGCTCGACGCTGGCGCGCCAAAGCCGGCGCTGATCCTCGGTTTCCCGGTAGGTTTTGTCGGCGCCGCCGAGTCCAAGGCGATGCTCGCCGCCGACAGCCGTGGGGTGCCGTTTGTGATCATGCAGGGCCGTCTGGGCGGCAGCGCGATGGCCGCTGCGGCGGTCAACGCCCTGGCCACGGAGGTCGAATGATGCAGGCGCGTGGACGTTTGATCGGCCTGGGCGTTGGCCCTGGCGACCCGGAACTGATCACCCTCAAGGCCCTGCGCCTGCTGCGCGAATCGCCGGTGGTGGCGTACTTCGTCGCCAAGGGCAAGAAGGGTAATGCGTTTGGCATTATCGAAGAGCACCTGGTGCCCCAGCAGACGCTGATGCCTCTGGTGTACCCGGTGACCACCGAAGCCTTGCCGGCGCCGCTGTCCTATGAGCAGGTGATCAGCGATTTTTATGACGCCGCCAGTGTCGACGTGGCCGCGCACCTGGATGCCGGGCGTGATGTGGCGGTGATCTGCGAAGGCGACCCGTTCTTCTACGGCTCCTACATGTACCTGCATGACCGCCTCGCCGAGCGCTACGACGCCCAGGTCATCCCCGGCGTGTGCTCGATGCTCGGCGGCGCTTCGGTGCTGGGCGCGCCTTTGGTGTATCGCAACCAGAGCCTGTCGGTACTGTCCGGGGTGCTGCCCCATGACGAGCTCAAGCGGCGCCTGGCGGATGCCGATGCGGCGGTGATCATGAAGCTGGGGCGCAACTTCACCAAGGTGCGCCAGGTGCTTGAGGAACTGGGGCTGGCCGGGCGTGCGCTGTATGTCGAGCGCGCGACCATGGCCAACCAGAAAATCGTCGCGCTGGATCAGGTCGAGCCGATGTCGTCGCCGTATTTCTCGTTGATCATCGTGCCGGGCGAAAGGTGGCAAGGGTGATGACGCCGGCGATCGTAATCCTCGGCCAGGGCAGCCTGGCCACGGCTCGCAGCATCCAGCAGGTGTATCCCGGCGCGCAGATCCACGGCTTGGCCGGTCGGGTGGACGGTGCCGACCAGACCTACAGTGAGTTTGGCGCGACCCTGCGCCAGTTGTATCAGCAGGGCACGCCGATCATTGCCCTGTGCGCGGCAGGCATTGTGATCCGCACGTTGGCCGCGCTGTTGCTGGAAAAAGGCGAAGAGCCGGCGGTACTGGCTGTTGCCGAAGACGGCAGCGCGGTGGTGCCGTTGCTCGGTGGCCTGGGTGGGGTCAATGGCATGGCGCGGGAAATCGCGGCGGCCCTGGGTGTGGCGGCCGCGATCACCACCAGTGGCGAGCTGCGCTTTGGCACCTGCCTGCTCAACCCGCCCCAGGGCTATCAACTGGCCGACCTGGAGCTGGGCAAGCGCTTTGTCTCGGACCTGCTGGCCGGTGAGCAAGTGCGTATCGAAGGCGCGGCGCCGTGGCTGGATCAGGCTAATCTGGCGCAGGACCAGCAGGCGCGCCTGAGCATTCATGTGGGCAGCGCCGAACGTGTGCCGGCGGCCAATGAGCTACTGATCTATCCGAAGAACACCTGGGTCGCCTGCCGCCCGGGCGCCGAACTGGCGGCGCGGGTTCGCCAGGCGTTGCAGCAGGACGGTATCGCTGTGCAGTCGCTGGCGTGCCTGTTGGCCGACGATGCCGACATGGCCAGCGGCCAATTGCAGGAAGCTGCGCTGGAACTGGGTGTGCCACTGCGGTTTACGACGCTGGCTGCCGGGCCGGATATCGTCATCCATGGCGCTGCTGCGCCGGTAGACCTGGCGCAACTGGGCCGCCCCCGTGGCCGTCTCGCCGTGATCGGCCTGGGCCCCGGCGCTGCCGAACTGATGGTGCCGGCGGTCAAGGCTGAACTGGCGCGTTGCACCGATGTGCTGGGCTACGAAACCTATGTGCGCATGGCCGGGCCGTTTCGCGCCGACCAAGTGCAGCACTGCACCGACAACCGTGAAGAAATGCAGCGGGCGCGGCACGCCTTCGAGCTGGCGGCCCAGGGGCGTTCGGTGGTGGTGGTGTCTTCTGGCGACCCTGGCGTATTCGCCATGGCGGCGGCGGTGCTGGAGGCGTTGCATGAATCCAGCGACCCGGCCTGGCAGCGGGTCGAGCTGGAAATCCTGCCGGGGGTCTCTGCCTCCCTCGCCACCGCGGCCCAGGCGGGTGCACCGCTGGGGCATGACTTCTGCGTGATGTCGCTGTCGGACAACCTCAAGCCCTGGTCGATCATCGAAAAACGCCTGGACCTGGCATGCCAGGCCGACCTGGCTCTGGCGTTCTACAACCCAATCTCCCGTTCGCGCCCATGGCAACTGGGGCGCGCCCTGGAAATCGTCGCCCTGCACCGCAATGCGGCAACACCGGTGGTGTTGGGGCGGGATATTGGTCGTCCTGGGCAGACGCTGCGCACCCTCACCTTGGGCCAACTGACACCGGACCAGGTGGACATGCGCACCATGGTGCTGATCGGTTCGTCCACCACCTGTGCGTTCCCTCGGCTGGGCGGTGGCGAGTGGGTGTACACGCCACGCTGGTACGGTGAAAAACCGCTCTCCTGATGCAACAGCGGCCCCGCAATGGGGCCGCTGACGGGTAGGAAAAGACCAACTCCCGGCGATGACGTTTCCCTATCCGATGGGGCTGTTTCGACACGCCAGCCACGGTTTCTCACCTTATTGCTACAGAAGCAAACCTGCGCTTTATCAGGCTTGGCGCCCTCCCCAGTGTTTGCGGGAGCTGGCGCTGGCAGGTGCTTTTTGCCCACCGCATTCGGCGCTGCCCGGGCCCCTGAAAAAAACGCCTGGGCCGGCTAGTGTTGGCAGTAGACCCGTGTGGGTTTTTGTGGAGAAACATTCATGGAGCGAAAACATAAACGAATCAATATGGCGAAAAAGAGCAAGTTGATTGCCACTTACCGTTTACCGGAGAGCGCGCAGTCGTCGGGGGGCCCTTTACCCGCCGAGGCGCAGGTCGACCTCAATGGCGCGGTGATTAACAACAGTGTGTTCTCGTTTGTCGCGGGCATGAGCCATCTCAACAAGGAATACACCCGCAAGAGCTACCTGTTGGCCAGCAGCTATGTGAGTGACGTGCTGAACGTGACGCGCGGCAGCCAGGCCTGGTATGACGAGTTCATCAAGGTCATGACCAGCCTGGGGTGGTTGCCGATACGCAGCAGTTTTGAGCGGGTGACGACCTCCAGGAAAGGCCTGACGGTGCAGATGGCGGCGCTCAACATCATCTCGTCCACCGTGGCTTCGACGTCCCTTGCGGGCCCGTTGGCCATGGCGCTGCCCAAATTGGCAGCGGACGCCTTCGACGCGCTGAAGCAGCAGGCGGCGCCGTTTGATCTGTTCAAGCGCAACATTGTCACCCATGAAGGCGGTGACTTTGGCCTGGCGTCCTGCTCTGAAGTCGATGGCGAAGTGCTGATGATTTTGGTGACCTACAGCGCCCATGGCGTCAGCAAGAAACTGGGCGTCCCGTTTTTCGAATGGGACAGCTCCACGGTCGAAGCCTTCAGTGGTCAGACCTGCCTGATGCTCAACCCGGCGGTGGTCAACGAGGCAACCCTCAAGCAGTTGCGCAGGAGTGCAGGCGACAAGGTCTTGCAGGCCATTGCCCAATACCGGATTTGACCGCTGCCTCAGGGCACCAGATAACCGCGTATCCCGGTAAAAATGATCTGCGCGGCCAGCGCGCACACGAACAGGCCCATCAAGCGGCTGACAATCTGCAGGCCCTGGTCACCGAGGATGCGTTCGATCCGATTGGACAGGTACAGCACCACGCCTACGGTCAGGCTGGCCAGGGCGATGCTGAGAATCGCCATGAACTTGTCGTCCCAATGGGGCTGGCTGACCCCCATCACCAGCAGCGCGCCGATGGTGCCCGGGCCGACAGTCAGGGGAATGGTCAGGGGGACGATGGTCACGTCCTGCTGCACATTGTCGGTCTGTACCGCTGACTTGCCTTGGGCCATGCCCAGGGCCGAAATGAACAACACACTGCCGGCGCCGATGCGGAAGGCATCCACGGTGATGCCAAACACACTGAAAATCACCCGGCCAAACAGGTAGAGCAACACGCTCGACACCAGCGTCGCCAGGGCGACCTTCCAGGCCAGGCGCCGCCGTTCCTTGCTGGAATAGCCGCGGGTCAGGCTGATAAAGCAGGAGAGGACAAAGAAGGGGCTATACAGCACCAGCATCTTCAAATAAACGCTGAACAACACATGGAGCATGGTGGAAGCTCACAGCGAAGGAAGGGCGAGGGGGAGTCTATCAGGCTTGTGGGCTTTCTGTGGCTAGGGGGCTTCTGTGGAGATTGGGCTTTTTGTGGCGAGGGGGCTTGTCCCCCGCTGGGCCGCGAAGCGGCCCCACCCGCCTCACTGAGTTCTTTCAGTTAAATCCGGATAGCAGGTTTTAGGGCCGCTTCGCAGCCCAGCGGGGGACAAGCCCCCTCGCCACAGGGAGCCTCCTTGCCTCAGGAAGTGTGCGCCTGCTCCGCCGGCTGCTCGCGCTGTGTCACCCAGTACTCCACCAGCTCGCGCAGTTGCGATAACTCCACCGGCTTGGCCATATGCCCATCCATCCCGGCCTGGCGTGCGCGTTCCTTGTGTTCCGAGAGAATGTGCGCGGTCAGTGCCACCACCGGCGTGCGGGTGCGCTGGTTGCTGACTTCCCAGACCCGCAGCTGTTGGGTCGCAGAGAATCCATCGAGGATCGGCATTTCGCAGTCCATCAATACCAGGTCGTAACGCTGGGCCTTCATCGCCTGCAAGGCTTCCTCGCCATTGCTGGCGGTATCGGGTTGCAGGTTGAGCTTGCCGAGCATGCCGCGAATCACTTTGGTGGAGATGCTGTTGTCTTCGGCCACCAGGATGCGGAAATCACTGGGCACGGTGACGGCCACAGGAACGTTCGGCGCGATGTGGCGGGGTTGGACCACGCCTTTGCTGCGCTGGGTCAGTTCGTCGGCCAGGGTGGTCTTGAGGGTGTAGCCCGCAACCGGCTTGGCCAGGATGCGTTTGATCCCGCAGTTGCGCGCGATGATCTTGCTCGGGGCATTGCTGATGCCGGTGAGCATGATCAGCAGGATGTCGTGGTTCAGGCTCGGGTCTTCCTTGATCTTCGCCGCCAGTTGCATGCCGGTCATGCCGGGCATGTTCTGGTCCAGCAGCACCACGTCGAAATAGTCGCGCAGGTGCGCCTTGGTACGCAGCAGGGCCAGGGCTTCCTTGCCCGATGGCACGGCGCTGACGTTCAGGCCCCAGGCGGTGCATTGCTGCACCAGCACCTTGCGGCAGGTGTCGTTGTCGTCCACCACCAACACCCGCGCGCCTTGTAGCGGGCCGTCGAGATCGGAGGTCGGGTGCTCCAGGCGCTCGGGGTCCAGCGGCAAGGTCAGCCACAGGGTGCTGCCTTGCTGGCTGCCGGCCTTGATGCCGAACTCGCCATTCATCAGCAGGATCAGTTGGCGGGCGATCACCAGGCCGAGGTGGCCGCTCAGGCGGGTGGCCGACAGGAAATTCTTGCTGTGCAGTTCGCTGTGCAGCAGGGCGTCGCGCTCGGCGGCTTCCATTGGCAGGCCGCTGTCTTGCACGGCGATGCGCAGGCGCGGTTTGCTGCTGCGTTCATCCAGGGCGACCACGATCAGCACTTCGCCTTCGTCGGTCTTTTGCAGGGCATTTTCCAGCAGGCTCAGCAGGGCCTGGCGCAGGCGTGTCGGGTCGCCGCTGATGACCCGTGGCACCTGGGGCTGGATAAAGCTGATCAGTTCGACGTTCTGCTGCTCGGCCTTGGCGCGGAAAATACTCAGGCAGTCTTCGATCAGGGCGTTGAGGTCGAACTGCACGTCGTCCAGTTCAATCTGCCCGGACTCGAGCTTGGAAATGTCGAGAATCTCGTTGATCAGGGTCAGCAGTTCATTGCCGGCGCTGTGGATGGTCTGCACGTAGTCACGCTGCTTGACCGACAAAGGCGTGCCCAACAGCAATTCGGTCATGCCCAGTACGCCGTTCATGGGCGTGCGGATTTCATGGCTGATCTTCGCCAGGAACTCGGCCTTGGCCGCGATCTCGGCGTTGCTGGCCGCCAGGTCGCGGCTGAGGCTGAAGCGATCCTCGACGATGCTGCGCTGGCGCTCGCCCAGGGCCTGGCTCATCAACAGGCCGCTGACGCAGATCACCGCCAGCAGGGTGATGATCAGGCCTTGCGGGGCCACCAGGGTCAGGCCCAGCAGGGCCGGGAGGATAATCAGCGTGCCAGTGTTGAATACCACCATGGCGAGCAAGAACAGGCGTGCAGGCCGGTAGCCTTTTTGCCAGTGGTAGGCCGAGACAAACAGCATGCTCAGGCCGGCCAGTGCCACCAGGGCATAGGTGATGATGTTCAGCGGCAGGGTGTTGACGAACAGCAGTAACAGGCCGCACAGGACGATTAGCAGGATATCGGCCATCAGCAGCTTGTTCAGCGGGTGCGGGCCCAGTGGCGCGAAGAAGCGATAGGCGAACATCAAGCCGCACGGCGCGGTCAGCAGCAACGCCATATAGGCGCCCGGCGTTTGCAGGGCGTGCCAGTTCGGCAGCCAGGGGCCCAGCAGGTTGAGCAGCAGCAACAGGCTGAGCAACAGCAGCACTTCGCAGGCCGCCAGCCACAGGCTGCTGCGCGAACGATGGTAGGCGTAGCGGGTAAGGTTGTGCAGGATCAGCATCAGCAGGCAGCCGAACAGCAGGCCA
The DNA here is from genome assembly GCF_012935735.1 of Pseudomonas sp. ADAK21. Taxonomy (NCBI): domain Bacteria; kingdom Pseudomonadati; phylum Pseudomonadota; class Gammaproteobacteria; order Pseudomonadales; family Pseudomonadaceae; genus Pseudomonas; species Pseudomonas sp. ADAK21. The sequence goes on from NZ_CP052857.1 coordinate 2,739,068, forward strand.
TAGACCAGGGTCTGGGTCTGGTTGGCGGCAGCCATCACGGCCGGTTCCAGGGTCAGGTACGGCCGCAGTTCGTGCTCCGAGACCAGGCGCACATACACATCCAGGGGTTTCTGGCTCTGGGGCATGGGCAGCATGAAGTCGCTGCTCGGCAGCGGACGTTCAGCCTGGGGTTGGCGGGTGCCGGTATTCACTTGCTCGATCAGCGTGTCGCCGTCCAGCACATACAGGTTGAGGTGCGCCAGGTCCGGCGCGAATACCCGCAGCACTTGCTCGTGCTTGCCCGGTTGCAGCCTGAAACGTACCCACAGCGCGCCATTGGGCTCGGCGGCGGTGATCCGGTCCAGTTCGATGGGGCTAAATTGGTTGTTGTAGCGGGGGGAGCGAATGTCGCTCAGTTGCAGGTCGGCCTGTTCATCGAGTAATACGGCCCAGCCACTGCCTTGCGCGACGGCCTGGGCCGGCAACAGGCAGAGCAAGGTCAGCAGGCTGACAGTAAAAACTATGGCGATCCTGAGCCAGCGCACGGCGAAATCCCTTCGTAGGTTGATGCACGGGGTTAACTATGCGCGGGACCGCAATAGGACGGCAAGGGCCAAAGGCCCTTGCCTAGCCGAACGGATAGCTGGTTACTGATCTTCGCCGCGCTCACGGGCAATGGCACGATAGCCGATGTCCTTGCGGTAGAAGCAGCCCTGCCAGTCGATCTTGGCGGCCAGCTTGTACGCTTGCTGCTGGGCGGCATCGACACTGGCGCCCATGGCCGTGGCGCAGAGTACACGGCCACCGGCGGTGACGACCTGGCCGTCCTTGAGCGCGGTACCGGCGTGGAACACCTTGCCTTCGAGTGTCGCGGCCGCATCCAGGCCCTGAATCACATCACCCTTGGCGTAGTCGGCAGGGTAACCACCGGCTGCCAGCACAATGCCAACGCTCGGACGTGGATCCCACTGTGCTTCAACCTTGTCCAGGGCCTGGGCCAGGGCGGCTTCCACCAGCAGCACCAGGCTCGACTGCAGGCGCAGCATCACCGGTTGGGTTTCCGGGTCGCCGAAGCGGCAGTTGAACTCGATGACTTTCGGGTTGCCGGCCTTGTCGATCATCAGGCCCGCGTACAGGAAGCCGGTGTAGACATTGCCTTCATCGGCCATGCCACGCACGGTCGGCCAGATCACCAGGTCCATCACACGCTGGTGCACCTGGGCGGTGACCACCGGGGCAGGGGAGTAGGCACCCATGCCACCGGTGTTCGGGCCGGTATCGCCGTCGCCGACGCGCTTGTGGTCCTGGCTGGTAGCCATCGGCAAGACGTTCTTGCCGTCGACCATCACGATGAAGCTGGCTTCTTCGCCGTCGAGGAATTCTTCGATCACCACGCGCGAACCCGCGTCACCGAAGGCATTGCCGGCGAGCATGTCGCGCACGGCGTCTTCGGCTTCCTGCAGGGTCATCGCCACGATCACGCCTTTACCGGCGGCCAGGCCATCGGCCTTGATCACGATCGGTGCGCCTTTTTCACGCAGGTAAGCCAGGGCCGGCTCGATCTCCGTGAAGTTCTGGTAGTCGGCGGTCGGGATCTTGTGGCGAGCCAGGAAATCCTTGGTGAAGGCTTTCGAGCCTTCCAGCTGGGCCGCGCCCGCAGTCGGGCCGAAGCAGTCCAGGCCACGGCTGCGGAACAGGTCCACGACGCCCGCCACCAGCGGTACTTCCGGGCCGACGATGGTCAGCGACACATTCTTTTGCGCAAAGTCGGCCAGTTGCTCAAGGGCCAATACGTCGATGGCGACGTTTTCGCACTTGGCTTCAATGGCGGTACCGGCGTTGCCGGGGGCCACGAATACTTTCTGCACGCGTGGGTCTTGGGCGACTTTCCAGGCCAGTGCGTGTTCACGGCCACCGCTGCCAATGATCAAAACATTCATTTCAAAAACCTCGAATTCTGTAGGCGCTGCAGGAGCGCTTTAAAATGTGGGAGCGGGCTTGCTCGCGAAAGCGGTGGACCTGTGAGGAATGTGTCGAGTGACACACCCCATTCGCGAGCAAGCCCGCTCCCACATAAGCCCCTCCCACATTTGGATCAGTGACGGAAGTGGCGCATGCCAGTGAAGACCATCGCGATACCGGCTTCATCAGCCGCGGCGATCACCTCGGCATCACGCATCGAACCGCCCGGTTGGATCACGGCAGTCACGCCCGCTTTTGCGGCGTTGTCCAGGCCATCACGGAACGGGAAGAATGCGTCGGAAGCCATCACCGAACCCACCACCTGCAAACCGGCGTGTTCAGCCTTGATCGCGGCGATGCGCGCCGAGTTCACCCGGCTCATCTGGCCCGCGCCGACACCGATGGTCTGGCGGTTCTTGGCGTAGACGATGGCGTTGGATTTAACGTACTTGGCCACTTTCCAGGCAAAGATCAGGTCGTTGATCTCTTGCTCGGTCGGCGCGCGCTTGGTCACAACTGTAAGGTCTTGGCTGCCGATCATGCCGATGTCGCGGCTCTGTACCAGCAAGCCGCCATTGACGCGCTTGTAGTCCCAGGCAGCGGCACGGTCAGCCGACCACTCGCCGCAGGCCAACAGACGCACATTGGCCTTGGCCGCCACGATGGCACGGGCCTCGCTGCTGACGCTTGGCGCGATGATCACTTCCACGAACTGACGCTCGACGATGGCCTTGGCTGTCTCGGCGTCCAGTTCGCGGTTGAATGCGATGATGCCGCCGAATGCCGATTCGGTATCGGTGGCGTAGGCCAGTTCGTAGGCCTGGCGGATCCCGCCTTCGGCGTCCGGGCTCACGGCCACGCCGCATGGGTTGGCGTGCTTGACGATCACGCAGGCCGGCTTGACGAAGCTCTTCACGCACTCCAGCGCGGCGTCGGTATCGGCCACGTTGTTGTAGGACAGCTCTTTGCCTTGCAGTTGGGTCGCGGTGGCGATCCCCACTTCGGCAGGCTTGGCTTCCACGTAGAACGCCGCGCTCTGGTGCGGGTTCTCGCCGTAGCGCATTTCCTGGGCCTTGATGAACTGGCTGTTGAAGGTGCGCGGGAACTGGCTGCGGCCTTCAGTGCTGAGGGTCTCGGCGGCCTGGTTCACGGTGCCCATGTAGTTGGCAATCATGCCGTCATAGGCGGCCGTGTGCTCGAAGGCCTTGAGCATCAGGTCGAAACGCTGGGCGTAGGTCAGGCCGCCGGCTTTCAGGCTTTCCAATACGTGGGCGTAGTCGCTGGCGTTGACCACGATGGCCACGTCTTTATGGTTCTTGGCCGCCGAGCGCACCATGGTCGGGCCGCCGATATCGATGTTTTCGATAGCGGTCGGCAGGTCGCAGCCTGGCTTGTTGATGGTGGCTTCGAACGGGTAGAGGTTAACGGCCACCAGGTCGATCGGCTTGATGCCGTGCTCGTTCATGATGGCGTCGTCGATACCGCGACGGCCGAGGATGCCGCCATGGATTTTCGGGTGCAGGGTCTTGACCCGACCATCCATCATTTCTGCGAAACCGGTGTAGTCCGCGACTTCTACTGCGGCCACGCCGTTGTCCTGCAGCAGTTTGAAGGTCCCGCCCGTGGAGAGGATTTCCACACCCAGGGCTTCCAGCTCCCGGGCAAATTCGAGGATCCCGGTCTTGTCGGAAACACTGATCAAGGCGCGGCGGATCGGCAGGCGGGTAGTCTGGTCGGTCATCTCAATTTCCATCAAAAGCAAAGGAGTCAGCAAAAAAGGCGACCGGTTTTACGCGGGCGCCTTTCTGGTTTGATTGAATGCTTACAGCAAATCGTACTGTTTGAGCTTCTTGCGCAGGGTCCCACGGTTCAGGCCCAGCAGCTCACTGGCTTTGGTCTGGTTGCCCTTGACGTAGTTCATCACGCTTTCGAGCAAGGGCGCCTCGACTTCGGAGAGCACCAGGTTGTACACATCCGTGACGGCCGCGCCCTCAAGGTGGGCGAAATAATTGTGCAGCGCTTTCTCGACGCTCCCGCGAAGGGTCTGGCCTTCTTCGCTCGGCGTGTTGAGGTGCTGTTTCAAATTGACGTTGTCGCTCACGGGTGTTGTTCCACTCACTAAAGTCTCGGTCATCATCGTCATGCGGCCACCCCTTCTCCGTCCCCTGCTCTCAGGCTCTTGTCTCGTTCGGCAAAGAACTCACGAACGGCGGTGACCTGTGCTTGCGTTTCATCCAAACGATTGAACCCTGCGCGAAACTCTTTGGCGCCGGGCAGGGTTGCGAGATACCAACCCACATGCTTGCGAGCAATGCGCGCGCCCATCACGTCCCCATAGAAGGTGTGCAGGGCGGCCAGATGCTCTAGCAGAATACGTTCCACCTCGATCAGCCCCGGTGCCGGCATGATTTCGCCGGTACGCAGGAAGTGCTCGATCTCACGAAAGATCCATGGCCGCCCCTGGGCGGCCCGGCCGATCAACAGGCCATCGGCACCGGTTGCGTGCAGCACGCGCCGGGCTTTCTCGGCCGAGTCGATGTCGCCGTTGGCAAAGACCGGAATCGACACCGCCTGCTTGATCGCAGCGATGGTGTCGTATTCGGCTTCACCGGTATAAAGGTCAGCGCGGGTGCGGCCATGCACCGCCAATGCTGTAATGCCTGCCTGTTCGGCGATCTTCGCCACCGTCAGGCCGTTCTTGTTGTCCCGGTCCCAGCCGGTACGGATCTTCAGGGTGACCGGTACATCCACTGCGCCGACAACGGCCTGCAGGATCTCGGCCACCAGTTGCTCATCCTTCAACAGGGCGGAACCGGCGGCCTTGTTGCAGACCTTCTTGGCCGGGCAGCCCATGTTGATATCAATAATCTGTGCACCCAGCTCTACGTTGGCCCGGGCCGCATCCGCCAGCATTTGTGCATCACCACCGGCGATCTGTACCGAGCGGGGCTCGGGATCACCTTCGTGGATCATGCGCATCCGCGATTTGCGGGTGTTCCACAAGCTCATGTCGCTGGTGACCATTTCCGAGACTACAAGGCCCGCGCCCAAACGTTTGCACAGCTGACGAAAGGGCTGGTCGGTGACGCCCGCCATCGGGGCGAGAATCAAAGCGTTTGGCAATGTATATGGGCCGATGCGTACCGCCGACATAGGACTTCCCTGTTGTGGGGCCGGATCATTAGAGTTCGAAAAAGGGTTGGCATGATACCCGCTCTCGATGACTGGTTAAAGGCTGAATTGGATAAAATCTGAGCAGCTATTTTCTTATCGCCAGCGGTTTGGTCGTGGACGGGCAAGTCAATAACCTGCCGTCCGAACCTTGACGCGCGCGGCCAATCACTCGGGGGAGTGGAAACTGAGACTGTAGTTCACAGCTTTGTTGCCCGGGTCGAGAATGTCCAGGGCGATATGGATCGGGGTCTGGGATGGCATCTCGGTCTGGCCGGCCAACTCACCGCTGAGGTACTCGGCGGGCTTGAAGCGCCGGCTGGCGATCATCCGGCCATTGAGGTCGGCAAAGCGCAGCTCCAGCAGCGGGAACGGCTGGGAGAAGGTGGCGCGGTTGTAGATGATCGCATCCACCACCAGCGCGCCGGCGAACTCGGGATGGCTGCGCACCACCAGGTTACTGCTCTTGATATGGGCGATATCGACCCGCGACGGCACGGTGCAGCCCAGTTTCGGGCACAGCTCCTGGAACCACGGCCGGTATTTGTCCTGGCGGGCCAGTTCGTCGAACTGGTAGGCGATGTACTGTCCGGCGAGCGCAGCGGCGGCCAGCAGCACCAGGGTCAGCCAGAACAGGCGGCGGCCCCAGCCAGCGGGGCGTTTGCCGGTGTAGAGGTGCAGCGGGTCGTCTTCCAGGTCCTGCAGCATCTCGTCATGGGCATTGGAGGCGGTGCGGGAGCGCTTGCGGCGCGGTTCAGGCTCAGGCTCAGGCTCGTCCGGTTCGCTGCCGAGCGTTGGCTCGGGCGGGTCGAGGGCGTCGGCGGTATGCAGCACCGTCGGCTCGTCGTCCACCTCGTGAAGGTCGAAGGACATCGAAGGCTCGGTGCGCAAGGGTTTGCCCGTGGGTACTGGGGCCGGCTCGACGGCTTCCTCGGCGTGGACGATTGTCGCAGCCCGTTCGTCTGGTGGATCGCTGAACAGGCTGGCGGCCCATTGTTCTTCTTCGGCCTTGGCGGTGTCGCGGCTGGCGCTCATCGACTCGTCTTTTTGCCGGCGGTCGGCGCTGGCTTGGCGCCGTTCGCTGCCCTGGGGCTGAGTGTGCTGGATCTCCCGGCGCTCCAGCTTGGCCAGTTCCTCGTCCAGGTCCAGGTTATCCAGGTCCAGCTCTTCGGCGCTCCATTGCTTCTGGCTGATGGCGCGCGGCGCAGCTTCGGCGCTTGGCGCCTCAGGTGCGTGGGCACGCTGCTCCAGCAACTGGCGGGCAGCATTGAACACTTGCAGGCAAGAGCCACAGCGAACCACGCCACGGGCCACGCTCAGTTGAGCATGGCTGACGCGGAAACGGGTTTGGCAATGCGGGCACTGGGTGACGAAACTGTCGGTCATGCGGCCATCCGATTCATGCAGGCGCTCATTCTAGCGCCGACGACCGCTGATGCGTACCCAGCCATCGCGGTTGGCGATGGGGTCCAGGTCGAAGTCCTGGGCATAGGCGGCGGCGACTTCTTCACCCTGCTCGGCGAGGATCCCCGACAGCGCCAGGCGCCCGCCAGGCTTGACCAGGCTCGACAGTTGCGGGGCCAGCGAGACCAGTGGCCCGGCAAGGATATTGGCGACCAACACGTCGGCCTGTACCTGGGGCAACTGCTCCGGTAGGTACAGTGGGAATTTGTCTTCAGGGATGTTGTTGCGCCCGGCGTTATCGCGGGAAGCTTCCAGGGCCTGCACGTCGATATCGGTGCCGACCGCTTCCTTGGCGCCCAGCAGCAGCGCGGCGATGGCCAGGATGCCCGAGCCGCAGCCGAAGTCCAGCACGTTACAACCGTGCAAGTCCTGGCCGTCGAGCCATTCCAGGCACAGGGCGGTGGTCGGGTGGGTGCCGGTGCCGAATGCCAGGCCCGGGTCCAGCAGCAGGTTGACGGCCTCAGGCTCCGGGGCGGCATGCCAGCTTGGCACGATCCACAGGCGCTGGCCGAAACGCATGGGTTGGAAGTTGTCCATCCAGCTGCGTTCCCAGTCCTGGTCTTCGATCACTTCACTGTGGTGCTCGGGCAGCGGGCCGCCGGTCAGCAGTTCCATATGGGCAAAGACGCTGGCGGCGTCGGTGCCGTCTTCGAACAGGGCCAGCAGGTGGGTGTGCGACCACAGCGGCGTGGTGTTCAGCTCAGGCTCGAAAATCGGTTGGTCTTCGGCGTCCATGAAGGTCACCGACACGGCGCCCACTTCAAGGAACGCGTCTTCATAGGTTTCGGCTTGTTCTGGGCTGATGGCGAGACGGACTTGCAGCCAAGGCATGGCGGGCACCTTTGAAAAAATGAGTGTGCAGCGGGGTGGGGCTGCGAAAGGGCGCAAGTTTACGCGAGAGCAGGCCAGAAGACGACAGTGCCGACGATATGCGCTGCAGCGGGTGTACATGGAGCAAAATGTGGGAGCGGGCTTGCTCGCGAATGCGGTGGGTCAGTGATGGACATGTTGACTGATACACCGCATTCGCGAGCAAGCCCGCTCCCACATTTGGATTGTGTGCATCCATAAACAACAAAACCGCCCGAAGGCGGTTTTGTGAGTGGAGCACAAACTTACTGGTTGGCCAGCTTGTGTTCCAGGTAGTGAATGTTCACACCACCTTCGCAGAAGCCTTCATCACGAACCAGATCCCGATGCAGTGGGATGTTGGTCTTGATGCCGTCGACCACGATTTCGTCCAGGGCGTTGCGCATACGGGCCATGGCCTCGTCGCGGGTGGCGCCCCAGGTGATCAGCTTGCCGATCAGCGAGTCGTAGTTGGACGGAACCTTGTAGCCGCTGTACAGGTGCGAATCCACACGCACGCCGTTGCCGCCTGGTGCATGGAAATGCTTGACCAGGCCAGGGCTTGGGATAAAGGTTTTCGGGTCTTCGGCGTTGATCCGGCACTCCAGGGAATGGCCGTGCATCTTCACGTCGTCCTGGGTGAAGGACAGCACGTTGCCAGCGGCGATGCTCAGCATCTCCTTGACGATGTCGATACCGGTGACCATCTCCGAAACCGGATGCTCTACCTGCACGCGAGTGTTCATCTCGATGAAGTAGAAGCGGCCGTTCTCGTAGAGGAACTCGAAAGTCCCGGCGCCACGGTAGTTGATATCGATGCAAGCCTTGACGCAGCGTGCCAGGACTTCCTGACGCGCCTTTTCATCCAGGCCCGGCGCCGGAGCTTCTTCCAGGACCTTCTGGTGACGACGTTGCAGCGAGCAATCGCGGTCGCCCAGGTGGATGGCGTGGCCCTGGCCGTCGGACAGTACCTGGACTTCCACGTGACGTGGGTTGGTCAGGTATTTTTCCAGGTAGACCATCGGGTTGCCGAACCAGGCGCCCGCTTCCGAGCGAGTCTGCTTGGCTGCTTCGATCAGGTCTTCTTCCTTGTGCACCACGCGCATGCCGCGACCACCACCGCCGCCGGCGGCTTTGATTATCACCGGGTAACCGACTTCACGACCAATGCGCAGAGCGGTTTCCTCGTCTTCCGGCAGCGGGCCGTCGGAGCCTGGAACGGTTGGCACGCCGGCTGCGATCATGGCGTCCTTGGCCGAAACCTTGTCGCCCATCAGGCGAATGGTCTCGGCTTTCGGGCCGATGAAGGCAAAGCCGGATTTTTCCACCTGTTCGGCGAAGTCGGCGTTTTCCGCGAGGAAGCCGTAGCCAGGGTGGATGCCATCAGCGCCGGTCACTTCAGCCGCGGCGATGATGTTCGAGACCTTCAGGTACGAGTTCGTGGCCAGTGGCGGGCCGATGCAGATGCTTTCGTCCGCCAGTTTCACGTGCATCAATTCGGTATCGGCCGTCGAGTAAACAGCGACGGTCTTGATGCCCTCTTCCTTACAGGCGCGCAGGATACGCAGCGCGATCTCGCCGCGGTTGGCGATCAGGACTTTTTGCAGTTTCTTCGCAGGTTTCAACATCGAAGGCGCTCCGCGGTTCAAACGATGGTGAACAGCGGCTGGTCGTACTCAACCGGCTGACCGTTTTCTACCAGGATGGATTCGATGACGCCGGCTTTTTCGGCCGTGATGTGGTTCATCATTTTCATCGCTTCCACGATGCAGATGGTGTCGCCCACTTTCACAGTCTTGCCCACTTCAACGAAGGCTGGCGAGGTCGGTGCCGGGGTGCGGTAGAAAGTACCGACCATTGGCGACTTGACCACGAAACCGTTGAGCACTGGCGCGGCCGGTGCGGCGGGAGCTGCGGCAGCAGCAGGTGCGGCGGCCGGAGCAGCAGCGGCAGGAGCCGGTGCTTGCATCTGTGGTGCGTAGAACTGTTGGGCCGGGGTCTTGCTGTGACGGCTGATCCGTACGGACTCTTCGCCTTCCTTGATTTCCAGCTCGTCGATACCGGATTCTTCCAGCAGTTCGATCAGTTTCTTAACTTTACGGATATCCATGAATCATCAACTCCCAAGGGTCGGTCAGGGGCGTTTAGCCTGTTCTTCAACTTGTTCCAGGGCGGCCTCCAGGGCCAGTCGGTAACCGCTGGCGCCAAGGCCGCAGATCACTCCTACCGCTACGTCGGAGAAGTAAGAGTGATGGCGGAAAGCTTCGCGTTTATGCACGTTCGATAAATGCACTTCGATGAATGGGATGCTCACCGCCAGCAGCGCGTCACGTAATGCAACGCTTGTGTGCGTAAAAGCGGCGGGATTGATCAGGATGAAGTCCACGCCTTCGCTGCGCGCGGCGTGAATGCGATCAATCAATTCATACTCGGCATTGCTTTGCAGGTAGAGCAGATGGTGGCCGGCTTCACGGGCCCGTCGTTCCAGATCGAGGTTGATCTGTTCGAGGGTAACTGCACCGTATACACCCGGCTCGCGGGTGCCGAGCAGGTTCAGGTTGGGTCCGTGCAGAACCAGTAAGGTCGCCATCGGCTGTTCCTTGTTATTGGATGTGGGTACGTCAGAACCCGGCGACTATGCCGCAAAGCCTTTGTGACTGTCCAGTTCTCTGCAATAGCCAGCACGATTAGCGAGGATTGCGCAAAGTATGTGACCGAGGCGCACGATCCGGTCATTGGTAATACGGTCCCGAGTACGCAGGAGATCAAAATGTGGGAGCGGCGGTGCGACGATTCGACTTGCTCGCGAATGCGGTGTATCAGTCAACATGTCCATCACTGACCCACCGCATTCGCGAGCAAGCCCGCTCCCACATTTTTGATTCCCATCTGATTTGGGAGATGGCGTCAGACGCGGAAGGCCTGCACGGCCGTATTAAGCTGCCCGCCGAGCACCAACAAATGCTCGCCCTGGCTGCGGCCCTGGCCAATGCGCAGCAGGTTGTCCTCGCCCAACTGGTGGATGCGTTCGCTGTTATCACGGATCTCACTGACGGCGCCGCTCTGCTGCGCCGTGACATCGGCAATGCGGATGGCTGTGTCGGAAATGGTCTGGATCGCGTTGACGATTTCGTCCAGCGCGCCGTCGGCGGCCTGGGCTTGTTGAGCGGTGGCTTCGGCATGTTCGACCTGGGCGCGCATGCCCTCCACCGACTGCCTTGCTGCGGTCTGCAGGCCGGCGATCAGGGTCTGGATTTCGGCGGTGGCGCCTGCGGTGCGCTGGGCCAGGGAGCGCACTTCGTCGGCGACCACGGCAAACCCGCGCCCGGCTTCACCGGCGCGGGCGGCTTCGATGGCGGCATTGAGCGCCAGCAGGTTGGTCTGGTCGGCAATCGAGCGGATCACCGTCAGCACGCTGCCAATGGTGGCGGACTCTTCGGCGAGTTTTTCGATCATCTGCGCATTGTCCTGCACCTCGCCCACCAGTGCGTGCAGGCCGGTCAGGCTCAAGCCGATCACCCGTTGGCCATGCTCCACGGCGTCGCCGGCGCTGCGGCTGGCCCCGGCGGCCTGGCTGGCGTCGCCGGCGACCTGCTGGATCGTGGCTTCCAGTTCGCCCAACGAATCGCGGATTTGCGCAGTGTCCCCGGCCTGGCGTTCGGCGCCGTCATGCAGGCCGCCGCTCAGTTCGGCCAGGGCGCGGCTGCTACCGGCGACTTCCTCTGCGTTGGCGCGGATAGTGCCCACCAGGTTCACCAGGTAAGCCCGCAGGCGATTGAGCGAGGCTTCAATGTCATGCAGTTCGCGGTTGGTCGCACCCAGGGCGATCGGTTGGCTGAAATCGCCCTCGGCCCAGGTCGACAGGGCCGGCGCCAGGCTGGTGAGCACTCGTGCCAGGCGTCGTTGCAGGGTGTCGATGAGCAGGGCGATCAACAGGATCAGGCCAATCATCACGCCTTGGATCACCCGCACCTCGCCCTGGATCTTGCCGTGCTGGGCACGCACCTCGGGCTCCAGCGCGGCGATGGCTTGCTGCACCGTGTCGATTTTCAGGTGCGTGGCAGCGGCCAGTTCTGCGCGCTTATGGATTTGTTCACGGGTCCGCGCAAGCTCTGCCGGGTAGCGTGTGAGCAGGCTGTTGAGTTCGCGTTTGAGATTGACGCCGGTGTCTTCGGCGGTGGCGGTTTCGCTGCTTTCCAGGCCCATCAACGCAGAAAAGTCATCGCTGTTGGAGGCACTGCTGGCAGTCACGCCCAGTAGTGGCAGTTGCTCAAGCAGGTCAGCCTGGCTGCGGATATTGGTCAGCTCATGTTCCACGTCGGCGGCCAATTCACTGCGCCCGCTGCTCACCAGTTTGTCCCGCGCCAGGGACAGCTTGGCCAGGTGCTGCGAGGCCGCCATCAGCGGCGGCAGATAACGCCCTGCATCGGCTGAGTTGACGCCCATGGCGTACTGGCTCAGTTGCTCCAGGTTGGCCCCCAGTTCCCGCTCGGCTTGCAGCAGCAAGGCTTGTGGGTCGCCGGCCAGTTTGCCGGCGGCCAGCAGGTCGGTCTTGCTGAAGCCATCGAGGTCGAGCAGGCCGGGCCGCAGTTTTTCGGTCAGCTCAGGCGGCAATTCATCCAGGTGCAGCAACAGGTTTTCCAGGCTCTGGCCGGCCGCGCTCAGGCGCAAGGCGTCGCCGCTGGCCAGATAGTCGTCGATATTGCGCGCGGTCTGGTTCTGGAACGCCTGGGACAGGCCCAGATAACGCTCCATCAATAGATAAGGGCGTTCGAGGGCCCGTTGCGACCACCAGAGCGTAGCGCCCAGGGCCAGGCAAACGGCGACCAGCAGAAGGGTGTTCAGATTCGTCAGCAGCTTCAGGCGCATGCGTGGTTTCAACCAACGGCAGAAGGAGTAAGTGCCTGAAGTTATTGCGTTTTCGTTACAGGGTTATGACGGACTGAGTGGAATCTGGTGAAAAAGTGGCACTTTGCCTTGATTCACCCGAAGCATGCACCCGATTACGCCCGGCGTCCTTGGCGCGGTACAGCGCTTCGTCGGCCTGGGCGGCCATCATCAGGCTGTCGGAGCCGTCACATAGCTGCACCACGCCGGCGCTGAAGGTGCACCATAAATCCTGGGGCTGGGCCGGGTAATGGATTTCGGCAAAGCGCCCACGGATTTCGTCGAGCACCTTGCAGGCGGCGTCCAGGTCGGTGTCGGGCATGACAATGGCAAATTCTTCGCCGCCGTACCGGCCGATATAGTCGGTCTTGCGCAGGCGCTGCTTGAGAAACAGCGCCAGGCTTTTGATCACGCGGTCGCCCATGGGGTGGCCGTGGCTGTCGTTGACCCGCTTGAAGTGGTCAATGTCGAGCATGGCAAAGCTCAGCGGCTTGTTCTCGCGGCGCGAGCGGAAGCTGCAGTCTTCCAGCAGTTGCAGGATGTGGGTGTGGTTGTACAGGCCGGTCAGGCTGTCGCGCACCATCCGCGCCTTGAGATGACGGGCGCGTGCCGCGCGGTTGCGCACGGTAGTGATCAGGTGGCGCGGCTTGATCGGCTTGGTGAGGAAGTCGTCGCCGCCTTCGCTCATGGCGTCCAGCTGTTTATCCAGGTCGTCTTCGGCCGACAGGTAAATGATCGGCACGCTGACATAGCGGTCGTTGTGGCGAATCACCTTGGCCAGCTCGGTGCCGGTGCAGGCTGGCATGTACATGTCGAGGATGATCAGGTCGGGCTGGAAATCCGCCAGTTCGGCCATGGCCTGGATCGGTTCGATCAAGGTGCGGGTGACGATCCCGGCGCTGTTGAGCAAGCGTTCGGTGTGCATCGCCTGGGCGCGGGAGTCGTCGATGATCAGCACTTTATAAGGTTCGTACTGCGCGACGCAGGTCAGGACTTCGATTTTTTCCAGCAGACTGGAGGCTTCCAGGGTGCCGGTGAGGAACTCCTGGCCCCCGGCGCGCACGGCGGCCAGGCGGGTGGGGGTGTCGGTTTCGTGCAGGCTGAAGAACAGCAGCGGCAGTTTCTGCTCCAGGCCTTCCTGGGCTTCGGCGGCCAGCTTCAGGCCCAGGCCGGTGCCGCAGAAGTCCACGTCCATCACAATCGCGGCCGGCAGGCGTTCGGCCATGGACGAACGGAAGGCCGCCACGCTGTCCAGGGACTGCGCGCTCAAGCCAAAGAATTCCAGTTGCTTGGCCAGGCGCTCGGCGCGGTCGTGATCGGCCAGCATCACGTAGATGGGCTTGCGCATCGGCGGCAGGAAGGTCTGGTCCAACTGATCGCCCTGGCGCAGGCCGGTACGGGACAGGCGCTGCATCAAGCGGTTGAGGTCGGTGATCAGGTTGCTGCTCAGGCGGCCGCGGTTTTCATCCACGGCTTTAAGCGACTCGATGATGTGCCGGGCCAGTTGGCCATGCTCGGGTTGCTCAAAGCGCTCGGCAAAACGCAGCAGGCGCAGATTGGCCTCGCTGAGCTCGTTCAATTCGGCGTTCGACCATTCGCTGCGCTGCAAACGCTGCCAGATCTCAAGAATTTGACGCGCCTGATGAATTACCCGCTGGGCAAAGTGGTGCTTGAGACGCTCACGGCTGGGGTCTTCTGGCTCGGTCATATCCTGACTACTAGGTAAGGGTGCATGCTGAGGTCGACTGGTGGCTCTATGCTAGCACCTCTTTTCATTCGCACGAGTGTCATACGTCAATTAACTGCAACGTCCAGATGATTCATTTGCTGACTGTTGGGTCGCGTAGGCGCATCAGCGCCCATCCTTTATAGTTGAGTGCCAGCTTTACGCCACCTTGATTAAAAGCCCCGCACAGACGGGCACGATGGGGTAGGGTTGTGGTCGTAGCTATTGAACTCAAGTGACTGAAAGGATATCCGCCATGCTGGACTGGAAAAACCGTGCAGGCAGCGCCCCAGGCCCAAGCCCTGCGCCCAAGTCGGCCTCCCGCAGCTATTTTCGCAATTTGCTGATGAGTCGTGCCCTGCTGACCCTGGTTGTAATTTACCTGTTGGTCACCGGTGGCCTGGGTTGGTATTGGAGCCAGGAGCCGGCGCTGTTCCCGGTCCAGCAAAACGCGCAAATTGCCGCCGAAAAAGACGGCAAGCAAATGGTGATCGGCTTTACCACCGTCGAAACCGTCAAGACCGTGGTGGGCACCCTGCTGAACAAGCCGGGTGGCTATATTTCCAACGACCGCTTCCCGCCTGGGCTGTGGATGGACAATATGCCCAGCTGGGAATATGGCGTGCTGGTGCAGGTGCGTGACCTGACCCGCGCCCTGCGCAAGGATTTCGCCCGCTCGCAATCGCAATCGGCTGAAGACGCCGACCTGGCCAAGGCCGAGCCGCGCTTCAACTTCGATAACAAGAGCTGGGTGCTGCCTTCCAGTGAGTCGGAGTACCAGGAAGGCATCAACTCCCTGAACCGCTACCAAGCGCGCCTGTCCGACCCCAACCAGAAAGGCGCCCTGTTCTATGCGCGTGCCGACAACCTGAACAACTGGCTGGGCGACGTCGCCACTCGCCTGGGTTCGTTGTCGCAGCGTCTGTCGGCCAGTGTGGGCCGGGTCAAGCTCAACACCGCGTTGAAAACCGAAGCGCTGGCGCCGGGCGAAGTGCCGCAGGTCGATGAAGAAGTGGTGGAAACCCCATGGATGCAGATCGACAACGTGTTCTATGAAGCCCGTGGCCAGGCGTGGGCCCTGTCCCACCTGTTGCGTGCCATCGAAGTCGACTTTGCCGACGTATTGGCCAAGAAAAACGCCACCGTCAGCGTACGCCAGATCATTCGTGAGCTGGAGGCGTCGCAGGAAACCCTGTGGAGCCCGATGATCCTCAACGGCAGCGGCTATGGCGTATTGGCCAACCACTCGTTGGTGATGGCCAACTACATCTCCCGCGCCAACGCCGCGGTGATCGACTTGCGTCAACTGCTGAACCAGGGTTGAGTCGTGGTCAATAGCGCCAAGGAGGTCGCGCACCGCGCGGCCTCGGATGCCGAACATATCGCCTGGGTCGACGAGCAGGACAACCTGCTCGGCGCTCTGGTGCGCGCCGACCTGCGTGAACGCGGGCTGATCGGCCGCGGTACCTACATCATGCTATTCAACTCAAAGGGCGAGTTGTGCGTGCACCGGCGCACCCTGAGCAAAGCCATCTATCCCGGTTACTGGGACGTGGCGGCAGGCGGGATGGTGGCGGCTGGCGAAACCTATGAGCAGTCGGCAGCCCGTGAGCTGGAAGAAGAGTTGGGCGTCAGTGGTGTTGAATTGGCTGCCCACGACCACTTTTTTTTCGAGGATACGGGCAACCGGCTCTGGTGCTCGGCGTTCTCGGCGGTCTGGGATGGGCCGCTGCAGCTGCAGCCCGAAGAGGTGCTGGAAGCGCGCTTTATGAGCATCGAGGCGGTGCTTGAGGATATCGAGCGAAAGCCCTATTGCCCCGACTCCCTGGCCGCATTAAAACGCTATCTGGCCGCGCGTCGCTAAAGTTGCATAAATTGGCGCCATTTGGCTCTTAGCAATCAGGCTTTTTGCCGTTACACTGCGCGACTTTTCAAGCCGAACCGCCACCGCGTCTCCCCGGCCCCTGTAGGAGCGAGCTTGCTCGCGAAAAACCCAATGTCACCGCGTGCTGCCTGAATGCCCGCGTTATCGTTGACGATTTTCGCGAGCAAGCTCGCTCCTACAGGGGGCGGGGAGGGCTGAGCGGTTCGGTAGCGCTGCCCCTGCCTGAGTGGGGCTTCGCGGTCAGCCGCCCATTGCGGGCACTGACCAGTCTTCATCCTCCCAAGAGGATTGCCGGTGGCCAAAAAAGCCGCATCCTTCGCCGCCCTTGGTGGCCTGGTGTTTTCCACCGACGCAGGTCGGCATTGCCCGGACTGTCGCCAGCCCGTGGACGCCTGTACCTGCAAACAGACCCTGATTCCCGAAGGTGACGGCATTGCCCGCGTGCGCCGCGAGAGCAAGGGCCGTGGCGGCAAGACGGTGACCACCATCACCGGCGTGCCCCTGGCCGCCGAGCCACTCAAGGAGTTGGCCACCGTGCTGAAGAAGCGCTGTGGCACCGGTGGCGCCCTGAAAGACGGGATCATCGAAATCCAGGGCGATCACGTCGAGTTGCTGTTGGCCGAGTTGATCAAGCTCGGATACAAGGCGAAGAAATCCGGCGGCTAGCAGCCTCTGTGAAACCCGCACCGACGAGCGCGCTCGTCGTCTCCATGGTTTCACAGAGCCTGTTCCTGACCGGTGTCTAAACTCTGTCCTGCAAGTGGGGTCTACCCCTCTCACAGGCAAATCGTCATTTTCACTCTTTAGACTGCGCCAGCCTCTGACTTGGGTGGCGCTCTTCGACTTTATATAGGGGACTTCGATGTCCGTACGACGCACACGCAAAGACGATGGCAGCCAATGGACAGTTGCGGACAGCCGCAGTGTTTACGGGATTCGCCATTGGGGGGCCGGGTATTTCGCGATCAATGATGCCGGTCGCGTTGAAGTCCGTCCGAACGGCCCGAACAGCTCGCCCATCGATTTGTACGAGCAAGTGGACGAGCTGCGCAAAAGCGGCCTGTCCCTGCCATTGCTGGTGCGCTTCCCGGATATCCTGCAAGACCGCGTGCGCCAGCTGACCGGTGCCTTCGACGCGAACATCGAGCGCCTGGAATACCAGAGCAAATACACCGCGCTGTACCCGATCAAGGTCAACCAGCAGGAAGCGGTGATCGAGAACATCATCGCCACCCAGGACGTGTCCATCGGCCTGGAAGCCGGCTCCAAGCCCGAGCTGCTGGCCGTACTGGCCCTGGCACCGAAGGGCGGCACCATCGTCTGCAACGGTTACAAAGACCGTGAGTTCATCCGCCTGGCGCTGATGGGCCAGAAGCTGGGCCACAACGTGTTCATCGTGATCGAGAAAGAGTCCGAAGTGGGCCTGGTCATCGAAGAAGCCGCCAACCTCAAGGTCAAGCCACAGGTCGGCCTGCGGGTGCGCCTGTCGTCCCTGGCGTCGAGCAAGTGGGCAGACACCGGTGGTGAGAAGTCCAAGTTCGGCCTGTCGGCGGCGCAACTGCTGTCGGTGGTCGAGCGCTTCCGCGCTGCTGGCCTGGACCAGGGCATCCGCCTGCTGCACTTTCACATGGGCTCGCAGATCGCCAACCTGGCGGACTACCAGCATGGTTTCAAGGAAGCCATCCGCTACTACGGCGAGCTGCGCAACCTCGGCCTGCCGGTGGACCACATCGACGTCGGTGGCGGCCTGGGTGTGGACTACGACGGTACCCACTCGCGCAACGCCAGCTCGATCAACTACGACATGGACGACTACGCCGGCGTGGTGGTGGGCATGCTCAAGGAATTCTGCGATGCGCAGAACCTGCCGCACCCGAACATCTTCTCCGAGAGCGGCCGCTCCCTGACTGCCCACCACGCCATGCTGGTGGTGCAGGTGACCGACGTCGAGAAACACAACGACGACGTGCCGGTGATCGAGAACAAGGAAAGCCTGCCCGAAACCGTGCAATGGCTGGTCGACCTGCTGGGCCCGACCGACATTGAAATGGTCACCGAAACCTACTGGCGCGCCACCCACTACATGAGCGACGTGGCCGCCCAGTACGCCGACGGCAAGCTGACCCTCGCGGAAAAAGCCCTGGCCGAACAGTGCTACTTCGCCGTGTGCCGTCGCCTGCACAACTCGCTCAAGGCCCGCCAGCGCTCGCACCGCCAGGTGCTGGACGAACTCAACGACAAGCTGGCCGACAAGTACATCTGCAACTTCTCGGTATTCCAGAGCCTGCCGGACACCTGGGCCATCGGCCAGGTCCTGCCGATCCTGCCGCTGCACCGCCTCGACGAAGAGCCGCTGCGCCGTGCGGTGCTGCAGGACCTGACTTGCGACTCCGACGGCAAGATCAAGCAATACGTCGACGAGCAAAGCATCGAGACCAGCCTGCCGGTACATGGCTTGAACGAAGGCGAAGACTACCTGCTGGGGATCTTCCTGGTGGGCGCCTACCAGGAAATCCTCGGGGACATGCACAACCTGTTCGGTGACACCGACTCGGTGAACATCTACCAGCGTGACGATGGCACGGTGTACAGCGCCGGGATCGAGACCCACGACACCATCGAAGACATGCTGCGCTACGTGCACTTGTCGCCGGAGGAGTTGATGACCCACTACCGTGACAAGTGCGCCAGCGCGAAGATCACGGCAGCCGAGCGCACCCAGTTCCTGGATGCGCTGCGCCTGGGCCTGACCCGCTCGTCCTACCTGTCCTCCTAAGACCGGCAGGCAGCGATCCAAACGGTGGGAGCCCGCTTGTGTAGGAGCGGGCTTGCCCGCGAAAGCAGTGGATCAGTCAATACAGGTGCTGACTGATCTGCCGTCATCGCGGGCAAGCCCACTCCCACACTAGTTGGCGCCCAGCCAAAGCCCTTGCCGATTCAGCCGCCAGGCAATCGCCCACAACGTCAAACTGCGCACCGCCATAAACAGCAGGAACGTTATCCACAGCCCGTGGTTACCCAACCCCTGCAACGCCCAGGCAACTGGCAGCATCATCAGCACCGTCAGCAACATGCCATTGCGCATCTCCCGCGCGCGGGTCGCGCCAATAAACAGACCGTCCAGCAGATAACTCCACACCGCAATCAACGGCAGTACCGCCAGGTACGGCAGGTAGATATCGGCGGTTGCGCGCACGCTGGGGATATCGGTTTGCATGGCGATAAACAAGTGGCCGGCGAAGGTGAACAGCAGCACAAAGCCGAGGCTGGCGATCAGCGACCAGCCGCAGGCGACTACCAGCGAGCGGCGCAATGCCTGGCGATCATGGGCGCCGATGGCGTGGCCGCAGAGTGCTTCCACTGCGTGGGCGAGGCCATCCAGCGCATGGGCCGTCAGCAAGAGCCCGTTGAGCAGCAGGGCATTGGCCGCGACCGTGGCATCGCCCAGCCGAGCGCCTTGCACCGTGATCATGAAAAACACCGATTGCAGCGCCAGGCTGCGAATGAAAATGTCGCGGTTGACCGCCAGCAGCGCGCGCCAACTTTGCCAGACCTTGAGCGCCGCCCAGGCAATATGCCCGGGGTAGGCGCGCAGGGCTTTTTGCGTAAGGGCCAGGCCGAGCAGGGCGCCGGTCCATTCGGCAATCACCGAGGCCCGCGCCGAACCGGCCACGCCCCAGTCCAGGCCCAGTACAAACCACAGGTTCAGGGCGATATTCACCAGGTTGGTGGTCAAAAGAATCGCCAGCGGCGCCCGGGCGTTTTGCGTGCCGAGGAACCAGCCCACCAGCGCATAAGTGGCCAGCGCCGCAGGTAAGCCGAACAGGCGGGTGTGGAAAAACTCGCGGGTCAGTTGATTCAACTCGGCCGAAGGCTGCATCCATTCCAGCGCCAGATGGCTTAGGGGAATGCCCACCGTGCCCAGCACCATGGCCAACCCCAGCGCCAACAGCAGGCCTTGCAACAGGATTTGCCGCAGCGCCGCGCCATCATTACGCCCGGCCGCCTGGGCGGCGAACCCGGTGGTGCCCATGCGCAAAAACCCCATGGCCCAGGCCAGGAAGGTATACAAACTGGCCCCCACGGCCACCGCGCCCAACTGGTGCGCGTGGGGCAGGTGGCCGATGACCATGCTGTCCACCAAGGCCACCAGCGGCACCGAGATATTCGACAGAATCATCGGCGCGGCCAGGGCCCAGACACGGCGATGGGTGGGACGGTGACGCCAGTCGGTGATTAAGGTGGACATTCGGGCTCCTTGGGGGGGCGGCATTGTAACTGGCCCTCAACAGCGGCGCAGATCCAAATGTGGGAGCGGGCTTGCTCGCGAATGCGGTGGGTCAGTCAACCTGTATATTGGCTGATCCACCGCATTCGCGAGCAAGCCCGCTCCCACAGGGGATTTTCTACGCTTCTGAGGTAGTTGAGAACCAAACCGCCCTCCGTCGGTCAATGTGAGCAGCGCCACAGCCACTTGGCTGGCACTGATATATAGTTCACCCCTCAGACACCCCGACAACGAGTGCCCCATGCTTAACAAAGGATTGTTCCTGGCCTGTGCGCTGGCCCTGCTGAGCGCCTGCGATTCTTCCGACAAACCGGCTGCACCCACTGCCCCTGCGGCGGCGGCGGTGACGGCGCCAAAGCCGGCCAAGGCCGCGGTGGATGTGGCGACGCTCAAGCAGCGTTATGCCGGCCGTGAGTTAAGCGTGGTGGACGTGTCTGAGGTGCAACTGGATGGCGCCAGCACCTTGTCGGTGAGTTTTTCAATCCCGCTGGATCCCGAGCAGAAGTTCGCCGACAAACTGCACCTGGTGGACAGCAAGTCCGGCAAGGTCGACGGTGCCTGGGAGCTTTCCGACAACCTGATGGAATTGCGCCTGCGTCACCTGGAGCCCCAGCGCAAGCTGGTGCTGACCGTGGACGCCGGGCTGCGTGGGGTCAACGACGCCAAGCTCGCCGCTGAATACACGGCACGCCTGGAAACCCGCGACCTGCAAGCCACCGTCGGCTTCGCCAGCCGTGGCACCCTGTTGCCGACCCGCCTGGCCGAAGGCCTGCCGGTGATCGCGTTGAATGTCGACAAGATCGACGTCGAATTCTTCCGCATCAAACCCGAGTCGCTGCCGGCGTTCCTCGCCCAGTGGGGCCGCAATACCAGCCTGCAAAGCTACGAATCCCGTGAACTGTTGCCCATGGCCGACCTGGTCTACGGCGGCCGCTTCGACCTCAATCCTGCGCGCAATACCCGCGAAACCCTGTTGTTGCCCATCGCCGGCCTCAAGCAACTGCAACAGCCGGGCGTGTACCTGGCGGTGATGCGTGCTTCGGGCACCTACAACTATTCGCAACCGGCCACGTTGTTCACCCTCAGTGATATCGGTCTGTCGGTACACCGTTACGCCAACCGCCTGGATGTGTTCACCCAGGCGCTGGAGGGCGGCAAGGCGCTGGATGGCGTCGAGCTGGAAATCCTCGATGCCGAAGGCCGCGTGTTGGGCCAGGGCAAGACCGAGAAGGGCGGCCATGCTGAACTGCCGCTGCCGAAAAAGGCCCAGGTATTGCTCGCCAAACAGGGCGAGCAGACCAGCCTGTTGCGCCTCGACAGCGCAGCGCTGGACCTGGCCGAGTTCGATATCGGCGGCCAGCCCGCGCACCCCCTGCAATTCTTTGTGTTCGGCCCGCGCGACCTGTACCGCCCTGGCGAAACCGTGCTGCTCAATGCCTTGCTGCGCGACAAGGACGGCAATGCCGTCAAGCCGCAACCGGTGAGTGTTGAAGTACGCCGCCCGGATGAGCAGGTCAGCCGCAAATTCGTGTGGGATGCCGATGCTTCCGGCCTCTATCAATACCAACTGCAACTGGCCGGCGAAGCGCCGACCGGGCGCTGGCAACTGGTGTTCGACCTGGGTGACGGCAAGCCGCAACTGTACGAGTTCCTCGTCGAAGATTTCCTGCCCGAGCGCCTGGCCCTGGAGCTCAAGGGCAGCGATACACCGCTTAATCCTGCAGACAATGCGGTTATCCAGGTCAATGGCCGCTACCTCTACGGCGCCCCTGCGGCGGGCAATCGCCTGAGCGGGCAAGTGTATGTGCGGCCGTTGCGCGAGGCGGTCAAGTCGCTGCCCGGTTATGAGTTTGGCTCGGTGACTGAAGAAGAACTGAGCCAGGATTTTGAACTGGATGAAAGCGTGCTCGACGCCAAGGGCGAGGAAAAACTCACCCTGGAAAGCAAGTGGAGCGAAGCCAAGTCGCCGCTGCAACTGATCGTCCAGGCCAGCCTGCAAGAGTCTGGCGGGCGCCCGATCACCCGGCGCCTGGTGCAGCCGGTCTGGCCGGCCGAGCAACTGCCCGGCCTGCGTGGCCTGTTCGATGGCAAGGAAACCAATGGCGACGGCCCAGCGGAGTTTGAAGTGCTGCTGGCCAACCAGCAGGGCCAGAAACTCGCGGTCGACAACCTCAAGGTCCGCCTGGTTCGCGAGCGCCGCGACTACTACTGGAACTACTCGGACAACGATGGCTGGAGCTATCACTACAACGAGAAATTCCTCAACCTCGATGAGCAGACCGTCAACATCAAGGCCGGCGACACGGCCAAGGTCAGCTTCCAGGTGGAGTGGGGCCCGTACCGCGTCGAAGTCGAAGACCCGCAGACCGGCCTGATCAGCAGCAAGCGCTTCTGGGCCGGTTACCAGGCCCAGGACAACACCGAAGGCGGCGCCGTGCGCCCCGATCAGGTCAAGCTGGCGCTGGACAAACCGGCGTATGGCGATGGCGATACGGCCAACGTCACCGTCACCCCGCCGGCGGCTGGTAAAGGCTACCTGTTGGTGGAGTCCAGCGAAGGCCCGCTGTGGTGGCAAGAGATCGACGTGCCGGCCGAAGGCAAGAGCTTTGCGGTGAAACTCGACCCGAAATGGTCGCGCCATGACCTGTACGTGAGTGCGCTGGTGATTCGCCCGGGTGAGCGCAAGGCCAACATCACGCCTAAACGCGCCGTGGGCTTGCTGCATCTGCCGTTGGATCGTACCCAGCGCAAACTGGGCCTGACCCTGACCGCGCCGGAAAAAATGCGCCCCAAACAACCGCTGACGGTCAAGGTCGCGGCAAAAAATGCCGATGGCAGCGTGCCCAAACAGGTGCATGTGCTGGTGGCAGCGGTGGACGTGGGCATCCTTAACATCACCGAATACCCAACCCCGGATCCCTACTCCAGCCTGTTTGGCCGCAAGGCCTACGGTGTGGACCAGTTCGATATCTATGGGCAGTTGATCGAAGCCGGCCAGGGCCGCCTGGCCAGCCTGGCCTTTGGTGGTGACGCGGCCCTGGCCAAGGGCGGCAAGCGCCCGGACACCAGCGTCACCATCGTCGCTTTGCAAAGCGCGCCGGTGACCTTGAACGACAAAGGCGAGGGCGAAGTCAGCGTCAATATCCCCGACTTCAACGGCGAACTGCGTCTGATGGCCCAGGCCTGGAGTGACGACCGCTACGGCATGGCCGAAGCCAAGACCGTGATCGCCGCGCCTTTGATTGCCGAACTGTCGGCCCCGCGCTTCCTCGCCGGCGGCGACCAGACGCGCCTGGCACTGGACCTGTCCAACCTGTCGGGCAAGGCACAGAAGCTGGATGTGCAACTGACCGCCGAAGGTCAACTGACCCTGCTGGGCGAGCCATCGCACAGCGTGCAACTGACCGAGGGCCAGCGCACCACCTTGCAGATTCCGGTGCGCGCGCTGGGTGGCTTCGGCCAGGGCAAGGTCAAGGTCACGGTCAATGGCCTGGACCTGCCGGGCGAGAACCTGCCGGCGTTTACCCGTGAATGGACATTGGGCGTGCGCCCGGCTTATCCGGCGTTGCTCAAGCAATATCGCGCGGTGCTCAAGGATGAAGCCTGGAGCCTGCCGGATGCGGAGCTGGCCTTGTTTGAACCCGCCGGGCGTGAGGCGCTGTTGAGTCTGTCGAGCCGGCCACCGTTGAACCTTGGCGAGCAGATTCGTGCACTCAAGGCCTACCCATACGGTTGCCTGGAGCAAACCGCCAGCGGCCTGTATCCGTCGCTGTATGCCGATGCCACCGTGCTGGCGCGCCTGGGTTTGACCGGCGAGCCGGATGCCGAGCGCAAGCGCAAGATCGAACTGGGTATCGAACGCCTATTGGGCATGCAGCGCTACAACGGCAGCTTTGGTTTGTGGGGCGCCGATGGCGAGGAAGAGTACTGGCTGACGGCTTACGTCACCGACTTCCTGTTGCGCGCCCGCGACCAGGGCTTTGCGGTACCGCCTGAAGCGTTGAAGAAGGCCAGCGAACGCCTGCTGCGCTACGTGCAGGAACGCAACCTGATCGAGGTCGACTACAGCGACAACGCCGACCACACACGCTTCGCCGTGCAGGCCTATGCCGGCCTGGTGCTGTCACGTACTCAGCAGGCACCGTTGGGCGCCTTGCGCAGCCTGTTCGAGCGCCGCAGCGATGCGCGTTCGGGCCTGCCGCTGGTGCAGTTGGCGATTGCCTTGCAGAAGATGGGCGATCAGCCGCGTGCCGATCAGGCGCTGCTGGCGGGTCTTGCCGTACAGCGCAAGGCCAATGAATGGCTGGCCGACTACGGCAGCCCGCTGCGTGACCAGGCGATGATCCTGGCCTTGCTCGAAGAAAACGACCTGGCCAAGGGCAAGCGTGAAGAGCGCCTGTTCGAGCTGTCGGACCAGATGGCGGCCAGCCCATGGTTGTCGACCCAGGAGCGCAACTCGTTGTTCCTCGCCGGCCGTGGCTTGCTGGGCAAGCCGGAAACCAACTGGACTGCCCAGTTGAGCAGCGGCGGCGAAACCCGCGAGCTGAACAACGGCCAGTCCGGCCTGAAGCTGGAAGGGCCGTTGCTGGCCTCCCCGCTGACCTTGCGCAACCCAGGCAGCGAGCCGATTTACCAGCAACTGAGCATTTCCGGTTATCCACAGCAGGCGCCAGCGGCGGGCGGTGAAAACCTGAGCATCCGCCGCGAATACCTGGGGATGAATGGCCAGCCGCTGAACCTGCAAAGCCTGCGCAGTGGCGACCTGGTGCTGGTGCATATTGCGGTCAGCGCCAAGAAGCAACGGGTACCGGATGCATTGGTTGTCGATCTGCTGCCGGCTGGCCTGGAGCTGGAGAACCAGAACCTGGGACAAAGCGCTGCCAGCCTGGAAAACGCCAGCAGCCAGGTCAAGGAGTGGCGTGAGTCGATGCAGAATGCGTCGATCAAGCATCAGGAGTATCGCGATGATCGTTACGTGGCAGCGCTGAACCTGGACGGCTACGGCACCACGCACCTGCTGTACCTGGCTCGCGCGGTCACACCTGGGACATATCGCGTACCGCCACCGCAAGTGGAGTCGATGTACCGGCCGAACTGGCAGGCAGTGGGGGAAACCCTGGCGGATATGGTGATCAAGGGGCGTTAAGCGCGCTACCTGTGGGAGCAGGTTTGATCTTTAATGTGGGAGCGGGCTTGCCCGCGATAGCGGTGTATCAGCCGCCGAATGTATCGGCTGAAATAGCGCTATCGCGGGCAAGCCCGCTCCCACAGATAAGGGGTGTTAATGCACAACCCAACTGAGCAGCCACAGCCCCAGTAGCAACCAGATAATCCCCATGATGATCGAGGCCCGCATAAATGCCCGGACTGCCGAGTACAGCAGCATCAGGCCAATGATCAGGGTGATGATGCTGATGATCGAGGTATCCATGCCTAGGGTGCGGGACAGGCCATCGATAAAATTGCCACCGGCATTGGTCAGGGCGCCGAACAGTCCGCTGAGCCCGTCGACGATAAAGCGGATGACCGAACCGAGCGCTTGGCCCAGCCATTCGAAAAAGCTTTCTACCTGCATATGAGTTTCCTGATGAAAGGGTGGGCGTATCTGCCGGACCTGAGCCTTTGGTCGCCAATCCCTTGGGCGAGTTCCCTTGAAGCATAGAGGTTTGCCCGTTTGAATTTGCGAATAGTTGCACGCGCTACCCTGGGTAGCCTGCTGGTGGTGACAGCCCTGCTTTGGCTCGCCGACCGCCTCTGGCCCTTGCCGCTGCCCAAGGACGACCTGGCCCGCGTGGTGCTGGCCGAAGATGGCACGCCGCTCTGGCGTTTCGCGGATGCCAACGGCGTATGGCGTTACCCGGTCGCCACCGGTGAAGTCTCGCCGTATTACCTCGATGCGCTGCTGACCTACGAAGACCGTTGGTTCTACCAACACCCCGGCGTCAACCCGCTGGCCCTGGTGCGGGCAACCTGGCAGAACCTCTCCGGGGCGCGGGTGGTGTCCGGCGGCAGCACCTTGTCGATGCAAGTGGCGCGCCTGCTCGATCCCCATTCGCGCACCTTGCCGGGCAAGTTTCGCCAGCTGTGGCGCACGGCGCAGTTGGAGTGGCACCTGTCCAAGGATCAAATCCTCAACCTGTACCTCAATCGCGCGCCCTTCGGTGGCACCTTGCAAGGGGTGGCAGCAGCCAGTTGGGCGTACCTGGGCAAATCTCCACAGCACCTGACCCACGCCGAAGCGGCTTTGCTCGCGGTGCTGCCCCAGGCGCCGAGCCGCCTGCGCCCGGATCGTCACCCGCAGCGCGCCCAGGAGGCGCGGGACAAAGTGCTGCGGCGCCTGGCCGAGTTTCGGGTCTGGCCGCAGTCGGCGGTCGACGAGGCCCTGGAAGAACCCCTGTTGCTGGCGCCGCGCCTGGAACCCAGCCTGGCGCCGCTGCTGGCGCGCCGCCTGAACCGTCCTGACAGCCCGCCGCTGATTCGCACCACTGTCGATGCAACCTTGCAACGCCGTCTCGAAGACCTGCTGCTGGGCTGGCGCGCACGCCTGCCGGAGCACACCTCGGCGGCCATCCTCGTGGTCGAGGAAGAAAGCATGGCCGTGCGCGCCTACCTGGGGTCGGTGGACATCAACGATGCACGGCGCTTTGGCCATGTGGATATGATCAGCGCCCTGCGCTCGCCGGGCTCGACCCTCAAACCCTTCCTGTATGGCATGGCCCTGGACGCGGGGCTGATTCATTCCGAATCGCTGCTGCAGGATGTGCCACGGCGCTATGGCGATTACCGGCCGGGCAATTTCTCCATGGGCTTTACCGGTGCGGTGCCGGCCAGTACGGCGCTCTCCAGCTCATTGAACCTGCCGGCGGTGCAACTGCTGGAAGCCTACGGGCCCAAGCGTTTTGCCGGGGAGATGCGCATCGGCGGCATGCCTCTGGCGTTGCCGGCGCTGGCTGAACCGAACCTGGCGTTGATCCTCGGCGGTGCCGGCAGCCGCCTGGAGGACCTGGTCGGCGGCTACAGCGCGTTGGCCCGTGACGGCAAGAGCGCCGCGATCCGCTTGCAGCCTGGGGATGCGCTCAAGGAACGTCCGCTGTTATCGCCAGGTTCGGCGTGGATCGTGCGGCGCATCCTCAGTGGCCAGGCACGGCCGGATCGTGATCCCCGGGCCGAGTTGGTACAGCGCCCGGTGCTGGCCTGGAAGACCGGCACCAGCTACGGCTTTCGCGATGCCTGGGCCATCGGGGTCGGGCCACGCTACTTGATTGGGGTGTGGATCGGCCGCCCGGACGGCACCCCGGTGCCGGGCCAGTTTGGCCTGGCCTCGGCGGCGCCGTTGATGCTGCAAGTACACGACGTGCTGACCAACCGCGACAGCCAGCGCGGTATTACCGCGCCCGTCAAAGCCGTGCCGATGAATGTCGGCGTGGCGGCGATCTGTTGGCCCCTGGGCCAGCCCATGGGGCGTAGCGACCCCAATTGCCGGCGCCAGCGCTTTGCCTGGACCCTGGACAACACCACGCCGCCGACCTTGCAGGCACTGGATCAGCCGTTGGGTGTCGGCTTGATGGAAACCATATGGGTCAACGCCAAAGGCTTACGCGTGGCCGCCAGTTGTCCGGGCGCGGTATCGCGGGATATTGCCCTGTGGCCGGCACCGCTGGAGCCGTGGCTGCCGAAGATCGAGCGGCGTGACGCTCGCATCCCCGCGCCAGACCCGGATTGCCCGCCACCGGCGTTGGCGGCGTCGTCGCCGTTGTCGGTGGTGGGCGTGCGGGAGGGAGATCAACTGCGCTTGCCGGCGGGCAGCCAGCAGCAGTTGCGCTTGAAGCTATCGGCGTTGGGCGGCAGTGGGCGGCGCTGGTGGTTCCTTAACGGGGCGCCGCTGGGCGACAGTGCCAACCAGGACAGTATCAATGCCAGCCTGGAGCAGTTGGGGCGCTATCAACTGAGTGTGCTCGATGAGGCGGGGCAGACGGCCCGGGTTGAGTTCAGCGTGGTTGATTAGATCGCTATCGCAGGCAAGCCAGCTCCCACAGTTTGATTTTTGAATAACGTCAAATGTGGGCGCTGGCTTGCCTGCGATGGCGGCCTTGAGCGCGCCGCAAATTTATTTGCCATCCCCGCCCTTGAGCCCGAAGCTATACCTCTTCAGGAGCCCCCCATGAATCTCGAACACCTTACCGAACGCATGCATCGCATCCGCGATAACAACGACTGGAAACAGTTCCACAGCCCGAAAAACCTGGCCATGGCCGCCAGTGTCGAAATGGCTGAACTGGTAGAAATCTTCCAGTGGCTGAGCGAAGACCAATCCCGCCAGTTACCCGCCGACAAACTCGCCCACGCCGGCCAGGAAGTGGGTGACATCGTGCTCTATCTCCTGCTGCTGTGCGGTGAGCTGGGCCTGGATATGAACCAGGTGGTAAGCGCCAAGCTGGCTGACAACGAACGGCGGTTTGCCCATGAGTGATCGTCATTTCGACCAGTTGGCCACGCGATTTGCCGAGAAGATCTACGGCGGTGCCAAGGGCGCGATTCGCCTGGCCGTGTTGCAGGCCGACCTGATCGAGGCCCTGCCGGATCGCCCCTTGCGCGTGCTGGATATCGGCGCAGGCCTGGGCCATATGTCGCTGTGGCTGGCCGAGCGCGGGCATCAGGTGACGTTGGCCGAACCCGCCGAGCCGATGCTTGAAGGCGCCCGCCAGCGTTTCGCCGAGGCGGGGCAGACGGCAACCTTCATCCAGGCACCGTGGCAGGAGCTGTTGGGTCAGCTCACCGAGCCCTATGACCTGGTGCTGTGCCACGCCGTGCTGGAATGGCTGGCTGAACCCCACGCGATCCTGCCGGTGCTGCACCAGTTGACGGCGCCGGGCGGCTGGTTGTCCCTGGCGTTCTATAACCGTGATGCGTTGATTTATCGCAACTTGCTCAAGGGCCACTTTCGCAAGATGCGCAAGAACGACATGGCCGGCGAAAAACAGAGCCTGACCCCGCAACAGCCCCTGGACCCGCGTGAACTGGCGGCGCAACTTGAAGGCCTGTGGCAGGTCGAAAGCCAGAGCGGGGTACGGGTATTTCACGACTACATGCCGGTGGAATTCCAGGCCCGCGCCGATTTGCAGGACTTGTTGGAGATGGAACTCGCTCACCGTCGTCACCCAAGCTTTGCCGGACTTGGGCGTTATTTGCACTGGATCTGCCGTCCGGTTTAAGCGGCCCAGTCTGCGGAGATCGAAATGAAGCGCTGTGCATTGATCCTGCTGTGCCTGGGGCTGGGTGCCTGCTCCAGCAACAACCCGTATGTTGCGGCGTCCAAGCCCATGCCGCCGGCGCCTGCCCAGGCCGCCAACACCTTTGACGCCAGCGCCTACCCGGCGCCGGTGCGCGACTATGGCGCCTACCGCAACTGGGCCTGGCGCAACGGCCAATTGCCGGCGGGCTCGGCCTGGGCCGATCCTGCGCAGATCGCCGAAGCCGTCAGCGGTGCCCTCGACCAGCGCGGCCTGCGCCCGGTACATGACCAGCGTGCGCCGGACTTGCTGGTCAGCGCCGACGTGCACCTGGAAAAGCGCCTGCGCCAGGTGCAGGACGATTATGGCTATGGCTACGGTGGCTACAATCGCTATGGCAACGGCTACGGCATGTACAACTCGGTGCCGATTGTGCGCACCTATGAAGTGCAGGTCGTGGTGGTGCGCGTCAACCTGTTCGACGCCCGCACGGGCCAGCCGGTGTGGAGCGCCAGCGCCGAAACGGGCAGCCAGGGCAGCTTGAGTGAACGTGGTGATGCCTTGCGCCAGGCTGTGCAGAAGGCGATGACGGCGTATCCTCCGAGTTAACAGCTATTCTCATCTCAGGTTCGGTTTGCCCTTTGGAGAACTACCATGTTGCGTCGTATCGCTTTGCTCGCTTTTGCCGTGCTGCTGGGCGGTTGCCAGACCAATCAGGTCAACCACGACTTTGACGCCAGCCGCGACTTTGGTGCCTACCGTAGCTGGGCCTGGAAAGATCCGGCGTTGCAGTACCGTCCTGACGATCCGCGGATCAAGAGTGACCTTACCGAACAGCGCATCCGCCAGGCGGTGGCCGACCAGCTCGACCAACGCGGCCTGCGCCCGGCCGCCCCCGGGGCCAAGGCTGACGTGAACGTGCAGGCCTACCTGATCGTCGAAGATCGCCAGCAACAAGTCACCACCAACTACGGCGGCGCCTGGGGTGGACCGTGGAATGGCTATTGGGGCGCGCCGATGTACAACGAAACGCGCAACGTCACCTATAAGGTCGCCACCCTCCAGATCGACCTGCTCGACGGCAAGGACGGCAAGCTGGTGTGGCGCGGCAGCGATGAACAGATGATGAGCAGCTCCCCCAGCCCCCAAGACCGCAGCGCGGCGATCCGGGCGACGGTGACCAAGGTGCTGTCCAACTACCCGCCACGGTAAGTCTTACTCGGCCAGTCCCGATCTGTGTCACAAACACCGATCAAATGTGGGAGCCGTCGAGCCCCAGCGAGGCCGCGATGGGATCGCCGCGGTGTACCTGTTACACCGCAGCGCCCGCATCGCAGGCAAGCCAGCTCCCACAGGTGTTGTGTGTGGCCTTGAGGGTTCCGTCAGTCGCCAAAGTGGCAACTTGCCAGCGCACCTTCCAAGCCTTGTCTACACTGCTGTTCATTACAGGAGAGTAAGCGCTCGGCAGTTCGCCGGCAAAGGAGTGCTCGATGTCTCCCCGACTTCGTTCTGGCCAACGTGGCGCAATCGGTCTGGTGTTCGCCGGGACCTTGGCCTTGGCCCTGGTATTTCTGTTGCTGGTGGTCGATAGCGGTCGCCTGTACCTGGAAAAACGCAAGCTGCAGGCCGTTGCCGACACCGCCGCCCTGGAAGCCGCCAACCGCGGCGGGCAGTGTGCAGGCAGCACCACCGCCGTCGACTACGCCAAGCAGAACGCCACCCGCAATGGCTTCACCGTCGTCGCCAACGACCCCAGCCGCGCCCTGGCGGTGACGTGTGGGACGTTGTTGACCAATGGCCTCAACACCCGTGTCTTTACGGCGGATGCCACCAAGAATGAGGCCATCCGCGTAGTCGCGAGCCGCACCGTCACCACGGGTATCGCCAATGGGGTGTGGAAGTTGTTCAGCGGGACGTACAACGCAAGTACTACGTTGACTGCGACAGCGGTGGCGGCGCTGGCGCCGCCGGTGGCGCAATTGACGATTCGTAGTTCGCTGCTGACGGTCAATTCGGCTCAATCAGACATCTTGAACAAAACCATCGGTGGCTTGCTTGGTGGTGGCCTGTCCCTGACCGCCGTGGGTTGGCAGGGCTTGATCAATACCAATGTGAACCTGCTCAGTTACCTGGACCAACTGGCTATTCAAGCGAATGTGGCGGCGGGTGACTACGCGACGCTGCTCAACACCGCGGTTTCGGCGACGCAATTGATCGACGCGGCGGTCAAGGTGCTCCAAACCAACGGTTCCGCGGTCGCGGCGACGATCACCAACGTGCTTGCCATCGAAGCCATCGCACCGAATACCAAGGTGCTCAAACTGGGCGATTTGTTAAATGTCGCGACGGGCACGCCCACAGCGGCCTTGAATACGGATGTGCAGTTGTTCCAGTTGCTGCAGGGCGTGGCCCAGCTCTCCAATGGCAATAGTTTGGTGAGGGCAGATTTTCAATTGAGCGTGCCACTGGTCGCCACCTTCTCAGTCAAAACCAAAGTCATGGAGCCGCCACAGCTATCCGCCATCGGCAACCCCGCGCTGGCCAAGGCTGGCTTGGCTACGGGGACAAATCAGATTTCCGTGCGCACTGCACAAGTACGCACGTTGATCTCGGTGGATGCGCCGATTTTGAGGACGGTTTCTTCTGTGATATCGGGGCTGGCAGGCTTGACCGACCCGGTGATCAAGGTAGTGAAGGGGCTTTTGAATCTGGATCTGGCAGCTATCGTAAATGCTCTTTTATGTGCCCTGTCTTGCGAGCGCACAGATATTGATATTGCCAGCACGCTGGACATTTACATCGAGGCTGCCAGTGGCGAAAGCCATGTTACCGACTTCACCTGTGCAACCTCCGCAACCAAGACATTAACTGCCCAGGCCACCAGTTCTTTGGCCACCCTGGCAGTCGGTAAAATTGACCCGGCCAAGGCGTTCTCCTCATCGACACCAGTGGATGTCCAGCCGGTCCGCCTCATTGATATCGGTACCCAGCACTGCACTTTGTTGGGAGGCTGCGACCCACGCAAAGCCAATGTCGGCGGCGGGTTTTTGTTAAAGGCGCAATCAACTGTAGGGCAGAGAACAGAAAGCCTGTTTTATTCCCCGGTGGCAGAAATGAACCTCCCGCCGACCTACAAAAGTATTTCCAGTGTCAACATC
This sequence comes from Pseudomonas sp. ADAK21, assembly GCF_012935735.1. Lineage (NCBI taxonomy): Bacteria > Pseudomonadati > Pseudomonadota > Gammaproteobacteria > Pseudomonadales > Pseudomonadaceae > Pseudomonas > Pseudomonas sp. ADAK21. Next base: position 2,771,667 of record NZ_CP052857.1, read on the forward strand.
ATCAACAGTCTGGGTAGCACGTTGAATGGACTTCAGGTGACGTACGCACCGCCTCCCGCCCCGGCGATTCCGAATGGAGCATTGGCGGGTGTCGCGGCGCTCCTGGCCACGATCACCACAACCCTTGTCGGGCTCGTTCAAGGGCTTTTATCCCCGCTGCTGGACCCTATCGTCAATACGCTGTTGGCTGCCCTGGGCATAAACCTGGGCAACGCAGACGTCGGCGCCAACCTCACCTGCCACATGGGCCGCGCCTACCTCGTCATCTAACTCCCACCCACCACCGGCAACTCCACACAAAACCGCGCGCCGTGTTCGCTGTTGGCGACGCTCAGGCGTCCGCCCATGTTTTCCACAATGCCGTAGCTCACCGACAACCCCAGCCCGGTGCCGACGCCTATCGGCTTGGTGGTAAAGAACGGCTCGAAGATGCGCTCCAGCAACCGTGCATCGATGCCGCCGCCGTTGTCTTCGACAAAGAGGCGCACATGGCGGCTGTCGTGTTCGCTGTACAGCGCGATCCATGGGTGGAAGTCGTGGTTTTTTTCGTGCCGTGCCATCAGCGCGTCGCGGGCGTTGACTACCAGGTTGATCAGTACCTGTTCCAGTTGGTCCACATGGCCGTTGACCTGCGCGCTGAAGTCCATGGGGGTGATGCGCAGGTCCACACCCTTGCCGCGCAGGCCTTCGCCCAGCAGTGACTGGGTACCTTCCACCGCCTGGGCCGGGTCGAAGGGTTGTTGCTCGACCTCCGAGCGGCGGCCGAACACGCGCATATGGTCCACCACCCTGGCCGCACGCTGGACCTGGGCGTCGATGCGCTGGAGTTTTTCGGTCAGGTAGTCGATCTGTACGTCGCCGTTGCCCAGGCGCTTGAGCACATTGACGATGGCCATGCGCATCACGTTCAGCGGTTGGTTGATCTCATGGGCCAGGCCGGTAGCCATTTCGCCGAGGGTGGCCATTTTTGCGCTTTGGGTCAGTTGCTGCTGGGAGCGGCGCACTTCAGTGTTGTCGCGGCCCACGGCCTGGATTTCCTGCAGTTGGCCGTGTTCGTCGAACACGCCACGGTCGGACCACACCCACCACGCATGTTCGCGCCCCGGCAGTTGCAGGCTGATTTCGGCAGTACTGACGGGGAATTCCGGGCTCAACTGGCCGATGCGTTTTACGAAGGCGTTGCGCTGTTCTTCAGATAACCAGTGGCCCAGGTTGACCCCTGGCAATTGTGCCGGCGTACATTCCAGGTAGTTGGCCAGGGGCGTGTTGCCGAAGGTCAGGGTCAGGTCCGGGCGGTAGCGGCAGATCATGGCCGGCGAGTCTTCGACGAGGATGCGATAGCGCTCTTCGCTGTCCTTGATCTGTTGCGCCGCCAGGGTCGCTTCCGTGACGTCCAGCCACAGGCCGACGGCTTCCACCGGCAAGCCAAGGTCGTCGCGCAAAAGCTTGGCTTCGTCCAGCAGCCAGTGGTAATTGCCCTGGCGATCGCGCACGCGGTAGCGACTGCGCACGCTGCCTTCGCGCAGCAATTGCCGGGTGCGTTCGAAGTACAGGTCACGGTCTTCGGGGTGTACCCATTCCACGGAGGTGTCGTGGGTGCATTCGGCCAGGGTCCAGCCCAGCAGCGGCAGCAGGCTGTCGCTGAAGAATGCCGGGTGCAGCGCGCCGTTGACGTAGCGCTGCACGTAGATCACCGCCGGGGAGCTGGCGATCAGGTTGTCCAGGCGGGCATGGGCGGCGGCGGCCTGTAGTTGCTGGTTCTTGATGTCGCTGATGTCGAGCATGAAACCGATCCAGCGCCGATGTTCGCCGGTGCCCAGCACCTGGCCCTGTACGCGGTACCAGATGGGGTTCTGCTTGGCGTCGCTGCGCAGCAGGCGCACGCTGGTCAGTAGCGGTTTGCCCAGGGTTTGCAGGTCTTGCAGGCGGCTGTTGAGCTCCTGGCGGTCGGCGGGGTGAATCAACTCCAGCCAGTTGCCCAGCACCTGTTTGGTCGGCGCATCTTCCGGGCTCAGGCTGCGCATCAGTTGCGGCGCCAGCAGGATCTCTTCACCGCTGGCCAGCAGTTCCCACCAGCCGGTGCCGAGCAGGCCTTGCAAGGCTTCAACCCGTTCCAGCTGCTGGTGATGGCGCTGCTCGCGCAGGCGGCTGAGCAGTGGTGCGGCGAGGGCGGCGGCAAGGTTCAGCCAGTCGCGTTCGCTGACGTCGGGGTGGCCACTGTAGAAGCCGCACAGCAACCAGGCGGCGACGCCCTGGCTATCGCGGTATGGCACCAGCAGGCCTTCGGCATTGCCAAATACACTGTGCAGGCGCGGGTGTTCGCTGCGGCCCTGCAGGGTTTTGAGGCTCAGTGGGGTGTTGCCGTTGAGGCTGTCCAGGCAGGTGCCGAGGCGTTGGCCCGGCTCCCAGAGCTGAGGCGCGTCATGGGCGCTGTAGCTGCAATACACCAGCCAGTCCTGGTCCTGTTGGTCGAGCAGGACCATGGCCACGCATGGGATGCGCCAACGCTGGGCGAGGCTGCGCAGGTGCTCACTGAAGACCTGGGGCAGGCGCGTCAGGCTGCACACCCGCAGTTGCTCGCTCATCTGGCTGGCGAGTTGATGGTTCTGTTCGCGCTGCTGGGCCAATTGCCGACCGGTCAGCAGGTCGCTGATATCCGTCAGGCGCAGGAGCCAGCCATCGGCGTCCGGCTCGATCCAGCCACGGGTGTGCAAGATGCTGTCGCCGGCGCCTTGGAAGTCCAGGTCCATGCTATGGCGCTGCCAGTCGGCGGGTGTGCCTTCGATGCTTAAAGCGCCGGGCAGGCACAGCAGGTCGCGCAGCAGCGGTTGAGCCTGGTTACCCAGGTGGCGGGCCAGGTGTTGCTGTAGTGCACGGCTGATGTCCAGCACATGACCTTGCTGATCCAGGCGCAGGTGCAAGCCCGGCGCGGGTGGGCTGGCGGGCGTCTCCAGGGCCTGGGTGTTGCTGCGGCCCAGCAGCCGGCCGAAGATTTTGTCACCAGAGTTCAAAATTGCAGGCTCGACTGGGCATGCAGCGTGGTCGGCAACCTGGGGACGGTGCCAATGCCCGGCAGGACAATAAACGGCAGGACGTTCTTGAGATTGGCCGAGGGGTAGTTGATTTCGACGGTCAGCACCCCTGCGGTATAGGTCGGCTTGATATGGCCCGCCTGGAACTGGAAGGTTGCGGGGATCCACTGCAATTGGCTTTGTACGGTTTGCGTGGCGCGCTGGATAAGCGCCGCGCTGTAGTTGGGGGTACTGGGGTCCAATGCCACGCTGCGGCGCACAGCCTCGGCCGTGGCCTGGTTGAACGACTGCAATAGCAACAGCGGCAGGCTGTAGCTGACCGTGGCATAGAACACCGCAAAAAAGATCACGAACACCGCGGCAAATTCGATGGCGACGGCGCCTTTTTGCTTTCTAGGGAGGCTGGTTTTCATCACTGCGACTACCCTGACTGCTACTACCTGATATCAGCATAGAATCAATCAGCAAAAAGGGACGGTTTTTACGTGATCCAAGGCCTCGTGGTTTTTGTCTGGTTGGTGTTGTGTGCGGTGCAGGATGTTCGCCAGCGGCTGATTGCCAATCGGCTGACCCTCGGCGCATTGCTGCTGGCGCTGCTCTATCTGCTGTGGAGTGGCAGCACCTGGCTTGGTACGTCCAGGTCTGAAGGGCTGTGGGCATTTGTCCTGGCGCTACTGTTGACGTTGCCGGGCTACGCCCTCGGGCGCCTGGGCGCCGGTGATGTGAAGTTGCTCGCGGCGTTGGCGCTGGCGTCGAATTCGACCTACCTGTTGTGGTCGCTGATAGGTGCCGGTGTAGCCAATGTCGCCTGGCTGGTGTACGGGCCGCGGCTGTTACCACTTGCCAGTCAAGGCGTTAGGGCGCGCCTGGGTTATCTGGTGGTGGATCCGTCAAAAAAATTGCCCTTTGCGCCGTTTCTTTTAGTGGGTTTCACCCTGGCCTGGCTGGTGCTCCATTAGTCGCGGGGGCTCTATATCGCTATGTACATAGTCGGAAAGTACGTCTACGTTTATTTGTACAGCAAGTAGGAAGGTTCTTCGGAACGGATAGGTCAATTTTTGGCTTGCCAGGCATGGAGTAGCGCGTGAACAAGCTTACGTCTGCAGTAAAAGTGCTCGTGGTCGATGATCAGCCGCTGATCGTGGAGGAGCTTTGCGAATTTCTTGAAAGCAGCGGTTATCGCTGTGTCCCTTGCGACTCCAGCCAGCAGGCGGTGCAACGCTTCAGTGAAGACCCGCAGATCGGCCTGGTGCTGTGTGACCTGCATATGCCGGATATGGACGGTATCGAGTTGGTGCAGGCCCTGCAGAAAATCGCCGGCAAGCAGCGGGCATTCGAAGCCATCATGTTGACCGGCAGGGCCGACAAGCAGGACGTGATCAAGGCGTTGCGCGTGGGTATCTCCGATTATTACCAGAAGCCGATCAACCTCAACGAATTGCTCGAAGGGTTGCAGCGCCAGGAGGCCGCGCTGGAGGAGCGCCACAAGAACCTGCACCTGGGCAACCTGAACCAGAAGCTGCAATACCTTTCTGAATCCATCGACGACTTGTACCAGGACCTGGACAAGGTCCGTCGCGGTCCGGCGCCACAAGCCGATGGCGACGGGGCAGGCGAGGAGGGCGAGCGCCTGGAGGTGCCGGCGATCTTCAATCAGTTGTCACCCCGGCAACTGGACGTCGCAAGGCTGGTGGGCAAGGGCCAGACCAATTACCAGATCGCCTGTGAGCTGGGCATCACCGAGAACACGGTCAAGCTGTACGTGTCCCAGGTGTTGCGCCTGACCCATATGCACAACCGCACCCAACTGGCTTTGGCGTTGTCGCCGAGCAATTCGGCATTGCGCCAACGGGTGACGGCGCACTGAGGATTACTGATTACTCAGGACATGCACAAAACAAATGTGGGAGCGGGCTTGCTCGCGAATACGGTGGGTCAGAGCCAGATAGGCTGACTGACATGCCGCATTCGCGAGCAAGCCCGCTCCCACATTTTGAGTGGGGTACATCCGATAGTTCTCCAGTGGCCGTGAGGTCGCCTAGATTATTTGCTACCGCCCGAGCTTGCGCTTGCGCCATCCTCGTTGAATTTTTCGGGGATCGCGAATTTCTTGCTTTCCAGCAAACGCTGCAGCGCCAGTTCGCGCTCGGCGAGCGTTGCCCTTTGCACCGTGGGCGAGGCGGCTTGCCCGTGGACTTGCAGCCCCAGCCAGTTCTCCGTTTCCTGCTGGGCCTTGGACGAGGGCCCAGGCTCGATGGCCTGTACTGACAGAGGCAGGGCCAGCAGCGTCAGGCTGGCGAGGTAATGGAATTTCATCATCGACTCCTTCAAGCGCTTACTTGATTAGTACGGGCGGTGCATCGCTGGCCGCCGCGACCTGGCCGTTGGCCTTGGCGGCTGGCGTGCCGGCCTTGAGCTTCTCGGCGCGGGCCTGGGCCTCGGTGACCTGCTCGGGGCTCAGGCCCACCTGGCTGGCCAGTTGCGCGGCCTGGCCCCAGTTGTCCTGATAGATCAACAGGGTCACCAGGTTGACGGCCGCCAGTTGATCGCTTTGCTTGAGCTCCATGGCCGTCATGAATTCAAAGCGCGCCTCTTCCAGGCGCCGTTGGTTGAGGTAGACCACCCCCAGGTCGTTGCGGATTTTTTCATCGGTGGGCGCCAGTTGCGCTGCCCGTTGCATATGGGCCAGGGCTTGCTCGTTGTCGCCACGGGCCGCCGCCAGTTGCCCCAGGCCGTGCTCACCTTCGGCCGCCATGCAGGTGCCCTGCAGGCTGCGGTACAGCGGTTGCGCTTCACTGCGCCCCAGCAGGCGGTAGACCTTGGCCTTGCGCTGGCGCACTTGCGGCAAAGACTCCGGCAGGCTTTGCAGGTTGGCCAGGCTGGCGTGCATCTTCCCTTCATTGGCCATGTCGTCGGCCAGGTTCAATGACAACTCCTGCTCGGAACTGGGCTTGGTGCAACTGCCCGGGGTCATCAGCGCCGACCAGGGCATCTGGCCGTTGCTGGCACAGCCGCCGAGCATCAGCAGGCTCAGGCCTGCAATCAGTGCTTTCATCGAGCGCTCCTCAAAAACTGCTCAGGGCCCGGGAGATCGCAATGAATGCCGGCCCCCCCAGCACAATCAACAAAGCGGGAAACAGGAAGACCATCATCACCACCGACATCTTGGCCGACATCTTCGAGATGAACTCCTGCAAACGGGTGAGGCGGCGGTCATCGAGCAGTTGCTTGAGGGCCAGCAGCGACTTCATGGCGCCGCCGCCCTGCTGGATCAGTTGCTGCAAAATGATGCAGGTGTCGGTGAACTCGTCCACGGCCAGTAGCCGGGCGGTCTTGCCCAGTTCCTCGCTCAGTTCCAGGCCCGAGTCGACCCGTGCCAGGATCAGTCGCAACTCCTGGGTCAGCGCCGGCAGCAGGCGCTGCGCCTCAACGCTCAACACGCGCAGGGACTGCTCAACCGCCATGCCCGACTCGAACAAGATGCGCAGCAGCGGGATGAAGGTCGACACCTCGCGGGAAATTTGCTGCTGGCGGGCCCTGGCCGCACTGGCGAGGATGCGTTTGGGGATCAGGTAGCCCACGCCCAGGCCGAGCAGGGGCGCGATCCAAGGGGAGTCGGAACCTGGGAAGAGCAGCTCTTGGCCCAACAGCACCACGCCCGCCAGCACCAACGGCACGCCAATCTGGCAGGCGGCGAAGATCGAGCGCTGGTTGGCTTTGCGCCAGCCCACACGGTTGAGCAGGATCTGGGTTTCGTTATCCATGCTCACCGAGCGCTGGGCCAGCTGGCTGCTGCCAAACTGGCTGAGCAGGGTGCCGAGGCGGTCACCGCGTACCAGTTGGCCTTGCAGGCGTTGGTTGACCAGGCGCTCGCGGCGGCGCTGGCCCAGCAACTGGCCGGCGATCAGCACGAGCGCAGCCAAAAACAGTAAGGCACTGATCAGCAGAACCATCTCAAATACTCCGCAACATGCGCCACATCGTCAGGCAGCCCAGCACCTGCATGGTCAGCGCGGCCAGCAGCATGTAGCGGCCGCTGTCGTCGTTCCACATGGTCAGCAGGTAGCCGGGGTTGATCAGCATGAAATAGCCCACCATCGCAATCGGCATGCCGGCCAGCACAAAGGCGGTGACGCGGGTCTCGCCGGTCATGGCGCGCAATTGCCGCGCGCCTTGCTCCCGTTCGCGGATGACCTTGATCAGGTTCTCCAGCAAGTCACTGGCGTTGCCGCCGTAGCGGTGGTTGACCTTGAGTCCCAGGGCGAGCATGCGGAACTCGTCCTGTTCGTAGAATTCGGCGAAATCACTGGCGGCCTCGGGCAGGCTGACCCCCAATTGCACGTTGCGCTGGATACGCTCCATGGCGGGTTTCAAAGGCGCCTCGGTGCTGTCGATGGCACCCAGCAGGGCATCGGCCAGGGTGCGCCCGGATTTCAGGCTGCGCACGGTGTGGTCGAGGACTTGCGGCAATTGTTCGACCATCCGTTTAACCCGCCGCCGATAGCGCCAGGCGATGTACAGCCGCAGTATCAGGGGCGGAAGCACTAACATTGCGGCCAACCCGACCCAGCTCCACACCAGCAAGCCCAGGAGCGCGCCCAACACCCAGCAGGTCACCCACAGGCCCAGGCTGTCGGTGGGCTTGCCCAGGCCCGCGCGCTGGAACATGCGCTCCAGGCCGACCCAGCGGCCGCGCTCTTCGGCCAGCAGCGGTTGCCCTTCGGCGAGCCGCTCCAGGACCCGATCGGTTTCCGCCTGGCGCAGGCCACTGAGGAACAGATGCAGCGACACGCCAATCAGGATCACGCAACTGAACATCAAGATGGCGCCGGTCATGGTGACGCTCCTATAGCGGCAAGGCCGATTCGCGGCGCAGCTTGTCACCCGCCGGGTTGACCGCCTCGCGCAGGAAACCAAAGCCGGTGCGCCGGTCATGGCGGAACAGGGTGTTGGTGACATACACGTCATCGCGCACCCCCACGACCTCCACCACTTCACTGACGCAGCGCCGGCCATCGGGCATGCGGGTCAGCTGGATCACCACATCCAAGGCCGCACAGATCATCTGGCGCAGGGTTTTCTCCGCGACCACGCGACCGGTCAGGCCCACCAGGGTTTCCAGGCGCAATAGCGCGTCCTGGGCATTGTTGGCGTGCACGGTACTCATGGAACCGTCGTGGCCGGTGTTCATTGCGGTCATCACATCCAGCACTTCCACGCCGCGGATCTCGCCGAGGATGATGCGGTCCGGCCGCATCCGCAGGGCGTTGCGGATCAGGTCGCTGGCCTTTACCTCGCCATGCCCTTCGGCATTCGGCGGGCGGGTTTCCAGGCGCACCACGTGGGGGTGGCCCAGTTGCAGTTCGGCGACGTCTTCGATGGTCACCAGGCGTTCATGGGGGTTGATCAATTGGCTGAGGATATTGAGCAGGGTGGTCTTGCCGGTGCCGGTGCCGCCGCTGATCAGGATATTGCAGCGCTTGCCGACCGCCTCCTGGAAAAACTCGAAGATCGCCTGGTCGATGGTCTGCATCGCTACCAGGTCGCTGCTCTTGAGCATGTCCTTGCGAAACTTACGAATCGACAGGCACGGGCCGTCCAGGGCAATCGGCGGGATGATCGCGTTGACCCGGCTGCCATCGGGCAGCCGGGCATCGACCATCGGCGATGACTCATCCAGGCGCCGGCCCAGCGGTGCGAGGATGCGTTGCATGACCCGCTCCACATGATGGGCGTCGATAAAACGCAGGTCGCTCTGGTGCAACAGGCCGTCGCGCTCGACAAATACCCGGTGCGGGCCGTTGACCAGGATCTCGGTCACCGAGGGGTCGCGCAACAACACTTCCAGCGGACCGAAACCGGTCAGCTCATCGACGATTTCTTCGGCCAGGCGCTCCATCTCATAACGCGAAATCGCCAGGTGCATGCGCGTGATGTATTCCGACACCTTGTCGATGACAAATTGCGCCAGGGATTGGCGCGAGCCTTCCAGCAGGTTTTTGCCTGACTCTTCGATGGCGTCGATGATGTAGCGGTGCAGCACCAGTTTCAGACCGTCGTGATCCACCGCACTGTTAAGCCCACGGGCGGGTGCGCCGAAGAGTTTTTCGCTGCTCATTTGGGAGTCCCCAGCAGCCGATCAAACCAGCGGGTGGAGGGTTTTTCCAGACCTTCGGAGCGCTTGGCCAGGCGTTCACCGAGGGTCTTGAGGTTTTGCGTCAGGGTCTCCCGGGGCGCCAGGCTGAATAAGGTTTGCCCCTGGTTCTTGGCGTTCAGGCGCACCTCGGGGCTGAAGGGCAACACGGCGATGGCCTCCAGGCCGAAGCTCTTTTCCAGGGCATCGGTGTCCGGCGCGGCACCTTTGAGGTAGCGGTCCACCAGCAGCTTGGCATGATCAAGCTTCATGCCTTTTTCCCGCCACTGATTGAGTACCGCCAGGTTGCGCCGGCAGTCGAGGACGTTCTGGTCGGTGCACCACAAGAGTTTGTCGCAATGGCTGACGAAGGTGCGCAAGGCTTCGCTGTCGCGCTGGCCGGTGAGGTTCACCACGATGTGCTGGAAGTGCTGGCGCAGGGCGCTGAGTAGCATGTACAACTCGGCGGCACTGGTCATTTCCAGCGGCTCGTCGCTTTCGGTATAGGCGAGGATGCGCAGCCCACCCTCGGTGGCGGTGAACGCGCTGTTGATCAGGGTGGTGTCCAGGCGGCGCAGGTGGCGCAGTGCATCGCCAAAGTTGAACGAACTTTCCAGGCCCAGCAGCGCCAGGCTGTCACCACGGGGCAGGCCCAGGTCCAGCAGCAGGGTCTGTTGACCACTCTTTTGCACCACCATCGCCAGGTGGCTGGCGAGCAGGGCGCCGTCGGCATTGCCCTGGGTGCCATACAGCACGGTGAGGCCGCCCAGGTGTGCGTTGTGTGCCACCGGTGGCAGGCGCTTGCTCAGGCGTCGCACCAGGCCGGCGACTTCGCTGGAACGTGAGCCGTAGGCGACAAAATCCCGCGCGCCGGCACGCATTGCGTTGAGCACCAGTTGATTGTCCATGCCGTCGCCCAGGGCGACGATGGCCAGCATGGGCTTGGCTTCCAGGGCACCTTCGATCAAGGCGCTCTGGGCCACCACATGCTCGCGGTCCAGGCCCACGAACACCAGGTTGGCGAAGGTCACGTCCACCAGGGCCAACAGTTCATCAAGGCTGCCACCACCGGCACTGACCACTTGGCCCAGGGGCGCCAGGGCGCCTTGCAGCCATTCCAGGTCGGTGGTGTTGCGGGTGATTGCCAGGAACGTCTGGCTCAGGCTATCGCTCATTGGGAAAGTCCTGTGCGTCGGTCGAAGTTGCCGTTTTCCAGGAAGTACAGGCGATACCAGTTGGGGTCGTAGGTGCGCAGTTTTTCCCCGGGCAGGGACGGCAGGCGTGCGTTGGCGGCCAGGGGCTGGACCAAGTGCGGGGTGACGATCATCAGCAGCTCTTTTTCCTCGCGGCTGACGTTGCTGTCGCGGAAAAACGCGCCGAGGATCGGGATATCGCCCAGGCCTGGAAACTTGCTGATGGTGGAGCGGTTGTTATTGCTGATCAGGCCGCTGATCACAAAGCTTTCGCCATCGGCCAGGGACACCGTGGTGTCGGTGCGGCGCACGGTCAGGGCCGGCACCTGGATGCCCTCTACCTGTAGGGCGTTGGCGTAATCCAGCTCGCTGACTTCCGGCGCCACCTTCAGGGAAATCCGCGTGCGGTCGATCACGGTCGGGGTCAGCGTCAGGCGGATGCCGAACTCTTTGTACTCGATGGAGATCGTGTCGCTGCCGGCGCTGGGCACCGGGATCGGCACTTCGCCGCCGGCCAGAAAGGTCGCACTGTGCCCGCTCATGGCAACCAGGCTCGGACGCGCGAGGGTGTAGGCAAAACCGCTGCGTTCCAGGGCATTGATCACCGCCGAAAAACGCCCACCACCAATGCCGATGTTAAAACTTTCGTTATCCAGCGGCAGGCTCATCCCGGCGGTGCGCGGGCTACCGAACAGGAAGTTGCGCGTGCCGCCAAAGATCGAGGTACTGGCCTCCTTGAGCTTGGTGCGGCTGACTTCCACAAAGCGGATATCGGTCTGCACCTGGCTCGGCAGGGACGGGTCGTCGGAGGGCGACAGGGCCATGCTGGTCAGGCTTGAGCTGGCCTTGCCCTTGACGAACACCATGCTCTGGCGCGGGGCGCTGGAACAACGGGTCCAGACCATCAGGCTAGTGGCGCCAGAGGCAACGCCGGTGAGCAGGAACGCGCGGTCACCATTGAGGTGTACGTCGGCGATTTTGGGGTCACCAATGGCCAGCCGGGTGATCGCCACCGGTGACTGCAGGTTTTGCTGCAAGCCTTCGCCGACCTCGACCACGGCCGGCAGAGCACCCAGGTTGCTGCAGGTGTCCGAGGCGCCGAATGCCAGGCCGACAGGCAGGCTGGACAGCATCAAGGCCCAGGCCATTTGAGTGAACGCAGGTGCGAAACGTTGGCGCATTCAGGGCATCCTTGCTCAATCAGGGGTTTTGTTGGGTCGCTTGGTTACCACGTATGACCTCGATGCCGGAGCGCCTGGTTTCGTTGGCGCCCCCGGCTTGCGCGACTCTTTTCGGGGCCCCGAGCATCGCCAGTTGAGTGAACTGGTACAGCTCGCGATTAGCGCTTTGCAGGTTGGCGGGGGCCTCGTTGTTGCCGGCCCAGTACTGGCTCAACAACTGCTCATCGGCACTGCGTACGGCCAGGCGCAAGGTGCCGGCGCTGGTTGCCAGCATCAAACGGCTCATCAACTGTTGTGGCACCGCCAACACCACGGTCCGTGGCGGGCTTGCCTGGCGTTGTGCCTGGCGGGCCTTTTCTTCATCGGTGGTGGGCGGGGCTACGGCCGGCTTGCCATCGTTGGTCGGGCCGAGGTTATCGCCCACACTGAGCAGGCGCAGGGCCGGCAAGATGACCTGGGCCGTGGCCTCAGGGTTGGTGCCTTCCGGACGCAGGAACAGCAGCACATCCACAAAATCCCCGGGGCTCAACTGGCCGGCGGCGCCGATGACCTCATCGACGGCGACCGCCAGGGCGCGTTCGTCAGGGCGGATCATGCGGGCCAGGGGGCCACCGGCATTGAAGCTCGAATCATCCAGCCAAGTACCGGCAGGCAGGGCTCTCAAGGGCGTGCGGCCGATGGCCTGGTCGAGGCTGGTCAGGCTGCCGGCCGGTGCCGTGCGCAGTCTTTCCAGGGTCAGGTCGGCGGCGGTGAGGGCGATATACGGCGGCACATCATGGGCCAGGACCACTACCGATTGGCGGGTCTGGTCTTCGACGGCGGCGACGGTTTTTTCCACGGAAACGCCAGATGGCGACGGTTCGACAACCGGCTCAGGCGGGCGACTCAGCACCAGCCCCCAATAGCCTGCGAATAGCGCACCGATTAATAACAACCCGGCCAGGATCATGCTGACACGACTGTTCATGAAGGCTCTCCCTTTCCTGTTGCACTACGGGCCCGTTTTTCCCAACGAGTTTATTTCGCAACCAGGCAGCTATGAACATCTAACGATTTCGCTATTTGACGGTAGCCGAGCTAGGACAAAATGCCATTAGCCATCACGATTTATTTTGGAACTATCGACATGCCTCCTGAAAACGCGGGTTTATGACGCCAGTGTTGTGACTACTACTTTGTGATTAATCCGTTCTTACAGTTGTTGATGTGGGGTTTGTTGACAATGCTCTAGTGGCACGCAGCAATCACCGTGCAGTACCGCGATCTGCGCAAGTAAGCGCAAAGGAGAAGTCATATGTTCCTTACCTTCATGATGAAGCTCTACCTTCAACTCCAACTGCTGTTTCATCGCAAAGAGGGCGCTACGGCGATCGAGTATGTGATCCTCGTAGCAGTTATTGCGTTAGTCGTATTGGCAGCAGGGAAATTGCTTGGGCCTCAGATCGCGGCCATGTTCGCTAAAGTCGGGGCAGCCTTGACCTGATTGGCAACAGCGCTTTGAGCAAGCCCATCAGTGATTGTCTTGGAAGGTATTGCTCATGAACGCTGTTGTGACGAGCCGCCAGCAGATCCTGTTGGTGGATGACGAAGAAGATGCCCTCGTAGAACTGGCGGAATCGCTGGGGAACGAGGGCTTTGTTTGCTTCTGTGCCAGCTCCGTCACGGATGCACTACAGGAGCTGACACTGCATCCTGATATTGCGCTGGTCATCACTGACTTGCGCATGCCTGAGGAAAGCGGCATTTCCCTGATCAAGCGCTTGCGTGAGCACACCTCACGCCAGCACCTGCCCGTGATTGTCATGTCGGGTCATGCCGAAATGGATGACGTCAGTGACATGTTGCGCTTGCAGGTCCTGGACCTGTTTCGCAAACCCATCTACCTGGTTCGTTTGATCGATACCCTAAACAATCTGTTTCCCAGGGCGTAGGGAGCAGTTGGCCAGTCCGTAGCGCCCATCTGAGGAGATGTTCTATGTTGCCTGCCCTGCTGCTGAGGATTTGCACGTGGTGGATGCTGTTAGTGCGCCGACGGGACGGTGCGACGGCGATTGAATATGTGATTTTGATTGTGGTGATTGCGTTGGTGGTACTGGCGGCCGGGAAGTTGCTGGGGCCTCAGATTGCGACGTTCTTTGGCAAGGTGGGGGATGCGCTGACCTGAGTACGGCGGCTATTGTGGCGAGGGGGCTTGTCCCCCGCTGGGCTGCGCAGCAGCCCCAAAACCGGCCACTTCGGTGTGGCTGATAAAAATCAGTAAGTCTTATTGGGGCTGCTGCGCAGCCCAACGGGGGACAAGCCCCCTCTCCACAGGTCAGCGCGCCTTTATTGGCTCAAACCACCCCTACAACTGATAGCTGAAACTCAACGTATACCGCGGCCGCCGGTTAAAACTGTCCAGCGCCATATCCGACATCGGCTTGGCCGCCTCCAACGCAATGTTGTAGTACTTGGCATCGCCAAACCGCAGGCCTATGGCGGCAGAGGACATGTCGCTATCTTTCACCGGCAAGTTGTTGAACCACGCCTTGGCACGGTCGAGCACGATGTAGGGCTGCACGATCCTTACCCAGTCGCCACTGCGGTTGTAGCTGTAGTTGACCTCGTAGGCCACCCCCCAGCCCTTGTCGCCCGAGCCCTGGTCATCCGGGTAACCACGCCCGAAATTCTGCCCGCCGAACACTGCGCGTTCGCTGTCGGGCAAGGTGGCGTCGCTCCAGTACAGCGCTGCCGAGAGCACGCCTTGCCAATTGTCGAAGAACTTGTCGCTCTGTACCCCGGACAGGCGCAGGCGGAAGAAGTCCAGGTCAGACTTTATCCCTTCCAGGTCGCTGCGTGTCTTGGCCCCCAAGCCGTCGATGCCTTGGTACAGGCCGGCACTGAGGATGCGTAATTGGCGATCGTCGGCCTTGCGCCAGTCTCCTTCGAAGGCCAGTGCGCGCAGGTCGGTTTCTACGTCGAACCGTTGCGGGTAACCCACCAGTTGATAGCGGGTCCGGTCGTTCACTCCGTAGAAGCGGGTGCCGAGGGTCAGGGACTCGCTGGGCGAGGCGATCAGCGGATGGCTCAGGCCGATGGAGAAGCGGTCGTTCTCCCGGTGCGGCTTGAGTGAAAAGCCGCCGTCCAGGCGGATACGGGTGCTCGGGTCGCTGCGATAGCGCGCGCCATACAGGCTCAATTGCGTGCCTTCGGCATTGATGAACTGGCTGTAGTCGAGCCGGTAGTAACGCTCTTTGTCTTCCCCCGGCGGGAACAGGCCGCTGAGGCTCACTTGTTCGCCCATTGCAGTGTGGGAGTTGCTGGTGCCGGCGATCAGGGCTTGCAGGCCGCCACGGCTGTCGTCGGTCATGCTCATGCTGCTGGTAAACGGTTTGCGGCTGGCCTGGATATTCATATGCGCGGCACCGTCGGTGGTGCCCGGTGGCGGTACTTGCGCTTGCAGGGTCACGCCGGGAATCCGCCCCATCAAGGTGGTGTAACGCTCAAACGTCTTGCGGGTCAGCGGGCGTTCGGCCTGGAGCTTTTGCGCCAGCTTGTCGACGTAGCCCGAGACCGAACCAATGTCGCCCTGCACTTGGTAGTCCTTGATGTAGCCCTCGACCAAAACCACCCGCACCAGGCCCTGCTCGAAGCGTTGGTCGGGCAGGAAGGCGTAGGACAACAGGTAGCCGTCCTGCTGATAGCGACGGGTGATGCTGCGGGTGGCTTCGATCAGTTGCGCAAGGTTGGTTTCATGGCCAATCAACGGCTCGAAAACCTGGGCGACTTCCTGCAGCGGGTACACGGTGCCGCCCTCGATCTGCAGTTTGCGGATGGTGACTTTGGTGTCCATCAGCAACGGTTGCGCTTGTGCGGCCGGGGTCTCTGGTAGCTGGGTCTGCGGCGTCACCGGGCGGTAGGCGTCGGCCGGCAGGTTGGGTACGGGGAGGTTGCGGATGGTGTCGTTGCTGTTGAGGAAGCTGGGTAGGGTCTCGGCGTGGACGTAAGCGCTGAGGGTGAGCAATAACAACGGCGTCAAAACGCGCATAGGACACTCCATGGTCAAAACTGCAGCGGCATTTCGCAGGTTCCCGCCGGGTTCTTGGGCACGGTTCGGGAGTTCCAATAAAAAAGACGAGAGACCCATTGGAATCTCTCGTCTCAACCAAGCGTAGGCGCTGTAGAGGAGGCCGTCTAATGGCCAGGTGCAATTCTTCTACTTGCCGGTCAGGCCCTTGAGCAGGCCACCTACGCCGGTGTTTGCAGTGGCCGATCCAGACGCCGTGGCATTGGCGTTGGCGTTGATGTTCAGGCCGCCGAGCAAGCCACCACCACTACCGCTGGTGCCGCCGGTTACCAGGCCACCGACCGAGGACACCACCCCACCGACTGTGTTGACGGTCTGGCCTACAGTGTTGGTGATTGGGTTGGCATTGGCTGCAGTGATGTTGCCGCCGAGGCTGCTGACTGCGCCGCCCACTTGAGTCACCAGGCCGTTGACCGGTGCGCCGATGCCGGTGGTGGTGCCGATGTTCTGGGTCAGGCTGCTGACACCCGAAGTCACAGGGTTAAGCGCCGCGCCCACATTGGTCGCCAGACCTGCTACCGGTGCGGTTGCCGCGGTGTTGGCCACACCATTGCCACCGATTACTGTGCCGAGCGAGGCCACGGTGTTGCCCAGTGCGCCACCTGCCACACCCCCTGCACTGACGGTGCCGTTGGTGTTGCCCGCATTCAGGCCGTTACCGACGTTGGCCACCAGGCCGCCCACCAGTTCAGGCAGACCGGATGCCGGGGCACTGCCACTGCCGGTACCGGCAGACGGTGCCACATAACCACCCGCAGTGCCTGCTACCGCACCGACACCGCTGAGCACGCTGCCCACGGCACCGGTCACTGGGTTGCCAGCGCCACCTGCGCCTGCCACCTGAGTGCCGAGGCCGGTGACGGTAGAGCCGACTTTATCCAACAGGCCATTGACCGGGTTGCCCAGGCCGGTGGCTTTACCCAGGTTGCCGGTGGTGTTTTCCACCAGCGAGACCACAGGCACCAGCACTTTGCCGCCCAGGGTGTTGGTGACCGATCCCAGTGGGCCGGTGGTGCTGGCGGTACTCAAGGTATCGCCGAGCATGGTGACTGCCTGGCCAACTTTATCCACCAGGCCACCTGCTGCCCCACCGACGCCGCCGGTAAGGCCGCCGACTACCGGGATACCGCCCAGGGTAGTCGAGAGTGTTTTGCCGGTGTTCGAAACACCCGTGCCCAGGTCGGCAACGCCGTTGGCCACACCGGCCACGGTAACGCCTACGGAGTTGCTGTTGGTGCCCAGGGAGCCCAGGCCAGTGCCGACGCCAGTGCCGACGCTGCCAACCGCGGTGCCCACGCTGGTCACCAGGCCGCCTGCGGCAGTGCCGACTACCGGAACGCCGCCAACGGTTGTGCCGATGCCACCGATCGCTGTACCGACGTTACCGAGGGTGCTGCCCAGATTGGCCGCAATCTGACCAGTGACCAATGGGCTGGTAGTCGAGCCGGTGCCGCCGCCAGTGCCGCCACCTGTGCCGCCGCCTGTGCCGCCACCTGTGCCGCCGCCAGTACCACCGCCGGTGCCGCCACCCGTGCCGCCGCCAGTGCCACCGCCGGTGCCGCCACCTGTGCCGCCACCTGTGCCGCCGCCAGTGCCACCGCCGGTGCCGCCACCTGTGCCGCCGCCAGTGCCACCACCGTCGCCGCCACCCGTGCCACCGCCAGTACCACCACCGTCGCCGCCACCCGTGCCGCCGCCGTCACCACCACCGGTACCGGCGCCAGCATCCGGGGACGAGGATGCAACGCTGCTCTTATGACCGCCACCACCACTGCTGCAGCCTCCCAGGCTCATCGCCAAGATAAGGGCCAATGCAGTACTTGCCTTCCACAACACGACTTGAGTTTTCATGATGAGTTCCTTAGCACCTGGTACAGCCTTTGTTGGTCTCGCAAGTTCACCCGTTCTTCAGCAGGCAATATTTGCGTCCGTTGTGGCTATAACAGTCCTCGGCACTCTTTGTCGCAACGCTCAACTTGGTATTAACGATTTATATACAGGCACGGATATGCGTCTTGGTGATTAATACCAACGGTATATAAGTGAGGTTTCTGTTAAATGTGATGCGATGTAAATCAATGACTTGAATAAGTTAGCGGGCTATCGATAGCCCGCTATAACTTAGGTTGTATATATACAATTAATCAGCCGGTTAACCCGTTTTCAGGCAATCGGCTGCCACTTGCCGAGCATATGCTCGATATCGCCAGCGCCCTTGAGTTGCAACTCGCCGCTGGAACCGGGGGCACTGCTCAACAAGATGACCTCGCCAGGCAGGCGTACCGGTTTCTTGAACTCCACGTAGATCTCGATGTTCGCCGCGGGTAGATGTTCATGCAGGGCCGCCACAGTGCGCGCCTTGTTCCACAGGCCATGGGCGATCGCCTGGGGGAAGCCGAACAACTTGGCGGTCAGGGCGCTTAAGTGGATCGGGTTGTAGTCGCCGGATACCCGGGCATACCGCCGACCGATGTCGGACGGTGCCTTCCAGCGAGTCAGCTCGCTGACCGTACTGGGCGCTGGCAGGGATTGCTCCGGTACCTCGCCATCGAGTTTCACCCCGCGACAGAGCATTTGGCTTTCACCTTCCCACAGCAAACCCAGGGAATCCTCGACGGTGGTGATCAGGTTAAAGGTCGCGCCCTTGGCGTGGGGTTGCAGGTTGCGCGTATGCACACTGACCCGCACATCGCTGACCCCGCCCATGGGGCGAAACACGCGGATACGGTTGCTCAAGTGCACCAGCCCTAGCAGCGGGAAGGGGAACTGCGGTGCCGTCAGCAGTTGCAGCTGCAGGCCGAACGCCATGATGTGTGGATAAGTCGCCGGCAACATCGGGCTCTCGGCAGACCCACAGACCTTGCGGTAGGCCGTCACTGCCGCAGGATTGACCTGCACCCGGCAATGCAACCCTGAGTCGGGCAGCGTGGTGCCGGTGATCTTGCGCTTGAGTGCGGCGCGCCAATACAGCGGCGGCAGTGCCGGGCTGCGAGGTAATGTGTACCACAGCATAGTTACGCTCCCAGCAGGCTTTGCCCGCATACACGCAACGCCTGGCCACTGACCGCACCTGAGCCCGGTTGGCCCAGCCACGCTACCGCTTCGGCGACATCCTGCGGCAAACCGCCCTGGCCCAGGGAGCTCATGCGCCGCCCGGCTTCACGCAAGGCGAAAGGAATATGTGCAGTCATCTGGGTTTCGATAAAGCCCGGGGCCACGGCGTTGATGCTGATGCCCCGTTGCGCCAGCAGCGGCGCCCAGGCCTGGGCCAGGCCGATCAGCCCGGCCTTGCTCGCGGCGTAGTTGGTTTGCCCGCGGTTGCCGGCGATGCCGCTGATCGAAGCCAGCAACACCACGCGGCCGTTGTCGTGCAGGGTGCCGCTGTCGAGCAGGGCCTTGGTCAGCACTTGTGGGGCGTTGAGGTTGACCGCCAATACGGCGTCCCAGTATTCCGGGGTCATATTGGCCAGGGTCTTGTCGCGGGTGATCCCGGCGTTGTGCACCACGATGTCGATGCCATCTGGCAATTGTTCGATCAGTTGCGTGGCGGCGTCATCGGCGCAGATATCCAGGGCAATGCCACGCCCGCCCAAGCGTGCGGCGAGGGCGTCGAGATCGGCCTTGGCCTGCGGCACATCCAGCAACACAATTTCGGCACCGTCCCGGGCCAGGGTTTCGGCAATTGAAGCGCCGATACCTCGGGCAGCCCCGGTCACCAGGGCCTTGAGCCCGGCCAGTGGGCGCGTCCAGTCATGCACTTGGGTCGGGCAGGCACTCAGGCGCAGCACCTGGCCGGAGATATAGGCGCTTTTCGGCGAGAGGAAAAACCGCAGCGCGCCTTCCAACTGTGCTTCGGCGCCTTCGCCGACATACAGCAACTGCAAGGTGCCGCCGTTGCGCAGCTCCTTGGCCAGCGACCGGCTGAAGCCTTCGAGGGCCCGCTGGGCACTGGCGGCGAATGGATCGCTGAGGCTTTCCGGGGCGCGACCGAGAATCACCAGGTGCGCGCTGTGATCGAGATTTTTCAGCAGCGGCTGGAAGAACTCGCGCAGTTGCTTGAGTTGGTCGGTGTGTTGCAAATGGCTGGCATCGAACAGCACCGCCTTGAGCTTGGGGCCATGCCCGGGGATCCAGGGCGTGGCCTTGAGCGGCTCGGCCCCGTAGCTGTAGATGGCCTCGGTGAGTTTATTGGCAAATCCCAGCACCTGGGCCGCCAGCGGGCCGCCACCCAACAGCAGGGCGCCTTCCACCGGGCGCAGGCGCCCGGCTTGCCAGCGCTCCAGGCGTACCGGGGACGGCAGGCCAATGGCCGAGACCACGCGGTGGCCAAGGCTTGAGTTGGCGAAGTCGATATAACGGTCAGACATGGAACGCTCTCCGGCTGCTGGGGTTCAAAGGGTGGACCATCAATAGGTGACAGTCGTTCCTAGTCTAGGCTCAGGATTGCACCTACCACCTAACAGGGAGCTTTCCATGACTCAGTTGCGCCGTGTCGCGATCATTGGCGGTAATCGTATCCCCTTCGCCCGTTCCAATGGCCCCTACGCCACGGCCAGTAACCAGGCGATGCTGACGGCTGCCCTGGAAGGTTTGATCGAGCGCTACAACCTGCACGGCCTGCGCATGGGCGAAGTGGCTGCAGGTGCGGTGCTCAAGCATTCGCGGGACTTCAACCTGACCCGTGAGTGCGTGCTGGGCTCGCGCCTGTCGCCGCAAACCCCGGCCTACGACATTCAACAGGCCTGCGGCACCGGGCTGGAAGCGGCGTTGCTGGTGGCCAACAAGATTGCCCTGGGGCAGATCGAATGTGGGATCGCAGGTGGTGTCGACACCACTTCCGACGCGCCCATCGGAGTGAATGAGGGCCTGCGCAAAATCCTCCTGCAAGCCAATCGCAGCAAATCCATGGCGGATAAATTAAAAGTCCTGTTACAACTTCGTCCCCAGCACCTCAAGCCGGAGTTGCCGCGCAATGGCGAGCCGCGTACTGGCCTGTCCATGGGCCAGCATTGCGAATTGATGGCGCAGACCTGGCAGATTCCCCGCGCCGAGCAGGACCAACTGGCCCTGGAAAGCCATCAGAAAATGGCCGCGTCCTATGCCGAGGGCTGGCACAGCGATTTGCTCACGCCGTTCCTGGGCCTGACCCGTGACAACAACCTGCGCCCGGACCTGACCCTGGAGAAACTCGCCAGCCTCAAACCGGCTTTTGAGCGCAGTGAAAAGGGCACTCTCACCGCTGGCAACTCCACGCCACTGACCGATGGCGCCTCCCTGGTGTTGCTGGGCAGCGAAGCCTGGGCCAGGGAACGTGGCCTGCCGATTCTCGCCTACCTGCGTGATGGCGAAGCGGCGGCGGTGGATTTCGTCAACGGTGCCGAAGGGCT
This sequence comes from Pseudomonas sp. ADAK21, assembly GCF_012935735.1. NCBI lineage: Bacteria > Pseudomonadati > Pseudomonadota > Gammaproteobacteria > Pseudomonadales > Pseudomonadaceae > Pseudomonas > Pseudomonas sp. ADAK21. The sequence continues at coordinate 2,792,659 of NZ_CP052857.1, forward strand.
GTTGATGGCGCCGGTGTATGCCGTCCCACGCTTGCTGGCGAGAAATGGCCTGACCTTGCAGGATTTTGACTACTACGAAATTCACGAAGCCTTCGCTGCCCAAGTGTTGTGCACACTCAAGGCCTGGGAAGATGCCGATTACTGCAAGACCCGCCTGGGGCTGGATGCGCCGCTGGGCTCAATCGACCGCAGCCGCCTGAACGTCAAGGGCAGCTCCCTGGCCGCCGGGCACCCATTTGCCGCCACCGGTGGACGTATTGTCGCCAACCTGGCCAAGCTGCTGGACGCGGCGGGCAAGGGGCGCGGGCTGATCTCGATCTGCGCGGCGGGGGGCCAAGGCGTGACGGCGATCATTGAGCGCTGATCTCGGCTATTATCCGAACGCCTCGGGCAATAGCGGCTTTGTCGGATTAATCTGGCATATTGGATGCATTCTTTAGCAGATCAAGGCTCGTTACCCTCTCCCCGCTGTGCGAGGATTGCCGTATAACGAGTGCCATACGCGTGTTTGGTAATAAAGGACCCACAATAAAAGCTGATGAAGACTCCTAAACGCATTGAACCCCTGATCGAGGACGGTCTGGTCGACGAAGTGCTGCGCCCACTCATGAGTGGTAAAGAAGCAGCTGTTTATGTGGTGCGCTGCGGCAACGAGTTACGTTGCGCCAAGGTCTACAAGGAGGCGAATAAACGAAGTTTTCGTCAGGCGGCCGAATACCAGGAAGGCCGCAAGGTCCGCAACAGCCGGCAGGCTCGGGCGATGGCCAAGGGTTCCAAGTTCGGCAAGAAAGAAACCGAAGACGCGTGGCAGAACGCCGAAGTTGCGGCTCTGTTTCGTTTGGCCGGCGCCGGTGTGCGCGTGCCCCAGCCCTACGACTTCCTTGAAGGCGTATTGCTGATGGAACTGGTGGCCGATGAATACGGTGATGCGGCGCCAAGGCTCAACGACGTGGTGCTGGAGCCGGATCAGGCCCGTGAGTATCACGCGTTCCTGATCTCGCAGATCGTGCTGATGCTGTGTACCGGCCTGGTGCACGGTGACCTCTCGGAGTTCAACGTACTGTTGACGCCGACGGGCCCCGTGATCATCGACTTGCCGCAAGCGGTGGACGCGGCGGGCAACAACCACGCATTCACCATGCTGGAGCGGGACGTGGGCAACATGGCTTCGTATTTCGGGCGATTTGCCCCGGAATTGAAGACCACCAAGTACGCCAAGGAGATGTGGGCGCTGTACGAAGCCGGCACCTTGCACCCGGCCAGTGTGTTGACTGGCGAGTTCGACGAGCCGGAAGAGTTGGCAGACGTCGGCGGCGTGATGCGTGAGATCGAAGCGGCGCGGCTCGACGAAGAGCGGCGCCAGGCGATCCGCGCAGCGGACGATGCACCACCGGGCAAACCGGCGGAAGAACCGCCGCCGCCTTGGATGCAGTGATCGCCCGGCATACTGGGGGTTAAAAATGTGGGAGCTGGCTTGTGTGGGAGCTGGCTTGCCTGCGATAGCATCACCTCGGTGCAACTGATGTACCGAGGTGCCTGCATCGCAGGCAAGCCAGCTCCCACATTGGGTTTTGCGTTCGGTCAGTTAGATCCGCAACAGCTGCCCGACGCCAATTCCTTGAGAATCGGACAATCGGGCCGGTGATCGCCCTGGCAGTGCTCCACCAGGTCCTGCAACGTATCGCGCAACTGCCCCAGTTCGCGGATCTTGTGATCCAGCTCCTCGATATGCTGGCGAGCCAACGCTTTCACGTCGGCACTGGCCCGTTGCCGGTCCTGCCACAACTCCAGCAACTTGCCGACTTCCTCCAGGGAGAACCCCAGGTCTCGCGAGCGTTTGATAAAGCCCAGGGTGTGCAGGTCGTCGTCGTTATACAGGCGATAGCCGCTGTCGCTGCGATGGGCCGGCTTGAGCAGGTTGATCGACTCGTAATAGCGAATCATCTTCGCACTCAAGCCGCTTTGCCGGGCTGCCTGGCCGATGTTCATTGGCGGTGATCCTCCAGATCCTTGGGTTTCCAGGTTTTCAACAGTAGCGCATTGCTGACCACGCTCACGCTGGACAGGGCCATGGCGGCGCCGGCCAATACCGGGTTGAGCAGGCCGAATACGGCCAGCGGAATGCCGATCAAGTTATACACAAAGGCCCAGAACAGGTTCTGTCGAATTTTCGCGTAGGTCTTGCGGCTGATTTCCAGGGCCGCGGGCACCAGGCGCGGATCGCCGCGCATCAAGGTGATGCCGGCCGCGTGCATGGCGACGTCGGTGCCGCCGCCCATGGCAATGCCAATATCTGCTGCGGCCAAGGCCGGCGCATCGTTGATGCCGTCGCCGACCATGGCCACCACGCCGGTCTTTTTCAGCTCGGCGACGGTGGCGGCTTTATCGGCGGGCAATACTTCGGCGTGCACATCATCGATGCCCAGCGCTTGTGCCACCACGCGGGCGCTGCCGCGGTTGTCACCGGTCAGCAAATGGCTGCTGATATGCCGCGCCTTGAGCTGTTGCACGGCTTGCAGGGCACCCTCTTTGAGCGTGTCGCCAAAGGCGAACAGGCCCAGCACGCGAAGCTGTGGGCTTTGCTCGATCAGCCAGGACAAGGTGCGGCCTTCGGCTTCCCAGGCGCTGGCATTGGCGGCCAGGTCACCTGGCTTCAAGCCGGTTTCATCGAGCATGCGCCGATTGCCCAGGGCCAGTTGCCGACCGTCCAGGGTGCCGGCAATGCCGCGTCCGGTCAGGGATTGGCTGGCGCTCACATCGGCAACCGGCAAACCTTGATCATTACAGGCGTCCAGCACCGCCTTGGCCAAGGGGTGTTCGCTGCCGCGTTGCAGGGCGCCGGCCTGTTGCAGCAACAAGGCTTCGTTGCCATCCACTGCCCTCAGGTGGGCGATTTTCGGCGCGCCGGAGGTGAGGGTGCCGGTCTTGTCGAATACCACCGCGCTGACTTCGTGGGCGCGCTCCAGCGCTTCAGCGTCCTTGATCAGAATCCCGTGGCGGGCCGCGACGCCAGTGCCGGCCATGATCGCCGTTGGCGTGGCCAGGCCCAGTGCGCAAGGGCAGGCAATGACCAGCACCGCCACCGCATTGATCAATGCCGTTTCCAGCGGTGCACCGTACAACCACCAGCCAATCAGCGTGGCGAGGGCGATCACCAACACGGTCGGCACAAACACCTGACTGACTTTATCCACCAGTTTCTGGATCGGTGCCTTGGCCGCCTGGGCGTCTTCGACCAGGCGAATGATCCGCGCCAGCACGCTCTCGGCACCGAGGGCCAGGGTGCGTACCAGCAAACGGCCTTCACCGTTGATTGCGCCGCCGGTGACTTTATCCCCAGGCTGTTTCGGCACCGGCAAGCTTTCACCGGTGATCAAGGCTTCATCGGCGTGGCTTTGGCCTTCGACCACTTCGCCATCCACCGGAAAGCGCTCGCCGGGCTTGACCAGCACCAGGTCGTTGAGGCGCAGGGCGCTGATGGCAACCTCTTGCTCACGGCCATCGATCAGCTGAATCGCCCGCTCCGGCCGCAAGGCCTCCAGGGCACGGATGGCGCTGGCGGTCTGGCGTTTGGCGCGGCTTTCGAGGTATTTGCCCAGCAGCACCAGGGCAATCACTACCGCCGAGGCTTCGAAGTACAGATGGGGTTCAACCCCTGCCGGGGCGATTAGCCACTGGTAGATACTCAGGCCATACCCGGCGCTGGTGCCGATGGCCACCAGCAGGTCCATATTGCCGGCGCCGGCGCGCACGGCTTTCCAGGCGGCGACATAGAAGCGCGCACCGAAAATGAACTGCACCGGCGTGGCGAGGAGGAACTGCACCCAGGCCGGCAGCATCCAGTGCAGGCCGAAGGGCTGCACCAGCATCGGCAAAACCAGCGGCAACGCCAACGCAATGGCCATCACCAGCGACCAGCGTTCGCGTTTCAGACGCTGTTCCTGGCTGGCTTGGGTGGCGGTTTCGCTTTGCGGCAGGGTGGCGGTGTAGCCGGCTTTTTCCACGGCGGCGATCAGCACGGCAGGGTCCATCTGGCCCGCCACCTCGACATGGGCCCGTTCATTGGCCAGGTTGACGCTGACGCTTTGCACGCCGGGCACCTTGTTCAGGGCGCGCTCGACCCGGCCCACGCAACTGGCGCAGGTCATGCCGCTGATCGGCAGGTCGAAGGTGGTGGATCCATTCATGGGGCGTTCCTCCAGGAAAAGTTGCCTGTAGGATCAAGCTTGACCTTAGGGGAAGGTCAAGCCCCTTAATTCACGGCAAGCCCTGATACCGTTTTTTTGTAGGAGCGAGCTTGCTCGCGAAAAACTGGAGAGCGCCGCATTTACCCGGTAAATACGCGTCATCGTTGTCGTTCTTCGCGAGCAAGCTCGCGCCTACAAAAACGGTCAGTAACCGAGCTTGGCGGCCTTGAGGTACATGCCGTCCGCGCCCTGGGCAATGCGCAACTTGCGTACGTCGCCGGCTTTCAGCGTGATCTCTTGGGCTTTGGGCGCCAATAGCCCCGGCAGGCAGCCTGGAGCCTGGCCCGGCAGCAGCTTGAGACGCAGCGAGACCTTGCCTTCCGGGAAGTTGAACGAGGTGGCCTGCTCCTGGAACAGCCGCCCGGCCAGTTGGTCATTGACGTACAGGCCAATCTCGCAGTTGGTGGGCACTTCCAGGCGCTCCCTGGATACGATCAGCACCGCATAGTCCTCGGCGGCGCTGGCCTGGGGAACGGCGGCGAACAGGCTCAGCAGACTGGCAAGGCCAAAAAACGACCAACGCATGGTGAATTCTCCGGTTTAGATCGTTGATGCTTGCAGCTTGGCGGACGTCGCCAGGGAATACCAGCCCGGCGGTTGTTTTCAGCGCTTGACCTTGCCATCGTGGCAAGGATGAGACTGGGTGCAACCTCACTCAAGGAGTCATGTCATGCAAATATTCAGCGTTGAAGGAATGACCTGCGGCCACTGCGTTCGGGCCGTGACCCAAGCGGTACAGGCCAAGGACCCGGCGGCCAGTGTGAATGTGAATCTGGCCGCCAAGGAAGTCGGCGTTGAAAGTCGTTTATCGCCGGACGAAGTGATCAGCCTGATCAGCGAAGAAGGCTACAGCGCCAAGCTCGCCTGATTATTTAATAGGTAGCGAGCTAACGTAATGTTCAAGGCACCCAAGCGCGGCTAGACTGTCGGGCTGCCGACTCTACCGGGTGCCTGATGAACCTTCGCATAATCCTTATTCTGGGGGCCTTGAGCGCATTTGCGCCGCTGGCCATCGACTTTTACCTGCCGGGCTTCCCGGCCATGGCCGTGGCATTCGGCACTGACGAAAAACATATCCAACTGACCCTGGCGGTGTACTTCACGGGCCTGGCGATCGGTCAGTTGATCTATGGGCCGCTGGCGGATCGTTTTGGCCGGCGTATCCCGCTGTTGAGCGGTGTCACTTTGTTCACCGTGGCTTCCCTGGCGTGCGCCTATGCGCCGTCCCTGGAATGGCTGATCGGTGCGCGCTTCGTCCAGGCCCTGGGCGGGTGTGCGGGCATGGTGATTTCCCGGGCGGTGGTCAGCGACAAGTGCGATGCGGTGGGCTCGGCCAAGGTTTTTTCGCAATTGATGCTGGTGGTCGGGCTGGCACCGATCCTGGCGCCGATGCTCGGTGGGGTGATGGTCAGCCTGTGGGGCTGGCAGTCGATCTTCCTCGCGTTGACGGTATTCAGTGTCGGCGCCGGGGTGGCGGTGGCTGTCGGCTTGCCGGAAAGTTTTCCGGCCCATCAGCCTCGGCAGCCACTGTCCGGGGCGTTGCGCCAATATGGGCGGCTGCTGGCTGATCGGGTCTACCTGGGGTATGCCGTGACTGGCGGTATCGCAATTGGCGGGATGTTTGCCTACATCGCCGGTTCACCTTTCGTCTTTATCAAGCTGTATGGCGTGCCGGCCGAGCACTACGGTTGGCTGTTCGGCACCAATGCCGCGGGCTTTATCCTGGTGGCCCAGGTCAACGCGCGGCTGCTGTCCAAGCGCGGCCCGGCGTTTCTGCTGACCCGCACGGTGTGGGTCTACCTCGCAGCGGCGTTGGCGTTGCTGGCGGTCAGTGCCTTGCATACCGAAGCATTGTGGCCGCTGCTGGTGCCGCTGTTCCTGTGTATTGCCAGCCTGGGTTGCATCATGCCCAACACCTCGGCATGCGCCATGAACGGCCAGGGCGCACGGGCCGGCAGCGCGTCGGCACTGCTGGGCTGCATCCAGTTTGGCGTGGCCGCGGGTGCAGCGTCGTTGGTCGGCGCATTGCACGACGGCACAGCCATGCCGATGTCGATCGTCATCAGCTTGTGCGGGGTGTTGGCGGTAGTGGTGGCCATGTTGACCCAGCGCCTGCAACGGCAGCGAGCCTTGCAAGCGCAGGTCTGACGGCGTTTTCAGCCAGTAGCGCGCTGCTGGCTTTCGGGAAAGCGATGGGGCGCCTGGATGCGGTTTTGCAGGGTGTTGGCGAAGGCGCGGGCCTCGGCTTCAGTGCGGAAGGTAAAGGCGTCGTGGTCCAGGCGGACCTGCCATTTGTTGCCTTGGGATTTTGCTAACGCTTTTATCAGGATCTTCATTGCTGACTTCCTCACGTAAAAGATTGCGTGGCAAAGGCGGCCAATATAAACCCGAATACGCTCACAAATATGACAAGGATCAAGTCTCTGACTAGCGGTGCCGTCCGTTACCTACAGCGATAAAAGACGGTACTGACAGAGCCCTCGGCTTAGAAGCCTTCCAGCACGATCTTGCCCTTGGCCTTGCCGCTTTCCAGCAGGGCATGGGCCCGGCGCAGGTTCTCTGCGTTGATCAGGCCGAAGTGTTCGCCCACCGTGGTTTTCAGGGTGCCGGCATCGATCAGTTCGGCTACCCGATTGAGCAGGTTGTGCTGCTCGATCATGTCGGCGGTCTCGAACATCGAACGGGTGTACATGAACTCCCAGTGCAGCGAGAGGCTCTTGCGCTTGAGTTTGAGCACGTCCAGTGACTTGGGATCATCGATCAAGGCCAGTTTGCCTTGGGGCGCGAGGGCTTCGACCAACTGGTCCAGATGCTGGTCGGTCTGGGTCAGGCTGGCGACATGGGTCACCTGTGGGTGGCCTGCGCGCTTGAGTTCTTCGCTCAGTGGCTGGCTGTGGTCGACCACCAGATCAGCCCCCAGGTCCTTGGCCCAGGCCTGGGTTTGCGGGCGCGAGGCACTGCCGATCACCTTGAGCGCGGTGAGTTGCGCAGCCAGCTGGGTAAGGATCGACCCCACGCCACCGGCAGCGCCGACGATCAGCAGGCTCTGGCCTTGATCGGTCTGGCCTTCAGCAATTTGCAGGCGCTCGAACAGCAGCTCCCAGGCGGTAATGGCCGTCAACGGCAGGGCGGCCGCCTCGGCAAAACCCAGGCTCTGGGGCATATGGCCGACGATGCGCTCATCCACAGTATGCAACTCGCTGTTGCCGCCCGGGCGTGTCAGGGAGCCGGCGTAAAACACCTTGTCGCCGACCTTGAATAGGGTGACGTCGCTGCCCACGGCCTTGACCACGCCAGCCACGTCCCAGCCCAGCACCTTGGCCGCGCCGTTTTCCGGGGCGACGTTCTGGCGGATCTTGGTATCGACCGGGTTGACCGAGATGGCTTTGACTTCCACCAGCAGGTCGCGCGGGCCGGCTACCGGCTCAGGCAGTTGCACATCTTGCAGGGACTTGGGGTCGTTGATCGGCAATGCGGCGTAGTAGGCGATGGCTTTCATGACGAGTTCCAGGGTGTACGGAATGGGATGGGTAGATCATTGGCTATTTCTCTTGCAGATAAAACCCGCTAAAAGAGCAGTCTCTTTCAATATTTTTTTGATAATTGCCCGGGGCGGTGCTCATGCTGCGTTTTGATGATTTGCAGTTGTTTGTGCGTGCGGCGGATTTGGGGAGCTTGTCGGCTGCCGCACGGGTCATGGATATGTCGGCAGCGGTGGCCAGTGCTGCGTTGAAACGCATTGAGCAACAGTTGGGTGCGCGCTTGCTGGCACGTTCCACCCGCAGCCTGCGCCTGACCGCCGAGGGCGAAGGCTTTCTAGAGTACGCCCGTGGTGCCTTGAGCCAACTGGATGAAGGCCGGCGCCTGCTGGCCAGCGGCCAGGATCATGTCAGCGGCGTCCTGCAGCTGTCGGCGCCATCGGACTTCGGACGGAACCTGTTGCTGCCGTGGTTGGACGAGTTTCAGCGCGAGCACCCGCAATTGAGCGTGCGCCTGCTGCTGGGCGACCGGATCGCCGACCTGTTCCGCCAACCGGTGGATATAGCCTTGCGCTACGGCGAACCCGAGGATTCGAGCCTGGTGGCGTTGCCGGTGGCGCCGGACAATTGTCGGGTACTGTGCGCAGCGCCCGGCTACTTGGCCCGGCATGGCGAGCCCCGCCATCTGGAAGAACTGGCCCAGCACAATTGCCTGCTCTATATGCTCGGCAGCCGGGTGCACGACCATTGGCGGTTTCAGGACGCCAAACGGGAAATCAGCCTGACTGTCAGCGGTGACCGTTTCAGTGACGATGCGGATGTGGTGCGGCGCTGGGCCGTGGCCGGGGTGGGCATTGCCTACAAGTCCTGGCTGGATGTCAGCGCCGATGTGCTGGCTGGTCGCCTGCAGTTGCTCTTGCCCGAGCTGCAGGGTGAACGCACACCGCTCAATCTGCTGTGTGCCCATCGCGCGCAATTGAGTAAACCGGTCAACCTCTTGCGAGAAATGCTTGTGGCTCGTTGTGGGAAGTTGAGCGCGCAATTGCCCGAACGCAGGGGAACTACGCAATAACCTCAGGGATTTCAGGAAACTTCAGGCAGCTGCTGTCGCTGATTTGGCGGTAGGACGCCACGGAATCTGCTGCCCACACACTTATACTTTTGCGCGAAATGGAGCAGACCAACGATTCAACAGGGAGTGAGTACATGGAACAGGCACCTTGCATCAGCCAGATCGCCACCTTGCTGGCAGACCCCAAGCGCACCGCGATGATCTGGGCGTTGATGGACGGTTCGGCCAAGCCGTCCGAGGAACTGGCGATGCTGGCCGGGTTGTCAGCGTCATCGGCCAATGCGCATTTGGCGCGGTTGGCGGCGGGTGGGTTGCTGCGTATCGAAGCCCGGGGGCGCAAGCGCTTCTTCCGCATGGCGGCGGCGGATGTGGCCGCAGCCGTCGATGCATTGGCCAGTACCACAATGGCCAGTGTGGCGCGCAGTGCGCCCAGCCGGTCGGTCGCGGTATTGCTGGCGCCGGCGTTGTTGCGTCAGGCACGGCTCTGCCATGACCACCTGGGCGGGGAAATGGCCGCGGCACTTTATCAACGCATGGTGTTGGCGAAGTGGATTGAACGCTTCGAGCAGCGGATCCACGTGACCCCCTTGGGCGCACGCCATTTGGCCGAGCATGGCATTTTTACCCAGGCCCTGGCCCACCAGAGTTACGCGACGATGGCTTGCGATTGTTATGACTGGAGCGAACAGCAGCCGCATCTGGGTGGGGCTTTGGGGGCGGGCTTGTTGCAGTTGTTCATGCAGTCGCGCTGGTTGCAGACGATCAGTGAGTCGAGCGCACTGCAGGTCACCGAAACCGGGCGCCTGGAAATTGCCCGGATGGCAGCTGTGTAGGAGCGGGCTTGCCCGCGAACAATTCAAAGGCGCCGCGTTCATCCAGGATGTACGCTTTATCGTTGGCGTCCTTCGCGAGCAAGCTCGCTCCTACAGGGAGGGGTCAGGGCTTGACCAGGCGTGCATCCAGGCTGTTTTGCGCCAGGCGGCTGGCCTGGTCCTGGGTCATGCCCAGGGAGGTGTGCAGCGCGTGGAAGTTTTCGGTGACATACCCGCCAAAGTAAGCCGGGTCATCGGAGTTCACCGTGACCTTCACCCCACGTTCGAGCATGTCGAGGATGTTGTGCTGGGCCATGTCGTCGAATACACACAGCTTGGTATTGGACAGCGGGCACACGGTCAGGGGGATCTGCTCGTCGATGATCCGCTGCATCAGGCGCTCGTCTTCGATGGCGCGCACGCCATGGTCGATACGCTGGATTTTCAGCAGGTCAAGGGCTTCCCAGATGTATTCCGGCGGGCCTTCTTCGCCAGCATGGGCGACGGTCAGGAAACCTTCGCCACGGGCGCGATCGAACACGCGCTGGAACTTGCTCGGTGGGTGGCCCATTTCCGAGCTGTCCAGGCCCACGGCGACAAACGCATCACGGAACGGCAGCGCCTGGTCGAGGGTTTTTTGCGCTTCTTCTTCGCTCAGGTGGCGCAGGAAGCTGAGGATCAGGCCGCTGGTGATACCCAGTTGCTGCTCGCCATCTTTGAGCGCGCTGGCGATGCCATTGAGCACTACTTCAAAAGGGATGCCACGGTCGGTGTGGGTCTGCGGGTCGAAGAACGGCTCGGTGTGAATCACGTTCTGCGCCTTGCAACGCAGCAGGTAGGCCCAGGTCAGGTCGTAGAAGTCCTGGGACGTGCGCAATACATCGGCGCCCTTGTAATAGAGGTCGAGAAACTCCTGCAGGTTGTTGAAGGCGTAGGCCTTGCGCAGGGTCTCGACGTCGTTCCACGGCAGCGCGATCTTGTTGCGTTCGGCCAGGCTGAACAGCAGCTCGGGCTCCAGCGAACCCTCCAGGTGCAGGTGCAGTTCAGCCTTGGGCAGGGCGTTTAGCCAGTCGTACATGTGTGCGTTCTCATCAGGTGCAATGGCGACATTCTACAGGCCAGGGCGCAAATAATCGGTAAAACCTGACCGAGCGGTAAGCATTCTTCGTGCCTGTGCCAGTGGGTGAATGAACTAAGGTGTAACGAAACGTTAGCGAATCGCTGCAGTCTGTACCCCATCAATGACTGAATCGCCGCTCGAAAAGGCCCGCAATGCTCACATCCCTCAAGCAAGAAAAATTCATGTGGCTGGCGCTGATCGCCGCCATCGCGGCCTACCCGCTGGAACACTGGCTGCTGCACAGTGGGCAGGCCACGGCGCTGCTCGGTGGCCTGGTGCTGATCGGCTTTATTGTCATGGCTTCGATGCGCGTGGCCCATCACGCCGAACTGCTCGCCGAAAAGGTGGGCGACCCCTACGGCACGATGATCCTGACCCTCGCGGCAGTGCTGGTGGAAGTGGTGATCCTGGCGATCATGATGAGCAACGAGGCGTCGCCGACCCTGGTGCGCGACACGATTTATTCGGCGGTGATGCTGGATATCAACGGCATCCTCGGCCTGGCCGCGCTGATGGGCGGCATCAAGCATGGCGAGCAGTCCTACAACGATGATTCGGCGCGGACCTACAGCGTGATGATCCTGACCGCCATGGGTGTGTCCATGGTGGTGCCGGAATTCATCCCCGAGGCCGACTGGAAAATCTACTCGGCCTTCACCATTGGCGCGATGGTGGTGCTGTATGCCTTGTTCCTGCGCATGCAGGTGGGGCCACACAGTTACTTCTTCAGCTACAGCTATCCGGAAAAACGCCGTAAGCCGCTGCCGGAGGAACAGGCGTCGCCGGTCAACCTGACATTCTCCATCGCAACCCTGGTGTTTGGCGTGGTGGTGATTGGCGCATTGGCCGAAGTGATGTCCAAGACCCTGGACCTTGGCCTTGAGGGCACAGGCGCGCCGCCGGTGATCACGGCGATCCTGGTGGCAGCGATTTCTGCCGCGCCGGAGATACTGACCGCGTTGCGCGCAGCGTTGGCCAACCGCATGCAGTCGGTGGTCAACATCGCGCTGGGGGCTTCGTTGTCGACGGTGATCTTGACTGTGCCGGTGATGGAAGCGATGGCGCTGTACACCGGCCAGCCGTTTCAGATGGCGATGACACCGGTGCAGACAGTGATGGTGTTTATCACGCTGATTGTCAGCGCGATCAACCTCAACGATGGCGAAACCAACGCCATCGAAGGGATGACCCACTTTGTGCTGTTTGCGACCTTTATCATGTTGTCGCTGCTGGGTGTGTAGCTAGCCGGCAATCAACTGCCGCGCCGCCTGGCTGTGATCGGCGATCAGGCCCTTGAGGTCCATGCCTTCGATCTGCCCGTCGATCACCCGCCACTTGCCGCCCACCATCACCCGGTCCGCGCGATCGGCGCCGCACAACAGCAGCGCTGAAACAGGATCGTGGCTGCCGGAGAAGCGCAGCTCATCAAGCTTGAACAGCGCCAGGTCAGCTTGTTTGCCTACGGCCAACTCGCCGATGTCGCTACGGCCGAGCAGTTGCGCAGAGCCTTTGGTGGCCCAGCCCAGCACGCCTTCAGGGGTGATTTTTTCCGCCCCGTAGCGCAGGCGCTGGATATACAGGGCCTGGCGTGCTTCGAGGATCATATTGGACGCATCGTTGGAGGCTGAACCGTCGACGCCCAGGCCAATCGGCGCGCCGGCGGCGATCAGGTCCAGGGTCGGGCAGATGCCGGAGGCCAGGCGCATGTTGGAGCTTGGGCAGTGGCAAATCCCGGTGCCGGCCGCGCCCAGGCGGGCGATTTCATCGGGGTTGAAGTGAATGCCATGGGCCAGCCAGGTACGTGGGCCGAGCCAGCCGACGCTGTCGAGGTAGTCCACGGTGCGCAAGCCGAAGCGTTGCAGGCAGAAGTCTTCTTCGTCGAGGGTTTCGGCCAAGTGGGTGTGCAGGCGTACGTCGAGCTGGTTGGCCAGTTCGGCGCTGGCGCTCATGATTTCGGGGGTGACCGAGAACGGCGAGCAGGGCGCCAGGGCGATCTGGATTTGCGCGCCGTCGCCGCGCTCGTGGTAGCGCTTGATCAGGCGCTGGCTGTCTTCGAGGATCACTTCACCCTGCTGCACGGTCTGCTGCGGCGGCAGCCCACCGTCGGCTTCGCCCAGGCTCATGGAACCGCGCGTGAGCATGGCGCGCATGCCCAGTTCGCGCACGCTGGCGACTTGCACGTCGATCGCATTTTCCAGGCCGTCGGGGAACAGGTAGTGGTGGTCGGCGGCGGTGGTGCAGCCCGAGAGCAGTAATTCTGCCAGGGCGACCTTGCTGGCCAGCGCGAGTTTTTCCGGGGTCAGGCGTGCCCACACCGGGTACAGGGTTTTCAGCCAGGGGAACAACGGCTGGTTGACCACCGGCGCCCAGGCGCGGGTCAGGGTTTGGTAGAAGTGGTGGTGGGTGTTGATCAGGCCGGGAAGGATCACATGCTCGCGGGCGTCGAAGGTTTGTTCGCAGGCCATGCTCGGTTGTTGGCCGAGGGCGAGCACTTCGACGATCACGCCGTCTTGCAGCACCAGGCCGCCACGGGCATCAAGGGCATTGGCGGTGAAGATCGCGAGAGGGTTTTTTAACCAGATACGGGTCGCAGGCATTGGCCGGCTCCTCTGAATGATGGGTTCAGGTTTGCCAGCTCAGTGTTGCCCTGTCTGCTGATCCAGGGTCGCCGGTAAGGGCGAGGAGGGAAGTCTACGTGGAGTGAGCGGTGGGGTCTATCCACCGCTCATCGGTGGTAGTGAGTGAGTCTGTTGTGGTAAGCCCGCTCGCCACAACATCGCTACAGTCTTACCAGGGAATGGTCTGGCCCTTGTAGTTGACGAAGTGATGGCCGCCCTTGCCGGTGTAGGCGTTCACTTGGGCAATCAGGCCGCGCACGCTGGTCTCCACATTGAGGTCGGCACCTTCGCCGCCCATATCGGTCTTGACCCACCCCGGGTGCAGTGACAGTACGGTCAACTTCTGCTCGCCCAATTGCGTTACAAAGCTGTTGGTCATGGAGTTCAGCGCGGCCTTGCTCGCCTTGTACAGCGCCAGGTCCGGCGCATCGGGCATGGTTACGCTGCCCAGTACCGAACTCATGAATGCCAGTACGCCACTGCCTTGGCGGATCTGCGGGGCAAAGCGTTGGGCCAGGTTGATCGGCGCCACGGCGTTGGTGAAAAACAGTTGGCCGACTTCGGCCTGGGTCGCGTGGCCTGGGGTCTGGATGGCCGGGCCCTTGACGCCGGCGTTGACGAACAGCAGGTCGAAGGTGCGGTCCTTGAGGCGCTGGCTCAGGGCGATCACGGCCTGCTGGTCGTCCATGTCGAGTTTCTCGATCTGGACCGGGCCCACAGCTTTCAGGGCATCGGCCTTGCTTGGGTCACGCACGGTGGCGGTCACATCCCAGCCGTCCAGGAGCAATTGCTTGACCAGGCCCAGGCCCAGCCCGCGCGAGGCGCCGATAATCAATGCGGTTTTTGGCGTAGACATGAAGGCTTCCTTTGGCGTCGAGGTTCAGTGAACAACATTATCAGGTTCAACGTTGCAGCAGGATTCGCCCACGGCTCAGGTCGGCCAACTGCGATTGCAGGGTGTCGATATGGGCTTCGCCGAGTGCCAGTTGCAACTCCACGCCGTTGGCGGTGAAGGTTTCTTCCAGGACCAGGCCGCCCAGTTCGGCGACACGCAGCTTTACCAGTGGCAACTCAGCAAAACCACAGGCACAGCTCAAGGGCACGCGGCTGATCAACTCGACCCGTTCGGCGTTTTGCAGGCATTTATTGGCGCCGCCCCCATACGCGCGGGCCAGGCCACCGGTGCCCAGTTGGATGCCGCCGTACCAGCGGACCACCAGCACCACGACCTGGTCAAACCCCTGGGCCTCGATGGCGGCCAGGATCGGGCGTCCGGCGGTGCCGCCGGGTTCGCCGTCATCGTTGCTGCGGTATTGCCCGCCCAGTTTCCAGGCCCAACAGTTATGCGTGGCGTTGAGGTCACTGTGCTGCTCGATAAACGCCTGGGCGTCTTGCGGGCTGGTAATCGGTGCAGCAAAGGTGATGAAGCGGCTTTTGCGGATTTCTTCGCGAAATTCACAAAAGCCCGTAAGGGTGAAAGGCATCGGGTCGCTTCGTTCAGAGGGCCGGCTTGATGCCACAGCCCTTGAGAATAATGTGGATGAGGTTGGTGCCAGCGTCTTCCATGTCCTGCTTGGTCAGCTTGGTGCGCCCGGTCACGCGGCAGATCTGGGTCGCGAAGTCGGCGTAATGCTGGGTGCTGCCCCACAGCAGGAAGATCAAGTGTACCGGATCCACGGGGTCCATCTTGCCGGCATCGATCCAGGCCTGGAAGACCGCGGCCCGGCCGCTGAACCAGGTGCGGTAGTCCTGGCTGAAATATTCGGTAAGGCATTCGCCGCCGCTGATGATCTCCATGGCGAAAATCCGCGAGGCCTGTGGTTGGCGTCGCGAGTATTCCATCTTGGTGCGGATATAGCGGGTCAGCGCCTCGGCGGGATCATCCTCGGCGGTGAGGGTGTTGAAGGTGCTGTCCCACAGTTCGAGGATATTGCTCAGCACCGCGATATACAGCCCCAGCTTATTGGTGAAGTAATAATGCAGGTTGGCCTTCGGCAGCCCGGCACTCGCGGCGATGGTGTTCATGCTGGTGCCTTTGTAGCCGTGCCGGGCGAATTCGTCTTCGGCGGCCTGGATGATCGCTTGTTCGTTCTTTTGTCGAATGCGGCTGGCGGGTTTTCCGGCGTGGCTGTTGTGGGCAGGAACTTCGAGGCTCATGGAGGTTTCCGTGCAGATCGATGAATGCGATTGCTGCACAGATAACCCACCCTCAAGCCTCAGACAAGTCCCGATACGATAAAAGCGTCAAAGCGGTTCCAGTGTGTCGTTTTCCACGAGTGGATTTGCGGCGCGTGTTTCGGCCTTGGATTCCGGCAGGATCAGGCACAGCACGATTGCCGTCAGCCCGCCGCTGGTGATGGCCGAGTCGAACAGGTTTTGCACCAGGGTTGGCATCAGGTGCAACAAATTCGGTTGTGCGGCGATGCCCAGGCCGACCCCAAACGAGGTGGCGATGATCAGCATGCTGCGTCGGTCCAGCGGGGCCTGGGCCAGGATGCGCACGCCAGCGGCGGCCACACTGCCGAACATCACCAGGGTCGCGCCGCCGAGCACCGGCTTGGGGATTTGCTGCAGTACCGCGCCAATCAGCGGAAACAGCCCGAGACAAAACAGCACCACGCCGATGTATAGCCCCACATAGCGGCTGGCGACGCCGGTCAACTGAATCACCCCGTTGTTCTGGGCGAAGGTGGTGTTGGGAAAGGCGCTGAAGGTGGCGGCGATCATGCAACTGACGCCATCCCCGAGCACGCCGCCCTTGAGCCGGCTTATATAGGAAGGGCCGCTGATGGGTTGGCGGGCGATCATGCAGTTGGCGGTGAGGTCGCCCACGGTTTCGATGCTGCTGATCAGATAAATCAGCGCGACCGGCAGGAAGGCGCTCCAGTCGAAGTTGAAACCAAAACGGAACGGTGTCGGCAGGCTGATCAAGGGCAGGTCGGGCAGGGGCTGGGGTACCAGTTTGCCGCTGAACCATGCAGCGAGGCTGCCCAGTACCAGGCCGATGATGATCGCGCTAAGGCGTACCCACGGCGTATCCGAACGGTTGAGCAGGATAATCGTCAGCACCACGAACAGGCCCAGGGCCAGGTTGGTCGGCGCGCCAAAGTCCGGGGCATTGAAGCCGCCGCCCAGGTCGGTGATGCCCACTTTGATCAGGCTGATGCCAATCAGAGTAATCACAATGCCGGTCACCAGCGGCGTGATGACCCGGCGCAATTGGCCGATAAAACGGCTCAGCACGATCTGCACCAGCGCGCCGAAAAAGCACACGCCGAAAATCATCGCCAGGATGTCTTCCGGGCTGCCGCCGCGCTGCTTGACCAGGAAACCCGCTGACAAGACTGCGCCGAGAAAGGCAAAGCTGGTGCCTTGCAGGCAGATCATCCCCGCGCCAATTCCAAACGGCCTACGCGCCTGGATGAAGGTGCCGACACCGGAAACCATCAACGCCATGCTGATCAGGTAGGGCAGGTGGGCGGCCAGGCCCAGGGTGGAGCCGATGATCAGTGGCGGGGTGATGATGCCGACGAAGCTGGCGAGCACATGTTGCAGTGCCGCGAGCAAGGCGGGCAGTGGTTTGGGGCGGTCGTTGAGACCGTAGATCAGGTCGCTGGCGCTGGAGGATTCTGGTGGCATGGCATGTGGACTCAGGGCTGACGGTTCATGGTCCCTGTGCCTTGCAAAAAGCTGTCCACTTGCTCAGGTTTTGTGTGGAGCCCGTATCAGCGGGTCGCGGCCAGGCTTTCGAGGAAGCTTTCCAGCACCAAATGAGGGCGACGGCCTTTGCGCGTGACCGAAGCCAGGCTTAAATCGTAAAAGCGTGTAGGCGGTTTCAGCGCACGCAGTCGGCCTTGTTGTACCCACAGACTGGCGTAGTGATCGGGCAGGTAGCCGATATAGCGCCCGGTAAGGATCAGGAAGGCCATGCCTTCGCGGTCGGACGCGCTGGCGGTGCAGTTGAGCGCCTGATAATGGGCCTGGATATCGGCGGGCAGGCGGAAGGTCGGTGCGATGGCGTCCTGGCTGTTGATGCGTTGATCGTCCAATTGTTTGTCGTCAGCGTAAAACAGCGGGTGGCCCACCGCGCAGTAGAGCAGCGAACGCTCGCTGTACAGGGGTTGGTATTCCAGGCCCGACAGGGCGCTGGCCTGGGGGACCACGCCGACATGCAGGCGCCCGTCGAGCACGCCTTGCTCAACTTCATTGGGGGCGATCATGCGGATCTGGATTTGCACGTCGGGGCCGCGCTCTTTCAACTGCGCCAGTGCATGGGTGATGCGCATATGGGGCAGGGTCACCAGGTTATCGGTCAGGCCGATGATCAGTTCGCCGCGCAGGTGTTGGTGCAGGCCGTTGACCTCGGTGCGGAAACTTTCCAGCGCACTTAACAGTTGCAGGGCCGATTGGTAGACCTCCCGGCCTTCTTCCGTCAGGGAGAAACCGGCGCGCCCGCGTTGGCACAGACGCAGGCCCAGGCGCTGCTCGAGATCGCTCATTTGCTGGCTGATCGCAGAGCGACCAATGCCCAGCACGGTTTCCGCCGCCGAGAAGCCTCCGCACTCCACCACGCTGCGGAAGATGCGCAACAGGCGGATATCGAAGTCGCTCACTTGGGCCAGCGGGTCGGGTCGGCGGCTGCTCATGGTTTAGTAAAAGCCTGACTGAAGGTTAGAAGAGTTGCATTTCCCAGACTTTATCCCCGTGGCAATTTAGCTGCAACAACGCTTTTCAATCCCGACGCTGCCTTTTGCCCTGCGAGGTTTTGCTGATGAACATGCCCGAAAACGCCCCATCCACCCTGGCCAGCCAGCTGAAGCTGGATGCCCACTGGATGCCTTACACCGCCAACCGCAACTTCCAGCGCGACCCGCGTCTGATCGTGGGGGCCGAAGGCAGTTGGTTGATCGATGACAAGGGGCGTCGGGTGTACGACTCGTTGTCGGGCCTGTGGACCTGCGGCGCGGGGCACACCCGCAAGGAAATCCAGGAAGCCGTCGCCAAACAACTTGGCACCCTGGATTACTCGCCGGGCTTCCAATACGGCCATCCTTTGTCCTTCCAGTTGGCGGAAAAGATCACCGACCTGACCCCCGGCAATCTGAACCATGTGTTCTTCACCGACTCCGGTTCCGAGTGCGCCGATACAGCAGTGAAGATGGTGCGTGCGTACTGGCGCCTAAAGGGCCAGGCGACCAAGACCAAGATGATCGGGCGTGCCCGTGGTTATCACGGGGTGAACATCGCCGGTACCAGCCTGGGTGGCGTCAACGGCAACCGGAAGATTTTTGGCCAGGCGATGATGGATGTCGATCACCTGCCCCACACGCTGCTGGCGAGCAATGCCTTCTCCCGCGGCATGCCGGAGCTGGGTGGTATTGCCCTGGCTGACGAGTTGCTCAAGCTGATCGAGTTGCATGATGCGTCGAACATTGCTGCGGTGTTCGTTGAGCCGATGGCAGGCTCGGCCGGGGTGCTCGTACCGCCGCAGGGCTACCTCAAGCGGCTACGTGAGATCTGTGACCAGCACAATATCCTGCTGGTGTTCGACGAAGTGATCACTGGCTTTGGTCGTACCGGCTCGATGTTTGGTGCAGATAGCTTCGGTGTGACGCCGGACCTGATGTGCATCGCCAAGCAGGTCACCAACGGTGCGATTCCGATGGGGGCAGTGATTGCCAGCAGCGAGATCTATCAGACGTTCATGAACCAGGCGACGCCTGAGTACGCGGTGGAATTCCCACACGGCTACACCTACTCGGCCCACCCGGTAGCCTGCGCGGCCGGGCTGGCGGCATTGGATCTGCTGCAGAAGGAAAACCTGGTGCAGAGCGTGGCCGAAGTCGCACCGCACTTTGAGAATGCGCTGCATGGCCTCAAGGGCAGCAAGAACGTGATCGACATCCGTAACTACGGCCTGGCCGGTGCGATCCAGATCGCCCCGCGTGATGGGGATGCCATCGTGCGTCCATTCGAAGCGGGCATGGCGTTGTGGAAGGCCGGGTTCTATGTGCGCTTTGGCGGCGACACCCTGCAGTTCGGCCCAACCTTCAACAGCAAGCCGCAGGACCTGGATCGCTTGTTCGATGCCGTCGGCGAAGTGCTGAACAAGATCGACTGATTTCTCCTTCTATATAGAACAACAGCCTGGCGCGACGCGTGTCGCGCCTGTGGACAACTTTTCAGGAGCCTTGCATGAGCCTTATCCAGCATTTGATCAACGGCGAACTGGTCAACGACAGCGGTCGCAGCGCCGACGTTTACAACCCTTCTACTGGCCAGGTGATTCACCAGGTGCCATTGGCCAGCCGTGAAACCATTCAACAGGCTATCGACTCGGCCAAGGCTGCATTCCCGGCCTGGCGCAATACGCCGCCGGCCAAGCGCGCCCAGGTGATGTTTCGTTTCAAGCAATTGCTGGAGCAGAACGAAGCCCGTATCTCGCAGTTGATCAGCGAAGAACATGGCAAGACCCTGGAAGATGCTGCCGGTGA
>NZ_CP052857.1:2817500-6003863 GCF_012935735.1 Pseudomonas sp. ADAK21
TCTGTAAGCCTGTGAAGGTGAGTTGAGAAGCTTGCTGGAGGTATCAGAAGTGCGAATGCTGACATGAGTAACGACAATGGGTGTGAAAAACACCCACGCCGAAAGACCAAGGTTTCCTGCGCAACGTTAATCGACGCAGGGTTAGTCGGTCCCTAAGGCGAGGCTGAAAAGCGTAGTCGATGGAAAACAGGTTAATATTCCTGTACTTCTGGTTATTGCGATGGAGGGACGGAGAAGGCTAGGCCAGCTTGGCGTTGGTTGTCCAAGTTTAAGGTGGTAGGCTGGAATCTTAGGTAAATCCGGGATTCTAAGGCCGAGAGCTGATGACGAGTTACTCTTTGAGTGACGAAGTGGTTGATGCCATGCTTCCAAGAAAAGCTTCTAAGCTTCAGGTAACTAGGAACCGTACCCCAAACCGACACAGGTGGTTGGGTAGAGAATACCAAGGCGCTTGAGAGAACTCGGGTGAAGGAACTAGGCAAAATGGCACCGTAACTTCGGGAGAAGGTGCGCCGGTGAGGGTGAAGGACTTGCTCCGTAAGCTCATGCCGGTCGAAGATACCAGGCCGCTGCGACTGTTTATTAAAAACACAGCACTCTGCAAACACGAAAGTGGACGTATAGGGTGTGACGCCTGCCCGGTGCCGGAAGGTTAATTGATGGGGTTAGCTAACGCGAAGCTCTTGATCGAAGCCCCGGTAAACGGCGGCCGTAACTATAACGGTCCTAAGGTAGCGAAATTCCTTGTCGGGTAAGTTCCGACCTGCACGAATGGCGTAACGATGGCGGCGCTGTCTCCACCCGAGACTCAGTGAAATTGAAATCGCTGTGAAGATGCAGTGTATCCGCGGCTAGACGGAAAGACCCCGTGAACCTTTACTATAGCTTTGCACTGGACTTTGAATTTGCTTGTGTAGGATAGGTGGGAGGCTTTGAAGCGTGGACGCCAGTCTGCGTGGAGCCAACCTTGAAATACCACCCTGGCAACTTTGAGGTTCTAACTCAGGTCCGTTATCCGGATCGAGGACAGTGTATGGTGGGTAGTTTGACTGGGGCGGTCTCCTCCTAAAGAGTAACGGAGGAGTACGAAGGTGCGCTCAGACCGGTCGGAAATCGGTCGTAGAGTATAAAGGCAAAAGCGCGCTTGACTGCGAGACAGACACGTCGAGCAGGTACGAAAGTAGGTCTTAGTGATCCGGTGGTTCTGTATGGAAGGGCCATCGCTCAACGGATAAAAGGTACTCCGGGGATAACAGGCTGATACCGCCCAAGAGTTCATATCGACGGCGGTGTTTGGCACCTCGATGTCGGCTCATCACATCCTGGGGCTGAAGCCGGTCCCAAGGGTATGGCTGTTCGCCATTTAAAGTGGTACGCGAGCTGGGTTTAGAACGTCGTGAGACAGTTCGGTCCCTATCTGCCGTGGACGTTTGAGATTTGAGAGGGGCTGCTCCTAGTACGAGAGGACCGGAGTGGACGAACCTCTGGTGTTCCGGTTGTCACGCCAGTGGCATTGCCGGGTAGCTATGTTCGGAATAGATAACCGCTGAAAGCATCTAAGCGGGAAACTAGCCTCAAGATGAGATCTCACTGGAACCTTGAGTTCCCTGAAGGGCCGTCGAAGACTACGACGTTGATAGGTTGGGTGTGTAAGCGCTGTGAGGCGTTGAGCTAACCAATACTAATTGCCCGTGAGGCTTGACCATATAACACCCAAGCAATTTGACTACTCTTGAATAAAGAGCAGAGCCAGATTGCGGTGTGTGAAGACGAAACGAACCGAAAGTTCGATTCTTGCAAACACCGAATTCTATTACATACCCAATTTGCTGAAGCGAGGCCAGCTGGCCACGACTCAGTACCCGAATTTCTTGACGACCATAGAGCATTGGAACCACCTGATCCCATCCCGAACTCAGCAGTGAAACGATGCATCGCCGATGGTAGTGTGGGGTTTCCCCATGTGAGAGTAGGTCATCGTCAAGATTAAATTCCGAAACCCCAATTGCGAAAGCAGTTGGGGTTTTGTTTTGGGCGGTAGAAAAGTGCGACAGGGCTGGTGGGTTGTCCAATTGAAGTCCTTGCTTGCTTTCTATGCAATGGCTCTACGCATAGCTATCATGCGTGCCTCATTGTGAGGCGAGACTTGCATGCTGACGTTGTTAACACTTCTGAAAGATGGCCGATTCCACTCGGGTGAAGCGCTAGGCGCAGCCCTGGGTGTCAGTCGCAGTGCTGTGTGGAAGCAGCTCCAGCATCTGGAGGTTGAGCTGGATCTGACAATTCATAAGGTCAGGGGGAGGGGCTATCAATTGGCATCCCCTCTGGTTCTATTGAATGCTGACGAGATCACCTTGAGCTCGTCGATCTGCGCTGGTTCGATTTTCATATCGGATACCATCGACTCCACTAATGCAGAGGCGTTGCGTCTAATCGATGCGGGGCAGGCGGCGCCATTCCTGGTTCTATCGGAGCGGCAGACTGCAGGCAGGGGGCGTCGAGGGCGCAAGTGGGTCAGTCCATTTGCGCAGAACCTTTACTACAGCCTTGTGCTTCGTATCGATGGGGGGATGCGCCAGCTTGAGGGGCTGAGCCTTGTTGTGGGCTTGGCGGTCATGCGAGCCTTGCGAGACGTTGGTGTCCATGGCTCAGGTTTGAAATGGCCGAATGACGTTCTTGTTGGGTCGAAGAAGGTTGCAGGCATCCTTCTTGAGCTGGTCGGTGATCCTGCTGATGTCTGTCATGTAGTGCTCGGTATTGGTATTAACGCCAACATGCAGAGCGCTGAGGAGGTTGATCAGCAGTGGACATCGATACAGCTCGAAACAGGTCGTTCGGTGGATCGAAATCATCTGGTCGCTCATCTGAGTCAGGCATTGCAGGCTTATTTGGAGCGCCATAGGGACTCTGGTTTCTCGGTAATCCGGGATGAGTGGCAGCAGAATCATCTCTGGCAGGGTAAGGCTGTGTCGTTGATCGCAGGTGTTAACCAGGTAGACGGCATCGTGCTGGGCATTGATGATCAAGGCGCCCTGCGTCTCGACGTAAATGGTGTTGAGAAAACATACAGTGGTGGTGAGTTAAGCCTGAGGTTGCGTGATGATTCTTGAGCTCGACTGTGGGAATAGCTTCATCAAGTGGCGAGTCCTCGAGGCAAGCCAGGCAGCCGTTTTTGCTGAGGGCGTTGTTGATTCCGATGTGGCGCTGCTGGGTGCTCTTCATTCGCTGATCGGTCTTTCGCTGCAACACTGCAGGTTAGTCAGCGTGCGCGCCCTGGAAGAGACGGATCGCCTGGTCGGCGTTTTGGTTGCGGCCTTTGGTGTCTCTATCAGTTGTGCTGCGCCATCGCGTGAGATGGCGGGTGTGCGCAATGGTTATGACGAGTATGCCCGCCTGGGGCTTGACCGCTGGCTGGCGATGCTTGGGGGCTTCCAGTTGGCCTCTGGAGCATGCTTGGTACTAGATTTTGGTACAGCCGCCACGGCCGATTTTATTACGGCAGATGGGGAGCATCTTGGAGGATTTATCTGTCCTGGCATGCCGCTGATGCGTAATCAGCTGCGAACCCATACCCGTAAAATACGGTATGACGACGTTGCAGCTGAGCGTGCGCTGGAAAGCCTGGTGCCTGGGCGTACGACTGCGCAAGCTGTTGAGCGGGGTTGTACGCTTATGCTCCGCGGTTTTGCTCACTCACAGCTGGAGTTGGCCCGCAGTTACTGGGGGGAGGATTTCTCGGTTTTCCTTACGGGTGGGGATGCTGAGCTGGTAGCCGACGCCTTGCCGGGTGCTCGCTTCGTTCCGGACCTTGTATTTGTTGGCTTGGCGATGGCGTGCCCTTTGTCTTGAGGTTTTTATGCGTTGGTTGTTTCTGTTGTTGCTGGTTCTCAATGTCTTTTATTACGTCTGGCACCAGCAAGAGGCTCCGTTGCGTGCGAAGGATGTAACGCCCCTGGCGCTGTACAAGGGCTCTCAGCAGGATATTCAGTTGCTGAGTGAGTCAGCTGAAGCAATGACGCGCCGTGATCGGTCCCGGGCTCCAGAGGTGTCCGCTGGTTGCTTGTATATCGGCGGTTTTGCCAGTCAGGAGCAGGCGCAGTTCCTTGAGCAGCGCCTGATCAGCCTGGATATCAAGGTGAGGATCCAGCAAATGCTTGCCGCAGGTGTGCCTGCTTTTTGGTTGCGCGTGGCGCCTGAAAGTCGCCGCCTGGCTGACGATCTGCCGTTTGAAAGCCTTGCTAATGAATTCAATGAGTTAAAACATAAAATAATGCCGTGCGAAGGCATTGCAACTGTCGAATAGTTTGCATAGAATGGCGCCCGCTCCACAGTGATGACCCTTTAGGGGAGTTGGTGTGAAGCGATCGTCACGCAGCTAACCTCATATTTTTAATGAGAAAATGCTTGACAGAAGGTCGGCGTAATGTAAAATGCCGGCTCGCTTAGGAGGGGTTCCCGAGCGGCCAAAGGGATCAGACTGTAAATCTGACGTCTACGACTTCGAAGGTTCGAATCCTTCCCCCTCCACCATTTTTAGCGTGAGCTGCAAGCTCCGCGGGTATAGTTTAGTGGTAGAACCTCAGCCTTCCAAGCTGATGATGCGGGTTCGATTCCCGCTACCCGCTCCAAGTTTGCAGGTTGTGCAAGATGTTTCGCTCTTGTAGCTCAGTTGGTAGAGCACACCCTTGGTAAGGGTGAGGTCAGCGGTTCAAATCCGCTCAAGAGCTCCATATAACAAGGCAGATATGAAAATATCTGCCTTTGTTTTAACAGCTGTCTCGGCTTGATTCTGTTTTACCTGGTTTTGCTGGGTTGTTTCAAGTCTCTTGGGGTTGGTTGTTGTAAAGTCTTTTTCAGGCCTGCATAATGGTCGGCCTGATTTTGTTTTAGGTCAGTAGCTCAATTGGCAGAGCGACGGTCTCCAAAACCGTAGGTTGGGGGTTCGATTCCCTCCTGACCTGCCAGATTCACGTGGTGTGTCTGGCTTTCTTTTCACAGGATCTTCATAGATGACTCCTAAGGCTGAAGCTCAAAGCTCTCGTTTCGATCTGGTTAAGTGGCTCGCTGTCGTCGCTTTGGTGGTCGTAGGCGTTGTTGGCAATCAGTACTATTCTGCTTCGCCGATCCTGTATCGCGTACTCGTATTGCTCGCCCTTGCTGCTGTGGCTGTCTTCATTGGTCTGCAGACTGTAAAGGGTAAGTCTTTCGCTGTACTGGTAAAGGAAGCTCGCACCGAAATACGTAAAGTCGTTTGGCCGACTCGCCAAGAAACCACGCAGACCACGCTGATTGTTGTGGCTGTTGTTTTGGTTATGGCGTTGCTGTTGTGGGGGCTTGATTCCCTGCTCGGCTGGCTTGTTTCCTTGATTGTTGGCTAAGGGTGTCCCGTGGCTAAGCGTTGGTACGTTGTGCATGCTTACTCGGGTTACGAGAAGCATGTCATGCGCTCTTTGCTAGAGCGCGTAAAGCTGGCAGGCATGGAAGATGGCTTCGGCGAAATTCTGGTTCCCACTGAAGAAGTGGTTGAAATGCGGAATGGCCAGAAGCGCAAAAGCGAACGCAAGTTCTTCCCTGGCTATGTGCTGGTACAGATGGACATGAACGAGGGTACTTGGCACTTGGTCAAGGACACTCCTCGCGTGATGGGCTTCATCGGCGGTACCGCTGACAAGCCTGCGCCGATCACCGACAAAGAGGCAGAAGCGATTCTGCGTCGTGTTGCTGACGGTAGCGACAAGCCGAAGCCGAAGACATTGTTCGAGCCGGGCGAAGTTGTTCGTGTCACAGATGGTCCGTTTGCTGATTTCAACGGTACTGTCGAAGAAGTTAACTACGAAAAGAGCCGGATCCAAGTGGCAGTGCTCATTTTCGGTCGCTCTACTCCGGTAGAGTTGGAGTTCAGCCAGGTCGAGAAGGTCTAGCTGGCAAAGCATCCCAACCCCGCAGCCTTAGGCTGTGGGGTTTTGTCGTCACTGGGATAAACGCGCAAGTAACCGGGGAGCCTTTCGAGGCGCTTGAACCCGTAATTGGAGTGCCTCATGGCCAAGAAGATTACCGCTTACATCAAGCTGCAAGTGAAGGCCGCTCAGGCCAACCCTAGCCCACCCGTCGGTCCAGCTCTGGGTCAGCACGGCGTGAACATCATGGAATTCTGCAAGGCCTTCAACGCCCGTACTCAGGGTATTGAGCCAGGTCTGCCGACTCCAGTGATCATCACTGTATATAGCGACCGTAGCTTCACTTTCGAAACCAAGTCGACCCCGGCTTCGGTTTTGTTGAAGAAAGCTGCTGGTCTGACTAGCGGTTCCGCTCGTCCGAACACCGTTAAGGTTGGCACTGTAACTCGTGCTCAGCTGGAAGAAATCGCGAAAACCAAAAACGCGGATCTGACTGCAGCTGATATGGATGCAGCCGTGCGTACCATCGCCGGTTCTGCTCGTAGCATGGGCCTTAACGTGGAGGGTGTGTAATGGCTAAGCTGACCAAGCGCCAAAAGGCTATCGCCGGCAAAATCGAAGCGGGCAAGTCCTACAACTTTGTAGACGCTGCCGCCCTGCTGACCGAGCTGTCGACTGTCAAGTTCAGCGAGTCCGTTGACGTTGCTGTAAACCTGGGTGTTGACCCACGTAAATCCGACCAGGTCGTTCGTAGCGCTACTGTGCTGCCACACGGTACTGGCAAGACTGTACGTGTTGCTGTCTTCACCCAAGGCCCGGCAGCTGAAGCTGCTCTGGCCGCTGGCGCCGATCGCGTTGGCATGGACGACCTGGCTGCCGAAATGAAAGGCGGCGACCTGAACTATGACGTAGTAATTGCCTCCCCGGATGCAATGCGCGTTGTAGGTCAGTTGGGTCAGATCCTGGGCCCACGTGGCCTGATGCCTAACCCGAAAGTCGGTACCGTAACGCCAGACGTAGCCACCGCGGTTAAAAACGCCAAGGCTGGTCAGGTTCGTTATCGCACCGACAAAAACGGCATCATTCACACCTCCGTTGGCAAGGTTGGCTTCGACGCCGTCAAGCTGAAGGAAAACGTTGAAGCCCTGATCGCTGATCTGAAGCGTATCAAGCCAGCTTCCTCGAAAGGCATCTACGTCAAGCGCGTTACCCTGAGCACCACTATGGGCCCAGGTCTGGTCATCGACCAAGGTTCGCTGGACGTATAAGACACAAATTGGCGCGAGTGATCGTGCCAGTTGAAAAATTGGGGTCCCTGCCTGGCGGGGGCTATCCAAGACCGTAGGCGACGCAAGTCTTAAACCATCAAGCCTACGCAGATGGTGCTCCCGGTTCCTTACCGAATCAGACACCAAAACGACATCCGGCCTAGGCCAGATGAAACGGTAACAAGCAGGAGTTAAACCCGTGGCAATTAATCTCGAAGACAAGAAGGCCATCGTCGCTGAAGTCAACGAGGCTGCCAAAGCTGCTCTGTCCGCTGTCGTGGCTGATGCCCGTGGTGTGACAGTAGGCGCTATGACCGGACTCCGTAAAGAGGCTCGTGAAGCTGGCGTATACGTACGTGTTGTACGTAACACCCTGCTCAAGCGCGCTGTTGCTGACACTGAATACAGTGTCCTCAACGACGTGTTCACGGGCCCGACTCTGATCGCGTTCTCCAAGGACCATCCAGGCGCTGCTGCCCGTTTGTTCAAGGAATTCGCCAAGAGTCAGGATAAGTTCGAGATCAAGGCAGCTGCGTTCGAGGGCAAGTTCCTCGCAGCTAACCAAATCGACGTACTGGCAACACTGCCGACCCGTAACGAAGCTATTTCGCAGCTGATGAGCGTGATTCAAGGCGCTACCAGCAAGCTGGCTCGTACTCTGGCTGCAGTTCGCGAGCAAAAAGAAGCTGCCGCAGCCTAAGGCTGAGCACTTTCTCTCGCGTATTTTTGTTTATTTCGATGGCCGCGTAGGCCGTCCCCCAATTCAGGAAATACAGCAATGTCTATCTCCCAAGACGATATCCTCAACGCCGTAGCTGAAATGTCGGTTCTGCAGGTTGTTGAGCTGATCAAAGCTTTCGAAGAAAAATTCGGCGTTTCCGCTGCCGCTGCTTCCGCCGGTCCAGCTGCTGCTGCTGCCGTTGTTGAAGAGCAAACCGAATTCAACGTCATGCTGCTGGAAGCTGGCGAGAAGAAAGTAAACGTGATCAAGGCAGTACGTGAACTGACCGGTCTGGGCCTGAAAGAAGCCAAGGCTGTAGTTGACGGCGCTCCTGCCCAGGTTCTGGAAGCTGTTGCCAAAGAAGCAGCTGAAAAAGCCAAAGCAGTACTGGAAGAAGCAGGCGCTAAAGTCGAGCTGAAGTAAGCATCGACCTTGCGTTTCCAGCCCAAGCGTTAAGCTGAAGGCTGATGGCTGGTGGCTCTTGCCACCGGCCTTTTTCCGTTCTTGGCTGTCGACTCGGTCGCCGCCACTAACGCGCTGTAGCCACCCGATGCGGTGGTGCAAACCATGGGGTTTGCAAGATTTTCTGGCTGCTCCCGTCGGGAGGGCCAAACAAGCAGGTGACCAAGCTGGGGAACGCTGATGGCTTACTCATATACTGAGAAAAAACGTATCCGCAAGGACTTTAGCAAGTTGCCGGACGTCATGGATGTCCCGTACCTTCTGGCTATCCAGCTGGATTCGTATCGTGAATTCTTGCAGGCGGGAGCGACCAAAGATCAGTTCCGCGACGTGGGCCTGCATGCGGCCTTCAAATCCGTTTTCCCGATCATCAGCTACTCCGGCAATGCTGCGCTGGAGTACGTCGGTTATCGCCTGGGCGAACCGGCATTTGATGTCAAAGAATGCGTGTTGCGCGGTGTTACGTACGCCGTACCTTTGCGGGTAAAAGTTCGTCTGATCATTTTCGACAAAGAATCGTCGAACAAAGCGATCAAGGACATCAAAGAGCAAGAAGTCTACATGGGCGAAATCCCATTGATGACTGAGAACGGTACCTTCGTTATCAACGGTACCGAGCGTGTAATCGTTTCCCAGCTGCACCGTTCCCCTGGCGTGTTCTTCGATCACGACCGTGGCAAGACGCACAGCTCCGGTAAGCTCCTGTACTCCGCGCGGATCATTCCGTACCGTGGTTCGTGGTTGGACTTCGAGTTCGACCCGAAAGACTGCGTGTTCGTGCGTATCGACCGTCGTCGCAAGCTGCCGGCCTCGGTACTGCTGCGCGCGCTCGGCTATACCACCGAGCAGGTGCTGGACGCTTTCTACACCACCAACGTATTCAGCCTGAAGGATGAAACCCTCAGCCTGGAACTGATTGCTTCGCGTCTGCGTGGTGAAATTGCGGTCCTGGACATCCAGGATGAGAAGGGCAAGGTCATTGTTGAGGCTGGCCGTCGTATTACTGCGCGCCACATCAACCAGATCGAAAAAGCCGGTATCAAGTCGCTGGACGTGCCTCTGGACTACGTCCTGGGTCGCACCACTGCCAAGGTCATCGTTCACCCGGCTACAGGCGAGATCCTGGCCGAGTGCAACACCGAGCTGAACACCGAGATCCTGGCCAAAATCGCCAAGGCTCAGGTTGTTCGCATCGAGACCCTGTACACCAACGATATCGACTGCGGTCCGTTCGTCTCCGACACCCTGAAGATCGACTCCACCAGCAACCAATTGGAAGCGCTGGTCGAGATCTATCGCATGATGCGTCCTGGCGAGCCACCAACCAAAGACGCTGCCGAAACCCTGTTCAACAACCTGTTCTTCAGCCCAGAGCGCTATGACCTGTCTGCTGTAGGCCGGATGAAGTTCAACCGTCGTATCGGTCGTACCGAGATCGAAGGTTCGGGCGTGTTGTGCAAGGAAGACATCGTTGCGGTGCTGAAGACCCTGGTCGACATCCGTAACGGCAAAGGCATCGTCGATGACATCGACCACCTGGGTAACCGTCGTGTTCGCTGCGTAGGCGAAATGGCCGAGAACCAGTTCCGCGTTGGCCTGGTACGTGTTGAGCGTGCGGTCAAAGAGCGTCTGTCGATGGCTGAAAGCGAAGGCCTGATGCCGCAAGACCTGATCAACGCCAAGCCAGTGGCTGCGGCGGTGAAAGAGTTCTTCGGTTCCAGCCAGCTCTCGCAGTTCATGGACCAGAACAACCCGCTCTCCGAGATCACCCACAAGCGCCGTGTTTCTGCACTGGGCCCGGGCGGTCTGACCCGTGAGCGTGCTGGCTTTGAAGTTCGTGACGTTCACCCGACGCACTACGGTCGTGTATGCCCGATCGAAACGCCGGAAGGTCCGAACATCGGTCTGATCAACTCCCTGGCCGCTTATGCGCGCACCAACCAGTACGGCTTCCTCGAGAGCCCGTACCGTGTGGTGAAAGACGCTCTGGTCACCGACGAGATCGTGTTCCTGTCCGCCATCGAAGAAGCTGATCACGTGATCGCTCAGGCTTCGGCCACGATGAACGACAAGAAAGTCCTGATCGACGAGTTGGTAGCTGTTCGTCACTTGAACGAGTTCACCGTCAAGGCGCCGGAAGACGTCACCTTGATGGACGTATCGCCCAAGCAGGTAGTTTCGGTCGCAGCGTCGCTGATCCCGTTCCTGGAGCACGATGACGCCAACCGTGCGTTGATGGGTTCCAACATGCAGCGTCAAGCTGTACCGACCCTGCGTGCCGACAAGCCGCTGGTAGGTACCGGCATGGAGCGTAACGTAGCCCGTGACTCCGGCGTTTGCGTCGTGGCTCGTCGTGGCGGCGTGATCGACTCCGTTGATGCCAGCCGTATCGTGGTTCGTGTTGCCGATGACGAAGTTGAAACTGGCGAAGCCGGTGTCGACATCTACAACCTGACCAAATACACCCGCTCGAACCAGAACACCTGCATCAACCAGCGTCCGCTGGTGAGCAAGGGTGATCGCGTTCAGCGTAGCGACATCATGGCCGACGGCCCGTCCACCGATATGGGTGAGCTGGCTCTGGGTCAGAACATGCGCATCGCGTTCATGGCGTGGAACGGCTTCAACTTCGAAGACTCCATCTGCCTGTCCGAGCGTGTGGTTCAGGAAGACCGCTTCACCACGATCCACATCCAGGAACTGACCTGTGTGGCGCGTGACACCAAGCTTGGGCCTGAGGAAATCACTGCAGACATCCCGAACGTGGGTGAGGCTGCACTGAACAAGCTGGACGAAGCCGGTATCGTTTACGTAGGTGCTGAAGTTGGCGCAGGCGACATCCTGGTTGGTAAGGTCACCCCGAAAGGCGAGACTCAACTGACTCCGGAAGAGAAGCTGTTGCGCGCCATTTTCGGTGAAAAAGCCAGCGACGTTAAAGACACTTCCCTGCGTGTACCTACCGGTACCAAGGGTACTGTCATCGACGTACAGGTCTTCACCCGTGACGGCGTTGAGCGTGATGCTCGTGCACTGTCCATCGAGAAGACCCAGCTCGACGAGATCCGCAAGGATCTGAACGAAGAGTTCCGTATCGTTGAAGGCGCGACCTTCGAACGTCTGCGTTCCGCACTGGTAGGCCACAAGGCCGAAGGCGGCGCAGGTCTGAAGAAAGGTCAGGACATCACCGACGAAATCCTCGACGGTCTTGAGCATGGGCAGTGGTTCAAACTGCGCATGGCTGAAGATGCTCTGAACGAGCAGCTCGAGAAGGCTCAGGCCTATATCGTTGATCGCCGCCGTCTGCTGGACGACAAGTTCGAAGACAAGAAGCGCAAACTGCAGCAGGGCGATGACCTGGCTCCAGGCGTGCTGAAAATCGTCAAGGTTTACCTGGCAATCCGTCGTCGCATCCAGCCGGGCGATAAGATGGCCGGTCGTCACGGTAACAAAGGTGTGGTCTCCGTGATCATGCCGGTTGAAGACATGCCGCACGATGCCAATGGCACCCCGGTCGACGTCGTCCTCAACCCGTTGGGCGTACCTTCGCGTATGAACGTTGGTCAGATCCTTGAAACCCACCTGGGCCTCGCGGCTAAAGGTTTGGGCGAGAAGATCAACCGTATGATCGAAGAGCAGCGCAAGGTCGCAGACCTGCGTAAGTTCCTGCACGAGATCTACAACGAGATCGGCGGCCGCAAAGAAGAGCTGGACACTTTCTCCGACCAGGAGATCCTGGATCTGGCGAAGAACCTGCGCGGCGGCGTTCCAATGGCTACCCCGGTGTTCGACGGTGCCAAGGAAAGCGAAATCAAGGCCATGCTGAAACTGGCAGACCTGCCAGAAAGCGGCCAGATGCAGCTGTTCGACGGCCGTACCGGCAACAAGTTCGAGCGCCCGGTTACTGTTGGCTACATGTACATGCTGAAGCTGAACCACTTGGTAGACGATAAGATGCACGCTCGTTCTACCGGTTCGTACAGCCTGGTTACCCAGCAGCCGCTGGGTGGTAAGGCTCAGTTCGGTGGTCAGCGTTTCGGGGAGATGGAGGTCTGGGCACTGGAAGCATACGGTGCTGCATACACTCTGCAAGAAATGCTCACAGTGAAGTCGGACGATGTGAACGGCCGTACCAAGATGTACAAAAACATCGTGGACGGCGATCACCGTATGGAGCCGGGCATGCCCGAGTCTTTCAACGTGTTGATCAAAGAAATTCGTTCCCTCGGCATCGATATCGATCTGGAAACCGAATAACACGTGACGCGAATCGAGAGCGGGGCTGTTTAGCCCGCTCTCTGCTCCGCCAGGAGGAAAGGCCTTGAAAGACCTACTGAATTTGCTGAAAAACCAGGGTCAAGTCGAAGAGTTCGACGCCATCCGTATTGGATTGGCATCGCCTGAGATGATCCGTTCGTGGTCGTTCGGTGAAGTTAAAAAGCCGGAAACCATCAACTACCGTACGTTCAAACCTGAGCGTGACGGCCTGTTCTGCGCCAAGATCTTTGGCCCGGTAAAGGATTACGAGTGCCTGTGCGGTAAGTACAAGCGCTTGAAGCACCGTGGTGTGATCTGCGAGAAGTGTGGCGTTGAAGTCGCGCTGGCCAAGGTTCGTCGTGAGCGCATGGCGCACATCGAGCTGGCTTCGCCGGTTGCCCACATCTGGTTCCTGAAATCGCTGCCGTCCCGTATCGGTTTGCTGATGGACATGACCCTGCGTGATATCGAACGCGTTCTCTACTTCGAGAGCTATGTCGTTATCGATCCAGGCATGACCACCCTTGAAAAGGGTCAGCTGCTGAACGACGAGCAGTACTTCGAAGCGCTGGAAGAGTTCGGCGACGATTTCGATGCCCGCATGGGTGCCGAGGCTGTCCGCGAACTGCTGCACGCTATCGACCTGGAGCACGAGATTGGTCGTCTGCGCGAAGAAATTCCGCAAACCAACTCCGAAACCAAGATCAAGAAACTGTCCAAGCGTCTGAAGTTGATGGAAGCCTTCCAGGGCTCCGGCAACCTGCCAGAGTGGATGGTGCTGACCGTTCTGCCGGTTCTGCCGCCAGACCTGCGTCCGCTGGTACCGTTGGACGGTGGTCGTTTCGCGACGTCCGACCTCAACGACCTGTACCGCCGCGTGATCAACCGTAACAACCGCTTGAAGCGCCTGCTTGATCTGTCCGCTCCGGACATCATCGTGCGCAACGAAAAGCGTATGTTGCAAGAAGCGGTCGATGCCTTGCTCGACAACGGTCGTCGTGGCCGTGCTATCACAGGTTCCAACAAGCGTCCTCTGAAGTCCCTGGCTGACATGATCAAGGGTAAGCAGGGTCGTTTCCGTCAGAACTTGCTCGGTAAGCGTGTTGACTACTCCGGTCGTTCGGTAATTACCGTAGGCCCGACCCTGCGTCTGCACCAGTGCGGTCTGCCTAAGAAGATGGCGCTGGAGCTGTTCAAGCCGTTCATCTTCGGCAAGCTGGAAATGCGCGGTCTTGCGACCACCATCAAAGCGGCCAAGAAAATGGTCGAGCGCGAACTGCCAGAGGTTTGGGACGTTCTTGCTGAAGTGATTCGCGAACACCCGGTTCTCCTCAACCGTGCACCGACCCTTCACCGTCTGGGTATCCAGGCGTTTGAACCGGTACTGATCGAAGGTAAGGCTATCCAGCTGCACCCTCTGGTCTGTGCTGCGTACAACGCCGACTTCGACGGCGACCAAATGGCCGTGCACGTACCGCTGACACTGGAAGCCCAGTTGGAAGCGCGTGCGTTGATGATGTCGACCAACAACATCCTGTCGCCAGCCAACGGTGAGCCAATCATCGTTCCGTCGCAGGACGTTGTATTGGGTCTGTACTACATGACCCGTGAAGCGATCAACGCCAAGGGCGAAGGTCGTGTATTCGCTGACCTGCAAGAAGTTGACCGTGTGTTCCGTGCCGGCGAAGCCGCACTGCACGCCAAGGTCAAGGTGCGGATCCACGAAACCGTCAACGACCGTGACGGCGGCAGCGTGAGCAACACCCGTATCGTCGACACCACTGTCGGCCGTGCGCTGTTGTACCAGGTTGTGCCAAAAGGTCTGTCTTACGACGTCGTCAACCTGCCGATGAAGAAAAAGGCGATCTCCAAGCTGATCAACCAGTGCTACCGCGTGGTTGGTCTGAAAGAGACCGTGATCTTCGCTGACCAGTTGATGTATACCGGTTTCGCTTACTCGACCATTTCCGGCGTTTCCATCGGTGTTAACGACTTCGTTATCCCGGATGAAAAAGCCCGCATCATCAGTGCCGCTACTGACGAAGTGAAAGAGATCGAGAGCCAGTACGCCTCCGGCCTGGTAACCCAGGGCGAGAAGTACAACAAAGTGATCGACCTTTGGTCCAAGGCCAACGACGAAGTGTCCAAGGCGATGATGGCCAACCTCTCGAAAGAGAAGGTCATCGACCGCCACGGCGTCGAAGTCGATCAAGAGTCTTTCAACTCGATGTACATGATGGCCGACTCGGGCGCACGGGGTTCTGCTGCGCAGATCCGTCAGCTCGCCGGTATGCGTGGCCTGATGGCCAAGCCGGATGGTTCCATCATCGAAACGCCGATTACTGCGAACTTCCGTGAAGGTTTGAGCGTACTTCAGTACTTCATCTCCACGCACGGTGCTCGTAAAGGTCTGGCGGATACCGCGTTGAAAACCGCTAACTCCGGTTACCTGACTCGTCGTCTGGTAGACGTTGCACAAGATCTGGTCGTAACCGAGATCGATTGCGGCACCGAGCACGGCCTGCTGATGACTCCGCACATTGAAGGCGGTGACGTTGTAGAGCCGCTGGGTGAGCGCGTATTGGGCCGTGTTATTGCCCGTGACGTATTCAAGCCAGGTACCGAGGAAGTTATCGTTCCTGCCGGCACCCTGGTAGATGAGAAGTGGGTCGAGTTCATCGAACTCAACAGCATCGACGAAGTGATTGTTCGCTCGCCGATCAGCTGCGAAACCCGCTACGGCATCTGCGCCAAGTGCTATGGCCGTGACTTGGCTCGTGGTCACCAGGTGAACATCGGTGAAGCGGTCGGCGTTATCGCTGCCCAGTCCATCGGTGAGCCGGGTACCCAGCTGACCATGCGTACGTTCCACATCGGTGGTGCGGCTAGCCGGACCTCCGCAGCTGACAGCGTTCAGGTGAAGAATGGCGGTACCGTCCGCCTGCATAACCTCAAGCACGTTGAGCGAGTGGATGGCCACCTGGTTGCTGTGTCCCGTTCCGGTGAGCTGGCAATCGCTGATGACTTCGGTCGTGAGCGTGAGCGTTACAAGCTGCCGTACGGTGCTGTGATTTCGGTTAAAGAAGGTGACAAGGTCGACGCTGGCGCAATCGTGGCCAAGTGGGATCCGCACACTCACCCAATCGTTACCGAAATGAAAGGTACCGTGACCTACGTGGGCATGGAAGAAGGCATCACGATCAAGCGTCAGACTGACGAATTGACCGGTATGACCAACATTGAAGTACTCGACGCCAAAGATCGTCCAGCTGCCGGTAAAGACATCCGTCCTGCCGTGAAGATGGTCGATGACAACGGCAAGGATCTGTTGCTGCCAGGCACTGACGTTATCGCTCAGTACTTCCTGCCAGCCAACGCCTTGGTCGGTGTAGCGGATGGTGCGAAGATCGCGATCGGTGATGTTATCGCTCGTATCCCGCAAGAAACTTCGAAGACCCGCGACATCACCGGTGGTCTGCCGCGTGTTGCCGACTTGTTCGAAGCTCGTCGTCCGAAAGAAGCGTCGATCCTGGCTGAAGTCAGCGGCACCATCGCGTTCGGTAAAGAGACCAAGGGCAAGCGCCGTCTGGTCATTACCCCGAACGACGGTAGCGATCCGTATGAAGAGCTGATTCCGAAGTGGCGTCACCTGAACGTCTTCGAAGGCGAACAGGTAAACCGCGGCGAAGTTATCTCCGACGGCCCGAGCGATCCTCACGACATCCTGCGTCTGCTGGGTGTGAGTGCGCTGGCCAAGTACATCGTCAACGAGATCCAGGACGTTTACCGTCTGCAGGGCGTGAAGATCAACGATAAGCACATCGAGACCATCCTGCGTCAGATGCTGCGTAAAGTTGAAATCGCTGAATCCGGCGATTCGAGTTTCATCAAGGGCGACCAGATGGAACTGACTCACGTACTGGTAGAAAACGAGCGCCTGAGCACGGAGGACAAGTTTGTCTCCAAGTTCACTCGTGTTCTGCTGGGTATCACCAAGGCGTCGTTGTCCACCGAATCGTTCATCTCGGCGGCTTCCTTCCAGGAAACCACTCGCGTACTGACCGAAGCGGCGGTAACCGGCAAGCGCGACTACCTGCGCGGCCTGAAAGAAAACGTGGTTGTGGGTCGTCTGATCCCGGCCGGTACCGGCTTGGCCTACCACAGCGAGCGTAAGCGTCGCCGTGAACTCGACAAGCCGCTGCGCGTAAGCGCCAGTGAAGTGGAAGCTGCACTGACCGAAGCGCTGAACTCTAGCGGTAACTGAGTTCTGCGATAAATAAGACCGGGCCCTGGCAGCCCCGTTCGTCGGAACAAGACAGTTTTGTCGGGTTTCGGTGGAGGGGGAGGTCGGGGCCTTGCCTTGACTGGGGGCAAGATCCTCTTTAGACTCTTGTACCCCTAAATTTGGCGGGAATTCGTTCCTGCCATTTTGCTTTTCTTGCAAGACAATAGCGTCGCAAGACAACAGTGGAGCTAGTAGATGGCAACTATCAACCAGCTGGTACGTCAGCCGCGTAAGCGTATCGTCGAGAAATCCGACGTGCCTGCGCTGCAGAACTGCCCGCAACGTCGTGGCGTATGCACTCGCGTGTATACCACTACGCCGAAAAAACCTAACTCGGCACTGCGTAAAGTATGCCGTGTGCGCCTGACCAACGGTTTCGAGGTTTCCTCGTACATCGGCGGTGAAGGCCACAACCTGCAAGAGCACAGCGTGGTACTGATCCGCGGCGGTCGTGTAAAAGACTTGCCAGGTGTTCGTTACCACACCGTACGCGGCTCCTTGGATACTTCCGGCGTTAAAGGTCGTAACCAGGGTCGTTCGAAGTACGGTACCAAGAAGCCTAAGTAGTAGCGGCTTTTTGTAAACTGAATCATCTTATTTTCTGAGTCGATAAGAGTAAGGTCGGAGGCGTCCCGCAAGGGCACCGATTCCGAACGAACCTGAAGACCGTTTGAGGGCTTATCCATGCCAAGAAGACGCGTAGCAGCCAAGCGCGAAGTGCTTGACGATCCAAAATACGGAAGCCAAATCCTGGCCAAGTTCATGAACCACGTGATGGAAAGCGGCAAGAAAGCCGTTGCCGAGCGTATCGTTTATGGCGCGCTGGAAAAGGTTAAAGAACGCAAGAACAGCGACCCCCTGGAAATCTTCGAGAAAGCTCTCGACGCCATCGCTCCGCTGGTCGAAGTGAAGTCGCGCCGTGTAGGCGGTGCTACTTACCAGGTTCCGGTTGAAGTTCGTCCGTCCCGTCGTAACGCCCTGGCAATGCGCTGGTTGGTAGACTTCGCCCGTAAGCGCGGCGAGAAGTCTATGGCTCTGCGTTTGGCCGGCGAGCTGTTGGACGCTGCTGAAGGTAAAGGTGCTGCTGTTAAGAAGCGTGAAGACGTGCACCGTATGGCTGAAGCTAACAAAGCTTTCTCGCACTACCGCTTCTAATCTTAGCTTCACTAATTTTGCGAGGGCTTTATGGCTCGTACTACTCCGATTAGCCGCTACCGTAACATCGGTATCGTTGCTCACGTGGATGCTGGTAAAACCACCACCACCGAGCGCGTACTGTTTTACACCGGCAAAAGTCACAAAATGGGCGAGGTGCATGATGGCGCCGCGACCACAGACTGGATGGTTCAGGAGCAGGAGCGTGGTATTACCATTACTTCTGCTGCTATTACCGCCTTCTGGAAAGGTTCTGCCAAGCAGTACAAAGACGAGCATCGCTTCAACGTAATCGATACCCCGGGCCACGTTGACTTCACTATTGAAGTTGAACGTTCCCTGCGTGTACTCGACGGCGCGGTCGTTGTGTTCTGCGGTACTTCGGGTGTTGAGCCTCAGTCGGAAACCGTATGGCGTCAAGCCAACAAGTACGGTGTTCCGCGTCTTGTTTACGTAAACAAGATGGACCGTGCTGGTGCGAACTTCCTGCGCGTGATCGGTCAGATCAAGCAGCGTCTGGGTCACACTCCGGTGCCAATCCAATTGGCTATCGGTTCCGAAGACAACTTCCAGGGCCAGATCGATCTGATCACCATGGAAGCCGTCTACTGGAATGACGCCGACAAAGGTATGGTTCCTGTTCGCAAGCCTATCCCTGCAGAGTTGCAGGAACTGGCTGACGAGTGGCGCAATAACCTGGTTGAGGCTGCTGCCGAAGCCAGCGAAGAGCTGATGAACAAGTACCTCGAAGGTGAAGAACTCACCAACGTGGAAATCAAGGCCGCTCTGCGTCAGCGTACTATTGCTGGTGAGATCGTCTTGGCTGTTTGCGGTTCTTCCTTCAAGAACAAGGGTGTTCCCCTGGTTCTCGACGCCGTTATCGACTACCTGCCTGCTCCAACCGACATTCCTGCTATCAAGGGTACCAACCCTGATAACGAGGAAGAAGAGATGGAGCGTCATGCTGACGACAGCGAGCCGTTCTCGGCTCTGGCGTTCAAGATCGCTACTGACCCATTCGTGGGTACTTTGACCTTCGTCCGCGTTTACTCGGGCGTGTTGGCCTCCGGTGACGGCGTGATCAACTCGGTTAAAGGCAAGAAAGAGCGCGTGGGTCGTATGGTGCAAATGCACGCAAACGCCCGCGAAGAGATCAAGGAAGTACGCGCTGGTGACATCGCGGCCCTGATCGGCATGAAGGACGTCACCACTGGTGAGACTTTGTGCGACGCTGCTAAGCCAATCATCCTGGTTCGCATGGACTTCCCGGAGCCGGTTATCTCGGTTGCCGTAGAGCCTAAGACCAAGGATGACCAGGAAAAAATGGGTATCGCTCTGGGCAAGCTTGCTCAGGAAGATCCATCTTTCCGCGTCAAGACTGATGAAGAGACTGGTCAAACGATCATCTCCGGCATGGGCGAGCTGCACCTGGACATCCTGGTTGACCGGATGCGCCGTGAGTTCAACGTCGAAGCCAACATCGGTAAGCCTCAGGTTTCCTATCGTGAGCGCATCACGAAGAACTGTGAAATCGAAGGCAAGTTCGTTCGTCAGTCCGGCGGTCGTGGTCAGTTCGGTCACTGCTGGATCCGTTTTGCTCCTGCTGACGAAGGTCAGGAAGGTCTGCAATTCGTGAACGAAGTAGTAGGTGGTGTGGTTCCTAAGGAATACATCCCTGCTATCCAGAAGGGCATCGAAGAGCAGATGAAGAACGGTGTTGTTGCCGGCTATCCGCTGATCGGCCTGAAAGCAACCGTTTTTGACGGTTCTTACCACGACGTCGACTCCAACGAGATGGCGTTTAAGGTGGCTGCTTCCATGGCAACCAAGCAACTGGCCCAGAAGGGCGGTGGTGAGTTGCTTGAGCCAATCATGGCGGTAGAAGTTGTTACACCTGAAGACTATATGGGTGATGTCATGGGCGACCTTAACCGTCGTCGCGGCATGATCTTGGGTATGGAAGACACGGTTTCCGGCAAAGTGATTCGCGCCGAGGTTCCGTTGGGTGAGATGTTCGGTTATGCGACCGACGTTCGTTCCATGTCCCAGGGTCGCGCAAGCTACTCTATGGAATTCAAAAAATACAACACAGCTCCGGCGCATATCGCTGAAACTGTATCCAAAAAACAAGGCTGATTCAGTCCTTTAGGCAAGGAGTTAATTGTCGTGGCTAAAGAAAAATTTGATCGTTCCCTACCGCACGTCAACGTTGGCACCATCGGTCACGTTGACCATGGTAAAACCACTCTGACTGCTGCTCTGACTCGCGTTTGCTCCGAAGTATTCGGTTCCGCAATCGTTGATTTCGATAAAATCGACAGCGCGCCAGAAGAAAAAGCTCGTGGTATCACCATCAACACCGCGCACGTTGAATACAACTCGCTGATCCGTCACTACGCTCACGTTGACTGCCCAGGTCACGCTGACTATGTGAAGAACATGATCACCGGTGCTGCCCAGATGGACGGCGCAATCCTGGTTTGCTCGGCCGCTGATGGTCCGATGCCACAAACCCGTGAGCACATCCTGCTGTCCCGTCAGGTTGGCGTTCCGTACATCGTGGTCTTCCTGAACAAGGCTGACCTGGTAGACGACGCTGAGCTGCTGGAACTGGTTGAGATGGAAGTGCGCGATCTGCTGAGCACTTACGACTTCCCAGGCGACGACACTCCGATCATCATCGGTTCTGCTCGTATGGCTCTGGAAGGTAACGACGAAAACGAAATGGGCACCACTGCCGTTCGTAAACTGGTTGAGACTCTGGACAGCTACATCCCAGATCCAGTTCGTGTTATCGACAAGCCGTTCCTGATGCCAATCGAAGACGTATTCTCGATCTCCGGTCGCGGTACTGTTGTAACTGGCCGTATCGAGCGCGGTATCGTCAAGGTTCAGGATCCACTGGAAATCGTTGGTCTGCGTGACACTACCGTCACCACCTGCACCGGTGTTGAAATGTTCCGTAAGCTGCTCGACGAAGGTCGTGCTGGCGAGAACTGCGGCGTTCTGCTGCGTGGTACCAAGCGTGACGACGTTGAGCGTGGCCAGGTTCTGGTTAAGCCAGGTTCGGTTAAGCCGCACACCAAGTTCGAAGCTGAAGTGTACGTGCTGAGCAAAGAAGAAGGCGGTCGTCACACTCCGTTCTTCAAAGGCTACCGTCCACAGTTCTACTTCCGTACTACCGACGTAACTGGTAACTGCGAACTGCCGGAAGGCGTTGAGATGGTAATGCCAGGCGACAACATCAAAATGGTTGTCACCCTGATCAAAACCATCGCAATGGAAGACGGTCTGCGCTTCGCTATCCGTGAAGGCGGCCGTACCGTTGGTGCTGGTGTTGTAGCTAAAATCATCGAGTAATTATCTCTTCTGAGGTAGCTCGGTTTTTTGAGAAGGCCTCCGCTTAGCGGAGGCCTTTTTTATTGGGTTGACACCTATCTGGGGCGTCTATAGAATTGCGCCTCCTTTTAACGGGCGTATTGCGCTCGCTGGGAATAGCAGCCGGAGTCTGAAATCCAATGCAAAATCAGCAAATCCGTATCAGGTTGAAGGCTTTTGACCATCGCCTGATCGACCAATCCACCCAGGAAATCGTGGAAACCGCGAAACGTACTGGGGCACAAGTGCGTGGTCCTATTCCACTGCCTACCCGCAAAGAGCGGTTCACCGTTCTGGTTTCCCCGCACGTCAACAAAGACGCGCGTGACCAGTACGAGATCCGTACTCATAAGCGCGTTCTGGACATCGTCCAGCCAACGGATAAAACCGTTGATGCTCTTATGAAGCTTGATCTGGCGGCCGGTGTGGAAGTACAGATCAGCCTCGGCTAAGACTCGGGTCTTAGTCGTGTAACGCTCTGAAATGGGCGGCCATAGCGGGTGAAAGCCCCGTACACTCATGAGGTTTACAACATGACTATTGGTGTAGTCGGTCGTAAATGCGGTATGACCCGTATTTTCACCGAAGAAGGTGTCTCCATTCCGGTCACGGTCATTGAGATCGAGCCGAATCGCGTCACCCAGTTCAAAACTGAAGAAACCGATGGCTATCGTGCAGTGCAAGTCACTGTCGGCGAGCGTCGTGCTTCGCGCGTGACTGCTGCTCAAGCAGGTCACTTCGCTAAAGCAAACGTTGCAGCTGGTCGTACTGTCATGGAGTTCCGTCTTGAAGATGGTGACTACCAGGCTGGCGATCTGATCAACGCTGAAATCTTCGCCGCTGGTCAACTGGTTGATGTAACCGGTCAGTCCAAAGGTAAAGGCTTCCAGGGTACGATCAAGCGTTGGAATTTCCGTGGCCAAGACAACACTCACGGTAACTCCGTTTCCCACCGCGTCCCGGGCTCTATTGGCCAGTGCCAGACTCCTGGTCGTGTATTCAAGGGCAAAAAAATGTCCGGTCATATGGGCGCTGAGCGCGTGACCGTGCAGTCCCTCGAAGTAGTGCGCGTCGACGCTGAACGCAATCTGTTGTTGGTCAAGGGTGCTGTTCCTGGCGCTACTGGCGGCAACCTGGTTGTACGTCCAGCGGCCAAGGCTCGCGGTTAAGGGGAAGCTGACATGCAATTAAATGTAAATGACGCTCAAGCGATCGAAGTTTCCGAACTGACATTTGGCGGCGAATTCAACGAGACGCTCGTTCACCAAGCAGTCGTGGCCTACATGGCCGGCGGCCGTCAAGGTAGCAAGCAGCAAAAGACCCGTTCCGACGTTCGTGGTGGCGGTAAGCGCCCTTGGCGTCAGAAAGGTACTGGCCGTGCTCGTGCCGGTACTATCCGTAGCCCAATCTGGCGTGGCGGCGGTACCACTTTCGCAGCTCGTCCACAGGATCACTCTCAGAAGCTCAACAAGAAGATGTATCGCGCAGCACTGCGCTCCATCCTTGCTGAACTCGTGCGTACTGATCGTCTGGTCGTGGTTCAGGACTTCGCTGTTGAAGGTCCAAAAACCAAAGATCTGCTGGGCAAGCTGAACAACATGAATCTGACCGACGTTTTGATCGTGTCCGAAGCTGTTGATCAGAACCTGTACCTGGCTGCTCGCAACCTGCCACACGTTGATGTACGTGACGTGCAAGGTTCCGATCCAGTTAGTCTGATCGCATACGACAAGGTGTTGATCACCGTGTCGGCCGTGAAGAAATTCGAGGAGCTGCTGGGATGAACCAGGAACGCGTATTTAAAGTTCTGCTTGGCCCGCACGTTTCCGAAAAGGCTACGGTTCTGGCTGACAAGAAAGGCCAGTTCGTTTTCAAGGTTGCAACTGACGCAACCAAGCTGGAAATCAAGAAGGCCGTCGAAAGCCTGTTCAGCGTGAAAGTAGAGCGTGTTACTACCCTGAATGTTCTGGGTAAGAGCAAGCGCACTGCTCGCGGTCTGGGCAAGCGTAATGACTGGAAGAAGGCAGTTATCTCCCTTCAGCCAGGCCAAGATCTCGATTTCAGCAGCAGTGCTGAGTAAGGAAGGGGTGCATCATGGCAATCGTTAAATGCAAACCGACTTCCCCTGGCCGCCGTTTTGTGGTCAAGGTGGTCAA
This sequence comes from Pseudomonas sp. ADAK21, assembly GCF_012935735.1. Lineage (NCBI taxonomy): Bacteria > Pseudomonadati > Pseudomonadota > Gammaproteobacteria > Pseudomonadales > Pseudomonadaceae > Pseudomonas > Pseudomonas sp. ADAK21. The sequence continues at coordinate 2,841,077 of NZ_CP052857.1, forward strand.
CCAGGAGCTGCATAAAGGCGCTCCTCACGCACCGCTGCTCGAGAAGAAATCGAAGACTGGTGGTCGTAACAACAATGGTCGTATTACCACTCGTCACATCGGTGGTGGCCATAAGCAGCATTATCGTCTGGTCGATTTCCGTCGCAACGACAAAGATGGCATCTCTGCCACTGTCGAGCGTATCGAATACGATCCAAACCGTACTGCTCACATCGCTCTGCTGCTGTACGCAGATGGCGAGCGTCGCTACATCATCGCGCCTAAAGGCGTGAGTGCTGGCGACCAGCTGATCGCAGGTGCCCTGGCACCGATCAAGCCGGGCAACGCTCTGCAACTGCGTAACATTCCAGTTGGTAGCACCGTACACGGCATCGAATTGAAGCCAGGTAAAGGCGCACAGATCGCTCGTTCCGCTGGTGCTTCGGCTCAGCTGATCGCTCGTGAAGGTGTCTACGTGACCCTGCGTCTGCGTTCTGGTGAGATGCGTAAAGTACTGGCTGAATGCCGTGCGACCCTGGGCGAAGTCTCGAACTCCGAGCACAGCCTGCGTTCGCTGGGTAAAGCTGGTGCCAAACGCTGGCGTGGCGTTCGCCCAACCGTTCGTGGTGTTGCCATGAACCCGGTTGACCACCCACACGGTGGTGGTGAAGGTCGTACCTCTGGTGGTCGTCATCCGGTATCGCCATGGGGCTTCCCGACTAAGGGCGCGAAGACTCGTGGTAATAAGCGTACCGACAAAATGATCGTCCGTCGTCGCAAGTAAATAGAGGGATACGACAGTGCCACGTTCTCTGAAAAAAGGTCCTTTTATTGATCTTCACCTACTGAAGAAGATCGAAGTGGCGGCGGAAAAGAACGATCGCAAACCAGTTAAGACCTGGTCGCGCCGTTCTATGATCCTGCCACAAATGGTCGGTTTGACCATCGCAGTACACAACGGTCGTCAACACGTCCCAGTTCTCGTTAACGAAGACATGGTCGGCCACAAACTGGGCGAGTTTGCCGGTACCCGCACTTACCGTGGGCACGTGGCAGACAAGAAAGCCAAGCGTTAAGGGGTTAGGAAATGGAAGTAGCCGCTAAGTTGTCGGGCGCTCGAATCTCCGCCCAGAAAGCCCGCTTGGTCGCCGACCAGATCCGCGGGAAGAAGGTGGGCGAAGCGCTCAACCTGTTGGCTTTCAGCAGTAAGAAAGCCGCCGAGATCATGAAGAAAGTGCTGGAGTCGGCCGTAGCCAACGCCGAGCATAACGAAGGCGCAGACGTTGATGACCTGAAGGTCAGCACCGTTTTCGTCAACGAAGGGCGTTCGCTGAAGCGTATCATGCCGCGTGCCAAAGGCCGTGCTGATCGCATCGTCAAGCGGTCTTGCCATATCACTGTCAAGGTTGCTGACAAGTAACGGAGTCGAAGAGATGGGTCAGAAAGTACATCCCATTGGCATTCGCCTGGGAATCGTCAAGGAGCACACCTCCGTCTGGTACGCAGACGGTCGGACTTATGCGGACTATTTGTTCGCTGATCTGAAGGTGCGTGAGTATCTCCAAGACAAACTAAAAAGCGCGTCCGTAAGCCGTATCGATATCCATCGTCCGGCTCAAACTGCACGTATCACCATCCACACCGCTCGTCCAGGTATCGTTATCGGGAAGAAAGGTGAAGATGTTGAGAAACTGCGTCAGGACCTGACCAAGCAAATGGGTGTGCCTGTGCACATCAATATCGAAGAGATCCGCAAGCCGGAGCTCGACGGTATGCTGGTTGCGCAGAGCGTAGCTCAGCAGCTGGAGCGCCGCGTAATGTTCCGTCGTGCTATGAAGCGCGCCGTGCAAAACGCAATGCGTATTGGTGCCAAGGGCATCAAAATCCAAGTGAGCGGTCGTCTCGGCGGTGCTGAAATCGCACGTACTGAATGGTATCGCGAAGGTCGTGTGCCGTTGCACACCCTGCGTGCCGACATCGACTATGCCAACTACGAAGCTCACACCACTTACGGTGTGATCGGTGTAAAGGTTTGGATCTTCAAAGGCGAAGTAATTGGTGGTCGCCAAGAAGAACTGAAACCACAAGCACCAGCGCCTCGTAAAAAAGCTGCTAAGTAAGGGGTACGCCAAATGTTGCAACCTAAGCGTACGAAGTTCCGCAAGCAGATGACAGGCCACAACCGTGGTCTGGCTCAGCGCGGTAGCAAAGTCAGCTTCGGCGAGTTCGCGCTGAAGTCTGTAGCTCGTGGTCGTCTCACCGCTCGTCAGATCGAGTCAGCGCGTCGTGCACTGACCCGTCACGTAAAACGTGGCGGCAAGATCTGGATCCGTGTATTCCCGGACAAGCCGATCTCCAAAAAGCCTCTCGAGGTTCGGATGGGTAAAGGTAAGGGTAACGTGGAATACTGGGTAGCCCAGATTCAGCCAGGTAAAGTCCTGTATGAAATCGAGGGTGTAACTGAAGAGCTGGCGCGTGAGGCTTTTGCCCTGGCTGCTGCAAAGCTGCCGCTCGCCACCGCCTTTGTTAAACGGACGGTGATGTGATGAAAGCGAATGAACTTCGTGAAAAATCCGCACAGCAGCTGAACGAGCAACTGCTCGGCCTGCTGCGCGACCAGTTCAATCTGCGTATGCAGAAAGCAACTGGCCAGTTGGGGCAGTCTCATCTGCTCTCGCAAGTTAAGCGTGACATCGCTCGCGTGAAGACTGTGCTCAACCAGCAGGCAGGTAAGTGATCATGGCTGAAGCCGAAAAGACTGTCCGTACGCTGACTGGCCGTGTTGTCAGCGACAAGATGGACAAAACCATCACCGTTTTGATCGAGCGTCGCGTTAAGCACCCGATCTACGGTAAATATGTTAAGCGTTCGACTAAGCTGCACGCGCACGACGAAACCAACCAGTGCCACATCGGCGACAAAGTCACTATTCGTGAAACTCGTCCGCTGGCCAAGACTAAGTCTTGGGCGCTGGTTGATGTTCTCGAACGCGCTGTGGAAGTCTAAGGACTAGGGGTCGGAGAAATTATATGATTCAGACTCAATCCATGCTCGATGTGGCCGATAACAGCGGCGCTCGCCGTGTTATGTGCATCAAGGTGCTGGGTGGCTCCCATCGTCGTTACGCTGGTATCGGTGACATCATCAAAGTTACCGTCAAGGAAGCAATTCCTCGCGGTAAAGTGAAAAAAGGCCAAGTGATGACTGCTGTTGTAGTCCGCACTCGTCACGGCGTACGTCGTGCTGATGGCTCCATTATCCGCTTTGATGGCAACGCTGCTGTTCTTCTGAACAACAAGCAAGAGCCGATCGGCACCCGTATCTTTGGGCCAGTGACCCGTGAACTTCGTACTGAGAAGTTCATGAAGATCGTCTCGCTCGCCCCAGAAGTGCTGTAAGGAGATCCGACATGCAAAAGATTCGTCGTGACGACGAGATCATCGTGATCGCCGGCAAAGACAAAGGTAAGCGCGGTAAGGTGCTGAAGGTTCTTGCTGATGACCGTCTGGTCATTGGTGGTCTGAACCTGGTCAAGCGTCATACCAAGCCTAACCCCGCGTCGGGCGTACAGGGCGGTATCGTCGAGAAAGAAGCGCCATTGCACGCTTCTAACGTCGCCATCTTCAATGGCGAAACCAACAAGGCTGATCGCGTTGGTTTCAAAGTAGAAGACGGTAAGAAAATTCGTGTCTTCAAGTCGACCCAAAAAGCGGTTGATGCTTGAACACTGCTAGGTAGATAAGACCATGGCACGACTAAAAGAGATTTACCGGAAGGAAATCGCTCCGAAGCTTAAGGAAGAACTTAAGCTTTCGAACGTGATGGAAGTTCCGCGCGTTACCAAAATCACCCTGAACATGGGTCTGGGCGAAGCGATCGGTGACAAAAAAGTCATCGAGCACGCTGTTGCTGACCTGGAAAAGATCACCGGTCAAAAAGTCGTTGTGACTTACGCTCGGAAATCCATCGCTGGCTTTAAAGTCCGTGAAGGTTGGCCGATCGGTGTCAAAGTGACTCTGCGCCGTGAGCGTATGTACGAGTTCCTGGATCGTCTGCTGTCGATCTCCCTGCCTCGGGTTCGCGACTTCCGCGGCCTGAATGCCAAGTCCTTCGATGGTCGTGGTAACTACAGCATGGGCGTGAAAGAGCAGATCATCTTCCCGGAAATCGACTACGACAAGATCGATGCTCTCCGCGGTCTGGACATCACCCTGACCACCACTGCCAAGAACGATGATGAAGGCCGCGCTCTGCTGCGTGCGTTCAAATTCCCGTTCCGCAACTGATTGGAGTAGGACCATGGCCAAGATGAGCATGAAAAACCGCGAGCTGAAGCGTCAGCTGACGGTTGCCAAGTACGCCAAGAAGCGTGCAGCACTGAAAGCTATCATCGTTGATCTGAACGCAAGTCCAGAAGCGCGTTGGGAAGCTACAGTAGCTCTGCAGAAGCAGCCACGTGACGCAAGCGCCTCGCGCATGCGTAACCGCTGCCGCCTGACCGGTCGTCCACACGGCGTTTACCGCAAGTTCGGCCTCGGCCGTAACAAACTGCGTGAAGCGGCAATGCGTGGTGACGTACCAGGTCTGGTTAAAGCCAGCTGGTAAGTACTTTCGAAGTCCAGGTGGCCAGGATCGCAAGATACTGACCACCGGTGGCCTAGAATCTGGAACAAGCCCCTTTTGGGGCTTGTTTCATTTCCGGAGTGTGTCTAAAATACGCGGCTCGCCTGAGCCCGTGTGTTTTATGCTCGGAGATTCTCGGTGACATATGTAGCCGCAAGGCTAATTTTTTTGTATTAGGAGCGTCTAGCCCATGAGTATGCAGGACCCGTTAGCGGACATGCTAACTCGTATCCGTAATGCCCAGATGGCTGAAAAGTCCGTCGTAAGCATGCCATCTTCCACGTTGAAGGTAGCTGTTGCCAAAGTCCTGAAAGACGAAGGCTACATTGCGGGTTATCAGATCAGCAGCGAAATCAAGCCACTGCTGTCCATCGAGCTGAAGTACTTCGAAGGCCGTCCGGTCATCGAGGAAGTGAAGCGCGTTAGCCGTCCAGGCCTGCGTCAGTACAAGTCCGTTGAAGATCTGCCGAAAGTTCGTGGCGGTCTCGGTGTGTCTATCGTCTCCACCAACAAAGGTGTGATGACGGATCGTGCTGCGCGCGCTGCCGGTGTCGGCGGCGAAGTTCTTTGCACTGTGTTCTAAGGGGGGATAAGCATGTCTCGCGTCGCTAAGAACCCCGTTAAGCTGCCAGCCGGTGTCGAAGTAAAATTCGCAGGCCAACAGCTTTCGGTGAAGGGTGCCAAGGGTACTCTTGAACTGAACATCCATTCGTCCGTTGAGATCGTTGAAGAAGCTGGTGAGCTGCGTTTCGCTGCTCGCAATGGCGATCAACAAACTCGCGCAATGGCCGGTACCACGCGTGCGTTGGTAAACAACATGGTCCAAGGCGTAAGCCAAGGCTTCGAGCGTAAGCTCCAGCTGGTCGGTGTTGGTTACAAAGCGCAAGCAAAAGGCACGGTTTTGAACCTGGCCCTTGGCTTCTCGCACCCAGTGGATTACGAACTGCCGGAAGGCATCACCGCTGAAACTCCTAGCCAGACCGATATCCTGATCAAGGGCATCGATAAGCAGCTGGTAGGTCAAGTGGCTGCCGAGATCCGCGACTTCCGTCCACCAGAGCCGTACAAAGGCAAAGGTGTGCGCTACGCGGACGAAGTCGTCCGTCGTAAAGAAGCCAAGAAGAAGTAGGGCATAGCAAATGACCGACAAAAAAGTTACTCGACTGCGTCGCGCTCGCAAAGCACGCCTGAAAATGCACGAACTCGAAGTCGTGCGTCTCTGCGTGTTCCGCTCGTCGCAGCACATCTACGCCCAGGTCATCTCGGCCGACGGCAACAAAGTCCTGGCAAGCGCCTCGACTTTGGATAAAGAACTGCGTGATGGTGCCACTGGCAACATCGACGCGGCCACTAAGGTTGGCCAGCTGGTCGCTACGCGTGCTAAGGCCGCTGGCGTCTCGCAAGTGGCTTTCGACCGCTCTGGCTTCAAGTACCACGGCCGCGTTAAAGCGCTGGCTGATGCTGCTCGTGAAGCTGGGCTGGAGTTCTAAGTTATGTCAAATAACGACCAAAAGCGCGACGAAGGCTACATTGAGAAGCTGGTTCAAGTTAACCGCGTAGCCAAGACCGTTAAAGGCGGCCGTATCTTCACCTTCACCGCGTTGACCGTGGTTGGTGATGGTAAGGGCCGTGTTGGCTTCGGCCGTGGCAAGTCGCGTGAAGTGCCTGCTGCGATCCAGAAGGCAATGGAAGCTGCTCGTCGCAACATGATCCAAGTTGACCTGAACGGCACCACCCTGCAGTACGCAATGAAGTCTGCCCATGGCGCTTCGAAGGTGTACATGCAGCCTGCCTCTGAAGGTACCGGTATCATCGCTGGCGGCGCTATGCGTGCTGTCCTCGAGGTTGCTGGCGTTCAGAACGTTCTGGCCAAGTGCTACGGCTCGACTAACCCGGTAAACGTGGTTCACGCCACTTTCAAAGGTTTGAAAGCCATGCAATCTCCTGAATCCATTGCCGCCAAGCGTGGCAAAAGCGTCAAGGAGATCTTCTGATCATGGCTACCGTTAAAGTAACGCTGATCAAAAGCATGACCGGCCGCATCCCTAACCACAAATTGTGCGTTAAGGGTTTGGGTCTGCGTCGCATCGGTCACACTGTAGAAGTCCAGGATACTCCCGAGAATCGCGGGATGATCAACAAGGCTTACTACATGCTGCGTGTCGAGGGTTAATCGATGAAACTCAATGATCTGAGTCCAGCGCCGGGTTCCCGTCGCGAAAAGCATCGTCCGGGCCGTGGTATCGGTAGCGGTTTGGGTAAGACTGGTGGCCGTGGCCACAAAGGTCAAACCTCCCGCTCCGGTGGCACCATCGCTCCAGGCTTTGAAGGCGGTCAACAGCCGCTGCATCGTCGCCTGCCGAAGTTCGGTTTCGTTTCCCTGAAGGCCATGGATCGCGCAGAAGTGCGTTTGTCCGAACTGGCTAAAGTGGAAGGCGACATCGTTACTCTGCAGACCCTGAAAGATGCCAACGTGATCAACGTCAACGTACAGCGTGTGAAAATCATGCTGTCCGGTGAAGTGACTCGCGCTGTCACTATCGGCAAGGGAATCGGCGCCACCAAAGGTGCGCGTTCGGCTATCGAAGCAGCTGGCGGCAAGTTCGAGGAATAAATGGCTAAGCAAGGTGCTCTCTCAGCGCTCGGCAAAGGCGGTATGTCTGAACTTTGGGCTCGTCTGCGTTTTCTGTTCCTGGCGATTATCGTCTACCGAATAGGCGCACACATCCCGGTTCCAGGTATCAACCCGGACCGACTCGCAGACCTGTTTCGACAGAATGAGGGGACCATTCTTAGCTTGTTCAACATGTTTTCCGGCGGCGCGCTGGAGCGGATGAGCATCTTTGCACTGGGGATCATGCCGTACATTTCGGCATCGATCATCATGCAGTTGATGAGCGCCGTCAGCCCGCAGCTGGAGCAGTTGAAGAAGGAAGGTGAAGCTGGTCGTCGCAAGATTAGCCAGTACACCCGCTACCTCACTGTCGTTCTTGCTCTTGTCCAGGCTGTTGGCATGTCCATCGGTCTGGCAGGGCAGGGCGTAGCGTTCACTGGTGACTTTGGCTTCCATTTCGTCGCGGTAACCACATTTGTGGCTGGTGCGATGTTCATGATGTGGCTGGGTGAGCAGATTACTGAGCGTGGTGTTGGCAACGGTATCTCGATGTTGATTTTCGCAGGTATCGTCGCCGGTCTTCCGAGGGCAATCGGGCAGTCTTTCGAGTCTGCACGTCAGGGTGATATCAATATCTTCGCCTTGGTTGCCATCGGTTTGCTGGCAGTAGCGATTATCGGTTTTGTGGTGTTCATTGAGCGTGGTCAGCGTCGTATTGCTGTTCACTACGCCAAGCGTCAGCAGGGCCGCAAGGTCTTCGCTGCGCAGACCAGCCACTTGCCGCTGAAAGTGAATATGGCCGGTGTTATTCCTGCTATCTTCGCGAGCAGCATTTTGCTGTTTCCGGCTTCGTTGGGTGCCTGGTTCGGTCAGTCTGAAGGTATGGGCTGGTTGCAGGACATCTCGCAGTCGATCGCTCCTGGTCAGCCGTTGAATATTCTGCTGTTTAGTGCAGGGATTATTTTCTTCTGCTTCTTCTATACGGCGTTGATGTTCAATCCGAAAGACGTAGCGGAAAACCTGAAGAAGTCCGGTGCCTTTATTCCGGGTATTCGTCCGGGCGAGCAGTCGGCGCGCTACATTGATGGCGTTCTGACCCGTTTGACCCTGTTCGGTGCTCTATATATGACGGCCGTGTGCTTGTTGCCCCAGTTCCTGGTGGTTGCAGCCAACGTTCCGTTCTACCTTGGCGGGACCTCGTTGCTGATCGTCGTCGTGGTTGTGATGGACTTCATGTCCCAAGTACAATCGCACCTCGTTTCGCACCAGTACGAATCCCTGATGAAGAAAGCCAACCTGAAGGGCTACGGCAGCGGCATGTTGCGCTGAGTACCCCATAAGGTTCGAGGAGTTGGTGATGAAAGTTCGTGCATCGGTGAAAAAGCTGTGCCGTAACTGCAAGATTATTCGCCGCGAAGGTGTTGTTCGAGTAATTTGCAGCGCGGAACCGCGTCACAAACAGCGCCAAGGCTGAGTGTGATCCGCTTGAAGCCCGGCAGCTAGTGCGCTGCCGGGTTGATTATTTGTTATTACAGCGATATTATCTCGCGCCCTATTTCTTGGCTTCCGGGGCGTAGGTAGCTGTCAATTGGAGTCCCACTGAATGGCCCGTATTGCAGGCGTTAACATTCCAGATAACAAGCACACTGTTATCTCGCTGACCTACATCTATGGTGTTGGTCGCACTACTGCGCAGAAAATTTGCGCAGTTGCTGGGGTAAACCCAGCCGCTAAGATCAAGGATCTGAGCGACGAGCAGATTGAATTGCTGCGTGGCGAAGTGGCGAAGTTCACCACTGAAGGTGACCTGCGTCGCGAAATCAACATGAAAATCAAGCGTTTGATGGACCTCGGTTGCTATCGCGGTCTGCGTCATCGTCGTGGTCTTCCAGTACGCGGTCAGCGTACCAAGACTAACGCGCGTACCCGTAAAGGTCCGCGTAAGCCGATCCGCAAGTAATCGCCCCAGCGAATCGACAGGAAAATTATCATGGCAAAACCTGCTGCTCGTCCTCGTAAAAAAGTTAAAAAGACAGTGGTTGATGGCATCGCCCACATCCATGCATCTTTTAACAACACCATCGTGACCATCACCGACCGTCAAGGTAACGCGCTTTCTTGGGCTACCTCTGGTGGTTCGGGTTTCCGCGGTTCCCGCAAGTCCACCCCGTTTGCTGCTCAAGTAGCTGCTGAACGTGCTGGTCAAGCTGCGCTGGAATATGGCCTGAAAAACCTCGACGTTAACGTCAAGGGTCCAGGTCCAGGTCGTGAGTCTGCTGTCCGTGCTTTGAACGGCTGTGGCTATAAGATCGCCAGCATCACCGACGTGACGCCAATCCCGCACAACGGGTGCCGTCCGCCGAAGAAGCGCCGCGTGTAATCCAGGAGATTGTAAAGAATGGCTCGTTACATTGGTCCAAAATGCAAACTCGCTCGTCGCGAAGGCACCGATCTCTTTCTGAAGAGCGGCGTGCGCGCGATCGAATCGAAGTGCAACATTGAAGCAGCACCTGGTATCCACGGCCAACGCCGCGGTCGCCAGTCCGACTACGGCACCCAACTGCGTGAAAAGCAGAAGGTCCGTCGTATCTACGGCGTTCTCGAGCGTCAGTTCAGCGGCTACTACAAAGAAGCTGCTGGCAAGAAAGGTGCAACCGGTGAAAACCTGCTGCAACTGCTCGAATGCCGTCTGGACAACGTTGTATACCGTATGGGCTTTGGTTCGACTCGTGCCGAATCCCGTCAGCTGGTATCGCACAAATCCGTCAGCGTAAACGGCCAAACCGTTAACGTTCCGTCCTACCAGGTTCGTGCTGGTGACGTGGTCGCGATTCGCGAGAAAGCAAAAAACCAACTTCGCATTGTCCAAGCTCTCGATCTGTGTGCCCAACGTGGCCGCGTAGAATGGGTAGAAGTAGACACTGAGAAGAAGTCGGGCGTTTTCAAGAACGTTCCTGCTCGCAGTGATCTGTCCGCCGACATCAACGAAAGCCTGATTGTCGAGCTCTACTCCAAGTAAGGGCTAGAAAATAGGTGCATCCATGCAGATTTCGGTAAATGAGTTCCTGACACCCCGCCATATTGATGTGCAGGTTGTCAGTCCAACCCGCGCCAAGATCACTCTCGAGCCTCTCGAGCGTGGTTTTGGCCACACCCTGGGCAACGCGCTGCGCCGCATCCTGTTGTCCTCAATGCCCGGCTGTGCAGTAGTCGAGGCCGAGATTGACGGTGTGCTCCACGAGTACAGCGCCATCGAAGGTGTACAGGAAGACGTAATTGAAATCCTGTTGAACCTTAAAGGTCTGGCTATCAAGCTGCACGGCCGTGACGAAGTTACGCTGACCTTGTCGAAGAAGGGTTCGGGGGTGGTTACCGCTGCCGATATTCAGCTGGATCATGATGTCGAGATCGTTAACCCCGATCACGTAATCGCTAACCTGGCGTCTAACGGCGCTTTGAACATGAAGCTCACCGTAGCTCGTGGTCGTGGTTATGAACCGGCCGACTCGCGTCAGAGCGATGAAGACGAAAGCCGCAGCATTGGTCGCTTGCAGCTTGACTCTTCGTTCAGCCCGGTTCGCCGCATCGCATACGTGGTGGAAAACGCCCGTGTCGAGCAGCGTACTAACCTGGACAAGCTGGTTATTGATCTGGAAACCAACGGTACTCTGGATCCTGAAGAGGCTATTCGCCGCGCTGCAACCATTCTGCAACAGCAGTTGGCTGCGTTCGTCGACCTCAAAGGTGACAGCGAACCAGTGGTAATCGAGCAGGAAGACGAGATCGATCCGATCCTGCTTCGCCCGGTTGACGATCTGGAACTGACTGTACGTTCGGCTAACTGCCTTAAGGCGGAAAACATTTACTACATCGGTGACCTGATCCAGCGCACCGAAGTAGAACTGTTGAAGACTCCGAACCTGGGCAAGAAATCCTTGACTGAAATCAAGGACGTTCTGGCCTCCCGCGGTCTGTCCCTCGGCATGCGCCTCGACAACTGGCCGCCTGCAAGTCTTAAGAAGGACGACAAGGCGACTGCCTGATCGTCGTAATCACCGAACGTGAGTTTGGTAAGGAATGAACCATGCGTCATCGTAAAAGTGGTCGTCACCTGAGCCGTACCAGCTCGCACCGCAAGGCCATGTTTCAAAACATGGCGGTGTCGCTGTTCGAGCACGAGCTGATCAAAACTACACTGCCGAAAGCCAAAGAACTGCGTCGCGTTGCTGAGCCGCTGATCACTTTGGCCAAGACAGACAGCCTGGCTAACCGCCGTCTGGCTTTCGACCGTACCCGTTCGAAAGCTATTGTTGGTAAGCTCTTCAACGACCTGGGCAAGCGTTATGCTACCCGTGAGGGTGGCTACCTGCGCATCCTCAAGTGCGGTTTCCGCACTGGCGACAACGCGCCTATGGCGTACGTCGAGTTGGTTGATCGTGCTACTGCTGGCGAAGCTGTATCCGCCGAGTAAGACGACAGTCTGCTACGAAAAACCGGGCCTAGTGCCCGGTTTTTTGTGGGCGATAGAAAAGCCCATGACGGGTATTGATTGAATTTTGGCTATGCGAGCCAGTGCGTCGTTAGTAATTAACTATCGATAGGCATGATTTAATAAATTTGATGGTGTCATCTTCCTGGTCAATACTTCCTCCAAGCCGATTAGCCGGCAGTTCCAAGACTGACCTGAGGAAATTGAGCATGAGCCAGAAAACCCTTACAACCGCCAGCGGCGCTCCCGTTGCCGATAATCAGAATTCCCGTTCCGCCGGCCCGCGTGGCCCGTTGCTGCTCGACGACTTCCACCTGATCGAGAAGCTTGCCCACTTCAACCGTGAAAACATCCCAGAGCGTCGTGTACACGCCAAAGGCTCGGGAGCGTACGGAACCTTTACGGTCACCAAAGACATCACCCAGTACACCAGCGCCAAGCTGTTTGAAGCTGTTGGTAAGCAGACGCCGACCTTCCTGCGCTTCTCGACAGTCGGGGGCGAGCGCGGCTCCGCAGATACCGAGCGCGACCCACGTGGCTTTGCGTTGAAGTTCTACACCGAAGAAGGCAACTGGGACATTGTCGGTAACAACACCCCGGTGTTCTTTATCCGTGACCCGCTGAAATTCCCGGACTTTATCCACACCCAAAAGCGCCTGCCGCAAAGTAACCTGAAAAGCGCGCAGATGATGTGGGACTTCTGGTCGCATTCGCCTGAGGCGCTGCACCAGGTCACCATTCTGTTTTCAGACCGTGGCATCCCGGACGGCTACCGTCACATGCACGGCTTCGGTAGCCATACCTACAGCTTGATCAGCGCCAATGGCGAGCGTCACTGGGTGAAGTGGCACTACAAGACCAAGCAAGGCATCAAGAATCTGGCGCCTGCCGATGCGGCGCGCATTGCGGGTACTGACCCGGATTACGCCCAGCGCGATCTGTTTGAGGCCATCGAGCGTGGTGACTTCCCGAAATGGCGCGTCTGCATCCAGATCATGACTGAAGCCCAGGCCAACGCTCACTACGAGAATCCCTTCGACGTGACCAAGACCTGGTCGCAAAAAGAGTTTCCGCTGATTGAGGTCGGTGAGTTGGAGTTGAACCGCAACCCACTGAACTACTTCGCCGAAGTGGAGCAGGCAGCGTTCGGCCCAAGCAACATGGTGCCAGGGGTCGGTCTGTCCCCGGACCGCATGCTGCAAGGCCGTGTGTTCGCCTACGCTGACGCGCACCGCTACCGGATTGGCACTAATCATCAGCACCTGCCGGTGAATGCCTCGCGCAGTCCGGTCCATAACTACCAGCGTGATGGCTCTATGGCGTTTGGCAGCAACGGTGGCGCGGCTCCCAACTACGAGCCTAATAGCTATGGGGATGCACCTAAGCAGGCGCCGCAGTACGCAGAACCTGCCTTGGCACTCAGTGGCGCGGCGGATCGTTATGATCACCGTGAAGACACCGATTACTACAGCCATGCCGGTGCGCTGTTCCGCCTGATGAATGCCGAGCAAAAAGCGCTGTTGATCAACAACATCGCCGGCGCGATGGCGGGTGTTTCCAGCGATGTGGTTCAACGTCAGCTGCAACACTTCTTCAAGGCAGATGCGGCTTATGGAGAAGGAATCGCAACTGCGCTGGGTGTATCGCTTAACTAACTCTAAGTGATAAGCAGAACCGCCCTCATTTGGGCGGTTTTTGCGTTATTTCAGCTACTTTTCTCCGGAAATCTTCACTTTTCTGCCGTTCGTCCCGTGACCTGCAGGTCAGCATGGTTCAAACTAGGGCCTTTCAAGCAGGGAGATGTAGGGCGATGCAAGGTCACCCCGACGTAATCGATTACCTCAACACGTTGCTGACGGGCGAACTGGCAGCTCGTGACCAATATTTCATTCACTCGCGTATGTACGAAGACTGGGGCTTTACTGAGCTCTACGAGCGTATCAACCACGAAATGGAAGAAGAGGCACAGCACGCCGACGCGCTGATGCGTCGTATCCTGATGCTCGAAGGCACGCCGCGTATGCGTCCTGACGACCTGGATACCGGCACTACGGTGCCTGAGATGCTCGCCAGCGACTTGCGCCTGGAGTACAAAGTCCGCGCCGCGCTATGCAAGGGCATTGAGCTTTGCGAGAAGCACAACGACTACGTGACCCGGGAAATCCTGCGCGTACAGTTGAACGACACTGAAGAAGATCACACCTACTGGCTGGAAAAGCAGTTGGGCCTGATCAAGTTGATTGGCCTGGAGAACTACCTGCAATCGCAGTTCTGATTCAACCGGCAATAAAAAAGCCCCTGTCATCGCTATGGTGACAGGGGCTTTTTGTTGGGCCTGGCAATCAGGCCCGGTCGCGCGCCAGTAACGGCTTCAGATAGTAGCCAGTATGGGATTGCGGCATCTCGGAAACCTGTTCCGGCGTGCCCACTGCAATTATCTGCCCGCCCTTGGAGCCACCTTCCGGCCCAAGGTCCACCAGCCAGTCGGCCGTCTTGATCACATCCAGGTTGTGCTCGATCACCACCACGGTGTTGCCGTGATCACGTAAACGATGTAGCACGTCGAGCAATTGCTGGATGTCCGCGAAGTGCAGGCCAGTGGTCGGCTCGTCGAGGATGTACAGGGTCTTGCCGGTATCGCGCTTGGAGAGTTCACGAGACAACTTGACCCGCTGCGCTTCGCCACCGGACAGTGTTGTCGCTGACTGTCCCAGCTTGATATACGACAAGCCCACGTCCATCAGGGTCTGAAGCTTGCGTGCCAGGGCCGGCACGGCGTCAAAGAATACCCGCGCTTCCTCGATGGTCATCTCGAGGGTTTCATGGATGTTCTTGCCCTTGTACTTGATCTCCAGGGTCTCGCGGTTGTAGCGCTTACTCTTGCACACATCGCATGGCACGTAGATGTCCGGTAGGAAGTGCATCTCCACCTTGATCAAGCCGTCGCCCTGGCACGCCTCGCAGCGCCCACCCTTGACGTTGAAGGAGAAGCGCCCAGGTCCATAACCCCGGGACCGGGACTCCGGCACGCCGGCGAACAGTTCGCGAATCGGTGTGAACAGCCCGGTATAGGTCGCCGGGTTGGAGCGGGGGGTGCGACCAATCGGGCTCTGGTCGATATCCACCACCTTGTCCAGGAGCTCCAGGCCCTTGATGCTGTCATGCGCTGCAGCTTCCAGGGTGGTGGCGCCGTTCAACGCCGTGGCGCTGAGGGGGAACAGGGTGTTGTTGATCAGCGTGGATTTGCCTGACCCGGAAACACCGGTGACGCAGGTCAGCAGGCCCAAGGGGATTTCCAGGTCGACATTGCGCAGATTGTTGCCGCGCGCGCCCTTGAGGTGCAGCGCCTGTTTTTTGTTGCGTGGCGTACGCTTGGCTGGCACTTCGATTTTGACCCGGCCAGACAAGTATTTGCCGGTCAGGGAGTCCGGGTGGGCCATGACTTCGGCTGGCGTGCCCTGGGCAACGATGTGCCCGCCATGGACGCCAGCGCCGGGGCCGATATCGACCACATAGTCCGCCAGGCGAATGGCATCCTCATCGTGCTCGACCACAATCACCGTGTTGCCGATATCACGCAGGTGCTTGAGCGTGCCCAGCAAGCGATCATTGTCGCGCTGGTGCAGGCCGATTGAAGGCTCGTCGAGGATGTAAAGCACGCCCACCAGGCCTGCACCGATCTGGCTGGCCAGGCGAATGCGCTGGGCTTCGCCGCCAGACAGGGTGTCGGCACTGCGGTCCAGGGACAGGTAATCCAGGCCCACATTGACCAGGAACTGCAGGCGCTCGCGGATCTCCTTGAGGATCTTGTCGGCAATCTCGCCGCGTCGCCCGGTCAGCTTCAATACACCGAAGTATTCGCAGGCATCACCGATGGGCAGGTTGGTCACTGCGGGCAATGTTTTCTCGCCCACCCATACGTGGCGTGCCTCGCGACGCAAGCGGGTGCCACGGCAATCCGGGCAGGGCTGGGTGCTGAGGAACTTGGCCAGTTCCTCGCGCACGCTGGCCGACTCGGTTTCCCGGTAGCGGCGCTCCAGGTTGGGCACGATGCCTTCGAATGGGTGGGAGCGCTTGACGATATCGCCACGGTCATTCAGGTATTTGAAATCGACGTTCTGCGAGCCGCTGCCATGCAGGATGACTTTCTGCTGCTCTGCCGGTAGCTCGTTGAACGGTACTTCCAGGCTGAATTTATAGTGGGCAGCCAACGACCCGAGCATCTGGAAGTAGTAGACATTGCGCCGGTCCCAGCCGCGTATGGCGCCCTCCGCCAGCGTCAGGTCGCCATTGACCAGGCGCTTGATATCGAAGAACTGCTTGACCCCCAACCCGTCACAGGTCGGGCAGGCGCCGGCCGGATTGTTGAAAGAGAACAGCTTGGGTTCCAGTTCGCTGATGGCGTGGCCGCAGATCGGGCAGGCGAAGCGTGCAGAGAAGATGATTTCTTCACCTGGCTCGTCGTCCATCGGTGCGACCAGGGCGATACTGTCCGCCAGCTTCAGCGCGGTCTCGAACGACTCCGCCAGGCGTTGCTGCAGGTCGGCACGTACCTTGAAGCGGTCGACCACCACATCAATGGTGTGCTTCTTCTGCTTATCCAGCTTCGGTGCTTCGTCCAGCTCATACAGCTTGCCGTTGATCCGGGCACGGACAAAACCCTGGGCGCGCAGCTCTTCGAAGACCGACAGGTGTTCGCCCTTGCGCTCGCGGATCACCGGCGCCAGCAGCATCAGCTTGGCGCCTTCCGGCTGGGCCAGCACCAGGTCAACCATCTGGCTGACGGTCTGGGCTTCCAGCGGGATATCGTGATCCGGGCAGCGTGGAATACCTACGCGTGCGTACAGCAGGCGCAGGTAGTCGTAGATTTCGGTGATGGTGCCCACGGTGGAGCGTGGGTTGTGAGAAGTCGACTTCTGTTCGATGGAAATGGCTGGCGACAGGCCTTCAATGGTGTCGACATCAGGCTTTTCCATCATCGACAGGAACTGCCGGGCATAGGCCGACAGCGATTCCACATAACGACGCTGGCCTTCGGCATACAGCGTATCGAACGCCAGCGATGACTTGCCGGACCCGGACAAGCCGGTGATGACAATCAGTTTGTCCCGGGGCAGGGTCAGGTCGATGTTCTTCAGGTTGTGGGTTCTAGCCCCACGAATCAGGATCTTGTCCAAGATGGCCTCGCACGGCGGGCGTATAAATAATGCAGGAGTATACGGCTAAAGACTGGATGAATATACACTGTCAGTTTGCCCATTTCAGCCTTACATGAAAGCTGCGCGGCAAAGCGCCGCATATACCCTCTCAATCGATGGGACTGGTAGAATCGCCGCCGGTTCACACGAGGTTTTTCCATGCACGATCCCCACAGCGAACGCATGAGTAGCGGCGAGACCCGAGCGGCAAGCGGTCTGGCCCTGGTGTTCGCCTTCCGTATGCTGGGCATGTTCATGGTGTTGCCGGTACTGGCGACCTATGGCATGGACCTCGCAGGCGCGACCCCGGCCTTGATTGGCCTGGCGATTGGTGCCTATGGTCTGACCCAGGCGATTTTCCAGATTCCGTTCGGGATCATTTCCGACCGCATTGGCCGCCGGCCGGTGATCTACCTGGGGCTGATCGTGTTCGCCCTGGGCAGCGTGCTGGCAGCCAATGCCGATTCGATCTGGGGCGTGATCGCCGGACGTATCTTGCAAGGTGCCGGGGCGATTTCTGCGGCGGTGATGGCGCTGCTGTCAGATCTGACCCGCGAGCAGCATCGCACCAAGGCCATGGCCATGATTGGCATGACCATCGGTCTTTCGTTTGCCGTTGCGATGGTGGTTGGCCCGCTGCTGACCCGCGCGTTCGGCTTGCACGGCCTGTTCCTGGCCACCGGCGGCATGGCGCTGGTCGGGATCGTGATCGTGGCCTTTATGGTGCCGCGCTCCACCGGGCCGCTGCAGCACCGTGAATCGGGCGTGGCAAAGCAAGCATTGCTGCCGACGCTCAAGCACCCCGACCTGCTGCGCCTGGATTTAGGTATCTTTGTATTGCATGCGATGCTGATGTGCAGCTTCGTCGCCTTGCCCCTGGCCCTGGTGGAAAAAGCCGGGTTGCCCAAGGAGCAGCACTGGTGGGTCTACCTCACCGCCTTGTTGATTTCATTCTTCGCCATGATCCCGTTCATCATCTACGGCGAGAAGAAACGCAAAATGAAACGAGTTTTGCTCGGCGCCGTCGCGACATTGATGCTCACTGAACTATTCTTCTGGCAGTTCGGCGACAGCCTACGGGCACTGGTAATCGGCACGGTGGTGTTTTTCACCGCATTCAACCTGCTGGAGGCGTCACTGCCTTCGCTGATCAGTAAAGTTTCACCGGCAGGCGGCAAAGGCACGGCAATGGGGGTGTATTCCACCAGTCAGTTCCTTGGCTCGGCGCTGGGCGGCATCATGGGCGGCTGGATGTTCCAGCATGGCGGTTTGTCGGTTGTGTTCCTCGGATGCGCCGGGCTGGCTGCACTTTGGCTGGTCTTTGCTGTTACCATGCGCGAACCTCCCTACGTCACAAGTCTGCGTTTGCCGCTATCGCCCGAGGCGATCCGTGAAAGCGGTCTGGTAGAGCGCCTGAAGGCCGTCGTAGGGGTAACAGATGCAGTCGTGGTCGCTGAAGAGGCGGCCATTTACATCAAATTGGACACCGAACTATTGGATCGCGCGACGCTCGAGCAACTGGTCAACCCAGTGCCGACAGCGCGCCCAGCCTAGGAGAACGTTATGGCCCGTGGGGTTAACAAAGTCATATTGGTCGGTACATGCGGCCAGGATCCCGAAGTTCGCTACTTGCCTAACGGTAACGCCGTGACCAACCTGAGTCTGGCGACCAGCGAACAATGGACCGACAAGCAGACCGGCCAGAAGGTCGAGAAAACCGAATGGCACCGTGTATCGATGTTCGGCAAGGTTGCAGAGATCGCCGGTGAATACCTGCGCAAGGGTTCGCAGGTCTACATCGAAGGCAAACTGCAGACCCGCGAGTGGGAAAAAGACGGTATCAAGCGTTACACCACCGAAATCGTGGTCGACATGCAAGGCACCATGCAACTGCTGGGCGGCCGTCCACAGGGCGACCAACAGGGCCAGGGCGGTATGTCCAACTCGGCGCCGCGTCCACAGCAGTCGCGTCCGCAGCCAAGCCAGCAGCCACAGCGTGAGTCGCGTCCAGCGCCACAGCAGGCAGCACCGCAGCCGGCCGCTGACTTCGACAGCTTTGATGACGATATCCCGTTCTAAGGTATCGAAGCCAAACGCTGCAAATTGAAAACCGCGCCGCCGACCAGGCTACGCGGTTTTTTCATGTCCATTACTCAGCTCAAAGCTGTGCGAAGTTCAACATATCGTCGTTAACTCGCTGCTTGTGAGTGTCGGTCAGCCCATGAGGCGCGCCGCTATACACCTGCAAAAGGGCGTGTGGAATCAAACGTTGGCTCTCCAGTGCCGATGGACGGATTGGCACGATTTGATCGTCACTGCCATGGATAATGAGCGTCGGCATACTGAAGTGCGTCAGGTCCTCCCGAAAGTCAGTCTCTGAAAATGCCTTGATGCTATCGAAGGTATTGATGTGCCCGCCCATTACACCCTGCATCCAGAACGAATTGATCAAGCCTTGGGAACGTTCGATACCCGCGCGGTTGAATCCGAAGAATGGGCCACTGGCCAGATCAAGATACAGCTGCGAGCGATTAGCGAGGGAGTTGGCACGCATCCCATCGAAAACCTCGATTGGAGTGCCGTAAGGGTTGCTGGGGGTCTGCAACATCAGGGGCGTTACCGAGCAGATCAACCCTGCCTTTGCTACACGGGCAGTGCCATGACGCGCGATATAGCGTGCAACTTCACCCCCGCCGGTAGAAAACCCGAAAAGTATCAGGTTGGTCAGATCCAGGTGTTCGATCAGTTCCGCCAGGTCATCGGCGTAGTGATCCATGTCATTGCCATCCCAGGGCTGGCTTGAGCGGCCATGCCCTCGGCGGTCATGCGC
This sequence comes from Pseudomonas sp. ADAK21, assembly GCF_012935735.1. Classification (NCBI taxonomy): domain Bacteria; kingdom Pseudomonadati; phylum Pseudomonadota; class Gammaproteobacteria; order Pseudomonadales; family Pseudomonadaceae; genus Pseudomonas; species Pseudomonas sp. ADAK21. The sequence continues at coordinate 2,860,810 of NZ_CP052857.1, forward strand.
AATGGCACGAAAACCGTTGTTGGCGAAATGCAACATCTGCGACTCCCAACTGTCGCTGTTTAGCGGCCATCCGTGGCAAAACATTACGGGTTGGCCGCTACCCCAATCTTTGTAAAAAATATCGTTGCCTTCACGTGTTTTAAGATAAGCCATGGCATAGCTCCAATGACGTATTGATGTGGCTGCGATAGCCAGAAAAATCGTCCGTGGACACTACGCTGGCCCCTTTTATTCGTGACCATTTCAAAGGTCGCACCTAGGCTGGTCGAAAATAAGGTTAGTCCGATTTCGCGAGTGTCGCGCCGGGAAGATAAGCAGCTTTCAATGCTGCGCTAATCACCCGCGCTCAAAACCGCTTAACCCGTGAAGGCACGTTGCCAGATGCAATGGCGCCATTGCCTGCGCCGCCAATCCTGGAGTTTGTCCTCGTGGCTCACAAGATTTAGGCTGTGCCCACCGACAAAAAAGTAGGAACGCCGTGATGACCTGGTCAGCCAAGCAATACACGTTGTTTGAACAGCAGCGTACCCGCCCCGTCCACGACCTAGTGGCGGCCATACCCAATACCGAGGTGCGTACCGCCGTCGACCTGGGGTGTGGGCCAGGCAACTCCACGCAAGTGTTGGCCCAGAGGTTCCCGCGAGCGCAAGTCTGTGGCATGGACAGCTCCGACGACATGTTGGCCGATGCCCGCAAACGCTTGCCGGCGCTGCGCTTTGAGCAGGCCGATATCGGCGCCTGGCAGCCTGCGCAACAGTTCGATGTGATCCTTGCCAACGCCTCGCTGCAGTGGGTGCCCGACCACGCCAGCCTCTACCCGCACCTGGTGGCGCAACTGGCACCGGGCGGTACGCTGGCGGTGCAAACCCCGGACAACCTCAACGAACCCGCCCATCGCCTGGCCCGTGAAGTGGCAGCGCAAGGGCCGTGGGCGGGCAAGATCGGCGCGGTCAAACATGAAGCGCGTCACCCGGCAAGTTACTACTTTGAATTGCTGAGCAAGCATTGCAGCGCCGTGGATGTATGGCACACCACTTATTACCACCCGCTCAGCGGCCATGAGGCGGTGGTGGAGTGGTTCAAGGGCACGGGCCTGCGGCCATTCCTGGCGTTGCTGGATGAGGCCGAGCAAGGCGCCTTCCTTGACGCCTATCTGGCGCGCATCCGCGAGGCTTACCTGGCCCTGGCCGATGGCACAGTGTTACTGCCGTTTCCACGCCTGTTCATTATCGCCACGCGCTGACAGTCAGCTTTCAGGCCTTGAGGAACTCGTCCGCCGAAACCACGCTGGCATAGGCAAATGCCAGCGACGCCATGTAGGCCTCATGCACCTGGGCCGCCGCAACAGTCTTGCCATTGAATTCCAGGTCACGGGTGGCACAGGCATCGTGGATCACGGTAACGGTGTAGCCATAGTCCGCCGCCGCCCGAACCACGGCGTCGATGCACATATGGCTCATGCTGCCCACCACCACCAGGTCGGTGATGCTGCGCTGTTCCAGCACCTCGCGCAGGTTGGTTTGGCGAAACGCATTCACAAAATGCTTGAGCACCACCGGTTCGTCATTCTCGTTCAGCACCTTGGGATGCAAGTGCGCGCCTTCGGAGCCAGGTGTGAAGAAGGGGGCGTCGTCGGCGGTGAACTCATGGCGCACATGGATCACCGCATCACCTGCCTGGCGAAACGCCTGGAGCAGCTGTCGTGCCTTGTCTGCGGCAGCCTCGACACCAACCAGTGGCCATTGGCCCTGGGGGAAGTAGTCGTTCTGGATATCAATTAGGATAAGTGCTTGCTTGGCCATGAGTATTTTCTCGTGATGGGTTGATGCGTCCAGTATCGTGGCTGGCGCGAGGCTCAGGGATTGGCTGCACCGACAATAACAGGGGGAAAACTGACAATGGCTCTGGAACGCTCGATCGTCGAGCTTGGCGTGCTGATTTACAGCGGTGCGCAGATGGCTGCTGTACACGGTTTGACCGACCTGTTTGGGGTCGCCAACCGCATCGCCGCCGAGCATCAGGCCGAGCAGTTGCCCGTGTTGCGTATCAGCCATTGGCAGGTTGATAGCGATGGTACTCCTGTTCGGGCTTTCGACAGTTTGCCTGGGCCCGAACAACCTTTGATGGCGGTGCTTGTACCGCCCTCGATTGGTGAATTCTGCGAAGAACAGGCGCCGCCCCGGCTGTTGCAATGGCTGCGCGAGCAACATGCAGCCGGCACGGTGCTGGGAGGCGTGTGCATCGGTTCGATCATGCTGGCGCGCAGCGGCTTGCTCGATGGGCGCAGCGCCACCACCCACTGGTCTTCGGCCAGCACCTTTGCCAGGCGTTTTCCCGCGGTGCGCTTGGAGGCCGACAAACCTATCGTCGATGATGGCGACCTGATTACCACCGCCGGGCTGATGGCCTGGTCCGAACTGGGCCTGCGCCTGGTCGACCGCCTCATGGGCCCGAGCATCGCGGCCGGCACCGCGCGTTTTCTGGTGATTGAACACAGTGACAGCGCCAGCCAGTGCGGCAGCAATTTTGCACCGATCCTGAGCCATGGTGATGGGGCGATCCTCAAGGTCCAGCACGCCTTGCAAGCCAGCGGGGCGGTGGATGTTTCGCTTGCGGCAATGGCGCAGGCAGCCGGCCTGGAAGAACGCACTTTCCTGCGCCGTTTTCGCACTGCCACCGGCCTCAAACCCACCGAATACTGCCAGCACCTGCGGGTCGGCAAAGCGCGGCAGATGCTTGAATTTACCAATACCACCATTGACCACATCGCCTGGACCGTGGGTTATCAAGACCCCAGCGCCTTTCGCGCAATCTTCAAAAAAATCACCGGCCTTGCGCCCAGCGATTACCGCAACCGATTCGGGGTAAAAGCCCCCGCCTGACGTCCGGACACCCCGCTCCCACATTTTTGCTCGCTGCCAGGCCCTGCATCGTGCAGAACGCCGGACCCTTGATCACGCTTCGTGCAGAATGAGGCAGGCCAAATGCCATCTCCTTCCCGCTAACCGCTTGATCTGCCAACCTTTTGCCCCGAGCGTAGCTTGGCCTGAACCCTGCAACCCTGGTGCTACACACCTGCAAGCCTCGCCCAAGGGGGACGCATGACCCCGACCAACCGTAAAAAAATCGTGGTGGCCCACTCGATCCGGCCCGACGCGCCCCTTCACGAAGTGGAAACCAACCGCGCCCTCGCTCGCTGGCTGGCGCAAATCCTCGGGCTCGACTACGGCGGTAGCTACAGCGTTGACCTGCACGCCCAGGCGGACCTGTACCTGCTGCCCACCCAGACACTGGTCGGACCGGCCCAGGCATTGAGCCTGGGCGTAAAGGGCCCGGAGGACTTGTGGGGCGGTTACGTTGACCATGACTTCATCTGCACCAAAGCCATTACCCACGGCCTGCATGGCCCTGACGCGGTGGCGCCCGAGGGCTGGTCGCCGCTGTTTGCCGAGCGGGTACGCGCCGTGGTGCTCGACGGCCTGAGCGTGTTTGCCGTGCAAGATGCTCGCGCGGCCGCCATGCAGTTGCTGGAGCTCGGGCCGATTCGCCTGAAGCCGGTGCATGCCTGCGCTGGTCGGGGCCAAGAGGTGGTCGACAGCCTCAAGCAATTCGACGCAATCCTGGCCCGCGCCGATGTGGCAGACCTGTTCGCCCAAGGTGTGGTGCTGGAACAAGACCTACAAGATGTGGTGACTCACAGCGTCGGCCAAAGCTTTATTGGCGGGCGGGTGTTCAGTTACTGCGGCGAGCAATACCTGACCCAGGACGGGCAGGGCGAAGCCGTCTACGGTGGCTCCAACCTGCTGGTGGTGCCGGGGTACTACGAAGCGCTGCTGACCCTGTCGCTTGGCGAGGATGTGCGCCTGGCCATTGAGCAGGCACAAGTTTTCGATAACGCCGCCGATGAGGCCTATCCTGGTTTTTATGCCTCGCGGCGCAATTACGACATTGCCCAGGGCCTGGACAGCCAAGGTACGCAGCGCAGTGGTGTGCTGGAGCAGTCCTGGCGCATGGGCGGCGCCAGCAGCGCGGAGGTCGCGGCGTTGCAGAGCTTTATCAACGATCCCGGCCTGCGCGCGATTCGCGTATCGTCCGTGGAGACCTATATCGACCAGCCATTGCCCGCCAATGCCATCGAGATCTATCGCGGCCCGGCAGAAAACAGCGACTTTCTTCTCAAGTACGTAACGGTCCAACCCTATGACGGCTAGAAGCGAAACCATCACCATTGATATCGACGATGAACAGATGAGCGGGACCTTTCTCAGTCCCAAGTCAAAAGTGCCCGGAGTGTTGTTTGTGCACGGCTGGGGCGGTAGCCAAGAGCGCGACCTGGAGCGGGCCAAGGGCATCGCCGGCCTCGGTTGCGTGTGCCTGACCTTTGATCTGCGCGGGCATGCTGGCAATGGCATTCCCTTGTCGCGGGTCACCCGGGAGGACAACCTGCGGGACTTGCTCGCGGCCTATGATCGCCTGCTGGCGCACCCGGCCATCGACACCTCGGCGGTGGCGGTGGTGGGCACCAGCTACGGGGGTTACCTGGCAGCGATCCTCACCTCCCTGCGCCCGGTGCGCTGGCTGGCACTGCGCGTGCCGGCGCTGTACCGCGACCAGCAATGGCACACCCCCAAGCGCGACCTGGATAAAGCCGACTTGATGGATTACCGCAGCACGCTGGTGCACGCCGAAACCAATCGCGCACTGCACGCCTGCGCTGCCTTTACCGGGGATGTGTTGATCGTCGAGTCGGAAACCGACGATCACGTGCCTCACGCCACCATCATGAGCTACCGCGCTGCCTGCCAGCAGACCCATTCGCTGACGCATCGGATCATCGACGGTGGCGACCACTCATTGAGCGACCCGGTGTCCCAGCAGGCCTATACCTCGATCCTGGTGGACTGGATCACCGAGATGGTGGTGGGCGAGCGGTTGAGCATCATTCAATCCCAATGACGGGTTTACGCGGGTGTTTTCTTCACCCGCAAAGCCTTGGCCTTCGCCTCTACGGCGAGGTACATCACCAGGGCGATCAGCAACGGCAAGATAAAATAGATCGCCCGGTAGGCAATCAACCCGGCGAGCAGGCTGCCCCGTGAGGCTTCATGTTGCAGCAGGGCGATAAACACCGCCTCCAACACGCCCAGGCCGGCCGGAATATGCGTCACCACACCGGCAATCGCGCTGATCAGCAACACCCCCAGCACCAGCGGGTAGTCGAGCTTGGCCGGCAGCAAGGTAAAGATCACCGCCGCCATCAGCGACCAGTTCAACGCACCTAGGGCCAGTTGCAGGCATGCCATGCGCAGCGACGGCAGGTTGATCTCGATCCCGCGAATCGACCAGGCGCGTTTCCTGGAGAACTGACAGGCAGCCAGATAGCCGAGGCTCGCCAATACCAGCAATACGCCAACACCTTGCAGGGCGCCGCTACTGAGTTTCCAGCCCGGGGGCATCGTCACCAGGCCGCTGCTGAACACCGCCCCGGCCAGGGCCATATAGCCAAACCAATTGGTGGCCAGGCTCAAGCCAAGAATTTTCGCGATATTGGCGTTGCTGACCCCCAGCCGCGAATACAGCCGGTAGCGCATGGCGATCCCGCCGACCCAGGCGCTGAGGTTGAGGTTGAACGCGTAACTGATGATGCCCACCGGCAGGATCTGCTTCCAGCGCAAGGGCTGGCGGATGTAGGTCCGCCCGATCAGGTCAAAACACGCATACACCAGGAAACTGCACAGCGTCAGCCCGGCCGCGATCCACAAGGTGCGTAGCTTGAAGTCGCTGAGGGTGGCAAATACTTCGCTCCAGTCGATACGCCGCGCGAGCAGGGTAAAGAGCACGATCAGCAACAGGAAGAAGGCGACGGTCAGCGGCTTCTTCCAGCGTTTGAACGCATGGGCGCGCGCATCAGCTGTGTGGGCTTGGCTCATGGTCCTGGCTCCCGGCATGCACGAAGGGTTTCAAGCGCGGTTTGTGTGCAGGTAGCCAGCCGGTCCAGGCCGGGAAGTGCCGCAGTACATGGAACACCACAAACCCCACGGTCACCCGCCACAACCAGCCGCGCGGGGTGCGGTTTTCCGGCATGGTCTTGCAGTGGTTACGGCTCAGGTCTTCCAGGCGCTCGAACAAGTGTTGATTGAACTCCCGGTCACGAATCAGCACGTTGGCCTCCAGGTTCAGTGACAGGCTCAACGGGTCGAGGTTGCTCGAGCCCACGGTGCTCCACGCCTCATCCACCAGGGCCACCTTGCCGTGCAGGGGGCGCTGGCAATACTCGTGGATCACCACGCCTTCCTTGAGCAGATAGTCGTAGAGCATGCGCGCCGCCAGCTTGGCCAGCAGCACATCGGGCTGGCCCTGCATGATCAACTGCACCTGCACGCCGCGCCGGGCGGCATTGCGCAGTTCCCGCAGCAGGCGGTAACCGGGAAAGAAGTAAGCGTTGGCGATCACCACGCGCTGGCGGGCGTGGCGCAGGGCGTGCAGGTAGGCCTCTTCGATATCGCTGCGGTGTTGCAGATTGTCGCGGTAGATCAGGCGTACCAGGCCTTCACCGTCGTCGGCCGCCCAGGACGGTTGCTGGCGCCGTCGCCAACCGCGCCGCGTGCGCACCGGGCGGCCACTTTGCGCCAGGGCAAAGTGATGCAGGTCCGCCACGGCCGGCCCGATCACCTGCACCGCATAATCCTGCTTGGCTTCGGGGCCGAAGTCCGCCAGATGGTCTGCAGAAAAATTGATCCCGCCGATAAACCCCACCTCAGCGTCCACGACCACGATCTTGCGGTGCAGGCGGCGAAACCAGTTGGTGCGAAACCCCAGGGTCTTGGGCGCCGGGTCGAACATCTGGACCGTGACCCCGGCCTGGGACAACTCGCCGAGAAACCCGGGGCTCAGTTCGCCGCAGCCAAAGCCATCAAGACTGACCACTACCTTCACCCCACGCTGGGCGGCTTCGATCAGAATCCGGTGCAGTTCATGGCCGACCTTGTCTTCGAACAGAATGAATGTCTCCAGGAGGATTTCCTGGCGAGCCTGGCGCAGAGCCTCGAAGACTTTGGGGAAGTACGCCTCGCCGTTTTCCAGCAGTTGCACCTGGTTGCCGGGTTGCCAGCCGTAGTCCGGGTCCCTGGCCCTGGCGTCATCGGGTGGCTGATCGGTGGCGATGTGTTCCACGGCGCCGTTCATAACTCAATCTCCACCGACAGTGGTGCGTGATCGGACAAGTGCGACCAGGGCCGGGCCGTCAGCACTTGCGCGTGATGGACCTTGAGGTTGCGCACGTAAATGCGGTCCAGCGGCAGCAAGGGCAGGCGCGCCGGAAACGTACGCGCCGGTTTGCCATGGGCCTGCACAAACACTTCCTGCAGGCCGCTGTGGCTCAGATCGGCCTGCTGGCGCCAGTCATTGAAGTCACCGGCGACGATCAGCGGCGCGGCGCCGGGGATCTCGGCCACCCGCTGGGCCAGCAATTTGAGCTGTTGTTGGCGATGCACCTCGCGCAGCCCCAGGTGCACGCAAATGGCGTGCACCTCCTGGCCGGTGCCGGGCAGGCGTAGCACGCAATGCAGCAGCCCGCGGCTTTCGTGGCCGCTCTGGGAGATATCGAGGTTGTCATAGCGAATGATCTGGAATTTCGACAGCAACGCGTTGCCGTGGTCGCCATGGGGATACACCGCGTTGCGCCCGTAGGCGAACTGCGGCCAGATACTGTCGGCGAGAAACTCATACTGCGGCATGCTCGGCCAGTTGCTGTAGCGCCGGGGGTGGTGCTCATGGGTGCCATGCACCTCCTGCAAGAACACCACATCCGCTGCGACACCCCGCACCGCTTCGCGCAATTCCGGCAGGATGAAGCGTCGATTGAGGGCAGTGAAGCCCTTGTGGGTATTGACTGTCAGCACCTTGAAGCGGGTGATGGCAGCAGTGGGCGTGACAGGCACCCATTCTGGAATCACAGCCATGGTGGCTCCCGTGGGTTGGCGGGGCAGTGGCCTCCGTTCGTTAATGGCTGACTGTGGTGCTCGCGCGAAAGTTTCGACGATCCTACAAACGGCGCGCTGTCCTAACGCCACTTAGTAAGTGACGGTTGCGCTACAAACCCGCAAAATGCAACGATTCTGGCAAATACCAACGGCACGGCATCAACGCCTGTCGACAATAGCCATCGTTCCAAACAGACCGGGCCTGCTCAATTTATGCGAATGCGCCTTATGTTACTGGGCGGCGGGAATGCCCTCGGGCAGGCGCTGATTCGCCTCGGTGCGGAGGAAGATATCGGTTTCCTCGCCCCGCGCCCGCCCCAAGACGGCTGGGATGCCGCCAGTCTTACCCAATTGCTCGACGACACCCGTCCCGATGCCTTGATCAACCTCGCCTACTATTTCGACTGGTTCCAGGCCGAGAGCGTGAACGAGGCCCGTCTGGCCGGGCAGGAATCTGCCGTCGAGCGCCTGGCGCAGCTGTGCCAACACCACAACATCACGCTGCTGCAACCGTCCAGCTACCGGGTGTTCGATGGCTCGCGCGCCACGGCCTACAGCGAAAAAGACGAGCCGGTGCCCCTGGGCCTGCGCGGCCAGGCGCTATGGCGCATTGAGCAGAGTGTGCGTGCTACCTGCCCGCAACATGTGCTGCTGCGCTTTGGCTGGTTGCTCGATGACAGTGTCGACGGTGCGCTTGGGCGCTTCCTGGCGCGTGCCGAGAAGTCCGAGGAGTTGTTGCTGGCCGATGATCGACGGGGCAACCCGACGCCGGTGGACGATGCGGCACGGGTGATTATCTCGGTGCTCAAGCAACTCGATTGTGCGGCGCCGTTGTGGGGCACCTACCATTACGCCGGGCAAGAGGCGACCACCCCTGTGGCCCTTGGCCAGGCGATCCTCACCGAAGCGCGCAATTTCCATGCGCTGGCGGTCGAAGCGCCAACCGCCCAAGCCCACGCCGCCCGGCCAGACGCCGCCGACGAACCGCAACATGCGGTGCTGGCCTGCAAGAAGATCCTGCACACGTTTGGCATCAAGCCCCGGGCGTGGCGCGCGGGACTGCCGGCGCTACTCGATCGCTTCTACCGGCATAACTAGCTGACTGAACACAAAAAAATGTGGGAGCCCGTCCTGTGCCGGAACTGGCTTGCCTGCGATGCACACACCTCGGTCTTTCAAAGACACCGAGGCGATGCATCGCAGGCAAGCCAGCTCCTACACAAGCCGGTCTCCCACATTGTTGTGTAGCGTTTGTTTAACCTAGCTTAGAACTTGTAGCCGATACCGACCATGTAGACCATCGGATCCACGTCCACATTGACCTTGGCACGAGTGCCCGCCGCCAGGGCGTTGTTGTCGACGGTGGCTTTGGTGCTGATGTCGATGTAGCGCACCTGGCCGTTGATCATCCACTTGTCATTGATCATGTAGTCCGCGCCGATCTGCGCGGCCCAGCCCCAGGAGTTCTCGGCCTTGAAGTTGCTGAAGCCTTCGCCCTGGGCGCGGCTACCAACGTGTTCGTCGTAGATCCAGGTGTAGTTGATACCGGCACCGACGTAAGGCTGGAACGCCGATTTGCTGTCCAGCGGGTAGTACACGACGCTCAGGGTAGGCGGCAGGTGCTTGAGGGTACCGAGCTTGCCGTTGGCGGCGCCGAGGGCGGTGTTCTTGAGCTTCACATCATGCTCGAACGGCGTGGCGGCCAGCAGTTCGATACCGACGTGGTTGGTCAGCATGTAGGCGAAGTTGAGGCCCAGTTGCGTGTCGCTGCTCATGGTCGCCTTGCCACCCAGGTTGGTGCCGGCCAATGGGCCCTGGTCAACCTTGACGCTGCCGCTATCGGCCTTCGGGTTAACGGTGATGGCACCGGCGCGAACGAGGATGTCGCCAGCTTCGTGAGCGTGGGCGAGAGGGGCGGCGAGTGCAAGCGCGAAGAGGGAAGCGCTGAGCAGTGACTTATGCATGGGTGGCTCCAAAGGACGTTTTTAGTTGGCTGTGTCCAATGGTAAAGATCGTTACGCGTGAGCCTTTGACTCAGCTCAATGAAACCGTGATCCGATAAGCCTGCTCCCACATTTGATTGAGGCTGCTATTCGGGCAACTCGTAGGCGTAGATCTTCTCGGCTTCCATCTGATAGCCCGCATCCGCCAGTTCGCTGGTAGACGGTTTTACCTGCATCTGCCCCTCGATCCAGTACGGCTGGTACAACTCCTCCAGCTTCACCCCGATCTCACTGCGTACATGCACAATCTGGTTCGACGGCGGCGGCGGCACATGGATGCAGGCGCCGAAGTACGGCACCAGCAGGAACTCAGTGGTGCGGCCTTCTTCGCTGACCTCCAGCGGCACGATATAGCCCGGCAGGCGGATGTGCTGGTCGTTGAGGGTTGCGACCACCGGCGCGTTGGGCAAATCCTGCTTGGCCGCTGGTGCGGCCTCTGCTGACAGGGCGTCGGCCATGTTCGACAGGTCGTGCAGCGGCGTCATATTCGGCACCTCCACCGGAGCGTCCGGTGGAATCATTTCCTGCCACGACAAATCCCGAGGCTCGGCGGCCCAGGCGGGCAGGGCGATCATCAATAACAGCGCAAGCAGGGCATGACGCATCAAAGCCTTCCTCATAAACGGATCGACAGGCCATCGGCCAAGGATTGGCGATAGGCGCGCCAGGCCGGCACGCTGCCCATCAGCAGGGCGGCGCCCAGAATACCGGCGAGCAGCGTCCATTCATACGGGCTGGGCAGCGCCAGCGGCAGGTCCAGCCCGTAATTGGCCTGCAAATAGCCACGGGACGCCGCAATACACACATACAGCAGGCCAACCCCCGCCACCACGCCGGCCAGGGCCAGGGCGAAGGCCTCGAAAATCAGCAGGCTCGCAATATGCCAGGGCCGCGCCCCCACGGAACGCAGGATCGCCATTTCGCGGCGCCGCTCATTGAGGCTGGTGAGGATCGCCGTGAGCATGCCGATCAACCCGGTCAGCACCACAAACAGCGAGATCACGAACAACGCCTTTTCCGCAGTGCCCATCATGCTCCACAGCTCTTGCAAGGCCACGCCCGGCAGGATCGCCAGCATCGGCTCGCCACGGAACTCGTTGATCTGGCGTTGCAGGGTGAAGGTCGAAATCTTGTTGTTCAAGCCCAGCATAAACGCGGTGATGGCTTGGGGCGTGAGGTCCATATTGCGCGCCTGGTCGGCACTGATCCGGCCCTTGCCCTGGGCCGGCACGCCGTTGTGCCAGTCGATATGGATCGCTTCCATGCCGCCCAGGCTGATATGCAGCGTGCGGTCCACCGGGGTGCCGGTGCGTTGCAGAATGCCAACCACGGTGAAGGGTTTGTCATCGTGCTTGACCAGGCTGACCACCGCCACGCCGTGGGCGAGCACCAGCTTGTCACCGAGTTTGTAATGCAGCGCGTCAGCCACTTCGGCGCCGAGTACCACTTCAAAAGGGTCAGTGGCAAAGGCGCGGCCGCTGGCCAGTTGCAGGTTCTGCCTGCGCCCGTATTGGTAGTGTTCGAAGTAGGCGTCGGTAGTGCCCATCACTCGGTAACCGCGATGGGAGTCGCCCAGGGACATGGGGATCGCCCATTTCACCTGCGGGTTGGCGGCGAAGTGCTCGAAGCTGTCCCAGCGGATGTTGTTGGTGGCGTTGCCGATGCGAAATACCGAGTACAGCAGCAGGTTGACCGAGCCGGAGCGGGCGCCGACGATCAGGTCGGTGCCGCTGATGGTGCTGGCAAAGCTGGCGCGCGCCTCGGTACGCACACGCTCGACCGCCAATAGCAGGCACACCGACAGGGCGATGGCGAAGGCGGTGAGGATCGCGGTAAAGCGGCGGTTTGCCAGGCTGGCCATGGCTAGACGGAACAAATACATCTCAAACCTCGAGCGGCGTGGCGGCGCGATTGAGTTCGGCCAACGACAGGTTGCGGTCGAACAGCGAAGCCAGGCTCTGGTCATGGCTGACGAACAACAGGCTGGCGCCCGCCTCGCGGCATTCGGCGAACAACAATTGAAGGAAGGCTTCCCGTGCATCGTGGTCCAGGGCCGACGTCGGCTCGTCGGCGATCACCAGTTCCGGTTGGCCGATCAGTGCGCGGGCGGCGGCGACCCGTTGTTGCTGGCCGATGGACAGCGAGTCGGCGCGGCGTTCCAGCAAGCCCTCATCCTTGAGGCCCAGGTGCGCGAGCAAGGTCGCGGCGGCTTGATCGATGCTGCCATGCCGCTGGGTCGCGCGTTGCGCGCGCAGCTTGGAGAAATGGCAAGGCAGTTCAACGTTCTCGCGTACCGAGAGAAACGGCAGCAGGTTGAACTGCTGGAAGATGTAGCCGGTGTGGTCGACCCGAAACCGATCACGGGCGCCGGCCGACAGTTCGGTCAGCTCCTGGCCGAGCAAGCGAATGCTGCCACGCGTGGGTTTCTGCACGCCGCCCAACAGGCCTAGCAGGGTGGTCTTGCCGCTACCGCTGGGGCCCTTGAGAAACAGGGTTTCCCCAGGCTCCAGGCGAAACGCCGGGATATCCAGCAACTGGGGGTGCCCGGGCCAGTTAAAGCCCAGGTCGGACAGTTCGATCAGTGCTTGGGTCATGGGAACTCAGTATCACCTGCAGAGCGCGGTCACCTGTAGGAGCTGGCTTGCCTGCGATGCAGACTACGCGGTGTATCTGCGACACCGCGCCGATGCCATCGCAGGCAAGCCAGCTCCTACAGTTGAGCGTGTGTAGTCAGAATTTCAGGGTCGCAGCCTTGGCCGTCGTTTCAACACCCTGCTGGCCGCTTGGGCCGATCAGTTGTACCTGAATTTTCTGGGTGGCGGGGAAGGTCTTGAAGAGGTTCGCCAGGTCGAGGTTTTTCAGCGCGGCAGGGCTGGTGCAGGTGAACTGGTAGTGGGCGTGGATTTCACTGTGGTCATGGTCATGGGCAGCGGCGCCTTTGCCATCGGTGGCGTGGTCATGATCGTCTTCTGGCTTGTCGCCGAACAGCGGGCTTTCGAGCTCTTGGCTGCTGACCACACAACCGGCGGCTTTTGGCAGGCTGAACAGCGCCAAGGGTTGTTCCAACTGTTTACGGGCGGCGGCGACCTTGGCTTTGTCTGCATCGGTGGTGGCCAGGTGTTCGAAACCCACCAGGTTCATCGCCGGGCTTTCCAGCTCCAGTTCCAGGGCCTTGCCATCGAGCGCCGCGTTAAGGCGGGCAACGCCATGCTCATGGGCGCCAAGGCTGCCGTGTTCATGGTCATGATCGTGGTCGTGTTCGTCAGCCGCCAGGGCAGCCAGGGGCAACAGGGCAAACGGCAAAGCGAGCAACAGGCGGCGCATAGAAAAACTCCCGGGCGTGAATGAATATTTTGTTATGTGATCTTATAACAAAAGCCGTGAGAGTTTGACCGTCTGCTTGGCGCAGCGCAAGACGCATGGGAGCATGCTCGTCAGAAAAGTCTTGGAGGACGAGCAATGATGCGAATTCGTGGAACCATCGGCGAGCTGCCCGTGGACTTGACCCTGGAGTTGGACGAGAGCGATTGGGCACGGCTGGGTGTACACCTTCAGGCAACCACGCCGGTGACGGGCGAGGCGCCTGTCACCCCCGCGCCGCTCAATCAGGACGCAAACCTGTGGCAGGCCGCCCAGGACCTGCTGCGCGAGGCCGGGCAACTCAGCGGGCTGGAGCTGTCGGACCGCCTCGAAGGCCTGGCCGGCAACGCCCAGGCGGGCAAGCGCCTGTTGGTACGCCTGCGCCATAGCGCCAAGGTGAAGGTGGCCAGCGGCGGGGATACGCCGCAATACAGTTGGATCGCTGATTAGTACAGCGCGGCGAACAACTTGCGGCGATACACCGTGACCAGCGGGTGGTCGTTGCCCAGCAACTCGAACACTTGCAGCAGCGTCTTGTGTGGCAGGCCTTCGTTGTAGCTGCGGTTGCGGATAAACAACTTCAGCAGGCCTTCCAGCGCCGCGTCGTATTGCTGGCGGGCCAATTGCTGCACGGCCAGTTGATACGCGGCTTCATCGTCCTGCGGGTTTTGCGCCAGGCGGGCCTTGAGGTCGGCGGTATCAGGCAGGTCGGCAGCCTGGCGCAGGAACGTGATCTGCGCCTTGGCACCGGCGAGGGCCGCCTTGTGGGCGTCGCTCTTGACCGCGTCGAGTACGGTCTGCGCTTCGCCCAGTTCGCCACGCTCGGCCAGGCAGCGGGCGTAGAGGATCAACGCCGCGGCGTTGGTGTTGTCTTCACCCAGCAAGGTCACCAGTACGGCCTCGGCCTCACTGATACGGCCCTCGGCAAACAGCGCCTGGGCCTGCTCCAGCGGGTCCTCATCGGCCGGTGGCGGCAGTTGCACATGGGGCTCCAGCAACGCGCGAATCTCAGACTCCGGCTTGGCCCCGGCAAACCCATCCACCGGCTGACCGTCCTTGAACAGCACCACGGTCGGCAGGCTGCGAATGCCAAAGCGCGCAACGATATCCTGCTCGGCTTCGCAATCGACCTTGGCCAGCAGCAGCTCGCCCTGATAACTCTCGGCAATCTGCGCCAGCAACGGCATCAGCGCCTTGCATGGCGCGCACCATTCGGCCCAGAAATCCACCAGCACGGGTTTGTGGAACGAGTTTTCGATGACAGCCTGATCGAAGGTGGCGGTGGTGACATCGAAAATGTACGGCGTGGGCTCACTCATGGGGTATCTCGAAGAAAGCGGGAATGGGGCAACTATAAGGCTTGGCGCAGTTGGCTGAAAGCGCAGACAAGCGCTGTAGGAGCCGGCTTGCTGGCGACGGACTCAAGGCCTGCGCGAATGGTACAGACTCACCTTGCGAAACTCCCAAGGCTCCGCCAGATCCGGCAACGTCAACGCCTCCAGAATCCCCAGCCGCTGATAGTCCGGATGCTGGAAATCCCGCACCCGTGAATCGGCGACCAGCGCTTCTCGCCCGCGGGTGAGGAACTGATCCAGCAGCGGCAGGTTCGCCCGGTCGTACAGCACGTCCGCCACCAGGATCAGGTCGAAACGATCGGCCTCGGCAAAAAAATCCGCCGAATAGCCCAACGTTACGCCATTGAGTTCAGCATTCGCCCGGCAGGCGCCGAGTGCCAGCGGGTCGAGGTCGCAGGCCACCACTTCCAGGGCACCGGCTTTTACTGCGCCAATCCCCGCCACCCCGGAGCCGGCGCCAAAATCCAGGACCCGCTTGCCCTGCACCCACTGCGGGTTGGCCGCCAGGTAACGGGCCAGTGCCAGGCCGCTGGCCCAGCAGAAGCTCCAGTAGGGCGGTTCGTGCAGGATGCGCCGGGTTTCCTCAGGGCTGAAGGCGCGGTGCATGTTGTCGGCGTCCAGCAGCCATAACGACAGGTCGGTGCCCGGTAACGGGCAGGGCACCAGTTGCGCGTCGCCGATCAGCTCGCTCAAGGCTCGTTGCAGGTGCAGCGGTGGCGTCATGGTGCGCGGACGAGTTGCAGTGGCCCGGTGGTCTGGGTGATCGGCTGCTGGATACGCACCGCCGGCAGATGCAGGATCAACTGCCCGGACTGGCTGGCGCGACCACGCAACTCAACGCGGGCGCCGCTCGGGAAGGCTTGGGGGTTGAAGCGCAGGCGGAAGGCCAGTGGTTTGTTGTTGCCGATCAGCACGCTGCTGGCCAGCAGTTGTTGCGGGCGGCTGCGCTCGTCGATCACCAGCAACGCCAGCTCGACTTCGGCGCCGGCCGGCACGCCATTGAGGGTGCCGCTCACTTCACGCTGATACGCCGGCAAAGGCCCGAGAGGCTCCTGGCCGGGGATTTTTTTCTCTTGTTGCGGCGTGGGTTGCGGGGCCGCTGGTTTTGGTGCCTCGCTGCTGCAGGCGACCAGAAAACTGAACATTGTGAGTAAAACCAGCGGTCGTAACGGCATGTACGGCTCCAAAAAGGGCAAAAATCCGTGAACTAAACATAAGAAACATAATAGTCAGCCTATATACCGTAAAGGCTATGGCTTGTCTTGCCACGGGGATGCGCTACCATGGCCCTCCCTTTTTTTGTTGCCTGCCACCATGCACTGTCCCTTCTGCGGTGCCAACGACACCAAGGTCATTGACTCGCGTCTGGTCGCCGAGGGCGATCAAGTGCGTCGCCGGCGCGAATGCCTGGCCTGCGGTGAACGTTTCACCACCTTCGAAACCGCCGAACTGGTACTGCCACGCCTGATCAAGTCCGACGGCAGCCGCCAGCCCTTCGACGAAGACAAACTGCGCGCTGGTATGCAGCGCGCCCTGGAAAAGCGCCCGGTCAGTGTCGAGCGGCTGGAAGCGGCGCTGGTGCATATCAAGCACAAGCTGCGGGCGACCGGTGAGCGCGAGGTCAAGAGCCTGGTGGTTGGAGAACTGGTGATGGGCGAGCTGCAAAAGCTCGACGAAGTCGCCTACATTCGTTTCGCCTCGGTGTATCGACGCTTCCAGGACCTCAACGAGTTCCGCGAAGAGATCGACCGCCTGGCCCGTGAGCCGGTCAAAGAATGAACCTTCCTTCTGCTGAGCAGGCCGTGCTTGACGCCCATTACATGGCCCGCGCCCTCGAATTGGCGCGCAAGGGCCTGTACACCACCCACCCCAACCCACGGGTCGGCTGCGTGATTGTGCGTGATGGGCAGATTGTCGGCGAAGGCTGGCACGAGCGCACCGGCGAACCCCATGCCGAACCCAACGCCTTGCGCGCTGCTGGCGATAAAGCCCGGGGTGCCACGGTGTACGTGACCCTTGAACCGTGCAGCCATTATGGTCATACGCCACCTTGCGCCGATGCGCTGGTGACGGCCGGCGTGGCGCGGGTGGTAGCGGGCATGCAGGACCCGAATCCGGAAGTGGCCGGGCGCGGCATGCAGCGCCTGGCCCAGGCCGGTATCGAGGTGCTCAGCGGCGTACTGGAAAGCCAGGCGTGCGCCTTGAACCCCGGGTTCCTCAAGCGTATGGAACACGGCCTGCCGTTTGTGCGGGTCAAACTGGCGATGAGCCTGGATGGCCGCACCGCGATGGCCAGTGGTGAAAGCCAGTGGATCACCGGCCCTGCCGCCCGCGCCGCCGTACAGCGCCTGCGGGCCGAGGCCAGTGTGGTGCTGACCGGCGCCGACACGGTGCTGGCCGATGGCGCGCGCCTGACCGTGCGCGCCGCCGAACTGGGCCTGGATGCGCAGACCACCGCTCTGGCGATGTCGCGCCCGCCGCTGCGCGTGCTGATCGACGGCCGCCTGCGGGTGCCGCTCAACGCGCCGTTCTTCAAGGCCGGCCCGGCGCTGGTCATCACCTGCGTGACCCCCGAAAACCAGTTCCCCCGTGGCCCCGAATGCCTGGTGGTACCGGGTGTCGACGGCCAGGTCGACCTGCGCTCGGCGCTGGTGGCCCTGGCGGCCCGTGGCGTCAACGAGGTGCTGGTGGAAGCCGGGCCGAGCCTGGCGGGGGCGTTTGCCCAGCAGGGCCTGGTGGACGAATACGTGATTTTCGTCGCCGGCAAGTTCCTGGGCTCCGCCGCTCGGCCATTGTTGGACTGGCCGCTTGAGAAGCTGGCCGACGCCCCCCAACTCAAGATCACGCAAATGCGCGCTGTCGGCGACGACTGGCGAGTCACTGCCATCCCGCTCCCCCCAGCGAGCGTATAATTCCGACCGGGCGCCCAGGCACCCGCACTGTTTTCCAGGAGAAGGCCATGTTCACCGGCATTATCGAATCCATCGGCAGCATCCGCGCCATGACCCCCAAAGGCGGCGACGTGCGCCTGTTGGTTGAAACCGGCAAGCTCGACCTTGGCGACGTCAAGTTGGGCGACAGCATCGCCGTCAGCGGCGTATGCCTGACCGTCATCGAACTGCCGGGCAACGGCTTTGCCGCCGACGTCAGCCGCGAAACCCTGGACTGCACCGCGATGAATGACCTCAAGGCTGGCAGCCCGGTCAACCTGGAAAAAGCCCTGACCCCGACCACCCGTTTGGGCGGCCATCTGGTCAGCGGCCATGTCGACGGCGTCGGCGAAGTGGTGGCGCGCAGCGAAAACGCGCGGGCCGTGGAGTTCCGCATCCGGGCCCCTAAAGAACTGGCCAAGTACATCGCCCACAAAGGCTCGATCACCGTCGATGGCACCAGCCTGACCGTGAACGCCGTGAACGGCGCTGAATTCGAACTGACGATCATTCCCCACACCCTCAGCGAAACCATCATGGCCTCATACCAGCCAGGTCGCCGGGTGAACCTGGAAGTGGACTTGCTTGCCCGTTACCTGGAGCGCCTGTTGCTAGGCGATAAGGCCGCAGAGCCTGCAGCCGGTAACATCACCGAAAGTTTTCTGGCCGCTAACGGCTACCTGAAATCCTGACCAAGGGGGTGCCGCGTGGCGCTCAATAGCATCGAAGAACTGGTTGAAGATATCCGCCAAGGCAAGATGGTCATCCTGATGGATGACGAAGACCGCGAGAACGAAGGCGACCTGATCATGGCCGCCGAGTTGTGCCAGCCTGAACACATCAACTTCATGGCCAAGCACGCCCGTGGCCTGATCTGCATGCCCATGAGCCGCGAGCGCTGCGAACTGCTCAAGCTGCCGCTGATGGCGCCGCGCAATGGTTCGGGGTTTGGCACCAAGTTCACCGTCTCGATTGAAGCGACCACCGGCGTGACCACCGGCATCTCTGCCGCTGACCGCGCCCGCACCGTGCAAGCCGCTGCCGCCAAAGACGCCAAGGCCGAAGATATCGTCAGCCCTGGCCATATCTTCCCGCTGATGGCCCAGCCTGGCGGCACCCTGGCCCGTGCCGGCCACACAGAGGCTGCCTGCGACCTGGCGCGTATGGCCGGGTTCGAGCCGAGTGGGGTGATCTGCGAAGTGATGAACGACGACGGCACCATGGCGCGTCGTCCGGAACTGGAAGCCTTTGCCGCCGAGCACAACATCAAGATCGGCACCATTGCCGACCTGATTCACTACCGGATGATCCACGAACGTACCGTTCAGCGGATTGCCGAGCAGCCGCTGGACAGCGAACTGGGGCATTTCAACCTGGTGACCTACCGTGATTCGGTGGAAGGCGACGTGCACATGGCCCTGACCCTGGGCAACATCTGCGCCGAAGAGCCGACCCTGGTGCGTGTGCACAACATGGACCCGCTGCGTGACCTGTTGATGGTCAAGCAGCCGGGCCGCTGGAGCCTGCGAGCCGCCATGGCCGCGGTTTCTCAGGCGGGCAGCGGTGTCGTGCTGCTGCTGGGCAATCCGGTGGATGGCGATGTGCTGCTGGCACATATCCGCGAAAGCGCTGACCAGGTACCGGTGAAAAAGCCGACCACCTACAGCATCGTCGGTGCCGGTTCGCAGATCCTGCGTGATCTGGGCGTGCGCAAAATGCGCCTGATGAGCGCACCCATGAAATTTAATGCGATATCCGGTTTCGACCTGGAAGTAGTAGAATACGTGCCCTCCGAATAAAGGCCGGCGATTTTCGCTCCTTGTTCGCGGTTCAAATATCACTAAGGGGCGCGTCATAGACGCGTCCCGGCTCTTTAAGAGATTTGTCGAATGACCCTGAAGACCATCGAAGGTACCTTCATCGCCCCCAAAGGCCGCTATGCCCTGGTGGTTGGCCGCTTCAACAGCTTCGTGGTTGAAAGCCTGGTAAGCGGTGCCGTGGACGCCCTGGTTCGCCACGGTGTGAGCGAAAGCGATATCACGATTATCCGTGCCCCTGGCGCCTTCGAAATTCCACTGGTTGCGCAGAAAGTTGCCCAGCAAGGCGAATACGCAGCGATCATCGCCCTGGGCGCGGTCATTCGTGGCGGTACTCCGCACTTCGAATACGTGGCTGGCGAGTGCACCAAGGGCCTGGCCCAGGTGTCCATGGAGTTCGGCGTGCCAGTGGCCTTCGGCGTACTGACCGTTGATTCCATCGAGCAAGCCATCGAGCGTTCCGGCACCAAGGCCGGCAACAAAGGCGCTGAAGCTGCCCTGTCCGCCCTGGAAATGGTCAGCCTGCTGTCGCAGTTGGAGGCCAAGTGATTTCCGACGAGAGCGATCGTTTCAACCCACGCGAGCCACGTCCTGCGGACGCCGGCAAACCGTCGAAGAACGAAAAGCGCCGTGCTGCCCGTCAGTTGGCGACCCAGGCGCTGTATCAGCGTCAGATGGCGGGTACTTCGCTGAACGAAATCGAAGCGCAGTTTCGCGTCGATAACGACTTTACCTTCGCCGACCTGCCGTACTTCCACGACATCCTGCACGGCGTGCATGCCAACCTGAGCGAGATCGACACGGCCCTGGCACCTTGCCTGGACCTGACCCTCGAAGAGCTGGACCCGGTTGAACTGTGCGTGATGCGCCTGTCCACCTGGGAGCTGCTCAAGCGCGTCGACGTGCCGTATCGCGTTGTGATCAACGAAGGTATCGAACTGGCGAAAGTCTACGGTTCGACCGACGGTCACAAGTTCGTCAACGGCGTGCTCGACAAGCTGGCCCCGCGCCTGCGTGAAGCCGAAGTGAAGGCGTACAAGCGCTAACCTGCGCTTGGCTCCCTGATGGGCGAGTTCGAGCTGATCCGCACCTATTTCGCCGCCGCGCCCTGTGCGCAAGGCGGCGAAGGCATTGCCCTGGGGATCGGCGACGACTGCGCCTTGCTGGCGGTTCCCCCCGGGGAACAGCTGGCGATTTCTACCGATACCCTGGTGGCCGGCGTGCACTTTGCCGACCCCTGCGATCCGTTCCTGCTCGGCCAGCGCTCGCTGGCGGTGGCAGTCAGCGACCTGGCGGCCATGGGCGCCTGCCCCCTTGCCTTTACCCTTGCACTCACCACACCTACGGTCGCGGCCGATTGGTTGCAACGCTATGCCCAGGGTTTGAACGCCATGGCCCAGCGCTGTGGCGTGGGCTTGGTGGGCGGCGACACTACCCGTGGCCCGTTGAGCCTGACCGTCACCGTGTTTGGCCGTGTCCCGGCCGGGCTGGCGTTGACTCGTAGTGGCGCGCAACCGGGCGACCTGCTGTGTGTCGGCGGCGACCTGGGCAATGCCGCGGGGGCCTTGCCGTTGGTATTGGGGCAACGTAGCGCCGCAGCGCAAATCGCCGAGCCGCTGCTGGGCCACTATTGGTCGCCACAACCGCAGTTGGCCTTGGGCATGGCGTTGCGGGGCAAGGCTACGTCTGCGCTGGATATCTCTGACGGCCTGCTGGCCGATTGTGGGCATATCGCCAAGGCTTCGGCCGTAAGCCTGGTGATCGAGCGACAACGGCTGCCGCTTTCGGCCGCGTTGCTGGCCTTTCTCGGCGATGAGCAGGCGCGGTCCGCAGCCTTGAGCGGGGGGGATGATTACGTCCTCGCGTTCACCTTGCCACCCACTGAGCTGGGGCCATTGCTGGCTGAGGGGTGGCCGGTGCATGTCGTCGGGCGGGTGGAGGCGGGAGCGGGAGTGAGGCTGCTGGATGCCGGTGGCCACGACATCACCCCGGCCGTGCGCGGTTATCAGCATTTTCGCGAGACGCCGTGACACGGCTGGCTGCGCTACCCTTTACAACGTTACAGAAAAGGTCGCTTTCCCAGGAGGACGTCATCATGGGCCTACGTCGCTGGTTGCTGATCCTGCTGTGTGTTGGCGCATCTGCCGGGTGGGCCGCTGACACTCCCGAAGTACCCGGCCAGATTCGCCTGGCCAGTGAAGCCTGGAATGACTACACCAACGCCGACGGCAGCGGCCTGGCCTGGGACGTGCTGCGGGAAGTCTTCGAGCCCGCCGGGGTCAAGGTCAAGATCCGCAGCGTGCCTTACACCCGTTCGGTCGGCCTGGCGCGGCGCGGCGAAGTAGATGCCTGGGTCGGCTCCTATCACGATGAGACCGAGGGCGTGCTGTACGCCCGCTGGAACTATGACGCCGACCACATCTACGCCCTGGCGAGCAGCCCAGAGCCGACGCTGAAGACGCTGGGTGCCTACCGCCTGGCCTGGGTGCGCGGCTACAAGTACGAGGAATACCTGCCCAATATTCACCGCTTCAACCAGATCGAGCGGCGCGGCGGGATTTTGCCGATGCTCCAGCACGGGCGGGCCGATTTCTACATCGATGCCCTGGCCGAACTGAAATACATCCTTGGCCAAGCCGACGACCCCGCGGTGTTCAAGCTCACGCACATTGCCGAACTGCCGCTGTTCCTGGGGTTTACCGACAATGAGCGGGGCCGGGCGTTGATGGCGTTGTTTGACCGGCGCATGGAGTCGCTGGTGACAAGCGGCGAGTTGAAACCCATCTTCGAACGTTGGCACCAGCCCTATCCGTTCTGATCACCCCGCTTTTATGTAGGAGCGAGCTTGCTCGCGAAGAACGTCACCGATAACGCTTGGTTGCAGGATAAGCGCGGCGCTCTCTGGTTCTTCGCAAGCAAGCTCGCTCCTACATGAAAAGCTGAGCATTCATAGAACCAAGGCAAAGGCCAATCGAACCGATTGATCTTTATCAGCGATAATTCAGCTTAAGCGTGTGTAGGAACGTGCTGTTACAATGCCCGCCTCTGTGAAATCTGAAATCAGGAGCACACGGTGCCCGTCGTTTTCGTCGCTGCTTCCAAGCTGCCTACCCCTTTTGCCACGTTCACCATGCATGGCTTTCTTGAAAAAGCCTCCGGGCGCGAGCATGTCGTGCTCAGCCTGGGCGACGTGGCCGATGGCGCCCCGGTCCTGGGCCGGGTGCACTCCGAGTGCCTGACCGGTGACGCACTGTTCAGCCAGCGCTGCGACTGCGGTTCGCAACTGGAAGCCGCGTTGCAAGCCATCGCCCGTGAAGGCCGTGGTGTGCTGCTGTATCTGCGTCAGGAAGGCCGTGGCATTGGCCTGCTGAACAAGATCCGCGCCTACGAACTGCAAGACGGTGGCGCCGATACGGTCGAGGCCAACGAGCGCCTGGGCTTTGCCGCCGACCAGCGCGACTACGCCATCTGCCTGCCGATGCTGGAACACCTGGGCATCCAGTCCCTGCGCCTGATGACCAACAACCCACGCAAGGTCAAAGCCTTGACCGAAATGGGCATCACCGTTGCCGAGCGCGTGCCGCTGCACACCGGGCATAACCCGCACAACAAACTCTACCTGGCGACCAAGGCCAGCAAGCTCGACCACATGATGGGCAACGAGCACCAGGGCGAGGTTGACCGGGCGTGACGCGCGGGCAGGTCAAGCGGCGGCTGTCGTTCAGTTGGTGGCAGTACCTGGCGCTGGCGGTGTTGCCGTTGTTCGTGATCAACCTGGTATTTGGCCAGGGTGAGCCATTGTTGCCGGTGTTGGCGATGCCGTTCTTTATCGCCGGTGTCGCCTCGATGTTTGCCAGCCTGCGTTACTTCCATGGCTACAAACACGCGCTGATCGCCACCTCCAAGGCCCTCGATACGCCTGAAGAACCCGCCGCGTGGATCACCCTTGCGGCCCGTCGACGCACGGCGTTGCTGGTCGCGGCATTCCCCGCCTGGATCGGTGCGCTGGCGGTGTTCGTCGGCCTGGAAGCGGTGCCGCTGTTTCTCCTGGTCTTGTCGACCCTGGTGCTGTTCTACCTCTATCGCATCCCGCGTCAGCTCGGTTGATGCGCCTCTGGCTGGCGGTTTTGCTGCTGGCCGCCAGCGCGTCGGCGACGGCGGTCGAGCGGGTGGTCAGCCTCGCGCCATCCTTATCTGAAATCGTCGTTGAACTGGGCGCCAGTGATCTGTTGGTGGGCGTTCTCGACGGCGGCGAACGGCCTGACGCGCTGCGCAATGTGCCCTCGGTGGGGCGTTATGGGCAGTTGGACCTGGAGCGCCTGCTCAGCCTGCAGCCTGACTTGCTGCTGCTCTGGCCCGGCAGCGTCGGCCCTGCCCAGCGCGAGCAGCTCAAGCGCTTGAACATCCCGATCTACGTCGCCGAACCCCATAGCCTTGAACAACTGAGCAGCCAGGTCGAGGCCATCGCCCGGCAGTTGGGTCGTGCCGAGGATGGTCGCCAACTGGCCGCCCGCTTGCGCCAACGCTTGGCCGAGCTGCGTCAGCGCTATTACCGCAGCGAGCCGTTGCGGGTGTTCTACCAGGTTTGGAACCAGCCGCTGTACACCGTGGGCGGTGGGCAGATCATCAGCGACGCGCTAAGTGTGTGTGGTGCGCGCAACGTGTTTGACGACCTCAAGCTGCCAGCGCCGCAGGTCAGTATCGAGTCGGTGTTACAGCGTGATCCCGAGGTGATCCTGGCGGCGGATCAAGCGCAACTGGACGACTGGAGGGCCTGGCCTCAGGTGGCGGCGGTGGCCCAGGGGCGCTTGCTGATCGTGCCGGATAAAGGGTTGGAGCGGCCCAGTGGGCAGATGGTGGAGGCGGTGGGCAGGTTGTGTCAGGTGATTGCGCCGAACCGCTGAGACCGCTATCGCAGGCAAGCCAGCTCCCACATTTGTGCTGGGGTGCGGCCAAAATATTCTGTACTGCCGCGTGTGAGTAAAGTCAAATGTGGGAGCTGGCTTGCCTGCGATGACGTCGGCCCAGACAACCTCAGAGCTGCGGCGTCCACGTCACCCCAACCATCCACGTCCGGCCTTCTTCCCGATACGGCTGGTTGTTCTGGAAATTCGGATCGTTATAGCTGTACCACGCCCGTGTATAGCGGCGATCCAGCAGGTTATCGACCTTAAGCGACAACGCCACTTCCCGACTCAGCGCCCAGCCGCTGCGCAATCCCACCAGGTAATAGCCCGCGAGGCGGTTCTTATTGTCCTCGGCGTCGTAGCTGCTGCTGATGGCCTGCCAACTGGCGCCCAGGCTCAACTGATCGAACTGCCGATCCAGGTCCAGGTTCAGGGTGCGCCGGGCCCGGCGGGCCAGGGTATGGCCGCTGGTGCGGTCGCGCGGGTCGATGATCGACAGGCCGAGGTTGCCTTGCCAGCCGAACAATTCTTGCTTGAGGGCGGCTTCGAAGCCGTTGATGCGGGCGGTGGCGACGTTTTGCGGTTTGCCGCCGTCGAGAATGATCGCGTCTTTCAAGTCGGTGCGATACAGCGAGGCTTCCAGCCGCGAGCTGTCGCTGAGCTGGCTGCGCCATTGCAGTTCGTAGCTTTTTGACGTTTCGGGCTGCAGGTTTGGGTTGCTGTATTGGGTGTCGGGGTAATACAGGTCATTGAAGGTCGGCGCACGAAAGCCTTCGCTGTAACTCAGTAATACGTCGTTGTCGCTATTGACCGGCAAGGTCAGCGTACCGCTCCAACTGTTCTGCGCGCCGAATTGCTGGTTGTCGTCGTGACGCAGCCCCAGTTCGGTGGAAAACCACTCTCCCTTGAAGCGATGCTGGATAAACGCTGCGCGGTTCCAGCGGCTGTTTTCGCTGAACGTGGTGCTGCCGTGAAAACGGTCTTCATACCAATCGCCACCCAGGATCAGGCTGTTTTGCTGATCGAGCGTGAGGTCGTTCTGCCAGTTGATCGAGTCGCGGTAGGTGTTGAACACACTGAAGTCAGGGCTGAGCTTGTCGCGTTTGGTATCGCGGTTTTCGCTGTGGCCCAGCTCCACACGGGTCTGCCATGCCTCGTTGAGTTGGGCGTCGATATAGGCGCTGGCGCTGCTGACGGTGTAGTCGGTATAGGGCTTCTGGCCGACGCTTTGCCCAGTGGCGAAATCATAGCGACCAAAGCTATTGTCATATTCCGACTTGCCCCGGCTATCCAGCAGGTTGAAGCCCACCTCCAGTTCATCACTGAACTCATGGCTGAGGTTCAGGCTCAGCGACTTATTGCGATAGGCATCATGGTCACGGTCACTGGGGAATGAGGCGTGGCTCCAATCGATACCGGCGGTTTCATCCAGGCTCGAGCCCAGGTTGAAGCGCGTGCGTTCATCGCCGCCCGACAGCCCCAGGCTGCGCTCCCAGGTGTTGTTACTGCCAAAGCCCAGTTTCAGGCGCGGTTGCAGGCCTTGTCCGGCATTGCGGCGGGTGAATATCTGGATCACCCCGCCAATCGCGTCACTGCCGTAAATCACCGAGCGCGACCCGCGCAGCACTTCCACCCGTTCAATCTGATCGACATTCAGGTATTGCAAGCCGCTGTCGCCGGAGGTGGTATTGGCGATCCGCTGGCCATCCACCAGCACCAGGCTTTGTGCCGACTTGGTGCCGCGTATGAAAATCCCCGGCAAGCTGCCCCGGCCACCGGTCCGCGCCACTTGCACGCCGGGCACGCGGCTGAGCAGGTCAGTGACGCTGGAGGGTTGCAGGCGGTCGATATCGTCGCGGGTGAATACCGTGTTGGCGGCGCTGCTGTCATTGCGCGCCTGCACCTGGCGGTTGGCGCTGATCACCACGTCGGGGAGCTTCAGGGCGGCGTCGCGGCTGTCGGCGAATAGTTGCGCAGAGGGTAAAAACAGGAGGGGCAGGGCAAATCGAAGGTATTTCATGGGCCGTCCATGGGTTCCAAGGCAATACAAAACAAATGTGGGAGCTGGCTTGCCTGCGATGCAGACACCTCGGTCTTTCAGATAGACCTAGGTGATGCTATCGCAGGCAAGCCAGCTCCCACAATTTGATCCGGTTTTTACCGGAGGATTGGGTTACAGGCCGAGCAAGGCCATGCGCTGGCGCACCGCGGCCTCGATTCCTGCTTCATCCAACCCGCACTCAGCCAGCATCTGCGCCGGCTTGGCGTGCTCCACGTATATATCCGGCAAGCCCAGGTGCAGCACCGACTTGAGGATATTCTCCCGCGCCAGGAACTCGCTGACTGCAGCACCGGCGCCGCCCATGATGGCGTTTTCTTCAACGGTCACCAGCAACTCATGGCTACCGGCGATTTCGCGCACCAGGGCTTCGTCCAGAGGTTTGACGAAGCGCATGTCGATCACCGTGGCGTCGATTTTCTCCGCCACTTTCAGGGCTTCGGCCAGTTGCACGCCGAATACCAGGAACGCGGCCTTGCTGCCCTGGCGACGCACGATACCCTTGCCGATCTCGATCGGTTCCAGGTCTTTCTCGATCACTGCATTCGGGCCGTTGCCACGGGGGTAGCGTACCGCCGCCGGGCCGTTGTACAGGTGCCCGGTGCTGAGCATCTTGCGCAGTTCGTTCTCGTCGCTTGGGGTCATCACCAGCATGCCGGGGATGCAGCGCAAGTAGGACAAGTCGTAGCTGCCCGCGTGGGTCGGGCCGTCTTCGCCCACCAAACCGGCGCGGTCGATGGCGAACAGCACGTCGAGGTTCTGCACCGCCACGTCATGCACCAATTGGTCATAACCGCGTTGCAGGAAGGTGGAATAGATCGCCACCACTGGCTTGGCGCCTTCGCAGGCCATGCCGGCAGCAAAGGTCACCGCGTGTTGCTCGGCAATCGCCACGTCGAAGTAGCGCAGCGGGAAACGCTCGCTGAACGCTACCAGGTCGGAGCCTTCTTTCATCGCCGGGGTAATGCCCACCAAGCGCGGATCGGCGACGGCCATGTCGCACAGCCATTCGCCAAACACGCCGGAATACTTCGGCCCGCTGGCTTTTTTCGGCGCCGCCACGGGCGCGTCCAGGGGTTCGAGCTTGGTGATGGCGTGGTAACCAATCGGGTCGACTTCCGCCGGGGCGAAGCCTTTGCCTTTCTTGGTGACGATATGCAGGAACTGCGGGCCCTTGAGGTCACGCATGTTGCGCAGGGTGGCGATCAGGGTCGGCAGGTCGTGGCCGTCGATCGGGCCGATATAGTTCCAGCCAAGCTCCTCGAACAGGGTGCCGGGGACCAGCATGCCCTTGGCGTATTCTTCGGTGCGACGGGCGATTTCCCACGCGCCGGGTAGGCGCGACAGCACTTTCTTACTGCCTTCGCGCATGCTGGCGTAGGTGCGGCTGGACAGAATTTTCGCCAGGTAATTGGACAAACCACCGACATTGCGCGAGATCGACATGTCGTTGTCGTTGAGGATCACCAACATGTTGGCGTCCACTTCCGGCGCATGGTTCAACGCTTCGAACGCCATGCCGGCTGTCAGCGCGCCATCACCGATCACGGCAATCGCCTTGCGATCGCTGTTTTGCAGACGGGCGGCAATCGCCATGCCCAGGGCTGCGCTGATCGAGGTGCTGGAATGGCCGACGCCGAAGGTGTCGTACTCGCTCTCGGAGCGGCGCGGGAAGGCGGCAATGCCGTCCTTCTGGCGCAAGGTGGCCATGCGCTCGCGGCGTCCGGTGAGGATTTTATGCGGATACGCCTGGTGACCCACGTCCCACACCAGCCGGTCGTCCGGGGTGTCGAATACGTAATGCAACGCGATGGTCAGCTCGATGACGCCCAGGCCGGCACCAAAATGCCCACCGGTCTGGCCGACCGTGTAGAGCAATTCCAGGCGCAACTCATCGGCCAGGGTTTCCAGCTCGGCTTCACCCAGGCGGCGCAAGCCGGCCGGCGTGTTGGCACGGTCCAGCAGCGGCGTGGTCGGGCGCTTGCGGGGAATCTCTTGAAACGTCGTGGGCATCAGGCGAATCGTTATAGGTATAGAAGAGGCGGCAGTTTACCTCAAGCATCGCAAACTGCCCACGCAGAGCACCGAACTTGGCCGATATGCGGCGCTAATGGCCGCTGTAATCAGTGGCGGCGTTCGACGATATACCGCGCCAAGTCACGCAGCGGCTCGGCTGCCGCGTCGAATGGTCGCAGGGCGGCCAGGGCCTGGTCACGCAGCTCCAGGGCATAGGCCTTGGCGGCTTCCAGCCCCAGCAGCGATGGATAGGTCGGCTTGTCACGGGCAATATCGGCGCCCTGGCGTTTGCCAAGGGTCGCGGTGTCGCTTTCTACGTCGAGAATATCGTCCTGCACCTGGAACGCCAGGCCGACAGCCCGGGCATAAACCTGCAAGGCGGCCAACTGCGCAGCTTCGGCGCGGCCACTGGCCAAGGCACCGAGGTGCACGGCAGCCTCGATCAGCGCACCGGTCTTGTGCCGGTGCATATATTCCAGGGCTTGCTGGTCCAGCTTGAGGCCCACTGAACCCAGGTCAATCGCCTGACCCCCGACCATACCGGCCGGGCCTGCAGCAGCGGCCAACGCGGTGACCATACGCAGGCGGATCTGGGCATCGACGCCGCTCAGGCGCGGATCAAGCAAGGCGCTGAACGCCAGGCTTTGCAGACCGTCACCGGCGAGGATCGCACAGGCTTCGTCAAACGCTTTATGGGTGGTGGGCTGGCCGCGACGCAGATCGTCATCGTCCATCGCCGGCAAATCGTCGTGTACCAGCGAGTAGGCATGAATCAACTCCACCGCACACGCCGCACCATTGGCTTGCGCGGCGTCCACACCCAGCGCCTCACAGGCCGCATAGGCGAGCAAGGGCCGCACGCGCTTGCCGCCGTTCATCACGCTGTAGCGCATGGCGTCATACAGCCGCGCCAGCTCCGGGCTTGGCGCGACAAACAACGGTTCCAGCGCAGCATTGACCCGGGCCTGACTGCTGGCCTGATAAACGTCGATCATTGCGCTTGTTCCGCGTCGAAAGGTTCTTCGGCCAACTCCCCATCCCGTTCCAGCAACACCCGAACCTTCTGCTCGGCCTGCGCCAGGGCGCTCTGGCAATCGCGGGTCAGGCCGATACCTTGCTCAAACGCCGTCAACGAGTCTTCCAGCGACAACTCGCCGTTCTCCAGACGCTCGACCAGGGTTTGCAGATCGGCGAGGGATTGTTCGAAATCGAGTGCAACTTTTTTACGGGCCATGGCGGCTATTCCGGTTGACGGTAAACGGGCGCGACACTAGCAGATAGGGGGGGGAGGGGCAAATTGGGGCACGGTGGTGGGGCAGGCTGGCCGTCGCCGTTGAGGCAGTAGTCACCAGGTGGACTGATCTTCCAGGCTGGCCTTGTACAGGTCGTCTTTCCACTCTTCATTGGCTAGGCGCAGAATATCTGCAAAAAAAAGTCGCGGATCATCTATTTCGGTCTCGTCCCAAGCCATAGTTATGTGTTCGTCGTAATCGCTTTCAAATTCTTTGGCAAAATTGTACTTGGGTGTTTTCAAAGCCTTTTCGAGTTCTAAAATTAAATAGTAACGGTGCCTATAAGACAGATATAGAAGATCTTTTATTATAAAATCCCTAATTATCTTCTCTCTTTCTTGTGCGTTATTTGGATCGTATTTTCGAAGTTCTTCTCCGACGGTGTTTTCAAGGTCGTATATTGATAGCGCTCCCAGTATGTGGGAGATGTTTGGGATGTAGGGGGTGTCCGTGAAGGGGGCTTTCAGCATAGATTGCTCACTTTGGGAATGCCGTAAATGGTCGTGTTGGGACTTAAGGGGACGGATCTATTTAGCGGTGGGTCTGTCGCGATAATTGTTGTTTTATTAAATATCCATCTCTATTTTTCGCCATTTATTATGTTGTTAAAGAGCGTTGATCTGCATTGGTTTTGATGTTTGTTTTTTTTGTCAAGAGCTTTGAAAGTACAAGTTGGAGGTTGAGTCATGTATTTTCTTTGCTTTTCCTTTTGCTACGTCCTCGCTGATCAGATTTTCTATCGTCTGGGTTTTCATTCTCTTGGCCTTTTTGATTTATCTATTTCTACGGTTTTTGAAAAGCTTACAACGTCATTGATGCTGTTTAATGAGCCTGGATGGGTGTTGATATTGTCAATGAGCCTTATTGTGAAAAGTGTATCTTTTTGCCTTTATACAATATAAAGGTGCGGATCTTTTTAACGCTGCGCGAGAGCAGCGGCCGTAAGTATTTTCCGGCATTTACGCATAGAGTAATGGCTTGCGGGGGGGCAATGGCAAACTTGCTGCTGTATCGAGCTACGATTAAATAGAGTCGTCCCGGTTATCGAGGGTGGCGTTTTTTATGACTCGCTGGTCATGGGTTGGTTTACTAAGTGAAGCTGTGCTGGGGGCTGAACCTCATAGCTTTCTGTTGTTGAAATAGTAAATTTGAGGAGCGTTGTTCAGATGCTTTAATTTTATGACTCATTCTGCATTGCCTCGGCGTGATAGCGATTGAGGCATTCGAGTAAGACTTTCATAAACTGTCTCTGATCAGTAATTTCATCGTCAAAGTAAGTATCGAAAAGATAAAAAACCGAATCAAAGTTCTCATCGGTTTTCAAGAAGTGCTCTAGTGTATTGATGTACCATTCTCTTTCTTCTTTTTTGTAATTAAGAAACTCAGGTTTCGTCAGTTTGTCGAATAACTCTGAAAGTTCTTTGTCGTCATTAATGTTTTTTGAAACAATAAGACGTTCCCTGTCGGGGTCGTCGTAATTGTCAAAGCTGTATGTAAATAGCAGGCTTTTGATGGTTGAAAGTTTTGGTGGTGGTTTCATATTAGAAGTCCGTATGCGCTGTGTGTGAACGGCGGGTCTATTTAGTGCAGTGCGCGTACAATGGCCGTAAGTGTTCACCGCTCATCGCACTTTTCATATAAGCACTAGACTCAGTGGGGATGGGCGCGTCAATGGCGGATCTATTGTTGCGCTGACCCGCTATCAAATAAATCCGTCCGGTTGGGTGCTTTGCTTTTAAGCCCATAGCACGCAATCATGGTCATCCAAGTGAACCAAAAACGATAGGTCCTGATCGGTGAGCCAGAACGGATAGCCAGTTGTTTCCCCTACGACTAGTGCTAGGTCTTGTGCATTTTTGAGTTTCCATCCTCTATAGTCAGTATCAAAAACCAAAAGAATAAGGTCGGTTTTTTTTATGCGTTCTGGTATTTGCTTCCAAAAGTCGGGGTTGTGTTCGGTGTGGCTCTCATTGAAGTCGAGTGGGTCTAGTACATTTTTTTCAGTTTTAAAGTATTTTTTTGTTAAGTTAAGTATTAATGTTTCAAGTTCTTCCGGGTTGAGTTTTTTTGAGGTGATCTTCAGTGTTTTTAGAACTTCGTCTAGTTCTTCTTCTAGGTAATTCATCACGGTGCTCCGATTCTTGAGCGGCTAACTGGAAGTGATTTTAGGAGTATATGCCCTCTTACTGCACCACCATCTGTCCTTTTTCCGGCAGTTTGGTAACCAATATGAGGTGATTGAGGACCCTGTTTACTAGAAACGAGTACTGGGTCGTCAATGTTGACTTCCGTTCCCCTGTTTGGTCCTTTCTGTACACGCCACTCGGTTGGAAAGGACTTTCCGTATTTATCCTTTCCCCACTTGGTCACGCTGTAATCGTGCTTGGGGATACCTGTGCGGTGGAATGCCTCATTTAAGCCTTTATGCATTTGTTCATAGGCACTACCGCTTTGTTTACGCCAGTCAAGATCAACGTTGGAGTTTAACTGCCACTCTTTTTTGGCGTTTAGCTGAGGGCAATCTGTAGGTTTACATGCCAACCCCAACGGATCCACCCACCCCGTAGGATTAGGCGCATACAAATACCCGTTCACCCCACCCGCCAACTTCACCGGGTCGGGGGTCAGGTAGCGTCCGTTATCCGGATTGTAGTAGCGATGCCGGTTGTAATGCAGCCCGCTTTCCCGGTCGTAATACTGCCCCTGAAAACGCAGTGGATTAGCGACCTCGCCTACATCCAGCCGGGTGATTTTCCCGTAGGCCTGGTAATGGGCAGACCAGACGATTTTGCCGTCCGCGTTGGTCAGTTCCTGCGGCGTGCCCAGGTGGTCAAGTTGGTAGTGGAAGACCTGTGTATTGGCCGGCCCGAAACCGTCGAGCAAGGCCAACGGCCTGAAGCTGTCAGGCTCGTAGAGGTAGCTGCGGTGCTGGCCATGGGTGTGTTCGGCGATGACCTTGTCGCCTTGCCAGAAAAACTCGGTGGTCTTGCCCGCCACGGTTTTGCTGATGCGCCGGCCAAACGGGTCGTAGCGATAGCTGGCCTGGCTGCCGTCTGGTTGGGTGAGGCCGATCAGGCGGTGCTGGCAGTCGTAGCGGTATTCGGTAACCAGTTGCTGCGCGCGGCCGCGGCGTTCGCGTATGAGGTTTCCGAAGGCGTCGTAGTCGTAATGCCGGTCGCCTTGTAGCAAGAGGCGGTTGCCGACGACGATGCCGGGGCCTGGGCGGTCTTGCATCAGCAGGTTGCCCGCCGGGTCGTGGGCGAAGCGTTCTTGCACGTCTTGCGAGTGGTCGGCGCGGGTCAGGCGGTCGAGGGGGTCGTAGTGGTAGTCGTGCTGGCCCTTGCGGGTGTCGAGCAGGCGGGTGAGGTTGCCGCCTGGGTCGTAGGTGTAGCGGCGAAGGCCGTGGCGGTGTTCGTGTTGGGCCAGGCGGCGCTGGTCGTCGTAGTGGTAGTGGCTCAGCAGTTGGCCCTGCTGGCGCTGCTGTTCGCGGCCGGCCTTGAACAGGTGCGAGGTGAGTGTGCGGCCATTGAGCTCAACGGTGGCGAGGTGCCCGCCCTTGTCGTGGTTGAAGGTCAGGTGGTTGTTGTCGGGCAGGCGCAGGTGGTCGAGTTGGCCGCAGTTGTCGTAGCCGTAACGCAAGGTGCCCCAGCCTTGATGTTCGGCGGTCAGGCGATTCTGGCTGTCGTATTCGTAGTGCAGCGGCCAGTGGCCGTCGTCGACGCTTAGGAGATTGCCGAGGCGGTCGTAGGTGTAATCCACCGTGCTGCCATCGGGCAGGGTTTTTCGGATGAGGCGCCCGGCGTTATCGCGCTGGTAGGCGGTAATCAGCTGACGGTCATCGTCGCCGAACTCGGTTTTTTCCTGCAGGTGGCCGTTGAGGTCGTAGACGTAGGCGGTGCGTTTGCCGTCGAAACCGGTTTCCTGCTGGATCAGGCCGTTGGGGTGGTACGCCAGTTGATAGCGCTCGCCTGACTCGTTTTCGATTTCGGTCAGTAGCAGGCGGGTGTTGTCGTAGCGGTATTTGAGTTGAGAACCGTCGGGGTTGATCCGACGACTGATCAGGTGCAGTCCGTCGGCATATTCATACCGGGTCACACGCCCCAGTTCATCGCGCTCGGCGGTGACTTTTCCGTAGGGGTTGTAGCTCAATTCGCGGGTGGCGCCGCCCGGCAATACCACCTTGAGCAGGCGGCCTACCGCGTCCCAGTGATAGTGGGTCAGCGCGCCGTGTTCATCTTCACGGGCAACCTGCCGGCCCAAAGCGTCGTAGCGATAACGCCGCACGCCGCCATTGGGCAGTTGTTCCCCAACCAACTGCCCAAGGTCATTCCAGGTCAGGCGCTGACAGCTGTGGTCCGGATGCCAAACCGCTAAAAGCTGCCCGCGCTTGTCATAGCTGTACTCGGTAACATTGCCGTCCGGATGAGTCTGGCGGGTGATATCGCCCTGATCATTACGCTGGTACTTCCAGACCGCCGCACCCCGGCGCATGACCCGTACGAAGCCATGCTCATACTCGTAGGCGGTAGGCTCGTCATCCCCCGGAAACAGCGCCACCAAGCGCCCAGCCTCGTCGTACTGATAGGCCGTAATCGCGCCGAGGGGATCCTGCTCAACCGTCAGCCGGCCCTGGGCGTCGTAGGACTTGAAGTGCTCGCCGCCGTCCGGGTCAACCCGCTGCACCAGCCGTGCGCGCGGGTCATGCACATACACTTCCTGGCTGCCATCGGCGTTGAGCAGGGTGACGCGGCCGTCGTCATCCCAGACATAGCGCGTATCCATCTGCGCAAAACTGGCCCAATGCCGCACACAGCGCGCCGCCTTGCCAGACCGTTCCCACGCCCAGAAGAAACTCGCCCCACCGGCCAACTGCCGCTCAGTGATCACCGCAAGGCTGTCGTACTGATAACGCTCGCTTTCGCCTACAGCGTTGGTCGCCTCAACCAGTCGCCACTGTTCGTCGTAGCGGTAGGAAACGACGTTCTGCTCAGTCACCCAGGCGTCATCCGCTTCGCTTTCCACGCGAAACACCTGGTAGTCCACCGCCACGATGTGCCCGCGCTCGTAGCGCAACAGCAGCGCCCGCCCGGCATCGTTATCCAGGCGCAGAATCCGCCCCAACCCATCGCGGGAAATGCGCAGGCGGTTGTCATACCCATCGCTGATCGCCGTCAGCACACCGCCCTGGAAGTGGTAGGACCGTGCCCCTTGAGCCAGCACCAACTCATCCGACGCCGCCCCCAGATAAATCGCCGCTTCAGCCAGGCTATTGCTGATGGCTGGTCGCTCTACGGTGGGCAGGGGAAAGGTGGTGCTGCGGTTCTCGTGGTCAGTCCACACCACCGACTCGCCGGCCACTTCCAGGCGCTGCGCCAGGGAATGGCTCCAGCCAAAACCCAAGCCGCTATCCACCTCCACGGCACTGGTGCGATACAGCCGCGTCCAGGCAAACGGCAGCACGCCCTGCAACTCGCCATCGGTCAGGGTCAGCAGTTCTTCGCCAGTGACCATGGACACCGGGCAGCCATGGGTCGCGGTTTTATCGGCGCTGGCGCTGGCCGCGCCGTTGGGGTTTTTCGCGGAGGAGGGCGCGTCGTCCACCGCCTCAAGTTGCTTGAGTGTGGTATTGCGCCGTGCCCCCCAGTGCATCTGCAGGCCACCTTTTTGTAAGCCGCCGACGACGCCGCGCACGGCCACCGCCTTGTAGCGATCCACCGCCGCCGTAAAACGCTTGAGGATGTCGAACACGCCTTTGACGAAGCCCACCGCAAGCTCAACCACCTGCGCTCCATACTTCGCCAGGCGCAGCCCCAGATACGCGATCCCGGCACCTTGCAGGGCAATGGTCAGCACCAGCGCAATCAGCAAATCAATGAGCAGCGACACGGCAAATCCGGCAATCACCTCGGCGGTTTTCCCCGCCACCTGGCTGGGCGGCAACGCCGACAGCCAGATCATCGCCGTGCGCAGCATCAGGTACAGCGCCGCCTCGTCGCTGGCCAGCAACATCGCCTGTTCCATCACCTGGGGCGCCTCACGCGCCAGGGCCGCCAACTCGGCGGCCTGGGTGCCGAGGCGTTCGATGTGCTTGGCCGGGTCCTTGAGGATGTCCTGCACCAGCGACACGCTGTCCCACACTCCGGAAATGGCTGACCAGGTCCCGGCCAATATCCCACTGCCAATGGCGCTCGCGCTGGAGGCCTGCCAGTGCGGTTTGAACCCACTCCACTCCTTGCGCAGCCAGGCTTGCAGCTCAGCGGTCAAACCGTCGTAGGACGCAAACAGCGCCTCCACCTGCGCCGCCGACACCCCGCCCTGCACACGCACCTGATAGCGCCCGCCGGCCACGCAGTGATGGGAGGCCTGACCCTGTTCATCCAGTTGGATAAACGTGGAACTGCCGTCATCCAGGCCAATCACCTGCACCTGGAGATTGCCCAGCGGCACGTCATACACCGACTCGAACTTGCTCTCGATCTTCAGCTCACCGCCTGCCGGGCACACGGCAACACTGGAAGCAAAATCGCTGTCGGTCATGCTCACCGACATTTGGGAATCCCCGACCCGCAGCACCCGCTCCATGCCCAGTAACGCCGGCAAGTCCGCGGCATGGCTGGCCTTGTCCAGGGCCTGCGCGTACCAGTTGGTGACCTGCTGGCGATACACCGCCAGGCTCTGGTGAAAGCCATTCAGCTCGTATTCGATCAGGTCGATAGGCGATGAATCAGGGGCAGGGGCTGGCATCCATGACGTCTCTGCAAAAGAAAGGCGTCGGAGAATGCCGCAGGAAAAGGGCGGTTGGAGGTGTGGTCTGTTAAATCAGAATGGGCTTACGTGCAGGAAGAATTTACTGGGTGGAATCGCCGCTTGAGCCCACATCAAACGGCGATGTTGCTGACTGGCAAAAGCCGTTTTCAGTCATACAGCCAAGGCTTCAGCTCTTGCAGGTTTTTCACCACAATCTGCTGGGCCTCGGGTTTGGGGTCCAGGTTCTTTGGATCAATCTGGTAGCGCTGTAGGACATATTTCACCAGTGCCTGGCGGCTGGGGATCACCAACTGCCCATCGAGCATGCCGAAATCCGCCTCGATGATTGCCCGCTGCATCGCCGCCAGGCGCTGGTCCGGGGTGATCACCAAGTCCACGGCGGTCTGCCACACGTGGTCTTCGCCGATCGGGTTATCGGACTTGCCCAGTAACTCCGGTTCCCCGCGCAGGCGGCTGAGCACAAAGTCGCGGTACTTGCCGTTCTTCTCGCAGTAGGCCCGCACATGCCAACGCATGCCGGTGTACACCAGGGTGTGTGGCGCGATCAGGCGCACCTCGGGCTCCGGGTTGGCCAGGGACACGTACTCGGTTTCCAGGCGTAACCCTTCGCGACAAGCCTTGAGCAGCGGGCGCAGGATTTGTGGGCGGATGCTGCGGTCCGGCACTTCCAGCACTTTGGTATGGGCATAGGCCAGCGCCAGCCCTTCGATGTGCGGCGCGCGTTCGTTGTTTTGGTACAGCAGGTGCAAATAGGCGCTGGCGCTGTCGTCGATAAAGCGCGGCTTGAAGTGTTTGCTCGGGATGTAGCCCTTGAGCTGCTTGTCATATGTCAAGTTTCGGGGCGCATGTTCGGTGATGTAGGTGTTGATGTCTTTCGAAGCCTGCTGGCGACTGATGCCGAAGCTCTGGATCAAGTGCCCTGTGGTCAGGCGGCCTTCCCACCACGCGACGGTCTCGATTAAACGATAGCGAAGTGCCAGGTCCCAGCGGACCTGCTCGACGGATTGTTTGCGTTTCATGACCCCTCCCATGTGTGCGATTACTTTACCTGTATCTGTCTACAGTATGGACCTGTAATAAAACACGACATATCTTGCGGCTGTCTTCGAGATCACTCGAACTCACTAAAAGGAAGCAGGACATGGGGATGTCGGAGCTTGTTTCGACAAGCGCACTGGTGCTCATTGGCGTGATTTTGCTGGTGCTGTTGATGCAGTACCTGCGCCTGCGGGAAATCTGGACCTTCGTGGCTGGCTGCCGCACGGCAGCACGCTGGGCCAAGATCCGCGAGATGGAAAACCGTGAACTCAAGCGCGCCTTGCGGGCGGAGCGGGCACGGGTCCAGGAGTTGAAGCTCAAGCTGGAGCTGTCTTGAAGGGTGATCGGGATAGTGGCCTAGTGCTATTCTGCCGCGCAACCTCCGGGGGCCAGGCGTGATGACGCTGAAAAAAATCAGAAAGGGAGATAGGGATATGTCGTTGTTGGAGTTCTTGCAGGCCCAAAAGTATTCGAGTTCGGGGCGGGTCCATGTTGCACCCAATATCCCGAAGAAACTCTTGAGCAACGCCCTTTCTGCCTATGGCCTGACCGTGGACCCCAGCGAAGTGGTGGTGCTGATTGACGACACCATGTTCGCCAGCGGCAAGGACGGCTGCCTGATCGGCCAGCAATACCTGGCCATCCGCGAGAGCTTCAGTGATGCCGTGGCCTATGCCTACGACGAGGTAGACGCCCTGGAACTCAAGGGCAGCAAACTCTTCCTCAACAAGCGTCAGGCGATTGCCTTCAACATGCCGGACAAAGACGATCTGCACGATTGCTTTTCCCTGGTGCAGGAATGGCTGCGGACCCGGGGCGGCGAGCAGTCGGCCCCGCAGACCAAGCCTGCGGCGGTAAAAGCCTCGGCCGGTAACCAGGAGCTGTCGGCGGAGCAGGTGGATTCCATTGTGCAAATGACCCTCAGCCTGGCCGAACGGTTGGGGCTGGAGCGTGTGTATGTGCGCCCGCATATCCCGCAGAAAAAACTGTCGGCGGCATTGGAGTCCTACGGCGCCAACATGAGCGCAGACGAAGTGCTGGTGCTGATTGACGACACCCTGTTCGGCGGCGCCAAGGAAGGCGTGTTGATGGGCGAGAGCAAGCTGGCGGTGAAGATGGTCTTTGACACGCCACGCTTGTTTTTCTGGCGCCATCTGGATTCGTTGGCGGTGGAAAAACGCGACCTGTTCGTCAACTCGCGCAAGGTCGGAACCTTTACCCAGGTGGGTGAGAAAGAGCTGGGTGAGTTCTTCTCGGTGATCAACGAGGCACTGGGCGATGCCCGCCGTGGGTTGGCCGCTCAGCCGCTGGTGGCAGTGGCGCAGCCTGCCGTCGCGGTGCTCGCGCCCAAGCCCGAAGCCGAGCCCGCGCTGGTAGAGCCGGTTGCCGAAGAAATCCTCGCCTTGGCGGTGATCGAAGAGACATCCTCTGACGACCCGCAGAAAAAAGTCAGCGGCAAGGACAAGCTCTTGGGCTACGTTGCCGTGGCCATCGAGCAGAACAAATCGAAGATCCTGCCGTTCATCAAGGACAAGACCGGCGAAGCGTCCCTGGCGGCCCTGCGCGATGACAGCAATGTCGAAAAGCTCGGCGGGTTTATCTACGCCTTCCTGCCCGGTGTTGTGCGCCTGGCCCTCAAGGAAGAGACCTTCGTACGTTTTGTGCTCGAC
Source organism: Pseudomonas sp. ADAK21 (assembly GCF_012935735.1). NCBI lineage: Bacteria > Pseudomonadati > Pseudomonadota > Gammaproteobacteria > Pseudomonadales > Pseudomonadaceae > Pseudomonas > Pseudomonas sp. ADAK21. The sequence goes on from NZ_CP052857.1 coordinate 2,900,007, forward strand.
AACCGCAACAAGCTCCTCGACAAACTGCTGGCCGGTGAAGCCGAGCGGGTCGCGGCGTTGCAAGACATCACCCCGGCGGCGCAACTGGCACCGGCCTATCACGCCGAACTCGATGACCTGCTGATGGACGACGAACCGGTGGTGCAACCGGGGCAGCGGGCGATTGAAAAGATGCAGGCCATCCTTGCCGACCTGAAACAGGAACAGCGTGACGATCCTGATTCAGCTGTGATCTGGCAGTTGCCGATCAACTACCTGGGGGCGGTGATTCCCAAGGCGAAAAAGCTGATCGGCTGCCCGGATGAAGAGATTGAAGAGCAGATTTTCTACGTGATGGCCTTTATGTACGGCTTCTCTTTTCACAAGATTCCCGAATCGATCCGCCAGCAGGATGGCCTGCTCGAGGGCTTCCTGACCGGGTTCCTGATGGTGTGCGAGAACTATCAGGAACGCAGTCCCCACAGCAAGGTCAGGCCGGAAGACGACCAGATGCTGATGGCAATGGCCATGGCCAAAATGGCCACCAAGCAGCAGCTCAACGAGATGGTCAGGAAGCTGTTGGATGAGCACAAGGGCGGCGCCAAACCTGGCGATTTCGAAGTCGACGACATCATGTTGCTGCTGCGTGAGGCCAATGGGTTTGCCCAGCAGTGGGTCGACAACCTGACGCGGGAGATCATCGCCGAAGAGCGCGCCCTGCAAAACAAATGGGGCGATCTGCTGAACTAGCTGTTGCGCGCAGTGCCAGTTTCCACCAGCCGTGCAAACTGGCACTGACCCTGGGCCTGCTCCAGGCTGCCCTCAAACGCCACCAGCCCTGCATGCACCTGTTGCAGGGCTTCGATCTGCGTCATCAACTCGCGCTTCTTTTGCGCTATCGCCTGGTTGGCGCGCTGCCATGGCAGCTCATCGCCACGGTGCCCGTGCAGAATCTCCTGCAACTCCTTGAGCTTGAAACCCAGCTGTTGCGCGCACTTGATAAACGTCAGCAGCTCCACGCTCTGCGCCGAGTAAACCCGATACCGCCCCTCGCGTTGTGGCGGTGGCAGCAAGCCGATGTCCTCATAGTGACGAATGGCCTTGATTGTCGTACCTGACAGCTGCGCGGCTTTACCGATGTACATGCAGATCCTTTCCTAAAAGAGTGTGCCGGCCTTTTTCAGCCACTTGTCGCGCTGCGCTGCGGTAGAGCCCAGCACAGGCCCGAACAATAAGGTCTTGGTCGGCTTGATGCCGCAAAACTCAAGGGTGGTCTTGCGCATCTGGTGCAATCCGGGCATGCGGTAGAACCAGCGGTAATACCACGGCGGCGTATCCAGGGCCACCAGCAGGTGAGCGGTTCGGCCTTGCAGCAGCTTGTCGGGGAACGCTTTGCCCTTGCGGTATTTGAAGGCGAAGCCGGCAAGGAAAATCCGCTCGATGAACCCCTTCAACAAGGCCGGAACACCGCCCCACCAGATGGGGAACACGAACGTCAGATGTGTCGCCCACAGAATGTCGGATTGGGCGCCGAGCAAGTCGGGCTCCAGGGGTTGGGCCTGGTGATAGGCATGGTGCAGGATCGGGTCGAAAACCAGCTCGCCAAGGCGCAGGATGCGCACCTCATGGCCGGCGTTTCGGGCCGACTGCAGGTAGGTCTCGGCGAGGGCCGAACAGAAGCTGGTGCTGGAGGAATGGCCAAGGATGACCAGGGTGCGCTGAACCACGGGGGAAGTCCTGAAGGGAGTGATGCTCAGCGTAGGGTCTGCCGTATAGGGGAGAGTCAAGGCCCGCGAAAAAAAAGCCTGCGGTTCAAGGCAGGCTTGGCGCTGTTGCTCCCATCAGTCCGGGAGGCTGGAAAGTGGCGACAGGATTTCGTTCCACACCTTGTCCCGCAGATGGGGCAGTTGGCTCTTCTCCAGTTCGGTCAGCCCGTAGCCATCCGGGTTCTCCAGCACATCGAAGAACTTGACGATGCGGCAGTTGAAACGCTTGTCATCCAATCTTTCGTTAACGATGTAGATAGGCAGTGCCTTGACGTTGAACAGGCGAGTAACCCCCAGGAATTTCCCGATGCTGAATTTGAGGGTGTAGGCCAGTTTTGAGTTACGGCTTTCGGGGTGGTAACTGACGAAGTCGCCGAACGCGTAGATCACCAGCGCATCCTGCTTGCCAGGGCGCGGGATAAGTTCTGCGGGCTGGCTGACATGGGCATGGTTGCCGAGGATCGTGTCTACACCGCAGGCAATCACCTTGCGTGCGGCTTCCACGATATTGACGTGGGGGTACATCTCGAACTCCCAGCCCCAGTGGCAGTAGGCAATGATCCAGTCCGCACCCTTGGCTTTGGCGCGGGCGACCTGTTCTTCGATCAGTGAGTAGTCGGGCGCCGGGTTTACATCGTTGAAGCGCACCACGTTGGCCAGGTACGTCTTGTCAGGCGATGGGTCGCGGCCGTTGAGGTCAAAGGTATAGGCGAGCAGGGCAACCTTGATGCCGTTTTTCTCCACCACCACCACGTCATCCTGCTCGGCCTGGCTGGCGGCAGTGCCGGCATAGTAGGCGCCGGATTTTTTCAGTACATCGAGGGTGGCGAGTACGCCTTGTTCACCCCAGTCCAGGGCGTGATTGGTCGCGGTACTGAAGAAGTTGATGTTCGCTTCATCACGGAACTTGCGGAACATCGCCTCGGAGGTGTTCATCTTGGCCGGTTGCCCTTTGTCCTGATAGCGTCCCAGTTCACTGTCCCGGTCAACGGTCGATTCCAGGTTGGCGCTGACGATGTCTGCGGTGCTGTAGAAGTCCGTGATGTCATCGAACAGGTGCGGTGTGTTCTCCGGGGTCAGGACATCGACCGCCAGCAGGTCTCCGGCACATGACACCGAGACCGAGCGCAAAGGCGGGTAGCCGAAGCCAGGGTCCAGCGGCGATTGATTGAGGTTGAAGAAGTTGAACGCCTGCGACTCAAACAGCTCCTCCAGCCCTGAGCCTTTCTCGGCCACCTCAAGTTGATTGAACCAGTAGCGATAAAGCCACTTGAGTTTTTGGAAGGGCTTGCCCGAGATGTCGTACACCCCGGTTTCTGCCTGCGGGTAGTGGAATTGCTCATAGAAAACGTAGCTGGCCAGCAGGACCGCGAGCCGGGTCAGGCCGCGCAGGTCAATGTGCTTGAGAGCAGGGGGGATGATCCCGAACGGCGGGCCGTTGATGAGGTCATCGAAGGTGACGCCCGCGCTCAACGTGGCAGGGTCGGCCAGGATTGGCTGAATCGCGGCAAACACCTTTTGCGGGCCCTCCTGGGCCACCCAGCCGAACAGCACCCGGGCGTTTTCCTGCTCCTGGGGGCTGAGCGTTTCGGTCATCTGCAGTTCGCCAGTGGCTACCTGGCTGAGTGTGGCGACGACCTGATCCTGATGCAGGTCGAGACGGGCCTGGATCTTTTGCATGACCTCTTTTAACGCTTGCACCAAATAGGCACTCATCATGAACATCCTCTGTGGTTTGAGTGGGTACCCCACCGATAGTGGGCATTTTTGTCATTCAAGGCGTGTGGCAAGACCGCGCAGGGTCAGCGCCGTCACTTCGCGGGCTTGTTCCAGTACCTGGCGTTTCCAGCGCTCGGTATCGATGTAGAAAGCATCGCGCAACTGGCGCTTGATCTGCACTCGCCGGGCGTGTGCCGTATCCGGATGGGTGTGCAGCCAGTGATCGGCACGTAGGGCCGCCAGCACCCGTGGCCCCGGCTGTGTGCCGTACTCCAGGGTCAAGCCGTTGTATTGCGCGTGGGGGCATTCCTCCATCACGGCCAGGTCCAGGGTGCCGTTGAGCATGGCCGACGAGGAGGTTCCGTCTGCGCTGGTCGTGACCTGCGCGCCCCACCAGCTTCGCGCCCGTGCAATATCGCCGGGGTGGTTGAGCCCTTTGTAGATCCGCTCACCCACGCCACACGGACCTAGCCCCGTGTGCACATCGATCCAGCCGATGCGCCGGCAGTGGTTGCCCAGGCGACGGATAATCTGGCGGAGTTGCCGATTGCTCCAGGTTGGTGAGGTGCCCGCGAAAAACAGGCCATCCGCGTGGCTGTGTTGGCCGCGGGTAATAGCTGACTGCAGGGCTTTGCTGCCATGGCGCAGGGCGTATCCGGCCAGGCCCAACGTGCTGAGCAGGGTCGGTGGTTGCCGTCGCGGCAGCAGCAGTGGGGCAAGGGCGTGGTAGTCAGGGTTGTCGGGCAGCGGTTGCGCGAAGTCAATGAAGTTACGGTTGAGGTCGACATTGTCTTCGTTGACCCGGCGCAGCCAGGAGAAGCCGTAGGGGTTGATCGCATGCAGGTACAGCACCGCCAGGTCCTGGCGCTGGCCGTGTTGCATCCACTCGCGGTTGCGCAGGTGATCGACCTGCACGGCCGAGCCGCAGAAACCTTCCACGCCATGCACACCGCTGCTCAGGACCAGCAGGTTGGTGGCCGTGGGCGAGCCTGCAAGCGCCACATCCAGGGCCAGTTCCTCGCCATCGCTGCCCGGTAACGGGTGAGGATGGGATTGGACCTCCAGGCCGGCGCTGGCGCAGGCCTGGAGGAATTTTTGCCGAGCTTCGGCGTAGCTTTGTGAAAAGCAGGATAAGTCCATCGGGTGTTCCCTATTGGCAGTCGTGCTGGGCGCTGCGCGCAGCGATCAAGGTGGTGGGGCCGCCGCTGCGCGGCTTATGCCGGGCTGATGGCCGCAGAACCTGCGCCGGGAATGCTGGCCGTGAGTGCGCGGCGACTGCGTTCCGGGTCGATCAGCGCAAGCCCAAGCAGGCTGAACACCAGCAGGGCAATACCAAACAGGCCGATGGCCAGTTCGAAGCCACTCACCAGGTCGCCGTTCTGCCAGCCGATGGCTTGCCCGACCAGCACGGGCGCGAGCATGCCGGCGGTGGTCAGCAGGGCGATATGGATCGCCAGCATGCTCCCGCGTTGGCGAGCCGGGGCGATGTGGGCAACGATGCTGAAACCGAAAGCCGACAGCAGGTTGAGGAGAATGCTGCCGAGGAGGAAAAAGCCCAGGGTCACGGTCAGGCTGGTGTTGGTAAAACCCATCAGGATGTAGGTCACGGCGGCGACCAGGCAAGCCAGCAGGGGCGGCACGACCATCGCCTTGCGGATGCTGGCGCCGCGTTTCATTGCGCGTTGCGCCAGGCTGGAAACCAGCAGGTTGATAAAGATCACCCCCAGTGTGGTGGCCAGCACCAGGTAGCCCGATTGCATCGGCGTCATGCCCAGGCCTCTTTGCAGGTAGGTGGGCAACCAACTGTAGAGCAAGGCATTGGGCAGGTAGCTGCAGAACGCAACCAAGGTAATGCAGACAAACGTGCGGTTGAGCAACAGCCGCTTGTAGGGCAGCGTAGGCAGCAGGTCACCCTGGGTGTCCCGTGTATCGTCATGCTGGCCTTCGCGGCCATATCGTTGCCACAGCAGCAGCCACACCAGGCCGACACCGGCCAGCAGCACATAGCCCGTGCGCCAGCCGTACTGCTCGATCAACTTGGGCAGCGCCACGGCGCCGGCAATCGCACCGAGCATGATCGCAACCTGAATCAGCGCCGCCGGTAGCACCCGCTCGCGGCTGGTGTACCACTTGAAGCAGGCGTGTTGGGTCACCGCCGTGCCCGGGCCGCAACCGGCGCCGAGCAGTACGCGGCTGGCCAACAGGGTAAAGAAACTGGTGGACAGGGCCGCGAGCAATTGTGCGGTCATCCACACCAGGGCCATGCCGGAGAGAATCCAGCGGCTCGGCATGCGGTTGGCAAGAAAACCCACCAGCACCCCCGAGATCGAATAGAGAAAAAAGAACGCGCTGCTGATAAAGCCGAACTGCGCTGGCGTGAGCTTTAACTCATCAATGATCTGCGGGCCGGCGAAGGCGAAAATGGTCTTGTCCAGCACGCTGATAATCACCACTGTCATCAGCAGGGCAACTACGAGCGGGCGTCGGCTATCGGTCAATGAACGCATGGAAATGGCCTTGTTTTAAGGGGAGTGCTAGAAGCGAATGCCGACACTGGCCTCTAACAGGCTGCGATCTGCCACCAGGTTGTAATCGCCGCCACCGGTGTTCAGGTAGCTGAGATCGAAGGTGTACGTGCTTTTGTAATCGCCGCGCACACCGAGTATTTGTGCGTAGCGGCCCTCGGAAAATACCCCGTCATAGGCATGCCCCTTGATGTCGTAGACCAGTGTCAGCGACGGCGTCACGTCCAGCCCGGGCAACACATTCCTGTAGTTGATTTCGCCTTTGACGCGGGTGCCCCAGGCAAACGGCGTGATAAACCCGTCATCCGCGCACCTGGCCGCCGGGCCTGTGCACTTCGCGGCTTTACCGTAGGGCGCGCTGCCGAAACCGGGGCGGCCATAACGGATCTGCTCGGTGTCGGGCAGGTCGTGTACGTATTTCAATCCGGCTTCTGCGGACAGCTTCATTGCGCCGCCCAACACCTGGCCAAAAGGGTGGCTGGCGCCCAGATTCAATTGGCTGACGTGGAAGCGGTCGTAGCCGCTTGCCAGGTAGCCCGTCGGGGTTTTGGACAGGTAGCCCAGGGGCCCGCTGCCGGCGAGCAGCCCGGCAATAAAGTCGGCGCCGTTCCATGCAATCGGTTGATTGGGGCGGTAACTGTATTCGGCATAAATCCCGGTGCCGCCCGGTAGCCGCGTCTTGAAGTTGAGGGCATACAGGCGAATGCGGGTTGGATAGGCGCGCTGATAATAAGCCGCCACGCCGGTTGGCGTTGCCTGCCCCACGTTCGCGGCCGGTGGCGTCAGTACGCCAGGGCCGGTGCGCACCACTTGGGTCAGCGCTTCGCGGCTACTGTAGTCAGCGAAATACAAACCGAACAACCCGACGTCCTTCCACAAATACTGCAGGCTGGCGCCGAACTGATTGTTGCCTGGGCGATGGTCCGGGCCGCGGGCCACGTAGTCCAGGGAGTTGTTGAGGGCCTGGCCATCGCTGGTGTAGATCGGCCGTCCGGCGATCGCGCTCATTACGCTGCCGTTAAGGATGAATTGGTTGCAGCCCGGTTGGGCGTAGTCGCTGGTCGACAGAAATGTGCCGCAGCCAGAATAGGCACTGGGGCGCAATTCAAACTGGTTGAACGCATCCACCGACAGGTTCTCGGTCAGGGCCAGCTTGGCGTACAGGGTCGGCATTGGCACGGTGCGGGCCTCGGCAATCGAGGTGGCCCGGCGTGCCGCCGCCCAGTCAAACGCGTTCACCGCCTGCAGGCCACCGCTGATGGTAGTCGGCGTGACCCACGGGATCGCCTGATCGCCCAGGCGCACCAGCAGGTCATGCCCGCCAGGCTGGAAGTTGCCGTAGACGTAGGCATCGTTGAACAGCGCATTGGAGAAGCGCGCCAGGGAATCGAACCCCGAGTCACTGAGTGGTTCTCCCGAGCGATAGCCGTTGGGGACGCTGCCGTGGTCGACGTCCTGGTGTTTCTGGGTGTAGTCGTACCACCCCTTTGCGCTGACGAAAACCCCGAGGTTGCGGTGGCTCAGATCGGCTTGCAGGTAGGCTTCGGCGGACGTAGAAACCGCATCGCCGCGCTTGTAGTTGAGGTTGCCGTCGTTGAACAGGTTCATACCGTATTCGGCGCTGGTCAGGCGGTGGCTTGGGTCGTCCATGCGTCGTACCGTGCCCAGGGCCAGGGCGCCTTTGACCTGCAGGCGCGTGTCTTCATGTTGCCATTGCATGCCGTTACCCAGCCCTGACTTGAGGTCACTGAACACCAACTCCCCTGCGCTGACTGGAGCGCTGATACCCGCACTGAGCAAGGTCGTGGCCAACCCTGCAGCCACTGGCTTGCCGGTACTTCCCCAGGCGTTTCTTATTGTTGTTTTCACTGACTGATACCCTTGTTTTTTTTCTTGCTGAGGCCAGGTGTTTTTCAGTCTAGCGTCGAAGCGATTGCGGTAATACGGCGAATACCGACAGCAATAGAGCCAATATCGCCAATAAAAAACCAGGGATCTGCTGAGCTTTGTCGAGGGGGCAAGCCTCATCGCCACAAGTCAGCGCAGTGCCAGGGCTGGTTTTTATGAGGCGTAGGGCTAATATCGCCAACCATAAATCCAATATCGCCAGGTAAGCCCATGAATGTCCGCGTCGATTTATTGCATGGCCCGCACAATCTCGCTGGCACGCTGTTTAGCGTTATCGACACGCTGCGCACCTTCAACAACCTCTGGCAGCTGCGCAACCCGGATAAGCGCGGGGCGTTTTTCCACTGGCGCTTGATCGATGCGGCGGGCAATGAACTGCCACTTCCGGACTGGCTGTCGGAAATGCGCCCGCCCAGCCCCGGCCGCAAAACCCTGCGGCCCTCGCAGACGGTCCTGTTTGTGCCTGGCGTGCAGATGAAAAGCGTGCCGGACCTGAACCAGGTTCTTGCTCAATGCACCGACGAGTTGAACTGCATTGCGCGGTATCACGCCCAAGGGCGTGTGGTGGCTGCCAGTTTTAACGGCGCCGTGCTGCTTGCCCGTGCAGGGGTACTGGATGGCCGGCGCGCAACCGTCACCTGGATGATTGCCAATTGGTTTGCGTCCGCCTTTCCTAACGTGCAATTGGCGATGGAAGGCCCGGTGGTAGTCGACGGGCCTGTATTCACCGCCGGAGCCCCTGCGGCGGTCTGCGACCTGATGGTGGAATTGATCCGTCACTTCGCCGGCGAAGAAATGGCCCAGATCGCCACCAACGGCCTGCTTTACCACCCGATGCGTTTTGAGCATTCCAGCCTGAACTTCCCCGGCATCTCGGTAAAAACCCGCGACAGCGTCGTGTTCCGCGCCAAGCAATGGCTGCAGCAGCATATTCAGACACCCTACAGCCTGGACGCGGTAGCCGAGGCCGCGACCGCCAGCCCGCGGACCTTGCTGCGGCACTTCAAAGAGGTGGAAGGCATGACGCCCCTGGACTACCTGCACCGCCTGCGGGTTGAACGGGCCAAGCAATTGCTGGAAGTGACCTTGATCGATCTGACGGAAGTCATGGAGTACTGCGGTTATCAAGACGCCAGTGCGTTTCGCCGCCTGTTTTTGCGCACTACGGGGCTGACGCCTTCAGAGTATCGGCGGCGCTACACCATGCGCATATCCAGCCGGCGGTGGCGGGCGGACGAGGCGGGGGAGGATTTGATTGAGGGGTTGGGGCTCGACCGCCTGTAATCTGCGCTGTTTCAGCTGGCGCGGTGAGTCTGCCGATACTCGCCCGGCGGCATGCCGGTGCGGCTCTTGAAGGTGCGGTGGAACGAGCGCGGTTCGGTAAAGCCCAAATATTGGGCGATGTCCTGGATCGGCAGGTCGCTGTGCAGCAGGTAGTGCTCGGCCAGTTCCTGGCGCAAGTCGTCGAGGATCTGCTGGTAGGACGTGCCGGCCTGCTGCAACTGGCGTTGCAAGGTACGCACCGACATGGCGAACTGCTCGGCCACCTGTTCCTTGCGCGGCAGGCCTTCCTTGAGCAACTGGCGCAGGGCGTTCTTCACCCTTAGCGCCAGGGTCGAGTCGTCCAGCGTGGCCATCAGGGCCAGGGCGTGTTCTTCCAGGGTCCGCAGCAGTTGCGCATCGGCCTGGCGCAGGGGTGTTTGCAGGTAGCTCAACGGCGCTACCAGGGCCGAGCAGGGTTGCTCGAAGAGCACCGGGCAACCGAAGAAGTCCTCGTATTGGCTCAGTTGCGCGCCGTCCGGCAAAGGGTGTTCGAGCAGCACCTGGCTGGGCGACAGTTCGGCGTCGGCGATCCAGCGTGCATACACCAGCCAGGACGCCAGCACGTTCTCGACCATATGCCGACGGATCCGTGGCTGCTGGTGACGGCAGTTCCAAATCAGCCGCACCTGCTCACCGACCATCTCCGCGCGGCTGGTGCCCATGTCGCCCACCAGCTTTTCGAACGGCATGATGCGGTTCATCGCCTCGCCCAGGGTGGCGCAGTTCATGGTGATGTAACCCAGCACGCTCCACGAGTTGGGCAACACGAAACGTGCCGAATTGAGCCCGAACAGCAGGTCCCCGGAGTGTTCGCAGAAATACTCCAGCAGGCGTTCGTGGACGTGCACGGGCAGGCGCAGGCTGTTGTCGTCCAGTTGGCCGGCAGTGATCCCGGCCGCCGCCAGGGCGGGGGCGGTCGCTACGCCGAGTTGTTCGGCATGGCGCAGATATTTCAGCAGAGGAGGGACTGAGGTCGAGCCGAGTGTCTGCATGATCGGGTTCCTGGCGGGGGTGTTGCCGGCGGCATTACCTTGCGCGCTTCGATGGCTGGCAAGGTAATTTGAAACCGTGGCTAAAGTAAATGCTCCCGTGGCGACATCGGGTAATGGACCGATTGACCCAATTGGCTACTCCATTTGTCCTGATGCGACCGTGACAGCTTGCGCCGGCTGATTAGTATGGGTGGACTGAAAATCACACGATCTGCTGGGAGAAACACGCATGCGACGCTGGAACGGCTGGGGCGAAGAAACCACGCAGATGGAGATGCCGGCCCATGGGGCGGCGTTTTTGCGCGAGCGACTGGGCGAGGGTCACACCCTGCCTGACGCCAGCCTGGACAGCGCCCTGGCCAGGGTTCCCGCCTCGCGCCTGGCGCCCCATCCGCTTTACAGCATCGAGCCCCGTGACCGCCTGATGCATGCCCGGGGCCAGAGCTTGCCGGACTGGCTGGCCCTGCGTGAGGGGACGTTGGGCCAGTATCCGGATGGGGTGGCCCTGCCGGAAAGCGTCGAGCAGATCCGCCAGTTGCTGGCCCTGGCCGACAGTGCCGACCTGTGCCTGATCCCCTATGGCGGTGGCACCTCGGTGGCCGGGCATATCAACCCGCCGGCGTCCTTGCGCCCGGTGCTGACGGTGTCCCTGGCCCATATGAATCGCCTGCTCGACCTGGACGAGCAAAGCCTGCTCGCCACCTTCGGCCCTGGTGCCAGTGGCCCCCAGGTGGAGAGCCAGCTGCGGGCCAAAGGCTACACCCTGGGGCACTTCCCGCAGTCCTGGGAACTGTCGACCCTGGGCGGCTGGGTCGCCAGTCGCTCCAGCGGCCAGCAATCGCTGCGCTATGGGCGGATCGAGCAACTGTTCGCCGGCGGCACCCTGGAAACGTTCGCCGGGCCCCTGGCGATCCCGAGCTTCCCTGCGTCGGCCGCCGGCCCCGACCTGCGGGAAGTGGTGCTGGGCAGTGAAGGACGTTTCGGCATCATTTCCGAGGTCAAGGTGCGGGTCAGCGCCTTGCCCGAGGATGAACGCTTCTATGGCGTGTTCCTGCCGGACTGGCCCCGGGCCCTGCAGGCCATTCGGCAACTGGTGCAGGCACGGGTGCCGCTGTCGATGCTGCGCCTGTCCAATGCCATGGAAACCCAGACTCAGCTGGCGCTGGCCGGCCACCCCAACCAAATCGCCTGGCTGGAGCGCTACCTGGCGCTGCGTGGCGCTGGCGAGGGCAAGTGCCTGCTGACCTTCGGTGTCACCGGCAATCGTCGGCAGAATGCCCTGTCGTTGCGCCAGGCCCGCCAGCATCTGAAGGCCTTTGGCGGCGTGTTCACCGGCACCTTGCTGGGCAAGAAATGGCAACAGAACCGCTTTCGCTTCCCCTACCTGCGGGAGAACCTCTGGCAGGCCGGCTACGTGGTCGACACCCTGGAGACCGCGACCGACTGGTGCCATGTCGACGCCTTGCTGCACGCGATCGAGGCCAGCCTGCGCGATTGCCTGGCGGCCGAGGGCGAGCGGGTCCATGTGTTCACCCACCTGTCCCATGTCTATGGCGAAGGGTCGAGCATCTACACCAGCTACGTGTTCCGCCCGGCGGCGGACTACCCGGCCACCCTCGAACGCTGGAAGGTCCTGAAGCAGGCGGCCAGCCGCACCATCGTCGAAAACCACGGCACCATCAGCCACCAGCATGGCGTGGGCAAGGACCACGCGCCCTACCTGCCGAGGGAAAAGGGCGAATTGGCGATGGCAGCGCTGCACAGCCTGAGCCGGCATTTTGATCCGGCCGGGCGCCTCAACCCCGGCACGCTGCTGGAAGACTAGGCCCATGAGCAATGACTGGAATACCCAATGGCGCGAGGCCGTGCTGCCGCAACTGGCGAGTGAAACCTGGGACCTGATCGTGATCGGCGGCGGCATCAGCGGCGCCGGGATCCTGCGCGAGGCGGCCCGGCGCGGCTGGCGCTGCCTGCTGCTGGAGCAGCGGGATTTTGCCTGGGGCACCTCCAGCCGCTCGTCGAAAATGGTCCATGGTGGCCTGCGCTACATCGCCAAGGGCCAGTGGCGCCTGGCCCGTGATTCGGTGCGCGAGCGCCAACGCTTGATGGGCGAAGCGCCGGGGTTGGTGGACCCCATGAGTTTCCTGATGCCGCACTATCGCGGCGGGTTCCCCGGGCCGCGGGTATTCGGCGGTTTGCTGCGCCTGTATGACGCCCTGGCCGGTTGTCGCAGCCGGCAGTTCCACAAGCCTGAGCAACTGCGCTATCTGGCACCGGGCTTGAAGGAGCCGGGGCTGCTGGGGGCTTCGCAGTTTCGCGATGCGCTGACCGACGATGCGCGGCTGGTCATGCGCGTGCTGGCCGAGGCCCGTGCCGATGGCGCTTGGGCGCTCAATGGCCTGCGGGTGCGCCAGGTGTTGCGCGACGGCGAGCGAGTGTGTGGGGTCGAGGTCGAGGACACTGAGGGCGGCGCGGTTATGCAAGTGCGCTGCGCGGTGCTGGCGGTGGCCACTGGTGCCTGGGCTGAGCGCCTGCAACCGGGCGGCGGGCAGCGCCAGTTGCGGCCCTTGCGTGGCAGCCATCTGTTGTTGCCGGGCTGGCGCTTGCCGGTGGCCCATGCCTTCAGTTTCATGCACCGGCGCGACGGCCGCCCGGTGTTTGTCTTTCCGTGGGAAGGGGCCACGGTGGTGGGCACCACCGACCTGGATCACCGCGAGGATCTGGACCTTGGTGCGAGCATCACCTTTGATGAACTCGACTACCTGCTGGAAGCCTGCGCCCAGCCATTTCCCCAGGCCCAAGTGACGGCGGCGGACGTGCTGTGCACCTGGTCCGGGGTGCGTCCGGTGGTGGGCGCCGCCGACTCCCAGGCCAAGCCATCGAATGAAACCCGCGAGCACGTGCTGTGGCAGGAACCCGGCTGCGTGACCTTGGCGGGAGGCAAGCTGACCACCTTCAGGCCCCAGGCCATTGAGGTGTTGCGGGCCTGTGCCGGGATGCTCGGCAAACCCCTGGAAGATGACGGCGCGCCGGTGTTCCAGGCCGTACCGTTGCAGGCGATCCCCGGGCTGAGCGACACCGGCGTGCGGCGCCTGGCCGGGCGTCATGGCCGCGATTTGCCGCGCCTGGCCAGTCTGATCAACAGCCTGGGCAGTGATTGTGTGGGCGCCAGCGATACCCTCTGGGCGGAGCTGGCGTTTGCCGCCGAGACCGAGATGGTTTTGCACCTGGACGACCTGCTGCTGCGGCGCACACGCCTCGGCCTGCTACTGGCCGAAGGCGCTGCCCACTACCTGGCGGACATCCGTCGGCTATGCCAGCCTCGCCTGGGTTGGGACGACACGCGCTGGGAACAGGAACAGCAGCGCTACCTGCAACTCTGGCAACGCCATCACAGCGTCCCTTGCGCCTCGATCTGAAGAGTGCCTCATGAAAAAAGAGAGCTTCGTGGATAACAACACCCCCGGCAAAGACTATGTGCTGGCGATCGACAACGGCACCCAGAGTGTTCGTGCGCTGTTGTTCGACCTGCAGGGCAACCTGTTGGGCAAAGGCAAGGTCGAGTTGCAGGCCTACTATTCCAGCCAGCCCGGCTGGGCCGAGCAGGACCCGGACTATTACTGGCGCAAACTGGGGGAGGCCTGCCAGCAGTTGTGGGCGCAGACCGGCATCGATCGCAGTCTGATCCGTGGCGTATCCCTGACCACTCAGCGCGGCACCTTGATCAATGTCGATGCCCAAGGCCAGGCGCTGCGGCCGGCCATCCTTTGGCTCGACCAGCGCCAGTGCGAGCCGGAGGGCGGGATCAAGGGGCCCTGGGGTTGGCTGTTCAAACTGGTGGGGGCCGAGGCCACGGTGGACTACTTCCGCGCCCAGGCCGAGGCCAATTGGATCGCCCAGCATCAGCCGGATATCTGGGCTGCCACTGACAAGTTCCTGCTGCTCTCGGGGTTTCTCAGCCATCGCCTGACCGGGCGTTTTGTCGACTCGGTGGGCTGTTGCGTGGGCTACTTGCCCTTCGACTTCAAGCATCTGCGCTGGGCCGCCCCCCGGGACTGGAAATGGCAGGCCCTGGCGGTGCGTGCGGAACAACTGCCGAGCCTGTACAAACCGGGGGAAGAGCTGGGCCGCATCACCGCCGAGGCCAGCCGCCATACCGGCATCCCGGAAGGGTTGCCACTGATTGCCGCCGGCTCCGACAAGGCTTGCGAGGTGCTTGGTTCCGGCGTGGTGGAAGCGACGACCGCGTGCCTGTCCTATGGCACCACGGCGACCATCACCACCACTCGCTCGCGCTACCTGGAGATTGTCCCGCTGATCCCGCCTTACCCGGCGGCGATTCCCGATCACTACAACTGCGAAGTCATGATCTATCGCGGCTACTGGATGGTCAGTTGGTTCAAAAACGAGTTTGGCCTGCGGGAAATGCAACAGGCCCGCGAGCAGGGCCTGGAGCCGGAACAGTTGTTTGATGCGCTGGTCAACGCTGTGCCACCTGGCTCCATGGGGCTGACCCTGCAACCCTACTGGTCGCCCGGCATCCGCGAGCCGGGGGTGGAGGCCAAGGGGGCGATGATCGGCTTTGGCGATGTGCACACCCGGGCCCATATCTACCGGGCGATTCTTGAGGGCCTGGCCTATGCGCTGCGCCAGGGCAAGGAGCGTATCGAGCGCCGTTCGAAACTATCGATCACGCGCTTGCGCGTGGCCGGTGGCGGCTCCCAGAGCGACGCGGCGATGCAACTGACCGCCGATATCTTTGGCCTGCCCGCCGAGCGTCCCCATGTGTATGAGGCGTCCGGGCTGGGCGCTGGGATCGCCTGTGCCGTGGGGCTTGGGTTGTACGCGGATTTTGATACCGCCATCGCCGCCATGACCCGCACCGCCGAAGTCTTCATGCCTCAACCCGAGGCACAACAGATGTACGACCGTTTGTACCGTGAGGTTTACCTGCGCATGTATCGCCAGCTCAAGCCGCTGTACCAGAGCATCCGCGAGATTACCGGCTACCCGGCGTAGGCCCCCCTGTAGGGGCGAGCTTGCTCGCGAAGAACTTGAGAGCTCCGCGTTTATCCTGCAAGCACGCGTTATCGTTGACGTCCTTCGCGAGCAAGCTCGCTCCTACAGGGGCATTAGACCCCGCTACGTGGCGCTATTGGTGAGTCGTTTTGGCAAGATCGGACAGTGTCGGGGCATACCCGGATTGTTAGGCTGAACGCATCTACAACAAGAGCGTAAAGCCATGAAGTTGCCGTCGTTGCTGCTGTGCCTGGGGCTATGGAGTTTGTCGCCGGGGGTTGGTGCCTGGTCCAATCACAGCGTGGGCAGCTACCTGGCCCTGCAAGATTTGCCCGCGTTGCGCGAGGCGCCCGAGGTGCAGGTCGAGACGCTTGAGCAGTTTCTTTCCCAGCAATACGCTGGCCTGGTGGCCCTGCTGGACGAGCAGGAAAACTTCGCCCGCAGCCACTTTCCCGACTATCCGCCGCGCCCCGCTAACCTGCGCCTGGCGCCCCAGCCCAGCGCCGATTTGCGCCGCGACTTCCTCATGGCCCTGCGGGTCAATCCACAGATCCACCTGGCCCAGGTGATCCAGCCCATGCCCGGCGAAGACCTGGCGGGGCGCGCGCAACTCAAGGCGGCCGACGTGATTGTCGAACAAACCCTCTCACCGTGGAATCGCCAGCGCTTTATCCAACTGCAACCGGGGCAGAAGGTCGCGCCGCTGGCGGTGCTGGCGACCGCTGCCGACGAGCCGGACTACGGTCACGATATCAACCTGTTCAGCGATAACCCGGGGGCCGTCGGCGCGTTGTATGGCTTTGGCGTGCAGTCGTTTGGCGATGCGCGTTTCCAGTACAGCTCCCAGGCGCCGTTCCATATGGGGTTCTTCCACGAGAGCGCGCTGGTGTATGCCGCTGCGCCGTTCCTGCTGCGCAACTGGCCGGACTGGCGCGCCTACCAGTACTTCGGCCTGGCACGTTTTGCCTTCGCCAATGGCCATCCCTACTGGGGCTATCGCTTCCTCGGCTGGGGCATGCACTACCTGCAGGACCTGACCCAGCCCTATCACGCCACCACGCTGCCGGGCGACGATTTGACCAGCATGCTGCTGATGGAAGGCAAGGCCCTGGCCGGCTATGACAGCGACAAGCAAGCGGCGATCGAACGTGTCGCCACGCGCCACAACGAGGTGGAGCGCTACCAGTTTGCCTGGCTACGTCACCTGCTGCTGACGGGGGCGAACAACCCGATGCTGGCGGCCTATGCCGACACCCGCCAAGACGGCGATTACCCCGGCTATTCGACGGACTACCTGCGCCAGGTGGTCAGCGCCGAGGCGGATGCCCAGGCGGTGGCGTTCGACGAGGCCATCGGCCAGTGGCTGGCCACGCCCGGGGCAACCCAGAGCTTCAGTGCCGGCAACCAGTTGCCCGTCGAGCGCTACGACCATGCCCGGCTCAACGAGCAGTTGGTGCAGTTGCTGCGCCACTTTGGCGCCCACAGTCGCAACTACGTCCGGGCCGGCCTCGATCGCCCGGCGCAGTGAAACCACAACACATCGCAGTGCAATAACAACAAGAAAGATTGCAGGGGAGAGACCGCAATGAGCACGACAGTGCGCGCGCAAGGCTCGGGATCCGAGGGTAAATGGTCCATCAAATCCACTGGGGCGGGTGTCGGCCTGGTAGGCCTGCTGCAACTGTGCAGCAGCGGGGGCGTGCAGGCCATGGAGTTCAGCCTGCTGGACAAGCAGGTCACCGGCTCGCTCGACAGCACCCTGTCTTATGGGCGCCTGTGGCGGGTCCAGGGGCGGGACAAGGGCAACGACGACGTCAACACCAACGACGGCAATCGCAACTTCGACACCGGGTTGGTTTCCGAGGTGTACAAGATCACGTCGGAGCTGGAAGCCAACTACCAGAACTACGGGTTGTTCGTGCGTGGCACGGCGTTCTATGACACCCAGATCATGGATAAGCGCAACGACTACTACCGCAACAACAGCCCATCGCAACCCAGCCAGAGCCATCCCCAGGATAACCACTTCACTGACCAGACCCGGGATATTGCCGGTAGCCGCGTGGAGATTCTCGACTCCTACGTCTACGGCAACTGGGACGTTGGCCAGATGCCGCTGACTGCCCGGCTGGGGCGCCAGGTATTCAACTGGGGCGAGGGCATCTTCTATCGCGGCGGGGTCAACACCACCAACCCGGTGGACGCGGCCAAATACCGCCTGCCGGGTGCCGAGGTCAAGGAAGTGCTGATGCCGGTGGAAGCCATCAGCTTCAATATCGGGCTGAGCGACAACCTGTCGATGGAGAGTTTCTACCAGTGGAACTGGAAGGAGACACGCATCGATCCAGTCGGCACCTTCTACTCCCAGAGCGACCTGTTCGCCGATGGCGGCCGCACCGGCTACAACAACTTCACCGGCAGTGCCCTCGACACCCCGACGCCCATCGGCGGCAACGTCATCGGGCTATACGACGCCCTGGGCAACAACCCGATGCTCGGGGGCATGCTGCGCAGCACCGGGCTCTACGCCAACGGCATGACCCCGGCCTACGGTAACACCCTCAAGGTGGCGTCGATCGGCAAGGACTACAACGCGCGCAACGATGGCCAGTTCGGCTTCGCCTTCCGTTACATCGCCGAGGAGCTCAATAGCACCGAGTTCGGCCTGTACCTGGTCAACTACCACGCCAAGGAGCCGACCATCGCCGCTAACCTGGCGGGCTACAAAGGTATCGACATGGCGGCCCTGACCAGCATGCTGTCGTCGGTGGCCGGCAGCCAGGCGGCGGCCCTGGCCAATGGCCTGGCGACGGTTGACGTGATGGGCAACATCCAGGCGCACCGGCGCTACGCTGAAGATATCCGCATGTACGGCTTCAGCTTCAACACCACCCTGGGCAAGGCCTCGGTGTTTGGCGAGCTGGCCTACCGGCCGAACCTGCCCATCGGCGTTGCCGCCACCAACGACCTGATCGGCGACCTGGCCAATGGTGCCGGCGCGGCAGCGGGCGGGCAGTTCATCAATGTCGGCGGGCAGATGGTCAACCTCGACAGCCAGATCGACAACTCCGAGCGCGTAGAGGCTTTCAATACCTCCTTGGGCAGCATCTATAACTTCGGCCCGGGCCTGGGCTTCGACTCGCTGTTCGGCGTCTTCGAACTGGCCTCCGAGCACCTGCGCGGCAGTGGCCTGAAGTACCAGGCCTACGATGGCAGCACCCGTTACTACGCGGGCAGCGGCAACACTTCCTATGTGTCGGGTGGTGATCGTGATGACCAGGTCAGCCGTGATTCCTACAGCTACACGGTGATGTTCAACGGTACCTGGAACGACGTGTACGCCGGGGTCAACCTGTCGCCCTACGTGGTCTACAAAGACGACTTCAAAGGCAACTCCTACCAGGCCGGCAACTACATCGAGGGCCGCAAGGCTTACACCCTGGGGCTCAAGGCCAACTACCAGAACAAGCTGGAAGCCGAGCTGCAATACACCGAGTTCTTTGGTGGCGGCCAGAACAACGTTATCCGCGACCGCGACAACATCGGTTTCAACCTCAAGTACTTCCTGTAAGCCGCTGCCATGCTGCGGCGCGAGGGCGGTTGCCCGCCCTCGTTCTTTTGGAGATTCGCCATGTTCCACACACCTCGAATGCTCACCGCCGGCCTGGCGCTGGCCCTCGGCCTGGCCGCTGGCAATGCCCTTGCGGCGCTCTCGCCCCAAGATGCGCAACAGCTCAAGGCCCAGCTCACCCCCTTCGGCGCCGAGCGCGCGGGCAATGCCGCCGGCACCATCCCCACCTGGGAGGGCGGCATCACCCAGGCGCCCAAGGGCTATGAAAAGGGCA
Organism: Pseudomonas sp. ADAK21; assembly: GCF_012935735.1. Classification (NCBI taxonomy): domain Bacteria; kingdom Pseudomonadati; phylum Pseudomonadota; class Gammaproteobacteria; order Pseudomonadales; family Pseudomonadaceae; genus Pseudomonas; species Pseudomonas sp. ADAK21. The sequence continues at coordinate 2,919,083 of NZ_CP052857.1, forward strand.
AGCACCACATCGACCCCTTTGCCGGTGACAAACCGCTGTTCACCATCACCAAGGCCAACCTGGAACAGTACAAGGCCAACCTGACGGCGGGCGAGATCGCCTTGTTCAACAGCTACCCCGACAGCTTCCAGATGCCCATCTATCCGAGCCGACGCTCCGGCTCGGCGCCGCAGTGGGTGTATGACAACACCTTCAAGAACGCCACCAGCGCCAAGCTGCTGGACGGTGGTACCGGCTTCGCCGATGCCTTTGGCGGCGTGCCGTTCCCCATTCCGCAAAACGGCGTGGAAGCACTGTGGAACCACATCACCCGCTACCGCGGCACCTACATCGTGCGCCGCGCCTCGGAGGCGCCCGTGCAACGCAACGGCAGCTTCGCCCTGGTCACGGCGCAGCAGGAGGGGCTGTTCAACTACTACCGCCAGGGCGGGCAATACGCCGACCTGAAAAACATCCTGTTCTACTACCTGACCTTCGTAAAAAGCCCGGCCCGCCTGGCCGGTGGTGCGACCCTGGTGCACGAGACCCTCGACCAGATCAAAGACGCCCGCCAAGCCTGGATCTACGACGCCGGACAACGCCGCGTACGCCGCGCACCGAACCTGGCCTACGACACACCGATCTCATCTTCCGATGGTCTGCGCACGGCGGACGACACCGACATGTTCAACGGCTCGCCGGATCGCTACGACTGGAAACTGCTGGGCAAGAAAGAAATCTACATCCCCTACAACAACTACAAGCTCGCCAGCGCCGACGTGAAATACGCCGACCTGCTCAAAGTCGGCCACCTCAACCCGCAATACACCCGCTACGAGCTACACCGCGTGTGGGTAGTCGAAGGCACCCTCAAACCAACGGCGCGGCACCTGTATTCCAAACGCGTGCTGTACCTTGATGAAGACAGCTGGGGCGCGGCAGTGGTTGATCAGTACGACGGCCGTGGCGAACTGTGGCGGGTGTCGATGGCCTACCTGAAAAACTTCTATGATTTGCCGACTACCTGGAGCGCATTGGACGTGTTCCATGACCTGCAGGCACGGCGGTACTACGTGCAGAACCTGGATAACGAAGAGCCGCAGACGGTGGACTTTGCGCAGCCGATTCCGGAAGACTCGTACTTCATGCCCTCGGCGTTGCGCTTGCGCGGGACTCGATAGGGCTGTCGTTGTTAGTTAGATGGCGAGAGCCGTGCTTGAGGGTGCGGCTCTTTGCTTTTTTTTAAGGTGTCTAGCCCGATGGGTAGTCAGGCTGTTGGGGCGCTTTATTCGGGGCAAATAAAAAGCCGGCTTGTGCGGCGTTATTTATAAAATTTATTCCGATTTTCAATGAGGCCACAGGCGCTCCCCAGATGTTGTGGATAGGGGCGGCGAAAGTAAGGTCATTGAGGTAGAACTCTTCGATGCTCTACGCACCCGGACGCCAAGCCGAAAGAATTTACCGCGCAACGACGTAGCTTTCTGATCTGGATGGCCTCAGAAACCGGTCAAGTCCCGATTGGGACGATGACAACCTATCGGCCTGCCCAAGGCAGGCCTTGGCAACGCTCAGGCAACGCCCTCCACCAATACCAACGCCCCCACCACCAACGCCTCCATCCCCCGCGCCAATTCCACCTCCATCTCCGCTTCTTCCGTATCCCGCGCCGTTTCCACCACGGGCTCCCGCTGCGTCACCGTGTACACCGTATCCGCCACCGCCATGCAGTGAAACGCCACCGTCGCCAGTAGCCACCGCGCCTGTTCCTTGCTCACCCCAAACCCCTGCGCAATCAACGCTTGGTGCCCATCAATCTTGGCCAGCATCGGCGCGGTTGCTGCCGCGCGGCGGATCACGTAGGGCGTCAGCCCGGGGTGGGTTTTGACGAATTCGCGTACCGAGGTGGCGAACACGATCAGGTAGTCCTTCAACCCACCGTCGGCCTCACCGCAGTCCTGGGGGATCTGCCAGCGGGTGAAGATTTCTTCAGCAACCATGGCCTTGAGCGCTTCGAGGTTGGCCACGTGTTTGTACAGCGCCATATGGCTGACCCCCAACGCCGCCGCCAGGCCGACGAAGGTGATGTTGGGCAGGCCCATCTCGATGCCGGCGTCGACGATGCGCTCGCGGGTGATGCTCGGCGGGCGGCCGCGAGTGGCGGTTTTTTTTGCGGGTTCCATGGGTATTCCTTAATCGCTGAACACAAGGTTGTAGCTGTCTTGTCGGCTTTGCGCAAATTAGTTTATAGTCATGCAACTAAATATGATTCTGATTCTCAAACGGACTTTTTCTGTCAATGGACTCACCTGAAGCGGCTTCGGCCAACCCTCAAGTCGCAGGCACGCTTAGCCGGATTCTGACGCCTATCCGTGGGCGTCTGTGTGTCGCCGCAGGGCTTGCCGCTGTCGGCGGCATGCTGACGCTGGTGCCGCTGGCGGCCATCGCCCATATCGCCGCACGTGTCCTCGGTGCTGGCGCTCAGCTGTCGAGCGAACTGTGGTGGGTTGTAGGCCTTAGCGCTTTAAGCCTATTCGCGGGCATGGCATTGATTTTTATCGCTGAGCTGCTCGCCCACCTGGCCGACAATCGCCTCACTCACCATTTACGCCGCGCGATCACCCAGCGCCTGAGCCGTGTGCCACTGGGTTGGTTCAGCAGCCGAGCATCGGGCGAAGTGAAACGGGCGATGCAGGACGATATCAATACGCTGCACAGCCTCACCGCGCATTTCTACACCACCGCCGGGCGCGCGGGCGGAGCGGTGTTGGTGTCGATGGTTTACCTGTTTGCGATGGACTGGCGTTTGGCGCTGGTGTCGCTGTTGCCGTTTGCCGGGTATTTCCTGTTTCTCTCGCGGGCCATGCGCGCCAGCGGCGCGAGTATGCAGGAATTTGTCAGCGGGATGGCTCGCATCGACAACGCGGTGGTGGAGTTCGTCAACGGCATTCCGGTGGTCAAGGCTTTCGGCGCCAGTGGCAAAGCGCACGGGGCTTATCGCAGCGCCATCGACACCTTTGCCACGACCTTTATCGACTTCACCCGCCCGCTGGTGGCGTCGATGGCGAATGCCAACGCGATGATCGCGCCGGTCACTGTGCTCGGCGTAGTACTGGCAGCGGGCACGCTGTTTGTTAGCCTGGGTTGGATCGCGCCAGTGGACGTGCTGCCCTTCGTATTGGTGGCGCCGGGTCTGAGCGCGCCGTTGCTGCTGTTGCACTACATCACCCACGATTTGAACAACGCCACCGGCGCTGCGCAGCGCGTGCAGGGGTTGCTGGACACGCCGACGCTGACGCAATCGGCCGTGCAGTTGCCGAGCGGCAACGCAATCTGCTTTGAGCAGGTTGGCTATGCCTATGAGCGCGACCACGCGGTGCTGAGGGACATCAACTTCACCCTGCAACCGGGCACCACCACGGCCATCGTCGGCCTGTCCGGCGCCGGCAAGTCAACGCTGGCGCGCCTGCTGCTGCGGTTTTTCGATCCCAGCAGTGGGCGCATCACTTTGGGCGGTGCGGACCTGCGCCACATCGATACGCCGCTGTTGTATCAGCGCATCGGTTTTGTGCTGCAAGAGGTGCGCCTGATCAACGCCAGCGTGCGCGACAACATCGCCCTCGGCCGACCGTCCGCCACCGCGCAACAGATCGAAGACGCCGCCCGCGCGGCGAATATCCACGAGCGCATTCTGCGCCTGGCGCGTGGTTACGACTCGGTGATCGGCGAGGACGCCCAGCTCTCCGGCGGCGAGCAACAGCGCCTCAGCATCGCCCGTGCAGTGCTGCTGGACCCGCCAGTGCTGGTGCTCGACGAGGCCACCGCCGCGGCCGATGCCGACAACGAAGTGGCGATCCAGGAAGCACTGTCACGCTTCGCCCAGGGCCGCACATTGTTGGTCATCGCCCATCGGCTCGACACGGTGATGCACGCCGATCAGATCCTCGTGATCCACGACGGCACCCTGCACGAGCATGGCCGTCACGCCGACCTGCTGGCCCATGGCGGGCTCTACGCACGGTTATGGCAACTGGGCGATTACGCCCGCAGCGAATCACAGGCGGTGCAACCATGCTGAAGACTTTTGTGCGCCTGCTCGGTGAAGACGCGCCCACGCTGCGCCGCTATGCCGTTATGGCGGTGTTCTACGGCCTGCTCAGCGGGCTGACCCTGATCACGCTGGTGCCGCTGATCAGCCACCTGTTGGCCGGTGATGCGCTGGAGGCAGGGCGTTGGTTGATTGCGCTGCTGTTTGGCGTGACCGCTTGCGCGCTGTGGCGTCGCACCCTCGACAAAGCCGGTGTAGCCGTCGGCGTGGCGGGCCTGCAAGGTGCGCGACAACGCGTCGGCGATCACGTGGCGCGCCTGCCGCTGGGCTGGTTCAGCGCGCAAAACAGTGCGCGGCTCGGCCATCTGATCACCCAGGGCATGATGGCGGTGGCGCAGTTGCCGGCGCATGTGTTCACCCCGGTGATCAGCGGCGCGGTGACGCCGTTGGTGCTGGTTGCCGCGCTGTTTGCCTTGCACTGGCCCTTGGGTGTGTTGGCGTTGCTGGCGCTACCGGTGTTGGTGGGCGTGATGCTGCTCACCGCGCGCCTGGGCCAAAGTGCCGACAACACCTATCAGCAGAACTTCGCCCAGACCAGCCAGCGCATGGTCGAGTTCGCGCAGGCCCAGTCGGTGTTGCGCGCGTTCAATGGTAGCGGCGGCGCTACGCGTTTGCTGGACCAGGCCATCGACCAGCAACGCCAGTCCGGCCAGCGTTTGATCTATCGCTCCTCATTGTCGGCGGTGTTCAATGCCTGGGCGGTGCAAGGGATCTTCTGCGCCTTACTGGTGGCGGTCGCGCTGTGGTGCGACGCCCTGGATGCCCACGAAGCCATCGCCGTCTGCGTGGCCTTGGTGCTGGTGTGTCGTTATATCGAACCGCTGCTGGAAGTGGCCAGTTATGGCGAGATCCTGCGCAGCGCCAACGCCCAGCTCGATGAGGTGCGCAGCATTCTTGCCGAGCAGCCGTTACCGGTCGCCGCGCAAGCGAAAATGCCCATGGATAGTTCGGTGGAATTGCGCAACGTCAGTTTTCGTTATGCCCCCGACGAACCCCAGGTGCTGCGCGGGGTGAGCCTGCGTATCGAGCCGGGCAGCATGACCGCACTGATCGGCGCGTCGGGCTCGGGAAAGACCACGTTGGTGCGGCTGCTGGCGCGCTTCTTCGATGCGAACCGGGGCCAGGTGTTGATCGGTGGCGTGGAGGTGCGCGAGATGTCCGAAGCGGTGCTGGCCGCGCAGATCAGCCAGATTTTCCAGGACACCTACCTGTTCCAGGGCAGCATTGCCGACAACATCCGCCTCGGTAAACCGGGCGCCAGCCTGGCCGAGATTGCGGCGGTGGCGCAGCAAGCCGGCGTGGCCGAGATCATTGCGCGTTTGCCCCTGGGCCTGCACACGCCGGTGGGCGAGGGCGGGGCGCGGTTGTCAGGGGGCGAGCGCCAACGTATCGCCATTGCCCGTGCGTTGCTCAAGGACGCGCCGATCCTGCTGGTGGACGAAGCCACCGCCGCCCTCGACACCTACAACCAAGCCGCCATCGCCGATGCGCTGGCCAGGTTGCGCGGGCGCTGCACGTTGATTGTGATCGCGCATCAGTTGTCGACGGTGGCCATGGCCGATCAGATTCTAGTGTTGGATGACGGCGAGATTGTCGAGCAGGGCACGCCAGCGATCCTGGCGGCCAGCGCTGGGCGGTACGCGCAGTTTCTCGCCCAGCGCCGGGCGGCCCGTGGTTGGCGGATTGCATGATGCGTCTAGTGGGCTGTGGCGTGTTGCTGGTGCTGTGCGGCGCGTCGCTGCTGGTCGGCGCCCGCGAGATCGACCTGTTGGCAGTCGACGGCGACGCGTGGCTGACGCTGACGGCCAGCCGCTTGCCGCGCTTGGCCGCGTTGGTGCTGACCGGCGTGGGCTTGGCGGTGTGCGGGGTGATCTTGCAGCACATCCTGCGCAACAAGTTCGTGGAGCCGGGGACCACCGGCGGCCTGGACGCGGCCAAGCTTGGCATCCTCGTCTCGCTGGGCGTGGCGCCGGCTGCCAGCGCCGGCGTGCGCATGCTGTTTGCGCTGCTGTGTTGCTTCGCGGCGAGCCTAGTGTTCCTGGCGATCATCCGGCGCCTGCGTTTTCACCATACCTTGCTGGTGCCGGTGATTGGCCTGATGTACGGCGGTGTGCTCAGCGCCATTTCCGAGTTTTATGCGTACCGCCACAACATCCTGCAAAGCATGCAGGGCTGGCTGCTGGGGGATTTTTCCAAGGTGGTGCAGGGCAACTACGAGATCATTTATCTGATCCTGCCCATCGTCGCGCTGGCGTACCTGTATGCGCAGCGCTTTACCGTGATGGGCATGGGCGAGGGCATGGCCACTAGCCTGGGCGTGAACTACGCGGCCACGGCGGCGCTGGGCCTGTTGCTGGTGGCCGTGACCGTGGCGGCGACGGTGATCACCATCGGTTCGATCCCCTTTGTCGGCCTGATGATTCCCAATTTGGTGGCCTTGTATTACGGCGAAAACCTCAGCCGCACGCTGCCCATCGTCGCCCTCGGCGGTGCCGCGTTGCTGCTGGCCTGCGACATTCTCGGGCGCCTGCTGATCTTCCCGTTCGAAGTGCCGATTGGCCTCACCGCGGGCATCGTGGGTGGCGGGATGTTCCTCGCGTTGATCGTCTGGAGGCAGCGATGAAGCGGCTGTGGGCCTTGGTATTCGCCCTGGCGTCGGGCTTTGTGCTGTTCCGTTCGGGGCTGGATTTTGACTACGTGATCCCCAAGCGGCTCGCGCGGTTGGCGGCGATGTGTATCGGCGGGGTGTGCGTGGCGTGGTCGTCGATCATTTTCCAGACCCTCACCGGCAACCGCATCCTCACGCCGGCGATCATGGGTTATGAAGCGGTGTACCTGTTGTTCCAGGCGTTGTTGGTGTTGTTGCTGGGCACCGCCAGCCTGATGCTGCTGGGCAGCCAGGGCAACTTTGTGCTGTCGGTGCTGCTGATGCTCGGCTATTCCTGGGCGCTGCAACGCTGGTTGCTGCGCGAGGGCAACAGCAACGTGTACTTCCTGTTGCTGCTGGGCCTGGTGTTGAGCCTGGTGATCGGCACGGTCACGCAGTTTGTGCAGTTGAAGATCAGCCCCGGCGAGTTCTCGATCCTGCAAGGCTTCAGCCAGGCCTCGTTCAACCGCGTGCAGCCGCAGCAACTGCTGTTCTCGGGGTTATTGGTGGCGGCGCTGTGCCTGGGCTTTGCACGCACGTTGCCGACCCTCGATGTGCTCGCCCTGGGCCGCGACCAAGCCATGTCGCTGGGGGTGGACTACCCGCGCGTGGTGCGCCTGCAACTGGCATTGGTCGCGGCGTTGGTGGCGATTTCCACTGGGCTGCTGGGGCCCACGGCGTTCATGGGCGTGCTCGTGGCCAACACCACCTATGCGTTGGCGCGCACGTTCCGCCACCGGGTCACGTTGCCCATGGGCAGCACGATTGCCATCGCGATTTTTATCGCGGCGCAACTGCTGGTCGAGCACGTCTTCAACTACAAGACCACCGTCAGCATTCTTGTGAACCTGCTGTGCGGCACGTATTTCCTGGCGCTGATGCTGCGCACCCGAGGCACCCGATGATCACTGTGCACAACCTCCACAAAACCTACGGCACCCAGACCGTGCTGGCCGGCGTCAACGCCAGCTTTGCCGCTGGGCGCCTGACCTCGCTGATCGGCCCCAATGGCGCCGGCAAGACCACGCTGTTGATGATGATCGCGAGGCTGATGGCACCGAGCGGCGGCGACATTCGCCTGGATGGCCGCCAGGTCGGCGATATCCCGCTGCGCGACTACGCCAAGCGCGTGGCCACCTTGCGCCAGGCGCCGGATTTCAACCTGCGCCTGACCGTCGAGGAACTGGTGGCCTTCGGGCGCTTCCCTTACAGCCGTGGCGCGCTGACCGGCGAAGATCACCGCGTGATCGATGACGCGCTGAGCTTTCTCGCGCTGTCACCCCTGCGCCGCGCCTACCTCGACGAGCTCAGCGGCGGCCAGCGGCAAATGGCGTTCCTGGCCATGACCATCGCCCAGCAAACCGACTGCCTGCTGCTAGACGAACCGTTGAACAACCTCGATATCAAACACGCCGTGCACATCATGCGTGCGCTGCGCCGGCTGTGTGACGAGCAGGGCCGTACGGTGATCCTGGTGGTGCACGACATCAACTTCGCCGCCCATTACTCCGACCACATCCTCGCGATGAAAGGCGGTGCCGTGCATTGCGCCGGCAGCGTGGCCGAGGTGGTCAACGAAACCCGCCTGGGCGAACTGTACGACCTCGATTTCGAGATCACCCACGGCGCCCGTGGCCGCCTGTGCAACTACTTCAACCCCGCATGAGAACTCCCATGAACCGCACACACACAGCCTGGGCCTGCGCCCTGTTACTGGCCGCGCTTGGCGCAGGGCCGGCTTCGGCCGCCGCCCCGATCAACGTGACCCACGCGTTGGGCAGCACGCTGATCCAGCCGCCCGTACAGCGCGTGGTGGCCCTGGACATGAACGAAGTGGATTTTCTCGACCAACTGGGCGTACCGGTGGCCGGTATGCCCAAGGACTTCGTGCCGCCGTTCCTGCAACGCTACAAGGACGACGCGGCGGTGGTGGACACCGGCGCCATCGTCCAGCCGAATCTGGAGCGGGTGCACGCGGCCAAGCCGGACCTGATCCTGATCACCTCGCTGCAGGCCCCGCACTACGGCGAACTCAGCGAGATCGCGCCCACCGTGCATTTCGACGTGGATTACCGCGACAGCCAGAAGCGCCATATCGAAGTAATCAAGCAGCACCTGCTGACCCTCGGGCAGATCTTCGCCAAGCCGGCCCTGGCGCAACAACAGGTTGGCGCCCTCGACGCCAAGGTTGCAGAAGCGAAACGCATCACCGCCGACCGCCCCGAGCGCGCCCTGGTGGTGCTGCATAACAACGGTGCGTTCAGCTCGTTTGGCGTGCAGTCGCGCTACGGCTTTGTGTTCACCGAGCTGGGGGTGAAACCGGCCAGCCCGACCGCCGAGGCCGGCTTGCATGGCCAGCCGATTTCCAGTGAATTCATCCAGCAGGCCAACCCGGACATTCTCTACGTAGTTGATCGCACGGCCGTCATGGAGCATCGCCCGTTGCTGAATGCGCAAACCCTGGGCAACCCGTTGTTGCGCCAGACCAATGCCTGGAAAACCGGGCGCGTGGTGTTTGTCGATGCCGATGCCTGGTACGTCATGGCGGCCAGCCCTAGCTCGATCAAGCAAGTGATCGCCGATGTGATCCAGGGCTATCAACCCTGATTCCAGGCGTTAACCCCGCTTCAAGCTGCCAACACTAAAAAAACATCCCACCTTACGGAGCCTTCCATGACTCACCGTACACGTACCCCTGTGCCCGCTCGTCCGGGTTTTACCTCCATGGCCTTGCTCGGCCTGGCAATCAGCAGTGCCCCTGCGTTCGCCGAAGAACTCGTGCAAGCCGAAGAAAACCGCGTGTCCACGTTGCCGGCGATTCGCGTCGAGGGTGAGATGCCGGCCGCCGACCTGCCGCTGAGCTACGCCGGTGACCAGGTGGCGTATGGCAGCCGGCTCGGCCTGCTGGGCAACAAGGACTTTATGGAAACGCCGTTCAGCACCATCAGCTACACGGAAAAGTTCATTGCCGACCGCCAGGCCCAGACCGTCACCGATGTGATCGCCGCGACCGACCCTGCGGTGTTCAGCAATGGCCTGAAGGGCACCTACAGCGAGAACTATTCGATCCGTGGTTTTGCCACCAGCATCAGCGACGTGACCATCGACGGCCTGTTTGGCGTGGCGCCGTACTACCGCATTTCGCCGGAAATGTACGAGCGCATCGAAGTATTGAAAGGCCCGTCGGCGCTGCTCAATGGCATGCCGCCAGGCGGTTCGGTGGGAGGCATGGTCAACCTGGTGCCCAAGCGTGCCGGTGCTGAGCCGCTGACGCGCTTTACCACCACCTACATGTCCGAGGCGCAGTTTGGCGGCCACCTCGACGTAGGCCGTCGCTTTGGCGATGAACAGCAATTTGGCGTGCGCTTCAACGGTGTGTACCGCGATGGCGACACAGCGACCGAGCAGCAACAGCAGAAAGCGCAGTTGAATTCGTTGGGCCTGGATTGGCGCGGTGAGCGGGCGCGGCTGTCGGCCGACCTCTACAACAGCGAAGACCGCGTGCGCGGGCAAAACCGTGGGATCAGCCTGGCGGCGAATGTGGCCGTGCCCAAGCCGCCGAAGTCGGACACTTTGCTCAACCCGGACTGGGCGTTTGTCGATACCAAGGATCAGGGCGCGATTGTGCGCGGCGAATTTGACCTGACTGAGCAACTGTCGGCCTACGCGGCGTTCGGCGCCAGCGAGACCCACTACCGCTACAGCGGCGCGATGTCGGCCCAGGTGATCAACAATGCGGGGGATTTGAAGACCAGCATGGGCCAACTGAAGATGGACATCGAGAAAACCTCGGGCGAGGCGGGGCTCAAGGGCAAATGGCAGACCGGGCCGATCGGGCACCAGTGGGTGGTCAATGCCACGCGGTATGCCGACAAGCAAAAGGACTATGGCCGGCGTTGGGTGCCCGGTGCGGATTGGCTGACCAATATCTATCACCCGACCTGGGGGCCGGAGGCGCCGCGCAGCTTTGCGCCGGTGGCGCACACCGAATCCACGCTGACCAGCTACGGCGTGGCGGACACCTTGTCGGTCCTTGACGACAAGGTGCAACTGACCCTTGGCGTGCGCCGCCAGAACGTGGTCACGGACACCTTCAATACCACCACCGGCGCGCGTAACAAGCCCGGCTATGACGAAAGCGCGACAACTCCCGCCGCAGCCGTGGTGGTCAAGCTCACGGAACAGGTTTCGGTGTATGCCAACTACATCGAGGGTCTGAGCAAAGGCGCGATGGCGCCGATGACGGCGGCTAACTACGGCGACGTTTTTGCCCCGTACAAATCCAAGCAGAAGGAAATCGGCCTCAAGCTCGACCTGGGCGCGTTCACCCACACCCTCAGCTTGTATCAGATCGAGCGCCCGGGCAGCTCCACCGATCCGGTGACCAATGTGTTCTCCTTTGGTGGCGAACAGCGCAACCGAGGCATCGAGTGGGGCTTCTTCGGCTCGCCCATCGACGACGTCCGCCTGATGGGCGGCGTTGCCCATGTTGATCCGAAGATCACCAAATCGCCAGGCGGCGATGACGAAGGCAAGACGGCCACCGGGTTGCCCAAGCTGCAAGGCAAGCTCGGCGCGGAATGGGACACGCCACTGGTGCCGGGCCTGACCCTGACCGCCAACGCGACGTCGGTTTCCCAGCAATACATCAGTGATGACAACTCGCAGTCGATCCCCGGCTACACCATTTTCGACCTGGGCTCGCGGTATGCAATGCAGGTCGCCGGGCGACCAGTGACCCTGCGTGGCACGGTGACCAACGTCACTGACAAGGCGTACTGGGGCATGCCGCTGACGTCCAGCCTGGGCCTGGGCGCGCCGCGCACGTACGAGTTGTCGGCGACCGTGGATTTTTGACGCTTTAGCAAGAGTAAAACTTCAACCTGTGGCGAGGGAGCAAGCTCCCTCGCCACACAGCTATTCAGAATGCGAGTCTTTTGTCCCCCCACTTCATCGTCGGATGAGGTCAAGTGGCGTTGAACGCCATCGGACAGGGACGAGCCTGAAACGCCCGTGATAGCTGAGCTATCGGCAGGATTCTCGGATGGAACAGGTTTATTTCGGACAATTAAAAAGCCGGCTTGTGGCCGGCTTCTCGGGGACTGGTTAAGTCTATTTTTGGTAAACCTCACCAGCCTTCAATCGTTCACTCAAGCGCTCGCCCAAGTGATAAAGGGGGCATCGGCGGGAACTCCTCCGCGTCGCCGGGCAGGGTGTGTGGGCTTTACGCCGACCCTGCCAAATGTGCCGCGCATGTTACTCACATTTATTTCATTTTCCCAGCGCCTGGTCTGATTTAGAGCTGTCGTGGCCGATCAGGTGGTCGTCCAGCGGGACGGGAGGGCGGCGTTTGTTGAGGGTGGACCACCAGAACACCCAGCCCAGGATGTGGACGTTTTGCTCGAAGCGCTGGTCGTAGGTCAGGAGTTCGTCGGGGTGTTCGTTGCTGTTGTGGCTGCGGATGCGCAGGCCGCCGCCGGGTCGGTTGTAGAGGTATTTGATGCGCAGCATGCCGTCGTGTTCGAGGGCGTAGATCTCGCCGTCGATGATTTGCGTGCGGCCGCGGTCGATGGCCAGGATGGCGCCGTCCTGGATGATGTCGATCATGCTGTTGCCAACCATATAGGCTCCCAAGGCGCGGTCGGCGGTGACATTGAGTTGTTCCAGGGTATGCAGGGACAGGCGTAGGGTTTCCTGGGCGTTGAAGGAGGCGTGGAGGGGGACTTCCACGTCGACTTTTTCCGGGCCGCTGCTGGGGTCGCAGAGGTAGTGGCCGCAGTCTTCGCGTGCGGCGGCGTTGTTTGCGCGGTTGGAGCCTTCCAGGTGGTAGTTGGTCGGCGGGTGTTTGGGGCCTTCGCCGGTACGCAGCCAGCGGCTGGTGACACACAGCAGTTCTGCTATTTCGTCGAGCCGGGCCATGGGCACGCCACGCTTGAACCAGTTATTGACGTGCTGGGGCGTGACGTCGCGATTCTTGGCGAAGTCGGAGGCGGAAAGATGCACTTCCCTAAGTAACGTTCTTAAGCGATCACCTGATGTATTCATAAACGCAGAGTTTACTGGCCGGAAAACTAGATCAAATAAACCATGCGTTGAGTTGGTGTATGTAGGTATTTCCTTATTGCAAGTAAAGTCTTGATTGAATTGAGATTAGTTAAACGTTAGTTGCTGTTTTGTTTATATAAATGAACTTGCCGTTTATTTTTTCCCACAAAAAAAGCCCCGAATGATCGGGGCTTTTTTGATTGCCGTGGCAATGAGTAGCGGGTATCAGCCTTTGTAGGCAGCTACCGACTTCATGATCTCGGCGCGGGCGGCGTCTGCGTTGCCCCAACCGTCGATCTTCACCCATTTGCCTTTTTCGAGGTCTTTGTAGTTCTCGAAGAAGTGCTTGATCTGCTCCAGCAACAGGGGCGGCAGGTCGGTGTATTCCTTCACGTCGACGTACAGCTGGGACAGCTTGTCGTGTGGCACGGCGATAACTTTGGCATCGCCGCCGCCGTCGTCGGTCATGTTCAGGATGCCCACCGGGCGAGCGCGGATGACCGAGCCTGGGGTGACCGGGTAAGGGGTCACGACCAGCACGTCGAGGGGGTCACCGTCGTCAGCCAGGGTGTTAGGGATGAAACCGTAGTTGGCCGGGTAGAACATCGGGGTGGCCATGAAACGGTCAACGAACAGGCAGTCGCTGTCTTTGTCGATTTCGTATTTGATCGGCGCGTGGTTGGCCGGAATCTCGATGGCGACGTAGATGTCGTTCGGCAGGTCTTTGCCAGCCGGAATCTTGCTGTAGCTCATTGGGCGTTGCCCCCGTTGGTGGCCAGGTAAATTGGCCGGATTGGCCTAAAAGTGGCGGCGATTATAGGCATATTCCTGTGCCGATGCCACGCGCCAGACGTCGTACGGTACTTAGCCTTCAGTCTGATAGCGCAGGTCGCTGGCCTGCAGATGTTTCAGGCGGGCCAGGGGATCCTGGCGGTAAAAGTGGCTCAGTTGCTCGTAGACCTGTGGATAACTCTCAGTGAGTAAATCCGGTGCACTGAAAAAATACTCGCTGGTGACGGCAAAAAATTCCGCAGGGTTTTCCGCCGCGTAGGGGTCGATGGCGGTTTCGGCGTCGGGGTTGTGGTCGAGCTGGCGGTTGAGGTCGTCATAAGCGCTCTGCATCACGCTGGCCCACTCTTGGACGCGCATGTCGTGGTGCAGGGGTGGCAGGCCGTTGGCGTCGCCATTGAGCATGTCGAGTTTGTGTGCCAGTTCGTGGATCACCAGGTTGTAGCCTTCCCAATTGCCACTGGCCAGCACGCCCGGCCAGGCGAGGATCACCGGGCCTTGCTGCCAGGCTTCACCACTGTGTTCGCCGTCCCATTCATGTTCCACGCCGCTGGCGTCGCGATGGCGCTGGGGGCTGCGGAAGTCATCGGGGTAAAGGATGATTTCGTGGAAACCCTGGTACCAATCCAGGTCGCCCAGGTTCATCAGCGGCAGTTGCGCCTGGGCGGCGAGCAGCAGGCGTTGTTCCTGGTGCAGTTCGACGCCGGGCAGGGCGGTGAGGTGCTTTTCGGCGAGGAACAGCACGCTGGCCTCACGCAACCATTGGTCCTGTTCGGCACTGATACCGTCGAGGAAGGTCAGGTGATGGCGCACCCGCTGCCAGGTGTCATCGGCAACGGGATGCTTGGCCAGGAGGCGCCGGCGACGCCAGGCGCTGAGGGACCACATGGCCGATCAGTGCGGCTTGGCTTCGGATGAGGTGCGGCCAAAGCGGCTGCGGGCTACGCCAATGATCATCGGCACCAGCGACAGCAGGATGATGAACACCACCAACAGCGAGAGGTTTTTCTTGATGAACGGTACGTTGCCGAAGAAGTAGCCGAGGGTGACCAGGCCGCCGACCCAGAGGATGGTGCCCAGCACGCTGAAGCCGAAGAACCGCGGGTAAGGCATTCTGGCAACACCGGCGACGAACGGCGCGAAGGTACGCAGGATCGGCAGGAAGCGCGCCAGGGTCACGGTTTTGCCGCCGTGCTTGTCGTAGAAATCGTGGGTTTTTTGCAGGTAGTCGCGACGGAAGATTTTCGAGTTGGGGTTGCTGAACAAGCGTTCCCCAGCGGTTCTGCCGATCACGTAGTTGGTACTGTCACCCATGATCGCCGCCAGCATCAGCAGGCCGCCCAGCAGGACCGGGTCCATGCCGCCGCCTGCAGCTACGGCGCCGGCAATGAACAGCAGCGAATCGCCCGGCAGGAACGGCATGACCACCAGGCCGGTTTCGCAAAAAATCACCAGGAACAGGATGGCGTAGATCCACGGACCGTAATTGGTTACCAGCAAGTCGAGGTACACGTCGAGATGCAGGATAAGGTCGAGCGGGTTGAAATCCATGGATGGCACCTGTGTGGACGGCCTGGCTCAGCGGGCCTGTGCGGAAGCTTCGGGCAATAAGGCTACAGGCGTATGCCGGTTTTCTTACAGTCCTAAAAGGTCGGCATTATACGGATTGAATGATGAAATGCGTGTTGGTTTTGTAGCGGGGGATGTCGCAGCTATTCTGCCTAGCACTGATCCAAATGTAGGCGCTGGCTTGCCTGCGATAGCATCACCGGGGTCTGACCGACACACCGAGGTGCCTGCATCGCAGGCAAGCCAGCTCCTACATTTTTTTGCGGTGTTTCAGTCTTCGCTGATCGGGAGCGTGTAGTTCTTGAACTCGGTGTCTTCACGAAAGCCCATGGACTCATAGGTCTTCTGCGCCACGGCGTTATCGCTGCTGGTCGATACGCGCAAGCGCACGGCATTGGTTTCCTTGGCCATCTTTTTTGCGGTACGCATCAGGTTATCGGCCACCAATTGGCGCCGGGCATCCTCGGCGACGTAGATGTCGTTGAGGATCCACACCCGTTTCAATGACAGCGAAGAAAAGCTCGGGTACAGCTGGCAAAAGCCGAGTAGTTTGCTGTCGTCGTCATCAGGCAGGGCCAGGTAGATTACCGATTCCTTGCGCCGCAGGCGCTTTTCCAGAAAGGCCCGGGATGAGTCAGGAAAGGGCAGCGCGCCATAGAACTCACGGTATTTGACGAATAACGGGGTCAACAGGTCCAGGTGTTCCAGAGTCGCTTGAGTGATCCGCATGCTAGGCCTCAACTTCTATAGGAATACGACGGCAAACGGTCCTTTACTCGGGCGCCCGCTGCTTGATGCTGCCTAAAGCGGCGAAAAATCGCAATCGTGCTGGCATCACTCCTTGGGCGGGCTGAGCAGGAAGTTGCCTTTCATCAAGTCCGGATCATCCGTTTCCAGGGTCTGAACCTGCGCCTCGTCCTTGAGGTTGACCCCCGACAGCTGTCGCCGGCAGGCCTCGCGCATCAAGTACAGCAAACGGTGGGCCGCCATGCCGTAGCTCAGGCCCTCCAGGCGCACGTTGGAAATGCAGTTGCGGTACGCATCGGTCAGGCCCACCTTGGGGTTGTAGGTGAAATACAGCCCCAGGCTGTCCGGCGAGCTGAGCCCCGGCCGTTCGCCGATCAGGATCACCACCATTTTGGCGCCGAGCAACTGACCGACTTCATCGGCGACCGCGACCCGGCCTTGTTCCACCAGAATCACCGGCGACAACGACCAGCCTTCGGCGTGGGTCTGTTCTTCCATGCGTGTCAGAAACGGCACGGTATGTTTATGCACCGCCAGCGCCGATAAACCATCGGCCACCACCACCGCCAGGTCCACGCCACCCGGGTTGGCCAGGGCGTAGTCGCGCAGGGTCTGCGCCGACTCATCGCTCAGGCGCCGCCCCAGGTCCGGGCGCTGCAGGTAGCTATGGCGGTCGGGGGCGGCGCTGTGCAGCAACAGGCTGTCGCGGCCGCGCTCGGCCATCTGGCTGCTCAGGCCGGCATGGTCGAACGGTAGGTGCACCGCGTCCCGCGCCTGGGCGTGGGCGAACTGGAAGTCCAGTTGCGCGCCGGTGGGGATGCTGGTGCCGGTGCGGCCCAGGGCAATCCTCGCCGGGGTCAGGCGCCGCAGTTCCAGCCATGGGTTATCGCTTGGAGGTGTGTCGGTCTGCACTTCAGGCTCCTTCTTCATCCCAATTGCGCCAAGGCATGGCGGAAGGCTGGTGGCAGGTTGTTGCCAAACTGCACCTTGCCATCGGCTTGCGTGAAGATGCCCATTTTCGCCAGCCACTGTTCGAATTCCGGCGCGGGCTTGAGCCCCAGGGTCTGGCGGGCGTAGAGCGCGTCGTGAAAGGACGTGGTCTGGTAGTTGAGCATGATGTCGTCGGAGCCCGGGATGCCCATGATGAAGTTGATCCCGGCCACGCCCAGCAGGGTCAGCAGGGTGTCCATATCATCCTGGTCGGCTTCGGCATGGTTGGTGTAGCAGATGTCGCACCCCATGGGCACGCCCAGCAGCTTGCCGCAGAAGTGGTCTTCGAGGCCGGCGCGGATGATCTGCTTGCCGTTGTACAGGTACTCGGGGCCGATAAAACCGACCACGGTGTTGACCAGGAACGGCTTGAAATGCCGCGCCACGGCATAGGCGCGGGTTTCGCAGGTTTGCTGGTCGATGCCAAAGTGCGCGTTGGCCGACAGGGCGCTGCCTTGCCCGGTCTCGAAATACATCAGGTTTTGCCCCAGGGTCCCGCGATTCAGGCTCAAGCCCGCATCGTAGCCTTCCTGCAGCACATTCAGGTTGATCCCGAAGCTGGCGTTGGCCGCTTCGGTGCCGGCAATCGACTGGAACACCAGGTCCAGGGGCACGCCCCGGTTGATCGCCTCGATGGAGGTGGTGACGTGGGTCAGCACGCAGGCCTGGGTCGGAATCTCGTAGCGCTGGATGATCGCGTCGAGCATCTCCAGCATGGCGCAGATCGAGGCGATGCTGTCGGTGGCCGGGTTGATGCCGATCATGGCGTCGCCGTTGCCGTACAGCAGCCCGTCGAGGATGCTCGCGGCAATGCCCGCCGGTTCATCCGTAGGGTGGTTGGGTTGCAGGCGTGTGGACAGGCGCCCGCGCAGGCCCAGGGTGCCGCGAAACTGGGTAACGACGCGGATCTTCTGCGCCACCAGCACCAGGTCCTGCACGCGCATGATCTTCGACACGGCGGCGGCCATTTCCGGGGTTAGCCCCGGCGCCAGGGCGCGCAGGCTATGTTCGTCGGCGGCGTCGCTGAGCAGCCAGTCGCGCAAGCCGCCGACGGTCAGGTGGCTGACCACGGCAAAGGCTTGCTGGTCGTGGGTGTCGATGATCAGCCGGGTGACTTCATCGCTTTCGTAAGGGATCAGCGCCTCTTCAAGGAAGTGCTTCAACGGGATATTGGCCAGGGCCATTTGCGCCGCAACCCGTTCGCCATCGTTCTGCGCGGCGACGCCTGCGAGAAAATCCCCGGAGCGTGCGGGACTGGCCTTGGCCATCACGTCCTTGAGGCTGTCGAAACGGTAGGTCAATGCACCGACCGAATGGGAAAAACTTGCCATACAGACTCTCCATGACGACGCGGGCGCTGGCCCGCATCGTGGTTTACGGCGTTTAGTGCAAGGCGGCCTCTGCGGCCTGGATCGCCGCGAATTCTTCTTCCGGCGTGCCTGCTACCAAGTGATGCCGACTGTAGAAAGCAAAGTAAGCAATTAATACTCCATAGATGATCGCCGCGCCAATCACCACGCGTGGATCCACCAGGAAACCCGCCACGACCGCGATACAGGCCAGTATCAGGGCCAGGCCCGAGGTGAAGATGCCACCCGGCGTGCGGTATGGACGCTCCATTTTGGGGCGACGGATGCGCAGGGTGATATGCGCGGCCATCATCAATACATAGGAAATGGTCGCGCCAAACACCGCCACCAAAATCAGCAGGTCGCCCTGGCCGGTCAGCGACAGGCCGAAGCCGATGATCCCGGGGATAACCAGGGCCAGTACCGGCGCCTTGCTTTTATTGGTCTGCGACAGCTTGCGCGGCAGGTAGCCGGCGCGGGACAGGGCGAAGATCTGCCGGGAGTAGGCGTAGATGATCGAGAAGAAACTCGCGATCAGCCCGGCCAGGCCCACCAGGTTGACAAAGCTGCCCATCCAGGTCGAACCGCCGTAGGCCAGGGCCAGGGACTCCACCAGCGGGTTGCCGGACTTGACCAGCGCCAGGGTACCGGCGCCACCGGGTGCGATCACCAGGATCAGTAGGGCAAAGCTGGTCAGCACCACAATCGCGCCGATCAGGCCGCGGGGCAGGTCGCGTTTCGGGTTCTTGGTTTCTTCGGCGGCCAGGGGCACGCCTTCGACCGCCAGGAAGAACCAGATCGCGTAGGGGATCGCGGCCCACACACCGACATAGCCAAACGGCAGGAAACTGCTGGCGCCCTTGGCCTCGGTCACGGGGATATCCAACAGGTTGGCGACGCTGAAGTGCGGCACCATCGATACCAGGAACACGCCCAGGGCAATCGCGGCGACAGCGGTGATCACAAACATCAGCTTCAGCGCTTCCCCGACACCAAAGATGTGGATGCCGATAAAGATGATGTAGAACGCCAGGTAGATCATCCAGCCGCCGATGCCGAACAGCGACTCGCAATAGGCGCCGATAAACACCGCAATGGCGGCGGGGGCGATCGCGTACTCGATGAGGATCGCCGTGCCGGTGAGGAACCCACCCCAGGGCCCGAATGCACTGCGGGCAAACCCGTAGCCACCGCCGGCGGTGGGGATCATGGAAGACAGTTCAGCGAGGGAAAAGCACATGCACAAGTACATGGTGGCCATCAGCAATGTGGCGAGGAACATCCCGCCCCAGCCGCCCTGGGCCAGGCCGAAGTTCCAGCCAGCGTAGTCGCCGGAGATCACATAGGCAACGCCGAGGCCGACTAACAGCACCCAGCCGGCAGCGCCTTTTTTCAGTTCACGTTGTTGGAAATATTCGGAGTCGACTTTTTCGAAGTCGACGGAGGATCCTGTCGGTTCGCTAGGCATGGGGAAGTACCTTTGGTTCTTATTGTTTTATCCCGACTGACTTGAGCCGGATGAGATGCCGAGTATTTATGATGATTCAGTGTGGGAGCTGGCTTGCCTGCGATAACGGTTTCACATTCAACATGAGTATTGGCTGTACTGGCCTCATCGCAGGCAAGCCAGCTCCCACACTTGATTGCATTTCAAGTGTGGGAGTGTGGTGCTGACGAAACTTAGAAGAAACCCAGTGGGTTGATGTCGTAGCTCACCAGCAGGTTCTTGGTCTGCTGATAGTGATCCAACATCATCTTGTGTGTCTCACGACCCACACCAGACTTCTTGTAGCCACCAAACGCCGCATGCGCGGGGTACAGGTGGTAGCAGTTGGTCCACACGCGCCCGGCTTTGATCGCCCGGCCCATGCGGTACGCACGGTTGATATCGCGGGTCCACAAGCCTGCGCCCAGGCCGAACTCGGTGTCGTTGGCGATCGCCAGTGCTTCGGCTTCATCCTTGAAGGTCGTGATGCTCACCACCGGGCCAAAGATTTCTTCCTGGAACACGCGCATCTTGTTGGTACCCTTGAGCAGGGTCGGCTGGATGTAATAGCCGGTGGCCAGATCGCCGGTCAGTTTTTCCACTTTGCCGCCGGTCAGCAACTCGGCACCTTCGCCCTTGGCGATTTCCAGGTACGAGAGGATCTTGTCGAACTGCTGCTCGGACGCCTGGGCGCCGACCATGGTGTCGGTATCCAGCGGGTCGCCACGCTTGATCGACTCAACCTTCTTCATCACCACTTTCATGAAGTCGTCGTAGATCGACTCTTCCACCAGCGCGCGGGATGGGCAGGTGCACACTTCGCCTTGGTTGAAGAACGCCAGCACCAGGCCTTCGGCGGCCTTTTCGATAAATTGCGGCTCGGCTTTCATGATGTCGGCGAAGAAGATGTTCGGCGACTTGCCACCCAGCTCAACGGTGGACGGAATGATGTTCTCGGCCGCGCAATGCATGATGTGCGAGCCCACCGGGGTGGAGCCGGTGAAGGCGATCTTGGCGATGCGCTTGCTGGTGGCCAGGGCTTCGCCGGCCTCCTTGCCGAAACCGTGAACCACGTTCAGCACGCCGGGTGGCAGCAGGTCGCCGATCACTTCCATCAGCACGTTGATGCCCAGTGGGGTCTGCTCGGCGGGCTTGAGTACCACGCAGTTGCCGGCGGCCAGGGCTGGCGCGAGTTTCCAGGCGGCCATCAGCAGGGGGAAGTTCCACGGGATGATCTGCCCGACCACGCCCAGGGGCTCATGGAAGTGGTAGGCGGCGGTGTGTTCGTTGATCTCGGCGCTGCTGCCTTCCTGGGCGCGGATGCAGCCAGCGAAGTAGCGGAAGTGGTCGGCGGCCAGGGGGATATCGGCGTTGAGGGTCTCGCGTACCGCTTTGCCATTGTCCCAGGTTTCGGTGATGGCCAGCAGTTCCAGGTTCTGTTCAATACGGTCGGCGATTTTCAGCAGCACCAGCGAACGGTCCTGGGCCGAGGTCTTGCCCCAGGCATCAGCGGCGGCGTGGGCGGCGTCCAGCGCCTTGTCGATATCCTTGGCCGTGGAGCGCGGGAAGTCGGCGATGGGCTTGCCGTTCACCGGCGAAGTATTGGTGAAGTAGTTGCCATCGACCGGTGCCACAAATTCGCCACCGATGTAGTTGCCGTACTTGGCCTTGAACGAAACGATAGCGCCTTCGGTACCAGGGTGTGCGTAACGCATGGTGGGTATCTCCTGACTTCTTATGTTTATTGGAGTGCAGCATTGCTGCGCTTGATAAAGCGTAGAGCAAAGGTCGGGCCAGCGCCCTGCAGCGCAGGTAAATCAAGGGCTTGGGGTTTGTTGCAAGGCTTTGCTGTGACACCGACGGTACAGTCAGGGTGACACTTTGTGCCACAAGCGATACAGCTTGTGACCCATGGGTCGCCGCGGGATTGCAATGCGCCCAGGCCTGGAGGATGCTGGGCGTCCCGGTCCGCGGTGTGTCCCGCGCAACAGGAGAACAATAAGAACATGCACAACGATCATTTCAGCCGCCATGCCCGGCAAGTCCTGACCGTCACCCGTGGGCAAGACCCGTTGCACGGTCCTGGCAGCGACCCATCGATTGCCCGCTCCTGGCTGCGCTGCGTAGAGGACTATCACCTCGACCCGACGTTGACCGTCGCGCCCACGGTGCTCGAGCATGAGCGCCTGCTGGAAAGCCGCGAGCGCCTGCAGCAAGTGCTGCACATCGCCGGCAACGAAATGAACAGTTTGCATCAACAACTCTCCGGCGCCGGCCACGCGGTGCTGCTGACCGATGCGCGCGGGGTGATCCTCAATTGCGTCACCGCGCCCAGCGAACGCAAGGTATTCGAGGGCGCCGGGTTATGGCTCGGAGCCGACTGGAGCGAAGCCTGCGAAGGCACCAACGGTATCGGCACCTGCCTGGTGGAGCGCCAGGCCCTGACCATTCATCGCGATGAACACTTTCGCGGTCGCCATACCGGGCTGACCTGCTCGGCGAGCCCGGTGTTTGATCCCCATGGCGACCTGCTGGCGGTGCTTGACGTGTCGTCGGCCCGCGAAGCGGTATCGCGCCAGAGCCAGTTCCACACCATGGCGCTGGTCAATCTTTCGGCGAAGATGATCGAGAGCTGTTATTTCCTGCGGCACTTCGAAAATCACTGGTTGCTGCGTTTCCACCTGCAGGCCGAATCCGTGGGCCTGTTCAGCGAAGGGCTGCTGGCATTCGACGGCGAAGGGCGGATCTGTGCGCTCAACCAAAGTGCGCAGAACTTGTTGGGCCTGCCACGGGGGCGCTTGCTGGGCCTGCCGGTGGAGATGTTTTTCGACTGCACCCTGGATCAATTGCTCGGTCGCGCCAATGCCAGCGCCAGTTGGCCTTTGCGTACCCGCGACGGGCGCAGCGTGTTTGCGGTACTGCGTGGCGAGGCGCGGCGCGCCCCGAGCCCGGTGGTGTCGGCGCCGCCGCCGGTCGAGCGGCCCCGGCTGGCGGGGATCTGCCTGGGAGATGAGGCGCTGCAGAGCGACTTTCGCAAGGCCTTGCGGGTGTTTGAGCGGGACGTACCGTTGTTGGTCAATGGCGAAACCGGCTCCGGCAAGGAGGCCTTTGCCAAGGCCGTCCACCATGCCAGTCAGCGCGCCGACAAAGCCTTCGTGGCCCTGAACTGCGCAGCCATCCCTGAAAGCCTGATCGAGAGCGAGCTGTTCGGTTATCGCGGCGGCAGTTTCACCGGGGCCCGTAAGGAGGGCATGCGTGGCAAGCTGCAACAGGCTGACGGTGGCACCTTGTTTCTCGATGAAATCGGCGATATGCCTTTGGCCCTGCAAACCCGGCTATTAAGGGTGCTGGAAGACCGATTGGTGGTGCCCATCGGCGGTGAACCGCAAGCAGTGAACGTGCGCATTATCAGCGCAACCCACCGTGATTTGTTGATGCGGGTGGCCGACGGCACCTTCCGTGAGGACTTGTACTATCGCCTCAATGGTCTGGAGGTCGCGTTGCCGGCGTTGCGTGAGCGTAGCGACAAGTCGCAGCTACTGGACTTTGTGCTGGCCCAAGAGGCAGAAGGGCAGGGGATAGAACTGGATGGCGATGCCCGTCAGGCGCTGCTGGACTTTTCCTGGCCGGGGAACGTCCGGCAACTGCGTACGGTGCTACGTACCCTGACTGCGCTGTGTGACGGTGGGCGGATAGGGTTGGGCGATTTGCCGGCAATGATTCGCCAGGTGCCCTCCCAGGTGCAAATTACCGTACCGCGGGAAAAACAGCCGCTGGAGGACGCAGAGCGCTTGGCACTGCTGACCACGCTCGAACAGCAGCGCTGGCATATGACCCAGGCAGCAGAACAGTTGGGTGTTAGTCGTAATACGCTATACCGCAAGTTACGCAAGCATGGTATCGCTTTGCGCTCCGCAGCAGAGTGACGTCAAGGGAGATCCCTGCTCTCTTACTGTCTTTTGGAAGACTCGCCCACGCTCGCCTTTTACAAAAGGTACCGGTGGGCAAGTCGGCGATGTTTTGATCGCATTTTGTAGTGCGTAAATTTGTTTGATATGAAGTTCTTATGAAGCTTATGCGGCGGGCGGCTGGCTGGAAACAATTTTTTTCTGGTAGTGGCTATTTAATATTTTTTTGCTTTGGGTGCTGTTCGAAGTAATGGGCGGTTGTTTTGCTTGGGGCAAAATTTCATATCCGATTTTAAATATGTGTTGGGTGGAACTAAGTGTTGTGTTTTTTATACTTAGGGGTAAGGGATGAGTCATTGCGTTGGTTGTTTGGTTTAGGGATAAGTAAAATTAATAGTTACATATCTATACGATGGGTGAAAACATGAATATTACAGGCTCCCCTGTTTCAACCTCCTTTCAGGTAAAGGACCGGGTATCCGAGGCGCCGGGCCAGCAGGCAGCTGCCGGCACGAAAGGGGCCTCAGATTGGAGCGCGTCCGGGGATAAGCAGAAGACGCAAGCATCCAGCGAGGGGAATACCGCTGGTGAATCCTTGGATGGAATCAATACACGGACTAAGAGGGGGTTTAAGGGAGGGGCCTCCAAAATTTATTCTTTTGTAAGTCCAAAGCCCCCCAAGACTAATTTGATAGCAAATGCTTATAAACCGACCTCTGTTCTGGGCCCTACCCGGCCAGTAGGCCCCTCAAACACCCAGGGGGTGACTAAATTCAGGGAGATGGTGTTCAAAACGCAGCACCCAGGCTTATCACTCACTGGCCCGGCCAAACCCGCTGTTGCCAAACCGAAAACATTCGGTGATGTGGCGTCCAATCTGGTTTCAGCTGATCGTCTGGTCAAGGCCGGGGTGTTCAAAACGGACACTAGCTTGAAAACCGTCACGCGGGATGCTTTTGTGAACGCCTCCGTAAACGGACTTGTCAGCACTCCGCTGAGTATTGGTACCTACGCGGGGTCTGTCTGGACGGGCGAAACCATCAAAGGTAATTTTGCTGCCAATACCCCGCTACTTCCTCCGGCTCATCAGCCTGCTCCAAGCCAGACGGCTAATGCGGCTCCTGCGGCGGGAAGTGGTGCGGTAGAACAAGATGCTGCATTGCTTAAGTCGCGTACAGAAAATGCTGAGTTAAAAATGACGTATGCCGTCAATACGATTCAGGCCATGGTTGAAGGGGGAGATGGCAAGGCCCTGGAAAAAAGTTCGACATGGCCAGTTGATACAAATGAACGCATTGATTTGATGGAAAAGATTTACGATGTGGCCGAAAAAAACATGGTGGAAGTTTCGGCGCAAAACGGCTTTATTTACAAGCCATATAAGGATGATTCAGCAGTCGGGTCGAAAAGTGTTAGTGCCAGATTGGATGCGCTGGATAAAAGGTATGAACATCTCAATAGTAATGGTATAGGCAGGCTTCTGGCTGTGCGGGAGGTGGAGACGAGAAAGTCTCAGACGGCGTGAGGCAAGTTTCATTGTTTCTGATTCGTTAGCTAAAGTGCATTTGTTTGTTTCACCAAGAGTGCGCAATCAAGCTTGGTACTGTGCAGCAATGGCCAAGTACCAGGCGTGATTGCAACTCTTCGGGGCGCAGTAAAAGAGTGCGATTTTCCACGCCCTGCGCTAACCTGCCTCGATGTTTTACGAGGTCCACTATGCACATTCATATTCTCGGTATTTGCGGCACCTTCATGGGCTCAATGGCTGTCCTGGCCAAAGAGCTGGGCCATCACGTCACGGGCTCCGACGCCAACGTCTATCCGCCCATGAGCACGCAATTGCAGGCCCAGGGCATTGAATTGACCCAGGGCTACGATCCGGCGCAATTTGACCCGGCCCCAGACCTGGTGGTGATCGGCAATGCCATGTCCCGTGGCAACCCCGCCGTGGAATACGTGCTCAACAAAGGTTTGCCCTATGTCTCCGGCCCGCAATGGTTGGCCGATCATGTGCTGCAAGGGCGCTGGGTGCTGGCGGTTGCCGGTACGCACGGCAAGACCACCACCAGCAGCATGCTGGCCTGGGTCCTGGAGCACGCGGGCATGAGCCCTGGCTTCCTGATTGGCGGCGTACCGCAGAACTTTTCGGTGTCGGCACGCCTGGGTGATACCCCGTTCTTTGTGATCGAGGCCGATGAATACGACAGTGCCTTCTTCGATAAACGCTCCAAGTTCGTTCACTACCGTCCGCGCACGGCGATCCTGAACAACCTGGAGTTCGATCACGCAGACATCTTCCCCGACCTGCCGGCTATCGAGCGGCAGTTCCATCACTTGGTGCGCACCATCCCAAGCGAAGGCCTGGTGATCCATCCGACCACCGAGCCGGCCTTGCAGCGGGTGATCGACATGGGCTGCTGGACGCCAGTGCAAACCACCGGCGCGGGCGGGCAGTGGCAGGTCAAGTTGCTGCGCGAGGACGGGTCCCGGTTCGAAGTGCTGTTCGAGGGCGAGCCCCAAGGCATCGTCGACTGGGACATGACCGGCCAGCACAACGTCGCCAACGCCTTGGTCACTCTCGCGGCGGCGCGTCATGTCGGTGTGGTGCCGGCCATGGGCATTGCCGCGTTGAGTGCGTTCAAGAGCGTCAAGCGGCGCATGGAAAAGGTTGCCGAAGTGAATGGGATTACCATCTACGACGACTTTGCCCACCACCCTACGGCGATTGCCACCACCCTCGACGGCCTGCGCAAGCGCGTTGGCGATGCGCCGGTGATCGCGATCATCGAGCCGCGTTCCAACTCCATGAAACTCGGTGCACACCGCGACGGCCTGCCGGAAAGCGTCAACGATGCCGACCAGGTTGTGTGGTACGCGCCGGCCAACCTGGGCTGGGACTTGGCGGCCGTTGCCAAACTCTGCAGCGTGCCGTCGATTGTCAGCGATTCCCTGGAAGGCATCATTGAGCGGGTCAAGAGCCAGGCCAAACCGGGGACCCACGTGGTGATCATGAGCAATGGCGGCTTCGGCGGCTTGCACGGCAAACTGGCCGAGGCGCTGCAATGAGCGGCCCGGAGCGCATTACCCTGGCGATGACCGGCGCGTCCGGCGCGCCTTATGGGTTGCGTTTGCTCGATTGCCTGGTGCGTGAAGACCGCGAGGTGCATTTCCTGATTTCCAAGGCCGCGCAATTGGTGATGGCCACCGAGACTGACGTCTCGCTGCCGCCCAAGGTGCAGATGATGCAGGCCTTCCTCACCGAATACACCGGTGCGGCGGCAGGGCAGATCAAGGTCTATGGCAAGGAAGACTGGATGTCACCGGTGGCCTCCGGCTCCGGTGCGCCTGCGGCGATGGTGGTGGTGCCATGCTCCACCGGCACGTTGTCGGCGATCGCCTCCGGCGCTTGCAATAACTTGATCGAGCGCGCGGCGGACGTGACCTTGAAGGAGCGCCGCCAGTTGATCCTGGTGCCGCGCGAGGCGCCTTACTCGAGCATTCACCTGGAGCATATGCTCAAGCTGTCGAATATGGGCGTGACCATCCTGCCGGCATCGCCGGGCTTCTATCATCAGCCGCAGACCATCGATGACCTGGTGGATTTCGTGGTGGCGCGGATTCTCAACCTGCTGAATATCCCCCAGGACATGTTGCCGCGTTGGGGTGAGCATCATTTGAGCAGTGATGAATAAATTCTTGTTGATGGTGCTGGCACTGCAACTGATGGGCTGCGCCACCGCGCGCACCCTGGATGCGGCCAAACCCGGCGCGCCAGTGGTGTATGCGGGGACGCGCCTGGACTTGTATGCGATGCAGGGTGGTTGTTGCGCCATGGACCGCTTTGGCGCCGAAGCGCCGAGCTATCCGGGCCTTGATCTGCCGGCCAGTGCGTTGCTCGACACACTGCTGTTGCCGCTGTCGGCGTTGACGGTATTGGGGGTTGGGTTCAATGCGACGGGTGGGTTGTAACGCTGAGCCAAGGTGTAACACCGACCTGAAATGTGGAAGCGAGCAAGCCCGCTCCCACATTGGGCCGGTGCAAAACCGTTGAGCAGACTCACTTGCCGAGCTTGCGCAACTCGTCCGACTCAACAATCCGCACTCCATCCTGCTCTTCCAGCGCCAGGCGCCACATGGCCCGGGCCAGTTCACACACTTCAATGCCGCGATATTTGCCGGGAATCAGCCGCGACAGCGGCCCCGCGAGCTTTTCCGCGAGCCGGGTCTCCAGCCGTTCGCCCAGCAGCAGCGAAGGCCTCACGATGGTCAACTGCGGCCAGTCCTGGGCCTGTAACGCCTGCTCCATTTCCCCTTTGACCCGGTTGTAGAACACCGAGGACTTTGGATCGGCGGCAATGGCGCTGATCACAATCAGGTGCCGTGCGCCCATCTCCCGTGCGCGCTTGCCGAACGCTACCACCAGGTCCAGGTCGATCGCGCGAAAGGCTTCCTCCGAGCCGGCCTTTTTCAAGGTGGTGCCCAGGCAGCAGAAGGCCAGGTCGACCCGGCCGCTCAGTTGTGGCAGCAATACGTTGGGATCGCCGACCGGGTTTTCCAGGTGCGGGTGTTCGGCCAGCGGGCGGCGGCTGGGCGCCAATACGCGGGTGACGGTGGGCTCGTTGAGCAGGCGGTCCAGCAGATGTTCCCCGGTCAAGCCCGAGGCTCCGGCAAGCAATATATGCTGAGGCGTCAAGTACATGGTATTTCCCCCTTGATACAGTTTCAGCTTAGTTGCTCTTTGCTTCCTTGCTATTGATAGAGACGCTTTCCAGCGCCTTTCGTGCCTGCTGTTTGCGTAATAATTGCCAGCGGGCGATGACGCTCTTGGGGGCCCAGATCTGTGGTTCGGAGGCTTCGAAGTTGTCAGCCATTTCGCGTTCGGTCACATGCCGTTGGGCCAGCTTGAAGGCATGTTGCAAATCGTCGGTCTGGGTCAGGGCCTGGGCGAACAAGGCATCGCCAAAGTAGGTGAAGTCGGCTTCTTCCGAGCAGCCAAACGACACACGATCGGCGCGCGAGGCGGTCATGATCAGGGTGTGATCATCCTTGAGCGCCGGGATAAACCCACCGGAATAGCAGGCTGAAATCACGATGACCTTGTCGCGGCTTTTCAGCGGCGCCATCACCGCCGCCAGTTCGTCGCTCGGCAGGTCGGCCAGCTCCATGCGGGGTTGGTCGAGCACCAGTTGGTGTTCGTGGGTGCCATGGCTGGTCAGGTAGATAAACACCAGGTCTTCGGGGCCGGTGCGCTCGGCCAGGGTCTGCACGGCACGGCGCAGGCTTTCGCGGGTTGCCATCGGGCGGTCGGCGATGTGGTCGCGATGGTTGACCAGGCGGATCTGCCCGCGGGCGCCGAAACGGCTGGCCAGCAGGTTGCTGACATAGTCTGCCTCGCGCAGGAATACGCTTTGCTTGCCGTCGCCGGCCACCACCAGGGTGTACAGCTCGACCGCCGGGGTCGACGCCGGCACGGCGGCAAGGGCGTTATCGAGCAAACGGCCCTGGGCCAGTACCCCGACTTCCAGGGTATCGGGCAACAGCTTGCCGTCGGCATCGCGTACGCGCAGGCCATTGGCCCAGGTCCCGGCCTGTACCGTGCCATCGGTGAGCACCAGGGTGCCTTGCCCGTGATAGCTGTCGTTGTCGAAGCCACCGATGTAGAAACTGCCATCGCTGAGGTTCAGGCGCCCTTCACCGGTGAAGCGCCAATCACTGAATTGCCCGATGTAATGGCTGCCATCCACACCGGTCAGTTCGCCTTTGCCGCTGAGGGCGCCTTCGCGGAACTCGCCGGTCCACACATCGCCGTCGGCGTTTTCGTAGCGGCCCTTGCCGTTGAGTTGGTTCTGCTTGAAGTGGCCGATGTACATGTCGCCTTCGGCACTGTTGAAGGTGCCGTTGCCTTCCAGTTGGCCATTGACGAAGTGACCGCTGAACTGGTTGCCGCTGTCGTCGTTGCGCTGGCCTTCACCGTTGGGTTTGCCGTGGGCGAACAGCCCCTGGTATTGGCTGCCGTCCGCCAACTCCAGGCGGCCGAGGCCGGAATACTGGTCGTCCTTGAATTCGCCGCGATAGGTCATCTGCCCCTCTCGGAGGGTGCCTTCGCCGTTGCGCCGGCCTTGCTTGAAGCCGCCGATATAGGTGTTGGCTGCGGTGGTCAGGGTGCCCTGGCCATCGAACAGACCTTGCTGGAACTGACCTTTATAGACTTCGCCATTGCTGCCGTGCCATTCGCCCTGGCCATGCCACTGGCCCTTGTCGAATTGCCCGGCGTACCAACTGCCGTTGGGGTAGTCCACCCGGCCCTGGCCTTGCAACAGCCCATCGACCACATCCCCGCGATAACGCCCGCCGTCCGGCAGCCGTGCGTCGGGCGGCAACAGGGGTTCGCCGTCGCCGCAAGCGGTGAGCAACAAGGCCAGAGCAAGGGGAGCGATTGGGCGCATAGCGGGATCCGGATAATTGAGCGCCGAGTATGCCGCAGCGGGGGAAGCTATACCTAGTGGTCTGTGTGCTAATACAGACTTGTCGGCGATGGCGCGACTGCTGGCGCTATCGCCGGCAAGCCGGCTCCTACAGATGTATCAGACGAAGCACAGTGACAATGATTCGGCGATGTAGGCGGGTTTTTCCTGGCCCTCGATTTCCAAGGTGCAGGTGGCCTTGAGCAGCCACTGCCCCGGCTTTTTCTCGGTGGCGTCGGTGAGGGTCACTGCCAGGCGCACCTTGGAGTTGACCTTCACCGGCTGGATAAAGCGCACGCTGTCCAGGCCGTAGTTGACTGCCATCTTCAGGCCCTCGGGCATGATCAGGATGTCTTCGATCAACTTGGGGATCAGCGACAGCGACAGGAAGCCATGGGCAATGGTGCTGCCAAATGGGGTCTGGGCAGCTTTGACCGGATCGACGTGGATGAACTGAAAATCGCCGGTCGCTTCTGCGAACAGGTTGATACGCTCCTGGTCGATGGTGAGCCATGCGGAACGTCCCAGTTCCTTGCCGACATATTCATTGAGTTGCGCTACAGGTACGAAAGGCATTGCGACTCTCCTTGGTTCATCAATCTATTCCCTTGTAGGAGCGAGCTTGCTCGCGAAAAACCCAATGTCACCGCGTACTGCCTGGGTGCACCCGTTATCGTCGACGGCTTTCGCGAGCAAGCTCGTTCCTACAGGGGGTTATTGTTTTAGGTGGATTCCCGAGAACCAATGTAGATCATCATGGGCAAATGGCCCGGTCAACCCACCATGCTTTTGGCGAATGCCTGTTCATAGGAGCGGCGTGCTTATAATGCCCACGGGCTTTTGGGGGGAGAAAACCCATGCTGTTACGCGGTCTGACTTGGCTGGTGTTGTTTCAATTGCTGGGCACGGCGATCAATCACTTGTTCCTGCCGATCTTGCCGGGGCCGATTGTCGGCCTGCTGTTGCTGCTGGCGTATCTGGTGTGGCGCGGCGAGGTCGGTGAACCGCTGAGCCTGGCGGCCAGCAGCCTGCTGCGTTACCTGCCACTGCTGCTGGTGCCGCCAGCGGTGGGGGTGATGGTATATGCCAAGGACATTGCCGCCGATTTCTGGGCCATCGTCGGGGCGTTGGTCCTGTCGTTGGTAATCGCCATGGGCGTTGTTGGTGTGATGATGCAAAAACTGGTCAAGCGCCAGGCGCGGCGGGAGGAGGGGCAATGACCTTCGATTGGCAGGGCGCGTGGGCGGCGGTGATCCACCATCCCTTGTTTGGTATCGGCATCACGTTGGGCGCCTATCAACTGGTACTGGCGGGGTTTGAGAAAACCCGCTGGATCTTCCTGCAGCCGGTACTGGTCTCGATGTTGCTGGTGATCGGCGTGCTGCTGGGGTGCGGGTTGACCTATGTCGAGTACCGCAAAAGCACCGAGATCATGAGCATCCTGCTGGGCCCGGCCACCGTGGCGCTGGCGGTGCCGCTGTATTTGAACCTGCGGCGGATCCGCCAGTTGTTCTGGCCGATTTTTACTACGCTGATGGTGGGCGGGGTGTTTGCCACCGGCCTGTGTGTGTGGCTCGGCTGGTGGTTTGGTGCCGAACATATGGTGCTGATGACCATGGCGCCCAAGTCCGTGACCTCGCCCATCGCCATGCTGGTGGCCGAGCAGATCGGCGGCGTCGCGGCGTTGGCGGCGGTGTTCGTGCTGATCACCGGGGTGATCGGTGCGATGATCGGGCCGGCTTTCCTGTCTCGCCTGGGGGTGCACAGCCCTGAGGCACGGGGCATGGCCCTGGGCATGACCGCCCACGCGGTCGGCACCTCGGTGGCCTTGCAGGAAAGCGAAGAGTGCGGGGCCTTTGCCGCTCTGGCGATGAGTTTGATGGGCGTGGCCACGGCAGTGTTCCTGCCACTGGCCGTGTCTTTGGTGATTTAAATCGGGTTTAAGGAACGCTTTATGAGTCTGGCGCTGTTCCCTCTCAATACGGTGCTGTTTCCAGGCTGCACCCTCGACCTGCAACTGTTCGAGGCGCGCTACCTGGACATGATCGGCCGCTGCATGAAAAAGGGCGAAGGCTTTGGTGTGGTCTGCATCCTTGATGGCCAGGAAGTCGGCCTGGCGCCCGACGGCTATGCAGTGATTGGTTGCGAAGCGCTGATTCGTGATTTCAAGCAGCAGGACAATGGCTTGCTGGGGATTCGGGTCGAGGGTGGGCGCAGGTTTCGGGTACGCGAGGCGGATGTGCAGCGCGATCAACTGTTGGTAGCAGATGTCGAGTGGCTGGAAGACCTCCCCGAGCGCCCGTTGGACGAGGAGGATGCTGATTTGTTGGCGCTGCTTGAGGCCCTGGCGGAGCACCCGATGGTCGCCTCGTTGGACATGGGCGCCGATGCGCAGGGGCAGCAGGTGTTGGGCAACCGCCTGGCCTACTTGTTGCCGTTCACCGATGCAGACAAGATCAAGTTGCTGCAACTCGACGATCCCCAGCAGCGTCTGGATGCGATCCAATTGCTGCTGGATGAGTTGCAGGGTGAACTGTTTCCCTGAGCCGGGTTGTCTCGGATTGATCCGCGCAAGGTTCGGATTTTTCTTCGATGCCAGGTGCCCATCGCCTGAAATAGTGGAGCTTCAGCCACTACTATCAGGGAATGAACATGATTCGATTGCCGCCATCGGAGCAGCCGATCTGGGATGCTTTTTTTGTCAGTGTGACCGCGCAATTGATTCAGCAGGCTGGCGATCGTGGCCCGGAGTACATTGCCGAGCGGGCTGCCGAAATCGCCGATGAGATGTTGTTCGAACGCCGGGAGCGCTGTGCTGAGCGGCGTAGCACTCCCGTGGACTGGGTCGGTCCTGCCTAGATCAGTAGGCGTAGCGCAGCAAAGCGTGGGAGGTCCCGGTCAGGGCAAAGAACCCCAGAACCGCCACGCATCCCGGCACGATCAGCCACCAGACCTTTGGCGCCATGGGCGGTAGCGAGCTCTGGCGCTGGCTCAGCGTTAGGCTGAAGGCGCAAACCGTCATTGCCAGTAAGGTGCCAGCCAGGATATCGCTCGGCCAGTGCGCCCCCAGGTACACCCTTGACAGTGCAATGGCGGCGGCCGGGATCGCCCCCAGCAGCAGCCAGGCCAGACGCATGCGAATCGGTTGGCCGCGACCGGCCAGCACCGCCAACGCGAGGAAGAACGCAAACGAGCCCGAGGCGTGACCGCTGGGCATGCTGAAGCTGGTCAGTGGGTCGACGAGGATTTCTGGTCGACCACGGGCAAAGAACAGCTTGCTCCCGGTATTGATCAGCGCGGCGCCCAGCAGTGTGGCGCCGACAAAGATCCCCTGGCGCCATTGCCGAGCCAGGAACAGCAGGCCGGTCAGCACGGCGCTGGCGACGAACATCTTCTTGAACTCACCCAACTGCGTGATCATCACCATGACTCGGTCCATGGTTGGGCTGCGATGCTCCTGGACCAGGGCCATCAATCCCTGGTCAAAGTGGTTCAGGTACGGATAACCGATAAACATCGCAATCAACAAGGCCAGGCTGGCGCAGCCCACCCACAGTGTGGCGCGGCGGTGGCCGCGAAGGGTGCTGTTGAGGGCGATACCGAACAACACGGCCAGGCAGGCGGCAACCACCCCAGCCTCAGGCCAGAACCCTTCGGGCAGCGGCAGGCGGAACGCTGCACCTGCGGCCCAGCCAGGCAACAGGTAGGCGACCGACCAGCCGGCGGCGGCCAGCACGCTGACGGCAGCAAAGCGCGGGAATGGCATGTCGCACATCCCGGCGACCATGGGCAGCATGGGGCGCAGTGGGCCAATGAAGCGTCCTACCAGCAGGCTGACGATGCCGTACTTCTGAAAGTAGGCCTCGGCCCCGTCCATCCATTCGGGATGATGACGCAGGCCGGGCAGGCGCCGGATGTTCTGGTGGAAATGCCGACCCAGGTAGTAGGAAATCCCATCGCCCAGCAGCCCGCCGAGCAAGCCCAGCAGCAAGGTCTCGCCCAGGGACAGCGCGCCGCTGCCGGCCAGTGCGGCAATGGCGAACAGCAGCACCGTACCCGGCACGATAATCCCGGCGATGGCCAGGCATTCCACAAAGGCGACGATAAACACCGCTGCCGCCAGCCATTGCGGATTGAGGGTCAGCCAGCCGGTAATGCCATCGAGCCATGGGCCCATACAATCACTCCATCAATGAACCGCTGCCTGGAATGCGCTTCTCAAAACACCGGCGACCCTTGTAGGAGCTGGCTTGCCAGCGATAGCGTCGTGACAGCGACAATAATGTCGCCTGACTCACCGCAATCGCTGGCAAGCCAGCTCCTACAGGGCATCGGCTGTGTTGCAGATGCCATTTCCAGCAGAAACGGTTGTTTCAGATATTCAAATCAAAACGTAATCGCGGCCTTCGACCTGGCCGCGTCGCAACGGGTTCCGCGTGCAATAGGGTGCGAGGTCAGCATCGACGAAGCGATACATCAGGTGTTCATCGCGCCCGCCGGGAATGCCCAGGCGGGTGGTCTGGATAATTTGCGTGGGCGCCAGGCCCACATCCTCCACGTAGAGCAGCGCCTGGTCGAAGCGCTTGGCGTCCCACATCGGCACTTTCAAACCCAGGGCCTTGCACAGCAACGTCTGCCCGGCGCAGAGCTTGTGGGCCGGGCGCGGGCGGCCGCTGGCGTCGGGATTGTTCAACAGCATCTGCGCCAGGCTTGCAGGCCCTGAAACCTCATCCACCCACGGGTAGGCCGACTTGATCAGCACGGCATTGCCCGGCCCCTGGGCGCTGAAGTTCAGGGAGTCGCCACCACGGGCGTAGTACATATAGATGTGGCCGCCATCCAGAAACAAAGCCTTACGCTTTTCTGTGTAGCCGAGGGACGCATGGCTGCCTTTTTCGGCCAGGTAATAGGCTTCGGTTTCAATAATTCGCGCCGACAGCCACACATCGCCGACACGATGACGGATGACTTTGCCCAGCAAATCTTTCGCGAGCGTTTGTGCGTCGCGGTCGAAAAACCCATCAGGCAGGGGCTTGGCGGGGTACTTGGGGGGTGAGCTGGACATAACGAAGGGCGGTTGCGCAGGCCAAATGTGACAGGATGATATCAACTCCAGGCTTAATCACCGCTGAACGTCGAGTTTTTACAGTTCATTTCGACCATCCGCCCCTCACCGCTGTCCGTAGGACGGCGCGACAGCTATAATCTGCCGCTTTCCTCTTTGCCAAGACCCCACCAGACCATGACTGAGTCCGTTCTTGACTACATGACCCGCCTGGGTCGCGCTGCCCGTCAGGCCTCGCGGTTGATCGCCCGTGCGAGCACCGCGCAGAAGAACCGTGCCCTGCTGGCTGCCGCCGATGCTCTGGATGCCTCGCGCTCCGAGTTGACCGCCGCCAACGAGTTGGACCTGGCCAACGGCCGGGCCAATGGTCTGGAACCGGCATTGCTGGATCGCCTGGCGCTGACGCCGGCACGTATCGACGACATGATCGAAGGGCTGCGCCAGGTGGCCAAGCTGCCTGACCCCATCGGCGAAATCCGCGACATGCGCTACCTGCCGTCAGGCATCCAGGTTGGCAAGATGCGCGTGCCCCTGGGCGTGATCGGCATCATCTATGAGTCGCGCCCGAACGTGACCATCGACGCCGCTAGCCTGTGCCTGAAGTCCGGTAACGCCACCATCCTGCGTGGCGGCTCAGAGGCCATCAACTCCAACCGCGCGATCGCCGCCTGCATCCAGCAGGGCCTGGCCGTGGCAGAGTTGCCGGCCGAAGTGGTGCAAGTGGTGGAAACCACCGACCGCGCGGCCGTGGGCGCGTTGATCACCATGCCTGAGTTTGTCGACGTGATCGTGCCGCGCGGTGGCAAGAGCCTGATCGAGCGCGTCAGCCGTGATGCCAAGGTGCCAGTGATCAAGCACCTGGATGGCGTCTGCCACGTCTTTATTGATGTGGCGGCCGATCTCGACAAGGCGATCCGCATTGCCGATAACGCCAAGACCCATCGCTATGCGCCGTGCAACACCATGGAAACCCTGTTGGTCCATGCCGGTATTGCCGAGCGCGTGTTGCCGCCTCTGGCTGCGATCTACCGTGACAAGGGCGTGGAACTGCGGGGTTGCGAGCGTACCCGGGCGCTGTTGGGCAACGATGTGATCGAGGCGACCGAGCAGGATTGGTACACCGAATACACCGCGCCGATCCTGTCGATTCGGATCGTCGACGATCTGGACCAGGCCATCGAGCACATCAACACCTACGGCTCCAAGCATACTGACGCCATTGTTTCCGAGCATTTCAGCGATGCCCGGCGTTTCCTTAACGAAGTGGACTCCGCTTCGGTGATGATCAACGCCTCGACACGCTTTGCCGACGGCTTCGAGTATGGCCTGGGGGCGGAGATCGGGATTTCCACCGATAAGCTGCATGCCCGTGGGCCGGTTGGCCTGGAAGGCCTGACCAGCGAGAAGTACGTGGTGTTTGGTGACGGTCATGTGCGCACTTGATGGGTAAACGCATCGGGCTGTTCGGCGGTACCTTCGACCCCGTGCACATCGGCCATTTGCGCAGTGCCCTGGAAGTGGCGGATACCCTCGGGCTGCAAGAGCTGCGGCTGATCCCCAACGCCAGGCCGCCGCACCGGGACACGCCGCAAGTCAGCGCGCAGGAGCGCCTGGCGATGGTGCAGTGTGCGGTGGCCGGCATTGCCCCGTTGGTGGTGGACGACCGCGAACTCAAGCGCGATAAACCGTCCTACACTATCGACACCCTGGAACAGACGCGGGCCGAGTTGGCCGCCGATGACCAGTTGTTTCTGCTTTTGGGCTGGGACGCATTTTGCGGACTGCCCACTTGGCATCGCTGGGAAGAGTTGCTCCAGCATTGCCACATCCTGGTTTTGCAACGCCCGGATGCCGACAGCGAACCGCCGGATGCCTTGCGCAACCTGCTGGCAGCGCGGTCGGTAAGTGACCCACAGGCCCTGACCGGGCCGAGCGGGAATATTGCATTCGTCTGGCAGACCCCGCTTGCGGTGTCCGCCACCCAGATCCGTCAACTGCTGGCCAGCGGTAAGTCGGTACGTTTCCTGGTGCCTGACGCGGTCCTGGCCTACATCGATGCGCACGGGCTTTACCGTGCGTCGAACTGAAAAGGCGCGCTTGAAGGCACGAATAATCGTGTATTGAAGCGCCCGAACTATTGAGCAAAACGAGTTTTATATGACGAACAAAGACGTAAGCAAAGTTAAGCGCAAAGGCACGTTCAAGAGCGCACCGTTGCCGGTGGAAGCCCTGTTGGTCCCGGCTCCTGAGGGTGAAGCGCTGGTAGCGCTGGCCGTCGCGGCCCTGGAAGACGTGAAGGCCCAGGACATTCAGGTCCTGGACGTGCGTGACAAGCAAAGCATCACCGACTTCATGATCATCGCCACCGGTACCTCCAACCGCCAGATCGGCGCGATGCTGGACAAGGTTCGCGAAGCCGTCAAAGCCCAGGGCGTCAAGCCATTGGGTGAAGAAGGCAAGGGCGACAGCGACTGGGTGCTGGCTGACCTGGACACCGTGATCGTACACATGATGACCAGCAACGCTCGTCAGTTCTACGACCTGGAGCGTCTGTGGAAAGGCGCCGAGCAGAGCCGTGCCGCCGATGGCAAGCACCACAGCCCGGAAGTCGGTCACGCGCACTTCGACAAGCTCAACAAAGACCAGGAATAAGGAACGGCTGTGCGCCTGCGTCTGATTGCTGTCGGTTCACGCATGCCCAAGTGGGTGGAAGAAGGCTGGCATGAGTATGCCAAGCGTCTGCCATCCGAGCTTGCGCTGGAACTGGTGGAAATACCGCTCAACACCCGGGGCAAGAACGCCGACGTGGCGCGCTTTATCCGTCAGGAAGGCGAGGCGATGCTGGCCAAGGTCGGTGCCAACGAGCGCATCGTCACCCTTGAGGTGCACGGCAAGCCCTGGAGCACCGAGCAGTTGGCGGTGGAGCTGGATCGTTGGCGCCTGGATTCGCGTACGGTCAACTTCATGGTCGGCGGCCCCGAGGGGCTGGCGCCGGAAGTCTGCGCGCGGGCCGATCAGCGCTGGTCGCTGTCGCCCCTGACGTTGCCCCATCCGCTGGTGCGGATCCTGATCGGTGAACAGCTGTATCGCGCCTGGACAGTTCTGTCCGGGCACCCTTACCACAAATAGTCTGCGCCCTGCCTGATGACCCAGCCGATCCGCATCAAGGACCACGAGAAAGACGCACGCCTTGTACGCGCGCGGGTGATCTTTGGCGCTATCGCGGTGGTGGCGTTGATGTGCGTGTTGATCGCCCGTCTGTATTACCTGCAGGTGATTCAGTACGAGTATCACTCCACGTTGTCGGAAAACAACCGGGTGCATGTGCAACCGATTCCGCCGACCCGTGGCCTGATTTTCGACCGCAATGGCGTGGTGATCGCCGATAACCGACCCAGTTTCAGCCTGAGCATGACCCGCGAACGCTCCGGTGATTGGCCGCAGGTCCTCGATGTGATCGTCGAGGTGCTGCAACTGACCCCGGAAGACCGTGTGATCTTCGAAAAACGCATGAAACAGGGGCGCCGCCCGTTCGAACCGGTGCCGATCCTGTTTGAGCTGACCGAAGAACAGATCGCCAGGATTGCGGTGAACCAGTTCCGCCTGCCGGGTGTGGAAGTGGTGGCGCAGTTGGTGCGCCACTACCCGCAAGGGGCGCACTTTGCCCACTCGGTCGGTTACATGGGGCGGATCAACGAGAAAGAGCTGAAAACCCTCGACCCGGTCAATTACAGCGGTACGCACCATATCGGCAAAACCGGTATCGAGCGTTTCTACGAGCCGCAGTTGCACGGCCAGGTGGGTTACGAGGAAGTCGAGACCAACGCCCGCGGCCGCGTGCTACGGGTGCTCAAGCGGACCGACCCGATTCCCGGCAAGGACATTGTCCTGAGCCTGGATATCAAGCTGCAGGAGGCTGCTGAAATGGCCCTTGGCGGGCGTCGTGGCGCGGTGGTGGCGCTGGATCCGAACACGGGCGAGGTGCTGGCGATGGTCAGCCAGCCGAGTTTCGACCCCAACCTGTTCGTGACCGGGATCAGCTTCAAGGCCTATGCCGAATTGCGCGACTCCATTGACCGGCCACTGTTCAACCGGGTGCTGCGCGGTCTGTATCCGCCGGGCTCGACCATCAAGCCGGCGGTGGCGATTGCCGGCCTGGACGCGGGCGTGGTCACCGCTTCCAGCCGAGTCTACGATCCGGGCTATTACATGTTGCCCAACTACGATCACAAGTACCGTAACTGGAACCGCACCGGCGACGGCTATGTGGACCTGGACACGGCGATCATGCGTTCCAACGACACCTACTTCTATGACCTGGCCCATAAGCTGGGGATTGATCGTTTGTCGACCTACATGGGCAAGTTCGGCCTGGGTCAGAAAGTATCCCTGGACATGTTTGAAGAATCCCCGGGCCTGATGCCTTCCCGGGAGTGGAAGCGCGCCACCCGTCGCCAGGCCTGGTTCCCGGGCGAGACCCTGATCCTGGGGATCGGCCAGGGCTACATGCAGGCCACCCCCTTGCAACTGGCCCAGGCCACGGCGCTGGTGGCCAGCAAGGGCAAGTGGATTCGCCCGCACCTGGCCAAGACCATCGAGGGTGAAAAGCCGGTGGATGAAAACCCGATTGCGGACATCATCCTGCGCGACCCGTCCGACTGGACCAAGGTCAACCACGGTATGCAGCAAGTCATGCACGGTGCCCGGGGCACGGCGCGCAAGGCCGCCGCTGGCGCGCAGTACCGGATTGCCGGCAAGAGCGGTACCGCCCAGGTGGTGGCAATCAAGCAGGGCGAGAAGTACGACCGCTCCAAGGTCCAGGAACGCCATCGCGACCACGCCTTGTTCGTCGGTTTTGCCCCGGCCGACAACCCGAAGATCACCGTGGCGGTGATGGTCGAGAACGGCGAGTCCGGTTCCGGCGTGGCCGCCCCGGTGGTGCGCCAGATCATGGACGCCTGGTTGCTGGACCAGGACGGCAAGCTCAGGCCTGAGTTTGCCAACCCTTCAAGCGCGGAGGCTACGGCCCGTGAAGAGTAATTTTGACCGCATTCTCTCCAGTGAGGATGTGATGCGTCGCCGCGCCACCTTGTTGCAGCGCATGCACATTGATGGCCCCTTGCTGATCCTGCTGCTGACCCTGGCGGCCGGCAGCCTGTTCGTGCTGTATTCGGCCAGTGGCAAGAACTGGGATCTGTTGATCAAGCAGGCGTCGTCGTTTGGTCTGGGCCTGTTGTCGATGGTCGTGATCGCCCAGCTGGAGCCGCGCTTCATGGCGCGCTGGGTGCCGCTGGGCTACGTCGCCGGCGTACTGTTGCTGGTGGTGGTGGACGTCATGGGGCATAACGCCATGGGCGCCACCCGCTGGATCAATATCCCCGGGGTGATTCGCTTCCAGCCGTCGGAATTCATGAAGATCCTGATGCCGGCCACGATCGCCTGGTACCTGGCCAAGCGCACCTTGCCGCCGCAGCTCAAGCATGTGGGGATAAGCCTGATCCTGATCGGCATTCCTTTCATCCTGATTGTGCGCCAGCCGGACCTCGGCACCGGCCTGCTGATCCTCGCCGGCGGTGCGTTCGTGCTGTTCATGGGCGGCCTGCGCTGGCGCTGGATCGTCAGCGTGCTGGTGGCGGCCGTGCCGGTGGCTGTCGCCATGTGGTTCTTTTTCATGCATGACTATCAGAAACAGCGGGTCCTGACCTTCCTCGATCCCGAGAGCGATCCGCTGGGCACCGGCTGGAATATCATCCAGTCCAAGGCCGCGATCGGTTCCGGCGGTGTGTTTGGCAAGGGCTGGTTGCTGGGCACCCAGTCCCACCTGGACTTCCTGCCGGAAAGCCACACCGACTTTATTATTGCGGTGATGGGCGAGGAGTTCGGCCTGGTGGGCATCTGCGCACTGCTGCTGATCTACTTGTTGTTGATCGGGCGTGGCCTGGTGATTACCGCGCAAGCGCAGACGTTGTTCGGCAAATTGCTCGCCGGTGCGCTGACAATGACTTTTTTTGTTTACGTTTTCGTCAACATCGGTATGGTCAGTGGCCTGCTGCCGGTGGTTGGGGTGCCGTTGCCGTTCATTAGCTACGGCGGAACTTCGCTGGTGACATTACTGTCAGCGTTTGGGGTTTTGATGTCGATCCATACCCATCGCAAGTGGATCGCACAGGTTTGAATAAGGTGAAGATGTCAATGCAAGCAATGCGCGGCTGGGCTGCTCGATACGCGTCCTGTCTGGGCCTGTTGGGCGCCTTTGGCGCTTCGCCGCCCGCCCTGGCCGGCGATTACGACGGCTCGCCCCAGGTCGCCGAATTTGTCGGTGAGATGACCCGTGACTATGGTTTCGCCGGCGAACAACTGATGGGCGTATTCCGCGAGGCGCAGCGCAAGCAGTCGATCCTCGACGCGATCTCCCGGCCCGCCGAGCGCGTCAAGCAGTGGAAGGAATATCGTCCGATGTTCCTGACTGACGCCCGCGTGGCCAGGGGCGTGGATTTCTGGCGGCAGCACGAGGCCGTGCTGGCCCGCGCCGAGCAGGAATATGGCGTGCCGGCCCAGGTGATCGTGTCGATCATCGGCGTTGAAACCTTTTACGGGCGCAATACCGGCAGTTACCGGGTGATCGACGCCTTGTCGACCCTGGGCTTCGATTACCCGCCCCGTGCCGAGTTTTTCCGCAAGGAACTGCGTGAGTTCCTGCTGTTGGCCCGCGAGGAGCAGGTCGACCCGTTGACCCTCAAAGGCTCCTACGCCGGCGCCATGGGCCTGCCACAGTTCATGCCCAGCAGCTTTCGCGCCTACGCCGTGGATTTTGACGGTGATGGCCATATCAATATCTGGAGCAATCCCGATGATGCCATTGGCAGCGTTGCCAGTTACTTCAAGCGTCATGGCTGGGTAGGTGGCGAACCGGTGGTGATCCGTGCGGACGTCACGGGCGATCGCGCCGATGAGGGCCTGACCCAGGGCATCGAGCCGGTGAAAACCGTCGGGGAGTTGCGGGCGCTGGGCTGGTCAAGTCATGATGCGCTGCGCGATGATATGCCGGTTACCGCCTTCCGCCTGGAAGGTGCAGACGGCCCGGAATATTGGATGGGCCTGAAGAATTTTTACGCAATCACGCGT
Source organism: Pseudomonas sp. ADAK21 (assembly GCF_012935735.1). Lineage (NCBI taxonomy): Bacteria > Pseudomonadati > Pseudomonadota > Gammaproteobacteria > Pseudomonadales > Pseudomonadaceae > Pseudomonas > Pseudomonas sp. ADAK21. Next base: position 2,961,351 of record NZ_CP052857.1, read on the forward strand.
TATAACCGCAGTGTGATGTACGCCATGGCCGTGCATCAGCTGTCAGACATGCTGGTTCAAGCACGGGGCGTCAAGTAATGCGGGTATCGCCGATCAATAAACCGCTCAAGCTGGTGGCGCTGGCCGCATTGTCCTTGCTGGTTGTCAGTTGCTCCACCAGCCGAGCGCCGGTGCAGAAGGCCGGTGGCCCGGTAGTCCGCGCGCAGCCGGGGCTGGACATCAACCGTGCCCACAAGGACGGCGCGCCGTGGTGGGACGTCGACGTCTCGCGTATCCCGGATGCCACGCCGACCCTGCATACCGGCAACTACAAAGCCAACCCCTACACGGTGCTGGGCAAGACCTACTTCCCGCTGCAAGAGTCCAAGAACTACGTGCAGTCGGGCACGGCGTCCTGGTACGGCACCAAGTTCCACGGCCAGAACACCGCCAACGGCGAGGTGTATGACCTGTACGGCATGAGCGCGGCGCACAAGACCCTGCCGCTGCCTGCCTATGTGCGCGTGACCAACCTGGACAACAACCGCACGGTGATCCTGCGGGTCAACGACCGTGGGCCGTTCTATTCCGACCGAATCATCGACTTGTCCTACGCCGCCGCGAAAAAACTCGGCTATGCCGAAACCGGCACGGCGCGGGTCAAGGTCGAAGGCATCGACCCTGCCCAGTATTGGGCGCAGCGCGGCAAGCCGGCGCCATTGATGCTCAACGAGCCACAAAGCGCGCAACCGCAGATCACCGCCTCGGCGGGCAAGGTCGAGCAGTGGACGCCGCCGCCCCAGCAACACGCCGCGCCAGTCGTGGCCGTGCCACAGGCGGCGCCGGGTAGTGCGGCGGGCGGGCAATACCTGCAAGTCGGCGCTTTCGCCAACCCGGATGCGGCAGAACTGTTAAGGTCCAAGCTCAGCGGGATGGTCAGCGCGCCGGTGTTTATCAGCTCCATCGTGCGTAACCAGCAGACCCTGCACCGTGTACGCCTGGGCCCCATCGGCTCGGCGGGCGAGATTGCCCAGGTGCAGAACAGCGTGCGACTGGCCAACCTGGGTCAGCCCAGCGTGGTCAGCGCCGAATAAGCAGTAGCGGATCTAGGGTGCTGGTGCGCTTGCGTGCCGGGGCCCTGGTTGCAGGCTCGTCGAATAATAAAAACCCGAAGGCAAGGGTTGAGCTGGCAACTGAATACGCGACAGCCTGGCAACGGGTTGTCTGAATAGTTTTGCCCGCGAGGGCAAGTTTCCATAAGCAATTTCGAGAGACGGATGAACATCACCACCTTAGCCAAACGCCTGTGCCTGCTTGTCCCGCTGATCATCGCGCCCGCTGCCTGGGCCGTCGAAATGATGCCAGCGCCACCGCAACTGGCTGCCAAGTCCTACGTGCTCATGGATGCCGCCAGCGGCAACGTGCTGGTCGAAAACAATGGTGACCAGCGCCTGCCGCCGGCCAGCCTGACCAAACTGATGACCGCCTACATCGCGACCCTGGAAATCCGTCGTGGCCAGATCGGTGAAAACGATCCGGTGACCGTCAGCGAAAACGCCTGGCGTACCGGCGGTTCGCGGATGTTCATCAAGGTCGGCTCCCAGGTGACTGTCAGCGACCTGCTGCACGGCATCATCATCCAGTCCGGTAACGACGCCAGCGTCGCCCTGGCCGAGCACATTGCCGGCAGCGAAGATGCATTCGCCGACATGATGAACAAAACCGTGACTGACCTGGGCATGACCAACAGCCACTTCATGAACCCGACCGGCCTGCCGAACCCAGACCACTACTCGTCGGCCCATGACATGGCGATCCTGGCGCGCGCGATCATTCGTGTCGACCCGGTGCACTACGCCATCTACTCCCAGAAAGAGTTCTTCTGGAACAACATCAAGCAGCCTAACCGCAACCTGCTGCTGTGGCGTGACAAGACTGTGGATGGCCTGAAAACCGGCCACACCGACGAAGCCGGCTACTGCATGGTGTCCTCGGCTGTACGTGATGGCCAGCGCTTGATCGCCGTAGTGTTCGGCACCAACAGCGAGCAGGCTCGTGCGGCTGAAACCCAGAAGCTGCTGACCTACGGTTTCCGCTTCTTCGAAACCCAGACCTTCTACCAGAAGGGCGCTGAACTGGCCCAGGCTCCGGTCTGGAAAGGCACCGAGCGTCAAGTCAAGGCTGGCCTGGCTGATGACCTGACCCTGACCATGCCTAAAGGCCAGCTGAAGAAACTGGCTGCCAGCATGACCATGAACCCACAACTGACCGCGCCTATCGCCAAGGGCGATGTGATCGGTAAAGTCGAAGTGAAGCTGGACGACAAAGTCGTACACAGCGCCGATCTGATCGCGCTCGACGCCGTTGAGGAAGGTGGTATCTTCCGCCGCGTGTGGGATAGCATCCGTCTATTCTTCTACGGCTTGTTCAACTGATTGTGTGCACCCGCAAAGCCCCGCGTTGATCCGACGCGGGGCTTTGCCCGTCGCCACGGCTTACCGCTTACGAGGCCGTTACGCCATGACCGATAAAGAAGTAGAGGCGCCAAAGATCGAATTCCCAGTGACGGATTATCCCGTCAAGGTGATCAGCGATACCGGTGTGGGCAACAAAGACAAGATCCTTGAAATCATGCGTAAACACGCAACGATCAACGACAACCGTGTGGATGAGCGTTTGAGCACCAACGGTAAGTACACCACGATCCAGTTGCACATCGTTGCAACCGGTCAAGACCAGCTCTACGACATCAACAGCGAATTGCGAGCCACCGGTTTCGTACATATGGTGTTGTGATGTCCCAGGTCCTGGGCTTTCGCGAGCTCGGCCAGATGGCTTACGAGCCCGTATGGCACGCCATGCAGCGCTTCACCAACGAGCGCGGCACTTCGGCTCCTGATGAAATCTGGCTGGTGGAACACCCGCCGGTGTTCACCCAGGGCCAGGCTGGCAAGGCCGAACATCTACTACTTCCGGGTGATATTCCGGTGGTGCAGGTCGACCGAGGTGGCCAAGTGACTTACCATGGGCCCGGGCAACTGGTGGCCTATCTGCTGCTGGATGTGCGCAAGCTGGGTTATGGCGTGCGCGAGCTGGTCAGTCGCATGGAAAACTGCCTGATCGAACTCTTGGCCAGCTACGGCGTAACGGCAGCGGCCAAGCCCGATGCACCCGGTGTGTATGTCGACGGCGCGAAAATCGCTTCCCTGGGCCTGCGCATCCGCCATGGTTGTTCCTTTCATGGCCTGGCCCTGAACGTGGACATGGACCTGGCGCCGTTTCGCCGGATCAATCCCTGTGGTTACGCCGGTTTGGCCATGACCCAGTTGAGCGATCACGCAACACCCATAGAATTTGCCGAGGTTAGTGCCCGGCTGCGCGCGCAGCTCGTCAAACACCTCGACTATGCTGAGCAGACGACCCTGACGGGCGGAATCGACTGATATGACTACTGATGTTGTGCAAACCATGATCCCGACGCTGGACATTACCGACCGTCCGGCCCCGGCTCCGCGTGCCAAGGTGGAAGCCGGCGTCAAGCTGCGCGGCGCCGAGAAGGTTGCACGCATCCCGGTGAAGATCATTCCGACCACCGAACTGCCGAAAAAGCCCGACTGGATCCGCGTCCGCATCCCGGTTTCGCCGGAAGTCGACCGTATCAAGGCGCTGCTGCGTAAACACAAGCTGCACAGCGTGTGTGAAGAAGCCTCCTGCCCGAACCTGGGTGAGTGCTTCTCCGGTGGCACCGCCACCTTCATGATCATGGGTGATATCTGCACCCGTCGTTGCCCGTTCTGCGACGTTGGCCATGGCCGGCCGAAGCCACTGGACGTCAACGAGCCAGAAAGCCTGGCCATCGCCATTGCCGACCTGAAGCTCAAGTACGTGGTCATCACCTCGGTAGACCGCGACGACCTGCGTGACGGCGGTGCCCAGCACTTTGCCGACTGCATTCGCGAAATCCGCAAGCTGTCGCCAAACGTGATGCTTGAGACCCTGGTCCCGGACTACCGCGGCCGTATGGATGTCGCCCTGGAAATCACCGCTGCCGAGCCGCCAGATGTGTTCAACCACAACCTGGAAACCGTGCCACGCCTGTACAAGGCTGCGCGCCCGGGTTCGGACTATCAGTGGTCGTTGACCCTGCTGCAGAAATTCAAGCAGATGATGCCGCACATCCCGACCAAGTCCGGCCTGATGCTGGGCCTGGGCGAAACCGACGATGAAGTGATCGAAGTCATGAAGCGCATGCGCGAGCATGACATCGACATGCTGACCCTCGGCCAGTACCTGCAGCCATCGCGTAGCCACTTGCCGGTACAGCGCTTCGTGCACCCGGACACCTTTGCCTGGTTTGCCGAAGAAGGCTACAAGATGGGCTTCAAGAACGTCGCGTCGGGCCCGTTGGTGCGTTCGTCGTACCACGCCGACGAGCAGGCCAAGCTGGTCAAGGCGAGCCTGGTTTCGTAAGCCGCACCGCAATCAATGTGGAATGCGGGCTTGTGTGGGAGCGGGCTTGCCCGCGATAGCATCACCTCGGTGCAACTGATATACCGAGGCGCCTGCATCGCGAGCAAGCCCGCTCCCACATTGGGTTCTGCGCTACAGATAGGGAGAACATGGATGACCGCTCAAGCGAGTGCCGTCGTACCCGCGTTGCGAGTTGAAGGCACTATCGGCCTGATCGCCCCCGCCGGCCCTGCCGCGCTGGATGTGGAAAAGGCCGGGCAATGGATGCGTACCCGTGGCTACGAGTTGCGGATCTTCTCGGGGGTGTACGAGCGCGACGGCTACCTGGCCGGCAGCGATAAAGTACGCCTGCGCGACCTGCATGCAGCCTTCGCCGACCCCGATATCGACGCCATCTTCTGCCTGCGCGGTGGCTACGGCACTCCACGTTTGCTCGACGGCGTGGATTTCGCCCTGCTGGCCGCCAACCCCAAGCCCTTCGTCGGCTACAGCGATATCACCGCGCTGCACTTGGCGATCAGCCGCTACGCCGGTTTTGTGACCTTCCACGGCCCGATGCTCAATGCCGACCTGCTCGGTGACAAGCAACAACCCACCGAATCATCGCTGTTCAGCCTGCTGCGTGGGCAACTGGGGGCTGGCAGTGTGCTGGCGCACCCGGTGGCCTACCCGTTGACCACCGTTGAGCCAGGCATCGCCAGTGGGCGCCTGCTGGGGGGCAACCTGTCAATGATCGCGGCCGTGATGGGCACGCCGTTCGAAATCGATGCCGAGGGCATCATCCTGTTTATCGAGGACGTCAACGAACCGATCTACCGTATCGACCGCCTACTGACGCATTTGCGCCTGGCGGGCAAGTTGGCGCAGGTTCGCGGTGTGCTGGTGGGGGATGTAGCGGGGGTAGATAGCGCGGCGCTGGGCAGGCTGCTGAAACAGACGTTCGCATCGTTATGCATCCCGGTCCTGTCCGGATGGCGCAGCGGTCATTGCGACCCGAACCTGACCTTGCCGATGGGCGCCTTGGTGCGCCTGGATGCGGGGGAACAGCGGTTGGTGCTGGAGCAGGATGTGGTGCTCAAACCTTGAGTATTTAGTCGTCTGTCAGGCCGTTATCGCCAGCAAGCCCGCATTTGCCCCTGTGGGAGCGGGCTTGCTCGCGAAGGCGGTAGCCGCTTTACGCAGTTCTAGCGGCTCTGCAAGGATTCCAGCAACTTCACCGTCGGGTACCCATCCGCCGGCCAGCCCAACGACTGCTGCGCCGCACGAATCGCCTTGCGCGTATTGGCACCGATAATCCCATCCGGGTTGCCTGCCTCATAACCCTTGGCACTCAACACCGTCTGCAACTCGATACGCTGGGAGCGGGTCAGTGGCAGTTCGTCCGTTGGCCAATCCCCGCGAATCACGCCGCCCCCGCCAAAACGCTCGGACAACAGGCCGACTGCCAGGGCGTAGGACGACGAGTTGTTGTACTTGAGGATCGCGCGGAAGTTATCTAGCACCAGGAATGCCGGGCCACGGTGGCCTGCCGGCAGCAGCAGGGCAGCGGACAGGGTGTCTACGTTGGGCGGTACGCTGGCGCCGGCCGGCACCTGCAGCCCGAGTTTCAACCATTCGCCCACCGGCTTGCGCACCACGCCATCGGCCAGGGCGTAGTCGAAGTTCGTTGGCAATTGCTGCACTTCAAAGCCCCACGGTTGGCCCTTCTGCCAGCCAGAGCTTTGCAGGTAGTGCGCGGTGGAGGCGAGGGCGTCGGCGGAGCTGTTCCAGATGTCGCGGCGTCCGTCACCGTCGAAGTCCACCGCGTGGGTGTTATAGGTGGTTGGAATGAACTGGGTCTGGCCCATGGCACCGGCCCAGGAACCGCGCATCTGTTCGGCTGGGATATCACCATGCTGGATGATTTGCAGCGCGGCCAGCAATTGCGCCTGGGCGAATGCCGGGCGGCGGCCTTCGTAGGCCAGGGTCGCCAGGGAGCGGATCACCGAGTTGTTGCCCTGGAAGGAGCCGAAGTTGCTTTCCATGCCCCACACCGAGACCAATACCTGGCGGTCCACGCCGTAGCGTTGTTCGATGCTTTGCAGGATATCGGCATGCTTGATCAGCAATGCCTGGCCATTGCGCACGCGCAACGCCGACAGGGCACCGTTGAGGTATTCCCACACCGGCCGGGAGAACTCCGGTTGGCTGCGGTCGGCACGGATGATCGCCATGTCAGGGGTGACGTTGGCGAAGGCGCTGTCGAACACTGCAGGCGTGATGCCGGCCTTCAGGGCTTCGACGCGAAAACCCGCCTGCCATTCGGCGAAGGTCTGGGTCGGTTGGATATCGAGATTGGTCACGGCCAGGGGCGCAACTACGGCGGGTGCAGCAACCGGTGCGGTCTGGAGTGTGGGCAGGGGCTGAGCGTCGGCGGCGGTGGGTTTTTCGGCGCAGGCGACTAACAGGATCAGGCTGGAGGCAGCAATCAATTGGCGAAGGTGCCAACGACGGGAAAGACTAGAGGGCATGCACAGGTCCAGGAAATACGAATCAGGTGCAGACCTTATCATGCCAGAGGGGCACTTGCCTTCAGGCAGCCAGAAAGTAAGAAGCCTCCCAGCTATTAGACTGGAAGGCTTCGCGGCGGTAGCTGCCTTTGCCTTTGCCGGCTCGTTCCTGGCGACTGCGGAACAACGGCTGGGCGATGATGGATTTGGCCTTGTTGGGGCCATGCTTGGATGGCTTTTTGCTCATGATCGGTGCTCTCCGATGGGTGGGTAATGCGCTGCGAATCATCTGCCGAAGTTGGCCGGCTGTCCAGCCCGGCGCGATGTAGGACATGGCCTCGGTCTGAATGTGAAATGCCGCTCCCACATTGGTTTTGTGTTGCTCTGGAGGATTTATTATTCGGCAGGCAGTGTCAGGCGTTGGCCGGACATAAGCAGCGACAAACGACTCAAACTCATCCACGGCGACCCGGCAGCCTGGCCCTTGATCTGCGCATCGATGCGCTGGGCTTCGAGCAACAATTGCGCCCAGCGTTGCGCCGAGTGCCGTTGCAGCGCCTTGCTCATCAGGGGCTTGCGTTTGTCCCAGACCGGCGGGCGGGCCTGGCTGAAACATTTGTCCAGTGGCGTGCCCTGGCTGTATTGCAGGGCAATATTGGCCAGCACACGCAGTTCGCGGGCCAGGGCCCAGAGAATCACTGGCGGCTCCACACCTTCACCGCGCAGCCCTTCGAGCATGCGCAGGGCATGCGCCGGTTCGCCATTGAGGATCGCGTCCACCAGCCCGAATACGTCAAACCTTGCACTGTCGGCCACCGCACCTTGCACGGTTTCAACGGTGATCTGCCCGTCTTCGGCCATCAGCTTGAGCTTTTCGATTTCCTGGGCGGCGGCCAGCAGGTTGCCTTCGACCCGAGCCGCAATCAGCTCGACAGCATCTTGGGTGGCAGACAGCCCGGCTTGCGACAAGCGCTGGCGAATCCATTGCGGCAACTGGCTGCTGTCGACCGGCCAGATCTGGATGAACTGGGTTTGCGCCCCTTCCACCAAGGCCTTGCCCCATTTGGTTTTCTGCGCGCTGCCATCGAGCTTGGGCAGGCTGATCAGTAACAGCGTGTCCTCGGCGGGGCGTGAACAGTATTCCATCAGGGCTGCCGCGCCTTTATCCCCAGGCTTGCCCGAGGGCAGGCGCAACTCCAGCAAGCGTTTTTCGGCAAACAGCGACATGCTGGCCCCGGCCTGGAGCAGGGTGCCCCAGTCGAAGCTGGCATCGGCGCTGAACACTTGGCGTTCATCAAAGCCTTGCTGGCGCGCAGCCTGGCGAATGGTGTCGGCGGCTTCCTGGCACAGCAGCGGATCATCGCCACTGACGATGTATACAGGCGCGAGGTTGCCTTGCAAGTGTTTGGCGAGTTGGGCGGGAGCGAGTTTCATAGGCAGGATGAACGGGGCGCTTGACGCGCCCCGTCTGGTTTACTCGGCTGGGACTTCAACAGGCGATTGCTTGGGGATGCTGTTTTCATAGTCTTGCGCGGCTTTCAGCGCTTCGGCATCCGCCTTGGCCTTGGCGTCGGCAGTCTGCTGCAGGGCATCCAGTTGGGCCGGGCTGATCATTTGCAGGCGCATGACCATGCGCTGGACCAGGTCACGGCGCATTTCATTGCGCACCTGGCTGACCTCAGTGTCGGAGCCGACCATATTGTTGCCGTCATAGCTCACCACTTTCTGCACTTGCAACTTGTCGTTGATCAGTGGCAATTGGTCGTGGCCCTGGATCTGGAACACGAGCACGCTGCTCATTTCCAGATCGGAAGAGCGGCCGGCGCTGGCGTAGCTGATATTACGCTGGGTTTCTTTCTCGTCGATCAGCACTAGCTTGTAAGCTGCACCGGGATAGACTTTGACGCCGCTGTTTTCCAGGGTTTGGCGCAGCTGGGTCACGGTTTCGCCATAGGCGTTGCGTGCGCTGACATCCAGTTCCTTGATCGCCAGTTCCGTGGTGCCGGTGCCGCGCAGCTGGAAGCCGCAAGCGCTCAGCAATACGGCAAGGCCCATAACCAGCAGGTTGCGTTTGATCATTTTATTGCTCCCCTTGAAACCATGTGGGCCTTATCGAGGCCCTGGAGGTTTTGTTCGGCGCCAGGGCTCTTGCCCCGGCGCCCGATCCGATTAGCTAGCGACGATATTGACCAGTTTGCCGGGCACCACGATCACTTTGCGGATCGTCAGGCCTTCGGTGAAGCGCAGCACGTTCTCATTGCAGCGAGCAGCGGCTTCGACTTCTTCACGGCTGGCGCTGGCGGGCATGTCGATCTGGCCGCGCAGTTTGCCGTTGACCTGAATCACCAGTTGCAGCGTGTCCTGTACCAGGGCGCTGTCATCCGCGACCGGCCATGTAGCGTCGATCACAGCGCCGCTGTGGCCCAACTGGCTCCACAGGTCGTGGCTGATGTGCGGAGTAATTGGCGCCAGCAGCAGCACGACGGTTTCCAGGCCTTCCTGTACCAGCGCGCGGTCCTGCTCGGTGACCTGCGGGGCTTTTTCCAGCACGTTCATCAGCGTCATCACCTGGGCGATAGCGGTGTTGAACTTGTGATGCTGGCCCACGTCCTGGCTGGCTTGCTTGATGGCCAGGTGAGTGCTGCGGCGAATCAGTTTTTGCTCATCGTTCAGCGACGCCACGTCCAGTTTGCCCGGCAAGCCCTGGCTGATATGGGCATGGGCCAGGCGCCAGACGCGCTTGAGGAAGCGGTGCGAGCCTTCGACGCCGGAGTCCGACCATTCGGCGCTCATATCGGGCGGCGAGGCGAACATCATGAACAGGCGGCAGGTATCGGCGCCGAACTGATCGATCATCGACTGCGGGTCAACGCCGTTGTTCTTCGACTTGGCCATTTTCTCAGTGCCGCCGATTTCCACCGGCAGGCCGTCGGATTTCAACTTGGCGCTGATCACCTTGGCCTTGCTGTCGCGCTCCAACTCGACGTCCGCCGGGTTGAACCAGGTGTAGGCGCCATTGGCTTCGCGGCGATAGTAAGTGTCGGCGATCACCATGCCTTGGGTCAGCAGGTTCTTGAACGGCTCGTCGGAGCTCACCAGGCCTTCGTCGCGCATCAGCTTGTGGAAGAAGCGCGCGTAGAGCAGGTGCAGAATCGCGTGTTCGATACCGCCGATGTACTGATCCACCGGCAACCAGTGGTCGGCTGCGGATTTTTCCACCAGGCCGCCTTCATAGTGTGGCGAGGCGTAGCGGGCGTAGTACCACGAGGACTCGACGAAGGTGTCCATGGTGTCGGTTTCACGCTTGGCAGGCTGGCCGCATTTGGGGCAGGTGCACTCGTAGAACTCGGGCATGCGCGCCAGCGGCGAGCCGGCGCCGTCTGGCACCACGTCTTCTGGCAGTACCACCGGCAGTTGGTCTTCCGGCACTGGCACATCGCCACAGCTTTCGCAGTGGATGATCGGGATCGGGCAGCCCCAGTAGCGCTGGCGGCTGATACCCCAGTCGCGCAGGCGGAACTGGGTGCGCGAGGCACCAAGGTTTTTCTTGATCAGGGCGACTTCCATGGCGTCGAAAGCGCCTGCGAAGTCCAGGCCGTCGAACTCGCCGGAGTTGATCAGGGTGCCGTGTTCGCCGTAGGCGTCTTGCCACGGGGCCGGGTTGCTGTCGCCGGAGCTGGTGCGTACCACCGACTTGATCGGCAGGTTGTACTTGGTGGCGAATTCGAAGTCGCGCTCGTCGTGGGCCGGTACGGCCATTACTGCGCCATCGCCGTAGTGCATGAGCACGTAGTTGGCGACCCACACCGGCAGTTTTTCACCGGTCAGCGGGTGCTCGACGAACAGGCCGGTTGGCAGGCCTTTTTTCTCCTGGGTGGCGACGTCGGCTTCTGCCACGCTGCCGCCTTTGCATTCGGCGATAAAAGCCTGCAGCTCAGGATTGTTCTTGGCGGCCAGGGTGGCCAGCGGGTGTTCCGCGGCCACGGCGACGTAGGTCGCGCCCATCAGGGTGTCCGGACGGGTGGTGAAGACTTTCAGTGCGCCCTCGGCGCCGATGGAATCGACGTTGTACGGGAACTGCACTTCCATGCCCTTGGACTTGCCGATCCAGTTGCGTTGCATGGTCTTGACCTGTTCAGGCCAGCCCGGCAGGTCGTCGAGGCTCGACAAGAGTTCATCCGCGTAGGCGGTGATCTTGAAGTAGTACATCGGGATTTCGCGCTTCTCGATCAGCGCGCCGGAACGCCAGCCGCGACCGTCGATCACTTGCTCGTTGGCCAGGACGGTCTGGTCGACCGGGTCCCAGTTCACGGTGCCGCTTTTTTTGTAGATCACGCCTTTTTCGAACAGGCGAGTGAACAGCCATTGTTCCCAGCGGTAGTAGTCCGGCTTGCAGGTGGTCACTTCGCGGGACCAGTCCACGGCCAGGCCCAGGCTGCGCAGCTGGGACTTCATGTAGGCGATGTTTTCGTAGGTCCACTTGGCGGGCGCTACGTTGTTTTTCATCGCGGCGTTTTCCGCAGGCATGCCGAAGGCGTCCCAACCCATAGGTTGCAGGACGTTCTTGCCGAGCATGCGCTGATAGCGGGAAATCACGTCGCCGATGGTGTAGTTACGCACGTGCCCCATGTGTAGTTTGCCGCTGGGGTAAGGGAACATCGATAGGCAGTAGTAAGTCTCCTTGCCTGGCTGTTCACTGACTTCAAAGGACTTTTGCTCATCCCAGAAAGTTTGGGCGGCATTTTCTATTTCACGGGGCTGATATTGTTCGTGCATGGCTACTTTTGAACTGAATAGGGGTGGCCTAATCCTCTTCGGTGCATTGTCCGGGTTGATCGACACCAAAAAGCGGCGCGTCCGTGCCCAAACCCTGCGGGAAGTGGAGTTACAGGAAGCGCCGTAGCATACATGACCCCACTCTATCGAGGGAAACCCTGATTGCGCAGCGCAGGCCGTTGGTCGCGGCGCGCGGTTGGTTGCGTCAGCGCAGCTACGCTGTTTATTGGGGAGTGAGACTTATCTTTAATGAGGTGAGGGGATGGTTGATTCGCAGCGAATGAGAACGAAACCTGAAGTGTATGAAGGACTGATCGACCGTTTGGGTCGAGCACTGGACGCAGCCAGAACCGCTGGCCGATTGCGTGACGAACGGCCTGATGAGCTGGAACTGCGAGGCTTGAGCCCCGCAGAGTTTGAAGTGATCAAGGCCTACCTGGACTTGAACGCGCGCCCAATCCCGCAATGGGTGGCTCCTGTGCCAGCCAGGGAGGCGGTGCGATCGTCCAAGGTGGTATGGCTCAAGGACTTGTCGGCCAGCCGTGGCCCGGAAAAGCTGCGGTCTGCACGATTCAAGTAACCTGATCAGCGTTATCCGCCGCGTGTAAAGATTGTCGCTAAACCCCGTTACACCTTAGGCTTCGGGCATCTTTGGAGATGCTCGATGCCTATTCGTTATTTCATCAAACAATTATTGCTGCCGCCCGGCATTCTCTTGCTGCTGCTGGCCCTTGCCTGGTGGTTTCGTCGCAGCCGCCCGCGCTTGGCTGGGCTGTGCTTTGCCTTGGGGTTTGGCGGGATGTGGCTGATCAGCCTGCCGGTGATGGTGGAGTGGGGCGCACGGGCGCTGGAAACCGAACCACCATTGGCCGTGGAAGACTGGGCCAGCCTGGCGCAACGGGCCGATGCCATTGTGGTGTTGGGCTCGGGTCGCGAGCGGGGCGATCCGGCCTGGGGCGCAGACCAACCGACCGGTGTCGGCCTTGAACGCCAGCGGTATGCGGCGCGATTGGCCAAGGCGTCGGGGTTGCCGGTGCTGACCACCGGCGGCCTGCACTATGGCACGCCGCCCAGCGAGGCGGAGTTGATGGCGGTGTCGATGCAACAAGACTTTGGCGTAGCCGTGCGCTGGAAGGAAGAACGCAGCCGCACGACCTGGGAAAATGCGCAGATGAGTGCCGAAATCCTGCTGCCCCAGGGCGTCAAGCGCGTGGTGCTCGTGACCCAGGCCTGGCATATGCCCCGTTCGGTGTGGAGCTTCGAGAAGGCCGGCTTTACCGTAGTGCCGGCGCCGGTCGGCTTCCTGGGTGTGGACAATGCCCGGCCGCTGGGTGGCTGGATGCCGGAGTTCAAGTCGATCTGGCAGAGCGGGCAGTTGATCAATGAGGCGGTGGGGCAGGTAGGTTACCGGCTGTTCTACCGTTAACGCCGCACATCAACCTGTGGGAGCGGGCTTGCCCGCGATGGCGGTGTGTCAGTTATTGGATACTTGACTGGCCCACTGCCATCGCGGGCAAGCCCGCTCCCACATTGGGTTTTGTGTTTTTCTGCCTAGACCGTCTTGGCCATGCGCCCGGCCAGCAACGCCCAGCCAAACAGCCCCAGGCACAGGATGATCAGCGGCCACGAGCGCCATTGCAGGTACGGCGTCAGGTTGTGCATCGGTACCACTTCACCGTAAAGGATGCCCCGCTGGAACTGCGGGATCTGCTCGGTGATCTGCCCGTACGGGTTGATCAGGCCGGTCACGCCGTTGTTGGTGGCGCGGATCATCCAGCGGCCAGCCTCAAGGGCGCGCATCTGGGCCATTTGCAGGTGCTGCAAGGGGCCGATGGAGGTGCCGAACCAGGTGTCATTGCTGATGGTCAGCAGCAAGTCGCTGCGGGCGGCGAGGCTGGCGGCGAACTCGGGGTAGACCACTTCGTAGCAGATGTACGGCGCGATCTGATAGCCCTTGGCTTGCAGCAGCGCCTGATCTTCAGGGCCGCGGGCAAAGTCCGACATCGGCAGGTCGAAGAACGCAATCAGGCCGCGTAATACATCCTGCAGCGGTACGTATTCGCCAAAGGGCACCAGCTTCTGCTTCAGATAGGTGCCATCGCCCTGGCCGACCACGGTGATGCCATTGAAGTAGCGCTTTTCATGGCGCACTTCCTGGCGAATCGGCACGCCGGTGATCATTGCACCGTTTCGGTCAGCAGCGAACTTGCCCATCATCCCCAGGTAGCCCTCGACGGACTCCTTGAGCACTGGCACGGCGGTTTCCGGCCAGATCAGCAGGTCGACGCGCTTGGAGGCAAAACTCATGTCGCGATACAGCGCCAGTTGCTCGTTGAGCTGCGCCGGGTCCCACTTCATGCTCTGTTCGACATTGCCCTGAATCGCGGCGACGGTCAGCGGCTCGCCTGCGGGGCTGGTCCAGGCATGGTGCTTGAGTGCCAGGCCAATGGCCCACGGTGCGACCAGCAGTACCAGGCCGGCGCCGACAAACACGTTGCGCCGGGCCGCCAGCATGCGGGGGAGGTTGACGATCAGCGCAGCGCTCAGGGCCAGGGCAAACGAAATCAGCCACACCCCGCCCAGCGGCGCGAGCCCGGCCAGCGGCCCGTCGAGTTGGCTGTAACCGGAGTACAGCCAGGGGAAACCGGTGAGGAACCAGCCGCGAAATGCTTCCTGGCCCACCCACAGCGCGGCAAACGCCAAGGCATCGGCCAGGGGCGCTTCGTTGCGGCGCAGCCAGCGCGCCCAGAGCCAGGCGGGCAGGGCGAAGAACAGGGCGATCGCTGCGGTGAACGCGAGCATCAACAACCCGGCCAGCAACACCGAAGCGCCACCAAAGTGATGGATGCTGTAGTAGATCCAGCTGGTGCCCGCCCCAAACAGGCCAAAACCGAAACACCAGCCACGCCCGAAGGCCTGGCGTGGTGTCAGTTGGCGCATGCCGGCATAGAACACCCCGACCGCCACCAGTGCCAGCGGCCAGATATCGAACGGCGCCAGCGCCAGGGTGGTGATAGCACCGGCCACCACGGCCAGCAGGTTACCGGGCCAGCCGGGTGCGGTGAGACGGCGCATATCAGTCCTTAGCGGGCAATAGGTGTCAGGCGGATCAGGTGGATGCGACGGCTATCGGCATTCAGGATGCGGAAGCGATAGGCGCCGATCTCGGTGGTTTCGTTGCGCTTGGGCAGGTGGCCAAACGCACTCATCACCAGGCCGCCGACGGTGTCGAATTCGTCGTCGGAGAATTCGCTATCGAAGAACTCGTTGAAGTTCTCGATCGGCGTCAGCGCCTTGACCAGGAAATCCCCGCTGGGCAGCGGCTTGATGTAGCTGTCTTCTTCGACGTCGTGTTCGTCTTCGATATCGCCGACGATCTGTTCCAGCACGTCTTCGATAGTCACCAGGCCGGCGACGCCGCCGTACTCGTCAATGACGATGGCCATGTGATTGTGGTTGGCGCGAAATTCGCGCAGCAGCACATTCAGGCGCTTGGACTCAGGCACGAAGGTCGCAGGGCGCAGCAGGTCCTTGATGTTGAAGCTGTCGCCGTTCTCCTTGAGGATCAGCGGCAGCAAGTCCTTGGCCAGCAGGACACCCATGACGTCGTCATGGCTTTCGCCGATCACCGGGTAGCGCGAGTGCGCCGAGTCGATCACGGCCGGGAGGAATTCCCGTGGGGTCTGGGTCGCCTTGATGCTGATCATCTGCGAACGCGGGACCATGATGTCCCGGACTTGCAGGTCAGCCACCTGGATGGCGCCTTCGACGATGGCCAGCGCTTCGCTGTCCAGCAACTTGTTCTGATGGGCCTCGCGCAGCAGCTCCAGCAGCTCCTGGCGGTTTTTCGGCTCGTGGGCAAAAGCCTGGGTCAGTTTACCCAGCCATGACTTTTGCCCGTTGCTCGATCGGTCTTCGCTCATAGCGATTACTCTAAATCCTTGATTGTTTCAGTTGAGTGTCGATTAGTGTTCGTCGTCCGCATAGGGATCAGGGTGACCCAACTCTGCAAGCAACGTTCGTTCCAGTGCTTCCATTTCTTCGGCTTCTTCATCATCTATATGGTCGTAACCCAACAGATGCAAGCAGCCGTGCATGACCAGGTGGGCCCAGTGGGCCTCCAGGGCCTTGCCTTGTTCCTTTGCCTCGCGCTCCACCACCTCGACGCAGATCACCAGGTCACCCAGCAGCGGGATATCCAGCAATTCATCCGGTACATCGGCGGGGAACGACAGCACGTTGGTTGCGTAGTCTTTCTGGCGCCAGGTGTGATTCAGCTCGCGGCCTTCAGGCTCATCCACCAGGCGGATGGTCAGTTCCGAGTCGGCGGTGCGCTGGCGCAGGGCCAGTGCGCACCATTGGCGGAACTGTGCTTCGCTGGGGGCTGGCGCTTGGGTGGCCAGTTGCAGGTCAAGCTCAAGCATCGCGACGGTTGTCCTTCGACAGGCCATCGTCGCGGTGTTCGAAGCGCTCGTAGGCCTCGACAATGCGCTGCACCAGCGGGTGACGCACCACGTCCTTGGGCATGAAATGGGTAAAGCTGATCCCCGGCACGTCCTTGAGCACTTCGATGACCTGGCCCAGGCCCGACTTGGTGCCCTTGGGCAGGTCGACCTGGGTGATATCGCCGGTGATCACTGCCGTTGAGCCGAAACCGATACGGGTCAGGAACATCTTCATCTGCTCGACCGTGGTGTTCTGGCTTTCGTCGAGAATGATGAAGCTGTTGTTCAAGGTGCGGCCGCGCATATAGGCCAGTGGGGCGATCTCGATCACCTGGCGCTCGATCAGCTTGGCTACATATTCGAAGCCGAGCATTTCATACAGTGCGTCGTACAGCGGGCGCAGGTACGGGTCGATCTTCTGGGCCAGGTCGCCGGGCAGAAAGCCCAGCTTCTCGCCCGCTTCCACTGCCGGGCGCACCAACAGGATGCGTCGCACCTGTTCGCGCTCCAGGGCATCCACCGCACAGGCCACGGCCAGGTAGGTCTTGCCCGTACCGGCCGGGCCGATGCCGAAGTTGATGTCGTTGCCGAGGATTTCCTTGACGTAGCGCTGCTGATTCAAGCCGCGTGGGCGAATCATGCCTTTTTTGGTACGCAGCGCCACGCTGGCTTCGGCCACCGGGTTGTTGGCCAGGTCTTCCACGGCTGATTCCTGCAGGTACAGGTGCACCGTCTCCGGCGACAGCTCGCTACCCTTGGTTTCGCGATAGAGGCGACGCAGCAGGTTTTCTGCAGACGTGGTGTGCTGGGGTTCACCAATGAGCTCGAACTGATTGCCGCGATTGCGGATCTCGATGCTCAGGCGTTGTTCGATCAGGCGCAGGTGCTCGTCGAACTGTCCGCACAGATTGGCGAAACGACGAGCCTCAAACGGCTCGAGGAGGAAACGATGGGGTTCTGCTATGGGTGCGTTCAAGGTTGCTTTTAGCCGCCCTTTGGCTGTTTAGGTGAAATAGAGGATAACGCCAGCCGCCGGTGTGCGAAAGCACTTAAATGGACGGGCTTGGCTCTCAGGAACAACGAAGATCCACTGTGGGAGCTGGCTTGCCTGCGATAGGGCCGCCCCGTTCAAAAGAGATACTGCCTGTTACATCGCTATCGCAGGCAAGCCAGCTCCCACATTTGATCTGCATTTGCCTTCGGATCTGCTCCGTCAGTTGATCAACGAGCCGCGCAGCGAGTGCGGTTGCGCCGCGTCGATGTGCACGTCGGCGAACTGGCCGATCAGCGTCGGGTTATCGCAGCGGAAGTTCACGATCCGATTATTCTCGGTACGCCCCTGCAATTCGCCCGGGTCTTTCTTCGAGTAATCGGTAACCAGAATGCGCTGGATCGAACCGACCATTTGTCGGCTGATCTCGAAACCCTGTTGGTTAAGGCGATGTTGCAGGGCGTTCAGGCGCTCCTTTTTCAGTTCCTCCGGGGTCTCGTCCGCCAAGTCGGCAGCCGGGGTGCCGGGGCGCTGGCTGTAGACGAAGGAGTAGGAGAAGTCGAAACCGACGTCTTCAATCAGCTTCATGGTCTGCTGGAAATCTTTCTCGGTCTCGCCGGGGAAGCCAACGATAAAGTCCGAACTGATGCAGATGCCCGGCACGGCGGCGCGCAGTTTGCGTAGCTTGGACTTGTATTCCAGGGCCGTGTGGTTGCGCTTCATCGCCGACAGGATGCGGTCCGAGCCCGATTGCACCGGCAAGTGCAGGTGTTTGACCAACTCTGGCACTTCGGCGTGTGCCTGGATCAGGCTGTCGGAGAATTCCAGCGGGTGCGAGGTGGTGTAGCGGATGCGCTCGATACCGTCCACCGCCGCGACCACGCGAATCAGCTCGGCCAGGTCCGCCAGGCGCCCGTCATGGGTCTGGCCCCGGTAACCGTTGACGTTCTGCCCCAGCAGGGTCACTTCGCGCACGCCGTTTTCGGCCAGGTGGATGATTTCCGCCAGTACGTCGTCGAACGGGCGGCTGACCTCTTCACCACGGGTATAAGGCACCACGCAGAAGGTGCAGTACTTGCTGCAACCTTCCATCACCGACACATAAGCGCTTGGGCCGTCGATGCGTGGTTCGGGCAAGTGGTCGAATTTTTCGATTTCCGGGAACGAGACGTCCACCTGCGGCAGCTTGGTAATGCGCGCGGCGTCGATCATTTCCGGCAGGCGGTGCAGGGTCTGCGGGCCGAAGACCACGTCGACATAGGGCGCGCGGTCGCGAATGGCGGCGCCTTCCTGGCTGGCCACGCAACCGCCGACGGCGATCACCATGTCCGGGTTGGCCAGTTTCAGTTCGCGCCAGCGGCCCAGTTGCGAGTAGACCCGGTCCTGGGCCCGTTCGCGGATCGAGCAGGTATTGAGCAGGATCACGTCGGCATCTTCGGCGCGAGCCGTGACTTCCAGGGCCTGATGTTCACCCAGCAGATCGACCATGCGCGAGCTGTCGTACTCGTTCATCTGGCAACCGTGGGTTTCGATGTAAAGCTTCTTGGCCATGGGAATCGTCAACTGGTGGTAAAGAACCGCACATTATAGGGGGCATGCCCATTGGTTCCTAGCACTGTGCATCGGGTGCCATGCTATAGTTCGCGCCCTCATTTATATCCGCCGATGTGCTGCCCACCCCCCATGACCAAACGTGAAGCTCCAATCTACAAGGTGATTTTCCTTAACCAGGGCCAGGTGTTCGAAATGTACGCCAAGCAGATCTATCAAAGTGATCTGTGGGGCTTCCTGGAAGTGGAAGAGTTCGTCTTTGGCGAGCGCACGCAACTGGTCGTCGATCCGGGCGAGGAAAAGCTCAAGGCCCAGTTCGAAGGCGTGGTGCGCAGTTTTGTGCCAATGCATTCGATCGTGCGCATCGATGAAGTCGAGCGCCTGGGCACGCCAAAAATCAGCGAGGCCCGGGGCATGAGCAATGTCATGCCGTTTCCGATGCCGATGCCTGAAAAGTAGTATTCAATTATTTTGTAGGGTGTTTCCGATTTTGCGCTCTAATGCATAGACATTTTGTTTGAAAAATAGCAGATTTTGTTTATGCAGAGAGCAGGCCCTGAATACATAAATAATAAAACGCCGTGAGACTTTCCGAACTTCAGCCGCACTTTACGCCTGCTTTTTACTTAATGGGTAATCGAAAAAAAGCGATCCTGAAATGGATCTGCATTCGTATCCTATTGCCCCGTTAAACACTACCCATTAGTTAACGTCGAGTTTTTTTCTAACGCAGCCATCAACGAACTTACTTGTTTGGGAGTAGCCCTGTGCGCGATCCTCGCTATGACGTTCTGTTTGAGCCGGTACAAATTGGCCCGGTGCGCACCCGTAATCGCTTTTATCAAGTTCCCCACTGTAATGGCATGGGCCATGTGCATCCCTCGGCCATGGCACGCATGCGCGGCATAAAGGCCGAAGGCGGGTGGGGTGTGGTCTGTACGGAAGAATGTGAAATCAGCCCACTCAGTGAGTTCTCTCCCTACATTGAGGCGCGCCTGTGGGACGAGCGCGACATTCCGGCGCTGGCACGCATGTGTGAGGCGGTCCACCAGCACGGCTCACTGGCCGGCGTGGAGTTGGCGTTCAATGGCTATTCCGCGCCCAACCGCTACAGCCGGGAAATTCCCTGGGCACCGTCCAATACGCCGGTGCGTGGTTATGACCCGGTACAGGCGCGGGCCATGAGCCGGGCCGATATCCAGCAATTGCGGGTCATGCACCGGGCCGCCGCGCTGCGGGCGCGGGAGGCGGGGTTTGACATTATCTACGTGTACGCCGGGCATGACCTGGGCATGCCGTTCCATTTCCTCACGCCGCGCAATAACCGCCGCACCGATGAGTACGGCGGGGTACTGGAAAATCGCGTGCGGCTGTTACGCGAATTGATTGAGGACACCCGCGATGCCGTGGGTGATCGGTGCGCCGTTGCGGTACGCCTGGCGGTGGATGAACACATGGCTGGCGGCCTGAGTCGCGAGGGCGAAGGTGCTGAGATCTTTTCGATGCTGGCCGACTTGCCAGACTTGTGGGATGTCAACGTTGCCGATTGGTCCAACGACAGCGTGACGGCGCGCTTTGCCTCGGAAGGTTACCAAGAGGCCTTTCTCTTGGGGCTTAAGGCCATGACCCGTAAGCCCGTGGTGGGCGTAGGGCGGTTCACTTCGCCGGACACTATGGTCTCTCTGATCCGCCGTGGCGTGCTGGACCTGATTGGCGCCGCCCGCCCTTCGATTGCCGACCCTTTCTTGCCGAAGAAGATTGAAGAGGGGCGCGCGGAGGAGATTCGTGAGTGCATCGGCTGCAATATCTGTGTCAGTGGCGACCACACCAGCACGCCCTTGCGCTGCACGCAGAATCCGACCATGGGTGAGGAGTGGCGACGTGGTTGGCACCCCGAGTCGGTCAAGTGTGCGCAGCAACCCGGGCGGGTGTTGGTGGTCGGGGCCGGCCCCGCAGGGCTTGAGTGCGCGCGAATTCTGGGGGCGCGCGGGATGGAAGTGGCGTTGGCTGACAGCCAGCGCACGTTGGGCGGGCGCGTAGCGCTGGAGGCAAAACTCCCGGGGTTGGCGAGTTGGGCGCGGGTGATCGACTATCGACTGGATGCGTTGAGCCGTCTGGCATCGGTTGAGATTTATCGGGAAAGCCCGTTGCAGGCCCAGGACGTCCTGGACTTCGCTGCCGAGCATGTGTTTATCGCCACCGGCTCGCACTGGCGGCGGGACGGCCTGGGGCGTTCCCTGCGTCAATCATTATCGGGCCTGGAGTGCCTGCCCGTGCTGACGCCGGACGACCTGATGGCCGGTGTCCTGCCACCGTCGCCGGTGCTGCTGTTCGACGACGATCACTATTACATGGGCGGCGTGCTGGCCGAACACTTGGTGGCGCGGGGCGTGGAGGTGATATTCGTCACTCCGGCGGCGGATGTGGCCGCCTGGACTCACAACACCCTTGAACAACATCGCATCCAGCGGCGCCTGCTGGAATTGAATATCACGATCGTCCCGTCCCATACGCTAGTGCGGTGTACGCCGCAAGGCTTGGTCGCCAGCTGCGTGTACACCGACCGCACACGCTTCATCAGCGCTGCATCGTTGTTGTTGGTTACCTCCCGTGAGCCCGAGCAGGACTTGTATCAGGCCTTGGTCAACGCACCTGAACGGGTGCACGCAGCCGGTATCAGCACACTGAAGTTGATCGGCGACTGCGTGGCGCCAGGCACGATTGCCGCAGCCGTGTATTCGGGGCATCGAATGGCACGAGAGTTTGATGTGCCTGCTGACTCCCTGGTTGTACGCAGAGAAGTCCCCTATATCGAGGTGTAGTTCGTTCCGCTGTTTCATCAATAACGAGGAAGACAATAATGAAAAAAATAATCCTGATGTTATTCGCCGCACTCTTTATGACGTTTCCAACTTTTGCCAACGAGTATGCGGTTATCCGCTTCGGTGCCGATCCCAACTATGCGCCATTTGCCTATAAAGACAATAAAGGAACTTTGGCAGGTTTCGAAGTTGATATCGGTAATGCCATTTGTGAACAGTTGAATGTTCGCTGTCAGTGGGTCGAGAGCGACTTTGATGGACTGGTCCCGAGCCTGAACGCGGGAAAAATCGATGCGATCCTGGCTTCAATGACGGTCACTGACGCGCGACAGAAAGTCATTGATTTCTCCTCGGAGGTCTTTTCCAGCCCTTCCGCCATGGTGTTCCGGCCAGGTACTGAGCTCTCCCGCGGCACTGCCGTGGGTTATTTGCAGGGCAGTACCCAGGAAGCCTACGCCCGGCAAGTGCTGGCGCCGCAGGGTGTGAAAATTGTGGCTTATGCCGATCAGGAGCAGGTGTATGCCGACCTGGTCGCGGGGCGTTTGCAAGCCTCCCTTCAAGATGCGCAGCAGGCACAAAGCGGATTTTTGCGTTCCGCCCAAGGCGCGAATTTCGTGCTGGGACCTTTGATTGAAAGCGAGTTGATGCCCTCCCGAAGCGCCATCGGCATTGCCAAGGGCAATGGCAGGTTGAAAACGCTGCTCGACAAAGGATTGGCCGCGCTCCATGCCGACGGCACCTATGCCCGGTTGCAGGAACACTACTTCCCGGGTGTGGATATGTTCAGCGGTCAATGATCAGCGAGGGCGCAACCATGCTACCTACCTTCACTCAATTCGCCTCGACCCTGGAAGGTTTTGCGCCGTTGTTGCTGCGCGGCGTCTGGGTCACCCTGCAGCTGGCGCTGTTGTCCCTGTTGCTGGGGCTGGCATTCGGCCTGATCGGTGCCGGTGCCAAGCTCTCCAGGGTCAGAACCTTGCGACTCTGCGCGCAGCTCTACACCACGCTGATCCGCGGCGTGCCGGACCTGCTGTTGATGTTGTTCGTTTTCTATGGGGTGCAAACGGGCTTGAGTCGTCTGACGCAAGCGCTGGGCTGGGCCTACATCGAAATCGATCCCTTCGCCGCTGGCGTACTCACTCTGGGGTTTATCTACGGCGCCTATTTCACCGAAACCTTTCGTGGCTCCTTGCTGGCAGTGCCCCGCGGCCAGTTCCAGGCCGCCAAAGCCCTGGGCATGACCTTCAGCCAGGGCTTTGTGCATGTGATATTCCCGCAAATGATGCGGTTCGCGCTGCCGGGACTGGGCAATAACTGGATGGTCTTGCTCAAGGCTACGGCGCTGGTTTCGATCATTGGCTTGGCGGACTTGGTAAAGGTGGCCCAGGTGGCAGGAAAAAGCAGCCAGCAACTGCTGGCCTTTCTGATACTGGCAGGGCTGATCTACCTGTTGCTCAGCAGCATTTCAAACGCCATCTTGCGCTGGTTGGCGCGCCGCTACGGGGCCGGTGTACAGGAGGCTTCAAGGTGATTGAGCTGATCCTGGAATACTGGCGGCCGTTCATCTATTCAGACGGTCAACAAGTTACCGGCCTGGCCATGACCCTATGGCTGACCAGTGCCTCGCTGTGTTTAGGCTTGCTGTTGGCACTGCCGCTGTCCATCGCCAGGGTGTCTGGCCGCCGCTGGCTGCGTTGGCCGGTGCAAGGTTTTACCTATGTGTTTCGCGGCACGCCGCTGTATATCCAGTTACTGATTTTCTACACCGGTATCTACAGCATCGCCGCCGTGCGGGAACAGCCGTTGCTGGACGGGTTTTTCCGCGAGGCGCTGAACTGCACGCTGTTGGCGTTCGCCCTGAATACCGGGGCCTACACCACGGAAATACTGGCGGGCGCCATTCGTGCGATGCCTCGCGGTGAAATCGAAGCCGCACGGTCCCTGGGGTTTGACGGTTGGAAGCTGTATGTCCACCTGATCATGCCTTCGGCCTTGTGCCGCTCATTGCCTTACTACAGCAATGAAGTGATTTTCATGCTGCATTCCACCACGTTGGCGTTCACGGCCACGGTGCCGGACATCCTGAAGGTTGCCCGGGATGCCAACGCCGCCACCTTCCTGACCTTCCAATCCTTTGGTTTCGCTGCGGTTCTCTACCTCGGCGTGACCTTTGTCTTGGTTGGGCTGTTTCGCCTGGCTGAACGACGTTGGCTGCGCTTTCTGGATGCGGGCCGATAGGAGACCGATATGCAGACTCAAAGGCACCCTTTGCTGGCGGGCGTACCGGGTACGACGCGCCAGATCCACAGCTTTCATTACGGCCCGGCCAAGGCGGCGGGCAAGGTGTATATCCAGGCGTCCCTGCACGCCGATGAACTGCCGGGAATGCTGGTTTTATGGCACCTGAAGCAGCAACTGGCGTGCCTGGAAGCGGCAGGGTTATTGCGCTGGTCGGTTGTGTTGGTACCGGTGGCCAACCCGCTGGGGTTGGAGCAAGTGTTGATGGATGTGCCGCAGGGGCGCTTCGATAACGACAGTCGGGAGAACTTCAATCGTTTCTTCCTGGATGTCAGCCAGCAGGTCGGCGATCGCGTGCAAGGCTTGCTGGGCGATGACCCCGCCTGCAATCTGCGACTGATCCGTTCGACTTTGTTGCAAACGCTTGCCAGCCAAGTACCGGCCACGCAGCTGCAATCCATGCGCTTGACCCTGCAAACGCTGGCCTGTGACGCCGATATAGTGCTGGACTTGCATTGTGATTTCGAAGCCGTGCAGCACCTGTATCTGTCGCCGGATTCCTGGCCGCATGTGGAGCCCTTGGCCCGTTACCTGGGCGCCAGGGCCTGTTTTTTGGCCAAGGAGGCAGGTGGGCAATCGTTCGATGAGTGCTTTACGTTGTTCTGGGAGCAGATGCAGGCGCGGTTTGCCGGGTGCTTTTCGGCCCCTGGGTTCGCTGTGACCGTGGAGTTGCGGGGTGTCGCCGATGTGGATCACGGGCTTGCGCGGCAGGATTGCCAGGGGTTGATCAACTACCTGATTCTGCGCGGCGCGATTGATGGCCAGGCGCCGCCGCTTCCGCCCTTGCTCAACCCGCCAACACCGTTGGCGGGGGTAGAGCCGGTGCAGAGCCCGGTGGGAGGCTTGATGGTGTTTTGCGCGCAGGTGGGAGATTACCTGGAAGCGGGGCAGATCCTGGCGGATGTTATCGATCCGATCACAGACCGCGTGACACCCGTCGCTTGTGCGCGGGCAGGGCTCTTATATGTCCGGTCTGTGCGACGAATGGCGACGGCGGGTATGACGATTGCCCATGTCGCTGGCGCGAAGGCCTATCGACAGGGGTATCTGTTATCGCCCTGAAGTCAGGGCAGGGGGGAGAACGGCGAACGCCCATCCGCACTCTGCAATTCCTGCAGGTAGTTGCGGAAAATCTGGCCCAGCACCTGGGTCGCTACTTCCAGTTCATCGCGCTGCATGTGTTCGGCGACTTCGTCGGCAGTGTCCAGCGCGTCTTCGGCGCCGTTGACCGCGGCCATTTTCAGCACGATGTACGCCTGCACGTTATTGGCCGGCACGCCTTCGCCATGGAAGAACATGCTGCCCAGCTTGAATTGCGCCTGGGCATGGCCCTGCAGCGAGGCTTTCTCGAAGAAGCTCAAGGCCTTGTTCAGGTCGCGGGCAGGGTTTTTGTCGTCATAGAAGAATTCGCCCAACTCGTATTGCGCCTGCGCATCCCCACCGTCGGCCAGCGTCTGGCAGGCGCTCAGCGCCTCGGCCTGGCTTTCTGGCTGAGTATTGAGGGTGCAGCGACCCATCGCTGGGATCAACAACGAGTTGCCGCCCGCTTGTGCAAGTGCAAGCAGCGGTTGAAGGAGCAACAGGCAGCCCAGAACCAGGGTGCGGCCGGTGCGTTTCATGGGAATCGACTTACCTCTGACGGGGCGCGTGGAGCCACGTGGGGATCCAATAAGCGCGCATTATGAAATAAGCAGACCTCTGCTTACAAAGTCTTTACTCGTTTTTCTGCTGCGTGGGCAAGTTATCTGCCGGATTGCAGGTGATTTCTCGAAAAAAGAAGGAAATTTCTGTAAGCAAGGTAGCAAATCTGACGCCGCCACGGGCGACGTCAGGTTGTGGCTGGCTTACTTCAGTGCGGCAAAGGCACGTTCGGCGGCGTCCAGAGTCAGCTTCAGCTCGGCGTCGCCATGGGCGATGGAGGTGAAACCGGCCTCAAAGGCACTCGGTGCCAGGTACACACCGCCTTCGAGCATCAGGTGGAAGAAGCGCTTGAACAGGTTGGCATCGCTGCCCATCACATCGTCAAAGGTCACGATGTCGTCGGCGCCACTGAAATACAGGCCGAACATACCGCCGGCCTGGGTCGTGACGAACGGGATGCCCGCCGCATCGGCGCGTTGTTGCAGGCCGTCCAGCAGGCGCGTGGTGTAGTCGGTCAGCTCGGCGTGGAAGCCCGGGCGGCTGATCAGGCGCAGGGTAGTCAGGCCGGCGGCCATGGCCAGCGGGTTACCGGACAGGGTGCCGGCCTGGTAGACCGGGCCCAGTGGCGCGATGTGCTGCATGATTTCGCGCTTGCCGCCGAAGCAGCCTACAGGCATACCGCCGCCGATGATCTTGCCGAAGGTGCTCAGGTCCGGTGTGACACCGTAGTAAGCCTGGGCACCGCCGAGGGCAACACGGAAACCGGTCATCACTTCGTCAAAAATCAACACCACGCCATGCTTGTCGCACTGCTCGCGCAGGCCTTCGAGGAACCCCGGCGCCGGTGGCACGCAGTTCATGTTGCCGGCGACCGGCTCGACAATGATGCACGCCACGTCCTGGCCGACTTCGCTGAGCATTTTTTCGACGGCGGCGATGTCGTTGAACGGCAGGGTCAGGGTGTGCTTGGCAAACGCTGCCGGCACGCCGGCCGAACTCGGTACGCCCTGGGTCAGCAGGCCGGAGCCGGCTTTTACCAACAGGCTGTCGGAGTGCCCGTGGTAGCAGCCTTCGAACTTGATGATGCTGTCGCGGCCGGTGAAACCACGGGCCAGGCGGATTGCGCTCATGGTCGCCTCGGTGCCGGAGCTGACCATGCGCACCATCTCCATCGACGGCACGATCGAGCACACCAGGTCCGCCATCTCGGTTTCCATGGCGGTTGGCGCGCCATAGGACAGGCCGTGCTCCAGTTGCTTGCGCACCGCGTCCAGCACGTCGGGGTGGCTGTGGCCGAGAATCATCGGGCCCCAGGAACCCACATAGTCCACATAGCGCTTGTCATCTTCGTCGGTGACGTAGGCGCCTTCGGCGTGCTTGAAGAACAGCGGGGTGCCGCCAACGCTCTTGAACGCACGCACGGGGGAGTTCACACCGCCGGGGATGTGTTTCTGGGCATTGGCAAACAGGGTTTCGGAACGAGACATGGGCAGGCTCTCTGAATTCAGGATTTAAGGAGTTCGTTGAAGGCGCGGGCGCGGCGCGTCACTTCCTGGGGGCTGTCGGCACCGAACAGGCCGTGGACCACGGCCAGCAGGTCGGCGCCGTGCTCCACCAGAGGCGCGGCATTTTCCAGGGAGATGCCGCCGATCACGCAGATCGGCACCTGCAAGCGGGCGCGGGCCTGGGCCAGCATTTCGAGGGTGGCTGCCGGGGCGCCGGGTTTAGTGCTGGAATTGAAGAAGCGGCCAAAGGCGACATAGCTGGCGCCTTCGCGCGCGGCCTGTTCAGCCAGTTCGATCTGGCTATGACAGGTGGAGCCGATGATTGCATTGCGCCCCAGCAACGCCCGGGCCGGGGTCAACGGGCCGTCGGTCTGGCCGAGGTGCACGCCGACGCCCAGGCGCGCGGCCAGCTCGGCATCGTCATTGATGATCAACTGGGTCTTGTAGCGTGAGCACAGTTCACGCAGGGCCTCGGCTTCGCGCAGGCGGCGGGCCTCGTCGCTGCTTTTATCGCGGTACTGCAGCAAGGTCACGCCGCCTTCCAGCGCAGCTTCGACGTAGGACAGGAACTTACCGGCCAATAGTTGGCTGTCGGTAATGGCATACAGGCCACGTAGTTTCATCGAGCAGGCCCCTTGATATTACGAACAGAAATCCAGTGGCAGGCGACGCGGCACAAACTGCCCCTGGCCCAGTTGTTCGGCGTCCCGCAGGGTGCGCCAAGTGTAATTGAGTGCCGACTCCACGGCGCTGGCCAGGCCTTCGCCCTGGGCCAGGCGACCGGCGAGGGCGCTGGCCAAGGTGCAGCCGGAGCCGTGATAGCTGCCGGGCAGGCGCTGGCAGGTGAAAGTGCGGCGCGTGCCGTCGCGGCTGTACAGGCGATTGTGCACCTCATGCTCGTCGCCGTGGCCGCCGGTGATCAACAGGTGCTTGATGAACGGCAGTAGTTTCTCGGCGCATTCGTCTGCCGTGCCATCGGGCAGTTCGGCGAGGATGCGTGCTTCAGGCAGGTTGGGCGTGGCAATCAGCGATAACGGCAACAGCCGCTCGCGCATCGCATAGCCGACTTCATCCTTGCCCAGGCTGCCGCCGCCACCGGCGCGCAGCACCGGGTCGCAGACTACCGGCAGGTGCGGATGCTGCTGTAGCAGTTCGACCACGGTATCAACCATCACCGTAGAGCCGAGCATGCCCAGCTTGACCGCCGCGACTTCGGAGTCGCCAAGCACGGCGTTGGCCTGGGCCAATACCCACTCACGATCGAGCACGCGGAAGTCACTGACATTCACGGTGTTCTGCACGGTCAGCGCGGTCACGGCCGGGGCCGCGTGACAGCCTTGGGCGAGCAGGGCTTCGATATCTGCCTGCAAGCCGGCGCCACCACTGGGATCATGGCCGGAGAGACAGAGGACAACGGGACGAGAGCTGTAGATATTCATGGTGCGCGAGCTTACCACCAAACGCTTTTTGCGTGGCTGTCGGGCGGCGCCTGTATTTCATGGGGAAATACTTGGAAAGATGGCTACGGGCTATCATTCATTTTCAGCAATTTATGCTCTGAAAGTCCCGTCCTAGAGCCATCCGGAAAATTATTTCAATGGTGTCTTTTGGCCTTTACCGGCTATGCTAAAGTGGATCCAAACAACTTAATGTATCGCCGGTGTACGTCTTCTCAAAAGGAATGGGGGGCTTTTGACATAACCGGACAGGCCACGCTGGGGCTCTATGCGCTATTTGCTGATGTTTCTCTTGTGTGGGCTGCCGCTGCTGGCCGGCGCCGTCGAGTTCAACGAGGCCACCCGAAGCCTTCCCTTGGGCCGGGTCATGCAAGTACTCGAAGACCCAAGTGGTAGCGTCACCATTGCCGATGCCCGTTCTGCGCTAATGGCCACTCGTTACACCCGCCATGATAAAGACACCCTCAATGCCGGCTATTCACGCTCGGCGTTCTGGCTCAAGGTCGACCTGCATTACCTGCCCAAGGATCCCCAGGCCCAGCGCACCTGGCTGCTGGAGCTGGCCTATCCGCCCCTTGATCATCTGGAGCTGTACGTCCCTGACGATGCCGGTGGCTATCGCCTGGCCGGGCGCACCGGGGATGCATTGCCCTTTGCCAGCCGTGAGATTCGCCAGAACAACTACCTGTTCACTGTCGACTTCAAGGCGGGTGAACAGAAAACACTCTATTTGCGCCTGCAGAGCGAAGGTTCGATCCAGGCGCCGTTGACGCTGTGGTCGAGCACTGCGTACCTGGAAGACCAGCCGCTGCGCCTCTATGTGCTGGGCCTGATCTATGGAGTGCTGCTGGGCATGCTGATGTACAACCTGTTCATTTACCTCAGCGTGCGCGACACCAGTTACCTCTATTACATCCTCTATATCGCCTCGTTCGGCATGTACCAGCTCTCGGTGAATGGCGCGGCGGTCGAGTATTTCTGGCCCGACAACCCCTGGTGGGCGAATGCGGCGACGCCGTTCCTGATCGGCGCGTCGGCGTTGTTCGGCAGCCTGTTTGCCCGCAGCTTCTTGCACACCGCCCTCTACAGTCGTTGGCTGGACCGGTTGCTGCTGGTGCTGGTGGGCACGGGGGCGGTGGTGATGTTGTTGTCGCTCATGACCAGCTACGCCCTGGCCCTGCGCCTGGCGACCGCGCTGGCCCTGGTTTTCACCGTGACCATCTTTGTCGCCGGGATCAAGGCCTGGTGCTGCGGCCAGCGCGTGGCGCGGTATTTCATCATCGCCTGGTCGGCGTTCCTGATCGGCGGGGTGGTGAACACGATGATGGTGTTGGGCTACCTGCCCAATGTGTTTCTCACCATGTATGCGAGCCAGATCGGCTCGGCCATCGAAGTCGCCCTGTTGTCCCTGGCCCTGGCCGATCGAATCAACGCGATGCGCGAACAGCAGGCGCAAATCCTGTTTGATGCCAGCCAGAAACTGGAAGTGCTCAACCAGCAACTGGCCCACAGCAACCAGTTGAAAGACGAATTCCTCGCGACCCTGACCCATGAACTGCGCACGCCGATGAATGGGGTGATTGGTTCATTGGAGTTGATGCAGACCGTGCCCCTGGCCGGGGACCTGGCGCAATACCAGCACACCGCCGCCGGCTCGGCGCGGGACATGATGCGCATGGTCAATGGCATCCTCACCCTCACCGAATTGCAAGCCGGCCGGCTCAGCGCGCAGGCGCAAGTGTTCAGCCTGCGCGGGGTGCTCGATACCTTGCGCCAGCAATTCCAGGGTAATGCCCAAGGTAAGGGCCTGGAGTTCTCCATCGATGTGGCGGGGCAGTTGCCCGATCGCCTGGAGGGCGACGCAGGCAAGCTGATGCAGTGCCTGGAATGCCTGCTGGATAACGCGTTCAAGTTCACCCATGAAGGCGCCGTGCGCCTGCGGGTGGTGGGCGTGCCGCGGCCTGATGGTCATCTGGATCTGACCTTTATCGTCACCGACTCCGGAATCGGTTTTGCGCACCTGGATGAAGCGACCCTGTATCAGCGCTTCTTCCAAGTGGATGGCTCGACCACTCGTGAATATGGCGGCCTCGGCATTGGCCTGGCGATCTGCCGGCAGTTGATCGAATTGCTCGGCGGGCGCCTGACCCATCATTCCGAGCCGCGCAAAGGCAGCCGTTTCCAGTTGGAGGTGGCCGTCATTGCGGTGCCACCGGAGCCGGCCCGGGCCGTGGATCTGCACCGCGCACCCCAGGATTGCACGGTACTGCTGGTGGACGACAACAGCGTCACGCAACTGGTCTTGCGCGGCATGTTGCTCAAGCTCGGTTACCGGGTAAAAGTGGCAGACAGCGGCCCCGTGGCCCTGGCCATGCTGCAGGATGGGGCGTTTGATGCGGTGTTGCTGGATGTGCCCGAGGATGGCTTCTCCCTGTGCTGCCAGATCCGGGCCTTGCCCGGCTGCGCTGAACTGCCGGTGATCGGCCTGAGTGACTCCCTGGGCGGCGCACGCCAGCATTGTCATGGCATTGGCCTTTCCGAGCAGTTGCTCAAACCAGTACGTTTTGAGCTGTTGCAGGCCGTATTGCAGCGGCGCCTGCTGTGCCCGCTAGAGGGCGAAAGCGCCGGCAGTTAGGCGCATATGCCACTTTTTTAAGCGCAGTGACGATGCTTAACTGAATTCAAGGCCTCAATCAGCGTGGCCTTTTATCAGGAGGCCCGTCATGAATCTGCACCAGTTCGCCGAAACCCACGACGTCACCAACCAGCCGCGGTCCTTGGACGGCGCTAATCTGTATCGCCTCGACCTGCCCCTGCAGGAATGGTCGCGGCGCTTTGGCGCGGGCTGGGCCGAGGCGCGTATCGATGCCTATGGCGCCTTGGCGGGCGGGCCGCTGATGGAGGCCGGGTTCCTGGCGAATCAGAACAAGCCGGTGTTCAGCAGCCATGATCGCTATGGTCACCGCATTGACCTGGTGGAGTTCCACCCGGCGTATCACCAACTGATGCGCACCGCCGTTGAACATGGCCTGCCGTCGCTGCCCTGGGCCCATCCCCAGGCGGGCGCCCATGTCGCCCGAGCGGCCCTGACCTACCTGCACAGCCAGGCCGAAGCCGGCACGGGCTGCCCGCTGACCATGACCTTCGCCTGCGTGCCGGCCCTGCGCCTGCAACCGGACCTGGCCGACACCTGGCTGGCGAAAATCCTCAACACCGAATATGACCCGCGCAACGTCGGCATCGCCCATAAGGCCGGCGCAACCATCGGCATGGCCATGACCGAGAAACAGGGCGGCACCGACGTGCGTGCCAATACCACCCGCGCTTACCCCGTGGGTGCTGGCGGTCCTGGCCAGCCCTATGAATTGGTGGGGCACAAGTGGTTCTGCTCGGCGCCGATGTGCGATGCCTTCCTGACCCTGGCCCAGACTGACAAGGGCCTGACCTGTTTCCTGCTGCCCCGGCACCGCCCGGATGACACGCGTAACCAGTTCTATATCCAGCGCCTGAAAAACAAACTCGGCAATTGCTCAAACGCGTCCAGCGAAGTGGAATTCCGGGGCGCCCTGGCCTGGATGATCGGCGAAGAGGGGCGTGGCGTACCGACCATCATCGAAATGGTCGCCATGACCCGCTTCGATTGCATGGTCGGTTCCAGCGCCTTGATGCGCCAGGCCCTGACCCAAGCCAGCCATCATTGTGCCCATCGTTCGGTCGGTGGCCGCGTGCTCAGTGAACAACCTTTGATGCAAAACGTCCTGGCCGATCTCGCCCTGGAAAGTGAGGCGGCCCTGGCCTTGAGCCTGCGCATGGGCCGGGCGCTGGACCATCTGGGGGATAAGCAAGAAGCCAAGTTCGCCCGGTTGGTGACAGCCGTGGGCAAGTATTGGATCTGCAAGCGCGCGCCGGCCATGATCAACGAAGCCGCCGAATGCATGGGCGGCGCCGGGTATGTCGAAGACAGCATCTTGCCGCGCCTGTACCGTGAGGCACCGGTCAATTCAACGTGGGAAGGTTCTGGCAACGTGCAATGCCTGGACGTGCTGCGGGCCTTGTCGAAGGAGCCAGGGGTGCTGGAGACATTGTTCGTCGAATTGGGCGATGGGCATGGCGATAAGCGCCTGGCGCGGCATATCGAGCAATTGAAGTCGGCGTTTATGGACACCCAGGACATCCAGTACCGGGCGCGGCAACTGACTGAGGATATCGCCGTGGCGTTGCAGGCTAAGTTGTTGCTGGAGGCGGGCAACGCCAGTGTCAGCGATGGGTTTATCGGCAGTCGGTTGGGTGAGTCGTCGGGGCGGGTGTATGGCACCTTGCCACGAGGTGTGGATGTGCAGGCCATTGTCGCCCGCTCAACCCCTGCCTAAACGTGATCCCATGTAATTGGAGCAGGCAAGCCTGCTCCTACATTTGAACGCATTCCAATTCAGAGGTGGTTAGGTCGGCCTGTGGATAACCAGGCATGCCAATTCAGAGTTTGCGTCTGGCGGCGATGCAGGCAAGATGAAGGCCTGCACGTCAGAACACAGGATGCTTACCGTGACCGAAGCTTTTGTTGTCGTCCAAACCGCCGAAGAGGCCGTGGATCGGCTGGCAGCTCTGCATGAGCGAGCCACCGGCGCGCTCAACCAGGCTCTCAAGCAATACCTCAAGGATCGCGTCGAGCCCGACGCCGCACAACGTGCGCTCTTTCGCTACCCCGAACTGCGGCTGACCTACCACTGCCATGGCGAAGTCCCACAGACCACTCGCGCTTACGCCAAGGTGCAGTTGCCGGGCACCTACAGCGTCACCGTCACCCATCCGGCGGCGTTCCGCAAATACCTGCTGGAACAACTGGTGCCACTGATGCACGACTTCACCGTGACGGTGGAGGTGGGCGTCAGCCAGCAGAATATCCCGTACCCGTACGTGGTGGAGCAGGGCGACGAGTTGGCCGGCTCCGGCGTGACCGCAGCGACCCTGGCGCGGGTGTTCCCGAGCACCGACCTGTCCGCCGCCACCGATGGTATCGCCGATGGTCTGTATGACTGGGAAAACACCGATCCGCTGCCCCTGGCCCTCTTCGATGCGGCCCGCGTGGATTTCTCCCTGCGCCGCCTGGTGCACTACACCGGCAGCGATTGGCGGCATGTGCAGCCGTGGATTCTGCTGACCAACTACCACCGTTACGTCGACCAGTTCATTGTCCATGGCCTGGAACAATTGCGCAGCGACCCACGCTTTATCCGCATGGTATTGCCGGGCAACGTGATCATCGAAAAAGGCATGGACCATGGCGAAGCGTCTGCCATTGCCGCAGGCGTGGTCTGGCACCGTTATCAGATGCCGGCCTACCACTTGCAGGCCAGCGACGGCCATGGCGTGACCCTGGTCAACATCGGTGTCGGCCCGTCCAATGCCAAGAACATCACCGACCACTTGGCGGTGTTGCGTCCCCATTGCTGGCTGATGATCGGTCACTGCGGTGGCCTGCGCCAATCCCAGACCATCGGCGACTATGTGCTGGCCCATGCTTACATGCGGCGCGACGGCATTCTCGACCGCGTGGTGCCGCCGAACATCCCCATCCCGGCGCTGGCCGAAGTGCAGATGGCGTTGCAGCAAGCGGCGGCCAACGTCACCGGCGAGAAGGGCGAAGAGCTGAAAAAACGCCTGCGCACCGGCACCGTGTTGACCTACGACGACCGCAACTGGGAGCTGCGCTGGGCCCAGGAACGGCCGTTGATCAACCTGTCGCGTGCGGTGGCGGTGGATATGGAAAGCGGCACCATCGCCGCGCAAGGCTACCGTTTGCGGGTGCCTTACGGCACCTTGCTGTGTGTGTCGGACAAGCCGCTGCACAGTGAAATCAAGTTGCCAGGTTCGGCCAACGCGTTCTATGAGCGGGCCGTGAGCCAGCACTTGAAGATCGGCATCGAGGCGGTGGACTTGTTGCGCACCGAGCTCAACTCGTTGCATTCGCGCAAACTGCGCAGCTTTGACGAGCCGCCGTTCCGCTAAATAGCAGGGTGGTTATTTAACGGTCAGGCCACTAGCATGGTCGGTCCTGACCGTTAGATATTCCGTTGCCATGTCCCGTCCTGCCCGTCCCGACTCGCGCCGCCCTGGCGTGAAACCTCCACATGCCGCTGCTCGCCGTGTCGCCAAGGCGCCGCCGGCCGAGCCGAAGTTGATCCTGTTCAATAAACCCTTCGACGTGCTGACCCAATTCAGTGACGAAGGCGGGCGCGCGACCCTCAAGGATTTCATTGATATCCCCGGCATCTACCCCGCCGGGCGCCTGGATCGGGACAGTGAAGGCCTGTTGCTGCTGACCAACGATGGCCAGTTGCAGGCGCGGATTGCCGACCCCAAGCACAAACTGGCAAAGACCTACTGGGTACAGGTGGAAGGCGAGCCCACCGAGGAGCATCTGCAACGCCTGCGCGCGGGGGTGGAGTTGAACGACGGCATGACCCTGCCGGCCCAGGCCCGGCGACTGGAGGAGCCAGAACTGTGGCCGCGCAACCCGCCGGTGCGGTTTCGTAAAAACCTGCCGACCTATTGGCTGGAACTGGTGATTCGCGAGGGGCGCAACCGCCAGGTGCGGCGCATGACCGCCGCCGTGGGCTTGCCGACCTTGCGCCTGGTGCGGGTGAAAATCGGTGATTGGTCGATTGAAGGCCTGGACCAGGGCCAATACCGCGAAGTGCCGGCGCGCTTATAACGCCCCGGATTCGATCAGGCCGATCACCACGCTCTTGATGATGAACGCGGCCACGCCCAGGCCCAGCACGAAGAACAGAATCATCGAGCCAAAGCGCCCGGCTTTGGATTTCTTCGCCAGGTCCCAGACGATAAAGCCCATGAAAACGATTAGGAGAGTGACCAGTCCGGTCATCATCCACTCTTCAAACAGCACGGGGTCAATCGAATTCATTGGGCAGTTTCCGACAAAGGCAGGCGCGCAGTATAAGGCAAGGCGGCAGGTGCAACGTTGACCTGCGTCGGTGCGTCGCACCCAGGTGTCACTGCCTGAGCGCGCTCAAAATGTAGGAGCTGGGTGGTGAGTCTTAGGTACGCAGGTGAGTCAACGGCAACTCGGTGCTGTTAAGCACCTGGTTGAGCACGAAGCTTGAGCGCACGCTGGTCACCCCTTCAATCCGGGTCAGGTGGCCCAGCAGCAGTTTCTGATAGTGATCCATATCCGGCACCACCACTTTCAACTGATAGTCGGCATCCATCCCGGTGACCAGGCTGCATTCCAGTACTTGCGGCAAGGTGCGGATGGCCGCTTCGAAGTTCTCGAAACGCTCGGGGGTGTGTCGGTCCATGCCGATCAACACGTAGGCCGTGAGGCTTAGGCCAAGCATCTTGCGGTCGAGCAGGGCGACCTGGCGCGAGATATAGCCGTCGTCTTCCAATTGCTTGACCCGGCGCGAGCAGGGTGACGGCGACAGGCCGATCCGCTCGGCCAGCTCCTGGTTGGAGATCCTCGCGTCGCGCTGTAATTCCGCCAAAATACTCAGGTCGTATCGGTCAAGTTTGCTCATGGGGATGGCCTTTGTCGTAACTATTGCTGTGAATTATCTATCCAGGGTTAAAAATTGCGCAAGCACTGTTTATTGACGCAATCTTCGCAATCATCTGTCGGCGCCTCACGCCTATGATTACCAACAGAATCACTGCCCGGACATAGAGTCCACTGCAGCCCGCCCAATCAGGCCGGCTGCGGCCCGCCAACCCCACCGGGTTGGGCCGGCCCCCGGGCTGCACACTGTCCACAAGACGGCGTGAGGTGAGCCAACGTCATAAGCGTTGAGCCAGGACGAAGTTCTCAAGGGGCGACCGACGGGTCGCCCCTTTTCTTTTGCCGGCGAAAATTGTTCTGGCGACTGATAACCTGTTGCAGAACCGGGCCCGGCTTTTCCAGTCTCATGCACAGGCCCTAATCCGCAGTGAGGAATAGCATGAAGCGCATCTGGCGTTTGGCAGGTGTAGGGGTGTTGATGGTCACCTTCGGCACGCAGTTGATGGCCGACGAACGAGACAACTCACCACGGCAGGGGCAAGGCCCGCAGGGCGGTGACGGGCAGCGAGAGCGAGGGCATTCAGCCAACCCGCCGCGCCCGGAGCACATCCAGCCAAGCCCGCAGGGTGAGCGCGGCGGCCAGAATGGCCAGTGGCAGGCGCGTCCGCAAGGCCACGAAGCACCACGCCCGGCGCCCCAGGCCGGTAGCAACCTGCCAATCCAGGGCCGGCCCGATTCCGTAGGCCAGACCCAGGAGCCGCGCCAGGGCAATTACCGTGACATTCCCAGGCGCAACGACGGCAACCCGCATTGGCAAGCCGGCGGCCCCGGCTCGCGCCCAGGCTACAACGGCCACCCCAATGACAATCGCTGGCCAGGCCGTCCCGACGGGCATGGCAATGGCTGGGGCCCCGGCCCGCAATATCGGCCGGGCTACACGGTGGACCGCTTCCCCGACCGCAATTACCGCGTGCCCTATCGCGGCCAGGATTATTTCTTCTCGGGTGGTTATTGGTATCGGCCCCAAGGCCCGCGCTATGTAGTGGTCGCGCCACCCTACGGGATTCGTGTGCATTACCTGCCGGACTATGCGCGGGAAGTGTGGGTAGGCAGCGCGCTGTTTTTCCTCGCCGCTGGCGCCTACTACAGCTACGAGAGCAGTACCCAGCAGTACGTGGTGGTGCAACCGCCGGTGGCCAGCCTGCCGCCGCAGCCGGCGCCCCAGGGCAATGGGTATGACGTGGTGGCCTATCCCGCCAACGGTCAATCGCCTGCCCAGGTGCAGCAGGACGGTTACGATTGCTATCGCTGGGCGGTGCAGCAGAGTGGCTTCGACCCGCAGACCGTCACCTACGCGCCTGCGCCGGCGGTGGTGCAAACCTACCGCCAGGCCCAGGGCAACTGCCTGGGCAGCCGCGGCTATCAGGTGACCTACTAAGCCTTGTTGCCGGTGACCACTTCCAGCGGGTCGGCGTGCACCAGCACCTCGGCCCGTGGGTAGGCCTGATGGATGGCATCGGCGGCCTGGTCGCTGATGCCGTGGGCCACCGACAGGCTCAACTCTCCCGGTAACTCCAGATGCAACTGCACAAACCAGTGGTTGCCGGAAATCCGCGTGCGTAAATCATGGGCACCCAATACGCCGGGCACGCCACGGGCCAGTTCGAGCATGTGCTGGCTGACTTCGGCCGGCAGTTCCTCGTCCATCAGCACGGCAAAGCTTTCCCGGGCGATCTGGATCGCGCTCCACAAGATGTAGGCGGCGATCCCCAGGCCAAACCAGGCATCGACTTGATGCAAGCCAAAAGCCGCCAGCACCAGCGCCAATAGAATGCTGCCATTGAGCAGCAGGTCCGACCGGTAGTGCAGCGAGTCGGCGCGCACCGCGTTCGAGCCGGTTTCGCGGATCACCCGGTGTTGCAAGATCAGCAGCGCTACGGTCAGCGCCAGCGACAGCACAATCACCGCGATACTCAGCCATGGCGCGCCCACCGGTTCCGGGTGCTGCAAACGCTGGTAAGCCTGGAAGGCGATCAATACTGCACTGCCGGCGATAAACAGCGCCTGGGCCATGCCCGCCAGGGATTCTGCCTTGCCATGCCCATAACGGTGATCGTCATCCGCCGGGCGCAGCGCGTAATGCACCGCCAGCAGGTTGAGCAGCGACGTCACGCCGTCGAGCAGCGAATCGGTCAGCCCGGCGAGCATGCTCACCGAACCACTGAACCACCATGCGACGGCTTTACCGATAATCAGGATGCTGGCCACGCCGACCGAAGCGCGGGTGGCCAGGCGCAAGAGGCGGGCGTGTTCGGTGCTGGTGCTCATGGGGCAATCAAATCCTTACGCGGCAGGTTGCAGGCCCAGAGACGCGAGTTGTTGCACGCTGCCCTTGAACTGGATCAGGCGTGGGTCGTCCAGCGGCAAGCTGCGGCCGGTTTCGTGTTCGATGATGGTTTGCAGCTTGGTGTTATCCACTTTGCCGTCGGCACCGATGGCTTCTTGCAGCTTCTCGGGGGCCACTTGTGCGCTCTTGCCCGGCTCGAAGTAAATCGCGCCGGTGGCGAAGTCCACGCCAAAGGCGATCAGGCCGGGGATCACGTAGAACAGCAGGCCGACCGCATCGAGCACGGCAATCGCCGGGTCGATCTTGCCGTCGATCTGGCCACGGCGATCAGGATAGAAAATCGAACCGCAGGCCGTCAGTTGGCTCAACAGGGTGACGGCCAGAACACCGCCGATGACACGGGAAGCAATACGCATGGGATTCTCCTGAACTTGTATGGGGTGACTATAAAGCAGATCTACCGCGCGCTACCCCTCTAATGTGGGGGCCAGCGCCTACTTTTAGTCGCATTCCAATTGGAGGCGGCACTCCACCGATATCCAGCAGTTCGCCGTTATACTCGCCGCTCTGCCTTGGAGCCAGTATGAATTCGTTGCCAATCGATGATGTTTTACCCGCCTTGCGTGAAGCCTTGGCGACGCGCCATGAAGCCGTGCTCGAAGCACCGCCCGGCGCCGGTAAAACCACGCGGGTGCCGTTGGCGCTGTTGAATGAAACCTGGCTGGCCGGGCAAACCATCCTGATGCTTGAACCCCGCCGGCTCGCCGCCCGTGCCGCCGCCGAGCGGTTGGCCAGTGAACTGGGGGAGAAGGTCGGGGAGACCGTTGGCTACCGTATCCGCCTGGACAGCAAGGTCGGCCCCAATACCCGTATCGAAGTGGTCACCGAAGGCATCCTCACCCGCCGCCTGCAGGATGATCCGGCACTCGATGGCGTGGGCTTGCTGATCTTCGACGAATTCCATGAGCGCAGCCTCGACGCCGACCTGGCATTGGCCCTGAGCCTCAATGGCCGCGAGTTGTTTCGCGACGAGCAGCCGCTGAAAATCCTCCTCATGTCTGCCACCCTCGAAGGCGAACGCTTGTCGGGTCTGCTGGACAACGCACCGATCCTGCGCAGCGAAGGTCGCATGTACCCGGTGCAGATGCGCTGGGTGCGGCCATTCCAGCCCGGTGAGTTTATCGAGCCACGGTTGGTGCAGACCATCCTTGAAGCCCTGCACGACGAAACCGGCAGCGTGCTGGTGTTCCTGCCGGGGCAGGCGGAGATTCGCCGGGTCAATCAACAGCTGGCCGACGCCCTCGGTGAGCGCAGCGATGTGCTGCTCTGCCCGTTGCATGGCGAGCTCGACCTGACAGCCCAGCGGGCGGCTATCGACCCGGCACCCGCCGGCAAGCGCAAGGTGGTGCTGGCCACCAACATTGCCGAGACCAGCCTGACCATCAATGGCGTGCGAGTGGTGATCGACGCCGGGCTGGCGCGGGTACCGCGCTTTGACCCCGGTAGCGGCATGACCCGTCTCGACACCCAGCGCATCTCCCGTGCCAGTGCTACCCAGCGCGCAGGCCGGGCCGGGCGACTGGAGCCAGGCGTGTGTTATCGCTTGTGGTCCGAAGACCAGCATGAAGCGCTGGCGGCCTATGGCAGCGCGGAAATTCTCTCGGCGGACCTTGCCGGCCTCGCCCTGCAACTGGCGCGCTGGGGCGTGACGCCGACGCAGTTGGTCTGGCTTGATGTCCCGCCCACCGCCGCCTATGCCCAGGCCCAGGATTTGCTGGAACGTTTGGGCGCGTTGAAGGACGCGACCTTGACTCCCCACGGGCAGAAAATGGCCAGCCTGCCGGCGCACCCGCGCATCGCGCATTTGTTGCTGCGGGGGCAGGACCTGGGGCTGGCGAACATGGCGTGTGATGTTGCCGCGCTGCTGGGCGAGCGCGACATCTTGCGTGGCGCCGGTGCGGACTTGCACAGTCGCCTGGCGTTGTTGTCCGGCGAGGAGCGCGCCCGTGGCACCCAGGGTGGCGTACAGCGGGCCAGGCAATTGGCCCGGCAATATCGCGGCTATCTGAGAGGCAAGGCCGAGCGGCCGGTGGCCGATCCCGATCACCCGCGTTGGCTTGGGGCGTTGCTGGCGCTGGCCTACCCGGACCGGGTGGCGCAGCAGCGCCGTGCGGGCGGTGCGGAGTATCGCCTGGCCAACGGTCGCGCCGCGTTGTTTGCAGAGGCCGACAGCCTGATGAAACAAGCATGGTTGGTGATTGCCGACCTGGGCAGCCGGCAGGGCCAGCGTGAAGAGCGGATCTACCTGGCCGCGGATTTTGATCCGGCGCTGTTCGATTCGGTATTGGCCGAGCAAGTGCGCTTCTTCGATCAACTGGATTGGGATGAGCGCGAGGGCGTGTTGCGCGCTGAACGCCAGCGCAAGGTCGGTGAGCTGATCCTCAGCCGCGAGCCGCTGACAGGCCTGGACGAGTCCGCCCGCAGCCAGGCGCTGGTCAACCTGGTGCGGCGCAAAGGCTTGGAACTGCTGCCCTGGACCCCTGAACTGCGCCAGTGGCAGGCCCGCGTCATGCTGCTGCGTCAACTGGATGCCGGCAAGCCCAGTGAGTGGCCCGACGTCAGCGACAGCGCCTTGCTCGCCAGCCTGGAACATTGGTTGATGCCGTACTTGGGCAAGGTCTCGCGCTTGAGCCATTTCGCCAACCTGGATGTTTCCAGCTTCCTGCATAACCTGTTGCCCTGGCCGCTGCCCCAGCGCCTGGACGAACTGGCGCCCCATCATTTGAAAGTGCCTTCGGGCTCATCGGTGCGCCTGGACTACAGTGAGCAGCCGCCGATTCTTGCGGTGCGCTTGCAGGAGCTGTTCGGCCTGGCCGACACCCCACGCATCGCCGGTGGGCGGCAGGTGGTCAAGTTGCACCTGCTGTCCCCAGCACGGCGGCCGGTGCAGGTGACCCAGGATCTGGCGAACTTCTGGCGCAGTACCTACGCCGAGGTGAAGAAGGATCTGAAGGGGCGGTATCCCAAGCATTACTGGCCGGATGACCCCTTGGTGGCAGAGGCGACTGCGCGGATCAAACCGCGCAAGTAATCCCGATCAAGATCTAACTGTGGGAGCTGGCTTGCCTGCGATGGCAGTGGGTCAGTTAGCCAGGTGCTGGATGACAGACCGCTATCGCAGGCAAGCCAGCTCCTACACGAACCCTATTCCACATTGGGTTTGGGGGTGTTTGCTATTGCGCGGCGGGCAGCAGGAACCGCGCAATCACCGGCAAATGATTGGAAATACGCAATGTATCGTCCTGGCGCACTCTGGCTTCGACCTTCTTCAGCCTTGGGCTGAAGAACAGATAATCCACCGTGCGATCCGGCCCATCGAGGCCCGGGTCGTTGGGGAAGTGGGTCAGCCACTGGGCGCGGTCAATCCCGCTGGATTGGCTGTTGCTGGGGACCATCGGGTATTTGTCCCACAGCAGATGCAGTTCGCTGTCCGGTGAGTACTGCCCGCGTCGGCCAGGGTCCAGGCGCAGGAATTGCCCCAGCGGCAACAGGTTGAAATCCCCGCCAATCAGCCACGGCGTGCCTCGGCTTTCGAATTTATCCAGCAGTTTGATGGTTGCCTGCACCTGTTCGCGCACCGCGCTGTGGCCGGGTGCGCCATTGTCCAGGCGGGTGTTGAGCACTGCCAGTTGGCCGCCGTCGCTCAACGGCAGGTAACTGAGCAGCAACGCAGGCTTGGGTTGGAATTGGCGACTGAACAGGTTGGCCGAGGCCACGGGCAGTTGCAGGCGTTCGGCGTGTTCGATCTGGTAGCGGCTGAGGGTCACCAGCTTGCGGCCGACGCTGCCGAAGATATGCCAGTCGGGCACAAAGTCGGCTTTCCAGTCGAAAGCCTGGACGCTGCAAGGGTAGAGGTCCACCAGACGCTCC
The DNA here is from genome assembly GCF_012935735.1 of Pseudomonas sp. ADAK21. Lineage (NCBI taxonomy): Bacteria > Pseudomonadati > Pseudomonadota > Gammaproteobacteria > Pseudomonadales > Pseudomonadaceae > Pseudomonas > Pseudomonas sp. ADAK21. The sequence continues at coordinate 3,003,568 of NZ_CP052857.1, forward strand.
TGGAGCAGCGCCAGTTGATCCTGGTAGTGGGATGGCTTGGCGCCTTCGTCCAGCTCCTGCAACAACAGTACGTCTGGCTGTTCGTCACGGATCACCCGTGCCACTTCGTCCAGGCTGGAGGCCATGTCTTCGATGGTGGGGCGCTCGTCCGGGCCGCTGCCGTCGGGGGTGTCGTACCAGAACACGTAGTTCTTGCCCGCCAGGTACTGCACGTTCCAGGTCATCACCTTGAGCGCCTGGCCGGGCAGCAGCGTCGGCGCGCGCGGGGCGACGCAGCTTACGGGCAAGGTCTGTTTGTCGGCGGGGCGCCAGGTCAGGCTGTAGACCAGGGCGGTCAGCACGCCAGCCAGAATCAGCAGACCTACCAGGGTTGTACGCAGTAAACGGTTCATCGGCTCGCCTTATGGCGCTGCAGGACAGGCACGGAGCATACCCGACCGGCAGCCGGGAGCCCAAGGACCATGTTAACGGGCGTCTGCATCACCGGCGATCAGCATGAACAGGCGGAACAGCACCACGCTGGTAAACAACTGCAAGAAGCTGTGGGCACTGTCGATCAGCACCGCCAGCAGCGGGTTCTGCAGGTCGGGCCAGGCCGCGACGCTGGCGCCCTTGAGCAGCCACAGCGGGGTCATTACGCACAACAGGCAGATCAGGATGCGCAGGAAATGCCCGCGGGTCAGGCGGAAACTTTCCTTCATCGCGGCCAGCGCAGGCATGCCGCGCAGTACCAGCAGGTATTCGGCGAAGGCCAGGGTGACCATCAGCCATAGCCCCGGCAGGAAATACAGCGACAGCCCCAGCAGGATCAGCAAGGTGCTCATGGCGGTCAGTAGCGCATAGCGAGGCCACAGGGTCAGCGCCATGGCCAGCACGTCGGCGGTGCGCGGCGACTCGCCACGGCTGCGGGCGTCGAGGAACAGGATCAACGCGGCGGTGTACAGCGGATACACCAGCAGCCCGACGATCATGCTGTAGCCGGTGAACGCCTCCGGGCCCAGCGTGCGATCGAGCACTTGTTGCAGTACGGCTTCCAGGATCACCAAGGGCAGGCACAACTGCACGATGGCGCCCAGGTTGCGCTGGAAGAAATAGAAAGAGTCGCGCAGAACGGTCAACGGATTCATCAAAGTCATCACAGGCCAAAAAAGCAGCAGACACTTTAACTGATCACCGACAAACGTAAACCTTGGGTAAAGACCATTGAAACGCCGCGGCCCAGCCCCATTACTGGTGGCGTACCTTGCCCATTGCGGGCGGAACGCAGATTTTTACCGGCAATCTAACGAGGTCGCCATGAACAGCGAAGAGCAAACCCTGATCGATGGACTGTTTTCACGGTTGCAGCAAGCCGAAACGGATTCAGCCCCCCGCGACGCCCAGGCAGAAGCGCGGATCAAGGAGCACATCACTCGCCAACCAGCCGCCGGGTACTTCATGACCCAGGCGATTCTGGTGCAGGAAGCCGCGATCAAGAGCCTGGATGCGCAGAACAAGCAGCAGGCGCAGCAAATTCAGCAGTTGCAGGATGAGTTGCAACGCACCCGGACAGCACCGCCGGCCGCGAGCGGTGGTGGTTTTCTGTCGAGCATCTTTGGTGGCAGCTCCCGCGAACCGCAGCCTGCGCCCAGCGCGCCGGCCTCTGGCGCGGGCGGTTGGCGCGAGCCGAGCCGGCCGGGCTTCAACAGCGCGCCTGCGCCACAACAGAGTTATCAGCAACCCCAGCCGGCAGCGCCCGCCGGCGGCGGCTTTCTCGGCGGCGCCCTGAAAACCGCAGCCGGCGTGGCCGGTGGTGTGATGCTGGCCCAAGGCATCAGCAGCCTGTTCAGCCATAACCAGCAGCCGCAGGTGGTGGAAGAGATCATCCGCGAAGAGCCGGCACCGGCCAGTGACAACAGCGGTTGGGGCAATGACGAGCAACGTTTCGCGGGCAATGACAGCACTGACAGCTTCGCCGACAGTGGTTATGCCGATGATTCTTCCTACTTTGGCGACGACGACTCCTTCGTCTGACACTCACTGAATCGGGGCGCGTTGTCGCCCCGGTCTGATTTTTCTCGGAAACCTCCTCTTGGCTGGCATACTGAGCGCCTTTGCGGGCCATCACGTCCCCGGTGCCATGAGGATATGCGGTGAAAAAAATAGCAGTGTTCGCCGATGTGCAGAACCTCTACTACACCGTGCGCCAGGCTTATGGCTGCCACTTCAACTACGCCGCCCTGTGGGCTGATATCAGCCAGCGCGGGCAGATCGTCGAGGCGTATGCCTACGCCATCGACCGTGGCGACAGCAAGCAGCAGCAGTTCCAGCAGATCCTGCGCAACCTGGGCTTTACCGTGAAGCTCAAGCCTTACATCCAGCGCAGCGATGGCTCGGCCAAAGGCGATTGGGACGTGGGCATCACCATCGACATCATGGACGCTGCCGACCATGTCGACGAAATAGTGCTGGCCTCGGGTGATGGCGATTTCGACATGTTGCTCGATCGCATCATTCATAAACATGGCGTCGAAGCCGTGGCCTACGGCGTGCCGGGGCTGACGGCCAACTCGTTGATCCGCGCGGCCAGCCGCTACGTGCCTATCGAAGGCGCGTTGTTGCTCAAATAGATTTTCAGATGGGGTTGGAACAGGTTTGGAACGTATAGCGGTCATCGACTTTGAAACCACCGGCATTTCGCCGAGCAGCAGTTGCCGGGCCACGGAAATTGCCGTGGTCATCCTGGAGCAGGGCCAGATCGTGGACCGCTACCAGAGCCTGATGAACGCCGGCGTGCGCGTGCCGGGGTTTATCGAGCAACTGACCGGCATCAGCAACGCCATGCTGCGCAGCGCGCCGCCGGCGGAGCGGGTGATGAACGAGGTCAATGAGTTTGTCGGCACCACGCCGCTGCTGGCGCACAACGCCGCGTTCGACCAGAAGTTCTGGGACTTCGAACTGGGCCTGATCCGCCGCACCCGCCTGCAAAAATTCGCCTGTTCGCTACTGTTGGCGCGCCGGCTGATGCCTGCAGCACCGAACCACAAGCTTGGCACCCTGACCTCCTACGCTCAGTTGCCCCACACCGGCAAGGCTCACCGGGCCATGGCCGACGCGGAAATGGCAGCCAACCTCACCGCCCACCTGGCGCAGGAACTGCGCCGTGCCCATGGCTTGCGCGAGTTGTCCCATGACCTGCTGTGCAGTTTGCAGAAAGTGCCGGCGGCGAAGATCAATGATCATCTGAAGAAACATCGCGGGTTCTGATAGCAATCCCGAGCCCAACCAAGATCAAACTGTGGGAGTGGGCTTGCCCGCGATGGCGGTGGGTCAGTTTAGCCATTCGGGCCAGACACACCGCTATCGCGGGCAAGCCCGCTCCTACACTTATTCGCGCCCCGGCAACCCGATCAACAGTAGGCCTGCGCTCAGGCACCGCCATTCTTCCCTTCCAAATGCCCCAACGGCACCCGCCGCTCTATGGCGCTCGACAGGATGATCGAGGTCTTGCTGAAGCCAAACTTCGCCACCCGGTTGATCAGGTTTTCCAATTCCGGCATCGACCCCACCGCCGCTTGCATGATCACGCAGGGGTCGCCGGTGACCCGGTGGCATTCGGTCAGTTCGGGGATTTCTGCCAGGGCGTCGTAGACCTTCTGGCTGCCGTTGTTGGTCAAGCGCAGTTCGATCGTACATTGGATCGGCAAGCCGATCTTGGACAGGTCGACCTTGGCCTGGTAGCCGGTGATTACGCCGCTGGCCTCCAGCTTGGCCACGCGTTCGGCCACGGCGGGGGCGGAGAGGTTAACGGTACGGGCCAGTTGTGCGTAGGTGGCGCGGCCATCCTCCAGCAGGGCGCTGAGGAGCATGCGGTCGTATTTGTCCATGATAAGGCTCTGGCAGTAGGGGGCTTTCGAATACAAGGCTTATAGCCTTGATAACCATGATTTGAAAAGTGTATGGGCGCTTTAAACAGGTTTTGTAACTTATGTTTACTGGCGCGGATTCCTAAAATAGCGATCCCTTGTCTTGCCGCAGAGCTGCCCATGCCTGGCCCACGTCGTTTTCCGTTACCGTTGATCGCCGCTTTTTTTGCGTTGTACGTGATCTGGGGTTCTACCTACCTGGTTATCCGCATTGGCGTGGAGTACTGGCCGCCGTTGATGCTGGCGGGGATTCGCTTTTGTACGGCGGGGGCGCTGATGTATGGCTACTTACGCTGGCGCGGGGTGCCGGCGCCGACCTGGGCGCAGTGGAAAGCCGCGGGCATGATCGGCATTTTGCTGCTGACGTTCGGCAATGGCGCCGTGAGTGTGGCTGAACACACCGGCGTGACCTCCGGCGTCGCCGCGCTGGCCGTGGCGACGGTGCCGCTGTTTACCTTGCTCTGTGGCTATTTCTGGGGCGCGCGTAATACCCGTCTGGAATGGGCCGGGGTGATTCTGGGGATGATCGGCATCGCCATGCTCAACATGGGCTCCAACCTGCAGTCGAGCCCCCTGGGCGCTGGGCTGCTGTTGTTCGCCGCCGCTTCCTGGGCGTTTGGTTCGGTCTGGAGCCGGCACTTGCCGTTGCCTCAGGGCGCCATGGCCAGCGCCGCCGAAATGCTGATCGCCGGTGTGGTGCTGTTGATCGGCAGCGCACTCAAGGGCGAACACCTGGAGGCGATGCCGCCGGTGGAAGGTTGGCTGGCCCTGGCTTACCTGACCGTGTTTGGCTCGATCATCGCCTTCAACGCTTATATGTACCTGCTCAAGCATGTGCGTCCGGCAGCGGCCACCAGCTATGCCTACGTCAACCCGGCCGTGGCGGTATTGCTGGGGATTGTGTTTGTCGGCGAGACCATCGGCCTGGAAGAAGCCCTGGCGATGCTCGTGATCATCAGCGCTGTGCTGTTGATCAGCCTGCCCCAGTGGCGTAAGCCGAAGCCGGAAATAAGGTAAACTGCCGCGCATTACGCCCTTGCGCTGAATTTTTCCTACGGTAAACACATGACTTTCGCCACACTTGGCCTGATCGAACCCTTGCTGCGCGCCCTTGAGGCGCTTGGCTACCAGACCCCGACGCCGGTGCAGGCGCAAGCCATTCCGGCGGTGCTGGCCGGTCGCGACCTGATGGCCGCGGCCCAGACCGGTACCGGCAAGACTGCCGGCTTTGCCGTGCCGCTCCTGCAACTGCTGACCATGGAAGGGCCGAAGGTCACCGCCAACTCGGTGCGTGCGCTGATCCTGTGCCCCACCCGCGAGTTGGCCGAGCAGGTTCACGCCAGCGTTGCCCAATACGCCGAACATCTGCCCCTGACCACCTACGCGGTGTATGGCGGGGTGAGCATCAACCCGCAGATGATGAAGCTGCGCAAGGGCGTCGACATTCTGGTTGCCACCCCTGGGCGCTTGATCGACCTGTTCCGCCAGAACGCGCTGAAACTCAATCAGCTGCAAACCCTGGTGCTGGATGAAGCCGACCGCATGCTCGACCTGGGCTTCTCGGAAGAACTGGCGAACATTTACCGCATGCTGCCGAAAAAGCGCCAGACCCTGCTGTTTTCCGCGACCTTCTCCGACGATATCCGCCTGCTGGCCGGGCAGATGCTCAATGACCCTTTGAGCATTGAAGTCAGCCCGCGCAACGTCGCCGCCAACACCGTCAAGCAATGGGTGGTGCCGGTGGACAAGAAGCGCAAGGCCGAGCTGTTTGTGCACCTGATGCGCAAGGGCAAGTGGAAGCAGGTACTGGTGTTCGCCAAGACCCGCAATGGCGTGGATGCGTTGGTAGATAAGCTACAAGGCCTGGGGATCAATGCCGACGGCATCCACGGCGACAAGCCACAAGCTACGCGCCAACGTGCCCTGGACCGCTTCAAGGCCAGCGATGTGCAGATACTGGTGGCCACCGATGTGGCGGCCCGTGGCCTGGATATCGAAGATTTGCCGATGGTGGTCAACTTTGACCTGCCGATTGTCGCCGAGGATTACATCCACCGCATCGGCCGTACTGGCCGGGCGGGCAACACCGGCGAGGCGATTTCCCTGGTGTGTGCCGATGAAGTGAATATGCTCTCGGCCATCGAGATGCTGACCCGCCAAACCCTGACCCGCAAAATGGAACAGGACTTCGAACCGGAGCACCGCGTGCCGGATACCGATGCCAGTGGCCAGGTGGTGAAGAAGCCGAAAAAACCGAAGAAGCCCAAGACCTCGGGTGGTGGCGGCAAGCGCAACCTGGGCAAGTGGGTGGACAGTGGCGAGGTTGCGCCGGCGGAGCCTTCTATCAAACCCGTGCGTAAGGTGCCTGTTTTTAATACAGGGCCACGGAAGAAAAAGTAACTGTTTTTTGTCAGTCAAATAGCAGTCAATGAGTCTGGTGGGCGAGGCAATCTCGCTCACGTTAGTTTGTCGCAATATAATTCGTTAAATAAGTTCTTGGCTTGAAAATAGCGGGTTGCTGTTTTTCGGAAATGCGTTGTGCGCATGTAAAATTAGTGGTGTTGGAGTTTTTTTTTGATCGATAACCACTGTAGGTCTGTAGTGGTTTTCTATTAGTTTCAATTTCAAGTGGAGAATAAATATGCCACTTCCTTTTGTTACGTTCATTATTGCTGGCCTAGGGGGCCTGCCTGCATCGGTGTCTCTACTCGATTAGTGAGCGAAAAGGCAAGTCACTCCTGCGCACTGCCAATCGCTGCCGCTTCCCTTCTATTACGATTGCCAGCTAAATTTTGTAACCTATTCCCGCGTAGATTTCGGAATTTATTTTTGCTGTATGCCACTGAGGGTGGCGACGTTAATCGCATGAAATAAATTCTATAGAGAGCGTGTTTTTATGGTTGCTTCCGTGAATTCTGTTGGTTCTTCAGCAGGTGCAACAGTCCATGCCCCATCTGAAGGTGCTGGAGTCAGTAAGGAAATAGAAAGCCAGCGTGAGTCGCTGAAGGATAAAGTTGCAGGACATACGGCTAATGGGGATTATCCTCAAGCCTATGGGGCCTATAAAGACTATGTTGATCTCGTAAAGAATCACTACGATTTGGACTCGGACCATTTGCAGAAGTTTGACAATGTCCTTGAGGAGTACAGGGTTCGTGCTCACGGGGCGTAAGTGCGCCTTGGTAATTGCCGCGCGTGAGGACCTGCTTTGGTGAGTTTCAAGAGTGACACTGAGGTCCTGTCCCATGGGCCTATAAGCAGGTGCACTGTACGGTTGCTTTCGGGTGATTGAAGTTTCATCAATGCCGAGAGTGCTTTAAAAACTATTTTCTCTCGTTAAGCATTTATTTAGATCAGCATCAGGGGTAAGCCCATGGCTTACCCCCTGGCAGCCAGAGAAGACAGTGCCTGTAAGCAATCAATGCGCCGGATACTTCATCAACGAATTAAGGGGGTATCGTTGGTTCTCAGCCACTCCAATATGCTGCGCCCAGCCACTTGCCCACTGGCAAAACACCCCGTCAGCAAATACCCGCCCGTCGGCGCTTCCCAGTCCAGCATCTCTCCGGCACAGAACACTCCCGGCAATTGCTTGAGCATCAAGCGCTCATCCAGCGCCTCAAACGGCACGCCACCTGCGGTGCTGATGGCTTCGTCCATTGGCCGGGTTTTCACCAGGGTCAGCGGCAGAGCCTTGATATCGACGGCCAATTGCTGCGGGTCGCTGAAATGCTCGGCAGGCGCCAACTCGCGCAACAGCGCGGCCTTGACCCCATCCAACCCCAACTGACTGTGCAAATGCTTGCTCATCGAACGTGAGCCACGGGGCTTGGCCAATGCAGCCTGCACCTTGTCCAGTGGCTTGCCCGGCAGCAGGTCGATATGCAGGGTGGCTGAGCCGTCGCGGTTGATGGCTTCGCGAATCGGCGCCGACAGGGCGTAGATCAAACTGCCCTCGATACCGGTCGCGGTGATCACGCATTCGCCCAACCGGGGTTTGTCATCTGCCAAACCGATGGCGACGTTTTTCAGCGGCGCTCCGGCGAATTTGCTCACCATCAAGTCGCTCCAGGCCGTTACCTCGAAGCCACAGTTGCTCGGTTGCAGCGGGGCGTAAGGCACGCCTTGGGCTTCCAGCAACTTGAGCCAGGCGCCGTCGGAACCCAGGCGCGACCAACTGCCGCCGCCGAGGGCCAGGAGCACGGCATCGCTGTGGACAGTTTTCTCGCCATCCGGGCTGTGGATAATTAATCCGCCATCGGCATTCCAGCCCAGCCAGCGGTGGCGGGTGTGGATAACTACCCCTTGGTCGCGCAAGCGCTTGAGCCAGGCGCGCAGCAGCGGCGCGGCTTTCATATCGGTCGGAAACACGCGGCCAGAGCTGCCGACAAAGGTTTCTATCCCCAGCCCATGAATCCATTCGCACAACGCCTCGGCGCCAAACTGGCGCAGCAAAGGGGCGATGTCGGGTGCGCGCTCGGCGTAGCGTGAGAGAAAGGCCGGGTAGGCCTCGGAATGGGTGATGTTCATGCCGCCAACCCCGGCCAGCAGGAACTTGCGACCCACCGATGGCATGCCGTCATACAGGTCCACTCGGACCCCGGCCTGGCTCAATACTTCGGCGGCCATCAGCCCGGCGGGGCCGCCACCGATGATCGTGACGTGAGGGAGCTGGGCTGGAATCTGGGGCATGGTGGTGACTGCGGTTCGGCGAAGTAGGCCGAGCATTCTACCCGAGCACCGCGAAACTGCCTGATCAAAAAACGTACACGCTCCTACACCCTATGTGGCGTGTGCCTTGCAGGCGCTTACGCTCAACTTATCCACAGGCCGTTCCACAGGCATTGTGGGTAACGCAACCACACTTCAATGACAGCCTGATGATGTCCACACCCGTTGGGCACTGTGATGCAGGATGCCATGGCGACGGGCCAGGGCAGAGCGATCCTTGCTGTAGCCGCCGCCAATTACGCCCACCACCGGGATGTCGCGGCCCAGGCAATGGCGCATCACGCTTTCGTCCCGGGCGGCGACGCCTGCGTCTGTCAGCTTGAGATAACCCAGGGCGTCGTCCTTGTGCACATCGACACCCGCGTCATACAGCACCAGGTCGGGCTGGTAGAGCGGCAACAGGTAGTTGAGGGCGTCGTCCACCACCTTGAGGTAGTCGGCATCGCCCATGCCCATGGGCAGCGGGATATCCCAGTCGCTGGTGGCCTTGCGCGCCGGGAAGTTCTTTTCGCAGTGCAGGGACACGGTAATGGCATCCGGCGTGTCGTGGAGGATGCGCGCGGTGCCATCGCCTTGATGCACGTCACAGTCGAAGATCAGCACGCGGTTGACCCGCCCGCTGGCCAGCAGGTAGTGGCTGATCACCGCCAGGTCATTGAAGATGCAAAAGCCCGCCGGGTAGTCGTAGTGAGCATGGTGGGTGCCGCCCGCCAGGTGGCAGGCCAGGCCGTGTTCCAGGGCCTGTTCGGCCGCCAGCAACGAGCCGCCGACTGCGCGCACGGTGCGCCGGGCCAGGGCTTCGCTCCAGGGCAGGCCCAGGCGCCGTTGGTCTTCGCGGGACAACTCACCGCTCATATAGCGTTCGATATAGCCAGGGTCATGGGCCAGGGCGAGGACCTCGGCCGGGCATAATTGTGGACGCAGCAGTTGGCTGTCCTGGGTCAGGCCGCTGTCGACCAGGTGATCGCGCAGCAGCCGGAACTTGTCCATGGGGAAGCGATGATCCGCCGGGAACTCGGGGCTGTAGTCGTCGTGGTAGATCAGTGGCAAAGGCATGGCAATTTCTGGCAGGAACCAGTGACGGATCTTAACAGCGCTGTACACTCACGCACATGGCAAGGGAGGGGACCGATGGAGCCGATACTTGAGTTGGAAAGCGCGCGCCTGGTGCTGCGCCAGTGGCGCGACGGCGATCTGCCAGCGTTTGCCCGGATGTGCGCCGATCCGCAGGTGATGCGCTATTTCCCGGCCCCCTTGGATCGCCTGGAAAGCGCGGCATTGATCGGGCGAATACGTGGGCATTTTGCCGAGTACGGCTTTGGCCTGTGGGCCCTGGAACGCAAGGACAGCGGCGAGTTTATCGGACTGACAGGGTTGCTGAATGTCGGCTTTGACGCCGACTTCACCCCGGCGGTGGAAATAGGCTGGCGCCTGGCCCGCGAGCACTGGGGCCTGGGGTTTGCCAGTGAGGCGGCCTGGACCGCATTGCGCTGTGGTTTTGACCGTTTGCAGTTGGACGAGATAGTGGCCTTCACCACCGAGGCCAACTTGCCGTCGCAGAAAGTCATGCAGGCCATCGGCATGCATTACGATCCGGCCGCAGATTTTCAGCACCCCAGGCTCGCGGCGGACGATCCGCTGCGCCATCATGTGTTGTATCGCATCACCCGCGCCCAATGGTTGGACACGCTGCACGGATAAGCAGGCGGTAATACTTGTAGGAGCGAGCTTGCTCGCGAAAAACGTCAACGATAACGCGCAGGGCCTGATACCCGGCGTCGTCCCTGGTTTTTTCGCGAGCAAGCTCGCACCTACAGTAGAAAATAGAAGGTAGAAACCGTTTTGCTCTGAGGAGAGTGTATGAGCCAAGTGTTGGAAGATCTGGTCGACTTGCTGACCCTGGAACCGATTGAAGAAAACCTCTTTCGCGGCCGCAGCCAGGACTTGGGCTTTCGCCAACTGTTCGGCGGCCAGGTATTGGGCCAGTCGCTGTCGGCGGCCAGCCAGACCGTCGAAGAAGCGCGGCATGTGCATTCGTTGCACGGCTATTTCCTGCGCCCTGGGGATGCCGGCCTGCCGGTGGTCTATCAAGTGGACCGGGTACGCGATGGCGGCAGCTTCAGCACGCGCCGGGTCACGGCGATCCAGAAGGGCAACCCGATCTTCACCTGCAGCGCCTCGTTCCAGTACGACGAGGAAGGCTTCGAGCATCAGACCACCATGCCGGTGGTGGTGGGGCCGGAGAACTTGCCGTCGGAGTTGGAACTGACCCAGCAGCGGGCGCACCTGATTCCCGAAGCCATGCGCGAAAAACTGCTGTGCCCCAAGCCGATCGAAGTGCGGCCGGTGACCGAAAAAGACCCGTTCAACCCGCAGCCCACCGATCCGGTCAAATACGTGTGGTTTCGCGCCGATGGCGCCCTGGCCGACTTACCGGCGCTGCATAAATACCTGCTGGCCTATGCCTCGGACTTCGGCCTGCTGACCACCTCGTTGCTGCCCCATGGCAAGACGGTGTGGCAGAAGGATATGCAAGTGGCCAGCCTCGACCACGCGTTGTGGTTCCACGCCGATCTGCGCGCCGACGACTGGTTGCTGTACGCCATGGACAGCCCATGGGCCGGCAATTCCCGTGGCTTCTCCCGTGGCAGCGTGTATAACCGCGCCGGTCAACTGGTGGCCTCGGTGACTCAGGAAGGCTTGATCCGCCATCGCAAGGATTGGGCATGAGCCTGGCGCAGGTTAAACACTGGGTGTTTGATATGGACGGCACCCTGACTGTGGCTGTGCATGACTTCGCGGCGATCCGCGTGGCCCTGGACATTCCGCCTGCCGACGACATCCTCACCCATTTGGCGGCGCTGCCGGCGGCTGAAGCGGCGGCCAAGCATGCCTGGTTGCTGGAGCATGAACGCGAGCTGGCGCTGGGCTCGGTGGCAGCTGCGGGCGCGGTGGAATTGGTGCGGGACTTGGCGGCCCGAGGCTATCGCCTGGGGATCCTGACGCGCAATGCCCAAGAACTGGCTCACATTACCTTGCAGGCCATCGGCCTGGCGGACTGTTTTGCCGTGGAAGATGTGTTGGGCCGCGACGACGCCCCGCCCAAGCCGGACCCCGGTGGCCTGCTGAAACTGGCGCAGGCCTGGGACGTGGCCCCCGGCGAGATGGTGATGGTGGGTGACTATCGCTTCGACCTCGATTGCGGGCGGGCGGCGGGGACGCGGACGGTGTTGGTGAACGTGCCGGAAAACCCATGGCCGGAATTGGCCGATTGGCACGCCAAAGACTGCGCGGCATTACGCCAGATGATCTAAAGCAAGCATCAAAAATCAAATGTGGGAGATTCTATGTTGCAGGTAAACCCTGCAACCTTAAGTTCGGTTGGTATTCGCTCTGGTTTTTCATCAGCGCGAATGCCACCCGGCAGAGCTTGCGGGCGAGGATTACCAGGGCTTGGGTCTTTGCCAGTCCTCGGGCCAGGTAGGACTCGTAGTACGGTTTCCAGGTCGCAGATCGGCTAGCGGCCATCGCTGCGTTGTGAGCAAGGCGCCGCAACTCTGAATCGCCCTTTTTACTCAAGTGCCGAGGGCCGGCCTTTTTTCCGGAGTCTTTTGGTCTCAGATCCATCCCCAAGAAAGCGATGAATGCATCGCCATTGGCGAACTGACCGCGCATGAAGGCTGTCGCTAGACCAGTAGCCGTAAGATCACCCACTCCCTCAATGGCTTTGCAGCGCTTGATATTTTCGGTGATGCCCGCCTCTTTGCTGACCTTGTGCAGCAACTTCTGAATGACCTGCTCAGCTTGTTTGAAGGACTTTAACTGCTGGGCCAACTCGTCTTTCAAAAGCGGTTCGCCTGACCAGCTCAGTGTGAGGCTTACACGCAAGTTGATAAGTTCTGCACGTCGGTGTAGCAAGCTTTTCAATAACTTGTAAGCCTGCGGAGGTGGACTCCAGAGCCGTAGCCGTTTCTGCTCGCTGCTCAGGTAGCGCGCTAATAAACGTGCATCACAAGGGTCGGTTTTCGCCCGCTGGCCAATGCTTTCGCGGTAATGGCTCAACCGATAAGCGTCTACAACGTAAACCCGATGTCCTATTTCATGGGCGAGTTCAGCTGTGTCCAAGTGGTAAGTGCTGGTGGCTTCCAGGGCAATTGAGCTGTTGGCAGGTAATGTGTTGAGCCAGCGGCCAAGAGCATCGCGGTCGTTGGCAATGGCTTGAGTGGCGTTGAGGTCTTCGCGGTAGGCAACGATTTCGGCCTTGGCCACATCGATACCCACAACCGTTGGTGAAGTAAGGATTGTCATAACTAATCCTCGGAGCTAGGGTTTAAGGGCTTGTCGGGGTCTATCCCAGCGCTGGCTTGCCTCTATTGTCGGTTTTCCCGATGAATTCCTTATCGGCGCTTAGGGTAGAAAGGGCGGGACGAGAAGTCTCCCACGGTCCGTACTGGCTAGAGTCGGAATCGGGCTTTTAGTCGCCGCCCACCCCTTCAAGTCTAAACATACAAGCGGGCTTGCTCGCGAAAGCGGTGTGTCAGTCGGCACATGCATCAACTGACAGGCTGCTTTCGCGAGCAAGCCCGCTCCCACATTTTTGATTGGGTTTTGTCTGACGGATTAGTGGAACAGGACCGCCTGCCCCTGCGGCGAGGTGAACATCTTGTCGCCGTCATGCCCCACCCCTGGCACTTCAACTAACCGCTGGCTCAACTGCGGATGGCGTTGCTTGAGGTAGTTGAAATAGTTGTGCCCGCGAATCAGCCGGTAGGCGCCCTGGGTCTCGGCTGCGCAGCTTTTGTCCAGGGCCGGATGGTTGGGGTCTGTGTCCTGCTGGCCGAGCAGGTAGGTGATTTCGCGCGCGGCGTAGGCTTTTTCCAGTTGCTCGGGGCTTTGGCCGTTGGCGTAGGCCGGCAGCTTTTGCATGCCGTACTTCCAGTCGTTGAATCCTGAGCAACTGGCCGGCGCGAATTGCACCGGGCGTTGCGGGCTGAAGTAGGCATAGGACGACGGGTTGGCAATCACATAGCGCAGGCTGATCCCCGCCGCTTGCAGGGCCGGGTGGTCATGGCCGGTCAGGGCAAAGCGTTGCACCACCTGGCCACCCCCGGAATGCCCGGCGATCACTATTTCTTTGAGGGCCGGGAATAGTTTGCGGTTGCCCAGGTGCTTGATGATTTGGTCCAGGACACCATAGGAGCTGATCTGGCCATGGCCGATTGACGACTCGCCCGCCATCCAGGCATTACCGTGCCAGCGCAGCACGCTGTCGCCCAAGTGATGGCGCTGGACATCGGCGTCGTTGAGGAACTGCGGCGCGATCACCAGGGTATTGGCACTTTGCCCGGCGTGGGCGGCGGCGTCTTTGGCGCTTTTGAGGTAGGTCTGGGCGTTGCGCAGCCGGCCATGCACGATAATCAATGCGCGGGTGACCTGTGGCAGCGGCTGGCGCCAGTCCTGGCTAAGGCCCAGGCTCAGGTCGCCGGCTTGCAGGGTGAATCGATCGGGGCTGATCACCTTGACCGCCTGCCCGGCGGCCAGGGTGGCGGTCGAGTAGGTGATCAGCATGCCCAGCAGCCATCCGCAGCGTTTATTCATTTACAGACTCTTGGCCGAAAACGTGTCGCATTGGCTGATCTGGCCCTGGGCAAACCCGGTCTTGAACCAGCGCACGCGCTGTTGCGAAGTGCCATGGGTGAACGAGTCCGGTACTACGCGGCCTTGGCCCTGCTGCTGCAAGCGGTCATCGCCGATGGCGTTGGCAGCGTTCAGCGCCTCTTCGATATCACCCGGTTCCAGCCAGTTCAGGCGTTTTTGCGCACGGTTGGCCCAGACCCCGGCGAAGCAGTCGGCTTGCAGTTCCTGGCGGACCAGCAGGCCACCATCGCCTTGCATCTGCCGGCCTTGCTGGCGCGCGACCTGGATTTTCGACGAAATCCCCAGCAGGGTTTGCACGTGGTGACCCACTTCGTGGGCGATCACATAAGCCTGGGCAAAATCGCCGGCCGCCTGGAAGCGTTGGGACATTTCCCGGAAGAAGTCCAGGTCCAGGTAGACCTGCTGGTCGGCCGGGCAATAGAACGGACCGCTGGCGGAGGTGGCGCCGCCGCAGGCGGAATTCACTCGGCCACGGAACAGGATCAGCTTGGGATTCTTGTAGGCCAGGCCGTTTTCCTGGAACACCTGGCCCCAGGTGTCTTCGGTATCGCCCAGCACGGCACGCACGAAGTCCGCCTGTTCATCGTTGGCCGGTGGTGCCTGGCGTGTTTGCGGGCTGACCGAGGGGGCTTGCTCGGTCATCTGGCCGCTCAGTTGCCCGAGGATCTGCATCGGGTCCTGGCCCGTCAGCAGGCCGATGCCGACGATCAGCACGATAGCGGTCAGGCTCAGGCCCTTGCCGCCGCCAAAGCGCATGCCGCCGCCACCGCCGCCGTCACTACGCGCGTCGACCACGTTGTCGCTGCGCCGACCCTTTTTCCATAGCATGTGGCAATCCTCTTGATGATCGTTATGTAGGGGCGAGCTTGCTCGCGAAAAACGCAAAGGCACCGCGTTAAACCAGGCATGCGGCGTTAGCGTTAACGACTTTCGCGAGCAAGCTCGCTCCTACAGTAATCGGGGTTGTGATGATTGAGTATGGCCGTTATTCGCGGCAATACCCTTCGCCCGTATTGACCACCAGGCAATCTTTTTTATCAGCCAGCCATTTCAAACCGGTCGCGGCACCGTCGCCGGCGCGCAGCACTTGCGGGCCGTCGGGGCGCTTGAAGATGATGCCGTCTTCGCCGGCCTCGCCCTTGAAGGTGCCGGAGGCATCTGCATCAAGGCCGTATTGCATGGTCAGCAGGTAGTGCCCGCGGCCAATGCTGTCGTCTTTGCTGACCGTCAGGTGCAGGCCTTCGACGCCGATCCATTTGCCGACCCATTTGTCGGTGGGCAGGGTTTCCGGGACCAGGGTCGCTTGCACCGAGGGCGGCGCCGGCTTCGGCGCCTCGGGGGCTTTATCGCAGGCGCTGAGCAGGGCGAGGGTCGAAAGGAGCAACAGGGATTTTTTCATGGAGTGGGCCTTGGTTAAAAAGCGTGCAATGGCAGGCTGGCGTGCAGCGTTGGACTGGGTTTGGGCAATTTAGTGCGCTGATCGCCCGCTGTTTGGTTATGCTCTTGAGACCGATGCACCACCCGCTCTAGATTAGCGCGTTGAGTGCCACTGCTTGCGGCGGTCATTTCAGCCTGTCACGCACGAGAATTCAATGACCCTCAGCACCCCTCTTTCCGGCGTCAACCATCCCTTCAAGGGCATCGCGCTGATTGTACTGGCGACGCTCCTGTTTTCCAGCCATGACGCCTTGTCCAAGTACCTGGCCGGGTTCTATCCCATCGTGATGGTGGTGTGGGCCCGCTACATGGTGCATACGCTGCTGATGGCGGGGATTTTCCTGCCGCAATCGGGCTTGCGCGTGCTGCGCAGCAAACGCCCGTTGTTGCAGGTCGCCAGGGCCCTGTGCCTGCTGGGTACCAGCCTGTTTTTTACCGCAGCCTTGCATTACATCCCGCTGGCGGAAGCCACGGCGGTGAACTTTCTCGCACCGATCCTGGTGACGGCCCTGTCGGTGCCGCTGCTGGGCGAGCATGTGACGCGGGGCCAATGGCTGGCGGTGATCTGCGGGTTTGTCGGGGTGATCATCATCGTGCATCCCGGTGGTGAGTTGTTCACCCCGGCAGTGTTGTTGCCCTTGGTCTCGGCGTTGTTCTTCTGCTTCTACCAACTGCTGACCCGCATCCTCAGCCAGTACGACAGCCCGACCACCAGCAACTTCTTCGCCGGCCTGTGCAACACCCTGGTGATGAGCGCGCTGGTGCCGTTCTTCTGGGAGGTGCCAACCCTGGGTCATGGCCTGTTGATGCTGGCGCTGGGCAGTTGCGGGATGACCGCGCACTTGATGCTGACCCAGGCCTTCCGCTTCGCTGCGCCGGCCTTGCTGGCGCCGTTCGGCTATTGCCAGATCGTGTTTGCGGGGTTGTTGGGCTGGCTGGTGTTCAACCACACCCCGGACCTGACCACGGTGGTCGGGATCGGGGTGATCTGCCTGAGCGGGTTGGCCGCTGCCTGGCAGCAGCGGCGGCGGTGAATCAGACCTCGACCGTCGGAATCTTGCGCGGCGCCATGAAGTACATCCAGGTCAGGGCGAGGAAGTACATCGCCGGGATCAGGGTGAACAGCACGGTGTAGTTGTTGTTGGTCACGGTCAAGATATGGCCGACGATCTGCGTCATGAACATCCCGCCGATGGCCGCGCACATCCCGCCAAAACCGAACACCGTGCTCATCATGTGCTTGGGCGTGTAGTCCATCACCAGGCTCCAGATATTGGCGGTCCAGGCCTGGTGTGCGCCGATGGCCAGGGAGATGGCAAACACCGCGACCCATAGCTGGCTGGAGCCTGCAGCCATGATCACGCCGACGATGCAGCAGGCAAACAGCAGCATCGACAGCAAGCGCGCCTTGATCGGCTGCATGCCGCGACCGATGAGGAACGAGGACAGGATGCCGCCGCCCACGCTGCCGAAGTCCGCTGTCAGGTAGATGATGATCAGCGGGATGCCCATCTGGGTCACGTTGATCCCCAGGTTGTATTGCTGGTTGAGAAACGGCGGCAGCCAGTACAGGTAGAACCAGAACACCGGGGCGGTCAGGGCGTAGGCAATGGCGAAGGCCCACGTGCCGCGCATGCGCAGGATACGGCTGAAAGGCACGCGCGGTTGTTCCGGCTCGACTTCCTGTTGCACGTAGTCCAGTTCCGATTGCTTCACGCTCGGATGGTCTTCGGGGTTGTAGTACTTCAGGCCCCAGAACACCAGCCAGACCCCACCCAGCGCAGCCATGCACAGGAAGGCAGCCTGCCAACCCCACACATGCAGCACCAGCGGCAACAGCATCGGGGTCATCATGGCGCCGACGTTGGTGCCGGCGTTGAAGATGCCGGTGGCCACTGCGCGCTCACCGGCGGGGAACCACAGGCGGGTGGTCTTGACGCAGGCGGGGTAGTTGGCCGCTTCGGTCAGGCCGAGGATAAAGCGGCAGACCATAAAGCCCACCGCCGAGGTCGCCAGGCCGTGGGCGCCGGTGGCGATGCTCCACAGCAGCACCGCGCAGAAGAACACGCGCTTGACGCCGACCCGGTCGATCAACCGGCCTTGCAAGACAAAACCAATGGCGTAGCCGACCTGGAACCAGAAGTTGATGTTGGCGTAGTCCATCGCCGTCCAGCTCATCTCCTTGGCCAGGATCGGCTGCATCACGCCCAGGGCGGCACGGTCGATGTAGTTCAGGGTGGTGGCGAAAAACACCAGGGCCAGCATGCCCCAGCGGGTTTTGCCGACGGCGAGGGCGCCGCGAATCTTGTCGCCAATGGCCGCTTGCGGGTTGCCGGGGCGCGGGGCCACGGCGGAATTTTGCGAAGGCATGAGAGGTACCCGTTTTTGAAATTTTTATGGTGTGTTCTGGGTCGTGATCACAGGTGCGCGCCAACAAAAAACGGCCCTGGATGCGCAATCGATGGTGCGCAGCGGCTAAAAAATCGTCAATTCACCAATCGCCATTGTGTTCGATAATCGCCCATAAAACTAACCGGTTGGTACATTTTAAATTGCTGCTTTATCGCGCGCGGCCAATAATTTGCCGCAAATAAGACCAGCCTTCATTGCCGGGAGTCACCCCATGCAACGTTCCATCGCCACTGTTTCCCTGAGCGGCACCCTGCCGGAAAAGCTCGAAGCCATTGCTGCGGCCGGGTTTGATGGGGTGGAAATCTTCGAGAACGACTTGCTGTATTACGACGGCAGCCCCCGTGAGGTGCGGCAGATGTGTGCCGACCTGGGCATTGCCATCACGTTGTTCCAGCCGTTTCGTGACTTTGAAGGATGCCGCCGCGATCGCCTGGCGCGCAACCTGGAGCGCGCCGAGCGCAAGTTCGACCTGATGCAGGAGCTGGGCACTGACCTGGTGCTGGTGTGCAGCAATGCCTCGGCAGACTCGACGGGTGAGCATTCGATCCTGCGTGATGACCTCGGCCTGCTGGCCGAACACGCCGGCCGCCGTGGCTTGCGCATTGGCTATGAAGCCTTGGCCTGGGGGCGGCACGTCAACACCTGGCAACAGGTCTGGCAACTGGTGCGCGAGATCGATCACCCCAGCCTCGGGGTGTTGCTGGACAGTTTTCATACCTTGTCGCTCAAAGGCGATCCGACGGCGATCGCCCAGATCCCTGGCGACAAGATCTTTTTTGTGCAAATGGCCGACGCGCCGATCCTAGCCATGGACGTGCTGGAGTGGAGCCGGCACTTTCGCTGCTTCCCCGGCCAGGGCGAGTTCGACCTGCCGGGTTTTCTCGCGCCGATCATCCAGAGTGGCTACACCGGGCCGCTGTCCCTGGAGATTTTCAACGATGGCTTTCGCGCCGCGCCCACCCGGGCCAACGCGGCGGATGGTTTGCGGTCGTTGCTGTACCTGGAAGAGAAGACCCGTCAACGCCTGGAACAACAGGCCACGCCGGTGGATATCCTGTTTGAGACCCCAGCCGCCAGCGAGTACGACGGCATCGAGTTCCTGGAATTCGCGGTGGATGAAAACCTTGGCGCCCGGTTGACCCAGTGGCTGCAACGCCTGGGCTTCGTCAAGGCTGGGCAGCACCGCTCCAAGAGCGTCAGCCTGCTGCGCCAGGGCGATATCAACCTGATCCTCAACTGCGAGCCTTACTCCTTTGCCCACAACTTTTTCGAGGCCCATGGCCCGTCGTTGTGCGCCACGGCGATGCGCGTCAAGGACAGCGCCAAGGCCCTGGAACGGGCGGTGGCCTACAAGGGCCAACCTTATCGCGGCCTGGTCGGGCCCAATGAACTGGAGCTGGCGGCGGTCCGCGCGCCGGATGGCAGCCTGATCTACCTGGTGGACCAGCATGCGGGCGGGATCTACGACACCGATTTCAACCTGCAGGCCGCCAACACCAGCGGCGGCGGCTTGCTGCGCATCGACCATATGGCCATGGCCCTGCCGGCCGACAGCCTCGACAGTTGGGTGCTGTTCTACAAGAGCCTGTTGGATTTCGAGGCCGACGACGAGGTGGTGCTGCCGGACCCCTACGGCCTGGTCAAGAGCCGGGCGCTGCGCAGCCGCTGCAGCTCGATCCGCCTGCCGCTGAATATTTCCGAGAACCGCAATACGGCGATTTCCCACGCGCTATCGAGCTACCGTGGCTCCGGGGTGCATCACATTGCCTTCGATTGTGCGGATATTTTTGCCGAGGTCAGCCGGGCCAAGGAGGCGGGCGTGCCGCTGCTGGATATCCCGCTCAACTACTACGATGACCTGGCGGCGCGGTTTGATTTCGACGATCAGTTCCTCAGCGAACTGGCGTACTACAACGTGTTGTACGACCGTGACGCCCAGGGCGGTGAGCTGTTTCATGTGTACACCGAGCCCTTTGAAGGACGGTTTTTCTTCGAGATTATCCAGCGCAAGAACGGGTACGCCGGCTATGGCGCCGCTAACGTGGCGGTACGCCTGGCGGCGATGGCCAAGTCGCGCAGTGGGGCGTTGCGCCAGGCCAAGTTGTAGGGTGTTGGCGCTTCCTTCGTGAGACCTGGCGGCCCATAATCACGGCCTGCATAAATGGCCGTGAGCGCACCATGACCCCGACGTCCGAACTGCCCGTCGCCCCCGTGGCGCCGCGCAAGAGTCGCAAGAACAACCCGGAAAAGACCCGCGAGAACATTTTGCAAGAGGCCATTGCAGAGTTCGTGCAGCAGGGGCTTTCCGGAGCGCGGGTGGACGCTATCGCCGAGCGCATCCACACCTCCAAACGCATGATCTATTACTACTTCGGCAGTAAGGAGCAGTTGTACGTCGAGGTCCTGGAAAAACTCTACGGTGATATCCGCAACACCGAGACGCGGATGAACCTCACCGCGCTGGAGCCGCGGGAAGCGATTCGGCGCCTGGTGGAGTTCACCTTCGACCACCATGACCAGAATGTGGATTTTGTGCGGATCGTCAGCATCGAGAACATTCACAACGCCGAGTATGTGAAACAGTCGGATGCGATCAAGGCGATGAACAGCAATATCCTTGAAGCGCTGGGCGCGACCTTGCGCCGGGGTGCGGAACTGGGAGTATTTCGCGCAGGGCTGGAGCCGCTGGATGTGCATTTACTGATCAATTCGTTCAGCTTTTACCGGGTGTCCAACCGGCATACTTTCAGTGAGATCTTTCAGATCGAATTGTCGGATGACGCGATCAAGCAACGGCATCGCGCGATGATCTGCGAGTCGGTGCTGCGTTACCTGCAGGCCTGATCCACCGCCGAATTCAATGTGGTGCGGGCTTGTGTGGGAGCAGGCAAGCCTGCTCCCACATTAGGAACCGGTTTCTACAGTGAAGTATTCATGCTCTGGAAATGATCGAGCATCCTTTGTGCATCTGCTGGCTTACCACTGAACAACTCAAACGCCTTCACCGCCTGGAACACGGCCATATTGCCCCCATCCAGCGTGCGACAGCCCAAGGCCCGGGCCGTGCGCAGCAGTTCGGTTTCCAGCGGGAAGTAGACGATTTCCGCGACCCACAGCGCAGCGCGTAGCAACCGCGCTGGCACTGGCATGCCCGGCAGCTTGGCCATGCCCATGGGCGTGGTATTGACCAGGCCGTCAGCCGCCGCCATCGCGCTGTCCAGATCACTGCCGGCCTGCGCGCGGCCGGGGCCGAAATGCTGGTTGAGGTTATCCGCCAGGCTTTGCGCGCGGCCATGGTCCACATCGAAAATACTCAACTGCCCGACACCCTCGGCCAACAATGCGTGGGCCACTGCTGCGCCCGCGCCACCGGCCCCCATCTGCACCACGCGCTGGCGCGCAGCCTCATGCAGGCCACGGCGAAATCCTTCGGCAAAACCCAGGCAATCGGTGTTGTGGCCGATGCGCTTGCCGTCGCGCCAGATCACGGTGTTGACCGCACCGATGCCCCGCGCTTCGGGCGACAGTTCATCGAGCAGCGCCAGGATCACTTGCTTGCATGGGTAGGTGATGTTCAACCCGGTGAAGTTCATCTGTTCGGCGGCCGTGAGCAAGTCGGGCAGGGCGCTGCTGTCCATGTGCAACTGATCGAGGTCGATCAGGCGATACAGGTAGCGCAAGCCCTGGGCATCGCCTTCCTGCTCATGCAGGGCCGGCGTGCGGGAGGCCTGGATGCCGGCACCGATCAGGCCGGCGAGGATGCGTGGCTTCATTTGAGCACCCGGCTGAAATGCTCAAGGGCCAAGTGATAGCCGTGGCTGCCAAACCCGGCGAGCACGGCCTTGGCGATAGGGGAAACAAAGGAGTGATGGCGGAAGGGTTCACGGGCGTGCACGTTGGAAAGATGCACTTCGATCACCGGCAGTTCACTGGCCACCAAGGCATCGCGGATGGCCACTGAGGTGTGGGTCCAGGCCGCCGGGTTGATCACGATTCCGGCACAACGGGCGCGGGCCCCGTGGATCCAGTCCAGCAGTTCGCCTTCGTGGTTGGTCTGGCGAAACTCCAGTTTCAACCCCAATTGTTCGGCGCTGCGGCCGCACAGCGCGGCGACGTCGGCCAGGGTCTCGTGGCCATAGGTGGCCGGTTCGCGGGTGCCAAGCAGGTTCAGGTTAGGGCCGTTGAGGACCAGCACGATAGGCGCCATGGAAATGTCTCCACTGTTGTTTTTATTGATGGGGACAAAATGTACTGAATGGTTAATTTGGTCAATTGGCCAAACGCCGCACCGTGGATAACCGTTCGATTATCGAACGCTGAATAAAAGCTGGCGAGACCACTCAAGAGTTGATATCAATTGAAAATCATTCTCGACAACGCTTAAGATGCGCGCCTGTTTCCTTTACACCCCCAGGGAGTCGGTTTGTCGGACGTGGATCTCAAGGGCTTGTTTCTCAAGCATGCCGATACCCTGCGTCGGTATCTGCTGCGCAAGGTGCGGGACCCTCAGTTGGCTGCGGACCTGGTGCAGGAGAGCTTCTTGCGCCTGGCACAAAAGCCGTCCAGCGAGCGGATCGACAACTCCCAGGGCTATCTCTACCGCACGGCGAGCAATCTGCTGATCGACCATATCCGCCAGGAAGCACGGCGCAAGACCGACTCCGTGCCCCATGAGGCGTTGGCCGAGATTGAAGATGAAGTGGCCGGGTTGGAGGCTCAGGCAATGGCGCAGCAACAACGACAGGCATTGAAGCAGGCGTTGGCGGAACTGCCGGAGCGCACCCAGCAGATTTTCCGCCTGAACCGCGTCGAAGGCATGACCCATGCCCAGGTCGCGCGGCATCTTGAAATTTCCGACAGTTCAGTGCAAAAGCATCTGGCCAAGGCGCTGGCGCATGTCATACAGCGTTTGCGGGAGGGCGATGTGACGCCATCCGACGAATGAATTACTGAAAAAATGCTGCTCAAACGTCACTGTTTCATACAACGAGAATTCGAGACTCACACGTGAATAGCCAGGAGTCGCAACAGCCCAGCATTACCGAGGTCGCCGCCGATTGGGCGGTGCGCCTGCATGCGGGGGGGCTGGATGTGCAGGAACATGCCGCACTGCAACGCTGGATCGACAGCGACAGTCGCCACGCCGCAGAACTGGAGTTTGCCCAGCAGACCTGGGCGGCCCTGGGTGAACTGCAACTGGATGCGCCGGTGCATCGCCAGCGTCCACCACCTGCTGGCGTGGCACCGCGTCGCGCCCAGCGTCGGCGACCCTGGCGCGTGGCTGCGAGTGTCGCGCTGTTGCTGGTGGTCGCCAGTGTTGGCTGGTTGCAGGGGCCGCAAGCCTTGCTGCAGATGCAGGCCGACTACCTGACCGCCAAGGGCGAAGTGCGCATGGTCCGCCTGATTGACGGCAGCACTGTGGAGCTGGACTCCTCCAGCGCCATCCGCCTGGACTTCGACGGCGAGCAGCGGCGGATCAGCCTGTTGGCCGGCTCGGCGATTTTTGACGTGGCGCCCATGGCCGGGCAGGAAACCCGGCCATTCGTGGTGCAGAGTGCCGGCGGCCAAACCCGGGCGCTGGGCACGCGCTTTGTGGTCGGTCGCGAGGCCGACGACCAGGCGTGGGTGGGCGTGCTGCAACACAGCGTGGCGCTGACCCAACAAGACCGAGCGCAAACCACGGTCCTCCACGAAGGGCAGGCCGCCCGCTACAGGGCGCAGGATGGTGTGAGCGGCCTGCCAGATTTTGACCTGGCGCGGGCCACCAGTTGGCGGCGTGGGGTGCTGGTGTTCGATCGCCAGCCGCTGGCCAAGGTGGTTGAAGAACTCAATCGCTACCGCCCCGGCCGGGTGGTATTGAGCAATGCCGACCTGGCCAATCGTGAAGTCAGTGCGGTGTTCCGCCTCGACATGCTGGACCAGGCGCTGGGCACCTTGACCGAAGAGTTGCAGGTGCGACGCTTTGATCTGGCGGGCGTCAGCCTGATCTACTGACATACCGCAAACCTCCCTGTGAACGGGCGCTTGTGTGTGGGCGCTGGCTTGCCTGCGATAGCATCACCTCGGTCTACCTGGTAGACCGAGTTGCCTGCATCGCCGGCAAGCCAGCTCCTACACAAGCCCGCATTCCTGGCTGACCTTCAAACAATTTTCAGAAACACTTACTGAGTCTCTATCCCTGACGCGTCTTGCTAATCGAGAAGTATTCGCATAAACAAAAAACGCTCAGCGAAGGGATCACCACAATGTCTGCAATCACCAAAGGGCGCACCACCGGCAGCCGGTTGGCCCTGGCCATTCACTTGGCTCTGTTTGCCACTGCAGGGCAGGCCTACGCCGCTGCTCCCGTGGCCGGCGCTTCGCAGCCTGCGACGCTGATGTTCGATATTCCCGCCCAACCCCTGGGCGGCGCAGTCCTGGCCTTTGCCGACCAGGCCGGCTTGCAGGTGCTGTTCGACAGCCCGCGCCTGCAAGGCCTCAGCAGCACCGCGCTCAAGGGCCAGTACAGTGTTCAGGAAGGCCTGGGACGCTTGTTGGGCAGCGCGCCGGTGGAGTATCGCTTTACCGGCGCACGCCAGGTCACCCTCAATCGCGTGAGTGTCGAACAGGACGGCGCGTTGACTGTCGGCACCACCACCATCCATGCCAATACCAACGGCAAGCCCAGTGACTGGGTGTATGAAACGCCGCGCTCGGTAGCGGTGATCACCCGCGAGCAGATCGACAAGCGCCCACCCCGGCACGCCGCCGACATGCTTGAAGAAACCGCCGGCGTCTACACCGCCGTCAATCAGCGTGACCCTGGCCTGTCGGTGAATATCCGTGGGGTGCAGGACTACGGCCGGGTCAATATGAACATCGATGGCATGCGCCAGAACTTCAACGTCAACGGCCACCAGCAACGTAACGGCACGATGGTGATCGACCCGGAGTTTGTCTCCAGCATCGAGATCGACAAAGGCAGCCAGTCGGGCATGGGCGGTGCGGCGGTGCTCGGCGGGATCGCGTCTTTCAAGACCCTGGACGCCAGTGAGTTTTTGGCCGATGGCAAGGAGTACGGCGGGCGTCTGCGCGCGGGTAACGGCATCGGTAAACTGGGTAACGGCACCAACTTCAACGGCAGCGGCGTGTTTGCCTTTGGCGATGAGCGTGGCGATGTACTGCTGGGTTATAGCGAGCGACACTTTGGCGATTACCGCGCCGGTACCCACAACGATCAGAAACTGGGCACCAACCTGCGTGCGCGCAAATACCAACCCGAAGCGTTTGACGATTGGTTGAACAGTGAAGTCGGCGACATGGGCAGCGTGACCCGCTCGCAGATCGTCAAGCTGGGCCTGAACCTGCCCAACGATCAGCGTGTGCAACTGAGCTACCTGCAAAGTGACAGCGACAGTAACGACGCGTGGGCCTATACCGCCGACGATGCGCAAAGCGTTTACTACCAGCGTGTGAGCAAGAACAACCTCAACGCCAAGAACGTCGCGCTGGACTACAGCTACACCCCGGACAACCCACTGATCGACTTCAAAGCCAAGGCGTACTACGTCACGACGCAATTGGAGCGGACCAATGCGCCGAACCTGGCGACGCCGGGCACGGGCAACGAGGTCGGCGGCTACACCGATCACTTCCAGACCGACACCTGGGGCTTGCAGGCCGACAACACCTCGCGCTTCGATTTCAATACGCTGGGGCGAGTCAGCTGGAACTACGGCCTGGAGATGTACCAGGACGAATTCAAACCGCGCAGCAACAAGGTCGAGGCGGTCAACCTCCAGGGCTTGCTGCCGTATGTCGAAGGCGCCACCCCTGGCGGCAAGCGCACCATCGCCAGCCTGTTCAATAACCTGCAATACGAATACGACAACTGGCTGACCCTGGATGCCGGCGTGCGGTACGACCGCTACCGGCTTGAAGGCCAGACCGGAATGACCCTCTACAAACGTGACCGTTTCTACAACAGCCTGGTGGGCGCCAAGCGGGTGGCCGAGGTGTTTGATATCGACAATGAAGAGGGGCACTTCTCGCCCACCTTTGGCATCGGTATCAAGCCTGGGCTGGAGTGGATGCAACTCTATGCGCGCTGGGGCAAGGGCTGGCGCCCGCCGGCAGTCACGGAGACCTTCATGACCGGTCGGCCCCATGGCGGCAGCTCGTCAGAGCGGGTGTTTCCCAACCCTTATCTGAAGGCTGAAGAGTCGCGGGATTGGGAAATGGGGGTCAACGTGTTCAAGGAAGGGCTGTTTTTCAACGACGACCGCCTGGGCATCAAGGTCGCCTACTTCGATACCAAGATCGAAAACTTCTCGTTCCTCAACCACAGCGTCAGCTTGCCGGAAACCAGCGTTGGCGGCTTCCTGGGGACCATGGCCTACGTCAACAACACTGCACCGACGCGCTTTCGCGGCATGGAATACCAGCTCAACTACGACATGGGCCGGGCTTACGCCAACCTGAGCTACACCCATATGATCGGCAGTAACGACTTCTGCTCGAAAAACTATTACATGGGCGGAGCCAAGACCAGCGGGCCGAGGACTACGCGTATCGAATCCTACATTCGTCCCGACGGCCGTCCGGGGGTCAGGCCCGTCACCACTTATGAGGTGCTGGATGATGAGGTTGCCAACAACAAAGAGAGCTGTGGCCGAATCATGGGCAACGCTACCTATATGCCAGCGGATCGCGGCTCGCTGACGCTGGGCGCGCGGTTTCTGGAAAAACGCCTGGATACCGGGGTGCGGGTGCGCTACAGCTCGGGTAACGGTGCCAACCTCAACCAGCAGGGCTACGACTTCATCGACCAGGCGCTGTGGCCGCAATACACCCTCTACGACCTGTACGCCAGTTACTGGATGACCGACCACCTGAACCTTGGCCTGGCCCTGGAAAACGCCACCGACGAAGCCTATTTCGTGGCCATGGGCGATGCCAACAACCTCAGCCTGGCGCGCGGCCGCACGCTGAGCGGGATGCTCGAATACCGGTTTTGAGCCCCCGCAAGTCCTGGGCATTCGCGGTTACAACCCGGCATTTGAAGCCGTGCCAATCGTTACTAGTCTGTGAGGCAGCCCTGGCATTTGGAAGGAGCCGGCTGTCGGTTGGTGCCCGATCGGGCGCCGGCGGGTAATAAATAACCTAACGGATGGGTTACGATGAGAGTAGGCGCTTACAAGGGACATGTGATTGCAGTGTTGCTCAGGGATGAGCATTGCCCGCCCCACGTACATGTCATGGGCAAGGACTGGGATGCGCGTTTTCGTTTCAGCTTTCTGGATGGGAACGTGGCGTTGTGGGATGTGGATCCTGAGCGGCGGCGACCCTCCAGTAGCGTTCTGGAGGGCATTCGTCAGACGTTGATGCAGCAGCATTATCTGGCGCGGGCACGAAGGATCTGGTGGGAGAAGCTGCAAACTGTCTGCCTGGACAACCACTCCTGGGATTGGGAGGCCGATGAGGTTGTGCCGGGGCTGGTCATCCGGCCGGGGGTCTACGTGATTGCCAGTGCCCGGCACGATGTTGCGGGGCGGCGAACCATTTTGAATCTGGTGAGGGCGCCAGGATCCGTGGAGATTGAGTTATGAAAAGTGTAAAAGCCAAAGTACGGCCCGATGTCCCGATCACTGAGGCCGACATCGATAAGGCTGTAGCCCGTGGGCGCAAGCTCAAGCGGGTGTACGCCAACGCCAGTTCGGTGAGTTACGCAGCCGACTGCATTTGCATTGGTTTCAGCGACGGTAGCCGCATCATGTTGCCAGTGGCCGGTCTTACGGAGTTCGAAGGTTTTTCTGTAGAAGACTTTCGGGCACTGGAGGTCGGGTTTGGTGGCAAGGCGCTGTGCTGTGAAGCCCGTGACCTGCATGTATCGATCACAGGCCTGATCGCCACCA
Organism: Pseudomonas sp. ADAK21; assembly: GCF_012935735.1. Taxonomy (NCBI): domain Bacteria; kingdom Pseudomonadati; phylum Pseudomonadota; class Gammaproteobacteria; order Pseudomonadales; family Pseudomonadaceae; genus Pseudomonas; species Pseudomonas sp. ADAK21. The sequence continues at coordinate 3,031,604 of NZ_CP052857.1, forward strand.
GCCAGCCGTTGATGGACCTGGCTGCGAGCATCGTGGCATCGCGTAACGGCCGTAAAACCAGTGCCGCCAAGTCCGAGGCCGCCCGCGCCAATGGCAAGAAGGGCGGTCGGCCGCGTAAGGAAGAATAAGCCGGGGGATACCCGCCAATCCAATGTGTATGGGCTTATGTGGGAGCGGGCTTGCTCGCGAATGCGGTAGGTCAGCCAACTACTTGGCAACTGATCCACCGCATTCGCGAGCAAGCCCGCTCCCACATAAACCCCACATTTTTGGATCTGCTATGGCCTAAAGGGTTAGCGCCGGGTCAGCAGCACGCCCGATTCCATATGGTGGGTCCACGGGAACTGGTCGAACATCGCGCAGCGGGTGATGCGGTGGGTGTCGTGCAGTTGTGCAATGTTCGCCGCCAACGTTTCCGGGTTGCAGGAGATGTACAGGATGTTCTCGAAGCGCCGGGTCAACTCGCAGGTGTCCGGGTCCATGCCGGCACGGGGCGGGTCGACGAAGACACTGCCGAATTCGTAGCTCTTGAGGTCGATACCGTGCAGGCGTCGGAACGGCCGCACTTCGTTCAGGGCTTCGGTCAGTTCTTCGGCGGACAGGCGTACCAGGGTCACGTTATCCACTGCGTTTTCATCGAGATTGCTCAAGGCAGCATTGACCGACGTCTTGCTGATCTCGGTGGCCAGCACCTTGCGCACGCGGGTCGCCAGGGGCAGGGTGAAGTTGCCGTTACCGCAATACAACTCCAGCAGGTCATCACTGCGATCGCCCAGGGCGTCATAGGCCCAGTTGAGCATCTTCTGGTTCACCGTACCGTTGGGCTGGGTGAAGGCGCCTTCGGGCTGGCGATAGCTGAAGGTGCGACCGCCGACAGCGAGTTTTTCGACCACGTAGTCGTGGCCAATCACATCGCGCTTGCCCTTGGAGCGGCCGATGATGCTGACGTTCAGGTCGGCCGCCAGCTTGTTGGCAGCGGTGTGCCAATGCTCGTCCAGCGGGCGGTGATAGCACAGAGTGATCATCGCGTCGCCGGCCAGGGTGGTGAGGAACTCCACCTGGAACAGCTTGTGGCTCAGGGCGGCGCTGGCTTGCCAGGCGGCCTTGAGTTGCGGCATCAACTGGTTGATACGCAAGCTGGCGATGGGGAACTCTTCGATCAGGATCGGCGTGCGCTTGTCGTCCTGGGAAAACATCGCGTAGTGGCGCTGGCCGTCTTCGCGCCACAGGCGGAATTCGGCGCGCAGGCGGAAGTTCTGCAGGGGCGAATCGAACACCTGCGGCTCGGGCGCGTCGAACGGCGCGAGCAGGTCACGCAAGCGCGTGACCTTTTCTTGCAGTTGCAGGGCGTAACTTGCTGCGTCAAAAGTCATGCGGGGAACCAGCCTAGCTTGATCACGAACAGGATCGACAGGATCACCAGCGCTGGGTTGAGTTCACGGTAGCGGCCCGTAAGCAGCTTGATACCGGTCCAGGCGATGAAGCCGAAGGCGATGCCATTGGCGATGGAGTAAGTGAAGGGCATCGCCAGGGCGGTGATCACCACCGGTGCGGCAACAGTAATATCGTCCCAGTCGATTTCCGCCAGGCCCGAGGTCATCAGCACCGCGACAAACAGCAGCGCGGGAGCGGTGGCAAACGCCGGGACGCTGGCCGCCAGTGGCGAGAAGAACAGCGCCAGCAGGAACATGCTCGCCACCACGATGGCGGTCAGGCCAGTGCGGCCACCAGCGCTCACGCCAGCAGCAGACTCGATGTAGCTGGTGGTGGTCGAGGTGCCCAGCAGCGAACCGGCCATGGCCGCGGTGCTGTCGGCGATCAGGGCGCGTCCCATTTTCGGCATGTGGCCGTCCTTGCCCATCAGGCCCGCGCGCTTGGCGACGCCGATCAGGGTGCCGGAGTTGTCGAACAGATCAACGAACAGAAAGGCGAAGATCACGCTGATCAAGCCTACGTCGAGGGCGCCGGCGATATCCAGTTGCAGGAAGGTCGGGGCCAGGGACGGAGGCATCGAAACCACGCCGCCGAATGGGGTCACGCCGAGCGCGATGGCCGCGACGGTCACCGCAAGGATGCCGATCAACACCGCGCCGCGCACTTTCAGGGCTTCCAGGGCCACGATCAGGAAAAAGCCCAGGGTGGCCAGGATCGGTGCAGGTTTGGCCAGGTCGCCCATGCCCAGCATGGTCGCCGGGTTGCTGACCACGATCCCGGCGTTATGCAGGGCGATCAGCGCCAGGAACAGGCCGATACCGGCGGCAATCGCCGAACGCAGGGGCAGGGGGATGGCATTGATGATCCACTCGCGGATGCGGAAGATCGACAGCAGGAAAAACAGCACGGCGGAGATAAACACCGCGCCGAGCGCCACTTGCCAGGTATGCCCCAGATGCAGCACTACGGTGTAGGTAAAGAAGGCGTTCAGGCCCATGCCCGGTGCCAGGGCAATCGGGTAGTTGGCGATCAGGCCCATGATCGTCGAGCCGATGGCCGCCGCCAGGCAGGTGGCGACAAACAGCGCACCCTTGTCCATACCGGTCTCACCGAGGATGCTCGGGTTGACGAACAGGATGTAGGCCATGGCCAGGAATGTCGTGATACCGGCCAGAATCTCGGTACGCACGTTGGTGTTGTGTGCCTTGAGTTGAAACAGCTTTTCCAGCATGCCTGCTCCCTGTGGCGCGCTTGGCGCCGTGATTTGTTGACCTCAAAGTCAAAGCACAAACTGCGCCAAGCGCCGCGTGTTTTCTACAGAGGATCGGAAAAAGCGGCGCATCATACCAGCAGGTCGACGGCCTGTGGCGCCCGGCCTCGGTTTTGTTGAGTGTGGCCTTGAGGCATACTCCGTCGACGTTCAGTCCGGGGTCATCCAAAGCATGAAAAAAGCCATCGCGTGGAGTCTAGCTCCGTTCGCCTGCATTGGCCTGTGGCTGGCGGCGGCACCAGCGTGGGGCGCGCCTGCACCGGCCTTGAGCGAGGTGCGGGTGTTCCAGGTGCAATCCCAGGCGTGCAAGGAGTCCGTCGCCGAAGGCGTCGACAGCACCCGGCAGTGCCAGCACCGCGGGCCGACGCGGGTCTCGGTGATGGAAGTGGGGCTGGGCAATAACGCCATCGCGACCTTTGATGGGGCGCGGCTTGCGGGGCAAAAGACGGCGATTTGCCAGGTGGGCTCCATCAGCCAGGCCTGCAATGGCGCTGGCACCTTGATGGGCTACATCTATGTGTTTGACGTGGATATCCGCGCCGCGGGCTGGTTCGAGTACAGCAACACGTCGATCAATGTGCCGCGCAATACCCTGAAGACTCAGTTGCGCATCCAATGATGACCCCCTGTAGGAGCCGGCAAGCCGGCTCCTACAGGTTCAGGGCGTTTCGGCCGGGGTATGCATGCGATCCCGCTTGGCCAGCGTCGGGAACAGCTTGATCCACACCCCGGTCACCACCAGCGTGCCGACCCCGCCCAGCACCACGGCGGGCACCGTGCCCAGCCAGTGCGCGGTGACGCCGGACTCGAACTCGCCCAACTGATTGGACGCCCCGATAAACAAGCCATTGACTGCACTGACCCGCCCGCGCATTTCATCGGGGGTTTCCAGTTGCACGAATGAGGCGCGGATCACCATGCTGATCATGTCCGCCGCCCCCAGCACCACCAGCACTGCCAACGAGAACCAGAACGAGGTGGACAGGCCAAAGGCAATCGTCGCCACGCCAAACACCCCGACGGCAGTAAACATCACGCGGCCCACATGCCGGTCCACGGCAAACCGCGCCAGCCACAACGACATCAGCAGCGCGCCCACCGCTGGCGCCGAACGCAGCAGCCCCAAGCCCCAGGGGCCGGTCAGCAGGATGTCCTTGGCGAACACCGGCAACAACGCCGTGGCGCCGCCCAGCAGCACCGCAAACAGGTCCAGGGAAATCGCCCCGAGGATGTCCGGGCGGCTGCGGATAAAGCGGATCCCCGCCAGCAACGAATCCAGCGTCGCCTTGCCCTTGTTCAGTGGGGTCTGCCGGGCGGGCAGGTTGAGGGTCAGCAGGCAGGCAATCAGGTACAGCAATACCGTCGGGCCATACACCCAGGCGCTGCCGAAGGCATAGAGCAGGCCGCCCAGTGCCGGCGCGACGATGGTTGCCGATTGCTGGGCTGACTGCGCCGCCGCCACCGCCCGTGGGAACAGGGCAGTGGGCACGATGCTTGGCAGCAGGGCCTGGGTGGTGGGCAGCTCGAAGGAGCGGGCCGCGCCCAGCAGGAAGGCCAGGATAAAAATCATCTCGCGGGTGACATTGTCCGTCAGGCTGCCAACCACCAGCGCCAGGGCGATTAACGCCTGCAGCGTCTGGCAGATGGCGGCGACTCTGCGTCGTTCGTAGCGATCGGCCACATGCCCGGTGTGCAGCATGAACAGCACCCGCGGCACAAACTCCACCAGGCCCACCAACCCCAGGTCCAGCACATTGCCGGTCAGTTGGTAGAGGTTCCAGCCGATGGCCACCGTGAGCATCTGGAAGCCACTGGCGGTAAAGATCCGGGCCAGCCAAAACGCAATAAACGGGCGGTGATGACGTAACAGCAGCGGGGTTTCACTGGGCATCGGCAAGCACTGGACTGAACCTGGGAAGCGCCGAGATTAGCATCAAGCTGTAACAAATAGTTGCTGCCAAGGAAATATCCTTAGCAAGGCATCTATTTCGCTGAGTCATCCTGTCACGCGGCAAAAGACCACACAGTCCAAGCCGGAAAATGGGACTACTCTTTCATCGTTGCTTGATCCAGATCAATGCTGATTGGAGCGTTGGTGTGGCGGCCAGAAGGCCAGAATCCCTACGTGGTTGGTAAAAAAAGAACGAATTGCAATTCGCCACACTCCATATCCGTGGGGGCAGTGGGTGCAGGCCCCCAGCCAGCAGCCGGTATTACCTGACAGAGGAAGACTTATGTTCGGTTTGGAGGCGCTAGATCTCGCCCGAATTCAATTCGCGTTCACCATCTCGTTCCATATCCTGTTCCCGGCCATCACCATTGGCCTGGCCAGTTACCTCGCGGTGCTGGAAGGCCTGTGGCTCAAGACCCACAACGATACCTACCGTGACCTCTACCACTTCTGGTCGAAGATCTTTGCCGTCAACTTCGGCATGGGTGTGGTCTCGGGCCTGGTCATGGCTTATCAGTTCGGCACCAACTGGAGCCGCTTCTCGGACTTCGCCGGTTCCGTCACGGGGCCCTTGCTGACCTATGAAGTGCTCACCGCATTCTTCCTCGAAGCGGGCTTTCTGGGGGTGATGCTGTTCGGCTGGAACAAGGTCGGGCGCAAGTTGCACTTCTTTGCCACGGTGATGGTAGCGGTCGGTACGTTGATCTCGACCTTCTGGATCCTCGCGTCCAACAGCTGGATGCAGACGCCGCAAGGCTTTGAAATCATCGATGGCCGAGTGATCCCCACCGATTGGCTGGCAGTGATCTTCAACCCCTCGTTCCCCTATCGCCTGGCGCACATGGCCACGGCGGCGTTTGTCGCCACCGCGTTCTTCGTCGGTTCCTCGGCGGCCTGGCACTTGTTGCGGGGCAAGGACAACCCGGCGATCCGCACCATGCTGTCGATGGCGATGTGGATGGCGCTGATCGTCGCGCCGATCCAGGCGGTGATCGGTGACTTCCACGGCCTCAACACCCTCAAGCATCAGCCGGCAAAAATTGCCGCGATTGAAGGCCATTGGGAAAATATTGGGAATGAACCGACCCCGCTGATCCTGTTCGGCTGGCCGGACATGAAGGAGGAGCGAACCAAGTACAAGGTGGAAATCCCCTACCTGGGCAGCCTGATCCTCACCCATTCCCTGGACAAGCAAGTGCCGGCCCTCAAGGAGTTCCCGCCCGAGGACCGCGCCAATTCGACCATCGTATTCTGGTCGTTCCGCATCATGGTCGGCCTGGGCATGCTGATGATCTTCACCGGCCTGTTCAGCCTCTGGCTGCGCAAGGGCGACAGGATGTACACCAACAAACCGTTCCTCTATCTGGCGCTGTGGATGGGCCCGTCGGGGTTGATTGCGATCCTGGCCGGCTGGTTCACCACCGAAATCGGGCGCCAGCCCTGGGTGGTCTACGGCTTGATGCGCACGGCGGATGCTTCCTCCAACCACAGCGTGGTGCAGATGAGCATCACCCTGGCGCTGTTTGTGGTGGTGTACTTCGCTCTGTTCGGCGCGGGCCTGGGCTACATGATGCGCCTGGTGCGCAAAGGCCCGGTCACCCACGAAAGCACCGAGCCGGCCCACGGTGGCCCCGGTCAGCAACGCACCCCGGCGCGTCCATTGTCGGCGGCCGATGACAGCGGCGACGCCGATCACGGCGACACTCTGAACAAGGGGAATTGAGTCATGGGTATTGATCTTCCGCTGATCTGGGCCGTGATCATCATCTTCGGCATCATGATGTACGTGGTCATGGATGGCTTTGACCTGGGGATCGGCATTCTCTTCCCCTTTATCCCGGGCAAGACTGACCGTGACGTGATGATGAACACCGTCGCCCCCGTGTGGGACGGCAACGAGACCTGGCTGGTGCTGGGAGGCGCGGCGTTGTTCGGCGCGTTCCCGCTGGCCTACTCGGTGGTGCTCTCGGCGCTGTACCTGCCGCTGATCCTGATGCTGATCGGCCTGATCTTCCGTGGCGTGGCCTTTGAGTTCCGCTTCAAGGCCAAGGATGACAAGCGCCACCTGTGGGACAAGGCGTTTATCGGTGGCTCGCTCGCGGCGACCTTCTTCCAGGGTGTGGCGCTGGGGGCATTCATTGAAGGCATTCCAGTGGTCGACCGCCAGTTCGCTGGCGGTTCATTGGACTGGTTCTCGCCGTTTGCTTTGTTTTGCGGTGTGGCCTTGATCGTGGCTTATGCGCTGCTGGGCTGCACCTGGCTGATCATGAAGACCGAAGGCAAGTTGCAGGAGCAGATGCACAACCTGGCGCGGCCCCTGGCGTTTGTAGTGTTGGCGGTGATTGGCATTGTCAGCATCTGGACGCCCCTGGCCCACCCGGACATCGCCTCGCGCTGGTTCACCCTGCCGAACCTGTTCTGGTTCCTGCCGGTGCCGATCCTGGTGTTGGTGACCATGTACGCCCTGGTGCGCGCCGTGGCCCGCAATGCCCACTACGCGCCGTTCCTGTTGACGTTGGTGCTGATCTTCCTGGGCTATAGCGGCCTGGGTATCAGCCTGTGGCCAAACATCATCCCGCCGTCGGTCTCGATCTGGGACGCTGCCGCACCGCCACAAAGCCAGGGCTTCATGCTGGTGGGTACGCTGTTCATCATCCCATTCATCCTGGGCTACACCTTCTGGAGCTACTACGTGTTCCGCGGCAAGGTGACCCATGAAGACGGCTATCACTAGGAGGCTTGCACCATGAGCGGTAAACCTTCACTGGACGACATCGAACAGGCCGAGAAAAAGCCGCTCTGGCAGCGCCTGGGTTGGCTGGCGATGATCTGGACCGGCAGCGTCCTGGCCCTGTTCGTGGTGGCCAGCCTGATGCGCATGTTTATGAACGCTGCAGGCCTGAGCACTCACTGATATCCCACGCTTTTGACCCTCCTTGTGGAGGGTTTTTTTTGCCTGGGATTATTTGCGGGCCTTGAGAATCACGAACTTTGGCGTCGCTGCCACCTGCTCCACACCACGGAACAACCGCGCCAGTTTGCTGTGATAGCCCAGGTGGCGGTTGCCGACGATGTACAAGGCGCCACCGACCACCAGCGCTTCGCGGGCTTGCTGGAACATGCGCCAGGCGAGGAAGTCGCCCACTACCTGCTGTTGGTGGAAAGGCGGGTTGCACAGCACCACGTCCAGGGATTGCGGTTCCTGATCCGCCAGGCCGTCGCCGGGGCGAATGGTCACTGCCCGCTCGCCCAGTGCGGCCTGCCAGTTCTCGGTCGCTGATTGCACGGCCATATAGGACTCGTCGACCAAGGTGTACTGCGCCTCTGGGTTTTGCAGGGCGCTGGCAATGGCCAGTACTCCGTTGCCGCAACCCAGGTCCGCCACCCGGGCGCTGCCCAGGTTTTGCGGCAGGTGCGGGAGGAAGGCGCGGGTGCCGATGTCCAGGCCTTCGCGGCAGAACACATTGGCGTGGTTGAGCAACTCGATGGCCGGGGCGTCGAGGCGATAGCGCGTGGGGTAGGGGGATACGGCCAACGGTCGATCGGCCGGGGTGGCGATCAGCAACCGGGCCTTTTTCACCGCCAGCGAGGCGTGCATCGGGCCGATGTAACGTTCCAGCAGTTCACCGGCGGCCCGGGGTAGATGCTTGACCATCGCGCCAGCGATCACTTCGGCGCCAGGTGCCAATTGGCCTTGCAGACGGATCAACTGTTCTTCCAACAGCGCCAGGGTTTTTGGTACCCGGATCAGGACGCGGTCGAAGGGCCCGCTGAATGCCTGGCTGGCAGGCACGAGCGATAGGGCATCGAAGGCCTTGCCATTGCGTATCAGGTTTTTCTGCAAGGCCTGGGTGCCCAAAAACGAGTCACCACTGCTGGTGACGTGCACATGCCCCTCCAGGCTGGCTGCCAGCGCGCCAAAGCTGTCATTGAGCACCAGCACCCGGGTATTGCTGGCCGGTTGCTGCTCGGCCAAGTGGGCAAGCAGGTATTCGTCTGCCGCATCGAATGCTTGCAGCGGCTCATTTGGCTGCTCGGGCTGGCGGATCAGGTCGAGTTGGGCGAAGGGGCTATCGAGCAGGGGCATGGCGGGGGGAACTCTGGCTAATCGGCGGGTGTTCCTCGCGGGGCGAGGAACCTTCTGAGTGGACTGCGACGCGGGCGGCGTCATCACCCAGAACTGGCCGTAAATGTTACGTTTTTTTCAAAGGGAATACATTCAGTGTTTTCAGGGGACTCGTGCCGGTTGCGTTTAAAAAAGGCCTTGTCTGACTGCGGTAAATACGGCGGCAATCTTGTTGCTGACGCCCAGCTTTTTCATCGAGCTGCTGATATGAAAGCCGACGGTACGTTCTGACAGGCACAGAATCGTCGCAATATCGGCAGCTGTCTTGCCCATGGCTGACCATTGCAGAATCTCGGTCTCACGGCTGGTAAGTTTGCTGGGCTTCTGGAAAGACGGCTCCTGGGTATAGGACTGGACGGCAACGGTATGCAGTGCATGGCATATCCACAGGACCTGGCCGGCCTTTTCGTAAAGCTCATGGGCTTTCACCGCACCCTTGCTGCGGCCCAGGCTGATCATGCTGAAAAGACCACGGAAGTCATGCACTGACTGGGCCCAGCCATGGTTCAAGCCATGGGCTTGTGCGTGAACCCACATGTCCGGCACTGCAGCGAAGGTTTTTTCGTCCCAGACGATCGGCAAGACATCGCGTTTGCAATGGCCGACCAAGGGATCCATTTCGAAGTAATTCTCTGTCTTGTAGATGTTGTTCCATTCATCTGGATAGTTGTTGAGACGAACGTTCTTGTTGGGGCGGTAAAGAGCATTGGAACCCATTACATAACCACAGTACTCAAAACCCAGCTCATAGGTAATGTTCAGAGCCGCCTCGAACATCGTATTCACCTCATCCTCGCCCTCTAGCTTGGGTAGACGTGTATTGCGCCATTTGACCATCGGTAACTCTCCATGAGTCGCACACTGACACTTCGTAACGCGGGTCCCCATAACCGGTATCGATCGAGTGTAGGACAGCTTCTAAGCTGGGCATGGGAATTTTCGTACTTAGCGCCATGCTTTTTAGTCGAATTGCGAGGTGGGCAACAGGCTACGTTTTCTTGCGATAGACGATTTTCCTTCTCTTTTAGAGGGTTAGCCACTTGCCATTAAATGCGCGCTCAACAGTGGCTGTTTAGATGTGCAGCCAAGGGGCCTGGTTAATCGCCAAATAGTTTAGTTTGCGCAATTAGAGCTATTACTCAAGTACCGTTACAGCAGTGATACATGCCGGTTGTCGCCGGCCGGGCGGATGTCACTACAAACCAACGGTGTTTGCCGGCGCCACTTTGGGCGACACTAGGGGTTACCTGTCGCCCGGAGCCCGCTATGACGGCCAGTGCTGAAAAATTCACACGCCAGACCCTGGTCAATGTGCAGTCATTGACCCCCAGTCTGTTTACCCTGCGGACCACCCGCGACCCGGGGTTTCGTTTCGTCGCCGGGCAGTTTGTCCGCCTGGGTGTGACCAAACCCGATGGCAGCCTGGTGTGGCGCGCCTACTCGGTGGTGTCGTCGCCCTTCGATGAGTTCCTGGAGTTCTTCTCGATTGTGGTTCCCGGCGGCGAATTCACCAGTGAGTTGAGCCGCTTGCGTGCCGGCGACGAACTGCTGGTGGAGCGCCAAGCCACGGGCTTCCTGACCCTGGACCGGTTTGTCGATGGCCGGGACCTGTGGTTGCTGGGGACCGGCACCGGTATTGCGCCGTTTCTGTCGATCCTGCAGGACTTTGAAGTCTGGGAAAAATTCGAGCGCATCATTCTGGTCTACAGCGCCCGGGAGGCTCGCGAGCTGGCCTACCAGACACTGATCCAGCAGTTGGGCGAGCGTGAGTACCTTAAGGAGTACGCCCATAAACTCACCTACCTGCCCATCGTGACCCGTGAGCAGCACCCGGGCGCATTGAACGGGCGTATCACCACCCTGATCGAAAATGGTGAGCTGGAACGTGCGGCGGGTGTGGCCCTGACGCCAGAGCATTCGCGGGTGATGATTTGCGGCAACCCACAGATGATCGACGACACCCGGCAATTGCTTAAACAGCGCGATATGCAATTGAGCCTGACGCGTCGGCCAGGGCAGGTGGCGGTAGAAAACTACTGGTAGCAAAAAGGCGCCCGATCAGAGGCGCCTTTTTTCAGTGGCCGACAGGTGTTGCAGGTCGGCTACAGGGGCTTGTTGTTCTGAGCCTTGAGCAGGTCGCGGATCTCGCCCAGCAGTTCTTCTTCCTTGGTCGGCACCGGCGGCAGGCTTGGTGCGGCGGCTTCTTCACGCTTGAGGCGGTTGATGGCCTTGACGCCCATGAAGATCGCGAACGCGACGATCACGAAGTCAATCACGCTCTGGATGAATTTGCCGTAGGCCAGGACCACTGCTGGGACATCGCCCTGGGCGGCCTTGAGCGTTACCGCCAGATCACCGAAATCCACACCACCGATCAGCAGACCGATAGGAGGCATCACCACGTCGCCTACAAAGGACGAAACAATTTTGCCGAAGGCAGCGCCGATGATAATACCGACCGCCATGTCGACCACATTACCTTTGACCGCGAAGGCCTTGAACTCACTGATCACGCCCATAGGTTATTCCTTGTTACAGTTGAGAGGAGAGGAGCTCAGTGTAAGTCAGTCTGCAGTGACTTGCTCGACACAACTGTTAACACTGTTCGTTGTAATCGACACATTAAAACGCAAATAGTTTGCAAAGTGCCACCAGTCGCGCGCGAAATACCCGCCATTTCAGTGGTTTACCACACTATTTTCTCAATCGGGCTGGTGTGAGTTTTCTATTTATCTTCTGGCGCCAGGATCACTAGCCTCTGGCGAGCACTTGTAAAAGTGCATTAAAAAAACCAGAGGATTGCATGATGAAAAACCTTATTAGCCGCAGGTCTATTGCTGCGCGCAATCTGCTGTTGATTGCCAGTACCAGCCTATTATCGCTGTCGGTCAGCGCCGCCAACTTGACGCGCGATAACGGCGCGGCAGTGGGCGACAACCAGAACTCGCAGACCGCCGGCGCCAACGGCCCGGTCCTGCTGCAGGACGTTCAACTGATCCAGAAGCTGCAACGCTTTGACCGCGAGCGCATCCCCGAGCGTGTGGTGCATGCCCGTGGCACTGGTGCCCACGGCACCTTCACCGTCACCGATAACCTCAGCGACCTGACCAAGGCCAAAGTGTTTGCCGCAGGTGAGGCCACGCCGGTATTCGTCCGGTTTTCTGCCGTAGTCCACGGCAACCATTCCCCGGAAACCCTGCGCGACCCTCGCGGCTTCGCCACCAAGTTCTATACCGCCGAAGGTAACTGGGACCTGGTAGGTAATAATTTCCCGACGTTCTTTATTCGCGATGCCATCAAGTTCCCGGACATGGTGCATGCGTTCAAACCTGACCCACGCACTAACCTGGATGACGACTCCCGTCGTTTTGACTTCTTCTCCCATGTTCCCGAGTCCACCCGCACACTCACCGAGTTGTATTCGGACTCCGGCACCCCGGCCAGTTACCGCGAGATGGATGGTAATGGCGTACATGCCTACAAGTTGATCAATGCCAAGGGTGAAGTGCACTACGTCAAGTTCCATTGGAAGAGCCTGCAAGGCATCAAGAACCTGGATCCAAAACAAGTTGTCGAGGTCCAGGGCCGTGACTACAGCCATATGACTAACGACCTGGTCACCCATATCAACAAGGGCGACTTCCCCAAGTGGGATCTGTACGTACAAGTGCTCAAGCCGGAAGAACTGGCCAAGTTTGATTTCGATCCTCTGGACGCCACTAAGATCTGGCCCGATGTTCCCCAGCGCAAAGTCGGGCAGATGGTGCTAAACCGCAACCCGGCCAACGTCTTCCAGGAAACCGAGCAAGTGGCCATGGCCCCGGCGAACCTGGTGCCGGGTATCGAGCCGTCGGAAGATCGCCTGCTGCAAGGCCGAGTGTTCTCCTATGCGGATACGCAAATGTACCGACTGGGCGCCAATGCCCTGCAATTGCCGATCAACGCACCACGGGTCACCGTCAACAACGGTAACCAGGACGGCACGATGAACTTCGGCAAGACCAGCAGCGGCGTGAACTACCAGCCAAGCCGCCTGGAACCGCGGGAAGAGCCGCAAAGTGCGCGCTACAGCCAGATGCCCCTGGCCGGCAGCACCCAGCAGGCGAAGATCCAGCGTGAGCAGAACTTCAAGCAGGCAGGCGACTTGTACCGCTCCTTCAGCAAGAAGGAGCGCCAGGACTTGATCGACAACTTCGGTGGCTCCCTGGCGACCACGGATGACGTCAGCAAGCACATTATCCTGTCGTTCCTGTACAAGGCCGACCCGGAATATGGCACTGGCGTGGCCAAAGTGGCCAAGGGTGATCTGGCGCGGGTCAAGGCATTGGCTGAAAAGCTGAACGACTGATCTTAATACCCACTTCTGTAGGAGCGAGCTAGCTCGCGAAGCTCTCAAAGGCACCGCGTACATTCAGGATTAACGCGGTGCCCTTACGTATTTCGCGAGCAAGCTCGCTCCCACAGGAGCCTTGGAGGATGTCGATTATGCGTAGCTTTATTGGGGCGCTTTTGGCCTGCTGGTCCTTGAGCGTATTGGCCGACCCGCAGGCCCTCAAGGCGCAATTGCAGGACTACTACTTCGACGCCGCCCGGCGTGGCGATGTGGAGATGCTCAACACCTTTATCGAGTCCGGCTATTCCCTGAACACCGTCGATGACAAGGGCTACACCGCACTGATCCTGGCCGCCTATCACGGGCAGGGACCGGCCGTGGAGCAACTGCTGGCGGCCGGTGCCGATGCTTGCGTGCAGGACAAACGCGGCAACACGGCGTTGATGGGGGCGATTTTCAAGGGTGAGCTGAGCATTGCCCGGCGTTTGCTGGGCACCGCCTGCAACCCTGACCAACGCAACGGTGCCGGACAGACGGCGGCCATGTACGCCGGGCTGTTCAAGCGCGTGGAACTGCTCGATGCACTCAAGGCCCAGGGCGCCGACCTGAACGCCGAGGACCCGCTGGGCAACAGCGCTACACGATTAGCCAACGGTGAAATCCGTACCGCACTGCCGCGCTGAGCTATCATCGCGGTTTTTCGGTTGGAGGTTCTCAGATGGCAAAGGCCAAGCGCATGTACGGCTGCACGGAGTGCGGCGCGACCTTTCCCAAATGGGCGGGCCAGTGTGGCGAATGCGGAGCGTGGAACACCCTCACTGAAACCATGATCGAAAGTGGCGGCGCCGCAGCGCCCACCGGTCGCGCAGGCTGGACCGGCCAGCAAGCCCAGATCAAGACCCTGGCTGAAGTCAGCGTCGAAGAAATCCCGCGCTTTTCTACCGCTTCCGGCGAGCTTGACCGAGTGCTCGGTGGCGGCCTGGTGGACGGCTCGGTGGTGTTGATCGGCGGCGATCCGGGGATCGGCAAATCGACCATCCTCCTGCAAACCCTGTGCAGCATCGCCAGCCGTATGCCGGCCTTGTATGTCACCGGCGAAGAATCCCAGCAGCAAGTGGCCATGCGCGCCCGTCGCCTGGGCCTGCCCCAGGACCAGTTGCGGGTCATGACCGAGACCTGTATCGAAAGCATCATCGCCACCGCCCGTGTGGAAAAACCCAAGGTGATGGTGATCGACTCGATCCAGACGATCTTCACCGAGCAGCTGCAATCGGCGCCGGGAGGGGTGTCCCAGGTGCGGGAGAGCGCGGCGTTGCTGGTGCGCTATGCCAAGCAAAGCGGTACGGCGATTTTCCTGGTGGGCCATGTCACCAAGGAAGGCGCGTTGGCCGGCCCGCGGGTGCTGGAGCATATGGTCGATACAGTGCTGTATTTCGAGGGCGAGTCCGATGGGCGCCTGCGCCTGTTGCGCGCGGTGAAAAACCGTTTTGGTGCGGTCAACGAGCTGGGTGTGTTCGCCATGACGGACCGGGGGCTCAAAGAAGTCTCCAACCCCTCGGCGATCTTTCTGACCCGCGCCCAGGAAGAAGTACCGGGCAGTGTGGTAATGGCAACGTGGGAGGGCACCCGGCCGATGCTCGTGGAAGTCCAGGCCCTGGTGGACGACAGCCACCTGGCCAACCCGCGCCGCGTGACCCTGGGCCTGGATCAGAACCGCCTGGCGATGCTGCTGGCGGTGCTGCATCGCCACGGCGGGATTCCGACCCATGACCAGGACGTGTTCCTCAACGTGGTCGGCGGTGTAAAGGTGCTGGAAACCGCGTCGGACTTGGCGTTGATGGCGGCGGTGATTTCCAGCCTGCGCAATCGGCCGTTGCCCCATGACCTGCTGGTATTTGGTGAGGTGGGCTTGTCGGGCGAAGTGCGTCCGGTGCCCAGCGGCCAGGAGCGTCTGAAGGAAGCGGCCAAGCATGGCTTCAAGCGTGCCATCGTGCCCAAGGGCAATGCACCGAAGGAGGCGC
The DNA here is from genome assembly GCF_012935735.1 of Pseudomonas sp. ADAK21. Lineage (NCBI taxonomy): Bacteria > Pseudomonadati > Pseudomonadota > Gammaproteobacteria > Pseudomonadales > Pseudomonadaceae > Pseudomonas > Pseudomonas sp. ADAK21. The sequence continues at coordinate 3,046,739 of NZ_CP052857.1, forward strand.
CACCGGGGTTGCAGGTGATTGCGGTGACGCGTCTGGAGCAGGCCCTGGACGCCTTGTTCGAATAACCCAAAACCCTGTAGGTGCTGGCTTGCCAGCGATGACGTCGAATCAGTCGCTACATCCCTGACTGACACGCCGCCATCGCCGGCAAAGGTCAGATGTTCAGCAACTCGCCCAGCTCCCGATGCAACTCCTCCTCATCCCCCAGATTCAGCTCGATCAACCTGCGCAAATGGCTGATCGAGTCCAGGTCGATATGCTCACAGACAAACCCCAGTTGCCCCTGGTCATCATGGGTCAGCCGCACCTGCATGCTGACGTCGGTCTGGGCGTCCAGGTGAATGTCCACGTCAAACGGCTCATTACCCTTGCCCAACCACGGCGCGGGCTTTTGCACCAGCAGCCCCTTGAGCGATAAATCCACCAGTTGCACCGGCCATTGCTGGCCGTTCTGCTTGAGTTCGGTCCTGGCATCGAAGGCAATCCGCCGAAAACGGCGGCGATCTGACGGCTGGTCGCTCATGGTGAAACCCTCTGTAGGTACAGGGATTGTAGCCTTGCGCCATTGTCGGGCATTTATTTCTGTTTTTTTCGCCCCGGCAAGGCTCTAGACCAACGTAGGGGGCTGGTCTTTAGGGCGCAGCGCGCTAAACTCCGGATGGCTGTCTTTCTGTCCAACCTGGCTGGAATAAAAAAATGAAAAATAATAATAGCCTGCTCCGCCATCTACCCTGGCTGTTGCTGGCAATCGTAGGAGCGTGCGCCCTGGGCGTAGTGGCTTTGCGTCGCGGCGAGGCGATCAACGCCTTGTGGATTGTAGTCGCGGCAGTCGCCATCTATCTGGTGGCTTATCGTTACTACAGCCTGTTCATTGCAAATAATGTGATGCAACTCGATCCACGGCGGGCCACCCCCGCAGTGATCAACAATGACGGTCTGGACTATGTGCCGACCAACAAACATATCCTGTTCGGTCACCACTTCGCCGCCATTGCCGGTGCAGGGCCTTTGGTCGGCCCGGTCTTGGCCGCGCAGATGGGCTACCTGCCAGGTACCCTGTGGCTGATTGCCGGTGTGGTGCTGGCGGGTGCGGTGCAGGACTTCATGATCCTGTTCCTGTCCACCCGTCGCAACGGCCGCTCCCTGGGGGATATGGTTCGCGAAGAGATGGGCCGCATTCCCGGGACCATCGCGCTGTTTGGCTGCTTCCTGATCATGATCATCATCCTCGCGGTGTTGTCGCTGATCGTGGTCAAGGCTCTGGCCGAGAGCCCGTGGGGCATCTTCACGGTGATGGCGACCATCCCGATTGCGATGTTCATGGGCGTGTACATGCGCTACATCCGGCCGGGCCGCATTGGCGAGATCTCGATCATCGGCGTGCTGTTGCTGCTGGGTTCGATCTGGCTGGGCGGGCAGATTGCCGCTGATCCGGTCTGGGCCAAGGCCTTCACCTTCACCGGGATCCAGATCACCTGGATGCTGGTCGGCTACGGCTTCGTGGCGGCGGTATTGCCGGTGTGGCTGATCCTGGCTCCCCGTGACTACCTGTCGACGTTCCTGAAAATCGGCACGATCATCGCCCTGGCGATCGGCATTCTGGTCACCATGCCTGACCTGAAAATGCCAGCACTGACCCAGTTTATCGATGGCACTGGCCCGGTGTGGAAGGGCGGCCTGTTCCCGTTCCTGTTCATCACCATCGCCTGTGGTGCGGTGTCCGGCTTCCATGCGCTGATCTCCTCGGGCACCACGCCCAAGTTATTGGCCAATGAGGCCCACTCGCGCTACATCGGCTATGGCGGCATGTTGATGGAGTCGTTCGTCGCCATCATGGCCATGGTTGCCGCTTCGGTGATCGAGCCAGGCGTGTACTTCGCCATGAACAGCCCTGCGGCGATTGTCGGCACTGATGTGGTGACCGTTGCCCAGACCGTCAGCAGCTGGGGCTTTGCAATTACCCCGGAAGCGCTGCAGGCAGTGGCCAACGATATCGGTGAAACCACCATCCTGGCCCGTGCCGGCGGTGCGCCGACCCTGGCGGTCGGTATCGCGCAGATCCTGCACAGTGTCCTGCCGGGTGAAAACACCATGGCATTCTGGTACCACTTTGCGATCCTGTTCGAAGCGCTGTTCATCCTGACTGCAGTTGACGCCGGTACCCGTGCCGGTCGCTTCATGCTCCAGGACTTGCTCGGCTCCTTCGTCCCAGCGCTCAAGCGTACCGAGTCCTGGACCGCCAACCTGATCGCGACCGCAGGCTGTGTGGCGATGTGGGGTTACTTGCTGTACCAAGGCGTGATCGATCCGCTGGGTGGCATCAACACCTTGTGGCCGCTGTTCGGCATCTCCAACCAGATGCTGGCCGGTATCGCGCTGATGCTCGCCACTGTTGTGCTGATCAAAATGAAGCGCCAGCGCTACATCTGGGTCACGCTGCTGCCGGCTGTCTGGCTGCTGATCTGCACCACCACCGCAGGCTTTATCAAGCTGTTCGACGCCAACCCGGCAATCGGCTTCCTGTCGCTGGCCAAGAAGTACAGCGATGCGTTGGCCAACGGTCAGATCCTTGCCCCGGCGAAGAACATCGACCAGATGCAGCATGTGATCTGGAACGCCTACACCAACGCGACGCTGACGGTACTGTTCCTGTTCGTGGTCTTCAGCATCCTGTTCTATGCGATCAAAGTCGGCGTAGCCGCCTGGGGTACCAAGGAACGTACGGATAAAGAAGCGCCATTCCAAGCCATGCCGGACGCGTGATAGAGGGTTGCAAACATGTTCAATGACATTGGTCGCCTCGGTAAATACCTCGGTCAGGCCGCGCGCCTGATGGTCGGCATGCCCGACTACGACACCTACGTCGAGCATATGCAAACCAAGCACCCGGACAAGCCGATGATGGACTACAAGGCGTTCTTCCGGGAACGCCAGGAAGCCCGTTACGGCGGCAAGGGCGGGCCCAAGTGCTGTTGAACCCATAGGCTTGGGCCTGTGTGATCCCTTGTGGGAGCGGGCTTGCCCGCGATGGCGGACTGTCAGTCAGCAGCGATGTTGAATGTGAGATCGCAATCGCGGGCAAGCCCGCTCCCACATTTGTTTTAAGTTTCCTCAAGGAGAATATTTTTGTCCTCTCCCATCCCCGTCACCGTCCTCAGCGGCTTCCTCGGCGCTGGCAAGACCACCTTGTTGCGTCATCTGCTCAAGGCCGAACACGGCTTGAAAATCGCCGTGATCGAAAACGAATTCAGCGACGCCGGTATCGACACCCAGTTGCTGGGCGATGAACCGGTGCAAGTCATGACCCTGTCCAACGGTTGCGTGTGCTGCACCATTCACACCGACCTGACCAAAGCCCTGTACCTGCTGCTCGAACGCCTGGACAGCGGCGAGATCGCCTTCGACCGCCTGGTGATCGAATGCACCGGCCTGGCCGACCCGGCGCCGGTGGCCCAGACCTTTTTCATCGATGAAGAACTGCGCGAGCGCTACATCCTCGACGGCATCATCACCCTGGTGGACGCGGCCCACGCCGAACACCACCTGACCCAGACCATCGCCCAGGCGCAGATCGGCTTTGCCGACCGCCTGTTGGTGAGCAAGCGTGACCTGGTGGACGACGCCAGCTTCGACGCCCTCTGCGAGCGCCTGACCCGCATCAACCGCCGTGCGCCGATCCGGGTGGTGGAGCACGGCAAGATTGACCTCGCCGAGTTGCTGGACGTGCGTGGCTTCAACCTCAACGCCGGCATGACCTTGCGCCCGGTCAGCCAGGCACCGTCCATCGACCGTATCTCCAGCCTGGTATTGCGCACCGACCAGCCGCTGGATATCGACCGCCTCAGTGAGTTCATGAACGAGCTGCTGGAGGAGCACGGCAAGCAACTGCTGCGCTACAAGGGCGTGCTGAACATCGCCGGGGAAGACCGGCGCATGGTGTTCCAGGGCGTGCTCAAGCTCTACGGTTTCGATTGGGATACCGAATGGGCCGAGGGCGAGGCGCGGGAGAGTGTGATTGTGTTTATTGCCGACGAATTGCCCGAAGAGAAGATTCGCGCGGGCTTCCAGCGGGTCTACCAACCCTGACCTGAAACACGATCAATGTAGGAGCTGGCTCGCCTGCGATAGCGGTCTGTCAGCCACCACATCATTGACTGACCCTCCGCTATCGCAGGCAAGCCAGCTCCCACATTTTTGACCGCGTTCCAACAGGCATAAAAAAGCCCGGCTCAAGAGCCGGGCTTTTCATTCAAGCAACTGCAATCAAGCGCCGTACACCGGCAGCTTCTTGCAGATGGCCTTGACCTTCTCACGTACCGCGTCGATCACGGCTTCGTTGGACAGGTCTGCCAGGATGTCGCAGATCCAGCCAGCCAGTTCCTTGCACTCTGCTTCCTTGAAGCCACGAGTGGTCACGGCCGGGGTGCCGAAGCGCAGGCCCGAGGTGACGAACGGCGAACGTGGGTCGTTCGGTACCGAGTTCTTGTTCACGGTGATGAAGGCTTTGCCCAGGGCAGCGTCAGCATCTTTACCGGAGATGTCCTGCTTGATCAGCGACAGCAGGAACAGGTGGTTTTCAGTACCGCCGGAAACCACGTCAAAACCGCGCTCGATGAACACACTGGCCATGGCCTGGGCGTTTTTCACCACTTGTTGCTGGTAAGTCTTGAACTCAGGCTGCAACGCTTCCTTGAAGCAGATCGCTTTAGCGGCGATTACGTGCTCCAGCGGGCCACCCTGGGCGCCCGGGAATACCGCGGAGTTGAGCTTCTTCTCGATCTCGGCGTTGGCGCGCGCCAGGATCAGGCCACCACGTGGACCGCGCAGGGTCTTGTGGGTCGTGGTGGTCACGACGTCAGCGTAAGGCACTGGGTTCGGGTAGACGCCAGCGGCGACCAGACCGGCCACGTGGGCCATGTCGACGAACAGGTAGGCGCCAACCTTGTCGGCGATTTCACGGAAGCGTGGGAAGTCGAGGATCTGCGAGTAGGCAGAGAAACCGGCCACGATCATTTTTGGCTTGTGCTCGACCGCCAGGCGCTCGACTTCGTCGTAGTCGATCAGGCCATTGCCGTCGATGCCGTACTGCACAGCGTTGTACAGCTTGCCGGAGGACGAAACGCTGGCGCCGTGGGTCAGGTGACCGCCGTGGGCCAGGCTCATGCCCAGGATGGTGTCGCCGCCTTGCAGCAGGGCCAGGTAAACGGCCGCGTTGGCTTGGGAGCCGGCGTGTGGCTGGACGTTGGCGTAATCGGCGCCGAACAGTTCCTTGGCACGGTCGATGGCCAGTTGCTCAACCACGTCGACGAACTCGCAACCGCCGTAGTAGCGCTTGCCTGGGTAGCCTTCGGCGTACTTGTTGGTCAGAACCGAACCTTGAGCCTCCATCACCGCAGGGCTGGTGTAGTTTTCCGAAGCGATCAGCTCAATGTGCTCTTCCTGGCGCACAGCTTCTTGCTCCATGGCGGCAAAGAGATCGGCGTCGTACTTGGCAATAGTCAAATCACGGCTGAACATGGCGGTCCTCAAGGATCGGGGGCAGAAAAGAGGGGCATTCTAACCCAATGGGTTTTAGATGGCATATGAAAGGACATCATGTCGCGGACAAGTGGCGCTCATCCAGAGATGGATGGCGTATTTGAGGGCCTCATCGCGGGCAAGCCCGCTCCCACATGGGAACGCATTTCAACTGTGGGAGCGGGCTTGCCCGCGATGAGGCCGTCTGCCCCACCACATGATTTTCAGTCAAACATGAACAGCGCATCATTGCTGAACTGCGCCTCAAACCGATTGGCCGGCATCGGCCGCCCAAACAGGTAACCCTGCACCTCGTCACAGCCATGCTCGCGCAGGAAGTCCAGTTGCTCATGGGTTTCCACGCCTTCGGCGATCACCGCCAGGTTCAGGCTGTGGGCCATGGCGATGATTGCGCGGGCGATCTGCGCGTCCTGCTCGCCGGACGGCAGGCCGTCGACGAAGGTGCGGTCGATCTTGAGCACGTCGATGGGGAATTGCTTGAGGTAGTTGAGCGATGAATAACCCGTGCCGAAGTCGTCTACGGCGATGCTCAGGCCGAGGTTTTTCAGGCTGGCGAGGATCTGCAGGGCCTCGTTGACCTCGCGCATCAGGATACTTTCGGTCAGCTCCAGTTCCAGGCACGCCGGTGGCAGGCCGGTTTCCTTGAGGATGGTAGCGATCCGCGTACCCAACTGCCCGTCCGAGAACTGCCGGGCCGAAATGTTCACCGAAACCTTGGGTACCCGCACCTTGTTCTGGTGCCAGGTCTTGAGTTGGCGGCAGGCCTCGTCGATCACCCAGTCGCCCACATCCACCACCAGGCCCAATTCTTCCAGTACCGGGATGAAATCCCCCGGCGGTACCAGCCCGCGCCGTGGGTGGCGCCAGCGCAGCAGGGCTTCGGCGCCGGTCAAGCGTTTGCCATCGCCACTGAACTGCGGTTGGTAGTACAGCACGAATTCGTTCTGGTCCAAGGCATGGCGCAGGTCGCTCTCCAGTTCCAGGCGCTCCAGGGCGCTGGCGTTCATGTCGGCCTGGTAGAACTGGAAGTTGTTCTTGCCGCGCTCCTTGGCGTGGTACATCGCCGTGTCGGCGTTTTTCATCAGTTGGCTCAGTTCGTTGCCGTCCTGAGGGCTCAGGGCGATACCGATGCTGGCGGTGACAAAAAACTCGCGGCCTTCGAGCACAAACGGCTTCACCAGGCTGGCGAGGATCTGCTCGGCCACATGAATAGCCCGGTTCAGCGCCATTTCGCGGCTGACCCGCGGTTGCAGGAGCAAGGTGAACTCGTCACCGCCCATGCGCGCCACGGTGTCGTCTTCGGCCACACAGCCGAGCAGGCGGGTGGCCATTTCCTTGAGCATGCGATCGCCGGCGGCGTGGCCCAGGGAGTCGTTGATCGGCTTGAAACGGTCGAGGTCGAGGAACATCAGCACCACCCACGACTTCTGCCGTTCGGCCGACTGCAGCGCGGTGTGCAGGCGATCCTGGAACAGGGTGCGGTTGGGCAGGTGGGTCAGGGCGTCGTAGTAGGCCAGGCGGTGGATGCGTTGCTCGCTGGCCTTGCGCTCGCTGATATCACTGAAGAAGCACACATAACTGGCCAGGTCGCCTTCATCATCGAGTACGGCGGTAATGCCGACCCAGGCCGGGTAATGTTCGCCGCTGCGGCGCTTGAGCCACACTTCGCCTTCCCAGGTGCTGTGCTGGTGCAACTGCTTGAGCACGTAGCGCAGGTGCGCTTCCTGCTGTTCGTCGACGGTGAGCATGTTCGGCAACTGGTCGAGGACGTCGGCCACCGCATAACCGCTGACCCGGCTGAACGCTTCGTTGGCCTGCACGATGTAGCCGGCCGGGTCGGTGATCAGGATTGCCGAGGTGGAATGCTCGAATACCGTGGCCGCCATGCGCAGGTCTTTCTCGGCGCGGCGTTGCTGGCTGATATCGCGACCCACGCCGAGGATGCCTTCGAACGCGCCGTGCTCGTCCCACACCAGCACCAGGCGCAGCTCGATCGGCACCTTGCGCCCATCGGCCCGCAGGCAGTCGAACAGGAACAGTTGGGTCTGCACGTCATCGCGCAGCAGGGCCAGGGCTTCGGGCTGGTCCAGAGAGCGGCTGACCCGTTCCACCAGGGTGTAGATGCCGGTCAGTTGTTGCGGGTTGGCGATGGTCGATTGCCAGCCGTTCTTGAAGATCCAGTCGACTTCATAGCCCAGCACTGCATTCACAGACGGGCTGACGTAGTTGAGGGCCAGCTTGCTGTCGGTGGAGAAAATCACGTCGCTGATGCTTTCGGCCAACATCCGGTAGCGCTGCTCGCTGTCGCGCAGGGACTCGCTGGCTTCGATCTGGTCGGTGATGTCCTTGGCCACGCCGATGATCCGCGTGACCTGGTCGGTCTTGTCCCGGGCCAGGGCCTGTTCGCGGATCTCGAAGCGCCGCCACTGGTTGTTGCGGTGCCTAAAGCGCAGCTGGCACTGCAACTGTGCCAGGTACCCGGCGGCGCGCTGTTGCTGGCGCAGTTCGTGGTAGTACTCGGCGTCTTCGGGGTGCAGCAGGATCTCCCAGAAGTACTCGCCCATCTGTTGCAGTTCGTGCCGGTTGTAGCCCAGGGTATGGCCCAGGTGGTGGTTGCTGAAGATCATCCGCTGGCTGATCACATCCTGCACATACAGGTGATCCGGCACGGTACGCACCACGTCCGACCAGAAGCCTTCGCGCTCCACCAGCGACAGTTCGATCAGCTTGCGGCTGGTGATATCGCTGATGCTGAGGATCACTGCCTTATAGTCGTGCTGTGCTTCCGGCAGGCGCATCACCAGCCACAGGTACTGGTCGTTGCCGTCGATGTCGCTGAGTTGAATCTCCAGCTCCAGCTGTTTTTGCTGGGTCAGCACGGCTTCCAGCACTTGGTAGCCAATGGCGCTGGTGTTCAGCGCGCAACCGTCGATCAAACGGTCCCAGGCCTGTTCGCAGGACGCCACATTCAGCAGGCGCACCGCCACCTGGTTGACTTCAGTGATGCGCAGTTCCTTAAGCAGATGCTGGCGTTGCTCGGGGCTGTTTTGCAGCCAGTCCTGCAACTGCTCGCGGGTGTGCAACTGGGCCTTGTCGAAGAACCCCCGCAGGCCCGACAGGTCGAGCACGCACAAGGCCACGCCGGTGCCGTCGAAGATATCCTGATAGCGGCGCCGGCCTTCGTTGACCTGGCGCTGGCGGCGGCGCATGTTCAGCAGCACCAGCACCGGGATCAGCGAAAAGGCCAGGCCCAGCAGGCACTTGCCGATAAACGCCGGCAGCAGTTGCTCCAGCACGGCGGCGCGGTCGAACAGGCCGCGCAGTTGCCAGTCGCTTTTGCTCAAGGGGGTGACCAGTACGGTTTTATTCAGTTCTTCCGGGGTCAGCCCGGACGACCATTGGCTGGGCATGCCGCTGTCGCGACTGACAATCCGATGGTTCAACTGGTTCTCAATCGCCCACATCGGGCGCGGCCCCTGGCCGTCCTGGCGCGTCAGGTTGGCCAGGTAATTGGGGGCCAGGCGCAACGCCCAGTACATTTTTGCGCCGCCACTGGGTTGGTGCAGCAGCAAGTAGATGACGGAGCCGTCGCTGTTGTTGCTCAGGTAATAGGACTGGGCATGGCTGCGCTTGACCAGCTCTTCGAGCCAGGCACCGTCCTGGCTGTTGTCGGCGGTGTCACTGATGATCGCGCCGCTGGGGGCGAGCAGGGCGACGCTGCGTAGTTCCGGCAGCGAGCGTTGCAAGCTGCGCACCAGGGCCTGGTGCTGTTCTTCGTTGCGTGGGGGCTCGACAATCGGCAGCAGGTTGAGGGCGATTTGCGCGCTCAGGGCCATGTTCAGGCTGATCTGTTCGGCCAGGTCGGCGCTGTAGTTGATGGTGTATTGCTGCTGGTTCTTCTGGTTTTGCTGCAGTTGGTCCAGCAGTTGCCAGAACAATAGCGCGAGCAGCAACAGGACCAGCGTCGCCAACGCGCCCTTGAGGGTTCCGTGCAGGGGGGCGCCCGGCGCAATATGGGCTGCGCGCAACGGGCTTGGCTTTGTTACGTTGGTCAAGCTGTGATCCTGCGGTTTGGCTGTACTGGCGCGCGACGTGCACTATAAGCCGGACGCCCGAAGGGCGGCTAGCATGCCTTGAGTTGTGGCAAAGTGCCAGCGCCGCCTGGCAGGACTATAAGGCCGGGCCGGTACGGATCAACGCATCCGCCAGTTTGAATAGAATTGCCAGTGCAAAGCAACTAATAACCACAGACGCCGTGCGGTTTATGTTTTGCGGGGTCAACCAGGCATGCCCGCTGCGCTTGATACGCGCACCGAAGAGCACCCAGGCGCAGCCTACCGGGATCACTACCGCGGTGAATTGCATGACGAACTGCCCATACAAGGCGGTATCGGCAAAGGTTTGCACGGGCACGATGAACGACACCACCAGCAAGCCCTTGGGGTTGATCAGCGTCAGCAAAAAGAACTGCCGGCGCGATACCTGCGCGCCCGGTATAGCGGGCAGGCCGGCGGTGGGCTCGCGCCACAGGCAGTACGAGGTCTTGGCCAGGTAACAGATCGAGACAAACTGCATCACTTTCAGGCACCAGGGCGCGCTGGCACCCATATGGCTGAGCAGGTAGCCCCAAAATGAAATCTGCAGCAGGTAAGCCAGGCATTCCAACAAGCTCAAGGTCCAGGCCCGCCTGAAACCAGAAAGCACCCCAGAGCGCAATAACAGGGTATTGGTCGGCCCCGGCATTAATAGCAGCAACCCAAGTGCAGACATGACGTTGAGCATGAAGGCTGTCTCCCAGGACAGTCAGGGGGTAGGGCGGTTAGTCCAGCAGGTAGATTTCGACACGCTCTTTTTGCGCCCCGATGTTATTGCGCTTGAGGCGGATCTTGCCGATTTCGCCGGTGGTGTTCAGGTGCGTACCGCCACAGGGCACTTGGGAAAACCCGTCGATGTGCCAGCAGCGGCGCAAGCGCGCGGTGTCGGTGAAGCGGCTTTCAATGGGCAGATCGGCCGCGACCAGCGTTTCGACTTCCTGCAGGATTTCGGGAAAGTACTGGCTGACATTCTCTGCCAGGGTAAAGTCGATCCGCGCCTTGGTCTGGCCTATGTGGGCGCCGATTTTCTGCAGGTCGGGGAATTTCTTGTAGAACAGTTCCAGCACGATTTCCGCGGCGAAGTGTAACCGCATCAATGCGTAGCGCCGAGGCCAGTCGATCGTTACGTTGACCTGGTCGCCAACGGCAAAGTCCGGGTCCTGGGCCAGGGCATAGATGATCCGCTCACCCGCCACCGTGGCCTGGCTGACCTCAATGTGGTTGATCGTACCGTGATCAGACTCCTGGCCGCCCGACTCGGCAAAAAAAATCGTCGGGCTGATCTCCACGTTACGCCCCTCGATACTCAGCACACGAGCGTCCAGGGTCGAAAGGTAAGGGGTGCTCCAGAATGCGCGTTCCATATGACTTAGCTGCCTTGTTCACTGAGGGCGGTTAAAAAAAACGAGTAAAAGCGTGGAAAGTCGTCTTCGAAAAAAAAGTGCCCGCCTGGTACGCACTGGCTCTGAAAGGTGGCACTGGTGTAGCAACCCCACTCGTCGAGGCGATGGGGGTCGATCAACGGGTCGTCATAGCCATTGAGGGTATGCAGGGGGACCGGCAAGGGTCGCAGGAAGCGGTAGGTCAGTTGTTGGTTGAGCGCCAGGTCGGCCTTGAGTTTCTTCACGGCGGTACGGGCGAAACTGCACGCAGGGTCCGGTGGCAACGGCAGGGTGCTTTGCGCTCGGATGTGCGCCCATAACTGCTGATCGTTCATCGCTCCCAGCAACGGGGAATAGCCGGTATGGGGTGGCATGCGCCCGGAAAGAAGCAGGTGGGTGGGTAAAGGGTGGCCCCGTTCGGCCAGGGCATGGGCGATATCCAGTGCCAGGCCGGCGCCGAAGCTGTGGCCATAGAAGGCAAACGGAAGTGTCAGCGCTTGCAGCTCGGTGACTATGGCATTGATCATTTGCTCGACACTGAGCGCTGGCGCCTCCTGGATACGTTCCTCACGTCCAGGCAGCCTGACCCCCCAGGCTGCGATGTCGATGCTGTGTAAGGCGTTCAACCCGAGGAACGGCGCCATGCCTCCACCGCCATAGGGGAAGCACAGCAATATGCGTCGCTGGACGGCGGCGTGCCCTGTGTGGAACGGTGCGAGCCAGCGGGGCTGCGCCAGGGTTGTGTGGTTCATGGCGTCCCTCTCATCCAGTGATCTCGAACAGGCCGACCGCCGGATGAAACATGTGTGACGTCGTCAGTGAACGGTGTTCTGGTGTGGCGGGATAGGGAATCGTCATGGCATTGGTCACGGTCACCCCCCCGATTTTTGCCAGTGACGCCTGGGTGGTGTGCAGGTCACCGACCTTGAAGGCCACGTGATAGATACACGCCTCCACGTCCACCAGCAGTCGGCTGACCACGCTGTCGGCGCGAAAGGGTTCGACCACTTCGACGATCTCACCCGCCGGAGAACGCAATTTGGTGATGAATACGCCAAAGGTCTCGATCGGTTGCCGATGAAACAGCACCTCGAACCCCAGGGTCTTGAAGAACGCTGAGGTTTTTTCCGTGGATCGGGTGGCGTAGGCGATATGGTCGATCGCCAGGTACGAGGGCTGTTCCATGGGCGATCCTTGTCAACTGGCCAGAGGCTTGAGGTCCAGGCCGCTGAGGCTCCTGTTCGCCACGCGGTTTTGCGGGTCGGTACAGGTCCCGGCAACTTGCACCACGCCGAATTTGTCCAGGCGGTACTCGCCACCAAACTCTTTCACATAGTCGGTGCCGGGGTAGACCTTCACCCGTCCTGGAACATAGCGCGCCACATACCCCAAGCGGGTTTTGTCCGACGTCGAGTTGGGCAGCGAGGAGTGCATCAGCATCGAGCGGAAGATCACAAACTGCCCGGCTTTCATCACGATCGGCACCGCTGCGGCTTCGTCCGGTTGCCAGGATTTGTCTTTTTGCAGGGTGCTGTAGTCGTAGCCGTTGAAGCCGCGGGCGTATTGGCCCTTGACCACATCTTTATTGGCGACCGGGTCGAACGTCATGCCGATGGACTCGTCGTAGTTCATTTTTTTGTGGGTGCCTGGAATAAACAGCATGCAGCCGTTTTCCGGGGTGGCGTCGGTAAAACCGGTCCACACGTTGATGGCGCCGCCGAATGCTTCATCCTCGGGCCAGACCAATTGGGGTTCCCCGGAGGCATGGCCGAACGTGTCCGCCTGGTGCCAATCGGTGCCTTCATTGCCGGGATATTTGGGAATGAACTCGCTGCGCCAGCAGATTACGTCCGGGCCCAGGATGCTTTTGAGGCGGTGCACGATCTCTTTGCGAAAGACATGACGGGTCAGCAATTCAACGTCCAGGTGCCGGTCGTAATTGGTGATCGCCACATCCAGGGGCGCGTCATAGGGCGCGTGCGTACGGTTGAACAATTGCGCCCGTACGGTTTTATGCAGTTGCATCATTTCTTCAGGCTCGTAGAGCGTGAAGGGCCCGATAAAGCCGTCCCGGTCGAATTGCTGATGCTCCTGTTCCGTCAACGAAAAGTCAGTGATATCCATGTCGGCTCCTAAGAGAGGTTACTGAGGTTTTCATGCGCTACGTAGTACTGCACCCATTCCTGCAAGGTGTTCAGCCGGGCGACTTCATCGAATGGGGTTTTTCTGCCAAGGGTCTGGTTGATTTGCGTGTGGGCCATGACGACGCTCAGGGATGAGGCGCCATAGGTATAAATGGAGTTTTCAGGCTGCAAGTCGCGGGTGCCCAGGATGCTGGACCAGGCTTCCAGCACCGCGGAGCCTGCAGGGTGGGGCGCAATATGAACGGCCTGTTCGTCCGCCAGTGATTGCAGCGCGCGTTTATCCACCTTGCCATTGGCCGTCACCGGCAGTTCGAACAGCCGATGGATGCGCGATGGCAGCATATAGGGGGGAAGCCGGCTGGATAGCAGGCTCAGTAACTTGCCTTCGTCGGTATCCGGCCAGCCATGCTGGAACACAATGAAGGCATGCAGGCAGCTTTCCAGAGGATTCATGGCGCGGGCCAGCACCACCGCTTGGGCGATGCCCGGTAACTGCATCAGCCCCTGTTCGACCTCGGCGAGCTCGACGCGGTAGCCGTGGATCTTGACCTGTTCGTCGATGCGGCCCTGATAGCGGAAAACCCCATGTTCGTCCTCGATCACATAGTCGCCGGTACGGTAATAGATACCTTCTGGCAGGCGCAGGAAACGCTTGCGGGTCAGTTCGACGTCCAGATAGCCGAGGGCCAGGTTTCGTCCGCCGAGGAGCAACTCGCCGGATGTGCCGGGTGTGACCTCTCGAAGGTCGGCATCGACGACTTTGGCGTAAACCTGGCTGAGCAGATGGCCAATCGGGATGACCTGCGCCTGGGCATCCTTGAGTGTGCCCAGGCTATGCCAGGTGGAAAACACGGTGTTCTCGGTCGGGCCGTAGCCGTTGATGAGGGTGATGCCTGGATTGGCCGCCAGCAGCGCCCGGGCATGCACCGGCTTGAGTACTTCGCCACCGACATACAGCACCCGCACTGCGGCGAGCATGTGCAGGCGGTGCTGCGCCACCAGATGAAACAGCGAGGTGGTCAACAGCAGCACGTCGCACCGGGCTTTTTGCACCGCCTCGCAAAGGGTCTCGATATTGAAAGCGGGTTTGTGCAAGGTGACGCAGGCACCTGTCAGCAAAGGGACCCAGACCTCAAACAACGCGGCGTCAAAGCCGATCGAGGAGTGATGAACATAGTTGCGCGCCAGGCCTTGAACTTGCCGCTGTACGTTCTCCACCAGGTTCAGCAGCCCATCCTGGCCAATCAGCACACCTTTGGGGACGCCAGTGGTGCCGGAGGTGAACATCACCGTGAGCGGATCGATGTCCATTGGATACGGCCGGGTGGGCCGGCGAAAGGCTGGACCTTGGGCGCTAAGGGCGCCGCTTTCGTCAAGACGCAAGTGGGTCAGGCGTGGATCTAAATTGACTGCTTCGGGCTGGTCGAGCAGCAAAACATGGTTGCAGCCCAGTTGATCAAGCTGCGCGACAATGCGCTTGGCGGGGGTGCCGGGATCGATGGCAACATAGGCCAGCCCCAGCTTGGCGCAAGCCAGCAGCGTCACCAGATAGTCCAGGCAACGATTGGCGACCAGCGGCAGGCATGGGGTATCGGCCAGGCCCCGCTGGGTCAATTGCTCGCACAGCCCCAGTACTCGCTCATGCAACTGTTGATAGGTAATCGACGCGTCTTCAGCGACAACCGCGACCGCATCGGGCGTCACCGTGCAAATCGATTGGAACTTGCGAAACACCCGGGTCGTGGACCGATTATGTGCGTTCATCGGCTGGCCTGCGCTGTGTCGCGGGTCAGAAAACAGCTCATGGCCTGGTACAGCTGTTCATGGCCGTCGACAAAGTCGTGATGATGTCCGGCCGGGTCTTCGATCAGTTGGCAGTCAGGCAGCCACTGCGCCACGTATTTTGAAGACGCAGTGTCGGTGTAGCGATCGTTGCTGCCACACCAGACCAGGGTGGGTGTCTTGACGGCCTGGGCGGTGCTCGCCACTTCCAGGCTCGCCAAGTGGTTGAGGAAGGTCAGGTATTGGTGAAAGGCCTGTAGCTCGCGCAAAGGCCGGACCTGTTGGTAGCGGTAGTCGCTGGGGGTATAGCTGCACGCGGTGTGGATCAGGCTGACGGCTTCATACACTTGGGCCCAGTTCCCCTGCGCGATCGATTGCATCATGCGTTCGACGTCGCGTTCATACTGGCTCTTGGCAATTTCATCACCCCTGAGAAAGTAGGCGCCGTTGAGCAATAGCAATTTGCGGCAGGCACCCTGGGTCGCGGCCAACAGCGCCAAAGGTGCGGAAGAGCAGTAACCCACCAGAGCATCCAGGCATACGCCCTCAGGCAGCGCAGTGCGCAGCTGCGTGAAAAAATCGCTGACCCCCGCGCTCGGTGTCAGTTGCGCTGTGGAGGCATAGGACAGCAGGGCGTCACTTTCCAGAATGATCACATTGAAGCGGCTGATGAAAAACAATGCGGCGTTCTTCATGTAGAAACACTGCGTGCCGACTGGTGATAACAGCAGCAAGGTCTCCCGGGCCGGATCAATTGGCAGGCTCTGTACACAGATCACCTTGCCGGCGCGCGGCAGGTTCAGGGTCAAGGGGAACAGGCTGTGCATGGCGTACCTCATCAGGCGTAATGGGCCGCCGTTGCCGGCTGCAACTGATCGATGATGGTTTGTTTGCACGGCTTGAGGAAAAACTGCTCCATGTTGATATTCGCGCCAAACGCCTCATTGACCCGGCCGATCAATTGAATGGCCGTCAAGGAGTTCGCGCCCAGGTCAAATATGTCCTCGGCATTGGCGACGGGCCTGCGGAAGAACTCTTCGAAGAGGGTGTCGAGTGCTTGTAGGTTCATGGTTCACCTGTGGTTTGGTCGGTGAAAGGGGCCGGTCGCCCGGCCCGTCGGTACGCTTCAGGCCGCTGCGCGGCTACCCTCGGCCTGGAGGAGAGTGGCGTCCAGCAAGTCCCATAACGCTTCCAGGTTATTGAGGAAATCATCGGCGCCCTGGACGATTGCCGTGCTGTTCTCGGCGCTGAGGACTGACCCTACGGCTTCGATGGCATTCTGTTCGTGCTGGCATTCGGCGCCGGTTTCACCGTAGTGCTCCAGCAGGTAGTGCATGGCCGGCTCGTCGAAGCTGGCGCGGTACAGGCCGCTGTCAATCAGGCAGGCTTTTTCTCCGGGTATCAGTTGGCGATTGGAGATGATCTCCAGGGCCAGCGCGGTGCCCAGGCTTTTGTACACATCCTGGGGCGCCGTCGATTTGCGTGCTTCAAAGGTGTGGATGGCTTTTTTGGTTTGCGGCATCAGGCCGGTGGCAAAGTCGTAACCTGGCAGTTGGCCGAGCAACTCGTCGGAGCAACGCTTGAGCATGGACTCGATATGGGCCTGGTCGGACAGGTCGTCGAACAGCGCCTTGCCCGGCACTGAGCGGTTGATGATATGCCCGGCCATCATCGCCAGTTCCGGGCCATGGTTTTCCTCGCTGTCGACGATTTCCTGCAGCAGATGGCTTTCGGTGGGCAGGCCGATCTGCTTCAGGCCTTCAGGCAGGTTCCAGCCCGGGCGGGTGGCATCGCAAAAGCTGCGTATATGGTGGAACAAGGCGCCGATAGCTTCGGTTCCGGGGTTGACCCGGGCCCAGTTGTGGAAGATGGGGTGGCTGTAGCAGCGATGGGTTTTGACACGGTCCACAAGGGTTTCTATACGCATGATCGATCTCCCAAGGATTGGTTACGACATAGGGTTCCTTACTGCTTTAAAGGAAGGGTGGTGCTTTAGTGACCGACAATCAGGCGACTGCCCGACAGGCCGGGTTTACTGATGGTCACGTCCATGAACCCAGCCTGTTCGAGCAGCGCTCGCCAGCCTTGCTCAGAAGGAAACCGTCGATCCATGAAGTGGGTATGTAAAAACGTGAACGCCAGCGAATAGGCGTTGTTTTGCCAAGGTGTGTCGTCGGGGATGGCGTCCGCAATCACCAGTTTGGCGCGGGGGGATGCGCCCTTGATGGCCGCCAGCAGTCGCGGCAGAACCTGGCTTTGCGTCGGGTTCAGGTCATGGAACACGAAGCCTGCGTGAATGACATCGACGTCCTTGAGCAAGGCCGGATCGTTGATAAGGGTTTCAACCGGTGCATGAATCACCTGGATCCGCTGGCTCAGGCCTTTGCCTTCAATGATTTCCCGGGCTTTCTGGCAAGCGCTGGCACTCAGGTCTATGCCAATTGCCGTGGCCTGTGGCAGTTGCTCAAGCAGGCGGATCAGCAGGCCGCAAGTGCCTGAGCCGAAATCAATGATTTTTTGCGGGTTGGCTTGCAGGATTTCCTTTTCGGCATGGGGATAAAAGTCGGTCGCCCCCATCCATTTGGACGTCCTGGCCACGTGCTCACCATTGCGTACGTAGGTGTCGATAGCACCCTGCATATCATTGGCGAACTGCACAGGGTGTTCGATCAACGGCGCGCAGGACTGCAAGGCCCAGAGCAGGTAGCCGCAGTTGTTCACCGCCGCCGGCAGTTCGGCGGTGCCCTTGTAGCTTTCGGGGGCAGGGCCAGGCGCGGCCAGCCCCAGCTTGCATAGCGCGTTGAGGTAGGACACGACGAAATGGTGCTTGGCGCCGCTCAGGTCTACGACCTGTTGCGCATCGAAGGGCTCTGCTTGCAACAGCAGCTCGACAACGCCCAAACGTGCGCCCATTTCCAGGAAAATCGACTTCCCGGCCAGGTTCTGCGCCGAATCCACGGCGGTTGCTGAAATGACCTCTACCACGACTACCTCCTTGTTGTGCGGTAAGCACTCACTTTTAAGTTTTGCGGTCGAAAAAGTTTTCCAGTGCAATAGCGGCCTTTATCAAGTGCTTGCGCACCAACTCCTCGGCGCGGTCCAGATCCTGGTGGGTGGCGGCCTCGACCATCGCCAGGTGTTCGTCCTGTGACATGTGCTCACGGCCCATGGCAGACAAGTGAAAGCGCAGGTAACGATCCTCCACGGACAGTTGTTTCTCGACCAGTTGCAAGAACTTGGCATGAGGCGTCTTCCCGTAGAGGCACATGTGAAAACGCTTGTTCAGCACCCCCAGTTGGTCCATTTCCGTTTCGTCATTCATCTGCTGGATCAAGTCCCTGGCCATCTGCAGATCTTCGTGGGTCAAGTAGGGAATCGACTGCCGTATGGCGGCCGGTTCCAGTGCCAGGCGGATCGCGTAGTTATCAAGGCCATCGGCCTTCGATATCTGCGTCACGATCGCGCCTTTGTAAGGCACGAAATCCACTAGCGCCTGTGCCTCCAGTTTCTTCAGCGCTTCTCGAACCGGCATGCGACTGACGTTGAAGGTCTGCGCCAGCTCCTCTTGGCGCAACACCTCTCCGGGAGGGAGCCGGCCCTCCAGGATTGCCTGCTTCAGCACCTGTTCAATCTGCTCGCTTGCTGTTCTGTGTTGAATTTCACCCAGGTCACTAAGCCGTTTGCTTTTCAAATCTACTACTCACTACTATTCAGACGAAGCAACCAATATCCATTGGATATTGGTTTAGCATCGTATTTTCGATTGTGCAAGTTTGTTCCTGTCACGGCTCGAAAAGTCGACAAGCGAGGTGGCGGTGATGAGTGTTTCAAGCAAGCGATGGAGTGCGCGCAGTGGTCTACCCGTGGCTTGGTGGAGCCTGATCAGCACAGGTGCGAGTGCAGCGCTGATAGGGTTTATCAGTACTTTTTTTATTGTGCTGCAGGGTTTTTACAACGTGGGGGCTTCACCCAGCCAGGCGGTCAGCGCCCTGGCGGTACTGTGTCTGTTTCAGGGAGGGCTGGGGATCGCCTACTCCTTGTTAACCCGAAAGCCGTACGCGTTTGCGTGGTCGACACCGGGGTCGGCGATCCTGCTTGGGTATAACCAGCCCCTGGTTGGGTTTGGTGAAGCAGTCGGTGCCTTTTTCATGTCCGGGGTGCTGATGCTAGCGCTGGCCGTAGTACCGAACATTGCCCGCTATATTGAAAAAATACCCGCCAGCCTGTCATCGGCGATGCTGGCGGGGGTTTTGCTCTCACTGTCCACCTCGTTTGTACCGGCCTTTGAGCGCTACCCCTTGATCATGGGAGTGGTGGCCGCCCTTTGGTTGGTGCTGTTTATCTTCAAACCGTTATTCGCCTTGCCGGTGACGCTTTGCGCGCTATTTGCCTATTTCCTGCTCCAGCCACCGCTGGCACCGGTGGTGGAGGCTTCAGCCTTGACGTTTGAGTGGGTAGTACCGGTCTTCACCTTGTCTTCGTTTATCAACCTGTCCATCCCACTGTTTGTGGTCACGTTGTTTTCACAGAATATTCCCGGCTATCTGATTTTGCGTAATAACGGCTACACCAGCCATTTCCCCGGGATGCTGTTCGTCACCGGATTCGCCACCAGTTGTGCCTCCCTGTTCGGCTGCCACAATCTCAACCTGGCAGCGCTGACGGCGGCCATGTGTGCCGGGCCCTTGGCCTGCGAAGACAAGTCGCAGCGGTATATCGCCAGTTGTGCGGCGGGCATCAGTTACTGGGTCATGGCGTTCTTTGCCGCCGGGTTGGTGAGCCTGTTATCGGTCATTCCCTCGGCGGTTGTGCTGGCGCTGGCAGCACTGGCATTGTTCAGCACGCTGGCGGACGCCCTGAGGGACGCGCTCAAAAGTGATCTTTATTACCCGGCTGTCGCCACCTTGATGATCACCGTGTATTTCCCCGACTTCTTCCATGTGTCTTCTTCATTTTGGGGGTTGGCGCTGGGGTTTGTGTTCTATCTGGCCTACAGCAGGAAAAAGCGCGGCTGAAAAGCACCTGTCAACCTGCCCGCCGCCGCTGACTTAGGTTAACCTTGATCATTCGATGTGCTACGTACAGCGCCATGCCGCTACGCAGGCCCTGTTCTCATCTTTTTACGAGGTCCATATTTTGGCTCAATACGTTTTCACCATGCATCGGTTGGGCAAAGTTGTTCCACCGAAGCGGGAAATCCTGAAAAACATTTCGTTGTCCTTTTTTCCGGGCGCCAAGATCGGTGTGCTCGGCCTCAACGGTTCGGGTAAGTCCACGCTCCTGAAAATCATGGCTGGCGTCGACACCGAGTTCGAAGGCGAAGCCCGCCCGATGCCCGAACTGAACATCGGCTACCTGCCGCAAGAGCCGATCCTGGATCCGTCCAAGACTGTGCGTGAAGTGGTCGAGGAAGCCGTCAGCGTCATCAAGGACGCCCAGGCCCGCCTGGACGAGGTCTATGCCGCCTACGCCGAGCCGGATGCCGACTTCGACAAACTGGCCGCCGAACAGGCCAAGCTCGAAGCCATCCTGCAGGCCGGTGACGGTCACAACCTGGAGCGCCAGCTGGAAGTCGCCGCCGATGCGCTGCGCCTGCCGGCGTGGGACGCCAAGGTCGAGCACCTGTCCGGTGGTGAAAAGCGCCGCGTGGCCTTGTGCCGCCTGCTGCTCTCGGCCCCCGACATGCTGCTGCTCGACGAACCGACCAACCACTTGGACGCCGACTCCGTGGCCTGGCTGGAACACTTCCTCCATGACTTCCCGGGCACCGTGGTTGCGATCACGCACGACCGGTACTTCCTGGACAACGTCGCCGGCTGGATCCTGGAACTCGACCGTGGCGCGGGTATCCCTTACGAGGGCAACTACTCCGGTTGGCTGGAAGCCAAGTCCGACCGTCTGGCCGCTGAATCCAAGCAGCAGTCGGCCCATGAAAAGGCCATGAAAGACGAGCTGGAATGGGTGCGCAAAGGCGCCAAGGCCCGTCAGTCGAAATCCAAGGCCCGTCTGCAACGCTTCGAGGAAATGCAGTCCCAGGAATTCCAGAAGCGCAGCGAGACCAACGAAATCTACATCCCGGCCGGTCCGCGCCTGGGTGACAAGGTCATCGAGTTCAAGAACGTCTGCAAAGGCTATGGCGACCGCGTGCTGATCGACAACCTGTCGTTCTCCATGCCTAAAGGCGCCATCGTTGGCGTGATCGGTGGTAACGGTGCGGGTAAATCCACGCTGTTCCGCATGCTGATGGGCAAGGAGCAACCGGATTCGGGCACCATCGAAGTCGGCGAAACCGTGCAACTGGCCTGTGTCGACCAGAGCCGCGAAGACCTCGACGGCAGCAAGACCGTGTTCCAGCAGATTTCCGACGGTTCCGACCAGATCCGCATCGGCAACTATGAAATCCCGTCGCGCACCTATGTCGGCCGCTTCAACTTCAAGGGTGGCGACCAGCAGAAGTTCGTCAAGGACCTGTCCGGTGGTGAGCGTGGTCGCTTGCACCTGGCCCTGACCCTGAAAGAGGGCGGCAACGTCCTGCTGCTCGACGAACCGTCCAACGACCTCGACGTTGAAACCCTGCGTTCCCTGGAAGAAGCCCTGCTGGACTTCCCGGGCGCCGCGATTGTGATCTCTCACGATCGGTGGTTCCTTGACCGCGTGGCGACACACATCCTCGCGTACGAAGATGACTCGCAAGCTGTGTTCTTCGAAGGCAACTACACCGAGTACGAAGCCGATCGCAAGAAGCGCCTGGGCGAAGCGGCTGCCCAGCCGCATCGTGTACGGCACAAGAAACTGGCCTGAATCGGGTCGGTGGTTTGAAAAGCGGAGCCTTCGGGCTCCGTTTTTTTTGCCTGTGTTTCGGGAATACCGCGTTGAATGCATTCGCGAGCAAGCCCGCTCCCACATTCGACCGCATTCCAAGGTTGAAACTCGATCAAATGTGGGAGCGGGCTTGCTCGCGAAAGCGGTTTAACTGTTGGTGCATGCCTGAAGCTGAAATACCCTTTTTGGGGCGTTAAGAGTCAGTTATTTATATCTATTGCACCATTTAAATTCACAAAAGCGACATTTTGCCCTGTCGCGGTGCGACATGAATTGATAAAGTCCTGGGCAATTCGCCATTAACGACAATAAATCTGCCGAGACTTTTCATGATCGAATCCGTCGAATCCTTCCTTGCCCGCCTCAAAAAACGCGACCCGGACCAGCCGGAATTCCACCAAGCCGTGGAAGAAGTCCTACGCAGCCTGTGGCCTTTTCTTGAAGCCAATCCCCACTACCTGACTTCGGGCATCCTCGAGCGCATCTGCGAGCCGGAGCGGGCCATTACCTTCCGGGTATCGTGGGTCGATGACCAGGGCAAGGTCCAGGTCAATCGCGGTTTCCGTATCCAGATGAACAGCGCCATTGGTCCCTATAAAGGCGGCCTGCGCTTCCATCCGTCGGTCAACCTCGGAGTGCTGAAATTCCTCGCCTTCGAGCAGACCTTCAAGAACTCCCTGACCTCGCTGCCCATGGGCGGCGGCAAGGGCGGCTCGGACTTTGATCCCAAGGGCAAGAGCGACGCCGAGGTCATGCGTTTCTGCCAGTCGTTCATGAGCGAGTTGTATCGCCATATCGGCGCGGACGTTGACGTACCCGCTGGTGACATTGGCGTGGGCGCCCGGGAAATCGGCTTTCTGTTCGGCCAGTACAAGC
This sequence comes from Pseudomonas sp. ADAK21, assembly GCF_012935735.1. NCBI lineage: Bacteria > Pseudomonadati > Pseudomonadota > Gammaproteobacteria > Pseudomonadales > Pseudomonadaceae > Pseudomonas > Pseudomonas sp. ADAK21. The sequence continues at coordinate 3,069,377 of NZ_CP052857.1, forward strand.
GCCTGAGCAACCAATTCACCTCGGTGTTTACCGGTAAGGGCATGAGCTACGGCGGCAGCCTGATCCGCCCCGAGGCCACCGGTTTTGGCTGTGTGTACTTTGCTGAAGAAATGCTCAAGCGCCAGGGCCAGCGTGTCGAAGGCAAGCGCGTGGCGGTTTCTGGCTCGGGCAACGTCGCGCAGTACGCGGCGCGCAAAGTCATGGACTTGGGCGGCAAAGTAATTTCCCTGTCCGATTCCGAAGGCACCCTGTATTGCGAAAGTGGTTTGACCGAGGAGCAATGGTCGGCGCTGCTGGAGCTGAAAAACGTACAGCGCGAGCGTATCAGCGAATTGGCCTCGCGCTTCGGCCTGGAATTCCGCGCCGGCAAGACCCCGTGGGAACTGGCTTGCGATATCGCCCTGCCATGCGCGACGCAGAACGAACTGGACGCCGAAGCCGCCCACCACCTGTTGCGCAACGGCTGCATCTGCGTGGCCGAAGGCGCCAATATGCCGATCACCCTCGAGGCTGTGGATATCTTTATCGACGCCGGCATCCTGTTCGCACCGGGCAAAGCCTCCAATGCCGGCGGCGTGGCGGTGAGTGGCCTGGAAATGTCGCAAAACGCCATGCGCCTGCTGTGGACCGCCGGTGAAGTGGACAGCAAACTGCACAACATCATGCAATCGATCCACCACGCCTGTGTGCACTACGGTGAGGAAAATGGCCGGGTCAACTACGTGAAGGGCGCGAACATCGCGGGCTTTGTGAAAGTGGCCGATGCAATGCTGGCCCAGGGCATCGTCTAAGCCATAACGCTGATCCACTGTAGGAACCGGCTTGCCATCGCTGGCAAGCCAGCGCCTACAGAGGTGTTATTGGCTGCGATAGGCCCGTGCGGCGTCGCGGTCCTTCTCTTGCTGCCAGGCGCGCTCGCGCTCGTCCCAGTGGCGCTCCCGGTAGTCCTGCTGGTCCTCGCTCTCGCGCATGGCCTTGCACTGGCGAAAGCCATCTTCCCAGCCTTCGGCGTAGGTGCGGTCCTTCACATAGCGTGGGACGTCCTTGCGAAACACCCCAGTGATTACCCCGGCCGCCTGGCGCCCACTGCCGCAGCCATCCTCAAAACCGTCGGCGAAGGCCGGTGGATAACCCCTGGCCAGCAACTCCTCGTGGGTGGTCTGGCACCCTGAAAGCGCCATCACCACGCCCAGCATCACAGCGAACCGCCACATCTCATACTCCCCGGCCGTTGAGCGGCTGATAAGGGAAGTCTAGAAGGGGATTCGTCGGGGAGATGTGAAAGCTGGGTGAGCTATCTGTTTGGACGGCATATTTTTGTTGGCAAGCCCGCTTGCCACAGGGGGTTATGTCGTAGGTTGGGTGAGAGCGGCGTGTTCGGCCAATTCCTGCTGGATGAATGCGCTGATCATCGCCCGGTACACCTGTTCAGTGACGTCGGGGTTGGCGCCAAGGGTGTGCGATAGCTCGCGAACCTTGTTGATGACTTGTTCGACACGCTGGGGAGCCTTGACGCCGTCGCTGTCTTTTTTAAAGCGCGCAGCCTGGGAGACGAAACTACCGCGTTCGGCCAGCAGGGCGACGATCTGGCGGTCCAGGCGGTCGATGTTTTCCCGGACTTGTTCAAGGGTGGTGCAGGTGACGGCCATGTCGTTAGAGCTCCTGTAGGTATGGGGTAAACACGGACTAAAAATGTGGGAGCGGGCTTGCTCGCGAAAGCGGTGCTTCAGTCAATCTATCCGGCGACTGATACTCCTCCATCGCGGGCAAGCCCGCTCCCACACTGGAATTTCAGTGGGTTTTGCGCCGGGTCAATAGTGATACCACTTCACTTCCAGCATCACTTCGTTCACCGGCGTGGCCATGTGGCTGAACTCGCGTTGTGCGCTCAGGCGTACGCCGAGGTTACGTGACACTTCCCACTGCTGATTCAGGCTGATACTACGGCGTACTTCGCCATTGGTGAAGAAGTCGCCCTTGGCCTCCAGGCTGAGGTTGCCCAGCGGGTTTTTCCACAAGACACCAGTGTTGAAGCCGGCCGCCGGGGAGATGAATTCGCTGAAGTCGTTGTTATGTTCCACGCGCACGGTGCCGAGGGCAAAACCGAGCATGTCGTCGTGCAGTTGCCAGGTGCCGCCGGCGCCGCCATTGACGTGGCTGACCAGGGTTTCGTCGTCATGTTTGCCCGGTACTCGCTCAAGGCCGCCGGTGACTTGCCAGGACAACGGCTGCAGCAGCTCATTGCGTGGGGTCAGGGAGCGGATGGTCGCCAGGTCCAGTTGCTGCAGTTGCCAGTTGTTACCTTCGTACTGGCGCAGTTTCATCTGCAGGATTTCAATCTGCGCGCCCAGGGGGAAGCCTTCGGCGTTGTCGTTGAGGTCGTGGTAAGCCATGCGCAGGCCGTATTCGCCGAAGGCCTTGTCGCCACGGGTACCGATGCCTGCTTGCCAGGTGCGCGACTCATGGCCGTTTTCCGGCAGGCCAGGGCGATCGATCTGGAGGTCGGGCGCCGGGTTCTGGTTGATTGCCCGCAGCAACTCGAAACTGCGCTGGGAGCGCTCGCTGTCGCGCTCCAGGCCGTTGGCACGGTAGCGGCCAAGGCGGTAGGCAGCGTCGATGATCAGGGCCTGGCGGTCTTTGCCCAGGCTTTTGAACGTTGGGTCTTGCAGTTGTTTCTGGTCATCGCTGATCTTCAGCACCCATTGTTGCTCGTCGCTGTCCAGGGGCTTGGCGCGCTCCAGTAATTCCCGTTCACGGGACGGGCGGTAATCGATTTTTTCCACCAGGCCGGCGTCCTTCACCGCTTTTACGGTGTCGGTAGGAATGGCAGTCAGCGGGAACTGTTCGGTCAGGCGCAGGCCGGGGCGCGCCACTTGCAGCAGCTCCAGCAGGCGGTACGAGCAGTTTTCATCGAAGAAGAAGTAGTCGAACTGGATCTGCTTGAGCTCCCACACGTGCTCGACCATGCGCTCGGTTTCGACCTGGGTCAGGTTCAGGCGGTATTCCCACAGGTCGCGGTTCTCCAGGCTACGGTATTCCGAGAGTTTTTCCTGGTAGGGCACCAGGGCAAACAGCCCTGGGTAACCGCCCATCAGGCCTTTCCAGGCGTAGAGGATGCTGTTGTCCGAGCCTTCAATGTAGGCGCCGAAATTGATCGCGTAGCTGAGCAGGGCAGTCTTGTTGCTTTGTACGTCGGCCTGGTCGATGCGCAGCAAGGTATGGCCGAACATCGAGGACGGGCTGTTGAGATAGGCCGCCGGGAAGATCATCACCGCGCTGTGGGGCGCGACGTCCTTGAACCATTGCTTGAACTCGGCGCAGTCCACGGCCGGCAGGTCGCTCAGCTGCAACTGGTCTTTGAGCCAGCGGGTGCGGGCCGGGTACACGCATTGGGTGTGTTTTTCGCCAAGGCTGGCCGGGGCGTACAACGCCTCTACAGTGGCCTTGAGCTCGGCGTCCGGGTGATGGGCACCGTCTTTGGCGATGAAAAATTTCTGGTCGCTGACATAGCTGCGCCAACCGCTGATCTTGCCGGCTTCGTAGTGCCCCAGCGAAAGCCAGAACGGATCATTGGCCAGTTGCTGCAAACGTTGATCATCAAGATGCGGTGCCGCAGATAGCGGGGCGCAGGCGAAGAGTGCCAGGTAGGCAAGGCGTTTGAGCATAGGGGCAACTTAAGTCGGAATAAATAAAGACCCAAAGCGGGCAGGTCCAAAAAACAAAACCCGCGCCGGATAAGGGCGCGGGCAGGTCGAGCTTAAGCCTGGGTGGCGTATTTCGCCAGGCGGGCATCGCCTTTGAGAACAGCGATGGTGTTGGAGTGCACGTCTTCTGCGGTTACGTCAGCCTTGCTGAAGATCTGCTGGAAGTGTTCGTGAGTCACTGCTGCGAAGTGATCACGATCCTCTGGAGCAACGCCCAGGACCACGGCATAGGTGGTCAGCGCTTCGCCATTGCCTTTGGCCATGTCTTCGGACAGCTCGTTCATCATGCCATTCATGGCAATCCACGATTTGCCGCCGTAAGTCAGCGCGCTGTTGGTGCTGCAACCGTTGGTGCCCGAGGTCATGCCGAACGTGGCGTTACCGGAGGTGCCGTTGGTGGTGGAGGCCAGGAAGTGGGCCGGCGTGCCGCGCTGGCCTTCGAACAGCATGTTGCCCCAACCGCAGTTCGGGCCACCTGGCGCTTCGGCCATTGCATTGAGGGAGACAACGGTGAAGAGAGTACCGAGAAGGATCCGTTTCATAGCTTTGTTCTCTTAGTGTGCAAACCAATGGACAAGGGTTCAGGCGCCTCATGGCGCCCTAGGGGCCAGTTATTAGTCCAACCCGCGCAGTTTGGAGTTTAGGCATGTTCCAAGGGTTCCGTGGGTTTTTGTAAAACAATCAATGCAGACCGGTTTTTTTGCAAGCCGCATCCCGTGTCTATGCTTTACCTCAGTCGTGCCTTGCCAGCCAGCTACGCACGGCGCCAGAATGCCGCCATTGCCCCGCCTGATGTAAGGAAGCCCGATGCCTGATCCTGTTGCTGCCAGCTTGCGTCTAGCGCCCGAAGCGCTGACTCGTCCTTTCTCCGCTGAACAGTTCAGCTTCTCGACCACCAATGACTTGGAGCCCTTTCGCGGTGTGCTTGGCCAGGAACGCGCGGTTGAAGCGTTGCAGTTCGGTGTGGCGATGCCACGCCCCGGTTACAACGTGTTTGTCATGGGTGAGCCCGGTACCGGGCGCTTTTCGTTCGTCAAACGCTACCTCAAGGCCGAAGGCAAGCGCCTGCAGACCCCGGCAGACTGGGTCTATGTCAATAATTTCGACGAGCCCCGCGAGCCCCGCGCCCTGGAATTGCCTGCAGGCGGCGCGGCCCCGTTCATTGCCGATATCAGTGGCCTGATCGACAACCTGGTCGCCACGTTCCCGGCGGTGTTCGAGCACCCGACGTATCAGCAGCGCAAAAGCGCCATCGACCGCGCCTTCAACCAGCGCTACGACCGTGCGTTGGACGTGATCGAGCGTCTGGCCCTGGAAAAGGACGTGGCGCTGTACCGTGACAGCACCAACATCGCCTTTACCCCGATGCTCGATGGCAAGGCCCTGGACGAGGCCGAGTTCTCGCAACTGCCGGAAGCCGATCGTGAGCGCTTCCACACGGATATTTCCGAGCTCGAAGAACGCCTCAACGAAGAACTCGCCAGCCTGCCGCAGTGGAAGCGCGAGTCCAACAACCAGATGCGCCAGTTCAACGAAGAGACCATCACCCTGGCCTTGCAGCCATTGCTGGCGCCGTTGTCGGAGAAGTACGCCGAGAACGCCGGCGTCTGCGGCTACCTGCAGGCGATGCAGGTCTATCTGCTCAAGACCGTGGTCGAGTTGTTGGTGGATGACGCGAAAACCGACGCCCAGGCGCGCAAGCTGCTCGAAGAGCAGTACTGCCCGAGCCTGGTAGTGGGCCATGCGCTCAATGGCGGCGCACCCGTGGTGTTCGAGCCGCACCCGACCTACGACAACCTGTTCGGCCGGATCGAGTACAGCACCGACCAGGGCGCGCTCTACACCACCTATCGGCAATTGCGCCCGGGGGCGCTGCACCGCGCCAACGGCGGCTTCCTGATCCTGGAAGCCGAGAAAATGCTCAGCGAGCCGTTTGTCTGGGACGCGCTCAAGCGGGCCCTGCAATCACGCAAGCTGAAGATGGAATCGCCACTGGGCGAGTTGGGCCGCCTGGCCACCGTGACCCTCAACCCGCAAGTGATTCCATTGCAGGTGAAGGTCATCATCATCGGCGCCCGTTCGCTGTACTACACGTTGCAAGACCTGGATCCGGACTTCCAGGAGATGTTCCGGGTACTGGTGGATTTCGATGAAGATATCCCGATGGTCGATGAGAGCCTGGAGCAATTTGCCCAATTGCTGAAAACCCGTACCTCGGAAGAAGGCATGGCACCGCTGACCTCGGATGCCGTGGCGCGGCTGGCGACCTACAGCGCTCGCCTGGCGGAGCACCAGGCACGCCTGTCGGCCCGGATTGGCGACCTGTTCCAACTGGTCAGCGAGGCGGACTTCATCCGCCACTTGGCAGGCGACGAACGCACTGACGCCGGGCATATCGAACGTGCCCTGAAAGCCAAGGCCACGCGTACCGGGCGGGTCTCTGCGCGGATTCTCGACGACATGCTCGCCGGTGTCATCCTCATCGACACGGCTGGCGCCGCGGTGGGTAAATGCAACGGGCTGACTGTGCTCGAGGTCGGTGATTCGGCGTTTGGTGTGCCGGCGCGGATTTCCGCCACGGTGTACCCGGGCGGTAGCGGCATTGTCGATATCGAGCGCGAGGTCAACCTTGGGCAACCGATCCACTCCAAGGGCGTGATGATCCTCACCGGTTACCTGGGCAGCCGTTATGCCCAGGAATTCCCCCTGGCGATCTCCGCGAGCATTGCCCTGGAGCAATCCTACGGTTACGTCGACGGCGACAGTGCCTCGTTGGGCGAGGCCTGCACATTGATTTCGGCGCTGTCGAAGACGCCGCTCAAGCAGTGCTTTGCCATCACCGGCTCGATCAACCAGTTCGGCGAAGTGCAGGCGGTGGGCGGGGTCAACGAGAAGATCGAAGGCTTCTTCCGTCTGTGCGAGGCTCGTGGCTTGACGGGCGAGCAGGGCGCGATCATTCCCCAGGCCAACGTCGCGACGTTGATGCTCGATGAGAAGGTCTTGCAGGCCGTGCGGGCAGGGCAGTTCCATGTGTATGCCGTGCGCCAGGCCGACGAGGCGTTGAGCCTGTTGGTGGGCGAACCTGCGGGTGAGCCGGATGCAGAAGGGCAATTCCCCGAGGGTAGCGTCAACGCCCGCGTGGTTGAGCGTCTGCGGGCGATTGCCGAGATGATCAGCGAGGAAGACCTCAAAGAGGCGGAAAAGGAACTGGCGCAGCAGGCGTTGGCTGAGGCCAAGCCAACCTGATGTATCCGTTGTAGGAGCCGGCTTGCCGGCGATGGCGGTCTGTCAGGTATTGATAGGCCAGCAGCTTTGGCGCTATCGCCGGCAAGCCGTCTCCTACAGGGGGTGCCATATTTTTGGCTCAATTGTATGGGGCCAACCACCGTTGGTCCCTACAACCTTGGTTTGTACCGGTTTTCTTCTATTCTCAGCTCAAGGGATATCTACAGGAGTCATGGGATAGAGACAGCCTTGCACTTGGAGGCTGAACACCGGATCTACCGAGGGTCGCCGCCATGCCGCGCAGCCTTTGCCTCACCCGCCAGTGCCTGGGCCTGGTTACCCGAATTGAATGTTCCATTCGTCCTCTTGCGGGGGACGCAGGGATGTGGACGTTGCTGTTTGCCGCCGGAATGACCGGTGAGCAGCCCTCGACCATCAAGTCCCAAGGGCCGTTCCACGGGCCGTTCGTCGCGGAAAACATTCTTGAATCCATCGTGCAAAGCCTGACCCTGCACGGCTACGAACTGGCCGACGACCCGCAGATATGGTGCATTCACCTGCAAGCCCATCTGCGCCAGCTCAACGGCGGCCGGCCCCACGCCCTGCACCTGTAACCCGCAACCCCTGTAGGAGCCGGCTTGCCGGCTCCTACAGGTTATTTGGTCTCGGGTTTGTCCAGTTTGACCTCAAAGCCGTACTGCACCGTGTTCAACGCCGTGCGTTGGTAGGTTTCAAGCTCGGTCGGCCGGCCATAAAAGTAATGCACATCAAACAGTGCAGTGCCGTATTCCTGGGCGCGATGGCTGACGCCGAGGATTTCCTTCAAGTAGTTGCCGCTGGCGTCCTTGGCAAAGAACCGCCAACTGTCTGAAGGAAAAAGCGCCTGGTCGACAATCAGCGCGTTGTCCTGGAGCGACAGGCCCTTGGGCAATTGTGCCGTGCTGACGGTGCTTTTTTCGATGGTGGCGAGGAACAGTGGGATCGATCCCACGGCAAACCCTGGGTTTTCCGGGAATAAATTCAGATCGTAGGTGATCGTTCCGCGCCATGGGTCGACCTCAAAGGCCTCGGTGGGCAACTCGATGGGCTCGCCGCGCTTGCCTTCATCGTTTGCCGTAAAGAACGTCAGCGGTGCATCGCTGCTGGTGCGTGTTGAGCCGATCAGGTCGTCATTGAACGTGAAAGGATGGTCAAAGGCGATGTGGGCGGCGCTGGCGTCCTCCACTGACTGGCTGATGGTGATGCTGCTTTTCAACTGGTCTTCGGTGAGGCTGGCGCTTTGCAGCCAGTCTGCGGCCTGGTCGTCATACACCGTGACCGGCATGGGCAGGGCCTGCACGGTTTTTTCCAGGCTGTTTTTGTCGAAGCGCCGGATCGGCAGCTCAAGGTCCTTGCGGGTGACGGTTGCTTGGGAAAAGTCCAGTACGCTGACCTGCAGGTTATCGATCTGGCCATTGAAGTAGACCTTGGCGTAGTGGCTGGCCTGTTTTTGCTCAAAGGCTTTCTGCTCGTCTCCCAGCTGTTTCTCAAAGGCGTCGGACCAGGTTTTCTGCTTGCGCATCTGCGCCAGTTGCTGCTCGTAGAACGCCACCTGGGCGGCGCTCTCGTTGATTGAGCCGGAGCGGGAAAGAAACTGCCCTGTAGTGTCGCGGGCCTGGACCAGCAGCGGGTTGGGCGACTCATCCGCCACTTGCGGCGCCAGGGGCGCGGTGTTGGTCAGTTCGATCTCGGCGTAGTTGTTTTCCAGGGCCAGCAGGGTAACGGTGAGGTTTTCTTCGCTGCGTTTCTGGCCCACGTCTTTGCGAGTCAGGTCGAAGGTCAGGACTTTACGCGGTGCGATGACCTCGACCTGGCCCTTGAGTGTGACGGGTTGGGGCTGGCTCTTGTTGTCCGTCTCGATGCCTTCGATGAACGGATAGGTGACGGTCAGGTCGTCCGGGTTGGTCAGGTTGGAGCTGCTGGGGCTCAGTTGAATGCCGGGGTCGGTTTCCGACCATTCCGGCTGGAATGGGATGACCTTGTTGTTGCTCAAGGTCACCGATTGCCATTCCAGGCCATGGGGAAAGGGGAATTGGTCCGGCATATTGACGCTGAACGGGAACACCGGTTGCAGATCGGTCAGGTAGTCCGAGTGCGAGTTTTTGCGCAGGACGAATAGCCCGTTGATGTAGGTATCCACCAGTGCTTGTGGCGTCGGGTAGTGCGCAAGCGCGGCCAGGGTGTTTTCCCCGTACTCGGTCTCGACGGGTTTGCTGTCTAGCTTGATGCGCGCACGCTCCAGCAGCAGCAGCGAGCCGCCCAGTTCGGCTACGGCCTCCTTGAGGCGTGGGTCCTGGATGGCGTCCAGGGATTGCTCGAACTGAGCGGTTTTTTCTTCGAGACTGGCTTGCTTGTGCTCGTCGTTGGGGGAGCAGCCGCTGGCCGCCAGCAATGCCACACACAGGCCAAGACTGGCCAAGGGAGATCGCACATCCATTATTTGAGATTCCTGTCCGGCAGCATCGAGCCACTTTGATGAGGCCGACACTAGCAGAAAAATTGTCTTACAGAAGCGCTACAGGTCAGTTTCCGGGTGGTTATGGCGCGATGTACGTGGCTGATATACTCGCCGCCATTTCTAGCCACGCTGTGTGAGATTCCATGGAACGCTTTATCGAAAATGCAATGTATGCCTCCCGCTGGCTGCTGGCGCCGATCTATTTCGGCTTGTCCCTCGGGCTGCTGGCGTTGGCGCTGAAATTCTTCCAGGAAGTGATCCACCTGCTGCCCAATGTCTTTGCGATGGCCGAGTCGGAGCTGATCCTGGTGCTGCTGTCGCTGATCGACATGGCCCTGGTGGGTGGGTTGCTGGTGATGGTGATGATTTCCGGCTACGAGAACTTCGTCTCGCAATTGGATATCGACGACAACAAGGAAAAGCTCAACTGGCTGGGCACCATGGACTCTTCGTCGCTGAAGATGAAAGTGGCGGCATCCATCGTGGCGATTTCCTCGATCCACCTGCTGCGTATCTTCATGGATGCCAAGAATGTCGATCCACAGCACCTGATGTGGTACGTGATCATTCACATGACCTTCGTGATCTCGGCGTTTGCCATGGGTTACCTGGATAAAGTCACCAAGCATTGATCCAGGCCCGGCGCCTTTTGGCCCGGGATTTTGGGCTCATCAAGCGTAGGGCGAGTGTGCTAGTCTGCTCGCCCTTTTAGTTTGGATAGCACGCAGAAACTGCGCTTTTGCAGGCCTTTGCGGTTGTCCTACAGCGGAGCCTTTCCATGTCCGAAGTTAATCTGTCCACCGACGAAACCCGCGTCAGCTACGGTATTGGCCGTCAGTTGGGCGACCAACTGCGCGACAACCCGCCACCTGGCGTGAGCCTGGACGCGATCCTGGCTGGCCTGACCGACGCGTTCGGCGGCAAGCCAAGCCGTGTTGACCAAGAGCAAATGGCTGCCAGCTTCAAGGTGATCCGCGACATCATGCAAGCCGAAGCCGCAGCCAAGGCTGAAGCCGCCGCAGGCGCTGGCCTGGCATTCCTGGCTGAAAACGCCAAGCGTGAAGGCATCACCACCCTGGCTTCCGGCCTGCAGTTTGAAGTGCTGACCGCCGGTGAAGGCGCCAAGCCGACCCGTGAAGACCAGGTGCGTACCCACTACCATGGCACCCTGATCGACGGCACTGTGTTCGACAGCTCCTACGAGCGTGGCCAGCCGGCAGAATTCCCGGTGGGTGGCGTGATCGCTGGCTGGACTGAAGCCCTGCAACTGATGAATGCCGGTAGCAAATGGCGCCTGTACGTGCCGAGCGAACTGGCTTACGGCGCACAAGGCGTTGGCAGCATCCCGCCGCACAGCGTTCTGGTATTCGACGTCGAGCTGCTCGACGTTCTGTAAGACCTGCTGATGGTTGCGCCTGGCTCTGTGTAGGCGCTGGCTTGCGTGCGATGCAGATGACTCGGTCTTGAGCTACACCGAGGTGCTGCTATCGCAGGCAAGCCAGCTCCCACCTGAGCCCGGTGCAATCAGGGCTTTTCGGGTTGCTCATGGGTGAAACTTGCCATGCAGCTCTGTCACCGGGCGCAATGCTCGGGCATAGCAGAACAGAAACAGATTCCTCACTACCTCCTTCAGCACCCCAGGTTCACTGGAACTCAGGCCGTTGACGTCCAGGTCGCCCTGGTCCTGCAATTCATTCAGCGCTTCTTCTTCGAGCACCGCACACACTTCGCCGGTTTCCCGATGAAGGATCCGCAGGTAAGGGTGCGGACGGTCCAGCCAGGCATCAATCAAATAAGTCATGGTTCGCATCTCCTTGAAAGGTTTCAATGAGAATAATTCTTATTCGTAGAATAGCAAGTCCCTATTGGCAATTTCCTGATTTTTCTGTGTGGGCATTGTGCAAGGTCAAAAGGGATGGCTTTTTGCTACTTGGAGGGAGGTGAAGCGGGGAGGGTGAGACGCCATCCCGCGGCGGGCGCGGGATGGGCAGGCAGGTCAGACCTTGCGGACGAACTCGGACTTGAGCTTCATCGGGCCGATACCGTCGATCTTGCAGTCGATATCGTGGTCGCCATCGCACAGGCGGATGTTCTTGACCTTGGTGCCGACCTTGACCACCAGCGAGGTGCCCTTGACCTTGAGGTCTTTGATCACGGTGATGGTGTCACCGTCTTGCAGGACGTTACCCACGGAGTCTTTCTTCACGGCTTCATCATTGGCTGCTTCGGCTTCACCACCGACGGACCACTCGTGGGCGCATTCCGGGCAGATCAGCTGGGCGCCGTCTTCATAGGTGTATTCGGAATTGCATTTTGGGCAGGGTGGCAACGTGCTCACTAAAGCTCCTTGAAAGTCAGGATGGCTAAAAGTCGCACATTATATAGGGTTTTGCTGGGGCGGGGGCGCTGCGGTCTAAATGTGGGAGCTGGCTTGCCTGCGATGCAGGCACCTCGGTCTATCAGCGGTACCGAGGTGATGCTATTGCAGGCAAGCCAGCTCCCACAGAGCGTTAGTGAGTACGGGCTACCGCAAACTCACTCAGTTCCACCAGGGCATCCCGGTATTCGCTGGCTGGAAGGGCTTCCAGGCATTTGATGGCGCGGGCTACGTAGTCGCGGGCCAGTTGTGCGGTGTAGTCGAGCGAGCCCGAGGCTTCCACGGCTGCGCGGATGCTTTCCAGGTCCTCGATGCCGCCTTTCTGGATCGCCTTGCGCACCAGTGCTGCCTGTTCCGGCGTGCCTTCGCGCATGGTGTAGATCAGCGGCAGGGTCGGCTTGCCTTCGGCCAGGTCGTCACCGACGTTCTTGCCCAGGGCTTCAGCGTCGCCGCGATAGTCGAGCAGGTCATCCACCAGTTGGAAGGCCACGCCCAGGTGGTCACCAAAGGTGCGCAGGGCTTCGGCCTGTTCGGCAGTCGCCTGGCACAGGGCGGCGGCGCTGTGGGTCGAGGCTTCGAAGAGCATCGCGGTCTTGCCGCGAATCACTTCCATGTAGGTTTCTTCGGTGGTGCTCGCGTCACGCACCTTGGACAGCTGCAACACTTCGCCTTCAGCGATGATGCGCGTGGCCTGGGACAGGATTTTCATCACCGGCATCGAGCCCAGTTCGACCATCATTTCGAACGAGCGCGAATACAGGAAGTCGCCCACCAACACGCTGGGCGCATTGCCCCACATGGCGTTGGCGGTCTCGCGACCACGGCGCATGCCGGACATGTCGACCACGTCGTCGTGCAGCAGGGTGGCGGTGTGCAGGAACTCGATAGTAGCGGCCAGCAGGCGCAGGTCATCGCCTTCGCGGCCCAGGGCCTTGCCACACAGCAACACTAATAAAGGACGCAGGCGTTTACCGCCGGCAGACGTAATATAGTCGCCAATTTTGGAGACCAGCGGCACTTTAGAAGTCAGTTGCTTCTTGATGATGTCGTCGACGGCGCTAAAATCGTCCGCCACCGCGCGGTAGAAAGCTTGGGGTTGCATCAGCGACAGTCGCTCCAGAAGGGTTGCGCGGCATGCTAGGACCCGCGCCCCCGGGTGTCAAGGCGCGTCCAGTCACCGTGAAAGCTACTGCGCTCGGTAATCCTGCGTCAAAAACAGGCTCGGAATGCTCATTTACAACCAGTAAACTCCGCTTCCTCGCCTGTTTTTTCCTTGTCTTCCCTTCGCTCGCTACGCTTTCACGGCGACTGGCGGCTACTTGCAAGCCTTCCACAGCTTGCGTACAATCGCGCACCCTGAACTTCCTGGGCAGCACCTGCCTTACGCAATTGCATTCGGGACGTCCATCCCATGCAGCCATGCCAGCCAATACCTCTTCTTATAAAGCGCTGGGTGAGCAGGATTATCGGAGAAATACCATGTCGTACGCAGTAATTGTTACTGGTGGCAAGCAATACAAGGTCGCCCCAGGTGAATACCTGAAGATCGAAAAACTGGAAATCGCTACCGGCGAATCCGTTACTTTTGATCGCGTTCTGTTGGTCGCCAATGGCGATGACGTGAACATCGGCGCTCCAGTTGTTGCTGGCGCTACCGTTGTGGCTGAAGTGATCTCCCAAGGTCGTCACGATAAAGTCCGCATCATCAAGTTCCGTCGTCGTAAGCACCACATGAAGCGTATGGGCCACCGCCAGTGGTACACCGAGATCAAAATCACCGGTATTCAGGCTTAATTTCAGCCTAATTCCTCACTAGGAGAATTGACTCATGGCACACAAAAAAGCTGGTGGTAGTACCCGTAACGGTCGCGACTCAGAAGCCAAACGCCTTGGCGTTAAGATGTATGGCGGCCAGAAAATCATTCCGGGCAACATCATCGTGCGTCAGCGCGGCACCCAATTCCACGCCGGTTACGGTGTAGGCATGGGTAAAGATCACACCCTCTTCGCGAAAATCGAAGGCGTGATCAAGTTTGAAGTAAAAGGCGCGTTCAACCGCCGTTACGTGAGCGTTGTCTCGGCTTAATTGCGAGCTCGCTGGAAAAGCCCTGTCTTGCGACGGGGCTTTTTCGTTTGTGGGGTGAGTCTCTTGCAAAGCTGTTTGTGATGGGCTCAAGCGCTGGATTTGCGGTCGTTGATTGAGGTCGCTGCGCTCATTTTTGCAAGAGTCTTATGTCTTGGTTTCTTAAGCTCGTCCGTGCGGCGAGAGGCGTTTTGTTATGAAGTTCGTTGATGAAGTTTCCATCCGAGTAAAAGCAGGCGACGGCGGTAACGGTTGCATGAGTTTCCGCCGCGAAAAGTTCATCGAGAACGGTGGTCCGAACGGTGGTGATGGTGGTGATGGCGGTTCCATCTACATGATGGCCGACGAAAACCTCAATACCCTGGTGGACTATCGTTACACCCGGCACTTTGATGCCGAGCGTGGCTCCAACGGCGGCAGCACCGACTGCACCGGTAAAAAAGGTGAGGACCTGGTGCTGCGCGTACCGGTCGGCACCACGATCATCGACTCTGCGACCCAGGAAGTGATTGGCGACCTGACCAAGGCCGGCCAGAAGCTGATGGTTGTGCAGGGCGGCTGGCACGGTCTGGGTAATACCCGATTCAAGTCCAGTACCAACCGTGCGCCACGCCAGACTACGCCGGGCAAGCCGGGCGAGCAGCGTGACCTGAAGCTGGAAATGAAAGTACTGGCAGACGTTGGCCTGCTGGGCCTGCCGAACGCCGGTAAAAGTACCTTCATTCGCTCGGTGTCCGCCGCCAAGCCGAAAGTCGCGGATTATCCGTTCACCACCCTGGTGCCGAACCTGGGTGTGGTCAGTGTCGATCGTTGGAAGAGCTTCGTGGTCGCGGACATTCCGGGTCTGATCGAAGGTGCTTCCGATGGCGCGGGCCTGGGGATTCGCTTCCTCAAGCATTTGTCCCGTACCCGTCTGTTGCTGCACCTCGTCGATATGGCGCCGCTGGATGAAACCAGTGCCCCGGATGCTGCCGAAGTGATCGTCAACGAACTGGCCAAGTTCAGCCCGTCCCTGGCTGAGCGTGACCGTTGGTTGGTGTTGAACAAGTGCGACCAGATCCTCGAAGAAGAGCACGAAGAGCGGGTCAAGGAAATCGTTGACCGCCTGCAGTGGGAAGGTCCTGTCTACGTGATCTCCGCCATTGCCAAAGAAGGCACTGAGCGTCTGACCCGCGACATCATGCGCTACCTGGAAGATCGTGCCGATCGCCTGGCTGCCGATCCGGCCTACAAGGCCGAGCTGGCGGATCTTGATCAGCGCATCGAAGACGAGGCGCGTGCGCAGTTGCAGGCGCTGGATGACCAGCGTGCCCTGCGTCGCAGTGGCGTCAAGTCGGTCCATGATATCGGTGACGATGATTGGGACGAGGAAGATGTGGATGATGAAGATGGTCCAGAAATCATTTACGTGCGTGACTGATCTGTTGCGATAAACTTAAGCGCCGCTCAATCGAGCGGCGTTTTAGTATCTGGTAATCGGTAGTCACGAATAACGTTATGGGCGGCGCTGGGTCGCGTGGCCCTCAATCTAAGGTTGAAGATGATGCGGAGCAAAGTGACGGGTGCGCAACGCTGGGTCGTAAAGATCGGAAGTGCGCTGCTGACGGCAGATGGCAAGGGGCTGGATCGCGCAGCCATGAGCGTCTGGGTTGAACAGATGGTGGCCTTGCATGAAGCGGGTGTCGAGTTGGTGCTGGTGTCGTCCGGGGCGGTTGCCGCCGGGATGAGCCGCCTTGGCTGGACCGCGCGACCCAGCGCGATGCATGAGTTGCAGGCGGCTGCGGCGATTGGTCAGATGGGGTTGGTGCAGGCTTGGGAATCCAGCTTCGCCGAGCACGGGCGCCATACCGCGCAGATTCTGTTGACCCATGACGATCTGTCTGACCGCAAGCGTTACCTCAATGCCCGTAGCACCTTGCGTGCCCTGGTCGAGCTCAAGGTGATCCCGGTGATCAACGAGAATGACACCGTGGTGACCGACGAGATCCGTTTTGGCGACAACGACACCTTGGCTGCCCTCGTGGCCAACCTGGTGGAGGCTGACCTGCTGGTGATCCTCACGGATCGCGATGGCATGTTCGACGCCGATCCGCGCAATAACCCGGACGCCCAGTTGATCTACGAGGCGCGTGCCGATGACCCGGCGCTCGATGCCGTGGCCGGCAGTGTCGGTGGTGCGCTGGGGCGTGGTGGCATGCAGACCAAGTTGCGCGCTGCGCGCTTGGCGGCCCGCTCTGGTGCCCATACCATCATCGTCGGCGGGCGCCTGGAGCGCGTGCTGGATCGCCTCAAGGCTGGCGAGCGCATTGGCACGTTGCTATCGCCCGAGCGTGGCATGCTGGCGGCGCGCAAGCAGTGGCTGGCCGGCCATCTGCAGACCCGCGGCACCCTGGTGCTGGATGCGGGGGCGGTGTCGGCGTTGTCCCAAGGTAACAAGAGCTTGTTGCCGGTAGGCGTCAAGCTGGTCCAGGGCAGCTTCCGCCGTGGTGAAATGGTGGTGTGCGTAGCGCCGGACGGTCGTGAGATCGCCCGTGGCCTGGCTAACTACAGCGCCCTTGAGGCGCAGAAAATCATTGGGCAGTCGTCTGAGTCGATTGTCGGTCTGTTGGGTTACATGGCTGAGCCGGAACTGGTTCACCGCGATAACCTGATCCTGGTTTAAAGGAAAAGCTGCGATGCGTGTATTGAAGGGGTTGCTGGGGTTGTTGGTGGCGATGCCGCTGCTGGCTTCGGCTGAAGAGATTGGCCAGGTATCGACGGTGTTCAAGTTTGTCGGCCCCAACGACCGAATCGTCGTCGAGGCGTTTGACGACCCCAAGGTTGACGGCGTGACCTGCTACTTGTCCCGCGCCAAGACCGGCGGTGTCAAAGGTGGTCTGGGCCTGGCCGAAGATCGCGCCGAAGCGTCGATTGCCTGCCGCCAGGTCGGGCCGATCCGCTTCAAGGGTGAGCTCAAGGATGGCGACGAAGTGTTCAAGGAGCGCACCTCGCTGGTGTTCAAGACCATGCAGGTGGTGCGTTTCCTTGATAAGAAGCGCAATACCCTGGTGTATCTGGTCTACAGCGACCGCCTGATCGAAGGCAGTCCGCAGAATGCGGTGACGGCGATTCCGATCCTGCCTTGGCCTAGTGCGCAATAAGCCTGACAGTGCAGCGTTGCTTTATGTGGGAGCTGGCTTGCCTGCGATAGCGGTTTAACAGTCGACATCTGTGTTGAATGTTATGCGCCCGTCGCAGGCAAGTCAGCTCCCGCATTTGTTTTGGGGTTGGCATAAATCGTAGGCAATAAAAAACCGACCCTGGGGTCGGTTTTTTAACAAGCTTATCGCTTAGGCTGCAACAGCAAGGTTCAGAGCCTTGATGTGGCCATTCAGACGACCTTTATGGCGAGCAGCTTTGTTCTTGTGGATGATGCCTTTATCGGCCATACGGTCGATAACTGGCACGGCCAGAACGTAAGCAGCTTGAGCTTTTTCAGCGTCTTTTGCGTCAATGGCCTTAACTACATTCTTGATGTAGGTACGAACCATGGAACGCAGGCTGGCGTTGTGGCTGCGACGCTTCTCAGCCTGTTTTGCACGTTTTTTGGCGGAAGGTGTGTTGGCCACCGTCGAGCTCCTCGAAAGACTTTTTAGGAAATAGCAAACAAAATAGGCCGCGAATCATGCCGATGAGTTGAAGTCTTGTCAAGGGCGGCTGATGCGAACTGCTGAGTGGTCGATCTGAAGAGGCGGGTTATTTATTTCCGGCGCTTGACCTGTAAACTCGCGAGCTTTGGCTCTGTGCTGTTGCAGGCGCGCAGTATCGCATAAGTGGGCGCTTTGTTCGCCTGCTCTTTATCTATAGGCAAAAACTCTTTCAATGAATCTGCTCAAGTCGTTGGCCGCCGTCAGCTCTATCACGATGATTTCCAGGGTTCTGGGGTTTGTACGTGACACCCTCATTGCACGTATTTTTGGCGCGAGCATGGCCACGGATGCCTTCTTTATCGCCTTCAAGCTGCCCAACCTGCTGCGGCGGATCTTCGCCGAGGGTGCGTTTTCCCAGGCATTTGTGCCGATTCTGGCGGAATACAAAACCCAGCAAGGCGACGAGGCCACCCGCACCTTCATCGCCTACGTCTCGGGCCTGTTGACCCTGGTGCTGATGCTGGTGACCATCGCCGGGATGCTCGCCGCACCCTGGATTATCTGGGCCACGGCGCCCGGTTTTGCCAACACCCCGGAAAAATTCGCCCTCACCAGCGATCTGTTGCGGGTGACCTTTCCTTATATATTGCTGATCTCCCTATCGTCCCTGGCGGGCGCGATCCTCAATACCTGGAACCGTTTCTCGGTGCCGGCGTTTGTGCCGACCCTGCTTAACGTCAGCATGATCATATTTGCGTTGTTCCTCACGCCGTACTTCGATCCGCCGGTCATGGCGCTCGGCTGGGCAGTGCTGGCCGGTGGCCTGGCGCAACTGTTGTATCAGCTGCCGCATCTGAAAAAGATCGGCATGCTCGTGTTGCCGCGCCTCAATCTCAAGGACACTGGCGTGTGGCGCGTGATGAAAAACATGCTGCCGGCGATTCTTGGGGTGTCGGTCAGCCAGATCTCCCTGATCATCAACACCGCGTTTGCTTCGCTGCTGGTCTCCGGCTCCGTGTCGTGGATGTATTACGCCGACCGTCTGATGGAATTGCCATCCGGCGTGCTGGGCGTGGCGCTGGGCACCATTTTGCTGCCGACCCTGGCGCGTACTTACGCCAGCAAGGACCGCCATGAATACTCGCGCATTCTCGACTGGGGCCTGCGCCTGTGCTTTGTGCTGGTGCTGCCATGCGCCCTGGCCCTGGGAATCCTGGCGGAGCCACTGACGGTTTCGCTGTTCCAGTATGGCCAATTCAGTGCCTTTGATGCCTTGATGACCCAGCGCGCGCTGATCGCTTATTCGGTGGGGTTGCTGGGGATTATCGTGATCAAGGTCTTGGCGCCGGGCTTTTATGCCCAGCAAAACATTCGTACCCCAGTGAAAATCGCGATTTTTACCCTGGTGGTCACCCAACTGTTCAACCTGATATTCATCGGGCCGCTGGCTCACGCCGGCCTGGCCCTGGCAATCAGCGCCGGCGCCTGCATCAATGCTGGCCTGCTGTTTTATCAACTGCGTAAACAAAAAATGTATCAGCCGCAGCCAGGCTGGGGCGTGTTTGCCCTCAAGTTGCTGTTGGCCGTGGCCGTGATGTCGGCAGTATTGCTGGGGCTGATGCATTGGATGCCGGCGTGGGACGAAGGGCAGATGCTCGAGCGATTCCTGCGCCTGGGCCTGCTGGTCGTGGCCGGGGTGATCGCCTACTTTGGCATGTTGTTGCTGCTGGGCTTCCGTCTGCGGGATTTCAATCGCAAGGCGCTGAATTGATCGCAATCAACAATAAGCCGGCTGTTTTTTCGATTCGAATCATTTGGCCTGTGCTGTTGCCTGTCGTCCGGGGCCGGGTGTGGTTATAATCGACCACTTTATGAGCAAGAAGCGCGTTATGCAGCTGGTTCGAGGTCTCCACAACCTGCGCCCCGAGCATCGGGGCTGCGTCGCCACTATTGGCAACTTTGACGGTGTTCACCGTGGCCACCAGGCTATCCTGGCGCGGCTGCGCGAGCGCGCAGTCGAGTTGGGTGTGCCCAGCTGCGTGGTGATTTTCGAGCCGCAGCCCCGTGAATTCTTCACCCCCGAGACGGCCCCGGCCCGTTTGGCCCGCTTGCGGGACAAACTGCAGCTGCTGGCCGAAGAAGGCGTGGACCGGGTCTTGTGCCTGGCGTTCAACCAGCGTTTACGCAGTCTCAGCGCCACCGAGTTCGTCGACCGTATCCTTGTCGATGGCTTGGGTGTGCAGCATTTGGAGGTCGGTGACGACTTCCGCTTCGGTTGCGACCGGGTAGGGGATTTCGATTTCCTGCAACAAGCCGGCGTAACCCAGGGGTTTACCGTCGAAGCCGCGCAAACCGTTGAACTGGACGGTCTGCGCGTGAGCAGCACCCAGGTGCGAAATGCCCTGGCCGCTGCCGACTTCGCCTTGGCCGAGCGTTTGCTCGGTCGCCCGTTCCGGATTGCCGGGCGGGTCCTGCACGGCCAGAAGCTGGCGCGCCAACTGGGCACGCCAACCGCCAACGTGCAACTCAAGCGCCGTCGCGTGCCACTGACCGGGGTGTATCTGGTGAGTGTCGAGATCGACGGCCAACCGTGGCCCGGAGTCGCCAATATAGGCGTCAGGCCAACGGTTGCAGGTGATGGCAAGGCCCACCTGGAAGTTCACCTTTTGGATTTTGCCGGGGATTTGTATGACCGGCGTTTGACGGTGGTTTTCCACCAAAAGCTGCGTGAAGAGCAGCGATTCGCCTCCCTTGAGGCGTTGAAAACGGCGATCAATGCGGATGTCGCCGCCGCCCGTGCACTAGCCGCACCTAGCGCCCATCGCTAATGAAGAGCCTTAAATGACCGACTATAAAGCCACGCTAAACCTTCCGGACACCGCCTTCCCAATGAAGGCCGGCCTGCCACAGCGCGAACCGCAGATCCTGCAGCGCTGGGACAGTATTGGCCTGTACGGAAAGTTGCGCGAGATTGGCAAGGATCGTCCGAAATTCGTCCTGCACGACGGCCCTCCTTATGCCAACGGCACGATTCACATCGGTCATGCGCTGAACAAGATTCTCAAGGACATGATCATCCGCTCGAAAACCCTTGCGGGCTTCGATGCGCCTTATGTCCCGGGTTGGGACTGCCACGGCCTGCCGATCGAACACAAGGTCGAAGTGACCTACGGCAAGAACCTGGGCGCCGACAAGACCCGCGAGCTGTGCCGTGCCTACGCCACCGAGCAGATCGAAGGGCAGAAGTCCGAATTCATCCGCCTGGGTGTGTTGGGCGACTGGGACAACCCGTACAAGACCATGAACTTCAAGAACGAGGCCGGTGAAATCCGTGCCTTGGCCGAGATCGTCAAGGGCGGCTTCGTGTTCAAGGGCCTCAAGCCCGTGAACTGGTGCTTTGACTGCGGCTCGGCCCTGGCCGAAGCGGAAGTCGAGTACGAAGACAAGAAGTCCTCGACCATCGACGTCGCGTTCCCGATTGCCGACGACGCCAAGCTGGCCGGGGCCTTTGGCCTGGCGAGCCTGGCCAAGCCAGCTGCCATCGTGATCTGGACCACCACCCCGTGGACCATCCCAGCCAACCAGGCGCTGAACGTGCATCCGGAATTCACCTACGCCCTGGTGGACGTTGGTGATCGCCTGCTGGTGCTGGCCGAGGAAATGGTCGAGGCCTGCCTGGCCCGCTACGAGCTGCAAGGCTCGGTGATCGCCACCGCCACCGGCTCTGCGCTGGAACTGATCAACTTCCGTCACCCATTCTATGACCGCCTGTCGCCGGTGTACCTGGCTGACTACGTCGAACTGGGTTCGGGTACCGGTGTGGTTCACTCCGCGCCGGCCTACGGCGTGGACGACTTCGTGACCTGCAAAGCCTATGGCATGGTCAACGATGACATCCTCAACCCGGTGCAGAGCAATGGCGTGTACGCGCCTTCGCTGGAGTTCTTCGGCGGCCAGTTCATCTTCAAGGCCAACCAGCCGATCATCGACAAGCTGTCGGAAGTCGGTGCGCTGCTGCACACCGAAACCATCAAGCACAGCTACATGCACTGCTGGCGCCACAAGACCCCGCTGATCTACCGCGCCACCGCGCAGTGGTTTATCGGCATGGACAAAGAGCCAGTCGCCGGCGAAACCCTGCGTAAGCGTGCGATCAAAGCCATCGAAGACACCAAGTTCGTCCCGGCCTGGGGCCAGGCACGTCTGCACTCGATGATTGCCAACCGTCCGGACTGGTGCATCTCCCGCCAGCGCAACTGGGGTGTGCCAATCCCGTTCTTCCTGAACAAGGAAAGCGGCGAACTGCACCCACGTACCGTCGAGTTGATGGAAGTGGTGGCCCAGCGCGTTGAACAGGAAGGCATCGAAGCCTGGTTCAAGCTGGATGCCGCTGAGCTGCTGGGCGACGAAGCGCCGCTGTACGACAAGATCAGCGACACCCTCGACGTGTGGTTCGACTCCGGTACCACCCACTGGCACGTACTGCGTGGTTCGCACCCGATGGGTCACGAGACCGGCCCGCGTGCCGACCTGTACCTGGAAGGCTCGGACCAGCACCGTGGCTGGTTCCACTCGTCCCTGCTGACCGGCTGCGCCATCGACGATCACGCCCCATACCGCGAACTGCTGACCCACGGCTTCACCGTCGACGAGAACGGTCGCAAGATGTCCAAGTCCCTGGGCAACGTGATCGCGCCGCAGAAGGTCAACGACACCCTGGGCGCCGATATCATGCGCCTGTGGGTGGCTTCCACCGACTACTCGGGCGAGATGGCCGTTTCGGAGCAGATCCTGCAACGCAGCGCCGATGCCTACCGCCGTATCCGCAATACCGCACGCTTCATGCTGTCGAACCTGACCGGCTTCAACCCGGCCACCGATATCCTGCCGGCCGAGGAAATGCTCGCCCTGGACCGTTGGGCTGTGGACCGTACCCTGTTGCTGCAGCGCGAGTTGCAGGAACACTACGGCGAGTACCGGTTCTGGAACGTCTATTCGAAGATCCACAACTTCTGCGTGCAGGAGTTGGGTGGCTTCTACCTCGACATCATCAAGGACCGCCAGTACACCACCGGCGCCAACAGCAAGGCGCGCCGCTCGGCGCAAACCGCGCTGTATCACATCTCCGAAGCGCTGGTGCGCTGGATTGCACCGATCCTGGCCTTCACCGCCGACGAACTGTGGGAGTACCTGCCGGGCGAGCGTAACGAGTCCGTGATGCTCAACACCTGGTACGAAGGCCTGACCGAATTGCCGGCCGACTTCGAACTGGGCCGCGAGTACTGGGAAGGTGTGATGGCCGTCAAGGTTGCGGTGAACAAGGAACTGGAAGTCCAGCGTGCGGCCAAGGCCGTCGGTGGCAACCTGCAAGCCGAAGTCACGCTGTTTGCCGAGGAGGGCCTGACCGCCGACCTGGGCAAGTTGAGCAACGAACTGCGCTTCGTGCTGATTACCTCCACAGCCAGCCTCGCGCCATTCGCCCAGGCCCCGGCTGATGCGGTGGCTACCGAAGTACCGGGCCTCAAGCTCAAGGTGGTCAAGTCGACCTTCGCCAAGTGCGCCCGTTGCTGGCACTGCCGTGAAGATGTTGGCGTGAACCCTGAGCATCCGGAAATCTGCGGTCGTTGCGTCGACAACATCAGCGGTGCTGGCGAGGTTCGCCACTATGCCTAAATCCAGCCGTTTCGGACGTCTGGGTTGGCTCGTATTGAGCTTGCTGGTCCTGGTCATCGACCAGGTCAGCAAGGCTCACTTCGAGGGCTCCCTGGAAATGTTCCAGCAGATCGTGGTGATTCCTGACTACTTCAGCTGGACCCTGGCCTACAACACCGGCGCTGCATTCAGCTTCCTGGCTGACAGTGGCGGTTGGCAGCGTTGGCTGTTTGCCCTGATCGCCGTGGTGGTCAGCGCGGTGCTGGTGGTCTGGCTCAAGCGCCTGGGCCGCAACGACACCTGGCTGGCTATCGCCCTGGCACTGGTGCTGGGCGGGGCCCTGGGCAATCTGTACGACCGCATTGCCTTGGGCCATGTGATCGACTTCATTCTGGTGCACTGGCAGAACCGCCATTATTTCCCGGCGTTCAATTTTGCCGACAGCGCCATCTGCGTTGGCGCTGTCATGCTGGCGCTGGATATGTTCAAGGGCAACAAACCCGGAGAAGCCGTAAATGACTGAACAAGTATTGGCCGAACAACGCATTGGCCAGAACACGGAAGTCACCTTGCATTTTGCATTGCGCCTGGAGAATGGCGACACGGTCGACAGCACGTTCGACAAGGCCCCGGCGACCTTCAAGGTCGGCGACGGCAACCTGCTGCCGGGCTTCGAAGCGGCACTTTTCGGCTTCAAGGCAGGCGACAAGCGCAACTTGCAGATCCCGCCGGAAAACGCCTTTGGCCAGCCCAACCCGCAAAACGTACAGATCATCCCGCGTTCGCAGTTCCAGGATATGGAGCTGTCGGAAGGCTTGCTGGTGATCTTCAACGATGCGGCGAATACTGAACTGCCCGGCGTGGTCAAAACCTTTGATGACACTCAGGTGACTATCGACTTCAACCACCCGTTGGCCGGTAAGACCTTGACCTTTGATGTTGAAATCATCGACGTTAAAGCGCTCTAACTGACGATTCCGGCCTATTGTAGGAGCGCGCTAGCTCGCGAAGGTCTTCAACGAAAATCCTGGCATCCTGAATGATCGCGGTGCCTGTGAAATTTTCGCGAGCAAGCTCGCTCCTACATGGCAAGACACGAGGCACAGCATGCAAATCAAACTCGCCAACCCCCGTGGCTTCTGCGCCGGCGTGGACCGGGCGATCGAAATCGTCAATCGCGCCCTGGAAGTCTTCGGGCCACCGATCTACGTACGCCATGAAGTTGTCCACAACAAGTTCGTGGTCGAAGACCTGCGGGCTCGCGGCGCGATTTTTGTCGAGGAGCTGGAACAGGTGCCGGATGACGTTATCGTCATTTTCAGCGCCCACGGCGTTTCCCAGGCCGTGCGCACCGAAGCGGCAGGCCGCGGCCTGAAAGTCTTCGACGCGACGTGCCCGCTTGTTACCAAGGTGCATATCGAAGTGGCACGCTACAGCCGTGACGGCCGTGAGTGCATCCTGATC
The DNA here is from genome assembly GCF_012935735.1 of Pseudomonas sp. ADAK21. Taxonomy (NCBI): domain Bacteria; kingdom Pseudomonadati; phylum Pseudomonadota; class Gammaproteobacteria; order Pseudomonadales; family Pseudomonadaceae; genus Pseudomonas; species Pseudomonas sp. ADAK21. The sequence continues at coordinate 3,094,008 of NZ_CP052857.1, forward strand.
GGCCACGCCGGCCACCCGGAGGTCGAAGGCACCATGGGGCAGTACGACGCCAGCAATGGCGGCGCGATCTACCTCGTGGAAGACGAAAAAGACGTCGCCGAGCTGCAAGTGCATAACCCTGAAAAGTTGGCATTCGTGACCCAGACCACGTTGTCGATGGATGACACCAGCCGCGTCATTGATGCCCTGCGTACTCGTTTCCCCGCCATTGGTGGGCCACGCAAGGACGATATCTGCTACGCCACACAAAACCGCCAGGATGCCGTCAAACAACTGGCCGACGAGTGCGACGTAGTACTGGTGGTGGGTAGTCCCAACAGCTCCAACTCCAATCGTCTGCGTGAGCTGGCCGAGCGCATGGCTACTCCGGCATACCTGATCGATGGCGCCGAAGACCTGCAGCGCAGTTGGTTCGACGGTGTCGAGCGTATCGGTATCACGGCGGGCGCCTCGGCGCCGGAAGTCTTGGTGCGTGGCGTCATCCAGCAGTTGCAGGCGTGGGGCGCGACAGGCGCCGATGAGCTGGCAGGGCGTGAAGAAAATATCACTTTTTCCATGCCCAAGGAGCTGCGGGTTCGTTCGCTGCTCTGAGCCCTGTCTCGCTGGTGTACCCGCGGCACAATGCCTGCTCGGCCTTGTCGCTGCGCAAGCTGATCCGGCCGCTGGGTGCCAGCACTACCTGATGCAGGCTCAGCGGCTGCTCCGCTGAGCACACATGCACGGTGCCGGCACGAAACCCTCCCGCAGACAGCAGGGGTTCGCCCAGCCCGCTGAAACGAATCTGCGTGCGCACCGGTGTATTGCCTACGATGGGAGTCCGCCCATTGTCCTGGCGCTCCAGCAGTACCGGGTTGTCGTCGTCCAGGTGGCCGCGCCCATTCATGTCCACCACCACCCTCCAGCCTTTGCTCCAGTCGTCATCCAGTGCATGGATGACGACCGTCCGATTGCGAGCAATGGCTTGGGTGCGGGCGTAGCGCAGGCCGGAGGCCAGTGCCTGTGCCGCGCTCAGTCGCGATTGTGAGTCCATCAGGCTCTTGAATCCGGGCACTGCCAATTGCGCCAGGATGCCGCTGACGATCAAACCGAGCAGCAATTCGATCAATGTGAAACCGCGTTGTTTCATACATCGTCCCTCCGTGGACAGTTCATTTGCTTGTGACAGGAATAGTTATAGCGGCGGTCCACGACTGCGCAGTGATGGCCTTCCTGTCCAAAGTATTTCCCTATATTCCGAGGGGCAGCGCGGCTGCCAGGGCGGCGCTAGTCTTGGACAACCCACGGCCATCTCGGCCGTTTTTATGACCCTCGACAAGGATGACGATGGCTATGCGAGCCTGCCCGATAACGTGTTGTACTCCCGTCCCCGCCGCTCGGGAGGTTGGCATGAGCCTGATCGAAGTACTGGTCTCGCTGCTGATTCTCGGCGTCGGCCTGCTGGGGGCCGGGTTGATCCAGCTGAATGCACTCAAGTACACCGACAGCTCCAGAATGATCAGCCAGGCGAGTTTCATCGCCTATGACATGCTCGACCGGATTCGCGCCAACGCGGGTGCTGACTACTCCTGGGAAAGTGGCGATAGCTGGGCAGCCAACACCTTGGCCGCGAGTGTCCGCGACCTGGACTTGCACGACTTCGAGGCCAATATCCGCCACTTGGCTGGCGATTCCGCCAAAGGTTCGATTGCGATCAGCCAGCGCGAGGTGACTATCAGCATCAGTTGGGATGATTCGCGTGCAGCCAATGCTGACAACACCCGTGAAACATTCACCCTGACCAGTCGTGTCGCGGTTGATCCGAGGCCTGTGCTATGAGGCGCTCCAGTGCGGGCTTTGGCCTGGTCGAGGCACTGCTGGCGACGCTCCTGGGGTTACTTGTAGTCCTGGCGGCCGTCCAGGTAACACTGGCTGCCCGAAGCACTGCGGCCAGCCAGCACGCCTCGGCGCTATTGCAGGATGATGGGCGGTTTGTCCTGGGCAAGATGCTCCAGGAGATTCGCCTGGCGGGGATGTTCGGTTGCCTGTCCCTGCCTTTGATTGCTCAGGCGCCTGCTGACTTTTCCAGGCCGGTCAGTGTGCTGGTCAATGGTGCCTCAACCAGCCTGACGCTGGTCACGGGCGATGTCGGCGACCAGGGCAGTCGACCTGATTGGACGGTGCTCAGCAATTGTATTGACAGCGCTCAGGCCTATTCAGGGGTACCCCCCAAGCCAGGGCCCGGGCAGATCGCTTTTCCCGTGCGCAAGCTGACCTACACCTTTGAGTCAGGGCAACTGAAGATCAGCACTCCGGCAACCCCGGCCAAGGCGGTGCTGGTGGATAATGTGGGGGCGTTCGAAATGAGCTTCGGGATGGCCAGCCGGCCCGGGTCCAGTGTCGTGACCCGGTATGACAGCCACCCCAGCGACGAATCGCTGATCCGCACTGTGCGTGTGGCGTTGACGCTCCGCGATCCGGCACGTCGCGCGCGCGACCAGATCTACAGCGCCGTCGCAGCTGTGCGTAATCGCCTTGAATAGTGGGCGCCGGATATCGGCCTCCAGGCAGCGCGGCATGGTGCTGTTGATCAGCCTGGTATTGCTGCTGCTGTTGACGGTTCTCGGGCTGTCATCGATGCAGGGCGCAACGTCGCAGGAGCAACTCGCCGGCAGCATCAGGCACCGCAACTTATCGTTTCAAGCGGCCGAAGACGGGCTCAGGCGCGGTGAGTCGGCTGTGCAGGCGCATGGGTTCGGTTTGCCGGCCTGTCAGTCGCAAGTCACCTGCGCACCGCCAAAAGAGGCGTATGCCATCAGCCAGCCGGGCGTCGATCCGGTCTCGGTCATCGCCTGGGTCGGCCTGAAGGGGGGCGTATACGGTATTCAAAACCTGGGGCCCGGTATCGGAATGGCACATTTGCCGCCCAATACCCCCGCAACTTTATATCGGGTCACTGCTGTGGGGGTCAGCGGTCAGTCGCGCACCGTTCTGGAGAGCGTCTTTGCGCGCGTCGACCCGGATGCCGGTGGGGGATTTCGACGAGTTCTATGGCGACAACTTCAATAGGTGAGCATCACGATGAGCGGCAACTGCAAAGGATTCACCTTGATAGAGTTACTGATTGCACTAGCGATCATTGCCACATTGGCTGCGGTGGTTTATCCGGGGTACAGCGCCCATGTGAAAAAGGCCTACCGCACAGAAATCGTCGGGCTGCTCACGGAGCAAGCCCAGCAGCTGGAACGCTATTACGTGAGAAATGGCACTTTTATTGATGCCAGCGGCGTCAGTACCGGTAATGATCGCTATAGAATCACGGTGATACTGAACCCGCAGGACTTCACCCTGACCGCGACGCCTCTTGCTGGCGCGATGCTGGGTGATACTTGTGGTGAGTTCAGTTTGACCAGCACTGGCGCGCGGGCTAATCCCGGCGCGGTGCCCGGCACCACTCGTCAGGAGTGCTGGGGGCGATGAGGCTGGTGGGCGACGGGGTACCAGGGGTACTCCTTTCTTTTCATGGGCTGGATCGAACAATGACTAAGCAACAGCAAGTCGTAGTGGTGGGTGGTGGTGTTATCGGGCTGTTGACGGCGTTCAACCTGGCAACGCAGGGGCAGGCAGTGGTCGTGCTGGACCGTTCATCGGTCGGGCAAGAGTCTTCCTGGGCCGGTGGCGGGATTGTTTCGCCGTTATACCCGTGGCGCTACAGCCCGGCCGTCACGGCGCTGGCCCATTGGTCCCAGGATTTCTATCCGCAATTGGCCCAGCGCCTGTTTGCCGCCACCGGTGTGGATCCCGAGGTTCATACCACCGGCCTTTATTGGCTGGACCTCGACGACGAGGCCGATGCCCTGGCCTGGGCTGCACGGGAAGGTCGGCCATTGAGCAAGGTGGATGTGTCGGCCGCCCGTGATGCGGTTCCTGTGCTGGGGGCAGGGTTTTCACAGGCCATTTATATGGCCGACGTGGCCAACGTGCGTAATCCGCGCCTGGTCAAATCCCTGAAGGCTGCGTTATTGGCGTTGCCCGGGGTGACCTTGCATGAGCATTGCGCGGTACAGGGCTTTATCCAGGAGGGCGGCAGCATCGTCGGGGTCAATACGGCTCAGGGTGAGGTGCGTGGCGATCAGGTCGTGCTCGCGGCCGGGGCCTGGAGTGGTGAATTGCTGGACAGCCTGGGGCTGACGTTGCCCGTGGAGCCGGTCAAGGGGCAGATGATTCTGTACAAGTGCGCCTCGGACTTTCTGTCGAGCATGGTCCTGGCGAAAGGGCGCTATGCGATTCCACGCCGGGATGGGCACATCCTGGTTGGCAGTACGCTGGAACATGAAGGCTTCGACAAGACGCCGACCGAACCGGCCCTGGAAAGCCTGAAAGCCTCGGCGGTGGAGTTGATTCCGGCACTGGCGGATGCCGCAGTGGTGGGGCATTGGGCCGGGTTGCGGCCTGGTTCGCCCGAGGGCATCCCTTATATTGGCAAGGTGCCAGGGTTTGAAGGGCTGTGGCTCAACTGCGGGCATTACCGCAACGGCCTGGTATTGGCACCTGCGTCTTGCCAGTTGTTTGCTGACTTGCTGTTGGGGCACGAGCCGGTTATTGACCCCGCTCCCTATGCGCCCGTTGGTCGGATATAAGCGTGGGCCCTTGCAGGAGCCGGCAAGCCAGCTCCTACGGTTCCAGGCTTTCAGCGTTCGATAGACTTTGGTCCCTGCTCGAGGTGCGCCTGGGTGCAGTACCACTCCTGCTGCTGGCTCAATGCCCGGTCCTGAGGCAGATGTACGCCACAGTGGGCACAGCGAACCATGGGCGCGGCGCCTTGTTCGCGGGGCTGTTGCTGCGTTGAAGCGGAGCGCTTGAACTTGCGCCAGAACCATACCGCAGCAGCAATCAGGGCAATCCAGAACAGTAAACGAACCATGGCAGGCAGCTTCTCGACAGGGAATGCGGCAGTTTAGCCAAGGATGTTAACGGCGCACAGGGTAATAAAGTCGCGCCATGAAAAAAGGAGCCCCGAGAGGCTCCTTCTTGCGCTGCCAGACTGGTTTTCAGTCAAAGACACCGAACGTCATGTAGCTGAACCACGAGCGATCCTGGTTGTTGCCCAGGGCCTCTGGTGTTTCTTCCTCGATCACGTCGCCGTTCTCGTCATGGGGCTTGAGCTCGGACGGGATGGAGTCCTTGGCGTCCTGATACTGCTTGAGGATGTCCTGGTTGGCGCGGGTTTCACCTGGCGGCAACGGCGGACGGGACTCGATCAGGCCCAGGGTGTACTTGCTCAGCCACGAGCGGTTGTCCGCTTCGGCAACCTGCGGCACAAACTGGCCGTCTTTCAGGCTTGGGTGGTCTGGGTAGTTGAGTTTCAAGGTCTGCAGGCTGGTGTCCGCCAGGGTATCCAGATGCAGGCGCATGTAGGCTTCGGTCATTACTGCCAGGCCATCACCCACCGAAGGGGTTTCCTGGAAGTTTTCCACTACATAGCGGCCACGGTTGGCGGCAGCGACATAAGCCTGGCGCGTCAGGTAGTAGTGGGCTACGTGGATTTCGTAGGAAGCCAGCAGGTTGCGCAGGTAGATCATGCGCTGCTTGGCGTCCGGCGCGTAGCGGCTGTTGGGGAAGCGGCTGGTCAGCTGGGCGAACTCGTTATAGGAGTCGCGCGCAGCACCAGGGTCACGCTTGGTCATGTCCAGCGGCAGGAAGCGCGCCAGCAGGCCAACGTCCTGGTCAAACGAGGTCAGGCCCTTGAGGTAGTAGGCGTAGTCCACGTTCGGGTGTTGCGGGTGCAGGCGGATAAAACGCTCGGCAGCGGACTTGGCAGCTTCCGGCTCGGCGTTCTTGTAGTTCGCGTAGATCAGTTCGAGCTGGGCCTGGTCGGCATAGCGGCCAAACGGATAACGCGACTCCAAGGCCTTGAGCTTGGCCGTGGCGCTTGTGTAGCTATTATTGTCCAGGTCGGCCTGAGCCTGCTGGTACAGCTCGACTTCACTGAGGTTTTCGTCGACGACGTCCTTTGTTGACGAGCAAGCAGCAGTCATGGCGAGGATGGCGATCAGCAGCAGGTGTTTCACTTGCATGGCGGCTTGCGTCCCTATGACGGCCGCTGTCTTGGGCGGGGCCGTCCTGTTATGATGAGCGCCCCGATGAAAGCCTCGGGGCAAAAGACGCCGTATTTAACCACAAGCGCGCAGCCGAAACCAAAGGCTGTGCCACGCCTAGTCTGAGCATGTCCGATAAAATTGAACTTCGCGCAGAGGTGCCGTCCGAATTGGGCGGCCAACGCCTCGATCAAGTCGCCGCACAACTATTCGCTGAGCACTCGCGCTCGCGCCTTTCCGCCTGGATCAAAGACGGCCGCCTGACTGTGGATGGAGCGGTTATCCGCCCGCGAGACATAGTTCATGGCGGTTCGGTTCTTGAGCTGACTGCCGAGCAGGAAGCCCAGGGAGAATGGATCGCCCAGGACATCGAGCTGGATATCGTCTATGAAGACGACGACATCCTGGTGATCAACAAACCCGCAGGCCTGGTGGTTCACCCGGCGGCCGGGCACGCTGATGGCACCTTGCTCAATGCCTTGTTGCACCATGTGCCGGACATCATCAATGTCCCGCGCTGCGGCATTGTCCACCGCCTGGACAAGGACACCACCGGTCTGATGGTGGTGGCCAAGACCATCCAGGCACAGACGCAGTTGGTCACACAATTGCAGAGCCGCAGCGTCAGCCGCATCTATGAGTGCATCGTGATTGGTGTGGTCGTGGCGGGTGGCAAGATCAACGCGCCTATCGGTCGTCATGGCCAGCAGCGCCAGCGCATGGCGGTGATGGAGGGTGGCAAGCAGGCCGTCAGCCACTACCGCGTGCTGGAGCGTTTCCGTTCCCACACCCATGTGCGGGTCAAGCTGGAAACCGGCCGTACCCACCAGATCCGGGTGCATATGGCGCATATCAACTTCCCGTTGGTCGGCGATCCGGCCTACGGTGGTCGCTTCCGTATTCCGCCGGCCGCCAGTGTGACCATGGTCGAATCGTTGAAGTCGTTCCCGCGCCAGGCGTTGCATGCACGCTTCCTGGAGCTGGATCATCCGACGAGCGGTGAGCGGATGAGCTGGGAATCGCCACTGCCCGACGATTTTGTCTGGTTGCTGTCGCTACTCAAGCAAGACCGCGAGGCCTTTGTCGGATGAGTGACTGGCTGATTCCTGACTGGCCTGCGCCGGCCGGGGTGAAAGCCTGTGTCACTACCCGTGCGGGCGGCGTCAGTCTGGCGCCGTTCGACAGTCTGAATCTGGGCGATCATGTCGAGGACAGCCTTGGGGCTGTACTTGAGAATCGCCGTCGTCTCACTGCCGCGTTCGATATCCAGCCGGCCTGGCTGCGCCAGGTCCATGGTGTCGTCGTGGTCAAGGCCGATCCGGGGCAGATTGCCGAGGCAGATGGCAGTTGGACCGATACGCCCGGCATCGCCTGCACGGCGATGACCGCCGATTGCCTGCCGGCCTTGTTTTGCAACAAAGCCGGGACCCGGGTTGCCGCCGCCCATGCCGGTTGGCGTGGACTGGCCGCGGGAGTGCTGGAAGCTGCCGCCGAAAGCCTGGACACTGCGCCTGCCGACGTACTGGTCTGGTTAGGCCCGGCGATTGGCCCGAAGGCCTTTGAAGTGGGCCCGGAAGTGCGTGAAGCCTTCGTGCAGCAACATCCGCAAACCGCGCAGGCCTTCGTTCCCAGCCATAATCCTGGCAAGTTCCTGGCCGACCTCTATCAGTTGGCGCGTCTGCGCCTGGCTGCGCGCGGTATCACCGCCGTTTATGGTGGCGGTTTGTGTACGGTGACCGACCCACGCTTCTTTTCTTACCGGCGCAGCCCGCGCACCGGTCGATTTGCCTCCCTGATCTGGCTCGAACGCTAGACTCTGCTGATCCATATCATGCATCGCCGGCTTGAATCCTCCAGAATCCACCCCATCTATAAGGGTATCTGGCAGGTTTCTTCATTCAGGATGCGTTAATCGCGAGCAAGCTCGCTCGCACATAGCTCCGGCCTGCTCAAAAGGAAGGTGACTAATGCGTATTGATCGTTTAACCAGCAAATTACAATTGGCGTTATCGGATTCCCAATCCCTGGCGGTTGGCCTCGACCATCCGGCCATTGAGCCCGCGCACTTGATGCAGGCGCTCCTCGAACAGCAGGGTGGTTCGATCAAACCCCTGCTGATGCAGGTGGGCTTTGACGTCAACAGTCTGCGCAAGGAATTGAGCAAAGAGCTCGACCAGCTGCCGAAAATCCAGAATCCGACGGGCGACGTGAATATGTCCCAGGATTTGGCGCGCTTGCTCAATCAGGCGGACCGCCTGGCCCAGCAGAAGGGCGACCAGTTCATCTCCAGCGAACTGGTGCTGCTCGCTGCCATGGACGACAACAGCAAGCTCGGCAAGTTGTTGCTGGGCCAGGGCGTGAGCAAAAAGGCCCTGGAAAATGCCATCAACAACCTGCGCGGCGGCGAGGCGGTGAATGACCCCAATCACGAGGAGTCGCGCCAGGCTCTGGACAAATACACCGTCGACCTGACCAAGCGCGCCGAAGACGGCAAGCTGGACCCGGTGATCGGGCGTGACGATGAAATTCGTCGCACCATCCAGGTCCTGCAGCGTCGCACCAAGAACAACCCGGTGCTGATCGGCGAGCCTGGCGTGGGTAAAACCGCCATCGCCGAAGGCCTGGCCCAGCGCATCATTAATGGTGAGGTGCCGGACGGCCTCAAGGGCAAGCGCTTGCTGTCCCTGGACATGGGCGCGTTGATCGCCGGTGCCAAGTTCCGTGGTGAGTTCGAAGAGCGCCTCAAATCCCTGCTTAACGAACTGTCGAAGCAGGAAGGGCAGATCATTCTGTTTATCGACGAACTGCACACCATGGTCGGCGCCGGTAAAGGCGAAGGCTCGATGGATGCGGGCAACATGCTCAAGCCAGCACTGGCTCGGGGCGAGTTGCATTGTGTCGGTGCGACCACGCTCAACGAGTACCGCCAGTACATTGAAAAGGACGCGGCCCTTGAGCGTCGTTTCCAGAAAGTCCTGGTGGAAGAGCCGAGCGAAGAAGACACCATCGCGATCCTGCGTGGCCTGAAAGAGCGTTATGAGGTCCACCACCGGGTCGCAATCACTGATGGCGCGATCATTGCGGCGGCCAAGTTGAGCCATCGCTACATCACTGACCGTCAGTTGCCGGACAAGGCCATCGACCTGATCGACGAAGCGGCCAGCCGTATTCGCATGGAAATCGATTCCAAGCCTGAAGTGCTGGACCGCCTGGAGCGCCGGCTGATTCAACTGAAAGTCGAATCCCAGGCGCTGAAGAAAGAGGACGATGACGCGGCGAAGAAACGCCTGGAAAAACTCCAGGAAGAAATCGTCCGCCTGGAACGTGAGTATTCGGACCTGGAAGAAATCTGGACCTCGGAAAAAGCCGAAGTGCAGGGTTCCGCGCAGATCCAGCAAAAGATCGAGCAGTCGCGCCAGGAGCTGGAAGCTGCCCGCCGTAAAGGCGACCTGAACCGCATGGCCGAGCTGCAGTACGGGGTGATCCCGGATCTGGAGCGCAGCCTGCAAATGGTCGACCAGCATGGCCACAGCGAAAACCAGTTGCTGCGCAGCAAGGTGACCGAGGAAGAAATTGCCGAGGTTGTGTCCAAGTGGACCGGCATTCCGGTGTCGAAGATGCTGGAAGGCGAGCGTGACAAGCTGTTGCGTATGGAAAGCCTGTTGCACCAGCGCGTCATCGGCCAGGAAGAGGCGGTGGTGGCGGTGTCCAACGCGGTACGGCGTTCGCGCGCCGGGTTGTCCGACCCGAACCGCCCGAGTGGCTCGTTCATGTTCCTCGGCCCGACCGGCGTGGGTAAGACCGAGTTGTGCAAGGCCCTGGCCGAGTTCCTCTTTGATACAGAAGAGGCGATGGTGCGTATCGATATGTCCGAGTTCATGGAGAAACATTCCGTGGCTCGCTTGATCGGGGCGCCACCAGGCTATGTGGGCTACGAGGAAGGTGGCTACCTGACCGAAGCGGTACGGCGTAAGCCTTACTCGGTGATCCTGCTGGATGAGGTCGAGAAGGCTCACCCGGACGTGTTCAACGTGTTGCTGCAAGTGCTGGAAGATGGCCGGCTGACGGACAGCCACGGGCGTACCGTGGATTTCCGTAATACGGTGATCGTGATGACCTCCAACCTGGGCTCGGTACAGATCCAGGAAATGGTCGGGGATCGTGAAGGTCAGCGTGCTGCGGTAATGGATGCGCTGACCAGCCACTTCCGCCCGGAATTTATCAACCGGGTCGATGAAGTGGTGATCTTCGAGCCTCTGGCGCGGGATCAGATCGCGGGCATTACCGAGATCCAGTTGGGCCGCCTGCGCAGCCGTCTGGCAGAGCGCGAGCTGATGCTGGAGCTGAGCAGCGAGGCCTTGGACAAGTTGATCGCCGTGGGTTACGACCCGGTGTATGGCGCACGGCCATTAAAACGTGCGATCCAGCGCTGGATCGAGAACCCGTTGGCCCAACTGATCCTGTCGGGCAGCTTTATGCCGGGGACCAGCGTCAAGGCCACCGTGGAAAACGACGAAATCGTCTTCCACTAAGCGCCGATTGGGTGGTTATAAGCAAAGGCCTCGCATTGCGGGGCCTTTTTTTTCGATAGGGCGTTGAACTGTAAGGCAAAGGCTTGTAAAGTGCGCCCCGCAGCAACGTCAGCCCACGGGTTTCTTCTCCCCAAGGAGAAATCAGAAAGAAGCGCAAATCATTGTCTTAAAAGCAATTTAAAGGGTTGACAGGGGTTTTTAAGATTGTAGAATAGCGCGCCTCAGACACGCTAACGTAGCGATACGGACAGCGTCGAAGAGAAGGATACATCGCAGTAAAAGTTGTACTTTGAAATATGTAGTTCCGTGATAGCTCAGTCGGTAGAGCAAATGACTGTTAATCATTGGGTCCCAGGTTCGAGTCCTGGTCACGGAGCCAATTTCAAACCGGGGTATAGCGCAGTCCGGTAGCGCGCCTGCTTTGGGAGCAGGATGTCAGGAGTTCGAATCCCCTTACCCCGACCATTTTTGGGTCGTTAGCTCAGTTGGTAGAGCAGTTGGCTTTTAACCAATTGGTCGTAGGTTCGAATCCCACACGACCCACCATTTTTGAGACCAGTTAACGCTGGAATCGAATCTTAAGATCAGAGGCCAAAAGCACTGATCGAAGAAGGCGACTTGAAAAGGTCGCCTTTTTTTTACCGGGGTATAGCGCAGTCCGGTAGCGCGCCTGCTTTGGGAGCAGGATGTCAGGAGTTCGAATCCCCTTACCCCGACCATATTAAAAATCCTCGTATCGAAAGATACGGGGATTTTTTTTGCCTGCGCAAAACCTGAAAGTACCGCCGATCCAATGTAGAAGGGGGCTTGCTCCCGATTGCGGTGTGTGTGAACCACCGCTATCGGGAGCAAGCCCCCTCCCATCCGGGACCGTGTTGTTAGTGGAGTTTGAGACGCGGCTCGGTGCCCCGTCCAATCTTGCTGCCCAGCATCAACATCATCGTGCGGAAGAACCCGTACAAGGCCATCTGGTGCATGCGGTACAGCGACACATAGAACATCCGCGCCAGCCAGCCTTCAAGCATCACGCTGCCGGTCAGGTTGCCCATCAAGTTACCCACAGCCGAAAAACGCGACAGCGAGATCAGTGAGCCGTAGTCGGTGTACTTATAGCTGGGCAGGGGCTTGCCCTCGATGCGCAATTTCAGCGATTTGGCCAGCAACGACGCCTGCTGGTGGGCCGCTTGCGCCCGCGGTGGAACGTTACGGTCGGTACCCGGCTGCGGGCAGGCCGCGCAGTCGCCAAAGGCGAAGATATTCTCGTCACGGGTGGTCTGCAGCGTTGGCAGCACCTGCAGTTGGTTGATACGGTTGGTCTCCAGGCCGTCGATGTCCTTGAGAAAGCCCGGCGCGCGAATCCCGGCGGCCCACACCTTGAGGCTGGCGGGAATCACCTGGCCACTGCTGGTGATCAGGCTGTCGGCGGTGACTTCGCTCACGGCGGAGTTGGTCATGACCGTCACCCCGAGCTTTTCCAGGGTTTTATGCACAGGTCCGCTGATTCGCTCTGGCAGGGCTGGCAGGACCCGTGGCCCGGCTTCGATCAGGGTGATGGACATGTTTTCTGGTTTGATCCGGTCCAGGCCATAGGCTGCCAGCTCATGGGCCGCGTTGTGCAGCTCCGCGGCCAACTCGACACCGGTGGCGCCAGCGCCAACGATTGCCACGCTGATTTTTTCCACCACATCGGTTTGCCCGGCATGGGCGCGCAGGTAGTGGTTGAGCAATTGCTGGTGGAAGCGTTCTGCCTGTTTGCGGGTATCGAGGAACAGGCAGTGTTGTGCTGCGCCCTCGGTGCCGAAATCATTGGTGGTGCTACCGACCGCAATCACCAGGGTGTCATAGCCCAACACGCGCGCAGGCACCAGTTCCCGGCCTTCTTCATCAAGGGTCGCGGCCAGCTGGATTATCTTCTGTTCACGATCAAGCCCGCTCATGCGCCCCAGCTGGAACTCGAAGTGGTTCCATTTTGCCTGGGCAACGTAATTGAGTTCGTCTTCAGAGGAGTTCAGCGAGCCGGCGGCAACCTCGTGCAGCAGGGGTTTCCAGATATGGGTCAGGTTGGTGTCCACCAGCGTGATGCTGGCGGTACCGCGCTTGCCCAGAGTCTTACCCAGGCGGGTAGCCAACTCCAGGCCGCCGGCGCCGCCGCCGACGATAATAATACGATGGGTCATGGGGGTATCTCGCAAGGCTAAAAGAAATCGGTGCAGTTACCCGAGCGAGCGCCAGGCAGCTCATAGCGTCAGATAACTCAAAAGGCGGCTCAGGAGGCCCAGGCCAATCACCACAATCAGTACCACCCCAAGGAGCAGCCACGGCCGGAAAGGCTTGCGCTCAACCTGGTGTTGGGACAGTTGCAGGTACTCTTCGACATGTTCTTGGTCGTCAGGGTTCAGGCGGCTGGTCATAAAGGCCTCGTCAGGTAGACGTTGCAAAAGGGCATCACGTTACAGGCTGATACCCACGTCGAACACTATGCTGCGCCCCAGGTTGTTGCGCAAGAAATCCGGGGCGTCCGGGTGGGCGAACAACACGCGTGCAAAGGTCGGGCCGACCAATGACAGCGAGCGCCAGCCCTGGCGCAGGTATTCCGTGGGCGGCGGGAAATGGCTGTTGAGGTCCAGCACTTCGCGCTTGAGGCTGGCGAAGGCGATGATATCCAGCTCCCCCAGGTCCATGCCGCGTTCTTTATAGTTATGGGCCTTCTTGCGCAGGGTCGGCGCCAGGCGCAGCAGGAACTCATGGGCGGGAATGCGCCTGGGCTTGGCTTCACGTCGCACCAATTGGCTCAGGGAAAAAGCACTGCGCCGCCGCAGCAGTTCGTCGCGCCATTCGTCATTCAGGCGTCGGCCTTCGTCCAGGACAAAAAACACTTCGAAACTGGCGTCGCGAAACAGCACATCCGGCGGCTCTTGACCGGCGGCATGAAATTCTTCGGCGCGGTAGGGCACATTCAGGCCTTGTAGCAGGCGCTGGCAGACCCAACGCTCACGCTCCCATTTGCGGGCATTGGACAGGAACGCGTTGGCTTGTTCGGCCGCTATGGTGAGCAGGCGCAAATAATCTGAGTCATCCATGGTTCCAGCTTAGCGTTCAAATGATGACCGCAGGAAGTCCCGTGTGAAAAGGCTCGGTGTAGACTGGCGGTTCGGTTGATGGTTTTGCTCAAGGAGTTCGCGGTGAGGTTTTTGGTTGCGGTGTTTCTGGTCTTTCTGCCCCTGTGGGCCCAGGCAGTTGAGCTCGGCGAGCGGCTGGCGCCCTGGACCTTGCTGGATCAATTCGACCAGGCCTATACCCTGGATAATCAGGCGCAGGTCCTGCTGGTGGCGCGGAGCATGGACGCAGCCAAACAGGTGGATGCGGCATTGCAGGGCCAGCCCAAGGGCTATCTGGAGGCGCGCCATGTGGTGTTTGTCGCCGATATCCAGCGCATGCCGAGGTTGATCGCCAAGCTTTTCGCCGTCCCCGCGATGCAGGCCTACAACTACCGGGTCATGCTCGACCGTGATGCTCGGATCGCTCCACGTTATCCGGCGCCTGTGGATAAAGTACTGTGGCTGCAACTGGAAGACGGCAAGCTGGTCGCGCGCCATGAGTACGCCTCTGCCACCGAACTGCGCCAGGCCCTGGAGCAGGTGCAGCCGTGATCAGTGCCGCCGTGCTGGCGCCGCAAACCCTGTGGCTGGGCTGGCTGCTGTATGCGCCGGTGGTTGTTTGGGCGGTCCTGCGCTCGTCCTGGGTCGAGTTGTTTGCCGACCGACGGCGCCAGCATTTGTTGTTCGGTACGGTGTTCGCGCTGTTCATGTTGTGGCTGGTGCGTCGGGATTTCGATACCGGCGTGTCCTACCACTTTATCGGCATGACCGCCGTGACCCTGTTGCTCGACTGGCCGCTGGCAATTGTCGGTGGGCTGGCTGCGCAACTGGGCCTGGTGCTGCTCGGGCGCCAGGACCTGGCGGCGGTCGGGGTCAACGGTGCACTGCTGATCCTCTTGCCGGTATTGGTGACCGAAACGTGTGCGTTGCTGGTGGAGCGGGCGCAGCCGCGCAATCCCTTCGTGTATATCTTCTGTTCCGGTTTTTTTGCCGCCGCATTGTCGGCGTTGCTGTGCCTGTTGGCCGGCCTGGGCTTGCTGTGGCTGGACGGTCGCTTCGCCATGCCCGAATGGATCGAAGACTTTATCGGCTACCTGTGGCTGATCATCTTTCCCGAAGCCTTCATCAACGGCATGGTGATCAGTGCCTTGGTGGTGTTTTGCCCGGAGTGGCTTGAGACGTTCAACCGCACGCGCTACCTCTCGGCGCCCTGGAAGGACGACAATTCGCGGCCTTGATCCAAATCAAAGGCACAACGCGCAAGTGGTCGCATGCTCTGCGAAACTTCCAGGAGCACGATCATGAGTGTGTACGAGTGGGCGCGGCAAGAGATACGCAGGAGTCAGGAAGCGGCGCTGGAAATTGGCTTTGATCCAGGTTTGAGCCTACGTGCCCTGCTGAGTGCGGTGGTGCAGCAGAGCAAGGGCGTGCGCAGTTTTGAAGACCTGGCCGACGAGTTGCAATACCTTGCGGAAAACCTCGACGACCAGCAGGAATACGCTTTTATGCGGCCTTAGTGGGCGCGCGGTGGCAGGTCTTCGGAGAACAGTTCGTCTTCGGCATCCGGGCTGACCGGAATCTTGTGTTCTTCTGAGGCCCAGGCACCCAGGTCGATCAGTTTGCAGCGATCCGAGCAGAATGGCCGGTTGAGGTTGGTCGCTTTCCATTCCACGGGGGCGCCGCAGGTTGGGCATTCGACGGTCAAGGGTTGGCTCATGTTCGGCCTCCACGCAAAGTAAGGTAAAAGTGGTGCAGTCGCTCGACCTCGGCCTGTAGCCAGGCCAGGTCCTGATCATTGACCAGTACATCGTCGGCATGGCGCAAGCGATCTTCCCGGGAGGCCTGGGCCTTGAGAATCGCCCGCACCTGTTCTTCGCTGATGCCGTCGCGCAGCAGGGTACGCTGAATTTGCGTTGATTGCGGCACATCGATCACCAGGATGCGTTGGGTCATGGTGTATTGACCCGACTCGATCAACAACGGCGACACCAAAATCGCATAGGGCGAGCGGGCGCGGGCCAGATGGCTGCGGATCTCGTCGGCAATCAGCGGGTGCAGCAGGGCTTCCAGCCACAGCCGCTCTTGCGGCGCCTCGAAAATGCGCTTGCGCAAGGCGGCGCGATCCAACTGGCCATCGGGCAGCAGAATCCCACCACCGAAGTGCTCGGCAATCTTCGCCAACGCTGGCCGCCCGGGCTCCACCACCCAGCGTGAGGCATGGTCGGCGTCGATCAGGTCCACGCCAAGGTCGATAAAGTGCTGGGCCGCAGCGCTTTTGCCGCTGCCGATGCCGCCCGTCAGGCCAAGAATCCAGGGTGTTGCGACAGAAGTGGTCATTTGAAACCGACAGACTGCAAATAGAAGTCGGTTATTTGACCACCCCAGAGCAATGCAATCCAGCCGGCAATCGCCAGATAGGGGCCAAAAGGCAGGGGCACCGAGGTCTGCGCGTTACGCACGCGCAACACAATCACCCCTGCGATCGCACCCACCAGCGACGCCAGCAACAGCGTCAGCGGCAGGATCTGCCAGCCACCCCAGGCGCCGAGCAGGGCTAGCAGCTTGAAGTCGCCATAGCCCATGCCGTCCTTGCCAGTGCACAGCTTGAATAGCCAGAACACCGACCACAGGCTCAGGTACCCGGCAACCGCGCCCAACACTGCATCGGGCAGCGTTACATACAGCTCGAAGTAATTGAGGATCAGCCCCAGCCACAGCAGTGGCAGCACCAGCACATCCGGTAATAGCTGGTGGTCGGCATCAATCAGGCTCATGGCCAGCAAGCCCCAGTTCAAGAACAGCACTCCAGCGGCCGGCCAGCCGAAGCCGTAGTGCCAGGCGATAAATGCCGAGAGCAGCCCGCAGGCCAGTTCGGTGAGCGGGTAGCGCGGGCTGATGGAGCCGTGGCATCGCGCGCAGCGCCCCCTGAGCAGCAGATAACTGATCACCGGGATATTTTCCCATGGGCGAATCGGCGCCGAACAATGCGGGCAACAGGAGTTGGGGCGCAACAGGTTATAGGTCGGGCCACCGGGCTCCGGAGGCAGGCCGAGTATCTCATGGGCCTGGGCGCGCCAGTCCCGTTCGAGCATTTTTGGCAGGCGCCAGACCAGCACGTTGAGGAAGCTGCCGACGATCAGCCCGAGCACCAGTGCTGCCCAGACGAACAACCAGGGATGGAGGATCAGGAGTTGGTCCAGGGTCATATTCAAAACGCCGTGCCAAGCTGGAAGATCGGCAGGTACATGGCGATTACCAGTGCCCCGACAATGCTGCCGAGCACCACCATGATCAGCGGCTCCATCAGGCTGCTGAGGTTGTCCACCAGGTTGTCGACGTCCGTTTCATAATGATCGGCGACCTTCTCCAGCATGCTGTCCAGCGCTCCTGATTCTTCGCCGATGGCGGTCATCTGGATCGCCATGCCAGGGAACAGGCCGCTGGCGGTCATGGTTCGATTCAATTGCATTCCTATTGCCACGTCCTGGCGCATACGCGTGATTGCCTGTGTGAACCGCTCGTTGCCAGCGGCTGCGGCCACTGAGTCCAGCGCCTGTGCCAGCGGTACGCCAGCGGCAAAGGTGGTGGCGAGTGTGCGAGCGTAGCGGGCGACTGCGGTTTTTTTCAGCAGTGTGCCTGCCAGCGGCAGTTTCAACAAACCAGTGTCCAGCCACAGGCGCAAACCGTTGTGTCGGCGGTAGGCGCGGCGTATTCCCCAGGCACTTGCGATTGCGGTCAGCAATAGCATCCACCATGCGCCTTGCATGAATTCGGACAGCCCGATGACCAGCAGGGTAAAGCGTGGCAGCGGTGTGTCGATGCCGGCGAACAGGCTTTCGAATTGGGGCACGACGTGGATCAGCAAGATGCTGCTGACCAGCATCGCCACGAGCACGACCACCAGCGGATAGGTCATGGCCTTCTTGATCCGGGCCTTGAGGCGCTGGCTCTTCTCCAGGTGGGTGGCTACCCGCTCCAGCAAGGTCTCCAGGGTGCCGGCCTGTTCGCCGGCCGCGATCAGGCTGCAATACAGGGGGTTGAAGCACTGCGGCTGTTTCGATAGCGCGGCGGTCAGGCTGTTGCCGGCGGCAATCTCCTGCTTCAGCCCTTGGACCATTGTGCGCATGGCCGGGCTGTCAAAGCCTTCGCCAATCATGTCGAAGGCTTGTAGCAAGGGAATTCCCGCCTTCAGCAGGGTCGCCAGTTGGCGGGTGAACAGCGCAATATCGGCTGGGGTGATTGGGTTGCCCAGGCCGCAAAGGAGGCTGGAGCGCACGTGTACCCGAACCGGGGTTATGCCTTGCCGGCGCAGTTGTGCCTTGATCACGGCCGGGCTATGGCCACGGGTTTCGCCGGACACCTTGCGGCCATTGCGCAACGTGCCTTCCCAAGCATAGGTGGCGGTGGGGCTCACAGTGACATCATTCATTGGCGGCGATAGCTCATCGGCAGGTGATGATCTACAGCTTAGTCAGGCCTCTGTGTCCATCCGGCTATTGGGGAGGGGAAAAATGTCAGATTGTGCGTCTTGTGAGGGCCTGGCCCGACGCGGATGAGTACACTGGCGCGGTTGCCAAGGGCAGGGCGCAGGATGTGCCTTGCGATGGGTTTTTATTCTGGAGAGTGAGTGTGATGCGTCAGAACGGCTTTACTTTGATCGAGCTGTTGATCGTCGTGGCGATCATCGGCATCTTGGCCACGATTGGCCTGCCCATGTATACCAAGCATCAGGCCAAGGCCAAGTTCACGGCGGGGCTGGCGGAAATCTCGGCGTTGAAGGCCGGTTTCGAGGACACCTTCAACCAGGGCACGGTGCCCACGCTGGCGCTGATCGGTGGTACCAGCCCGACCGCCAACTGCACGATCAGCGTTGCAGGTGATGTGGCTACGGGCACGGGTTCGATTGCCTGTGAAATTCTCGATGCGCCTGCGCCCATCCAGGGCAAGCTCATTACCCTGGCGCGCAGTGCCAGCGAGGGTTGGAAGTGCACCACGACCGCTGACGAGCAGTACATTGCAAAGGGGTGCGCGGCTGTCAAATGAGGCCGGGTCGCCTGAATCAGTGACGGGAGCCGGGCGTAACGGCTCCCAGGCACTCCACAAGGAAGTAAAGATTGCCCATGACGTTATCCGTGCAACAGCGAGGAAGCGTGTTCCTGGTGCTGGCGCTGAGCCTTCTGCTACTGGGCATCACCCTATCCTTCAGTGGTCATGACTGGCAGCGTGTGGTGCAGGTTGGCGTTGGCGTGTGCGCAGTGGTCTACGGCCTGGTGACTCCCGCCGGCAGGCTGGTCGACAGGCCCACCGCGATCGGCCTGGCGCTGGTTCTTGGCCTGGGGTTGGTCTCCACGTGGTTGGCCCACCAGCCACTTTGGGCGTTGACCGAGTGGGCGCTGATGCTCACCTGCGGGGTGATTGCGGCGGCTTTTGCCCGGCTGCGACGCAATGGCGATCAGGCCCTGGATCAGGCGCTGATCCTGTTTGTGTTGCTGCTGTGCCTGATCAAGACCCTTCAATATGGGTACGCAGGCGTGCTGGCGTTTACCAGTGGCGACACGACACTGGACACAGATCTTCTGCTTGGTGGGTTCTCCAACAAGCGCTTCTACGGCCAGTTCCAGACCTTTACCTTGCCCTTGCTGGCGTTGCCGCTGCTGCTTGCGAGCACTTCGCGGTTGACGCGTGGCCTGGTGTTCGCCCTGTTGTGTGCCTGGTGGTTGATTGCAATTGGTGGTGGCACCCGTGGTACCTGGCTGGGGGTCGGCGTTGCGGCGGTCATCCTGGCTTTTTTGGGGGCTGCGGGGCGTCGCTGGTTGGCCTGGCAGGTGGCTGCGTTGTGTGGCGGGCTGTTTTTGTACTGGTTGTTGTTCATGGTTTTGGCGCGTTACCTGGGGCTGGAGATTGCCAGTCTTTCCAATGACCGGCTCACCACCAGCCTTTCAGGTCGTGAAGTGATCTGGTGGCAAGCCTGGGACATGATCCGCGAACGGCCATGGCTCGGTTTTGGGCCGATGCACTTTGCTGATATCCCCAACCCGATCGCAGCCCACCCACACCAGGCAATCCTGCAGTGGGCCAGTGAGTGGGGCGTGCCCTCGGCCTTGTGTGTGTCGTTGCTGGCGCTGCGCGGTGGTTGGGTCACGTTGAGGGTGATCCATCGGCAAGGGCCGGCCCGGTCACCGCAAGACCTGTTGCGCCTGTGTCTGTTCGCCGCGTTGCTGGGCGCGACCGTGCAGGCGATGGTCGACGGGGTGATTGTGATGCCCTATTCGCAACTCTGGTTGGCGCTGGTGGTGGGCTGGCTGATGGCATTGCATCCGTGGCACACGCCGGTTGTCGAACCGATGCCGCTGTTGCATCGGGCCTGGCAAGTGGCGGCTGTGCTTGCGGTGGCGTTGCTGGTAGTTGTCGTGTACCGCGACCTGCCTGGCTCCACGGAGCGCAGCCAACACTACATCGACACTGCCAAAGGCCACCTGCAGCCACGGTTCTGGGTCCAGGGAGTCATTGCGCCGCACATCCGGTAAGTTGCCGGGCGCCCCATGCAGTGCTAGCTTTAGCCCACCGCCCGTGTAGCTCAGTTGGTAGAGCAGCGCACTCGTAACGCGAAGGTCGCAGGTTCGACTCCTGTCTCGGGCAAAAAGGCACCACAGTTTTCAGATGATCCCAGAATGGTTCTGAAGGCCAGACGAACCGGTATTCATGCCCGTTCTTTTGTATCTGCGCAACCTTGATGACCCAGATGCATCCCCATTCCTCGATCTAAGAGAACGCCATGACCACGACAGAAATGACCCAGCAAGTGCGGCACGCAGAAGCCCTCAAAAAGTACCTCGAGGAGTCGCCGCAGCTTAAGGAAGAGATCAAGGACCTGAGTGCTGATGATCAGCGCGACCAGATCCAGTGGGCATTCGAGGACGAGGCCGAGAGCCAGGGCTTCCAGCCTTGGGAGCTGACCCTCAAGTACACGTCCACGCCAGAGGAGTTCGAAGTGGCACGCCTGGCCCTGCATAAAGAGGCGGCCGAGGTGTTGGGTGTCGAGTGGGAAGAGTACTGCGAGATGAACGACCTGGTGGTTTAAACGCTATCTGTTCGTCTCCCGGTCCTCATCGACGGCTAGCCGTCTCCTACAGAAATTGTGCCGGACCTGTAGGAGCCGGTTTGCCGGCGATGACAGTGGTTCAGTTCAAATACTGAGCCGCATCGACAAATCCACCGCCTTCACATCCTTGGTCATCGCCCCGATGGAGATGTAGTCCACACCGGTCTCGGCAATGGGCAACAAGGTGCTTTCATTGATCCCGCCGCTGGCTTCCAGCTTGGCCTTGCCGCCGTTCAAGCGTACGGCTTCGCGCATGTCGTCCAGGCTCAACTCATCCAGCATGATGATATCGGCGCCCGCCGCCAGCGCTTCGCGTAACTCTTCCAGGCTTTCCACTTCGACTTCCACCGGCTTGCCGGGGGCGATCTTGTGGGCGGCAGTAATGGCCTGGGCAATGCCACCGCAGGCGGCGATATGGTTTTCCTTGATCAGGAACGCGTCATACAGGCCGATGCGGTGATTGTGGCAACCGCCGCAGGTCACTGCGTACTTTTGCGCCAGGCGCAGGCCGGGCAGGGTCTTGCGGGTGTCCAAAAGCTTGACCTGGGTGGCTGCCACGAAGTCCGCCAGGTATTGCGCACGTGTGGCCACGCCGGATAACAACTGCAGGAAGTTCAGCGCGCTGCGCTCACCGGTCAACAGCGAGCGGGCAGGACCTTCGAGGTGGAACAGCGCCTGGTTGGGGCTGACGCGCTCACCGTCGCGCACCTGCCAGTGCACGGCAACCCGTGGGTCCAACTGGCGGAATACGGCATCGACCCAGGCGGTGCCACTGATGACGGCAGCATCACGGGTGATGATCGTGGCCTTGGCCAGCCGTTCGGCCGGGATCAATTGCGCAGTGATGTCGCCGCTGCCGATGTCTTCCAGCAGTGCGCGGCGCACGTTGGCTTCGATTTCGGCGGTGAGGTCGGCGAGGCGTAGATTCGGCATAGCGGGCTCCACATACAAAGTGCCCCGATTATAGGGGCATGGCAGCGCCGAACCCAAGGTATGCAGGCATAACCTGCCTGATTACAAAGCAGCTACAGAGTTTGCTGGCGCTACAGGGTCTAATTGCAAGATAATCTCGCGCCTTGCAATTGGCGTCATAGCTTTGACGTCTCGGTGATCTACAGATAATCGCTACCTGCCGCTGTTCCACCGGCGGTTGCGGCGAGCGCTCATAAAACCGAACCCCGTCATTCCAGGAGGCCAGCATGCACAATGACGCAAAGGTGGTGCCGATCAATAAGATCGCCGCACAAGCGATGCCATCGCCGCTCGCCCGCCTGCCCGTGATCGTGCTTCAGGTTCGTGACAAGGCCACGCAGCAACTGGACCGGGGTTTGCAGGAGCTGTTCGATAACGCCGACGACACTCTGTTCGAAATGGCCGACAAGGCGCGCAACAACGCCGACCACAATATTTTCTTTGAAGCCATGCGCGACCTGCGCCTCAAGCGCAAGAACTTCGAGCGTGTGTTCATGGAGCAGCTTTTCGCCGCGTTCGCCAACCTGGGGCAGGCCGGGCAAGGCGAACTGCTGCTGCCGACGGTCTCCTACGACGCGGCGCCGGGGGTGTCGGCTGACGATCTGGAAAAAGCCGTGGCCCTGGAGGCCATGCTCGACAAGGTCATGCACCGTGACGGCCTGGCCCTGGGACAACTGACCGCGCGCCTGGGCGCGTTGTTGGGCAAGCGCCTGGACGATCGGGAAAACCCCCTGGGCCCGGCGATGCTCTGTGAGTACTTCCTGCGGGCCGGGCGCAGCCTGGGGGTGGAGATCCGGGTCAAGCTGATTATTTTGAAACTGTTTGAAAAGTACGTACTCAGCGATGCCGACCTGCTGTACGGCGAGGCCAATCAGTTGCTGGCCGCCACGGGCGTACTGCCCGAGCTCAAGGCCGTACCTTCGCGCCGTTCCGGCGAGCGCGCCAGCAGCGCCCGCCCGCCGGCCGAGGCACCGCCTGCAGCCGACCCACAGGCCGACGAGGCCGAGCAACAAGTCTTCGCGGCCCTGCAGGAGCTACTGCTGACGGTGCGCGGCAGTGTGGCGCCGACCCTGGAGGCCAGCGCCCAGGCCCAGCCGATTTCCACCCGCGACCTGCTGCGCCTGCTGTCCCATCTGCAGCAGTATGTGCCGGAGCCTGCGGTGGAGGACGATTTTGACTTGCGCCGCCAGTTGGAAGAACTGCTCACCCGGGTCAGCGTCAAGAGTGGCAAGTCGCGGGTAGTGGAGGATGCTGACGAGGATGTGATCAACCTGATCGCCATGCTGTTCGAGTTCATCCTCGACGACCGCACCTTGCCTGACTCCTTCAAGGCGTTGATTGCGCGCCTGCAGATCCCCATGTTGAAAGTGGCCGTGCTGGACAAGAGTTTCTTCAGCCGCGGCAGCCACCCGGCGCGGCGCTTGCTCAATGAAATCGGGGCTGCGGCCATGGGCTGGGGCAAGCGTGATGATTATCAGCGTGACAGCCTTTACCTGCGCATCGAGCAGGTGGTGCAACGCCTGTTGAACGACTTTGTCGACGATCCGGCAATTTTCTCGGTGCTCCTGCAAGAGTTCACTGCTTATACCCAGGACGAGCGCCGCCGCAGTGAGTTGCTCGAACAGCGCACCCGCGACGCCGAAGAAGGGCGCGCCCGTACCGAGCAGGCGCGGCAGCGGGTTGCCGATGCAGTCAATCAGCGCTTGCTGGGCAAGGTCTTGCCGCATTTCGTGGTGCAGTTCCTGCAACAGGCGTGGAGCCAGGTCTTGTTGCTTGAATGCCTCAAGCACGGCCAGCACTCGCCGCAATGGCAGGCACGGCTGCGGTCCATGGACGAATTGATCTGGAGTGTCAGCCTGAGTGAGCACACCGAGGCCGGTCGTCGCTTGCTGGAGCAATTACCCGCGCTGCTCAAGGCCCTGCGTGAGGGGTTGAGCGAGGCGGCGTTCGACTCCTTTGTCACCCGGGAGTTTTTTATCCAGTTACAGGCGCTGCATACCCAGGCATTCCAGGGCACGCCGCCGCCCAGCGTGGCGCTGGTCGAAGTGCGCGGGGATGCGAGCGCCGAAATGCCTTCGCAGGCGCTCAGCCTGGCGGAGGATGATCCCGATCTGCTCAAGGTTCGGCAATTGCACATCGGCAGTTGGGTCGAGTTCCGCGAAGATGAAGAAAACACCCTGCGCTGCAAGCTGACGGCGATTATCGCCCCGGCCAACAGCTACATCTTCGTCAATCGCACGGGCCTTAAGGTCCTGGAAAAAACCTGCACGGAGTTGGCCCTGGAGTTCAAGCGTGGCGGGGTCCGTACCCTGGATGACGCGCTGTTGTTCGACCGCGCCCTGGCGTCGGTGATCGGCAATCTGCGGCAACTCAATCGCGCCAAGTGATCGCAACCACCAGGCCGATCACGGCATACTGAGTGCTCCTAAGTCTTGCGCAAGGAACCTGTATGCAGTTGGACCCCACCAGCGGTTGGTGCCAGGGCATTGCCCATTGCCCGTCGCCCAACTTCAATGAACGCCCAAACGGCGAGATTTCCCTGTTGGTGGTGCATAACATCAGCTTGCCACCGGCCCAGTTCGCCACGGGTAAAGTGCAAGAGTTTTTCCAGAATCGCCTGGATGTCACGGAACATCCCTACTTTGCAGGCATCGCTGACCTACGGGTATCCGCGCATTTTCTGATTGAGCGTGAGGGTGCGGTGACGCAATTTGTTTCCTGTCAGGACCGAGCCTGGCATGCGGGTGTCTCCTGTTTCGAGGGGCGCGAAACCTGCAATGACTTTTCCCTGGGCATCGAGCTGGAAGGGACCGACGACCAGCCCTTTACCGATGCCCAGTACCAATCCTTGATCGAACTGAGCCGCCAATTGCTGGTCGCCTACCCGGGCATCACGCTCCAGCGCATTTGCGGTCATAGTGACATCGCCCCAGGACGCAAGACCGATCCTGGACCGGCTTTTGATTGGGCGCGTTTTCGTGGCGCCTTGCAGGATGGAGGACATACACAATGAGTTTCCTGGTGTTGGTGCTGGCGGTATGGATCGAGAAGTTCTCGGCCTTGCGTCAGCGGGTGCAGCGCGATGGCGGTTGGCTGCGCGAACTGGCCCGGCTTGAGTCGAGCGCTCGGTTGGGCAAGCAGCCCTGGTTGATCCTGGCGCTGCTGGTGTTGCTGCCGGTGGCGCTGCTGGGGCTGTTGTTGCTGGTCCTGGAGCCGGTGGCTTATGGCTTGCTGGCGCTGCCGGTGCATTTGCTGGTGGTGATCTACAGCCTGGGGCGCGGTGATCTGCTCGGCCAGTTGGGACCGTTCCGCGATGCCTGGCGCCGGGGTGACCTGCAAGCGGCTGAACATGTTGCCGAACGTGACCTGGCCATTGGCGCCGACAGCGGCGAGCAACTGCTGGAGCGGGTCCAGGGACATTTGCTGTGGCAAGCCTACCAGAGCTTTTTTGCGGTGATTTTCTGGTACTTCCTCCTCGGCCCGGTGGTGGCACTGGCTTACCGCTTGCTGGCGCTGGCCAGTGAACACAGTCAGAACCCATTAGTGGCCGAGCGTGCCGGGCAATTGCGCCATGCGTTCGACTGGTTGCCGGTGCGGTTGCTGGCGGCGAGTTTTGCCTTGGTGGGCAACTTTGTCGCGGTCAGCCGTGTGATGCTGCATGAGCTGCTGAACTGGGATATCAGTGCAGCGCAACTGGTGGAAAAGGTTGGCCTGGTGGCCGGCGAGATTCCGGCGCCGGTGGTCGGTGCCGAAGGCATCAACAGCCTGGATCGCTTGTGGGAACTGCTGCTGCGCGCTGCAGTGTTGTGGTATGCCGGGTTTGCGATCTGGACTGTTTTGCCCTGAGAAGCGCCCTTTGTAGGAGCGAGCTTGTCTCCGGGCGGCGTTCCGACGAAAAACTTACAGGCGCCGCGTTCATTCAGTAAGCACGCGTTA
The DNA here is from genome assembly GCF_012935735.1 of Pseudomonas sp. ADAK21. NCBI lineage: Bacteria > Pseudomonadati > Pseudomonadota > Gammaproteobacteria > Pseudomonadales > Pseudomonadaceae > Pseudomonas > Pseudomonas sp. ADAK21. The sequence goes on from NZ_CP052857.1 coordinate 3,119,722, forward strand.
TCGTTGACGTTTTTCGCGAGCAAGCTCGCTCCTACAGAAGGCGATGACCGCTTAACTGACTGGCAATTAGGGCAAGCCCGCTCCCACAGAGAATCTGTTGTGGCTTCAAAAAATCGGTTGGCGGCTAAGCTCCGCCGATCGCGTTAACCTTAAGTTACAAAACTCCCCGCCGATTTAAGCTATACAGACAGCGCGCCCAATAGTGGCTTTCTGCCGCTGCCCTGCGCCTTCAATAAAAATAAAAGAAAAGGGAGTTCATCTGTGAAGAGCTTGCTCTATCCCGCCATCGCGTTGATGAATCGCCTGAGCTTCGGCATGAAGTTCAGCCTGATCAGTGTGTTGTTTTTCCTGCCGATGCTGGTGACCAACTATTACCTGGTCCGGGATTCCTGGCGTGAGTTCCAGGGCACCCAGGTTGAGTTGCGGAGCCTGGACCTGCTGGGCAGCAGCCTGATCCTGCGCCGCGACCTGGAAACCCTGAACAATCAGGTACAAATCAACGCCACCCTCGGCCAGGCGGGCAAGGCGGGCGATATCGAAAGCCAGATCAGCACACTGGAACAGCGTGTCCTTGAACGCCTGCAAGGCTTCCAGGCGATGACGGTCGACCCCGAGCAGGTCGCGGTGTTCGAGGGCAAGCGCGACGAGATGATCGCGGCCTTCAAGGTCCAGCAAAGCGAATCCTCGTTGTTGAGCAAAAGTGCGCTGATCGGCAAATTGCTCAACAAGGCGCAGATGTTCAGCCAGATCATCGCCAGCCAGTCTGGGTTGAGCCGTGATGTGCAGGGCGATGTGCGCCAACTCAGCGAACTGGTGACCAGCGTCACCCCGCAAGTCACCCAGACCTTGGGCGAGGGCCGGGCCATGGGCGCGTACTCCCTGGGCCAGGGTTTTCTCAACTCATCGTCCAGCACGCGCTTTGACGAACTGCTGCAGCAATTGGAGAAGCTCCAGGCGGAATACGGCCTGAAAGTGCAGGACGCCCTGGGCTCCAGCAAGGCCGCCCATGGTTCCCTGGACGCTCTGGCCCAAGCCAGCCAGGCCAGTCTCAAGCAGGGCAGCGAACTGTTCGAGGAACAGGTAGTGATGGCCGAAACCCTGGAGACGCCGTGGCAGGCTTTCTATGATCAAGTGACTGCCTTGATGGCCAAGACCTACCAACTGGACGACGCGACCCTGTCCTTCCTCGACCAGCAATTGCAACAACGCCTGGCCCAGAACCGTACGCACATGGTGCTGCTGGTGGCGGCGCTGGCGGCGGTGTTTTTGTTGATCTTCTATTTGTACGGCGGCTTCTATGCCTCGACGCGCACCACTCTGCGCCGCCTGGGGGCGATGATGGATAAGGTCGCCGCCGGGGATATGACGGTCAGCTTCAAGTCCCAGAGCCGCGATGAGCTGGGTGAGCTGGGTGAAGTGTTCAATGGCACCGTGGCCAAAATCCACGACCTGATCGAACGGGTAGGGCAGACCGTCCAGGAAGTCGAGCATCAGGCCGGGCAAGTGGAGTCGGTTTCGGCGCGCAGCAACCAGGCGGTGTCGGGCCAGCGCAGTCAGATCGAACAGGTGGCCACGGCCATGAACCAGATGTCGGCGACCGCCCACGAAGTGGCGCGCAGTGCGGCGGCGGCTGTCAGCAGTGCCCACAGCGTCAACGATGAAACCCTCAGCGGGCGTGGCCTGGTGCAATCCCAGCAGGGCAGCATCGCGCAACTGGCGTCGGAGATCGACCAGTCAGTGCTGGTGATCAATCAATTGGCCATCGACAGCCAATCCATCAGCAGCGTGCTGGAGGTGATCAAGAGCATTGCCGAACAAACCAACCTGCTGGCGTTGAACGCGGCCATCGAGGCGGCGCGGGCGGGTGAGCAAGGGCGCGGGTTTGCGGTGGTGGCCGATGAGGTGCGCACCCTGGCCCGGCGCACCCAGCACTCCACCGAAGAAATCGAGCAAATGATCGCCAAGCTGCACCAAGGCGTCGGCGCGGCCGTGAAGGCCATGGGCAGTAGCCATAAAATGGCCAGCGGTACGGTCGGCCAGTCGGAAAAAGTCCAGTTGGCCCTGGAGAACATCCTGGGCGCGGTAGGCATGATCGTCGATCAGAACCAGCAAATCGCCGCGGCGGTGGAGCAACAGACGGCCGTGGCCCACGACATTGACCAGAATATTGTCGAGATCAATCGGGCTGGCGAGCACGCGGCCCAGGGCGCGCACCAGACCGAAGAGGCCAGCCGGCAACTGTCCCTGCAGGTGATTGAACTGAAAAAGCTGATCGGTGCATTTCGCGTGTAGGACGCGGACGTAGGCTTTGTCTGTTGGATGTGTGGTGCATGTCCTGTTTTCCCGCGTGAGCTTCTCTCGCAACGAGATTGGGTGAGAATTTGTTTCACACCCCATCCAGCGCTCCCGGGAGGCAGGGCCATGACCGAGACTACCCTTGGCGTGAAAGGGCATTGCGCCCATTGCGATATCACCTTTGCACTCAAGCCCTGGCAGCTCAATGCCATTGCTCTGAACGAGCCTTTTGATTGTCCGTATTGCCACAAAGTCCTGCAGCTCAATTGCCCCCGGCAACTGCGCCAGTTGAAGTCCCTGGACAACCTGGCTTTGCTGCGCCCCAGCATGCTCGTGTTGACCTGCGTGGCTTTATTGGTGGCGCTGGTGGTCGAGTGGGTCGGCTTGATCAGCAGGGTCGGGCAACTGAACGTGTCGCTGGTGGCGATCCTGATTCACTTCCTGACCCTGCGCCACGCCCGCCACCGGCATCGCATGACCCTGACGCTACAGGCGGTCAACCCCATCATCGAGCGGCCAGTTGAACAGTTCGCAGGCGTTGCGGGTGCTCGCTTCGGCCAACGCTGAAGGGCTGATGCCCATCCGCTCGGCCAGGGCAGTGCAGATGGCCGGCAGGTGCTGCGGGCTGTTGCGTTGGCCGGGGTACATGGCGGGCGCCATATCCGGCGAGTCGGTTTCCAGCACCACTGATTCCAGCGGCAGTTGGGCGATGACCTTGTGCATGCGCAAAGCCTGGGGCCAGGTCGGCGCGCCGCCCAGGCCCAGCTTGAACCCCAGCTTGATGTATTCGCGGGCTTCTTCGCGGCTGCCGGCGAAGGCATGGATAATCCCGCCCCGGGGCAAGCGGATGCGCTTGAGGGTGGCGATGACGGCCGCGTGGCTGCGCCGCACATGCAACAGCGCCGGCAGTTGGAAGTCCACGGCCAACTGCAATTGGGCTTCAAACAGGACTTGCTGGCGCTCGCGGTCCAGGTGCTCGAGAAAGTAATCCAGGCCGATCTCGCCAACGGCGCATAGCTGGCGATGCCCCTTGAGGCGTGTCAGCCAATCCCCCAGTTCGACCAGGTCTGTGGGGCGATGCTCATCCAGGTACACCGGATGCAGGCCAAATGCCCCGTACAGGTCCGGGTCCTGTTGGGTCAGGTCCCATAACCGTTGCCAATTACGCTGGTACACCCCCAACACCACCATGCGCCGCACGCCGAGCTGACGGCTGTGCTTGAGCACCTCGTCGCGATCTGCGTCGAAGTCCTCGAAGTCGAGGTGGGTGTGGCTGTCGACCAGCTCCATGCCTATATCTCGTGAATCCGCTGCTTGAAAGTCCGGCCGATGGCATGCACACCCGGCTGGTAGTGCTGCTCTTCAATCGCCGCCAGTGCCAGGCGCAGGGCCGTGTCGGCGATCAGCGCGTGTTGCTGGGCCATGGCGTTGACTGGCAGCGGCAGGAAGTCCAGTAATTGGGTGTCGCCGAAAGTGCCGAGGCGTAGCGATCGGGACTTGAGCGGGAAGTCATGCAGCGCATCAAACACACCTTGCAGTAGCACGTAGGAAGTGGTCACCAACGCATCGGGTAAATGCCCCAGGCGTTGCAGGAGTTCTTCCATCAACTGGCGGCCACAGTCGCGGCTGAAGGCATCGCCATGCTCGATCAGAATATCGCCCTTGAAGTCGTGCAGGGCTTGCTGGAAACCTGCCGCACGTTCCTGGCTGATGCTCAATTCGGGGTGGGCGCCGATCAACGCGATCTGCCGGGGCAGCGGTTGCAGCAGGCTGCTGGTCAATTGCTGGCAGGCCTGGCGGTCATCGCTGACCACCGAGCAGAACTGCTCAGGCGCCATCACCCGGTCGATGGCGATCACCGGCAGGCCCTTGGCTTGCAGCTCGCGATAACTGTCATCGCTGGCGGGCAGGCAACTGGCGACGAACAGGGCATCGCAACGCCGCGCGCGGAACAGTTGCAGCAACTGGCGCTCGCTGTTGGCATCATCGTCGGAACTGGCGATCAGCAACTGATAGCCACGGGCCCGTGCGCCTTGTTCCAACAGCTTGGCGATCCGTGCGTAACTGGGGTTTTCCAGGTCCGGCAGGATAAAACCCAAGGTGCGCGTGTGTCGGCTGCGCAACCCGGCGGCCTGGGGATTGGGGGTAAAGCCATGCTCCTCGACCACCGCGCGCACCCGTTCGACGGTGGCGCTGCTGATCCGTTGCTGTTCGGCCTTGCCATTGATGACGTAGCTGGCGGTGGTCACGGACACACCGGCTATACGTGCGATATCACTGAGTTTCAAACCGGGATTTCCTTGTTTTTTAGAGCTTGCCCCGACATTTTGTCCAATCGTAACCGATTACTGCAGGCGACCATTGTCGCAACTCAAGTGCCGAGTGGTGCTTCAAGAATGCAGAATTACCCAGTAATCTGCCAGAAAATCTAGATTAAACGTTTCAGCAAGGGTATTTTTACGATGTTCGCCGCTGAGTAGTCACTGCCAATTGACTGCTCAGTCAGTTTTTCATGAACGGATTTGCGCTGATTTATTCAAAACAATACCTAGTGCGCACACCGCACTAACTAGGAGAAAGGCATGCTTGAGCTCACCGTAGAGCAGATATCCATGGGCCAGGTGGCTGTGGATAAGTCTGCTGCCTTGCAACTGCTCGCCGAAAAACTGGTGGCCGACGGCCTGGTCGCCGAAGGCTACCTGAGCGGCCTGCAAGCCCGTGAAGCGCAAGGCTCGACCTTCCTCGGCCAAGGTATTGCGATCCCCCACGGCACCCCCGAAACCCGCGACCAGGTGTTCGCCACCGGCGTGCGCCTGTTGCAGTTTCCCCAAGGTGTGGATTGGGGCGATGGCCAGATCGTCTACCTGGCGATTGGCATTGCCGCCAAATCCGACGAACACCTGCGCCTGCTGCAACTGCTGACCCGCGCCCTCGGTGAAACCGACCTGGGCCAGGCGTTGTGCCGCGCCACCTCGGCCGATGCGCTGCTCAAACTGCTGCAAGGCGCGCCCCAGGAGTTGGCGCTGGATGCCCAGATGATCGGCCTTGGCGTATCCGCCGACGATTTTGAAGAGCTGGTGTGGCGCGGCGCCCGCCTGCTGCGCCAGGCCGACTGTGTGAGCAATGGCTTCGCGGCGGTGCTACAGCAAGTCGATGCACTGCCCCTGGGCGATGGCCTGTGGTGGTTGCACAGCGAACAAACGGTCAAGCGTCCGGGCCTGGCCTTCGTCACCCCGGACAAGCCCATGCGCTACCTGGGCCAACCCTTGAGCGGCCTGTTTTGCCTGGCCAGCCTTGGCGAAGCTCATCAGGCATTGCTCGAGCGCCTGTGCGCCTTGCTGATTGAAGGGCGCGGCCAGGAACTGGGACGTGCCACCAGCAGCCGCGCGGTTCTCGAAGTGCTGGGTGGCGAATTGCCCGCCGACTGGCCCAGCGCCCGGATCGCCCTGGCCAACGCCCATGGCCTGCATGCGCGGCCGGCCAAGGCCCTGGCCCAACTGGCGAAGAGCTTCGACGGTGAGATCCGCGTGCGGATCATGGACGGGCAGGGCGGTGCCGTGTCGGTCAAGAGCTTGAGCAAACTGCTCAGCCTCGGCGCCCGGCGGGGTCAGGTGCTGGAATTTGTCGCCGAGCCAGGCATTGCCGACGACGCCCTGCCGGCGTTGTTGGCGGCAGTACAAGCCGGCCTGGGCGAAGAGGTCGAGCCGCTGCCGGCCGTCAGTGCGCGGGTCGAAGAGGTCGAGAGCGAGCCGCCATTGCGCGCGCCCGCTTCCGGCAGCCTGATCCAGGCCATCGCCGCCGCCCCCGGGATTGCCATCGGCCCGGCCCATATCCAGGTGTTGCAGCCTTTTGACTATCCACTGCGCGGCGAGTCGGCCAGTGCCGAGCGCGAGCGTTTATCCGCGGGGTTGCGCGAGGTGCGCGCTGATATCCAGGGTTTGATCGAGCGCAACACGTCCAAGGCGATCCGCGAAATTTTCATCACCCACCAGGAAATGCTCGACGACCCGGAACTGACCGACGAAGTCGACACCCGGCTCAAACAGGGCGAAAGCGCCGAAGCTGCGTGGATGAGTGTGATCGAAGCGGCCGCCAAGCAGCAGGAGTCCTTGCAGGACGCGTTGCTCGCCGAACGCGCCGCCGACCTGCGGGATATTGGCCGGCGTGTGCTGGCGCAACTGTGTGGTGTCCAAACCCCACAGGAACCCGACGAGCCCTACATTCTGGTGATGGATGAAGTCGGTCCATCGGATGTGGCGCGCCTCGACCCGGTGCGGGTGGCCGGGATTCTTACCGCACGCGGTGGTGCTACGGCCCACAGCGCCATCGTCGCCCGCGCCCTGGGGATCCCGGCGCTGGTCGGCGCCGGGCCGGCGGTGTTGCTGCTGGCCTCGGGCACGCCTTTATTGCTCGACGGCCAGCGTGGGCGCCTGCATGTGGAGGCCGATGCCAGCACTTTGCAGCGCGCCATCCAGGAACGCGATACCCGCGAGCAACGTCTGCAGGCCGCTGCCGCACAGCGCCATGAACCGGCCTTGACCCGTGACGGGCATGCTGTGGAAGTGTTCGCCAATATCGGCGAAAGCGCCGGTGTGGCTGGCGCCGTCGAGCAGGGTGCCGAGGGTATTGGCCTGCTGCGTACCGAGTTGATTTTCATGGCCCATTCCCAGGCCCCGGACGAAGCCACCCAGGAAGCCGAATACCGCCGTGTGCTCGACGGCCTGGCCGGCCGTCCGCTGGTGGTGCGCACCTTGGATGTGGGCGGTGACAAGCCGCTGCCTTACTGGCCGATTGCCAAGGAAGAAAACCCGTTCCTCGGTGTGCGGGGCATCCGTCTGACCCTGCAACGCCCACAGATCATGGAAGCGCAACTGCGCGCGCTGTTGCGCTCGGCGGACGGTCGCCCGCTGCGCATCATGTTTCCCATGGTCGGCAGCGTCGATGAATGGCGCCAGGCCCGGGACATGACCGAACGTTTGCGCGAGCAGATCCCGGTGGCGGACCTGCAATTGGGGATCATGATCGAAGTACCTTCGGCGGCGTTGCTGGCGCCGGTATTGGCCCAGGAAGTGGACTTCTTCAGCGTCGGCACCAATGACCTGACCCAGTACACCTTGGCGATCGACCGTGGTCACCCAACCCTGTCGGCCCAGGCTGACGGCCTGCACCCGGCGGTGTTGCAACTGATCGACATCACGGTGCGTGCGGCCCATGCCCATGGCAAATGGGTGGGGGTGTGTGGCGAGTTGGCAGCGGATCCGCTGGCGGTGCCGGTGCTGGTGGGCCTGGGTGTGGATGAGTTGAGTGTGTCGGCGCGCAGTATTCCCGAGGTCAAGGCCCGGGTGCGTGAATTCAGTCTGAGCGAGGCCCGGGGCCTGGCGCAGCAAGCACTGGCAATGGGCTCCCCTGCCCAAGTGCGTACGCTTCTGGAGGCCGTGTAAATGGCGAAGATTCTGACCCTGACGCTGAACCCGGCGTTGGACCTGACGGTGCGTTTGGCGTGCCTGGAACCGGGTGAGGTCAACCGCAGCGAAACCCTGCTGACCCATGCCGCCGGCAAGGGCGTGAACGTGGCGCAGGTGTTGGCTGATTTGGGCCATTACGTGAGCGTGGGTGGATTTCTCGGCGCGCAAAACCCCGAGGCTTTCGAGGCCCTGATCGCCAGCCGCGGGTTTGGCGATGCGTTTATTCGTGTGCCGGGCGAAACCCGCAGCAATATCAAGATTGCCGAGCAGGATGGTCGGGTCACCGATATCAATGCACCGGGGCCGCTGGTGAGCGAAAAGGCGCAAGCGCAATTGCTCAAGCTGATCGCGGTGATCGGCCCCGAGTTCGATGCGGTGGTGGTCGCCGGCAGCTTGCCGCGGGGCGTCAGCCCGCAGTGGTTCCAGGGTTTGCTGGAGACGCTCAAAGACCTCGGTTTGAAAGTCGCCCTGGACACCAGTGGCCAAGCGCTGCGTGCTGGCTTGAAAGCCGCGCCGTGGTTGATCAAACCCAACACTGAAGAACTCGCTGAAGCGCTCGACTGCCCCACGCAAACCATCGTCCAACAAGCCCGCGCGGCTGCGCATTTGCACGCCCAAGGCGTGGAGCATGTGGTGGTGTCCCACGGGGCCGACGGTGTGAACTGGTTCAGCCCCAACGCAGCGTTGCACGCCACGCCGCCCAAGGTCAGCGTCGCCAGTACCGTGGGTGCCGGCGACTCCTTGCTGGCGGGCATGCTGCACGGCCTGCTCAGCGGCGAAGCGCCCGAGCAGACCCTGCGCCGCGCCACCGCGATTGCCGCCATGGCGGTCACGCAGATCGGTTTCGGCATCAGCGACGACGCGCAACTGGCGCGTCTGGAAAGCGGCGTGCACGTACGCCCGCTGACAGAACAATAAGAGGGTTTGTGATGAAATTAGCCATTGTTACCGCCTGCCCCAACGGCATGGTCACCAGTGTGCTGTGCGCCCGCTTGCTGGACGCCGCCGCGCAACGCCAGGGCTGGAGCACCAGCGTCGAAGTGGTGGAGGCGAACCACCCCGAGCGCGCACTTTCCCAGGCCACAATTGACGCGGCCGAGTGGGTGTTGCTGGTCGCCAGCACGCCCGTGGACATGCAGCGCTTTGTCGGCAAACGCGTGTATCAGAGCACCCCGGCCCAGGCGTTGCAGGACGTTGAAGCGGTGCTGCAACGGGGCGCGCAAGAAGCCCAGTTGTACGTTGCCAGCGCCAGCGTGCCGACCGTAAAAAACGCACCGCGCATTGTCGCCATCACGGCCTGCCCTACCGGCGTGGCCCACACCTTTATGGCCGCCGAGGCATTGCAGCAGGCCGCCAAGGCCAAGGGCTATGACCTGCAGGTGGAAACCCAGGGCTCGGTGGGCGCACGTACACCCTTGAGCGAGCAAGCCATTCGCGATGCCGATGTGGTGCTGCTGGCCGCCGATATCGAAGTGGCCACGGAGCGCTTTGCCGGCAAGAAAATCTACCGTTGCGGCACCGGCATCGCGCTCAAGCAATCCGCCGCGATCCTCGATAAAGCCCTGGCCGAGGCCCAGCAGGAAAGCGCCGCCAGTGGCGCGGTAGCCAAGACGGAGAAAACCGGGGTCTACAAACACCTGCTGACCGGGGTGTCGTTCATGTTGCCGATGGTGGTGGCGGGGGGCTTGTTGATTGCCCTGTCCTACGTGTTCGGTATCCACGCTTACGAGCAGCCCGGCACCTTGGCGGCGGCCCTCAGGGCGGTCGGCGACCACGCCTTCACCCTGATGGTGCCGCTGCTCGCCGGCTACATCGCCTACTCGATCGCCGACCGTCCGGGGCTCGCGCCGGGGATGATCGGCGGGCTGTTGGCCAGTACCCTGGGCGCGGGCTTTATCGGCGGGATCTTCGCCGGTTTTCTCGCCGGCTACAGCGTCAAGCTGATCACCCGTGTGGTGCCGTTGCCGCAAAGCCTGGAGTCGCTCAAGCCGATCCTGATCATCCCGTTACTGGCGAGCCTGTTCACCGGCCTGGCGATGATCTACCTGATCGGCCCGCCCGTGGCGCAAATGCTGGCTGGCCTGACCGACTTCCTCAGCACCATGGGCACCACCAATGCGGTGCTGCTGGGTATCTTGTTGGGCGGGATGATGTGCGCCGATCTCGGCGGGCCGATCAACAAGGCGGCCTACGCGTTCTCCGTCGGCCTGCTGGCCTCCCAGAGCGGCGCGCCGATGGCCGCCACCATGGCGGCGGGCATGGTGCCGCCGATTGGCATGGCTATCGCTACGTTCCTGGCCCGGCGCAAGTTTGCCCAGACCGAACGCGAAGCCGGCAAGGCCGCGTTGATCCTGGGCATGTGCTTTATCTCGGAAGGCGCCATCCCGTTCGCTGCCAAGGACCCGCTGCGTGTTATCCCGGCCAGCATCGCGGGTGGCGCATTGACCGGTGCCTTGTCGATGTACTTCGGCTGCAAGTTGATGGCACCCCATGGCGGGCTGTTTGTGATGCTGATCCCGAACACGATCAACCATGCGCTGCTGTATCTGGCGGCGATCGTTGCCGGCAGCGTGCTCACCGGGTTGGTATACGCCGTGATCAAGCGCCCCGAGGCCGTCGAACTGGCAGTCGCCTAACCAACCCCCGTAGGAGCCGGCTTGCCGGCGATGGCGGCCGCGAGGTTGATGCAAGGCTCAAGGGCCTCGTCGCTGCATCGGTATCTACACCACTTTCAGAAACTGACGATCTTCCCTGTGGCGAGCGGGCTTGTCGGAACGCCGCATCGCCCGCGCTGGGCTGCGAAGCAGCCCCAACAAGCCCGCCGCGTTTCTTCAGATAAACCGCGATAGGCGGGTTTAGGGCTGCTTCGCAGCCCAGCGAGGGGCAAGCCCGCTCGCCACGGGGGGGCGTCAGTTTCTAGATGTTGTGTAGATACTTATGCTCATCGCTGGCAAGCCAGCTGGAACCATCATGTTTGTCAGTAGACATCCCGGCGGTAACGGCCCTGTTCGATCAGCCGTTCCACGGCTTCACTTCCCAGGACCTCCACCAACACCTGATCGACCCCCGCCGCCATGCCCTGCAAACTCCCGCATACATAAATCACCGCGCCATCGGCCAGCCATTTACGCAGCACATCGGCGGATTCGCGCAGGCGATCCTGAACGTAGATCTTCTCTGCCTGGTCCCGCGAAAACGCCAGGTCCAGTAACGCCAGGTCGCCACTGGCCAGCCAGCCTTGCAGCTCGTCCTGGCAGTGGTAGTCATGGGCGATGTTGCGTTCGCCAAACAGCAGCCAGTTACGTTGCTGGCCGTCGGCGATGCGTGCCTTGAGCAAGCTGCGCAAGCCCGCCAGGCCGGTGCCGTTGCCCAGCAGAATCATCGGCACTGGGTCGACTGGAAGGTGGAAACCGCTGTTGCGCCGTACACGCAGGCTGATCGCCGAACCCAGTGGTGCGTGCTCGGTCAGCCAGCCGGATGCCAGGCCCAGGCTGCCGTCGCTATGACGCTCCTGGCGCACGATCAATTCCAGCACGCCATCGCTGGCAATCGAGGCGATGGAGTATTCGCGCATGGCCAACGGCACCAGTGCATCCACCAGGGCGCGCGCATGCAGGCCGACCAGGTGTACGCGATTGTCCGGCAGCTGACGGCCGGCAAGCACCTGTTCCAAGGGGCGCGCCAAGCCATCGATCAGTACTTCGTCCGTGCCGGCAATGCCCAGGCCATCGAGGAAATGTTCGACGGCCCACGGACAATTGCGCGGCACGACTTCCACCAGGTCGCCGGCCAGCCAGTCGCGTGGTGCGGGCGGGTTGAGCCCCAACAGGTAGACACCCGAGCCGCTGCTGTCAGGGTTGAGCAGGGTGCGCTGGCTCAAGGTCCAGCTCTCGTAGCTGGCGCTGGCCCATGCAGCTGCCGGTGCGTGGCCGGTGATCTGGCCCAGTTGTTGTTGCCAGTGCAGCAGGGCTTCTTCGTCGCCGCTGTCGACCTCGACCGGGGCGAACAAGGCGTTGCCGCCCTGGTTGGTCAGCCAGAAGTGCAGGCGCCGGGCAAAGCCGCAGAAGTGTTGGTATTGACGATCGCCCAGGGCCAGCACTGAATAGTTCAGGCCCTTGAGACTGAGGTCGCCGCCCAGCACGCTGCGTTCGAAGCCGCGTGCGCTGTCCGGTGCTTCGCCGTCGCCGAAGGTACTGACCACAAACAGTGCATGTTCCGACTGGCGCAAGTCCTCTTCGCTGACGCTGCCCAGGGATCGCACCTTGACCGGCAACCCGGCGGCCTGCAATTGGCCGGCGGTCTGCCAGGCCAGCTGTTCGGCAAAGCCGCTCTGGCTGGCGAAACCGATCAGCCACGCGGGTGCATCACTGCGGTTGCTGCCCAGGCTTTTGCGGGCATCGCGCACCTGGCGCTTTTTGCGACGGCGGTCGAGGTACAGCAGCCAGCCGGTAATAAAGAACAACGGCATGCACAGCGAAGTGACGGTGAGGATGATCCGCCCCGCCAGGCCGAAATAACTGCCCACATGCAGCGCATAGATGCTGGTCAGCAACTGCGCCTTGAGGCTTTTGTCGGCATAGCGCTCGACGCTTTTGACCACGCCGGTGGCCGGGTCCAGGTTGATCTGGTTCAACGCGCGGTCATGGGGAGAACTCTGCAACAGGTAGTAGACCGTGGCCGGTTGCCCGGCGACAGCTGGCATACGAATGTTGTAGGCGCTCAAGTGCGGGCCGGCGGTGCTGTAGATGCTGCTCCAGATGGCGTCGTAGTTGGCGACGGGAGCGGGCCCCGCAGGCGCTGGGCCACGGTTGCGCACCCGCTCGTTTTGCGGGGCATCGGACAACAATCGGGTCAGGCCTTTGCTGTACCACTCGTAGGACCAGTACAGGCCGGTGAGCGCCGCCAACAGATAGAACAGCAAGCACCACGTGCCGAACACCGAGTGCAGGTCCCAGTTGAAGCTGCGGCCTTTCTTGCGCCAGTCCAGGGTCAACCAGGCGCGCCAGCTCGCTACCTGGCGCGGCCAGCGCAGGTACAGGCCAGAGAGGCAGAAGAAAATCAGGATCAGCGTACAGGCACCGGTGATTTGCCGGCCGGTATCACCGATGGCCAGGAAGCGGTGCAGTTGCAACATCAAGCCGAAAAAATCCTGGCCGACGGCGTCGCCCAGGTAGTCGCCGGTGTACGGGTCGAAGTAGCGCATCTGCCCCCGGCGTTCGCCCGCTGGCGGCGTGAAGAAGACGCGGGCGGCGTTGCCGCTTTCGCTTTCCACCCACAGCATGGATACGGTCTTGCCTTCGGTGGCTTCGAGTTTGCGCACCAGTTCGGCGGGCGGCAGCACACCGGCAGGTTGCTTCTCCACGGTCAGTACCGTCGGGTTGAGTGCCCGCAGGATTTCATCCTGGAATGAGTACGCAGCCCCGGTAATCCCCATCAATGCCAACACCAGCCCGGCGGTAATGCCGAAAAACCAGTGCAACTGGAATAGGGTCTTCTTCAACACGTCGGACGGCCTCGCTGAGCTGGATAGGAATTTTACGGCGCGCATTATGCCGTGAGTTGTCGAGAAAGATTCCTTTTTACATGCAAAAGCCCCGGGCATCCGATGCACGGGGCTTTTGTATGTAACGTCCAGCCGCTTAGCAGTGGAGGCGGGTGGTCAACAGTGGCGTACGACCGGCTGCACAAGGCGCAGCTTGAAACCCTGTAGGAGCGAGCTTGCTCGCGAAGATCACTAACGATAACGCGTACATTCAGAATGAACGCGTCGTTCTCGGGTTCTTCGCGAGCGAGCTCGCTCCTACAGTGGGCCGGTGTTAGACGTAGAAGGATTTCAGCGGTGGGAAACCGTTGAATTCAACTGCGCTGTAGCTGGTGGTGTACGCACCGGTGGACAACCAGTACAGGCGATCACCAATGGCCAGGTTCAGCGGCAGGCCGTACTTGTAGTTTTCGTACATGATATCGGCGCTGTCGCAGGTAGGACCGGCGATGACCACTTCTTCCATCTCGCCTTTTTTCTCGGTCCAGATCGGGAACTTGATGGCTTCGTCCATGGTTTCGATCAGGCCGGAGAACTTGCCCACATCCGTGTACACCCAACGCTCGACGGCGGTGCGCGATTTACGTGCAACCAACACCACTTCACTGACCAGGATCCCGGCGTTGGCGATCAACGAACGGCCTGGCTCCAGGATGATTTCCGGCAGTTCGTCACCGAAGTCTTCCTTGAGGAAGCGGATGATTTCCTCGGCGTAGGTTTCCAGGCTGTTGGTACGGGTGATGTAGTTGGCCGGGAAGCCGCCACCCATGTTGATCAGCTTGAGGTGGATGCCGTCTTCTTCTTTCAAGCGCTCGAAGATCACCTTGACCTTGGCGATGGCTGCGTCCCACACGCTGATATCACGCTGTTGCGAACCGACGTGGAACGAGATGCCGTAGGGCACCAGGCCCAGGTCGCGGGCGAGGATCAGCAGGTCCATGGCCATGTCGGTCTGGCAGCCGAATTTGCGCGACAAAGGCCAGTCGGCCGTGGTCGAGCCTTCGGTGAGGATACGCACATACACTTTCGAACCCGGCGCGGCCTTGGCGATGTTGCGCAGGTCGGCTTCGGAGTCGGTGGAGAACAGGCGCACGCCTTTCTCGTAGAAGTAGCGGATGTCCTTGGATTTCTTGATGGTGTTGCCGTAGCTGATACGGTCGGCGCTGACGCCACGGTCCATGACCTTGTCCAGCTCGTAGATCGAGGCGATGTCGAAGCTCGAACCCTTGTCTTTCAACAGGTCGATGATCTCGACGGCAGGGTTGGCCTTGACGGCGTAGTACACCTTGGCGAATTCGAAGCCGGCGCGCAGGTCGTCGTAGGCCTGGCTGATCATCGCGGTGTCGATCACCACGAACGGGGTTTCTTGCTTGTCGGCGAACGCCTTCATTTTGTCAAACGTGGCGCGCGCGAAATAGTCTTCGACATTGATCGACATGCTGGGAACTCCTAAGGGCAAACTGAAATTAACAATGGGTGCAAATGAACGTCCTCCGTATCCCCACTTTGGTTCGCCTACTTCCCAAGGCATGTCGCCGAAAGCAAAAAGGCCATGGGATAAGCTTCCCTTGGCCTTGCTGTCTCGTCGTCAGTACTTGAGCCGGATGGATCGTTTCCAGCATGGACGTTCGGCGCGAACTTTAGGGCGTGAGGGGCTTGAGATCAACTAAAAATGTCGCGTTTTTGCACGCGTTCGTCGCGAGGCGCAGTGCAGCTACTTATGTAACCGACCGGTGTGACGGATTGATGTTCCCCGGATGGGGCTGATCAGATGGATTTGCGGTGTATTCATCGCAGGCAAGCCAGCTCCTACAGGGATTGCATTCCAACTGTGGGAGCTGGCTTGCCTGCGATAGCGGTCTATCAGGCCAAGGCAGTCTCGGCAGGCGACACGATACTGGTCTTGCCCCCACGGGACTTGCCGGAGCTCAGGTACTCGGCAATCGACTCCTGGGTCACTTCACCCAAAAACACCCGCTCGGCATCCATCACTGGCAGCCACGAGCGGTTGAACTCGTACATGCGTGACAACAGGATGCGCAAGTGCTCGTCAAACGCTGCGGTGGCGTTGAATTCGCGCAGGTATTGGGCGCAGGTACCGGTCTGACGATGCAGGTCGCGACGTCGTACATACCCCAGCGCCTTGTTCTCGGCGCAAGTGACCACCACATAGCGGCGGTCATGCTCGTCCATCAATTCCAGGGCATCGGCTACCGGGGTTTCCGGGCTGACCGACGGGGCGTTGTCTGCCGCGTCTTCGGCCTTGACCAGCAGCAGGCGCTTGAGGGTGCTGTCCTGGCCGACAAAGTTGCTGACAAACTCGTCGGCAGGATGGGCCAGCAGAGTGTCCGGATGGTCGATCTGCAACAGCTTGCCGGCGCGGAAGATGGCGATCTTGTCGCCCAGCTTGATTGCTTCGTCGATGTCGTGGCTGACCATGATCACGGTCTTGTTCAGCGCGCGTTGCATCTCGAAGAACTCGTTCTGGATCATCTCGCGGTTGATCGGGTCGACCGCGCCGAACGGCTCATCCATCAGCAGCAGCGGTGCGTCGGCCGCCAGGGCACGGATCACGCCGATCCGCTGTTGCTGGCCGCCCGACAGTTCGCGCGGGTAGCGGTGCAGGTACTGCTTGGGCTCGAGCTTGATCATGCTCATCAACTCGCGGGCGCGGTCGTGGCATTTCTGCTTGTCCCAGCCCAGCAGCTTGGGCACGACCACGATGTTTTCCTCGATGGTCATGTTGGGGAACAGGCCGATCTGCTGGATCACGTAGCCGATGTTGCGGCGCAGGGTCACTTCGTCGAGGTCGGTGGTGTCTTCGCCGTTGATCAGGATCTTGCCCGAGGTGGGCTTGATCAGGCGGTTGATCATTTTCAGCGTGGTGCTCTTGCCACAGCCCGAGGGGCCGAGGAATACGCAAATCTCGCCTTCATTGACGGTCAGGCTTACATCGTTGACGGCGGTGACAGTCTTGCCGTTGCTTTGGAAGGTCTTGGACAGGTTTTGAAGTTCGATCATTTGAGCAATCCTTTTGGAGTCAGCGAGCGTTGCAGCCATTGCAGAAGCAGGTCGGCGAAGATGGCCAGGAGACTGACCAGCACGGCGCCAACGATCAGCATCGACATGTCGCTGCGGCTGATGGAAGCCAGAATAAGTACACCCAGACCACCGGCACCGATGGTGGCGGCAATGGTCATCACACCGATGTTCATCACCACGGCGGTGCGCACGCCGGCGAGGATCACCGGCACGGCGATGGGCAGTTCGACCATGCGCAGGCGCTGGCCGAAGGTCATGCCGATGCCTTTGGCGGCTTCGCGGATACCCGGTTCGACGCCGGTCAGGGCCAGGTAGGTGTTACGCATGATCGGCAGCAGCGAGTAGAGGAACACCGCGGTGATCGCCGGCATCGGCCCCAGGCCCTGGCCGAACTTGGAGTAGAACGGCAGCAGCAGGCCGAACAGGGCAATCGACGGCACGGTCAGCAGCACGGTGGCGCTGGCCTGCAACGGGCCGGCCAAGGTCGGGAAGCGGGTCATCAGCACGCCCAGGGGCACGCCTACGACAATCGCGAGGATCACGGCGATACCGACCAGGGTGATGTGCTGCCAGGTCAGGTGCAGGACTTGGGCCCAATCAAGATGGGAAAAGGCGTTCAGGAATTCCATGTCTTCTCCTCTTTTAGTTGAGTGGGTGCTGGCGCAGGAAATCAGCGGCAACGGCGGATGGGCTTTCATGGTCGACGTCGACCCGCGCGTTCAGCTGGCGCATGGTTTCATCGTCGAACAGCGCCGCCAGTGGCTTGAGGTCGGCGGCCAGTCGCGGGTGAGCATCCAGATACACCTGACGCACCACAGGCGCTGCGGTGTAATCCGGGAAGTAATGCAGATCGTCTTCCAGCAGCTTCAACTTGAAGGCGTTGAGGCGTCCGTCAGTGGTGTACACCAGCCCGGCAAACACTTGGCCATTACGCAGCGCGGTGTAGACCAGGCCTGCGTCCATCTGCCGGGTGTTCTTGCGGGTGAGGTTCATGTCGTACAACTTGACCATGCCGGCCATGCCGTCGGAACGGTTGGCAAACTCTGTGTCCAGGGCCACCAGGCGGTTTTCCTTGGTGTCCTCGGCCAGGGCCTTGGTCAGGTCGCTGATGCTGTTGACCTGCGGGAATTCCTTGGCCACGTTTTCTGGCAGTGCCAGCGCGTAGGTGTTGCTGAACTTCGACGGCGACAGCCAGACCAGGCCTTTTTTCGCGTCGAGTTCTTTAACCCTTGCGTAGGACTGTTCGCTGTCGAGCTTCTCGTCCACATGGTTGTAGGCCACCAGGGACACGCCGGTGTATTCCCAGATCAGGTCCAGTTGCCCGCTTTCCTGGGCGCTGCGCGCCAGGTTGCTGCCCAGACCGCCGGTCACGCGGGTGTCATAGCCCTTGGTGCGCAGGTACTGGGAGGTGATTTCCGCCAGCAGGGTCTGCTCGGTAAATACTCGGGCGCCGATGCGGATCACCGGTTTTTCGGCGGCTTGCGCAATGCCTGCAAACAGCAGGACGCAGCCTAATATCAAGCTCAATTTTTTCATGTCGATTCCTTTACCCAGCCTTAAGACGGACGCAACCCGCGTTCCAGCCAGAGGCGGCTGGCCATGGTCACCAGACCGTCAAGCAGCAAGGCCAGCAGCGCGGTACACGCGGCGCCGAGCAGCAATTGCGGCTGATTGTTCAGGGCGATGCCGGGGAAGATCAGGCTACCCAGGCTGTTGGCACCAATCAGGAACGCCAGCGGTGCGGTACCGACGTTGATTGCCAGGGCCACGCGCACGCCACCGATGATGATCGGCACGGCGTTGGGCAGTTCGACGCGAAACAACACCTGGCGCGGGGTCATGCCGATGCCGACGGCGGCTTCCTTCAAGGAACCCTGCACGTTTTTCAGGCCTTCGTAGGTGTTGCGCACAATGGGCAGCAAGGAGGCGAGGAACAGGGCGAAGATCGCCGGGCCGCTGCCGATGCCGAGGACGCCGAGGGCGATGGCCAGTACGGCCAGGGGAGGGACGGTGTTGCCGATGTTGAAGATCTGCATGAAGCGTTCTGCGCGCCCGACCATGTTCGGTCGGCTAAGCAGGATACCGGCGGGGATGCCCACAACGAGGGCGGCCAGCATGGAGACTAGAACCAGGATCAAATGAGCTTGCAGGTAAAACAACAAATCGTCGCGGTACAGTTCGATCGTGTTGATGCCGATCCAGTGGACCAGCAGGGCCAGGAGAGCGACGACAACCACTCCTCCTATCAGCCCTTTGCCATAGCGAATAGCCACAGGCGGACTCCTTTTTTCTTTTGTCGGCGAACACATTTCCGAGCGGCAATGCCATTCCTGGCTGTCGGCGAATATGGTCGCGAAAAGCAGCTCGCCAATACCGGCAACGCGGTATCAAATCGAGCCATGAGCGCAGCCTCGTCAGGCTAACTTGCTGATTTTTCAGCCCCTGTTACGAGTGCGGTAGCAGGGGAGTGGACGTCTCTACCTTTTAAAAGGTTCCATACTTGGCAGCATTTAGCCACCCCCAATGGGCTGAACGGTGGTCTGGCTCCCTGGGTTTGCGCTATACTCGCCGCCCTTTTTTGACTCACCTGCCAGGCGATTTCCCATGACCCACCAGGCCGCCGAAGTCGCGAAACGCCGCACTTTCGCCATTATTTCCCACCCCGATGCCGGTAAAACCACCATCACCGAAAAGCTCCTGCTGATGGGCAAGGCAATCGCGGTGGCCGGCACGGTGAAATCCCGCAAGTCCGATCGCCATGCCACCTCCGACTGGATGGAGATGGAGAAGCAGCGGGGTATTTCCATTACCACGTCGGTCATGCAGTTCCCCTATCGCGAACACATGATCAACCTGCTCGACACCCCGGGCCACGAAGACTTCTCCGAAGACACCTACCGCACCCTGACCGCGGTGGACTCGGCCTTGATGGTCCTCGACGGCGGTAAAGGCGTCGAGCCACGCACCATCGCCCTGATGGATGTGTGCCGCCTGCGTGATACGCCGATCGTCAGCTTTATCAACAAACTCGACCGGGATATCCGCGACCCTATCGAATTGTTGGATGAAATCGAAGCCGTCCTGAAAATCAAGGCCGCGCCGATCACCTGGCCGATTGGTTGCTACCGCGACTTCAAGGGCGTGTACCACCTGGCCGATGACTACATCATTGTCTACACCGCCGGCCATGGTCATGAGCGCACCGATGTGAAAATCATCGAGAAGCTCGACTCCGACGAAGCCCGCGCCCACCTGGGTGACGAGTACGACCGCTTTGTCGACCAACTGGAACTGGTGCAGGGCGCCTGCCACGAATTCAACCAGCAGGAATTCCTCGACGGCCAGTTGACCCCGGTATTCTTCGGTACCGCATTGGGCAACTTTGGTGTCGATCACGTGCTTGATGCTGTCGTGAACTGGGCGCCGAAACCCCTGGCGCGAGTTGCCAATGAGCGCACCGTTGAGCCGGTCGAAGAAAAGTTCAGTGGTTTCGTATTCAAGATCCAGGCGAACATGGATCCCAAGCACCGCGACCGTATCGCCTTTATGCGTATCTGCTCCGGCAAATACGAAAAAGGCATGAAGATGCGCCACGTGCGCACTGGCAAGGACGTGCGCATCGGCGACGCCCTGACGTTCTTCTCTTCCGAGCGTGAGCAACTGGAAGAAGCGTTTGCCGGCGACATTATCGGCCTGCACAACCACGGCACCATCCAGATCGGCGACACCTTCACTGAAGGCGAAGCACTGGGCTTCACCGGTATCCCGCACTTCGCCCCGGAACTGTTCCGCCGCGTACGCCTGCGCGACCCGCTCAAGTCCAAGCAACTGCGCCAGGGCTTGCAGCAACTGGCCGAAGAGGGCGCTACCCAGGTGTTCTTCCCCGAGCGCAGCAACGACATCATCCTCGGCGCCGTCGGTGTGCTGCAGTTCGATGTGGTCGCCAGCCGCTTGAAAGAGGAATACAAGGTCGAATGCTCCTACGAGCCGATCACCGTGTACTCCGCGCGTTGGATCGATTGCAGCGATAAGAAGAAGTTGGAGGAATTTTCCAACAAAGCGGTGGAAAACCTCGCCATCGACGGCGGCGGTCACCTGACCTACTTGGCGCCGACCCGGGTCAATCTGGCGCTGATGGAAGAGCGTTGGCCGGATGTGAAGTTCCGCGCTACCCGCGAACACCACTAAGGTACCGGGTGGTACTAAAAAGGGCGAAGCCGTGATGGCTTCGCCCTTTTTTGTCGCCGCTGTCCCGTCTTTTGTAGGAACAAGCTTGCTCGCGAAGAACGCAGGGGCATCGCGTTGAACCAGAATGCTCGCGTTATCGTTGACGCTTTTCGCGAACAAGCTCGCTCCTACAAGTGGGTTATAAAGTGTTGGGGCCAACTTTAAGTTGCTTGAGGGAAAGTTCTGCGCCTGCGCGTATTGTTTCAACTTGTGCAACTATCGCATCTTTGACGATGGCTTCACCAAAGTCGGTGATTTCCTGGTTTTTTATATGGGTCACACTCAAGTACAGCAAGTGCATGGCAACATCCATGGCGCTCTGGAAAGAAACCAGGGTGTTGTTCTTGCCTAGCTCTTGCGTGACCGATTCCCAGCGGCGGTCCGACTCGGCTTGCAGGTTTTTGAACTCTTCAAAGCTGACGTCACCATCTTCATAGATTGTGCTCAGCAGATTTTCCAGTGAACGGGATATAGCGCGGTATTTCATAAAGTCTACCTGTGGGTGAAAAGCGGAGCGGCAGACTTTAATCTCGGGTTTTAGCCAGGGCAATATTAAAACGGGGTGGTGTTACATGTTTCGGAAGTTTCGGAGTTTGATAAGAGTTTAATGCTCTTGGGGTGTGGTTTGTTTCTGGACTTACTCTGTTGTTATGTCGGGACTACAGATAAGTCCGGATTAAGCCTAAGTAAAGTTCCGCCCGGCATGCCAGGCGGAGTAGGAGGCCTTGACGCGTATCGTCAGAACGAAGCAGTCACCGACGCAAAGTAAGCACGCCCCGGTTCGTTATAGGTCTGTGCGCCCGCGTCATCCGCGTTGCCTTTGCGATACAGGCGCTTGTCCAGCAGGTTTTCGATGCCCACGCGCACGCTCAGGTTCTTGGTGAACTCATAACCACTGCTCAAGCCCATCAAGCCGTACGGGTCGACATCCTGCTGGGCAGTGCGATCGTAATTGTTGGCGCTACGGGAGTTGAGGGTGGGCGCCTCTTGCTTGCCGTAGTAGGTGCCGCTGACCTGGAACGACAGCTTGTCGGTGGCCTGCCAGTCGAGCGTGGTGTTGACCGTGTACTTGGGGATGATGCTCAACGGCTCGCCGGTGTCTTTGTCCTTGGAGTCGATCATGTAGGTCAGGTTGGTGTTCCAGTCCAGGTCGTCGCGCAGGGTCATGAACAGGTTGCCCTCGATGCCCTGGACCAATGCCGCGCCGCTGTTTTCCCATTGCAGCACGCGCCGACCACCGTCCAGGCGGAAGGCGGCCTGGTTGCTGGCGTTGATTTTGTTCTTGTAGTCATTGCGGAAATAGGTCGCGCTGGTGCGCCAGGTGCCTTTGTCGAAGGCCAGGCCGATTTCCTTGTTGACGCTGATTTCCGGTTTCAGGTCCGGGTTACCCACCAGGTAGCAGCCACCGGAGTTGGTTTCGCCGGCATTGCAGCCGTTGCCCCGGCTGTACAGCAAATAGTTGGGGTTGGACTGGTACAAGTTCGGGGTCTTGTAGGCCCGGGCGATACCACCCTTGAGACTCAGTTCATCGGTCAACTGGTGTGAGGCGTTGAGGCTCGGGCTCCAGTTGCCGCCGTACTCTTCATGGTTGTCGTAGCGCAGGCCGGGGGTAATGATGGTCTTGCTGCCGACTTCGATGTTGTCTTCGGCGAACAGCGCGTAACTCGACGCGGTGGTCTTGGTGCTGCTGCGGCTGACGCCCGGAATGCTGGGCACGCCGCCGGTGCCTGGGTCGTAGCTCTGGGGGCGCAGCGAGCCTGGGTCGTTCATCGATTCATAGAGGTATTCGCTGCCCAGGGTCAGGACTTGCTCAGTGCCCAAGCTCAGGGGCAGGTTGACCTCGGCGGTGGCGCGGGTGTTGCGCAACCGCGATTCGAAACGCCCGGCCGTGGCTGACGGCGCGCCCTCGCCGGAGCCCGCCAGGCCTTCGTTGAGGCGCTCGTTGCGGGTCAGGTCGTGGCTCAGCGAGGCCATGGTCGAACCCCAGTCAAACTCGCCGCGGTGGGTGGCGGAGAAGCTGCTGCGCTGGATCACGCTGGTTTCCTTGCCGACCAGGCTGTTAACGAAGGTGCCGCCGCCGTTGAGCATTGTGTCGCCGGCGAAGATATTGCCCTGGCGGCTGTAGCTGGCTTCCAGGTCCAAGGTTTGTTCGGGGGTGAATTGCCAGCTGAGCAGGCCGTTGACGTCCTTGTTGCGCACGCCTTCGCGGCCCGCTACCAACGAATCGGCGGTGGCCTGCTCGGCCTGGTTGATGTTGGAGTCGTCGGCATCGGTCTTGTTCAGGCCGCCGTAGACCCGGAACGCCAAGGTATCGCTCAACGGGCCGCTGAGGTTGAAGTTGGTGCGTTTGCTCATGCCTTCGGCGTCGTCTTCCGGCAGCGACACATAGGTGGTCAGCGAGCCGTGCAACTGGTCGGTCGGGCGCTTGGTGATGATGTTGATCACCCCGCCCATGGCGCCGGAGCCATAGCGCGCGGCAGCCGGGCCACGCAGGATTTCGATGCGTTCGACTTCCTCGGCCGGCACCCAGTTGGTTTCTCCACGGGTGTCGCGATCGCCGCTCCAGCCGTAACGCACGGCGTTGCGCGAGGTCGATGGCTTGCCATCGATCAGGATCAGGGTGTTTTCCGGGCCCATGCCGCGCAGGTCGATCTGGCGATTGTTGCCGCGGCTGCCGCTGGAGCTGTTGCCGGTCAGGTTGACACCTGGCTCACGGCGGATGATGTCCGACAGATCGTTGGTCGGTGGGCGCTTCTTGATGTCTTCGGCGGTGATGATCGACACGCCGGGAGCTTGTTTGAGCTCTTCGGCGGCGGTGCCCAGAATTCGTGTTTCGCTCAGTTCCAACGCTTGGGAGGTGCCATCGACTGGCAGGTCACTCGCTTGCACCGGCACTTTGCCGTGTTCTCTTTCCTGGGTGTCCGCGAGCAGTGCGGGGGAAGAAAGGGCGGCGATAAACGCCAGGGAGAAATGGCTGAGCCTGAATCGAGGTGACATGTCCGCAAAATCCTTTAAGGAAGGTGGCAACTGAGCGAGGCGCACCAGAATTGCCTTCCAGCAGGATTCGGCGCGCTCTATGCGCCGGAATGCTATTCATTATCAAATACAAGTAAATGTCATTTACAACTTTTACACTTTGCCCAAGCCCCGATGCGGCCCCTAAAAACAAAAAAGCCCCTCCTGCCAGATTGATGCGCAATCTGGCGGGAGAGGCTGTACAACTCGGTATTACCGCGATTCCCTGTGGGAGCGGGCTTGCCCGCGAAGACGGTGGGTCAGCACCTCATTCAGTGGCTGACACGCCGCCTTCGCGGGCAAGCCCGCTCCCACACAAGCCCGTCCCCACAGGGGTTTAGGCCACGAACTGCTCCGCGTGGTGGCAAGCCACCTGGCGGTTGTCCAGTTCACGCAGTAGCGGCTCTTCACTGCTGCAGCGCTCGGTCGCGTACGGGCAGCGCTTGTGGAAGGCGCAGCCAGGTGGCGGGTTCAGCGGGTTGGGCAGTTCGCCGACGATCTTGATCTTCGGCTTGTTCGGGTCCGGATGGATGGTCGGGGTGGCCGACAACAGCGCCTGGGTGTACGGGTGCAGGGGGCGTGCGTAAATGTCTTCCTTGGGACCCACTTCCACCGGGCGGCCGAGGTACATCACCATCACGTCATCTGCCACGTGTTGCACCACCGCCAGGTTGTGGGAGATGAACACATAGGCGGTGTTGTACTGCTGCTGCAGATCCATGAACAGGTTGAGCACCTGGGCCTGGATCGACACGTCCAGCGCCGAGGTCGGCTCATCCGCCACCAACACCTTGGGCTGCAACATCATCGCCCGGGCCAGGGCGATCCGCTGGCGCTGACCACCGGAGAACATATGCGGGTAGCGCTGATAATGCTCAGGGCGCAAGCCCACTTGCTTCATCATCGCCTGGACTTTTTCCCGGCGCTCGGCGGCGGACAGGTTGGTGTTGATCAGCAGCGGCTCGCCCAGTTGATCACCGACTTTCTGCCGTGGATTCAACGACGCGTAAGGGCTCTGGAACACCATCTGCACGTCTTTGCGCAGTTGTTTGCGCTGGGCCTTGTCGGCGCCGGCGACTTCCTGGCCGGCGATTTTCAAGGATCCGGACGATGGCTCTTCAATCAGCGTCAATGCCCGGGCCAGGGTGGATTTGCCGCAACCCGACTCACCCACGACCGCCAGGGTCTTGCCGGCCTCCAGCTCAAACGACACGCCATTGAGGGCGCGCACGGTGGCGTGGCCCTTGAACAGGCCGCGGGACACTTCGTAGTGACGGGTCAGGTCGCGGGCGGTAAGAACGACGGCCATTACGCCACCTCCTGGTTCAAGGGGTAGAAGCAGCGCACAAGGCTGTGGGCTTGCGGGTCCAGGGTCGGACGGGTCTGACGGCAGCTGTCTTGCACGTACGGGCAGCGCGGCGACAACAGGCAACCTTGTGGGCGGTCATAGCGACCAGGGACGATACCCGGCAACGTTGCCAGGCGCTCGGCGCCCATGCTGTGTTCCGGGATCGCCGCCAGCAATGCTTCGCTGTACGGGTGCGCCGGTACGTCGAACAACCCCGGCACCTGGCCGACTTCCACCGCTTGGCCGGCATACATCACGCACACGCGCTGAGCGGTTTCTGCTACTACCGCGAGGTCGTGGGTGATCAGTACCAGGCCCATGTTCTGTTCTTTCTGCAGGGCCAGCAGCAGCTCCATGATCTGTGCCTGGATGGTTACGTCCAGCGCCGTGGTCGGTTCATCTGCGATCAGCAGTTTGGGCTCGCCGGCAATGGCCATGGCAATCGCCACACGCTGGCTCATACCGCCCGACAACTGGTGCGGGTAGGCGTCCATGCGGCTGGCAGCGCCGGGGATTTCGACTTTTTCCAGCAACTCGATGGCACGCTTGCGCGCTTGCTTGCCGGACATTTTCAGGTGCAGGCGCAGCACTTCTTCAATCTGGAACCCCACGGTATAGCTGGGGTTCAGCGCGGTCATCGGGTCCTGGAACACCATCGCCAAGTCTTTACCGACGATCTGGCGGCGCTGACGGTTGCTCAGCTTGAGCATGTCCTTGCCGTCGAAGGTCAGCGAGTCGGCGCTGACGATGCCGGGATGCTCGATCAGGCCCATCAGCGCCATCATGGTCACGGATTTACCCGAGCCCGACTCGCCAACGATGGCCAGTACTTCGCCTTTGTCCACGGACAGGTCAAGCCCGTCGACCACTGGCACGGCAGTCTTGTCGCCGAAGCGCACATTGAGATTCTTGATTTCTAGCAGTGACATGGGAATCTCCTCACGCGGCATTCTTGAGTTTCGGGTCTAGCGCATCGCGCAGTCCGTCGCCCATCAGGTTGATTGCCAGCACGCTGAGCAAAATGGTCAAGCCAGGCAGGCTCACGACCCACCAGGCGCGTTCGATGTAGTCACGGGCCGAAGCCAGCATGGTGCCCCACTCGGGGGTTGGCGGTTGGACGCCAAGGCCGAGGAAGCCCAGGGCCGCGGCATCGAGAATCGCCGAGGAGAAGCTCAAGGTGGCCTGCACGATCAGGGGGGCCATGCAGTTGGGCAGCACCGTGACGAACATCAGGCGCGGCAGGCCGGCACCGGCCAGGCGCGCGGCCGTCACGTAGTCACGGTTGAGCTCGCCCATCACGGCGGCGCGGGTCAGGCGCACATAGGATGGCAGCGACACAATGGCAATCGCGATCACGGTGTTGATCAGGCCAGGGCCGAGGATGGCGACAATCGCCACGGCCAGCAGCAGCGATGGCAGGGCCAGCATGATGTCCATCAATCGCATGATGGTCGGGCCGAGCAGGCGCGGGAAGAACCCGGCGAACAGGCCCAGCAGGATCCCCGGAATCAGCGACATCACCACCGATGACAAACCGATCAGCAACGACAGGCGCGAGCCCTGGATCAGGCGCGACAGCAAGTCACGGCCCAGTTCGTCGGTGCCCAGCAGGAACTGTATCTGCCCGCCTTCAAGCCACGACGGCGGGGTCAGCAGGAAATCACGGTATTGCTCGCTGGGGTTATGGGGGGCAACCCACGGGGCAAAGATCGCACAGAACACGATCAGCAACATGAACAGCAGGCCGGCAACCGCGCCCTTGTTCTTGGAGAAGGCTTGCCAGAATTCTTTGTACGGCGACGGGTACAGCAGGCTTTGATCGACTGCTGACACTTGAGTAGGTGTGGTCATGGTCATGATCTCAGCGCTGGTGACGGATGCGTGGGTTGGCGAAGCCGTAGAGGACATCCACCACGAAGTTCACCAGGATCACCAGGCAGGCGATCAGCAGGATGCCGTTTTGCACCACCGGGTAGTCCCGTGCGCCAATGGCTTCGATCAGCCATTTGCCGATGCCGGGCCACGAGAAGATGGTTTCGGTCAGGACTGCACCGGCCAGCAGTGTGCCGACTTGCAGGCCGACCACGGTCAGCACCGGAATCAGCGCATTGCGCAGGCCGTGTACGAACACCACGCGTGCCGGCGACAGGCCTTTGGCCTTGGCGGTGCGGATGTAGTCTTCGCGCAGGACTTCCAGCATCGAGGAGCGGGTCATCCGCGCAATCACCGCCAGCGGGATGGTGCCGAGCACGATGGCTGGCAGGATCAGGTGGTGCAGGGCATCCCAGAACGCGTCCGGCTCATCGGCCAGCAGGGTGTCGATCAGCATGAAGCCGGTGCGCGGCTCGATGTCGTAGAGCAGGTCGATACGCCCGGAAACCGGGGTCCAGCCCAGGCTCACCGAGAAGAACATGATCAGGATCAGGCCCCACCAGAAGATCGGCATCGAATATCCCGCCAGGGAGATGCCCATCACCCCGTGGTCGAACAGGGATCCTCGCTTCAAGGCCGCGATCACCCCGGCCAAGAGCCCGAGGATACCGGCGAACAACAGGGCGGCCATGGACAGTTCCAGGGTCGCGGGGAACAGGGCGCTGAACTCGGTCCAGACGCTGGTGCGGGTACGCAGGGATTCGCCGAGGTCGCCCTGGGCGAGCTTGCCGACGTAGTCCAGGTATTGCGCATACAAGGGTTTGTTCAAGCCAAGGCGTTCCATTGCCTGGGCGTGCATCTCGGGGTCGACCCGCCTTTCGCCCATCATGACTTCTACGGGGTCGCCAGGGATCATGCGAATCAACGCAAAAGTCAGCAACGTGATGCCGAAGAACGTTGGGATCAACAACCCCAATCGGCGGGCAATAAAACTAAACATCGTGGTATCTACCTCAATCAGCCGGTTAGGCAGGTCCGGCACCGTCAACGTCGACGGTGCCGGGCGTCTCTTATTACTTCACCTGGGTGGTGGCGAAGTTATTGTTGGTCAGGGGGCTTTGGGTATATCCCTCGACGTTTTTACGCATGGCGGTGAACATTTTCGGGTAGGCCATGGGGATCCATGGTTGGTCCTTGTCGAAAACGTCCAACGCTTGTTCATAGAGTGCGGCGCGCTCGGCGGGTTCAGCCACGGCGCGGGCCTTGTCGATCAAGCCCTGAAACTCTTCGTTACACCAGCGGGCGTAGTTTTCGCCGTTTTTGGCGGCATCGCAACTCAGGTTCGGCGTGAGGAAGTTGTCTGGATCGCCGTTATCCCCGGCCCAGCCGGCAGAGACCATGTCGTGCTCGCCAGCCTTGGCGCGCTTGAGCATTTCGCCCCACTCCATGACCTTGATATTGACCTTCAGGCCAATCTGCGCCAGATCCGCCTGCATGCGTTGGGCGCCAAGCATCGGGTTGGGGTTGGTCGGGCCGCCGCCGTTGCGGGTGAACAGGGTGAACTCGGTGCCTTCCGGCACGCCGGCTTCCTTGAGCAGGGCGCGGGCCTTGTCCAGGTCGCGGGCCGGGTTCTGCAATTTGTCGTTGAAGCCTAGCAGGGTCGGCGGGTACGGGCCGGTGGCGTCGATGGCATTGCCTTTGCCGTACAGGGATTGGTTATAGCCCTGTTTGTCGAACGCGATGTTGATCGCGTGGCGCACCCGCGCGTCGCTCATGTACTTGCGGGTGGTGTTCATCGCGGTGTAGGCGGTGGTCATCGCCGCCAGCTCAGTGACCTTGAGGTTTGGATCGGCCTTGATGCTCGGCAGGTCATCGGGTTTTGGATACAGGGCGATCTGGCACTCATTGGCCTTGAGCTTTTGCAGGCGCACGTTGTTATCCACCGCGATGGCCAGGATCAGCGGATCAGCGGGCGGCTTGCCACGGAAGTACTCCGGGTTGGCCTTGAAGCGCACCTGGGCGTCTTTCTGGTAGCGGGTGAAAATGAACGGGCCAGTGCCGATCGGCTTGCTGTTGAGCTCGCCGGTCTTGTTGGCGGCCAGCAGCTTGTCGGCGTATTCGGCGGAATGGATGGCGGTGAACGGCATTGCGACATCGGCCAGGAACGGCGCTTCGGGGCGGGTCAGGGTGAAGACCACGGTGTGGTCATCGGTCTTCTCGACGCTTTTGAGCAGTTCCTTGAAACCCATGCTTTCGAAATAGGGGAAGCCGGTGGTGGACTTGTCGTGCCACGGGTGTTTCGGGTCCAGTTGACGCTGGAAGCTCCAGAGCACGTCGTCGGCATTCAGGTTGCGCGTAGGCTTGAAGTAATCGGTGGTGTGGAACTTGACGTCATCACGCAGGTGGAAGGTATAGGTCAGGCCGTCCTCACTGATGTCCCACGATTTGGCGAGTGCGGGCACGATTTCAGTGGTGCCGGGCTTGAAGTCCACCAGGCGGTTGAACATGGTTTCGGCGGCGGCGTCGGCGGTGACAGCCGTGACGTACACGACCGGGTCGAAGCCTTCCGGACTGGCTTCGGTGCAAACCACCAGCGGCTTGGCCGAAATGCCCAGGGCCACACTCAGCAGTGCAGCGGTCATGGCAGCTTGTAACGGGAGCATTTTCATCGAAGAGCCCTCTGCAATCGATTCAACCACACAAATGTAGACGGCGGGCTCGTCCTGAGCCCGCCGTTTACCTGGCGCTAATTAAAGGATGTTGAACGGAATGGTGGTGACCACACGGAATTCTTTGACGCTGCCGTCGAACTGGTTCTCGCTACCGCGATGCTCAACGTAGGTTGCACGAATCGCCGTGGCTTTGAGCGGGCCGCTCTGGACCGCGTAGGCTGCGCCAACACCGTATTCCTGGTGTTTTTCGCCGTCTTGTTTTTCGATGCCGGTGTAGGCGTAAGCGCCGTTGCTGTTACCCGTGTAGTGAGTACCGTCGATGCCCCAGCCGCGTGCGGAGTAGACGTTGAACTTCAGGCCCGGCACGCCGTATTCAGCCATGTTGATAGCGTAGGCAACCTGGAAGGACTTCTCGTTCGGGCCGTTGAAGTCCGACGTCAGGGAGTTGGCCAGGTAGATGCCGTTGGTTTCGTGCAGGTAGTCGAAGTACTCGTTACCGTTCACTTGCTGGTAGGAGAAGGTCAGGCTGTGGGCCTGATGCGCCAGGCCGAGGGACAGGGAGAAGGTATCGTTGTCGATTTCCCCCATCAGCTTTTTGCCTTCGTCGACGGTTTTGTAGTAGTTGAAGCCAGTGGTCAGGGCCAGTTGCTGGCTGTCACCCAACTCGTGGGTCGCGCCAAAGTAGTACTGGTTCCAGAAGTCCTTGACGTTGGCGCCGAAGAAGCTGGTTTTCAGGCTTTTGAGCGGCTGGTAGTTGGCGCCCAGGGTGTAGACCTTGTCGGTTGTCGCGCTGCGTGCACCTTGTTGGCTGTACTCGCTGCGGAACTTCGACAGGCTCTGTTCGGAACGTGGGGAAACGCGGTCAAACACGCCGCCCTGGAACGACAGGTTGCTGAATTCTTCGCTGTTGAAACTCACACCTTGAAAGCTTGATGGCAGTGCGCGGTTGCCGATGGTGTCGACAATCGGCGTGCTGAAGTTCTGGCGACCGGCGGTCAGCGTACTGTTCGAAACGCGGAACTGCACGTTAGCCAGGCCCAGCTTGCTCCACTGGTCTACGGGATCACCGTTGGAGTGAGCCAGGGTGCGGTTGGAGCCGCCCTTGACGTCACGTCGGCTGCGATCAAGGGCCACGATGTTGTAGAGCGCAACTTCAGCCTTGACGCCCACGGTACCTTCGGTGAAGCCCGAGCTGGCGTTGAGGATAGTGCCCTGTACCCAGTTGGTACGGTTGCGGTCGGTCAGGGTTCTACCATGCTTGGTGTAATTGAAGCTGCCGCCGCGGTACAGGCTCTCGTGGGAGTACCAGTTACGCGTCTGACCGCCCAGGCTGAAGTCTTCGATAAAGCCTTTGGCTTCGCTTTGGGCGCTGGCGCCGGCCAGTGTGGTTGGCACGAACTCCTGGCTTGCAGGTTCGGCGTAAGCGGTGGCGGTGATGCTGCTGATGGCCATGGCCAGTAGCACTTTGCTGCTCAATTTCATGGGTGGAGCTCCTTTGGTTCTCTTTTTTTATGCCGGCCTTATTAAGTGAGCCGGCTATTGGGTGTGTAACTCTTCAAGCTATGGCAAACGTTTGCTGTAGGAGATTTCGCGAATTACAGCTGCACGTTTGCAGCAGAGCCAACTTCGCTCTGCGCATCCGGTTATTTTCTTATGGGGTAATACTGACGCCCGAGAACACGTTGCGGCCGAAGGGGCTCACTTTGAAACCTTCGACTTTGGTGCTTAACGGCTGGTTGACCGTCGAGTGGGCGACAGGCGTGATCGGCACCTGCTGTTTGAGCAGTTGCTGGGCCTGTTTGTACAGAACAGTCCGTTGTTCTCGGTCGGTGACGACCTTGGCTTGCTTGATCAGCTTGTCGTACGCCGGGTCACACCACATCGAGTAGTTGTTCCCGCCGATGGCGTCGCAGCTGTAGAGGGTGCCCAGCCAGTTGTCCGGGTCACCGTTGTCGCCGGTCCAGCCAATCAGGCTGATATCGTGTTCGCCGTTCTTGATGCGCTTGATGTACTCGCCCCACTCATAGCTGACGATCTTGACCTTGAGGCCGATCTTGGCCCAGTCGTTTTGCAGCATCTCGGCCATAAGCTTGGCGTTGGGGTTGTACGGGCGCTGTACCGGCATGGCCCACAGGGTGATCTCGGTGCCTTCCTTGACGCCCGCAGCCTTGAGCAGTTCCTTGGCTTTTTCCGGGTTGTAGGCGGCGTCCTTGATGCTGTCGTCGTAGGACCATTGGGTCGGCGGCATGGCATTGACTGCCAGTTGCCCCGCGCCCTGGTACACGGCGTTGAGGATGCTCTGCTTGTTCACCGCCATGTCCAGCGCCTGGCGCACTTCGAGCTGGTCGAAGGGTTTGTGCCGCACGTTGTAGGCGATGTAGCCGAGGTTGAAGCCCGGCTTGGTCAGCAGTTGCAGGTTCGGGTCGGCCTTGAGCGCGTCGACATCGGCGGGGCGTGGATGCAGGGTGACCTGGCATTCATTGGCCTTGAGCTTCTGTACCCGCACCGACGCGTCGGTGTTGATGGCGAAAATCAGTTGGTCGAGCTTGACCTTGCTCGGGTCCCAATACTGTTTATTGCCGGCGTAACGGATCTGCGAATCCTTCTGGTACCGCTGGAACACGAACGGCCCGGTGCCGATCGGCTTCTGGTTGATATCGCTGGGTTTGCCGGCCTTGAGCAGTTGCTCGGCGTATTCAGCCGAGAGGATCGCCGCGAAGCTCATGGCGATGTTCTGGACAAACGCCGCGTCGACCGTATTGAGGGTCATCACCACGGTGTGCGGATCGGTTTTTTCGACCTTGGCGATGTTCTTGTTCAGGCTCATGCCGTTGAAGTACGGAAACTCCGTAGGGTAGGCCTTGCGGAACGGATGGTTGGGATCAAGCATGCGGTTGAAGGTGAACAGCACGTCATCGGCATTGAAATCCCGTGTCGGCTTGAATTCCTTGTTGCTGTGGAACTTCACCCCTTCGCGCAGATGGAAGGTGTAGGTCAGGCCATCGGGCGAAATATCCCACTTGGTCGCCAAGCCTGGTACGACACCGGTCTCGCCCTTTTCAAACTCAACCAGGCGGTTGTAGATCGGCTCGGCCACATCGTTGTCGGTGGCGGTGGTGTATTGCGCGGTATCGAACCCGGCCGGGCTGCCTTCAGAGCAGAACACCAGGCTTTTCTTCTCGCCAGCCTGGCCCATCGAAGCGACGGCCAACAGGCTGGTACCCAATATTGCAGATAGAACGGTGGTATGGCGCATGACGGTCCCCAATCCATGTTTATCGTTTTCGTCAGTGAACAGTCGCCACGCCTTACCTGGCATGGCGAAAGCACTGCTCCCATCCACAGCAAATGCCGTATCGGAACTGCGTGTTTGCCTACCTCGACGTTAGGGAACGCGGGCAAGGCAGTAAATGCGCAGAACCGGACAGACCTTGTAGGGATCGGACTTTACCCTTGCAGTCAGCTGCTGTAGGTCGGCAGCGCCTGCGAACGTAGTCCGATTCCTAAGGTCTTGGCGGATGCAATAACGGCGACGTTATGAAACGTCGCCGCCAAGGCGTCCTACTTGCTGACGCTCACCCCGTAGAAGGAATTCAAGCCAAATGGGCTGATCTTGAAGTCCTGCACGTTGTTGCGCATGGGTTGATACACCGTCGAGTGTGCGATAGGTGTCATGGGGACTGCACCTTTGAGGACGTGTTGCGCCTGTTTGTACAGTTCGGTGCGCTTGGCGACATCCGACGTGGCCTTGGCTTCTTTCACGATGCCGTCGAATTTTTTGTCACACCATTTGGAGAAGTTGTTGCCCGCCAGGGAGTCGCAGCCGAACAGCACGTTCAGCCAGTTGTCCGGGTCACCATTGTCACCGCTCCAGCCGATGATCATGGCCTGGTTTTCACCGCCTTTGGAACGCTTGATGTACTCGCCCCACTCGTAGCTGACGATGTTGACCTTCAAGCCGATCTGCTTCCAGTCGTTCTGCAGCATCTCGGCCATCAGCTTGGCGTTGGGGTTGTACGGACGTTGGACCGGCATGGCCCACAGGGTGATTTCGGTGCCTTCCTTGACGCCGGCTTCCTTGAGCAACTCCTTGGCCTTGGCCACGTCGTGCGGGACGTCCTTAATGGTCTCGTCATAGGACCACTGGGTCGGCGGCATGGCGTTGACCGCCAACTGGCCTGCGCCCTGGTAAACCGAGTCGATGATCTGCTGCTTGTTGACCGACATGTCCAGGGCCTGGCGTACGCGCAGGTCGGCCAGTGGGTTGGCCGCCGTCTGGCCCTTGAGCACAGGCATCACGTTGTAGGCGATGTAGCCCAGGTTGAAACCGGCCTGGTGTGGCAGTTTCAGGGTCTTGTCTTCGCCCAGGGCCTTGAGGTCGGCCGGACGTGGGAAGAGGGTGACCTGGCATTCGTTCTTCTTGAGTTTTTGCACACGCACCGATGGGTCGGTGGTGATGGCGAAGATCAGGTTATCGATCTTCACATCTTCAGGCTTCCAGTAATCCTTGTTGCCGGTGAAGCGGATGTTGGAGTCTTTCTGGTAGCTCTTGAACACGAACGGGCCAGTGCCCACCGGCTTCTGGTTGATGTCCTGGGGCTTGCCGTCCTTCAACAGTTTGGCGGCGTATTCGGCCGACTGCAGCGAGGCGAAGCTCATGGCCAGGTTCTGGATAAACGCGGCGTCCACGGTGCCAAGGGTGAACTTGACGGTGTGGTCGTCGATTTTCTCGATGTTCTTGATGTTGGTGTCCATCCCCATGTCCGTGAAGTACGGGAACTCGGTGGGGTAGGCCTTACGGAACGGATCGTCTTTGTTGATCATCCGGTTGAAGGTGAAAAGCACGTCGTCGGCGTTGAATTCACGAGTCGGCTTGAAGTACGGCGTGGTATGGAACTTGACCCCTTCGCGCAGGTGGAAGGTGTAGGTCAGGCCATCTTCGGAAACGTCCCACTTGGTGGCCAGGCCAGGAATCACGGCGGTGCCGCCACGCTCGAACTGGCTGAGACGGTTGAACATGGTTTCGGCCGAAGCATCGAAGTCTGTTCCGGTGGTGTACTGGCCTGGGTCGAAACCCGCCGGGCTCCCTTCGGAGCAGAACACCAGATTAGTCGCCGCCTGGGCGAAAGGTGCAGCGGCCATTAAACCGGCGCTGACTAAAAACGGAATGACTGCGTGTTTAAGCATGTTGGCCTCATGATTTGTTGTCATTTTTGGAATTGAGGGCGACCTCGTGAGTCGGCCTGCGGATACTTATGCAGGCCCCATACCCATTGCAAGACGTTGAGAGGCAACAAGCGGCAAAGAGTGGTACGAACGTACAAGAATGTCGCATTCATATAATTTTCGACACAAATCTGCATTTTCGAGGTTTTTTTCGGTGCGCGCAGTGCACTAAATCGGCCCAACCGAGGTGTCTGGCGCACTCGGTTGGGGCGTGATTGTTACTTATTCAGACTTACGCCATAGAACGGCGTCAGCCCAAACGGGCTGATTTTGAAGTCCTGGACTTCCTTGCGCAGTGGCTGGAAAACCGTCGAGTTCGCAATAGGCGTTATAGGTACTTGATCCTTAAGTATTTTTTGCGCCTGTTGATACCACTTGATGCGCTCGTCACGGTTGCTGCTGAGCTTGGCCTTCTGCACCAGTTGGTCGTACTGCGGGTTACACCATTTTGCATAGTTGCTGCCCTTTACCGCCGCACAACTGTAGAGCACCCCAAGCCAGTTATCGGGGTCTCCGTTGTCGCCGGTCCAGCCGTAAATCATCACATCGTGCTCGCCGTTTTTCGCGCGCTTTATGTATTCGCCCCACTCATAGCTGACGATATTGGCGGTGATCCCGACCTTGGCCCAATCCTGCTGGATCATCTGCGCCGACATTCGCGCATTGGGATTGGAGGCGCGCTGCACGGTCATCGCCCACAAGTTGATGGTGGTACCTGGTGCAACCCCTGCTTCTTTTAGTAGCGCCCGGGCTTTGGCCGGATCGTGCGGCGCGTCCTTGATGTTGGGGTCATAAGACCACTGGGCCGGAGGTAGCGCGTTTTGCGCCAATTGCCCGGCACTTTGGTACACCGCCTGGATAATCGCCGGCTTATCGATGGCCATGTCCAGGGCCTGGCGCACCTTGAGTTGATCCAGCGGCGGATGGGTCACGTTATAGGCCAGGAAGCCCAGATTGAAGCCTGCCTGTTGCAGCACGCGCAGGTTGGGATCCTGCTTCATCACCTCTATATCCGAGGGGCGCGGATAGCCGCTGACCTGGCATTCGCCGGCCTTGAGCTTTTGCAGGCGCGACGCGGCGTCGGGGGTGATGGCGAATACCAGGTTGTCGAGCTTCACATCCTCAGGCTTCCAATACTGTTTATTGGCGACGTAGCGAATCTGCGAGTCCTTCTGGTAGCGCTTGAACACAAACGGCCCGGTACCGACCGGCTTCTGGTTGATATCGGCAGCCTTGCCTTGTTCAAGCAACTGCGCGGCGTACTCGGCCGATTGCACGGAAGCAAAGCTCATGGCCAGGTTCTGCACGAACGCGGCGTCGACGTTATTGAGGTTGAAGCGCACGCTGTGCTCGTCGAGCTTTTCCACGCTTTTGATCGTGGTGTTCAGGCCCATGTCGGTGAAGTACGGCGATTCGGACGGGTAGGCCTGGCGGAATGGGTGGTTGGCGTCCAACAGGCGTTGGAAGGTGAACAACACATCGTCGGCATTAAAGTCGCGGGTCGGTGTGAAGTACTCGGTGGTGTGGAACTTGACCCCGTCGCGCAGGTGGAAGGTATAGGCCAGGCCATCCTCGGACACCTCCCAACGGGTCGCCAGTCCCGGCTCGACTTCGGTCCCGCCGCGCTTGAACTGGGTCAGGCGGTTGAACACGGTTTCGGCCGAGGCATCAAAGTCGGTGCCGCTGGTGTATTGGCTGGGGTCGAAACCGGCGGGGCTGGCTTCGGAGCAGTAGACCAGGGTACTGGCGGCATGGGCCATGGGCGTCAATGCCAACAACCCCGCAGCGAGGAACAGTGTTTTCAAGGCGTTTTTTTCCATGGAGACCCCTGAGATGGCAGGTATATAAGGCTGCCCATACGAAAAACGGCAGTCACCGAGGTTACCGCCGTTCAGGGGATCAGGTAAGTGGCCGTTGTAGCCGTGCCTTGGCTACGAGAGCGTCACGACCTCGATAGTGGTGGGCGCGTCCTTGTCGATGGTGTACAAGCTGTCGAGCTCATTACCTTCGCGTATCGTGAACGTTCTCTTGATGATCACCTCCACACCCGGCACCCGGTTGATGTCTTTTTCCGGGTTGGACAGGTGTCCTTTGGATGTAATTTGGACCTTCGTCACTTTGCTCGATGGATCGTGCTCGATGTGAAACTGGGTATCGTCAGCGCCAAAGTAGTAGCCATCTTGCAGTACCGAGCCACCGTTCAAGTCAATGGTGGCGGGGGCTATTGAGCCTTGATGGGCGACTTCGGAAATACGCGCACGCAGGTCGCGGTCTGGAATTGTGCGCTCGAACTGCGCCAGCCTCGCTTGCCTGATGCCCTCGGCCGAGTTCGCTGTGGCGTCCAGTCGATGGCTGACGGATAGCCCTTTTTCTTTGGTGGTGACGGTGTAAGGGTTACGGTTTATATCCAAGACAAAGTTGGGTGAGTACTGGCTCGAACTGTGTTCCGTGGGCTGTGCCTTTTCTCCGGGCGCAACGGAGAAGCCAGTCTCGTCGATGTTCCAGGAAACCCTGAAGTTAGTTTTGATGACGCCTTTATCCTCGAAATTGCTGCTGGCGAACTCGTAGCTGGACCCCGCGTTGATTTTCAAGAACTCGTCGATCTTGTTGGCGCCTGTGATTGGTTTGCCTTCGAGGTCGACGAAGTGATTGGCAAAAGACGCTGGGAGCTTCATGTCATCGCTGGGGGGTGGTGAGCCGCTGCGCTCCCAGAACCACTTGATGCCGCCTTTTCCATTGGCTGAGACCCACTCGCCATTGCCCGAAGAGTGGACAGTCATCACAGGGCGCCTGGTTTGCTGGTCAATGATCTGCACATAGCCGTTGCTCAGTTTGAAATCCCCTCGGATCTCATACACGTTGCTGATGCCGGTGGCATCGGTGTAGCGGATTAACCAGCGATCTGCGTTGGTGGTTGCATCCTTGACCTGATAAATCCCTTTGGCGTTGGGCTTCACATTTTCAATCAACTGTTCGCCATTTGGCACTGCATGCTGGCTGATATGCCCGGCCTGGCTTGGGCGCAAGGGGTTGGCAGGCTGGGCCTGGCTTGGCACGGTGACTTCATCGGTATTCTTTGCGGGCTTGGGGGCGTGCACGAACTCAAAGTCGTTTGTCTGTGAGTTCTGCCTCCATTGGTAATCTTCGGCTCTTGGGACGCCAGGGACTTTGGCGGGTTCACCTAGCCCGGACTCGACGGCACCTGGCGCAAGTTCGTGGGCCAGTTGCAGGCCTGATATTACCGCCGCTGCATTGCCGCCCACACGATCCTGCGCCGTCATGCCGTAGAGACTGTCATGGACGCCGAAGACGATATTGCCTGTGTTGCCAATCACGGGCACGTAGCCGAATGTATTGCCCCAGAAGTCTTTCGCCGACTTCCAATCCTGCTGTGAGGAACCAAACACCAGGGTTTGGTCGGACCATAATGCATTCTTGGCATTCACCGCTTGGTACTGGTCGGCCACACCGTTGTAAAGATTGCCGAACTTCAACTGATACTCGCTGCCTCGGGCTCGGGTGTAATTGAACAGTTGTGACGCCGGTATTTCCTCATCTGAAACCAGGTTGTGATAGCCGGGGAAGTGAGCGTTGGCGCCGGAGATCAACGTTTCAAGCACATAACCCGCGCTGGGCCAGTGTGAATCCTTGCCGCCTTGTATATCTCGGGTGTTGAAGTTTCTCAGCAAGTTGTCCCGGTTGTCTTTAGCCCAGGTTGCAAAGTCGGCATCCCCATGTATTTCACGGACGGTGCCATTCTTCAGATCTAACATCAATCCTTGGTTGGGCCTGTTTTTATAATCTCCGTCATAGGGCGTGTACGGAATAAATGCATAGCCTGACAAGGGGTAGCCGTAGATATTTGGAATGATGACTTGCCCATTCTTATCCAGTGTCCGCGCGACAGCTTCTTGCCCTTCAGGGCTCAATTTTTTAAAACTCTGCGTATCACTGCGCAGGGTTTGCAAGGTTCCCCGTACTGCGTAGGCGTCCGCTTGTCCCGAGAGGGTTGCGAGTTGGCCAGAAGGGTCTCGCATGGGTTTGGATATTTCATGTTCCCAGTGGTTTTGAAGGTTTTTGCCCAACGACTCCAGATCATCAACCTTAGTTTGATCTTTTGGATCTATCTCCATAAAGTTGAAGTTGAGCGGGCCGCCCCGTTGTACTTTGTCGTGCTCTAAAGCACCTGCAGCAATTTCCCAGGCAAAGTAAGTACGCTTTGAGGTACTGCTCAGATTTTCTGGTTTCCCCACCCCCGTGTAGGACGTGAACGTCACCGTGATTTTTTCATGGGGGTCATAGCCTGCGGCCAATAAACCACCGCTGAAGTAGCCTGCCGGCTCCATGAACAGGCGGGCATTCTGGAACCTGACGGCCATTTCACCCTGGTTGATACTGGGTATTTCTTCAATCAGCATCGTTACGCGAAAAGCGTAGTCATCAATGCGCTGCTTGCGCTCTTGCAGGGTGTAGCCAGCCGAGGGTGCAGGCACGGTGTCTGAACCGTAGATAACTCTTTTTTGGATTGCTATTTCAGGGTTTGTAGTTTGCGGCGAGCCACTGTCCCCTCTGTGCGCAGCATTCTGTGGAGAGGATGTTGCGGTGGTTGCACGAGTCTGCCGCCGATGTGCGGGGGCGGTAGTTTCTGCGGGCAATGGATTGACGGCGGATAATGAATGGGTTGTTGTCGAGTTCGGTAGAGCGGGCGCAGGATTTATATTCATGAACGTCTCGTTTTATTCGCGCTCCCATCCTCCCTGTGAGAATTCGAATGAAGTTGCCTATATGTCCGTGTCTTAGACATAGGTATTTGTCTGTGGGGATGTTTTATTAAATGTCTAGTTTGTTGGAGAAGTTTGGTTTAGCTAGGTGGCAGGGCGCCGGGGAAGGGTTCAATTTTTATGCTTGGGCTTTAGGTGCGGTTGATCGTTTAAGTAAACCCCTACATCGTTCGTCTTGTTATCGAACGGCAGGCCAAAAAAAACGGCACAAGCTATTAGGCTGTGCCGTCTTTGTAGATTGAAACGCTTACTGTAAAACTTCAATCACCCCGTCCGCACTCATGCTGACTTGGCTGGTGCCCGCCTCGACCTCAGGCGTCGGCGCTGAATCCATCGCCGCAGCCTTCATCATCATGCCGCCGCGGGCATAAGGCTGTGGATAACCATTAGTGTTGAAGTTCAGGTTGACGATCTTGTAACCCTTGCCACCCAGCGCATCAGTGGCCAATTGCGCGCGGGCCTTGAATGCAGCGACCGCTTCCTTGAGCAGCGCATCTTCGCTGGCCTTGCGGGTCGGGTTGGCGATGGCGAAGTCCATACTGTCCATTTTCAGATTGGTCAGCATCTCGCCGGTGAGCTTGGACAGCGCCGCGAAGTCCGAGCTTTCCATGCGCAATTCGGCGCGTTCACGCCAGCCGGTGATCTTCTGGTTCTTGTTGTCGTAGATCGGGTAGCTGTTGCGGCTGCCCTGGCGCAGGGTGACGCCCTTGACTTCGCGGGCCTGGGCCAGCGCCTTGTTCATGGTGGTGGTGATCTCGGCGGCCAGCTTGGCCGGGTCGGTGTTCTGGGACTCGGTGTACAGGGTGACGATCATCTGGTCACGGGCCACTTCCTGGCTGACTTCGGCCCGCAGGGAAATCTGGTTGTAGTGCAGTTGATCGGCAGCCAGCACGGGCAGGCTGGCGACGCTGCCAACGCTGAGGGCAATAAGGGCGGCACTGCGAGTGAAACGTGACATGGAAGCTCCTTGAGGGTGATCGTGTTCGGTAAGACTGTAGACGGGGGATTCGGGTTCGGCGGGTTACAAATTCTCTACACCTTGGCGCAATGCCGACGAACGGTCATTTTGCGTCCGGCGTTCCTGATTGTGTGACCTGCGTCAAAGGGCCACACACACGCTGTCGATACCCTGGCTTCGTTTATACTCCTTGCGATCCGCCTGGAGCGCTCATCAGGAGAGCTCATGCTCGCCCCCGTACAACTGACTTCCGCCACTCGCCAGAACCTCTGGCGCCTGACGTTTATCCGCACCCTGGTCCTGGCCGCCCAAGCCGGTTC
Source organism: Pseudomonas sp. ADAK21 (assembly GCF_012935735.1). Classification (NCBI taxonomy): domain Bacteria; kingdom Pseudomonadati; phylum Pseudomonadota; class Gammaproteobacteria; order Pseudomonadales; family Pseudomonadaceae; genus Pseudomonas; species Pseudomonas sp. ADAK21. The sequence goes on from NZ_CP052857.1 coordinate 3,160,485, forward strand.
CGTGGGGCTTGCCTATTGGTTTGAGCTGCTGCCGTTGCCCTGGCTGCAACTGTGGGTGACTTTGGCTTTTTCCACGGTGTTGTGTGTGTTCACGGCCATCCGCCTGCGCACCACGTGGCCGGTGACAGAGCTGGAGTATGCCCTGCAACTGGCCTGTGACCTGTTTATCCACAGTGTGTTGCTGTATTTCTCCGGTGGCTCCACCAACCCGTTCGTTTCCTATTATCTGGTGCCGCTGACCATTGCCGCCGTGACGTTGCCGTGGCGCTACTCGGTGATCCTGTCGGGTATTGCCCTGGCGCTCTACACCTTGTTGCTGGCGCAATTCTATCCCCTGGAAACCTTCCCGATCGCCCGGGAAAACCTGCAGATCTACGGCATGTGGCTGAGCTTCGCGCTGTCGGCAGCCGTGATCACGTTTTTCGCTGCGCGTATGGCCGAAGAGCTGCGGCGCCAGGAAGAACTGCGTGCTATCCGTCGCGAAGAAGGCTTGCGTGACCAGCAACTGTTGGCCGTGGCGACCCAGGCCGCCGGCGCGGCCCATGAGCTGGGTACGCCGCTGGCAACCATGAGCGTGCTGATCAAGGAAATGCGCCAGGACCATCACGACCCGGCGCTACAGGACGACCTCGGCGTGCTGCAGGAACAGGTCAAGCAGTGCAAGCAAACCTTGCAACAACTGGTGCGTGCCGCGGAAGCCAACCGGCGCCTGGCGGTGGATATGCAGGACGTCACCCAGTGGTTGGACGAAGCCTTGAACCGCTGGCACCTGATGCGCCCCGAAGCCAGTTACCGCTTCCACCTGTTGGGGCAGGGTGCAGTGCCTCGCATGGCGCCACCGCCGGATCTGACCCAGGCGTTGCTGAACCTGTTGAACAATGCAGCCGATGCCTGCCCGGAAGGGCTGGAAGTGCAGTTGGACTGGGATTCGGAAAACCTCACCATCAGCATTCGCGACCACGGTGCCGGTGTGCCGCTGGCGATTGCCGAACAGATCGGCAAGCCATTCTTTACCACCAAGGGCAAGGGCTTCGGCCTGGGCCTGTTCTTGAGCAAGGCCAGCGTGACCCGCGCTGGCGGCTCGGTGAAACTTTACCCCCATGAGGAAGGCGGCACGCTCACCGAGCTGCGCCTGCCCCGTGCTGCACGAGGAGACATCGATGAGTGACGAGATCCAAGTCGAAGGCGAAGAACTGCCGCACCTGTTGCTGGTAGATGATGACGCCACCTTTACCCGCGTAATGGCGCGAGCCATGAGCCGCCGCGGGTTTCGCGTCAGCACCGCAGGCTCCGCCGAAGAAGGCCTGACCATCGCCCAGGCCGACCTGCCGGACTACGCGGCACTGGACCTGAAAATGGACGGCGACTCCGGCCTGGTGCTGCTGCCCAAGCTGCTGGAACTGGACCCGGAAATGCGCGTGCTGATCCTTACCGGGTATTCCAGCATTGCCACCGCCGTCGAGGCGATCAAGCGCGGCGCCTGCAATTACCTGTGCAAGCCGGCCGATGCCGATGATGTACTGGCAGCGCTGCTCTCCGAACACGCCGACCTCGACACCCTGGTGCCGGAAAACCCGATGTCGGTGGACCGCCTGCAGTGGGAGCACATCCAGCGTGTGTTGACCGAGCATGAAGGCAACATCTCGGCTACCGCCCGAGCGTTGGGCATGCACCGTCGCACCTTGCAGCGCAAGTTGCAGAAGCGCCCGGTACGCCGCTGAGGGCCGCCAACTCAACATGTAGGAGCCGGCTTGCCGGCTCCTACATGTTGAGTTGCGTGCATTCAACAAAAAGCCCGGCTGATCATCGATCAGCCGGGCTTTTTTTACGCTTGAAAACGACTTACTTCTTCAAACCGTAATGCTCATCCAGCATGCCGGGGGCGTTCGGCGTTTTTGGCGCGTAGTCCCGTGGCGGCTCCTGATTTTCCCTTGGCGGGGTCAGGCGCTCCCGCGGGGCTTGCGTGGCATCGGAATGCAGCGCGGCCAGCAGGCGCTGACGTGTGATGTCGTCCAGGGCCAGGCGGTTGGCGCCATCGGCGAGGTGATCCTGTACTTCCTGGTAGCTCTGGGTGAGCTTCTTGACCAGGGTCGCGGTGCTGTTGAAGTGGGTAACAACCTCGTTCTGATAACTGTCAAAACGTTCCTGAATGTCATCCAACTGACGCTGCGTGCGGTTAGGCGCGGCATTCGGCAGCAGGCGAGCAACCAGGAATCCAATGGCGACACCGGCAACCAGGGCAAGAGTCGGCAACAACCAAACTAAGAGCGAGTGTTCCACGAGTCCTTCCTCTATAAACGGCTTTGCTTTACGTTAACGGCTCGGACCTGCGCTGTATACCGCGATTAAGCTCGCAATGATGCCATGCACAGACTTTTAGCTAGACGAGTCGACCCCTTGAGAGGTCACGGAGTTCATTCCTTGCTCATGCGTGAAACCCCCGTTTTGATCGATGGCCCGGTAGGCCAATTGGAAGCCCTGTATCTGGATCACCCCGAGCCACGTGGCCTGGCGCTGATCTGCCACCCCAACCCGGTGCAGGGCGGCACCATGCTCAATAAAGTCGTATCGACCTTGCAGCGCACCGCCCGCGATGCCGGTTTGATTACTTTGCGTTTCAATTACCGTGGCGTGGGTGCCAGTGCCGGTACCCACGACATGAGCAGTGGTGAAGTGGACGACGCCGAAGCGGCGGCCGGTTGGCTGCGTGAAAAGCACCCGGGCCTGCCCATCACCTTGCTGGGTTTCTCGTTCGGTGGTTTTGTTGCTGCAAGCCTGGGCGGGCGCCTGGAAGCCAAGGGCGAAAAACTCGCGCACCTGTTCATGGTGGCTGCGGCGGTCATGCGTTTGCGTGATGAGGACGTGCTGCCACAGGACTGCCCGTTGACCCTGATCCAGCCGGAAACCGACGAAGTGGTCGACCCGCAGACCGTCTACGACTGGTCCGCGGCCCTGAAACGCCCCCATGAGCTGCTGAAAGTGGCAGAATGCGGGCACTTTTTTCATGGCAAGCTCACCGATCTCAAGGATCTGGTGCTGCCGCGCCTTTCGAATTGATAGCAGTCTGATAAGCGATTACCCATGACGACTCGTACCCGTATCCTCACCGGCATCACCACCACCGGCACCCCGCACCTGGGCAACTACGCCGGTGCCATCCGCCCGGCGATCCTCGCCAGCCAGGATGCCAATGCCGATTCGTTCTACTTCCTGGCCGACTACCACGCCCTGATCAAGTGCGATGACCCGCAGCGCATCCAGCGCTCGCGTATGGAAATCGCCGCGACCTGGCTGGCGGGTGGCCTGGATGTGAACCGGGTGACGTTCTATCGTCAGTCCGATATCCCACAGATCCCCGAGCTGACCTGGCTGCTGACCTGCGTCGCGGCCAAGGGCCTGCTCAACCGCGCCCACGCCTACAAGGCCTCGGTGGACAAGAACCTGGAAAACGGCGAAGACCCGGATGCCGGGATCAGCATGGGCCTGTACAGCTACCCGGTGCTGATGGCAGCAGACATCCTGATGTTCAACGCGCACAAGGTGCCGGTCGGCCGCGACCAGATCCAGCACGTGGAAATGGCCCGTGATATCGGCCAGCGTTTCAACCACCTGTTTGGCAAGGGCCGTGAGTTCTTCACCATGCCCGAGGCGTTGATCGAAGAAAGCGTCGCCACCTTGCCGGGCCTGGATGGGCGCAAGATGTCGAAAAGCTACGACAACACCATCCCGTTGTTCACCACCGCCAAGGACATGAAGGACGCGATCTCGCGGATCGTCACCGACTCCCGCGCGCCGGGTGAGGCCAAGGATCCGGACAACTCGCACCTGTTCACCTTGTACCAGGCGTTCGCCACCCCTGAACAGGAACAGCAACTGCGCCGCGAACTGCTCGATGGCCTGGGTTGGGGCGAGGCGAAGAACCGTCTGTTCCAACTGCTGGACGGCCAGTTGGGCGAAGCCCGCGAGCGCTACCATCAATTGATGTCGCGCCCTTCGGACATGGAAGACCTGTTGCTGGTCGGCGCCAAGAAAGCCCGCGCCGTGGCCGCTCCATTCCTGCAAGAGCTGCGCGAAGCCGTGGGCCTGCGTTCGTTCGTCAACCAGGCGAGCGAAGCTGCCAGCGTCAAGAAGAAGGCAGTCAAGGCCGCACGGTTTGTCAGCTTCCGTGAAGACGACGGCAGCTTCCGTTTCCGCCTGCTGGCGGCTGACGGCGAGCAACTGCTGTTGTCGCGCAACTTTGCCGACGGCAAGGCGGCGGGTGCTGCCACCAAGCAGTTGCAGTCCGGACAGGCGCTGGATGTGCGCAGTGAGGCCCTGGGCTTCAGTGTGTGGCTCGAAGGCGCCTGTGTCGCCGACAGCCCGGCCTTTGCCGATGCGGCTGCGCGGGATGCCGCCATCGAAGCTGTGCGTGTGGCATTGACCCCCATCGAGGACTGACCCGACCAAGGGTTGATTGCCATTATCCGGGGCCGTCGTTACAGTGACGGCCCGTTTTTGTTGCCTTGCTAACGAAATTATGACGCCCCTAGAACGATATCAAGCTGATCTGAAGCGCCCCGACTTCTTCCATGATGCGGCCCAGGAAACGGCGGTGCGCCATTTGCAGCGCCTGTACGAAGACCTGGTCGCGGCCTCGCAGAGCAAGCCCGGGATGCTCAGCAAGTTGTTTGGCAAGAAAGACCAGGTGCCGGTCAAGGGCCTGTATTTCTGGGGCGGCGTGGGCCGGGGCAAGACGTACCTGGTCGATACCTTCTTCGAAGCGCTGCCGTTCAAGGAAAAATCGCGCACGCACTTCCACCGCTTCATGAAGCGTGTGCACGAAGAGATGAAGACCCTGCACGGCGAGAAAAACCCGCTGACCATCATCGCCAAACGCTTCTCCCAAGAGGCGCGGGTGATCTGCTTCGATGAGTTCTTCGTGTCCGATATCACCGACGCGATGATCCTTGGCACCCTGATGGAAGAGTTGTTCAAGAACGGCGTGACCCTGGTCGCCACCTCGAACATCGTGCCCGACGGCCTGTACAAGGACGGCCTGCAACGCGCGCGCTTCCTGCCGGCCATCGCCCTGATCAAGCAGCACACCGATATCGTCAACGTCGACAGCGGCGTCGACTACCGTCTGCGTCACCTTGAGCAGGCGGAACTGTTCCACTTCCCCCTCGACGAAGCGGCCCATGAAAGCCTGCGCAAGAGCTTTCGCGCGCTGACGCCGGAATGCACCCAGGCGGTGGAAAACGATAAGTTGATCATCGAAAATCGCCAGATCATCGCCCTGCGCACCTGTGACGACGTGGCCTGGTTCGACTTCCGCGAACTGTGCGACGGCCCGCGCAGCCAGAACGACTACATTGAACTGGGCAAGATCTTCCATGCCGTGATCTTGAGTGGCGTGGAGCAAATGAGCGTCACCACCGACGACATCGCCCGGCGCTTTATCAACATGGTCGATGAGTTCTACGACCGTAACGTCAAGCTGATCATTTCAGCTGAAGTCGAACTCAAGGACCTCTACACCGGCGGTCGCTTGAACTTCGAATTCCAGCGCACCTTGAGTCGTTTGCTGGAAATGCAGTCCCACGAGTTCCTGGCGCGGGCGCACAAGCCTTAGGCAAACACCGAACCAAAATGTGGGGGCGGGCTTGCTCGCGAATGCGGTGTATCAGTCGACTTATTCGTTAACTGACACACCGCATTCGCGAGCAAGCCCGCTCCCACATTTGATTGTGCCCGGCTTTAGTTAGGCGGCCTGCTGGAACTGCTGGCGATACTGGTTCGGCGACAACTCCGTGTGCTGCCTGAACAGCCGCGCAAAGAAGCTCGCATCGTCGTAACCCACCTCGTAGCTGATGGTCTTGATGCTCTTGCGGCTGCCCGACAACAACCCCTTGGCGGTCTCGATCCGCAGGCGTTGCAGGTAGTGCAGCGGCTTGTCGCCGGTCGCGGTCTGGAACCTGCGCATAAAGTTGCGGATGCTCATGCCGTGTTCGCGGGCGACGTCTTCAAAGCGGAACTTGTCGGCGAAGTGCTCTTCGAGCCAATGCTGGATCTGCAGGATGATCACGTCCTGGTGCAGCTTTTGCCCGCCAAACCCGATGCGCCCCGGTGCGTAGCTGCGCTGCACTTCGTAGAGAATGTCGCGGGCCACGGCCTGGGCGATGTTGGCGCCGCAGAAACGCTCGATCAGATAGATATAAAGATCGCAGGCCGATGTCGTGCCGCCGGCGCAGTACAGGTTGTCGGCGTCGGTCAGGTGCTTGTCCTGATTGAGCTGGACCTTGGGGAAGCGCTCGCTGAACGCATTGAAGAAGCGCCAGTAGGTGGTCGCCTCCTTGCCATCAAGCAGGCCGGCTTCGGCGAGCCAGAACACCCCGGTGGCCTCACCGCACAGCACTGCACCCCGGGCATGCTGCTCACGCAGCCATGGCAGGATCTGCGGGTAGCGTTTGCTCAGGGCGTCGAAGTCATCCCAGAAGGCTGGGAGCACAATGATGTCGGCGTTTTCCAGGCCGCCGTCCACCGGCATGATCACATCGCTGAAGCTACATACCGGTTGCCCGTCGGGGCTGACAAGGCGGGTTTCAAAGGCTGGCGTGAGGCCCAGGCCTTGCTGTTTGCCGTAACGCAGGCTGGCGAGGTGGAAAAAATCCTTGGCTTGCATGAGGGTTGAAGCAAACACCCGATCAATGGCCAAAATGCTGACGCGCCGCAGGGGCGTGGAGACGAGGCTAGACATAATTTCGATTATTCTTATAGGGGAAAGTGGTCAACTAACGGCTGGATCGTCTTATTTTTTGTCGCATGTGTCCAGTGTCCTGTGACGTCCGTGCAGCTTAGGCTCTGTGATCTTGTTTTTGTCTGACAATCGACGCAGGTGACCCATGATTCCCAGAACCTTGTTCAGCTCCGAGCACGAACTCTTCCGTCAGAGCGTGCGCACCTTCCTTGAAAAGGACGCGGTGCCGTTCCATGCGCAATGGGAAAAGCAGGGGCATATTGATCGCAATCTGTGGAGCAAGGCGGGGGAGGCGGGCATGCTCTGTTCCCATCTGCCGGAAGAATACGGCGGCCTGGGCGCCGACTTTCTCTATAGCACCGTGGTGATCGAAGAGATCGGCCGCCTGGGGCTGACCGGGATTGGCTTCTCCCTGCATTCGGACATTGTTGCGCCGTATATCCTGCATTACGGCAGCGAGGCGCTGAAGCACAAGTACTTGCCCAAGTTGGTGTCCGGGGAAATGGTCACCGCGATTGCCATGACCGAGCCGGGCGCCGGCTCCGACCTGCAAGGGGTCAAGACCACCGCCGTGTTGGATGGCGACGAATATGTGATCAACGGCTCCAAGACCTTTATCACCAACGGCTTCCTGGCGGACCTGGTGATTGTGGTGGCCAAGACCGACCCCAAGGCTGGCGCCAAAGGCACCAGCCTGTTTCTGGTCGAGGCCAATACGCCGGGGTTCGACAAGGGCAAGCGCCTGGAAAAGGTCGGGATGAAGGCCCAGGACACCTCCGAGCTGTTCTTTCAGGATGTGCGCGTGCCCAAGGAGAACCTGCTGGGCCAGGCGGGGATGGGCTTTGCCTACCTGATGCAGGAATTGCCCCAGGAGCGCCTGACCGTGGCCATCGGCGCCCTGGCCTCGGCCGAAGCTGCATTGCAATGGACGTTGGACTACACCCGCGAGCGCAAGGCGTTTGGCAAGGCGATTGCGGACTTTCAGAATACCCGCTTCAAGCTGGCGGAGATTGCCACCGAGGTGCAGATCGGCCGGGTGTTTGTCGACAAGTGCCTGGAACAGCACCTGCAAGGCAAGCTGGACGTGCCTACGGCGGCGATGGCCAAGTATTGGACCACTGACCTGCAATGCAAGGTGCTCGACGAGTGCGTGCAGTTGCACGGCGGCTACGGCTTCATGTGGGAATACCCGATCGCCCGGGCCTGGGCGGATGCGCGCGTGCAGCGCATTTATGCGGGGACCAACGAGATCATGAAGGAGATCATTGCGCGGGCGCTTTGAATCTTTAGTGCTTTTGAGGGCGCTATCGCAGGCAAGCCAGCTCCCACATTTTGATGTGTGAACACATTCGAATGTGGGAGCGGGCTTGCTCGCGAAGGCGGCCTAAAGGTCAATCAAGGCGCAGGGTTGGGATGATCCTTCTGAATCGCCTCAATCCCCTCCAGCACCTCTTTCGACAGCTTCAGGTCGGCACTGGCGATGTTGCTATCCAACTGCGCAAGCGTCGTGGCGCCAATGATATTGCTGGTCACAAACGGCTGCTGCGTCACAAACGCCAAGGCCATCTGCGCCGGGTCCAGGCCGTGCTCGCGGGCCAGGGCCACGTAACGGCTGCACGCGGCTTCCGATTGCGGGTTGAAGTAGCGGCTGAAGCGGCTGTACAGGCTCAAGCGGCCCTTGGCCGGCCGTGCGCCGCCTTCGTACTTGCCGCTGAGCATGCCGAACGCCAGGGGCGAGTAAGCCAGCAAGCCACATTGCTCGCGGATGGCGATCTCCGCCAGGCCCACTTCAAAGCTGCGGTTGAGCAGGTTGTAGGGGTTCTGGATCGACACTGCGCGGGTCCAGCCACGGGCCTCGGCCAGGGCCAGGAACTTCATGGTGCCCCAGGGCGTTTCATTGGACAGGCCGATGTGGCGGATCTTGCCGGCCTTGACCTGCTCGTCGAGGGCTTCGAGGGTTTCTTCCAGGGGCGTCAGGTCGGGCTCTTCCTGGTGCTTGTAGCTCAGTTGGCCGAAGAAGTTGGTGCTGCGTTCCGGCCAGTGCAACTGGTACAGGTCGATCCAGTCGGTCTGCAGGCGCTTGAGGCTGGCATCCAGGGCGTCGACGATATGTTTGCGGTTGTGCTTGAGGTGGCCATCGCGGATGTAGTCGATGGTATTGCCGGGGCCGGCGATCTTGCTGGCGAGGATCCAGTCGGCGCGGTCGCCACGGCTCTTGAAGTAATTGCCGATGTAGCGCTCGGTGGTGGCATAGGTGTCGGCCTTGGGCGGCACCGGGTACATCTCTGCGGTATCGAGGAAGTTGATCCCCGCGCCTTTGGCCCGCTCAATCTGCGCGAAGGCCTCTGCCTCGGTGTTCTGCTCACCCCAGGTCATGGTCCCGAGGCAGATCTCGCTCACGTTCAGATCGGTCCGGCCCAGCTGTCGATACTTCATCGGGTGCTCCTTCGGGAAAACAATCATAAAAGCAGGTTGAATTTTTTTTCGCAATCTGCATAATTGCCCACCTCTTTCTGCAGTGGAAGTGATGCGCCGCCTGCCGAAGAATCTTGCCGTTGAACGGACGCGCTGACCCGAGCCCCCGATAGCGTCTGTATCCGGCTGCCTTTGACTTGTCAAAGTACGCACTATTCAGTAAGATCCGCCGTCTAATTTACAGGGCGGCCCCTGAGGCTATTAAAGAATGACAACTTTTACTGCAAAACCGGAAACAGTTCAGCGCGACTGGTTTGTCGTCGACGCCGCTGGTCAGACCCTGGGTCGTCTGGCCACTGAAGTCGCCAGCCGTCTGCGTGGCAAGCACAAGCCTGAGTACACCCCTCACGTTGATACCGGTGACTACATCGTAATCATCAACGCTGAGCAGGTTCGTGTAACCGGCAACAAAGCAAGCGACAAAATGTACTACCGTCACTCCGGTTTCCCAGGCGGTATCAAGTCTTCGAACTTCGAAGGCCTGATTGCCAAGAAGCCTGAAGCCCCGATCGAGATCGCGGTTAAAGGTATGCTGCCGAAGGGCCCACTGGGTCGCGACATGTATCGCAAGCTGAAAGTCTATGCGGGCGCTGCTCACCCTCATGCTGCTCAGCAGCCCCAAGAACTGAAGTTTTAACGGAATAGTTCATTATGTCGGCGACTCAAAATTACGGCACTGGCCGTCGCAAAACCGCAACCGCACGCGTTTTCCTGCGTCCGGGCACTGGTAACATCTCGATCAACAACCGCACTCTGGACAACTTCTTCGGCCGCGAAACTGCCCGCATGGTAGTTCGTCAGCCGCTGGAACTGACCGAGACCGTTGAAAAGTTCGACATCTACGTCACCGTTATCGGTGGCGGTGTAAGTGGTCAAGCTGGCGCAATCCGCCACGGTATCACTCGCGCTCTGATGCAGTACGACGAAACCCTGCGCGGCGCTCTGCGCAAAGCTGGCTTCGTGACTCGTGATGCCCGTGAAGTTGAACGTAAGAAAGTCGGTCTGCGTAAAGCGCGTAAGCGTCCGCAGTACTCGAAGCGTTAATTCGCTTTACGTTCCACAAAAACGCCCAGCCTCCTCACGGAGCTGGGCGTTTTTTATTGCCCGCGTTTTGTGCGGGTTTTTTCTGTGTGACAACTTGCCACATCCGTAGACCCCCTATACTACAAGGCTTGGGGCTTAGGCTCCGGGTAATTACCTTGTCAGAGGTGGGGCTTTTCATTACCATTCGGCAAAATTTTTATAAGTTCAGATTTAATACTTAGTAGACGCCTGATTTAACAGGCCAAAAAGCTGATGGGAGAGGACTGAATGAGCAATGACGGCGTGAATGCAGGCCGGCGTCGCTTCTTGGTAGCAGCCACATCCGTGGTGGGTGCTGCAGGAGCGGTGGGGGCTGCGGTCCCGTTCGTGGGGTCATGGTTTCCCAGTGCCAAGGCGAAAGCCGCAGGTGCACCGGTGAAGGTGAATGTCAGCAAGATCGAGCCAGGCCAGCAGATGATTGCTGAGTGGCGCGGCCAGCCAGTATTCATCGTTCGTCGTACCGAGGAAATCCTGGGGAATCTGAAGAAGATCGAGGGCCAGCTGTCTGACCCCGAGTCCAAGAATTCCGAACAACCCGCCTACGCCCAAAACGAAGTGCGTTCGATCAAGCCAGAGATCCTGCTGCTGGTCGGTCTTTGCACCCACCTGGGCTGCTCGCCGACCTTCCGCCCGGAAGTCGCGCCAGTGGATCTGGGCAAGGACTGGGTCGGGGGCTATTTCTGCCCTTGCCACGGTTCCCACTACGACCTGGCCGGTCGCGTCTACAAATCCCAGCCTGCCCCGTTGAACCTGCCGGTTCCGCCGCACAACTACGAATCTGACGACGTTATTGTCATTGGTGTCGATAAGGAGAGCGCGTAATGAGCAAGTTCATGGATTGGGTGGATGCGCGCTTCCCCGCCACCAAAATGTGGGAAGACCATCTCAGCAAGTATTACGCGCCGAAGAACTTCAACTTCTTCTATTTCTTTGGTTCCCTGGCATTGCTGGTACTGGTCAATCAGATCGTTACCGGTGTCTGGCTGACCATGAGCTACACCCCGTCGGCGGAAGAAGCATTCGCCTCCGTCGAATACATCATGCGTGATGTCGAGTACGGCTCGATCCTGCGCCTGCTGCACTCCACTGGCGCTTCGGCGTTCTTCATCGTGGTCTATCTGCACATGTTCCGTGGCTTGCTCTACGGGTCGTACCAGAAGCCACGTGAGCTGGTGTGGGTGTTTGGCATGCTGATCTACCTGGCGCTGATGGCAGAGGCCTTCATGGGCTACCTGCTGCCTTGGGGCCAGATGTCCTATTGGGGTGCCCAGGTGATCATCTCGCTGTTTGGCGCGATCCCGGTCATCGGCAATGACCTGACCCAGTGGATCCGTGGTGACTACCTGATCTCGGGCATCACCCTGAACCGCTTCTTTGCCTTGCATGTGGTGGCCTTGCCGATCGTGATTCTCGGCCTGGTAGTGCTGCACATCCTGGCGCTGCACGAAGTGGGTTCGAACAACCCGGACGGCGTGGACATCAAGAAGCACAAGGACGAGAACGGCATTCCGCTGGACGGCATTCCATTCCACCCTTACTACACCGTCAAGGATATCGTCGGCGTGGTGGTGTTCCTGTTTGTGTTCTGCTCGATCGTGTTCTTCTTCCCGGAAATGGGCGGCTATTTCCTTGAGAAGCCGAACTTCGAACAGGCGAACGCCTTCAAGACCCCGGAACACATTGCCCCGGTCTGGTACTTCACGCCGTTCTACGCCATTTTGCGGGCGATCCCCGACAAGCTCATGGGCGTTATCGCCATGGGTGCAGCCATTGCCGTGCTGTTCGTGTTGCCGTGGCTTGACCGTAGCCCGGTCAAGTCCATGCGCTACAAAGGCTGGCTGAGCAAGATCTGGCTGTGGGTGTTCTGCATCTCGTTCGTGATCCTGGGCGTGCTGGGCGTATTGGCGCCAACCCCTGAGCGGACGTTGTTGTCGCAGGTCTGCACCTTCCTGTACTTCGCCTACTTCATTCTGATGCCGTTCTACACCCGGCTCGAGAAGACAAAACCGGTTCCGGAAAGGGTGACTGGCTGATGAAAAAATTATTTGCTGCATTGATTCTTGCTGCCCTGCCGGTATTGTCCTTCGCGGCCGAGCACGGCGCGGAACTGGAAAAAGTCGACATCGACGTTTCTGACAAGGCTGCCATGCAAGACGGCGCCCGTACGTTCGCCAACTACTGCATGGGCTGCCACAGCGCCAAGTTCCAGCGTTACGAGCGGGTTGCCGACGACCTGGGTATCCCCCATGAGCTGATGCTCAAGAACCTGGTGTTCACCGGCGCCAAGATTGGTGACCACATGAACATCGGCATGCAACCGGCCGACGCCAAGGCCTGGTTCGGGGCTGCACCGCCCGACCTGACCCTGGTAGCGCGCGTACGCGGCACCGACTGGCTGTATGGCTACCTGAAGTCGTTCTACGAAGACCCTACACGTCCATGGGGCGTGAACAACAAGGTGTTCCCGAACGTCGGTATGCCTAACGTGCTGGTCGGCCTGCAAGGGCGTCAGGTGGTAGGATGCAAGCAGGTTCAAGTCGTGGAAAACGGCAAGAAGCAATATGACCCGCTGACCGGCACACCGTTGACCCATGAGGCCTGTGATCAACTGACCATCGTGCCCAAGAGCGGGGCGCTGAACGAGGAGCAGTTCGACGAGAAGGTCAAGAACCTGGTGACCTTCCTGGCGTACTCCGCCAACCCGGTCAAACTGGAGCATCAACGCATCGGTACCTATGTGTTGCTGTACCTGGCTTTCTTCTTCGTATTCGCTTATTTGCTCAAGCGTGAATACTGGAAGGATGTGCATTGATCCAACCTTAGGCAATTGCTGTTAATCTTGCGCGCCCAGCGACGTCTCTGAACGGGTAACGCTCTGGTTGATCCAGGTGTTACGGGAGATGCTTTCTGGGCGCGCTCGTTTTTGAGCTTTCGATAATTTCAACAAGCGAGGAGGACCGCCATGGGCGTGACCAACCGGTTGGCCTGTTACTCCGACCCCGCCGACCACTATTCCCACCGAGTACGCATCGTGCTCGCAGAGAAGGGTGTCAGCGCCGAGATCATCAGTGTGGAGGTGGGTCGTCATCCGCCGAAACTGATCGAAGTGAACCCTTACGGCAGCTTGCCCACCCTGGTCGATCGTGACCTGGCGTTGTGGGAGTCAACCGTGGTGATGGAATATCTGGATGAGCGTTACCCCCATCCACCTTTGCTGCCGGTGTATCCGGTGGCGCGTGCCAACAGCCGCTTGCTGATCCATCGGATCCAGCGTGACTGGTGTGGGCTGGTGGATCTGATTCTGGATACACGCAGCAAAGAAGCGGCCCGTGTGCAGGCGCGCAAGGAATTGCGCGAGAGCCTGACCGGCGTTTCACCGTTGTTCGCCGACAAACCTTTTTTCCTCAGTGAGGAACAAAGCCTGGTGGATTGCTGCCTATTACCCATACTCTGGCGTTTGCCGATTTTGGGCATTGAATTGCCGCGGCCTGCCAAGCCGCTGCTTGATTACATGGAGCGCCAGTTTGCGCGTGAGGCTTTCCAGGCAAGTCTGTCTGGCGTCGAACGTGATATGCGCTAAGGCTTAAGGAGCCGTTGATGAACTCCAGTCGACCTTATCTGGTCCGCGCGCTCTATGAGTGGATTGTGGATAACGATTGCACCCCGCACATGCTGGTCAATTCCGAGTTTCCTGCGGTGCAGGTGCCACAAGGTTTTGCCAGTGACGGACAGATTGTCCTGAACGTTTCGCCCAGTGCCGTACGCCAACTGCACATGGACAATGAAGCGGTCAGCTTTGAAGGGCGTTTTGGTGGGGTACCCCATACGCTCTATGTGCCCATCGGCGCGATCCTGGGCATTTATGCCCGGGAAAATGGCCAGGGCATGGTGTTTGATCTGGAGTCGTCGCTTGACGACGACGAAGCGATCGAAGTTGAAGATGACGACCTGCCGCCGCCTGACTCCGAGCCGCCGCGCCCTACGGGCCGGCCGAGCTTGAAAGTGGTGAAGTGATGGAGCATGCGCCTGCGGGCACGTGCTGAAAAAGTGCCCCGGCTTTGGCCGGGGTATTTTTTTGCGCGCTACAAAGTCGCGGTGAGCGGTGATCGTACAACCTGCTTGGGCTATGATGCGCCTTCAGATCATCGAGATAATTGGTTACCCATGGAAAACCTCAGCACCGCCCCGCGTCTTCCCCGCAAGCGTCGCAGCCTTGCCCAGGAACTGGTCACGGTGTTGTCCGAGCAGATCCGCGACGGCCAGCTCAATCGTGGGGATAAGTTGCCCACCGAGTCGGCGATCATGGAAGCCCATGGGGTCAGCCGTACGGTGGTGCGCGAGGCGATCTCGCGCCTGCAGGCGGCCGGGCAGGTGGAGACCCGGCATGGCATCGGCACCTTTGTGCTGGATACACCGAGCCCCAGCGGGTTCCGGATCGATCCGGCGACGGTGGTGACGTTGCGCGATGTGTTGGCGATTCTGGAACTGCGCATCAGCCTGGAAGTGGAATCCGCCGGCCTCGCGGCCCAGCGTCGCAGCGACGAACAGTTGGCCGCGATGCGCGCCGCCCTCGATGCCTTGAATGAAAGTGCGGCGCACGCCAGCGATGCAGTGGCGTCGGACTTCCAGTTCCATCTGCAGATTGCGTTGTCCACCGGCAATCGCTACTTCACCGATATCATGACGCACCTGGGCACCAGCATTATCCCGCGCACCCGCCTGAACTCAGCGCGCCTGGCCCATGATGACCAGCAGCACTACATGAGCCGCCTGAGCCGTGAGCACGAAGAAATTTACGAAGCGATCGCCCGCCAGGATTCGGATGCGGCGCGAGCGGCGATGCGCCTGCACCTGACAAACAGCCGCGAGCGGTTGCGCCAGGCACATGAAGAGGCGCAGGCGCAGCGCGGCTGATGCTCGTCGATGGCGCAGACGCCGGCGTCCCGGCATCTGCGCCTGGTTTCAGGCTGGCGTATTGGGTGTGTAGTTTTGCAGCAGCAGGTAGGTGCTCCAGCCCCACCAATCATTCGTCCACTGTTTGTCGTTGAGGTTGTTGACGTCCTTGCGTCGCAGCACCTTGTCGCCCTCGGCCTTGAACAGCGGTGAGAAGTTAGTGCTCGGGTTGTTCACCGCATTCAGGTCCGGCACATACAGCGGTGCCTTGTACGTGGCCGGGGAGGGCAGGATGCCACTGACATAGGCCTCGAAAATCTCATCGGCCGAGACCTGCACCGCGCGTTTGACCTGAGCGCGGTTGGCCGCATCATTGCTGTCGAAATAGCGTTTGTCGCCATAGGCGTGCCACTCATCGCCCAGTGCGTTGCGTACCTTGAGCCCGAACTTGCTGTCTTCGTCATGCATAAAGCGGCTGATCAACGACCCCAGCTCACCCGGTGTGACTACGCGAGCCAGTTGCTTGCGCGGTACGCGCAGGTGCCCCGCGGAAAACAGGTCGGTCAAAAAGTGATCAGCAAAACTGTTCATGGCATAAGCCAGTTCCAATTGCTGGTCGCTGCCACTTTGGTGGGCGACGACCGCTTGTTGCAGGGCGCCGGTATGCCCTGCCAGATAGGCTGACAGCGCCCATTCGCCGAAATGATCGGCGTTGTCGGCGGCCAGCTTAAGGTAGCGCCCCAAGGGCACCATGGCTGAAACGACGCTGCCGCCGCCGGTGATGCGGTTCCACTCTTCAGACAACGTATCTCCGAGTGCGTCATAGGCTTCATGGGCCTGCTTACCCTCCTTGATGGCCTGCTTGACCGCGTTGATCTCCTTTTGCATGACCGCGAGAATTTTGCCCGCTTCGTCCCGCGACGCCGGCAGCGTGGCCAGGGAGTTGAACGCGGCGGTAAAGCGCTGCACGCGCTCGGCTGGCGATGCACCGTCGCTGATGGGCTGGCCGGGGATCCCATAGAAATCACCGCTCAGGGCGATGATCTGGCCATAGGTCAAAGCCAGGCCATTAGGCAGATGCAGTTTGACCTGAGCCCCCGGAATAGAGGGCTCGCCCTGTACGAACCGCAGTAGCGTCTCATCGCCAATAGCGGTGTGCTCGCCGCCTTCGAAGCGTAGGGAGGGGAGGGGCTTGCGGGTGATGACCGATTCAAGTTCTGACATGTTAGCTCCTTGCTATGTCGTAGGATTCTTCCTTGATAGCTGTGTGTATATACAGCTATCGCAAGAATAGCGGAGCAATTTCCTACGTCAAGGGGCTTGTCAGTAAACGTCCTCGAGACCCATGCAAGTCGACCAAATAGTGTTGACGAATATTTTTATAGTTGTACGATGACGTACGACAACAAAAACCATTCCCCAGTATCAGTCGTTATCCAGGGTGTTCGAATAATGAATCCACAAGAACTGAAGTCCATCCTTTCCCACGGTCTGCTGTCTTTCCCGGTCACCGATTTCAATGCCCAGGGTGATTTCAACCAGGCGGGTTACATCAAGCGTCTGGAGTGGCTGGCCCCCTACGGCGCCACTGCCTTGTTCGCGGCAGGCGGCACCGGTGAGTTTTTCTCCCTGGCAGCCAGTGAATATTCCCAAGTGGTGAAAACCGCCGTTGATACCTGCGCCACCAGCGTGCCGATCCTCGCCGGTGTCGGCGGCTCCACGCGCCAAGCCATCGAATACGCCCAGGAAGCCGAGCGCCTGGGGGCCAAGGGCCTGCTGCTGCTGCCGCACTACCTGACCGAAGCCAGCCAGGACGGCGTCGCCGCCCACGTCGAGGCGGTGTGCAAGTCGGTAAAAATTGGTGTGGTGGTGTACAACCGCAACGTCTGCCGCCTGACCGCGCCACTGCTCGAACGCCTGGCCGAACGTTGCCCGAACCTGATCGGCTACAAGGATGGCCTGGGCGATATCGAACTGATGGTGTCGATCCGCCGTCGCCTGGGCGATCGTTTCAGCTACCTGGGCGGCCTGCCGACCGCCGAGGTTTACGCCGCTGCCTACAAGGCGCTTGGCGTCCCGGTGTATTCCTCGGCGGTGTTCAACTTCATTCCCAAAACCGCGATGGACTTCTACCACGCGATTGCCCGGGAAGATCACGCCACTGTCGACAAGATCATCGACGACTTCTTCTTGCCTTACCTCGACATCCGTAACCGCAAGGCCGGCTATGCCGTGAGCATCGTCAAGGCGGGTGCAAAAATCGCCGGCTATGACGCAGGCCCAGTGCGCACCCCGCTGACCGATCTGCTGCCAGAAGAATATGAAGCCCTGGCCGCGCTGATCGACAAGCAAGGTGCGCAATAACCCATGAATAAAGCCGCTGAGTGATCAGCGGCTTTTTGCGTCAGGAGAAGATTCGTGTCCCAAGCCAAGCGTTTTGACAACTACATCGGTGGCCAGTGGGTGGCCGGTGCTGACTACTCAAGCAATATCAACCCCTCGGACCTGTCGGATGTGATCGGCGAATTTGCCAAGGCCGATCTGGCCCAGGTCGACGCCGCCATCGACGCCGCGCGCGCGGCGTTCCCGGCGTGGTCGACTTCCGGCATCCAGGCCCGGCATGACGCCTTGGATAAAGTCGGCAGCGAGATCCTCGCCCGTCGCGAAGAACTCGGTACGCTGCTGGCCCGCGAAGAGGGCAAGACCCTGCCGGAAGCCATCGGCGAGGTGACCCGCGCCGGCAATATCTTCAAGTTCTTTGCCGGTGAGTGCCTGCGCCTGTCCGGTGATTACCTGCCGTCGGTGCGCCCAGGGGTGAATGTCGAAGTCACCCGTGAAGCCTTGGGCGTGGTGGGTCTGATCACCCCGTGGAACTTCCCGATTGCCATCCCCGCCTGGAAAATCGCCCCGGCCCTGGCCTATGGCAACTGCGTGGTGCTCAAACCGGCCGACCTGGTGCCCGGCTGCGCCTGGGCCCTGGCAGAAATCATCTCCCGCGCCGGCTTCCCCAGTGGCGTGTTCAACCTGGTGATGGGCAGTGGTCGCGTGGTCGGCGATGCGCTGGTCAACAGTTCGAAGGTCGATGGCATCAGCTTCACCGGTTCCGTGGGCGTGGGGCGGCAGATCGCGGTCAGCTGCGTGTCGCGCCAGGCCAAGGTGCAGTTGGAAATGGGCGGCAAGAATCCGCAGATCATTCTCGACGACGCTGACCTCAAGCAGGCCGTCGAACTGTCGGTGCAGAGTGCCTTCTACTCCACTGGCCAGCGCTGCACGGCATCGAGTCGCTTTATCGTGACGGCCGGGATTCATGACCGGTTTGTCGCGGCCATGGCCGAGCGTATGCAATCGATCAAGGTCGGCCATGCCCTGCATGCCGGTACGGATATCGGCCCGGTCGTGTCCCAGGCCCAGTTGGACCAGGACTTGAAGTACATCGATATCGGCCAAGGCGAAGGCGCGCGGTTGGTCAGCGGTGGTGGCCTGGTGACCTGCGACACCGAGGGCTATTTCCTGGCGCCGACACTGTTTGCCGACAGCGAGGCCGCCATGCGTATCAGCCGTGAAGAAATCTTCGGCCCAGTGGTCAACGTGGTGCGCGTAGCGGACTACGAGGCGGCGCTGGCCATGGCCAATGACACCGAGTTCGGCCTGTCGGCGGGCATCGCGACCACCTCGCTCAAGTATGCCAACCACTTCAAGCGCCACTCCCAGGCCGGGATGGTGATGGTCAACCTGCCGACCGCAGGTGTGGATTATCACGTTCCCTTTGGTGGCCGGAAGGGTTCATCCTACGGTTCGCGTGAGCAAGGTCGCTATGCGCAAGAGTTCTACACCGTGGTGAAAACCAGCTACATCGGCTCATAAACCCAGCCCTGGAAAGAGGGGATTTCTGTAGGAGCGAGCAAGCTCGCTCCTTCAAGAGCCAGCGTTACGCAACACACAACAATTACCCGCAAAAAAAATAATTAGTGGGAGTACATCTACATGCAAGCGACCAAGCCGACGCACGTCCGTTATTTGATCTTGCTCATGCTGTTCCTGGTGACGACGATCAACTACGCCGACCGCGCCACCATCGCCATCGCAGGTTCCAGCCTGCAAAAAGACCTCGGCATCGACGCCGTCACCCTCGGTTACATCTTCTCTGCTTTCGGTTGGGCCTACGTGGCCGGGCAAATCCCTGGCGGTTGGCTGCTGGACCGGTTCGGTTCGAAAAAAGTCTATGCCCTGAGCATCTTCACCTGGTCGCTGTTCACCGTGCTGCAAGGCTATGTCGGTGAATTCGGGGTCTCCACCGCGGTGGTTGCGCTGTTTATGTTGCGGTTCCTGGTGGGCCTGGCAGAGGCACCTTCTTTTCCCGGCAATGCGCGCATTGTCGCGGCCTGGTTCCCCACCGCCGAGCGCGGCACGGCCTCGGCAATCTTCAACTCGGCGCAGTACTTCGCCACGGTATTGTTTGCACCCTTGATGGGGTGGATCGTATACAGCTTCGGCTGGCAGCACGTATTTATCGTGATGGGCGTGATCGGCATCGTGTTCTCCCTGATCTGGCTGAAAGTGATCTACAGCCCGCGTCAGCACCCGCTGATCAACGAGGCCGAGTTCAATCACATCGCTGCCAATGGGGCGATGGTCGATATGGATCAGGACAAGGCCAAGGGTAAGAAAACCGACGGGCCGAAGTGGGATTACATCCGTCAGTTGCTGACCAATCGCATGATGCTCGGGGTGTACCTGGGCCAGTACTGCATCAACGGCATTACCTACTTCTTCCTGACCTGGTTCCCGGTGTACCTGGTACAGGACCGTGGCATGACCATCCTCAAGGCCGGCTTCATCGCGTCGCTCCCGGCGATCTGCGGCTTTATCGGCGGCGTGCTGGGCGGGGTGATTTCCGACTACCTGTTGCGCAAGGGCCATTCCCTGACTTTCGCGCGCAAGGCACCGATCATTGCCGGCTTGCTGGTTTCCAGCAGCATCATTGCCTGCAACTACGTGGATGTGGAATGGATGGTCGTTGGCTTCATGGCCCTGGCCTTCTTCGGCAAAGGCGTTGGCGCACTGGGTTGGGCGGTTGTGTCTGACACCTCGCCAAAACAAATCGCCGGCCTCAGCGGCGGCCTGTTCAACACGTTTGGCAACCTGGCTTCCATCACCACGCCAATCGTGATTGGCTACATCATCAGCACCACCGGTTCGTTCAAGTGGGCCCTGGTGTTCGTCGGCGCCAATGCGCTGGTAGCAGTATTCAGTTACCTGGTGATTGTCGGCCCGATCAAGCGTGTGGTGCTCAATGAGCCGCCGAGCAAAGGCCCCGAGTTGACTAACCTTTCCCAAGCGCAATCCTGAAGGGGCCGTGTGATGCAGTTGATTGAACATGCCGACTCGCCGCGCTCCATCCGTTTGCACGAGCGCGACAATGTAGTGATTGTGGTCAACGACCAGGGCGTGCCGGCCGGGACCGAGTTCCCGGACGGCCTGGTGACCGTGGAGTTCATTCCCCAGAGCCACAAGGTGACCCTGGAAGATATCCCCCAAGGCGGTCAGATCATTCGCTATGGCCAAACTATCGGTTACGCCTTGCAGCCGATACCGCGCGGCAGTTGGGTCCAGGAAGACCAACTGCGTATGCCCACCGCGCCGCCGCTGGACAGCTTGCCGCTGTCCACCGAAGTGCCCGACGCCCAGGCGCCCTTGGAAGGTTTCACCTTCGAGGGCTATCGCAATGCGGATGGCACCGTGGGCACGCGCAATATCCTTGGCATCACCACTACTGTGCAGTGCGTGACCGGCGTGCTGGACCATGCGGTCAAGCGCATCAAGGACGAGTTGCTGCCCAAGTACCCGCATGTCGATGACGTGGTGGCACTGACCCACAGCTATGGTTGCGGCGTGGCCATCACCGCCGCCGACGCCTATATCCCGATCCGCACCGTGCGCAATCTGGCGCGCAACCCGAACCTGGGTGGCGAAGCGTTGGTGATCAGCCTGGGCTGCGAGAAGTTGCAGGCCGGGCAGGTGATGCACGACAACGACAGCTCGGTGGACCTCAGTGAACCGTGGCTGTATCGCCTACAGGACGCCAGCCACGGTTTTACCGAAATGATCGAACAGATCATGGAACTGGCCGAAACCCGCCTGAAAAAACTCGACCTGCGCCGGCGGGAAACGGTATCGGCTGCGCAACTGATCCTCGGCATGCAATGTGGGGGGAGCGACGCGTTTTCCGGGATCACCGCCAACCCGGCGCTGGGCTACGCCTCGGACCTGTTGCTGCGGGCCGGGGCGACGGTGATATTTTCCGAAGTGACTGAAGTGCGCGACGCCATTTACCTGCTGACTTCCCGCGCCGAAAACCAGGAAGTCGCCCGCGAACTGGTGCGGGAAATGGACTGGTACGACCGCTACCTGGCCAAGGGCGAGGCCGATCGCAGCGCCAACACCACGCCGGGCAACAAGAAGGGCGGCCTGTCGAACATTGTCGAGAAGTCTCTGGGCTCCATCGTCAAGTCCGGTAGCAGCGCGATCAATGGTGTGCTCGGGCCGGGTGAGCGGTTCAAGGGCAAAGGCCTGATCTTTTGCGCGACGCCGGCCAGCGATTTTGTCTGTGGCACCTTGCAACTGGCGGCGGGGATGAACCTGCATGTGTTCACCACGGGGCGGGGCACGCCCTATGGGTTGGCGATGGCCCCCGTGGTGAAGGTTTCGACCCGTACGGAGTTGGCGCAGCGCTGGCCAGACCTGATCGATATCGATGCCGGAAGGATCGCGACTGGGCGTGCGACCATCGAGGAGTTGGGGTGGGAGTTGTTCCACTTCTACCTGGACGTGGCCAGCGGCAAAAAGCAGACCTGGGCCGAGCAGCATAAGCTGCACAATGACATCACCTTGTTCAACCCGGCGCCTATTACCTGAGACCGAGTTGCCTGTATTCGCGAGCAAGCCCGCTTCACACATTCCTGTAGGAGCACGGACAAAAATGTGGGAGAGGGCTTGCTCGCGAAAGCGGTCTGTCAGGCGGCGCTGGGCTGTTTGGCTTATCATTAGCCACCTACCGAAGCTCACCCAAGGTTCTCCCCAGCATGCTGGCTATATTCCTGCAAACCCTGACAATCACCGCGCCGGTATTTGCCATGTTGTTTCTGGGCGTCCTGCTCAAGCGCATCAATTGGATCAACGACAACTTTATCCACACCGCATCGTCCCTGGTGTTCAACGTCACCATGCCGGCGTTGCTGTTTCTGGGGATTCTGCACGCCGACCTGCATTCGGCGCTCAAGCCAGAACTGCTGATCTATTTCTCTGTCGCCACGCTGGTCGGCTTTGCTCTGGCCTGGGGCTGGGCGATTTTTCGCTGCCCGCGTGAGGACCGGGGTATCTATACCCAAGGGGCATTTCGCGGTAACAACGGGGTGATCGGCCTGGCACTGGCGGCCAGCATGTATGGGGACTACGGCATTTCCCTCGGGGCGATCCTCGCGGGGTTGGTGATCCTGTTCTACAACACCCTGTCGACCATTGTGTTGGCGGTCTACAGCCCAGTGATCAAGTCTGACCCGTGGAGTATCTGCAAGAGCGTACTGGCCAACCCGCTGATCCTCAGTGTGATTGCTGCGACACCGTTTGCCTATTTCCAGATTGGCTTGCCCAATTGGCTGGAAACCTCCGGGCGGTACCTGGCCGATATGACGCTGCCCCTGGCGCTGATCTGCATTGGCGGCACTCTGTCGCTGGCCGCATTGCGCCAAAGCGGCAACATGGCATTGAGCGCCAGCCTGGTGAAGATGATCGGCCTGCCGCTCGTGGCGACCGTCGGCGCCTGGCTGTATGGCTTCCGGGGGCCGGAGTTGGGGATTCTGTTCCTGTACTTTGGCGCACCGACGGCCGCTGCCAGTTTTGTCATGGCCCGTGCGGCCCAGGGTAACCATGAACTGGCGGCGGCGATTATCGTGATCACCACATTGATGGCGGCGGTGACCACCAATATCGGGATCTTTGTGCTGCAGGCGGGTGGCTGGATCTGAAATGAGGGGTGGTCTCAGGGCCAATCGCGGGCAAGCCCGCTCCTACACTTGAAGTATGTTCACAACTCAAAATGTGGGAGCGGGCTTGCCCGCGATAGCTCTCTTGCAGTCACTGCTGAGCTGGCTGATACGCCTCGATCACTTCTTGCGCCGCCCGAAACGCATCGATCGCCGCCGGCACGCCGGCATACACCGCGCAATGCAGCAGCGCTTCGCGAATTTCTTCAACAGTGCAGCCGTTGTTCAGCGCACCGCGTACATGGCCCTTGAGCTCCTGCGGGCACTTCAAGGCGGTCAGCGCAGCGAGGGTAATCAGGCTGCGCGTCTTCAGCGGCAAGCCTTCACGGTTCCACACCCCGCCCCAGGCATGTTCGTTGACGAAGTCCTGCAACGGCTGGGTGAATTCGGTGGCATTGCCTAGGGCGCGGTCGACAAATGCATCGCCCATTACCTGGCGGCGTATTTCAACGCCGGATTTCGCTTTATCGGTCATTGCGACTCCCTCTTGTGTTGGCGGTGCCAGGCTCGCAGCGAGGTGAACAACAGGAAGGCCACCAGCGCTGGCAGGACGTAATACAGCATCAGTTGTTCCAGTTTGTTGGCCAGTGGCATGCCGGTGGTAAATGACACCACGTGCAGCCCGTACGCCAGGTACAGCCCCAGCAGCAGCAAGCCTTCGGCGCGGGTGATGCGGTAGCCGGTGTAAAACACGGGCAGGCACAACACCACGACGCCGAGCATCACCGGCAGGTCAAAATCCAGGGCGTTGGGCGACACCGACAAGGGCAGCGGCGCCACCAGCGCGGTAAAACCCAGAACCCCCAACAGGTTGAACAGGTTGCTGCCGATCACGTTCCCCACCGCAATCTCCCGCTCGCCGCGCAGGGCGGCGATCAGCGAGGTCGCCAGGCACGGCAGCGAGGTGCTGACGGCGACGATGGTCAGGCCGATCACCCGCTCGGACAGGCCCAGGTCGCTGGCCACTTCCACCGCTGCGCCCAGCACCAGATGCCCGGCGAACACCAGCAACACGAGCCCGCCGATCATCCACAGCAAACTGCTCAGCCACGGCGCTTGTACCACCGTGTCGCGGGTCCGCGGGCGGCGCGAATGGCGGGTCTGGTACAGCAACAGGCCCAGGTAGGCGAGCAGGGCGGCAAGCAAGGTCAGGCCGTCGAGCGGTGTCAGTGCTTCATCACTGGCGAGAATAAACAGCAGCATGCTGGCGCCGATCATCACCGGGATATCCAGGCGCACCAGTTGCCGCGAGACGCGCAGGGGAATAATCAGCGCCGAAAGACCCAGGGTGACGAGGATATTGAAGATGCTGCTGCCAATCACACTGCCCACGGCAATATCGGTATTGCCGGCGAGGGTGGCCTGCAGGCTGACGGCGATTTGCGGCGCGCTGCTGCCAAAGGCGACGATGCTCAAGCCAATGATCAGTGGCCGGACTTTGAGGCTGGCGGCCAGGCGCACGGCGGCGCGTACCAGCATTTCGGCACCGGCAATCAGCAGCAGCAGGCCGCTGGTCAGTTCAATCAGGCTTATGGGCGAAAGGGCGCTTAATCCGAAAATGGTCCGGGCTCCGTCAGTCAGTTGCTCAGGGCTTGCACGCGCACACGCGCGGTTCCGCTGCGCAGCATACCCAACTGCTCGGCGGCCTGGCGTGAAAGATCGATCAGCCGCCCACGGGTATGCGGGCCGCGATCATTGATGCGCACCACCACGGTTTTGTTGCTGGCAAGATTGGTGACCTTGACCCGCGTGCCGAATGGCAGGCGCCGGTGGGCGGCGGTCAGGGCGTGTTGGTTGAAGGGTTCACCGCTGGCGGTCTTCTTGCCATGGTGCTTGGCGCCGTAGTAGGACGCGGTGCCGGTTTCGTCGTAGCCGTTGGGGTCGATCATGCCGCTGGCGCAGCCGGTGAGCAGGGAGAACAGGGCGCAAAGGCCGAGTAGACGCTTCATTTTCAAGGTGTCCCCAAAATTGATATGGGAACCGACCCCTGTAGGAGCTGGCTTGCCTGCGATGCGGGCGCCTCGGTTTTTCAGATGTACCGAGGTGATGCTATCGCAGGCAAGCCAGCTCCCACATAAGCCGGTTCCCACAGGGCGGCAACCGTTATCAGCCTTCGAGCTTGCTCTTGAGCAATTCGTTGACCTGTTGCGGGTTGGCCTTGCCTTTGGAGGCCTTCATCGCCTGGCCCACAAAGAAGCCGAACATCTTGCCGCGCTTGGCTTCGTCGGCCGCACGGTACTGTTCGACCTGCTCCGCATTGGCTGCGAGCATTTCATCAAGAACGGCCGAGATGGCGCCGCTGTCGGTGACTTGCTTGAGGCCGCGCTTCTCGATGATCTCGTCGGCGTTGCCTTCACCGCTGGCCATGGCCTCAAACACGGTCTTGGCGATTTTGCCGGAGATGGTGTTGTCCTTGATGCGCAGCAACATGCCGCCCAGTTGTTCGGCCGAGACCGGGGCTTCGTCGATTTCCAGGCCCTGTTTGTTCAACAGGCTACCCAGTTCGACCATGACCCAGTTGGCCGCCAACTTGGCGTCGCCAGCGATGCTCACGACTTTTTCGAAGTAGTCGGCCTGCTCGCGGCTCGATGCCAGGACGCTGGCGTCATACACCGACAGGCCGAACTGCGCCTGGAAGCGTTCGCGTTTTTGCGGTGGCAATTCCGGCAGGGTGGCGCGCACGTCATTGAGGAACGAATCCTCGATGACCACCGGCAACAGGTCCGGATCGGGGAAGTAACGGTAGTCGTTGGCTTCCTCCTTGCTGCGCATGGCGCGGGTTTCGTCTTTGTTCGGGTCGTACAGGCGCGTCTGCTGGATCACCTTGCCGCCGTCTTCGATCAGCTCGATCTGGCGACGGACTTCGGTGTTGATCGCCTTTTCGATGAAACGGAACGAGTTGACGTTCTTGATCTCACAGCGGGTGCCGTACTCAACCTGGCCTTTAGGACGCACCGACACGTTGCAGTCGCAACGCAGGGAGCCTTCGGCCATGTTGCCGTCGCAAATGCCCAGGTAGCGCACCAGTGCGTGGATGGTCTTGACGTAGGCCACCGCTTCCTTGGCACTGCGCATGTCCGGCTCGGACACGATCTCCAGCAGCGGCGTGCCGGCGCGGTTCAGGTCGATGCCGGTGGCGCCATTGAATTCTTCATGCAGGCTCTTGCCGGCATCTTCTTCCAGGTGCGCACGGGTCACGCCAACACGCTTGATGGTGCCGTCTTCCAGGGGGATATCCAGGTAGCCCTTGCCGACGATCGGCAATTCCATCTGGCTGATCTGGTAGCCCTTGGGCAGGTCCGGATAGAAGTAGTTCTTGCGCGCGAACACGTTGTGCTGGCCGATTTCGGCGTCAATCGCCAGGCCGAACATCACCGCCATGCGCACCGCTTCCTGGTTCAGCACTGGCAATACGCCAGGCATGCCCAGGTCTACGAGGCTGGCCTGGGTGTTGGGCTCTGAGCCGAACGTGGTGGCGCTACCGGAGAAAATCTTCGATTGGGTGGCAAGCTGGGTATGAATCTCCAGCCCGATCACAACTTCCCATTGCATAGTGTTCTCCTCAGAAGCCGGTTGGGGTGCGAGTGTGCCAGTCAGTATTCAACTGGTACTGGTGCGCCACATTGAGCAAGCGGCCTTCCTGGAAATACGGGGCAAGCAACTGCACGCCCACCGGCAGGCCATCGACGAAACCGGCTGGCATGGACAAGCCCGGCAAGCCCGCGAGGTTGGCGGTGATGGTGTACAGGTCTTCCAGATACGCGGCCACCGGGTCGCCATTCTTGGCGCCGAGTTTCCAGGCCGGGTTTGGCGTGGTTGGGCCGATGATCACGTCGACTTCATTAAAGGCCGCCATGAAGTCGTTCTTTACCAGGCGTCGGATTTTCTGCGCCTTGAGGTAGTACGCGTCGTAGTAGCCAGCCGACAAGGCGTAGGCCCCGACCATGATCCGGCGCTGTACTTCCACGCCGAAACCTTCGCCACGGGAGCGCTTGTACAGGTCGGTGAGGTCTTTCGGGTCTTCACAGCGATAGCCAAAGCGCACGCCGTCGAAACGCGACAGGTTGGAGGAGGCTTCGGCCGGAGCAATCACGTAGTAAGCCGGAATCGCGTGCTGGTTGTTCGGCAGGCTGATTTCCTTGATCACCGCGCCGAGCTTTTCCAGCGCCTTGATGCTGTTGTGCACCAGTTCGGCGATACGCGGGTCGAGACCGGCGCTGAAGTACTCTTTCGGCACGCCGATGCGCAGGCCTTTGAGCGAGGTGTTGAGGCTGGCGCTGTAGTCCGGCACCGGCTCATCGATGCTGGTGGAGTCCTTTGCATCGAAACCGGCCATGCCTTGTAACAATATTGCGCAGTCTTCGGCGGTGCGGGCCAGAGGGCCGCCCTGGTCGAGGCTGGACGCGTAGGCAATCATGCCCCAGCGGGAAACGCGACCGTAGGTCGGTTTCAGGCCGGTGAGGTTGGTGAAGGCGGCGGGCTGGCGGATCGAGCCGCCGGTATCAGTGGCCGTGGCGGCTGGCAGGAAGCGCGCGGCAACGGCTGCGGCCGAACCACCGGACGAACCGCCGGGCACGTGCTCCGCGTTCCACGGGTTTTTCACCGCGCCGTAGTAGCTCGATTCGTTGGCCGAGCCCATGGCGAATTCGTCCATGTTGGTCTTGCCCAGGGTCACGGCCCCGGCTTCGGCCAGCTTGGCGACGACGGTGGCGTCGTAGGGCGCCTTGAAGTTGTCGAGCATCTTCGAGCCGCAGCTGGTGCGGATGCCCTGGGTGCAGAACAGGTCCTTGTGACCGATTGGCGCACCCAGCAGCGCGCCGCTTTCACCGTTGGCGCGACGGGCGTCGGCGGCCTTGGCCTGGCCCAGGGCCAGCTCCTCGGTGAGGCTGATGAAGCTGTTGACCTTCGGATCCAGTGCGGCGATGCGCGCCAGGAGGGTCTTGGTCAGCTCTTCGGACGAAAACTTTTTATCGGCGAGACCGCGGGCGATCTCGGCCAGAGTCAATTGATGCATTGCAGGCTCTTTCCCTTTAGTCGATGACTTTCGGAACCAGGTACAGGCCGTTTTCGACCGCTGGTGCGATGGACTGGTAGGCCTCGCGATTATTGCGTTCGGTCACGACGTCTGCGCGCAGGCGCTGGCTGGCTTCCAGTGGGTGGGCCAGGGGTTCGATGCCGTCGGTATTCACCGCTTGCATCTGGTCGACCAGCCCGAGAATGCTGTTCAGGGCTGCGGTGGTCTGTGGAAGATCGGCTTCATTGAGGCCCAGGCAGGCCAGATGAGCGATTTTTTCCACGTCGGAGCGTTCAAGCGCCATGGGATTCTCCAGTGGAAAACAGAACGGAAGCTATCCGTGTGTTAGATTGTCGGAACACTACCGCATTTCTACGGTCATAAGGCCGCGATTGTGGGGTTAGGTGCACAGAAAGTCGGCCAATTTAGCACATTGGCGCCTTGCCCAAAATCCCTGTCGTTGTTAGAGTTTGCCGCACTTTTTTACCCACGCGTTGCCTAGGGTCCCTTTCCCATGTTCAAGAAACTGCGTGGCATGTTTTCCAGCGATCTTTCCATCGACCTGGGCACTGCCAACACCCTTATTTACGTGCGCGAGCGCGGTATCGTCCTGAATGAGCCATCGGTTGTGGCCATTCGGACCCATGGTAATCAGAAAAGTGTCGTTGCCGTGGGCACCGAGGCCAAGCGCATGCTCGGCCGTACACCTGGCAACATTGCCGCCATTCGTCCGATGAAAGACGGCGTGATCGCCGACTTCAGCGTCTGCGAGAAGATGCTGCAGTACTTCATCAACAAGGTTCACGAAAACAGCTTCCTGCAGCCCAGCCCTCGCGTGCTGATCTGCGTTCCATGCAAATCCACCCAGGTGGAGCGTCGTGCCATCCGTGAATCGGCCCTTGGTGCCGGTGCCCGCGAAGTGTTCCTGATCGAAGAACCAATGGCTGCGGCCATCGGTGCCGGCCTGCCGGTTGAAGAAGCGCGCGGTTCGATGGTGGTGGATATCGGTGGTGGTACTACTGAAATCGCCCTGATCTCCCTCAATGGCGTGGTGTATGCCGAATCCGTACGGGTTGGCGGCGACCGCTTCGACGAAGCGATCATCACTTATGTGCGTCGTAACTACGGCAGCCTGATCGGCGAATCCACCGCCGAGCGCATCAAGCAGGAAATCGGTACCGCTTACCCGGGCGGCGAAGTACGCGAAGTCGATGTGCGCGGTCGCAACCTGGCCGAAGGCGTGCCACGTGCCTTTACCCTGAACTCCAATGAAGTGCTGGAAGCTCTGCAAGAGTCCCTGGCTACTATCGTTCAGGCGGTAAAAAGCGCCCTGGAGCAATCGCCGCCGGAACTGGCTTCCGATATCGCCGAGCGTGGCCTGGTGCTGACCGGTGGTGGCGCCTTGCTGCGCGACCTCGACAAGTTGCTGGCCCAGGAAACCGGCCTGCCGGTGATCGTCGCCGAAGACCCGCTGACCTGCGTGGCCCGTGGCGGTGGTCGTGCACTGGAAATGATGGATAAACACACCATGGACCTGCTCTCCAGCGAATAAGATCGTTGGTTACGCCATGTTTCGCCAACAGGCAGCACTTTGCAGTGCTGCCTGTTGGCGTTTATCTTCTTCAATCTGCATCCAGGCCGGTTTGATGCCGTATGAATAAAGAGAATATCTGCCCGGGAGGAGCGGCCTATTAAACCGCTCTTCACTAAAGGCCCCTCATTGGGCGTGCGCTTGTTGGTGCTGGTCGTGCTATCGGTCGCGCTGATGGTGGTCGACGCCCGCTTCACACTGCTCAAGCCGGTGCGTAGCCAAATGTCGCTGGTATTGATGCAGTCCTACTGGATCACTGACCTGCCGCAACGGCTATGGCAAGGTGTGGCCAGCCAGTTTGGCAGCCGTACCGAGCTGGTTGCCGAGAACGAAAAACTCAAGACCGAAAACCTGCTGTTGCAGGGGCGCATGCAAAAGCTGGCGGCCCTGACCGAGCAGAACGTGCGGCTGCGCGAGTTGCTCAATTCTTCCGCGCTGGTCAACGAAAAGGTTGAAGTGGCCGAGTTGATCGGCATGGACCCCAACCCCTTCACCCATCGCATCATCATTAATAAAGGCGAGCGCGATGGTGTGGTCCTTGGCCAGCCGGTGCTCGATGCCCGTGGCCTGATGGGCCAGGTGGTGGAGTTGATGCCCTATACCTCCCGCGTGCTGCTGCTGACCGACACCACCCATAGCATTCCGGTGCAGGTCAACCGCAACGGCCTGCGGGCGATTGCCAGTGGCACGGGCAATCCGGAGCGCCTGGAACTGCGGCATGTGGCAGACACTGCCGACATCAAGGAAGGCGACCTGCTGGTCAGCTCCGGCCTTGGCCAGCGGTTCCCGGCAGGCTACCCGGTGGCGACGGTCAAGGAAGTGATCCACGATTCCGGGCAGCCCTTTGCGATTGTGCGTGCGGTGCCAACGGCTGCGCTGAACCGCAGCCGCTACCTGTTGCTGGTGTTCAGTGACACGCGCACCCCGGAAGAGCGCGCCAACGACGCCGCCCAGGCCCAGGAAGCACAGGACAAGCAAGACGGCACTGCGACGCCGATCATCCCGGCAACCGTACCCAAGCCAGCGGCACCTGTGGCGACACCGGTTGTACCCGCTACGCCTGCTGCCGCGACACCGGCCAAGCCGGTGGCCCAACCTGCTCGGCCAGTCAAACCAGCGGCGACTGCGCCTGCTGCGGCGCCCACGCCGGCAACCACTCGACAGGGGGCGCAATAATGGCCGGTACTCATTCACGCAATGGCTGGATGGTCTGGTTGACCTTCGCCATCGGTATGCTGCTCAGCGTTTCGCCGATGCCGCAATTCATGGAAATCCTGCGCCCGCTATGGCTGGCATTGCTCCTGGCATTCTGGGCCCTGGCCCTGCCGCATAAGGTCGGTATGGTCACCGCGATGTGCCTGGGGCTGGCTGAAGACGTGATGTATGGCACGTTGCTCGGGCAGAATGCGTTGATTCTTACGCTGATTACCTTCCTGGTGCTGTCGTTGCAGCAACGCTTGCGCATGTTCCCGATGTGGCAACAGTGCCTGGTCATCCTGGTGATCTTCGGCCTGGCCCAACTGGTGCAGCTGTGGCTCAGTGCCTTGACCGGCAACCGCCAACCCACCTTGGCGCTGGTCTTGCCGGCTCTGGTCAGTGCGCTGTTGTGGCCATGGATCAGTTTCGGCCTGCGTGGGTTGCGTCGCCGCTATAAAATCAATTGAGTGGGTCGCGAGGCTCTGCCTGGTTATCGAACCCACAGGGAGAGTCTGCAATGCATGCGCTTTATCTGGCCTCCGGCTCTCCTCGGCGGCGCGAGTTGCTGACCCAGATCGGCGTGCCGTTCACCGTGGTCAACGCCGCCATCGATGAAACACCCCTGGGCGACGAATCGCCCGCGTCCTACGTCGAACGTCTGGCCCGTGGCAAAGCCGCCGCAGGCCTGGCGACATTGACCGATACCGCGAATGCCTGCGTGCTGGGCGCCGATACCGCCGTCATCCTCGATGGGCGGATCCTGGGCAAGCCCCTGGACCAGGCCGATGCCCTTGCCATGTTGCTGGCCCTTTCTGATCGTGAACACGAAGTCCTCACCGCCATTGCCGTGCTCGATGGCCAGCGCTGCGAAACGCGCCTGGTCAGTAGCCGCGTGCGCTTTCGCAAGGTTTCCACACACGAGGCAACGACTTACTGGCACAGCGGGGAACCCCAGGACAAGGCGGGCGGCTATGCTATCCAAGGGTTGGCGGCAGTATTCGTCGCCGGCCTCAATGGCAGTTACTCCGCAGTCGTTGGCCTGCCGGTCTGCGAAACAGCAGAACTGCTGGGCCGTTTCGGCATACCCTGTTGGCAACACCTTTCCGTGCGCTGAACGCGTTACTCCAGCGCCACATTTAAGCGATCGGCCACTATTGTGAAAACGCCTGAACGAGACCCAGCCATGAGTGAAGAGATTCTGATCAATATCACGCCGATGGAATCGCGCGTGGCGGTGGTAGAAAACGGTGTTTTGCAGGAAGTGCACGTCGAGCGCACCCAGAAGCGCGGGATTGTTGGCAATATCTATAAAGGCAAGGTCGTGCGGGTATTGCCGGGCATGCAGGCGGCTTTTGTGGATATCGGCCTGGACCGTGCTGCGTTTATCCATGCCTCGGAAATTTCCCTGCGCGAAGGTCCGGCGGTCGAGAGCATCAGCGCCCTCGTGCATGAAGGGCAGAGCCTGGTGGTGCAAGTCACCAAAGACCCGATCGGCTCCAAGGGCGCGCGCCTGACCACGCAACTATCGATTCCATCGCGCTACCTGGTGTACATGCCACGCACCGCCCATGTCGGCATTTCCCTGAAAATCGAAGACGAAGGTGAGCGTGAGCGTCTGAAAAAGGTCGTCAGCGATTGCGTGGCGGCCGAAGGCATCAAGGAAGCGGGCGGCTTTATCCTGCGCACCGCCGCCGAGGGCGCCGGTGCCGACGAGATCCTCATGGACATCCGCTACCTGCGGCGCCTGTGGGATCAGATCGCTGCCCAGATCAAGACCATCGGCGCGCCGAGCGTCATCTATGAAGACCTAGGCCTGGCCCTGCGTACCCTGCGTGATCTGGTCAGCCCGAAGATCGAGAAAATTCGCATCGATTCGCGGGAAACTTTCCAGCGAACCACGCAATTTGTCGCCGAACTGATGCCGGAAATCGCCGACCGCCTTGAACACTATCCCGGCGAGCGGCCGATTTTTGACCTGTATGGCGTCGAGGACGAAATCCAGAAGGCCCTGGAACGCAAGGTGCCGCTCAAGTCCGGCGGCTACCTGGTGGTGGACCCGGCGGAAGCCATGAGCACCATTGACGTGAACACCGGCGCCTTCGTTGGCCATCGCAACCTTGAAGAAACCATCTTCAAGACCAACCTCGAAGCCGCCACTGCCATTGCCCGTCAACTGCGCCTGCGTAACCTGGGCGGGATCATCATCATCGACTTCATCGACATGGAAGATGAAGAGCACCAGCGCCAGGTGTTGCGCACCCTTGAGAAGCAGCTGGAGCGCGATCACGCCAAGACCAACATCATTGGTATCACCGAGTTGGGCCTGGTGCAGATGACCCGCAAGCGTACTCGCGAAAGCCTTGAGCAAGTGCTGTGCGAGCCGTGCAGCAGTTGCCAGGGGCGCGGCAAGTTGAAGACCCCGGAAACGGTTTGCTACGAGATTTTCCGGGAAATCCTACGTGAGGCGCGCGCTTACCAGGCCGAGGGTTACAGAGTTTTGGCCAACCAGAAGGTGGTGGACCGATTGCTGGACGAAGAGTCGGGCAACGTTGCGGAGTTGGAGGGGTTTATTGGCCGCACCATCCGTTTCCAGGTCGAAACCATGTATTCCCAGGAACAATACGACGTGGTGCTGCTCTGATCCGCATCAGTCCTTTTCAACGAGACCGGCAAACCTTGATCTGCCGTCCGACTATTACCTTGAGGGTCGCCTGACATGGAGCGTCTGCAACGCTTTTTTGCCGCACTGACCCGTTGGGGCCTTGGCCTGTGTGCATTGCTGTTGGTACTGGCGGCGGTCTACGTCAGCCTGGGCCGTGAATTGACGCCATTGGTTGCGGAGTACCGCGGCGAAGTCGAGGCCAAGGCACAGGCGGCGGTCGACATGCCGCTGAGCATCGGCAGCCTGGAAGGGCGCTGGAGCGGCTTTGCCCCGGTATTGCTCGCCCATGATGTGATGGTCGGCGAAGGCCCTAGCGCCCTGCGCCTGGACCAGGTGCAAGTGGTGCCCGATCTCTGGGCCAGCCTGCTGGCGTGGGATGTGCGCATCGCCCATCTGGAAGTCAGCGGCTTGCAGCTCAGCGTCAAGGAGGACCAGGACGGCCATTGGGCATTGCAAGGCCTGCCGGTACAGGATGACCAACCCCTGGACCCGGAGCAACTGCTCAAGCGCATGCAAGCGGTGGCGAAGGTCTCGCTGCTGGACAGCCAGGTTACCTTGCAGCCGTTCGACCAAGCGCCGCTGACCTTGACCTACGTGGGCTTGAGCCTGCAAACCGGTGCCACTCGCCAGCGCCTGGATGCCCGCCTGACCTTGCCCGACGGGCAACCGCTGGCCCTGAGCCTGCGCACGCGGATCCGTGCCAGCCAGTGGCGCGACGGCGAGGTCCAGGCTTACCTGAGCCTGCCCCAGAGCAATTGGGCGCAATGGGTTCCGGCGAAGTTGACCCGGGACTGGAAGCTCAGCGAGTTGAAAGCCGGTGGTGAATTCTGGCTGACCTGGGCCAATGGCACGCTGCAAAGCGCGGCCGCGCGTCTCAATGCGCCGCAGGTGAAGGTTCGTTACGCCCAGCGCAAATCCACGAGCATCCAGAATCTGGGGCTGACGGCCTACCTGCAGCGCAGTGACAGTGGCCTGAAGGTGGTCTTCGACTCGTTGGCCATGAACCTGGGCGATACCCGTTGGGAGTCGCACCTGCAATTGCAGCAAACCCTGGCTACCGACAAGGCACAAGAGACCTGGAACCTGCAGGCCGACCGCTTGGACCTGACGCCGATTACCCCTTTGCTCAACGCCCTGGCGCCATTGCCGGAAGGTTTTGCCAAGACCGTGGAAGCGTTGAAGGCCACGGGCGTACTGCGCAATGTGCGGGTCGATTATCGCCCGCAGGAGGCCGGCGACCAGCGCGTCAGCTTCGCTGCCAACCTCGAGCGCGTAGGCTTTGACGCCTATTTCGGCGCGCCGGCGGCCCGCAATGTATCCGGCAGTATCAGTGGCGACCTGGGCCAGGGCGAGTTGCGCATGGACAGCAAGGATTTCGTCCTGCACCTGGACCCGATTTTCGCCAAGCCCTGGCAGTACATCCAGGCCAATGCACGCCTGACGTGGAAGCTGGATAAGCAAGGCTTCACCCTGATCGCGCCGTATATCAAGGTGCTTGGGGAAGAGGGCAAGGTCGCGGCGGATTTCCTGATTCGCCTGCATTTCGATCATAGCCAGGAAGACTACATGGACCTGCGGGTCGGCATGGTCGATGGCGATGGGCGTTTTACTTCCAAATACTTGCCGGCTGTGTTGAGCCCGGCCCTGGATGAGTGGCTGCGTACTGCGATTCTCAAGGGCGCGGTCGATGAAGGTTTCTTCCAGTACCAAGGCTCGCTGAACCACGATGCGGTGACGGCGGCGCGCAATATCAGCCTGTTCTTCAAGGTGCATGACGCCGAGCTGGCGTTCCAGCCGGGCTGGCCCCATGTCAGCAAGGTGGCCGGTGAAGTGTTCGTCGAAGAGACCGGCGTGCGCATTCTGG
Source organism: Pseudomonas sp. ADAK21 (assembly GCF_012935735.1). NCBI lineage: Bacteria > Pseudomonadati > Pseudomonadota > Gammaproteobacteria > Pseudomonadales > Pseudomonadaceae > Pseudomonas > Pseudomonas sp. ADAK21. The sequence continues at coordinate 3,196,042 of NZ_CP052857.1, forward strand.
CCAGCAAGGGGCAACTGCTCGATACCAAGGTCAAGGATATCTACGTCAACATTCCCCATGCGCTGCCTGGTCATGACAGCCATTTGCTGCTGACGGGCGGTTTTGCCGGCGGTCTGGGGGACGGCCTGAAGATCCTCCAGGACGCACCCATCGGCACGGCGTCGACGTTTGCCGGCTGGAAAGGCGAGGGCGACCTACAGGGTTCCCTGGACCTGGATATTCCCATGGCGAAGGGTACCGAGCCGAAAATTGTAGTGGACTTCAAGACCGACAAGGCGCGCCTGCAGCTGGCCGAGCCGACCCTGGACCTGAACCAGCTCAAGGGCGAGTTCCGCTTCGACAGCGCCAAGGGCCTGAGTGGCCAGAACATCAGCGCCCAAGCCTTCGACCGGCCGATCACGGCGCAGATTGCGCCTGGGGGCAAGCCGGGCAATCTCAGCACTCGGGTCACCGCCAAGGGCCAGGTAACGGTCAAGCGCCTTACCGACTGGCTGAAAGTCAGCCAGCCGCTGCCGGTATCCGGGGATATCCCGTATCAACTGCAGCTTGACCTGGATGGCGCCGACAGCCAGTTGCGGGTCAGCTCCAACCTCAAGGGCGTGGCGGTGGACTTGCCTGCGCCATTTGGCATGCCCGCCAGCCAGGGTCGTGAGAGTGTGTTCCGCATGACTTTGCAAGGCGCGGAGCGGCGTTACTGGTTTGATTACGGCGAGTTGGCGAATTTTACCTTTGCAGCCCCGGCGGACAACTTTACCCAGGGCCGGGGCGAGCTGTTCCTCGGTGATGGCGATGCCTTGTTGCCCGGTGGCAAGGGCCTGCGGATTCGCGGGGTGCTGTCGGAACTGGATATCGATCCCTGGAAGAAGTTGGTGGAGCGCTACGCCGGCAATGATCCGGGCGGCAATGCCAAGCAACTGCTGAGCAGTGCCGATTTCAAGATTGGCAAGCTGACCGGGTTTGGGACCCAACTCGATCAGGTCACCCTGAAACTGGACCGCAAGCCCGCCGCCTGGGGCTTGCAGCTCGACAGCCAGCAGGCCAAGGGCACTGTTGGCCTGCCAGATGCCAAGGGCGCGCCCATTGCCATCAACCTGCAGTATGTGAAGCTGCCGGCGGTCGACCCTACGGTACAGGCCGATGAAAACGCGCCTGATCCCCTGGCCGGCATCGATCCCAAGGATATTCCCGCGCTGGATATCGCCATTGCCCAGTTGTTCCAGGGCCCCGACCTGATCGGCGCCTGGTCCTTGAAGGTGCGTCCGACAGCCAAGGGCATGGCCTTCAACAACCTCGACCTGGGTCTCAAGGGCATGCAGCTCAAGGGCGCTGGTGGTTGGGAAGGGGCACCTGGCGCCAGCAACAGCTGGTACAAGGGGCGCTTGGACGGCAAGAATATCGCCGATGTGCTCAAGGGCTGGGGCTTTGCGCCAACCGTGACCAGCCAGGATTTTCATCTGGATGTAGACGGGCGCTGGCCGGGTTCGCCTGCGTGGGTTGGGCCCAAGCGTTTTTCCGGCAGTCTGGATGCGTCGTTCCGCAAGGGCCAGTTTGTCGAGGTCGAGGGCGGTGCCCAGGCGTTGCGGGTGTTTGGCCTGCTGAACTTCAACTCCATTGGCCGGCGTTTGCGCCTGGACTTCTCGGACTTGCTTGGCAAGGGCCTGAGCTATGACCGGGTCAAGGGCCTGCTGGCTGCCAGCAATGGTGTGTTTGTGACCCGCGAGCCGATAATCCTCACGGGGCCGTCGAGCAACCTGGAACTCAACGGTACCCTGGACCTGGTGGCTGATCGCGTCGATGCCAAGTTACTGGTGACCTTGCCGGTGACCAACAACCTGCCTATCGCCGCATTGATCGTCGGCGCGCCGGCCATTGGTGGCGCGTTGTTTTTGATCGACAAGTTGATCGGTGATCGGGTTTCGCGTTTTGCCAGCGTCCAGTACAAGGTGGAAGGGCCATGGAAAGATCCAAAAATCACCTTCGACAAGCCATTTGAAAAACCACAATAAGCGCCTGTGGAGTAGCATGGCCCCATGCTTTTTATGGAGTGTCGGCCCATGTCCTTTGCGGTAATCCAGATGGTCAGCCAGAGCGATGTCCTGGCCAACCTGGCCCAGGCCAGGCGCTTGTTGGAGCAGGCGGCGGCAGGGGGCGCGCAACTGGCGGTCCTGCCGGAAAACTTCGCCGCCATGGGCCGGCGCGATGTGGCCGCCATCGGCCGCGCCGAAGCCTTGGGCGATGGGCCGATCCTGCCCTGGTTGAAACTGGCCGCCCGTGACCTCAACTTATGGATAGTGGCCGGCACATTGCCGTTGCCTCCATTGGATCACCCCGATGCCAAGTCCAATGCCTGCTCGTTGTTGATCGACGCGCAGGGTCAGATCGTCGCCCGCTACGACAAGCTGCACCTGTTTGACGTGGATGTGGCTGACGCGCGCGGTCGTTATCGTGAATCCGACGACTATGCTTACGGCAACCAAGTGGTGGTGGCCGATACGCCGGTCGGGCGCCTGGGGCTGACGGTCTGTTATGACCTGCGCTTCCCGGAGCTATACAGCGAATTACGTGCTGCGGGTGCCGAATTGATTACCGCACCCTCGGCTTTTACGGCGGTAACGGGCGCGGCGCACTGGGATGTGTTGATCCGTGCGCGGGCCATCGAAACCCAGTGTTACCTGCTGGCGGCCGCACAGGGTGGCGTGCATCCGGGGCCGCGGGAAACCTATGGCCATGGGGCGATTGTTGATCCGTGGGGGCGGGTGTTGGCACAACAGGATCAAGGCGAAGCGGTGTTGTTGGCCGAACGTGATAGTAGCGAACAAGCGTCGATACGGGCGCGCATGCCGGTGGCAGGCCACCGGCGCTTTTTCTCGCAGGGCGCACAGCGACCTGCTTCAGAACGATGAATTTAAGGCCGAACCTATGAGCGAGTTGTTGTCCTCAGTCAGTGAACACCTCCTGGCGCCCGGTGGCGTGACCATCGAAAGTCTGCAAACCGTACTGGGCGACCTGGCCGGGCCTGGCATCGATGCCGCCGACCTGTATTTCCAGGGGCAGATCTCCGAGTCATGGTCCCTGGAAGATGGGATCGTCAAGGACGGCAGTTTCAACCTGGACCAAGGGGTTGGGGTGCGTGCGCAGTCCGGTGAGAAGACCGGCTTTGCGTATAGCAATGCCATTACCCTGGAAGCCCTGGGCCTGGCAGCCCGTGCGGCGCGCTCGATTTCCCGTGCCGGCCAGAACGGTACCGTGCAGGCGTTCAGCACCCAGGACGTGACCCAGTTGTACGGCCCGGACAACCCGCTGGAAGTGATCAGCCGGGCCGAAAAGGTCGAGCTGCTCAAGCGTGTGGATGCCGCAACCCGTGCCCTCGACCCGCGTATCCAGCAGGTGAGTGTGAGCATGGCCGGTGTCTGGGAGCGCATCCTGGTGGCGTCCACCGATGGTAGCCTGGCGGCGGATGTGCGGCCGTTGGTGCGCTTCAATGTCAGTGTGATCGTCGAGCAGAACGGCCGTCGCGAGCGTGGCGGCCATGGCGGCGGCGGGCGTACGGATTATCGCTATTTCCTCACCGAAGACCGAGCCATGGGCTATGCCCGCGAGGCGTTGCGCCAGGCGCTGGTCAACCTGGAAGCCATCCCGGCGCCGGCCGGTACGCTGCCGGTGGTGCTGGGTTCGGGCTGGTCCGGTGTATTGCTGCATGAAGCGGTGGGGCACGGCCTGGAAGGCGATTTCAACCGTAAGGGCAGTTCCGCCTATAGCGGGCGCATGGGCGAAATGGTCGCCTCGAAGCTCTGCACCATCGTCGATGACGGTACATTGGCCGGTCGTCGTGGCTCCCTGAGCGTCGACGACGAAGGCACGCCCACCGAGTGCACCACGCTGATCGAAAACGGTGTGCTCAAGGGTTATATGCAAGACAAGCTCAACGCGCGCCTGATGGGCGTGGCGCGCACCGGCAACGGTCGGCGTGAGTCCTACGCGCATTTGCCGATGCCGCGCATGACCAATACCTACATGCTGGCGGGTGAAAGCGACCCGGCAGAGATCATTGCCTCGGTCAAACGCGGGATCTATTGCGCCAACCTGGGTGGCGGCCAGGTGGATATCACCAGCGGCAAGTTCGTGTTCTCTACCAGCGAAGCCTATTTGATCGAGGACGGCAAGATCACCGCACCGGTCAAGGGCGCAACCTTGATTGGCAACGGCCCGGAGGCCATGAGCAAGGTGTCGATGGTCGGTAACGACCTGGCGCTGGACAGTGGTGTAGGGATGTGTGGCAAGGATGGGCAGTCGGTGCCGGTCGGTGTCGGCCAGCCAACCCTGAAAATTGATGCGATCACCGTGGGTGGCACGGGATCGTAAGGCGTGGAGCTTCGGGTGGCGAAGACCGCCACCCGGGGAAGAGGATCAGCGCAGGCCGCGTTGAGTCTCGTCCAGCTCACGGATGTACTTGAAGATTTTACGGCTGGTGGCCGGCGCCTTGTTCTGTGCCAGTTCGTGCTGGGCCTGACGGATCAGGGAGCGCAGTTGCTGGCGGTCGGCATCCGGATAGTCCAGGACGAACTTCTCCAATACAGCGTCGTCACCGCCGATCAGGCGGTCGCGCCAACGTTCCAGGTTATGGAAGCGTTCGTTGTACTGGCGGGTGGAAGCATCGAGTTGGTCGAGCAAAGTCAGAATGGCGTCAGTGTCCTGGTCGCGCATCAGCTTGCCGATAAACATGATGTGCCGTTTACGCGCGATGTTCGCGGTGTGCTTGGGTGCATCTGCCAGGGCCCGGCGCATTTCGTCGGTCAATGGCAGTTTGGCAATCAAGTCCGGCTTGAGTGTTGTAAGGCGCTCGCCGAGATCAACCAGAGCATGCAGCTCGCGTTTGACCTGGGTTTTGCTTTTCTCCCCATCGAGGGAGTCGTCGTAAGAATCAACCATGGTGGCAGTCCGCAAAGAAACGCCGCCATGATAACCAGTCGGGGGCCGCTTGTCCGGCCCGGTCGCTCGATGGCCTTAACCGAAAGCAGAATTTGAGTGGAGAAAACCATGAGTGCAGCCCAAAGCGTCGGTCCACAAGCGTTACCGGCACTGCAGGAACAAGTTGAGCAGATCATTGCCGAGGCCAAGCGCCAGGGCGCCAGTGCCTGTGAAGTGGCGGTGTCGCTGGAGCAGGGCTTGTCGACTTCAGTGCGCCAGCGGGAAGTGGAAACCGTTGAGTTCAACCGTGACCAGGGTTTTGGCATCACCTTGTATGTAGGGCAGCGCAAGGGGTCGGCCAGTACCTCGGCCAGCGGTCCGGAAGCCATTCGCGAAACCGTTGCTGCCGCCCTGGCAATTGCCAAGCACACCTCCAAAGACGAGGCGTCCGGTTTGGCGGATGCGGCCTTGATGGCGCGCGACCTGAAAGATTTCGATCTGTATCACGCCTGGGATATCACTCCCGAGCAGGCCATCGAAAAGGCCCTGGCCTGCGAAGCTGCGGCATTCGATACCGATAGCCGGATCAAGAATGCCGATGGCACCACCCTGAGCACTCATCAGGGTTGCCGTGTGTATGGCAACAGTCATGGCTTTATCGGCGGCTATGCGTCGACACGCCATAGCTTGAGCTGCGTGATGATCGCCGAGGCCGATGGCCAGATGCAGCGTGACTACTGGTATGACGTAAGCCGCCAGGGTGAGTTGCTGGCGGATCCGGTGAGCATTGGCCAGCGCGCTGCGCAACGGGCCGCGAGCCGCCTGGGCGCGCGCCCGGTGCCGACTTGCGAAGTGCCGGTGCTGTTTTCGGCGGAGTTGGCCGGCGGTCTGTTCGGTAGCTTCCTGGGGGCGATTTCCGGGGGGAACCTGTACCGCAAGTCGTCGTTCCTTGAGGGGGCGATGGGGCAGAAGTTGTTTCCTGAGTGGCTGACCCTGGATGAGCGTCCGCACCTGATGCGCGCCATGGGTAGCTCGGCCTTTGATGGTGATGGCCTGGCGACCTACGCCAAGCCGTTTGTCGAAAATGGTGAGCTGGTGTCCTACGTGCTCGGCACCTACGCCGGGCGCAAGCTTGGTTTGCCCAGTACCGCGAACTCCGGTGGCGTTCACAACCTATTCGTGACCCATGGCGATGAAGACCAGGCGGCGCTGCTGCGGCGCATGGGTCGTGGCTTGCTGGTGACCGAGTTGATGGGGCACGGCTTGAACATGGTGACGGGTGATTATTCCCGAGGCGCGGCGGGTTTCTGGGTGGAGAATGGTGAAATCCAGTTCGCCGTCCAGGAAGTGACCATCGCCGGCAATATGCGCGATATGTTCAAGCAGATCGTCGCCGTGGGTAACGATCTGGAACTGCGCAGCAATATCCGCACCGGTTCGGTGCTGATCGAACGGATGACCGTTGCCGGCAGCTAAACACTATTCCTTACACCGCAGCGCCACCCCAAGGGTGGCGCTTTTTTTTGCCTGGAATCTCACAAGGCCGACAAAGCTATAGGTTCAATAGCTTGTTTTGATTCTCAATATCATTTAATAATAAATATCATTATCGAGTGAGCTTGGATCATGAGTTCTGTCCTGCACGAGGATCCCTACCTGGAAAGCTGGCGCTGGATGAGTCGCCAGATTCGCTGTGGGCTCAACCCTGACGAGCCACGCCTGATCGAACATTACTTAAACGAAGGGCGTTATCTGGCCTGCTGCACGGCCACGCACCCGTGGACCATCGCTGAGACCTCGTTTCGCCTGTTGATCGATACCGCCACCGATATCGCTTTGCCCTGGCATTGGCGGTCCACGTGCCTGGACCAGGCCTGGCGCCCGCTACGCGACCTGGAAAACCTCTCTCACTGTGCCTGCCGCCTCAAGCGCTGGCAGACCTTTGCCTGGCAATTGGCGACCTGTGAATTGTTGCCGTCTATTTCTCACTCCGACTTGGTGCAAGGATCTTCCGATGAGTAATACCCGTATCGAACGCGACAGCATGGGCGAGTTGCAAGTACCCGCAGAAGCTTTGTATGGCGCCCAGACTCAGCGTGCGGTGAACAACTTCCCGATCAGCCACCAACGCATGCCGACCCAGTTCATTCGCGCCCTGATCCTGGCCAAGGCTGCGGCCGCCAAGGCCAATGTCGACCTCAAGCAGATCAGCGAAGGCCAGGGCAAAGCCATCGTCGAGGCCGCCCAGGGCTTGCTGGAAGGCGACTTCATGCAGCATTTCCCGGTGGATATTTTCCAAACCGGTTCCGGCACCAGTTCCAACATGAACGCCAACGAAGTGATCGCGACCCTGGCCAGCCGCCTGCTGGGCGAGGCGGTCAACCCGAACGACCACGTCAACTGCGGGCAGAGCAGCAACGACATCATCCCGACCACCATCCATGTCAGCGCCGCGCTGGTGCTGCATGAGCAGACTTTGCCGGCGTTGCTGCACTTGGTTGAAGTGATCGAGCGCAAGGCGGTTGAAGTCCATCCGTTCATCAAGACCGGGCGTACGCACCTCATGGATGCCATGCCGGTGCGCATGAGCCAGGTCCTGGAGGGTTGGGCGCAGCAACTCAAGGCCAATATCGGTCACCTGCAAGGCCTGTTGCCAAGTCTGCAAGCCCTGGCTCAGGGCGGCACCGCGGTTGGGACCGGGATCAATGCACACCCAGAATTCGCTGCACGTTTCAGCCAGCAACTGAGCCGTCTGACCCATGTGCAGTTCACACCGGGCAAGAACCTGTTCGCCTTGATTGGCTCCCAGGACACTGCCGTCGCCGTTTCCGGCCAACTCAAAGCCATTGCCGTAACACTGATGAAAATCGCCAACGACCTGCGCTGGATGAACTCCGGCCCACTGGCAGGCCTTGGTGAAATCGAGCTCGAAGGCCTGCAGCCGGGGTCGTCGATCATGCCCGGCAAGGTCAACCCGGTGATCCCGGAGGCCACCGCGATGGTTGCAGCGCAGGTTATCGGCAATGACAGCGTAATCACCATCGCAGGCCAGTCCGGCAACTTCGAACTCAACGTGATGCTGCCGATCATCGCCCAGAACCTGCTCGGCAGCCTGGAGTTGCTGGCCAACTCCAGCCGCCTGCTGGCGGACAAGGCCATCGCCAGCTTCAAGGTCAACGAACCCAAGCTCAAGGAAGCGCTGTCGCGCAACCCGATACTGGTCACTGCACTCAACCCGATCATTGGTTACCAAAAGGCCGCTGAAATCGCCAAGAAAGCCTACCAACAAGGCCGGCCGGTGATTGATGTGGCGCTCGAGCACACCGACTTGCCGCGCAGCCAACTGGAAGTCCTGCTGGACCCGGAAAAGCTCACGGCGGGTGGCGTGTAATTACCGACCCTGCTTTGGAGGCTCACCATGGAGCACTGGAAACGCACGATCGAACGGGCCAATCGCTGCTTTATGCAGGGCGAACTGGTGGATGCCCGCGAGCATTACCTGCAGGCCCTGGCCCTGGCCCAAGTGTTGTTTGAGCGCTGGGGTGATGCCGACGAGGCCGTGGCAGCTTGCGTTATTTCCCACCACAACCTGGCGGACCTGCACCTGCGCCTGAATCAGCCTGAGGAAAGCGCCGAATACCTCTGCGCCATTCACCAGCGCTTGCTGCAGACGATGCAGGACACCCGGCTGCCTCAAGCCTTGCGCGAGGCGGCCTTGCGCCAGAGCAGCAAGACCTACGTCGAACTGTTGAATTTCATCAGCGATCACGGCGAGTACCCCCGTACCCATCGCTTGCTGGGCAGCAATACGGTGCAGACGGATACGCCGACCCGCAACAGCCCTTTTTATGGAGCACATTGATATGTCCTACACCTTGCCTGCCTTGCCCTACGCCTACGATGCCCTGGAGCCGCATATCGATGCGCAAACCATGGAAATCCACTACACCAAGCACCATCAGACCTATATCAATAACCTCAATGCTGCCGTCGAAGGCACCGAGTTTGCAGGCTGGCCGGTGGAAAAACTGGTCTCCAGCGTCCAGCAACTACCGGAAAAACTGCGTGCGGCAGTGATCAACCAGGGCGGTGGGCATGCCAACCATTCGTTGTTCTGGTCGGTCATGTCGCCCAAGGGTGGTGGTAAGCCCGAGGGCGCCTTGGGTCAGGCGATTGACGCGCAGCTGGGTGGTTTTGACGCATTCAAGGATGCATTCACCAAGGCCGCGCTGACTCGCTTTGGCAGTGGTTGGGCCTGGCTGAGCGTCACCCCGCAAAAGACCCTTGTCGTCGAAAGCAGTGGCAACCAGGACAGCCCATTGATGAACGGCAATACGCCGATCCTCGGCCTGGACGTCTGGGAGCACGCCTACTATCTGCTCTATCAAAACCGTCGCCCTGAGTACATCAACGCCTTCTACAGTGTTATCAACTGGCCGGAAGTCGCTGAGCGCTACCAGGCTGCACTGGCTTAATGCCCTCTCATAACAAGACCTAAGGCCGACTATGGGCACTGAAACACTGGCGATCAGCAGCGTGCGAATGTTCCGCTATGCGTTTGGCTCGCTGCTGCTATTGGCGGGAACTGCATTGCTGGTGGCCCACGGGCTGGCCTGGCTGGACCTGGAACCGCGCATCCTGCGCGCCCTGCAAGGTGGTGCAATCTGTGCCCTAGGCACGGCACTGGGTGCGGTGCCGGTGCTGGTGATCCGGCGGATGCCGCTGGCGGTCAGCGATACATTACTGGGGTTTGGCGCCGGGGTGATGCTGGCGGCGACGGCGTTTTCGCTGGTCGTGCCGGGAATCGCCGCTGCCGAAAACCTGGGGCTGACGCCCTGGGCCTCCAGCGGGTTGATCAGTTTTGGCATCATGCTGGGCGCATTCGGTTTGTTCCTGGTGGACCGCAAGGTCTCCGGTGCCAGCCCGGAAATGCTGGTCGGCACGCCTGACAAACCGGTAATCCCACCGCGCATCTGGCTATTTGTGTTTGCCATCATTGCCCACAACATTCCCGAAGGCATGGCGGTAGGTGTCTCGGCTGGTGGCGGTATGCCCGATGCCGATAGCCTGGCCATGGGTATCGCGTTGCAGGATGTGCCCGAGGGGCTGGTGATTGCATTGGTGCTGGCAGGGGCGGGGATGTCGCGGGTCAAGGCATTCCTGATCGGCGCTGCATCCGGGCTGGTGGAACCGGTGTTTGCCGTGCTCTGTGCCTGGCTGGTCAGCCTGGCCGAAATGCTGTTGCCCCTGGGCCTCGCCCTGGCGGCTGGGGCGATGTTATTGGTGGTGACTCATGAGGTCATTCCCGAGTCGCGGCGTAATGGCCATGACAAGCTGGCGAGCCTGGGGCTATGCATCGGGTTTTGCCTGATGATGGCGATGGATACAGCGCTGGGCTGACTTTTAGCGCAAAACCAATGTAGGCGCTGGCTTGTCGGCGATAGCGGTGTATTAGTCGATAAAAATGTTGGCTGATCCACAGCTATCGCAGGCAAGCCAGCTCCCACACAAGCCCGTACACATGGGATTTATGTTGGGCAAAGGGCTATTCGCCTTCATCGAAGTAGTTGTTGATCAACTTCACCAGCGCATCCAGCGCTTCCTGTTCCTGCTCACCTTCGGTCTTCAGATGAATCGTGGTGCCTTTGCCGGCAGCCAGCATCATCATCGCCATGATGCTTTTGCCGTCGACCATGGATTCTGGCGTACGTCCGGCCCGGACCTGGCAAGGATACTTGCCCGCAACCCCGACAAATTTGGCCGACGCGCGGGCGTGCAAGCCCAGTTTGTTGATGATTTCAATTTCCAGAGCGGGCATCGCGAAGGTGTTCCTTTCAGCTAAGGTCGCGGTGGCGAACCTGGACATTCTTGAGGGTTTTCTGCAAGACCTGGCCCAGGCGCTCGGTCAGGTAGACGGAGCGGTGGTGCCCGCCGGTACAGCCGATAGCGATGGTGACATAAGCCCGGTTACTGGCGGCAAAGCGCGGTAGCCACTTGAGCAGGTAGCTGGAGATATCCTGGAACATATCCTCGACATCCGGTTGAGCCGCCAGGTACTCGGCAACTGGTTGGTCCAGCCCTGACTGATCGCGCAGTTCCGGCTTCCAGTAAGGGTTGGGTAGGCAGCGCACGTCAAATACCAGGTCGGCGTCTATCGGCATGCCCCGCTTGAAACCAAAGGATTCAACCAGGAATGCCGTGCCGGGCTCTGGCTGGTTCAGCAGGCGCAGCTTGATGGCGTCACGCAGTTGGTAAAGGTTCAGGCTGGTGGTGTTGATCTTGAGGTCGGCCAAATCAATGATCGGCCCCAACAGCTTGGTCTCGTCCTCGATGGCTTCCGCCAGCGAGCGGTTCGAGCTACTCAGCGGGTGGCGGCGACGGGTTTCCGAGAAGCGCTTGAGCAGCGTTTCTTCGTCGGCATCCAGGTACAGCACGTCGCAATGGATATGCTTGGCGCGTACCTCTTCAAGCAATTCCGGGAATCGCGTGAGGTGGCTGGGCAGGTTGCGGGCGTCAATCGATACCGCCACCAGCGGTTGCGCCAGCTCGGTGTGGATCAGCGCGCGTTCGGCCAACTCGGGCAACAGGCCCGCCGGCAAGTTGTCGATGCAATAAAAACCGTTGTCCTCAAGCACGTTGAGGGCAGTACTTTTACCTGAGCCGGAACGCCCGCTGACGATGATCAAACGCATGATTACTGCCCGCTTTGCTCATCCAGGACAACCTGATACAGCGCTTCATTGGTGCTGGCGCTACGCAGTTTCTTACGTACTTCTTCACGGTCGAGCATGCTGGCGATCTGCCGGAGCAGTTCCAGGTGCGCATCGGTAGCGGCCTCCGGGACCAGCAGGACAAACAGCAGGTCAACCGGGGCGCCATCGATGGCGTCGAAATCAGTGGGGGCGTCCAGGTGTAACAGGGCGCTTACCGGAGTTTCACAGCCTTTGAGGCGGCAATGAGGAATAGCGATGCCGTTGCCAAAACCGGTCGAGCCGAGTTTTTCACGGGCAATCAGAGCCTCGTACACGTCTTGCATCACCAGTTCAGGCACTTCGCGGCTGATCAGGTTGGCAATCTGTTCGAGGGCTTTCTTTTTACTGCCGCCCGGCGCGTTCACGAGGGAACGGCCGGGGGTCAGGATGGTTTCAAGTCGAATCATGGGTGGGGAGTGTTAGCGGCCTGTGCCTTGAAGAAGGCTCTGCTGCTTTTCCTTATGCTTTTTGATTTGGCGATCCAGCTTGTCGGTCAGGTCGTCAATAGCGGCATACATATCTGCATGCTCTGCATTGGCGACTACTTCCCCGCCGGGTATACGCAAGGTGGCTTCGATTTTCTGCTTCAGCTTTTCGACAGACATGATGACTTGCACATTGGTGATCTTGTCGAAATGCCCCTCAATTCGTTTGAGTTTCTCGCTGATGTAGGCGCGCAGCGGTTCGGTCACTTCCAGTTGGTGTCCACTGATGTTGACTTGCATACAGCTTCTCCTTCGTTGCCAGTGCATAAAGCGGCGGGTAGGAATACCCGCCACTGGAACGCTGTGGCCCGCCCGTCACATCAACCGCTTACGCTCGCTGGAAGGCGCGATCCCAAGGGACTCGCGGTACTTGGCGACGGTTCGACGGGCGACCTGAATGCCTTGTGCCTCCAGTAAACCAGCGATCTTGCTGTCACTCAACGGCTTTTTCTGATTTTCCGCGGCAACCAGTTTTTTGATGATCGCGCGGATCGCCGTGGACGAGCATTCGCCGCCTTCGGAGGTGCTGACGTGGCTGGAGAAAAAGTATTTCAGCTCATATATACCCCGTGGGGTATGCATGAATTTCTGGGTGGTTACCCGGGAAATGGTCGACTCATGCATGCCAACGGCTTCGGCAATATCATGCAGTACCAACGGCTTCATCGCCTCGTCGCCGTACTCCAGGAAGCCGCGCTGATGCTCGACGATCTGGGTGGCTACCTTCATCAGGGTCTCGTTGCGGCTTTGCAGGCTCTTGATGAACCAGCGCGCTTCCTGCAACTGGTTGCGCATGAAGGTGTTGTCGGCACTGGTATCGGCCCGGCGCACGAACCCGGCGTATTGCGGGTTGACCCGCAGGCGTGGCACCGATTCCTGGTTCAGTTCCACCAGCCAGCGCTCGTTGTCCTTGCGCACGATCACGTCAGGCACGACATATTCGGCTTCGCTGGACTCGATCTGCGAGCCGGGGCGCGGGTTGAGGCTCTGTACCAGCTCGATGATCTGGCGCAGGTCATCTTCCTTGAGCTTCATCCGGCGCATCAACTGGCTGTAGTCGCGGCTGCCCAGCAGGTCGATGTAGTCGGTGACCAGGCGTTGGGCCTCGGTCAGCCACGGGGTCTTGGCGGGTAGCTGGCGCAGTTGCAGCAACAGGCACTCGCTGAGATTGCGCGCGCCAATGCCGGCAGGCTCGAACTGCTGGATGCGGTGCAGCACCGCTTCGATTTCGTCCAGCTCGATGTCCAGTTCCGGGTCGAAGGCCTCGAGGATTTCCTCAAGGGTCTCGTCCAGGTAGCCCTGATTATTGATGCAATCGATCAGGGTCACGGCGATCAGGCGATCGGTGTCGGACATCGGGGCAAGGTTCAGTTGCCACAGCAGATGGCTCTGCAGACTCTCGCCAACGGAGGTGCGGGTGGTGAAGTCCCACTCGTCATCGTCGTTGCTGGGCAGGCTGCTGGCGCTGGTCTGGTAGACATCTTCCCAGGCCGTGTCCACGGGCAGTTCATTGGGAATGCGTTCGTTCCATTCGCCTTCTTCCAGGTTATCCACCGTGGGGGCGGCTTCCTGGTAGGACGGTTCCTGGACGTCGGGATTGGGTTTTTGCTCTATGTTGTCGGCCAGTGGGTCGGCATTATCGAAGTCGTCGCCTTCTTCCTGGCGTTCGAGCATCGGGTTGGACTCCAGGGCCTCCTGGATTTCCTGTTGCAGGTCCAGGGTCGACAATTGGAGCAGGCGGATGGCCTGTTGCAGCTGCGGTGTCATCGTCAGCTGCTGGCCCATTCTCAGGACTAGCGATGGTTTCATGGCAGGGGCTTAACACCTTATTCGCCGGCGCAATGCGCCATCCACGACAGGGCGCGTGAGCGCCAAACATAAGCAAATTATATGCCTGATATCGGGGGCTTTGCCTAGAGCGCGGTAACAATAAAAATAATGAGGTTTTTATTGACTCCCGCGCCCGATGGCGAATGTCCTGACATCACAGTGGTTACAGGCGGAACTCGTGCCCCAGATACACTTCCTTGACCAGTTCGTTGGCCAGGATGGTGGCGGAGTCGCCTTCGGCAATCAGTTGGCCGTCGTTTACGATGTAGGCGGTTTCACAGATATCCAGGGTCTCACGCACGTTGTGGTCGGTGATCAGCACGCCGATCCCCTTGGCCTTGAGGTGATGGATGATCTGCTTGATGTCGCCTACCGAAATCGGGTCGACACCGGCGAAGGGTTCGTCCAGCAGGATGAACTTCGGTGCAGTGGCCAGGGCGCGGGCGATTTCCACGCGGCGACGTTCGCCGCCGGACAGGCTCATGCCGAGGTTGTCGCGAATGTGGTTGATGTGGAACTCCTGCAGCAGGCTTTCCAGCTCCTGGCGGCGCCCATCGCGATCCAGTTCCTTGCGGGTCTCAAGGATCGCCATGATGTTGTCGGACACTGACAGTTTGCGGAAGATCGACGCCTCCTGGGGGAGATAGCCGATACCGGCCCGTGCACGACCGTGCATTGGCTGGTGGCTCACGTCCAGGTCATCGATCAATACACGGCCCTGGTCTGCCTGGACCAGGCCGACAATCATGTAGAAACAGGTGGTCTTGCCGGCACCGTTGGGGCCAAGCAGGCCGACGATCTGGCCGCTGTCGATCGACAGGCTGACGTCGCGCACGACCTGACGGCTTTTATAGGCCTTGGCCAGATGCTGGGCTTTCAGGGTTGCCATTACTGGGCCTTCTTCTTCGGCTGGATAACCATGTCAATGCGCGGACGTGGCGCGGTGACCTTGGTGCCATTGGCGCGGCCAGCAGTGGCGACCTGCTTGACGGTGTCGTAGACAATTTTCTCGCCTTCGGTCGAGTTACCGTCGCTGCTGATCACTTTGGCGCGGTCAGTCAGTACGATGCGGTTCTGCGGCGCGTGGTACTGGATGGTTACGCCGTAGCCTTTGATCGGGCCTGGATCGGCGGCGTTTTGTTTCTGTTCGAAATAGGCAAGGTTGCCCACCGAGGTCACGACGTCGATGTCGCCGGCCGGGGTGCGGGTCAGGGTGACGGTATTGCCGGTAATCTTCATCGAACCTTGAGTGATGATTACGTCGCCCTTGTAGGTCGCGATACCTTGCTTGTCATCCAGTTGCGCATCGTCAGCCTGAATGTGGATCGGTTGCTGGCTATCGTTCGGCAGAGCCCAGGCGCTCACGCTTCCCAGTGCTGCGCCCAGACCGAGCAAAATAGGGAGGGTTTTAACGAGCCTCATACTGTCCTCTTACGTTCGATAGCAGGTGTATCCTGCTTTCTTTCAAATACGCTTTCATTCCCTTGCCAGTCGATACACCGCCAGCGCCGTCGATTCTAACGTCTTGCTCGGTCTGCGCATATTGCTTCTGTGGGAATACGGTCATGCGACTGCTGGTAATGATGGTGTCGCGGTTCTGGGCGTCAGTACGCGCAACGCGCACCGAGTCGATCAGTTCCACTTCGGTACCGTCCGGGTTGACCTCGCCACGCTTGCTGGTGACGTGCCACGGGAATTCGGTGCCGCGATACAGATTCAGGTCCGGATTGGTCAGCAATGTGACCTCCGAAGCCTTCAAGTGTTCGACCTTGTCCGACGTCATTTCGTACTGCACCTTGCCGTCAGGCAGGAACTGCACGCTGTAGGCGTTGGTGGCGTAATAGTCGATGGCGCCCTGGTCGGCCTGCACGACAGGCTGATCGAGGAAGCGCTCCGGGCTGATATTCCAGTAGCCCACCGCGAGGAACAGTGCGGCAATGGCTCCGAATATCAGGAAGTTGCGAATCTTTTTGCTCAGCATAGAAGGCTCTATAGGTAGGCGGCGTGGGCCGCTTCAAGGCTGCCCTGGGCGCGCAGGATCAGCTCGCAGAACTCGCGGGCGGCACCTTCGCCGCCACGGGCCTGGGTAATGCCGTGGGCGTGTTCGCGAACAAACGATGCGGCATTGGCCACGGCCATGCCCAGGCCCACGCGCCGGATCACCGGCAGGTCAGGCAAGTCATCGCCCAGATAGGCGACTTGCTCATAGCTTAGGTTGAGTTTGCCAAGAAGCTCATCCAGAACCACCAGTTTATCCTCGCGGCCCTGATAGAGGTAAGGAATCCCCAGGTTTTGTGCGCGGCGTTCCACGACCGGGGTCTTGCGACCACTGATAATCGCAGTCTGCACGCCAGAGGCCATCAGCATCTTGATGCCCTGGCCGTCCAGCGTATTGAACGTCTTGAATTCGCTGCCATCTTCGAGGAAGTACAGGCGGCCGTCAGTCAGTACGCCGTCGACGTCGAAAATCGCCAGCTTGATGGCCTTGCCCCGTTGCAACAGGTCGGTGTTCATTTACATCACTCCTGCGCGCAGCAAATCGTGCATATTCAGGGCGCCAATCGGATGATCGGCATCGTCGACCACCACCAGGGCGCCGATTTTGTGGTCTTCCATGATCTTCAGGGCTTCGGCGGCGAGCATTTCGGCGCGGGCGGTCTTGCCATGAGGGGTCATGACCTGATCGATGGTCGCGGTATGGATATCAATGGCGCGATCCAGGGTGCGGCGCAGGTCGCCGTCGGTGAAGACCCCGGCCAGGCGGCCGTCGGCCTCCAGAATCACGGTCATGCCCAGGCCCTTGCGGGTCATTTCCATCAGCGCGTCCTTGAGCAGGGTGCCGCGCTGTACCTGGGGCAGTTCGTCGCCGGCATGCATCACATTTTCCACTTTCAGCAACAGGCGACGGCCAAGGGCGCCACCTGGGTGGGAAAAGGCGAAGTCTTCGGCGGTAAAGCCGCGGGCTTCCAGCAGGGCCACGGCCAGCGCGTCGCCCATGACCAGGGCGGCGGTGGTGGAAGAGGTCGGCGCCAGGTTGAGCGGGCAGGCCTCGTGGGCCACATGCACGTTCAGGTTCACTTCGGCGGCCTTGGCCAGCGTCGAGTCCGGGTTGCCGGTCATGCTGATCAGCTTGATGCCCAGGCGTTTGATCAGCGGCAGCAGGGTCACGATTTCGTTGGTGGTGCCGGAGTTGGACAGGGCCACAATCACGTCATCACGGGTGATCATGCCCATGTCGCCATGGCTGGCTTCGGCCGGGTGCACGAAAAACGCCGTGGTGCCGGTGCTGGCCAGGGTGGCGGCAATCTTGTTGCCGACATGGCCAGACTTGCCCATGCCGACCACGACAACCCGGCCTTTGCTGGCCAGGATCATCTCGCAGGCGCGTACGAAATCTGCGTCGATATGGGCCAGCAAGCCTTCTACGGCTTCAAGCTCGAGGCGGATGGTGCGTTGTGCGGATTGAATAAGGTCGCTGGATTGGCTCATGTCTGAAATCGTATAGCCTGACGAAAAGTCGGCGATTATAGCGGTAATGAACAATTCCCTCACGCAAGTTCGTCAGGGTTTGTTCGCCTCGGATGTGAGAACACTCTCAAATACGCGTTTACCTGTCATGTTTCTGAACAAGCGCTGCTGCGGCCTTGGGCGCTTTATGTCAGCAGTGATATAGTTCGCCGCCAGTTCGGTCCGCGCAGCTCACATGTGTCTAACTGTCGCAAGCAGTTGTCCCAAACGTGGTGTCTGAGTGAGAAGCTGCATCCCAAGGAGTTTAGATGAGTGCCGATAACGCCTACGCGGTCGAGCTGAAGGGCCTTTCCTTCAAGCGCGGTACGCGCAGCATCTTCAATAATGTCGATATTCGCATTCCCCGCGGCAAGGTGACGGGCATCATGGGGCCGTCCGGTTGCGGCAAGACGACCCTGCTGCGCCTGATGGGCATGCAGCTGCGTCCCACTGCCGGCGAAGTCTGGGTCAATGGCCAGAACCTGCCGACCCTGTCGCGCAGCGACCTGTTCGATGCGCGCAAGCACATGGGAGTGCTGTTCCAGAGCGGTGCTCTGTTCACCGATCTTGATGTTTTCGAAAACGTCGCGTTCCCGCTGCGGGTGCATACCCAGCTGTCCGAAGAAATGATTCGTGACATCGTGCTGTTGAAACTGCAGGCCGTAGGGCTTCGCGGTGCCATCGACTTGATGCCTGACGAGCTTTCCGGCGGTATGAAACGACGTGTAGCCCTGGCACGGGCGATTGCTCTCGACCCGCAGATCCTGATGTATGACGAGCCGTTTGTCGGTCAGGACCCTATCGCCATGGGCGTACTGGTGCGCCTGATCCGCCTGCTCAACGATGCGCTGGGCATCACCAGCATCGTGGTTTCCCATGACCTGGCCGAAACCGCGAGCATCGCCGACTATCTCTATGTCGTCGGCGATGGCCAGGTATTGGGGCAGGGCACGCCTGAAGAGCTGATGAATGCTGATAACCCGCGCATCCGCCAATTCATGACCGGCGATCCTGATGGCCCGGTGCCTTTTCATTTTCCGGCAGCGGACTACCGCTCAGATCTTCTGGGGAAGCGCTGATGCGCAAGACATCTTTAATCGAGAAGGTTCGCCTTTTCGGTCGCTCGGGCATCGACATCGTCGAAGTGCTCGGGCGTTCGACGATTTTCCTGTTTCACGCCTTGCTTGGCCGCGGCGGCATCGGCGGCGGTTTTGGCTTGCTGCTCAAGCAGTTGCATTCGGTTGGCGTGATGTCCCTGGTGATCATCGTGGTCTCCGGGGTGTTCATCGGCATGGTGCTGGCGTTGCAGGGGTTCAATATCCTGTCCAGCTACGGTTCAGAGCAGGCGGTAGGGCAGATGGTTGCGCTGACGCTACTGCGTGAACTGGGGCCGGTAGTCACAGCATTGCTGTTTGCCGGGCGCGCCGGTTCTGCCTTGACTGCCGAGATCGGTAATATGAAGGCCACCGAGCAGCTGTCCAGCCTGGAAATGATCGGCGTGGACCCGCTCAAGTACATTGTTGCCCCGCGCCTGTGGGCCGGCTTCATCTCCTTGCCACTGCTGGCGATGATTTTCAGCGTGGTCGGGATCTGGGGCGGTTCCTGGGTGGCGGTGGACTGGCTGGGAGTCTACGACGGCTCCTACTGGGCCAATATGCAAAACAGCGTGACCTTCAGCGGTGACGTGCTCAATGGCATTATCAAGAGCATCGTCTTCGCCTTTGTCGTGACTTGGATCGCCGTATTCCAAGGCTATGACTGTGAGCCCACTTCAGAAGGGATCAGTCGAGCCACCACCAAGACCGTTGTGTACGCCTCGCTGGCGGTACTGGGCCTTGACTTCATTTTGACCGCCTTGATGTTTGGAGATTTCTGATGCAAAACCGCACTGTGGAAATCGGTGTCGGCCTTTTCTTGCTGGCTGGCATCCTGGCTTTACTGTTGCTCGCCCTGCGAGTCAGCGGCTTGTCGGCCAGCCCGGCCGCCGATACCTATAAACTTTACGCCTACTTCGACAATATCGCCGGTTTGACGGTCAGAGCTAAAGTGACCATGGCCGGTGTGACCATCGGCAAGGTCACGGCAATCGATCTGGACCGCGACAGCTTCACCGGCCGAGTGACCCTGCAACTGGACAAGAAGGTAGATAACCTGCCGACTGACTCCACGGCGTCTATCCTCACGGCGGGTCTGCTGGGCGAAAAGTACATCGGTATCAGCGTGGGCGGGGAAGAAGCCTTGCTCAAGGATGGTTCGACCATTCATGACACACAGTCGTCGCTGGTATTGGAGGACCTGATCGGTAAATTCCTGCTTAATACGGTTAGTAAAGACGCCAAATGAGGAGTTTGTTCATGATCTCTACCTTGCGACGTGGCCTGTTGGTGCTGTTGGCAGCCTTGCCATTGATGGCTAACGCCGTGGCGGCGCCGTCGGCGCACGACATTATTGATAGAACCACCAAGGAGTTGCTGGCTGACCTTGCGGCAAACAAGGAGCAGTACAAGCAGAGCCCAAGCGCGTTCTACGATGCCCTCAACGGGATTGTGGGGCCAGTGGTCGACGCAGATGGCATCTCCCGCAGCATCATGACCGTCAAGTACTCGCGCAAGGCCACGCCTGCGCAGATGCTGCGCTTCGAGGAAAACTTCAAGCGCAGCCTGATGCAGTTCTACGGCAACGCCCTGCTGGAATACAACAACCAGGGCATCGTCGTTTCCCCGGCCAAGGATGAGTCCGGTGACCGCACCAGCGTGGATATGCAGGTCAAGGGCAACAATGGCTCGATCTATCCGGTTTCCTACACCCTTGCGAAAATCAACGGTGAGTGGAAAGTGCGTAACGTGATCATCAATGGCATCAACATTGGCAAGCTGTTCCGTGACCAGTTCGCCGATGCCATGCAGCGCAATGGCAACGACCTGGACAAGACCATCAATGGTTGGGCTGGCGAAGTGGCCAAGGCCAAGGAAGTGACCGAAGAAGCCGCAGAGAAGCAGGCCCCATGACCGAGTCGGCTGTTCGTCAAGGCCAGGCCGGCGAGCTGCTCCTCAGCGGCGTGCTCGACTACAGCACCGGGCCGGCCCTGCGCAAGCAGGGCCAGGCGTTGATCAATGCCAGCACCGCGCAGGCATTGGTTATCGATTGCTCGGCGGTGGTGAAGTCCAGCAGTGTTGGCTTGTCATTGCTCCTGTGTTTCCTACGTGACGCCGCAGCGGTCAATAAACCTGTCAGTATTCGCGCATTACCCGAGGATATGCGTGAAATTGCCCAGGTTAGCGGTTTGACCGAGCTGTTGGCGCATTCTTAATACACATTATTGAAGAAGCCCCCCGTCAGAGTCCTGCTATGCGGGGTTCGCAGGCGCGGGGCTTTTTTGTATGATGTGCGACCCGCGCGCACTGGGCGCCGATAGAGGTTGAGCATGCAGGCCCTAGAAGTTAAAAGCTTCCTTGAAGGAAAGCTGCCGAATACTGAGGTTGCAGTTGAAGGCGAAGGCTGCAATTTCCAGCTGAACGTGATTAGCGATGAACTGGCGGCATTGAGCCCGGTCAAGCGTCAGCAGCAGATCTATGCCCATTTGAACCCGTGGATCACCGATGGCAGCATCCATGCGGTCACTATGAAATTTTTCAGCCGCGCGGCCTGGGCCGAGCGCACCTGAGCCCCCAAGGCGTCGAGATTCTTATGGATAAATTGATTATTACCGGCGGTGCCCGTCTTGATGGCGAAATCCGTATCTCCGGGGCTAAAAACTCGGCCTTGCCGATCCTGGCCGCTACCTTGCTGTGCGATGGCCCGGTTACCGTAGCCAACCTGCCACACCTGCACGACATCACCACCATGATCGAGCTGTTCGGTCGCATGGGCATTGAGCCGGTGATCGACGAGAAGCTGTCGGTCGAAATCGACCCGCGCACCATCAAGACCCTGATCGCACCGTACGAATTGGTGAAAACCATGCGTGCCTCGATCCTGGTACTGGGCCCGATGGTTGCCCGTTTCGGCGAAGCCGAAGTGGCACTGCCTGGCGGTTGCGCCATCGGCTCGCGTCCGGTCGACCTGCACATCCGTGGCCTTGAGGCCATGGGCGCGACCATCGACGTCGAAGGCGGCTACATCAAGGCCAAGGCGCCGGAAGGCGGCCTGCGTGGCGCCAACTTCTTCTTTGATACCGTCAGCGTGACCGGTACCGAGAACATCATGATGGCTGCGGCCCTGGCCAATGGCCGTAGTGTCCTGCAGAACGCCGCGCGTGAGCCGGAAGTGGTCGACCTGGCCAACTTCCTGATCGCCATGGGTGCCAACATCACCGGCGCCGGCACCGACACCATCACCATCGACGGTGTGAAGCGCCTGCACTCGGCGACCTACAAAGTGATGCCGGACCGTATCGAGACCGGTACCTACCTGGTTGCTGCTGCCGTCACCGGTGGTCGCGTCAAGGTCAAGGACACCGATCCGACCATCCTTGAAGCGGTCCTGGAAAAACTGCGCGAAGCGGGTGCCGAAATCACCACCGGCGAAGACTGGATCGAGCTGAACATGCACGGCAAGCGGCCTAAAGCCGTCAACGTGCGTACCGCTCCGTACCCGGCCTTCCCGACCGACATGCAGGCGCAGTTCATCTCCTTGAACGCGATTGCCGAAGGCACCGGTGCGGTGATCGAGACCATTTTCGAAAACCGCTTCATGCACGTGTATGAATTGCACCGCATGGGCGCCAAGATCCAGGTCGAAGGCAACACTGCCATCGTTACCGGTATCGAGCAGCTCAAGGGCGCGCCAGTAATGGCCACCGACCTGCGGGCTTCGGCCAGCCTGGTGATCTCGGCGCTGTGCGCTGACGGCGACACCCTGATCGATCGCATCTACCACATAGACCGTGGCTACGAGTGCATCGAAGAAAAACTGCAGATGCTCGGCGCAAAAATCCGCCGCGTACCGGGCTAGTCCCAGCTGCACTGTAGGCGCGAGCTTGCTCGCGAAAAACGTCAACGATAACGCGTTTATCCAGAATCAACGTGGTGTCCTTGAGTTCTTCGCGAGCCAACCCGCTCCTACAAACACTGGTTTGTTTCAAATCGAGGCTGTCATGGCCTCGATCTGTGTCTGGCGCCGTTTGCGACCGGACAGCAATAGCCTGATGAAGGACTGACGTTTCCCATGTTGACCATCGCACTGTCCAAGGGCCGCATCCTTGACGATACATTGCCGCTTCTGGCTGAAGCGGGCATCGTGCCGACCGAGAATCCGGACAAGAGCCGCAAGCTGATCATCCCCACGACCCAGGACGACGTTCGCCTGTTGATCGTGCGTGCTACCGACGTGCCGACCTATGTTGAACATGGCGCCGCCGACCTCGGTGTCGCCGGTAAGGACGTGCTGATGGAATACGGTGGTCAGGGCCTGTACGAGCCGCTGGACCTGCGTATTGCCCTGTGCAAGCTGATGACCGCCGGCCGTGTCGGTGACGTCGAGCCCAAGGGCCGCCTGCGGGTAGCCACCAAGTTCGTCAACGTCGCCAAGCGTTATTACGCCGAGCAAGGCCGTCAGGTCGATATCATCAAGCTCTACGGCTCGATGGAGCTGGCGCCGCTGATTGGCCTGGCCGACAAGATCATCGACGTGGTCGACACCGGCAACACCCTGCGCGCCAATGGCCTGGAACCCCAGGACTTTATCGCCGACATCAGCTCCCGCCTGATCGTCAACAAAGCTTCGATGAAAATGCAGCACGCCCGTATCCAGGCGTTGATCGACACCCTGCGCAAGGCAGTGGAGTCTCGACACCGCGGTTGACTCACCTGCGCGGCCTTAGGTCGCGCCCGTCTATCCGCCTCATAGCCAGAATTCTCGGGTGCCCAAGCGGAAACGACTGCTAGTTTAGGGCGCCTGAGTTTTTGCCAATTCTATTGAGGCCCTCGCTATGACCACGTCCACTGCAATTGCCCGACTCAACGCTGCCGACCCGGATTTCGCCCATCATCTGGATCATCTGCTGAGCTGGGAAAGTGTGTCCGACGACTCGGTCAACCAGCGGGTTCTCGACATCATCAAGGCTGTGCGCGAGCGCGGCGATGCGGCGCTGGTGGACTTTACCCGGCAGTTCGACGGCCTGGACGTCAAGTCCATGGCCGACCTGATCCTGCCCCGCGAACGCCTGGAGCTGGCCCTGACGCGCATCACTGCGCCCCAGCGTGAAGCCCTGGAAGTCGCGGCAGCGCGGGTGCGCAGCTACCACGAAAAACAGAAGCAGGACTCCTGGAGCTACACCGAGGCTGATGGCACGGTGCTGGGGCAGAAAGTCACGCCCCTGGACCGCGCCGGCCTGTACGTGCCGGGTGGCAAGGCTTCTTATCCGTCATCGGTCTTGATGAATGCCATCCCCGCCAAGGTTGCCGGCGTGACCGAAGTGGTCATGGTGGTCCCGACCCCGCGCGGTGAAATCAACGAACTGGTGCTGGCCGCGGCCTGCATTGCCGGGGTTGATCGTGTGTTCACCATCGGCGGTGCCCAGGCAGTCGCCGCGTTGGCCTACGGCACCGAAAGTGTGCCGAAGGTGGACAAGGTGGTCGGCCCCGGCAATATCTACGTGGCCACCGCCAAACGCCACGTGTTTGGCCAGGTCGGTATCGACATGATTGCCGGCCCGTCGGAAATCCTCGTGGTGTGCGACGGCCAGACCGACCCGGACTGGATCGCCATGGACCTGTTCTCCCAGGCCGAACACGACGAAGACGCCCAGGCGATCCTGGTCAGCCCCGACGCCGAGTTCCTCGACAAGGTGGCGGCCAGCATCAATAAACTGCTGCCGACCATGGAACGTGCCGAGATTATCGAGAAGTCGATCAATGGCCGTGGCGCACTGATCCTGGTGCAGGACATGGAGCAGGCCATCGAAGTGGCCAACCGCATCGCTCCCGAGCACTTGGAGCTGTCCGTGGCCGACCCACAAGCCTGGCTGCCGTCGATTCGCCACGCCGGGGCGATCTTCATGGGCCGCCACACCAGTGAGGCCCTGGGTGACTACTGCGCGGGTCCCAACCACGTATTGCCAACGTCCGGTACCGCGCGTTTCTCGTCGCCGCTGGGGGTGTATGACTTCCAGAAGCGCTCGTCGATCATTTTCTGCTCGCCCCAGGGCGCTTCCGAGCTGGGCAAGACTGCCTCGGTGCTGGCCCGTGGCGAATCGTTGAGCGCACACGCCCGTAGCGCCGAATACCGCATCGTCAAGGGAGAGTAAGGCATGAGCAAATTCTGGAGCCCCTTCGTCAAGAACCTGGTGCCTTACGTGCCCGGCGAGCAGCCGAAGCTGACCAAGCTGGTCAAGCTCAACACCAACGAAAACCCTTATGGGCCATCGCCCAAGGCGCTGGCAGCCATGCAGGCCGAGCTGAACGACAACCTGCGTTTGTACCCCGACCCCAACAGCGACCTGCTCAAGCAGGCCGTGGCCAAGTATTACGGGGTCGATGCGAGCAAGGTCTTCCTCGGCAATGGTTCCGATGAAGTCCTGGCGCACATCTTCCACGGCCTGTTCCAGCACGACTTGCCGCTGCTGTTTCCGGATATCAGCTACAGCTTTTATCCAGTCTACTGCGGGCTGTACGGCATCAAGTCCGACCCGGTGCCGCTGGACGAGCAGTTCCAGATCCGCGTGGCGGACTACGCCAAGCCCAATGGCGGCATCATCTTCCCCAACCCGAACGCGCCGACCGGCTGCGTGCTGGCGCTGGATGCGGTGGAGCAGTTGCTCAAGGCCAGCCCGGATTCGGTGGTGGTGGTCGATGAAGCCTATATCGACTTCGGTGGCGAAACCGCCATCAGCCTGGTGGACCGTTATCCCAACCTGCTGGTCACCCAGACCCTCTCCAAATCGCGCTCACTGGCCGGTTTGCGCGTAGGCCTGGCGGTGGGCCATCCGGACCTGATAGAAGCGCTGGAGCGGGTCAAGAACAGCTTCAACTCCTATCCGCTGGATCGCCTGGCGATTGTTGGCGCGGCGGCGGCCTTTGAAGATCGTGAATACTTCGAGAAGACCTGCCAGTTGGTCATCGACAGTCGCGAGAAGGTGGTTGCGCAGTTGCAGGGTAAAGGCTTTGAAGTGCTGCCTTCGGCGGCCAACTTCATTTTTGCCCGCCACCCACGGCACGACGCCGCCGGCCTGGCGGCCAAGCTGCGCGAGCAAGGGGTGATCGTGCGGCACTTCAAGCAGGAGCGGATTGCCCAGTTCCTGCGGATCAGCATCGGCACGCCAGAGCAGAACCAGGCGCTGGTCGATGGCTTGGGCGATCTTTAAGGCTTAAACCTGTATTGGCTGCCCTGGCCTCATCGCGGGCAAGCCCGGCTCCCACACACAAATGCATTGCAATGTGGGAGCCGGGCTTGCCCGCGATGAGGCCATCAGCAACACCGACAATCCGTAGCCTTTAGAGCAGCGGCTCGTCCGGCTTCTTGTGCTTCCAGCCGTCATTGCCCGGCAGCAGCAGGTTCAAGCCAATCGCTACCACCGCACACAGGGCGATGCCCTTGAGGCCGAAATCGTCCGGACCGGTGCCGGTGCCGATCAGCACACCGCCAATCCCGAATACCAGGGTCACCGACACAATCACCAGATTGCGTGCTTCCCCCAGGTCGATCTGGTGACGGATCAGGGTATTCATCCCCACCGCGGCAATCGAGCCGAACAACAGGCACAGAATCCCGCCCATCACAGGCACCGGAATGCTCTGCAGCAGCGCGCCGAACTTGCCGACAAAGGCCAGGGTGATGGCAAATACCGCCGCCCAGGTCATGATCTTCGGGTTGTAGTTCTTGGTCAGCATCACCGCGCCGGTCACTTCGGCGTAGGTGGTGTTGGGCGGGCCGCCGAACAGGCCGGCAGTGGTGGTGGCGATGCCGTCGCCCAATAGCGTGCGATGCAGGCCGGGCTTTTTCAGGTAATCGCGACCGGTCACGCTACCCACGGCAATCACGCCGCCGATGTGTTCGATAGCGGGTGCCAGGGCCACCGGCACGATAAACAGGATCGCCTGCCAGTTGAATTCCGGCGCGGTGAAGTGGGGCAGGGCGAGCCATGGCGCGGCGGCGATCTTCGCGGTGTCGACCACGCCAAAGTAGAACGACATGCCAAAACCCACCAATACCCCGGCAATGATCGGCACCAGGCGGAAAATGCCCTTGCCGAACACGGCCACGATCAGTGTGGTCAGCAGCGCTGGCATCGAGATCATCATGGCCGTCTGGTAATGGATCAGCTCGGCACCGTCACCGCTCTTGCCCATTGCCATATTGGCGGCAATCGGTGCCATGGCCAGGCCAATGGAGATGATCACCGGCCCGATGACCACGGGCGGCAGCAGCCGGTCGATAAAACCGGTGCCCTTGATCTTCACGGCCAGGCCGAGAAAGGTGTAGACGAAACCCGCTGCCATCACGCCGCCCATGGTCGCCGCGAGGCCGAACTGGCCCTTGGCGAGAATGATCGGGGTGATAAAGGCAAAGCTCGATGCCAGGAACACCGGCACTTGGCGCCCTGTCACGATCTGGAACAGCAACGTGCCCAGGCCTGCGGTAAACAGTGCAACGTTTGGATCAAGACCTGTGATCAGTGGCATCAACACCAACGCGCCAAATGCTACGAAGAGCATCTGTGCGCCAGACAGGATCTGGCGCCAAAGCGGGTCGTTGAATTCATCCTGCATGTTCACGCGTCCTTCTGCTTGGTGCCGAAGATTTTATCGCCCGCATCGCCCAGGCCCGGAATGATGTAGCCGTGTTCGTTCAGGCGTTCATCGATGGACGCGGTGTAAATCACCACATCCGGGTGCGCTTTTTCTACGGCGGCGATACCTTCGGGCGCAGCCACCAGCACCATGGCGCGGATGTCCTTGCAGCCGGCTTTCTTCAGTAGGTCAATGGTGGCGACCATGGAACTGCCGGTGGCCAGCATCGGGTCGATGATCATCGCCAGGCGCTCGTCGATTTCCGGGACGAGTTTTTCCAGGTAGGTGTGGGCCTGCAGGGTTTCTTCGTTGCGGGCGACGCCCACAGCGCTGACCTTGGCGCCTGGGATCAGGCTCAGCACGCCTTCGAGCATGCCGATACCGGCGCGCAGGATCGGCACCACGGTAATTTTCTTGCCGGCGATTTTCTCGACCTGGACGGGACCGCACCAACCGGGGATCTCGTAGTTTTCCAGGGGTAAATCTTTCGTGGCTTCGTAGGTGAGCAACGCTCCGACTTCCTGAGCAAGCTCACGGAAGTTCTTCGTGCTAATGTCGGCGCGGCGCATAAGGCCGAGCTTGTGTCGGATCAGCGGGTGGCGGATCTCACGGATGGGCATGGGGAAAGGCTCCGGCGGCGGGCAAAAAAACCGGCCTAGATTAATCTATCCGAGGGTGTTGTCCTATAGACAACAAGTACGTTAGTCCATAAAGGCTTGAACGTTGCGTCCCAGAGGCGTACCTTCGCCCGCTTTTCTTGCCACAGTACCCCTGGAGAGCGCCATGTCCGCTGATCTCGACCATATCCGTCAAATCATGCGCGAGGCTGACTGCCTGTACACCGAAGCACAAGTCGAAGAGGCTATCGCCAAGGTCGGCGCGCACATCACCCGCGAAATGGCCGACACCAACCCGGTGGTGTTCTGTGTGATGAACGGTGGTCTGATTTTCGCCGGCAAATTGCTGACTCATCTGCAATTCCCCCTGGAAGCGTCCTACCTGCACGCCACGCGCTATCGCAATGAAACCAGCGGCGGCGACCTGTTCTGGAAGGCCAAGCCGGAAGTGTCGTTCATCGACCGCGACGTATTGATCATCGACGACATCCTCGACGAGGGTCACACCCTGGGCGCGATCATCGACTTCTGCAAACACGCCGGCGCGCGCAAAGTGCACACCGCGGTGCTGATCGACAAGGACCACGACCGCAAGGCCCGCCCGGACCTGAAGGCCGATTACGTTGGCCTGCCGTGCATCGACCGCTACATTTTCGGTTATGGCATGGACTACAAGGGCTACTGGCGCAATGCCAATGGCATCTTTGCTGTGAAAGGGATGTAAGCCATGGCGCGTTTTCTTGATCAATCGCTGTTTGCCGAATTGGCCGAGAAAGCCGCCGCCAACCCCCGGGGCCGGCAGAACGTCAACTTCCATCAGATGGAAGAGCCGTGCCATCGCATGGCTGTCGGTTTGCAGCCACACACCTACGTGCAACCTCATCGTCACCTCACCGCTGACAAGGCCGAGACCTTGCTGGTGCTCAAGGGGCGCCTGGGCATTCTGATCTTCAGCGAGTCAGGCGAAGTCCTGGAGCGGCGCGTCCTGCAGGCGGGTGGCGATTGCCAGGGCGTTGATCTGTCGCCCGGC
Source organism: Pseudomonas sp. ADAK21 (assembly GCF_012935735.1). Taxonomy (NCBI): domain Bacteria; kingdom Pseudomonadati; phylum Pseudomonadota; class Gammaproteobacteria; order Pseudomonadales; family Pseudomonadaceae; genus Pseudomonas; species Pseudomonas sp. ADAK21. The sequence goes on from NZ_CP052857.1 coordinate 3,224,899, forward strand.
GTTTTCCACGGCCTGGTGGTGCTTGAGCCCGACTCGGTGATGTTCGAGTGCAAGGCTGGCCCCTATCGCCCGGTGGGCGAAGGCGAACTGGCCACCTGGGCACCCCGGGAAGGCGAAGCCGGTATGGCTGAGTATCATCGCTGGATGCTGGCCCAGTTCGATTGAACACTTGCTGTGTAGCAGCCAGTAAGCCGGCTCCTACACAAGCGTGTGTCCCGCAGGTAGACTTCGTACCCCCGTGTAAATGTCTGCAGGCTGGAGTCGGCAATGCGTAAAGATAAGAAACAAGTGATTGGTGACGAGATCGGCGACGATCAGATCAAGCTGTTCCTGGATTTTGAACCGGTCGACGCCACTTCACCTTCCCTGCACAAACTGATCAAAGCCTATCGCGGCTTGCGCATCGACGATTTCGGGCGTTTCCTGACCTTTTTCAAGGAGGCCGGCCTGGACCTCGATGGCAAGGACGAGCACGGCCAGACCTTCGTCGACCTGATCAAGGACCAGCGCAATGCGGACGAGTACATCGAGTTGATCGACCAAGCTCGCGGCTGATTGTCCAAGGCATAAAAAAACGCCCCGCTCTCATCACGAGAGCGGGGCGTTTTTTATCGCTTCTTTGTAGGAGCAAGCTTGCTCGCGAAGGGCCTGAGAGCGCCGCGTTGAATCAAGTACGCTGCGTTATCGTTAACGATTTTCGCGAGCAAGCTCGCTCCCACAGGTTTCGCTGCTTTGCTCAACCAGTTCCAGGCTGATGTTGTTCTGCACGCTGATCTTGCGGTACAGCTCGGCATCGGTCTCCAGGATTTTTTCCCGGGCCGGGAAGATTTCCTGCAGCTTGGCCGCCCACTCGCCGGCCGCCTGTGCCGGGAAGCAGCGTTCGATCAGTTCCAGCATGATTGAAACCGTCACCGAAGCACCTGGGGAGGCGCCCAGCAGCGCAGCCAGCGAACCGTCCTTGGCCGCGACCAGTTCGGTACCAAATTGCAGCACGCCGCCTTTCTTCGGGTCTTTCTTGATGATCTGCACCCGTTGGCCGGCCACTTCCAGGCGCCAGTCCTCGGCTTTGGCCTCGGGGTAGAAGCGGCGCAGGGATTCCAGGCGCTGCTCCATCGATTGCATCACTTCGCTGACCAGGTACTTGGTCAGGTCCATGTTGTCGCGGGCTACGGCCAGCATCGGGCCGATATTGCCGAGGCGGATCGACATGGGCAGGTCAAGGAACGAGCCGAACTTGAGGAACTTGGTAGTAAAGCCGGCGTATGGACCGAACAGCAGGGATTTCTTGCCCTCCACCACGCGGGTGTCCAGGTGCGGCACCGACATCGGTGGCGAACCCACGGCCGCCTGGCTGTAGACCTTGGCCTGGTGCTGCTTGACCACTTCCGGGTTGTCACAACGCAGCCACTGGCCGCTGACCGGGAAGCCACCAAAACCTTTGCTTTCTTCGATGCCCGAGGCTTGCAGCAGCGGCAGGGCCGCGCCACCGGCGCCGAGGAACACGAACTTGGCGTCGACATGGCGGGTGTTGCCGCTGTTGACGTCCTTGATGCTCACGGTCCAGCTGGCGCCATTGCGCTTGAGGCCGGTGACGCGCTTGCTGTACTTGACCTGGGCATCTGCCGAGCTGCTCAGGTGCGCCAGCAATTGGTTGGTCAGGGCGCCGAAGTTGACGTCGGTACCGTTCATCACACGGGTCGCGGCGACTTTTTCGTCAGCGGGGCGGCCGGGCATCATCAGCGGCATCCACTCGGCCATTTCTGCCCGGTCTTCGGTGTAGTGCATGTCCGAGAACGCGTGGTGTTGGCTGAGTGTCTCAAAGCGCTTCTTGAGGAACGACACGCCTTTTTCGCCCTGCACGAAGCTCAAGTGCGGCACCGGGCTGATAAAGGACTTGGACGAGCCAAAGGTGCCTTTTTTGGTCAGGTACGCCCAGAACTGCTTCGACACCTCGAACTGGGTGTTGATGTGCACGGCTTTCTTGATGTCGATGGAGCCATCGCCAGCCTGCGGGGTGTAGTTCAGCTCACACAGCCCTGCGTGACCGGTACCGGCGTTGTTCCACGGGTTGGAACTCTCCGCGGCACCCGAGTCCATCAGCTCAACGACTTCCAGCTTGAGGCCGGGGTCGAGCTCCTTGAGCAGTACGGCGAGGGTGGCACTCATGATGCCCGCACCTACCAGTACTACGTCGACTGCTTCGTTATGCGCCATTTAACGCGTCTCCAAAATCTGCAGCACCAAATTGACGGCATGGCTGCCAGGAGTGACGGGGCGGTTCACGTAATGCCCCAGGTTACCCATGGCCAGGATCGCCATGTCCGATTCTTCGCAATTTTTTTGCAACTTCAGCGGACGCTGCCGACCAGGCCTTATCTGCATATGAACGCATTTCAGGGGCCCTGTGGCAATTCGACTTATGGTCAAGTACGTCCGATCGTGCAACCAAATCCGTAGCGGACAGGCTTCAAGCTCCGGTTTTTGAGGAGTACTCGGTCCTGTGTGGTTGGGCAGTGCCAGACGTTGATGGTGCTTGTACAAACGCAAAACTATTCATTTGCTCGCCACACTCTTGTGAAGTTGTGAAAACCCGTTTTTTTCACGCTCTTTTGAAGACGTGAACCTCAAAAAAGGGCTGCCCCAGTCTGGCACCTGGCCCGAAATCACTGCCGACACGCGGCATAACGGGCAAACAACTCAAGTGGCCGAGCGCAATGGCAGCTCTGGCAGATTCGGTAAAGGCGCAGGTTTGCAGACAAAACAGCCAGCTCACCAGCTTCACTCGATCTGTGTGGGCGGCTCTCTGTGGGCGGTGCGGGGGAGCTAATACCTGGGCATTAGCGATGCTGCGAGGCCCGATCAGGAGACGTCCTTATAATCGGGGGGAGATTGTAGCGAAGAACTGCGGGGAAATGGACGTGTTTTATGACTTTTATTAGCGCTTCGGTCAGGCGGTCAACGGCAGGCGGTGCGATGACCGTGCGCGGCGCGGGCTGACGCGTGCGCGGGCGGGTAGCGGATGGTGCATCCAGCTCAGGCGGATCTCGTCGACTTCGACCCAACCTTCGCCTACGGGCGGCTGGCTGCATTGCTTGAATGCCTGACAGCGACCTTGCAGGTCGAGCAGGGCAAAGTTGCGATGGGCGGGTGTGCGAGCGAAAAAGCGCCAGAGAAGATTGAGCATGGTCGGCCTCCTGATAATGGTGGCAAGCATGCCAGCCCAGCATGACATATCGGTGACATTGAACCGCGGCAGGCGGGCCTGGGTCCGAGGTTGTAACTGGCGCTAGTTCCAGGCGGTGGCGCGCCGCTATACTGCCGGCCTGTCGGTACCTGAATTCTGGAGAGAAAAGCATGTTGCAACGCCTGTTGTTCGGTTTGATCACTGTGACCAGCTTGACCCTGGTTGGCTGCGCCCACAGCCCGCAGCAACTCAGCCCGCAACCCAAGCTCACCACCCAGTTGGCGCCTGTGGGCCATGGCCAGCCGGTATCGGTGCGTGTCGTTGATGGTCGTCCATCGCCGACCCTGGGCACCCGCGGCGGCCTGTACCCGGAAACCAGCGCTATCACGGTGACCGGCGCCGACGTACTGCCCAAGCTGCAAGCCCAGGCCGAAGCGGCTGTGCGTCTGCTGGGCTTCACCCCGACCAGCAACTCGCCAGGCGCACCGCAGTTGACCGTGACCCTGGCCGAGCTGAAGTACCAGTCGCCCAAGGAAGGCCTGTACGTGACCGAAGCCACCATCGGTGCGACCTTCCGCTCTGATGTGTCGGCCGGCAACCGCCGCTACAGTGGCCGTTACGGTGCATCCCTGGACCAACGCTTCGGCATGGCGCCGAACCAGGAAACCAACACCAAGCTGGTCAGCGACGTGTTGAGTGATGCCCTGACGCGCTTGTTCAAGGATCCAAGCATCGGCCAGATCCTCAGCTCGCAATAATCGCTGGTAAAAAAGCCGGGCCCCGTCACGGGCCCGGCTTTTTTGTGCTTGTGGGCGTCATGCCGCCGTTTCGACATAAAAGTCCAGCACACTCACGCCAGTCAGCAGATCCAGTTCCGGCAGGTCGGCATGTTGATGCCCGCCGAGGGCGCAATACACCAGCCAGTGCCGGTCCTGGACATTGAACGCCAGGCCGCCGACCAGCGCCTCTTGCTCATCGCTTGGGGCGATCAGGTACAGCCGATCCTGGTTCTGCGCGTGCAACATGACAAGCTCCCGGGTGTTCGAAGGGCAACAGAGTGGCTTGTTAAGGTGACGTTCAGGTGACGTTGTAAATTACCCGATACATTGCTCGTCAATGGGGGCAGGGAGCTGCAATGCGCGGGAGAGCGCATCTGGATGGACAATTGTCACACTGGGGTTTGAAATGCCGTTGTCTGCGCTACTGATCAATACCGCTGCACTGCTGATTGCGTGCCCTGGCGCGGGGCTGCTGTTCATCACTCGGCTGCGCGAACAACGCGCAATGGCCAATCTGGCCGCACAGAGCGAAGAACGGGCCATCGACCAGCCGATGTTGTTTCTGGATGTGCGCACCGAGCGCAGTCATCGCCTAGGCTATCGCATTAGCTTTGCCTGTCTTAGCCTGGCGTTGCTGCTGTCCTGGCTCAGTACTCGACTGTAAAAACACCACAAAAGAACTGTGGGAGCGGGCTTGCTCGCGAAAGCGGTGGATCAGTCAAATCTGTACTAACTGATCCACCGCTTTCGCGAGCAAGCCCGCTCCCACATTTAGACGGTAGTTTAAAGGGGGATCCCGGCTTTGACCCGGTACTGATTACGCACTGGCGTCGCATATTGCAGCACCAGATACGGTCGGTGCTCTGCCGGGCAGGCATTCAAACGCCGTTCCCACTCCGCTTTGGCCTTGGCCAGCTCGTCCGCCGGGAATACCTCGGCCGCCGTCGGCACCTGCAGCTGCGGGTCGGCGTCGCTCCACTGTGCATACGCCAGGTAGTGCACTGGAAACAACCGATACCCGCCGAGAATCTGGCGGTCCATTTCGATGGCCAGCAGTTTGGTGTCTTCAAAACGCTCGGTGATGGGCGGCGCAAAGTTGATATGGACCCGGCCCTTGTAGCCGGTGATGCCCAGGGCAATGCTCACGTCATCCTCACCTGGCGCCTTGGTGTAGGTCCCGGTGGTGGCGCGGATATACAGCTCGCGGGCCTTGGCGGCGTCGCACGGGTCGTATTCGTAGCTGATGGACACTGGCGTCAGGTTCAGCGACAGGATGACGTCGGCGAATGGCTCGTCCTTGCGGCTCATATGGAACATCTTGAGGATCGCCGACTCGGTGCGATCATCCCCATCCTTGGCGCGACCTTCGGCCTGGGCGATCCAGATCGACTGGCAGTCGTTGCGGATCGAATGGTTGATGTAGGCCGACAGCAACTGATACGCCGCCATTTTCTCGCGCCGCCCGGTGATGGAGCGGTGCACGATAAAACTCTTGTTCAGGCGCATCAGGTCGCTGACAAACGGCTTCTGCAGCAGGTTGTCACCGATGGCAATACGCGGTGTTGGCAGGCCGGCGTGGTAAACCGCATAGTTGACGAAGGCCGGGTCCATCACGATATCGCGGTGGTTGGCCAGGAACACGTAGGCCGTGCCGGACTTGAGCTGCTCGACCCCGGTATAGGTGACGCCGTCGGTCGCCCGGTCAATGGTGTGGTCGACGTAAAACTCGACTTTGTCCTGCAAGGTGGCGACGGTGGTGACACCGGCGAACTCACGGCGCAGCTTCTGGGCGATCAGCGGCTTGAGCAGCCAGCCAAAGGCGCCGGCAAAGCGCGGGAAGCGAAAGTGGGTCAGGATGTCCAGAAAGGCCTTGTCACTGAACAGCCGGGCCAGCACTGCCGGGACTTCGCTGTCGTTGTAAGGTCGGATGGTATCGAATTCGCCCATCATGCTCTCTTGTTAGAAACGGCTAGGGTAAGTAAAGGTTTGGATCGATAAGTGACAGGGCGAGGTCTGAACAAATGGCATCAAACGAAAAAGCCCTGCAAATAGACCGGCGATTATACGCACAAGTCACCTGGGAGACCGCGATGCTCGAAAGTGCGCTGTACGATTGTCCTTATTGTGGTGAACGGATCGAGACAAGCGTGGATTTGTCCGGCGGTGACCAGAACTATATAGAAGACTGCCAGGTGTGCTGTCGGCCGATCATTTTCGACCTGCAGGTACATGGCGACGAATGGATGCTCGAAGTGCGCAGCGAGAACGAGTAACGGGGGCGGCCATGCAACGAATCTACGAGCCGGAAAACCTGATGGAAGGTGAGTTGTTGCAGCAAATGCTCGCCAGCGAAGGCATCGATGCCCATCTGGTGGGGCGCCATCTGCTCGGTGGCACGGGTGAGCTGCCGATTTTCGGCCTGTTGGGCCTGGAGGTGGAGAACGACCAGGCCACCTACGCCCGCGAGCTGATTACTGCGTATATCGGTGCGCAACCATTGCCCGGCGACGAACCCGACAGCTACCCCGACGTACTGGTCTGTTAGGCTGTCGACCGGTTTACCCAAGAGTCGTGTTGCCCCATGTGTGGACGTTATGCCCTGTTTCGCTGGAATCCCGCCTTTGCTGCCTTGCCGGGTTTCCCGGCGGATCAACAGGCCCAGTGGAATATTTCCCCCAATGATTCGGTGCTGATCCAGCGCGCCACTGACGGCCAGCGCACCCTGGCGCGGGCCCGTTGGGGGCTGACGCCGCCGTGGTTGACCGATCTGTCCCGCACCCCGGCCCACGCCCGCGCCGAAACCCTGGCCGAACAGCCGATGTTTCGCGAGGCCTTTCGCCTGCGCCGTTGCCTGCTGCCGGCCAATGGCTTTTATGAATGGCGCGGCACCCAGCGCAAGCGCCCGTACTGGTTGACGCCGGGGGAGGGTTCGACCCTGTTTTTTGCGGCGATCTGGGAGGCCTACCCGGTGCAGGAGCAGGTATGGCTGAGCGCGGCGGTAGTTACCCAGGCGGCGCAGAGCCAGCGCCGGCCGTTGATTCTGGATGCGGCAGGGCAGGAGGCCTGGCTGGATCCCGAGACGCCGTTGCATGTGTTGCAGGGATTGCTGGCCGGTGAGCCCACCGCGTTGCGCGAGCGGGTGCTGGCTAATATGGTCAATGATCCCAAGCTCAATGGGCCGGAATGCCTTACTCCGGGGTGAGCCTCAAGGTTGTGGAGGGATTTACTGCCGCCATCGCTGGCAAGCCAGCTCCCACATTTGAATGTATTCACACATCACATGTGGGAGCTGGCTTGCCAGCGATGAGGCCCTAAAGACCACTAAAGCCTTCAGACCTTGAACTGATTGATCAACCGCCGCTGCTGCTCCGCCAACTGGGTCAGCCCCGCGCTCGCGGCACTGGACTCATCGGCACCGCCTGCCACTTCGTTGGCCACCTGGCCGATATTGATCACATTCCGGTTGATGTCCTCGGCCACCGCGCTCTGTTCTTCCGCTGCACTGGCAATCTGCGTGTTCATATCATTGATCACCGATACGGCCTGGGTGATGGTCTCCAGAGCCTGGGCGGCCTTGGCGGCATGGTGCACGCTTTCATCGGTGCGCTGCTGGCTGTCTTCCATGACCCGCACCACGTCCCGCGTGCCTTGCTGCAATTGCTGGATCATGGTCTGGATTTCTTCGGTGGCTTTCTGGAATTTCTGCGCCAGGTTGCGCACTTCATCGGCTACTACCGCAAACCCCCGGCCCTGCTCGCCAGCCCGGGCGGCTTCGATTGCGGCGTTGAGGGCCAGCAGGTTGGTCTGCTCGGCAATGCCGCGGATGGCAATCAGGATGGCATTGATGTTTTCGCTGTCCTTGGCCAGGGCCTGGACCACGCCCACCGCCTTGCCGATCTCCAAGGCCAGGGCGCCGATGGATGTGGAGGTGTCGCGCACAATCTGCATGCCCTGGCTCGCGGCCTGGTCCGCGTGGGTGGCAGCCTGGGCGGCCTGGGTGGCATTGCGCGCCACGTCCTGGGCGGTGGCAGTCATTTCGTGCACAGCAGTGGCGACCTGGTCGATCTCGACCATCTGTTTGTGCACGCCCTGGTTGGTGCGGATGGCGATATCGGCGGTGTGCTCCGAGGAGTCGCTGACCTTCTGCACCGAACTGACCACCTGGGTAATCATGCCCTGCAACTTGATCAGGAAGGTGTTGAAGCCCGCCGCAATCGCGCCCAGTTCATCGGCGCGGTCACTGGTCAGGCGGCGCGTCAGGTCGCCTTCGCCCTGGGCGATGTCATTGAGCATCGCCACCATTTGCTTGAGCGGCCGGGCAATGCCGTGGCCCACCAGCCAGATCACCAGCAGGCCGATGCCGGCAATCAACAGGCCGACCATGGTCATGCCGAAAATATCGGTTTTGCGTTGGGCCTCGAGGTCGCCTTGCAGGGTGTGCAGGTCGGCCATGACCGCGCCCAGGGGCAGTTGCAGCATCAGGGTCCAGCGCGCATCGGTCTGGCCGATGTTAAAGGGCAGGAACAACTCGATATGCCCGTTGGCCTGGTCGATGTCGTAGCGCACTTCACCGGTTTTCAGTTGGCCGAGGTTATCCAGTTCATTTTTGTCGAGCAGGTCGCTGGCCTTTTCCCCCAGCTTGCTAGGGTCCTGGGTGTAGGCCACCAGGCGGCCGTTGTTGGAAATCAGTGCCATTTCACCGGCGCCGTTGTAAAGCTTCTGGTCGGCAGCGGTGAGCATTTCCTGGATGAAATTCACCGACAGATCGGCGCCGACGATGCCCTGGAACGCGCCGTCGACCATGATCGGTTCGATAAACGAGGCCAGCATCACCGTGGTGTTGCCCACACGATAGGGGGCCGGGTCGATGGCGCAGGGCTTCTGGGTTTCCTTGGAACAGAGGTAGTACTCGCTGGCGCGAATGCCGGTGGAGAGGATTTTCTGGTCAGTCAGGTCGGCGAGTTTTTCCAGGCCCAGGCTGCCGTCCTGGTTGCGGAACCACCAGGGCATGAAGCGCCCGTTGCTGGGTTCTACGCCAACGACGGTGGAGTTCAGGTAATGGGCGTCATTGTGGTCGATGGCATTGGGTTCCCAGGCGATATAGGAACCGAGGATTTTCGGGTTGCGCACCACGGTTTCGTGCAGCAGGTTGATCAGTTGTTCACGACTGACCTGCAGCGGGGCGGCGCCGCTAGCGTCTTTCATGCCCATCAGCGCATTGGTGGTGGCCAGGCCTTTGGCGGTCACCAGTGGTGCTTCCAGTTCGCGCTGGATAAGGGTGGCCTGGGTTTGCGCCAATGCCGTAAGACGTTGTTCGATGACTTGCTCAAATTGCGCCTGGGTACGTTGCTGCACCATTTCCTGGGTCCGTGCGCCGGCGAACAGCGCGTACAGCACCAGGGCCGCCACGACGCTCAGGACAATGGCTCCGGCCAATGCCGCGACAGAAAACTGAATCGACTTGAATTTCATGATGGCTCCGGGCGCTGGGGGCATGATCTGCCTTTTTTATATCGGCCACAGGCCCGGCAGACATGAGGCGCTGCCCTGCAAAAGAATCAGGAATGTCGCTTATAGAATGGTCATGGGCGTGGGGGGAGTCTGAAATTAGCGGTTAAGCGTCCGGTGTATCTAGCGCCGATACAGAGGAGGGCCTACGATACGCGCCATGTTTTCAGGGAGAATGTGCATGAAAAAATATTTGGCGGTAACGGCATTGAGCGCAGCCCTGCTGCTCGCCGGTTGCCAGTCGGTCAACACCACCAGCGGCGGTGCCGTGGGTGTGGAGCGCAAGCAGTACATGTTCAGCATGCTGTCGAGCCAGGAAGTCGACCAGATGTACGCGCAGTCGTACCAACAGACCCTGGGCGAAGCCAGTGGCAAGGGCTTGGTGGACAAGACCAGCGCCAACGCCAAGCGCGTGCAGGCCATTGCCAAGCGGCTGATCGCCCAGGCCCCCACCTTCCGCCCGGATGCGGCGCAGTGGAAGTGGGAAGTGAACCTGATCAAGAGCGACGAGATGAACGCCAACTGCGGGCCTGGCGGCAAGATCTTTGTCTACAGTGGGCTGATCGACACGCTCAAGTTGACCGACGATGAATTGGCCGCGGTCATGGGCCATGAAATTGCCCACGCCCTGCGTGAACATGGCCGTGAAGCCATGTCCAAGGCCTATGGCATCGAGATGGCCAAGCAAGGCGCCGGCGCATTGCTGGGCCTGGGCCAGGACAGCATGGCGCTGGCCGACACCGTGGCCAACTACGGCATGACCTTGCCCAACAGCCGCAGCAATGAAAACGAAGCCGACCTGATTGGCCTGGAACTGTCGGCCCGCGCCGGTTACAACCCGAACGCCGCGATCACGCTGTGGAACAAGATGGCCAAGGCCTCGGAAGGCGCACCGCCTGAATTCATGAGCACCCACCCGGCCTCCAGCAGCCGGATCGCTTCTCTGCAGGCGGCGATTCCCAAGGTGATGCCGCTTTACCAACAGGCCAAGAAGTCCTGATAGCTCGGACTGTGTGAAACGCCAAGTGTGGGGGCTGGCTTGCCTGCGATAGCGGTGTATCAGTTACATATTTATCAACTGAGCCACTGTTATCGCGGGCAAGCCCGCTCCCACATCAGATCCAACCGCTGCTTTGCATGGCCTTGTACACCGCCACCAGCGCCAGGATGAAGAACGCCGAGGCCGCCAGGCGCCGAATCAGGGTCAATGGCAGTTTCTCTGCCGCGAAATTCCCCGCCAGAACCACCGGCACGTTGGCAATCAGCATCCCTAAGGTGGTGCCGATAATCACCAGCCACAACTCCGGATATTGCGCCGCCAGCATTACTGTGGCGATCTGCGTCTTGTCACCGATTTCCGCGATAAAGAACGCAATCAGTGTGGTCAGGAACGGCCCGAACTTGCGTGAGGTGCTGGCCTCGTCATCGTCGAGTTTGTCCGGCACCAGGGTCCACAAGGCCGTGGCGCAGAAGCTCGCGGCGAGGATCCAGTGCAGCACCGCGTCCGAGAAGAAACTGCCAAACCAGGCGCCCACGGCACCGGCGGCGGCGTGGTTGGCCAGGGTCGCGGCGATGATGCCGGCGATGATCGGCCAGGGTTTGCGAAAGCGTGCGGCAAGAATGAGCGCGAGCAACTGCGTCTTGTCGCCGATTTCGGCCAAGGCAACGATTGCGGTAGGAACGAGAAGTGAATCCAGCATCAGGTAGGTTTCCAGGGGCGGGTCGACACGGCTATGACACGTACAGCCTTCCCGCCCCGGGTAAGGTGTGCGTGTCATAGGTCTTGTCAAACCCCGGTCCGTCTGTGCGGACTCCTGGGTCGCATACGCCATGGTCTGCTGACCAAGTATGTTGACGTATGCCGGACGAGCATGTTGCTCGTGGGAGACTACTCCCCTAGGACGGAGCGGATTCTGCCTTGGCAAAATCCATTCGGCAAGCCTTCTTTTTCAAACGCCCGTCAGCCGCGCTTGGCGCGGTAGATGCGAAAACCCTGGCCCTCAGCCTTGACTGCGCAGACGCCCAGATGCTCTTCGATCAGCGGTTGATACTTCAGGAAGCTATTGGCGACTAGCCGAAGTTCGCCGCCGTTTTTCAGATGTTGGCGTGCTTTTCGCAGCAGGTTTTCCGTTGCGAAATAGTCCGTATGCACCCCGACATGGAACGGCGGGTTGCTCAGAATCGCATCCAGGCCCATGGGCGCGGCGTCGATGCCATCGCCGGTCAGCACGTCGCCTTCCAGGCCATTGGCCTCCAGGGTCAGGCGACTGCTGGCGGTGGCGAAGGCGTCCACATCAAGCAGCGTCACGGTGTTGTGCGGGTAGCGCCGCTTGACCGCCGCGCCCAGCACGCCGGCGCCACAGCCGAAGTCCAGCAGATGACCGCTGGGCAGTTTGTCCAGGTGTTCCAGCAACAGTGCGGTGCCGCGATCCAGGCGGCCATGGCTGAACACGCCCGGCAGGCTGACGACCTTGAGCGGGCCGTCGGCCAGTGGCACTTCAAAGACTTGGGCCAGGCTCGCCAGTTCGGGGGCTGGCGGGGCGTCGGCCACGGTAGCCAGCCACAGTTGGCAGTGCCGCGCATTGTCGAGCTTGCGTGGTTTGCCAAAGGCGTTCAGTTGCTTGGCGGCGCTTTCGATGCCGCCGCGTTTTTCGCCTACCAGGTACAGCTCGGCGCCCGGCAGACGGGCGGCCACGGCCTTGAGGATGTAATCAGCCAGGTCCTTGGACTTGGGCAGGAACACCACCGCCGTATCGAATGCGCGATCCGGCACATTCACCCCGAAATGGCTGCGCTCGGCAAACCGTGCATCCAGCGCCGCCTGGTCGCCGGCATGCCAGCACCAGCCATGGGCATTGGGCAGCCGCCCCAGCAGGTCGTCGGCGGGCAGGCCGGCCAGCAACACGTTGCCTTGAAAAAATTCGGCCTGACGAAGCAGTACTTCACTGCGCGGATCCATGGTCTGCTCCCTGAAAAAGGAGCGCAGTTTATCAACTGACGACGCGCTGCGGTGCGCCGCTGAAAAAGCCTCGGGCGTTTTCGGTCAATTGGCCGACGATCCGTTGCCGCGCCTCGCGACTGCCCCAGGCACTGTGGGGGGTGATGATCAGCCGCGGGATGTCGCCGGCCAGCAGTGGGTTGCCGGTGGTCGGCGGTTCGACGCTCAGCACATCGGTGGCCGCGCCGCCCAGATGACCGCCGCGCAACGCATCGGCCAAGGCTTGTTCATCGATCAGGCCACCGCGTGCAGTGTTGACCACAAACGCGCCCGGCTTGAGCAGCGCCAACTCGCGGGCACCGATAAAGTGACGCGTGTGTTCATTGAGCGGGCAATGCAGGGTCAGGGCGTCGACTTGCGGCAGCAGTTCGTCCAGTGGTACCCGATCTGCACGGGCCGGGCGGCCAGGAATGGCTCCCAGCACCACGCGCATACCAAAGGCTTCGGCCAGGCGCGCGACGGCGCCGCCCAGTTCGCCGTGGCCGAGCAAACCCAGGGTTTTACCTTCCAGTTCGACAATCGGGTAATCCAGCAGGCAGAACTGCTTGGCTTGCTGCCACAGGCCGGCGTCGACGTCTTTTTGATAGTCCTTCAGGCGTGTGGCGAGGTTGAGCAGCAGCATGATCGTATGTTGCGCCACCGAAGGTGTGCCGTAGCCCTGGCAGTTACTTACGGTAATACCCTGGGCACGGGCGGCGGCCAGGTCGACGTTGTTGGTGCCGGTGGCGGCGATCAGGATCAGCTTCAGGTCGGGGCAGGCGGCCAGGGTCTGGGCGTTGAGCAGGATCTTGTTACTGATCGCTACCTGGGCACCTTGCAGGCGCTCGACCACCTGGTCCGCCGAGGTCTGCTCGCACAGCTGCAAGTCGCTGAAAACTTCCCGCAACTCGCTGAGGTCAAGGTCCCCCTGGTCCAGGGAAGGGTGATCAAGGAAGACGGCGCGGCGATTGTTCGTCATCAACTGTACCTTTTGCGACAGGGTTCGAAGGCGTAATCTGCCGAGCCTACCAGATGAAATAATCAGTTACTTCTTGGAGTGTGCATGTACCTCACCGAGTTTTTGACCGTGGCGTTGATTCACCTGCTGGCCGTGGCCAGTCCCGGGCCGGACTTTGCCGTGGTGGTACGCGAGAGCGTGACCCATGGCCGGCGCGCGGGTACCTGGACGGCGCTGGGCGTCGGCTCGGCGATTTTCCTGCATGTCGGCTACTCGCTGCTCGGTATTGGCTTGATCGTGTCCCAGTCCATCGTGCTGTTCAACGCCCTGAAATGGGCGGCAGCGGCCTACCTGCTGTACATAGGCTTCAAGGCCCTGCGTGCGCAACCGGCCAAGCCTGCCAGTGAAGAAGACTTGCACCGCGAAGTGGGCGAGCGCACTGCCCGCGGCGCCTTTACCTCGGGCTTTGTGACCAATGGCCTGAACCCCAAGGCCACGCTGTTTTTCCTGTCGCTGTTCACCGTGGTGATCAACCCCCACACGCCGCTGGCAATCCAGGCCGGTTATGGCCTGTACCTGGCCGTGGCCACCGCCCTGTGGTTTTGCATGGTGGCAATGCTGTTCAGCCAACAACGCGTGCGCGCCGGCTTTGCGCGCATGGGCCATTGGTTTGACCGGAGCATGGGCGCAGTGCTGATTGCTATCGGTGTAAAAGTGGCCCTCACTGAGCGCTAGGCGCGTCATCGGCTGAATGAATGCTGGCGCAAAGCTAGCATTCATCCCGCTCTGCAAATCATTCCTTCGGCTGATTTGGCCGGCGTGCAAGGTCTCTACAGTGCAAATCCTTTAGCCAAGACCGTGCAGTCATAAAAAGGGATTCGTATGTTGCAGACTCGTGTTATCCCGCCCGCAGAAGGCGCCTACCAATACCCGCTGTTGATCAAGCGCCTGTTGATGTCGGGTGCCCGCTACGAGAAAACCCGGGAAATCGTCTACCGCGACAAGCTGCGCTACACCTACCCGACCCTGATCGAACGTGTCGCCCGCCTGGCCAACGTGCTGACCGCAGCCGGGGTCAAGGCCGGTGATACCGTGGCCGTGATGGACTGGGACAGCCACCGTTACCTGGAGTGCATGTTCGCCATCCCGATGATTGGCGCGGTGATCCACACCATTAACGTGCGCCTGTCGCCGGAGCAGATCCTCTACACGATGAACCACGCGGAAGACCGCTTTGTGCTGGTCAACAGTGAGTTCGTCGGGCTGTACCAGGCCATTGCCGGGCAGTTGACCACGGTCGACAAGACCTTGCTGTTGACCGATGGCGACGAGAAAACCGCCGACCTGCCCAACCTGGTGGGTGAGTACGAAACCCTGTTGGCCGCCGCCAGTCCTCAATACACCTTCGAGGACTTCGACGAGCATTCGGTGGCCACCACCTTCTACACCACCGGCACCACCGGTAACCCCAAGGGTGTGTATTTCACCCATCGTCAGCTGGTGCTGCACACCATCGGCGTGGCGACCATCATGGGCAGCGTCGACAGCGTGCGCCTGCTCGGCACCAACGACGTGTACATGCCGATTACGCCGATGTTCCATGTGCACGCCTGGGGCTTGCCCTATGTGGCGACCATGCTCGGCCTGAAGCAGGTCTACCCGGGCCGCTACGACCCGGAATACCTGGTGGAGTTGTGGCGCAAGGAAAAGGTCACGTTCTCCCACTGCGTGCCGACCATCCTGCAGATGGTGCTTAACGCCAAGGCCGCCCAAGGCGTGGATTTTGGCGGCTGGAAAATCGTGATTGGTGGCAGCGCACTCAATCGTTCGTTGTATGAGGCGGCCAAGGCCCGTGGCATCCAGTTGACCGCAGCCTATGGCATGTCCGAGACCGGGCCGCTGGTGTCCTGTGCCCATCTCAATGAAGAACTGATGGCCGGCAGCGAAGACGAGCGCACGACCTATCGGATCAAGGCCGGTGTGCCCGGGCCGTTGGTGGAAGCTGCGATCATCGACGGGGCTGGCAACTTCCTGCCGGCCGATGGCGAGTCCCAGGGCGAACTGGTGCTGCGTGCGCCGTGGCTCAGCGAAGGCTATTTCAACGAGCCGCAGAAGGGCGCCGAGCTCTGGGAAGGCGGCTGGATGCACACGGGCGACGTGGCCACCCTGGATGCCTTTGGTGTGATCGATATTCGTGATCGCATCAAGGACGTGATCAAGACTGGCGGCGAGTGGATTTCGTCCCTGGCCCTCGAAGACCTGGTCAGCCGTCACCCGGCGGTACGCGAAGTAGCGGTGGTGGGGATTGCCGACCCGCAGTGGGGCGAGCGCCCGTTTGCGCTGTTGGTGGTCCGTGAAGGCCACGGGATTGGCGCCCGTGAACTCAAGGAACACCTCAAGCCGTATGTCGAGCAGGGCCACTTGAGCAAGTGGGCAATCCCCAGTCAGATTGCCATTGTTACGGAAATTCCCAAGACCAGCGTCGGCAAGCTGGACAAGAAGCGTATCCGTATCGACATCGTCGAATGGCAGGCCAATAACAGCACCTTCCTCTCCACGCTCTGACCCTTTGCGCCGTGCCCGTTCGGGCACGGCAATGCTCTATCACAAGCCTTCGCCTTGTCATTTCCCAGATTTGAGCCATCCTCTCTCGCGTCAGCCTTCGCTGACATGGCGAAAGGGCTGTTGCAGACGGGTTGGTGATGCAAATCACACTTTAGAGGGATCAAGCGATACCCCCTGCTGGCTATAGTCCCTCCCAGAGTTTTTCAAGGATGCGGCGCTGCGGTCCTGGGTGGTACGGCGGCTGTCTGGCATTGGAATCGTTGTATTCCGGCCGTTACAAGCGTGTTTGAAAAGGCTCACTGCCATAACAATAAAATGCACATGGAGTAGCGTCGATGACCTCAGTAAATCAGTTCTGGCGCCGGGCGAGATTGCCCCTGGCGGTCAGTCTTGCCTCGACCCTCGCCGGGCCCGCATTCGGCGTCAGTTTCAACATCGGTGAAGTCGAAGGCAGCTTCGACTCATCCCTGTCGGTGGGGGCCAGCTGGAGCACGGCCAAGCCCGATCGCGACCTGATTGGTGTCAACAACGGTGGCAAGGGCCTGTCGCAGACCTCCGATGACGGTCACTTGAACTTCAAGCGTGGGGAGACGTTCTCGAAGATTTTCAAGGGTATCCATGACCTGGAGCTGAAGTACGGCGATACCGGTGTGTTTGTGCGTGGCAAGTATTGGTATGACTTTGAACTCAAGGATGAGAGCCGCGAGTTCAAGGACATCAGCGATCACAACCGCAAAGAGGGCGCCAAGTCTTCTGGCGGGCAGATCCTCGATGCGTTCATCTACCACAACTACTCCATTGCCGATGCGCCGGGTTCGGTGCGGTTCGGTAAGCAAGTCGTGAGCTGGGGTGAAAGTACTTTCATCGGCGGCGGTATCAACTCCGTCAACCCGATCGACGTGTCTGCGTTCCGTCGTCCGGGCGCCGAAATCAAGGAAGGCCTGATTCCGGTCAACATGTTCTACGTGTCGCAATCCTTGACCGATAACCTGTCGGCAGAAGCGTTCTACCAGTTGGAATGGGACCAGACGGTTACCGACAACTGCGGGACATTCTTCTCCCAGCCGGATGTGGTGTCCGATGGTTGCAGCGATAACCTGCGCCTGTTGGCCAAGCGTTCGACCATTGCTGCATCGGCCCCGGGCCGTGGTGCATTGGCGGCATTCGACGCCATGGGCATGGATATCAATAACGAGGGCACACTGGTTCGCCGCAGTGCCGACAGGGATGCGCGCGACAGTGGTCAATTCGGCGCGGCGTTGCACTATAACTTCGAGCCGCTGGATACCGAGTTCGGCGCGTATTTCATGAACTATCACAGCCGGGCACCGATCTTCAGTGCCACGGCTGCGCCTGCGTCGGCTTATGCGATGGCACCTAACTTCGGATCATTGGCTCCGGTGTTTATTGCGGGTAACTCCAAGTACTTCATCGAGTACCCGGAAGACATCCGTCTGTATGGCTTGAGCTTCTCCACCACACTGCCTACCGGCACCGCATGGAGCGGTGAGGTCAGCTATCGCCCGAATGCTCCGGTACAGCTCAACACCACCGATATCCTGTACTCCGCAGTTAAACCATTGAAGGGCATTTACGATAATGCCTCGCTGCTCAATGGTGTTCCAGGGCAGGACATGCACGGCTACCGTCGCAAGGAAATTACCCAGTTCCAGACCACGCTGACCCACTTCTTCGATCAGGTGATGGGCGCCAGTCGACTGACATTGGTGGGTGAAGTGGGAGTCACGCACGTGGGTGGGCTTGAGAGCTCGTCGAAGATTCGTTATGGCCGTGACCCGGTCTATGGCCCGGGTGCGCTGCCTAACACGGGCGCCGCGAATACCTGCTCGCAAATCCTCAACACCGGCACTATCGGTGGCGCGGGTCCGGGAACAGACGCAAGTAACCTTTCCAAAAACTGCAACAACGACGGCTTCACCACCTCCACATCCTGGGGCTATCGCGGCCGCGCCATCTGGGAATACCCGGATGTGTTCGCTGGTGTGAACCTCAAGCCTAGTGTGGCTTGGTCCCATGACGTGAGCGGTTACTCGCCAGGTCCTGGCGGCAACTTCGAAGAAGGTCGCAAAGCGGTGAGCCTGGGGCTGGACGCGGAATACCAGAATACCTACACCGCGAGCCTGGCCTACACCAACTTCTTTGGTGGCGACTACAACACCTCGGTTGACCGCGATTTCGTGGCCCTGAGCTTCGGCGCGAACTTCTAAGCACACTGCATTTCAGGAAGACCAGAACATGAAAATAACCAAAAGTCTGTTGCACGTGGGTGTGCTGGGACTGTCGATCATGGCCAGCAGCGTCATGGCGGCCGTCTCGGCGGATGAAGCCGCCAAGCTGGGCACCACGCTGACCCCGATGGGCGCGGAAATGGCCGGCAACGCTGCCGGCACCATCCCCGCCTGGAAAGCCCTGCCAACCAACGCCGGCGCCGTGGATGCCAAGGGCTTCCTGGCCAACCCTTATGCCAGCGAGCAACCGCAGTTCACCATCACCGCGCAGAACG
Source organism: Pseudomonas sp. ADAK21 (assembly GCF_012935735.1). NCBI lineage: Bacteria > Pseudomonadati > Pseudomonadota > Gammaproteobacteria > Pseudomonadales > Pseudomonadaceae > Pseudomonas > Pseudomonas sp. ADAK21. Next base: position 3,243,394 of record NZ_CP052857.1, read on the forward strand.
TCGAGCAGTACAAAGACAAGCTGGCGCCGGGGCAGTACGCGATGTTCAAGCGCTACCCCGAAACCTTCAAGATGCCGGTGTACACCACCCATCGCGGCGCCACTGTGCCGGCCGAAGTGTTCGCCTCCATCAAGAAAAACGCCACCAGCACCAACCTGGTAGGTGGCGGTAACGGCCTGGAAAACTTCGAGACCGCGATTCCGTTCCCGATCCCTAAAAGTGGGGTCGAGGTGATCTGGAACCACATCACCCGTTATCGCGGCGGCAGCGTGACCCGCCTGGTGACCCAGGCCACGCCGCAGGCCAACGGCTCGTACAGCCTGGTGTACTTCCAGGATCAGTTCGTGTTCCGCGACAAGATGAAGGACTACGATCCGGCCAATCCGGGCAACATCCTGTTCTACTTCAAGCAGCAAGTGACTGCACCGGCGCGTCTGGCCGGTGGCGTATTGCTGGTACACGAGACCCTGGACCAGGTGAAGGAGCCACGCGCGGCATGGGTCTACAACGCCGGCCAGCGCCGTGTGCGTCGTGCACCGCAAGTGTCCTATGACGGGCCGGGTACCGCTGCCGATGGCCTGCGTACCTCCGACAACCTCGACATGTACAACGGCGCGCCGGATCGTTACGACTGGAAGCTGGAAGGCAAGAAGGAAATCTACATCGCCTCCAACAGCTACAAGCTCGACGATCCGAAGCTCAAGTACGCCGACATCATCAAGGCCGGCCACATCAACCAGGACCTGGCACGTTATGAACTGCGCCGCGTCTGGCACGTGGTCGCGACCCTGAAGGAAGGCCAGCGTCATATCTACGCCAAACGTGACTTCTATATCGACGAAGACACCTGGCAAGCCGCCGTGATCGACCACTACGACGGTCGTGGCCAACTGTGGCGCGTGGCCGAAGCCCATGGCGAGAACTACTACGACAAGCAAGTGCCGTGGTACGCCCTCGAAACCCTCTACGACCTGCAGTCCGGCCGCTACCTGGCACTGGGCATGAAGAACGAAGAGAAGAAGGCCTATGACTTCGGCTTTACCGCCACTACCAAAGACTTCACCCCGGCAGCCCTGCGCCAAGAGGGTGTTCGCTAACGTGCAGTAAACACGTTGGCCTCTGTAGGAGCTGGCTTGCCAGCGATGGCATCACCTCGGTCTATCTGACATACCGAGGCGATGCAATCGCAGGCAAGCCAGCTCCTACATTTGTTTGGGGGGCCTGAACATCGCTGGTTATTTCTTGTTGTAGTCTTTTTCATACAAATGTTGCAAAGATCTACAAAGCTGCCGCTTTTAACGCTAGTCTGCCGACATCTGCAATGCCGACCACAGCCTACTACAAGAGCCCGGCGATGACTGATCTGTCCCGAATCCAAGGGCCTGCCAGTGCGGTAATCCCCACGCTGGAAGGGCGCTTCTATCGACCCCCGCTGCCTGATGGCTATGTGCTGCGCCCGCGCCTGTGCGAGCGTTTGAGCGCGGGCCTGGATGGCCGTTTGCTGCTAGTCAGCGCGCCAGCCGGGTTTGGCAAGAGCTCGCTGGCGGTGGAGTTTTGCCAAAGCCTGCCCGATCACTGGCAAAGCCTGTGGCTGGGTCTCAGTTCGCGGGACAGTGATCCGGGACGTTTCCTTGAGCGTCTGCTGGAAGGTCTGCAACAGTATTTCCCGCAGGTAGGCAACCAGGCCCTGGGCCTGTTGAAAATGCGCCAGCGCCATCAACCGTTTGCCTTTGAAGAGTGGCTGGATGGCCTGCTCGATGAACTGACGGTCTGCCTTTCCACCCGCGCGCCCTTGTTGCTGGTGCTGGATGACTATCACCTGGCCCAGGGCCCGGTGCTGGATCGCTGCCTGCAGTTTTTTCTCAACCATTTGCCCGATGGCTTGTTGGTGCTGGTCACCAGCCGCCAGCGTCCCGATTGGCATCTGGCGCGGTTGCGTTTGTCCCGGCATTTGCTGGAGTTGCACGAACAGGACCTGCGCCTGACCAACGATGAATCCTTGGCCTTGCTCGACCGCCATAGCAGCTCGTTGCGCGGTGAGGCACTGGACAACCTGATCCGCCGTAGCGAAGGCTGGGTTGCCGGCCTGCGTTTTTGGTTGCTGGCGGCCTCCGAAGCCGGCAGTGAGGCCGACCTGCCCCAAGGCCTGCATGGTGGGGAAGGGCTGATCCGTGACTATCTGCTGGAAGAGGTGATCGACTGCCTGCCGCCGGAGGTCCAGGCCTTCCTCTATGACACCGCTTCCCAGGAGCGTTTTTGCAGCGAGCTGTGCGACGCCGTGCGCGAGGCCCATGACAGTGCGGAGATCCTGCGTTACCTGCAAGCCCACCAAGTGTTCCTGGTGCCGCTGGACGAGCAGGGCCACTGGTATCGCTATCACCACCTGTTTTCCGATTTGCTGCGCACCCGGCGCTCACCGAACGCGATGCTGCCGGCCGCCAGCCTGCACTTGCGCGCTTGTCGCTGGTTCAATGCCCAGGGCTTGCTCGATGAGGCGGTCGAACAGGCGCTGCGCGCGGGGCATCTGGATGTAGCGGCGAACCTGGTGCAGAACCTCTCCGAAGAGCAACTGCTGGCCGAACAGAACGTCGGCATGCTCCTGCGCTGGAAGATGGACTTGCCCGACAGCCTGTTGATCAGCACGCCACGCCTGATCGTGCTCTACAGCTGGGCACTGGGGCTGGCCTGTCAGTTGGACGCCGCAGAGGAATTGTCCAGCCATCTCAGCCGGTTCTTGCCGGCACCGTCCGCCACGGCGCAGAAGTCGATGCTTGCCCAATGGCTGGCGCTCAGCGGCATCATTGCCCGGGGGCGCGGCAATCGTGAGTTGACCCAGTTGTATTGCAGCGAAGCCCTGGAAAGCCTGCCGCACAAGCGTTACGGCCAGCGCCTGATGTGCCTGTCGACCTTGTCGAACCTGGCCATCGTCGATGCCGACCTGTGGCGCGCGCGGGGCTTGAATCGCGAATCCCTGGAGCTGGCGCAACGCGTCGGCAACCCGCTGTTCGAGGCCCTGGCCCATTACGACCGGGCGCGGGTGCTGCAGGCGCGTGGGGAGATCCTGCGTTCCCTGGAGGAAGTGCGTGACGGCTTGCAACGCTTGCAGGGCCTGGCGTCCCAGCGCCTGTATGCGGTGCGCGCGCGGCTTGCGCTGTACGAAGGGTTCCTGTTGTTGATGCGTTGCCAGCCCGAAGCCGGCCTGTTGCGCCTGCGCGCGGGGCTCGCCGAGGCCCGCGCCTGCCGGGATATCAGCGTGCTGATCGGCCACTGTGTCATCGCCAACCTTGAGGGGCGCCGTGGCGACTTCCCCAAGGCCTTTGCCGAACTGGCCGAAGCCGAGCGGCTGATGCATATCTGGGATGTGCCGCCGATTTACTACCTGGCCATGATTACCCTGATCAAATGCGAGTTGTGGCTGGCCCAGGGCCGTACTGACCTGGCCGATGCCTGGCTGGTACGCCTGGGGCAGACCTATAACGGCGACCAGGCAGCGGCGGCCCCGGAGTTTCATCCACATCTGCCGCAACATATCGAATTGCAACAGGCGGCCCTGGAGGCCATTCGTGGTCACTCCGAAAGCGCCCTGCGTCGGCTCGATGTGCTCGCCCGGCAGGCTGAAGGCAAGGGCCAGCAGATGATCGCGGTGATGGCCCTGAACCAGCACACTTTGTTGTTGCTGGATGATGGCCAGGCAGCGTCAGCCCGGCCGGTTTTTGCCCGGGCCCTGCAAATGGCGAGCGGCGGCGCGTTGCAACCCTTCCAGCGCCTGTTGGAGCGTTATCCCGAGTGGATGCGCGAGCAACTCCAGGCGCCGCGTGACTTGCTACGGCAAAGCCTGTGGACCCTGCTGCCGGCTGTTGCCCCGCGTGAACCGGTCGAAACCAGCCACTCCAGCGAAACCTTGAGCGCCCGTGAGTTGGCGGTGCTGCAGTTGATCGCCCAAGGGTGCTCCAACCAGGAAATCAGCAACCAGCTGTTTATCTCGCTGCACACCGTCAAGACCCACGCCAGTCATATCAACAGCAAACTGGGGGTCGAGCGCCGCACTCAGGCGGTCGCGCGGGCACAGGAGATGGGGTTGTTGGGGTAAGGGGGAGACTTGCGCTGCAAAAGCCGGATAATGGCGGCCAATTCGTTTGCTCCGCTATTCTGGTAATCCCGCATGGAAATCAAGGTCAATTTTCTCGACAACCTCCGGCTTGAAGCCAAGTTCGATGACTTCACCGTGGTGGCCGACCAGCCGATTCGCTACAAGGGCGATGGCTCGGCCCCCGGTCCGTTCGACTACTTCCTGGCTTCGTCGGCGTTGTGCGCGGCTTACTTTGTGAAGTTGTACTGCAGCACGCGCAATATCCCCACGGACAACATCCGCCTGTCGCAGAACAACATTGTCGACCCGGAAAACCGCTACAACCAGATCTTCAAGATTCAGGTCGAGTTGCCCGCGGATATTTCCGACAAGGATCGCCAAGGCATCCTGCGCTCCATTGACCGCTGCACGGTCAAGAAGGTGGTCCAGGCCGGGCCTGAGTTTGTCATCGAAGAGGTGGAAAACCTCGACGCCGACGCCCAGGCATTGTTGATGCCGGCTTCTGCTTCAGACGCGGGCACCTATATCGCAGGCAAGGACCTGCCGCTGGAGCAGACCATCGCCAACATGTCGGCGATTCTGGCGGGCCTGGGCATGAAGATTGAAATCGCCTCGTGGCGCAATATCGTGCCCAATGTCTGGTCGCTGCATATCCGCGATGCCCATTCGCCGATGTGCTTTACCAACGGCAAGGGCGCGACCAAGGAAGGCGCACTGGCATCGGCCCTGGGCGAGTTTATCGAACGCCTGAACTGCAACTTCTTCTACAACGACCAGTTCTGGGGCGAAGACATCGCCAACGCGGCGTTTGTGCATTACCCGGACGAGCGCTGGTTCAAGCCGGGCCGCAAAGATGCGCTGCCGCCTGAGATCCTCGACGAGTACTGCCTGAAGATCTACAACCGCGATGGCGAATTGCGTGGTTCGCACCTGATCGACACCAACTCCGGCAACGAGGAGCGTGGCATCGTCTCGCTGCCGTTCGTGCGTCAGTCGGACGGCGAGGTGGTGTATTTCCCCTCCAACCTGATCGAAAACCTGTACCTGAGCAACGGCATGAGTGCCGGTAACACCCTGGCCGAAGCCCAGGTGCAGTGCCTGTCGGAGATCTTCGAGCGCGCGGTGAAACGCGAAATCATCGAAGGCGAATTCGCCCTGCCGGATGTCCCGGCCCACGTGCTGGCCAAATACCCGGGCATCCTCGCCGGTATCCAGGCCCTGGAAGAACAGGGGTTCCCGGTGCTGGTCAAGGACGCCTCCCTGGGCGGCGAATTCCCGGTGATGTGCGTGACCCTGATGAACCCGCGTACCGGCGGGGTGTTTGCCTCGTTCGGTGCCCACCCAAGCCTGGAAGTGGCGCTGGAGCGCAGCTTGACCGAGCTGCTCCAGGGCCGCAGTTTCGAAGGCCTGAACGACTTGCCGCAGCCGACCTTCGAAGGTCATGCGGTCACCGAGCCGAACAACTTTGTCGAACACTTCATCGACTCCAGTGGCGTGGTGTCGTGGCGCTTCTTCAGTGCCAAGTCCGATTACGAATTCGTGGAATGGGACTTCTCCGGCCAGGGCGAAGACTCCAACGCCGAAGAGGCCGCCACGTTGTTCGGCATTCTCGAAGGCATGGGCAAGCAGGTCTATATGGCGGTCTACGAGCATATCGGCGCCAAGGCCTGCCGCATCCTGGTGCCGGACTATTCGGAAATCTATCCGGTTGACGACCTGATCTGGGATAACACCAACAAGGCGTTGTTCTTCCGCGCCGATATCCTGAACTTGCACAGCCTGGATGAGGAAGGCCTGCAAGCGCTGGTCGAGCGCCTGGTGGAAAGCGAGCTGGATGACTACACCGATATCACCACGCTGATCGGCATCGAGTTCGACGACAACACCGCATGGGGCCAGTTGACCATCCTGGAGTTGAAGCTGTTGATCTATCTCGCCCTGCAGCAGTATGAAGAGGCGAAAGAGGCGGTGGAGATGTTCCTGCAATACAACGACAACACCGTCGAGCGCGGCCTGTTCTACCAGGCGGTGAATGCGGTGCTGGAGATGCAACTGGACGAAGACCTGGAGTTGGAAGACTACGAGGCCAACTTCCGCCGGATGTTTGGCAACGAGCGCATGGATGCGGCCATCGGTTCGGTGCAGGGCAGCGTGCGGTTCCATGGCTTGACGCCGACCAGCATGAAGCTCGAAGGCCTGGACCGACACCTGCGGTTGATCGACAGCTACAAGAAACTGCACGCCGCACGGGCCAACAGCTAGAAGGGATTCCTTATGCACGCGACAACTCCCCGACTGATCCGCGAAACCTTTCCCGTCGGCCCATTGCAGTGCAACTGCACGATCATTGGCGACCCGATCAGTAAGAAGGCGATCGTGGTCGATCCGGGCGGCAACCATGAGCTGATCCTGGCACGCCTGGATGCGCTGGGCTTGAAGGTGGTGAGCATCATTCATACCCACGCGCACCTGGATCACTTCCTGGCTTCCGGCCAATTGAAAGAAAAGACCGGCGCCACGCTGCACCTGCACAAGGAAGATCAGTTCCTGTGGGATAACCTGGAAATGCAGTGCCAGATGTTCGGTGTGCCCTACACCCCGGTGCCGTCGCCGGATCGTTGGCTGGCCGATGATGAGGAGCTGGCCTGTGGCTGTGGTGTGGCTTTGCACACGCCTGGGCATACGCCGGGTTCCATGAGTTTCTGGTTTGCCGATGCCAAGCTGCTGATCGCCGGGGATACGCTGTTCCGGCGCGGGGTAGGGCGTACGGATTTGTGGGGTGGCGACCAGGCAACCATCGTGCGTTCGATCCAGCAGCGCCTGTATACCCTGGACGAAGACGCGACCGTGGTGACGGGGCATGGCCCGGATACACGCCTGGGGGATGAAATGCGTGAGAATCCGTTCGTCAGGGCGTGAAATCGCGAGGCTCTGCTAGGGTTTAGGTAGCTGCACCGGCCTCCATCTTTTGTTACAGGACAGAGGCCGGTCATGGAATTTTTGCCGTTTGTCGCGTTCCAAACTCGGCACAGGTCCATTGCCAATGTCCTCTGCATCACAGAATGCAAAAGTAGGAGCTTCCTTCATGTTCACTTCGCGTCGTCTGCTTGTTGTTGCTACCGCGGTAGCCCTATTGTCGGGCTGTGCTTCCCCTAATCCTTACGATGGCAGCCAGGGACAGGCGGACAACGGTTCACAAGGCATGAGCAAAACCGCCAAGTACGGCGGCCTCGGCGCGCTGGCGGGTGCGCTGGCCGGTGCGGCCATTGACCATAACAACCGTGGCAAGGGCGCGCTGATCGGCGCAGCAGTGGCGGGTATCGGTGCTGCGGGTTATGGCTATTACGCTGACCAGCAGGAAAAGAAACTGCGCGAAAGCATGGCCAACACCGGCGTCGAAGTGCAGCGCCAGGGTGATCAGATCAAGTTGATCATGCCGGGTAACATCACGTTCGCCACCAACTCCGATGCTATCGCCAGCAGCTTCTATACCCCACTGAATAACCTGGCCGGTTCGCTCAAGCAGTTCAATCAGAACACCATCCAGATCGTCGGTTATACCGACAGCACCGGCAGCCGCCAGCTCAATATGGACCTGTCCCAGCGTCGTGCGCAAAGCGTGGCCAATTACCTGACCTCCCAAGGTGTCAGCCCGACCAACCTGACCACCCGTGGTGCCGGCCCGGATAACCCGATTGCCAGCAACGCCGACGTCAATGGTCGCGCGCAAAACCGTCGCGTGGAGGTCAACCTTGGTCCGATTCCCGGCCAGCAGTATGGCCAGCCGGCGCAGCAACAGCAGCAGAACAACCAGTTCCAGGGCAATCCATACCAGCAGTACCAGTAACCACCAGCCAATAAAAAGGGCGCCGTGCAGTCAATGCACGGCGCCCTTTTTTGTGGCTGGTGATTACATCAGTCGATGTATTCGAACAGCTTCACGATTTTCTGTACTCCGGACACACCCTGTACCAGGTTGGTAGCGCGGGTGGCCTCCTGCTGGGTCAACAGGCCCATCAGGTAGACGATACCGTTGTCGGTCACGACCTTGATCCGAGAGCCGGGAATCGCGCTGTCGGTCAGCATCTGCGCCTTGATCTTGGTGGTCAGCACCGCATCGTTGCTGATAGCCAGCAGGGTGATGGGTTGTGCGACCTGCAATTCGTTGTGGACCTTCTTGACCCGTTGTACGGTCGAGGCGGCTTGTTCAGCCTGGGTCTTGAGGTCGGCACGCGGGGTTTGCCCGGCGAGCAGCACGATGCCGTTGAAGCTGGTCACGACAATGCGCGATGCACCGTTGCCCAGGTCGGGCGCGGCCTTGGCCACGTTGACGCCGACCTTGGTTTCGATCAGCGAGTCATCGATCTTGCTGCCAAAGGTGCGTGTGCCCCGGTCGTCCTGGATCGGTGTGTCGCGGGTGGCAGTAATGGCCGAGGTGCAGCCGCTGATAGCGAGGCACAGCGTGATGGCCATAAGGCTGAGGCGGTTAACGGTCATTCTTCACTCCCGAACAGTTGGCTGTCGATCAGATCGCACAGGCAGTGGATCGTCAGCAGATGGACTTCCTGAATACGTGCAGTGACATTGGCCGGGACGCGGATTTCCACGTCTTCAGGCAATAGCAGCGAGGCCATGCCGCCGCCGTCGCGCCCGGTCAATGCTACGACAATCATTTCGCGATCATGTGCGGCCTGGATCGCTTGAATAATGTTCGCCGAGTTGCCGCTGGTTGAAATAGCCAGCAGCACATCGCCCGGTTGGCCGAGGGCACGGATTTGTTTGGAAAAGATTTCGTTGTAGCTGTAGTCGTTGGCGATCGAGGTGATCGTCGACGAGTCGGTGGTCAGGGCGATCGCCGGCAAGCTCGGGCGCTCGCGCTCAAAGCGGTTGAGCAGCTCCGAAGAGAAATGCTGGGCGTCGCCGGCCGAACCACCGTTGCCGCACGAAAGCATTTTGCCTTCGTTGAGCAGGGCGTTGACCATGACCTGGCTGGCTTGCTCGATGTGCGGTGCAAGTACGTCCATCGCCTGTTGCTTGGTATCGATACTGGCCTGGAAAAGCTGGCGAATTCGGGATTGCATGTCCATCTGTGTGACCTTAAGTAGCGCGGCTGTATGGCACACGAATGTGCAGCCCGCAAAGCAAAGAGCAAAAGTGTGCGGTGAAGATGTCCGATCCGTAGCGGTGGCGCTCAACCATCGAAGGCGTTGCGCAGCCAGTTCAGATCAGCGGTTCCGTGGGCGGTGCTTTCTATGGCGACCACATCGAAACGGCAGGGTGAGTCAGCCCAGCGACGTTCACTGAGCAGGAAAAACTGCGCGGCGAGTATCAGCTTTTGGCGTTTGCGCTCGTCGATACTGGCGAGTGCGCCACCCCATTGTGCGTATTTTCTGTAGCGGACTTCGACAAATACTACTGTATCGCCGTCAAGCATGACCAGATCAAGCTCGCCGCGTTTACACAACCAGTTCTGCGCCAGTAGGCGCAGACCCTGTTGCTGCAGGTGTTCAAGTGCTTGTTGTTCGGCGTCCTTGCCGCTTTGTGCGCTGGAGCGTGGGGGCATCAGCGCGGGGTATCGGGCAGGCGTTCGATCTGGCCACTGACAAACTTGGCCCACGGCATCTGGCGTTCGATCCGCTGGCTCGGGCTCATGCCCAGGTTGCCGGAAAGACCCTCGATACGGGTATCAGGCAGCGCCTTGAGCTGACCCAGGCGCGGCGCCAGGCGGTAGGCATCAACACCCATCGCGTACAGGCGGCCCAAGCTGCCATTGGCTTGTGGCCATTGTGTAGCGACCTGGTTGCGCAGCGGGTCGGTGGTGTTAAGCAGCCACGGCGTCTCGCAGAACATAATGCCGTTCATGTCGTTGTACTGGTTCTTGTCGCCGCTGGCGCTGAACACGTGGGACGTGGCGTACACCGGCACATCACCCGCGTACTGGAAGTTCAGCGTCGGCTTGATCTGCTGGGCCTGTTGCGGTGTCACAGCGAGGAAGATGAACTCGATATCCTGGCGACGCGATGGCTGTGCCGCCACGTCAGCGCCAACCGTGCTTTGCAGGCTCTTGGCGCGACCTTCGCTCTGGCGCAGCTTGAACAGGTCGGCGATTTGCTGGGCCAGGGCCACCGGCTGGTCGACATATTCGACGCCGATCAGGGTGCCGCCGTTGGCTTCCCAGTCCTGGCGGAAGGCCTTGAACACGCGCTCGCCCCATTCGCCTTTGGGCACCATGGCAGCGGCGCGGTGCAGGCCGTCAGCGCGGGCGCGGCGCGACACTTCACGGGCTTCGTCCTCGGCCGCGAGGCCGAACTGGAACAGTTGGGCCGAGCCTTGGTCGCCTTCGCTGTAGTTCAGGGCCAGGGTGGTGATAGGCAATTGCGGGCGGGCGCTGAGTTGCTTGACCAGCGGTTTTTCCAGTGGGCCGACAACCAATTGCACGCCGTCAGCCTGGGCCTGCTTGTAGAACTCATCGATGGAGCTGACGCGTGAGCTGTCATAGACCTCGATGACCGGCGGCTTCTGCCCGGCCTGCTGCGCCTGGTAATGGGCGGCCATGAAACCTTCGCGCAGGGCCTTGGCCACGCTGGCCAGCGGACCTTGCTGTGGTAGCAGCAGGGCGATTTTATTCAGCGGCTGGCTGGCCAGCTCCTTGAGCTTGGTCAGCGGCGTTGGTAGTTGCACCGCAGCCGGGTGCGCAGGGTTCTGCGCGCGCCAGGTGTCGATGGCGGCTTGCTGCTGCTCCAGGGTGCCGGCGTTTTTCACGGCCTGCGCCAGGGTGATCCAGCCATCGAGAGTCGGGTTGCCACTGGCCTGCAACTGCTCGCCAGGCACGGCGGCAATCAGGCTCCAGATGGCGTCGTGGTTGCTGGCGGCGGCATCACCGGTGAGCAGCGGCGCCATGGCTACGCGTTCACGGGCGGCGGCCAGGGTCTGGCCGTCGGCTTCATAGGCACGAGCATGCACGGTGCCAGTGCGGATCTGTTGCTCCGGCGGCAACTCCTTGAGGTTTTGCAGGCTTGGATGGCCCAGCGCCGTCAACGCAGCCTTCGGCTGGTTGCGGGTCATCGCCAGTTCTGCCGTGAGGGTGCTGGCAAAGACCTGGGCGGCCGGCTTGAGGCTGTCCAGTGGCACTTGCGCAAGGATCTGCGCAGAGCGGCCGGGGTTGTTCTGGTGAAAGGCCATGTCTGCCGCGCTCAGGCGCAGCAGTGCAGCTTTTTCCGGGGTCTTGGCCGAAGTCGCCTGTTCGAGCAGTTGCTCGATGGTGGCATCCGGGGTCCGTGGGAGTTCGCCAAGGCTTGACGAGGGCGAGCTTGCGCAAGCCGCCAACAGGGCAGCCAGGCAAAGGGCAGAGAACAGCCGCAGGCAAGCGATCATGTAAGTGTTCCTGATACCGATCAAATTAGCGTGGAATTGTACCCAAGCACTGGCCGGGGCGCGATGTTAGTGGCGTGAAACCGTCTATTTAGATCGTTTAAATGTTGCAGGGCGTCGGTAACCGCCGCAAACAGACCTTCTGGACGCAACCTCGTCGGCGCATTTTCTTGACGTCTACGCGCTACAATATGGCTTTTGCCAATCTTCGAGGTGTGCGCTTTGACTGCTCCAGGTCCTTTGAATTCCACTGCTGGCTCGCTTTTTGTGGTGGCGACGCCCATTGGCAACCTGGACGACATCAGTGCACGGGCGCTGAAAGTGTTGCGTGACGTCAAATTGATTGCTGCCGAAGACACCCGGCACTCCCTGCGCTTGATGCAGCATTTTGGTATTGCCACGCCATTGGCCGCCTGCCATGAACATAACGAGCGCGACGAAGGCAGCCGCTTTATTACCCGCCTGCTTGCGGGCGACGACGTGGCGTTGATTTCCGACGCCGGTACGCCGCTGATCTCCGATCCTGGCTACCACCTGGTGCGCCAGGCACGTGCCGCTGGTATCAATGTAGTCCCGGTTCCCGGTGCGTGCGCGTTGATTACCGCGTTGTCGGCGGCGGGCCTGCCGTCCGATCGCTTTATCTTCGAAGGTTTCCTGCCGGCCAAGGCCGTGGGGCGGCGGGCGCGCCTGGAGTTATTGAAGGAAGAGCCGCGCACCCTGATCTTCTACGAGGCTCCGCACCGTATCCTGGAGTGCCTGCAAGACATGGAACTGGTCTTCGGTGGCGAACGCCTGGCGCTGCTGGCGCGGGAACTGACCAAGACCTTTGAAACCCTCAAGGGCCTGCCTCTGGAAGCGTTGCGCGCCTTTGTCGAGGGTGACAGCAATCAGCAGCGTGGCGAGTGCGTGGTACTGGTTGCGGGTTGGACTGCACCGCAAAGCGAAGACGCGGTGGGTAGCGAAGCCATGCGCGTGCTGGACCTGTTGCTCAAGGAAATGCCCCTCAAGCGTGCCGCGGCCCTGGCGGCGGAAATAACCGGAGTGCGCAAGAACGTGTTGTATCAGGCCGCGCTTGATAAGCAAAAGAGCGAATAGTTCCTGGGTTTAACGTGCACGACGTCGGAACATGATGGCAATGCTGTCTTTTAATACTTGTTCTAAGGCCGCCGTGCCGTTAACCTTCGCGGCGGAGAGTCGATTGGACAGTCGCTGCCCTCTATGAAAATTAGGGGGGGGAGGAAAGTCCGGGCTCCATAGGGCGAAGTGCCAGGTAATGCCTGGGGGGCGTGAGCCTACGGAAAGTGCCACAGAAAATAACCGCCTAAGCACTTCGGTGCCGGTAAGGGTGAAAAGGTGCGGTAAGAGCGCACCGCACGACTGGCAACAGTTCGTGGCTAGGTAAACCCCACTTGGAGCAAGACCAAATAGGGTTCCAAGGCGTGGCCCGCGCTGGAACCGGGTAGGTTGCTAAAGATGTCCAGTGATGGCCATCGTAGACGAATGACTGTTCAAGACAGAACCCGGCTTATAGATCGACTCTCCACCTTTTTCCTTCTGCGCGAGTCTCGGGCAGAAACCAGGTAGTAACGCAAGAATCCCTCCCTGCCAAATCATTGGCAGATGCGTCTTCGTAATACCGAAAAAATCTTACTCTTAATAAATTACTTTAAGTTCAAGCTCTAGCTCTTTGAGCTATTTGGGGTTGTTGAGTCAAAAACATCACCGAACTCTCGTTTCTCCTCCTTTTGCGCTCCTAAATCTCCGTTCTGTAAGGCTTTTCCTTTAATCCGCGCCTTGACGGTGTGGTGGGCGCATTCCTATAGTGTGCGCAAGTGGCGGAAAGTGGCACAAAGTGGGTTTTTTGAACGTAAAACGCTAAAATTTGGAGAAACGCATCTGTGTTTCGCGGAGCTAACGCTATAAGTCTCGATGCAAAAGGCCGTCTCGCCATGCCGAGCCGGTATCGTGACGAGCTCATTTCGCGAAGTTCAGGCCAGTTAATCATCACGATTGATGCCGTTGATCCATGTTTGTGTGTTTACCCCCTCGATGAGTGGGAGTTGATTGAAACCAAGTTGCGCGCTCTGCCTTCGTTACGTGAAGAAAACCGCCGTCTGCAACGTTTGCTGATTGGTAATGCCGTCGACCTCGAACTCGATGGCAGTGGTCGTTTCCTGGTTCCGCCGCGTCTGCGCGAATACGCCAAGCTGGATAAGCGCGCGATGCTGGTAGGCCAACTGAACAAGTTCCAATTGTGGGACGAAGATGCCTGGGATGCTGTTTCTGCAGCTGACCTGGCTGCTATTCAACAACCGGGCGCCATGCCTGATGAACTGCGTGATTTGATCCTGTGACTATTGATAGCGGCTTTAACCACATCACCGTGCTGCTTGACGAAGCCGTCGAGGCTCTCGCCGTGCGCCCTGATGGCTGCTATCTGGATGGCACGTTTGGGCGCGGGGGGCACAGCCGGTTGATCCTCAGCCAGCTCGGTCCGGAGGGCAAACTCCTCGGGTTCGACAAGGATCCCCAGGCGATTGCCACCGGGCAAGCGCTAGCGGCCGAAGACGGCCGCTTTGTCGTTGTGCAGCGCAGCTTTGCCGAGCTGGGCGCGGAAGTCGCCGAGCGTGGAATGGCGGGCAAGGTGGCCGGGGTTTTGCTGGACCTGGGCGTGTCCTCGCCGCAGCTGGATGACCCTGAACGCGGCTTCAGCTTCATGAACGACGGCCCGCTGGACATGCGCATGGACCCGAGCCGTGGCATCAGTGCCGCGCAGTTCATCGCCACCGCACCCCACGAAGAAATCACCCGAGTATTCAAGGAATATGGCGAAGAACGTTTCGCCGGCCGCATGGCCCGTGCCGTGGTCGAGCGCCGGGAAATCCAGCCGTTCGAACGCACCGCCGACCTGGCTGAAGTACTGAAAGTCGCCAACCCGGCGTGGGAAAAGGGCAAGAACCCGGCAACCCGCGCGTTCCAGGGCCTGCGCATTCACGTCAACAACGAACTGGGTGACCTGGAGGCTGGCCTCGAGGCTGCCCTGGAGTCCCTGGAAGTGGGCGGTCGTCTCGTAGTGATCAGCTTCCACTCCCTGGAAGACCGCATCGTCAAACTGTTCATGCGTCGTCTGGTCAAGGGCGAAACCGATAATCTGCCGCGCAACCTGCCGGTACGTTTCGAAGCCTTTGTGCCGAAAATCAAAATCCATGGCAAAGCGCAGTTCGCTTCCGAAGCCGAACTCAAGGCCAACCCACGTGCTCGCAGCGCCGTCATGCGCGTTGCGGAGAAGCTGCGGTGAGCAAGCTTTTCGCCAAGCCCCTTCCGGGCGGCAGCTTCTTTATGATGCTGCTGTATGTCGGCGTGCTGGTGTCCGCGATAGCGGTGTCCTACAGCGCCCACTGGAATCGTCAGTTGCTCAATAGCCTGTACGGCGAATTGAGCGTGCGTGACAAGGCGCAGGCGGAATGGGGTCGGTTGATCCTGGAGCAGAGCACCTGGACGGCCCACAGCCGCATCGAAGTACTCGCCGCTGAGCAACTGAAGATGCATATTCCTGGCGCAGCAGAAGTCCGCATGGTGGCGCCATGATGAAACTCGAAGGCGCTCTCTACCCGTGGCGCTTCCGCGTCGTGCTGGGCTTGCTCGCATTGATGGTGGGCGCGATTGCCTGGCGCATCATTGACCTGCAAGTGGTAGACCGCGACTTCCTGATCGGCCAGGGCGACGCCCGTAGCCTGCGGCATATCCCGATTCCTGCGCACCGCGGCCTGATCACCGACCGTAACGGTGAGCCCCTGGCTGTCAGTACCCCGGTTACCACCCTGTGGGCCAACGCCAAGGAACTGCAAGTCGCCAAGGACAAATGGACCGAGCTGGCCCATGCCCTCGGCCAGGACCCCAAGGCCCTCAAGGAGCGTCTTGAGGCCCAGGCCAATAAAGAATTCATCTATCTGGTTCGCGGCCTCACCCCTGAACAGGGTCAAGGTGTGCTCGACCTGAAAATCCCCGGTGTCTATGGCATCGAGGAATTCCGACGTTTCTACCCGGCCGGTGAAACCACCGCCCATATGGTTGGCTTCACCGACATTGATGATCATGGCCGCGAAGGGGTGGAACTTGCCTACGACGAGTGGCTGGCCGGGGTTCCCGGCAAACGACAGGTCATCAAGGATCGTCGCGGCAGACTGATCAAGGATGTCCAGGTCACCAAAAACGCCAAGGCCGGTAAGCCCTTGGCGTTGTCGATTGACCTGCGCCTGCAATACCTGGCCAACCGCGAGCTGCGCAACGCCATCATCGAGAACGGTGCCAAGGCCGGCAGCCTGGTGATCATGGACGTGAAGACCGGCGAGATCCTCGCGATGGTCAACCAGCCGACCTACAACCCCAACAACCGTCGCAACCTGCAACCGGCGATGATGCGCAACCGCGCGATGATCGACGTGTTCGAACCGGGTTCGACCATGAAAGCCATCTCCATGAGTGCGGCCCTGGAATCCGGGCGCTGGAAGCCGACCGACAAGGTCGAGGTTTATCCCGGCACTCTGCAACTGGGCAAGTACACCATCCGCGACGTATCCCGCAGCGAAGGGCCGGTGCTGGACCTGACCGGCATCCTGATCAACTCCAGTAACGTCGGCATGAGTAAAGTCGCCTTTGATATCGGCGGCGAGACCATCTACCACCTGGCGCAGAAGATCGGCCTGGGCCAGCCCACTGGCCTGGACTTCCCGGGCGAGCGCGTCGGCAACCTGCCCAACTACCGTGAATGGCGCAAGGCCGAGACGGCGACCCTCTCCTACGGCTACGGCCTGTCGGTGACCGCGATCCAATTGGCCCATGCCTTCTCCGTGCTGGCCAACAATGGCCGCATGACGCCGTTGAGCCTGATCCACGTGGACGAAGCGCCGAAATCCGAACAGGTCATCCCGGAAAGCGTCGCCAAGACCATGCAGACCATGCTGCAACAGGTGATCGAGGCGCCGCGTGGTGTGTTCCGTGCCCAGGTCCCGGCCTATCACGTGGCCGGCAAATCCGGTACCGCGCGCAAGACGTCGGTGGGCACCAAGGGTTATGCCGAAAACTCCTACCGTTCGCTGTTTGCTGGCTTCGGCCCGATGAGCGATCCGCGCTACGCCATCGTTGTCGTCATCGATGAACCGAGCAAGGCCGGCTACTTCGGTGGCCTGGTCTCGGCACCGGTATTCAGCAAAGTCATGTCCGGCACCCTGCGCTTGATGAACATCACGCCGGACAACCTGCCGCCGACCCAACAAGCCAACGCCGGACCACCGGCCGCTGCGGTAAAAGCCAATGGAGGGCGCGGCTGATGTCTCTTAGCCTGAACAAGATTTTCGCCCACGCTGGCCGCGATCTGTTGATTCGCGAACTGAGCCTGGACAGCCGCAATGTACGTGCCGGCGACCTGTTCCTGGCCGTGCCGGGTGGCAAACTCGATGGCCGTGCTCATATTGCCGACGCCTTGCAGCGCGGTGCGGCAGCGGTGGCCTATGAAGTTGAAGGCGCCACCGTCCTGCCAATCACCGATGTGCCGCTGATCCCGGTCAAGGGCCTGGCGGCGCAGTTGTCGGATATCGCCGGGCGTTTTTATGGCGACCCGAGCCGCCAGCTCAACCTGATTGGTGTCACTGGCACCAACGGCAAGACCAGCGTCACCCAACTGGTGGCCCAGGCGCTGGACCTGCTGGGTCAGCACTGCGGCATCGTCGGGACCTTGGGCACCGGTTTCTACGGCGCGCTGCAAAGCGGCCTGCATACCACGCCGAATCCGATTGCCGTGCAGGCGACCCTGGCCGACCTGAAAAAGGCCGGGGCCAAGGCCGTCGCCATGGAAGTCTCGTCCCACGGCCTGGATCAGGGCCGGGTGACCGCGCTGGCGTTCGACGTAGCGGTGATGACCAACCTGTCCCGCGACCACCTGGATTACCACGGCAGCATGGAGGCCTACGCTGCCGCCAAGGCCAAGCTGTTCGGCTGGAATGACCTCAAGTGCCGGGTGGTGAACCTGGACGATGCATTCGGTCGCCAGTTGGCCGCAGAAAAAAGCGAAGCACGCCTGATCAGCTACAGCCTGGAAGATTCCAGCGCCCACCTGTATTGCCGCGAAGCACAGTTCAATGATGAAGGCGTGCTCGCAACGCTGGTCACGCCCCAGGGCGAGCACCACTTGCGCAGCACCTTGCTGGGCCGCTTCAACCTGAGCAACGTCCTTGCAGCCATCGGCGCCTTGCTGGGCCTGGATTACGCCCTGGACGAAATCCTGCGCGTGTTGCCCAAGCTCGAAGGCCCGGCCGGGCGCATGCAGCGCCTGGGTGGCGGGACGCAACCGCTGGTGGTGGTTGATTACGCCCACACCCCGGATGCCCTGGAAAAAGTGCTCGAAGCCCTGCGCCCGCATGCCAAGGGCAAGTTGCTGTGCCTGTTCGGCTGCGGCGGCGACCGTGATCGCGGCAAACGCCCGCTGATGGCCGAGATCGTCGAACGCCTGGCCGATGGCGTGCTGGTCACCGACGACAACCCGCGCAGCGAAGCCCCGAGCCAGATTTTCGATGATATTCGTGCAGGCTTCAAAGACGCCTCCCAAGTAACCTTTGTTGCCGGTCGCGGTGCTGCCATTGCCCAATTGATCGCCAGCGCCAGCGCAAACGACGTGGTGGTCCTGGCCGGTAAAGGCCATGAGGACTACCAGGAAATCAACGGCGAGCGCCACGCTTTTTCCGATCTGGTCGAGGCCGATCACGCCTTGACTGCATGGGAGGTTGCCCATGCTTAAGGCCATGGAATTCAGCGAGCTGACCCAGGCCCTGGCGGCCCGTGTGTTGTCGAGCGATTGCAGCTTTGACGGCGTCAGCATCGACAGTCGCAACATCAAGCCGGGGCAACTGTTTGTTGCCTTGGCCGGCCCGCGTTTCGACGGGCATGACTATTTGAATGAGGTGGCTGCCAAAGGTGCCGTCGGCGCCCTGGTACAACGTGAAGTCGCTGACTCGACACTGCCGCAGTTGCTGGTGGCTGACACTCGCCTGGCCCTTGGTCAACTGGGAGCCCTTAACCGTGCAGCGTTTAGCAACCCGGTTGCGGCGATCACAGGTTCCAGTGGCAAAACCACGGTCAAGGAATTGCTCGCCGGCATCCTGCGCACGCGCGGGCCGGTGCTTGCCACCCGTGGCAACCTCAACAACGATTTTGGCGCACCGCTGACGCTGCTCGAACTGGCCCCGGAACACACGGCGGCGGTCATCGAGTTGGGCGCGTCGCGCATTGGCGAAATTGCCTACACCGTGGCCATGACTCGGCCGCACGTCGCCATTATCAACAACGCGGGTACCGCCCATGTTGGCGAGTTTGGTGGCCCTGAGAAGATCGTCCAGGCCAAGGGTGAAATCCTTGAGGGCCTGGATGCTTCCGGCACTGCAGTCCTGAACCTCGATGACAAAGCCTTCGAAACCTGGCGTGTACGTGCCGCCGGGCGCAAGGTCCTGAGCTTCGCCGTGCACAACGCTGCGGCTGACTTCCATGCTTCGAACATCACGCTCGATGCCCGTGGCTGCCCGGCTTTCACCTTGCACAGCCCGCAAGGTGACGAGCCTGTGCAACTGAACCTGCTGGGCAACCATAACGTTGCCAACGCCTTGGCCGCTGCGGCTGCCGCCTACGCCCTGGGCGTGTCGCTGTTCGGCATCGCCACTGGCCTGGGCGCCGTGCAGCCGGTCAAGGGCCGCACCGTGGCGCAGTTGGCGACCAACGGCATGCGCGTGATTGATGACACGTACAACGCCAACCAGTCCTCGGTCTGTGCTGCCATTGACCTGCTCAAGGGCTTTGACGGTCGCAAGGTCCTGGTGCTGGGCGATATCGCCGAACTGGGCGACTGGGCCGAACAGTCCCATCGTGAAGTCGGCGCCTACGCCGGCGGTAAAGTCGACGCGCTCTACGCCGTGGGCCCGAACATGGCCCACGCCGTCGCCGCGTTCGGTGCAGGCGCGCGGCATTTCGCGACCCAGGCCGAATTGATCCAGGCGCTGGGTATGGCCGAACAAGACAAACACACAACCATTTTGATCAAGGGATCGCGCAGCGCGGTGATGGAAAACGTCGTCGCGGCCTTGTGTGGCTCAAGTACGGAGAAACATTAATGCTGCTGCTGCTGGCTGAGTATCTGCAACAGTTCCACAAAGGCTTCGCGGTCTTTCAGTACCTGACCCTGCGCGGGATCCTGGGTGTGCTGACCGCGCTGTGTTTGTCGCTGTTTCTCGGGCCATGGATGATCCGCACCCTGCAAAACCTGCAGATCGGCCAGTCCGTGCGCAATGACGGCCCGCAGTCGCACTTGTCCAAGTCCGGCACACCGACCATGGGCGGCGCGTTGATCCTGTCGTCCATCGGCATCAGCACCTTGCTCTGGGCCGACCTGGCCAACCGCTACGTGTGGGTGGTGTTGCTGGTAACCCTCTTGTTCGGCGCCATCGGCTGGGTCGATGACTATCGCAAGGTGATCGAGAAGAACTCCAAGGGCCTGCCAAGCCGCTGGAAATATTTCTGGCAGTCGGTGTTCGGCCTGGGCGCGGCGATCTTCCTTTATATGACAGCGCCGAGCGCGGTGGAAACCACCCTGATTTTCCCGATGCTCAAGGATGCCAGCATCCCGTTGGGCATTGGTTTCGTGGTGCTGACCTACTTCGTGATCGTCGGCTCCAGCAACGCGGTCAACCTGACTGATGGCCTCGATGGCCTGGCGATCATGCCGACAGTGATGGTGGGCGGCGCCCTGGGCATCTTCTGCTACCTGTCGGGTAACGTGAAATTCGCTGAATACCTGCTGATCCCTTATGTACCGGGCGCCGGTGAATTGATTGTGTTCTGCGGCGCGCTGATCGGTGCCGGCCTGGGCTTCCTGTGGTTCAACACCTATCCGGCCCAAGTGTTCATGGGTGACGTCGGCGCCCTGGCGCTGGGTGCGGCCCTGGGCACCATCGCCGTGATCGTGCGCCAGGAAATCGTCCTGTTCATCATGGGCGGTGTGTTCGTGATGGAGACCCTGTCGGTGGTGATCCAGGTTGCGTCCTTCAAGTTGACCGGCCGCCGCGTGTTTCGCATGGCGCCGATTCATCACCACTTTGAACTCAAGGGCTGGCCTGAGCCGCGGGTGATCGTCCGTTTCTGGATCATCACCGTGATTCTTGTGCTGGTTGGCCTTGCCACCCTGAAACTGAGGTAGAAACGAGTGTCCCTGATCGCTTCAGACCACTTCCGCATCGTTGTCGGCCTCGGCAAGAGCGGCATGTCCCTGGTTCGCTTCCTGGCGAACCGGGGCACGTCGTTTGCCGTGGCCGATACGCGGGAAAATCCACCGGAGCTGGTCACGCTGCGCCGTGACTACCCGCACGTGGAAGTGCGTTGTGGCGAGTTGGATGTCGAGTTTCTGTGCCGTGCCGACGAACTCTACGTGAGCCCCGGCCTGGCCCTGGCGACCCCGGCGCTGCAAGCGGCCGCGGCGCGTGGGGTGAAATTGTCTGGCGATATCGAGCTGTTTGCGCGTAACGCCAAGGCGCCGATCGTGGCGATCAGCGGCTCCAACGCCAAGAGCACCGTCACCACCCTGGTCGGCGAAATGGCGGCTGCGGCCGGCAAGCGCGTGGCCGTGGGCGGCAACCTCGGTACGCCGGCGCTGGACCTGCTCAGTGACGATATCGAACTGTACGTGATGGAGCTGTCGAGCTTCCAACTGGAGACCACCGATCAACTCGGCGCCGAAGTGGCCACCGTGTTGAACGTCAGCGAAGACCATATGGACCGCTACAGCGGCCTGCCGGCTTACCACCTGGCCAAGCACCGGATCTTCCGGGGTGCGCGGCAAGTGGTGGTCAATCGCCAGGATGCCCTGAGCCGTCCGTTGATGGGCGAAGGCCTGCCATGCTGGACGTTTGGCTTGAGCAAACCCGATTTCAAGGCCTTTGGTATCCGTGAAGAGAATGGCGAGAAATACCTGGCCTTCGAATTCCGGAACCTGATGCCGGTGCGTGAACTGAAGATCCGTGGCGCCCATAACCAGTCCAATGCCCTGGCGGCCTTGGCGTTGGGGCACGCGGTTGGTCTGCCGTTCGACGCGATGCTGTCGAGCCTGCGCACCTTTGCCGGGCTTGAGCACCGCTGCCAGTGGGTGCGCGACCTGGATGGCGTGAGCTACTACAACGATTCCAAGGCCACCAACGTCGGTGCGGCATTGGCCGCCATTGAAGGCCTGGGCGCCGATATCGATGGCAAGCTGGTGCTGATCGCTGGTGGAGATGGCAAGGGCGCCGACTTCAAGGACCTCAAGGGCCCGGTGGCTTCCCATTGCCGCGCGGTGGTGTTGATGGGCCGTGACAGCGACTTGATCGCCGCCGCCCTGGGCGACGCGGTGCCGCAAGTGCGTGCCACCTCCCTGGACGACGCCATCGCCCAATGCCGTGCCTTGGCCCAGCCCGGCGATGCCGTGCTGCTGTCGCCGGCGTGCGCCAGTTTCGACATGTTCAAGAACTACGAAGAGCGCGGCCAGTTGTTCGCCCGCGCCGTGGAGGGCTTGGCATGAGTCTGGACCTGAAGAACATCATCAAGCCGTACCCGTCGCCGATCATTACCGGGCGCGGGATCGACCTCGACTTCCCGATGCTCGCCGGTTGCCTGGCACTGCTGGGCCTGGGCCTGGTGATGATCACCTCGGCCTCCTCGGAAGTGGCTGCGGTACAGTCGGGCAACACCCTTTACCACATGATTCGCCACCTGATTTACCTGGTGATTGGTCTCGGTGCCTGCATCGTCACCATGATGATCCCTATCGCCACCTGGCAGCGCCTGGGTTGGCTGATGCTGATCGGTGCCTTCGGCTTGCTGGTGATGGTGATCGTCCCCGGTATCGGCCGCGAAGTGAACGGGTCGATGCGCTGGATAGGCTTCGGCGCGTTCAATGTGCAGCCTTCGGAAATCGCCAAGGTCTTCGTGGTGATTTACCTGGCCGGTTACCTGGTGCGCCGACAGAAAGAAGTGCGCGAAAGCTGGATGGGTTTCTTCAAGCCGTTCATCGTGCTGCTGCCTATGGCTGGCCTGCTGCTGATGGAGCCGGACTTCGGCGCCACCGTGGTAATGATGGGCGCCGCTGCGGCGATGCTGTTCCTGGGCGGTGTGGGCCTGTTCCGCTTTGCCCTGATGGTCGGGCTGGCGGTGGCCGCTGTGACGATCCTGGTGCAGGCGCAACCCTACCGGATGGCGCGACTGATCACCTTTACCGACCCGTGGTCCGACCAGTTCGGTTCCGGCTACCAGTTGACCCAGGCGCTGATCGCCTTCGGTCGCGGCGAGTGGCTGGGCGTGGGCCTGGGCAACAGCGTGCAGAAGCAGTTCTACCTGCCGGAAGCGCATACCGACTTCGTGTTCTCGGTGCTCGCCGAAGAGTTGGGCGTGGTCGGTTCCCTGGCCACTGTCGGGCTGTTCGTGTTCGTCTGCGTGCGGGCCATGTACATCGGTCTGTGGGCGGAGAAAGCCAAGCAATTCTTTGCGGCCTATGTCGCGTACGGCCTGGCCTTCCTGTGGATCGGCCAGTTCCTGATCAACATCGGCGTGAACGTCGGCCTGCTGCCGACCAAGGGCCTGACCTTGCCGTTCCTCAGCTACGGCGGCAGCTCGCTGGTGATCTGCTGTGCCTGTCTGGGCTTGTTGCTGCGTATCGAATGGGAGAGTCGAACCCATCTGGGCAGCGAAGAGATGGAATTCAGCGAGAGCGATTTCGCCGAGGAGCCGACCCATGGGCGCTAACGTGCTGATCATGGCCGGCGGCACCGGCGGCCACGTGTTCCCGGCGCTGGCCTGTGCCCGTGAGTTCCAGGCCCGTGGCTACACCGTGCATTGGCTGGGTACGCCCCGTGGCATTGAAAATGAATTGGTTCCGGCTGCCGGTTTGCCCCTGCACCTGATCAACGTCAGCGGCCTGCGCGGCAAGAGCAAATTGTCCCTGCTCAAGGCGCCGTTCGTATTGCTCAAGGCGGTGTGGCAGGCGCGCAAGGTCATCCGTGAGTTGAAGCCGGTATGCGTGCTGGGTTTTGGTGGCTATGTCACCGGTCCCGGCGGTGTGGCCGCGCGGTTGGCGGGTGTGCCGGTGATCGTCCACGAACAGAATGCCGTGGCCGGTACTGCCAACCGTCTGTTGGCGCCATTGGCGGCGCGGGTCTGCGAGGCGTTCCCGAATACGTTTGCGGCCATGGACAAGCGGCGTACCACCGGCAATCCGGTGCGTACCGAATTGTTCATGGACATTGCCCGCCAAACCCTGGCCGGGCGCAAGGCGCATCTGCTGATCCTGGGCGGAAGCCTGGGCGCCGAGCCGTTGAACAAATTGCTGCCAGAAGCGCTGGCGCAACTGCCTGTGGAACTGCGTCCCGAGATCTTCCACCAGGCGGGTAAGAACCACGATGAAGTGACTGCCGCCCGCTATCGCGAGGCCGGTGTCGAGGCGACGGTAGAGCCCTTTATCAAAGACATGGCCCATGCCTATGGCTGGGCCGACCTGGTGGTCTGTCGCGCAGGTGCGTTGACCGTCAGTGAACTGGCTGCTGCCGGTCTGCCGTCCTTGCTGGTGCCTTTGCCCCATGCGATTGACGACCACCAGACCCGCAACGCCGAATATTTGGCCGGGGAGGGCGCTGCCTTCCTGCTGCCGCAAAGAACGACTGGCGCCGCCGATCTGGCCGCACGCCTGACTGAGGTTTTGATGCAACCCGAACGACTGAACAGCATGGCGAGTACCGCAAGCCGCCTGGCCAAACCCGACGCCACCCGCAGCGTGGTCGATATCTGCCTGGAGGTGGCCCATGGTTGAGAATCAAAAAGCCATGCCGCAACCGGAAATGCGCCGCATCCGTCGCATCCACTTCGTCGGTATCGGCGGCGTGGGCATGTGCGGGATCGCCGAGGTGTTGCTGAACCTGGGTTACCAGGTCTCCGGTTCCGACCTCAAGACCTCGCCGGTCACTGAGCGCCTGGAGTCGTTCGGCGCGCAGATCTTTATCGGCCACCGTGCCGAGAACGCCGCGCAAGCCGATGTACTGGTGGTTTCCAGTGCCGTGAACACCTCCAACCCGGAAGTGGCCACCGCCCTTGAGCGCCGTATTCCCGTGGTGCCCCGCGCCGAGATGCTGGCTGAGCTGATGCGCTACCGCCACGGCATCGCCGTCGCCGGTACCCACGGCAAGACCACCACGACCAGCCTGATCGCCTCGGTGTTCGCTGCCGGCGGCCTGGACCCGACCTTCGTGATCGGTGGCCGGCTGAATGCAGCAGGTACCAATGCACAACTGGGTACCAGCCGCTATCTGATCGCCGAAGCCGATGAAAGCGACGCCAGCTTCCTGCACCTGCAGCCGCTGGTGGCCGTGGTCACCAACATCGACGCCGACCACATGGCGACCTACGACGGTGACTTCAACAAACTGAAGAAAACCTTCG
The DNA here is from genome assembly GCF_012935735.1 of Pseudomonas sp. ADAK21. Lineage (NCBI taxonomy): Bacteria > Pseudomonadati > Pseudomonadota > Gammaproteobacteria > Pseudomonadales > Pseudomonadaceae > Pseudomonas > Pseudomonas sp. ADAK21. Next base: position 3,268,352 of record NZ_CP052857.1, read on the forward strand.
TCGAATTCCTGCACAACCTGCCGTTCTACGGCCTGGCCGTGGTGTGCCTGGACGATCTGGTGGTGCGGGAAATCCTGCCGCTGGTCAAGCGTCCGACCGTGACCTACGGCTTCAGCGAAGACGCCGACGTGCGTGCGATCAATGTACGTCAGCAAGGCATGCAGACCTTCTTCACCGTGCTGCGCCCGGATCGCGAACCACTGGATGTGTCGGTGAACATGCCGGGCAACCACAATGTGCTCAATTCCCTGGCGACCATCTGCATCGCCACCGATGAGGGTGTCAGCGATGAAGCCATCGTCGAAGGCCTGTCGGGCTTCGCTGGCGTGGGCCGGCGCTTCCAGGTCTACGGCCAGTTGCCGGTAGACGGCGGCGACGTGATGCTGGTGGACGACTACGGTCACCACCCGACCGAAGTTGCCGCCGTGATCAAGGCCGTGCGCGGTGGTTGGCCGGAGCGCCGCCTGGTGATGGTCTACCAGCCGCACCGCTACAGCCGCACCCGCGACCTGTACGACGATTTCGTCAATGTATTGGCCGATGCCAACGTGTTGCTGCTGATGGAAGTCTACCCGGCCGGTGAAGAACCGATCCCCGGCGCCGACAGCCGCAAGCTGTGCAACAGCATCCGCCAGCGCGGGCAACTGGACCCGATCTATATCGAGCGTGGCGTCGACCTCGCTCCGATCGTCAAGCCGCTGCTGCGTGCCGGCGACATCCTGCTGTGCCAGGGGGCCGGTGATATCGGCGGCCTTGCCCCTAAATTGCTGGCGAGCCCGCTGTTTGCGGCCGCTGCTGTGCAGGGGAAGTCGAAATGAACACGAACTACGGCTCCCTGTTTTCCACCATCGCGCCTGCCGACTTCGGCCGCGTGGCCGTGCTGTTCGGCGGTAAGAGCGCTGAGCGCGAAGTGTCGCTCAAGTCTGGCAACGCCGTGCTCCAAGCGCTGCAAAGCGCGGGTGTGAACGCCTTCGGCATCGACGTGGGCGATGACTTCCTCGCCCGCCTGCAGGCCGAGAAGATCGACCGCGCCTTCATCATCCTGCACGGCCGTGGCGGTGAAGACGGCAGCATGCAGGGCCTGCTGGAGTGCGCCGGTATTCCTTACACCGGCAGCGGCATCCTCGCTTCGGCACTGGCCATGGACAAGTTGCGCACCAAGCAGGTGTGGCACAGCCTGGGCATTCCGACGCCGCGTCACAGTGTGCTGTGCAGCGAAGACGATTGTATTTCTGCAGCCAAGGAACTGGGCCTGCCTTTGATCGTCAAACCAGCCCATGAAGGCTCCAGTATCGGCATGGCTAAAGTGAACTCGGCCGCCGAATTGATCGACGCATGGAAAGCGGCAAGTACCTACGATTCGCAAGTGTTGGTGGAACAGTGGATCCAGGGTCCCGAGTACACCATCGCCACCCTGCGTGGCCAGGTATTGCCGCCCATCGCATTGGGCACGCCCCACACCTTTTACGACTACGACGCCAAGTATGTGGCTTCCGATACCCAGTACCGGATCCCATGCGGCCTCGATGCAACCAAAGAGCAGGAATTGATGGACCTCACGGCGAAAGCCTGTGAGGCGTTGGGTATCGCTGGTTGGGCGCGGGCAGACGTGATGCAGGATGACCAAGGGAATTTCTGGTTCCTGGAAGTCAACACTGCACCGGGCATGACCGACCATAGCCTGGTACCCATGGCTGCACGGGCAGCCGGCCTGGACTTCCAGCAGTTGGTGCTGGCAATTCTGGCGGCTAGCTATACAGAGGCACGAGGTTAAGACCATGCAAGGCGCATCGCTTCGTCATCAGCAACCCGCTCCCGGCCGCAAGCCGGTGCCGCGTGGTGCCAGTCGAATGGTGGCTAAAGAGCCGATGTCGGCGCGCCTGCCGAAAGCCAACTTTGGTTTTCTCAAGGCCTTGTTCTGGCCGGTACTGCTGGTAGCGCTGGGCTTTGGTACCTATGAAGGTGCGCAGCGGCTGTTGCCGTATGCCGACCGCCCGATCACCAAGATCAGCGTGCAGGGCGACTTGAGCTACATCAGCCAGCAAGCGGTGCAGCAGCGAATCGCGCCTTTCGTGGCCGCGAGCTTCTTCACCATCGACCTGGCAGGCATGCGTGCCGAACTGGAACAGATGCCGTGGATTGCCCACGCCGAAGTACGGCGCGTGTGGCCGGATCAAGTGACGATCCGCCTGGAAGAACAACTGCCCGTGGCCCGTTGGGGCGACGAGGCGCTGTTGAACAACCAGGGCCAGGCATTCAACCCGCGCGAGTTGGCCAACTACGAGCATTTGCCGCAGTTGTTCGGACCGCAACGGGCACAGCAGCAAGTGATGCAGCAGTACCAGGCCTTGAGCCAGATGCTGCGGCCACTGGGCTTCTCCATTGCGCGCCTGGAATTGCGCGAGCGGGGCAGCTGGTTCCTGACCACCGGGGCAGGCAGTTCCGGCCCGGGCATCGAGTTGTTGCTGGGACGCGACCACTTGGTGGAGAAGATGCGCCGCTTTATCGCCATCTACGACAAAACCCTGAAAGAACAGATTACGAACATTGCGAGCATCGACCTGCGTTATGCCAACGGCCTGGCCGTTAGCTGGCGCGAACCGGCTGCGCCCACGGCAGCGCAACCCGCTGTCGCGAAGAATTAAGAAGAGGCAGGACCCATGGCAAACGTGCAAAGCGGCAAAATGATCGTCGGTCTCGATATCGGCACCTCCAAGGTGGTGGCGCTGGTAGGCGAGGTCGCGGACGACGGCACGCTGGAAATCGTCGGAATCGGCACGCATCCGTCCCGGGGCCTGAAGAAGGGCGTGGTGGTCAATATCGAATCCACCGTGCAATCGATCCAGCGCGCCATCGAAGAAGCGCAACTGATGGCCGGCTGCCGGATTCACTCGGCGTTCGTCGGCGTGGCGGGCAATCACATCCGCAGCCTGAACTCCCACGGCATCGTGGCGATCCGCGACCGTGAAGTCAGCTCGGCCGACCTTGAGCGCGTCCTTGATGCCGCCCAGGCCGTGGCGATCCCGGCTGACCAGCGCGTGTTGCACACCCTGCCGCAGGACTACGTGATCGATAACCAGGAAGGCGTACGTGAGCCCCTGGGCATGTCGGGCGTACGTCTGGAAGCCAAGGTCCACGTAGTGACCTGCGCGGTGAATGCCGCACAGAACATCGAAAAATGCGTGCGCCGCTGCGGCCTGGAAATCGACGACATCATTCTTGAGCAACTGGCCTCGGCCTACTCGGTACTGACCGACGACGAAAAAGAACTGGGCGTGTGCCTGGTGGACATCGGCGGCGGCACCACCGACATCGCAATCTTCACCGAGGGTGCGATCCGTCACACCGCCGTGATCCCGATTGCCGGCGACCAGGTGACCAACGACATCGCCATGGCGTTGCGTACACCGACCCAGTACGCCGAAGAAATCAAGATCCGCTACGCCTGCGCCCTGGCCAAGCTGGCCGGTGCCGGTGAAACCATCAAGGTGCCAAGCGTGGGCGATCGTCCACCGCGCGAACTGTCGCGCCAGGCCCTGGCCGAAGTGGTCGAGCCGCGCTACGACGAACTGTTCACCCTGATCCAGGCTGAACTGCGCCGCAGTGGCTACGAAGATTTGATCCCGGCCGGCATCGTGCTGACCGGTGGCACCTCGAAGATGGAAGGCGCGGTCGAACTGGCCGAGGAAATCTTCCACATGCCGGTCCGCCTGGGCGTGCCCCATGGCGTCAAGGGCCTTGGCGATGTGGTGCGCAACCCGATTTATTCCACCGGTGTGGGCTTGCTGTTGTACGGCCTGCAAAAGCAGACCGACGGCATTTCCCTGTCGGGCATTGGCAGCCGCGAAAGCTACAGCAGTGACGAGCCTAAAGCGCCGTTGCTGGAGCGCCTGCAAGCCTGGGTGAAGGGCAATTTCTAAAGATTTACCGCAACACCGTTTCAAGTAGTAGGCGAAAAAACTAGAGAAATGAAAGGAGAGGGAAAATGTTCGAACTCGTAGACAACATCCCCGCAAGCCCGGTTATCAAAGTAATCGGTGTCGGCGGTGGCGGCGGCAACGCTGTCAACCATATGGTCAAGAGCAACATTGAAGGCGTTGAATTCATCTGCGCCAACACTGATGCCCAGGCGCTCAAGAGCATTGGCGCGCGGACCATCCTGCAATTGGGCACTGCGGTGACCAAGGGCCTGGGCGCTGGCGCCAATCCGGAAGTCGGCCGTCAAGCCGCCCTGGAAGACCGCGAGCGTATTGCCGAAGTGCTGCAAGGCACCAACATGGTGTTCATCACCACTGGCATGGGCGGCGGTACCGGTACCGGTGCAGCGCCGATCATTGCCGAAGTGGCCAAGGAAATGGGGATCCTGACGGTTGCTGTCGTGACCCGTCCGTTCCCGTTCGAAGGCCGCAAGCGCATGCAGATCGCCGACGAAGGTATCCGTCTGCTGTCTGAAAGCGTTGACTCGTTGATCACCATCCCCAACGAGAAACTGCTGACCATCCTCGGTAAAGACGCAAGCCTGCTGTCGGCTTTCGCCAAGGCTGATGACGTACTGGCCGGTGCCGTTCGCGGTATCTCCGACATCATCAAGCGCCCGGGTATGATCAACGTCGACTTTGCCGACGTACGCACTGTCATGAGCGAAATGGGCATGGCGATGATGGGCACTGGCTGCGCCAGCGGTCCTAACCGTGCACGTGAAGCAACCGAAGCGGCCATCCGCAACCCGTTGCTCGAAGACGTGAACCTGCAAGGTGCACGCGGCATCCTGGTGAACATCACCGCCGGTCCTGACCTGTCCCTGGGTGAGTACTCCGACGTGGGTAGCATCATCGAAGCCTTCGCTTCCGAGCACGCGATGGTCAAGGTCGGTACCGTTATCGATCCGGACATGCGCGACGAACTGCATGTGACCGTGGTTGCCACTGGCCTGGGCGCTAAAATCGAGAAGCCTGTGAAGGTCATCGACAATACCGTTCACACCAGCCAAGCGTCTTCGACTGCCGCTCCAGCGCCTGTGCGCCCGGAAATGCCGTCGGTGAACTACCGTGACCTGGATCGTCCGACCGTGATGCGCAACCAGGCTCAGGCCGGTGCTGCTGCGTCCCGTAGCCCGAATCCGCAAGATGATCTGGATTACCTGGACATCCCGGCTTTCCTGCGTCGTCAGGCCGATTGATGGAATGTATCAGGGCTATGAAGGTGATTGGTGTTCAGCAAAGGTCTGGTCTGTTATTATCGCCAGCCTTTGTTGATACCAGTTCGCAATTTGCGCTGAAGCGGTCCAAGCCATGATTAAACAACGCACCCTGAAGAATATTATCCGTGCCACAGGTGTAGGTCTGCACTCCGGGGAGAAGGTATACCTGACCCTCAAGCCCGCACCTGTCGACACCGGCATCGTGTTTGTTCGTGCCGACCTGGACCCTGTGGTGCAGATTCCTGCTCGCGCGGAAAACGTTGGCGAAACCACCATGTCGACCACATTGGTCAACGGTGACGTCAAAGTGGACACGGTGGAGCACTTGCTCTCGGCCATGGCTGGCCTGGGCATCGATAACGCCTACGTCGAGCTCTCCGCGTCTGAAGTCCCGATCATGGATGGTAGCGCTGGACCTTTCGTATTCCTGATTCAATCTGCCGGCCTGGAAGAACAGGACGCAGCCAAGAAGTTCATTCGCATTCTGCGGGAAGTGACAGTAGAAGACGGCGACAAGCGCGCCACCTTCGTCCCGTTCGAAGGCTTTAAAGTGAGCTTTGAGATCGATTTCGATCACCCGGTATTCCGTGACCGCACCCAAAGTGCAAGCGTGGATTTTTCCAGCACTTCGTTCGTAAAAGAAGTCAGCCGCGCCCGTACCTTTGGTTTCATGAGTGACATCGAGTACCTGCGCAAGCACAACCTCGCACTCGGCGGCAGCGTGGAAAACGCCATCGTGGTCGACGCGGATGGTGTACTGAACGAAGACGGCCTTCGCTATGAAGACGAGTTCGTGAAGCACAAGATCCTCGATGCAATTGGTGACCTCTACCTGCTGGGCAATAGCCTGATAGGCGAGTTCAAAGGCTTCAAGTCGGGCCATGCACTGAACAACCAGCTCCTGCGCAAATTGATTGAGCAGAAAGATGCTTGGGAAGTCGTGACCTTCGAAGATGCCAGCACCGCACCGATCTCTTACATGCGTCCCGTTGCGGCGGTGTAAGTAACAACTCTCTTTCTTTAGTTTTTAAAGGCTGCCTTCGGGTGGCCTTTTTTTATTGGCAAATATCCGCCTATAGGGGCCGGCAAGCCGGCTGCTACATTCAAGGCGCCAGCAGTGTGGCCGCATCGACCACGCGGTTGCGCCCGCTATTTTTCGCCTCATACAACGCCCGGTCAGCACTGAGCAGCAACTGCTCCAATGACGCGCTGCTGCGTTTGTCCCAGGTGCTCAAGCCGATACTCACCGTAACTGGCTCACTATCACCCGCAACCGGCGGCAAGTGCTGGATCCCCTGGCGGATACGCTCAGCAATCGCCCGGGCACCGCTGGCATCGGTATTGGGCAGGATCACCGCAAACTCTTCGCCGCCATAACGTGCCGCCAGGTCGGCCGGGCGGCGGATCTGGCTGCCGATCACCTGTGCCACGCTGCGCAGCGCTTCGTCGCCGCCCAGGTGACCATGGCGGTCGTTGAAGGCCTTGAAGTGGTCGACGTCGATCATCAGCAGCGCCAAGGGCTCGGCGGAGCGGCGGGCGCGGTCCCATTCCAGGGTCAGGCGCTGGTCGAGGATACGGCGGTTGGCCAGGCCGGTCAGGCCGTCGGTGGCTGCCAGTTCTGACAGCACCTTCTCGGCGCGGTAACGCCGCCGTAGTTCCAGGCGCAACATCCAGCTCAACCATAACAGGCCCACACACAACACCCCGGTGGCGCCTGCCGTCAGCCATGCGGCGCGTTGCCAGGCGGCGAATACATCGTCGCTGGCCAAGGCCACCACCACGATCAATGGCAACTGGCCGACATTGGTGAAGGTGTAAAGCCGGGGGGTACCACTGATCGCAGAGATCGCCCGGAAGCTGCCGCTGCCCTCTTGCAGCATGCGCTTGAAGTTGGGGCGCGAACTCAGGTCCTTGTCGATCATGTCCCGTTCGAGCAGGGGCTGCTGGGCCAGCAGGATGCCCTGGTTGTTCAGCAGGTTGATGGTGTTGCCGCTACCAATGGTCAGGCTGCTGAACAACTGGTCGAAATACGCCAGGCGCATGGTCGCCACCGCTACCCCGGTAAATTCGCCATTGGGCCCGGTCACGCGGCGGCTGAAAGCGATGCGCCAGATTTGCTCGCAGTCACAGTGGATCTTGAACGGGCGGCTGATAAACAGGCCGGTCTCGGGGTTTTGCTGATGGATTTGGAAGTAGTCGCGGTCGGCGAAGTTGCGCAGGGTGGGGGTCTGCGTCGACGAGTCGGCCAGCACCGTGCCCTGGGCGTCCAACAGCAGGACTTCGCCTTTGTAGGGCGCTGCGGTGGATTGGTCGAATTGCAGTTGGTGCCGCACATCGCCCGGCAGTCCGGACAAATCCCGACCTGCAGCAGCAATCAGCCCTTGCAGCGCCAAGTCATACAGCTCGACGTTGCGCAGCACATCGGCATTGATCAACTGGGTGATATTGCTGGTGGAGCGCTGGGCGGTCTGTAACGTGCTGGCGTGCTCGCGGATCAGCAGCACGGCGACGATGATCAGAATCAGCACAACGGTGAGGCCACTGCCCAGAATCAGCAAAAGCTCCGGGCGTGCAGGCAGTTTAAGGGCGCGGCGTTGACTCATCGGACTGACTTCGGCGGTGACGATGATGGCAGTTTAATTCCGCGCGCCTGAAATTAAGCAATCGGCGAAAAAGATAATTCGCCGTCAGAACACATTGATCGGGTAATCGACGATTACCCGGTACTCATCCACATCACGGTCCACCGCCGAGTAGCCATTGCTGCCACGGTTGGTCGCCCATTGCAGGCGCACCGCCAAGTCCTTGGCCTTGCCGCCCTGTACCACGTATTTGAGGTCGATATCCCGTTCCCAGTGCTTGGCATTCTTGCCCTCGGCGCTGTACCAGGCCGAGTAGCCGCGGCTGTTGGGGTCGACCTTGGTCAGGTCGGTCTTGCCGCTGATGTACGACACCGCGGAGGTCAGGCCGGGCACGCCAAGGCCTGCGAAGTCGTAGGCGTACTTGAGCTTCCACGAGCGCTCGTTGGGCCCGTTGAAGTCCGAGTATTGCTGGGAGTTGTCCAGGTACACGCTGTCGCCCTGGGCGATGTAGTCGAACGGCGTGTTGCCATTGACCCGCTGGTACGCGGCCGTGACGCTGTGATTGCCCACGCCCACGGTGAAATGCAGGCTGTAGGTGTTGTTGTCGATATCCCCCAGCAGGGCATGGCCGGTGTCTTGGGTGTGGTAGAAGTGCAGGCCGGGGTTGAGGCTGACCAGGTCATTGAGCGCGTAGGTGTAGTCCAGGTCGTAGTAGTACTGGTTCCACACGTCCTTGAGTTCAGAGGCGTACAGGTTGCTGGTCAGCCCTGGCAGGCCGCTCCAGGCCACGCCGGCCCAGTTCATGTGCTGGCTGTCCTGGCCCTTGGGCAGCGCGCCGTAGCTGGTGCCGATACGCCCGTGGCCGCTCTGGTTATAGAGCTTGGCGAAACTGGCCTGGCCACCTTCGAACATCCAGCCGTCAAGGCTGTGGTTGGTCAGGCTGACGCCACGAAAGGTCTCGGGCAGCATGCGCGTCATGCCACCGGCAATCACCGGGTTGTTGAGGAACAGGTCGCCGGCTTTGAGTTCGGTATCGAAGGCGCGCATTTTCAGGGTGCCGCCACCGGTAGAAAACGAGCCCGGCGCTTTGCCGTTGCCGCTGCCGTACGGCAGGATGCTGGAGCCGTCGGTGCCACCACCGCCGTCCAGTTTCAGGCCGAGCATGGCATGGGCGTCCAGGCCAAAACCCACGGTGCCTTGGGTGTAGCCAGACTCGAAGACCCCGAGGAAGCCTTGGCCCCACTCTTTGCTGTCGTCAGTGTGGATGTCGCGGCGGTCGCGGTTCATGTAGTAGTTGCGGGTGTTGATAGTGAGGCTGGAGCCTTCGACGAATCCGTCGGTGGGAGGGGCATCTGCGGCATGGGCGAGAGGGGAGATAGTTGCTGCAATCGCGAGGAATAACGGGGTGAATGTCAGCGCGGGTTTCACCGGGGAAGCTCCTTTGGATGAGTCTGAACGGCCAATGTTGTGGGGTGTTCCTGGCCTTTTTTACGGCAAAAAAAAGCCGCTGAAGTCAGCGGCTTTAAGACAGATTCCCAGTGTAGAGCCCTGGAAATAAGTCGAGGGAAATAGCAGGGCGGGTCGGCTGTCTTTGCCGTCTCGCTCGTCGATGCGACATATTGGCGCAGGCGAGCGGTACGGTACAGAGTGTAACAAGATAATGACTGTTGCCCAAATCGCAACAGTCGAGACGGCGATCTACCTATGGGGATGGGCTTGTGTGGGAGCGGGCTTGCTCGCTCCCACATTTTGATTGTGTAGTGGTTTAAAAAAATTAGATGGGCAGGGTGATACCAAAGGTATTGCCACCGTGTTCACTGCGCACGAACACATCCCCGCCATGCATCAAGGCAATCGCCTTGACGATGGCCAGCCCCAACCCATGATTGGCCCCGCTGTTACTGCGCGAGGCGTCGACGCGGTAGAAGCGCTCGAACAAGCGGGGCAGATGTTCGCTGGCGATCAGCTCCCCTGGGTTGGTCACGCCAATCAGCACCTGCTGCTCCTGCGTTTCAATCCGTACCTGGATCTCCTGCCCCGGCGAGGTATGCTGCACGGCATTGTTCAGCAGGTTGATCAGCGCCCGGCGCAAATGAGCCTTTTCGATCTGGACCTGGGCATCGCCGACCACGGTGACCCGCACCTGGGCGTCTTCGAGGATAAAGTCCAGGTACTCGAGGGTCGTCGCCACCTCATCGGCCAGGGAGCACTCAATCAGTTTGGTGGCCTTGCTGCCCTGGTCGGCGCTGGCCAGGAACAGCATGTCATTGATGATCGAGCGCAGGCGCTCCAACTCTTCCAGGTTCGATTGCAGCACTTCGAAGTAATGCTCGGCGGAGCGGCCACGGGTCAGCGCCACCTGGGTCTGGCCGATCAGGTTGGTCAGTGGCGAGCGCAGTTCGTGGGCCACGTCGGCATTGAAGGACTCCAGGCGTGAGTAGGCGGTTTCCACCCGCTCCAGGGTCGAGTTGAAGGAGTTGACGAACTGCTTGAGCTCCGGCGGCAACGGCGACAACTGCAAGCGCCCCGACAGTTTGGGCGGTGCCAGTTTTTGCGCCTCATCCGACAGCTTGATCAACGGTTTGAGACCGATGCGCGCGACCCAGAAGCCCAGCAGCGAAGCCAGTACCACGCCGACAAACGACAGGCTGATCAACGCCATCAGCAGATGGTGCTGGGTGGCGCGGAAGTTGGCGGTGTCGATGGCGATCATAAAGCGCAGCGGCGGGCGCTGGTCCTTGGCCGGGAACTGACTGACCAGCACCTTGAACGGATAGGCGTGGCCCGGCAGGTACAAATCACGCTTGCCCGTGGGGCCGGCGGCGAATTCGCGGATACGTGCGTCGGGTTTGCCGTACTCATAAGTCGGGTCACTGCTCACCACCCAGAAACGAATGCGCGTGTCCTCTTCCCCCAGCAGCTTGAGTTTGCTGGCCATCTTCACCCAATGATCCGGCGTGCCGAAACGCGTGATCGACGACTCCAGCACACTGTAGCGCGCATCCAACTCGGCCCCCGGCAACAAGCCCAGGCCACGGTCCACCTGCTGGTACAACGCGCCACCGATCAGCAGGAAAATCACCAGCGCCACCAGGGTGAACATGCCGCTCAGGCGCAGGGCAATCGAGTTACTCGACACTGCGATTCTCCAGCACATAGCCCATGCCGCGGATGGTGTGCAGCAGCTTGTGCTCAAATGGCCCGTCGAGCTTGGCCCGCAGGCGCTTGATCGCCACTTCGACCACATTGGCATCGCTGTCGAAATTGATGTCCCAGACCATTTCCGCAATCGCCGTCTTCGACAGGATTTCGCCCTGGCGCCGGGCCAGGACGCTGAGCAGCGAGAACTCCTTGGCGGTCAGGTCCAGGCGCTGGCCGGCGCGGCTGGCCTTGCGGCTGATCAGGTCGATCCACAGGTCGGCGATGCTCACCTGTACCGGCTCATGCCCACCGCTGCGCCGGGTCAGGGCTTGCAGGCGCGCCACCAGTTCGAGGAACGAAAACGGCTTGCCCAGGTAATCGTCGGCGCCTTCGCGCAGGCCGCGAATGCGGTCTTCCACACGCTCGCGGGCGGTGAGCATGATCACTGGCGTCTGCTTGCGGGCCCGCAGTGCGCGCAGCACGCCAAAGCCGTCGAGGCCGGGCAGCATCACATCGAGCACGATCACCGCGTAGTCGCTTTCCAGGGCCAGGTGCAGGCCCTCGATGCCGTCGCGGGCCACGTCCACGGTGTAGCCTTGTTCCGTCAGCCCGCGATGCAGGTAGTCGGCGGTTTTTTCTTCGTCTTCAATAATCAGGACGCGCATGACCCCGCCTCAATGTGTGGTCGCCAACCCGAGGGCCGGTTTGGGTCTGTGGAAAAGTTTCTCAAGGTACAAGTATATGACCGGCGTGGTGAACAACGTCAGCGCCTGGCTCACCAGCAACCCGCCGACCACCGCGATCCCCAGGGGCTGGCGCAACTCCGCGCCGGGGCCTGCGCCGAGCATCAGCGGCACCGCGCCCAGCAGGGCGGCGAGGGTGGTCATGATGATCGGCCGGAACCGCGTGACACAGGCTTCGTAAATCGCCTCGCCAGGTGCCAGCCCACGCACGCGCTGGGCTTCCAGGGCAAAGTCGATCATCAGGATGCCGTTTTTCTTGACGATGCCGATCAACAGCACCAGGCCGATCAACGCCATGATGGAAAAGTCCTGGCCCAGCAGCCAGAGCATGATCAGCGCGCCCAGGCCGGCCGAGGGCAAGGTCGAGATGATCGTCAGCGGGTGCACGAAGCTCTCATACAGCACGCCGAGGATGATATAGACCGCCACCAGCGCCGCGAGGATCAACCACGGCTGGCTGGCCAATGAACTCTGGAACGCCTGGGCCGCGCCCTGGAAGTTACCGATGATGGTGCTCGGCATGCCGATTTCGTTCTTCGCCTGGTCGAGCATGATCACCGCGTCGCCCAGGGCCACGCCCGGTGCCAGGTTGAACGACAGGTTGGCCGCCGGGAACATGCCGTCATGGCTGATGGACAAAGGCCCGACCGTCGGCGGGTCGACCTTGGCCAGCGCCGACAACGGCACCATCTCGCCACTGAGCGGCGAGCGCAGGTAGAAATAATTCAGGCTCTCGGCCTTGCCCCGTTGCTGGCTGTCCAGCTCCAGCACCACTTGGTATTGGTTGGTCTCGGTCTGGAATTCATTGACCTGGCGTTGGCCGAACGCATCGTACAGCGCCTGATCGACATCGGTGGCTGTCAGTCCAAACCGTGCGGCCGCCTGGCGGTCGATGCTGATGTGGGTGATGCTGCCGCCCAGTTGCAGGTCGTTGGACAGATCGCGAAAGGCCGGGTTGGCGCGCAGTTTTTCGGTCAGGCGCTGGGTCCAGGTGTTCAGGGTTGCGCCATCGTTGCTCTTGAGCACGTACTGGTACTGGCTGCGGCTGGGCCCGGAACTGAGGTTGATATCCTGGCCGGCGCGCAGGTACAGCACGATCCCCGGCACCTGGGCCAGTTTGGCGCGAATCCGGTCGATAAACTGGCTGGCCGACACATCACGCTCACCCCGATCCTTCAAGGCAATCCAGAAGCGGCCGTTGGCGATGGTCTGGTTGCTGCCGGTGACACCCACCGAATGAGAGAAGTTTTCCACCGCCGGGTCAGCCTTGATGATCTCGGCCAGGGCCTGGTGCTTGGCCACCATATCCGGGTAGGACACATCCGCCGCCGCCTCGCTGGTGCCGAGGATAAAGCCGGTGTCTTGTACCGGGAAAAACCCCTTGGGAATAAACACGTAGCCGGCCACCGCCAGGCCCAGGGTCACGGTGAAGACAGCGAGCATCGTGCGCGGATGGGCCAGTGCCCGTTGCAGGTTCCGCGCATAACCGGCCAGCAGGCGTTCGCCAAAGCCCGGCTTGTCGTGGGGATGATGGCTAGGGGCGCGCATGAACTGCCCGGCCAGCATCGGCGCCAGGGTCAGGGACACCACCACCGAAATCAGGATGGTCGAGGTCGCCGTCAGGGCAAATTCCTTGAACAGGCGCCCGACCACGCCGCCCATGAACAGCAACGGGATAAACGCCGCCACCAGCGAGAAGCTGATGGATACCACGGTAAACCCGATCTCGCCGGCGCCCTTGATTGCTGCTTCACGCTTGTCCAGGCCGGCCTCAAGGTGGCGGTGGATGTTCTCCACCACCACAATCGCATCGTCCACCACAAAACCCACGGCGATGACGATGGCTACCAGGGTCAGGTTATTCAGGCTGAAGCCCATCACATACATCAAGGCAAAAGTGGCCACCAGCGATACTCCCAGAACGCTGGAAACAATCAGGGTTGCCGACCATTGGCGCAGGAACAGCGCCATCACTGCCACCACCAGCAACACGGCGATCAACAGGGTGATTTCCACTTCATGCAGCGAGGCGCGAATGGTCTTGGTGCGGTCCGACAACGAGCTGACGTCCACCGACGCCGGCAGCATTGCCTGCAGGCGCGGCAACTCGGCCTGGATGCGGTCCACGGTGTCGACGATATTGGCCCCCGGCTGGCGGAAAATCACCAGGTTGACCCCCGGCGTATCGCCGGACCAGGCCTGCACGTAGGCGTTCTCCGAACCATTGATCACCCGCGCCACATCGCGCAACTGCACCGGCGCGCCGTCCTTGTAGGAAACGATCAGGTCGCCGTATTCCTCGGGGTGGAACAGTTGATCGTTGGTCGACAGCGTCGACACGCTGTCGCGCCCATACAGCGCGCCCTTGGCCAGGTTCAGGCTCGATTGCTGGAGCACCAGGCGGATGTCGGCCAGGGTCAGGCCGATGGCCGCGAGCTTGTCCGGCGAGGCCTGCACGCGGATCGCCGGGCGTTGCTGGCCGGTGATGCTGATCTGGCCGACCCCGTCGATCTGGCTGATCTGCCGGGCCAGCAGGGTTTCCACGTAGTCGCTCAGTTCGGTGCCGGGCATGTTGTTGGAGCTGATACTGAGGATCAGCACTGGGCTGTCCGCTGGGTTGACCTTGCGCCAGGTCGGCAGGTTGGGCATATCGCTGGGCAACTTGCCGGCCGCGGTGTTGATCGCTGCCTGGACTTCCTGGGCGGCGGTATCGATGCTCTTGTCGAGGGTGAATTGCAGGGTCAGGAGGCTGGAACCCAGAGCGCTGCTGGACGTCATCTGGGTCATGCCGGGGATGGCGCTGAATTGCACTTCCAAGGGCGTTGCCACCGAGGACGCCATGGTATCGGGGCTGGCGCCGGGCAGTTGGGCGGTGACCTGGATCGTCGGGAACTCCGCCTCCGGCAGCGGCGCGACCGGCAGGCGCGGGAAGGCGATCAGCCCGAGCAGCACCAGGGCAAAGGTCAACAGCAGGGTGGCGACCGGATGGTCGACACACCACGCCGATACCGAGCCACGGCCCTTCATGGCCGGGCCTGCGCTTGGGCGGTCTGGATCACTTGCGGCGGCTCCTTGAGCACCTCCACCTGGGCGCCGGCCTTGAGGCGTGACTGGCCGTCGCTGACCAGCACATCACCGGGCTGCACGCCGGTGACAATCGTCAGGTCGCTGTTCTGGTAGGTCACCTGCACGGGTACCACGTCCACTTTGTCGCCATTGAGGCGGTACACAAAGTGCGAGTCCATGCCGCGCTGGACCACGGTCGGTGGCACCACCAGGGCGGCCTTGTCGAGGGCGGTCTGGATCTTTACCGTGACCAGTTGCCCTGGCCACAGCGTTTGCGCGGCATTGCTGAACTCGGCCTTGGCGCGGATGGTGCCGGTGGTGGCGCTGATCTGGTTATCGATCAGGCTCAGGCGGCCCTCGCCGAGCAGGATCGCGGCCGGGCTCTCGGTGTCGGCACCCAGGAACGCATCGACACTGGCCGGGTGTTGCGCGGCGATCAGGCCTTGCAGGGTCGGCAGCATCTGTTGTGGCAGGGAAAACTCCACCGCAATCGGGTCGATCTGCGTCACCGAGAACAGGCCTTGGGTGTCGCTGGTGCGCAGGAAGTTGCCTTCATCCACATTGCGAATCCCGACGCGACCGCTGACGGGGGAGCGAATCTGCGTGTAGGAAAGCTGGACCTGGGCCGCATCAATCGCCGCCTGGTTGCCCTGGACCGTGGCCTTGAGCTGATTGACCAGGGCTTGCTGCTGGTCGTAAGTCTGCTTCGACACGCCGTCGTCGATGCTCAGCTCCTTGTAGCGCTTGAGATTGACCTGGGCCACCTGCAACTGCGCCTGGCTTTCGCCCAACTGGGCCCTGGCCTGGTCGAGGCTGGCGCGGATCGCCCGGTCGTCAATGCTCGCCAGCAGGTCGCCGGCCTTGACCAGTTGCCCTTCCTTGACCTGCAATCGGGTGAGGATGCCGTCGACTTGCGGGCGAATCACCACACTGTGCAGCGACAGTACCGAGCCGATGCCGCTGACAAACCGCGGGATGTCCTGCTGGGCGACACTGACCACCCGCACCGGGATCGCAGTGGAGGCGGACAGCTTGGTCTTGGCCGGCCGGGTCGCGACCCAGGCCACGACCGCCAGGGCCACGACGGCGAGCACAATCAAGGTGGTTTTGCGTTGAATGTGCATGGGCTCGCGGCGTCCGGACAGAGAATGGGAAGAGTGAAGGCTCTTTATAGCCGGCAAACCCGGTCAGCAAAGTGACCGTTAACTGACAGCGCTGACAGCAAAGGTCGACCATTCGTACGGGCAGTGGTTAAAGAACCAGGGCGCGCAGGTATACTGCGCGCCAGTGTGGCCCGCAAGTCGGGCCCGCGTCATTTTTTGCACGCTCCGGAGCTTCCATGAATTGCCCGACACAACCGCCTGTTGAAAGCGCCGAACTCGCTGATCCAGACAGCCTCGACAGTGAGGCCAAGCCGGTGATCCCGGCCTTCAAATTCCCCTTCAAACCGGGTGAACTGGCCGGGGCGAAAGACAGCAATCAGCCGTGGTACAAAAACGGCGCGAAGAACGGCCACACCAAAACCCCTGGTATGGCGCCGCCAGGCACCCGCCGCTCGATGGGTAAACGCTGACGGCAGTTGTGCCTACAGCCATTGCTGACTTTTCGTCTTGTCGGTCCACGACCTTTTCTTGAAAGCTTGCCTGATACCCCTTCGCCGCGCCTGATTGGCAGCAGTTTGGTTTGAGGGTGTGGGTCTTTCAGGAAAGGGATGTCTGCATGGCTTTGGCAAAGATCTTCGTGTTATCCGTTGGGCTGCTGCTGTCGGGCGGCTTTTTTATGGGGGCGGTGGCCGGCACTGCGCCGCGCAGCGAGATCCGCTTCGCGATCTCCCCGCAGTTCCCGCCCTACGAAAGCCGCAATGCCCAAGGGCGATTGGTGGGCTTGAACATCGAACTGGGCAATGCCCTGTGTGCCCAGCTCGATGTGCGCTGCACCTGGGTCGACCAGGTATTTTCCCACAGCATTGATGCCCTGGAACGCCGGCGTTTCGATGCGATCATGGGCATGGCATCCACCCCCCAGCGTCGGCAACTGATCGATTTCACCGACGACCTCTATCCCCTTACCACCCAGTTGGTGGCCCGCAAGTATTCCGGGCTGCTGCCGACCGTGCGTGCGCTCAAGGGCAAGCGCGTCGGGGTGCTGGCCGGCAGTAATCGTGAAGCCTTCGCCCTGGCGCAATGGGCGCCGGCCGGGGTGATCATCAAGAGCTTCTGGCTCAACGACCAGTTGATCCGCAGCCTGGTAGCCGGCGATATCGACGCGGCGCTGCAAGGCACCGCAGAAATCCGCCAGGAGTTGCTCGACACCGAGCAGGGCCGGGCGTTTGACTTCGTCGGCCCACCGGTGGCCGGCCAACTGATGGGCACTGCCGTGGCTATCGGCGTGCGCAAGTCCGACCCCGAGTTGCGCAGTGAGCTGAACCGCGCACTGGAGCAGCTCAGGCAGAGCGGCGAGTACCAGCGCATTCTCCAGGGTTATCCACAGGAGGCACACGACACCGCCAGTGCTCAGGACCCGCTCGGGCCGCAGTTTTACCCCGCTGACCCGGAGCTGCCGTTTTCCGAGGCCGTGCGGGTCGGTAACACGCTGTACACCTCCAGCATTGCCGGGGTGGATGCCAACCTCAACCTGGTGAAGGGCGGCACGGGCGCGCAGATGAAACAGCTGATGAATACGCTGCACGAACTATTGGTACGTCATGAGTCGTCGCTGGACCGCGTGGTCAAGTGCACCTTGATGCTGGTCGAGCTGGAGGACCTGAAGCTGGTCAACGACGTGTACCTGGGCTACTTCGCCCAAGGCCGGCTGCCCGCCCGCAGTGTGCTGGCCGTGCGCCGGCTGCCGCGCGGCGCACGGGTGGCGATCGAATGCGTGGCCGTGGTCGGCGACCCTCCCGGATCGTTGACGGGGGCAGCGGGTAACTAAATGCGTGGAACATGAGCTGGATCAGTATTTGCTCAACCGGTGCGCTTAGAGTCGGTGCCCCTGCCGACTCCCTCAACAACCCCGAGCGCGCTTTCCATGAAGATCAATCTCCCGGTCACGGGTCGAAGTGTGGACATTGCCCAAGACGCCAACATCCTCTCGACCACTGACCTAGGTAGTTCGATTACCTACGCCAACCAGGACTTTATCGACATCAGTGGCTACAGCCGTGAGGAACTGCTGGGCGCGCCACATAATCTGCTACGCCATCCCGACATGCCGTCGGCGGCGTTTGCCCATATGTGGCAGACCCTCAAAAGTGGTCGCTCGTGGATGGGCATGGTGAAGAATCGCTGCAAGAACGGTGATCACTACTGGGTCAGCGCCTATGCCTCGCCGGTCACCCGCGACGGGGCGACGGTGGAATACCAGTCGGTGCGCACCAAGCCCGACGCACGCCGAGTGAGAGCGGCAGAGCGCGCCTATGTGCGTTTGCGCGCAGGCTCCCGGCGCATGCGGCCGGTGCTGGAGATGCCGATGAAGTTGTCGCTGGTCACTGGGGCGACGTGCGCGCTGACCTGGGGCGTGGGGACCGGGCTGGCCAGTTATTCATGGGCGTTGCAAGTGCTGGGCCTGGCGGCAGTGGGCGCGGTTGGCGTGCTGGGCATCAATCTGTTGTTGCGGCCCCTGAGGCAATTGAGCGAGCGGGCGCGGCAGATTGCCGACAACCCCGTCAGCCAGGCGATCTACACCGGGCGCGCGGACGAGCTGGGGCAAATCGAATTTGCCATGCAAATGCTCGAAGCCCAGGCGGGCGCGGTGGTGGGTCGGATTGGCGATGCCTCGCAGCGTTTATCCGGACACGCCGCCGCCCTGGTCCAGCAACTGGACAGCAGCCACACCAGCACCCTGGGCCAGCAGAGCCAGACCGATCAGGTGGCGACCGCCATCCAGCAGATGGCGGCCAGCGTGGCGCAAGTTGCCAGCCACGCCCAACAAGCCTCGAAAGCGGCAGACCTGGCCGGCAGCGAGACCCGTGAAGGCCATCTGCGCGTGGACGAAAGCCGCGATGCGGTGCTGCGCCTGTCCCAGGAACTGGCCAGGGCCACCACCGTGATCCATCAACTGGAAAGCCACAGCGGGGATATCTCCAGCGTACTGGAAGTGATCCGGGCAATTGCCGAACAGACCAACCTGCTGGCCCTCAACGCGGCCATCGAGGCGGCGCGGGCTGGCGAGCAGGGCCGTGGCTTTGCGGTGGTGGCCGACGAAGTGCGCGGCCTGGCGCAACGTACCCAGCAATCCACCAATGAAATCCAACGCATGATCAGCACCTTGCAGGGCGGCGCCCGTGATGCGGTGATGGCCATGGAGCAAAGCAGCCAGCATGTCGAAGTCAGCGTCGACCATGCCCAGCGCGCCGCGTCGGCCCTGGATGGCATCAGCCAGCGGGTCAACCAGATCACGGCCATGAGTGTGCAGATTGCGGCGGCGGTAGAAGAACAGAGCGCGGTGAGCGAGGACATCAATCGCAATATCGTCGGTATCCGCAATGCGGGCGAGGCGACCGTCAGCGCCGGCCAACAGAGCCAGCTCAGCTCGGGCGACGTCGCCGCGCTGGCGGAAGACCTGCGGCGCTTGGCAGAAGAGTTCTGGGGCAAACGCCGCTAACCTGCCGCCGCCCTCCCTGTGGCGAGCGGGCTTGTCGTGGCGAGCGGGCTTGCCCCGCGCTGGGTGGCGAAGCCGCCCCAAAACCTGCTGGCTCGGTATGTCTGAAACAACTGCGGTGCCTGGGGTGGGGCTGCTACGCAGCCCAGCGCGGGGCAAGCCCGCTCGCCACCACAAGCGCGCTGGCCGCAAGAAATCTACAGTCCAAGAAAACTGCTGTGCTGCAGCCCCCCAAACTCCCGACCTGCCGCCGCCCTCCCAGTGGCGAGCGGGCTTGCCCCGCGCTGGGTGGCGAAGCCGCCCCAAAACCTGCTGGCTCGGTATGTCTGAAACAACTGCGGTGCTTGGGGTGGGGCTGCTACGCAGCCCAGCGCGGGGCAAGCCCGCTCGCCACCACAAGCGCGCTGGCCGCAAGAAATCTACAGTCCAAGAAAACTACTGTGCTGCAGCCCCCCAAACTCCCGACCTGCCGCCGCCCTCCCTGTGGCGAGCGGGCTTGCCCCGCGCTGGGTGGCGAAGCCGCCCCAAAACCTGCTGGCTCGGTATGTCTGAAACAACTGCGGTGCTTGGAGTGGGGCTGCTCCGCAGCCCAGCGCGGGGCAAGCCCGCTCGCCACAACAAGCCCGCTCGCCGCAAGAAATCTACAGTCCAAGAAAACTGCTGTGCTGCAGCCCCCCAAACTCCCGACGTGCCGCCGCCCTCCCTGTGGCGAGCGGGCTTGCCCCGCGCTGGGTGGCGAAGCCGCCCCAAAACCTGCTGGCTCGGTACATCTGAAACAACTGCGGTGCCTGGAGTGGGGCTGCTACGCAGCCCAGCGCGGGGCAAGCCCGCTCGCCACAACAAGCCCGCTCGCCGCAAGAAATCTACAGTCCAAGAAAACTGCTGTGCTGCAGCCCCCCAAACTCCCGACGTGCCGCCGCCCTCCCAGTGGCGAGCGGGCTTGCCCCGCGCTGGGTGGCGAAGCCGCCCCAAAACCTGCTGGCTCGGTATGTCTGAAACAACTGCGGTGCCTGGGGTGGGGCTGCTACGCAGCCCAGCGCGGGGCAAGCCCGCTCGCCACAACAAGCGCGCTGGCCACAAGAAATCTGCAGTCCAAGAAAACTACTGTGCTGCAGCCCCCCAAACTCCCGACCTGCCGCCGCCCTCCCAGTGGCGAGCGGGCTTGCCCCGCGCTGGGTGGCGAAGCCGCCCCAAAACCTGCTGGCTCGGTATGTCTGAAACAACTGCGGTGCCTGGGGTGGGGCTGCTACGCAGCCCAGCGCGGGGCAAGCCCGCTCGCCACCACAAGCGCGCTGGCCGCAAGAAATCTACAGTCCAAGAAAACTGCTGTGCTGCAGCCCCCCAAACTCCCGACCTGCCGCCGCCCTCCCTGTGGCGAGCGGGCTTGCCCCGCGCTGGGTGGCGAAGCCGCCCCAAAACCTGCTGGCTCGGTACATCTGAAACAACTGCGGTGCCTGAAGTGGGGCTGCTACGCAGCCCAGCGCGGGGCAAGCCCGCTCGCCACAACAAGCCCGCTCGCCGCAAGAAATCTACAGTCCAAGAAAACTGCTGTGCTGCAGCCCCCCAAACTCCCGACGTGCCGCCGCCCTCCCTGTGGCGAGCGGGCTTGCCCCGCGCTGGGTGGCGAAGCCGCCCCAAAACCTGCTGGCTCGGTATGTCTGAAACAACTGCGGTGCCTGGAGTGGGGCTGCTACGCAGCCCCGCGCGGGGCAAGCCCGCTCGCCACAACAAGCGCGCTGGCCACAAGAAATCTGCAGTCCAAGAAAACTACTGTGCTGCAGCCCCCCAAACTCCCGACGTGCCGCCGCCCTCCCTGTGGCGAGCGGGCTTGCCCCGCGCTGGGTGGCGAAGCCGCCCCAAAACCTGCTGGCTCGGTACATCTGAAACAACAGCGGTGCCTGAAGTGGGGCTGCTACGCAGCCCAGCGCGGGGCAAGCCCGCTCGCCACAACAAGCCCGCTCGCCACTACAAGCGTGCTCGATACAGCGACAGGCTTACGCCTCTGACGGCCCTCAGGCAGCGCGCAGGGAGATGAACGCGTAGTTGGCCGGCACTTCGGTGGCGATCTGCGCCCCGGCGTCCAGCAACTGCTCGGCAATGTCCATCCCGGAGACATGGAACACCCATTCATTGGCCCCGGCTGGCTGGGTCGCGGCCAATTCAATGGCCTGGGCAAAGGCGCCCATGTCCGGCAGGTAAGCGGTAAACCCATCGCCCTTGAGCGCCGTGGTCCGAATCCCCAGCAGGGCGCACACCGCCTCCTTGGTCTGCACATCGTCACGGTCGGCCTGGCGCGAGCGGCGGATCAGGTCGGCCAGTTCGTGGTCCATCAGTTCACCGCCGACGATCAGCGCCGGGCCTTGTTCCCAGGATTGCGGCGGGCAATCCTTGGCGGCCGGGTTCAGCGGGATATGCGGGTTGATCTCCATCGGGTAGATGCGACAGACCAGCGGCCTGCGCTCATAGATGCCGCAACGGTTGTCTTCGTCAAGATTCCGGCAGCGCCCGGCGTTGTAGGCGGCAAAGGTGATTGCCACGAACGCCTGGGTATTGCCGCTGGGCACCACCACTGAACGCCGTTCGGCATGCTCGCGCTGTTGCAGAGGCAGGCCCAGGCCATTGCCCAGGAAACCTTCCACCAGCACGATGACGTTGCCGCCATCTGCCGCCCACTGGCGGGCTTCGTCGAGGGTCAGGGGGACATGATGGTCGGTGCAGCATTTGCCGCAACCAACGCAGGAAAAATGGGTATTCATGGAGGATCTGCTACCAGGCCAGGTCAGAGGGCTCTCTTGAGCGGTGACGGGTTTTTACCTCTATCCGCCGCTCGCAGACTCTGGAAGCAAGTTATGCGCCAGCGCCGCTCAGTCTTCGCTGACCACGTCACGCAGCACCAAGACCATGCCGGCGCTCTCATACAGTTGGCGTGCGCGCTGATTGCTTTCCAGCACCTTGAGGTCCACGTAGGGTTCGCCGCGCTGCTTGAACACCTGGAAGCTATGTAGCAGCAAGGCGCGCCCCAGGCCCTGGCCCTGGGCGCAAGGGTGGATGCACAGATGCTTGATAAACGCACTGGTCCAACAATGGGCCACGCCAAGAATACCGTCGGCATTACTCGCTACCAGGCACAGCGTGGGGTCAAATTCCGCATCGGTGATGAATTGCTGCTGCCAGGTCTTCAGGTTGGGCACGTGGCCGCCGCCCTGGGCCTGGGTCATGCGTAACACCGCATGGATCGCCGGGGCGAGCTCAAGGCGGTAATGGTCCAGACGGGTGTCGGCTGGCCACTGCGGCGCGGGCAGGCTCTTGGTGAGGTCGCGGCGCAGCAGTTGGTAATACGCTGTCACTTACAGGCCTTTTTGCGCCACGGTCTGGGCCGCGACCACCAGGCATTTGGTCAGCTCGGGCGAGGAGAACTTGGTCAGCACCGAGTCGGCCCCGGCCAAGCGCGCTTTTTCGCTGTTCATCGCGCTGTCCAGGGAGGTGTGCAGCAGCACGTAGAGGTCCTGGAAGTCCGGGGTTTCACGCAGGGTACGGGTGAGGGCGTAACCGTCCATTTCCGACATTTCGATGTCAGACACCACCACATTGATCTGCCCGGCGCTGCCTTGCAGCTCCAGCAGCACATCGATGGCTTCCTTGGCACTGCGTGCGGTGTGGCAGGTCAGGCCGAGGTTGCGCAGGGTGTGCACCGATTGCTGGAGGGCCACCTGGCTGTCGTCCACCACCAGGATGCGCGCATTGCCGAGCACTTCGGCTTCTTCCATGGTCAGGTCGGTGGGCGCGACTTCGATTTGCGCGGGGGCAATGGCGTGGATGACTTTTTCGATGTCCAGCACTTGCACCAGCACGTCGTCCACCTGGGTCACGCCGGTGATAAACGAGCGCGTGCCGCCGGAGCCAAAGGGTGGCGGGCGGATGTCAGTGGTCAGGCAATGCACGATCCGGCTCACCGCCTGCACGTGCAGGCCCTGCTTGGACCGGCTGACATCGGTAACAATCAGGCAGCCGCCGTCGGGGTCTTTCAGGGGCATTTCGCCCAGTGCACGGCTGAGGTCGATCACCGACAGGGCCGCGCCACGCAGGGTCGCGATGCCTTTGACGTGGGGATGGGACTCCGGCAGCTTGGTGAGCGGCGGGCAGGCAATGATTTCGCTGACTTTCAGCAGGTTGATGGCCATCAGCTTGCCGCTGCGCAAGGTAAAGAGCAGAAGCGAGAGTGAATCTGCGCGGGCTTTGGTGGTGGACATAAAAACCTTCTGTGGATCAGCGATAACAATCTTCTATGGCAGGTTATCGACGCTGGCCCAAAAAACTGTAGGAGCGAGCTTGCTCGCGAAAAAACCGAGGGCGCCGCGTTTATTCAGGATAGACGCGTTATCGTTAATGTTTTTCGTCGGAACGCCGCCCGGAGACAAGCTCGCTCCTACAGTGGGTTGTGTTGTGTCTTAGCCTTTCCAGACTTGCGGATTCACCAGATCCTGCGGGCGTTGGCCCAACAGTGCGCTGCGCAGGTTATCCAGGGCACGGTTGGCCATGGCTTCGCGGGTTTCATGGGTGGCCGAACCGATATGCGGCAAGGTCACGGCATTGCTCAGTTGGAACAGCGGCGACTCCGCCAGGGGCTCGCGCTCATACACATCCAGCCCGGCGCCGCGAATGCGCTGGGTTTGCAGGGCCTCGATCAGTGCCGGCTCGTCCACCACAGGGCCCCGGGAGATATTCACCAGGATCGCACTGGGTTTCATCAGGCCCAACTCGCGATGGCTGATCAGGTGCTGGGTCTTTTCACTCAAGGGCACCACCAGGCACACAAAATCCGCCTCGGCCAGCAACTGGTCCAGGCTACGAAACTGCGCGCCCAGTTCCTGTTCCACTGCGGTCTTGCGGCTGTTGCCGCTGTAGAGGATCGGCATATTGAAGCCCAGGCGCCCACGGCGGGCGATGGCTGCGCCGATATTGCCCATGCCGACGATGCCCAGGGTCTTGCCGTGCACATCACAGCCGAACAACGGCGCGCCGACGCTGGCCTTCCACTGCCCGGCCTTGGTCCACGCATCCAGTTCGGCCACGCGGCGGGCGCTGCTCATCAACAGGGCGAAGGCCAGGTCGGCGGTGCTTTCGGTCAACACATCGGGGGTATTGGTGAGCATGATCCCGCGTTCGTTGAAGTAGTCCACGTCGTAGTTGTCATAGCCCACCGAGACGCTGGACACCACCTCAAGCTTGCCCGCACCTTCGAGCTGCGCCCGGCCCAGCTTGCGGCCCACCCCGATCAAACCGTGGGCGTGGGGCAGCGCTTCATTGAACTGCGCGTTGATATCGCCTTGCTTGGGATTGGGGACGATGACCTCGAAGTCCTGTTGCAGGCGTTCGATCATCTGGGGGGTGACACGGCTGAAGGCGAGGACAGTCTTTTTCATCGCAAGTGGGGCTCATCGACAGGGAAGAATGCCAAGCAAGCTAACATTCCTGCACCCACTT
Organism: Pseudomonas sp. ADAK21; assembly: GCF_012935735.1. NCBI lineage: Bacteria > Pseudomonadati > Pseudomonadota > Gammaproteobacteria > Pseudomonadales > Pseudomonadaceae > Pseudomonas > Pseudomonas sp. ADAK21. The sequence goes on from NZ_CP052857.1 coordinate 3,293,167, forward strand.
GTCAGGACACCGCATCACCAATGTGGGAGCGGGCTTGCCCGCGATGGCGGTGTGTCAGGCATTACATCTGGCACTGATACACCGCTATCGCGGGCAAGCCCGCTCCCACAGGGGATTTTCAATATTCTGGGGCCGTGTTCCAAATCAGGTGGTAAGGCGCACCGCTCCCAAACTGCCGCTTAACTCATACGCCGCCAGCTCCGCCTGGTGCGCCGCCAGGATCTCTGGCAGTGAGCCACGCAGGTATTCCACCCAGGTCTTGATCTTCGCATCCAGGTACTGGCGCGACGGGTAGATGGCGTACAGGTTCAGTTCCTGGGAGCGGTAAGTCGGCATCATCCGCACCAGGGTGCCATTGCGCAGGCCTTCGATGGCCGCGTAGACCGGCAGCAGGCCAACGCCCATGCCGCTGATGATCGCGGTCTTCATCGCGTCGGCGGAGTTCACCAAAAATGGCGAACTGTTGATGCTCACGCTTTCCTGGCCATCGGGGCCGTTGAACACCCATTTGTCCAATTGGATCACCGGGCTGACCAGGCGCAGGCACGCATGGTTGAGCAAATCACTGGGCCGCTGCGCGCAGCCGTTGGCTTTGACGTAGGCCGGCGAGGCACAGACGATGCTGTAGGTGATCCCCAGGCGCTGGGACACAAACCCCGAATCCGGCAACTCGCTGGCGAGCACGATGGACACGTCGTAGCCCTCGTCGAGCAGGTCCGGCACGCGGTTGGCCAGGGTCAGGTCGAAGGTCACATCGGGGTGGGTGCGGCGGTAGCGGGCAATCGCATCGATCACGAAATGCTGGCCGATGCCGGTCATGGTATGCACTTTGAGCTGCCCGGCGGGGCGCGCATGGGCGTCGCTGGCCTCGGCTTCGGCTTCCTCGACATAGGCCAGGATTTGCTCGCAACGCAATAAATAGCGCTTGCCGGCCTCGGTCAGGGCGATGCGGCGGGTGGTGCGGTTGAGCAAGCGGGTTTGCAGATGGGCCTCCAGATTGGAGACCGCGCGCGAGACGTTGGCTGTAGTGGTGTCCAGTTGCACCGCGGCGGCGGTGAAGCTGCCGGCTTCGGCGACACAACTGAAGGCGCGCATGTTTTGCAAAGTGTCCATGGGGTGCTCTCAAGGGAGATGGCAAATTGTGACACGAAGTTACGGGGGCGAGTGACCCCGACCAATGGATTATCGCCTGAACGGTAACAAAGATTCACAGGAATCCCACCTTATCGCCATTCCTCGCGCCCCCTAGAATTGCCGCACCGTCCCCGCAACACCACCTCAGGAATTCGCAGCAGTGCCGCGTCGCATCAGCAGAGAGCTGAAGACTCTCAGTGTTTGGGCTTTATCGTTAGCAATCAGCGGCTGCATCGGAACCGGTGGAATTGCCCCCCAAGGCAAGAGCCTCGCCGCCAATAACCTGGCCACCGACGACGCGATCCAGAGCGCCGCCCGGGATGCCCGTTGGCCGACCACCCAGTGGTGGCAAGCCTACGGCGATCCGCAACTCAATGCTTGGGTCGACCTCGCCGTTCAAGGCAGCCCAAGCATGGCCGAAGCCGCCGCACGGGTACGTGAAGCGCGGGCCATGGCTGGGCTGGCCGAGTCTGCCGAGGCTGTGCAGATCAACGGGGATGCCACGCTCAAGCGCCACAACTGGCCGAGCGATCAGTTCTACGGCCCTGGAAAACTGGACAACTCCACGACCTGGGACAACAACGCCGCCCTGGGCCTGAGCTACGCCCTCGACCTGTGGGGGCGTGAGCGCAACGCCACTGAGCGCGCGGTGGACCTGGCCCATATGAGCGTCGCCCAGGCGCGCCAGGCCCAGTTGGAGCTGCAAAACAACGTGGTACGCGCCTACATCCAACTGTCGCTGCATTACGCCCAGCGCGATATCGTCGCCGCTACCCTGGCCCAGCAACAGCAGATCCTCGACCTGGCGCAAAAGCGCCTGGATGGCGGCATCGGCACCCACTTTGAAGTCAGCCAGGCCCAGACCCCATTGCCCGAAACCCATCGGCAACTGGACGCCCTCGACGAAGAAATCGCCCTGACCCGCAACCAACTGGCGGCCTTGGCCGGCAAGGGCCCGGGGGAGGGCGCAACCTTGCAGCGACCGACCCTGGCCCTCGCTGCGCCCCTGAAATTGCCATCGGCACTGCCCGCGCAACTGCTCGGCCAGCGTCCGGATGTGGTCGCCAGCCGCTGGCAAGTGGCGGCCCAGGCCCGGGGCATCGACGTGGCCCACGCCGGTTTCTACCCCAATGTCGACCTGGTGGGCAGCCTCGGCTACGTCGCTACCGGCGGCGGCATGCTGGAGTTCCTCACCGGCAAGAAGCTCAACTACAGCGTCGGCCCGGCGATCACCCTGCCGATCTTCGACGGTGGCCGCCTGCGCGCGCAATTGGGCGAAGCCAGCGCCGGTTACGACATTGCCGTGGCCCGCTACAACCAGACCCTGGTCAATGCGCTCAAGGGCATCAGTGACCAACTGATCCGCCGTGAGTCCATGGCCAAGCAGCAGACCTTCGCCGCCGAATCGGTGGCCTCGGCGCAGAAAACCTATGACATCGCGATGATCGCCTACCAGCGCGGCCTGACCGATTACCTCAACGTACTCAATGCCCAGACCTTGCTGTTTCGCCAGCAACAGGTCCAGCAGCAGGTCCAGGCCGCGCGCCTGAGTGCCCATGCCGAACTGGTCACTGCCCTGGGCGGCGGCCTGGGCGCGGGCAACGATGCGCCGGCAGCAGGCACCACCCTCGCGAGCAAGACCCCGGCGGCGCTGGCCGTATTCGATCACTGATCAGGTTTCCCATGACTCCCTTGCCTGTACCGCTGCGTTGGCTGCATTCCCTGGAATGGCGCCGTGGCTTCTTCGACTGGGCGCGCAGTGACGGCGTGACCTGGGTCTACATCTTCAAAGTGCTGATCGCCGCGTTCCTCACCCTGTGGCTGGCCATGCGCTTGGAGCTGCCGCAACCGCGTACCGCGATGATCACCGTGTTTATCGTGATGCAACCGCAAAGCGGCCAGGTGTTTGCCAAGAGCTTCTACCGCTTCCTCGGCACCCTGGCGGGGTCGGCGGTGATGGTGTTGTTGATCGCGCTGTTTGCGCAGAACACCGAGTTGTTTTTGGGCGCGCTGGCGATCTGGGTGGGCGTGTGCACGGCCGGTGCCACGCGCAACCGCAACTTCCGCGCCTATGGTTTTGTACTGGCGGGCTACACGGCGGCGATGGTGGGCCTGCCGGCGCTGGCCCACCCGGACGGCGCCTTTATGGCGGCGGTGTGGCGGGTGCTGGAAATCTCCCTGGGGATTCTCTGCGCGACCCTGGTCAGCGCCGCGATCCTCCCGCAGACCAGCAGCGCGGCCATGCGCAACGCCTTGTACCAGCGTTTCGGCACCTTCGCCCTGTTCGTTACCGACGGCCTGCGTGGCCGCAGCCAGCGCGAAGGTTTTGAAAGCAGCAACGTGCGCTTTATCGCCGAAGCCGTGGGCCTTGAAGGGCTGCGCAGTGTCACCGTGTTCGAAGACCCGCATATGCGTCGGCGCAATGGCCGGCTCAGCCGCTTGAACAGCGAATTCATGGGCATCACCACGCGCTTCAACGCCCTGCACCAGTTGCTTGAACGCCTGCGCAGCGATGCTGCCGACCATGTGGTGGCCGCGATCAAACCCGGCCTGCAGGACTTGGCCGAGTTGCTCGATGGCTTCAGCGGGCGCGCCCTGACCAGCCCCGATGCCACGCGCCTGGTCAGCCAACTGACGGCCTATAAAGAGAGCCTGCCCGCCAAGGTGCGCAGCCTGCGGGCGCAGTTCCAGCAGAGCAGCCCCAGCGATGCCGAGCAGTTGGATTTCCACACCGCCTATGAGCTGCTGTACCGCTTTGTCGACGACCTGCACAACTACGCGCAGACCCACGCCTCCCTGGCCGAACACAGCCACGCGCGTGAGCACTGGGATGAGGCCTACACGCCGAAAACCAACTGGCTGGCCTGCGCCGCGTCGGGGATTCGCGCGTCGTTCATTCTGGTGGTGCTGGGCAGTTACTGGGTGGCCACCGCCTGGCCCAGTGGCGCCACCATGACCCTGATCGCGGCGGCCACCGTTGGCCTGTCGGCTGCCACGCCGAACCCCAAGCGCATGGCTTTTCAAATGGCCTGTGGCACCTTGATCGGCGCCCTGGTGGGGTTCGTCGAGATGTTCTTCGTGTTTCCCTGGATCGACGGGTTCCCTTTGCTCTGTGTGATGCTCGCCCCGGTGATCGTGCTCGGCGCGTTCCTGTCCTCGCGCCCGCAATACGCTGGGGTCGGCCTGGGCCTGCTGATTTTCTTCAGCACCGGTTCGGTGCCGGATAACCTGACGATCTACAACCCCTACACCTTTATCAACGACTACATCGCCATGATCATCGGCATGCTGGTGTGCGCAGCGGCGGGGGCGATCATCCTGCCGCCCAACAGCCCCTGGCTGTGGCGCCGCCTGGAGCGCGACCTGCGCGAGCAAGTGGTGTATGCCATCAGCGGCAAGCTCAAGGGCCTGGCCTCGGGGTTTGAAAGCCGCACCCGAGACCTGCTGCACCAGGCCTATGGCCTGGCCGCCGGCCAGCCGCAGGTGCAACGCAACCTGTTGCGCTGGATGTTCGTGGTGCTGGAAGTCGGCCACGCCATTATTGAATTGCGCAAAGAGCAGGCGATCCTGCCGGTGCATCCGGCGTATGCCGAGTCCCAATCGTGGCGCCAGGCGATCCGGGTGATGGGGCGTTCGCTGGTGCGGCTGTTCCTGCAACCGAGCCAGAGCAATCTTGAGCGCGCCTTGATTGCGGTGGACCACGCCATCAGCCGTGTGCAGGCCACCGACGAACCCTTCGCCCCGCACTTCGATACCTCGGCCCTGCGCCGGGTCAAAAGCTACCTGCACTTCATCCGCACGTCCCTGCTGGACCCGCAATCGCCCCTGGCTGCTCTCAAGCTTGAAGGAACCGTTCATGCCGCGTGAAATCGCCTTCCATGGCATCTACATGCCGACCATGACCCTGATGTTTTTTATCGCCGCGGGACTGGCCTGGGCCCTGGATCGCTTCCTGGCCGGCTTTGACCTGTACCGTTTTTTCTGGCACCCGGCGTTGCTGCGCCTCAGCCTGTTCACCTGTCTTTTCGGCGCCATGGCGCTGACCGTCTACCGTTGAGAATGCCCCGATGAAAAAGTTTTTCAGCCTGCTCGCAACCCTACTGGTGCTGGCCCTGGCGATCTGGATTGGCCGTACGTTGTGGGTGCATTACATGCAAACCCCGTGGACCCGCGATGGCCGGGTACGCGCCGACATCATCAACGTCGCCGCCGACGTCACCGGCGAAGTGGTCGACGTGCCGGTGCGGGACAACCAGTTGGTGAAAAAGGGCGACCTGCTGATGCAGATCGACCCCGAGCACTACCGCATCGCAGTCAAGCAGGCGCAATCATTGGTGGCCTCGCGCAAAGCCACCTGGGAAATGCGCAAGGTCAACGCCCATCGCCGTGCGGACCTTGATGCACTGGTGATCTCCAAGGAAAACCGCGACGACGCGAGCAACATTGCTGATTCCGCTCTGGCTGATTACCAACACGCGCTGGCGCAGTTGGAAGCGGCGGAGTTGAATTTGAAACGCACGCAAGTGCTGGCAGCGGTGGATGGTTACGTCACCAACCTCAACGTGCATCGCGGCGACTACGCCCGTATAGGCGAAGCCAAGATGGCCGTGGTCGATATGCACTCGTTCTGGGTGTATGGCTTCTTCGAAGAAACCAAGCTGCCCCACGTCAAAGTCGGCGACAAAGCCGATATGCAACTGATGAGCGGCGAGACGTTAAAGGGCCACGTAGAAAGCATCTCCCGTGGCATCTACGACCGCGACAACCCCGAGAGCCGCGAACTGATCGCCGATGTGAACCCGACCTTCAACTGGGTGCGTTTGGCCCAGCGCGTGCCCGTGCGGATCCATATCGATGAAGTGCCGGAGGGCGTGTTGTTGGCGGCGGGGATTACCTGCACCGTGATCGTCAACCAGGCTCAAAACTAAACAGCGGTGGGTGTTCTTGCCCTGATTTTGCGCCGTCGTTTGACCCTTAGCATGCTGGTGTAGCGGCGGTGGTTTTTTGTATTGAGCATGATCAGGCAGATCAGTGATTGAAACAGAGGAAATAGCGCAAACAGAGTCACGGGGTGACTAACCAAGTAGCCTGTCGCAAGCAGAGCATTCAGAGCAGCGACGCCTACAAGTACAGCGGGGCCTGAACGAAATCCCGCCACCAGCAGAGCCAACCCGATACACATGGCCAACAACAGTACCAGGCTCGCCATCACAGCGTATTCGCTAGTCAGATAGTTAATTCGGGCGTAATACGACAGGCTGTGTGACAGGTTGCCTGAGATACTCACTAAGCTCACTGATACTGCGGTGCCCACCGTGAAAGCAAAACGGTGGGTGTAACTACGCACTGTTCGCGGCGCGCGCGCGGGATTGCGGTTATTGGTCATGGTTGCTGAACTCTTCATAAATCGCGATGACAATGTGGTTAATGTTTTCGGAAATGCTGCTGCCTGTGAGTGCGAGAGCTGCACCCACCTGATCTGCTATTTGAGTGAGAATGTCTTGGCGTAATTGGCTGTTGCTACAGCGTTTTGGAAGTGTTCCAGCTAGCTGTTTTAACCGGAGTATTTCGCGGGGATGGCGAGGGTTTTTCAGTCGCAGGACTTCATCCGTCAACTTTGCACGCTCTCGGCGGCTTAGGCTCCTCAGGATGTCTGCCAGGTTTCTGCCCGTCGACTTTTTGATCGTCATCACTGTTCTGACCGTGACAAACGTAGTGCTACCTGCGCCGATCAATGAAATACCATCCAGCGCAACGCTCATGGATTGGTACCAACTCAGCGAATCGTAATAGTCATTCTCAGCGGGGTTAGTTAATTCTGTATAAGTCCTCCAGGCACCGTTGATGCACTGCAAGCCGCTGGCGGCTGCAGCTGTATAGGCGATACGGGTAACTGCAAGACTGGCGCCCCCACTTAATGGCGTGGATGCAACACCGGTAGCTGCGACGGCTATTCCGATAACGGCTCCTGCGCAAGCGAAAGTCATCCCCGTTGCTTCTACAAGTAGCTTTGACTCACGAGGCGAACTGGTCGCCAGCTCAGCATATTGATTGGCTGTCATTGCCCCCGCCACTTCCCGCAATATCACCCGCTTGGGCGTGAGACTGCACAACGGCACAAACTCGCGCAGCACCGTTACCCGGTAGTCACTGCCGATGTGCACCACGCCGGCGCCGACGATGGCAGGGTTGGCATCAATGGTTCGATAGAGTTTTGGCAAATCCAGCAGGCTGGTCAGTCGCTGGCGGGTGGTTGTATGAGCGTTGGGCACGCCGCTGTTGAGGAAATCCTTGAGCATCCATTCACCTTCCCGTGGGCAGAGGTGAAAGAGCCTGAAGACTGAGTCCGTCGAATGATGTCAGCTAGTTCGCGGTTTACTGTAGGAGCCGGCTTGCCGGCGAAGAACCTGAGAGCAACGCGGGGAGCCTGGTGCTCCGCGTTAGCGTTGACGATTTTCGCCGGCAAGCCGGCTCCTACAGGGGAGAGTTATTGGCCCTGGATATAGGTCTCATGCAAATGTCGCCACAGCAACGCGCCGCTTGCCTGTTTCTCGAACACCACGGTGGCGCGGCGGTCCGTTTGGGTGCCGCTGTCATCGATCTGGTGTTCACGGTAGGTCACCGTGGCGCCCCGTGCATGTCGGTCAATGCCGGTCAGTTCGCTCAAGGTGATTTTCAACCCAGGACGCATGCCGCCCAGGCGGGTGAACAGGGCGTTGACCCCGGCTGTGTTGACCCGTGCGCCGGTGGCGGGGGCGATCATGCTGAACTCCGGGGAGAAGCGCGCCAGCAGGTTTTGCAAGGTGCCATCCGGCGCGACGCCGGCAAACCATTGCTCGATCTCGATGTGGGTCTGGATCACTTCTTCAAAAAAGTCGCTGTAATCAATCATCATTGAGGCTCGCTGGCTGGGTGAAGCAGTGCGCGAACCCTGGAGGTATCCAGGCTCAGCACCGCGAAGAGCGGCAGTAGTGTCAGGGCTGCCGCGGTCAAGAAGGTCATGGTGAAGGAATCCGAGGCTGATAGCACGGCGCTGAGTGCCGCTGCACCGAGGCAAAAGCTCAGCTGCCGATTGATATTCCACAGCGCGCTGGCGTGGCCCATGCGCGGGGCGGGGATATCGAGAAAGGCCAGGGTCTGCGCAGTGCTGCTGCACAGGCTGCCGCCCAGGCCCATCAGGCCGTAGGCGAGAATGATCAGGGAAGGCTCGTTGAGCAACACAATACCGCTGCATTGCAGCCCCATGCCCGCCAGCAGCAAGGGCTTGGGGCCGTAGCGGTTGAACAAGGTCTTGCTGAGGTAGATGGCCAGCGCCGATGCCAGTGCCCAGGGCAGCATCAGCGCGCCGGTGTGCGTGGCGTCATAGCCCAGGCCGCGCAGGTAGAGGATGGCGATCAGGCTGGTGCCGATAAACACACCGGGGACGCACAAGTAGATCAGCATCGCGATGCGCAGCATCGGGTTGCCGATCTGTTTGAACAGGTTGCCCATCTCCAGAGAGGGGCGCGCAGTTGCAGGCGCGTCCGGTTTTATCCACAGCCACGCCAGCAGCAGGATGATTAACGCCAACGGCAAATTGGCGTGGAATATCCAGCGCCAGGACAGGCTATCGACCAGCCACCCACCCAGCGCCGGGGACAGCGCCGGCACCAGCAGGGCCACGGACATCACACGTGCGGTCAATTGGCTGCGCTCTGCTGCTGGGCAGTGTCGGTAGGCCAGGGCCTGGCCCACGGGAATCAGCAAGCCGCCGCCCAGCCCTTGCAGGGCGCGCCAGCCGATCAGGGTTTCGATGGAGCCCGCCTGGCCCACCAGCACCGAAGCGCCGGCAAAGATCAGCAGGCTGGCGGTGATCAGGCGGCGTTCACCCATGACCGCCGCCAGCCACACACTCAAGGGGATGATCAGCGTCAGGCCGAGCAGGTAGGCATTGCTGACCCACGCCAATTGCGTGACCGAAGCCTGCAGTTCGTGGGCGATATCGGGGTAGGCGACGGTGGCGACAAACATGTTCACCAGATCGAGGGCGAAACCCAGCAAAAAGATCCAGGCGATTTTCGAGCGGTAGGTCATCGGGGCGTTCCTGCATTCAATCCCGGCAGGGTAGAGTGCTGCGGATACTTGGGGAACGCTGGTTTGACTGTTAGTTTGTCAAAAATATTTTGACAAGTGGAGGCGGTGGCCCATGGTCAGCCTGGATCGTTTCGAGACGTTCAAGACGGTGGTGGAGGCCGGCTCGCTGACTGCCGCGGCCGATAGACTGGGGCAGACCCGCGCCGTGGTCAGCTTTAATCTCAAGCGCCTGGAGGCTGAACTCGGTGTCACCCTGCTGACGCGCAACACCCGGCAATTGGCGTTGACCGATGCCGGCGAGCGGTTTTACCTGCGCTGTACACGCATGCTCGAAGAAGCGCAGTTGGCGGTGGAAGAGGCGCGTTCGGAGCACACCCAGCTCAAAGGCACCCTACGCATCACCACCACCGTGGAATATGCGCTGGCCGTGGTCGTCCCTGCGGTGGAGGCCTTTGGCCGTTTGCACCCGGATCTGAATGTCCACTTATCCACATCCTCCACCCATGCCGATCTGATCTCCGAACGCTTTGACGTGGCGATTCGGCTCGGGCGCCTGCTGGATTCCAATCATCGTGCGGTGCAGTTATCCACGTACCCGATATTCGCCGTCGCGGCGCCTGGTTTTGGTAGCGCCCATACGCTGGATGAACTTGAACAACTGCCCAAGCTGGGGCACGGCCGATTGAACGAGTTGAGTGTGATCGACCCGGCAGGTCGCGAGCATCAATATCGCTCCGGCCCCAGTGCGCTTATGGTTGACAGTGCCGCTGTGCTCCAGGCATTTGCCGTGCGCGGCCATGGCGTGGCAATCCTGCCGCAGTGGCTGGTACAGGAGGATCTGGACACCGGGCGATTGGTACACCTGTTGCCGGATCATCGCTTCGTACCCCAAGGTGTGTATGCGCTGTATCCGGACACGCGGCATTTGCCGCTCAAGGTGCGGGCGTTTATTGATTTCATGAAGGAGGGTTATGTTGCTGGTTGGGACGCCATCGCGAGCAAGCCCGCCCCCACAGGTTGACCGTACTTCAAGGATGTACTCGGTAAGTGTGGGAGCGGGCTTGCTCGCGATACAGGCGCCTCGGTCTCGGAATAAACCTACAACTGGCCACCCAACCCAAACCGCTTCTTCAACACCTTCTCCAGCAACGCCTTGGGCAACAGCGCCGCCATCCACGGCAACGCGCGGCTGCCATTGCCTGAGCGCAACAGGCGCGGTGGTTCAGGTTGTTGCGCGGCCTTGAGCACATCCGCCGCAAACACGCTGGCTGGGGTTGGCTTGTCCTGGGACGCCTGGGAGCGCGCACGGATGCTTTCGCGCAACGGCCACCATGGCGATTGTTCGTTGATCAGCCGTTCGGCCTGGGTGCCGGCGTTCTTGGCGAAACTAGTGTTGATTGCCCCCGGCTGCACTTCCATGACCCGCACGCCAAACGGCGCCAGCTCCATGCGCAGGGCATCGCTCAGGGCATGGACGGCGGCTTTGGAGGCGCAGTAGGCGCCGGCAAACGGGGTGACCAATACCCCGGACACGCTGCCGATATTGACCACCAACCCTTTGTTACGGCGCAACGCGGGAAACAACGCCTGGGTCACGCCGACGATGGAGAACACATTGGTCTCGAATTGCCGCTGCATCGCCGCGGTACCGCCATCGAGCAACGGGCCCATGGCGCCGTAGCCGGCGTTGTTGATCAGCACATCCAGCTCGCCCACTTGCCCGGCCAGTTGCGCCAGGGCCGCCCCATCGTTGACATCCAGTTGCACGGCCTTGAAGCCGGCTGCCGCCAGGGTCGCGACGTCTTCGGGGCGGCGGGCGCTGGCCCACACGTCATAGCCGGCAGCCTTGAAGGCATCGGCCAGGGCGCGGCCGATGCCGCTGGAGCAACCGGTGATAAGCACGTTGGGCATGGCTCAATCCTTTGTCGTTATTAATTAGTCGCAGAAGCTGCCTTGCAAGCGTTCGGCACGAAACTCCAGGGTTTGCGGGCGATAGCCGGGGCGCAGCGGCGGCATCGGCAAGCAATCTTCCCAGGTGGCGCCGGCCTGCAATTCGCCGGGGCCGCGATAGCGTGGGGCAGCATAGACGTTGTCGGCCAGGTTGACCGTATCGCCCGGCGCATAGGCGGCGACGCGCCAGCGCAATTCGGTCAGGGGTACGTCATTGCCATTGTTGAGTTTGAGCTGCAAGGGGCGATCGGCAGGGCATTGCTCGGGGGCGTAGCTGATGCGTAGCTCCAGGCGCGCCAGTTGCGCGGCTTCGCGGTTGTCCAGCCATACCACCCACATCGCCACGAAACCCAGACCCACTGCTGCTACGAGGGATACAGGCAACGCCTTGGCGGGATAGCGCAGCAGCAGGATCAGCCAGGTGATGATCAGTAGAACGCCGAAGAACATGGAGGCAGCCTCGCGGATGGGGGAACCATCGTACCGTTGGCGGGGTACGGTTGCCTATCGGGTTGCGAGTACGCTCCGGAGATATCCCCCGTTACCTTTTCACTGGAATGGATGGCGTTGTTCGCATCACTTACATAGATACAGCCACAGACTGATAACTGTTGTTCTGCGGGCTTTCTTGTATCTGTCGGGGATAAACATCATGAGTATATCGATACAGAATCTTTCTTCCGGAGCCTACGAATACGAGGTTACCCAAGAGAGCAGCTCTATAAAACCCACATCCAATACGCAACCAACCACCGGCGCAGGCTCCAGTGTTCTGGACAACCGTAACTCGCTGACTCAGACACTGGTAGGCCTGGAGCAAGGCATCACAACGGGTCGCACAACCAATGAGCCTATTTTTCCGGTCTTGCAAACCACGAAGATCCAACTGGAGCCCGATACGAAAGATGCAGGCCCGGTCATAGAAGTCAGCCTATGGCAATACATCACAGCCAACGGCTGGAACATTCCGAAAAATCGTGAAGAACTCACCCAACTCAGGCACATCGTGTCTTCACAGGCACCGGAAAGCACTTCCAATGCCTATGCAGTCATTACCGAGCAAGTGGCCAAGGCCAATGTCGAGAAAGCCAAATTCAACAATATTGCCTTAGGCACGGCTGCGGCATTTCCAGATGTGCGCGCAGAAGCCAAAAAGTGCGCGCAAGACATCGTGTTCAAGTTGACCGGCATCCATGTAGACGCCGATAAGACGTATCTGAATCGTTTTAACGGCACGCAATCTGCTACAACCGCTACCGGTTGGGAGCATATGAAGGAAGAACCTTCCTCTTCAATCACTTTGACCGATGCGGTATTGAAGAACTTCTCCGAAAACGACGGGGTTCCCGGCAATCTGGACTCGGAAGCGGGCTTGTATAAAGACGGCCCCGGACAAAGCAAAAAAGCAGGCTACGGCGCTCATAACCAAATTCCCTTGGCGCCTTCCCAGTTTATGAAGGCTCTTTGGAAAGTCGACTTCCAAACGGTAATGTCGGAAAAAATCGACGACTTCTGGGAACACCACGCCGATAACTATCGGACTGTCCAGAAGGGGGTGTTCATCCATAAGGCAAGTGAACAACTCAAGTCCCAGGAGGCCAAGTTACCTGCTGAACGAGCGCTGCAGCCGCCCGAGCATCAGCTCACCAGGAGCGACTATAAACAGCTGATGACGGCTGTTTGTGGTGAGGGCGTATCTGAAAACCAGCCCCTGACCTTTGCACAATTGCAGGCAACATCCCCGGTAACAGGTGCTGTCCAGGCCCATGCTTTCGATATCAATGGCTTCCCGTCAAATGACATTGTGCGTTTTACCCTACCTGGCAAGCTGCCCAAAAAATACGTCCACGGTCGTCTGGACGGCGTGCAAATCCTCTACATTCCTGACGCCCAGCCAGCCTTTCTGAAATTCGACTCGTTGGAAAAAATGGATCGATGGGTCAGCGATCAGGCCAGCACGCCCTCCTTGCGTAAAGCCCTGGAGTCGCACTTCTCGCTGGCTGATCGGCAGAACAGTGAAACCGGGGCGGGGGCCGTATTATTTAACACAATAGTGCAGCTAAGCTTCCTGGCTGAAGTCCGTCCGAAAGACGGCGTCGATACATCGTTGGAATACCTCGGTGCAGGAACCGTCAGTAATCAAGAGGGCAGGGTCATCGACCGCGCCAACTTTGCGATCAAGGGCGATGTGTTCAGCCACATGGCGCATCTAAGCCAACAGCGCATGAAAAGTGATGCAGACACCGCGATCAAGTCCAACAGCGAGGTCACTCGTGATATTTGGCTCAATGACATCTCGGTCGGCGCAGGGTTGCTGACCAAGCTGGCCCCGCTGGCGGCTCCGATCGCCGCAGCCGCAGTTATCACGGGGCTCACCGAAGTGGCGCTGGGCACTGAAAAAGAGATCACGGGCGATACTCAGGCTGAACGTCATGACGGGGCGGCGAAGGTATTCGATGGAATGCTCAACGTGTTGTTCTCTTCTGTAGGTGTCGGCTCAAAAGCTGAAGATCCGTTCGTACTGCCGGAAAAAGAGCCGCCAATCCTTGAGCCGGCATCCGGCCCTGAATACGCTAGTTTCGACATACCCAATCGCCTGCTGCCGTCACAAGCGGGCAATATCAGCATCTACGCTGTTGCGGACGGCGAGTCATTACTTGCCAAAAGTACAGTTAATGCCAAAGGTATTTATCAATTCAAGGACGAGCTGGGAAAAGACCGTTGGTTTATCCGTTATACCGACCAGACAGGTATCGCCAACACGTATGAGATCAAGAGTGATTTCAAACTCAGTAACGACTATGTCCAGATTATCGATCCCCAGAGCGGCAAGCCTGTATTGACAGTCGACGCTGTGGCTAATGGCCAATGGCGTTCGAGCAGGATGCTGGGCGGGGTCCAAAGTACCGATAGGGATGTGAGCACGGGTCGAAAACGCCTTGCTGAGCCAGACCGTTCTTCAGGTCCATCCACTTCCGGTGGGCAATCCACCGTAAAACGCCCCAAGTTACCTGAAGCCTTTCCCGGTGAAAAAGCCACCCTGGAACCTCCCATCAAAGGAAAGAACGTCTTCTACAAATACAACAACCGAAGTCGTCATTCCGCTTTCGTCGCTGACCGCTCTTTTTCACCGTCCTCTACCGATTTAAAAGGTGGCCCGCTGCCTAGAGGGCAGGGCAGGCATTACTTCACCGATCTGGCGCCTGAAGATAAGCCTACGGAGGTCATATCCCAGATGATTTTCGGGCGTAACAAATATGGCAAAACGCTGAATAAGATGACCGATTACTTTGAGATAAACACCACCGGTCTGAAGTTGGTGGAAGTCCCCGGACATCCACATATTTTTTATGTGGATACCCCTTTCTCCATTCCGTTGCAATACAGGGATGGCGCCAGCGGTGAACTGGTGAGTCGCGTCATTTCTCGCGGCGAGACGCCGTACACCGCTTGACCGCCAATAGACAAACCGCCCATCACTCGCTGCGGATAGGGGACGCAGAGGGTGATAGGCGGCTGTTTTTTGCGGGGTCTACTGCGCGATAGTTTTCACCGACACGCCACGCTCAACCGGCGTCGAGCGCCCGTAGATATCTTCAAACCGCTCGATATCATCCTCGCCCAGATAGCTGCCCGATTGCACTTCGATAATCTCCAAGGGGATCTTGCCCGGGTTGCGCAGGCGATGCACCGAGGCAATCGGGATGTAGGTCGACTGGTTCTCGCACAGCAGGAACACGTTCTCGTCGCACGTCACTTCAGCGGTACCACTGACCACGATCCAGTGTTCGGCGCGGTGATGGTGCATCTGCAGCGACAGGCACGCGCCCGGCTTGACCGAGATGTGTTTGACCTGGAAGCGCCCGCCCATGTCCACCGAGTCGTAGGAGCCCCACGGGCGGTAGACTTCGCAGTGGTTCTGGGTCTCGCTGCGCCCTTGTTCGTTGAGGGTGTTGACCATCTGCTTGACGCCCTGGACCTTGTCCTTGTGGGCAATCATCATCGCGTCCTTGGTTTCCACCACCACGATGTTTTCCAGGCCGATCACCGACACCAGCTTGCCGTTGCCGTGGATCATGCAGTTCTTGCTGTCCTGGATCACCACGTCGCCCTTGGTCACGTTGCCGTTGGCGTCTTTGTCATTGACCGCCCACAGCGAGGCCCAGCAGCCCACGTCGCTCCAGCCGGCACTGAGCGGCACCACGCAGGCGCGCTGGGTTTTTTCCATCACCGCGTAGTCGATGGAATTGTCCGGGCAGCAGGCGAAGGTGGCTTCGTCGAAGGTCACGGTATCAGCGGTATGCTCGCTGCGCTCGAGGGTCAGCACGCAAGTATCGTAGATGTCCGGGTCGTGTTTTTTCAGCTCTTCGAGGAAGCGGCTGGCGCGGAACAGGAACATGCCGCTGTTCCAGAAATAACCACCGCTTTTGACGAACTCCACCGCACGTTTTTCATCCGGCTTCTCGACGAACTGCTGCACGCGGCTGACGCCTTCGGGCAGCAGTGAGTCGTTGGTGGACTTGATGTAGCCGTAGCCGGTTTCCGGGCGGGTGGCCGGTACGCCGAACAGCACCATCTCGCCACGCTCGGCGGCCACGGTGGCCAGGGCCAGGGCGCGTTGCAGGGCTTTCTGGTCGTCCAGTACATGGTCGGCGGGCAGCACCAGCATCAGCTCGTCACGGCCTTCATTGACCAGCATCATCGCGGTCAGGGCCACGGCCGGCGCGGTGTTGCGGCCAAATGGCTCCATCAGGATGCGCTGGCTTTCCAGCTTGCGGGCGCTCAACTGCTCGTTGACGATGAAGCGGTGGTCTTTGTTGCAGACAATGATCGGGCTGTCCATGCCTTCGAACACCAGGCGCTCCAGGGTTTGCTGGAACAGCGTGTGCTCGCCGGTCAGGGCCAGGAACTGCTTAGGGAACTGTTTACGCGAAAGCGGCCAAAGACGTGAGCCGCTACCACCGGAAAGAATTACTGGGATCATGGGTTTCTCCTTGAATCTGTATGGGTTAGAGCAACGAAATTCAGTCGTTTCACTCTTGTTTTTGTCTCGGTCCGAACTGACGCCTTGATCCCCTGTAGGAGCGAGCTTGCTCGCGAAGCACTTCCAGACACCGCGTTCATTCAGAATGCTCGCGTTATCGTTGGCGATTTTCGCGAGCAAGCTCGCTCCTACAGTGGGTAGCCGTCAGTTCAGGAAATAATTAGCGGGTCGACACGGGGCGCTTGACCCACACTGGCGACAGGCTCGAACCGGAACCGGTGACATACAGCACCGCCGCCTCACCACGCTCCAGCGCCACCGGCTTCACGTCGCCGACTTTTTTATCGCCGTCATACAGCGCCAGGCTGACCTTCACCGGGTTGATCTCGCGCTCGCCACGGCCCTTGGCGGCCACGGCCTTGACCACGTCGGTCTTGCCGTCGGCGGTCTTCAGGGTCAGGGCCTTGTCGCTGAGGTTCTGCACGCGCACCAGGGATTTCTGCTTGTTCTTGAACGGTGGTTCTTCGATCAGTTGCGGCTGGCCGGTGCCGCTGTTGACCAGGGTGTAATAGTGATCGGCGGCCAGCTTGACCGTGACGTTCTGGCTGCCGACCTTGGCGCTGTAGTCACCGCCCGGCAGGAAGCTGAAGTCGCTGCTGGCCAGTGGCGCCACATCGCTCAACGCGGTGTTGCCGACGCTGGCGCTGACTTCCTGGTTGCTGGCGTTGAACAGGCGCACGAAGCTCGAGCCTTTCGGCGCGATGGGCCCGTAGAGGGCGGCGTCGCCGGCGAAGGCGGACATCGACACGAAGCTCATGCCGGCGGCCAGGGCCAGGGTCTTGGCGAGACGACGAGGAGTAGTAGTGAAAGTCATGTGAGTTACCTCTCTTTCAGTTTTGCGCCCGGTCGGGCGTCTCGGATTTCTGGGTTTTAACGGGTGTGTTGATTGCCATGTTCTGTTGGCGTGTACCGGCTTGCTTGAGTTGCGCAACCCACTTGGGGTCGGCGTCGCCGATTTCGTTGTTCACCGGCAGATAGCGTTCCGGGAACTCCCAGATCAGCACCTGCGGCGGGCTGTTCTTGAAGTCATCGCTTTTCAGGTAGCTGAGCATCGGCAGGATCGGGCCGTGGCCGTCCTCGGAGTAGTTCACCACTTCACTGCCCAGGGCTTGCTTGAGGGCACCGACGAAGTTCCAGTTGGGGTTGGCGCTGTAGCTGGTGCCCACCAGGGCCACCGGCATTTCGCTGTCGGCAAACAACGCATCATCGCCCGCTGCCTGGGCCTGCACCGCGTGGGTCACGCGTTTTTGCAGGGGTTCCTTGGGCGGCATCAGGTTTTCGAACAGCGGGTCCAGGGGCAGGAACAGGCGCAGGTCACCGCTGTGGGGGGCGATGCTTTCGGCGTCGGTGACAAACCGCTGGGGCTCGCCGCTGAGCAGGGTCTTGGCGTTGATCACGCTGGCCAGTTGCTTGGCGGCGACTTCGGCGCCATCCGGGGTCCAGTGGGTGTCGGTGCGCAGGAACACTTGCTGGCCGTGGAGCTTGGCCTGTTGCAGCGGGCCCAGCAGGTCGGGGGCGATGATCTTGTCGGCGGCCACCCGGGCATGGAAGTCCTGGTAGAGCCCGGCATGAATACTCGCTGGTTGCACTTCACCCAGGTGCTCGGGGTACAGGCGCACCTTGGCCGGGACAATTGCCATGACCAATTGCACGCCCTTGGCCTTGAGGGTCTGGCGCACGCCTTCGACCAGGGCGTAGTTGTCTTGCAGGTTCTGCTCTTCGTTGACGGCGGGGTTGAACTCTTCGTCGCTGTACAGCCAGTGATCGCGACCCAGCACCACGCCGGGACGGCCTTCGTTGAACAGCTTGTAGTCCAGGGCCGCCCAGAGGTTGGTGCCCAGGCGCTTGATCGGGAACTCATCGTCGTAATGGGTTTCGACCGCCTTGGCCCAGCGCCCGTTGAGCACGGTGGCGTCGGCGTTGGTATTGAAACCGAAGAAACTGCGCACCGACCACGCGCCCAGGGCCAGCAGCAGGGCCATGAACAGCGCGGCATAGAGGATGCGGAATGAACGGGTCATGGTCGGCTCCCTCAGAATTGGAAGTAAAGGAACGGCGAGAAGCTTTGCGCCGAGAGTTTCAGAATCGAAGCCACGAACAGCAGCAAGATCACCGCGCGCATGGCATAGCGTGGCCAGTCGGCAGTCCAGTAGGCCGGTTGCACGGCGGCGTTGCTGCCGACGCTGAAGCCGGGTTCCTGGATGCTGCCGGGGGTATCGCCAGGCACCGCCTTGATCAGGCTCGGGTCAGCCGGCTTGGCCTTGTCGGTCGGGCGATTGCTGTAGAAGTCGCGCAGGCCGAAGAACGCCAGCGTGGCGTAGGCCACCACCATGGTTGCCACTTGCAGGCCGGTGAGGTTGGCGCGGTTGAGTTCCGACAGCGACCACTCGCCAAAGCTGAACATCGCGCCGTACATGCGCCCGGCAACGTGCAGGTTTTCGGCGCGGAAGATCACCCAACCCATCACCACCAGCAGGAAGGTGAAGGCCCAGCGCACCGGGTTGAAGCTGCGTGGCGAGGTGTTCAGGCCGATGGCTTTTTCAATCGCCAGCCACATGCCGTGCCAGGCGCCCCATACGATGTAGGTGATGTTCGCGCCGTGCCACAGGCCGCCGAGCAACATGGTCAGGAACAGGTTGCGGTAGGTGGTCAGCGTGCCTTTGCGGTTGCCACCCAGGGTGATGTACAGGTAGTCGCGCAACCAGGTAGACAGGCTGATATGCCAGCGCCGCCAGAACTCGGTGATCGACTGGCTGATATACGGCTGCTTGAAGTTTTCCATGAAGCGGAAACCCATCATCAAGCCCAGGCCGATGGCCATGTCGCTGTAGCCGGAGAAGTCGAAATACAGCTGCGCGGTATACGCCAGTGCGCCGAGCCAGGCATCGCCCGTGGTGGGGTTTTGCAGGGCGAAGCAATGGTCGGCCACCACCGCCAGGGTGTCGGCGATAAACACCTTCTTGATAAAGCCCTGCATGAACCGCGTGCAGCCCTCGGAGAATTTATCCAGGGTGTGGGTGCGGTTGTTGAACTGGTCGGCCAGGTCGCGAAAGCGCAGCACGGGGCCGGCGATCAGGTGCGGGAAGATCGCCACGAACGCCGCAAAGTCGATGAGGTTGCGGGTCGCCGGAGTGTCGCCGCGGTACACGTCGATGATGTAGCTGATGGACTCGAAGATGTAGAACGAGATCCCGATCGGCAACAGCACGTGGGTCAGGATAAACGGCTCCAACCCCGCCGATTTCATCATCAGGTTGATGCTGTCGACGCCGAAGTTGGCGTACTTGAAGTAGCCCAGGATGCACAGGTCGACCGCCACCCCGAGCAGCAGCCAGCGCTGCGCCGGCTTGGTGCGCACGCCTGCTGCACCGACCTTGAGGCCGATCCAGTAGTTCCACAGGGTCACGGCGGCGAACAGCGCCAGGAAGTCCACCCGCCACCAGGCGTAGAACACGTAGCTGGCAATCAGCAGCAGCAGATTGCGATAGCGTTGCCCGCTCAAATAGTACAAGCCGAGAAAGATCGGCAAGAACAGAAACAGGAACACATTGGACGAGAAAACCATCCCGATCTCTCCATGTTTAACCAACAGTCAAGGGCCAACGGCCCCCCCAAACCCCCCACGCAAAACCGGGGAGGGCGGTACTACTTTTTCACTGTCGAAACCGGCTCGAAATGTGGGAGCTGGCTTGCCTGCGATAACGGTGTGTCAGGTGACATCAATGCTGAATGTCAGACCGCTTTCGCGAGCAAGCCCGCTCCCACATTGGGAACCCGTTCCATCAACGGCCTTTTTCGTGCGCCGGGTCGTAGACCTTGGTCAGGTCGCCGCCCAGGCGGAAGGTCTTGAACGGTTGCATGTCGTGCTTGCGTTCGATCACTTCCGGGGCGCAGGTGTAGAGGGTGCAGAAGGGTTCGAGCCAGGCGAATTTGGAGTCCTGCTCCAGGTCATGCATGTCCTGCTCCTTGCCGTTCTTCTGCTCGAAGATGTCCGGATCCTTCACCCCGGCCAGCACCTTGTCGCCCAGGCGCTTGAGCGCGCCGTTGTTCTCACCGCGCACATCCACGCCATTGACCAGAGCAAAACTGGCGATCATCGCCAGCGGCGGCAGGGCGTAGTTGTGGTAGGCCAAGGCCCGTTGCTGGCGCTTCAATTCGTTGGGCAGGTAGCCCTGGGCGTCGACCTGATTGGCGCCGACCTTGTATTCCTTGACGGCCCAATCGAACAGGTCGCGACGATTGGTGGCGACGGACGTGGCCATCACCGACCAGGCGGCCCAGTACGAGTGGTTGTTGGTTTTTTCCAGGGGCAGGTTGTCCCAGTCGCTGACCACTTGCTCGGCCAGTTTGTTGAACCAGGCTTCGATCAGTTGCGACTCCTGCGGGTACTTGGCCAGCGGTTGCGACTCGGAGAACTTCAGGCGCACATAGGCCGAGGCCATGCTGCCCAAGGCCCATTTGCGCATGGACTTGCCGGTGTGGTTGAAGTCCTTGGACATCAGCGCATCGGCCTTGGCCCAGCTCACCAGCCAGTTCAGGGTACATTGCAATTGCTCCGGGCGACCGTCGCGCATGAACTGCATCACCCGCTTGCTGGTGTCTTTTTCCAGTTTGGTGATATCGGCGGTGCTGTCGCGAAAGGCTTTTTCCGACTGCACGTTCAGGGTCGAACGGGCTTTATCGGAGCCTTCGTATTTGCTGCGAAACTGCAGTGAGCCGGTGTAGGGCGTCGGCATGGCGTCGCAGTCGTTCTTGAAGTCGCCGGTCTTGAACGCTTCAATCGGCGCGAAATAGCCCTGGGGCGGGCGCAGCGGCGCGGCGGCGTTGACTTGGCCTGCAAACATCGCCAGGCCCAGCAGCGTTGGAATCAGTAACTTGTGCATAGGTAACCTCATTGCCCAAGTTGCGCGGTCTGCTGACCGCCGCTCGGGAACACGTTGCGTGTGCAAATTTTCGCTTCGACTTTCTGCGCGGCAGCGCCCGCTTCGGGGCCCTGCACTTCCACGGCCAGCAGGTTCTGCGAGGCCCAGTCTTCATCGGTGCGCAGTTCAAAGGCGAAACGCCCGTCTGTCTCGGATGTTTCGGGTTTGTCGATCTTGATGTCCTCGTGGCGACCGTTCATGTACCAGAGGGTGGCTTGCAGGGTTTTCACCGAAGGATCGGCGAAGCGAATGTCGACCTGATGGCGGCTATTGCGCAGGTCCATGTTCTTGCTGTTAACCATCAGCTCGTTCTTGCCGGGCTTGAGGGTGGTGCTGGCGCTCATCTGCGCCGGCTTGCCTTCGCAGCCGTTGTCGAGCAGGGCCATCATCTGGCGGTAGATGGTTTCCTGGTCGAGGCGATACAGCGGCGAGAACTCCCAGATCAGAATCTTCGGTGGGCTTTTCTGGAATTCTTCGCTGCCCAGGTACTGGATCATCGAGCCTTCCAGGCCACCGCCGGGGAAGGCGACGTTAAGGATGTCGGCGCCGATTTCCTGTTCCAGGAAGCCGGCGAAGTTGTAGTTCTTGCCGCTGTGGCTGGTGCCCACCAGGGTGATCTGCGGGTTGCCGGAATCGCCGAACAGGTCGCCGTCCGCAGCCTCGCCCTTGGGCTCGGTGCTGAACTGATCCATGTATTGGATCGCGTAGCTGGTACCGCACAACTGCCCGGCCATGTTGTGCAGGGTGCCGGTCTTGCCCATGCGTCCGGATTTCTTGGTCTCGAATTCACGCTGGGGGATCCCGGCGAATTCAGGCATGGCGCGCACCTTGGCCCCGACGATTTTCGCGGTGCGCTGGGCGCCATAGGGGGTCCAGTGCTGGTCGCCGCGGAAGTAGAAGTCGTGGGCCGGCAGTTCGTCCGGCAGTTGTTCATTGGTCAGCGGCGACAGGTCCGGCACCACGTAGCCCATCTTGGCAAAACGCCCAAGCATGGTTTTGTAGTTGCCCAGGGCCTTGTCGAAATCAAAGCGCGCTTTCTCTGCCGGGTTGAGCTTGTTGCGGTTTACCAGGCCACGGGTCGGCTGGTAGACCACCACCAACTCCACGCCCTTGCTCTTGAACGCATCGTGCAGTTGCTGCATGCGCTTGTAGCCGGCCGGGGTGGTGTCGAATTCGGTGCGCAGGTCTTCCTGGGTACGGAACAGCCAGTCGCCCTGGGCCTGTACCAGGGTGGTGAAGTTCTGCTGGTAGCGAGTGGTGTAGTTCTTTGCGTCGTGAGCCTCGGGGCACAGGTTGCAGCACGGCTCGGCGGTAAAGCTCGGCGCCTTGGCTTCATCGGCGCGCACGCCGCAGCTGGCGGCCAGGATGCCGAGGGTCAAACCCGAGAGGCTGAGCAGCTTGATCATGTGTGGGTGCATAAAGGTCATCCTCAGTCCTGCAATTGGGTCTGGCGTTCGACAGGGTCGATCAGCACGGCTTTTTTCTGGCGTACCAGCAAGTCGAGAATCTCTTCCTGGCGCTCACCAAGAACGCCGGAGAAGCTGATGCCACTGGATTTGGTCGGCGCGAGCATCGACACGCGGTACAGCTCGATGCTCAACGGCGAGTCGATGGACAGCGGCCCGCTGCCATTGGCCGCCAGTTCGCCGCCGACCACGATCAGCGAGACTTTGGTGTCGAACGGGTCGAGCTCAATGTCGCGGTCGGTGTCGGTCAGGTCCTTGATATGGCCGTAGACGCCGGTCAGGCCGTTGGCCATGGCGAGGTTCTCGTAGAGGCGGATATTCACGCTGTTACGGATCCGAATGCCGTGGCGACGGTTGCTGATCACCTTGTTGCCCCACAGCAGGTTGTCGCCGCTCTCATAGAGGGTGATGCCGTCGGTGTGGTTGCGGTAAATCTCGTTATCGGCGATCAGGTTGTTCACGCTGTTACGGTCGATCACCAGGCCCGAGAGCTTGTTGTCGTAGCTGCGGTTGTTGAAGATGAAGCTGTCGTTGACCTCACGGGAAATAATGATCCCGTGCTTTTTCTTGGTGCCGTAGACGGTGTTGTCGGCAATGATCAGGCCGTGGGAACGGTCGTGGGGGTCGATGCCGTAGACGATGTTGTCTTTGTAGGTGCTGCCCTTGATCACAAAGCCGGTGGTCTCGTAGCAGTAGAAGCCGTACCACATGTCGGAGAACTCGGAATCGACAATCCAGCCGGTGGGTTCCGGGCGCTTGAGGACCTTGGCCATGTTCGGTGTGTACTGGGAAATACTCACGCCATAGGACTTACTGTTGGCGTAGCCGAAGCTGGCCATCTTGCTGTTGACGATATAGGTCTGGGTGCCGCCCCAGGCCAGCAGGAACGGGCGAAATTCCTTGGGCGAGCGGAAGGTCGCCGGGCCGTTGCTCTTCTCGCGCCAGCCGGTGATCTTGGTGTCGCGCACAAACAGCTGGCCGTCGTTGACCAGGAACGAACCGGCCTCCTGGGACAGGCGCAATTCCTGGGTCTGGTTATCGATTTCGAGGATGCCTTTTTCGCCGACCACAATCGGCAGCCTGGCCAGGAATACCCCGGGCGAGGTTTCGCTCAGGTATTGCTTGGGCACCTTCTTGAGCAGGTCCTTGAGGTTCATGTAGCCGTCGTCGATAAAGATCGCCTGGGGGATGCCATGCTGGCGCACCACCCATTCGGCCATCTTGTTGTCGCCGCCGATAAAGTCCTTGAGGGCGTTTTCCTGCATCATCCGGCGCACGCTGACCTTGCCGGCCTTGCTGCGCACGATTTTCTTCGCCACGGCTTGTGCGGTATAGCCCGAGAGGTCCGGCAGCGCCGGCTTGGGCATCTCCAGCGGCGCGGTGGGCGGGCTGGTGATGGTGTAGGTCTTGGCCTGTTGCAGTTCCTTGGCGATGGTGGGCGCCTTGACCTGCGGCTCGACATTGGCAAAGGCCGGGGCGCACGCCAGCAGCATTGCCGCAGCGAGCAGGGCCGAGCCTTTGAGGGCGTGAGGATTCATTGCGCAGGCTCCCATCAGAAGCGCCAGACTACGTCGACAAAGGCGCGGTGCATGTACGAGTCGACTTGCTTGCCATAGGCATCGCCCGGTTTGAACACGCCGCCACGAAAGCGCACCAGGGCCGACGGTTCGTCGATCGACTGGCTGAGGGCTGCGGGCAGCAGGCCATTCTTGAAGTACTTGGTGACCACCAGGTCCATCTCCTGGCCTAGGTCCTTGTTGCCGTCTACCAGCGGCAGGGATGCGCTGGACAACACGGCACCGGTGACATCGTCGTAGTTGTTCTGCACGGCATTGATGCCGTTGCTGCCCACCGGCTTGTTGCCGTCCACGCGCCAGAACTTGTGGTAGACCAGGCTGGCGTCGTAGTCGTCGCGCAGCTGCCAGGAACCGAACAGGCTCATGGACTGCATATTGTTCATCTCGCCGCGAAACGCCTCGCCAAAACGATGCACCCGCGACTGGGTGCCGGTGAAGTTCGAGCGGTTGCTTTGCAGGCCGTTCTGTTCGTAGTCGGCGCTGGCGCGGGCATAGGCCGCGCCCACTTGCCACTGCGGGTCGAGGCGCAGGCGCACGCCGAGGTCAGTGGCCCAGCCGTCTACATCGGTGTTGCGCTTGGCGTTGGTGGGGCGACTACCGTCGGCGTTCAACGCGTTGACGTTGCTGCGCTCGCCCTGCATACCGGTGACGCTGGCCCAGTAGTTGACGGTATTGGTGTTGCGCCAGTTGTAGGCGTCACTGTTGGCTTCCAGGCCGAGCCAGGTCAGGTCGCCGTTCTGGCGCTTGTCCAGTGGGTCGGCAGCCACGCCCGGTTGCGGGTAGTCGAGCTTGCCGTCGTCGTGGGTGTGATGCCCGCGCACGCCGACCCAATGGCCGGGAGTCCACTGGTAGGCCGCATCGGCATAGAGGTGCTGGCGGTCCTTGTCTTCGGGAGACAGTTCCTTGAGGTCGGTGCGGTACTCGCTGAAGCGTTCGGCAGCGCCGACATTGGCCTTGAGCAGGGTGGTGTCGAAGGTCCAGTTCAGCGCTTCGATATTGGTGTCGCGCCATTGCCCATCGTTATTGCGCAGGCGCTGGCGGCCGAGCTTGAGGATCTCGCCAGGGTAGGGCGTGAAACCGCTGTAGCCGACCCAGAACTCGCGCAGGGCCAGGTAGTTCTTCTTGGTCTTGCGGTCGTTGTTGCTCGACTGCTCGGTGGTGTCGCCATCGGACTGTTGCAGGGTGTCGGTCTCGATGATGTCGCTGGATGCCACCGCCTGGCCCATGGCGTAGGCGCTCCAGGCGCCGCTTTCGCCGTAGATCCACGGGCGCACATCCAGGCCGATGCCGTTGACGTCGCCGCCTTTTTGCGTGCCCAGGTCGCGGTCATCTTCGGACTGGCCGGTGACTTTCACTTCCAGGCCAAAGTTCTTGTCTTCGGTCAGCGCGGCCAGGGTCGGGCACGACCACAGCAGGGCGAAGGTCAGGCCAATGCCGGCCTTGACGAATGGATTGAGTTTCATAGGGATTCCTCGCCGTCTTCTTCTTGCAGGGCGTGCAGTTGCAGCGTGCTTTGGCTCAAGGCGCCACGGGCGGCCAGCTCTTGTTGCAGCAGGCGCTGGCCCTCGGCGCGCTGGGCGGGCGGCAGTTGTTGTTCAAGTTGCGCGGCCAGCTCATTGGCCTGCGGGGTGTCCTGGATCTTTGCCAGTTGGCTGAACACATAGGCGTTGAGCGGGTCGGGCCGGGTGCCCTTACCCTGGGAAAACAATTGAGCGATCGCGAAGTCGGCACTGTTCTGGCCGTTGCGCGCCGCGGTCAGCAAATGGTCCAGGGCCTTTTGCGAGTAGACCTGGCCCAGGTAGCCCCGGCGGTAGATCTGGCCGAGGTAGTAATCGGCAGCCACTTCCTGGCCCTGGGCTTTCTGGAAGTGCGCTTCGGCGGCCTTGGCATCGGCCGGCACCCACTTGCCTTCGTAGTACAGCTTGCCCAGCAACAATTCGGCGCGGGGCTGGTCGGCGGCACGGCCGTTGTCCAGATACTTCATCATCTGCTCGACGTCGCCCAGTTCCGGGAAGTCGTAGAGCAACTGCGCGAGGCTGACCCAGGACGCCGGGTAGCCCGGGGCGATTTTTTCCAGCAGGGCCTGGGCGGTTTTTTCATCAGTCTTGCCCAGGGAGGCATCGCCCAGCACACGGGCCACACTGTCGACCCGCTGGGCGGTGACGGTGCCACGGCTGTAGCCGGCCTCCATCTGCTTGAGCAGTTCGGCCTGTTGCTCCGGTTGCTCGCGCTTCTGGTAGACGGTGGCCAGCTCGACGTAGCAGATATCGGTGCTGCTGAGCGCGGCCTTGCAGATTTTCTCGATGTCATCCAGGTGCTGGTCGTAAGTGCCCTGGGTGCGATACAGCAGCACCTGCGCCAGGCCCGCTTCGGGGTAGCCGGCAGTGCGCCAGGTATCGATCTGCTGCTGTGCGTTGACGCTGGGGAAATCGTGGGGGTATTGCAGGTACAGCATCGCCAGCGGGATCAAGGTGTTGCCCTCGCCATTGGCAAAGGCTTTTTTCAACAGGCTTTCGGCTTCGCGGTGCTCGGCCTCGGTGGCACCGGGCTTGGCCACCAGCAGGCGACCGAGGCGGGCCTGGGCGCGTGGCGATACATCGGCCGCCGCGCGATAGGTGGCCTCGGCCTGCTTGATCTGCGCTGGGTCGCGGCTGCCGACCTGGATATCCGCGAGGCCGACTTGGGCCTCGCTGTAACCCAGGTCTGCCAGTTGCTGATAGTTCTGCGCAGCGGTGGCGGTGTCGCCACGCTTGAGCGCTTCATTGGCCAGGCGCTGGTCGGGCAGGCCGGCGCAACCGGCCAGGCTGACCGCCAATGCCAGCAGCGCCACAGGGCGGATGTGGGAGCGCGCTTTTGTGGGAGCTGGCTTGCCTGCGATGGCATCGTCGCGGTTTGTCTGATGCATCGCGTCGCCTGCATCGCGGGCAAGCCCGGCTCCCACAACAGGCGGTTCCCACAGGGATTGTGTTGTTCTTGAAATAGGGTTCACAGGCATGTCCTCGCTTACAAACCAGCAGCCATGGCTTTATCGATCAGCCAGTTCAGGGACGGGCCACGGTCGCTGGTTACTTCCACCGGGCGGCCGGCGTAGGCGCTGTCCAGGGGGGCGTCGGGCTTGATCTGCACACGGATATCCGAAGACAGGTCGGCGCTGTTGAGGCTGGTGCTGCTGACGATGGTGCCGGTGCGGGTCTGTTCTTCATCGGCGACCTGGAAGCTCACCGGCGTGCCTGGGCGCACATCACCGAACTGGCGATAGGAGAAACGCGCCTCGACGTTGGCCTGGCTGCCGCGCGGCACCAGTTGGAAGATCACATCACCCTTGCTCGCGTATTGACCGTCAGCCACCAACTGCTGGGCGACGATGCAGTCGCAAGGCGAGGTCAGGGTGCCGGTCATTTGCTTGCCGAACAGCTCTTCGACCTTGGCCGGTTGCAGTTGGTCTTCGTCCAGGTGGCCCTTGAGCACATCGAGCATGCTGGTGCTGAAGGTCGCCAGTGGCGCGCCTTTGGCGGCAACGCCGTTGTCTTTGATCAGGCTTTGCACGGTGCCGTCGCGGGGCATCGTGACGTTCATCCCCGGCACGCTGACCAGGCCGGCCTGGGCGTGGCTGACGAAGTACATGCCGTACACCGACTTGAACACAAACCCGAACGCCGCCAGGCCCACCAGAAAGATCGCCAGGCTGAAGGTCACGGCGCGCAGGCGGCCAAAGGCACTCATGCCGCTGCCGCTGTCCTTGACCTTGCGCGCCTTGGTGAAGTTGTCGCGCTGCAAGGTGGCCAGCACGTCACCCATGGTCACGATGTCGCCGGACAGGTGCGAGGTGATCAGGTGACGCAGTGTGGAAATATCCTGGGCATCCAGGTTCTGGAACTGGCAACCGGTGCGGCCGGTCTGGCGGTCGTGGGAGCGGATCAACAGCTCCACGTCCATCGCCAGGCCCAGATTGTCGATCACAAATTGCAGGCGCGCCTTGTGCACATCACCGACTTTCAACGGTTGTTGGGCGGCATTGAAGGCCAGGCCGCCGGCTGACAGGTCGATGACCCGCACTTCCATGGGCGTGCGGTCGGCGCCGAAAAAGCGCAGCTTGGCCGGGATTTTGACCCGGGCGTGTTGGCGCTGGGCTTCGGATTCGTGGACAACGTTGGCGTTTACTTGGCTGTTCATGGCGTACTAATTCCTAGGTTAATTCAGGCTTGGCAGGGTCAGACCATCATCAGCAACACGGCGACGAAAATGCTGCCGGCGGAGAAGGTCATGGTCCGAGACGACCAGGTGTTGAACCAACGTTGAAAGCTGGCCAAATCGCGGGTCAGTTTGGTGTCCTGGCGGGTCCAGGACTGTTGATCGAGGCGGAAGAACACGTAGATCTTCACCAGCGCGCCCATGATCTGGTTGTAATAGAGAATCACCGGGTAGGCGGGGCCGATCTTGTGGCCTGAGCACGACAGCAACAGGGTCAGGATCAGGCGCGTGATACCAATCCACAGCAGGTAAGCGAGGATGAACGCACCGCCGTACTTGAAGGTGGCGAGGATCGCCACGGTCAGGCCCAGCAGCGAAGTCCACATCGACACACGCTGGTCGAACAGCACCACGCTGGTGAACAGGCCCAGGCGCTGCATACCCAGGCCCAGGGCTCGGGAGTTCTGGCGCAGGTTGTTGCCGTACCAGCGGAACATCAGCTTGCGGCTGGCCTTGATGAAGCTCTTTTCAGGGGGGTGTTCCACGGTGTTGATCGCTGCATCGGGCACGTAGAAGGTGTCGTAGCCCAGGCGCATCAGGCTGAACCAACTGGACTTGTCGTCCCCGGTCAGGAACTTGAAGCGGCCCAGGCGCCAGTGTTGCAGCGAGTCGCTTTCCACGTCGGCGATAAAGCCGGGGTCGGTGACGACGCTGGCCCGGAACACCGACATGCGCCCGGTCATGGTCAGCACGCGCTTGGACAAGGCCATGGAGCACATGTTGATGTGGCGCTGGGCGAAGCGCAGTTTGTGCCACTCGCTCATGATGTAGCCGCCGCGCACTTCGCAAAACTCGTTGGTGGTCAGGCCGCCGACATTGCCGAACAGCTGGAACCACGGCACGGTCTTGCGCACCACGCCCTCGGCCAGCACGGTGTCGCCGTCGATTACCGCAACCACGGCGCGGTCGTCCGGCAGGTGGCGGGAGATCGCACGAAAGCCGAAGGCCAGGCCATCGCGCTTGCCGGTGCCGGCGATGCGCACGAAGTCGAGCTTGACGTGGTCCGGTGGGTTCATCTTTTCCCAGAGGCTCTTGACCAGCAGCTCATCGGACATTTCCACCAGGGAGCAGACCACGGTGGTAGGGAAGCCGCACTCGATGGCCTCGCGAATCACCGAGCTGTAGACCTGGGCGGTGGTCAGCGCGTCGATCCGAAAACTGGTGACCATCAGGAATACGTGGGAGGGGTCCGCCGCCTTGCCCAGCTTGCGCACTTTGCGCCGCAGGTGCGGGTAGACCACGTACAGGAACAGCATGCCGCGTACAAAGTGCGTGGCGCCCATGGAGTAGCGCCAGATACCGACGGCGCCAATCAGGAAGATGAAATTTCTCGACTGCGAGTCGAATGTGCTCGCCGGCAACGCCAGGGCCAGGCACATCAACACGCTTAAAAACAACAGCCAACCGGCGGCCTGAAGGAGGCCGTGCTTTAGCCTGTGCATAATCTGCATCCGTCTGGAGTCTCGGGCGAGCCTGTGGGGTGGCCCGATGGGGTTGTGGCAGGCTTACAGTGGGGCGCCATCGCCGGCGAGCCGGCTCCTACATGACATGCGCGACCTGTAGGAGCCGGCTTGCCGGCGATCAGCGCGGTTACCAGCAAATGCCTTCGGTACGGCCATTGACACTGGTGGCCTGGGACATGAAGCCCACCAGGTCGATCACTTGCTTGCCGTGCGGGGCGTTCTGCGCCAGGGCGCGGAATTTCTCGTCACGGTTGCCGAGGATGATCACGTCGCTGTTGTTGATTACATCGTCGAAGTCCGAGTTGAGCAGGGACGACACATGGGGGATCTTGCCTTCGATGTAATCCTTGTTTGCCCCATGCACACGGGCGTATTCGACGTTGCTGTCGTAGATGCTCAGGTCGAAGCCCTTGCCGATCAGCATTTCCGCCAGCTCCACCAGTGGGCTTTCGCGCAGGTCATCAGTGCCGGCCTTGAAGCTCAGGCCCAGCAGGGCGACCTTGCGTTTGTCGTGACCGGAGACGATGTCGAAGGCGTTCTGCACCTGGGATTCGTTGCTGCGCATCAGCGAGTTGAGCAGCGGTGCTTCCACATCCAGGGAGCT
Organism: Pseudomonas sp. ADAK21; assembly: GCF_012935735.1. Classification (NCBI taxonomy): domain Bacteria; kingdom Pseudomonadati; phylum Pseudomonadota; class Gammaproteobacteria; order Pseudomonadales; family Pseudomonadaceae; genus Pseudomonas; species Pseudomonas sp. ADAK21. Next base: position 3,323,651 of record NZ_CP052857.1, read on the forward strand.
GGCGCGGTAGGTCAGGGCGCGCACGTCCTTGGGCAGGCACGAGCCGCCGAAGGCAAAGCCCGGACGCATGTAGTACTGGGACAGGTTGAGGGTCTTGTCCTGGCAGACCACTTCCATCACTTCGCGACCATCGACGCCCACGGCCTTGGCGATGTTGCCGATTTCGTTGGCGAAGGTGACTTTGGTGGCGTGCCACACGTTGCAGGTGTACTTGATCATCTCGGCAACGGCGATGTCCTTGCGGATGATCGGGGCGTCGAGTTCTTCGTACAGCGACTGCAGGACGTCGCCCGAGGCTTTGTCCAGTTCACCGATTACGGTCATCGGTGGCAGGTCGTAGTCGGCGATGGCGGTGGATTCGCGCAGGAACTCCGGGTTGACCGCGACACCGAAGTCGACGCCGGCTTTTTTGCCGGAGCAGTCTTCCAGGATCGGGATTACCACGTTGGCCACAGTGCCGGGCAGCACGGTGCTGCGCACCACGATGGTGTGGCGGGTGGTCTTGTCACGCAGGACAAAACCGATTTCGCGGCACACCGCTTCGATGTAGTTGAGTTCCAGGTCGCCGTTTTTCTTGCTGGGCGTGCCGACGCAAATCATCGACAGGTCGGTATCGCGGATGGCGTCGGCGAAGTTGGTGGTGCCGCGCAACCGGCCGCTGGCAATGCCCTGGCTCAATAGTTCGCCCAGGCCCGGTTCAACGATGGGGGATTTGCCCGCATTGATCAGGTCGATCTTATCCTTGGAAATGTCTACACCGACCACTTCATGGCCTCGTGCAGACAGGCAACCGGCACATACTGCGCCCACGTAACCCAAACCAAATATGCTGATGCGCATCGCATTTACCTCTATCTTTATCACGCCATTAAATGGCCGGAGTTCATGTTTTCAAGCGTCACTCATGCACTAGGAAATGCCGTGAATAGACACTGCATTGCCATGTACAGGCATGTTAAAAGTCGAGTGACTAACTAATGCACTCAAGTTGTGCGCAACTTGGCCTTGTTGTTGGGGCTTGCCCTGAAATGCAGCCAGTCTTCTGTGAGAAGGGTCTGGCGTCAGTGCCACAAAGCCTTGATATTGGCATTTAGCCTTTATCTATCAATGCCTTGGGTTGTCTCACTGACCCATTTAGGTAGGCTTTAGCCCTGGCCTTGTAGGGGATGGTCATGCAACCTGATCGCCCGCCCTCAACTAAACAGTTGGTAATTAGACCGAGCAGTCAAAGTTATATATGACAACTTTGCTACTTCCGTTGGCCGCTGTGTAAGTCATATCGCACAAGAACAGAGATAATCGTTACCGGTGGTATGAGCGGCACTCGCAGACATAGTTCCTGGCCGCTCATCCTGTTTCTCGAAATTTCTTGAAATATAAGCAAAGATGGCACTAGTACTATATTGATAGCACTTGCGGATTGGGCTAGTGGATATAGGGAGTTGGCGCGGGGATATAGTTTTATGCCACTACTGTTTGAAAAAAGTGGTGCCACTACGAAAAAAACTGACGGATGTCGAGTGAAAGAAACGTTATGAATTCTGAAGAAATATTTTTGGCGCCAAAATAATGACGATTTCATTGGGGGAATGCGGATAAAAATGTGGGAGCTGGCTTGCCTGCGATAGCGGTCTGCCAGTTGCTGAATGTGCAGCTGACCCACCGCTATCGCAGGCAAGCCAGCTCCTACATGGGACTTGCGTTGTGCTGTCGACCTATTCCGGTGCGTGATCGCGCAAAAACACCAGGTTATCCGGCTTGGACTGCTCGGCATTGAAGCGATAGCCCTGCACATCGAATTGCTTGAGCTGGGCCGGGTCGTTGATGCGTTCTTCGATCACGAAGCGGCTCATCATGCCCCGGGCCTTTTTGGCGTAGAAACTGATGATCTTGTACTGGCCGTTCTTCAGGTCCTTGAACTCGGTGTTGATGATCCGCGCGTTGAGGGCCGGGCGCTTGACCGCGGAGAAGTACTCGTTGGACGCCAGGTTGAGCAGTACATCATCGCCTTGCTCAGCCAGGGCTTCATTGAGCCACTCGCTGATCCGTGTGCCCCAGAATGCGTACAAGTCCTTGCCACGGGCGTTGGCCAACTTGGTGCCCATCTCCAGGCGGTACGGCATCATCAGGTCCAGCGGGCGCAGCAGGCCGTACAGGCCGGAGAGCATGCGCAGGTGGTCCTGGGCGTAACTGAAGTCGGCATCGCTGAAGGTTTCGGCATTCAGGCCGGTGTACACGTCGCCCTTGAACGCCAGCAGGGCCTGCTTGGCATTGGCGGGGGTGAAGGCCGGGCTCCAGCTGCCGAAACGTGCGGCGTTGAGGCCGCCGATCTTGTCGGAAACATGCATCAGTTCACTGATCTGCGCCGGGCTCAGTTCGCGCAACTGCTCGATCAATTCCTGGGAGTGGTCGAGGTATTGCGGCTGGGTAAAGCGCTGGGTCGCAGGCGCAGTCTCGAAATCGAGGGTTTTGGCGGGGGAAATCACCATCAGCATGAAGTCGTCTCCTGTAATCGTCGGGGGATTCTAGGGGGTAGGGCGGTTTGACTCCACCTATGATGGCGATAGGCACCAAAACTGGCGTGACACGGATTGATATGGCTGGCTTGCCTGTGTAGCCATAGGTATCTACGCATCTTTGAGTCACCGGCTGGCTACCCAGCCGATGGCCTCTTTTGCAAACCTCGCCAGCTCTTGTGGCGTGTATTTATGCTGCGATAGCGGCGTTCGAGCCGACGGAATTTGGATCAATTCGAAAGCGCCAAGAGTTTCCACATCAGGCGTCGGCAAAAGGAGGGTCAGGTCATCTCTCCGATCAGGTTCTGCCCTACTAGCTGACGGACCTTTTCAAAGCTCAGTTCGGTAGCCAAGAGGACATGCAGCTGGGGATTAACATGTTAATACCTGAAGCTTTAGTTGGGGGGGCAGATGTCGTAAAAAGTTTATGAGGTCTCGCTAGTTGGTTAAGATTTTTTACTTATATGTAAATATCCACCAAAAGTATTGATGAGTAGGCCGATCACGACAATTGCCACTCCGAGCATCTGGGTTGCCGATAGCACTTCCTTCAATATCAACGACGCACTCGTCAGGCCGACCACTGGGACCAATAGTGAAAAGGGTGCAACGCGCCAAGTTTCATAACGCTTGAGCAGCCCTCCCCAGATACCATAGCCAATGATCGTCGCAAAAAAAGATAAGTAGATCAGTGACAGAATCGTCTGAGTATTTATTTCCATTACGCGAGTCAGCATAGAAATATCCCCTTCGAACATCCATGAACAGACAAAAAATGGAATAATAGGCACCCATGCACTCCACACTACTAACGAAAGAGTGGGCACTTGCCATCGGCGTAGAATTATCTTGTTGGCGATATTTCCCATTGCCCAACACGCCGCTGCGCCAAGCGTTAAAAATAATGTCACTAGAGAGCCGTTTCCAACTCGAAAATCACCGCCCACGGCGTCTTTGGCCAGACATGCTATACCCATGCACGCAACCAACGCACCGATCATCTGGCTCTTTCCTGGTTTCTCAGATAACAATAAAACACCGAGAAACATTGTAAAAAATGCTTGGCTCTGTATCACCAGTGATGCTACGCCAACAGACATGCCTAACTGGACTGCTAAAAATAGTAACGCAAACTGGCCAAAGCTGATCGTTACCCCATAAATGATTAGCCATTTGAGGGGGGCTCTGGGCATCGGTATGAAGAAAACAGCCGGGAATACGACAAGCGCAAATCTCAAACCGGCCAAAAAAAAGGGTGACATATGGTTTAGGCCTATTTTGATTACAACAAAATTCAGCCCCCAAATGAGCATTACGCTGATCGCTAAAAAAATATCCTTAATGAACATGTTGACTTCCTCAGTACTGCAGGGTGGCCGTAAGTACCTGCTGCCTAACTCCACGCAATAGCTTTTTTCATATCGTCATCAACGATGCCTAGGAAAAACCCCATTGTGATATGGGTCGTACCTGAAACAGCAAGGATTTGGTGGTAGTGATTGGGATTGAATACGTAGATATCGCCTCGCCGAGGGGAGTAGTCACAGGCATTGCTGCCGCTGATCACATCCTCACGATACCCCAGTTCCCCTTTAACTTTAAAACGCTCATGAGACGGGTCCCATGTTTTTTGATGGATACACAGCCTGCCGCCTTGAGTGCATTCTTGTAGGAAAACGACACAACTTAGTTGGTGTTTGACTGCGGTGACGGCAAGTCCTGAGCCGCTCCCGTCGCGTAATATATTATCGGTGTGCAGGGGGTTAGAGATGCCGTCAGCGTGATATGTTGTATATACCTGACCCAGGCTACAGTGTAGCTGCTGTCTTTTCCTCCACCATAGCCAAGGAGTACTCGATTGTTATTCATTTTCACTTTATTCGGCAGTGATAAAATTAGCCTCGTAGCACATCTGTGGGCTGATTCTATCTCTGCGCTTGTTAAGTAGGATTCTATTTTACTTATATTCATTAATTCCCCTTGACACCTGTCTCGCGTTCTTTGGGTCTGTGCTTGCTATTCTTTTATTTTGTTCGGGTTGCGATAAATACATCGTATTTATTTGTTGCATAGGCAGCACAGACTGCACAACTGTCCGTTCGGCTAGGTAGGTGTATGACGGAACACGCCTTTGATACTTTTGCGGCGTCGTTATAAATCAGCAATGCGCTTGAGTTCGGCCAATGTGTTTAACGAAGCGATTCCAAGCCAGGACAACGGCAACGGTGACAGTCCGCTATCATGGCCGGTAATTCTGCAGAGGAAGACCCCGCGTGCGAATAACGCTTTTATTATCGGTTTGCCTGTTGTGCCTGAATGTCCACGCCGCCCCGGTAGATGTCGCGAGCCTCGACCGTGGCACCTGGCCGGAAAAACTCAGCAGCCCGGCGCTGTTCGATGTGGCGTCACGCGCCGAAATCCTCATGTTCGCCCACACGCTGCTGGCCAGCGAGGCCTTGGATGAGGCGGCCCTCAAGCAACGCCTGGGGCTGAAGATCATCAACCAGGGCGCCATCGACGACCTGCGTCGCCACCTCTGGCAACGGTTGCTGGAGAACTACGGATTTGCCCAGCAAAGCTGCGAACAGGACGCCTCGTTCTGCTACCTGGTGGACAACATGGACGACCTGCGCGAGCAGGCCGGCAAATTCGAGGTCAGCGACCAATCCTTCTACATAGGCTGGGCCGGCCCTAGCCGCACCTTTCACCAGCGCTATCTGGACGAGTTGCTGCGCAAGGCGGCTCTGTTCCCGCAGATCAGCAGCGAAGTCGCACGGTTTGGTGATTTCGAGCGCAATGGCGATGAACTCAACGACCGCCTGTTTCTATTGACCTTCGATGGCGGCCCGGCGCCACTTAACGGCCAAACCGACTGGCTGGCCGATTACCTGCGCAAGCAGAAAATGACGGCCACCTTCTTTGCCCTGGGCAACAGCCTGCAAACCCGCCTGGAGAAGACGTCGGCTGCTGATGTGCAGGCGTTGTATCAAGGCCAGTGCGTGGGCATCCAGGGCTGGCAGTACCGCTCCCACAGCCATTGGGTCGACTGGCAGAGTTCGATCACCCGCAGTGCATCACTGACCCAGAACCTGCTGCCGGAAAACTATGTGCCGCTGTTCCGTCCGCCCTATGGCCAGCGCCGGGCCGACAGCCAGGGCTTCTTCCAGGCCCAGGGCCTGCAAGTGGCGCTGTGGGATATCGACTCCCAGGATGAGCCCGGCCAGCTCAAGGCCGACGAGTCGGCCCAGCGGGTGCTGACGCTGATGTTGTTGTGGCGCAAAGGGGTGATTGTGTTCCACGACACCCAGGACAAGGCGCGGGTGGCATTGCCGATGTTGTTGCAGGCAACGGCGCAGAGTGGCTTGGGTTGGCAGGAGTGTCGCGAGGCATTTCGCTGAAGTGCCCGGCCCTGCTGGGGATGAGGGTTTTTCGGGGTGATTTGCTGCGACATTTCGATGCAGGCGGACTTCCGACTTTAGCGGTGTGCGTGGCGCCCCGCCAGTGCTATTCGTCATCCTGAAAAATAAACTTCAAAAAAGCGTCAAAGTGCTTTTTCCTGTCATGGGTTTTGCGGTATTACGAAGACAGATCGCCGAAACCTGTACCACAGGTGGCGTCTTCCCAGACTCCTCAGGTGGGCAATGCACTTGACGTCCCTCAGGTGCATTCGGTGGTCGAATCGAGGCGCAGCACTGTTGTGGTATTGCGTCGACTGGCTCCCACAAAGGTGACCGAGTATGGATGATCATGGACGTACCCCTTCTTCCGACCAGCCAATCCTTTATGTGCTTGATACCAATGTTTTGATCCACGATCCAAACGCGTTGCTCAATTTCGAAGAACACCACGTCGCCATCCCGATGATCGTGCTTGAGGAACTCGACAAACTCAAAAGTGGGCACCACAGCGTCGCCGCCGAATGCCGCCAGGCGATCCGCCTGATCGACAAGACCCTGGGTGAAGCCTCGCCCGAGGATGTTGAGGTCGGCGTACCGATCCAGCGTGGCAAGAGCGGGCCCAAGGGCTTGCTGTCGATCCTGATGAGCAAGCGCAGCGAACCCAACAGCCTGCTGCCGGAAAACCTCAACGACAACAAGATCATCAACCAATTGATCGACCTGCATGCGCGCGACAAGGACCTGCGCCTGGTGCTGGTGACCAAAGACATCAATATGCGCCTCAAGGCACGAGCGTGTGGGATCGCTGCCGAGGACTACAGTACCGACCAACTGGTCGACGACGTGTCGATGCTGTCCCGTGGTTATCACACCATGACCGGCTCGTTCTGGGACCGCGTCAGCAAGGTCGAAACCCGCCAGGACCATGGCCGCACCTGGCACCAGGTGCAGCTGACCGACAACCTGCCGGCCGTGCACATCAACGAATTCATCATCGACGAACAGGGCTTTGTGGGCTGGATCAAAGAGATCCAGGTCGACAAGCTGCTGATCCTCGACCTGCATCAGGAACCCCTGCTGCACCAGGAAGCCTGGGGCCTGAAACCGCGTGATATCTACCAGAGCCTGGCGCTGTACGCGCTGCTCGACCCGGACATCCACCTGGTCAACCTGACGGGGGCTGCCGGCTCGGGGAAAACCATCCTCGCCCTGGCGGCTGCCATCGAGCAGACCATGGTCACCAAGCGCTATCGCCGCATCATTGCCACCCGCAGTGTGCAGGGCCTGGACCAGGAAATCGGCTTTTTGCCCGGCACCGAAGCAGAAAAAATGGAGCCGTGGCTGGGGGCGATCACCGACAACCTCGAAGCCCTGCATATGGATGACGAAAACACCCATGGCAGCGTCGACTACATCCTCAGCAAAGTGCCGTTGCAGTTCAAATCCCTCAACTACATCCGAGGTCGCAGCTTCCAGCAGAGCCTGATTTTGATCGATGAATGCCAGAACCTCACACCGCACCAGATGAAAACCATCATCACCCGTGCCGGTGCCGGTTCCAAAGTGGTGTGCCTGGGCAACCTGGCACAGATCGACACCCCTTACCTGTCCGCGACCAGCTCCGGGCTGACCTACCTGACGGAACGCTTCAAGGACTTCCCGAACGGCGTGCACATTGCGCTGCAAGGGGTACCACGCTCGATTCTGGCCGAATACGCCGAATCCCATCTGTAACCGCGTTCAGTGTGGGAGCGGGCTTGCCCGCGATAGTGGTGGTTCAGTCGATGATAGGTTGATTGACACAGCGCTATCGCAGGCAAGCCAGCCCCCACATTTTGATCGGCGTTGGGTTTACAATCGGGGCTTCTGATCAGGAGTATCCCCGTGCTGACTCATCTCGATTCCCAGGGCCGTGCCCATATGGTCGACGTCACCGACAAAAGCGTGACGTTCCGTGAAGCCGTGGCCGAAGCGCGGGTGCGCATGCTGCCCCAGACCCTGCAAATGATCGTCGACGGCGCCCACCCCAAGGGCGACGTGTTCGCCGTGGCCCGCATTGCCGGGATCCAGGCCGCGAAAAAGACCAGTGATCTGATCCCCCTGTGCCATCCGCTGATGCTGACCGGGGTCAAGGTCGAGCTGGCCGCCGAAGGGGAAAATACCGTGCATATCGTTGCGCGCTGCAAGCTGTCCGGGCAGACCGGCGTGGAGATGGAAGCGTTGACGGCGGCCAGTGTCGCCGCGCTGACCATCTACGATATGTGCAAAGCGGTGGACCGTGGCATGACCATCGAAAACATTCGCCTGCTGGAAAAACTCGGTGGCAAGAGCGGGCATTTCAAGGCGGACCAGGCATGAGTATCAACGTTTTGTTTTTTGCCCGTTACAGCGAAGCGGTGGGCCTCGATTCCCTGGAGGTCGAAGGCGACTTCGCCACGGTCGACGCCGTACGCCTGGCGCTGGCCAGTGACCCAGACTTTGCGGTGCTCAACGAGACCAGCCTGATGTGCGCGCGCAACCAGGAACTGTGTGGCCTCGACGAGCCTCTGCAGGCCGGCGACGAAGTGGCATTTTTCCCGCCCGTGACCGGAGGCTGACCGTGGCCATTCGTGTACAAACCCAACCGTTCGATCCCGGCGCCGAAGTCAACGCCATGCACGCCGCCAATGTGGGTGTGGGCGCCGTCGTGAGTTTTGTTGGCTATGTGCGCGACTTCAACGATGGCCTCGACGTGGCGGGAATGTTCCTTGAGCACTACCCCGGCATGACCGAAAAGGCCCTGGCCAAGATCGCGGTTGAGGCCGAGCAACGCTGGCCGCTGCTCAAGCTCGAGGTGTTGCACCGCATCGGCGCCCTGGAGCCCGGCGAACCTATTGTGTTCGTCGCTGCCGCCAGTGCCCATCGCCAGGCCGCGTTTGATGCTTGTGCGTTTGTGATGGACTACCTGAAGACCCGAGCGCCGTTCTGGAAGAAGGAAAACACCAGCGAAGGGGCGCGCTGGGTGGAAGGGCGGGCCAGTGATCATAGGGCGGCTGATCGCTGGAAGGCGTGAGTGGCCCTCCGTGTGCCCGTCACACCCTATCGTCTGGACGAGTCCAGCAGCACGATCAACCCAGGCGACCAGGCGATAACATCGCCTCGGTCAGCCCGGCGCGCTGCAAAGGCTCGGGCAATCCGAGCCCACGCACCAGCGCCGCGCTGGCCTGACCCATCGCCGGCGAGGTCTGGATCCCGTAGCCGCCCTGGGCCGCGATCCAGAAAAAACCCTCTACCTGCGGATCAAAGCCACAGACCAGATCGCCGTCGCTGACAAAACTGCGCAGCCCCGCCCAGGTCCGGGCTGGGCGGCGGACGGTCAGGGTCGTGGCCTCTTCAATGTGATAGATGCCCGTGGCGATATCCAGCTCTTCGGGCTGCACGTCGTGGGGCTCGACTGGGTCGGCGTTGGCCGGTGAGCCGAGGAACATCCCCGCGTCGGGCTTCATATAGAACGAACCGTCGAGGGCGGCCAACTCCGGCCATCCATGGATATTCATTTCGGCAGGCGGGGCGAACACAAAGGCACTGCGGCGCTTGGGCTGCAGGCCGATTTTTTGTGCACCGGCCAGCTCGCCGATGGTATCGGCCCAGGCCCCGGCGGCGTTGATGATCACTGGCGCACTGTAGCGCTGTTGTGAGGTGCGCACTTGCCACTGGCCCTGACTGTCACGGTTGAGCTTTTGCACTTCACTGTCGGTATGAATAGCCCCGCCGTTACGCCGAATGCCGCGCAAATAGCCCTGGTACAACGCATCGGTGTCGATATCGCAGACGGTCGGGTCGTAGATCGCGCCATGGACTTTTTCCCGGCGCAGGATCGGCAGCATCTGCAGCGCTTCTTCGGTGTCCAGCAGGCGTGTTTCGGGTACCAGCGCCTTGGCGCTCAGGTATTGGCGCTGCAGCTCTTCCGGGTCGCCAAGCAGGTCCACCAGCACTTCGCCACGGGGCGTGAGCAAAGGGTGCTCGGTAAAACCTGCAGGTGGGTGATCGAAGAAGTCGCGGCTGCCCAGGGTCAGGGCGCGCACTTGTGGCGTGCCATAGGCGGCGATATAGAGGGCGGCGGAGCGGCCAGTGGAGTGATAGCCCGGCATGGACTCACGCTCCAGCACGATGACGCGGGCGTGTCGGGACAGCCAGTAACCGGCGCTGGCACCGGCAATGCCGCCGCCGATGATGAGGTAATCAGCCTGGTTCATGTGGTCCTCCTTGAATTTGAAAGCGCTGAAGGCAAATGTGGGAGCGGGCTTGCTCGCGAATGCGGTGTGTCAGTCAATCACTTCAGTGATTGTCACACCGCTATCGCGGGCAAGCCCGCTCCCACATAAGCCCGCTCCTGCACCCGTTTTAAGGGCGTTTGCGCTCCACGGCCCGCAACAGGTGCGTCGGCGGCGTTTCGCAACTGATCTTGCGGCCCAGCAGCGTCTCGATCGATGGCAACTGGTACGAGTCATCTTCCCCGGCAAAGCTGATCGACACACCCGCAGCGCCGGCACGCCCGGTACGGCCGATCCGGTGCACGTAATCGTCCGGTACTTCCGGCAGGGTGAAGTTGATGACGTGGCTGATGCCGTCGATATGAATCCCACGGCCTGCCACATCGGTGGCCACCAGCACGCGGATCTTGCCTTCGCGAAAGCCTTCCAGGGTCTTGATCCGCTTGTGCTGCGGCACATCACCGGACAACTGCGCAGCATTGACGCCATCGCGCACCAGGCGTTCTTCAATGCGCCGCACTTCGTCCTTGCGGTTGGCAAACACCATGACCCGCTCCCAGCCGTTATCGTTGACCAGGTTGTAGAGCAGCTTGTATTTGTCGGCACCGGCCACGGCATAGATATGCTGTTCGACGTTTTCGCTGGCGACGTTCAGCGCTTCGATCTCGACGATGGACGGGTCGGTGGTCCACTGCTTGGCGAGGTTCATCACGTCTTCGGTGAAGGTCGCGGAGAACAGCAGGGTCTGGCGCTCGTTTTTCGGTGGGGTCTGGCGAATGATCTGGCGCACTTGCGGGATAAAACCCATGTCGAGCATGCGGTCGGCTTCGTCCAGCACCATCACCTCGACCATGTCCAGGTGCACGTCGCCGCGCTGGTTGAAGTCCAGCAAACGGCCCGGGGTGGCGACCAGGATGTCGCAGTGTCGCGCTTCCAGGTGCTTGAGCTGTTTGTCGAAGTCCATGCCGCCCACGAACGTCATGACGTTGAGGCCGGTGTACTTGGTCAGGTCGGCGGCGTCCTTGGCGATCTGTACCACCAGCTCTCGGGTCGGGGCGATGATCAGGGCCCGAGGTTCACCCATGTAGCGCTCTTTGGGCGGCGGGGTCTGCAGCAGTTGGGTGATGATCGAGATCAGGAACGCAGCGGTCTTGCCGGTACCGGTCTGGGCGCGGCCGATGGCGTCTTTGCCGGCCAGGGTGAAGCCCAATACCTGTGCCTGGATCGGCGTGCAGTACGGGAAGCCCAGGTCCTGGATGGCGTGCATCAGTTCCGGGGCCAGCTTGAAGTCGTGAAAGCGCGTCTTGCCCTCTTGGGGCTCGACCACGAAGTCTTCCAGCTTCCACGGCTTTGCCACCGGTTTTGGCGCGCGTTCGCGGCGCGGCTTTTCCGCACGCGCGGATTCTTCTGCGGGCTGGGCGGCGACGGGTGCCGGGACAGCAGGCTTTACGGGCGGCGGTTTTGGCGAGGCAACAGGCGCTGTTCGGCCAGGCTGTTTACCGTCGTTGCGGCTGCCTGAGGTCTGGACAGGGGCGCTGGGAACAGGGGCGAGTGGTTCAGCCTCGCTTTTACCGAACATCTTCTTGAGTGCTTTGAGCACGGTCATCTCATCAATTGGTTAAGGAATGTACGCCGGCCAGTGTAATGCAAGAATCGGGCGCGGCGTAGTGCGTTGGTCATGCGGCTACACAATGGTCGGTTTTCAGCCCAGGCGGCCGGCCAACCAGGTGCCGATGTCGCGGATTTCTTCGGGTAACACTTCGTGACCCATTGGGTATTCCTGCCATGTCACGGTGATACCACGCTGCTTTAAATGCTCATAGGCGCTGCGGCCCATGGCGTTGAGCACCACTTCATCGTGCTGGCCGTGCAGGCACAGGGCCGGAATGCGCTGTTGGCTGGCGGACAGTTCCAGCTCATCGCTGAAAGTGGGTGCATAGGTGGAGAGGGCAAGCACGCCACCCAGGGCCCCTTGCCATTTCACAAACGCGGCGTGCAGGACCACGGCGCCACCCTGGGAAAAACCGGCGAGGAAAATTCGCGAGGCGTCTATCCCGCTGGCTTTTTGTTGCTCGATCAAATCGATGACCATTTTGGCCGATTCATCCAGCTGCTCACGGCTGATGGCCCGCGCCGGGCTCATGGCCAATATGTCGTACCAGCTTGGCATCTCGTAGCCCCCATTAATGGTCACCGCGCGGGTCGGTGCCTGGGGCAATACGAAGCGTGTGGACAGCAAGGTTTCCTGCAGCACTTCGGCCACCGGCAGGAAGTCGTAGCGATCGGCACCCAGGCCATGCAACCAGATGACGCAGGCATCTGCGGGCTTGGCGGGCTGAAGAATCAAGGGGTCGGTCATGTGTGCTCCAAAAATGTGCGTGCGCGCCGATGGGAGGCGTCGGGGCAGTGCGTGGACGGTGGATCAGTTAACAGGATGTCGCATGGTTGACTGTTTTGCGACAGATCCTGGGCGCAAACGGCTCAGCCGACACTCTGGTACGGCGCTTGCTATGTGTAGGTCGATGTCAGAACTATCCGGGACGGTAACACTATCAGTGACTGCCGCCTCTGGGATAGCCGCTGCAATGACAGCGACAGCCTCTGCTGCTTGACCCCAAAAAAAGCCAACACGGGTCGATATCGCCTCATAAGGGTGGGCAGGGGTTCGAGCTCCGACACAACAAGAGCAACTGGAGGTTTGAATGAAGGTATTGAAGTCCACCCTGGCCATCGTGACCGCGGCGACCGTATTAGGGATCAGCGGCCTGGCCCAGGCCGGCGCCACCCTGGATGCAGTGCAGAAGAAAGGTTTTGTGCAATGTGGCGTCAGCGACGGCCTGCCGGGTTTCTCGGTGCCGGATGCCAGCGGCAAGATCCTCGGGATCGACGCTGACTACTGCCGCGCCGTGGCCGCAGCCGTGTTTGGCGATGCGACCAAGGTCAAGTTCAGCCAGTTGAATGCCAAGGAGCGTTTCACCGCGCTGCAATCGGGCGAAGTCGACATCCTGTCGCGCAACACCACCATGACCAGCTCCCGCGATGCGGGCATGGGCCTGAAATTCCCGGGCTTTATCACCTACTACGACGGCATCGGCTTTCTGGTCAACAGCAAGCTGGGCGTAAAAAGTGCCAAGGAACTGGACGGTGCAACCATCTGCATCCAGGCCGGTACCACCACCGAGCTGAACGTTTCCGACTACTTCCGTGGCAACAACCTCAAGTACACCCCGATCACCTTCGACACCTCCGATGAAAGCGCCAAGTCCCTGGAGTCCGGGCGCTGCGACGTGCTGACCTCCGACAAGTCGCAACTGTTCGCCCAGCGCAGCAAGCTGGCCGCGCCGAAGGACTACGTGGTGCTGCCGGAAACCATCTCCAAGGAGCCCCTGGGCCCGGTCGTGCGTAATGGCGACGACGAGTGGCTGGCCATCGTGCGCTGGGTAGGCTACGCCATGCTCAACGCTGAAGAAGCCGGTATCACCTCGAAAAACGTTGAAGCCGAAGCCAAGGCCACCAAGAACCCGGACGTCGCGCGTCTGCTCGGTGCTGACGGCGAATACGGCAAAGACCTGAAAGTGAAGAAGGATTGGGTCGTACAGATCGTCAAGCAGGTCGGTAACTACGGCGAAGTGTTCGAGCGCAACCTGGGCAAGAGCACTCCCCTGGAAATCGACCGTGGCCTGAACGCGCTGTGGAACAACGGTGGCATTCAATACGCACCCCCTGTGCGCTGATCGCTGATGGTTCTATCACCCGGTGGGCCAACCGCTGGGTGATGTTCTGTTCCATTATTTCTGGGGCACTCAATGCAAACTCAAATCGGCGCACCCAAGCAGAAGCTCAGCTTCAGCGATCCCAAAGTGCGCGCGTGGCTATTTCAGATCATCACCATCGTCGCGGTGGTTTCGTTGGGCTGGTATCTGTTCAACAACACGCAAACCAATCTTCAGCACCGGGGCATTACCTCCGGCTTTGACTTCCTGGAGCGCAGTGCCGGGTTTGGCATCGCTCAGCATTTGATCGACTACACCGAATCGGACAGCTATGCCCGGGTCTTTGTGATCGGCCTGCTCAACACGTTGCTGGTGACCGTGATCGGTGTGGTCCTGGCGACACTGCTCGGTTTCATCATTGGGGTGGCGCGTCTGTCACCGAACTGGATGATCAACAAACTGGCGACGGTGTATGTGGAAGTGTTCCGCAATATTCCGCCGTTGTTGCAGATCCTGTTCTGGTACTTCGCGGTCTTCCTGACCATGCCGTTGCCGCGCAACAGCCACAACTTGGGCGATACATTCTTTATGAGCGCCCGGGGCCTGAATATGCCGGCGGCGCTGGCGGCTGACGGTTTCTGGCCGTTTGTGGCCAGTGTCGGGGCGGCCATCGTGGCAATCGTGCTGATGGCGCGTTGGGCCAACAAGCGCTTTGAAGCCACCGGCGTACCGTTCCACAAGTTCTGGGCGGGCCTGGCGCTGTTCATCGTGATTCCGGCGTTGTGCGTCTTGATCTTCGGTGTGCCGCTGCATTGGGAAATGCCAAGGCTTGCGGGTTTCAACTTTGTCGGTGGCTGGGTATTGATCCCCGAACTGCTGGCACTGACCCTGGCGCTTACCGTCTACACCGCCGCGTTTATTGCCGAGATCGTGCGCTCGGGCATTGAGTCTGTGAGCCACGGCCAGACCGAAGCCGCGCGCTCCCTGGGCCTGCGTCCGGGGCCTACGCTGCGCAAGGTCATCATCCCGCAAGCGCTGCGGGTGATCATCCCGCCGCTGACCAGCCAATACCTGAACCTGGCGAAAAACTCATCCCTGGCCGCCGGCATCGGCTACCCGGAAATGGTCTCGCTGTTTGCCGGCACGGTGCTCAACCAGACCGGCCAGGCCATTGAGGTCATTGCCATCACCATGAGCGTGTACCTGGCGATCAGCATCAGCATTTCCCTGTTGATGAACTGGTACAACAAGCGCATTGCGCTGATCGAGCGGTGAGGAAACCTGCATGACTTCCCATATTTTCAAACCTGACATGCCGCCACCGAACAAAGTGTTCGGGCCGATGGCGTGGATGCGCGCCAACCTGTTCTCCAGTTGGTTCAACACCCTGCTGACGTTGCTGGCGATCTACCTGGTCTATCTGGTGGTGCCGCCGATTTTGCATTGGGCGATCCTCGACGCCAACTGGGTCGGCACCACCCAGGCCGATTGCACCAAGGAGGGCGCCTGCTGGGTGTTTGTCCAGCAGCGCTTCGGGCAATTCATGTACGGCTATTACCCCGGCGACCTGCGCTGGCGCGTAGACCTGACCGTGTGGCTGGCGATCGTCGGCGTTGCGCCGTTGTTCATCTCGCGTTTTAAACCCAAGGCGATCTATGGCCTGGGCTTTCTGGTGTTGTACCCGATCATTGCCTTCTTCCTGCTGCACGGCGGGATCTTTGGCCTGACCAACGTCGCGACCAGCCAATGGGGCGGCCTGATGCTCACCTTGGTGATCGCCACCGTCGGTATCGCAGGCGCCTTGCCGCTGGGTATCGTGCTGGCGTTGGGGCGGCGCTCCAATATGCCGGCGATTCGCGTGATCTGCGTGACCTTCATTGAGTTCTGGCGCGGCGTGCCGTTGATCACGGTGCTGTTCATGGCGTCGGTGATGCTGCCGCTGTTCCTGCCTGAAGGTATGAACTTCGACAAGCTGTTGCGGGCGTTGATCGGCGTGATCCTGTTCCAGTCGGCCTACGTGGCAGAAGTGGTGCGTGGTGGCTTGCAGGCCATTCCCAAAGGCCAGTACGAAGCCGCGGCGGCGATGGGCCTGGGTTACTGGCGCAGCATGGGCCTGGTGATCCTGCCGCAAGCGTTGAAGCTGGTGATACCGGGCATCGTCAACACCTTTATCGCGCTGTTCAAGGATACGAGCCTGGTGATCATCATCGGTCTGTTCGACCTGCTCAACAGCGTCAAGCAAGCCGCCGCCGACCCGAAATGGCTGGGCATGGCTACTGAAGGCTATGTGTTCGCGGCCCTGGTGTTCTGGATTTTCTGTTTTGGCATGTCGCGCTATTCCATTCATTTGGAACACAAGCTCGACACTGGCCACAAGCGTTAGGAGTTGTTGTTATGAGCGAAGCGATCAAACAGCCGGTGAGCCCTGAAGGCATTATCCAGATGCAGGGCGTCAACAAGTGGTACGGCCAGTTCCATGTACTGAAAGACGTCAACCTCAACGTCAAGCAGGGCGAGCGCATCGTGTTGTGCGGCCCGTCGGGTTCGGGCAAGTCCACCACCATCCGCTGCCTCAACCGCCTGGAAGAGCACCAGCAGGGGCGCATTGTGGTCGATGGCGTGGAGCTGACCAACGACCTCAAGCAGATCGAAACCGTGCGCCGCGAAGTGGGGATGGTGTTCCAGCACTTCAACCTGTTCCCACACCTGACCATCCTGCAGAACTGCACGTTGGCGCCGATGTGGGTGCGCAAGATGCCCAAGCGCAAGGCCGAGGAAATTGCCATGCACTACCTGGAGCGCGTGCGCATCCCGGAGCAGGCCCACAAGTTTCCGGGGCAATTGTCCGGCGGCCAGCAACAGCGCGTGGCGATTGCCCGGGCGTTGTGCATGAAGCCCAAGATCATGCTGTTCGATGAGCCGACCTCGGCCCTCGACCCGGAGATGGTCAAGGAAGTCCTCGACACCATGATCGGCCTGGCCGAAGACGGCATGACCATGCTCTGCGTGACCCACGAGATGGGCTTTGCGCGCACCGTGGCCAACCGCGTGATCTTCATGGACAAGGGCGAAATCGTCGAACAGGCGGCGCCGAACGATTTCTTCGACAACCCGCAGAACGAGCGGACCCGGTTGTTCCTGAGCCAGATCCTGCATTAACCCACCCCCCACTGTGGCGAGCCCGCTCGCCACAAGGTAGTGCAGGGCATTACCATGGCTCTCTCGCGCACAATCCCGCCTTGAACCCGAGAGCACCATGCCCCGCCCAGAAAACGCACTTGAAGAATTGCTGATCGACGCCGAAGCCGATGATGACCAGGTGCAGCACAGTCAGCCGGTCGTCAACCGGGCCTGGCTGTTGCTGCTGGGGTTGGTGCTGGTGGCGTTGAACCTGCGCCCGGCATTGTCGAGCATGGCGCCGTTGCTCAACGATGTGTCCGAAAGCCTCGGCCTCTCGGCGGCCAGGGCTGGGTTGCTGACGACGCTGCCGGTCCTGTGCCTGGGCCTGTTTGCGCCGCTGGCGCCGTTCCTGGCCCGGCGCTTCGGCGCCGAACGGGTGGTGCTGGGGATTTTGCTGACACTGGCGGCGGGGATCATCCTGCGCAGTTCGTTGGGCGCTGTCGGGCTGTTCGCCGGTAGCCTGCTGGCGGGGGCCAGCATCGGCATCATCGGCGTGCTGTTGCCCGGGATCGTCAAGCGTGATTTCGCCCGGCATGCAGGGGTCATGACCGGTGTCTACACCATGGCCCTGTGCCTGGGCGCGGCGCTCGCCGCCGGGGCTACGGTGCCGTTGAGCCAGCATTTTGGCGACAGCTGGAAAATCGGCCTGGGCTTCTGGATGGTGCCGGCACTGCTGGCGGCGCTGTGTTGGTTGCCTCAGGTCGGACAGAAACAGGGAACCCATCAAGTGGCCTATCGGGTGCGCGGTTTGCTGCGTGATCCCCTGGCCTGGCAAGTGACGTTGTACATGGGCTTGCAATCCTCCCTGGCCTACATCGTGTTTGGCTGGCTGCCGTCGATCCTGATCGACCGTGGCTTGAGCGCGACCCAGGCCGGGCTGGTGCTGTCGGGATCGGTGATCGTGCAACTGGCCAGTTCCCTTGCGGCACCGTGGCTGGCCACCCGCGGCAAGGATCAGCGCCTGGCCATTGTGGTGGTGATGCTGCTGACCCTCGGCGGCCTGTTCGGTTGCCTGTATGCGCCGCTCGACGGCCTGTGGGGCTGGGCGATTGTCTTGGGCCTGGGGCAGGGCGGTACGTTCAGCCTGGCGCTGACCCTGATCGTGCTGCGCTCACGGGATGCCCATGTGGCCGCCAACCTGTCGAGCATGGCCCAGGGCGTCGGCTACACCCTGGCGTCCCTCGGCCCGCTGGCGGTTGGTCTGGTACACGACTGGACCGGTGGCTGGGCGGCAACCGGCTGGATCTTCGCGCTGCTGGGTGTGGGGGCGATCATCGCTGGCCTCGGTGCCGGGCGCGCCCGTTATGTTCACGTCGCCAGCGAGAGACTCTAGAGGTACACCACTTCCAGAGTCGCCGAGCCATCGAGGTCGGTTTCAACGCTCAAGTCCAGGTTCTGCCGGGCATTGATAACCGTGCGGATCTGCACGGTGGTGTTGAGGGTGGCGATTGCCGTCGGCCCGGCGGTACTGCCCTCGGTGTCGGTGAAACCCAGGTAGCTGGTGGCGCCGATGTCGACAGGGTTCAGGTTGGCCGTGCGCCAGCCCAGGCCGCCGGTGGTGGACTCGGTGCCGTAGATCTGCGCGCTGCTGTCCGCCTGGGTCTGGCGCGGGTCGAAGCTCATGGAGTAGAGGCCGAGCCGATTGCCCGCCGTGTCGAATCCCAGCCCGTAGTAGATTTCGCTGTTGACCGTGGCCGACCCGTCGCGGTTGTCGCGCATGCGCAAGGCATAGCGGCTGGGCCCGTTGCAGTCGATGCTGACCTGCAGGGTTTTGAGCGGCAGACGCGTGCCTTGCTCCAGATTCAAGTCTTGGCGGGAAATCTTGCCGTAGTCGATCAGGCCACTGCCGGATAACTGCGGCGTACAGGCGCGGGGAATGATCTGGCCCTGGACGCTCAGGTCGACCATCGACACGGCCACCGCCGATTGAGCGCAGGTCAGAAACAGCAGGCTGGAAAGGGCAACGGTTTTCATGGCGCGTACCTCGCAGGGGCAAGTCACAGGTAGATGATTTCGATGGTGCCGGAGCCGTTGATATGGACCACCTGGCGCAGGTCCAGCGACTGCATGGGAGCCAGGTAAGTCTTGATCCGCACAGTGCCGGCCAGGGTCTGGATAGCCACTGGGCCGCTACTCAGGCCGCTTTTGTCGGTAAAGCCCATGTAGCTGTTGGCCGCCATCGGGATCTGGCGTGCGCTAGAGTTGCTCCAGGCGGCGCCGTTGCTGGTGGAGTCGGTCCGGTACAAGGTGCGCAGGGTATCGGCGCTGAACTCGGCGGGGTCGATAGTCAGGTAAAAACGCCCGATTTTGTTATGGCTGGCGTCCAGGTCCAGGCCATAGGCGGTTTCATCGGTGCCGCCGGTGGCCGAGCCGTCGCGGTTGTCATGCATACGCAGGGCGAAGCGCGTCTGTGCATCGCAGGTGACGCTCAAGCGCAGGGTGCGGATGGGCAATGGCGTTTCGGTGGTGGGGTTGAGGTTCTTGGCAAACAGGGTGCCGTAGTCCACTACTCCCTGGTCTGACAACGCCGGCTGGCAGGCGACGGGGGCAAAGTGCGCACGCAGCGTCATCTCGCGGTAGCGCCCATGACTGGCGCTGTAGAGCATGCCGGGGACTTCCCAGGTGGTGGCATCGCGCACCCGGGTGGCTTCGGGGTCGGCCCAGGCGCGCAAGGTCAATTGCAGCGACAGGGTTTTGCCCATGCGCACGGCACCGTGTTCTATCGGCGCGATGCCATGCCCGGTGCGCCAGGTGAGCGTGCTGGCGCTACTCACTGGCGGCTGGCCCATGGCAGCAATCAGCCCCAGCTCCACTGCCTGTCCGTCGAGTACGCCGTGACTGACCTCGATTTCGTAGCTGCCGTGCTCGGTAAACTGCAGGCGTTCAGCGGAGGCCGCCAGGGCACGGTAGAACAGGCTCAAGTCGTCGGCCTGGGGGCAACTGAACGTCAAGTTCAGCCGCCGCTCGCCCAGCAGGCGTTCGGGCGCGCTGTCGTTTTGGGCCAGGCGGCTCATCAAGCCAAAATCCACCGTGGGTTCGCTGAGGTTGAGTTGGCATTCCTCCAGCCCATGGGCGGTGCCGGCAATGCCGATCAATAGCCATAAACTCAGGTGGTGCAAGCGGGGAAGGGGCATGGCAGTCGTCCTCAAGGCGCGTGGCAACGGGCCGGGGCAGTTTCGAAGTACACCGAGGGGTCGGCCTTTTGCGCCAGCGTGTAGCGCAAAAGGCAGCGTTGACCTCCCGGCGAGGTTATCCACAGGGGCGGTTGATCGAGCACATTGGGCAGGAATACTTGGCTGCCTTCCTGGACCAGGGTGACGAACTCGCCCTCGGCAGTACTCACTGACGCGCCCGAGGGCAGTGGCGCGCCGTGGTCAGTGCTGACGGTCAGCAAGACGCGGCGGGTCAGGCTGACGCCAAAGTCCACCCGATCCACTGCGCCGCGCCCGGCCTGGATCATCGCCAGGCCGTTACTGATGTCGGCGTTGCGCGGCAACGAGCGGGTCTGGACTTCCACAGGGCTGCGGCCATAGGCGCTGACTTGCGGCACCACGGCCTGGCCTTGCCAGTCGGTCCATACCGGGCCGCTGGGGGTACTGATGCGGATGCCGCTCATCTGGCCCACCGTCACCAGGGCGAAGGTATCGCGCACCGGATACGGGGAAAACGTGACGCCACCGTCATGCATCACCACCCCACCGCGCGCGCCGCCCTGGTAGCTGGAACGCTGTGCATCGGAGCGGCTGTAGCTCAAATCCAACTGGCTGTAGCGCGGCAATGCCGAGAGGCCCACGCTGGTTTCGACCTGACGATCGCGCGAGTCGCGCTCGGCGCTGACCCGGTAGCTGAGTTGCTCGTCGATCTGTTCGGTCAGCCCCAGGCCGGTGCGGTTTTCGCCAGCGCTGTGGCGTACCCAGCCGCGCACCCGGCGCTGCTCGCCCAGCGGTGCGCTGATGTTCAGGTACACCGCGTTGTCTTGTTGCTGGGCCCCGCCCATTTGCCATTCGGCACTGGCCGATAACGACACTGCGCCGATGTTGCTGCCCCAGGACATCAGGGCCCGGCTGCTGCTGTCCCCGGCAAAGTTGGCCGAGCGCGACAGCCCGGCGCTGAATGCGCCCAGCCAGGGATGGGACCAGCCCAGGTTGACGCTTTGTTGATCGCGATAGCGTGAGCGTTGCGAGTGCTGGTTGCGCGCGTAGGTGCTTTCTTCCAGCTCGCGATAGCCTGCGCTGCGCCAGGAGTTACTGGTGCTGAAGGACCACTGGTCATTCAGGCGCTGGGCCCAGGCAAGATCCGTCTGCACCCCGGACACCTTTTCCCGCCCATTGGTATTGGACAGTTGCGTCGACAGCTGGACCTGGCTGTCGAGCCACGGTAGCCAGCCCAGGCTCACGCCTGCGGAGCGGTACTCGCTGGCAGTCAAGACGCCGCTGCCCAGGGTCAGTTGCGGATGCACGGCCGCTGTCCAGCCGGCGCTCACCACCCACGGGTCGTCACCCTGGGCATCGCCGACATTGCGGACCCGCCCGGCGGCCACCGAGTAGCCCGGCGCCGGCAACCCGAGGCCGAGCATGGCCGCGGGCACGTTGAAGCGCCGCTCGCCACCGACGCTTTCTTTGACCGTGACCTCAACGTCCGAACGGGTATTGAGACGGCGCACATCGTTCAGCGAAAAAGGCCCGGCGGGCACTACGGTGGAATGAATCAGCACGCCGTTCTGCCGCACCTCCACTTGCGCCGGGCTGTTGGCGATACCTTCGATCACGGCGCTCTGGCCTTGCTCTTGAAGGGCGTGCTCGGTGAGGACCTGGACCCCGGTGATCTGCGCCCCGGATAACACTGGGTTGTACAGGCTGATCTGCCCGGCCTGGAGCACCGCCTGATGGCTGGCGAACGTGCGTTGGGCGTAGGCTTCCAGGTGCGTGCTGCGGGACTGGCCCTCCTGCCAGGTCTGCACTTGGCGGCTGCGTACGATCCAGTCGCCGGCGTTGAATCCCACTTCGGTGTTGGCCGAGCCAAAACGGCTGGCGTCATCGCCATAGCGGTTGTAGAAGCCCGTGAGGTCGTAGTTGAGCAAGCCGGCGAAGCCGCCGGTTTCATAGCCTGATATGTCTTGCAGCATCGGACGCAAGGCTTCGGTGGGCACCACCAGCGCCACGCTGAGTGTGGCCGGGTCCGGTTCCACCACGGTCTGGGGAAATTGCGCGAGGAAGGCGTGGCAGCGCTCGGCGTCGTCCGGGATTCTCAGGTTTGCGGCGTCGAGCAAGGCCCGGTCGAAGCACAGGTTGCCCTGTTGATCGAAACTGACCTCCAGCCGGCCACGCCCCTGGCCGTTGACCCGCAGGCTGACTGCATGTTGCCCGGCGGCAAAACGCGGGGCGTCCAGCAGCAGGCTGGCCAACTGCGGATCAATGCCACGCTGATGCAGGGTCTGGGCGTCGAAGCCACTGGCCCAGGTTTGACTCGGCAGTAGCCCCCACAGCAGCAACGCCATTGCAGGTGCTGCGGGCACGGCTACGCCGTCACGGTAATTCAATACTGTTTTCACGCAAGGCACTCAAATGTTCAACGTCCCGGCCCGGTTGTTCCGGTGCTTGCGGGCATTGCGGTGACGGTCGATGCGCCGTCACTTGCTTAAGCCAGGCGCCGCTTCGTGGCAGGCGCCTGCAGGTGACCAATCAGAGGCTCAGAGGTGCTTCGTAGGCCTTGACGGCAAAGCCGTACACCGTGGCCGGTTGCAACCTGACTTTAGTGGCCGGGCCGCCAGTGGCCGGGACGCTCAGGTTTTCGCCCGGCAACACATAGGTGCGCGGCAGCATCGCCTTGCCGTCGCCGGGCAGCAGCCGCAGATCCTGGGCCAGGCGCACCACATAGGGGGTGTCATTGCGCACGTGCAACCTGCCGTCGCGCAGGGTCCAGGTCAGGTCGGTCCAGGGCGTGCGGTTGAGTGGCAGGCCCTTGGGATGCACGATCACCGGCAGGTTCTGGCGCACGGTCACGCCGACGCGGGCGTGCCCGGCAGCAGGGGCGGCGCGGCCCTGGGGCATGCCTTCGAACACCGCGCGCTTGAGCCGTTGGGTGAGCAGCGGTGTCTGGTTTTGCAGGATGAAACGCACCAGCTGCGACTTGGACGCTTCCACCCGCGATAACGGCGGTGTCACTACCAGCAATGGCTCGGTGTCTTCGGGGATGTCTTGCAAGGTGACGTGCAGCAGCGCCAGCTTGCTGTCGGTATTGGTCACCGACACGGCGACTTCGCCATCGGCTTCGTGAACGATCACCACCGAGGTGTCGGGCACCATGCCGTCGGCTTTGACGTGATTGCCGAGTACAAGCAGCAAGGCAATGAGACCGACAGCGGTTGTTGAGAAGGTCGTGGTCATGACAGCAGGTTCCGTTGGTGCAACAAAAAGGGCGCGAATCAGAGGTAGCGCAGATCCAGGACGATGGAGCCATCCAGCGGCACTTCCTGATCCAGGGTCAGGAGGCGTGCGGCATTGATGGAGGTGTCGACCCACAACTGGGTGAACAGCTGGCTGATGAAATCCGGCTGGCGGTCGCCCGGCGGGGCAAAGCCCATGTACGCGTGGGGATGGGCGCCAGCCTGGGGTGTCCAGGTTTCGCCGTTGTCGCTGGAGGCCAGCACCTGCATCGGCTGTAAATCGCCGAGGGCTGCGCGATAGGACAGCTTCACGGCCCCCAGCATCTGGTCCGGGGCATAAATGTTGACGCCCAGGCCGAACGTGTCGGGGGCCGGCGCGGAGTCCTGGCGGTTGTCGATGCCCACCAGCGCAAACAGCATCGGCCTTTCGCAGATCACCGTCAGGTCCAGCTTCTGGCTGGGCAGTACCGTGGGTTCGTGGGTATTGAGCTGGTGGGTCGGGATCTCTCCATGCTCGATGGTGCCTAGGTCGGACAGCTCGATATGGCAGGCATCCGGCGTCAAGCGACCGGTCACCGTGAGGTCGACATGGGACAGCGCATTGGCCTGTGTCGTGATTGCCATACACAGCAGCACGGCTGCAACGTGGGCGATCACTGGCGCAGGTACGCGCAGCCCATGCCCGCAAGCGTTCTGGGCATGGGCGGCCATGGTTACAGGTACTTCACTTCGAGGGTGGCCGAGCCGTCGATGGTCACCTCATTGCTCAAGTCCAGGGAGTCGGTGCGGGCGATCGATGTGCGTACTTCCAGGCCTACCCGCAGCTCCTTGACCGGCAGCGGCTGGGTGTCGTCGTCCATCGAGGCGACCGACATGTACAGGCTCGGCTCCCAGGCACTTTCCCGGTACCAGGTCTTGCCCTGATCGCCGGAGGCAATCGGTTGCACCACCACGCCGTCTTCAGCCACCGGGTTGAGCAGGCTCAGGGTGTACCAGCCGAGTTTCTGGTTATCGTTGATAAAGCCCAGGCCGTAGTCACTGGGCATCGCTGCCGAGGCGGCGCGGTTGTCGATGGCATGCAGGGCAAACAACACGGGGGCGTCGCAGTTGACCGTCATGTTCAGCAGGTGCGTGCCGATCAGCGTTGGGTTGTCCGCTCGCAAGTCCTTGGCGGAAATCTTGCCGTGATCGATCACCCCGCTACTGGACAGGTCGGGAACGCAGGCCGCAGGAATAATCTTGCCCCTGACGACCAGGTCGACGGTCGAGGCGGCAAAGGCGGTGGCGCTACCCAGCAGCAGGGCGCTGGTGGCAAGCGTGGTCAGTAGGGTTTTCATCGGAGGAGCTCCTTTTAAATGGGCCTGTTCAAGCCATCAGAGGTAATTGACTTGCACGGTGACGTGGCCATCCAGAGGGACTTCGTCAATAAGCGTCAGGCCGTCGGCGGGGGCGATGTGGGTGTAAAGCGTCAATTTCGCGTCCAGATTCTGCACGGCAATGGGGACCCAATCGTGGCCTGCTGCGACGGCCGTCAGCGACATCGGGCTTATCACGGCGGCGGGTTTCCAGGTCACGCCGCCGTCGGTTGAAATAATCGAGTGCCGGCTTACGCCGTCGGCCATCAGTTCGTAGAAACCAAAACCTGTGCCCCCCAGCTTTTCACCGTCGGGGGTCATACCCAGGCCGTGATACATGTCGTGGTGAGCCGAGGAGCCCGAGCGGTTATCAATGCTGTTGAGCGTAAAAAAGGTCGGCCCATCGCAGTGCACATTCAACAGCAGCCTTTCATCGGGCAGGGAGGTGTAAGAACTGCCGTTGAGTTGCTTGGCAGATATTTTTCCGAAGTCGACCATCCCATCACTGGAGACCAGCGGCTCACAAGCGCTGGGGGTGATCGAGCCCTTGATGGCCAGCTCTGTGTCACTGGCGGCCAACGCCACTGAGGCGGTGGCGTACAACAGTGCAACCAGAGGTACTGCGCTGGAGAGTTTCATTCGATGGACCTTCCTTGTGGGTGAAACGGGAACTACAGGTACAGCACTTCCAGGGTGCCGGAGCCGTCGATGGCAACCTCATCGCTCAAGTCAAATTGATCGGCGCGGGCGATGGTGGTACCGACGTCAAGGTCGATTACCAGCAGTCTGGACGGCAGCAGGGTGGTCGCGTCGTCCATGGCTCCAGCGCCCCACAGGGTTCCCAATTCCCATGACATGTCGGCATGCCAGTTACTACCCCCGTCCATCGAAGCGATTGGCTGTGCACTGACGCCGTCGGCAAGCATGTTCTGGGCGGTCAGATAGAACTCGCCGAGTCTTTTGTTGCCGTTGACAAATCCCAGGCCGAAATCGCTGGAACTGGTGGAGGTACCGCTACGATTGTCGATGGGCTTGATCGCGAAAAGCGTGCTGGCTTCGCAAGTGATCGACAATTGCATGGTGGCTTTAGGCAGGTGTGTAGAGCCGTTCTGTACTAGATCCTTGGCCGATATTTTGCCGTGCTCGACGACGTTGCCACCGGCGAATGCGGGTGTGCAGGCACTTGGGGTGATAGTCCCTCTGACGGCCAGTTCGATGGAGCTTGCGGCAAATACCGAAGGCGTGAACAGCAGGGTGAGCATGAGGCGCGAGGCAAAGTTTTTCATGGTTACAGGACCTGATTTGCGGCTGTTGGGAAGGCTTGGGGGGTGGTGCTCATCAGGTGTCGGGAGGCGTTCATTTCAATTGTCCATTGCAAGGCTGATCGATAAAAAAGATGCACGGCAATGCCTGGCCCCCAATGGGCTGGCAGTGTGCGAGGCGTTGTTTGTTGTGGCTGGCACGCCGAGTGGCGAGCCGTCCCTCTCTGGGGTGGGGCGCAATTTAGCGAGGGCAGGGCGGGGGGCAAATACAAAAAATACGACAATGGGCGGTCGTACGGAAATCCGCGGCAAGTCCGTAAGAATAGGTTTTCAGTGACGTAGGAAAGTTGTTTTTCGTAGTTGTTGTATCGGCGTCGGAGTATCCAAAAGGATATATTTTTGCCGCGATGATAGTCACCGGTGTCACTTAAGGCGCTGCACAGTGCCCTCCTGACTATTACGCCAGCGCTGCCGGAGGTGACTCGGGGCTGCCTGCCTCCAGTCCGATCGCGCACAAGGGGTGCCCATGGGCTCTGTGGTACGTTCAACCACCGGCGAGGGCCGAGCGTCGCAGCCACCCCCCGCACCGCACCTGAACGTACTGGTCGTGGATGATCATTCAGCCTATCGCGCGATGCTGGGCTGCTTCCTGCAAAAATTGGGTGTTGCCCATCAGTCCGTGGCCGATGGCCGCCAGGGCCTGTTGGCCGTTATCAACCGGCCTTCGGACCTGATTATCAGCGACTGCCAAATGCCGGAGATGGACGGTTACCGCATGGCTCGCGCCATTCGCCAGCATGAACGGCGCAGGGGGCTCAAGCGCGTGCCGATCATTGCCTTGACCGCCAATCTGCAAAACGACGACCCACAACGTTGCCGCGACGCCGGCATGGATGCCTGGTTGCTCAAGCCGCTGGCGCTGGAGCAATTGCATGCGGTGTTGGTGCGCTGGCTGCCGGGTACTTTTTCGGCATGGGGCCGGCCCTCTGCCGGGACATGGCCGACGCGTGCGCAGCTTGTGCAAACCTTTGGCAATGAGCAGGTCGTCGACCAGATGCTCCCCGGCCTGCTGGACGAAGCCTGGGAAGACTTCGCGATCCTGGAACAAGCCTGTTGCACCCTGAGTACTTTATTGACCGCGCAGCGCTTGCATCGCCTGGTAGGCAGCCTGGCGTTTTTGGGCGGGACGGACCTTGAGTTAAGAGGGGTGAAGTTGATTGAGCTGGTTCACGCCAATGGCGTATTGGCCCACGCTCCGGCGTTGCAGGCATTCCGGGCGGACTTGCGGCGGTGTCTGGAATATTTGCGCAGTGTGTAAGCGCAGTGGACGGAGTGACTTGTGTCGAGATGCATTTGGCAATCTGGCTGTCTGGTTTTTGGCTGTAGGGGGTTTCCTTTTGTTATGTAGGGTAAGAACTGGTAACTACCAAACAGGGGGCGCCGCCTTGTGGGGCTTATCCTGGACGGTTGTTGAGGATCGCCAGCGGGGTTATTTTGCGCGGATTCAAGTTGCCATCATCCGTGGGTATCTATGCTTCGAGTAATTATTGCTGACGATCATCCCATTGTGCGTATCGGGCAGAGAGTGGTGATCGAGGCGAATGGTCGCTGCAAAGTGGTGGGGGAGGCCGATGGCCCCGACGCGCTGCTCAGGTTATTGAGTACCACGCCGTGCGATGTCCTGGTCACCGACTTCGCCATGCCTGGAGGGCAGCAGGCAGATGGTTATGGTTTGTTGAGCCTGCTGGCTCGGCAGTATCCCAACTTGCCGGTCATCCTGGTGACCATGTTCGCCAATGTCGCCACCCTGCGGGCCTCCCTCGCCCATGGCGCTCGCGCCATCGTTGCCAAGAGCGCTTCGGCCAGGGAGTTGCCACAGGCCATCAACGCCGTGATCGGCGGCCAGACCTTTGCCAGCGAGTGCCTGCGGGTGCAACTGGTGGAAGCCGGGACGGGGGACCAGTCACAACTGCCGCAGTTGTCGGGCAAAGAGCGGGAAGTGGTGCGGATGCTGGCCAGCGGCTTGACCGTCAGCCAGATCGCCGCACGGGTCAATCGCAGTATTTCCACGATCAGCAAACAGAAAAGTACCGCGATGCAACGCCTGTGCATTTCCACCGATGTGGATTTGTTCGCCTATGCGCGTAATTGCGGGATGGTGCCTTAGGTGGATCTTGGCAAGGGGGCAGTTTTTTTGTGGCGAGGGGGCTTGTCCCCCGCTGGGCTGCGCAGCAGCCCCAAACCCCAACCCCAACCCACCGAGGTTCTTCAGGCAAACCGAGTTGGCTGGTTTTGGGCCTGCTGCGCAGTCCAGCGCGGGGCAAGCCCGCTCGCCACGACAAGCCCGCTCGCCACGGCGCGCTCGACACGGGTACAGTGCTTGGCTTGACTACCTACTTTTGGAAGCTGCCCATGAGTGATGCCCATAACGCCCTGATCGTCGAGTTCTATCGTGCCTTTGAGCGTCTGGACGCTGAAGCCATGAGCGCCTGCTACACCGACGATGTGCTGTTCAGCGATCCTGCATTTGGTGAACTGCGTGGGCGCGATGCCGGCGACATGTGGCGCATGCTCACCACCCGGGCCAAGGATTTTTCCCTGACCTTTGACCAGGTGCGCAGCGACGACACCAGCGGCAGCGCCCATTGGGTGGCGACGTACCTGTTCAGCCAAACCGGCAACACCGTTGTCAACGATATCCAGGCACGCTTTGTGTTCCGCGATGGCAAGATCTGCGAGCACCACGATCACTTTGACCTGTGGCGCTGGTCGCGCCAGGCGCTCGGTACCAAGGGCCTGTTGCTGGGCTGGACGCCACTGGTACGCAACGCCGTGCGGGCACAGGCCTTGAAAGGCTTGAAAGCGTTCCAGGCCGGTCGTTGATAAGATTGGTGCTCTTTTCACTGGCCAGAATACTTTGTGAACAGTTCGCCTGAACCCGCCGTGCCGAAACCCTGGTTTGTGTACCTGGTCCGTGCCGCCAATGGCTCGCTCTATTGCGGCATCAGCAATGATCCGGTGCGCCGCTTTGCGACCCATCAAAGCGGCAAAGGCGCGCGGTTCTTTCTTTCCAGCCCGGCGGTGGCGCTGGTGTATACCGAGGCCTGCGCAAGCAAGGGCGAGGCCTTGCGCCAGGAACGCTTGATAAAAAAGCTCAAGAAAAGCGCCAAGGAGTGCCTGGCGCGGGCTTATCAATCTGATTGATCGGTTCCCATCAGGACAATGGGTAGGCCACTGCGTTTTTGCACGATAAGCTGGCGGTTCCTTCATCTGGCGGAGTCCGGAATGTCTGAGTTGATCCTGCACCACTACCCTCAATCCCCCTTCGCGGAAAAAGCCCGCCTGCTCCTGGGCTTCAAAGGGCTGTCCTGGCAATCGGTGACCATTCCCCCGGTGATGCCCAAGCCCGACCTGACGGCCCTGACCGGCGGCTACCGTAAAACCCCGGTGCTGCAGGTCGGTGCGGATATCTATTGCGACACTGCGCTGATCGCCCGCCGCCTGGAGCAGGAAAAGGCCACGCCCCCGCTGTTTCCCGAAGGTCAGGAGCTGGTCAGCCAGAGCTTTGCGGCCTGGGCCGATTCGGTGGTGTTTTCCCACGCCGTGGCCCTGGTATTCCAGCCCGAATCCCTGGCCGTGAAATTTGCCAAGGTGCCGCCGCATTTGCTGCAGGTGCTGGTTGCTGACCGCAGCAAGATGTTCGGCGACGGTACCGCCACCCGCGTGCAACTGGACGTGGCCCTGCACCAGTGGCCGGCCATCATTGCGCGGCTGGAGCAACAGTTGCAGCGTCAGTCGGGGGATTTCCTGTTTGGCGAGCCGTCGATTGCCGACTTCTCCATGGCCCATCCGTTGTGGTTCCTCAAGGGCTCGTCGGTGACGTCGCCGCTGGTGGATAACTATCCGGTTGTCGGCGCCTGGCTTGCTCGGGTGCTGGGCTTTGGGCATGGCACCGCCAGCGAGATGAGTGCCCGCCAGGCACTGGAAATCGCCCGTGATAGCGCGCCTGCGGCGTTGCCGGATGAGGTGTTTGAAGATCCCAACGGGTTCAAGGTGGGCCAGCCAGTGAGCATCGCTGCGACCGACTATGGCGTCGACCCGGTGGTAGGCGAGTTGATATTTGCCGGTCGCGAAGAACTGATCCTGCGCCGCGAAGATGAGCGCGCCGGCACCGTGCATGTGCATTTCCCGCGATTGGGGTTCGGTATCCAGCAGCTGTAGGTTGGATTAGGTGTATCTGTGGTGCAGGTTGGATATTTCAGTGGCGAGGGGGCTTGTCCCCCGTTGGGCTGCGCAGCAGCCCCAATAAGACCCGCCAAGGTTTATCAGATACACCGAGGTGGCAGGTTTTGGGGCTGCTACGCAGCCCCGCGGGGGACAAGCCCCCTCGCCACAGTTATTTGAGGGCGGACAGGATCGCGTCCGGGTTGTATTCGCGAATCAGCGTGCCGTTCACATCCACAAACGGAATCCCGCCGCCGCCCAGCGCCTGATAGGCCTTGCGGCCTTCGGGATCCTTGTCGATATCCACGTTTTTGTAGGGAATGCCCTTCTGATCCAGGAATCGCTGGATCTGCTTGCAGTAGCCACACCAGTCGGTGGCATACAGCACCACCCGCGCTGACGCTCGGGTTTGCTCCGGGACCACCTGCGAGGGGTTGAACAGCCGCTCGATCTTGCCCCAGTTCTGGATCGCCACCACCACCAGCAACACCAGCAGGACTTTCTTCAGCACCCCGCCAAGCATCAGTTACGACGCTTGAGCTGGTCGGTGAGCTGGGTCGGCAGGCCCTTGATGATCAAGGTGCCGGCGGCTTCGTCATACTCGATCTTGTCGCCCAGCAAGTGCGCTTCAAAGCTGATCGACAACCCTTCGGCGCGCCCGGTGAAGCGACGGAACTGGTTGAGGGTGCGCTTATCTGCGGGAATTTCCGGCGACAGGCCGTAATCCTTGTTGCGGATATGATCGTAGAACGCTTTTGGCCGATCTTCATCGATCAACCCCGACAGCTCTTCCAGGCCCATGGGCTCGCCGAGCTTGGCCTGGCTGCTGGCGTAGTCCACCAGGGTCTTGGTTTTCTCGCGGGCCGACTCGTCCGGCAGGTCTTCGCTCTCGACGAAATCACTGAAGGCCTTGAGCAAGGTGCGGGTCTCGCCCGGCCCATCGACACCTTCCTGGCAGCCGATAAAGTCGCGGAAGTACTCCGAGACCTTCTTGCCGTTCTTACCCTTGATAAACGAGATGTACTGCTTGGACTGCTTGTTGTTCTGCCATTCGGACACGTTGATGCGTGCTGCCAGGTGCAGTTGCCCCAGGTCCAGGTGGCGCGAGGGCGTCACGTCCAGCTCGTCGGTCACCGCCACACCTTCGCTGTGGTGCAGCAGGGCAATGGCCAGGTAGTCGGTCATGCCTTGTTGATAGTGGGCAAACAGCACATGGCCGCCGACGGAGAGGTTGGACTCCTCCATCAGCTTTTGCAGGTGTTCCACGGCAATTCGGCTGAAGGCGGTGAAATCCTTGCCGCCATCGAAGTATTCCTTCAACCAGCCGCTGAACGGGTGCGCGCCGGACTCGGCATGGAAGAAACCCCAGGCCTTGCCTTGTTTGGCGTTATAGCTCTCGTTGAGGTCGGCGAGCATGTTCTCGATGGCAGCGGACTCGGCCAATTCAGAGTCACGGGCATGGAGAACTGCGGGCGTGCCGTCGGGTTTTTTGTCGATCAGGTGGACGATGCAATGACGGATCGGCATGGGCTTCTCGGCTGGTTGAGCGGGAGCGGTTGGCCTCCCGGAAAAAGTCGCCAGTGTACCGCACCCGTTGGTCGCGGCGTCGTTTGAAGCGGTTTCGGGAGGCCTCTGACGACCCATATGCCTTTTTTTCACGGTTTAGAGCGATAAAGCTGACCAAATGGGTAGGTAGAAGCGGATATTTCCCCGTCTCTGTGCTAGTTTTGCCCCGTCTTACGCGATGTCTCGGCGTTAAGCGTGCATTCAGCATTTGTCAGGTCGAACCAAACCCCGTTTCAAGCATCTATAACCCCGATCTCTCGCGGTTATGGCCAGGGGTGCCAGGCCATGACGGTCGGGCTCGATGGCTGACACTGCACTCTGCAATCCAAATGAATTTGATAGGGAAGGAACACCACAATGGCTATTACTAAAGACCAACTGATCGCTGACCTGGCTGAAGCAGTAGACGCACCGAAAACTACCGTGCGCGCTCTGCTGGACCAACTGAGCCAAGTTGTTGCTGACCAGCTGGAAAACGGTGGCGAAATCACTCTGCCAGGTGTTGGCAAGCTGAAAGTGACCGAGCGTCCAGCCCGTACCGGCCGTAACCCTTCGACTGGCGCTGCCATCGAAATCGCTGCCAAGAAAGTGATCAAGCTGGTTGTGGCCAAAGGCCTGACCGACTCGATCAACAAGTAAGACGCAGTAAAAAAAACCGTGCACCGGAGCGATCCGGGCACGGTTTTTTGTTGCCTGCGTTTTTTGCTTTATCTGTAGGAGCGAGCTTGCTCGCGAAGAACCTGAGAACGACGCGTTCATCCAGAATGAACACGTGCGCGTTGACGTTCTTCGCGAGCAAGCTCGCTCCTACAGACGCAGGGTCAGCGCACCCAGCGCTGGCGCCAGATCTGCTGCTCGTTCTTGGTCTGGAAGGTCCAGGCCACAAAACGGCTTTGTTTCTGGCCCTGGGACATCTCCACCACCTGGCTTTCCAGGACACCGGCTTTTTTCAGGGCGGTCTCGATGGCAGGCAGGTTGGACGCTTTTGACACCAGGGTGCTGAACCACAGCACTTTATGGGCGAAATGCGCGCTTTCGGCGATCAATTGCGTGACAAACCGCGCCTCACCGCCTTCACACCACAACTCTGCCGATTGGCCGCCGAAGTTCAGCACCGGCAATTTGCGCTTGGGATCGGCCTTGCCCAGGGCGCGCCATTTACGCTCGCTGCCTTTGGTCGCTTCGTCCATGGAGGCATGGAACGGCGGGTTGCACATGGTCAGGTCAAACCGTTCACCCGGCTCCAGCAGGCCCAGCAGAATATGCTTGGGATTGGTTTGCTGGCGCAGTTGGATAACCTTGCTCAGGTCATTGGACTGCACAATGGCCTTGGCCGCCGCGACCGCTGTCGGATCAATCTCGGAGCCGAGGAAGTTCCAGCGGTAGTCCATGTAGCCGATCAGCGGATAGACACAGTTGGCGCCCATGCCGATGTCCAGCACCTTGACGATCGAGCCACGGGGAATCTTGCCGTCGTTGACGCTGGCCAGCAGGTCGGCGAGGAAGTGCACGTAATCGGCACGGCCCGGCACCGGTGGGCACAGGTAGTCTGCGGGGATGTCCCAGTGCTGCACGCCATAGAACGCCTTGAGCAGCGCCCGGTTGAACACCCGCACCGCGTCCGGGCTGGCAAAGTCGATGCTTTCCTTGCCGTAGGGGTTGATGATCACAAACTGGGCCAGTTCTGGCGTGGTCTTGATCAGCGCGGGGAAGTCGTAGCGGCCCTGGTGGCGGTTGCGCGGATGCAGGGTCGCTTCCTTGCGCGGCACGACAGGCTTGGCCGTGGCGGCGGTTTTCGGCTTCTTGCGGGGCGGTTTGGGTGTGCTGGGGGCGGTCATGATGATTCTGGTGTTGGCTCAAAGTGGCGGCCATTGTCACACATCCTGAGCCCAACCCGGGCAAATGTGGGAGCTGGCTTGCCTGCGATAGCATCACCTCGATCTGCCTGATAGACCGAGTCGCTTGCATCGCAGGCAAGCCAGCTCCCACATTGATTGGGTTTCAACACCAAAAAAAAGAGACCCGAAGGTCTCTTTTTTAACGCAGGCCGGCCCTTACAGGCTGGAAATCCGCGCATGTTGCTCCGCCAGCTTGCCCAACGCCTGTTCGGCTTCGGCCAGTTTGGCGCGTTCCTTGTCGATGACTTCGGCCGGGGCCTTGTCCACGAAGGCGGCGTTGGACAGCTTGCCGCCCACGCGCTGCACTTCGCCTTGCAGACGCAGGATTTCCTTGTCCAGGCGCGCCAGTTCGGCGCCTTTGTCGATCAGGCCGGCCATCGGCACCAGCACTTCCATCTCGCCCACCAGTGCGGTAGCGGACAGCGGTGCTTCGGCGCCAGCCGCCAATACGGTGATCGACTCCAGCTTGGCCAGCTTCTTGAGCAGCGCGTCGTTCTCGGTGAGACGGCGCTGGTCTTCGGCGCTGGCGTTCTTCACGAACACCGCCAATGGCTTGCCCGGGCCGATGTTCATCTCGGCGCGGATGTTGCGTGTGCCAAGCATCAGGGCCTTGAGCCATTCGATATCGCTTTCGGCAGCCTCGTCGATGCGTGCTTCATTGGCCACTGGCCAAGGTTGCAGCATGATGGTCTTGCCTTCGATACCGGCCAGCGGCGCCAGGCGCTGCCAGATTTCTTCGGTGATGAACGGCATGAACGGGTGCGCCAGGCGCAGCGCCACTTCCAGCACGCGCACCAGGGTGCGGCGGGTGCCGCGCTGACGCTCGATCGGCGCGTTCTCGTCCCACAGCACGGGCTTGGACAGTTCCAGGTACCAGTCGCAATACTGGTTCCAGATGAACTCGTACAGCGCCTGCGCGGCCAGGTCGAAACGGAACTGGTCGAGCTGGCGGGTCACTTCGGCTTCGGTGCGCTGCAACTGCGAGATGATCCAGCGATCCGCCAGGCTCAGTTCGAAAGCTTCGCCGTTCTGGCCGCAGTCTTCGCCCTTGTCCAGCACGTAGCGCGCTGCGTTCCAGATCTTGTTGCAGAAGTTGCGGTAGCCTTCGACGCGGCCCATGTCGAACTTGATGTCGCGACCGGTGGACGCCAGCGAGCAGAAGGTGAAGCGCAGGGCGTCGGTGCCGTAGCTGGCGATGCCGTCGGCAAACTCGTCGCGGGTCTGCTTCTCGATCTTCTTCGCCAGTTTCGGCTGCATCAGGCCCGAGGTGCGCTTTTGCACCAGGGTTTCGAGGTCGATGCCGTCGATGATGTCCAGCGGGTCAAGGACGTTGCCCTTGGACTTGGACATCTTCTGGCCCTGGCCATCACGCACCAGGCCGTGCACGTACACGGTCTTGAATGGTACCTGCGGGGTGCCGTCCTCGTTCTTCACCAAGTGCATGGTGAGCATGATCATCCGGGCAACCCAGAAGAAAATGATATCGAAGCCGGTGACCAGCACGTCGGTGGAGTGGAATTTCTTCAGGAATTCAGTCTGCTGCGGCCAGCCCAGGGTGGAGAACGTCCACAGGCCAGAGCTGAACCAGGTGTCCAGTACGTCGTTGTCCTGTTGCAGCGCCACGTCCGGGCCGAGGTTGTGCTTGGCCCGCACTTCGGCTTCGTCACGCCCTACATAGACTTTGCCCGACTCGTCGTACCAGGCCGGAATGCGGTGGCCCCACCACAGTTGACGGCTGATGCACCAATCCTGGATATCACGCATCCACGAGAAGTACATATTTTCGTACTGTTTGGGCACGAACTGGATGCGGCCATCTTCCACGGCAGCAATCGCAGGTTCTGCCAGCGGTTTGGTGGACACGTACCACTGGTCGGTCAGCCACGGCTCGATCACGGTGCCGGAGCGGTCGCCTTTCGGCACTTTCAGGGCGTGGTCATCCACGCTGACCAGCAAGCCTGCGGCATCGAAGGCGGCAACGATCTGCTTGCGCGCTTCGAAGCGGTCGAGGCCGGCGTATTCGGCCGGGATCTTGCCGTCGATGCTGTCGTTCAGCGTGCCGTCGAGGTTGAACACCTGGCAGGCCGGCAGAATGGCGGCGTTCTTGTCGAAGATGTTCAGCAGCGGCAGGTTGTGGCGCTTGCCGACTTCATAGTCGTTGAAATCGTGGGCCGGGGTGATTTTCACACAGCCGGTGCCGAATTCAGGGTCGCAGTAATCATCGGCGATGATCGGGATGCGACGGCCAACCAGTGGCAGCTCGACGAATTTGCCGATCAGTGCCTGGTAGCGCTCATCGTTCGGGTTAACGGCCACGGCAGAATCGCCGAGCATGGTTTCCGGACGGGTGGTGGCGACGATCAGGTAGTCATTGCCCTCGGCGGTCTTGGCGCCGTCGGCCAGCGGGTACTTGAGGTTCCACAGGAAACCTTTCTCGTCGTGGTTTTCCACTTCAAGGTCGGAAATAGCGGTGTGCAGCTTGGTGTCCCAGTTGACCAGGCGCTTGCCGCGGTAGATCAGGCCATCTTCATGCAGGCGCACGAAGGCTTCCTTGACCGCTTCCGACAGGCCATCGTCCATGGTGAAGCGCTCGCGGCTCCAGTCTACGGACGAACCGAGGCGACGGATCTGACGGCTGATATTGCCGCCGGACTGATCCTTCCACTCCCAGATTTTCTCCAGGAATTTCTCGCGGCCCAGGTCGTGACGGCTCTGGCCGGTGGCTTCCAGTTGGCGTTCCACCAGCATCTGGGTGGCGATGCCGGCATGGTCGGTGCCCGGCTGCCACAGGGTGTTGCGACCCTGCATGCGGCGGAAACGGATCAGGGCGTCCATGATCGCGTTGTTGAAACCGTGACCCATGTGCAGGCTGCCGGTGACGTTCGGCGGCGGGATCATGATCGTGTAGGAATCACCCGCGCCTTGAGGGGCGAAGTAATTCTCGGATTCCCAGGTGTTGTACCAGGAAGTTTCAATGGCGTGCGGCTGGTAGGTCTTATCCATGCGCGGCGGGACCCTAGTTGGCATTTATTCAGGAAAGCCGACAAGTATAACGGGGGATAGGGGAGAGGGCGAGACGAAGAGAGGGGCCAAGGCTGGCGCGGGGCAAATGTGGGAACGGGCTTGCCCGCGATAGCGGTGTGTCAGTCATCGACAAATCGACTGATCCACCGCCATCGCGGGCAAGCCCGCTCCTACAGGGGATATCTATGTGGCTTAGGACTGGTACTGGCTGAGCAACCGCTCCATGCGCGCATCCATCCGGCGCTTGATCTCGGTTTCGATATGCGGGGCAAAGTCGTCGATCACGTCCTGCATGATCAATTGCGCTGCGGCGCGCAGTTCGTTGTCCAGGTGCAGCAGCAGGGCATCGGGGGCTTTTTCGGCGGCGGGCTCTGCCTGGACGACGGGCGGCTCCACAGGCTCGACAGCGGCGGGCTTGGCGTTGACCAGGTCGAACAGCAGGGGGATCTGCACCTCTTCTGCGACGGTATCGGTCAGCAGCGGCGGTTGCAGGTTGTCATCACCCAGCAACTGGCGGATCGACTCAAGGTCGTCCAGCAGGTGGTCGGAGGGTTTTAGCGGGTTGGAAGTGTCCATCATGTGCTCAGAGTCGCTGTAATCGGTGATCTTGCAGAGAATAGCCCTGTTCGCGGTAGAAACGGAAACTCTCCCGTGCGGCCTGACGAATAGCCGGGTCTTCCACCACCACTTCCGCCACGCGGGCGAAACCCTTGGCAAAGGCCGGTACTTTCAGGTCCAGGTTGACCAATAGGTCATGGTGATCACCACAACTGTCGCCCAAACCCAGCACCACCAGCCCTTCGGGCTCAGATTCTGCGGGGCCGTGGGGCACGAAGCTCTCACCCTTGAAGCGCCACAGGCGGGCATCGAGGTCGTCACGCTGGGCGGCGTCGCTGCAATGCAGGTAGATGCGGTGGCCCATGCGCCAGGCCTTTTCCGTGAGTTTGCAGGCAAAGTCCAGGCGAGCCGACGGATCGGCGCTGGGCAATATATAGAAGTCGACTTGGGTCATTACATGTCCTGCAGCGGCCTGCATGCTTTCCCCTGTAGGAGCGAGCTTGCTCGCGAAGAACTCAAGAGCAACGCGTTTATTCAGGCTGTACGCGTTATCGTTGACGTTTTTCGCGAGCAAGCTCGCTCCTACAGGGTCAAGCAGGGGCCGTGATGTTTAGGCCTTGGCGCGATCCAGCAGGTACTGGGTCAGCAGCGGAACCGGACGACCGGTAGCGCCCTTGTCCTTACCGCCGCTGGTCCAGGCAGTGCCGGCGATATCCAGGTGGGCCCAGTTGAAGTTCTTGGCAAACCGCGACAGGAAGCAGGCGGCGGTGATGGTGCCGGCCTTTGGCCCGCCAATGTTGGCGATGTCGGCGAACGGGCTGTCCAGTTGCTCCTGGTACTCATCGAACAGCGGCAATTGCCAGGCGCGGTCGTCGGCAGCCTTGCCGGCGCTGAGCAGTTGTTCGACCAGTTCGTCGTTGTTGCCCAAAAGGCCCGAGGTATGGGAGCCCAGGGCCACGATGCAGGCGCCGGTCAAGGTAGCAATGTCGATCACCGCTTGCGGCTTGAAGCGCTCGGCGTAGGTCAGGGCATCGCACAGCACCAGGCGGCCTTCGGCGTCGGTGTTGAGGATTTCCACGGTCTGGCCGCTCATGGTGGTCACGATGTCACCGGGGCGGGCAGCACCACCGCTCGGCATGTTCTCGGCACAGGCCAGGATGCACACCAGGTTGATCGGCAGCTTGAGTTCGAGCACGGCACGCAGGGTACCGAAGACACTGGCGGCACCGCCCATGTCGTATTTCATCTCGTCCATGCCGGCGCCCGGCTTGAGGCTGATGCCGCCGGTGTCGAACGTGATGCCTTTACCGACCAGGGCGAACGGTTTGTCGGCTTTCTTGCCGCCGTTGTATTGCATGACGATCAGGCGTGGTGGCTGGTCGCTGCCCTGGCCCACGGCATAGAACGAGCCCATGCCCAGGTCCTTGATCTTCTTCTCGTCCAGGACCTCGACTTTCAGGCCCTTGAACTCTTTGCCCAGGGCCTTGGCCTGTTCGCCGAGGTAGGTTGGGTGGCAGATGTTTGGTGGCATATTGCCCAAGTCGCGGGTGAACGCCATGCCGGCCGCGATGGCCTGGGCGTGGGTGGCGGCGCGCTGCACTTCAGCCTGGGCGGCCTTGATGGTCAGCAGGGTGATTTTCTTCAGGGCGCGGGGTTCGGCTTTCTGGCTCTTGAACTGATCGAAGGTGTAGCCGCCATCCAGCAGGGTTTCGGCCAGCAGGCGGGTCTTGCCGTAGCTGTCGCGGCCCTTGACCACGATTTCGTCCAGCGCCAGTGCCGCATCGCTGCCGCCCAGGCCCTTGAGGGTGCTGAGGATGCCGCTGATGATCTTGCGGAACGGGCGGTCGCCCAGTTCGGCGTCCTTGCCCACACCTACCAGCAATACGCGGTCGGCTTTAAGGTTGGGCAGGCTTTGCAGCAGCAGGCTTTGCCCGACTTTGCCGGCCAGGTCGCCACGCTTGAGCACGGCGCTGATGGCGCCACCGCTCAGTTCGTCGACTTGTTTGGCGGCGGCGCCGAGCTTGCGGCCTTCGCCGACGGCGACCACGAGGGTGGCGGTCTTCAACGTTTCGGGGCTAACGCTTTTTACAACCAATTCCATGTTCGGGTCCCTTATATAAGGTCAAAGAGCCTGGAGTCTGTACTCCGGCCTGTAGGCTGGGCCACCTGTGGGTGACCGCGACAAAGCCCGCAGTTTGTACCGCGCCGCCCGAGCCTGACAACCCTTGAAGCCAGCTTTGTGCACCGGTGTGAGCAAGCTCCGTGACAGGCGCCGACAATCACAGGATAATGCGCCATCTTTTTCGCCGGCCCGTGTCAACGGGGCGACTTGATATGCTTGCTTGTTTGGCCGCCTTAGCCTGACAACCCTGGAGTGTCTGGTTTGATCGTCTTCCGTTATCTGTCCCGCGAAGTCCTGCTGACCCTGAGTGCCGTGAGTGCGGTATTGCTGGTCATCATCATGAGTGGTCGTTTCGTCAAATACCTGGCCCAGGCTGCCTCGGGTGCCCTGGATCCGGGTTCTCTGTTCCTGATCATGGGCTTTCGCCTGCCAGGCTTCCTGCAACTGATCCTGCCCCTGGGTCTGTTTCTCGGGATCCTGCTGGCCTATGGCCGGCTCTATCTCGAAAGCGAGATGACCGTACTGTCAGCCACCGGCATGAGCCAGCAGCGGCTGTTGGCCATGACCATGGTTCCGGCCACCGGCGTGGCGCTGGTGGTGGCCTGGCTGAGCCTGAGCCTGGCCCCCCAGGGCGCCATGCAATTTCAGCTGGTGCTCAACAAACAGGACGCCATGACCGAGTTCGATACCCTCGAGCCGGGCCGCTTCCAGGCGCTCAACGACGGCACCCGGGTGACTTACACCGAGCGCATGACTGATGATCGGGCCAACCTCGGTGGTGTCTTCATCTCCGAGAAACGCCTGGGCCAGGACAAGAAAGACCGTGGCATTTCCGTGTTGGTGGCCGATAGCGGGCGCCAGGAAGTGCGTCCGGACGGCAGCCGCTACCTGATCCTGGAAAACGGCTATCGCTACGACGGCAGCCCCGGCCAGGCCGACTACCGCGCCATCAAGTACGACACCTATGGCGTCATGCTGGCCCGGCCGGATGTGAGCAACGAGGTCACCGACCGCGATGCGATCCCGACCCAGGCCCTGATCGGCAGCCAGGAGCGGCGCTCGATTGCCGAGCTGCAATGGCGTATTTCCCTGCCGTTGCTGGTGTTTATCGTCACCTTGATGGCGGTGCCACTGTCCCGGGTCAACCCGCGTCAGGGCCGCTTCCTCAAGTTGCTGCCGGCGATCCTTTTGTACATGGCCTACCTGACCATCCTGATTTCCGCCCGTGGCTCCCTGGAGAAGGGCAAGCTGTCGCCGACCCTGGGGTTGTGGTGGGTCCACGGCATCTTCCTGATGATTGGCCTGGGCCTGCTGTACTGGGAACCGATTCGTTTGAAAATGCAGAGCCGTCGCGGCATGAAGGAGATGGCTCGTGGGTAAGTTGGATCGCTACATCGGTAGCAGCGTACTGGTCGCCATCCTGGCGGTATTGGGCATCATCCTCGGCCTGGCGTCGTTGTTTGCCTTCATTGATGAAGTGGGCAACGTCACCGATACCTATACGGTCACTGACGTACTGAGCTACGTGGCGCTGACCGCGCCGCGCCGGCTCTACGACATGATGCCGATGGCCGCGCTGATCGGTTGCCTGATCGGCCTGGGCAGCCTGGCCAGCAACAGCGAACTGACCATCATGCGCGCAGCCGGGGTGTCCATTGCCCGTATCGTCTGGGCCGTGATGAAACCCATGCTGCTGCTGATGGCCGCCAGCGTGCTGATCGGCGAATACGTGGCGCCACCGGCGGAAACCACGGCCCAGGCCAACCGTGCGCTGGCCCAGGGTTCGGGCGATGCCCAGAGCTCCAAGCGGGGCCTGTGGCACCGCCAGGG
The DNA here is from genome assembly GCF_012935735.1 of Pseudomonas sp. ADAK21. NCBI lineage: Bacteria > Pseudomonadati > Pseudomonadota > Gammaproteobacteria > Pseudomonadales > Pseudomonadaceae > Pseudomonas > Pseudomonas sp. ADAK21. The sequence continues at coordinate 3,364,935 of NZ_CP052857.1, forward strand.
TGATGAATTCATTCACATCAACGCGGTGCAACCCGGCGGCCTGTTGGTGGGTGTCACCCGCTATCGCTTTGATGACGAGCGCCACATGCTGTCGTCGAGCTTTGCCAAGCGGGCACAGTTCAGTGACAACCAGTGGGTGTTGAGCGATGTCACCACCACCCATTTCCGCAATCCTGGCAAAGGCACCGAGGCCAGCACCGAAGTGATCAACGAGCCGACCCAGGCCTGGGACATCGCGCTCAAGCCGGAACTGCTCAATACCGTGGTGATGATCCCGGAAAGCCTGCCGATCTCCGGTTTGTGGAGCTATATCCACTACCTCAAGGAGCAGGGCCTGAACAACGGCCGCTACTGGTTGGCATTTTGGGTCAAGGTGTTGCAGCCGGTGGTGACCGCCGCACTGGTGCTGATGGCGATTTCGTTTATTTTCGGCCCGTTGCGCTCGGTAACCCTGGGCCAGCGTGTATTTACCGGGGTATTGGTCGGTTTCACCTTCCGCATTGCCCAGGACCTACTGGGGCCGTCGAGCCTGGTATTCGGCTTCTCGCCGCTGTTTGCGGTGCTGGTGCCGACCGGCATCTGTGCCCTGGCCGGGTTCTGGCTGCTGCGGCGGGCCGGTTGATCCGCACGTGTTGAACAAAAAATGCCCCATTCGCAAGAACGGGGCATTTTTGTTATTGGTCGCCAAAGATGACGTCTGGCCCGAGCATCAGGTACAATTCCCGGCTATTTTTCAGCGGGCAATCTGCCTGCAGCCTTTTTGAGTGTTGATCCGTGAGTGATTTGAGTCATATCCGCAATTTCTCCATCATCGCCCACATTGACCATGGTAAGTCGACGCTGGCCGATCGATTCATCCAGATGTGCGGCGGCCTTGCCGAGCGTGAAATGGAAGCCCAGGTCCTGGACTCCATGGACCTCGAACGCGAGCGCGGGATCACCATCAAGGCCCACAGCGTTACCCTGTACTACACCGCCAAAGACGGTATCAAGTACCAACTGAACTTCATTGACACCCCGGGCCACGTCGACTTCACCTACGAAGTCAGCCGTTCCCTGGCGGCCTGTGAAGGCGCGTTGCTGGTGGTGGACGCGGGTCAGGGCGTAGAAGCCCAGTCCGTGGCCAACTGCTACACCGCCATCGAGCAGGGCCTGGAAGTCATGCCGGTGCTGAACAAGATCGACCTGCCACAGGCCGATCCGGACCGGGTGAAGGAAGAAATCGAAAAAATCATCGGCATTGACGCCACCGACGCCGTCGAGTGCAGCGCCAAGACCGGCCTGGGCGTCGACGAAGTGCTCGAGCGCCTGGTCAAGACCATTCCGGCCCCCACCGGCAACATCGAAGATCCGCTGCAAGCGTTGATCATCGACTCCTGGTTCGACAACTACCTGGGCGTTGTCTCCCTGGTACGTGTGCGCCATGGCCGGGTGAAGAAGGGCGACAAGATCCTGGTCAAGTCCACCGGCAAGATCCACCTGGTGGACAGCGTCGGTGTATTCAACCCGAAACACACCGCCACTGTTGACCTGAAAGCCGGTGAAGTAGGCTTCATCATCGCCGGTATCAAGGACATCCACGGTGCACCGGTCGGTGACACCCTGACCTTGAGCTCGACGCCTGATGTCGACGTGCTGCCAGGTTTCAAACGCATCCAGCCACAGGTCTACGCCGGCCTGTTCCCGGTCAGCTCCGACGACTTCGAGGACTTCCGCGAAGCCCTGCAGAAGCTGACCCTCAACGACTCGTCGTTGCAGTACACCCCGGAAAGCTCCGACGCCCTGGGCTTCGGTTTCCGCTGCGGGTTCCTGGGCATGCTGCACATGGAGATCATCCAGGAGCGCCTGGAGCGCGAGTACGACCTGGACCTGATCACCACCGCGCCGACGGTTATTTTTGAGCTGGCGCTGAAAACCGGTGAAACGATTTACGTCGACAACCCGTCCAAGCTGCCGGATCTGTCGTCCATCGAAGACATGCGCGAACCGATCGTGCGGGCCAATATTCTTGTGCCGCAAGAGCACCTGGGTAACGTCATTACCCTGTGTATCGAAAAGCGTGGCGTGCAGCACGACATGCTGTTCCTCGGTACCCAGGTCCAAGTGACCTATGATTTGCCGATGAACGAAGTGGTCCTGGACTTCTTTGACCGTCTCAAATCCACCAGTCGCGGCTATGCTTCGCTGGATTACCATTTCGACCGTTACCAATCGGCCAATCTGGTGAAGCTCGATGTATTGATCAACGGTGACAAGGTGGATGCCCTGGCGCTCATCGTCCACAAGGACAATGCGCACTACAAAGGCCGCCAGCTTACCGAGAAGATGAAAGAACTGATTCCGCGCCAGATGTTCGACGTCGCGATCCAGGCCGCCATTGGCGGGCAGATCATTGCGCGGACCTCCGTCAAGGCACTCAGAAAGAACGTACTGGCCAAATGCTACGGTGGCGACGTGAGCCGTAAGCGCAAGCTGCTTGAGAAGCAAAAGGCCGGTAAAAAACGCATGAAGCAAGTGGGCAACGTGGAAATTCCACAAGAAGCCTTCCTTGCGGTGCTCAGGTTGGATAGTTAGGTCCTATGTCACTAAATTTCCCGCTGTTGCTGGTCATCGCCGTTGCCGTCTGTGGTCTCCTGGCGCTGCTCGATCTGGTGTTCTTCGCCCCGCGTCGTCGGGCGGCCATCGCGTCCTATCAGGGCAGCGTCAGCCAGCCCGATGGCGTGGTGATCGAGAAGCTGAACAAAGAGCCCTTGCTGGTTGAATACGGCAAGTCGTTCTTCCCGGTGTTGTTCATCGTGCTGGTGCTGCGCTCGTTTCTGGTGGAGCCGTTCCAGATCCCTTCGGGGTCGATGAAGCCAACCCTGGATGTCGGCGACTTCATCCTGGTGAACAAGTTTTCCTACGGGATCCGCTTGCCGGTGATCGACAAGAAAATCATCGAGGTGGGTGATCCGCAACGCGGCGATGTGATGGTGTTCCGCTACCCAAGCGATCCGAACGTCAACTACATCAAGCGTGTGGTCGGCCTGCCGGGTGACGTGATCCGCTACACCAGTGACAAGCGCCTGTTCGTCAATGGTGAGTCGGTGGCCGAGAAACTCATCGGTTCCGAGCCGAACACCCTGGGCAGCGCCGAGCTGTACGAGGAAAAACTCGGGGCGGTAGAGCACCAGATCCGCAAGGAAATGAGCCGCTACCGTTCGCCGCCCGACAACCAGTGGACCGTGCCTGCCGGGCACTACTTCATGATGGGCGACAACCGCGACAACTCCAATGACAGCCGCTACTGGGACGATCCAAGCATTCCCAAGGAGCTGCTGGGCATGGTTCCCGACCAGAATATCGTCGGCAAGGCCTTCGCGGTCTGGATGAGCTGGCCGGAACCCAAACTCAGCCACCTGCCGAACTTCTCGCGGGTGGGGCTGATCAAGTAATCCATGCGGCGCTGTGAACACAGCGCCGAATGCTTTTCTGGGGCTTGGACATTGGTCCGGCCTCGAGCAACACACAGCATTGCCAGGATTTGAATTTGAACACAGCGTTAATCGTCGATGGCCTTTGCCGCCACGTACTGAAAGTAGGTAAACCGTGAGCGTTTCTTTGAGTCGTCTTGAGCGTCAGCTCGGCTACACCTTCAAGGACCAGGAATTGATGGTCCTTGCCCTCACACACCGCAGTTTTGCCGGGCGCAACAACGAACGCCTGGAATTTTTGGGTGATGCCATTCTCAACTTCGCCGCTGGCGAAGCCTTGTTCAACCGCTTCCCCCTGGCCCGTGAAGGCCAGCTGTCGCGCCTGCGCGCGCGCCTGGTGAAGGGCGAGACCCTGGCCGTGCTGGCCCGTGGTTTTGACCTGGGCGAGTACCTGCGCTTGGGTTCCGGTGAGTTGAAGAGCGGCGGTTTCCGTCGCGAGTCGATCCTGGCCGATGCCCTGGAAGCCCTGATCGGTGCGATCTACCTGGATGCCGGGATGGAAGTGGCCAAGGAGCGGGTCATGGCCTGGCTGGCGTCGGAAATCGACAGCCTGACCCTGGTGGATACCAACAAGGATCCCAAGACCCGCCTGCAGGAATTCCTGCAGTCGCGCGGCTGCGAACTGCCACGCTACGAAGTGGTGGATATCCAGGGTGAACCGCACTGCCGTGTGTTCTTCGTCGAATGCGAAGTCACCTTATTGAACGAAAAAAGCCGAGGTCAGGGTGTGAGCCGTCGTATTGCCGAACAGGTAGCGGCCGCTGCAGCACTGATTGCCCTGGGCGTGGAGAATGGCCATGACTGATTCAACCGCAACACGCTGTGGCTATGTTGCCATCGTCGGCCGTCCCAACGTGGGCAAGTCCACGCTGCTGAACCATATCCTGGGGCAGAAGCTGGCGATCACCTCGCGCAAGCCGCAGACCACCCGCCACAACATGCTGGGCATCAAGACCGAAGGCAACGTGCAAGCGGTCTATGTCGACACCCCGGGCATGCACAAAGGCGGCGAGAAAGCCCTGAACCGTTACATGAACAAGACTGCTTCGGCGGCGTTGAAAGACGTCGACGTGGTGATCTTCGTGGTTGACCGCACCAAGTGGACCGATGAAGACCAGATGGTGCTGGAGCGTGTGCAGTACGTCACCGGGCCATTGATCGTCGCGCTGAACAAGACCGACCGCATCGAAGACAAAGCCGAGTTGATGCCGCACCTGAGCTGGTTGCAGGAACAACTGCCGAACGCCCAGATCATGCCGATCTCGGCCCAGCACGGGCACAACCTCGAAGCCCTGGAGCGGGTGATCGCTGGCTACCTGCCGGAGAACGAGCACTTCTTCCCGGAAGACCAGATCACCGACCGCAGCAGCCGTTTCCTTGCCGCCGAGCTGGTACGCGAGAAAATCATGCGCCAGATGGGCGCCGAGCTGCCGTACCAGATCACCGTGGAAATCGAAGAGTTCAAGCAACAGGGCAAGACCCTGCATATCCATGCGCTGATCCTCGTCGAACGTGACGGCCAGAAGAAAATCATCATTGGCGACAAGGGCGAGCGCATCAAGCGCATCGGCACCGAAGCGCGCAAGGACATGGAATTGCTGTTCGATTCCAAAATCATGCTCAACCTGTGGGTGAAGGTTAAGGGTGGCTGGTCCGATGACGAGCGCGCACTGCGCTCCCTGGGCTACGGCGACCTGTAATCAGTCTCCAGTCACATCGCAGGACAAAATGTGGGAGCGGGCTTGTGTGGGAGCTGGCTTGCCTGCGATAGCATCGCCTCGGTCTACTTGATACATCGAGGCGTCTGCATCGCAGGCAAGCCAGCTCCCACACAAGCCAGCTCCCACATTGGTTTATCGCTGTTCTTAAGTTCTGCGAAGAGACATTCATGTCCCAATCCCCACCTCCCAGCCAACCCGCCTACGTGCTGCACAGCCGCGCCTACCGCGAGACCAGCGCCCTGGTGGACTTCCTCACGCCCCAAGGCCGCCTGCGCGCGGTGTTGCGCAGTGCGCGGGGCAAGGCGGGTACGCTGGCGCGGCCATTCGTGGCCCTGGACGTGGAATTTCGTGGCAAGGGCGAGCTGAAAAACGTCGGGCGCCTGGAAAGCATCGGCACTTCTGCCTGGCTCAATGGCGAGGCGCTGTTCAGTGGCCTCTACCTCAACGAACTGCTGATCCGCCTGCTGCCCGCCGAGGACCCGCACCCTGCGGTGTTCGATCACTACGCCGCTACCCTGTTGGCCCTGGCCGAAGGCCGCCCGCTGGAACCGCTGTTGCGCGCATTCGAATGGCGCCTGCTTGACGACCTGGGCTACGGCTTCGATTTGAGCAATGACTTGCACGGCGAACCGATCGCCAGCGACGGCATGTACCGCCTGCAAGTGGATGCCGGGCTGGAGCGGGTCTACCTGCTGCAACCGGGCCTGTTCCAGGGCACTGAGTTGCTGGCGATGGCCGAGGCCGACTGGAGCGCGCCTGGCGCCCTGTCCGCCGCCAAACGCCTGATGCGCCAGGCCCTGGCCGTGCATCTGGGCGGCCGGCCCTTGGTCAGTCGCGAGTTGTTTCGAAAGCCCTGACATCCCCGTGTATGCTGTGCGCCGATTCTTTCCCTTTTCAGGAGCGCTTCCGTGACCACCAGCAATCGCATTCTTCTTGGCGTCAACATCGACCACGTTGCTACCCTGCGCCAGGCCCGGGGCACCCGTTACCCTGACCCGGTCAAGGCCGCGCTGGACGCCGAAGAAGCAGGCGCCGACGGGATCACCGTGCACCTGCGCGAAGACCGCCGGCACATCCAGGAACGCGACGTGCTGGTGCTCAAGGATGTGCTGCAGACCCGCATGAACTTCGAGATGGGCATCACCGAAGAAATGATGGCCTTCGCCGAGCGCATCCGCCCGGCGCATATTTGCCTGGTTCCGGAAACCCGTCAGGAACTGACCACCGAAGGCGGTCTGGATGTGGCCGGCCAGGAAGCGCGGATCAAAGCCGCGGTCGAACGCCTGTCGCAGATTGGCAGCGAAGTCTCGCTGTTTATCGACGCCGACCAACGGCAGATCGAAGCCTCGCGCCGCGTGGGTGCCCCAGCGATCGAACTGCACACAGGCCGTTACGCCGATGCCACCACCCCGACCGAAGTCGCCGACGAACTGCAACGCATCATCGACGGCGTGGCCTGCGGCCTGCGTGAAGGCTTGATCGTCAATGCCGGCCATGGCCTGCACTACCACAACGTTGAGGCTGTGGCGGCGATCAAGGGCATCAACGAACTGAACATCGGCCACGCGCTGGTCGCCCATGCGCTGTTCGTCGGTTTCAAAGGCGCGGTAGCCGAGATGAAAGCGCTGATCCTGGCCGCCGCCAAGCACTGACCCTGGATCAACCTGTAGGAGCGAGCTTGCTCGCGAAAAGCCCGAGAACAGCGCGGGGGGCCAGAATCCCCGCGTCATCGTTAACGACCTTCGCGAGCAAGCTCGCTCCTACAGGTCTCCTGCGGCAATGCGAAGCCTTACTGTTTAGCCTGTGGGGGTGTATCGTATTTGCCCTTTGCGGGCCTTGCGCCCGCGCAGATACGTGAGGTTGTTGTGTCCCGATCCTTTTCCCGTCGACAAATCCTAGGTGGCCTCGCCGGCCTGGCAGTAGTGGGCGTGGGTGCCGGTGGCGCCTATCGCTACTGGCTGGGGAAAGTCGCGGACGCCAGTGCCGGGCGCGATTACGAACTGATCGCCGCGCCACTGGACGTGGAACTGGTGCCGGGGCACACAACCCAGGCCTGGGCGTTCGGCCCATCGGCGCCGGGCACCGAGTTGCGCGTACGTCAGGGCGAGTGGCTGCGGGTGCGGTTTATCAACCACCTGCCGGTCGCCACCACCATCCACTGGCACGGTATCCGCCTGCCCCTGGAAATGGACGGCGTGCCCTACGTCTCGCAACTGCCGGTATTGCCCGGTGAGTATTTCGATTACCAGTTCCGCGTGCCGGATGCCGGCAGCTACTGGTATCACCCCCATGTGAGCAGCAGCGAAGAGCTGGGCCGTGGCCTGGTCGGCCCGTTGATTGTCGAAGAGCGCGAGCCCACCGGTTTCAAGCATGAGCGCACCCTGAGCCTGAAAAACTGGCATATCGACGAACAGGGTGAATTTGTCGAGTTCAGCATCCCTCGCGAAGCGGCGCGTGGCGGTACGGCCGGGCGCCTGTCGACCATCAATGGCGTGCCTCAGGCGGTCATTGACCTGCCGGCCGGGCAAATCACCCGTGTGCGCCTGCTCAACCTCGACAACACCCTGACCTATCGCCTGAATATCCCCAACGCCGAGGCGCAGATCTACGCCCTGGACGGTAACCCCATCGAGCCACGGCCCTTGGGCAAGGAGTACTGGCTGGGTCCGGGCATGCGTATTTGCCTGGCAATCAAGGCCCCGCCGGCCGGCGAAGAGCTGTCGATCCGCAATGGCCCGGTGCGCCTGGGCACCTTCCGCTCTGTGGCCAACACCGACGCCCCCGGCGAGTGGCCGCCCGCGTTGCCGGCCAACCCGATTGCCGAACCGGACCTGGCCAATGCCGAGAAACTCAACTTCAATTTCGAATGGGTCGGTTCGGTCTCGGTCAATGTCGAGAACAGGCCGCCGAGCCTGTGGCAGATCAACGGCCAGGCCTGGGATATCACTGACAAGACTTGCGCCGACCGGCCGATTGCCAAGCTCGAATTGGGCAAGAGCTATATTTTTGAATTGAAAAACATGACCCAGTACCAGCACCCGATTCACCTGCATGGCATGAGCTTCAAGGTGATCGCCTCGAACCGCCACAAGGTCACGCCGTACTTCACCGACACCTACCTGCTGGGCAAGAACGAGCGCGCCCGCGTGGCGTTGGTGGCGGATAACCCCGGGGTGTGGATGTTCCATTGCCATGTGATTGACCATATGGAAACCGGCCTGATGGCCGCCATCGAGGTGGCGTGATGCGCCAGATTCGCCCGACGGCGATTATCGACCGCAGCCGTGACCAGGACTTTATGCGCGAAGCCCTGGCCCTCGCCGCCCAAGGCGCGGCCCTTGGTGAAGTACCGGTGGGTGCGGTGCTGGTGCAGGACGGTGAAATCATCGGGCGCGGCTTCAACTGCCCGATCAGCGGCAGCGACCCGAGCGCCCACGCCGAGATGGTCGCCATCCGCGCGGCCGCCCAGGCCGTCAGCAACTACCGTCTGCCGGGCAGCACCCTGTATGTGACCCTGGAGCCGTGCAGCATGTGCGCAGGTTTGATCGTGCATTCGCGCATCGCCCGGGTGGTGTACGGCGCACTGGAGCCCAAGGCGGGGATTGTGCAGAGCCAGGGGCAGTTCTTTACCCAGGGCTTTTTGAACCATCGGGTGTTGTATGAAGGCGGGGTGTTGGCCGAGGAGTGCGGCGCGGTGTTGAGTGAGTTCTTCAAGGCCAGAAGGGCCAAGCCCACGGCCTGAAAACACCATAAATCCCAATTTGGCAATCCAATCTATGTGGGAGCTGGCTTGCCTGCGATAGCATCACCTCGGTCTGCCTGATACACCGCGGTGCCTGCATCGCCGGCAAACCGGCTCCTACAGGCATGGGCTATTTCTTGGCGATGATCACCGCCCGCATCGGCGCCGGCAGCCCTTCAATCGTTTTGCTGTGATCCTCAGGGTCGAGGAAGTCACTCAGGGATTGATACTTCATCCACTCGGTCCCGCGTTGTTCCTCGACCGTGGTCACGCTGACATCCACGCAACGCACATCGCTGAAGCCAGCACGGCGCAGCCACAGCATCAGTGCCGGTACGGATGGCAGAAACCACACGTTGCGCATCTGCGCATAGCGGTCTTCCGGCACCAGCACCTGCTGCTGATCACCTCCGATCACCAAGGTTTCCAGCACCAGTTCGCCGCCCTTGACCAGGCAATCCTTGAGTGCCAGCAAGTGCTCGATCGGCGAGCGGCGGTGGTAGAACACGCCCATGGAAAACACGGTGTCGAAACCTTCCATGTTCGGCGGCAGGTCTTCGAACGGGAACGGCAGGTGCCAGGCGTTGGGAGCCGACAAGTAACGCTGTACCGCCTGGAACTGGCAGAAAAACAGCCAGTTGGGATCGACGCCAATCACGCTGTCGGCACCGGCGCCGAGCATGCGCCACATGTAGTAGCCGTTGCCACAACCCACATCGAGGATGCGTTTGCCTTTGAGGTTCAGGTGCGGCGCGACCCGCGACCATTTCCAGTCCGAGCGCCATTCGGTGTCCACATGCACCCCGAACAGATCGAACGGCCCCTTGCGCCACGGGCTCAGGCCCATCAACGCGGCATGCATCTGCGTGCGGGTCGTGTCATCGCAATCGGTGTCGAGGGTCAGACCGTTGAGCAGGTCGATTTCACTGGGCAGGATCTTGGGTAATGCGTCCAGCGCACTTTGCCAGCGCGCGAGGTCGCCATGACCCTTTTCCATTTTTGCATCGAGTTGTGCTTGCAGGCCTTGGGCCCAGACGGCCAGGGGCGTGCCGACCAGATGGCGGGCGAGGGGAGACAGATCAATCATGGCAAGGCAATCAACGAGGCAAAGTTAAGACACTGGAACCACGGCACGACTTTCGAGAACCCGGCCGCCAACAGGCGTTCGCGGTGTTCTTCGAGGCTGTCGGGCTTCATGACGTTTTCGATGGCGCTGCGCTTCTGGGCGATTTCCAGCTCGCTGTAGCCGTTGGCGCGCTTGAACGCCACATGCAGGTCGGTGAGCAGTGCATGCTCTTGGGGATCATTGAAGCGCAGTTTTTCCGAGAGAATCAGCGCGCCACCCGGCAGCAGCGCCTGGCGGATCCGCCCAAGCAGCGCCAAGCGTTCCTCGGGGGCGATAAATTGCAGGGTGAAATTCAGCGCCACCACCGAGGCCGGCTGGAACTGCAGGGCGAGGATATCGCCGTCGATCACCTCCACCGGCAACAGCTCCTGGAACATCGAGTCCTGGCCGTTGAGGTATTCGCGACAGCGCTCCACCATCGCCGCCGAGTTATCCACAGCGATCACCCGGCAACCGTCGGTGCGCACGTGGCGGCGCAGGGCCTGGGTCACGGCGCCGAGGGACGAGCCCAGGTCGTACAGCACGCTATTGGGCTGGGCAAACTGCGCGGCGAGCACACCGAGGTTCTCGACAATGGTCGGGTAGCCGGGCACCGAGCGCTTGATCATGTCCGGGAACACCCGCACCACGTCCTCGTTAAAGGCGAAGTCCGGCACCTGGGGCAAGGGCTGGGCGAATAGGCGATCGGGTTCTTTGCTCACGGCTGTTCCGGCGACGAAGGGGAAAAGGCCGGCATTTTAGCCAACTTGCTCCCTGGATGCGCGGGTTGTCTGATGGAACGCCGATGCGGTGATGCCCCACTGGCCCAACCAATAGGTAATGATCAACAGGTACGGCGCGGCATCGAAGGTCACCACAAAGCGGTTGATGCCGATCAGCGTGTCGGAAAACACAAACAACGCCGCACCAATGGCCGCCAGTTGCGCCGAGCGCTTGGGTACATCGCTGCCCAGGCGAGCCAGTGCACGCCAGAGCATGGCGCTGATCACCAGCGCATACACCACCACCGGAATCAGCAAGTCGCCTAGGCCGTGGGAAATCAGGATGCTCAACAAGATCGCCCCAACCCCCAGCGCCAGTGCCAGTGGCAACAGTGCCGGGCGGCGGCAGTCGCTGAAGTAGGCCTTGAGGTACGCCAGGTGCGCGACCAGGAATGCGCCCAGGCCGAAGATAAACAGGTCGCCGGGCCAGGCCAGCAACACATCGCCGACCAGGGAGAAGATCAACCCCAGGCTGATCCAGCGTCGATAGTCGCTGGGTGGCGCGTCATGCAGCCAACCCAACATCGCCAGTACCGGCAGCGGCTTGACCAACAGGCAGAGCAATGTCGCGTGCGTGCTCAGGCCGTAGATAAAGGTACCCGCCCCCATCAACGCAAGAATCATCCATGGCATATCAGTTCACCGTAATGGCGCAGTCAAAGGTGTCCACCGGATTCACTTCCGGGGCCCAGGGTTGTTGGGAGGTCAGGCGCAGGCGGCCACTACCGGCGGTAAAGGCCTGGAAGCGCCAGGTCGATTGCCCCGCGGCACCGACCACACCGGCGTCCTCGGGATTGCTGTAGACCTCGGGGCCGAGGCTGCGCAGCACGCCGCCGGCCGAATCCTGGATCGCCCAGCGATAACCGGTGGTGGGGTTGCTCGGCAAGGTCAGGGTCAGGTTTTGCCCGGCCTTGAGCTTGAGCGGGCAGGCGCTCTGTTTTTCGACGGTGACGTTTTGCTTCGGTGCACTGGCGCAAGCCGCGAGCAGGGCGAGGCTTAGCGGAAGAAGCAGGCGGGCAGCGGTCATGAAGGCTCCGTTTATTGGCGACGAAGGGCGAGCATAACCGAAGATGAGACAAGGTGTTACAGCAGGGTTTTGTGTTGAGGCGGCTGGCGCCATCGCGGGCAAGCCCGCTCCCACATTCGACCGCGTTCCAAAGGATGCACTCGGTCAAATGTGGGAGCGGGCTTGCCCGCGATGAGGCCCTTTCAGACGCTAAAGGTTTCTCAGAACAACACCTTCGCCACATCCGCAAACCGCTTGGCAAAGTGCACCGTCATGCCCTCTTTGAGGTACTCCGGCAATTCCTCGAAGCTGCCACGGTTAGGCTCTGGCAGGATCAACTCGTGAATCTTCTGCCGCCGCGCCGCAATCACCTTCTCACGCACGCCGCCAATCGGCAGCACGTGCCCGGTCAGGGTCAGTTCGCCGGTCATGGCCACGCCTTTTTTCGGCGGCTGGTTACGTGCCAGCGACAACAACGCACTGGCCATGGTCACCCCGGCACTCGGGCCGTCTTTGGGCGTGGCGCCTTCCGGTACGTGCAGGTGCACGAAGGCTTCATCGAAGAACTTCGGATCACCGCCAAACGACTTCAGGTTGGAGCTGATGTAGCTGTAGGCGATTTCGGCGGATTCCTTCATCACTTCACCCAATTGCCCGGTGAGCTTGAAGCCGCGATTGAGCGTGTGGATGCGCGTCGCCTCGATCGGCAAGGTCGCGCCACCCATGCTGGTCCAGGCCAGGCCGGTGATGACGCCGGTGCCCGACAGCACTTGCTCGTTGCGAAACACCGGCATCCCCAGGGAGCTTTCCAGGTCCTTGTTGCCGATCTTGATCACTGAATCCGGTTCATCCAGCAGCTTGACCACCGCTTTGCGTACCAGCTTGCCCAGCTGTTTTTCCAACTGACGCACCCCGGCTTCGCGGGCATAGCCGTCGATCAGCGCGCGCAGGGCGCCGTCGGTGATGCTCAGGCTGTTCTTGGCCACGCCGGCTTTTTCCAGCTGTTTTGGCCACAGGTGACGCTTGGCGATGGCGACTTTTTCTTCGGTGATGTAGCCCGACAGGCGAATCACTTCCATGCGGTCCAGCAGCGGGCCGGGGATTGAGTCCAGGGTGTTGGCGGTACACACGAACAGCACTTTGGACAGGTCCAGGCGCAGGTCCAGGTAGTGGTCGAGGAATTCGACGTTCTGTTCCGGGTCGAGGGTTTCCAGCAGGGCCGACGCGGGGTCGCCCTGGAAGCTCTGGCCCATCTTGTCGATCTCGTCGAGCATGATCACCGGGTTCATCACCTCCACATCCTTGAGCGCCTGCACCAGCTTGCCCGGCAGGGCGCCGATGTAGGTGCGGCGATGGCCCTTGATCTCGGCCTCGTCGCGCATGCCGCCGACGCTGAAGCGGTAGAACGGCCGCCCCAGGGACTCGGCAATGGATTTGCCGACGCTGGTCTTGCCCACGCCCGGCGGGCCCACCAGCAGCACGATGGACCCGGCGACTTCGCCTTTATAGGCACCGACGGCGAGGAACTCGAGGATGCGGCTCTTGATGTCATCCAGGCCCGCATGGTGCTTATCCAGGACTTTGCGCGCGTGCTTGAGGTCCAGCTTGTCCTCGCCATACACGCCCCACGGCACCGAGGTGGCCCAGTCCAGGTAGTTGCGCGTGACCGCGTATTCCGGCGAGCCGGTCTCGAGGATCGACAGCTTGTTGAGTTCTTCATCGATGCGTTTCTGCGCCTGGGCCGGCAGCACTTTGCCTTCCAGGCGTTGCTCGAACTGTTCGACGTCAGCGCTGCGATCGTCCTTGGTCAGCCCCAGTTCCTGCTGGATCACCTTGAGCTGTTCCTTGAGGAAGAACTCGCGCTGGTGCTCGCCGATCTTGCGGTTTACCTCGGCGGAAATTTCCTTTTGCAGGCGCGCGACTTCAACCTCTTTGCGCAGCATCGGCAGCACTTTTTCCATGCGCTTGAGCATCGGCACGCAGTCCAGCACTTCCTGCAACTCGTTACCGGTGGCCGAAGTCAGCGCGGCGGCGAAGTCAGTCAGGGGCGACGGATCGTTGGGGCTGAAGCGGTTGAGGTAGTTCTTCAGCTCTTCGCTGTACAGCGGGTTGAGCGGCAGCAGTTCCTTGATCGCATTGATCAGCGCCATGCCGTAGGCCTTGACCTCGTCGGTCGGCTCACTGGGCTGGTGCGGGTATTCGACTTCCACCAGGTACGGTGGGCGGTGGTGCTTGAGCCAGGTCTTGATGCGCACGCGGGTCAGGCCCTGGGCGACGAATTGCAGCTTGCCGTTCTCGCGGCTGGCGTGGTGCACCTTGACCAGAGTGCCGTACAGCGGCAAGGCAGAGGTATCGAAATGCCGTGGGTCTTCGGGCGGGGTGTCCATGAAGAACAGGGCCAGGGAGTGATGGTCGGATTTGCTCACCAACTCCAGGGTCTCGGCCCAGGGCTCTTCATTGACGATCACCGGCAACACTTGCGCCGGGAAGAACGGGCGGTTGTGGATCGGGATGATATAGACCTTGTCCGGCAGGTTCTGCCCAGGCAGGGCGAGGCCGGTGTTGGACGACGGAGTTTCGGCGTTTTCGGGGTCGGCGTAGTCGTTGAGGTCGATATCGGGGAATTCTTGCTGGTCGCTCATGGGGCACCTGCATAGTGAAGTATGGAGGTTAGATGGGGCAGGTGAGGGGTGGTTTCAATGGCGGCGCGTTGTTAGCAACAAATTGCATGACATTTTCGAATGTCAGTGCAGCAGCCCTATGGGCGTGGGCCAGTCGGATCGTCGCGTCGCGCCGGTACAAAACAGGGGTGGTTTACGGCCTGTCAGGGCCATTTAGACGGTGATCTGTCGTCAAAATAATGTCAGCCAACCGCCCGCATTTATTAGGTTTACTTCTGCCCAGCGACGGCTAATCTGGGTTTTCCGAATGTGCTCAGTGAACGGGCATTTATTTGACACCGGCTCTGCAGTCGCGAGGGATGCGTATGACAAAAGGACGCTTGAGCTGGGGCGCGGGCACGCTGCCAGGAGGCAAGCGGATGAAATGGCGCCATGCCTTCCAGACCCGTCTGGCCGGGGTATTGGCGTTATTGCTGCTGGTCGTGGTGGGCGCGGTGTACTTCGCCGTCCAGGGCGCTACCTCCCGCGCCGTGGAAAACCAGGCCCAAGTGCAATTGGAGACCGGCAGCCGAGTGTTCGAGCGCTTGCTGGACTTGCGTGGGCGCCGCCTGCAATACGGCCTGGACTGGCTCACGGTGGACGCGCAGTTTCGCCGCGCAGTTGCCGCAGGCGAGCCGGCACAGATCCTCGCGGCCCTGCAGCGCCACGGCACGGGGATCCGCAGCAGCGAGGTGTTTGTGCTGGGGCTCGATGGGCAGGTCCTCGTCAGTACCCTCGATGGGGTGCCCGCCCAACAGGCCTTTCCCTATGCCCAGGCGCTGCGCCATGCCCGGCGCAACTCCCTGCAAATGCTCATCGTCGCCCTGGCCGGGCAACCGTTCCTGCTGGTCCAGGAAGATGTCCTGGACCCGCTGCCCATCGCCCGGGTGGTCATGGGGTTTGCCATGGATGAGGTATTCGCCGCCGAACTCCGCTCCCTGAGCAATCTGGAAGTGTCGTTCATGAGCCTGGACAACGGCCAGCCAGGCACCTTGTTCAGCACCCAGCCGTTGGCGGACCGCCCGGCTATCATCCAGGCGCTGCAGAACTCGAACATCAACCCATTGGCGCAGATGAGCGAATGGCACGGCCAGCGTTTTCTCAGCCAGGTCCTGGCCCTGGCCAACACCGGCGATGGCGGGCAAGTCATGGCTTTGCTGCAAAGCCCGCTGGACCATGCCCTGCAATCCTTCGCGCCGCTGGACCGGCAATTTCTCGGCATTGCCCTGGCGGCCTTGATGGTTTCTCTGGTGGGCGCACTGTTGATGGCGCGCCGCGTATCGCGCCCGCTGGATGCCCTGGTGCAGGCGGCCGAGCGTATCGGCGCCGGTGATTACCGCACGCCCGTAGCGGTGCGTGGCAAGGATGAGTTCGGCCTGCTGGCCCGTGCCTTCAACGCGATGCAGAGCGGCATCGCCGTGCGTGAACGACAACTGGCCCATAACGCCTTGCACGATGCCCTGACCGGGCTGCCCAACCGCGCCCTGGCCATGGAGCGCCTGGGCAGTGCGATCAGTGCGCGGCGGCCGGTGGTGTTGCTGTACCTGGGGATCGAAAACTACCGGGTGATCAACGAAGGCTTCGGCCCCCAGGGCGTCGAGGAAATGCTCCGTGAAGCCAGCCGCTGCCTGCTGTCGAGCCTGGCGGCGGGGGATTCGGCGGCGCGCATTACCGGCAGCGAATTTCTCGTGTTGCTGGAAAACACCAAGCTCGACAGCGCCGTGGCCCGCGCCGACCGCCTCTACAGCCTGCTCACCGAGCCGCAGCGGGTCGGTGGCGATGAACTGCGCCACGAAGTGAGCATGGGCATTGCTGCCTACCCCGAAGATGGCCTGCAGGTTGAAGAACTGATCAGCCGCGCCGCCATTGCCCGCCACGATGCCGCCGCGCTGCCCGGCTATTTGCAGATCTATCAACAGGACCGTGACCTCGCCCACCAACGCCAGATCAGCCTGATCCGCGACCTGCGGCGTGCCGCCATCGAAGACGAATTGTTCCTGTGTTATCAACCCAAGCTCGACCTGCGCCACGGCTACGTGCGCCAGGCCGAAGCGCTGTTGCGCTGGCAGCACCCGACCCTGGGCCTGGTGTCCCCCGCCGAATTCATCCCCTTGGCCGAACGCTCCGGCAGCATGGCCAGCCTGACTCATTGGGTGATTGAAGAAGCGATCCGCCAGTTGGCAGAGTGGAGCGTGCGCGGGCTGGAGGTGCAGCTTTCGGTGAACATCTCGGTCGACGACCTGGGCGACGAAGGGCTGGCGCCGCGGGTGACCGAGCTGCTGGAACTGCACGGGGTGCTGGCCGGGCAGTTGATTTTCGAGATCACCGAAAGCGCGATCATGCACAACCCGGAACAGGCCTTGCGCATCCTCGAGCAACTGCGTGGCTGTGGCATCAGCCTGTCGGTGGACGACTTCGGCACGGGCTACTCGTCCCTGGCCCAATTGCAGCGCCTGCCGGTGCAGGAACTGAAGATCGACCAGTCCTTTGTACGCAACCTCGACAGCACCAGCGGCGACGCGGTGATCGTGCGTTCGACCATCGAGATGAGCCACAACCTGGGGCTCAAGGTCGTGGCCGAAGGGGTGGAGTTCGAGCCGAGCTTGAGGCTGCTCAAGCAATGGAATTGCGACACGGCCCAGGGCTACCTGATCAGCCGGCCGCTGAATGCCATGGCCTTTGAGATGTGGATGCGCCGCGACCGCAGCACTGTCTGAGCGTCCCAACACAGCCCCACAGGTAAGCAGCTCCGCACTTTGGTTTTGCTGTTGCTCTGCTTTTGATCTCAGGCGCCCCGTCAAACCACGCTGGCCTGCGCAGCTATATCCCTTGTAGGAGCTGGCTTGCCAGCGATGGCGCCAGCAAGAACAACTTGGGGTGTCAGGTACCCAACGTCATCGTTAACGACCATCGCCGGCAAGCCGGCTCCTACAGTTGGACTGTATTGCCAATAAAAAGCCCCGCAATTGCGGGGCTCTTTTGTTGCTGGCTGGCTTAGTCGGCCAGTTTGAACGCCATCACATAGTCACCCTGCTTGGTCCCCAGGGAACCATGACCGCCCGCCACGACCAGCACGTACTGCTTGCCGTCCTTGCCGGTGTAGGTCATCGGGGTGGTTTGCGCGCCTGCAGGCAGGCGGCCTTCCCACAGTTGCTTGCCGTTTTTCACGTCATAGGCACGCAGGTACTGGTCGAGGGTACCGCTGAGGAAGGACACGCCACCGGCGGTGGTGAAGGTCCCGCCCAGGCTTGGCACGCCCATGCTCAGGGGGATGGGAACCGGCGAGCTGTCACGCACGGTGCCGTTCTTGTGCATCCAGATGGTCTTGTTGTTGGTCAAGTCCACGGCGGCCACATAACCCCAGGCCGGAGCCTGGCACGGCAGGCCCATTGGCGAGAGCATCGCTTCCAGGACCACGCCATATGGCGTGCCTTTGTTCGGCTGCACGCCTTCGGTCTCGCTGACACGCGGGCCCATGGTGGCGATTTTCTCGGCCGGGATCATGGTCGACTTGAACGCCATGTAGCTCGGGTTGACGAACGCGATCTGGCGCACCGGGTCAACCGAGATGCCGCCCCAGTCGAACACGCCGAAGTTGCCTGGGTAGACGATCGAGCCTTGCAGCGATGGCGGAGTGAACGGGCCGTCGTAGCGCAGGGACTTGAAGTCGATCCGGCACAGCAGTTGGTCGAACGGGGTCACGCCCCACATGTCACGTTCCTTGAGGGGCGGTGGCATGAAGTTGAGGTCGGACTTGGGCTGGGTTGGCGAGGTGTGATCACCGGCCACCGCGCCTTGCGGCACAGGGATTTCGTTGATGGGCACCACCGGCTCGCCGGTCGCTCGGTCCAGCACGTAGATGCTGCCTTGCTTGGTCGAGGCCATCACGGCTTGTTTCACGCCGGCGGCGGTCTTGATGTCGATCAGGCTTGGCTGGCCGCCCACGTCCATGTCCCACAGGTCATGGTGGGTGAACTGGTAGTGCCAGCGCACTTTACCGGTGTCGATATCCAGCGCAGTGAGGCCGGCAGCGTGCAGTTCCGACGCAGGCGTGCGGTAGCCACCGAACTGGTCCGGGGTCTGGTTGCCCATCGGCAGGTAGAGCATGCCGAGTTTTTCGTCGACGGCGAACATGGACCACATGTTCGGCGAGTTGCGGGTGTAGGTCTTGCCTTCGGCAATCGGCGTCGTGTCGTCCGGGTTGCCGCTGTCCCAGTTCCACACCAGCTTGCCGGTGTGCACGTCGAACGCGCGGATCACGCCGCTCGGCTCGTCGGTGGAGACGTTATCGGTGACGTGACCGCCAATCACCACCAGGTTCTTGGTAACGGCTGGCGGCGAGGTGGAGTAGTAGCCACCTGGGGCGAAGGTGCCGATGTTGGCGCCCAGGTCGACCTGGCCTTTGTCGCCGAAGTCTTCGCACATCTTGCCGGTATCGGCGTTCAGGGCGATCAGGCGGGTGTCGGCGGTCGGCAGGAAGATCCGGCGTGGGCACGCATTGGCAGCCGGCGCAGCGGCGTCGGTGGCCGGGCTTTGCTCGGTGGCGGCGTAGGCGGCGTCATCGTGATAGGTCACGCCACGGCAGGTCATGTGTGCCCAACCCTTGAAGTTCTCGGCTTTTTGCGTGGAGAGCTTAGGGTCGAAACGCCAGATTTCCTTGCCGGTATCTGGGTCAAGGGCGATCACCTGGCTGTGCGGCGTGCACACGTAGAGCATGCCGTTGACTTTCAGCGGGGTGTTTTCTGCGGTGGTTTCACCGGGGTCGCCAGGGCCAGGCAGGTCGCCGGTGCGATAAGTCCAGGCGGGTACCAGCTTGTGCGCATTTTCCGGGGTGATCTGCGCCAGGGGCGAGTAACGGTCACCGAAAGCCGAGCGGCCATAGGAGTTCCAGTCGCCATCGGCCTGGGCCGGCGCGGCATTGGTCATGCCTGGTACCGCGTCGCGGTCCAGTTGGCCTTTGATTTCACCTGGGTTGGTGAACTGGCTGGCCACGGCGGTTGCACCGGCCAGCACCACGGCCACGCTCAGTGCGCCCGTGCCCAGCGGGGCAGGTTGCCCACGCAGCAACGGGCGGCGGAACCACGGCAGGAGCATGACGATACCCAAGCCAAACAGCAGGGCCAGGCGCGGTACCAACTGCCACCAGTCCAGGCCGACTTCCCACAGGGCCCACACGGTACTGGCGAACAGCACCACCGCGTACAGGCCCAGCGCCGCACGGCGGGTGGCCAGCAGCAGGAGGCCGGTCAGGGTGATGCCGATACCGGCCAGCAGGTAGTACAGCGACCCGCCGAGCATGCTCAGCTTGATGCCCCCGGCCAACAAGGCCAGGCCCATGATCAGCAGCAAGATCCCCAGCAGCCTGGGCAGCAGGCGGCTTGGACTTGAAGCACCATCAGTGCTCATAGTGTGATTCTCCGTGACGTTTAAGGTAGTCCCGCGCTTGTTCACTGTAGATGACGTTTGCGCGCAGGCTTGGTTCAGGGCTAATTGCGTTTATTGCGATTCAGAAGGACGCTTGCAGCTTGATCCCGCCGACCAGCGCGTCATCCACCTGGGCGACGGCCCCCGGATGACGGATGTACTGCA
Source organism: Pseudomonas sp. ADAK21 (assembly GCF_012935735.1). Taxonomy (NCBI): domain Bacteria; kingdom Pseudomonadati; phylum Pseudomonadota; class Gammaproteobacteria; order Pseudomonadales; family Pseudomonadaceae; genus Pseudomonas; species Pseudomonas sp. ADAK21. The sequence continues at coordinate 3,385,013 of NZ_CP052857.1, forward strand.
GGTTCGGGCGCACCGTCAGCCAGTTGCTGACGTGCACGCCGTAATAGAGTTCGGCGCTGTATTCGGTGTCTTGCACCGGCAGGTAGGCGGCGTCGTCAAAGTCGTAGACCGCGCGGGCCTGGTTGCTGGCCTGGGCGTTCTTGCGGTATGCCGGGTTGACGTGGACGCGGGCCACGGCAAAGCCGATATCGTCCTTGGCACGGGCATCGAACGGGCCTTTGTAGACCACCCCGGCCTGGACATAGTTATCCACAGCGTTGGTTTTCTTATCGTGCATCGTCGCGTTGGCGAACACGCTCAAGCCCCGGGTGTTGTCGCTGGCCAGGCTGCTGACTTGCTGCTGCACGCCCAGCCACACGCCGTGCTTGCTGGAGGCGCTGCGGTAGGCCTCGCCACTGACGGCCGCGGGCTGGTCGTTGCGGTCTTTGTACACGTCGCTGGCCTTGGCGCTGCTGTAGTAATAGCCGGCGCGGTATTCACCAGCAAGGCCGTGGATCTTCGGGGTCCACACCAACTCCACCGGCAGCAGGGCGCCTTGGGTGCCGCTGCCGCTGAGCTTGAAGCCATTGCCACGCTCGAGGTTGGACGGGTTCTGTTCATAGGCGCCGATTTGCGCGTACAACTCGGGCGTCAGGTGGTATTTGACCCGCAGCGCCCATTGGCTGACCGGCCAGTTGTACCAGATGCCGCCGACCCAGTTGCCCACTTGGGAGCCGCAGAACGCCAGGTTCTGGAAGTCGCAGGGGAAGCTGTTGAAGTCCTCGCCTTCGCCAAAACGCCCAGCCTTGATATCCAGCTTCTGGTCGAAGAACTTCTGCTGGTACCACATCTGCGTCAGGCGCCAGGTCTGGCCACGGCCCCAGACTTCCTGGGACGAGGTAAAGCCGCCGACCCGCGGATCGTTGATGCGATCGTTGGTGATGTTGTTGCCACTGCGCTCGGTGATCGTCAGTTGGAACTCGGCGTCGTGCCAGCCAAGGATCTTCTGCAGGTCCAGGTGGCTGCCGAAGGCCCATTGATCGCTGTAGCGCGCAGTGCGGTCGTGGTCCGAGCCGCCGTGCAGGTTGCTGCCCATTTCACCGGTGTAGTCGATCTTGAAGTCGTAGCCCTGTTGAGACAGCGCTGTCCGAGAGCCGCCGAAATCATCCAGCATCCACGGGGACTCACGGTCAAAGGCCGGCGCGGCCTGGGCGCAGGTGATCAGGCACAAAGGCAGCAGCGCAGCGCACAGGCGCAGTGTTGGGAAAGCAGGCATAGGCAAGGGCAGGTCTTAATAGTTTTTGGTTTTAGTACGCAAACCGCGATTGGCGGGTGCCAACGGGTCAGGTTTGAGCGGCGGATGAAACGTTTCAGGTTGTTGCCGACAAGGATAAAGCGCCGGCTCGGGGAGAGAAAGCGCTAATCGCAAGATGGATTCTTTCGGATTTGGTAACAGTGCGACGCACTACCGCATATCTCATGTGGGAGCGGGCTTGCTCGCGAAAGCGGTGTATCAGTCACCGGATAGATTGACTGAAACACCGCTTTCGCGAGCAAGCCCGCACGGTTAATCAGTGTCTGTTAGAAGGTCGTGCGCAAGCCCACCTGCACACTGCGCCCCGGCGCCGGCGCAATATCGCGCAGGATCGAGCTGGCATAACGTACGGTCTGGTTGGTCAGGTTCTCGCCGTTGACGAACGCCAGCCATTGGCTGCCGCCCAGGTTGAAGCGATAACCGGCGCTGGCGCCCAGGGTGGTGTAGCCGTCGGTCCCGCTTTCGTTGCGCGGTACACGGCCCTGGCCGGCAGCGTGCTCGACATCAATGCGCGCCTGCCAGCGGTCCAGTTCCCACAACAAACCACTGTTCAAACGCAGTGGGGCGATGCGCGGCAAGGCTTCGCCGGTATCCAGGTTGGTGGCGCGGGTGTAGTCGCCCGACAGTTCCAGGGCGAACTTGCCGTAGGCCCCTTCGCTGAGTTTCCAGTGATCCTGGGCTTCGAAGCCGACGAAACGCGCGCGCACGCCGGAGTAGGTGTATTCCGGGATGCCATCGGCGTCTTCTTCGCCCTCGTCATTCAAGGTGCGGCCGCTGTTCAGCAAGCCAATGTAGTTGGAGAAGTGGCTGTAGAACACACCGAAGCTGCCCTTATGGGTGCCATTGTCAAAGCGCAGGGCCAGGTCGCTGGCCACGGCCTTTTCCTTCGACAGCTTGGCATCACCCACTTCATAGGTACCGGTGGCGACGTGGGCGCCGTTGGCATACAGCTCGTAGAAAGTCGGCGCGCGCTCGGTGTAGCCCAGGGTCGCGGCCAGCGACCAGATGGGCGTCAGCGTATACACCGCGCCCGACGACAGGCTGCCCGCAGTGAAGCTGCTGGAGCGGTTGGCCTTGGCGAAACGCTCGTTGCCTTTGCCGTCCGGGTCGACGGTGGTGTGCTCCAGGCGTGCACCCAGGCTCAGTTTCAGGCGTTCGCTGGCCTGCATTTCTTCGAGGATAAACAGCGCGCCGGCATTGGTATCGGTCTGCGGTACGAACGCTTCCTCGCCCAAGGCGGAGAATTCGCTACGGCTGACCTGGGCACCGACGATGCCATCGAAAGGCCCCATCGGCTGGTGGCGCGCTTCGATGCGTGCTTCATAGCCTTTGTTCTTGAAGGTGGTGCCGGTTTCGCCACCTTCGATTTCGCGGTGTTCGTAATCGGTGTAGCCGGCGTCGAGTTTGACCGAGGTAAACGGGCCTTGCAGGTTGCGAATCTCCGATGCGAACGCGTAATGCTCCTGCTGCATGCGGATGCGTACATCCTGTTCGGCGGGGGAGCCGTAGTTGCTGTCGGAGTTGCTGTAGGACAGCCCGGCATAACCGTCGTCCCAAGTGTAGGAACCGCCCACCGCGCCGCCGTCCTGGCGTCCGTCGCTGTTGCCCAGGCGGCCGTTTTTGCCGGGGCCATTCTCGCTTTGGGGGGCGTGGCGGCTGCGGGCGTAACCGGGGATTTTCAGGTCGTTGAATTCCCGCGCGCTGGCATCCAGGTGCAGGGCGAAGGTGCCGTTGCCGGCTTCCAGTTTGCCGGCGCTGCTGCGGGTGGTGTCGGCGCCGCCGTAGCGCAGTTCACCGGCACCGTGGATGCCTTCGATGGCTTCGGTGGGGATGCGATTGTCGAAGGTGTTGACCACGCCGCCAATGGCGCTGCCGCCGTAGAGCAGGGCAGCCGGGCCGCGCACGATCTCGATGCGCTCGACGTTGACCGGGTCCAGCGGCACCGCATGGTCATAGGACAGCGACGAGGCATCCAGCGCGCCGACGCCATTGCGCAGGATGCGGATGCGGTCGCCATCCTGGCCACGGATGATCGGGCGGCTGGCGCCAGGGCCGAAGTACGACGACGACACCCCTGGCTGCTTGTTCAGGGTTTCGCCCAGGCTGCCTTTTTGTTGCAGGGTCAGGTCATCGCCTTCCAGCACCGTCGTGGGCGAGGCCAGTTGCTGGCTGCCCAGGGGGTTGCCGGTGATGACTTGGGGTTGCAGTTCCAGGGCGTGGGCCTGGGAGCCGATCAACAGGGCAGCCGCCAGCGGGGTCAGGCGCCAGAGAGGGGAGAGGGACATCGGGAGGTTCCTTGGTCGAGCAGAGAGTTGGATACTTATAGTTACAATATAACATCTCTTTTCTGGCCGTGGAGTGGAACTTTTCACAAGCCTTGTAGGAGCGAGCTTGCTCGCGAAAAACTTCAGGACGCCGCGTTAAACCTGATGCCCCGCTTCAGCGTTGACGATTTTCGCGAGCAAGCTCGCTTCTACAGGGGGGCGGGGGTGGGGCTACAATCAAGGTCGTGCTTCCACCGGCCTGGCACCTCGGCTAAGGTGCGCGGCTTCTTCTTCATTTACTTGGCAAAGGCCCGGCATGACCGCACCGAACAACAACCCACTGCACGGCGTTACCCTCGAACAGGTGCTCACCGCGCTGGTGGCGCACTACGAATGGCAAGGCCTTGCCGAGCGCATCGACATCCGCTGCTTCAAGAACGACCCGAGCATCAAGTCGAGCCTGACGTTCTTGCGCAAGACGCCATGGGCGCGGGAAAAGGTCGAAGGGTTGTACGTCAAGTTGATGCGCACCAAACGCCCCCAGGAATGAGGGCATATGTGGCAGGGGCAGCGCTGGCCGGTTGGGCGGGCCTGACGATCCAGCTGTACCTGATTGGCTATTCGCGCTGGATGGCCGATGCCAGCCTGTTGGGCGGCCTGGTGAACTTCTTCAGCTTTTTTACCGTGCTGACCAACACCCTGGCCGCTGTGGTGTTGAGTTATGCACTGGTGAATCGCTCTTCGGCCGCACGCCGATTTTTCCTGCGCCCGGCGGTCAGCAGCGGTATTGCGGTGAGCATTGTCGTGGTGGGCCTGGCGTATAGCTTGCTGTTGCGGCATTTGTGGAGCCCCGAGGGCTGGCAGTTTATCGCCGACGAATTGCTGCACGATGTGATGCCGTTGCTGTTCCTGGGCTACTGGTGGTTCTGTGTGCCCAAGGGCGCGCTGCGGCTCAGGCACGTCGGGTACTGGGTGATTTACCCGTTGGTGTACTTCGCTTATGTACTGCTGCGCGGGCACGCCCTGGGGCAATACCAGTACCCGTTCATTGATGTAGGGACGCTGGGTTATCCACAGGTGTTCATGAATGCCGGGGGCATCCTGTTGGGGTTTGTGTTGGTGGCATTGGCGCTAGTGGGTCTGGACAAGATCCTGAAGCCGGCAGCGTAAAACTGTGGGAGCAGGCAAGCCAGCTCCCACAAGGGTTACTTCTCTTCGCTGCTGCCGTCGGCACGCCAGTAACCCACGGCCTTGACGAACTCATCGTTGAGCTTGTGCTCGTCGAGCAGCACCCGGCGTACCTGGCGCGACAGCTTGGTCTCGGTGGCGACCCAGGCATACAACGAGCCTTCTGGTACTTGCAGGTCGCGTACGGTGCCGAGCAACTCATCCTGGCCACGCACCACCCAGTTCACCTGCACATCGGCTGCGCTGTCGAGTGCCTGCTTTTCATGCTCATCGGCAATCTCGATCACCACCAGCGCCTTGCGCCCTGCCGGCAGTTCTTCCAGGCGGCGGGCAATGGCCGGGATGGCGGTTTCGTCGCCCACCAGCAGGTAGCTGTCGAAGATGTCCGGCACGATCATCGACCCGCGGGGGCCGGCAATGTGCAGGTGCTGGCCGGGCTTGGCCTGTTCGGCCCAGGTGCAAGCTGGGCCGTCACCGTGCAGCACAAAGTCGATATCCAACTCGCCGCGGCTCAGGTCGATCCGACGCGGGGTGTAGTCGCGCATCGCCGGTTGTGGCCCCTCGCCCTTGACACTGAATGTCGGGCTTTCCAGTGCCGCCTGCTCGGCAGCGTTCTGTGCGAACAGCAGCTTGATATGGTCATCGCTACCCAGGCTGACGAACCCCGCCAACTGCTCGCCACCCAGGGTGATACGACGCATGCGCGGGGTGATGTCGACCACGCGCAGCACCTCCAGGCGCCGGCGTTTGATCTCGTGGCTCACACGGTGAATGACAGGCGTACTCATAGGGTTTTCCCCTGTACAGGTGGGACGGCCGGGCCGTCCACAATGGCTTGGGCGGTGCTGTTGAGCAGCGCCGCGACGCGGGTGATTTCTTCCGGGCTCCAGCGCCCGTGGTGCAACTGCAAGGCATGGCGCAGGTTGTGCACTGCCTCGTGGATTTGCGGCGGTCGGTCGTGGCCGCGCAATGAGCGTTTGCTGACATCAATGCGCATGCGCACACCGTCCAGCGCAATGGCTTGCTCACTTAAGAACAGACGTCCGGCGTCGGTGATTGTGTAGCGTTTTTTTCCACCCTGGGCGTCGCCGGTGATCAGTTCGCTTTCTTCAAGGAAGGTCAGGGTGGGGTAGATCACCCCAGGGCTGGGGCTGTAGGCGCCATCGAACAGGCCTTCGATCTGACGGATCAGGTCGTAGCCATGGCACGGCTGTTCGGCGATCAACGCCGGTAGCAACAGCTTCAGGTCGCCGGGTGCGAAGACCCGTGGGCCTCGACCACCGCGTTCGCGGCCTGGGCGTTTTTCGAAGCCGTCGCGGTCGTCACCGGGTTCACGGTGGGAATGAGGGTCTCTCATTGTCATGCTCTCTGCTGTGTGGTTTAGACATAACGTAAGATATATCTTAGATTCCAGCCAGAGGCAGGTGACCAACGGTCATCCGTGGGCGGGCGAGCCGTGCGCCAAGTTAATTTATTCCCCATAAGTTGCGCTTCATAACTAGTATTAGAGTCAAAGCTCAAACTTTAGTGGGTGGCGTTGCACCTCTGCTTAGTTAGTTTTGTGGTACTGTTCTTACGGACTTTTCATTGTTCGTTTGCTGTAACCATTCATGTAGTCCTTATCCTACGGAAAAAATTAAAGTTTTGGCAAAGTGCCATATTTTTCCGCATCGACCTGTATCTATTGGCTACGGCAGTGTGGGAACTGCCTTGCATATCTGTTTTTAAAGTTAGTGGATCATCTGCTTCGCGTTGCAATCACTTAAGTTTCATCGCGACGACTCTCATTGTTTGTTGGATCTGATTCTCAACTTTCAGTGGGTCACTAACTTGTCCGGAAAACAGGAAATCACCATGTTCAAGAAGTTCGCAATTGCTGCCCCTCTGGCCCTTCTGGCGCTGAATTCGTCGATGGCATTCGCCGCCGGTGAAGCCAACCACACCGTCAACATCAAGGCGAATATCCCGACAACCGTGTTCCACGCGCAGCCACGTGACCCTAACTTCGGCCGCGATGAAACCATGAGCTACAACATTGTCAGCGGTGAGCTGGCGCCGTTGACCGCCGTCTACGACGTGAAAAACACCAACGGCTCGGTCCACGCCTACATCGAAGGCGGCCCGGCCGTGCTGTTCAACGGCAACGTTGCACAGAACATTGCGCTGACCACCAGCTTTAACGGTGTAGAGATGACCGGCACCCCTAAAGAAGTCGTCACCGAAGCGGACTCCACCCCAGGCGTCGCTGCTGAACTGCGCATCGTGGCAGCCAAGCCTTCGGCAACCCAGCGCGGTGCCTACACCACCACTGTGCCGTTGGTGTTCGACGCGGTGCTGCCAACGACACCTTGATGGTGTAGGTGCCCGCCGGGCTTTTACGCCCGCGGGCATTGGCGTTCGGGCCGGCTGATTCTCCCCGTAGGCCGGCCTGGTTTTTTGTTTTGTCTCTTGGCCCTCAGAGTATTCCTTTCATGTTCCCGATGACGCTCATCGCGGTTGCGCTTGCGCTAGTGATTTGTACGAGTGCCTTGGCCGCGCCCACGCCAGGTATCGTCACGCCCGCCAGTCTGTTGACCCAGGCCCAGGGTTTGCCTGCCGGGTTCAGCGATCATTTCTTCGATGTGCCGCTGGCGGTACAGGTTGAACTGGACCAGCAACCCCTGGGGGAGGCGCTGATTGTCCTGTCGCAGGACGAACGTGTGACGTTGCTGGAATTCACCGACACCGGCGACAGCAAAGTCCCGGCGGCCACCCGCGACATCTGGCAAGCGGTGCTGGCCAGCGGCGTTGCTCTTGGCGCGTGCACCCAGTCTTGCCCACAGCAACTGGTGTCCACCCACTACAACCTTGAAAGCTCGCTGCTGTCGATCATCACCCAGAACGTCGAACACGCCGGCGACGCTCCGCGCTATCACGCACAGCCCGAAGGCGGCAGCCGTGGCTTGATTATCAACAACCAGCTCAACCTCAACGGCGGCGAGGATGAAGACCTGGGCGGGCGTTATGGTCTGCAGGCCAGTGCCAGCCTGGGCAACTGGACCCAAGTGTTCAATTTGCAACTGGCGCGCCAGAGTGGCGATGAAGAACAACTGCGCCACGCGATTCACGAGCTCTACACCCAACGTGAACTGGAAGGTCGCTTTTTGCGCCTGGGCCATTTCACACCCAACTCCGATGGCCTGACCCGTCAGTTGCGCAGCTTTGGCGCCAGCCCCGATACGGCGCTGGGTGTCATGTACGGCAGCTCCGACAGCCTGGCGATCAACAACACCAAGGCCAGTGTCTATCCGATCTACGTCACCGCCAATCGCCAGGCCGCCGTGGAGATTTACCGCAATGGCCTGCTAGTCAACACCCAGGCGGTGGCGGCAGGCTTGCAGACCCTGGACACGCGACCGTTGCCCGGCGGCATCTACGAAGTCGAAGTGCGCCTGGTGGAAGATGGCCTGACCGTCAGCACCACCCAGGAGTTGGTCTACAAACCCAGCAACTGGCGCAACGCGGAAGACCGCTGGCGCTACAACGTGTTTGCCGGGCGCGAAACCAAGTTGTTCAGCAATTGGGACGAACAGGCGTCCGGCGCGGTTACTGCCGGCGCCTCGCTCAACTACCTGGTACACCCACGGGTGATCCTCGGCCTGTCAGCGCGCGAAGTGCGCGACCAACTGCAATACGGCGGCTCGGCAGACTGGACGGTGGCCAACAACACCAGCCTTTTCGCCAACCTCTACCAGACCCGTGAACACGGCACTGGCATGGACTTGCAGGGGCTCTATACCTTTGGGGCCACCAACCTGGTGTTCAGCCATAACCGCAGTTGGCTCGACACCCGTGACACCTATGAAACCCTGCCGGACGGCACGCGTCTGCGGCGCAATACCTTTGTCGGCCAGGCCAGCAACTCGGCGCTCTCGGTCAACCACCGGGTCGACGCAAGAAATTCCTGGAACCTGCGCCTGTCCCACAGCGAGGGCAACGTCGAAGGCACCGGGCTGGACCTGGGCTGGAGCCGGCGCGATACCTTGTGGGGCAGCGACGCCAACTGGCGGTTCTCGGTGTTCGATCGACCGGGCACTTCTGGCACCGGCGATCAGCGCAATCGTGGCGTGGACCTCTCCGTGAGCCTGGCCTTGGGCGGCGATGGCCGGCAGATTTCCGGCAGCATCGGTACCCGTACCGACCGCGACGGTGGCCGCGATAACAATGCCTCGGTCACCTACCGCCAGGACCTCACCGAGCACCTGCTGCAAAGCGTCTCGGCCACGGCGATCACCGACACCTACGGCGTCGGCCTGTCGGGCATGGCCAGCTTTGACAGTGATGTCGTCAGCGGTGATGGCTTCGTCCAACGCAGCTCGTTCAACGGCAACCTCAGCGGTGGCCTGAACCTGCACAGCACCTTCGTTGCCGGTGGCGACCAGATGCTGATGACCAGCCAGTACCAGACCAATGGCGCGGGCATGATCGTCGACGTCGAGACTGACCTCGATGAGATCACCTTGCGTGCCGACGACTTCAGCGGTGGCGGCGCCATCCTGCGGCCCGGGCGCAACTTTGTGCCGGTGGCCGCCTACAAGAGCAGCACGGTGAACTTCGACTTCGAAAACACCACGCCGATCAGCTCGATTTGTGCGGCGCATATTCCCACCCAGTGCCGGGCGTTGGGGATTTTCAGCCTCAGGGACAACGACCTCAGGGCGGACTCCAACCAACCCATCCTGGCCAACCACGAGGATGAGCGTAAAGGCTTCATGGTCAAGGTGCCTTCGGACTGGCGTGACCTGCAAGTGACCCACACTGCCACCGGGGAAACCGAGACCGTGCAACTACGCATCGCGAGCATCGGTTCGACGTGGTACATACCCCGGCCGCCAGGCGTATCGACCTGGGCCAAACCTGGATTCAGTTGGCAGGGCCAATGGCTTAATCCACCAGGCGGCTGTCGACGGACCGGCCATCTTGCTGCCGGGGTTTCTGCCGCGTCCTGGTTCTGGCTGACACCTGAAGGGGTGGGCGCTTGCGCTCGTCAACCTTCCCATGACCTGAGCTATATGCGGATCGCCACTCTGGAATACGCCTATGAACTCAGGACGCCAAACCCATTGACCATGTCGGGTGGCCAGTACCACGGCAGCATCACCTACACCATGGGCCCGGGTGGCGATTACGACTTTGGCGACGTTTTGGTCACCAATAAAAATGCGCTCACCTTCAACTTCATCCTGAGCGTGGAACACGACCTCAAGGTTGATATCCCCCCTGGCGGCAACCGTATCGAGCTGATCCCCGAGGGCGGCTGGCAAGCCTGGCTCAACCGTGGGCGTGCGCCGACCCGGCTGTACCGCGACCAGACCTTCCGCATCGCCGCCAGTTCGCGTTTCAAAATGCAGCTGGAGTGCTCGATCGTGATGGGCAACACCTGCGGCCTGCGCAACGCCAATGGCGATGAAGTGCCGTTGCAGATCGCCGTGACACTGCCCAGCGGCATCGATGGGCGTGGCAACCAGGCCGTGCAAAAACGCCCCTTGCGCCTGGACGGTGACGGCACCGACCTGTTCCAGCCGTTGTTCTACGTCAACGACCGTCCCGGCACCCTGCATTTTGAAGTCCTGCGGGACGACATGGCCGGCATGCTCAACCAGCCGGGCAGCACTTACTCGGGCGTGGCGACCGTGATCTGGGATTCCGAGATTTAGTCTCGCCGCACCACCGGCGGGCCTGGCCCGCCGCATTCAATCAATGAGGCGTAGTAAACATGAAACAAGCAGCGTTATGGATCGGGTTGTGCCTGATTTCCCTCACCGCCCAGGCCGGGCCGCTGATCAATGTGGGGGTGGTGTATGACTACCTCGAAGGCGATCGCAGCTCCTACCTCAAGCGTGTATTCAATGGTGGCACCAGCACCGCGTTCATCAAGGTCAATGTGCTGGAAATCATCTACAACGCCGACGGCACCACCCGCGAAGTACCGGTGGCTTCGATGACCGACGACAAGGGCGCCACCACCAGCCGCGACGGCCTGATGGCCAGCCCGTCGCGCCTGATCGTCCCGGTAAACGGCCGCCAGGGCACGCGCCTGTTGTACATGGGCCCGCGCGACAAGGAGCGCTATTTCCGCGTGCGCTTTATCCCCGTGGTTCCGGAAAAAGACGACAACTTCGGCATCACCGAAGAAGATCGCGCCGACTACAAGGACCACCTCGCTGCCGGGATCAACGTGATGGCCGGCTACGGCACGGTGTTTTTCGTGCGCCCCAAAGACACGCGGTTTGATACGCAGATCAGCGACACCACCGATCAATACCAACTGCGCAACGCCGGCAACAGCACCGTGGTGCTCGATGAGTTTCATGATTGCTCGGTGACCGACGCCACCGACTGCGTGCCTACCACCAAGCACCACATCCTGCCGGAGCGGCAATTGAAGTTCGAGAAAAAACCGGGCCGGCGCTACAGCTTTGTGTTGGTGGAAGGGTTGGATAAAAAACCGATGAAGGTCGAGAAAAGTAACGGGTGATGATGATGTCCAAGCAACTGACAAGACTCGGTGTACTGGCGGCTTGCATGCTGGCAGCAACCCACACCGCGGCAATCCAGGAGCGCCACTCATTCGATGTTTCGGTGACCATCCCGGTGCATGAGGCCTATGTACTGCCGTCCGAGTCGGACTGGATGGGCCAGGACCAACTATTGGCCTGGAACCTGGTGACCGAGCAACTGGGCAGGCTGCGCAAGAACTTCGACGTGAAAAACCTCAACGGCGGGGTCGCGGCCCGCCTGGGGGTCGAGCCGTACCTGTACAACGGGCGTAACCGCATCGACCTGCAGGTGCAATTCAACCGGGTAGCCCTGACCCTGGACCCGATAGAAGTGGTCAACGCCAACGACGCCCGCGCCGGCCGCCGCGCCGAACTGGACATCGCCGCGATAAAACCCGATGACGGATATCGCGGCGGCGAGTACTACGGCACAGTGCACCTGGTGTTCGACTTCCTGGCACCCTGAATGTGGCCGCGGGCTTAAATAAAGCGACGTGTGGCGAGCGGGCTTGCCCCGCGCTGGGTGGCGAAGCCGCCCCAAAGCCTGCTGGCGCGGTGTGCCTGAAATATCTACGGCGGTTGGAGTGGGGCTGCTGCGCAGCCCAGCGCGGGGCAAGCCCGCTCGCCACAGGAAGTCTGCGGGCCACAAAAGTTCTGTAGTGCTGCTGCCTCCGGCTGCGAAGTCTCCAAAAAATCCTGACCTGCTGCCCCCCCATCCCTGTGGCGAGCGGGCTTGCCCCGCGCTGGGTGGCGAAGCCGCCCCAAAGCCTGCTGGCGCGGTGTGCCTGAAATATCTACGGCGGTTGGAGTGGGGCTGCTGCGCAGCCCAGCGCGGGGCAAGCCCGCTCGCCACAAGAAGTCTGCGGGCCACAAAAGTCCTGTGGTGCTGCTGCCTCCGGCTGCGAAGTCTCCAAAAAATCCTGACCTGCTGCCCCCCATCCCTGTGGCGAGCGGGCTTGCCCCGCGCTGGGTGGCGAAGCCGCCCAAAACCCTGCTGGCGCGGTGTGCCTGAAATATCTACGGCGGTTGGAGTGGGGCTGCTGCGCAGCCCAGCGCGGGGCAAGCCTGCTCGCCACAAGAAGTCTGCGGGCTACAAAAGTCCTGTGGTGCTGCTGCCTCCGGCTGCGAAGTCTCCAAAAAATCCTGACCTGCTGCCCCCGTCCCTGTGGCGAGCGGGCTTGCCCCGCGCTGGGTGGCGAAGCCGCCCCAAACCCTGCTGGCGCGGTGTGCCTGAAATATCTACGGTGTTTGGAGTGGGGCTGCTGCGCAGCCCAGCGCGGGGCAAGCCCGCTCGCCACAAGAAGCCTGCGGGCTACAAAAGTCCTGTGGTGCTGCTGCCTCCGGCTGCGAAGTCTCCAAAAAATCCTGACCTGCTGCCCCCCATCCCTGTGGCGAGCGGGCTTGCCCCGCGCTGGGTGGCGAAGCCGCCCCAAACCCTGCTGGCGCGGTGTGCCTGAAGTATCTACGGCGGTTGGAGTGGGGCTGCTGCGCAGCCCCGCGCGGGGCAAGCCCGCTCGCCACAAGAAGCCTGCGGGCTACAAAAGTCCTGTGGTGCTGCTGCCTCCGGCTGCGAAGTCTCCAAAAAGTCCTGACCTGCTGCCCCCGTCCCTGTGGCGAGCGGGCTTGCCCCGCGCTGGGTGGCGAAGCCGCCCCAAACCCTGCTGGCGCGGTGTGCCTGAAATATCTACGGCGGTTGGAGTGGGGCGGCTTCGCCACCCAGCGCGGGGCAAGCCCGCTCGCCACAGGAAGCCCGCTCGCCACAACAGGCCGGCAGGCCAGGACACGCGCTGATTGTCCGCTCAGTGCTAAGTAAACTGGATTAAAGCCTGGCGGGTCAGGCGGCGGGCAAGTTCGTTGTAGTCATTTTGGATGCGCTCGTAAAAACCCAGCACGGTGCTGTCTGGCAATGGTTGTTCGGTAAGTACCACGCTGTGTGGGATAACCAGTTCGTCGGCCAGGGCCACCAGTTGCTCGCGCACGTGTGTCTTGGCCTCGGCCGTCAGTTGGCCTGCGGACCATTGTTGGTGCAGTTCCAGCAGGTCCTGCAGTTGGCTGCCGGCCTTTTCCCGCAGTTCGTCCTGGGTGTTGAAGGCTTGGAGATGGGCGTCGTGCAGGTAGTCGTTCCAGAACGGTTGCTCCAGTACCCCGTTGACCAGCCCGTCACCTTGCTGCAACTGGCGAATCGCACGTGCGGCTTTGTCGAGATGGGCCTGGGTCACCCTGGCGGTGTTGCGGTAGACCATGTGTTCGGACACCCACGGCAGGTGCAGGCGTGTCTTGAGTCCGGTCTGGTAGGCGAGGTAGACCTGCACGTCATCCACCTGGCCTTCACCGCTGCCAAAGGTTTGCCCCAGGCCGCCTTCGCTGACCGGGGTGACGCGGTGCAGGACTTCTTCGCGCGCCAGTCGGTTGACCTGGTCCAGGCGCCAGGATTGCCTGGCCAGGTTCACCAGGCGGCTCTCGCGTTGGAGCAGTGCCTGCGGGGAGTTATCCTTGAGAATGTGTTCGAGCATAGTCTCGACGCCCATGCGATTGAATACATGCGCGCCGGCATCCGCGCAATTGACCGGTGTCGCGGCCAGGCTGAACATCCGCTCGCGAAACTGCGGGTTCTCATCCATCGCAAACAGCAACTGCCAGACCCGTATGGCCAGGTCTTCCCGGCCTTCGCGAAACAATTGCGCATCTATCTCGGTCTGGAATTCCACTGGTGGGCGCAACAGTTTGAGGAGGTCGAAAACTCCCTGGGAGCCATGCTCTTTTTCAACGTCGTCCCAGACCTTGATGGCCACGTCGCGCTCGTTGCCGTCCAGGCCGGATAGCCAATACTGCCGCTCGCTCGCACTGCTGCGTGGCGCCGTGCGATAGGGGTCGAAACCAAACGCCCGGCGGTAGCTGACAAAACGGTTTTCATCCTCGGGTTCGAGCTTGCCACGGTCCAGCCAACTGCCGGCGACGATGCGCGCACCCACCGAGTCTTCGGCGAATTGCGGCACGCTGCTGACCTCAGTGTGGGTCAGGTCCAGTTCGGGGATCGCCAGTCGGGGGCTGTCCAGGCCGACTGGCCATTGGGTGATACCGGTTCGGCGCAGGGCCAGTCGACGCAGTTCAGGCATCAGGCTGATGTCCGGTGGCACTTTCAGCTGGTTGTGCCCCTCCAGGTTCAAGGAGCGCAACTGCCACAGCCGTTTGAGCACCTCGTAGTCATAGCGCACCCACCTGATCGGGTTATGGCCCAGGTTCAGCGCGCTCAGGTGCTTCAGGTCGGTCAGTTGAGGGGGCAGGCCGGTCAGTTCGTTGTGGGACAGGTCCACGACACGCGCGCTGGGGAAGTTGTGCAGAAAGCCCATTTCCTGATCCTGCAGGCGCGTACCACTCAGGTTCAGGCGGGTGACATGGCTGAAGTCGGCCCGCAATGGTTCCATGTGGTGTATGTAGTGCCCCAGTACCAGCTCACTCAAGTCCAGCAGGGTGCCGCGCGCGCGGGGTTGCGTTGGCAACATGCTCTGGTAGGCGCCATCCTCCCAGCAGGTGCGCAACTCCTTGAGGATCATCTTGCGCATCAACAGTTCGTTTTCCGCGAGCACGCTGCCTGCCGGGCCGAGGGTTCGGCGTTTGCGAATGTAGTGCAGGTCTTCGAGCAGCAGCAGGTGGTCGGCTTGCAGCTTGACCAGCAATTGCTTACCCGCTGGGGTTTGGAGAAAGGGCGCGACCTGCGCGATCTCCTCTTCGTTGAGCGAGGGGCACAGTGTGCTCAGGGTTTCTCTGAACGTCGGCGTTTGCACCGGCCGGCGGCGAAACAAGCGGCGGAAGGCTTCGAAGCCGGGCTTTTGCAGCAGGCGTTGAGTGACGCCCTCGTCGGCCCGGCGTCGGCTGGGTGCTTCCAATACCGTACGGCGTGCGGCCAGGGGTTCAAGTTGCTCCTTGAGCCAGGCCCTGAATAGCTCGCCCTGGCCTGGCCGGTAGCCGAGCGCGTCAGCGGGGAGCACACGCAACAGGGCTTCGTAGAAACTGTACTGCGCCACGTCCGGTGCACCGTGGATCTGGTAGCGTCCCTGGCTTTGGTACAACAGGATTTTCTGCGTGCCGGCGTCAGTCGGGCCGACCTGACAACGCAAGGGGCCATCGGCCGATTGCCTATGGATGGCGATATTCAGGTCGCCCAGCGAGTCGCTGTTCAAGCGCACGATATTCAAGGCCATGCGCTCGGTATCCGGCGTCAGTAAGGCGTCGTCGTACAGGCCTTCGCTGGCGTGGCTGGCGCGTACTTCGTTGGCCAGTTCCCGGGCGAGGTTTTTCAGGCGCAGGGGGATGCGCTGCTCGCTGCTCATCACCTCCAGCTCCCCGGGCGAGGTGCGCAGCAGCAACAGGCTCACCAGATCGCTGGGCAGGTGCGGGAATTGCTGTTGAATCAGTTGGCCGTGGGGCGTGTCGAGCACTTCGCGGGTGCTATAGAGGTGGTTGAAAATCGTGGTCTTCTGCGGCACCAGGCGCTCGGCCAGTTGCCCGCGCAAGGCCTCGATCTGCCCGGATCGCGTGTCGGGCACCGGCGAGGGCAGTAGCGCCTTGAGTTCTGCCTCGCTGAGAAACGCCACGACGTGCTCGGGCAACTTGCCGGCCCGGACATCGTGATGGCTGATTTTCAGGGTGTTGGCGTGTGTGGCGTCGGTGGCTCCGTAGCGCATGGCATAGCCGCTCAAATCGTTATTGATAAACACATCGATGGCTTTGTCTGAGGGCCAGCCGGCCAGCTCGCTGATGGTTTGCACTGACCAATTGGTCGGCAGATCAGGCATGGCACCGGTGCGCATCTGCTGCGGTGCCTGCTCGACTTGCCGGTGCAGGCGGCGGCGCTTGAGGCTGTCGGCCAGCAGGGGCGGCGGCGGTTCGCGGTGGGCGTACATCATGCGCAAGGCGCCGTCGTGGGTGCCGCTGGTTTCACAGGCCTGCTCCAGCTCTGCGGGCGTGAGGCCCTGCGCCAAGGGGCCCAGGCGAGCGCGCAAGGTCTCACGGTCCCAGCTATGCGGGTCTTCTGCCTCATGCAGCCAGGCGCCATGGTCGTTGTGGTCGAGTTTCGGTGCATAGGCGTGCGGCCGGCTCGGGTGCTTGATCCGATACGTGTCGGCGGTGGGGTCGTGTTCGACCACATAGTGCCGGCCCTCCAGGCGCAGGATGATGGTGTCGCCCTGGGCATGCAGGCCCAGGGCATCGGGCTGTGCGTCGCTGTGCAGTTGCAGGTCGTTGCGTGCGTAAGGCGTCAGGTCCGGGTTCCATAGGCGGGGTTGCCCGTCGACGTTGATCGGATGCAAGCCGTCGACAAACGACGAGCGCTTGAAGGCACTGCCAAGGCCTGCGCCGGCGGCGAAGGTGGCCAGTTGCACGACATCGGTGGCCACGCTGACAAGGTGGTCGGCCGCTTCGCGAAATTGCCCTTCAGCCAGGTCTACCAGGCCTTCGATGGCATCGCTGCTCAGTTGATAGGCGGTATAGGCCAGCATCAACTCACCGAGGAACGGCACGAAGGGTGTGATGACCAGCAGGGCGATGTTGAAAATATCCGCGACGATTTTTGTCAGGTTGTCCCACCAGGCCCAGCGCTGGTGGCTGTCGGCGTCGGTGGTGGCGACGGCAATCGTGCGCCCATCATTGAGAATCTTGTTCAGGGCTTGCTGATAGAGGTGCTCCCACAGATCACCGTCGATACGCACCGCCGAAAACTGCAGGCGGGGATTGTCCAGCGGCGTTTCGCGCCATTGCGGGCGCGGGTCCAGGGGCGATGCTTCATGCCACTGCACCCGGCACAAACGCTGATCCAGCCCGGCAAAGAAATGCCCGCGCAGCCCATGGTCGACAAACTGGCTGAAGAACTGCTGGTAAGTCTGCTGCCCCCGTGAGGGGATCGGCGCGTTGGCTTGCAGTTTGCGCGTCAGGTCGCGCATGAAGGCCAGGCTGGAGTCGTATTCCTTGACCGGGCTTTCGGGATCATGGGGGATATAGGCGATCAGTTTTGACACGCTGGATACCCGGTCCAGGTCTGCGGCAATCAGCAGGATCCCGGTCAGTGGCGCATCCAGAATGTGCAATTGGTAGAACTGCAACACCCCGCGCTCATCGCGCAATGCGCGCATCAATACCCCGTAGGCCGCCCGCCCCAGGTCTGGAACCTGTTGGTCATTGGTTTTCAGCGCCGCCAGTTGCGCGGCGGCTTTGAGGGCGGCTTTTTGGCTGGTGATGATGCTGTGCTTGAGTGCGGCGCGGGCGGCGGGATCGCTGGGCAGCAGGTGGTCTTGCAAATGCTGCTGATAGCGGGCGCCAAGGTCCAGTTCTCGGCACAGCGCCTTGAACTGCTGGATGGACATTTTGGGGTGCAGGGGTTTGAGGGTGAAGTGGCCCCGGTAGTCGGGTTGAGAGATGTAGCAGGAGTCGTCTTCAAAGGTTTCGCTCGCGGCAAAATTATGCAGCGCCGCATCCAGCAGTGACACTTTGCGGCTGGTCACGCCAGGGACAATAGTGAGTGCGTACCAGGGCAATTTTTTGGGGATATACAGGTTGAGGAACGTACTTTTGACGTCGACGTTCAGGTGGTATTTGTCGTAGATGGCCTGCTTCAACAACGGCTCGGCAAACGCATACACGTCTTGCACTTCGCGCAGTTGGCGATCCACCGCGTTTTGCGCGCGCCAGCCTTCGGCATTGGTGCGCTGCAGCACTTGATGTTGGCTGGGCGAGGCGCTGGCGTACCAGGCCGGTCGGGACAGCTCGGCGCTGCCCAATGGGCTGACCCTGGCCAAGGTGGCGGTGGTAAGCCAGTCGGGGATGAGCTGTGTTAGCCGTTCATAGTGGGGCCCTTTATAGAGTGTCGTAGGCGATTGGGCAGGAGTGGGCAGTTCGGGCATGCAGTAACGCTCGCTAGATGGTTTTAAGCATTAGCGTATCTGCTGAAGTTCAGAACAAAAGTTCAAAATCCTGGGGATGATTCGCGGTTCAAGTGCGGCAAAAGTTCATTATTCAAATGCATGACTGAGATAACTAACACCCGGTTGCGGAGCCTGCGTGTATTCAACCGAAGTGGATGCCGGGGCCTGGCACAACGTGTGTGCGCCCGGTTGCAGGTAAGGGCTGAGGATCGGTGCCATCCCCTTGAGCACCTGGACCGGTAGCGCAGAGGTGAAGGTGAAGTTTTGCGCTGAACTGCCGGGGACAAAGGCCGTTAGCGTGCCGAAGTGCTGGTCGCCGATATAGAACACGAAAGTCGCAGTACGGTTGATCGACTTGGAACTGAGAATACGGCCGCCGGCACCCACGGCCTCGATACGGTTGTCGCCGGTGCCGGTCTTGCCGCCCATGGTCAGGGGCGTGCCATCGGCGAGTTTGAAACTACCCGCCACGCGTTTGGCTGTGCCGGCGTCCACCACTTGCGACAGCGCGGCGCGCAGGGCCGTGGCCACCGCACTGGGCATCACCCGTTTGCCGCGGTCCGGGTCGTTGACCACGCGGGTGTCGTAGGGCGTGGCGGCGGCAAAGTGCAGGCTGTCGATGCGCAGCGGCGGCTGGCGCACGCCATCGTTGAGGATGGTGCCCACCAGCTCCGCCAGCGCTGCCGGACGGTCCCCTGAACTGCCGATGGCGGTGGCCAGGGACGGCACTAGGTGGTCGAAGGGGTAGCCGACCTGCTGCCAGCGCTGGTGAATGTCCAGGAACGCTTCAATCTCCAGCATGGTGCGGATCCGACTGTCGCGGGCGCTCTTGTGCCGGCTCTTGAACAGCCAGCTGTAGACTTCCTGGCGCTCATGTTCGCTGGCGGCGACGGCCTGGGAGAACGTCGCGTCGGGGTGGTTGAGCAGGTAGCCCAACAGCCATAGGTCCAGCGGGTGGACCTTGGCGATATAGCCCTGGTCGGGCAGGTCATAGGCCCCGGGGCCGTAGTTGATATAGAGCGTGTCGAGGCGCGCATCGGTGAGTTTTTCGGCGCTTTTGGTCGCCGGCAGGTGGGCCCGGACGAAGCTGTTGAAACTCTGCTGACTGGCCTGCGGCAACAGGTAGCGATGCACGGCGGCCAGGCGCATGGCGGTGGGGTGCATGCTGTCGAGAAAGGTGTCGAGACGGGCCTGGGTGTCTTTGTTGCGGTACTTTTTCCAGAAGCGCAGCAGGAACGTGGTGCCCTCGCGGTCGGCAAAACGAGCCAGGTATTCCTGACGACGCGGGTCGCTGTCGTCCTTGAGCAACTCGGCGCTGTTGTTGGGCCCCTGGTAGGTGCTGTAGCGCACCAGGTCACGCATCAGGCGGATGAACGGCAGGTTGATCGACTCGCGCAGGGCATCGCGCAGGGTCGGGTTGCGGCCGTTGTCTTCATTGCGAAAGTTATGGAAGCGATGCAAGCCGCCCCCAGTAAAAAAAGCTTCGCCGGGGCTGGCCGAGTATTGCCGGTCGAGGGCCGCATCAAGCATGTTCGCCAGGCTGTGGTCGTTGTGCTGTATCAGGTAATCCACGGCCCAGCGGGTCAGGCGATCCTGGTCGTTGACCTCGATTTTTTTCAGCGCGGCGGGTGGTTGGCCGGCATAGCGCTCATGCAATTCGCTGATCATCTGCAGGTAGGTGGTCAGCACCCGCAGCTTGGCGGTAGAGCCCAGTTCCAGCTTGCTGCCCTCGTTGATATCGAAGGGTTGGTCGGTGCTGTCGGTCTGCACCCGCACCCGCGCGCCGTCGGCGGTCATCTCGTAGAGGTTGAAGCTATAGCGCACCTGGGCGGTGCTGGTGGGCGTCAACAGGCGCGGACCGAGCAGCCCCAATTGCGCGGCAAACGCCGGGTCTGCCAGGCGCTTGAGGTAGTCGGTGGCCTGGGTTTGCAGCTCGCTTTGCAGGGTGCTGGTGGCGGCCAGGTCCAGCCTATCCAGATCGTACAGCGGACGGTTGAGCAGGGCGGCCAGGCGGCTGCGCACCACGCTGATACCTTTGTTGGTTTCGATGGTTTGGATTGTCGGCTGTTGCTGCCAGTCGCGGTAAGTCACCTTGCTCGCCAGGGCGGCGTTGATCAGTGTCGGTTCGATCTCGCCACTTTGCCCCAGCAGGCGCAGGTGACTGTCGGTAAGGCTGGCCAGCTCATCGCGGCCTTTGGACAGGTAATGGGACGGGCGGCGCTGGGCGATCATCAGCGACAACACCTCGCGCAGGGCCAAGCCTTTTTGTGCCAGGGTTTTTGCATCGTTGCCCGCCAGCAGGGCGTTGGTCTGGTTGAAGTCGGCGCCGTACCAGACCCGCAGGCCTTCGGCGATGCCATGCACTTCACCATGCCCGGGAACGGCGGACAGCGGCACGCTGTTGAGGTAATCGCGCACGATATTTTGCCGCGCGGCCAGGGTTTGTGGACCGCCCTGGTAGGTGCGCACGCTGGCGGAAATCATCTGGCGGATCTTCTCGCCGCCGGAGAGGGTCAGCCCATCGGGGGAGTGACGATACTTTTCCAATTGCGTGGCCAGGGTACTGCCACCTGCGGTCTGGCCGGGAAGGTGCAGCAGCTTGGCCAGCTGCGACCACGCGGCCTTGGCAAAACGCGGCCAGTCCACGGCGGGGTTGGCCTGGGGTTGGGCGGGGTCCAGCAGGTCGCGGTTTTCAATAAACAGAAGACTGCTGACGATCACCGGGGGAATGGCGCTGAAGCTTGGATAGAACTGTTGTGGATAGTTGAACTGGTACAGCGGTTGCGCACGGCAGTCGCTGATCGACAAGCCGGCCTGAATCTTTTCGGCATAGGGTACGAACAGGCCATGGCGGGTGTAGTCCAGCAAGTCCTGGGAAAAGTGGGCCTGGCTCTGAATCAGGTAATTGCGCTGCCGCAGGCGCGGCAGGAAATCACCCAGTGCGCTGTAGCCCAGGCGTTTGTCGAAGGGGCCGTCTCCTGGGTACACAATGGCGTCGCTGGGCCCCGGTTGCACGGTGTACACCAGCGTGGCCGCGACACGGCTGAACTCCCGGGCCTGCCATTTGGAACTGCGCACCTCCCGCGAGGCGGCATACGCCAGAGCGACCAGCCCCACCACCAGCAAAAGCCAGAACCAGCGCCATCCGCGCCTGCGTCTACGGGGAATTTGTGGCAATGACTGATCGTCCGGACTGTCGGTGGGTTGCGCAGCGGTGGTCGAACCGGTTTGCCATAACGCGCCCATAGTCGATTGATCCATTCACGCAGATTGATCGGACTTGCCTGAAGCTTAGACGCTGGTTGGCGGGTAGGCAGAATTTGTATGTGGTCGTGGAGGGCGCCGCCCCAGAACCTTGTGCGGTGTGTCTGGAGAAACTGGGGTGGGTTTGTTGGGGCTGCTGCGCAGCCCAGCGCGGGGCAAGCCCGCTCGCCACAACGGGCGCTCCGGCACAGAAGGCAGGCTGGCGCGGTAAATGTGGAGAGGGGGCTTGTCCCCCGTTGGGTGGCGAAGCCGCCCCAAAACCTGCTTGCTCGGTGTGTCTGGAGAAACTGGGGTGGGTTTGTTGGGGCTGCTGCGCAGCCCAGCGCGGGGCAAGCCCGCTCGCCACAACAAGCCCGCTTGCCACGACGGGCGCTCTGGCCGCAGTCGGGGGGCTGGCGCGGTAAATGTGGAGAGGGGGCTTGTCCCCCGTTGGGTGGCGAAGCCGCCCCAAAACCTGCTTGCTCGGTGTGCCTGGAGAAACTGGGGTGGGTTTGTTGGGGCTGCTGCGCAGCCCAGCGCGGGGCAAGCCCGCTCGCCACAACAAGCCTGCTTGCCACAACGGGCGCTCTGGCCGCAGTCGGGGGGCTGGCGCGGTAAATGTGGAGAGGGGGCTTGTCCCCCGTTGGGTGGCGAAGCCGCCCCAAAGCCTGCTTGCTCGGTGTGTCTGGGGTAACTGGGGTGGGTTTGTTGGGGCTGCTGCGCAGCCCAGCGCGGGGCAAGCCCGCTCGCCACAACAAGCCCGCTTGCCACGACGAGCCCGGTTGCCACAGTAAGTGGGCTAAAGCCAGGTGGCGTCCCAGAGGGGGTAGTCACCGATGTGGTCGACCAAGCCGGCACGCAGGGGGTTGGCGACGATGTAGCGGGCAATTCGGCGAATGTCTTCTTCGGCGCGGACTGCGCGGTCATGGTAGCCACTTTGCCAGAAGCGTTCCCTGATGCCCCGTGCGCGGTTGATGGTCAATGTGCTGCGGGACTTGGTCCTGCCGATGACCTGGGACAAGGGAGCGTCGCCTAGCTCAAATAACCAATGCAGGTGATCCGGCATGATGACCCATGCCTGCGAGTTGACCAGGCCCAGGTCATGGGTGTGCTTGAGTTCTGCAACCAATAACCTACCCAGGCGCAAGTTGCTGAATAGTGGATAGCGTTGGTGGACCACGGTGGTGATGAGATAGGCCCGCCCTGGCTCGCAATAGCGGCCCAGGCGTAACAAATGGGAGTTGGGTTTCTGGGGCAATCCTTTGCTCCTTGAGGTGGAAGGTTTATTGACCCTAGTACTTGGTGTTGGAACGAGATCCTGAAATCGGTGTGCGGATGTATCTGTGATGGGGGGATGCCCTATGGCCGGAGCGCTGTAGGGGGCGCGGGCGACGCCAGAACCTTATTGCTCGGTGTGTCTGGGGTAACCGAGGTGCTGGTGTTGGGGCTGCTGCGCAGCCCAGCGCGGGGCAAGCCCGCTCGCCACAACGGGCGCTCCGGCACAGAAGGCAGGCTGGCGCGGTAAATGTGGAGAGGGGGCTTGTCCCCCGTTGGGTGGCGAAGCCGCCCCAAAGCCTGCTTGCTCAATGCCCCTGGAGTCACTGGGCGGATAGCCCGTTCGCCATGATGGGCGCTGGCCTGGAATGGCTGGTTTAGAGCCTTTAAGGCAGGTATATCCGCCGAAGGTAGGGGCATGACGGCGCACCCGCCCTGTGCAATACTCGCCGGCGTTTATTGAAGGCGATTCCTACAGGTCTCAGGTAATGCTCCTCTGTCGAGCCGGGGTTTTCCGGGACTTATCGCTGAACTTTGCTGCTTATTGAGTGAAAAGCCCTACTTGCGGCTTTTTATACTGCACCGCCGCCAAGCTGGCCGGTTTAACCGGGCCAGACGGGCTTGTCCAAAAGGCGAGCCTGGTACGACATCCTTATGGCGACCCGCCGTGAGGATGGACACTGGGTGGTTCCTATCCAATAACAAGATGAGGTTGTACCCCTATGCCCGTTGGCAATCACCTGCCCCACGGCGAGACCGCTTCCGGCGGCCCGCTCAAACGTGAACTGGGCGAACGGCATATTCGCCTGATGGCGCTTGGCGCCTGTATCGGTGTCGGTCTGTTCCTGGGTTCGGCCAAGGCCATCGAAATGGCCGGCCCGGCAATCATGCTGTCGTACATCATCGGCGGCCTGGCGATCCTGGTGATCATGCGTGCCCTCGGCGAAATGGCGGTGCATAACCCCGTCGCCGGTTCGTTCAGCCGTTATGCCCAGGATTACCTCGGCCCGTTGGCGGGCTTTCTCACTGGCTGGAACTATTGGTTCCTGTGGCTGGTGACCTGTGTGGCCGAAATCACCGCCGTCGCCGTGTACATGGGCGTCTGGTTCCCCGATACGCCCCGCTGGATCTGGGCCCTGGCGGCCCTGGTGAGCATGGGCACGATCAACCTGATCGCCGTGAAGGCGTTCGGTGAGTTCGAGTTCTGGTTCGCCCTGATCAAGATCGTCACCATCATTGCCATGGTCATCGGCGGCGTCGGTATCATCGCCTTTGGCTTCGGCAACGACGGTGTGGCGCTGGGCATTTCCAACCTGTGGGCCCACGGCGGCTTCCTGCCCAATGGTGTGCAGGGCGTGTTGATGTCGTTGCAGATGGTGATGTTCGCCTACCTCGGCGTGGAGATGATCGGCCTGACCGCCGGCGAAGCGAAGAACCCGCAGAAGACTATCCCGAACGCCATCGGCTCGGTGTTCTGGCGGATTCTGCTGTTCTACGTCGGTGCGTTGTTCGTGATTCTGTCGATCTACCCGTGGAACGAAATCGGTACCCAGGGCAGCCCGTTTGTCATGACCTTTGAGCGTCTGGGCATCAAGACGGCGGCCGGTATCATCAACTTCGTGGTGATTACCGCGGCGCTGTCGTCCTGCAACGGTGGGATCTTCAGCACCGGGCGCATGCTCTACAGCCTGGCGCAGAACGGCCAGGCCCCAGCGACATTCGGCACCACCTCCAGCAATGGCGTACCGCGTCGTGCGCTGCTGCTGTCGATCTTCGCCTTGCTGCTGGGCGTACTGCTCAACTACCTGGTGCCTGAAAAAGTGTTCGTGTGGGTGACGTCCATCGCCACCTTCGGCGCGATCTGGACCTGGGTGATGATCCTCCTTGCGCAGCTCAAGTTCCGTAAGAGCCTGAGCCCCGCCGAGAACAAGGCGTTGAAGTACCGCATGTGGTTGTACCCGGTCAGTTCGTACCTGGCGCTGGCCTTCCTGGTGTTGGTGGTGGGCCTGATGGCGTACTTCCCCGATACCCGCATTGCGTTGTATGTCGGCCCGGCCTTCCTGGTGTTGCTGACCGTGTTGTTCTACACGTTCAAACTGCAACCGACCCAGGTCAGCCAGGGCTCGCCTCGCTCGGTTTGACGCAACATGCCCCGGCCCTACGCGCCGGGGCATGTCTTACGTGCGTTGCAATGCCGCCTGGGTGGCGACCGTCAGTTGTCGCACCAGGCGGTTCTGCTCTGCCTGCTCCAGGTCGACCAGTGACTGACGGCGCTCCAGGTACTCGTCCGAGTACTTGTCCTGTACTTCCTGCTCCAGCAGGCCGACTTTGTAGCGGATGGTGTCCTTGACGGAAGCAAAAGGCTCCGGGTGGCTCCTGGCCAGGTATTCGATCCAGAATCCTTCCATCAGCAACCATTCCTGCATGGCAGGGCTCTGGCCGAGCCTGCGCAGTTTTTCCCGTGCGCCACTGATGACTTCATTCGTCACGTAGTCTTCGACGGTGTACAGCAGTTCCAGTGGATAGAAAGGCAGTTTGAACTCCTTGGCCAATTCGGCACGCATGAAAATGGTGACCTCGGCCGGGTCGACTTCCAGGCCGGCCACTTCCCGATCGTGAATAAACTTGTCGCTGATATGGTCCAGTTGGTTGAGGTAGAACCGCCCGGCGGACAAGTCCATCAGTGCGCGGTCACTGGCATAGCTGCGGCTTTGCAACTTGGCCAGGTGGATCTGGTGTTGAAGCTCCATGTTGGTAAAGGCCAACAACACACTGTCGCCACAGTCACCTGAACCATAGGTGTTGAGGTACACGTTGTTGCGCAATTCGGTGGACTCCCCCATGGCCTGCAGCAAGGTCCACACCCTTTGGGTCAGCGCGTTGCGCGACGCGCCCGCTGCGATGTACGCATAGGTTTGAGTCAGGTCCGTGAGCACCCGGAAGGCATCGTCGGGGCTGGCGCCTTCATGGGCCTTGAGTTGCTCCCATAACGCCCTGCGGGCCGGAACATCGGCAGCGGGTACACCGCTCAACCATTGGGACACGCCGTCCGTCGCTGGCGGTTGATGCCTGGAGCCAAGCACACCGCCCAGCCGCACGCCCGTGTTGCGTCGGTACTCTTCGATACGCTCCAGGGTGGCCGGCGAGAGGGGGTTGTCGTGCAGCAGGATATTGCGGCGGGGCAAGCCGATGCGTTCCTGGGTGAATACCGCTTCAGGGATCTCGCTGATGGCGTTCTCCTGCAGGTGCAGTTCCTCCAGGCGGGCGAGCGTCTCCGCTCCGATGGGCCATTGGGTCAATCCGGTATTCACCAACTGCAGACGGTGCAGCTGGCTCATGGCGCTCACATCCGGGGTCACGCCAAGATGGGGGTTGTTGTCCATATTCAACTCGCGCAGGTTGACCATGGAGGCCAGGCGCTGGGCCGAAGCCTCGGTGAGTCGGATGTCGTTGCCACTGAGGCTCAAGTGTGTGAGCTGAGTCATGTCAGTGATGGCGCTGGGTAACTCGGTCAACATGCAATCCAGATGCAGCCCTCGCAACCCGGCGAACTTGCTGAGGAAGTCACTGGCCGTTTGAGGCAAGTGATTACCCGCGATTTTCAGGAAGTCGATGTGCGCAAACCCCTGGGTGCCGCTGATGAAATCGGCGGGGGGCAGGTTGCCGTCGTCCAATTGCAGCTCGACGAATTGGGCGTCCAATATCCCCGCCAGATAGAGCGAACGACTTTCCCGGCGCCACGCTGAACACAACTGCTGGGCAATGTAGCGGCGGTTGCCCAGGCTCATACCTACTGGGTCGCGCAGGTGTTCGTCCTCGCTCGCGGGTGTATCGGCCCAGCGTGACAGTGCCGTTTCCATCGCTTGGTATTCGGTACGCCGCCGTTCGATTTCAATCAGCGCCGCCGGCTCGCTCAGGTTCAGCGATTGGATCAGTTGCCGGGCTTGATCGCTGTCCATCCGGGGGTAAAGTTCCTGGACCTTGGTGACCAGGTCGGGCGATCGATTACCGCTGAACGGCCAGAACCGGCTCCAGAACGGGTACACCAGGAGTGTGCGCTCACCCCCCATCGGCGGTACCATCCAGGGTTGCAGGTGTTTGAGGTCCAGCAGGCTTTTGATCGCTACCCGTTGGTTGAGCGCCAGGGTGAGAATCTGTTGGCGCAGCGCGGCAATGCCCGCGTCGTCGGTCACCTCCAACGCGACTTTTTCACTCTCGGACAACGTCGACACAATCACCTCCAGCAAGCGGTTCGACGGTTGCCCCACAGGCTTGCCCGCTGCGTCGTAAGCCTGATAACCACCTTGGGTCCGGGCGATCTGTCGATGTTGGCTGGCGGTGCGCGGACCTGCGCTTTGCAGCAGGTGCCCCTGCAGGTTTGCCTGGTGGATGTCGATGCGCAGTTCCGCCGGCCAGGTGGGCAGATCCTTGAGCAAATGTGCGGTGATCCGGTCGCTGTCGGCGTTGCTGCACGCTTCGCTATACAGACCTTCATAGGCCCGGTTCAGGCGCACCTCATCGGCCGACAGGCGCGCCTGCTCGGCAAGGCGCAGACCGGGGGCTTTCTTTTGTTGCAGTTGCTTGAGTTCCCGGGGGGTGGCTTGTCCGAGGATCGCCTGGACACTACTGGTAGGCAAGTGTGGATGGTGGACTTTGAATTGCCGGACCGATTCAGGCCCATCGTTTTCGCTACGTTGGTAGATCGAGTCGAGTAACTGCGATTTTTCCTTTTCGGTGAACTCGACGATCTGTTTCACCAGCTTGAACAAGCGGTCATTGCTGGATTCTGGCAGTTCACCGAGCAAGGCCTGGGTCAACTCATCGTTGGCGATGACGTTGTCCAGCAGCCTGGCGTTTTCATAGTCACTCTTTTTGACCAGCAATGCCTTGTCGTTTGGCGGGTTGCGATCTGGGTATTGCTGGATGACCCGGTTGTCGCTGTCGATTACACGAATGGCGTGACTGTCGGGCCAGCTTGGCAGGCTGGAGAGCACCAGCAGTTGCAAGTCCGGGCGGGCGATACGCGAGGTAGGGGTGTTGCCCAGTGCTTCGATGAACTGCAGGATTTCCTGTTCGATCTTCAGGCGCTTGCAGGTATCGGCCAGCAATGGGGGAGCGGTAAGCCCTGCATGGTGGATGTGGCGCAGGAGCCTGGGCGGGGTGTCGGTGAGGGCCAGGATATTGACCGACTCGGCCTGGGTGAAGGCGTACGGGTGATTGCCCAGGCGGTAGAGCAACTCGTGGTCGCTCCAGATCATCGGGTTCTCGCTGGCCAGGCGCCAGGCACCTTGGCCGTTGTGAGACAGCACGGGGGTTTCGACCCCGATTTTCTCGGGGTGGACCAGGCGCCATTTGTACAGGCTCTTGTCAAAACTGACCCGGTACAGCGAGCCGTAGAGCGGCAGGAAGTGTTGAGCATCCCATTGAAAAATACCCTGGGCGTTCGGCGCCAGGTCGGTGGGCAGCTTCAGGGTCTGTTCGTATTGCATCAGCGAACCGTTGGCCAGGCTGACATACCCCGCCGGGCTGCGTTGGCTGCTCATGTAATTGCCCAGTTTGGTGCGCAGGCCCAGGGTGTCGGTGGCGCTGGTCATGCCCAGCAACAGACGTTCGTGGGGCTGCAACACCGAACCGATGGCCAGGTAGAAACTGTCTACGGTGGCGGGCACTGGAATCGTACCGCCGTTAAGCATGTCGTATGCCTCATAGACCCCGTTGCCGTAATGGCGCAACTCCACGGTGGGATCCTGTGGCCCGCTTGAAACGTAAGGTTTGGCGGTATCGCCGGTGACCACTTCGGTGATGACGAACGGGCGCTTGAGGGTGTTGCGCACCAGCGCCGAGGCGAACTCCCTGGCCCATTGGTCAATATCGTTACTGTAGGCGCGGGGGTGGTACAAGCCGTCGATGGCCGCATCGATGCGCAGCGCGGTACGGTGGTTGTCCAACCGCTCATGAAAGGCAGCCGGCAGCGAACCATGCTGCAAGTAAGCCTGTTGCTGGCGTGGCGTCAGAGGGTGCTCCTGCAACAGGCGTTCCAGATTGGCCGGTGACAAGGGGCGGTTGAGGTCACGCAGCTTTTTCAGTAAGGGGGTGACGGTCACCAAAGGCGGCGGAGCTTGAAAGGGAAGAAAACGGCGTACATTCGCCGGGGCAAGCAGCTCGCTTTTTTCGTAACCGGCGTAATTCACCAGCGCGCTGAACACACTCAGCCGCTCGTCGCGGACCAGGGTCGTGACCTGCTGGCGCAGCCGCGTGATGCGTTGCGCGGTAGTCTGAGCGGCGTGGCCTTCGATGCCCAGGCGCGAGGTGCCAGGTTGCAGCACGATGATCAGGCTCAACAGCGGCTCGTTGGTATTGGATGGCGGGTGCGCAGCGCCCAGGGCGCTATAGCGGCCATCATCGCCGCGGACAATGTTGATGGTGTGTGCGTCGAGGGGCACGACCTCGGTTTTGCTGAAGCTCTCGATCACTGTGTGCTGGGGGTCGCGGATGCTCAAGGTGGCGTTGGCGGGCCACTGCGGCAGTTGTGTCAGCAGGCAAAACACCGCGCTGTCGCCGTAGGGGGGGAGGTAGCCGGGCTCGTTGAAACGGTTGATCAGCAGTTGGATCAATTGATCAGCCTGCACGCGCCGTACCCCTTCGGTCAGGTTCAACGGCGCCGGCTCCGAGCGCCAGACCTTGTCCAGCGCAGTACGGGTGGTGGCGGTGCTGCGCAGCATGGTTTGCAGATCTGTCGCCGGTGCCACGGAGGCGCCGTTGGGCAGCATGCGTTGCAGCAACTCGATGTCCGAGAGCGCGTGGGCGTTGTGCAGGTCGACCTCCCACGCCTGTTTTGCTGGATTAAAAAAAATCGGCGGTGCGTAGCCCTCGTTGCGTTGGTGCTTGAGCACGTAGCGCATCTGCTGGTCGTCGTGCTTGACCTTGGCCACCAGAAATTGCTCATTCTGGTTCAGCTTGACGTATTGCTCGCCATCGACGTAGTAGATCCCCAGTGCATCGGGCCTGCGGCCGTCGAGCAGCGCCTGGCGGTCATGGGCATAGGGCTGTGCGTCTGGTTTCCACAGGCGCTGGTTGCTGGTTTTGCGCGGGTTGCCGATGTTCTGCATCAGTTTTTGCATACGCCGGCGCTGCAAGCGGCCGGCGGTTGCGGTCAGCCGGCCGCTGACGATCAGGTCGGCCACATCTGTCAGGCTGCTGGCAAACGCTAAGGCTTCGCCTTTCACCGCTTGATCCAGGCCTTGGATCACGCTGTAGGTCAGGCTCCCGAGCATCAGCAGTTGGGTGATGCGCATCATGCCGGTGAGGCCACCGGGCATAGGCATCAGGAGCAAACCGAGAACTTCGCCCGTGATCTCCTGCGCCGCATTCTTGAGGGCTTCCCAGTCGGCCTCGGCGCGATCAACGGCAAGTGTATCCAGGTCAGTCTTGCAGCGTTGGATCTGTCGGTAAGTCAGGGCCTGCACCAGGCTTACTGGTGGCCCTGACTTGGGGTCGGCGGTGAAGCGGATGTCGTCAAGGGTTCTGCGCGGGAAGGCTTTGTGAAACCCGTCATACAGGGCCCCCTCCAGCCAACCCAGGTTTTGCGGACGCGTCTTATGGCTCAACAGTTTGTTGAAGACGGACATGCCTACCAGGGGTAACTGCCGGGAAAACCAGCCCAGATCATGTTGTTGATGGCTATCGTGCAGTTGCTGGCGGAACGCCTGTTCGGCGGCGCGTGCGTCGGGGTGATAGCGCAGCGCGCCCCCTGGGCGGAATGGAAAGTACGACAACACACCCAGGGCTGCGACACGAATCAGCAGCAGGGGCACTGGAATGATGTTTTCCCAGGGGACGAAGGGAACGGCCACCACCAAGGTTACGCCTGAGGTCAGGCCTAGTGTGTCAATCTCCGGTTGAGCACCGGTGTTCTCAATCGCCGCATTGAGCTTGTCGTACATTTCACGGGTAAGACCGCTTTGGGCCCGGTTGCGCCAGGCGTCCAGCACGTCGAACTGCAGGAGCGTGCGCGCCGAAGTGCCCATCAGGCGACGAAGCAGGCCGTTATCGCCCAAGGTGGCGTGGATCCGGTTTTTCAGCTGGCCACCCAGATCCAGTTCGCGTGCCACGTCGATAAACTCCTGCGCCGAGAGGCTGCGGTCATCGCCAGGGCCAATCACCTTGCTGGCTTGGACCAGGCTGTAGCCAGACTCGGTAATCCTGCCGTAGGTAAAGCCAAAGTTGAGGCAGGCCGCCTCCCATAACGTCATGCTTTTAACGTGGTCGATGTAGTCCCAGTCTTCTGCGTAGGAGCGGCGGCGAAAGCGAGTGCGTTCGT
Organism: Pseudomonas sp. ADAK21; assembly: GCF_012935735.1. Taxonomy (NCBI): domain Bacteria; kingdom Pseudomonadati; phylum Pseudomonadota; class Gammaproteobacteria; order Pseudomonadales; family Pseudomonadaceae; genus Pseudomonas; species Pseudomonas sp. ADAK21. The sequence goes on from NZ_CP052857.1 coordinate 3,416,053, forward strand.
CGCGTTTCGGCTCCCAGGGGAAAGGCTTTTCGATTTTTTCCCGGTAGGTGGTATCGAAACGGAAGGCTTCGGGATCGCGCCCGCCAATCCGGCTGCGCAGTTGGGCCAGGCCTTCGGTCTTGAAGGCCTGGACCAGGCGGTCCTTTTCGGTTTCGACTGCAGACAGGGCCGTCAGGGACTCGCGCTGCAGTTGCACATAGCGCTTTTGTTCATCGGGCGTGAGGCCGCTCAAGGCTTGCGTGAGGTTTTGCCGGATCTGCTCAATGGCCTCCTGTTGTTCCCAGGAGGTGCTCGATTGCAGGTTGCCGGATAAACCGTGGAGTAACTCAGAGGTCGGCATAAGGGACTGGCCTTTCACAAATTAAGTGGAAGGCCGATGTAATCATCGCCGGTGCGTCACCTGGGGCTAACTATCTACCCGCCACCCACTGGTGTTGTCGCGACGCATCCAGGTGCTTGTTGAACTCCAGCCAGGCCGCCAGCGCCGCCATCAGCATCAGGCCCAGCAGGGCACTGAAAATCTGCATCGGCCAGGCGTCGTTGACCTGGGCGTTGAGCATGTCCGCCAACGGCGCGAGCAACACCCCCAGGCAAAACACTTCCAGTGAATAGCGGCCCATGCGACAGCTTTGCCGGGCCAACCAGTTTTGCGTCCACGCCCGACCCGGCAGCAGCTTGGCGGTGACATAGGCCAGGGCAAGGAAGTGCAACAGGCGCGCCGGCGACAGATCGGTCTTGCTGATGGGGTACAACAGGTCGCTGATGACGGCGGGCATCACCGCATCGTGGATCTCGGGCCAGCGCCAGGACAGGGTGATCACCGCGGCCAGCAGGGTGTAGGTGGCCGCGGCGATAAACACTGGTTGCCGGTGCAGCGGCCGCGTATCGGGTGCGCGCGGTTGGCTGGCATGCACCGCCGCCGCGCCGCCGAGAATAAACAGAAACTGCCAGGTCACCGGGTTGAAATACCAGACGCCGTCGGCAATCGCCGCCAGGTTCCAGCCCAGGCGTGGTGCCAACAGGTACACCGTCATCGACGCAGCCACCACTGCCAACGGCTTGCGCAGCAACAGCGGCAGCACCAGCGGCAGGCCCAGCAACAACACGATGTACAGCGGCAACGGGTCCATCAGGTTGGGCTTGAAGCGCAACAACAACTCATCGGTGAGGGCTTGTTGGGGGTTGGTGATGAAGTGCGTCAGGCCCATTTCCTGGACCAGGTCGCGGGTTTCTACCTTGCTGTTGGCGAAGAACACGATGCCCATCAGCATCGCCAGCAAAAAGATATGCACCACGTACAGCACCCAGGCGCGGCGCAGGATTTTCAGGCTGGCCATCCAATAACCTTCGCCCTGCAGGATTTTGCCGTAGGCCAGCACGCAGGCGTAGCCGGCGAGAAACACAAAGACCTCGGCGGCATCGCTGAAACCGAAGTTGCGTAGGGTGATCTGGCCCAGTGGGTTTTGGGGGACGTGATCCCAGAAAATGAAGATCAACGCCAGGCCCCGAAAAAAATCGATGCGCGGGTCGCGTCCTTTAAGCATGGCTGCGGGCTCTTGAACAATGGGTTGAATAGTGACGCGAATGGTCCTGCCGTGCGTCGGGCGGGCGCAGGTTGGCGGTATTTGTAAGCAATTGCAAAGGTTGGGTATTACTGAATGTCTCATGCGCGCCCGCTAGGCATCGAGGATCACCCGCGTGTCATGACTGCCGGCCAGTATCCCTTGCGCAGTGCCTTGACCTGCGCAGGGTTGTCGTGGCTGGCTGTTTACGCGGCTTCCACCTCATGGGGCTCAAAACTGTCTGCCCGCGCCATCTGCCACATCCGCGAATAGAACTCGCCGTTCACCTCGCCAGTGAGCAATTCACCGGGCTTGAGGAACACGTGCAACTGTGAAAACAACTTGATCTCGGTGGCCGACATGCGCCGCACCAGGTGCTTGGCCGACAGTTGCGACGGATGATCCAGCCCTGCTGCCGCGAGCATTTCGGCCAGGGCCTTGAGGGTGTTGCGGTGGAAGTTGAATACGCGCTGGGCCTTGTCCGGGACCACCAGTGCCCGCTGGCGCAGCGGGTCTTGCGTGGCGACGCCGGTGGGGCATTTGTTGGTGTGGCAGCTTTGCGACTGGATGCAACCAATGGCGAACATAAAGCCCCGGGCCGAGTTGGCCCAGTCGGCACCGATGGCCAGGACGCTGGCAATGTCGAAGGCACTGACGATCTTGCCGCTGGCGCCGAGCTTGATCTTGTCCCGCAGGTTCAGGCCTACCAGGGTGTTGTGCACAAACAGCAGGCCTTCGCGCAGGGGCACGCCGATATGGTCGGTGAACTCCACGGGGGCGGCGCCGGTGCCGCCTTCCTTGCCGTCGACCACGATAAAGTCCGGCAGGATCCCGGTTTCCAGCATGGCCTTGGCAATCCCCATGAATTCCCACGGGTGGCCCAGGCAGAATTTGAAACCCACCGGTTTGCCGCCGGACAGTTCACGTAATTGAGCGATGAACTGCATCAGCTCGATCGGCGTGGAAAACGCGCTGTGGCGTGAGGGCGAGATGCAGTCTTCGCCCATCAGGATGCCGCGGGTCTCGGCGATTTCCTTGGTCACCTTGTGCTTGGGCAGGATCCCGCCGTGGCCGGGCTTGGCGCCCTGGCTCATCTTGATTTCGATCATCCGCACTTGCGGGTTTTGCGCCTGCACGGCGAAGCGCTCCGGGTCGAAGCGGCCGTCGCTGGTGCGGCAGCCAAAATAGCCGCTGCCCAGCTCCCAAGTCAGGTCGCCGCCGTGTTCGCGGTGATAGGGGCTGATGCTGCCTTCGCCGGTGTCGTGGGCGAAGTTGCCGAGTTTGGCCCCTTGGTTGAGGGCGCGAATGGCGTTGGCACTGAGGGAGCCAAAGCTCATTGCCGAGATATTGAACACCGACGCCGAATACGGCTGTGTGCATTGCGGGCCGCCGACGATCACGCGGAACGCGCTGGGATCGCTCAACGGCGCCGGGCGCATGGAGTGGCCGATAAACTCGAAACCGGACTGGTACACATCGATCAGGGTGCCGAAGGGTTTGTCAGCGGTTTCGTTTTTGGCCCGCGAATACACCAGCGAGCGCTGGGATCGGGAGAAGGGCAGGGCGTCGCTGTCGGATTCGAGCAGGTATTGGCGGATTTCCGGGCGGATGCCTTCCACCAGGTAGCGGATATTGCCCAGGATCGGGTAGTTGCGGCGCACGGCGTGCGGGCTTTGCAGTAGGTCGAACACGCCGATCAGGCTGAGTACACCGGTGACCAGGGTAAACGGCCACAGCCATTCGTGTTGGATAAAGGGCAGGCTGGCGAGGGTGAAAATGACACACACGGCAAAGAATGCATAACGGCTAAGCAACGACAGGCTCATACGGTTTCCTTGGGTTCGGACTCTTTATGACCTGCAGGAATCGGCTTGCCGGCGACGGCGTTTTCGATAGCAAGCCAGTTCCTACAAGGATCTCCAGGCTATGGATGCCTGTGCTTTCACGGAGTACCAGCTTACGGGCGAGTTCGTTGCCAGGGCAACCGCATAGAACCTGGGCTTCTATCGGTATTGCAATACGTTCTCGTTTGGGTGCATTATTTGTGTTACTGTATAACGTATTAATCTTGCCCAGATGCCCCCGGAGGCCCTATGAAAGCTGGTATCCATCCCGCCTATCGCACCGTACTGTTCCATGACACTGCCGCCGACGTGTTCTTCCTGATCGGCTCCACGGTCGACACGGATCGCACCCACCAACACAGCGATGGCAATACTTATCCTTACATGGCTCTCGACGTGTCCAGCGCTTCCCACCCGATCTACACCGGGCAACAGCGCAAGACCCAGGTCGAAGGGCGGATTGCCGGCTTCAACAAGCGCTTTGCCTCCTTTGGTTCCTCCAGCAAAGCCGCCGAGGCCTGACCGGTTCGAGGCTTCAGGCGCGGTAGTGGTAAATAGCATCATTAGGCCACTACCGGCTAAAAAACTGACTAAACTGCTAGGTAATAGCCAGGAGGCTGTTACCTTGACCGTAGGAAGCGCACACCGACGCGACTAGATCCGAGGTGTCCCGTGGGAGAGTCAGTTACCTTTTCTGAAACCGATCGTCCCGTGGTGCTGTTGATCGACACTCACCCGGACGTGCATGACCGCCTTGCGCAGTTACTGCGCCTGGAACCCTTTGAACTGTGCAGCGCCACCACGGCGGTCGAAGCGTTAGCCACGCTGGCGCGCCAGCCTGTGGACCTGGTGATGAGTGCTGCACGCCTGCCGGATATGGATGGGGCCACGTTGCTGGCACAGATCCATCACGACTACCCCCATACCGTGCGCCTGCTGTTGACCGGCGAAACCGACCTGACCCTGATCATCAAGGCCATCAACGAAGGGCAGATCTACCGCTACCTGAGCAAACCCTGGAAGGACGAAGAGTTGCTGCTGGCGCTGCGTCAGTCCTTGGCCCACCAGCATTCCGAGCGTGAGCGCCTGCGCCTGGAACAACTGATCCGTCAGCAGAACGAGGAGCTCAAGCAGCTCAATGCATCCCTGGAAAAGCGCGTGGTCTCGCGCACCAGTGAATTGCAGCAGACCGCCGATATGCTCGACCTGGCCTACGAAGAACTCAAGCACAGCTACGCCACCGGCACCGAGGTGTTCTCGCTGCTGGCCAACCTGCGCCTGCCGCGCAGTAAGCAGACCAACCGCCAGATCATCGAGCTGGTGCGCACCTGGTGCGTGCTCCATGGCCTGGACGACGCCAGCAGCCGCGACCTGACCATGGCGGCAGCGCTGTACAACATCGGCAAGCTGAGCTGGAGCGACAGCATGATGGTCGCGCCCTCGGACTTGCTGCACAGCACCGACCGCGCGCGTTTTCGCGAGTACGCCACACAGAGCGAATCGTTGTTGATGACCCTGGAACCGATGAAGGACGCCGCGCGGCTGATCCGCCATCACCAGGAGCGCTGGGACGGCAGTGGTTTCCCTGATCACCTCAAGGGCGAGGCCATTCCTTTTGGCTCGCGCTTGCTGAAGTTGGCGGTGGATTTTATCGAACTGCAGCGCGGCTTGATTCTTGAGCGGCAGATGAACAGCGACGAGGCGCTGCTGTATATCCGCAAATACGCCGGGCGCCTGTATGACCCGGACATGGTGGAAGACTTCGTCCAGGCCTGCGCGGCCTTCCTCAGCGACGTGACCCTGGGCGACCCGACGGTCAGGGTGCTGGGCACTCGCGAGTTGGCCGAAGGCATGGTCCTGGCGCGCAACCTCAATGCCGACAACGGCATGCTGCTGCTCAATGCCGGCAAGGTGCTGAACCTGCCGCTGGTAGACAAGCTGATCGCGTTTGAAGCCATGGAAGGTGCCAAGTACAGCGTGTTCATCAAGGACCCCGAAGAGTAAGCCAGCTGTGGCTGTGGCATTGCAGCACGGAGCACAGTCATGTGATCCTTCGCGCCTTTATTCCAAGGCGTTTATTTCATGTCCAAGACCATCCGTATTGCCGCCGCCCTGTTGATCGGCAGCGACGGCCAGACCCTGCTGGTGCGCAAGCGTGGCACCCAGGCCTTTATGCAACCGGGCGGCAAGATCGATGCCGGCGAGCAACCGGCGCAGGCCTTGGCGCGTGAGCTGCACGAAGAGCTCGGCCTGCAGATCGACCCGGCAGCGGCGCAGTACCTTGGGCATTTTTCGGCACCGGCGGCCAATGAGCCGGGGTTTACCGTGGAGGCCGAGTTGTTTGAAGTGCGTATCGACGTACTGGTGACACCCGCCGCCGAGATCGAAGAAGTGCGCTGGATCGACCCGGCCGGCGACGGTGGCCTGCAGTTGGCGCCCTTGACACGTGACCTGATCCTGCCTTTCTATCGCGCATCGCTGACCACTATTGCCTGAGCTGTCGGGCACAAAGGACTGAGCCGTGATCCCCCTCAATGACTTGCTGATTTTTGCCGCCGCCTCGCTTCTGCTGGTGCTGACCCCCGGGCCGAACATGATCTACCTGATTTCCCGCTCGATCTGCCAGGGCCGCAAGGCCGGGGTGACGTCGTTGCTGGGGGTGGTCGCGGGTTTTTTCGTGCACCTGTTCGCCGCTGCCGCCGGTTTGACGGCGGTGTTCCTCACTGTGCCGCTGGCTTATGAAGTACTGAAATGGGCCGGTGCGCTCTACCTGCTGTGGCTGGCCTGGCAAGCGGTGAAACCGGGTGCCCGCTCACCGTTCCAAGCCCAGCAGTTGCCTGCTGATTCGCCACGCAAGCTGGTGACCATGGGCTTTCTGACCAGCGCACTGAACCCGAAAATCGCCGTGTTCTACCTGTCGGTATTCCCGCAGTTCATCACCCCGGAGCACGGCTCGATCTTCACCCAGAGCCTGATGCTGGGCTTTACCCAGATCAGCGTCAGCTTTGTGGTCAACCTGCTGATCTCGCTGTGCGCTGCCAGCATCGCCGCGTGGTTTATCCACAACCCCACGTGGCTGGCGGTCCAGCGTTATTTCATGGGGTTCGTGCTGGCAGCCCTGGCGGTGCGCCTGATGCTCGAGCAACGGCGCAGCGCGTGAACAATCAACGGACCGCGCTGACCCCATCGAGGGTTGAAAACGACGTGTCCTTGGCGGTCAGCAAAAAGTCGCGCATGTACGGCGCATCCAGCATATCCGCACGGATCCCGGCGTACAGCGTGGCGAACAAACCTTTCTCCCCCAGCCGCTTGGCCTTCACATAACCCCGCGAGCTGTACTCATGCAGCGCCCAATGGGGCATGCCGCACACGCCGCGACCGCTGGCCACCAACTGCATCATCATCACCGTCAGCTCCGAAGTGCGGACTTGTGCAGGCTCGACATCGGCCGGTTCCAGGAACCGGGTGAAGATATCCAGGCGGTCGCGTTCCACCGGGTAGGTGATCAGGGTTTCGCTGAGCAAATCTTCGGGCACGATGTACGGCTTGTTCGCCAGCGCGTGCTGGTTGGCCACCGCGAGCATCGCTTCGTAGGTGAACAGCGGCACATAGGTGATGCCCGCCAGCTCCAGTGGGTCGGAGGTCACCACCAGGTCCAGGTCGCCACGGGCCAGGGCCGGCAGTGGAGCAAAGGCAAAGCCGGAGGCCAGGTCCAGTTCTACTTCCGGCCAGGCATCGCGGAACTGGTCGATGGTCGGCATCAGCCACTGGAAGCAGCTGTGGCACTCGATCGCCATGTGCAGGCGCCCGGCAGTGCCACCGGCCAAGCGCGCAATATCCCGTTCGGCCCCGCGCAGCAGCGGCAAGGTGGCATCCGCCAGTTGCAGCAGGCGCAAGCCCGCGCTGGTGAAGCGCACGGGCTTGGTCTTGCGCACAAACAGCGGCATGCCCATGCGTTCCTCCAGCTCCTTGAACTGGTGGGACAATGCCGATTGGGTCAGGTGCAGGCGTTCGGCGGCTTCCACCAGGCTGTCGGCTTCGCGCAAGGCGTGCAGGGTCTTGAGATGACGGATTTCGAGCACGGACTCTCCATGAAGATAATTTGTGACAAGTTCCAATGGCGTGAGTTTGTCTCATGTTGCCAAATCTGTCGACCATGACCGCTGGGCGCTCTTCATCAAACTGTCACGTAACTGTGGCAGCGCGCTTGAACAAACTTCATCAGACTCGCGCTCTACTGGGGTTCTGCGTTTCGGTGTTTTTCATGCGCGTGTTGTTTTTACTGGCCGCCTTACTGTTCGGCCTGCCGTCTTTTGCGGCTTCTCGATGTGATGTCAATGTCCCGACTGAGCGGGTCGACCTGGACCAGGTGAGCCTGGCGTACCAGAGCATTGGTCGTGCCTCCGATCCGGCCTTGTTGCTGGTGATGGGTCTGGGCGGGCAGTTGATCCACTGGCCGGACGAAGTGGTGGTCGCCCTGTGCCAACAGGGTTTTCGGGTGATCCGCTACGACAACCGTGATGTTGGCCTGTCCACCTGGCGCCAGGCGCCCGCCAGCGCCAACCTGACCTTTGAAGTGCTGCGCTACAAACTGGGGCTGCCGGTGGCTGCGCCCTACACCTTGACTGACATGGCCGACGACGCGCTGGGGCTGATGGATGCGCTGCAGGTGCGCCAGTTCCATGTGCTGGGTGCGAGCATGGGCGGGATGATCGCCCAGCACTTGGCGGCCATGGCCCCGCAGCGCGTGGAAAGCCTGACCCTGATCATGACCAGCTCCGGCGCCGAAGGCCTGCCCGCGCCGAATGCTGCGCTGGTGCAACTGTTGTCACGGCGCAGCGCACCCAACCGCGAAGTGGCCCTGGAGCAGCAAGCCGATTTGCTCGCGGCCCTGGGCAGCCCTGAGGTCAAGGATGATCGCCAGGCCTTGCTGCAGCAGGCGGCGCAGTCCTACGACCGGGCATTCAACCCCGAGGGTGTGAAGCGCCAGATCATGGCAATCCTTGCCGAACCGAGCCGGGTGCCATTGCTCAATCAATTGCGCGTGCCGACACTGGTGGTCCACGGCACGGCCGACCCGTTGCTGCCGGTCATGCATGGCGTGCACCTGGCGGCGCATATCCAGGGCAGCCAGTTGCGGCTGATCCCGGGCTTGGCTCATCGTTTCCAGGAGGCATTCAAGGCGCCGTTGCTGGCGGCGGTGTTGCCCTACCTGCAAGCCCACCGCGAAGAGGCGGCGCATTGGGCGCAGGTTGATCGCGCGCTGCCGGCCAAGGTTTTATGAGCAGCGCCTAGGGGTGTATGGTGCGACATTTATGGCGTGTAATGCCTGCGAGGTTGCCTGAATGAGTACTTCCCTGAAAATCGATTTTGTCAGCGACGTGTCCTGCCCCTGGTGCATCATCGGCCTGCGCGGCCTGACCGAAGCCCTGGACCAACTGGGCGCCGAAGTGCAGGCCGAGATCCACTTCCAGCCCTTCGAACTGAACCCGAACATGCCCGCCGAAGGGCAGAACATCGTTGAGCACATCACTGAAAAATACGGCTCCACCGCCGAAGAGTCCCAGGCCACCCGCGCCCGCATCCGCGACATGGGCGCCGCGCTGGGCTTTGCGTTTCGTATCGATGGCCAGAGCCGTATCTACAACACCTTCGACGCCCATCGCCTGCTGCACTGGGCCGGGCTCGAGGGCTTGCAGTACAACCTCAAGGAAGCGCTGTTCAAAGCCTATTTCAGCGATGGCCAGGATCCTTCCGACCACGCTACCTTGGCGATCATTGCCGAAAGCGTCGGGCTGGACCTCAAGCGCGCAGCCGAGATCTTGGCCTCGGACGAGTACTCCGCACAAGTGCGCGAGCAGGAACAACTGTGGGTCTCCCGTGGCGTGACCTCGGTGCCGACCATTGTGTTCAACGACCAGTACGCGGTCAGCGGCGGGCAGCCGGCTGAGGCGTTCGTCGGCGCGATCCGCCAGATCATCCAGGAGTCCAAGGCCTAAAGCCGAGCGCAAAGCAAAATGTGGGAGCGGGCTTGCTCGCGAAAGCGGTATATCAGCTAAGTATCTCTTAACTGACCCACCGCTTTCGCGAGCAAGCCCGCTCCCACATTGGATCATTGTTGTCCCCCCCTGGCCCATCCCTTGCATTACCCCCTTAAAGCCCAGCCGGCGTGCGGTTGGGCGCTGCCAAGGGGTGAAACATTACCTTGAATATCCTCGATCTAGACCACAGCCTCACAGCCCAGGCACCCATTGCCCGGCGTCTGGCCAGCGGTCACGCCACGCGCCTGGACCTGCTCGACTTGGGCCCGAAACTGCGCCTGTGGTCCACCGAAAAAACCTGGAAGCGCTTTGCCCAGCGCCTGGCCCAACGGCCCCGGCCGACCACGGCACGACCCGAAATCTTCTTTGTCGGTTCTGGCGACTATCACCACCTGACCCCGGCTTTTCTCGCCGAGGTGCAGGAGCCCATCAGCCTGATCCACTTCGACAACCACCCCGACTGGGTGCGCCTGGCGCCGCGCCGGCACTGCGGTTCGTGGGTCAACCAGGCACTGAAGATGCCGGCGATCAAACGTATCGTCACCCTCGGCCCGTGCAGCGATGACCTGCATAACCCGCAACTGCGCGGCGGCAACCTGGGCGCCCTCAAGCGCGGGCACTTGCAGTTATTTCCCTGGCAGCACGCGCCGTCGAAAGTCTGGGGGCGGGTAGGGGATGGCGCCGGCCACGCACAACAGGAAAACCACCTGCACTGGCGCAACCTGGCTGAGCTCGACTGGGGCACATTCCTTGAGCAAATGATCGCCAGCCTGCCCACCGATGCCGTGTGGATCACCCTGGACAAAGACGTGCTGGCCAGCGAAGACGCCGCCACCAACTGGGACCAGGGCGGCATGCGCCTGACGCATCTGCTGCAAGCCCTGCGGGCGTTGGCGGCGAGCAAGCGGATCATCGGTATCGATGTGTGTGGCGAGTTTGCCCAGCCGGCGTTCAGCAACGCGTTCAAACGCTGGGAAGCCAAGTCCGACCAACCGCCGGCCGAGCGCTGGAGCGCGGACGATTTGCTGCGCAACGCGGCGACCAACGAGGCGTTGATCAACCTGTTCGAGGAGCTGTTTCCGTGACCCTGACCGTGGTGGTGTTATTGGTCTTTTCCATCGTGCTCGATGTGATTGGCCAGTTGTGTTTCAAGCTGGGCGTGGACCGCTTGCCCGAAATCAATGGCGGTTTTCGCCTGAGTGCATTTTGGGGCCAGGTGCTCAATGCACCGTTGCTGTGGGCGGGCATCGGCGCCTATGTGATTGAATTTTTCGTGTGGCTGGAGGCCTTGTCCCGTGCGCCGCTGAGCCTGTTGTTTCCGCTGGCGGCGCTGGCGTATTGCCTGGTGGTGCTGGTGGGCAAAGTCGTACTGGGGGAAACCGTCAGCCGCCGTCGCTGGCTGGGTACCCTGGTGATTACGGCCGGCGTGATGCTGGTTGCTGTTGCGGGGACTCAAGCATGAATTCGGAAAATATCGCTATCCGTCCGGTTGGCTGGCTGCACGGTCGCCTGGGGACGCTGGTGTTGTGGGCGTTGTTGATCTTGACCGAAAGCGGCGGCCAGTTGTTTACCAAGGTGGCCGGCGATCAGCTGGGGCAGATGGATTTCAACTGGCAATGGTTGGCGGCGGTAGCGGTCAACCCGGGGATCCTGGCGGCCATTGCCTGTTATATCGGCGCGTTTTTTGTGTGGATGCTGATCCTGCGGCGCAGCAGCCTGTCCCTGGCTTTCCCCCTGAGTTCGCTGGTGTTTGTGGTGGTGTTGCTCGGCTCATGGCTGGGCCTGGGCGAGCACATCAGCTTCCTGCACTGGGTGGGCGTGGTGGTGATCATTGGCGGGATCGCGCTGCTGGCCGAGGGCGAAGAAAACTAACCCCAGACTGGAGTGCTGGATAAATGTGGGAGCGGGCTTGCTCGCGAAGGCGGTGGGTCAGTTAAGTAATTCCAGTCTGACACACCGCCTTCGCGAGCAAGCCCGCTCCCACATTTTTGACCGTATTCCCACAGGATGGACGCGGTCGAATGGGGCTTGGGCTTTGGACAATCAATCGAAGGTGTAGCTGATCGCCGTCTGCACCTGCCCCTGGTTCACCTCGCCGGTCTGGCGCACGATGCTGCTGTCGGCCGCCGAACCTGTCAGGTGGACCCAACTGGCACTGGCCAGCAGCGACCACTTGGGCGCCAGCGGGATCTGCAGGCTCTGGGTCAATGTCAGGTTCTGGAACCCGCCGCTGGCGTTGTACGGGCGAATTCCCGAGGCTTGCGCCTCATGCTCATCGACTCCGAAAAACGTCTGGGTCTGGTTATCGTCGGCAAAGTGCGCCACCAGCCCCGTACTGCCAATGACCCCGCCGCCCAGTGGGTAACCCAGTTCGCCGCCGAGCTTGCCCAATATCCCGCTCTGGTCATGAGCGCCGCCAACACTGCGCCCCAGCTGCGCATAGACCCGCCAGAAGTCGGCCGGTGCGTACTGGATAAACCCACCGACCTCAGCCATGTCCGACACGTCTCGCAGGCCCTGTAGCGGCCCGTTGGCCGTGCGTCCCGGCAGGTAGTTGAGGTACGGCCCGGCACTCAAGCCATTGCTGTTGAACGCGCTCCAGGTCAGGCCGTCATCGGTATCGAGGCTGACATCTCCCCAGTCGAGGTCGAAGTACGGCACCGGTACCGTCTGATAGCGGCTGGCGCTGGGTTCCCGTGGCTGATAGCTCAGGCCCAGGCCCACCTCGCCGCTGATGCCGGCCGCCGCTGCCGAGTCCATCCATAGCCCCAGGACGCCGGCGCACACCAGCGAAGTCACCCTGAACATAGTGCTTGCTCCTCTTGCAAAACATGCGCGCATGAACGCGCAGGCGCGGGGGCTTGTGCAAGCACTCATGTTGTTTGTAGCGACCTACAAAATTTGTAGCTTGGCCGCGTCCTTTATCACCCGCGCATGCCCGCGAACCCCGGCCCTGCTGGGTTTTGCCCACTTGGCACAGTCCCTGCTCTATCCCTGTCAACGGCGCATCAGCGCGCTAGCATCCAAGGTAAACGCAGATGAATGACTGGCATATCGTGTGTGACTTCGATGGGACCATCACACCCACCGATGTCATCGACAACGTTCTCCAACGCTTCGCAGGCAGAGAATGGGAAACCATCGAGCAGCAATGGCTGGACGGCCATATCGGTTCGCGCGAATGCCTGAGCCGCCAACTGGCGCTGATCAAGGCGACACCAGCCGAGCTGCTGGCGTACTTCGACACGGTCGAGATCGATCCGGATTTCCCGGACTTCGTCGACCATGTCCTTGGCCTCGGTGCCTCCCTTGAGGTGGTCAGTGACGGCATCGAGCAGGGCATCGCGCGGATCCTCTCGCGCAACTACGTGACCTTGCTGCCGATCATCGCCAACCGCCTGCGCCAGGTCGACCAGAACAGCTGGCGCATCGACTTCCCCCATGCCAGCGACGCCTGCCGCGCGGCCTCGGGCAACTGCAAATGCAAGTCCACCCCGCGCAACAAGCGGGTGTTGGTGATCGGCGACGGCAAGTCCGATATGTGCGTATCGACTACCGCCGATTTCGTCTTCGCCAAAGGCAGCCTGGCGCAGTACTGCCAGGCCCACGCCATCCCCCATCTGCGCTTCGACAGCTTTGCCGAACTGCCTGCATTACTGGCCCGACTGCCCCAGGGCATGGCCGCCAACGCCACTCACTTTACTTCTGACACTCAGGAACTCTTTCATCATGTCTGATATCCGTATCGCTACCGCCGAAGACCAGGTTCTGCTGGATAAAGAAGCCAAATACTGCTCCTACGGCGACACCGTCCACTACATCGACCCACCGCGTATCTTCAGCCGCTGCGAAGGCTCCTACGTCTGGGACACCGAAGACCAGGCCTATCTCGACCTGCAAATGTGGTACTCGGCGGTCAACTTCGGCTACGCCAACCCGCGCCTGAACAATGCGCTGAAACAGCAGATCGATACCCTGCCGCAAATCGCCAGCCAGTACCTGCACAAGGGCAAGATCGAGCTGTCGGAAATGATCGCGGTGGATGCCAAGAAAAAATTCGGCCTCGATGGCCGCGTGCATTTCAACGTCGGCGGTTCGCAGTCCATCGAGGACTCCCTGAAGGTGGTGCGTAACGCCTGCAACGGCAAGAGCCTGATGTTCGCCTTCGAAGGCGGCTACCACGGGCGTACCCTCGGCGCGTCGTCCATCACCTCCAGCTACCGCTACCGTCGCCGCTACGGCCACTTTGGCGAGCGCGCCAACTTCATCCCGTTCCCGTACCACTTCCGTGGGCCAAAGGGCATGACCAAGGAAGAATACGGTAGCCACTGCGTGCAGCAATTCGCGCGCCTGTTCGAGACCGAATACAACGGTGTCTGGGACCCGAAAGTCGGCCAGAGCGAATACGCCGCGTTTTACGTCGAGCCGATCCAGGGCACCGGCGGCTACGTGATCCCGCCGATGAACTTCTACAGCGAGCTCAAGCAAGTGCTCGACCAGCACGGCATCCTGATGGTGGTCGACGAAATCCAGATGGGCTTCTGGCGCACCGGCAAGTTGTGGTCGATCGAGCACTTCGATGTGCAACCGGACGTGATCGTGTTCGGTAAAGCCCTGACCAACGGCCTCAACCCATTGGGCGGCATCTGGGCCAAGGAAGAGCTGATCAACCCGAAACTGTTCCCGCCGGGTTCCACCCACTCCACCTTCGCCTCCAACCCGCTGGGCACGGCGGTGGGCCTGGAAATGTTCAAGATGACCAGCGAAGTCGACTACGGCGCGATGGTCATGGCCAAGGGCAAATACTTCCTTGAAGGCCTGCAGGACCTGCAAAAGCGCTTCCCGATCATCGGCGATGTGGATGGCCTGGGCCTGGCCCTGCGCTGCGAAATCTGCGGCCCCGATGGTTTCACCCCGGACAAGGCGACCCTGGACTACATGGTTGAGGAAGGCATGAAAGGCGACATGCTGGTAGACGGCCAGAAACTCGGGCTGATCCTCGATGTGGGCGGTTACTACAAGAACGTGATCACCCTGGCGCCGTCCCTGGAAATCAGCTACCCGGAAATCGACCTGGGCTTGAAGCTGCTGGAGCAACTGCTGACCCGAGCGATGAAGCGGTGAGTCTGGCCGATATCGATCTCGGCGAAGGCAACGCCGGCTTCGTTCTCGGCAACGGTCCGGTCGGGGTCCTGTTGATCCACGGCCTGACCGGCACCCCGACCGAATTGCGTCGGGTTGCCCAGGGCCTGGTCAAGGCGGGTAATTGCACGGTGTACGTGCCAACCCTGGCCGGGCACTGCGGGGGCAACGAGGACCTGCAGGCCACCGGCTGGCGCGACTGGTACGAGGGCGTGCGCAAGACCTTTGTCGGGGTGCAGCAGCGTCATGCACAGGTGTTCGTCGGTGGCTTGTCCATGGGCGCGGTGATGTCGATGTACCTGGCTTCGGAATATCCGGGCCAGGTCGCGGGGTTGCTGATGTATTCCACGACTCTCAAGTACGACGGTTGGAGCATCAACAAAATGGCGTTCATCACGCCGTTGCTGATCCGCATTCCCTTCGGCGTGCGCCTGTTCCGCTTTACCGAGAAGCCGCCCTACGGCATCAAGAACGAACGCTTGCGGGCGATCGTCGAGCGGCAGATGAAAGAGGGCGAGAGCAGTGAAGCCGGGCTGTTGACCATGGAAGGCGTCACCGTGCGCGAGTTGCACTGGATGAACGCCGTGGTGAAGAAACGCATGCCGTCGATCAAGACCCCGGCGCTGGTCCTGCACTCCATCGAGGACGACATCACCAGCCGCTGGAACGCCGACTACGTGGAACGCCACCTCGGCGGCCCGGTGACCAAGATCCTGTTGGACAACTGTTACCACATGATCACCGTCGACCTGCAATACCGGCGGGTGATCGAGTTGAGTGCCGACTTCATTGAGCAGCACACCACCCCTGTGGACGAATATCGCCGGGCCTGACACCGCCACCTGTAGGAGCGGGCTTGCCCGCGATGGTCATAGGTATCTACACAACTTTCAGAAACTGACGCCCCCCGTGGCAAGCCCGCTCGCCACAACTGCGCTTTTTTCGCTGGCAAGCCAGCGCCTACAAGGTTCTCCCTGTAGGCGCCGGGTTGTCCGCTTGCCACAGTATTGACAGGGATCAGATGTGATAACCGCGCAAACCTTCCCGAGTATCCAAGCCATCGACCGCAGTGCCTGGAACGACTGCTTTCCCCAGGCCCTGGAGGATTGGGACTACTACGTCGCCGTGGAAAACGCCGCTATCGACGACTTCCAATGGCGCTACCTGGCCCTTTATGAGGAGGGGCGGCTGCTGGCGGTGGCCCCGGCGTTCATCACCCATTACCGCCTCGACACCACCGTCTCGGGTATTGGCAAACGCTTCACCCAACGCCTGGAACGCTGGTGGCCGGGCGCATTGTGCCTGGGCCTGTACGCCATCGGTTCGCCGGTGGCCGAGCAATGCCATGCCGGTGTCGCCAGCCATGTGCCGGCGGCGCGCCGTGGTGCCTTGTTGCAACAACTGCTGGCCGCCGCACGGCGGGATGCCGATGCATTCGGCATCGGTTTGCTGGCGGTCAAGGATGCTCCGACCCAGGATCAGGACTGGGCCGACAGCTGCAAGGCCGCCGGCCTGCACAGCATGCCGAGCCTGCCGACCGGGCTGCTGCCGCTGCCCTACGGCTCGGTGGATGCCTACCTGGGCTCCCTGGGCAAATCCACGCGCAAGGACTTGCGGCGCAAGCTACGCGCGCCGGGGCCACAGGTGGAGTGGCGGGACAATGTCGATGACGTATTGCCAGATATCATGCGTCTCTACGAAGCGACCCTGGCCCGCGCCGACCTGCAATTCGAACGCCTGCCCGCCGGTTATTTCAGCCAGGTGCTCGCCCAGCTTGAACAACGGGCGCGCTGTGTACTTTACTGGGTGGATGGGCAGTTGGTGGCGTTCAACCTGGTGCTGCTCGACCAGCATCGGCTGATCGACAAGTTCTTTGCCCATGACCTGGCCCACAGCCGCGAACATAACCTGTACTTTCGCAGTTGGCTGACCAACGTCGACTACTGCATCGAGCACAATATTGCGTTGTATGAGTGCGGGCAGGCGGGGTATGCCAGTAAGCTACGCCTGGGCTGCGGGTTCGCCGGCAATACCCTGTTTTTCCAGCACCGCAACCGCTTGCTCGACACCCTGCTCAAAGTGCTAAAAGTGTTTATTCGCCCGGACCGATCCGACCCTGCCATGGCTGCTGCAATAAGCGAAACCCGATGATTGCCAAAACCCGCCAGAAAGCCCGCCCGTTCGCCATTTCCCGCTGGAGCCTGCAGCGCAAGCTGGTGTTGGCGTTCTGGCTGGTGACGGTGATCCCGACGATGATCGCCGCGGAGTTGGCGGCCACCACCCTGTCGCAGATTTTCGACAGTAACGTGCGCATCTGGCTGCAAGAGTCGACCCGGATCGTCAAGGACGAAGTCAGCGACATCCTGCACGACAACGCCCGCGTGGCGCAGATCTTCCTGCGTTATGTGCGTCCGCCCTCCACCCATGAAGCGATGCGGCATGACCGTTTGATCGCGGACATTGCCAGCGCCACTGATATTGACGTGGTAACGCTGATTCGCAGCAGCGACGGCAAAGTGATGTTCAGCACCGTGGGCGATGATGTGGTGAAACAAATCAGCCTCGCTCCCAACGCCGTATTGCAAACCGTGCAGGTTGGCGGCGTGGCCACCGGGGCGGTGATTTCCTCGTTCGAAACCACTCAGGACGGTGTCGATTACGAACTGTTGGTGGGCACCTACCTGGACAGCAGCTTCCTGACCAGTGTCGCCGAGGTCCACTCCCTGGACTTGCGCCTGTACCTGGCCAACACCGACGGCTTCTCGGAGATCTTCTCGACCCAGCGTTTTGAAGATCACCCGACCCGCGTGCCGAAATCCGTGGAAACCCTGCTGCGCAGCACCAAGCAGCCTAGCGAGCAATTCACCAGCAACTACAGTGGCCTGTACTGGCCGATCTTCAATGACACCGGCGAGTTGCAGGGTGTGATCTTCAGCGGCCTGCTGCGCCACACCAGCCTGGTGGGGCTGGTGAACCAGAGCAATCTGTTCGTGCTGATCTTCCTGCTCAGTTCCGCCTTGTCCCTGGGCGCCGGCGTGCTGGTCTCCCGGCACCTGACGCGGCCGCTGCGTGAGTTGTCCCAAGGCGTGAGTGCGGTGATCAGCGGCAATTACCAGCACCGCGTGGCCGTCACCGGCGGCGACGAGTTGGCGCAACTGAGCAGCACCGTCAACCACATGACCGAGCGCCTGGGCGAATTGCATCACCTCGAGGCCCAATTGCGTCGGCGAGACCGCCTGCATGCCCTGGGCGAAGTGGCGATGGGCCTGGCCCACGAAATCCGCAACCCATTGGGCATCATCAAGACCGCGACCCAACTGCTGCACCGCCGCACGGACCTGCCGGAGACCGACAAGCGCCACCTGGAATATGTGGTCAGCGAAGTCAGCCGGATCAATGACCTGATCACCGACTTTCTCGATTTCGCCAAACCCAGCGAGCCCCTGCGCAGCCAGCAGCTGGCGCGGCCACTGGTGGAAGACATCCTGGGGTTCTGCGCGCCGGAGCTGGCGAGCCACGCCATCGACGCCCATCTCGACGACCAGGCGCCTGGCGCGACCCTCTATGTGGACGCCAAGCAATTCAAGCAGGCGTGCCTGAACCTGATTCTCAACGCCATCGATGCCATGCCCCAGGGCGGGCGCCTGACGTTAAGCATCAGCCGCGCGGACCAGTCCACAGTGATCAGCGTCAGCGACAGCGGGCAGGGCATCCCGGCAGAGATGATCGAGCGGATCTTTACCCCCTTCGTTACCACCAAGGCTTCGGGCACTGGCCTTGGCCTGGCGAAAGTCTATTCGATCATGGAAAGTCACGATGGCCGCATCGAATGCACCAGCGAGAAGGATGCCGGCGCAACCTTCAGCCTGTACATTCCGGCCAACGGTGAAGATGACGGCGACGACGAGGACAGTCATGACGCATAACATATTGGTGGTCGACGACGAGCCCAAGCTCTGCGATTTGCTGGCCTCGGCCCTGAGCCAGAACGATATCCAGGTGTTTATCGCCGGCAATGGCCTGCATGCCCTCAAGGTGCTGGAGCAGGAAGATATCGACCTGGTGATCAGCGACTGGCGCATGCCCGGCATGGACGGCCCGCAGCTGCTGGCCGAGATCAAGGTGCGCTACCCACAGTTGCCGGTGATCGTGATGACGGCCTACAGCACTGTGAAAAATGCCGTGCAGTCGATGCGCAACGGCGCCTACGACTACATTGCCAAGCCCTTCGATATCGACGAGCTGGACATCACCGTGGCCAAGGCCTTGCAGTTTCGCGACATCATGCGCGACAACGCACGGCTGCGCGCCGAGCTCGACGAGCATGCGCAGTTCGACAGCCTGGTGGGCGACAGCCCGGCGTTCCGCCGTGTGCTGCAAGCGGTGGATTCGGTGCGCGAAAGCAACGCCACCATCCTGTTGACCGGCGAAAGCGGCACCGGCAAGGAAATGGTCGCCCGCGCCATTCACAAGCATGGCAACCGCGCCGATAAACCCTTCGTCGCGGTCAATTGCGCTGCGATCCCCGAAGGCTTGCTGGAAAGCGAAATGTTCGGCCATCGCAAGGGCGCCTTTACCGGCGCTGTGGCCGATCGGGTCGGGCGTTTCATGCAGGCCGACAAGGGCACGCTGTTTCTCGACGAGGTGGGCGATATGCCCCTGGCGTTGCAGGCCAAGATCCTGCGCGCCTTGCAGGAGCGGGTGATCGAACCGGTGGGCGACCCCCGCGAGCGCAAGGTGGATGTGCGGGTGATCGCCGCCACCAACAAGAACCTGCTGGAAGCCGTGGCGAACAAGGAGTTTCGCGAGGACCTCTACTACCGTCTCAACGTATTCCCAATCCCGCTGCCCGCCCTGCGCGAACGTGTCGAAGACATCGCCCCGCTGGCCCGCCACTTTGCCCGCAGCCTGAGCGCCAATGCCGGTAAACGCATCACCGGCTTCAGCGCAGATGCCTTGCAGGCCATGGCGGCCTACAGCTGGCCGGGCAATATCCGCGAGCTGCAAAACTGCGTGGAACGCGCGACCATCGTCGCGGCGAGCCCGGTGATTGAGGATATCGACTTGCCGGCCTATCTGTTCGCGTCCCAGCCGACGGCGGGTGACGTGACGACGATTCTCAGCGAAGGCCCGGGCGTGCCTCGGGACCTGGATGCCGCGCTGGCAGAAGTAGAGAAGGCGTACATCCTGGCGGCGTTGCAGGAGAGCAATGGCGTGCAGGCGGCTGCGGCGTCAAGGATCGGGATTTCCGAGCGCAGCTTCTGGTACCGCTTGAAAAAGCTCGGGATCCAGATCGACAAGATCGTGCGCTGAAACACTGATCAAAATGTGGGAGCGGGCTTGCTCGCGAAAGCGGTGGATCAGTCAATTTAGATGTCGACTGATACACCGCTTTCGCGAGCAAGCCCGCTCCCACATGTGATTGAGGTGAATCAGGCGTGGATGCGTACCCACACGCTGACCAGTACCGTCGCGGCCATCAGCCAGGCTACTGCGGCGACTGCCAGCGAGGCCTCCAGGCGCATGCGGTCGACCATCACATACAAGGTCGCCAAGTACACAAAGTACGGAATGATCGACCACATGCCGAACACAATCGTGGTTTTCAAGTCGTCCACCGAGCGGCCCTTGCCGACGATGTAGTGGGCGATCAGGGCAAAGGTCGGAAACAGCGGCACCAGGCCGGCGATGTAGTAGTTCCTGGTCTTGGCCAGCACTGCCAGGAGCAATACCACCGCCGCACCGAGGGCGGCCTTGAAAACTAAATCCACGCAGTACTCCTTAGTGGTTCAGGCCGTATTTCTTGACCTTGTCGAACAGGGTGGTCTTGGCCATGCCCAGCTCCAGGCTGGCCTGGGTCAGGTTGCCGCCGCTGCGCTGCAGGGCGTCGCTGAGCAGGTTGCGCTCAAAGGCTTCCACCGCCTCGGTAAAGGCCAGGCCATGGTTGTCGGGGCTGTTGCCGCTCTTCTTGAAGGCCGGCAGGCCCAGGGCAAAGCGTTCGGCGACGTTGCGCAGTTCACGCACGTTGCCGGGCCAGTCGTGGCTCATCAGGCTGGACAGGGTCTGGTTGTCCAGCTCCGGGGCGATGCGGTCGAAGCGCAGGGATGACTGCTGCAGGAAGTGTTCGAACAGTTGCAGGATATCTTCGCGACGCTCGCGCAGGGGCGGCAGTTCCAGGGTCACTACGTTCAGGCGGTAGTACAAGTCGCTGCGGAACTGGTTGGCGCGGCTCAATTCGTCAAGGTCGGACTTGGTCGCGGCGATCACCCGGCAATCCACCGCCACGCTCTGGTTCGAGCCCAGGCGTTCCAGGGTGCGCTCCTGCAAGACCCGCAGCAGTTTGATCTGCAGGTTCATCGGCATGCTTTCCACTTCGTCGAGGAACAGCGTGCCTTCGTGAGCATGTTCGATCTTGCCGATCCGCCGCTTGCCCGCGCCGGTGAAGGCGTTGGCTTCGTGGCCGAAAATCTCGCTTTCAAACAGGTTTTCCGGCAGGCCACCGCAGTTCAGGGCCACGAATTGGTGGGCGTGGCGGCGGCTGAAGTCGTGCAGGCAGCGGGCGACCAGTTCCTTGCCGGTGCCGGTCTCGCCTTCGATCAGCACGTTGGCTGAGGTGTCGGCGACATTGGCGATCAATTCCCGCAGGTTCTGCATTGCCGGCGAGCGCCCGATGATCCGGCCTTCCAGGGAGTCACGCTCAGCCAGCTGCCGGCGCAACGCCCAGACTTCCCGGGCCAGGCCGCGCTGTTCGAGGGCGCGGCGCACCACGTCCACCAGGCGTTCCGGGGAAAAAGGTTTTTCCATGAAGTCATAGGCGCCGTTGCGCATCGCGCCCACGGCCATGGAGATGTCGCCGTGGCCGGTGATCAGCACCACCGGCAGGCTTTTATCCAGGGCCTTGAGGCGGGTCAACAGCTCCAGGCCGTCGATGCCGGGCAGGCGGATATCGCTGATCACAATGCCGGCGAAGTTCTCGTCGACGCGCTTGAGGGCCTCTTCGGCACTGGCCACGCCGACGCTGGGAATATCTTCCAGGGCCAGGGCTTGCTGGCAGCCGAGCAACACATGGGGATCGTCTTCGACGATCAGCACGGTCAGTTCGGTATTGGGTTGGCTGTTCATATCGACTCGCCGGGTTGATGGCCTGCCAGGGGCAGGCTCAGGACAAAGGCCGTACCACCATCGGCCGGGTGCTCGACGGCCAGGTTGCCGCCGGTGGCCGCCGCGAGGCTGGCCGACAGGGTCAGGCCCAGGCCTAAACCTTGCTCGCCGGGTTTGGTGGTGAAAAAGGGTTCGAACAGGTGCTTGCGGGTCTCTGGGTCGATGCCATGCCCGTTGTCCCGCACCCGCAGGCGGTATTTGCCTTCATGGATATCACTTTCCAGCCACAGCTCGGGGGCGGGTTGGGCGTGCATCGCGTCCAGGGCGTTGCCGATCAGGTTGACCAGGATCTGCTCCAGGCGCGTCTGGTCGATTTGCAACATGGCCTGGCTGAAACCGCGGTGTACGGTCAGCGGCAGGTTGTCGAGGCGGCTGCCCAGGACCTGGAACGCCGCGTCCACGGCCTTGGCCAGGCTGGCTTCACCCTGGTCGTCACCACGCCGGGCAAACGAGCGCAGGCTGGCGGTGATGCGGCCCATGCGGTCGATCAGTTCATTGATGGTCTTGAGGTTGGTGCTGGCGGTATCCAGGGCACCGCGCTCCAGGAAGCGCACGGTGTTGCCGGACAAGGTGCGCAAGGCTGCCAGGGGCTGGTTCAGTTCATGGGCGATGCTGGTCGACATCTGGCCGATGGCCGCCAGTTTTCCGGCCTGGACCAATTCGTCCTGGGCCCGGCGCAGGGTCTCTTCGGCCTGACGTCGTTCGCGGATCTGCGCCTTGAGCCGTTCGTTGCTGGCGCGCAGGTCGGCGGTACGCTCGGCAATCCGCCGCTCCAGTTGGTTGTTGGCTTCCTGCAGGGCCTCGCGGGCGGCCAGGCGTGTGGCGATCACCTTGCGCCGCTCATTCCAGGCAATCAGCAGGAACGCCACCAGGGCAAAGGCCACCGCCACGAGGATGCCCTGGTTGATCGCGGCCTGGCGCAGGTCGTTGAGCGGGGTGAGCAGGGTGAAATTCCACGGCGTGTCGTTCAGTGGCCGGGTCTGGGCCAGGTAGGTGACTTCCTGGTCGTCGGCCACCACTTCACTGTTGGCGGGGAAGGTCAGCTTCTCGGTGCCGGCGTCGAGGTGCTCGCGGGCCAGGGGTTGCAGTTCGTTGAGGGTCGCCCAGTAATACTGCAGGCTGCGGGCCAGGCGCTCCTTGGTCTCGTCGCTCAGCGGGCGCACGGCCTTGAGCCGGCGCGCCGGGTCGCTGGAGAGGATGATGATGCCGTTCTCATCGCTGACGAAGGCTTCCAGGCGCGCGCGCTGCCAGCGTTCTTCCAACGCTTCGAGGCGCACCTTGACCACCGCGACGCCAATGATCTTGCCGCGTTCTTCCAGGCCATGGGCCAGGTAGTAGCCGGGTTCGCCATTGGTGCTGCCGATGCCATAGAAACGGCCGGGCTGGCCACGCACGGCATTCTGGAAATAGGCGCGGAACGACAGGTCTTCACCCAGGTAACTGTCGATATCGCGCCAGTTACTGGTGGCCATCACGCGGCCGGTGGTGTCCATCACATAAATCGCCCGGCTGCGGCTGCGCCGGTTCAGGCCTTCGAGGTATTCGTTGACGGTTTGCCGATGTTCCGGGCTTGGCTCGGCCAGCAGCTTGGAGACGCTGGACTCCAGCTCCAGCAGGCTGGGCAGGTAGGTGTATTTGCTGATCTCACTTTCGACCGTGCGCGCATGCAGCTCCAACTGGCGCTCACCGTTCTCGCCCAGGGTCCGGATGCCGTAGTACTCGCTGGTCCAGAAGCCGATAA
The DNA here is from genome assembly GCF_012935735.1 of Pseudomonas sp. ADAK21. Taxonomy (NCBI): domain Bacteria; kingdom Pseudomonadati; phylum Pseudomonadota; class Gammaproteobacteria; order Pseudomonadales; family Pseudomonadaceae; genus Pseudomonas; species Pseudomonas sp. ADAK21. The sequence continues at coordinate 3,439,544 of NZ_CP052857.1, forward strand.
AACCCAGGCCGATCATCAACAGGATGATCAGAGGCGGCAGGAACAATTGGCGGATCAGACGGGGCTTCACGGCAAGTGATGGCGGTGCGGCGCGATAGAGGGTGGGGTCGCATTTCATCACAGATGCCTTGGGTCAACCAGCGCTTGCCTGGACCGGTGTGGGAGCGGGCTTGCCCGCGATGACGGTAGGTCAGCCACAGATAGGTTGACTGATACACCGTAATCGCGGGCAAGCCCGCTCCCACAGGGCCCGGGTTCTACAGTGGACGCTGTGTCGTGCTTAGTGCTGCAGGATTTTCTCGAGGAAGTGCTGCGCACGTTCGGAGCGGGCGCTGATATCGCCGAAGAACTCTTCTTTAGGGCAGTCCTCGATGATCTTGCCGGCGTCCATGAAGATCACACGGTCGGCCACTTTACGGGCGAAGCCCATTTCGTGGGTCACGCACATCATGGTCATGCCTTCCTGGGCCAGTTGCACCATCACGTCCAGTACTTCGTTGACCATCTCCGGGTCCAGGGCCGAAGTCGGTTCGTCGAACAACATGACGATCGGGTCCATGGCCAGTGCACGGGCAATCGCCACGCGCTGCTGCTGGCCGCCGGACAGTTGGCCCGGGTGCTTGTCCTTGTGCGCCGACAGACCCACGCGCTCCAGCAATTGCAGGCCTTTCTTGGTGGCTTCTTCCTTGCTGCGGCCCAGCACCTTGATCTGCGCGACCGTCAGGTTTTCGGTGATGGTCATGTGCGGGAACAGTTCGAAGTGCTGGAACACCATGCCCACGCGCGAGCGCAGTTTCGGCAGGTTGGTCTTCGGGTCGGCAATCGAGGTGCCGTCGACCACGACGTCACCTTTCTGGAACGGTTCCAGGGCGTTGACGCACTTGATCAGGGTGGATTTGCCCGAGCCGGACGGCCCGCACACCACGATCACTTCGCCTTTTTTGACATCAGTGCTGCAATCGGTCAGCACCTGGAAGTCGCCATACCACTTGTTGATGTTCTTGATAGAGATCATACGGCAAACCTTTTTTGCAGACGCTTGACCAGCAGCGAGGCGGCAAAGCTGATGATGAAGTAGACGACACCGGCAAAGATCAGGAACTCATTGGAGCGGCCGATAATGTCGCCGTTGGAGCGAGCGGAGTTGAGGAAGTCCACCAGGCCCACGGTGTAGACCAGCGAGGTGTCCTGAAACAGGATGATGCTCTGCTGCAACAGCAGCGGGGTCATCTTGCGGAACGCCTGGGGCAGGATGATCAGGCGCATGGTCTGGCCGTAGGTCATGCCCATCGCTTGTGCTGCAGCCATCTGGCCCTTGGGGATCGACTGCACGCCGGCCCGCACGATTTCGCAGAAGTACGCGGCCTCGAACATCATGAATGCCACGACGCAGGAGGTGAACGCGCCGATTGGCGTGTCTTCGCCGGTGATCCAGCGCAACACGAACGGCACCGCCAGGTAGAACCAGGTGATCACCAGCAGCAGCGGGATCGAGCGGAAGTAGTTCACGTAGGCGCCGGCCACGCGGGACAGCAGTTTGCTGGAGGACAGGCGCATCAACGCCAGGATGGTCCCGAGGACGATGCCGCCGACCACACCCATGACCATCAGCTTCAAGGTCATGACCATGCCGTTCCACAGGCCAGGGAAGGCCGGGATAATGCCGCTGAAATCGAATTCCATTATTTACCCCCCACGGAAATCAGGCCGGGCACTGCGACTTTCTTCTCGACCACGCGCATCAGCAACATCAGGCTCATGTTCAGGGTGAAGTAGATCAGCGTGGCCAGGGTGAAGGCTTCAAACAGGTTGGCCGAGAACTCGGCGGTCTGCTTGGTTTGCGCCAGCAACTCCATCAGGCCGATCAAGGACGCCACGGAGGAGTTCTTGAAGACGTTGAGGAATTCCGAGGTGAGCGGCGGAATGATGATCCGGTAGGCCTGGGGCAACAGCACGTTCCAGTAGATCTGCGACAGGCTGAAACCCATGGCGCGCGCGGCGGCTTCCTGACCGTGGGGCAGGGCCTGGATACCGGTACGCACTTGTTCACATACGCGGGCGGCGGTGAACAGGCCCAGGCACACGACAACGCTCAGGTAGGCCGAGGTGGTCGGGTTCAAGTCTTGTTTGTACCAGTCCTGCAGGTTCTGCGGTAGCAGGTCGGGTACCAGGAAGTACCAGATGAACAGCTGTACCAGCAGTGGCACGTTACGAAAGAGTTCCACGTAGCAGGTGGCGATGCCGGCCACGAGCCGATTAGGCATCGTGCGCATTACGCCCAGTACCGAGCCCAGCAGCAAGGCAACGATCCAGGCCACGATGGCGATGGCGATGGTCCAGCCCAAACCGGAGATGAACCAGTCGAGATAGGTCTCGCTGCCCACGCCGGTGGACTTGAAGAATACGCCCCAGTCCCAGTTGTAATTCATTAGGGTCTCCCCCGAAATCGATCGATGTACAAGCACCCGCTTGGGGAAAATCCATTCCCGCCTGACGGTGAACGTCAGGCACACAAGATCGGCTCGGAAACCGCCAGGTCGAGTGTTCCAAATAATGCCAGCAGGTAGTAACAGACACCTGAGGGAGGGTTGGCTCCCTCAGGGGATAAGGTTAGTTCGGAATCAGGACTTTTTTTCAGCCGTTTTGTCGTCGGCCGCCTTATCGGTCGGGTTCGCGATCAGGGCCTTGAGTTCGTCGCTCATCGGGAACATCAGGTTCAGGCCTTTTGGTGCGATCGGCTTTTGGAACCAGGTGTCATAGATCTTGTTGATTTCGCCCGACTTAAAGGTAGCAACGATTGCATCGTCAACCGCTTTCTTGAACGGCGCATCGCCTTTGCGAACCATGCAGCCGTAGATTTCGTACGACTGAGCAGTGCCCGTTACAGCCCAGTCATTTGGCTTCTTGGCCTTGGCCATTTCACCGGCCAGCAGTGCGTCGTCCATCATGAAGGCAACGGCACGGCCGCTTTCCAGCATCTGGAAGGATTCACCGTGGTCCTTGGCGGAGATGACGTTCATGCCCATCTGCTTGTCAGCGTTCATGGACTTGAGGATGCGCTCGGAGGTGGTACCGGCGGTGGTTACGACGTTCTTGCCCTTGAGGTCAGCGAAATCCTTGTAGGTCGAGTCCTTTTTGGACAGCAGACGGGTACCAATTTCGAAGATGCCAACGGAGAAGTCGACTTGTTGCTGACGCTCGACGTTGTTGGTGGTGGAGCCACACTCAACGTCTACGGTGCCGTTCTGCACCAGCGGGATGCGGGTTTGGGAGGTGACCAGGTTGTATTTGACCTTCAGCTCGCCTTCCTTCATGCCGAGGTCTTTCTCGACAGCTTTCACGATGGCCAGTTGAATGTCGTGGGAGTAGCCCACTGGCTTGCCAGAGCCGTCCGCGATGTAGGAGAACGGGATGGAGGCGTCGCGGTGGCCCAGTGTGATGGTGCCCGACTCTTTGATTTTCTTCAGCGTGCCGGTCAGTTCGGCGGCGAAGACTGGAGTGCTAATCAGAGCGGCAGCGATGGCTGCGCCCAAAATATGGGGAACGATACGCATCAATACTTCCTCGACATTTGTTTTTTTTATGAAGCCTGGACGGCTCTTTCGATACAGCGAATGCCTGTGACGGCTCCTGAAGCATCTCAGGCAAACACGTCCCAAGTGTAGAGCATGAGTCGTGCCAGACTGTTAATAAAGATATAACTATATGATTTATATAGTGATTAACTTTATGTGACGATGTTTATCCGGTGTTTAAGTCCGGCAAACCGAATCGCCGGCAGTAACGCGTTCGGAAAACCGAATTTGTAGGGGCCGGCTTGAGGCGCAAGCCAAAAAAAGCCCCTGGACCTTTCGGTGCAGGGGCTGGGTAGTCATGCTGCTTCGATCTTGCTGCGGTTCTGCTCCAGCTTGATCAGGTAACGCTGCAGGTTTTCCTGCTCCTCGGGGGTGGTGAACAGCCCGAGCTTGGTGCGGCGCCATAGAATGTCGTAGGCCTGGGTCGCCCATTCCTCGGCGCACAGGTAGTCCACTTCCCGGGTGTACAGCCCGCCACCCAGATGCTCGCCGAGGTCGGCCAAGGATTGCACGCCTTCGAGCAGGCGCCAGGTGCGACTGCCATAGGTGGTCGACCAACGGCGGGCGATTTCGCTGGGGATCCATTCGTACTTGCTGCGAATGTCCGTGGCCAGGGCTTCTGGCGTGGTCATTTCTTCGCCGCCGGGCAGGCTGGCCTTGGCGGTCCAGCTTGGCTTGATATGGGGGAAGTAGGGGGCCAGTTGCGCCAGTGCCGACTCCGCAAGCTTACGGTAGGTGGTCAGCTTGCCGCCGAACACCGACAGGATCGGCGCTTCTTCACCTGTGCCCGACAACGCCAGGGTGTAGTCGCGGGTAATGGCCGACGGGTTGTCCGACTCGTCGTTGCACAACGGACGCACGCCGGAGTAGGTGTGCACGATATCGTCGCGGCTCAACTGCTGCTTGAAGTGGGCGTTGACCACCTTGAGCATGTAGTCCGTTTCACCTTCGGTAATCGCCACTTTCGCTGGATCGCCGGTGTACTCACGGTCGGTGGTACCGATGATGGTCAGGTGATTGAGGTACGGAATGGTGAAGACGATGCGCCCGTCTTCGTTCTGCAGGATGTGCGCGTGGGCACCTTCGTACAGTTTCGGCACGATCAGGTGGCTGCCCTGGATCAGGCGGATGCCGTAGGGCGAATCCAGCTTCAGGTCATCCTTGATGAACTTGGCAACCCACGGGCCGGCCGCGTTCACCAGCGCCTTGGCGCGGATCGAGAACAGGCTGCCATCGGCGCGCTCCAGGTGCAGGTGCCACAGGCCCTTGCTGCGACGGGCGCTGACGCAACGGGTCTGGGTGTGGATGTGTGCCCCTTTTTCCCGGGCGGCCATGGCGTTGAGCACCACCAGGCGTGCGTCATCGACCCAGCAGTCGGAGTATTCGAAACCCTTGGTGATTTCGCTTTTCAGCGGGCTGTCGGCACCGAACTTCAGGCTTTTGGAGCCAGCGAGTTTTTCGCGCTTGCCGAGGTGGTCATACAGAAACAGGCCAGCGCGGATCATCCACGCCGGGCGCAGATGTGGACGATGGGGCAGCACAAAGCGCATCTGCTTGACGATGTGCGGGGCCTTGGCCAGCAGCACTTCGCGTTCGGCCAGGGCTTCGCGCACCAGGCGGAATTCGTAATGTTCAAGGTAGCGCAGGCCGCCGTGGATCAGCTTGCTGCTGGCGGAGGAGGTGTGGCTGGCCAGGTCGTCCTTTTCGCAAAGGAATACCGACAGGCCGCGACCGGCTGCATCTGCCGCGATGCCCACGCCATTGATCCCGCCACCGATAACGGCAACATCATAGACTTCGGCAAGGGGTGGAGCAGGCAAGGTGGAGGGGGTCATCGGCTGGCCTCGCGATCTTTATTTATATTTGAATTCGAACATTAATGTTCATTTGCGAAAATGGTAGCTCATAAACGCGGGCGCAGCCAGTCGCCTTCGATTGAAAAAACTCATCGAAGGGCCGGAAAAGGAAAAATTGTGAACATTGAGCCTGGTGTTGGCCCAAGAGAGTTGTGGCCTTATAGGTCGCTATCGCGGGCAAGCCCGCTCCCACAGGTTGATCACATTCCAATGTGGGAGCGGGCTTGCCCGCGATAATGGCAGTACAGGCACCAGAGATTCAGTAGGAGGCTTATACGACTTCCAGGCGAATCTTATGCTGGTTGAGCAACTGCACCAGCGCCGGCACCGGCTGCTGATCGGTAACCAGGCAATCAATCAAGCTGATCGGGCCCAGGCGAATCATGGCGTTGCGCCCGAATTTGCTGGAGTCCGCCGCCAGGATCACCTTGCGCGCATTGGCAATGATCGCCTGGGAAACCCGCACTTCCTGGTAATCGAAGTCCAGCAGGCTGCCGTCCTCGTCGATACCGCTGATCCCCACCAGGGCGAAGTCGACTTTGAACTGGTTGATAAAGTCCACGCTGGCCTGGCCCACTACGCCGCCGTCACGGCGCACATTGCCGCCGGTGAGGAGCACGTCGAAGTCGTCCTTGGCGCTGAGCATCATGGCGACGTTGAGGTTGTTGGTGATGATCTTCAGGTGGCTGTGGTTGAGCAGCGCCCGGGCGATGGACTCGGTGGTGGTGCCGATGTTGATGAATAGCGAGGCGTGATCAGGGATCTGTGCGGCAATGGCTTCGCCGATACGCTGTTTTTCATCGCGCATCTGGTCGGCACGCATGGCGTACTCGGTGTTTTCGACGCTGGAGTCATAGGCGGCGCCGCCATGGTAGCGGCGCAGCAGGTTGGCTTCGGCCAGTTGATTGATGTCGCGGCGGATGGTTTGCGGGGTAACAACGAACAGCTGCGCCATTTCCTCGATGCTGACATAGCCGCGTTCGCGGACCAGTTCGAGGATTTGCTGCTGACGGGGAGGCAGATTCATGGGGCGTCCTTTGGGCTGCCGTACAAAAAAGTGGCCCATGATGACGCAGGAATCTGCTCCCTGCCAGTTACAACCCTAAGTGGGTCCGGCGCGTGGCTTATTCAGCGCCTTCGTGGGGTTCCCAGTCGCGGGTGCGGCTGACGGCTTTTTTCCAGCCGGCGTAGAGTTTTTCTTTGGCCGGCTCGTCCAGTTGCGGTTCGAATTCGCGCTCGATCACCGCCTTGCCACGCAGCTCATCCAGGCTGCCCCAAAAGCCACAGGCCAGGCCGGCCAGGTAGGCCGCGCCCAATGCGGTGGTCTCGCGCATTTGCGGGCGCTCGACCTGGGTGCCGAGGATGTCGGCCTGGAACTGCATCAAGAAGTTGTTGGCCACGGCGCCGCCGTCCACTCGCAGGGATTTGAGGCGTTCACCAGAGTCCTGCTGCATGGCGTCGAGCACATCGCGGGTCTGGTAGGCAATCGACTCCAGGGCCGCACGAATGATGTGATCGACACGTACGCCACGGGTCAGGCCGAACAGCGCGCCACGGGCATAGGGGTCCCAGTACGGCGCGCCGAGGCCGGTGAACGCTGGCACCAGGTACACGCCGTTGCTGTCCTTGACCTTGTTGGCGAAGTACTCGGTGTCGTGGGCATCGTTGATGATCTTCAGCTCGTCGCGCAGCCATTGCACGGTGGAGCCGCCGTTGAACACTGCGCCTTCGAGGGCGTAGGCCACTTCGCCACGTGGGCCGCAAGCGATGGTGGTGAGCATGCCGTGCTTGGATTTGACCGCCTTGTCGCCGGTGTTCATCAGCAGGAAGCAGCCGGTGCCGTAGGTGTTTTTCGCCTGGCCGGGCTCGACGCACATCTGGCCGAACAGCGCCGCTTGCTGGTCGCCGGCAATCCCGCCAATGGCAATCCCGCTTTTGGTGCGGCCGTAGATTTCCGAAGAGGATTTAACCTCCGGCAGCATCTCGCGCGGGATGTCCAGCACCTCGAGCATCTTCGCGTCCCACTCCAGGGTGTGGATATTGAAGAGCATGGTGCGCGAGGCGTTGGTGTAGTCGGTGACGTGGGTCTTGCCGCCGGTAAACTTCCAGATCAGCCAGCTGTCGATGGTGCCGAACAGCAGTTCGCCATTGCGCGCGCGTTCGCGGCTGCCTTCGACGTTATCGAGGATCCACTTGAGCTTGGTGCCAGAGAAGTACGGGTCGGTGACCAGGCCGGTGGTGTCGCTGATGTATTGCTCATGGCCGTCACGCTTGAGTTGCTGACAGATCTCGGTGCTGCGGCGGCATTGCCAGACGATGGCGTTGTAGATCGGGCGGCCGGTGATCTTGTCCCAGACCACCGTGGTTTCACGCTGGTTGGTGATGCCGATGGCGGCCACCTGATCGTGGTGCAGGCCGGCCTGTGCCAGGGCCTCGACCATCACGGCGCTTTGGGTGGCGAAGATTTCCATCGGGTCATGTTCGACCCAACCGGCTTGCGGGTAATGCTGGACGAATTCACGTTGGGCGGTGCACACCACGTTGGCGTCACGATCAAAGATGATCGCCCGGGAACTGGTGGTGCCCTGATCGAGGGCAATGATGTAGTTCTTATTCTGTGTGTCGGTCATGTCGATTGCCTTGGACGGAAAAAGGGAGTGGGTAAGTAGCCTGGGCCGCAAAGGGCAGAAGGGCTCAGGCTACCGCTTTCAGGAAGTTCGGGTGTTGCCGCTCGCGGCGGTGTCGGCTGCATCAGTTGTAGCAGGTGCAGCGTTGGGCAGATGGCGGGCAATCAACCCGCGATAGGCCGCAGCGCCGAGGCAGGCACCGACAATCGGTGCAAGGATCGGAATCAGGAAATAAGGAATATCGCGCCCGCCGGTGAAGGCCATTTCACCCCAACCGGCGAAAAACGTCATCAGCTTGGGGCCGAAATCCCGGGCCGGGTTCATCGCAAACCCGGTCAGCGGGCCCATGGCACTGCCGATCACCGCGATCAGCAAGCCGATCAGCAGTGGCGCCAGGGGGCCGCGGGGCAAGCCGTTATTGTCGTCGGTCAGGGCCATGATCACGCCCATCAGGATGGCGGTGATAACCATCTCCACCAGGAACGCCTGGGCGGTATTGAGCAGGGCGTGAGGGTAGGTGGAGAAGACCGAAGCCAGTTCCAGGCTGGCCGCCGAGCCACGAACCATGTGGTGAGTTTGTTCGTAATCGAAAAACAGGTTGCTGTAGAGCGTGTAGACCAATGCAGCCGAACAGAAGGCGCCGGCAACCTGGGCGATGATATAGAAGGGCAGTTTGCGCTTGTCGAAATCGGCAAAGATGCACAGCGCGATGCTGACGGCTGGATTGAGATGAGCCCCGGAAATGCCGGCACTCAGGTAGATCGCCATGCTCACGCCGATCCCCCAGATGATGCTGATCTCCCACAAGCCGAAGCTGGCACCCGCGACCTTGAGCGCAGCGACGCAGCCGGTGCCGAAAAAGATCAGCAGCGCGGTGCCGAGGAACTCGGCCATGCATTGGCTTGAAAGTGAAGGCTGTTGAAGAGCAGTTGTCATTGAAAACCTCGTTTTTTTTCTTGTCTGGCGCTGTGCCTCAACGGGCCTCGCGCGATTTTCACCGTCACCAAAATCCCCATCCCGGCCACGGCTTACTGCTCGGATACTGTGGGTGTATTCCTACAGTATTCGGAAACGAAAAAATATAGACAAGAAACACCGCTGTCAAAGGTCGAAAGTGAACGGTCGGTCATTTTCAAACTATTAGTGTGATGAATGATCGCGCTACTACGTTGGCGCAACGGGCGGCAAGCGTGCCCAGGCGCTGCGCGGATTGGTCGCACGGTGCCCTGCACTAGAGCGTTTTGCCTGGGTTTGTCCTAGAATCGGCGGTCTGCTTTTCCACGTTTCCCACAAGCCTGGAGCCCCCAATGACACCCGCATTGGACTTGTTGAAAAAAGTTCGCGCCGAACATCGCATCCACAGTTACGAACATGACCCCAAGGCCGCCTCTTATGGCCTGGAGGCCGCGGAAAAATTGAGCCTGGATCCTGCGCGGGTGTTCAAGACCTTGCTCGCCAGCAGCGAAAAAGCTGAGTTATTGGTGGCGGTGGTGCCGGTCGTCGGAAGTCTGGATTTGAAGGCCCTGGCGCATGCTGCGGGCGTGAAGAAAGTCGAGATGGCCGACCCGGCAGCGGCGCAGCGCTCTACCGGTTATTTGTTGGGGGGGATCAGCCCGTTGGGGCAGAAGAAGCGCTTGCGCACGTTCATCGATGTGAGCGCGCAGCCTTTTGCGACAATATTTGTCAGCGCAGGCAGGAGAGGACTTGAGGTGGAGTTGGCGGCGGCGGTGTTGGCAGAGCACACCCAGGCGACATTTGCGCCGATTGGCCGGGCGTAACGTCAAGAACAGCGGGATCGAATGTGCGAGCCAGCCTCGGTGGGCGCTGGCTTGCCTGCGATAGCATCACCTTGATGCAACTGACAGACCCAGGCGCCCGCATCGCGAGCAAGCCCGGCGCCCACACAAGCGCGCTGTCACATTTTGGATCGGGTTTCTTCAACTGGTAGTGCTGTAGCGCCGCACACCTGACTCCACCTGCGCAATCTGCGCCGCCGTGCTCCCCGAGGCCTGGAACAGCACCAGATGCTCGGCCGCCACGCGGACTCCCACCTGCGCACCCACCTGATGGTCGGCATGGCTGGGGAAAATCGATTCCAACTGGGCCCCGGTCGGCAACTGCAAGCGGTAGAGGGTCGAGGCACCGAGGAACGTCTTGCCGACGATCTGCGCTTTCAGCGTGCTGTCGGGTGCATAAACGACGTCATCCGGGCGCAGTAACACATCCACCGCACTGCCAGTTGGCCAGGTATAGGCACGATTGCCGCGCAATTCGCCCAGTTCGGTGCTGACCGATTCCGGTGAACTCAATTGCCCGCGGATGAAGTAACCCTGGCCAATAAAACTTGCGACATAAGGCGTCAGCGGTTCGTGATAGAGGTTGTAGGGCGTATCCCATTGTTCCAGCCGGCCTTCCTTGAACACACCCACGTGGTCGCTCACGGCAAAGGCTTCTTCCTGGTCATGGGTGACCAGGATCGCACTGGTACCACGGGCCTTGAGGATGTCCCGTACTTCATGGCTGAGCTTGCGCCGCAGCTCACCATCAAGGTTGGAGAAGGGCTCGTCCAGCAGCAGCAACTGCGGCTCGGGTGCCAGCGCACGGGCCAGGGCCACACGCTGTTGCTGGCCGCCGGAAAGTTCGTGGGGGAAGCGCTTGCCCAGGTTCTTCAGGTTGACCAACTCCAGCAATTCAGCCACCACGCGGTCTTTTTGCGGGTGTTTGCGAATGCCGAAGCCGATGTTGTCGGCCACGCAGAGGTGTGGAAACAGTGCGTAGTCCTGGAACACCATGCCAATGCGGCGTTTCTCCGGTGCCAGGGTAAAACCGGCGCTGGAGATCACTTGGCCGGCCAGGTTTATTTCGCCTTCGTGCACCGGCTCAAACCCGGCAATCGCGCGCAGGGTGGTGGTCTTGCCGCAGCCGGAAGAGCCCAGCAGGCAACCGATATCCCCGGCATTGAGGTGCAGATTGAGGTTCTGCACCACCCGTTGGTCCTGATAGCCGCATGCCAGATTGCGCAGGTTCAGCAGAAGTGGCTGGCTCATGCGTGGTGATACGCCGGTGGCACCAGGAACTCCAGCAGGGCCTTCTGGGCGTGCAGGCGGTTTTCTGCCTGGTCCCAGGCGACGGAGCGCTGGTCGTCTAACAGGTCGAGGCTGATTTCTTCGCCGCGATGGGCCGGCAGGCAGTGCATGAACAACACATCCGGCGCGGCAAGGTCGAGCAATTCACGGGTGACTTGATAAGGTGCGAACAAGGCCAGGCGCTTGGCGGTCTCGTCTTCCTGGCCCATGGAGGTCCAGACGTCGGTGCTCACCAGGTGCGCGCCGACCACCGCGTCTTTCGGGTCGCGCACGATTTGAACGCGGGCGTCGGCCTTGGCCAGGAATTCGGCGCTGGGCTCGTAGCCTTCAGGGCAGGCAATGCGCAGATGGAAGTCGAACTGGATCGCCGCTTCTATATAGCTGTTGCACATATTGTTGCCATCGCCGACCCAGGCCACGGTCTTGCCCTGGATCGAGCCACGATGTTCGAGGAACGTCTGCATATCGGCCAGCAACTGGCACGGATGCAGGTCATCGGACAGCCCGTTGATCACCGGCACCCGCGAGTTGGCGGCAAATTCGGTGAGGGTGCTATGGGCGAAGGTACGGATCATCACCGCATCGAGCATGCGCGACATGACAATGGCGCAATCGCTGATCGGCTCGCCCCGGCCCAGTTGGGTGTCCCGGGGCGACAGGAAAATGGCTTGGCCGCCGAGCTGGATCATGCCGGCTTCGAAGGACAGGCGGGTACGGGTGGACGATTTCTCGAAAATCATCCCGAGTACGCGGTTTTTCAAAGGCTCGAACAGTACGCCGCGATTACGCAGGTCTTTAAGCTCAATGCCTCGACGGATCACGCTGACCAGCTCTTCGGGCGTGCAATCCATCAGGGAGAGAAAGTGCCTTGCGCTCATCATTAACTACCTTTTTGCAACAGACCGCAGATACTCAAAGCCTTGTTTATTGTGACAACGGGCGAGACCTGCGGCGAAAGCCGCACTGGGCGACGAAATAGGGGGAGGCGCGATATTGACACTAAATGTCGCGTCTTACCAATAGGCTACGGTTTTTTAGAGGGGGTCAAAGGGGCGGGAATTGCACTTTTGAGGCCTGTTTACGGACAGCAGCGGGTCATTTGTACACTGGCGCCGCGACCTTTTGCAATGTGTGATGGCGGCCTCGGGCCAGGTCGCGACGGTTTCCCGGGCGGTGCGGGAGGTTTTTGAAACATTTACTCATGCTTACCCATGGCCTGGCCTGATGCCCGTTGATTCACAGGGCGAACGTTGCTGGCGTCGCTGGAGGGTGCGGCCCATAGTCGGGCCAAAGCCCTAATAAAGAGACTGGCCATGACCAAGACTCTCCATCACCGTGCCTGCCACCTGTGCGAAGCGATCTGCGGCCTGACCCTGGAAACCACCACCTCGGACGCAGGCAGTATTGCCATCACCTCGATCAAGGGTGACGCCCAGGACACCTTCAGTCGTGGCCATATCTGCCCCAAGGCCGTGGCCCTGCAAGATATCCAGAACGATCCCGATCGCCTGCACCAGCCGATGCTGCGGGTGGGCAGCCAATGGCAGCCGATCCCCTGGGACGAGGCTTTCGCCCTGGTGGCCGAGCGGCTGGCGGGCATCCAGGCGCGGCATGGGCAGAATGCGGTGGCGGTGTACCAGGGCAATCCCAGCGTGCACAACTATGGCTTGATGACCCACAGCAACTATTTCCTCGGGCAGTTGAAGACGCGCAATCGCTTTTCCGCGACCTCGGTGGACCAACTGCCCCATCACCTCACAAGCCACTTGATGTATGGGCACGGGCTGTTGCTGCCCATCCCGGATATCGACCAGACCGACTTCATGCTGATCCTGGGCGGCAACCCACTGGCTTCCAATGGCAGCATCATGACTGTGCCGGACGTGGAAAAGCGCCTGAAGGCGATTCAGGCGCGGGGCGGCAAAGTGGTGGTGGTCGATCCCCGGCGCAGTGAGACGGCGGCCATGGCCGACCAGCATCTGTTTGTGCGCCCCGGTGGGGACGCGGCGTTGCTGTTCGGGCTGCTCAACACATTGTTCGCCGAACACCTGACCCGTGACAGCCACTTGCCGGTGGACGGACTGGACGAGGTGCGCCGCGCCATCGCGGGCTTTACCGCCGAAGCCATGAGCGCTCAATGCGCGGTGCCGGCCGAGCAGATTCGCCAGTTGGCGCGGGATTTTGCGGCCGCAGACAAGGCCGTCTGCTACGGGCGTATGGGGGTATCGACCCAGGCATTTGGCACCTTGTGCCACTGGCTGGTGCAGTTGATCAACCTGGTCACGGGCAATCTGGATCGGGTAGGTGGCGCCTTGTGCACCGAGCCTGCGGTGGACCTGGTGGCGGCCACATCCGGCGGGCACTTCAATCGGTGGCAGAGTCGGGTGTCCGGGCGTCCCGAATACAGCGGCGAGTTGCCCGTGTCGGCCCTGGCTGAAGAAATGCTTACCGCGGGCGAAGGGCAGATCCGCGCGCTGGTCACAGTGGCTGGCAATCCGGTGTTGTCCACGCCGAACGGTCGGCAACTGGAGCAGGCGCTGGATGGTCTGGAGTTTATGGTCAGCGTCGACCTGTATATCAATGAAACCACCCGTTATGCCGACCTGATCCTGCCATCGACTTCGGCCCTGGAAAACGATCATTACGACACCACGTTCAATATGTTTGCGGTGCGTAACGTCACCCGCTTCAACCGGGCGATTCTGCCCAAGCCCGAGGGGGCGTTGCACGATTGGGAGATTTTCGTCGGCTTGGCCCAGGCGTTTGCGGCCCGTACCGGCAGCCCGCTCAAGCCCACGATGGCGCCGGCGCAGATGATTGATTTTGGCTTGCGGGCGGGCGCCTATGGTGACGCCTCCCCGCACAAGCTGTCGGTGGCCATGCTGGCCGATCATCCCCATGGTCTGGACCTGGGGCCCCTGAAGGCCAATCTGGCGGGGCGCTTGAAAACTGCCAATGGCCGGGTCCAGGCGGCGCCGCCGGTGATCCTGGCGGACCTGGCGCGGTTTGCGGCGTTGCCGCTGCCCAAGGTCGACGAGTTACTGTTGATCGGCCGCCGGCATGTACGCAGCAATAATTCGTGGATGCATAATTATCACCGGCTGGTGAAGGGCAAACCCCGCCATCAATTGCTGATGCACCCCGATGACCTTGCCCGTCGCCAACTGAGTGACGGGCAGCGGGTGCGGGTCAGTTCGCGGATCGGCATGATCGAAGTACAGGTGTTGGCCAGCCTGGAAATGATGCCCGGCGTGGTCAGCCTGCCCCACGGTTGGGGCCATGACCGCCCGGGTGTACATATGAACATCGCCAGTGCCCAGCCTGGGGCGAGTGCCAATGACCTGACGGATGAACGGCAGTTGGATGAGTTGTCGGGCAATGCGGCATTGAATGGCGTGCCGGTGCAGGTCGCGGCGGCGTGACGCAGTGAGTCTGTCGGGGAGCCCGAGCACCACGCTGGGATTTTGCGTTACAATGCGCCACCGTGCCGACCTGTGAGTCGCAAAGTTCCAGCCGAGGTGTTCCATGGATATCATCGAAACGATTAAAGAGCAGATTGCCAACAACACCATTCTGCTTTACATGAAGGGCGCCCCGAATGCCCCGCAGTGTGGCTTCTCCGCGAAGGCTTCCCAGGCTGTCATGCAGTGTGGTGAAAAGTTCGCTTACGTGGATATCCTGCAAAACCCGGAAATCCGCGCCAACCTGCCGAAGTACGCCAATTGGCCAACGTTCCCACAACTGTGGGTGGCCGGTGAGCTGGTCGGCGGTAGCGATATCATCACCGAAATGGCGGCTGATGGTTCGTTGCAGGCGCTGATCAAGGAGGCTGCTGAAAAAGCGGCTGCCAAGACCGAAGCGTAATTGGCGCACAATAAAAAGCCCCGCTTCTCATTCGAGAGCGGGGCTTTTTTGTACCTGTAGGAGCGAGCTTGCTCGCGAAGGACGTTAACGATAGCGCGAGCATTCTGAATGAACGCGGCGCCTTCACGCTTTTCGCGAGCAAGCTCGCTCCTACAATAATTAGAGATTACTCACCCATCTGCGATTGCAGGTAGTTCTCCAGGGTCACTTTGTCGATCAGGCCAACTTGGGTTTCCAGCCAGTCGATATGT
This sequence comes from Pseudomonas sp. ADAK21, assembly GCF_012935735.1. Lineage (NCBI taxonomy): Bacteria > Pseudomonadati > Pseudomonadota > Gammaproteobacteria > Pseudomonadales > Pseudomonadaceae > Pseudomonas > Pseudomonas sp. ADAK21. The sequence goes on from NZ_CP052857.1 coordinate 3,454,803, forward strand.
TCTTCCTGGTCTTCCAGGATATCTTCCAGCAGCTCACGGCTGCCGAAGTCGCCCTTGGTCTCGCAGTGGGCGATGGCGGCCTTGAGGTCGGCATGGCTCTTGCGCTCGAAACCCAGGTCGCTGTTGAGCATTTCCAGGGTGTGCTCGCCGATGTTCAGCTTGCCCAGGTCCTGTACGTTCGGCAGGCCTTCGAGGAACAGGATGCGCTTGATCAGCGCGTCTGCGTCCTTCATGGCCTTGATCGATTCCTTGTACTCACGCTTGCCGAGTTTTTCCAGGCCCCAGTCGTCATACATGCGTGCATGCAGGAAGTACTGATTGATCGCGACCAGTTCATTGGCAAGGATTTTGTTGAGTTGCTGGATGACTGAGATGTCGCCTTTCATGATTGGGGTCCTGCCCTGTGTTCGCTGTATATAGGGCGGAGTTTGAGCTGCACGATTACTAGTGTCAAACCTAAGTTATTGAATAATAAATGAAAATTAATCGGAATAAGAATGTTTGTGTTCCGCGTCTTGGGCCTAACTATTTGAATTACAGGCATAAAAAAACCGGACACTAAGTCCGGTTCTTTAAAATAGGCTGTTTCAGGCGTGTGTAAATTCTGCCGAGTAGGGGATCGCGGCCTGGGCTACCTGCAGTTTTGTCAGGGTTTCCCGTACCACTTGCTTGGCAAGGCAGGCACATTTGCCGCATTGACTGGCAACGCCGGTGGTTTCACGCACTTCCTTGTAGCTGCAGCAACCTTCATAGATCGCTTCGCGGATTTGTCCGTCGGTGACGCCAGTGCAGAGGCAGACATACATAAGGGAGAACCATCGCGGTTTAAGGCTTAAGTGCGATGGATCTTAATGTTAACGAGAATGATTGTCAAAGTGCTTTCTCAAACCGTTGCCCCCCGTGGGGCCCTCACTGACGAACGGCTTTTTTCAGGTATGATGGTCGGTCTTTACGAAGCGTGATCGCGTCACAGGCCTGTCGTCAATTTGCGGCAGACTCAAGGGCGGTCCATTTACTTCAATTACCATCAGGAGATAACCAATGAGCGTACTCGTCGGCAAACAAGCCCCGGATTTCGACGTACCAGCCGTCCTCGGCAATGGCGAAATCGTTGACAGCTTCAAGCTGTCTGAAGCCATCAAAGGCAAATACGGCCTGGTGTTCTTCTACCCGCTGGACTTCACCTTCGTCTGCCCGTCCGAGCTGATCGCCCTGGATCACCGCATGGACGATTTCAAGGCGCGTAACGTTGAAGTGGTTGCCGTTTCCATCGACTCCCATTTCACCCACAACGCCTGGCGCAACACCGCCATCAATGATGGCGGTATCGGCAAAGTCAAATACACCATGGCTGCCGACATGAAGCACGACATCGCCAAGGCCTACGACGTTGAGTCCGAAGGCGGCGTGGCTTTCCGCGGCGCGTTCCTGATCGACGACAAGGGCGTTGTGCGCTCGCAGATCATCAACGACCTGCCGCTGGGCCGTAACATGGAAGAGCTGATCCGCCTGGTCGACGCTCTGCAATTCCACGAAGAGCACGGCGAAGTCTGCCCAGCCAACTGGAAAAAAGGCGACAAGGGCATGAACGCTTCGCCAGAAGGCGTTGCCGCTTACCTGACCGAGAACGCTGGCAAGCTGTAAGCCAGGGTTGCGGTAAAAAAAACCGGCCTGAGAAGGCCGGTTTTTTTATGAGTGGGATTTGGCGACGCAATCAGTCGCTGAAGTCTTCCCAGCCGCCCATCTGTTTCCAGCGGTTGACGATGCCGCAGAACAGGTCGGCGGTCTTCTCGGTGTCGTAGCGAGCCGAGTGGGCTTCACGTCCGTCGAAGTCGATGCCGGCTGCCTGGCATGCCTTGGCCAATACGGTCTGGCCATAAGCCAGGCCAGCCAGGGTGGCGGTGTCAAAGCTGGAGAACGGGTGAAACGGGTTGCGTTTCATGTCCAGGCGCGCCACGGCGGCGTTGAGGAAGCCCAGGTCGAAACTGCTGTTGTGGCCGACCAGGATCGCGCGTTTGCAGCCGTTGGCCTTCAAGGCCTTGCGCACGCCACGGAAGATGTCGGTCAATGCCGCCTCTTCGCTGACGGCCATGCGCAACGGATGGTCGAGCTTGATCCCGGTGAACTCCAGGGCTGCTGCTTCGATATTGGCGCCTTCAAACGGCTCGACGCGGAAGAAATGGGTGTGTTCTGGATACACAAAGCCCTGTTCGTCCATGCCGATGGTGGTTGCCGCAATTTCCAGCAGTGCATCGGTGGCGCAATTGAAACCGCCGGTTTCTACGTCGATAACGACCGGCAGATAGCCGCGAAAACGCTCGGCCATCGGGTGACGCGAACCGCCGCCACCGTGTTCCTGTTCGTCGTCGTAATGGTCTTCACTCACGGGTGTTCCTCCAGCAGGCGCCAGCGCAGTGTTTCACCGGCGCGCAGCGGGATAACGGTCAGCTCGCCAAATGGCAGGCTGGTGGGGGCGGTCCAGTCTTCACGGACCAGGGTAATACGGTCGGTATTCGCCGGCAGGCCATAGAAACGCGGGCCATTGAGGCTGGCGAAGGCCTCGAGTTTGTCCAGGGCATTGCGCGATTCGAAGGCCTCGGCGTACAGCTCGATCGCCGCGTAGGCGGTGTAGCAACCGGCGCAACCGCAGGCGGCTTCCTTGGCGTGCTGGGCGTGGGGTGCCGAGTCGGTGCCGAGGAAGAACTTCGCGCTGCCGCTGGTAGCCGCATCGAGCAATGCCACCTGATGGGTGTTGCGCTTGAGGATCGGCAGGCAATAGAAGTGCGGCCGAATCCCGCCCACCAGCATGTGGTTGCGGTTGTACAGCAGGTGGTGCGCGGTGATGGTTGCGCCGACGTTGGCCGAAGCCTCGGTGACGAACTGCACGGCGTCTGCGGTGGTGATGTGCTCGAACACGACCTTGAGGGTCGGGAACAGCTCGACCACGCGGCGCATGTGCTCGTCGATGAAGATCTTCTCGCGATCGAAGACATCCACATCGCCACGGGTGACTTCACCGTGGATCAGCAGCGGCATGCCCACTTCGGCCATGGCTTCGATGGCGGGCAGGATCTTGTCGATACTGGTTACGCCGGAGTCGGAGTTGGTCGTTGCGCCGGCCGGGTACAGCTTGGCGGCGTGCACGAAACCGCTGGCCTTGGCCTCGCGGATTTCGGCGGGCTGGGTGCGGTCGGTAAGGTAAAGCACCATCAACGGTTCGAAGCGGCTACCGGCCGGTCGTGCAGCGAGGATGCGCTGGCGATAGGCGTCGGCTTCAGCGGCATTACGCACCGGAGGTACCAGGTTAGGCATGATGATGGCGCGGCCAAACGTGCGCGCAACATCGGCCACGGTTTGGGGCAACGCAGCACCATCGCGAAGATGAATATGCCAGTCGTCGGGACGCAGCAGGGTCAGGCGGTCGGACATTGGGGATTCCAGGCGGGTCAATCTGGTGGGAATGCTACCGGAAAAGACTCTTGCAGGCACTCGCTATCAAGTTTTGCAGGGTGCGACCGATATCCCTGGGTATGCCTTAACGATGTATGACGCCTTGATGTGTTGTAGAAACCAGTGGAGCCGCCCGTGCGCCAGCAATATCTAGCCCTGCTCAGCGTGTTCGCCAGCCTGCCCGCGATGGCCCTGACATTCCAGACGCGCCTGGAGAATATCGAGTGGAAGGTGGAAGGCGACAAGTTCGAGTGCCGCTTGAGCCAGCCGATCGCCGATTTTGGTTCGGGGGAGTTCGTGCGCAGGGCCGGCGAGCAGGCGACATTTCGTCTGAAAGCCTATAACGGCGCGCTGGGCGTTGGTTCTGCGACGCTATTGGCGGCGGCCGCGCCGTGGCAGCCGGGGCGCGGTGATATCAACCTCGGTGCCGTGCGTGCGGGCAGCGGCGATGTGCTGTTCAACAGCTCCCAGGCCCAGGCCGGACGCCTGTTCAACGGCTTGCTGGATGGCCGCAGCCCCACCGTGCGCCACTATTCCCGGGACGGCGGTTATTCGGAAATCCGCCTGCTGCCGGTGCGATTCAATAAGGCCTATAGCGACTACCAGTTGTGTACCGCGAAGTTGCTGCCGATGAACTTCGAGCAGGTCAAGCAGGCGGAAGTAGGTTTTCCGGGCGGGGGTATCGATCTGGACCCGGCAGCCAAGGCCAAGCTGATGGTGATGCTCGAATTCATCAAGGCCGACCCTACGGTCAACCATATCGAACTGGACGGCCACTCGGACAACAGCGGCAACCGCCTGACCAATCGCGACCTGTCCCGGCGCCGGGGCTTGGCGGTGATGGACTTCTTCAAGGCCAACGGCATCCCCGAGTCGCAGATTGTCCTGCGCTTCCATGGTGAACGTTATCCGTTGGTACCCAATACCAATCCGGCCAACCGGGCGAAGAACCGGCGGGTCAATATCCACCTCGATCGCGTACCGGCCCCCGAAAAACCGGCCCCCCAGGCCACGGCCCCGGCGAATGCGGCAGCGACCTCCTGATATTCCTCTGTGGGAGCTGGCTGCCAGCGTTGGCCGTCAGCGATGACGCTGGGCATCTGATGCCCACGGCTAAGGCGTTTTGAGGTGCGGCCATTCGTCGCTCGCCCGACATAATCTGTCGCTTTATCTTCATTTGCTGTCGCGCCCCTGTAATTTCACGGTTTTGATCGGTAGAATCGACGCCTTTCCGTAAAACCCCGTGGAGTGATGGCATGGCCGACGTAAACAAGGTCGTTCTCGCGTATTCCGGCGGCCTGGACACTTCGGTGATCCTCAAGTGGCTGCAGGATACTTATAACTGTGAAGTGGTGACCTTTACCGCTGACCTGGGTCAGGGCGAAGAGGTCGAACCTGCACGAGCCAAGGCGCAAGCCATGGGCGTCAAAGAGATCTACATTGACGACCTGCGCGAAGAATTCGTCCGCGATTTCGTTTTCCCGATGTTTCGCGCCAACACCGTCTACGAAGGCGAGTACCTGCTGGGTACTTCCATCGCACGTCCGCTGATCGCCAAGCGCCTGATCGAAATCGCCAACGAAACTGGCGCTGACGCCATTTCCCATGGCGCCACCGGCAAGGGCAACGACCAGGTGCGTTTCGAACTGGGCGCCTATGCCTTGAAACCCGGCGTAAAAGTGATTGCCCCTTGGCGTGAGTGGGACCTGCTGTCCCGCGAAAAACTGATGGATTACGCTGAAAAGCACGCCATCCCGATCGAGCGCCACGGTAAGAAGAAGTCCCCGTACTCGATGGACGCCAACCTGCTGCATATCTCTTATGAAGGCGGCGTGCTGGAAGACACCTGGACCGAGCACGAAGAAGACATGTGGAAGTGGACCGTCTCCCCGGAGAACGCTCCCGATAAGCCGCAGTACCTTGAACTGACCTATCGCAACGGCGATATCGTCGCGCTGGACGGCGTCGAAATGACCCCGGCCACCGTACTGGCGACCCTGAACCGTATCGGTGGCGAGCACGGTATTGGTCGTCTGGATATCGTAGAGAACCGTTATGTGGGCATGAAGTCCCGTGGCTGCTACGAAACCCCAGGTGGCACCATCATGCTGCGCGCTCACCGCGCCATCGAGTCCATCACCCTGGACCGCGAAGTGGCACACCTCAAAGATGAGCTGATGCCCAAGTACGCCAGCCTGATCTACACCGGTTACTGGTGGAGCCCTGAGCGCCTGATGCTGCAACAGATGATCGACGCTTCCCAGGTCCATGTGAACGGTGTTGTGCGCCTGAAACTGTACAAGGGCAATGTGATCGTTACCGGTCGCAAGTCCGATGAGTCGCTGTTCGATGCCAATATCGCCACGTTTGAAGAAGATGGCGGTGCTTACAATCAGGCTGACGCTGCGGGTTTCATCAAGCTCAATGCACTGCGCATGCGCATTGCGGCGAACAAAGGCCGCAAGTTGTTCTGAAGTATCTGAAGCCTCATAAAAATGGTCCCTCGGTAAGAGGGGCCATTTTTTTTTGCCTCGAATTAGGGTGAGTGTTTATTGATGTTTAATGTTGTCACTCGAGAGTGAGGCTTGCGGTGTTTCTTAGTATTTTTGCGCTTGGATTTTGTATCTGAAAGTTGGTCCGCCCGGTGCGTGGTGTTAATTGTGTTTAAATCCATTCGGTTGTTTAGTAGGGCGGACGGGGTGTTTTATTTAGTTTGTGGAAATATCTGTCAGATAATTCCAGGTATTGTCAGTAGCTATTGCACAAGGGAACTTTTTTGAAATGCCTTAGGCGGCTGCGGCGCCCGCACAAGCGGGCCGTGCAATAGGTATTTGCTGTGATTGGCGTGCGTCCCGTTTACTTTTCCGGGGCGCCGGGGGCTTTTTTTGCTCAAGATATGTTTGGCCGCGGAAAGTTCTGAAAGGCTGAACAAAAACCGACACATCCATATAGGCGTTTTTTTGTAGTCCTATTCTCATAACTTTGTGGGTTGGGTCTCTGCTTGTCGTTACTTGGGGGGGAGTGCTATGCCAAGGACGAAACGACTAGGCTATTGTGCTGGTTCTGAATAATTCGAACAGCGAAATTGGACTTGCCCATGAATAAAGTGCTGATCGTGGATGATCATCCCGTCATTCGTCTTGCTGTACGCATGCTAATGGAACGTCATGGTTATGAGGTCGTTGCAGAGACCGATAACGGAGTCGACGCGTTGCAACTAGCACGGGAGCATATGCCGGATATTGTCATCCTGGATATTGGAATCCCCAAACTTGACGGCCTGGAAGTTATTTGTCGCCTGTCTTCCACAAAACAGGTGCAACCGTTCAAGGTACTGGTGCTGACGTCACAGGCGCCCGGCCACTTTTCCATGCGCTGCATGCAGGCCGGCGCAGCGGGCTACGTGTGCAAGCAGCAGGACCTCACCGAGTTGCTGAGCGCGATCAAGGCGGTGCTGTCTGGCTACAGCTACTTCCCCAACCAGGCACTCAACTCGGTGCGCTCCACACAGGGCAACACCAGTGAAGCCGATATGGTCGAGCGGCTCTCAGGCCGGGAGATGATGGTGTTGCAGCAATTGGCCCAGGGAAAGACCAACAAGGAGATCGCTGATGGGATGTTCCTCAGCAACAAGACGGTGAGCACGTACAAGACTCGCTTGCTGCTCAAGCTCAACGCCCGGTCCCTGGTGGACCTGATCGAGCTCGCTCAGCGTAACGGCCTGGTTTAAGAAGCAGGGAGCAACAGGCAGGAAAAGCCTCCATGGCGGAGGCTTCTGTGTGATCGCTTGGCTAGAGATCGAAATCGTATTCGGCCAACTGTTTTTGCAAGCGTCGCTCTTCCAGAAGGTTGTCGATGGTGCGGCGTTTGCTCAAATTGGTCTTGGCAACTTCTACAGGTGCCTCGGCTGCCTCGTCGGCGTCGGTGGCCACAAAGTCATCTTCTACATCCAGTTGTTCTTTGCCAGTGCTCATAAGGTTAACTCCAGGCTAAGACTGCCGTTGGGGCTCCTTATATCGACAATCTTGCACCGGGTAAAAAAGATTTTTTCAATCGACTGATCAATAAAAGCAATGATTGCTCAATCGTCCGACGTCTTTTCCTTGTATTCACACAAATCTTCGATGCGACAGCTGCCACAGCGCGGCTTGCGGGCCTGGCACACATAACGACCGTGCAGGATCAACCAATGGTGTGAGTCGAGCAGGTAAGGTTTGGGTACAAACTTCATCAGTTGCTTCTCCACTTCCACCACATTCTTGCCCGGAGCGATTCCGGTGCGGTTGCTGACGCGGAAAATGTGGGTGTCCACCGCCATGGTCAATTGGCGAAATGCAGTATTGAGCACCACATTGGCGGTCTTGCGGCCTACGCCGGGCAGTGCCTCGAGTGCTTCTCGGGTTTCTGGCACTTCTCCACCATGCAACTCGACCAGCAACCGGCAGGTTTCAATGACGTTTTTCGCCTTGCTGTTGTAAAGGCCAATGGTCTTGATGTACTGCGACAACCCTTCAACCCCCAGGGCGTGGATCGCGGCCGGGGTGTTGGCGACCGGGAACAGCTTGGCCGTGGCCTTGTTAACGCCCACGTCCGTCGATTGCGCAGACAGGATCACGGCAATCAGCAACTCGAACGGCGACGAGTAGGCCAGTTCGGTCTTGGGCTCCGGGTTGTCCTCGTGAAACCGGCGAAAGATCTCCAGGCGTTTTGCGGCATTCATGGGGCGAGCTGTTCCTTCAAAGAGGTGTGCGGCGTTGGGTCCAGGCTTGCCACCCGGCAAGCAGTAACCCGAGCAGGATAAACCCTGTAGGGGCAAGGATGGCGATGCTGTTGCCGAGTAAAAAACGCAATAGGGCGAGAGCGAGCAGCAACCCGGCGGCTACGGCGAACAGTTGGAGCCGCGCCCTGCGCCGGTCGGTGGCGAACAAACCCTCATGCTCAAGCAGTACGCATTGCATACCGATCAGCGCCAGGTATGCCCCCACGGGGGTAGACGGGCCTAAGGCCAGGGCTTGCGCCACTAAATGCGCGCAACTGACCCAGGTGGTGGCCAGCAACACATTGGCAGCCAGCCGCCAGTTGCCACTGAGGTGGTTGCGTACCCAGCCGCAGCTGCAGCCATGCAACGTCAAGATCGTTACCCACAGAGCCCAGAAGGCCACAGCGCTCGCCAGCGTAGCGCTGACACCCAGCAGCGCAGGCAGCAGCAACAGGCTGCCGAGGGCGAATGGCTTAGTCATGGCTGGTGGTCTCCAGCAGCGCCTGACGATGCTCGTCAAAGTAACGCAAGGCATCATGGATTGCGTTGATCACCGCGCGGGAGGTAATAGTCGCACCGGCCATCTGGTCAAACTGGCCGCTGTCTTTCTTCAGCGCCCAAACCTGTGGGTTTTCCCGCGACAGGCCCTTGAATGAGGCCAGCCACGCATTACCAGGCTCGCCAATGTGCCCGCCCAGGCTCGGCGTTTCTCTGTGCTCCAGGGTCTTTACCCCGAGCAGCTTGGCGTTGTGGTCGATGGCAATCAGCAAATCGATGCGCCCACCGTATCCATCGACCTGCGAGCGCAGCACCACCGCACTGGGGGTGCCGGCCAAGGTCGCGCGGTAACCACCCAGCAGTTGACTGTTGTCCAGCATTCCCGAGGTGATGCCTAAAGGCTGCTCCAGCGGTTGATTGTCATAGCTGCTGACGGGCAGCACATCCAACAGCGCCCGACTGTGCATTTCACGCAGCTGCGCGGCAATCGGCTTGGCGGTCAGCTGTTGCAGGCCTATCGTCAGGCCCGCCACGCCGATGGTGATCAGCAGCACGATCAGGGCTTGAGACGTGCGCTTCATGCCTTCACCGCCTGCGGCCGCGTCCAGCGCTCAAGTGCCGGCACCGCCAGGTTCATCATCAGCACCGCAAACGCCAGGCCATCCGGGTAACTGCCCCAGGTGCGGATCAGATAGGTCAGCACTCCCACGCCCACGCCAAACAGCAGGCGCGCCCGCGCACTTTTCGCACCCGACACGGGCTCGGTGATGATAAAGAAGGCCCCGAGCATGGTGGCCCCGGTCAACAGATGAAACAGCGGCGAGCCGTGGGAGTCGGACCCGGAGCCGTTCCAGCACAGCAAGCTGATAACAAACAGGCTGGCAAGCATGCCCACCGGCGCATGCCAACTGAAGACCCGTTGCTGCAGCAAAAAGAGGCCGCCCGCGAGAAACGCCAGGTTCACCCACTCGCTGCCTTTACCGGCGATTTGGCCGAAGGCCGGGTGGCGGGCAAACAGCTCATCGATGGTCAGGCTGTTGTTGATGCGCAAAGCGTCCAGCGCCGTGGCTCGGGCCCAGGCATCGGCGGTCTCGCCGTGCAGGCCGAACACCTGTTGCAGGCCGGCCAGCAGGTCGAAGCCATGGGACGCCGGCCAATGGGTCATCGGTTGGGGGAAAGCCAGCAGCATCAGCGCATAACCGAGCATGGCCGGGTTGAAGGGGTTCTGTTTGCCGCCATACAGGTGTTTGCCCAACAGCAATCCACTGCTGACGGCGCCCAGGCATAACCACCACGGGCAATAAGGGGGCAGCGCGAGGGCCAGCAGCGTCGCGCTGACCAGGCCGCTCAGGTCGTTGGGACCCTGACCGCGCAACCGGCGCACCCCGGCTTCGACTGCCCATGCGCAGGTGCCGGCCAGCAACAGATTGATCGACACGCCCCAGCCATATAGCCAGAACAGCACCAGCAAGCCAGGCGTTGCCGCCATTAACAGGCGCTGCATGGCCTGTTGCTGGCGCTCGATAACGTCAGGCGCCGACATGTTCATCCACCAAGCGCTGGGCGTCATCCAGGCGCTGCCTGGCGTTCGTCAACTCGGTTGTACTGCTGGCAGGTTGGCGCTCGAGTTTGCTCAGGTCGGCGCGGGCATAGGCCAGCGCCGTCTTCAACTGGCGAAGCTGGCTGTCGATGGGCCGCTTCTCGACACGTTGCAGGTCAGGCCGGGGCTGCTCGGAGGTTTCTTCGGCGGCATGCAAGGCCTGTTCGGCGGCGGTCAGGGCTGCAGCCAGCGTGGCCAGTTGCTCGGCATCGGCAAGGGTGTCCTGGGCTTTTTTCAGCGCGGCGCGGCGCATGGCCAGCTGGATTTTTGCCTGCTTGAGCCCAGGATCTTTGCTGGCCTTGGGAGGCGCCACCGCTGGGGCGTTTGCTTGAAGCGCGATCAATGCCTGCTCGGCGTACTCAAATTGCTGCTGCAGGATGATCAATTGCGACTGCTGCTCAAAGGTCGGCGGATGGCCAAAGGCTTTCAAGGATTTGTGCAGTTGGGCCCGGCTCATGGCCAGGTTGATCTTGGCTTTTTTAAGCGCTGCGTCGATGTCTGCGGCTTTTTGCGCACGCACGCGTTCGATGGCGGCCTGTAGCGGATTGCTATTGATCGCTTCGCTGGGGGCCGGGCGTTGGTTGCGGGCCAGGCGTTCGGCCAGCTTGTGCGCGTCCTCGCGTTGCAGCCGTGCATTGCGCTGCTCGAAGCGACGCCGGGCGCGATCACGCTTGGTCGCCCGCGCCTGGCGCTCCTCGGCCGTAGTGGCATAGCCCGCGACAATCGGCAGTACCGTGGCCTGGGGCAGTGGCAGCATGTCGATGCAATCCACCGGGCAAGGCGCGACACACAGGTCACAGCCGGTGCATTCATCCACGATAACGGTGTGCATCAGCTTGGCCGCGCCGACAATCGCATCCACCGGGCAGGCCTGGATGCACTTGGTGCAGCCGATGCACTCGGCCTCGCGGATGAAGGCAACCTGCGCGGGGGCTTCGCCACGGGCGCTGTCCAGATCCAAGGGGGGCAAGCTCAGCAACTGGGCCAGCTCGGCAATGGTCTCGGTGCCGCCCGGGGGGCACTTGTTGATGGCTTCGCCCTGGGCGATACCCTCGGCGTAGGGTCTGCAACCCGGGTGCCCGCATTTGCCGCATTGGGTCTGGGGCAGCAGGGCATCGATACGTTCAATCAGGCTCATGGTTTGATCATTGCGTTTAAGCCCAGGAACGCCACCGCCAGCAGCCCGGCACTCAGCAGGTCCACGGGCAGGCCTTTGAAGGGCCTGGGGATATCGTTTTCGTCTATTCGCTGGCGCAGGTCGTTGAACAGGCTGAGGACCAGCCAGAACGCGGGGCCGATGCCCAGGCTATAGATCAGCTCGCCTGCGTTGCCCGGGCCCAGGAGGGCCACGCTGAGCACGCCGGTGCTAGCCAGCAGCGGCACCCATAACCCATCGAAGGGCAGTGCGGGCACGCGGCGGGCAAGCGCATTCAGCAACGGCTGACTCAATAGAATCACCACGGGTACATAAGCAAACAGCCATAACGCGCCCAGCGCCAAGGGTTGTAATACAAATTTATCCAGAAGGCAGGCCGATAGGCCGCTGAATGCGACCAACAACGTGGTCGCCAACCCCAGGGCATGCACCCGCCGCCGCTCCAGCTGTGGATCACCGGGCAGCGTCAGACGCAGCAGGTAATGGCTGATCAGGGCGGCGCTGAGAAGGGCGACAAGCAGTTCGGTCATGGTCGAGCCGGTTAAGCAAACAGGGCCTGATTATCCGGCAAGCAGGAAGAGGGTACTAGCGCAAACCGCCCTGTCGCGGCCAATACCGCGACAGGGCACTTCGGGTTACTTGATGCGCTGGCCAGGCTTGGCGCCGCTGTCCGGGCTGAGCAGGTAGATTTCCTCGCCGCCGGGACCTGCCGCCATCACCATGCCTTCGGAAATACCGAATTTCATTTTCCGTGGCTTGAGGTTGGCAATCATCATGGTCAGCCGACCATCGAGCTTGGACGGATCCGGATAGGCACTCTTGATCCCGGAGAACACATTGCGCTGCTCATCACCGATATCCAGAGTCAGGCGCAACAGCTTGTCGGCGCCTTCCACGGCTTCGGCCTTGATGATCAGTGCAACCCGCAGGTCCACCGCGGCAAACGCGTCGAAGTCGATTTCCGGCGACAGCGGATCCTTGGCCAGCTCGCCATTGCCCGTTGGGGCTGCCTGGCCGGTATCAGTCTGGCTGGCAGTCAGGTCTTCCTTGGAGGCGTCCGTCATGGCCTGTACCTTGACCGGGTCGATACGGGTCATCAGCGGCTTGAATTCGTTGAGCTGATGGTTGTTGAGCAGGCTGGTGTGGTCATTCCAGGTCAACGGTGCAACGTTGAGGAACGCCTCGGCGTCAGCGGCCAGCAACGGCAGCACGGGCTTGAGGAAGATCACCAACTGGCGGAACAGGTTGATGCCGGTGGCGCAGATGGCCTGGACTTCATCCTGCTTGCCTTCCTGCTTGTTCAATGACCACGGCGCCTTGTCGGCGATCCAGGCGTTGGCACGGTCGGCCAGGCCCATGATCTCGCGCATGGCACGGGCAAAGTCGCGGGCTTCATAGGCATCGGCGATGCTTGGCGCGGCGGCCAGGAAGGCGTCGGTCAGCTCCGGCGCGGCGTTGACCGGCACCATCACGGCAGCATTGCCCTTGTGGATAAAACCGGCGCAACGGCTGGCGATGTTGACCACCTTGCCCACCAGGTCCGAATTGACCTTCTGCACGAAGTCTTCCAGGTTCAGGTCCAGGTCGTCGACGCCACGGCCCAGCTTGGAGGCGTAGTAGTAGCGCAGGTATTCCGGCGACAGGTGGTCCAGATAGGTGCGCGCCTTGATAAAGGTGCCACGGGACTTGGACATCTTCTGGCCATTGACCGTCAGGTAACCGTGTACGGCGATGCCGGTTGGCTTGCGGTAGCCCGAACCTTCGAGCATTGCTGGCCAGAACAGGGCGTGGAAGTTGACGATATCCTTGCCGATGAAATGGTACAGCTCGGCGGTGGAGTCCTTGCCCCAGAACGCGTCGAAGTCCAGCTCAGGCGTGCGGTCGCAGAGGTTCTTGAAGCTGGCCATGTAGCCGATCGGCGCATCCAGCCATACATAAAAGTATTTGCCCGGCTCATCGGGGATCTCGAAGCCGAAGTACGGCGCATCGCGGGAGATGTCCCACTGTTGCAGGCCGGCATCCAGCCATTCGGCGATCTTGTTCGCCACCGCGTCCTGCAGGGTGCCGCTGCGGGTCCAGGTCTGCAGCATTTCCTGGAAGTCCGGGAGCTTGAAGAAGAAGTGCTGGGAATCCTTGAGCACCGGGGTGGCGCCCGAGATCGCCGACTTCGGATCCTTCAGGTCGGTCGGTGCGTAGGTGGCACCGCATTTTTCGCAGTTGTCGCCGTACTGATCTTCAGTGCCGCACTTGGGGCAGGTGCCCTTGATGAAGCGGTCGGCCAGGAACATTTTCTTTTCCGGGTCGAAATACTGGGTGATCGAGCGCGTGGCAATGTGCCCGGCATCACGCAGCTTCAGGTAGATCTGGCTCGACAGCTCGCGGTTTTCTTCGGCGTGGGTCGAGTGGAAGTTGTCGAAATCCACCAGGAACTCGGCAAAGTCGGCGCTATGTTCAGCCTGGACGTTGGCGATCAGTTGTTCCGGGGTGATGCCTTCCTTTTCGGCGCGCAACATGATGGCCGAACCGTGGGCGTCGTCCGCGCAGACATAAATGCATTGATTGCCGCGATGCTTCTGGAAGCGCACCCACATATCGGTCTGGATGTACTCAAGCATATGGCCAAGATGGATGGAACCATTGGCATAGGGCAGGGCGCTGGTGACGAGGATCTTGCGTGGCTCGGACATGGGGCTCGGCTACTTGATGAAACGGAGGTCGGCCACTATAAAGCGCCGGGAAATTTATTTCACCCCGTGAGGCTGTTTCAGGGTTTTCCAATGTCGCGAAAGCATGCCCCTCAAGCGCGGGAACGGTTAGGATAGCCGCCTGTTTTAGTCTGTCTTTTCCGGGAGTAGCCCATGAGCGCCGTCAATCGCGCAGCGGTGGAAGCCGTTCTTCGCCAGTACACCGATCCCTATCTGAACCAGGACCCGGTCAGCGCCGGCTGTGTCCGGGCCATTGATGTGCAGGGCGATCAGGTCACGGTCCAGCTTGAACTGGGCTACGCCGCAGGTTTGTTCAAGAGTGGCTGGGCACAGATGCTGCAAATGGCCATTGAAGGCCTGGACGGTGTGCGTTCGGCCAAGGTCGACATCCAGTGCGTGATCGCCGCGCACAAGGCCCAGGCCCAGATCCCTGGCCTGGCCAACGTCAAGAACGTGGTGGCCGTGGCATCCGGCAAGGGCGGCGTGGGCAAGTCGACCACCGCGGCCAACCTGGCCCTGGCCCTGGCCCGTGAAGGGGCCAGGGTGGGGATTCTCGACGCCGATATCTATGGCCCCAGCCAAGGCGTGATGTTCGGCATTGCCGAAGGTTCGCGGCCGAAGATCAAGGACCAGAAGTGGTTCGTGCCGATCCAGGCCCATGGCGTGGAAGTGATGTCGATGGCGTTCCTCACCGATGACAACACGCCCATGGTCTGGCGTGGGCCGATGGTCTCCGGGGCCTTGATGCAGTTGGTGATGCAGACCGATTGGGGCAACCTCGACTACCTGGTGATCGACATGCCGCCAGGCACCGGTGATATCCAACTGACCCTGGCGCAAAAGGTGCCGGTGGCCGGTTCAGTGATCGTGACCACGCCCCAGGACCTGGCGCTGCTCGACGCGCGTAAAGGCGTGGAAATGTTCCGCAAGGTCAACATCCCGGTGCTGGGTGTAGTGGAAAACATGGCGGTGCACATCTGCTCCAACTGCGGTCATGCCGAGCATCTGTTCGGCGAAGGCGGCGGCGAGAAACTCGCCACCCAATATGGCGTTGAGCTGCTGGCGTCGTTGCCGCTGTCGATGGGCATTCGTGAGCAGGCCGATGGTGGCAAACCGACGGTGGTCGCCGAGCCCGACGGGCAGATCGCCATGGTCTACCAGGAGCTTGCCCGTCACGTGGGCGCGCGGATCGTCTTGCAGGAAGCCGGTTCCCAGGCAATGCCGACCATCACTGTCAGCGACGACTGATCGACCTCAGGGTAAAAAAGCCTCGACCTTGTCGGGGCTTTTTAATGTCTGGCGTAAACCTTTTGGGAGGCTAGGTACGCATTTCCCTAATGGCCCGTGTAAGCATTCGCTTACTTTTTCGTAAGTGTTTGGTTTTTTAACCGTGCCGGGACGTCTCAAATTACCCGGATACATTTATATCTCATTGAAAAATAACATTTATTTTTCTGATGAGGACGGCGGTTGCGTGTTGTGCTTGAGAATGGATCCCGTTGAACTTGTTCGGGAAGTCTCTAATATCAGCCCTGTGTCCACGGATTGACACGGTCATCAAGGAACGATGACTCAAGGAACCTCGCAGGATGCGATTCATCAGGACGATGAAAAGGAACACAGGGACTAGGGAAAAAATGTGGGCGGGTCAAACCGCCCCTTTTTTTTGCCCGCAGAAAAGTGAAAGGCCGGCACGCAGAAACGCAAAAAGGCCCGCAAGGGGCCTTTTGGAGGGGCGCGACGCTGTTAGCGTTCGAGGTCTTTGATCTTGCCTTTTACGCCATCCCACTCGGCTGCGTCTGGCAGCGAGTCTTTCTTCTCAGTGATGTTTGGCCAGATTTCCGCCAGCTCAACGTTCAACTGAATAAATTCCTGCATCTCTTCCGGGACTTCATCCTCGGAGAAAATCGCAACGGCCGGGCATTCTGGCTCACACAGGGCGCAGTCAATGCACTCGTCCGGGTGGATTACCAAGAAGTTCGGGCCTTCGTAAAAGCAGTCCACCGGACACACTTCTACGCAGTCGGTGTACTTGCACTTGATGCAGTTGTCGGTGACGACGAAGGTCATTTCTAATTCTCTCCTCAGGCGGCGGCAGCGAAACCCCTTGTGGCAGGGCTCGCGAGGTTCGGGAGCGATAGTCTGCAGGCCAGGCTAAAAGCCCGCAGCATCCCAAACCGCGCGAGAGTCTACCAGCTTGCAAGCGTCTGCGTTATATCCGAGTCTTCAGTGCATATAACATTTCGAGCGCTTTACGCGGTGTCAAGTCATCCAGGTCAAGCTTTGCTAACTCATCCAGCACCGGATGGGGCAGGCTGGCGAACATATCGCTCTGGTGCGGTGCCGCCGGTTTGCTGGCGGCCTTGGCTGGGCTGACGACCACATTCTCATGGGGCAGGGCCGTGGTTTCCAGGCGGCTGAGGTGCTCGCGGGCGCGCAAAATCACGTCGTTCGGTACACCGGCCAACTGGGCCACGGCCAGGCCGTAGCTCTGGCTGGCCGGCCCTGGCAGCACATGGTGCAGGAACACGATGCGTTCGTTGTGCTCGGTGGCATTGAGATGCACGTTGGCCACCAGTGGCTCGCTTTCCGGCAGCACGGTCAGTTCGAAGTAGTGGGTGGCAAACAGCGTATAGGCCCGCAGATGCGCCAGGCGCTCGGCGGCAGCCCAGGCCAGGGACAGGCCGTCGAAGGTACTGGTGCCGCGTCCCACTTCGTCCATCAGCACCAGGCTACGGTCGCTGGCGTTGTGCAGGATATTGGCGGTCTCGCTCATTTCCACCATAAAGGTCGATCGGCCACCGGCCAGGTCATCGCTGGAGCCGATCCGGGTAAAGATGCGGTCCACCAGGGACAACTCGCAACTGGCCGCCGGCACGAAGCTACCGATATGGGCCAGCAACACGATCAATGCTGTCTGGCGCATGTAGGTGGATTTACCGCCCATGTTCGGACCGGTGATCACCAGCATGCGCGTATCGTCATCCAGAGACAGGTCGTTGGCCACGAACGGGGTGGTCAGCACTTGTTCCACTACCGGGTGGCGACCCTGGACAATGCGCATGCACGGCTCGCTGACAAACCGCGGGCAGTTCAGGTCAAGGTTCAAGGCGCGTTCGGCAAGGTTGCTCAACACATCCAGCTCGGCCAGGGCTGCGGCGGTGTCCTGCAAGGGGGCCAGCTTGCCGATCAGGTCTTCGAGCAAGGCCTCATAGAGCATCTTCTCCCGGGCCAGGGCGCGGCTCTTGGCCGACAGCGCCTTGTCTTCGAACTCCTTCAGCTCGGGGGTAATGAAGCGTTCGGCACCCTTGAGTGTCTGGCGGCGCTGGTAATCGATAGGCGCCTGTTCGGCCTGCTTGCTCGGCAACTCAATAAAGTAGCCGTGCACGCGGTTATAGCCGACTTTCAGGTTAGCCAGGCCGGTACGCGCCTTTTCGCGGGTTTCCAGGTCGATCAGGAACTGCCCGGCGTTCTCGCTCAAGGCTTGCAGCTCGTCCAGCTCGCTGTCGTAGCCGGTCTTGAGCACGCCGCCGTCGCGGATGATCGCCGGTGGGTTGTCGATAATGGCTTTTTCCAGCAGCGCAGCCAGTTCCGGGTAGGTGCTGGCCGTGACGGCAAGTTGCTGCAGGTGCGGAGCTTCCAGCTCGGTCATCGCCTGTTGCAATTCAGGCAAGACGCCCAGCGCGTCACGCAAGCGCGCCAGGTCGCGCGGGCGGGCATTGCGCAGGCCGATGCGCGCGAGAATCCGCTCGATATCGCCGATTTCCTTGAGCTGCGGTTGCAGCTTTTCAAAGCGGTAGCCGTCCAGCAGGCAGGTAATAGAGGACTGGCGTGCCTGCAGCACGGTCAGGTCGCGCAGCGGGCGGTTCAGCCAACGGGTCAGCAAGCGGCTGCCCATGGCGGTCTGGCAACGGTCCACCACCGACTGCAGGGTGTTGTCGCGCCCACCGGCCAGGTTGGTGTCCAACTCCAGATTGCGTCGGCTGGCCCCATCGAGCACTACCGTGTCGTCCAGGCGCTCATGGCGCAGGCTGCGCAAATGGGGCAGGGCGGTGCGCTGGGTTTCCTTGGCGTAATTGAGCAGGCAACCGGCGGCGCCGATGGCCAGGGTCAGGGTCTCGCAACCAAAACCCTTTAGGTCCTGTACGGAAAATTGCTGGCACAGACTTTTCAGCGCCGAATCGCGCTCAAAATCCCACGGCGCACGACGCTTGGCCCCACGGCGTTTTTCTGCCGGCAAATCCTTGGGCCAGTCATCCGGGATCATCAATTCCACCGGATTGATCCGCTCCAGTTCCGCCAGCAGGTTTTCCCAGCCCTTGATTTCCAGGACCGTGAAATTGCCACTGGTGATATCCAGCACCGCCAGGCCGAACAGCCGCTCATCCCCCAGCACCGCCGCGATCAGGTTGTCACGCCGCTCATCCAGCAGGGCCTCATCACTCACCGTCCCCGGTGTAATGATGCGCACCACCTGACGCTCCACCGGCCCCTTGCTGGTGGCCGGGTCGCCGATCTGCTCGCAGATCACCACCGACTCACCGAGCTTGACCAGCTTGGCCAAGTAACCTTCCAACGAGTGATAGGGAATCCCACACATCGGAATCGCCTGCCCAGCCGACTGCCCGCGCGCGGTCAGGGTGATGTCCAGCAACTTGGCGGCCTTCTTCGCATCTTCATAGAAGATCTCGTAGAAGTCGCCCATGCGATAGAACATCAACTGATCAGGGTGCTGGTTTTTCAGGCGCCAGTACTGCTGCATCATCGGCGTGTGGGAGGACAGATCGGACGTGTTTTTACTCATTGGATAGTAGGCAAATTCGTTGAAAGTGATGGGGCAAAGGGGGCGCTTGGCCCAGCATTTTTTGCGATGGCGGCAAGGTTAACATGCGAGCTCGGCCGTTCGCAGGTTGCAAGCGGCTAGGTAAAACGTAAAACGAGGTGACGCATTTACTTAAAGGGTGGCCAATAAAAAGCCCGACATTAGGTCGGGCTTTTGTCCATAGGCGGGATAGACGTCAGGTCCGCTTTGCTTCTGCCTGCATCATGACAAGATTCTGTTGCTTGGTGGCTTCGATTAGCACCTGGCTGTAGACGCGCTTTTTTTGATCCGATTTTGCGTTACGAATAAAGTCAGCAAAGGGGTTTTTCGCTCCTTTGGACAAGCCCAGCTTGATCGAAATAATCATTGCGCCCCCGATGGTGGTAGTTCGAGCCTGGCTTTCAGATCAGCCCGCGAGTGTCGTTCGGGAATATGGTAGTCAATTTTTTCGACGCCGGCTTTGTAGAGCCGTCCCGAGTTGTCGATATGCTTGAGCAGCAAATCCACATGAATATCGCTTCCGTACTCTAGCTTAAGTGCGTTGACCACGTCACGTGCAGCGAAGTACTGCTCGATGAAGTGCTCTTTGCGAATTTTTCTTCCTTCAGCTGCCTCGCCGGCTTTGACGAAGCCCCACGCAAGCATTGGATCTTGGTAGACATACAATATCTGGACGAATCTTCCTTTCTCAAGGAGCGTTCTACGTTTCTTCTGGCTACCTCAATATTTGAGAATGTGCCGTCGAGCAGAAATGACTGCCGTTGCTCCATCGCAAGATCCACGATTTTTTCAACTAGAATCGAAACGCCGCGTTGAAATAACCATGAGTTTCCTCCTGTATAGGCGGCGAATTCGCCACGCAGTTCATCAGGATCAATTCGCAGGATCTTGCTGTCGGCAAACAGATTTACCAAGGCAATTGAAGCCTCGGTTTTTCCGGCACCAGGTGAGCCCGCCATATAGACGGAGACCGGAGCTTCCTCTGGTAGATAAATACTCTTATCGGTCAGGCGTTTGGCGATGGATTTCTTGTTTGAACGAGCAAAGCTCAAGGCGTCGTCTGAGGTTTTTCTCTCGTTCGGCGTCATCAGTTGATCACTTGGATCTGCACCGTTTTCCATCAAACAAGCTCTGCATTTTTTGCGATGGCGGCAAGGTTAACATGCGAGGTCAGTGCTTCGCAGTTCACAAACATCTAGGTACAACCGCATGCTTCATGCACAAAATATGCAAATTAGCATTTGCCAACCCCCAAAACTCCCGTCACTATCCCGTTTATGCAAAAACGCAACGTTTCAATCGTCTTAAGAGAGCTGCTCGATCGCGACGGGATCTCCCCCACGGAGCTTCACCGGCGTACTGGCGTGCCTCAATCCACTCTGTCCCGGATTCTCAGCGGCAAGATCGTTGATCCGTCGGACAAGCACATCTCGCGTATCGCCGATTATTTTCGGGTAAGCACTGACCAGTTGCGCGGGCGCGCAGGATCGGCGTGGCAGGAAGAGCGTGACCCGATGCATTCGGAGCTCAAGGACATAAGCCTGTGGGACGACGACACGCCCGTTAATGATGACGAGGTGTCGATCCCCTTTTTGCGCGAGGTTGAATTGGCTGCTGGATCAGGAAGATTCGTCATCGAGGAAAGCGAGAAGGCCAGCTTGCGGTTCGGCAAGCGCAGCCTGCGGCATAACGGTGTGCAGTTCGACCAGGCCAAGTGTGTGACGGTGCGCGGCAACAGCATGCTGCCGGTGTTGCGCGATGGGGCGACGGTGGGGGTGAACGCCGGCAAGAGCGGGATTGGCGATATCGTGGATGGCGATTTGTATGCCATCAACCACAACGGCCAATTGCGGGTCAAACAGCTCTATCGTCTACCTTCGGGGATCCGCCTGCGCAGTTTCAATCGCGATGAGCATCCGGATGAGGACTACAGCTTCCAGGATATCCAGGAGGAGCAGATCAGCATTCTCGGCCACGTTTTCTGGTGGGGCATGTACGCCCGCTAAACCTTATCTGTAAGAAACAGCCCGCCTGAGAGCGGGCTTTTTTTTGCCTGTGGAAAACCTCCAAGTGCCGCTGCTTAAGGAGTTAATGCGTTTGTGCATTTCATTTGCAAAATAAAATGCATTTATGCATTGACTGTATATGCATACATGCATATTCTCCATCTCAAGCCAGCCAACAAGGCCTGGTGGAGGCGGCAAGGATGCTGCCAAGGAAGACAAGGAAGGCACGCAACACTGGCATGGACGCCATCGAGTGATGGCAAGGACGCCAGGCAACACCGGCAAGGATGCCGACGCTCTTTAGTTTCACAGTTTTACAACAGGCAGCGATGAACCGGCCTTGACGGTTCAGAGGGTTGGCAACTGACCCGGGTGTGCAGCGTAAAGCACCAGAAGCAGTTATCCGGCAGACAGGGATCGTGGTCGGACAAACATCGAGGAAAGATCCGTACCGCGCCAGTAGCGCCGAAAGATCGCACGGACCGTATTACTGAAAAGCCCGGGCCACCGGGCTTTTTGGAATGCCTACCGACAAACCCATCCATCTATTTATCAACGTACCGGCCATCTGCCGGTTTTACGCATTCCAGGAGGCGTGACATGACAAACGAGCAGCAAGCGTTGGCAGAAATGCCTATCTGGCTGGTGATTATTCTGGCCCTGATCGGCGGCGTATCCGGGGAGATGTGGCGCGCCGACAAGGAGGGCGCCCGCGGTTGGTCGCTGGTCCGCCGCCTGGCCCTGCGTTCCGGGGCATGCATGGTGTGCGGGGTTTCAGCGTTGATGTTGCTGTACGCCGCTGGCATGTCGATCTGGACGGCCGGTGCTCTGGGATGCTTGACCGCCATGGCCGGTGCCGATGTCGCCATCGGCCTTTATGAGCGCTGGGCCGCCAAGCGCATCGGGATCAACCAGCCCCCGGATTCAAAATGATTGTTGCAAGGAAGCCACGCCATGACCCTCATTGAAAAACCTTCACAGCTGCCGATTGCCATCGGCCAGGCGCTGCGTGCGGCGTTCCCCAAGCTACAGGTAGGCAGCCCGCCGGGCGTTCTGGCGGCGGATGAAACCGGTGTGGCGATCACGCTCGAGCGTAATGGCCCGGGCGTACGCTCCCTTGAAGGGCGCAAGGCCCATGTGCTGTCGATTTCACTCAATATCATGGTCGCCCAGGGCGCGCAGGCCTTTGAGGCCTGTGACCTGGCGAGCCAGTTGATGGACCTGGTGCTGGATAACCGTTGGCAATTGCCGGCGGCCCAATGCGATGTGCCCATGAATATCGTCGCGCTGCCGGCGACCGTGGCGGGGGGCGAGACCCATTACGACAGTTGGACCGTGTCCTTCAACCAAACCCTGTACCTCGGCCCGCCGCTGCTCGACGACCCCATCGGCAAGCCGCTGTTTGCCTGTACCTGGGAGGTGTCGAATATCGACGACCCCGATCAATACCGGCCATTGCAGGAGTAGCCCA
Source organism: Pseudomonas sp. ADAK21 (assembly GCF_012935735.1). NCBI lineage: Bacteria > Pseudomonadati > Pseudomonadota > Gammaproteobacteria > Pseudomonadales > Pseudomonadaceae > Pseudomonas > Pseudomonas sp. ADAK21. The sequence continues at coordinate 3,477,270 of NZ_CP052857.1, forward strand.
TGTTCGATGCACTGTTACGCCTGCAACTGGCGCCCATTGTCGAGCGGCTGGCGCAGATGGAAACCCAGCTTGAAGACCTCTATCGGCGGGCCGAGAGCTTTTGCCGGATCGGCGTGTGCCAGGAGGTCGACGCGACCAGCAATACCTGCAAGGTCAGCCATGGTGAATTGCTGACCCCGGCGATTCGCTTTTTCAACCCCAGCGCCGGGGCGCAGACGGAAACGCGAATCCCCACGGTGGGTGAGCAATGCCTGCTGCTCAACTACGGCGGCGGCGAGGGCGGGGGCCAGTCGGTGGCGTTGTTTGGCCTGAACAGTGACCGCTTTCCGCCGCTGTCCAGTGTGGCCAGCCTGACGAGCCGGCGTTATGAGGACGGCACGCAAAGCGCCTACGACGCCGCAGCACATGTATTGGCTTGGAACAATGGACCAGCGGCATTCAGCGGCTCTCGCGAGCAAGTGGAAATGAGTTTGGGCGCCGCCCGTTTAGTCATGACCGCCGCAACCATCAGTCTGCAGGTCGGAGACGTCGGCATGCTGCTGGATGCATCCGGCGTGCACTTGAGTGGCCCGGTGGTGGATCACCAGGGCCGAGTTATCAGCACGGCATAAGGATTTGCCATGATCGGAATTGAGAGAAACACCGGGGCCGTGGTGGACGACTGGCCGCAATTCGTCCAGCGCGCCACCCGGGCCCTGACCACGCCTTTGGGCACACGGCAGAAACGCCCGCTTTACGGTTCGCTGATCCCGCAGCTGCTGGGGCAGAACCTGGGCGACGATCTGCTGATCCTCGCCCAAAGCCATGCCGCCCAGGCCTTTTACAACCCGCAGAACGGCATCGGCGATTTTGTGCCGCAAGTCATCGTCGCCAATCGCCAGGGCGCAGGCCTGCTGTTGCGGTTTGCCGGCACCTGGAAAAACCGCAAGCAATCCTTCGAGGTGGTGACATGAGCATGTTGATCCCTGGGCAGAACCAACTGGCGCCGCCCGACCTCATCGCCGTGGATGAATTCGAACCGTTGCTGGCGCAGTTCAAGGCGTTTGTCGTCGACTATGTGGCCGCCCGCGCCCCGCAAAGCGCGGCCAAGCTCAAGGTCAGCCTGGACAACGAAAGCGAGTTGTTGACCCTGGCCCTGGAAGCCTTTTGCGTGCGCCTGCAAACCCATGAGCGCAAGTACAACGCCCGCATCCAGCAGATGCTGGCGTGGTGGGCCACCGGCAGCAACCTGGATGCGCGCCTGGCCGATATGGGCCTGGAACGCCAGGTGCTCGACCCGGGCGACCCGGCGGCGTTCCCGCCGGTGCCGCCAACCCTGGAAAGCGATGACGATGCGCGGCTGCGCTACTACCTGGCGCCCCACGCGCCGGCTGCGGGTTCGCGCATGCAGTATCGCCGTGAGGTCTTCACCCTTGGCGAGCGGCCGGTGGTGAAAGTACAGAGTGCCGCTGCAGGCGTGGTGACGGTCAGTTATACCTTCGACCCGGATGGTTATGCCGCCCAGGTCAAGGATGGCAACGCCCGGCGCACGGCACCTGGCGAGGTAATGGTCACAGTGCTTTCCCGCTCGGGTAATGGCACGCCATCGACAGACTTGCTTGAAGGTGTGCGCCGCCATTTCGCCCGGCCCGATGTGCGCCCGGAAACCGATTGGGTGACGGTGCAGGGCGCGCAGATCGTGCCCTACAAGATCCGCGTGGTCGCCCGGATCAACGCTGGCCCGGACTCGGGGCTGACGCAAGTGGCGGCCCAGCAGTTACTGCAACGTTATGCCGAATCCTGCCACCGCCTTGAAGGGCGCGTGGACCCGAGTTGGATCGACTACACCATTCACACCGCCGGGGCTGCGCAACTGGAGATTCTCGAACCGTTGGCACCGATCGTCACCACAGCCTTCCAGGCTCCGTATTGCACGGGTGTCGAGGTGCAGGTGCTGACGCTATGAGTGAGCACACATCCAGTTTATTGCCGGCCAACAGTTCACCGCTGGAGAAGGCGTTGGACCTGGGCTTCGGCAAGCTGCTCGAACGGGTCGAGCCGCCGTTCCCGACGCTGATGAATCCGCTGCAAACGCCGCAGGCGTTCCTGCCTTACCTGGCCGCCGACCGTGGCGTGAGTGAATGGAACGCCGCAGCCGACGAAACCGAAAAGCGCCTCACGGTCGCCCTGTCCTGGCAGATCCAGCGCCAGGCCGGCACACCCAAGGCGTTGAGCCACGCGGTCGAATCCCTGGGGTTTACCCCCAACATCCTGGCCTGGTACCAACAGCGTCCGCTGGCCCAGCCCTACACCTTCGACGTGCAAGCGATCATCGGCCGCAGTTGGTCCAGTGGCGACCACAACCGCCTGATCCGCCGCATCAACGCGGCCAAGAGCGAGCGCGACCTGGCCACCATCACCCTGGTGCATGAAGTGTTCGGTGGGCTGCCGATCACCGGCGCCGCCCACCGGGCGCTGAACGACGGCGAGTTGTCGTTGTGCGGCGCGCTGCCGGAACTTGTATTGAGTTCAAGGCTTAACAGTGCGGGCATCGCCCAGCACTACACCATTAACGACTACGACCTCAGGGCGCAGCCATGACCGATGACACTACGCGCCTGGTGCGCTTCACCTCCAAGGGTTTGGATGAAGTGCTGCAGGCAAAGAACCAAGGCTTGAAAGGCGAAATCACCCACATCGCCGCCGGCACCGGCCGCTACAACCCCACCGGCAACGAAACCGCCCTGCGCAACGAGCGCCAGCGCGTGGCGATTGTGGATTACGAAGACCTGGGCCAGCGCCAACTGCGCATGGCCGCGCTGTTTGATGGCGATGGCGAGTATGAGATTGGCGAGTTTGGGTTTTATCTCGCCAGTGGCACGCTGTTGGCCGTGTACTCGGTGGCGGGGAAGTTACTGACGTATAAGGCAGCGGCTGCGCGGGTGTTGCAGAAGTTTACGTTGGATATTTCGCCGTTGCCGGTGGATAGCGTCACCGTGATCGTGGGGTCGGAAAACCTCAACATCCTGATGGTGGATGAATTGGCTTCGCTCTCGGCGGCCAGCGTCGACAACATGGCGCGAGGGGTTGGCGTTTTATTTCGATTGATGGCGCTTGAAGCGAAGTCTTGAGACAAGATCAATGCACTAAAAGGAGTTTAAACATTGAGTACTGAACAGCAATTGGCCGCGGTTGTCAGCGCGGCAAATAATCTGACGGGTGTTGTGACGGGCAAGATCGGCGAGATTGATAAAGCCTTGGAAGCTGCCCAGCGAAACTACCTTGAACGGCTTGCAAGTTTGGATCAGCGTCTGCCTCGGCTGGCGCTCACGCAAAACTTCAGCATGGCCCCCGACATCACAGGCAAATTGATTGAAGGATGGGATATTCATCAACAGGTAACGACAACGAAATTGCGGACGGTTATCAGTGCCTCTCAAAAAGTTGGGCGACCTTCGGCTGATGTTGATTTTATGCGGCAAGTTCAAGCTGATGTTCGGGAGAAATATCCTGATTTTGATATTAGGGCCACTGAACATTGGAGAAATGGTATTCACGTCTGGCAAATGAAATGGACGGATAATACTGTAAGTGCCTGGCTCGCTTATCCAAAGTCTGTCGATGACGGAAAGTTAAGCGGTGGTCGCCCGTTGCTTATGAACTCGACTGTGACAATAGGTGCTTTTGTTCGGCTAATTGACGGGGAGATCAGTGGCGCATGGAGTACAGGGGCTGAGAAAGGTAAATGGCGTTGGTGTTCAGTGGTCATGCAACCAACTCGTATGTTTGGCCATTACTGGGTTATCCATCCAATGTGCTTCACAGCAAATGGGGTAGTTGAGGTGATGCTTGCTGGGGCCTGCTCGGGTGTAGTCACTCATCCCGCTGACTGGTCATGCATGTTGGCTTTGGATTAAGGAGAGCGTTAATGAAACCTGTATTTGCACTTGCTGAACTGCATCCTTTGATTAAATGGACGGAAATCCGTGCCTCTCGCGATGCCGATCTCGCTGCCAGCGACTATGCCGCGATGCCCGATTACCCCATGATGGAAAAGGACCGCCCGGTGTTCGTCGCCTACCGCAAGGCCCTGCGCGATATCCCCGACCAGGGCGCCGATCCGGACGCCGTGATCTGGCCCGAAAAACCAGCCTTCCTGAAGTAATACATCCCACCGCGAAAGCGGTTTTTTTCGCCCGCCCAAAGCCCCTCCCGCAGGGGCTTTGCGCTTTTTGCACCCGGAGAATTCCCCCCATGGCCAACCGCCAAACCTACACCGTCCTCATCCCATTCCCCACCGGAGGTGGCCACTGGTCCACCGTCGGCCAGGAATTGGACCTGCTGGACGTCGAAGCATCCGCTCTGCGCACTGCCGGCCGCCTGGAACTGACCAGCGTGCTGGCTGCCGCCCAAGACACCCCACCGGCCAAGAAGGCCGTCACCAAGAAGGCTGAATAATCATGGCTGAGGTTTTGAACTTCGAGCATAACGGCATCACCGTCAATGCCAGCGAATCCCCCGAGGCCATGGGTGGCCTGGGTGACAACGTGATCGGCCTGGTCGGTACCGCGCCCAATGCGCACCTGTCGATCCCGAAAAACGCCCCGTTTCGCATCAACAGCTTCACCGCCCAGGCACTGCTGGACCCTACCGGCGCCGAGTCGGGCACGCTGTTTCATGCGGTGTATCAGATCCTCAAAGTGGTCAAGGTGCCGGTCTATGTGGTGATCGTCGAAGAGGGCAGCACGCCCGCCGATACGCTCAATAACGTGATCGGCGGCAATGAGCCGGTGACCGGTCGCAAACTGGGCCTCGCGGCGCTTGGCAGCGTCCCGGAAGACCTGACGATCATTGGCGCGCCAGGCTTTACCGGGACCAAGGCCGTGGCCGGTGAGTTTGCCGCTTTCGGCAAGCGCATCAAGGCCCGCGTGGTGCTGGACGGCAAAGACGCCAGCGTCGCCGACCAAGTGACCTACAGCGGCGAGCTGGGTGGCGCCGACCTGGGTTTCGACCGCTGCCTGCTGGTACACAACATGCCGTCGGTGTACTCCAAGGCGGCGAAGAAAAACGTGTTCCTCGCGCCGTCGTCCCTGGCCATCGCCGCCTTGGCCAAGGTCAAGCAGTGGGAGAGCCCAGGCAACCAGGTGACCTTCGCCGAAGACGTGTCGCGGGTGGTCGAGTACAACATCCTCGACACCTCCACCGAGGGCGACCTGCTCAACCGCTACGGCGTGAGCTATTACGCGCGCACCATCCTCGGCGGCTTCTCGCTGCTGGGTAACCGCTCCATCACCGGCAAGTTCATCAGCTATGTCGGCCTGGAAGACGCCATCAGTCGCAAGCTGGTCAAGGCCGGGCAGAAAGCCATGGCGCACAACCTGACCAAATCGTTCATGGACCAGGAGGTCAAGCGTATCAACGACTGGCTGCAAACCCTGGTGGCCGACGAGACCATCCCGGGCGGCAGCGTGTACCTGCACCCGGAACTCAACAGTGTCGAGAAGTACAAGAACGGCACCTGGTTCATCGTGATCGACTACGGCCGCTACGCGCCGAACGAACACATGGTTTATCAACTCAATGCCCGCGATGAAATCATCGAGCAATTCCTGGAGGACGTTCTCTAATGTTTACCAACCGAGTCAGACAGGCCATTGCGGCCACCCTCCAGGGCCTGCCGCTGTCGGCGACCGTCGAAGAGTTCACCCCGCCGAAGATCGAATTCGAAATGGAGCTCATGTCCGGCGGGCGCTTTATCGCCGAAGAAATGGCCAAGAGCGCCAAGGTGCTGAACGCCAAATTGGTGCTGCAAGGCGCCGGTCCCGAAATCATGCTGGCCCTGGGTGTGCGCTTGGGTGATGACATCCTGCTCAACGTGCGTGAAGCGGGCCAGGACCAGGACGGCAAGACCTATTTCACCTACCACACCGTCGGCGGCAAGCTCAAATCCCTGGAGGAGGCCAAGCTGAAGATGGGCGACAAGGCCACCATCACCCTGGATCTGTCCTGCCGCACCTACCATCGCCTGGACAACGGCGTGCCGGTGATCGACATCGACGTGCGCACCCAGAAGTTCGTGCTCAACGGCGTCGACATCCTCGGTGATGCCCGGCGCGCGGTGCTGATGCCGTAAGCCTTTTCACCCATCTGAAATAGTCACGGTCAGTGTAGGAGCTGGCTTGCCTGCGATTGCGTCACCTCTGTTCAACTGAAAGACCGCGCTGCCTGTATCGCAGGCAAGCCAGCTCCTACATTGACCGTGCTCACGACGGGTCCAACATTTTTACTCAAGGAATTTCGCCCATGGCCTGGAAGCCACCCCTGCATATCCTGCTGGCGCCGATCACCGCCGACAGCGGTGCGAGCATCGAGCAGATCCAACTCAAACCCTTGTTCTACGCCGCGCAAAAACAAGCGCTGGCCCGCGCCGGCGAGGACGAGGACGACCAGTTCTTCGAACTGGCCAAACTGGCCACCGGCCTCTCGGAAAAGGAACTCGACCAACTCAAGCGCCCGGACTACGTGAGCATTGCCCAGCACGTACACGACATGTCGACGCGCCCGACCTCGTTCTTTCTGGGCGACTCCACCGAGCCTGGCGAGCAGGTGCAACTGCTGCTGCCGCTGGAAGTGGCCGGCCGCGTGTTGACCAGCGTCACCCTGGAAATGCCCGCCCTGCGTGCCACCAAGGTGATGAAAAAACTCGCCACCAACAAAGAGCGCGCCGAGTTCATTACCTCGCACTGCACCGGCCTGATGATCCCCGACCTGGACGGCCTGGCCGTGCCCGACTGGACACAACTGCAGGAGCGCATCGACGATTTTTTAAACAAACCGGCGGACTTCTTTCGCAGCGCGACATCGAAGTAATCCTCGACGTCGTCCCGCTGGTTTATTCGGTAAACGAAGCGGAAATTCTCGAATGGAATGCCGCCAAAGCATTGCGCCGCTACGACATCGCGATTAATCGCCTTGGCGTCAAATAGGAGTAGAGCGAGATGCAAGACCCTCGATATACGCTCAAGCTCGCCGACGAAGACAAACGCTGGATGACCTTTCCCGGGCTGGCCGAAAGTGGAGCCTTGCAACTGCCGGGCTTGCTTGAGGCACAGGACGAAACTCTGGTTGGCGCCTCCAGTGTGGGCGGCGCAACCGAGCCGCCGTCTGAGCTGAGCCTGGCCCTGGCCAACGCCAGCCTGCATATCCACGCGTTGACCGAGGAACAGGTGCGCCTGCGCGAGAGCCTGGAAACCCTCAATGGCACCCTGTTTATCACGGGTGGACCGCTGGGCAGCACGGTCGCTGAAGCCATGACCAGTGCGCCGCAAGCTGCGCACGAAGACAAGGCCTCGGCGACTGAGTCCTGGTTGAGCAAGAGTTCCAAATGGGTGGGTGAAAGCTTGCTTGATACGGTCAAGAGCCGGGTATCGGGCAAGGTAGTCGATGCAACGCTGGGCAAGTTGCCCTACGTCGGGAAATTGTTCCGGGACGATAGCAAGGACTGCTGCTGCCCAGGCGCCAGTGAACCCTTGACCGGGCGGGCTCGTTACGGGCCCAAAGGGTCACGAAAAACGGTGAGGCAAAACGGCACTGGCCGCACCAGCCCACCGATGCCGAGAAAAACCTCAGGGACCGGCAGGAGCGCCACTGGGCCCATGGCAATTATGAGGAGCCTGGGCGAGCGCGCAGGCAAGATGTTTGACGGCCTGAAAACGGGGTTCCTGGCGCGGGTGACTGCGGTAAGCGTCAGCCGGCGAAGGGTTTCTACCCGTGGGTTGAGCGCAGGCAAGGCGTTGCTATTAAAGAGTGCATCAGCCCTCGGCCTGCGCAAGGCCCCAGCCTCCCGCCTGGTCCCAACCCTGAGCCGGCTGGGGTCCATCGGCGTGCGCAGGTTGACGCCATTGCGCTCCGCCGATGCCGCCATCAACGTCGTCCGGGGCGTGCGCAGCGGCAACATGCGAGCCGTTGGCAGCGGCCTCGGTACCGCCGGTGCCGCATGGGCCGGCGCTTCTGCCGGAGCGGCCCTTGGCACCCTGGTCTTCCCTGGCGTGGGCACTGCGGTGGGCGGCGTTATCGGTGGCCTTTTGGGCGGCGAGGGCGGTAGTTGGCTCGGTGAAAAATTGTTCGGCCCCAGTGACCGCCTGCCATCACCCGAGGCCTTGAGCAAAAACCTCAACAGCGCCCGCTCGGACAACGTCCAGGTCACCCTGGCACCGAGCATCCAGATCACCGGCGTCAACCCCGCAGACGCTCAGCAGGTGGTCGACCGGGTTCTGCAATCCCTGCAAAACCAATGCGTGCCGATGCTCACCGACTCTTTGGCGGTTCGGCGCAATGCGGCACTGACCGATGGAGGTGATTAATGCGACAGCAGATGGTGCTGGGCGACTTTATTTTCGGGCTGTCCCGAGGGTTCGCCTATTCCACGCTCCAGCGCAGCAGTGATGGCGGCTGGGGCGACCTGGAGATTATTGCCAGCAAGCCCCAGTCGCGACAGAACGGCCAGAAGCTGGAAAAACTGACCTTCGCCGGTACCGCCATGGCGGCCGTTGGCATGCAGCGCCTCGATCAATTGCGTGCCTTGCAGGATGCCCGGGCGCCGCTGCCGCTGGTCGATGGTATCGGCCGCAACTGGGGGCTGTGGCGCATAACCGCGCTCACGGAAAACCAGTCCAATGTGATCGATGACGGCACGGCCATGGTGGTCACCTGGTCGCTGGTGCTGGAGGAGTTCGTCAATGCGTAGAGTGCGAAGTATTGCCGGTGATTCGGTCAACCTGCTGCTTTACCGCGAGCTGGGGCGTTGCGATGACGCAGCCGAAGAAACCCTCTGGCGCTTGAACCCCGGCCTGGCCGAGCAGGGTCCGGTGTTGCCGGCGGGCGTATGGGTGATTGTGCCCGAGATGGATGCGCAACCGGGTGTCGCAATACCCGTTTCAGCCTGGGATTAAGGAGGCGGCATGGCTATGGTATTTACCCCGGTCGTGGAGATCTACGGCGCCAACGCGGCGTTGATCAACCCACGGCTGATGCAGTGGAAACACACCGACGCGGCGGGCATCGAATCCGACCGCCTGGAGCTGACCATCAATATCGAGGGCCTGGAGGGCCTGCCGAGCCTGGGCGCCAAGATCGGCTTGCGCGTGGGGTACCGCGAGTCGGGGCTGGTGGAAAAAGGCGAGTTTGTGATCACCCAGCGCACTCCCTACCTGTTTCCCATGCGCTTGGCGATCGTGGCCACGGCGGCGCCGTTCAGCGTGATGGACCCAAGCGGTTACCGTCAGCGCCGCTCCGCCAGCCATGGTCCCACGACCCTGGGCGCGTTGTTTCGCCAACTGGCCACGCGGCACGGGTTTTCACCCCGGGTGGCGCCTGCATTGGACGGGGTTGTGATCGACCATATCGATCAGTCGAATGAGACTGACATGGGCTTCATCACCCGGCTGGCCAGGCGCTACAACGCAGTGACCAAACCGATCAACGAGTTGTATGTGCTGGCCGAAAGCGGTCAGGTCAAGTCGCTGTCGGGCCAGCAGTTGCCGGATGTGCGGCTGTCGGTGACCCATGACAACCGTCCTGGCGAGCAGGCATTTATCAGCGCGCGGGTGGATGAAAGTGCCCGGGCCAAATACCAGGGCTGCCGTGTCAATTGGTGGGATGCCGCGGCTTCTCGCCAGCGTGTGGTCGAGGTGGGGATCGCGCCGTTCAAGACCTTGCGCCAACGTTGCCAGAGCGAAACCGAGGCGCGCTCCGTGGCCGAGGGCGAGTTGCGCCGGGTGGGTCGCGAAGGGCTGACCATCGCCATCGATTGCCCTGGCAACCCGTTGCTGTCCGCCGAAGGGCTGTTGCTGCTGGATGAGACCTGGCCGGGGTATATGCAGGGGCGCTGGTCGATTGACAAGGTGACCCATGCAGGTGACACGGCGACGGGCTATCGCAGTTCGATCATGGCCCGTGGATTGGCCTCTTAGGCCGTGGAGATCAAGGATGATGACACTGACGCAATTGCAACAGATCCTGCCCAATGCCCGCGCCCAAGCGGGCGTTTTTATTTCGGCGCTGAACGCCGCCATGCTTCACCGCGACATCACTGCCCCCCAACGCATGGCAGCCTTTATCGCCCAGGTCAGCCATGAGTCCGGTGAGTTGCGCTACGTGCGTGAACTGGGTGGCGAGCGCTACCTGAGCAAATACGACACTGGCACCTTGGCCGCACGCTTGGGTAATAGCCCCGAAGCCGACGGTGACGGCCAGAAGTACCGCGGCCGTGGGCTGATCCAGATTACCGGGCGAAGCAATTACCTGGCCTGTAGCCGGGCGCTGTTTGGCGATGAGCGCCTGCTGCACTTTCCTGAGTTGCTGGAGCAACCGCAATGGGCGGCCGAATCCGCCGCTTGGTTCTGGCACAGCCATGGCTTGAATGAACTGGCTGACCAGGACCAATTCACCACCATCACCCGCCGGATCAATGGCGGGCTCAATGGGTTGGAGCATCGCCAGCAACTGTGGGCGAAGGCGAGGGCGGTGCTATGCAACTGAGCGGGCGCATGCTGGTTATTGCTCTGCTGATGCTCATCCCGGCGGCGGCCAGTTGGCAGGTCCAGGCCTGGCGCCATGGCCTGGCCTTTGAACGCCAGGCCGCGCGGCATTCACAGGTGCTCAGCCAGCAAAGCCAGGCGGCACTGGTTCAGCACCAGGCCGAACAACACAAGCGCCAGGCTCTGGAGCAACAACTGCGCGCCAGCGACCAACAGCACACACGGGAGTTGAGCGATGCACAGCGTAACCAGGTTTATCTGCGTGATCGGTTGGCCACTGCTGATGTGCGCCTGTCAGTCCTTCTCGACGCCAGCGACCCCGCCAACGGCCCCGCTATGCGAGCCACCGCCGCCACCCGCGGCGTGGTTCATGGAACCCCGCGAGGCCGACTTGACCCGGCGCATGCTCAACGAATTATCGGCATCACCGATGCCGGTGATAACGGATTGATCGCGCTGCGGGCCTGCCAGGCCTATGTGCAGGCTATCGCCCGGTAATCTGTTGACGCTGTCTGCAGCTTGCGTGGCCGATGGGCTCCTGTAGGGTAGGCAAACCCCCGCACTTTCCTGGAGACGACCGTGAAGGAAATAACCCAACTCGCCGCCGAACTTGGCCGGCGTTTGCAGGTGCTCAATGCCCACGTCACCACTGCTGAATCCTGTACCGGTGGCGGTATCGCTGAAGCCATCACGCGGATCCCCGGAAGTTCGGCCTGGTTCGAGGCCGGCTACGTGACCTACTCCAATCGGCAGAAGACCCGCCAGTTGAATGTGCCGCAAGGGTTGTTCCCCAAGGTCGGCGCGGTGAGCCGTGAAGTGGTCGAGGCCATGGCCCGTGGCGCCCAGGAAAAAAGCCTGGCGCGGTTTGCCGTGGCGGTCAGCGGTGTGGCGGGCCCCGATGGCGGCTCGCCGGACAAACCGGTAGGCACCGTCTGGCTGGCCTGGGGTGTGGGTGACGAGGTTACGGCCGAGTGCCAGCACTTCCCTGGCAACCGCGACGAGGTCCGCCGACAAACGGTAAAGGCCGCATTAGAGGGGCTGTTGCGACGAGCTGCAGCAGAAATAGAAAATCAGGGGTAGGCGATCCCCGATCTTTATGGAACAATACTGTCTACTTATACAGGTGTTGGCCGTCAGGCCTTATTGATTACGTGAGGACTTTAATGGACGACAACAAGAAGAAAGCCTTGGCTGCGGCCCTGGGTCAGATCGAACGTCAATTCGGCAAGGGTGCCGTAATGCGTATGGGCGATCACGACCGTCAGGCGATCCCGGCTATTTCCACTGGCTCTCTGGGTCTGGACATCGCGCTCGGCATTGGCGGCTTGCCAAAAGGCCGTATCGTTGAAATCTACGGTCCGGAGTCTTCTGGTAAAACCACCCTGACCCTGTCGGTGATTGCCCAGGCACAAAAAATGGGCGCCACCTGTGCGTTCGTCGATGCCGAGCACGCCCTGGATCCTGAATACGCTGGCAAGCTGGGCGTCAATGTTGACGACCTGCTGGTTTCGCAGCCGGACACCGGCGAGCAAGCGCTGGAAATCACCGACATGCTGGTGCGCTCCAACGCCATCGACGTGATCGTGGTCGACTCCGTGGCGGCCCTGGTGCCGAAGGCCGAGATCGAAGGCGAAATGGGCGACATGCACGTCGGCCTGCAAGCCCGTCTGATGTCCCAGGCCCTGCGTAAAATCACCGGTAACATCAAGAACGCCAACTGCCTGGTGATCTTCATCAACCAGATCCGGATGAAAATCGGCGTGATGTTCGGCAGCCCGGAAACCACTACCGGTGGTAACGCGCTGAAGTTCTACGCTTCGGTCCGCCTGGACATCCGTCGTACCGGCGCGGTGAAGGAAGGTGACGAGGTTGTCGGTAGCGAAACCCGCGTCAAGGTTGTGAAGAACAAGGTGGCTCCGCCATTCCGTCAGGCTGAGTTCCAGATTCTCTACGGTAAGGGTATTTACCTGAACGGCGAGATGATCGACCTGGGCGTGCTGCACGGTTTTGTCGAGAAGTCCGGTGCCTGGTATGCCTACAACGGCAGCAAGATCGGTCAGGGCAAGGCCAACTCGGCCAAGTTCCTGCAGGACAACCCCGATATTGCGGCGACCCTTGAGAAGCAGATCCGCGACAAGCTGCTGACCCCAGCGCCAGACGTCAAGGCCGCCGCCAACCGCGAACCTGTTGACGACATGGCAGAAGCCGACGCTGATATCTGAGCCCAACGATGACCGTTGTACTCGATACGCTGGTTGCGGTACGGCGTACGGCAATGGACCTGCTCGCACGTCGCGAGCATGGTCGTGTCGAGCTGACGCGTAAACTGCGTCAGCGTGGCGCCCCTCCCGAAATGATCGAAACAGCCCTCGACCGCTTGACGGAAGAGGGGCTGCTTTCGGAAGCCCGTTATCTCGAAAGTTTTGTTTCCTACCGGGCACGCTCGGGCTACGGGCCTGCGCGGATTCGCGAAGAGCTGAGCCAGCGAGGCTTGCAACGCGCCGATATCGATCTGGCGCTGCGTGAGTGTGGCATCAGTTGGCAAGCACAACTGGAAGACACCTGGCGCCGCAAGTTTGCCGGCCATCTGCCGATTGATGCCCGTGAGCGTGCCAAGCAAGGGCGTTTTTTGAGCTATCGCGGATTTTCGATGGAGATGATCAGCCGCTTGTTGAGCGGTCGTGATCTGGACGACTGAAGCGTGAGCCCTTTGTAGCAGCCGGCTTGCCGGCGATAGCGGTGGGCCAGGTATCAGTACAATGACAGATAGACCGCTATCGCTGGCAAGCCAACTCCTACAAAGATTTTGCGTTTATACAAAAAGGCCCGCTATGAAAATAGCGGGCCTTTTTTGCGTTTTACGGCATCACGCTGGCTCCGGCGTCAGCCGTTGCTGTGTTTTACCCTGGGCCTGCGCCCAGTTTTCCGGCAAGTTGATGTAATCCACCAACTCCCGCAACCGCCCCTGGTTGCGGCCGGTGAAATTGAACACCAGCCGCGTCAGGTGGCTGAAGCGTGCTTCATCGTGTTCTTCACCCCCATAGGCCAGTTGCTGGAAGTCATCACTCAACCGCAGGTCAGCGAATTCGGTCTGCATATGCGCCAATGCGCGCTCGCTGAGCGGGTGGTTCATGCGTACCACAAACTGGCGCTTGAGCCAGCGGGTGGAGTGGAAGTTGGCGTAGAACTGGTTGATTTCATTCACTGCCTCTTCCGCGCTGTGTACCAGGCGCACCAGCTTTAGATCCGTAGGCAGGATGTAGCGGTTGGCCTCCAACTGGCTGCGAATAAAATCCAGGGCGCCTTTCCAGAATCCACCGCCTGGCTCGTCTAGCAGCACCACGGGAACCAGTGGGCTCTTGCCCGTCTGGATCAGCGTCAGTACTTCCAGCGCTTCATCCAGGGTGCCGAAGCCCCCCGGGCACAGCACCAAGCCGTCGGCTTCCTTGACGAAAAACAGTTTGCGGGTAAAGAAGAAATGGAACGACAGCAGGTTCTCCGTGCCATCAATGGTCGGGTTGGCATGCTGTTCAAAGGGCAGGGTGATATTGAACCCCAGGCTGTGGGCCAGGCCAGCGCCTTCGTGGGCCGCGGCCATGATGCCGCCACCACCACCGGTAATGACCATCAGGTCTGAGCGGGCCAGGGCTGCGCCCACTTCCCGGGCCAGGGCATAGAGCGGGCTTTCAACCGGGGTACGGGCCGAACCGAAGACAGTGACCTTGCGGCGGCCCTTGAACTGTTCGAGCACGCGAAATGCATGGTCCAGTTCATTAATGGCTTTCAAGGTGATCTTTGCGTTCCAACGGTCACGGTCGTCCTGGGCCATGCGTAGCACGGTGAGGATCATGTCGCGATAAAGCGGAATATTCGGGCTGCTGGGGGCAATCAGGTTGAGTTGCGCTTCGACCTGCTGCGTGAGGTCGGCCCCGTTCTCTGGAAAATGACGGGTCAGGAGGTCATTCGGTTGATCAGGCATTCAGCTTCTCCTTCGTTACAGAGCCCAGGCGTCTTATTGCAGGCTGCTGACGGCGACGAAACAGGCTCTGTATGTTCCTTGTGATTAAAAACCTTGGCACTGCAAGTCACGCGAGGGCAACCTTTTTTACCCTGGAAATGTTACCGGATCACTCGATCATGAGCCCCTAAAGTCTTGTCTGGCAATAACTTAATGGGGATTGACGAAGGTTTTGCAGGAGGAGTTGTGGTGAGAGGACAGGCCCCCTCGCCACATGGCTCTTGGGGAAGGTACTTACTTTTTCTTCTTGGCTGGGGCCGGGCAATCAGCTTCAACGAACTTGACCGACGCCACCGGGCGATTGGTCTTGTTCTCGGTGATTTCGTAGCGCATCACGGCGCCCTTGGCCATCAACTCGCGATAGCCTTTGTTCAGGCAAACGCTTTGCCCCAGCTGGAAATACACAGCTTTGGGGTTGGCGCGCATTTGTTCGGCCCGTTCTGGCAGCACGCTCAGGTGGTCAATCAGATGCATGCCTTCAACGGTGTAGGCCACTTCCAGGGTTTGTTCATCAATTTCCCTGGGCAGGTCTTTGTTGCTTTCTGCCGCGACGCTTTGCAGTTTCTTGTTCATTTGCAGCTCCACCAGGGAGGCTGCCTGGGCGCCCAAGGGCAATACCAGCGCCAGGGCGACGGTGGGGGCGGCAAGACGCAACATAAGACGCAGCATGAAACTCTCCTGATTCGGTTACTGGTCCATAGACCCGTCACTGCGCTGTGCGTTCAGTGGCGCGGGATTATAGGTGACCGGCAGCCGCGACGGCCAGGCGTATTGGCTGGGCGGCTCTGGTAAACTGCCGGCACTTTTGCCTGCCCCGAGTTTTGTCCGTGTTGATTTTCATCGCTTCACAACGGCACCCGCTATGAGCCACGCAGTGTTCCGTCTGCGTACCCAGCGCCTGGCCCGTGCCGTGAGCCCCTTTGTTGCCCGTGGCTCGCGTGCCGAACGTTGCCCCAGGTGCCGGGTCATCCCCGAATACTGCCTGTGCGCCTGGCGCCCCAAGGTCGCGGCCAAGTCGGCCATGTGCCTGTTGATGCACGACGTGGAACCGATGAAACCCAGCAATACCGGTTGGCTGATCGCTGATGTCATCGACGACACCAGCGCCTTCCCCTGGGCGCGCACGGCCGTCGAACCTGAACTGCTGGCGCTGCTGGCCGACCCGCAATGGCAGCCCTACATCGTCTTTCCCGGCGAGTTTGTGGCGCCGCAGCGGGTGGTCAACCAGGTCAAGGTGGCGGATGGCAAGCGCCCGCTGTTTATCCTGCTGGACGGTACCTGGAGCGAAGCGCGCAAGATGTTTCGCAAAAGCCCGTATCTGGAACACCTGCCGGTACTAAGCCTGGAGCCGGAGCAGCTATCGCGCTACAAATTGCGCCGTTCCAAGCGCGATGACCATTTCTGCACGGCCGAAGTGGCTGCCTTGTGCCTGGAACTGGCCCAGGACCAGCAGGCCAGTGAAGTGCTGGATGCCTACCTGGATGTGTTCAGTACCCATTACCTGGCGGCCAAGTTCCAGTTGGCCCTGGACCCGACGGACAGCGTCCACACGCGTCTTGCCCCTTATCTGTAGGCATTGGGGCCAGATGACCTTTGCATGATGGCACTGCAACGCCTGAGCCGGCTAAAATGCCATCAAGCGTAACTGTTCGTGACAGCCGCTGGCTGGCACCTCGTACGTTGGTGAGCACCGAACCCATCGGTGCTCCCATAAAAAACAGGATCATTTAATAAATGGCCACATACGAAATCCTGATTGCCGATGACCACCCACTTTTCCGCAGCGCGCTGCACCAGGCGGTCACACTGGGCCTGGGCCCGGATGTACGCCTGGTGGAAGTGGGCAGCATCGCGGAACTGGAAGCCCGCCTGACTGACAAGACCGATTGGGATCTGGTGCTGCTGGACCTGAATATGCCCGGCGCCTACGGGTTTTCCGGCTTGGTGCTGTTACGCGGGCAATATCCGCAGATTCCGGTGGTGATGGTGTCGGCCCAGGAAGAGGCCGATATCGTAGTGCGTTCCCGGGAGTTCGGGGCCAGTGGTTTTATCCCCAAATCCAGTTCCATGGAGCAGATTCAAACAGCGGTGCGTACGGTGTTGGACGGTGACGTCTCGTGGCCGCCCCAGGCCTTCGAAGAAATCAACGTGTCCGCCGAAGCCAAGGCTGCCCAGGAAGGGCTCGCCAGCCTTACGCCGCAACAGTTCCGTGTGTTGACCATGGTCTGCGAAGGCTTGCTGAACAAGCAGATCGCCTATGAATTGAGCGTGTCCGAAGCGACCATCAAGGCGCACGTTACCGCGATTTTCCGCAAGCTGGGTGTGCGCACCCGGACCCAGGCGGCGCTGCTGTTGCAACAACTTGAGTCAATTTCCCACTCGTAGGGTGGCCCGATTCACGCTTTTTTGACCAGGCGTGCTCTAGCTTCCTCCCATCTTTTTTGCTCAGTTGCCTACCTATGTCGCCTTTCAAGGGTCAAACCGGTATCAAACGTATCTTCAACGCCGGGGGTTACTCCCTCGATGGCCTGCGTGCGGCTTTCACCGGCGAGGCGGCCTTTCGCCAGTTGGTCTTGCTCAATGTCATCCTGATTCCGTTGAGCTTCTTCCTCACGGTCAGCCGCGTAGAGCGCGCACTGCTGATCGCCGTGTGCCTGCTGGCGTTGATTGTCGAGTTGCTCAACTCGGCCGTGGAAGCGGCAATCGACCGGATTTCCCTGGATCGCCACCCCCTGTCGAAAAACGCCAAGGACATGGGCAGCGCCGCGCAATTCGTGGCGCTGACCATGATCACCGTGGTGTGGGCCGTAATCCTGATCTAGGCGATATTCGGCAGTACGATCTCGTCGCTGCGCTGCACCCCAGCGGTGAAGGCGCGGCACAGTTCGAGGAACTCGCGCATGGCCGAGGTCTGGTACTTCTGTTTATGCCAGATAAAGTAGAACTGCCGGGCCAGGTCCAGGTCCGGCGTCTCCACTGGCACCAGGCTGCCACGGCGGAACGCATCCCGTAACGCCAGGCGTGAAATGCAGCCAATCCCCAATCCTGACTCCACGGCCCGCTTGATCGCCTCGGTGTGCTCCAGCTCCAGGCGGATGTTCAGCGCGCTGCGATGATGGCGCATGGCTTGATCAAAGGTCAGGCGTGTGCCGGAGCCCTGTTCCCGCAGGATCCAGGCTTCATGGGTCAGTTGCTCCATGGTCGCCTGACCGCGCTGGGCCAGGGGATGCTGCGGCGCGCAGAACACCACCAGCTCATCCTCGACCCAGGTTTGCACCTCGATGTCCGGGTGGCTGCAGTCGCCTTCGATTAGACCCAGATCAATTTCGTAATGCGCAACCTGATGCACGATATGCGCAGTGTTCTGTACATGCAGCTTCACCTGGCTCTCGGGATGCTGCTGCATGAAACTGCCGATCAGCAGGGTGGCCAGGTAATTGCCGATGGTCAGGGTGGCGCCGACCGCCAGGGAACCGAAGCCAGACTTGCCGTTGAGCAGGTCTTCGATCTCCTTGGCCTGGTCCAGCAGCGCCACCGCCTGGGGTAGCAGTTGATGGCCGAGGGCGTTGAGGCTCAGGCGTTTACCGGCGCGGTCGAATAATTGACAGCTGGATTGGCGCTCCAGCTCGGTGATCGAGGTGCTGGCGGCGGATTGAGATAAGGCCAGAAGGCCAGCAGCGCGTGACACACTTTCCTGCTGGGCGACGGCGACGAAGACTTGCAGTTGACGGAGAGTAAATCGCATATCGATATAACCGATAACCCTTATCTTAATAATCCAGTTAACAGATATTGTCGCCGCCATTAGAATACTGTGCAATTGCGCACCTATCATTTTGGCGCAGACCCATTTCCAGGAGTTCCCCGTACATGAGCAACATGAACCACGAGCGTGTCCTCAGTGTTCATCACTGGAACGACACTCTGTTCAGCTTCAAGTGCACCCGCGACCCGGGCTTGCGCTTCGAGAACGGTCAGTTCGTGATGATCGGCCTGCAACAGCCTAACGGCCGCCCGCTCATGCGCGCTTACTCCATCGCCAGCCCGAACTGGGAAGAGCATCTGGAGTTCTTCAGCATCAAGGTTCCGGATGGCCCGCTGACTTCCCAATTGCAGCATTTGAAGGAAGGCGACGAGATCATCATCAGCAAAAAACCGACTGGCACCCTGGTGCTGGACGATTTGAAGCCGGGCAAGCACCTGTACCTGCTCAGCACCGGTACTGGTCTCGCCCCCTTCATGAGCGTGATCCAGGACCCGGAAACCTACGAGCGCTTTGAAAAAGTGATCCTGTGCCACGGTGTGCGTTACGTCAACGAAGTCGCCTATCGCGAATTCATCACCGAACACCTGCCGCAGAACGAATTCTTCGGCGAGGCGCTGCGTGAAAAGTTGATCTACTACCCAACCGTGACCCGCGAACCCTTCGAAAACGAAGGCCGCCTGACCGACCTGATGCGCAGCGGCAAGCTGTTCAGCGATATCGGCCTGCCGCCGATCAACCCTGAAGACGACCGCGCCATGCTGTGCGGCAGCCCAAGCATGTTGGATGAGACCAGCGAAGTGCTGAACAGCTTCGGCCTGAAGGTTTCGCCACGGATGCGTGAGCCGGGTGACTACCTGATCGAACGCGCCTTCGTCGAGAAGTGACCCCGGCACACCTTTAGGAGCGAGCTTGCTCGCGAAAGTCGTCAACGTTAACGCGGTCGAGTTGACGCGCTGCCCTTGGGTTCTTCGCGAGCAAGCTCGCTCCTACAGGTGAAGGCGTTTGCAAAGAAAAGCCCGCATTGCCTGTGAAGGCAGTGCGGGCTTTTTCATTGCTGCGATTTACTGCGCGGCAACCACTTCAAGCACACAAATCATCCCCGCCTCGGGATAGTGCCAACGCACATCCACATCCCAGAACCGCACGCCGTATTCGCGCTCTGGCCCGGGCGTCTGATAGGCCGGGCGTGGATCCTGCGCCAGGCATTGTTCAATCAGCTCCACCAACGGCTCGCCAAGGCGCTGAGCGTGGGTGTGAGCCTGTTGCAGGGCGGTCTTCAGCCATTGCACGGGGATCAGCGCCGGTGCGGCACTGGCAATGCTGTTGGTGGCCGTGTCGATGATGTCGGCATACGGCACATACGGCTTGATATCCAATACCGGCGTGCCATCGAGCAGATCGATCCCGGAAACCCACAGCCGGCCCGGCTCCACCTTGTCCAGTTTCACCACCGACTGGCCGATCCCATTGGGGCGATGGGTTGCGCGGGTGGCAAATACACCCATGGATGTGTTGCCGCCCAGGCGCGGTGGGCGCACTTTCAAGCGCGGCTTGTCTTCCAGGGCCTGATGAAACAGGAACAGCAGCCACACATGGCTGACCTGCTCCAGGCCTTGCACCGCCTCACCCTGGTCGAACGGCGCCACCAACTCCAACACGCCCCGTGCGGCGGGCGCCAGTTGTGGCTGGCGCGGGATGGCGAACTTCTCCTTGAAGCAGGAGCGCACGAAGCCCACGGGCGAGACGTTGTAACTCATGGCTTACGCGCGAACCCGCAGGGTCAGGCCCTTGAGGAAGTTACGCAGCAACTGGTCGCCACACGGACGATAGTTGGTGTGGCCGAACTTGCGGAACAGCGCGCTCAGCTCTGGCTTGGACACCGGGAACTCGGCAGCCTTGAGGATGGCGTGCATGTCGTCTTCCTTGAGTTCGAAGGCCACGCGCAGCTTCTTGAGGATGATGTTGTTGGTCACCGGGGTTTCGATCGGCTGTGGTGGACGGCTTTCGTCCTTGCCGCGCTTGAAGATCACCAGGCCATCGAGGAAATGCGCCATGACCTCGTCGGGGCAGAACACGAAGCCTTCTTCCTCGTCTTTCTTGAGGTAGGTCAGCAGGTCTTCCTTGGACACTTCCATGCCGCCGATCTTGATGATCTCGACCATCTTGTTGTCGCTGATGTCGAGCATGTAGCGCACGCTGCGCAGTACGTCATTGTGAATCATGGTGGGCAATCCTGGTATTCGACTGTAGACACCGCCCGGGCGGGCGATGTCGATAGATAGGGTGGCTTAGAACTTTTCTTTGCCGGACATGTAGCGCCACTGGCCGACCGGCACCTTGCCGATGGACACCCCGCCAATGCGGATGCGGCGAATGGCCACAACCTTCAGGCCAATGGCTTCGCAGAACAGGGCGATGATGCCGGGCTGCGGATTTTTCAGGGCAAAGCGCAGGCGGTTTTCGTTCTGCCAGCTGGCTTTGACCGCCGGCAATTCCTTGCCTTTGTACATCAGGCCGTGGGCGAGGCGGTTCAGGCCGTGCTCTGCCACGTCGCCTGCGACCTCGACCACATACTCCTGTTCGATCTTGGCGGCGTCGGCCGTCAGCTTGCGCAGGATCTTCCAGTCCTGGGTAAACACCAGCAGGCCGCTGGCCTTGGCTTGCAGATCGGCGCTGGCGGTCAGACGCAGGAAGTGGCCTTTGAGCGGGCGCTTGCTGAAGCGGTGTTCTTCCGACAGCGTCTCGGCGCTCAGAGATTGCATCGCGCTGTCGACGTCCACGCCGGCCGGGGCATGAAACAGGATAGTCACCGGCTCCGGAGCCGTGGCCTTGGCCTCGGGATCAAGTTCGACTTTTTGTGTCGTGACCTTGAACTGCGGCTCGTCGATCACTTCGCCATCCACCGAGACCCAGCCGCCTTCGATGAACAGCTCGGCCTCCCGACGGGAGCAACCGACCAGTTCGATAAGGCGTTTGGAGAGGCGTATGGGGTCAGTCATGACAAGGGCCGTAACAAAAGGGGGTCGCTATTGTACCTGCCTGGCGCCGGTTAATCCCGGCCCCATTTCAGTGCTCGCGCTTTTTGTGGGAGCTGGCTTGCCTGCGATGGCATCACCTCGGCATACCTGATGCACCGAGTTGACCGCATCGCAGGCAAGCCAGCTCCTACATTTGATTTGGGTTGTGTCAGCCGCTACGTGTTTGCTGGGCCTGGCGCAAACGCATGTGCAGCAAGGGATAGGGCTGGCCCATGCCGTCATGCTCGGTGCGCCCGATTACTTCAAAACCTTGCTTGATATAGAAGCCCAGGGCCTGTGGGTTCTGTTCGTTGACGTCCAGTTCATCGGCATTCATCGACGCAACGGCATAGTGCAGCAATTGCCGCCCCAGGCCCTGGCCCCGGTACTGCGGGTCGATGAACAGCATCTCGACCTTGCCTGCGGCGACGCCGGCAAACCCGGTGATCCGTTGGCGCGCGTCCTTGGTACAGATCAGCATCACCGCATCGAGGTAACGCGTCAGCACCAGGTGTCGCAGGCGCTCGATGTAGCTTTGCGGCAGGAAGTCATGGGTGGCCCACACCGATGCCTCCCAGATCCGGGTCAGCTCCTGATAGTCGCTGGGTTTAGGCGTGTGAATAACCGAGTGCTGGCCCATGCCCGCTGCTCCTTGCTGCTTGTTGGCGGTGATGGGGCAAACGATAGACCTAAAAAAGCCCCGCATCTTGTCCAGAAGCAGGGCTTTTTCAATTTTTTACAGCTTAGTCGCGTTTTTGCGCCCAGAGGTCGTACTCGTCGGCGTCGGTGACTGTGCACCACACCTTGTCGCCTGGCTTGAGACCGCTGGCATCGTCGATGAATACGTTACCGTCGATTTCCGGAGCGTCGAAAAAGCAACGGCCTACCGCGCCTTGCTCGTCCACTTCGTCGATCAGTACTTCGATTTCCTTGCCGATACGCAGTTGCAGGCGTGCCGAGCTGATGGCCTGCTGATGGGCCATGAAACGCTCCCAACGGTCCTGCTTGACGTCATCCGGCACCACGGCCAGGTCCAGCAGGTTGGCTGGCGCACCTTCCACTGGCGAGTACTGGAAGCAGCCGACGCGATCGAGCTGGGCTTCGGTCAGCCAATCCAGCAGGTACTGGAAGTCTTCTTCGGTTTCGCCGGGGAAGCCGACGATAAAGGTCGAACGGATGATCAGCTCAGGGCAGATCTGGCGCCAGTTCTTGATCCGCGCCAGGGTCTTGTCTTCAAACGCCGGGCGTTTCATGGCCTTGAGCACTTTCGGGCTGGCGTGTTGGAACGGGATGTCCAGGTACGGTAGGATCTTGCCGGCGGCCATCAGCGGGATCAATTCGTCGACGTGTGGGTACGGGTACACGTAGTGCAGGCGTACCCACACACCCAGGCTGCTCAAGGCTTCGCAGAGTTCGGTCATGCGGGTTTTCACCGGCGCGCCATTCCAGAAGCCGGTGCGGTACTTCACGTCGACGCCGTAGGCGCTGGTGTCCTGGGAGATCACCAGCAGCTCTTTGACGCCAGACTTGACCAGGCGCTGGGCTTCGTCCAGCACATCACCCACCGGGCGGCTGACCAGCTTGCCGCGCATCGACGGGATGATGCAGAAGCTGCAGCTGTGGTTGCAGCCTTCGGAAATCTTCAGGTAAGCGTAATGACGTGGCGTCAGCTTGATGCCTTGCGGCGGCACCAGGTCGATCAACGGGTTGTGATCCTGGCGCGGCGGCACCACCTCATGCACAGCGTTGACCACCTGCTCGTACTGCTGCGGGCCGGTCACGGCCAGCACGCTTGGGTGCACGTTGCGGATGTTGCCTTCTTCCACACCCATGCAGCCGGTGACGATCACCTTGCCGTTTTCCTTGATGGCTTCGCCGATCACTTCCAAAGACTCTGCCTTGGCCGAGTCAATGAAGCCACAGGTGTTGACCACCACCACATCGGCGTCCTGGTAGGTGGACACGACATCGTAACCTTCCATGCGCAGTTGGGTGAGGATGCGCTCGGAGTCGACGAGCGCCTTCGGGCAACCCAGGGAAACAAAGCCAACCTTGGGGTTGGCTTTTGCGATGGTGGTGGACATGTCTAACCTCGGTATTGAATGACGCCGCCAGTCGGGCACGACAGGGCAGCGGACGGGCACTTGATGTGCCTCTGATCAAAAAGTGCGCAATTCTAGCGGCGGGAAACGCGCTTGACCAGCTTTATGCAGGGAAATACGACGAGTGCTGCGCTATGCTTCGCGCCGTTGCACTTGTGTAAAGCCGATGGTCAACAAATCATCTGTTACTAGAAGTAAAACAGCGCGTGCTGTGGACAGCTTAGGCTTAGCTGTACAGCTGTGCTGTTTATAAAAGACCTCAGGTCAAAAGGGCAGGAGTGGTTGATGGGTCAGGCAAATAGTCAGGCGGCAGGTGCCGGGCATTCCAGCGCAAAGCCAATTGGCATGTTGGTGGCAGCTGTCGGGGTGGTCTACGGCGATATCGGTACCAGCCCGCTCTACACCCTTAAAGAGGTGTTTTCCGGTGGTTATGGGGTCCAGGTCAATCATGATGGGGTGCTGGGGATCCTGGCCCTGATCTTCTGGTCGCTGATCTGGGTGGTGTCGATCAAGTACATGTTGTTCGTACTGCGCGCCGACAACCAGGGTGAGGGCGGCATCATGGCCCTTACCGCACTGGCCCGACGGGCGGCCGGCAATCACCCGCGGTTGCGCAGTTTCCTGGTGGTGTGCGGCCTGTGCGGCGCGGCGCTGTTCTATGGCGACAGCATGATCACCCCGGCGATTTCGGTATTGTCGGCCATCGAGGGCCTGGAACTGGCGTTCGATGGCCTGGAGCACTGGGTCGTGCCCGTGGCGCTGGTGGTGCTGGTGGGGTTGTTCCTGATCCAGAAACACGGGACAGACCGCATCGGCAAGCTGTTCGGGCCGGTGATGGTCACCTGGTTCCTGGTGCTGGGCGGCCTGGGCATCTATGGCATTGTCCAGCACCCCGAAGTGCTCAACGCGATGAACCCGATGTGGGGCGTGCGTTTCTTCATGGTGCATCCGGGTATCGGCGTGGCGATCCTTGGCGCGGTGGTGCTGGCCTTGACCGGTGCCGAGGCGCTGTATGCCGACATGGGCCACTTCGGCCGCAAACCCATTGCCCGCGCCTGGTTCATCCTGGTGCTGCCGGCGCTGGTGCTCAACTATTTTGGCCAGGGCGCGATGTTGCTGGGCGACCCCGAAGCCGCGCGCAACCCGTTCTACCTGCTGGCGCCAAGCTGGGCATTGCTGCCGCTGGTGGGGTTGTCCACCCTGGCGACGGTGATTGCTTCCCAGGCGGTGATTTCCGGTGCGTTCTCGTTGACGCGCCAGGCGATCCAGTTGGGTTACATCCCGCGCATGCATATCCAGCACACCTCCAGCGCCGAACAGGGCCAGATCTATATTGGCGCGGTGAACTGGTCGCTGATGGTCGGTGTAATCCTGCTGGTGCTGGGCTTCGAGTCCTCGGGCGCCCTGGCCTCGGCTTACGGGGTGGCCGTGACCGGGACCATGCTGATGACCACCATCCTGGTATCCGCCGTGATGCTGCTGCTGTGGAAGTGGCCGCCGGTATTGGCAGTGCCTGTTTTGCTGGGCTTTTTGCTGGTGGATGGCCTGTTCTTCGCGGCCAACGTGCCGAAAGTCGTCCAGGGCGGCGCGTTCCCGGTGCTGGCGGGGATCGTGCTGTTTGTGTTGATGACCACCTGGAAGCGCGGTAAGCAATTGCTGGTGGAGCGCCTGGACGAGGGCGGGCTGCCGCTGCCGATCTTTATCAGCAGCATCCGCGTGCAACCGCCCCATCGCGTACAGGGCACGGCGGTGTTCCTCACCGCCCGCCCGGACGCGGTGCCCCACGCCCTGCTGCATAACCTGCTGCACAACCAGGTGCTGCACGAGCAAGTGGTGCTGTTGACGGTGGTCTATGAAGACATCCCGCGCGTCCCGGCCCAGCGCCGCTTCGAGGTGGACTCCTACGGTGACGGCTTCTTCCGGGTGATCCTGCACTTCGGCTTTACCGATGAGCCGGACGTGCCCGAGGCCCTGAAGCTGTGCCACTTGGATGACCTGGACTTCAGCCCCATGCGCACCACGTACTTCCTCAGCCGCGAGACGGTCATCGCCTCCAAGCTTGAGGGCATGGCGCGCTGGCGGGAAGGGTTGTTCGCCTTCATGCTGAAGAACGCCAACGGCAACCTGCGCTTCTTCAAGCTGCCGGTGAACCGGGTGATTGAGCTGGGCACCCAGGTAGAAATGTAACCCAACAAAAAGCCCCCGTTGCCGTGCGGCAGCGGGGGCTTTTTAGTGCCTGAGGAAACTGGCTCCTACAGGATTACTCGGCCTTGGCCTGGCGCTTCTCGATGATATCCACCAGGCGCTTGGCCAGTGCCGGGTAGTTCTCGTCGAAGTGATGGCCGCCCGGTAGCTTCATGGCTTCACCCACGGCGGTCTTGTCGGTGCAGCCACTCTCGTCGACTTCTTCTTCGCCGTAGATGCACACCACCTTGGCTGCTGGCAGCTTGGCCATTTCCGGGCCGGTGGCTGCCTCTTTGCCGGCATTGCCCAGCCAGCCTTCCACTTCGATCTCAAAGCTACCGGTGCGGGCGAAGGCCAGCAGGATAATAGCGTCTACCCGTTGCTGCTCGGCTTCCGGCAGGCGGTTGTAGATGGCTGGCAGCACATCGGCGCCGAACGAATAGCCGGTCAGCACAAAACGCTTGGTGCCCCATTTTTGCCGGTAGTGTTGCATCAGCTCGGTCAGGTCCTTGGCGCTCTGCTCCGGGCTTTTGTGCTGCCAGTAGTAGCGCAGGGTGTCGATGCCGACCACCGGGTAACCGATCTTCGCCATCTCGCCGGCCACGTCGCGGTCCAGGTCGCGCCAGCCGCCGTCGCCGGAAAGGAACAGGGTCACGGTGTCCTTGGCCTGGCCGGCCGGCACTTCAACCACCGGGATCGCCAGGCCGCCATTGTCCGAACCCACCAGTTGCTTGCGCAGCTCGTTGTTCAATACCTGCGGGTAGTTGATGTCGTAGTCGCTGATGCTGGTGGTGGCACGCGGCGTGTCGCGTACGAAGCTGGCGCTTTCGTCGTCAGGGTTATCGTTCCAGGCCACCAGCCAGTTGCCGTGGGCGGCAGTCTTGGGCAGTGGGTCCTTGCAACTTTCCTGGACCAGGGCGAAGCCTACGGAGATGGCGTTGGCCTTGTCGTCGTTCTGCGTTGCCAGCCAGCGCCAGGCCAGCGCGGCGCCAGGGCCGATGCCGCTGACCAGGGTGGCCGGGCCCTTGAGCTGGCCGAGGGCCGCTTGCAGGGCTTGTTCTTGCAGCTTGCAGTCGTCCTTGGGCAGGATCACTTGCACGATCTGCGCGCTGCCGCCCTGGCTCAGGGCAATCAGCTGGCTGTCGGTCAGGCTGGCGTCGGCCATCACGGCTACCGCTACACGGGCCTTGGCGCTGGTGCCAGGGGTCACACGGGTCATGGTCGAGCCGTCGGCCTGGGGCAGTTGTTCCAGGGTCGGTTGAGGGGCGGGGCGATTCCAGTACCAGTAGCCGCCACCGAGGATCAGGGCCAGCACCACCAGGCTTGCCAATACATACCGCCAGGAGCGTCGAATCATCAGCGTTTCACCAATCCAGTCAAGCCGCCCGCGATCAGGGCGGCGGTATCGGCCAGTGCCACCAGCGGATCAAGTCCTGCGGGCACGGCCATGTAACGAGGTTCCCAGTCAGGCTGGAACTTGTCTTTGAAGCGGCGCAAACCTTGGAAGTTATACAGTTGCTCGCCACGGCGGAACACCATCGAGCCCAGGCGCTGGGTCAGCGGTGCGCCACGGCGCGGCTGCAGGCCTGACAACGGCACCATGCCGAGGCTGAAGCGTGCATAGTTGTGGCTCTTATAGTGCAGGATCAAGCCGATCATCATGAACTCCATGGTCAGCTTTGGCGCCTCGGGATGCGCGCGCATCAGGTCGAGGCTGGCCAGGTCATGGCTGTAGGTCTCCAGCAGGTTGGCGAACGCCACCGGCTGGCCTTCGAAGCGAATCACCGCAATGCGAAAGTGCTTGAGGTATTCGTCGCTGAAACGGCCCAGGGAGAAGCCTTTTTCGCGCACGTTCTTACCGGTCAACCAGGCATCGGAGATGACTTTCAGTGCGTCCATCGGCGCCTGGCCCGCCTCGAAGACTTCCAGGGACAGGCCGTCCCGGGTCCCGCGGTTCCAGGTGTAGCGCAAATCCTTCATCTCCTTGCCCTTGGCTTCCAGGTCAAAGCGCTTGAGATCGACCCGGGCCTCTTCGCCCAGCTTGATCGCAGTCAGGCCAATGTCCATATAGAAGGGCAGGTTCTCCGCGCGCACCTGGTAGAACACCGGGCGGGCGTGGTGAATGTCGCAGAGGTCGCGGAACTGCCAGATCATCTCGGCCCGGGGCTGGGTCGGGCCGATCGGGTCGTACAGCGCCACCAGGCTGCGGCCGCGCCGGGCGTACATCAGGAACGCTTCGTCGTTGGGGTGAAATAGCAGGGCCTTGTCGCCGGTCAGTGCCAGGCCGCCGTCGGGTTGCGACGAGGCCATCAGGATCTTGGTGGCGCGCTCCAGCTCATCGGCGGTTGGCAGGTGGATCACAGGGCGGGCGGTGCGCAACAGCCAGGTCAGGGACACAATCACCAGCAAGATGGCGGCGCCCAGCAGCGAGCGCAGGCCGCGCGGGGCGTTGGCGTCGAGGGTGAACTGCCACCACAGTTGATGGCTATAAGGCACATCCTGGTAAGCAAACAGCAGCAGCCAGATCGAAGCACCCAGCACGCAGACGCTGGCCACCAGGTACAGCGGCGAAAAGGGCAGCTCGGTCAGGCGACTGGCACGGTAGAACGAGCGCCGGAAGATCGCCAGCAGCACTGCGGTGGTGGTCATCAGGCTGGCTTCTTCCCAGTCGAAGCCTTTAAGCAGCGAGAGCAGGGCGCCCACCAGCAACAGCACCATGGTCAGCATCCAGGCTGCCGACAGGCGTCGACGCAGGCCTTGGGCCAGTAGCAGGCACAGCACGCCGATCAGGCTGGCACCAAAGTGCGAGGCGTCAATCAGGCGGTGGGGAATCAGGAAGCCGATGTTTTCCAGGCGTGAGTCGATTTCCGGGGTGGCGCCGGAGAACAGCAGCACCACCCCGGACAAAAAAACCAGCACGGCCAGTACCGGGGCCGCGAGGCCTGAGGCGACCCGCAGGCTCTGCTGGGTCTGGAACAGCCGTTGGGCCTCGTTGATCAGCAGGAAGATGCACGCGATCAGTAACGGCAGCACAACGTAGATCATGCGATACAACAGCAGGGCGGCGGCCAGCGGCGCGGCGCCGAGCTTGTCGGCAAACGCGGCCAGCAAAATCGCTTCGAACACGCCGACGCCGCCCGGTACATGGCTGAGGACACCCGCCGCCAGCGCCAGCAGGTACACCAGCAGGAACGGGCCGAACGGCGGGGCTTCTGGTAGCAACAGATAGAGAACGGTCGCGGCGGCAGCGACATCCAGGGCGGTGATGATCAATTGCAGGAAGGTCAGGCGGCGCCCAGGCAGGCGCAAGGTGCGGCGGCCGGCCTTGACCAGCAGGTTGTCGGGGTAGGGTTGTTCTGGCAAGCGGCGGCGATAGATCCCGATACACAGCACGGCAGAGAGCAGCAGTACCGCGCCTGCGATTGCGCCGAGCAGTGCTGCAGGCAAATGCAAGGCACTGGACGCGGCGGGCAGGTTGCTCAAGGTCGCCAGTGCGGCGAGCGGCGGCAGGGCGCAGCCCAGGGCCAGGCTGGCAAATACCGTCATATGGGCCACTTCCGAAGCCCCAATGCCATGCCGTGCATATAAACGGTAGCGCACTGAGCCGCCAGACAGCATCGACAGGCCAATCGCATTGCCGATGGCGAAAGCAGTAAAGCCGCCGTAGGCCAGGGTTCTGGCAGGAAGTTTTACTCCGGCATAGCGCGCCCCGGAAAATTCGTAGCCCAATAGAATGATGAACCCGGCGATCGCAGCGGCGAGGGCGCCCAACAGGGACGGCTTCGGTACTTCCAGGATCGAATCGTGGAGGGCGTACAGATCCAGCTCTAGCAACAAGTGGCGGCAGGCGATCAAAGCGATTGCAAATAGCAGCAACGTGACCGCCAACCCAATGGGTTGCCGATACTTGCTCAACAGATCCAGCCAGCGCAGGCGGGTGGGCGCGATCGGTTGTGTAGCTGTGATGTTGTCTTGTGGTTCAGACGAATTGGCGCGCATCAATCACCTCTTGGATTGTGCGCGACAGGATGGGGGTATCCAGCCAAGTTACCAATCCCTATGGACAAAATAATTACAAATAGTAACGCGGATCACCGGGGCCGGCGACAGCGTCCATTAGTCGCGCAAGGATGTGCTCGAGACTTGAGCATAGCCTGCAAATGGAAGGACTCCGAAACCCGCGCGCGGTTTCATGAAAGATGCCATGCCATTGTTTCAAAAGAACTTTTTCTACGGATACAAAAAAGGCCACTCTTTCGAGTAGCCTTTTTTGATGTTTGGTTGCGGGAGCCGGATTTGAACCGACGACCTTCGGGTTATGAGCCCGACGAGCTACCAGACTGCTCCATCCCGCGTCTGTGGGCGGCATTCTACAGCGCAGCGACGAGGTGTCAACCGTTAATGACATAAAGGGCAAAATAACTGCCAATCAGCCTAAGTGCTCGATTGAAAACGAGTTTTCACTGTAGGGGGAGCTTGCTCGCGAAAAGATCGAGGGCGGCGGGTTGATGCTGGATGTGCGCGTTATCGTTGACGACCTTCGCGAGCAAGCTCGCTCCTACAGGGGGGAGGAAATAGACGCGCACAAAAAAGGCCACTCTTTCGAGTAGCCTTTTTTGATGTTTGGTTGCGGGAGCCGGATTTGAACCGACGACCTTCGGGTTATGAGCCCGACGAGCTACCAGACTGCTCCATCCCGCGTCTGTGTGTCGGCATTCTACAGAGGAATGACGGTGTGTCAACCGCTGATTTAAAGAAAAGCGCTTGTGCTTCAATCGCTTAGCTCTCCAAGAGGGCCGCTGGAAGGGTTTGGGGCCAGTCTGGCCGTGGCTTCCAGCTCTATTGAGGGGAGCCTTTCGATTGAGAAAATGAATTCATCAAGGTTTTTTCCGACTGCTTTGTCAGATGATTCAAAGTACTGGTGCTATATACAGGTGTGAATGCGATACTGGCGATCCGTCTACTTTATGTCCCGATCACGCCTCCCTTTATATGACGCAGCGCAAAATCATCCATGTCGACTGTGATTGTTTCTACGCTGCCATCGAAATGCGGGATAACCCGAGCCTGGCGCAAAAGCCGCTGGCGGTAGGGGGCTCGGCTGATCGGCGCGGGGTGATCGCTACCTGCAACTACGAGGCCCGGGCCTACGGCGTGCGTTCGGCGATGTCGTCGCGCCATGCGTTGAAGCTCTGCCCTGACCTGACCATCGTCAAGCCGCGCATGGATGCCTATAAAGAAGCGTCCAAGGAAATCCACACGATTTTCCGTGACTACACCGACATGATCGAGCCGTTGTCCCTGGACGAGGCTTACCTGGATGTTTCCGATTGCGCGCACTTTGGCGGCAGCGCCACGCGCATCGCCCAGGATATCCGTCGGCGCGTTTCCAATCAGTTGCACATCACGGTTTCTGCGGGAGTGGCCCCCAACAAGTTTCTGGCCAAGATCGCCAGCGACTGGAAAAAGCCCAATGGGCTGTTTGTGATCACCCCGGACCAGGTGGAAGACTTCGTATCGCAGCTGCCGGTGAGCAAGTTGCATGGCGTCGGCAAGGTCACCGCCGACAAGCTGG
This sequence comes from Pseudomonas sp. ADAK21, assembly GCF_012935735.1. Lineage (NCBI taxonomy): Bacteria > Pseudomonadati > Pseudomonadota > Gammaproteobacteria > Pseudomonadales > Pseudomonadaceae > Pseudomonas > Pseudomonas sp. ADAK21. Next base: position 3,508,449 of record NZ_CP052857.1, read on the forward strand.
CACGCCTGGGGATCGAGGATTGCCTGCAATTGCGCGAGTGGAACAAGCTGGCGCTGGTGCGCGAATTCGGCAGCTTTGGTGAGCGGTTATGGAGTTTGGCGCGTGGGATTGATGATCGCGCGGTGCATAACGACAGTCGCCGGCAATCGATCAGCGTGGAGAACACTTACGATGTCGACCTGCCGGACCTGCCCAGTTGCCTGGAAAAGCTACCGGAACTGATGGAAACCCTGGCCGGGCGCATACAGCGTATCGACAGCAGTTATCGGCCGGGCAAACCCTTTGTCAAAGTGAAGTTCCATGACTTTACCCAAACCACCCTGGAGCAGGCGGGGGCGGGGCGGGATCTGGAGAGCTATCGGCAGTTACTGACCCAGGCGTTCAATCGCGGCGCAAAACCGGTGCGCTTGCTGGGGATTGGTGTGCGGCTGCTCGATTTGAGCGTAGGAAATGAACAGCTAGAGCTGTCCCTGTAGGAGCCGGCAAGCCGGCTCCTACAGGGGGTCAGCGGGTGCCGGGGTCGGCCACCAGTCGGCCGCCGTCCTTGGTCAGGGCCTTGAGAAATTCCTGCTGCAATTCAGGATCATTGCGTGTCAGTTCAATCAGGCTCTGTTCCAGTTCGCTGGCTTCTTCTTCCAGGCCCAGTTCCGACAAGCGCTTGACCCGATGGACCCATTGGTTGACTTCGTCATCCTCCAGGTCGTCGTAGATCAAGGCGTGTGCTTCCAGCAGCTTGCCACGCAGGGTGGTGCTGATGGCCAGGGATGAGTCCGAATGCACATCGTCCTGAGCATCTTCAATGCTGATCCGCAAGGTGCGGACCTTGCTCAGGTCCTGCTCGGCAAACGGGCTGTCCAACAGGTTCAGGCGCAGGACGCCGTTGCGGTCGGTGGTCATCTCGTGGGTCTGCTTGCCGGCTTTTACCTGCACCGGTCGCTCGCTCCACGGCAGGCTGGTGTATTCCAGGCGTCGGTCACGCTGGACTTCATCGATGCCCGCCAGGTTCTGTTGCGCCCGGCCATGGGACTGCACGTTCATGAACGGGTTGAGCCCGGCCACGCCGTAGCTGATCCAGTCATGGGTCATGCTGTCTGGCAGGTTGCCCAGGGCAAAGATGTTCGCCACATTGGCCCCGGCGCCCGCCACGACTGCCACGGCACCCAGCGGGATCTCGTAGAGTTCGCGCCAGGGCTGGTAGGGCGTGTAGCGATCATAGTGACGCGTGACTTCAAATTCAGTGACTTCGAAAGTCCGCTGCTCATGAATGCGCACGCGGCGTTGCGGCAACTCGAGTACTTTGGGTTCGCCCACATCAATCTGCAGGCTGTGGTCGAGCAATTTGCGCTCGATCCGTTCCTCGTGCTCGCTACGCTGCGACATCTGATTGGCACAGCCGCTGACCAGCAGGGCGCCGCACAAGGCGGCGCCCCCCAGGGCTTTGGTGTTTCGCTTGAACATGACTTCTCTTGATCTGGTTTTCAGCGACGAATACGCGCCTGAAGGAAGGGCAGCACGTCAGCCACCGGCAACGGTTGGGCTTGGGCTTCGGTCCGGCTCTTGTATTCCAGATTGCCATCGGCCAGGCCGCGGTCACTGACCACGATCCGGTGAGGGATGCCAATCAGTTCCATGTCGGCAAACTTGATGCCCGGGCTGGTCTTCTTGTCGCGATCGTCCAGCAGTACTTCGAAGCCAGCGGCCGTCAGTTCGGCATACAGCTTGTCGGTGGCTTCGCGAACTTGCTCGGTTTCGTAGCGCAGGGGTACCAGGGCGATCTGGAACGGCGCCAAAGTGTCGCTCCAGATGATGCCTTTGTCGTCGTGGCTCTGCTCGATGGCAGCCGCCACCACGCGGGAAACACCAATGCCGTAGCAACCCATTTCCAGGGTTACCGGCTTGCCGTTTTCGCCCAGTACTTCGCACTTCATCGCCTTGCTGTACTTGTTGCCCAGCTGGAAGATGTGCCCCACTTCGATACCGCGCTTGATTTCCAGGGTGCCCTTGCCATCCGGGCTTGGATCACCGGCAACCACGTTGCGCAGGTCGGCCACGGTAGGCACCGGCAGGTCACGTTCCCAGTTGACGCCAAAGTAGTGCTTGTCGTCGATATTGGCACCGATGCCGAAGTCGCTCATCAGCTCGACCGAACGGTCGATGATGATCGGCAGTGGCAGGTTCAGCGGGCCCAGGGAACCAGCGCCGGCGCCAATGGCGTCACGCAGTTCGGCGTCCGAGGCCATGACCAGCGGGCTGGCCACGCCAGGTTGCTGGGCCGCCTTGATTTCGTTGAGTTCGTGGTCGCCACGGATAACCAGGGCGATCAGCTTGCCTTCTTCTTCGGCATGCACGATCAGGGTCTTGATGGTCTTTTCAATCGGCAGATTGAATTTCTCGACCAGGGCCGCGATGGTCTTGGTGTCTGGGGTATCGACCAGGCGCAGCTCTTCAGCCGGCGCCGGACGGGAAGTTTCCCGTGGCACGGCTTCGGCTTTCTCGATGTTGGCTGCGTAGTCGGAGCCGTCGCTGAAGACGATGTCGTCTTCGCCCGATTCTGCCAGTACGTGGAACTCGTGGGAGCCCGCGCCGCCGATGGAGCCGTTATCTGCCTCCACTGGGCGGAACTTCAGGCCCAGGCGGGTGAACACGTTGCAATAGGCCTGGTGCATGCGGTCATAGGTGACTTGCAGCGAAGGCTGGTCGGCGTGGAACGAATAGGCGTCCTTCATGATGAATTCGCGGCCACGCATCAAGCCGAAGCGTGGGCGGATTTCGTCACGGAACTTGGTCTGGATCTGATACAGGTTGAGGGGCAGCTGTTTGTAGCTGCTCAACTCGTTGCGCATCAGGTCGGTGATCACTTCTTCATGGGTCGGGCCTGCGCAGAAGTCGCGGCCATGACGATCCTTGAAGCGCAGCAATTCCGGACCGTACTCTTCCCAGCGCCCGGATTCCTGCCACAGTTCAGCCGGCTGAGTGCTCGGCATCAATACTTCCAGAGAGCCGGCGGCGTTCATTTCTTCGCGAACGATCGCTTCGACCTTGCGCATCACCTTCAAGCCCATGGGCAGCCAGGTGTACAGGCCGGAGGCCAGTTTGCGGATCATGCCGGCGCGCAGCATCAGCTGGTGGCTGATCACGACCGCGTCGGAAGGCGTTTCTTTCTGTGTGGCGAGCAAATATTGACTGGTGCGCATGGTAGGCCGTTGTCGGTTGCTTGGACTTGAAGTGACCTGGGATTGTACGGGCGGTCGCCGCCAGAGTACAGGCATCAGGTGGTGACGGGATTTCTGTGGGGCGCCGGCTTCAATGTGGGAGCGGGCTTGCCCGCGATGCAGGCGCCTCGGTGTGTCAGGCAAACCGCAGTGATGCTATCGCGGGCAAGCCCGCTCCCACACAAGCCCGGCCCTGCAGGTGTCAGCCTTCTTCGGGGGGATTCAAGCGGATCCGCCGGCTTTCCTGGTACCAGTGCAAGGCAATCAGCAGCAGCGTTGGCACGCCGAGCAGTGCGGTGATCAGGAAGAAGTTGTGATAGCCGAACTTTTCCACCATGACCCCCGAGTAGCCGCCGATCAGCCGTGGCAACAGCAACATGATCGAGCTGAGCAGGGCGTACTGGGTGGCGGAGAACTTCAGGTTGGTCAGGCTCGACAGATAGGCGACGAATGCCGAGGTCGCCAGGCCTGAGCTGAAGTTGTCCAGGGAGATGGTGAAGATCAGCATCTGCAGGTCGGCGCCCATGTCGGCGAGCATCAGGAACAGCAGGTTGGTGCCGGCCGAGGTGATGCCGCCGATAAACAGGATCGGCAGGATGCCGAACCGCACGATCAACAGGCCGCCCATGCCGGCGCCGACCAGGGTCATGATCAGGCCGAAGATCTTGCTGACGCTGGCGATCTGGTCCTTGGTGAACCCCTGGTCGATATAGAACACGTTGGCCATCACGCCCATCACCGTGTCCGACATCCGGTAGGTAGCGATCAGCCCCAACAGCAGCAAGGCCTGCCAGCGGTAGCGCAGGATAAAGTCGTTGACCGGCGTCAGCACAGGCGCCAGACCCCGGCGGCCCATGGCCGAGAGGCACAGGGCGGTGAGGGTGATATAGAGGATGGCGCGCAGGAAGGCGCGGTCTTCCAGCAACAGGTCGAGCAGGCTCACGCCTTCGAACAGCACGCTGGCGAAGTCGGTGTTGTACAACTGGGTGAACATCGCCGGTACCGACACCAACAAGATGATCAGCACAAATACCGACATCAGTTGGTGGGCAAACGTATAGCGCCCGGCCTGCAACTGGGTGCGCAGGGGCACATCGGGTTCACGCATGAAAAAGCTGGTGAGCAGGGCCGGGATCATCAGCACGCCGAACAGCACGTAGGTGCCGGTCCACGCCGAATGCTTGTAGTTGAACCCCGTGGAGCCAAAGCCTTCGGCAAAGAACAGCGCGCCCGCCGTGGCCAGCAGGGCGGCGATGCGATAGCCGGACATATAGCTGGCGGCCAGGGCGGCCTGGCGGCTGTCGTCGGCGATTTCCAGGCGATAGGCGTCCACCGCGATGTCTTGGGTTGCGGAGGCAAATGCGACGATAACGGCAATGGCGATCAGCCAGGACAGGTGTTTCTGCGGGTCGCAGAAGCCCATGCCGATCAAGCCGAGAATCACCAGGGATTGGGACAGCACCAGCCAGGAACGACGACGTCCCAGCTTACCCAACAGCGGCAGGCGCCATTGGTCCAGCAGCGGTGACCAGACCCACTTGAACGCATACGCCAGGCCGATCAGGCTCGCATAGCCGATGGTCTCGCGTGCCACACCGGCTTCGCGCAACCAGACCGAGAGCGTCGAGAACACCAACATGTAAGGCAGGCCGGCGGCAAAGCCGAGCAGTAACAGCACTAATGTCGAGGGGCTGGCATAGGCAGCGAGCGCGGCGCGCCAGGTTTTACGGGGCATGGGCTGGAGTCTGCCTCAGATTTACGGAAACAAAGCGCGCACTCTAACCGCTGTGCTCTACCGGGCGCCAGCCATGACGCTGAATATCAACGCGATTGTTCAGGATACTGACACCTTCACTGCGTAAACGCGCACGTTGTTCATCGCCCGAGACGCTGCCCACCGGCAGACTTATCCGACCGCCGGCGGCGACCACCCGGTGCCAGGGCAACTTCGAACCCTCGGGAAGTTGGCTCAACGTACGGCCCACGAAGCGTGCGGCCCGCCCCAGGCCGGCCAGGTGCGCCAGTTCGCCGTAGCTGACCACGCAGCCTTCGGGCACTTGGGCCAAGGTCAGGTACAGCGCGGTACGGCGCATTTCGGCCGGGTTTTGCGGGGTGTCGGCGGGCTCGTTCACTGTTCTGGCGGCTCAGTTGAAAATAGTCGTGGATATGTAAGAAACGTCTGTAAAGATGCCGTTGAGAATTGAACTCAATACAAAACCTTGAGTCAGTCCTTGCTAAGACTTCAGCTACGCCGATAATGCCTCCTTTTTCGCCAAACTTGAGCCCCGTAACCGCTTATGTTGTCCAGAACCCTGCTGTGCCTCGCTGTCTTTACTGCTTCTACCCCTGTGCTGGCCGATACGGTCTGGTTGAAAAACGGTGATCGCCTGACCGGCAAGATCAAGGTTTTCGACGGCGGCAAGCTGCTGATCCAGACCGAATACGCGGGCGCGATCCCGGTGGACTGGAAACAGGTGAAAACCCTGGAAAGCGACCAGGAGTTGCTGGTCAAGCAGGATGCCTATATCGGCGAGAAGGCCAAGTCCCTGCATCCGGCCGAGGACGGCAAGGTGGTCCTGGCCAACGGCGAAACACCGAAGACGGTGGAGTTGGCCAGTATCCAGCAGATCATCAAGCCCAAGCCTGTGATCGAGGACCTGGTGTGGAAGGGCAATGTCGACGTGGCGCTGGACTACAAGCGTGCGGAAAAAGACACCGACGACTATGACATCGACTTCAAGACCACTGCCCGTCACGGCAAGTGGCGCCATATAGCAGAAGGCGAATACAACCGCGAATTCCAGAACGATGTGGTCACCACCGATAACTGGAGCGCCGAGTACGCGCTGGACCGCTTTATCACCGACCAGTGGTTCTGGCAGGGGCGCCTGACCTACAAGCACGACAAGGTCGAAGACCTGCGTCGCCAGCGCACCGTCGGTACCGGTCCGGGTTATCAGTTCTGGGATGATGAACTGGGGGCGTTCTCCCTGGGGTCATTGCTCAACCGTACTGACTACGAGTACCAGGATGGCGGCAAGGACAACTTCTATTCCCTGGCGATGAAGTGGGACTACAACCGCTATCTGATCGGCAAGACCGTGGAGTTCTTCACCAACGGTGAAGTGGGCAAGCCCCTGGCCGGCCCCGCCGACTACGCGCTCGATGCCGAAATGGGCCTGCGCTACAAAGTTACCGAATGGGCCTCGCTCAACCTCAAGGCCGAGCGCGACATCATCAGCGGCGGTTCGGACAGCGACTTGAGCAAGACCCGCTACACCGCAGGGTTTGGCGTGACCTGGTAAGCCTGCCAGTGCTTTTGTGGCGAGCGGGCTTGTCGGAACGCCGCATCGCCCGCGTTGGGGCGCGTAGCGCCCCCCCTGATTTGTTTTTCAGTGGTGTTACAGGCGCAACCCGCCATCCAGCTCCAGGATGCGCCCGGTGTAGTAGTCGTTCTCGAAGATATAGGCCGCCGAGTGGGCGATCTCTTGCGGCCGGCCCATGCGCTTGAGCGGAATCCCCGACGTCATCTTCTCCAATGCTTCGGGCTTCATGCCCAGGGTCATTTCGGTCTCGATAAAGCCCGGCGCAATCCCCGCCACACGTATGCCATAACGCGCCAGCTCCCTGGCCCAGGTCACCGTCGCTGCGGCCACGCCGGCCTTGGCCGCCGAATAGTTGGTCTGGCCCACATTCCCCGCGCGGGAGATGGACGAGATGTTGATAATGGCGCCCTGGTTTTTCAGCTCCACCATCTTCGCCGCCACTTCACGGGTGCAGAGGAACACGCCGGTCAGATTGACGTCGATCACCGCCTGCCACTGGGCCAGGCTCATCTTGGTCATCTCGCCGTCCTTGACCTTGAGCAGCAAGCCATCGCGCAGGATCCCAGCGTTGTTGATCAAACCATGGATCGCGCCAAAGTCATCGGCGATCCGTGCCACGGTATGGGTCACCTGTTCTTCATCCGCCACGTTGCATAGATAGCTGCGTGCGGTGACGCCATGGGACTGGCATGCAGCCACTGCGGCATCGAGCTTTTCCTGATTGAGGTCCACCAGCGCCAGGTGGGCACCTTTGCTTGCAAAATACTCGGCCATGGAGCGGCCCAAACCCTGGCAACCGCCGGTGATAATGATTACTTTGTCGTTGAGATGCATTCGCATGTCCTGTGAGCAGATTTAAGCGGTTGTCCAAGTCCGTTTTGTGACGGATCTTATCGAAGGAGTCATAAGTTGAGCGTCCACGTTGCCAAGAATGCCCGAGAACTACTGCTCAAGGAATACCGTGGGGCGCTCGCCACGCACTCCAAGGCCATGCCCGGTTTTCCCTTTGGTTCGGTAGTGCCTTATTGCCTGGACGCAGAGGGCCGGCCGTTGATCCTGATCAGCCGTATCGCCCAGCACACCCATAACCTGCAAAAAGATCCGAAATGCTCGTTGCTGGTAGGCGAGCGTGAGGCTGATGATGTGCAGGCCGTGGGCCGCCTGACTTACCTGGCTGAAGCCGAAAAACTCGAGGACGAGGTGGCCATCGCCGCCGCCGCCGAGCGTTACTACCGGTATTTCCCCGACTCGGCTAACTACCATAAAGCCCATGACTTTGATTTCTGGGTGCTCAAGCCGGTGCGTCATCGCTATATCGGCGGTTTCGGCGCGATCCATTGGGTCGACCAACTGACCCTGGCCAACCCGTTTGCCGGCAAGGCCGAGTTGAGCATGATCGAGCACATGAACAGCGATCACACCAAAGCCATTGCCCACTATGTCGAGTTGGCCGGCCTGCCGACCTCCGAGCCCGCGCAGCTGGCGGGTATCGATAGTGAAGGCATGCACCTGCGCATCGGCCAGGGCTTGCACTGGTTGCCGTTTGCGGCGACTTGCAATACGCCGACACAAGTGCGCGAAGCCTTGGTTTTCCTGGCTCACGCCGAGCAATGGCCGAAAAAATCCACCACCCAAGCTTGAATTCACGAAAGGGCGACGTCATCTAAGGTCTAGTAGCAAGGCATTCTTGCGTTGAGGAACCATTTGATGCGCCCTTTTTTATTGCTCTTTCTGCTGTTTCCGGTGCTGGAGCTGTTCGTATTCGTCAAGGTCAGCGGGGCTATCGGGTTTTTCCCGGCGCTGCTGCTGATCATTCTCGGCTCGATGCTCGGCGTGTTCGTGCTGCGCATCGCCGGCCTGGCCACCGCACTGCGTGCCCGTGAAAGCCTGAATCGCGGCGAACTGCCGGCCCAAACCATGCTTGAAGGCCTGATGATGGCCTTGGCCGGTGGCCTGCTGATCGTGCCGGGTTTTGTCAGCGATGTGCTGGGCTTGATTCTGCTGCTGCCATTCACTCGACGGTTGCTGGCAGGCAAGTTGCGCCAGCGTGCCGAAGAAGCGGCGGTGCGCCAGCGCGCCTTTGCCGACGACCTGCAGCCACGTGGCGGCCCGGCACCTCGCCAGCCGCTGGGGCGTGAAGGTGATGTGATCGAAGGTGAGTTCGAGCACCGCGACTCCAAGTAACGCCATGCCAGGTAGGGTGCCTTCGGGTGCCCTGCTGACACAAAAATTTTCACCTGTGGCCCTTGTAATAAGCATATACGCCCTTATGTAACGGTCACCGCAAGGTTTCTGGTGGCGACACCAGACAGACTTCCGCGTTTCGCCTGGCGAACCGCGACCGGCCCCGCCGGAATACCACCAGCCGGTACTGATACCGGCCGATGAAACTTACAATTAGGAGAGATCGACAATGAGCAAGCTTCGTCCTCTGCACGACCGCGTCGTTATCCGTCGCAGCGAAGAAGAAAAGAAAACCGCTGGCGGTATCGTTCTGCCAGGTTCGGCTGCTGAAAAAGCCAACCACGGTGTGATCGTCGCTGCAGGCCCAGGCAAGACTCTGGAAAATGGTGACGTGCGTGCGCTGGCCGTTAAAGTCGGTGACAAGGTTGTATTCGGTCCTTACTCCGGCAGCAACACTGTGAAAGTCGACGGCGAAGACCTGCTGGTTATGGCTGAGAACGAGATTCTCGCTGTTCTGGAAGACTGATTCCCCGCTCATTTTCCCGTTACTACAAAGTATTTAAGGAATATCGATCATGGCTGCTAAAGAAGTTAAATTCGGCGATTCCGCCCGTAAGAAAATGCTCACCGGTGTCAACATCCTGGCTGACGCAGTAAAAGCGACCCTGGGCCCGAAAGGCCGTAACGTGATCATCGAGAAGAGCTTCGGCGCTCCGACCATCACCAAGGACGGCGTTTCCGTAGCAAAAGAAATCGAACTGGAAGACCGTTTCGAAAACATGGGCGCGCAGCTGGTCAAAGACGTTGCCTCCCGTGCCAACGATGACGCAGGCGACGGTACTACCACCGCCACCGTTCTGGCTCAGTCGATCGTCAACGAAGGCCTGAAAGCCGTCGCTGCCGGCATGAACCCGATGGACCTCAAGCGCGGTATCGACAAGGCGACCATCGCCGTTGTTGCCGAGCTGAAAAACCTGTCCAAGCCATGCGCTGACACCAAGGCTATCGCTCAGGTAGGCACCATCTCCGCCAACTCCGACAGCTCCATCGGCGACATCATTGCCGAAGCCATGGAAAAAGTCGGTAAAGAAGGCGTGATCACCGTTGAAGAAGGCACTGGCCTGGAAAACGAACTGTCGGTTGTAGAAGGCATGCAGTTCGACCGTGGCTACCTGTCCCCGTACTTCGTCAACAAGCCAGAAACCATGGTTGCCGAGCTGGAAAGCCCGCTGATCCTGCTGGTCGACAAAAAGATCTCCAACATCCGCGAAATGCTGCCAGTGCTGGAAGCCGTTGCCAAAGCCGGCCGCCCACTGCTGATCGTTTCCGAAGACGTTGAAGGCGAAGCCCTGGCGACTCTGGTTGTGAACAACATGCGTGGCATCGTTAAAGTCGCAGCCGTCAAGGCTCCAGGCTTCGGCGACCGTCGCAAGGCCATGCTGCAGGACATCGCAGTCCTGACTGGCGGTACCGTAATCTCCGAAGAGATCGGCCTGAGCCTGGAAAGCGCCACCCTGGAAAACCTGGGTAGCGCCAAGCGCGTGACCATCTCCAAGGAAAACACCATCATCGTTGACGGTGCTGGCGTTGAGCAGGACATCCAGGCGCGTATCACCCAGATCCGTGCCCAGGTTGCTGAAACCTCCTCGGACTACGACCGTGAAAAACTGCAAGAGCGTCTGGCCAAGCTGTCCGGCGGCGTTGCAGTGATCAAGGTTGGCGCTGGTTCCGAAGTTGAAATGAAAGAGAAGAAAGCCCGCGTTGAAGACGCCCTGCACGCGACCCGTGCAGCCGTTGAAGAAGGCGTGGTACCTGGCGGTGGCGTTGCGCTGATCCGTGCTCTGGAAGCCTTGGTTGACCTCAAAGGCGATAACGCTGACCAGAACGTCGGTATCGCTGTTCTGCGTCGCGCCGTTGAATCCCCACTGCGCCAGATCGCTTCCAACAGCGGCGACGAGCCAAGTGTTGTGGTCAACGAAGTGAAGAACGGTAAAGGTAACTACGGTTACAACGCTGCAACCAGCGAATACGGCGACATGGTTGAAATGGGTATCCTGGACCCAACCAAAGTCACCCGTTCGGCTCTGCAAGCTGCAGCTTCGATCGCTGGTCTGCTGCTGACTACCGAAGTTGGCATTGCTGAAAAGCCGAAGGCTGAAGGTAGCGGCGGCATGCCAGACATGGGCGGCATGGGTGGTATGGGCGGCATGGGCGGCATGATGTAAGCCAGCCTTACCCCTGTACTGAAACCCCGCCTGCAGCGATGCAGGCGGGGTTTTTTAATGCCTGGTTTTTGCCTGGGTGTAGTAACCCTGCATCAGTGTGATGGTCTTTCTGTGCGCGGCGGGTGAAGTGATAGTGAAAAACTCGTGAAGCCCATCAATAGGTTGAAAAAACTTATAGACTCGCTACGGCGCCCTAGTCGTGGGGCACACTTGGCCTTAAGCTGCGCGAGCCAACACGGCCGTTACCGCGTACGGAGACACTGCCCATGCGAATTTTATTGGTTGAAGACAACCGCGATATTCTGGCCAACCTGGCGGATTACCTGGGGCTCAAGGGTTATACCGTGGACTGTGCGCAGGACGGTTTGTCGGGCCTGCATCTGGCCGCCACCGAGCATTACGACCTGATCGTGCTCGATATCATGCTGCCCGGCATTGATGGCTACACCTTGTGCAAACGCCTGCGTGAAGATGCGCGCCGCGATACGCCGGTGATCATGCTCACCGCCCGCGATCAATTGGACGACCGCCTGCAAGGTTTCAAGTCGGGTGCCGACGACTATCTGCTCAAGCCGTTTGCCCTATCGGAGTTGGCCGCACGCATCGAGGCGGTGCTGCGCCGGGCCCAGGGCGGTGGGCGGCGTGAGCTGCAAGTCGGCGATCTGTCCTACGACCTCGATACCCTGGAAGTGACCCGCGAAGGGCGTTTGCTCAAGCTCAACCCGGTCGGCCTGAAATTGCTCGCCGTGCTGATGCAGAAAAGCCCTCACGTCCTGCGTCGCGAAGTGTTGGAAGAAGCCCTGTGGGGCGATGACTGCCCGGACAGCGACAGCCTGCGCAGCCATGTCCACCAACTGCGCCAGGTGATCGACAAGCCATTTGCCAAACCATTGCTGCAAACCGTGCATGGCGTGGGTTATCGCTTGGCCGAGGGCCGTGATGGAGTTTAAGCAAAGCCTTGCCCAGCGGATCATCATCGCCTTTGCGCTGATGAGCGCGCTGGTGGCGGGGGCCTTTGCCATGGGCATCGTCGCCACGGTGCACTTGGTGGAAGAAAAACTGATTTCGGCGGGCCTGGGCGGCGACTTGCAACGCTTGCTGCTGATGGACAGTGTCGAAGACTGGCGCCACCGGCCCGAGCCGGACCAGTTGTTCTACTTCAGCGGCGGGCGCGGCGATTTTGAGCTGCCCAAGGACTTGCGGCATCTGGATGCGGGCTTTCACGAAGTGTTTCGCGAAGCGCTGTCCTACCATGCCATGGTTGAGATCGTCGACGGCCGGCGTTATGTCCTACTGCAAGACCAGAGCGATTTCGAAGAGCGTGAGCGTGTGCTGTTTGCGGTGGTGCTGGTGGGGTTTGTCCTCAGCCTGGCGCTGGCGGTATTCCTCGGCTGGGTGCTGGCCCGCAAGGTAATGGCCCCAGTGGTACGCCTGGCGCGCCAGGTGCGTCATCGTGACCAACTGCTGGGCCTGGCCCCGCCGTTGGCCCCGGACTATGCCGCCGACGAAGTGGGCGAGCTGGCAGTGGCCTTCGACGCCACCCTGGGCCGCCTGCGCCAGGCACTGACCCGTGAGCGCCTGTTTACCAGTGATGTCAGCCATGAACTGCGGACGCCGCTGATGGTGCTGGCCAGCTCCTGCGAACTGCTGCTGGAAAACCCGGCCATCGATTCGCGGGGGCGCAAACAGGTCGAGCGCATCGCCCGGGCCTGCGAGGAAATGCGCGAACTGGTGCAGACCTTCCTGATGCTCGCCCGCGCCCAGCATGACGACACCACCATGTCACCCCAAGTCACCCTGGCCCAGGTCGCCGAGGACTTGCTGGGGATCTGGCGTGACCCCATCGAGCGCAAGGGCATCGAGCTGTTCTACCAGCCGGGCAACCCCCTCGATATCCGCTACAACGCCACCTTTTTGCATGCGGTGATGGGGAACCTGTTGCGCAACGCCCTGCATTACACGGAGCAGGGCTTTATCCGCCTGACCCTGGAACCCACGGGGTTTGTGGTGGAAGACACCGGCGTGGGCATCCCCGAGGACAAGCGCGAAGCGATGTTCGAGCCCTTTGTGCGCGGCAATGAAAAACGCGGCGATGGCCTGGGCCTGGGTTTGTCGCTGGTGCAGCGGATCTGCGATAACCAGGGCTGGGTGGTCAGCCTCAGCACCATGGAGCCTAGCGGCTGCCGTTTCCATGTTGAATTGAGCCACGTCAAACCCTGATCCCTTGCGTTGGGGCAGATTCCCTGCTGTTCGACGAAGATGGCTTCCTGCCATGCTTTTTTCCCTGTAAAACTTTGTAATTCTTTAGGGTTAGACGGGACGTTTTTTTCACAAAGGGTTGACCTGTGGATGACGTGCGGCTGCTTAAAGTCGTAGGCATCAGTCCAGGAGACTCGTTGATGGCTACTCCGATCAAGCTTGAATTTTCCGCAAAGTACGACGACCGGCACGCTCAGCAATATTTGCTCAAACACCAGGACACGTTGGCGCGCCGGCTGTCCCACAAACGCGACGAACAATTGGCCCGTGGTGCGCTGGCGATGGCCGGTGAGCCTGGCCTGGTATTGGACTTGCCGTGCGGCGCCGGGCGTTTCTGGCCGTTGCTGACAGAAAAGCCCAACCGGATCGTTATCGGTGCGGACAATTCCGAGTCCATGCTGAACATCGCCATGGGGGCGCAACCGGCGGATGTGGTCAAGCAGGTACGACCCTTGCAGACATCTGCCTTTGATATCGATTTGCCAGACAGCGCCGTGGACAGCATTTTTTGCATGCGCCTGTTGCACCACATCGGCGAGCCGGCCCACCGAATGGCGATATTGAAGGAATTTCAACGAGTTACCCGCGACAGCGTGATCATTTCATTGTGGGTGGATGGCAACTTCAAGGCCTGGAAACGCAAGCGCCTGGAAGTGCAGCGCCGCAACAAAAGTGAGCAGGAGAGTTACCGAAATCGATTTGTGTTACCGGCTGCTACTGTTGAGGCTGAGTTTGAGCAAGCTGGTTTCCGCGTCCAGGAGTATTTGGACTTCATACCGCTGTATGCCATGTGGCGAGTGTATGTATTGCGCAAGAGGTAGCAGGATGGTGGTTGAGTACGTAGCAGGCAGTCACGTAGCTCCCGAAGAGCGGTTCGAATATTTCTGGCGGCAGCAGGGCGAGTGGGTCGAGGCACCCAATCGTCGTCGAGGTGGCGAAAGCGGCGTGCAGCGGGTAATCGGGACCAATGGGCGGCTGCTCTACAGCAAGCGTCAGACCGGCCATACCTATCGCAGCTGGCTGCACCCCTTCGGGCGGCCTACGGTGCTGCGTGAGCGTGATGCGCTCAGGGGCCTGCGTTTGCTCGATGTCGGCGTTCCGGAGCTGGTGTTCTGTGGCGCCCGACGTGACCCTGAACATCAATGGAAGGCCTTGTTGGTGACGGCGTCATTGGATGGTTTCGAGGAAATCGACAACTGGTACGCCGCCGGTGGCCGCAAGCAATGCGGGGAACTGGTGCATGAGCGGCTGCTTGATGAACTGGCGCAAACCCTGGCGCGCATGCACAAAGGGCGATGGCAGCATGGCTGCTTGTACAGCAAGCATATCTTTGTGCGGGTCAGCGGTGCGGGAGAGGGCGCGACGGTCGAAGTGGCGCTGCTGGACCTGGAAAAGTGCCGCCAGCGTTTGACCGCCCGACGGGCCGCAGCCCATGACATGCAGCAATTGCGTCGCCATTCGTCGTGGAATGCCGCTGACTGGCAAAAACTCAGCTACTTTTACGAAGCGGCGTTTGGCAGCGCTATCAAGGGTTTAACCTAATGAAGCTAGAAATAGCACGAGGTTTGTTTCTGTTGGGGGCCTTGGGCATCGCCTCCCTGGCCCTGGCTGCCTGGGAGCAGCCCCGCACAGAAGTCCTCAGCGCGGTGCACAGTGGCGGGCAATGCCCGCTACCACGGATCGCCAAAACCACGGGGGTTACGCAGCCTGATCATCAGCTTTTGCTGTTTATGTTCGGGATGTCCCAAGGGATGAGGCCTGCGAGTTGAAGAGATTGACCCCCCGATAAAAGGCCTCGCATAGCGAGGCCTTTTGTTTTGTGCGTACTTGTGGGGAGGGACTAGCCCCCTCCCCACAAGTCAGTGCCGTTGCCGCACAAATGAATAGGTACTCAATCCGTCAAGGGATCACGCTTGGCCAGCAACGTATACACACACGGCAATACAAACAAAGTAAACAAGGTGCCCACCGACATCCCCGTGGCAATCACCATCCCGATATCAAACCGGCTGACCGCCCCGGCCCCGGTGGCAAAGATCAACGGCACCATGCCAAACACCATCGCTGCCGTGGTCATCAATACCGGGCGCAGGCGAATCGCTGCCGCTTCTTCCACTGCTTCGCGGGCTGTCAGCCCCTTGTCCTTGCGCAACTGGTTGGCAAACTCGACGATCAGAATCCCGTGCTTGCTGATCAGCCCGATCAACGTCACCAACCCCACCTGGGTGTAGATGTTCATGCTCGACCAACCAAGGAACAACGGGATCAACGCCCCACAGATCGATAGCGGCACTGTCACCAGTATCACCAGCGGGTCACGGAAGCTCTCGAACTGCGCCGCCAGCACCAGGAAGATGATCGCCAGTGCCAGGCCAAAGGTGACCCACAGTGCGCTGCCTTCCTGGATGAACTGGCGCGAGGCGCCGCTGTAGTCGAAGGCGTAGCCGGCCGGGGTTTCCTCGAGGGCGATCTGGCGCACGGTGTCGATAGCTTCGCCCATGCTGACAATCGGGAAACCCGAGATCAGCGCCGAGTTGAGTTGCTGGAACTGGTTCAGTTGGCGCGGCCGTGCGCGGTCGCTGACGCTGATCAGGGTCGACAGCGGCAGCAGTTCGCCCTGGGTGTTTTTCACGTAGTAATTGTTCAGCCATTCGGGGTTGTCCCGGTAGGCCCGCTCGACCTGGGCGATGACCTTGTAGCTGCGGCCATCAATGGTGAACCGGTTGATTTCCGCTTCCGCCAGCAAAGTCGCCAGGGTGCTGCCCAGGTCCTGCATCGAGACGCCCATCTGCGCCGCCTTGGCTCGGTCGATATCCACCACCACCTCGGGTTTGTCGAACGCCAGGTCGATGTCCACGAAGGCGAACTTGCCCGACTCCATGGCGCGTTTTTTCACACGATCGGCCACTTGCAGCAATGACTCATAGTCATTGGGCGTGTTGATCACAAAACCAAAGGGCAGGCCCTCGCCAGTGCCCGGCAGCGATGGCAGGTTGAAGCCAAATACCTGCAAGCCCGGAATCTGCTCCAGGCGCTTTTGCACCTCCGGCAGGATTTGCATCTGGGTGCGCTCGCGCTCGTTCCACGGCTTGAGCAGGAAGCCGCCGATACCCGATTGCACGCCATTGAAGCCATTGATCTGGAACGAGGAGTAATACTCCGGGAAGTCCTTGAAGATCGCGATGAACTCGTCGGTGTAGGTGTTCAGGTAGTCCAGGTTGGTCGGCTGCGGTGCGCTGGCCATCATGAAGATAATGCCCTGGTCTTCGTCCGGGGCCAGTTGCGACTGGGTGAACTTGAGGAACACCGGGATCAGGCACAGCACGATCAGGGCAAACACGATCACCACCGGCCGGGTGTTCAAGGTGCCGTGCAACAGGCTCTGGTAGCGGCGCTTGAGGCCCTCGAAGATCCGGTCCAGGCGATGGGCCAGGCCGCTGGGGTTTTCGTCGTGGCGCAACAGCAGGGCGCACATCATCGGCGACAGGGTCAGGGCGACGATACCGGAAATCACCACCGCCCCGGCCAGGGTCAGGGCGAACTCCTTGAACAGGGCCCCGGTCAGCCCCTCCAGGAAGCCGATGGGCGCATACACCGCCGCCAGGGTGATGGTCATCGACACCACCGGCACCGCAATCTCCCGCGCGCCTTCCAGCGCGGCGTCCAGTGGTTTCTTGCCGTCTTCGATATGGCGGTGGATGTTCTCCACCACCACAATCGCATCGTCCACCACCAGGCCGATGGCCAGGACCATAGCCAGCAGCGTCAGCAGGTTGATGGAGTAGCCCATCAGTTGCATGAAAAACAGCACGCCAATCATCGACAGCGGAATGGTAACCACCGGGATCACCACCGAGCGCAGCGCCCCGAGAAACAGGAACACCACGACGATCACGATCAGCACCGCTTCAAACAGGGTCTTGACCACCTCGTTGATGGACGCCTGGATAAACAGCGTGGCGTCGTAGGCAATTTCTGCCTTGAGGTTGGGCGGCAGTTGGGATTCCAGCTCCGGCATGATCTTGCGCACCTCTTTGATCACATCCAGCGGGTTGGCGCTGGGCGTGGCCTTGATGCCGATATACACCGAGGGTGTGCCGCCAAAGGAGCTGATGGCGTTGTAGTTTTCCGCGCCCATTTCCACCCGGGCCACGTCGCCGAGCAGCACCCGGCTGTCGCCATCGGTCTTCACGGTGATGGCAGCGAAGGCTTCGGCGGTCTTGAGGTCGGTGTTGGCATTGATGCTGGTGACCACATACTCGCCTTTCACTTCACCGGCGGCAGAGAGAAAGTTGTAGTTGCGCACGGCATTGGTGACGTCGCCGGCGCTCAGGCCGAACCCCGCGAGCTTGACCGGGTCCAGCCACAGGCGCATGGCAAATACCTGATTGCCGAGGATCTCGGCTTCGGCCATGCCAGGCAGGGTCGCCAACTTGGGCTGGATCACCCGCGACAGGTAGTCGGTGATCTGCGGGTTGCTCAGTTGTTGGCTGGAGAAGCTGATGTACATCAGGGCCGACGCATCTGCGGCCTCTTTGCTCAATACCGGATCTTCAGCGTCTTGCGGCAGCTTGTTCTTCACCTCGTTGGCCTTGGCCAACAGTTCGGTGAACAGGCGGTCGCTGTTGGCGCCGATCCGCGCATAGATGGAAATCACCGAGAAGTTCTGGCGACTGACCGAGGTCATGTAGTCGATGCCTTCGGCGCTCGCCAGGCTTTGCTGCAACGGCTGTGTGATGTAGCCCTGGATGGTCTCGGCATTGGCCCCCGGGTAAGCGGTGGTCACCGTGATCAGCGCATTTTCCATGGACGGGTATTGGCGCAACGGTAGTTTGCTGTAGGCCTGGAAACCCAACAGCACGATCAGCAGGCTGACCACCATGGCCAGCACCGGACGGCGGATAAACGTGTCGGTAAACGCCATGGCTCAGTTCCTTGAACCGTCGTTGCGCGGAGGTTGGCCAGGAGTGGCCGGCAGGTTTTTGTCTGCGGTGATAGCAATATGCGCGCCGGTGTCGAGCTTGAGTTGGCCGGCGCTGACCACTTGCTCGCCGCTGCTCAGGCCCTTGGTCACCAGCACCAGGCCATCGCGTCGTTCGCCGGTCTCGATAAAGCGCCGTTCGGCGATCAATATCGGTTGACCGTTGGCATCCTTTTCGAGGCTGCCGTCTTCGCTCTTCTTCTGCGCCACCACATAGGCCGAGTTGCCGTAGAGGGTGTAGGTGATCGCACTTTCCGGTATCACCACCTGTGCCTGCGGATCGGGCAACAGCACTTGCAGGCTGCTGAACATGCCCGGCAGCAGTTTGTTATCCGGGTTGGCCAGGGTTGCCCGCACCAGTACGTTACGGGTGCTGCTTTCGACTTTGGGGTTGATGGCGCTGAGGGTGCCGGGGAAGGTCAGTGTCGGGTAGGCCGAGACATGCACCTGTACTTCCTGGCCGACCGCCAGCTTGGGCACCGATTGCTCGGGCACATAGAAGTCCACGTAGAGGCTGCTCAGGTCCTGCAAGGTGGCGATCACCGTGCCGCTGGCCAGATAGTCGCCGACATCCACCTGGCGAATGCCGATGGTGCCGCTGAATGGCGCGACGATGTGTTTCTTGGCCAGGGACGCCTTGAGCTGGTTGACCGTGGCCTTGTTTTTTTGCAGTTGCGCCGAGAGTCGGTCGAACTCGCCCTTGGAGATCGCCTGGCTGCCCACCAGTTGGCTGCCGCGCCCGTAGTCGAGCTGGGCCAAACCGAGGTCGGCCTGGGCGGTTTGTAGCAGGGCGTCTTCCACTGCGCTGTCCAGTTGCACCAGCGGTTGCCCGGCCTTGACCTTTTGCCCGGACTCGAACTGCACGTTCTTGACGGTACCGGCAATCTCCAGGGCGAGGTTCACCCCTTGTAACGCCTTGAGTGTACCCACCGCCGGCAGGCGCTGTTGCCAGGGCTGTTCGACCGCCGTGGCCACCGCCACGCTGATCGGTGGTTTGGGCGCGGAAAAGACCTGGATCTGCTGATAGATGGAAAAGGCCTTATAGCCCGCCAACAGCAGGACGATTAGCAGGGCAACGGCCAACATGATCAGCATGCGACGACGCAGCATATTCCGGTTCCTTGGAAAAAACTGAGGCAGACGAAGACGAACGATTTGGCACATTACTCCGAGTGCCTGGGGGATTCCAACTGGCATTTTTTGCCGTCAGCCCCCCTGCAGGCGCCGGCAAGCCGGCGCCTGCGATCAGATCAGATGCAGATGGTTGTCCCAGAGCCCTGCCGGCAATTCCAGGGGCTTGGCCACCAGTTGTGGCTGCCGGCAATCGTAGAAGCGGCAGCGGCCCTGGCCTGAAGTCACGACAAACCCATCCGCCACTGCACCCACGCCGGCGCAGTCGGGCAACGGCCCGTCCAGGCGCAGTTCGCCGCTGTCCATGTCCCAGATAAAAAGGCGATTGCCCCGTGGTGCGGTCAGTGCCACCAGGCGCAACTCACTGTGCACGGCGACGCTGGCGGTGTAGTGCCCCATGGCCTGCAATTGCTCGTCGGCCACCGGGAACGCCACGAACGGCTGGCCCGGACGCTTGATCGCCAACAGCTCGGAACGCTCATGCGAAGGCCCCATGAACTGTTGCCCGGTGAGGATCGTGCCATCGCTGGCGATCCCCATATGGCG
Source organism: Pseudomonas sp. ADAK21 (assembly GCF_012935735.1). NCBI lineage: Bacteria > Pseudomonadati > Pseudomonadota > Gammaproteobacteria > Pseudomonadales > Pseudomonadaceae > Pseudomonas > Pseudomonas sp. ADAK21. Next base: position 3,528,313 of record NZ_CP052857.1, read on the forward strand.
CACGCTGTTCATCTGCTGACCGAGGGTTTCCTTGCTCAACAGCGTACCGTCGCGCTGCATCAGCACCAGGCTGGGCTCCATGGCGTCGAGGTTCATCTCGACCCGGCTCTCGGCCTCGGTGCGAATACCGCCATTGGCCACGATCAGGGTTTCACCGTCGGGCATCCACGACACCTGGTGCGGGCCGATGCCGTGGGTTGAAATCTCACCCGTGTGCACCAGGCGCTCACCTTCGAACTTGTACACGCCCAACAGGCCGCGACCCGGGTCAGTGGTGTCGTTTTCCGTGGCGTACAGCCAGTCGCCGCTCTTGTGGATCACCGCATGGCCATAGAAGTGCCGGTTGGCCTGGGACGTCACGGTTTGCAGGAGCGTGCCGTCGCGCAGGTCCACCAGGTAGCTCTCGGTGCCTGGGCGGCGGGCCACGAACAGGGCGATGGGCAGGGTCGGGTGGTTGATGATGTCGTGGCAGCGCTGGCCGACCTGGGTGGCGAACACCTGGGTGCCATCCAGGCGATAGCCCACGGCGTAGTGCTTGCCGTCGCCATCATCCCGGGCCGACAGCAGCAGTGGGCTGTCGCCCTTGCGCTTGAACAGCGTCCAGCCGCCCAGAGTAATTGCACTGAGCAGCACGCTACCGATGGCCAAAGCCTGTCGCCTGAGCATCATCAGTCACCGTCGTTGGCGTTGAAGCCCAGTTGGATGCCCAGCGCCTTGGCCAATTCGCCTTCGTGCAGGCGGTGGACGACGTTGAGGCTGTCGTAGATATCGTTGAGTTGCTGGCGCCCGGCGTCGTCGGCCAGCAGGTCGTTGAGCGAGCGCTGGTTGCTGTCGAACAGTTTCAGGGAAGCAGCGTAGGCCGCATCGACCTTCTCGGCCAACGGCTTCTGGTCGGCGGGCAGCAGACCGCGCAGGCCTTTGTTGTCGACCCCGACCCATACGGTCTGGGCCGCCGCGAGGCTGGCTCGCAAGCCTTGCAGGGACGACTGGCTGCGCCACGCATCGGCCTGGAACGGCTGGGGGATGCCCTTGGACAGGCGACCCATGGGCGTGCCGAGCTTTTTCTTCAGGGTGTCGAGGGCCGTGACCTGCACGCGCAGCAGTTCGGCGATGGCTTCGTGGGAATCGGCGTAGCGCTGGTTGGGGAACTTGGTCATCTGCGCGAGCATGCCGTCGGTGCTGTTCCAACTGGCGAGGATTTCCTCGGCGAGTTGTTTCTGACGCTCGCCGATGGCGATCAGCAGCGGGCAGTAGCGGGCTTTCTGGGCGTCGTTGGCGATGTCGGTCTTGGCGTCATACAGGATGTATTCGTAGGCCGACAGGCCTTGCACCACGACGCTGGACTTGGCCAGGGCGGCGGCATCGATCTGCGGCTGGGCGGTGGCCAGTTGCTCGACCTGGCGGCCGACGAGGTTTTTCTTGTCGGGCCAGAACTGCACCTGCCAGGCACGATTGCCCTCGGCCAGTGGGCCGATCAGCAGCGGTTGCAACTCGGCCCAGGCTTTTTGCGCGTGGAGGAAGTCGGCGCGGGCGGTCTCCAGGGATTCCTTGCCTTGGCAATACGCCAGGGCGCTGACGGCCAATTGCCGGTCAGCTTCGACCCAACGGCTGTAGGTCGGCAGGATCACTTGCTTGGCGATGGCGGCCGAAGTAACCGCTTGCGGATCCTGTGGCGAGCAAGCGCCCAGGGCGAGGGCGGCAAGGCTGGTGAACAACAACTTGGGACGGAACATGTCGAGCTCCCTTCATTAATTGGGGCAAAGCTTATAGAGAATTCAGGAACGCGAGCAACGCGGCGCGCTGCTCGGCGCTAAATGACAACACATGCTGCTGCGCCGCCTGGGCTTCACCGCCGTGCCACAGCACGGCTTCAAGCAGGTTGCGGGCGCGGCCGTCATGCAGGAACTGGGTGTGGCCACTGACGTTTTGCGTCAGGCCGATGCCCCACAACGGCGGCGTGCGCCAGTCGCGGCCACCGGCCTTGAATTCGGTACGGTTATCGGCCAGGCCCTCGCCCATATCGTGCAGCAACAGGTCGGTGTAGGGGCGAATCACCTGGTTGGCCAGCTCAGGTTCAGCGGCGTTGGCTGCGGTGGTGAATTTCGGCGTATGGCACGACTGGCAGCCAGCCTGGAAGAACAGGTTCTTGCCGGCCAGCACTTGTTGTTCGTTGACATCACGGCGCGCCGGTACGGCCAGGTTGCGGGTATAGAACAGCACCAGGCGCAGGATGTTATCGCTGACTTCCTGCTCGCCATTTTCGCCGTTGCCGTTGGGCGCCTGCTTACAGGCAACCTGTGCGTCGGTGCAGTCATCGAAGGGGCGCAGGCTGGTCGTCAGGCCCATGTCACCCGAAAACGCGTGAACATTTTGTTGATTGAGGTTCGGTTGCCCGGCTTTCCAGCCGAAACGGCCGAGCACGGTTTTTTGTCGGGCATCATCCCAGACCCAGTTCGGGCGGCCGAACACGCCGTTTTTGTCCGGGCGTTTGCTGGCGTTTTGCAGGATGTCTGCGTCGCTGATGGCTTCGAGCAAACCCAGGCCGATCATCGGCGGAGCCACGCGGGCGGAAAACCGCGTATCGGGGTGCATCGCCCCGTAGCCGAGCTGGGTAATCTGCAGGCTCGGCTTGCGCAACTCGACCACTGTGCCGTCCTTGAATGTGACGTTGACCGGCGTGTAGTCGACCCGCACCTTGCCTTCCGGGACTACGCCGGGCACGGCCATGTCCTGCAACTGCCCGCCGTACACCGGCTCGGGGACGATACCCAGTTGCTCGATGACCTTGGCATAGGGCGGCGAATCCGGGATCGACAGACGCACCAACATCGACACCGCATTGCTGGCCTCGGGCAAGGGCGGATGGCCGCGCCCGTCCTTGATGTGGCAGTTCTGGCAGGCATTGGTGTTGAACAGCGGCCCCAGCCCATCGCGGGCGGTGGTAGTGGCCGGGGCGATCACCCACGGATTGCGGAAAAAGCTGTTGCCGACGCTGAAGTCCAGGCGACGGGTCGGCGCCAGGTTCGCTGAAGGCAGCGAAAAGGCATTCTGGTCTGTCTTCCTTACCGTCGTGCTGCCTCCCGAACGCGCCTCACCCGGCTCGGCCTGGGTAAACGTCGGCGGCGCGGCGTCATCGCAGGCACTCAGGCTCACGGCCACCAAGAGTGCAGACAGGCGAAGAAGCAAACGGGGCATCGATAATCCTGGAAGACGGGCGACGGTGGATGAAATTCAGGGGGCAAAGTCTAACAGGGCGGGGCGGATTGAATAAGAGCAATTATCGTTTGCTCCAATCTGATGCATTCCCGCTAGAATGGCCGCACATTTTTCCTGGAGGTGGCCAATGCAGGCTCTCGACGCTTTGCTCAACCGTGTTTCCGTGCCGCGCCTGCTGGAGCCGGCGCCTACTGCCGAACAGCGCGAAGTGCTGTTCGCGGCAGCCATGCGTGCGCCGGATCATGGCCAGTTGCGGCCTTGGCGTTTTCTCACCGTGGAAGGCCCGGTCCGCGAGCAGATGGGCACCCTGCTGGCCGAAGCGGCCCGCCTGCAAGACCCCGCAGCACCGCAAGCGGTGATCGACAAGGCACAGAACGGCCCGTTGCGTGCACCGTTGGTAGTGGTGGTGATTGCCCGTCTGCAAGAACACTTCAAGGTGCCCAAGTCCGAGCAACTGCTGGCGGCGGCCTGTGCGGCCCACGGTATTCTGCTGGCGGCCTATGCCCAGGGGATTGGCGCAGTGTGGCGCACTGGGGAGTTGTCGTATTCGGCGCATGTGGCCAAGGGGTTGGGGCTGGGCGCGGGTGAGGAGGTGATTGGCTTCCTGTATCTGGGTACCGCGCAGAACCCACCGCGTACGGCGGCAAAGGAAGACCTCACCGCGTTTGTCAGTGCCTGGACCGGTCTCTGACCTCACACTGTGTGGGAGCTGGCTTGCCTGCGATACAGATGCCTCGGTGCTTCAGTGAAACAGAGGTGATGCTATCGCAGGCAAGCCAGCTCCCACATAAGCCAGCTCCCACATGGGTATTTGGGTCTACACCCGGAACTGATCCATCAGTTTCATCTGCTGGTTGGCCAATGCATTCAACTGGCTGCTGATCGCCGCTGATTCTGTCGCCTGGCCGGTCAGGGTCTCGGTCACGGTACGGATCGCCGAGACGTTGCGGTTGACCTCTTCGGCTACGGCGCTTTGTTCTTCGGCGGCGCTGGCGATTTGCAGGTTCATGTCGCTGATCACCGTCACCGCATCACTGATCTTGCCCAGGGCCTGTACGGCTTGTTGGATCTGCCCGGCATTGCTCTGCGCCTGGCTCTGGCTCGAATGCATGGTGGTCACCACCCCACGGGTCGCGCTCTGGATGCGTTCGATCACCAGGCGGATTTCCTCCACCGAATCCTGGGTGCGTCGCGCCAGGTTGCGCACTTCGTCTGCGACCACCGCAAAACCCCGCCCGCTTTCCCCGGCGCGTGCGGCTTCAATCGCGGCATTGAGGGCCAGCAGGTTGGTCTGCTCGGCAATGCTGCGGATCACTTCCAGGACCGAGCCGATCTGCTCGCTGTTGACCGCCAGGGCTTCAACTTCGGTCACGGCCTTGCTGACTTCCTCGGCAAGGGTGGTGATATCCCGGGTGCTGCGTTCGATGATCGCCAGGCCCTCGCGGGCTGACTGATCGGCACCGCGAGCTGCACTGGCAGCGTTAGAGGCGCTGTTGGCCACATCATGGGCGGTGGCGCTCATCTCGTTGGAGGCGGTTGCCACCTGGTCGATCTCGCGGAACTGCACCTGCATGCCTTCACTGGTCTGGCGCGCGATTTCCGAGGACTGATCGGCAGTGCCTCGGGCTTCGGTGATGCTCTGTTTAATCTGGGCAATGGTCGGTTGCAGTTTGTCGAGGAAGCGGTTGAACCAACTGACCAGCTCCCCCAGTTCATCTTTTTTCGTGTAGGCCAGGCGTTGGGTCAGGTCGCCGTCGCCGCTGGCAATGTCCTTGAGCATCGCTGCCACGCTGTTGATCGGGCGAGTCACGCCTGTGGCCGTCAGCCATATCAGCAACAGCCCCAGCAGGCCGGCCGCAGCGCCCACCAGCAGCGCTTGCAGTGTGCCTCGGGCCTGGGCGTCGTCGAGCACGCCTTGCAACTTGACCGAATCGGCCAGCAGCACGTCCTTGGGCAGCTTGATCACCACGCCCCAGGGCTTGGCCTCGGCAATCGGCTTGACTGGGTACACCGCGCGGATCGTGTCGTCTTGCTCGCGCACCTTGCGCGTGTCACTGGCCAGCAGTTGCACGATCTCTTTGCCTTCGCCACCCAGCACATCAACGATGCTTTTGCCGACCTTGACCGGCTCACCGCTGTAACTGGCGATCAGGCCGCTGCTGGAGAGGACTTCCATGACGCCGGCGCCGTCGAACAGCTCTTTTTGCGCGGTATTGGCCGCCGCTTGCAGGGCGTCCAGCGCAATATCGACGCCGATCACACCAATCACCTTGCCATCTGCCAGCAGCGGCAGCGAGATAGTGGTCATCAGCATCGCCTTGCCGGCGACTTCGTCGGCGTACGGGTCCAGCAGGCAAACGTTGCGGGTATCCCGTGGGCAGGTGTACCAGATGTTGTAGGGCGTACCGCTGAGGTTGAGGGTGGTCTTGGTCAGGTCCGCTTCCACCATCACCGTGTTCAGGCCTTCACCGCCGGCGCGGCTCCAGTAGCTGGAAAAACGCCCGACTTCGTTGGAAGCGCGCAGTTTGTCGTCGACAAATTCGCTGTCCCTGCCATCCAGGCCGTTGGGTTCAAACGACAACCAGATCCCCAGCACCTTGGTATTGCGCTCGAAGGCGGTCTTGATCCGCTGGTTGAGCTCCTCGCGCACGGCCCCAGCTTCCAGCGAGCGCTTGGCGGCCATGTTGCGCAAGTCCTTGACCTGGTCGGCGAGGGCGGTGACCACCAACAGGCTTTCGCCGAAGGCTTTCTGTAACTGCACGGCTTGCTCGGCGGCCTTGGACTGGAGCAGGTTCTCCACGCTGGTGGTGAGCATGCGCGAGCTGGAGGCGCTGACCAGTTGGTCGTTCTGGTTGGTCTGGTAGATGTTCAGGCTGACGATCAATGCAATCACCCCCAACAGGCAGAGGCCAGACAGCAGCACGATTTTCAAGCGGATGGAGAGGGTGTCGAACATGGGCTTACTCGCGATTGGACTTGTTGGTGTGCAAGCAGGGCAACGGCCAAGTCCATTCGGCGCTATGCCCGCAACATCGGCACCGGCGGGTAATTCATGAGGGGCAGGCGATCAGCGGTAGCGCTCAGGTCGCGGTTTGCGCGAGACGTTCGGGGCGTGACCAGATCCACAGGTTGCCCAGACTCATCCCGGCGATGGCCAGGTAGATCGGCCAGCCGTGATCGAGCATCACCAGCATCAGGCCGGCACACAGCAGCATGCTCACGGTGGCGCTGACCTTGGCCCGGCGCGCAATGATCTTGCCGTTGCGCCAGTTGAACAGGATCGGCCCGAACAGGCGGTGGTTTTCCAGCCAGGCGCTCAGGCGTGGCGAACTCTTGGTGGCGGCCCAGGCAGCCAGCAGGATGAATTCGGTGGTGGGCAGGCCCGGCACGACAATCGCAATCAAGCCGATCCCCAGGCTGACGTAGGCCAGCAGGCCGAACAGGATTCGGGCGAGTTTGGAGGAGGATTGGGTTGTGCCGGTCATAGGTACGATTTGTATGGGGTGCGAAAAATCTGAAAGTGCAGTGCGATCAATATGTAGGAACTGGCCTGTGTGGGAGCTGGCTCCTACACAAGCCAGCTCCTACACCAGCAGGGGATCAGGCCAGTTCTGGGGCGCTAGCGTACGCCTGTTCCAGCAACACGGTGAAGCGTACGAATGCATCCACCGCACCTTTTTCCGCTGCCGCTTCTTCTTCGGCGCTCAGTTCCAGGCCGTCGAGGGTACGGGTGAAGCTCTTCCAGCCTTCGGCACGGCCACCGGCTGGTTCGCCCAGGTGGCGGGCACCGAAGGTTTCGCTCAGGCCCAGGCCGACGGCGCGCTTGATCAGGAACGCAGCGCCAAGCTTGGAACCTTCGGACACGAACAGCCAGCCCAGGGCTTGGGCCTTGCTCGGGTTCTGCACGGCACCGGCCACAGGGGCGGGTACTTCGGTTTCCAGGTCGGCCAGGTCCAGTTTGGCGGCTTCGGCGCGGCAGCGCTCGGCCAGGTCCGGGAACAGCTTGATCAGCTCGGGATCGTTGTACAGCGCCACCAGTTCCGACTGGAACAGGTACTGGGCGACGACAAAACGGGCGAAGTTGGCCTGGGTTTCGAACGGGGCGTGGGCCTTGACCAGTGCGTCGAGCTTGGTATGTGGCTCGTTGGTGATCTGGTTCAGGCGCTGGGAGCGCAGGCTTGCACGTTCTGCGGTGGTGGAAGCGGTCATGGGATGTCCTTGAGAAGGAAAAGCGCCTTATTGCCAGGCTGTTATTACTAGACGAACAAGAAGACGCGTCACAGTAAAAAAACCTCACCCCGCTGGCGATAAATCCGGCGGGGTGGGGTTGCAGGGATCAGATGTCCCAGATCAGGTTGATCGCGAAGTTGCGACCGGGCTGGGTCAGCCGGTCCAGGCTGGCCGGCGAGGTCACGCCGGCTTCACCCACACCGTCGTAGCTGCGCACGTCATCCCAGTTCCAGTATTTCTTGTCGGTCAGGTTGTACAGGCCGCCGTTGACGGTCAGATCGTTGGTGACTTTGTAGAAACCCGTCAGGTCGACAATGCCAAAGCCCGGGGTCTTGAACGGGCCGTTGGCGGTGATGCCGTCCGGTGCAAAGAAGGTGGTGCTGTCCACTCGATTCTGTTGCTTGACCAGGGTCCAACTGACCAGCGCACCGTAGTTATCCTGGTCGTAGCCCAGGCCAAACACACCCTTGAGCGGGTTGACGCTGTTGAGCGGCTGGCCGGTTTCGTCATTGCGACCGTGGGCGTACGCAATCGCGCCTTTGGTGTACAGGCCTTGCGGTGCGCCGAAGGCGTCCAGGTTCAAGCGGCCTTTGACTTCCATGCCCTTGATGGTGGCGCGCTTGATGTTGCCTGGCTGGAAGATGGTGCCAGACGGGCCCAGCGCGGCGTTGTCTTCGTCGATGAAGTCGCGGTACTTGTTGTAGAACACCGCGACGTCGAAATTGCCCTCATCGAAATTGCCACGGATCCCTGTTTCGTAGCTTTTGCTGGTTTCCGGCTTGAGGCTCGAGTTGGGCTCGACGACATAGCCTTCACCCAGGTTTTCAAAGCGGCCGTACAACGCTTTGGCCGATGGTGTGCGGAAACCTTCGGCGTACTGGCCGAACCAGGTGTATTGCTCGGTCAACGCGTAGGTCACGCCGAGTTTCGGCGAGAAGCGGTGCCAGGTTTTGTTCGCGTCGTCGTGGGGGTACTTGCGGTCCGGGTCGGTGGTGTTGAGGAACTCTTCAGTCAGCTTGGGTTTGAGCTGGATGTAGTCGTAGCGCAGGCTGGGCAGGAAGGTCCAGTCATTCCAGCTGATCTGATCCTGGGCGAACAGCGCGTAGCTGTTGATGGTCGGGTCAGGGAAGTCGCTGGCTTTTTTCACGCTGTCGCTGGGCGATGGGCTTGGGGCACCGATGGCCGTACAGCCGGCACCGACAGCCAGGCAGGTCGCCGCGCCTTCGCGCGAACCGGTGACTTTCTGTTGCTTGATCGTGGTGCCATAGGTCACGACATGACCGGTGTCGCCGATGGCGAAGGCTTTGTCCAGTTGGGCGTCGAACACCCACTGTTTTTCTTCGTAGAGAGTGTCGCGGGTACGCAGCACGCGACGGCCCACCTGATAGATCTCGGCGGTGGACTGGTCGGTCTTGGCGATCTGGTAGTTGAGGCTGGTCTTGATGTGATCGGCAAACGGGGCGTCGAGTGCAAACTTGTTTTCCAGGCCAAAACGCTCGCGGGTGATGGTGTCGTTACCGCGACGGTCACGATAGAAGTTCATGCCTTGACCTTGAAGGAAAAGCCCACCCACCGCGCTTTTCTGGTTGATGTCGCGGTCGTCCTTGTACTTCTCGTAGGTCAGGCCCAGGCGGTTGTCTTCGCCATAGTTCCAGCCCAGCTTGGCCAGCACGTTGGTGGTGCGTACGTCTTCCGGGTTGGCGCCGGTACGGGCCAGGCCGGTGGCGTTGTTGCCGTTGTAGGATTCCATCTCATGGCCATTACGCTGGCTCAGGTGCAGCAAACCATCGAAGTCCTGCACGCGCCCGGCGACGGTGCCGGAGGTCAGCCAGCTTTCGTCGGCTGAGCTGTAGCCGGTCTTCAGTCGTGCGCCAACGTCCTGGCCGGGCTTGATGATGTCGTCCGGGTCGAGGGTGAAGTAGCTGACGGCGCCGCCGATGGCGCTGCTGCCGTACAGGGCCGAGGCCGGGCCGCGGATGATTTCCACGCGCTTGATGATTTCCGGGTCGACATAGTTGCGACGGGTCTTGGCGTACGGGCCGTTGAAGAAGTTGTCCGGGACTTCTACGCCGTCCACCTGGGTGAGGATGCGGTCACCGTCGATACCACGGATGTTGTAGCCCGAATTACCGGAGCGGGTGCCGGCACCGCCCACCGAGACACCGGGCTCGTAGCGCACCAGTTCGCGGATGGTGTTGACGTTCTGGCGGTCCAGTTCCTCGCGCTCATGCAAGCTGACGGTGCTGGGCACGCTATCGACCGCCTGTTCTGTACGGGTGGCGCTGATGGTCATTTGTTGCAGGGTGATGGCACTCCCCGCCGTGCGCTTTTCCAGGACGATGTTGTTATTGCCCAGTTTGCGGTAGTTCAGATTGGTCCCCACCAACAGCCGGTCCAGGGCCTTTTCCGGGGTCAGCGAACCGCGCGCGCCGGGGGAGGAAACCCCTTGGCCCAGTTCGGCGGGCAGGCCGATCTGCCAGCCGGTGACGGCGGTAAAGGCGTTGAGTGCCGATACCAGGGGTTGCTGCTCGATGCTGAAAGTGTAATTGGCGTGGCTGCGCGCAGCGGGTTCGGCCGCATTGGCCGTGAGCACCGGGCTGCCGGCCAGCAGGATCGCGGCGGTCAGCAGGCACAGCGTGGGCGAAGAGGACCGGCGGTTGAAACGAGAGGACATCGAGAGCGCTCCGAGGGACGAGTCTTATAGTTGCGAGCCTGAATCAAATAGGAATCAGTTGCATTGGCTAAGACGAGACGTACCAGCAGGGGCTATCGAGTAAAAATAATTATTCTCAGTTGAGAATGACTAGCGCCGGGAATTCCGAGAGCTTGGCGGAGGTGATGTGGGCCAGGGAGCGCACCACGTCCAGCGGCTGGTCCAGGCGGTAATTGCCGGTCACGGCGACGCTGGCCAGTTGCTCATTGGTATTGACGATCCAGCCGGGGTAATAGCGCCGTAGCTCTGCCAGCACTTCGCTCATCGGGCAGTTTTCAAAGATCAGCCGGCCCTGGACCCACGCCAGTTCCTTGGTGGCATCGAGCTTGGCTGGCTGGCCGAAGCCCTTGGGGCCGACGCGGATGCTCTCGCCGGCACTCAGGCGCACCCGGTTATTGCCGAAGGTGGTACTCAGGTCGACATCCCCGCGTTGCACCTGGACCTGCGCCTCACCGTTGAGGTAGCGCACGGCAAATGCCGTATCGCTGACGCTGGCGCGCACCGGGCCGGCGTCGATTTGCAGGGGCAGGCCGCGGTTGGCGGCGACTTCGAAAAACGCCTCGCCCTGATACAGGCGGGCAATGCGCTGATGCTCGTCGATGGTGCTGGAAAACGCCGAATTGGTATTGAGCAGTACCTTGGAGCCGTCATCCAGTTGCAAGCGCTGGCGCTCGCCGACCACGGTCAAATGGTCGGCTTGCAGGCGTACCGGCAGGTTGCTGAAGCTGAACAGCCCGAGCAGCAACACCGCCGCCGTGGCCAGGGGCTTCCAGTGCGGCCTGATCCGCCGCCAGGCGCTGGGCTTGCGTGGTGCATTGAGGGCCACGGCGGCGCTGTGCACGGGCGCACCGCCCCAGGCGGCCTGGGCCTTGGCGAAGGCTTGGGCGTGACTCGGGTCGGCATCCAGCCAGGCCTGGAACTCGGCTTGCTGCCCAGGCTGCGGGCACTGCAACGCGATCAGCCAGTCGAGGGCTTGGTCCATAGCCGCATGTTGCAACACCTCATGAGCCAGCTCATGGGGATGCAGTTTGTTCGGGTCCGTCACGGTGTTCCTCGGGTCTTCGCCACGTTTTATTCAGTGTCTTGCGTATTTTTGCGACATTTCTGTCGGCTTGTCCCGACAAAGCTTAAGGGTGATCGAGTCGTTCGGCCACACCTATGCAGATGGCCATGATCAACTTCAGTTCCTTTTGCACGGTGCTCAAGGACACTTGCAACTGGTCGGCGATCTCTTGATAGCTGCAGCCGTGCAGGCGGCTGAGGATAAAGATCTGCTGCTGACGGGCGCTCAACTGCCCGAGGCTGACGCTCAGGTGCTCCAGCAATTGCTCGGCGTGGGCGGCATCTTCAGGGGTGGTGACTGGGGAGGCGACGCTTTGCAGAACGTCCATCGGGACATCTTCCTGCAAGGTGCGGGACTGGATCCTGCGCGAGCGCAGATGATCCAGAGCCAGGTTGCGCGCGGTCTGGAACACGAAAGGTTCGAGGTGATCAATCGGTCGTTCGCTGAGGGCCCGCGTCACGCGCAGGTAGGTTTCCTGCAACAGGTCCTCGGCGGTGCTGGGGTTGTTCACCATCCGCTGCAGGGTTCGCAGCAGCACCAGCCGTTGGCTGAGGAAGACTTGATTGAAGCGAGATAGGCTCACGGGGGTACCAGACCGATAGGCAGTTAATGATAATGCTTATCATCAACGCAAATGGCAAGTATCACTTTGCTGCAATCTGCTCAACCCTGTAGGAGCGAGCTTGCTCGCGAAGATCGTCAACGATAACGCTGGCATCCTGAATGAGCGTGGCGCTTTTGCGTTTCTCGCGAGCAAGCTCGCTCCTACAGTGATCGGGTCGATCAGGTGTTCATTGGGTTATTCGGCGTTACACAGCGCCAGGCAGTTATCCAGCATGCGGTTGGAGAAGCCCCATTCGTTGTCGTACCAGGCCAATACCTTGAGCAGCTTGCCGCTGGACTTGGTGTGGTTGGCGTCGAAGATCGACGACAGCGGGTTATGGTTGAAGTCACTGGAAACCAGCGGCAAGGTGTTGTAACCGAGGATTTTCGAGTGTTGGCTGGCTTCCTTGAGCAGCGCGTTGACCTCATCGGCCGTGGCTTCTTTTTTCAATTGCACGGTCAGGTCCACCAGCGACACGTTGATCACCGGCACCCGCACCGCCATGCCGGTCAGCTTGCCTGCCAGTTCCGGGAGTACCAGGCCCACCGCTTCGGCGGCGCCGGTCTTGCTTGGGATCATGTTCTGCGTGGCCGAACGGGCGCGGTACGGGTCGGTGTGGTAGACGTCGGTCAGGTTCTGGTCATTGGTGTAGGCGTGGATGGTGGTCATCAGGCCGCTTTCAATGCCCAGCTCGCGGTGCAGCACCTGGGCGACAGGCGCCAGGCAGTTGGTGGTGCAGGACGCATTGGAGATGATCTGGTGCGATTGACGCAAAATGTCATGGTTCACCCCGTAGACCACGGTCGCATCCGCGCCCTTGGCCGGGGCAGAGATGATCACCTTGCGCGCACCGGCGCTAATATGGGCGGCAGCCTTGTCACGATCGGTGAACAGGCCGGTGCATTCGAACACCACGTCGATCTTGTGTGCAGCCCACGGCAGGTCGGCGGGGTTGCGAATGGCACTGACGGCAATCCGGTCGCCATTGACGGTCAGGCTTTCCTGATCGTGAGCGACCTCTGCATCGAAAGTGCCATGGACGGTGTCGTATTTGAGCAGATGGGCATTGATCGAACTGTCGCCCAGATCGTTGATGGCGACGATCTGCAAATCCTGGCGGTAGCCTTGGGTATAAAGTGCGCGCAGGACGTTGCGGCCAATGCGGCCAAAACCATTGATTGCAATTCGAAGAGTCATTTGAAAGCGCCTGTCGTCGATTTGTTGTAAGAATTACAAGATTATTCGCATAAAAATAGAAAACAAGCCTTTTTAGTGGCAATATTTTGTTCAATCTACAACGAGTGACCTGAATCAACTGGTCCGATTGGTCAAGTAACTCCCTGCCAACCTCTTCGCGGCGGGCTTTTGACCAGCATAGACACTCAGGTCGCCACATCCGTTAGCCTGGAGTTCTACACATGCATCCCCGCGTACTTGAGGTCACCGAACGCCTTATCGCCCGCAGCCGGGCAACCCGTGAGGCGTACCTTGCGCTGATTCGCGGCGCGGCCAGCGACGGGCCGATGCGCGGCAAGCTGCAATGCGCCAACTTTGCCCACGGCGTGGCCGGATGCGGCACCGAAGACAAAAACAGCCTGCGAATGATGAACGCTGCCAACGTGGCAATTGTTTCGTCATATAACGACATGCTCTCGGCGCACCAGCCCTACGAACATTTCCCGGAACAGATCAAGAAAGCCCTGCGCGAGGTTGGCTCGGTCGGCCAGTTCGCCGGTGGCACCCCGGCCATGTGCGACGGCGTGACCCAGGGCGAGCCCGGTATGGAGCTGAGCCTGCTGAGCCGCGAAGTGATTGCCATGTCCACGGCGGTAGCGCTGTCCCACAACATGTTCGACGCCGCGCTGATGCTGGGGATCTGCGACAAGATCGTCCCGGGCCTGATGATGGGTGCCCTGCGTTATGGCCACCTGCCGATGATCTTTGTGCCCGGCGGGCCGATGCCGTCGGGGATCTCCAACAAGCAGAAGGCCGACGTGCGCCAGCGCTACGCCGAAGGCAAGGCCAGCCGTGAAGAGCTGCTGGAGTCGGAGATGAAGTCCTACCACAGCCCCGGCACCTGCACCTTCTACGGCACCGCCAACACCAACCAGTTGCTGATGGAAGTCATGGGCCTGCACCTGCCAGGCGCCTCGTTCGTCAACCCGTACACGCCGCTGCGTGATGCGCTGACCCGTGAAGCCGCGCACCAGGTCACGCGCTTGACCAAGGCCAATGGCAACTTCACGCCGATTGGCGAGATCGTCGATGAAAAATCCCTGGTCAACTCCATCGTCGCCCTCAACGCCACCGGCGGCTCGACCAACCACACCCTGCATATGCCGGCGATCGCCATGGCGGCGGGGATCATCCTCACCTGGCAGGACATGGCCGACCTCTCGGAAGTGGTGCCGACCCTGTCCCACGTCTATCCGAACGGCAAGGCTGACATCAACCACTTCCAGGCGGCGGGCGGCATGTCGTTCCTGATCCGCGAGCTGCTGGAAGCCGGGCTGCTCCACGAAGACGTCAACACTGTCGCCGGCCATGGCCTGAGCCGCTACACCCGCGAACCCTTCCTGGTGGACGGCGAACTGATCTGGCGCGAAGGCCCGATCGAAAGCCTCGACGAAACCATCCTGCGCCCCGTCGCCCGTGCCTTCTCCCCGGAGGGCGGCTTGCGTGTGATGCAAGGCAACCTCGGCCGTGGGGTAATGAAAGTCTCGGCGGTGGCCCTCGAACATCAAATCGTCGAAGCGCCGGCCGTGGTGTTCCAGGACCAGCAGGACCTGGCCGATGCGTTCAAGGCCGGCCAGTTGGAGAAGGATTTCGTCGCCGTGATGCGCTTCCAGGGCCCGCGCTCCAATGGCATGCCGGAATTGCACAAGATGACGCCGTTCCTCGGCGTGCTCCAGGACCGTGGCTTCAAGGTGGCACTGGTGACAGACGGGCGCATGTCCGGCGCCTCGGGTAAGATTCCCGCCGCGATTCACGTCAGCCCCGAAGCGCAGCGCGGTGGGGCGCTGGCGCGGGTCAGGGATGGCGATATCATTCGCGTCGATGGCGTCAAAGGCACCCTGGAGCTTAAGGTGGACGCCGAAGAATTTGCAGCGCGCGCGCCTGCCACGGGCCTGTTGGGCAATAACGTGGGGGCCGGTCGCGAGCTGTTTGCATTTATGCGTCTGGCCGCAAGCTCCGCAGAGCAGGGCGCCAGCGCCTTTACCTCTGCCCTGGAGACACTTAAGTGAAGCTTGCGCTGGTAGGTGATATTGGCGGTACCAACGCCCGGTTCGCGTTGTGGCGGGACCAGGCACTGCATTCGATCCGAGTGTTGGCCACGGCGGATCACGCCAGCCCCGAGGAAGCGATCAAGGTCTACCTCGCCGAGGAAGGCTTGGAGCCGGGCTCCATAGGCGCGGTGTGCCTGTCGGTCGCCGGGCCGGTAAGCGGTGATGAGTTCAAGTTCACCAACAACCACTGGCGCCTGAGCAAGACCGCGTTCTGCAAGGCCCTGCAAGTGGACGAGCTACTGCTGGTCAATGACTTCTCGGCCATGGCTCTGGGCATGACCCGCCTGCAACCCGACGAATACCGCGTGGTGTGCGCCGGCACCCCGGAACCATGGCGCCCGGCGGTGGTGATTGGCCCTGGAACGGGCTTGGGCGTGGGCACCTTGCTCGACCTGGGCGCCGGCCGTTGGGCAGCGTTGCCGGGGGAGGGCGGGCATGTCGACCTGCCCTTGAGCAGCCCCCGGGAAACCCAGTTGTGGCAGCACATCTACAACGAGATCGGGCATGTCAGCGCCGAAACGGCCCTGAGCGGCGGCGGATTGCCACGTTTGTACCGGGCGATCTGTGCGGTGGACGGTCATCCGGCGGTATTGGAAACCCCAGAGGCGATTACAGCGGCGGGGCTGGCTGGCGATCCGGTTGCGCTGGAGGTCCTCGACCAGTTCAGCATCTGGCTGGGCCGCGTCGCCGGCAATAACGTGCTGACCACGGGTGCCCGGGGCGGTGTGTATATCGTGGGTGGGGTGATCCCGCGGTTTGCCGAGTTTTTTATCAACAGTGGCTTTGCCAAGAGCTTTGCTGACAAAGGCTGCATGAGTGACTACTTCAAGGGGATCCCGGTGTGGTTGGTGACGGCGCCGTATTCGGGGTTGACCGGCGCGGGTGTGGCGCTCGAACAGGCATTTGCGTAGGCAGTGATGGCCTCATCGCGGGCAATGCATTCCAAAGGTGGGAGCGGGCTTGCCCGCGATGAGGCCCCTGAGAACAACCCATGCTTCAAGGCTTGGCCCATAACAACAAGGAGGCCCCCGTGAGCGTAATCAGTAAATCCATTCTCCTCGTCGATGACGACGAGGAAATCCGCGAGTTGCTGCAAACCTACCTCAGCCGCGCCGGCTTCCAGGTGCGGGGCGTGCCCAATGGTGCGGGGTTTCGCCAGGCCATGGACGAGGCTCCGTGCGACTTGGTGATCCTCGACGTGATGCTGCCCGACGAAGACGGCTTCAGCCTCTGCCGCTGGGTACGCCAGCACCCGCGCCAGGCCCAGGTGCCGATCATCATGCTCACCGCCAGTTCCGACGAAGCCGACCGGGTCATCGGCCTGGAACTGGGCGCCGACGATTACATCGGCAAACCTTTCAGCCCGCGAGAGTTGCAGGCCCGCATCAAGGCCCTGCTGCGCCGCTGCCAGTTTGGCCAGGAACGTACCGGCGGCGATGTGCTGGTGTTCGATGAGTGGCGGCTGGATATGATCAGCCATCGGCTGTTTCACCTCGATGGTGAGGAAGTCATCCTGTCCGGCGCCGACTTTGCCCTGCTCAAACTGTTCCTTGATCATCCGCAGCAAATCCTTGATCGCGACACCATTGGCAACGCCACCCGCGGTCGCGACCTGATGCCCCTTGATCGGATTGTGGATATGGCGGTCAGCCGCCTGCGACAACGCCTACGCGATACCGAGAAACCTCCCCGGCTGATCCGCACCGTGCGTGGCAGCGGTTACCAACTGGCGGCCAGTGTGGTTGCCAGCAATGCCCACTGAGCGCCGGCGTATTCCGGTGCCGCGCTCATTGCTGGGGCGCATGCTGCTGCTGACCCTGTTGGCAGTGCTGTTTGCCCAGGCTTTATCCAGTGTGATCTGGGTGTCGCAATTGCGCGCTACCCAGCTTGAAGGCCTGGTCACCAGCGCCCGCAGCCTGGCCCACTCGATGACTGCCAGCGTCAGCTATTTCCGCTCACTGCCGGTGGCTTATCGGCCGCTGGTGCTTGACCAGTTGCGCAGCATGGGCGGTACGCGCTTTGTCGTAACGCTCAACGACAAGCCCCTGGATATGCAGATACTGCCGCAAACCCCGCGCAAACAGGCGGTGCTCGGTGCCGTGGATGAAGTACTGCGCCAGACCCTGGGCAGTGACGTGCATTTTTCGGTGGAGTTTGTCAGTGCCGAAGACCTGCGCATTTTCAATGCCGGGCTCAAGCTCGATGAGTTGCCACGTTCCTGGGCGCATTACGCATTGACCCTGGAACCGGTCAACCCGCCGGTGCTGGTGACGCAGATCGAGTTGGGTGCCGGCGAGTGGCTGTATATCGCCTCGTTGCTGCCCGAACCCTACACCAGCCTCGAAGAACAGGGCCTGCCCTCCCAACAGGTGTGGTTTATCGTGCTGACCAGTGGCTTCCTGCTGCTGTTTATCGGTTTGCTGGTGCATTGGCAGAGCCGGCCGCTCAAGCGCCTGGCGCGGGCGGCGCGGGACCTGTCCCTGGGCGCCGACGTGGAACCGGTGGCCGAAGGTGGCGGTAGCGAAGTGGTGGAAGTGGGGCGTGCGTTCAATGCCATGCGCGAGCGAATCAGCCGCTACCTGACCGAACGCAGCCAGTTGTTCAGCGCGATTTCCCACGACCTGCGCACGCCGATCACACGCCTGCGGCTGCGCGTGGAGCTGCTGGAAGATGAAAAGCTGCAAGCCAAGTTCGGCCGTGACCTGGATGAGCTGGAACTGCTGGTCAAGGGCGCGTTGCAGTGCGTCAAGGACACCGATATCCACGAGAACATCGAGCCGGTGGACCTCAATCATGTGCTCGACTGTCTGGTGGAGCCGTACCTGGCGCCCCATGGCAATGGGCGGGTGACGCAGCACGGTCGGGCGCTGACGGCCTACCCGGGCAAGCCGCTGGCGCTCAAGCGCTGCATTGGCAACCTGATCGACAATGCTTTGAAGTACGGGCAGAACGCTCACCTGCGTATCGAGGACGATGGTGCGCAGTTCATCCTGCATGTGGATGACGAGGGGCCGGGTGTGCCGGAACAGCGTTTGGAACAGGTCTTCGAACCGCACTTTCGCCTGGCCGGACAGCAGCAGGGCTATGGCTTGGGGTTGGGGATTGCACGCAATATCGCCCACAGCCATGGCGGCGAAGTCAGCCTGCAGAATTTGCGCGAAGGTGGCCTACGGGTGACCTTGCAACTGCCCCGGACCCTGGACTAAACAACACCGCGTCACCCTGTAGGAGCGCTGGGTCAGATGCTCTGGCGTAGCCTGGCCAAGTCGCGCAACGGCGGCGCGCCAAACAAACGGCTGTATTCCCGGCTGAACTGCGACGGGCTTTCATACCCCACCCGATACCCCGCCGCCGAGGCCT
The DNA here is from genome assembly GCF_012935735.1 of Pseudomonas sp. ADAK21. NCBI lineage: Bacteria > Pseudomonadati > Pseudomonadota > Gammaproteobacteria > Pseudomonadales > Pseudomonadaceae > Pseudomonas > Pseudomonas sp. ADAK21. The sequence continues at coordinate 3,546,786 of NZ_CP052857.1, forward strand.
CCAGGCCTTCGGCGATCATCAGCCGTCGTGCTTCCTGCAGGCGTAGCTGTTTCTGATACTGCAGCGGGCTCATGGCGGTGATGGCCTTGAAGCGATGGTGCAGGGTCGACACGCTCAGATTCACTTCCTTGGCCAGGTCGTCGATGCGCAGCGGTTGTTCGTAGTTACCGTTCAACCAGGTGATCGCACGGCTGACCCGATGGCTTTGGCTATTGGCCACGGCAATTTCGTACAGGCGATAGCCCTGTGGCCCACGCAGCAGGCGGTAGAGAATTTCGCGATTGATCAACGGCGCCAACATCGCGATGTCTTTGGGCGTATCCAGCAGGCGTGCCAGGCGCAGTACGGCATCAAGCAACTGGGTGTCGATCCGGTCGACATACATCCCGCGCGATGTCGGGCGTGTAGGCACGCCCATCGGGCCGGCTTCGGCAATCAAGGCGGTCAGTTGCGCCGGGTCGATATTGATCCGCACCGACAGGTTGGGGTCTTCGGGCGTGGCGTCGATGACCCGCCCGGCCACCGGCATTGCGACCGAGAACACCAGGTAGTTGAGCGGGTCGTAGGCAAAGATTTCGTCGGCCAGGCGCACCTCCTTGCTGCCGTTGGCGAGGATGCACAGGGCGGGTTCCACCAGCACCGGCATGAAGTCGCGCGGCGTGTTGTGGCGGTTCAGGTACAACGAAGTGATCGCCGTGCCGTAGGAACCGTCCTCCCAGGTATGCCTGTGCACGATACCGGCCAGTTCGGCGCGCTGTTTTTCCATCTCGGCATCGAGGGGAATGGACTGCTGTTCGGGCGACGACATGGGGCGTCCTCTGCATGCTTCTTTGATGGGCACAGCTTAGCGGTGCCTGTTCCAGTCGTGTTAGGTCGATTCTGCACAATCCTTGCCTGATCCTGCGGCGCGTCTTGAATCAGGCAAGCCCATGGCCTGTCATCTCCCTGAAACAAGGCGCCTATGCGTGGAATAAAGGCGGGCGCCAAACCGTCTTTCCAGGCTTCTGGCAGGATTGTGCAATAAGCCGGCAGGAATCGACTAACCGGCCAGGGGCAGGCGCCCGTATCTTTGATCCTGTGGCAGCACGCCCCCACAGTGCTTGCCGAGCATCACTTCTCAACGGGAGAGTCGAACATGTCCACCCCCATTCCCGCGAGCCATATGGCCTTTATCCGCGCCCGCAGCGGGTGCAGCACCGAACTGGGTGCGCGCTTGAGCAGTTTGATCGAACCGGGCCGCCAGGCTCAGGGTTGCCTGCAGTTCTCGTTGCAGCACTCTCAGGTTGACCCCGATGTATGGTTGGTCTCAGGTTTCTGGAGCAGTGAACAGGCGATGAGTGCCTACTTCAACTCGCCGGCCTTGATGCTGTTTACCGAGCTGTTGAACGACATGGTCGTGCGCAGCATGGACTTCCAGACCTTCACCGACGCATCCGCGGCCAATGCCTACGGCGAGTACCTGCAATTGGCCGGTTAGGGTTTAGAATGGCCGACTTTCCATTGGCCAGGACCTGCAACATGGCACGTAAAGAGTTTGCCCACCACGAAGCTGTTTCCGCCCTAGTGCGTGAAGACCAGGGGGGCTATAGCGCCGCCATCGCCGTCAAGGCACTGGATGGCATGAGCGCCCCGCGCTTTCACAAGATCCTCGATGGCCAATTGTTCAAGACTGCTGATGACGCTGACGATGCAGCGGCCCAGCAATTGGAGCGCTTGATCGATATCGATGAAGAGGGTCAGTTGGCCTGGGCGATCGCAGCAAACTAAAGAGCGCCACTGCTCCAAATGTGAGAGCGGGTTTTGTGTGGGAGCGGGCTTGCCCGCGATGACTGAGTGTCAGTCGATACATGAGTTGACTGATACACCGCTATCGCGGGCAAGCCCGCTCCCACACAAGCCCGCTCCCACATTTTTAATTGCATTCGATCCAATCAGGGTTTGCCGGCACCCGGGCGGTACATCTTGAACAGCGCTTCCGGGCCCAGTTGGAAGTAATCCGCCGGCCCACCACCTCGCAGAATCGGCTCGGCGGCCGCCGTGTCGTATACCCCATCCTTGAGCAGCCATTTGGCGATATGCACCGCGACCACTTCGCCAAGTACCAGCCAACTGGGCACCAGTTCCTTGTCAGCCCGCTGCAGCTGAATGATCTGCGTCACCTTGCACTCGAACGACACCGGGCTTTCGCCCACTCGGGGCACGGCAATCACCTTGGACGCCACCGGCGTCAGCCCGGCCAGTTCAAACTCGTTGACCTCGGGTGACACGGCGGCGCAGCTCTGGTTCATCTGCTCGGCCAGTGGGCGCGTGGCCAGGTTCCAGACAAATTCGCCGGTCTGCTCGATGTTGTTCAGGCTGTCTTTGCGCCCGACGCTGGAAAAACCAATGATCGGCGGAATGTAGTTGAACGCGTTGAAAAAACTGTAGGGCGCCAGGTTCAGGCGGCCTTCGTTGTCCTGGGAGGAAATCCAGCCAATTGGCCGCGGGCCGACGATGGCGTTGAACGGGTCATGGGGCAGGCCGTGGCCGTTGGCGGGTTCGTAGAAATGGATATCGTCGGGCATAGACAGGGTTCCTGCTGGTGGTTCCGGAAAGGACACGATAGTGCACGCAATTGTGTGAACTGCGAAACCCAATGTGGGAGCGGGCTTGCCCGCGATAACTGAGTGTCAGTCGATACATCCGTTGACTGATTCACCGCTATCGCGGGCAAGCCCGCTCCCACAGGGTTTACTGCATATTGCTGGTCAGTCGGTGGTAATCCGCGAATGCTTGCGGGTGTCTTTCATGGTGATGTAGACCAGCAACGACACGGCAATACACGCGGTCACGTACCAGTAGTAGCCGGTTTCCATGCCGATGCTCTTGAACCACAGCGCGATGTATTCGGCGGTGCCGCCGAAGATCGACACGGTCAGTGCGTAAGGCAGGCCTACACCCAGTGCACGGATTTCGGTAGGGAACAGCTCGGCCTTCACCACCGCATTGATCGAGGTGTAGCCGCTGACGATGATCAGCGCCGCCATGATCAGGAAGAACGCACCCCACCAGGTCTGGACGGTGTGCAGGGTGGTGAGGATCGGCACGGTGAACAGCGTCCCGAGGATGCCGAAGGCAATCAGGATCGGTCGGCGACCGACCTTGTCCGACAGGCCGCCGACAATCGGTTGCAAGCACATGAACAGGAATAGCGTGGCCGCAGAAATGGTGGTGGAGTCGGAGATGCTCATGCCGACGGTGTTCACCAGGTACTTCTGCATGTAGGTGGTGTAGGTGTAGAAGGCCAGGGTGCCGCCCATGGTCAGGCCGACCACGGTCATCAGTTCCTTGGGGTGGCGCATCAAGGTGCGCATGGCGCTTTCCTTGGCTTTTTCCTTCTTGGTGAACGATTCGGTTTCTTCCATGCCGCGTCGCAGGTACAGGGCCACCACCGCGCACAGGGCACCAATGGCGAATGGGATACGCCAGCCCCAGGCATACAGTTCTTCGGTGGTGAGGAGCTGTTGCAGCACGATCAGCACCGCCAATGCGATGAGCTGGCCAGAGATCAGGGTCACGTATTGGAAGCTGGAGTAGAAACCGCGACGTTCCTTGGTCGCCATCTCGCTGAGGTAAGTGGCGGAGGTGCCGTATTCACCGCCCACCGACAGGCCCTGCAGCAAACGGGCAAATACCAGCAGGATCGGCGCGCCGATACCGATGATTTCATAGCCCGGGCTCAGGGCAATCAGCAATGAGCCGAAGCACATCAGGTAGACCGAGGCCATCAGGGCCTTCTTACGCCCGACTTTGTCAGCGTACAGCCCCATCAACCAGCCGCCGATCGGGCGCATCAGGAAGCCTACGGCGAAGATCGCGGCGGTATTGAGCAGTTGGGCAGTGGTGTCGCCTTTCGGGAAGAAGGTTTTTGCGAAGTACAGCGAGAAGGCGGCGTAGACGTACCAGTCGTACCACTCGACCATGTTGCCGACCGATCCGCTGAAGATCGACTTGATCCGGCTGGAGGTAGTGCGTTCTTTTGCCGGCACGGCGGCCGACCCCAGAGGCAGGGAGTTGGAGTTATCCATTGAAGGATCCTTCATGTCATTGTTTTTGTGGAGCGCGCGTCAGCGCAGCCTGGCGCAAGCTATAGCAGGAGCTGTGCCAAGCAGGTGAAGGCCCGGTTTAGAAGGGTTGGGGGGATTTTTTGAGCGGAAAGTCGCTGATGATTTCTGGGTGATGAGCGGAAATCCGCTTATTGCGGCTGCGCTTATCGCTGGCAAGCCAGCTCCTACATTTTGATTTGCGAATACATTCGGTAGGAGCTGGCTTGCCGGCGATGAGGCCTCCAGCAGCCCCCCTCAGTCCATCGACAGAAACATTTCCCGGGTCAGCCCATGGCGCTGCATCTTTTCATTGAACGTACGCCGTGGCAGTTGCAGCTCGGCCAGCACCGCCTTGATATCGCCCTTGTGCCGGGTCAGCGCGGCTTTCAAGCAGTGCGCCTCGAACGCTTCCTGCTGCGCTGCCAGGGACTGCCCGGCCTCGATACCCTCCGGCTCCGGCTCACCGAGGCCCAGTACCTGGCGTTCGGCAGCGTTGGCCAACTCGCGCACGTTGCCGGGCCAGTCATGGCTGAGCAGTCGCCCCAGCTGCGGCCCGCTGAGGGGGGCGGCCGCGCGGCCCAGGCGCTCGGCGGCGCTCTGGGCAAAGTGTTCGAACAGCAGCGGAATATCTTCGCGGCGTTCGCGCAGCGGCGGCAGGCGCAATTGTGCGACGGTCAGGCGGTAGGCCAGGTCCTCACGGAACCGCCCGGCGCGGGCTTCGTCCAGCAAGTCGGGCTTGGTCGCGGCAATGATGCGCAGGTCGATCTTGATGCTCTGGTTGGAGCCCAGGCGCTCAAGCTTCTGCTCTTGCAGCACCCGCAGCAGTTTCACCTGCTGGGCCAGGGGCATGCTTTCGATCTCGTCGAGAAACAACGTGCCGCCGTCGGCGTACTCCAGCTTGCCGATACGCTTGCCCTGGGCGCCAGTGAAGGCGCCGCTTTCATGGCCGAACAGTTCGGCTTCAAACAGTTGCTCGGGAATTGCCGCACAGTTGAGCGCGACAAACGGCTTCTTCGCCCGGGGCCCGAAGTCGTGCAGGCAGCGGGCGACCAGTTCCTTGCCGCTGCCGGTCTCGCCACGGATCAGCACGTTGACCGGCAAGGCTGCCAAATCCAGGACCTGGCGACGCAATGTCTGCAGGCTGCGGGACACCCCCAGCAGGCTCGACTCCAGCTTGGCCCGATGATCGGCCTGCTGGTGCAGGCGACGGTTTTCCAGGATCAGCCCGCGCTTGTCCAGGGCCCGGCGCAGGCTGGCGAGCAGGGCATCGGGGCTGAAGGGTTTTTCCAGGAAGTCGTAGGCGCCATCGCGCATCGCCTCGACGGCCATTGGCACGTCACCGTGGCCCGTCAGCAGGATCACCGGCAAGTCGGCATCGCGTCGTTGCACCTCGGCCAGCAGCTCCAGGCCGCTGAGGCCTGGCATGCGCACGTCGCTGAGAATCACCCCGGGGAAATCCCTGGGCAGTTGCGCCAGGCAGTCCTCGGCGCGGCTGAACAGCTGCACCTCGAACCCGGAGAGGTTCAGCCACTGTTCCACGGCCGTGCGGATGCTGGCTTCGTCATCAACCACGATCACCGCGTTCAGCATAGGTCTGGCGCCTCCAGTGCGATGGGCAGGGTCAGGGTGAATACGGCGCCGTCGCCCTGATTGGCAACACTCAGGCGCCCCCCCAGTTCATGCACGATAGCGTAGGACACCGCCAACCCGAGACCGAGCCCGTCACCCACCGGCTTGGTGGTGAAGAACGGGTCGAACACGTTGTTCAGGTGCTCCTCGGCAATGCCGCCGCCGCTGTCGCTGACGCTCAGGTGCCACAGTTGTTGATCGGCGTGCAGGCGGATTTCCAGGCGCTTGCGCGGTTTGTTGGCCATGGCGTCCAGGGCATTGCGCAGCAGGTTGATCAGCACCTGTTCCAGGCGAATGGCGTCGCCGCGTACCCAGGCCGGGCGGGTCAGGTCAAGCACAGTGCCGATGGCTTCGTCGCGCAGGCGCGCGTCGAGCAAGTGCAGGGACTGGTCGACCACGGTCGCCAGGTCCAGGCGTTCGCGCAGGCCGCTGGGGCTTTTGCGGGCGAAGGTTTTCAGATGGCCGGTCAGGGCGGCCATGCGGGTGAGCATGTCGTCCAATGGCGTCAGCGCCTGGTACGCGTCGTCGATGCGCCCGTGATCAAGCAGCAGGCGCAAGGTCGCCAGTTGCATGCGCTGGGTGGTCAGCGGCTGGTTGATTTCATGGGCCAGGGCCGCAGACATCTGCCCCAGCGCCGCCAGCTTGGCCGATTGCACCAGGCCATCCTGGGCGGTGCGCAGGGCCTGGGTACGCTCTTGCACCAGGCGCTCCAGTTCTTCGCGGCTGCGCTGGCGCAAGCGGGCCAGGCGCCAACGCTGGGTCAGGAACAACAGCAGGAACACCAGCGCCAACCACAGGCCGGCCGCGGCGAGGCCGGCGTTACGGTGATCTTCAAAGGCCACCTGGGGTTTGCGCAGCAGGTGCAGGGTCCAGCCTTCGGCTTTGAGCGGCAAGGATTCCCAGATGTAGTTGGCGTTGCCTTCAGGGCCGGCCACGCGGACCAGGTGACTGTTTTCGTCGAAGCGCTGCAAGGTCTGGGTGTCCAGGGGCTGCAGTTGCTTCTTGTCGTACTGGCGCGTGGCTTGGAGTTCGGCCAGATCGTTGGCCGACAGCGGGCGCAGGTTGCGATAACGCCATCCGGGTTTATTGGCGATAAACACGATGCCCCGGGCATCGCTGACCAGCAGCAGGTCGTCGCCCTGGGCCCATTCGCGCTCCAGCTCCGGAAATTCCAGCTTGACCACCATGGCACCGAGGAATTGTTCCTGCTCATCCACCACGGCGCTGGAGAGGAAATACCCCGGAATCCCGGTGGTCACCCCCACCGCATAAAAACGCCCGGTGCCCTGGCTGCGGGTCTGGCTGAAGTAGGGACGAAACGCATAGTTGTGGCCGACATAACTGCTGGGCAAGCGCCAGTTACTGGCAGCCACGGCCAGGCCGGTACGGTCCATCAGTTCCAGGGTGGAAGACTGCGCGGCACCGTTGATGCGCTCCAGTTTGTGGTTGAGCACCTCCTGGGTCGCCGGATCCAGCGGGCTTTTCAGGGCGCGGATCATTTCCGAGTCCAGGGCCAGCACGGCGGGCAGGGCGCGGTAGCGTTCGATCAGGGTGTGCAAGGAATTGGCATACAAGGCCAATTGCTGATTGGCGCGGGCAGCATCATCCACCAGCGCCTGGCGTTCGGCATGGCGGATGGCCAGTGTGGCTGCGCCAATGGCGCCAGCGATGATCAGCAAAGTGTACAGCGTCAAGCGCAACGGGCGGGAAGTCAGCATCATGCTATGGCTAACGATGGAAACGGGGATCGCACCATAGCATGTGAGCAGTGGCCTGCAGCAGGTTTGGTCACTCAAGGCATGTCTATCTCCTGGCCCGGTTGACGATATCCCTATGGCTAGCCATGCGTTGCGGGTAGTACACCCCATCGATCAGGTACATGACCAATCGCCAATCGCCTCGCCCGCCTGCCGCGCCATCAAAGAAGGTGACGTCCACGGTGTGGATATCGCGCATGACCTTTGGCTTGCCCATCTCGGCTGGGATGTTTTGATCCACTTCTCTGTCGTGGCTGTATCTGTGATTGTTGGCTGCAAACCTAGAGATTCTGATTTCGTCCAGCACACCTGTTATTTTTGCTTGTTGCTCTGGGGACCATTTTTGAAAGTGGCGGCTGAGTCTAAATTGAGTTTCGTCGACCTCGGCGCCAACCGGCCCGGTGGAAGTCGACTGCACGCTGGCTTGCACAACCTCTTCGACAGCCGCTATGCGTTCGGCTTTTTTTGAACTGGCTTTGGTTGTCGTAGCGACTTCAAATGCTGTGTAGGGGGTGGGTGCAGCGGCCTTCTTCGCCGGTGGTGGTGGGGCCTCCCGCAGTTTGATGGCGGGGTAACCCGGCTTGCTGATTTGCTTTTGTAAGTTGATGTCACTGGCATTCGACAGGTTTGTGGCGTGGGTGAGGTTCTTGGGTCTATAGGCCCATACAGATCCATCCCCCAGCTTTCTGACCTCTACGGACTGGCCAGTGGGAGATTGTTTACTGAACGCCTGCAGGTTTTCCCGCTCGGTCGGATGCAGTTCAAAATCAAGCGGTGGCAGCACCGTTTCAGCACCCAGCGACGGTGACGCTTTTTTGCTAAGCAGGGCCGCCGCGCCAATCGCGACCAGGGTGGCAGTGCCTGCGATCAGGTAGGCAATTTCGGCGTTTTCCCCCCGGCCGTCGACCTTGTTGATCGGGTTGTTATGAGCCATGCAGTACAGGTTCAGACCATCTGCGGTTCCGCTGGGGTCTGCATTGATCCAGCGTGATAACCAGGGGGCGTAATAACGCGCGCCATAGTAATAGAGGCCACTGCTGTCACGCTCCTTGCCGCTGTAGCGCAGTGTCTTATAGCTGGCATGCACTTGTGAACGAGCGGCCCACCACGCTGTGCCGCCAAAGGGGTAATACGCTTCCTGGCTGATCAATTGAGCTTCACCGTCCAGCTCGATCAGGCTGGAGTCCTGATGATCCCTCAGGCTGTAACGCAGGGCGTCTTGCTCAATACCGTCGGGTGCCCCTTCAGGCCAGTGCAGGCAGCACACCTGGCCAATGCCCGCCTGCAGATTGATGACATGCAGCGATTCGCGTCCGTCTTGAGTGCGAACTTCAAGCCCCGGCAGGTAGTACTGCTTGTGAATATGGGTGACCGAAGCGGCGCGAGTGCTTCGCCATTTGTACATACGCTGACCGTCACTGGCGTAGAGATAGTGTTCAAAATCGTCTTCGGCTTCTTCTCGGTGCAACATCGTCACGCGTTGCAATTGGTCCAGCAGGTTCCACTGCAAGGGTTGTGCGCCGGGTTGCAATGCTTGCAGATTGCCATTGACGTCGTAATCCATCGTAAGGGCTGTCGAGTCGCTGCGTGCCCAGCTCACTGCGCGATTGCTTTGGGGAGCAATGTCCATCACACAGGTGTGGCTCTGGCCGGGAATCGGGCTGATGTGCTCCCGCTTGGTCAGGTTGCCGCCGTCGTCATAGGTGTAGTGCTGGGTGTAGCGGCTGCGTCGGGTGAGATCGATTGGGGTGATCAGGTCGGGCAATTGTGGCCCGGTTGTGGCGCCGACAGTTTCAGCACCGGTGGCCGTGATCAACTGATTGAGGCTGTCGTAGGTGAACTGCCGCGAACCGTCGACACGCTGATTGGAAAAGTATCGTGTGGGCTGAACATGGTCGTTCAAGGAGACGATGTTGCCGACGCTGTCGTATTCATAGCTCATGTCCTGGAACACCTGAGCGCTTTTCACCGCCTTGATATGCACCAGCCGTCCATCGCTGGGGTTGAACGCCAGATGACTCGACACCCCGTTTCCAGCCCTGTGCCCCAGTGGTTGGCCTGCCGCGTTGTAATGCAAGGTGTCGATGACAGTCTGCGCCACGGCTGCATGCCTGAGCTGCAAAGACGCGCTCTTGAGTTGGCCTGCAATATCCAGGGCGTATAGCTGGCGATGACCTTTAGCGTCGGTTTGCATTAGCACTTCATTGAGCGCGTTGTACTGCCAATGCGTGGTGTGGTCGTTCGGTTCCAGTTGGCTGAGCGGCCAGTCCACCGGTTCCAGGCCTTGCACAAAGCAACGCACTTGAGTCAGGGGCGCCGATAACAACCCGTAGTCGGGCATGGCCACTGAGCCGGCAGTATCAAAATGCTGAATCAGTCGACCGCACTGATTGTGCTGGGCTGACGTTTGCGAATTATCGCCATAGACCAAGTGCTCCAAGGTGCGACGAGGTAGCTGGCCAGACCATTCGTGCCGAGCGATGGGGCGAAGCAGTGGGTCGTAGTCGGTCTGCCATTGACCGCCGCGTTGGTCCCATTGGCGTACCACTTGTGCGGCTTGCCCACGCAGTTCAATGCGCCAGCCAGCGTCGACATTCTGGCTGAGCAGGCGCGCGCCGCTCAGGCTGTGCAGGTGGGTCTGATTAGGGGTTGCGGCGCTCAGGCGCGGGTCGTGTTCGCTCAAGAGGTGTCCGGCGGCGTCGTAGTGTCGACGGTGCACGCGCGTCTGGGCTTGAGCGGCATTGGGCAACTGACAATAGTGTACTTGCCTGACATTGAGGCTGCGGTTGTCGATCACGTTGAGGGTGGGTGTGCAGAGGTTCATGGTGTCATGCTCTCAAGGCACTTGATGCCGTCGCGCGGCGGCAGGTGGAACAAACAAGTCATTTTCGTCGAACGCTACTGTGTTCCACAGCCAGTACCAGGTCTCGCGGCGCAATGGCTGTTCCTGGGCCGGGTCGCCCTGGAGCATTGTTCTGGCCAGCACCGTGTGGGTCGGGCGACCAAGGCCATCGTAAAACTGCTGGTCATGCAGGGCGTGTTGGCGCATTGAGCGGTCATTGATGTAGCGCCATTTATCCGCGAAATAGGGACGGTACTCACGCACCGCCAGCCCCTTGTTGTTGTATTCGACCGGTTGGCTGATCCGCCAGCGCCGGGCTGCCAGCGCTTCCTTCGGGCTGCCATCGGGGTTGAGCAACAGTGCGCCGTCGTCACCGACGCACCAGGCCATGCCGGGCTCGACTTCCTGCTTGGTTTGCAAGGTTCGGCCAAAGCCGTCCAGGCAGGTAATGCTCGCGCGTATCTGCACAGGTGCTGCTTGATCCGCAAACTGGTCGGCTATCAGCGTGACCCTGTACACCGGCTCACGGGGCGCCGCGTCAATCAGTTCTTTGAGAAGTCGTTCATTAGCATCGGGGTTTTTCAGGGTGCCCAGATGGCGCCGGGCACGGTCATAAAAGTGTCCGCTGGGCAAGATAAAACCTTCTTGCGTGGCCCAGTTCATCCATGCGGGCAAAGGCAACACCGCACGGTCTATACATCCCATCCAACTGAACAGGTCCCAGAAACCGGCGCTGGCGAATTTACCCAAGGCGCTCTGCTTGTTTTCGAGTGCGACACGCGGGTCACGATCGCCTGTCAGGGTATCGCTGTCCAAGGGATGAAACCCGCTGGGTACGCCCTTTTCAGTGCCGTGGACCGTGGTGACGAACGGTTCACCAAAACCGGTATAGCGTGCTTGTTGAAGGTTGCGATTGGCATCTTCGAGGGTGCCGGGCAGCAACGTCCGGTAGTCGATGTCGAGGATACGCGTGGTACAGCCATCAGGCAGCTGTACGGCAGTGATCAAGCAGTTGTAACGGTCACGGGTCAACGTGGTGACGCCATGGCTGCGGGTTTGACGGTAGCTGCGCAGGGCATGGAAGCCGCTTGGCCCCTCGTACTCGGGGAACCCCTGATGGATGCACCACAAATAATCCTTCGCATTGTCGCTGTGCTGAAAGGGCCGGTTCGGCACAGTGGGAAGGCAAGGTTGCATGATGTGGTAACCGACTTGCGGTGATTCCAGTAGCTGTTTGAGGTTGAACGGCGGGTTGGCGCGTTCTTCGAGCAGTCGGTCATAAGCCCCCAAAGCGTTGGCGTCCAGTTCTGCGCTTTCACGGTGGGCGACCAGGGCCTGAAACGAAGCCTTGCCCTCGGCCAACGGCTGGTTGCTGAGCGTGTCCATGTAGAACTGACGGGACATGCTGGTGAGTACCGCTTGCCTGGCCCATTCGCTGTTGTCCAAAGTTCGGACCCGCAGGTTCTCATGGTTGATGTCGGCTGCACTCAGGGTCGATTTTTCCAGCACCAGCGCGTTGCTGCGCGCCAGGTAAGGCAGGTTCAGGCGCCAGGCCTGGAGGTTGGCTTGCGCCTCGCCCAAGTGGTGAATGTACTGAGCCTTCTCCTGGGTCAGGTACCACTTTTGCTGTGCGTCATCATGAGCGTCACGCCACCATTGCTGTTGATGTTCGTCGCTGAAGGGCGGCTCGTCGTTGGCGGTCTTGCGCCGGGCGTAGTACACGGTGACGGCATGTGTGACGTTGCCGTATTCGTCCCACGCAAGATTGAGCAGGTGCTGGCAGAGCGGATCATCGGGGATGTGTGGTTCATATTGGTAACTGATGGTTTCCAGATTATCGGGCTGGACGACCGCATACGGTTGGTGCGGGCCCTTGGGCCGAAGTATGCCAACACACGCACGGTGTTCAATGACTGCATAGGGCGCGCGCGGGTCGTCAGCGTTGAACAGCTCGCTGCGTAATACCCGGCCACTCAAGCTGCGCGCGATTTCGCGGGCCATCTGCTCGTCCGGTGCCCAGGGTAATCGCGTGGCTTTGTCGTCGGGATGGCCGGTGCACACCAGCGTTGGGTTGAGGGGCACGGCCTGCGGGTCATGGACGCTACTGCCGTCGCAGGGCGGGTCTATCTCGATGCCCGTGTGGAACCAGGTCTTGCTCAGCAGCGGCGCGCTGAAGCCTGCTTGAACACGCTGTGATGGCGTCGCTTCGGTATCGGTTTGCAACAACAGGCCAAAGCCACGAAACTCGCGCTCTACGCTGTCGTAATGGCCAGCTCGGTAAGCGTAACTTTGTGTCAGGCGGGTGCCGCTGATTTCGTCGATCAGTGCGATGTGCTTAACCAGATTGAGGGTCAGCGGCAGGTGGGCGACCGGCGCGGACAGGGCATCGCTCTGTTTCTCCTGCTTTTCATCCAGCCATTCCTGGGCTGAGCTGCGGTAGGTCACATGGGTGCGGGCGCCCATGTTGTTGCAGGTCGTACTCAGCAAATAGGGCTTGGAGTCTACAAAGTCGTAACGCCAATGGCGCGGTGTCATATGGGGTACGGTCAACACCAGGCTGGCGCATCCTATGCCTTGCAGGTCCACGGTGCTGACCTGACAGAAACGGTCATAGCGCACCCCGTCGGGCCAAGGCAGTTCCACCGGGGTGCTGAGATAGCCGCTGCCCGCGTGGTTCATGAATACTTTGACGGCATCGGGTGTCAGGCAAATCAGATCGGCCGCGCCGGAACCGTCAAGATCCGTCAGCCGTATCTGTTCAGCATTGAACTGGGTAGAGTTGAAGGGCAGCGTACATAGCACAAACCCTTTGCCGAAACGCCCGTGCCCCAGGTTCGGCCAGCATTTGACCTCATCGTGGCGTATGCGCACCAACTGCACGGAGCCACTTCCCAGCACATCGGCGAATGCCACCAACTGCGTGGGACTGGTACCTGCAAGCGGTAGCTCATCGCCCTCGTACTGGTCCTGCGGATGAGGTACATCGAGCCCCGGCGCGAATCCCGCGTCACGTCGGTTGGCATACAGGCGCACGCTGCGGCTACCGATCAGCACCATGTCGCTCAGGCCGTTACCGATCAGGTCGGCCATCTGCGCGGCAGGATGAAAAAATTCCTTGGGAAACGCGTTGAAGGGCACGAAGTGTGACCATTCGCGATCGGGGTCCAGCGTGAAGTAGCCATGCATGCCGGGCGCCGACACGATCCAGTCGAGCCTGGCGTCGCCGGTCAGGTCGGCCAGTGATTGATGGACTGCTTTGCCGGTATTGGCGACGGGGATATGTTCCAGGCGCGCCCATTCGCCATAACGCAGCTGGTCGCCCCCGGTGGCGTCACGTAGAGGTTCGCGGTAATACCAAGCCTTGTCTTGGCAAGACAGCACTCCTGGCAGCCCTTCGCCGTACAAGTCCACCAGTTGGTAAGAATAGCCGTCGTCGAGCCCCGGCATCGCGTCGAACCGGCACCAGCCTGGGGCGCTGGGGGACAGGGTGAAGGGAGTGTAGTCATACTCGGTCGGTGGCCGGCGCTCCGCCTGTCCGAGGCTGTCGTATGCCAGCGCATGGGTGGCGGCCAGCAGGCTGTAGCCCCACGGGCTCTGTCGATGTTCCAGCATCAGTTGCTGCACGAGCACCGGCACCGGCCCCAGTTCACCGGCAAATGCGTGGAACATCAGTATGTTCCGGCACAGGCGCCGGGTACCTATTTCAAAGCCATAGGCTTGGCTCCAGATGGGGTCGGCGCGCGCGGGCCAGGCACGCTGTTCGTCAAAGGTGGGGGCGGCCTGCGGGTCGGTGCTGTGCTCGCCGTAATCGAATACCAAGTGAAAGTGCCAGTGTTGCTGCTTCCAACTGTCCTCGATCCAGCCGTATAGATGCTCGTAGGCTGTTGCGTTGCCATAGTGGACACGCTTGAGGTAACGCTGGGCGCGATAATCGCGCATGTCCGGCGGGGCAGGGGGGTCCTGTTCGTGTTTGTATTCATAGACGATATGTTCGCCGAAGGGGTTGAGGCTCTCGCAGATCAACCAGGCACCGACATGTTCCGGGGCTAGGGGGGCAAAGCGGCGTGACTCGGCGTTCTTGCCGTAAAGGTGCAGGCCGCCGTCTGCACTGTGCACCAGCCAGAACCCAGACGGATCCTCGGCGCAGGACCAATGTTCGATCAGCGCATGTTCGCCTTCTACCCTGGGCCAGTGGCGCACCACCTGGTGTGGCGCGCCGGTGTAGACGCCGTTGTAGGTCGAGATGGTGCTGGCAATCAGGCTGCCGTCATCGGCACGCTCAGGCATCCATACATCGCCATCGGGCCCGACCACCTGGTCGGTACCGTCATAGTGCGGCACCCCTTGGGTGGTACGCAGGGTGATGGCATTGACGTTCACGGTCCATCCCATGCCGAACATGCTATTGCCGGCCTGGTTGCTGTAGCCTAACTCCAGTGTCGGAGCAAACCCTCGTCCCTGGGAAATCGGCAATGCCACGCTCAGGCCGGCCTCACCCCCGGTGCCGATGGCCCCCCAGCCTTTGCCGATGCTCTGGACGCTGCCGCCCATTTTGGGTAGGGCGGGCGATTCAATCTGCAGCGGTGTTTGCCCCGTCATTGCATACTCCCGCCGGATCTTGCCGTATAGCTGAGGTGAAAGATGATGTCGGTCAGCGAGTTCAGGGCCCCTCTTTGTGCCGGCGCGTTTGGAAAGGTCAAACGCCAACGGGAAACGGCTCCGGTGTATTCGAACGGCAGGTAGCGCTCATCTTGAAAGTTGAGTTGGAACTGACCGTCATCGTTAACCCCATGGGAAAGCGCGATCTGTTGGTTGGCCTTCAGGTTTTCCCTGATGTTTGTGCCCACGGAAGGTAACAGTTCAACCTTGCTGTAGGACTGCGTCAGAATTGCCCTGATGTCTTCATAAGGCCCGAGCACGACAGGGAAGGACGCGCTGATGGTTTTTATGCGGCGCAGGTAATGGTTTTGCCCATCGTAGTCATCGTCGAGCATTTTTTGCGTCACTTCGAATTCGCAACTGCCGGTGTTGAGCAGTGCTGCTTTGACCTCTTCCCAGCTTTTGTTGAGCGTGGAGTCCGGGTCCCTGGCCTTGAGGTCTTTGAGCGACAGGGTTTTACGGATTTCCAGATCCCGCACGTTGTGCTGCACGTATTCGCGGTACATCTGTTGCAAACCCATTTTCAGCGCCTCACCTGCACCCAGACCGCGGTAGCTGTTGTTCCACGCGCCAGGAAGGATAAAGGTCTGGTCGAACTGGCAGGTTTCGTATTGCCAGCAGGCTTCGGCAGCCTGGCAGATGGATTGCGCTGCGTTGAAGGCGCTGTAATAGAAACCGCTGAATTTGCTGTTGAGCCAGTCATAGGTTTGTGACTGGCTGAACCGTTGGTTGCCCAGCAGCAACGCATGGGTGGCTTGGGCCTGGTTGAGCGCGGTTTGTGCCTGGAGCAGTTGTAAGTGTGTCGCGCGGTGTTGTTCTTCGAGGACCTTGAGTTGCATCTCGATATGCCTCGACTCCAGTTTTGCCTGGTCGCGCGCCAGGTTCCACTCCTGGGTACGGCGCCGGAATTGTTCATGTTGAGCAAGGACCTCGGCCTGGCCGTGCAAGGCACTCGAAAGCCCTTGCAAGAGATACATGGGCACTTGCGAGACGCCTTCCATGCGTTGGCCACCAACGGCAAAACCAAAAATATTCGGTGGTAGCTTGGAGAATTCAGCCTCAGCACCCAGCGCTGGCAGGCCGGTCTCTGCCACCCGGGCATTGAGCAGCAGGCCGCCGACGAGCCTTTCCCCCACACTTACATCATCGTTGATCAACTTGTCGTAATAGCTGACGCGTCCTTGGACGATGTGCAGGGAGGCTCGCATAGCCTCTCGGTTGGCCTCATCTACTTTTTCCAGTTGCAGTTGGATATCAACGGCAACGCGTGCCAGATTCCACGCCTGTCGCTGTTGCAACTCAAGGTATTGCGCCTGCTCCTTGCGCTCGATCAACGAGAGCAGGGTCGTGCCGAATTGAATCACGCCGTCGACTGCATTTTGGGCAAGGGCGAACATGACGCTGAAGCGGTAATGGGGAATCTGTGGCGTCAGCGAGCGATTCAACCCTGGGCCGATGAGCCCTTGTTGCTGGGCGCTGAGGAGCGTGCGAGGGTCGAGCGGGCTGGCAAACAGCGGCAGATTCAAGGGGGTGCCGTCTATGTTCAGATTATGCCGCAGGTTGTACAGGCGACTTTCTATCCGCTCCCAGCGCCGGATAAGTTCGGGGTTGAATGGACGACGCAGGTAAGGGTTGTCGAGGGCGGATAATTCGGGCGTCGCCGTAAACGCTCGCAGACACAGCAGTGGTGCCTGAGGCGAGGCCGCGGCGGGGCCGACATGTACCGGCGGATGCTTGTGCAGTGATTGCTGAGCATTGATCAACTGCTGCTCGAACGTGCGCAGGTGTGGATTGATGCTGGTACTCAGTTGATCCAGCGTCACCGGCACCCAGTCGTCTGCCTGTCTTACATCTGGGCGTGGTCCCAGCATATCGAGCAGATGTGTGTAGCGCAGCTTGGCTTGCGCCAACCCGTCGGGTGTGAGCTCGTGGTAAGCGGCATCGGCCTGGTTGCATTCGATATCGATGTAGAGCCCATACAACGCCTTGCGCAGATGCACCGGGAAACTCAGGGCAATCCGGTGTGGGTCGTAGGGATAAAGCACCGCCTGGCTGGGATCTGGCTGGGTCGGCCATACCGCCTCTTCAAGTGGTACGGACTGCCAGTATCCCGGGTGTCCCTGCTCATTGCTTTGGCGCGCGGGGTTGAACAAAAAGGCCAGCCAGCGTTTAGCGTCGTCGTACTGTTGTTCCTGATTCAAGCGGTGGGCCACCAGCCATGGCAAGTACAGGAACAACTCCAGGAAGTACAGGGAATACCCGCCGGAAAAATCCATGGGTTCGGCACCGAGGCTGCCCCCGATCGGCGGTTCGGGCAAATGCTGGGTATTCCAGTTGAGCAGGGACTCCATACTGGATTCGGCCAAGCCGATCAGATGGCGCACGAAGGTCGTGTTCATGCGGATGGGGTCACGCCGCAGGGGCTTTTTGTGGCTCAACTCGCCATCGCTGAACGCAATGGCGGAGCCGGTGAAGTCAATGAACTGCGCCCTGCCCAGGGACGGACTGTCACCTTGGGTCGGGTCCGTCAGGCTGTTGATGCTGGGAGCGATCTGAAGCTCGGTGTTGAGTTCGGCGCCCCAGGTAATGGCCGCAGTTTTTAATGCACCACCCACCAGATGCATGGGGGGAAACGCTGCACGTTCTTCATAGATCAATACTCCATAGATCAACGGAATTTTGATGTCTTCTTGTTTCTCGGGCCAAATCACTGGCCAGCCGCCGGCCTGATGGGTGACTTGGTCGATGGAAAAGCTGTAGCTAAGCCAGGAATCTTTGCGCAAGGCAGGTTCGATGCCGCTCGCGTACAGCGGGCGTATTTGCGCAAAGGTCGTAGGGAGTGTGCTGGTTTGGACATCCAGCGGATGGCCGACAAAACACTGGTAAAAAAACGGCCCCGCGTTTGTGTGATGCCTGTTTTTGCTGACGGCCAGATAGGATTCATCGGGTTTCAGGCGCGCTACATCGAATGACGCCTGGTTTTTTTTCGCCAGCTCAAGGCCTTTTTTTGCCAAACGTTTACCCGCCAGGGAGGCTGTTTGCCCCGCAGCTGTACGGGGCAACTCAAACCTATCTTTCCCGTCATTTGCGAGAATTATGGCGTGCACGATTCGAGAGGCGTAAACGTAAATTAGGTAGACCCCACCTTGGCGGTCAAAAAAATCACTGTCGAGAGGTATCAATTCAGAACCGGGTAGTAGCGTATACGACCCCTTGTGCAAGCTGGTTTCGTTAAAGGTCAGTTTTATTTCCAGAACCGGGCGCGTGTTTTGATCGTCTTCGAAAAGGATGAAATTCTCCTCTCTTACATGCTCGAAGCTGCCTTGAAGGCGCACGTTCAATTCGATGTTTGAGTTTTTCCGGTCATAGGCAATATCAACGTCCTTCTCGAGCGTTTTGACATTCGATTGCAGTTGCTCAAAATTCCAGAGTGTCGAATCGACAGGTGGATTGCCGTGCACGAGGGAGCCAAAAACCGGGACGCTGGAAGGGAGCCAGTATTGAAAGCGGCCTTGATTTTTTTGATTACTGGCGAAGGTATGGCCGATCAACAGCACGTGATCTCTGTTCGAGTCTTGTTCCAGAGCTTCCTCGGAAAAAGGCGGCAGAACGCTGCCAGCGGCGGGAAACAATGGCGTGACTTTGTAATTTTTGTCGACACGCACCGACCTTAAAAAGTCGTATTGATCTTTGTCTCCGCTAGGGTCGGCGTTTTGTCGGTAGCCGCTGTACACCATCAGTACTAGTGACTCAGGAGAGGTCGAGTGGTCGTAGACCGCGATCGTATGGGTGTGTGCAGCAATCTCTTCGGGCGTCTGGATGATCAGGCCAGGTGTCTTGCAGGTGTGTTCGGCATACACACGGGGGGTGCTCCAACTGTCGTCGTATTTCTTGTAGCTGGCGTACAGGCGGAACAGCGGGTAGGGCTTGCTGGTTTCCTGAGCTGTGCCTTCCCGCGCCTGTGGACTGAAAAATTCTGTGTCCGGGTACTCCACCTGGGCCCACACCACGAACAGCCGATTGTTGAACCAGCAGGGGCGAATCGTATGTTCAAGGACTTTATCGGAGATCGGTACATTGGCCCTCTGCCAATCTGTCCAGGCATGGGGCGACGGCTTGTCATACTTGAAGGGAGCCTCACCGGCCCGTGACGCCGCGGCCTTTGCCGGACGTTGACGCATATCCAGTGAGCGCCAGTAATAAGCATTTTCGGCCGGCGATCGGGCGATGAAGTAGTAGGTGCTGTTGGCGAAATCGTCACCGTCGATATAGCCATTGCAGATGTTCAGGTTGGCAATTTCCTCGAACCGCGCGAGGTAGGCCATGAGGGCTGAAATGATGGTGTCAGGCTGAATTTTGGCCTGAGTGATGTCGGCTTCAAACTGCTTGAAGCTATCGGTCTTGGTTTTACGCAGCGTCGGGTCCAGGTAGATGTCCGGAAAATCCTGCAATTGCTGCAACCCTGCCCAGATCGGATAGTGATTGAGCACCGTCTGCCAGGTGTCGACCTGCTCGGTGCTCAGGCTGTTGTCTCGATAACCGGGTTCCATGTTCAACATCATGCTGTTGACCAGTTGTTGCAGACTGGCAATTGCGCATGCGACCGGGCTGGTGGGCACGTTTTGACTGACCAATACATCCAGCAACCAGTATTCGTAGAGGTCGCTGGGCGTCTTGATACGATCGACC
Organism: Pseudomonas sp. ADAK21; assembly: GCF_012935735.1. Taxonomy (NCBI): domain Bacteria; kingdom Pseudomonadati; phylum Pseudomonadota; class Gammaproteobacteria; order Pseudomonadales; family Pseudomonadaceae; genus Pseudomonas; species Pseudomonas sp. ADAK21. The sequence goes on from NZ_CP052857.1 coordinate 3,566,447, forward strand.
AGGTTTTGTTCGATGATGTAGGCATCCTTCGGCACGGCTTCGTGCAAATACATCGCGAGCATGGCATCGCGCAGGGATTCGTTGAGTGTGCCGTCGAAGGAAGTCGCCATCGTTCCACCTCACGCTTGCATTTGGGTATTGGCGGCCGTCACGGCGTCGCCCAGCATTTTCCAGTCATCCAGGCTGCTGTCGACCTGCAACGCGGTGGCTTGCAGCAGCGCTTTGGCCGATAGCCCACTGGCTTTGCAGGCTGCCTGACAGCGGCGCACCCAATCCACCTGGGCCATCGACTTGGCAATGGCATCGGGCAGGCGCGCGGTGAGTACTGCGACCTCTTCTGTCGACCAACCCAGTAGCCGAGCCAGCTCCAGATTGGCGTCGGTGGCGAGTTGTTGACGGATTTTTTTTGTCGGGCGCTTCAGCACGGGGTTGGCGAGGCTGAAGTAGCTGAGCAGGGTGTCTTCGGGTTTGTCCTGTGCATACAACCAATGACTCAAGCGCTCGAACAGGTACAGATCCGCCAGGCTGGGCTCGCTGTTGGTGAGTGAGTAGTCGCCCAGCCACTGGGGATTGCAGACAAACAGGCGTAACGCGCGGTTGCTCAAGCGCAGTTGCACAACGATTTCAGCGTGCCGGGTAATGCGTTGGACCTGCTCTATCAGCGCGTTATCGTTGTCTTGGGCATCGAGCAGCACGGCATACACCGACGTTTTCGCCCAGTTGATCACGGCCACGGCACGTTCTGCCGGCAGTTGGGCGACTTCTTGGAAAAGATCCGCCAGTAGTTGGGTTTGCCGGTCATGGGCGTTCAGCAGCAGGGCGAGGAGTTGCTGCTTGCTGGACTGCTTGGCGGCATCGCTGAGTTTTTGCGCGGCCAGCAGTGTGTCAAGTGAACGGCTTAACCAAACCTGGGGTTCGTCCACCAGGGTCAACTCACGGTCAAGCCCTGGCAGCAGGCCTGCGGCGTCCAGTATGTGTGCGCCGTTCAGTAAGGCAAGCCAGTCCATTGGCGCATTGTCAGTGTTGTACGCGGGCAGGTTCAATGTCTTGACCTCGGCAGCGGTGACCGCGCTGCGAACGGTATCGGCCTGCAGCGTGTTCAGGCGGGCACGCATATCATCCGTTACAGGTTCGGGCTCGGCGCTCGGGGTTGGCGCGGTGTCCTGTGTAGCGCCGTGAATGTGTACCAACGGTACGGGAGCTCCCAGGCGCTGCTGCAATTGGGCGATGGTTTGATGGCTGTCGGCGAGCCAGTCGAAGGCCCACTGCAACTGCATCAAAACGTCCAGAATATCCGGCGTGTGTACGTTGGCGGGGGCGCGCAGCGCACCGCTGGCCAGCGCGGTTCTGAACGGTTGGCCGCCAAGTAGGCCGGCCAGCGTCAGTAACTGGGCAACCGTACAGCCAAAGAGCCTGGCGATACGTGCCTGGCGATACAGCGAGGACACGGTCGCCAGGTCGCGCTTGAGACTGCCCAACAGGCTACGCGTGTGGGCGGCGATCAGCAGGAACTCATCATCGGTCGGCCTCAAGCCCAGGCCCGCGCACAGTTGCAGCACGGTTTTACGCGCGGCGTATGCCGTGTCGGTGACGGTGAATACGCCATGGTCCAGCACCAGCGGCGTGTCGAAGAGCTGGACCGCATTGAACACCTGGTCAAACAACGCCAGCTCATCCCTGACCGTCGTGTAGGGGGTGAGGTAATGCATGAACGCGGCAAACTCCTGAGGGTCGATGCCGTGGCGTTGATTCAGGTGACGGTAGACGCCGAGTGCCCGCAGGGTATTGTCGTTGAGTTGCAAATCCAGGTTTTCTTTACCTTCGGCACGCATGGCACTGACGACCAATGTGTCGAGTTTGCAGAAGGCGATGCCGGTCCAGCGCTGCAGGCGAATCATGCGTTGCAGGCGGTCAAAACGGTCCAGGGAGGTCTTGGTCAGATGCCAGGTCTTACCGTCACCGACTTCCTCCTGTACGAGATCCATGGCGTTGTCGAACTGATTGCGCCTGCGTGAGAGGTCTGTGCTGCCCGGCTCGGATCCATCCGTACCCTGGCCGTTGACGTAGCAAGCCCCATAGTGGTTTGCATGGGGAAAAGGGCAGTCACTGTTGCCGCGCAGGCCAAGGTGTTGAAGGTTTTTGCTGAGGCAGTTGGGCGACAGGCGTACCGCGTAGGTGCGCCGCGACAACAGCATCTCCACTTGCTCGGCGTGTAGCTGCGTATGTTGCATGAAGATGTTGAGGTCGGTGAGCGTGCCGGCATTGGCGCCTGAGATTTCAATGCCGTAGAGGCTTAGGAAATAAGCTTTTTCTTGGGCATTCGCCTGGTATTGCTCATCCAGGCTCAATGTGAAGCGGCGCCTGGCGGTATTGACAGGGGCCGCTATCGTACCCGTCGCCATGAGTGTATCGAATGTGGCGGTATAGCCTGTTGCAGTGGGTACGGGGAGCGTGCCAACGGCCTTGAAGTTAACGCACAGGCTCGCCTGTGACGCCTGTTGTAGCGAGTTGAATCGGTAAAGCGTGGTGTTATCAGGGGTGGCGTTGGCAAATTGAATCGTCGCGGTATGTGTTGAGGTCTGTCCGGGCTTTCGAAAGGTCAGAGGGACATTATTCGAACCGCTGGCGGCTAACACAGGGACGTTCAATGCCGGTGTGATTACGCCGACATCCGGCTGTCCCGTCGGCAGTAGATAAGCCATCGGGAAAGGAGCATGAGGGCTTAGATGACAGTTGGCCGGACTTTTCCATCCTGCGACGAGGTGAGTGCGGTTCAGGTAAAAATGACTGAATGGCGAAGCTGCGATCAACAGTGCCTGCTGTTGTGGACTCAGCCCATTTAATAATTGCTGGGCCCGCATCGACGGATGTTGCACGGCGCCGTAATGGTTGAAGGCGTTCTGTTCAATCGGCAGCCGGTCGCTGATCTGGTAACTGAGCTCACCCAGCCGAGGTTTGTTTCCCGCTAGGCCCAGTAGGCATTGCTGGTGGTAGTAGTTGTAGGGCAGCTCGAAGGGGTACTGGCGTTCAGTCAGTACCGTGTGCACCGTCTTGTTTTGGTCTGCCGGTACGCGTTGCAGATATTGACGCAGATTAGCGCCCAGCACCTGGTTGACGATCTCCAGCATTGGGCGGGGGGTGAAGGTGCTCTCGTGGGTGATCAACAGCTCCTTGAGGTCTGGCCTACGCCGGTCCAGCAAAAGGCGAGAGGTATCGCTGCTGGTGTTTTCCAGTTGCTTGATGAACACGCGAAGTGCGCTCAGATAGGCGCCGGGTGAGTTGTTAGCGGCCAGAGCTCCGACTTTGCAGAACTCACTCCAGTTTTCCTTGAATAGATTGGCGTAGGTCGGACCATAGGGCACCAGTGCCCTGACGCCGTCGCGCTGTGCCAGCGGGTGGGATGCGCCCGACGACGTCCGGTGTTCGCGGTATAGGCGCGCGAGCACAGAGGCGTAGGCCATGGCGTTGTCGTAGGCTTGCGCACCATTGGCGTTGCTGTGCAGGGCCAACTGTCGGATGAAGTCCGGTCGGGACAATCGAACGATATCGAAGACCGACGTCACGTCCATTACTTTGAGGGCCGCCTCGAACGTCATTTGGCCTTTGACCGGCTGGGCGTCAGCAGCGACTAGGTGCTTGAGCAGAACGTTGCGTGTGCTGGCCATGGGTTCTCATCCGAACGGGAGAAGGGAACTGAGACGTCGAGGTCCAAGGTAGTGGAGAAAAAATCGCTTGTAACCTGTGAAACTTGACAGGTCGCGAGTTTAGCCATTCGTCGTAACTGGTAGATTTCACAGGTGCTGAAGGGGCGCGCATCGGTATATACCGGCGACATCGATGAAGGCGTTAGCGACCGGAGTACCCTGCCATGAGCGACACTCGCGCCAACACCACTGTGCAAGCACGTCAGCCTGACGGTAAGAGAGGGATAGGCCCGCTGTTTTTTTGGGCGACCCCTGATATCAGCGAGCCCAGAGCCAACGCAAGTGTGGGACGGCGTTTTGTCATTAGGGCCAGTGGGTGGGCATTGGGCACTCCGATACATAAATGGAATGTGGAGCTTATTTATAGGGATAGCGCTGGCAAGCAGCATATGCGCAGAGTCGCTAACTCTTTCACCTCTTATTTTTTATTGGCGCATTGGCGTTCTGAGGTGAGGGCCACCGTGGAAGTTCCAGCGGAGGCAGTTTCCATTATTTCGGTAAGGGTTGAGTTCCAAGCGACATCCTATAGCCCCTGGGCTTATGTAACGCCGGTATTTCAAGTGTTGGCGCCTCCGGTCATAACCCGCCCAGGCACGCAGTGGACGCCTTATCCCACCCTTCGCGGTACCGGGGTAACGGGCGCGCAGGTCGATTTATTGCCGCTGTACCAAGCCGGAATCAGGCCGCCTTTAGGGACCGGTCAAGTGCGGGATGGGACGTGGAGTATTACGATTGGTTCTTGGATAGGCCAGGGAGTTCATGAGGTGTTCGCGCGGCAAACGCTGGGCGGCGAAACGTCTGGTTTTTCCAACCGGGTCAGTTTCGTATTGTTGCTCAAGCCTATGATCACAGGTGTGAGCGTGAGTGTCGGCGGCGTACCGTCCGTCGCAGGAGGAGGCGCCCTGGTGGGCGCGACTATCGAAATCTTTTTTGTCGGTGGTGGTGGTGGTGTCCAACTGACGACCGTGCAATCGGGGGTCACATGGGAGGCGACGGCAACCCGTGCATGGGCCGCAGGTTCGTACCGTATCGTCGCGCGACAGCGCGAGCCGCTGACCGGCGCTTATTCCGACTGGTCGGATGAAAAAATAGTTACCGTGGCACCCGCCCCGCCAGGCCTCAACAATCCTGGCCTGGTTACGGTTGCCCGGCCCATATTGAGCGGGAGCGGTGTGAGCGGCGCGCTAATCGGCATTTATCAGCGGGGCTTCAATGTGCCGTTTGCCACGACGGTCGTGCAGCAGAGTAGTTGGAGCGTGCTACTGACGAGGGACCTCTGGTCGGCTGATCCCCTGATTCTCGAAGCAAGGCAAACAGTGAACGGGATGACTTCAGTATCGGCACCGGTGAGCTTCACCGTGCTGCTGGTGCCCGTGATCACTGAAGTGACGGTTTTAGCCGATGGTCGGCCCATGGTGAGTGGCAGAGGTCTTTCGGGGGCAACCATCGAGGTTTTTCATACCGGTGGTGGAGGCGGGGTTCAGTTGAGCGCGACGGTACAAGCGCAGGGCACATGGTCAGTCACTGCAAACAGCCCGTGGGCCGTGCAGGCCTACGAAATTACGGCAAGACAGGTGGGTAAGAACCCTCAGCACGCGTCCTTGTGGGCGCGGGACATAAAGTTCACCGTCCGGCCGAGCAAGCCAACACTCAGTCAACCACCCCATTCGGCGCTGCCCTCGCAGGTGCTGACGATCAGCGCAGTGCATGCCAAGGCGGGCCATGTGACGGTTTCCCGGGGCGCCACCGTGGTTGCCGGCACCTTCTCGGGGACAGGGAGCACGCGTCAGTTCACGCCCACACTTGCCTGGCCGATTGGCGCTCAATCGGTGAGCGCGACGCAGACCGTCGACGGTTTTGTATCGGATCCCAGCGACAGTGTGACCTTCAATGTGGTGTTTGCAGCACCGACGGTGCTTTATCCAGCACAGTACGGGGTTGTCGATATAGGCGATTCGTTTTCCGGGCAGCGAGGCTATGTTGGGCCAGGATCCAGGGTCGTGCTGTACGCCGGCAATATTGACCACGAAGTGGGCTCGGCCATCCCTGATGCCGATGGGAATTGGACTTCAACGGCGTTATCGCTGCAGCCGGGTGAGCATACGCTTCGTGTGTATGTCCAATGGCGAGGCTTGCTCTCCACCCTCCTGGAGCGTCGCTTTTACAGTCGACCGCCCAAACCGGTGCTGCTGGAACCCATTATTCCTAGTCCCCGGCAGTCGTTGCAAATCAGCGGGGTCCTGGCTGGCGCTACGCTGAAGGTTTATAACGTCGCAGGTCAGGTGACGGGTAATTTCATCAGTGGCTCTCGCTATCTGTTTACGCCCGCTCAAGACTGGACGCTGGGAGAGCAATCGGTATGGGTGACCCAGCAGGTGGCAGGCGTGACGTCTAATCGAAGCGATGACGTGACCTTTTTCGTCAGCCCGCTGGCGCCGGTGATCAATGAGCCAGTGGATAAGTCGCACCAGCCGTTCGAGGTGCATTTGAGCGGCACTTGTCGCGTGGGGGCGACTGTTTATGTACTCGCCATCGACGGCAATATCCTGGTCAAGGCGCAGGTGGATGGGAATGGCTGGATAGCCCGGCACCGCTGGCAGGTGCCCGGAGAGGCACGGGTGCAGGTCATGCAGGTGGTCAATGATGTCGACTCTGCGAGAAGCCCGGCCCGTGTGTTTTTTATCAAGCCTGACCCGCCCTCGATTGCGCTGGTGGTCAACCCGGCAGCGCCAGCCCAGACGCTGCAGATCAGTCATGTGTATCCGAGTGCCGCGACCTTGCAGATGCTTAGGGACGATGACACGCCAATTCCGGGTATTTTTACGGGAACCGGCAGTGAGCGTGTGTTTACGCCGGCCCAGGATTGGTCATTCGGTAAACATACGGTAAAGGTGTTCCAGGTCGTTAATTCGGTTGCCTCCGACGCCAGTGAGGCCCGAGTGATTTGTGTGCAACCGCTGCCTTTGACGATCATTCAGCCGCCGAACCCGGCAGACGCCACGCAGGCGCTGACACTGGTCGGTGTTCACCCGGCGGTCGAGAATGTGAAGGTGTTTCTCGATGGACATCATGTTCCTGGCATCTTTACCCGCTACGGTGAGACCTACACCTTTGTGCCTGACCTGGACTGGGCGCCGGGAACCAACAAGGTCTGGGCGACACAGGTGGTCAATGACACAGAGTCCTTGCCCAGCGAGATGTGCGTGTTCTCGGCCAGACCCTTTACAGTTCAATTCGATACGCCCCAAGAGGGAGGCTACTACGAGCAGGATTTCGAAATGACAGGGCGGTGTCATCCGAACGCTCTGGTCAAGGTGTTGAACCTGGACGGCAGCGTGGTGGGGAGCTGGCGGGCCATCGGTACCCTCTGGACAGGAATCTATCACTGGATACCGGGGTTCAAGCAAAAGCGTGTTGTGCAAGTCGTCAATGGCGTTGAATCCGCTCCGGGGCCGGTTCGTCATTTTTATATTTCATTGGCTGTTCCCTTAGTTGGAAAACCCGCCCATCCTGCCGAATCGGATCAAATGCTCGAGATTACGGGGCTCTATTCCGAAGCGGTGGCCGTGCGTGTCTACAACAAGGGGCATGCAGTGACCGGGCACATGACAGGGAGCGGGTCTTCTCGCCAGTTTGTGCCTGCACAGCCCTGGCCTCATGAGAATCGGATCACCGTGACCCAGCAATTGGGGGATATCGTTTCCAACCCCAGTACGCCGGTCGATTTCATTGCTCGCCCGCCCGTCCCGCAACTCATTGACCCGGCGGAGGGCGAGTACTACCCGCTGAAATTTGAGTTGAGCGGAACGGGCGTATCGGACGCTACGGTGGTACTGCTCGACACCGATGGCGAGCGCATTGCATCTTGGCCGGTGCAGGGCGGTCAGTGGTATGGCATTCACACTTGGTCGGCACCCGGGTTCAAACACAAGCAGCTCATGCAGGTGCGACAAGGTATTGAGTCCCGCCCAGGGCCGGTGCGTGGGTTCTATCTGCGTCCTGATCGCGTTGAAATTCTTCCTCCAACCAACCCGGCCATGCCAGCCCAGGCCCTTACGGTTCGTCATGTAGGTAGCGGCAACGTGCTGCTGGCGATGTTTGATGAGAACGATCAATCCGTACCTGGCGTGTTTTCCGAAGAGGGTTCGATTCGGCAGTTCATTGCGTCTAAAAACTGGGCGAAGGTCAATCAGGTTTATGCCGTTCAGACAGTCAATGACGTCATGTCCGAGCCCAGTGAGATGTGTCGCTTCGAGGTACGGATCCAAGCGCCAATCATCGAGTATCCCCAACATGATCAGGTCATTGATATCGGAGCCATTCTTTCCGGCAGTCGTGGCTGGCCGGGCATAGGTGCGTCTGTCGTGGTAAACGATCCGCTCACCGGCGTCGAAGTGGCGCACGCCGTGCCCTTGCCTGACGGGCACTGGACAGCGCATGAAGCACTACCTCACGGCCCGGGAGTCCATGAAATTGTGGTGCGGGTGTATTTACAGGATTTGGTCTCTGAGGAGGCCCTTCGGATATTCCGAGTCAGGCCACCCCGGCTGGCGATTGTCCCGCTGGCTGAGACAAACAACCTGCGGCAAACGCTGTTGATCACGGGGGTGTATTCGGCAGGCGCGACCTTGAATCTGGTTGATGAAAACGGGCATCAGGTTTCCGGAACGTTCGTGATCGGGGATAAGGAGGCAGTGTTCTCACCTGATCAGGACTGGCCGTACGACGCAAACAAGGTGACTGCGAACCAGGTGGTGGAAGGCGTTGCGTCTGTAGTGAGCGAGCCCTGTGTCTTTATCGTGATTCGAGAACCGGTACCCGACGCACCGTATTTCGAACTGCCGCTAGCGGGGTCGCAGTCGTCGTCCCGCCCGCTTATCCGCATAAAAGGCCTGCCTGGGGCGCTGGTAAGCCTACGGGGTGAGGGTGAGCTGGTCCTGCACGGACAAGTGACCGAAGAGGACGGGACGCTCGAATTCGTCATCGAAGAACCGTTCAAACCAGGCCCCGTGGCACTTCAGGCCAAACAGCAGAAAGGAACTGGGCCGCAATCGCCCTGGAGCGAGCCGCATACCTTTCACGTAATGCCTCGGCCACAAACGCCGGAAATCAGGACGCCTACACACAACAGCCGCGTATCGCGCAAACCACAATTCACCGGCACCGGGGTGACGGGGGGGCAATTGTTGCTACGCCATGTCAATGATCTGAGTAACGTGCTGGCGACGATCCCGGGTGTCAGGTCCTGGCGATGGAGTGCTTCGGCTGATTGGGCGTTAGGGCGGCACGGGGTTCAAGTGCAACAGGCTGTAGATGGGGACACATCCGAATGGTCGGCTGTACGCGAGTTCGAGGTGGTAGATGCGCGGTATCTGATTGATAAGATCAGCCCGGTGTCGGCTCAACCCGTTGTCAGAAAAGATGAGGGAGCATTGCTACGTTTTCAGGTGCTGAACGCTGAAACCGAAGAAGGTCAGGCCGGGCTCCAAGTGCGTTGGGTCGTTGATGGGGAGGAGGCTTTATGGTCGATCACCACCACCGATAGATTCGGATGGGCTGAATACCTCTACCGGCCACAGACTGAAGGTGTGCATCAGGTTATCGCTGATATGACTGGCGAAAACGAAGGCGTTGTCACCCAGGTCGGGTTCACCGTTACTGCGCTTGAGGACAACCCATGGGATCAGCACTTCGTACTTTATCTAAACCACAAGACTGTTGATCTGGCCTTTGCCGGCCTGCAACTGCGGCGTGGCAGGCGGTATGTATTGGAGCTGGAAGTCAACGAGGACAGTCCGCTGTTGGGCTCGACCGTCACGTTGGAAGACTTTGCCGGCGCACAAGCCTTGGGCCTGGTGTTTTCTCCACCCTTGGGAGAGCCACGCAGCGTTGACGGGCAGAGTGTGTCCTGGTCCGTCACCTCGTTGTTGGGTGACGAAGGGCATTTCGGGTTGAAATTGATGAGCCCCAGCCTGCCGGATTGGTACCTGCAGGGAAAACTGCTTTCAGACGACCTGGGGGATCTGGTAGAGGTCAGACTGGATGCGTTCCGTGGAAAATCCTTCGGCGAGCCCTTGCTTTTGTGTAGGGGGGCAACGCACACGATCCTGGTGGTGCCTGAGGCTGATACCGAAATTATCGGCAAGGAGGTGACGCTGGATTGGTTACCCGATGCTGCCGATCACGGCATGATCCTGCAGCCGGTCGGTCATACTGCGCGGGTCATGGAGCAAGCCGGGCTGACTTGGACGGTGGATTGCTCCGAGGCGAGTGCCGATGTGAATGCCGGGCTGGAAATGAAGGTGGCCGCCTGGGATGTCACCTCCCGGGTGTTGCCGATTTGGCTGGCGCATAACAAGGGCACTGTCTCGGAAACCTACGGGCCGGTCCAAATGGGTGGAACTGCACAGTACTATTACAAGGGTATGCGTGTTGCCTCGGCGTTTACCGGAGAAATCCTGCCCAGCTTTCCCGTGACCCTCACCAAAGATGGGGTGGTGTATCACCAGAAAACATCCCGCGATGGTTGGGTCTATACCTCTTATTATTCGGGCCAGAGCGCGTCGTTAAGTGTGAATAGTCCCTACGACCAGCAGTAGAACCGAACCCAATGGCACAGAAACAGGTGTAAAAAAGCCACGCTACCGATTCAGGTAGCGTGGCTTTTTTCAGCGCAGGGTGCTTACTGCACTTCTACCGCCAGGCTCTCACTGATCTTTTTCTGCCAGATGGCAGGGCCAGTGATGTGTACCGACTCACCGTTGCTGTCGACAGCCACTGTGACCGGCATGTCTTTGACGTCGAACTCGTAGATCGCTTCCATGCCCAGTTCGGCGAAGGCCACCACACGCGATTTCTTGATGGCTTGCGCCACCAGGTAAGCCGCGCCACCAACGGCCATCAGGTACACGGCCTTGTGGTCCTTGATTGCTTCGATGGCGGTCGGGCCGCGCTCGGATTTGCCGATCATGCCCAACAGGCCAGTCTGCTCGAGGATCTGGCGGGTGAACTTGTCCATCCGCGTGGCGGTGGTCGGGCCAGCCGGGCCAACCACTTCTTCGCGCACCGGATCGACCGGGCCGACGTAGTAGATGAAGCGACCCTTGAGGTCTACCGGCAAGGTTTCACCCTTGTTCAGCATCTCGACCATGCGCTTGTGCGCCGCGTCGCGCCCGGTGAGCATCTTGCCGTTGAGCAGCACGGTTTCGCCCGGTTTCCAGCTCTGCACTTCTTCCGGGGTCAGGGTGTCGAGGTTGACGCGGCGGGCCGACGGGCCGGCTTCCCAGACGATTTCCGGGTAGGCGTCCAGCGGTGGCGCTTCCAGCGAGGCCGGGCCGGAACCGTCGAGCACGAAGTGTGCGTGACGGGTGGCGGCGCAGTTGGGGATCATGCACACCGGCAACGAGGCGGCGTGGGTCGGGTAATCCATGATCTTCACGTCGAGCACGGTGGTCAGGCCACCCAGGCCCTGGGCGCCGATCCCCAGTTGGTTGACCTTCTCGAACAGCTCCAGGCGCATTTCTTCGATACGGTTGGAAGGGCCGCGCTTTTTCAGCTCGTGGATGTCGATGGATTCCATCAACACTTCCTTGGCCATCACCGCGGCTTTCTCGGCGGTGCCGCCGATACCAATGCCGAGCATGCCCGGTGGGCACCAGCCGGCACCCATGGTCGGCACGGTCTTGAGGACCCAGTCGACGATCGAGTCGGACGGGTTGAGCATGGCCATTTTCGACTTGTTCTCGGAACCACCACCCTTGGCCGCCACGTCCACTTCCACGGTGTTACCCGGAACGATGGAGTAGTGGATGACCGCTGGGGTGTTGTCCTTGGTGTTCTTCCTGCTACCTGCCGGATCGGCGAGGATCGAGGCCCGCAGGACGTTTTCCGGCAGGTTGTAGGCGCGACGCACGCCTTCGTTGATCATGTCGTCCAGGCCCATGGTGGCGCCATCCCAACGTACATCCATGCCGACGCGTACGAACACGGTAACGATCCCGGTGTCCTGGCAGATCGGGCGGTGGCCGGTGGCACACATGCGCGAGTTGATCAGGATCTGGGCCATGGAGTCACGGGCGGCCGGCGATTCTTCGCGCAGGTAGGCCTCGTGCATCGCCTGGATGAAGTCAACGGGGTGGTAGTAGGAAATGAATTGCAGGGCGTCGGCAACGCTCTGAATCAGGTCGTCTTGCTTGATCACGGTCATGAGTCGCGCTCCTCTATAAGGGAACATTCAATAAAGGTGGCTTCAGATGGGTGTATCGGTCGCTGGAGCCACCTTTTCCAAGGCACGCCGGGTAGTGCTGGCGCGACGCTAAAAAGGCGCGGCAGTATAACCCGGCGCGGTGGCTGATACACCCGACGATGGTCATGAATGGCCGGCTCGATTTAGCTGTAGGAGCGAGCTTGCTCGCGAAAAACGTGAATCTGGTGGGTTTCGTCAGGCAGCCCGCGTTATCGTTAGCGACATTCGCGAGCAAGCTCGCTCCTACAGCTGAAGAGTTTTATGCCTGAACTGCACGTCGGCGCACGCCACTGGTCGGTCTCCACCGGCAGCAATCTGCTGGATGCCTTGAACCAGGCCGGTGTGGCCGTGCCCTACAGCTGCCGGGCGGGGAGTTGCCATGCCTGCCTGGTGCGTTGCCGGGGTGAGGTCGAGGACAAGCAACCCGACGCCCTGAGCCCGGCCCAGCGCCAGGATGGCTGGCGCCTGGCCTGCCAGTGCCAGGTTACAGGTGATGTGCAGGTTGAGGCCTTTGACCCATTGCGCGACGGCACGGCGGCCACGGTACTGAGCGCGGACTGGCTGCACCCGACGGTGCTGCGCCTGCGCCTGCAACCGGAGCGAGGCCTGCGTTACCGGGCCGGGCAGCACTTGGTGCTATGGGCGGGTACGGTGGCGCGGCCTTATTCCCTGGCCAGCTTGCCCGGGGAAGATCCGTTCCTGGAGTTCCATCTCGATTGCCGCCTGCCCGGCGAGTTCAGCGATCTTGCCCGGCAGTTACAGGCCGGTGATCAACTGCGCCTGGGCGAATTGCGCGGTGGGGCGTTGCACTATGACCCGGACTGGCAATCCCGGCCGCTGTGGCTGCTGGCATCCGGCACTGGCCTGGGCCCGTTGTGGGGCGTGTTGCGTGAGGCCTTGCGCCAGGATCACCAGGGCGTCATCCGCGTGATTCACCTGGCCCATGATACGGATGCGCATTATCTGGCCGAGCCCCTGGCCCAACTGGCCGCCAGCCATGAAAACCTCATCGTCGAGCTGTGGACAGCGGCGCAGTTGGCCGGTGCTTTGGCGCAACTGCGGCTTGTTTCCCGGCAAACCCTGGCCTTACTCTGCGGGCATCCCGGCAGTGTCGAGGCCTTTTCCAAGCGCCTGTTCCTGGCGGGCTTGCCGCGTAATCAACTGCTGGCCGATGTGTTCCTGCCCCGTGGTTGAGCGCCTATCTGCGAGACTCACCATGACCGATGCCATTGTGCTGCAACGTGACCGTGGGCTGCTGATTCTGCAGTTCAATCGCCCCGACAAGAAAAACGCCCTGACCCGCGCGATGTACCACCAGTTGGCCGCGGCGTTGGAGCAGGCCGATGCCGACAACACGGTCAATGCGGTGCTGATCCAGGGCAGCAGCGAGTGTTTTACCGCCGGCAATGATATCGGCGACTTCCTGCAGCAACCGCCCACGGACCTGGACAGCCCACCGTTCCTCTTTATGAAGAGCCTGCTCAATTGCCGCAAACCGGTGATTGCCGGTGTGGCGGGCGCTGCAGTGGGCATTGGTACCACGCTGTTGCTGCATTGCGACCTGGTGTATGTCAGCCGTGATGCCCGGTTGCGCATGCCGTTTGTCAACCTGGGACTGTGCCCGGAGTTCGGCTCCAGCCTGATCCTGCCGCGTTTGCTTGGGCATGCAAAGGCTGCCGAATTGTTGCTGCTGGGCGAAGGGTTCAGCGGCGAGCAAGCGGCACAGTGGGGCATCGCCACGCAAGCGCTGGACAGTGGTGAGGCAGCCTTGGCCAAGGCGCGGGAGGTGGCCGAACGCTTCGAGACTCTGGCGCCGGGTGCAGTGCAAATCAGCAAGCAGTTGATGAAGAGCGTTGATCGCGAGCAGTTGCGCCAGGTGATTGAGGAGGAGGGCGCGCTGTTTACCCAGCGGTTGAGGTCGCCGGAGGCGATTGCGGCGTTGTCGGGGTTTATTGCCCGGCGCTGAAATCGAAGTGGCTGGACTGACGCTTTCGCGGGCAAGCCCGCTCCCACATGGGGATGCATTTGAAGTGTGTGTGGGCTTGCCCGCGAAAGCGCCAGTGCAACCACCCCCTCACCCTGATTAGAAATGCAAAAGGCCCTGTCACTCACATGACAGGGCCTTTGCTTTCAGCAGGTCACTCAGACCATTGGGTCGCCAACGTGCAGGATCTTCATGCCGTTGGTGCCGCCGATGGTGTGGTAGCTGTCACCCTTGGTCAGGATCACCCAATCGCCTTTCTCCACGACGCCACGCTTGAGCAGTTCGTCGATGGCAGCCTGGCTGACTTGCTCAGGCGGCAACGACGCCGGGTCGAACGGTACGGTGTACACGCCACGGAACATGGCCGCGCGGGCCTGGGTTTCGCGGTGCGGGGAGAACGCGTAGATCGGGATCGAGGAGCGGATGCGCGACATGATCAACGGGGTGTAGCCACTTTCGGTCAGGGCGATGATCGCCTTCACTCCCGGGAAGTGGTTGGCGGTGTACATGGCGGCCAGGGCGATGCTCTGGTCGCAGCTTTCGAACACCTTGCCGATGCGGTGGCTGGAGGTCTTGCTGGTCGGGTGCTTTTCAGCGCCGACGCAGATCCGCGCCATGGCCTGGACCGCTTCCAGCGGGTACGGGCCGGCGGCACTTTCCGCCGAGAGCATTACGGCGTCGGTGTAGTCGAGCACGGCGTTGGCCACGTCGGACACTTCGGCACGGGTTGGCATCGGGTTCTGGATCATCGACTCCATCATCTGGGTCGCAACGATCACCGCTTTATTGTGGCGGCGTGCGTGCAGGATGATTTTCTTCTGGATGCCGATCAGTTCCGCGTCACCGATTTCTACGCCGAGGTCGCCACGGGCAACCATCACTGCGTCGGACGCCTTGATCAGGCCGTCGAGGGTTTCGTCGTCGGCCACGGCTTCAGCGCGCTCGATCTTCGCGACCAGCCAGGCAGTACCGCCGGCTTCGTCGCGCAGTTGGCGGGCGTATTCCATGTCGGCAGCGTCGCGTGGGAAGGACACGGCGAGGTAGTCCACTTCCATTTCGGCGGCGAGCTTGATGTCAGCCTTGTCTTTCTCGGTCAGGGCCGGTGCAGTCAGGCCGCCACCACGACGGTTGATGCCTTTGTGGTCGGACAGCGGGCCGCCGATGATCACGGTGCAGTTCAGCTCGGTGACGGTGGCGGTGTCGACGCGCATGACCACTCGGCCATCGTCCAACAGCAGTTCGTCGCCGACGCCGCAGTCTTTCACCAGGTCCGGGTAGTCGATACCCACAACCTGCTGGTTGCCTTCGGTCAGCGGATGGCTGGTGGAGAAGGTGAATTTGTCACCAATCTTCAGCTCGATGCGCTTGTTGGCGAATTTGGCGATCCGGATCTTCGGACCTTGCAGGTCACCCAGCAGCGCGACGAAGCGGCCATGCTTGGCGGCGAGGTCACGTACCAGCTTGGCGCGAGCCTTGTGCTCGTCCGGGGTGCCGTGGGAGAAGTTCAGACGGGCAACGTCCAGGCCAGCCAGAATCAGCTGTTCGAGGACTTCCGGCGAGTTACTGGCCGGGCCAAGGGTGGCGACGATTTTGGTACGACGGACGGACATGCACGGACTCCTGAGTTCTAGCGCTGGGGAAGGCTACTATGCTCTTTGGCTGTAGTCATTGTTCGTTTGCACTACTTATTATCGATTCGCTTGTTTTCACTCTAAGGAGCGGGACGAACAACCCTGAAGATTTTCGCCCAAGGGTCGATACACTGCTCAAGACAGGAGAACACCCCATGCGAGTTTTGATCATTGCTGCCCTGGCCGTCAGTGTTGTCGGCTGCACCCGTTGGTCGATGGACCATCATTTGAACAACGCCTACCGTGCCTACAACGTAGGCGACTGCGAACGGGTCACCCTGGAATTGTCCCAGGTCGACCGCGAGAGCCGCTCACGGCGCTACGTGCAGCCGGAGGTCTCGATGCTGCGTGGGCAGTGCCTGGAGCGGCAGAAGTTGTTTGTGGACGCGGTGCAGACGTATCAGTTCATCATCAGCCAGTACCCGTCGAGCGAATACGCGTTCCGCGCGCGTGCACGCCTGGATACGCTGCAACAACTGGGGCATTACCCAGGTGCAAGCCCCGCACGAGCAAGGCCAGCCGCATTGTGATGGCGTCTATCATTTCATAGCTGGTCTCTTGACGGAGTTGGGCTATCCTTTGGATGTCTGTTTGTACAACTTTCAATCCAAACAGATGCAATTCTCGGATTCGGCGGCGGTAAAGTGCCAGGGCGGAGGTTGCTGTCCCACCGAGAACCATGGAGAGTGGGGTGTTGTTGATAACGCTCCGGTCCGAACCACTGAACGGCCAAAATCATGGCCATTGGATGGCATCATGTTTACCAATCGACGGATTGAGCGGCACCAGTTGCCTTGTTGCTTGCAGGTGTTCAACCGCTTCACGGACAAACCCATCGGTTATCTGGGGAACATTTCCAGCGAAGGCCTGATGTTGGTCAGTCAGCTACCGATGATGATCAACGTGGATTTCGAGCTGTGCTTGAAGATCCCCGGGCTTGAGGGAGATGTGCATGCAATTGACTTCACTGCCAGGTGCCTGTGGAGCCGTGAAGACATCAACCCTCAGCATTATGATTCGGGTTTCATGCTGTTACAGGCACCTGCCGAGTACGGGCAATTGATCCTGGCACTGTCGCAGTACTTCAGTTTTGTTCCCCAGCAGGCCTCGGCCTAGCGCGACGAACGTTGTCGGCCCCGTGCTGATCGTTGAACGGATACCTGTAAAAGGTGCACCTTCATAGCACGCCGCCTTTTTTCCAGCCCAGATAACGCGTTACCAGATCCGCACCCAAATCCGACGGGTGAGCATCCAGTACGGCGAAGCCCTGTGCCTTCAGACGGTCATGGAGTTCTTCCCGGGCGTTGAGATAGTCGACGCTGCCGCAGTAGGCCAGCGCTTCCGGCAGGGTTTGCACAGGGGCCTGGCGCAGATGATCCAGTACTTCTTCGCGCAGGCTTGCCACCAATACCCGATGCTGGCGGCTGATGCGCTTGACCGCAGTCAGCAGATCCTCGTCGTCCTCATCACGCAGGTTGGTCACGACGATCACCAGCGCTCGACGTTTCTGACGAGCCAGTAACTGATTGGCTGCGGCCTGGTAATCGGCCGCGCGCCGGGTGCTGTCCAGGTCGTAGACCGCGTTGAGCAACTGGTTCAGTTGGCCACTGCCCTTGACCGGTGCCAGATAGCGCGGCTGGTCACAGGCGAAGGTACACAGGCCCACCGCATCGCCCTGGCGCAAGGCCACGTAGCTGAGCAGCAGACAGGCGTTGAGGGCGTGGTCGAAATGCGACAGTTCGCCGTCCTGGCTGCGCATACGCCGGCCGCAATCGAGCATGAAGACAATCTGCTGGTCGCGCTCATCCTGGTATTCCCGGGCGATCGGCGTGCGTTGCCGTGCCGTGGCTTTCCAGTCGATCTGGCGCAGGCTGTCACCCTCGCGAAATTCCCGCAGTTGGTGAAACTCCAGGCCCAGGCCGCGCCGCTGGCGCTGACGTACACCCAGTTGGCTGAGCCAGTTGTCTACCGCCAACAATTGCGCACCGTACAGGCGGGCAAAATCCGGATAGACCCGCGTGTCATCCTGCAGTGGCAGTAGGCGTTTTGCGGTCCATAACCCTAGAGGGCTGGGGAGGTGCACCTCACAACGCTCAAAGCTGAAGTGCCCACGGCTCAAGGGGCGCAGGCGATAGCCCAGCTCGCTGTGTTCGCTGGGGCGCAGTGCGATGGACTGCGGCAGGTTTTGCACGCTCAACCCATCCGGCACATGATCAAACACCTCCAGGGCCAGGGGGTGTGCATAGTCATGCTCCAGGGTAATCCGCACTTCGCTCCAGCGCCCCAGCGCCAGGCTGCCCGGCATCTGCCGCCGCAGGCGTGGCGAGGGGCGGCGTTTGAGGCGGACAGCATCGAGCAATGCGAGCAAAAGCAGCGCCAGGAGCAGGCCCCATGCCACGGAGTGCAGGGCGGCTGGCACCTTGAGTTGCAGGGCCATGGCTGTTCCGAGGGCGATGCCCAGACCCAGCAGCACCGCGAGCCAGGCCAGCAACAGGCGAGTGGGTCTCATGGGCAAGTCACTGGCGCGGCGCCGGCACTTGGTCGAGCAACTGGGCAAGCACCTGATCGACTTCCAGCCCTTCGATATCCAGCTCCGGGGCGATGCGTACCCGATGGCGCAACACCGCCAGCGCGCAGCTCTTTATGTCGTCCGGGATCACGAACTCGCCACCACGCAGCAACGCCCGGGCGCGGGCACCTCGCACCAGGGCTATGGAGGCGCGGGGACCGGCGCCAAGGGCCAGGCCGGGCCAAGTGCGGGTGGTGCGTGCCAGGCGCACGGCGTAGTCAAGCACCTGTTCATCCAGGGCCAATTCACTGGCGACCTGCTGCAGCATCAGCACATCTTCGGCCTGGAGCACGGTGCGCAGTGGCTGTACGTCGAGCATGTCGGCGCGGGAGGAGCGAGTTACTTCACGCACCATCTCCAGCTCTTGCTGGGCGTCAGGGTAGTCCATGCGTACCTTGAGCATGAAACGGTCGAGTTCAGCCTCCGGTAGCGGGTAAGTGCCTTCCTGTTCGATGGGGTTCTGGGTGGCCAGCACCATAAAGGGTTGGCCGATGGGCAGGGCTTCACCCTCCAGAGTGACCTGGCGTTCCTGCATGGCTTCGAGCAAGGCGGCCTGGGTTTTCGCCGGGGCCCGGTTGATCTCGTCCGCCAGCAGCAGGTGGGTGAACAAGGGGCCTTTGCGCAGCTTGAACTGCTCGGTGTGCAAGTCGTACACGGCATGCCCTGTAACATCACTGGGCATCAGGTCCGGGGTGAACTGGATGCGCGCGAAGTCGCCGTCAAAGCAGCGGGCCAGGGCGCGTACCAGCAAGGTCTTGCCCAGGCCCGGGACCCCTTCGAGCAGCACATGG
Source organism: Pseudomonas sp. ADAK21 (assembly GCF_012935735.1). Taxonomy (NCBI): domain Bacteria; kingdom Pseudomonadati; phylum Pseudomonadota; class Gammaproteobacteria; order Pseudomonadales; family Pseudomonadaceae; genus Pseudomonas; species Pseudomonas sp. ADAK21. The sequence continues at coordinate 3,585,371 of NZ_CP052857.1, forward strand.
CCGCCGGCGATCAGCGCAGTCAGTACGTCATCGATCACCGCATCCTGGCCAATCACCGCTTTGCGCAGCTCGGTGCGCAAAGCCTGGGCCAGTTGGGTGGCTCGCCCGGTGTCGAGGGGGGTGGATACATCCACTGGAGAGTCGCTCATAGGGCATTCCTGAGGGTTTGCAGGCAAGCCACCTGGCGGCTGAAGTCGGCGCTGGAGAGCCGCTTTGCCGGGAGAGGGCCGAGGGCCTGGCTGATAATTGAAGACGGTTGGCGGGTCAGGCGTTCAAGTACCTGCCGTTGGCCGTCGCTATCTAGTTGCTCGAATCCGGGGTGGCGGCGACGCGCGGTGCGCAGGATGTCACGCTGCAAGGCTTGCAACAGGCTGTTTTGCCCGCTGCGGCGCAGCAGGAAATCGGCACTGGCATTCAGGTGTTCCTGTAATTGGCGGCGGGCTTTCGGGGCGGGCGCCCGGATCGGCCCCAGGCGTATGCCGGCACGCCACAACCCCAGCAGAATCAGGGCGGCAAGTGCCACCAGGGCCTGGGGGAAATACCGCAGCAACAGGCTGAACAGGTTTTCGACGTCGGTGTTGGACAGCAGGGTTACATCGCTGCCCTGGGTCAGGTACCAGAGCAGCCAGGCGTTGTCGTGCAAGCCGATGGCCGGGGTCTTCCACAGCTCGCTGTCGGTGATCACGGTCACGCGGCCATGCCCGAGATTGAGTTGCATCAGGTGACTGGACTTGGCGCTGTTGGCCGAAAACTGGGCGAGGTGCCTGGGGTCGATCAGGGTGTAGTCCGTGTCGAAACTGAAAAACGCCGGTGCGGTTTCGTTATCGACATACAGGCGTGTCAGGTCAGGTTTCTTGCCCTTGCGGGCGCTGGGCGGCTGATCGAAGTCATCGCTGAAGGCCTGGCGCAACTGCAGGCGATCAAGCAGCAGGTCGCCGCTGTCCTGGGTTTCTGCATCCCATATGGCTTCGGCCACCAACAGCAGATGGCCGCCGGCTTGGGTCCATTCCAGCAGTTGGTGAACCTGGTGCGGGGTCATGTTGCTGCGCTCGCTGAGCAACAGCAGGCTGGTGCCCTTGGCGGGCAGGGTGGCCAGGCGCTCCAGGCTGAGGGCGTGTTCGACGGCCAGGCCTTGCTGGCCCAGGAAGTGCTCTGCAGCCAGGTAGGGGTTGGCCTGGGCTTCGGGTGACGGCCCGCGGTCGACCACTTCGTTGTAGGGAATCGCCTTGTGCCAGGCGTAGAAGCCCCCGGCTGTCAGCAGGCAAGCCAGGATCAGCGCGAACCAGATCAGCGGCCGTTTCATCGCGCGGCCTCGCTGTCGAACAAGCTGCGCCAATCTGCGCAGAGCTGTTGCTGGGCCAGGGCAGGCGGCACGCGATGGCCGTAGGCGAGGTTTTGCCAGTGCCGGGTCAGGTCGTCGCTGAATGCCAGCAATTGCGGCTGCTGCAAGTGGCGCACACGTTCCAGGACCTGGCCTTCGGTGTCGGCGTTTTTCAGTGGCAGGTTGAAGTCATGCAGCAGCCGGCTGAGCAGGCCGCGATACAGCAGGCCAAGGGCCTCGCGGGGCTTGGTGGCCCACAGTTGTTCGGCGGCACCGGCAATGTCTGTGGGCAGGGTTGCCACGTCCATGTCCAGGCCGAACAGCTGGGACGGCTCGGGCTGCTCCGCCTTGGGCCGCGGGGCGCGGCGACGGCTGACAAAGGCCTGCAGCCAGTCGCGATAACGCCAGGCGAGCAGGGTAATCCCGGCGATCAGCAGGCCCCAGAGCAGTACCTCCATCACCAGGGCCAGGGACTTGAATGTGTCGCTGTTGAGGTTGTTCAGAAAGGATTCAAGCCAGGCAGGCAACTTGGCATCGGCGCCGGGCTTGTTTTTGTTGGTGCCCTGGTCCTCGCCGAAACGGTAGCGGGTAACGGTTTCCGGATTCTTGAACGGGGGTTGTTCCAGCAGGTGCTTGATCGATTGGCTGGCTTGCGGCGTGCTCAATGGTTTCGAGTCGACCGGTGGATTGGCCATGGCCTGGGGCGTTGGCGCGATCACGAGCAGGCCGACCGCCAGCAGCAGGACGGCCACTGCTGCTTCCAGGCGCTGGCGCAGGCGGCGGAACACCAACTCCAGGTCCCAGGCTTCGAGCACGGTACGCCGGTTGAGGTAGAGGCTGAATCCACACGCCACGTAGATGGGCTCCCAGAACACCAGGATCAGGGCGTAGAAGGCATTGCTCAGGTGCTCCAGCCATAGCCAATCCTGGCTGCTGGCCAGCGCCAATTGTTGCCAGTCCCAGTCCAGTTCTACCTGTTGTGGCAGGAACAGGTAGAACAGCGCCATCAAGCCCACCCATAGCGCCGTTTCCAGGTGAATGCCTATCAGTGTCAGCCAGCGCGCCGCGCCAGCGTTGCGCTGTTGCAGGATCCCCAACCGTTGTTGGCGGGCCAGGCCTGCGAGGCCTTCGAGTTGCACCACGGGCATGGTAAAGCTGCGACTGAGGCTAAAGCGCCTCCAGGTCAGGCTGGCCAGCAGTTGCCCCTTGAGCAGGTGCGGCCATTGGCGCAGCGCCTGTTTGAGCGTGGGCGTCTGGCCAAACAGCGCCTTGGACAGGATGTACAGCGGCAAGCGCTCAAAGGCCGGTTTCAACCACCAGAACACCAGCACGGCTACAGACGGGTAATCCCACAGCACTAGGCTGATCAGGATAAATATTGGCAGGCTCACCAGGGCCCAACTGCTCATCAACAGCACGCGGTGCTTACGGGCCAGTAATACCCCCAGGTCCATGGCTTCCCACGAGGAGCGAGGACGAATCACCACGCTGGCGTCACTCAGGCGCATGACGACTCCTGCCGGCAAATACCAGATAGGCGATCACCAGCGCCCAGAGTGAAGCGCCCACCAGGTATTTGCCCCAGGGCTGCACTGCGGTGGTGGAGGACCAATAGGCTTCTATAAAAGCTGCGATAAGCAGCAATACCATCACGCCGCAGATCATTTGCACGCTCTTGCGGGCTGCCAGCCGCAGTGACTCACCCCGGGGCAGCGCTCCCGGAGCGATCAACGCCCAGCCCAGCTGCAGGCCTGCCGCGCCGGCCAGGGCAATGGCTGTCAGTTCGAAGGCACCATGGCCGATGACAAAGGACCAGAAGGTCTGCCCGTAGCCGATTTGTGTTAGGTGCCCGGCAACGGCCCCAATCATCAGGCCATTGAAAAACAGGAAAAACACGCTGCCCAGGCCGAACAGCAAGCCGCCGGCGAAGGTCTGGAATGCAATGCCGATGTTGTGCATGACGTAGTAGCCGAACATCATCCAGTCCTCACTCGATGCCCGCTCGGCCGCGCGCCCCAGGCGACTGGCGTCGGGGTCGTACATGCCTTGCATCTCGGTCACTTGCTCGGTACTGACGATGGTGTAGATCAGGTCGGGGAACAGATAGACCAGCAGGCCAATGCCGACCAGGCTGCCAAAGAACAACAGGCTGGCCACCAGCACGAAGCGCCATTGCTCGCGCACCGTCCGGGGAAAGTCGGCCAGCAGGAAGCTCAAGGTCTTGGCGCCGAGCTGGCTGCGATGGCGGTACAGTTGTTGATGGCCGCGCAGGGCCAGTTGTTGCAGCGGGTCTACCAGGTAGCTGCTGTAGCCGCGCTCCTGCGCCAGCGCCAAGTGTTGGCACAGGCGTCGGTAATCATGGGGGAAGCGCGTCAGGTCGTGGGCCTTGGCCTTGCCTTGTTCAAGCAGTGCCAGTTGCGCGGCAAAGGCTTGCCAGTGCGGCTGGTGACGGGTTTCGAACAGGCTTTGTTTCATGTCGGCCCCAGCAGGCCGCGGGCCACGCCATTGAGCTGTTCCACGGCGCGTGCCGGGGAAACCTGCAAGGGCGTGGCCAGAATCGCCGCCAGCTCATGGGTCCGCTCGGCGGACAGTTCGCCCTGGCGTTCGGCAAAACCCAGGATTGCGCGCTGCTCGTTCAACTCAAGGGCAAAGGGCAGGCGCAAGGCCGGGGCCTGGGGCAACTGGGGGCGAGCCAGGGGCTGTTCGCGGTAAACAACCAGGGTACCGGCTGCGATATCACCCAGGCGCTTGAAGTGGGGATGTTGCAGGCAACTGATGGCACCGAGGAAGTAGCCGAACGGCAACATATCGACAAAACGCAGCAGGTTGCGGATCAAGGACGCGGACCAGCCAATGGGCGTGCCGTCATCCTGCACCACGCGCAGCCCCATGACCTGCTTGCCCGGTGAACAGCCTTGGTTGAGCACTTCGAAGAGCACCATGTACCACCAACTGACGAAAAACAGCAGGATCGAGCCGAGGCCGATGCCCAGGTTGCCGAGAAACGCCAGGGCGATGAACAGGATGCCGAGGATCAGGCCGCGCAGTCCCAGGTCGAAACCGAATGCCAGTGCTCTGGGCATCAGCCCGGCGGGGCGCAAGGGCAGGTCTATACCTTCCGGGGTCTCGATCTGGTAGCGAGTGTCCAATGGGGCGGTGGGCATTGCGTTCCCTGGCAGTGCGGTGTGGCTGGGCATGGGCGACCTTCTGGGGCGGCCGGCAAATTGAGAGGCCGATGCTAGCAGTGTCGTCGATGGAAGTAACACCTGAAAATGCGCCAAGGTTTCACTGAATGTTTATCCAGTGCACGTTGCGCTGGCCCCGGGCGGCGTCCAGCGCCTAGACTTTGTCGGTCTTCAGCACAGGAATAGCCCGTGACCTCGATCTTCTGGTACGACTATGAAACCACTGGCATCAACCCACGCAGCGACCGCCCGCTGCAGGTCGCCGGGATTCGCACCGACCTTGACCTCAATGAGATAGGGCCGCCGGTCAACCTCTATTGCCAGCCCAGCGACGATATCCTGCCGCACCCCGCGGCGTGCATGATCACGGGCATTACCCCCGGCCAACTGGCGGAAAAAGGCCTGGCCGAAGCCGACTTCATGACGCGCGTACATGCCGAGCTGGCTGCCCCTGGCACCTGCGGCGCGGGCTATAACACCCTGCGCTTCGACGATGAAATGACCCGCTACAGTCTGTATCGCAATTTCTTCGACCCCTATGCGCGGGAATGGCAGGGCGGCAACAGCCGTTGGGATTTGATCGACGTGCTGCGCACGGCCTATGCCCTGCGGCCCGATGGCATCGTCTGGCCCGAGCAGGACGGGCGCGTGACCCTCAAGCTGGAGCGCCTGACGGCGGCCAATGGGATCGACCATGGCCAGGCCCACGAGGCATTGGCCGACGTGCGTGCCACCATCGCATTGGCGCGCCTGGTCCGGGAAAAACAACCGAAGTTGTACGATTGGCTGTTTCAACTGCGCAGCAAGCAGCGGGTCATGGATCAAATCCGCCTGTTGCAGCCCATGGTGCATATTTCCGGGCGTTTTTCCGCCGAGCGCCATTACCTGGGGGTGGTCCTGCCGTTGGCGTGGCATCCGCGCAATCGCAACGCGTTGATTGTCTGTGACCTGGGGCTCGACCCACAGGGATTGCTGGACCTGGATGCCGAAACACTGCGCCAGCGTCTGTACACCCGGCGCGATGAGTTGGCTGAAGGCGAGTTGCCGGTGCCGCTCAAATTAGTCCACATCAACCGCTGCCCGGTGGTCGCACCGCTGAGTGTGTTGCGGGCGCAAGACCAGCAGCGTTTGAATCTGGACATGGGTGAATATCAGGCCCGGGCGCTGCGGCTAACTGACGCACAGGAACTTTGGCGGGATAAATTGCCGGCGATTTATGCCGAAGAAGATTTCGCCGCAACCGCCGATCCGGAACAACAGCTCTACGATGGTTTTATTGGCGATCGTGATCGGCGTTTATGTGAACAAGTCCGGGCTGCCGAACCTGCGCAACTAGCACGCCAGCAGTGGCCTTTTGATGATCATCGTTTGCCGGAATTATTGTTTCGCTATCGTGCCCGTAACTTTGCGTACACCTTGGATGACGAAGAGCAACAACGCTGGAAACTATTCTGTCAGCAACGCTTGTCAGACGCGGATTACGGTGCACCCAATACCCTGGAGAGTTTTAATAAGGCCAGGCTTGAATTGGACGTTAGTGCTACAACGTTTCAGCGTCAGGTACTGGATGAATGGCAGCAATATGCTGATGCTTTACGTCAGCGCCTGAGCCTGTAATCAGCGCTTGATAAACAGCGGGCAATAAAAAACGCCAGCAAGCTGGCGTTTTTTATTGTGTCGCGAATCAGGTGACGACCCAGCGAGCCTTAGCCCAGCAGGGTGGCCCAGCCTTCAACCACGTCACCGCCCCACTTGGCTTTCCACTCTTTCAGAGTCTTGTGATTGCCACCTTTGGTTTCAATCACTTCACCGTTGTGCGGGTTTTTGTATTGCTTGACCTTACGGGCGCGCTTGGTGCCGGTAACTTTTACTGCGCCGCGAGGTGCTTTAACTTTCGATTCCGGATCCAGCAGCGCGATGATGTCACGCAGGGATTTGGAGTATTCACCCATCAGGGTGCGCAATTTGCCTTCGAATTCCAGCTCGGTTTGCAGTTTGTCGTCTTGGGACAGATTCTTCAAACGGGCTTGCAGCTCTTTGATAGCTTCTTCGGTGGCACGGTATTCGTTGATCAGGGACATGTGGACTACCTTATGCGGGGCGCTGAGGGACAGGGATAGTGGCCTAATAATAGTCAGACAGTTTCCCCAAGTAAACATTTAAGCTCTGTTTTATGTAATTTACTTTGAACGTTTGTAGTCAGAGACGCTGAGTGCATTATTTAGTGCGCTCGACCGGCTAAAGATATTCTCATTAGATCTTGGCTTATTGCGGTAACAGATGCTTGTGTTGACATAGTGCTGGGGTAAAAACCGTACGCTGTTTAGGGATACCGCCAGCAATCGCTCGAATAAGCGTTGAGGAATACTGCAGTTTTTCTACGGTATCGCTAGAATGGCGGCCTTTGCGAAGTTCTGGAGTTTGCCCCTAATGCGCACTTTTCGTCTGGTGATTGCCTGCCCGGATCGGGTTGGTATCGTCGCTAAAGTCAGTAACTTTCTGGCCTCCCACAACGGCTGGATCACCGAAGCGAGTCATCACTCGGACAATCTCAGTGGTTGGTTTTTCATGCGTCACGAAATTCGTGCCGACACGCTGCCCTTTGGTCTTGAGGCATTTCGCGAGGCGTTTGCGCCCATCGCCGAAGAGTTTTCGATGACATGGCGCATTACCGACACCGAGCAGAAAAAACGTGTGGTGCTGATGGCCAGCCGCGAGTCCCATTGCCTGGCGGACTTGCTGCACCGCTGGCACAGCGATGAGCTGGACTGTGAAATCGCCTGCGTGATTTCCAACCACGACGACCTGCGCAGCATGGTTGAGTGGCACGGTATTCCTTACTACCACGTGCCGGTTGACTCGCAGAACAAACAGCCGGCCTTCACCGAAGTCTCGCGCCTGGTCGAGCAGCATCAAGCGGACGTCGTGGTACTGGCGCGCTACATGCAGATCCTGCCGCCGGAACTGTGCCGCGAATATGCAGGCAAGGTGATCAACATTCATCACAGCTTCCTGCCGTCGTTTGTCGGCGCCAAGCCGTATCACCAAGCCTCCCTGCGCGGCGTGAAGCTGATCGGCGCAACGTGCCACTATGTCACCGAGGAGCTGGACGCCGGTCCTATCATCGAACAGGACGTGGTGCGCGTCAGCCACAGCGACAGTATTGAAGACATGGTGCGCTTCGGCCGCGACGTCGAGAAGATGGTCCTGGCCCGCGGCCTGCGCTATCACCTGGAAGACCGCGTGCTGGTACACGGCAACAAGACCGTGGTGTTCTGACCGACTGTTTTTAGTTGAAGCAAAAAGGGCCTGGGCGTTAAATCACCCAGGCCCTTTTTATTTGTGTCAGCGATGAGGATCCAACGATGAGTGATCCCCTGGATAAAGCCACGTCCAAGGCGCCCGCTACCTTGGGCGAGGGGTGTTTGAGCCGCTATGACCCGGATGACTTGGATGCCGAGGACGGCACGGACTTTCCCGACGCCGCCCGATTGTGGGAGCAGTTGCAGAAAGAGTCAGAGCCGCACGACAAGCCCGGCCCTGACAGAAACAACGCAGGTTGAATGTAGGAGAGGTCTAGCCCCGGTTCCTACAGTTGATTTGCGCTGTACTCCGGTTTAGATACGGAAACTCCCCACCAGTTGTTTCAGGCGTGCCGCTTGCTGCTCAAGGTCGGAGCAGGCGCGCAGGGTGGACTGCAGGTTTTCCACGCCTTCCTGGTTGAGGGTATTGATTTCGGTGATATCGATGTTGATCGATTCAACCACCGAGGTCTGCTCCTCGGTCGCGGTAGCCACCGATTGGTTCATGCCGTCGATTTCACCGATACGCTGGGTCACGCTGCTCAAGCGTTCACCTGCCAGGTTGGCGATTTCTACGCTGTCGAGGCTATGGCGTTGGCTTTCGCTCATGGTGCTGACCGAGTCCCGAGCGCCGACTTGCAGCTCCTCGATCATCTTTTGCACCTGTTGCGCCGATTCTTGCGTGCGATGGGCCAGGTTGCGCACCTCGTCTGCCACCACCGCAAACCCACGGCCGGCTTCCCCGGCGCGCGCAGCCTCAATGGCGGCGTTGAGCGCCAGCAGGTTGGTTTGCTGGGAAATACTGGTGATCACTTCGAGAATCTGCCCGATATTCACCGTCTTACTGTTGAGCGCCTCGATATTGCTGCTTGAGGCGCTGATCATTTCGGACAGCTGTGTCATGGCCTTGATATTGCGCTCCACCACTTGCTGGCCATCTTCGGCCAGGTGCCGTGCATCGCTGGCCTGGTGCGAGGCCTGGGCGGCGTTACGGGCGATTTCCTGGGCGGCGGCGCCCAACTGGTTGATTGCTGCCGCGACACTGTTGGTGCGGTTGGCCTGTTCGTCGGAATTGACCATCGACGAGTTGGAGGCGCTGACCACGCGCAGTGCCACTTCATTGACCTGGCCGGTGGCGGAAGACACTTCGCGAATCGAGGTATGAATCCGCTCCACAAAGCGGTTGAAGGCTTTGCCGAGGATGCCGAATTCGTCATGGTTCTGGATAGTCAGGCGGCGCGTCAGGTCGCCTTCGCCATCGGCGATGTCTTCCATGGCGCGTGTCATTACATACAGCGGCTGCATCAGCACGCGGATCAGCATGCCTAGCAGCGCGATGATGATCGCTACGGCTATCACGGTGGCAATGATGGCCGAGGTGCGGAATTCGCTGAGCATGGCGAAGGATTTGTCTTTATCTACCGACAGACCGATATACCAGTTCACCGACGGCAAACCCTTGATCGGGGCGAAGGTGACAATGCGGGTTTTGCCATCAACCTCGATTTCGCTGAAGTCGGCACTGATCTTGATGGCCTGGTTCGGGTACGCCTCGCCCAGGGTTTTCATCACCAGGCTTTTATCCGGGTGTACCAGGATCTTGCCGTCGGCACTGACCAGGAACGCGTAGCCCATGCCACCGAAGCTCAGCGCGCCGATGTTGTCCACCAGGGTTTGCAGGCTCAGGTCGCCGCCGACCACACCGACACTCTGCCCAGCCTTGCTGCTGGGGGTGGCGATGGAAATGATCAACTGGCCGGTGGCTGCATCGATATAAGGTTCGGTCAGGGTCGAGCCGTTGCTGGTCTGGGCACCTTTGTACCAGGGGCGCACGCGGGGATCGAAGCCGTCGGGCATCTTCGCATCGGGGCGAATGGTGAAGCCGCCTTTGCTGTCGCCCAGGTAGGTGGCCATGAACGATGACGTCAGGGCTTTCTGCTCCAGCAGGCTGGCAACCACTGCCGGCTCGGAGTTGATGGCGATGTTCTGGGCGGCGTTTTCCACCAGGACGATGCGCCCGGCCAGCCAACTCTGGGTATTGCTGGCAGTCACGCTGCCCATTTCATGCAGGTAGCTGTCGAGGTCGTCGCGAATTGCGTTTCGTTGCAGGTAGTCGTTGTACAACGTGAACAACGCAAATGCGGCAATGACGATAAGGGCGGCTGCAAGCAGGATTTTGTGGCTGAAGCGCAGATTTTTATTCATGGCTCGTCGTGTCCGCTAAGGTCTTAGTGTCCGAGGCGCGTCTTTTATGCAGACGCGCAAATGGCAGCATTAAATAAAGTGTGATATTTCCATCTGCTCCTGCAGGAATTATCCGGTCTAACTTTTTTAGACTTTTTGGGTCTCTCGCTTTGTCTGTATCGACCGTGCAGCGCTAAAGATTAACCATGGGTGACAAAATGTCTGACTCCTCGCAACTTCTTATTGGCGCAGATCTCGAAGGTCAGCCCATCGCCCAGGCCATGCGCCTGGCTAATCGCCATGGCTTGATCGCTGGTGCCACCGGCACGGGCAAGACTGTGACGCTGCAGCGGCTGGCGGAGGCGTTCAGTGATGCTGGCGTCGCAGTGTTCGCCGCTGATATCAAGGGTGACCTGTGTGGCCTCGGCGCCGCAGGCAACCCCCAGGGCAAGGTGGCCGAGCGTATTGCCGGTATGCCGTTCCTGAATTACGCGCCTAAGGCTTATCCGGTAACTCTGTGGGATATCCATGGTCAGTCCGGTCATCCGCTTCGTACAACCTTGAGCGAAATGGGCCCATTGCTGCTGGGCAGCCTATTGGAACTGACCGACAGCCAGCAGTCGACGTTGTATGCAGCCTTTAAAGTGGCGGATCGCGAAGGCTTGCTGCTGCTGGACCTCAAGGACCTCAAGGCTCTGCTCAACCACCTCAAGTTCCACCCCGAACTGCTGGGCGATGACGCCGCCCTGATGACCACCGGCTCCAGCCAGGCCTTGCTGCGGCGCTTGGCCGTGCTCGAACAGCAGGGCGCCGAAGCGTTGTTCGGTGAGCCGGCGCTGCAGTTGGAAGATATTCTGCAACCGGCCAGCGATGGGCGAGGGCGCATTCATCTGCTGGACGCCAGCCGCCTGGTGCACGAGTCGCCCAAGGTCTATGCGACGTTCCTGTTGTGGTTGTTGGCGGAGTTGTTCGAGCAGTTGCCGGAACGCGGGGATGCCGACAAGCCGTTGCTGGCACTGTTTTTCGACGAGGCGCATCTGCTGTTTGCCGATACGCCCAAGGCTTTGCAGGACCGTCTGGAGCAAGTGGTGCGGCTGATTCGTTCGAAAGGGGTGGGTGTGTATTTTGTCACCCAGTCGCCGGGCGATCTGCCGGACAACGTGCTGGCCCAATTGGGTTTGCGTATCCAGCATGGCCTGCGGGCATTCACCACCAAGGAGCAGAAATCCCTGCGGGCGGTGGCGGATGGTTTTCGGCCGAACCCGGCATTCGATGCACTGGCGGTGTTGACCGAGCTGGGCACCGGTGAGGCGCTGGTGGGCACGCTGCAGGAAAAAGGCACGCCCGAGGTGGTCCAGCGGGTGCTGGTAGCGCCGCCGCAATCGCGGATCGGGCCATTGACCGCCGCTGAGCGCACGGCCTTGATCGGCAGTTCGTCGCTCTTGGGGCGCTACGACAAGCCGGTCGATCGTGAGTCGGCCTATGAAGTGCTGATGGCGCGCAAGGAACTGGGGCCGGAGGCGGGTGCTGCGCCTGCCGCAGAAGAGCCGAGTTTCACCGACAAAGCCGGGGCGTTCCTGGGAACTACAGCGGGCAAGGCCTTGAAGTCGGCGATGCAGCAGGCTGCCAATCAGATGGGCCGCCAATTGGTGCGCGGGCTGTTGGGTTCTTTGCTGGGCGGTAGCAAGCGTAAGTAGTTCTTACGGCAGATGGAATCAACTGTAGGAGCGGGCTTGCCCGCGATGAGGGAGTTTCAGTCGATACCTGTATCGACTGACCTCTCGCAATCGCGAGCAAGCTCGCTCCTACATTAGGTTGTGCCGCTCTCAGGTTTTGGGCTTGGCATGAGCGGCCAACCGCTCCAGCGCCGCGCGCAGCTTCGGATCGGTAATGCCGTCCGCTGTCGCCTGGATGGTTTCGGCGGCATTCACCGACAAATCCATGGTATGCCCCACCGCACCTTGCTGCACGGTTGGAGGCTGGACCTTGAACTGGATGCGCAGCAGGCTCTCAAAGACCTCAAATGCCTGGAGCTGGCGCTGCAAGCGTTTTTGCTGATAGCGCAGGCGGGTGGCCCAATGCCCATCTGTGACAATCAGCAGCAGCGTACCGTCACGCCACGATGCTACATGGCAGTGCTCGCGGGCCGCCGGTTGCAGTTGGCTTTCCAGCAGGCGTTGCAGGTGGCCAAGGCGCTGGGCATGGCCGAAGATGGCTTTTAAAGGCTTGGCTTCGCGCAGCAGCACGGCGGGAGCTCGGGCCGTAAGAGGGCGAAATGCCATGGTCTAGACACCTTAGGTAACAGAGCCGCCATGGTAGCAGAAAGCGTGTGCGGCACTGTGGTCATTGCTTTGTCAGCAGTTTATCCATTAAATCAATAAGTAACTTCTCGCTCCAATGGGTTGAAAGTCAGCAAAAAGCCCTTATTTTAAACAAGCCCTCCCGGAACGCTGTGCCTGCATCGTGGAACAACGCCACTTTCCTCACCCTCGTTTCCGGGTAGAATGCTCGTTCGCATGCGGCCGTGAGGGCTGCTCGGGCGACTTACGGGGCGCCCCTTCATCCCTAATGTGTGGAAGAACCTGCCGATATGTTTGCGCCTTTGTTAAAGAAACTTTTTGGAAGCAAGAATGAGCGCGAAGTCAAACGCATGCTCAAGACGGTGCAGCTGGTCAATGCCTTCGAAGAGCAGATGGTTGCTTTGTCGGACGAGCAATTGCGCGCCAAGACCGAAGAGTTCAAGGCCCGCATAGCCAAAGGTGAAACCCTCGACAAACTGCTGCCCGAAGCCTTTGCGGTCGCCCGCGAAGCCGGTAAGCGTGTAATGGGTATGCGCCACTTCGACGTCCAGTTGATCGGCGGCATGACCTTGCATGAAGGCATGATTGCCGAAATGCGCACCGGTGAAGGCAAGACCCTGGTGGCAACCCTGGGCGTTTACCTCAACGCACTGTCCGGCAAGGGCGTGCACGTTGTGACGGTGAACGACTACCTGGCTCGCCGGGACGCCAACTGGATGCGCCCGCTGTATGAATTCCTCGGCCTGACCGTCGGCGTGGTAACGCCGTTCCAGCCGCCGGAAGAGAAGCGTGCCGCCTACGCCGCCGACATCACCTACGGCACCAACAACGAATTCGGTTTCGACTACCTGCGCGACAACATGGCGTTCAGCATGGAAGAAAAATTCCAGCGTGAACTCAACTTTGCCGTGATCGACGAAGTCGACTCCATTCTCATCGACGAAGCCCGTACTCCGCTGATCATCTCCGGCCAGGCCGAGGACAGCTCGCGCCTGTACACCGAAATCAACAAGCTGATCCCGCGCCTTGAGCAACATATCGAGGAAGTGGAAGGCGTCGTGACCAAAGAAGGTCATTACTCCATCGACGAGAAGACCCGCCAGGTCGAGCTTAACGAAGCCGGTCACCAGTTCGTCGAAGAGATGCTGACCCAGATCGGCCTGCTGGCTGAAGGCGAAAGCCTGTACTCGGCACACAACCTGGGCCTGTTGACCCACGTGTATGCCGGCCTGCGCGCCCACAAGCTGTTCCATCGCAACGTCGAATACATTGTCCAGGACGGCCAGGTCGTGCTGGTCGACGAACACACCGGCCGTACCATGCCCGGTCGTCGTTTGTCCGAAGGCCTGCACCAGGCCATCGAAGCCAAGGAAGTGCTCAACATCCAGGCCGAGAGCCAGACGCTGGCCTCGACCACCTTCCAGAACTACTTCCGCCTGTACAACAAGCTGTCCGGCATGACCGGTACTGCTGACACCGAAGCGTTCGAATTCCACCAGATCTACGGTCTGTCGGTGATGGTCATCCCGCCGAACAAGCCGCTGGCGCGTAAAGACTACAACGACCTGGTGTTCCTGACCGCCGACGAGAAATACGCTGCAATCGTTGCCGACATCAAGGAATGCATGGCCCAAGGCCGTCCGGTCCTGGTGGGTACTGCAACCATCGAAACCTCCGAGCACATGTCGAACCTGCTCAACAAGGAAGGTATCGAGCACAAGGTCCTCAACGCCAAGTTCCACGAAAAAGAAGCCGAGATCATTGCCCAGGCCGGTCGCCCAGGCGCACTGACCATCGCTACCAACATGGCCGGTCGTGGTACCGACATCCTGTTGGGCGGTAACTGGGAAGTGGAAGTGGCATCCCTGGACAACCCGACGCCTGAGCAGATCGCCCAGATCAAGGCCGACTGGCAGAAGCGCCACCAGGCCGTGCTGGAATCCGGTGGTTTGCAGGTGATCGCGTCCGAGCGTCACGAATCGCGCCGTATCGACAACCAGCTGCGTGGCCGTGCCGGTCGCCAGGGCGACGCCGGTTCCAGCCGTTTCTACCTGTCCCTGGAAGACAGCCTGATGCGCATCTTCGCCTCTGACCGGGTGAAGAACTTCATGAAGGCCCTGGGCATGCAGTCTGGCGAAGCGATCGAGCATCGCATGGTGACCAACGCCATCGAAAAGGCCCAGCGCAAGGTCGAAGGCCGCAACTTCGATATTCGTAAGCAACTGCTGGAGTTCGATGACGTCAACAACGAACAGCGTAAAGTGATTTATCACATGCGTAACACGTTGCTGGCCGCCGACAACATTGGCGAAACCATTGCCGACTTCCGCCAGGACGTGCTCAACGCCACCGTCAGTGCCCATATCCCGCCACAGTCGCTGCCTGAGCAGTGGGATGTTGCCGGCCTGGAAGCTGCGTTGAAGAGCGACTTCGGTGTCGACCTGCCGGTCCAGCAATGGCTTGACGAAGACGATCACCTGTACGAAGAAACCCTGCGCGAAAAACTGATGGCCGAACTGCTGGCCGCGTACAACGAGAAAGAAGAGCAAGCCAGTGCCGAAGCACTGCGCACCTTCGAGAAGCAAATCGTTCTGCGTGTGCTGGACGACCTGTGGAAAGACCACCTGTCGACCATGGACCACCTGCGCCACGGTATCCACCTGCGTGGCTACGCCCAGAAGAACCCGAAGCAGGAGTACAAGCGCGAGTCGTTCACGCTGTTCTCCGAGTTGCTGGATTCGATCAAGCGCGATTCGATTCGTGTGCTGTCCCACGTTCAGGTGCGTCGCGAAGACCCGATCGAAGAAGAAGCCCGCCTGCGCCAGGAAGCCGAAGCCCTGGCCGCGCGCATGCAGTTCCAGCATGACGAAGCGCCGGGCCTTGAGTCGCCGGAAGTGTTGGGTGAAGAGGTCGATGTGGCCCTGGCCCAGGCTCCTGTGCGCAACGAGCAGAAGCTGGGTCGCAACGAGCCATGCTGGTGCGGTTCGGGCAAGAAGTTCAAACACTGCCATGGCGAAATCAACTAAGATTTTTGCCTGACGCTGCAATACCCCGCGCCGCGACCGGCATCAGCCGTCGCGGCGTTTTGCCATTTATTCACCGTCGACGACGACGGTGCAGACATCACATCGTTAAGGAGCGCATTCATGGCTGTTGGTCTTGGTCCTTTGCCCACGTTGCACCCGGTTGCCGGTTTTGAACTCGGTATCGCTTCGGCCGGTATCAAGCGCCCCGGGCGCAAGGACGTGGTAGTGATGCGCTGTGCCGAAGGCTCGACCATCGCTGGCGTGTTCACCCTGAACGCGTTTTGCGCAGCCCCCGTGATCCTCGCCAAGCAACGTGTCGAAGGCCCGGTGCGCTACTTGCTGACCAACACCGGCAATGCCAACGCCGGTACCGGCGAGCCTGGCCTGGCTGCGGCTGCGCGCACTTGCGCCAAGCTGGCGGAGTTGACCGGGGTGGACGCCAGCCAGGTGCTGCCGTACTCCACCGGGGTGATCGGCGAGCCGTTGCCCGTGGAAAAAATCGAAGGCGCCCTGCAGGCCGCGCTGGACGACCTGTCGGTGGATAACTGGGCGGCCGCGGCCACCGGGATCATGACCACCGACACTCTGCCCAAGGGCGCCAGCCGCCAGTTCGTGCATGAAGGCGTGACTGTCACCGTGACCGGCATCAGCAAAGGTGCGGGCATGATCCGCCCGAACATGGCGACCATGCTCGGCTACATCGCCACTGACGCCAAAGTCTCCCGCGATGTGCTGCAGAACCTGATGCTCGATGGCGCCAACAAGTCGTTCAACCGCATCACCATCGACGGCGACACTTCGACCAACGACTGCTGCATGTTGATTGCCACCGGTAAAGCCAACCTGCCGGAAATCACCTCCTCCAACGGCCCGCTGTTCGCGGCGTTGAAGCAGGCGGTATTTGAAGTGTGCATGGAAGTGGCCCAGGCCATCGTGCGTGATGGCGAAGGCGCGACCAAGTTCGTCACCGTTGAAGTCAATGGCGGCGGCAATCACCAGGAATGCCTGGATGTCGGCTACACCGTGGCCCACTCGCCGCTGATCAAGACCGCGCTGTTTGCCTCCGACCCGAACTGGGGCCGGATCCTCGCAGCGGTGGGTCGTGCCGGCGTGCCGAACCTGGACGTGAGCAAGATCGACGTGTTCCTCGGTGATGTGTGCATCGCCAGCCATGGCGCCCGTGCCGAAACCTACACCGAAGCCCAGGGCTCGGCGGTGATGCAGCAGGAAGAAATCACCATCCGCATCGAACTGGGGCGCGGTGAGTGCAGCGAAACCATCTGGACCACCGACCTGTCCCACGAATACGTGAAAATCAACGCCGAATACCGCACTTGATACCTGTCCGGGGCATTGGCATTGCCCCGGCAGACGCCGGCTTAGAGGACGTAATACCGTGAAACGAGTTCATGTAGCAGCCGCAGTTATTCGCGGTATTGATGGCCGGATTTTGCTGGCGCGTCGTGCAGATACCCAGCACCAGGGCGGCCTCTGGGAATTTCCCGGAGGCAAGGTGGAGGCCGATGAATCGGTTTTCACCGCACTGGGCCGAGAGCTGCAGGAGGAACTGGGTATCCAGGTCACCACGGCGCGGCCGTTGATCCAGGTGCAGCATGATTACCCGGACAAGCAGGTGTTGCTGGATGTCTGGGAGGTCTCGGCGTTTACCGGCGAGCCCCATGGCGCAGAAGGGCAACCCCTCGAATGGGTGGCGCCACGGGACTTGCAGAACTACGAGTTTCCAGCCGCCAACGCGCCAATCGTCGCTGCCGCGCGCTTGCCCGCTGACTACCTGATCACCCCAGGTGAACTGGAAACCCCAGTGTTGTTGCGCGGTATTCAGAAAGCCATTGCCGGTGGCATCAAGCTGATCCAATTGCGCGCACCCAATGGCTATGACCCCAAGTACCGCGACCTGGCGGTGGATGCCGTGGGGTTGTGTGCCGGCAAGGCACAGTTGATGCTCAAGGGGCCGTTTGAATGGCTCGGTGATTTTCCGGCGGCGGGCTGGCACATGACTTCGGCGCAACTGCGCAAATACGCCAGCAAAGGCCGGCCATTGCCCAAGGATCGCTGGTTGGCGGCGTCTTGCCACAATGCCGAGGAGCTGGCATTGGCCGAATTGATGGACGTGGACTTTGTCACTTTGTCGCCGGTGCAGCCGACCCAGACTCATCCTGATGCTCAACCATTGGGTTGGGAAGAGGCCGCGCAGTTGATCAAGGGCTTCAGCAAGCCTGTGTTTCTGTTGGGTGGGGTTGGGCCTGACGAGCGGGAGAAGGCCTGGCAGAACGGAGCGCAGGGTGTGGCGGGGATTCGGGCGTTCTGGCCTGAGGTTTGAGTCGTCAGTGATGGCCCCATCGCAGGCAAGCCAGCTCCCACATTTGATTGGTGAGTACATTCAAATGTGGGAGCTGGCTTGCCTGCGATGAGGCCCGATAAAGCTCTACAAAACCTCAGTGCGGCTTAGCCGCCGCCTGCCACAAAATCTCCGCAACCCCCTGGCGCCTGGCAATTACTCGCGCTGCGACAAACAGCAAATCCGATAGCCGATTGATATACGCCAATCCCACGCCTTCCAACGGCTCCAGTGCATTCAACTGCTGGCAGCGGCGCTCGGCGCTGCGGGCCAGACTGCGGCATACGTGGGCTTGGGCAATCAGTGCCGAACCGCCGGGCAGGATGAAGTTTTCCAAAGGCCCCACTTCTTCATTCCAGCGATCGATCGCGGCTTCCAAGCGGTCCACTTCGCCTGCATTCAGTGCCTTGTAGACCGGCATCGCCAACTCGCCACCCAGGTCAAACAGTCGGTGCTGGCAAGGTGTCAGTACTTCGACCACATCCTTCAACGCAGGATGCTGGCCGCTTTGCTCCTCGAGCCCGGCCAACAGCAGGCCCAATTGGCTGTTGAGGCTGTCCACTTCGCCGATGGCTTCCACCCGGGGGTGATCCTTGGGCACGCGGCGACCGTCACCCAGGCCGGTTTCGCCTTTGTCGCCGGTACGGGTGTAAATTTTCGACAGGCGAAAGCCCATGGTCAGTGCTCCAGTTGAGTCAGTTCGAGGGGGGCAAGCTGGCTGCCGGCCAACGGCAGGCGCAAGGTAAAGCAGGTGCCCTGGCCCAGGGTGGAGTGAACCTCCATCTGGCCCTTGTGATTGTTGGTGATGATGAAGTACGAGACCGACAAGCCCAGCCCCGTGCCCTGGCCGATTTCCTTGGTGGTGAAGAACGGCTCGAACGTGCGTTTGCGTACGCTCTCACTCATGCCGATGCCATTGTCTTCCACCTGGATCTCGGCCCAGGGCGGGTTGAGCCGGGTGCGCAGGATGATGCGCCCTGGCTCGCTGTCGTCTTCGCGCAGGTGGATGGCCTGGGCGGCGTTTTTCAGCAGGTTGAGCAGTACCTGCTCCAGCTCGTTGGCGGTGCCGGGCACCGGGCCCAGCGCTGGGTCGAACTGGCGAATGATCGCCTGGCCCTTGAAGTCGAAGCCGATTGCCAGGTCGAAGTCATTGCCGGCGATCTCCACAGCCTGATCGATCAGGGCTGGCAGGTCGCAAGGCGCCATCTGGCGGTTGCTGCGGCGGCTGAAACTGAGCATATGGGTGACGATTTTCGCCGCGCGGGCCCCGGCTTGCTGGATACCGTCGAGCAATTGCGGCACCTCGCGGCTTTGCAGGTAACGGTTCACCGTTTCCAGTTCCACGCCCACCTGCTCGGCGTGCTCCAGGTTTTTCGGCAGGTCTGTCGATAGGCGTCGGCGGATGTTCTGCACGTTGTGCAGGATCGCCCCCAGGGGGTTGTTGATTTCGTGGGCCATGCCGGCGGCCAGCCCGCCGACGGACAGCATCTTCTCTGACTGCACCATCATTTCTTCCAGGGACAGGCGCTGGGTGATGTCATCGATGCGGATCACCACCCCGCGCCCGGCACCGCCCATCAGCGGGTAAAAGGTCAGGGCGTAGTGCTTGGGCTCGTCGTCCTTGATCCAGGTGACGCGCTCGATGCGCTCCACCGTATGTTGCTCCACCGTGGCCTTGAGTTGGGGCAGGTAGGGCTTGAGCGGTTCGAAGGCGAGGAAGATTGGCTGGTTCAGCGCTTGGTCCAAGCGTGTGCCGGAAAGGGCGCTGGCTTCCTGGTTCCATTGGGTAACGTAAAGCTGCTCGTCCAGGGCGATCAAGGCAGAGGGCATGGAGTCGATGATGCTGTTGAGATAATTCTGGAACCCGGTGAGTTTTTTCTCGATTTTGCTGCGCACCTGGACTTCCAGTTCCAGCTTGCGGTTGGTATGGCGCGTTTCCTCGGCCAGGCCCTGTGCCTGGTCATAGGCGGCCTGGGAGTCGTCCCGCGCGCGCTTGAGTTGCTGCTCGCGGGCTTCGATGCGTGACAGCATGGTATTGAACGCTTCGGCCAGGCTGCCGATTTCGTCATGGTTGCCGCGACCGGCCCGCAACGCGTAGTTCTCCTCGCGGGTGACCTGGCGCGACAACTCTTCCAACTCGTGGATGGGCCGGGTAATCAGGCGCTTGATCTGCCGGGCGATCACCATCCACAGCAGGATGCTGAAAACCAGGATGCCGAGGCTGGCGGTCAGGGTGCCGGTGTAGAAGGCCACCGGCAGTTCGCTGCTGGCCACCAGCAGCAGGTGCCCCGAGGGCAGGCCGGGGCGGGGCAGGGTGATGATTTGATTGCTGCGAAACTCGGTGACCCGCCAGGCTTCGATGTCACGATAGTGCGCCGGCAATTGCAGGCGGTCACCGTGTTGCAACTGCGCCAGGCGGCTGCCTTCGCCGTCGTAGAGGGCCGCCGCGCGCAGTGGCGAGTAACTGGTCAGCTCGTTGAGCAGGGCGTCGGCCTTGGCGGGAGAGTCCAGGGCTTGCGCGGCGAGGGCCGGATTGGAAACCAGTCGGCCAATTGCCTGCAGGGCCTGGGGGGCCATGCTTTCCTGGGAGATCCAGTAGGCGGCGCTGATAAAGGTCAGGTTGGCCACCAGCAGCACGGTGGTCAGCAGTACCAGCAGGGCCGCCAGCAGTTTCTGCCCAACGGGGAGATTTTCGAGACGCTGGCGCAGTGGCATCAGGTTGTTCGCAGGCAAGGATCAAGTGGGCAGGGTAGCGCGTGCTTCAGTCGCTGGGCAATCCGCGTGCGTCCAGGTAACCGGCCAGGCGCACATGCAGTTGTTGCAGGTGCGGCAGACTCAGGCGATGGCGCAAGGCCGCCTGGCAGGCATGGCCGAGCAGGTAGCGGATTTCAGTGCGTCGGCCGCTGGCCACATCCTGGTACATCGACGAAAAATTCGCTGCCGTCGCCTGGATCACCCGCGCCACTTCGGTCTGCAGGTCCTGCGCCGCCGCTGGCTGGCCGCAGTACTCCAGCAGTTCAGCGAGTTCGGTACACAGGGTCGCTACTTCGCATTGGTGCTGCTGTAGCCCGCCATTGCGGCATTGATAGAGCACGGTCAGTGGATTGATCGCACAGTTGAGTGCCAGTTTTCGCCAGAGGCGCGTGAGGATATCGGTGCTCCACTGGTGGGGAATGCCGGCGGCCTCCAAGTCGTCCAGCCACAGCGGCGCCGTGGGATGGGTAGTGTCACCGAGCCAGGTAAAGCCATGGCCGGCGAAAACCACACTGCCATCGCTCTGGCGAAACGCACCCTCGGTGCTGGAGGCGAAGATACACCGGGCCTGGGGCAGTTGCGTAGCAACCGCATCCTGGCTGCCCAGGCCATTCTGCAGCAGGATCACCTCGGCATTGGGTGTCAGGCGTCGGGCTAGCTGTGCGACGGCGCCAGGTGCGTCGTAGGCTTTACACGCGACCAGCAGGCGATCAATCGGCTCGGGGCTGTCGGATGTTTGTGCACTAACCGGGTACGACTGGGCATGCCCCTGCTCGATCAACGCCAGCCCGGGCGTTGTCCGATAGCGGGCCAAGCGTGCCTGGTCGCGCAGGATCAGAGTGACAGGCAAGCCTGCGCGGGCCAGGCGTGCGGCCCACAATGTACCGAGACTGCCGGCGCCGAGGACATGCCAGGTGGTGGACATCAATTTTGCTCCGTCGGCCTTTGGGTGAGCCAAGCAGCTCAGGGTAAAGAATCGTTATAATGCCCCGGCATTTTACCCGCAAGCCAGGCGCGCTCCATCTCTACTGAGCCGCGCCCCTTTTTTATTGGAGAAACTACATGCCGTCGTTCGACGTGGTATCTGAACTGGACAAGCACGAAGTCACCAACGCCGTCGAGAACGCCGTCAAGGAGCTGGACCGTCGTTATGACTTGAAAGGCAAAGGCAGCTTCGAGTTCAAGGAAAAGGAACTGACGGTCAACCTGACCGCTGAAGCCGACTTCCAACTGGAAGCGATGATCGAGATCCTCAAGCTGGCCCTGGTCAAGCGCAAGATCGATGTGCAGTGCCTTGAAGTCAAGGAGGCCTATGCGTCGGGCAAGTTGATGAAGCAGGAAGCGGTGCTCAAGGAAGGTATCGACAAGGAGCTGGCGAAGAAAATCGTCGCTCACGTCAAGGATGCCAAACTCAAGGTCCAGGCCGCGATCCAGGGCGAGCAGGTGCGTATCACCGGCAAGAAGCGCGACGACTTGCAGGACGCGATTGCCGCCCTGCGCGCCAAGACCTTCGATATGCCGCTGCAGTTCAATAACTTCCGCGACTGACCCGGTTTTGGGGAACCCGCGGGGCTTTTCGACGTCCCACGCCCCAGCACCTGCAGAAACGATTGAGCCCTTCGGGGCTCAATTGCTGTGGCGACCTATATATGCAGTGGTAAACAGGAGAATCTAGATGGACTTGAATGCTGAAGTGGATCATTTGATCAAGGCTTCCCAAGCCTGGGTCCCGATGATCATGGAATACGGCAGCCGGGTGCTGCTGGCGGTATTGACCCTGGCCATTGGCTGGTGGCTGATCAACAAGCTGACCCACAAGGTTGGGCGCCTGCTGGCCCTGCGCAATGCCGACCTGGCGTTGCAGGGCTTCGTGACCAGCCTTGCGAACATCGTGCTCAAGGTGATGCTGATCGTCAGCGTGGCCTCGATGATTGGCGTCGAAACCACTTCGTTTGTTGCCGCGATTGGTGCCGCGACCCTGGCCATTGGCCTGGCGTTGCAAGGCAGCCTGGCCAACTTCGCCGGTGGCGTGCTGATCCTGCTGTTCCGTCCGTTCCGTATTGGTGACTGGATCGAAGCCCAGGGCACGGCGGGCACCGTCGATAGCATCCAGATCTTCCACACGGTGATCCGTACCGGCGACAACAAGACGGTCATCGTGCCTAACGGCATCTTGTCCAACGGCATCATCACCAACACCAACCGCCAGCCAACCCGCAAGGTGGTGTTTGATGTGGGTGTCGACTACGAAGCCGACCTGCAGAAAGCCCGCGCAGTGCTGCTGGAACTGGCCAAGGACCCACGGGTTCTGGCGGACCCAGAGCCGGTCGCTGTGGTTTCGACCCTGGGCGACAGTTCAATCACTGTTTCCCTGCGCGTATGGACCAAGACGGCGGATTATTGGGATGTGATGTTCATGTTCAATGAACTGGCGCGTGACCGTTTGAAAGCGGCGGGAATTGATATCCCGTTCCCGCAGCGTGTTATTCGCGTGATGCAAGACGCGCCTGCCAAATAAACGGGTACAGGGATTTAACTTGGCTGAAGAGTCAGGTTTCGTCTCGGCAATAAACTTGATAGTTAGCTTGCTAGTTATCAAGGTCGCAGAAATAAAAGTGTAATAAAAAAGCCGCTCACTGGTTAAAAGTGAGCGGCTTTTTCATTAAGAGCCGAAGCCCTCGGGCATCTTTGATTACAAGATGTTCAGCGGGTATTGCGCAATCAAACGCAGTTCGTCGATGGACGAAGAACCGTAGTAAACACCGTCAGACGAACGATAAGTCGCTTGGCGAATACGCAGGCTCAGGTCTTTGGCCGGGCCGCTCTGGATCACGTACTTGGCTTCGAGGTCGCGTTCCCACTCTTTGCCGTTCGAGGTCAGGGCGGTGTTGGCGCCGCTACCAGTGACGTACGCAGCCAGGAAGCTCAGGCCAGGTACGCCGAAGGTGGCCATGTCGAGGTCATAACGGGCCTTGAAGGATTTCTCGCCTTCGGCGTTGAAGTCGGAACGGGCCACGGAGTTGGCCAGGAACACTGTACCGCCGCCATCGATGCCGTAGCCGTAATCGCCGTCACCGGTAACCTTCTGTGCAGCCAGGGTGAAGGTGTGTGCACCGATGGTGTAGGCACCCTGCAAGCTGAACGCGCGGTTGTCGAGTTTGGTAACGTCGTCTTTGAAGGCGCGTTGCAGGCCGGCTCCGTCGCTCTTGGTGTCGTAGATGTTGAAGTCTACGGCCACCGACTGGTCATCGCTAAGGGCGTGGGTCCAGTTGACGTTGGCGTAGTATTTGCGCCAGTAGTCTTCGACTTTCGAGTAGTAGAGGCTGGTGGTGAACTCAGGCGTCCAACCGTAGGTGCCGCCCACGAAATTGGCTTGCTTGATGCCTCGGGAGGTTTCAGGGAAGTCGAGGATACTGTCCTTGAAGGTTTGCGCCTGGGCAACGCTGGAAGTGAAGTGGCCGGCTTCCAGCTTGAGGTCCTTGATCTCGTTACTGACGATCGAGATACCTTGTGGCAGCTCTGGCAGCAAGCGACTGTCGTCGGATGCGAATACCGGTGCGGTGGTGTACTGGTCGCCGACTTTCAGCACGGTATTGGAGAGGCGGAACTTGATGGCACCGCCGCCCTTGGAGTATTCATCCTCTGAGCGGCCATCCGAACCTTCCGGGAACAGGCCGGTGCCATTACGGCCTCTGCCGCTGTCCAGTTTCACGCCCAGCAAGCCGATAACGTCAACACCCACACCGATGGTGCCCTGGGTGAAACCCGACTGGTACAAACCGTTGAAGCCCAGGCCGGTTTCCCGGGTGTAGCTCGTACCCGACTTGTTGTTGCGGTTATCTCGGCTGAAGTACAGGGTGCGGGTATTGATGCTGAACGTACTGTCTTCGACAAAGCCCTTGGCATCATCTTGGGCGGACGCCATTGCAAACTGTGAGGTGCCTGCTGAAACAGCGAGGGCGATCATGCTCCACTTCATCACGCGCATCGTGATTTGCTCCTTTGGTTTTAGGAAGAGTACTGCCGTCCCACCTGTATTTTTGTCTGGGCGGCTCTTTCTTTTTTGTGACAGCGCAAACTTATAGCACGCTGGCAATAATTGGCGATACTTGCACATCTGTCCTTTCAGCTTCTTTACGAGGCTGTCGTAAATTGCTAGATCCATGTCGCAAATCTACAGTCTGTTTGTAGCCAGACTGACAACTTCAATACTGTTTTTAATACCCTGGACAGAGGTGCAAAGTACCCTGTTCAAAGTTTTAAAACTTCCTGTTTGTGTATTGACTCACTGTTCTTTTTATCGTGAAGCACCGCCTTCCTGGCAGGTGCCGTTGTCGACGATATGGGAGTGAATGCAACAAGCGTGCTCAAACTGCCAGGCAGATGTCATTTTTTCGTGAAAAATGTGGTGAGTCTGTGAAAACCGCCTGGATGCGGGGCTTTTGCGTGGTTTTTTTTGGAATTCGGGGCGTTGGTTGTGCGGGATTTCGAACGGGTGAAAATACGTTTCCGTCAGAAATGTTACCGGTTCACCCTGCGCAGTGAGTAATCGGCGGATAGGTCCTGCCCGATGCGGGGCATAAAAGACTCATTTTGGTGCGTTGGCTTGCGGTCGGCAGATTGCCCATGGGGTGTGCGGCGATTGCCCCGTGAAGCAGCCGTCATTCGCAGGTATGCTGGGCGCCTGAAACTGACTAGCCGAACGGAGTGCCTGCGGTGTTCGCCTTGGATCCACGTCTGCAAAACGACACCTTGCCCATCGGGGAATTCCCCCTGTGCCGGCTGCTGCTGTCCAACGACTCTAACTACCTCTGGCTTATCCTGGTGCCGCGCATTGCCGGTATCAGCGAAGTGTTCCAGCTCGATGCTGGCGACCAGTCCCGGTTGTGGCACGAAACCACCACGTTGGCGCAACTGCTCAATGACGGATTCGGCGCCGATAAGATGAACATCGGTGCGCTGGGTAACGTGGTCAACCAGCTGCATGTGCACGTGATTGTGCGCAAGCGCGACGATGCGGCCTGGCCCGCACCGGTCTGGGGCAGGCACCCGGCGGTACCTTATTCCGACGACCAGGTAGCGCTGATTCGAGCCCGCCTGCGGGAGTTGATGCCGCCCGAATTCACTTTTGCCCAGGATTGAACCATGGACCTGCAAGACCGCGTGATGGACCTTGAGAGCCGCCTGGCTTTCCAGGACGACACCATCGAGACATTGAATGACATCCTGGTTGCCCAGCAGCGTGCGGTCGAGCGCCTGCAATTGCAGATGGCTGCCTTGCTCAAGCGTCAGGAAGAAATGGGCGGGCAGTTCGAATCCTCCGAGGAGGAGGCGCCGCCGCCTCATTATTGAGGGCAGGGGAAAACTTGCGGCCATAAAAAACCGCGATGCAGTTTCAACTGCATCGCGGTTTTTTTTCGGGCCTGGTCTGAATCAGCGACGCGGCAGGGCGGCGATCACGTCTTCAGCTTGCAGGCCTTTGTCACGGTTCATGACGGAAAACTCCACGCGCTGGCCTTCTACCAGAACGCGATGGCCTTCGCCGCGAATAGCCCGGAAGTGGACGAAGATATCGTCGCCCGAGTCCCGGGAAATAAAGCCGAAGCCTTTGGAGGTGTTGAACCACTTGACGGTCCCGGTATCCCGGTTGGTCATGTCGTAGTTTTGCGAAGTGGCCGGAGCAGACGAACGGTAGAAGCTGATGGCCAGGTGAAGAACGATAGCGACCACAGCGATGGCCAGGCTGAGCAGGATGGCTGGATGGCCGCCGACTTCAGGCATGGGGGCCAGGAGGGTGAGGGTTTGTACGACGACAGTCAGTACCAGCAATGCGCTGACCAGGTTTTGCAGTTGATGGCGTGTGCCTTTGTTCCAGTAGGGAATCACTGGCGCCAGCGTCAGGTTGAGAAGGCCGAACAGAGCCAGGTACAGCGCGTCGTGTTGTTGCAGGTACGGCAGGCTTTCTGGTTGCAGGCTCGGGATAAAGGACAGCAGCAAAGCTGCAGCGCCCGTTAGCAGGTGGACGATTTTCAACATTTTGATTAACTCACGTTAAGACGGATCACAAGGAAGAGCTGACTGGCACGGTTCGCTTCTGAACAATGGGAGGCGTTGGGCACGTGCGCGGTTATCAGCCTATGCCGCTTGCCGCAGGAAATAGCGGTGGCGACACGCTGCCTATTTAACAGCAAAGCCTGTGCCTTCTCAAATCAAGCGTTTCAAGGCGTTGCGAAGATCATGGCATTTGTGCGGCAAACCCTTGTCCTAGACAGGTCAGGCTGCTTTTTGCCACGCCACGCCCTGCTGCTCGTGGTTACGCGCGCTGTAACACGGCGATTTGCCGCAGGCCTGCTGCGGCACCAGGGCTGCGCAAGGCGGGTACTCTTGCTAGAGTGGGTAAGCACCTGATCAATGAATTTTCATCAATTGAAGGGAATAGACATGGCAATCGATATCGGTATCAGTGAAGAAGATCGTAAATCCATTGTTGACGGACTTTCACGGCTGCTTTCAGATACCTATGTACTTTATCTGAAAACCCATAACTTTCATTGGAACGTCACGGGGCCGCAATTCCGTACATTGCACTTGATGTTTGAAGAGCAATACAACGAGCTGGCGCTGGCAGTTGACTCCATTGCCGAGCGTATTCGTGCCCTGGGCTTTCCTGCGCCGGGCGCTTATTCCATCTATGCCCGTTTATCCTCGATCAAGGAAGAAGAAGGCGTGCCCAGCGCTGAAAACATGATCAAGCAACTTGTCGATGGGCAAGAAGCCGTTACCCGGACGGCGCGCGGGATCTTCCCGTTGCTTGATAAGGTCAGCGACGAGCCGACCGCGGACTTGCTGACCCAGCGCATGCAGATCCACGAGAAAACCGCCTGGATGCTGCGCTCGCTGCTCGAAGGCAAATAAACCCTACGGGCCAGTGGTGCCTGGCAGGCGCCACTGGCTTGGCCTGATCACTTCCGGATACTCACGTTGGCTTGTCCTACGTACACCGACTCCCCGTCTTCTGGCTGCTCGTGGCTGCTTGATGTTTTATAGGCTCAACGGCAACTAAGAGCAGTTCATTCAACAGCCGTTTGGCAAGGGAGTGTCAAGTGTATGTCGCGTGGTATGGGTAATGGTGTGATGGAAACTTCCGGTTTTCAAAAGATCAAGATTGATCCCTTTGTCAAAGGGTTTGATATGGCGCTGGCGCGGCCATTGTCGCGGTCTGTCCGATTAAATGGTTTCTCGACATGCCTGCGGCTTGAAGAAGTCTATTGGAATATTCTTGCTGAGATTGCCAGGATCAATACCTGCTCGATCAGTGCGCTGCTGTCGTACGTGGATCGCGAAGTGCATTTACGTTATGGCGGAGTCAAGAATTTCAGCGGGCTGGTCCGGGTGGTGTGTGTGGTTCATGCGCTCAAAGGGCAGGCATCGGCCACAAGCCAGGCCGGCCTCATGTAGTCGGGTTGCGCGGTAGTGCAGGGGCTGGGCGGTTCTCTATATAGTGCGCTGCACGTTGCTACGGCTGCACAGCCTCGATTTAACGGATATAATCTCGCCCTTTGCTGCGCACCCGGCTGGTACGGGGCGTGGCGCAGCAGTGACGTGATCGCCGAGATACTCCATGCCCATGTACGATTACCAATGCGCTTCCTGTGGTCACCAATTGGAAGCCATTCAGAAGATCAGCGACGCGCCGTTGGTCGATTGCCCCGCTTGCCGGGCGCCCGAGCTGAAAAAGATGTTGTCCATGCCGGGCTTTCGCCTGAGCGGTAGCGGCTGGTACGAGACCGACTTCAAGACCGGCGCCAAGAAGAATCTGGCGGGCGGCGACAAAGCAGACTGAGTTGAACTCTACGCGCGAGCTCCTGCATTATCCGTGGCCTGACTCAACAGGTGCGGTGCCCGAGCAGGAACTCCACCGAATTTCGAATTACGAGAAGTGAAACCACTACCATGATGCGCAGCCACTATTGCGGCCAACTGAACGAGACCCTGGAAGGTCAGGAAATCACCCTTTGCGGATGGGTTCACCGTCGCCGCGACCATGGCGGGGTGATTTTCCTCGATATCCGTGATCGTGACGGTCTGGCCCAGGTGGTATTCGACCCGGATCGCGCCGAGAGCTTCGCCGCCGCCGACCGCGTGCGCAGCGAGTACGTCGTGAAAATCACCGGCAAGGTTCGCCTGCGTCCGGCCGGTGCCACCAACGCCAACATGGCGTCGGGCATGATCGAAGTCCTGGGCTACGAACTGGAAGTGCTGAACGAGTCGGAAACCCCGCCGTTCCCACTCAACGAGTTCTCTGACGTTGGCGAAGAAACCCGCCTGCGTTATCGCTTCCTCGACCTGCGTCGCCCGGAAATGGCCGAGAAGCTGCGCCTGCGTTCGCGCATGACCACCAGCATCCGTCGCTTCCTCGACGAGAATGGCTTCCTGGACGTCGAGACGCCAATCCTGACTCGCGCTACGCCAGAAGGCGCACGTGACTACCTGGTGCCGAGCCGTACCCACGCCGGTAGCTTCTTCGCCCTGCCGCAATCGCCGCAGCTGTTCAAGCAACTGCTGATGGTTGCCGGTTTCGACCGTTACTACCAGATCGCCAAGTGCTTCCGTGACGAAGACCTGCGCGCCGATCGCCAGCCTGAATTCACCCAGATCGACATCGAGACCAGCTTCCTCGATGAAAAAGAGATCATGGGCCTGACCGAAGAAATGATCCGCAACCTGTTCAAGGAAGTGCTGGACCTGGAATTCGGCGAGTTCCCGCACATGACCTTCGAAGAGGCCATGCGCCGCTACGGTTCCGACAAGCCAGACCTGCGTAACCCGCTGGAACTGGTCGACGTTGCCGATCAGCTCAAGGAAGTCGACTTCAAGGTGTTCAGCGGTCCGGCCAACGACCCGAAATGCCGCATCGCCGCACTGCGTGTGCCTGGCGGCGCGAGCATGCCGCGCAAGCAGATCGACGACTACACCAAGTTCGTCGGCATCTACGGCGCCAAGGGCCTGGCTTACATCAAGGTCAACGAGCGTGCCAAGGGTGTTGAAGGACTGCAGTCGCCAATCGTCAAGAACATCCCGGAAGACAAGCTCAATGTGATCCTCGATCGCGTCGGTGCCGTTGATGGCGATATCGTGTTCTTCGGCGCCGACAAGGCCAAGATCGTCAGCGAAGCCCTGGGCGCGCTGCGGATCAAGCTGGGTCATGACCTCGACCTGCTGACCTGCAAGTGGGCCCCGATGTGGGTCGTCGACTTCCCGATGTTCGAAGAGAACGACGACGGCAGCTTCAGCGCCCTGCACCACCCGTTCACCGCGCCCAAGTGCACGCCGCAAGAGCTGGAAGCCAACCCGGCTGGCGCTCTGTCCCGTGCCTACGACATGGTGCTCAACGGCACTGAGCTGGGTGGCGGTTCGATCCGTATCCACCGCAAAGAAATGCAACAGTCGGTCTTCCGCCTGCTGGGTATCAACGAAGCGGAACAGGAAGAGAAGTTCGGCTTCCTGCTCGACGCCCTGAAATACGGCGCTCCACCCCACGGTGGCCTGGCCTTCGGCCTTGACCGCCTGGTGATGCTGATGACCGGTGCCCAGTCGATCCGTGAAGTGATTGCCTTCCCGAAAACCCAGAGTGCTGCGGACGTCATGACCCAGGCGCCAGGTGTGGTGGATGCCAAGGCACTGCGCGAGCTGCACATCCGTCTGCGCGAGGCGCCGAAGGCTGAGTAAGGCTGCGGCGTGAAAGCGCAATAAGGTTGTACGCAGTCAAAAAGGCGCATCTTCGGATGCGCCTTTGCGTTTAAAAGAGGGAAATCCTGCCTGGGGTGGGATTGAAAGGTTTCTAGAGAATTTCGGAGTTGTGTTATGGCTGGCCATTCCAAGTGGGCGAACATCAAGCACCGCAAAGAGCGTCAGGATGCCAAGAAAGGCAAGATCTTCACCAAGTGGATTCGCGAACTGACCGTCGCAGCCCGCCAGGGCGGCGGTGACCCAGGCTCCAACCCACGCCTGCGCCTGGCGTTGGACAAGGCCCTGGGCGCCAACATGAGTCGCGACATCATCGACCGCGCCGTGGCCCGTGGTGCGGGTGCGGCGGATACCGACGATATGGTCGAACTGACCTATGAAGGGTACGGCCCGGGCGGTGTCGCGGTAATGGTCGAGTGCATGACCGACAACCGCAACCGCACTGCAGCTGCCGTACGCCATGCGTTCAGCAAGTGTGGCGGCAACCTGGGTACGGATGGTTCGGTGGCCTATCTGTTCGAGCGCAAGGGGCAGATTAGCTTCGCGCCGGGGACGGATGAAGATGCACTGATGGAAGCCGCGATGGAGGCGGATGCCGACGACGTGGTGACC
Organism: Pseudomonas sp. ADAK21; assembly: GCF_012935735.1. Taxonomy (NCBI): domain Bacteria; kingdom Pseudomonadati; phylum Pseudomonadota; class Gammaproteobacteria; order Pseudomonadales; family Pseudomonadaceae; genus Pseudomonas; species Pseudomonas sp. ADAK21. Next base: position 3,616,161 of record NZ_CP052857.1, read on the forward strand.
AACGAAGACGGCTCCATCGACGTGTTTACCTCGTTTGCCGGCTTCTACGCGGTGCGTAACGCCTTGGAAGCTGCTGGCTTCAAGGGCACCGACGCGGAAATCGTCATGCTGCCGACCACCAGCGCCGAACTGGACCTGGATGGCGCGCAAAAGGTGCTCAAGATGCTGGATATGCTTGAAGACCTGGATGATGTGCAGAACGTGTATTCCAATGCCGACATCCCGGAATCCGTCGCCGAACAGCTAGTCTGAAGGCTGGTGTAGGCCAAAATGTGGGAGCGGGCTTGCTCGCGAAAGCGGTCTGTCAATCAGTACATGCGTGACTGAAGTACCGCTTTCGCGAGCAAGCCCGCTCCCACATGGGATCTTCTCTGTATCAAAAAATGTGTTTACCCAACCCGCAGGCGTTATGACTTTAATCCTAGGTATCGACCCCGGTTCGCGCATCACCGGCTTTGGCGTGGTGCAGCAGACGCCGCGTGGCTGCATCTACGTCGCCTCGGGGTGTATCCGTACCGGCGCTGGCGAGCTGGCCGAGCGCTTGCAGATTGTCTATCGCGGTGTGCGCGAAGTGATCCAGACCTACGGGCCGGTGACCATGGGCATTGAAAAGGTGTTCATGGCCAAGAACGCCGACTCGGCCCTGAAGCTGGGCCAGGCCCGTGGCGCAGCCATTGTTGCCGGGGCGGAGGAGGGTATGGAAATCGCTGAATACACCGCGACCCAGGTCAAGCAGGCTGTGGTCGGCACCGGTGCGGCCAATAAAGAGCAGGTGCAGATGATGGTCATGCACATGCTCAAGCTCACGTCAAAACCACAGATCGATGCCTCTGACGCGTTGGCCATCGCCATTTGCCATGCCCACACCCGTTCCAGCCTGCTGCCCCACGGCCTTGGTACGGCACGCAGTCGTGGCGGGCGCCTGCGTCTCTGATAGCATCAGCGCAATCGTTATGGTCGGGCCTCGATCTGACCTCAAGCTTTAAGGATCTGAACCGTGATTGGACGCTTGCGCGGCACCCTGGCTGAGAAACAGCCGCCGCACCTGATTCTGGATGTAAACGGGTTGGGGTATGAGCTGGAAGTGCCCATGACCACCCTGTATCGCCTACCGTCGGTCGGTGAACCGATAACCTTGCACACCCATCTGGTGGTGCGCGAAGACGCGCAACTACTCTATGGTTTCATTGGCAAGCGCGACCGGGACTTCTTCCGCGAGCTGATCCGCCTCAATGGTGTCGGCCCGAAATTGGCCCTGGCATTGATGTCGAGCCTGGAAGTGGACGAGTTGGTGCGTGCCGTTTCGGCCCAGGACACCTCGGCACTGACCAAGGTGCCGGGGGTCGGCAAGAAAACCGCCGAACGCCTGCTGGTAGAGCTCAAGGACCGCTTCAAGGCCTGGGAAGTGGTGCCAAGCATGTTTGCCCTGGTACCCAACCAGCCGGATCTGCCGGCGGCCCAGGTTGCCAGTGCCGAAAGCGACGCCGTCAATGCGCTTATTTCCCTGGGCTACAAACCCCAGGAAGCCAGCAAGGCAGTGTCAGCCATCAAGGACAAGAACCTGAGCGCCGAAGACATGATCCGCCGAGCCCTGAAGGGAATGATTTAAGTGATTGAAGCTGATCGTCTGATTGCAGCCACCGGCCCTCGCGACCGTGAAGAGGTCCAGGATCGGGCCATTCGCCCCCTGAGCCTTGCCGACTACATCGGCCAACCCACCGTGCGCGAGCAGATGGAGTTGTTCATCCAGGCGGCGCGCGGGCGTGCCGAGTCCCTGGACCACACGTTGATCTTCGGCCCGCCGGGGTTGGGCAAGACCACCCTGGCCAATATCATCGCCCAGGAAATGGGGGTGTCGATCAAGAGCACCTCCGGCCCGGTGTTGGAGCGCCCGGGCGACCTGGCCGCGCTGTTGACCAACCTTGAGCCCCATGACGTGCTGTTCATCGACGAAATCCACCGGTTGTCGCCCATCGTCGAAGAGGTGCTGTACCCGGCTATGGAAGACTTCCAGCTGGATATCATGATTGGCGAAGGGCCGGCTGCGCGCTCGATCAAGCTGGATCTGCCGCCGTTCACCCTGGTTGGCGCCACCACCCGTGCGGGTATGCTGACCAACCCGTTGCGAGACCGTTTTGGCATTGTTCAACGTCTAGAGTTCTATAGCACTGCTGACCTTGCGACGATTGTCAGTCGTTCGGCGGGGATTCTCGGTTTGCCGCTCGATCCGGAAGGTGCCTTTGAGATTGCCCGGCGCGCCCGTGGCACGCCACGGATCGCCAACCGTTTGCTGCGTCGGGTACGGGACTTTGCCGAAGTGCGAGCCAAGGGGCATATCACCAAGGCCGTGGCCGACCTGGCGCTGAACCTGCTGGACGTCGATGAACATGGTTTCGATCATCAGGACCGGCGCCTGCTGTTGACCATGATCGAAAAATTCGATGGTGGGCCGGTGGGCGTGGACAGCCTGGCCGCTGCCATCAGTGAGGAGCGCCATACCATCGAGGATGTTTTGGAGCCTTACTTGATTCAACAGGGTTACATCATGCGTACACCGAGGGGCCGTGTGGTCACGCGCCATGCGTATTTGCACTTCGGGCTAAACATTCCGTCACGATTGGGGGAGATGCCTGTGGTAGACGAATTCCTCGATGCAGTGGACGATTAAAAAGGCATGGCGAGTCGATTTATTCGACGTTTGTGCTGTCCTAGTGGCTGGCGTCGTCATTCTTTCGTTAGAAATGTTGCAGAGAATGAAAAACAGTTGCCTGGCCGGATTGGCAACCTGAGGAGTAAGCACTAGAGTATGCGCGCGCAAAACGGGGATCAGTCGTTCGCACATCGCTGTCGCGTTTATTACGAGGACACCGATGCGGGCGGCATCGTGTATTACGTCAACTACCTGAAATTCATGGAACGGGCTCGAACCGAGCGGCTGCGGGAGCTGGGCTTTGCCCAATCCCAGCTTGCAGGGGAGGACCTGTTATTTGTCGTGCATTCCAGCGAGGCCCGTTACCACGCGCCGGCGCGACTGGACGATGAGTTGCTGGTCAGCGCCGAAGTAATCGAATTGAACCGTGTCAGCCTGCGCTTTAAACAGCAGGTCAGGCGGGCAACGGATGCAACGCTGCTCTGTGAGGGGCAGTTCCTGGTGGCGTGTGTGCGCACCAATAGTTTGAAACCCCGGGCCATTCCCGAAGCTTTACGTGCGGCCTTTGCCGGCGTGAGCGGCGCCGGTAAACAATCAGAGCAGGAGATTTAGCGTGGAACCTACCGTCGTCGACCATTCCTCCATGTGGAGCCTGGTCAGCAATGCCAGTGTCGTGGTTCAACTGGTGATGCTGACCCTGGTAGCCGCATCGGTTACCTCATGGGTCATGATTTTTCAGCGCAGCAACCTGCTGCGTGCCGGTCGACGTGCCCTGGAGAGCTTCGAAGAGCGCTTCTGGTCGGGTATCGACCTGTCCAAGCTGTATCGCCAGGCAGGCAGCAACCCAGACCCGGATTCGGGCGTAGAACAGATCTTCCGCGCCGGTTTCAAGGAGTTCTCCCGCCTGCGTCAGCAGTCCGGCGTTGACCCGGAAGCGGTCATGGAAGGCGTGGCCCGTGCGATGCGCGTCGCGATCTCCCGTGAGGAAGAAAAGCTCGAACAGAGCCTGCCGTTCCTCGCTACCGTCGGTTCGGTCAGCCCGTATATCGGCCTGTTTGGTACCGTATGGGGCATCATGAACTCCTTCCGTGGCCTGGCAACGGCCCAGCAAGCGACCCTGGCCACCGTGGCGCCGGGTATCGCCGAAGCGCTGATCGCCACTGCCATCGGCCTGTTCGCTGCAATCCCCGCAGTAATTGCCTACAACCGTTTCGCCGCCACCAGCGAAACCCTGATTGGCCGTTACTACACCTTCGCCGATGAATTCCAGGCGATCCTGCACCGTAAAGTGCACACCAGCGAAGAATAAGCAGGTAATTCCCAATGGCTTTAATCGCTCGAGCTCGCAAAAAGCGCAAGCCGGTCGCCGAGATGAACGTAGTGCCTTACATCGACGTGATGCTGGTGCTGCTGGTGATCTTCATGGTGACCGCGCCGATGCTCAATCAGGGTGTGAAGGTTGATCTGCCCAAGGTTTCCAGCGAAGCCTTGCCGCAGGACAACAACACCCAGGTCCTGACCATCTCGATCAAGGCTGACAAGACCTATTACTGGAACCTTGGCAGCGAAGTCGACACCCAGAAGCAACAGGACAAGGCCATGACCTTGCCGCAAATGACCGACGCGGTGACCAAGATCATCCGCGCCGGCAATGAAGGCGGCAAGCACACCCAGGTGTTCATCCGCGGTGACAAGTCGGTCGACTACGGCTCCGTCATGGGCGCCATGGGCGGGCTGCAGAAGGCCGGGGTCGGTAATGTTGGCTTGATTACCGAGGCGCCCTGATGCAGCAACAGCGAGAGCCGTCCGCCTCGGAAAGCTTCTTCTGGCCTAGCGTCTGGGCAATTGCCCTGCACGTTCTGGTGTTTGGCATGCTGTTTGTCAGCTTTGCCATGACGCCGGAGCTGCCGCCAGCCAAGCCGATCGTGCAGGCGACCCTGTATCAGCTGAAATCGAAGAGTCAGGCCACCACCCAGACCAATCAGAAGATTGCGGGTGAGGCCCAGAAGTCGGCTGCGCGCCAGACTGAAGTCGAACAGATGGAACAGAAGAAGGTCGAGCAGGAAGCGGTGAAGGCTGCTGCGGAACAAAAGAAAGACGAGGCGGCTCAAAAGGCCGAAGAATCGAAAAAGGCTGACGAAGCCAAGAAGGCCGACGAGGCGAAAAAGGCTGATGAAGCCAAGAAAGCCGAGAAAGCTGCCGAAGCTAAAAAAGCCGAAGAGAAACAATTGGCTGATATAGCCAAGAAGAAATCTGAAGAAGAAGCCAAGAAAGCGGCTGAAGAAGAGGCCAAGAAAAAGGCCGCTGAAGAAGCCAAGAAGAAGATAGTCGAAGACGCGAAGAAGAAAGCCGCCGAAGACGCCAAGAAAAAAGCTGAAGCAGACGAGGCGAAGAAGAAAATCGCCGATGACGCGAAGAAGAAAGCTGCCGCCGATGCCTCGAAGAAAAAGGCCCAGGAAGCAGCGCGTAAATCCGCCGAAGATAAAAAGGCCCAGGCCTTGGCTGATTTGCTTTCCGACACGCCGCAACGTCAGCAAGCCTTGGCCGATGAACGTGGTGATGAAGTCGCGGGCAGTTTCGACGACCTGATTCGGGCGCGGGCAGCAGAGGGCTGGACACGTCCACCTTCGGCACGCAAAGGCATGACAGTGGTGCTGCAGATCGGCATGTTGCCGGACGGTACGGTGACTTCGGTCAGCGTGGCCAAGTCCAGTGGCGACGGTTCGTTCGACAGTTCAGCGGTTGCAGCGGTCAAGAACATTGGCCGGTTGACCGAGATGCAGGGAATGAAACCAAGCGACTTCGCTCCCTATCGTTCATTCAAGATGACATTCACACCTGAGGATCTAGCCTTGTGAGAAACCTTCTTCGAGGAATGCTTGTCGTTATTTGCTGTATGGCAGGGATAGCGGCGGCGGATGAAAAGAACATCCTGGTAACCAGCGGTAGCGATCGGGCGACTCCGATTGCAGTAGTGCCGTTTGGTTGGCAGGGCGGTAGCGTACTGCCGGACGATATGGCGGAAATCATTGGTAATGACCTGCGCAACTCGGGTTACTACGCGCCTATTCCGAAGCAGAACATGATCAGCCAGCCGACCCAAGGCAGCGAAGTGATCTACCGTGACTGGAAAGCCCTGGGCGCCCAGTACCTGATGGTAGGCAGCATCGTGCCAGCGGGCGGTCGCCTGCAGGTGCAATACGCTCTGTTCAACGTGGCCACCGAGCAACAAGTGCTGACCGGTAGCGTGTCGGGCAGCGTCGACCAACTGCGGGACATGGCGCACTACATCGCCGACCAGTCGTTCGAAAAACTGGTGGGTATCAAAGGTGCGTTCTCTACCCGCATGTTGTACGTGACGGCTGAGCGTTTCTCGGTGAACAACACGCGCTACACCCTGCAGCGTTCGGACTACGACGGTGCCCGGGCAGTGACCCTGCTGCAATCGCGCGAGCCGATCCTGTCGCCGCGTTTTGCGCCGGATGGCAAGCGTATCGCCTATGTGTCGTTTGAACAGAAGCGTCCGCGCATCTTCGTCCAGCACATCGACACCGGCCGCCGTGAGCAGATCACCAACTTCGAAGGTTTGAACGGTGCACCAGCCTGGTCGCCGGATGGCAATCGCCTGGCATTCGTACTGTCCAAGGACGGTAACCCGGATATCTACGTGATGAACCTCGGTTCGCGCCAGATCACCCGTGTCACTTCCGGCCCTGGCATCAACACTGAACCGTTCTGGGGCAAGGATGGTTCGACCATCTACTTCACGTCAGACCGTGGCGGCAAACCGCAGATCTATAAGAGCAGTGTTGGCGGTGGTGGTGCAGAACGTGTGACCTTTATCGGCAACTACAACGCCAATCCGAAGCTTTCGGCCGATGAAAAGACCCTGGTAATGATCCATCGCCAGGATGGGTTCACTAATTTCAAGGTGGCGGCCCAGGATTTGCAGCGCGGAAGCGTAAAAATCCTCACAGATAGCACTCTTGATGAGTCGCCTACTGTTGCGCCCAACGGCACCATGGTAATCTACGCCACCCGCCAGCAGGGCCGGGGAGTCTTGATGCTCGTGTCCATTAATGGACGCGTAAGGCTCCCGCTTCCTACCGCACAAGGCGAAGTCAGAGAACCGTCCTGGTCCCCTTACCTGAACTGACGCGGCGCTACAAAAAGAAGTACTTAACACACTGGGGTTCATTAGGAGTTTCACGATGGAAATGCTGAAGTTTGGTAAGTTTGCTGCTCTGGCTCTGGCTCTGTCCGTAGCCGTTGGTTGCTCGTCTAAAGGCGGCGACAATGCCGGTGAAGGCGCAGCTGTTGATCCAAACGCTGGTTACGGCGCCAACACTGGTGCAGTTGACGGCTCCCTGAGCGAAGAAGCTGCTCTGCGCGCGATCACCACTTTCTACTTCGAATACGACAGTTCGGACCTGAAGCCAGAAGCCATGCGCGCTCTGGACGTTCACGCGAAAGACCTGAAAGGTAACGGCGCTCGCGTTGTACTGGAAGGCAACACCGACGAACGTGGTACTCGTGAGTACAACATGGCACTGGGCGAGCGTCGTGCGAAAGCCGTTCAGCGCTACCTGGTACTGCAAGGCGTTTCCCCAGCTCAGCTGGAACTGGTTTCCTACGGTGAAGAGCGTCCAGTTGCTACCGGCAACGACGAGCAATCCTGGGCTCAAAACCGTCGCGTCGAACTGCGTAAGTAATTCGTCATGCGAACGTGCCGTCGTGTTGTAACCGTATTGGCTCTCAGCCTCGCACCGCTTGCGGTGTGGGCTGCGGTTCCCGTGGAAGATAGCAACTCTGGCTATAACAATAGTGGGAGCAGCTATCCACCTGCAGGTTATGGCACGAACGGCGCCTATGCGGGGGGAGCGGCCACGGCCGCTCCTTCGGCACAGGGCGAACTGTTCAACCAACTGCAACGCATGCAGGATCAATTGGCGCAGCAACAAGGCACCATTGAAGTTCTGCAGAATGAGGTGCGTCAGCTCAAGCAAGAAGGCCTGGAGCGTTACCAGGATCTTGACCGACGTATAGGAACCGGCGTTACACCAGCCGCTACTCCTGATAATTCTTCTGCCGGTGGCGCCGCAAGCGCCGCCGGTGGTGCAGCCGCAGGCGCCACACAGGCCCCTGCCGCCAGCAGCGAACCGGCTGACCCGGCGAAGGAAAAGCTGTATTACGACGCAGCCTTCGACCTGATCAAGGCCAAGGATTTCGACAAGGCCAGCAAGGCGTTCACCGCTTTCCTGGGTCGTTATCCAAACAGCCAGTATGCGGGCAATGCCCAGTACTGGTTGGGTGAGGTCAACCTGGCCAAGGGTGATTTGCAGGGTGCAGGCCAGGCGTTTGCCAAGGTCAGCCAGCTTTACCCCAAGCACGCCAAGGTGCCTGATTCGCTGTACAAACTGGCTGATGTAGAACGCCGCCTGGGTCATACCGACAAGGTCAAAGGCATTCTGCAGCAAGTAGTGGCCCAATACCCGGGCACATCTGCCGCCCAGTTGGCCCAGCGCGATTTGCAGCGTTTGTAAGCATTGCTGATCCGCTTGGAAGAAACCCGCGCCTGTCGCGGGTTTTTTCGTTAGAATCCACGCCCTTTTATGAAATACGCTTTTTGGGGTTCACGCTTTGCCGGGATCCCATGAAGTGCCTGACGGAGGCGGACAGCCTGTTTAGCTGTTACGCCCGTGGCGACTATGCAAGACACATTACGCATCACCGAAGTTTTTTACTCGTTACAGGGTGAAACGCGCACTGCCGGCCTGCCCACAGTATTTGTGCGCCTGACCGGTTGCCCGTTGCGCTGCCAGTACTGTGACAGTGCCTACGCGTTCAGCGGCGGCACTATTCGTACCCTCGACGACATCCTGGAGCAGGTGGCAGGCTACAAGCCGCGCTACGTCTGTGTTACAGGCGGCGAGCCGTTGGCCCAGCCCAATGCCATTCCTTTGCTCAAGCAGCTGTGTGACGCCGGTTACGAGGTGTCCCTTGAAACCAGCGGTGCCCTGGATATTTCCGCAGTCGATCCTCGCGTCAGCCGAGTGGTTGACCTGAAGACGCCAGACTCCAAGGAAGCGCATCGCAATCGCTATGAAAATATCGAGTTGCTCACCGCCAACGACCAGGTCAAGTTCGTCATCTGTTCACGGGATGACTATGACTGGGCCAATTCCAAGCTGATCCAGTACGGTTTGGACCGACGCGCCGGCGAGGTGCTGTTTTCTCCAAGCCACCATGACTTGAACGCTCGCGACCTGGCTGACTGGGTGGTCGCGGACAATCTGCCGGTGCGCCTGCAATTGCAGCTGCATAAATATCTTTGGAACGACGAGCCAGGACGCTGAAATGACTGAACAAACCACTGAGCAAAAACGTGCCGTAATCCTGCTGTCTGGCGGCCTCGACTCCGCCACCGTGGTGGCGATGGCACGTGCCGAGGGTTACAGCTGCTATACCATGAGCTTCGACTATGGCCAGCGCTCCCATGCCGAGTTGCACGCCGCCGCCCGTGTCGCCCGCGACCTCGGCGTGGTGGAGCACAAGGTGATTGGGCTGAACCTCAACGGCATTGGCGGCTCGGCCCTGACCGACAGCACCATCGACGTGCCTGAGGCGCCCACTGAGGGCATCCCGGTCACCTATGTGCCGGCACGCAACACCGTGTTCCTGTCGCTGGCCCTGGGCTGGGCAGAGGTACTCAATGCCCGCGACATCTTTATCGGCGTCAACGCCGTCGACTACTCCGGCTACCCGGACTGCCGTCCAGAGTTCGTCGAGTCGTTCGAGCGCATGGCCAACCTGGCGACCAAGGCGGGCGTAGAAGGGCACGGCTTCCGTATCCAGGCGCCACTGCAAAACCTGAGCAAGGCGGATATCGTCAAGGCAGGTGTAAGGCTTGGTGTCGACTACTCGCTGACTGTTTCCTGCTACCAGGCAGACAATGACGGTCGTGCATGTAGGAAATGTGACAGCTGCCGACTGCGTGCAGAAGGCTTCCAAGCGGCCGGAATTACTGACCCAACGCGTTATTTCTGATTTATTTAAAATAAGGTGTTGAATAATCCTTAGAAATCAGTATTATACGCGCCACCACACAGCGGGTCGTTAGCTCAGTTGGTAGAGCAGTTGGCTTTTAACCAATTGGTCGTAGGTTCGAATCCCACACGACCCACCATTTTTGGCGGTTTAGAAAATCCGGAAGGCCCACGCAAGTGAGGATTTCCGGGTTTTTTTTTGCCCGCGATTTGGTGAGTACTGAGCTGGAAGGTTTCGGAAAAGCCGATTCAACCTGTCAGGAATGCAGCCGTCTGAGGCGAAATCTAGTGTTGGCATTGGGTGATGTCAATATGGGAGGGCCAGCAAAGTCAGTGTTTTTGGTAATTTGAGGCGAGTCTGTCAGATGCAGTCTTGAGGCTAATTAGGAGAATTCCTCAACGCCGTAAGCTCTGCTCGTTTCTGACCTTATCTAGACGCAAAACATCAGCCGTGATCAAAGCGGGATGTGTTTTTGCATGGCGGACGATTGCGCTTTCACCCCACGCGGTACCCATAAACGAAAAGACAGACTGTCGCCAGCATCTCCCCCTCAAGCCCGATGGTTGAGCCACACCGAGCATGAAGCTTAGCTCTTAAGCCAATTTGTGCGTAGCCGAGCGCTCCCCTCCCGCGAGTTGGTGCGATTGGTTGAACGGCCCTGGTGAGTTTGTATTCAGCCCCAGTTGTGAGTTCTCACTCCACCCAGGCCGAACATCAAGGTGAGCATCATTGAGGATTCCGCACTTTCCTCGGTACTTGTGGAGGATTCCCAGGTATGTGCTTTGTAACAAAAAACAGTCTGGACTCGGATGATGTTGGAGCTTGGGCAAGGTCAACGTCCGACGAAAGTCGGCAACAGAATTTGCATTACTCAAGGCATAATGGCATTTCAGAATCACTGCCTATTAGTTCACTATTCAAGGATCGAGCATGCCAAAGCTGAGTAATTACGAGCAACACGCCCTCAAGGAGATTCACAGCTGGAAGGAGCCTGATATTGGTTGGTTCGGTCAGGCATTGAAGGTGATAAACCAGCCGCTGGACATAGCAGGCGACCTTCTATTCAAGGCCCCCGGCGTCGGCCCCGCGATCCAGGGTGCAATTGAGGGCTTGACCAGTGTGTGCCACGACGCAGCCCAGTGGAGCGTAAGACCAGAAGCAATTTTCGAAGAGTTTCGTGGTGATGGGCACAGCACGATTAAAACCCACGAAGATATAAAAGACCTGGATCTGGAGCAGATCGACAAGGTCGTTGGCTTCCTAGGAGCTAAGTACAAAGGCATCGCTTTGGTTGAAGGTGCGGGGGCAGGGGTAGTGGGCTTGCCTGGCCTGGCTGTCGACATCCCAGCTCTGATCACACTTAACCTTCGGGCGATCGGTGAGTACGCTGCTTACTATGGCTTTGATACCACGCGTCAGGAGGAGCGATTGTTTGCCTTCAACGTGCTCGGCCTTGCCTCATCTCCGACCGACAGCTCCAAGGCGCTCGCCATGGCGCAGCTGATCAAGATTTCTCAGGATGTAGCTAAGAAAGCTACTTGGCAGGAGCTGGAAAAAAGTGTTTTCGTAAAAATCATACAAGAAATCGCCAAGGCTCTGGGTATACGCCTCACAAAAGCAAAGCTTGCACAAGCAATTCCCGCTGTGGGTGCTGTTGTGGGGGGAGGGTTCAACGCCTACTTCACCATGAAAGTCTGCGATGCGGCTTTCTACCTTTATCGGGAGCGTTTTCTGGCGAACAAGTATGGCGCTGGGGTCATAGAGGTGACCGTAAAACCTGCTGATGACTACGACCCGCACTACACTGAAGCCTTATAAGCGGTGTGAGAACTTTATTAGCGGTTAGCGCCCTGCGACACTGAGCGAGATGTCCAGGTGCTTACTGATCTGAATTCAGATGCCGGCGGAATTTCTCCACCAAATGCGGCGCAGTATCCTGCGGGTTTGCGACAGGCGCGCAGGGGATAAGAATGCACACGCATCAAGTAAACTGCCGAAAGTAACTGAATCAACAGTTACTCTCGGCTCTATTCGAGAAAGCATTCAGAAAAAACTCCACCTGTGAGAGATGTCGCGTCGCTGATCTCTGGGCTGTGATCAGGACGTCTCATATTCGTCACCTGGCCAATTTTCGTGGCTGAGGCCAGTAAGCAGAAGGCACGCATCCGCGCACAAAGGGAGCCCTGCGTTTCGCCGGCGGGCCACTGGCCAGGAAAAGCGGCTACCCAAAAGGTAGCCTGATGATCCTTTCCAAGATCTTCAGGCTACCTTTCGAGTGAGCTTTAAAAAGCATGGGCCGCAACACCAGTGCGGCCCTGTGACTACCGTGCTTCGAACCTCAAGAGAACCCTATGTGCCTTTGAAACTCGCTTTTCACGAGTTGACGGCTGCGTGTCTGCTTGGAACAGGGAGACACAGGGAGAATCCTCAACCAGGTCCGCACTCCCTTCCCGGAGCTATGCGTGCTTTGGGGTTGGTGACGGGCGCTATTGGCGATAATTTCGACGATGGACGCGCCCATGTCAATTCGCTTAGCGTTAGAGGCGTGCAGCTACCTGGAGCGTTAGCGTCACGTAGCCCAGCTCTGATTCAATCGCACCAGCCACTCTGGCTCCAATGCCAATCCAACGCCTCTGAGCTTACGCGGTGAGCTTTTTGTTCTGGCTGGCGAAGCGGGGAACCATTCAGTTTTCCGTAATCGGTGCCCTCCAACTGTGGCGATACCCGTACGACCAATGTGTCAGATTCTATGGCGATCAACCCCAGGTCGAACAACGTGTGAATATCCGTCCGTAACAGCAACCCATTTGACACAACATTGGTGTGATCGCCTTTGTAAGGGTGGATATGCGCGGCTTCGAGCACAGCGGTCAGGTTGCAGCCTGTGATAGCACAAGCTTCACCATAGGCTTGCAATAGCGCTTTGCGGAAAGCGGGCTGCCCTCGACGACGGATGATGTCGGCGGTCACGCGCTTTCTGGCATCAGCTACATCTGTGGGGTCAAAGATGTCCGCTTGCTCTGCAGCAGCCTGGGCGACAGCAAGTGCTTCTTCAACAGGGTTCGTAACCTGTCGAACAGACACACCAAATCGGCTCCCCGATGATACGTCGGTGTAAATCTCCCAAATGCCATGCTGAACTGGGTCATAAAGCTCAAAGGTGGCTTTACCGACGTTGAACAGCCTGTCGTAGCGGTTGCCCTGATCAGTCCGTCGAGGTTTTTTGTTTTGCGTATAGCCCCCGCGGGCTCGGGCGTTAACAGACATCATGTAGAGGTCGGTCAAGTTATTGGTGTTGAACTCGGGTTCACGGGCGAGAATCCAAGCTTCGACCTGCTTTCGACTGGCGCTGCCTCCAAGCTGTTCTACAGCTGCGAGGGCCTTCTCCCAGTTGCGACTGTCTTCGAGGCCGCCTGGCTGCGCGTCATCCTCGGGCGTCTTACCCTGAATGAGTTGGATCAGCGTAGCTTTCATCGCAGTGCCCACATTCACGGCAGGTTTTAGGCCGGGTATCCACGGTAAACCCAGCTCATCGAACACGGCAGAGATGTTCTGCATTCGGTATTCGAAAGCCTTTGGTGTGCGATCAAACTGAGCAGCTAACTCCTCGTAGACTTGTTTCTTTGAGTAGCCAACTCCGGCTTGTTGCTTCTCTGCCATTTGGCGATAGGCCTCGACAGATGCGAGAAGCTCTTCGTTGCTCCAACCCTTTGCCATATTCGGTCCTCCTGGAAGGTTATATCTGCGGTCAGGCAAACTTCTGATGAGCACGCTGCCAAAGTTCGTTGGCGTCATCAATCAAGCTAATGGCAATCGACTCCCTCATTTCAGGATCTCGAAGGAGCGCCAGGTCTTCATTGGATGGTGCATGGAAATTCACATTAATTTTTGAGTATCTCCAGTACAGAGTGCTCGTATTACGACTGCGGGGGGCGATTTCCCGGCATAGATCAAACAAGCGTTCACGATCTTCGGGATACGGCCCACCATCACAGCAGTAACCCACGTACAGCCGGTGGTTGACCTCGATGTACACGCCACCTTGCATAAAACTGAAGGGGAAGGTGAGTCCGATGTATTTGTTGTTTTTTGCCTTTTTGTAAAAGTCAGAAACTGCCTCCTCCGTGGCTGAAACCACAGGACTACCGAGGTGCGGATACTGACGCTCTTGGTAAGCCGTCATGCGCTCCCAAATATCGAGTTGCAGGTCGGCCAGTACAGATTGGAACGCATGGTTGATGTCGGCGATCACGAAAATATTCTCGCCCAGCAGAATCTGTTCTTTCAGCTTGCTCATGTAGATCTCACTCTGGTCACTGGATGTCAGCTTTTGGAGTAGTTCGATGTACTGGAAAATGCTTTCCCGCACGCCGGGCTCGCGGGCTACCAGTGGGATACAGTCCTTCAGCCAAGAGATGATCTCGGCTTCGTAGCTGATTAGAATTACAGGCAGCGACTTTTTGCTCTGCTCACTGGGCTCGGTACCATCCAGGGTGAGGTACGTGGTCCAAATATCGCGGTAGCCTTCCCCCAGCATTTGCTGATGGTAGTCCCACAACTGCTCGTCACGGTCGCGGGCATAGACCTTGTTCTCGATGATCACGGCTTGATTGGATTGGTTGCGAACGAGGATGTCGATGTTCTTGTACTCGACCTCGACATTCGCACTCGTTGAATCGAAGTTCTGGACTCCCACTCGTTTCAACAGGAGATTCAGCAGGGCGGTTCCCTGATTGTGGCTAGCTTTTGGGTCGAGCAAGAATGCGAGGAAGCGCGAGTGAAGCCGAACCTCGTCACTTGAACTGCGCAGTACTGAAAAGAGGTTGAAGCCTGGCGGCCGCTGATGTCTTGCGCGCAGCAGTGCCGAGATTTGTAGAAAGTCGTCCATGAAAGGAAGTCCCTGATTTAGGCCGAGTGACGGCGTGTAGTATCAGGCAAATCGTACGCAGCGTACTGGCTTTTTAATATTGATTGCGAGGCATCGGGGGAAGGTAATTACTCAGGAACCGTAGCTCCGAGTTTCAGGGGTTAGCGAACAAGGTTGAGGAGCCGATGAGTCAGCTCCCCTAACACCAGCAGCGTCACGAATGGGCCGGAAAAATTTCACCCCCTATCAAACAGCTCATCAGGGTCCGGATAATCATCAGATCCGGAGGTCGGTTGCTGTGCTGGCTGAGGCCTGTTGGACTGCAGCGAGGTTTGAGCCTGCGACGGCGCCAGGTTCACCATCGTGACCCGATGCGGCAACATACCAATCCGACTGGCTTGGATTTTTAACGCTTGAAACTCTCCGTCATCGTTTTTCCAGCGATCCATCACCGCACGACCAGAAATCATCACACGCATGCCTTTCTGAAAAAGCTGGGCATAGTGCTCAGCATCCTTGTGCCACCATTCCACGCTTGCCCAAAACCCGCCCCTGTCTTCATATCCCCCCTTGCCATCTGGAATTGAGTTATCGAAGTAAGCGTTGATTCTCAAGAGTCGGCGCGGGTCTTTGTTGCCGTTGGGGAATTCCTTGAACTCCGGTGTGGAGCCGATAATACCTTCCCAGCCGATGCACGTAGGTTGCGCATTGCCGCTCACGACTTGCGCTGGTAAACCGGCCGCTTTGTTTGGCTTTCAGCCCCGGCGCCCATTCATCCACGGGCTGTAGTCCACCTGCACATAACCCAGGGGCAGGCCTTTAGGGTGGTTGGCAAATCCCGGCATCTGGCGCAGGTCCAGCCGTTTGCACTGCGTGGCGAGGCGTTGCTGCAACGCGCTATCTGCCTTGAACCCCTGTGAGCGGAACGGGCTTTGATTCAGGTTGACCATGCACTCACTCACTTTGCCCTGTGCGTCGGCAATGAAGTGGAAGCTGGCGACGCCAATGCTCTGGATGTCATGCCCTGCAAACAGTTGTTCGCGGAAGAAACGGATCTGCCTATAGAGGTCGATTCGGGTTTTCTGCAGTTGCTGCTGTTCTTCCGAGAGCCCAATCAGAGGGGTGAACACCATGGGGGCGACAATCACCTGGGAATCCTCGTTATCAGCGAAGGCCTTTTGTGAGACCTCGGGAAACAGTGTGGTCCAGCACAGCTCGGTGACCAGTTTGGCCAGCTTGGCCTGACGCAGTTGGTTCAGGCCCTCGTTGGGCAACAGGGTTCCGCGTTGGGTTGAGCAGTCCACTACATGGTTCTGCGTGTCGACGGTCATGACCATATTCATCACACCTGTCAGCTCCTGTTCATTGGCGGCCAGGGCATAACTGCGCAGTATTGTTTTGAACGAGTTGACGAACTTTGCGTATTCCTGTCGTCCCTGTGCCTGTTCTGCTAGCTGCTCTGGCGTTTGGCTCTGGCAGCCGGACAGTGACAGTAGGCTTGCACCGAACAAGGCCAGTAGCCAGCGGGATGAAGAAGGCGCGTTGAATTCCATTTCTTGGGGGCTCATACACAATGGATTGGAGAAAATGTAGACGGGAACCATTCTCACCCATCGGGCGTTAAAGTGCGATTCGAAATAACGAAAAGCATGCCACTAGGACCTTTGGTTTTAAAAGCTGACACAGGATGTTGTAGTGGTTTGATCTGTAGACCTCAGGCGTCTATATTTGAGTCTATAGATTAATTTGAGGTGGCACCATGAGCCTGGCCCTCCAAGCACAGCCCTTTACCCGCGAGCAATGTGTCGCCGGACTACGGGCGGCCGTGAGCATCCTGGAAAAATGGCAGGCCAGCAGCGACCAGGCCTGCCGCATCTTGCGCATCTCGCGTAGTACCTACACCCGCGCCCGGCAGCGCGATGCTGCCTGGTCCGTGAGCCTGGATGCCGATCAGATGCAGCGCATCAGCTTCGTGCTGAATATCCACGCCACGCTGCGCATGGTGTTCGATAACCCCGAGAACGTGTACGGCTTCCCCGCAATGCCCAACGACAACCTGTTTTTCAACGGCCGCTCGCCTCTGGAGATCATGGCCCAGGGCGATATGATTTCCCTGTACGAAACCTTCCGGCGCATCGATGTGCTGCGTGGCGCGCAATGGTGAGGGCCAGCCAGTTGGGCGATCTGCCCGGGGGGCAGTTGCAGGCCTATCGCCTGGTCAATTCAAAATTCCCGCCGATTGCCTTATTTGATGATGTGGCGGATGCCGAGGAGTTTGAGGCGCTTTATCAGATCCAGGCCCTGACCAACCCGCGACTGGGCAATGAGGTCGGCCGGATCGAGCTGATAGCCCGGAGGGAAATCCCGTTCGGGATTGTGGGATGTTCCTACGCAATTGCGCCGTTTACCCACGTCAACCCGGCAGGGTCGCGTTTCAGCGCGGGTGATTTTGGTGTGCTGTACCTGGCGGCCACTATCGAGACGGCACTGGCAGAGGTGCGTCACCACCAGAACCAGTATTGGTCCGGGGTCCGTGGCCTTAATTATGAGCGTTTTGTGTTTCGCGCACTGGCGTGCAGTTTTGCCGGCGACTCGATGAAGGATGCGACGTCGGTGCCTATGAACGACCCGATCTACGACCCTGACGACTACAGCCACGCCCAGCGCTTGGGTGGCGAGTTGAAGAAGGCCGGTTGTCCCGGCCTTCGCTACCTGTCGGTGCGCGCAGAGGGCGATCACTGCTGGGCCTTGCTGACACCCCGGCCGGTGTCGTCGATTGTCCAGGCCTCCCATTATGAGATGGTCTGGAATGGCCAGATCACCAGTGTCAGCCAGATCCGCGAAGCCTGACCCTGGCGAGTCAGATCTGCCCGCGCACCAGGATTGACTCATCGATCTGCGCAATCGACGTAACCCCGGTCAGGGTCATGGCCACGCGCATTTCCTTGGCAAAAATATCCAATAGATTCTCCACGCCGCGCTGGCCATCAGCGGCCAACGCGTAGGCGGGCGCTCGTCCCAGCAACACACCCCGGGCGCCCAGGGCGAGCATGCGCACCACATCCAGCCCCGAGCGCACCCCAGAGTCCACCAACACCGTGAGATCGCTGCCAACCGCCTGGGCAATCTCAGGCAACGCCCTGGCGGTAGACAGCACGCCATCGAGCTGACGGCCGCCATGGTTGGACACGACGATGCCGTCGGCCCCGAAGCTCACCGCATCCTTGGCATCCTGTGGGTCGAGGATGCCCTTGATGATCATTGGGCCCTTCCAGAACTCACGGATCCATTCCAGGTCTTTCCAGCTGATGGACGGGTCGAAGTTGGTGGCCAGCCAGCCGATGTAGTCTTCAAGGTGGGTTGGCTTGCCGAGGTATTTGGAAATATTGCCCAGGTCGTGGGGGCGGCCCATAAGTCCCACGTCAAAAGCCCAGGCTGGCTTGGTCACGGCCTGCAACATGCGCCGCTGGGCGGCGTACGGGCCGGACATCCCGGAGTGAGCATCGCGGTAGCGGGCACCGGGGGTTGGCATGTCGACGGTGAACACCAGGGTTTTCACCCCAGCGGCCTGGGCGCGCTCCAGGGCGTTCTTCATGAAGCCGCGGTCTTTGAGCACATAGAGTTGAAACCAGATCGATTGCGCGGTCTGCGATGCGACTTCCTCGATCGGGCACACGGAAACGGTCGACAGGCAAAAAGGGATGCCTTTATTGGCCGCCGCGTTCGCCACCTGGACTTCCCCGCGCCGGGCAAACATGCCGGTCAGGCCTACCGGGCTCATGACCACCGGCATCGCCAGCGGTTGGTCGAACAGCGTGGTTTCCAGGCTCAGGCTCTCGACGTTGCGCAGGACGCGCTGGCGCAGGCTGATGTCTGCCAGGTCCGAGCTGTTGGCCTTGAGGGTGTGCT
This sequence comes from Pseudomonas sp. ADAK21, assembly GCF_012935735.1. Taxonomy (NCBI): domain Bacteria; kingdom Pseudomonadati; phylum Pseudomonadota; class Gammaproteobacteria; order Pseudomonadales; family Pseudomonadaceae; genus Pseudomonas; species Pseudomonas sp. ADAK21. The sequence goes on from NZ_CP052857.1 coordinate 3,634,634, forward strand.
CGGCGTAGGCGCCACCGTCAATGTAGTCGAACAGGAAACGCGGCAGTTTGCGGCGTGCGGCTTCGCGGTAATCCGATGCAGACGAAATGATCATGAACAGTGAGGCCCCGGAATAAGGAAAACGGTGGGTGGAGGATAGTCAAAGGCTTTTCATGGTAAAAACAACTTTTACAACTTAATTCAAGTCGCAAATGGAATAGTCATGAACCTGCGAACGCTGCGAGCCTTTGTCGAAGTGGTGCGCCAAGGCAGTTTCTCACAAGCGGCCGAGATGGTTTCGCTCACGCAATCGAGCGTCAGCAAAGCGGTCAAGACCCTGGAGGAGGAGCTGGGCACGCCGCTGTTCAGCCGTATCGGCCATAAGAGTGAACTGACAGCCGCTGGCGAGATTGCCTACCGCCGCGCTCTGGTGCTGCTCGCCGAGCGCAGCGACCTGGTGGCCGAGATCAATGACCTGCTGGGTCTCAAGCGTGGCGTCTTGCGCATCGGCCTGCCGCCGGTGGGCAGTGGTGAGTTGTTTGCGGCGATGTTTGCCGAGTACCGCCAGCGTTACCCGCAGATCGAGATCGAGCTGATCGAGCATGGCAGCAAGAAGCTGGGCGAGTGCCTGCAAGCGGGGGAGGTGGATGTGGCTGCCCTGCTGGTGCCGGTGGAGGGCGAGTTTGAGTATCAGGACGTGCGCGTCGAGCCGTTGATGGTGGTCCTGCCCAGCAGCCATCCATTGGCCGGGCGCAAAAGTGTGGATTTTTCCGACTTGTCCGACTCCCCATTCATACTCTTCGAGGCTGGATTTGCCCTGAACCGCATCATTCTTTCCGCCTGCGAGCGTCGGGGCGTCTCGCCGAAGGTTTCTGTGCGCAGCGCCCAGATCGACTTTATCGTCGACCTGGTCGGCGCGGGCCTGGGCGTTGCCTTCCTGCCGCGCATGCTGGCCTACAAACACTTGCATGCCGGCATTGCCTTGATCGCGCTGGATGAGCCCCAGACGGACTGGCATATCGCCCTGACCTGGCGGCGTAATGCTCACTTGCCGCCGGCTGCGCGAGCCTGGTTGGATCTGGCCAGGGAAATGGGTAATGTCCCTGCGCCATATTAGGCTTTTGAATCCAATCGATATTCTGTAGCCTTGCGCAGCTTCACCTAAACCCGTGCTTGATGAACACAATCACTTCGTCCGGCGGCGCCCGAAGGGCTCCAGAGCCGGTGGTACACTCGACTTTCGCGCAACTGCGCCTGTAGGTCTTGCGAACATGACGCAAATTTCCGAACGCCTTCTGGTCCAAGCCCACCTCGATGCCAAGCAACCCAAGGTGCTCAGTGCCGAGCAAGAGGCAAGCTTACGTTCTGCCATCGCTGCCGAGCTCAAGGCTCAAGATGCGGTGCTGGTGGCGCACTTCTACTGCGACCCGGTGATTCAGGCCCTGGCCGAAGAAACCGGCGGCTGTGTTTCCGACTCACTGGAAATGGCCCGCTTCGGCGCCGCCCATCCGGCCAAGACCGTGCTGGTTGCTGGCGTGCGCTTCATGGGCGAGACGGCGAAAATCCTTACCCCCGAAAAACGGATCCTGATGCCGACCCTGGAAGCCACGTGCTCCCTGGACCTGGGTTGCCCGGTGGAAGAGTTTTCGGCGTTCTGCGACCAGCATCCGGAGCGTACCGTGGTGGTCTACGCCAACACTTCGGCGGCAGTCAAAGCCCGTGCGGATTGGGTGGTGACCTCCAGTTGCGCCCTGGAAATCGTCGAAAGCCTGATGGATAACGGCGAAACCATCATCTGGGGCCCGGACAAGCACCTGGGTACCTATATCCAGCGTCAGACCGGTGCCGACATGCTGCTGTGGGACGGTGCGTGCATCGTCCACGAAGAGTTCAAGTCCAAGCAGTTGGAAGACATGAAGGCGCTGTACCCGGATGCAGCGATCCTGGTGCACCCGGAATCACCGACCTCGGTGATCGAGTTGGCCGATGCCGTGGGTTCTACCAGCCAGTTGATTGCGGCGGCGCAGCGTTTGCCGAACAAGACGTTTATCGTCGCCACTGACCGTGGCATTTTCTACAAGATGCAGCAGCTGTGCCCGGAAAAGGTCTTTGTCGAGGCGCCCACCGCCGGTAACGGCGCGGCATGCCGCAGTTGTGCGCATTGCCCGTGGATGGCGATGAATACCCTGGAGCGCACGTTGCAATGCCTGCGTGAAGGCAGCAACGAGATCTTCGTCGAACCCTCGTTGATCCCCCATGCCGTACGCCCGCTCAAGCGCATGCTGGACTTTACCCAGGCGGCCCGCCTGAAGCTGGCCGGCAACGCCTGATCCAAGGCTGCCACAACCAAACTGTAGGCGCTGGCTTGCCTGCGATAGCGTTATAACAGTCAATATTGTAGTGACTGATAAACCGCTATCGCAGGCAAGCCAGCTCCTACATTTGAGTTGTGTTGCCTGCTTTATTTCTTTTTCTTCGGGATTCGCACCAACTGCGTGTCCGAATAAATGTCATGCCAGGCCCGCTGTTTCTTGTCCACCAGCGACCAGATAAACCCCAGCCCTGCGCACAACCACGACGCAATCGATACCACAAACCGCAACAGCGCCTGCCACAGGCTGATGCGCGAGCCGTCCGCGTTCTGCACGCGCACGCCCCACACTTGCATACCCAGGGTCTGCCCGGAGTGGGTCCAGAACTTGGCAAAGAAGCCAAACAGTACAAAAAACAGAATCGTCGACAGCAGCGGATCACCGTCCAGAGCGCCGGACTCCGAGAGCGTGCGCATTTTTGCCTCGCCCACAAACGCGATCCACACCAGCTTGTAGAGGAAGGCGGTAACGATCAGCAGGGCGGTACACAACAGGAAGTCATAGAACATCGCTGCCAGACGACGGCCCAGGCCAACGGCGGGGAATTCGCCTTGGGGGCTTAGCAGGTGTTTCGACATGGCTCGGCTCTCTGGAGGAAAAAAGCCATTTTACGGACAAACGCACATAAAAAAGCCTCTGATGTCACCATCAGAGGCTTTTTGTCGCAGTAAGGATCAGGCTTCTGCTTGTACTTCGTCCGCTTGCATGCCTTTTTGGCCCTGCACAGCGATGAAGGTCACTTTCTGGCCTTCTTTGAGGCTCTTGAAGCCGTTGCCCTGGATAGCGCGGAAATGCACGAACAGATCCGGACCGCTTTCTGGAGTGATAAAACCAAAACCTTTCTCGTCGTTAAACCACTTGACGGTACCGCTCTGACGTTCAGCCATTTTCTTATTTCCTTGACGCTAAAAATTAATGACAGCCCCTTTCACATGAAAGAGTACTGGGCTGGGTTGCAGGAAAGTAAGAGACGTCGAACGGGTTGTAGCACAACTACTTCAGCTACTGCCCAGGTCCAGGTTCCAAGCGACCCATGCAAACACAGTGGGCAAACTCTACGCCAACTAACACAGGAAAAACAAGCCCTCTGCAAGCCACGTATTTACTAGCCCTGCTCGCACTTAGGGCAATATTGCCGCGGGGTGTTATTCGATAGATTGAGTCACTTGTTATAGGTTGATCGACATAACATTGACTATCGTAGGTGCACTGTTTTATGGCGGTTGTGTTACAGATTAGTGCAAGTGAACACAACCGCGTTACTTATAGGAACAGTCAATCAGCCACGATAGTAACGCTGTGGCACGAATGGCATTTTACTTACACGAAGTGGCACCTTTTTCCCACGTACCAACGCAGAGACTTCGCTATCCAACGCGGTGAAGGCCATGTCGAGGTAGCCCATGGCGAGCGGGCCGCCCAGGCTTGGGCCAAAGCCGCCGCTGCACACGGTGCCGATCACGGTGCCGTGGTCGTCGACAATCTCTGCCCCTTCACGCACCGGCGTGCGCTCCTGTGGCAACAAGCCAACGCGCTTGCGGCTGATGCCGGTCTGCTGCTGGGTGAAGATCCGGTCTGCGCCCGGGAAACCTCCGGCACGCGCACCATCAGCACGGCGGACCTTGGAGATGGCCCACAGCAGGCTGGCCTCAATCGGGGTAGTTTCGCTGTTCATATCGTGCCCATAGAGGCACAGCCCGGCTTCCAGGCGCAGGGAGTCTCGAGCGCCCAGGCCAATGGCAGCTACTTCCGTTTCGGCCAGCAGGCTGCGCGCCAGGCTCTCGGCGTTGGCCGCGGGGACGGAGATTTCAAAACCGTCTTCGCCGGTATAACCGGAACGGCTGACATAGCACTCCACCCCCAGCAGGCGCAGGGGGGCGAACTGCATAAAGGTCATCTTGGTCACTTCCGGGGCCAGGCGCGCCAGCACCTTCACCGCCGCCGGGCCTTGCAAGGCCAACAGGGCGCGCTCTTCAAACAGCGGCTCGATCTGGCAGTGCTCGCCGATATGCTGGCGCAGGTGGGCCAGGTCTTGATCCTTGCAAGCGGCGTTGACCACCAGGAACAATTCATCGTTACCCAGGTTGGCAACCATCAGGTCATCGAGGATGCCTCCCTGCTCGTTGGTGAACATGGCGTAGCGCTGCATGCCCACTGGCAGGTCGATGATATCCACGGGCACCAGGGTTTCCAGGGCCTTGGCGGCATTGGCCCCGGTCAGGCGGATCTGGCCCATGTGCGACACATCGAACAACCCGGCCTGTTCACGGGTGTGCAAGTGCTCCTTCATCACACCCAGTGGGTATTGCACCGGCATGTCATAGCCGGCGAACGGCACCATGCGTGCGCCCAGTTCAAGATGCAGGGCGTGCAGTGGGGTTTTCAACAGGGTTTCGGTGGACATATTCAGCTCCTGAAAAACGTGCTGGCGCGTTTATAAGCATCAGCACTCGATAATGTTGACGGCCAAACCGCCACGGGCGGTTTCCTTGTATTTGCTTTTCATATCGGCGCCGGTCTGGCGCATGGTGCGGATCACCTTGTCGAGGGACACGAAATGCTGCCCATCGCCGCGCAAGGCCATGCGCACCGCATTGATCGCCTTCACCGAACCCATGGCATTGCGCTCGATGCAGGGCACCTGCACCAGGCCGCCAATCGGGTCGCAGGTCAGGCCGAGGTTGTGCTCCATGCCGATCTCGGCGGCGTTCTCCACTTGAGAGACGCTGCCGCCCAACACTTCGCACAGCGCGCCCGCCGCCATCGAACAGGCCACGCCAACTTCACCCTGGCAACCGACTTCGGCGCCGGAAATCGAGGCGTTTTCCTTGTACAGAATGCCGATGGCCGCGGCGGTGAGCAGAAAACGCACCACGCCGTCTTCGTTCGCGCCGGGGATAAAGCGCATGTAGTAATGCAGTACGGCGGGCACGATCCCCGCAGCGCCGTTGGTGGGCGCCGTGACCACGCGCCCGCCGTTGGCGTTTTCTTCGTTGACCGCCAGGGCGTACAGGTTGACCCAGTCCAGCACCGACAGCGGATCGCGCAGGGCGGATTCGGGGTTCTTGCACAACTGACGATGCAGCGCGGCGGCGCGACGTTTGACCTTCAAGCCTCCCGGCAGGATTCCTTCATTGCGACAGCCTGCGTCAACGCAGTCCTGCATCACCTGCCAGATCTTCAGCAGGCCGCTGCGGGTCTCGGCTTCCGGGCGCCAGGCGCTTTCATTGGTCAGCATCACCTGGCTGATGGACAGCCCATAGGTGGTGCAATGGCCAAGCAAATCCTTGGCATGTTTGAACGGGAAGGTCAGGGGCGTGGCGTCCTCGACGATCCGGTCGGCGCCGGCAGCGTCTTCATCCACCACAAAACCGCCGCCGACCGAGTAGTACTCGCGGCTGCGGATCTGGATGCCGGCAGCGTCAAACGCACGGAAGATCATGCCGTTGGGGTGATAGGCGAGGGGTTTGCGAATCATCGCCAGGTGTTCTTTCTCGTTGAACGCAATGCTGTGTTCACCGAGCAGGTTCAAGCGCGCGTCGCTGCGCATCTGCGCCAGGCGCGCGGCCACGGTTTCAGTGTTCACGGTGTCTGGGTGTTCGCCCTCCAGGCCCAGCAACACGGCCTTGTCGCTGCCGTGGCCTTTGCCGGTGGCGCCCAGCGATCCATAGAGCTCCACCTTGACGCAGGTGGTGGCGTGCAGCAGGTCGTCACGCTTGAGGCCTTCGGCGAATCGGGCTGCGGCGCGCATCGGGCCAACGGTGTGAGAGCTTGAGGGGCCGATGCCAATCTTGAACAGGTCGAACACGCTTAAAGACATGAGTGGTTCTCCGGTTTCTTATTGTTGGACGCAAGCTGCCCTGTGGAATGCGATCAATGTGGGAGCTGGCTTGCCTGCGATAGCCTCACCTCGGAGCTACTGATAGACCGAGGTGTCTGCATCGCAGGCAAGCCAGCTCCCACACTGACTGCGTTTCTACAGTCAGGTTATGCGTAGCTCTCGATCGACGGGCACGCACACACCAGGTTGCGATCACCAAACACGTTATCGACCCGGCCAACCGGCGGCCAGTACTTGCCTTCGATCAACGACGCCACCGGGTACACCGCTTGTTCGCGGCTGTACGGATGGCTCCATTCACCGACGATTTCGGCAGCGGTGTGCGGTGCGTTCTTCAGTGGGTTGTCATCCTTGTCCAACGTGCCGTCTTCCACTGCGCGGATTTCTTCGCGGATGGCGATCATGGCGTCGCAGAAACGGTCCAGTTCTTCCTTGGATTCACTTTCGGTCGGCTCGATCATCAAGGTGCCGGCGACCGGGAACGACATGGTCGGTGCATGGAACCCAAAGTCGATCAGGCGCTTGGCCACGTCATCGACGCTGATACCGCTGCTGTCCTTGAGCGGGCGCAGGTCGAGGATGCATTCGTGTGCCACCAGGCCGTTGCTACCGGTGTACAGCACCGGGTAGTGCTCTTCCAGGCGACGGGAAATGTAGTTGGCATTGAGGATCGCCAACTGAGAAGCGCGCTTGAGGCCCGCGCCGCCCATCATGCTGATGTACATCCAGGTGATCGGCAAAATGCTTGCGCTGCCGAATGGCGCCGCGCACACCGCGCCTTCCTTGCGTTCCATGGCCGCATGGCCGGGCAGGAACGGCGTGAGGTGTGACTTGACGCCAATCGGGCCAACGCCCGGGCCGCCACCACCGTGGGGGATGCAGAAGGTCTTGTGCAGGTTCAGGTGGGACACGTCGCCGCCGAACTTGCCAGGGGCGCACAGACCGACCATGGCGTTCATGTTGGCGCCGTCGATATACACCTGGCCGCCGTTGTCGTGGATGATCCCGCAGATTTCGCGGATGCCTTCCTCGAACACGCCGTGGGTCGACGGGTAGGTGATCATCAGCGCGGCGAGGTGTTCGCGATGCTCGATAGCCTTGGCGCGCAGGTCTTCAATGTCCACGTTGCCACGGGCGTCGCACGCGGTGACGACGACGCGCATGCCGGCCATGTTGGCGGTGGCCGGGTTGGTGCCGTGGGCCGACGATGGGATCAGGCAGATATCGCGGCGTTCTTCGCCACGGCTCTGGTGATAGGCGCGGATCGCCAAGAGGCCTGCGTACTCACCCTGGGAACCGGCGTTCGGTTGCAGGGAGATGGCGTCGTAACCGGTGGCCGCGCAGAGCATGGCTTCCAGTTCGCTGGTCAGTTGCAGGTAGCCGGCGCTTTGTGCGGCCGGGGCGAACGGGTGCAGGGCGCCAAACTCGGCCCAGGTCACCGGGATCATTTCACTGGCAGCGTTGAGCTTCATGGTGCACGAGCCCAGCGGGATCATGGTGCGATCCAGTGCCAGGTCCTTGTCGGCCAGCTTGCGCAGGTAGCGCATCAACTCGGTTTCGGAGTGATAACGGTTGAACACCGGGTGGCTGAGGATCGGCGACTGACGCAGCAGTGCGGCGGGCAGGGTGCTGTCGACGCTGGCGGCCAGGGCGGCGAAGTCTGGCAGGGCTTTACCGCCTGCGAACACGCTCCACAGGGTTTCGATATCGGCTTGGGTGGTGGTTTCGTCCACCGACAGGCCCAGGCGTGCCGCGTCCACTACGCGCAGGTTGATGCGCTGGGCGCGGGCCTTGTCGTGCAGGGCAGCAGTGTTGGCGCCGGTGGCCAGGGTCAGGGTGTCGAAGAACGTCTCTTGTTCAACCGTGAGGCCCAGCGTGCTCAAGCCATTGGCCAGGATCGCGGCCAGGTGATGGATACGCGTAGCGATCTGCACCAAGCCTTTGGGGCCGTGGTACACCGCGTACATGCTGGCGATGTTGGCCAGCAGCACTTGGGCGGTGCAGATGTTGCTGGTGGCTTTCTCGCGGCGGATATGTTGCTCGCGGGTCTGCATGGCCAGGCGCAGGGCCGGCTTGCCGAAACGGTCCACGGACACCCCGACCAGACGGCCCGGCATATCGCGCTTGAACGCATCCTTGGTGGAGAAGTACGCCGCGTGCGGGCCACCAAAGCCCAGCGGCACGCCGAAGCGTTGGGCACTGCCGATGGCCACGTCGGCACCGAACTCGCCCGGTGGGGTCAGCAGGGTCAGGGCCAGCAGGTCGGCGGCCACCGCCACCAGGGCGTTGGCGGCGTGGAAGCGTTCGGTCAGTTCGCGGTAGTCGAATACGTCACCGTTGCTGGCCGGGTATTGCAGCAGGGCGCCGAAGAACGGGCTGACGTCGGTCAGCTCGCGCTCATCGCCCACCACCACATCAATGCCCAGCGGCTCGGCACGGGTGCGCAGCACGTCGAGGGTCTGCGGGTGGCTGTGCACCGAGGCGAAGAAGGCGTTGCTGCCTTTGTTCTTGCTCAGGCGCTTGCAGAAGGTCATGGCTTCGGCGGCGGCGGTGGCTTCGTCGAGCAAGGATGCGTTGGCGATCGGCAGGCCGGTGAGGTCGCTGATCAGGGTCTGGAAGTTCAGCAGCGCCTCCAGGCGACCCTGGGAAATCTCTGGCTGGTACGGCGTGTAGGCGGTGTACCAGGCCGGGTTTTCCAGCAGGTTGCGCAGGATCGGCGACGGCGTGTGGCAGTTGTAGTAGCCCTGGCCGATGTAAGTCTTGAACAGTTGGTTCTTGGCCGCGATGGCCTTGATCGACGCCAGGGCATCGGCTTCGCTCAGACCGTCGCTCAGCCCCAGCACGGCGGTGCCCTTGATGCTTTCCGGGATCACGCTGGCGCTCAGGGCTTCGAGGGAATCAAAGCCCAGGGTCGCAAGCATCTGCTGCTCGTCGTCCTGGCGCGGGCCGATATGGCGGGCGATAAATTCGTTGGCGGTGGTCAATTGAACGGTCATGGCACGCTCCTCAAGCTTGCGCATTGGCTTTGATCAGGCGGTCGTACGCATCCTGATCCAACAGCTTAGCTACCGCATCGGCATCGGCCGGTTTAAAGCGGAAGAACCAACCTTCGCCCATCGGGTCTTCGTTGACCAGTTCCGGGCTGTCGCTGAGCTTGTCGTTCACTGCCAGCACTTCGCCGGTCAAGGGCATGTACACACCGCTGGCGGCCTTGACCGACTCTACGGTGGAAGCTTCTGCACCCTGGTCGTAGGCCTGCAGCTCAGGCAGTTGTACGAAAACCACATCACCCAGTGCGTTTTGCGCGAACGCAGTAATACCTACGGTGACGCTGCCGTCGGCTTCGGCACGCAGCCATTCGTGATCTTCAGTAAAACGCAATTCGCTCATGGAAACTCCTCAGGGCCAGAATCGTCTGGTGGACGGGATTGGAATGGGTAAGTCCTTAGCAAAAATGCGGCCAATATATTTTTGTCGTTACAAATCAATAAGTTAAAAAATAATGCCGCGTGTGAGTTCCCAACAGCTGTAGCGAAATCGCTACGCTTCGATGGCAGAAAAAAAGCCTATGCGGATCAAAGCCTTGCATAGCGAAGGACGATCAGCGGTGTATTGAAAACGTTCCGCTGTAGCGTTTTCAATACACGCGTCCCGCTTGATGAAGCGCCAGTGCATTGATTTATGTAGTGCCCCGCACGCCCATGGCCGACCTATTTTCCCCGCTCCGAATCATCAGGACGCGCGACATGAGCCATTCACCGGCGGCACTTCACGACACTTCACAGGCATATGCCTCCCGCGACTACCTCGGGCGTATGTTTGCCCAGCGCCCGACACTGATGCAGGTGGCCGAGTCGATGATCCAGGACTGGCTCGACGAAGGGTTCGCTGGCGCCGGCCTGCGCGCAACGGCTACCTGGATCGGCGTGCGAACCCAGGCGCCGGGCACTTACGGGCAGCTCACTTGCCTGGGGGATGCGTTGATCCGGCGTCGCATGGGGGCTCGGGAGGGGAGTGACAGTGCAGGTCGCTATCAGTTACTGGTCAGCTCCATCAGTCGAGACCTGGTACCGGCCCCCGCCGGGGTTTCGGTCGACGATATCGAACGCATGCTCGACACCCTGGCCCCTGGGTTGTTCGAGGCCTTCAGTGCGCGGTTGGTGGCCTTCTGGAATGCGCCGGTGGCGGATGATCCTGGCCTCAGTCGCTGGGGCGCGGTGGGCAAGCAACTGCGCGCGTGCCTGCTCACGGCCTGGCAAAACCCGCCGCTGACGTCGCAGGAGGGCAGGCAGTTGTTGGGCGTGGGCGACGGCCCGCAGCAGCTTTGGGGTTATCTGGCGGACCGCCAGGCCCTGGGCCAGCCGGATGCGCTGCATATCTATCAAGTCTATGCCGCCCAGGAAGGCCAGCCGGGGGAGTGGCTGACGCTGTTGGTCCTGCAGCGCCAGGTGGCGCAGCAGCCGGTGACCCTGGTCTATGTGCCGGTGATGAGTGTGCTCAAGCTCACGACGCAGGACGAGTTGGGTCAGTTGTTGCCGCGCTATATGAGCAACTACAGGCCCGGCCTGCTCGTCAGCTGGGTGCTCAAAGAGCCCCAGGGTGATGTGTTCGATGCACAGGCCCAGGCCTTGCTGGAGCGCCAACTGCGTAACCTGCAACAGGTCAATTGGCAGGCGCTGCCCGGTGTCGACAGCTACAAGCGCCTGTTCAGCCGGCTCACCGCGCCTCAGGTGTGGTTCGATGCCGATTATGTCCAGCAGCCCCACGAAGAGCAGTTGCCCCTCTGGTTGCAGACCGCTGACAGTGCTGATCGATACACCTATGGCCAGTGGCTTGAGCGCTTGGCGCACCTGCAAAAACGCAGCGCTGGCGCATCGTTCCTGGATGGGCTCGATCCGATCGACGTGTACGCGCGCAAGGCGCTGCAACGCCAGATGCGCCTGGACTACCCGCACCAGACGCCGGTCAATCCGGATGATTGCCAACTGACGTTTGAACGCACCCAAGGCGCAACGGTGGGCTGGACCGAACGCACCACCAAGAGCCTGACGTTGTGGTCGCTGGAAAATCCCTTTGCCACACACTACGCCAGCGTACAGATCAGCCCAGGGGCGCATGGCGGCTGGGTCACGCCCGGCTACCTGAAAACACTCATCGAAACCGTCGATGTGGGCCGGCACTATCCGGCGCGACTCAAGGCCGCGTTACTGTCAGACCCGCTAGAGTCGGCACGCCGCCGGCGTTTGTTTGTCGAGCAGATGGCGCTGCAACTGCCGATGCGAGCCTTGGAAAATCGCTTGCGTCAACGCCATGGGTTCACCGCGGCAGGCGTGCGGGTGGTGCAGGCCTTGCTGCAGAGCAGCCCCGACCAACCCGTTATCGTTGGCCGGCCCCTGGCGTTTCTGACCCATGCCGGCGGCGTCGTCCATAAAGCCAGCAACCTGTTTGTCATCGGCCCGCGGGACAACAGTGAGCTGCCCCATATTCTGTATCGGCCCGATCAGGTCGAAGCTGCGCTCCAGCAGTTCCCCAGCCGCCAGGCGTTGCTCGACGCGATCGCCAGCACAGGCAGCGAACTGCAGGCCGTGGTGCTGGAACGCCTGGACGAAAACAGCCGGGCGCTGTTTGCCAATGGCGGTTTCCTGCACCCCCATGTCCAGCGTTTTCTGCAGGGCGACGAGTACAGCGCACAGCCAGCGTCCAGTCCGGCGTTGCTCAGTGACGAGGCGGTGCCGGGAGTGTTTCTTGAGAGCGTCTTTGATGAAAACGCCAGGAGCCTCTGGCAGACCGCTGAAAAACAATCCATCTCTACCGAAGCATTACGCTGGACGCTGTTCAGAAATGACCTCTGGCAGTTGTTCAACGCGCTCTTACCCATGCTCAGGGGGCCGGTGGCGGTGGCCGGGTGGCTGACCCTGGTATTGGGCAGCTTTCGCACAGTACTCGCGTTGCCGGCCACGGCCAGTGAAGAAGACCGCGCCACGACGCTGGTGGAGTTGATGGGCAGTCTGGCGGGCCTGTTGTTGAGCCCCATCGTCGGAATCGATGAGCGCCTGCGCCTGAGCGAGACCAGGCCCGTCACCCAGCGCTCGATTGCGCGGCTCGACAGCCTGCCGGTCAAGCATGCCCGGCAGACGCCGGCGACGTTCGCCTGGCAGCGCTCGCTAGGGGATGTCACCGGGATGGATTTCTCCTGGGCCAATGCGCGCTTACGGCTTGACCCCGCGCAGCAGGCCCAGCTTGAGACCTTCCACTGGTCGCCGGGGCGCGGTGAGCGGTGGCCGGGACCTCCCACCATCACTTCGCCAGATACGCCTGTCCGCGGGCAGGTCATGGTCCGGGACGCGCAGGGGACCGTTCGCCATGGCGATTACCTGCTGCTCGACAGCAAGGTCTACGGGGTCAAACAGGCCGAAGGACGCTGGCGAATCGTCGACCTCAGAGCACCGCTGCGTCAGGGTCCCTGGCTGCGCAAGAATGCGCGCGGGGTATGGAAGCCGGACGTGGGCCTGCAGTTGCTCGGCGGCCAGCCCAAACCCTCGGTCGCCAGCCGTCGCGCGAGCATTCAGCGGCATAACCAGATGCTGGAACGTCTTTACCAGGAGGCGACGACGCGCCTGGTGGCGCAGGAGACGGCGGTCGCTACCGTGCAAAAGCGCTTTCAGAAGGCCCATATGCGCCAACCGGAAAGTTTCACTGAGGCAGAACGGCAAGACATCCGCGCCAGTTTTATCGTGCAACTGGAAAAACAAACCCAGGCACAACTCGCCAAACTGGATGCATTGATTGCCTGTAACGCCAACAAACCGGTGGCGCGGTTCGAGCAGGAAAAGATCCTGCAACTCGAAGACCTCGTCGAAACGCTGCGCATGCAAATGGCGGTGCTGATAACCAGCCGCGCATCCGAGGCGTTCACCGGCGAGCGCCGCAGCCAGTTGCAAGCGCAACTGGAAGATGAAGACGTCGCCGTTGCCCAGGCCGCGCACCAGACGTTTTTCCAGGCGACGCAGAAGATCATCGGCTACAACGACAAACTGATCGAGTTGAGCATCCTGGAACGCAACAACCATGCGCGTCTGGCCCAAGTGCCCGGTTACGACGCACGTCCCGACGCGGTGCCGCCTTCGGTGCTCGGGACGCCGCTGGACTGGAAGTCTGTCCAGCTGAAAGCCCTGAGTGGCGTGCTGCTGCGCAGGCCGCCGCTCCTGGAGGAATATGACGACTTCATGCAGATCAGGTCGTTGATCGATGAGGCGATTCAATCGGTCCAGTCACAAAAAACCTTGCAGGCAGCCGGCCCCCTGAGTGTGCAGCAGCGTATCGAGGGGTATGACGCGCTGCTGCTTGAGTACGACAACACCCAGGCGCGCCTGCGCGAGTACGACGACACCGCGGCCGACCTGCTGTACGACGGCAGCATCGGGCACGTAAACCGTCTGCTCAACGCCCTCGAACACGAAGTCAGGGGCTCAATGGCCACACTGCTGCGCGAGCGCGAGCGCACCCCGGGCGCAAGCCGGGGCCCGCGCTGGGCGCTGGCAAACGCTTGATCCGAGATCGCAAGAACCGCTACCTGGTGGGGCAGGCCCGTAGTACTGCTGCGGCGGTGGACACGGGTGTTGTCGATGTCATCAACCCAGTCGATCAGAGCCTGGTGGCGAGCTTTCGCCAGACACCGGGCAGTGAAGCCTTTGAGACGCTCACCGAGACCAGCACAGCGCCCGTGCGAGCCGTGCGTCCGCTGGAAAAGCTGCTGGGGGATGCGCGCAAACTGCTGGAGCGCCAGGCGATCGTTCTCGACCAGGCGCGCAACGAAGCGCTCCAGGCCAGCCTGCCCGCCAGCGTCGAGGCCAGGTTGTCGCGCCACAGCGAGAAGATGAACGTGGTGGCCGAAAAAATCCGCAAAGCCCTGGGGCAGGACAGTTCCCAGGCCACCCAAGAGCCGTTGCTCGGTGAGCTGGCCCAGGGCTCGCGCAACCTGCGCGAGCAAGGCCGGCTGATTCGCATCGAAATGGTCAAGCGCCTGCCACCCGACGAAGCGGGCATTGCGTATCTGCAAAGCCAGAATCAGGTGCAGATCGTACCGATAGAGGGGCGCATTGCGCTCAAGCGGGCGAATGATTTTTTACAGGAATATACGGTCAAGGACATGGACGGCAAGGTCTTGGCCTACGCCCATTTTCATTACCGCACGCCCGCGACCCCGAATGCCGAGTACAGCGCCGGTCATTTGAAACGGCCGGAACAACGCTTTATGAGCTTTCGCAGCCTGGCCGACAAGACCGACAGCGATGTCATCGCCATCTATTATTCGCGGATCAGCGCGGCCATGGCCCAAAGCCTGTTTTTCAGCGCCACGGGGGCGGTCATGCAACGCGGGCGGCGGATCTTCTGGTGAGTGCCTGGCTCAGGGTTTGCCGGGGATACCGTACTTGCGCAACCGATGGGCGATCGCCGTGTGGGATGTTTGCAGGCGGTTGGCCAGTTGGCGTGTCGAGGGATAGCTGACGTAGAGCTTTTCCAGCAGGCTGCGTTCGAAGTCCTCCACCGCTTGCTCCAGGCTGTCGACCTCGCCGTCGCTCTGGCGGGCGACCGAGGTGCCGGCGATGTCCAGGTCGCCAATGTCCACCAGGTTGCTTTCGCAAATGGCGGCGGCGCGGAAGATCACGTTCTGCAACTGGCGCACGTTACCCGGCCAGCGGTTACCCAGCAGGGCCGGGTAGGTGCCCGGCGCCAGGCGGCAGACCGGACGCTGGATCTGCGCGCAGGCCTGCTGCATGAAGTAGCGGGCCAGCAGCAGGATGTCCTGGCCACGCTCGCGCAGCGGCGGGACTTCGACATTCAGCACATTGAGGCGGTAGAACAGGTCTTCGCGGAACGTGCCTTCAGTGACCATTTTCTCCAGGTCGCGGTGGGTGGCACTGAGGATGCGCACATTGACCTTGACCTCACGGTCGCCACCGACCCGGCGAAAGCTGCCGTCATTGAGAAAACGCAGGAGCTTGGCCTGCAGGTAGGGTGACATCTCGCCAATCTCATCGAGAAACACCGTGCCCTGGTTGGCCAGCTCCATCAGCCCCGGCTTGCCGCCGCGCTGGGCACCGGTGAAGGCGCCGGGGGCGTAGCCGAACAGCTCGCTTTCGGCGAGGTTCTCCGGCAGGGCTGCGCAGTTGAGCGCGAGGAACGGCGAGCTATGTCGCGCACTGATGGCATGGCAAGCGCGGGCCACCAGCTCTTTGCCGGTGCCGGTTTCGCCCTGGATCAACAGCGGGGCATCGAGGGCCGCAACCCGTTGCGCGCGGGTCTTGAGGGTACGGATGGCCACGGATTCACCCAGCAGCGCATCGAAGCCTTCGGCATGGTCATGGTGCAGGGCTGACAGCCGCTCACCGATCCGGTTGGGCGGGTACAAGGTCAGCAGCGCGCCCGCATCGGTAATCGGCGTGGCGTCCAGCAGCAAGGTCTGGCCGTTGACGCTGATCTCGCGCAGGGGCAGGCGAAAGCCATGTTCAAGCAAGGTGTCCAGCAGTGCCGGATCGTCAAACAGCTCGGCGATGCTTTCGCCCGCCGGCTCGCGACCATACAGGGCAATCAGCGCCGGGTTGGCCAGCAGCACCTTGCCGGCACTGTCCAGGGCCAGTACCGGGTCGGTCATGGCCGCCAGCAGCGCGTCAAGTTGCAAGTGGCGACGCTGGCCGGGAAGGATATCCACCACCGTCACCGCTTGTACGCCGTGGACGCTGAACAGTGCGTCGCGCAATTCTTCCAGCACTTGCACGCTCAGGGTCGGCGCGTCGATGTAGACGTTGGGCGGGATCATCTCCACCGCATCCAGGTTGAGATTGCGCCCACCGAGCAGGGCCAGAACTTCCTGGGTGATGCCGACGCGGTCGATGAAGCTGACGTGGATACGCATGGGGCGGACTTTGATTCTGCAATGCGGAGGGTGGCCAGTATGCCTGAGCGGGGGGGAGATCAAAAATGTGGGAGCTGGTTTGCCTGCGATAGCGGTCGATCGGTCAGCCCATGAGTGACTGATAGATCCCTATCGCAGCATAGGTATCTACACAACTATCTTCTTGGTGTGTGTACATATCCGTTGCTGCGGTCACGGCGGCTATTGGTTCCGCCCTTACGGCGGCTCACTTTGGAAAAGAGCCCCAAAGTAACCAAAGGGCTCTTGCCCCACCACTCGGTGCCTCGCTTAGGCTCGGCATGCCCGTAATCCGACATTGATTTGGGGGGCCGCCGCGATGGGCTATCCATGGCCCAGCGCGGCTAAACCGGCGTCCTGCCGGTTTACCCCCCAAATCAATATCGGATTACGGCCAGCGTGGTTTAACGGGGCGCCTAAGATCAAAATCACAAGCAGAGCGAGGCGGCCTGACAGCCGACCTGATCGTCGAAGCGTGCGCGTACCCCTTGTGGGAGCAGGCAAGCCAGCTCCCACAGGGGAATGCAGCTTCGCGCTCTGGCTTTGTTGTTGCTGTTGCTCTGTTTTTGATCTGGCTTTTGATCTTAGGCGCCCCGTCAAACCACGATGGCCGCAGGCAGGTATTGCGCAGTGGGCACCCCGGCATGGATGCCGGGGTAGCCGCGACACGGCCATGGATGGCCGATCGCGGCGGGCCCACGGAGCAATGCCTGACTGCGGGCATGCCGAGCCTAGGCGAGGCACCGAGTGGTGGGGCAAGAGCGCTTTGGTTACTTTCGCGCTTTTCGAAAGTGACCCGCCGTCAGGGCGGAGCCATTAGCCGCCGTGACCGCAGCAACGGATATGTACACATCCCCAAGAACCATCAAAGAGTTGCGTAGATACTCATGCCTATCGCAGGCAAGCCAGCTCCCACATTTGACTGGTTATGGCAGTGGAACCGAGGTTATTCCAGATGCTCTGGCTTGATCGGGTCGCCCGGTTTTACATCCAGTTGGTGGCGCACATCCTCGAACATCAGGTCGTACTGTTTATGCATGCCACCGTTGAGCACCGCAGTTTTCGGCATGCCGTACTTCTGCGCGATGTTCATGGCGTGGCGGGCAAAGTCGAAGGCCTGGTCCTTGGGCAGGAAGAATTCTTCCTTGAGGTCTTTGCCCTGCACCGAACCGTGCATCTTGAAGAGCATTCCCTTGCCTTCCTTTGGGTCCTGGCTTACTTCGTAGTCGATGCACAGGTCGTAGCTGTGATCCTGGGCATTCAATGCATGGCGTTCAATATGCAAGTGACCGGGTTCAAAAATGGCCATAGGCGTCTCTCCCTAACAAGGCATTGGAGAAGGGCGGCTGCAACAACCGCCTGGGGTGTATTTATAAGTAGGTGATGCCAGGTTTTGCCGTGCTGATACGGGTGCCGGCGGTGCCCTGGACAATGGCTTCGATGTCCGAGAGTGAACCGATCACTGCGGTTTTGCCAGTGTTGCGGGCGAACTCGCAGGCGGCCTGGACCTTGGGCCCCATGGAGCCAGCGGCGAAGCCGAGTTTTTCCATGTCGTCAGGGTGCGCCTGGCCGATGGCTTTTTGCGTCGGTTTACCGAAGTCGATAAAGGCCGCATTGACGTCGGTGGCGATCACCAGCAGGTCGGCTTCCAGTTGCTGGGCCAGCAGCGAGGAACACAGGTCTTTATCGATCACAGCTTCGATGCCCTTGAGCTTGCCATTCTCGTCGTACATGGTCGGGATACCGCCGCCGCCGGCGCAGATCACGATGCTGCTCTTTTCCAGGAGCCACTTGATCGGGCGGATTTCAAAGATGCGTTTGGGCCGTGGGCTGGCCACTACCCGACGGTATTTATCGCCGTCGGGGGCAATTGCCCAGCCTTTTTCGGCGGCCAGTTTTTCGGCTTCGGCCTTGGAGTAGACAGGGCCGATCGGCTTGGTCGGGTTCTGGAAGGCCGGGTCCTTGGCGTCCACTTCGACCTGGGTCAACAGGGTGGCGAAAGGCACTTCAAAGTCCAGCAGGTTGCCCAGTTCCTGTTCGATGATGTAGCCGATCATGCCTTCGGTTTCGGCGCCCAGCACGTCCAGCGGGTAGGGGGAAACCTGGGTGTAGGCGGCCGCTTGCAGCGACAGCAGGCCGACTTGCGGCCCATTGCCGTGGGCGATCACCAGCTCATTACCGGGATGAATCTTGGCAATCTGTTCGGTGGCGACCCGGATATTGGCGCGTTGGTTGTCCGCAGTCATGGGTTCACCACGGCGGAGCAGGGCGTTACCGCCCAGTGCAACGACGATACGCATAATGCAATCCTTCTAGAATTCTGCCTTGTGAACACTGGGCCAAGTGTGGGAACGGGCTTTATGTAGGAGCCGGGCTTACCCGCGATGCAGTCACCTCGGTCTGCCAGACATATTGAGGTGATGCCATCGCAGGCAAGCCAGCTCCCACATAAAGCTCGCTCCCACATTGACCGTGTTGCATCAGTGGAAGCGGTGCCGGGTTACAGGTCCGCTAGCGTCGAAACCAGGATCGCCTTGATGGTATGCATGCGGTTTTCCGCTTGCTCGAAGGCGATGCAGGCCGGGGACTCGAACACGTCGTCGGTCACTTCGATGCCGTTGGCCAGGTGCGGATACTGCTCGGCAATCTGCTTGCCGATCTTGGTATCGCTGTTATGGAACGCCGGCAGGCAGTGCATGAACTTGGTGCGTGGGTTGCCGGTGGCTTTCATCAGCTGGGCATTGACCTGGTATGGCAGCAGTTGCTCGATACGTTCGGCCCAGGCCTCTACTGGCTCGCCCATGGACACCCAGACGTCGGTATGGATGAAGTCCACACCCTTGACCGCCGCTTTCGGGTCTTCGGTGAGGGTGATGCGTGCACCGCTTTCTTCTGCGTATTTTTTGCAGCGACCGACCAGATCGTCATGGGGCCACAGGGCTTTTGGCGCGCAGATGCGCACGTCCATGCCCAGCTTGGCGCCGACCAGCAGCAGCGAGTTGCCCATGTTGTTGCGGGCGTCGCCCAGGTAGGCGTAGCTGATGTCGTGGATCGGCTTGTCGGCGTGTTCACGCATGGTCAGCACGTCGGCGATCATCTGGGTTGGGTGGTACTCGTCGGTCAGGCCGTTGAATACCGGCACGCCGGCGAATTTCGCCAGTTCTTCGACGATTTCCTGCTTGAAGCCACGGTATTCGATGGCGTCGTACATGCGCCCAAGTACGCGGGCGGTGTCTTTCATGCTTTCTTTGTGGCCGATCTGCGACGAGTTCGGGTCGATGTAGGTGACGTTGGCGCCCTGGTCATAGGCCGCCACTTCGAAGGCACATCGGGTGCGGGTCGAGGTTTTCTCGAAGATCAGCGCGATGTTGTTGCCTTTGAGGTGCTGCTGCTCGGTGCCGGTGTACTTGGCGCGCTTGAGGTCGCGGGACAGGTCCAGCAGGTAGCGCAGTTCGCGCGGGGTGTGGTGTTCCAGGCTCAGCAGGTTACGGTTGTGGATGTTGAACGCCATGATGATTCTCCTTGGATTCGGTAATCGGCCCGTGCGGCATCGGGTGGACGCCGCCGGGGAGATGGTCGTTTAGTAGTCGATAGGGTCGCGGATGATCGGGCAGGTCATGCAGTGGCCGCCGCCACGGCCGCGCCCCAGTTCGCCGGCGCTGATGGTGATGACTTCCACACCGGCCTTGCGCAGCAGGGTGTTGGTGTAGGTGTTGCGGTCGTAGCCGATCACCACGCCAGGTTCCACGGCCACCACGTTGTTGCCGTCGTCCCACTGTTCGCGTTCGGCGGCGAAGCTGTTGCCGCCGGTCTCCACTACGCGCAGGGCCTTGAGGCCGAGGGCGGCGGCCACGGTATCGAGGAAGTTGGTTTTCTCCCGTTGGATATCAATGCCGTGGGGCTTGCTTTCATCTGGACGCAGGGTGAAGGGCACGATCTGGTTCACCACTTCCGGGAAGATGGTCACCAGGTCGCGGTCGCAGAAGCTAAACACGGTGTCCAGGTGCATCGCCGCGCGGGATTTCGGCAGGCCGGCAACGATGACCTTTTCCACGGCCTTGTTCTTGAACAGGTTGCGCGCCAGTTGGCCGATAGCCTGGTGGGACGAACGCTCGCCCATGCCGATCAAGACCACGCCGTTGCCAATCGGCATCACGTCGCCGCCTTCCAGGGTGGCAGCGCCATGCTCCTGGTCAGGGTCGCCGTACCAGATCTGGAAGTCGGCGTTGGTGAACTCGGGGTGGAACTTGTAGATGGCGGTGGTCAGCAGGGTTTCCTGACGTCGCGCCGGCCAGTACATGGGGTTGAGTGTCACGCCACCGTAGATCCAGCACGTGGTGTCACGGGTGAACTGAGTGTTGGGCAGCGGCGGCAGGATGAAGCTGGCGTGGCCGAGGAAGTCGCGGAACATCTCGATGGTCTTGCCACCGAAGCTGCTGGGCAGGTCATCGGCCGACACGCCACCGATCAGGAACTCGGCGATCTTGCGTGGCTCCAGGCTGCGCAGCCACGAGCCGACTTCATCGACCAGGCCCAGGCCCACGGTGTTGGCGGTGATCTTGCGCTCCAGGATCCAGTCCAGCGCTTCGGGGATGGCGACAATCTCGGTCAGCAGGTTGTGCATTTCCAGCACATCGATATCGCGCTCGCGCATCTTGGTGACGAAGTCGAAATGGTCGCGCTTGGCCTGGGCCACCCAGAGCACGTCATCGAAGAGCAGTTCGTCGCAATTGTTGGGGGTCAGCCGCTGATGGGCCAGACCTGGGGAACACACCATGACTTTGCGCAGTTTGCCGGCTTCGGAATGTACGCCGTACTTAACTTTTTCCGTGGTCATTACAGATCCTCCAGTGAACAAAAGATTCAGGTGTTACAGGGTCAGGAAGCCGTCGTAGAGCCCATAGGCCGCCACCAGGGCGCCAATGACCACTGCGGCGAAAATCAGCTTCTCGACGTTGGTGAAAATCGGTTTGCCCAGCTCACGCTTGGCCTTGGCGAACAGGATCGCGCCAGGGGCATAGAGCAGGGCGGACAACAGCAGGTATTTGGTGCCGCCGGCATACAACAGCCAGACCGCGTAGATCAGGGCGATGGCGCCGATGAACAGGTCTTTCTTGCGCTCGGCCAGGGCCGCCTCGTAGGTCTCGCCGCGTACCGCCAGCAACAGTGCGTAGGCCGCCGACCACAGGTAAGGCACCAGGATCATCGAGGTGGCGAGGTAGATCAGCGACAGGTAGGTACTGGCGGAGAACAGGGTGATTACCAGGAATATCTGCACCATGGCGTTGGTCAGCCACAGGGCGTTGACCGGCACATGGTTGGCGTTTTCCTTACGCAGGAACTCCGGCATGGTGTGGTCTTTGGCAGCGGCGAACATGATCTCTGCGCACAGCAGCACCCACGACAGCAACGCGCCGAGCAGGGAGATGATCAAGCCGACGCTGATCAGCACCGCGCCCCAGTGGCCGACCACATGCTCGAGCACGGCCGCCATCGACGGGTTCTGCAGCTTGGCCAGTTCCGGTTGAGTCATGATCCCCAGGGACAGCACGTTCACCAGCATCAGGAACAGCAGCACGGTGATAAAGCCGATGACGGTGGCCTTGCCCACATCCGAGCGCTTTTCGGCACGGGACGAGAAGATGCTCGCGCCTTCGATACCGATAAATACCCAGACGGTAACCAGCATCATGTTGCGCACCTGGTTCATCACACTGCCCAGGTCGGGGTTTTTCACGCCCCAGATATCCGCGGTGAAGATGTCCAGCTTGAACGCGAACAGTGCGATCAATACGAACAGCACCAGCGGCACGACCTTGGCGACCGTAGTGACCAGGTTGATGAACGCTGCTTCCTTGATGCCGCGCAGCACCAGGAAATGCACGGCCCACAACAACACCGAGGCGCCAATCACTGCCGCCGGGGTATTGCCTTCGCCGAAAATGGGGAAGAAGTAACCGAGGGTGCTGAACAGCAGCACGAAGTAACCGACGTTGCCCAGCCAGGCACTGATCCAGTAGCCCCAGGCCGACGAGAAACCCATGTAGTCGCCAAAACCGGCCTTGGCGTAGGCGTATACACCGCCGTCCAGGTCGGGTTTGCGGTTGGCCAGGGTCTGGAACACAAAGGCCAGGGTCAACATACCTACGGCGGTGATAACCCAACCAATCAATACCGCACCAACATCGGCGCTGGCGGCCATGTTTTGCGGCAACGAGAAGATCCCACCGCCAATCATTGAGCCCACAACTAGAGCAACAAGGGCGCCTAATCGAAGTTTTCCGGGAGATTCAGACATTGCGTGACTCCAATGCAGGAGAAGAGAGACCACAGAATAAAACTGTGCGCTATTCAAACAGCTGACTCAGATCACTTCATTGGCACATTCCATTGTGAATTAAAGACTTATGAATAAATGCTGCGGGCGTATAATTACTCGGATAAGCGCGTCCCAGAGCTTTTATCCGTTTGGATTAATGCGATATGCGTAAGGCGTGGATGTTTGAAGCTAGCCCGTTTTCGCAGATGTGCAAACTTTTTCAAAAGGCTTTGCCAAATACCTCTCAAGGATAAAAGACAAGGGGTATTTAAATTCTAAATTTGCCTAAACTCGACTAACTGAAATGTCATTAAGTTATGAGGCGAGCAGTGTTATTCGCTATAGATAATAAACGTTGCATGTTTTCGATAAATTAGCCGAGTGCACAGTTGTTAGCTCAATGACGGTTTTATCTGCAGGAGTTTCTATGTCGCAACCGGCACAAAAGCTGCGCCTCAGCGCCCTGGTGGCGTTGGTGGTGGGCTCGATGATTGGCGGCGGGATCTTCTCGTTGCCGCAGAACATGGCGGCGCGGGCAGAGGTGGGGGCGATCCTGATCGGCTGGGGCATCACCGCCATTGGCATGTTGACCCTGGCCTTTGTGTTCCAGACCCTGGCCAACCGCAAGCCCAACTTGGACTCGGGTGTGTATGCCTACGCCAAGGCCGGTTTTGGTGACTACATGGGCTTCTCGTCGGCCTGGGGCTACTGGATCAGCGCCTGGATGGGCAACGTCGGCTACTTCGTGTTGCTGTTCAGCACCCTGGGCTATTTTTTCCCGGTGTTCGGCCAGGGCAACACGCCCGTGGCGATCGGTTGCGCGTCGTTGCTGCTGTGGGCCGTGCATTTTCTGGTGATGCGCGGCATCAAGGAGGCGGCGTTTATCAATCAGGTCACGACTGTGGCCAAGATCGTGCCGTTGCTGATGTTCATCGTGATCGCCGCCGTGGCCTTCAAGGCAGACATTTTTACCCGGGATATCTGGGGCCTGGGCAACCCGCAATTCGGCGGGGTGATGGACCAGGTGCGCAACATGATGCTGGTCACCGTGTTTGTGTTTATCGGCATCGAAGGCGCCAGTGTGTACTCGGCGCGCGCCGAAAAACGCTCCGACGTGGGGCGCGCCACGGTGATCGGGTTTGTCGGGGTGCTGGCCCTGCTGGTGCTGGTGAACGTGCTGTCCCTGGGGATCATGAGCCAGCCCGAGTTAGCCAACTTGCAGAACCCGTCACTGGCGGGCGTGCTGGAACATATCGTGGGCCCCTGGGGCGCGATGTTGATCAGCATCGGCCTGGCGGTGTCTTTGCTGGGGGCGTTGCTGTCATGGGCCTTACTGTGCGCCGAGATTCTCTACGCCACCGCCCATGACAAGACCATGCCGGCCTTCCTGAAAAAGGAAAATGCCAACCGTGTGCCGGTCAATGCGTTGTGGCTGACCAATGTGATGATCCAGCTGTTTCTGGTGATCACGCTGTTTTCCGCCAGCACCTACACCACGCTGATCTACCTGGCCTCGTCGATGATTCTGGTGCCGTATTTATGGTCGGCGGCCTATGCCGTGCTGCTGTGCGGGCGCGGGGAAACCTATGAGGGCGCCCAGGGCGAGCGGCTCAAGGACCTGCTGGTGGGCGTGATTGCCCTGGGGTATGCGGTCTGGCTGCTGTATGCCGGTGGCTTGAAATACCTGCTGCTGTCAGCGCTGCTGTATGCGCCGGGCGTCATCCTGTTTGCCCAGGCCAAGCGCGAGCAGGGCCAGCCGCTGTTTACCTTGTTGGAAAAGGGTATTTTCAGCTGTGTGATCGCTGGGGCGAGCCTGGCGGCGTATGGGTTGTACAGTGGTGTGTTGAGCCTGTGAGCGATTGTGCGGGCTTCATCGCGGGCAAGCCCACATTGACTGAGCTGTACACAATCAACTGTGGGAGCGGGCTTGCCCGCGATGACAATCCCAAGGTCACCACTGTGCCCGATGCGCGCCCAATTCCCCGGCCGGCAAGTCCCATTGCAGCGGTGTCCCGGTAATAGTGACCGGGGCTAGCAAACGATGTGCCGGCCCCCAGGCCGTCTGTTCCACCAGCAACCCCTGATCAGCGGGTTGTTCTTCACGCAATGCGGGCTGCTTGCCGTGTCCCGCCTCAACCAACAATTTTGCCGTACGCGCCAGCGACAGCCGTGCCGAACCTGCGTGCCCGCTGTTCAAGCGTTGGGCCAAGGCCTGTATCGCGCTGGCGGCCATCAGGTAGCCGGTAGCATGGTCCAGAGCCTGCACCGGCAGCGGCGCGGGTTGATCCACCTGTTTGCTCTGCATACCGGCGTGGGCGATGCCGCTGCTCATCTGCACCAGGCTGTCGAAGCCCCGGCGATTGCGCCACGGGCCGCTCCAGCCGTAGGCGTTAAGGCTGACGTCGATCAGGCCCGGGGCAATCTGCTGCAGTGCGGTTGCGTGGTAACCCAGGTGTTCCAGCGCATTTGCCCGATAACCGTGAAGCAGAATGTCGGCATCCCTGAGCAGGTTTTCGAATAGTTGCCGGTCGTTGGCGTGTTTAAGGTCAAGGCGCGCGCAGCGCTTGCCCAGGGTCATTTCCGGGACGACCCCGGGTTCGTTCCAGTCGGGTGCGTCGATGCGCAATACGTCGGCACCCAGGCCTGCAAGAAAACGACTGGCCACGGGGCCGGCCAGGACGCGGGTCAGGTCCAGGACCTTGACCCCCGCCAGCGGGCGCGCAACGCTGCCGAGCCAGCGGCTTTTACCGCGCGCGTCGAAGCGCTCCCATGCGATCAGGGGTTCCTGATTGACCGCCAACCCTTGTGGATGGGCCTGCCACTCCTGCCAGGTGCGCATCTGCGCCGCGCAGCCGGCTTCGTCGACTATCGCTTGTTCAAGCTCGCCAGCGTTCCACCGGACGACCTTGAGGGCCATCGCCGTCCGCTGCGCCGCCTGTCCGAGTACTCGCTCGGCGGCGGCACGATGGTGTGGGGCGTTGGTGTGCAGGCGAATCCAGCCATCGGCGCAGGCATAGTCGCCGGCAATCGGGTCCCATAATGGCGGAACGCTCCAGCCCAGCGGGCGCAGGGAGCTGGAGAACCAGAACGAGGCCAGGCGCCGGTCGACGCTGACCATAGGCAAGCGCGCGGTCTGTTGTTCAAGCAGGCGGGCCACTGCCTGACCCGCCGCACCCATGCTGGCGCAGGCCAACTCGGTGACGGCGAAGGCCGACGGCAGGGCACCGGCCTCTGTGGTCGCCAGCGGTGCGGCCGGCAGATCGAGTGCAAGTTGGATCGATGTGAGCAGATCAGTCATCAGGGGCCCTCCTTAACAGAAGGGCCATCATAGAAGATCTTCAGGGGTGTCCTGCAATCCCCGGTTGCAAGGGCAAATCCAGGGTGGCGATAAAACCGCCCTCGGGGTGGTTGGCCAGGCTCAGGCTGCCGCCGTGACGCTCGGCGGCGCGCCGGGCGATGGCCAGGCCCAGGCCATGACCTTGGGCGGTTTGCCCGGGGGCACGGTAAAACGGCTCGCCCAGTTTTTGCAGGCACTCGGCATCCACGCCCGGGCCGTGATCGCGCACGCTGATCACAATGCGTTCGCCCTCACGCTGGGCGCGCATTTCAATCGGCTGGGTGGGCGGGTTGAAGCGCTGGGCATTGCGCAACAGGTTGTCCAGCGCCCGTTCGATCATATGGGGCCAGCCCTTGAGATTTAACGCCGGGTCGGCGTGAAGCCGGACTTCCTGGTCCGGGGCGCCGAGCTGGGCGTCCTTTTGCAGGGTCTCGAGCAGCCTATTGAGGTCGATGTCTTCGGCGCTGGCGTTGTCGGCGTCGACTCGCGCCAGCACCAGGATCTCGCTGATCAGGGCTTCGAGGCGGTCACATTCCAGGGTCAGGCGCGGCCAGAGCTTTTCCCGTGCCTCGGGGGTGGCCCGTTCCGCCAGGGCCAGGGCGATCCGCAGGCGGGCCAGGGGCGAGCGCAGCTCATGGGAGACGTCGCGCAGCAGTTGCCGCTGGCTGCCGATCAGGCTTTGCAGGCGCGCGCCCATGCGGTTGAAGTCGGTGGCCAGCACGCCAAACTCATCGCGCCGGTCGGCCAGGCGCGCCAGGCTGTTTTGCTGGTACGTGGTCTGCCCCAGATCATGCACCGCGCCGCGCAGGCGGCTCAAAGGCCGCGTGATCGACAGGGTCACCAGCAGGCTAAACAGGGTCAGCACCACCAGCGCAATCGCCAGGGCGCTCAATGGCCAGAGCAGGCTGCTGCGGTGCCAGGCATCCAGCTCCGGCAGGGCGATGCGGTAGATCAGCAGGTAGGTATCGCCGGTCTTCTCGCTGGTGTATTCGGCCGTCAGGCGACGCCAGGGCAGCCGGCCCTCGTGGCTCTCATGCTGTCGCGCTTCGAAGGCGGCGGCACGGCGCGGGAAGGTGCCACGTACCACCGGGTCGCCGCTTTCGTTGAGCACTTGCACATCGACGTGGTATTGGCGCTTGCGCTGTTGCAACAAGTCCTGGGCCGCATCCTCGCCTTGGGTTTCGTAGCGCTGGGTCCATTCCTCGGCCAGGTTACTGAGGCCAGGGTGGCGGCTGAGAATCCAGGCATCCTGGTTGAGCATATGCCCAAGCAGGATCGACAGCCCGGCAACCAGGGCGATGGCCAGCCAAAAACTGGCAAGGATGCGCCAGAAGAGTGAACGCACAGGAAACCCTCAAACAGGAAAAGCCCAGCGGCGCGGGCCACTGGGCTGGGAGATTGCTAACGCATTATTGCGCTTTTTGCGGTTGTTGCGCTTTCCAGGCCTGGAACTGCTGCCACTCGGCCTGACGCTCGGCGCGTTTCTTCGCCATTTCGTCGAACTTCTTCTGCTGATCAGGCTTGAGCAGGGCGCGGATATCGGCTTGGGTTTTCTGCTTGGCGGCGGCCATCTCGTCGTTCATGGCTTTCTGCTCAGCGGCCGGAAGTTTGTCCAGGTACTTTTTGACCAGTTGCTGACGACCTTCACGTTGCTCGCCCATCAACTTGCCGATCTGCTGGCGCTGTTCGCGGGTCAGGTCCAGTTGGCTGAAAGGGCCGCCTTTGCCGCGCATGCCGTGTTCACCGCCGTGGCCCGGGCCGCCCATCATATGGCCTTCTGGACCGCCCACCGGGCCTGGGCCTTCTGGCATGGCCATGGCAACGGTAGGCAGGGCAGCAGCGAACATCAGAGCGATAAGGGTCTTGCGCATGGTGTTTCTCCTTGTCTCGGTTCCGGTGAGTCCGGATGTGAGTAGATTACGAGGATCAAGGTCAGCGGCGGTCAGGGGAGGGTAAAGCTTGGGTAAAGACGGGTTGGGTGGGGGCTTACAAAACAGGTAAGAGCCGGCAAGCCGGCTCCTACAGGGGATTTCAGGGGGTGTAGTAGTAGCCACGGCTGCGCAGGGCGACGATCCGCGGACGGCCGTCGGCATGCGGGCCGATTTTCTTGCGCAGGTTGCTGACGTGCATGTCCAGGCTGCGGTCATACAGGGTCAGCTTGCGGCCCAGGGCAATCTGCGCCAGTTCCTGCTTGTCCAGCGGCTCGCCCGGCTGGCGCAGCAAGGCTTCCAGCAGGCGGCTTTCGGACAGGGTGAGGGTCAGTTCCTGATGGTCGATGATCACCACGCCGCGCACCGGGCTGAAGCACAGGTCGCCCAGTTCCAGTTGGGTCGACACAGCCGTCGGATGGCTGCGGCGCAACACCGCCCGTAGGCGGGCGGTCAGTTCGCGGGGGTCGCAGGGCTTGGCCAGGTAGTCATCGGCGCCCAGCTCCAGGCCGAGGATCCGGTCCAGGGGCTCGCCCCGTGCCGAGAGCATCAGCACCGGCAGTTCCGGGTGGTCGGCGCGCAATTGCTTGAGCAGCTCCAGGCCGCTGCCGTCGGGCAGCATCACGTCCAGCACCACGGCCGCCGGCGCGGCGTCGGCCAAGGCCTTGCGGGCGCTCACGCCGTCATGGCAAGCGCGCACCTGGAAACCTTCCTGGCTCAACCAACTGGTCAGCAGCTCACAGAGCTCCTGGTCATCATCTATCAGTAACAGCTCGCTCATGACTCACTCAATTTAGCCATTGTCGACGGCGCCGATGCCCGCCACTGGCGAAGATACCGCACAGCAGGGCAACCAGCGCAACTCCTGCGCCAATCACGAACCATTGCTGCTGGTCGGTGAGCCAGCGGGGCAGGGTGCTGCCTTGTGCGTCCTTGAGTTGCTGGGCCAGGCGCTGGTTCTCCTGGCGCAAGCGGCTCAATTGCGCACTCTCGCGGGCGGCATCGGCAGTTTGCAATTGTTTGCTCAGTTCTTCGCGCAGGCGTTCGCTTTCTTTCAAGCGCTGCTGCAACTCGGTGATCTGGCTGCCGGCACTCAAGGACAGGGGCGTAGAACTGCCGGTGTTCGAGGTTTCTTCAGCCTGGGCCGTGGCCCCGATCGTTAACACTGCCAACAGACACAACTGACTTAAGCGCATCGGAACTCCTGATTCCACACGAATATTCAGAACGTTGTCGGCAGGTTACCGAGAATAATGAGCGATCAGGCGTTTGCCGAACCCAATAGGTTCAGCGCCACCCGGATCAAGGCAGGACTTGCTTGAAGGGTTTGATCACAACATCGGCATACACACCGGCCGCTACGTACGGGTCGGCCTTGGCCCAGGCTTGGGCATCGGCCAGGGACGCGAACTCGGCAACGATCAGGCTGCCGGTGAAGCCGGCTTCACCCGGGTCATTGCTGTCGACTGCCGGGTGCGGGCCGGCGAGCACGATGCGTCCTTCGGCTTGCAGCGCCTTGAGGCGTTCCACGTGGGCCGGGCGCACAGCCAGGCGCTTTTCCAGGGAGTTGGCGACGTCGGTGGCAATGATTGCGTAGAGCATGTCAGTCCTCGGTTTTTGGCGTGGTGGAGTCGGTGTCGTGCAGGTGGCGCGACAGGTAGATGCCCTGGGCAACCAGGAATACTACGGTCATGCCCAGGCTGCCGAACACCTTGAAGTCGACCCAGTAGCTCTGGAAGGTAAAGGCCACGAACAGGTTGGCTGCGCCGCAGAACAGGAAAAACAGGATCCAGGCGATGTTCAGGCGGGTCCAGATCGGCTCCGGCAGGCTCAGGGCATGGCCCATGATCCGCTTGATCAACAGGCGATCGCCAATGAAGTGGCTGCCGATAAAGGCCAGGGCGAACAGCCAGTTGACCACCGGGGCTTTCCATTTAAGGAAGGTTTCGCTGTGGAAGGCCAGGGTCAGGCCGCCAAAGACCAGGCAGGCGATCAGGGTCAGCCATTGGCTTTTTTCCAGCTTGCGCTGGGAGATGAAGATCGCGCCGTAGACCACCAGGGAACTGATGATCAGCACCGCGGTGGCGCTGTAGATGCCGCCGAACGACAGCTCATGGCCGCCGATATCCAAGACCCGTGGGTCGGTTTTGAAGACGATGAAAAACAGCAACAGCGGGATGAAGTCGATGAATTGTTTCACAGTAAGAGCCAGAAGCTGGATGTGGCGGCATAATAACAAACATCCTTGGTTGCGATAGCGCCAGCTGACTTGAGGTTACACACTCCCGTGAATGTTGATTTGCACTGCCACAGCACGGCCTCCGACGGCGCCCTGGCGCCCGCGGTACTGGTTGCGCGTGCGTTTGAAAAAGGCGTGCGAGTCCTGTCGCTGACCGATCACGACACCCTCGAAGGCCTGGACGAGGCGCGCAGCGCCGCCACGGCACTGGGGATGCATCTGGTCAATGGCGTCGAACTGTCCTGCACCTGGGGCGGGGCGACCATTCATGTACTGGGCTACGGTTTCGACGTCAACGCCCCGCCATTGGTGGCGGCCATTGCCAGTTTGCACGATGGCCGCTGGCTGCGGTCCGAAGAAATAAGCCGCAAACTGGCGCTCAAAGGCATGCCCAACGCCCTGGAGGGCGCCCGTGCCATCCAGCAGGAGCTGGGCGACAGTGGCAACGCGCCGGCCCGTCCGCATTTTGCCGACTGGATGGTGCGCGCAGGTTACGTCAAGGATCGCGCCGAAGCGTTCCGCAAATGGCTGGGCGCCGGCAAGCTGGGGGACGTGAAGTTGCACTGGCCGACCCTCGAAGACACCGTGGCTACCCTGCGCGCTTCGGGGGCCTGGGTCAGCCTGGCGCATCCCTGGCACTATGATTTCACCCGCAGTAAACGCCGCAAGCTGATAGGCGACTATATTCAAGCAGGTGGCCACGCCATCGAAGTGGTCAATGGGCATCAACCCGCCGAACAGGTTGGCAGCCTGGCGATTCTTGCCCGTGAATTTGGGCTGCTGGTCAGCGCCGGCAGTGATTTCCATGGCCCAGGCGGCTGGTCGGAGATCGGCGAATACCGCCCGGTCCCGGAAGACTTGCCGCTCCTGTGGGGGCGATTCAAGCATGACCCCATTACCGCCACCGTCTGAACAGGTAGAAAACGTGAGTCAATTTTTCCAGATTCATCCGGAAAACCCGCAAGCGCGGCTGATCAAGCAGGCCGTGGAGATCATCCGTGGCGGTGGCGTGGTGATCTACCCCACGGACTCCTCCTACGCCATTGGTTGTCA
The DNA here is from genome assembly GCF_012935735.1 of Pseudomonas sp. ADAK21. Taxonomy (NCBI): domain Bacteria; kingdom Pseudomonadati; phylum Pseudomonadota; class Gammaproteobacteria; order Pseudomonadales; family Pseudomonadaceae; genus Pseudomonas; species Pseudomonas sp. ADAK21. The sequence goes on from NZ_CP052857.1 coordinate 3,665,636, forward strand.
GATCGGCGACAAGAATGCGGTTGAGCGCGTAAGACGCCTGCGCGACCTGGATAAGAACCACAACTTCGCGTTGATCTGTAGCGACTTGTCGCAACTGGGTCTGTTCGCCAAGGTTGATACGGGCACTTTCCGCCTGCTCAAGGCCCATACGCCAGGGCCCTACACGTTCATCCTCAATGCCACCCGCGAAGTGCCGCGCCTGTTGCTGCACCCGAAGAAGCGCACCATCGGCCTGCGGGTGCCGGAGCATCCCATCGCCCTGGCATTGCTGGCCGAGCTGGGTGAGCCACTGATGAGCGTGTCGCTGATCATGCCCGGAGAGTCCGAGCCGCTGTACGACCCTTACGAAATGCGGCAACTCCTGGAAAAACACGTAGACCTGATCATCGACGGCGGCTACGGCGGCAACAAGGCGTCTACTGTGATCAACCTGGCCGACGGCGAGCCTGAAGTGGTGCGCGTCGGTTGCGGCGACCCCACGCCGTTCATGGTCGAGGCCTGAATGTCGGCCGTGGAACCCGTCGACAGCCAGGCCGGCGCCCAGCAGGAGCTGCCATTTGCCATGGTCTACGGCCAGGCGGTCATGGAAATGCCCCTGGACTTGTACATCCCGCCGGATGCCCTGGAAGTCTTCCTTGAGGCCTTCGAGGGGCCGCTGGACTTGCTGCTGTACCTGATCCGCAAACAGAACATCAATATCCTCGATATCCCGGTGGCGGAAATCACCCGCCAGTACATGGGCTATGTCGAGTTGATGCAGTCGGTGCGCCTGGAACTGGCCGCCGAATACCTGGTGATGGCCGCGATGCTGGCCGAGATCAAGTCGCGCATGCTGCTGCCGCGCTCGGAGACGATCGAGGCCGAAGAGGACGACCCGCGCGCCGAACTGATCCGCCGCCTGCAGGAGTACGAGCGCTTCAAGGCAGCCGCCGAAGGCATTGACGGCTTGAGCCGCGTGGGCCGTGACGTGGTGGTGCCCAAGCTGGATGCGCCGGAAGCCCGGGCGCGCAAACTGTTGCCAGATGTGAGCCTGGAAGAATTGCTGATGTCCATGGCCGAGGTGCTGCGCCGTGGCGATATGTTTGAAAGCCACCAGGTCAGCCGTGAAGCCTTGTCCACTCGCGAACGCATGAGTGATGTGCTGGAGCGCCTCAAGGGCGGTGGTTTTGTGCCGTTTGTCGAGCTGTTCACCGCTGAAGAAGGGCGCCTGGGGGTGGTGGTGACTTTTATGGCGATCCTCGAGCTGGTCAAGGAGTCCTTGGTCGAGCTGGTACAGAATGAGCCTTTTGCGGCTATCCACGTGCGGGCGCGAGCCGAATAACGAGCTGAATCGATGAATCTGACTGAACCCCGCGAACTGGCCCCGCTGTTGGAAGCCTTCCTCTTGGCCTCGGGCAAGCCGCAATCACTGGAGCGCCTGTTCGAACTGTTTGAAGAGGCTGAGCGCCCGGAGCCTCCGGTATTCAAGAAGGCCTTGGAGATCCTGCGCAAATCCTGTGAAGGCCGGGCCTTTGAGCTGCGGGAAGTGGCCTCGGGTTACCGCCTGCAAATTCGCGAAAAGTTTTCGCCGTGGGTCGGGCGCCTGTGGGAAGAGCGCCCGCAGCGTTACTCCCGGGCGATGCTGGAGACCATGGCGCTGATCGCCTATCGCCAGCCCATCACCCGTGGCGAGATCGAAGACGTACGTGGCGTGGCGGTCAACAGTCATATCGTCAAGACGCTGCTGGAGCGCGAGTGGATCCGTATCGTCGGTTACCGCGACGTGCCGGGCAAACCGGCGATGTTTGCCACCACCAAGGTGTTTCTCGATCACTTCAACCTGAAAAACCTCGACGACCTGCCGCCATTGGCCGAATTGCGGGAGATCGAGGCCGAACCGGTGCTCGATTTCGACGATGCGCCAGTGCCGGCTGGCTTGCAGGAGCTGGCCGATGCCAGCGCCGAGCCGGAAGAGCCCAAGGACGAGACCAGTTTCCATACGCTGCTGTTGGAGCTGGACGATATGGAGCAGGGGATCAAGACCGATTTTGATGACTTGCTGCGCGATGGGGCGGCCGAGCCCGAAACGCCGGTGAACGTTGAAACGACGCCAGCGGTCGAACCTGAACCTCTGGAAGACATCTTGGGTGTGGCAGCCGCTCGCGAAAAATTGCTGGCCGCCGTCGCCGCCCTTGAACAGCCCGAGTTGAGCGAAGAAGAAGCCGAAGCCCGAGCACTGGCCGAAGCCATCGAAAACGAACGCCGCGAATTCGAAGACTGACAGCTCCCACAGATAAGCCCTGTGCAGTGAGGTAGTGATGAGCTCCACCAAAGACCCCTGCATCAGCATCTGCAAATTCACCGACGATATCTGCCTCGGCTGCGGGCGCAGCAAGCGTGAGATCCGGGCCTGGAAGAAACTCGACAAGGTCGACAAGCGCGCGGTGCTGGCCGAAGCCGAGTTACGGCTGCTCGCCCTGGGTGCCACCGGTCGGCGGAAAAGTAAATGAGCCGGCCCATATCGACTAGTCTCTGATGCGCAATGCGCGCCATGAGCGTATGATTCGCGACCCTTCGGCGATGCGTTCGCCCAAGAACCCAGTTTCAATACCTTCAGGCCACGCCTGAATCGACACACCGGGAGGTGCTTAAGATGAAAGACCAAGACCAGAACGACAGCCAGGAAATCGGCCCAGCAGGCGAGAAACTGCAAAAAGTCCTCGCCCGTATCGGCGTCGGCTCGCGCCGCGACGTGGAAGCCTGGATCACCCAGAAGCGCATCAAGGTCAACGGCGTCGAGGCCACCCTTGGCCAGCGCGTCGACCTGCATGACGCGATCACTATTGATGGCAAGGTCATCAAGCGTGAAGAGGCCGCCGAATCGGTGCGCCGCGTGATCATGTACAACAAGCCCGACGGCGAGATCTGCACCCGTGACGACCCGGAAGGCCGTCCCACCGTGTTCGACAAGATGCCCAAGCCCAAAGAAGGCCGTTGGATCAACATCGGTCGCCTGGACATCAACACCACCGGTTTGCTGATGTTCACCACCGACGGTGAACTGGCCAACCGCCTGATGCACCCGTCCTACGAGATGGACCGTGAATACGCAGTGCGTGTACGTGGTGAAGTCGATGACGAGATGATCGAGCGCCTCAAGGCTGGCGTCGTGCTGGAAGACGGCCCGGCCAAGTTCACCGACATCAAGCAGGCTCCAGGTGGCGAAGGTTTCAACCACTGGTACCACTGCGTGGTGATGGAAGGGCGTAACCGTGAAGTACGTCGCCTGTGGGAATCCCAGGGCCTGGTGGTCAGCCGCCTGAAGCGCGTGCGTTTTGGCCCGGTGTTCCTCAACTCTGACCTGCCGATGGGTCGCTGGCGCGAAATGAGCCAGTACGAAGTCGACATCCTCAGTGCTGAAGTGGGCCTGACCCCGGTGGCCATGCCGCAGATGAACGCCAAGAGCAAAGACAAGCTGGAGCGTATGCAGCGTAAATCGTCGCGCCCAGTGGCTCGCACCGAGCGCGTTGCCCGCACTCTGCGCCCGGCCCTGGATGCGCCGGCCACTGGCGGTCGTATTTCCCGTCAGCCGCAGATCGAGGGTGATCGTCGCCCATCGGCTCCGGCCCGTCAGGATGGCGAGCGTGCGCCGCGTACTCCACGTCCGGCCGGTCGTGGCGAAGCGCCAACAGGTGGCCGCAGCAACCGAGGCGATGCAGGCCGCGGTGCGCCGCAGACCGATCGTCCAGCCGAAGGCGCCAAGCGCCCAGCCAAGCCAGCGCCGAAAAAGCGCCCTGGGCTCAAACTGGTGGCTGACGAGCCATCGGGCAAGCGCCGTGGTGCACCGGCAGGTTCCGGGCAGCGTCCGGGCTTTGGTCGCAAGAAGCCTTAAGGGCTGCGGCAAGTTTTAAGCTGCGAGCGGTAAGAGAAAACGCCAACCCTGAGGGTTGGCGTTTTTTTTGCGTCGGACTTTGTGCAGGAGCGAGCTTGCTCGCGAAAAACCAGAGCTGTCACGCTTATCCAGGATGAACGCGGTGCTCGGGCGTTTGCCGCGAGTAGGCTTGCTCCTACAGATGATGGCAAGCCCGGTCGTCATGAATATCTTCCGCCCTGTAACAATTATTTTACGCAGGGCCTGAGCCTACGCCTGTCTTGGTCTCGTGTTTTTTTATCTGTAAAGAAAACTTGCCGATCGGTCAACAATCTCCCCGGCAAGGCTCCCTAACCAATCGAGCGGTGTACAATGCGCCGCGTTTTACTGTGACCCCCCTTGCATACCCATGCAAAAGGCCTTCAAGGCTGGCTGCCTTGTTAACTCCGCCTGGCCACAAGCCGGACGGGTTCGATTTCGTCACAGATAAAAACAAACAGGTGACGCATGACCGTAAGAAAGACGCTGAACTCCTGGTGCCTGCGCTGGGGTTTGATCGGCGCTGCTTGAGTCGGTTTCAAAGCAGCATCGTGTAATCAACATCATCAAACCTTGCGTGAGACCCTTTTCATGAGTGCAAACAACTCGCCTTCAGGTGAACTGAAGCGCGGCCTGAAAAATCGTCATATCCAATTGATCGCCCTCGGTGGCGCGATCGGTACCGGCCTGTTCCTGGGCTCGGCGGGGGTGCTGAAGTCAGCCGGCCCGTCGATGATCCTCGGCTATGCCATCTGCGGCTTTATCGCCTTCATGATCATGCGCCAACTGGGCGAAATGATCGTCGAAGAGCCAGTAGCCGGCTCCTTCAGCCATTTTGCCCACAAGTACTGGGGCGGTTTCGCGGGCTTTTTGTCGGGCTGGAACTGCTGGATCCTTTATATCCTGGTGGGCATGTCGGAGCTGACGGCCGTCGGCAAGTACGTGCACTACTGGTGGCCGGAGATTCCGACCTGGGTCTCGGCGGCGGCATTTTTCGTGCTGATCAATGTGATCAACCTGGCCAACGTCAAAGTGTTTGGCGAGGCCGAGTTCTGGTTTGCGATTATCAAGGTGGTGGCGATTGTCGGCATGATCGCCCTGGGCAGTTATCTGCTGGTCAGCGGCACCGGCGGGCCGCAGGCGTCGGTGAGCAACCTGTGGGAACACGGCGGGTTCTTCCCCCATGGCGTCGGTGGGTTGGTGATGGCCATGGCGATCATCATGTTCTCGTTTGGCGGCCTGGAAATGCTCGGCTTTACCGCCGCTGAAGCGGACCAGCCACGGACCGTGATCCCCAAGGCGATCAATCAGGTGATTTACCGCATCCTGATTTTCTACATTGGCGCCCTGGTGGTGCTGTTGTCGCTGACGCCATGGGACAGCCTGCTGGTGACCTTGAACGCGTCCGGCGACGCCTATAGCGGCAGCCCGTTCGTGCAGGTGTTCTCGATGCTGGGCAGCAACACTGCCGCGCATATCCTCAACTTTGTGGTGTTGACGGCGGCGCTGTCGGTGTACAACAGCGGCACCTACTGCAACAGCCGCATGCTGCTGGGCATGGCCGAACAAGGCGACGCCCCGGCGGCGTTGGCGAAGATCGACAAGCGCGGCGTGCCCGTGCGTTCGATCCTGGCCTCGGCGGCAGTCACCCTGGTGGCGGTGTTGATGAACTACTGGATCCCGCAGCACGCCCTGGAACTGCTGATGTCCCTGGTGGTGGCCACGTTGGTGATCAACTGGGCGATGATCAGCTTCTCGCACTTCAAGTTCCGCCAGCACATGAACCGCACCGGCCAGGTGCCGCTGTTCAAGGCGCTGTGGTACCCCTATGGCAACTTTGTGTGCCTGGCGTTCGTGGTGTTTATCCTGGCGATCATGCTGATGACGCCGGGCATTCAGAAGTCGGTGTATGCGATTCCGATCTGGCTGGCGTTCATGTGGGTCTGCTATTTCTTCAAGAGCAAGCGCGAGGCTCGGGAAAACCTGAGTGCGGTATCCTCGCTGAACAACTAGCCTACCCTGCAGGAGCCGGTAAACCGGCTCCTGCAGGTGTCAACGGACCCGCTTTCCATGTTGGTAATCTCCAGTAACGTGCACCTGCCCGATGCTGAAATCGAGTTGACGGCCATCCGCGCCCAGGGCGCCGGGGGGCAGAACGTCAATAAGGTTTCCAGCGCGGTGCACTTGCGCTTCGATATCGGCGCTTCATCGTTGCCGCCGTTCTACAAGGAGCGCCTGCTGGCACTGCGTGACAGCCGCATCACCAGCGAAGGCGTATTGATCCTCAAGGCCCAGCAATACCGGACCCAGGAACAGAACCGCGCCGATGCCCTGGAGCGCCTGGTGGAGTTGATCCTCAGCGCGACCAAGGTCGAGAAAAAACGCCGCCCGACCAAACCCACCCTGGGCTCGAAAAAGCGTCGCCTGGAATCCAAGACCAAGCGCGGCAGCATCAAGGCCGGGCGCGGCAAGGTGGATTTCTAGCCAGCGTTGCGTTCGTCGCGGTATTTGGGGGCCTGGCGATACAGGTACAGGCTCAACAGCAGCCCGGCGAAGGCCGCCAGTGCGGCAAACAGAAAGATCGAAGCAAAGCCGAAACCCGCCGCAATAGCGCCGGCCAATGGCCCGGTGATGCCCAAAGACAAGTCGATAAACAGCGAATAGGCCCCCACCGCCGCGCCACGGCTGGAGGCAGGCACCAGGTTGACCGCCTCGACGCCCAGCGCCGGAAACACCAGGGAAAAGCCAAAGCCACTCAGGGCCGCGCCCGCCAACGCCAGTTCGGCATTCGGCGCCAGCCACAACAGCAGCAGGCCAAGGGTTTCCACCGACAGGCAGGCGATCGCCACGCGAAACCCGCCGATCCGGTTGATCAGGTTACCGAACAGCAACCGCGCGCCGATAAAGCTGGCCCCGAACAGGCTCAGGCACAGCACCGCGTTATCCCAGTTCTGGGTCGCGTAATACAGGGTGATAAACGTGGCGATGGTGCCAAAGCCGATGGAGCCCAGGGCCAGCCCGCAGCCGTGGGGCAGTACGCGGCCCAGCACATGCATGAAGGGCAGGCGTTCGCCGACTACGATGGGCGCCGCGACTTTCGGCCAGGCCAGCAGCAGGCCCAGCACCGCCAGCACCATGATGCTGGCGCCCATGCTCCACAGCCCGAACCGGCTGACCAGCAGCACCCCCAGCGGTGCGCCAATCGCCAGGGCGCCGTAGCTGGCAATACCGTTCCAGGAGATGACCTTGGCGGTATTCAGCGCACCGACCCGGCCAATCCCCCAGCCAATGGAGCCCGATCCCACCAGGCTTTCGGCACTGCCCAGGACCAGCCGGCCAATCAGCAGACTGGTCAGGCTCAAGGCCGGCAGATGGGTCAATGCCGCGGACACCAGCATGAACACCCCACTCAAGCCACAACCGGCCAGGCCGTACATCACCGCGCGCTTGCTGCCGCGGTTATCGATGATGCGCCCGGCATAGGGCCGGCTCAGCAGGGTGGCCAGGTACTGCACGCTGATCACCAGGCCCGCGATCACCGCGCCAAAACCCAGGTCGCTGTGGACATAGCCCGGCAATACGGCCAGGGGTATGCCGATATTCAGATAGCCGATAAAGGTGAACAGCACGATGGAAACGACTTGCAGCGTGACCGCCATGGGGCGCTGGGTATCTGGCATGGGAGGGGTCCACTGTCGCGGCAGTAAAAGATAGGCTGCTTATGATACCGGTGCTTTGCGCCGCACAGGGCATAAAACCTTTGGCGGCTGAACGCCCGCCATCGCTGGCGAGCCGGCGCCTACAGTGGCGCGGGGCTGAGCATGCGCGTGGTCACGAGCGCGGCCAGAGCGTTTTCCTGGGTGCCAAAGCGCTTGAGCAGCAGCGCTTGTTTTTCCGGGCTGAGGCGGCTCCACACATCGACCATTTGCAGGGCGGCGCCGAGTATCGCGTCATCGGGGGAATGCTTGGGAGTGTCAGGCATGTTGCGTGTCTCTTGATTCAGGCGGTGTGGAAAGCGCGCAATGTCACGCTTTCCACACGGTCTGGGTACTGCGGTCAGTCGTCGCTATCGCTGTCGACCGGTGCTGCTTGTGCTGGCGCTTGTTTATCGCTGCCGGCCTGTTGTGGGGTTGGCTGCTCGGTCTCGTGCAGGCTTGGGAAGGGGAGATTGGGAATCTCGTGCATCGTCGTCGCTCCTCGCAAGGTCTGTTGTGGGATTGCAGATGTGCCACGCTTTTTACAAAGCCTGGGCAGGATACAGCACTGCAAATGACAAAAAGACTTTTATCTCGCCAAATGCACGAACCTTTCGCCCCAAGACGCAAGTGACAAGAGGTCACACGCTGGCCTGGCGCTCCATGGCGGCCTTGTAGATGGAGTTTTTTGGCTGGGCGAAGACCCGTGCCAGCATGGGTTCGAAAAAGCTCAGGGGCAGGGTGGCATAGGCCGGATCGAAGGCGGCCGCGTCGTACAGCGCGCAGAATTCAATGGTTTGCTCATACTGCGGGTGTTCACCAAATTGCTCGCGCAGGTGGCGATCCATGCCCAGGTGATGAAAGAAATAGTAGCCCTGGAAAATCCCGTGCTTTTCCACCATCCACAGGTTTTGCGGGCTGACGAACGGTTTGAGGATGGCGGCGGCAATGTCCGGGTGGTTGTAGGAACCCAGGGTGTCGCCGATGTCATGGAGCAACGCACAGACCACATATTCTTCGTCGCGGCCATCGTGCCAGGCGCGGCTGGCGGTCTGCAGGGAGTGGGTCAGGCGGTCCACCGGGAAGCCACCGAAGTCACCCTCCAGCAACCGCAGGTGCGCGAGGATCCGCCCGGGCAACTGGCGGGCATAGGCACTGAAGTCGGCGGCGATGATGGACCAGTCTTCCTGGGTGCCGTCTTGCATATGGGTGAAGCGGGCCTGCTGGCTCATCGGCGTGTCTCTTATTGTTTTGGATGGTTTAGAACGGCACCTTGCCCAGGATCATGTCGCGGTACATCACGAAATCTCCCAGCAGGCTGTAGAACGGATGCTGGAATGTCGCCGGGCGGTTCTTTTCAAAGAAAAAGTGCCCGACCCAGGCAAAGCTGTAGCCGGCCACTGGCAGTACCCACAGTAGCCACCAGGCACCCTTGCCGATGGCGAACGCGAGAATAAAAATCACCAGGCTGGTACCGATAAAGTGCAGGCGCCGACAGGTGCTGTTGCCGTGTTCACTCAGGTAATACGGATAGAACTCGGCGAAGCTATTGAATTGTCTGACATTTTCCACGTTGGCCGGCCCTCTGGTTATTGTTGTGCCCGACGGATGTTCGGCGGGGAGCTTATTTGAGTCTAGAGTCATCACTGGCAAGGGCCAGTGACAATAGACGCCACTTTAGTATCCTTGGGTTCCTGGCTGCGATTTCAGCCGTCCCGTCATAGAACGCGTGCAAGATAACGCCATGAACGAACGAACGACTTCTGCAAGCTGGGCGATGGGGATAGTCAAGGCGCTGGAGCTCGAGGGCCTGGATTGCCGCGCGCTGTTCAAACAGCTGGGCCTGGATTACAGCGCCCTGGATGACCCCGACGCGCGCTTTCCCCAGGACTCCATGACCCGGCTCTGGCAGCGTGCGGTGGAGGTTTCGGGCAACCCGGCCATTGGCCTGAATATGGGCAAGGTAGTGCGCCCGGCGTCATTCCATGTGGCCGGCTATGCCTTGATGTCCAGCAGTACCCTGGCCGAGGGCTTTACCCGGCTGGTGCGCTACCAGCGGATCATCGCCGAAAGCGCTGACTTGAGCTTCCGCCTGTTGCCCGAAGGCTATGCGTTGATCCTTACGGTACACGGCGATCATCTGCCGCCCACCCGGCAAAGTGCCGAGGCATCGCTGGCCTGCGCGTTGGCGTTGTGTGGCTGGCTGACCGGGCGCACGTTGCAACCGCGCAAAGTGTTGGTGCAAGGCGCCCAGCCAGCCGACCTGGAACCCTATAGGCAGGCCTTTCATGCGCCGCTGGTGTTCAACGCGCCGTATGACGCGCTGATCTTCGAGCGGGCGGATATGGAAGCACCGTTGCCTACCGCCAATGAAGCGATGGCGCTGCTGCACGACCGGTTTGCGGGGGAATACCTGGCGCGGTTTTCCGAGAGCCGCGTGACCCACAAGGCTCGCCAGGTGCTCTGCCGGTTGCTGCCCCAGGGCGAACCCAAGCGTGAGATGGTCGCGCAGACGTTGCACCTGTCCCAGCGTACGCTGCAGCGGCGCTTGCAGGAGGAGGGCACCAGCTTCCAGACCTTGCTCGACGACACCCGCCGCGAATTGGCCGAGCAGTACCTGGCGCAGCCGAGCATGACCTTGCTGGAAATCGCCTACCTGCTGGGATTTGCCGACCCGAGCAACTTCTTCCGCGCTTTTCGCCGCTGGTTCGATGCCACGCCCGGCGAATACCGGGCGCGGTTATTGGAGACTTCGGCGAGTGTCAGTGTCGCCAGAACGCCGGCATACACAGTACAAACACCGTAATGATCTCCAGTCGGCCGAGTAGCATGCCCAGGGACAGGATCCACTTGGCGGCATCTGGCAGGGTGGCGAAGTTGCCGGCCGGGCCGATGGTTTCGCCCAGCCCCGGGCCCACGCCGGAAACGGTGCTGGCGGCGCCGGTCAGGGCGGTCATCCAGTCCACGCCCAGCAACGATAGGGCCAGGGCGATCATGCAGATGGTGATGGCGAAGAAGAACGAGAACGTCAGGATCGACCGGACGATTTCTTCGTCGAGGCGATGGCCGTTGTATTTCTGCTTGATCACCGCCCTGGGGTGAATCAGCTGGTTCAAGTTGGCCTTGAGCAGGATATAGGCGACCTGGAAGCGGAAAATCTTGATTCCGCCAGCGGTGGAGCCCGAGCAACCGCCAACAAAACCCAGGTAAAAGAACAGCATCAGCGAGAAATTGCCCCACAGGCTGTAGTCACCCAGGGCAAAGCCTGTGGTGGTCACCACGGACGTGACGTTCAGTGCCACATGGCGCAGCGCATCCAGCCAGTGCAGGTTGGTGGTCCACCAGTACCAGGTGCCGAGCACGATCCAGGTCACCAACAGCATGCCCAGCAAGCCCTGTACCTGCTGGTCCTTGATCAGCGCCTTGCGGTTGCCGCGCAAGGTGGCGACATACAAGGCAAACGGCAGGCTGCCCATGATCATCACGACTATCGCGACCCAATGCACGGCGGGCTGTTTCCAGTGCGCCAATGATTCGTCGGAGGTGGAGAAACCGCCCGTGGAAATGGCCGACATCGCGTGGTTGATCGCGTCGAACAGGCCCATGCCGGCCCACCAGAAACCCAGGCTGCCGAGGATGGTAATGCCGACATAGGCCGCCACGATCAGGCGCGCCACCATATGCGAGCGGGGCATGACCTTCTCGGAGCGGTCCGAGGATTCGGTCTGGAACAGGCGCATGCCACCGATGCGCAGCAGCGGCAGGATCGCCACCGCCATGCCGATAAAACCGATGCCGCCGAGCCAGTGCAGCATCGAGCGCCACATCAGGATGCCCGGTGACATGGTGTCCAGCCCACTGAGCACGGTGGCGCCGGTGGCGGTGATGCCGGACATGCTTTCAAAGAACGAGTCGGTATAGCTGATGTGCTGGGTCAGCAAGAACGGCAGCGCGGCAAAGATACACACCACCACCCAACTGCTCACAGTCAGCAGGTACATATCCCTGGGGCGCAGCTGGACTTGTTCCGGGCGACCGGGAATCACCAGCGCCAGGCCTGCGATAAAGGTGATCATGCTTGCCCAGAGAAAGGACGGCAGGTCGCTGGTGCGGTCGAAAAACATCAGGGTGGCCATGGGCACTACCATGGCGACCGCGAGGGTAATCAGGAAGATGCCGATGATGAAACCAATGATTCGCAGGGTCGGCATTGCCATGAATTGCGCTCGGGTGACAGTTTGAGGCGCCATTCTACCTAGGGTGCAGGGCTTGTAAACCGGGGGGTACGGATCTGATGTGGGAGCTGGCTTGCCTGCGATGGTGGTGCGTCAGGTTCGAATGCTTGACTGACCCGCCGCCATCGCAGGCAAGCCAGCTCCCACATGGGTTTTGTGGGGGTAATACAAAAAAGGCGACCCGAAGGCCGCCTCATTCAAACCGCGTAGATCAGAACTCGTGATCTGCGGTATCCGGGTTCAGGTCACCGATGCCCAGCTTGCCAGCAGCTTGTTCGATGGAGCCGGTCTGCTTGACCAGGGATGCGATAGCATCGCGCACGATCTGGTTGCCTGCGGTGTTGCCGGCAGCGATCAGTTGGTCGTAGTGCTCACCCTTGTTGGCGTGGTCGACAATGACCTGGATCTTCGCTTCGGTGGCAGCGAGGTCAGCCTTGAGGGCTTCATCGGCAGCCGGATCAACCTTGGCCACCAGGGACGACAGGCTGGCGCCGGTCAGTTTGGTGCCATCGGTGCGGGTGTACTCGCCCAGGTAGACGTTGCGGATGCCCTTGGCGTCGTAGAAGTGCGAGTAGTGTGTGTTGTCGCTGAAGCAGTCGTGCTCGTCTTCCGGCGAGTTGGCTTCCAGGGACACTTTCATCCGCTCGCCCGCCAGTTCACCCAGGGACAGGCTGCCCATGCCGAACAGCATCTTGCGCAGGCCGTCGGTGCCAGGTTCGGCTTCCAGGGTGGCGCGGTAGTTGTCTTCGACGTTGGGTTTCCAGTTGCCGACCATTTCTTCGAGGTCGCTGACCAGCAGTTGGGTTACGGCGCGCAGGTAAGTGCGGCGACGCTCGTTATGACCGCCGGTGGCGCCTTCGCCTTGCAGGTAGTCCGACGCTGGACGGTTGCCGGCGCCAGGGCCGGTACCGTTCAGATCCTGGCCCCACAGCAGGAATTCGATGGCGTGGTAGCCGGTGGCGACGTTGGCTTCGGAGCCGCCCAGCTCGTTGAGGCTGGCGAGTTTCTCCGGGGTGATTTCCTTGACGTCGATCTTGTCTTCGCCGACCTGGATCTCGGTGTTGGCGATGATATTGGCGGTGGCGCCCGGGTTGCCGAGGGCGTGTTCGTAGGACTTGTCGACATAGTCGATCAGGCCTTCGTCCAGCGGCCAGGCGTTCACCTGACCTTCCCAGTCATCAATGATGGTGTTGCCAAAGCGGAACACTTCGCTCTGCAGATACGGTACGCGTGCAGCGATCCAGGCGGTGCGAGCGGCCTTCAGGGTCTCGTCGTTGGGGTTGGCGAGGAAGGTATCGATGGCGGTCTGCAGGGTTTTTGCAGTGGCCTCGGAGTCGCTGTACACCGCGAACACGATGTCTGCGTAATGCGCGACGACCGCCTTGGCGGCAGCCTCGTCAACCTGGCCGGCGGTAGCGGCAGCCGCTGGAGCGGTAGTGCTGGCAGCTGGCGTTGGCGCCTGAGGAGCGGCGGCCTTGTCTTTACCCTCGCCGCAGCCGGCGAGAGAAATAGCGATGGCCAGCAGACTGGCGGTGGCCAGGGGCATACGAATCATGGCGAACATCCTGCTTCGGTAGTTGATCGGGGCGCAATGCAGCGCGCAAAACTGCGACATAATGCGAAAGATTTGCATTTTCTGTAAAGAGTTAACGCAGTAAAAGTTTCACATTCGCGCCCTGGCCGCCCAAGGCTTTGCCCTGGGTGGCCAGCATTGCGCTATAAGATCGCCGCGTTGTTGCGCTCGGCCTGTTTGAGATAGGCCGCCAGTTCACGGGCCGGCAGGGGTTTGCTGTAGTGATAGCCCTGACCCTCGTGGCAGCCTTCGCTGATGATGTAGGCCTCTTGCTCGGGCGTCTCCACGCCTTCTGCAATGACCTGCATGCCCAGGCTTTTGCCCAGTTGGATGATCGCCCGCACGATGGTGGCATCGTCATCGTCGTCCAGCAGGTCCTGGACAAAGCTCTTGTCGATCTTGATTTTGTCCAGGGGCAGGCTTTTGAGGTAGCTCAGCGACGAGTACCCGGTACCGAAGTCGTCGATGGCAATCAGCGCGCCGGAGCGGCGCAGGCTCAGCAAGTGCTGGGCGGCGGTGCTGATGTCTTCCATCAGGCCGGTCTCGGTCACTTCCAGCTCCAGGCTGCGCGGCGGCAGGCGATAGATCTGCAACAGGTTGTTGACCACCCGTGGCAGTTCGGCGTGGTGCAGTTGCACCGTGGACAGGTTGACCGCCATGCGCAGCTCGGTAAAACCCTGGTCGTGCCATTCGCGCAATTGCCGGCAGGCCTGGTCCAGTACCCACTCGCCAATGGGGATGATGGTGCCGTTCTGTTCCGCCAACGGGATAAACAAGTCCGGTGGTACCAGGCCGTGTTCCGGATGTTGCCAGCGAATCAGCGCCTCGACGCCGACCACGCGATGATCCACATAGCTGATCTGCGGTTGGTACACCAAATGAAACTGGTCGCGGCCCAGGGCTTCGCGCAGGTCTTTCTCCAGCTCGCGGCGCCGGCGCATTTCGCTGTCGACGCTGGCGATATAGAACTGGTAGCGATTGCGCGAGCGGGTCTTGGCCAGGGTCATGGTCTGCTCGGCTTTTTGCAGCAGCTTCTCGGTGCTATCGCCGTCTTCGGGAAACAAGGTGATACCGATGGTGGCGCGCAGGCGGATCTGTTCGTGGTCGAGGGCGAACTCGGCTTCCAGGTCATCTAGGATACTTTGCGCCAGCTCGGCGGCTTCGTAGGGCTGCTCGATATCGGCCTGGACCAGGGCGAACTGGTCGCCACCCAGGCGGGCGAGGGCGCCGAGCCGGCCACTGTGGGCGCGCAGGCGGTCGGCCAGGGCCAGCAGCAGTTGGTCGCCGGCCTGGTAGGTGTACTGCTCGTTGATGCTCTTGAAGTCATCCAGCCCCACGCACAACACCGCGACCCGGCGTTGACGGCGGCCGGCATCGATGAGGATCTTGTCCAGTTGCTCCTGCAGCTTCTGGCGGTTGGGCAGCCCGGTGAGGAAGTCGTACTGGGCCATGCGCAGCAGGCTGTTTTCGGCTTCATGACGCAGGTGAGTGTTGCGTTCGATAGAGGCCAGCAATTGATTGGCGGTGTTGATCCACAGCCCCAGTTCATTTTTCTCGTGGCCTTTGAGCTGGGGGATCTTGTGCTCGCTGGGCCGGTCGGGGTTGATCGAGCTGAGGTGGCTGATGATCCGCGACAGGGGCTTGGTCAGCAGCCAGTGATAGACCAGGTACAACACCAGGCCCATGGCCAGGGCGCGCAGCACCCCGGAGATAAAAATGATCACCGAATTGACGATAAAGCCCTGGCCATAGGTGGCCGTGTCGAGGGTGATGCTCAGGTCGCCGTAATACTCGCTGTAGGGCCCGCGCCCCACCAGGGGCGTCGTGAAGGTGCGTTCCTGGCCGAGAATCACGTCCGTCAGCCAGCGGCTTGGGGAGTGCTGCAGTTCCCGGCTCTTTTCGGCAAGCATGGGCTCGTTGGGGTGGCCAATGGAGGCCATGCGCACTGCATCATCCTGGAATAGGCCCTCGATGACTTGCATGCCCATCTCACGGTCCAGGCTGTAGACGGCCTGGGTGGAAGGGTCGCGAAACATGTCGAGGATGCGCTGGGCATCGCCTGCCACGGCCTGGCGCGTCTTATAGGCATCGAAGACGATCTGCGCCACGCTCAGTGCCACGCCCACAATCAGTGCCGACAACAGCACCACCCGGAGCAACTTCACCGACAAGCTGTTTTTGAGTTCCAGCTTCAAAGGGTCATTCCTTGTTCCATTCGGGTAGCCTCAATATGCCATGAGTATTGGCAATCCCGGGGTGGCAGTCAAAGGGACATTGAAGCAGTTGCAGCTTTGAAGCGGCGCGGGGTCGTTTCCTGGTGAGGCGGGCATCGATGGCGCAAGGCGGATTTGCATCCGCCTTGCGGTAGCGGGGTGGGCGCTGTTCAACGAAGAGGCGGGTTTGGACGGTCAGATGGGCAGGTTGATCTCTCAACTGAACGTGATTGTTGCGCTCTGTTCTTTTTTCGCTACGTCGAAATCTATGGACGTGTTTTGCCCATCGCTGGTGTTTTTCAGAGTGTCGCCCAAGGTCTTTGCGGCGACGTCGGCGAAGGGTTGGATCAGGGGAGCGATCGATTTGGTGATATCGGCAGCTGCTGTGGCCAGTTCACCAACCACTGGAAGCGCTGCGAGTGCTGACATAGACATTGTGAAATCTCCGACAGGGATGAGAGGGATATTCCTCATCCACTAGGTGGCAGAAGCGACACATCGGGTTCCAGATCGAGCGCATGAAAAAGCCCGGCAATTGCCGGGCTCTTTGTACTGCAAGGGTCACTTACGCAGTGAAGGTCTTGCCTTCGAACTGCTCGGCAACGAACTTCCAGTTGACCAGGTTCCAGAACGCTTCCACATACTTTGGACGCACGTTGCGGTAGTCGATGTAGTAGGCGTGTTCCCAGACGTCGCAGGTCAGCAGCGGGGTGTCGCCGCTGGTCAGCGGGTTGCCGGCGCCGATGGTGCTGGCCAGGGCCAGGGAACCGTCAGCCTTTTTCACCAGCCAGCCCCAACCGGAACCGAAGGTGCCGACGGAAGTCTTGGTGAACTCTTCCTTGAACTTGTCGAACGAACCGAACGCAGCGTTGATGGCTTCAGCCAATGCGCCAGTTGGTTGACCGCCAGCGTTTGGTGCCAGGCAGTTCCAGTAGAAAGTGTGGTTCCAGACCTGGGCGGCGTTGTTGAAGATGCCACCCGAAGAGGACTTGACGATCTCTTCCAGGGTCTTGCCTTCGAACTCGGTGCCTGGCACCAGGTTGTTCAGGTTCACGACGTAGGTGTTGTGGTGCTTGTCGTGGTGGTACTCCAGGGTTTCCTTGGAGATGTGCGGCTGCAGGGCATCGTGTGCGTACGGCAGCGGCGGCAATTCGAAAGCCATGATAATTCTCCTAATCAGGTCAGTTGCGGTGAGCGCAAGGCCGATCACGGGCGGCCAAACAAGCGCCGGGGAGTTTGTACTCTTTGCGGCGCAGGGGCTGGATCATAGCACCGGGGGTGCGGCAAAACCACGCAACAACTGTGTGGAATAGAGGTTCCAGAGCGTTTTGGAATATTCCTCAGTTGCTGATCAATTGATAGGCCACGCTGAACATCATCACCGCCACCAGCAGGTCCAGCAGGCGCCAGGTCGCCGGGCGTGCCAGCCACGGGGCCAGCCACGCCGCGCCGAGGGCCAGGGCGGAAAACCACAGCAAGGACGCACTGGCAGCACCTGCGACATAAGCGCCGGGTTCGGTCTGCTGGGCGCCGAGGGAGCCGATCAGCAACACCGTGTCCAGATAGACGTGGGGGTTGAGCAGGGTCACGGCCAATGCACTGAGCATTACCGCGCGCAGCGAGCGCACTTTTTGCCCTTCACCTTGCTCCAGGCTTTGACGTGAACAGGCGCGGCGCAAGGCCAGGGCGCCATACCACAGCAGGAACGCCGCGCCGCCCCAGCGCGCAATCGCCAGCAACAGCGGGTTATGCGCCAGCACTGTTGCCAGGCCGAATACGCCGGCAGCCACCAGCAACGCATCGCACACCACGCACAAGGCCGCCACGGGCAAGTGATGTTCGCGACGCAGGCTCTGGGCCAGGACAAACGCGTTTTGCGTGCCGATGGCCATGATCAGCCCCAAGGCGACCAGCAGGCCGTTCACATAACTCTGCCACATAATATTTACTCTGCTTGCTAATCAATGCTGGCGATTGTCGGTGTTGAGGTTGTATAAGAAAAACAAATATTGCTGATCGCTCATTAGGAAAACTGATGTTCGACTATAAGTTGCTCTCCGCCCTGGCGGCAGTAGTGGAACAGGCCGGTTTCGAGCGCGGGGCCCAGGTGCTTGGTGTGTCGCAATCGGCCATTTCCCAGCGCATCAAATTGCTCGAAGCCCGCATCGGCCAGCCGGTGCTGGTACGCGCGACCCCGCCGACCCCCACGGAAATCGGCCGCCGCCTGCTCAACCATGTGCAGCAGGTGCGCTTGCTGGAGCGCGACCTGCAAAGCCAGGTGCCGGCGTTGGACGAAGAGGGCATGCCCGAGCGGCTGCGCATCGCCATCAACGCCGACAGCCTGGCGACGTGGTGGGCGCAGGCCGTCGGGGATTTTTGCGCCGAGCAGCACTTGCTGCTCGACCTGGTAGTGGAAGACCAGACCGTCGGCCTCAAGCGTATGCGCGCCGGCGAGGTGGCGGCTTGCGTCTGCGCCAGCGAACGCCCGGTGGCCGGTGCCCGCAGCCTGTTGCTGGGGGCCATGCGTTATCGGGCATTGGCGAGCCCGGCGTTTATTGCCCGGCACTTCCCCGGCGGAGTACGGGCCGATCAACTGGCGCGTACGCCAGCGCTGGTATTTGGTCCGGATGACTTCCTGCAACATCGCTACCTGGCGTCGCTGGGCGTGGACGGTGGTTTTGAACACCATTTATGCCCGTCCTCCGAAGGTTTTATCCGCCTGACCGAGGCCGGCCTGGGCTGGGGCTTGGTGCCGGAGTTGCAGGTGCGTGATCAACTGCAACGGGGCGTGCTGGTGGAATTACTGCCAGATAAACCCATCGATGTGCCGCTGTACTGGCATCATTGGCGCAGTGGCGGGCAATTGCTCGGTTTGTTGACCGAGCATCTGGCACGGGCTACCGGCCAATTGCTGGTGCCGTTGGAGTGACCGTCGGCGTCAACGCAACTGCGATGAAAAAATGAAAGAACACGGGGTAACACATGAAAATTCTGGTCACCGGCGCAAGCGGCTTCATTGGCGGGCGCTTTGCGCGTTTCGCCCTGGAGCAGGGCCTGGACGTGCGGGTCAACGGGCGGCGCGCCGAGGGTGTCGAGCACCTGGTACGGCGCGGCGCCGAGTTTATCCAGGGTGATCTGAATGATCCGGATTTGGCGCGCAACCTGTGCCGCGACGTTGAGGCCGTGGTTCATTGCGCCGGCGCCGTAGGGCTGTGGGGACGTTACCAGGACTTCTATCAGGGCAATGTGCAGGTCACCGAAAACGTGGTCGAAGCCTGCCTTAAACAACGGGTCGGCCGTCTGGTGCACCTGTCGTCGCCATCGATCTATTTCGATGGCCGCGATCACCTGGGACTGATCGAAGAGCAAGTGCCCAAGCGCTTCAAGCATCCCTATGCGGCGACCAAGTACCTGGCCGAGCAAAAAGTCTTTGGTGCCCAGGAATTCGGCCTGGAAGTGCTGGCCCTGCGCCCGCGTTTTGTCACCGGGGCTGGCGACATGAGCATCTTCCCGCGCCTGTTGAAAATGCAGCGCAAGAACCGTCTCGCCATCGTTGGCGATGGCCTGAACAAGGTCGACTTCACCAGTGTGCACAACCTCAACGAGGCCCTGCTCAGCAGCCTGCTGGCCACCGGTTCGGCGCTGGGCAAGGCCTATAACATCAGTAATGGCGCGCCGGTGCCGGTGTGGGACGTGGTCAACTATGTGATGCGCCAGATGGACATGCCCCAGGTCACTCGTTACCGCTCCTACGGCTTGTCTTATAGCATCGCGGCGCTCAACGAGGCCTTTTGCGCGATGTGGCCGGGGCGTCCGGAACCTTCCCTGTCACGCCTGGGGATGCAAGTGATGAACAAGGATTTCAGCCTCGATATCAGCCGTGCGCAGCACTATCTCGACTACCAGCCCAAGGTCAGCCTGTGGACGGCCCTCGATGAGTTCTGCCATTGGTGGAAAGTCCAGGAGCCGGGCTCGAACTAGCGTTGGCAACACCGGGAACCGATTTTTCGGTTGCCGGTCGACCAAGGCGACGGGCCAGGGGTTTATACTCCCGCCGCTCAGTTTTTTTATGCGGCTATTTCAAGGTTGATTCATGCGTAACGATATTAAAGACGACTTCGACCATGTGCCGAGCCTGCGGGCCGACATTGGCGATGACGATGATTTTGTGCCGACCGCCGCCACGTCCATGCGCTCGCGTCCGGCGCCGGTGGTCAAGGTCAAGAGCGCCAGCACCGGGCCGTTGTGGGCCTTGGTCGGGGCGCTGCTGTTCGCCTTTGTGGGCCTGGCGTGGTGGAGCTTCCAGCAGATTTCCCTGATGGGGCAGCAACTGGTGGCGACCCAGGAAAGTTTTGCGCGCATCAGCGAAGAAGCTGCCGGCCGTTTGCAGGACATTTCCGGCAAGGTGGTGGCCAGTGAGGCCAACGTCAATACCGGCAGTGAAGCGCTCAAGCTGCAGATCAAACAGTTGGAAAGCCAGTTGCTGGAGCAGGGCAAGCAGCAGTTGGGTGTGGCAGGCCAGGCCACCGAGCTGGACCAGCGCTTGGCGCAGATGAGTGCCAGCACCACGGAACTGACCACTGCCAATACCCAGATGCAGGCCCAGGTGCAAACCCTGGCGACAGAACTGACGGCCCTCAAGGCTGCGCAGGCCGAAGCCGCCAAGTTGAATGCCGAAGTCAAGGAACTGAGCACGGATGTGGCAGCGTTGAAGAAGCAGGGCAACCCGGCCACGGCCGTTGCACGGCTGGAACAGGACCTGTTGGTAATCAAGAGCGAACTGGACAACCGCGCCGCCACGGAAGGGCCGTCGAATAAAGAGTTCGATGTGTTCCGCATTCAGACCACCCGCAACATCACGACCTTGCAGACCCAGATGCAGAACCTGCAGAGGGAAGTCAGCGCACCGGCCAGGGCTACGCCCCTGGGCCAATGAGCCAATTGCTGTAGGAGCCGGCTTGCCGGCGATGGGCATAGGTATCTACACAACTTTGCCGCAACGCCTAAATCCAGGCAGATAGCGCAGTTGTGGCGAGCGGGCTTGCCCCGCGCTGGGCTGCGAAGCAGCCCCAAAAAGCCCGCCGCGTTTCTTCAGGTAAACCGCGATGGCAGGGTTTAGGGCTGCTTCGCAGCCCAGCGCGGGGCAAGCCCGCTCGCCACGGGGGGCGTCAGTTTCTGAAAGTTGTGTAGATACCTATGCGGCGATGGGGCCAGTAGCCTTGCGCTGATTCCAGGGCCGCCATCCCCGGCAAGTGTCACCGTTCAGTGACATTTGTCTTCCCTTTCGTTACATGTCCCTTCTCGGCCCTTGTTTAGACTGCGGTCATCCCACAAAAACAAAAAGGGCCACCCATGACCATCCAACCACTGCCCGCCAGCAGTTGGCTGAACGCACCTGCCCATCACGCCTGGCTTGCCGCCGAGGGGCAGCGCCTGCTGGCGTTTGCCAAGGCTTCCAGGCTGCCTGAAGGCTTCGGCAACCTCGACGTCCAGGGCCGCCTGCCCGTCGATGCCTGCGCCGAAACCATGAACACCGCCCGCATGACCCACAGCTTTGCCATGGCCCACGCCCAAGGGCTGCCAGGCTATGCACAGTTGGTAGAGCACGGGGTGGCCAGTCTCAGTGGCCCGTTGCGCGATGCCGAACATGGCGGCTGGTTCGCCGTCGCCGGCGCGCGTGATGGCAATACAGGCAAGGCCGCCTACCTGCACGCTTTTGTCGCCCTGGCCGCCAGCTCCGCGGTAGTGGCGGGTGCCCCAGGGGCGCAAGCCTTGCTGGCGGACGCCGTCCAATGCATCGACGAGCATTTCTGGTGCGAGGAGGAGGGCGCGATGCTTGAATCCTTCGCCCAGGATTGGAGCGGCGAGGAAGCCTATCGCGGGGCCAACAGCAATATGCACGCCACCGAAGCGTTCCTTGCCCTGGCTGATGTCACCGGCGACAGCCGATGGCTGGGGCGGGCGTTGCGCATTGTCGAACGGGTGATCCATCAGCACGCCAGCGCCAATGAATTTATGGTGATCGAACATTTCGACCGCTATTGGCAGCCCCTGCATCGTTACAACGAAGACAACCCGGCCGACGGCTTTCGTCCCTACGGCATTACCCCCGGCCATGGGTTCGAATGGGCGCGCCTGGTGCTGCACCTCGAAGCCGCACGCCAGCAGGCAGGGCTCGTCACGCCGCAGTGGTTGCTGGAGGACGCCAAGGGTTTGTTCGCCAGTGCCTGCGAGTATGGCTGGTCGGTGGACGGTGCCCCGGGCCTGGTCTACACCTTGGACTGGCACTTTCGCCCGGTGGTGCGTGAGCGCCTGCATTGGACCCACGCCGAAGCCAGTGCAGCCGCCCAGGCCCTGCTCAAGCGCACGGGTGAGTGGCATTACGAAACCTGGTACCGGCGTTTCTGGGAGTTTTGCGAAACTCACCTGATCGACCGGGTCCAGGGCAGTTGGCATCATGAACTCGACCCGCTCAACCAGCCCGCCAGCAAGATCTGGGGCGGCAAGCCGGATCTGTACCATGCCTGGCAAGCGGTATTGCTGCCGGGTCTGCCTTTATCCCCAAGCATGGCCAGTGCGTTGGGGGCGGGTGCTTATGTCACCAAGTGGTGACATTTGGCCGTCCCTTTGTTACGTGCCTGGGAAAAATCCCTGTTTAGAATCCTATGCAGCGCAAGCTCCAGACTTGCATGCATAACAACAAGAAAAAGGTACTCAGATGAACGCGATTAATCGCCTCGCCGTTGCTATTTCCATTGCCTCGTTGTTTCCCCTCAGTGCATTTGCCGCCGACTCGAAAGGGACGGTTGAAGTTGTGCATTGGTGGACCTCGGGTGGTGAGAAGGCGGCGGTGGATGTCCTGAAGGCCCAAGTTGAGAAAGACGGCTTTACCTGGAAAGACGGGGCTGTTGCAGGTGGTGGCGGCGCCACTGCCATGACCGTGCTGAAAAGCCGCGCGGTCGCCGGCAACCCGCCAGGCGTTGCCCAGATCAAGGGCCCGGACATCCAGGAGTGGGCCTCC
Source organism: Pseudomonas sp. ADAK21 (assembly GCF_012935735.1). Classification (NCBI taxonomy): domain Bacteria; kingdom Pseudomonadati; phylum Pseudomonadota; class Gammaproteobacteria; order Pseudomonadales; family Pseudomonadaceae; genus Pseudomonas; species Pseudomonas sp. ADAK21. The sequence continues at coordinate 3,688,262 of NZ_CP052857.1, forward strand.
ACCGGGCTGCTCGATACCGACGTCCTCAAGGACGTGGCCAAGGCCGAGAAGTGGGATGGCCTGCTCGACAAAAAAGTCTCCGATACCGTGAAGTACGAAGGCGATTACGTGGCCGTGCCGGTGAATATCCACCGCGTCAACTGGCTGTGGATCAACCCGGAAGTCTTCAAGAAAGCCGGCATCACCAAAAACCCTACGACCCTCGAAGAATTCTACGCCGCCGGCGACAAGCTCAAGGCCGCAGGCTTCATCCCGCTCGCCCACGGTGGTCAGCCTTGGCAGGACAGCACGGTGTTCGAAGCCGTGGTGTTGTCGGTCATGGGGGCTGATGGCTACAAGAAAGCCCTGGTCGACCTCGACAACGCAGCCCTGACCGGCCCGGATATGGTCAAGTCGCTGACGGAGCTGAAGAAAGTCGCGACCTATATGGACGCCGACGGCAAGGGCCAGGACTGGAACCTGGAAGCCGCCAAGGTCATCAACGGCAAGGCCGGCATGCAGATCATGGGTGACTGGGCCAAGAGCGAGTGGACTGCCGCCAAGAAAGTCGCCGGCAAGGACTACGAGTGCGTAGCCTTCCCGGGCACCGACAAGGCCTTCACCTACAACATCGACTCCCTGGCAGTGTTCAAGCAGAAAGATGCCGGCACCTCGGCCGGGCAGCAGGACATCGCCAAGGTGGTGCTGGGCGAGAACTTCCAGAAGGTCTTCAGCATCAACAAGGGCTCGATCCCGGTGCGCAACGACATGCTCGGCGATATGGCCAAGTACGGCTTTGACAGCTGCGCCCAGACTGCGGCCAAGGACTTCCTGGTCGATGCCAAGTCTGGCGGCCTGCAACCAAGCATGGCGCACAACATGGCGACCACCCTGGCGGTACAGGGCGCGTTCTTTGATGTGGTGACCAACTTCATCAACGACCCGAAAGCCGACCCGGCCGACACCGCCAAGAAGCTGGGTGCGGCGATCAAGTCTGCCAAGTAACCCTTGGAAGGCTGGGCTTGAGTGTGGGAGCGGGCTTGCCCGCGATGCAGGCGCCTCGGTGTATCTATGATACCCAGGTGATGCCATCGCAGGCCAGCCAGCTCCCACCTGAAACCGGCCCCCACACGGTTATCCACTAGTCCTTTACTCCCTGCCCTGGATTTCCCCATGAGTTCTGTTGCTGTGTTCAGCAAGGCCTCGCCGTTCGATGCATTGCAGCGCTGGCTACCTAAACTGGTGCTGGCCCCGAGCATGTTCATCGTCCTGGTGGGCTTCTATGGCTACATCCTGTGGACGTTCGTACTGTCGTTCACCAACTCCACCTTCCTGCCGACCTACAAGTGGGTAGGCCTGGCGCAATACGCGCGGTTGTTCGACAACGATCGATGGTGGGTGGCGAGCAAAAACCTGGCGCTGTTTGGCGGCATGTTTATCGGCATCACCCTGGTGATCGGTGTGCTGCTGGCGGTATTCCTGGACCAGCGTATCCGCCGCGAAGGCTTCATTCGCACTATTTACCTGTACCCGATGGCGCTCTCGATGATCGTCACCGGTACCGCCTGGAAATGGCTGCTCAACCCCGGCATGGGCCTGGACAAACTGCTGCGCGACTGGGGCTGGGAAGGCTTTCGCCTGGACTGGCTGATCGACCCGGACCGCGTGGTGTATTGCCTGGTGATCGCGGCGGTATGGCAAGCCTCGGGCTTTATCATGGCGATGTTCCTCGCCGGCCTGCGTGGCGTTGACCAATCAATCATCCGTGCCGCACAGATCGACGGTGCGAGCCTGCCGCGCATCTACTGGAGCGTGGTGCTGCCCAGCCTGCGCCCGGTGTTCTTCAGTGCGGTGATGATCCTCGCGCACATCGCGATCAAGAGCTTCGACCTGGTGGCCGCGATGACGGCCGGTGGCCCAGGCTACTCATCCGACCTGCCGGCGATGTTCATGTACTCCTTCACCTTCAGCCGTGGCCAGATGGGCATGGGCTCGGCCAGTGCGATCCTGATGCTCGGGGCGATCCTTGCGATCATCGTGCCTTACCTGTACTCCGAGCTGAGGACCAAGCGCCATGACTAGTCTCGCCAAACCTTCCATCAGCTTCAGCCGTGTCGCAATCCACGCGGTGCTGATCCTGGCCGTGGTGCTGTACCTGGTGCCGCTGGTGGTCATGCTGCTCACCAGCTTCAAGACCCCGGAAGATATCAGCACCGGCAACCTGCTGAGCTGGCCGACGGTGATCACCGGGATCGGCTGGGTCAAGGCCTGGGCCACGGTGAACGGTTACTTCTGGAACTCGTTCCTGATCACCGTCCCGGCGGTGCTGATCTCCACCACCATCGGCGCATTGAACGGCTATGTGCTGGCGATGTGGCGCTTTCGTGGTTCGCAGCTGTTCTTCGGGTTGTTGCTGTTCGGCTGCTTCCTGCCGTTCCAGACGGTCTTGCTGCCAGCCTCGTTCACCCTCGGCAAGATGGGCCTGGCCAGCACCACCACCGGCCTGGTGTTTGTGCATGTGGTCTACGGCCTGGCGTTTACCACGCTGTTCTTCCGTAACTACTACGTGAGCATCCCGGATGCGCTGGTCAAGGCTGCACGCCTGGATGGTGCAGGGTTCTTCACCATCTTCCGTCGGATCATTCTGCCGATGTCCACGCCGATCATCATGGTCTGTCTGATCTGGCAGTTCACCCAGATCTGGAACGACTTCCTCTTTGGCGTGGTGTTCTCCAGCGGTGATTCGCAGCCCATCACAGTGGCGCTGAACAACCTGGTCAACACCAGCACCGGGGCCAAGGAATATAACGTTGATATGGCGGCGGCGATGATCGCCGGGCTGCCGACCCTGCTGGTCTATGTGGTCGCAGGCAAGTATTTCGTGCGCGGTCTCACGGCCGGCGCGGTCAAGGGGTAATCATGGCTACGCTCGAACTTCGCAATGTAAACAAGACCTATGGTGCTGGCCTGCCGGACACCCTGAAAAATATCGAACTGTCGATCAAGGACGGCGAATTCCTGATCCTCGTCGGGCCCTCGGGCTGCGGCAAATCCACCTTGATGAACTGCATCGCCGGCCTGGAAAACATCAGCGGCGGCGCGATCATGATCGGTGACCAGGACGTCAGCGGCATGAGCCCCAAGGATCGGGACATCGCCATGGTGTTCCAGTCCTACGCGCTGTACCCGACCATGAGCGTGCGCGAGAACATCGAGTTCGGCCTGAAAATCCGCAAGATGAGCCAGCCGGCCATCGATGAGGAAGTGGCGCGGGTGGCCAAGCTGCTGCAGATCGAACACTTGCTCAATCGCAAGCCGGGCCAGCTCTCTGGCGGCCAGCAGCAGCGGGTGGCCATGGGCCGGGCGCTGGCGCGGCGGCCGAAGATCTACCTGTTCGACGAACCGCTGTCCAACCTCGACGCCAAGCTGCGGGTCGAGATGCGCACCGAAATGAAGCTGATGCACCAGCGCCTGAAAACCACCACGGTCTACGTGACCCACGACCAGATCGAAGCCATGACCCTGGGCGACAAAGTGGCGGTGATGAAGGACGGCATCATCCAACAGTTCGGCACGCCCAAAGAGATCTACAACGATCCGGCCAACCTGTTTGTTGCCAGCTTCATTGGCTCGCCGCCGATGAACTTCATCCCCCTGCGTTTACAGCGCAAGGAAGGCCGTCTGCTGGCCCTGCTCGACAGTGGCCAGGCGCGTTGCGAGCTGCCGCTGGGCATGAGCGACGCCGGTCTTGAAGAGCGTGATGTGATTCTTGGCCTGCGTCCGGAACAGATTGTGCTGGCTGCCGGTGATGGCAATGGTTTGCCGAGCATTCGTGCCGAGGTCCAGGTCACTGAGCCCACCGGCCCGGACACCCTGGTGTTTGTCCAGCTCAATGACACCAAGGTCTGCTGCCGCCTGGCGCCGGACGTGGCACCGCAAGTGGGCGAGAGCCTGACCTTGCAGTTCGATCCGGCCAAGGTGCTGCTGTTCGACGCCAAGACCGGTGAACGCCTGGGCACCGCTGCTGCGCAGCCGGCACAGTCGCATGCCGACAACGTCACCTAATTCAAGGGCCGCTGAAGACCAATAACTGTAGGAGCGAGCTCGCTCGCGAAAAACGTGAGAGCGCCGCGTTCATCCAGGATGCCCGCGTCAGCGTTAACGATCTTCGCGAGCAAGCTCGCTCCTACTTCAGATAAAAATAGATGTAAACCGCGTTAGATAAAAACAGTTAATAACAATAAAGACGAGGATGTAGGGATGAAAAAGCAACACAACAACACCCGGCTGATCTGCCAACTGTCAGCGGCAGCAGCCCTGGTTTTGTCCGCCAATGCGATGGCAGACGAAGCCTTCAGCGCCGACTCCAAATGGATGACCGGCGATTGGGGCGGCGAGCGAACCAAGCTGATCGAGCAGGGTATCGACATCAAGGCCGACTACGTTGGGGAAGCGGGCTACAACGCGCGCGGCGGCTACAACGATGACAAGACCGGTCGTTACGCTGACCAGTTCGGCCTCGGCGTAGCGCTGGACCTGCAAAAGCTGTGGGGCTGGGACAACACCCAGGCCAAGATCCAGATGACCAGCCGTAATGGTCGTAACATTTCCAATGACCGTATTGGCGACCCGCGTGCAGGCACCTTGAGTTCATCTCAAGAAGTGTACGGCCGTGGCCATATGGTGCGCCTGACCCAGTTCTGGATTCAGCACCAGATGTTCGACAACAAGCTGGATGTAAAACTCGGTTACTTCGGTGAAGGCGAAGACTTCAACACCTTCCCATGCGACTTCCAGAACCTGTCGTTCTGCGGCTCCCAAGTGGGTAACTACGTCAACACCTGGTACAACTGGCCGGTCAGCCAGGCCGCGATCCGCGTGAAGTACCACATCACCCCTGAGCTGTATGCGCAGATCGGTGCGTACAACCAGAACCCGTCGCAACTGGAGCACGGCAACGGCTTCAAACTCAGCGGCAGTGGCACCAAGGGCACCGTGATTCCGGTGGAGTTGGTCTGGTCGCCGAAGGTCAATAACCTGCCGGGCGAATACCGCGTGGGTTACTACAAGAGCGCCGCCGATGCTCCTGATGTGCGTGAGGACGTCAACGGTAACGATGCCGCCACCACTGGCGCTGACTACCGCACCCGCAGCAGCAAGAAAGGCTATTGGTTCGTTGCGCAACAGCAACTCACCACCCACAACGGCGACGCCTCTCGTGGTCTGAATATCGCTGCCAACGCCACGTTCCACGACAAAGAAACCAACACCGTCGATAACTACCAGTCGATCATGCTGGTGTACAAAGGCCCATTCGACGCGCGTCCAAAAGATGACGTAGGGATTGGCGCCGCACGTCTGCACGTCAACGACGACGTGAAGAAAAACGCCGAGCTGCGCAACATTTCCAACGGTGTGAGTGACTACGACAATGCGCGGTTCTCGCCGCTGCGCGAAACCGAGTACAACTTCGAAATCAACTACGGCTTCCACGTCACCAACTGGCTGACCGTGCGTCCCAACCTGCAATACGTTGTCCAACCGGGCGGCGTGGATAAAGTCGACAACGCGCTGGTGGCCGGCCTGAAAATTCAGTCGGTGTTCTAACGCTGTTGCGATAAGCTCCTTCTCTCTGTGCGCATTTGCGGGTAGCCATGGCTATCCGCTTTTTTTTGCGAAGGGCGAACAGCCCTGCAGGAGCGAGCTTGCTCGCGAAAAACTTGAGAGCGCCGCGTTCATCCAAGATGCCCGCGTCAGCGTTAACGATCTTCGCGAGCAAGCTCGCTCCTACAGGTATGGGCGCATTTGCGCGACATGATTATCAGGACCGTGGCACATGCATGAGCAACCGCTGCAACGCTTTTTCAAATCCCTGCGCGAGCAACCGGTGTTTGCCTGGGAGCGCTTCCAGATGCGTGACGTGCTGGTGATCGATCACCCGCTCTGCCAGGCGGTGTTCAGCCGCCAGGGCGCGCAATTGCTGCACTTCCAGCCTACGGGCCAGAAGCCATGGCTGTGGTGCGCGGCAAAGTGGCCGCAAGTCGGGGCGATTCGTGGCGGCGTGCCCGTGTGCTGGCCGTGGTATGGCCGTCATCCCAGCGAAAACGCCTGGCCCTCCCATGGCTGGGCGCGCTTGATCGACTGGAAGCTGCTGGACAGCAGCACCGGCGAGGACGGCGTGCGCCTGCACTGGCAATTGCAGTTGTGCGATTGGCAGGTGGACCTGCATGCGCACTTGGGTGAAAGCCTGCAATTGCGCTTGAGCACCGAGCACCAAGACGAACTGCCGTGCCAATTGAGCCACGCTTTGCACGCTTATTGGCGTATTGGTCACGTTGGTGAGATAGCGCTGTCTGGGCTAGAGGGTGCGCAAGGTTACGACCAGTTGAGCCGCCAGGCCTGCCAGCAGGAAGGTGAGCTGCGCGTCGATGGCGGCTGCCAGCGCGTGTTCCAGCATGAGGGCGAATTGCAGCTCAAGGACCATGCGTGGCAGCGCGAGTTGTGCATTGATACGGGTGACAGTGCAGACACGGTGGTCTGGCATCCGGGCAGCCGGCCATTGCTGGGGGTGAGCTTTAATGAAGCGTCGGGCTTTGTGTGTGTCGAGTCGGCCATGGCCGGGGCCTGCCTGGCGCCGGGGGAGAGGGCGCATTTGAGTCTGCAGGCCCGGGCTGGGGTTTAGCGGTGTTGCTGATGGCGTCTTTGCGGGCAAGCCCGCTCCCACATTCGAATGTGTTCACCAATCAAAAATGTGGGAGCGGGCTTGCCCGCGATAGGGCCGGCCCTGCTTGAGGAGGTTCCAGCTTTAGTTGAACTCATCGCCAACCGGATACCGGCTGTCGTTCAAACTCTCTTTGATCTTGCGCAAATGCGGCTGGAAATCCACCCCGCGACGCAAGGTCATGCCCGTAGCCAGTACATCCAACACCGTCAACTGAATGATCCGCGAGGTCATTGGCATATAGATGTCGGTGTCTTCCGGCAACGGGATGTTCAGGCTCACCGTACTGGCCTTGGCCAGTGGCGAGTTCTCGGCAGTTACGCCCAGCACCGAAGCACCGTTTTCCCGCGCAATACGCGCCACTTCCACCAACTCACGGGTACGGCCGGTGTAGGAAATGATCACGAACAACTCCCCGGTGTGGGCCACCGAAGCGATCATACGTTGCATCAGCACATCGGCATGGGCCGTGACCGACAGGTTGAAACGGAAGAATTTGTGCAGGGCATCCATGGCCACCGGCGCCGAAGCCCCCAGGCCAAAGAAGTGGATCTGCCGCGCCTGGATCAGCAGGTCCACGGCCTTGCTGATCAGGTTGGGGTCCAGGGCCTGGCAGGCGCTGTCCAGAGAGGCAATGGCGCTGCCAAAAATCTTCTGCGTGTAGGCCTCGGGGTTATCATCGGCCTCCACCGCGCGGCTGACATAGGCCGCGCCACTGGCCAGGCTTTGCGCCAGCTGCAATTTCAGTTCAGGGTAACCACTGACGCCAAACGAGCGGCAGAAACGGTTGACCGTCGGTTCACTGACCGAGGCGGCTTGGGCGAGGGCAGCGATAGAGAAGCGGGTCGCCTGCTGTGGGTTGAGCAGGATGACCTCGGCGACTTTTTTCTCGGCCTTGTTCAATTCTTCGAGGCGGTTCCGGATCTGTTCCAGAAGATTTCGCACGCGGTCCATTCAGTCTTTCCTTCGGGCGACGATGCAAGTAGGGGCCAGTAAAAGGTCGACGAGCGGCCCTTGGCGGTGGCCTATCCTACTGAGGGTAGTTGAACACCACCACTCGCAATGCGTTTTTTGGGAAAATGTTGTGGTTATTACTACATTTTTCCTTGAGTGATGCCTTGAAAAAAGGTATTTGTAGCTTAACTTGATAAAAGAACAAACATCATGCCTTCGATAACCGTGGAACCCTGCACCTTTGCCCTGTTTGGCGCCTTGGGTGATCTGGCGCTGCGCAAGTTATTTCCTGCCCTCTATCAACTCGATGGCGCCGGGCTCTTGCACGCCGACACTCGCATCCTGGCCCTGGCCCGCGAGGCCGGTTCCGAGCAGCAGCACCTGGACCACATCGAGCACGAACTGCGCAAGTACGTCGGCCAAGAGCTGGATGAAGCGGTGGCCGCGCGCTTCCTGGCGCGTCTGGCCTACGTGCACGTCGACTTCATGAATGCCGATGACTACGTGGCCCTGGCCGCCAAGGCCGGCACCGAACAACGCCTGATCGCCTACTTCGCCACCCCGGCCGCGGTGTATGGCGCGATTTGCGAGAACCTGTCCAAGGTTGGCCTGGCGGAAAATACCCGCGTTGTCCTGGAAAAGCCCATCGGTTCGGACCTGGAATCCTCGCGCAAGGTCAACGACGCCGTGGCGCAGTTTTTTCCGGAAAACCGTACCTACCGCATCGACCATTACCTGGGCAAAGAGACGGTCCAGAACCTGATCGCCCTGCGTTTTGCCAATAGCCTGTTTGAAACCCAGTGGAACCAGCACTACATCTCCCACGTGGAAATCACCGTGGCCGAGCAGGTGGGTATCGAAGGCCGCTGGGGCTACTTCGACAAGGCCGGGCAACTGCGGGACATGATCCAGAACCACCTGCTGCAATTGCTCTGCCTGATTGCCATGGACCCGCCGGCCGACCTGTCGGCCGATAGCATCCGCGATGAGAAGGTCAAGGTGCTCAAGGCCCTGGCGCCGATCAGCCCCGAAGGCCTGACCACCCAGGTAGTGCGCGGCCAGTACATCGCCGGCTACAGCGCCGGCAAACCGGTACCGGGCTACCTGGAAGAAGAAAATTCCAACACCCAGAGCGACACCGAAACCTTCGTTGCCCTGCGTGCCGATATCCGCAACTGGCGTTGGGCCGGGGTGCCGTTCTACCTGCGCACCGGTAAGCGCATGCCGCAAAAACTGTCGCAGATCGTCATCCATTTCAAGGAACCGTCCCACTATATCTTCGCCCCCGAGCAGCGCCTGCAGATCAGCAACAAGCTGATCATCCGCCTGCAACCGGACGAAGGTATTTCCTTGCGTGTGATGACCAAGGAGCAGGGCCTGGATAAAGGCATGCAACTGCGCAGCGGGCCACTGCAACTGAATTTTTCCGACACCTACCGTAGTACGCGGATCCCCGATGCCTACGAGCGGTTGTTGCTGGAAGTGATGCGCGGCAATCAGAACCTGTTTGTCCGTAAAGATGAAATCGAAGCCGCGTGGAAGTGGTGTGACCAGTTGATCGCCGGGTGGAAGAAGTCCGGTGATGCACCCAAGCCGTACGCGGCGGGTTCCTGGGGGCCGATGAGCTCCATTGCACTGATCACGCGGGATGGGAGGTCGTGGTATGGCGATATCTGATTTGAAACTGCCGCAAGGCGTAACACCCCACGAGTACCGCACGCCGGTACTGCTGGCCGAAGGCTTGGCCAATGACGTGGCCGAACAACTGCGCGCGGCCATCAGTGCCCGGGGCGAGGCGACGCTGGTGGTGTCCGGTGGCCGCAGCCCGGTGGCGTTTTTCCAGAACCTGGCCAAGCAGGGCCTGGACTGGTCCAAGGTGACGATCACCCTGGCCGACGAGCGCTGGGTGCCGGTCGAGCATGCCGACAGCAACGCCGGCCTGTTGAAAAAACATCTGCTGCAAGGCCCGGCGGCCAAGGCCCGGTTCTTGAGCCTCTACAGTGCTGCGGTGAACCTGGACGGTGCTGCCGAACAGGCCGATCGCCTGCTGGCTGAACTGCCGGCAATTGATGTGCTGGTGCTGGGCATGGGCGATGACGGGCATACCGCCTCCCTGTTCCCCAACAGCCCGAACCTGGCCGAAGCCTTGAAGCCGGATGGCACTCGTCGTTGCTGGCCGATGCTGGCGCCGAGCGTGCCCCATCAGCGCCTGACCATGAGCCGTGCGTTGCTGGCCAGTGGCCGTTACACCGTGTTGTCGATTGCCGGCGATTCGAAACTCCACACCCTGAGCGAAGCGCTGGCTGGCGACGATGTTGCCGGCATGCCGATTCGCGCGTTTTTGCAACCTACTCTAGAGATTTACTGGTGCCCATGAGCCAAGGATCAGCCGCTATGAAAAGCCCTCACCCGACCGTGTCCATGGCGGATAAAGTTGCCCTGATCGACAGCCTCTGCGCCAAGGCGCGGATCCTGCCGGTGATCACCATTGCCCGCGAGCAGGACATTCTGCCCCTGGCTGATGCCCTGGCGGCGGGTGGCTTGACCGCGCTGGAAGTGACCCTGCGTTCGCAGTTCGGCCTCAAGGCTATCCAGGTCCTGCGTGAGCAGCGTCCGGAGCTGGTCACCGGTGCGGGCACGGTGCTCGATCGCACCATGCTGGCGGCAGCCGAGGCGGCGGGTTCGCAGTTCATCGTCACCCCCGGCATTACCCGCGACCTGCTCGAAGCCAGTGTCGACAGCCCGATCCCGCTGCTGCCTGGCATCAGCAATGCCTCCGGCATCATGGAAGGCTATGGCCTGGGCTATCGCCGCTTCAAGCTGTTCCCCGCGGAAGTCAGCGGCGGCGTGGCAGCAATCAAGGCCTTGGGTGGGCCGTTTGGCGAAGTGAAATTCTGCCCGACTGGCGGCGTTGGCCCGGCCAACATCAAAAACTACATGGCGTTGAAAAACGTGATGTGCGTGGGCGGTAGCTGGATGCTTGATCCACAGTGGATCAAGGACGGCGACTGGGGGCGTATCCAGGAAGTCACCGCCGAAGCGCTGGCGCTGCTCGATTGATCTGATTTACCGAATCGTTGTTGCTGTGCTTCACGGCATGTTTGCGGTGCACTTGGTCGGTGTGCCGCTTTTTTTTGCCTACAGAAAACCTTGAAATCACGGCAATCGAACTGTGGGAGCGGGCTTGCTCGCGAATGCGGTGGGTCATTCAACACATTCAGTGACTGTCACCGCGCATTCGCGAGCAAGCCCGCACAGTTTTAATCGGCATTCAGCTTGGTAATCGCGTTGACCAGCACGCCTATGTCCGCCGCCGAGGTCACCAACCCCGGCGTCACCCGGATACAACTGCCAAATGCCGCCCCGCTGCGCAGGGTGGTAAACAGGTTGTACTCATCGAGCAATCGATCCGCCATTACCTGCTGGTCGCGCCCGATGAACTTGAACGCGGTAATCGCGCAATACAACCGTGGATCATCCGAGGTCAGCACCTCGATCCCCGGCAATGGCCGCACCTGGCTCACCCACAGGTCACGCAGGTACTTCACCCGCGCACCCTTGGCATGCGCGCCGCCCAAGGCTCGATGTTCTTCAAGCACGAGCGGTAAGGTCATCAGCGCCGGAAAATTCGGTGTGCTGTAGGGCGTACGGGCACGCACATCGGTGATCGGGTAATGGAACTCGGCCATGTCCGGATCAATCTGGGCCAGGCGCCCAGGGGCTATGTACAAAAAGCCCAGGGTCAGCGGCGCACCGATCCACTTGTGCAGGTTAAAACCTGCGAACGAGATGCCCAGTTGGGCCAGGTCGAAGTCGATCTGGCCCAACGCATGGGCGCCATCGAGGATGATTTCGACGCCAGATTCCCGTGCAGCCCGGGCGATGGCCTCTACCGGCATAACCAGGCCCGTACGGTGGGTGACATGGGTCAGCGCCATCAGCTTCAGGCGCGGGTAGCGGCTGAAGGTATCGCGATAGGTCTGCACCAGGCTGTCGAAACTGGCCGGGTGGGCGTGGGACACTTCTATCACCTCCACACCCCGGTAGCCGGCGAGCCAACGCATGGCGCCCTTGACCGTGTCGTATTCCAGGTCACTGATCAGCACCTGGTCGCCCGGTTGCAGGCGGTTGTAGTTGCGGATCAACGATTGCAGGGCTTCGGTGGCATTGCGGGTGAAGGCGATGGCTTCTGGATCGACATTGACTAATTCGGCCAGTTGCCGGCGAATCTCGACATTGTCTCCTTGCTCGAAACGTTGGCGCACATGCACCGAGTTGCTGCGATTGATAAAGGCCACATGCTCCTGATATTGCGCCAGCACCGCCCGGCTCATACGGCCGAAGTAGCCGTTTTCCAGGTTGATGGGGCCGGGTTCCAGCTCATAGCGCTGGGCAATGGCCTGCCAGTAGGCCTCGTCGCGGGTGTAGGGCATGGTCGGGCTCGATTAGTGGCGAGGGGCAGGTTTACCGTGTTTGGCGCGCAGCGGTTCGAGCAGTTCGGACAGGCCGTTGTGATCGATTTCCTGCATCAACGCCAGCAGGCCGCCTAACTCGCCGTGGGGGAAACCCTCGCGGGCAAACCAGTTCAGGTAAGGACCGGGCAGGTCGGCAATGATCCGGCCCTTGTACTTGCCGAACGGCATTTGGCGGGTGATCAGCAGTTCGAGTTTTTCGGGGTTCATAGGTGCTTCAGGCAATCAGGAGGATGCCCTGGAAAATACAGGCATTCTGCATGAAGGCCAAATGACAGATCATGCAAATAAAGCGGATACAGATTTGGAGTTTATTTATAACTCGTTGAAAATTAAGGTTTAATTTTTAATTCGAGACCTGGCACGGGCGCTGCAACTACCCCAGTACGTTTCTAAACCTGTGAAGGAATTGAAAAATGACTGACATCAACAAAGAATCGATCTCCGTACTCAACGACCTGATCGAAACCAGTAAAGACGGCCAGGAAGGCTTCAAGACCTGCGCAGAAGACATCAAGCACCCAGAGCTCAAGGCGCTGTTCACCAAGCGTTCAGCTGACTGCGCCACGGCGGCTGCCGAACTGCAGACAGCCGTGCGTGCCTTGGGTGGTGACCCGGAAGATTCCGGCAGCGTTGCTGGCGCCCTGCATCGTGGCTGGGTTGACGTGAAGTCGCTGGTGACTGGCAAGGATGAAGAAGCAGTCCTCAACGAAGCCGAGCGTGGTGAAGACCATGCGTTGAAGGCTTACAAAGAAGCCATCGAGAAAATCAACAAGCACAACCTGGTCGGTATTCGTGACCTGGTTGAGCGTCAGTACCACGGCGCACAGCGCAACCATGACCAGGTCAAAGCCCTGCGTAACCAGGCCCGCGCCCAGTCCTGAGTAGCCTCGCAGTAATAACTGTGGGAGCTGGCTTGCCTGCGATGGCGGTGGAACAGTCAATTTGGATGTCGACTGCTTCACCGCCATCGCGGGCAAGCCCGCTCCCACAAGGGGTTTGTGCCGGGCAGGATGTTTGAGCACACCCCAAAACAACTGTGGGAGCTGGCTTGCCTGCGATGGCGGTGGATCAGTCAATTTAGATATCGACTGCTTCACCGCCATCGCGGGCAAGCCCGCTCCCACATTATTTTGCTTTCACAGGACCAGGGATTTTCAGCCGATGCTGATCGCTGGCAATTGGGTCAAGGTCACGACCTGTTGCTTGCGCGGTGCGAGGATCTCCGCTTCGCCATCCACTACCAACTCATCACGCTGGTTGAACACCTGGGTGGCAATCCGCACGCGGAACTTGGGTAGCTTCTCGAGAATTTCCAGACGTACGGTCAGGGTGTCGCCGATTTTCACCGGTTTCTGGAAGCTCATCTGCTGGCCGATATAGATGGTGCCCGGCCCAGGCAACTCACAGGCGACTGCCGCGCTGATCAATGCGCCGCTGAACATGCCGTGGGCGATACGCTCCTTGAACATGGTCGCCTTGGCAAACTCCGCATCCAGGTGCACCGGGTTATGGTCGCCGGACATCGCCGCGAACAGCTGGATATCGCGCTCTTCCACGGTTTTGCTGTAGGTGGCTTTCTGGCCGACTTCGAGGGCTTCGTAAGGCGTGTTGGTAACCTGGGTCATCTAATCGTGCATCCTGTGGCTAATCGATAGTCTTAATTCGTTGATTTTAAACGAAAATATTTTTCTGTTCATTCGCAGCGTGCCGGCCGGCGATGGTTCACGGCCTGGGTCATCCACGCCAGCACATCGGCGGTGACCGCATCGCGGTTGGTTTCATTGAACAGTTCGTGCCGGGCCTGCGGGTAAATATTCAATTGCAGGTTCTGGCAGCCCGCATCGCGCAGCGCGTTGGCCAGGCTGGTGAGACGCTTGCCTTCACTGACCGGATCACATTCGCCACCCATCACCAGGATCGGCAGGCCCGGATCAATCTGTTTGAGATTGGACGCTTTGCTGATTTGCTGCAAGCCACCGAGCAAGTCGATCCACAGCTGGTTGGTGCAGCGAAAGCCGCACAAGGGGTCGTTGATGTACTTGTCCACTTCGTCCGGATCGCGGCTCAACCAGTCGAATGCCGTGCGGTTGGGTTTGAAGGCCTTGTTGAACGAGCCGAACGACAGGAACTCGATCAGCGCGCTGCGCCCCCGCAGGCCCTGGCGCAAGCGTTCGGCGCGGGCGATCAGTTGGGCGGCGCGGTACAGGGCCACCGGCTGGAAATTCGAGCCACTGAGAATCGCCCCGTGCAGGCTGGCGCTGTGGTGCAGCAGATAGGCCTGGGCGATATAGCTGCCCATGCTGTGGCCCAACAGGATGATCGGCACACCGGGGGCCTGTTGGCCGATATGCTGGTTGAGGGCGGCCAGGTCACCCACCACCTTGTTCCAGCCATCCCGCTCGGCGTACAGGCCCAGGGTACCTTCGTCGGCGGTGCGGCCGTGCCCGCGCAGGTCCGGGGCATACACACCGTAGCCGGCGCCACACAAGGCCTGGGCCAGGCGCGCATAGCGGCCGCTATGCTCGGCCATGCCATGGGCCAGCATCACCAGCGCCGTGGGCGTTTCGTCCGGGAGCCACTGGTTGACGTGCAGGCGGCTGCGGTCATTCGCGGTCAGCCAGAAAGTGGTGTGGTTCATGGCGCTTCCTTTGCTCAGGGTCGTTGCAGTGTATAGCTCATCTGTGGGCGGGCGTCTGATCACCCTTGGCCTCAGGGGCAAGATTCATACAATCAATGACACGTTTTTGTGTATTTGCCTGTTTAGCCATAACTGCTAACGTCCCCGAAGCTCCGCTTCCCGTAAACAGCCGGAAGCGGTCGGGCACACTCGGGTAAGAGGACAAGAATAATGCAACCTGATTTCTGGAATGACAAACGCGCGGCCGGTGTGCCCAATGAGTTAGACCTGTCGGCGTACAAGTCAGTAATCGAAGTCTTCGAGCGTTCCTGCAAGGCCTTTGCCGACCGTCCGGCATTCAGCAACATGGGGATCACCCTGACCTACGCCGACCTGGAGCGCCAGAGCGCGGCGTTCGCCGGCTACCTGCAACACCACACAGACCTGAAACCGGGCGACCGTATTGCGGTGCAGATGCCCAACGTCCTGCATTATCCGATTGCCGTCTTCGGCGCCTTGCGCGCCGGGCTGGTGGTGGTCAATACCAACCCGCTGTACACGCCGCGGGAAATGCGTCATCAGTTCAAGGACGCAGGCATTCGTGCCCTGGTCTACCTCAACCTGTTCGGCTCCAGGGTGCAGGAAGTGGCGGCCGACACCGAGATCGAATACCTGATCGAAGCCAAAATGGGCGACTTCATGCCCACTGCCAAGGGTTGGCTGATCAACACTGTGGTCGACAAGGTGAAGAAGATGGTGCCGGCCTACAGCCTGCCCCGGGCGATGTCGTTCAAGCGCGCCTTGCACATGGGCGCAGGCCTGGCCGTGACCCGCCATCCGGTCACCCTGGATGACATCGCGGTGCTGCAATACACCGGTGGCACCACCGGCCTGGCCAAGGGCGCGATGCTGACCCACGGCAACCTGGTGGCGAACATGCAACAGGTGCGGGCGTGCATGTCACAGGTGCGCGAAGACGGGCATCCGCTGGTCAAGGAAGGGCAGGAGGTGATGGTCGCGCCGTTGCCGCTCTACCATATCTATGCCTTCACCGCGAACTGCATGTGCATGATGGTCACCGGCAACCACAACGTGCTGATCACCAATCCCCGGGACATCGGCGGCTTTATCAAGGAGTTGAAGAAGTGGCGGTTTACCGGGCTGCTGGGGCTCAACACCCTGTTTGTCGCGCTGATGGAACACCCGGACTTCAAGACCCTGGACTTCTCCCACCTGAAGATCACCAACTCCGGCGGCACCGCCCTGGTCAAGGCCACGGCCGAACGCTGGAAGCAGATCACCGGCTGTTCCATCGGCGAAGGCTACGGCCTGACCGAGACGTCGCCAGTGGCCAGCACCAACCCCTATGGTGATCAATCGCGTCTGGGCACCGTGGGTATTCCCGTGCCAGGCACGGCGATGAAAGTCATCGATGACGCCGGCGTGGAGTTGCCGCTGGGCGAGCGTGGCGAGTTGTGCATCAAAGGCCCGCAGGTCATGAAGGGCTACTGGCAGCAACCGGCGGCCACCGCCGAGAGCCTGGATGCCGAGGGCTGGCTCAAGACGGGCGATATTGCGGTGATCGACCCGGACGGGTTTGTGCGCATTGTCGATCGCAAGAAGGACCTGATCATCGTCTCGGGCTTCAATGTGTACCCCAACGAGATCGAAGACGTAGTGATGGCCCACCCGAACGTCGCCAACTGCGCGGTGATCGGCGTGCCCGACGAACGCACCGGCGAGGCCGTGAAGCTGTTTGTGGTGGCTCGGGCCCAGGGCGTCAGCCTTGAGGAATTGAAGACCTACTGCAAGGCCAACTTCACCGGTTACAAAGTGCCCAAGCACATTGTGTTGCGGGACTCGTTGCCGATGACGCCGGTAGGCAAGATCCTGCGCCGGGAGCTGCGCGACATCGCCTGACCTGGACTGAAATGCGATTCAAATGTGGGAGCTGGCAAGCCAGCTCCTGCATTTACGGTGTAAGTCCGCAAAATAGAGCTGTTTCAGGGGTTATAGAATCTTTGCTCTAAAAATGACTACTGCATATTCTTGAGTCATGTTTATGACTGTAGGGCCCTCTTTTGGCTCTAGGCGGCCCTTTGCAAAGCTGCTACTCTCGGCGCGCTTTGTGACCTCTCGGCCTGCTTGAAACAGCCAGAATCACCTAAAAAAACACACACAAATAATAATCGCATCAAATGCGGTGAATGAATTCGCGTCGCTGAGGAGTGGGCTTCCATGATCGAAGACTTTTGGAAGGATAAGTACCCCGCCGGGATTGCTGCAGACATCAATCCAGACGAGTATCAAAATATTCAGGCGGTACTGAAACAGTCCTGCCAGCGCTTCGCCGACAAACCGGCTTTCAGCAACCTGGGCAAGACCATCACCTACGGTGAGTTGTACGAACTGTCCGGTGCCTTTGCCGCGTACCTGCAACAGCATACCGACTTGCAGCCCGGTGATCGAATCGCCGTGCAATTGCCCAACCTCCTGCAATACCCGGTGGCCGTGTTTGGCGCCATCCGTGCCGGCCTGGTCGTGGTCAACACCAACCCGCTGTACACCGCGCGGGAAATGGAACACCAGTTCAACGATTCCGGGGCCAAGGCCCTTATCTGCCTGGCCAATATGGCGCACCTGGCGGAAAAAGTCGTACCCAAGACTGGCGTCAAGCATGTGATCGTCACTGAAGTGGCTGACCTGCTGCCACCGCTCAAGCGGCTGCTGATCAACAGCGTCATCAAGTACGTGAAGAAAATGGTCCCGGCGTATCACTTGCCCCTGGCGATCAAGTTCAACGACGTCCTGGCCAAGGGCCATGGCCAGCCGGTCAACGAAGTCAGTCCCGCCAGCGAAGACGTGGCCGTGCTGCAATACACCGGTGGCACCACCGGCGTAGCCAAGGGCGCGATGCTCACCCATCGCAACCTGGTGGCCAACATGCTGCAGTGCAAGGCGCTGATGGGCTCCAACCTCAATGAAGGTTGCGAGATCCTGATCACACCGCTGCCGCTTTACCACATCTATGCCTTCACCTTTCATTGCATGGCGATGATGCTGATCGGCAACCACAACATCCTGATCAGCAACCCGCGCGACTTGCCGGCGATGGTCAAGGAGTTGTCGAAATGGAAGTTCAGCGGCTTTGTCGGCCTGAACACCCTGTTCGTTGCCTTGTGCAACAACGAAGGCTTTCGCAAGCTGGATTTCTCGGCGCTCAAGGTCACCCTGTCGGGCGGCATGGCCCTGCAACTGGCGGCGGCCGAGCGTTGGAAAGCCGTGACCGGCTGCAACATCTGTGAAGGCTACGGCATGACCGAAACCAGCCCGGTGGCCACGGTCAACCCGATCCAGAATATCCAGATCGGCACCATCGGCATTCCGGTGCCTTCGACGCTGTGCAAGGTCATCTCGGACGAGGGCGTCGAGTTGCCCCTGGGCGAAATCGGCGAACTGTGCGTCAAGGGCCCGCAGGTGATGAAAGGTTACTGGCAGCGTGAAGACGCCACCGCCGAAGTCCTCGACAGCCAAGGCTGGTTGAAGACCGGTGATATCGCGATCATCCAGCCAGACGGCTACATGCGTATCGTTGATCGCAAGAAGGACATGATTCTGGTCTCCGGTTTCAACGTCTACCCCAACGAGCTGGAAGACGTGCTGGCAAGCTTGCCAGGCGTGCTGCAGTGCGCAGCCATTGGTGTACCGGACGAGAAGTCGGGCGAGCACATCAAGCTGTTCATCGTGGTCAAGCCGGGCGCGACGCTGACCAAGGAGCAGGTGATGGAGCATATGCGCGCCAACGTCACCGGCTACAAAGTGCCGAAGGCTGTTGAATTCCGCGAAGCGCTGCCGACCACCAACGTGGGCAAGATCCTGCGTCGTGAGTTGCGTGATGAAGAGCTGAAGAAGTTGGGCCTGAAGAAGTAAACAAAAAGCCCCGTGAATACGGGGCTTTTTATTGGGCGCTGATTGGACTGCAATCCAAATGTGGGAGCAGGCAAGCCAGCTCCCACATTTTTGAGCGCCTGCTTACAGGGCGAACTGCGCGAAGCTCACGCCAGCGCCTGCCGGGCGTACATCCTTGAGGAACGAGTCCTTGTCCGCGCTCAGCTCCAGGGTAATCTCCGGCTTGCGCTTGCCCGCATTGCGCACCACCAACCCTTCAAGCTTTTCACGCAGGAACGCGGTCGGTACTTTCAGGTGCAGCAACTGGTCAGTCTCGGCGTTGTGCATCAACAAGTGAATCCACTCGTACTGGCCAATGGCAATGCGGGCCACCGGCAGGTCGAACCACCAGATGTTGCGCTTGCGGTCCAGGTCGGTGAAATGGCAGTTGTTGACGCCGAGCACGGCACCGCCCAGTTCCAGGTTTCTGCGGGCGATGGCCTGTGATTTATTGAGTTTCATAACCTTCCTACGGGATCTGTTATTCAGCGATTGAGCCTGAATCTGCCGGGCATTCTCGGGGGTTGGCGGCAAAACATAAAGCCAAACCTGTATGGGGTGATGAAATGCCTCACGCAAATAATTGAAACTCTGCGCAGAGGCCCAGGGTCAACCCTTACGTAATGACCAAAACCCTTGATTGTTCTTACGGAGAAATACCATGGGCAGCACAGCGGATAAGGCAAAAGGTTTAGCGAACGAAGCCATCGGCAACATCAAGCAAGGTGTCGGCAAAGCCACTGACAACACCAAACTTGAGACCGAAGGCAAGATTCAAGAGAAGAAGGGCGAAGCCCAGCAAGCGGTCGGCAAGGTCAAGGATGCGGTAAAGAATACCGTCGACAAGGCTTGATTCCAGCATTTGCAACACGCAGTACAACGGCCATCCACGGATGGCCGTTTTTATGTCACGCCCGATGTTTAAAGTTTCGAAATTGTTTCAAGGTCGCCAAATAGGCTACCTTGATGTAGAAAACGGCCCCTGAGTCGCCCACGAACTCAACCTTTTTGCGGCGAAAGGAGACGCTATGATTTTTCCGGTATTAAAAGATCTGCCGCTGCACCGCGTATTGATGCGCACCGTCACAGAATTCATCGATGACGAGATGCCCACCTACGCCTCGGCACTGGCCTACCAGATGCTGTTTTCGCTGTTCCCCTTCCTGCTGTTCCTGATTGCCCTGATCGGTTTCCTGCACCTGCCGGATTTCTTCAGTTGGCTGCGCCTGCAATCGGAACTGGTGCTGCCGCCCCAGGCCCTGGAGCAGGTCAACCCGGTGATCGACCAATTGCAGCAATCCAAGGGCGGGCTGCTGTCGGTGGGTATCGTCATCGCGCTGTGGACCGCCTCGGCCGGCGTGCGTCTGATGATGAGCGCGATGAATGCCGCCTACGACGTGGTGGAAGGCCGACCGATCTGGAAGCGCTTCCCGCTGTCGATTCTCTACACCGTGGGCATCGCCGGCATGTTGCTGGCCGCTGCTGCGCTGATGGTGCTGGGGCCGCAAGTGATGGAGTGGCTGGCCGGGCAGATCGGCATGCAGGAATTTGTCGTTACCCTGTGGACCATCCTGCGGTGGCCCTTGATCGTGATCCTGCTGATGTTCGCCGTGGCGTTGATGTATTACGTGATGCCGGATGTGAAGCAGAAATTTCGCTTTATCACGCCAGGCTCAGTGCTGGCGGTGGTGGTCTGGATCGTGGCTTCATTGGGCTTTGGCTATTACGTCAAGACCTTCGCCGACTACAACGCCATGTATGGCAGCATCGGTGCGATCATCGTGCTGTTGCTGTATTTCTACATTTCCGCCGCCGTATTGTTGCTCGGTGCGGAAATGAACGCGGTGATCGAACATATGTCCGCCGAAGGCAAGGATCCGGGGGAGAAGGATTTTGGCGAACACCACCCCGATGAAAAACAGCATGTCTCGGGCCTCGGCCGGGACCACTCGATTCCCAAGCCCACCACTGATGAAACCTGACCGATGATTCGTGAAATCCTGAAAATGGGCGACGAACGCCTGCTGCGTATCGCGCCACCGGTACCACCGGAAATGTTCGACAGCCCCGAGCTGTGGCAACTGATCGATGACATGTTCCAGACCATGGAGCATGTGGGCGGTGTCGGCCTGGCCGCGCCGCAGATTGGTGTCGATCTGCAACTGGTGATCTTCGGCTTCGAAAGCAGCGAGCGCTACCCGGATGCCCCGGCGGTGCCCCAGACCATCCTGATCAACCCGCTGATTACACCGCTGAGCCCGGTGTTGGAGGAGGGCTATGAAGGCTGCCTGTCGGTGCCAGGCCTGCGTGGTGCAGTGGATCGCTACCAGCAGATTCGCTACGAAGGGTTTGACCCCAAGGGCGAGCCGATTGTGCGGATTGCCGATGGTTTCCATGCGCGGGTGGTGCAGCACGAATGCGACCACTTGATCGGTCGCCTGTACCCTTCGCGCATCACTGATTTCAGCAAGTTCGGGTTTATCGAGGTGATGTTCCCTGAACTGGATCCTGCCGCCGACGCCTAGGCCTGGCGGCACACGCCCATGGCGATCATCGGCTTGTTGCGCTTATAGCGCACCAGGCGCTCGGCCAGGGACTGTGGCAACACCGTCTGCTGGCTGAAGCCCTGGGCTGCATAAAACCCTTCCAGGTCCGGGTGGCACAGCAGCCATACCGAGCCTTCGACAGGCGCGATCGCTTGCGCAATCAGCCGCGTCGCCAGCCCTTGCCCACGTAATGCCGGATCGACAAACAGCCCGGTCAGCCATTGGCCGCCGACCACGGGGCTCAGGCACAGACCGGCCACAATCTCGCTATTACGCGCCACCCACAATTGGCCGCCCTTGAGGGCTTTCATCGATGAGTCGTGGCTGCGATAAAACTTGTTAAGCAGCGGCCACAGGGGCTCTGCCAATCGATCAATGTGCAACTCGGGCATGGTGGTATGACAGGTGTGATCCAGGGGCGGGGATTATAAGTCGGGCAAAGCGCCTTCTGGTGGACAATAGGTGTTATACCCCTTGTTACTTCCTCTGTTAGTGGAGCATGCAGCATGGCCAAAGGTATGGATTCAAAGAAAGCCGCGAAGAAAAAACCGGCAAAGACCGCTGATGAAAAACGTGCGGACAAAAAAGCCAAGAAGACCGAGACAGGCCTGTTCGGTCACTGAGTACTTCACTGTAGGGGCGAGCTTGCTCGCGAAGAGCGTTAACGAAAACGCGTGTTCGCAGGAAAAACACGGCGCTCTCGAGCTTTTCGCGAGCAAGCTCGCTCCTACAGCGGCATCGATACATCCTGCCCCTGCACATCCCCTCCAACACCTGTCTATAAATGCTGGCTGATTAATGGCCTTGCATAGCGCCAAGCCCTGTCTATGCTCACCCATAACCACTTATGTCGCTTGCCATATGAAGCGTTTCGGATGGCTGTTTGCATAGTGGTTGATGAGCACTATACAAACTGTGAATAGATAAGTGCGTATGTCAAAGCGCCGGAAAAAGGAGCTGCAGGTTAAATGGATTTACGTGTGTCGGTTAAAGCGGGCCCCGG
Organism: Pseudomonas sp. ADAK21; assembly: GCF_012935735.1. Taxonomy (NCBI): domain Bacteria; kingdom Pseudomonadati; phylum Pseudomonadota; class Gammaproteobacteria; order Pseudomonadales; family Pseudomonadaceae; genus Pseudomonas; species Pseudomonas sp. ADAK21. The sequence continues at coordinate 3,710,505 of NZ_CP052857.1, forward strand.
CTGGGGTCATCAAGAAAAGGATGCCTTGAAACGAGCGTTGTCCCATGGACTCTCCGATTAGCCATCATTTATCTATCGCCTGACACTTGTCCTGCCTTATGGACAGCTGCGTTTGCCTGTTTTGTGGAAAGTTGTACTGGGTCAAATCCAAGAACTAACCGTCATTCAAAGACAGCGCTGAAGGTGATCCGATCATGTTTAACCTCCACCACAAATCCGACCTGTTGGAAATCGAGCGCTTTTCCTGCGCGCTGACCCAGGCCCAAGCCAAGTTGGCGGCCATCAGCCGTTCCATGGCGATGATCGAGTTTGATCGCGACGGCGTGGTACTGGATGCCAACGAAAACTTCTGCAAGGTCATGGGTTACAGCGCCGAGGAAGTACGCGGTAAACACCATCGAATCTTCTGTGAAGAGTCCTATTACCGCAGCGATGACTACGCCAAATTGTGGCGCGACCTGGGCCAGGGCGAACCCATCAGCGGCACGTTCATGCGCTTGACCAAAACTGGCCAGGAAGTGTGGCTGGAGGCCAGTTACATGCCGGTCTACGGTCCGGATAAACAAGTGCAGAGCGTGATCAAGGTGGCTGCGGACATTTCCGAACGGGTTCACCGCGAGCACGAAAACCAAAGCCTGATCGATGCCATAGGCCGCTCCATGGCGGTCATCGAGTTCACGCCCCAGGGGCAGATCCTCAATGCCAACCAGAACTTCTTGAAGACGGTGCAGTACTCTCTCGGTGAAATTGTCGGCCAGCACCACAGCATGTTCTGTCATCGCGCCGAGGTGGAATCGCCGACCTACAAAGCATTCTGGGCGTCACTGAACCGGGGCGAATTCCACTCCCATCGTTTTGAGCGGCGCAACAAACAGGGTCAGACGCTATTTCTGGAAGCCTCCTACAACCCAATCTTCGATGCCAACGGGCGTCTGTACAAAGTGGTGAAGTTCGCCAGTGACATCACCGACCAGGTCACTACCTTGCGCACCGCTGCCGATTCGGCCCATGCCACCTCGGTGCAGAATGACGCCTGTGCCCGCAAGGGGTCGGAAGTGGTGCAGCAGACGGTGCAGATCATCGAAGAAATTTCCCGCGACCTCAATCAAGCGGCAGTCAGCATCGACGCGGTAAGCAAGCAGTCGGACATTATCGGCACCATCGTGCAGACCATTCGCGGGATTGCCGATCAAACCAACCTGTTGGCGCTTAACGCGGCCATTGAAGCGGCACGGGCCGGTGAACACGGGCGGGGTTTTGCGGTGGTGGCGGACGAGGTGCGCAGCCTGGCGGCGCGTACCAGCCAGGCGACAATCGAGATTGTCGATGTGGTGCGCAAGAACCACGACTTGTCCCTGAGCGCGGTGTCGAGCATGCAGTCGAGCCTGAGTCGTACCGGCCTGGGGGTGGAGTTGGCCAATGAAGCGGGGCAGGTGATCCTGGAGATCCAGGAAGGCTCGCGGCATGTGGTGGACGCCATCGGCCAGTTCAACTCCACCCTGCAACTGCAATAGTGCCTCTGTGTAGGAGCGAGCTTGCTCGCGAAAAACTTCAACGATAACGCGGGGTATCTGGTTCCCCGTGGCGGTCTCAGGTTTTTCGCGAGCAAGCTCGCTCCTACAAAGGGCGTTGTGCTAAGTCAGATCGCCGCCAGGGCGTCTTTCACGGCCTTGATCTGCGGATCCGCAGTCTTCTCGGCGAACTGCTCCGCTACCTGCATCTTTAGGCGATCAGCCACTTCCTGGGCAATAGCGTCTTGTTGTTCCACGGGCATCGCTTTTACATCGTCTTCGGTCAGGCCCTTTTCCAGCAGGATCTGATCGCGGATGCGTTCGGCCGGGGTCTTGGTCATATAGTCGGTGAATTCTGCGCGAGCCTGGGTGCTGGTCGCGGTGGTCGGCGTGGCACTGGTCGGCGGGGTCGCTTGCAGTTGCAGGCGGGTCTTGGCAAAAGCGGCATCCACGTTGCTTGCGGTGGCGTCAGTGGCCTTTTGCGTGGCCTGCACCTGGGTCGCGGCAGCAGCATTCTGCACGTTCTGCATCACGCCACTGTACAGCGCACTGGCGGCGGCGTTGGCGGGGTCCAGGTCGGGGCGTTTGGACTGTTGGATCACGGACGAGACTTGGGTATTGACCAACATGATCGGGCACCTGTGGGTTTGAACGATGCAGAGGATTAAGCAATTAGCGTGCCGAGAGCCAACACCCCCGGGTTCATTGGCTTTGAGGGCGCTGCATAGTCATGAGGGGTGCCGCCAACGGCGAATGTTTGCCGCCGGCGGCCACAGGCTTCAGTAGGTGATGGGAATTTCGAATAGCTGGAATGCGTCATCTACCGGTCGATAACCCAGGACCCGCGTGGTCTCGCTCAAATCCAGGCGCTTGAAGCGGTTGTTGGAAATGCCATGGGCGATCAGGTGCTTGACCCCCTCGGCCTCCACCGAACGCTGCAACAACTGGACGGCATCCCGAGGGCTGAGCCAGGCGCTGAGGTCGCGAGCGTTGTTCAGGTCGTGGGTTTCGGCAAATTCAAAGGCCCCAATGCGTAGAGCGATAGTGGAGAGTGGGGTTTTGGCCGCGTAATACCCGCACAGCGCTTCGCCGTAGCATTTGCTCACGCCATACAGGTTGGCCGGCAGCACCGGCATGCCGGGGGTGATTTGCCGGTCCACCGGATAGCCTTCGATGGTCTGGGCGCTGCTGGCGAAGACCAGGCGCTTGACGTGGGCGGCCACGGCCGCTTCGAACAGGTAGGTGGTGGCGAGGATATTGTTGGGTAGCAGTTCGTCAAAGGTCGCGCTGGCGTGGGGAATGCCCGACAGGTGCACGATCACATCGATGCCGTCGAGTAGCGCTGGCAGTGCGGTTTTGTCGCTCAAGTCGGCCTGCACGAAGCGATGGCCGTCGAGGGCGAAGCCTGGTGTGACGCGGTCGGTGAGGGTGAAGCGGTAACGATCTTTCGAGGCTTCGAAGAAGGTCTTGCCGATTCTGCCGCAGGCACCGGTGAGCAGTACGTTGAGTCCTTTCATCGTGTAGTCCTTAGTTGTGACCGTCGAGGGCAAAAGCCTGGAAACCTGGGCGCTGGCTGAGTAGGGCGTAGTACGCGTCCACAGCCGGGTAGGCAGGGCGCTCCATGGGCGTCATCCGCCAGCGGTGCACTGACAGGCCGATCAGGATATCGGCCAGGGTGAAGTTATCCCCGGCCACATAGGCGCCGGTTTTGATCAATTGTTGCTCCAGCAGTCCCATCTTGTCGTTCCAGCCGCGCACGCCGGCGGCAACGCGCTGCGGGTCCTGGAAGTCCGGGTTGTTGCGCACCAGGGCATGGAAGGCGTAGCCCCAGGAGGGGTTGAGCTCGGTGGCTTGCCAATCCATCCATTGCTCGACCCTGGCCCGTGGCGCAGGGGCGGCGGGCAGCAGGTCGTGGCGTTGGTGCAGGCCCACCAGGTAACGGCAAATGGTGTTGGATTCCCATAGCACGCCGTTGTCATCGACGATGACCGGTACCTGGGCGTTAGGGTTCAGGGCGAGGAATTCGGGTGACTGGGTAGGGGTGAAGCCGATGCCCCAATCTTCACGGTGGTAGGGGATAGCCAGTTCCTGGCAGGTCCACAGGACTTTTCGTACGTTGATGGACGAAGTGCGACCCAAGATTTTCAGCGCGTGTCCCATGGTGCTTCCCTGGCAAAAGGTGAGTTGGGCAATTTAGCAGGGGCGCGCGAGGACAGCGATAGAGTTAAGTGGGCACGCTCAAAAATGTGGGAGCGGGCTTGCCCGCGATAACGGTGTGTCAGGCAATACATCTGGCACTGATACACCGCTATCGCGGGCAAGCCCGCTCCCACATTGGTTCAGGTACTCTCGCGCACCTTCAATTCAAACCCCATATCCACCACCGGCCGGGCGATCTTGTTGCCTGCCATCACTGTCAGCAAATGCTCTGCCGCGCGTCGGCCAATGGCTTCGCGCGGGGTGCTGATGCTGCTCAGGCGCGGCACCATGAAGCTGGAGGCGGGCAGGTCGTTGAAGCCCAGCACCGCCACTTGCTGCGGTACCTTGATCCCGTGGCGCAGGGCTTCGAGCAAGGCGCCGTGGGCCAGGTCATCGTTGCCGAAAAAAATCGCGTCCACGTCCGGATGGCTGGCCAGCAGTTGCAGGAACAGTTCACCACCCAGGCCCACCGACGAGGGGCGCGGGGTCAGCAGTTCCAATGCCGGGTCGTACAAACCGGCCTTCTGCAGGCCTTGGCGGAAGCCTTCGCCGCGCAGCAGCGTGCGCTGGTCCAGCTGTGCGCCAACATAGGCCAGGCGCTTGCGACCCCGGGAGATCAGGTGGGCGGCGGCGGTTTCGCCGGCACTGATCTGCGAGAAACCCACGCAGTTGAGGCCGGCCGTGGGGTCCAGGTCCATCATGTACACGCAAGGTACATTGCTCGACTCCACCATGCGCCGGGCGCTTTCGGTGCGATCAAAACCGGTCAGCAGCAAGCCCCGCGGCTGATAGGCCATGTAGTTGCGCAGCAGGTTTTCTTCTTCGTCCCGGGAATAGTGGGTATTGCCGATCAGCACTTCGAAGCCCTTGGGTCGCAACACCTGGTGAATGGCCTCCAGGGTTTCGATAAACAGCAGGTTGGACAGCGAAGGCACCAGCACTACCACCGACTGGCTCTGTGCAGAGGCCAGGGCGCGGGCGGCCGGGTTGACCACGTAGCTCAGCTCGGCGGCGGCTTTTTGCACCTTTTCCACCAGATCGGGGGCCACGGTGCTGATGCCGCGCAAGGCCCGGGAGGCCGTGATCGGACTGACGCCCGCCAGGCGGGCAACTTCGTTGAGGGTAGGGCGACCCGTCGTGCGGGTATTTTTATCGTTCTTGGAGGTCATCAGGCGGCTTGCCAAACAAAAATCGAGGCACTAAGGTAGCGCTGTCTCCAAAGGCCTGCAAATACTTGCGCAAAGGGTTGCCTGATCCTTGCTCAAACGGTTGGAGCGGATGCACGCGTCACTCCATAAAAATGACAATTAGGCGCGGGAAAAGCCTGTTTTTGCACTAGCCTTAGGGCGTGCAAAGGTAGCGCTATCTGCGTCCTGAGGTGTTTCATGAGTCAACCTGTTACCGCCCTGGTCATCATGGGTGTTTCCGGCTGTGGCAAGTCCAGTGTCAGCGAGGCCCTGTGCCTGTTGAACGGCGCCACCGCCATTGAAGGCGACAGCTTTCACCCGGCTGCCAATATCGAAAAGATGAGCGCAGGCCATCCTCTCAACGACGACGACCGTGCCGGCTGGCTGGACATCCTCTGCGATGAGCTGCGCCGTGCGCTCAAGGCTGGCGAGCATCCAGTGCTGACCTGTTCGGCGCTGAAGAAAAAATACCGCGACCACCTGCGCGAAGCCGCGCCGGGCCTGGGCTTTGTCTTCCTGGAACTGACCCGCGAGGTGGCCGCCGACCGCGTGTCCCATCGCCCCGGCCATTTCATGCCGGCCAGCCTGATCGACAGCCAGTTCGCCACCCTCGAATCGCCTATCGGCGAGCCGCTGACCCTGGCCCTCAATGCCAGTGAAGACAGCATCGAGGACCTGGCCGCGCAGACCCACGCCTGGTGGCTGACCCACGGCTTTGAACCTTCCCGATGATTTTTTGGCCGAAAGATAGCGCTATCTGGCGGCACGAAACTCAACGCCCGCTTTAATAACAACAACAAACAGGAGAGATCCCCATGTTTGGAATGTCCCACGAGTCGTACCTGCTGCTTGATGCAGTGGTCACTATCATCGGGCTGATCGTGTTGATCACCCGGTTCAAGGTTCACCCCTTTATTGCCCTGATCATCGCCGCAGGCTTCCTTGGCCTGACCTCGGGCATGCCCGTGGACAAGATCATCAAGGCCTTCCAGGACGGTTTCGGCGGTGTGCTCGGGTTTGTCGGGATTATCCTGGCGCTGGGTACGATGCTCGGCAAGATGATGGCCGAATCCGGCGGTGCCGATCAGATCGCGCAGACCCTGATCCGTGCTTTCGGCAAGGACAAGGTGCAATGGGCGATGATGTTCGCCGCCTTCCTGGTGGGCATCCCGCTGTTCTTCGAGATCGGCTTTGTGCTGCTGATCCCGCTGGTGTTCATCGTCGCGCGGCGTACCGGTGTATCGCTGATCAAGATCGGCATCCCGCTGCTCGCCGGCCTGTCGGCGGTCCATGGTCTGGTACCGCCGCATCCGGGGCCGCTGCTGGCCATCGGCGTGTTTGGCGCAGACATTGGCAAGACCATTCTCTACGGCCTGATCGTTGCCTTGCCGACCGCCATCATTGCCGGGCCGATCTTCGGTACGTTCATTGCCAAGCACATCCCGGGCAACCCGTCCCAGGAGCTGGTGGATCAACTGGCCCGTGAGACCGACTCGAAAAACCTGCCGAGCTTCAGCATCACCCTGATCACCGTGCTGCTGCCGGTGTTCCTGATGCTGCTCAAAACCTTTGCTGACATCGCCTTTGCCGAAGGCAATGTGGTGCGCAACTGGATGGACATGATCGGCCACCCGATCAGTGCCTTGCTCCTGGCGTTGCTGCTGTCGCTTTACACCTTTGGCCATCGCCAGGGCATCCACTCCAAGCAGATCCTCAAGCTGCTCGACGCCAGCCTTGCGCCGACCGCCGCGATCATCCTGATCATCGGTGCCGGCGGTGGTTTCAAGCAGATGCTGGTGACCAGCGGCGTGGGTGACGTGATCGGCCATATGGCGGTGACGGCGCAGATCAATCCGATCCTGCTGGCCTGGCTGGTGGCGGCGGTGATTCGCATTGCCACGGGTTCGGCGACCGTTGCCACCATTACTGGCGCGGGTATCGTGGTGCCGGTGGTGGGGATGGTGCCGGGGGTCAACCTGGAGTTGCTGGTGCTGGCGACGGGGGCGGGGTCGTTGATTCTGTCGCACGTCAACGATGCCGGGTTCTGGCTGGTGAAGCAGTACTTCAACATGACCGTGGCCGAGACGTTCAAGACCTGGACGGCGATGGAGACCATTCTGTCCATCGTGGCACTGGGCTTCATCATGTTGCTGTCGTTGGTGGTGTAACCCAAGCAAAATGTGGGAGCGGGCTTGCCCGCGATTGCGGTGTATCAGTGCAAGATGTATTGCCTGACACACAGCAATCGCGGGCAAGCCCGCTCCCACATTCGTTATCGGGCAGCTATCAGGCTTTGGTGACCAGCCCATCAGCCCGGAACATGGCCCGGATCCCGCGCACCGCCTGGCGAATGCGGTCCTGGTTCTCGATCAGCGCAAAGCGCACATGGTCATCGCCATACTCGCCAAAGCCGATCCCCGGCGAGACACACACCTTGGCTTCCAGCAGCAACTTCTTGGCAAATTCCAGGGAGCCCATGGCGGCATACGCCTCGGGAATCTTCGCCCAGACGTACATCGACGCCTTCGGGTTCTCCACCATCCAGCCCAGCTCATGCAGACCCTTGACCAGCACGTTGCGGCGTTGGCGGTACTGCTCGGCAATGTCTTTCACACATTGCTGGTCACCTTCCAGCGCGGCAATGGCCGCCACTTGCAGCGGGGTGAAGGTGCCGTAGTCGTGGTAGCTCTTGATGCGCGCCAGGGCGTTGACCAGTTCAGCGTTGCCAACCATAAAGCCAATGCGCCAGCCGGCCATGTTGTAGCTCTTGGAGAGGGTGAAAAACTCCACCGCAATGTCCTTGGCGCCCGGCACCTGCATGATCGACGGGGCTTTCCAGCCGTCGTAGACGATATCGGCGTAGGCCAGGTCGTGGATCACCAGCACGTCGTACTGTTTGGCCAGGGCGATCACCCGCTCGAAGAAATCCAGCTCCACGCACTGCGCCGTGGGGTTGGACGGGAAGCCGAGGATCATCATCTTGGGCTTGGGGATCGAACCGCGAATCGCCCGTTCCAGCTCGGCAAAAAAATCCACGCCGGGAATCAGCGGCACCGAGCGCACCTGGGCGCCGGCAATCACGGCACCGTAGATGTGGATCGGGTAGCTGGGGTTGGGCACCAGGACCGTGTCGCCCTGGTCCAGGGTGGCCAGCATCAAGTGCGCCAGGCCTTCCTTGGAACCGATGGTGACGATGGCTTCGGTTTCCGGGTCGATATCCACTTCATAGCGATCCTTGTACCAGCGCGAAATAGCGCGGCGCAGGCGCGGGATGCCTTTGGAGGTGGAGTAGCCGTGGGTGTCTTCACGCTGGGCGACGGTCACCAGTTTCTCCACGATATGCGGTGGAGTCGGGCCGTCGGGGTTACCCATGCTCAAGTCGATGATGTCTTCGCCGCGCCGACGCGCAGCCATCTTCAGCTCGGCAGTGATATTGAAAACATAAGGGGGGAGTCGATCTATGCGCGCAAAGCGGCGCGGCGAACCTTGGTCAGCCATTGTTGCCTCGGAGTACGTAAGCGCCCGGAACCGTCCGAGCGACGTCGGCCACTGCGGTGGCCTGCGGGGCAGACAATACGGGCGATGACAGCCGGTTGTCCAGATGGCGTAGGAAATTTTTCCATCTGGAGTGTGAAGTGCGTATGCCCCTATACTCGGTATGGTTTTGGTCACTCACCCATGGAGATTGTGCAGATGAACCAACAGGCAACGCTACCCCTCGAACCCCGCATGGAAGAGGGCAAGGCCATGGTGATCGCCGGGGTCGGCGGTCATTACGGCAAGGCCACGCTGGGGGACATCCCGAAGTTATGGGAGTTGTTCGACACCTGCATCAAAGAGATCAAGAACCGCATCGGCGGCGTGACCTACGGCGTTTGCTATAACGCCACGCAAGAAGAATTCGATTACATCGCCGGGGTCGAAGTGCCGGCCAAGGGCGATGTGCCAAGCAACTTCGAATCCATCGAAGTGCCGGCCAATCATTATGCGGTCTTTGCGCATTACGGGCCGGTGTATGCGCTGTCGCAGACCTATGAGCGAGTCATGTACGAGTGGCTGCCGACCTCGGGTTACACAGTGGCGGGCGCGGATTTCGAGCGCTACAGCGCCGACTTCGATGTGGATAAGGGCACCGGCACCGTGGAAATCTGGCTGCCTGTCAAAAAGTTTGCATAACCTGTAGGAGCCGGCTTGCCGGCGATGGCGAACCAAAGGGCGCCATCGCCGCTGGGGCCTCAATACAACGTGGCCTTTACCCGCTCCGGCATCTCCCGGTCATAGGCCTCGGCATCGAACTGCCCATCATTCAAACGCTTGTGAATGGCGCCCGCTGATGGCAGCGCCGTGCGCTGCAGATGCTTGTCCGGGTTCCAGCAGTCGGAGCGCACAAAGGCTTTGGAGCGGTGGAAATACGCAGCGTCCACCTGCACCACAATCACCGACCGCGCTGGCTTGCCATTCACCGCAAAGCTTTCCAGCAACTGAGGCTCGATGGAGATCTGCGCCCGCCCATTGACCCGCAACGTCTCACCGATCCCCGGGATGATAAACAGCAAGGCGATGCGCGGGTCCACCAGCAGGTTGCGCAAGGTATCGAGCCGGTTATTGCCCGGCCGATCCGGAATCGCCAGGGTGCGCTCATCGATGATGCGCACAAACCCCGGCACATCGCCCCGAGGCGAGCCGTCGAGGCCATCAGGCCCGCAAGAACTGACAATCACCAGCGGCGAGGCTTTCACCATCGCCTGGTAATCCTCATTGAGAAATCCGATTTCCTTGTGCACGGCGCGCTCGTGGGGCTTGCCGTAAAGGGTTTCGAGCTGTTCGAGGCTGGTTAGCATGGGAGTCTCCTTGTGCGTCGTCAGAACAGTAGCGACAACCGCCGCTCATAGCCAACCCGCCCCTTATACGCCTCGCCCCGGTCTACCCAGCCTTGCTGCAAGTACAAGCTCATCGCCGCCACATTGTCGCTGTCCACCGACAACTCCAGGGCGGTGATCTGCGGCCAGGCCTGGCGGGCGGCGGCGGGCAGGGCTTGCAGGCAGGCTTTGCCGAAGCCTCGGCCTTGTTGGTGGCGATCGACTTGCAGGGCATGCAGGGTGGCGCTGTGTTCGCTGGCCCAATGGGGCAGGCAGGGCGGGCGCTTGAGTAGCAGGAAGGCTACGGGAATGTCGTCGGCCAGCAGGGCGAAGCCCCTGATGCCGGGGCTGGGGTTGACCTGCAGGCTGTTCAGCGCGCAGTAGATGTCGCCGCTATAGGGCAGTTGCTCGGGGTGGACTTCCAGAGTGGCGAGTTGCTGTTGCTGGACAGCGGTCAGCGTCTCATAGGGCGCGAGGCGGGTTTCCATCGGGCAGGTATCCGAAGTCCTACAGGGAAGTCGCGAATTCTAGCGGCTTTACCCTCGGCGAAATTATTTTTCGCAGGCTTGTCGATTTGCCGGCGGGGCATTCGACCAAAGGTGTCTTCCGTGATTTGCACCCCGAGGAGCATCGCTATGAACAACGCAATCAACAGCCTGATCGAGCAATGGAAACAAGCAGTCATCGCTAAGGATATCCAGCAGATTGTCAGCTTTTACGCCGACGATATCGTCGCGTTCGATGCCGTCAATGCCCTGCAGTTCAAAGGCAAGGCAGCCTACCGCGCCCATTGGCAGGCCTGCATGGAGTCTTGCCCGGGCCCCGGAATCTTTGAGTTCCATGAGCTGCATATCGTCGCCGCCGAAAACAGCGCCTTTGCCCATTGGCTCGCGCACTGTGGTGGTTCGGGGCCAGACGGCGTGCTCAAGACCTGCTGGATGCGCGTCACCGCCGGTTATCAGCGGACCAACGGGCAATGGCAGGTGGTGCATGAGCACTGGTCTGCACCGTTCGATATGGAAACCGGCGCCGGTCTGTTCGACCTGAAACCTTGATCGCCGCCAACTATAGTCAGTAGTCCGCAAACGGAGAACGCCATGAAATACCTGTGCCTGGTCTACAGCGCCGAAGCCTTGCTGCACAGCCTGCCCGACAGCCCCAAGGACCCGGAATGCCGCGCCTACGCCGAAGCGATCCACGCCAGTGGCCGCATGCTCGCGGCGCAGGCCCTGGAGCCGGTGAGCACGGCCACCACCGTACGCATGCGCAACGGCAAGCTGTCGATCACCGATGGGCCGTTCGCCGAAACCAAGGAGCAGCTTGCCGGCTTCTACCTGATTGAGGCCAAAGACTTGAATGAGGCGCTGCAGGTAGCCGGTGGTATCCCGGCGGCGCGGGTCGGCAGTGTGGAAGTGCGCCCCGTGCGTGAATTGAATCTCTGAACCCAACAATCACAAGACTCAGGAGGTTTACCCAATGAACACTCAACCTGCTGCATTCGAACTGTCCATCAGCCGCGTGATCGACGCGCCACCGAGCCGGGTGTTTCGCGCCTGGACCGAGCCGGCCTTGTTGCAGCAATGGTGGGGCCCTCACGGCATGACCACGCCGGAGTGCGAAATGAACCTGTGGGTCGGTGGCCTGTTTCGCACCCTGATGCGCGCGCCGGATGGCAGCGAGTATCCGACCCAGGGCGTATTCCTGGAGATCGACGCGCCGCGCCGGCTGGTGTTTACCGATGCATTCCTGCCGGGTTGGATTCCATCGGGCAAGCCGTTCATGAGCGCCGAAGTGACCTTCGAGGAGGTCGAGGGCAAGACCCGCTACACCGCCCGCGCCATGCACTGGAGCGAAGCCGACAAGCAGGCCCATGAAGCCATGGGCTTTCATCAGGGCTGGGGCGAGAGCCTGGATCGGTTGGTGAGCCTGGTGACCCAGAGCCTGCGCGATTGACCGTCAAAGACCAGGTCGAGGCGATCTACCGCAGCGAGTCCCGGCGCATCCTGGCGACCTTGATTCGCCTGCTGGGGGATTTCGACCTCGCCGAAGAAGCCCTGCATGAGGCGTTCTTCGTCGCGGTCGAGCGCTGGCAGCAGGAGGGGGTGCCTGACAACCCGCGGGCGTGGCTGGTCTCGACCGGGCGCTTCAAGGCCATCGACCGTCTGCGTCGCCAGGCCCGCTTCACCCCGTTGCTGCAGGAGCAGGCCGATGCGCTGCAAGCGGCTGACTGGAGTACCGAAGACGTGGAAGACGACCGCCTGCGCCTGATCTTTACGTGCTGCCACCCGGCGCTGGCGGCGGATGCCCAGGTGCCGCTGACCCTGCGTGAGATTTGTGACCTCACCACCGAGGAAATTGCCCGAGCCTTCCTGGTCACGCCGGCCACCATCGCCCAACGCATCGTGCGCGCCAAGGGCAAGATCCGCGAAGCGAGGATTCCCTATCAAGTGCCTGCCCTGGCGGAGTTGCCCGAACGCCTGGACAGCGTACTGCGGGTGATTTATCTGGTGTTCAACGAGGGCTATTCGGCGTCCATGGGCGCCGACCTGACCCGTGATGACTTGACCCGCGAGGCCATACGCCTGGGCCATCTGCTGTTGGAGTTGCTGCCGGAACCGGAAGTCATGGGCCTGCTGGCCTTGATGCTGCTCCACGAGTCCCGGCGCCCGGCCCGGTTATCACCTGCCGCTGAACTGGTGCTGCTGGATGAACAGGACCGCACGCTATGGGATGCAGGGTTGATTGCCCAAGGTTGCGCGTTGGTGCAGCAGGCCCTCGCCACCCGGCGCTTTGGCCCTTACTGCCTGCAAGCGGCGATTGCGGCAGTGCACGCCGAAGCGCCGAGCGCGGCGCAGACGGATTGGCCACAGATTATTGGTTTGTATGACGTGTTGCTGAGGATGCTGCCGTCGCCGGTGATCGAACTCAACCGCGCTGCTGCCCTGGCCATGCGCGATGGGCCCTTGGCGGGGTTGCAGCAAGTGGAGGGAATCCTGGCGCGTGGCGAGTTGCTGGACTACCACCTGGCGCATTCGGCGCGTGGGGAGTTCTGCCGGCAATTGGGGCGTATGAAAGAGGCGCGCCAGGCCTACGAAAAAGCCCTGGCCCTGACCCATCAAACCCCGGAAAAACGCTTCATCGAACGTCGCCTGGCCACCTGCACCGACACCTCCTTGTAGGAACCGGCTATTCGAGCATTTTTTCCAGCAGCCAGCTCCCCGCAGGGCCTGGCGGGTGTTGCCGTGACCATAAGGCATCCACGGCCACCGAGCGTGGCCAGCCGCGAGCCTTGAGCTCCACCAGTTGGCCATTAGCAAAGCGCTCCACCAACCAGGGCGGCAAGGCTGCCCAGCCAAAACCGAGGATGGCCATTTCCATCAGCATCAAAAAGCTGGGGGCGGACCACACTCGGCCGGTCTGCCGGTTTTCATTGGGGTTGATGATGCTTGCCAGGCGCAGCTCGCGATGTTGTTGCAGGCTTTGCTGATTGATGGGATCGAGGCTGGCCAGTGCATGCCGCGGGGAAACAAACAGCGCAAGTTGCGCGCCCTCATCGACGGTGGCGTGGGTCAGGTCTGGCGGGTAGACCTCCTGGGCCTCGATAAACGCGAGCTGCGCCCGCCCGCTTTGCACCAGGGCGATGAGGTCTTCGCATTCGGCAATCAGCCACTCCAGCTCCAGGTCTGGATAGCGTTGTTCCAGGGCGCTGAGCAGGGTTTCGAAGCGTCCCGACTGATAAGTATCGGACATGGCAATACTGAGCTTGGGCTCCAGCCCCTGGGACAACTGGCTAGCGGCGAGTTCCAGGCGGCTGCTGGCCTCCAGCACGTGTTCGGCCCGTTGCAGCAGCACATGCCCGGCCGGAGTCAGGGTGGGTTTGCGGCTGCTGCGGTCGAACAGCACCACGTCCAGATCAATCTCCAGGCTGGCCACTGCGGCGCTGACCGTTGATTGGCTCTTGCCCAGTTTGCGCGCCGCCGCCGAAAACGAGCCTTGGGTCGCCGCTTGCACAAACGCTTGCAACACTTCATGCGAAGCCATCATCTATCGCCTTGATCGATGGTTATTGATTATTAAGTATCGAGTGAGGGATCGATAATGGCAACCCAAGACATTCCCAGAGCCACACTTATGAACACCACCAAGTCCGTCACCGAACGTGTTTTCCAGGCCCTTGGCTTCGAAGGCCTGGCCTTGCTGATCTGTACCCCGTTGCTCGTCTGGATCACCGGCCGGCCGGCCCTGGAAATGGGCGCGGTGACCCTGGCCATCAGTTTGTTGGCGCTGACGTGGAATATGATTTTCAACAGCGTATTCGACCGCCTCAAGGTGCGCCTGCAACTGGCCAACAGCGTCAAGACCCGGATCGTGCACGCCCTGCTGTTCGAGGGCGGGCTGATTCTGTTTGCCGTGCCGCTGATTGCCGCGTGGCTGAATATCAGCCTGATGCAGGCGTTTATCCTGGATATCGGCGTGCTGTTGTTCTTCCTGCCGTACACCTATGTGTACCACTGGGTCTACGACGTGCTGCGGGAAAAATTCCTGTGCAGGAGCGAGCTCGCTCGCGAAGGGCGTTAACGATGACGCGGGCCGTCAGACGAACATCCCACCCGACGCCTCGATGCGTTGCCCATTGATCCACTTGCTGCCATCGGCCAGCAGCGTGGAGATCGCCCCGCCAATGTCGTCCGGCAGGCCGACCCGACCCAGGGCCGTGTTGCTGGCGACAAAGGCATTGATCCCGGCGTTATCGCGCACCGCGCCGCCGCCGAAGTCGGTTTCAATGGCGCCAGGGGCGAGCGTGTTGACGCTGATCCCTCGTGCACCCAACTCCTTGGCCTGGTAGCGGGTCAGTACTTCCACCGCGCCTTTCATTGAGGCGTAGGCGGCATAGCCCGGCAGGCTGAAACGCGCCAGGCCGCTGGAAATATTGATGATGCGCCCGCCATCGACGATCCGCGCGAGCAGCTTCTGGGTCAGGAAAAACGGGCCCTTGAGGTGGATCGCGACCATTTGGTCGAACTGTTCTTCGGTGGTCTCGACAAAACTGGCGTGGGTGCCGATACCGGCGTTGTTGATCAGGAAATCGAACTGTTGCTGTGCGAAAACTTCCTTCAGCGTGCGGCCAACTTCGCCGACGAAGCCGTCGAATGTGGCGCTTTTGCTCACATCCAATTGCAACATGGCGGCGCGGCCACCGAGTTGTTCAATCTGCGCCACGACTGCCTGTGCCTCTTCGGCCTTGCTGTAGTAGGTGCCGATAATGTCGATGCCTTGGGCGGCCAGGTGCAGGGCGGTGCTTTTGCCCAAGCCACGGCTGGCGCCGGTGATCAGTGCGATTTTACGGGTCATGGTGCAGTCCTCGGAGCGGGTGGGTAACGCTGGGACTGAGTGTATTTGTCCGGGCATTACGTGATAAACATGGCTGATCCGGAATCACTGGTCGGATCAGACGAACAATCACGGATCACCACCATGAACAAGCTGGAGTTGTTGCGCACCTTTGTCCGCGTCACCGAGCTGTCGAGCTTCACCCAGGCCGGCGATAGCCTGGGGCTGCCGCGCTCGACCGTATCCGAGCAGGTGCGCGCCCTGGAAGACCTGTTGGGCACGCGTCTGTTGCAGCGCACCACGCGTAAGGTGCAGGCCACCCAGGACGGGCGGGTGCTGTATGAGCGCAGCAAGGACGTGCTGGCCGATATGGAGGAGCTGGAAGGGCTGTTTCGCCAGGATGAGGCGCAATTGACCGGGCGGATCCGTATCGACATGCCCAATGTGATGGCGCGCAAGGTGATCGTGCCGCGCCTGCCGGAGTTTATGGATCGGCATCCCTTGATCGAGTTGGAAATCAGCAGCTCTGACCGTCAGGTCGACCTCCTGGCCGAAGGCTTTGATTGTGTGCTGCGCGTGGGCGTACAGCCGGACCAGTCGGTGGTCGCACGGCTGTTATGCAGCATGCCGATGATCAACTGCGTAAGCCCCGGCTACCTGCAACGCTATGGCGAACCCAAGACCCTGGCCGACCTGGCCGCACATCAGTTGGTGCACTACGTGCGGCCGCTGGGCGCGCGTTCAGCGGGTTTTGAGTATGCGCAGGGCAACAAGGTGCAGCGCATTGCCATGGCCGGGCGGGTCACGGTCAGCAGCACAGACGCGTACCAGTCGGCATGCCTCGCCGGTTTCGGGATCATCCAGGTGCCGGGGCTGGGCATCCGCGAATTGCTCGAAAAGGGCGAGCTGGTGGCGGTGCTCCCCGACTACCCCGCGCCCGCGCTGGATGTGTCGATGTTGTATGCCGGCCAGCGGCACTTGCCGCTACGGGTGCGGGTGCTGATGGACTGGTTGGCGGCCACCTTGAAGGGCCTGCTTTAACGGCGTGTGGATAATTGCTGGGGCGCGAGGAAGGCGTCGTGGAAGTAGTCGCGCAATGCTTGCATCGCCGGGGTGAACGCGCGTTCGCGGTGCCAGGCCAGGCCGACGCTCATGGGCGTGACCTTGTCGGTCACGCTCAGGGTCTCGATGCGCTTGCCTTCCAAAGACCAGGGGCGGTGCACCAGGTCGGACAGAATCGCCACGCCGCTGCCATTGGCCACCATACTGCGCACCGCTTCTACCGAACTGGTGCGCAGCCGCACCTTGGGCGCTTGCCCGGCCTGTTCCCAGTAGCGCATGGCACTTTGTTCTGCCTCATCCACGGTCAGCAGGATATAGGGCTCGCGCGCCACATCGGCCAGGCTCACCGCACGGCGTTCGCACAGCGGGTGGTGGCTGGGCAGCCACAGGCGGCGTTCGGAATTGAACAGGATCTGCGAGACGATATCCGGGTGGGTCAGGTTGGCGGTGAGCACCACGGCCATATCGAACTGGCCATCCAGCAGCCCTTGTTCGATCGCCTGGCGCTCCTGCTCGAAGACCTCGATGGTCACGTCCGGATGCCAGTGTTCCATGCGTTGCAGGTGGTGCGGCAGGAAGTAACCCAACACCGTGTAACTGGCCGCAACCCGCAGCACGCCACTGGCGCGGTAGTCTGGCAGCGGACTGTTCAGCGCGTCGTCGACACTGCGCACAATCACATAGGCGCGGTTGAGAAAATGCCGCCCGGCATCGGTCAGGTTCATGCCTTGGGCCGAGCGCACAAACAGCTGGGCACCGAGCATGGCTTCCAGCTCCTTGATCGCGGTGGTCACCGCCGACTGGGAGATGTTGAGGTGGATCGCCGCCTGGGAAATCTGGCCGATTTCGGCGGTGGCGACAAAGTAACGAACCTGGCGCAACGTCAAGGACATACAGATTGCTCGTCGTGGTATCTGATTTTCAGAAGATACCCTATCTGATAATAGATCTTCCCAAGGGATCAAGGGCCGGCCTATTTTCGATGGCACGAACTCTTGCGGAGCAGGCCCCGATGCAAACAGTGGATTTCAACTCGGACATGGGCGAAAGCTTCGGCCCCTGGACCATCGGTGACGGTGTGGATCACGAACTGATGGCGTTTATCAGCTCCGCCAACGTGGCCACCGGCTTCCATGCCGGCGACCCCGGCACCATGCGCCGCACCATCGAGCGCGCCAAGGCCTTGGGCGTAGCCATCGGCGCGCACCCGGGCTTTCGCGACCTGGTGGGGTTTGGCCGCCGCCATATCAACGCCCCGGCCCAGGAACTGGTAGACGACATGCTCTACCAACTGGGTGCCCTGCGCGAATTGGCGCGGGTGCAGGGCGTGACCTTGCAGCACATCAAGCCCCATGGCGCGCTGTACATGCACCTGGCCCGGGACGAAGAGGCCGCACGGCTGCTGGTAGAAAACCTGCAGCGCCTGGAGCCTGAACTGCTGCTGTATTGCATGCCCGGTTCGGTGATCTGGCGCATTGCCAAGGAGCTGGGGCAGCCGGTGGTTCGCGAGTTTTATGCCGACCGTGAGTACGATCTGTCTGGTTCCATTGTGTTTACCCGCAACGTACGCGCCCTGGACCCCGCAACGGTGGCAGCGCGGGTGCTGCGTGCCTGCCAGACCGGCTTGGTGCGCACTGTCGAAGGCGAAGACCTGTTTATCGAATTCGATTCCATCTGCTTGCACAGCGATACACCGGGCGCCCTGGATCTGGTGGAAGCGACCCGCACAGCCCTGGACCAGGCGGGCATCACCGTGGCATCTGGCAGACCTGCTGTGGCGAGCGGGCTTGTTGTGGCGAGCGGGCTTGCCCCGCGCTGGGGTGCGAAGCAGCCCTAAAACCTGCCACCCGGATCTTTCTGATAGAAATCATTGGTCTTGTTGGGGCTGCTTCGCACCCCAGCGCGGGGCAAGCCCGCTCGCCACAAGAATCCCGCCATCTACATGGTTTTTTTGCCTGCCTTTCTACAATGATTCCAAGAGGAACAGACATGGCTCAAACATCCCCGATTCGCTACAGCTTTGGCGCCGATGAGCATTTGTTCGCCGAGGTCAGCGAAAGCATGTCCCTGGAGGCGTTCTTCAAAGGCATGGCTGTCACCCGTGCGGTGCAGCGCCTGGAACTGCCCGGCGTGCTGGATATCTGCCTGGCCAATGCCTCGTTCCAGATCCGCTTCGACCCGGACCTGATCGCCCCCCATGTGCTGCTCGACGCGGTGCAAACCGCCGAGGCCCAAGCGGTGGCCGAACGTACCTTGCATACACGCATCATCGAGATCCCGGTGCTGTACAACGACCCCTGGACCCATGAAACCCTGATGCGTTTTCGCGACCGTCACCAAGACCCCACTGGCACGGACCTGGAGTACGCGGCGCGGGTCAATGGCCTGGCGGATGTCGAGGCGTTTGTTGCTGCCCACAGTGGCGCGCCGTGGTTTGTGTCGATGGTCGGCTTTGTGGCCGGCCTGCCGTTCATGTTCCAGATGGTCGAGCGCGAGCGCCAGTTGCAGGTGCCCAAATACCTGCGCCCACGCACCGACACGCCGAAGCTGACACTTGGCCATGGCGGCTGTTTTGGTTGTATCTACTCAGTGCGCGGTGCCGGCGGCTACCAGATGTTTGGCGTGACCCCGGCGCCGATCTACGACCCGGCCCAGCAGTTGGCCTACCTCAAGGAGCACATGGTGTTCTTTCGCCCAGGCGATATTGTGCAGTTCAAGCCCATCGACCGGGATGCCTACGACCTGGCTGTGGCCGAGGTAGAAGCCGGACGTTTTGACTTACGCATTCGCCCGGTGGAGTTCTCCCTGGATGCTTTTTTTGCCGACCCGACCGGCTATCCGAAAACCCTGCAGGAGGCGCTCCTATGATCAAGGTGCTCAAGCCTGGCCTGGCGACTTCCGTGCAGGACCTGGGGCGCGAAGGCTTTTACCACTTGGGAATCCCGCCGTCCGGCGCCCTGGACCAGTACGCCTTGAGTGCGGCCAACCACCTGGTGGGCAACCCGGCGGGCGCGGCGGGGTTGGAATGCACGCTGATCGGCCCGGAGCTGGAGTTTCAACAGGATGGGTTGGTGGCGCTGAGCGGCGCGCTGATGTCGCCGCGCCTGGACGGTGAAGTGGTGCACCAGGACACGGCATTCCAGGTGCGTGCCGGGCAGGTGCTGCGCTTTGAGTTTCCGGTGGCCGGTGCGCGGACCTATCTGGCGGTGGCCGGGGGGATCGACGTGCCGCTGGTGCTGGGCAGTCGCTCCACCTACACCTTGGGTGGGTTGGGCGGGTTTCATGGGCGGCGCTTGCAGGAGGGGGATGTGTTGCCTATCGGCGAGACCCGCGGGCAAGGCCGGGCCGGCAACAGTTTGCCGATGGCCCTGCGCCGCTCGGTGGGCGGCGATGTGACATTGCGTGTGGTGCCGGGCTTGTATTACGAGCGCCTGACGCCCGAGGCCAAAAGCAGCTTTTTCGCCGAACCCTGGACCGTGGGCTCCGAAGCCGACCGGATCGGCTACCGCTTCAAGGGCGGCAGTGCCTTGAGCTTCCAGCCACGGCAGCAACCGTTTGGCGCAGGCTCTGACCCATCGAACATCGTCGACAGCTGCTACCCCATCGGCTCGATCCAGGTCCCGGCCGGCCTGGAACCCATCGTGCTGCACCGCGATGCCGTATCCGGCGGCGGCTACGCGATGATCGGCACGGTGATCAGCGCCGACCTTGATTTGATCGGGCAGATGCAGCCCAACCAGCGCGCGGGGTTTGTCGCGGTGACGTTGGAAGAAGCGCTGCAAGCGCGGCGGGTGTACAAGAAGCGGCTCAAAGCGATGGCCGGGTTGTTCGCCTGACTCCCCCAAACGCTGTAGGAGCCGGCTTGCCGGCGATAGCGGTAACCATCAACAGAGGTGTTGAATGTTATGCCCTCATCGCTGGCAAGCCAGCTCCTACAGAGTTTTGGGGGGCAGGGTCAGAAGAGTTGGGTGAACAACCAGTACAAGCTACCCGACAGCACAATCGCCGCCGGCAACGTCAGTACCCAGGCCATCAACAAATTGCGGATGGTCTTCATCTGCAAGCCGCCGCCATTGGCGACCATGGTCCCGGCCACGCCCGAGGACAGCACATGGGTGGTGGATACCGGCAAGCCGAACATGTCTGCGGCGCCAATGGTCAGCATGGCCACGGTTTCCGCCGAGGCGCCCTGGGCGTAGGTCAGGTGGGTCTTGCCGATTTTCTCGCCGACGGTCACCACGATGCGTTTCCAGCCGACCATGGTGCCCAGGCCCAGGGCGATGGCCACGGCGATCTTCACCCATAGCGGGATGAAGCGCGTGGCGTTGTCGATCTGTTGCTTGAACAGTTGCAGCTTGCCCTGGGTGTCAGCATCGAAATGGCCGACCTTGCCCTTGTCCATCAGGCGAATGGTTTCGCTGGTCAGGTACATGTCGTTACGCACGTTGCCCATGGCCTCGGCGGGCACTTTGGCCAGGGAGCCGTAGCCTTTCACTTGTTCACCGATGTGCCCGGTCAGGGCGGCGAGGGCGGGGATCAACTCGGGCGTGACGTCCTTGGTGCGCACATAGGTCGACAGCGTCGGTCGCGGGTCGGCCGGGGCCGCCTGCGGTGCGCTCTTAACCAAGGCTTGCTGGGTGACTTCTGCCACCGCGGCAAATTGCAGGGATTGATCGGCCGGCATGGTGCGGTTCAAGGCGTAGGCCATGGGCAGGGTGCCCACCAGGATCAACATGATCAGGCCCATGCCTTTCTGGCCATCGTTGGAACCGTGGGCAAAGGATACGCCGGTGCAGGTCACGATCAGCATGCCGCGAATCCACCAGGGCGGCGGTGTGTTGCCCTTGGGGGCCTTGTACAGCGAGCGGTTTTTCACAAAGGCCCGCAGTGCCAGCAACAGCAGGGCTGCAAAGCCGAAGCCGATCAGTGGCGACAGCAGCAGCGCGTAGCCGATCTTGATCGCTTGCGCCCAGTCCACGCCGCTGGTGCCGTCGCGGCCGTGCATCAGGGCATTGGCCACGCCAACACCGATGATCGACCCGATCAGCGTATGGGAAGACGACGCCGGCAGGCCCAGCCACCAGGTGCCGAGGTTCCACAGGATCGCGGCGATCAGCAGGGCGAAGATCATCGCAAAACCAGCCGATGAGCCGACCTGCAGGATCAACTCCACCGGCAGCAAGGCGATGATGGCAAAGGCCACCGCGCCACTGGACAGCAGCACCCCGAGGAAGTTGAAGAACCCCGACCAGACCACGGCGAAATGCGGCGGCAGCGAGTTGGTGTAGATCACCGTGGCTACGGCGTTGGCGGTGTCATGGAAGCCGTTGACGAACTCGAACCCCAAGGCAATCAGCAACGCCACGCCCAGCAGCAGGAACGGGGTCCAGGTGGTGACCACCGTGCCCAACTCTTGCATGTCGTGCATCAGGCTGTAGGCGGTGAACAACAGGCCCATGGCGAGTACGGCGAAGAACACGATCACCGTGAGCAGGCCGGGTTTCTTGTCCAATTGCGGTTTTGCGTCAGTGGCGCCTGCCTGGGAGGAGGCAGTGAGGGAAGGGGTGGCCATGCCGGAGCATCCAGTGTGGGGAGGATGTTTCCCATGATCGTTGCAGAATGTTACAGAGATGCTGCGTCAAATCAGTGTTTGGTGGATAGAGATCACCGCCGGTCCACAAATCCCTGTAGGAGCCGGCTTAGTAGTCCCGGCGCTTGCGAAACGCCCATCGGCCGGCAATCAAGGTGAACGTCGCCACCAACGCCACCAGGATCCAGAACCCTTCGGGGTCCTGGGAGAGCGGCACGCCACCGACGTTCATGCCAAAGAAGCCGGCGATGATATTGATCGGCAATGCCAGTACCGTCACCACCGTCAGGGTAAACAGCGTGCGGTTGCTTTGTTCGTTGAGGTTGGCGGCGATTTCTTCCTGCAGCAACTTGATCCGTTCGCCCAGGGCCGTGAGGTCGTTGATGATCAGGGCGAATTCTTCGGTGGATTTGCGCAGCTCCTTCACGTCTTCCTTTTGCAGCCACTGCGGCGGGCGATTGAGCAGGCGCAGCAGCGAGCCCGGCTCCAGCGCCAGCAGGCGTTGCAGGCGTACCAGCACCCGGCGCATGGCCCCCAGTTCGGCGCGGTTGGTGGACAGGCGCGAGGACAGCAACTGGTCTTCGATCTGGTCCACACTCTGGCTGGTCTTGCGCACGATCTGTGTCAGCACCTCGCCTTGATCGCGCAACAGATGCACCAACAGCTCCAGCGGCGAGCGGAAGTGCTCGCCGGCCTTTACCGAGGAGCGCAGCTTGTCCACCGAGTGCAAGGGTTGCAGGCGCGCACTGATCAGCAGGCGGCTGCGGGCGCAGACCCACAAGGTGGAAATGTCCGAGGACATCATGCTGCTGAAGTTGAACACCACGTCGTTGACCACCGCCAGCAAGGCTGAGTCCACATGCTCGATGCGCGTCGAGCGCGAGCCTTCGTGCAGCGCCTCGAAGAACTCTTCGGGCAGTTCCAGGTGGGCCTGCATCCAGCGTTGGCAGGCCGCGTGGGCCAGGTTCAGGTGCAGCCACAGGAACTCATCGGGATCAGCCGGTTGTTGCAAGGCCTTGAGCACAGTCGCTGAGTCGATTTGCTCGGCTTTTTCGCCGGGCTTGAAGCGGAAACCATAAAGCAGGCCAAACAGGTCGGAGTCCTGGTGGCCGTGGTCGATGCTGTGGTTCATGGTGGCTCGCAGAGGAAAGCGACAGGTGCGCGTCGAGCAATCATTGCAAGGGGATTTGACAGTTTTGTGTCAGTCACCAGCGGCCTGTGGCACGGCGGCTTGTTGTGGTGAATTAGCGTGCTGTGGCGAGGGGGCTTGTCCCCCGCTGGGCTGCGCAGCAGCCCTGAACCCAGGCGCTGCGGTCTTATTGGGGCTGCTGCGCAGCCCCGCGGGACAAGCCCCTCGACACGGGGGGCTTGTCCTGGACCGGTTACCAGAAGTGCTGGGGTAACTCAGGTGTCTTGCTTGTTTTCCAGTACTTTGCCGGTCTTGGCGTCGAGCTTCACGTCCCATTTCTTGCCAGTGGTGTCGGTCAGGTCCACTTCGTAGACCAGGGTACCGGCTTCGTTGTCCAGTTCAGTGTCGTTGATGGTCGCGCCGGCGTGTTGGGCCAGGGCGGCGGCATTCAGTTTTTCAAATGGCATCACGGCACCCGATTGCAGCAGGCTTGGAATCTGGTCCGGGCGAACATCCGCCTGGGCCAAACCAGCAGTCAGGGTCAGGGCAGCAGCGGCGAACAGAGCGGTCAGGTTTTTCATGGTGGTGTCCTTTGGGGTGAGCTGTTTAAGTAGGATCAGATTAACCCGCGCAACTTAATTCACCCTTAATTGTGTAGGACGTTTGCGTTGTTTGTTCAATCGCCCCGCGCCGGGAAATTTCATGCTGGTGTCTCAACTTCAGGAGACACACATGAAACAGATACTGGCTTGGCTATATGCACCCGTGTTCTGGGTGGGGTTTATAGGTGGGGGGCTTTGGTTGGTCACGGTTGGCGCGTCGCAGTGGTTGCTGGCGGTGTTTGCGCTGGCCATCGGCGTGTCGTTCATTGCCGAGTTGTGCTTGCCCTACGAGCCTCAGTGGAACCGCCCGCTGGGCGACCGACGCCGGGATGTCCTCCATGCATTGGTCAATGAAAGCCTGAATGCCCTGGGGTTGCTGGCATTGCCGCTGCTCACGGCCTGGCTGGCGATCGAGGGCGCCTGGCCGCGTGCCTGGTCACTGTGGGCGCAATTGCTGCTGGCCATCGTGATTGCCGATGCGGGCATCACGCTGATGCATTACGCCAGTCACCGCATCGCCGCACTCTGGCGTTTGCACGCGGTGCACCACAGCGTGCAGCGGCTCTATGGGTTCAATGGCTTGATGAAGCACCCCTTGCACCAGATGCTTGAGGCTACGGCGGGTTTGCTGCCGCTGATCCTGCTGGGCATTCCAGTGGAGGTAGCGATGTTGCTGGCGCTGGCCATTGCGGTGCAGTTGCTGTTGCAGCACTCCAATGTCGATATGCGCCTGGGGCCGCTGCGCTGGGTGTTTGCCTGGGCGCCGGTGCATCGCTTTCACCACATGAAGTACGGGCGCGCGGGGGATGTGAATTTCGGTTTGTTTTTCAACCTGTGGGACTGGCTGTTGGGGACTGCGTTTTACACCGAGGACTATCGAATGGGCGAGGGCGACCTGGGGATTGGTAGCCGTCCGGATTTCCCGGTGGATTATCTTGGGCAACTGCGTGACCCCTTTACGGCGACCCAGTTGAGTAAAGAACCGCCTGTCCCAAGCGCTCTCCAAATGTAGGCGTGAGCTGTCTGGTTTGATGCGGTGCTCTCGAGTTCTTCGCGAGCAAGCTCGCTCCTACAGGGGGAGGAGGTGTACCCGCAGATGGCGTAACGAGGCCCCGGCGGTCACGCCAAACAGTTGCTTCATGGTCCGGGAAAAATGCGCCGAGTCGGCAAACCCCGCGCCATGGGCAGCTTGTGTCAACGTGTGGCCGTTCAGGGCCAGGTCCAGGGCCAGGCGCAAGCGTCGCCACATCACCAGGCGCCGCACCGGCACGCCGAGTTGGCTGACGAACAGGCGTTCCAACTGGCTCAACGACAGGTGCGCCGCTTCTGCCAACGCTTGCGCCGAGACCTTGCCGTTCAACTGTTGATCAAGGGTGTGCAGTGCGCGTTGCACCCGCTCATCGTCAGCCTGGCGACGTGGCAGTTGGCGCAAAGACTGCTCAAGGCGTTCGGGGGAAAACTCGGCCGTCTCCAGGGTTTTTTGCAACGAATCGAGGTCGAATGCCCCGGGTTCCACATAAGCCATCAACACAGTGCCGGGGGCGTGGACGATGGCATGGGGCTGGCGAGAGGGGATGAACAGGCGATAGGCCGTTTGCAGGTGCCCATCAAGGCTGACGGTGACGGGGCTGCCCGAGGACAGGATAAATTGATGGGCGTAATGAGCGTGGGGCGCAGTGCGCCCCGTCTCACCGAGGATCAGGCCGTAGTCACGGCCCAGCCACAGTTGCCCTGACCACTCGTTCACTCAGTAACCGTTGTCCTGCAGCAGGTCCTGCACGCTGGACGACGGCCAGCGCTTGTAGAACTTCAGCAGTTCGGCGGCGCGGTTGGTAAAGATGCCATCAACCCCGGCGCTCATGACCTTCTCGAAATCCACCGGTTCATCGACGGTATAGACGTGCACCAGCAGGCCTTTGTCGTGGGTCAGCTGGTTCATCTCGGGCTTGACCAGGTCCGAATAGCTCTGGTCGCCGAGGTTCGTCAGCTGTGCGGACGGGCCGGTGCCAATCGCCCCGAGGCTCTTGGCTTCATCGACCCACTTCTCGAATTCGGCAGCGTCCTTGGGTTCCTGCTTGGCATAGTAGGCCGCCTTGGTCGACTCGCCGGATTCGGCGAAGGTCACCTTGGACTTGGGCTCGATGCTGCCTTCACCCACCCACAGCAGCAGGATTTTCGGGGTGTTGGGCATTTCTTTCTGCAGTTCCTTGAGGCTGGCGGTCTCGAAGGTCTGCAGCACCACGCGGCCCTTGCCCTGGCCGACGCCCGTGTTGCTCTTGCCCAGCTTGGAGCCCACGGAACTGAGCCAACCCTTGTCCAGCAGCTTGTCTTTCAGATCGGCTTCGATCCCCGGAAACTGCTTGGGCTCCTTGGTTTCGATGTACAGGCCGGGTTTGTGCTGGGGGTTGCCTTCGGCGATCTTGATGATTTCGTCCAGGCTGAGGATTTTCAAACCGACAAAGCCCGGGCGCGCACGATCCGGGTAGGCGGCGTTGAACCAACTGCCGGCATCCAGGGTTTGCAGTTCTTTCCAGGTGAACTCGTTGGCCGGGCTGTCTTTGCGCTCAGGGAACTTGGTGGCCACGTCGGTGGTGCGTTGCAGATTGTTGTCATGCAAGGCGAACAGGACGCCGTCCTTGCTGCGTTGCAGATCCAGCTCCAGGTAGTCGGCACCCAGGTCGCGGGCAAGCTTGTAGGCGGCGGCCGTGGACTCCGGGGCATCGAAGGACGCACCTCGGTGGGCGATCACGGCAGGGTGGGGAATGCCGTCCTTGGTCGCCAGTTCAACCGGGCTGATGGGGCTTGCAGCCTGTGCGTGGCCAAGGCCCATCATCAGAGCGAGCAGCAGGGCACTCTTGGTAAACGTAGCAGGCATGTGCGAGGTCCTTTCGTGGAGGTAGCTTCAAGAAGGGTTCCTTTTTAACAATTGCATGCAAATCGCGCTATCACCAAACCGACATTAACGTGCGCATGCGCTATTTTTCTGCGCTTTTGTGCCGTGCTATGCAGTACTCTTGGTCCGAGCTTCCCCGCCAGAGGGAAACCTGTATTGCCTTATTTTTCTGCCTCGCGTGTAAACCATCGTTCACTTCCCCTGTGGGATTTTTCAGTGAGGTTTAGCATGCGCATCACTTCAGAACTCATCTGCCAGGCCGCCGACCAACTCAACGGCTTTGTCGGCCTGAACCGCAAGACCGGCCAGTACATCGTACGTTTCAGCGAAGACTCGTTCGGCATGGACGTCGCCGACGACGGCATCATCCCCACCAGCGAGTTCGTCTGGCAGCCCGCGGCCGACCAGGCCATGACCCTGTCCCGCGAGCACATCCAACTGCTGCTGGACCAGAACATCGACGACCGGATCAACATCACCGAACCGCTGCGGGTGTACATGCGCCGGGTTGAAATCCCGCAGATCAGCGCGGTGCGCAGCCTGGTCAGTTGATCACGCTCACCCCTTGTAGGCGCTGGCTTGCAGCGATGGCGCCAGCAAGAATGCCCCGGCAAGCCAGCGCCCACAGGGGGGCACCGATCGCCAGTTCAACCCTGCAACTACAGGGTGTTGAAGGCGTAAGCCCGCTCCACCTTGCATACCCGTGTGTGAAAGGCTGAGTACCAGGTGGCCCTACCTTGCTCGCGCACTTCGCGGTGCTCGGTGTGTTGTTTCCAGGCCAGGATGGCGGCCTCGCTGGCCCAGTAGGACACGGTAATTCCCAACCCCTCTTCGCCCCTGGCCGACTCGACACCGAGAAACCCCGGTTGCTGGCGGGCCAGTTCGAGCATGCGTTCGGCGGCCTGTGCGTAGCCTGGATCGGTATCGGTGCGCAGGGAGGTGAAGATCACGGCGTAATAGGGCGGGGCGGGTGTCTGGGCAATCATGCCGAGCGCTCCTGGCAGGCCCTGAGCCATGCCGTGACCAGCGGCACGTTGGCTCCCTTGAGTGCCGCGCGTTCTGGCTGGAACAACGCGGCGACAAAAAACGGATGGTCCAGCAGTTCTATCGCCCGCACCTCGCCCGTGGAGTCATGGGCGCTGCCAATCAGATTGTCCTCCAGCAATGCCTGTTCGAAGTCGTGATTGACGCCATAGCGGCAACGATAAGCCTCTTGAATTTCAGGAGTGCCGTAAGCTTCGGCAATCCGTGTGAATGCCATTAGGCGTAACGGGGCGATGGTCTCGACCAGGGCGCATGCCAAGGGGGCGATCACCGCACGGGGCGCATCGGGGGCCAGTTCGCCATGTTCGGCATCGGCCCAGCCCAGCACATTGCGCGCATATTCCAGCACGGCATGTTGAAAACCGCCGCATGTGCCGAGGAAAGGACGCCGCTGTTCGCGGGCAAAACGGATCGCCCGCAAGGCACCGTCGATATCGCGATAAGGGCTGGCAGGTACGCACCAGAATCCGTCGAAGGGTTGCAGGGATTGGGGGTCGAGGAGAGTGTCAGTGGCCAGCCACTGAGCATGGATCGTCAGGCCCAGCTGTGCGCTGGCCTGTTGCAACGCAATCGGGATGGCTTGGTGTGCGGTCACTTGCGGGTCGTAGTCGCCAATCAGGGCGAGGTGCAGGGCAGTGGGGTTCATGGCTGGCGTCCAGTGGCTTGTCGAGTCCTGGAGCGCACTATAGATTGGCGCTCACGCAATCAATATTGGCGTTACTCCACATGCTCAATGCAGCCACGCACTATCAACTCGACTATCCCGACCTAGCGCTGGTCCTTGCCCTGGTGCGTGGTGGCACCCTGGCCCGGGCGGCGGCCTTGCTGCGGGTGGATGTGTCCACGGTGTTTCGGGCTGTGCGGCGCCTGGAGTCGTCACTGGGCCAGGCGCTGTTCGAAAAGAGCCGTGCCGGTTACCTGCCGACCAGCCTGGCCACCACACTCGCCCAGCAGGCCGAACGTGCCGAGCAGGCGTTGGAAGCTGCGCGGGTTGGGGTGGAGCAGGGCGGCGAGGTGATCAGCGGCACAGTGCGCCTGACCTGCACCGATTCGGTGTTGCAGGGCCTGTTGCTGCCGGCCCTGGCCCGGTTCATGCCGGGCTATCCGGCGCTGACTCTGGAACTGAGCACTTCCAACGACTTTGCCAACCTCAGTCGGCGCGATGCCGACATCGCCTTGCGCCTGACCCGCACTCCTGCGGAGCATTTGGTGGGGCGGTGCCTGGGGACGGTGTCTTATCGCGTCTGCGCCAGCCCCGGCTATGCGCAGCAGCACGACATTCAGGACTTGGCCAGCCTGGCCTGGATCGCGCCGGATGACTTCCTGCCCGACCACCCCACCGTGGCTTGGCGTCGCCAGCACTTGCCCGGCGTCAGGCCCAGCTACCGCTGCAACAGCATGTTGTCCGCGACCGAGTTGGTACGTGCCGGCCTGGGCGTGGCGGCGCTGCCGGATTTTCTGTTGGGGGAAGGCCATGGGTTGCAGCCACTGGGGCCAGCACTCGCGGGGCATGATACGGCCCTGTGGTTGCTCACACGCCCGGACTGCCGGGCGCTGCGATCAGTGGTGACGTTGTTCGATGAACTGGGCCAGCACTTGCGCCACCCCTCGTAGGTGCCGGCAAGCCAGTCTCTACAACCCCACCCGGTCATTGGCAAACATACTCACTGCCCGCACGGCATCACTGGTGCCTTCGCGAATCTGCAGGATCACCGTGCCGGCCTGGTTGGCCAGGTCCACGCCTTGGGCGGCCCGGTCGCGGGTGCTGTCCATGCTGTCGATGGCCTGGCGGGTTTCGCTCTGGATCATCTCGATCATGCTCGAAATCTCCGCCGTGGAGCCGCTGGTGCGGGCGGCCAGTTGCCGGACTTCATCGGCGACCACCGCAAACCCGCGGCCCTGGTCACCTGCGCGTGCGGCTTCAATGGCGGCATTCAAGGCCAACAGGTTGGTCTGGTCGGCAATCGCGCGAATGGTGTTGACGATGGCGGTGATCTGCTGCGAGCGCTCGCCCAACTTGGCGATCAGTCTGGATGAGCTTTCTATGTCGGCGGCAATGTCATGGATGCCGCTGGCGGTCTGCTGAATCACCTCGGCGCCTTTTTCGGCGATCTCCCGGGTCTGCAGGGAGATGTGATAGGCCTGGGTGGCGCTCTGGGCATCTTCGGCGTGTTTTTCCACCATGGCGGTGACGTCCGACGCGAACTTCACAATCTTGCACAAGCGGCCGCTGGCGTCGTAGACCGGGTTGTAGTTGGCTTCCAGCCACAGCGTCTGGCCGGTGTGAGTGATGCGCTCGAACTGGCCGCTGAATAACTCACCCTGGTTCAGCCGGCGCCAGAAATCGCTGTATTCTTGGCTGGTGGCCAGCTCCGGTTTGCAGAACAGGCGATGATGTTTGCCCTGGATCTGCGACAGGCTGTAACCCAGGCGCTGGAGGAAGTTCTGGTTGGCGGTAATGATGGTGCCGTCGAGGTTGAACTCGATCACCGCCATGGCACGGTCAATCGCCTCGAGCTTGGCATTGGCTTCGCTTTCAGCCTGCATCCTGGCGCTGACGTCCAGGGCATATTTGATGACTTTCACCACTCGGCCGGCCTGGTCGCGCACCGGGTTGTAGCTGGCTTCCAGCCACACCGAGTGGCCATCGGCGGCGACGCGCTCGAAGGTGCCCGACTGGAACTGGCCGTTGCGCAGTTGCGTCCATAATTGGCCGTAATCGGCGCTGCGGGCAAACGCCTGGGTGCAAAACAGGCGATGGGGTTGGCCGACGACTTGATCCGCGCGGTAGCCCATGGTCTTGAGGAAGTTGTCATTGGCGCGCAAAACGCTGCCTTGTAGATCGAACTCGATCACGGCCATGGAGCGCTCGAGGGCATCGAGCAGGCCGGCTTGTTGGCTGATCGTTTCTTGCAGGGTAGTGATGGTTTTTTTATGGGCAGTAAATAGCATGGTCGCGGGCTCAGTGATGCACAGTGCGAGAATGTATCCATGGTTGCGCTTGCTCACCGTGTAGCCCCAGGCCCACGGCAGACGTGCTCATTGCCGGCTTCCCTTCTACCGGCAGACAGTACAGATCAGAGCTCTGAGTCTTGGCCCCCGAGGGAAGTTCTATTCAGGCGGAACGGGCCACCAGGGATTCAGCCACCGTCACCCGATTGCGTCCGGTGCCCTTGGCGGCGTACAGCGCCTTGTCCGCTGCGTTGAGCCACATATGAGCCTGGGTAAATTGCACCTGGTAGGCCGCCAGGCCAATGCTCAGGCTGACCCGCAGCTCCGGGACCTGCGGGTCGCGGTAGCGGCTGAACATTTCCCGCAGACGCTCCATCACATAGCTGGCCTGTTCCAGCGCAACGTCCGGGAGGATCACGCAGAACTCGTCGCCACCGTAGCGGCCCGCCAGGTCATTTTCCCGCACGTTGCGCTGCAATTCCTTGCTCAGTTGTCGCAGCACTCGGTCACCAACGATATGGCCATAGGCGTCGTTGATCTGCTTGAAGTGGTCGATATCGATCAGCGCAATGGTGGCCTGGGATTGTTGCTGCTGGCACTTGTGGAACTTCAGTTGCAGCAGGTCTTTCCAGGAGCCGTGATTGAGCAGGCCGGTGAGGCTGTCGGTACGGCTCAAGGCGCTCAGGGCACGCTTGTGTTCCGACAGCTTGATGGCCAAACGATAACTGGCCATGCCGATGGCGACGGGATAGAGGATCAACATCGGCAGGCACGCATACACCTGGATCAGGCCGACGTTGGGGTTGAATGAAGGGCCGAATATCAGCCAGGCGAGTGCCACGCCCACCAGTTGCGCGAGCATGCCCTGGACCATCAACCGCTTGCCGCCCGCCGCGACGTTGTGCATGGTCATCATCGCGAGGATGGTCACTGCGGTCAGTGGTGTGAATTGCGTAGCTGCAGCCCAGAACCCACCGGACAGCGAGTCATACAGCAGGTTGCGGCGCTCGGCCTGGTAGGGAAATGCCGAATGGCTCGATAACTGGTACGCCAGGTGCGGCCAGATAAATGCGTTGAGCAGCCACAACGCCCAGATCCATCCGGGCATGGCCAGCGGGTACAGGGCGGCCAGCACGCACAGGCTGCCAATGCCCAGCCCGATAATGCGCGGCCGATAAATGCGCCGGGCAAACGACAGCCCTTTGCCTCGAAGGTTTTCCATAGATCCCTGCGTCAGGTTTTTCTTTTTTTAAGGGGCGACGGCGTACGTTTACCAAAGGCCATTTACGCCAGATGAGAGGCGAATATTGTCATTGATTTACGCAGGAATAATCAGTGTCCTTCCAAGCCATTTGCGTGGAGATCCACAGGGATTAGGGCAAAAACGACCTGCTGCGTCGTATTGCGACACGGGGGCTTATCGGGGGCAGGTAGCAATCTCGTAGCCGGCCAGGAACAGATCCATCGCCGATTCAATCACGTTGGCCTGGGTGGCGGCGTCCAGGGTAGGTTGGCCGAGGGTGATTTGCGGCCAGAAGGCGAACGCCTTGAGCAGGCTTTGCACCTGATGGGCGGCAAAACACGGGTCGACCGGCTTGAGCCGCCCGTCTTCCTGGGCGGCACGTACCCACAAAGTGAACCCCTCTTCGCGCTCGCTCAGGCGATTGACGATGTCCTGTGCGCGTTCCGGGGAATGGATGGTCGCGGCAATCGCCACCCGGGCCAGATCGAGGAAGTTGGCGTCCGACATCATTTTCATCTTTGCTTGCAGCAATACGCGCAATTGGTCACGCAGGGGTTGTTGGCTGCAGTAATTGACATCCAGTTGCGCCACGCTGCTGGCCCACAGCTTATGCAGGATCTCGGTGAACAACTCCTCTTTGCTGGGGAAGTGGTTGTACACCGTACGCTTGGATACGCCGGCGGTGGCGGCGATTTTGTCCATGCTAGTGACCTCGAAGCCGTTGTCGCGAAACTCGGCGATGGCCGCTGCCACGATGGCTTCGCGTTTGCGGTCGGTGAGGCGTTGAGGTGCAGTCATGGGGCTTTTCGGCTCTGGGAAGAAAATTACACTCGGTAGTTTACTTGGTCCGGGTTTTGTTGCAATCTTGAAACTACACTGTGCAGTGTAGTTGTTGATCTGCATCAGCAGAACGTACCGGAGTCACTCTGTAATGGCCACGATTTCTAACCGCCTCGACACCCCCTCGGCAGCGCTCAAACCATCCGAGCAGCAGCAAGGTCACTTCAACAATCATGCGCCGGTCAACCGAGCTGGCTTTGGCAAGACCCTGAAGATTTTCTGGAAAATGCTTTTTCACAAGCCTCGCAGTACGCGGCCCGTGGGGGAGATTCCGGTGCAGCGCCTGACGCGCGAGCAACTGCTCAGTGCCCCGGATCACAGTGTGTACCGCCTGGGGCACTCCACCGTACTGCTGAAAATGCGCGGCAAGTTCTGGCTGACCGATCCGGTGTTCGCCGAGCGTGCTTCGCCTTTCAGTTGGGCGGGGCCCAAGCGCTTTCACCAGCCGCCCATCAGCCTTGAGGATCTGCCGCCGATTGAGGCGGTGATCCTGTCGCACAACCATTACGACCATCTGGACCGCCAGGCCGTCGTGCAGCTGGCCGCCAAGACCCGCTATTTTCTCGCACCACTGGGCGTCGGCGACACCTTGATCAAATGGGGCGTTGCGCAAGACAAGGTGCGGCAGCTGGATTGGTGGCAGGCCACTGAAGTGGAGGGCATCCGTTTTGTCGCCACCCCAGCCCAGCACTTTTCCGGACGTGGTCTGTTTGATGGCAACCAGACACTTTGGGCATCGTGGGTAATGATCGAGGGTACCCGGCGCATCTTTTTCAGTGGCGACACCGGTTATTTCGATGGCTTCAAGCGTATTGGCGAGCAGTACGGGCCATTTGACCTGACGCTGATGGAGACGGGTGCCTACAACGTCGACTGGCCCCATGTGCATATGCAGCCTGAACAAACCTTGCAGGCCCATATCGATCTGAAGGGGCGTTGGTTGCTGCCGATCCACAACGGCACCTTTGATCTGGCATTCCATGCCTGGCATGAGCCGTTTGACCGCATCATGGCCCTGGCGTGGGAGCGTAATGTTGCGATTACCACGCCAGCCATGGGGCAGGCTTTCATGCTGGCTGCACCTGAGCGCGGCCATGCCTGGTGGCTGGATGTCGAGGCCCAGGCGGCGCAACCGCTGGTGAGTTGACGGGGTTTGCAATGCGCTGTCGGTGAAAGGGCTTTCAAGGTGTTTCCGCCTTGAGAACCGACTGGAAAAGGATGCGATGATCTCGGGAAAGTCATTTCCTGGGAGTGGGCTTGATGGAGGAAAAATGTAGGAAGATCTTGGCGCCAGGTGCTTCCTGTTCTGGGGGAGTACCGTCGATGCTCAACATCCTGGACACAGCACCTTGTGCACTGAACCCCTCGGCTGGAACGACGGACAATAAGGCGCCGCCTCGGGGTGGCATTGAGTTCCAGCCTGCGGCAACGCCTGTTGTCCAGGGCCCCAGGTTCGATATTCCGGGGCCGATGATGAAGACCGTGCGTGATCCGTCGTTATCACTCTTGGCCCTGAGTGGCGTCGATCCCGTGGGCCCGGTTATGGTGGAAGTCCCGCCCGTCATGGAAAACAATGCCGCGAAATCAGCTCCTGCCCTGGCCGATTGGCGTATCGGTTATGCCGACGAATACCTGCGCAACAATGCACGTGAAATGGTGGAGCACTCCAGCGTATTTCTCCAGGCCTTGGAGGTGTTACGGGCCGCCGGTGCTGAAGTGGTGCCAGTGCTGGCGCTGCTACCGGATTCCACTGCACATTTCACCTTGGCGTCCAGCAACGAGATCGATGAGCGGGTGAGCGAGCATCGCCTCGACGCGCTGGTGTCCGATGGCCAAAGCCCGGCTTTCCATGGCTTCTGCAAAACCGGATACCCAGGCGTGTGCCAGATATTCCACGACGATCTGCATGGCACCAAGGTCGTGCTCTGGTTCTACGGTGCCCGCTGGGCACGGGAATCACTGTCGGCCTTGATACGGGTTTATCAACAGGCGATGCAGGCACGTGCCGACATACCCGGCAGGTGAACCTGCTGCGTGGCCAGTGAGCCTATGCGCCGTTGGGATGCGGCGTGTTCGACGATGTTGCGCCCAGCAGCCGCGCAATAAGGCTGCGGCGGCCCGGTTCGGCACCAGCCTGTGACGCTTGGGAGCGGCGTCCACTCATACCCCACCCCGGCGCAAAACCCGGGAAAAACACCAGGCCTTCGTGCTCCAGGCGAAACGCCAGGGCGATGCGGATGGCGTCGTCCACCTCATGATGGCTTTCAAAGCGTTGTATGGCGTCAACCCCAACCCCGGCGTGCCGGGCCAGGTCTTCCCGGCTCCAGCCCAGCAAAGCGCGTGCTTGCACACTGTGCCGTGGGGTGAACTGATGAAGGACGATTTGCTGATCTACGGTGGTGCTCACTGCCAGAGAGGACATGGGGTTTCTCCAGGATGCCGACGGGGGAGGACAAACTATACTGTGTTTTTGTACAGTTGTTTTGACCGTTCATCAACTGGTTCACTTCCCCCGTGGCCGGCCCTTGATTGGCGGGCGCTTCAGGTCATTTCTCCTCCAGACCCGGTGCCTCGCGGATAAGCAGGTGGTCCAGGTTCTGGATATCGGCACTGAACACCCCGAATGTCTGCTCGGGGTTTTTCTTGCTCGGCACCTGTTTCAACTCCGGCGTCACGCCATAAAAGAAGCAATACAAGGGGCGCTCACTGTCTACGGCGGCCTTGATCTGCTCCAGGAACGCCTTGCGCTTGCGGTAGTTCTCGATCAGCTTCTTGTTCAGGTACACGTTGACGGAGTAGGGCTTCTTGTCGAGCCACACCTTCTTTTCGAAGTCGATGCGAAAGCTGCTGGTGTAGTCCTTGATTGCCTTGATCCGGCCCCAGTAGATCAAGCCTTTGTTGTCCTGCAGGTATTCGATTTTCTTGAAAAACGCCCAATAGGTCGCGGTCTGCTCAGCGATCTTCAGCGGCATGCCCTTGAGCTTGTCCTTATTATCGATGTTGGACACGTAGCATTCGACCGGGTGTGCGAAGACGCTGGTCTTGTCCGGGGTGGTTTCGCTGGCACTGTGGGAAGTATTGGAGATTCTCGAGGGCTCTTTCGCCGGAGCCTGCGGGATAACGTCTGTGGCGCCTTGGATAGCTGCCTTGCGTTCGTACTGACGCCGAGTCAGGACAAACTCCGATGGGAAGTTCTCCTCGCGCCCATCCTCGGTTTCTCCTGCCGTGGCTTTGTGACTGGCATAGCGGCAGCCCTCGATATGCCGGGTGCTGGGCAGGTTCTTGAAATGCGGGGTGCGCAGGTAGTTGACGTTCTTGCCATTGAACGTGCCCAGTACATTGCCCGCCGCAAACGCCGCACGGCAGTCATCGTTGGGGCACAGGAAGCTGTCCTTGTCGGAATCGAAGGCGGCGGTTTCGTCGAAATTCAGGTCGCGCACGTCATAGATCGACAGCTTTTCATCCAGGCTCAGGCAATAGGCTGTGTCGAACTTCATCGCAGGCGGATCCGTAGGAAGGTGCGCTATTAATAGCGGGATCGCGGCGGTACTTCAAACATCCATCGGCACTCCACTGTGTAGGGGCGTGCCTACCCCTACAAGAGAGCGCCTGCGATTACCGGGCTTTCAGCTTCGGCTTGCCACGGCGCTTGGCCGAATGAAAATGCCGCCAATGGGCATCCTGCGCCGCTGCCAGCAACTCGCGATCGCCGCGCGTGTCACCCCAGGCCCTGAGCCGATACTCAGCCAAGTCGCCATAAATCGCCTCGAGGCGCAGCACCTTGTTCTCACAGCGGCAGTTGTTGCCCGTAAGGCGCCCACTCAACACCCCATCGACTACCTCAAGCTCAGTGCCGATCAGCTTGATCCCCAGCCGATCAGCAAAAGGCTGCAACACGATTGCCGGCGACGCCGAGCACAGCGTCACCTCGGCGCCGGAGCCAATCTCGTCGGCCACCGACTGCAGGCCGGCAGGACGCATCAGCTTGTTCCAGGAGGCCTTGCAGTACTCCTCGGCTTTTTGCTGGACCCAAGCCTTGTCCACACCGGTCATAAAGGTGCGAATCAACTGGGCCTTGAGCTCATCGCGGCTCATCTGGCGCAACAGGAAGCGCACGCCAGGCAGTGCGAGCTTGAGCATCCTGCGGTTGAATTCCTGCTTGCCGAAAGCAAACTTGAGGAACGGCACAAAACTGTCGTGGCGGGTCAGGGTGCCGTCGAAGTCGAAGACTGAAAGTACCTTGGCGCCCACTGGGCCGGCTTCTAGCATGTCTGGGTTCACGGGGTGGCCTCGGTCCTATCTACTATTTTTTTGGAATGCATACGCTGTGACCGCAGGAGTCTACTCGGATATCAATCTATCGATTTTCGAGTAAAACCCTGTGGTGAATTCATCCCGATCAGTCGACCGGTAACAACGCTGATGGCAATTGGGGCACAAGGCTACAGCATTGGAGATGGGATCCGAACCCTTCCGGGCCAGGTGCTTGAGGTGATGTACTTCAAGAAATGGCAAACCGCCCACTGTTGATGCGCCGTGACCGGCCCCCATAAAAAAAGCCCTGGGTGCGACCCCAGGGCTTTTTCATGTCGCGACTATGCGCCGATCAATCCCAGCTCAACGCCCCGCCAGTCTGATACTCGATCACGCGGGTCTCGAAGAAGTTCTTCTCTTTCTTCAAGTCCATGATTTCGCTCATCCACGGGAACGGGTTGGTGGTGCCTGGGTATTCTTCCTTCAAGCCGATCTGCGACAGACGACGGTTGGCGATGAACTTGAGGTAGTCCTCCATCATCGCTGCGTTCATGCCCAGCACGCCGCGCGGCATGGTGTCGCGTGCGTATTCGATCTCCAGCTGGGTCCCTTGCAGGATCATCTGGGTCGCTTCTTCCTTCATCTCGGTATCCCACAGGTGTGGGTTTTCGATTTTGATCTGGTTGATCACATCGATGCCGAAGTTCAGGTGCATCGACTCATCGCGCAGGATGTACTGGAACTGCTCGGCCACGCCGGTCATTTTGTTGCGACGGCCCATGGACAGGATCTGGGTGAAGCCGCAGTAGAAGAAGATGCCTTCCAGCACGCAATAGTAGGCGACCAGGTTGCGCAGCAGTTCCTTGTCGGTGTCGACGGTGCCGGTTTCGAACTTCGGATCGGAGATCGAACGGGTGTACTTCAGGCCCCAGGCGGCTTTTTTAGCGACCGATGGGATCTCGTGGTACATGTTGAAGATCTCGCCTTCATCCATGGCCAGCGATTCGATGCAGTACTGGTAGGCGTGGGTGTGGATCGCCTCTTCGAAGGCCTGGCGCAGGATGTACTGGCGGCACTCCGGGTTGGTGATCAGGCGGTACACGGCCAGCACCAGGTTGTTGGCCACCAGGGAATCGGCGGTGGAGAAGAAGCCCAGGTTGCGCATGACGATGCGACGTTCGTCGTCGGTCAGGCCTTCGGGGTTTTTCCACAGGGCGATGTCGGCGGTCATGTTGACCTCTTGCGGCATCCAGTGGTTGGCGCAGCCGTCGAGGTACTTCTGCCAGGCCCAGTCGTACTTGAACGGCACGAGTTGGTTGAGGTCGGCGCGGCAGTTGATCATGCGCTTTTCGTCGACAGCGACACGGGCGGAAGCGCCTTCGAGCTCGGCCAGGCCTTCGGCAACGTCGAGTTTGTCCAAGGCAGCCTTGGCCCGCACGATGGCGGCGGAGTCATTGGCGGTCACGGCGCGGGCTTCGATGGCAGCGGCGGCGCCGGCACCGTCGAGGCGGTCCATGTTGGCTTCGGTGGCGTGGCCGGCGTTGGCGCCTTTGGCGGCTACTTCGCCTTCTTCTTCTTTGTCGAATTCGTCCCAGCTCAGCATGACGTGTCGTCTCCTGCGTGAGGGCCAATGGTGCCCGTGTGAAACCGGATGGTTGGGTGTTCACACGGCCCAAGGGCCGCGGTGGATCTTTAAGGAATCGTTTGTTGCAACAGCTCGCGCAGGCATTAAACGGAATAGGGCTACGGGTACTCTGCATGATGCCTGAGGGGCGGAGCGACGGTGTCGTACTCCTGCGGGGCCTCAGGTCTGGCTCGTTACCCCCGTGTAAAGGGATATTGCAGGCCCGATTTACCCGCGCATTATAGGGAAAAATTTGGCTTTGTGTTGCGGCGGATAGCCTCAGCCAAGGGCCAAAATGAGGGTATTTCCGGCCGGGGTGCGGGTTTACAAGGGTTTGCCGGGGTAGGATTTTTTTGACGGGCGGTGAGGTATTTTTGGAGCAGGGGGCAAGGCGAGGATTTTGCGGGTGTTTCTTTGCCGCAAGGACAATTCCTTGCGGCGAACATTGCCAGGATAGGTTTCAACTAACTAATTAATTATCCGTTAGAACAACCGTTACCCATGACTTTGTAATTAAGGATATGCCGCTGGCCTTGGTGATCTTCATATTCCATGCGCGCTGGAACAACTTCGCAGACATTCGGAATGGAACTCATGGATACCACCTTGGCAATATCCAGATCAGTGGAGTAGGTGTATTCCTCAACAACGGCGGTGCTCTGGCTGGCTACGTCAGTCGGGATCTCGTCGGCCAGGGCTGCGGTAGCGCACAGGCTGGCAAGGGCCATAACTAATAAAGCTTTCATTTCCAATTTACCTTTTTACAGTCGAAGGGGGTCACGGGGCCCTTGTGAGGTCACGTGTGTAACTTGAGTAGTGAGTTCGGATTAACGTGCCTTCGTGGGGGCTGCAACTTGGTTAATCACGGTGCCTTGTTGGCGAGGCCGATTTTAGGCGCCTGGGTTGCATTCATATACCCGTGCTTTTGATAAACACTATTGGTGGTTTTCGTAACAATCCACGACAGAGGTTTTTTGCAGTGTTGCAAAATGCGCTACAGGCGCCGAGCCAGAGCGCTGCAAGGGGATATCAGGGTAATTTGTAGGGGCTTGTTACTACCATCGTCGAATGGTTCTATAGGCCTACCCCGGCTAAAACAGGGGCATACAACAACAACTATTGTCACCGAGGTAAGAAAGATGAGTGCGGCTTCCCTGTACCCCGTTCGCCCCGAAGTAGCAGCCAACACGCTGACCGACGAGGCGACCTACAAGGCCATGTACCAGCAGTCGGTGGTCAACCCCGACGGCTTCTGGCGCGAGCAAGCCAAGCGTCTTGACTGGATCAAGCCTTTCACCACGGTCAAGCAGACCTCGTTCGACGACCACCATGTGGATATCAAATGGTTCGCTGACGGCACCCTCAACGTTTCCTACAACTGCCTGGACCGTCACCTCGCCGAGCGTGGCGACCAGGCAGCGATTATCTGGGAGGGCGACGACCCTTCCGAGAGCCGCACCATCACCTACCGCGAACTGCATGAACAGGTCTGCAAATTCGCCAACGCCCTGCGTGGCCAGGATGTGCACCGCGGCGACGTGGTGACCATCTATATGCCAATGATCCCCGAAGCCGTGGTCGCCATGCTGGCCTGTACCCGCATCGGCGCGATCCACTCGGTGGTGTTTGGCGGCTTCTCCCCTGAAGCCCTGGCCGGTCGCATCATCGACTGCAAATCCAAAGTGGTGATCACTGCCGACGAAGGTATTCGTGCCGGCAAGAAGGTGCCGCTCAAGGCCAATGTCGACGATGCGCTGACCAACCCGGAAACCAGCAGCATCCAGAAAGTCATCGTGTGCAAGCGCACCAATGGCCAGATCAAGTGGAACCAGCATCGCGACATCTGGTACGAAGACCTGATGAAAGTGGCGGGCACCGTCTGCGCGCCAAAAGAGATGGGCGCCGAAGAAGCGCTGTTCATCCTTTATACCTCCGGTTCCACCGGCAAGCCCAAGGGCGTGCAGCACACCACCGGCGGCTACCTGTTGTATGCGGCCCTGACTCACGAGCGCGTGTTCGACTACCGTCCGGGCGAAGTCTACTGGTGCACCGCCGACGTCGGCTGGGTCACTGGCCACACCTACATTGTCTACGGCCCGCTGGCCAATGGCGCGACCACGCTGCTGTTCGAAGGCGTGCCGAACTACCCGGATATCACGCGGGTCGGGAAAATTGTCGACAAGCACAAGGTCAATATCCTCTACACCGCGCCGACCGCGATCCGCGCGATGATGGCCTCTGGCACCGCCGCCTGCGAAGGCACCGATGGCAGCAGCCTGCGCCTGTTGGGTTCGGTGGGTGAGCCGATCAACCCGGAAGCGTGGGACTGGTACTACAAGAACGTCGGCCAATCCCGTTGCCCGATTGTCGATACCTGGTGGCAGACCGAAACCGGCGCAACCCTGATGAGCCCATTGCCGGGCGCCCACGCGCTCAAGCCGGGTTCGGCGGCACGTCCGTTCTTTGGCGTGGTGCCAGCGTTGGTGGACAACCTGGGCAACATCATCGAGGGCGCTGCCGAAGGCAACCTGGTAATCCTCGATTCGTGGCCGGGCCAGGCGCGCACGCTGTATGGCGACCATGACCGTTTCGTCGACACTTACTTCAAGACCTTCCGTGGCATGTACTTCACCGGCGACGGTGCGCGTCGCGATGAAGATGGCTACTGGTGGATCACCGGCCGCGTGGATGACGTGCTCAACGTTTCCGGGCACCGCATGGGTACCGCCGAAATCGAAAGCGCCATGGTTGCCCACCCGAAAGTCACCGAGGCCGCCGTGGTCGGCGTACCGCACGACATCAAGGGCCAGGGCATCTATGTGTATGTCACCCTGAAAAACGGTGAGGAGCCGACCGAAGCGCTGCGCCTGGAGCTGAAGAACTGGGTGCGCAAGGAGATCGGCCCGATTGCATCCCCGGACGTGATCCAATGGGCACCTGGTTTGCCAAAGACCCGTTCGGGGAAAATCATGCGCCGTATCCTGCGCAAGATTGCCACGGCCGAGTATGACGGGTTGGGGGATATCTCCACCCTGGCCGATCCAAGCGTGGTGCAGCATTTGATTGATACCCACAAGACCATGAACGTCGCGTAAGCGGGTTTATGGGATCAAGCCCCATTCGGCGTAGGCCGGGTGGGGCTTTTTTGTGGGAATTTGAATATGAAATAGGGTCGATGTGGGAGCTGGCTTGCCTGCGATAGCGGTGGGTCAGTTTCAAATGGGGTGGGGGAGCTGACAGACCGCCCTCAGCACCAAGCCAATAAATATCGGTTTATCTAGTAGGACGTTTCTGAATGTTACCCCGCGGTGCAAATGTGTAACCTTGCGCCCAAACATGAGGCAAAGTGCTACATCCGCGCCCCGAAAACGCCCGTTTTAGACGCCCGGTAAAATTAGATCAAACGCTACACTTGCCGGAATAGAAGGGTTTGCGAATAATAGGCCCGCAATTTGCAGCGTTAATAGGTTTAATATCTTTTGCCTCTGCATAAAAATCAGAGGCTGTCAATGTGTTGGGGTCGCTTTCTCGGTGCTTCTGTAAATTGTTGTCGCATTGAGGAAATATCGGCTTCCGGCCTGTCGTTAGAATGCCGATCACTCGCTCGTCGTCGCCATGTTCAACTGGTGTAGGACGCAGCACCGCTATTCGGTTTCACTCAGTCGCATCGTGGGCCATGGCTCATACTGCTGTTTTTGTCCTATACCGATGGAGTCCCAAGATGAAGAAACTCGTGCTGTTGGGCGCCCTGGCGCTGTCCGTGCTGTCCATGCAGGCCTTCGCTGAAGAGAAGCCGCTGAAAATTGGTATCGAAGCAGCCTACCCTCCGTTTGCCTCGAAGGCGCCGGATGGCAGCATCGTCGGTTTTGACTACGACATCGGCAACGCCCTGTGCGAAGAGATGAAGGTCAAGTGCACCTGGGTCGAGCAAGAATTTGACGGTCTGATCCCGGCCCTCAAAGTACGCAAGATCGACGCGATCCTGTCGTCCATGTCCATCACTGACGACCGCAAGAAGTCCGTGGACTTCACCAACCGCTACTACCTGACCCCAGCCCGCCTGGTGATGAAGGACAGCGTAACCGTCAGCGACAGCCTGGTTGAGCTCAAGGACAAGAACATCGGCGTACAGCGCGGTTCGATCCACGACCGTTTCGCCAAGGAAGTCCTGGCGCCTAAAGGTGCGACCATCGTTCCTTACAGCACCCAGAACG
Source organism: Pseudomonas sp. ADAK21 (assembly GCF_012935735.1). Taxonomy (NCBI): domain Bacteria; kingdom Pseudomonadati; phylum Pseudomonadota; class Gammaproteobacteria; order Pseudomonadales; family Pseudomonadaceae; genus Pseudomonas; species Pseudomonas sp. ADAK21. The sequence continues at coordinate 3,753,039 of NZ_CP052857.1, forward strand.
AAATCTACCTGGACGTGGCTTCCGGTCGCCTTGATGGCACCGTGGCCGATGCGACCCTGCTCGAAGACGGTTTCCTGAAGACCGACTCTGGCAAAGGCTACGCGTTCGTAGGTCCTGCGTTCACCGACGCCAAATACTTCGGTGATGGCATCGGTATCGCAGTACGTAAAGGCGACAAGGCCAACCTGGACCGCATCAATGCTGCCATCGCCGCGATCCGCGCCAATGGCAAGTACAAAGAAATCGAGAAAAAGTATTTCAACTTCGATATTTACGGCGCTGACGCCAAGTAAACCTTCGCAGTTGTCTGTCCAGAATGGCGCAAGCACCAGGGTCTCTGAAGTTTGCGCCATTTTTTCATCCGCCTTTTCGAGGACCTGAATCATGTTGAAAGGCTACGGGGCCGTTATCCTCGATGGCGCATGGTTGACGCTTCAGCTCGCCTTGTCGTCCATGGCCTTGGCCATTGTTCTGGGTCTGATCGGGGTTGCATTGCGCCTGTCGCCGGTACGCTGGCTGGCTTGGCTGGGTGACCTGTACTCCACGGTGATCCGCGGGATCCCCGACCTGGTGCTGATCCTGCTGATTTTCTACGGCGGCCAGGACCTGCTCAACCGCGTCGCGCCGCTACTGGGCTACGACGACTATATTGACTTGAACCCCTTGGCCGCCGGCATCGGCACCCTGGGTTTCATCTTTGGCGCCTACCTGTCGGAAACGTTCCGCGGTGCGTTCATGGCCATCCCCAAGGGGCAGGCCGAAGCGGGCATGGCCTATGGCATGAGCCCGTTCCAGGTGTTTTTCCGGGTGATGGTGCCGCAGATGATCCGGCTGGCAATCCCCGGCTTTACCAACAACTGGCTGGTATTGACCAAGGCCACTGCGTTGATTTCGGTGGTGGGCCTGCAAGACATGATGTTCAAGGCCAAGCAGGCGGCAGATGCCACCCGCGAACCTTTTACCTTCTTCCTCGCAGTGGCGGCGATGTACCTGGTGATCACCAGCGTCTCGTTGCTGGCCCTGCGTTATCTTGAGAAGCGCTACTCGGTAGGCGTAAAGGCGGCTGATCTATGATCTTCGACTACAACGTCATCTGGGAGGCCATGCCGCTGTACCTTGGCGGCCTGCTGACCACCCTCAAGCTGCTGTTGATTTCGCTGTTTTTCGGCTTGCTCGCTGCCGTCCCCCTGGGGCTGATGCGGGTGTCCAAGCAGCCGCTGGTCAACGGCGCGGCCTGGCTCTACACCTACGTGATCCGCGGTACACCGATGCTGGTGCAACTGTTTTTGATCTACTACGGCCTGGCCCAGTTCGAAGCCGTGCGCGAGAGTTTCCTCTGGCCGTGGCTGTCCAGCGCAACGTTCTGTGCGTGCCTGGCCTTTGCCATCAACACCAGCGCCTACACCGCCGAAATCATTGCCGGTAGCCTCAAGGCTACGCCCCACGGCGAGATCGAAGCAGCCAAGGCCATGGGCATGTCGCGCTACAAGCTGTACCGCCGCATCCTGCTGCCTTCGGCCCTGCGCCGGGCGTTGCCGCAGTACAGCAACGAAGTGATCATGATGCTGCAGACCACCAGCCTGGCCTCCATCGTCACCCTGATCGATATCACCGGTGCCGCACGTACGGTCAACGCCCAGTACTATCTGCCGTTCGAAGCCTATATCACCGCTGGCCTGTTCTACCTGTGCCTGACGTTCATCCTGGTGCGCCTGTTCAAATTGGCCGAGCGTCGCTGGTTGAGCTACCTGGCTCCACGGAAGCACTGATATGGAACGCATCGATCACGTACTGCCCTGGGGCCACTTGGGCTGCGAGCGCCAACTGACGGTGTTCCGTTTCGGCCACGGCGAGCGCAAGGCGTATATCCAGGCCAGCCTGCACGCCGATGAATTGCCGGGAATGCGCGCGGCCTGGGAGCTGAAAAAGCGCCTGGTCGAACTGGAGCAGCAGGGCGCCCTCAACGGGGTGATCGAGTTGGTGCCGGTGGCCAACCCGATGGGCCTCGGCCAACTGCTGCAAGGCAGCCACCAGGGGCGTTTCGAGATTGGCAGCGGCAAGAACTTCAACCGTGACTTCGTGGAGTTGAGCGAGCCGGTTGCGGCCTTGCTGGAGGGCAAGCTGGGGGATGATCCCCACGCCAACGTGCGCATGATCCGCCAGGCGATGAGCGACACGCTCAACGCGCTGCCTGAGCCGAGCAGCCAGCTGCAAGGCATGCAACGGGTATTGCTGAGCCACGCCTGCACCGCCGATGTGGTCCTCGACCTGCACTGCGACGCCGAAGCCGCGCTGCACATGTACGCGCTGCCCCAGCACTGGCCACAATGGCGTTCGTTGTCGGCGCACTTGAATGTAAAAGTCGGCCTGTTGGCGGAAGACTCCGGTGGCAGTTCGTTTGATGAAGCCTGCTCGCTGCCCTGGCTGCGTTTGTCGCGGGCGTTTCCCGAGGCGCAGATTCCCCTGGCGTGCCTGGCGACAACCCTGGAGCTGGGTGGCCAGGCCGATACCGGACGCGACGAGGCCATCTTCCATGCCGAAGGCATCCTCGCGTTCCTCGCCGAGCAGGGCCTGATCAACGGTGAATTTGCGGCGCCGCAATACGAACCGTGTGAAGGCGTGCCCTTCGAGGGCACCGAATTGCTGTTTGCACCCCATGCCGGAGTGATCAGTTACCTGCGTAAGGCCGGTGACTGGGTGGAAACCGGCGAACCGATTTTTGAAGTGATTGACCCTGTGGCCGACCGCGTCAGCATTGTCTGTGCCGGCACCTCGGGGGTGTTGTTTGCCGTTGAACGGCTACGTTATGCCCAAGCGGGTTTCTGGCTGGCCAAGGTGGCGGGGCGCGAAGCGCTGCGTCACGGGCGCTTGCTCAACGACTGACCAACTGTTTTTGTGAGAACCGACCGCATGTACAAACTTGAAGTCCAAGACCTGCATAAACGCTATGGCAGTCATGAAGTGCTCAAAGGGGTGTCCCTGGCCGCCGCGGCCGGCGATGTGATCAGCATCATCGGCTCCAGCGGTTCGGGCAAAAGTACCTTTTTGCGCTGCATCAACCTGCTTGAGCAGCCTCACGCCGGCAAGATCCTGCTCAATAACGAAGAGCTGAAGCTGGTGGCCAACAAGGACGGCGCGATGAAAGCTGCCGACCCCAAGCAGTTGCAGCGCATGCGTTCGCGCCTGTCGATGGTGTTTCAGCATTTCAACCTGTGGTCGCACATGACCGCGCTGGAAAACGTCATGGAAGCACCGGTGCACGTATTGGGCATGTCGAAAAAAGACGCCCGTGAAAAGGCCGAGCACTACCTGGCCAAAGTTGGCGTGGCCCACCGCAAGGACGCTTTCCCCGGCCATATGTCCGGTGGCGAGCAGCAGCGCGTGGCGATTGCCCGGGCGCTGGCGATGGAGCCTGAGGTGATGCTGTTTGACGAGCCGACCTCGGCCCTCGACCCGGAGCTGGTCGGCGAAGTCCTGAAAGTCATGCAGGACCTGGCCCTGGAAGGCCGCACCATGGTGGTGGTGACCCACGAAATGGGCTTTGCCCGCGAGGTGTCGAACCAGTTGGTGTTCCTGCATAAAGGCATTGTCGAAGAGCGCGGCAACCCGCGTGAAGTGCTGGTCAACCCGCAGTCCGAGCGGTTGCAGCAGTTCCTGTCCGGTAGCTTGAAATAATCAAGGCCGTTGCTCCCCCTGTAGGAGCGAGCTTGCTCGCGAAGATCGTCAACGAAAACGCGGGAAGCCTGATACCCCGTGGTGTTCTCAGGTTTTTCGCGAGCAAGCTCGCTCCTACAGGAAAGCAGGTCTTTATCGTTTTTAAGCTTTGTGTTGGTTTACGGGCTAGCATTGGCCTTTGTCTTCATTACCGTTACTCGCTTCGGATAGCACTCCATGACCGCCCATAAAATTGGTTTCCTGATTTGGCCCAGCACAAAAGCACTCACGCTTGCGCTGGCTGAGGAGGCCTTGCGCGTTGCTCAGCGTGTGCATCCGGATGTGGTGTATGAACTGTCGTTCCTGCAGGCCGAGCCGCAAACCGAAGGCGCCTGGCAACTGCCGGGCGAACCCTGGGCCGGCAAGCTCGAAGGCTTCCAGAAACTGTTCCTGTTGGCCGACGAACCGCCGACCGTGATCGCCTCGCAACTAAGCTCGGCGCTCAAGCAGCTCGTTCGTTCCGGTTGCGTGATCGGCGGCCTGTCGGCAGGCGTGTATCCGCTGGCGCAACTGGGCCTGCTCGACGGCTACCGCGCCGCCGTGCACTGGCGCTGGCAGGACGATTTCGCCGAGCGTTTTCCCAAGGTCATCGCCACCAGCCATTTGTTCGACTGGGACCGTGATCGCCTGACGGCCTGCGGTGGCATGTCGGTGCTCGACCTGCTGCTGGCGGTGCTGGCCCGTGACCACGGCGCCGAACTGGCTGGTGCGGTTTCCGAAGAACTGGTGGTGGAGCGCATCCGCGAAGGCGGCGAGCGCCAACGAATCCCCCTGCAAAACCGCCTGGGCTCCAGCCACCCGAAGCTGACCCAGGCCGTGTTGTTGATGGAAGCCAATATCGAAGAGCCGCTGACCACCGACGAAATTGCCCAGCACGTATGCGTGTCCCGACGACAACTGGAACGGATCTTCAAGCAATACCTCAATCGCGTTCCCAGCCAGTACTACCTGGAGCTGCGCCTGAACAAGGCGCGGCAGATGTTGATGCAGACCAGCAAGTCGATCATCCAGATCGGCCTGTCTTGCGGCTTCTCCTCGGGGCCGCACTTCTCCAGCGCCTACCGCAACTTCTTTGGCGCCACCCCCCGTGAAGATCGCAACCAGCGCCGTAGCAGCAGCCCGTTCGAATTGTCGTCGGTACCCTCCGAGCGCGGCTGACAAGGCGCCGCTTGTTGTGGAGAGGGGACAAGCCCCCTGGCCACAACAAGCCTTCAACACCACTGCCTCCCTCACCGCAGCAGGCTCACTCTTCCATAGGCTCTGGCGTGCTGGGCGGTGTCAGTGCGGCACGGTTTTCGTCGAACATCGCTTCTTCCACGCCCAACTCATAACCGGTCTGCCGATAGTAAGTGCGCAGTATCGTCATGCTTGCGGCGGACAAGGGGTTGCCGCTCATGTCTGAGTCGTCGTTGAGTGGCAGGTGCATTTCCAGCAGGTCTGTCGGCAGGTGCTGGATCAGGTTGTCGCTCAAGTCCAGGGCCTGCAAGCGCGGCAGTTTGAACACTCCCGGCGGCGGCTCGCTCAACCCGCAATTGTGCAGGTACACCATGACCAGGCGTGTGAGGTTGCGCAGGTCCGGGCTCAGTGTGAGCGGGTTGTCGCTCAAGTCCAGGAAGGTGAGCTCGTTCAGGCGCGACAGCTGTTCGATGCTGTCTGGTGTCAGGTGGATTGAGTTTTCGTTGAGTTTCAGGTGCTGCAGGTGATTGAGATCAAATACGCGCTCGGGAATGCGCTGCAGGGCATGGCGCTCCACCGTCAGGCTTGTCAGGTTGGGGAAAGCGCGCAGGAACTCGCCTACACGTTTATGGTTACCGTCGCCCATCAGTTCCAATAGCGTCACATGTTCCAGGCGCACATTCAGCGACGGCAGATCGCCGAGCAATGGGTTGTTGAAGATCAGCTTATAGCTGCGCCGAGTCGGCTCTTGAGTTTCGTCCAGTTCCGTCTCTCGCCGCCAGCAGCGCAGGAGTAACTCCTTGAATGCCAGGCGGCGAACCTGCTCCTCGGCACGCGCGTTTTCGTTAAGCACCGGGACTTGCAGTTGATCCATGAGCGGCACGTTCAAGGCGAACTCCTGCAGCTGGGTGTCCAACTCTGCGTACTCGGCGCTCAGGCGATTGATATGGGTGTCGGCGTCCTCCAGTTCGCCCGGCAGTTCGAAGAAGATGCGCTTGCTGTCACGCTCCGAAAGCCTGGGGTAAAGGGCCTTGAGGCGCTGCAGATCGGTAGTGGGAATATCAGCGTTCCAGTGCTCTCCCTTGGTTTGGCAATAGCCTTTCACACGTCGCAGGGTGGAGGGCGACAAGGGGTTGGTCGACAAGTCAAACGCGGCGCTGACGGCCGGGGGCAAGAGGAAGGCCTGGTCTGGCAGCTCGCGCAGCAGGTTTTGGCTCAAGTCCACGCGAGCGCGCACCGTGGCGGGTTGAATCAGTGAGTTGGGCAGTTGCGTCAAGCCGGTGTTGCGCAGTGACAGGCTGATCAGTTGGGGCAATCGGCTGAAGTCCGGCAGTGTCGTCAAAGGGTTGTTGTTCAGGTTCAGGTGTTTGAGTTCGGCCAGGCGCTGCAAGGCTTGCGTGCTGGTGGGCGATAAGCTCAGGGCGCAGCGGTCCAGCACCAGGTAGGAGAGTTGCGGCAAGTGGCTGATCTGCGGCAATTCACCCAGTGCGTAGTCCTCGATATGCAGCCCGGTCAGCGCGGGAAAGCTCTGCAGGAACGCATCCAGATTCAAGTGTGTCCCGCGACCTTTGAGCGCCAGCACCGACACGTGATTGAACGATGCACGCAGGGCGGGCAGTGTGCCGCTCACGGTGATGAATAGGCTGAATTCGTAGCTGGATGTAGGTTGCCCCTCGGGTGGCTCGCCCGACGTCACATCCCGGCGCCAGCCTGTCTCCAGGGCATCAATGAAGCGGTGGCGCAAGGCTTGTTCTGCCGCATCGACGCGGCTGTCGTTGGCCCAGTCGAGGGTGTCCAGGCGGATGAGGGGAAACTCGCTTTCCAGCCGGTTCATCTCGGTGCGGCCGGCAGCCAGGTCGCCCGGCAGGGCAAAAATGAAGCGGTTGATTTGATCGCCGTTGAATGAGGGGAACAACCGTTTGGCCTGCTCCACGTCGGGCTGGGGCGGGGTGGCTTCCAGATAGTGATGGGTACGCTGGAAGTAGATTTTGATGCGCTCCAGCGCCTCGTTTGAAAGCGGGTTGTCGGACAGGTCGAAGTGCCGCGTGATGTCGGTGGGCAGGTCGAACAACTGCGCAGGCAGTTCGCTGATCTGGTTGTTGGACAGCATCACGTATATCAGATGAGTGCGGCTCAACAGACCAGGAGGCAGTTGGCTGATGCCGGTGCTGGCCAAGTCCACGTATTGCAACTGCGGCATCTGTTCCAGGTTGGGCAGCAAGGTCAGGGGGTTGTTGTAGAGGTCAAGGGTCAATAGGCGCGTCATGCCGTTGACGACGGCCAGGCTTTGCTCGGTCAGGCTGATGTTGCAACCGCTCAGGATCAGTTCGTTGAGGCCAGTGAGCGAGGCCAGGCAAGGCGGCAGTTCGTTCAGGGCTACATTGCGGATGCTCAAGTAGCGCAGCCTTGGAAAAAGCTGCAGGAAACCGTCGACGTCGATGCGCTGGTGCGCACCTTGCAGTTCCAGGTGCGAGATATGGTCGAAGTTTGCAGCCAGTGCGGGCAGCTCGCCGAGCAGTGGGCCGGACAGTCGCAGCATGTGGCCGTTGGTGGCCGGTGCCTCGTAGAAATTGTCGATTGCGGTTTCCTGGCGCCACGCCCGGCGCAACTGGTGGGCGAACAGGCTGCGATCACGGCGCAGGTACTCCCTGTCAGTCGCACTGAGCGGCGCCCGAGTGAGAGGGTGCAGGTCGGGCGTTTGAGATTCCCAGACCGTCAGGGCGAGGTCCAGCCGGATGTATTCGTTCCTCAGGCGCGTCAGCACTGGCTGGGCACCGCCAAAGGTGTTTTGCAGGGTGGCGATCATTTCGCGGACTTTTGCCGGCGACAGTTGCGGGCGCAGCGTCTGCAGTTGCTGCTCCAGTGAAGGGCCGCGGCTTGGCCCTGGCTGTTCGGGAAGGGCCGGCGGGTAGCCGTCCATGCCGCCGCGCAGGCGCATGACAGTCGGATCGTAGGCGGGTTTGCGCGGCGGGTCGGTATCAAGCAGCGTACGCAGGCTCGGGCGGTCCAGTGGGTGTTCGCCGATTGCCTGCTTGAGGCGCGGGCCCTGGCCGATATGGATCTGCAGGGCATCCCGGGCACTGTCAGGCAGGGCTTGCAGGATGGCGGTGTAAAAATCCGTGCTGCCGAACAGCGCGCCTTGGCCGTTTTCCGGGATGTATTGGCCGTCGGGTGTCGCCACCAGGGTTCTTTTGGTCAACGCATAGGTGGGGCCGATTGCATCGAGCAGCGTACCTTCGGCGCGGTACTCCCTGAGTTCCAGGCGTATCCACGTCGGCCAGCCGCTGAGGTTTTCCAGGGAGTGCAGGGCCAACCGGCAAGTGTCCGGGTTCTCCACGGTGTCTAGGTACATCCCTTCATAGGCGCGGGTGGTGCGCACTTCATGCAGCGACCACTCGGCCAGTTCCGCCAGGCGCGTGGGTACAGTACCGGCGTCGATGGCCTTGAGTTCCTCGCCACTGGCGCTGGACAGCAGTTCCTCGGCCACCGGCGCGGGCAGGCCGGGGCGCGAGGCACTGTCGATGATTTTCTGCACCCGGGCATTGGGCGCGCGGTCCAGGCCGCGGTAGCGTGACTCGAATAACGAGAAACGCTTGTCCTGGGCGATCCGCGCCAATTGCTTGCGCAAGGCGGTGGCGCGGGTGCGGCTGGAAGAGGGCGGCAGGCCGAACTCTTCTTCCAGCAGGTGTTTGCGCTCCGGCTCACTCAAGCCCTCGATCAGGGTCGGCAATAGATCGCCGTTGTGCAGCTGTGCTTCCAGCACCTGTACGGTGCTGGCCCCCTCGTCACCGGGGAATTGCCAGAGGGTTCTGCCGCTGGCATTGACTACCCGCAGGGTCTTGCTGGAGGGCCACAGTCCGTAGCTGATGAGTAACTGCAACAGGGTCTGCGGATCGGCCTTGGCGTAGACCGCCGGATCGTCACTGTTCAGTTGCGCCAGGAAGTCCTGCAACTGCTGGTCGATGCCAAAGCGCTTGAGGGTGTCAGCCAGCAGTGGCGGGGGTGTCTGCTGGGTGGCATGCACTTTTCGCAGGGTATTGTCGTGGGTGGCGCTGCAGTCGCGGACCTGGGCCAGTTGCTCATCGCTGAAGCTATCGGTCTGGTAACCGAGGCGGCGCATCAGGGTGGCGCGGTCCCAGCCCAACGGGTTCTCCAGCTCTGTGACCCAGGCGCCCTGGCCATTGGTCATGACCTGCGGGCGGTAGGCTCCAGGGCGTGTGGGGTGCTGGATGAAATAGCGCCCGGCGTCTTGTTCTACGTGGTAATGCTCGCCGTTGAGGGCAAGGATGGGTTTGCCGTTGTGCCGGTGCAGGCCTTGCGCGTCAGGGCGGGTATCGGCCGGCAGCGTCACCTCCTGGCGATAGGGGCTGAGGTCCGGTTGCCACAGGCGGTGTTGACCATCGGGGCGCTTGACGGGCAGCAGACTTTCGAAAAAATCCAGCATTTGTTGGGGTAAAGCCTTGCGCAGCAACTCGGTGGCGATGGGAATGCCGGTGGCAAACAGGCCCAGCTGCGCCAGTTGTTCCATCAAGCCCAAGGCATGGCCCAGGGCTTCGCGTTGCAGGCCTTGGGTCCAGTCGACAACCCCTTCGAAGGCTTCGTCGAGGACTTGATAAGCGGTGTAGGCGAGCATCAGCGCGCCCAGGGGCGGGATGAATGGCAGGGCCACAAAGGCGATAACTTGCAAAACACTTTCGGCGATCTTCTGAATGAACGCCCAGCGTCGCCAACGGGCGTTCTGGTCGACGCGCGCGGTGGCGACAGCGCGGCTCTGGCTGTCGGCTTGCAGCTTGCTCAGTTGCATCTGGAACAGATGAGCGAACAGATCACCGCTGATTTTAAGCCCGCGAAACTGCAGGTTGGGGCGCTGTGTGGGGCTCTCGCGCCAACTGGGCAGCGGATCGCCTGCGGTGTGCGGATGCCACGAGACCTGGCCGAGGCGTTGGTTGAGGTTGGCAAAAAATACCGCGGCGTCTTCGTGGCGCACAAAACGGCTGAAAAACTGTTGATAGTCGGTGGCGCGCAGCCTGGCGACCAGGCTTTGCATGAACGCCGCGCTGCTGGGGTAGTGTTTGACCGGGGTTTGCGGGTCGTCGGGAATGTAGGCGATCAAGGGCACCACCTCGCGGCTGGCCTCCAGGTCCGGAGCAAACAGCACAATGCCAGTCAGGCGGCAGTCCATTATCAGCAGTTCATGGGCCACCAGCGGCGGGCAGCCGTTGTGTGCTGCATGGCCATTGTGGAGCAGGTTGAGGACGGCATCATGGCTGGCGTCAGGCAGGTCGCCCTTCAGCAAGGCCATGTACAACGCCAGCTGCAGCGCCCCCAGGTGGCTTTGTTTGAGCCAGTATTCCAGGCTGGTGCGGGCCACGGGATTGTCCAGGTCCAGGTATTCATCCAGATAGCGCCGATAGGCCGCGCCGATATCCAGGCGGCGGCACAGTTGGGTGAATTGGGCGATGCTGATCTTCGCGTCCAGGGCCGGCAGTTGGCTGAACTGGCCCGCCGGCGTTGGCTGGGTGCTGAATCCGGAGTGCTGCTCGTAGGGCTCGTCGGTTTCGAAATTATGCAGGGCCGCGTCCAGCAACGAGACCGACCATGTGCGCGCCGCCCCCGGCTTGACGGTGAACCCGGCGAGGGTCAGCGGTACATACAGTTGCAGGTAGGTCGTGCGCACGTCGGCGTCGACGCCGAACTCATCCTTGAGCGCCGCTTGCAGGCGTGCGGCGCCAAAGGTCTCGGGGCTCTGCAGGGCGGCGAGGGCTTTGTCCACGCGGTTTTGTGCGGTCCAGGCGGCGGCATTCAGGTGCTTGAGATGCGCGTGCTGCTGCTCGGTGGCGCGCAGGTACCAGGCGGCAATGGCCGGCGTACCTTCGGCTAGCGCCGCACGCTTGGCGGCTGATGCAGTGCCCAGCCAGGAGGGGATGGCGTTGCTGAGGATGTCGAGGTGCGGGGATTGGGTTGCAAGCGGTTGCGCCATGGTGCCTGTCCTTGATGGCTCTTGAAGTTCCTTCAGCAAACCAGTGCGCAAGGCGGTGCAGGCGGTAGACAGTTAGTGCGAGCGTGTCTTGCGGATTTGCGAAGATCCCGTCATCCCCTGCCCACAAAGCCGTTGCACGGTTTAAACTGCGCCTTTGCGACGCTATTTGTCGCATTGGCGTAAACCCGCGCAAAACACGGGTTGGCGCTATAAGAAGTTGTCGCTTGGCGGCAAGGCCGCTCTGAAAACTGTCCTTACAATCCCTGCATCGCCCGCCAGTTCCAGGCAGGCGTTCCTCTTCAGGAGACTCCGATGTCCGTTGAGCAAGCCCCGGTGCAACGTGCCGATTTCGACCAGGTCATGGTGCCTAACTACGCACCTGCTGCTTTCATCCCTGTGCGTGGCGAAGGTTCGCGCGTGTGGGACCAGGCGGGTCGCGAGCTGATCGACTTTGCCGGCGGCATCGCAGTGAACGTGCTGGGCCACGCCCACCCGGCGCTGGTCGGTGCACTGACCGAACAGGCCAACAAGCTGTGGCACGTCTCCAACGTCTTCACCAATGAGCCGGCCTTGCGCCTGGCCCATAAGCTGATCGATGCGACCTTTGCCGAGCGCGTGTTCTTCTGCAACTCCGGCGCCGAAGCCAACGAGGCCGCCTTCAAGCTGGCCCGTCGCGTGGCGTTCGACCGTTTCGGCAGCGAGAAATACGAGATCATCGCCGCCCTGAACAGCTTCCACGGCCGCACCCTGTTTACCGTCAACGTCGGTGGCCAGTCGAAATACTCCGACGGTTTCGGTCCTAAAATCACCGGTATCACCCACGTTCCGTTCAACGACCTGGAAGCGCTCAAAGCCGCCGTGTCGGACAAGACCTGCGCGGTGGTCCTGGAGCCGATCCAGGGCGAAGGCGGTGTATTGCCGGCCGAACTTGCCTACCTGCAAGGCGCCCGTGACCTGTGCGATGCCAACAATGCGCTGCTGGTGTTCGACGAAGTGCAGACCGGCATGGGCCGCAGCGGCCACCTGTTTGCCTACCAGCACTACGGCGTGGTGCCCGACATCCTGACCAGCGCCAAGAGTCTGGGCGGTGGTTTCCCGATTGCCGCGATGCTGACCCGTGAAGACCTGGCCAAGCACTTGGTGGTCGGTACCCACGGCACCACCTACGGCGGCAACCCGCTGGCGTGTGCGGTAGCCGAAGCGGTGATCGACGTGATCAACACTCCTGAAGTGCTGGCAGGTGTCAACGCCAAGCATGACCTGTTCAAGGCCCGCCTGGAGCAGATCGGCAAGCAGTACGGGATCTTCACCCAAGTCCGTGGCATGGGCCTGCTGCTCGGTTGCGTATTGAGCGACGCGTTCAAAGGCAAGGCCAAGGATGTGTTCAACGCTGCCGAGAAAGAAAACCTGATGATCCTGCAAGCCGGCCCGGACGTGGTGCGTTTTGCCCCGAGCCTGGTGGTGGAAGACGCGGATATCACTGAAGGCCTGGATCGTTTTGAACGTGCTGTAAAAACGCTGACGCAAGCCTGATAGAGACACATTTGTCTAACGAACCGGATCAAATGTGGGAGCGGGCTTGCCCGCGATAGCGATCTGTCAGTCGACGTTGTTGTGACTGGCCCACCGCAATCGCGGGCAAGCCCGCTCCCACATTGGGACCTGGGTGATTCCAGGTTCAGTGTCCGGCATTTTTTTATGAAGTTTTCGAGTTAAGGAGTGACACCATGCTGGTGATGCGCCCCGCGCAAATGGCTGATCTGGGCGAGGTACAGCGTCTGGCTGCGGACAGCCCGATTGGTGTCACTTCCCTGCCGGATGACGTTGAACGCCTGAGCGACAAGATCGCCGCCAGCGAAGCGTCCTTCGCCGCCGAAGTGAGTTTCAATGGTGAAGAAAGCTATTTCTTTGTCCTTGAAGACACCGTCGCCGGCAAGCTGGTGGGCTGTTCGGCCATCGTCGCTTCGGCCGGGTATTCCGAGCCGTTCTACAGCTTTCGCAACGAGACCTTCGTCCACGCGTCCCGCGAACTGAAGATCCACAACAAGATCCACGTCCTGTCCCAATGCCACGATCTGACCGGCAACAGCTTGCTGACCAGTTTCTACGTGGTGCCGGAGCTGGTGGGGTCGGCCTGGTCGGAACTCAATTCCCGTGGCCGCCTGCTGTTTGTCGCCAGCCATCCCGAGCGCTTTGCGGACTCGGTGGTGACCGAGATTGTCGGCTATAGCGACGAGAACGGTGATTCGCCGTTCTGGGATGCCATCGGCCGCAACTTCTTCGACCTCAACTACGCCGCCGCCGAGCGCCTGTGCGGGTTGAAGAGCCGCACGTTCCTCGCCGAACTGATGCCCCATTACCCGATCTACGTGCCGTTGTTGCCCGACGAAGCCCAGGAAGCCATGGGCCAGGTGCACCCGCGTGCGCAGATCACCTTCGACATCCTGATGCGCGAAGGTTTTGAAACAGACCATTACATCGACATCTTCGACGGTGGCCCGACCCTGCATGCACGGGTTTCTGGCATCCGCTCGATTGCCCAGAGCCGCGTAGTGCCGGTGAAGGTCGGCGAAATGGTCAAGGGCGTCGGCCGCCAGTACCTGGTGAGCAACGCGCAGTTGCAGGATTACCGTGCGGTGATGCTGGAACTGGACTACGCGCCAGGCAAGCCAGTGACCCTGGACCTGGAAGCAGCCGAAGCCCTGGGCGTCGGCGAAGGCGCCAGTGTGCGTCTGGTAGCGGTTTAAAGCAGAGTTTAACGGGTGGCCTGTAACAGGCGGCCCGTCCGAGGAGATAGCATGATCGTTCGTCCCGTACGCAGCAGCGATTTACCGGCCCTGATTGATCTGGCGCGCAGCACCGGCACCGGCCTTACCACCTTGCCGGCCAACGAAGAGCGCCTGACCCACCGGGTTGGCTGGGCTGAAAAGACCTTTCGCGGCGAAGCCGGGCGTGGTGATGCCGACTACCTGTTTGTGCTGGAAAACGACGAAGGCCGCGTGGTGGGGATTTCGGCGATCGCCGGTGCGGTCGGCCTGCGTGAGCCTTGGTACAACTTCCGGGTCGGCCTGACGGTCAGCGCCTCCCAGGAGCTGAATATCTACCGCGAGATCCCCACGCTATTCCTGGCCAACGATCTGACGGGCAACTCCGAGCTGTGCTCGCTGTTCCTGCATGCCGATTACCGCAACGGCCTCAACGGCCGCATGCTGGCCAAGGCGCGGATGCTGTTCATTGCCGAGTTCCCGCAACTGTTCGGCAACAAGATCATTGCCGAGATGCGCGGTGTGTCCAACGAGGCCGGGCGTTCGCCGTTCTGGGAAAGCCTGGGCCGGCACTTCTTCAAGATGGAGTTCAGCCAGGCCGACTACCTCACCGGCGTGGGCAACAAAGCGTTTATTGCCGAACTGATGCCCAAGTTCCCGCTGTACACCTGCTTCTTGTCCGAGGACGCGCGCAACGTGATCGGCAAGGTCCATCCCGACACCGAGCCGGCCTTGAGCATGCTCAAGAGCGAAGGCTTCAGCTACCAGGGCTACGTCGATATCTTCGACGCAGGTCCTGCGGTGGAGTGTGAGACCGGCAAGATCCGTGCGGTGCGTGACAGCCAGGCGCTGGTGCTGGCCATCGGCACGCCGGGGGACGACGCCACGCCGTTCCTGATGCATAACCGTAAACGTGAAGATTGCCGCATCACCGCCGCACCGGCGCGCCTGGCGGCTGGCACCCTGGTGGTCGATCCGCTGACCGCCAAGCGCCTGCAACTGGTGGCGGGTGATCAAGTGCGTGCCGTATCGTTGTCTGCTGCCCGGGAGTCGAAATAATGAATTCGCTGTATATCGCAGGGAGCTGGCTGGCTGGCCAGGGTGAACGCTTTGAGTCGCTGAACCCGGTGACCCAGCAAGTGGTGTGGGCCGGCAATGGCGCCACCGTCGAGCAGGTTGAATCCGCCGTGCAGGCCGCGCGCCAGGCCTTCCCGGCCTGGGCCATGCGCCCGCTGGAAGAGCGTATCGGCGTGCTGGAAACCTTCGCCGCGACCTTGAAAAGCCGCGCCGATGAAATCGCCCGTTGCATCGGCGAAGAAACCGGCAAGCCGCTGTGGGAGTCGGCTACCGAAGTCACCAGCATGGCTAACAAAATCGCGATCTCGGTGCAGAGCTACCGCGAACGTACCGGCGAGAAGAGCGGCCCCCTGGGCGACGCCACCGCTGTGTTGCGCCACAAGCCGCACGGCGTGGTCGCGGTGTTCGGTCCCTACAACTTCCCCGGCCACTTGCCCAACGGGCATATCGTGCCGGCCTTGCTTGCGGGCAACACCGTGTTGTTCAAGCCGAGCGAGCTGACCCCTAAAGTGGCCGAGCTGACCGTGCAGTGCTGGGTCGAAGCCGGCCTGCCGGCGGGCGTCTTGAACCTGCTGCAAGGCGCGCGGGAGACCGGGATTGCCCTGGCCGCCAACCCGGGGATCGACGGTTTGTTCTTCACCGGCTCCAGCCGCACCGGCAACCACCTGCACCAGCAATTCGCCGGGCGCCCGGACAAGATCCTGGCGCTGGAAATGGGCGGCAACAACCCGCTGGTGGTCGATCAAGTGGCCGATGTCGATGCGGCGGTCTACACCATCATCCAGTCCGCTTTCATTTCGGCCGGCCAGCGCTGCACCTGCGCCCGGCGCCTGCTGGTGCCGGAAGGCGCCTGGGGTGATGCACTGCTGGCGCGCCTGGTTGCCGTCAGCACGACGATTGCCGTGGGCGCCTTCGACCAGCAACCGCCGCCCTTCATGGGTTCGGTGATTTCCCTGGGCGCGGCCAAGGCCTTGATGGATGCCCAGGAGCTGATGCTGGCCAACGGCGCCGTGGCGCTGCTGGAAATGACCCAGCCCCAGGCGCAGGCAGCCTTGCTGACGCCTGGCATCATCGACGTGACCGCCGTGACCGAGCGTGAGGACGAAGAGCTGTTCGGCCCGTTGCTGCAAGTGATTCGCTACGCGGATTTCGAAGCGGCGATCCGTGAAGCCAACAACACCCAATACGGTTTGGCCGCAGGGTTGCTGTCGGACTCCGAGGCGCGCTACCAGCAGTTCTGGCTGCAAAGCCGTGCGGGTATCGTCAACTGGAACAAACAGCTGACCGGCGCGGCGAGCACCGCGCCATTTGGTGGGGTAGGGGCGTCGGGCAATCATCGCGCCAGTGCCTATTACGCGGCGGATTACTGCGCGTACCCGGTGGCGTCGTTGGAGACCCCGAGTTTGGTGCTGCCAGCAACCCTCACCCCTGGCATTACGCTGATCTAAAAATGTGGGAGCGGGCTTGTGTGGGAGCTGGCTTGCCTGCGATGGCATCCCCTCGATCTGGCTGAAAGACCGAGGTGCCCGCATCGCAGGCAAGCCAGCTCCCACACACAAGCCAGCACCTGCAGTTGATCGGGTTTGCAAAGACAGATTTGTGGTGTTTTGAAACCTTTGATGCCTATAAAAACAGATGTTCGTGGAGCCTCGCCGATGAAATCCTGTGAAGTCAATTTTGACGGTCTCGTGGGGCCGACCCATAACTACGGCGGTTTGTCCTACGGCAACGTCGCGTCCCAGAGCAACAGCCAGCAATCCTCCAACCCCAAGGAAGCGGCGCTGCAGGGCCTGGCGAAAATGAAAGCCCTGATGGACATGGGTTTTGTGCAAGGTGTACTGGCGCCCCAGGAACGTCCGGATGTGGCCGCGTTGCGCCGCCTTGGCTTTGCCGGCAGCGATGCCCAGGTGATCCAGCAGGCGGCCAAGCAAGCCATGCCGTTGCTGGTTGCCAGCTGTTCCGCATCGAGCATGTGGGTGGCCAATGCGGCCACTGTGAGCCCGAGCGCCGACACCGTTGACGGGCGTGTGCATTTCACTGCCGCGAACCTCAACTGCAAATACCACCGCAGCATCGAACACCCGACCACCAGCCGCGTGCTGGGGGCGATGTTTGCCGATCAGCAGCACTTCGCCCACCACGCCGCGTTGCCGGCGGTGGCGCAGTTCGGTGACGAAGGCGCGGCCAACCACACGCGTTTCTGCCGCGAATATGGCGAGGCGGGCGTGGAGTTTTTCGTGTTTGGCCGCAGTGCGTTCGACACCCGCTACCCGGCGCCGCAAAAGTACCCGGCGCGCCAGACCCTCGAAGCGTCCCAGGCAGTTGCGCGCCTGCACGGCCTGCAGGATGACGGGGTGGTCTACGGCCAGCAGAACCCGGCGGTGATTGATGCCGGGGTGTTCCACAACGACGTGATCGCTGTGGGCAACAGTGAAGTGCTGTTCTATCACGAGGATGCGTTCCTCAATACCGACCAGATGCTCGCTGAACTGCAGGCCAAGCTGGGCAAGGTCGGCGGCAACTTCCAGGCGATCTGCGTACCCCGCGCCCTGGTCAGTGTCGAAGACGCCGTGCGCTCCTACCTGTTCAACAGCCAGTTGCTGAGCCGCGCTGACGGGTCGATGTTGCTGATCGTGCCCGAAGAGTGCCGCAACAACGAACGCGTCTGGCACTACCTGCAAAGCCTGACCAGCTCCGGCGGGCCGATCGGCGAAGTCAAAGTCTTCGACCTCAAGCAAAGCATGCAGAACGGCGGTGGCCCGGCCTGCCTGCGTTTGCGCGTAGCGTTGAAGGAGAGTGAACTGGCGGCGGTCAATCCAGGGGTTATCATGACTGCACCGCTGTATGAAACGTTGACCCAATGGGTCGACAAGCACTACCGCGACAGCCTGCGCGAAACCGACCTGGCTGACCCGCAGTTGCTGCTTGAATGTCGCACGGCATTGGATGAACTGACGCAAATCCTTAAACTGGGCGCGGTTTATCCTTTTCAGATCAATTAATACCCCACGGCTGAGACCTATTTATGACCACCGATACCCTGAAGCTGATCCTTGAAGACACCGACGGTACCCAGCTGGAAACCTCCTGCACTCGCCTGGCCGTGGTATGGCAGGGCAAGGAAATCTGGATCCAGCACGACGGCCGTGGCCAACTGCTGATCGGCGTGGATGTGGAAGAAGGTGATGCCGAATACGCCAACCTGCTGATGCGTCCCCTGGCCACCAACCTGATGAGCCTGCAGCTGGAAATGGAACCGGCCGATGTTGAAGGTGATGACGACGATCACGTCCACGGCCCAGGCTGCAACCACTAAGGAAGCTGCTCTATGCTCGCCCTCGGCAAACTGCTTGAACTGACCCTCGCCGGTCGTGAACCGGCGCAAAAAATTCAACTGACTGTCGACGGCGTGCAGATGCGCTGGCTCAGTGAGGGCGCACTCGAAGTGCGGCCTCCCCAAGCCCGGGACAACGGCGCCGACGTGCTGCTGTCGTCCGGCATCCATGGCAACGAAACCGCGCCGATCGAATTGGCCGACCGCTTGCTGCATGGCATCGCCCGTGGGGAGATCAAGCCCCGCACCCGTATTCTGTTCCTGTTCGGTAACCCCGAGGCCATGCGTCGCGGCGAGCGTTACCTCGAACAGGACGTCAACCGGCTGTTCAATGGCCGTCACGAACAAAGCATCGGCCCGGAAGCGATGCGCGCGGCCGAGCTTGAACAGTTGGCCCGTACCTTCTTCAGCGTGCCTGACCGTAGTCGTTTGCACTACGACCTGCATACGGCGATTCGCGGCTCGAAGATCGAGCAGTTCGCGCTTTATCCGTTCAAAGAAGGGCGCCAGCACTCCCGCGCCGAACTGGCCCGCCTGCGGGCGGCGGGGATGGAAGCGGTGCTGTTGCAGAACAAGACCTCCATTACCTTCACCGCGTTTACCTACGAGCAACTGGGCGCTGAGTCGTTCACCCTGGAGTTGGGCAAGGCCCGGCCATTCGGGCAGAACCAGGGGGTGGATGTATCGCGCCTGGAAACCCGCCTCATACAGATCATCGAAGGCAACGAGCCGGCCACCGAGGGCCTGGACGGCCTGAAGTTGTTCAGCGTGGCCCGGGAAGTGATCAAGCACAGCGACGCCTTCACCCTGCATTTGCCGGCGGACGTGGAGAATTTTTCGGAGTTGGAGAAGGGCTATCTGCTGGCCGAGGACATTGCCAAGACCCGCTGGGTGATCGAGGAGGAGGGCGCGCGCATCATCTTCCCCAACCCCAAGGTCAAGAATGGCTTGCGGGCAGGCATCCTGATTGTGCCGACCACGGACGCCGGCCTGGTCTAGATCCAAATGTGGGAGCGGGCAAGCCCGCTCCCACAATTGGTTTTGCGGTGCGGCTTAGACTGCTAAGGCGCGTGGCTCATTGCGGCGGATCGCACGGATCTTGTGCAGGGTATCGGCACAGGTCTGCGCGGCTTCCTTGCCCTTGTGCACAAAGTGCTCAAAGAAGAAGTTGTGATGCTCGCTGCCCGCGTGGAAATGATGCGGGGTGAGGGACACCGAGAACACTGGCACTTCCGTTTCCAGCTGCACCTGCATCAGGCCGCTGACCACCGATTGCGCGACGAATTCATGGCGATAGATCCCACCGTCCACCACCAGCGCGGCGGCGACGATGCCGGCGTAGCGGCCGGACTTGGCCAGCAGCTTGGCGTGCAGGGGCATTTCAAAGGCGCCGCCGACTTCAAAGAAATCGATATCCGATTCCTGGTAGCCCTGGGCGATCATTTCGGCGAGGAAGCCTTTACGGCTCTGATCAACAATATCTTTGTGCCAGCAAGCCTGGATAAACGCGACGCGCTCACCGTGATGGTTTTTGCTCTTGCTGTCGATTGCGGTGGGTTGCATGTTCTGACTCCTGTTTATGAAAAAAACAGGGCGTTATGAATCGAATGGGATTTAAGGGTACGGCCGAATCGATCATGCCAGGCATGATTTCTCGCACACGGCCCTTAGGCGCCAATCCCGTTCTCTCTTCATCCGGACTATGACCGTCGGCCCCGGGATCACACCGGGTCTGCTGACCTTGCCGCCGTCCTGCATAAGCAGTTCGAGGCGCCAAGCGCTCGCGGGCTATGCGTATTGCACGCAATTACCGCCGGTGGGGAATTACACCCCGCCCTGAGAACGTTGCCACCAGAACCCTGGCAGCGGAGAGTTTTTACCATACATTTCGAAAAACTGCATAGGGTGCTTGTTGATATCGACTATCGACAGGTTTGCGGGCAGCCCCTGTAGGAGCCGGCAAGCCGAATCCTACAGGGGCAGGGGTTGATATTTGCCCGTGATACCCGCAGTAATCGGTTACAACAGGGAACTCCCCACACGCAGAGGCCAGCTTGATGTCCGTGATTGATCTTCGTAGCGACACCGTGACCCAACCCACCCCAGGCATGCGCGATGCCATGGCCAGCGCGCCGAGCGGCGATGATGTCTACGGTGAAGACCCCAGCGTCAACCACCTTGAGGCCGAACTGGCCAAGCGCCTGGGCTTTGCCGCCGCGCTGTTCGTGCCTACCGGTACCATGAGCAACCTGCTGGCGCTGATGGCTCACTGCGAGCGGGGCGAGGAATACATCGTCGGCCAGCAAGCCCACACCTACAAATACGAGGGCGGCGGCGCGGCGGTGCTGGGTTCGATCCAGCCGCAGCCCCTGGAAGTCCAGGCCGACGGTTCGCTGGACCTGGCCCAGGTCGCAGAAGCGATCAAGCCGGATGACTTCCACTTCGCCCGCACCCGGCTGTTGGCCCTGGAAAACACCATGCAGGGCAAAGTGCTGCCCATCAGCTACCTGGCTGCCGCACGCGCGTTTACCCGTGAGCATGGCCTGGCCCTGCACCTGGACGGCGCGCGCCTGTACAACGCAGCGGTCAAGCTGGGTGTGGATGCGGGGGAGATTACCCAGCATTTCGATTCGGTCTCGGTATGCCTGTCCAAGGGCCTTGGCGCGCCGGTGGGCTCGGTGCTGTGCGGCTCCAATGCGTTGATCGCCAAGGCTCGCCGTTTGCGCAAGATGGTCGGCGGTGGCATGCGCCAGGCCGGTTCGCTGGCGGCGGCGGGGCTGTATGCCCTGGACCATCAGGTGGCACGCCTGGCCGAAGACCACGCCAATGCCTTGTGGTTGGGCGACGAGCTGCGCAAGGCCGGTTATAGCGTGGAGCCGGTACAGACCAACATGGTCTACGTGCAGATCGGCGAGCAGGCCCAGGCGCTGAAAGCCTTTGCCGAGGAGCGCGGGATCAAGTTGAGTGCGGCGCCGCGCCTGCGCATGGTCACGCACCTGGACGTCAGCCGGGCACAGATCGAACAAGTGTTGGCGATATTTGTCGAGTTTTCCCGGAAATGACAGTGCAGACCGTCTAATTGACTGTTTCTATCGTATAAACACGCTGTACCACGGGCAAAGGGCCGATATAATGCGGCCCTTTGCCGTCGCTCCGTCTGATTGATGTTGCGCACTGGCCTTTGGCCGCAGCCTCCGTGGAAGAACCTAATGAAAAGCGCAGAAATCCGTGAAGCCTTCCTTCGCTTCTTCGAAGAGCAAGGTCACACCCGTGTCTCCTCCAGCTCTTTGATCCCAGGCAATGACCCAACCCTGCTGTTCACCAACGCGGGGATGAACCAGTTCAAGGACTGCTTCCTGGGCCAGGAAAAACGCGCCTACACCCGTGCTGTCAGCAGCCAGAAGTGCGTGCGCGCCGGTGGTAAGCACAACGACCTGGAAAACGTCGGCTATACCGCCCGTCACCACACCTTTTTCGAAATGCTCGGCAACTTCAGCTTTGGCGACTATTTCAAGCAAGACGCGATCAACTTCGCCTGGACCTTCCTCACTGGCGTGCTGAAACTGCCGAAGGAAAAACTCTGGGTCACGGTCTACGCCAGCGATGACGAGGCCTACGACATCTGGACCAAGGAAGTCGGCGTGCCGGCCGAGCGCATGGTGCGTATCGGCGACAACAAAGGCGCCCCGTACGCCTCCGACAACTTCTGGACCATGGGCGATACCGGCCCGTGCGGCCCGTGCACCGAGATCTTCTACGATCACGGCGCCGACATCTGGGGCGGCCCACCGGGCTCGCCAGAAGAAGACGGCGACCGCTACATCGAGATCTGGAACAACGTGTTCATGCAGTTCAACCGCACCGCTGATGGCGTGTTGCATCCGTTGCCAGCGCCGTCGGTCGACACCGGCATGGGCCTTGAGCGGATCAGTGCGGTGATGCAGCACGTGCACTCCAACTACGAAATCGACCTGTTCCAAAGCCTGCTGGCGGCGGCGGCCAAGGCCATCGGCTGCGCCAACGACGACCAGGCATCGCTCAAAGTGGTGGCTGACCACATTCGTTCCTGCGGCTTCCTGATTGCCGATGGCGTGCTGCCATCCAACGAAGGCCGTGGCTACGTGCTGCGTCGCATCATTCGTCGCGCCTGCCGTCACGGCAACAAGCTGGGCGCCAGCGGCAGCTTCTTCTACCAGATCGTCGCGGCCCTGGTGGCCGAGATGGGCCAGGCGTTCCCCGAGCTCACCCAGAACCAGGCGCACATTGAGCGCGTGCTCAAGGCTGAAGAAGAGCAGTTCGCCAAGACCCTGGAGCAGGGCCTGAAAATCCTCGAGCAAGACCTCGCCGAGTTGAAAGGCGACGTGGTGCCGGGTGATGTGGTGTTCAAGCTCTACGACACCTACGGCTTCCCGATGGACCTGACCGGCGATATCGCCCGCGAGCGCAACCTGACCCTCGACGAGGCCGGTTTCGAGCGCGAGATGGAAGCCCAGCGCGTGCGCGCACGTTCGGCCAGCTCCTTTGGCATGGACTACAACAGCCTGGTGAAGGTTGACGTGGCCACCGAATTTACCGGTTACACCGCCACCAACGGTTCGGCCAAGGTGGTTGCCCTCTATAAAGAAGGCCAATCGGTTGATGTGTTGAATGAAGGCGATGAGGGCGTGGTGGTCCTTGATCAGACGCCGTTCTACGCAGAATCTGGTGGCCAGATTGGCGACTGTGGCGTGCTCAAGGCAGCCTCCGGTCGTTTTGATGTGCGTGACACCACCAAGACCGGCGGCGCGTTCCTGCACCACGGTGTGCTGGCGTCGGGCAGCCTGGTGGTGGGCGCGCCAGTGGAAACCCAGGTGGACGCCGACGTGCGCCACGCCACTGCGCTGAACCACTCGGCCACCCACTTGCTGCACGCCGCGCTGCGCCAGGTACTGGGCGAGCACGTCCAGCAGAAGGGTTCGTTGGTCGACAGCCAGCGCCTGCGCTTCGACTTCAGCCACTTCGAAGCGATCAAGCCTGAGCAGATCAAGGCCCTGGAAGATATCGTCAACGCCGAGGTGCGCAAGAACACCCCGGTGGAAACCGAAGAAACCGACATCGAGACCGCCAAGGCCAAAGGCGCCATGGCGCTGTTCGGCGAGAAATACGGCGACAACGTACGCGTACTGAGCATGGGCGGCAGCTTCTCCGTGGAGCTGTGCGGTGGTATCCATGCCAAGCGCACCGGCGACATCGGCCTGCTGAAAATCATCAGCGAAGGCGGTGTGGCTTCCGGTGTACGGCGTATCGAGGCAGTGACCGGTGCTGCGGCCCTGGCCTATCTCAATGCGGCCGAAGAACAACTCAAGGAAGCGGCGACCCTGGTCAAGGGCAGCCGTGACAATCTGATCGACAAGCTCTCTGCCGTACTGGAGCGCAACCGCCTGCTGGAAAAACAGCTGGAGCAGTTGCAAGCCAAGGCGGCCAGCGCAGCGGGCGACGACTTGTCGGCCTCGGCACTGGACATCAAGGGCGTGAAGGTTCTGGCCGCACGCCTGGACGGTCAGGACGGCAAGGCGTTGTTGGCCTTGGTCGATCAGTTGAAGAACAAGCTCGGCCGCGCAGTGATCCTGCTCGGCAGTGTCCATGAGGAAAAGGTCGTACTGGTTGCCGGTGTAACCAAGGACCTGACTGGCCAACTCAAGGCCGGTGATTTGATGAAGCAAGCTGCTGCGGCAGTGGGCGGCAAGGGCGGCGGTCGTCCGGACATGGCGCAAGGCGGTGGTGTAGACGCTGGAGCCCTGGACGCGGCGCTGGCCCTGACCGTGCCATTTGTCGAAGCCGGTATTTAAGGCGCTGTCGGCGGGCCCATGCTTAAGGCATGGGCTTGCCTAGGTACTGGAAGATTTGTTTATTGGGCGCCCCTTTACGGGCTGAGGCGGCTTAGAAATGGCTTTGATCGTACAGAAATTTGGAGGCACCTCGGTCGGCTCTGTCGAAAGAATCGAGCAGGTCGCCGACAAGGTTAAGAAATTCCGCGATGCGGGCGACGACCTGGTTGTGGTGCTGTCGGCCATGAGCGGCGAGACCAATCGCCTGATCGAGCTGGCCAAGCAAATCAGCGGTGATCAAGCTCCGCTGGCACGTGAGCTGGATGTGATCGTGTCCACGGGCGAGCAAGTGACCATTGCCCTGTTGGCCATGGCGCTGAACAAGCGTGGCGTTCCGGCGGTGTCCTACACTGGCTCTCAGGTACGGATCCTGACAGACAGCGCGCATACCAAGGCGCGCATCCTGCAGATTGACGACCAGAAGATTCGTGGTGACCTGAAGGCCGGTCGCGTAGTGGTTGTCGCCGGTTTCCAGGGCGTTGACGAGCACGGCAATATCACGACCTTGGGCCGTGGTGGCTCCGACACCACTGGTGTGGCGCTGGCGGCAGCCTTGAAGGCTGACGAATGCCAGATCTACACGGATGTGGACGGCGTCTACACTACCGATCCGCGCGTGGTGTCCGTGGCCCAGCGCCTGGACAAGATCACCTTCGAAGAGATGCTGGAAATGGCCAGCCTCGGCTCCAAGGTGCTGCAGATCCGTGCGGTGGAGTTCGCCGGTAAGTACAACGTACCGCTGCGCGTATTGCACAGCTTTAAAGAGGGTCCGGGCACCCTCATTACTATTGATGAAGAGGAATCCATGGAACAGCCGATCATTTCCGGCATCGCCTTTAATCGCGATGAAGCCAAGCTGACCATCCGTGGCGTGCCAGACACCCCGGGCGTGGCATTCAAGATTCTCGGGCCGATCAGTGGCGCGAACATTGAAGTCGACATGATCGTGCAGAACGTTGCGCACGATAACACCACCGACTTCACCTTCACCGTGCACCGCAACGAGTACGACGCGGCCGAACGTATCCTGCAGAACACTGCCAAGGAGATCGGCGCCCGTGAAGTGGTGGGCGACACCAAGATCGCCAAGGTGTCGATCGTCGGTGTGGGCATGCGCTCCCATGCGGGTGTTGCCAGCCGCATGTTCGAATCCCTGGCCAAGGAGACCATCAATATCCAGATGATCTCCACCTCGGAGATCAAGGTGTCGGTGGTGATCGAAGAGAAGTACCTGGAGCTGGCTGTGCGTGCACTGCATACCGCTTTCGAACTGGACGCGCCGGCTCGACAGGGCGAGTAACGCGTTGCCAGGAAGGCGCGGTTGATCCGCGCCTTTCTTTTTTGTCGGGTGAGGGTGCAGGCCTGTTCTTTTGTCCGCGCTCGACAATACTTAGGCATGTAGGGTCATGGCCGCTGGGTCATGGGGCCAAGGCCTTTTTTTGCAGACTGTTGTTCCCGAAATGAAATGCGTGAGGAGAAAGGTATGCTGATTCTGACTCGTCGATGCGCAGAAAGCCTGATTATTGGTGATGGCGAAATCACCGTGACCGTGCTTGGCGTCAAAGGCAATCAAGTGCGGATTGGGGTCAATGCCCCCAAAGAGGTGGCCGTCCACCGTGAGGAAATCTACCTGCGGATCAAGAAAGAGAAGGACGACGAACCAAGCCATTAATTTTTATCGTTTTTTATGTTTGCAAACGGGGATGAAGCTGGTTAATATACGCCCCGTGTTGCGGAGAGCTGGCCGAGTGGCCGAAGGCGCTCCCCTGCTAAGGGAGTACACCTCAAAAGGGTGTCGGGGGTTCGAATCCCCCGTTCTCCGCCATTATTTGCTTAGTACGTTGCAATCTGGTTTTTTTCGCTAAGTTGTTGAAATTAAACGAAAAAATAGCTTTACATAGAGATTGAACGGCCTATAATGCGCGGCAACAAATGCACTCGTAGCTCAGCTGGATAGAGTACTCGGCTACGAACCGAGCGGTCACAGGTTCGAATCCTGTCGAGTGCACCATTTAAGAGTTAGTTGCAGCAATGCAGGTAACTTGGCTCCAACCAGTTGTGATCTGGTATAAAACCACAATCTGCACTCGTAGCTCAGCTGGATAGAGTACTCGGCTACGAACCGAGCGGTCACAGGTTCGAATCCTGTCGAGTGCACCATACAAACAAAAAGCCCGCCTAGTGCGGGCTTTTTGCCGTCTGGGGTTTTTATTTTCCTGTTGCGGGTCGAGTGTTTTTTGTTGGGCCTATCTCGGTCGCGCATGTTTTTCTCTCGCCTATGTGTTTTCTTTTCTGTCGGTGTCGTCGCAGTTTCATACGTGCGGCCAATACTCAGCTTTGCTGCGCAAGCGCTTGTTCTTTCCAGTTTTTTAACGTTTAAAGCGGGCGCAACGTGTATCATTGCGCCCGTCAGCCCCGCCGGGGCTTGTGGAATACCTCCATGGACTTACCCAGTAGTTACTCAGTACCCCGTTTTACCAATCATGAATTGACTGATTGATCCCTCCGGCGTGCCCCGCTGCTGGGAGTGGAGTTCGCCTATGACCGAAGTAGAAGTAAAGAAAACACAAGAAAGCCTGCAGGATCGCCTGGCGCAAGTCGTCGAGCTGCTGCATCGCCAGCGTGTGGTCGAAGATCTGACCCATCGCCAGGAAGGTCCTCATCATGACCGGGTCGAGAACCTGGTCCACCGGCAGAATCTCGTCGAATTGCAGCGCAAGCTCGATGACCTGCACTCTGCCGACGTTGCCTACATCCTTGAAGCCCTGCCGCTGGACGACCGTCTGACGCTTTGGCAGTTGGTCAAGGCTGACCGCGATGGCGACATCCTCCTTGAAGTATCCGACTCGGTGCGTGAGACCCTGATCGCCGACATGGACGATCACGAGCTCCTGGCTGCGGCCAAGGAGATGGACGCCGACGAGCTGGCCGACCTGGCCCCTGAACTGCCCCGTGACGTTGTCCATGAGCTGATGGAGACCCTCGACGGCCAGCAGCGTGAGCGAGTGCGCTCCGCGTTGTCCTATGACGAGGAGCAGGTCGGTGCGCTGATGGACTTCGAAATGGTGACCATCCGTGAGGATGTCAGCCTGGAAGTTGTCCTGCGTTACCTGCGGCGCCTCAAGGAACTGCCGGGGCACACAGACAAGCTGTTTGTGGTCGACTATGAAGGCATCCTCAAGGGCGTGCTGCCGATCAAGCGCCTGCTGGTCAATGATCCAGACAAGCAGGTAGCCGAGGTCATGGCCAGCGACCCGGTCAGTTTTCATCCAGATGAAGATGCCTATGATGCCGCCCAGGCATTTGAGCGTTATGACTTGATCTCGGCCCCGGTGGTCGACAAGAACGGCAAGCTTATCGGCCGTTTGACCATCGACGAGATGGTCGACCTGATCCGCGAAGAAAGCGAAAACGAAGTCCTCAACATGGCGGGTCTGCGTGAAGAGGAAGATATTTTTGCGTCAGTCTGGCGATCCCTGAGCAACCGTTGGGCGTGGCTGGCGGTCAACCTGGTCACTGCGTTCATTGCATCGCGGGTGATTGGCCTGTTTGAGGGCTCTATCGAGAAGCTGGTGGCGTTGGCAGCGCTGATGCCCATCGTGGCGGGTATTGGCGGCAACTCGGGTAACCAGACCATCACCATGATCGTACGGGCGATGGCCCTGGATCAGGTGAGTACGGGCAATACTTCGCGCTTGATGCGCAAGGAATTGGCGGTGGGTCTGATCAATGGCCTGGTGTGGGGTGGTGTCATTGGTGTGGTGGCCTATCTGCTGTATGGCAGTTGGTCCTTGGGGGTGGTCATGACAGCGGCCATGACGCTCAACCTGTTGCTGGCAGCGTTGATGGGGGTATTGATCCCCATGACCCTGGCACGCCTTGGGCGCGACCCTGCGATGGGCGCCAGTGTGATGATCACAGCCATGACCGACAGTGGTGGCTTCTTCATCTTCCTGGGCTTGGCGACGATCTTCCTGCTCTGACCCGCAGCTCGCTCCCACTTCTGTAGGAGCGAGCTTGCTCGAGAAAACTGTTAACGATAACGTCGGGCACCAATAGAAAATCGGTCCCCTTGGTTTTCGCGCGTCGCCCCTAAATTCCAGGCAAAAAAAAGCCAGCGCAAAGCTGGCTTCAGCTTTCAGTTGCCGATTATTCGGCTTCTGCGGCTGCCTCGACGTCATGGGCAATCAGCGACACAAGCGCATTTTGCTGACGGTGGGACAGTTGGCGAAACCGCTGCAGCAGCTCGCGTTCGTGCAGTGACAGCTCCGGGCTGTCCATGCGCATGCTCAGTTCGTCACCCAACGCGCCTTCCTGAATAAGGCTTTGCTCCATGCGCGCGATGATTTCAGAATTCATGCTGCGGTGATGATTGCGAGCCACCTCGGCAATGCGTTCCCGCATTCCGTCTGGCAGACGTACGACGAACTTGTCAGCCGTACGGCTGGAATAAATTGCCTGTTTCAATGGGCGCATATATTTAACCGGTTAGTTCAGGGGAGCGGTTTTTGGAATTGGCCGCAAGATGTGTGTTAGGACAAGGCTTGCGAACAAATGTTCAACCTGAATTGCAAAGAGGCCGCATCATGCCTCAAATTTGCCAGTTCCTTGGCGTCAATTCTGTGACAAATATTGAACTTACTAAAGGCGTTATGCCAGTACTCATTTTCAAATTTGCGGACTGGTTGGAAAACTTTTCCACGCCGTAAACGCGGCGCGGGCTCTCGACGCGAGAGGGTTTTCGGGCGCACATCCTATAGCAATGTGGCCTTTTGCCCTTAATTTTAAGACTAGTGGCAAATGGCCGATTTGCGAGCCGAGGCG
This sequence comes from Pseudomonas sp. ADAK21, assembly GCF_012935735.1. Lineage (NCBI taxonomy): Bacteria > Pseudomonadati > Pseudomonadota > Gammaproteobacteria > Pseudomonadales > Pseudomonadaceae > Pseudomonas > Pseudomonas sp. ADAK21. The sequence continues at coordinate 3,781,776 of NZ_CP052857.1, forward strand.
ACATAAGGTCGGGCGATAGGCGGGGGCTGGAGCGAGGAGGGTGAATCGGCTATTCAGCGTAGGACCGGGTCGAATTTGAAGCGGCGCCCGACAATCGCGGCAATCACCCATGCGCTGGCGAAGACGGCGCAGGCGCTCAGAGAAAGGATCTGCCAATAATTCGACGTTGCGTTGATCCCCAGGATACCGGTGGCGATTGTCAGGGAAAGAAGCAACCAGGTGGTCTTGGTCATGATCGGCTCGCTTAGAAAATCCAGTGTTCAGAAGTGCTGGCGGCCTGCGCACCTTGTGCCAGTTGGACAGAGGGTTGGCCATTGGCTGTCATCACCGCCAATTGTGCTCGTTGCTGGGTCTGGTGGCTGCCTGTGTGGCTGAGCTGTGCCGCATCGCTGTCGCTACTGTTATGGAACTGGAACATCACCAGGACGGCCAGGGCCAGTGCGTTCAGAAGCAGGAGGGTGCTGTTCATGGGTGTTTCCCCGTGTTCATGTGCAGGACAGATTGATAACGTAAAGAGTGCAGTCATCGTGCCAGCTTCTAGATCGATAAATATCCTTTAAAAACAATAGTTTATAAACGATTCGCAAGTGCTGCTCGTTGCAAGATGCAATGATGGCCTTTTGTGTTAGTGCATTTTGCACGATGAGACTTGGCAGCCCTGTGGACCTGGGCCGGCCGTGGGTCTGGAGTGGTGGAGTCTTACGCCTAAAAAGCTGACGGACGACATGACAAAACTCACCTTGGCCGTTAACATGCACGCCGTCTGTCGCAGTGCAATTTGGCTCTGCGCCTGTCATTAGTCCCAGTAGCTCAATTGGATAGAGCATCCCCCTCCTAAGGGGAAGGTTGGCCGTTCGAACCGGCCCTGGGACACCATATAAATCAAGCCTTTAAAGCCATCTCGCGATTTGTCATTTTTTCTGTGACAGCAGGATGGCAGCAGCAGTGTATTGAAAGCCTCGCAGGGCATGACCTGGCGGGGCTTTTCTATAAGCAAAGACCCCTCGTCTAAAATCTTGACCCAATCGGGATAGTAGAATGTCTTTGATATAGGCGATACTTGCCCCAATATCATGGATGAGTTAGTAAACGGACTGCAAAACCAATGGCTATATTTCTCATTGTCCCCATCGCAAACCCTCACCTAATCGAGCGAGAGCTCGAGACCTTGAAAGGTAGCGGGAAGGTTGACTACATCAAGCTGCCTACCAGTGGGTTCGCGGTTAGCTATTCTGGAACCAGTCAAGAGCTCTCAAATCTCACAGGCATCTCCGAGGGCACGACCGGAACCGGTGTAGTAGCAGCTATAAGCTCGTATTACGGTCGTGCTCCGACGAATATTTGGGACTGGATCAAATCACGGTGGGAGGCATAATGGTCAAACATCGGCGTGAGGACGACACAACACCGTCACCACCAGTTTCGACACCTCCAAAATCCGGCCCTGACTGGGCTATGCAGGCTTTCATCGACCTAAAAATTGCTATGGCGTCGATGGAGTCAAGCATCAATAACCTCAGCGAGAAGGTAGGGGAGCTTAAGGACGAGCACTCAAAAGTTAGATCCAAGCTTTCCACGGTGGAAAAGCAGATTTACGCTGCGACTGCAGTAATCACGGTCGTAATCGGTATAGGCGGATACCTGGGCAATAAGGCCATCGATTTCGGCATGGATATGGCAAAACGAACGGTTTATAGCCAGCCAGCCCCATCCGCTCCCCAGCCACAGCTTATAGCGCCGCAGCAGCCGTCGCGGAACGCTAAATAATCTATTCAGCTCTGGCTATCTCTGATCCGCAGGACTGTCGTGGTTGAGCAGCTAGCGTGCCTGGCTGCAGCACGTATACCCAGCCCCGCGGCTAGCAACTCCTTAACTCGCTTGTGCAGATCAACGTCAATCGGACGGCCCTGGTACCTACCAGCGGCCTTCGCTTTTTCGATACCTTGAGCCTGGCGCTCGCGTCGCTGTTCGTAATCCTTGCGTGCAATGGCCGCCATCATTTCCACCAGCATGGAGTTGATGGCCCCAAGCATCCGCCCGGTGAACTCATCCCCCTTCGTGTCCTGCATTCCCTGGTGGCTGGTCGGCAGGTCGAGCGCGACGATGCGCAGGCCCTTGGAGTCAATAGCGGCCTTCAGCTTTTGCCAGTCCTCCACCGGGAGACGGGATAGCCGATCGATGGATTCCACCAGCAGCACGTCACCCTTGCGCGCATCTTTCAGCAGGCGCAGAAGCTCCGGCCGGTCGGCGGTGGCGCCGCTGGCGTTCTCCAGGTACACGCTGGCGATGACCTTGTTATGGTCGCTGGCGAACTGCTCGAGCGAGGCACGGGCGCGGCCGGCGTCTTGCTCTTCAGTGGAGGCTCGGAGGTATGCGCGGATGAACATGATGGGTGCCTGTATCAGTTAGGGCGTTCTACTAATACTGTTGCACTTTGGATGTTACTTATCAAGCGAAAAGCCCGAGAAAGGCAAAATAAGCCTGTATCTGGATAGGCATACCTTGGCTACAACGAGGGGAATCTGTACAGTCGGATCACAAAATGCTGTGTACCTATCTAGAACGTTAGTAAGCTTCATAACTTTATGCAGTCATGGAAGAGTGAAATGATAATCAAGAGTTTTTCTGCACGAAAAGTGCACGACTTTTACGACTACAACTTTAGATTCAACTCGGATATAAATTTTCTAGTAGGAGATAATGGGACCGGTAAAACTACTGCGTTGAGGTTAATGCAGGCTGCGCTTTCAGTTGATGTCACTACTTTGATGGAGATAAGGTTTAGTAGTCTAAAGGTCGAGGTCGAAAAGGATGGTGAGGAATTTTCTTTCTCAGTAAATACTTCTTCTGACAAGATGTCGTTTAGACTCAATGGTGAGGAGATTCCCTATTCTATTAGTCCGGCCTTTAACGCTGGTGGCAATCGTATAGTTGAAACGATAAGCGTTAACGGGCGTATTCGTCATCGCGTGGAAGATAATAGGCACGACGTTATCAAGTCTGCTGGTCCCGTCATGCAGAGATTTTTGCGTGGTACGCGGCCAATGTTTCTTGGGTTGGAGCGACGATTAGGAAGATATCAGGAAGACTCTTTTCCTGATGAGGCTTTCTCAGATGATGGGCTTATCCGACCTAGAAACCAGCAAAAAGAAATCTTGGATGGCTTAGATAATTGTCAGCGACTAGTTCAAGGTGCCTATAAACAATATCGAAGAGCAAGTGATGGTAGGTTAGATCGTTTACTCAATATTATTGTAGAGTCTACGTTTGAATACATTGAGCTTGAGCCTGGCTTTTTAGAAAATCCAAACTTGAAACCTTATCTGGAAATGTCGGATCTTCGCCAGCGCCGACAAGAGCTAGAGAAGTTTGCTCAGGATCTTGGTGGGTCGGAGAAGACAACGGGCTTGATCGAGAAGTTTTTCGAGAAGATGGTTGGAGTTGTTAATAAGGATAATGGGGTAGCGGATTCTTGGAGTTTAGAGTGGCTATTAAATATGGCCCAGATTCGTAGAATACAAAAAGTGTTGGCTGAAATGGATAGGCAGAAAAAATCAGCCGAAAAATTTTACGCTCCTATTAAAGAGTTTTGCGACACAATTAATGAGTTTTTTAAACACTCACGAAAAGAGTTGAGTGTCGATTCGTTGGGTAAAATCAAAGTTACACAAAATTCTGTACCTGTAGAGCTGGAATTCCTTTCTTCGGGTGAGAAGCAACTCTTGATTTTGATTGCTCACGCTCGCTTTGGATCAAGCAAGAGAAGTGCCTTTGTGGTTGATGAACCGGAAGTTTCGTTGCATATGCGTTGGCAAGAGATGTTGGTTGATGCCTTATTGAAAGGCGGCAAAAACAATCAGTTTATTTTTGCAACACATTCGCCCGAGATTGTGGGATATCACGTCGACAACTGCATTCGTTTGAGCTGAGGTTTGCTATGGAAAGAAGTAAAGCTGCTAAGTTCGCGGCCTCAGTATTTTACGAAAACTTTAACGATTTTGATGTTTATATTGAGGATACAGCGCCAGGATATGGAAAGATTTTTGCTGCTATGTTTTCCCGTGCTATGTCCAGTCAGGTCACTCTTGATCGTGTTTTTCCCTTAGGGCAAAGAGGAGACGTGATAGCTGCAGCTAGGGCAAGGAAAGTGGCAGCGACCGAACGGCCTGCTGTATACATTGTTGATGGTGATTTATATATATTGGCGGGCGAACGTGAAGAAATACCAGATAATGTAATAGTTTTGCCTAGATACTGCATTGAAAATTTTCTTCTGGATGAAGTAGCTTTTGTAGATGTGATGGATGACGAGCATTGCGATTTAGCCTCTGAAGAGTTGAGAGGGCGATTTGATTTTGCAGGCTGGTTTGACCGATCCACTGCATCATTGTATTCATTGTTTCGCGTGTTTGCTGCTGCGCATTTTTTGCGATCAGGTATTGCAACGGTATCAAGAGGATATGGTTCAATTTGTAATGGTGAGACAGGTGAGGTCGACGTTGAAAAGTCTAAGCTTATAGAAGCTGCTGTATTAGAGGGGCTAAAAATTAGTTACGGCGAACTTGAGGTTGAAAAAGCACTGGCTTACGTTGATGGTCGAATCGATCCACAGAAGTGCTTTGTCAAGACTTATGTTTCTGCAAAAGACTTTACCCTTCCTCTTATTGTGCTGAGGATGAAGTCTGTGGTTCCAACCAAGATGCCTCACATCAGTCTGAAAATGCGTATTTCAAAAAAATGTGATGTAGAACCACTGTCTGAAGTCGTGAGGCAAATTAGTCGTGTGGTTAATCTGCCTCAGATTATTCCGTCTCGTCTTGAACTAGAATCGAGATCGGTGTAGCGAGGTTTGGATTTTACACTTTATCCTCAGCATAAATCGCGGCGCTGATGATTGCGCCGCCCCACCGACGGCGACCGATGCACAGCGGGACCGGGTTACCGGATGCCGTGGTGTTCTTGGCGCTGCCGAAGGCGTAGCCGGGTGTGTTCTCCGGCGCGGCGCTGGTCTTCAGGCCGCCGGCCTGGGGGCTGAGCATTTGAATGACGCCGCCGGCGACCATGCCCACGCCAGATGCAAACAGGCCGGCTGATACTGGAGGCGCCCAGAACGTGAAGAATGACGCTGCGATCAGCACGGCGCCGATGACGGTTTGCAGAACTCCCGAGCGTTTGCTGCCTACGATTACAGGGGCAATGATGATGTCGCCTTTGCCTTGAAACCCAAGCTCGCCCTCACCGATATTTTTCTTGCCTCGAAAGACCGCGAATACAAGCCCGCGAGACTTCGCGTTAGACAGAAACCTTTCAAACCCAGGGATCTGCACTGACAGTGCTTTGATGGCCTCGGCTGGCGTTCGGACGGAGAACTGGTAGGACTTACCGAACTGCCTTAGCTGCCCGTACAGTTTGATGGTGGTGAGCGGGGCGTATTCGATTGCTGTAGCGGCCATGGGGTCTCCTATGGATTGATGGAAGGGGCTGGAAGCCCAAGGCGAATGGCGAGCACTGCGCGCGACATATGCGCCTGGTCGATTGTCAGTTGTTCCTGGCGCGGGTCGTAGTTCCACACTCGGTTGTAGATCGCCTCGCTGGCCCGGGCGCCGCGGAATGTTCCCCGCATCAGGTCGGCCGACACCCTGGCCTCTTCCTCGGTGAAGAAGGGGCCGTCGACGGTTACCTGTTGACCACCACTGACGTGCTGGACCTCCCACACCGTATAGCCGGCGTCCGGCCCCTGGATCAGTTCGTAGGGTTTGAATTTCTGCGTTTTGCACGCTTCGGTAAAACGCTCTTGAAAGGTCATGTCTTCACACTCACAGAGTCTGCCGTTGATCGGCGCTACCAATACTTGCGTAGCGCACGGAGGGGCAGTTAGGCCGCTTCGGATTGATCAGGAGACGCTTTTGCGGTGGTGCGAGTGGGCATTTTCGCCAGCCATTCGCGAAGTGCTTCGGAGCCCTCACAGCCCGATCGCCACTTCTCAAACCGGCCGGTGTACCCATTCGAATTGGCGACCATACCGCTCAGTGCGACACCAGCATTGGAGGCCGTGGCCAGCACGTCATCGTAGATCGCTAGCATCTGCTTGAGCCCTTCAATGTCTTCGGCGCGCGAGGCGGCAATGCCTGCGCGCGAAAGGCTGTCAGCCGCCTCTGGCGATAGCCCGGAGAGCATTGGGTTTGCCCTGAGCACCGCCTCTACAACGTCGGGGTGACTGCCTGCGCGTGCCTCCGCGACTAGTCGCTGGCGCTCTTCCGGCTTAAGGCTCCGCACGATGGCTCGTAGCTCCTGATCAGCCAGGAAGCCAACAACGTCCGAGCTTGCGCGAGGCGTGACCGGAGCAAAGCCGTTGACCACTGTTTGGGCCAGCGTCAGCATATCCTTTGCCGCCTTTTCCATAGCCGGCATCAAGGCAGGAACGATCCCGTCAATCTGCTCCTTGCCCTTGCGCTCGATGGCCGCGGCGTTCAGGTCTTTATTTCCGCGAATCGAGAGAATTTCTTCTCCAAGGTCCTTGAAAGTCTCCAGCGCCAAGCCCTGCAAATGGCGAACCGACTTCAGCAAGCCGCCGGCCTGCCAGGTGCCTTTCGTGCCATCGGGTCGCTGAATATTGAATGTTCGGGCCTCTACCTGAGAGTGCTCGTATTCGGAGTAATGGAGGTTGGCCAAGCCAACTTTGAGGACGGAGCGTTTGCCGATTTTCATTGAGTTACCTTTTGATTGTCTGGCCGTGGGGCGGCCGGTTTTGGTCTGAGGCTTCGCTCAGAATTTCGAGTAGAAACACGTTTTCTCGGGCGCCACCGCCGGTTGCTGTTACGTGCAACTCGTCCATAAGGGCGCTGATCTCTCGTACGTCACGATTGAATTGAGTGAGCCCGGATTGCTGACGCAGCTTGGCCACCTGGTTACGGATGTTCATGGCGGGCCTCGATGATCAGTCGGTACTGTTCGGCGACGTGATTTTTGATGTCTTGCCCGTCAGCCAATGGCGGGAACATCCAGGCGCCAGCGCTTGGGGATGGCCGCATATCCATCACGCCTACCGGAGCGGGACGGCGGAGGCTTTCAATTGCGCGGACGTGGAGAATGAACGCCTCTGCCAGATTGGCCGCGTCGTTGCTGTTCATGGTGCACAGTGGGAAGTGCATCACCGTTTGCACGCCCAGGACGGGATAGTTGAACGAATGGCCCACTGTCTTGGGGTAGTCCATCTCCTCCTCAACCGCGTCAACCCTGCAGTCCACCACCGTCAACATAACGAGCACTGTCTCTTCGTCTTCGGTGCCGATCTTCTCTGCAATTCGCTTGAGCTCGGCCCGCATCCACTTAATGCTCATTGCCGCATTCCCTCCATTTGTTCGCGGAGTTCTTCGACGGCCTTCTGTAGCTCGGCAACCTCGATGACTCGGGCAACAGCGCCTAGCCCTTCGATCAATGCCTTGCCCTGGTCGGGCGGTAGCTCGCCGGCGGCGACTGCGCGAAGGATTGATTTGGCTGCGCTGGGCAGGTCGGTGTCGTCCAGGTCGAAGCACACTGTCTCGGCAGTTGGCTTGATTGGCGGTACCAGGCGTTCAAGGATCAGGCGGCAAGCCTGCATATCGCCTTTCTTGGCCGCTGTCAGAACCTTCTTTGTCACGGCGTCTGCACCTTCCGCGAGTCGGGCGCGCAGCTCCTGCGTCTGGCCAGAACGACCACCGGGATTACCCGACTGTCCCGGCTTCCATTTGCCGGCTTTATCGCGATCAGTCATGCGGTGGGCGATTCCATGGCGATGACCGGTTTGTTTTCGGCGAGCGCTATCAGCAGGGCGGATGCTTGAACACTTCCGTCTGCTGCGGCTTCGCGAAGGCGGCCCCAGGCGGCGGCAACTTCGGATCGAGTTGGTTTGTGCTGGCGTCCTCGGGCGGGCTTAGCTGTGTTCATGGGTGCTGCCTCGAATGGGTTTTGAGTGGCTCAAAAACTCACATTAGGCTTGATCTGATCATTTATCCAGTGCTTTTTAGGTGCACTCTAGGTGATACACGTAACCGGATTAAACGGGACCGAAATAGTTGGTTTGCGGCGGATTGAGAAGGGGATTTTTGTTGCAGTAAGTCGGGGGTAGGCAAAGTGATACAGGGCCGGTTTTTCGGCTCAGTCCGATCTCAGATTGAGTGTGGAGCGGGGAGGGCTGACCTACCGTTTCGGTATGGCAGGTTCCGCGCCACGTTTTGCGATATGTGAAAACGTGGCGCGGCGATAGGTCACTTATCCTGGATCTGGTTCGGCAAGCGAGTACCGTAATGATCTGGCGGGCTGTCTAGATTGCCTAGCAGATTTGAAAGCAAGTCGTAATCGGTTTCCAACTCATAAAGCTTTTTGTAGCTGTGGTCTTGATTATTGAGCGTTTGGAAAAAGCTGCGTTTTACATCAGCCAGAAGTGACTGCAGCCCTTTCAGATCATCGACAGCTACAGCCAGGTCTTGTGATGAAAGGTAGACCAGCGTTCTGTCGGGGTTGTACATCGTCGGAAGCCGGCCATGACTTGCGCACAGCTCGCGCACGTCATCAAATTTAGCTTTTGCCGCATATGTGTCCCAGTTAAAATTTTGGCGTGACATCCTTTTGCTCCTTCTAATTGGCGAGCGCTGAGGATAGCAGCCCCTCTTAAGGTATCAATATCGTCGCGAGACTCGCTGCATCACACCTGTTCCAGCCTGCTGTCAGGAGGAGCGGCGGCCAAGCAGACCAAACGGTCCGAGTCGGCTCCTTTGGTCTGTCTCGCAATCACCGAAATTACTAGAATTGGTAGGTTGGCCAGGTGTTCGGCAATCCCTCGGGTCTGAGGGTCTCTAATGTGTTGCTTTCTACACTCTTTGGCGTTTTCGCCACGCTCAGTGAGACCAAAACGTCTCTGTGAGCAGGTACGCTCTGCCTCTCTAGGGGGCGTCAAGACCTCGCACACGGATAAGGCTACCTGTAATCAAGAAGGTAGCTGCGTCACTGAAGGCTATCTATATCGGGTGCTCGCTCGACCCTACCCGTAACATGCAGTTTTTCCTAAAAACGTCGCCTGCGAGCTGGTTTGCGAACGCTGTATTGGGGGAGCAGTAAAATTGACGTATCAGAGGAAGAGTTGTAGGAGTAGCTGTATACTCGACCTGATTGACAGGGGAGATATTTGCAATGATGGAATGGACTACACCATTGAGTTTCAGTCTTCGGGCAGGAAAGCTGGCTTATGATCATCGGCACAAATTACAACGTTGTTTTACATGGATCAAAGTTTATTTCAATGTAGGGTCAACCCAAGTAGTAATGACGGGGGTGCCTGGGGCAGGTAAAACTTTACTTAGCGGGCAAATGGATGAGAAGGGTAGGGGGCTGTATTTTGATAAGCCAGGCGAGTCTGTAAATGTTGAGGTTACATCTTTAACGCTCGGTAACTTATCTAAAGTTTTGAGAGTTCTGCCTGGTCAGATGGGTTATAGAACTCGTGGCGAGATCGACGCTTATCAGAAGAATAAAGGGTTGGAGGGGGTCATACACGTAGTTGATTTTGGATACTCATCTCCGAGAGATGCCGTTCTAGCTCAGTCTTTGATAAATGACGGGTTCACCACCATTGAAGAGCTGCGCCAACGCAATTTGCAACTTGAAATTGATGCGCTAAGGCATGAGTTGGCTAATATAAGAAGGCTGCTTGTTCAAAGCCAGAATTTAAAATGGTTACTTATCGCGGTCAACAAGGTTGATCTATACCCTGATAGGGTAGCTGAAGCTCTCAGTCATTATCATCCTGACGGAGATAGTGTTTTTAGCACTGCGTTACGAGAGCTACAGAATGAGGTCGGCAAGAATAATCTGTCGATATATATTGCTCAGACTTGCGCTAAGCAAACGAATTTTACATGGAACGGAGAAATAGCGAAATCCTCTCTGCCACATGATAGACAGGATGAGATACTTCGAGAGTTTATGAAAACTATCGCAATAATCGCGGAGATCCATGAATGAATGACTATCCACACACTAACGGTCGTTTCTCTATGGAGCAGCAAGAGCGCGTGAAAGAGCTTGAGGAGCTTATAGCGCTGGCTGAGTCGTCCACTTTTTCTTTGGATAAGCTATCAAGCGAGCTTCAGAATAACGATACTAAAATTCTGGCGGCAGCTCTTTTTGCTTCAGCGGTTTTATCAATTGTAGCGGGTATTTTTGTTTTTTTTGCTGGGAACTCTGTTGTTCTGTCAGAGGAAAATTTTTACATGTTTGGCTCGGTATTGGTCGGCTCCTTTTTGCTTTTTTTGGGGGCGGCTTGGTTTCTAGTTTCCTTGAGAAAACGAGGCGTGAAATTGAAATATGATCGTCTTATTGAGTTGGATATTCAGCGGCGCTTGATTTCTATGATCGATCAACAGGTCAGCAGGGTAATGAGTTTTGGAGGGTTTTCACCTGTAAATAGAGTAATAATAGATATCAAGGTTAAACGGATGGCGCGCGAATAGGATCTTCATTGATCCCGCACAATATCCGTATCAAGAAGGTCGGCTGTAACCGGCTGACCTTTTTTGCATGGATGAATGGGCGATATAGTATCTGCTTTCGCTTAAGTTTTGAGGGCGCGAGAAGTAGGCTTTAACGGTGTTTTAGTTTCATATTAGTTGCTTTGTTTTATTTGGTTGGTGTGCTTTGTGAGTTTAAGATTTTTCTCTGGCGCTCGTTAAATATAGTGTGTGTGAGGTTTCGATTCGAAGTTATTGTTGGTCACTCTGAATGTTTATGATTGGGACTTTTTCCTTTCTATACGCACCTCTGCTTCCTCTCGAATAAATTATTTTAATTATCCTTTCAGAATTTTCAGGTGCACGTATCGCTTGCGTTACTGGTAATTATGAGGCATTATTTTCTCGTTACTGGTAATGGAGGCTGGCCGTGATGAGTGAAATGCTCGACCCGAACACATTGAGGCAACGTGCATATAAAGACCGCCAACGTGAAGCAGGCTTTAAGCAGGCGACGGTTTGGATTCACACGGAAACACAGGAGGAGGGTAAGCAGGCGGCGCGAGACGGTAAGCCTCTCGAGCCGATGGGCACGAAAGACCCCTTGAGTTGGGCAGCGGGGTGGATAAGCGAGAAGGCTAAGCAGTAATCGGCTGAAACCGTAGCCGATTGAATCGATGCTCCAGATTTGGGCCATCACAGAAGAGGTGCCAAGCCGCTGCGCTAACAGCGGCCTGGCGATCACACGACGACGCTTAGAGGCACACGTCATGCAACTTTACCAAAATATCAGTAACGCCCTGAAAGGCCAAGATAAGTCCGAATTCGAAGGGGAGGGCTTGGTAGACACTGAGGCGGGCAACTCTAGCGCCTTACACATGCCTATCTTCACCGACAACCAACGAACCTTAGTGGTTGAGCTCATCCTTGCAGAGCGGCGCCACGCTACCCGGTGGTGGACGCACCTTAGCGAGATGCGGCGGCGTCAGGAGCTCCCTGAATGGGTTGCGGCGGACATTGGCACTCATGATGAGCATGACCTTCTGCTTGAGAGTAGGAAGGCCGTCAATCAGGCTCTGTTCGGCTCAGATGACCTGGGCGGCGATCAGCAATACCACGCGGTGGTGTTGGAGTAGGGCTGACAAGCAACGAAACCTTTGCAGCATCAAGGGCACTACCCGGAAACAGGGTGGTGCCCTTTTTTCATTTGCTGGCGGCGGGGGGCCTTTTCGGCAAGGTAGATCATGTGGAGCTGTATGCCTCCAGCCACTCATCAACACTCTGGTCCTGTGGTGGCTTGGGTATGTGTATGGGGGAGTAAGGACGTACCTTGTTACCGTCCTCCCTTATTACCTTGTTTCCGTGGTTTTCAACGCACGTAGTTGAATTCGGCTGAAACCCTTGTAGATCGTGCTCTGTAGCAGGTTCCTTGTGCCCTGGAGTTGTGTCCTCCTTGTGCCCTCCTTGTGCCTTAGTTGTGCCCTCCTTGTGCCCTAAAATCGCCGACCGCGCTTGATCAGCACCGATGGTCACGTGTCGGATTGACTGCACGTCAAGGCGCTCATTGGTTACGCTGCCCGCCAGCAAGAAACTGGATAGCTTGCCCATGCATTTGTGGAACCGCTGCATCCGATCTGGCATCTGCAAACCCATGGCCCGCCAGAACTTGTAGAAGTGGCTCCGCTCACCCACACGGAACTCGCCAGCAGGAAGAGGATCACCGGCCTTGCCGCCCGCCGTGGTCCGCTTTCTAGCCAGGTCCACGTTGAAGATGGCGTATGCGGGTTCACCTGTGATCACCGATGCGAAAATTAGAGTCAAGCCTGCAGCTCTGCGCTTCCCGTAGTGACCAGTGCGGTGTCCCACGTACTCGTAGGCGTCAATGCCTGCCGCAACCAATACCGATCGGCAGATCTCCCGCGCATTGGCGTTCATCCACTCAGGCGGTACAGGCTTGCCGCTCGCCGGTTGAATGACGAGCTGCCCAAGCTCAATGCTCACCGCGTCACCGCGGCTAAGTAGTTTTGTGGCTAGGCATTCCACTGAATCGACCTCAGCGTAATTCGGCTGGATAAACAACGGGCCGAAGCCCGCCAGCAGCTCGCAGGCAGGCACAAAGGACGCCGCAATTTAGCGGCGTCCTTTGTGGTCTCCGGATTACGACGCTTCGCACATCAGGATGTACTTGGCAACGCGGTGTGGCGGCCGGCCTGGCTCAGTGGACTGATGCGTCCAGTAGGTGCGGATTTCGTGACCCTTTTTCCTGAGTCGGCGAATGGTGTTTGGTGGCTGGACAATATCCAGTTCCTTTGCGGCCTCGATGGTCGATACCGGCCCGTTTCGCAGGGCCTCCATCATCTTGCGGTCTTGCTCAGTTGAAGAATGGCGTGTCATAGTTTGCCCTTCACGTTGGTGCTATCCAGTGTGTTTTCGCTAAGGCGGTGTTCTAGCACCGCCTTGGCAATCTCCCGCGCAGTCCTGCGCAATCCCCACTCCTTATTCTTTTCGCACTTCACCGTGCGCCGACCTTTGCTGCGCGCTCGACGAACGCCTTCAGCTCGGATGCCAAAGCCAGGCGCCGGCGGCCGATCTTGAAAGTCTTGATTTCACCTTGAGCGATAAGCTCGTATGTGGCGGAGCGAGAGATGCCCAAGATTCGGGCAGATTCCTCGACGCTCAACGACAGCGGCGACATTTTTTGAGGTGCTTGTTCCATAGGATTCTCCAAATGCCCATCGAGAGTGATTGGGCAATGTGAGAATCCTATTGCCGTATTTGCATGTAGTCAACTGCAATCATGGGCTGATTGTGAGCGCATGGACTTCGGCGGACGCAAAAGGTACGATTCGATTTAAGCGTAAATTGATGAGTGCAGATGAGATGGCTAAGAACAAGCCCAACCAGGGCGCACGGAAGACAGAGACCTTGACTTTACGTCTCGACCCAAAGGTTAAGCTGATGATCGAGCTCATCTCTCGCATTCGACGACAGTCCATCACCGGCGTGGTGGAAGCTGCGATCGAGGAAATCGCTTTTGATTTAGACGCCCCGGTCGTATCGGCGGGCGAGCCATGGCCTATGTCTCTGCTGAGCGCAGTGAGCGAAATATGGTCGACAGATGAAAGTGAGCGCTTTATCCACCTATGCACCCACCTTCCTTCTCTGATTACTTACGAGGAGCAGCGGATTTGGGAAACGATTAAAGCGTCCAAAGTCTTTCTAACCGATGGCATCGAAGAAAACGCTCAGTTTTGGGATGTTCCGGGGGTTGGATACATTGACAAGCATAGCGTCCGAATTTGGTGGCCTGATTTGCTGGCTCACGTTGAGGAAAACAAAGAAAGCCGCACCATCGTGCCCTTTGAGCCGCCTCTCTAAATCAGCTCTACCGCGGCGGCCTTGGTGCCTGGCGCCAAGTGCGCGTAGCGCAGAGTCATTTTGATGTCAGCGTGCCCCAGTAGATCCCGAACCGTGTTCAGGGGTACGCCAGCCATTACCAAGCGTGAAGCGAAGTCGTGACGCATATCGTGCCAGCGGAACCCGTCGATCTGCGCCCGCTCAAGCAATTTGAGCCAGGCGCTTTTCACGTCCTCAAAACGACCGCCGCCTTGGCCAGGGAAGACATACGGCGACTCGCTCACCTGCTTTTTCCAGGCTTCCAGCACACCAATGGTCTCCTTGTTCATCGGGATGTGGCGTGTATCGCTTGTCTTGGTGGTGGCCCCGGCGACTGTGATTGTCTTCGTATCGAAGTTCACTGATGACCATTTCAGGTCGAACAGCTCTCCGCGCCTCATGCCGGTATTCAACGATACCAACACCATTGGCTTCAGGTGATCGGTGAAGGGCAGTCCCAGGAGGCTTGGCATCGGCTCTCTGTGGCGGTCCGTCCGCCAGGCGTTTGCACTCTCTCGCTCGGCCCTCATTTCATCCTGTCGAGCGTCCAGGGCATCGCGTAGACGCTTAGTCTCGTCGGCAGCCAGGTAGCGAATCACCCCCTTTGAATCGACTTTAAGCTGTTTCAGCTTGGCCAGCGGGTGTGTGTCGATGTACTCCCACTCAACGGCACGACTGAAAACACCACTGATCGAGCCCATTTTTCGATTCACCGTCGAGGCCTTGTTGCCGGCCTGCATCCATCCTGTGCGGATCTGCTCCAGGTCTCGTCCGGTGATCGCGTCCAGGCGCTGGGCCATGATTGGGTCGAAGTTATTGCTGAGGGTGTGCTGTGTCTTCTCATGGCCTTTGTGATGGGCTTTGAACCACGGCATATAGGTGTCGTCGACAAAGTCGCGCAGCGAGGGCAGGGCTGACCCCTTGCGACCCTGGGCGATGGCCAGAGGCTCGCCATGGGCGTGCGCATCGGCTAAGTACTGGGCGGCTTCGGTTCGGGCTTGGTCAAGAGTAAGCACCCCGACACGCCCGAGGGTGGCGTTCTTGTTTCGGCCCCACGTGACCATGTAAGACTTGTGACCGCTGGGCAGTACGCGAATGAAGAAACCGGGTTGCACGGTGTCATGCACGCGGTATGCTTTCGCCTCGGCGGCTAGGCTGCCAATAAGCTTCTGAGTGATTTTGGTTTTCAAGGGTTCGACCGTGACAGCAGGGTGGCAGCAAAAAGCACTATACCGCTCGATGTTCACGGACTCAATGGGACTAAAAGGCCCAGTAATGCTGGGCTTATGGCTGTACTCATTGGGTCTAAATTGACCCTCCTAAGGGGAAGGTTGGCCGTTCGAACCGGCCCTGGGACACCATCTGCAGTTGCGCCGCCTACCCGGCCGTGACGTGAAAGAACCCCGACCAGATCGCTCTGGCGGGGTTTTTTTGTGGGGGTCAGTTTTCTTAGCCGTCTGGCCAGTGCCTTCGGGCGGGTTGGCGAGATATATTGTCAAAACCTTGTACCTCGCCCCCTGTCTAGGTGCGTCTGACACGTATCTGAACAGCGAAGGAACTGTTGGGTCTCGAGTTCATCGAAGGCTGCATGCTTCGACGATCGTGAGGTTTGCCGGATCAAAATACCCCTGGGTGCCGATGTAGTTGGGTGCCTGGGTTTAACGACGCTTCGCCCTCAGGCTAGTCTGAATAGCCTGACACCCACTGCAAGGAGCCGCTCGGACCGCCGATGCGCCAGATCTGGAAATCTTTTCGAGCCCTTTATTTCGCTTCCTTGATGATGCTGATCGGCTCCGGCCTGCTCAGTACTTACCTGGCCCTGCGCCTGGCAGCGGATAACGTCGACAGCCTGTGGGTCGGTGCGCTGATGGCTGCCAACTATTTTGGCTTGGTGCTGGGTGGCAAGATCGGGCATCGCTTGATCGCCCGGGTCGGGCATATCCGTGCCTATGCCACTTGCGCCGGGATCGTCGGCGCGGCGGTGCTGGGTCATGGTCTGGTGGATTGGCTGCCGGCCTGGATCGTCCTGCGGATCATTGTCGGCCTGGGCATGATGTGCCAGTACATGGTCATCGAGAGCTGGCTCAACGAGCAGGCGGATGCCAAGCAGCGCGGCGTGGTGTTCAGCGGTTATATGATCGCGTCGTACCTGGGCCTGGTGCTGGGCCAGTTGATTCTGGTCATGCACCCTCAGTTGGGGCTTGAGCTGCTGATGCTGGTGGCATTGTGTTTTGCCTTGTGCCTGGTGCCGGTTGCCATGACCCGGCGTATTCACCCTGCGCCTTTGCATCCGGCGCCGATGGAGCCGCGCTTCTTTATCAAGCGCGTGCCGCAGTCCCTTAGTACGGTGTTGGGGGCCGGCCTGATCGTGGGTTCCTTCTACGGCCTGGCGCCGCTGTATGCGGCTCAGCAGGGGCTGAGTACCGAGCAGGTCGGTCTGTTCATGGGTAGCTGCATTTTTGCCGGCCTGTTGGTGCAATGGCCATTGGGCTGGCTGTCGGATCGCTATGACCGTGCGTTGCTGATTCGCTGTTTCGCCCTGGCCCTGGCGGTGGCTGCGTTGCCGCTGGCGATCATGACCCAGGTGCCGCTGGAAGTGCTGTTTATCGCCGGCTTCCTGTGTTCATTGGTGCAGTTCTGCCTCTATCCGCTGGCCGTGGCGTTTTCCAACGACCATGTCGAAGGTGATCGCCGGGTGTCCCTCACGGCAATGTTGCTGGTGACCTACGGTGTGGGGGCGAGTATCGGGCCGTTGCTGGCGGGTGTGGTCATGAAGCTGTTTGGCAACCAGATGCTCTATGCGTTCTTCAGCTTGTGCGCATTGATCCTGGTCTGGCGCATTCGACCCAAGGCTGTGACCAACCTGCATCAGGTGGACGACGCGCCGCTGCATCACGTGGCGATGCCCGACAGCATGTCCAGCTCGCCATTGGTCGCCGCCCTCGACCCGCGTGTCGATGAACAGGTGGTCCAGGACCAGATGCAAACCGCCGTGCCTGAGCCTGAGCCCGAGGCTGAGCCTGAAGTTGCGCCGCAACCCGAGCCCGAGCCGCCGGAGCATCCCGACCCGGATGATCACCCGCATGACCTGAGCCGCGCCCGCCCTTGAAGCAAAAAAAACGGGCAGTTCCCAAAGGAGCTGCCCGTTTTTTATGCCGAGGGTTCGACGTTTACATGTCGTCGTCTTTATCGAACCGTCGCGCCTCGCGCTGCAGTTGGTAGACAAAACGCTCGACCTGGCGCTGCACCAGGCCGCTCATGTTGTGGAAGCGCACGCCGGCAAAGGTGGTGTTGATCCTTTCTTCAAAGTGCAGGTAGCGCAACTCCACCGCCGTGGTCATGCTGCCAAAGGGCAGGGCGGCGATGAAACGGTCGTAGACCTGGCCCAGTTGCAGGCGCTCGGAGATGTCGCCTTCAAAGCGCAGCTTGCAGCCGGTGGCGGAGATATCCAGCAACTTGCCGCTGATGGGCGCCTTGAGTTTCTCGCCGCCCAATTCGATATTCACCAGTTGTGCCAGCTTCAATGCCGCACGAAAGGCATTGCGCCGCTGATGGTAGACCACTTCTTCCGGCAGGCTGCCCTTGTAGATGCGGTGGCCGTCCTTTGCGCCAATGGTCAGGGTGCCATTGCTGTCCCAGGCCACGCGTACACCTTCATGAAAGCCTTCGATACGAAACGCTTCGCCATTCTCCAGGTAGCGTTCACCTTCGGGCGGGATCATTTCGTCCAGGCTCAGGGTCTTGCTGTCCTTGTCGACATCCACCAGGTAGCTCTGGAAGCGCTGGTTGCGTTCGTGGAAGGTAATGATCAGCGGGTCATGGCTCTCTTGCAGCAGCCGCAGGGTGCTGGCAATTTCCAGAGGGGTGGTGAGGACCTTGGGTGGCTGCGGAGCATCTTCCGCGCTAAGGGTGTTGAACACGGTTCTTCCATCTCCAGACAAAATACGACTACACGCAAGAACCGGCATTTTGCCAGCATGTGGCGTGCCTTGATAGGGCGCGCGATAAACCGGCGTCAGGCTTGGCTGAGGGTGCTGGGCTTGACCAGCCGTGAGGTGGAGCCTTGGGCGTTATACAGTGCTGGAGGTTCGCCACCATGCAGGATGCGCAACTGGTTGGCGGTGGTAGCTTGCTGCAGTTGGATCGACTGGCCATTGAGCACATTGGCCTCTTGGCAACTGATCAACAACTGATTGAGCGCTGCGCTCTGGGCCAGCAACTGGTCGCCGACCGACGAATGGCTGGCCAACTGTTCCAGGCCGCTGTGGTCAGCGGGCAGGCCCAGGCTGAGCAGGATCTGGCTGCGCTTCTGGCCGTGCTGTTCGAGCAGGATGATCAGCGATTGCTTGCGTGCCAGGATATCTTCCAGCAGGCGCATATCGCGGCCATAGAGGGCCACGAATTCTTCTTGAAGCAGCTCCAGCAGGTGTTGCGCCGGAGCCAGGTCTTCGTTGATCAGTTGCAGCAGATTTTCGTCGTGCATGGCTGGCCTTGGGGTTTAAGCGTCCAAAAGCCTGGCGCAGGCCTTGGCCTAGCGCTCGGCTTTGATGATTTTGCCGGCTAAACGGTCGTTGTCGATCTGATAGCTGCCATCAGCAATCGCCTGTTTCAATTCGGCCACGCGGGCTTTATTGACAACCGGCTGATCGCGCAGCGAGTCCGTGATCTTCTGCAACTGTTGAGCCTCGTTGCTCAAATGCACCGATTCGCCACTTTGGGTCGAAGCGGTTTGTTCTGCCTTGGCAGGCAGTGCCGGGGCCTTGGCTTCAACGCTGTCCTTGGCCGCGTTGGTACGCGTGCCGCCGGGCGTTGCCTGGGCGCTGTTCAATCGGCTGAAATCAATGACCATGTTAAAAAACCTCTGGGTATTTGGACGCTTGCCATGTTTTCGGCCATACCCGGACAAACTTTAGGCTCGATCGACAATAAACCTGTGCATAGCGAGATCATGCGCACAGTGTAGGAAAAGCCAGCGTCCCACGCCAGTGATCTATAAAGCCACCTCCACCTGGCCAGGGGCTGTCACCCGGGCCTTGATCACGCGCTTGGAGTTGAGGTTCTTCACGCGAATCTGTTCGCTCATCCCGCCGTTGGCCAGGGCTTCCCCCGGCATTTTCACGTTCAGGCCGCCGCTGCTGACGGATATCACCACATGGTCACCCTTGCGCACCACTTCGGCCTGTTCCAGGTGAACCAGGGTAATGACCTGGTCGGTGACCATTGGTCGGGTCAGTCTCTGCCCAACGGCCTGGTCCACGGAGGTGAGGTAACCCTGGCTGATCTGGCTGATGTCCCGCTCACGCAGGGCTACGTCTTCAAAACCGATGATGCCGGTACGCTTGAGCGGGCGTGTGACGGTCACTACGTCGCGAAACAGGCGGACCTGGGCCGGCACAAACACCGTCCAGGGCGAGCTGCCGTCGCAGCGCACGCGCACGGTCACGCGGCCGATGGGCTGGGCGGGGCTTTCCAGGGAGCCTGTCAATTCCTTGTCGCACATGGGCATGCGCAAACGCGGGTCCAACTGGTTGACCTGGATTTCATAACGGCCCGGTGTCTGGGTGGTCGCCAGATAATCTTCTACAGTGAACTCAAGAAAGCCTTGAGTGACGCCGATAAGCAGATCAGGCAAGGTGACGTTGTCGGCACGGGCCTGATGGCCTGCGCCCAAGGCAAGCAACGCCATCCAGGCACAGAGCAATCTGCGGTACTGTGGCGAGCGAAGGCGTCGGGAAACTGTCGTTTTGATGTCCATGGCCAATAAAAAGCAAAGCGCGTGCCGTTTCGTGTTGGGTGCGCGTCGTACCCGTAAGTTTTGTAGCGTAGGAGTCTGGGCATGGCGGGTGTAATGGATTCAGTGAACCAGCGCACACAGCTGGTAGGGCAGAATCGCCTGGAGTTGTTGCTGTTTCGACTCGATGGCAAGCAGCTATATGGCATCAACGTCTTCAAGGTGCGGGAGGTGCTGCAATGCCCCAAACTCACCATAATGCCCAAGTCCAACCCGGTGGTGTGTGGCGTGGCCAACATCCGTGGCTCGACGATTCCGATTCTTGACCTGGCGATGGCTACCGGTTCTGCCGGTTTGCAGGACCGCGAGAGTCCGTTTGTGATCATCACCGAGTACAACACCAAGACCCAGGGTTTCCTGGTGCGCTCGGTGGAACGTATCGTCAACATGAACTGGGAAGAGATCCATCCACCACCCAAGGGCACCGGGCGTGATCACTACCTCACGGCAGTGACGCGGGTCGATAACCAGTTGGTGGAAATCATCGACGTGGAGAAGATCCTCGCGGAGGTGGCGCCGACTTCGGAGCATATTTCGGTGGGTGTGGTGGATGAGCAGACCCAGCAGAAGGCCGTGTCCCTGCGGGTGTTGACGGTGGATGACTCCTCTGTGGCACGCAAGCAGGTGTCCCGTTGCCTGCAGACCGTTGGTGTCGAAGTAGTGGCACTCAATGACGGCCGCCAGGCCCTGGACTATCTGCGCAAGCTGGTGGACGAAGGCAAGAAGCCGGAAGAAGAATTCCTGATGATGATTTCCGACATCGAGATGCCGGAAATGGACGGCTACACCCTCACGGCCGAGATACGTAACGACCCACGCATGCAAAAATTGCATATCATCCTGCATACTTCATTGTCCGGTGTATTCAACCAGGCAATGGTCAAGAAGGTCGGTGCCGATGACTTCCTGGCCAAATTCCGTCCTGATGACCTGGCTTCCCGGGTCGTCGAACGGATCAAATCTGCAGATCACGGCTAGGGGCTTTCTCCCTGGCGGTCACACGAGTTAAGAGGCGGTTTCATTGTCTACGGGTAATTTGGATTTCGAACAGTTCCGGGTATTCCTGGAAAAAGCCTGTGGCATATTGCTCGGTGAAAACAAGCAATACCTGGTATCAAGCCGTCTCAACAAATTGATGGAACAGCAGGGCATCAAGTCCCTGGGCGAGTTGGTGCAGCGCATCCAGGGTCAACCGCGCAGCGGGTTGAAGGAGATGGTGGTCGATGCCATGACCACCAACGAAACCCTGTGGTTTCGTGATACCTACCCCTTCGAGGTGCTCAAGAACAAGGTATTGCCCGAGGCCATCAAGGCCAGCCCCGGCCAGCGCTTGCGCATCTGGTCGGCGGCGTGCTCATCGGGGCAGGAACCCTATTCGCTGTCGATGTCCATCGATGAGTTCGAGCGGACCAACATGGGCCAGTTGAAAGCAGGTGTGCAAATTGTTGCCACTGATTTGTCCGGTACCATGCTGACCAACTGCAAGACCGGCGAATACGACAGCCTCGCCCTGGGTCGCGGCCTGTCCCAGGAGCGCCTGCAGCGTTACTTCGACCCCAAGGGCGCCGGGCGCTGGGCGGTCAAGGCGCCGATCAAGAGCCGTGTGGAGTTCCGCTCGTTCAACCTGCTGGACAGCTACGCCAGCCTCGGCAAGTTCGACATCGTGTTTTGCCGCAACGTATTGATCTACTTCTCGGCTGAAGTGAAGAAGGACATCCTGCTGCGCATCCACGGCACGCTCAAGCGCGGTGGCTATCTGTTCCTCGGCGCGTCCGAAGCGTTGAACGGCTTGCCGGACCATTACCAGATGGTGCAGTGCAGCCCCGGTATTATCTACCAGGCTAAATAACACCTCACCCAACATTTGGGGTGGGGCTTGTGTGGGAGATTCTATGTTGCAGGTAAACCCTGCAACCTTAAGTTCGGTTGGTATTCGCTCTGGTTTTTCATCAGCGCGAATGCCACCCGGCAGAGCTTGCGGGCGAGGATTACCAGGGCTTGGGTCTTTGCCAGTCCTCGGGCCAGGTAGGACTCGTAGTACGGTTTCCAGGTCGCAGATCGGCTAGCGGCCATCGCTGCGTTGTGAGCAAGGCGCCGCAACTCTGAATCGCCCTTTTTACTCAAGTGCCGAGGGCCGGCCTTTTTTCCGGAGTCTTTTGGTCTCAGATCCATCCCCAAGAAAGCGATGAATGCATCGCCATTGGCGAACTGACCGCGCATGAAGGCTGTCGCTAGACCAGTAGCCGTAAGATCACCCACTCCCTCAATGGCTTTGCAGCGCTTGATATTTTCGGTGATGCCCGCCTCTTTGCTGACCTTGTGCAGCAACTTCTGAATGACCTGCTCAGCTTGTTTGAAGGACTTTAACTGCTGGGCCAACTCGTCTTTCAAAAGCGGTTCGCCTGACCAGCTCAGTGTGAGGCTTACACGCAAGTTGATAAGTTCTGCACGTCGGTGTAGCAAGCTTTTCAATAACTTGTAAGCCTGCGGAGGTGGACTCCAGAGCCGTAGCCGTTTCTGCTCGCTGCTCAGGTAGCGCGCTAATAAACGTGCATCACAAGGGTCGGTTTTCGCCCGCTGGCCAATGCTTTCGCGGTAATGGCTCAACCGATAAGCGTCTACAACGTAAACCCGATGTCCTATTTCATGGGCGAGTTCAGCTGTGTCCAAGTGGTAAGTGCTGGTGGCTTCCAGGGCAATTGAGCTGTTGGCAGGTAATGTGTTGAGCCAGCGGCCAAGAGCATCGCGGTCGTTGGCAATGGCTTGAGTGGCGTTGAGGTCTTCGCGGTAGGCAACGATTTCGGCCTTGGCCACATCGATACCCACAACCGTTGGTGAAGTAAGGATTGTCATAACTAATCCTCGGAGCTAGGGTTTAAGGGCTTGTCGGGGTCTATCCCAGCGCTGGCTTGCCTCTATTGTCGGTTTTCCCGATGAATTCCTTATCGGCGCTTAGGGTAGAAAGGGCGGGACGAGAAGTCTCCCACGGTCCGTACTGGCTAGAGTCGGAATCGGGCTTTTAGTCGCCGCCCACCCCTTCAAGTCTAAACATACAAGCGGGCTTGCTCGCGAAGGCGGTAGTGAAGTTGGTTGATAGCTGACTGACACACTGAAGTGCGCCCTTCGCGAGCAAGTCGAACCGTCGCACCGCCGCTCCCACATTTTTTTGTGTCAGACCTTGTAAAGCGGCAACTCCCCATTGCCGCTTTCCTGACGTTTCGCGGAAAGCGCTTGCCGCTTTTCCGCCATTGCCGGCGGCAACCTCTACCTAACCCCTTGATTTATTGGGCTTGATAAACCTGGCATGGCGCTTGCTATATCCCTGTTACGAAAAGCAGGTCAGCCCCTAAAGGTTTCCGCCATGAGCATCAGCTTCGATAAAGCGCTCGGTATCCACGAACAGGCCCTGGGCTTCCGCGCCCAGCGTGCCGAAGTCCTGGCTAACAACATCGCCAACGCCGACACCCCGAACTACAAGGCTCGGGACCTGGACTTTGCCGCCGTGCTCGCCGCACAGAGCGACAAGACCAAGAACGGCTCCTTCGCCTTGAACATGACCAATAACCGTCATATCGAAGCGCAGGGCCTGAGCAGTGGCGATGAGTCGCTGATGTATCGCACGCCGATGCAGCCGTCGATCGACCAGAACACCGTCGATGCGCAGTTGGAGCAATCGAACTACGCCGAGAACTCGGTGAACTTCCAGGCCAGCTTCACCCTGCTCAACAGCAAATTCAAAGGGCTGATGTCAGCCCTGCGCGGAGAGTAAGCCATGTCTCTATCCAGTGTTTTCAATATTGCCGGTAGTGGCATGAGCGCCCAGACCACGCGTCTGAACACGGTCGCCAGTAACATTGCCAACGCCGAGACGGTCTCGTCGAGTATCGACCAGACCTACCGCGCCCGGCATCCGGTGTTCGCCACCATGTTCCAGGCCGGTCAGAACGGCGGCAGCGATTCTTTGTTCCAGAGCCAGGATGCTGCCGGCCAGGGCGTACAGGTGTTGGGTGTGGTCGAAGACCAGAGCAACCTCGATG
This sequence comes from Pseudomonas sp. ADAK21, assembly GCF_012935735.1. Taxonomy (NCBI): domain Bacteria; kingdom Pseudomonadati; phylum Pseudomonadota; class Gammaproteobacteria; order Pseudomonadales; family Pseudomonadaceae; genus Pseudomonas; species Pseudomonas sp. ADAK21. The sequence goes on from NZ_CP052857.1 coordinate 3,805,484, forward strand.
CGCGCTACGAACCCAATCATCCTGCCGCGAACGAAAAGGGCTACGTGTACTACCCCAACGTCAACGTGGTCGAGGAAATGGCAGACATGATTTCCGCCAGTCGTTCGTTCCAGACCAACGCGGAAATGATGAACACCGCCAAAGCCATGATGCAGAAGGTCCTGACCCTCGGTCAGTGATAAGGGGCGCTAAAGAATGTCCGTCACTAACGATGTGTCGAGTCAATCGACGATCCAGAGTCTGTTCGACTCCAAGGTCAAGGATGCCAAGTCCAGCCAGGGCAACCTGGCCGATACCGCCAAGGCGGCCTCGGGCAACCAGTCCCTGGGCAAGGATGCATTCCTGCAACTGCTGGTCACCCAGTTGAAGAACCAGAACCCGCTGTCGCCCCAGGACAACGGCGCGTTCGTGGCGCAACTGGCGCAGTTCAGCAGCCTGGAAGGCATCAACACCTTGAACGATTCGGTGAACACCATCACCGGTAACTACAAGTCGTCGCAGGCGCTGCAAGCCTCGTCGCTGGTGGGGCGTTCGGTAATTATTGAAACCAACAAGGCCATGGTCGACACCAGCAAGAGCTTTACCGGCTCGGTCGCCGTGGGTGCGTCGGTGGGCAACGTTACCGTCAAGGTCACCGACAAGGACGGCAACCTGGTCAAGACCATCGATCTGGGCGCCCAGAGCGCCGGCAAGTCGGACTTCATCTGGGACGGCAAGAACGAAGCGGGCGAGCAGCTTGATTCTGGCACCTACACCTTTGCGGCCAGCACCAAGAATGACGCCGGTGATCCGGTGGCCTTGAAAACCTCGCTGCCGGCCACGGTCACCAGCGTGACCTTGAGCCAGACCGGCGGCGAAATGCTGCTCAATCTTTCTGGCGGCATGGGCAGCATCAAGCTGTCGCAAATTCAGACTATCGGTACATAGAGCCGGCTAAATACGGCAAGAGGAGAGAAACATGTCTTTTAATATCGGCCTTAGCGGCCTCTATGCGGCCAACAAACAACTGGACGTGACCGGCAACAATATCGCCAACGTCGCGACCACCGGCTTCAAGTCGTCCCGCGCAGAGTTCGGCGACATTTACGCGGCGTCCCGCCTGGGCACAGGCAATAAAACCATCGGTACCGGCGTGAACCTGGCGGCGGTTTCCCAGCAATTCACCCAGGGTGAAGTCAACGGCAGCGGTGGCGTGTTGGACATGGGCATCCAGGGCGGCGGCTTCTTCGTACAGAAGGGCAGCGACGGTTCGCTGGAGTACACCCGTAATGGCTCGTTCCAGGCCAACAAAGACGGTTACATCACCAACAACACCGGCACCTCGCGCCTGCAGGGTTATGCGGCCGATGAAGATGGCAAAATCTCCAAGAGCGGCCTGACCGACCTGCGGATCAACCTGTCCAACTTGCCGCCTAAAGCGTCGACCAAGGTTGACTCCAGCAGCAACCTGAACTCCTCCAAGCCGGTGATCGACCAGACGACCAGCCCGTTTGACCCGACGGTAGCGAGCTCGTTTACCGAGCAGTACGGCACCACTTTGTATGACACTCAAGGCAATGCCCATGAGATGGTGCAGTACATGGTGAAAACCGGCTCCAATACCTGGAAGTCCTACACCCTGATCGATGGGCGTAACCCTGACGGTACGCCGGTCAAGGGAACGGGCGCGGTTGCCCCGGTGGCCTCCACGGTGACATTCGATACATCAGGCACCCTGAAGGGGATCATCACCCCGCCGAGCACTGTATCCAACACCACCCTGACCATCAGCAACTGGAAGCCGGGCGTCATGGACAACGGCGTGTGGAACCCTGACAACGGGGCGGCGGCCAACCCGGGCGGTATCGCGATCAACATGTCCGATATCACTCAGTACAACTCGGCCAGCTACCGTAACCCGCCGATCACCGATGGCTACGCCACCGGCGAAATCACCGGGCTGAAAATCGACGGCAGCGGTGTACTGTTCGCCACCTTCAGCAACCAGCAGAGCAAGGCCATTGGCCAGATCTCCCTGGCCAGCTTCAACAACGAGCAAGGCTTGCAGCCGGCCGGTGGCACCACCTGGAAAGAAACCTTCGCTTCGGGCCAGCCTGGCTACGATGCACCAGAAGCCGGGACTTTGGGTTCGATCGTGGCCAACTCCCTGGAGAACTCCAACGTCAACCTGACCAACGAGCTGGTGGACCTGATCAAGGCCCAGAGCAACTACCAGGCGAACGCCAAGACCATCTCCACCCAGAGCACCATCATGCAGACCATCATTCAGATGACCTGATGGGTTAGCGCTGCACAAGAAGCCCCTCGTCAGAGGGGCTTTTTTGTGGGCGTAGGAAAAGCACCGGTGCCGCATTGGGTTACGCACTGAAATGCTTGGGAAAGGAACGCTTCAATCGGCCCGCACCACTGATCGGGGCAAGAGCCCAGGGGGCTCATCGATCAATGGGAGCTGAAAATGTGGAACTCCGGGGTGTCCGCGCCAGGTAATGGGCGCATGGCTTTGGTGCCGACTGTTACGCGTCGGGAGCCTGCTCCCATCGAACCCGTCAGTGACGTGTCGGCGGTCAAGACGTTGTTCAACCAGTTGTTCGAGGCCGAGCAAACCTCCAAGACCCAATTGGCTCGCGATCTGCGTGACAAGCTCAATGCAAAGCGCGAGGAGATCAGTGATGAAAAACTCAAGGATATTCTCAATCAAATGATTGAGTCGGATGAAACGCCTCTGTCGTTTCTTGAGTTTCTCAGGCGCCTGCGGGATGAGTGGTTCCCAGCATCTGATTCAGCCTTGGGAAATGGTGGTACTGGGAATGCCGGTGGGGGCTCGGGTGTCGGTGGAGGAAGGAGAGGGGGAGGGGGTGGCGGCGGCAATGCCAATGTAGGTGGCGGCCAAAGAAGTGCTGAGCGTATGAGCGACAAGCCTCTGTCAGTAGGGGCGGGTTATACCGATTATCGACCTGACTCCAGTGCCGAAAACGCAGGAAAAAAGCCCAAAAATATCTGGAGTGGATTCAGTCAGGGACAGGAGGGTAATTGTGGAACAGTCTCTGCGATCAAAGCGTCAATGATGCATTTTGGCCAGAAGCCAACTGACATTTATAAGGAGGTCAAGGAGGCGGGTAACGGTTATGACGTGACAATGCGCGATGGATATAAGCTTCACCTTAGTCGAGATGAGTTGAAGCAGGCGGCCAGGGGAGCAAACTTTAAGGGTGACGATCCGGAAATGATGACGGATGCCAACTTTATGTTTGCTGTAAGTGCCAAGCGTGCACAGGAAGAAAATAACGACGGCAGGGTGGGGATGAGTTACGGACAGGCTATTGATTCGTTAAATGATGGCGAGTGGAGTAAGGAGGCCTTTGACCGCCTGGGTTTGAAGAATCATGTTAGACAGGTGAGTTTAAGTGACTTGGCGAGGGGAGCAGTCGGTACGGCGGATACGAATATTCATTCGGTGGCCGTGGTTAATGGCAGGAAGGAACTTTGGGGAGGGCGTGGTGGATATCCAACAGAGGGTATAGCTTTTGGCTTTGTTTAACCTTTGGTTCTACGGCAAAAGAAAGCCCCCGATACACCATAGGCCTATCGGGGGCTTTTCATCCTTGGGGGGTTAAACCCAAGGTGCTGTCAGCTTACTGGCAGGCTTCGCAATCCGGCTCGTCGATCGCGCAGGCTTTAGGCACTGGCGCTGGGCCGGCCGGCGCTGCGAGAACCGAATCATCACCGTGGTTACCGCTGGATACAGCGTTCAGCTTGCCGGTGTTGATGGTCGACTTCTCGGTGCTGGTCGCGGCCAGGGCACGGAGGTAGTAAGTGGTTTTCAGGCCACGGTACCAAGCCATGCGGTAGGTCACGTCGAGCTTCTTGCCCGATGCGCCGGCGATGTACAGGTTCAGGGACTGCGCCTGGTCGATCCACTTCTGGCGACGGCTGGCGGCGTCAACGATCCACTTGGTGTCCACTTCGAACGCGGTCGCGTAGAGCTCTTTGAGTTCTTGCGGGATGCGCTCGATCTGCTGTACCGAACCGTCGTAGTACTTAAGGTCGTTGATCATCACCGAGTCCCACAGGCCGCGGGCTTTCAGGTCGCGGACCAGGTACGGGTTGATCACGGTGAATTCGCCCGACAGGTTCGATTTCACATACAGGTTCTGGTAGGTCGGTTCGATCGACTGCGACACGCCAGTGATGTTGGCGATGGTCGCGGTCGGTGCGATGGCCATGATGTTGGAGTTACGAATGCCTTTCTGCACACGGGCACGTACCGGCGCCCAGTCCAGGGATTCGTTGAGGTCAACATCGATGTACTTCTGGCCACGGGCTTCGATCAGGATCTGTTGCGAGTCCAGCGGCAGGATGCCCTTGGACCACAGCGAACCCTGGAACGTCTCGTAGGCGCCGCGCTCGTCGGCCAGGTCGCAGGAAGCCTGGATCGCGTAGTAGCTGACCGCTTCCATGGACTTGTCGGCGAACTCGACCGCAGCATCCGAACCGTAGGGAATGTGCTGCAGGTACAAAGCGTCCTGGAAGCCCATGATGCCCAGGCCGACCGGACGGTGCTTGAAGTTGGAGTTCTGCGCCTGTGGCACCGAGTAGTAGTTGATGTCGATAACGTTATCGAGCATGCGAACGGCGGTGTTGACGGTACGTTCCAGTTTGGCGGTGTCCAGCTTGCCGTTGACGATGTGGTTCGGCAGGTTGATCGAGCCCAGGTTGCAAACAGCGATCTCGTCCTTGTTGGTGTTCAAGGTGATCTCGGTGCACAGGTTCGAGCTGTGGACCACGCCCACGTGCTGCTGCGGGCTGCGCAGGTTGCACGGGTCCTTGAAGGTCAGCCATGGGTGGCCGGTTTCAAACAGCATGGACAGCATTTTGCGCCACAGGTCTTTGGCCTGGATGGTCTTGAACAGCTTGATCTTGCCTGGGTACTGGGACAGGGCTTCGTAGTACTCGTAGCGCTCTTCGAAGGCCTTGCCGGTCAGGTCGTGCAGGTCAGGCACTTCCGATGGCGAGAACAGGGTCCACGGGCCGTCATCGAAGACGCGCTTCATGAACAGGTCAGGGATCCAGTTGGCGGTGTTCATGTCGTGGGTACGACGACGGTCATCACCGGTGTTCTTGCGCAGCTCGATGAACTCTTCAATGTCCATGTGCCAGGTTTCCAGGTACGCACACACAGCGCCTTTGCGCTTGCCACCCTGGTTCACGGCTACGGCGGTGTCGTTCACGACTTTGAGGAACGGCACGACGCCCTGGGACTTGCCGTTGGTGCCCTTGATGTACGAACCCAGTGCACGGACCGGCGTCCAGTCGTTGCCCAGGCCGCCAGCGAATTTGGACAGCATGGCGTTGTCGTGGATCGCGTGGTAGATGCCCGACAGGTCATCCGGCACGGTGGTCAGGTAGCAGCTCGACAGCTGTGGACGCAGGGTGCCGGCGTTGAACAGGGTCGGAGTCGACGACATGTAGTCGAAGGACGACAGCAGGTTGTAGAACTCGATGGCACGGTCTTCTTTGTGCTTCTCTTCGATCGCCAGGCCCATGGCCACACGCATGAAGAACACCTGCGGCAGTTCGAAACGGATCCCGTCCTTGTGGATGAAGTAACGGTCGTACAGGGTCTGCAGGCCCAGGTAGGTGAACTGCTGGTCACGCTCGTGGTTGATCGCCTTGCCGAGTTTTTCCAGGTCGAAGGTGGCCAGGATCGGGTTCAGCAATTCGAATTCGATACCCTTGGCGATGTAGGCAGGCAGGGCCTTGGCGTACAGGTCGGCCATTTCGTGGTGGGTGGCGCTATCGGCCACGCCCAGGAACCCCAGGCCTTCGGCACGCAGGGTGTCCATCAGCAGGCGCGCGGTCACGAACGAGTAGTTCGGCTCACGCTCAACCAGGGTACGGGCGGTCATCACCAGGGCGGTGTTGACGTCGGTCAGGGCCACGCCGTCGTACAGGTTCTTCAGGGTTTCACGCTGGATCAGGTCGCCGTCGACTTCTTCCAGGCCTTCGCAGGCTTCGGTGATGATGGTGTTCAGGCGGCCCAGGTCCAGCGGCGCGAACGAACCATCAGCCAAGGTGATGCGGATCGACGGGTGGGCTTGCACGGCTTCGGCGGACGGCGCGTGTACGGCACGTTCCTTGGCGCGCGAGTCGCGGTAGATCACGTAGTCGCGGGCCACTTTCTGCTCGCCGGCGCGCATCAGGGCCAGTTCGACCTGGTCCTGGATTTCTTCGATGTGGATGGTGCCGCCCGAAGGCATGCGACGCTTGAAGGTCGCGGTGACTTGTTCGGTCAGGCGGGCAACGGTGTCGTGGATACGCGACGAAGCGGCAGCGGTGCCGCCTTCAACTGCAAGAAACGCTTTGGTGATAGCGACGGTGATTTTGTCGTCGGTGTAAGGAACGACAGTGCCGTTACGCTTGATCACGCGCAATTGGCCGGGCGCGGTGGCGGACAGATCCATATTCGAATCAGCGCCCTGCGGCACGGAGCCTTGCGGGTTCTCGCGAGTTGTGTCGGTTTGCATGGGGGGTTGTCTCCACATTCTATATTTATTTGGGCACCATCACGGTGCCCACCGTTCCGTCCTGAAGCACTTACAACAGGCCTTGGCCTGGCATAACAACCTCGGGACAGGAGGAAGGGAGCTGTTCGCGCCGCTTCCATGCCGAAGTCTTCGGTTCCAAGCCCTGGGCTCTTTACCGTATTCCTGTGTGGGTGTCGTTTGTATTGCAACACCCGTACCGCTTTCTCCCGTTGGGGCTTGAAAACAGCAGCCATCCGCGTGCGCGGTTTGGGCTTTCGAAAAAGGTTTAAGTTCCACCAAACAGGAGCAAGAAAGCACTTGAGTTTCTTGTCTGATTTGTGTTTGGTCTTGTCGCTTGAAACCCTACATGTAGGGTTTTTTTTGCGACGAGGTACAAGATAATGCGTTTTGGGGGGCTTAGCAACGCACTACCTGTGGATAACGCTGTGGGTAAAATGTGTATGAAAGGTGGAACCGCCGTGTAGGCCGCAGTACTGCTGCATCGCACCGTTTGTCACCGAATATTCCAAGCTGAAAACACCCGGTTGGATTTTTGCGGGCGCGAACCCTATCACAAAAAATCGCGATCACCGAATGCATTTCCTGGCTTGTGTTGCAGGGTCAGGCCATGGCTACAATCGGCCTTTATTCCTACACTGTTATGCCCTTTATGCATGACAAATTTGGTACGGCTGGCGAAGATCAAAATGTGGGAGCGGGCTTGCCCGCGATAACGGTGGATCAGCAGTAGGTATGTTGCCTGACACACTGCTATCGCGGGCAAGCCCGCTCCTACATTTGAACCTGCGCAGTCCTGACAAATCTCTTATAAAAACGAGGACCACCCGTGGAGCAAGAAGCCTGGCAGGTACTGATTGTCGAGGACGACCAGCGGCTGGCTGAGTTGACCCGTGACTACCTGGAAAGCAACGGCCTGCGGGTCTCCATCGAGGGCGACGGAGCCCTGGCGGTGGCGCGGATCATTGCCGAGCAGCCGGACCTGGTAATCCTCGACCTGATGCTGCCCGGCGAAGACGGCCTGAGCATCTGCCGCAAGGTGCGCGAGCGCTACGACGGGGTGATCCTGATGCTCACCGCGCGTACCGACGACATGGACCAGGTTCTGGGCCTGGACATGGGGGCCGATGACTATGTGTGCAAGCCGGTGCGCCCGCGCTTGCTGCTGGCGCGGATCCAGGCGCTGTTGCGGCGCAGCGAAAGCGCCGAGCCTGCCGCCCCGGAAAAACAGCGGCGCCTGCAATTCGGCCCCCTGGTGGTCGACAACGCCTTGCGCGAAGCCTGGCTGCACGATGGCGGCATCGAACTGACCAGCGCCGAATTCGATCTGTTGTGGCTCTTGGTGGCCAATGCCGGGCGCATCCTGTCCCGGGAAGAGATCTTCACCGCCTTGCGCGGTATCGGCTACGACGGCCAGGACCGCTCCATTGACGTACGCATCTCGCGGATCCGCCCGAAAATCGGCGACGACCCCATCCATCCGCGCCTGATCAAGACCATTCGCAGCAAAGGCTACCTGTTCGTCCCCGAAGCTGCCGCCGATATGCTGTCGTGAACTCGATCTTCCTGCGTATCTATGGCGGCATGTGCGCGGCGCTGATCCTCGTGGCCCTGCTTGGCGTATTGGCGCTGCACCTGCTCAATGAGGTGCGCAGCGGCCAGTACCGCGAGCGGCTGGCCCACGGCACCTTTGCCCTGATGGGCGACAACCTGCAGCCGATGAGCAGCATCGAGCGCCAGCGCGCCCTGGCGGTGTGGGAGCGATTGCTGGGGATTCCCTTGCAATTGCAGACGGTGGCGGATGCCCGCCTGGACCTGAGCCAGCGCAATCGCCTGCAGCGCGGCCAGGTCCTGGTGGAGCAGACCGGGCCCCATGCGGCCCGGGTGTTGCGCCTGGTCAGTGAGAAGGAGCAACTGCTGCTCACCGGCGAAGTGCAGCAGATCAGCGAGCAGTTGGCCCGGGCCACCATTTATTTACTGGCCGACGAACTGGTGCGTTTTCCTGTGGCCGAGCAGCCGCAACGGTTGGCCGACCTGAAAGACGCCAAGGGCTTCGGCTTTGAAATGCACCTGCTCAAGCTCGACGAAGCGGACATGGACGAGGACCAGCGGCGTCGCGTGGCCGAAGGCGACACGGTGATGGCCCTGGGCAAGGGCGGCGACTCGATCCGTGTGTTTGCCGGCATGGTCGGCACGCCGTGGGTCCTGGAAATCGGCCCGCTGTACCAGATGAATCCTTACCCGGCGCAATGGCTGGTGCTGATTGCATTGATTGGTCTGACCCTGATCGGCTTGATCGTGTATTTGCTGGTACGCCAACTGGAGCGCCGCCTACGCGGGCTCGAAGCGGCCGCCACGCGCATCGCCAAGGGCAACCTGGAAGCGCGGGTGCCGGCGCGCGGTGCCGACTCGGTAGGGCGCCTGGCGGCGGCCTTCAACGGCATGGCCGAGCACTTGCAGCGCCTGTTGGCGATTCAGCGTGAACTGGTGCGCGCGGTGTCCCATGAGTTACGCACCCCGGTGGCCCGCCTGCGTTTTGGCCTGGAGATGATCGGCGACGCCGCGACGCCCGAAGCCCGGCGCAAATACATGGAAGGCATGGACAGTGATATCCAGGACCTCGACGGCCTGGTGGATGAAATGCTCACCTATGCGCGCCTGGAGCAGGGTTCGCCGGCCCTGAGTTTCCAGCGGGTCGACCTCAGTGCCTTGCTCGACCAGGTGATCGGCGAGCTGGCACCCTTGCGGCCAGAGATCGAGGTGGCGCGGGGCGTGTGTCTGTCATCGGCGCACCTGGATGCGGCCTGGGTCGACGCCGAGCCGCGCTACCTGCACCGCGCCCTGCAAAACCTGGTGAGCAATGCCATGCGCCATGCGCAGTCGCGGGTGCTGATCAGTTACCAGGTGGGGCAGGTGCGTTGCCGTATCGACGTCGAAGACGATGGCCCAGGCGTGCCGGAAAGCGCCTGGGAGCGGATCTTTACCCCATTCCTGCGCCTTGATGACAGCCGTACACGCGCCTCGGGTGGGCATGGCCTGGGTTTGTCGATTGTGCGGCGGATTATCTACTGGCACGGCGGCCGGGCATTGATCAGCAAGAGCAACAACCTGGGCGGGGCGTGTTTCAGCCTGAGCTGGCCGCGGGATCAGGACAAGACTTGAGGTGGTCATCGCAGGCAAGCCAGCTCCCACAGTTGACTGCATTTCAAGGGATGTACTCGGTCAACTGTGGGAGCTGGCTTGCCTGCGATAGCGCTATATCAGGCACCGATGGCCACCAGGCTCAACAACTGCCCGTCATCCACCGCAAACTGCCCCTCCAGCTCCTTGCCATAACACCACTCACTGGACAAATCCGTCAGCAATCGCAAGCGCAAAAATCCCGAATCGGAGCACTCCATCACCTCGGCATGCTCAAAGTAGAAACGCTTCTGCACAATCGGGTAGAGCGCCTTGAACAGACTCTCCTTGGCCGAAAACGTCAGGGTCACCAGCTGCGCAACCTGCTCCCTTGGCCCTGTGGCCATGCGCTGCATCTCATCCGGAGTAAGGATTTCCCCGGCCAGGCGCTCGGCCCGCTCAAGGGGCAATAGGTTTTCCAGGTCCATGCCCAGCCCGCGCCACTGGGCCTTGTGGCCGACGATGGCGGCGGCATGCCCGGTGCTATGGGTGATCGAGCCGCTGATATGCGAGGGCCACACCGGGGCGCGGTCCTCACCGATGGCGGGGATAAAGTCCAGGCCTTCTAGCCGTTGCAAGGCGCTGCGGGCGCACAGCCGGCCCGCCAGAAACTCCGCCTGCCGCTTGGCCACCGAGCGTTGGATACTGGCCGGCGGCGGCACGGCGCAGCGCTGGAAGTCGCCGGGTTCGAGCAATTTGGGCTCGAAACGCGTGCTCAGGAACACCGTGCCGGGCAAGGTGGCGGGCAGCGGCCAATGGTCATCAAGTGGGGTGCAGCAGGCGGGTATCGGGTTCATGCCGGCTATTCTGCACGGGGCGGGACCTGCCTGGGTAGCCCGCCGGTTCAGACTGTGTTCAGTTCAACCGCCGTAAACTGCGCAAGCATACCTTCAGGGCCGCTATGATGGTTCCCTGCGGGACGGTGGATTGGCCTTGGAGAGTGTTATGAAATTGCTGGTTGTCGAAGATGAGGCGTTGTTGCGCCATCACCTGCTGACCCGTCTTGGCGACAGCGGCCACGTGGTCGAAGCCGTGGCTAACGCCGAAGAAGCGCTGTACCAGACTGGGCAATTCAATCATGACCTGGCGATCATCGACCTGGGCCTGCCGGGCATGGGCGGCCTGGACCTGATCCGCCAACTGCGGGCCCAGGCCAAGACCTTCCCGATCCTGATCCTCACCGCGCGCGGCAACTGGCAGGACAAGGTCGAAGGCCTGGCCGCCGGGGCCGATGACTATGTGGTCAAGCCGTTCCAGTTCGAAGAGCTGGAGGCGCGGATGAACGCCCTGTTGCGCCGCTCCAGCGGTTTTACCCAATCGACCATCGTCGCCGGCCCCTTGCTGCTGGACCTCAACCGCAAGCAGGCGTCCCTGGACGAGCAGCCCCTGGCGCTGACGGCCTATGAGTACCGGATCCTCGAGTACCTGATGCGTCATCACCAGCAAGTGGTGGCCAAGGATCGGTTGATGGAACAACTCTATCCCGATGATGACGAGCGTGATCCGAACGTGATCGAAGTGCTGGTCGGCCGCCTGCGTCGCAAGCTCGAAGGCCCGGCCGGGTTCAAGCCTATCGACACCGTGCGTGGCCTGGGCTACATGTTTAACGAGCGCTGCCGTTGATTCGTTCGCTGCGTGTGCGCCTGATGCTGGCGGCCACCACCTTGGCCGTATTGTTCATGCTCGGGCTGTTACCGGCGATGCAGGGCGCGTTCAGCCTGGCGTTGCAGGATTCCATCGAGCAGCGCCTGGCGTCCGATGTGACCACCCTGATCTCTGCCGCGCGGGTCGATAACAACCGTTTGCTGATGCCGGCGCAGTTGCCGGACGAGCGCTTCAACCTGACCGATAGCCGCCTGCTGGGCTATATCTACGACCGTGAAGGCCATCTGGTCTGGCGTTCGCGGGCGACCAGGGAAGAAAACATCAACTACCGGCCGCGCTACGACGGGCGCGGCAACGAGTTTGCGAAGATCCGCGAAGCCAACGGCCAGGAATTCTTCGTCTATGACGTCGAGGTCAAGCTGCTGGGGGGCAAGAGCGCGGCGTTCAGTATTGTCGCCCTGCAACCGGTGCGCGAATACCAAGTGACCCTTGAAGGCCTGCGGGAGAACCTCTACCTGGGGTTTGGCGCCGCCTTGCTGGTGCTGCTGAGCCTGCTGTGGATCGGCCTGACCTGGGGCTTGCAGGCCTTGCGCCGGCTGAGCCAGGAGCTGGATGAAATCGAAGGCGGCACCCGGGAAAGCCTCAGCGAGCAACACCCGCGGGAGCTGCTGCGCCTGACCGGTTCCCTCAACCGCCTGCTCCATAGCGAGCGCGAGCAGCGCACCCGTTACCGCGACTCCCTGGACGACCTGGCCCACAGCCTGAAAACCCCGCTGGCGGTGTTGCAGGGGGTGAGTGAAGACATGGCCCAGCGCCCCCAGGACCTTGAACAGGCGCGGGTCTTGCAGTCGCAGATCGAACGCATGAGCCAGCAGATCAGCTATCAATTGCAGCGCGCCAGCCTGCGTAAAAGCGGCCTGGTACGCCACCAGGTGCGCCTGCGCCCGGTGCTGCAAAGCCTGTGCGACACCCTCGACAAGGTCTACCGCGACAAGCGCGTGCGCGTGTCTTTCGCGCTACCAGAGCAGTGCGACGTGCCCATCGAGCAAGGCGCCTTGCTGGAGTTGCTCGGCAACCTGCTGGAAAACGCCTACCGCCTGTGCCTGAGTGAGGTGCGCGTGACCCTGGATGAAAGTGCCGATGGCGTGCGCTTGTGCATCGAAGACGACGGCCCCGGTGTGCCTCCCGACCAACGTGCGCGGATCCTGCAGCGCGGTGAGCGGTTGGACCGCCAGCATCCGGGGCAGGGGATCGGGTTGGCGGTGGTCAAGGACATTATTGAAAGCTACGGCGCACGGTTGACCCTGGGGGATTCGCCTCTAGGGGGCGCGGCGTTCAGGATTCATTTTCCGGCTGTTTGATCTTTATTGGATTGACCGGCCGCATCGCAGCATCGGTATCTACACAACTTTGCCGCAACGCCTAAATCCAGGCAGATAGCGCAGTTGTGGCGAGCGGGCTTGCCCCGCGCTGGGCTGCGAAGCAGCCCCAATAAGCCGAATGCGTTGTACCAGATACACCGCAGCGGCTGGTTTTGGGGCTGCTTCGCAGCCCAGCGCGGGGCAAGCCCGCTCGCCACGGGGGGCGTCAGTTTCTGAAAGTCGTGTAGATACCTATGCGCATCGCTGGCTTGCCTGCGATGGCGCCCGTCCAAACAATACATCCTCAACTTTCCTGCGCTCGATAAGCCCCCGGCGTCACCCCCGTCCACTTCTTGAACGCCCGGTGAAACGCCGACGGCTCGGAAAACCCCAACTGCTCGGCAATCTCCTGCAACGACAGATCCGCCCGCCCCAGATGAAAAATCGCAATATCCCGCCGCAGCTCATCCTTGAGTGCCTGGAAGCTGGTGCCTTCCTCACGCAAATGCCGGCGCAGGGTCTGTGGGCTGATGTGCAGGTGCTGCGCCACGGCTTCCAGGTCGGGCCAGGGTGTGCGGTCGCGGCTTAACAGACGCCGCAACTGGCTGCTCAGGCTGTCGCCTTCGTCCGGTCGCGACAGCAGGTCGGCGGGGGAGCGCTCGAGGAAATGCTTGAGGGTGCGCTCGTCCTGCAGCAGCGGCAGGCTCAGGTAGCGGCTATGGAACACCAGGCTGCTGCGGGCTGCGCTGAACACCAGGGGGCAAGGGAACAGCAGGTCGTACTCACTGGCATGGGCCGGCGCCGGGTAGCTGAACGTCGCTTGCTCCAGGCGGATACGCTGGCCAATCAACCAACTGCCGAGGCGATGCCAGATCACCAGCAGGGACTCGCTCAAAAAGTGATCCGGGTCCCACAGTTGCGAGTCATCCAGGCTCAGGCAGGCCATATCGCCTTCGCGGCTCAGGCGCCAGCGCGGCCCCTGGGGGAATAGGCTATAGAACAACAGGCCGCGCTCCAGCGCCTTCTCCAGGGTGCGGCAGTGAATCAGCGCGTGGCACATCATGGCGAAGGTCCCACGCTTGCTCGGCCCATCGGCGAAACCCAGGTACTCGTCATCCAGGGCCAGCCACAGCCTCTGCAACAGCTGCGTGAACTGCTCCGGCGCGATGCGTGCGCGGGGCTCTGCCAGCAATTGCGGGGTAATGCCCAGTTGCTGCAGCAGCGTCGAGCAGTCGTAGCCGGCCCGGTGCGCACCGCCCAAGGCAGCGCGGGCGTAATGACTGGCGATGGTGCGTTCGCGCATGCAGGGGCCTCGTCCATTGAGTGGCCGATGGTAGCCATCATGTCTGGGCTGGACAAGGCGGATATCCGCCAAATTGTAGGACGAGATTAGGCGGGTGGGCGGATATCCGCCACCTGCGCGCCCCCCTGAAACAGCCATGAATTTCCGTCAGCCCCTATGAGCCAAGGGTTACAGGGTTTTTCAGGAAAGTGGCACGCGGTTTGCGATAAGGAGTACAGACCTGCCAGCCAGCAGATCGCCAAAACAAATCCCTCCAGTGCAGGAGGGTTCGCAATTCAAGTGTCGTGGGCAATGGCGGATATTTGCCACACGGGACTCTTGAGGAAACTTTGCAATGACGACTCGTCAGCCGTTCTACAAAACCCTGTACTTCCAGGTAATCGTTGCCATCGTTATCGGTATCCTGCTCGGTCACTTCTACCCGCAGACCGGTGTGGCCCTCAAGCCATTGGGTGACGGCTTTATCAAGCTGATCAAAATGGTCATCGCCCCGATCATCTTCTGTACCGTTGTCAGCGGCATCGCCGGCATGCAGAGCATGAAGTCGGTGGGCAAGACCGGCGGCTACGCGCTGCTGTACTTCGAAATCGTCTCCACCATCGCCCTGTTGATCGGCCTGATCGTGGTCAACGTGGTACAGCCAGGTGCTGGCATGCACATCGACGTCGCCACCCTGGACGCTTCGAAAGTGGCTGCTTATGTCACCGCCGGTAAAGACCAGAGCATCGTCGGCTTTATCCTCAACGTGATCCCGAACACCATCGTCGGCGCCTTCGCCAACGGCGATATCCTGCAAGTGCTGATGTTCTCGGTGATCTTCGGTTTTGCCCTGCATCGCCTGGGTGCCTACGGCAAGCCGGTGCTGGACTTCATCGATCGCTTCGCCCACGTGATGTTCAACATCATCAACATGATCATGAAGCTCGCGCCAATCGGTGCCCTGGGCGCCATGGCGTTCACCATCGGTGCCTACGGTGTTGGCTCGCTGGTGCAACTGGGCCAGTTGATGATCTGCTTCTACATCACCTGCATCCTGTTCGTGCTGGTAGTACTGGGTGGCATCTGCCGCGCCCACGGCTTCAGCGTCCTGAAACTGGTGCGCTACATCCGTGAAGAACTGCTGATCGTACTGGGTACTTCCTCCTCTGAATCCGCACTGCCGCGCATGCTGATCAAGATGGAACGCCTGGGCGCGAAGAAGTCGGTGGTTGGCCTGGTTATCCCGACTGGCTACTCCTTCAACCTCGACGGTACTTCGATCTACCTGACCATGGCTGCCGTGTTCATCGCCCAGGCGACTGACACCCACATGGACATCACCCACCAGATCACCCTGTTGCTGGTGCTGTTGCTGTCCTCCAAAGGCGCTGCAGGCGTGACTGGCAGTGGTTTCATCGTACTGGCCGCAACCTTGTCGGCTGTTGGCCACCTGCCGGTTGCCGGCCTGGCGCTGATCCTCGGCATCGACCGCTTCATGTCCGAAGCCCGTGCCCTGACCAACCTGGTGGGTAACGCCGTAGCGACCATCGTCGTTGCCAAATGGGTCAAGGAACTGGACACCGACAAGCTGCAAAGCGAGCTGGCTTCCGGCGGTACCGGTATCTCCGAAACCCGCGAACTGGATGACCTGGGCGTAGCCGAAGGCCCGGCGCCAGCGATCAAGTAAACGCTGAGGCACACTAAAAAACCCATCTTCGGATGGGTTTTTTTATGGGCGCACGAGCACAACGGTCACTGTCGATGATGGTTACGGTAATTGCCGCTGGCGCCCAAGGCTGACTACTCTGTGCCCCATCGAACTGGAATCGGAGCTCCCATGTCAGGCCCCTTGGCGTCCCTCAAAGTGCTGGATTTCTCGACCTTGTTGCCGGGGCCTTTTGCCTCGTTGCTGTTGGCGGACATGGGCGCCGAGGTACTGCGCATCGAATCCCCGACGCGCATGGACCTGTTGCGCGTGTTGCCGCCCCACGACCGTGGCGTGTCGGCCAGCCATGCCTACCTCAACCGCAACAAGCGCAGCCTGGCCCTGGACCTCAAGCAGCCCGAGGCGCTGGAGATCGTGCGGCAACTGGTCGCCGACTACGACATCGTGCTGGAGCAGTTCCGCCCCGGGGTCATGGAACGCCTGGGCTTGGGTTATGAAGCGCTGAAGGCGATCAACCCGAAGCTGATCTATGTGTCCATCACCGGCTACGGCCAGACGGGCCCCTACAAGGATCGCGCCGGGCATGACATCAATTACCTGGCACTGTCTGGCGTCGCCAGCTACACCGGGCGTGAGGACAGCGGCCCGCTGCCCCTCGGCGTGCAATTGGCCGATGTGGGCGGTGGCTCGTTGCACGCCGTGGTCGGCCTGCTCGCGGCGGTGATTGCCCGGCAGCACAGCGGGGTGGGCCAGTACCTGGATGTGAGCATGACCGACTGCGCCTTCAGCCTCAACGCCATGGCCGGCGCGGCCTACCTGGCCTGTGGCGTGGAGCCCGGGCGCGAAGACCAGGTGCTCAATGGCGGTAGCTTCTACGATTACTACCGCTCGCGGGACGGGCGCTGGCTGTCGGTGGGCAGCCTGGAACCAGGGTTTATGCAGCAACTGTGTGGCGCGCTGGGGCGCCCGGAACTGGCGGCCCTGGGGTTGTCGCCCAAGCCCGAGCAGCAGAAGGCACTCAAGCAGGCATTGCAGGTCGAGTTTGAGCGGCACAGTTTTGAGGAGCTGTGTGCGTTGTTCGCTGGGGTGGATGCCTGCGTGGAACCGGTCCTCAGTTTGGGCGAAGCCCTTGAACACCCGCAGTTACAGGCCCGGGAGCTGGTGAGCCAGGTGCCCCGCGGGGATGGTTCGTTCCAGGCGCAGATGGCGTGCCCGCTGAAGTTTTCCGAGGGGTTGCCGGCGCCGAGGCATATTGGGGGGGCGGTGGGGGCGCACAGTGATGAGTTGTTGGGGGAGTTGGGTTTCAGTCTTCAGCGGATTGCCGAACTGCGGGGGGCCAAGGTGGTGGGGTAGTGGCTGTTCTGGCCCCATCGCGGGCAAGCCCGCTCTCACATTCTGAATGTATTCACAAATCAAAATGTGGGAGATTCTATGTTGCAGGTAAACCCTGCAACCTTAAGTTCGGTTGGTATTCGCTCTGGTTTTTCATCAGCGCGAATGCCACCCGGCAGAGCTTGCGGGCGAGGATTACCAGGGCTTGGGTCTTTGCCAGTCCTCGGGCCAGGTAGGACTCGTAGTACGGTTTCCAGGTCGCAGATCGGCTAGCGGCCATCGCTGCGTTGTGAGCAAGGCGCCGCAACTCTGAATCGCCCTTTTTACTCAAGTGCCGAGGGCCGGCCTTTTTTCCGGAGTCTTTTGGTCTCAGATCCATCCCCAAGAAAGCGATGAATGCATCGCCATTGGCGAACTGACCGCGCATGAAGGCTGTCGCTAGACCAGTAGCCGTAAGATCACCCACTCCCTCAATGGCTTTGCAGCGCTTGATATTTTCGGTGATGCCCGCCTCTTTGCTGACCTTGTGCAGCAACTTCTGAATGACCTGCTCAGCTTGTTTGAAGGACTTTAACTGCTGGGCCAACTCGTCTTTCAAAAGCGGTTCGCCTGACCAGCTCAGTGTGAGGCTTACACGCAAGTTGATAAGTTCTGCACGTCGGTGTAGCAAGCTTTTCAATAACTTGTAAGCCTGCGGAGGTGGACTCCAGAGCCGTAGCCGTTTCTGCTCGCTGCTCAGGTAGCGCGCTAATAAACGTGCATCACAAGGGTCGGTTTTCGCCCGCTGGCCAATGCTTTCGCGGTAATGGCTCAACCGATAAGCGTCTACAACGTAAACCCGATGTCCTATTTCATGGGCGAGTTCAGCTGTGTCCAAGTGGTAAGTGCTGGTGGCTTCCAGGGCAATTGAGCTGTTGGCAGGTAATGTGTTGAGCCAGCGGCCAAGAGCATCGCGGTCGTTGGCAATGGCTTGAGTGGCGTTGAGGTCTTCGCGGTAGGCAACGATTTCGGCCTTGGCCACATCGATACCCACAACCGTTGGTGAAGTAAGGATTGTCATAACTAATCCTCGGAGCTAGGGTTTAAGGGCTTGTCGGGGTCTATCCCAGCGCTGGCTTGCCTCTATTGTCGGTTTTCCCGATGAATTCCTTATCGGCGCTTAGGGTAGAAAGGGCGGGACGAGAAGTCTCCCACGGTCCGTACTGGCTAGAGTCGGAATCGGGCTTTTAGTCGCCGCCCACCCCTTCAAGTCTAAACATACAAGCGGGCTTGCCCGCGATGGGTCCAGAACAGGCACCCCAAAACCTCACTCCACCCGCGTCTCCCCAGTAAACACCAACGTCTCCCGACAGCGCCGGCACAAATACCGCCGCCCCTGGTTCACCAACCCATGGCGCTGGGCCGAGAACGCAAAGTCACTGTCGGCACACGGGCACCGGTAGATGTAACGGGTCACGCGCCGTCGCTGGATCTCATAGGTGTGGCACCGATCAGGCGGCAGTTCGTAGACCCCGCGCATGATCAGTTGCCATTCCTCGCCATGGGGCTGGATGCGCTCGCCGAACAATTGGTGGGCGATCAGGTGCGCCACTTCGTGGGCCACCGTCTGTTTGAGGAAGTGTTGGCTGTTTTCTCGATACAACTGGGGGTTGAAGCGCAGCAGGTTCTCGTGCAAATGCGCGACACCGGCTTTCTGCCCACGCAGCTTGAGGCTGACCTGGGGGCGTTTGAAACTTCGTTTGAAAAAGGATTCGGCTTGCAGGAAACAATCTTCGACGCGGGTATTGAGTTGCTCGGGCATGCTGTACATATCTCCAGAGACGTCCAGTATGCCGCATCCAAGGGTATTTCCGAATCTGTCAGGCGCCGAATGGTCATGCATAACGCACAAAGCCACCTTGCGGTGGCTTTTCCTGCGGTTGAAAGCGCGTCAGTTGGTGTAGATCGGCCCCACGCCCAGGCCCCAGACAATCACGGTAAAGGCCATGATCGCCACCAGTACCACCAGGCCTACCGCCAGCACCGAGCTGGAAAACAGGAAGCCTTCGTCCGGGTCGATGCTCATGAAGGTCGGCAACCCCACGTACAGCAGGTAGACGGTGTAGCAAATCGCCGCCGTGCCCACCACCATGCCCAGCCACATATGTGGATACAACGCCGCCAGCCCGCCGATAAATAGCGGCGTGGCGGTGTAGGTGGCGAACGCGACGCAGCGCGCCATGCTCGGGTTGGCGTCATAGGTGCGCGCCATCCAGTGAATGAAGGCGCCCATCACCGCGACGCCGCCGAGCATCGCCAGGTACGACATGATGGTCATCCACAACGCACTGTCCTGGGTCAGCATGACCGGGGAGCGATTGCCGATGACCCAGCCAACCTGGGTGGTGCCGATAAAAGCCGATATGGCGGGGATCGCCGCGAGAATCAGCGTGTGAGTGAGGTACATGTGGCCGATGCTTTCTTCTTTATCGCCACGAATTTCCCGCCATTCCTGGTCGGGATGGGTGAAAAGCCCCACGACGTGATGGATCATGCCAGTCACTCCTGTCGTTATTACCATCGCCCCCCAAGCGGAGCGCCCGCCGGCCAAGTGGCCTGAAAGGTCTGGATATATGTGCGACCTCAAGTCGCAGTATAGGAAGTGATGACCGGAAAAAGTGTGTGGCTTTAGAGCAAATTGCACTGTAAACACTGGGCTTAATCGCGCCTGGGTCTGTGACGTGGAATGCAGTCCCCTGTGGGAGCGGGCTTGCCCGCGATAGCGGTAGGTCAGGCAGCGGATTTATTGATCGATCCACCGCCATCGGGAGCAAGCCCCCTCCCACATTGGAACTCGGTGCTCCATACCGCTAAAATACCCGGCTTTTCGTCACACACCTTTTCGCGGATCCAAGCGCCATGGGCACCCTTACCGTCAATCAGAACAAACTGCAAAAACGCCTGCGGCGCCTGGCCGGTGAGGCTGTCGCTGACTTCAACATGATCGAGGAGGGCGACAAGGTCATGGTCTGCCTGTCTGGCGGCAAAGACAGCTACACCATGCTGGACGTGCTGATGCACCTGCAGAAGGTCGCGCCGATCAAGTTCGACATCGTTGCCGTGAACATGGACCAGAAACAACCCGGGTTCCCCGAGGATGTGCTGCCGGCCTATCTCAAGACTCTCGGCATCGAATACCACATCGTCGAGAAAGACACCTATTCGGTGGTCAAGGAACTGATCCCGGAAGGCAAGACCACCTGCTCGCTGTGCTCGCGCCTGCGTCGTGGCACCCTGTACACCTTTGCCGATGAAATCGGCGCGACCAAGATGGCCTTGGGGCATCATCGTGATGACATCGTCGAGACCTTCTTCCTCAATATGTTCTTCAACGGCTCCCTCAAGGCCATGCCGCCCAAGCTGCGTGCCGATGACGGGCGCAACGTGGTGATCCGCCCGCTGGCGTATTGCAACGAGAAGGACATCCAGGCCTACTCCGACTTCAAGCAGTTCCCGATCATCCCCTGCAACCTCTGCGGCTCCCAAGAGAACCTGCAGCGCCAGGTGGTCAAGGACATGCTCCAGGAGTGGGAACGCAAGACGCCGGGGCGCACCGAAAGCATCTTCCGCAGCCTGCAGAATGTGATCCCGTCGCAGTTGGCCGACCGCAACCTGTTCGACTTCACCAGCCTGCGCATCGATGAAACCGCCGCTTCGCGCTTCGTCAACATTGTGAACCTCTGAGCCTTTTCCAGGCTCTGACAGACGGCGCTCATGGGCGCCGTTTTCATTTCAACCCGTAGGAGAGGGCATGCGCGATTACAAATGGCTGCACGAATACTGTCTGAACCGCTTTGGTTCGGCGGCCGAGCTGGAAGCCCACCTGCCGGTGCCCAAGACGCCAGCGCAGTTGCGCCAGATCAGCGATGATCGCTACCTGTCGACCCTGTCGCTGCGGGTATTCCGCGCCGGGCTCAAGCACAGTGTGGTGGACGCCAAGTGGCCGGCGTTCGAGCAGGTGTTCTTTGGTTTTGATCCAGAAAAAGTCGTTTTGATGGGCGCCGAGCACCTTGAGCGCCTGATGCAGGACACGCGGATCATCCGCCACCTGGGCAAACTCAAGAGCGTGCCACGCAATGCGCAGATGATTCTCGACGTCGCGCAGGAAAAGGGCAGCTTCGGCGCACTGATCGCCGATTGGCCGGTGACCGATATCGTTGGGCTTTGGAAATACCTGAGCAAACACGGCCACCAGTTGGGCGGGTTGTCCGCGCCGCGCTTCTTGCGCATGGTAGGCAAGGACACTTTTGTGCCGAGCTATGACGTGGTCGCGGCGCTCAATGCGCAGAAGATTGTCGACAAGGCCCCCACCAGCCTGCGGGACCTGGCGACGGTGCAGGCGGCGTTCAACCAGTGGCACGCCGAGAGCGGGCGGCCGATGTGCCAGTTGTCGATGATGCTGGCCTATACCGTCAACCATTGACCTGTAGGAGCGAGCTTGCTCGCGAAAAACCTGAGGGCGCCGCGTGCATTCTGAATGCCCGCGTCATCGTTAACGTTTTCCGCGAGCAAGCTCGCTCCTACATGGCCAACCGCCGATTGAGCTGGAACCGCCAACGCACATACAGCAGCGCCGTGCAGAATACCGCCACGCTCGCCAGCATCTCCAGCACGCCAAACCACTGGCGGTTGGGGTCATAGGCCGCCAGGGCGCCCTTGATGAAATACAGGTTCACCACAAAACACATCCACGAATGCCCGCGCGCACTGCCCATGAGCATGCCTGGCGCGAGGATCAGCAGCGGCACCAGTTCGATCAGCAGGATCACCCAGGGCCGGGCGCCATGCAGGTCGGCGACCAGCAGGTAGTAAACGCAGAGCAGGCCTACCAGGCCAAAAAACGCCAGCAGGCTCAAGGCCCGTGCCACCTTGACCCGGGGTTCGAGCCAGGCCTGGGGCGGCAGGACTTTAGGCTTCTTGGCCACGGCCACTCTCCAGTTTCGCTGCCGTCTTCGCCAGGCGCAGGCCGAGGGCGCGGCACAGGGCGATTTCATGGGGGTCCAGGGCACGCTTGCCGTCAGCGCCGGAATGGTGGCTGGCGCCGTAGGGCGTACCGCCGCCCTGGGTGTCGAGCAACGCCTGTTCGCTGTAGGGCAGGCCGGTGATCAGCATGCCGTGGTGTAGCAGTGGCAGCAGCATCGACATCAAGGTGGTTTCCTGGCCACCGTGCAGGCTGGCGGTCGAGGTGAACACCCCGGCTGGCTTGCCGACCAGGGCGCCGGTCAGCCACAGGTTGCTGGTGCCGTCGAGAAAGTACTTCAACGGCGCGGCCATGTTGCCAAAGCGCGTCGGGCTGCCCAGGGCCAGGCCCGCGCAGTTCTTCAGGTCGTCGAGGCTGGCGTACAACGCACCTTCGGCCGGGATGCTCGGCGCTACGGCCTCACACTCGCTGGAGATTGCCGGCACCGTGCGCAGGCGCGCCTCCAGGCCGCCTTGCTCGATGCCCCGGGCAATCTGCCGGGCCATTTCGCTGACCGAGCCGTTGCGGCTGTAATACAACACCAGGACGTAGGGCGCGCTCACGGCAGGATCTCCAGGATATTTTCCGGCGGGCGGCCAATCACGGCCTTGTCGGCGGTGGCCAGGATCGGCCGTTCCATCAACTTGGGGTGGGCGGCGATGGCAGCAATCAATTGCGCCTCGCTGAGGCTGGCGTCGGCCAGGTTGAGGGTCTTGTATTCGTCTTCGCCGGTGCGCAGCAGTTGCCGGGCGCTGATCCCCAGTTTGCCGAGCAGGGCTTCAAGCTGCGCGGCGTCCAGTGGGGTTTCCAGGTAACGCACGACGGTGGGCGCCAGGCCACGGGCTTGCAGCAGTTCGAGCGCACCGCGGGATTTCGAGCAGCGCGGGTTGTGATAAAGCGTCAGATCGGTCATGTGCGGGTCGCATCTTGCGTAAGGTGGCGGGTATTCTACCTGCGCTGTGGCTTGTGCTTAAACCGTAAGAGGCGATCGGCCGCAGCCCACGTTCATTTTTGCTAAGGATTACCCCATGACACGGCGACTGATAGGCGCACTGGCAGTTATCACCACCCTCCTGCTCAGTGGCTGCGGCAATGATTATGGCGTCGACCAATACGGTCAGAAAGTCGCGTCCGAACGCGTCGACAAGCAATGGCTGGTGGTCAATTACTGGGCCGAGTGGTGTGGCCCGTGCCGCATCGAAATCCCTGAGCTCAACGCCCTGGCCGAGCAGCTCAAGGGCCAGCCGGTGAGTGTGTTCGGCGTCAACTTCGACAACGTGCAGGGTGAAGAACTCAAGAGCGCGAGCGAGAAGCTGGGCATCAAGTTCACCGTGTTGGCACAGAACCCCGAGGCGATTTTTGAGATCCCGCGCAGCGAAGCGTTGCCGGTGACCTACATCATCGATGACAAGGGCAAGGTGCGGGCGCAGATGTTGGGTGAGCAGACGGCGGAAGGTGTACTGGCCAAACTCAAAGAGCTGCGCGGCTGAAGCTTCGCGATATCTGCAGGAGCGAGCTCGCTCGCGAAGCACTCACAGGCACCGCGTTCATCCTGGATGCACGGGTTTTTGTTGAAGTTCTTCGCGAGCAAGCTCGCTCCTACAGGCGTTGGGTCAGCCTTCTTCCAGCCACAGGCGCAGAGGCTTGCCCTCGGCAGGCCAGAAGCGGGTTTGCTCGATGGGCGAGATATCCCAGCGCTGCACGGTTTCCAGGGCCTTGAAGAAGCGCTGCTCTTGCTCCATCAGGGCTTCGGCACACAGCTTGCGGGTACTGCCGATCTTGCCGAAGCTGAGCTTGTCACCGTCCAGGCTGTAGGGCGCGAACCAGTGGTTGCAGCCGCCATTGCCATAGGCCCGGCCATCGGCGCCGAGGGTCACGGTCAGGTGGGCGTAATCCATCAGCGGCCGTTCGCCGATCCATTCGACGATGTAGCTGTGATCCTGCTTGAGCTTGACCTCATCGCTAGCGCAGCCTGCGAGGCCGACGCCCAGCGCGGCGAGCACCAGCAGGCGCTTCATTGCGCGGCCTTCTGGCATTTCGGGCAACGGTGTTTATCACCGACAGTGGCCCAGCCCAGCTCGGCAATGCGCGCGGTGGCCGCCGGTTGCAGTGGCTCCTTGGTCAGCTTGGTCTCCACCGAGAACTCAAACTCCAGCACCGCGTCGCAGCTGTCGCAGTTGACCTTCCAGGTGTGAATTTCCAGCTCGCCGAACTTCGGCCCTTGCGCCATGGCGACCCATTGCCCGGCCGGGCGGATGGAGTAGCGCGCATCGCCTTCGACGGTCAGGCGCATCGACAGGGTCTTGCTGCCGCGCAAGGTGACGATCAGCACGTCGCCATGCTTGATCGAGCCACCATTGCCGGTGACTTGGTAACGACCCGGCACCAGGGCGCGGCATTCGATCAGGGTGTGTTGTGGGCTCAGCAAACTGAAGCGGAAATCGTGTTCGGCCATGGATCCTCCAAATAGGCGCGGCATCCTATCACGCTCGCCTGTTTACCATGCGCGCGGTATGTGACCGTTGATCATCCGTGCACCAGGTTTTGCGGTTGACCGCTGGCCCAGGCCTGGATATTGGCCAGGGTGGTCCCGGCAATCGCCGCCAGCGCTTCGCGTGTCAGGAATGCCTGGTGCGCGGTGATGATCACATTGGGGAAGGTCAGCAGGCGCGCCAGCACGTCGTCCTGCAACGGCAGGTCCGAGCGGTCCTCAAAAAACAGTTGGGCTTCTTCCTCGTACACATCCAGGCCCAGGTAGCCCAATTGCCCGTCCTTGAGCGCTTCGATCAGCGCCGGGGTATCCACCAGGCCGCCGCGCCCGGTATTGATCAGCATCGCCCCCGGCTGCATATGGGCCAGGGATTGTGCATTGATCAAGTGCTTGCTGTCGGCGGTCAGCGGGCAGTGCAGGCTGATGATCTGCGCCTGGGCCAATAACTGGGGCAGGTCGACATAGCGCGCGCCAAGGGCTTCGACCTGCGGGTTGGGATAGGGGTCGTAGGCCAGCAAGGTGCAGCCAAAACCGGCCATGATCTTGGCGAAGGTCGCGCCGATCTGCCCGGTGCCCACTACGCCAACGGTCTTGCCTACCAGGTCGAAACCGGTCAGGCCGTGCAAGCTGAAGTCGCCGTCGCGGGTGCGGTTGTAGGCGCGGTGCAGGCGACGATTGAGGGCCAGCACCAGGGCCACGGCATGTTCGGCCACCGCGTGGGGCGAGTAGGCAGGCACCCGCACGATGGTCAGGCCCAGGCGTTTGGCGGCGGCCAGGTCCACATGGTTGTAGCCGGCCGAGCGCAGGGCGATCAGGAGCGTGCCACCGGCGGCGAGGTGTTCGAGCACCGCTGTACTGAGGTCGTCGTTGATAAAGGCACAGACCACTTCGTGCTTGTCGGCCAGGGCCACGGTATCGAGGTTCAGGCGTGCCGGTTGGAATTGCAGCTCCATGCCTGCGGGCAGCGGTTCGGCGAGAAAGCTGTCGCGGTCATAGGTCTGGCTGCTGAATACAATGATGCGCATCAAAGGGCTCCCTGCAAGATAGCGTGTGGTACCTGTAGGCGCCGGCAAGCCGGCTCCTACAGGTATGTTGCCCGTCATGGGGGGTTGGCGTGTTGTTCTCTGTCAGGCGTTGACCCGGGCTTCGCTGGCAAGGCGGGCAATCGCCATGTCCAACTCATCGAGGGCGGCGATGGCCTTGGCGTCATCTTGCTTGAGCAAGGTTTCGGCGCGCTGGCAGGCGGCGCGTAATTGCGGCACGCCGCAGTAGCGGGTGGCGCCGTGCAGGCGGTGGACCCGTTCGATCAGCGCGTTATTGTCGTTGGCTTCGCGGGCGATGCACACCGCCTCGCGGTCGGCTTCCAGGGACGCCAGCAGCATGGCCAGCATGTCGGCGGCCAAGTCTGCCTTGCCGGCCGCCAGGCGCAGGCCTTCCTCATGGTCCAGCACTGGCAGTTGGGCGGCGGGGCCGTGGCCTTCGACGGCGCGCTCCGGGCCTTGATTGCGCAAGGCCAGGCCGGTCCATTTCAGCACCACTTGGGCCAGTTGCCGCTCGCTGATGGGTTTGGTCAGGTAGTCATCCATGCCGCTTTGCAGCAGGGCGCGTTTTTCATTGGCCATGGCATGGGCCGTCAGCGCGACGATAGGCAGCGGTGTGCCATGGCGCTCGCTTTCCCACTGGCGAATCGCCTCGGTGCTCTGGCGCCCGTCCATACCGGGCATCTGCACATCCATCAGCACCAGGTCGAAGGCTTCTTTTTTCACCGCTTCGATGGCGGTATAGCCGCTTTCCACGGCCTGGACCTTGGCGCCCATGTCTTCGAGCAGGGTCTGCACCAGCAGCAGGTTGGCCGGGTTGTCATCGACACACAGCACCCGTGGCGCGCGGCTGGACAACGGTTCGCCGGGCTCGCTGCGCAACGGCCGCGGGCTGATCAGGTCGGACAGTGCCCGGCGCAATTTGCGGGTGCAGGCCGGTTTGGCCTGCAGCTGGCTGTTGGGGTTGGGCACCGACAGGTTGAACAGCAATTGCTCGGTGGTCGGGCACAGCACCAGGACTTTGCAGCCCAGGTGTTCGAGGTCCCACAGGTGTTGGTTGAGGCGTTCTGGCGGAATGTCATTGGCGGTGATGCCCAACACCGCCAGATCGATGGCATGTTCGGTCTGGTGCGCGCTGGTGATGCCGTTGGTGAGGTTCTCCAGGCTGTTGAACGGCGTGACCTCCAGGCCACAGTCTTCCAACTGGTGTTGCAGGGCCTGGCGCGCCAGTTCGTGATTCTCCAGCACCGCCACGCGCCGGCCCAGCAGCGGCGGGGAGGGCAGGTCTTCGATATCGTCGCGGGTCTTGGGCAGGTTGAGGCTGATCCAGAACTCCGAACCCTGGCCCGGCGTGCTGTCGACGCCGATTTCACCGCCCATCTGCTCGATCAGGCGCTTGGAGATCACCAGGCCCAACCCCGTGCCGCCGGGCTGGCGGGACAGTGAGTTATCGGCCTGGCTGAAGGCCTGGAACAGGGCGCGTACATCCTGGTTGGACAGGCCGATGCCGGTGTCCTGCACGCTGATGCGCAGTTGTACGCTGTCTTCCTGCTCGTCTTCAAGCATGGCCCGGGCCACGATAGTGCCCTCGCGGGTGAACTTGATGGCATTGCTCACCAGGTTGGTGAGGATCTGCTTGAGACGCAACGGGTCGCCCACCAGGGACAGGGGCGTATCGCGGTAGACCAGGCTCACCAGCTCCAGCTGTTTGGCGTGGGCGGCCGGGGCGAGAATGGTCAGGGTGTCTTGCAGCAGGTCGCGCAGGTTGAACGGAATATTGTCGAGTACCAGCTTGCCGGCTTCGATTTTCGAGAAGTCGAGAATTTCGTTGATGATACCCAGCAGGTTGTCGGCGGATTTTTCGATGGTGCCCAGGTAATCCAACTGACGGGGCGACAGCTCGCTTTTCTGCAGCAGGTGGGTAAAACCGAGGATGCCGTTGAGCGGCGTGCGGATTTCATGGCTCATATTGGCCAGGAACTCCGACTTGATGCGGCTGGCCTCGAGGGCCTCCTTGCGGGCCAGGTCCAGCTCGATATTCTGGATCTCGATGGTTTCCAGGTTCTGGCGCACATCTTCGGTGGCCTGGTCGATACTGTGTTGCAGTTCTTCCTGGGCGTTTTGCAGGGTTTCGGCCATGCGGTTGATACCGGACGCCAGTTGATCCAGCTCCTGGCTGCCCAAGGGCGGCAAACGGGTTTCCAGGTTGCCATCCTTGAGCTGCGCCACCGCTTGCTTGATCTGCCCGATGGGTGAGTTGATCGTGCGACTGATGCGCAATGCCAGGGCCGCGGTGCAGATCAGGCCGACGGCGATCAACAGGAGGCTGGCGAACAGGCTGCGATAGCCGCGTAGCAACATGCCGTTGTGGGACAGTTCCAGCTCGACCCAGCCCAGCAGGCGGTCGGCTTCGTCGGGAATCAGCTCGCCGGCGAGGTTGCGATGGCGGCCGAACACGGGCAGCAGGTAGCGGGTGGCGTCATTGTCGGTGCGTTGCAACAGGTGTGAGCTGTTGCCGATGGGCGGAGGGTTGAGCATGGTCGGGCCGGCATGGGCCAGGGACGAGCGGTCGGGCGCCAGGAAGGACACGGCCCGCACATCGACTTGTTCCAGGGACTGGGTCGCGATGCGCTCCAGCAGATCGATGTTCTTGCTGCCCAGTGCCGGCGCCACCAGCGGCGCCAACTGTTCGGCGATCATCTCGCCGCGATTGAGCAGCTGGGTTTGCAGGTCCGAAAGCTGCATCCAGGTGAAATAACCGCCCAGCAGCAATGCCATCAGGCTGGTAGGCAATAAGGTCAGCAACAGTACGCGGCCTTTTATCCCCATTCTTCTTAGCACGCCACTCTCCCGCTACCACACTGATGTCGACATTCTACGCAGGCATCCGGCCCGCGCTACCTGCGCAGTGTAGCCATATGAGGGGCTTGGAATCTTGCAAAAAATGCTTGAGAGGGCGATGGCGGGATTATTGAGCGGCAGTAACGGCGGGTATCGCTGCCTCCCTGATCGTTAAAGCGTACGCGTACTTCGGTAGGCGCTGGCTTGCCCGCGATGGCCATGAGTATCTACACAACTCTTTGGTGGTTCTTGGGGCTGGGTACATATCCGTTGCTGCGGTCACGGCGGCTATGGGTTCCGCCCTGACGGCGGGTCACTTTCGAAGAGCCGGAGTGCCGGCCCAGTCCAAAGTAACCAAAGCGCTCTTGCCCCACCACTCGGTGCCTCGCCTAGGCTCGGCATGCCCGCAGTCAGGCATTGCTCCGTGGGCCCGCCGCGATCGGCCATCCATGGCCGTGTCGCGGCTACCCCGGCATCCATGCCGGGGTGCCCACTGCGCAATACCTGCCTGCGGCCATCGTGGTTTGACGGGGCGCCCAAGATCAAAAGCCAGATCAAAAACAGAACAACAGCACCGCCAGAGCGCGCAGCTGCATTCCCCTGTGGGAGCTGGCTTGCATGCGATGAGCATAGGTATCTACGCAACTTTCAGAAACTGACGAACTCTCCTGTGACAAGCCCGCTCGCCACAACTGCGCTATCTGCCTGGATTTAGGTGTTGCGGCAAAGTCGTGTAGATACCTATGCCGCGATGGCGCCCGCCGGGACACCTCTGCTCCTGAACTGAGGGGCCGCCTTCTATCGATTACGCTGCTGGCGCTTTTTCCATTGATGACCCACCCACCACCGCCAATACACCATCGTCAGGCAGTACGCCAGCGCGCCCAAGACCAGCCCCATCACCACCGAGCCCAGCAGGAACGGCTGCCACATGGTCGACAGTTGCCCACTGATCCATTCCCAGGTCAGTTCGTCGGGCAGGGTGCGCGGTGGGATGTTCATCAGCCAGGTGCCGGTCATGTAGGTGCAGAAGAACACCACCGGCATGGTAATTGGGTTGGTCAGCCATACCAGGCTCACGGCAATGGGCATATTGCCGCGCACGCAGATGGCGAGGACGGCCGCCAGCAGCATCTGCAACGGGATGGGAATGAAGGCGGCAAACAGGCCGACAGCCATGGCCCGGGCAACCGAGTGCCGGTTGAGGTGCCAAAGGTTGGGGTCATGGAGCAGCGTCCCGAGAAAGCGTAAGGACTTGTGTTCCCGAATGCTGGTCGGATCGGGCATGTACCGTTTGAATAAGCGCCGTGGCATAGGGGGTCCAGGTCAGTTCGAGGGGCAAGTATGCCCGTATTCTACGAACGGGAAATTCAGACTTTGTGACAAAAAATCATAGTCCGCCCGGAACCACTCGGCTAACACTCAATGGGTCACTTTCAAGGAATGATCCATGCGTACAGGGATGTTTGCGCTGGCGTTGGGGCTGCTGGCGTTGCGCCTGCTGCCTGCCTTGCCGCCGGTCGGTTGGTTGCTGGTGTTGCCGGTGGTGGCGTTGATGCTGCTGCCGTTTCGAACTTATCCGCTGGCATTTTTCCTGTTGGGCCTGGGGTGGGCCTGTTTCAGCGCGCAACGAGCCCTCGACGATCGGCTCAGCCCCGCGCTGGACGGCCAGACCCGCTGGCTGGAAGGGCGCGTCAGCGGGCTGGCGCAGCAGGCCAATGGGGTGGTGCGCTTCGAGTTGAGCGACAGCCGGTCACGTCAGGACCGGCTGCCCCAGCGTATTCGCGTGAGCTGGCAGGGTGGCCCCGCAGTGCGCAGCGGTGAGCGCTGGCGTTTGGCGGTGACCCTCAAGCGTCCCGCCGGCCTACTGAATTTCCATGGCTTCGACCAGGAGGCCTGGCTGTTGGCCCAGCGTGTGGGGGCGATCGGGTCGGTCAAGGATGGCCAGCGCCTGGCGCCGGCCCGGCATGCCTGGCGCGATGGGATCCGCCAGCAGTTGTTGGCAGTCGATGCCCTGGGGCGCGAAGCCGGGCTGGCTGCACTGGTGCTGGGCGACGGCTCCGGTCTGGCCGCCGAGGACTGGCGCATTTTGCAGGCCACTGGCACCGTGCATCTATTGGTCATCTCCGGTCAACATATCGGCCTGTTGTCGGGCTTGATCTACGCCCTGGTGGCCGGGCTGGCCCGCTACGGCTGCTGGCCCAGGCGCTTGCCCTGGCTGCCTTGGGCCTGCGGCCTGGCATTTGCCGGGGCGCTGGCCTATGGCGTGCTGGCCGGTTTTGAAGTGCCGGTGCAGCGGGCCTGTGTAATGGTGGGGCTGGTGCTGCTGTGGCGCTTGCGGTTTCGCCATCTGGGGATCTGGTGGCCACTACTGCTGGCCCTGAATGCGGTGTTGATCATCGAACCGCTGGCCAGCCTGCAACCGGGGTTTTGGCTGTCGTTTGCCGCCGTGGCCGTGTTGGTGCTGGCCTTCGGCGGCCGCCTGGGGCCATGGCGCGCCTGGCTTGCCTGGACCCGTGCCCAATGGCTGATCGCTATTGGTCTGTTCCCGCTGCTGCTGATCCTCGGCTTGCCTATCAGCTTGAGCGCGCCGCTGGCCAATCTGTTTGCCGTGCCGTGGATCAGCCTGCTGGTGCTGCCGTTGGCGCTGGCGGGCACGCTGTTGCTGGCGCTGCCGTGGCTGGGCGGCGGCCTGCTGTGGCTGGCGGGTGGCGCACTGGATTGGCTGTTCATGGCCCTGGCCATGCTGGCCGAGCGCGTACCGGCCTGGATGCCTGCCGAGGTGCCCGTTGGCTACTGGTTGCTGAGCCTGCTGGGGGCACTGCTGTTATTGATGCCCAAGGGCATTCCCTTTCGCCTGCTGGGTTGGCCCCTGTTGCTGCTGGCGGTGTTCCCGCCCCGCGAATCGATCCCGTTGGGGCAGGTAGCGGTGGAGCAACTGGATGTCGGCCAGGGCCTGTCGATAGTGCTGCGCACCCGCAACCACGTGCTGTTGTATGACGCCGGTCCGCGGCTTGGGGAGTTCGACCTCGGTGAGCGCGTGGTACTGCCGGCGCTGCGCAAGCTGGGGGTTGGCCAAGTGGACTTGATGCTGCTCAGTCACGCCGACGCCGACCATGCCGGGGGCGCTGCGGCGGTTGCGCGGGGGGGGCCGGTCAAGCGGGTGGTGGGCGGGGAAACCCAGGGCCTGCCAGCGTTCCTCCAGACCCAGGCCTGTGTCAGCGGTGAGCAATGGGAATGGGACGGTGTGGCGTTCCAACTGTGGCAATGGGCGGATGCCAGCAACGGCAATGCGAAGTCCTGCGTGCTGCAAGTCCAGGCCAATGGTGAGCGCCTGCTGCTGACCGGCGATATAGACCGCGAGGCCGAGCGGGCCTTGCTCGCCACGCCCCTGGCGGTCGCCACCGATTGGCTGCAAGCGCCCCATCATGGCAGTCGCAGTTCCTCGTCATGGCCGTTCGTCCAGCGAGTCGCCCCCAAGGCCGTGTTGATCTCCCGCGGGCGTGGCAACTCCTTTGGCCATCCGCACCCGCAAGTACTGGCGCGTTACCGGTATTTGCGCAGCGCCATTTATGACAGCGCCGAGCAGGGCGCCATCCGCCTGCGCCTGGGGGCTTTCCAGGCGCCGGTCATGGCACGCAGCCAGCGTCGTTTCTGGCGCGCGCCTGTCATTGACAGTTACCAAAGGCCGGTGCCTGCGACATGATGGCTGTCGGCGGGCAGGCCCTTCCTCGTCAGCCTATATGCTAAAGTGGCGCACTTTTTCGAGGGGACATTCACTGTGTGGGAATTGGTCAAATCCGGCGGCTGGATGATGTTGCCGATCATTCTGAGCTCCATCGCCGCACTCGGCATCGTTGCCGAACGCCTGTGGACCCTGCGTGCCAGCCGCGTGACCCCTGATCATCTGCTGGGGCAGGTCTGGCGCTGGATCAAGGACAAGCAACTGGACAAGGAAAAACTCAAGGAATTGCGGGCCAATTCCCCCCTGGGCGAGATCCTCGCCGCCGGCCTTGCCAACTCCAAGCACGGTCGCGAGATCATGAAGGAGTGCATTGAAGAAGCCGCCGCCCGGGTCATCCACGAGCTGGAGCGCTATATCAATGCCCTGGGCACCATCGCCGCGATGGCACCGTTGCTCGGCTTGCTTGGCACGGTGCTGGGCATGATCGATATCTTCAGCGCCTTTACCGGTTCGGGCATGACCACCAACGCCTCGGTATTGGCCGGGGGGATTTCCAAGGCCTTGATCACCACGGCTGCGGGCTTGATGGTGGGTATCCCGGCGGTATTCTTCCACCGCTTCCTGCAGCGCCGCATCGATGAACTGGTGGTGGGTATGGAGCAGGAGGCGATCAAGCTGGTGGAAGTGGTCCAGGGCGACCGTGACGTCGACCTGGTCGAGGGCAAAGCGTGAAATTTCGCCGCAAGCCTCGGGAAACCGTCGATATCAACCTGGCGTCGTTGATCGATGTGGTGTTTATCCTGTTGTTGTTTTTTGTCGTCACCACCACCTTTACCCGGGAAACCCAACTGCGGGTCGAACTGCCGGAAGCGGTCAGCGGTTCGCCGGCCGAAGACCAGCAGCTCAAGCAGTTGGAGATCACCATCAGCGCCGAAGGGGTGTTTTCGGTGAACAACCAGTTGCTTGAGAAGAACGACGTGGCCAGCGTAATGGACGCGCTGCAGAAGGAGTCCGGCGGTGATACGCAAATGCCGCTGTCCATCAGCGCCGATGGCAAGACCCCGCACCAGGCCGTGATCACCGCAATGGATGCTGCCGGCAAGCTCGGTTTCAGCCATTTGCGCATGACCACCGTCGAGGCGGCGGGGCAGCCTTGATGGCCTTGTCCGATCGTTTGCTCAAGGCCTGGTACGAGGGCCATCCGGCGCTCAAGCTTCTGCAACCGTTGGAGGCGCTCTATCGACGGGTGGTCAAGCGCAAGCGCGACCGGTTCCTGGCGGGCGAGGGGACGATCTACCAATCACCGGTGCCCATCGTCGTGGTCGGCAATATCACCGTGGGCGGCACGGGCAAGACGCCGTTGATCCTGTGGTTGATCGACCATTGCCAGCGCAGTGGCCTGCGGGTTGGCGTGGTCAGCCGTGGCTATGGGGCCAAGCCGCCGCAGTTGCCCTGGCGGGTGCAAGCCAGCGATAGCGCGCAAGTGGCCGGTGACGAGCCCTTGCTGATCGTGCAGCGCAGTGGCGTCCCCCTGGTGATCGACCCTGATCGCAGCCGTGCGGTGCAGGCCCTGCTCGCCAGCGACACCCTGGACCTGATCCTGTCCGACGATGGCCTGCAGCATTACCGCCTGGCCCGTGACCTTGAACTGGTGCTGATCGACAACGCCCGCGGCCTGGGCAATCGCCGCTGCCTGCCTGCCGGGCCACTGCGCGAACCGGTCGAGCGTCTGCGCAGCGTCGATGCGCTGCTCTACAACGGCGCCGGGGCTGATCGCGAGGATGGCTTTGCCTTCCGCCTGCTACCCACCACCCTGGTCAACCTGCTGACCGGCGAGCGCCAGCCACTGGACCATTTTCCGCTGGGCCAGCGGGTGCATGCGGTCGCCGGTATCGGCAACCCGCAACGTTTCTTCAATACCCTTGAAACGCTACACTGGCTGCCGATACCCCATGCGTTTGCCGACCATGCGCCCTACAGCGCCGAGGTCCTGAATTTTACGCCGTCACTGCCGTTGGTCATGACCGAAAAGGACGCGGTGAAGTGCCGCGCCTTTGCCCAGGCACACTGGTGGTACCTTGCAGTCGATGCGGCACCGTCAGCGGCGTTTATCGCCTGGTTCGACACGCAACTGATGCGCCTGCTGCCGGCTCGACTTTTGCCTTAAAACGCTTTTATCCAGGAAACCCCCATGGACACCAAACTGCTTGATATCCTCGCTTGCCCGATCTGCAAAGGCCCGCTCAAGCTCAGCGCCGACAAGACCGAGCTGATCAGCAAAGGCGCAGGCCTTGCGTACCCGATCCGCGACGGCATCCCGGTGATGCTGGAAAGCGAAGCCCGTACCCTGACGACCGACGAGCGCCTGGATAAATGACCACTGCCTTCACTGTTGTCATCCCGTCGCGCTATGCCTCCACCCGCCTGCCCGGCAAACCTTTGCAGATGATCGGCGGCAAGCCGATGATCCAACTGGTCTGGGAACAGGCCTGCAAAAGCAGCGCCCAGCGCGTTGTGGTGGCCACTGATGACCTGCGGATCATCGAGGCCTGCAAGGGTTTTGGCGCCGAAGCGGTGCTGACCCGTGAAGACCACAACTCCGGCACCGACCGCCTGGCGGAAGTCGCCACGCACCTGGGCCTGGCGCCGGACGCCATCGTGGTCAACGTGCAAGGCGACGAGCCGTTGATCCCACCGTGTGTCATCGACCAGGTCGCCGCCAACCTGGCCGCCCATGCCGAAGCGCGCATGGCGACGCTGGCCGAACCGATCGAAGACATTGAGACCTTGTTCAACCCCAATGTGGTCAAGGTGGTCAGTGACATCAATGGCCTGGCCTTGACCTTCAGCCGTTCGACCCTGCCCTGGGCGCGCGATGAATTCGCCAGGCAACGTGACGTCTTGCCGGCCGGCGTGCCGTATCGCCGCCATATCGGCATCTACGCCTACCGCGCCGGTTTCCTGCATGACTTCGTCAGCTGGGGCCCATGCTGGCTGGAAAACACCGAGGCCTTGGAGCAACTGCGGGCCCTGTGGCACGGCGTGCGCATTCATGTCGACGATGCCATGGAAGCCCCGCCGGCCGGCGTCGATACGCCGGAAGACCTTGAGCGCGTGCGTCGGTTGCTGGGGGCTTGATGGAAGTCCTGTTTGTTTGCCTGGGCAATATCTGCCGCTCGCCCACCGCCGAAGGCGTCCTGCGCCATAAATTGCGGGCTGCCGGGCTGGCCGACCAGGTCGAGGTGGCCTCCGCCGGCACCGGCGAATGGCATATCGGCAAGGCGCCGGACAAGCGCAGCCAGCAAGCGGCGCTGCGCCGTGGCTACGACTTGTCGGCCCAGCGTGCCCAGCAGGTGTCGCGCGCCGACTTTGCGCGCTACGACCTGATCCTGGCCATGGACCAGAGCAACCTGCGTAACCTCAAGGCCATGCAACCGGCCCAGGGCAAGGCAGAGTTGGACCTGTTCCTGCGCCGCTACGACTCGGCGGTGGATGAAGTGCCGGATCCGTATTACGACGGCGAGCAAGGTTTTGAGCAGGTCCTGGACCTGATCGAGGCCGCCTGTGATTTGCTGGTGATCGAATTGAAGGGGCGTTTATGAGCCTGGATGTACAGCCCCAGGTTTCCCTGAAGGCCTTCAACAGTTTTGGCATTGACGTGCGTGCGCAGTTGTTCGCCGAAGCCCATAACGATGCCGATGTGCGCGAGGCCCTGGCCTATGCGGCGGCGCAACAGCTGCCGTTGCTGGTGATCGGGGGCGGCAGCAACCTGCTGCTGACCCAGGACATCCCGGCGTTGGTGTTGCGCATGGCGACCCAGGGTATCCGGGTGCTGCACGACGACGGCCAGCAGGTTGTGGTGGAAGCCGAGGCGGGGGAGGCCTGGCATCCCTTTGTGCTGTGGACCCTTGCACAAGGGTTCTCTGGCCTGGAAAACCTCAGCCTGATTCCCGGTACGGTCGGTGCGGCACCGATGCAGAACATTGGCGCCTACGGGGTCGAGATCAAGGATGTGTTCGCCGGCCTGACCGCCCTCGACCGCCAGACCGGCGAGTTGCGGGATTTCAGCCTAGCAGAATGCAACTTCGCCTACCGCGACAGCCTGTTCAAGCACGAGGTGGGGCGCTGGCTGATCCTGCGCGTACGCTTTACCTTGAGCCGCGTGGCGCACTTGCAACTCGGCTATGGCCCGGTGCAACAGCGCCTGGCTGAGCAGGGCATTACCCAGGCGACACCGAGCGATGTCAGCCGGGCCATTTGCAGCATTCGCAGTGAGAAACTGCCCGACCCTGCGGTCTTGGGCAACGCCGGTAGTTTCTTCAAGAACCCGCTGGTGCCCCAGGTGCTGGCGACGCAATTGAAGCTGCAGTATCCCGATCTGGTGGCTTACCCCCAGGCCGATGGCCAAGTGAAACTGGCGGCCGGCTGGTTGATTGAAAAGGCCGGCTGGAAAGGCTTTCGCGACGGTGATGCTGGTGTGCATCGCTTGCAGGCGCTGGTGCTGGTCAACTACGGCGCGGCCACGGGCCTGGAGATTTCCAGCCTGGCCCAACGCATCCAGCGCGATATCGCCGAGCGCTTCAAGGTCGATCTGGAAATGGAGCCCAATCGTTATTGAGCTACGCTTCTAGCGTGTTGAACAAAGCCCTGCATTGCAGGGCTTTTTTGTTAATGCTGGGTTAACTTAGCAGGCTAACGATGCCTGTTTATCGTTTTATAGATACTGTTTATCAAAGGCCCGGTGAAAGGTCGGTGTTGTTCGTGCAGGGAATGGTAGGAGCGAGCTTGCTCGCGAAGATCGTCAACGATGACGTGGGCGCTCTGAATCAACGTGGTGTCCTGGCGTTTTTCGTGAGCAGGCTCGCTCCTGCAGTGATGCACATTCCCTGACGCAACACCTGTCTTCACAAGAGAGCCCGATTAGCCTGAGCCATCTGCGTGAACCAACTCCGCTCCCCTGAAAGCGGCAGATAGCTCGACCCCATAATCCAATCACTATGCGGGCGTGCCCATGATTACTCTCAAACTCAACGGTCAAGATCATCCGCTGGATGTCACCGAGGACATGCCCCTGTTGTGGGCGATCCGCGATGTGGCGGGTTACAACGGCACCAAATTCGGTTGCGGCATGGGCCTGTGCGGCGCCTGCACTATCCATATCGATGGCTCGCCGGCCCGCAGTTGCATCACGCCTATTGGCTCGGTCAAAGGGCAGAACGTCAGCACCATCGATAACCTGCACAATGACCCGGTTGGCCAGGTTGTGCAGCAAGCGTGGCTGGACACGGCAGTGGCCCAGTGTGGTTACTGCCAGGGTGGGCAGATCATGTCGGCTACGGCACTGCTGAAAACCAACCCCAATCCCAGCGATGCGCAGATTGAAGAGGCCATGGTCGGCAACATCTGCCGCTGCGGCACGTACAACCGCATCAAGACAGCGATCCGCCAGGCCGCGACGCATCTGCAGGGGGACAAGGCATGAACCAGTTGCCAAGCAATTTTGCCCTGAACAACCTGAGCCGTCGTGGTTTCCTCAAGGGCGTCGGTGCGACCGGTGCGCTGGTGGTGGCCGCCAGTTGGGGCCTGCCCCAGGCCTTTGCCGAGGAGGTGAAGCAATACGGCGGGGCAGCCATGCCCAACGGCGTGATCGATGACCCCAAGGTGTATGTCAGCATCGCCACCGATGGCACTGTCACCGTGATCTGCAACCGCTCCGAAATGGGCCAAGGAGTGCGCACCAGCCTGACCATGGTGGTGGCCGACGAGCTGGAGGCCGATTGGGCGCTGGTGAAGGTTGCGCAGGCCCCGGGCGATGAAGTGCGTTTTGGCAACCAGGATACCGACGGTTCGCGCAGCATGCGCCATTGGTACGAGCCGATGCGCCGTTGCGGCGCAGCCGTGCGCAGCATGTTGGAACAGGCTGCCGCCGAGCAGTGGAAAGTGCCGCTGGGCGAGTGCCGTGCGCAGTTGCATAAAGTGATTCACCAGCCCAGCGGCCGTGAGCTGGGCTATGGCGCCCTGGCTGCAGCCGCCGGTGCGCTGGCGGTGCCGGCGCGGGACAGTCTGCGGCTCAAGCAGCCATCGGAGTTTCGCTATATCGGCAAGGAGGCCACCAAGGCCATCGACGGTGCCGATATCGTCAACGGCCGGGCGGTGTACGGCGCCGATGTGCATTTTGACGGCATGTTGTTTGCGACCATTGCGCGGCCCAAGGTGTATGGCGGCAAGGTCAAGTCGTTCGATGCCAGCGCGGCGTTGAAAGTCCCCGGGGTGATCAAGGTCCTGCAAATCGAAAGTCGGCCCGTGCCCTCGGAGTTCCAGCCCTTGGGCGGCGTAGCGGTGGTCGCCAGCAATACCTGGGCGGCGATCAAGGGGCGTGAAGCGCTGCAGATTGTCTGGGAGGACGGCGTCAATGCCGGCTACAACTCCATCGACTACCGCAAGACCCTGGAAGCCGCGGCCCTTGAGCCCGGCAAAGTGGTGCGCAATACCGGCAGCATCGACCAGGCCCTGAGCGATGCCGACAGCACCCTGGAAGCCGCGTATTACTTGCCACACCTGGCGCAGTCGCCCATGGAGCCGATGGTTGCCGTGGCCCGTTATCAAGACGGGCAATGCGAGGCCTGGGCGCCGAGCCAGGCGCCGCAGGTCACGCGGGAGCGGGTCGCCGAGCGCCTTGGTTTGCCATTCGATAACGTCACGATCCACGTCACCCTGTTGGGCGGCGGCTTTGGGCGCAAGTCCAAGCCGGACTTCATCATTGAAGCTGCGGTGCTGGCCAAGGAGTTTCCCGGCAAGGCCGTGCGCGTGCAGTGGACCCGTGAAGACGATATCCATAACTCCTACTTTCACACCGTGTCTGCCGAGTACCTCAAGTCCGGCCTGAACAAGGACGGCATGCCCTCCGCCTGGCTGCACCGCACCGTGGCGCCGAGCATCACCGCGCTGTTTGCGCCGGGTATGAACCATGAGGCCGCGTTTGAATTGGGCATGGGCTTTACCAACATGGCGTACGCCATTCCCAATGTGCGCCTGGAAAACCCCGAGGCCGCCGCCCACACCCGTGTGGGTTGGTACCGTTCGGTGTCGAACATCCCCCACGGTTTTGCCATCCAGAGCTTTGTCGATGAACTGGCGCACAAGGCCGGCCAGGATCCGCTGAAATATCAGCTCAAGCTGCTGGGCCCGGATCGTCAGATCGATCCACGCACCTTGAGTGAAGAGTGGAACTACGGCGAGTCACCCGAGCGTTACCCGATTGATACGGCGCGCATGCGTGGCGTGCTCGAGGCCGCGGCCAAGGCTGCCGGCTGGGGGCGCACGCTGCCCAAGGGGCGCGGCCTGGGGCTGGCGGTGCACTACAGCTTTGTGACGTATGTGGCGGCGGTGATCGAGGTGGAGGTCAAGGGTGATGGCACGCTGATCGTGCACAAGGCGGATATCGCCGTGGATTGCGGCCCGCAAATCAACCCGGAGCGCATCCGCTCGCAGTTCGAGGGTGCTTGCGTCATGGGCTTGGGGAATGCGGTCCTGGGAGAAATCAGCTTCAAGGATGGCAAGGTCCAGCAGGACAATTTCCACATGTATGAAGTGGCGCGTATGTCCCTGGCTCCCCGGGAAATTGCCATACATTTGGTCACTCCGGCAGGCGAGGTCCCCCTCGGCGGTGTGGGTGAGCCGGGCGTGCCGCCGATTGCGCCGGCGCTGTGCAATGCGATATTTGCCGCCACCGGCAAGCGCATCCGTAACCTGCCGGTGCGTTATCAGTTGCAGGGTTGGCAGCAGGAGGCGCAGGCCTGATGGACAGCGTGGATCTGAATGTCCTGCGCAGCGTGCTGGAGTGGCGCCGCGCAGGGCAACGGGTGGTGCTGTACAGCGTGGTCCAGACCTGGGGCAGCGCACCACGGCCGCCGGGGGCGATGCTGGCCCTGCGTGGCGACGGGGTGGTGATCGGCTCGGTATCCGGTGGCTGCATCGAAGATGACCTGATCGCCCGTCTGCACGATGGCCGCCTGCCAGACAATGGGCCGCCGGTGCAGTTGGTGACCTACGGCGTCACCCGCGACGAAGCGGCGCGTTTTGGTCTGCCATGCGGCGGTACCTTGCGCCTGACGGAGGAGCGGGTGGAAGAATATGCCTGGGTGGCGGAGTTGTTGGCGCGTTGTGAGGCCCATGAAATTGTGGCGCGGGAACTGGACTTGGCGACGGGCAGTGTGCGCTTGAGCGTGGCGAGCAAGTCCGACATCGTCAGTTTTGACGGTGAGCGTTTGCGGGCCATCTACGGTCCGCGCTGGCGCCTGCTGCTGATCGGTGCGGGCCAGTTGTCGCGTTATGTGGCAGAGATAGCGCGCCTGTTGGATTTTGAAGTACTGATCTGCGATCCCCGCGCGGAGTTTGTGCATGGCTGGGAAGAACAGCACGGGCGCTTTGTGCCGGGAATGCCCGATGAGGCGGTGCTCAATATCCAGACAGACGAGCGCACGGCCATTGTTGCCCTGACCCACGATCCGCGCCTGGACGATATGGCGCTACTGACCGCGTTGAACTCCCGGGCGTTCTACATCGGGGCCCTGGGCTCACAGCTCAATAGCCGCAAGCGTCGGGAAAACCTCGCGTTACTGGGCCTGGGGGCCGAGGCAATTGCGCGGCTGCACGGCCCGATCGGTCTTCATATTGGCAGTCATACGCCGGCAGAGATCGCCTTGTCCCTGATGGCGCACATCGTCGCGATCAAGAACGGTGTGGAAGTGTTGCAAGCCAAACCCGTACGGGAGGCGGTCAGTTGACGAGTGCGATCACCGCAATCGTCCTGGCGGCGGGGCAGGGCAGCCGGTTCCGTGCGCAAAGCGGGCAGGACAAACTGCTGGCTCATTGTGTGGGGCGTGATGGAGTGACACGGCCGGTCTTCGAGCATGTGCTGCTCAATCTGCCGGCCAGCATCACTGGGCGATGGGTCGTTACATCGCCAGCGTGCAGCGAGGTCATCCGTTTGGCCACGGATCATGGCTGCGAAGTGTTGCTGCTGGAGTCGGCAGGCATGGGGGACAGCATCGCGGCAGGGGTGGCGGCCAGTGCCCCGGCAGCGGGTTGGCTGGTGGTGTTGGGGGATATGCCGTTTATTCAGGCGTCGAGTATTGAGCGGGTGATAGAGCGGGTGGATGGGATCAGTGTGCCGGTGCACGCCGGCCGGCAGGGCCATCCCGTTGCATTTGGCCAGGCATTGGGGCTCGCCTTAATGGAACTGACGGGGGATCGTGGTGCCAAGGCCCTGTTTGCCCAGGCTGATGTTCGGCAGGTGCCGGTGGATGATCCCGGGGTGTTGTGGGATGTGGATGTGCCGCAAGCACTGGAATTCAGGTAGGGGGTGGCTTGGCAGCGATGGCGGCCTCAAATTCACCACGCCTCTCTCTACCGCCATCGCGGGCAAGCCCGCTCCCACATTTGATTTCTGTCGTTGAACCCATAAAAAAGCCCCGCCTGATTGCTCAGGCGGGGCTTTTTAGTTGCCGTTGGAATCAGGCGAGGGGTTTAGGCTCGTGCTCTTCTTCCAGGGCTTTGGGGTTGTGCTCTACCACTTCTTCAACGGAACGCAGGTTCTCGTCGATGACCGGGGCAGTGTGCTCAACTTCAGCTTCGATGGCCGGTGCTTGCGCAACGGCCTCGACTACGGCCGGGGCCGCTGCCGCTGCTTCTTCGGCTTCTTTCTGCAGGCGCTCGGCTTCACGCTTGCGACGACGCACTTCACGCGGGTCGTTAGGCGCACGGCCGTTTTCGGTGAGGGCGCTGGCAGGGGCTTCGACCACTGGGGCGGCCACTTCGGCTACCACTGGGGTTTCCACCACCACCGGAGCCGGCTCGGCAACCACGACTGGTTCTGCAACCACCGCAGGTTCGGCGACAGGTGCTGGAGCTTCCTCTACCGGAGCCGGGGCTGGTGCTTCGGCGACGACGGCTGGCTCGGCAGTCCACTGGAAGGCGGTCTGTTCTTCACGAACTTCACGAACTTCACGCACTTCTGGGGTTGGCTCGGCAACTGGCGCTTCGACAACCGCTTCAACCGCAGGCTGTGGCTCAACCACGACCGCAGGTGTGGCCACGACTTCGGCTTCAGCTTCAGGCTGGGCTTCGTGAACCGGTGCAACTTCCACTTCTGGCGCGGCAGGTGCTTCGACCACGGTGGTCGCTTCGACAACCGGTGCTTCGACGACGGCAGTTTCCTGCACGGCAGCGGTGGCACGTTCGGCCTGCTGGTTGGCTTCGGCTTCGGCAGGTGCGCTGATGACCGAGCTGGCAACCGCTGCGGTAACGGCCAGGCCGGCAGCCAGTTCGGTGCTGGTCGGCTCGTTGTTGGCTGCTTCTTCAGTGGCTTCGCCGGTCTCTTCCGAGCCTTCGATCACATTGCCGTTAGCATCACGTTGACGCTCACGACGGTTGCTGCGACGACGCTGGCCACGGGAGCGGCGGCGTGGACGATCGCCTTCGGCGTTGTCCTGGCCATCTTCCTGTGGCTGCTCATCGTTGCTCAGCAGTTCGTCTTCACTGGCGGCGGCAGCTTGCTCGGCACGTGGTTGACGCTCTTCACGCGGTGGGCGTGGGGCGCGTTCTTCACGGGGCTGGCGGGCCGGACGTTCTTCCGTCGCGGTATCCACTGCAACAGCACCAGCGGCGGCCACGGCTGGAGCGGCGTCCAGTGGCTCGCGCAGTTCACGTACACGTTCTTCACGCTCGCCACGCGGCTTGCGATCTTCACGTGGGGCGCGAGGCGCGCGCGGTGCGCGTTCTTCACGTGGCGCACGCTCTTCACGCGGAGCACGTTCTTCACGGGCTGCGGCCGGGGCTTCTTCACGGGCTTCGCGCGGTTGACGCTCTTCACGTGGTGCGCGTTCTTCACGCGGTGCACGCTCTTCGCGAGGCTTGCGTTCTTCGTCACGGCGACCGTTGCGGTTACGGCTCTGCTGGCGACCGTTGCGACGCTCTTCGTTGCGTGCAGGGCGTTCAGCGGTAGGCTTCTCGACCACGGCTGGAGCAGCAGGCTCTTCCTTGGTGGCGAACAGGCTGACCAGCGACTTCACCAGGCCCTTGAACAGGCTTGGTTCCGGCAGGGAAGCAGGCGTGGCAACCGGGGCAGCGGCTTCAGCCGGCACGGGTGCATTGGCACGGGCCGGCGCGGTCTTGACGGCAGCTTCCTGGCGAACCAGGGTGCGGGTCGCGGCGGCTGGCTGGACTTCTTCGACTTCGGCAGCAGCCGCGGCGATTTCGTAGCTGGACTGGCCGCTGTGGGCTTCCGGGCTGTCGTCACGCAGGCGCTGGACTTCGAAGTGCGGCGTCTCGAGGTGATCGTTCGGCAGGATCACGATGCGGGCACGGGTGCGCAGTTCGATCTTGGTGATCGAGTTGCGTTTTTCGTTGAGCAGGAAGGCGGCGACCGGGATCGGCACTTGCGCGCGGACTTCGGCGGTGCGGTCTTTCAGGGCTTCTTCTTCGATCAGGCGCAGGATCGCCAGGGACAGCGATTCAACGTCACGGATGATGCCGGTGCCGTTGCAACGCGGGCAGACGATGCCGCTGCTCTCGCCCAGGGATGGACGCAGGCGCTGACGGGACATTTCCAGCAGGCCGAAGCGCGAGATGCGGCCAACTTGCACGCGGGCACGGTCGGCTTCCAGGCATTCGCGGACTTTTTCTTCCACGGCGCGCTGGTTCTTGGCTGGGGTCATGTCGATGAAGTCGATCACGATCAGGCCGCCGATATCACGCAGGCGCAGTTGGCGAGCGATCTCTTCGGCTGCTTCCAGGTTGGTCTGCAGGGCGGTTTCTTCGATGTCGCTGCCTTTGGTGGCGCGCGCCGAGTTGATGTCGATGGACACCAGGGCTTCGGTCGGATCGATGACGATGGAGCCACCGGAAGGCAG
The DNA here is from genome assembly GCF_012935735.1 of Pseudomonas sp. ADAK21. Lineage (NCBI taxonomy): Bacteria > Pseudomonadati > Pseudomonadota > Gammaproteobacteria > Pseudomonadales > Pseudomonadaceae > Pseudomonas > Pseudomonas sp. ADAK21. Next base: position 3,849,420 of record NZ_CP052857.1, read on the forward strand.
TTCGACTACGCGCTGGAAGGCGGTTTCGATCTGGCTTTCGATCTGGAAACGGTTGAACAGCGGTACGCTGTCTTCGTACAGCTTGATCTTGCTGGCGTACTGCGGCATCACCTGGCGGATGAAGGTCAGGGCTTCGTCCTGGGCTTCAACGCTGTCGATCAGCACTTCGCCGATGTCCTGGCGCAGGTAGTCGCGGATGGCACGGATGATCACGTTGCTTTCCTGATAGATCAGGAATGGCGCGGAGCGGTCCAGGGACGCTTCTTTAATAGCAGTCCACAGTTGCAGCAGGTAATCGAGGTCCCACTGCATTTCTTCGCTGCTGCGGCCAAGGCCGGCAGTGCGCACGATCAGGCCCATGTCGGCCGGGGCGATCAGGCCGTTCAGCGCTTCACGCAGTTCGTTGCGCTCTTCGCCTTCGATGCGACGGGAGATGCCGCCGGCACGCGGGTTGTTCGGCATCAGGACCAGGTAACGGCCAGCTAGGCTGATGAAAGTGGTCAGGGCTGCGCCCTTGTTGCCACGTTCTTCTTTTTCGACCTGGACGATGACTTCCTGGCCTTCGCTCAGGACGTCCTTGATGTTCACGCGGCCTTCAGGGGCTTTCTTGAAGTATTCGCGGGAGATTTCCTTGAGGGGCAGGAAGCCATGGCGCTCAGAGCCAAAATCGACAAAGGCAGCCTCAAGGCTTGGCTCGATGCGAGTAATCCGGCCTTTATAGATGTTGGCCTTCTTCTGCTCGCGTGCACCGGACTCGATGTCCAGGTCGTAGAGGCGTTGGCCATCTACCAGTGCAACACGCAACTCTTCGGGTTGAGTTGCGTTAATCAGCATTCTTTTCATGTTGTACCGTCGGTTTCCGGGCTGCCGGAAACGGCGTTCGGCACACACGACTTCTCACGGTCGGTGTCAGGTGCGTCAAGAGTGGTTGGCCACTCCAGTGTCCAGCAATACCGGCCAATTGGGCTGGTATCGCGACTTACGCGTCCTGCTTGCTGTGGTGACTTAATAAGCACTCAGTCAGGAGGAGGAATCAACCGGCGACTGTGGACGAGATGAAGCGTCTAAATATAAGCCTAGTGCTACACAGTCCGACGGTTGTGCATCTCCACCCTACACGTATCCCTGATAATTCGGGTGCTGCCGCGCGCAGAATCCGCAGCGGGTTGGCATTTACCGTGTTCTCCAATGGGGAGTTCACGCTCATGGCTAATAACAGGCGTTGTTTCCGAAGCATTCGCCGTGGTCTGGTACAAGACTGACTGCACTTTGTGAACTGGCCGTAAATATCGGCGCAATAGGCGAGTAATCACTCTGCTTATCGCACTCGCTTCAGGCCTCATGTCACCTGCGCTTGTTACAATCTTGAGCCTTCCAGTGTGGCAAGAGCCCCGTAGGACGGCCTCGCGTCCTGATGAATTGCGATGGTCAGGGGCGGCAGTTTGCCGCGAGTCCTCTGTCCAGGCCGCTTTTGGCGGCGTTCGCGACTATAGCAGCAATGATTAAGTGCTTCAATTCCATAAAAAATTGTTATCATTCCCGCCATGACGACTACCACCCCCCCGACCCCCAGCGTCCAGCTGCTTGAGGTCTCGCCGGAATATGCCGGCCAACGCATCGACAATTTTCTTCTGGCCAGGCTCAAAGGCGTGCCCAAGACCTTGATTTATCGCATTTTGCGTAAAGGCGAAGTGCGGGTGAACAAGGGGCGGATCAAGCCTGAGTACAAGCTGCAGGCGGGCGATATCGTCCGCGTGCCGCCTGTGCGGGTGCCTGAGCGTGACGAGCCCGTGCCGCTGGCCCAGGGCCTGTTGCAACGCCTCGAAGCCTCGATTGTCTTCGAAGACAACAAGCTGATCGTGATCAACAAGCCGTGTGGCATTGCGGTTCATGGCGGCAGCGGCCTGAATTTCGGGGTGATCGAAGCCTTTCGTCAGTTGCGTCCGGATGCCAAGGAGTTGGAGTTGGTCCATCGTCTGGATCGCGATACCTCCGGCCTTCTTATGATCGCCAAGAAACGCAGCATGTTGCGCCACCTGCATACCGCCTTGCGCGGCGATGGCGTGGACAAGCGGTATATGGCCCTGGTGCGTGGCAATTGGGCATCGTCGATCAAGAGCGTGCGTGCGCCGTTGCAGAAGAGCAACCTGCGATCCGGCGAGCGTATGGTCGAAGTGGACGAGGAGGGCAAGGAGGCGCTGACCCTGTTCAAGGTGCTACGGCGTTTCGGCGACTTTGCGACCATGGTCGAGGCCAAGCCGGTGACCGGGCGTACCCACCAGATTCGCGTACATACCTTGCACGCCGGCCACTGTATTGCTGGCGATACCAAGTATGGCGACGAGGGGTTCTCCAAGGAAATCCGTGATCTGGGCGGCAAGCGCCTGTTCCTGCACGCCTACATGCTGACGGTGCCGTTGCCAGATGGTGGTGAATTGAAGTTACAGGCGCCCGTCGATGAGATGTGGGCCAAGACCGTGGAGCGCCTGAGTGTCGCGCCCTGACTATAAACTGCTGATTTTTGACTGGGATGGCACCCTGTGCGATTCCATTGGCCGGATTGTCGAGTCCATGCATATGGCCTCGACCCGCTCCGGCTTTGAGCTGTGCAGTGACCTGGCGGTCAAGGGCATCATTGGCCTGGGTTTGCCCGAAGCCATTCGTACCTTGTACCCGCAGATATCCGACAGTGAACTGGTAGCGTTCCGCGAGCACTACGCCGATCACTACATTGCCCTTGAGTCCGAACCTTCGCCTTTGTTCGATGGGGTGGTGCAGTCCCTGGCGGCATTGCGTGAGCAGGGCTATCACCTGGCAGTGGCCACCGGCAAGGCCCGGCGCGGGCTGGATCGGGTGCTCAAGGCCAATGGCTGGGAATATTACTTCGACGTCACACGGGCCGCCGATGAAACCGCGAGCAAGCCTCATCCGTTGATGCTGGAGCAGATCATGGCCCATTGCGGCGTTTCTGCCCGTGAGTCGTTGATGGTCGGCGATGCCTCGTTTGACCTGCTGATGGCGCGCAATGCCGGCATGGACAGTGTTGCCGTCAGTTATGGCGCCCAGTCCCCGCAAGCGCTGCAGGCTTACGAGCCGCGCCTGACGATTGACAGGTTTTCCCAATTGCACGCCTGGCTCAACCAGGCCCGTTAAGTTTTTGCTGGGGTAGATGGCATGACCGATGAGTGGAAGGCGCCGACCAAGGCCGCTGCCGACAATGGCGATGATAAAAGCTGGAAACTGCTGGAAAAAACCCTGCTGGCGGGTGTCCAGGAGCAGCGTCGGGCGCGGCGCTGGGGGATCTTCTTCAAGCTCCTGACCTTTACCTACCTGATCGGCATGTTGGTGCTGTTCAGTCCCTTGGTGGATATGGAAAAAAGCGCCGCCCGCAGCGGCAGCTACACCGCGCTGATCGAGGTGCGCGGGGTGATTGCCGACAAGGAGTCTGCCAGCGCCGACAATATCGTCAGCAGCCTGCGCACCGCCTTCGAGGATCCCAAGGTCAAGGGTGTGGTGCTGCGCATCAATAGCCCGGGTGGCAGTCCGGTGCAGTCTGGCTATGTCTATGACGAAATCCGCCGCCTGCGCGCGTTGCATCCTGAGATCAAGCTGTACGCGGTGATCTCTGATCTGGGGGCTTCGGGCGCCTATTACATTGCCAGTGCTGCCGACCAGATTTACGCCGACAAGGCCAGCCTGGTGGGTTCCATTGGCGTGACGGCGGCCGGCTACGGGTTTGTCGGGGCCATGGAGAAGCTGGGGGTTGAGCGGCGTACCTACACCTCGGGCGAGCATAAGTCGTTTCTCGACCCGTTCCAGCCACAAAAGGCTGACGAAACCCAGTTCTGGCAGAGCGTGCTCGACACCACCCATCGCCAGTTCATTGCGAGCGTCAAGCAGGGGCGCGGTGAGCGGCTCAAGGATAAAGAACATCCGGAGTTGTTCTCCGGGCTGATCTGGTCTGGCGAACAGGCCTTGCCATTGGGCTTGATCGATGGCCTGGGCAGTGCCAGTTCGGTGGCGCGGGATGTGATTGGCGAGAAGGAATTGGTGGACTTCACCGTCCAGGAATCGCCGTTCGATCGCTTCTCCAAGCGTCTGGGTGCCAGTGTGGCGGAGAAGCTGGCGCTGTATATGGGCTTCCAGGGCCCGACCCTGCGCTGATCTCAGGTTGGCATAGCTCAAAGTGTGGTGCGGGCTTGCTCGCGAATGTGCAGTGTCGGTCACTGGCTGTGTATCTGACACGCCGCATTCGCGAGCAAGCCCCCTCTCGCATGGGGTTTGTGGTGGTCTACGGTACCTGCACACCTTCGGCCAGCAGCATATCTACCAGGCGAATCAACGGTAGGCCGATGAGGCTGGTGGCGTCCGGGCCTTCGGTGCTTTGAAATAGGCTCACCCCCAGCCCTTCAGCCTTGAAGCTGCCAGCGCAATCGTAGGGCTGTTCAATCCGCAGGTAGCGCTCGATCTGCGCCGGCTCCAGTTGGCGCATTGTGACGGTGAAGGGGACGCAGTCCACCTGGCAGCGCCCGGTCTCGCTATTGAGCAATGCCAGGCCGGTCAGGAAGCTGACCTGTCGGCCGCTGGCCGCCAGCAATTGTTCACGGGCCTTTTCAAAGGTGTGGGGCTTGCCGATGATCTGGCCATCCAGCGCCGCGACCTGGTCCGAGCCGATGATCAGGTGCCCTGGATGGCTGTTGGCGAGGGCGCGGGCTTTCTCTTCAGCCAGGCGCTTGACCAGGTCGACCGCGGACTCATTTGCACGATGGCTTTCGTCGATATCCGGAGAGCTGCAGATGAACGGCAGCTGCAGGCGATTCAACAGTTCTCGGCGATAAACCGAGCTGGAAGCGAGTAATAAAGGCAACATGTGGCTCTCCTCAAGGCAGTCGCGGATTCTAGCGAGTGGGCAGTCTGGCGCACAGGGCTGAATTTCCTTTGACATGGGCGGGTGCATCCCTATAATGCTGCGCCTATGTTGAATGACCCGATTCCACCTCACGTTGACCCGCGCAAATTGGCTGATCGTGGCACCACCCTTCAAGGTGAAGTGTTGCTGGCCGATTTGGAGAGACTCTGCGACCCGCTTTCCGACAATGTCGGTACGGTGCAGGCTAAATTCGTTTTTGAACGAGATGAACGTAGATCTGTGGTAATTCACAGCTTTATCGACACCGAGGTCAAAATGGTTTGCCAGCGTTGTCTTGAGCTGGTCACCCTGCCGATCCACAGCGAATGCAGTTATGCTGTGGTGAAAGAGGGTGCGAATACCCAGTCGTTGCCGAAAGGTTATGACGTGCTGGAACTGGGCGAAGATCCTTTGGATCTGCATGCACTGATCGAGGAGGAGCTTCTGCTCGCCTTGCCCATTGTGCCTGCTCATCATCCGGAAGAATGCCAGCAGCCGGCGGGGCTCGATGACGAGTCCGAACCGAGCGAGGACGAGGTAACGCGGTCCAACCCGTTCAGTGTATTGGCGCAGTTAAAGCGTGACCCAAACGTTTAGGAGTTAATCAATTATGGCTGTTCAGCAGAACAAAAAATCCCGCTCTGCCCGTGACATGCGTCGTTCCCACGATGCCCTGACGGCAAGCACTCTGTCTGTAGAAAAAACCACCGGTGAAATTCACCTGCGTCACCACGTATCGCCAGAAGGCGTATACCGTGGCCGTAAAGTGATCGACAAGGGCGCTGACGAGTAATCACTTGTCTGCTCAAGTCATCGCGATTGACGCAATGGGCGGGGACTTCGGTCCCCGCAGCATTGTTCAGGCGTGCATTGCCAGCCTGTCCGCTACGCCCTCGCTGCACCTGACCCTTGTCGGTCAACCTTCCCTACTTGAAGAACTGATTGCCAGCCATCCGGCTGTGGATCGCGCGCGCCTGACGATAACGCCAGCCAGCGAAACCATCGGCATGGATGAAAAGCCAGCCCAGGCCCTGCGTGGCAAGCCCGATTCCTCCATGCGCGTAGCCCTTGAGTTGCTGCGTGATGGCAAGGTCCAGGCCTGTGTCAGTGCCGGCAACACCGGGGCCTTGATGGCCTTGTCCCGTCATGTGCTGAAAACTCTGCCGGGCATTGATCGGCCGGCGATGGTCGCGGCGATCCCGACACAGCGTGGCTACTGTCAGTTGCTGGACCTGGGAGCGAATGTCGATTGCAGCGCCGAGCACCTGTTGCACTTTGCCCTGATGGGGTCGGTTGCGGCCGAAGCGCTGGGTGTGGTGCGTCCGCGCGTGGCTTTGCTGAACATCGGTACCGAGGACATCAAGGGCAACCAGCAGGTCAAGTTGGCCGCCAGCCTGTTGCAACAGGCGCGGGGCTTGAACTACATCGGGTTTGTCGAGGGCGATGGGTTGTATCGCGGCGAGGCCGATGTGGTGGTTTGTGACGGTTTTGTCGGAAATATTCTGCTCAAATCCAGCGAAGGCCTGGCAACGATGATTGCCGCGCGGATCGAGGCGTTGTTCAAGCGCAACCTGGTTTCCCGGCTGGTGGGTGCCCTGGCGCTACCCTTGATGCGGCGCCTGCAGGCGGACCTGGCCCCGGCGCGGCATAATGGCGCAAGCTTCCTCGGTTTGCAGGGCATTGTGGTAAAAAGCCACGGTTCGGCAGGGGTCCAGGGCTTTCAGAGTGCCATTGCGCGCGCGCTGATCGAGATCCAGGAGAACCTGCCGCAACGCTTGCATGGCCGTCTTGAGGATCTGTTGCCTTAGGCGAATCGGGCCGAGAATGCTTAAATGTGACCGGTCAGTTCAATTGACCATCCAATCTGTCAGTTTCTTGCGCTCCCAGCTGTGGGGCGTCAATTCACCGACGACCAGATCATTAGGGGCTTGTTACATGTCTACATCCCTCGCATTCGTCTTTCCAGGGCAGGGTTCGCAGTCCCTCGGCATGTTGGCCGAGCTGGGCGCGCAATACCCGCTGGTCCTGGAAACATTCAAGGAAGCTTCCGCTGCCTTGGGCTACGACCTTTGGGCATTGACCCAGGACGGGCCGGAAGAACTGCTCAACCAAACCGATAAAACCCAGCCGGCGATCCTGACGGCTTCTGTCGCGCTGTGGCGTGTCTGGCTAGCTGAAGGCGGCGCACGCCCGGCTTTTGTCGCCGGCCACAGCCTGGGCGAGTACAGCGCCTTGGTCGCCGCAGGCAGCCTGACCCTCGCTGAGGCGGTCAAGCTGGTAGAGCGCCGTGGTCAACTGATGCAAGAGGCTGTTCCGGCCGGGCAGGGCGGCATGGCCGCTATTTTGGGCCTGGACGACGCCGTGGTGATCGAAGCCTGTGCCGAAGCGGCCCAGGGCGACGTGGTCAGCGCGGTGAACTTCAACTCCCCTGGCCAGGTGGTGATCGCCGGTGCCAAGGCTGCGGTCGAGCGTGCCATCGAAGGTTGCAAGGCCCGCGGTGCCAAACGTGCATTGCCACTGCCGGTCAGCGTGCCATCCCATTGCGAGTTGATGCGCCCGGCGGCCGAGCGTTTCGCCGAGTCCATCGCAGCCATCAACTGGCAGGCGCCGCAGATCCCGTTGGTACAAAACGTCAGCGCCGACGTGGCTCCCGACCTCGAAACCCTCAAGCGTGACCTGCTGGAGCAACTGTACAAGCCGGTGCGCTGGGTTGAGTCGGTTCAGACCCTGGCTGCCAAGGGCGCTACTCAACTGGTTGAGTGTGGTCCGGGCAAAGTCCTGGCCGGTCTCAACAAGCGCTGCGCCGAAGGCGTGTCGACTTCCAATCTCAATACCCCGGATGGCTTCGCAGCCGCCCGCGCCGCACTGGCCTGAACTAAGGAGAAGCCTGCATGAGTCTGCAAGGTAAAGTTGCACTGGTTACCGGCGCAAGCCGTGGCATTGGCCAGGCGATTGCCCTGGAACTGGGCCGTCAGGGCGCGGTAGTGATCGGTACTGCGACCTCCGCCTCCGGCGCCGAGCGTATCGCGGCAACCCTCAAGGAAAACGGCGTGCAGGGCACTGGCCTGGAACTCAACGTGACTAGCGATGAGTCCGTGGCTGCCGTGCTGGCGCAGATCACTGCACAGTTCGGGACGCCAGCCATTCTGGTGAACAACGCCGGTATTACCCGCGACAACCTGATGATGCGCATGAAAGACGACGAGTGGTACGACGTGGTCGATACCAACTTGAACAGTCTGTTTCGCCTGTCCAAGGGTGTTTTGCGCGGCATGACCAAGGCGCGTTGGGGTCGAATTATCAATATTGGCTCCGTAGTGGGTGCCATGGGCAACGCAGGCCAAGTAAACTACGCCTCTGCCAAGGCCGGCCTGGAAGGTTTCAGCCGTGCCCTGGCGCGTGAAGTCGGCTCGCGGTCGATTACGGTCAACTCGGTGGCTCCAGGGTTTATCGATACCGATATGACCCGCGAATTGCCTGAAGCGCAGCGTGAAGCGTTGCTGACGCAAATTCCGCTGGGCCGTCTGGGCCAGGCCCAAGAGATCGCCAATGTGGTCTCTTTCCTGGCGTCTGACGGTGCGGCATACGTGACTGGGGCTACAATCCCGGTGAACGGCGGGATGTACATGAGTTAAATTGTGACGGATCGCTTCAAAAAAATGTCATACGAGCTGTCTAAAATCCGTTATAAAGCTGCAATCTATTTATAGACAGGTGGTCGGTAGGGTACGAGGGTGAAGCTTTCAGTTGAAAAGCTGAAAAGCCTTTCTATACACTTACCCACTGGCCAGCTGCCTGAATTTGTCCATTAGGAGTTAAACAAGGTATGAGCACCATCGAAGAGCGCGTCAAGAAAATCGTCGCCGAGCAACTGGGCGTTAAAGAAGAAGAAGTGACCAACACTGCTTCCTTCGTAGAAGACCTGGGTGCCGATTCCCTTGACACCGTTGAGCTGGTGATGGCTCTGGAAGAGGAATTCGAGACCGAAATCCCGGACGAAGAAGCTGAAAAAATCACTACTGTTCAAGCTGCTATCGACTACGTTACTAGCCACCAGGCGTAATAGTTTGTAATCGTCGCTTGCTGTTATGGAAAAACCGCACTGCTATAACGGCGTGCGGTTTTTTCATTAGCTCTGATGAAAAGTCAGCTCAAGTGTCGTCATCAAGAAAAAGGAGAGTGCTGTGTCGCGTAGACGCGTCGTAGTCACCGGTATGGGTATGTTGTCGCCACTGGGTACGGATGTGCCGAGCAGTTGGCAGGGCATTCTGGCTGGCCACAGTGGTATTGGTCTGATTGAACATACGGACCTTTCTGCCTATTCCACCCGTTTTGGCGGCTCGGTAAAGGGCTTCAATGTCGAGGAATATCTCTCGATCAAAGAATCCCGCAAACTCGACCTGTTCATTCAATACGGCCTGGCAGCCGGTTTTCAGGCGGTGCGTAACGCCGGCCTGGAAGTGACCGATGCCAACCGTGAGCGCATTGGCGTGGCCATGGGCTCGGGTATTGGCGGTTTGACCAATATCGAAGAAACCAGCCGTACGTTGCACGAATCCGGCCCTCGTCGAATTTCACCGTTCTTCGTCCCGGGCTCGATCATCAATATGATTTCCGGCTTCCTGTCCATCCATCTGGGTGCCCAGGGGCCTAACTACGCCATTTCCACGGCGTGCACCACGGGCACTCACTGCATCGGCATGGCGGCGCGCAATATCGCCTATGACGAGGCTGACGTGATGATCGCCGGTGGCGCCGAAATGGCTGCCTGCGGCCTGGGCATGGGTGGCTTCGGCGCGTCCCGTGCGCTGTCGACGCGCAATGACGAGCCGACCCGCGCCAGTCGTCCGTGGGACAAGGGCCGTGATGGCTTTGTACTGTCCGACGGTGCCGGTGCCCTGGTCCTCGAAGAGCTGGAGCACGCCAAGGCCCGTGGCGCGACGATCTATGCCGAACTGATCGGTTTTGGCATGAGTGGCGATGCGTACCACATGACCTCGCCCCCTGCCGACGGTGCGGGCGCCGCGCGTTGCATCAGCAATGCCCTGCGCGACGCGAAGATCAACGTCGATCAAGTGCAGTACATCAACGCCCACGGCACCTCGACGCCGACGGGCGACCTGGCGGAAGCCCAGGCCATCAAGTCGGTATTCGGCGAGCACGCCTACAAGCTGGCGGTCAGCTCCACCAAGTCCATGACCGGTCACCTGTTGGGTGCGGCAGGTGCGGTCGAAGCGATTTTCAGCGTGCTGGCAATCAAGGATCAGGTCGCGCCGCCGACCATCAACCTTGATGAACCAGATGAGGGCTGCGACCTGAACTTCGTGCCTCACGAGCCGCAGAAAATGCCGATCGACGTGGTGTTGTCCAACTCGTTCGGCTTTGGCGGTACCAACGGTTCCCTGGTGTTCCGCCGGTTCGCCGAGTGATGCACAGCTGGGTCGACGGTCAGCCAGCGGACGCCGTGCCGCTGAAAGATCGCGGCCTGGCCTACGGCGATGGTCTGTTTGAAACCATCGCAGTCAAGGCCGGGCAGCCCGTGCTGCTTGATCGTCACCTGCAACGCCTCGACGAGGGTTGCAGGCGCCTTGCGCTTGCCGCAGACCAGGAACTGGTCCGCAGCGAAGTGCTGGCCTTTGCCGCAGCCATGGGCGATGGCGTACTCAAGTTGATCCTCACCCGTGGCGATAGCCAGCGGGGTTATGGCATCAACGCTGGCGCCTCGGTGCGCCGTATTCTGCAAGGCAGCCCGCCTGCCACCTATCCCCAGGCTCATGGTTCTTCAGGCGTTCGCCTGTTCCCATGCGCTACCCGTTTGTCCGAGCAACCTTTGCTCGCAGGTCTCAAGCACCTAAACCGCCTCGAACAGGTCATGGCCCGCGCCGAGTGGCAAGATGCCGATCACGTGGAAGGATTGATGCTGGATATGTCCGGGCGCGTCATCGAAGGCGTGTTCAGCAACCTGTTCCTGGTGCATGACGGCCAGTTGCTGACGGCCGACCTGAGCCGTTGCGGCGTGGCCGGCGTCATGCGTGCCGAGCTGTTGGCCAGGGCCGAGGGGTTGGGCATTGTCACCACCGTTGCCGATATCAGCCTTGCGCAGTTGCAACAGGCTGATGAAGTGTTCGTCTGCAACAGCGTATATGGCATTTGGCCGGTGCTTGGATGTGGGCCAATGAGCTGGTCGGCTGGGCCGCTCACCCGTAAACTGCAGGGCATTGTTCGCGCGCTATTGGGTGTTTGATTTGAGACGTAAAATTGTATTGCTGCTGGAGATCGGTCTGGTCCTGGCGGGTTTGCTGCTGGGCTTTTCGGCCTGGAAGCTGGACTCGGCCTTGAAGCAGCCGCTGAATCTGTCCCAGGAGCAATTGCTGGATGTAGCGACTGGTGCGACCCCTACCGGGACTTTCAATCGTCTGGAAAACGACGGTGTACTTGAGGATGCCTTCTGGCTGCGCCTTTACTGGCGCTTCAATCTTGAGGGTCAGCCACTGCACAGTGGCGAGTACCGCATGACGCCAGGCCTGACGGCCCAGGGCCTGATCGGCCTGTGGCAACGCGGTGAAGTGGTGCAGTACAGCCTGACGCTGGTGGAGGGCTGGAACTTCCGCCAGGTGCGCAGTGCGCTGGCCAAGCACGAAAAGATCGAGCAGACCCTGACGGGCTTGAGTGACCGCGAGGTGATGGCAAAAATCGGCCATCCCGACGTCTTCCCGGAGGGGCGGTTCTTCCCTGATACCTACCGTTTCGTGCGCGGCATGACCGATGTCGAGTTCTTGAAGAAAGCCTACAACCGCCTGGACGATGTACTTGAGCAGGAATGGAGCCGACGTGCCCCGGATGCGCCCTATACCGACCCCTACCAGGCGCTGATCATGGCATCGCTGGTCGAGAAGGAAACCGGCGTGCCTGAAGAGCGTGGGCAGATTGCCGGGGTGTTTGTGCGGCGTCTGAAGATCGGCATGCTGCTGCAGACCGACCCCACCGTGATCTACGGCATGGGCGAGCGCTACAACGGCAAGTTGACGCGCGCGCACCTGAAAGAAGCCACGCCCTATAACACCTACATGATCAGCGGCTTGCCACCGACGCCGATTGCCATGGTCGGCCGCGAAGCGATCCATGCCGCGTTGAATCCGGTACCGGGCAGCAGCCTGTATTTCGTGGCGCGGGGCGATGGCAGCCATATTTTTTCCGATAGCCTGGATGCCCATAATGCGGCGGTGCGCGAGTACCAACTCAAGCGTCGCGCCGATTATCGCTCCAGCCCTGCGCCGGCCACACCTGCGACCGTTGAGCCTGTCGCGCCTGAAGCTGCGCCCGCGCAAAGCCCGCAATGACTCTGATTAAGGACTGCCTGTGACTGGCTTGTTTATTACCCTGGAAGGCCCGGAAGGCGCCGGCAAGAGTACCAACCGTGAATACCTGGCCGAGCGCTTGCGGGCCGCAGGGATCGAGGTGCTGCTGACCCGCGAACCCGGCGGCACGCCCTTGGCGGAGAAGATCCGCGAGGTGTTGCTGGCCACTGGCGACGAGGTCATGAACCCGGACACCGAGTTGTTGCTGGTGTTTGCCGCGCGTGCCCAGCACCTGGCCGAAGTGATCCGGCCGGCGCTGGCCCGTGGTGCGGTGGTGATCTGCGACCGCTTTACCGATTCCACCTACGCCTACCAAGGCGCCGGCCGTGGCTTGTCCCTGGAGCGCATCGCGACCCTGGAGACCTTTGTCCAGGGCGATCTGCGCCCGCACCTGACCCTGGTCTTCGACCTGCCGGTGGACGTCGGCCTGGCGCGGGCCAGCGCCCGTGGTCGCCTGGACCGCTTCGAGCTGGAAGGCCGGGCATTTTTTGAAGCGGTGCGCGCGGCGTACCTCCAGCGTGCCGAAGCTGCACCGTCGCGCTATTGCTTGCTGGATGCCGCGCAACCGCTGGAGCAAGTGCAACAGGCCATCGATGCGCTGCTCCCGAAACTGTTGGAGCTTTACCGTGGCTGAAGCCTATCCGTGGCAGGACAGCCTATGGCAGCAATTGGCCGGACGTGCCCAGCATGCCCATGCCTATCTGCTCCATGGGCCGGCAGGCATCGGCAAGCGCGCCTTGGCCGAGCGCTTGATGGCTCGCCTGCTGTGTCAGCAGCCAGCAGGGCTGGAGGCGTGCGGAAAATGCAAATCGTGCCTGCTGCTCAAGGCCGGCAGCCATCCGGACAACTACGTGCTGGAGCCTGAAGAGGCCGACAAGGCGATCAAGGTCGACCAGGTGCGTGACCTAGTGAGCTTCGTGGTGCAGACCGCGCAGATGGGCGGGCGCAAGGTGGTGCTGATCGAGCCGGTGGAGTCGATGAACATCAACGCCGCGAACGCCTTGCTCAAGAGCCTTGAGGAGCCCTCGGGCGACACCGTGCTGCTGCTGGTCAGTCATCAGTCCAGCCGTTTGCTGCCGACGATTCGCAGTCGTTGCGTGCAACAGGCCTGCCCGCTGCCGAGCGAGTCCATGAGTTTGCAATGGCTGGGCCAGGCCTTGCCGGAGTGCAGTGAGCAGGAACGGGTTGAATTGCTGACCCTGGCGGCCGGCTCACCCTTGGCGGCGGTCAGCCTGCAGGCCCAGGGCGTACGCGAGCAGCGTGCGCTGGTGGTCGACGGGGTGAAGAAGCTACTCAAGCAAGAACAGTCTGCCACGCAACTGGCCGAGGGCTGGAAAGACGTGCCGCTGTTGCTGCTGTTTGACTGGTTCTGTGATTGGTCCAGCTTGATCCTGCGCTATCAACTGACTCAGGATGAGAGCGGCCTGGGCTTGATGGACATGCGCAAGGTCGTGCAGTACCTGGCGCAGAAGAGCGCCCAGGACAAGGTTTTGAACATTCAGGACTGGATCCTCGCCCAGCGCCAGAAGGTCCTGGGCAAGGCCAACCTGAACCGGGTGCTGTTGCTTGAGGCACTGTTGGTGCAGTGGGTCGGGTTACTCGGCCGACGTTGATATTCTCGGGGCTGACGGATGTCTCGTTGGCCAGACACTTCCTGTGACGCAAGTTGTAACTTCTTATGCTCGTAGATTCCCATTGCCACCTTGATCGCCTCGACCTCGCCGCCCACGGCGGTTCCCTGGATGCCGCCCTCGACGCCGCACGTCAGCGTGGCGTCGGGCATTTCCTGTGCATCGGCGTCAGCGCCGAGAACGCCGCCGACGTCAAGGCCCTGGCTGAGCGCTATGCCGACGTGGATTGCTCGGTAGGCATCCATCCCCTGGACCTCAAGCCTGGCGAAGCCCCGGCCCTCGACTGGCTGCTGGGCGAACTCAATCACCCGCGAGTGGTGGCCATTGGCGAGACCGGCCTGGATTACCACTACGAGCCGCAAGCCGCCGATTTGCAGCAGGCCTCGTTCCGCCTGCACCTGCAAGCGGCGCAGCAGACCGGTAAACCAGTGATCGTCCATACCCGTGGCGCCCGTGCCGACACCCTGGCCTTGCTGCGCGAGGCGGCGCTGCCCCAGGCGGGCGTGTTGCATTGTTTTACCGAAGACTGGGAGATGGCCAAGGCGGCGCTCGACCTGGGGTTCTATATTTCCCTGTCGGGGATTGTCACCTTCCGCAATGCTGATGCCCTGCGGGATGTGGCGCGCCAGGTGCCGGCGGATCGTCTGCTGGTGGAAACCGATTCGCCTTACCTCGCGCCAATCCCCCATCGCGGTAAACCGAACCTCCCGGAATACGTGCGGGATGTGGCGGATTACCTGGCGATGCTGCGCGGCGAGTCTGTCGAGCGTTTTGCCGAGCAGACCACCGAGAACTTCAAGCGCCTGTTCCCGTTGGCGCACGTTCGCTGAATCCAAGGCAAAAAAAACCCGGGTTCTGGGGGGTGAATCCGGGTTAAGACCATTAGGAGTAAATAAAGGTACGCGGTCCATTGGTACCCCTATCGGTGTTTCACTTGGGGGAGATGTCACACCGACAGATGAAGTATTGATCAGTATCCCGTGCAGTCCAGCCGCATCTGATCGTTTTTTAAACAGATTTGGAATACGTGCGCTTCGCTTGAGTTCTCATTGAGCGGCAATACATTGCGCGAACCTGTGTTTTATTTCTGACCCATATCGCTTGATTCGTTGGCGGGCTGTAAGTTTAGTGTATGGGTTGTTCATATAGACGTTGCCCAACGACCGCCCAGTCGGGATAATCCCTCGCACCGGGTAAAACGTTCCGTCATCGGGGCATTCAACCCTCCCAATACTGACCTCTGCAGACCTCTTTCTATGCACAAAGAACCCCGTAAGGTCCGTGAGTTTCGCCGCCGTGAGCAGGAAATTCTCGACACCGCGCTCAAATTGTTCCTCGAACAGGGTGAAGACAGCGTCACCGTCGAGATGATTGCGGATGCCGTGGGTATCGGCAAAGGCACGATCTACAAGCACTTCAAGTCCAAGGCCGAGATCTACTTGCGCCTGATGCTCGATTACGAGCGCGATTTGAACGAGCTGCTGCACTCGGCCGATGTCGACAAAGACAAGGAAGCGCTGTCCCGGGCTTACTTTGAGTTCCGCATGCGTGACCCGCAGCGTTACCGCCTGTTCGACCGCCTCGAAGAAAAGGTGGTCAAGGGCCACCAAGTGCCGGAAATGGTCGAGGAGTTGCACAAGATCCGTGCTTCGAACTTCGAGCGCCTGACCCTGCTGATCAAGGGCCGGATCAGTGAAGGCAAGCTGGAAGATGTGCCGCCTTACTTCCACTACTGCGCCGCCTGGGCGTTGGTGCACGGTGCCGTGGCGCTGTACCACTCGCCATTCTGGAGCAATGTGCTGGAAGACCAGGAAGGCTTCTTCCAGTTCCTGATGGACATCGGCGTACGCATGGGCAACAAGCGCAAGCACAGCACCGACCTGCCGAACCCCGAGACGCCTGCCACATAAGGCATTCATCCGGACAATGGCCGGTTGATTTACTGCCGTATGTAGTAACCCAGGAATATACTCAGGCAAGGACCTTGCTAAAATCTGATTTATGAGTCAGGTTTTAGCGCGCCCGAATTATCCGCTGCCGGAGTGATCCATGATCGTTGATCGTCAAGGCAGGCGTTTTCGCAATTTGCGGATCAGCCTGACCTCAGCCTGCAATTACGCCTGTACCTACTGCGTGCCCAACGGCAAGCGGTTGGTGGCTGCGCAGGACGAGCTCTCGGCCGAGGCCATGGCCCGTGGGGTGGCCTACCTGATCGAGGCTGCGGGCATCGATCGTCTGCGCATCACCGGCGGCGAGCCGCTGGTCAGTCCCAAGCTCGAAACCTTTATGCAGGCCGTCGGGCAGATGGGCTTGAGCGATATCAGCTTGACCACCAATGGCCAGTTACTAGCGCGCAAGTTGCCATTACTGGTCGATGCCGGTATTCGCCGTATCAATGTTTCCCTCGACACCCTCGATGCCGCTGCCTTTCGCGGGATCGCCAGGGGGGGCGACCTGGCCACGGTCCTCGATGGCATGGACCAGGCGCGTGCGGCGGGAATCAAGATCAAGGTCAATATGGTGCCGTTGCGCGGGCAGAACCTCGACCAGGTCATGCCCCTGCTGGAGTATTGCCTGGAGCGCGGCTATGAACTGCGTTTCATCGAGTTGATGCGCATGGGCCACCTTGCCAGTGACTCCAACGCGTTCCTGCAACAGTTCGTCAGCCTGCAGCAACTGTTGAGCCTGATTGGCGAACATCACGAATACCTGCAGGCTGACGCCCCGGTAGATGCCACGGCCGTGCGCTATGAAATTCCCGGTCAGGGCTTCTTCGGCGTGATCGCCAATGAAAGCGTGCCGTTTTGCCGTACCTGTTCGCGCCTGCGCCTCTCCTCGACCGGCTGGTTGCACGGCTGCCTGTCGTCGAGCAACCGCCACTATGTCGGCGACCTGTTGGACAAGCCGCGCCACCAGGCCCTGCCGGCGTTACAGCGCCTGCTGGTCAAGGCCTTGGGCGACAAGCAGGAAGTGGCGTTTTCCGGCGGGGCGACCGTGATGAAGATCATTGGCGGGTAGCCAGGCAAGCTGGCGCAAAATCTGCATCTGGTGCCCATTCGCCGGTTTTCCGTCACCGGCTCCTGGAGGATAGGATGCGTAGTCTGGTTTTGTTGCTGGCGTCGTTCGCGCTGGGTGGCTGCATGACAGTCAGCGATATGGCCGAAGGCACTCGCTATCAGATGAGCGATGCCGGTTTGCTGGATCACAGCGACACCCGTCGATCCAACTCGGTTCGCATACAGCCCGATTCGTTTGTATTTATCGCCCAGGGCGCGTTCACGCCGCCGGGCAGTGCCTATCCGCGTCCCAATGTGGTGGCCGAGGAAGCCTTCAATGGCTTTATCGAATACTTCCCCATGGTCCGCCGCGCCCGCGCCCCGCAAGGGCTGGAGCAGGCCATGGCCGAAGCCCGCGAGGTAGGCGCCCATTACCTGTTGTATACGCGGTTCGCCAAGGCCGATGATCGCATCGGCAATGCAGATGAGTGGGCCGATCAGGAAGCCCTGGACCGACTGGGCGTCGACAGCGGGGTCATCCAGATCATGTTGATCGAGACCAGCACCCAATATTTGATCGATACTGCACGGATTCGCAGTCGTGGCGGTTTACTGACGTTCCATGACAACAAACCCGAAGATCTGCTTGGCCCACCGCTGCGCCAGTACGCCCGCAGCCTGTTGGGCATGAGCGACCAGTAATTCAGAGGAGAACAGCATGACGGATTCGGCCAAGGCCAATGATTTGTTGGCGCAGTTGCCCAAGGGCAAGGGACCGGCTCCGGTTCATCTGTGGAACCCGGATTTCTGTGGCGATATCGACATGCGCATCGCCCGTGATGGCACCTGGTATTACCTGGGCACGCCTATCGGGCGCAAACCGATGGTCAAGCTGTTCTCCAACATCATCCGTCGCGATGGCGATGATTACTTCTTGATCACGCCGGTGGAAAAGGTCGGGATCAAGGTGGATGACGCGCCCTTTGTGGCCGTGTCGCTGGAGGTCGAGGGCGATGGCGAGAACCAGCTCCTGCGGTTTACCTCCAATGTCGAAGACCTGATCGAAGCCGGCCCGGCGCATCCGTTGCGGGTGGTGATTGATCCAGACACTCAGGAGCCTTCGCCCTACGTGCTGGTGCGCAACAACCTTGAGGCGCTGGTCCACCGCAACGTGTTCTACCAGTTGGTGGAACTGGCAGTAACACGCCGGATCGACGGCGAGAGTTGGCTGGGCGTCTGGAGTGGCGGGGTGTTCTTCCCGATAGGCCTGGAGCCCAGGGACTGATACCGGCAAGCCGGCTCCTGCATAGGTTTGGAATGTTTGTAGGAACTGGCTTGCCAGCGATGACGGCCTGCCTAGCGCTAGATCATCACCAGGTACACCGCTATCGCCGGCAAACCGTTTATTACGCGTCTTCGAGCTTGCGCGCCGCGTCCACGCCGGATGCTGTCAGTTTGATCGGCAGGTGCAATGCGTGTTCGCCGGCCTCGTTACAGGTCACGTGGCCTTCCTTGATCAGCCCGCGGTCCTGAAGGATCGCCAGGGTACTGGCCACGACTTTTTCGCCCCGGTAGTTATCCAGCACCTCCTTGCCCAAGCCATTCGGGTGCGCGTGCAGCAAGCGGGTGAGGACTTCTTTCTCAAGGTTTTTATCGACGTTCATGCATACCTCTTCAGGGTCAGTGGTGGGGTAGTGTTCGTCTGTCGGCCAGTGGCTCAAGGCTGTTTTGGCGCGCCGGGCAGGTTGTCATCGTTGCCGCTTGGGGTGGCATTCTTGCCGGGGCCGATCTTGCCGTTCTCGACATCGGTGCCCAGGCCCTGGCGGTTGCCGTCATTGCCTCGGGTGCGTGGGTCGGCGCCGTCCTGGATGATGGCTCCGCCATTGGTATCGAGCCCGGTGCCCATGGAGTTCTCGGTTTCTTGGGTGGCGGGGTTGGGCGGGCTGCCAATAGGGTCGGTCTTGCCGGTGGAAGGGTCGGTTGCCGCAACACTGGCCAGGGACACCGCAGACAGCAAGCCAGCGAACGCGAGGGCAGTCACTTTGGAAGTATTCATGGTGGAGCCTCCATAGGAATAAAGTCCTTACCTTAGGTTGGTCAGCCCACTCTTATTGTTGGTGCCTGGATCACGACGAACGGTGCTAGGTCACCTGTAAGATTTTGTGTTTCGACACCCGGCGCCAAATCAGGCGCAGCACCGTGATCAGCCAGTTGAGCAAGGCGATGCCCAATACACTGGCGAGCAGGGTTGGCACGCCATGCTCGACAATCAGCTTGCCCGCCAGCAGCGGAAACCCGAACACCCCGATAAAGTACGACAGGCTGAACAGCAGCAAGGCTTGGGGCGTGCTGGCAGTTGGCGCTTCGTTGGCGGCCAGGCCGTTGATCACTGAATAGGTCAGGCCGTAACCCACTCCCAAGGTGATAGCCGCCAGCAAGTAGCTGAAGCTGTCATGCACGCCGAAGCTGAACATCAGGATCGACACCAGCATCAATCCGGATAACACACAGGCCGACCAGTACGCATCCCGCTTGACCACCACGCTGGCAATCAACAATCGACTGGTGATCGCCGCGCCCATGAAGCCCAGGAAAAACAGCGAGTAATCCAGCCCCTGACTTGCCGCGTAGCTGGTCTGGAAACTCGACAGCCCGCCAAACACACAGCCGCCCAGGCCAACCATGATGATCGCGAATGCCGCCTTCGACCCCAGTACGCGCCGGGTGCTGGCCCAGGAGATTTTCGACACGGTGCCAGTCCCCAACAAGTTGGGTTGCTGCTTGAGATAGCTGCCCAGGCGCCAGAACATCAGCACGCCCACCAGGCTGGCGAGAGCTGCAATATAAAATGCGCTTTCCAGAGGCAGGCCCATGGCGCTGGCCGCCCGCCCCAACAGGGGGCCCGAACCGATGCCGGTCATCATGCTCCCCGACAGCCAGGCGAAATACTTGGCCCTGTGGCTGGGCGCCACCAGCATCGCCACGATGATCGGGCCCAGGGTGTAGAACACGCCCCAGCCCAGCCCGAGGGTCAGGCCAAACAACATCAGGCCCTGGCCAAAACCCGGCGTCAGGGCAAAGCCCAGGCAGGCCACCACCAGCAGGGTCCCCAGGCAGGCAATTGAGCGCGCGGCACCCAGGGCATCGGCCAGGTGCCCGGATGCAATCACCGCGATAAACGTACTGAGCATCGCCATGGAAATCACGCTGCCGGCGTCGTGTTCATTGCCGCCTCTGGAATCGATCAGCAGCGACAACAAAAACGTCGAGCCATACGACAGTGACAGCAGGTAGCTGGCAAGGCAGAACAGGGCGAAGAGCGTTCCGCCAACTGGAGCAGAGGGGCGCATGGGCAAGCCTTGGGGTTTGTTGGATTTATGGCGGACTTTTTACCACGGGCCACCCCGTGCTTTGTTCTGTGGTTACTGGCGTCAGCATTGCTGCGCAGCGGAGTAATCGCGTGCATAAATCCCTGCAAGCGGTCATCAAAGCGCCTTAGTATGTGTCCTTTCTTTTTTAGCCGCAGGCCTGTTCATGACCATCGAGATCCGTCCCGCCGTACCCAGCGATGCTGCGCAGATCCTGACCTTTATTACTGAACTGGCCGAGTACGAAAAAGCCCGCCACGAAGTGATCGCCAGCGTGGTGGATATCGAGCGCAGCCTGTTCAGCGAAGGTGCCACCGCCCATGGCCTGATCTGCCTGCGCGATGGCTTGCCGATTGGTTTTGCGGTGTTCTTCTTCAGCTACTCCACTTGGCTTGGCAGCAACTGCCTGTATCTGGAAGACCTGTACATCAACCCGGAGCAGCGCGGGGGTGGGGCGGGCAAGAAGTTGCTGCGCCACCTGGCGAAGATCGCCTACGACAATGGCTGTGGGCGCTTTGAGTGGAGCGTGCTGGACTGGAACGAACCGGCCATTGCGTTCTACAAATCCATCGGCGCCCAACCCCAGGAAGAGTGGGTGCGCTACCGCATGGAAGGCGATGCGTTGCGTGAGTTTGCCCAAGGCTGAGATCGGCCCTGTTATGAGGCCCGGCATTTGCCATAATGGCCGCCGCTTTCGCATTTCCAGATAGGCTCCGACATGCAGGAAAACCCACCGACGCCCGCCAAAGACTCCGCGCCCACGGGCACCCAGACCCTGTTGCGCGGCCTGGGCGTGGTGCAGGCGGTGGCGTCCGGGGCGCGGGATCTCAAGGAGATTGCCCGGCGCATCGGCACCACTCGCAGCACCACGCATCGCCTGGCCAGTTGCCTGGTGGACGAACGCTACCTGCGGGTAGTGCCGCAAGTCGGCTACCTGCTGGGCCCCAAGCTGATCGAGTTGGGCTTCCAGGCCCGGGAAGAACTGCCGCTGGTGACGCTGGCGATGCCTTATCTGGATGAGCTGTCGGCGCTGACCGGCGACACCATCCACCTGGCGATCCGTGAATACGACGATGTGCTGTACCTGCACAAGAATCCTGGGCGCAACGGCCCGGAAATGCGCTCGCGGGTCGGCCACCGCATGCCCCTGGCACGTACCGGGATCGGCAAGGCCTTGTTGCTCGATGATTCGCAAGAGGAATGGCAGCGCCTGTATCAGGCCAGCTTGCCGGTAGGCGGGAAAAACCTGCACTGGCCGCAGCACCCGGAACAATCCTGGGAGCAATTCGAGCAACGCATGCGCGACTATGTCGCGGGCGGCTATGCGTTCGACCTGGAAGACAACGAGCCGTCGATCCGCTGTGTGGCCGCGCCCGTGCGCGATGCCAGCCGGCGGATTGTCGCCGGCATCAGCATCGCCAGTACGGTGCCCTACATGCCGCTGGAAAAAATGGCCGAGCTGATTCCTTTGGTCAAACAGGTCGCAGCACGGCTGTCAGCGGAGTTGGGGGCGAAGGCCTGATCAAGCCTTCAGGGTGGTCATGTCGATCACGAAGCGGTACTTCACGTCGCCAGCAATCATGCGTGTATAGGCTTCGTTGATCTGGCGGATATCGAGCATTTCGATGTCGCAGGTAATGCCATGCTCGGCGCAGAAATCCAGTACTTCCTGGGTTTCGGCAATGCCGCCGATCAGTGAGCCGGCCAGCACTTTACGGCCCAGCACCAGCTTGGCAGCGTTGACCGGAGGGTCTACCGGCTCGATCAAACCCACCAGGATATGCACGCCGTCAAAGCGCAGGGTATCGAGGTAGGGGTTGAGGTCGTGCTGCACCGGGATGGTGTCCAGCAGGAAATCAAAATGCCCGGCGGCGGCTTTCATCTGCTCGGCATCGGTTGACACGATCACGTGATCGGCGCCCTGGCGCCGGCCTTCTTCTGCCTTGCTCGCGGAGCGGGTGAACAGCGTCACTTCAGCGCCCATGGCCTTGGCGAACTTGATGCCCATATGGCCCAGGCCGCCCATGCCGAGAATCCCGACCTTGTCGCCGGCCTTGACGCCATAGTGCTTGAGCGGCGAGTAGGTAGTGATGCCTGCGCAGAGGATCGGTGCGGCGCTGGCCAGGTCGAGCTTGGCCGGAATCTTCACCACGAAGTGCTCGCTGACCACGATGCTATCGGAGTAGCCGCCCATGGTGTTGCTGCCGTCCACGCGATCCGGGGTGGCATAGGTCATGGTCGGGCCTTCGAGGCAGTATTGCTCCAGGTCCGATTTGCAGGCTTCGCAGTGGCGGCACGAGTCCACCATGCAGCCCACGCCGACCAGGTCGCCGACTTTATGCGCGCTGACGCTGGCGCCGACGGCCGTGACCTTGCCGACAATCTCATGGCCCGGCATCAGCGGGTAGACGGCGATGCCCCATTCGTTGCGAGCCTGGTGGATGTCGGAGTGGCAGACGCCGCAGTAAAGAATCTCGATTGCCACGTCATCGGCCCGCGGGCTGCGGCGTTCGAAAGACATGGGGGCGAGGGGAGTGGTGGCCGACTGGGCGGCGTAACCGATGGCGGTGTACATGGTGAAAACCTCGCAAAAGCTTGGACGGGAAAGGTGGCGAATTCTGCGCGTGGACCCGGTGGGCGAACATGGCAAATGCTCCGAGTCTCATGCCTATTCGTCCGGGAGTGCCCCTGGATTGGATTCATTGGCCGCCAGACCTGCGATGATGTTCTCATCCCTTTTTCGCGAAGTTTTTGCCATGTTGTTGACTCGCCATCTTGATGCCAACGCCACGCTGGTTTCCTTGATTGAGGGGCTGACGCCCCGCGATGGTTTTTCCCCGACTCACCTGGCGGGTGTGAAGGTGTTGCGCGCCAGTTGCGACGTCGCACGCGGCCCGCAGATCTACGAACCGAGCCTTATGTTCGTGGCTCAGGGCAGCAAGGTCGCCTACCTGGGCCCCAGGACGCTGGAGTACGGCGCCGGGCATTACCTGATCCAGGCAATGCCGGTGCCGTTCGAGTGCGAGACGTTTGCCATGGCCGCCGATGCCCCGCTGTATGGGGTGACTGTGGGTATTGATCGGGTGGTGTTGGGCGAGTTGGTGATGGCCATGGGCATGCAGGCCGGGCCACCGCCGACGGCGCAGACGTTGGAGTCGATGAGCTCGGTGGTACTGGATGACGCGATGCGCGGTTGCGTCGAGCGCCTGTTGCAGTGCCTGCACGATCCATTGGAGGCCCGGATCATGGGGCCGGCGCGGGTGCGGGAATTATTGTTCACCGCACTGCGTGGGCCTCAGGCCGACGTACTGCGCGCCCTGGTGGAGCAGCAGGGGCAGTTCTCGCGGATTGCCACGTCCTTGAACCACCTGCATGCCCATTACGCCGAACCCCTGAACATCGAGACCTTGGCCGGTTATGCGCATATGAGTGCGTCGACGTTCCATGAGCACTTCAAACGTTGCACCTTGTTGTCGCCGGTGCAGTACCTCAAGCGTCTGCGCCTGCTCAAGGCCCAACAGCTGTTGCTGGTGGAAGGCATGGGCGTGGCGCAGGCGGCGCACAACGTGGGGTATCAGAGTACGTCGCAGTTCAGTCGGGAATATAAACGCTATTTCGAGCGTAACCCGGGTGAAGAACGCGCCGCATAAATCTCGGAGATGCCTCTATCTAAATGTGGGGGCTTGCTCGCTCCCACATTAGATTTGTGTCGGCCATAAAAAAGGCTCTCCAGTGGAGAGCCTCATGTTCAAGCAGATGGCTTACATATTCGGGTAAGTCGGCCCGCCCGCGCCTTCCGGTGTCACCCAGGTGATGTTCTGCGAAGGGTCCTTGATATCACAAGTCTTGCAGTGCACGCAGTTCTGGGCGTTGATCTGGAAGCGCTTCTCACCGTCTTCCTTGGTGATGACTTCGTACACGCCGGCCGGGCAGTAACGCTGCGCCGGTTCATCGTAAAGCGGCAGGTTGGTGCCGATCGGGATGCTCGGGTCCTTGAGTTTCAAGTGGCACGGCTGTTCTTCTTCATGGTTGGTGCTGGAGAGGAACACCGAGCTCAGCTTGTCGAAGCTCAACTTGCCGTCGGGTTTTGGGTAGTCGATCTTTTGGCTGTCCTTGGCCAGCTTGAGGCAGGCGTAGTCCGGCTTGGTGTCATGCAGGGTGAACGGCATTTTGCCGCCGAGGATGTTCTGGTCGAACCAGTTGAAGCCAGCACCGATGATCGGGCCGAACTTGTGCATCGCCGGGCCGAAGTTGCGGGTGGCGAACAGTTCTTCGTAGAGCCAGCTGGCTTTGAAGCTGTCGACGTAGGCGGTCAGTTCATCGCCGCCTTCAGACTCGGCGAACAGGCGATCAGCCACGGCGTCGGCGGCGAGCATGCCGGACTTCATTGCGGTATGGCTGCCCTTGATCTTGGCCACGTTCATGGTGCCCAGGTCACAACCGATCAAGGCGCCGCCTTTGAATATCATCTTCGGCAGCGAGTTGATGCCGCCCTTGGCCAGGGCGCGCGCGCCGTAGCTGATGCGCTTGCCGCCTTCCAGGTACTGGGCCAGCACCGGGTGATGCTTGAGGCGCTGGAACTCATCGAACGGCGACAGGAAGGTGTTGCTGTAGGACAGGTCGACGATCAGGCCTACGACCACCTGATTGTTTTCCAGGTGATAGAGGAAAGAGCCACCGGTGTTCTCGTTGCTCATGATGTCCAGCGGCCAGCCGGCGGTGTGGACCACCAGGCCTGGCTGATGCTTGGCCGGGTCGATTTCCCAGATTTCCTTGAGGCCGATGCCGTAGTGCTGCACGTCGGCGTCGCTGTCCAGGTTGAAGCGCTGGATCAGTTGCTTGCCCAGGTGCCCACGGCAGCCTTCGGCGAACAGCGTGTACTTGCCGCGCAGTTCCATGCCGGGGGTGTACAGGCCGTCTTTTGGCTGGCCTTCACGGTCCACGCCAAGGTCGCCGGTGATGATCCCGCGCACTACGCCGTTTTCGTCGAACAACACTTCCTGGGCGGCGAAGCCTGGGTAGATTTCCACGCCCAGGTTCTCGGCCTGCTGGGCCAGCCAGCGGCACAGGTTGCCCAGGGAGATGATGTAGTTGCCTTCGTTGTGCATGGTCTTGGGCACAAAGAAATCTGGAACCTTGGTGGAACTGTCGCTGCTGCGCAGTACATAGATGTCGTCGCGCACGACTGGGGTGTTGAGCGGGGCGCCCAGTTCTTTCCAGTCTGGGAACAATTCATTCAGGGCGCGTGGCTCAAACACGGCACCGGACAGGATGTGTGCGCCGACTTCGGAGCCTTTTTCGACCACGCAGACGCTGATTTCCTTACCGGCTTCGGCGGCCTTCTGCTTCAGTCGGCAGGCGGCAGACAGGCCCGACGGCCCTGCGCCGACGATGACCACGTCGAATTCCATGTATTCGCGTTCCACAGGCTATCTCCTACTCAAGGCTCAACAGTTTTTTTTCTAATGGGTGGAGGTTCGGTGTTTTATCTGTCGTCTTCTGCGCCAATTTCTTACAAAAGGGCAGGGGACGACCCACCTTTCTCTCTAGGTGGCGCATTATATCTACACCACTCTCAGCGTCCAATACAAACGTTTGTTTGAATTGCCCGCGAGCTAGGTAAATCAAAGCAACGCGGCTTATATCTGACCATTTTGCTGTATTGACCGGAAAAGGTGTTCCGGTCAATATACGGTCGGTTTTGCGCTTCTCGTAGGCGGACTGCCGGTTTCAAGGCCACGTCCAAAGACAAGGCACTGCTTGGGCAGGTTGACGCGCACGTAATGCTGGCGCGCAGTTTACACGTTGCGACGATGAATGACTTGTCAGTCACCGCTGACGAACGGTCTTTATTATTGAGTACGTGCAACGTTACCTGTCATGACGGCCTGCGTTTTTAGAGGTGCCCTTGTGCGCCGTTGAGCATCTACCGCCAGGTTTATCCGGGCGGCTTCCTTTTCACCGGAGAGTAACGAGGAATCCATGAAGGTTCTTGTAGCTGTCAAACGCGTTGTCGATTACAACGTGAAAGTTCGCGTCAAGGCGGACAATTCCGGCGTCGATCTGGCTAACGTCAAAATGTCGATGAACCCTTTCTGCGAAATCGCCGTGGAAGAAGCCGTACGCCTGAAAGAAAAAGGCGTTGTGACTGAAATCGTCGTCGTTTCCGTAGGGCCATCCACTGCTCAAGAGCAGTTGCGTACTGCTCTGGCGCTGGGTGCTGATCGCGCCGTACTCGTCGAATCCGCTGAAGAACTGACCTCGCTGGCCGTTGCCAAGCTGCTCAAGGCCGTTGTCGACAAGGAACAGCCGCAACTGGTGATCCTTGGCAAACAGGCCATCGACAGCGACAACAACCAGACTGGCCAGATGCTGGCTGCACTGACCGGTTACGGCCAGGGCACCTTCGCTTCCAAAGTCGAAGTCAGCGGCGACAGCGTTGCCGTGACCCGCGAAATCGACGGCGGCGCGCAGACGGTTTCCCTGAAACTGCCGGCCATCGTCACCACCGACCTGCGTTTGAACGAGCCGCGTTATGCGTCCCTGCCAAACATCATGAAAGCCAAGAAGAAGCCGCTCGAAGTGCTGACTCCGGATGCTTTGGGCGTTTCCACCGCCTCCACCAACAAGACCGTCAAAGTCGAAGCGCCAGCTGCACGCAGCGCGGGTATCAAGGTCAAGTCGGTGGCTGAACTGGTCGAGAAACTGAAAAACGAAGCGAAGGTAATCTAACAATGACTATCTTGGTAATCGCAGAACACGACAACAAGGTGCTGGCCCCGGCCACCCTGAACACCGTTGCTGCTGCCGCCAAAATCGGTGGCGACATCCACGTACTGGTCGCTGGTCAAGGCGCTGGCGCCGTGGCTGAAGCCGCAGCAAAAGTCGCGGGCGTGAGCAAAGTACTGCTGGCCGATAACGCTGCCTACGCGCACCAGTTGCCGGAAAACGTTGCCCCTCTGGTTGCAGAGCTAGGTACTGGCTACAGCCACATCCTGGCTGCCGCCACTTCCAACGGCAAAAACATCCTGCCACGCGTTGCTGCGCAGCTGGACGTTGACCAGATCTCCGAGATCGTTTCGGTCGAAAGCGCCGACACCTTCAAGCGCCCGATCTACGCCGGTAACGCCATTGCCACCGTGCAATCGACTGCTGCCGTCAAAGTCATCACCGTGCGTGCCACCGGTTTCGACCCAGTTGCCGCCGAAGGTGGTTCGGCTGCCGTTGAGGCTGTTTCCGCTGCTCACGATGCTGGCACTTCCAGCTTTGTTGGCGAAGAACTGGCCAAGTCGGACCGTCCTGAGCTGACCGCTGCCAAGATCGTCGTTTCCGGCGGACGTGGCATGCAGAACGGTGACAACTTCAAGCACCTGTACGCCCTGGCCGACAAGCTGGGCGCGGCAGTCGGCGCTTCGCGCGCGGCGGTCGACGCAGGCTTCGTACCCAACGATATGCAGGTCGGCCAGACCGGCAAGATCGTGGCGCCACAGCTGTACATCGCCGTCGGCATCTCCGGCGCGATCCAGCACTTGGCCGGTATGAAGGATTCCAAAGTGATCGTTGCGATCAACAAGGACGAAGAAGCACCGATCTTCCAGGTGGCTGATTACGGCCTGGTGGCGGACTTGTTCGAAGCCGTACCTGAGTTGGAGAAGCTGGTCTAAACCAGCCGCTTCACTTATAAAGAGCCCGGTCTTATGACCGGGCTTTTTTTTGCACGCCACTTTTGATCGGGAACCACGCCATGGAACTGCGTCGCTGGACTGTACTGCTGGGCCTGTCACTGCTGCCGACCTTGTCTATCGCAGCCGGCAAATGCGAGCGCCTGGTGGTGACCGGCAGCCCGGATGCGCCGCCCTATCTGTGGCGTGATCCGCAAGACCCCACCCACCTGATCGGCGCCAATGCCGATGTGTTGCAACAAGTGGCCAAGGAATTGGGGCTGAAAGTCGACCTGCTGTATGGCGGCAAGCGCTCCCTGGCCCTTGAGGAAGTACGCAGCGGGCGCATGGACATGCTGGTCGATGCGCCGTTGAGTGTCAGCGAACTGGAGACCCTGGACTACATCCATCCGGCACTGATACAGGCCGATTACCGGGTGTGGACCCGCATCGACTCGCCCCTGGTCTATAGCAGTGCAGCAGACCTGCATGGCCACAAGGGCGCGGTCTCGGAGCGGGCGCGCCTGTCCCCGGAATTTGAAGCCTTTGCCAGTGAACACCTGACCCTGGAACGCCTGCCAACCGTGACCCCGGCCTTGCAGAAGCTGCTGCTTGGCGAAGTGGACTACGTGCTGGCTGGACGATACTCCGGCATGGCCATGGCCCAGACCTTGGGCATGAGCAAAGACCTGCTGGCCCGTGAACTGCCGATTGATCAGCCGGGGTTGTTCCTGGCGATTTCCCACAACTCGGCCTGCAATGATCCGTGGTTGCGCGGACAGCTCGCCAAAAAGATGACAGAATTGGCCGCGTCCGGTCTGACGGAAGCCGCGTTGCAGCGCAATATCGAACGCTGGAAGACGCAGTTGCAGCAACCCGTCGGTACCCCAACAAAGTAGGGATTTTTAGTGACTATTCGACCTCTTTTCGCCGCCCTCGCCGTAGTAACGCTGGCGGGCTGTGCCGCAGATCCTGCGCCGAATGAGCAAATGCGCCTGACCCAGCAAGCCCTGGAGCAAGCCGCCGCCGTGGGGGCCGTCGCTGACGACGTGCCTGAGTTGAAACTCGCCGAGACGAAGCTGGCCCAGGCCAAGGCCGACATGGCTGACGAATCCTACAAGGACGCCCGCATGCAGGCTGAACAGGCCGAACTCGACGCCCGCCTGGCCGAGGCGCGGGTACTGACGCAAAAGAGTCAGGAACAGTTGAATGTCCTCAACACCCGTATCACCCGCCTGCGCAAGCAGCTGGGAGATGCCCAATGAACCGCCTGACATATGGGCTGCTATTGAGCAGCTTGGTGCTGGCAGGCTGTGCCAGCCATCCCAATAGCGACACCGTGTTGCAGCAGGCGGGCAGTGACTTCCAGAAGGTCAAGGAAGACTCCAATGTATTGCGCATTGCGCCCAAGGACGTGATCCGCGCCGGTGAGTCCCTGGCCCGCGCCGACCGTCTGTCCAGCTACTGGGGCAGCGGTGGCGACGTCGTGCATTACGCCTACCTGAGCCAGCGCTACAGCGCCATCGCCCGGGAGCATACCGAGCTGGTGCTCAACGAAGAACGTGCGGCCAAGCTCGAGCTGGAACGTCAACGCCTGCAACTGGCGCTGCGCGAGGCCAAGTTGTTGAGCGTGCAGCAGCAGGGCAAGTGGCTGGAGGAGCAGATCGCCAGCCTGACCACCACCCAGACCGATCGTGGCCTGGTAATGACCTTGGGCGACGTACTGTTCGACACCGGCCAGGCGGAGCTGAAAAACTCTGCCAACCGTACAGTGCTGAAGATCGTGCAATTCCTGCAACTGAACCCCAAGCGGGTGGTGCGGATCGAGGGCTATACCGACAGTACCGGCGGCGAGCAGGAAAACCTCAAACTGTCCCGTGACCGTGCACAGGCCGTGGCGGACGTACTGGTCGACCTGGGGATTGATGAAAAACGCATCCAGGTGGAAGGCTATGGCGATCAGTACCCGGTGGAAGCGAATGCCTCCGAGCGTGGTCGTGCGCAGAACCGGCGTGTGGAAATCGTCTTCTCCGATGACAAGGGCCAACTCGGCGCTGCGCGCTAACCCAGGGCGCGTGCGGTCGATGTGGGAGCTGGCTTGCCTGCGATAGCATGGGCGCGGTACATCTGAACACTCGCATCGCCAGCATCGCAGGCAAGCCAGCGCCTACAGGGTATGTGGCGCGCCCGCTATAGAACCCGATCCTTGATCGGGCTTTTCATGCCCGCAATCCAGTTCTCAACCCATACAGTTTTTTCTATCACTGCCGCTCGTCCTCGACTATTGTGGCAACTGTCCCCGTACACTTCTAAACTGTGCCGGTATGTTTCACACAAAAATAAAATACCCGTGAAATCGAGTGCTGCGTCATGACCAATCTCTTGCTTTACCAACGTATCGCTCAGCAGTTGGCTGAGGATATCCGGCGCGGTGTCTATCAACCGGGTGAGCGCGTGCCATCGGTGCGCAAGATGAGCTCCCAGCTCAATGTCAGTCATGCCACAGTGTTACAGGCCTACGCCAACCTTGAAGACCAGGGCTTGATCCGTGCGCGGCCGCAGTCCGGGTATTACGTGCACCAGACACCGGCCCTGACCGCCCCGACGCCGGATATCGCCCGGGTCGAGCGCCCCGGCCTGGTCACTCGCAGTAGTATCATCCAGCAGGTCCTGGTGGAATCCCGTCGCGAAGGGGTGTTCCCGCTGGGGGCCGCTGTGCCCAGTGTCGATTACCTGCCGGTGCGGGCGCTGCACCAGCAACTGGCCAAGGTCACGCGCTTCCAGAGCCCACGGGCGTTCAGCTATATGTTCAGCCCGGGGTTCGAGCCGCTGCGGCGCCAGGTCGCTATCCGTATGCGCGATGCCGGGGTGGTGGTCGATCCGTCCGAAGTGGTGATCACCCACGGGTGTGTCGATGCATTGCAGATGTCCTTGCGGGTGCTGACCCGCCCCGGCGACCTGATCGCCGCTGAATCACCGACCTACTACGGGCTGCTGCAACTGGCCGACTTGCTTGGCCTCAAAGTCATCGAGATTCCCAGCGACCCGGCCACCGGCATGAGTCTGGAGGCCCTGCAATTGGCGGCCAACCAATGGTCGATCAAGGCCCTGGTGTTGACCACCCGCCTGAGCAACCCCCTGGGCGGCACCATGCCCGAAGAACGGCAGAAACAACTGCTGCGCCTGGCCTCTGACTTCGATATCCAGATCGTCGAAGACGATATCTACGGCGAGTTGATGTTCGAACTGGGCCGCACCAAAGCCCTCAAGGCCTATGACCGCCTGGATCGGGTGATCTACTGCTCCAGTTTCTCCAAGACCCTGTCCCCGGGCGTGCGTATCGGCTGGATGATTGCCGGCAAATACCAGCAGGAGATCCAGCGCCTGCAGATGTTCAGCACGCATTCGGCGTGCAGCGTCACGCAGATGGGGGTGGCGGCGTACCTGGAGAACGGCGGTTACGACCGCCACCTGCGCTACATTCGCCAGGAGTACCGCAAGAATCTCAGTGCCTTCCAGTTGGCGGTGCAGCAGTATTTCCCGGAAGGCACGCAGATGAGCCGGCCGACGGGCGGCTTTATCCTGTGGGTCAGCCTGCCGGGCAGGGTCAATACCCAGGAGCTACACGTGCGCGCCTTGCAGCAGGGCATCAGCATTGCGCCGGGGCTGATCTTCAGCAATACCGAACAGTTCAACCACTGTATTCGGCTCAATTGCGGCACGCCGTGGAATCGCGAGGCGGAGCGCGCCCTGATGACCCTGGGCATGCTGGCCAACCAGTTATGCCAAGAGGCTGCGGGTGGTTTTTGAAGCGCCAAAACGGGGCATGAACGGTAGCTGGCTAATCACCGCGCTTGTCATGCCGCGCTCAACAAGCGAGCATATGGCCTTCTGCCGTTAATGCTGTTGGCGATATGACCTCTATTTTTCCTGCCGCGCTGTTGATCTGTCTGGCGAGCCTGTGCAGCACCACGTCTGTACTGGCAGCGCCTGCCAGTGCGCCAGTGGTGCTGGCAGCCGCCGAACAAAAGCCGACGCCGGCTAAAAAAACGGTCCAGGCAAAACAAGCCGCCGCGGCCAAAAAAGCGGCGAAGGTGAAGAAGCGCGCACCCATCGCGAGCAAGTCCAAGTCGGCGCGTGAAGTAGCGCAGACCCAGCTGCCACCAGCGCGTTTGGACCTCAGCCTACCCCAGGAAATGGTGCGGCATTTGCAACCCCTCGGCACCATGCCGCAACCCAAGAACGTCCCTTTGTTACCGCCCATGTTCGATGAGAAACCGGTGGATAACAGCGCATTCCAGATCAACGGGCGCTTGCTGAGCAACGAAATGCAACTGCAAATGCGCAATGAAGAGCGGCGCGATGTGGAAGGCGCGGCTCTGGATTTTGAGTTCAAGAATTAATCTTGCCTGCCAAAGTGACCTGATCCCCTGACCTTCTGTCGCAGACTGGTCAGTCACTTTTGTTTTCTGCGAAAAACCCCTGTTAGACCATTTTAAAACGGATGTTTTAGGGCGTACTCTAGCCCGGCCATCAACACTTTGTCGTCGAGGACCTGCTGGTCATGAAATGCCGTGAAGGCTGTGGCGCCTGCTGTATAGCCCCTTCCATCAGTTCGCCGTTGCCCGGTATGCCCAATGGCAAACCCGCGGGCGAACGCTGCCTGCATCTGTCGGTCGAACAGCTGTGCCAATTGTTTGGCCTGCCTGAACGGCCCGCGGTGTGCGGTGCCTTCGCGGCGGATCTTGAGGTCTGTGGTACTAGCCAGGAAGAAGCGATCAGGTTGATCGGCTGGTGGGAGCAGATGACGGCGGCGTAGTGGGCTTTAATGTCAGAACTTCAACAATAAGGAATACAACAATGGGTTCGCTGAAACGAATGGCTGTGTTGTGCGGTTTTACAGTGTTGTTTGCGGCTGCTGCACAGGCAGAAGAGTGGCAGGTTGCCAAGGACGAGGAAGGTATCAAGGTTGCCTTGAGTGAAGTGGCCGGGTCCAAATACAAGGCTTATCGCGGCGTGACTGTGATCAAGGCGCCATTGGCCAAGATCAAGGCCCTGCAGGACGATGTGGTCGGTGCCTGTAAGTGGATTCACGAATGCAAGTCGCAGAAGCTGCTCAAGAAGGAAGGCGACAAGAGCTGGACCTACACCCAATTCAAAGCCCCGTTCCCAGTCACCGATCGTGACTCGATCCTGGAAATCACCACGACCCAGGCGGCCGACGGCAGCGTGACCCGCAAGTTGCTGGAAGTGCCCACCTATCTGCCGGAAGAGAAAGGCTATGTGCGTGTGGCCCAGGTCGAAGGCTTCTGGAAACTGGTGCCCAAAGGCGCCGACCAGACTGAAGTGACCTACCAGGTCCACACCGAGCCTGGTGGCAGCGTGCCGTCCTGGTTGGCCAACAAGTTCGTGGTTGAAGCGCCCTTCAATACCTTGAAAGCCCTCAAGGAAAGCGCCGAGAAGCCTTAAGCGCAGCCGAGCAGTGCCTCCAGCCTTGAGTGGAACGATCATCGCGCCCTCAAGGTCCAGATAGATGTGAGCCCATCCATGGGCTTTATCGAGGAGGCACTGATGCAAAACTGGCAAGTTACCTTCGTTGATGATCACGGTGTGCAGTCCGTAGAGCAGTTCAGCTGCGCCCAGAAGCCCAGCCTCGAAGACGCCGCACAGATGATTCGCGCCAAATTGCTGCCCATCCCCGCTCAACTGGACCTCAACGACCTGGACGGCCGGATCGCCGAGCCGACGGTCAAAAGCCTGAAGGACCAGAACAGTATCCAGATCCTCGACATTTCTCCCGCCCCCTGAACATTCCCTGTACGTCGTTAAAGCGCTGCTGGTGGAGCTGATAGCTTCGCGCTACTCTGCAAGAGAGATCAGCGAATGAATCGCTAAGGTCTGGTCTTGTCAGCTACATGCTTGTTTTCCTGCGGTGATGTCATTGCCGTCCACCTGCGCCGTTCACGCGCAGGCCCTGGGAAGCACGGAAAGTCTATCCATCGGTTGAGGAGGACGTTTCATGAGCACAGCCTATCAAGAAGACATCAGCACCCACGTGTTACGCCGCATGAAAGAGGGCGGCTTTGACTTCTCGCGTTTCCACCCCATCGAGTTCTACGCCATTTTCCCGGATGAGGAACGTGCGCGCCGGGCTGCGGGTCGGTTTCGTGGGGAGTCCATCAATGCCCAGGTCAGCGCACGGGATGACGGTGCCTGGTTCCTGGAATTGAGCAAGGTCATGTTCGCCACCTATGACGGTATCGGTGATTTCGAGCAGGACTTTGAGGCGGTAGTCGAGCCCTTGGGCGGGATTATCGAAGGGTGGGGCGTCAAGCACGAGGTTCGTGGGTTACCCATGTAGACACATGATCAATAACGTAGCGTATCGGCTGACCCTTGGGTCGGCCGATTTTGTTTGTGGCGGTGCAAAGTGCCGGGAACTAAATATGAAAAAACCGGCACAAAAAAAAGGCCACCGGAGCAGGGTGGCCAAAAGGGAAGATCGGTGAGAAGGGGAACCGATCAGTATTTGCACAGGCAAATTACCGACGGTGCTGTGGAGATGCTGTAGGACGAATCCTGTTCAGCGAATGTGGGTGATTATCCGCAGGCATTCCCCGGCAGTGAAATCAACTCTGACTATGCTGGTGATAGGCAATGCCTGCGTCTCTATGAAGCGTGCGGGGCGAGGCCCGGGCATTTGCTGCACCAGGACGGTGCGGTACTGCCTTTGACTATATCCAACTGATTGATACTTAAGTGTTTATGCCGCTGGCACGGGCCTTGCGACAGTCCGTTGCGTCCGGGTGACAAGGAGTTCGGCATGATCCGCACTTATTACGATGAAATGTACGATGAGGCCGGCCAGGTCCGGCCTCACTATCGCGAGTTCGCCCGTTGGCTGGCTGAAACCCCGCCCGAACTGCTGGCCCAGCGCCGGCGTGAAGCCGATTTGCTGTTTCACCGCGCCGGTATCACCTTCACCCTGTACGGCGACGAGCAGGGCACCGAGCGCCTGATTCCCTTCGATACCATCCCGCGCAGCATTCCCGCCAGCGAATGGAGAGTGGTCGAACGCGGCTGCATTCAGCGGGTCAAGGCATTGAACCTGTTCCTTGCCGACCTGTATCACGACCAACGGATTATCAAGGCTGGGATCATTCCGGCCGAGCAAGTACTGGCCAACGAGCAATACCAACTGGCGATGCAGGGCCTGGATTTGCACCGTGATATCTATTCCCACGTTTCGGGGGTCGATCTCGTACGGGATGGCGACGGCAGCTACTACGTGCTGGAAGACAACCTGCGCACCCCCAGCGGTGTGAGTTACATGCTCGAAGACCGCAAGATGATGATGCGCCTGTTTCCCGAACTGTTCGCTGCCCAGCGCATCGCCCCGATCGATCATTACCCCAACCTGTTGCTCGACACCTTGAAAAGCGCCAGTCCGCTGGAGAACCCCAGCGTGGTCGTGCTGACGCCCGGGCGATTCAACAGCGCGTTTTTCGAACATGCCTTCCTCGCCCGTGAAATGGGCGTGGAACTGGTGGAAGGCGCCGATCTGTTCGTGCGTGACGACTGCGTGTTCATGCGTACCACTGACGGTCCCAAGGCGGTGGACGTGATCTACCGTCGCCTCGACGATGCCTACCTCGACCCGCTGGCCTTCAACCCGGAGTCGATGCTCGGCGTGCCGGGGCTGTTGGCCGCCTACCGTTCGGGCAACGTGGTGCTGGCCAATGCCATTGGCACCGGGGTAGCGGATGACAAGTCGGTGTATCCCTTCGTCACCGACATGATCCGTTTTTACCTGGATGAAGAGCCGATCCTCAAGAACGTTCCGACGTTCCAATGCCGCAAGCCTGACGAGCTTTCCCATGTGCTGGCGAATCTGCCGGAGTTGGTGGTCAAGGAAACCCAAGGTTCCGGTGGCTACGGCATGCTGGTCGGCCCGGCCGCCACGGCCGCCGAGATCGAAGCCTTCCGTGCGCGGATCAAAGCCAAGCCCCATGCCTACATCGCCCAACCGACCCTGTGCCTGTCGACGTGCCCGACCTTTGTCGAAAACGGCATTGCGCCCCGGCATATCGACCTGCGGCCGTTCGTCCTGTCTGGCAAGGAAACCCGCGTAGTACCGGGGGGGCTGACCCGTGTGGCGCTGCGCGAAGGCTCGCTGGTGGTCAACTCGTCCCAGGGCGGCGGCACCAAAGACACCTGGGTGGTCGAGGAATAAAACCATGTTGAGCAGAACTGCCTCGGATTTGTATTGGATGTCACGCTATCTGGAGCGCGCGGAAAACCTCGCGCGCATGCTGGATGTCAGCTATTCGCTGTCACTGATGCCCCAGGATGGGCGCGGCGATGGCTTGCACGAACTGGCCATGCCCCTGCTGATCACCGGCACCCTGGACGACTACCGCGAGCGTCACGGCGAGTTACACGCCGAGCGCCTGCTGCATTTCTTCGCCCTGGACGCCGCCAACCCGGCGAGTATCTACAGTTGCCTGGGGGCGGCCCGCGCCAGTGCCCATGCCGTGCGTGGGCGGATTACCGCGGACATGTGGGAAAACATCAACGCCACCTGGCTGGATATTCGCGTCATCGCCCAGGAAGGCCTGAGCCGTTATGGCATGAGCCGTTTCTGCGAGTGGGTCAAGGAACGTTCCCACCTGTTTCGCGGCGCGACCTACGGCACCATCATGCGCAACGACGCCTTTCGTTTTATTCGCCTTGGCACCTTTATCGAAAGGGCCGACAACACCCTGCGCCTGTTGGACGCCCGCTACGAGATGGCCGGGGACCAGGCCGAAGTGGTGATTGATGGCACCGCCCATGCCTATTACCAATGGAGTGCGCTGCTGCGCGCCTTGTCGTCCTTCGAGGCCTACACCGAGATCTACCGTGATGCGCCCGGTGCTCGCCAGGTGGCCGAACTGTTACTGCTGCGCGCCGACGTGCCGCGTTCTTTGCGCGCGTGCAGTGAAGAAATCGACCAGATTCTCGCCAGCCTGCCTGGCATCAATGGCCGCCCGGCCCAGCGCCTGGCTGCCGAGATGGACGCACGCCTGCGCTTTACGGCCATTGACGAAATCCTCGAGGAAGGCCTGCACGCCTGGCTGACCGATTTCATCCCACTGGTACGCCAGTTGGGTAACGCCATTCATCATTCCTACCTGGAGGCGGCATGAGACTTTCCATCAGCCACGAAACCACCTACCGCTACGAAGACCAGGTGCGCGCCAGCATCCAATATTTGCGCCTGACGCCTCACGACAGCGAGCGCCAGCATGTACTCAGTTGGCAGCTCGATTTGCCGCGTCCGGTGCGGGCCCAGTTGGACCCGTTCGGCAATATCCTGCATGTGCTGACCATGGATGAGCCCCATGAATCGATCATCATCGGTGCTCGCGGCCAGGTGGATATTGACGAGTGGCGCGAGGCCGAACATGACAGCCAATCGCCATTTCCCTACCAGCGTGCCACGCGCCTGACCGAACCGGACGAGGCCCTGCGCGCCTTTGCCCAACAGCACTGCGGCAAGCGCCGGGATCGCAATGCACTGATCGACCTGATGCACGCCCTCAACCAGCACATCGTCTATGTGCCGGGAGCTACGCAAGTGGAGACCTGTGCGGCCGAGGCGTTCGCCGGGCGTGCGGGTGTCTGCCAGGACCACGCCCACGCCTTCCTGGCCTGCGCCCGCAGCCTGGGGATCGCTACGCGGTATGTGTCGGGGTATTTGTACAGCGAGGACAGCGAGCACCTGGCCAGCCATGCCTGGGCTGAAGCCTGGCTGGATGACGCCTGGTACAGCTTCGATGTGACCAACCAACTGGCCCGCCCGGAGCGCCATTTGAAACTGGCCGTGGGCCTGGATTACCTCGACGCCTGCCCGGTGCGCGGCATGCGGCGTGGCGGCGGGCATGAGCAGATGCACGCGCGGGTATTCGTGGCGCCGACCCCGGTGATCCTGGTGCAGCAGCAATAACCCATCACACCCTATGTAGGAGCCGGCTTGCCGGCGATAAGGCCCGAAAGATCGCCATCGCCGGCAAGCCGGTTCCTACAAGGCCGCGCCGGTTTTGCGAGCGGCCATATGCTTCAAATACCCCACCAGCAGGTCCAGTTCGGCATCAGGCAACACGCTGGCGGCAAACGCCGGCATCTTCGCCTGCGGCCAATGCCTCAGGCTCTGGGGATCGCGGATGTAGCGTTTGAGGAAGTCGCTACCGAAGTACTCGGTCGGGCTGTAGGGCATATTCAGGTCCGGCCCTACCTGCGCGTCCCCCGCGCCATTTAGACGATGGCAGGCCAGGCAGTTTTTCTGAAACAGGGCGAACCCCTGGTTGATCGGATCATCCGCCGCCAGAGCCGGGTCGGGCAGCAGCGCCGGGAAGCGTTCGGCAACGGTTTTCAGTTGTTTGATCGTCGAGATCTGGAAGGGCCATTGTTCCGAGCTGATCCCGCTCGCCTGGGGCTGGGTCCACACCAGATAGAACGGCCCGGCGCTGGGCTTGCCATTGGCCAAGGGTGGCCAGGGCCGGGCCGGATCTTCAACCGCCAGCCACGCCTGCGCGCCGCTTTGCGCAAGCAGCGGCGCGGCGGCCAGTTCGGCGGCAAAACCATCGAGCGCCACCGCCTGCACATGGTTCTGCACGGTCAGGCCCGGTAAGAGTGCGGCCATCGGTACGGCGCGATAGGTCATATTGCGCTTGTAGGAAACGTCATCGACGATCTGCACGGTCTGGGCAGCCGGATGCTTGAGCAGCTCGGCGGTGTGCCAGTTGGTGCGGCTGTGATCCAGCTCGATGGTTAACTCGGCGGCGCTGGCGGGGCCGGCCAGGACCATTAGTAGGACAATGATTTGTTTCAAGGCGCAGCCCATGTGGCAATGGCGATACGGGCTACGATAGCGGAAAACCGCCGCTCAACTGTATGCAAAAAAAGACAGCCCCAGCCACGGGAACGCTTTACGCGGTTGCCCGGGCGGTGCTGCCAAAGGCTGCAATGTCGAGGTGTGACCTGCCCGTTCAGCCAATGATCTTGGTGAGATTGGGCAAAATCAGAATCAGAGTAGTGGCGAAGAGAATTAGCCCCGCCTGGCGAACTTTCGATTGTTTGAACATGGCTGACTGCCTTTTGTTGTTATTCCTGAGCGTCAAATGCGCCGATGCAAGCACCATCCATTCGTTACGTTAAGCCGACTAGATGGCATTTTTCTTACAGCTGCTCCAGCAAGACCCGGCAGCAGCTTCATACACTTCTTGCTGATTCAACCTTAGAGCCCATGTGCGGCGTGGCTTAGATCGCTTTCATATCAAGTTATATTTAAATCCTTTTAAAAGGGTATGAGGCATATAGCCATCTTCGCGCCAGGCCCTTGGCTAGACAGCTAAAACGATTAACCCGGTGTTTCCGATAGTCCGCTACCGTTCGTCTGAGCGCGGTCGTCAAGGTCAATGAGCGCATTGGTCATTGAATCTGCCCTCGTGGCGCTTAAGGTAAGGGCACGGTCGGCTCTCGCCTTGAGAGCTCCATTGCACAGTGGTTCGAGGACGTCATGACCCAAGCTTTGATCTTTGATGCGATACGCACGCCCCGGGGCAAAGGCAAGGCCGATGGCGCGTTGCATAGCGTCAAGCCGGTGAACCTGGTGGCCGGCTTGCTCACTGCGCTGCAGCAGCGCAGCGACCTGGATACCCGCCAAGTGGATGACATCGTGCTTGGCTGCGTTACGCCCGTTGGGGACCAGGGTGCGGATATCGCCAAGACCGCCGCGCTGGTGGCTGATTGGGATGTGAGCGTCGCCGGTGTACAGGTCAACCGCTTCTGCGCGTCGGGCCTGGAGGCGGTCAACCTCGGCGCGATGAAGGTGCGCTCCGGCTTCGAGGATCTGGTGGTGGTGGGCGGTGTCGAGTCCATGTCGCGCGTGCCCATGGGCAGCGACGGCGGGGCGTGGGTGTTGGACCCGCAGACCAATATGCACAGCCACTTCACACCCCAGGGGATTGGCGCCGACCTGATCGCCACCCTGGAGGGTTTCACCCGCGAGGATGTCGATGCTTATGCCTTGCACTCCCAGCAGAAAGCGGCGCGGGCCAGATCAGACGGTTCCTTCAAGAAATCCCTGGTCCCAGTGCAGGACCAGAACGGTATCGTGCTGCTGGATCACGACGAATTCATCCGTGGCGATTCGACCCTCGAAGGGTTGGGCAAGCTCAAGCCCAGCTTCGAAATGATGGGCCAGATGGGCTTCGATGCCACTGCCCTGCGGGTCTACAGCCATGTCGAGCGCATCCACCATGTGCACACACCGGGTAACAGCTCCGGAATTGTCGATGGCGCGGCCTTGATGTTGATCGGCTCCGAAGCCCGGGGCCGCGAACTGGGCCTGCAACCGCGGGCGCGCATTGTCGCCACGGCGGTGACCAGCACCGACCCGACCATCATGCTCACCGGCCCAGCGCCCGCCACCCGCAAGGCCCTGGCCAAGGCCGGCCTGCGAGTCGAGGACATTGACCTATTTGAAGTCAATGAGGCCTTTGCCTCGGTGGTGCTCAAGTTCATCAAGGACATGGGCATCGACGCCGCCCGCGTCAACGTCAATGGCGGTTCGATTGCCATGGGCCACCCGCTGGGGGCCACGGGCTGCGCGATCCTCGGCACCTTGCTCGATGAACTGGAGGCGCGCCAGCAGCGCTACGGCCTGGCCACGCTCTGTGTGGGCGGCGGCATGGGTATCGCCACCATTATCGAACGCCTCTGAGCCTAAGGAATCTGTCATGACCGATGCCATTCGTTACGAAAAAGGCCAGGACCAGATCGTGGTGCTGACCCTCGACATGCCTGGCCAGAGTGCCAACACCATGAACGCGGCCTACCGCGAGGCCATGGCCGACACTGTTGCGCGGCTGGAGGCTGATAAGGATGAGATCGCCGGGGTCATCATCACCTCGGCGAAAAAAACCTTCTTTGCCGGCGGCGACCTCAATGAACTGATCAAAGTCGACAAGCCGCACGCCAAGGCGTTCTACGACATGGTCCTGGGCCTGAAGGCGCAATTGCGCAGCCTGGAAACCCTCGGCAAACCGGTGGTGGCCGCGATCAACGGCGCAGCCCTCGGCGGTGGCTGGGAGCTGTGCCTGGCGTGCCAGCATCGGGTGGCGCTGGATCATCCTGGCGTACAGATCGGCTTGCCGGAAGTGACCCTCGGCCTGCTGCCGGGCGGCGGCGGCGTAGTGCGCATGGTGCGCATGCTGGGCCTGGAGAAGGCCTTGCCGTATTTGCTCGAAGGCAAGAAGGTCAGCGCGCAAAAGGCTTTGCAAGCGGGCTTGATCGACGAGTTGGCGGCAGACCGGGATGAGCTGCTGGCCAAATCGCGGGCCTGGATCCTGGCCAATCCTGCGGCCAGGCAACCTTGGGATATCAAGGGCCACCAGATCCCCGGCGGCACGCCGTCCAACCCAAAAGTTGCGCAGATGCTTGCCATTGCACCGTCGATCCTGCGCAGCAAAACCAATGGTTGCTTCCCAGCGCCGGAGAAAATCCTCTGTGCTGCCGTGGAAGGCGCCCAAGTGGACTTCGATACAGCGCACCTGATCGAGACCCGCTACTTCACCGAACTCACCACCGGCCAGGTGGCGAAGAACATGATCGGCACCTTCTGGTTCCAGCTTAACCAGATCAACGCCGGAGGCTCACGGCCTGCGGGGTTTGCGCCGTATGTCACGCGCAAGGTCGGCATCCTCGGTGCCGGCATGATGGG
Source organism: Pseudomonas sp. ADAK21 (assembly GCF_012935735.1). Lineage (NCBI taxonomy): Bacteria > Pseudomonadati > Pseudomonadota > Gammaproteobacteria > Pseudomonadales > Pseudomonadaceae > Pseudomonas > Pseudomonas sp. ADAK21. Next base: position 3,891,108 of record NZ_CP052857.1, read on the forward strand.
CGCAGGGATTGCCTACACCAGCGCATCGGCGGGGGTGGACGTGGTGCTCAAGGATGTGACGCTGGCGGCGGCAGAGAAGGGCAAGGCCCATTCGGCGGCGCTACTGGACAAGAAAGTCAGCCGTGGGCAACTGACGGCTGAGCAGCGCGACAGCACCCTGGCGCGGATCCATCCGACAGACAGCGACGCCGACCTGGCCGGTTGCGACCTGATCATCGAAGCGGTATTCGAAGACCGCGACCTCAAGGCCAAGGTCTCGGCGGCGGCCCAGCGTGTGGTAGGGGGCGAGGCGGTGATTGCTTCCAATACCTCCACCTTGCCCATCAGCGGCCTGGCGAGCGCGGTGCCTGATCAAGGCAAGTTTATTGGCCTGCACTTCTTCAGCCCGGTGGAAAAAATGCCCCTGGTGGAAATCATCAAGGGCGCCAATACCAGCGATGAAACCCTGGCCCGCGGTTTTGATTTCGTACTGCAAATCAAGAAAACCCCGATTGTGGTGAATGACAGCCGTGGCTTCTTCACCTCGCGGGTGTTTGGTACTTTCACCAACGAAGGCATCACCTTGCTTGGCGAAGGCGTGGCTGCGCCGATGATCGAGACTGAAGCGCGCAAGGCCGGGATGCCGATTGGCCCGCTGGCAATCTCTGACGAAGTTTCCCTCAGCCTGATGAGCCATATCCGCCAGCAGACAGCCAAGGATCTGCAGGCCGAAGGCAAGGCACTGCCCGAGCATCCGGCCTTTGCGGTGATCGACCTGTTGCTCAATGAGTACAAGCGCCCAGGCAAGGCGGCGGGTGGTGGCTTCTACGAGTACCCCAGTGGTGGCCAGAAATACCTGTGGCCGGAGCTCAAGGTGCGCTTTGAAAAACCCGGCCAGCAGATTTCGGCGCAAGACGTTCGCGACCGCCTGCTGTTTATCCAGGCTATCGAAACGGTGCGGTGTGTGGAGGAGGGCGTATTGATGTCCACCGCCGATGCCAACATCGGTTCGATCTTCGGCATCGGCTTTGCCGCCTGGACCGGCGGGGCGTTGCAGTTTATCAACCAGTACGGGCTGAACGACTTCGTGGCGCGGGCGCGTTACCTGGCCGAGCAATACGGCGAGCGGTTCAACCCGCCGGCCTTGCTGCTGGAAAAGGCCGCCCAAGGCACCACGTTCTAGCCACACACCGATCCCCCGTAGGAGCCGGCTTGCCGGCGATGGCGATCTTGAATTCCACGTTGAACTCAAGGGCCTCATCGCCGGCAAGCCGGTTCCTACAGGGCGTGGGTGGGGCTTGCCTTGAAAGGGTATTTCAGGGCAGGCTGATGGGTGTGCGTTATTCCCATCACCGTGTCAGGTATTTTTTATGTCGCTACGCGTCTGCATTCTGGAAACCGATATCCTGCGTCCGGAACTGGTCGATCAATATCAAGGTTACGGGCAGATGTTCCAGCGCCTGTTTTCACAGCAGCCGATTGCCGCCGAGTTCATCGTCTACAACGTGATGCAAGGTGACTACCCGGCTGACAGCCAGGTTTTCGACGCCTACCTGGTGACGGGCAGCAAGGCGGATTCCTTCGCCACCGACCCGTGGATCGAAACCCTCAAGGCCTACCTGTTGAACCGCTACGAGCGGGGCGACAAGCTGCTCGGCATCTGCTTCGGCCATCAACTGCTGGCGCTGCTGCTGGGCGGCAAGAGCGAGCGCGCGAGCCAGGGTTGGGGCGTGGGCACCCACAACTATCAACTGGCCGCCAAGGCCCCGTGGATGAGCCCGGTGGTGGAAGAACTGACCCTGTTGATCAGCCATCAGGACCAGGTCACGGCCTTGCCGGAAAACGCCACGGTGATTGCCTCCAGCGATTTCTGCCCGTTTGCCGCTTATCACATCAATGACCAGGTGCTGTGCTTCCAGGGGCATCCGGAGTTTATCCACGACTACTCCCGGGCCCTGCTCGATATTCGCCAGCTCAACCTTGGCGAGCAGATCTATCAGCAAGGCGTCGCCAGCCTTGCCCGCGACCACCACGGCGTCACCGTGGCGGAATGGATGATGCGCTTTGTGGCCCACAAGCCGCAGGTTGCCTGACCCTGGCCGGCCGGGGTGGGCAGGCTACAGCCACCCCGAACGCTTGAAGCTGGCCCACAACCCTGTGCACCCCACCGCGATAAATCCCAATACCGCAAAGTAGCCGTAGTGCCATTGCAGCTCCGGCATGTTCTGGAAGTTCATCCCATAGATCCCGGCGACTGCCGTGGGGAACGCGAGGATCGCCGCCCAGGCCGCAAACTTGCGCTGCACCACGCTCTGGCGCGAGGCTTCGAGCAGCACGCCGATCTCGATAGTCTGGCTGGCGATGTCGCGCAGGGTCGAAAGGTCTTCCATCTGCCGTGTGACGTGGATCTCTACGTCACGGAAGTACGGGCGCATGTTCTTGTCGATAAACGGGAAGCTCAGCTTCTGCAGTTCCTCGCTGATCTCTACCATCGGCGCCACGTGCCGGCGCAGCCGCAGTACGTCACGGCGCAGGCCGTGCAGGTTCTGGATATCGCGCTCATTGAGGGAGTTGCACAACACGTTGTGCTCCAGCGCATCGATCTCGGCGTGAATCGCCTCGCTCACGGGCTGGTAGTTTTCGGTGACAAAATCCAACAGCGCATAGAGTACGAAATCTTCCCCGTGCTCCAGCAAGAGCGGCCGTGCCTCACAGCGCTGGCGCACATAGCCGTAGGACGCCGAGTGGCCGTTGCGGGCGGTGATGATATAGCCGTTGCCGGCGAAGATATGGGTCTCGATAAACTCCAGCTTGCCCTCGTGGCGCACCGGCGAGTAGGTCACGATAAACAGCGCGTCGCCAAAGGTTTCCAGCTTCGGCCGGCTGTGTTTTTCCAGGGCGTCTTCGATGGCCAGTTCATGCAGGTTGAACTGGCGTTGCAGGTTGGCCAGCTCCTGGGCGTCGGGCTCTTCCAGGCCGATCCACACAAAGTGGCCGGGCTTGGCCGCCCAGGCGGCGCCTTCATCGAGGGTGATATCCCTGACTTTTTTCCCGGCGCTATAGACGGCCGCCGCAACAACTCTACCCATAATGCTGATCGCTTCTTTACAAGTGGCAGTAACCGGCCAGCTTAGCCTGAAACACCACATTGTAGGAGCCGGCTTGCCAGCTCCTGCGGTTCAGCGGTTTTGCAGTTCTTGATCCATGGCTTCAATACACTCGACCATCTGCCCCCGGCACTTCTCCATCAGCCTGGGCATGTCATCCATCGTCAAACCAGTCGTAGGAATTGGCGCCAATGACCGGATCAAAATATCGCCACTGTTCCAGCGATTGAGCTTCATCTGCTTCACATAGGTACTGACGCACACCGGCACAATCGGCACCCCGGCGGCAATCGCCATCTGGAACGCGCCCTTCTTGAACGGCAACAAAGATTCACCCAGGTTGCGGGTGCCCTCCGGAAACACCCAGATCGACGTGTCCTCGTGTTGCAGGGTATGAGTGGTGGACAACATCGACCTTCGCGCCTTCTGGGCATTGCCACGGTCAATCAACACATTGCCCGCCAGCCAGAACAGTTGCCCGAACAGCGGCACCCACTTCAGGCTTTTTTTGCCGATACACACGGTGCGGTAGGGCACTACGTTGCCGAACACGAACAAATCGTAGTTGGACTGGTGGTTGGCAATAATCACGCAGCTGCTGGGCTTGTTGCGCAGCGAGTCCACTTGCGCCTTGACCCGCAGCCGCAGGATCCACATGGCCGGCAGTGCATAGAGGCGCGCGCACAGGCGGCTGTTATCCGGGTTGAACGGCCGGCACACACCCAGCAACACCCCCAGAACACCAGCGATCAGAAAATGCAGGCCCATCAATAACATGCGTAAAAAATAGAGCATCGACACGGACCATCGGGACAAAAGGTGGCGCAGTGTACGGACGTGCACTGTATTCGGCAATTACCCCTGTAGAGGTAGGAGATGGGCGATGTTTAAGTACATGTTTCAACAGATTGAGACAGATGCCATCTAGAGCGGTTGCGAGGCAATTCTGAATGGCACGTAAGAAAAAGCCCGACACGTGGTCGGGCTTTATTTGATACAGGCGTGGGTGACTCAGCCCAGATGTTCCTGGTCCTGGATGATCGCGTTATCCAGCAGGTCCAACAGGCCTTTACGCACCTTCAGCTTGGTGTGCTTGTGAGCGTTCATATTGATCTTCTTCAACTGCCGCGCTGCTTCCAGGGCCGCCGCGTGCAACTCCTCTGGCGCTACCACCTTGTCGAGGAAACCGGCATTCAATGCCTCCTGCGGGGTGAACATCTCGGCATTGATCACCGAACGATTAAACGCCGACTTACGCAGGCGATCACGTGCCAATTCAATGCCAGCGTGGTGCATGGTCATGCCGATCATGACTTCATTCAGGCCAATGCTAAATGGCCCCTCGACACCAATCCGGTAATCGGCCGACAACAACAGGAACGCCCCCTTGGCCACCGCATGCCCTGGGCACGCCACAATCACCGGGAAGGGGTGCGACAACAGACGGCGCGCCAGGGTCGAGCCCGACGTCACCAGGCTGACCGCTTCTTTAGGGCCGGCCGTCATCACCTTCAAATCATAACCACCGGACAGAATCCCCGGCGTACCGGTGATGATCACCACCGCGCGATCCTTCTCGGCCTGGTCCAGCGCTTCATTAAACGCACTGACCACGGCAGGGGAAATGGCATTGACCTTACCGTTGCTCAAGGTCAGGGTCGCGATACCGTCTTCGAGGTGGTAGGCAATCAACTCACTCATGACGCGATTCCTTGTAATACGTTTAATAGAAGGGCAGGCCGCAGACGTTACCCAGCATGACCGCCCCGGTAAAGCGCCGTGACTGACTGGCCAGTCAGCCTTTTCCCCACCCGCCGGCCTGGAGCAGGCCACGACAGCGCTCGCCAGCCACTCTGCATGCCTGTCGACAGGCCTTGAGAATGGCACAATCGTCACCCTTCACCCCCTACCAGAGGCGCGTGGGCCGAGATAACTGTCTAAGCGCATGAAAATTCTGAAAAAAACCTTTGCCATCGGAAAAGCTTTCGACTACATTAGCGCGCCTCGACAGACTGAATCAGTTTGACGAGATACGGTGAAGTGTCCGAGTGGCTTAAGGAGCACGCCTGGAAAGTGTGTATACAGGAAACTGTATCGAGAGTTCGAATCTCTCCTTCACCGCCACATTTTACAAACACGAACCCCTGGTTTTCTTCAAGAAAACCGGGGGTTTGTGGTTTCTGGCGTTCGAAAAATGGCCATATGGGACAAGTCTGGGACAGACTGGGGAGGCTTCACTACGAACATACCCTTCCGCGCCGGCCGGTCTGCCATTCACTGGGTCAATGGCGGGCGTTAGACAGAAAATAAATCTGTCCCCTTACCCCCCTTACCCCCAGAGTGCTAGGGCTTCTGTGCGACAATCCATGGTGTAGCAGACTCGTGAGAAAAATTACGTTCAATGACTAGTCCGTTCATATTTACAATGGCGTACCCTCCTGTTGCATCGATATAGTCGATTTCGTTTTCGTATATCTTGTCAACAGATCGCTTATCACCGGCGAAGTGTAGGATCGTCAATATGTAGCTTTTGACATATCTAAACGCACATATGGCTTGGATTGTAGTGGTACCTATGGAGCGTTGGCGTCGAAAACTTCCGTCCTGCGAACGCCCTATTATGGTTTCACTTGCATTGCTAAGTTGATTGTATATCTCACGAATACCAAGTTTTGCAGAAATCCAGTAGATTTCGTTCGCAGCTGTCATGTACCAATTAAGGGTTTCATCTGGATTGCGGTCAAGAAGTACTTCATTAAGTCCGAGTCTTATGAGGTCAACCTTCTCAATTAGTAATGATATTAATTCGTTATTTATTTCAGGGGTTCCATTTTCCGGCGTTCCTTCAAATAAGAGGCCGTGCAACTTTGGATTTACTTGGTACTTGACTTCAAATGTATCGAGAAAAGTAACGTCTCCGATTTTTTCAAAATATGCAAAAAACTCCTTTCGGTGGGAGTAGAACGCGTCTAGGTTGTTTTTTTGTTTTGCGATCAATATCTGTCGAGCAGTTTGTTCTGTGGAGTGAAATCTTGCAACAATCACTCCAAGAGGTATTGATAGTGAAAGAAGTGCTATGGGGAGGGTGCTTATTGCAATGAAATTTTTGAAACCTTCTGCGGAAATGGATATGTCATACCCTGACCATGAAACGAATCCAAAAGTTATAAAGTATGCAGCCGGAGTGCAAATGCTCAGCCAGAATAAAGGTTGTTTTGCTAATCCAATGTCAGGATTGAGGGTGAGGTGTTTGAAAGCTTCGGTCAGTTGAAATTGTTTTTTGTTGAAAATGGATGAGATAACCAGTGTTGTGAATATTGCTGGGGCAATGATCAAGATGATTAATTTTAATAGGTTCATTTTGTTGTTGTCTCTGCTGATGCGTTCTGTTTTTTTAAGAGTATTAACGTTGTGTTTTGCTAAAGCAACTTAGAATTCGTTTGCGACAAGAAACTATTCATACACTTCTCGTGTGAGTTTCCGTACTCCGCGAATTGGTTGAGTATGTATACCCCCCCCCTATACGATGGTGTCAATATGGCATTGCTTTGCGCTGGAGTGAAGGGCTTCGGCATGCGTCGTACCAAGGCAGCAATCGGACCCAGGGATGTTCTGGTTTGGTTTTCATTTTTGTGTGTATACCAATACCCCTCCTTGAGAGCTGGGTGTGTACATCGTGGAGCTTTTCGGGGGCTTTGGGTATGGAGAGGTTCTCTGCTTCGCCCGATGAGCTGTATGCATGACCTGTTTATCTGCTGCAGGACCGTACCCGTTCGCGAACAGAGAAGTGACTGATAGACCAATTGTCAAAAATGACGCTGACGAAAATCAACCCGCGAATAAAAAGAAAGACGAAAAAGCACTTATCCCCCTCCCGCCGACGGGCTTTGTGTCCCTTTTTTGTGCAAACGGGTAGTGGGGTGCAAACGGTGCCCCAGCTCAAGCCCGCTGCGGGCTCTGGGGGAGGTTTCGCAATTGCACAGAGTGCAAGGCTTTGCAAAAAAGTGCAGTGGCCTTGCATATGCGCCACAAGGCGGTAGGGGAGTGGTAACGCAGACGAGGTGCCCGGTTTACGGGGGCTATGGCTGTGAAAACCTGCTGGAGGCGGTGTTTTCGTTTTCGGAACCGTTCATATTAGGGCTCGACCAGTCGTGGTTTCCAGCATTCTGCGGCATTGCACAGCATCACCATCAACTTCAGGCTGTCAGTACCAATCCAGAGCGTGTGGAAAAAAACGCCGAAACGATGGGCGCATAGCTATTTTCCAGGCGAGGGGTGGGAAAAGGGTTATTTTAGTAATCGGTAGGTAAGAATGGGCTATAGCCCTTATAGAACGGGGGTTTAAACCATTACCTTGGAGGTAATATAAGGTAACGAGGGAGGTAATATTTTGTTCAAGTCCCTATTTTACTGGGTTTGGCGGCTCACTTGCATTACTAGCTCTGAAAGTAATTCTCTAACCACTTACTTACCTTATTATTACTTTTATAAAACTATATCAAATACTTGACTTTATTGGTTTTTATTCAATTCTTAGCAGCTCATTACCCAAATTACCTTTTACCCATGGCTCAACATAAATCGTTCAAAACGCCTGTTGTGACCGTTTTCTGCAACCTAGTGCATTTAAGCCATGGGACTGCCATGGGACAGATCCTGTGCGCACCACCAGGCTGCAGCCCTTATAAACCCGGGGGCTTGGTTTCGAAAACCGCGAACGGGTAGTTTCGAATCTCTCCTTCACCGCCACATTCTACAAACACAAACCCCCGGTTTTCTTCAAGAAAGCCGGGGGTTTGTGGTTTCTGGCATCTGGAAAAAGGCGATACGGGGCAGATGACTGGTTTTCCATGTCTGCGAACGGTTCCCCACCCCATTGGCCAGCCGGTCTTTTTGAGCGAAGCAGCATTTATGCGTGGCCGGGTGGCAAGTGGGCAACTGCGCGTCCTTATAGTATCGTCGCGGCCACCAACCCTCACAGGATATGAAGGTTACCCATGCGTTTACTTTTCCCGCTGGCCGTCAGCCTGGCTCTTATTGGCTGCGCCACAACTAAAACCGATGTTCGCAACGAAGTACAAATCAGCCAATATGACCCGGCCAACACTGCTCGTATTCGCCTGATCACGGGTGATACCACCAACGCGGGCTTTATCAGTGGGCAGACCTGCGAGATGTTTTACAACGAGTCCCTGCTGACCAAAACACCTGAAGAAGCTGGGTGGCAACCTGCGCATGTCGACTCGCCGGGTCTGTATCCTTTTCGGGCGACCGACAGCCAGAACAGTGTGATTGGCATGCCTGCCAGCAAGGCGAGCAAAGCCATCAATCAGTCGCCCAAGGTGTTTGATGAGCATGTCATTGCGGCCGGTAAACCCTTTATTGCGGGGTTTGCCATGGGCGGATCGCAAATCTCCTGCTTTCCAGCGCCCGTCAGGCTCATCCCCGAGCCTGGCAAAGACTATGAGATGGAACTTCAAGTTATAAAGCTGAGCACGTTCAAGGCCGGCTGCGTAATTGCCGTTCGCCAACTCTCCACTCAGGCCAATACCACGGTGGAAACGCCGCTAAGACCGAAGGTGTGTGCCAAGACCCCGTCGGGTTGGTACACCGTCAATGCTGCGCCTTTGCCTTGAAGTGCCAGCACAGGACGCAGGTGCAGTGTTGATCGCCACTTAGGTAAACCTTGAAGTCCGGTGCGCAGCCTTTTAGAGGCTGCTCTTTTCTAAGCGTTATCAGCTTTTTGAAATCACCCGGCTCATGTATTGGTTTAAATCGCGTAAGTCCTGAATGCTCCAAGCGTGTGGCGACAACTTCACACCATTCTCTTTTAGGGTTCTTGGAATCAAGTCTCCATTTGGCCTAAGTATTATCGAGGAGACAATAACGCCCGGATAATCATGCAGCCGTTTCTTGAAGGCGGTTGTTGTGAGGTTCGGCGTAGGGGGATTGCTTTTATTCGCCAAGGGCCCTGTTCCCTTGATATCTGTTCCGTGGCACATGGCACATCGTTGCAAATAGAGGTTTTTTCCATTGGCATTATCCGCAATGGATAGTGAAGTTTGAATGAGCGATAGCAATCCCAGCGAAGCGATGAGCAGTATTTTCATTTTTATAGGGTCTTGTTGTTTGAGCCGGATCTGAGTCGAGGGCACAGCGCATAGGTAATGCGCTCGCGCACGTTATTACTGTGGGATTTCTACAACACAACCCCATGATTCGGCTAGATAAAGTCGGTGGTTTTTGATTTTTCGGCGCCTGAAAGCGCGTGATATGGGCATACGCAGCGAATCTGTTCCGTTATATTCCAACGCTCTCGCAGTTGGCCCAATCAAGGAAGATCCATTGAAAGCATCCCTCGGCGCTCTGCTTCTGATCTGTGCAACCACTCCCGCACTTGCCAGCAATAACTCCATCGGCTTCCAGGCCTCCACGCTGGCAGACCCAAGCAACGATCGCCCATTGGAGATGGTCGTCTGGTACCCCAGCGCCACCACCACCACGCCCGAGTTGATCGCCGATAACGCCGTATTCATTGGCGCCTCAGCCGTGCGCGATGCGCCACCGTCGTTCGGCAAGCATCCACTGGTGGTGCTTTCCCATGGCTTTGGTGGCAATTGGGGCAACCAGGCGTGGTTGGCCAGTGCCCTGGCGCATCAGGGGTTTATCGTGGCGGCGGTCAATCACCCTGGCACTACCAGCAAAGACCGCAGTGCTCCAGCCGCTGCGCAGTTATGGCAGCGGCCGGTGGATATCCGCCGCGCGATCGACGCGGTACTGGCGCAGCCAGATCAATTCGGCAACGTGCAGCCGACCCGCATTGCGGTAGTGGGTCATTCACTCGGCGGTTGGACGGCGCTGGAAGTCGCCGGCGCACGTTTCGACCCCGCGCGGTTCGCCCAGGACTGCAAGGTTCACTCGCAGCTAGCCCCTTGCGCGGTCTACCAGCAGATGAACCCCGCCAGTACCCCGGCAGCCCAGGCGCAGTTGGCGGCGGATTTGAGCGACAAGCGGGTCAGCGCCATTGTGTCGCTGGATCTGGGCCTGTCCCGTGGGTTTACTGATCAAAGCCTGGCGGCGGTGTCGGTGCCGACGTTGGTGATTGCGGCGGGCGTGCCCTCGACCGAGCTTCCCGCCGAGCTGGAGTCCGCTGATCTGGCCAAGCGCCTGCCACCGGCAGCGACCCGTTATGTCGAAATCAGCGACGCCACTCACTTCAGCTTTATGGCGGTGTGCAAGCCGGGCGGGGAGGCGTTGATCGAAGAGAGTTCGCCGGGCGATGGCATGATCTGCCGGGATGGCGCGGGGGCCCGACCGCGTGAGGTGATCCAGCAGCAGACCACCTCATTGATCGTTGAATTTCTGGCGCGATGGTCAGGCGAAGAGTCGTGATCGGGCTACCCATGCCTGCAACGAATCGCTACCAGCGCCTGACCAGGCGCGTATACACCGCAATATTAATCACCAGCACCAGCGCGCCCAGGCCCAGTTGGATCTGTGGTGTCAGCCCGGCGGGATAGATCAGGGCAATGATGTAATGCTCGATAAAACCTGCGCCGTACCCCTCCTGCCCGGCGAGGTGGCGCAGCAGGTTTTCCCAGCGGGTCAGGGGGCAGGGCAGGTGGAAGAACTCGACGGCCATGCCCCAGGCTGCGGCGGGCAAATGCAGCCAGATGACCCGGCGCCAGCGCAGGGCGAGCAGGCCTCCGAACAGCACAAACAGGATAAAACACAGGTGAAACAGCACCAGGCTGTCGGCAGCAATGCGCAAAAGCATATCGGGTTCGCTTGAACGGGTAGGCCGCCAGTCTAAGGGATAATGAGTTGCTTGCAGGCTGGCAGGGCCGTTATTGTGCTGAATCCTTTTAGTCCTTTGCCACGGATCTTTTGTGATGAGCGCATCGCGTACTGCTGTCGGCCCGATCAAGGCCGTGATTTTCGATATGGACGGGTTGTTGCTGGACACCGAAGGCATCTACACCGAAGTCACGCAGATCATCGCCGAGCGCTATGGCCGCACCTACGACTGGGGCATCAAGCAGCACATCATCGGCCGTGGCGCCCAGGACCTGGCCGAATATGTGGTCGAGGCCCTGGACTTGCCGATCACGCCTGCAGAATTCCTGCGCATCCGCGAGCCGTTGATGAGCGTACGTTTTCCCAAGGCGTTGGGCATGCCGGGCGCCGAGGCGTTGGTGCGGCATTTGAAGGCGCATAACATCCCCATCGCCGTGGGCACCAGTTCGTCGCGCAATTCGTTTGGCCACAAGACCACGCTGCACCGGGAGTGGTTTGGCCTGTTCGGCACCATCGTCACCGCTGACGATCCGGAAGTTGGCGCTGCCAAGCCTGCGCCGGACATCTTCCTCACCGCCGCCCGCCGCCTGGGCGTTGCGCCCGAGGATTGCCTGGTGTTTGAAGACTCACCGTTTGGCGTGACCGCTGCCAAGGCCGCGAACATGACTGCCATCGCGGTACCTGATGAAGCCATGGCCGACAGCAAGTACGCTCACGCCGACCAGATTATCCGCAAACTCGCGGACTTCGATCTGGCTGCCTACGGCCTGCCGCCGCTGCGCTGAAGTGCAGGAGCCGGCTTGCCGGCTCCTACAAGGGTCAGGCGCTGAAGCCACCATCGATGGTCAAGCTGGCACCGGTGATGTATCCGGCCTCTGGCCCCGCCAGGTAAGCCACAAAGCTGGCGATCTCTTCCACCTGGCCATAACGGCCGACCGCCATAAACCCGATCAAGCTCTCGGCAAACTCACTGTTGGCCGGGTTCATGTCGGTGTCCACCGGGCCTGGCTGCACGTTGTTAATGGTAATCCCCCGTGGCCCCAGGTCGCGCGCCAGGCCTTTGGTCAGGCCCACCAGCGCGGCTTTGCTCATGGCATATGGCCCGCCACCGGCGAAGGGCATGCGCTCAGCGTTGGTGCTGCCGATGTTGATGATGCGACCCCCTTCGCCCATGTGCCGGGCCGCTTCCTGGGTGGCGATAAACACGCTGCGCACGTTGATGGCCAGGGTCTGGTCAAAGTCTTCCAGTGTGAAGTCCTCCAGTGGGCCGACCGCCAGCACACCGGCGTTGTTCACCAGGATATCCAGGCGCCCGAACGCTTCGACAGTGGCACTGACTGCATTGCGGATGGCGCTCGCATCGGCACTGTCGGCGTGAATCGCCAGGGCCTTGCCGCCAGCGCGGATGACGCTGTTTTGCAAGTCTTCGGCCTTGGCGGCAGAGCTGACATAGGTAAAGGCAACAGCTGCGCCCTGGGCCGCCAAGCGCTGGACGATGGCGGCACCGATGCCGCGGGAGCCGCCCTGGATCAAGGCAACTTTGCCGCTGAGGTTTTGTGTGGTCATGTCGATCTCCAGATCATTCGAGGCAGGGTTGCCGCGTTGTTGGAGGCGAGTATCGACCGCGCTGGCCGGTCCCGGTAGGCCGTGATTGCTATAGTCTGTGTAAACCAAAAGTTTAGAGTGAGGTGGTATGGAGAGCTTCGGCAGTATCGAATGCTTCGTGCGCAGCGCCGAAGGCGGTAGCTTTGCCGAAGCGGCCCGGCACCTGAGCCTGACGCCGGCGGCTGTCGGCAAGAGCGTCGCCAAGCTGGAGGCACGCCTGGGGGTGCGGCTATTCCAGCGCAGCACCCGGCGCCTGACATTGACCGAAGCCGGCAAGTTGTTCCTGCAAGAGGTCAGCGCCAGTCTCACCACTATCCAGAATGCCGTGGCCAACCTGGCCAGCGCTGAAGGCCGGCCCGTGGGCACGCTCAAAGTCAGTATGGGCACGGTATTCGGCAACCGCTATGTGGTACCGCTGCTGGCAGAGTTCCTGCGGCGGTTTCCCGATATCAGCCCTGACTGGCATTTTGATAATCGCCAGGTCGACCTGATCGGCCAGGGCTTTGACGCGGCCATCGGCGGCGGGTTCGAGCTGCCTCAGGGCGTGGTCGCACGCAAGTTGACCCCCGCTCACCGGATTCTGGTGGCCTCGCCCGATTACCTGGCGCAACGCCTGCCCGTGCGTGCTCCCGAAGACCTGGCGCTGTGCAACGGCATCCTGATCCGTTCGCCGCAAACCGGCCGCGTGCGGACCTGGCAATTGAGCAACCGCGCCCGCGAACAGCGGCCGTTGATGCTCAAGCCACGCATGACCATGGGCGACTCCGAAGCCGCGTGCTGTGCCTGCACCCAAGGCCTGGGCATTGCCCTGGTCAGCATGCCGATGGCCGTGCCGTTTCTGGACAGTGGCGCCGTGGTGCGGGTGTTGCCCGACTGGTACGTGGATGACGGCAACATCTCCCTGTATTACGCCGAGCACAAACTGCTGCCGGGCAAGACCCGAGTGTTTGTCGATTTCATCCTCGAGCAGTTTGCCCAGCAGCAGTTGGCGCAGCGCTTCAGTGCGGTTTAGCGCTCACTGCTGAACTTGTTGCCCGCTATTGTTCTAAGCTGATACGAGCCAATGGGGCTTGCGACTGTCGAGACGGATCATGTCCATATCACGCGCTTTACTCGTATTTACCAGCTTGGCGTTGATTGCAGGCTCCCCGGCGCTGTTGGCCGATCCCGGCAACGGCAACGGCAACGGCAACGGCAAGGACAAAGGCAGTGCCCATGGCAATAAGGGCGGCCAGGGTAATCAGGGCCAGGGTGGAGGCAAGAAGGGCGCGGGAGCCCATTACAATGGCCCGCAAATTGACATCGGGGGCGTGCGGGTAATCCTCGGTGACAACCGCGACTATTGGCGCGGCGGTTCGTCCCTGCCGCCGGGCATCCAGAAAAATCTCGCCCGTGGCAAACCCCTGCCACCGGGGATTGCCAAGAAGCTCGATGGGCGCCTGTTGGGGCGTCTGCCCCATTACGACGGCTACGAATGGCAGCAGGCGGGCACCGACCTGATCCTGGTAACCATTGCCACCGGGATCATTTATGAAGTGCTCAATGACGTCTTGAACTGACCGAAATCGGCGATTCAGCGTGCGAACCTGCCCGGCCAACCGATGATGCTCTTTGGCCGGGGGGTCGCATAGGTGCGCACCTTCGAAGTCGACAACCCCAGCCTCACCAGTGCTTCGGCCAGGGTTACAGCGGCGGTCACGCCATCCACCACTGGCACCCCGGTGCGCTGGCGGATCTGTTCATCCAGCCCGGCCATGCCGCCGCAACCCAGGCAGATCACTTCGGCCTTGTCTTCGCTGATGGCCAGCTCGGCCTGGCGCACGATGGCTTCCATGGCCCGCAACGGGTGTTCCTCCAGTTCCAGCACCGCCATACCGCTGGCCCGCACCGAGGCGCAGCGCTCATACAGCCCAGAAAGCTTGAGCCGGTCTTCGATCAACGGCACCGTGCGGTCCAGGGTGGTAACCACTGAGTAAGCATGGCCGAGAAACATGGCGGTGCTGGCGGCGGCATCGGTGATATCTACTACCGGCACGTTCAACAATTCTTGCAGGCCTTCGCGGCCATGTTCGCCATAACCGGCCTGGATGACCGCATCGAATGGCTGATCGTAGGCCATCACCCGATCCATCACCGCGATGGCCGCCAGGTAGCTTTCGAAATTGCCTTCTACCGATTCGGCGCCGAAAAACGGGGTCAGCCCGACAATTTCGGTGCCCGCCGCCGCCACGCTGCGGGCCTGCTGGGCGATGGCTTCGGTGATGGATTCGGTGGTGTTGACGTTGACGACGAGAATGCGCATGGAATGCTCCTTGATCAATGGCTGACGTTGTCGACAGCGATGCTCTCGCCGCTGATATCGGCATAGAACGGCTGGCGCTTGGCGATCAGCCAATACAGCATCCCGGCAATGCCGGCGCCAAACAGCCACGAGAACGGTGAGACGCTGGCAAAACCCGGTAGCAGGGCCAGCACAATGGCAATCACCGCGGCCGGGACAAATGCGGCCACCGCCCGCAGGTTGACCCCGCGGCTGTAGTAATACGCGCCGTTGGGATCTTCGCTGTACAACTGCGGTACGTCGATCCGGCCCTTACGGATCAACCAGTAATCCACCATGATCACGCCATACAGCGGGCCCAGCAGGGCGCCCAGGCCGGAGAGAAAGTACACAATCACCAGCG
This sequence comes from Pseudomonas sp. ADAK21, assembly GCF_012935735.1. Lineage (NCBI taxonomy): Bacteria > Pseudomonadati > Pseudomonadota > Gammaproteobacteria > Pseudomonadales > Pseudomonadaceae > Pseudomonas > Pseudomonas sp. ADAK21. The sequence continues at coordinate 3,906,280 of NZ_CP052857.1, forward strand.
GGCTGTTGTAGAGGTTCCACGGCAGGATGAGCACCGCGAGAAACGCGCTGATCAGCCCGGCGCGGCGGAAGTTCAGGTATTTGGGCGCCAGGTTGCTCAATACAAAGGCCGGGGCAACGAAGTTGGCCATGATGTTCACCGCCACGGTGACGATCAGGAATGCCAGGCATCCCAGCACCAGGAAGAAGGTATTGGGAATGGCCGCGATGATCTGGGTCGGGCTTTCGATCACCTGGCCATTGAGTTGGAACTGCCCGCCGCACAACAGCACGGTGATGATCGCGAACACCAGGATGTTCACCGGCAGGCCCCAGAAGTTGCCGACCTGGATGGTCTTGCGGCAGGGCGATGAACGGGCGAAGTCGCAGAAGTTGAGGATCAGGGTGCCGTATATCGCCAACCACAAGGCGCCACCGGCAAAGATATTGCGCCACATCTCGCCACCGCTCAGGGGCTCGCGGATGGACCAGGCGATATTGCCGCCAGCCTGGAAGTACATCCAACCGGCCAGCGCCGCAACAGTCAGCAGGATTACCGGGCCGGCAAAGCCTTCGTAGCGGCGGACCATTTCCATGCCGTAGGCCAGGATCACCAGTTGCACGAACCAGATAATCACAAAACACGCCCAGCCCAGGGTTGAGAGGCCGAGGATCGCGTTGTGGTCGTAGTCGGCGAATCCAGGATGAATCGCCACCAACAGTACCCGGAATACCACCGAGGCCAGGTAGGTCTGGATACCAAACCAGGCGATGGCAATGACTGCGCGGATCAGCGCGGGAATCTGTGCGCCATGAATGCCGAAACTGATACGGCTGATCACCGGAAACGGCACACCGGTTTTCTGGCCCATGTAACCCGACAAGTTCATGAAGAAATACACCAGCGCCGCGCCGATCCCCAGTGACAACAGAATCTGCCAGCCACCCAGGCCCAGGGCGTACAAGCCGATGGCGAAGGAATAGTTGGCGATGTTGTGCACATCGTTGGTCCACAAGGCAAAGATGCTATAGCCACCCCAGCGCCGGCCTTCGACCTTGGTGGGCGCCAGGTCCTTGTTGTGCAGGCGTGGGCTGAGCACCAGCGGGCCGGGGTTTGCGGCCGTGGGGCTGGCTGTGGAGGAGGGCAGATCCAGTGCGAGATTATTGGAGAGAGTGGTGCGCATTCCGGCAGGCTCCTGGCATCTGCAGCAGGCGCTGGGTTGCAGGGCGCCTGGCATGCGGACACAAAGTGTATGAAGGTTGTTGTTGAAGTTGTATACAAAGACTTCAACTCCCTTAGCCACTTGTGTGCCAGGTTTTTATCTATCAAAAGCTGGGCTAATTTCGTTTTTGCAGGTTCTATTAATAAATAGCTGAATTTAAACAACTATAAATTGACCGTTTGAACAGGTATTTATTTTGTTGCGGGAATGTAGGTGTGGAGGATGTAGGAAGTTGGCCGAAGTGGGGTGTAACTTTTCGGTGCGAAATAATTGAAGTGCACACAAAAATGGCACTGTTAGTGACAATATTGTGTACGGGATTTTTCGGCGGGGTGAATGAAATGTGCGGGCTTGTTGTGGCGAGCGGGCTCGCCACACAGCGCTATATCGGAGGGAGCCGGTTTCAGGCCTTGCTGATGATATTCCCCGCATGCAGCCCGCATTCCTTCTGGGTTGCTTCTTCCCACCACCAACGGCCTTCGCGCTCATGCTGGTTCGGCAACACCGGGCGGGTGCACGGCTCGCAGCCGATGCTGATAAAGCCGCGCTCGTGCAGGCTGTTGTAGGGCAGCTCCAGCATGCGGATATAACCCCAGATCTCTTCACTGGTCATTTGTGCCAGCGGGTTGAACTTGTAGAGGGTGCGTTCCGGCGTGGAGAACGCCGTGTCGACTTCCAGGGCCGCCACCTGGCTGCGGGTGCCGGGGCTCTGGTCGCGGCGCTGGCCGGTGGCCCAGGCGCTGACGCCGGAGAGTTTGCGGCGCAGCGGTTCGATCTTGCGCACGCCGCAGCATTCGCCATGGCCGTCCTTGTAGAAGCTGAACAGGCCCTTCTCCTTGACGAAGGGTTCCAGCTTGCTCTGGTCCGGCGAGATCAACTCGATATCGATTTTGTAGAAGTCGCGCACCTGCTCGATAAACCGGTAGGTCTCCGGATGCAGGCGGCCGGTGTCGAGGCTGAAGACCTTGACGTTTTTATTCAGCTTCCAGGCCATATCCACCAGCACCACGTCCTCGGCACCGCTGAAGGAAATCCACAGGTCATCGCCGAACTGGCTGAACGCCAGCTTGAGGATGTCCTGGGCGGACTTGTTGGCATAGGTCGCGGCGAGTTCAGCGACGTCGAAGGCTTGGTTCATCAGGACGGTTCCTACAGGTCAGTGGCGCTGAGCGCTCTCTAGGAGTGAGATGTTAACAAAATCCGCTCTGCGTTGCGGCGGCCAGCGCGAATCGCTAGAGTTCGGCAGTCCTTTTACTCGCTCAACTGAAAAAAAATCAAAATGGGAGTGTCTTGTGGAAATTGCCTGTCTCGACCTGGAAGGGGTGCTGGTTCCGGAAATCTGGATCGCCTTCGCTGAAAAAACCGGTATTGAATCCTTGCGGGCTACCACCCGGGACATTCCTGACTACGACGTATTGATGAAGCAGCGCCTGCGGATTCTCGACGAGCACGGCTTGAAACTGTCGGATATCCAGGAAGTGATCGCCACCCTCAAGCCGCTGGAAGGTGCCATCGAGTTCGTCGATTGGCTGCGCGAGCGCTTCCAGGTGGTGATCCTGTCGGACACCTTCTATGAGTTCTCCCAGCCGTTGATGCGTCAACTGGGCTTCCCGACCCTGCTTTGCCATCGCTTGATTACCGATGAAAACGATCGGGTGGTGAGCTATCAACTGCGCCAGAAAGACCCCAAGCGCCAGTCGGTGCTGGCCTTCAAGACCCTGTACTACCGGGTCATTGCTGCGGGTGATTCGTACAACGACACCACCATGCTGGGTGAGGCCGATCGTGGGATTCTGTTCCATGCGCCGGAGAATGTGATTCGCGAGTTCCCGCAATTCCCGGCGGTGCATACCTTTGAGGACTTGAAGCGGGAGTTCATCAAGGCGTCGAATCGTTCGTTGAGCCTGTAAGTGATTTAGCGAGGCTCATTGCCTCATCGCGAGCAAGCTCGCTCCCACATTTTCGACTGTGTTTGCAGGGCAAAAATGTGCGAGCGGGCTTGCCCGCGATAAGGCCCTCAAGCCCCTTCAAACAACCGCTCATAAGGAATGCGCAAACCTTCATGCAGGCGCTTGATCATGGCCAGGCTCAGCTTGCGCTTGTGGTTCAGCACTTCGGAGACGCGACCGCTGGAGCCGATAAAGGGCTCCAGGTCGCGCGCCGTCAGGCCCATCTGGTCCATGCGAAACTTGATCGCCTCCACCGGATCGGAAGGCGGCATGGGGAAGTGTTCGTCTTCGTATTTTTCGATCAGCAGCGCGAGAATTTCCAGCTCATCGCCTGCCGGCGAGCCGATCTCTGCCCCCCACAGCTGATCCACCCGCGCCAGCGCAGCGGCCAGGTCTTCTGGGGTACGAATAGGTTTGATGTTCATCACACAGTCTCCGCGTTGATCTGGTCGTACTGGGCATGGGTGCCAACAAACCGTATGAAACCCAGCTGCCGCAAATAGTCGATCGCCACAACCAACCGATACTTATTGCCACCAATATTGAACACGACCCTTGCTCCTTTGAGCGTGCTTGCGGTTCGAAGCACCCTCTTCAGGTCCTGTGGCGAGTGATAAGTGGATTTCTCTAGATGGCGATACCATTCAACCAGTGGTGTTTTTGAGTCGGTATAAGCCGGGCTGCTTTCCCAGAACTCCCTTAAGGCGGCTCTTGCGATTATTCGCATCTATCGAACCTCCCAATTTGGGAGATATTAGGCGTCACTTCCGGGGTTTTCAAGTCCTGGTAGGGAGCGCGATGTGTAGGAAATGGGCTTTGTTTCAACGCGGCAAGCGATACAACGACAAAGGCAACAAGCAGTCGATCCATGTGATCCCTCACAGACGGCCAAGTAATATCGAAGCGAGACGCTATCCCTGCGCCCCGATGCTGTCCACGGCCGTTCTGATTCAGGTTTTTTCCCTGGGAGGTGCGCTTACAGTCCTTCCAGCGTTTCCAGCAACACCCGCACCTTGGTCATCGATTCCTGATATTCCGCCTGCCACTCGGAGTCCGCGACGATCCCGCCGCCGCCCCAGCAACAGACCTGGCCATCCTTGACCAGCAGGCTACGAATGGCGATGGAGCTGTCCATCTCGCCGCGCACATCCAGGTAGAGCAACGAGCCGCAGTACAGCCCGCGCCGGGTCGGTTCCAGTTCGTCGATGATCTGCATCGCGCGGATCTTCGGTGCGCCGGTGATCGAGCCGCCCGGGAAGCTGCCGGCGATCAGGTCCAGGGCGTCTTTGTCGTCGGCCAGTTCACCGGTGACGCTGCTGACCAAGTGATGCACATTCGGGTAGCTTTCCAGGCTGAACAGCTCCGGCACCTTGACCGATCCGGTGCGGCAGGTGCGGCCCAGGTCATTGCGCAGCAGATCGACGATCATCAGGTTCTCTGCGCGGTCCTTGGGGCTGGCCAGGAGTTCGGCCGCATTGGCGGCATCTTCTTGAGGCGTCAGCCCCCGGGGGCGGGTGCCCTTGATCGGGCGGGTTTCCACCTGGCGCTGGCTGACCCGCACGAAACGCTCCGGTGAAAGGCTCACCACCGCGCCGTCGTCCGGCAGGCTCTGGAAGCCGGAGAACGGCGTTGGGCACGCTGCGCGCAGGGCGCAATAGGCGACCCACGGATCACCGTTGCACGCTGCGCGAAAGCGTTGGGCGAAGTTGACCTGATAGCAGTCACCGGCCTGGATATAGGCCTGGATACGGGCCAGGGCCTGTTCATAGGCTACGGCGCTGAGGTCCGGAGCCATCCGGGTGTGCAGCTTGAAACTGGCAGGGGTGTGCACGGCAGGTTGGCTGAACAGGGTCAGCAGCCGCTGCCGTTCGCTTTCCATCAGTTTGGGGTGGAACACCAGTTGACTGGTGCGCGCCTGGTGGTCGCTGACCAACGCCCAGGCGTACAGGCCAAAACGGGCATCGGGCAAGCCGATGTCGTCGATAGCCTGATGCGGCAGTCGTTCCAGGTGGCGGCCAAAGTCGTAGCTCAGGTAGCCGATCAACCCGCCGGCAAACGGCAGTTCATAGGGGGCCGGCAGGCTGGCCTTGCCCAGCAGCGTCAGATTTTCCCGCAGCCGTTGTAAAAAATCGCTACCACTTTCGTCCGGCCACACCGCCAGTGTTACTTCTGGCCAGGCGCTGAGCAGGTCATAACGACCACGCTCGGCGGCCGGTCGGCCGCTGTCCAGCAGCACGGCGCCGGGTGCATGGCGGATCGCCGCAAAATACTCGGCGGGGTTGGCGTGGTAGGGCAGTGGGTGTACGGAGCAAGTCGACATGCGGGGGGTGGATCAGCCATGGGCGTGGGGATGGCATTGTAGTCCCCTGTAGGATTTGCTCCTAGAGGGGATGTCGGGGATTGTTGGGTGGAGGGCGGAGCCGGGTTTGGGTTCAGCCTTCCACGGGCGGAATATGCCCAAACATTTGCTGGGCAAATTTCACACGTTCTTCCGCCGTTTCTGTCACTCCGGCCGCTTTCAGCTCTTCGAGGCGCGCTTCCACGGCGTGGGTGCGCAAGGTCAGGCCGCAGTCGTTGGCGATCTGGATATTCAGCCCAGGCCGAGCATTGAGCTCGAGGATGAGCGGGCCTTTTTCCTGGTCCAGCACCATGTCCACGCCGATGTAACCCAGCCCGCACAGCTCATAGCAGCCAGCGGCGAGTTTCATGAAACCGTCCCAGTTGGGCAGTTGCACACCGTCCACCGCGTTGGTGGTGTCGGGGTGCTTGGTGATGATGTTGTTCAGCCAGGTACCGCGTAGGGTCAGGCCGGTCGCCAGGTCCACACCGACGCCAATCGCGCCCTGGTGCAGGTTGGCCTTGCCGCCGGATTGGCGGGTCGGCAAGCGCAGCATGGCCATCACCGGGTAGCCCATCAGCACGATGATGCGGATATCCGGCACGCCTTCGTAGCTGATGCTCTTGAAGATCTGGTCAGGTACCACGCGGTATTCGATCAATGCGCGGTCACGGTGACCGCCCAGGGAATACAGGCCGGTAAGGATGCTGGAAATCTGGTGCTCGATTTCCTCATGGCTGATGATCTTGCCGGACACCGTGCGATAGCGTCCTTCAAAGCGGTCGGCGATCACCAGGATGCCGTCGCCGCCGGCGCCCTGGGCCGGCTTGATCACGAAGTCGCTACGGCCACCGATGATTTCGTCGAGCTTGTCGATTTCTTTCTCGGTGGAAATGATCCCATACATCTGCGGCACGTGGATGCCGGCCTGGATCGCCCGTTCCTTGGTGATGATCTTGTCATCGACAATCGGGTACAGGCTGCGCTTGTTGTACTTGAGCACGTAGTCGGCGTTACGCCGGTTGATGCCCATGATGCCCCGCGCTTCCAGGGCCTTCCAGGTCTTCCAGAACCCGAACATTACGAATCAGCCTTGAGGAAGGCCTTGAAACGCACCAGCTCGGTCAGGCGGTAGCCACGATAGCGACCCATGGCCAGCATGAAGCCCACGAGGATCAACAGGATCGCCGGGAAGGTGAACACGAAGTAGATCAGCTCCGGCACGCTCATGATGATGTGTGCCAGGGACGCGGCGAACAGGGTGCCGATCGCGACTTTCATCGCATGGCCACCGCCGCGTTCTTCCCAGGTAATGGACAGGCGTTCGATGGTCATGGTCAGGATCACCATCGGGAACAGCGCCACCGACAGGCCGCGCTCCAGGCCCAGCTTATGGCTGAACAGGCTGATGGCCGCGATCAGCACTACCACGAAGGTCAACACCACCGACAAGCGCGGCAGCATCTGCAATTTCAAGTGCTCCAGGTATGAACGCAGTGACAGCCCAAGCGCAGTAATCACGGTAAACAGCACGATACCGAAGCCCAACTGCGTCTCGCGGAACGCCAGGGCGATCAGCACCGGTGTGAACGTACCCAGGGTCTGCAAGCCGATCAGGTTGCGCAGGATCAGGATCACCAGCACGCCAATCGGGATCATCACCATGATCATGAAGGTCTGCTGGGTTTGCAGCGGCAAGCCATACAGCGAGTATTCGAGGAAGTTGGCGTCGGTGTTCTCGTCGGTCAGCTTGGCCAGGCGGATCGCGTTCATCTCGCTGTTGTTCAGGCTGAAGGTCACGGCGGCTTTCTTGCCACCATCGACGGTGATCAGGTTTTCATCGCCGGTCCACCACAGCAGGCGGTCGGAGGGCAGGCCCTGTTCGCCGGTTTCCGGGTTGAAGTACAGCCAGTCGTTGCCATTGAAGCTGCGCAGCCACAACTCCGGGGTCTGCGGCTGGTCGGCTACCAGGCGGAGGGTGTGGACCTTTTCCACCGGTACGTGGGCGATGGATAGCAGCAACTCGACGATCTTGGCCTTGTGCGGCGTCGATGGATCGCCCGCCAGCAGCAGCTTGACGTTGTCGTCGTTGAGGTTGTTGGTGCGCTTGATGGCTTCGCTGATAAACGTCTCGACGTCGGCCGAGTGTTGGCGGATCGGCGCCAGCAGGGCCTCGGCGGCGATTTTTTCCGGGCCTTCCACGGCGATGCTGTCGCGGAAGGTCGGGCCCTTGACCTTGACCTTTTCACCGCTGTAGCGCTTGGTCAGCACCAGGCGGTAGTAGAGGGTCTGGTTGCCCTTGGCGCGCCGGGCCGACCAGGTGACCTTGCGGTTGCCGTCGATGCGGTTGACGCTCACCCCGTAGTTATTGGAGATGAAGCTCTCATTGAGGCTGACGAAGTCGCGGCTCAGGGGCGGCACGAACATCTGGACCTTTACCGGGTCCTTGGCGTTGGCGACGAACTCGACCTTGGCGTCGATGTTCCACAGGTCATCGGTGGCATCTTCGGTCACTGGGATGCCGAGGACGAAGATCTGATAGGCCGTGACCGAAATGCCCAGTACCACCAGGACGGCGATCAGAATCTTCAGGTGCATAGTAAGAGAGCGCATTGGAATTACTCGGCGGTATGAGCGTCGGTGGCGCAGGCAGGTTTGCCCGCTGCGTATTTAAGACTGGGGTCGACCAGCGCATCAAAGCGTTTCAAGGCTTCGGAGCCGATCAGCAGCGGATATTGGAAGGCGCTGCGGTCAGTCAAGTTCACTTCGATGCTGCGTAAAGCGGTGCCCATGCAGATGTCCAGGGCAATCACCGGACGGGCGGTGTAGTTCTTGTCCTCATCGGGGTCGTAGTCACCGGCGCGCCGCTTGATCTTGCTGACGCGGGCCAGTGGGCGTTCGATGGGGTGCGAGTGGGCGGTGTCGATGGCCAGGTAGAAGCGTACCCAGGATTCACCGTTGCGCTTGAAGCGCTTGATATCCCGGGCACTCAAGGACGCAGTCTTGGCGCCGGTGTCGAGCTTGGCGGCGACTTCCAGGTCAATGCCCGCCAACTTGGCGTATTCATTGAGGCCATAAACGGTCTTCTCGGCGGCGAAGCCAAGGCCCGGGAACATCAGTAGGCAGAACAATAGGGGGAAGGGCTTGAGTCTCATAGATCCTGAGGCGGTGCAGTGCGATGTTTGATTCAAGGCGACTGGCATTGCTGCGCAAGCTCCCTCGTGCGCCTTTTCATCCGGAGATGTCAGGCAAATGCGGCGGGCATTCTAACATGAAGGTTTTCTGGCGCCAGCGCTGGCAGGCGGCCATGCCCCCATAGAGTGCAACAGGGGTTATTAGACGATTGTCGACAATGTGTATTTATTCTTTGACTATCAGGGGCTGATTGGCTAGTTTTTGCGGCATTGCTTTTAAAGGTGTCGACAATCATGCTGGATCAGCTGGAAATTCCGGTAGCAGGGCAGGACGATTCCCAGACGATGTCCGAGAACGTCTTCCGCCGTATCCAGGCCGCCATCGTCAAGGGCGAGATAGCCCCCGGCAGCAAGATCTCGGAACCGGAGCTGGCGCGCACCTACGGTATCAGCCGTGGCCCGCTGCGCGAGGCGATCCACCGCCTGGAGGGCCAGCGCCTGCTGGTGCGCGTGCCCCATGTCGGCGCGCGGGTGGTTTCCCTGAGCCAGGCCGAGTTGGTGGAACTCTATGAAATCCGCGAGTCCCTCGAAGGCATGGCCTGCCGCCTGGCCGCCGAGCGCATGACCGACGAAGAAATCGAGGAACTGCGCCAGGTCCTGCACACCCACGAGCGTGATGCCGCGTTCCAGGCCGGGGTCGGTTACTACCAGCAGGAAGGCGATTTCGACTTTCACTACCGCATCATCCAGGGCGCGCGTAACCGCACCTTGACCCAAATGCTGTGCGGCGAGTTGTATCAGTTGGTGCGCATGTACCGCATCCAGTTCTCCGCCACCCCCAATCGTCCACGCCAGGCATTTGCCGAGCATCACCGCATTCTTGACGCGATTGCCGATCGCGACGGTGAACTGGCCGAGTTGTTGATGCGCCGCCATATCGGCGCTTCCAAACGCAATATCGCCCGTCACTTCCCCGACGGCGCCCCCTCCAGAGGTGAGTCATGAGTTCCTATAAAAACAGCACCCCAGGCCAGCGTTTCCGTGACGCAGTCGCCAGCGAACACCCCCTGCAAGTCGTCGGCGCGATCAACGCCAACCACGCCCTGCTGGCCAAGCGCGCCGGTTTCAAGGCCATCTACCTGTCCGGTGGCGGTGTGGCCGCGGGCTCCCTGGGCGTGCCGGACCTGGGCATCACCGGCCTGGATGATGTGCTGACCGATGTGCGCCGTATCACCGATGTATGCGACCTGCCGCTGCTGGTGGACGTGGACACCGGTTTCGGTTCCTCCGCGTTCAACGTGGCGCGCACCGTCAAGTCGATGATCAAGTTTGGCGCTGCTGCGATTCATATCGAGGACCAGGTGGGCGCCAAGCGCTGCGGTCATCGCCCTAACAAAGAAATCGTCTCGCAGCAGGAAATGGTCGACCGCATCAAGGCGGCCGTGGATGCCCGCACCGATGACAGCTTCGTGATCATGGCGCGCACCGACGCCCTGGCCGTGGAAGGTCTGGAGTCTGCCCTGGAGCGTGCCGCCGCGTGCATCGAGGCCGGCGCCGACATGGTCTTCCCCGAAGCCATCACAGAACTGGAGATGTACAAGCTGTTCGCCTCCCGTGTGAAGGCGCCGATCCTGGCCAACATCACGGAATTCGGCGCGACGCCGCTGTACACCACCGAACAGTTGAAATCTGCCGATGTTTCCATCGTGCTGTACCCGTTGTCGGCATTCCGCGCCATGAACAAGGCCGCCGAAAACGTCTACACCGCGATCCGTCGCGACGGTACCCAACAGAACGTGATCGACACCATGCAAACGCGCATGGAGCTTTACGATCGCATCGACTACCACACCTTCGAGCAAAAGCTTGACGCGCTGTTCGCCGCCAAGAAATAAGCGCAGCGCCTCCCAGATAACTACAAAATTGGAGAAGAACCATGGCTGAAGCAAAAGTACTGAGTGGCGCCGGCCTGCGTGGCCAGGTGGCCGGGCAGACCGCACTGTCCACCGTGGGCCAGGCGGGTGCCGGCCTGACCTATCGCGGCTACGATGTGCGGGAACTGGCCGCCGATGCGCAGTTCGAAGAAGTTGCCTATCTGCTGCTGTACGGCGAGTTGCCAAGCAAAGCCGAACTTGCGGCCTACACCGCCAAGCTGGCCAAGCTGCGCGACCTGCCCCAAGCGCTGAAAGAAGTGCTGGAGCGCATTCCCGCCGACGCCCACCCGATGGACGTGATGCGCACCGGTTGCTCGTTCCTGGGCAATATCGAGCCAGAAAAAGACTTCAGCGTGCAGCGCGATGTCACCGACCGCCTGCTGGCGGCCTTCCCGGCGATCATGTGCTACTGGTACCGCTTCAGCCATGACGGCAAGCGCATCGACTGTGTGACCGACGAGCCGTCTATTGGCGGCCACTTCCTGCACCTGCTGCACGGCAAAAAGCCGAGCGAGTTGCACGTCAAGGTCATGAACGTGTCGCTGATCCTCTACGCCGAGCACGAATTCAACGCTTCCACCTTTACCGCGCGTGTCTGCGCCTCGACCCTCTCGGACCTGTATTCCTGCGTCACCGCCGCCATCGGCTCGCTGCGCGGCCCGCTGCATGGCGGCGCCAACGAAGCGGCGATGGAAATGATCGAGCGTTTCTCCTCGGCTGAAGAGGCTGTGAAGGGCACTCTCGGCATGCTGGAGCGCAAGGACAAGATCATGGGCTTTGGCCACGCGATCTATAAAGACAACGACCCGCGTAATGAAGTGATCAAGGGCTGGTCGAAAAAACTCGCTGATGAAGTGGGCGACAAGGTGCTGTTCCCGGTCTCCGAAGCCATCGACAAGACCATGTGGGAACAGAAGAAACTGTTCCCCAACGCCGACTTCTACCATGCCTCGGCGTACCACTTCATGGGCATCCCGACCAAGCTGTTCACCCCGATCTTCGTGTGCTCGCGCCTTACCGGCTGGGCCGCGCATGTGTTCGAGCAGCGTGCCAACAACCGCATCATCCGTCCAAGCGCCGAATACACCGGCGTCGAGCAGCGCAAGTTCGTGCCAATCGAACGTCGCTGAATGGGATGAGCCGAGCACATTGGCGATTGTGCTTCTCTGTGGGAGCGGGCTTGCCCGCGATGACTGACTGTCAGCCAACATCACTGTGGGCTGACACACCGCTATCGCGGGCAAGCCCGCTCCCACAAAAAAGCCAAGCCAGTGTCGACAGTTCGCCCTGTGAACCTACCGTGACCGAGTCCTGACGATGAACACTGAATTTCGCAAATCGCTCCCCGGCAGCCGCCTGGATTACTTCGACGCCCGTGCGGCAGTCGAGGCAATCACGCCTGGTGCCTACGCCACCTTGCCCTACACCTCCCGCGTGCTCGCCGAGAACCTGGTGCGCCGTTGCGACCCGGCGACCCTCAACGCTTCCTTGAGCCAACTGATCGAGCGCAAGCGCGACCTTGACTTCCCTTGGTTTCCGGCGCGTGTGGTGTGCCATGACATCCTCGGCCAGACCGCCCTGGTGGACCTCGCCGGCCTGCGTGACGCCATTGCCCTGCAAGGCGGCGACCCGGCCCAGGTCAACCCAGTGGTGCCAACCCAACTGATCGTCGACCACTCCCTGGCCGTCGAGGCCGGTGGTTTCGACCCGGACGCCTTCGAGAAAAACCGCGCCATCGAAGACCGCCGCAACGAAGACCGTTTCCACTTTATCGAGTGGACCAAAAAAGCCTTCAAAAACGTCGACGTGATCCCGCCCGGCAACGGCATCATGCACCAGATCAACCTGGAGAAAATGTCCCCGGTGATCCAGGTGCGTGACGGCGTGGCCTTCCCGGATACCTGCGTCGGCACCGACAGCCATACCCCCCACGTGGACGCCCTGGGCGTGATCGCCATCGGCGTTGGCGGCCTGGAAGCCGAGAGCGTGATGCTCGGCCGCGCGTCGTGGATGCGCTTGCCGGAAAGCGTTGGCGTCGAACTGACAGGCAAGCTGCAACCGGGCATCACCGCCACCGATATGGTGCTGGCGCTGACCGAGTTCCTGCGCCAGCAGAAAGTCGTCGGTGCCTGGCTGGAGTTCTTCGGCGAAGGCGCCTCGGCCCTGACCCTGGGCGACCGCGCGACCATCTCCAACATGGCCCCGGAATATGGCGCCACGGCGGCGATGTTCTACATCGACGCGCAAACCATTGCCTACCTCAAGCTCACCGGGCGTGAAGACGAGCAAGTTGCCCTGGTCGAGCAGTACGCCCGGCACACAGGCCTGTGGGCCGATGACCTCAAGGGCGCGCAGTACGAGCGTGGCTTGAGCTTCGATTTGTCCAGCGTCGTGCGCAACATGGCCGGCCCAAGCAACCCGCACGCTCGCGTGGCCACCAGCGACCTGGCGGCCAAGGGCATTTCCGGGCAATGGGACGACGTACCGGGGCAAATGCCCGATGGCGCGGTGATCATCGCTGCCATCACCAGTTGCACCAACACCAGCAACCCGCGCAACGTGATCGCCGCCGGCCTGCTGGCGCGCAATGCCAACAAGCTGGGGCTGGCCCGTAAACCGTGGGTCAAGTCGTCCCTGGCGCCGGGTTCGAAAACCGTGGCCATGTACCTCGACGAAGCCGGGCTGACCAGCGAGCTGGAGCAGTTGGGTTTTGGCGTCGTAGCCTTCGCCTGCACGACCTGCAACGGCATGTCCGGTGCGCTCGACCCGGTGATCCAGCAAGAAATCATCGACCGCGACCTGTATGCCACCGCCGTGTTGTCGGGCAACCGCAACTTCGATGGGCGCATCCATCCGTACGCCAAGCAAGCGTTCCTGGCGTCGCCGCCGTTGGTGGTGGCCTACGCGATTGCGGGCACCATCCGTTTCGATATCGAGAAAGACGTGCTGGGCCTGGATGCGACCGGCAAGGAAATCCGCCTGAAGGACATCTGGCCGAGCGACGAAGAAATCGACGCGGTGGTCAAGGCTTCGGTCAAGCCGGAGCAGTTCCGCCAGGTTTATATCCCGATGTTTGCCATCCACGAGGACACCGGCCCGAAAGTCACGCCGCTGTACGACTGGCGTGCGCAGAGTACCTACATCCGCCGCCCTCCCTATTGGGAAGGTGCCCTGGCCGGCGCGCGTCCGCTCAAGGGCATGCGCCCGCTGGCGGTGCTGCCGGACAACATCACCACCGATCACCTGTCACCATCCAACGCGATCATGCTCGACAGCGCCGCCGGCGAATACCTGGCGAAAATGGGCCTGCCGGAAGTCGACTTCAACTCCTATGCAACGCACCGCGGCGACCACTTGACCGCCCAGCGCGCGACCTTTGCCAACCCCAAGCTGTTCAATGAAATGGTCGTGGAAAACGGCAAGGTCAAGCAGGGTTCCCTGGCGCGGATCGAGCCGGAAGGCAAGGTCACGCGCATGTGGGAAGCCATCGAAACCTACATGGAACGCAAGCAGCCGCTGATCATCATTGCCGGGGCCGACTACGGCCAGGGTTCGTCCCGCGACTGGGCGGCCAAGGGCGTACGCCTGGCCGGAGTGGAGGCGATTGCCGCCGAAGGCTTCGAGCGCATCCACCGCACCAACCTGGTGGGCATGGGCGTGTTGCCCCTGGAGTTCCTGGCGGGCACGGATCGCAAGACCCTGCAGATCGATGGCAGCGAAACCTATGACGTGATCGGTGAGCGCACCCCGCGCGCGCAGTTGACCCTGGTGATCAACCGCAAGAATGGCGAGCGTGTCGAAGTGCCGGTGACCTGCCGCCTGGACACCGCCGAAGAAGTGTCGATCTACGAGGCGGGCGGCGTATTGCAACGCTTTGCCCAGGACTTCCTGGAATCGGCGGCGACGGCCTGAAGAGGATGACCATGACACACGTAGCGCAAATCAAGATCGCCGCCACCTACATGCGGGGCGGCACCAGCAAGGGCGTGTTTTTCAACCTCAAGGACCTGCCCGAATCGGCCCAGGTCCCGGGCGCGGCCCGCGATGCCTTGCTGTTGCGGGTGATCGGCAGCCCCGACCCCTATGACAAGCAGATCGACGGCATGGGCGGTGCCACGTCGAGCACCAGCAAGACGGTGATCCTCGCCAAAAGCACCCGCGCCGAGCATGACGTGGACTACTTGTTTGGCCAGGTGTCTATCGACAAACCCTTTGTCGATTGGAGCGGCAACTGCGGCAACCTGTCGGCGGCGGTCGGTTCGTTCGCCATCAGCGCCGGGCTGGTTGACCCCAGCCGCGTGCCCCATAACGGCGTAGCCGTGGTGCGGGTCTGGCAGGCGAATATCGGCAAGACCATCATCGCCCATGTGCCCATCACCGACGGTGCGGTGCAGGAAACCGGCGACTTCGAGCTGGATGGCGTGACCTTCCCGGCGGCCGAAGTGCAACTGGAATTCCTCGACCCGGCAGCGGAAGAAGAGGGCGGCGGTGGTTCGATGTTCCCCACCGGCAACCTGATCGACGACCTGGAAGTGCCGGGCGTCGGCACGTTCAAGGCGACGCTGATCAACGCGGGGATCCCGACGATTTTTATCAACGCCGAAGACCTCGGCTACACCGGCACCGAGCTACAAGGCGCGATCAATGGCGATCCCAAAGCCCTCGCCATGTTCGAGACCGTGCGTGCCCATGGCGCGTTGCGCATGGGCCTGATCAAACACCTGGACGAAGCCGCCCAGCGCCAGCACACGCCGAAGGTGGCGTTCGTGGCCAAGCCTGCGGATTACCTGGCCTCCAGCGGCAAGGCGATCAAGGCAGGGGATGTGGACCTGCTGGTGCGGGCGTTATCCATGGGCAAGCTGCATCACGCGATGATGGGCACGGCGGCGGTGGCGATTGGCACGGCGGCGGCGATTTCCGGAACCCTGGTCAACCTCGCGGCCGGCGGCGTGGAGCGTAATGCGGTGCGGTTCGGGCATCCGTCCGGCACCCTGCGCGTGGGTGCCGAAGCCAGCCAGGTCAACGGCGAATGGGTGGTGAAAAAAGCCATCATGAGCCGCAGTGCGCGCGTATTGATGGAAGGCTTCGTGCGCGTCCCCGGCGACGCGTTCTAAACCTTGCACCGGCCCCAATGTGGGAGCGGGCTTTTGTGGGAGCGGGCTTGCCCGCGATTGCGGTATTTCAGTCAGCATCTGTACTGACTGATCCACCGCTTTCGCGGGCAAGCCCGCTCCCACACAAACCCGCTTCCACTGGGGATTATCGGTAGCTTCTGAATTTATGTACGAGAGCAGGCACTCAGACCTGCCACAAACAACCAACCCTGAGCCTGAGGAAGGAACACACCCAACCTATTTTGGAGTACTGCCATGAGCGCCAACGTCGACCAGAACAACCGCCCCGACTACGACCAGGTTTTGCAGGGCATCGCCGATTACGTCCTCAACTACCGCGTTGATTCCCGGGACGCCCTGGACACCGCCCGCAACTGCCTGATGGACACCCTCGGCTGCGGACTGCTGGCCCTGCGTTTCCCAGAGTGCACCAAGCATTTGGGGCCGATTGTCGAAGGCACGGTGGTGCCGTTTGGTGCGCGGGTGCCGGGCACGTCCTATCGCCTGGATCCGGTCAAGGCGGCGTGGGACATCGGCTGTATCGTGCGTTGGCTCGATTACAACGACACCTGGCTCGCCGCCGAATGGGGCCATCCTTCAGACAACCTCGGGGGCATCCTGGCCGTTGCCGATCACCTGTCGCAAAAGCGCGTGGCGCAGGGCGAGGCGCCGTTGACCGTGCGGGCTGTGCTGGAAGCGATGATCATGGCCCACGAAATCCAGGGGGTGATTGCCCTGGAAAACTCCTTCAACCGCGTCGGCCTTGACCATGTGCTGTTGGTCAAGATTGCGTCCACAGCGGTCTGTGCCAAGTTGATGGGCGCCAATCGCGAGCAACTGCTGGCGGCACTGTCCCAGGCGTTTGTCGATGGGCAGGCCCTGCGCACTTACCGTCACGCGCCGAATGCCGGTTCGCGCAAGTCGTGGGCGGCGGGGGATGCGTCGAGCCGTGGCGTGCGTCTGGCGGATATCGCCATGCGTGGCGAAATGGGCATCCCGGGTGTGCTGAGCGCGCCGCAGTGGGGGTTCTACGACGTACTGTTCAGCCATACCAACAAGGATCTGGCCCTCAAGCCTGAGGACAAGCGCGCATTCAGCCTGCCCCAGCCCTATGGCACTTATGTGATGGAAAACGTGCTGTTCAAGATCAGCTTCCCTGCGGAGTTCCACGCCCAGACCGCGTGTGAAGCGGCCGTCACCTTGCACCCGCAGGTCAAGCAGCGCCTGCATGAAATCGAGCGGATCGTGATCACCACCCACGAGTCGGCCATTCGTATCATCTCCAAGGTCGGCCAACTGGCCAATGCGGCTGACCGCGACCATTGCCTGCAATACATGACGGCCGTGCCACTGGCGTTTGGCAACCTGGTGGCCGAGCAGTACGAAGATGAGTTCCATGCCGCGCACCCGATCATCGATCAATTGCGCGAGAAGATGGTTATTGTCGAAGACCCGCGCTACAGCCGCGAATACCTGGAGGCCGACAAGCGTTCCATTGCCAACGCGGTGCAGGTGTTCTTCACGGATGGCTCAAGCACCGAGCAGGTTGCGGTGGAATACCCGATTGGCCATCGTCGGCGCCGGGCGGATGGCATTCCTTTGCTGGAAGACAAGTTCAAGGCCAACCTGGCGACACGCTTCACCGCGCAGCGTAGCGCCGAGATTTTTACACTGTGCAAGGATCAGGCACGGCTTGAAGCAACGCCGGTGAACCGGTTTGTAGATCTGCTCGTCATCTGACGCCGGAGGCCCCCGACCCCTGTAGGAACTGGCTTGCCTGCGATAGCATCACCGCGATGCGATTGCGATACCGAGGTGCTCATATCGCAGGCAAGCCAGCGCCTACAGGTGGCCGGTTCAGGTTTCAAAGCGCAGGATCACCCGACGGTTGTGCTTGCTCTTCTTCTCGATTTTCTCGCAGAACACCCGGCCGATTTCCTCGGTGTTGACCACATGGGTGCCGCCACACGGCTGGATATCGATGCCGGCAATCTCGATGACCCGCACCGCTCCCTGGACCACCGGTGGCGCGACGGCCTGGGTGCGGGTGATCTGCAGCAGGGTGGAATACTCGGAGGCCGGCATCGACAGCGACTTGACCGCATGGGCCTGTTCGATCAGGGCATTCAGGTCGCGGGTGATTTGCTCCTTGTCCAGGGTCATTTCCGGCAGGTCGAAGTCCAGGCGGCCTTTGTCGGCGCTGATGCTGCAACCGGTCACCGGTGCGTCGATGATCGCGCACAGCAGATGCAGGCAGGTGTGCATCTTCATGTGCTGGTAGCGCCGCTCCCAGTCCAGGCCGGCGTCTACCTGCACGCCTGCTCGCAATGATTCGGGGCAATGCTCCACTTGATGCCAGATGATCGAGCGCAGCACGGGGTCGCGCACCGTCCCGGTCACGTTGACCTGGCTTGCGTCGGGCAGGGTGAAGTAGCCGGTGTCGCCCGGCTGGCCGCCTCCGGTGGGATAGAACAGGGTGTGTTCCAGGGCGACGCCCTGTTCGCTGACGGCGATCACCCGGGCGCTGAAGGCATTCTGGTAAGGCGCGCTGTCGAACAGCGCCAGGGTTTCCATGGTGTGTACGGACATGTTCAACCTCCAACGATCAGTGGGCTGGTTTGCAGCAGGCGCCGCACCATTGCGCTAAGCCCGGGTGGGGAAAGCAGGGTGACCTCGAACTTCGGCCCACACACTTTCAGGTTCAGGGGCAGGCGCGGTGAGCAAGTGGGTGCCTGCAGCGTGCGCAGGCGAAATTGCAGGTGATGACGTTCCTTGACCGTTGGCTCCAGCACCAGGCTGGACAGCGGATGGAAGTCCGCATCCAGCACCGTGACCCGGTGGCTGGTGCTGACTTCGCCGACCACATGCAGGCGCTCGTCGAGGGCAAACGCCCCGAGGTAATTGCTGGCATCTGATTCGTCGTTCTTTTGCAGTTGGATCTGGTTGACCACCTTGACCTTGGTGCCTGCAGGCACGTCCTGGGTGATGACGCAGGAAGGGCTGATAAACACGTCGTCGCCGATCAGCACATACCCGAGCACCCTCGCGCCCGAGCCGACTTCGACGTTGTTGCCCAGGCGTGGGTGGCGCTTGCCGTCGGGGTTGTTGGCGATGCCCCGGGCGCCCAGGGTCACGCCGCACAGGATGTAGCAGTCATTGCCGATCTCGCAGGTTTCGCCGATCACCGTGCCAAAGCCATGATCCAGCACAAAGCGCCGGCCAATGCGGGCTGCCGGGTGGATTTCGGCCCCGGACAGGATCTTGCCCTGGTTGCTCAAAGTCAGCGCAATGGCGCAGAACTGGCCGTGGGGCTGGTCGGGAAGGTTCCATACCCGATGCGCCAAGCGGTAGTACAGCACGGCCTTGAACGAGGCGTAGGACTCCAGGATCAATTCGCCCCGGCCCCTGGACGCCGGGTCGCGCCAGGCATAGGCGATCAGGTCCTCGGCCACTTCCTGCGCCGCTGGCTGGATCAATGCCGCCAAGTGTGGCTGCAGTTGTGAGATCTGTGCCGGCGAGAGGGTCTTGATGAGGTGCGTCAGCAGCTCATCGTGCAACTGTTGCATGTCGATAAAGCCTCCCATGGAAGGCACCCCCGCAATTGTCGTTATTCGAAACAGGGCAGATAGCTGTCGGCGCTGTCGTACACCATGGTCAGGACGACGGTGTCGGTGGGCAGTTCCGGGGCAAGCCTGGCGATGGCCACCATGTTGGCGGCGGACGACAGCCCCAGGCTGATGGCATCGGTACGCATGATGCGCTTCATCATTTCCAGGCAATCGAGGCGCGAAACCTTGAGCATGCCGTCCAGTACATTCAGGTTGAGAATGCTCGGGATCAGGCCGATGGACAGGCCCTGGATATGGTGCGGCGCATGACGGTCGCTGAGCAGGTCGCACTCCTCGGGCTCGACACCCATCACGCGGATCTGCGGCCAGGTGGCCTTGAGGGTTTCACCGATACCGGTGATATGGCCCCCGGTGCCGATGCCGCTGACGAAGTAGTCGACCTGGCGCTGGCCAAAGGCGCGGATGATTTCCGGGGCGGTGGTGTCGCGATGGGTCTGGGGGTTGGCGCCGTTGCGCTGCTGGTTAAGCATGACGAAGCTGGGGTTTTCCAACTGCAGTTCCATGCACTTTTCGCCATGGGAGTTGTTGCCCAGGCGGCTGTCCGAGAGCACCACCTTGGCCCCATACAGGCGCAGCAGTTTTTGCTTTTCGGGGCTGTAGTTATCGGGAATCACCAGCACCACCTTGTAGCCCAGCACATTGCCGGCCATGACCAGGCCGATGCCCGTGTTGCCGCCGCTGGGTTCGATGATGGTCTGCCCCGAGTCGCGAATCAGGACGCCCCGGCGCTCGGCGTCGAGGATCATCCCCAGGGCGATCCGCGCCTTGTGGCTACCGCCCGGATTCAGGGATTCAAGTTTGGCGAAGACCTCGATGCCGAGGTCTTCGGAGAATTGTTCCAGGCGCACGATGGGCGTTTGGCCAATGGCGTCGAGTATGGAGTTATGCAGCATCAGATAAGTCCCCCAAGGCCTGTGATCAGTACAACGGCATGTCGGGTTCGACGTCGCGCACCCAGTGTTTCATACCGCCTTGCAGCACCCGGGTGTTGGCAAAGCCCGCAGCCAGCAGGGTGCTGGCGGCTTGCTCGGCGCGGCTGCCGGCATAGCAGATCAGGTAATGGGTGTTTGCACGGCTCAGGCTGTCGAGTTGCGCGTCGAGCTGGGCCAGGGGGATGTGCAGCACGCCCGGTAGTTGGCATACCTCCAGCTCGCTGGCGTCGCGCACATCCAGCAGGATATCGGCGCTGCTGCGCTGCTCCAGCAACTGCTTGAGCACCTGGGGCTTGATGTAGTGCTCTGCGGCCAGGCTGGGGGCGCGGAGGGTATCGGCACACACGGCTGCTGCGGGTTGGTGTTCTTCACGCAGTTCGGAGCAGCACGGGCAGTCGGCGCGGCGCTTGAAACGGATTTCGCTGAACTTCATGGCCAGGGCATCAAAGCGCATCAACCGTCCGGACAAGGAGTCGCCCAGGCCGATCAACAACTTGATTGCTTCGGTGGCCTGGATCATCCCGACCACGCCGGGCAGTACGCCGATGACCCCGCCGGCGCTGCAATTGGGCGCCAGTTCCGCAGGTGGCGCGTGGGGGTACAGGCAGCGGTAGCAGGGCCCGCCTTGATAATTGAACACGCTGATCTGGCCGTCGAAACGGTAGATCGCGCCATACACCAGCGGCTTGCCCAGCTGTACGCAGGCATCATTGACCAGGTAGCGGGTCTCGAAGTTGTCGGTGCCGTCGATCACCAGGTCGTAGGCACCGACCAGTTCCAGGGCATTGTCGGCGTTCAGTGCGGTGTCGTAGGTGTTGATTTTGATATGCGCGTTGAGGTCCTGCAGCCGGCGCTTGGCGGACTCGACCTTCGGCAGGCCCAGGGTGCTGTTGCCGTGCACGACCTGGCGTTGCAGGTTGCTGCTTTCCACCACGTCGAAGTCCACCAGCCCCAGGGTGCCAATGCCGGCGGCGGCCAGGTACAGGCTGATGGGCGAGCCCAGGCCACCAGTACCGATGATCAGCACCTTGGCCTTCTTCAGGTTCAGTTGCCCTTCGCGGCCAACGCCGGGCAGGGTGATATGGCGCACATAGCGCTGCACTTCCTCGTTGCTCAACGATTCGATGTCCATGCCGCCGGAGGTGGCCAGCAGCACTTCGATTCTGGCCTTTGCGGGCAGTGGCTCGTCGGGGCCGATCAGTTCTTCCCCTGCGGTGAACAGGAAATGCTCCTTGAGCTGGCCGTTGTTTTCGTGGAACAGGTGCGCCCGCAGTTGGGGGTGGCGGGTGCAGGTGTCTTCAATGACTTCGCGCAATGTCGATCCGGCACCCTCGAGGGTCGATTCTGGCAACTTGGCCACGCGGACCAGGATGTCGGGGAAAGAGACAGCGTTCATGTACAACTCCGTTTGCAGGTCGTTGAAGGGGTTGAGGGCGAAGTGCGTGCCATCCCAGGCAAACAGCTTCGACCCAAGGGCCTTGCCCTGGCGGACATCCACCACCAGGTAGCTGACGGGGTAGATCGGTTCGCCCATGTACAGGGCCTTGTCCTGATCCTCGTCACTGAAGTACGCACCGACATCCGGGTGGGAGTGGTAGATCACCACCACCGGGTTATCCGTGCGAAAGGCCTTGTTCATCAGCAGCGTGTCGGTCACCGAGAAGGTGTAGCCGTTGGCCGCGCTGCGGGGGTAGGCGTCGGGGTTCTTGCGATGCAGCTCGTTCTGGATATTGCTGCCCAGGTAGACGCTGCCGTCTGCAAAGACAAAGCCGCAGCACTCTTCGGGGTAGGTGCTGCTGGCGTGGGCGTAGATCTGTTCCAGGGCGGTTTGGCGGAGGACGTCCATGTTTCTCTCGCGTGATGGGGAAAGGGTCAATTGGCTTTTGCCAGCAACTTTTCGATCGGCAACTTGGTGATGGCAAAGCCGGCCAGCAGGATCGCCGAGTACAGCATCAGGTCCCGGGACAACTCCAGGCCTTCGTACCAGGCGCCGATGATTACGGCGAACACCGGGAAAATAATGAAGACGAACGACAGGATGATCGGGCTCAGGCGCTTGAGTAGCATGAAATACACGATAAACCCGCCGACCGAGGCCACCAGGCCCAGGTAGAACAGGGCGCTCCAGGACCGCAGGGTGATGGCCTCGAAGGTCGGTGATTCAAACCACAGCCCGGCGACAAACAGCATCAGCCCGGCAATCCCGATGGGCAGGGTGTTGTAGGTGATCACGCTGATGGCGCTGCCTTTTTGCTTGGTAATGACATAGCACAAGGCATGCAGGATTGCGGCGGTCAGAATTGCCAGTACGCCGAAGAATTCGGCGTGGTCAAGGTGCAGTCCCTGGCTGCGGATGATCATGTACAGGCTGCCGAAGCCGATGCCGATGCCGACGACCTGGGAAAAGTAGATGCGCTCGCGCAGGAACAGTGCCGAGAAGATCAGGATGAACACCGGCATGCAGCTGAACAGCAGCGCGGTGAGCCCGGATGAGACGTGCATCTCGCCGTAGTTGAGCAGGTAGTAAGGCACGCTGAAGTAGCAAAGGGTCACGAACACAAAGAACCAGCGGCTTTCCCGGGGGAACAGGATCGGCTCGCGCCGCAGAAAGGCAAAGCACAGGAACAGTGGGAAGGCGATCAAAAAGCGCAAGCCCGCCGACGTCAGGGGCGGCACGCTTTCCACCGCGATCTTGATCCCCAACCAGGTGGTGCCCCAGCTCAGGCAGACAATCAGGAACATCACACTGGTGATCAGGCCAGCCAGCCATTGTTTGGGGGATTTGGTTTTTTCGGTATTTTCGAGAACGGCGGACATTGGCATCGTTTATTGCTTCCCTGAGCCGGAATTGAACTCTATATTGAACTTGTAATTAGAGGTTTCACCCGGTGATTGAACCCGTAAAAGCACACTATTAGGGCGAATGATGGCTGTCAAAACAAATATTGACATGGTGTCAATTATGCGAGAGGGGCTGTCCAGCGGGCAGGGCGTGAAGTACAAACGCCTGTCCGACGTCATGGAACGGGGCATCCTAGAAGGTCTGATTGAGCCTGGGCGCAAACTGCCGCCTCACCGGGTGCTTTCTGACAATCTTGGGGTGACCATCGGCACTATCAGCCGCGCCTACGGCGAACTGGAACGCCTGGGCCTGGTGGTGGCGCGAGTGGGTGACGGAACGTTCGTACGCAAGCGTGGGATGGAGCGCCAGCGTGACGAAGGCTTTCGCAATGTCAGCGAGGAGCCGCGCCAGTACTTCGATATGAGCCGCAATATGCATATCCCGGGGCAGGAGACCACGTTCCTGGCCCAGGGCTTTGAAACCCTGGCCAAGAATGCCAAGTTCCTGCAGGACATCAGCGCCTACACCCCGGACGCCGGCCTGCCACGCTACCGCGCGGCCGGGGCGCAATGGTTGGTGCAGCGTGACTTTCATCCGATTCCAGAGCAGGTCATCTGTGTCAACGGCGGCCAGCACGGGCTGCTGTGCGCATTGATGGCGTTGGTGCGTGCGGGCGACACGGTAGTCACCGAGCAATTGACCTATCCGGGCCTGATTACCGCCGCGCGGATGCTCGGCATCCGCCTGATCGGTCTGGAAATGGATGAGGAAGGCGTGTTGCCGGGAGCTCTGGAGGAGGTCTGTCGCAATCACCGGGTATCGGCCTTGTATTGCACGCCGACCATCCAGAATCCGACGACCGCGGTGTTGTCGGTGGCCCGCCGTGAGGCGCTGGTGAAGGTCTGTCGTGAGCACAATCTGCTGATCTTGGAGGACGAGGCGCATGGGGTGTTGGTGGCAGATCGCCCGCCGCCCCTGAGTCATTTTGCCCCGGAGCGCACGATTCTGATCAGCAGCCTGAGCAAGGCCGTGTCGGCGGGCTTGCGGGTGGGGTATGTGCATGCACCGCCCGCGCTGGTCAGCCGTATTTCTGCGGCTCTGCGTTCAACCTGCTGGATGGCCACACCAGTGACCCTGGAACTGGCCACGCAGTGGATTGAAAACGGCACGGCAGAGTACCTGTTGCATCAGCAGATCAATGAAATCAGCCGGCGCAAAGCGTTGGTCGCAGGCCTGCTGGCCGGCCTGGAATACCGGACGCACCCCAACAGCCCGCATTTCTGGATTGAAGTCCCTGAGCCTTGGCGAGCGTCGGAAATCGAGGCGGAACTCAAGCAGAATAATTACCTGATCGCCACGGCCGAAGCCTTTGCCGTGGGGCAGACGGCGGTACCGCAGTTTATCCGGGCGAGCATTTGCAATACGTCGGGGGATGATCAATTGCTGAAGGCGGGATTTGACGCGCTGGCCACGGCGCTGGGGCAGGGTGGGGACCGGTTTCACCTGTGAACCCAGTTGTGGCGCACGGGCTAATGTGGCAAATGGGCTCGCCACATTAGCGGCTACGGGTTATTTGAAGCGCCGCTCAACACCCTTTTCTACAAGGATTTTCGCCGAAATCTCTTCCACCGAAAAATGCGTGGAGTTGATGTGCGCAATGTTTTCCCGGCGGAACAGGTTTTCCACTTCCCGCACTTCGAATTCGCACTGGGCATAGCTCGAATAGCGGCTGTTGGGCTTGCGTTCGTTACGGATGGCCGTGAGTCGGTCCGGGTCGATGGTCAGGCCGAAGAGCTTGTGTTGATGTTTGCGCAGCACCGCCGGCAGTTGCAGGCGTTCCATGTCGTCCTCGGTCAGCGGGTAGTTGGCCGCGCGGATGCCAAACTGCATGGCCATGTACAGGCAGGTCGGGGTCTTGCCGCAGCGCGACACGCCGACCAGGATCAGGTCGGCCTTGTCGTAGTAGTGGGTGCGGGCGCCGTCGTCGTTGTCCAGGGCGAAGTTCACCGCCTCGATCCGCTCCATATAGTTGGAATTGTGGCCAATGGAATGGGACTTGCCCACGGAGTATGAGGAATGCTCACTGAGCTCCTGTTCCAGGGGCGCAAGAAAGGTCGAGAAGATGTCGATCATGAAACCATTGGAAGTGGCGAGGATCTCACGGATGTCCTGGTTGACGATGGTGTCGAAAATGATCGGGCGTACACCGTCTTTTTCAGCGGCCAGATTGATTTGTTGTACCATGGCCCGCGCTTTATCCACGTTATCGATATAAGGCCGGGTGAATTTGGCGAAGGTAATGCTTTCGAACTGCGCCAGCAGGCTCTGACCCAGGGTTTCGGCGGTAATGCCGGTGCCATCGGAGATGAAGAAAGCAGATCGTTTCATTTGAGCCTTGGGCCTTAAGCTGATGACGAATCTTGGATATGATAGGCGCGATTTTGCCGTCCCACAGTGGGCCGCATTCTCACTTATTTTCCAGGTCCAGGCCACAAACGCCGGTAAATGCTCCTATTGAGCCTCCGGCGCCCTGAGCTTTTCCAACACAGTTAGTGGAGAGATCACCTTGGTAGAGTACGTAGTTTCCCTCGATAAGCTCGGCGTCCATGATGTAGAGCATGTGGGGGGCAAGAACGCATCCCTCGGCGAGATGATCAGTAATCTTGCGGGCGCCGGTGTCTCAGTGCCCGGTGGTTTCGCCACCACGGCCCAGGCATATCGCGACTTCCTCGAACTGAGTGGTCTCAACGACCAGATCCACGCTGCCCTGGACGCGTTGGACGTCGATGATGTCAACGCTCTGGCCAAGACCGGCGCGCAGATCCGCCAGTGGATCATGGAAGCCGAGTTCCCCGAGAAGCTCAACGCAGAAATCCGCACCGCCTTCGCCACCCTGTCGGCGGGCAACCCGGACATGGCTGTCGCCGTGCGTTCCTCGGCCACCGCCGAAGATTTGCCCGACGCCTCTTTCGCCGGCCAGCAGGAAACCTTCCTGAACATCCGTGGCGTAGAAAACGTCATCCGCGCAGCGAAGGAAGTGTTCGCCTCGCTGTTCAACGACCGCGCCATTTCCTACCGCGTGCATCAGGGGTTTGACCACAAGCTGGTTGCCCTGTCTGCCGGCGTGCAGCGCATGGTGCGTTCGGAAACCGGTACCGCCGGTGTGATGTTCACCCTGGATACCGAATCGGGCTTCCGTGACGTGGTGTTTATCACCGGCGCCTACGGCCTGGGCGAAACCGTCGTACAAGGCGCGGTCAACCCGGACGAGTTCTACGTGCACAAGCACACCCTTGAGGCCGGTCGCCCGGCGATCCTGCGCCGCAACCTGGGCAGCAAGGCTATCAAGATGATCTACGGCGACGAGGCCAAGGCCGGTCGCTCGGTGAAAACCGTTGATGTCGACAAGGCCGAGCGTGCGCGCTTCTGCCTCAGCGATGCCGAAGTCAGTGAATTGGCCAAGCAGGCGATGATCATCGAGAAGCACTACAAGTGCCCGATGGACATCGAGTGGGCCAAGGACGGCGATGACGGCAAGCTGTACATCGTCCAGGCACGTCCGGAAACCGTGAAAAGCCGCACTTCGGCCAATGTCATGGAACGCTACCTGTTGAAAGAAACCGGCACCGTGCTGGTGGAAGGCCGTGCCATCGGCCAGCGCATCGGCGCGGGCAAGGTGCGGATCATCAAGGACGTGTCCGAGATGGACAAGGTCCAGCCGGGTGACGTGCTGGTCTCCGACATGACCGACCCGGATTGGGAACCCGTGATGAAGCGCGCCAGCGCCATCGTCACCAACCGTGGCGGGCGTACCTGCCACGCGGCGATCATTGCCCGTGAACTGGGGATCCCGGCAGTAGTCGGTTGCGGCAACGCCACCCAGTTGCTCAAGGATGGCCAGGGCGTCACCGTATCCTGCGCCGAAGGCGATACCGGCTTCATCTTTGAAGGTGAACTGGGCTTCGACATCAAGCAAAACTCCATCGATGCCATGCCCGACCTGCCGTTCAAGATCATGATGAACGTCGGCAACCCTGACCGCGCCTTCGACTTCGCGCAGTTGCCGAACGCCGGGGTGGGCCTGGCCCGCCTGGAGTTCATCATCAACCGCATGATCGGCGTGCACCCCAAAGCCCTGTTGAACTACGACGGCCTGCCGGTGGAAATCAAGGACAGCGTCGACAAGCGCATCGCCGGCTACAACGACCCGGTTGGCTTCTACGTCGAGAAGCTGGTGGAAGGCATCAGCACCCTGGCGGCGGCCTTCTGGCCGAAGAAAGTCATCGTGCGCCTGTCGGACTTCAAGTCCAACGAATACGCGAACCTGATCGGCGGCAAGCTTTACGAGCCGGAAGAAGAAAACCCGATGCTGGGTTTCCGTGGCGCCTCGCGCTACATCAGCGAAGCGTTCCGTGACTGCTTCGAGCTCGAATGCCGCGCCCTCAAGCGTGTGCGCAACGAGATGGGCCTGACCAACGTCGAGATCATGGTGCCCTTCGTGCGCACCTTGGGCGAAGCGAGCCAGGTGGTCGACCTGCTGGCTGAGAACGGTCTGACCCGTGGCGAAAACGGCCTGCGCGTGATCATGATGTGCGAGCTGCCGTCCAACGCCATCCTCGCCGAGGAGTTCCTGGAGTTCTTCGATGGCTTCTCCATCGGTTCCAATGACCTGACCCAACTGACCCTGGGCCTGGATCGCGACTCCGGGATCATCGCCCACCTGTTTGACGAGCGTAACCCTGCGGTCAAGAAACTGTTGGCCAACGCCATCCAGGCCTGCAACAAGGCTGGCAAGTACATCGGTATCTGTGGCCAAGGCCCTTCCGATCACCCGGACCTGGCCAAATGGCTGATGGAACAGGGCATCGAAAGTGTTTCGCTGAACCCCGACTCCGTGCTGGAAACCTGGTTCTTCCTGGCTGAAGGCCAAGCCTCGGCGTAATTGCCATCTGCCGGTCGGCCTATATGGCTGGACGGCATTTCTCATTCTGTACAGGGCGGAACTCCTTCCGGACGCCGCCCTTTTTTGTGCAAGAACATTATGCAAAGCAGCAGCAACCTGTTTCCCGTCGCCTTGATCAGCGCTGAGCGTCGTGGCGATCTGAGTGAAGATGTCTACCGTCTCAAGCCTGGCAACAGCCCCGACAGCACCGTAGAACTGGCGGTGACACGCCTGGGGCTGGCCGATGTCGCGCAAAGTCGTGGCGTACCGGTGGTGTTGGTACATGGCAGCTTTTCCAATCGCCGTTTCTGGTATTCGCCCAAAGGGATTGGCCTGGGGGCGTATCTGGCGCGCCAGGGCTTTGATGTATGGATCCCGGAAATGCGTGGTCACGGGCTTTCCCGACGTAACCAGGACTACGCCAAGAATCGCGTCGCCGACTATGCTCGTTACGATTTACCGGCCATCGCTGCTTTTGTGCGTGAGCAAAGTGCGCAGATCCCGCACTGGATCGGTCACTCGTTGGGCGGCACGACCCTGGCGGCAGCGCTGGGTGGCCAGTATCTGGGGGCGCCGGCCGTGGCGTCGGTGGCGCTGTTTGGCTGCCAGGTCAGTCGCACTTACTGGCCGTTGAAAATTCCGCCGGTGGAGTGGGGTGGGCGCTTGATCTTGAAGCGCTTTGCCCAGCTTTCCGGTTCGCGACTCAAGCGTGGCCCGGAAGACGAGCCCATCGGCCTGGCCCTGGAAAGCATGCGCTGGCACGGCCTGTTCGGGCGTTTTGGCGATGCCGAGCGCGACTGGTGGAAAGGCCTGGCCGAGGTCGATGTACCGCTGCTGGCAGTGAGTGCCGCTGGCGATCATCAAGACCCGGACTGGGCCTGCCGCAAGCTGTTTGACCAAGTGGGCAGCGAGCACCGCCAATACCTGTGCCTGGGGCGCAAGCAAGGGTTCAGCGGTGATTTCGGGCATGTCGAGATGCTGGTGAGTAAAGCGGCGCAGGCCGAAGTATGGCCGTTGGTGCAGCGTTGGCTGAAAGATCCCCTGACACCTTTGGCGGGTGCACAGGTGCAGGTGCCGGCGGCTGTCTGAAGAAAGGCTCTAAAGAGGGCGTTTCGCTTGAGGTAGCTTGCGGCTAAGATATGACGCGCCGGGCTATTCTGGTCATATTCAGTCGCGCAGTGGCTATTGCGTTACAGCCTGGCGGGTCTGATCATTGTCGCCCTTGCAGCGGCAATTCTTAAAGAATGCCGGTTGCGATGCGTTTTCTTGATGTAGCTGTGGATGTTCGACACCTTCTTTCACCGACAGGAGTTTTTCGATGAACCATTACGTTACCCCCGACCTGTGTGACGCCTACCCGGACCTGGTACAGGTGCTGGAGCCGATGTTCGCCAACTTTGGGGGGCGGGACTCCTTCGGTGGCCAGATAGTGACCGTCAAGTGCTTTGAGGACAACTCCAGGGTCAAGGAACAGGCCGAACTCGATGGCACCGGCAAAGTGCTGGTGGTCGACGGTGGTGGTTCATTGCGCTGCGCCTTGCTGGGCGACATGATCGCCGATCGAGCCGCAAAGAACGGCTGGGAAGGCTTGGTGATCTACGGCTGTGTGCGTGATGTGGACGTGCTCGCCCAGACCGACTTGGGCGTGCAGGCCTTGGCCAGCCACCCGAAAAAGAGCCATCGCCAAGGCGTGGGCGACCTGGGCGGGGCCGTGACATTTGCGGGCGTGACATTCCGTCCCGGTGAATATGTCTATGCCGATAACAATGGCGTGATTGTTTCGCCCAGCCCGTTGAAAATGCCTGAATAACTGCAATAGCCGACAGGGGTGAGGATGTTCGAGGAAGAAAACGCGCAGTGGGGGCTGGTACACGCCCTCGTGCTGGACGGTAAAGGCGGTGCGCGTTCGATTGCCCGGACTGAGCTTGACGACCTGCAAATGCAGCCCCAGGAAAGCCTGTGGCTGCATTGGGATCGCAGTCATCCCCAGACCCAGACCTGGTTGCGCAAATCCAGTGGCCTGAGCGAGTTCGCCTGTGACCTGCTGCTGGAGGAGAACACCCGGCCACGTTTGCTGCCGCTACCGGACGACGAGTTGCTGCTGTTTCTGCGTGGGATCAACCTCAACCCGGGGGCGGAGCCGGAAGACATGGTGTCGGTGCGTATCTTTGCTGCGGCTGACCGGGTCATTTCCCTGCGTCTGCGGCCCTTGCGCGCTACCGATGAGTTGCTGGTGCAGTTGGCGGATGGAAAAGGCCCCAGGACTGCTTCCGAGCTGATCCTGTACATGGCGCAGTACCTGACCAATAAAGTGCAGGATCTGGTCAGCGACTTGTCTGAAATCGTCGATATCGAAGAAGAAAAACTGGATACCGACGAACGGTATACCCCGGAGCATGGCAGCGTCCTGCAGATCCGTCGGCGGGCCGCCGCGCTCAAGCGCTTCCTGGCACCCCAGCGCGATATTTTCGCGCAACTGACACGCATAAAACTGCCCTGGTTCGTCGATGACGATGCTGACTATTGGAATGAATTGAATAACAGCCTGACCCGTTACCTGGAAGAGCTGGAATTGAGCCGGGAGCGCGTGGGGCTGGTGCTGGAGGCCGAGGATCGGCGTTTGAGCGTGCGCATGAACCGCACGATGTACCGCTTCGGGATCATCACCGGGATCTTTTTGCCGATGAGTTTCCTGACCGGCTTGCTGGGGATCAACGTAGGCGGGATTCCGTTTTCCGAGAGCCCCTATGGCTTCGCGATTGCCTGCTTGTTGATGGTCTCGGTGGCCCTTGGGCAGTGGTGGCTGTTTCGACGTTTACGCTGGGTTTGACCTGAACGTGACCTGAACGGCAGGAGAGGTCATGTGACCAGACGAATTTTGCCCTCGTCTTTTAAATCACTTGCGAGAGGTCCCTATGCACGATCCGTTTGAACAGTCTTTGCGTGACATGCTTAACGCTTCGCCGTCCAACCGTGACGACGATGCTTGCCTGGGGCGCGTACTGAAAACCGCCAACCGCCAGGTGGGCGCGGGCGACCTGTTTGGTCTGCTTGGCCGCTGGCTACCGGCACTGATGATGGCGCTGAACAATGGTTCGGCCCACGTATCGCCTGTTTCTCGTCGTAAACCTATTGCTCGCACTGCTGATAAGGCTGATTGAATATGGAACTTGATCTCTGGACGCAGAGTCTGGTCACTGCAATGACTGCGTTGTGGACCAAGGTGGCGAATTTCATTCCCAACCTGTTTGGTGCGCTGGTGCTGGTGCTGCTGGGTTTTGTCGTGGCCAAGCTGCTCGACACCCTGCTCTCCAAATTGCTCGCCAAGCTGGGCCTCGATCGTTTGATGGCCGGCACCGGATTGACCAAGTTGCTGGGGCGCGCCGGGCTGCAAGTGCCGATCTCGACACTGATCGGCAAGATCGTCTACTGGTTTGTTTTGCTGATTTTTCTGGTTTCTGCGGCGCAATCCCTTGGACTTGAGCGAGTTTCAGCTACGCTCGACATGCTGGCGCTGTATTTGCCGAAAGTATTCGGCGGCGCGCTGGTGTTGCTGGTCGGCGTTCTGCTGGCGCAACTGGCCAATGGCCTGGTGCGCGGCGCCGCTGAAGGCGTAGGCCTGGACTATGCAGGTGGCCTGGGGCGAATTGCCCAAGGGCTGGTGATCATCATCAGTATTTCGGTGGCGATCAGCCAGTTGGAGGTCAAGACTGACCTGCTCAACCATGTGATTGTGATCGTTTTGATTACCGTTGGTCTGGCCGTTGCGCTGGCCATGGGTTTGGGAAGCCGGGGAATTGCCGGGCAGATTCTTGCGGGAATCTATGTGCGTGAGTTGTATCAGGTGGGGCAAAGCGTGCGTGTTGGCGAGGTCGAAGGGCAGATTGAAGAGATCGGCACGGTGAAAACCACCCTGTTGACCGATGATGGCGAATTAGTGTCGCTGTCCAATCGGGTTCTGCTGGAACAGCAGGTCAGTAGCCGCTAACCCGGCAAACCCTGCTAATGTACGCCGCCGCGATCCTGGCTATCCAGGATGTGGCGGACATTGACCTGACTGTCGGCACGACTTGTTTTGAATAAAGCCCAAACGCTGTCCACGCGCTATGACCCCCGTGAGCTCTCTGATGAGGAGTTGGTCGCGCGCTCGCACACGGAGCTGTTTCACGTAACACGCGCGTACGAAGAATTGATGCGCAGGTATCAACGCACTCTGTTCAACGTTTGTTCAAGATATTTAGGGAACGATCGTGATGCGGATGATGTCTGTCAGGAAGTGATGCTCAAGGTGTTGTATGGCCTGAAGAACTTCGAGGGTAAATCGAAGTTCAAAACCTGGCTCTACAGCATCACGTACAACGAGTGCATCACGCAGTATCGTAAGGAACGGCGAAAGCGTCGCTTGATGGACGCATTGAGTCTGGACCCCCTTGAGGAAGCGTCTGAAGAAAAGGCGCCGGCACCCGAGGAGAAGGGCGGACTTGATCGCTGGTTGGTGCATGTGAACCCGATTGACCGGGAAATTCTGGTGCTACGATTTGTCGCAGAACTGGAATTTCAGGAAATCGCTGACATTATGCATATGGGTTTGAGTGCTACAAAAATGCGTTACAAACGTGCTCTTGATAAATTACGTGAGAAATTTGCGGACAGTACTGAAACTTAGTTCGGTGCAAATATCTCTTACGTGTAGGCAAGTTCTGTTAGACTTGTCGCCGAGTTGTCCCCCGGTATGTGGGACTGCTTTACAATCACCAGATGGGGATTTAACGGATGAAACTGAAAAACACCTTGGGCTTGGCCATTGGTTCTCTTATTGCCGCTACTTCTTTCGGCGTTCTGGCACAAGGCCAAGGCGCAGTTGAAGGCGAGCTGTTCTACAAGAAGCAGTACAACGATAGCGTCAAGCACATCGAAGACGGCTTCAATCCTGGCGCTCGCATCGGTTACTTCCTGACCGACGACCTGTCCTTGAACTTGTCCTACGACAAGACCAACCACACCCGTTCGACTGACGGTACTGGCAACCAGAAGATCAAAGGTGATACCGGCAGCCTCGTTGCCCAATACCACTTCGGTCAAGCTGGCGTCGACTCCCTGCGTCCATACGTAGAAGGTGGTTTCGGTCACCAGAGCCGTGGCAACGTACGTGCTGATGGCCACACCGGTCGCGACCAGACTACCTTCGCTACCGTTGGTACTGGCGTTAAGTACTACTTCACCAACAACCTGTACGCTCGTGCCGGTGTTGAAGCTGACTACGGTCTGGACAACGGCAAGTGGGATTACTCCGCACTGGTCGGCCTGGGCGTAAACTTCGGCGGTAACGCTGGCGCAGCCGCTCCAGCTCCTACCCCAGCACCAGCTCCAGAGCCAGTTCCAGAGCCAGAAGCTCCGGTTGCTCAGGTTGTTCGTGTTGAGCTGGACGTTAAGTTCGACTTCGACAAGGCCGTTGTTAAGCCTAACAGCTACGGCGACGTCAAAAACCTGGCCGACTTCATGGCTCAGTACCCAGCTACCAACGTAGAAGTTGCTGGTCACACTGACTCCGTCGGTCCAGACGCTTACAACCAGAAGCTGTCCCAGCGTCGTGCTGACGCTGTTAAGCAAGTCCTGGTTAAAGACGGCGTTGACGCTGGCCGTATCACCTCCGTAGGTTACGGCGAATCCCGCCCAGTTGCTGACAACGCAACTGAAGCTGGTCGTGCTGTTAACCGTCGCGTAGAAGCATCGGTTGAAGCTCAAGCTCAGTAATTACTGAGTGGTAGAAAAAAGCCCGGCTCTTGAGCCGGGCTTTTTTTCGCCTGCGATTTGCCTCAGGCGCTGGCGGCCAATGCTGCTTCAACCGCCGCTGCCGCCACCGCACCGATCACCAGGATAGCCGGACTCTTCAAGGCGAATGCCTGGGCATCATCGTGCATGCGTGCCAGGGAGCTGCGGCACTCACGCTGTTGGGGCAGCGAGGCGTTCTCGATCATCGCCACTGGCATATCAGCGGCCATGCCACCTTCCAGCAGTTGCCGGGCAATCTCTGAAAGCTTCGCCACGCCCATGTAGATCACCAGTGTTGTGCCCCCTTCGGCCAGTGCCCGCCAATTCAGGCTGCTGTCGTCCTGGGTATGGGCAGTGACCAGCGTTACGCCGCGACTGATCCCGCGCAGCGTCAGCGGTATATCGCAATTGGTCGCACCTGCCAGCCCGGCGGTGATGCCATTGACCAGCTCCACACTCACGCCTCGCTCCCTGAGCCAGGTCGCTTCTTCGCCGCCACGGCCAAAAATGCACGGATCACCGCCTTTGAGGCGCACCACACATTTACCCTGCCGCGCGTAACGCAGCATCAAACGGTGAATGAAATCCTGGGGCGTGGAACGGCAGCCGCCGCGTTTGCCGACGGTAATCACCCGCGCACCTGGGCAATGTTCAAGCACCGCCGGGTTGACCAAGTCATCAATCAACACCACATCGGCCTCGTGCAGGGCCCGCACCGCCTTGAGGGTCAACAACTCCGGATCACCCGGGCCTGCGCCCACCAGCCAGACTTTTGCACTCATATTTATTGCCCTCACACACTGATAGCGATTGGCTGCGAGGTGCTCGCCAAAAGCCGTTTGATTTCGGGGACGCAGGAGCCACATTGCGTGCCGCAGCCCAGTTCTTGCTTCAGCCCCGCGAGGTCCAGGCCGCGACTGATGCCTGCACATATCGCGTTTTCACTGACGTTCTTGCAGTTGCAGAGAATTTTGTTGCTGCTCGTACCCGCGCCGGGTGGCGCGCTTAGCGGGGCCAGCAACCAGCGGCGCAGTTGTTCATCGGTCCGGCCCTCCAGCCAAAGGCTTTGCAGCCAATGACGGGCCAGGGTTTCGCCGGCCAGACGGATCGCGGTAATCCGGCCGTTCTCGATTTTTACCCGCTTGCCGATGGAGCGCCGTGGGTCGTCATAGGCCATGACCGGACCGTCATTGAGGCCCAGCAATTGGTCGATGTTCTTGAGCAACTGCAGGTCCGGCGCCTCGGTATGGGCAGCACGCAGCAGCAGCGCCGGCCGCTCACGCCCGGTCAAGCTGAGGCTGACGTAGGCAAAGCGCTCGCAAAGCGGACGCAACGCCTCGAAGTGTTGCTGCACGTCACCTTCGATCAACGCAAACAGCTGCCAAGGCAATTGCACGGCTTCCAGGCGCACACCGCTGTGCTTGAGCTCGGGTTGTTTCGACAAGGGATCGAATGCCGGCTGAGTCAGCATGTTGACGCCGCCCTTGAGGAAGCGATCGCCCCAATGCATGGGCAGGAACGCCTGGCCGGGCCGCACGCTGTCATCACTGGTCACCGCCACAATCACCTGGCCACGGCGGCTTTTCAGGCTCACCAGATCGCCCTCTTTGAAGCGGTGCCGGCGTAGTTCGTCCGGGTGCAGGCTGAGCAATGCTTCGCTGACGTGGCCGAACAGTTGCGCAGCCGTACCGGTGCGGCTCATGCCATGCCATTGGTCACGCAGGCGGCCGGTGATCAGGGTCAGGGGAAAGCGCGCATCACGTTGTTCCTTGGCAGCGCGATAAGGCTCGGCGATAAAGTGCGCACGACCACTGTCGGTCGGGAAGATGCCGTCGGTGTACAGCCGTGGTGTGCCGCTCTGAGCCTCGGCGGGAAACGGCCATTGTTGCGGGCCGATCCGGTCGAGCAGGGCATGGCTGATACCTGACAGGTCCAAGTCCCGACCGCGTGTCAGCAGTTTGAACTCATCAAAAATCTGCGCCGGTTGCGCAAACGCAAACAGGCTCGGTAGGCCCGGTCGCAAACGTTGCTCCAGGCGCTGTGCGAAATCCACGGTAATCGCCCAGTCCGACCGCGCCTCACCCGGTGGGGCAATGGCCTGGCGTACGTGGGAAATACGCCGCTCGGAATTGGTCACGGTGCCTTCTTTCTCACCCCAACTGGCGGCTGGCAACAACAGGTCGGCAAAGGCTGCGGTTTCTGTGGTGCGGAAGGCTTCCTGCAACACCACGAATGGGCACGCGGCCAGGGCCTGGCGCACGCTGCTCTGGTCCGGCAACGATTGCGCGGGGTTGGTGCAGGCGATCCACAGCGCTTTGATCTTGCCGGCCTGTACCTGCTCGAACAGTTCGATGGCGGTCAAGCCGGTACTGGATGGCAGTTGCTCAACCCCCCAGTAGGCGGCCACTTGTGCGCGGTGCTCGGGGTTGTTGGCATCACGATGGCCCGGCAGCAGGTTCGACAGGCTACCGGTTTCCCGGCCGCCCATGGCGTTGGGCTGGCCGGTCAGGGAAAACGGCCCGCAACCTGGGCGGCCAATGGTGCCGGTGGCCAGGTGCAGGTTGATCAGGGCGCTGTTTTTCGCACTGCCGGCGGTGGACTGGTTGAGCCCCATGCACCACAGCGACAGAAAGCTCGGCGAGGTGCCGACCCACTGCGCACACTGGCGCAGTTGCTCGACACTGATCCCGCACAATTGCGTGACCATCTGCGGCGTGTAGTCGTGGACCAGGCGTTTGAGTTCGACCAAACCATCGGTATGAGTCTGGATAAAGTCACGATCGATCCAGTCTTCCCACAGCAGCAGATGCAAAATCCCATGGAACAACGCGACATCGGTACCCGGCAGGATTGCCAGGTGCATATCCGCCAGGTCACAGGTATCGGTGCGCCGTGGATCAATGACCAGCACTTTCATCTCCGGACGGCGCGCCTTGGCCTCTTCCAGCCGGCGAAACAGTACCGGGTGGGCGTAGGCCATATTACTGCCGACGATCATCACGCAATCGCTGGCCTCCAGGTCCTCATAGCTGCACGGCGGCGCGTCGGCCCCCAGGCTGCGCTTGTAGCCGACCACCGCCGAGGACATACACAGCCGGGAATTGCTGTCGATATTGTTGGTGCCCACCAGCGCCCGGGCGAGCTTGTTGAAACTGTAGTAATCCTCGGTCAGCAGTTGCCCGGAGATATAGAACGCCACACTGTCGGGGCCGTGCTCGGCGATGGTGTCGGCGAACACATGGGCCGCGTGGTCCAGGGCACTGTCCCAATCGGTACGGCCACGGGCCAGGCCTTTGCCCAGGCGCAATTCGGGGTACAACGCCCGCGCTGCCAGGTCGCCAGTCAGGTGCAGGCTGGAACCCTTGCTGCACAACTTGCCGAAATTGGCCGGGTGCAACGGGTCGCCGCTGACCCCGAGGATCTGCGCGCCATCATGCTCGATCAGCACGCCGCAGCCGACCCCGCAGTAGCAGCAGGTCGACGCGGTGACCTGGCGGTTCATCAACCAGCGTCCCGCAGGGCCAGCATCACCCGGCCGTTTTCAACCCGGGCATGGTGGTGGTGGGCGCAACCGATATCCGGGGCCTGGGCTTCGCCGGACGCCAGGTCGATCTGCCAGTTGTGCAATGGGCATGCTACGCGTTTGCCGTAAATCAACCCCTGGGACAATGGCCCACCCTTGTGCGGGCAGCGGTCGTCAAGGGCGAAGACTTCGTCGTCACTGGTCCGAAAAATCGCAATTTCACCTTTCGGGCCGCTGACGATGCGCGAGCCCAGTGCGTTGATTTCGTCGAGGGCACAGATATCCAGCCAGTTCATACCACTACCTCCAGCTGTTTGACGGCGATGGTGTCGAATTCCTTCTTCAGCAACGGCTGCTCCAGGCGTTCTTTCCATGGGTCTTGTTCAAACGACAGGGAGAACTGCAGGCGCTCGTTCAGGGCCTGGCGCCGCGCTGGGTCTTCCAGCACGGCCTTCTTGATATGGTCCATGCCGACCCGCTGCATGTAATGCACGG
Organism: Pseudomonas sp. ADAK21; assembly: GCF_012935735.1. Lineage (NCBI taxonomy): Bacteria > Pseudomonadati > Pseudomonadota > Gammaproteobacteria > Pseudomonadales > Pseudomonadaceae > Pseudomonas > Pseudomonas sp. ADAK21. The sequence continues at coordinate 3,944,085 of NZ_CP052857.1, forward strand.
TGCGCTCCAGGTAGAAGGCTTCTTCGCGGTACAGCTGCAGGAAGGCGCCGTTGTATTCGCGTACCTCCTCGGCGGTCTTGAGCTTGACGAAGAACTCTGCGACCTCGGTCTTGATCCCGCCGTTGCCGCCGATATACATCTCCCAGCCCGAGTCGACGCCGATAATTCCCACGTCCTTGATCCCGGCTTCCGAGCAGTTGCGCGGGCAACCGGAGACCGCCAGCTTGACCTTGTGGGGCGACCACATATTGAACAGGTCATGCTCCAACTCGATGCCCAGTTGTGTGGAGTTCTGCGTGCCGAAGCGGCAGAACTCGCTGCCTACGCAGGTCTTCACGGTACGGATGGATTTGCCGTAGGCGTGCCCGGACGGCATATCGAGGTCTTTCCAGACACCGGGCAGGTCCTGTTTCTTGATGCCCAGCAAGTCGATGCGCTGCCCGCCGGTGACCTTGACCATCGGCACGTTGTACTTGTCGGCCACATCGGCAATCCGCCGCAGTTCGGAAGGATTGGTCACACCGCCCCACATCCGCGGGACTACTGAGTAAGTGCCGTCTTTCTGAATATTGGCGTGGGCCCGTTCGTTGATCAGGCGCGATTGCGGATCGTCCTTGGCTTCCCCCGGCCAGGTGGAGATCAGGTAGTAGTTCAACGCCGGGCGGCAAGTGGCGCAGCCGTTGGGGGTGCGCCAGTTCAGGTAGCTCATGGTGTCGGCGATGGTCAGCAGGTGCTGGTCGCGGATCGCCTGGCGGATTTGCCCGTGGTTCAGGTCGCTGCAACCGCAGATGGCTTTCTCGCTCTTTGGCTTGACGTCAGCCGCACCGCCCACGGTGTTGATCAGGATCTGCTCCACCAACCCGGCGCAGGAGCCGCAGGAACTGGCGGCCTTGGTGTGTTTCTTTACCTCATCGACGCTGAACAGGCCCTGTTCCTGGATCGCCTTGACGATGGTGCCCTTGCACACGCCGTTGCAGCCGCAGACTTCGGCGCTGTCGGCCATGCTCATGGCTTTGTCCTGGCCTTGGTGGCCGACGTCGCCCAAGGCGTTTTCGCCGAACATCAGGTGGTCGCGGATTTCGCCAATGCCATGGTTCTCACGGATCTGCCGGAAATACCAACCGCCATCGGCGGTGTCGCCGTACAGGCAGGCGCCGACCAAAATGTCGTCCTTGATCACCAGCTTCTTGTAGACGCCGCCGATGGGGTCGGAAAGGGTGATGGTTTCGGTGCCTTCGCCGCCCATGAAGTCGCCAGCGGAAAACAGGTCGATACCGGTGACTTTCAGTTTGGTCGAGGTCACCGAGCCTTTATAGGTGGCGAACCCCAACTGGGCCAGGTGGTTGGCGCAGACCTTGGCCTGCTCGAACAGCGGCGCCACCAGGCCGTAGGCAATCCCGCGATGGCTGGCGCATTCGCCGATGGCATAGATGCGCGGGTCGTAGGTTTGCATCGTGTCGTTGACCAGGATCCCACGGTTGCACGGGATGCCGGACTTTTCCGCCAGTTCGGTATTGGGGCGGATCCCGGCGGCCATCACCACCAGGTCGGCGGGAATCACGTCGCCGTTTTTGAATTGCACCGAACCCACGCGGCCATTGCCGGCGTCATGCAGGGCCTGGGTCTGTTCGCACAGGCGAAACACCAGGCCACGGCTTTCCAGTTCGGTTTGCAGCAACTGGCCGCTGGTCTTGTCCAGTTGCCGCTCCAGCAGCCATTCGCCGATATGCACCACGGTGACGTGCATGCCGCGCAGCATCAGGCCATTGGCCGCTTCCAGGCCGAGCAGGCCGCCACCGATGACCACGGCATGCTTGTGGGTCTTGGCAGTGTCGATCATGGCTTGGGTGTCGGCAATGTCGCGGTAGCCGATCACGCCCTGCAAGGTATTGCCGGGGATCGGCAGGATGAACGGAGTCGAACCGGTGGCGATCAGCAGGCGATCGTATTCGGCCTCGGTGCCGTCTTCGGCGATGACTTTGCGTTTGACCCGGTCGATCTGCACCACCTTGCGGTTGAGCAGCAACTTGATGTTGTTTTGCAGGTACCAGTCGAGGTCGTTGAGCACGATCTCTTCGAACGTCTGCTCACCGGCCAGCACCGGTGATAGCAGGATGCGGTTGTAGTTGGTGTGGGGCTCGGCGCCAAAGACCGTAATGTCGTACAGCTCGGTGCTCAGTTTCAGCAGTTCTTCAAGGGTGCGAACCCCGGCCATGCCGTTGCCGATCATCACCAGTTTGAGTTTTTTCATGTCGTTCTCCGCAATGGCTCGACAAATCACGCGCAAACAAAAAAAGGCGTCCCGCTAGTTGCCTAGCGAGGACGCCTTTGTCCTGGTCCCGTTCTCTCGGGAAAGCCCCACCTTCGTCGTTGAGGGGTGGGCTGTATGTGGGGTGTTGCAAGAGCTAATGCAGTGGTTGTGCCAAGTCGTGAAAAGCCGGATTTACTGAGGTTCTGGTGGATACCACAAGGCTTTTTCGCACCATTTAAAGGCGCGATGCCCACAACTGGCGCGCCTGCCTCCTACAGGGATAACAGATACAGCAACAGCAGGTTGAGCAGCAGCGACACCAGCGCCAGGGTTTGCCAGACCTTGAGAGGCTCGCGCTCCAGCAGTGGCCGAGGGCGCAGGCTCAGCTCGCGGCGGTCGGCCTGTTCCAGTACCAGCAGCCATTCCTCGGCGGTTTCGTAGCGTTGGTCCGGTTGTGCCGCCACCGCGTGTTCCAGGCTTTGCTGCAACCAGTCGGGCAGATCCGGTCGATAGCGGCTGGCGCTGACCGGCGTGTTGAAGCGGGGGCGCTGGAAAGCTTCGATTTCACCGTAGGGATAGTGCCCGGTCAGCAGGTAATACAGGCTCACGCCGACGCTGTACAAATCCTGCCGAGGGGTCGGACGTTCACCACTGAAGGCTTCAGGCGCGATAAAGCTGGGGGTGCCCGGCAGCAGGTGAGCGCGGTCCTCGGATAACCCCGGGCAATAGGCCAGGCCAAAGTCCAGTACCCGCAATTCACCGTCGTCCCCCAGCAGCAGGTTTTCCGGCTTGATGTCGCGGTGCAGGATCTGCCGGCGATGCAACATGCCCACCGCGCGCAGCAAGCGCTCGGCGATGGATTGCCATTGTGCCAGCGGCAAGGGGCCTTGCTGCTGGAACAGGGCGGCCAGGGTCTGCCCGCTGTATTCACGCATCACATAGTACAAATGCTGACGCCCGCCGGCCGGATGGACTTCAGGAAATGCCCGTCCGGCCACCCGGCGCAGAAACCATTCTTCTGAGAGTAGGGCCTGGGCGGCGTCGTGGTCATCGTCGTGGCCAGGGGGCAGGGTTTTCAGCAGCCAGGGTTGCTGCTGGGTATCGCGTACCCGGTACAGCAACGACTGCCGACTTTGTGCCAGCACGCTCTCCACCTGCCAGCCTTCAAAGGATTGCCCGGCCTTCAACGGCGGCGGCAATGGCCACTGCTGCAACTGCACCAGTGCATCGCCCAGGGTGGCGGCGCCGAGCTGGTCGATGCGCACCAGCAGGGCGCTGGCATTGTCCTGGCTACCCGCCAGGTGTGCGGCGTTGACCAGCGTATTCACGGCCAGGTCCAGGTCGGCCTGTTCGCGCAGGATCGCACGGATGCTGTGATCCGCCAGGGTCGACCACACACCATCGCTGAGCAGCAGGAAACATTCACCCTGGCGCAGTTCACCGTCGAGAAAGTCCACCACCAGATGCTGATCCAGGCCCAGGGCGCGCTTGAGCACGTGCTGCATGCCCGGTTGCTCCCAGACATGTTCTTGGCTGATGCGCTGCAACTCGCCGTCGAACCAGCGATACACCCGGCAGTCGCCGACATGGGCCAGGGTAAAGCGCTGGCCGCGAAACACCACGGCGCTGAGGGTGGTCAACAACGGCTGGCCGCCGCCATTGGCCTGCAGCCAGCGATTCTGCGCCAGCAACAGCCGGTCCAGGGCCTGGGCCACGCCCCAGGTTTGTGGCGTGGCGTAGTAGTCCAGGGCCAGGGCCTGCAAGGTCGAACGCGCGGCCAGGCCGCCATCGGCACACTGGCTGACGCCGTCGGCGATGGCACACAGGTAGCCTTTGCTGGCGGCCAGGTCCGGGGCCGGGGTAACCAGGCGCATGGCGTCCTGGTTTTCCTCACGCGGCCCGATGGCGCTGGCCTGGGCAACACTCAGTTGCAGGCTCATCAGACCCGCGCTGCGGTGACGGCAGCCGAACCCCAGGTGGTTCTCCAGCGCCGTTTCACACCATACAGACCGAACCACGCCAGCACGCCCAGGCTGGCGAACAGCCACAGCGCCAACTGGTAGCTGCCGGTGCTTTGCTTGATCGCGCCCATGCCCGCTGCCAGGGCGAAGCCGCCGATGCCGCCGGCCATGCCGATCAACCCGGTCATCACGCCGATCTCCCGGCGAAAGCGCTGGGGTACCAGTTGGAAGACCGCACCGTTACCGGCGCCCAAGCCCAGCATGGTGCAGACGAACAGGGCCAGTGCCGCGTAGGAACTGGGCAGGTTGAAACCCACGGCGGCGATACAGACGGCTGCCACGGCGTACATGCCCAGTAGCGTGCGGATCCCGCCGAAACGGTCGGCCAGGGCGCCGCCCAGAGGGCGCATCAGGCTACCGCCGAACACGCAGGCGGCGGTGTAGTAGCCGGCGGTGACTGGGCTCAAGCCATATTGATCGTTGAAGTAGCCGGGCAGGGCGCTGGCCAGGCCGATAAAGCCCCCGAAGGTCACGCTGTAGAAGAACATGAACCACCAACTGTCGCGATCGCCCAAGGCCTTGAAATAGTCGGCCATGGATTTGGCTTTTGGCCGTTCGGGGGCGTTGCGCGCCAGCCAGGCAAAGACGATCAGGGTCAGGATCAACGGGATCAGGGCAAAGCCGAACACATTGCTCCAGCCAAATGCGGCGGCGATCAACGGCGCCAGCAGCGCGGCAAACACGGTGCCGGAGTTGCCGGCCCCGGCGATGCCCATGGCCTTGCCCTGGTGCTCGGCGGGGTACCACTGGGACGCCAGCGGCAGGGCAACGGCAAACGAGGCCCCGGCCATACCGAGGAAAAGCCCCAGGAGCAGCGCCTGTTCATAACTGTGGATCCCCAGTTTCCAGGCGAAGAACAGCGCCACAATCACGATCACCTGACCAATCAGCCCGGCGGTCTTGGGCGACAATTTGTCCGCCAGCATACCCATCAAAAAGCGCAGGATCGCCCCCGCCAGGATCGGCGTGGCGACCATCAGCCCGCGTTGCTGAGTGGTCAGTTGCAGGTCGGCAGCGATCTGCACCGCCAGCGGGCCCAATAGGTACCAGACCATGAAACTCAGGTCGAAATACAAGAACGCGGCAAACAAGGTCGGGGTGTGCCCGGATTTCCAGAAGCTTGATTTCATCACGCACCTCACGATTGGGGATCTTGTAGAAGGCCTGGTGATGGAACGACCCGCGAAGGCCGCCCCACCAAAACGAAAAAACGCCGCCACCGGGTTCGCGTATGCAAACCGGATGTGCGACGTCTTTGTCGTGGAGGGGCAACCGCCGTTGGCTACCTGTGATGTTTACATAGCAAGTCTTGCGCCAATCGTGACACCGCCATCTACGCAGTTTTGCCGCAGCGCATAAATCCAGGCAGACACGGCTGTTGTGGCGAGCGGGCTTGCCCCGCGCTGGGCTGCGCAGCAGCCCCAAAATCAGTCACCTCGGACTATCTGATAAAACATTGTGATCTTGTTGGGGCTGCTGCGCAGCCCAGCGCGGGGCAAGCCCGCTCGCCACAGGGGGGCGTCAGTGTCTGAAAGGTGTGTCGGTGCCGCTATCTCAGCCCAACAACTCACTCATGGCAATAATCTGCTCCGCTACCTGGATCAGCTTTTGCTGGCGGCTCATGGCCTGGCGGCGCATCAGGGTGTAGGCCTGTTCCTCGTTGCAGTCTTTCATTTTCATCAATAGGCCCTTGGCCAGCTCGATGCGCTTGCGTTCTGCCAGTTGCTGGTCGCGGGCTATGAGTTGCGCGCGCAAGGCCTGGTCGCTCTCGAAGCGCGCCATGGCGACATCGAGGATCGGTTGCAGGCGCTGGGCCTGGATGCCTTCGACGATATAGGCACTGACCCCGGACTTGATTGCCTGGCGCATCACGCCGGGGTCATGTTCGTCGGTAAACATCACGATGGGCCGGGGCTGGTCGCGGCTGACCAGCACCACCTGCTCCATCACATCGCGGCCGGGTGATTCGGTATCGATCAGAATCACATCCGGGCGCACCGTTTCGACGCGCGCCGGCAGGTCGATGGTCAGGCCCGATTCATCGATCACTTCAAAGCCGGCCTCGGTCAGCGCGCTCTTGAGGCGCCCGACTTTGCGCGGGGTGTCATTGATCAGCAGGATTCGCAACATGGGTGGCCTCCCGTCAGCGCAAGGCGTGGCGGACGACATCGTCGGCCAGGGCGTGCAGGCGGAAACTGCGGGCGTAGCCGGCCGGGTCCGAGCCATCCCAGACCTTGCCGTCGATCAACTGGCTGCTGCGCATTTCTTCGGCCTTGGTCGCCACGCCCACGGCGCTTGCGGCTTGGCGATACAGATCCAGTTGCTGCACCTGACGGGCAACGGCGTGGTAATCGGGGTCTTCACGCAACAGGCCCCAGCGGCGGAATTGGGTCATGAACCACATGCCATCGGACAGGTACGGCAGGTTGACCTCGCCCCCGCCATGAAAGCGCAGCGCGTGTACGTCTTGCCAGTGGTTACCCAGGCCGTCGTCATAGATGCCCAGCAGCCGCGGTTCGATGCAGTCGAGTGGCGCGTCCAGGTAATCCCTGGCGCTAAGCAGTTGCGCGGTGGAGCGCCGGTTTTCGAGGCTGTCGTCGATAAAACGGCTGGCTTCCAGAACCGCCATCACCAGCACGCGTGCGGTGTTGGGGTATTGCTCGACAAACGCCTGGGTGCAGCCCAGGACTTTTTCCGGGTGGTCCGGCCAGATCGCCTGGCTGGTGGCAAGGGTGAAGCCCTGGTTCTGCTGCACCGCGCTGGCACACCAGGGTTCGCCGACGCACAGGCCGTCGATCCGTCCGGCTTGCAGGTGCGCGACCATTTGCGGCGGCGGGACCACCACACTCTCGACATCCCGCAGCGGGTGAATGCCCTGGCTGGCCAGCCAGTAATACAACCACATGGCATGGGTACCGGTAGGAAAGGTCTGGGCGAAGGTGAGTTTTGTCCGACTTTGGTGCACCTTGCGCTCCAGTGCCTCAGGACTGGTCACACCTTGTTGTTGCAGGCCCTGGGACAGGTTGATGCCTTGGCCGTTCTGGTTCAGGCCCATCAGCACCGCCATGTCGGTTGCAGCGACGCCGCCGATGCCCAGGTGGACCGCATAGATCAGGCCGTACAGGCTGTGGGCGGCGTCCAGTTCGCCGCTAACCAGCTTGTCCCGCAGCCCGGCCCACGACGACTGGCGCTTGAGGTTCAAGGTCAGGCCATACGGTTGGGCAAACCCCTGCGTCGCCGCGACCACCAGCGAGGCGCAATCGCTCAAGGCCATGAAGCCCAGGTCGAGGCTGCTCTTTTCCGGGGCATCGCTGCCGTTGACCCAGGCCAGGGGATTGGTTGCCTGGCTGTAGCCGACCTGATCACTCATCAACACCTACCTTCTGTGTGAAAAAAGGCGTCGCTCCGTAGGGTGTCTTACAAGCCACCTGCGGTAACGACGCCTTTGTCCTTGAGCCCGTTCCGTCATTGGCGCGGGCTGCCCTGGGCAAGGTAAAGCAAGGCACATGCCACGGCGTGTGGCATGGGGTAGGCCGTCAGGCTTTCATCAAGATTGCGCCGTGGGGGCCTTTCACTATGGCGGCCCTTCAGGCAACACCGTCCAGGAAACCCAGCGTGCTCCTTGCCCGATTTACCACAGCGACCGTCCAGGGCCTTTTGCAGCGCTGGCTGCTGGGCGCTCTGCTGATGCTCAATGCCTTGCCGGCGATGGGCGAGTCCTATCTGGCGTGGGACGAAAGCCTGCAAGGCTTCTTCGGTCGGCTTGCGGTGCCCCTCGGCCAGCCCATCGTGGTCAGCAAGTTGGCGGCGGGCAAACGTATCAGCGGGCAGTTTGATTTTGCCAACGCGCAAGCCGTCCTCGAGGCCGTGGCGTTGCAGCATGAATTGATCTGGTACAGCGACGGCCAGGTGCTGCATCTCTACGACGCTGGCGAGGCCAAGAGTTCCGGGGTGGCCCTGCGGCACATGACGGTCGACCGCCTGCGCGACGTCATGGGGCGTTCGGGGCTCGACGAGGCGCGCTACCCCCTGCGCAAGGCCGGCCCCCGTCTGTTTTACGTGTCGGGGCCCGCCAACTATGTCGATCACGTCATGCGCCTGGCCCAGTTGATGGACCGCCCGCGCCCGGCGCGGCGTGAGGACATGCAAAGAGTCGGGGTCATCCAGGTGCTCAACGCCGATGTAGCAGACCGCCAGTACGACAGGGGCGCGCAGACCATCACCGTACCCGGTCTCGCCACGCTCCTCGAGAAGCGGCTCGCCGAACTGGGTGGCAAGGCGCGCACCGGCATCACGGTGATTGCGTATCCGCAGGTCAACAGCCTGTTGATCAGTGGCAGTGAGCAGCAACTAAGGATGATCAGGGAACGGGTGGCGGAACTGGATGTGCCCCCGCGTTCTTTTGCCCAGGGGCAGGGCGCTTCGACATCCCTGAGCGCCGATCAGTACGAACGTGTACGGCGCGCGTTTGCCCGGGTAGGTGAGCAGTAGCGCCAGGCTTCGAAATTTCCTACGCAAAACTCCTGCAAAACTTCGACGCATCGGGCTTTTTCCTAACGTGAAATTGATGACGGGTTTCTATAGTCGCGCCTCTCCCAGACGGTGCGTGACGCAATCCTCAGGCGCCGTGAATGCCCGCAGACAGGTACAGAGGTTTGAATGGTTGTTGCAGTTGAGGGCTTGATGACGGCGTCCCTCGCCTTTGGTCAGTGGACGTTGCAGGAGGATGGCAGGCTGACCACCGAAGGTCGCGACATTCAGCTACCGCCCAAAGAGAGTCACGTGTTGCGCCTGTTGTTGACCACGCCTGGGGTGCTGGTCACCAAGGATTGCCTGCTGGAGCATGTCTGGCCGGATATCGACGTTGCCGAAGAATCCCTGACCCGCTGCATCTACTCATTGCGCAAGCAACTGGAGGGCGATCGTGGGTTGATCGCAACGGTGTATGGCCGCGGTTATCGTTTCAATGGCCGGGTGCGGGTGGTCGCGTGCCCTGGGCTGGTGCAGGCGGTGCGGTCACACACCGCTGTGTGCCCGGCCTGTGGATGGTGTGGTGAGCGGGTATGAGGCGTGCTTGCCGGCTGGGACTGATGTTATTGAGCCTGGGTGGAGTCGGTCAGGCCCAGGCGTATTGCTGGGCCGAGGCCGCCCGCCAGTACGATATCGAGCCAGAGCTGTTGCAGGCGATTGCCGCAGTAGAGTCCGGCTACCGCGCCGAAGCCATGAACCACAGCAACAAAAATGGCACCCGCGATATTGGCCTGATGCAAATCAACAGCATTCATCTGCCACGCCTGCTTAAACAGGGGATTACCGAACAACGGTTATTGGATGAACCGTGCCTGTCGGTGGAGGTGGGGGCATCGATCCTGGCGGCTTTTATCAAGCAGTTTGGCTACAACTGGACCGCCGTGGGCGCCTATAACGCCGGGCCGGGAGCCGGGGCCGAACGTGATGAATTGCGCCTGCGCTATGCGCGCAAGATCTGGGCGCGCTACGAAGAGTTGATGGCCTCCCGCAGGGGATGATCGACCGGCGGTGTGCCATGCCTCGCGCGCACCCGCCACCCCGGCTATAATCGCCGCCACCTTTCGCCGCCATCCGAGTCAAGCCCGCCCATGTATACCCTGGCCCGCCAGCTGTTGTTCAAACTCTCCCCGGAAACTTCCCACGATCTGTCCCTGGACCTGATCGGCGCGGGCGGCCGCCTGGGGCTCAATGGCCTGGTGTGCAAGGCGCCGGCGCAAATGCCGGTCTCGGTGATGGGGCTCGACTTCCCCAACCCGGTTGGCCTGGCCGCCGGCCTGGACAAGAACGGCGCGGCCATCGACGGCTTTGCGCAACTGGGGTTCGGGTTTGTGGAGATTGGCACGGTCACGCCGCGCCCGCAGCCGGGTAATCCCAAGCCGCGCATTTTCCGCCTGCCGGAAGCCGAGGCGATCATCAATCGCATGGGCTTCAACAACCTGGGCGTTGACCATCTGCTGTCGCGGGTGCAGGCCGCCAAGTACAAGGGCATCCTGGGGATCAATATCGGCAAGAACTTCGATACCCCGGTGGAACGTGCGGTGGATGACTACCTGATCTGCCTGGACAAGGTTTACGCCCACGCCAGCTATGTGACGGTCAACGTCAGCTCGCCCAATACCCCGGGCCTGCGCAGCCTGCAGTTTGGCGACTCCCTCAAGCAACTGCTCGAGGCCTTGCGCCAGCGCCAGGAAGACCTGGCGGTGCGCCATGGCAAGCGTGTGCCGTTGGCGATCAAGATCGCCCCGGACATGAGCGACGAAGAAACCGTGCTGGTGGCCCAGGCCCTGGTGGATTCGGGGATGGACGCGGTGATTGCCACCAACACCACCCTCAGCCGTGCTGGCGTTGAAGGCCTGGCCTACGGTGACGAGGCCGGTGGGCTTTCCGGCGCGCCAGTGCGCGACCAGAGCACCCATATCGTCAAGGTGCTCGCGGCCGAGCTGGCCGGGCGTTTGCCGATCATCGCCGTGGGCGGGATCACCGAGGGCAAGCACGCCGCCGAGAAAATCGCCGCGGGCGCCAGCCTGGTGCAGTTGTACTCCGGGTTTATCTATAAGGGGCCGGCGTTGATTCGCCAGTCGGTGGACGCCATCGCGGCCTTGCCAAAACCCTGACGCGAACGTCCGGCCATAAAAAAGGGCTCCTCGAAGGAGCCCCTGGGCCGAAGCCCGCCGCCCGGATGGGGCGTGCGTGGTTAAGTCGTTACATTCTTCAAGGTGGTTGTCGGAATTAAGTGCCCTGATTAGCCGACGGCGTGAAGTTCGTTGAGTCTGTGGATCCCCGCAGTGCCGGTCATACCGTCCCAGTTGTCGCCGCGTCCTTCGCGCCACCCGTTAATCCAGGCCTGGCGTACCGACGGTAGAGTAAATGGGCAAAGCTCACGGGATTTGCCATGAACGCCATACTGATATCCGCGTAAAAATGCTCTTTCCAACGGATCACGCTTAAGTCTTCTCATAGGGTGTTTCCCTCACTTGTTGACTGTCTTGATATCCTTCGACCTCATCCGAGGCCGGGCAGAGTTTTTCTGCCGTTGGTGCGGCTCGCTGCCGGCGTGGCGAGCCAATGTGTCAGCGTCGTTGCGGCGCTAACCTGTGTTGAGTTCTAACCAATAGGTCACATGGATTCAATGATCGTTTTGTCATAAGCACGTAACGATAACGATGCTATAGCCATAAGCTGGGATGGCTTTTCGCCCCTTTTTTTGGCCAAAGCCAGCTATGATGTGCCCTGTATAGAGGATGGGTTTAATCCTTTAGTGAGAATACCCGCCGCCTGCAGTCGGTTATTATTCGACGAAGGGTCGGAATATTTCCTTTTGTTGCAAAAATTATCTCTCTGCCCCGGCAATCAAGGCCCACAAAGCCTGGACGCCGGGGTGGAACGGCACACATTCGTGCCACGCGAGCGCTCTTCAAGAAAAGCGCTTGATTGAAAATCGAACGCGCGATGCGTCGCCCGTTCAATTATTGCTGAAAAGCCTGGAATGCCCATGTCGGACCGTTACGAACTCTTCCTCACTTGCCCCAAGGGCCTCGAAGGCCTGCTGATCGAGGAAGCCGTCGGGCTTGGCCTTGAAGACGCCCGCGAGCACACCTCGGCCGTGCGCGGCATGGCCGACATGGAAACCGCCTACCGCCTGTGCCTCTGGTCGCGCCTGGCCAACCGTGTGTTGCTGGTGCTCAAGCGCTTCCCGATGAAGGACGCCGAAGACCTGTACCACGGCGTACTGGATATTGAATGGCAAGACCATATGGTCCCCGATGGCACCCTCGCGGTGGAATTCAGCGGCCATGGCTCGGGCATCGACAACACCCACTTCGGCGCGCTGAAGGTCAAGGATGCGATTGTCGACAAACTGCGCACCCCGACCGGCGAACGCCCGTCCATCGACAAGATCAACCCCGACCTGCGCATTCACCTGCGCCTGGACCGTGGCGAAGCGATCCTCTCCCTCGACCTGTCCGGCCATAGCCTGCACCAGCGCGGTTACCGCCTGCAGCAGGGCGCCGCACCGTTGAAGGAAAACCTCGCGGCGGCGATTCTGATTCGTGCCGGCTGGCCGCGCATTGCCGCAGAAAACGGCGCGCTGACGGACCCGATGTGCGGCGTCGGTACCTTCCTGGTGGAAGGTGCGATGATTGCTGCGGACATGGCGCCCAACCTCAATCGCGAGCAGTGGGGCTTCACCGCCTGGCTCGGCCACGTGCCGGCGTTGTGGAAAAAACTCCACACCGAGGCCAGCGAACGTGCCGCCATCGGCATGAACAAACCGCCACTGTGGATCCGTGGCTACGAAGCTGACCCGCGCTTGATCCAGCCTGCGCGCAACAACATCGAGCGTGCCGGCCTGAGCCACTGGATCAAGATCTACCAGGGCGAAGTCGGTACCTTCGAGCCGCGCCCGGACCAGAACCAGAAAGGCCTGGTCATCTGCAACCCGCCGTACGGCGAGCGCCTGGGTGACGAAGCCAGCCTGTTGTATCTCTACCAGAACCTCGGTGAGCGTCTGCGCCAGGCGTGCATGGGCTGGGAGGCGGCGGTATTCACTGGCGCACCTGACCTGGGCAAGCGCATGGGGATCCGCAGCCACAAGCAGTATTCGTTCTGGAACGGCGCGTTGCCGTGCAAGCTGCTGCTGATCAAGGTCAACCCGGACCAGTTCGTGACCGGCGAGCGCCGCACCCCGGAACAGCGCCAGGCCGAACGTGAGCAAGCCGCTTACGATCAGGCCCCGACCGAGCCGCAAGAGCGCCAGTACAACAAGAACGGTAACCCGATCAAACCCGCGCCGGCACCGGCTCCGGTGGTCGAGCAGGCGCGCTTGAGCGAAGGCGGGCAGATGTTTGCCAACCGCCTGCAAAAGAACCTCAAGTTGCTGGGCAAGTGGGCCAAGCGCGAGGGTGTCGATTGCTACCGCGTGTACGACGCCGATATGCCGGAATACTCCATGGCTATCGACCTGTACCACGACTGGGTGCACGTCCAGGAATACGTGGCGCCCAAGTCCATCGATCCGGAAAAGGCCTCGGCGCGCATGTTCGATGCCCTGGCTGCGATTCCCCAGGCGCTGAACATCGACAAGAGCCGCGTAGTGGTCAAGCGCCGCGAGCGCCAGAGCGGTACCAAGCAGTACGAGCGCCAGAGCGCCCAGGGCAAGTTCACTGAAGTCAGCGAAGGCGGGGTGAAGCTGCTGGTCAACCTGACCGACTACCTGGATACCGGGCTGTTCCTCGACCATCGCCCGATGCGCATGCGCATCCAGAAAGAAGCGGCCGGCAAGCGCTTCCTCAACCTGTATTGCTACACCGCCACAGCCAGTGTGCATGCGGCCAAGGGCGGTGCGCGCAGCACCACCAGTGTCGACTTGTCGAAAACCTACCTGGACTGGGCGCGCCGCAACCTGTCCCTCAATGGTTTTTCCGACAAGAACCGCCTGGAGCAGGGCGATGTGATGGCCTGGCTGGAAGCCAGCCGTGATGAGTTCGACTTGATCTTCATCGACCCGCCGACCTTCTCCAACTCCAAGCGCATGGAAGGCGTGTTCGACGTCCAGCGCGACCACGTGCAGTTGCTCGACCTGGCCATGGCCCGTCTGGCACCGGGTGGGGTGCTGTATTTCTCCAACAACTTCCGCAAGTTCCAGTTGGAGGACAACCTGGGCGAGCGCTATGCCGTCGAGGAAATCAGCGATAAAACCATCGATCCGGATTTTGCCCGTAACCCGAAAATCCACCGGGCCTGGAAAATCACCGCACGCTGATCGACCTTGAAGCCGCGGGTCCGGATTTTTCCGGGTTCGCGGCTTTTTTACGCTGGTCAAAAGTGGGCTCGATGGCTATAACTAATCTCTTAGCCAAAGTGGCGCCCCTGCACGCTGGTGTTTCGAGTTTTGCCTATGCCGTTGCAAGACGTCCGCCCGAAAATACTGGGATTTATCAGCGAACAGGCGTCGGCTTGGCTGGTAGCGTCGGTAGTATTGCTGGTGGGTGTGGTGCTCACCGTTGTGCTGGCGCTGGCCACGGCCGATTTGCATCAGCAGGAAGTCCGCCATCGTTTTCAGTTGTTGGTCAACGAACGCTATAGCCGCCTGGAAGAGCGTTTTGAAGACCAGGAACAGCGTCTGGGCAGCCTGCGGCGTTTTTTCGTCAATTCCAATACGGTTTCCCGTGAAGAGTTCGATGGGTTCGCCCAGCCGTTGCTCATGCGCGCGCGGGCCTATGCCTGGGCGCCACGGATATTTCGCGATCAGCGCCAGGCTTTCGAACAACAAGTGTCACTCCAGCGTGGCGCGCCTTTCTCCATTCGCGAACTGAACGACAACGGGACCCTGCTGCCGGCAGGCGAGCGCGACGAATATGTGCCGGTGTTGTATAGCCAGACCCAAAGCCTGATCGGCTCGCCCCTGGGGTTTGACTTGCTGGCCCAACCACTGCGCCGCTCAACCGTCGAGCGGGCGTACCGGTCCGGGAGCATCGCCGTGTCCCAACCCATGTTGCTGGTGGGTGTGGAGCCGGCGTATGCCATGGGGGTGTTGCTGGTAGCGCCCGTCACCCGGCCGCACACCGCGCAAATGACCTACAACGAACCCTATGGTTTCGTCATGGCGGTGATCAGCATGCGCCAGTTGGTGGCCGACGGCTTGCCCAAGCCCGCGCGGGACAACCTGGTCATGCAGATTGTCGATACTTCCGACACCCAGCAGCGAGTGTTGTACGAGTCGGACAACGCCGTGGCCGATAGCGGCCTGGAGGCGATCCGCCGGCTTACCCTGGGTGATCATGTCTATGCCCTGAGCCTGCGCCCCAGTCAGGTATTTGCCCAGGCCAATCACTCTGCGGTCACCAGTATCCTGGTCATGGGTTGCTTGCTCAGCCTGTTGCTCAGTGCCTTGCTCTACGTGCTGGTCAGCCAGCGCCAGCGGGCGGTGAGGCTGGTACAACAGCGCACCGGGCAATTGCACCAGCGTGAGTATGAGTTGCGCGGCGCCCACGGCCAGTTGCGCAGTGTGCTCAATGCCGCGACCCAGGTGGCAATCATTGCCACGGATCTGCGGGGGGTGATCAACACCTTCAATGCCGGTGCCGAGCAGATGCTGGGTTATCCGGCGCAGCAGGTGCTCGGTCACATGACCCTCGAAAGCCTGCACCTGGCGTCGGAACTGGAAACCCGTGCCATGCAGCTGAGCCAAGCGCTGGGCAAACGGATCATGCCGGGCCAGGCGATGCTGGTGGAGGGGGCCGACAGCCTGCATGAGGCTCGGGAATGGACGCTGGTCCGCCAGGACGGCAGCCAGTTGACCGTGAATATGCTGGCCACGGCATTGCTTGATGACCATGGCTTATGGATCGGACACCTGGCGATCTGCCTGGATGTCACCGAGCAGAAACGCGCCTATGAGGCCTTGGCTGCGCGGGATCGCTTGCTGAAAAAACTCAGTGCCCATGTGCCGGGCGGGATTTTCCAGTTCACCCTGGAGCCCAACGACAACTGGCGGTTTATCTACGCCAGCGACGGTATGCGCGATATCTATGAAATCGATCCGGGGCTGTTGCAACAGGATGCCAAGCAAGTTTTCGAGCGTATTCACCCCCTCGATGCTGAACGCATCCGCGCTTCTATCCGCTTGTCAGCGCTGCAATTGAGCCATTGGCGCGAAGAATATCGGGTGCAACTGCCAGGCCGCGGCCTGCGATGGATCCGTGGCGAGGCGACGCCGGAAGAGTTACCCGGCGGCGGTACCTTATGGCATGGCTACGTGTCGGATATCTCCGATCTAAAGCGGGTGGAGGAGGAGCTGCGGGCGCTGTCGATCACCGACTCATTGACGGGTATCCATAATCGCCGCTACTTCCAGGACCGGCTGAAGGCCGAGATGAGCCGGGTGCGGCGCACAGCGGGTACGCTGGCCGTGATCATGCTGGATATCGACCATTTCAAGCGCATCAATGACCAGCACGGGCACGCTGCCGGGGATGGGGTGCTACAGGAGTTGTGTCGGCGGATCAGCCAGCGTTTGCGCCGCAGCGATGTGTTCTGTCGCCTGGGCGGCGAGGAGTTCATGGTGCTGTGTCCGAACACCGATGGCGTTCAGGCCTACAGCCTGGCAGTTGAATTATGGGAAGTGCTGCGCAGTACACCGATGGAAGGCGTCGGCACCGTGACCGCCAGTTTTGGCGTGGCCAGTTGGCGGGTCGATGACGGTGTGGATGGCTTGTTGTTGCGCGCGGATTCGGCGGTGTACGCCGCCAAGCAAGCGGGCCGGGATCGGGTCGAGGCACAGCCGCTACCCGCCTGATGGGCCGGTTGTGGCGAGCGGGCTTGTTGTGGCGAGCGGGCTTGCCCCGCGCTGGGCTGCGAAGCAGCCCCAAAACCTGCCTTCGCGGTCTATCTGACCTAGCTCAGTGACGCAATGGGGGCTGCTTTGCAGCCCAGCGCGGGGCAAGCCCGCTCGCCACAACAAGCCTGCTTGCCACAGTAAGCCCGCTGGCAAAGCCACAATCACAACAGGCTGTTTATAGGCCCGGTGCAGCCGCCGCCAGCTTCGGCTGGCGATACAGGTCCAGCAATACCTGGTCCAGCACCGATGATGCACCCCACGGCTTCGGATCGTTGAGGATCGCCACCACTGCCCAGGTATTGCCATTGTTGTCGCGGCTGAAGCCGGCAATGGCGCGCACGGTGTTCAGGGTGCCGGTCTTGACGTGGGCTTCGCCGCGCAGGGCCGTGGTTTTCAGGCGCTTGCGCATGGTGCCGTCACTGCCGGCAATTGGCATCGAGCTGATGAATTCTGCCGCGTACGGGCTTCTCCAGGCGGCTTGCAGCATGGTCGCCATTTCCCGGGCGCTCACGCGTTCGGCACGGGACAGGCCGGAGCCGTTTTCCATCACTAGGTGCGGTGCCGTTATGCCTTTTTTCGCCAGCCACTGGCGGACCACGCGTTGCGCGGCCTTGGCATCGTCGCCGTCGGCATCGTTGCGGTATTGCGCGCCGAGGCTGAGGAACAGTTGCTGGGCCATGGTGTTGTTACTGTATTTATTGATGTCGCGAATGATCTCTGCCAGGTCCGGGGAGAACGCACGGGCCAGGACCTTGGCGGTTTTCGGCACCGGGGCCAGTACGTCGCGGCCCTGGATAGTGCCGCCCAGCTCTTTCCAGATCGCCCGCACGGCACCGGCGGTGTAGGTGGCATGGTCGAGCAGCGACAGATACGTCTGCGAGCTGCAGCCGTCGCCCAACTGGCCGCTGACCGTCACGGTGACGCTGCCATCGGCGGCGGTGACCGGGTTGTAGCGCACGTCACCGGTGCACTGCTTGGCGTTGGTGGCCTTGACCTGATTGTCGATCTGGATGCTGGCAATCGGCGGTTCGACCGAAACCAGCACCCGGCCCGAGTCATTGCGGGTGACGAAGCGCAGGGCCTTGAGGTTGACCAGCAGGGCGTCCGGCTTGACCAGGAATGGTTTGTTGGCATCGTTGCCGTCGTCGTTGAATTCCGGCAATTGCGGCTGGATGAAGAAACCACGATCCAGTACCAGGTCGCCGGTCACTTGCTGTACGCCATTGGCGCGCAGGTCGCGCATCAGCAGCCAGAGTTTCTCCATGTTCAACTTGGGATCGCCACCGCCCTTGAGGTACAGGTTGCCCCGCAGGACGCCACCGCTCAGGGTGCCGTCGGTGTAGAACTCGGTCTTCCACTGATGGTTGGGGCCGAGCATTTCCAGGGCGGCATAGGTGGTGACCAGCTTCATGGTGGATGCCGGGTTGACCGAAACGTCAGCGTTGAACACCGTGGCGGTGCCGGGGCCATTGAGCGGAATCATCACCAGGGACAGCGCATTGTTCTGCAGCTTGGCTTTCTGCAGGGCTTCCTGGACTTTAGGTGGCAAGGTGGTATTGATCGGTGCGGCGGTGACGGAGAGGGCCAGGGGCAAGAGGAAACTGGCGAGCAACAATGGACGCAAGGATTTGATCATAAGAAGTAAGACCCTACTGCATAGGAGGGTGAATGTAGCGGGGGCTATGTAAGAAAATCCCCCAGTGGTCATGAAAGTGTCGGCATTATGCCCCAAGGTGGGGCTACTTGTGCCTCAACGATAGCTGCAAATGGTGGTTTTTTTTAGCCCTGACGTGCCACCCGTCTTGGATTGCCGGGCATTCAGCGCCTTAAACTGGTAGAGTGCCGGCCGTTAATACTTAAGAGGATTGTTCCAATGGCGACTAACCGTTCCCGGCGTCTGCGCAAAAAACTGTGCGTTGATGAATTTCAAGAGCTGGGTTTCGAACTGAACCTGGACTTCAAAGAAGGTTTGGACGATGAAGCGGTTGACGCTTTCCTCGAAGCATTCCTGACTGAAGCGATGGACGGCAATGGCCTGGACTACGTTGGCGGTGATGACTTCGGTCTGGTCTGCAAAGCCACCCGTGGTTCGGTCAACGAAGAACAGCGTGCCGCTGTTGAAGCGTGGTTGAAGGCTCGTCCAGAGCTGACCCGCGTTGAAGTCAGCGCACTGCTGGACGCCTGGCACCCAGAAAAGCCGATCAACCCGGCTGTCTGATGGCATGAAAAAGCGACCCGCCCGGGTCGCTTTTTCGTTTCAGGGTAATTATCAGGCCTTGCGCCAATTCAGAATCACCAGCGTCAACACCCCCGCCACAATCCCCCAGAATGCCGAACCGATGGAGAACAGCGTCAGCCCCGACGCCGTGACCATGAAGGTGATCAGCGCTGCTTCCCGTTCCTTGGGCTCATTCATGGCAACGCTCAGGCCATTGATGATCGAGCCAAACAGCGCCAATGCCGCGATCGACAGCACCAGCTCCTTTGGCAGTGCGGCGAACAAGGCCGCCAACGTGGCCCCAAATACCCCGGCGACCCCGTAGAAAATCCCGCACCACACGGCGGCGGTGTAGCGCTTGTTGCGATCCTCGTGGGCGTGGGGCCCGGTGCAGATGGCCGCACTGATGGCGGCCAGGTTGATACCGTGGGAACCAAACGGGGCCAGCACCAGCGAGGCCAGGCCGGTGGTGGTGATCAGCGGTGAGGCCGGCACGTCGTAGCCATCGGCACGCAGGACCGCGACCCCCGGCATGTTCTGCGAGGTCATCGCCACCACGAACAGCGGAATTCCGATGCTGATGGTCGCCGCCAGAGAGAAGTGCGGCGTGGTCCATACCGGCGTCGCCACTTCCAGGCTGAACCCGCTGAAATCCAGCAGCCCCATCAGCCCGGACAAGGCAGTGCCGATCAACAGTGCGGCCAGCACCGCATAACGGGGCGACAGGCGCTTGATGATCAGGTAGGTAAAGAACATGCCCAGCACCAGGGCGGTGCGGTGCTGCGCGGCGACGAAAATCTCGCTACCGATCTTGAACAGAATCCCGGCCAGCAGCGCGGCGGCCAGTGAAGCGGGAATCTTCTTGACCAGCTTTTCAAAGCTGCCGGTGAGGCCGCAGATCGTCACCAGCACCGCGCAGGTGATATAGGCGCCGATAGCCTCGCCGTAGCTGACCCCGCCCAGGCTGGTAATCAACAGTGCCGCGCCGGGGGTCGACCAGGCGATGGTGATGGGCGTGCGGTAACGCAGGGACAAGCCGATGCTGCACACCGCCATGCCGATGGAAATTGCCCAGATCCATGAGGAGATTTGCCCGGTGGTCAGGCCGGCAGCCTGGCCGGCCTGGAACATCAGCACCAGCGAGCTGGTGTAGCCGGTCATCATGGCGATAAAGCCGGCAACGATGGCCGAGGGCGAAGTGTCGGCCAGTGGGCGCAGGGGCGCCTGGGTCGCGTCGGTCATGGAAAAGTCTTCCTTGTACCCGGCAACTTGTAGGCGCCGGCTTGCGGGCGAAGATCTTCAGCGATGGCGCGGGCATTCTGGTGGAAGGCGGCGCTCTCAGGTTCTTCGCGAGCAAGCTCGCTCCTACAGGGGCATCGGGGCAGCATTGATGGGTGGGGAAATCGTGGAATCAAGCCTAAACTCAAACGTAACTGACTGTTGCAATACAGCCGGCCGCGCAAACAGCCGTACAGTGTGTTGGCGCAACGGGTTGTGTACAATGTGCGCTGTTTTTACGCGATACTTGCCAGCGACCCGCTGTACCTTTATTACAGTCAACGTCAATTCGCCGCCGTTCTCCCGACCCGAGTGCCCATGAACGAACAGTTGCAGCCCCTCAAGAAACAGCCGCGAGCCGGTAAGGCCGGTCGCAGTGGAACCCAGGACGATATCGTTTACGCGCATATCTTCGAGGCCATCCTCGAACAACGCCTGGCGCCCGGTACCAAATTGAGTGAAGAAGCACTGGGCGAGATCTTTGGCGTCAGCCGCACCATCATCCGCCGCGCCTTGTCGCGCCTGGCCCATGAAGGCGTGGTGTTGCTGCGCCCCAATCGTGGTGCGGTCGTGGCAAGCCCTAGTGTCGAGGAAGCCCGCCAGGTGTTCCTGGCCCGGCGTTTGGTGGAGCGGGCGATCACCGAACTGGCGGTGCAGCATGCATCGACCGAAGAGCTGGCCGAACTGCGCCAGATGGTCAACGACGAGCGCGACAGCTTCTCCCGCGGGGACCGCGGCGCGGGTATCCGGCTATCCGGCGAGTTCCACCTGAAACTGGCCGAGGCGGCAAAGAATGCCCCGCTGATCAGCTTCCAGCGCAGCCTGGTGTCCCAGACCTCGCTGATCATCGCCCAGTATGAAAGCGGCAACCGCTCGCACTGTTCCTATGACGAACATACCCAGTTGATCGACGCGATCGAGGCCCGGGACTCGGCGTTGGCGGTGAACCTGATGATGCATCACATGGATCACATCGACAGCAAGCTCAACCTCGATGAGGAAAGCGCGTCGGATGATTTGCATGCGGTGTTCTCGCATCTGCTGCAAACCAAGAAGCCGGGCCGCTCCTCGATCAAGCTGTAAACCCGATCAAACTGTGTAGGCGCTGGCTTGCCAGCGATAGCATCACCGCGGTGTAACAGATACACCGCGGTGCCTGCATCGCTGGCAAGCCAGCTCCTACAGGGTTTTGTGGTGTTCTTTGGGTCAGCGTTGGTGTACCAGATTGCCCGCTGCATAGGTCTGCATCACCGCCCGATCATCCCCCAGCGTCATCAGTACAAACAACGTCTCGGCAATGTTATTGGCCTGCTTCAAGCGATAGCTGAGCAGGGGCGTGGCGTTGTAGTCCAGTACCAGGAAATCTGCATCGGTGCCCGGCTGCAAGGTGCCGATCTTGTCTTCCAGGCGCAGCGCTTTTGCACCGCCCAAGGTCGCCAGGTACAGCGATTTGAACGGGCTCAGCCGTGCGCCCTGCAATTGCATGACCTTGTAAGCTTCGTTCAGCGTCTGCAGCAGCGAGAAGCTGGTGCCGCCCCCCACATCTGTGCCCAGGCCTACGTTGAGTTTGTGCTTCTCGGCCATCGGCAGGTTGAACAAGCCGCTGCCCAGGAAGAAGTTCGAAGTCGGGCAGAACGCCACGGCTGAACCGGCTTCGGCCAGCCGCGCGCACTCGTCGTCGCACAGGTGCACGCCGTGGGCGAATACCGAGCGTTCCCCCAGCAGCTTGTAGTGGTCGTACACATCCAGGTAGCCACTGCGCTCTGGGAACAACTCCTTGACCCATTGCACTTCCTGCAGGTTTTCACTGATGTGAGTCTGCATGTACAGGTCCGGGTATTCCCCCAGCAATTGGCCGGCGAGGGTCAGTTGTTCCGGTGTGCTGGTGGGGGCGAAGCGCGGTGTTACGGCGTAGTGCAAGCGGCCCTTGCCGTGCCAGCGCTCGATCAGCGCCTTGCTTTCCTGGTAGCTGGACTCGGCGGTGTCGGTCAGGTAGTCCGGTGCATTGCGGTCCATCATCACCTTGCCGGCGATCATGCGCAGGTCGAGCTTCTCGGCGGCTTCAAAGAATGAGTTCACCGATTGCGGATGCACGCTGCCGAACACCAGGGCAGTGGTGGTGCCGTTGCGCAGCAGTTCCTTGATAAAGATATCCGCGACTTCTTCGGCGTGGGCCTTGTCGGCGAACTGGCTTTCGCAAGGGAAGGTGTAGGTGTTCAGCCAATCCAGCAGTTGTTCGCCGTAGGCACCGACCATGCCGGTTTGCGGCAGGTGGATGTGGGTGTCGATCAGGCCGGGAGTGATCAGCGCATCCTGGTAATGGGTGATTTCGATGTCGGCGGGCAGCGTCGGCAGCAGGTCGCTGGCGTGCCCGAGGGCACTGATCTGGCCGTTGTCGATCACCAGCAGGCCGTCTTCGAAATACTCATAGGAGGCTTCGATCCCGACGATGGCCGGGTCGGCGAGGCTGTGCAGGATGGCGGCACGGTAGGCTTTGCGAGTCAAAGGCATGGTCGTCTCAATTGATAGCTTGGCTGCGGCGCGAAGCCGGCAGCAGTTTGGCAATGGGTTCGGCACTCGCGGTGTGCTGGCCGAAGTTGGCGTTATAGGTGGCGATGATCTCGCCGGCGATGGAGATGGCGATTTCCACCGGCAGTTTGCCCTTCACCTCGGTGAGGCCCATGGGGCAGCGCATGCGTTGCAACTGTGCGGCCTCGAAGCCGCGCTCACGCAGGCGGTGTTCGAACTTGACGCGCTTGGTCTGCGAGCCGATCAGGCCAAAGTAGGCAAAGTCATTGCGCTTGAGCAGGGCGGCGGTCAGTTCCAGGTCTAGCTGATGATTGTGGGTCATGACGATGCAATAACTGCCGGCGGGCAGGTCGGCAATTTCATCCACCGGCTCTTCGCTGACGATTTTACGCACGCCCTGGGGGATATGCTCCGGGAATTCCTGCTCCCGCGAATCGATCCAGCGCACCCGGCACGGCAGGCTGGCCAGCAGCGGCACCAGCGCGCGGCCGACATGGCCTGCGCCGAATACGGCAATCTGCGCCTGCACCTGGCCCATGGGTTCGAACAGCAGCACGGTCACCCCGCCACAGCACTGGCCGAGGCTGGCGCCCAGGCTGAAGCGCTCCAGGTGGGTGTTGTGCTGGCCACGCACGAGCATGTCGCGGGCGATCTGCATGGCCTTGTATTCCAGGTGGCCGCCGCCGATGGTGTCGAAGGTGTGGGTGGCACTGACGACCATCTTGGAGCCTGAGTTGCGCGGCGTGGAGCCCAGCTCTTCGATGATGGTCACCAGCACGCAGGGCTCGCCCTGGGTTTGCAGGTTGGCGAGGGCACTGATCCAGTTGTTCATGTCTACCTCAACATTTCTGTTGTCAGTTCGGCCGTCATCGCGGGCAAGCCCGCTCCCACAGGGAAATGCATTCCAAATGTGGGAGCTGGCTTGCCTGCGATGGCAGCACCTCGGTCTAGAGCGAAGCCATCTCGGCCTGTGCCTCAACCGCCTTCGCCGTCTGCAACTGCCGCATCTGCTCACAGCCCCACAACACCCGCTCCGGCGTGGCCGGTGCATCGATCTTCGGTTGATGGCGATAGTCACCCAGGCTCGCTACGGCATCCTTGATCGCGCACCACGAGGCAATCCCGAGCATGAACGGCGGTTCACCCACGGCCTTGGAGTGGAACACCGTGTCTTCCGGGTTCTTGCGGTTTTCCACCAACTTCACCCGCAAATCCAGGGGCATGTCCGCCACCGCCGGGATCTTGTAGCTGGCCGGGCCATTGGTCATCAGCTTGCCCTTGTTGTTCCACACCAGCTCTTCCATGGTCAGCCAGCCCATGCCCTGGATGAAACCGCCCTCGACCTGGCCGATATCGATGGCCGGGTTCAGCGAGGCGCCCACATCGTGGAGGATGTCGGTGCGCAGCATCTTGTATTCGCCGGTCAGGGTATCGACGATCACTTCGCAGCAAGCCGCGCCGAAGGCGAAGTAGTAGAACGGTCGGCCCCGTGCCTGGCTGCGGTCGTAGAAGATTTTCGGGGTCTTGTAGAACCCGGTACTCGACAGCGAGACCTGGGCGAAATACGCCTGCTGGATCAGCTCCTCAAAGGTCAGGATCTGCTCGCGCACCCGCACATGGCCGTTGTGGAACTCAACGTCGGCCTCGCTGACGTCGTATTTGCGCGCGGCAAATTCCACCAGGCGTTGCTTGATGGTCTCGGCGGCGTTCTGCGCGGCCTTGCCGTTAAGGTCGGCACCGCTGGAGGCAGCGGTCGGCGAGGTGTTGGGCACCTTGTCGGTGTTGGTCGCGGTGATCTGCACCCGATCGATTTCCACCTGGAAAATCTCGGCCACCACCTGCGCGACCTTGATGTTCAAGCCCTGGCCCATTTCGGTGCCGCCGTGGTTCAGGTGGATGCTGCCGTCGGTGTAGATATGGATCAACGCGCCGGCCTGGTTGAGGAAGCTGGCGGTGAACGAAATGCCGAACTTGACCGGGGTCAGCGCCAGGCCTTTTTTCAGGATCGGGCTGTTGGCGTTATAGCGGCGAATGGCTTCGCGGCGCTCGGCGTATTGGCTGCTGGCTTCCAGTTCGGCAGTCATCTCTTCGAGCATGTTGTGCTCGACGGTCTGGTAGTAATGGGTGACGTTGCGCTCGGTCTTGCCATAGTAGTTGGCCTTGCGCACGGCCAGCGGGTCCAGCGCCAGATGGCGGGCGATGGCGTCCATCACTTCCTCGATCGCTACCATGCCTTGGGGGCCACCGAAGCCACGGTACGCGGTATTGGACGCGGTGTTGGTCTTGCAGCGATGGCCGTTGACCGTGGCGTCGCCCAGGTAATACGAGTTGTCGGAGTGGAACATCGCACGGTCGACAATCGAGTTGGACAGGTCCGGTGAGCAACCACAGTTACCGGCCAGGTCCAGGTTGATCCCGTGCAGGCGCCCGGTGTCGTCGAAGCCCACGTCGTATTCGATATAGAAGGGGTGGCGCTTGCCGGTCATCAGCATGTCTTCGACCCGCGGCAGGCGCATCTTGGTCGGCTGGCCGGTCAGGCGCGCGACCACCGCACACAGGCATGCCGGGCTGGCGGCCTGGGTTTCCTTGCCGCCGAAACCACCGCCCATGCGGCGCATATCGACGACGATCTTGTTCATCGACACGTCCAGCACTTCGGCCACCAGCTTCTGCACTTCGGTGGGGTTCTGGGTGGAGCAGTAGACGATCATGCCGCCGTCTTCGGTGGGCATCACCGAGGAGATCTGGGTTTCCAGGTAGAAGTGTTCCTGACCACCGATATGCAGGGTGCCCTGGATACGGTTTTTCGCGCTCGCCAGGGCGCCTGCCGAATCACCGCGCTGGTGGGTGTGGCTGTCCAGCACGAAGTGTTTTTTGCGAAAGGCCTCGACCACATCCAGCACCGGCTCCAGGTCTTCGTATTCGATCACCGCCGCCATGGCGGCCTTGCGCGCGGTCTCCAGGTCGCGGGCGGCGACGGCCAGCACCACCTGGCCGACAAATTGCACGGTATCGATGGCCAGCAACGGGTCGCCGGGCATCAGCGGGCCGATGTCTTTCAGGCCCGGCACGTCTTCGTGGGTGATGACGATCCGCACACCCTCGAAGGCGTAGCACGGCGCGGTGTCGATACTGAGGATACGGGCGTGGGCGCGGTCGGACATGCGCGCATACAGGTGCAACTGGTTGGGGAATTCCAGGCGGTCATCGATGTACTGCGCTTCGCCCGACACATGCTTGGCGGCGCTGTCATGCTTGACGCTGCGCCCGACCCCGGACGTCAGGTCCTGGGCAAACAGCGTGGCCATTTCGGCTTGGGTTTTTACCACGGCGTGATGATTAGACATAAGCGGTCACCCGAGTCTCGATGTGCGGTGTTTGCAGCTCGATGAAGTATTTACGCAGCAGGTTCTGCGCGCTGAGCAGGCGGTATTCCTTGCTCGCACGGAAGTCCGACAGCGGGGTGAAATCTTCGGCCAGGGCGGCGCAGGCTTTCTCCACCGTGGCGCTGTTCCAGGTGGCGCCGATCAGTACCGCTTCGCAGTGTTGCGCGCGTTTGGGCGTGGCGGCCATGCCGCCGAAAGCCACGCGGGCATCGCTGATCACGCCGTTGTCGAGCTTCAGGTTGAAGGCCGCGCAGACCGCAGAAATGTCATCGTCCAGGCGCTTGGAAACCTTGTAGGCGCGGAACAGCGCATGGCCCTTGGGCACGATGATTTTCTCGATGAACTCGCTGTCCTGGCGGGCGGTGACGCGGTAGTCGATGAAATAGTCTTCCAGGGCCAGGGTGCGGCGCACGTTGCCCTTGCACAGCACGATCTGCGCGCCAAGGGCGATCAGCAGCGGCGGCGAGTCACCGATGGGCGAGGCGTTGCCGATATTGCCACCGAGGGTGCCCTGGTTGCGGATTTGCAGAGACGCGAAGCGGTGCAGCAGGTCGCCGAAATCGGGGTATTCGTGGTGCAACGCGCTGTAGCAGTCGGAGAGGGCGGTGGCGGCGCCGATTTCCAGACGGTCGTCAAAGGTCTCGATGCGTTTCATGGCTTCGATGTTGCCGACGTAAATCATCACCGGCAGTGTGCGGTGGAACTGGGTGACTTCCAGCGCCAGGTCGGTGCCGCCGGCCAGCAGCCGGGCTTGGGGATAGGCGTCGTAGAGGTCGGCCAGGTCGGCGACGGTCAAGGGCACCAGGCAGCGCTTGTCGCCGCTGTTCAGCTCGCCGGTTTGCGTCGGTGCGATGGACTTGAGGCGGGCAATGGTTTGCGCCTCACGGCTGTCGAACTGGTCCTGGGGCTTGTTGCAACAGGCTTGTTCGGCGGCGGCCAGGATCGGGCGGTAGCCGGTGCAGCGGCACAGGTTGCCGGCCAGGGCTTCGTGGGCCTTGGCGCTGTCCGGGGCGTCGCTGTTTTTTTGCAGGGCAAACAGCGACATCACAAAACCTGGGGTGCAAAAGCCGCATTGCGAGCCATGGCATTCGACCATCGCCTGTTGCACGCTGTGCAGTTGGCCCTGGTGCTTGAGGTCTTCGACAGTGATCAGTTGCTTGCCGTGCAGGGACGAGACAAAGGTCAGGCACGAATTGAGGCTGCGATAGCGAATCTGTTCGGCGCCTTGCTCGTCGGTCTGCAGCTCACCCACCACCACAGTGCAGGCGCCACAGTCGCCGCTGGCGCAGCCTTCCTTGGTTCCGGATTTGCCCAGGTGCTCACGCAGATAGTTGAGCACAGTCAGGTTCGGGTCCAGGGCATGCTCGCTACGGAGCTCCTGGTTTAGTAAAAACTGGATCACGGAAGGCCTCGCAGACTCATTATTGTTGTTAACCGCTTTGCGCCGAATCTAGTCATGTCTGACTTTTCGGTCAACGATTTTCTGACCGAAAGGTCAAGAAAGTGCGATTGCAACACCTTTGATTATGGTTCAGATCCTTGTAACCGCCGTTTCAAGCGGTGCCTGGGCTTTATCGTCTGCTTATTTCATGCCAAATTCGGCGTTGTCGGCCCAGCGATTGCGCTACACTGCCGCCCTTGTACCGATAGAAGATTTTGAAGGGAAAACATGACGTTCAAGGCGCCGGACAGTCTCGCCGAGCAAATCGCTCACCACCTTGCCGAGCGCATTATTCGCGGCGATCTCAAGCCTGGGGAGCGGATCCAGGAACAGAAAGTCACGCTGGCACTCAATGTCAGCCGCGGCTCCGTGCGCGAAGCCTTGCTGATCCTCGAGCGCCGGCACCTTATCGCCATCTTGCCGCGCCGTGGGGCACACGTCACCGAGCTCACCGCGCACAAGGTGCAGAGCCTGTGCACGCTGATGAGCGAGCTGTACATCCTGCTGGGCAACGCGGTCGCCGAAGGCTGGCAGACCCAGGCCGACATGGCGCCCTTCGTGCAGATCCAGCAACGGCTGGTGAGCAATTTCGAGCGCGAGGACATCCGCGCCTTCGTCGAAGAATGCTTCAACGTGATGCGCGCCGCGTACCCCTTCGCCAATAACCCGTACCTGCAGGAAACCGTCGAGAACCTGCAGCCGGCGATGAACCGCGCCTATTACCTGGCCCTGGATCAGCGCAAGGCCTCCATGAGCGAGTACCTGGCGCTGTTCGAGCAACTGCTCGCCGCCGTACTGGCCCGTGACCTGCCGCAAATTCGCCAGGTGCTGTCGGCCTACTGCCAGCGCAGCAGCTCGTTGGTTATCGCAGCCCTGGCGGACGCCTAAGCGTGCGGCTCAAGTGCATCAAACTGGCGGGGTTCAAATCCTTCGTCGACCCGACCACGGTGAACTTCCCCAGTAATATGGCGGCAGTGGTCGGGCCCAATGGTTGCGGCAAGTCGAACATCATCGACGCCGTCCGTTGGGTGATGGGCGAGAGCTCGGCAAAGAACCTGCGTGGCGAGTCGATGACCGATGTCATCTTCAACGGTTCCACCAGCCGCAAGCCGGTGAGCCAGGCCAGCATCGAACTGGTGTTCGACAACTCCGACGGCACGCTGATTGGCGAGTACGCGGCGTATGCGGAAATTTCCATCCGCCGCAAAGTCACGCGCGACAGCCAGAACAGTTACTTCCTCAACGGCACCAAGTGCCGGCGCCGGGACATTACCGATATTTTCCTCGGCACCGGCCTGGGCCCGCGCAGCTACTCGATCATCGAGCAGGGCATGATCTCCAAGCTGATCGAAGCCAAGCCCGAGGACCTGCGCAACTTTATCGAGGAAGCGGCCGGCATCTCCAAGTACAAGGAGCGCCGTCGCGAGACCGAAAACCGTATCCGCCGCACCCACGAAAACCTGGCACGCCTGACTGACCTGCGCGAAGAGCTGGAGCGCCAGTTGGAGCGCCTGCACCGCCAGGCCCAGGCCGCCGAGAAATACCAGGAATACAAAGGCGAAGAACGCCAGCTCAAGGCGCAACTCTCGGCGCTGCGCTGGCAGGCCTTGAATGACCAGGTGGGCCAGCGCGAAGCGATCATCGGCACCCAGGAAATCAGCTTCGAAGCCCTGGTGGCCGAACAACGCAACGCCGATGCGAGCATCGAACGCCTGCGCGACGGTCACCATGACCTGTCCGAGCGCTTCAACCTGGTGCAGGGCCGCTTCTATTCGGTGGGCGGCGACATTGCGCGGGTCGAGCAGAGCATCCAGCACGGCCAGCAGCGCTTGCGCCAGTTGCAGGATGACCTCAAGGAAGCGGAGCGGGCGCGGCTGGAAACCGAATCCCACCTGGGCCATGACCGCACCTTGCTGCTGACCCTCGGGGAGGAGCTGGACATGCTCACCCCCGAGCAGGAAATCACCAGCGCCGCCGCCGAAGAAGCCGCCGCCGCCCTGGAAGAATCCGAAACTACCATGCACGGCTGGCAGGAGCAGTGGGACGCTTTCAACCTGCGCTCCGCCGAACCGCGTCGCCAGGCTGAGGTGCAGCAATCACGCATCCAGCAACTGGAAACCAGCATGGAGCGCTTGGCCGAGCGCCAGCGCCGGGTCCTGGAGGAGCGCGCGTTGCTCGCCTCTGCTCCGGAAGACGCGGCGATCATGGCGCTGAGCGAGCAGTTGGCCGAAAGCGAAATGACCTTGGAAGAGCTGGAGGCCAGCGAAGAACAGCAAGTTGAGCGCCTGGAACAATTGCGCCAGGAGCTGCAACAGGCGACCCAGGCGCAGCAGCAGGCCCAAGGGGATTTGCAGCGCCTCAATGGGCGCCTGGCCTCCCTCGAGGCCTTGCAGCAAGCCGCATTGGACCCAGGCACCGGCACCGCCGAATGGCTGCGCGACCAGCACTTGGCCGAGCGCCCGCGCCTGGCTGAAGGCTTGAAGGTTGAAGCCGGTTGGGAACTGGCCGTGGAAACCGTGCTGGGTGCGGACTTGCAGGCCGTGTTGGTGGACGATTTCGGCGGTTTTGATCTAGCGGGCTTTGCTCAAGGCGATTTGCGCCTGCTCAGCCCCGCAGCCGATGGCACCCGCGTGCCGGGCAGCCTGTTGGATAAAGTCGAGGCGCAGATTGATCTGTCGCCATGGCTGGGCCTGGTAAAACCGGTGGATTCCCTGGAGCAGGCCTTGGCGTTGCGAGGCCAATTGGCCTCTGGCGAAAGCCTGATCAGCCGCGACGGCTACTGGGTTGGCCGGCACTTTTTGCGGGTGCGTCGCGCCAGTGAAGCCGAAAGTGGCGTATTGGCCCGTGGCCAGGAAATCGTCAACCTGAGTGCCGAGCGCGAAGAGCGCGAGGCCACTCTTGAGGCCTTGGAAACCCAACTGCAAACCCTGCGCGCCACCCAGCGCCAACAAGAGACCGGCCGCGAACATTTGCGTCGCCTGTTGCAGGACGAAGCGCGCCAGCAGGGCGAATTGAAAGCCCAGCTTTCCGCCAGCAAGGCCAAGGCCGAACAATTGACCCTGCGTCGTACCCGGCTCGATGAAGAAGTGGCCGAGATGGGCGAGCAGCGCGCCCTTGAACACGAGCAAGTCGGTGAAGCGCGCCTGCAGTTGCAGGAGGCCCTAGACAGCATGGCCCTCGACACCGAGCAGCGCGAGCTGTTGCTGGCCCAGCGTGACAGCCTGCGCGAGCGCCTCGACCGGGTACGCCAGGAAGCGCGCCAGCACAAGGACCACGCCCATCAGTTGGCCGTGCGCCTCGGCTCGTTGCGCGCCCAGCACGACTCCACGCGCCAGGCTCTGGAACGCCTGGAGATGCAATCCGAACGGCTGACGGAAAAACGCGAGCAACTGAGCCTCAACCTGGAGGAGGGCGAAGCGCCGCTGGAAGAGCTGCGCTTGAAGCTCGAAGAGTTGCTCGACAAACGCATGAGCGTCGACGAAGAACTCAAGACTGCACAAATCGCCATGGAAGACGCCGACCGCGAACTGCGCGATGCAGAAAAGCGCCGGACCCAGGCCGAGCAGCAATCGCAATTGATCCGCGGCCAACTCGAGCAGCAGCGCATGGAATGGCAAGCCCTCACGGTGCGCCGCAAAACCTTGCAGGACCAATTGCTGGAAGATGGCTATGACCTGCACGGCGTACTCAATACCTTGACCGCCCAGGCCAACGAGAAAGAAGCCGAAGAAGAACTTGAGCGCATTGCTGCACGTATTCAACGACTCGGCGCGATCAACCTCGCGGCCATCGATGAATACCAGCAGCAGTCCGAGCGTAAACGTTATCTGGATGCCCAGGACGCCGATCTGGTGGAAGCCCTGGACACTTTGGAAAACGTCATTCGCAAGATCGACAAGGAAACCCGTAACCGCTTCAAAGATACCTTTGATCAGATTAATAGCGGTTTACAGGCCTTATTCCCAAAAGTTTTCGGTGGTGGCAGCGCTTACTTGGAACTGACGGGCGAAGATCTACTCGATACAGGGGTAACGATCATGGCGCGGCCTCCGGGCAAGAAGAACAGCACCATCCATTTGTTGTCCGGCGGCGAGAAGGCCCTGACTGCATTGGCGTTGGTATTTGCCATCTTCAAGTTGAACCCGGCGCCGTTCTGCATGCTCGATGAAGTTGACGCGCCGCTGGATGACGCTAACGTTGGACGGTATGCCCGCTTGGTTAAAGAGATGTCCCAGACGGTGCAGTTCATCTATATCACCCACAACAAGATCGCCATGGAAATGGCCGATCAATTGATGGGGGTGACCATGCATGAGCCGGGCTGTTCGAGACTGGTGGCAGTGGATGTCGAAGAGGCGATGGCGATGGTGGAAAGTTAGCCGCAAGTTGCTAGCTTCAAGCGGCAATAGCGTCGGCTTGAAGCTTATGGTTTGTAGCTTAATTCCTGCGTCAGCCGACACATTTTGCGCCAACTGTGTAAAGTTATCTTTGGTCGTGCTAGTTTAATGTCAATTTTTCGTATGCGTGGGCAAAACGTCAGTCAGAACATAGAGTTGGCGCCACGTTTTAAAGCGGTTTGCACGGTGCTAAACCCCTTATTTTTCAGCATTTTTTATAGAGGCAAGGGATTACATGGAAATCGGTCTGCGCGAGTGGCTGATCGTCATCGGCATTATTGTAATAGCCGGTATTCTTTTTGATGGCTGGCGCCGTATGCGCGGGGGCAAGGGCAAGCTGAAATTTCGCCTGGACCGTAACCTGTCGAATTTGCCCGACGACGACGGCGCTGCCGAGCTGCTAGGGCCGCCCCGTGTCCTGGATACCCATAAAGAGCCACAGCTTGACGAGCATGACTTGCCGTCGATGAGCGCGCCGGTGCGTGAAGCCCGCGAGCCGTCGTCCAAGCGCGGCAAGCGTGGCAGCGCTGCCGTGGCCGAGCCCCATCAGGGTGACCTGAACCTCGACGTCGACGAAGGCCCGAGCTTCAGCAGCCGTGACGGCGACTTCCCGGATGAAAGCCCGGCCAAGAGCGCGCCGCGTGAGTCCACCAAGGATCAGCCGGCAGCTGAAGAAGTGCTAGTAATCAGCGTGATCTGCCGCGACTCGGCCGGTTTCAAGGGCCCGGCGCTGTTGCAGAACATCCTGGAAAGCGGCCTGCGTTTTGGCGAGATGGATATTTTCCACCGTCATGAAAGCATGGCGGGCAATGGCGAAGTGCTGTTCTCCATGGCCAATGCGGTCAAGCCGGGCACCTTCGACCTGGACGATATCGACCTGTTCAGCACTCCGGCGGTGAGCTTCTTCCTTGGCCTGCCAGGCCCGCGTCATCCGAAACAGGCGTTCGACGTCATGGTGGCCGCAGCCCGCAAGCTGTCCCAGGAGCTCAACGGCGAGCTCAAGGACGACCAGCGCAGCGTGCTGACCGCCCAGACCATCGAGCACTACCGTCAGCGCATCGTCGAGTTCGAGCGTCGTGCCCTGACACAGAAACGCTGAGGATTGGTCTCCAGCGTTGTCAGTAGAATTAAGCGCACTAACATATTGAGCAGCTTCGGCTGCTCTTTTGCTTTCTGAGAGAACACCCATGACCGCCGCCCATACCCGCATCCTCGAACTGCGCGCTGAACTGGATCAGCACAACTACCGTTACCACGTACTCGACGAACCGAGCATCCCGGACGCCG
Source organism: Pseudomonas sp. ADAK21 (assembly GCF_012935735.1). Taxonomy (NCBI): domain Bacteria; kingdom Pseudomonadati; phylum Pseudomonadota; class Gammaproteobacteria; order Pseudomonadales; family Pseudomonadaceae; genus Pseudomonas; species Pseudomonas sp. ADAK21. Next base: position 3,977,263 of record NZ_CP052857.1, read on the forward strand.
AGTACGATCGGTTGTTCCACGAACTCAAGGCGCTGGAAGCCGAGCATCCGGACCTGGTGACCCGCGACTCGCCCACGCAGCGCGTCGGTAGCGCGGCGTTGTCTGCGTTTACCCAGGTGCGCCACGAGATCCCGATGCTCAGCCTGGGCAACGCCTTTGATGAAACCACCATGCTGGAGTTTGATCGCCGGGTCACCGAGGGCCTCGACCTGCCGGTGGGCGATCTGTTTGGCGGTGGGGCGGCGGTGGAATACAGTTGTGAGCCCAAGCTTGATGGCCTGGCGGTCAGCCTGCTGTATCAGGACGGCGAACTGGTGCGCGGCGCGACCCGCGGCGATGGCACCACCGGCGAAGACATCAGCGTGAATGTGCGCACCGTGCGCAATATCCCGTTGAAGCTACACGGCACAGGTTGGCCGGCGACCCTGGAAGTGCGCGGTGAAGTATTCATGTCCAAGGCCGGTTTCGAGCGCTTGAATGCCACGCAACTGGAAGTCGGCGGCAAGACCTTCGCCAACCCGCGTAACGCGGCGGCGGGCAGCCTGCGCCAACTCGATTCGAAGATTACCGCCAGCCGGCCCTTGGAGTTCTGCTGCTACGGCGTGACCACGGATATCAGCGACACCCATATCGGCAACCTGCAGCAGTTGCAGAAGTGGGGCATGCCTATCAGCCATGATCTGAAGCTGGCCAAGGGCATCGAGGATTGCCTGGAGTACTACCGCGATATCGGTGAGCGGCGTAACAGCCTGCCCTATGAAATCGACGGGGTGGTGTTCAAGGTCAACAGCATTGCCTATCAGCGTGAACTGGGCTTCCGCGCCCGCGAGCCGCGCTGGGCTATCGCCCATAAGTTTCCGGCAATGGAAGAACTGACCGAGTTGCTGGACGTTGAATTCCAGGTCGGCCGCACCGGCGCCGTGACGCCGGTAGCGCGCTTGAAACCGGTCAAAGTGGCTGGCGTCACCGTGTCCAATGCGACGTTGCACAACATGGACGAAGTGGCGCGCCTGGGCCTGATGATCGGTGACACCGTGATCATCCGCCGTGCGGGGGATGTGATCCCACAAGTCGTGTCGGTGGTTGCCGAGCGTCGCCCGGAAAACGCCCGCGCCGTGCAGATCCCACAGAATTGCCCGGTGTGTGGATCCCACGTGGAGCGCACGCAACTGGTCAAGCGCAGCAAGGGCAAGGAAACCGTCAGCGAAGGCGCGGTGTATCGCTGTGTCGGGCGCCTGGCCTGTGGTGCGCAGCTCAAGCAGGCGATTATCCATTTCGTTTCGCGACGGGCGATGGATATCGATGGCTTGGGCGACAAGACCATCGAGCAGTTGGTCGATGAAAAGCTTATTGGCTCGCCGGCTGACCTGTACAAGCTCAAGTACGAGCAGATCATCGACCTGGAAGGCTTTGCCGATGTTTCCAGCAAGAAGCTGATCGCCGCCATCGAAAACAGCAAGACCCCGACCCTGGCCCGGTTTATCTACGCCTTGGGCATTCCCGATGTGGGTGAGGAAACCGCCAAGGTACTGGCGCGCTCCCTGGCGTCCCTTGAGCGCGTGCAGCAAGCCTTGCCGGAAGTGCTGACGTACTTGCCGGATGTGGGCCTGGAAGTGGCTCACGAGATCCACAGCTTCTTTGAAGACAGTCACAACCAGCAGGTGATTGGCGCGCTGCTGTCGCCGGACGAATGCGCGCTGGTGCTGCAGGATCAGGGCGAACTGAGCGCCGAGTTTGCCGCCAGCACCACCTTGGGCGGCTTTCTTGACAAGTTGCATGTGCCTTCCGTGGGGCCGGGGGCTGCGCAGAAACTGGCGGACAAGTTCGGCTCCCTGGAGGGCGTTATCCAGGCCGACTGGCTGGACATGCGCCAGGCGCTGCCAGAGAAGCAGGCCAAGGCGGTGCGGGAGTTCTTTGATAATCCGGAGAATGCCCGCCGTGCGTTGGCCATCGAGCAGCAGCTCAAGGACTTCGGCATGCACTGGCAGAGCGAGAAGAGGGTGGTCGAGGGCTTGCCTGAGGCGGGTCATACCTGGGTGCTAACCGGCTCGCTGGAGTTGATGAGCCGCGACGTGGCCAAGGAAAAGCTCGAAAGCCTGGGCGCCAAGGTGGCGGGTTCGGTCTCGGCGAAAACCCATTGCGTGGTCGCAGGGCCGGGCGCCGGGTCGAAGCTGGCCAAGGCCAGTGAGCTGGGGTTGAAGGTCTTGGACGAGGAGGCTTTCGTCGCCTTCCTGGCCAAGCACCACATCACTGTCTGATACCGGCCCGATCTTGTAGGAGCGAGCTTGCTCGCGAAAAAACTCAACGATAACGCGGGGTGTCTGGTTCCCCGTGGCGGTCTCAGGTTCTTCGCGAGCCAGTTCGCTCCTGCAAGGGACTGATTGCATCCACTTTGAACGATCTTGCGTGGGGAATGATCTAGTCTTGGGCACGCCCCTGGAGAGATCGCCATGTTCCGCTACTTCGAGCAACTCAGTTCGCGCATTGCTGCGCCGTTCACGGCGGGCCCGTCGCGCAACAGCAAGGTGTGGCAGTGCCGTTGCGGGCAGTCGCTGTTCTTTCGCAACAGCCAGTGCCTGGCCTGCTCGGCGCTGCTGGGCTACTTGCCCCAGCAAAGCCGGCTGTCGTCCCTGCAGCCGGGGCCCGTCGTCGATACTTGGCTCCAGGACGACAACCTCGACGCCGGTGCCTTTCGCCGCTGCGCCAACCTCGACACCCCGGCCGCCTGTAACTGGTTGATCCCGGCGTACAGCACCGCGCCGCTGTGTGTGGCGTGCAGCCTCAATCGCACCATCCCCGACCTGTCGATCCCGGAAAACCACGAGCGCTGGCGCAAAGTCGAAACCGCCAAGCGCCGGCTGGTGGCGCAACTGATCAGCCTGGGGTTGCAAGTCATCCCCAAAACCGTTGATGAAGACAGCGGCCTGGCATTTGACTTCGTGGGCATCGACCTGGAAGGCAAGGCTCCCACAACAGGGCATGCCAATGGCCTGATCACCCTGGATATCAAGGAAGCCGACGACGAGCATCGTGAAAAAATCCGGGTGCAGATGCGGGAGCCGTACCGCACCTTGCTCGGCCATTTCCGGCATGAGGTGGGCCATTATTACTGGGATCGCCTGATCGCCGGCAGCCACTGGCTTGAGCCCTTTCGCAACCTGTTCGGCGATGAGCGCGCCAGCTATGCCGACGCCCTCGACCAGCACTACCAGAACGGCCCGCGCCCAGACTGGCAGCAAACCTGCGTCAGCGCCTATGCCACCATGCACCCATGGGAGGACTGGGCGGAAACCTGGGCCCACTACCTGCACATGATGGACGCGGTCGACACGGCTCTGGGGTTTGGCATGAGTGCGCGGGAAATGGACCTGGACTATCAGCCGTTTCCCCTCACGACCCTCTATGACCCTGAGCATCCTGGCGGGGCGGCGTTCCTGTCATTCGTCAACGCCTGGATCGAACTGGCTGGCATGCTCAACGAACTGTCCCGCAGCATGGGGCAGCCGGATTTCTACCCGTTCGTGCTGCCGCCGGCGGTGATCGCCAAGCTGCACTTCATTCACCTGGTGATCCAGGAAGAGGGCGGCCGGGCCGACGAAGCCGTTCATCTGTAGGCGCGAGCTTGCTCGCGAAGATCGTTAACGATAACGCGGGCATTCTGGATGAATGTGGAGCACCCGGATTCTTCGCGAGCAAGCTCGCTGCTACAGGGCTTCGGCGAAACCAGTGGGCAAGTACTTGAACCTCATAAGATTTTTAATCCTGAACTGACGGTTGTAACTTCCGATGAGATCGGTACAATGGCCCCGCTTGCCGAGAGGCCAGCGTCGTTATGGTGACCCCATCGGTCCCCCCGCAACGATTACCCGTGAACCTGGTCAGATCCGGAAGGAAGCAGCCACAGCGGGAACATTGTGTGCCGGGGTGTGGCTGGTGGGGTTGCCTCCATAACGCTCTCCTGTTTGCATCCATTTTCAATCCGATAGAATTTTTCGCCTGTCCCAGCCTGTTCTGCCAGGGGCAAGGTAGCCGTACGCCGCGATTTCTCGCGGCGTTTTCGTATCTGGCAATCAGCCCTTGTTGCGATTGAAGAACTTGCGCGCGCCAGCCAGCAACGCCACCACACCAATCACCAGAAATTTCTTCGCCGCCAGCAGGAAGATGCCGATCTTGGCAAACAGCCCGGCTTTGCCGGCTATGCCGCCTGCGACCAGCGCTGCGAGGCCGTAAGAGGCCAGTTTGTCAGTGCTGGGGTTGTAGTCGGTGTAAAGATTGCCGTCGGTGAAGTTGGTGAAAGCCAGGACTTTGGGCAGTTCCTGTTTGATGGTAGGCAGGTCGGCCATGGCGGCGACGGCGTTGAGTTCCAGCACGCCCTCGCGGCCCAGCACGCGGATGCTGTAGTTGAGGGTGTTCTGGTCGGCGTCGTCGGCTTTCAGTTCGCGGGCCCAGTACATTTTGTGGGACTGTTGGTCATAGTGCGGCGGTTCGGCCCAGCCCAGCAGGTGCAGGCCCGCGTAGCCCTGTTTCTGGCGTTCCTGATTGTCTTGGGCATCGTCTTCCTGCATTTGCTTGAGCAGTTCGGCGTAGTCGATTTTTGCCGCGTCTTCGTCGGAAATATGCCCGTCGTCCTTGTAGCTGACGATGACGCCCCAGCCGCGTGCCGACAGCGGGCTGACGGCCTTGGGTACGATCATGCCCAAGGTGTTGAAGCCTGGAGGGTTGCCCCAACCATCGGTGAGCAGGCGTTCGGTGTCCTTGGGGTCGAGGTAGTAGAACTCGTCGTTGAGCTTGAGCGTGGCGATGCCGCCGGGCAGGGTGACGGTGCCGGTCTGCTGCTTGAGGGAGGCTAGGAAGTGTTCGGCGGTTTCGGCAGGTGCGCTGGCTTCGACCGGCGCTGGCGCTGTGGTGGCGTAGATCGGCGCGCCAGGCAGGCTCAAGGCGGCAGCCACCACCAGTAGACGGAGGTAGTTCATGGTAGTCCCTTACATTTTGAAATAATTGCGCGGAAGGATACCGAATCCGCCTGTGCCGCGCGAGCAGGCTGGCAAAAGGCGTGGCCCAGCGCCTGCCAGGAGAGGGGCTGTCCGGTCGGATCATGTCAGTAGGCAAAGAGCAAAGAACAGGTTGCATCAGCGACCTGCTCTCTTTTATGTCGTACGAGCTCTAAGGCTTGGACAAGGCCTGGTCTACCGCCGCTATCAGCTTTCCCAGATCCTTCGGGGTGGCCTTATGAATGACACCGAACAGATAAGCGCGCTGTTCTTCCTCATCGCCCAGATCGGCAAAAAAGACTTTCAGCTTCACTCCCAGAGCCTCTGCAAACAAGAAGAGAGCGTCAACGCTGGGTGTATAGGTGCCGGTTTCGAAGCGGCTAATGGTTTTAGGGTCAAAACCGGTTTTCTCACCTAGTTCAGCCTGAGTAAGCCCCGCTACCTTTCGATAGCGTCTGATGGCTGGACCCAAACTTGAAATTTGCATCGCTCAATTCCCATTTAGAATCAAGAACTTAACGATAAATATTGGCATTAGACAACGGCACGCACCATCACCTTTTCTTGCAAAATGTGATGTAATTCGTAGAATCGGCGTTTAGGACAAGTATTTGGCGGTGTCGTTTCACAGGGCATCTTTATGAAACAGGAAATCATTGCTTTCTCCTCACTTTCATAAAGGTAGTTGCAAAACAGTGGCTTGGCCCCAGCGCCAGGCTCCCTTTTGCGCGCCCATGCAGCCCCCGCCTCTCACACCAGACGCTCGAATTAAAGCCTAGTTGATCTTCGTCAAGTCGAAGGTCAGGAGCTGGGCAAAACCTGGTTTGGCCGCCGAATGGGGCCAGCCAGCCGATTGACGGTTTACCCGTCTGGAAATACCCCTCTACCTGCCGGATCTACCCGATCCCGGGCCGGTAGATCGAATGCTGTCCATGGAGCTTTAAAGTGCGCGTCAATTTGCCGGTCACCACAGTTGAACAGACTTTCGGGGAGCAGCAACGGCTCATTTCCGCTACTGATATCAATAGCCACATTACCTACTGCAACGCCGAGTTTGCTGCCATGAGCGGCTTCACCCAGGCTGAACTGATCGGCAGCACCCACAACCTGGTACGCCACCCAGACATGCCGTCCGCGGTCTTCGAACTGATGTGGCGCTACCTCAAGGCCGGCCAGAGCTGGATGGGCGTGGTCAAGAATCGCTGCAAGAATGGCAACTTCTATTGGGTCAGCGCCTATGTGACGCCGATCCTCGAAGATGGCCGGTTGGTGGGCTACGAGTCGGTACGGGTCAAGCCAACGCGTGAGCAGGTCAAGCGGGCCGAAGCGCTCTACGCCCGCTTGCGTGCCGGACGTTCGGCGGTTTCGCTGCAGCAACGCCTGGGCCAGGTCGGCAATGCCCTGGCCATCCCCGCCCTGGCAGCGGTGCTCGCTGGCGGTGCGGTGCAATGGCTGCCCGCTGGTTGGGCGCAGGCATCCACCGCACTGCTGTTTCTCGGCCTGGGCGCTTGGGCTCACCTGCGTCTGGGGCGACAGCTCAGCCAGATCGTCGAGCATACCCCCAACACCTTTTCCGACCCCATCAGCGCCATGACCTACAGCGATGCGCTGGGTCCGGCCGCGCAATTGGAGATGATCCTGATCAGCGAAGAGGCGCGTTTGAAAACCGCCCTCACGCGCCTCAGTGACCTTGCCACCCAGATGGCCGAGGCGGCGACCGATTCCAGTGTGTTGTCGGGCAATACCGAGTCGGCGCTCCTGGAGCAGCGCGCCGAGACCGATATGACTGCCGCCGCCATGACCGAAATGGCCGCGTCCATCGCCGAAGTGGCGACGCATGTACAGCAGACTGCCAGCGAAGCTCGCACCGCCAATGACCTGGCCGGGCAGGGCAGCCATGTCGTCGGTACCACACGCGAGGCGATCCAGCTGTTGGCGGCCACCGTCACCCAGATCAACCAGGCGGTGGGCCATCTGGCCGGCCAGACCCAGGAAATCCGCGTGGCGGCGAGCATGATCCAGGCCATTGCCGACCAGACCAACCAGCTGGCACTGAATGCCGCCATCGAAGCGGCGCGGGCCGGTGAGCAGGGGCGTGGCTTTGCCGTGGTGGCCGATGAAGTGCGGGCACTGGCGGGTAAGACGCGGGAGTCGACCGAGCAGATTCAGGGCATCATCCAGAATCTGCGCGCTGGCGCCGAAGAAGCAGTGGAAATTGCCAGCACCGGCATTCACGAAGCCGAGCAGGGCGTGCAACAAGTGTTGCAAGCGCAACAGGCACTGCTGGGTATTCGCCAGGCGGTGGAGCGCATTAGCGGCATGAGTCAGCAAATGGCTGCAGCCTCACAGGAACAATCCCACGTCGCAGAGGATGTTTCACAACAGATCAATAACGTCGCGGCCACGGTACAAAAGACAGCGGGCAATGCCAACGCTGCAGTCATCCGTGGCCGCGAACTTGAAAGCATCTCTTCCGGGTTGCGTGCCCTGGTCGAGCGGTTCAACCGCTAGCCACCTAGAGCCTCATTCATGGATGAGAAATACCGCAGGGCCGTGGATGCCGCCGCCATTTTCTCCGAGACAGACCTCACCGGCCGCATCACCTACGTCAACGACCAATTCTGCGGCATGTCCGGCTACAGCCGCGACGAGTTGCTGGGGCGCAACCACCGGATCCTCAGTTCCGGGTTGCACCCTGCCGGGTTTTTCCAGGGCATGTGGCGCACCATCACCGAGGGCAAGGTCTGGCGCGGGGAAATCTGCAACCGCGCCAAGGATGGTTCGCTGTATTGGGTCGACAGCACCATGGTGCCGTTGGTCGACGAACGCACCGGCAAGGTGCAGAAGTTCGTGTCGATTCGTTTTGATGTCAGCGAAAAGCGCCAGCTGTTGCAGACTCTGCAATGGCGGGTCGGTCACGATGTGCTGACCGGCCTGCCCAACCGCGCCTATCTTTCCGAATTACTCGTGCAGTCTTTGGAGTTCTCCCGCAGCGAGCACATTCCCCTGGCGGTGTGCATGCTCGACCTGGACGGCTTCAAGGCGGTCAACGATGGCTATGGCCATGCCTCTGGCGACCTGTTGCTGGTGGAGGTCGCCAGCCGCCTGCGTGACATCATTCGTGGTGAAGATGTGGTCGCCAGGCTCGCCGGTGACGAATTCGTATTGATCCTGCGCTACGTGCGCGACGCCGAAGAGTTGAACCGCGCATTGCGGCGCATCCTCACGGCCATTTCCGAGCCGTACTCGATCCTGGGCGCGCAGATCAACGTGTTTGCCAGCATCGGCGTCACGCTGTTCCCGTTGGATGACGAGGATGCCGATACGCTGCTGCGCCACGCCGACCAGGCCATGTATGTGGCCAAGCAAAGTGGCCGTAACCGCTACCAGTTGTTTGACGTGTCCCTGGAGCAGGAGGTCAAGGCCACCCACCAGACCGTGCAGCAGATTCGCCAGGCCCTGGCGGCGGGGGAGTTGTGCCTGCACTTCCATCCCAAGATCAATTTGCGCCACGGCCAGGTCGTGGGGTTCGAGGCATTGCTGCGCTGGCAGCACCCGATACGCGGGCTGGTATCGCCCAAGGATTTCCTGTCGTTGATCGAGCAGACCGACTTGATCGTCGATGTCGGCGAATGGGTCATGGACCAGGTGCTTGCCCAAATGCGCCAGTGGCAGGAAGCCGGACATCGCTGGCCGGTCAGCGTGAATATCTCGGCGCGGCATTTCCAGCGCGCGGATTTTGTCGAGCGCCTGCAACAACTGCTGGCCCAGCACCCCGACGTGGCGCCACACATGCTGGACCTGGAGATTGCCGAATCGGTGGCCATCGATCACATCCAGCGGGTCACCGAGCACCTTGCGGCCTGCCAGGCGCTGGGGGTGCGGTTTTCCCTGGACGATTTCGGCACCGGCTATTCGTCCCTCAGCTACCTCAAGCGCCTGCCGACGCAGACCATCAAGATCGACAAGTCGTTTGTACGCGACATCCTCCACGACAAGGACGATTTGGCCCTGACCCAGGCTGTGATCGGCCTGGCCCGGGCATTTGGTCGTGAGGTGATCGCCGAGGGCCTGGAAACCCTGGAGCACGGCCAACTGCTGCTGCGCATGGGCTGTGAAGTGGCCCAGGGTTACTACTTCGCCCAGCCGATGCCGGCTGCCGAGGTGCCGGCTTGGGCGGCGGGGTTTGATCTGCTCAACTATGGCGCCGGCGCAGGTGAAAGCTGACGTCCACCGTCGCCGGTATAGAGCTTGATGATTTCGTCAATTTCCCCTGACATCTTCATGCGCAGCAGCGTGCGCAAAATCCGTTGCACGGGCAGGGCCGGGTCGTTACGCACGTAGCAACCCAGGCTTTGCTCCTCGACCACCGCCACCACGTGCAGCCCCCGGCCTGGCGGCAACTGCTGATTAAAGCGCTCCAGGGTCCATTCGTTGGTCACCGCGTACTTGAAGCGGCCCGCCACCAGCTTGTTCAGCACTTGCTCCTCGCTGCGGGCGTCGTCGCGCTTGAGTTGGCCCTTGGCGAACAGCGGTTCAAGGGTTGGGTAGGTGTAGTTGAGCACTGTGCCGATATTCTGTGTTGCCAGCTTCGTCACATTCACCGACAGCGGCGGGACATGGGCGCTGACCATCACATTGCGCTGGACCCATAACGGAATGCTCCAGACATAATCGCCCGACAGGTTGTTGAGCCACGCCTGTGCGACGTAGCAGCGCACATCGACCTCACCGCGTTCCATGGCCGGGGCGATGCGGGCCCGGGCCAATACCTGGAATTGGGCCGGGTGGCCCACCTGGTTTGCCAGGCTCAACATCAGGTCATGCAAAATGCCTTGGGTCGGCTGGCCCCCGTCGATCTGCACCATGGGCATGGCCCAACTGTCGGAAATGGCAAAGCGCAACGGGGCGGGCGCCGCCAGGCTCAGTGAGGTGATCATCCATAAAGCGCCCAGGACTACGCGCATAAACTCTCCGGGATCAGCCCTTTGCAGGGCATGCCACTACCAGCTTAGTCAGATTAGGCGAGCGTGCCGGATGCAATTTCCCCCCTGCTCCGCTAGCATTACCGGCTCCCGCTTCCCAGTTGCGACGGTTTTCGATGAGTTATCAGGTTCTTGCACGTAAATGGCGTCCGCGCTCGTTCCGCGAAATGGTCGGCCAGACCCATGTGCTCAAGGCTCTGATCAATGCCTTGGACAGCCAACGGCTGCACCACGCCTACCTGTTCACCGGCACGCGCGGGGTGGGCAAGACCACCATTGCGCGGATCATTGCCAAATGCCTGAACTGTGAAACGGGCATCACTTCGACCCCCTGCGGTACCTGCTCGGTATGCCGGGAGATTGACGAAGGGCGCTTTGTCGACCTGATCGAGATCGACGCCGCAAGCCGCACCAAGGTCGAGGACACCCGCGAACTGCTGGACAACGTGCAGTACGCCCCCAGCCGCGGGCGCTTCAAGGTCTACCTGATCGACGAAGTGCACATGCTCTCCAGCCATTCCTTCAACGCCCTGTTGAAGACTCTGGAGGAGCCGCCGCCCTACGTTAAGTTCATCCTGGCCACCACCGACCCGCAGAAACTTCCTGCAACGATCTTGTCGCGGTGCCTGCAGTTCTCTCTCAAGAACATGACCCCCGAGCGTGTGGTCGAGCATTTGACCCACGTGCTCGGTGTGGAGAACGTGCCGTTCGAAGACGACGCGCTGTGGCTGCTGGGCCGCGCCGCCGATGGCTCGATGCGTGACGCCATGAGCCTGACCGATCAGGCCATTGCCTTCGGTGAAGGCAAGGTAATGGCCGCCGACGTGCGCGCCATGCTCGGCACCCTCGACCACGGGCAAGTGTTTGACGTGCTCCATGCGTTGATCGAAGGCGATGCCAAGGCATTGCTTGAAGCCGTGCGCCATCTGTCGGAGCAGGGGCCGGACTGGAATGGGGTGCTTTCGGAAATTCTCAACGTGCTGCACCGCGTCGCTATCGCCCAGGCGCTGCCTGAAGGGGTCGATAACGGCCACGGTGACCGCGACCGCGTGCTGGCCCTGGCTCAGGCATTGCCAGCCGAAGATGTGCAGTTCTACTACCAGATGGGCCTGATCGGGCGCCGTGACCTGCCGTTGGCACCCGATCCGCGCGGCGGGTTTGAAATGGTCATGCTGCGCATGTTGGCGTTTCGCCCCGCAGACACCGCCGACGCGCCGAGACAGCCGCTAAAGCCAGTGGGGATCAGCCAGGCCACAGTTGATTCCGCCAAATCAGTGGCTGGCGCGGCGGTCGTCGCGCCAGAACCTGTGGCAGTCGCCCCAGCCCCGGTCGCGGTCGAGCCTGTGGTGCCTGTAGTGGCGCCGGCACCGGCTGCCGAGCCTGCGCCCGCGCCGGTGGTCGACCTGCCCTGGAATGAGCCGGTAGAGACCGTGGTCGAGCAGGCACCTGCCGAAGAGCCTGTCCTGGAAACCATCGCCGAGCAGCCTGAACTGACGCCGATGCCCACGCCAACCCCCGACAGCGTGGTGCCGGACGCGCCGGAGTGGGTCTCGGCACCCGTACCCGAGCCAACCATTGCCGACGTGGACGCCGCCACCCCGGGCATCGACCTGGATGACGAACCGCCGCTGGATGAAGACTACATCGAGCCGGACATGGATTCGGCCTACAGCTACCTGGACGACCTGGCCAGCGAGCACACCGCCGAGCCTGCGCCCGAGCCCGAGGCGGAACCTGCCGCCATGCCGGCCACCGGCCTGGCCCTGCAATGGTTGGAGCTGTTCCCGAAATTGCCGATCTCCGGGATGACCGGGAGCATCGCCGCCAACTGCACGCTGATTGCCGTCGATGGCGATCACTGGCTGTTGCACCTGGACCCCGCCCACAGTGCCCTGTTTAACGCGACCCAGCAGCGCCGGCTCAACGATGCCCTGAACCAGTTCCACGAACGCACCCTGACGGTGACCATCGAGCTGATCAAGCCCGAGCAGGAAACCCCGGCCCAGGCCGCCACCCGTCGCCGGCTCAACCGCCAGCGCGAGGCCGAGGAGTCGATCCAGGCCGATCCGCTCATCCAGCAGATGATGGAGCAGTTTGGCGCGGTGGTGCGACACGATACTATTGAGCCCGTCGAAGCCCAGGCCGCAGCGGGCTGATAATTGAAGGCGTCGTGCCCCGAGGCACGGCGCCGTATTGATCCACGTACTTTTGAGGTGATTCCCATGATGAAAGGTGGCATGGCCGGCCTGATGAAGCAGGCGCAGCAAATGCAGGAAAAAATGGCCAAGATGCAGGAAGAACTGGCCAACGCCGAAGTCACCGGTAAAGCCGGTGGCGATATGGTCAGCGTGGTGATGACCGGTCGTCACGACATCAAGCGCGTGAGCATCGACCCAAGCGTATTGCCGGGCGTTGGCGAAGACGACCTGGAAATGCTCGAGGCCCTGTTCGCCGCGGCCGTCAACGACGCCGTGCGTAAGATCGAAGCCAACAGCCAGGACAAAATGTCCGGTGTGACCGCGGGCATGCAACTGCCGCCGGGCATGAAGCTGCCGTTCTGATCGGTGACATGCAACAAAAAATGCCAGGCCTCGTGCCTGGCATTTTTGTTTGTGTCGGTCAAAATCGAACGTCAGTATTGCAACAGCTGTCTGCACCCTATACCGCTGAATTCAATCACCGATAAAAGGAGCCTTGCTGATGACTCAAGCCATGACCCTTAACCAGCGCATCGTCCTGGTATCCCGCCCGCAGGGTGCACCCGTGCCAGAGAACTTCCGCCTGGAGCGCGTGGCGCTGCCTGACCTGGCAGACGGCCAGGTCCTGCTCAAGACTCTGTTCCTGTCCCTGGACCCCTACATGCGTGGGCGTATGAGCGACGCACTGTCCTACGCCGCACCGGTAGAAATCGGCGAGGTAATGACCGGCGGTGCTGTCAGTCGCATCGAACAGTCGCGCAACCCCAAGTTCGAGGTGGGCGACCTGGTGGTCGGCGCCACGGGTTGGCAAAGTCACAGCATCAGTGACGGCCGCAACCTGATCCCCGTGCCCAAGGGCTTGCCAAGCCCGTCCATGGCCCTTGGCGTGCTGGGCATGCCTGGCATGACCGCCTACATGGGCCTGATGGATATCGGCCAACCGAAGGCCGGGGAAACCCTGGTGGTAGCGGCTGCCTCGGGCGCGGTGGGTTCGGTGGTCGGCCAGGTGGCCAAGCTCAAGGGGCTGCGCGTGGTGGGCATCGCGGGCGGCGCCGACAAGTGCCGCTATGTGGTGGAGGAGCTGGGTTTTGACGCTTGCATCGATCACAAGAGCGCAGATTTCGCCGATGAGCTGGCCAAGGCCTGTTTCAACGGGGTGGACATCTATTACGAGAACGTCGGCGGCAAGGTATTCGACGCCGTACTGCCTTTGCTCAACCCCAAGGCGCGGATCCCGCTGTGCGGCCTGATTGCCGGTTACAACGCCCACGAAACCCCCACCGGGCCCGATCGGCTGCCGGCGTTGCAACGGACCTTGCTGACCAAGCGCGTGCGCATCCAGGGCTTTATCGTGTTCGACGACTATGGCGACCGCCATCCGGAATTTATCAGCGCCATGGCGCCCTGGGTGCGTGACGGCAAGGTCAAGTTCCGCGAAGACGTGGTCGATGGCCTGGAGCAGGCACCCGGGGCATTTATCGGGCTGTTGGAAGGACGTAACTTCGGCAAGTTGGTCGTGCGTATTTGACGCTTATCCGAGGCGCGGGTATAAACCGCGTCTCGTTGTTTTGTCGGACCTCTGCCCCCATGAGCTTCAGCCCCCTGATTCGCCAACTGATCGACGCCCTGCGCACCTTGCCGGGCGTGGGCCAGAAAACCGCCCAGCGCATGGCGCTGCAACTGCTGGAGCGTGACCGCAGCGGTGGCTCGCGGCTGGCCCAGGCCTTGAGCCAGGCCATGGAAGGCGTGGGCCATTGCCGCCAGTGCCGCACCCTGACCGAAGAAGAACTGTGCCCGCAATGTGCCGATCCTCGTCGTGATGACACGCTGCTGTGCGTGGTCGAAGGCCCGATGGACGTGTACGCCGTGGAGCAGACCGGCTATCGCGGGCGCTACTTTGTGCTCAAGGGCCACCTTTCGCCCCTCGACGGCCTGGGGCCGGAGGCGATTGGCATCCCGCAACTGGTGGCGCGCATTGAAGAGCAGGGCACCTTCACCGAAGTGATCCTGGCTACCAACCCGACGGTGGAAGGCGAAGCCACTGCGCATTACATCGCGCAACTGCTGACCAACAAAGGCTTGATCACTTCGCGCATCGCCCACGGCGTTCCACTGGGTGGCGAGCTGGAGTTGGTGGACGGCGGCACCCTGGCGCACTCGTTTGCCGGTCGCAAACCTATCGCCCTCTAAGCCAAATCTTCCCGTGGAACCCAGCTCCTACATGGATTGTGTGTTGTCGGCCAGTTCTGTGTTTGGCTTGATAACCAAGCAAGCGCTTGGTAAGTTCGCTCCACCTCTCCGTGGAGCTTGCCGATGCCTGCCTATCAGGAATACTTCGATCCCAGCCACCAATTGGTCCGCGACAGCGTGCGCCGTTTTGTCGAGCGCGAGATTCTGCCGGGCATCGAGCAATGGGAGGAGGCCGAGCACTTCCCGCGCGAGTTGTACCTCAAGGCCGGTGCGGCGGGGATTCTGGGCATCGGTTACGCCGAAGCCCTGGGCGGTAGCCACGAGGGCGACCTGTTCGCCAAGGTCGCCGCCAGCGAAGAGTTGATGCGTTGTGGTTCCGCAGGCGTGGTGGCGGGGCTGGGCTCGCTGGATATCGGCCTGCCGCCCATCGTCAAATGGGCCCGCCCCGAGATCCGCGCGCGTGTCGCTCCCCAGGTCTTGTCTGGCGAGAAGATCATGGCCTTGGCCGTCACTGAGCCGGGGGGTGGTTCTGACGTGGCCAGCCTGCAAACCCGAGCCGTGCGTGAGGGCGACTGTTATCGGGTCAGTGGCAGCAAAACCTTTATCACCAGCGGCGTGCGCGCCGACTACTACACCGTGGCTGTACGTACTGGCGGGCCGGGCTTTGGCGGCATCAGCCTGTTGCTGATCGAGAAGGGCACGCCAGGCTTCACCGTCGGCCAACCGTTGAAGAAAATGGGCTGGTGGGCGTCGGATACTGCCGAATTATTCTTCGACGATTGCCAGGTGCCGGTAGGCAACCTGATCGGCAGCGAGAACATGGGCTTTGCCTGCATCATGGGCAATTTCCAGAGCGAACGCCTGGCCCTGGCGTTGATGGCCAACATGACGGCGCAGATGGCGCTGGAAGAGAGCTTGAAGTGGGCCGCCCAGCGGGAGGCCTTTGGCAAACCGATCGGCAAGTTCCAGGTGCTCAAGCACCGCCTGGCGGAGATGGCCACGGCGGTCGAGGTTTCCCGGGAGTTCACTTACCGCCAGGCGGCGAAGATGGCCGCGGGCAAGAGTGTGATCAAGGAGATTTCCATGGCCAAGAATCTTGCCACCGACACGGCTGACCGGGTGACGTATGACGCGGTGCAGATTCTTGGCGGGCTGGGTTATATGCGCGGCAGCCTGGTGGAGCGGCTGTACCGGGACAATCGGATTTTGTCGATTGGTGGCGGCACTCGGGAGGTGATGAACGAGATCATCAGTAAGCAGATGGGGTTGTGATTGATAGGGTTCTCAGGGGCCTCATCGCGGGCATTCAAAAGTTGGAACTCGATCCAATGTGGGAGCGGGCTTGCCCGCGATGAGGCCCGCCCAGACACAGCAAATCAGCGCTCAGTCAACCCGAACTGGGTCAAACAGAACGTCGGAACCCCCATATCCTCCAACCGCTGTGAGCCACCCAGTTCCGGCAAGTCAATGATCGCTGCGGCTTCAAAAATCCGTGCACCCATGCGCCGTGCCAGGTTGGCCGCAGCAATCAAGGTGCCACCTGTGGCGATCAGGTCATCGAACATCAGCACCGAATCCCCTTCACACAGGCTGTCGGCGTGCACTTCGAGGAAGGCTTCACCGTATTCGGTCTGATAGCCCTCGGACAGCACGTCCGCTGGCAGCTTGCCCTGTTTGCGGAACAGGATCAGTGGTTTGTTCAGTTGATAGGCAATCACCGAACCGATCAAAAAGCCCCGGGCATCCATCGCGCCGATGTGCGTGAACTCGGCTTCGACGTAGCGATGGATAAAAGTGTCAGCCACCAGGCGCATGGCCTTGGGCGACTGGAACAGCGGCGTGATATCGCGAAAGATCACCCCAGGCTTGGGGAAGTCGATGACGGGGCGGATCAGGGATTTGATGTCGAAGGAGTCGAAAGCCATCGTCGGGAGTCCTGGGGGCAAAGACTCGCCAGTATACCTGCGGCCTGGCCGGTTGGCTTGGCCGCAAGTGTCGCATCCCGCGTGCGGCGGTCAGCCGTCGAGGGAGCCGCCGGCCAGTGCGCAGAGCTGGATCGGGTCGAGGATATGAACTTCCTTGCCCTCGGCGGCAATCAGTTCGTTTTGCTGGAAGCGGGTGAACACCCGGGAGACGGTTTCCACCGCCAGGCCCAGGTAATTGCCGATTTCGTTGCGCGACATGCTCAGACGGAACTGGTTGGCCGAGAAACCACGGGCGCGGAAACGTGCCGACAGGTTGACCAGGAAGGTGGCAATCCGTTCGTCGGCGGTTTTTTTCGACAACAGCAGCATCATTTGCTGGTCATCCCGGATTTCCCGGCTCATCACGCGCATCAACTGGCGGCGCAACTGTGGCAGTTGCAGGGCCAGTTCATCCAGGCGTTCGAACGGAATCTCGCACACCGACGTGGTTTCCAGGGCCTGGGCCGACACCGGGTGGATCTCGGTGTCCATGCCCGATAGGCCTACCAGTTCGCTGGGCAAGTGGAAACCGGTGATCTGCTCTTCGCCGCTATCGCTCAAGCTGAACGTTTTCAAGGCGCCCGAGCGTACTGCATAGACGGAATCGAACTGATCACCCTGGCGAAACAGAAACTCGCCTTTCTTCAGTGGGCGACCACGTTTAACGATTTCGTCCAGCGCATCCATGTCTTCCAGATTCAGCGAAAGTGGCAAGCAGAGGGGCGCCAGGCTGCAATCCTTGCAGTGAGCCTGGCTGTGAGCGCGCAGTTTAACTGGCTCGGACATTTCTTAAATCCTTGTGGGAAAACACACATAAGACGTAAGGGTACCGCACTGAGGGACTATCAGGCCAGCCTGTACAAAAAACCGGCAGGGGTATAAAGAATTTTGCACAGCGGCCGATGGACTGCTAACGACCAAGAGCTTGGAGGCTCCCGATATGCTTTCCATTGACGGCAATCTTCCGTCCCGCACCATGGTGCCGACTTTGCTTGAGCCGAAAAAAGCCAGCGCTGTTGGCGCTGAGGCCCAAACGCCAGCGCTCGGTGAAACCAAGCCTGCCGAAGGCGTAAGCGTGACCTTTTCCGGTGCGTCGCTCAAAGCCGCCAACGCCGAGAAAGCGGCCAACAACGATATCGAAGAAAGCGGGCTGGACGAGAACGTGCAGAAGCTGCTGAAGATGATTCGCCAGTTGAAGCAGCAGATCGCAGAAAAGATGGCAGAGATGTCGTCGATCATGGCCGACAAGCGCCTGAGCCCGGATCAGGCCCAGGCGAAACTGGGTGGCGTGCAAGCGGCATTGGGCGGCCTGCAAGCTGCGCTGACCTCCGCCTATGCATCCTTGAACGAAGCGATGAAGAACCTGAGTGCCGAGGATGCGGTGAAGGCCGCCGCGTTGGTGGCCAAGTAACCCGGCTCAGATCACCCGGGAAAATCGTTGCCTATTCTGTTGCTCCAGATAGGCATCGAACACCATGCACACCGAGCGCACCAGCAGGCGTCCGGCCGGCAGTACGCGAATGCCCTCGGCGTCCAGTTCGATCAGGCCGTCATTGGCCATCGCTTCCAGTTGCGGCCAGAGTTCGGCGAAATAGCCGCGAAAATCCACGGTAAATGCCTGCTCGATGCTTTCGAAATCCAGGCTGAAGTGACAGATCAACTGCTGGATCACCGCGCGCCGCAAACGATCGTCGGCCGTGCAGAGCAGGCCGCGACTGGTGGCCAATTGCGCCCCAGCCAGGGCGTTCTGGTAATGACTCAGGTCGCTGCCGTTCTGGCAGTACAAGTCACCAATCTGACTGATGGCCGATACCCCAAGCCCGATCAAGTCACAGTGCCCATGGGTGGTATAGCCCTGGAAATTGCGCTGTAGGGTGGCCTCTTCCTGGGCAATGGCCAGTTCGTCATCGGGCAGGGCGAAGTGGTCCATGCCGATGTAGTTGTAGCCGGCCGCCGTCAACTGTTCGATGGTTTCCTGCAGCATCTGCAACTTGACGGCGGGGGCCGGCAGGTCGTCGCTGTTGATCCGCCGCTGGGGCAGGAAACGTTCCGGCAGGTGGGCGTAGTTGAACACGGAGAGCCGGTCGGGTTGCAGGCTGATGACCTCGGCCACGGTGCTGGCGAAATGCTCCGGTGTCTGCTTGGGCAGGCCGTAGATCAAGTCGATATTGATCGAGCGAAACTGCAGGGTGCGCGCGGCATCGATCACCGCGCGGGTTTCTTCCAGGCTTTGCAGGCGATTGACCGCCCGTTGCACCTCGGGGTCCAGGTCTTGCACGCCGATGCTCACGCGGTTGAAGCCCAGTTCACGCAGCAGACCCATGGTGGCCCAGTCGGCTTCCCGTGGGTCTATCTCGATGCCGTAGTCGCCGGAGTCGTCATCCAGCAAGTTGAAGTGCTGGCGCAGTTGCGCCATCAACTGGCGCAACTCGTCGTGGCTGAGAAAGGTCGGCGTGCCGCCGCCAAAATGCAGCTGCTGTACTCGCTGGTTGGGGGCCAGGTGGCAGGCGACCAGTTGAATCTCTTGCTCCAGGCGCTGCAGGTAGGCCTGGGCGCGACCGCGGTCCTTGGTGATGACTTTGTTGCAGGCGCAGTAGTAGCAAATGTTCGCGCAGAACGGCACGTGCACATACAACGACAGCGGGCGCACGGCCTTGCGGCTGTCGCGCAGGGCGTGCAGCAGGTCGAAGGTGCCGACCTGGCTGGTGAATTGTACGGCGGTGGGGTAGGAGGTGTAGCGCGGCCCCGCGAGGTCGTAGCGATGAATCAGATCTGTGTCCCAACGAATGGCGTCGAGCATGCGGGCATTCCCCGGATTGGCTAGTGGGCCGAGTCTAGGGGCATGGCTGGACGGTCATCTTGATTTGTATCAACGGGGAGCGGCGCTATGCCACATGGCCTTTTAGTGGCCCATAAGCCAGTGCTGATGGGGGCCGGGTAGGGTCCAGATACCGAACACAATCACCAGCAGGCCACCGGCCATGCGCACACTGCGCTTGCGCAACAGCGCGGTGACGCGTTCTGCCGCCAGCCCGGTGGCGAGCAATACCGGCCAGGTGCCGAGCCCGAAGGCCAGCATCAACAGCCCGCTATCCAAGGCGTTGCCCTGGCTGGCAGCCCACAGCAATGTGCTGTAGACCAGGCCGCAGGGCAGCCAGCCCCACAGCGCGCCCAGCAGCAAGGCGCGGGGCAGGCTGGACACCGGCAGTAAACGGTTGGCAAACGGCTGGATATGGCGCCACAGGCCGCGCCCGAGGCTTTCGATACGGGTCAGGCCGCTCCACCAGCCGGCCAGGTACAGGCCCATGCTGATCAACAGCAGGCCGGCAAGGATGCGCATGAACATCGCCGCCGGGCTGTTGGCCACCGCCCAGCCGGCCAGGCCGATCAATACGCCGGCGCAGGCATAGCTAAGGATGCGTCCCAGGTTATAGGCCAGCAGCAGGCGAAAACGCCGGCTGCGCTGCTCCGGGGGGATCGCCAGGGTCAGTGCGCCCATCAGGCCACCACACATGCCCAGGCAATGGCCGCCGCCCAACAGGCCGAGGATCAGCGCGGAAACCAGCAGCGGCGCGAGGTCAAGCATGGGGCGGTGCCGGCTCGTCAGGCTTGCTCGGTGGCTGCGCATGGCTGCTGGCCTCGTCGACAGCGGCCAAGTGCTTGGGGTCCTGGTCGTCGAACAGCACGCTGTGGGCCGGCCCGTCGAGGTCGTCATACTGGCCGCTGTCCACCGCCCAGAAGAAGATGTAGATGGCGATGGCGACGATCAGCAGCGCCGCTGGAATCATTACGTAAAGAGCTGGCATCGCTACTCCATGCCCTTGCGGCTCAAGCCGGCAGCGGACGGGACTGTGGGGTGGCGCTCGCAGCGCTGGTGCGCGGCAGGCGAGTCAGGCGCAGGGCATTGAGCACCACGGTCAACGAGCTGAGGGACATGCCGATCGCGGCCCAGATCGGCGTGATCCAACCGAGGGCGGCGAACGGCAACATCAGGCCATTGTATAGCCCGGCCCACAGCAGGTTTTCAATGATTACGCGGCGCGTGCGCCGTGCCAGGCTGAAAGCTTGTACCAGGGCGTCGAGGCGGTTGGACAACAGCACCGCATCGGCGCTGGTTTTCGCCAGGTCAGTGGCCGAACCCATGGCCACGCTGATATCAGCGGCGGCCAGTACCGGCACGTCATTCACGCCATCACCGAGCATCAACACCTTGCGGCCTTCCTTGTGCAACTGTTGCAGCACCAGCAGCTTGTCATCGGGGCGCAGGCCGCCATGGGCTTCGTCGATGCCCAGTTCGGCGGCGACGCTGGCGACCATCGGCGAGCTATCACCCGATAGCAGCAAGGTACGCCAACCCCGCGCCTTGCACGCGGCCAGCAGCGCCGGTGCATCGCTGCGCAGGCGATCATCCAGGACAAACCAGGCCAGGGCGCCGCTGGTATCGCCCAGCAGCAACCATTGGCCAGCGTCTTGCGGCGATTGAGGAATCGCGCAGCCACTCAATTCACAGACAAAGCCGGGCTGGCCGATGCGCAGCAGGCGTTCGCCGACGCGGCCCTCGAGCCCCAGGCCCGGGGTGCTGAGCACTTCGTCAGCCGCCAGTGGGGCGCGGCCAAAGGCCCGGGCAATCGGGTGTTCGGAGCGGTTTTCGAGGGCGGCGGCCAGGGCCAGGGCCAGATCGCTGCTCATGCTGCCCAACGGCCGGATGGCACGCAGGGCCAGGCGGCCTTCGGTGAGGGTACCGGTCTTGTCGAAAATCACCGTGTCGATCTGATTGAGGCCTTCGAGCACATGGCCGCGGGTCAGCAGCAGGCCGAGTTTGTGCAGGGTGCCGGTGGCGGCAGTCAAGGCGGTGGGGGTTGCCAGCGACAAGGCGCAGGGGCAGGTGGCAACCAGCATCGCCAGGACAATCCAGAACGCCCGAGAAGAATCCAGCTCCCACCACAGCAGGCCAATCAGCGCGGCGGCGATCAGCGAGCAGAGCAGGAACCATTGGGCGGCGCGGTCGGCGATTTGCGCCAGGCGCGGTTTTTCTGCCTGGGCCCGCTCCAGCAGGCGCACGATGGCCGACAAGCGGGTGTCATGGCCCAGGGCGCGTACTTCAACGGTCAGCGCACCCTCGACGTTGAGGGTGCCCGCGGTGACGGTGTCGCCGGCCTGTCGTGGTTGTGGCAGATATTCGCCGGTAAGCAGCGACTCATCGATACTCGATTGGCCATCGAGGATCACCCCGTCTGCGGGCAGAATCGCGCCCGGGTGCACCAGCACTCGGTCGCCCAGGGCCAGTTCGGTGAGCAGGATACGATCGCTCTGGCCATCGGCTTTGAGGCGCAGGCACGAGGCCGGCAGCAGGTTGACCAGTTGGGCGGTGGCGGCAGCCGTGCGTTCCCGGGCGCGACGCTCCAGGTAGCGCCCGGCCAGCAGGAACAGCGCGAACATGCCCACGGCATCGAAATACAGCTCGCCCACCCCGGTGATCGCGGTCCAGATCCCCGCCAGGTAGGCGCCGCCAATGGCCAGCGAGACCGACACATCCATGGTCAGGTGGCGGGTGCGCAGGTCACGCATGGCGCCCTTGAAAAACGGTGCACAACTGTAGAACACGATGGGGGTGGTCAGAAACAGCGCAACCCAGCGCAGGATCTCGTGTAGCTCTGGGCTCAGGTCGATATTGAACTCCGGCCAGGTGGCCATCGTCGCCATCATCGCCTGGAACCATAGCAGGCCGGCCACGCCCAGTTGGCGCAAGGCCAGGCGGTTTTCACTGGCTAACTGTTCAGCGGCACGGTCGGCTTGATAAGGGTGGGCAGCGTAGCCGATATGGCGTAGCTCGCTGAGCACCTGGCTCAACGGCAATTGCCCATCGGCCCAGCGCACATGCAGGCGGTGGTTGGACAGGTTCAGCCGCGCCTCGGCCACGGCCGGCAGGCTGCGCAAGTGTTTCTCGATCAGCCAGCCACAGGCGGCGCAACTGATGCCTTCCATCAACAGCGTGGCTTCGGCCAGGTCGCCGTCGTGGCGCACGAAGGGCTTTTGCACATCGGCGCGGTCGTACAGCGCCAGTTCGTCGACCAACTGCACGGGCAACGCCTCTGGGTTGGCTGAGGCCTCGCTGCGGTGTTGGTAATAGCTTTCCAGCCCACCTGCGACAATTGCTTCGGCCACCGCCTGACAGCCCGGGCAGCAGAGCTCGCGGGGCTCGCCGAGGATCACCGCAGTGAAGCGGCTGCCGGGCGGGACTGGGAGGGCGCAGTGGTAGCAGGGGATTGGGGTGGTCATGGTTTTGGATCTGTGTGGGCGGGGAGGGCCTCATCGCGGGCAAGCCGGCTCCTACAAGGTTATCGCACACTCCCTGTAGGAGCCGGCTTGCCGGCGATGCGCGAAGCGCAGACTTTCAGTTTTTCAGGTCTTCAGCACCCTGCAACGGCTCGTCACCCAACTTCAGGTCGGTGCCATGGCTGACTTCTTCCTCTTCAAACATGCGCCAGGTCCTGTCGCCTTCCACCCCCAACAGCTCGACGAAGCGCCGGCCTTCGACCTTGTCAGTGACCTGGCCGATATAGCGACCCGGCTCGCTCTCGCTGCGGGTGAGCATGACCTTGCGGTCTTTCTCCGGCTGGGTCGGCGAAATCAGGTTCAATTCCAGTGTGGTCGGCCCGCTGTTGCCGGTGAGGTGCAACTCGACTTCGCCGGTCAACTCATCCAGGTGCATCGTGGCGCGCATTTGCAGGGTCTGGGCCAGCAGTTCGCGGTCCAGGGAGCGGTTGATGCCCTTGCCCGCCTCGTAGTAGTTGTCGTTGACCAGGTTGTCCGGGTTGTTCACCGCGATGGTCACCATGGACAAGGTCAGCGTCACCGAGCAGGCCAGGATGGCAATGATGATCCAGGGCCAGAGGTGCTTGTACCAGGGGCTTGCGGCAGTTGCTACGGGCATTGTTCTGCTCTCTTTTAACGAATTTGTGGGCCGATGAACCGGCTCTTGGCTTCAACGTGGACGCTGTCATCATCAGCATCCTTGAGGATGAATTTCACCTCGTTGGTGGTCGACGGCATTTGTTCCGGCGCGCTCGACAGTTCCACCGGCATGGTGAAGATTTCCCCGGCGGCGACCTTGATCTCGCGCTTGCCTTGCAGCTTGAGGTCCGGCAGGCCCGTGGCGTCCAGCACGTAGGTGTGGTCGTGCTGGTCCTTGTTCATGATCTTCAGGCTGTAGACGTTCTCGATCCGCCCTTCGGCGTTTTCGCGGTACAGCACGCGGTCCTTGCTGACGTCGAAACCCACCAGCGAACGCATGAAGAACGCCGCGGCCAGCAGGCTGATCATCGCCAGCAGCACCAGCGCGTAGCCGATCAGGCGCGGGCGCAGCTTGTGGGTCTTTTGCCCCGACAGGTTATGTTCGGTGGTGTAGCTGATCAACCCGCGAGGGTAATCCATCTTGTCCATGATGGTGTCGCAGGCGTCGATGCAGGCGGCGCAGCCAATGCACTCGATTTGCAGGCCGTCGCGGATATCGATGCCGGTAGGGCAGACCTGCACGCACATCGTGCAGTCGATGCAATCCCCCAGGCCCTGGGCCTTGTAGTCGACACCTTTCTTGCGCGGGCCACGCACTTCGCCGCGGCGCGGGTCGTAGGACACGATCAGGGTGTCTTTGTCGAACATCACGCTTTGGAAGCGCGCATACGGACACATGTAGATGCACACCTGCTCACGCAGCCAGCCGGCGTTGCCATAGGTGGCGAGGGTGAAGAAGCCGACCCAGAAGTACGACCAGCCATCGGCCTGGCCGGTGAAGAACTCGAACACCAGTTCGCGGATCGGCGAGAAGTAGCCGACAAAGGTCATGCCGGTAACAAAGCCGATCAGCAGCCACAGCGTGTGCTTGCTGAGTTTACGCAGGAACTTGTTGGCGCTCATCGGCGCCTTGTCCAGCTTGATCCGCTGGTTGCGGTCGCCTTCTGTGACCTTCTCGCACCACATGTAGATCCAGGTCCACACGCTTTGCGGGCAGGTGTAGCCGCACCAGATACGCCCGGCGTAGACGGTGATAAAGAACAGGCCAAAGGCCGAAATGATCAGGATCCCCGACAGCAGGATGAAATCCTGGGGCCAGAATGTCGCACCGAAAATGAAGAATTTGCGCTCTGGCAGGTTCCACCAGACGGCCTGGTGCCCGCCCCAGTTCAGCCACACCGTACCGAAGTACAGCAGGAACAAGCCGGCACCGCCGAGCATCCGCAGGTTGCGGAACATCCCGGTGAAGGCGCGGGTGTAGATTTTCTCCCGCGAGGCGTAGAGATCGACGGTGTCGCTGGTTTTTTTGGCAGGCGGGGTAACGTCATGTACCGGAATCTGGTTGCTCATCATTGCATCCCACGGCAGTGGAGATTTGCCTCGGCCAGTACGTGCCAGCCGGGGTCAAAATAGGGGTCTTGCAGTGGCGTAATGATACGCCTGTAGCACCGGTGAACGGGTGCGACCTTTGGTCGCGTTGGGGGAAATCAATTGATGGTGTACGTGACTTGAATCAATTGACAGCGTGAGTATGGACAGTTTTTCAGGGCCTGTAGGTCATTCGTCCCATGGGTTGATCAATGTCACACCGCTGCTTTGGAAGTCGGTGACATTGCGGGTGACCACGGTCAGGCCGTGAACCAGAGCGGTTGCGGCGATCAGCGCGTCACCTTCGTTAGCACGATCCGGCACATGCAGGCTGGCGCAGCGTAATGCCACGGCAGCGTCAATTGGCAGGATTCTGGCATCGAAGGCCGGCATGACATGGCGTTTGAGCCAGGTGCGCAAGACCTTGCCCTGCGCGGGGTCACGGCGCTCCATTCGCTGCACCCCAGTCTCCAGTTCTTTCAAGGTAATCGCCGAAATATACATGCGCGGTGCGGCGACGGTTTTGGCCCAGGCCACCACATTTTTGTCGGCCTGGGGTTTGCGTAACTCGGAAATGACATTGGTATCGAGCAGATACATCAAGAGAGGTCCACGGGTCGATGGATAATTACGGCACGCTCGGTTTCAAACTCGATGTCCGCCGCTTCGGGCATCACCAACAGGTCAACGATATCGGCGTTGATGCCTGTCAATTTTTGGTAGTCCTCAATACTTAGCAGTACATGGGCAGGCTTGCCTCGGTCGGTGATAAAAACCGGTCCTTGGCGCGCGGCTTTTTTGGCACCGCTTGTGTCTTGGTTGAATTCGCGGCTGGAGATGGTCGTAATTGTCATGGGGCGCCTCCCAGTAGGGTGGGTGAATGTAGTTACGTTACTACGCCGAACTGAAACGCTACAAGCTTCAAGCTACAAGCGGTCGATGTGTTTCACCGGCAATAAAAAAGCCCCTGTCACCGCTAGGGCGACAGGGGCTTTTTCTTGCGGCTTGCCGCTTACTTCTGCTCTTGCTGCTCTTTGTGCGACAGGCTGTAAACATACGCCGCCAGCAAGTGCACCTTGTCATTACCCTGCAATTGCTCCTGCGCAGGCATCTGGCCCTGACGGCCGTAACGGATGGTCTGCTGCAGTTGGGCGAAGCTGGAGCCGTAGATGAACGCGCCCGGGTGGGTCAGGTCAGGTGCGCCCATCGCTGGCGTACCTTTGCCGGCCGGGCCGTGGCAGGCCACGCAGTTGGCGGCGAACAGCTTCTCGCCGTTGGCTACGTCGGCCTTGGCGCCTTCCGGCAGCTTGCGGCCATCGAGGTTGGTCAGCACGAAACCGGCGACGTCAGCCACGCCTTGTTCACCGATCACTTCAGCCCAGCCCGGCATCACCGCGTGACGGCCCGCCATGATGGTGGCCTTGATGGTTTCCGGCTCGCCGCCCCAGCGCCAGTCGGCGTCGGTCAGGTTGGGGAAGCCATAGGCACCCTTGGCGTCGGAACCGTGGCATACCGAACAGTTGGAGGCGAACAGGCGGCCACCCATCTTCAGGGCTTGTGGATCTTTGGCCACTTCCTCAATGGGCATGGCGGCAAACTTGGCGAAGATCGGTCCGAACTTGGCGTCGGAGCGGGCCATTTCCTTTTCCCACTCGTGCACACCGGTCCAGCCGCTCTGGCCATTGGCGAACGGGGTTTGCTTCTCGTTGTCGAGGTAGGCATAACCCGGCAGCAGGCCCTTCCAGTTACCCAGGCCCGGGTACAGCACCAGGTAGCCCAGGGCGAAGATGATGGTGCCGACGAACAGCATGAACCACCACTTAGGCAGTGGGTTGTCGTATTCCTCGATGCCATCGAACGAGTGGCCAACCGTCTCGTCCGTTTGCTCGGCGCGCTGGCCCTTGCGGGTCGACAGCAACAGCCAGGTCAGGGCAAAAATGGTACCCAGACTGAGGACTGTGACGTACAGACTCCAGAACGTAGTCATTCTTTGTTACTCCTAGAAGCTTGCTCGACGTGCTTGATGGCTTCGGGATCATCCGCAAAAGGCAGCAAGGTCGCGTCTTCAAACTCTGACTTGCGCTTGGGGCTGAACACCCACAACGTCAGGCCGATAAAGGCCACCATCACGACAACGGTGCCCAGGCCTCGAATCATCCCGATATCCATTCAGATCACCGTTTGCTTTTGATGATGGTGCCCAGGCCTTGCAGATAGGCCACCAGCGCGTCCATTTCGGTCTTGCCCTTGACGGCTGCCTGGGCACCGGCGATGTCTTCATCGGTGTAAGGCACGCCTAAGGTGCGCAAGACTTCCATTTTCTTGGCAGTGTCTTTGCCGTCGAGCTTGTTTTCCACGAGGAACGGGTACGCCGGCATTTTCGACTCGGGCACCACGTTGCGCGGGTTGTACAAGTGCGCACGCTGCCAGTCATCGGAGTAACGCCCACCCACACGGGCCAGGTCCGGACCGGTACGCTTGGAACCCCACAGGAACGGGTGGTCCCACACGCTTTCACCGGCAACCGAGTAGTGGCCATAGCGTTCGGTTTCAGCACGGAACGGACGGATCATCTGCGAGTGGCAGCCGACACAGCCGTTGGCGATGTACACGTCGCGGCCTTCCAGTTCAAGGGCGGTGCGCGGCTTCATGCCTTCGACCGGCTTGTTGGTCACGTCCTGGAAAAACAGCGGAACG
The DNA here is from genome assembly GCF_012935735.1 of Pseudomonas sp. ADAK21. Taxonomy (NCBI): domain Bacteria; kingdom Pseudomonadati; phylum Pseudomonadota; class Gammaproteobacteria; order Pseudomonadales; family Pseudomonadaceae; genus Pseudomonas; species Pseudomonas sp. ADAK21. The sequence goes on from NZ_CP052857.1 coordinate 4,004,670, forward strand.
ATCTGGGTCAGGCCGCCGATACTCACGGCGATGACCATGAAGAAGGCCAGCAGGCCGATATTCTTCTCGACTACTTCATGCTTCATCAGTGAGCTCCCACGACGGCGATCTTGGTGGCGGCTTCAGCCTCTACAGGGTTGGAGGCACGCACGGTGCGCCACACGTTGTAGGCCATGAACAGCATGCCGCTGGCGAAGAACGCACCACCGAGGGCACGTACGATGAAGCCAGGATGGCTGGCTTGCAGCGCTTCAACGAAGGAGTAGGTGAGGGTGCCGTCATCGTTGATTGCACGCCACATCAGGCCCTGGGTGATGCCGTTGACCCACATCGAAGCGATGTAGAGCACGGTGCCGATAGTGGCCAGCCAGAAGTGGGTGTTGATCAGGCTGGTGCTGTGCATCTGAGCCCGGCCATAGAGCTTGGGAATCATGTGGTACAGCGCGCCGATGGAGATCATCGCGACCCAGCCCAGAGCGCCGGCGTGTACGTGGCCGATGGTCCAGTCGGTGTAGTGGGACAGCGAGTTGACGGTCTTGATCGCCATCATCGGCCCTTCAAAGGTCGACATGCCGTAGAACGCCAGCGATACCACCAAAAAGCGCAGGATCGGGTCGGTGCGCAGCTTATGCCAGGCGCCCGAGAGGGTCATCATGCCGTTGATCATGCCGCCCCAGCTCGGAGCCAGCAGGATGATCGACATGGCCATGCCCAGGGACTGTGCCCAATCCGGCAGTGCGGTGTAGTGCAAGTGGTGAGGACCGGCCCAGATATACAGGGTGATCAGCGCCCAGAAGTGCACGATGGACAGGCGATAGGAGTAGATCGGACGCTCGGCCTGTTTCGGCACGAAGTAGTACATCATCCCCAGGAAGCCGGTGGTCAGGAAGAACCCTACGGCGTTGTGGCCGTACCACCACTGGATCATTGCATCGGTCGCACCGGCGTAGGCCGAGTAGGACTTGAAGAAACTCACCGGCAGGGACGCGTGGTTGACGATGTGCAGCATCGCCGTCACGACGATGAAGGCACCGTAGAACCAGTTGCCGACGTAGATGTGCTTGGTCTTGCGCTTGACGATGGTGCCAAAGAACACGATGCCGTAGGTCACCCAGACGATCGCCAGAAGGATGGCAAGGGGCCATTCCAATTCCGCGTATTCCTTGGTGGTGGTGAAGCCCATTGGCAGGGTGATGATGGCGCCGACGATTACTGCTTGCCAGCCCCAGAAGGTGAAGGCGGCGAGGCCGTCGGAAATCAGTCGCGTCTGGCAGGTTCGCTGCACGACATAGTAGGAAGTGGCAAACAGTGCACATCCGCCGAAGGCGAAGATCACCAGGTTGGTGTGCAGTGGGCGTAGGCGTCCAAACGTCGTCCATGGCAGGTCGAAGTTCAACTCCGGCCAGACCAGTTGCGAGGCGATGAAGACACCGAGCCCCATGCCAAGGATCCCCCAGACCACCGTCATGATGGCGAACTGGCGGACTACCTTATAGTTATAAGCAGTCGGACTGATTGCTGTGCTCATTCTAAGGTTCCACGGTTTAGGTGTTTTATTAGGATAAAAATCGGCCGCAAGTATGGACAATGCGAAGTGCCATTGCAACGTAACGCTGACCTGCGTCAATGCGTTTCAAGCCAGATTCTGCGCCCTTTCCCTATTTGGAGTAAGGACAAAATCAAAAATGAAAAGCTGACGGGTTGGACAGGAATTTTGAGGGGGCGCAGGTACTTGCAACGCGATGCGTAGGGACACGTTGCCAAGGTGACGAATGGTCGGTGGCGCGACAGCCGGTAACTGTCAGCCCTTGCGCCTGTCACCCTGCTGGAATGTCTGACTCATCGAGTGCAAGTCGAGCTGCGGCCGATCAACGCCGGCCCACTGTCGAAACAAGCGTAGACCCGATTGGCGAGAGGGGAAAGGTGTGCTTTAGAAGGGTGTGACAATCTGGCGCAGGGCGCAGCGGTTAATAGCGAGCTGCAAGCGGCAAGTTTGAAGCGGGGAGGGAGAGGGTTGAAAAGGCTGCAAGAGCCGAGTTGAGAACTCTTCTCTTGCAGCTTATTGCGTGAAGCTTACTTCTGATCTTTCTGCGACAGGCTGTAGACGTAGGCCGCCAGCAGGTGGACCTTGTCGTTGCCTTGCAGCGCTTCCTGCGCCGGCATCTGGCCTTGGCGGCCATGGCGGATAGTCTGTTGCAACTGCGCAAGACTGGTGCCGTAGATGAAACCGGCAGGCTGCGTCAGGTTCGGCGCGCCCATGGCTTCAACACCGTGGCCTTCTGGGCCGTGGCATGCCACGCAGGTGGTGTCGAACGCTTGCTTGCCGGCAGCCAGGTCGACTTTGCTGTCAGCCGGCAGCGGCAACTTGGCCAGGTCGTGACGCACATAAGCGGCGACGTTTTTCACCCCGTCTTCACCCAGCACTTCACCCCAGGCCGGCATCGCGGCATGGCGACCGTTCATGATGGTCAGCTTGATTGCATCAGCCGAACCACCCCAGCGCCAGTTGTCGTCCGCCAGGTTCGGGAAGCCGTAGGCGCCCTTGGCGTCGGAGCCGTGGCACACCGCGCAGTTGGAGGCAAACAGGCGACCGCCCATTTTCAACGCTTGCGGGTCCTTGGCCACTTCTTCCACGGGCATGGCGGCGAATTTGGCGAAGATCGGCCCGAACTTGGCGTCGGCCTTGGCCATTTCCTTGTCCCATTCCTTGGTCTGGGTCCAGCCGTCTTCATAGCCCGGCAATACGCCTTTCCAGTTGCCCAGGCCCGGATAGAGGATCAGGTAGCCGACGGCAAACACCAGGGTGCCGGCGAACAACATGAACCACCATTGGGGCAGGGGGTTGTCGTACTCCTCAATCCCGTCGAACGCGTGGCCCATGGTCTGGTCGACGCTGCCCTTGGTCTCGCCCTTGCGGGTGCCGAACAACAGCCAGGTCAGGCCGATCAGGCTGCCCAGGGTCAGTACACAGATCCATGTACTCCAAAAGGTAGTCATGGCCGAATGCTCCTTGTTACAGGCTCTTCTTGAGCGTCGGATGGGGTGCCAATGGCGTCAGGCTTAGGCTCATCGGCAAATGGCAGCAGGCAGGCCTCGGCGAACTCCGGGTTGCGCTTGGAGTTGAACACCCACAGCGACAAGCCGATGAAGGCAATTGCCACCACCAGCGTGCCGAGGCCGCGGATCATTCCGGTATCCAGTTCAAAACCCATGGTTCACCTCTTGCTCTTGATTGCAGTGCCGAGCACTTGCAGATAGGAGACCAGGGCGTCCATTTCGGTCTTGCCCTTGAGGCTGTCCACGGCCGCGGTGATGTCCGCGTCGGTGTACGGCACGCCGAGGGTACGCATGACCTTGAGCTTGGTTTCGGTGTGGCTGCTGTCGACCTGCGCGGTGACCAGCCATGGGTAGGCCGGCATCTTCGACTCAGGCACTACGTTGCGCGGGTTGTACAAGTGCGCGCGGTGCCAGTCGTCGGAGTAGCGGGCGCCAACCCGGGCCAGGTCCGGACCGGTACGCTTGGAACCCCACAGGAACGGGTGGTCCCAAACGCTTTCGCCGGCGACCGAGTAGTGGCCATAGCGTTCGGTCTCGGCGCGGAACGGCCGGATCATTTGCGAGTGGCACTGTACGCAGCCTTCGCGGATGTAGATGTCACGGCCTTCCAGTTGCAGCGCGGTATAGGGCTTCATGCCTTCCACCGGCTTGTTGGTCACGTCCTGGAAGAACAGCGGGACGATCTGTGTCAGGCCGCCGATACTCACGGCCAGCACCATCAGCAGCATCAGCAGGCCGACGTTCTTTTCAATCGTTTCGTGTTTCATCATCGACTCCTCAGGCCATCCGCGCCGCAGCGGCTACTTCGGCAGGTTGTGCCGAACGCACGGTGCGCCAAGTGTTGTAAGCCATCAGGAACATGCCGCTGAGGAAGATCGCACCGCCCACCAACCGCACGATGAAGCCTGGGTGGCTAGCCACCAGGGTTTCGACGAAGGAGTAGGTCAAGGTGCCGTCTTCGTTGACCGCACGCCACATCAGGCCCTGGGCAATGCCGTTGACCCACATCGAAGCGATGTAGAGCACGGTGCCGATGGTAGCCAGCCAGAAGTGCGCGTTGATCAGGCCGAGGCTGTACATCTGCTCGCGACCGAAGACTTTCGGGATCATGTGGTACAGCGCGCCGATGGAAATCATCGCCACCCAACCCAGAGCGCCGGCGTGTACGTGGCCGATGGTCCAGTCGGTGTAGTGGGACAGGGCGTTGACCGTCTTGATCGCCATCATCGGACCTTCAAAGGTCGACATGCCGTAGAACGCCAGCGATACCACCAGAAAGCGCAGGATCGGGTCGCTGCGCAGCTTATGCCAGGCGCCCGAGAGGGTCATCATGCCGTTGATCATGCCGCCCCAGCTTGGCGCCAGCAGTACCAGCGACATCACCATGCCCAGGGACTGTGCCCAGTCCGGCAGCGCGGTGTAGTGCAAGTGGTGAGGACCGGCCCAGATGTACAGGGTGATCAATGCCCAGAAGTGCACGATGGACAAGCGATAGGAGTAAACCGGACGCTCGGCCTGTTTCGGCACGAAGTAGTACATCATCCCCAGGAAGCCCGCAGTGAGGAAAAAACCTACGGCGTTATGGCCGTACCACCACTGCACCATGGCATCCGTCGCACCACCGTAGAGGGAGTAGGACTTGGTCAGGCTGACCGGGATTTCCAGGTTGTTGACGATATGCAGGATCGCCACGGTGATGATGAACGCACCGAAGAACCAGTTACCGACGTAGATGTGCTTGGTGTTGCGCTTGGCCACGGTGCCGAAGAACACGATGGCGTAGGCGACCCAGACGATGGTGATCAGGATGTCGATCGGCCATTCCAGCTCGGCGTATTCCTTGGAACTGGTGTAGCCCAATGGCAAGCTGATTGCCGCCAGCAGGATCACCAATTGCCAGCCCCAGAAGCAGAACGCCGCGACTTTCGGCGCGAACAGCTGGGTCTGGCAGGTGCGTTGCACCGCGTAGAAGGAGCTGGCAAACAGCGCACAGCCACCAAACGCGAAAATCACCGCGTTGGTGTGCAGTGGGCGCAATCGACCGAAACTGGTCCAAGGCAGGTTGAAGTTGAGTTCGGGCCATACCAACTGGGCAGCGAGAAAAACCCCGAGCCCCATGCCGACGATGCCCCACACCACCGTCATAATGGCGAATTGGCGGACCACCTTGTAGTTATAGGCGGTACTTAAAGTAGTGTTCATGGTTCCCCATCCACGGTTCAACCCAAGCAGATGCGGCACTTGGGCTGGAGTTATAGGCAGACTAAAAAGCGAGGCAAGCATGGGCAAAGAGCACAAGGCCAGTATTGACGGGGATCAATGGGCGCAGTGTGTGCGTGAACAGGGTTGGTTATGGAATGCGGCCACGCGCGTTGGCGCAGGCCCCTCACCGACGCTGATCCTCGCCCACGGAGCCGGCGCGCCGATGGACTCGGGCTTTATGGACGACATGGCTGCACGCCTTGCCGGGCATGGCGTGAGCGTGTTGCGCTTCGAGTTCCCGTACATGGCCCAGCGCCGTGTGGACGGCGGCAAACGCCCGCCGAATCCGGCGCCGAAACTGCTGGAATGCTGGCGCGAGGTATATGCCCAGGTGCGACGTCATGTCGCTGGGCCCCTGGCGGTGGGCGGCAAGTCCATGGGCGGGCGCATGGCCAGCCTATTGGCCGATGAATTGGCGGCTGATGCCCTGGTATGCCTGGGTTATCCGTTCTATGCGGTGGGCAAGCCGGAAAAACCCCGGGTCGAGCACCTGGCCGGGCTGAAGACGCCGACGTTGATTGTGCAGGGCGAGCGTGATGCGCTGGGCAATCGGGCGGCGGTGGAGGGTTATGTGCTGTCGCCGAGCATCGAGGTGATGTGGCTGGTGGCAGGGGATCATGATTTGAAGCCGTTGAAGGCTTCGGGGGTTACCCATGAGCAGCATCTGGAGGCGGCGGCGGTGAAGGTGGCTGGGTTTCTCGGCGCCTGTTAGGGCCTCATCGCAGCATAGGTATCTACACAATTTTGCTGCATCGCATAAAGCCAAGCAGATAGGGCTGTTGTGGCGAGCGGGCTTGCCCCGCGCCGGGGTGCGAAGCAGCCCCAGTAAGCTGTATGCGGTGTATCAGATACTCCGTAGTGGCTGGTTTTGGGGCTGCTTCGCACCCCGGCGCGGGGCAAGCCCGCTCGCCACAGGAGAGATCGTCAGTTTCTGAAAGTTGTGTAGATACCGATGCCCATCGCAGGCAAGCCAGCTCCCACATTTTGATGTGTGAATACATTCAAAATGTGGGAGCTGGCTTGCCTGCGATAGCGATCTAACGGTTAAACCGCTCCACCAACGAATACTGCGTATTCGCCGTATGCGTCAACTCCTCACTCAACTGCGCCGAATTCAACGCCTGCTCCGACGTCTGGTCCGCCAACAGCGCAATGGTGCTGATATTGCGGCTGATCTCTTCGGCCACCGAGCTTTGCTCCTCGGTCGCGGCGGCGATCTGGGTGGTCATGTCGGTAATATGCGCCACCGCCTCGCTGATTCCCACCAGCGCAGCGTCCGCTTCCATTACCCGCGCCACACCTTCTTCAGCCTGGCGATGCCCGGCGTCCATGGTCTGCACGGCGGTGCTGGCGGTCTGTTGTAGCTTGGCGATCAGGGCATGGATCTGCCCGGTGGACTCGCTGGTGCGTTGCGCCAGTTGCCGCACTTCGTCGGCCACCACCGCAAACCCGCGACCCATTTCACCGGCACGGGCCGCTTCGATGGCTGCGTTCAGGGCCAGCAGGTTGGTCTGGTCGGCAATACCCTTGATCACATCCACCACGCCGCCGATCTCGTCGCTGTCCTTGGCCAGTTGGGTCACGGTCACGCCGGTTTCCCCGACCACCACCGACAGGCGCTGGATGGCTTCACGGGTTTCGCCGGCGATATCACGCCCGCGCCCGGTCAGGCGATTGGCTTCCTGGGTCGCATCGGCCGTGCGCTGTACATGGCTGGCGACTTCCTGGGTGGTGGCGGCCATCTGATTGACGGCGGTGGCGACCTGCTCGGTCTCCACGCGCTGGCGTTCCAGGCCGGTCGAACTGTTGTGGGCCAGGGTGTTGGATTGACGCGCCTGCTCGTTGAGGTGCTCGGCGGTGTCCTGCAGACGGGTCAGGCAGGTCTTCAGGCGGGCTTCCTGGCTGAGGATCGACATCTCCAGGCGTGCTTGTGCGCCACGGCTGTCGGTGTACATCTGTGCGATCAGCGGGTCGGAAGTGGTCTGTTCGGCCAGGCGCAGCAGGCGCTTGAGGCCGCGCTGCTGCCAGCTCAGGCCGAGCAGGCCCAGTGGCACTGACAAGGCAGCGGCCAAGGCAAAGCCCCAATGGGAATTGAGCCAGATGCCAATCAGGAAACTCAGTTGGCTGACCATGATAAACGGCAGCCAGTCCTGCAACACCGGCAGCCATTTATCACTGCGCGGGATGGCCGACTTGCCTTGGTTGATACGCTGGTACAGCGCTTCGGCACGGCGGATCTGCTCGGCGGTCGGCTTGACTCGTACCGATTCGTAGCCGATCACCTGTTCGCCGTCGAATACCGGGGTCACATAGGCGTTGACCCAGTAGTGATCGCCGGTCTTGCAGCGGTTCTTGACGATGCCCATCCATGGCAAGCCTTGTTTGAGCGTCGTCCACATATGCGCGAACACGGCCGCCGGCACATCCGGGTGGCGAACCAGGTTGTGCGGGGCGCGCATCAGTTCATCCCGGGAAAACCCACTGATCTCGACAAACGCATCGTTGCAGTAAGTGATCACGCCTTTGGCATCGGTCGTGGAGATCAACCGTTGTTGAGCGGGGAAGGTACGTTCGCGCTGGGTAACGGGTTGGTTATTACGCATGATTGATCAATCCGCAAGGCTTTGACAGGTTGTCGGCCAGTGCGGGGGTTTATTTAACTTATTTTTGCAATAATCCGCGCCAGCGAAAGCTCCTGCCGGCGCAGCCTCAGCGCTGGCGATCAGGCCAGCATTGGGTAGGTAAACAACCCGAAATGCAGCAGATTCAAACCAAAGTGCGTAGCAATCGCCGCGCCCAGGCCGCCGAAGCGGTAGGCCAGGCCATAACCCGCGCCAGCAATACTGGCCAGCAGCACCCATTGCCAGCCCGCGCCCACATGCACCAGGCCAAACAGCAGCGAAGCCAATAGCAAGGCGAGGTTTTCGCCGTAGGGCATTTGCTTGAAGCGCCGGCTCAGGCCGCCCTGGATATAGCCGCGAAACAACGCTTCCTCAACCAGGGTCACCAGCAACAGGTTATTCAACACCCAGAGCCAGGCCTGGTCTGGCCATTTGGGGGCCCAACTGATGATGCCCAGCAGTACCGCGCCACCCAGGGCGGCGATGGTGGTCAGGGTCAAGGCCAGCGCGGTGGCATAGATCGATAGGCGCAACGGGCGGCGGGCGACGATCCACGGGCAGGCGAGTAGCAGCCAGAAGCCAATCAGTGGTTTGTCCTGGTTCAGGTACAACGAAAAGGGCACGGCGTCGGCGGTGAAACGCTGGGGGTCGATGGCGCGACCGTTTTGGAAGCCGGGTAGCCAGTGCATCGCCAGGCCCAGGGCCAATACGATGAACAGGCCATGGCCAAGGTAGCGCGCCCATGGGACGTGCTGTTGGCGTACGGCGTAACCTGCGACCAGCAGTAGCCCGATGGAAGCCCCTGCCAGCAAACCCAGTTGCCCGTAGGTCAGGGCCAATCCATAGCCAATGGAAAGAAGGGCCAGGTACAGCCAGGGCAAAGCGGGCATAAAAAATCCTTGTGACGGTCAACGTGACGCAATTGCTTGATGTAGCAGCCGGTAAGCCGGCGCCTACAAATGAGGGCGCGGATTATAGCGACAGTTGCAGGCGGTAAAAATGAAAACACCGCCCGAAGGCGGTGTTGGGTCTGGCTTGTCGCGTTATGAAGCAATCAACTGGCGCAGTACGTAATGCAGAATCCCCCCCGCCTTGAAGTATTCAACTTCATTGAGGGTATCGATCCGGCACAGGACCTCGACTTTTTCGCTGCGGCCGTCTTCGCGGGTAATCACCAGCGTCAGGTTCATGCGTGGTTCGATATCGGCATCGGTCAGGCCGAGAATATCGATCTTCTCCTTGCCGGTCAGTTGCAGCGCCTTGCGGTTCTGGTCCAGTTTGAACTGCAATGGCAGCACGCCCATGCCCACCAGGTTGGAACGGTGGATACGCTCGAAGCTCTCGGCAATCACCGCCTTGACGCCCAACAGGTTGGTGCCCTTGGCGGCCCAGTCGCGGCTGGAACCGGTGCCGTACTCCTGGCCGGCGATCACCACCAGCGGCGTGCCGGACGCCTGGTATTTCATGGCAGCGTCGTAGATCGGCATCTTCTCGCCGGTGGGAATGTAGAGGGTGTTGCCGCCTTCTTCGCCGCCGAGCATTTCGTTGCGGATCCGGATGTTGGCGAAGGTGCCGCGCATCATCACTTCATGGTTGCCGCGGCGCGAGCCATAGGAGTTGAAGTCCCGTGGTTCCACGCCCTGTTCGCGCAGGTAGCGGCCGGCCGGGCTGTCAGCCTTGATGTTGCCGGCCGGGGAGATGTGGTCGGTGGTCACCGAATCACCAAGTAGGGCCAGGATGTTGGCGCCTTGCACATCCTTGATCACCGGCAAGGGGCCGGCGATGTCGTCGAAGAAGGGCGGGTGCTGGATATAGGTGGAGTCTTTTTGCCACACATAAGTCGCGGCCTGCGGCACTTCAATGGCTTGCCACTGTTCGTCACCGGCAAACACCTCGGCGTATTCCTTATGGAACATGCTGGTGCTGACCTGGGCCACCGCGTCGGCGATCTCCTGGCTGCTGGGCCAGATATCGCGCAGGTATACCGGCGCACCATCCTTGCCGGTGCCCAAGGGCTCGCTGCTGATATCAATGCGCACGGTCCCGGCGAGGGCGTAGGCCACCACCAGGGGCGGCGAGGCCAGCCAGTTGGTTTTCACCAGGGGGTGCACGCGGCCTTCGAAGTTACGGTTGCCGGACAGCACCGACGCCACGGTCAGGTCGGCTTTCTGGATGGCTTTCTCGATAGGCTCCGGTAATGGCCCGGAGTTGCCGATACAGGTGGTGCAGCCGTAACCCACCAGGTCGAAGCCCAGTTGGTCGAGGTACGGTGTCAGGCCGGCGGCGTTGTAGTAGTCGGTAACCACCTTGGAGCCAGGCGCCAGGGAGCTTTTTACCCACGGCTTGCGGGTCAGGCCCTTTTCCACGGCTTTTTTCGCGACCAGGCCGGCGGCCATCATCACGCTGGGGTTGGAGGTGTTGGTGCAGGAGGTAATCGCGGCGATCACCACCGCGCCGTTTTTCAGGCGATAGGTCTGGCCTTCGAAGTCGTAGTCGGCTTCGCCCACCAGGTCGGCATTGCCCACGGCGACACCGCCGCCGCCTTCGCTTTCCAGGCGGCCTTCTTCCTTGCTTGCGGGTTTGAACTGCAAGTCCAGGAAGTCACTGAACGCTTGACCCACATCTGGCAGCGAGACTCGGTCCTGCGGGCGTTTTGGCCCGGCCAGGCTGGCTTCGACGCTGGCCATGTCCAGCGCCAGGCTGTCAGTGAATACCGGTTCTTCACCGGCATTGCGCCACAGGCCCTGGGCCTTGGTATAGGCCTCCACCAGCTTGACCGTGGCGTCAGGCCGGCCGGAGAGGCGCAAGTAGTCCAGGGTCACTTCGTCCACGGGGAAAAAGCCGCAGGTTGCGCCGTACTCCGGTGCCATGTTGGCAATGGTGGCGCGGTCGGCCAGGGGCAGGTCAGCCAGGCCGTCGCCATAGAACTCGACGAATTTGCCCACCACGCCTTTTTTACGCAGCATTTGCGTGACTGTCAGCACCAGGTCGGTGGCGGTAATGCCTTCTTTGAGTTTGCCGGTGAGCTTGAAGCCGATCACTTCGGGGATCAGCATCGAGACCGGCTGGCCAAGCATAGCCGCTTCCGCCTCGATACCGCCCACGCCCCAGCCCAAAACGCCGAGGCCGTTGATCATGGTGGTGTGGGAGTCGGTGCCCACCAGGGTATCGGGGAAGGCATAGGTGCGGCCGTCTTCGTCCTTGGTCCACACCGTGCGACCCAGGTATTCCAGGTTGACCTGGTGGCAGATGCCGGTACCCGGTGGTACCACGCTGAAATTATCAAAGGCGCTCTGGCCCCAGCGCAGGAACGCATAACGTTCGCCGTTGCGCTGCATTTCGATATCGACGTTTTGCTCGAAGGCGTCGGCGTTGCCGAACTTGTCGACCATCACCGAGTGGTCAATTACCAGGTCCACCGGCGACAGCGGGTTGATGCGCTGCGGATCGCCACCGGCCTTGGCCACGGCGGCGCGCATGGCGGCCAGGTCGACCACGGCGGGTACGCCGGTAAAGTCCTGCATCAGCACCCGGGCCGGGCGGTACTGGATCTCGCGGTCGGAGCGCCGCTCCTTGAGCCAGGCGGCAAGCGCCTTGAGGTCGGCGCCGGTCACGGTTTTTTCGTCCTCCCAGCGCAGCAGGTTTTCCAGCAGCACCTTGAGGGACATCGGCAACTTGTCCAGGTCACCCAGGCTCTTGGCGGCTTCGGGCAAGCTGAAGTAGTGGTAAGTCTTGCTGTCGACTTGCAGGGTCTTAAGGGTTCTCAGGCTATCAACGGATGACATTACATGACTCCTTATGGTCCGCACGGCTACGGACCTGACGGGACGAACAGAGCTTACAAGCTAGCCCTGTTTTCAGTAGCAGGCTAATAACTGGACTCTATGGACAAGTCCAAGGTTCCGAACTCAGCTATCATGCGCGCGTTTTCATGACAGGCCTTGCGCTACAGCAAGCGTGTTACCAGGAGAGTTGATGAACACCCTTTTTATGCATTGCCGCCCGGGTTTTGAAGGCGAAGTCTGTTCCGAGATCGCGGAACACGCCGCGCGCCTGAACGTTTCCGGCTATGCCAAGGCCAAGACCGGCAGCGCCTGCGCCGAATTTGTCTGCACTGAAGAAGACGGCGCCCAGCGCCTGATGCGCGGCCAACGCTTTGCCGAACTGATCTTCCCGAGGCAGTGGGCGCGTGGGGTTTTCATCGATCTGCCGGAAACCGACCGCATCAGCGTGATCCTCGCGCACCTGCGGGATTTCCCGGTATGCGGCAGCCTGTGGCTGGAAATGGTCGATACCAACGATGGCAAGGAACTGTCGAACTTCTGCAAGAAATTCGAAGTGCACCTGCGCAAGGCCCTGCTGGCCGCCGGCAAGCTGGTCGAAGACCCGAGCAAGCCGCGCCTGCTGCTGACCTTCAAGAGCGGGCGCGAAGTGTTTATGGGCCTGGCCGAGTCAAATAACTCGGCCATGTGGCCGATGGGCATCCCGCGCCTGAAATTCCCCCGCGACGCGCCAAGCCGCTCGACCTTGAAGCTGGAAGAGGCCTGGCACCACTTTATCCCCCGGGACCAGTGGGACGAGCGCCTGCACGGCGACATGACCGGCGTCGACCTCGGCGCAGCGCCGGGCGGCTGGACCTGGCAACTGGTCAACCGGGGCATGCTGGTGACGGCGATTGATAACGGGCCGATGGCCGAAAGCCTGATGGACACCGGCCTGGTGCAACACTTGATGGCGGATGGTTTTACCTTCACCCCCAAGCAGCCGGTGGACTGGATGGTCTGCGATATCGTCGAGAAACCGGCGCGCAACGCGGCCCTGCTGGAAACCTGGATCGGCGAAGGGCATTGCCGCGAAGCGGTGGTCAACCTCAAGTTGCCGATGAAACAGCGCTACGCCGAGGTGAAGCGCCTGCTGGAGCGCATCGAAGAAGGCTTCAAGGCGCGGGGCATTCGCGTGGAAATCGGCTGCAAGCAGCTGTACCACGACCGCGAGGAGGTCACCTGCCACCTGCGCCGCCTGGACGTAAAGAAACCCAAGGCCCGGTAAATGCAAGCCCCGTGGGAACCGGCCTTTCAGGAGTGAGTTATGAGTGACATTTTTGACCCTGCCGTTGACGGCACCCTCGACGCCACCGGCCTCAACTGCCCGGAACCGGTGATGATGCTGCACCAGCACATCCGCGACCTGGCGCCGGGTGGCCTGCTCAAGGTCATCGCGACCGATCCCTCGACCCGTCGCGACATCCCCAAGTTCTGCGTGTTCCTGGACCATGAACTGGTGGAGCAGCGCGAAGAGGCCGGTACTTACCTGTACTGGATCCGCAAGAAGGCCACCTGAGACTGATACCTACAGTGGGCAGTCGCGCTTAAACCTGGCGAATGCGCTTGCGCGCACTGCGTGCCAGGCGCACCACCAGCATTGCCGCTGCGCAACTGAGGCCGACGATCAGCCCCTGCCACAAGCCGCTCGGGCCGTTGGCCTGGCCCAGCCAGTCGGTCAGCCCCAGCAAGTAACCTACCGGCAAGCCCACGCCCCAGTAGGCGAACAGGGTCAGGATCATGGTCACCCGGGTGTCCTGATAACCGCGCAGGGCGCCAGCCGCCGTGACCTGGATCGCATCGGAAAACTGGAACAGCGCCGCGAACACAATCAGCATCGCCGCCACCTGGACCACCAGCGGGTCGGCGGTGTAGATCGTGGCGATCTGCTCGCGGAACAGCAGCATCAGGCTGCATGACAGGCAGGCATAGGCCAGCGCGGTGCCCATCCCCACGCCTGCGGCGAAGCGTGCTTCACGGGGTTCGCCACGGCCCAGGGCCTGGCCCACCCGCACGGTCACGGCCATGCTCAGGGAGTAGGGGATCATGAACACCAGGGAGCTGAAGTTCAGGGCGATTTGGTGCCCGGCCACCACGGTTGCGCCCAGGCTGCCGATCAGCAGGGCGATCACCGCAAAGATGCTCGACTCGGCAAACACCGCGATGCCAATCGGCAGGCCGATGCCCAGGATGCGCTTGATCACCGACCATTTTGGCCAGTCGAAGCGCTTGAACAACTCGCTGGCCTGATAGGCCGGTGCCCAGCGGGTCCAGGCGGCGAAGCCCAGCATCATCGCCCACATCACAATCCCGGTGGCCCAGCCGCAGCCTACGCCGCCCATGGCCGGCACGCCGAAATGGCCGTAGATGAACACGTAGTTCAGCGGGATGTTCAATGCCAGCCCGCCCAGCCCGAGGATCATGCTCGGGCGCGTGCGGCCCAGCCCGTCACTGAAACAGCGCAGCACGTAATACAGCGCCACCGCCGGCATGCCCGCAGCGATGCCGTGCAGGTAGCCCATGCAGGGGGCGATCAGCTCGGGGTCGACGTTCATTGCATGCAGGATCGGCTCGGCACTGATCAACAGCAATGAGGCGGTGCACCCCACCACCAACGCCAGCCACAACGCCTGGCGTACCAGCGGGCCGATTTCGGTGTGGCTGCCGGCGCCGAAGCGCTGGGCGACTTTGGGGGTGGTGGCCAGCAAGGTTCCGGTCATCAATAGATACACCGGGATCCAGATGGAGTTGCCCAGGGCCACCGCCGCCAGGTCCCGCGAACTGACACGCCCGGCCATCACCGCATCGACAAAGCCCATGGCGGTGGTTGCCAGTTGCCCGATCATGATGGGCAAGGCCAGCGCCAGCAGGCTATAGACTTCCCGGCGAACGCGGGCAGGGCGGGAGAGGGGCAAAGTGGCAGTGTTCACGTGCAGATGTCCGATAAGGGGGAGCGCAGGACGGCGCATTCTACGCCTTGACGGATAGGTCAGGAAATTACCTGTGTAGCGGATTTGTAAACGTTCCAGGGGCCGGTGCCTGTACACTGCTGGTCCGCCAAAGGAGCCTGCCATGCTGATTGTTGCCGACGAAAATATCCCGCTGCTCGATGCGTTCTTTGAAGGTTTCGGCGAGATCCGCCGGGTGCCGGGCCGCGCCATCGACCGCGCCGCCATTGAACAGGCCGATGTGCTGCTGGTGCGTTCGGTGACCAACGTCAACCGTGCGTTGCTGGAGGGCACGGCGGTACGGTTTGTCGGCACCTGCACCATCGGCACCGATCACCTGGACCTCGATTACTTTCAAAGGGCCGGGATCCAATGGTCCAGCGCGCCGGGCTGCAACGCTCGTGGTGTGGTGGACTATGTGCTGGGCAGCCTGCTGACCCTGGCTGAAATCGAAGGTGCTGACCTGACCCAGCGTACCTATGGCATCGTTGGTGCCGGTGAGGTGGGCGGGCGCCTGGTCAAGGTGCTCAAGGGCCTGGGCTGGAAAGTGCTGGTCTGCGATCCGCCCCGCCAGGTCGCCGAAGAGGGCGATTATGTGAGCCTGGAACAGATCATCGAGCAGTGCGATGTGATCAGCCTGCACACCCCGCTGAAAAAATCCGGCAATGGCTCGACCTGGCACCTGCTGGATCGCCAGCGTCTGGAGCAGCTCAAGCCGGGCACCTGGCTGATCAACGCCAGCCGTGGCCCGGTGGTGGATAACACGGCGCTGCGCGAGGTGTTGCTGGAGCGCGAAGATTTACAGGCAGTGCTGGATGTGTGGGAAGGCGAGCCCGAAGTGGATGTGGAGCTGGCCGAGCTGTGCGTGCTGGCGACTCCGCACATCGCCGGCTACAGCCTCGACGGCAAGCAGCGCGGCACGGCGCAGATCTACCAGGCGTTGTGCGCGCACCTTGGGCAACCGGCGAGCATTCAGTTGAGTGACCTGCTGCCCGAGCCATCGCTGGCCGAGGTCACTCTCAATGCCAGCACCGACCCGGCCTGGGCCCTGGCGACGTTGTGCCGCAGCGTCTACGACCCGCGCCGTGACGATGCGGACTTTCGCCGTAGCCTGGTAGGAACAGTCGAAGAACAGCGCAAGGCATTCGACCTGCTGCGCAAGCACTACCCGGATCGCCGCGAGATTGACGGCTTGAAGGTGCGGATCAATGGTGAGTCGCCAGCTTTGTCGAGCATCGTCGCCGCACTGGGAGCATAAAAAACGCATAAAAAAACCGGCCACTGGGGCCGGTTCTGAAAGAGCTGGGGCGTATCAGCCTTGCTGGGCAGGCTTGACCAGTTTCTGCTCCAGTTCGGCGCAGGCGCCCTGGATCATCTCTTCGGTAATCTGCACTTCGCGGCCCTGGGCATCGATGTACGAGCAAGGCAACTGCTGTGGCTGGCGGATTACTTCAACTTTGTCAGTGCTGCTGTTTTGCAAGGACATGGCCTGTCTCCTCATCAGGTTGTGTACCTACTCTAATTCCCCCGCGTGACCGAGCTGTTACAACTCCTTAGCCCGTCGGCGGATCGAATGCCCAGTCCAGCAGAAATCGCGCCGGATTTCCAGCCGGACTTTAGACCGATAGCCTCTAGGGCCTAGTCTTGCCGGGCATAATTAACCTGACTCATTGTGATTTACCCAAGTTCAATCCGATTGCGGTGTAGGCTTGGCATTGTCTTCCTCAGGTGATGCTCTCCATGCTTTCAGCCCGTCAACGCCGCGCCATCCGCCTGGCCCTGCGCTTTATCGCTCCGTATCGCTGGCAGGCCGTCGGTGCGTTGCTCGCACTGATCGTCACGGCAGGCATCACCTTGTCCATGGGCCAGGGCATCCGCCTGTTGGTGGACCAGGGCTTCATGACCCAATCGCCACACTTGCTCAACCAGTCCATCGGCCTGTTCATGATCCTCGTGCTGGGCCTGGCGGTGGGCACGTTTGCGCGGTTTTATTTGGTGTCGTGGATCGGTGAGCGGGTGGTCGCGGACATTCGCCGGCTGGTGTTCAACCATCTGATCTACCTGCATCCGGGTTTTTATGAAAACAATCGCAGCTCGGAAATCCAGTCACGCTTGACCGCCGATACCACTTTGCTGCAATCGGTGATCGGTTCATCCCTGTCGCTGTTCCTGCGCAACGCTTTGATGGTGATCGGCGGGATTGTGTTGCTGTTTATCACCAACCCAAAACTCACCAGCATCGTGGTGGTGGCGTTGCCGCTGGTGTTGGCCCCGATCCTGATCTTTGGCCGGCGCGTGCGCAGCCTGTCGCGCCAGAGCCAGGACCGGATTGCCGACGTCGGCAGCTACGTCTCCGAGACCCTGGGCCAGATCAAAACCGTGCAGGCCTATAACCATCAGGTGCAGGATGAGCAGCGCTTCGCCGTGACGGTCGAGGAAGCGTTCACCACGGCGCGCAAGCGTATCGTGCAGCGCGCCTGGCTGATCACTTTGGTGATTGTGCTGGTGCTGGGCGCCGTGGGCGTGATGCTGTGGGTGGGCGGCATGGATGTGATCGCCGGGCGCATCTCCGGTGGCGAACTGGCGGCCTTTGTGTTCTACAGCCTGATCGTGGGCAGCGCCTTTGGCACTTTGAGCGAAGTGATTGGCGAGTTGCAGCGCGCTGCCGGGGCGGCGGAGCGAATTGCCGAGTTGTTGCAGTCGCCTAATGAAATCCAGGCTCCGTCCTATGGTGTGGTCAAACTGCCAGAACGGGTCAGTGGTCGCCTGGAGCTACAAGACCTGCATTTTTCCTACCCATCACGTCCTGATCGCTACGCCATCGATGGGCTGAGCCTGAGCATCAATGCCGGTGAAACCCTGGCCTTGGTGGGGCCGTCCGGTGCGGGTAAATCAACGATTTTTGATCTGTTGCTGCGCTTCTACGACCCGCAACAGGGGCAAGTGCTGCTGGAAGGCCAGCCTCTGAGCGCATTGGACCCGTTGGATCTGCGCCGCTGTTTTGCCCTGGTATCCCAGAGCCCGGCGCTGTTTTTTGGCAGCGTTGAAGAAAACATCCGCTACGGCAACCCCAAGGCCACACTAGCCCAGGTCGAAGAAGCGGCGCGCATTGCCCATGCCCATGATTTCATCCTGCAAATGCCCGACGGCTACCAGACCCACCTGGGGGATGGCGGCATGGGCCTTTCTGGTGGGCAGCGCCAGCGCCTGGCTATCGCCCGGGCCTTGTTGGTGGATGCGCCGATCCTGCTGCTGGACGAAGCCACCAGCGCCCTCGATGCCCAGAGCGAGCATCTGATCCAACAGGCATTGCCGCAACTGATGCAGGGGCGTACCACTCTGGTGATCGCCCACCGCCTTGCCACGGTGAAAAACGCCGATCGGATTGCGGTGATGGATCAAGGCAAATTGGTCGCGGTGGGCACCCATCAGCAACTGATCGCCACCAACCCGCTGTATGCGCGGCTGGCGGCCCTGCAATTTAGCGATGGTCACGACGAACCCTAAAAAAAATGCCCGCGTCTCACAACGCGGGCACTTGCAGCTTCAAACGGGCAGCTTTTACCTGCTTTTACTGGTCATCAAAATAACGCTCATGCCAATCCACCAACGGCTGTGGAGAGTTGAGCTTCTGCCCGTAGATCACCGAATAAGACAGCACGTTCTGCACATACTGACGGGTTTCGTCGAATGGAATGCTTTCCACCCATACATCGAAACTCAGGTGATCGGCGCCGCGCAGCCATTGGCGTACGCGCCCTGGGCCGGCGTTGTAGGCGGCGGAGGCGAGTACGCGATTGCCGTTGAACTGGCTGTGCACCTGGCTCAGGTAAGCGGCGCCGAGCTGGATGTTCTTGTCCGGGTCCAGCACCTGCTGCGGTGACGCCAGTGGGATGCTGAATTTGCGCGCGGTTTCCTTGGCGGTGGCGGGCATCAGTTGCATCAGGCCGCTGGCGCCGACGCCGGAACGGGCGTCATCCATAAAGGCGCTTTCCTGGCGGGTGATAGCAAACACCCAGCTTGAATGCAGGCCACGGACCTTGGCTTCACGCACCAGGGTGTCGCGGTGGGCCATCGGGAAGCGGATATCCAGGTCGTCCCAGTACTTGGCCTGGCTGATGGTGCGGATCGCCGGGAAGTACCATTTCATGTCGTAGGCGAGCTTGGCCTGGGCGACCATTTCGTCACGGTTGAAGTGGCGGCTGACGTGATACCACTCGCGGCGACCGTCGACGATCTGGCCACGGGCATAAAATTCCAGGGCGCGGCGCACACCCGGGGTGTTGCGCACCTTGTTGATCAGCGCCTGGCTCATGACCAGCGGCTGGTTGTTCAGTTGATACGGGGCCTGGGAGCGATCTGCGGCAAGGAAGCCATAAAAATCCCGCTCCTTGGCCAAGCCTTTGTACAGCACCAGCGCTTGTGGGTTCTTCGGCTCGGCCAGTTCCAGGGCACGGGCCTGCCAGTAGCGCCAGCGGTTGGTGGTGGCCAGGTCCTGGGGCAGCTTGCGGGTCAACTGGTAGGCATCTTCCCAACGGGCCAGGCGTAGTAGCAGGCGCAGGCGCCATTCGGAGACGGTGTTGTCACGCAGCTCCGGGTCGTATTTGGTCATCACGTCCAGGGCGCGCGGGTCGTAGCGTCGCGCCAGGGTCAGGCCGATTTCCCGAGCGATGGACACTTTTTCATCGCGGGAGAAGTGCATGCTGCTGGCATATCCATCCAACAGGGCCATGGCTTGTTCCGGGTCCTGGCGCGCCAGGCGGCGCAGGCCCAGGCCGACGGCGTCGGACATGGCTTCAGTGGCAGGCAGGAAGCGCGAGGGGTCACTGAGCATGGCGGGCTTTTGCGCCACGTCCACCATCAGGCGGCCCTGGGCACCCAGGGTGGGCAGGGTTTTCACCAGGCTGTTGGCCAGCGGGTAGTTGCGGGCTTCGGCGGCGAGCTTGGTGCGGTCCCAGATCTTCTGCTCGGTCAATTGCCCGGCGGCAGCCCACTGGCCAAAGGTCGCGTCACAGGCGGCCGGTTGGGATTTGCCGGTCATCCACAGGGCTTCGGCGGTCTTGTAGCCTTCGGCCTTGAGGTTGTTGCTCAACTGGTATTGGCCGTGCAGGCAGTCCAGTTCGGTGAAGTTGAGCTTGGCGTCGTAGTACTTTTCAAAGGTCTTCCAGTCGCCACGCTCGGCGAGCCAGCGCAACCAGCGCAGCTTCATCCAGTTGGCCTGGGGCAGGTCGCCATGCTTGGCCAGGAACTGTTCGATTTCCTGGTTGCTGGCGGACTTGAGGCGTGCGGTCAGTTCGTCGTAGGCCAGGTACGGCGTGAGCGGGTAATCGGCCAGGGCCTGGCTGTATTGCATGTAGGGGCCGGTGTCGCCTTTGGCCAGGGCACGCTTGGCTTGGTCGTAATATTGGCGTTGGGTGGTCAGGTCCACTGCCTGGGCGGTTTGGACGGCTGTGGAGGAAAGAAGCAGGCAAGATAAAAAGCTGAAAAGGCGACTGCGCATGAGACGTCCGTGCAAAGAAATCAGGACTAGTGCCGACGCTGTCGACACTGATTGCCCCTAGCTTAGCCTTTTGCCCGCAGCCGGTGAAAGCTTTGCAGGCTGCTTCGCTGAAGTTCTCAAGAAATGTCCTACAGAACGTGTCGGGCATGAAAATGCCGGCCGCTTCACCCCCCAACTCAGGTAGAATGCGCGCCCAGTTTTTGGAGAAGCGTATGACCCTGCTCAAATTCAGCGATGTGTCCCTTGCTTTCGGCGCTATGCCGTTGTTGGACAAGGTGTCCTGGCAGATCGCCCGTGGTGAGCGGGTGTGCATCATCGGCCGCAACGGCACCGGCAAGTCCAGCATGATGAAGTTGGTCAAGGGCGACCAGAAGCCCGATGACGGCTCCGTATGGCGCGCGCCGGGCCTGAAGATTGGCGAATTGCCGCAAGAATTGCCGGTGGCCGACGAACGGACCGTGTTCGACGTGGTTGCCGAAGGCCTCGATGGCGTCGGCGAATTGCTTGCCCAGTACCATCACCTGGCGCAGAACTGCGTCACCGACGCTGACCTGGACAAGCTGATGCACGTCCAGCAAGACCTCGAAGCCCGTGATGGCTGGCGCTTGCAGCAACTGGTCGACAGCACCTTGAGCCGCCTGCAATTGCCGGCCGACAAGACCCTTGCCGAACTGTCCGGCGGCTGGCGTCGCCGCGTGCTGCTGGCCCAGGCCCTGGTTTCCGAGCCGGACCTGCTGCTGCTCGACGAACCGACCAACCACCTGGATATCGGCGCGATTGCCTGGCTGGAAGAAGCCCTCAAGGACTTCCAGGGCGCCGTGCTGTTTATCACGCACGACCGTTCTTTCCTGCAGAACCTCGCCACGCGCATCCTCGAACTGGATCGCGGCGGCCTGATCGACTGGAACGGCGACTACGCCAGCTTCCTGGTGCACAAGGAAGCCACCCTGGCCGCTGAAGAGACCGCCAACGCGCTGTTCGACAAAAAGCTGGCCCAGGAAGAAGTCTGGATCCGCCAGGGCATCAAGGCACGCCGCACCCGTAACGAAGGTCGTGTACGCGCCCTGAAAGCCTTGCGTGTCGAGCGTAGCGAACGTCGCGAGCGCACCGGCAAGGCCAATATCCAGCTGGATACCGCCGACAAGTCGGGCAAGCAGGTCATGGTCCTGGAGAACGTCAGCTTCCATCACCCGGATGGCCCGTTCCTGATCAAGGACTTCTCCATGGTCCTGCAGCGCGGCGACCGTATTGGTCTGCTGGGCGCCAACGGTACCGGCAAGACCACTTTGCTCAAGCTGATGCTCAACGGCCTGCAACCGACCAGCGGCACCGTGGAAGAGGGCACGCGCATCGACGTGGCCTACTTCGACCAGTTGCGCCACCAGTTGGACCTGGAAAAGACCGTGATCGACAACGTCGCCGAAGGCCGCGATTTTATCGATATCGATGGTCAGAGCCGCCACGTCCTGAGCTACCTGGGCGACTTCCTGTTCAGCCCACAACGTGCCCGCACGCCGGTCAAGGCCTTGTCTGGCGGTGAGCGTGCGCGCCTGCTATTGGCCAAGCTGTTCAGCAAACCGGCCAACCTGCTGGTGCTCGACGAACCGACCAACGACCTCGACGTGGAAACCCTCGAGCTGCTGGAAGAGGTCCTGCTGACCTTCAACGGCACTGTGCTAATGGTCAGCCACGACCGGGCATTCCTCGACAACGTGGTCACCAGTACCCTGGTCTTCGAAGGTGAAGGCAAGGTGCGCGAATACGTCGGTGGTTACCAGGACTGGCTGCGCCAGGGCGGTTCGCCGCGCCTGCTGGGCGTGACCGAGAGCAAGTCTGGCAAGGCCGACTTGAACTCTGCGGTGGTTGCACCTGCCGCTGCTGAACCTGTTCAGGACGCTGCGCCGGCGGCCAAGAAAAAGCTCAGCTACAAGCTGCAGCGTGAGTTGGAAGCCTTGCCGGGTGATATCGACGCCAAGGAGCAACAGATCGCAGCCGTGGAAGCCGAAATGGCTGACGCAGGCTTCTACCTGCGTCCTGCGGCGGAAACTGCCAAGGTCATCGAGTCCCTGGAGAAGCTTAACCAGGAACTGGAAGTGCTGGTTGAGCGTTGGGCCGAGCTGGATGCCTGATTGATTCGGCGGCAATAAAAAACCGGCGCTCTTACGAGCACCGGTTTTTTTATATGAAATGCAATCCAAATGTAGGCGCTGGCAAGCCAGCTCCTACATTTGATCTCTGGTGTTCTTACGAACTTTTTACCAGTTTTACCGCCAGTACGTCGCACGGCGCGCCGTGCAGGACGTCGTTGGCCGTGGAGCCCAGCAGCAACGCCAGGCCATGACGACCATGGCTGCCGACCACGATCAGGTCGCAGTTCTGCTCTTTGGCCAGGTGGTGGATTTCCTGGCGTGGCTGACCATAGGTCAGGTGGCTTTGGTCCTTTTTCAGCGCGGGATACTTGGCAATCAGGCGGTCCAGGCGCTCCTTGGCCTGGTCGAACTGCTGCTGTTGCAGTTGCGAAAGGTCCATCGGTACGTCGCCGCCAAAGGCCATGGCCATGGGTTCGACGATATGCACCAGGGATAGCTTCACGGTATCGCCGGCAATGGCCACGGCGCGCTTGATCACCGGATCGCACTCTTCGGTCAGGTCCACGGCGACCAGAATATGTTCGTAAGTCATGAGGCGTTCCTCCAGGGGACTGCAATAAGTTCAGTATGGCTGCTTTCAAGCGGATGGGGTTGGATCCGCTCATCTAGAAATTCGGGAGTACACATATGACGGTCTGGATAGTGGTGTCAATCCTTCTAGTGGTGTTGAGCCCCCTGGCATGGCTGCGACCTTCGCGCCACCAGAGCGGGCGCATGGCCCTGCGCATGGAGGCCCGCCGCATTGGCCTGGCGATGCAGTTGTCGCCCCAGGAGTGGCCGCACTGGCTCAAGCAAGAGCCGCCCAGCCCGTGTGCGCAGTACTGTCGGCCGCGGCGGGGCAGTAAGCCGGCCCTCTGGTGTTACTGGCAGTTGGAGCCGGGGGTATGGGTCAATCAATGGCGGGAAACCTGTGTCGACGAGAAGTTGTTGCCGCATTTTGCAACGCTGCCGGATAACGTCTACAAAATCGAAGCCGATGGGCAGATGATCGCTTTGTATTGGGGTGAGAAGGGCGAATTGAGCGTCTTGCAGAACATCAATGCCTTGCTCAAAGCCCTGGCCTGACACCGTCTGCGCCCGAGAGCGTCAACGAAAACGTGGCAAACCTGGTTTAACGCGGCGCGCTCAGGTTTTTCGCGAGCAAGCTCGCTCCTACAGTGATGAAATCGCAGGCAATAAAAAGCCCGACATCATCATCGGGCTGGAGTTGGCCAGGCAGGCCGGTAAATCTCTGATTCAACACGCCGCGCATTCGCACAGGCGTTCACACCTGCGGCTAGCCTAGCCGGATATCCGTCGCTGTACAGGCCTTTGCGGGCCCTTTTACATTATTGATCGGGTGAATACCTGCGCATTGATTCGCCTTGGCGGTTCTGAAATGACTGAAAAGTCGCGTTTTAGCGGCCCTTTCGAGCGATTGACAATTGTCGGAAATTGGCTGAAGGTGGCGTACCCAAATCAAACGGGCGTATGAATTGAGCGTTTGTCTTTCAGACCGTTCGTACAGAATCCCGACTATCGCGTTGGCGGGTGTGCCTGGCAAATGGGCGTTAGCATCGACGGTAACGTTTGTGTTTACGCTTCGGCCAGCGTCCGACGTGTACTGTTCAGCTTCCATATCGTGGAGATCAGTTGATGATTTACGAAGGTAAAGCCATCACGGTTAAGGCTCTTGAAAGTGGCATCGTCGAATTGAAATTCGACCTCAAGGGTGAGTCCGTCAACAAGTTCAACCGTCTAACCCTGAACGAACTGCGTCAGGCCGTAGACACCATCAAGGCTGATGCATCGATCAAAGGTGTGATCGTCTCCAGCGGCAAGGACGTGTTCATCGTCGGCGCTGACATCACCGAATTCGTCGACAACTTCAAGCTGCCCGATGCCGAGCTTGTGGCTGGCAACCTCGAAGCCAACAAGATTTTCAGCGATTTCGAAGACCTCAACGTGCCGACCGTTGCCGCGATCAATGGCATCGCTCTGGGTGGCGGTCTGGAAATGTGCCTGGCCGCGGACTTCCGCGTCATGGCCTCCAGCGCGAAAATCGGCCTGCCGGAAGTCAAGCTGGGCATCTACCCAGGCTTCGGCGGTACCGTGCGCCTGCCGCGCATCATCGGTGCCGACAACGCCATCGAGTGGATTGCCGCCGGCAAGGAAAACCGTGCTGAAGACGCGCTGAAAGTGGGCGCAGTCGATGCCGTGGTTGCGCCGGACAAGCTCGCAGAAGCTGCCCTGAACTTGATCAAGGGCGCCATCAGCGGCGAATTTGACTACAAGGCCAAGCGTCAGCCGAAGCTGGAAAAACTCAAGCTCAACGCCATCGAACAAATGATGTCGTTCGAAACCGCCAAGGGTTTCGTCGCCGGTCAAGCGGGTCCTAACTACCCGGCTCCGGTCGAAGCGATCAAGACCATCCAGAAAGCCGCGAACTTCGGTCGCGACAAGGCCCTGGAAATCGAAGCCGCCGGCTTCGTCAAACTGGCCAAGACGTCTGCTGCCCAGAGCCTGATCGGCCTGTTCCTGAACGATCAGGAGCTGAAGAAAAAGGCCAAGGCCTACGACGAAATCGCCAAAGACGTGAAACAGGCTGCCGTCCTCGGCGCCGGTATCATGGGTGGCGGTATCGCTTATCAGTCGGCGTCCAAAGGCACGCCGATCCTGATGAAAGACATCAACGAGCACGGTATCGAGCAAGGCCTGGCAGAAGCCGCCAAGCTGCTGGTGGGTCGCGTTGATAAAGGTCGCATGACGGCTGCGAAGATGGCTGAAGTGCTCAACGGCATTCGTCCTACGCTGTCCTACGGCGATTTCGGCCACGTCGACCTGGTGGTCGAAGCGGTTGTCGAGAACCCGAAGGTCAAGCAAGCGGTACTGGCTGAAGTTGAAGCCCAGGTCAAAGAAGACACGATCCTGGCGTCCAACACCTCGACCATTTCCATCACCTTGCTGGCCAAGGCCCTCAAGCGTCCGGAAAACTTCGTCGGCATGCACTTCTTCAACCCGGTGCACATGATGCCGCTGGTGGAAGTGATCCGTGGCGAGAAGTCCAGCGAGCTGGCCGTTGCCACCACCGTTGCCTACGCCAAGAAAATGGGCAAGAACCCGATCGTGGTCAACGACTGCCCGGGCTTTTTGGTCAACCGCGTGCTGTTCCCGTACTTTGGCGGTTTCGCCAAGCTGGTCAGCGCTGGCGTGGACTTTGTGCGTATCGACAAGGTCATGGAAAAATTCGGCTGGCCAATGGGCCCGGCGTACCTGATGGACGTGGTCGGTATCGACACCGGCCACCACGGTCGCGACGTTATGGCTGAAGGCTTCCCTGACCGCATGAAAGACGACCGTCGCTCGGCTGTCGATGCGCTTTACGAGGCCAAGCGCCTTGGCCAGAAGAATGGCAAGGGCTTCTACGCCTACGAGACTGACAAGAAAGGCAAGCAGAAGAAAGTTGCCGATCCATCGGTTCACGAAGTGCTGGCGCCTATCGTCTACGAGCAGCGTGAAGTGTCCGACGAGGACATCATCAACTGGATGATGATCGCCCTGTGCCTGGAAACCGTGCGTTGCCTGGAAGACGGCATCGTTGAAACCGCCGCCGAAGCCGATATGGGCCTGGTGTACGGTATTGGTTTCCCTCCATTCCGTGGTGGTGCGCTGCGTTACATCGACTCGATCGGTGTAGCCGAATTCGTTGCCCTGGCTGATCAATACGCTGATCTGGGCCCGCTGTACCACCCGACTGCGAAGCTGCGCGAGATGGCCAAGAACGGCCAGAGCTTCTTCGGTTAAGTGCCCAGACGACTAGAGCGAGAATATTTATGAGCTTGAATCCAAGAGACGTCGTGATTGTCGACTTCGGTCGTACTCCGATGGGCCGCTCCAAGGGCGGCATGCACCGCAACACCCGTGCCGAAGACATGTCGGCGCACCTGATCAGCAAACTGCTGGAGCGCAACGTCAAGGTCGACCCGAACGAAGTCGAGGACGTGATCTGGGGCTGCGTCAACCAGACCCTGGAGCAGGGCTGGAACATCGCCCGCATGGCGTCCCTGATGACGCAGATCCCGCATACTGCTGCCGGCCAGACCGTCAGCCGCCTGTGTGGTTCTTCCATGAGCGCACTGCACACTGCCGCCCAGGCGATCATGACCGGCAACGGTGATGTGTTCGTGGTCGGCGGCGTGGAGCACATGGGCCACGTCAGCATGATGCACGGCGTCGATCCAAACCCGCATATGTCGCTGTACGCGGCAAAAGCCTCGGGCATGATGGGCCTGACCGCAGAAATGCTCGGCAAGATGCACGGCATCACCCGTGAAGCCCAGGACGCTTTTGGCCTGCGCTCGCACCAGCTCGCCCACAAGGCAACCCTGGAAGGCAAGTTCAAGGATGAAATCATCCCGATGAACGGCTACGACGAGAACGGTTTCCTGAAACTGTTCGACTACGACGAAACCATTCGTCCGGATACCACCCTGGAAAGCCTGGCGGCCTTGAAGCCGGCATTCAATCCCAAGGGCGGCACCGTGACTGCCGGTACTTCGTCGCAGATCACCGATGGTGCCTCATGCATGATCGTGATGTCGGCCCAGCGCGCCCAGGACCTGGGGATCCAGCCTCTGGCAGTGATCCGTTCCATGGCCGTGGCGGGTGTGGACCCGGCGATCATGGGCTATGGTCCAGTACCGGCCACACAAAAAGCCTTGAAGCGCGCAGGTCTGAGCATCTCCGACATCGACTTCTTCGAGCTCAACGAAGCTTTCGCCGCACAGGCTCTGCCCGTGCTGAAAGATCTGAAAGTACTCGACAAGATGAACGAGAAGGTTAACCTGCACGGCGGTGCGATTGCCTTGGGCCACCCATTCGGTTGCTCCGGTGCACGTATTTCCGGCACTTTGCTTAACGTGATGAAGCAAAATGGCGGCAACCTTGGGGTTGCAACCATGTGCATTGGTCTCGGCCAAGGCATTTCTACCGTCTTCGAACGCGTCTAAGCGTTGAGTTGACGGAAGCCGGGGCCCAGTGCCCCGGTTTTTGTTTTTTGGAATTTTTAATTTTTTTTAATAAATTTTGTAAGAGGGCCAGAGCATGAAAGTCGAACCAGGGCTCTACCAGCATTATAAAGGTCCCAAGTACCGCGTTTTTAATGTGGCGCGGCACTCCGAGACCGAAGAAGAAGTGGTGTTCTACCAAGCACTGTATGGCGATTACGGCTTTTGGGTGCGCCCCTTGAGCATGTTCCTGGAGACTGTCGAAGTTGACGGCAAGCAGGTCCCGCGCTTTGCTTTGGTGCAGGTCGAACCCAGTCTTTTTTCAGGGCAATAACGGCTGGTAGCGCACAATGCTGCGCTTGACCTCACTGTGTTGCCACTATATATAGCGTTGCCGCGTCAGGCGCCAACCGCCTTTCTCTTCTCGAATTCAGGAATTTTCCGATCCATGGGCAAATCGCTGGTCATTGTGGAATCCCCGGCTAAGGCCAAGACCATCAACAAGTACTTGGGTAACGAGTACGTGGTGAAGTCGAGTATCGGCCATATCCGAGACCTGCCCACCAGCGGTTCGGCTAGCGCCAGCAAGGAGCCTGCTGCCAAGCGCGGCAAGGCGGCTGCGGGCGAAGGTCCGGTGCTCTCGCCCAAAGAAAAAGCGCGCAAGCAGCTGGTTTCGCGCATGGGGGTGGACCCTGATCATGGCTGGAAGGCCAAGTACGAAATCCTTCCGGGCAAGGAAAAGGTGATCGAGGAGCTGCGCCGGCTCGCCAAGGATGCTGACACCATCTATCTCGCGACGGACTTGGACCGCGAAGGGGAAGCCATTGCCTGGCACCTGCGCGAAGCCATCGGTGGGGATGACAGCCGCTATAAACGCGTGGTGTTCAACGAAATTACCAAGAAGGCGATCCAGGAAGCCTTCTCCAAGCCGGGCGAGCTGGATATTGACCGCGTCAATGCCCAGCAGGCTCGACGCTTCCTTGACCGCGTCGTCGGCTACATGGTCTCGCCATTGCTGTGGGCCAAGATTGCCCGTGGCCTGTCCGCTGGC
Source organism: Pseudomonas sp. ADAK21 (assembly GCF_012935735.1). Taxonomy (NCBI): domain Bacteria; kingdom Pseudomonadati; phylum Pseudomonadota; class Gammaproteobacteria; order Pseudomonadales; family Pseudomonadaceae; genus Pseudomonas; species Pseudomonas sp. ADAK21. Next base: position 4,033,065 of record NZ_CP052857.1, read on the forward strand.
CGTGTGCAGTCGGTAGCGGTGAAGCTGGTGGTGGAGCGTGAGCGCGAGATCCGCGCGTTCATCCCTGAAGAATACTGGGAAGTCCACGCCGACCTCGGCACCGCCAAGGGCGCGACCGTACGCTTTGACGTGGCCCGTGAGAAAGGCGAGGCTTTCAAGCCGCTCAACGAAGCCCAGGCCATGGCCGCGCTGGAGAAGCTCAAGGCTTCCAGCTACAGCATCGTCAAGCGCGAAGACAAGCCCACCAGCAGCAAGCCGTCGGCGCCGTTCATCACCTCCACCCTGCAACAGGCCGCGAGCAACCGCCTGGGCTTTGGGGTGAAGAAGACGATGATGATGGCCCAGCGTTTGTACGAAGCGGGCTACATCACGTATATGCGTACCGACTCCACCAACCTGTCGCAAGACGCGGTGGCGATGGCGCGCACTTATATTGAAAGCGAATTCGGCAAGAAGTACCTGCCGGAGAACCCGAACGTCTACAGCAGCAAGGAAGGCGCACAAGAGGCTCACGAAGCGATTCGTCCGTCTGACGCCAATACCGAGCCAAGCAAGCTCACAGGCATGGAGCGCGACGCTGAGCGCCTCTACGAGCTGATCTGGCGCCAGTTCCTGGCCTGCCAGATGCTGCCGGCGCAATACTTGTCCACCACCGTCACCGTGGGTGCCGGGGACTTCGAGCTGCGTGCCAAGGGCCGTATCCTCAAGTTCGACGGTTACACCCGTGTGATGCCGCAAATCGCCAAGCCCGGCGATGACGACGTGCTGCCAGACATGGCCCAGGGCGATGTGATGAAGCTGGTCAAGCTTGATCCGTCCCAGCACTTCACCAAGCCGCCTGCGCGTTATTCGGAAGCGAGCCTGGTCAAAGAGATGGAAAAGCGTGGTATTGGTCGTCCTTCGACCTACGCGGCGATCATTTCCACCATCCAGGACCGCGGCTACGTGGCGCTGCATAACCGTCGTTTCTATTCGGAAAAGATGGGCGATATCGTCACCGAGCGTCTGTCCGAGAGTTTCTCTAACCTGATGGACTACGGCTTTACCGCCGGCATGGAAGAGAATCTCGATGACGTGGCCCAGGGCGAGCGTGACTGGAAAAACGTACTCGACGAGTTCTATGGCGACTTCAAGAAAAAACTCGAAGTAGCCGAAAGCCCGGAAAACGGTATGCGCGCCAACCAGCCGGTGATGACGGATATTCCGTGCACCACCTGCGGGCGGCCGATGCAGATCCGCACCGCGTCTACCGGTGTGTTCCTGGGTTGCTCGGGCTACAGCCTGCCGCCCAAAGAGCGCTGCAAGGCCACCGTCAACCTGGTACCGGGTGATGAAATTGCGGCCGACGACGAGGGTGAATCCGAGTCGCTGGTGTTGCGTGGCAAGCACCGTTGCCCGATCTGCAGCACGGCGATGGATGCCTATCTGCTTGACGAAAAGCACAAGCTGCACATCTGCGGTAACAACCCGGATTGCAACGGCTACGAAATCGAAGAAGGCACCTACCGCATCAAGGGCTATGAAGGCCCGAGCCTGGAGTGCGACAAGTGCGGCAGTGAGATGCAACTCAAGACCGGCCGCTTCGGCAAGTTCTTCGGTTGCACCAACCCGACCTGCAAGAACACCCGCAAACTGCTGAAAAGCGGTGACGCGGCGCCGCCGAAGATGGACCCGGTGAAGATGCCTGAGCTCAAGTGCGAGAAGGTCAACGACACCTACATCCTGCGTGACGGCGCTTCGGGCCTGTTCCTGGCCGCCAGCCAGTTCCCGAAAAACCGCGAGACCCGTGCGCCACTGGTGATGGAGATCGTGCCGCACAAGGATGAGATCGATCCGAAGTACCACTTCCTGTGTGAAGCGCCGAAGAAGGATCCCGACGGTCGTCCGGCCGTGATCCGCTACAGCCGCAAGACCAAGGAGCAGTACGTGCAGACCGAAGTGGACGGCAAGCCTACGGGCTGGAAGGCGTTCTACGACGGCGGCAAGTGGAAGGTCGAGGACAAGCGCCAGGGCGCTTGATCTGTAGGAGCGAGCTTGCTCGCGAAGGTCGTTAACGATAACGCGATAAACCTGGTGCACTGCGGTGCTCTCGGGTTTTTCGCGAGCAAGCTCGCTCCTACAGGCCGTATCATACTTATGTCGTTGTGGAGACTGCCGTCATGGCTAACGAACTCTATACCCGTACCAACCAGAAAATTTACTTCGCGGGTTTGTCCCTTGAAGCCCTTGGCCGTGCCGAGGAAGGGAAGGAGATGAACGCTATCGCGCTGGTGCAGGCGGGGCGGGAGTCGGCGTTGTTCCATCTGTATGGCGCCTTGCTGGGGCTGTGTCATGAAATTGCCGGCTTCTATCGCTTGCCCCAGGCGCATGCGCCACGGGCCGAGGATATCCTGACCCGCGAGGTGCTGGAGTCCTTGGCCATCCCTGAGTTGGCCGAGTTGGTGGAAATGGCCCGCAGCCCTGACAGCTGGCTGGCGCGCTTGCTGGCTGCCCATTCGGCGATGTTCCAGCCGCCGCGTGTGCCGCACAAGCCCAAGGGCGATGTGACCCAGCCGTTGATTGTTGCGGTGAGTCTGGAAGACGAAGGTCCCGAGCCGCTGAGCCGGGCCGAGTTGGAGAGCTGGCGTCAGGAGCTGAAGAAGCTGGCTATCCGCTTTCGGGATGGCTTGAACGAGTGCTGAGTGGCAGGGCAATGTAGGAGCCGGCTTGCCGGCGATAACAATTGATCAAGCAATGCAAAGTTGGCCGGCAGACCGCTATCGCTGGCAAGCCAGCTCCTACAGACCATTCATCAAGCCGCAAAGAAAGCTGTTCAGATCCTGAGCGAGGCCGCGTTGATGACTGATATAATGCCGGCCTTTCGTGGAGAACAGATTTTTATGCCAACGTCCTTTCTGGAAATTGTTGAATTGCCCGACGGCCGAATTGAGCTGCGTAGGGCCGAGGACGAGGGTTCTCTGGTGACTTTGGACTTTTCCGAGGACGCCAAGGCATTCCTGCAAGGCCAGCACGTGGAAGTGGCAAAAGCCATGTTGAGCGTGGGCGTGCAGATGGCGGGGCGCTTGGCTGAAGGCGAACCAGAGAAAGACGACGGTCCGCGAATTCTTCACTGAGTCCGTTTGTCGATTTCAAGATTCAAACTAACAATCGGCTTCTCAGTTCTGTAGAAGCCTTGCGTCCATCGCAGGCACTGACTTGACGTCAGGCTGCAATCGGACGACCTGTAGCATTCCCGATAACGCGTTGCGCGTCAGGCTCGGGCTTATCCCAAACGAATATTCAAGCTTTGTGCATCGCCTGTGCGCGCTGCGCTGATCAACTGCTGCTTGGCCGAAGCGCCCAGCGGATTCAGCCAACTGACGACCGTATGGCTACGCCCCAGGCGCAACGCTTCGCAGGTCAGTTGCTGGGCACTCTGGGTGCCGCGTGGTTGCAGCAGCAGGATACGCTCGCGGTTCAGGCCCGCATCCCGCAACCAGGCCTGGGTCAGGCTGGAGGGCGGGGCGATCAGGGTCAGCCAGCGGGCGTTCTGTTCCTCGCTCAGTTCACGCAGAATCGGAGCCAGCAAGCTCAGGCAATTCCCGGCAGCGCCGCGCAACGACAATTCACTGAATACCTCTGGTTCGGCGGGGGCGGTCCATGGGGACTCCACCACCTCGTTGAGGATCGGTGCAAGTGGCTGGGCCAAGAAGGCCTCAAACAGCGGCAGTTGTGTATGTTGTTGCGCGTGTGGGAACTGCATGATGCCTCCGTTAGCGGCGAATAACGCCGACACTCAAGCCTTCGATCACCAGGTCCTGATCCTTCAGGTTGACTTCAATCGGTGAAAACTCAGGGTTTTCCGCCAGCAGCCAGACTTTGCTGCCCTCGCGTTTGAAGCGCTTGACCGTCACTTCGTCGCCAATACGCGCCACGACGATCTGACCGTTGCGTGCTTCACGGGTGGTATGGACGGCCAGCAGGTCGCCGTCGAAGATCCCCACGTCCTTCATGCTCATGCCATGGACCCGCAGCAGGTAGTCGGCGCGAGGATGGAAGAAAGTCGGGTTGATATTGCAGGACTCTTCGACGTGCTGCTGTGCAAGAATCGGCGCACCGGCAGCGACCCGGCCGATGATCGGCAGCGTCGATTCGTCAGCCTTGGCTTCGAAGCCAGGGATACGAATGCCACGGGATGCACCTGGGGTCATTTCGATCGCACCCTTGCGGGCAAGGGCCTTCAGGTGTTCTTCAGCAGCGTTGGGGGATTTGAACCCCAGCTCCAGGGCGATTTCCGCCCGGGTCGGCGGATAGCCGTTGTCGTCGAGGCAGCGCTTGATAAAAGCGAGAATCTCAGCTTGGCGTGGCGTCAGTTTTAGCATGTTGATCGCTCTGTCTTTTTATACAGTGACTGGGATTATATACAGTGAACTGCGCTTGGCAATCATCGTTTTTGCCGACTCCGCCGGACGGTCATCCGTCGGTCCTTGCCAAGCCTGGAGATAGCGCTGCCTACAGGCTGTTGAAGATGTGATTAAATAGGTGCGAATCGGGTGACTGCCCGGCCGGAAAACGGACCTGCAGGCTTGACATTGCACAAGGTGAAACGTATGTTTCAAACAAGTGTTTGTCAGGCGGAGTAGCCATGGCCCAGTCGGAAACCGTTGAACGCATTCTCGATGCTGCCGAGCAGTTGTTCGCGGAAAAAGGATTTGCTGAAACTTCATTGCGGCTGATCACCAGCAAGGCTGGGGTCAACCTGGCGGCAGTGAACTATCATTTCGGCTCGAAGAAAGCCCTGATCCAGGCAGTATTCTCACGTTTCCTGGGACCGTTCTGCGTCAGTCTCGACCGTGAGCTGGAGCGGCGCCAGACCAAGCCCGACAACAAGCCGAGCCTGGAAGAGCTGCTGGAAATTCTCGTCGAGCAGGCGCTGGTGGTACAGCCACGCAGTGGCAACGACCTGTCGATCTTCATGCGTCTGCTGGGCCTGGCTTTCAGTCAGAGCCAAGGCCACTTGCGGCGTTATCTCGAAGACATGTATGGCAAGGTATTCCGTCGCTACATGTTGTTGGTGAATGAGGCGGCGCCGCGCATTCCTCCTATCGAATTGTTCTGGCGCGTGCACTTCATGCTCGGCGCCGCGGCGTTCAGCATGTCCGGGATCAAGGCCTTGCGCGCCATCGCCGAGACGGATTTCGGGGTCAACACCTCCATCGAACAGGTCATGCGCTTGATGGTGCCATTCCTGGCCGCCGGCATGCGCGCCGAAAGCGGTGTCACCGACCCGGCCATGGCGGCCGCCCAGTTGCGCCCGCGCAGCAAGTCCGCCCCGGTGGCTGCCAAGGTTTAACCACTGGCGTCTGGGCGCCACCGCTTGCATCCGCTAAGCTAGCCGCCCATGCCGATTTCAAATATTTACCCGCACTCCACCGCCTTGCCAGGCTTGACCTGGCGACGCGGTGGAGTGCGCGCGTCATTCAAGGAAAATTTATGACTGCTGCCCTGCAAGGCTCTTTGATGGTGGACGTCGCCGGCACCTGGCTGACGGCTGAGGATCGCCACTTGTTGCGCCAGCCTGAAGTGGGCGGCCTGATCATTTTTGCGCGCAACATCGAACATCCGCGCCAGGTGCGGGAATTGAGCGCTGCCATTCGCGCGGTGCGCCCGGACCTGTTGCTGGCTGTCGACCAGGAAGGCGGCCGTGTCCAGCGCCTGCGCCAGGGGTTTGTCCGCCTGCCGGCCATGCGTGCCCTGGCAGATAATCCCAATGCCGAATACTTGGCCGAGCAGTGTGGCTGGGTCATGGCCACAGAAGTGTTGGCCGTTGGCCTGGACCTGAGCTTCGCCCCGGTGCTGGACCTCGATTACCAGCGCAGCGCCGTCGTAGGTACACGTGCGTTCGAAGGTGATCCCGAGCGTGCCGCGTTGTTGGCCGGCGCCTTTATCCGAGGCATGAACAGCGCCGGTATGGCCGCCACCGGCAAGCACTTTCCGGGTCATGGTTGGGCCGAGGCTGATTCCCACGTCGCCATTCCCGTGGATGAACGCAGCCTGGAGCAGCTTCGCAGCCATGACCTGGTGCCGTTCGCGCGCTTGAGCAAGCAATTGGCCGCCGTCATGCCGGCCCATGTCATTTACCCCCAGGTGGATAACCAGCCGGCCGGCTTTTCGCGCCGTTGGTTGCAAGACATCCTGCGCGGTGAGTTGCAGTTCGATGGGGTGATTTTCAGTGATGACCTGTCCATGGCCGGTGCCCATGTGGTGGGGGATGCGGCGAGCCGTATCGAGGCGGCCTTGAGCGCGGGTTGCGATATGGGGCTGGTGTGCAATGACCGTGCGGCCGCCGAGTTGGCCCTGAGTGCCGCCCAGCGCATGAAGGTCACGCCGTCGGCGCGGATTGCCCGGATGCGTGGGCAGGCGATTGCCTCGACTGACTATAAGCAAGACCCGCGTTGGTTGGCGGCGCTCGGTGCGCTTCGGGATGCTCAGTTGATCGAATGAGATTGAGGTGCGCCTATCGCAGGCAAGCCAGCTCCCACACTTGAATGTATTCACAGATCAAAATGTGTGGCTTGCCTGCGATAGCGACCTGGCAGTCAACGCTTCTCTTGCTTATTGGGCAACGGCGCAAATAGCGCCTCGATATCTTCGTTGCCCAACTTCCAGTCGCCAGTGGTGCGACCATCCAGCACGCCCGCCGCCAGGTCTGACTTCTCTTGCTGCAACGCCTGGATCTTCTCTTCCACAGTGCCGCGCGCAATCATCTTGTACACAAACACCGGCTTCTCCTGGCCGATGCGATACGCACGGTCGGTGGCCTGGTTTTCCGTGGCCGGGTTCCACCACGGGTCGTAGTGGATCACGGTGTCGGCTTCGGTCAGGTTAAGCCCGACGCCACCGGCCTTGAGGCTGATGAGGAAGATCTGCAACTTGCCGCTCTGGAAATCCTTCACCGGCGTGCGCCGATCGCGGGTCTGGCCGGTCAGCAAGGCATAGGCGACACCGCGTTTTTTCAGCTCGATCTCAATCAGGCTGAGCATTGAGGTGAACTGGGAAAACAGCAGGATCCTGCGCCCTTCGGCAAATAGCTCGTCGAGCATCTCCATCAGGCTGTCGAGCTTGCCGGAGCTGCTGCCGCGCGCTGGCAGGGTTGCATCGTTGACCAGGCGCAGGTCGCAACAGACCTGGCGCAGCTTGAGCAGTGCTTCAAGGATGATGATCTGGCTGCGGGCCACGCCCTTGCGGGTGATTTCGTCGCGCACCTTCTTGTCCATGGCCAGGCGCATGGTTTCGTACACGTCGCGCTGCGCTTCATTGAGATCGACCCAATGGATGATCTCGGTCTTGGGCGGCAACTCAGTGGCCACCTGTTCCTTGGTGCGGCGCAGCAAGAACGGTTTGATCCGACCGTTGAGGTGCTGCAATCGCACGTCGCTGCCGCGTTTTTCGATGGGCACGCGGTAATCACGGTTGAAGCTCTTAACATCCCCCAGCCAACCCGGCAGCAGGAAGTGGAACAGCGACCACAGCTCGCCCAGGTGATTTTCCAGCGGTGTGCCGCTCAGGCACAGGCGCTGCCGGGCATTCAGCTCGCGGGCGGCCTGGGCGGCCTTGCTGGTGGGGTTCTTGATGTATTGGGCTTCATCGAGGATCAGCACATGCAGCGGCTGCGCGGCCAGTTGCTCGATGTCCTTGGGCAGCAGGGCATAGGTGGTCAGCAGCAGGTCATAATCCTGCAGTTGTGCGAAGTGCTTCTTGCGTGCGGCTCCATACAGCGCCAGCACCTTGAGTTGCGGGGTGAAGTGCGCCGCTTCGTCGAGCCAGTTGGGGATCAGGCTGGTGGGCATCACGACCATGCACGGCCGGTCCAGGCGCCCGGCGATTTTTTCGCTGAGAATATGCGCCAGGGTCTGCAGGGTTTTGCCCAGGCCCATGTCGTCCGCAAGAATCCCGCCCACTTCCAGTTGGCGCAGGGACTGCATCCAGCTCAGGCCTTCGAGCTGGTAGGGGCGCAAGGTCGCATTCAGGCCCTCGGGTGCTGTGCAGGTGAAGTCCTTGATATCGCGCAGGCGCTGGGCAAAGTTGCGGATCTGTTCGCCGCCTTCCCATTGCAGGGGCAGGTCTTCCAGCGGGTTGAGGCGAATGGCGTCAGCCTTGGCCAGGCGTAAGGCGGTGCTGCCGGGCTCTTGCAGGTAGAACTCGCCGAGGGTGGCCAGCACCGGTTTGAGCCGGCCATAGGGCAGCGCCACTTGCAGCGGGCCGTGGCCGCCATTGGGCAGGCCGGGGATGTTCACCAGGATCAGTTCGTCGTCGCGGCGGCGCGCGAGTTTTTCCGGGTTGAGGATTTCGGTGTGGGAGCGCATCAGGTTCAACAGGATCGGCAACAGGCTCAGGCGTTCGCCGTTGACGATGATCCCCAGCTCCAGGTCGAACCAGTCGCGCTCCGGTACTTCATCGACGCTGGCGTACCAGTCATCGACGGGGCTCAGGTCGAAGCCGAAATCTTCATCGATCTGCAGCTCCCAGCCCTCCGCACGCAGGCTCGGCGAGGCGTTGAGGGTGAAGTTCAGCCAGGCACTGTCGTTGACCATCTCAAACAGCTCGCCGGCGCTTTCCGGCAAGGCCTTGCTCTGGCGCGTGGCGATCTTGAAACCCAGCAAGCGCAGGTGTTCGCGAAAACCTTGCTCGACCTCGGGGTGGCGCTTGATCCGCAGGCTCTGGGTTTCCTGGCGCACAATGATATCGGCGTTTTTCTGGCCGCTGACGTAGTTGCCCTGATAATTGAACGACAGCGCCGCCCGGTGCTGGATGTAGCGCTGCATCTTGCCGTTGCGCGGCTCAAAGGCACTGAACTCAATGCTGGCCAGCCACAGCCGGGGAATGGGCTGCACATCCTCGAGCACCACTTGAGGCAGCACCACGCGGTTGTCGAGCACGGCCTGGAGCTTTTCCAGCAGCTCGGCATCCTTGGCCGCTGCCGGATAGGCCAGGGTTTCCTGGACCTGCAGCAGCACTGCGGCAATGTGTTTGCAGTTGGTATGCACGGGGCAGGTGCAGCGGCTGTCCACCAGGATCAAGGTGCCCTTGGCCGACTCGCGCAGGGCGATGGTCTGGCGGTAGACATTTCCGCCTGAGCCTTCGCAACTGGCGATGATGGTGCTGTCGCCCGACTCGACGATGCGCACGCGGTTTTCCAGGGCGTAGCGCCGGCCGCGCTCCAGGCTTTGCTCCTTGAAGCGGTTAGCCCAGGAAGGCGCCAGGGGTTTGGTCAGCGACGACGGCAGGGGCATGGCGCTGGATCAGTCCGCCAGGCCGGGCGGTGGTGCGCTCGGTGGCTTGGCCGTGAGGGAGGTGATCTTGATCAGCAGGGCCAGGTGGCCGCCGTCCAGGTAGTTGAGCTGGTTGTTCTTGGTGCGCACGTCCGGCTGGCTCAGGTGCTCACTGGCAATCACGCTGCCGTGGTTGTCGAACTGGTTGAGCCAGAAGCTCGCATCAATCCGGGTAAAGCGCCCCAACTGCAGGTCCAGGGTGCCCTGGATGGGGAACTGGCCGAACTGTTCCTGGCCGTCGGTGATTTTCACCTTCACGGGCTGTTCGCCCAGGTTCTGCTCCCAGGCCTTGTGCAGCAGCACGGTGTAATCGCCATTGGCCTGGAGTTTTTCGACGATGTTGGTCAGGCGCGGCGGGCTGATTTTCTCGATCCCCTGGCGTGGAGCGCCGGCATCCCAGTTTTCCGGGGCCGGCCGGCTGTTGATGACCGGTTCCGCATTCTGGCGGATCAGGATCATTTCCACCTGGTAGAGGCTGTCGGCAAACGCCGAAGGTGCGACTACCACCAACAACAGGCTCAGGATACGAAGCAGGCGCATGGGGCGTCCTTCAAGCAGATTTGGGGATGAGGCGCTCAAACAGCGCCTCCAATGTATTAAAGCGCTCTTCCGCACGTTCCATCGGTACCATGAACTTGAATAACGTGGCGCCTTCGAATTTGTAGCGGTTGGGCTGGCCCTGGATCAACTTGATCAACACCAACGGGTCCACCGGCGTCTGCGCTTCGAATTCGATACGCCCACCCTGAGGACCCGCATCGACCTTCTTGATCCCCAGTTGCTCGGCCTGCAATTTGAGCAGGGTCAGGCGCACCAGGTTCTTGGTCGGTTCCGGCAGCAGGCCGAAGCGGTCGATCATCTCCACTTGCAGGTCCTTGAGGCCTTCTTCGTCGGTGGCCGAGGCGATGCGCTTGTACAGGATCAGCCGCGCATGCACATCCGGCAGGTAGTCCTCGGGAATCAACGCCGGCAGGCGCAGGTTGATTTCCGGGCCGCCGCCCAGTGGCTGGTCGAGGTTCGGTTGTTCGCCTTTGCGGATGGCCTTCACCGCGCGCTCGAGCATCTCCATATAGAGGGTGAAGCCCACCGCCTGGATCTGCCCGCTCTGGCCGTCGCCCAGCAGTTCGCCGGCACCACGGATTTCCAGGTCGTTGGTGGCCAGCACAAAGCCCGCGCCCAGGTCCTGGGTGTTGGCGATGGCCTCCAGGCGCTTTTCCGCATCGCCAGTGATTTGCTGGCGCGGTGGCGTCAGCAGGTAGGCATAGGCCTGGTGGTGACTGCGGCCGACCCGACCACGCAACTGGTGCAGTTGTGCCAGGCCGAATTTATCCGCACGCTCGATAATGATGGTATTGGCGCTTGGCACGTCGATACCGGTCTCGATAATGGTCGAGGCGATCAGCACGTTGAAGCGCTTGTGGTAGAAGTCGCTCATCACCTGTTCGAGTTCGCGCTCGCGCATCTGCCCGTGGCCGATGCCGATCCGCGCTTCCGGCACCAGTTCGGCGAGGTCGGCGGCGCATTTCTCGATGGTTTTTACGTCGTTGTGCAGGTAATAGACCTGGCCGCCGCGCAGCAATTCGCGCAGCAGGGCTTCCTTGATCGTGCTGTTGTTCTGCTCCATGACGAACGTGCGCACCGACAAGCGCCGCGCTGGCGGCGTGGCGATGATCGACAGGTCGCGCATGCCCGACACCGCCATGTTCAGCGTGCGCGGGATCGGTGTGGCAGTCAGGGTGAGGATATCGACCTCGCTGCGCAGGGCCTTGAGTTGCTCCTTCTGGCGCACGCCAAAGCGGTGCTCCTCGTCGATGATCACCAGGCCCAGGTTCTTGATCTTCACGTCGTCCGACAGCAGTTTGTGGGTGCCGATGACGATATCGATCTTGCCTTCGGCCAGATCGGCGACAGCGGCATTCACTTCCTTGGCCGACTTGAAGCGGCTCATTACTTCCACAGTCACCGGCCAATCGGCAAAGCGGTCGCGGAAGCTGTTGTAGTGCTGCTGGGCGAGCAGGGTGGTGGGCACCAGGATCGCCACCTGGCGGCCACCATGCACTGCGATAAACGCGGCACGCATCGCCACTTCAGTCTTGCCGAAGCCCACATCGCCGCAGACCAGGCGGTCCATGGGCTTGGGCGCGAGCATGTCGGCGCGCACGGCGTCGATGGTGGTTTGCTGGTCCGGGGTTTCTTCGAAGGCGAAGCCGGCGCTGAAGGTGGCGTAGTCGGCCTTCGGGTCGGCGAACGCATAACCTTCGCGGGCCGCGCGGCGGGCATAGATGTCCAGCAGTTCGGCGGCCACGTCGCGCACCTGTTCGGCGGCCTTGCGCTTGGCTTTCTGCCAGGTCTCGGAGCCCAGGCGGTGCAACGGCGCGAGGGCGTCGTCACTGCCGGTGTAGCGCGCGATCAGGTGCAGGTTGGCCACCGGGACGTAGAGCTTGGCGCCCTCGGCGTATTCCATGGTGAGGAATTCGGCGGCCTGGTTGTCGATCTCCAGGGTCTGCAGGCCCAGGTAGCGCCCCACGCCGTGGTCGATATGCACCACCGGTGCGCCTTCGCGCAGTTCGGTGAGGTTCTTGATGACCGCATCGTTGTTGGCGTCGGCGCGTTTTTCCCGGCGCCGGCGCTGCATCACGCGTTGGCCGAACAGCGGGCTCTCGGCAATCAGCGCCAGGGCCGGATCATCCAGTTGCAAGCCTTCGTTGAGCGGGGCAATGGTGATCGCCAGGCGGTCCTTGCCGGCCACGAAGTCCGGCCAGCTGTCGACGGTTTTTGGCCGCAGCTTCAGGCGTTCCAGCAACTCCAGCAGCACTTCGCGGCGCCCGGCGGATTCGGCGGTAAACAGCACGCGGCCCGGGAAATCGCCAAGGAAGTCGGACAATGCTTGCAGCGGCTGGGTGGCCTTGGCTTCGATGGCCAGGTTCGGCAGGGTTTGGGCCGGGAAGCGTTCGCGACCGACACCGGCTTCTACATCCTGCTGGCTGGCGACCACGCGCGGCCAGTTCTTCAGGCGGGCAAAGCAGTCTTCCACCGGCAGGAACAGCTCGGCAGGCGGCAATAAAGGCCGGGAGGGATCGACGCGGCGCTCTTCGTAACGGTTGCGTACGTCGTTCCAGAAATTTTCCGCCGCCTGTTCGATGCCGGGCAGCGAGAACACCTGGGTGTCCTGGGGCAGGTAATCGAACAGGGTCGAGGTTTCATCGAAGAACAGCGGCAGGTAGTACTCGATACCGGCGGGAGTAATCCCGCTGCTCAGGTCCTGGAAGATCGGGCAGCGGCGGAAGTCCACGTCGAAGCGTTCGCGAAAGCGCGCCTTGAAGCGTGTGACCGCGTCTTTTTGCAGGGGGAATTCCCGGGCCGGCAGCAGCTTGATCGATTGCACCTTGTCGATGGACCGCTGGTTTTCCGGGTCGAAGGTGCGCAGGGTCTCGATTTCGTCGTCGAACAGGTCGATGCGGTAGGGCAGTTTGCTGCCCATCGGGAACAGGTCGATCAGCGCGCCGCGCACGGCGAACTCACCATGCTCGTACACCGTATCGACGCAGCGATAGCCGCTGGCTTCAAGACGGGTGCGCATCTGCTCTACATCGAGCTTCTGGCCGATATCCAACACCAGGCTGCTGCCCAGCAGAAACTTGGTCGGCGCCAGGCGGTGCAGGGCCGTGGTGATCGGCACCACCAGCACACCGTGGGCCAGTTCCGGCAAGCGGTACAGGCTGGCGATGCGTTGGGAAATGATGTCCTGGTGCGGGGAGAACAAGTCGTAGGGCAGGGTCTCCCAGTCCGGGAAATGCAGCACCGGCAAATCGGGGGCGAAGAAGCTCAGCTCCTGCTCCAGCCGTTCGGCACTTTGGCTGTCGGCGGTCAGCAGCAGGGTAAAGCGTTTGGCTGCACTGGCAGCCTCGGCAATGGCCAGGCTCAGGGCGGCACCGGGCAAATTGCCCCAATGCTGTTTACCTGCCTCGGCAGGGAGTAGCGGTAGACGCAGGACGGGCACGGAAGGTTGAGCTCCAGCGTTGCGACAAAGTCGGTAATTGTAACGGCCTGGAGTGCCGCCTGTCAGTTGCTGACTGTGCCTATTACGGTTTGTAGGAAATGTAGTGGCTAAGACAAACAATGTGCCGTTTTGACTCAATATGTAGTGCCAAAATGCATGTATGTTTCGGAGGGTTACGGACAAGACGCCCAGGTCTTTCTCCGAGGGGTGCGCTGGAAGCCGCGTATTTACTGGCTTGTAGCGCGGTGAAAATTATTTGCAAGGGCTTTTGTTGCGTGGCGCGCATTGCTCCAGGGGCGGTCGGGCGGCATAATGTAGCCCCTTTTTTCAGCCCCTACATGTGGAAGGTTCCCGTGACTCAGAAGCCCGACCAGTGTCTTGGTGAATGGATCGACCGTGAAGCACTCGCAGAAGCGATGATCCCGCTTATCGGTCAGCTGTACCGCAATAACAATGTGGTGAGCTCGATCTATGGCCGCAGCCTGATCAACCAATCAGTCATCGCGATTCTCAAGGCTCATCGCTTTGCTCGCCATCGTTCTGCCGACGATAGCGAACTCTCCGTCCACGAAACATTCCCTCTGCTTAAAGCCATGAGCGAGCTCAAGCTCGGCGCGGCCTCCGTAGACCTGGGCAAGTTGGCGTTCAAATTCCGCGCCCAAGGCAATGGCCGCAGCGCCGAGCAGTTCGTGCGTGAAGAGCTGGCCGAAGTCGTTGGCCAGCAGAACGCCGCCGCCCGTAAAGGCACTGACGTTGTGCTCTACGGCTTCGGTCGTATCGGTCGCCTGCTGGCACGCATCCTCATCGAAAAAACCGGCGGTGGCGACGGCCTGCGCCTGCGGGCCATTGTCGTGCGCAAAGGCGCCGAGAATGACCTGACCAAGCGCGCCAGCCTCTTGCGCCGCGACTCGGTACACGGTTCGTTCAATGGCACCATCACCATCGACGAAGAAAACAACACCATCACCGCCAACGGTAACCTGATCCAGGTGATCTACGCGAAGAACCCGACCGAGGTGGATTACACCCAGTACGGCATCCAGAACGCATTGCTGGTGGACAACACCGGTGTATGGCGTGATGCCGACGGCCTGGGCCAGCACCTGGCCTGCCCGGGTGTCGATCGCGTTGTGTTGACCGCGCCTGGCAAGGGCAAGCTGAAGAACATCGTTCACGGTATCAACCACAACGAAATCACCGCTGACGACAAGATCGTGTCCGCCGCTTCCTGCACCACCAACGCCATCGTGCCGGTGCTCAAGGCAGTGAATGACAAGTTCGGCATCATCAACGGTCACGTCGAAACCGTTCACTCGTACACCAACGACCAGAACCTGATCGACAACTTCCACAAGGGCGATCGCCGTGGCCGTAGCGCCGCGCTGAACATGGTCATCACCGAGACCGGTGCTGCCACCGCTGCTGCCAAGGCCCTGCCTGAGCTGGCCGGCAAGCTGACCGGTAACGCGATCCGCGTACCCACGCCGAACGTGTCGATGGCCATTCTCAACCTCAACCTTGAGAAAGCCGCCACCCGTGAAGAGATGAACGAGTACCTGCGCTACATGGCGCTGCACTCCGATCTGCATAAGCAAATCGACTTCGTCAATTCCCAGGAAGTGGTGTCCACCGACTTCGTTGGCTCGCGCCACGCCGGTGTGGTGGATGCTGAAGCGACCATCACCCAGGATAACCGCGTTGTACTGTACGTTTGGTACGACAACGAGTTCGGTTACAGCTGCCAGGTGGTTCGTGTGATGGAAGACATGGCCGGGGTCAACCCGCCTGCGTTCCCACGCTAAGCATCAGCGCTAAATGAAAAAGCCCCGACTGGTTCGGGGCTTTTTTATGCCTGGGGGTTTTGTGTTGGGGTTTAAGGCCTCATCGCGGGCTTGCCCGCGATAGCGATCTATCAGGCCCCACCGACCACCGAAGCCTGCGCCGTACGCAGTTCATGCCGGTTACCCTTGAACAGCACCAAGGTCGCAATCAACCCCAGCACCGCTGCCCCGCTGAGCCAGATCCCCGGCGCGGCCTTGTTATCCAGCACATGGATCAGGTAGGTACAGGCCGCTGGAGTAAAGCCGCCAAAGGTCGCGGTCGCCAGGCTGTAGGCCAGGGAGAAACCGGTGGTGCGGACCTGCACCGGCATGATCTCGGTCAGCGCCACCACCATGGCGCCGTTGTATGAGCCATACAGGAACGACAGCCACAACAGCACGATCAGCAGGTGACTGAAACTCGGGTTGACCACCAGCCACGACAGCGCCGGGTAGGCCGTAAGAATCGCCAGGATCGTCGCACCGAGCAGCAACGGCTTGCGGCCGATCTTGTCGGACACCGCGCCCATCACCGGCAGCCAGATAAAGTTGGAAATACCCACGCATACGGTGACCAGCAACGCATCCAGGTCTGAGAGGTGCAACTCGGCCTTGCCGAAGGTCGGTGTATAGGCGGTGATCAGGTAGAACGACACGGTGGTCATCACCACCAGCGCCATGCCTGCCACAACGATGCCGAAGTTCTGGCCAATCGAGCGGATGATTTCCTGCAGGGTAGGGCGGTGTTTACGTGCCTGGAATTCCGGGGTTTCTTCCAGGGAGCGGCGAATCACGAAGATCACCGGCACGATCAGACAGCCGATCAGGAACGGTACGCGCCAGCCCCATTCCCCCATTTCCTCTGGGCTCAGCCAGTGATTCAGGCCCACGCCCAACAGGCCGGCGAATACCACCGCAGCTTGTTGGCTGGCGGACTGCCAGCTGACGAAGAAGCCCTTGCGCCCCGGCGTGGCGATTTCCGCCAGGTACACCGAGACCCCGCCCAGTTCTACGCCGGCGGAGAAGCCCTGCAGCAACCGGCCAAACAGCACGATCAGCGGGGCAGCCACCCCGAGGGTGGCGTAGCCGGGCACGCAGGCGATCAGCACGGTACCGGCGGCCATCATGGCCAGGGTGATCACCAGGCCCTTTTTACGGCCGTGGCGGTCGATGTAGGCGCCAAGGAAGATCGCCCCCAGCGGGCGCATCAAGAACCCGGCACCGAAGGTCGCCAGGGATAACATCAGGGACGCAAAGGCGCTGTCGGCAGGGAAGAAGGTTTTGGCGATGGCCGTGGCGTAGAAGCCGTAGACCATGAAGTCGAACATTTCAAGGAAGTTACCGCTGACAACGCGAAAGATCGCCTTGCCTTTGCCCGTGGTGCTGGACATGTCATTTACTCAACTGGCTATCTTGTTGGAAATCCCTGGTCGTTGTTCGTCCGTGCTGCTGAATCCGGGCGCGCGGCGGCGCCAAAGAGTTTTGTAACCATATGTGTGTCCGTGTTGGCGAGCAACAAAAACCGTTAGCAAGCTGGCTATTTGTTGCGCGCCAACCCTCGCCAGGCGACGACATGCCGCATAATGGCCCGCCCCGGAAATATGCTTGAGTGCGGCTTCATTCAGTTTCAATAGCGATAAGGGTGTGTGGCCTATGGGCGGTTTGCGATACGCGGTGGTGGGGGCTTTGCTGGCGATCTTGGCGGGCTGTGGCAACGGTGAGGTGCTGGAGGCGTTTGGCGGCCCGACCATGGGCAGCACGTATTCGATCAAATACGTGCGCACCTCCGGTACGCCGGCGGCCGAGGTTGTCCAGCCGCAGGTCGAGAGCATCCTTGCCGAGGTCGATCGGCAGATGTCGACCTATCGCAGCGACTCCGACATCGAGCGCTTCAATGACCTGCCGGCCAACACGTGCCAACCGATGCCCGAGCCGATCCTGCACTTGGTGCGCACTGGCGAGCAGTTGTCCCAGGCCAGTGGCGGGGCGTTTGACCTGACGGTCGAGCCACTGCTGAACCTGTGGGGCTTCGGTCCCCAGGCGCGGCAAGTCAAGATCCCGGACCCCATGGCATTGGCCCAGGCACGCCAGCATGTCGGCCATCAGCACCTGCGTGTCGACGCTGGCCAGTTGTGCAAGGACGCGGCAGTGCAGGTGGACTTCAACAGCATCGCCGCCGGCTACACGGTGGACCGGATTGCCGAGCGGCTGGGGCAGTTGGGTATTGAGCGCTACCTGGTTGAAGTGACCGGCGAGCTCAAGGCTGCCGGGCGCAAACCCGACGGTACGCCCTGGCGCGTGGCCCTGGAGGAGCCCCGTGATGACCAGCAGGTCGCGCAGCGGATTATCGCGGTGGACGGTTTCGGCGTGTCTACTTCAGGTGACTATCGTAATTATTTCCAGCAGGATGGTCGCCGCTATTCCCACACCCTCGATGCCCGGACCGGCGCACCTATCACCCACCACCTGGCGTCGGTCACGGTACTGGAGCCTTCGGCGCTGATGGCCGATGGTTTGTCGACCTTGCTGTTGGTGCTGGGGCCGGAAGAGGGTTGGGACTATGCAGAAAAACAGCAAATCGCGGCTTTTTTTGTGATGCGTGAGGGGGATGCTTTCGTCACACGCAGCAACAAAGCGTTCGAACAACTGACGGCGGTCAAGCCGTAATCAATACTGTGTAGTAAAGGCAAAACTGGCCTACGACGCGACCAAGGGTTAATGTGCGCGGCGTTGAGCCTTATATAGACTGTGCCCCGGCTCACACACCTGAGCCTATTTGATCCTTCATGACCGCTGGCCGCGGCATGATTTAGCCAGGCGCCCAACCGTGCGCCCTGGCCTGTTCTGAGGAGTACGCATGGCTGTCTACAACTACGACGTGGTGGTACTGGGTTCCGGCCCAGCTGGAGAAGGTGCGGCGATGAATGCCGCCAAAGCAGGACGCAAGGTGGCGATGGTCGATAGCCGTCGTCAGGTCGGCGGTAACTGCACCCACCTGGGCACCATCCCGTCCAAGGCCTTGCGTCACTCGGTGCGCCAGATCATGCAGTTCAACACCAACCCGATGTTCCGGGCCATTGGTGAGCCGCGCTGGTTCTCGTTCCCGGACGTACTGAAAAGCGCCGAGAAAGTCATTTCCAAGCAAGTCGCCTCGCGTACCGGCTACTACGCCCGTAACCGCGTCGACCTGTTCTTCGGCACCGGCAGCTTCGCCGACGAGCAAACCGTCGAAGTGGTCTGCGCCAACGGCGTGGTCGAGAAGCTGGTGGCCAAGCACATCATCATCGCCACCGGTTCGCGCCCGTATCGCCCGGCGGATATCGATTTCCACCACCCGCGTATCTACGATAGCGACACCATCCTCAGCCTGGGCCACACCCCGCGCAAACTGATCATCTATGGCGCCGGCGTGATTGGCTGTGAATACGCCTCGATCTTCAGTGGCCTGGGTGTACTGGTGGAGCTGGTGGATAACCGTGACCAGTTGCTGAGCTTCCTCGACTCGGAAATTTCCCAGGCGTTGAGCTACCACTTCAGCAACAACAACATCACCGTGCGCCACAACGAGGAATACGACCGTGTTGAAGGCCTGGACAACGGGGTGATCCTGCACCTCAAGTCCGGCAAGAAGATCAAGGCCGACGCCTTGCTCTGGTGCAACGGCCGTACCGGCAACACCGACAAGCTGGGCATGGAAAACATCGGGGTCAAGGTCAACAGCCGTGGCCAGATCGAGGTGGATGAGAACTATCGCACCTGCGTCACCAACATCTACGGTGCGGGTGACGTGATCGGCTGGCCGAGCCTGGCCAGTGCCGCCCACGACCAGGGCCGTTCGGCCGCTGGCAGCATTGTCGACAATGGCAGCTGGCGCTACGTGAATGATGTGCCGACCGGGATCTACACGATTCCCGAGATCAGCTCCATCGGCAAGAATGAACACGAACTGACCAAGGCCAAGGTGCCTTACGAAGTGGGCAAGGCGTTCTTCAAGAGCATGGCGCGTGCGCAGATCGCCGGCGAGCCGCAAGGCATGCTGAAGATCCTGTTCCACCGCGAGACCCTGGAAGTGCTCGGCGTGCATTGCTTCGGCTACCAGGCCTCGGAGATCGTGCACATCGGCCAGGCCATCATGAGCCAGCCGGGTGAGCAAAATACCTTGAAGTATTTTGTGAACACCACGTTCAACTACCCGACCATGGCCGAAGCCTATCGGGTCGCCGCGTACGACGGCCTCAACCGGCTTTTTTGAGCGGCTCCGGCCGGTGGCCTGAGCCGGCCGGGGAGACCGATTTCAGTAATTCCCGAGAGTGGCAGTGGCCAAACCGGGAAAGTCTGTAATCAGGCTATCTACGCCGAAGTCGGCGAGCCTGCGCATCAGCGCGGGTTCGTTGACTGTCCACACGGACACGTGCAAGCCCTGGCGCTGGGCTTTTTCCAGTCGCTCGGGGGTGCACAGCGTCCAGTTCAACGCCAGAATCTCACAGCCATAGTTCTGCGCGACCTTCAGCGGGTCGAGCCAGGCATATTCGGCCACCAGTCCACGGGACAGGTCCGGCGTCAGGTCCAATGCGGCCTTCAATACTTCCCGCGAGCTTGAGGTCACAGTGACCTTATCCAGCAGGCCAAACTGCTGGGCCATTTCCCGAATCGCCAGCACGGTGGTCGCGGCGCGGGTGCGTGAGGCGCTTTTGACTTCCAGTTGCCAGTGGTCGAAATCGCACTTTTCGAACAGCTCTTCCAGGCGCGGGATCGGGCAGGGAGTGACCCAGCCCGGGCCGCCTTTGCGAGCGTCCATCTTCACCAGGTCGGCGGCGGAGTATTCCACCACCTTGCCGCGGCGGTCGGCAGTGCGCTTGAGGGTCGGGTCGTGGATCACCATCAACTCGCCGTCCATGGACAGGTGCAAGTCCAGTTCGCAACGGCGCACGCCGTGCTTGAGGCATTGCTGGAAGCTGGTCAGGGTGTTTTCCGGTGCTTCGCCTTTGGCGCCGCGATGGCCATAAATCAGGGTCACAGTTGCTCCTTTTCGCCAGGTGCTGGCTGGATAGATACGAGATCAGGTGTCTTGGCCGTCGCTTTGTTCCCGGGCCAGGCGCCGTTCCTGGGCCTGCTTTTGCAGTATGTAGCGGGCCAGCAACTGACGCTGAGCGTCGGTCATGGATTCGAACTCGGTGCCCACATCGAAGCCGCTGCCTTTTGGGTCGCAATGGGTGACTTTGGCTCTTAGCAGCAGGCCAAGGGCCTGGGGCATCAGCACCAGCTTGACCGCCAGGTGGCTGCCCGGTGCGAGTACCGTGGGGTGCTGGAAGTCGATGCCGCCTTCGGAGATGATCACCGGCTGCGGTGCGCCGATCTCGCCCAGCAGGCTCTGCGCCATGACCTGGCTGAGCAAATCCATGCGTTTGTTCTGCACCTTGAGGAAGGCGGCGAGTGTGCGGTCGCGCTCGCCGAGCTGGCGCAGCAGGTGCTGGGACTCGAATTCGCTCAGGTGCAGTTCACTGAGCAGGTTGAACAGTGGGGAATCATCCAGCAACACTTCCTTGCTCGCCGCTTGGGGGGCAGACAGGCTTTTGATTTGGAGTGCGATCATGTCGTCGATACGGTAGTATTCGCGGCGATCTTCTTCATCTAATGTCGTCATGGCGAACCCCAGGTAACGGTAATGGTCTGAGTGTAAAGCTGCTTACCAGACCCCGCCACCGGGACGTCTTCTTTTCCTCCGAACAAGCCCCGACATGTTCAGACCTCTCTTCGTATTTATCGGCACGCGTTATACCCGTGCAAAGCGTCGCAATCATTTTGTGTCGTTCATTTCTCTTACTTCCATGATCGGACTCGCCCTGGGCGTGGTCGTGATGATCGTGGTGCTATCGGTGATGAATGGCTTCGATCATGAGATGCGTACCCGCGTGCTGGGCATGGTGCCCCACGCGACCATCGAGTCCGGTGAGCCCCTGGGCGACTGGCAAAGCCTGGCCGACAAGGTCAAGCAGAACCCCAAGGTGCTGGCCGTCGCGCCATTTACCCAGATGCAGGGGCTGCTGACCAACGATGGCAAGGTGCAGAAAGTCCTGCTCAATGCCATCGACCCGGCGCAGGAGCGCAAGGTCTCGATCATTGACCAGTTCATGCAGCAGGGCAAACTTGACGATCTGGCGCCTGGCAGCTTCGGCATCGTCATTGGCGACCGCGCAGCAGCCAAGCTGGGCGTGGCCATCGGCGACAAACTGACCTTCGTCGCCCCAGAAGTCACGGTGACTCCGGCGGGTATGTTCCCGCGCATGAAGCGCTTTACCGTGGTCGGCATCTTTCATGTGGGTGCCGGCGAGATCGACGGCTTCCTCGGCTTGACCAATCTCACTGACCTGGCCCGCCTGCATCGCTGGAAGCCGGACCAGGTGCAGGGCCTGCGCCTGAAATTCAACGACTTATTCGAGGCCCCGCGCGGTGCCTGGGAAATCGCCCAGCACCTGGGTGAAAGCCAGTACTACGCCCGCGACTGGACCCGTACCCACGGCAACCTGTACCAGGCGATCCGCATGGAAAAGGCCATGATCGGCCTGCTGCTGCTGCTGATTGTCGCCGTGGCCGCCTTCAACATCATCTCCACCCTGGTGATGGTGGTGAACGACAAGAAGGGCGATATCGCCATCCTGCGTACCCTCGGCGCCACGCCGGGGCAGATCATGGCGATCTTCATGGTCCAGGGCACGGTGATTGGCGTGGTCGGCACCTTGATCGGCACGGTGGTGGGCATTTTCGCCGCGCTGAACGTCAGCGCCGCCATCGCCGGTGTCGAAACCCTGATCGGCCACAAGTTTCTCAACGCCGACGTCTATTTCATCGACTACTTGCCATCCCAGGTGCAGAGCCAGGATGTGTTGATGGTGGGCGGCGCCGCGTTGGTCCTGAGTTTCCTTGCCACCCTGTATCCAGCCTGGCGCGCGGCACGTACCCAGCCGGCGCAGGCTTTACGTTATGAGTGAATCGGGCATGAGTGAAAAAGCAATCCTGAGCTGCCGCGACCTGGGCAAATCCTACGAGGAAGGCCCGGAATCGGTGGTGGTCTTGTCCAACCTGCAACTGGAACTGCATCCCGGCGAGCGCGTGGCGATCGTCGGCAGTTCCGGCTCTGGCAAAAGTACCTTGCTCAACCTGTTGGGCGGCCTTGATACGCCGTCCCAAGGCAGTGTGTGGCTGGCCGGTGAAGAGCTCTCGGCGCTGAACGAGAAGGCCCGTGGCCAGTTGCGCAATCGCTCCCTGGGCTTTGTGTACCAGTTCCACCACTTGCTGCCAGAGTTCACCGCCCTGGAAAACGTGTGCATGCCGCTCTTGATCGGCAAGACCGCGATCCCGGAGGCTCGCCAGCGTGCCACGGCGTTGCTCGAGCGCGTCGGCCTCGGCCATCGCCTGGAGCACAAGCCGGCAGAGTTGTCCGGTGGCGAGCGCCAGCGTGTGGCGATTGCCCGTGCCCTGGTGAACAACCCGGGCCTGGTGATGCTCGACGAGCCGACCGGCAACCTCGACTCCCACACCGCCCAGGGCATCAAGGACTTGATGCTGGAGCTGAGCACCCAGATGCGCACCGCGTTCCTGGTGGTGACCCATGACATGAGCATGGCCCGGCAGATGGACCGTGTGCTGCACCTGCAGGAAGGTCATCTGGTCGCCATCTGACCTGTTTCAAGCCCGGTGCCTGACGCCGGGTTTTCTATTTTTCCAGGCGGTGCAAGCGAATGTTCAGACCGTTATCGATTTTCATCGGCACGCGCTATACCCGTGCCAAGCGCCGCAACCGTTTTGTTTCGTTTATCTCGATGACCTCGATGATCGGCCTCGCCCTGGGCGTGCTGGCGATGATCGTGGTGTTGTCGGTGATGAACGGGTTCCAGCGGGAAATGAGTTCACGCATTCTCGGCATGGTGCCGCACGCGACGATTGTTGGCGTCAACCCGATCAGCGACTGGCAACCGGTGGCTGCTGCGGCCCTGAAGAACCCGGAAGTCACAGCGGCCGTGCCGTTTACCGAGATGGAGGGCATGCTGTCGTACAAGGGCTCGATGCAGCCGATCCAGATCAGCGGGATCGACCCGGCCCAGGAAGGCAAGGTGTCCATCGTCACCCAGCATATCGTCCAGGGCAATCTGGAGAACCTGCAACCGGGTGAATTCGGCGTGGTGATCGGGGAAATCACCGCGCGCCGTTTCCGCCTGAACGTGGGCGACAAGCTGACGCTGATCGTCCCCGAAATCAGCACTGCACCCGGTGGCATCACCCCGCGCATGCAGCGTTTGAATGTGGTGGGCGTGTTCAAGGTCGGTGCCGAGTTGGATGGTTCGATGGCCCTGATCCACGTCGCCGATGCCGCACAAATGCTGCGTTGGCAGCCCAACCAGGTGCAAAGCGTGCGCCTGGCGGTCAAGGATTTGTATGCGGCGCCCAAGGTTTCGGCGGATATCGCCACTGGCCTCGGCGCAGCCTATAAGGCGGACGACTGGACCCATACCCAGGGCAGCCTGTTCAGCGCGATGAAGATGGAAAAGACCATGATCGGCCTGCTGTTGCTGATGATCGTCGCCGTCGCGGCCTTCAATATCATCGCCACGCTGATCATGGTGGTGAACGACAAAGGCGCGGACATCGCGATCCTGCGCACCATTGGCGCCACGCCACGGCAGATCATGGCGATCTTCATGGTCCAGGGCACGGTAATCGGTATTGTCGGCACGTTGATCGGTGGTGTGCTGGGGGTGATTGCCGCGCTCAACGTCAGCGAACTGGTGGGCTGGATGGAGCGCGTGACTGGGCAGCATATCTTCAGTTCGGACGTATATTTTGTCAGCAACCTGCCTTCGGAACTGCAAGGCGGCGATGTGTTGTTGATTTGCAGCGCCGGGTTTGTATTGAGCTTTTTGGCGACGATCTACCCGGCGTATCGCGCGGCGAAGATTGAGCCGGCGCATGCCCTGAGATACTCGTAGGTCTTGAGATCGCTATCGCAGGCAAGCCAGCTCCCACATTTGACTGTATTCACAAATCAAAATGTGGGAGCGGGCTTGCCCGCGATGAGCATGAGTATCTACACAACTCGCTCTTCTGGGTATGTGTATATATCCGTTGCCGCGGTCGCGGCGGGTATGGGTTCCGCCCTTACGGCGGCTCACTTTTGAACAGCGCAAAAGTAAGCAAAACGCTCTTGCCCCACCACTCGGCACCTCGCCTAGGCTCGGTGTGCCCGTAATCCGACATTGATTTGGGGGGCCGCCGCGATGGGCCATCCATGGCCCAGCGCGGCTAAACCGGCGTCCTGCCGGTTTACCCCCCAAATCAATATCGGATGACGGCCAGCGTGGTTTAACGGGGCGCCTAAGATCAAAATCACAAGCAGAGCGAGGCGGCCTGACAGCCGACCTGATCGGTGAGGCTTACGCGTATACCTGTGGGAGCTGGCTTGCCTGCGATAGCGGTCGATCAGTCAATATATTTATCGGCTGATACACCGCTATCGCAGGCAAGCCAGCTCCCACAGGGGAATGCAGCTCCGCGTTCTGGCGTTGCTATTGCTCTGCTTTTGATCTGGCTTTTGATCTAAGGCGCCCCGTTAAACCACGATGGCCGCAGGCAGGTATTGCGCAGTGAGCACCCCGGCAGGATGCCGGGGTAGCCGCGACACGGCCATGGATGGCCGATCGCGGCGGGCCCACGGAGCAATGCCTGACTGCGGGCATGCCGAGCCTAGGCGAGGCACCGAGTGGTGGGCA
Organism: Pseudomonas sp. ADAK21; assembly: GCF_012935735.1. Lineage (NCBI taxonomy): Bacteria > Pseudomonadati > Pseudomonadota > Gammaproteobacteria > Pseudomonadales > Pseudomonadaceae > Pseudomonas > Pseudomonas sp. ADAK21. The sequence goes on from NZ_CP052857.1 coordinate 4,057,960, forward strand.
AGAGCGTTTTGCTTACTTTTGCGCTGTTCAAAAGTGGGCCGCTGTAAAAGCGGAACCCATGGCCGCCGTTACCGCAGCAATGGATATGCCCCCTACATCAGCCCAAAACCCAGAGCCCAGAAGTATCAGAGAGTTGTGTAGATACTCATGCCGCGATGAGGCCCGCCCGGCTTGCATCAATCCCCCTTGGGCAACTCAATCACAAACCGCGTCCACCCCGGCTGTGACTCACAGAAAATCCTCCCCCCGTGCGCCCGCACAATCGACTGGGTGATCGCCAACCCAAGCCCCGCATGCTCACTGCTACCCTCATGCCGCGCCGGATCAACGCGGTAGAACCGGTCAAACAGCTTGGGCAGTAACCCTTGGGGAATTCCGGTCCCGGTGTTTTCCACGCTCAGCGTTACGCCCTGGGTGTTTTCGCTGATCCGCACCCGTACTTCACCCCCCGGAGGCGTAAAGCGCACGGCATTGTCCAGCAGATTGGAAAACGCCCGGCGCAGCATGCTGCGGTCACCGGCGGTACTGGCGCTGCCGTCGCGCAGCAGGTTGACCTGGGCGTCTTCGGCCAATGGCGCGAAAAACTCCAGCAGTGCGTCCACCTCGTTGGCCAGGGCCAGCGGTTCGCGTCTGGGGTTCAGCAACCCGTGGTCGGCCTTGGCCAGGTACAGCATGTCATTGACCAGTTGGGCCATCCATTGCAGCTCTTCCAGATTGCTGTGCAGCGCTTCGCGGTAGTCCTCCAGAGGGCGGGGATGGGTGAGGATCACCTGGGTCTGGGTCAGCAGGTTCGATAACGGCGTGCGCAGTTCGTGGGCGATATCGGCAGAGAACGCCGAAAGTCGCTGGAACGCGTCGTCCAGGCGGCTGAACATGGCGTTGAAGGCCTGGGCCAGTTCCGCCAGTTCGGCCGGCATCTGTTCCTGGGGCAGGCGCTGGGTCAGGGAGTGGGCACGCACGCGGCTGGCCACTTCGGTCATCCGTCGCAGGGGCCGCAGGCCGCTACGTGCGGCCCAGGCGCCAAGGAGTGCGGTCGCCACGGCGGACAGGCCGACCGTCAGCCAGATCAGGTGCTGCATGCGTTGCAGGAAGTGTTGGTGATGGGTGATGTCCAGCATTAGTACAAGCTGCGCCGAACCTGGCTTGCCGGGATTCAAGGGGGCGTTGTACACCCGGTAATGGGTGCCGGCGTTTTGCAGGCTGTGCAGGCCAGGGGTGGCGGGCAATTGGGCGGGAATGGACGGGGAGCTGTCAAACCAGCGCTGGCCATCGGCGGCGTTGATGCGCACCGACAGGTCGGGTTGATGGCTCAGTTCTTCTGTCAGTGCGGCCACGCGTTGGGCGAACAGCGCCGGGGTATCGGCATCTTGCAGGGCGCTGCGCAGGGCCATCAGTTTGCTGTCGAGCAGTTGTTGGTCCAACTCGATGAAGTGCTTTTCGCTGGCCTGGCTGAACAGTACGCCCGCCAACAGCGAGACCACGGCAGTGCAGCCGGCAAACAACAACGCCAGACGGCTGGCCAGGGAGATACGCTTCATCAACTGAACCGCTCTTCCAGCACATAGCCCATGCCGCGCACGGTGTGGATCAGTTTATTGGGAAACCCGTCATCGATCTTCAAGCGCAGGCGGCGGATGGCGACTTCGATGATATTGGTGTCACTGTCGAAATTCATGTCCCAGACCTGGGAGGCAATCAGCGACTTGGGCAGCACTTCACCCTGGCGGCGCAGGAGCATTTCCAGCAGGGCGAACTCCTTGGCGGTGAGGTCGATGCGCTGGTTGCTGCGTTCTACGCGACGGCGGATCAGGTCCAGGCGCAGGTCGGCCAGGTGCAGGCTGGTCTCTTGGGGCGTGCTGCTGCCCCGGCGCAACAGGCTGCGCACCCGGGCCAGCAGTTCGGAAAAGGCGAAAGGCTTGACCAGGTAGTCGTCGGCCCCCAACTCCAGGCCATGGACCCGATCCTCGACCGCATCCCGCGCGGTGAGGAACAGCACCGGGATCTCCAGGCCGGCGCTGCGCACGGCCTGGAGGATTTGCCAGCCGGTGCGCCCGGGAAGCATCACATCCAGAATCAGCAAGTCGTAGTCGCCCGTCAGCGCCAGATGCTGGCCGGTGGTGCCGTCGGCCACCAGTTCGGTATTGAACCCGGCTTCAGTCAGGCCCTGGCGCAGGTATTGGCCGGTTTTGGGTTGGTCTTCGACGATCAGCAGTTTCATAGGCAACTCATGGCAACGGGTAGCAGCGGGCTTTATACCGTGTGCGCCAGGGGGCTGGCGCAACCTGACAAAGTTGTAATCTAGCAGTCAGGTAGCTGGCAGCGGCGCATTATTAGAGTGTCCCACAGGCTGGCTTTATACCTTTGGAGGATAAACATGTTTTTGCGTAAATCTTGGTGGCTGGCAGGTTGCCTGATGGTGTTGAGTGTTCCGGCGCTGGCCGATGGCGCCCACACTTTTGCCTTTGGCCAGGCGGCGCCGGCGACCAAGGCCACTCGTACGGTGGAGGTGGTGCTGCAGGATATTTCCTTTGCCCCCACCTCACTTGACGTAAAAGCCGGTGAGACGGTGCGCTTTGTGCTGGTCAACAAGGGCCAGTTGCTGCACGAATTCAACCTGGGGGATGCGAGCATGCATGCCGATCACCAGAAAGAAATGCTCAAGATGCAGGCCAGCGGCATGCTGACCGCCACCGGTATGGGCCAGATGGACCACGCGGCGATGGGCCATGGCGACATGGGCGGGATGAAACATGATGATCCCAACAGCGTGCTGGTGGAGCCGGGCAAGACCGCCGAACTGACTTGGACCTTCAGCAAGGCCGGCGCGCTGGAGTTTGCCTGCAACCTCCCAGGGCACTATCAGGCGGGAATGGTTGGCAAGCTGCACGTCAGTCCATAAAGGCGATGCTCAAAGGCGGGCGCAAAGGCTGGTAGACTGGCGGGGTTTATTTAGCCAGGTTTCCGCCATGCATCCCGCAGCCGAACATTCGCCGCTGGGCAAGTCCAGTGAATACATTTCCACTTACACACCCTCATTGCTATTCCCTATCCCTCGTGCCGCCAAATGGGCCGAGTTGGGCCTCACCGCCGAAACGCTGCCCTACAACGGCGTGGATTTCTGGAACTGCTTTGAACTGTCCTGGCTGTTGCCGTCCGGCAAGCCGGTGGTGGCGATCGGTGAGTTCAGCATCCCGGCTGACTCGCCGAACATCATCGAGTCGAAGTCCTTCAAGCTCTACCTCAATTCGTTGAACCAGACGCCGTTTGCCCAGGTGTCCAACCTTGAGGCGACCCTGCGTGCCGACTTGAGCGCGGCGGCCGGCAAGCCGGTGGGCGTGCGCATCCGCAGCCTTGCCGAGGTGGAAGACGAAGGCCTGGTACGCCTGCCGGGGGTATGCATTGATGACCTGGATATCAGTGTCAGCAACTACGAGCACCCGCGCCCGGAACTGCTGCGTTGCGACGATTCCCGTGTGGTCGAGGAGAGCGTGCACAGCCATCTGCTCAAGTCCAACTGCCCGGTGACCAGCCAACCGGATTGGGGCAGCGTGGCGGTGGAGTACCGCGGCGCAGCGCTGGATCACGCCAGCCTGTTGGAATACCTGGTGAGTTTTCGCCAGCATTCGGACTTTCATGAGCAGTGCGTGGAGCGGATCTTTCTCGACCTGCAGCGCTTGCTCAAGCCTGAGAAGTTGACGGTGTATGCGCGGTATGTGCGTCGGGGCGGGTTGGATATCAATCCTTACCGCAGTACCGAGGACGTGCCGTTCCAGAACCTGCGCCTGGCCCGGCAGTAAGCTTTACACCAAACAAATGTGGGAGCTGGCTTGCCTGCTCCCACATTGGGTTCTGTGCTTGGCTTGGGGTTTGGATCAGATGCCCATATTGCCCAAGGCCACCACAATATTGCGCAATGTCCCGGCAATGCCCGGATGGTCCAATTCGAAACGTTCGACTGCCAGGTTTACATCATCGGCAATGCTGGGCGGTTGAGTGGCAGGTTCCAGTTCCAGTTGCACTTCAAACTTGGCAATCAAGGCTTCCAGCGCTTCGCGTTTTTCCAGTGGCAGAGGCGGGTCCTGATTCAATTGCTCGCGCAGGATGGAAACCTGTTCTTGCAGTTTTTCGCGGGCAGGCATGGCGTTCTTCCTTTTATCGATAGGCACTGGCATAGACCACGGCACGCCGAGAAAGGTCTACGGGATGACCTGTAGATTAATCCACTGGCGCCGACTGTGCATGATCTTGATCAGGGCTTTTCGCCTTTGAGCCGGCGCAGGCTGATGTCTGCCAGGCACGTGTCCAATTCACCCAGGTGGTCGATCACCGAGTGCACGCCAAGCCCGTACAGTGCGACGGTAGCCTTGGCACGCTTGTGTTCGCGCGCCTGTTCGTCCAACGCTTGCCATTGGGTCGGAGAGAGCCCGCATAGCGATCCGCAGGACGCCAGGCCAATTGTCCAGAGCCCGGCATTGAGCCCGGATTGCAGCAGTCGAGGCTCTCCACTGACCAGCACGCAGCCGTCCAGGCGCTCAATGTTCAGGTCCATCAAGGCTTGCCAGCAAGCATGGGGCGCAGGCCAAGGGGTGGCCGCGGGACGGGTGCCCTGGACCCAGCCGGGCAGGGCTGCGGCCAGTGCCGTGGTGACGGTGGAGGGCAACTCATCCAGCCAGGCGCAGGGGGTGCCTTGTCGACTGAGCGATTGCAGGATATTCAGGGCGCCAGGGGTGGCCAGGGTTTCGCCAGCGGGGATGGTGTCGGCGTGGGCCATGGAACCGAAGTCCACCAGGCAGCCACTGAGCCCAAACAATACGGCGGTGAGGGCGGGGGCGTTCTCTGCAACGATCTGGGGGTGGGGCATTGGGACGTCCCTGAAAATAGCTGTGACGCTATCGAAGGTCCGTGACAGGTAGATGACACCTGATTAGATTGTGGGAAAATTGTACATTTTCTGAATGACACTTCCGTCAAGCTGCCTAATCTTACACTTCCGTCATATACTGCCGCCTTATTCAGGGCATAGCGCCCATGACAGATTATTCAAGGAGTTCAAGCTATGCGCTGGAGCCAGTGTCTTGCTCAACTATCCGTGTGTGCCAGTGTCCTGCTGGTACCTTTCGCCGCCCAGGCTGCGGAAGACGACCCATGGGAAAGCATCAACCGCCCGATCTTCACCTTCAACGACACCGTTGATACCTACGCACTCAAGCCATTGGCCCAGGGCTATCAGTTCATTACTCCGCAATTTGTCGAAGACGGTATCCATAACTTCTTCCGCAATATCGGTGACGTGGGCAACCTGGCCAACAACGTGCTGCAGCTCAAGCCTCATCAGGCGGGTGTCGATACCGCGCGCTTGCTGGTCAACACCACGTTTGGCGTGTTGGGCTTGGTTGATGTCGGCACCAAAATGGGGCTGCAACGCAGTGATGAAGACTTCGGCCAGACCCTCGGTTACTGGGGCGTGGGCAGCGGTCCTTACGTGATGCTGCCATTGCTGGGCCCAAGCACCCTGCGTGATGCTCCGTCCAAGTATGTCGACAGCTACACCGAACCGTACCGCTACATGAACGACATTCCTACGCGTAACAGCGCCATGGGCCTGGATATCATCGATACCCGCGCCAGCCTGCTGTCGGCTGAAAAGCTGATCAACGGCGACAAATACACCTTTATCCGCAATGCCTACCTGCAGAACCGTGAGTTCAAGGTCAAGGACGGCAATGTAGTGGATGATTTTTAAGGTTAAACCTTGAATGAAAAAGGCGGCCATCGAGGCCGCCTTTTTTGTGTGCATTGATTTCAGTACATCTTGAGAATTTTCAGGCCCAAGTGTTGGTCGTCGCCTTCTTTCCTGGCCCATACCACTTCGGTGTCCGCTTCCAGTCCTTTGAGTGCGGCATGTTCTGAGTCGATACGCACCTTCAGTTGGTCGCCCACGTTGAATGGGTGCTGCGCCTGAACCTGCATTCCAGAGCTGGAGAGGTCCAGGCAGACCCCGGCAATCTCCTGGCCGGCGTGGATCAGCGACACGTCGGCCTCCACCCGCATGCGGATGAAATCGCGCTTTTCCGCGTAGTCACGTTCATTTGCGCTCATAGGTTTCATCCTTCCATTGCGTTGTGGTTTTGCCTGTTCTTATAACTCCCGGTGATTTGCGATGTAAAGACGCCCAGCGACCATCGGCATGAGCTTGAAACCCCTGGCGGATGGGAGTACCGTCTGCGCCTTAGAAGGGCACCTCTGCTTTACCTTTGTGCGTGAGCCAAAAGCTCATGTTTTGTAGGACAGAGAGGCTAGAAAGCGAATCCAGTAGTGCGAGCCCGGCCATTGCCAAGCTGCCTACGCCAACCTAATTCTGGCGCCGTTTGCCCACATGCAAAAAACCAGTGCCACGCTGCTGATAATCGATGACGACGAAGTAGTGCGCGCGAGTCTCGCGGCCTATTTGGAAGACAGTGGCTTCAGCGTCCTGCAGGCCGGCAATGGTCTTCAGGGTCTCCAGGTGTTTGAGCGCGACCAGCCCGACCTGGTGATCTGCGACCTGCGCATGCCCCAGATGGGCGGCCTTGAGCTGATCCGCCAGGTGACTGAGCTTGCCCCGCAGACGCCGGTGATTGTCGTGTCCGGTGCCGGGGTGATGAACGACGCCGTGGAAGCCTTGCGCCTGGGCGCCGCCGATTACCTGATCAAACCCCTGGAAGACCTGGCCGTATTGGAGCACTCAGTGCGCCGAGCGCTGGATCGTGCCCGCCTGCTGCTGGAAAACCAGCGTTATCGCGAGAAGCTCGAAACCGCCAACCGTGAACTCGAAGCCAGCCTCAACCTGCTCCAGGAAGACCAGAACGCCGGTCGCCAGGTACAGATGAACATGCTGCCGGTCAGTCCCTGGACTATCGACGAGTTCCAGTTCGCCCACCAGATCATCCCGTCGTTGTACCTGTCGGGTGATTTTGTCGACTATTTTCGCGTGGATGAGCGCCGTGTCGCGTTCTATCTGGCCGATGTCTCCGGACACGGCGCATCCTCTGCATTCGTGACCGTGTTGTTGAAGTTCATGACCACACGGCTGTTGTTCGAATCCAAGCGCAACGGCACCTTGCCGGAGTTCACTCCCTCGCAAGTGCTGGGCCACATCAACCGAGGCCTGATCAGTTGCAAGCTGGGCAAGCACGTGACGATGGTCGGCGGCGTGATTGACGAAGAAACCGGTCTTTTGACCTATAGCATTGGCGGTCACCTGCCATTGCCGGTTTTATACACTCCGGACAGTGTGCGTTATCTGGAAGGGCGTGGTCTGCCGGTTGGCTTGTTCAATGAAGCCACCTATGAAGACCACATCCTGGAATTGCCACCGGCCTTCAGCCTGACGCTGATGTCTGATGGCATCCTGGACCTTCTTCCAGAGCCTACACTCAAGGAGAAAGAAGCCGCCTTGCCCCAACGGGTCAGGTCGGCGGGCGGCAGCCTGGATGGCCTGCGGCAGGTTTTTGGATTGGCCACGCTAGGGGAGATGCCGGATGATATCGCCCTATTGGTGTTGAGCAGGAATCTTTGATGAGTACCGGAAGAATCCAATTCGCCGAGCAAGATGGGACCTTCGTCCTGAAGTTTGTCGGTGAAGTGCGCCTGACCTTGTGTTCGGCGCTGGATGCAACGATTGAGCGGATTTTCACTGCCTTGAATTTCTCGGCGATCGTGATCGATCTGACCGAAACCCGCAGCATCGATAGCACCACCCTTGGGCTGTTGGCCAAGTTGTCCATTCTGTCTCGGCAGAAGGTAGGACTGCTGCCGACCGTCGTCACCACCCACGAAGACATCACCCGGCTGTTGCAGTCGATGGGTTTCGACCAGGTGTTCAACATCGTTGACCGCCCGATCCCATGCCCGGAGTGCCTGACCGACTTGCCGTCCCAGGATCAATCCGAGGAAGTGGTGCGGCTCAAGGTGCTGGAGGCGCATAAGATTCTCATGGGCCTGAACGAATCCAACCGCGAAGCCTTCCACGACCTGGTCAACGCCCTCGAGCGGCACTGACCTCACGGTTGGAGCACGGTCAAAATGTGGGAGCTGGCTTGCCTGCGATAGCGCCAGCCCAACCAACACATACTGAACGGTACAAAAAAGGGCGGCACCCTAACGGATGCCGCCCTTTTTACCACGCCCGCTTTTTACAGCTTGGCGCTCAGCAATGCCTCCAGCTTCTCCTGATCACGAGCAAACTGGCGAATGCCCTCAGCCAGCTTCTCCGTGGCCATCGCATCCTCGTTGGACTCCCAGCGGAACTGCGCTTCTGTCATGTGCACACGAGGTTCACCGGCATTGCCTGGCGCCAGTTTGCGTTCCAGCTTGCCATTGTCGGCCGCCAGTTTCTCCAGCAAGTCCGGGCTGATGGTCAGGCGGTCGCAGCCGGCCAACTCTTCGATCTGGCTCAGGTTACGGAAGCTCGCGCCCATCACCACCGTCTTGTAGCCATTGGCCTTGTAGTAGTTGTAGATGCGCGTTACCGACTGCACGCCTGGATCATCGGTGCCGGTGTAGTCGTTGCCATTGGCCTTTTTGTACCAGTCGTAGATACGACCGACAAACGGCGAAATCAGGAACACCCCGGCTTCAGCGCAGGCCACGGCCTGGGCGAAGGAGAACAGCAGGGTCAGGTTGGTCTGGATGCCTTCCTTTTCCAATTGCTCGGCGGCGCGAATGCCTTCCCAAGTGGATGCAATCTTGATCAGCACGCGGTCGCGGCCAATACCTGCCTTTTCGTACAGGTCGATCAGGCGATGCGCACGCTTGAGTACCGCGTCAGTGTCGAACGACAGGCGCGCATCCACCTCGGTGGAAATACGCCCCGGCACCACTTTGAGGATCTCTTGACCGACAGCCACCGCAAAACGGTCACTGGCCAGGCCCACATCACCGTTGCAATCCTGCACGCAGGCATCTAGCAGCTTGGCGTAGGCTGGAATTGACGCAGCCTTGAGCAGAAGGGAAGGGTTAGTGGTGGCATCCTGCGGCTTGACGCGAGCGATAGCTTCAAAATCGCCGGTGTCGGCAACTACAGTAGTGAATTGCTTGAGTTGTTCCAGCTTGGAAGTCATGGGCGTGCTCTGTCCTATGGGTCTGATGACATTACCCGAGGGCTGCTAGCCGCTCAAGGGCGCAAATGCGTTCGATCGTTTGCGAGGGCAACAACCTGAAAACAGGCGTTTGAATGACCGACCTTGCAGGTAAATAGGAGGGCAAAATCGTAATCGGGTTCAACCCGATGCAATAAACGCCGAGATCAAAGGTGGGAGCGGGCTTGCCCGCGATAGCGACGGACCGAGCACCGCATAAACTGACTGGCACCCTCCGTCAGCGACCCTCCAGCAGCGCCCCAGCCTGATCCAGCAAAGCCAGCGGGTCCGCAGCCTTATGAATATCCACCGACAACAACTGCCGAAACCTGCGCGCCCCAGGAAACCCGGTGCCCAACCCCAGCACGTGCCGCGTAATGTGATGCATCGCCCCACCCGTAGCCAGGTGCGCGGCGATATACGGCCGCAACTGCGCCAACGCCTCGGCCCGACTGATCACCGGCGCCGTACTGCCAAATAGCCGCTGATCCACTTCTGCCAGCAAGTACGGGTTGTGATAGGCCTCGCGCCCCAGCATCACCCCATCAAACACCTGCAAATGCTCTGCACATTGCTCCAGCGTCTTGATCCCGCCATTGAGAACAATCTCCAGCTCGGAAAAATCGCGCTTCAACTGCGCCGCCACGTCATAACGCAGCGGCGGAATGTCCCGATTCTCCTTGGGCGAGAGCCCCTCCAGAATCGCAATCCGCGCATGCACGGTAAAACTGGTGCAACCGGCGTCCTTCACCTGCCCGACGAAATCACACAGCTGGGCATAACTGTCCCGCCCGTTAATCCCGATACGATGCTTGACCGTCACCGGAATCGACACCGCATCGCGCATTGCCTTCACACAGTCCGCCACAAGAGCGGGGTGCCCCATCAGGCATGCCCCGATCATATTGTTCTGCACCCGGTCGCTGGGGCAGCCGACGTTCAGATTCACCTCGTCATAACCCGCGTCCTGGGCCATGCGGGCACAAGCGGCCAAATCCGCCGGAACACTGCCGCCCAACTGCAACGCCAACGGGTGCTCGGCTTCATTGTGCCGCAGGAAACGTTCGTGATCGCCATGGAAGATGGCGCCGGTGGTGACCATCTCGGTGTAGAGCAGGGCGTGCTTGGAGAGCAGGCGCAGGAAGTAGCGGCAGTGGTGGTCGGTCCAATCCATCATCGGCGCGACGGAGAAGCGGCGTGAGAGTGCAGCAGTTTGTAAGGACATTGGGAATCTGAGTCAACAAGGCGAGTGGCGCGCAGTTTATCAGGGATGGATCTTGGGTGTCGGGAGAGGCGAGTGCTTTCATGGCGCACGCAGGTCTGGAGTATTAATGCGGTTGTACGGATTTCGCTGGTCGAGAGTCCCAGGAAGTGTGGGAGAAAACCCTGCGTGATAGGCGCGCCATCAGTTGCAGAGCTTTGTGAGGACCGGCGTTCCCATATTGGCGCGCCGGTGGGTTCAGTGGCGTGGGCGTTAGTGCCCGCCCTTCATGCGGCGGGCGATCAGGTAGAGGCCTAAACCGACCAGTGCTGTCGCTGCGCCTATGTAGCCGGTGCTGGTCCAGCCATACCCTGCGGTAATTGCCATTCCGCCAAACCACGGTCCCAGGGCATTCGCCAGGTTGAACGCGGCATGGTTGGAAGCCGCGGCCAAGCTCGGTGCTTCATGGGCGATGTCCATCAGGCGGATCTGCAACGGTGCGGCCAAGGCCACCATGGTGCCGACCAGGCCCATGCTCAGCAGCACGCCCCATAGCGAGGACGCCGCGAAGGGGAAAAACAGCAACACCGCCATCGACCACACCAGAATCAAGCCGACTGCGCGAAACTGCATGCGATCAAACAATTTGCCGCCCGCGATGTTGCCGATAATGCCGCCCACGCCAAACGCGGCGAGGCCGAATGGGATCCACTGCGGCGACACTTTGGTCACTTCCAGCATGGTCGGGGCAAGGTAGCTGAATACGCAGAACATTCCCGCAAAGCCAATAGCGCCAATGGACAGCGCCATCCACACCTGCGGCTTGGTGAAGGCGCGCAGTTCCTTGCGCGGGTCGCTACGTTGTTCATCATGGCGGTGGGGGACGAATTGCCAGACCAGGGCGATGGTGAAGAGGGCGATCACGCTGACCAGGGCAAACGCTGAACGCCAGCCCAGATGCTGGCCGAGGAAGGTGGCGATGGGGTTGCCGAGCAGCATCGCCAGGGTCAGGCCCATCATCACGCGGGCGACGGCACCGGCGCGTTTGTCGTTAGGCACCATACTCGATGCCACTACGGCGGCAATGCCGAAGTAGGCGCCGTGGGGCAGGCCGCTGATAAAGCGGAATGCCACCAGCGAGCCAAAGGTCGGGGTGAACGCGGTGGCTAGGTTGCCCAGGGCATACAGCCCCATCAGCAACAGCAACATATGTTTGCGCAGCAGCTTGGCGCCGAGGATGGCCAGTAGCGGAGCACCGACCATTACGCCCAGGGCGTAAGCGCTAATGGCGTGGCCAACCTGAGGTTCGCTTAAACCGAGATTGCCGGCGATGTCGGGCATCAGGCCCATGATGGCGAATTCGCCGGTGCCGATCGCGAAAGCGCCCACGGCCATGGCAGCTTCCATTTTGGCGGCGCTGCGCGCGGGCAGTACGTGCCCGGGTGTTTGGTGGATAGACATGGATCGCTCTGTTTGAGTGGATTGCACGAAGGAACGCCGCCGATCCTACGTAAGCAGCGGCGAAAGTGTCTAGAACAGGCTTTTTTCACAGAGTTCCATGTGGATGGCGGCCCTGTGACTCCACGTCGCGTCTCCCGCGCTTGACACTGGCGCGTTAAAACCCTCGATTTAGAGCTGTCAATTGGCCAAACGGCGCATAAACGCCTTTTGCCGTGATATTCTGCGCGCCGTCTTGGTCTAGTCTTTCTCTGGTGCGTACATCCGCATACGTCCCAGCGATTGGCTGTCGCCGAGGTAGCTGAAGCCAATAATGATAAGAAGTCAGCGCAGAAGGGACATAAAAGTGAGGTCGATACGTCGGCCTTGTGTGCCCACCCTGCAGTTCTTGCGAGTACGGGAACCAGCAAAACATTGCCTGATGTTTTGCGCACCACGGTTGCCGGAAGGTCGAGGGCGGTCGGGCGGAAGGCGTTTTATCATAGGTGCTACGATGTTTAAAAAAGTGAACACCGCCCTGCTGGGGTTGGCTTTGTCGATGGGGATTACTTCCGTTCAGGCGGAAGAGGCAAAGAAAGTTGATGTGCTGCTGATCGGCGGCGGCATCATGAGCGCGACCCTGGGTGTCTGGCTCAATGAGCTGGAGCCGCAATGGTCGATGGAGATGGTCGAGCGCCTGGACGGCGTCGCCGAAGAAAGCTCCAACGGTTGGAACAACGCCGGTACCGGTCACTCCGCGTTGGCTGAGCTGAACTACACCCCGGAAAACAAGGACGGCATCGTTGAGATCCCGAAAGCGGTCGAGATCAACGAAGCGTTCCAGATCTCCCGCCAGTTCTGGTCGTGGCAGGTTCAGCAAGGCGTTCTGAAGAACCCTCGCTCGTTCATCAACTCCACGCCGCACATGAGCTTTGTGTGGGGCGATGACAACATCAAGTTCCTGAAGAAACGTTACGAAGCGCTGCAGGCGAGCCCGCTGTTTGCCGGCATGGAATACTCCGAAGATCCGGTACAGATCAAGAAGTGGGTTCCGCTGATGATGGAAGGGCGTGACCCGAACCAGAAAATCGCCGCTACCTGGTCTCCGATCGGTACCGATGTGAACTTCGGCGAGATTACCCGCCAGTTCGTCGCTCACCTGCAGACCACGCCCAAGTTCGACCTGAAACTGTCGAGCGAAGTGCAGGACATCACCAAGAACGCCGACGGTTCGTGGCGCGTCAGCTACAAAAACCTGAAAGACGGCACCAAGACCGAGACCGACGCCAAGTTCGTGTTCATCGGCGCGGGCGGCGGTGCCCTGCACCTGCTGCAAAAGTCGGGCATTCCTGAAGGCAAGGAATACGCCGGCTTCCCGGTTGGCGGCTCGTTCCTGGTAACCGAGAACCCAACGATTGCCGAGCAGCATCTGGCCAAGGCCTATGGCAAGGCTTCGGTGGGTTCGCCGCCGATGTCGGTGCCGCACCTGGACACCCGTGTGCTGGATGGCAAGCGCGTGATCCTGTTTGGCCCATTCGCGACCTTCTCCACCAAGTTCCTGAAAGAAGGCTCGTACCTGGACCTGCTGACCAGCACCACGACCCACAACATCTGGCCAATGACCAAAGTCGGTATTCGTGAATACCCGCTGGTCGAGTACCTTGCCGGCCAACTGATGCAGTCGGATGACGACCGCTTCAAGGCGCTGCAAGAGTACTTCCCGAACGCCAAGAAAGAAGACTGGCGCCTGTGGCAGGCCGGTCAGCGTGTGCAGATCATCAAGCGTGACGAAGAGCAGGGCGGCGTCCTGAAACTCGGTACCGAAGTGGTCAGCTCTGCCGACAACACCATCGCAGGCCTGTTAGGTGCATCGCCAGGTGCGTCCACCGCAGCGCCGATCATGCTGACCGTGATGGAAAAAGTGTTCAAGGACAAGGTCGCTACCCCGGCCTGGCAGGAAAAGCTGAAGCAGATCGTGCCAAGCTATGGCACCAAGCTGAACGGCAGCCCTGAGCGCGTTGCGCAAGAATGGGCCTACACCGCCAAGGTTCTGCAACTGACGCCTCCGCCAGCCATTCCTGAAATGGCAGCGCCTCAAGCGACCGAGGCTGCCAAGCCTGCGGCCGAGCCGAGCAAGCCGGCGGCTGATATCGCGCTGTAAGCGGTTGAGGCAGTCCTGATCCAGGGCTGCATCGATACTTGAAAACCCGCTGAACCGGAAACGGTCAGCGGGTTTTTTGGTTGTGGCGTTTCGATGTATTTACACCGGTCAAATACGGAAACCTTTTTTGACCTGTTCATGCAGATGAAGCGCCAGGTGATTGCCGCTATCAGACAGTAGATAAACCTGATGCGGCGACAACCCCGGTAACTGAACGCCAGGAATGACTTGGGTCAGCCCTGCGACCATACGTTCCTCCTCGATCAGCCCCACCGCCAACCCACACATGATGGCGGCTTCTACGGCTGTTGAACTGGCGCTCTCAAGCAGGATTCGGTAATACACCCCGTGCTCTTTCAGCACACGCAGGGCCGACTCCCGGTATGGGCACCCGCTCAACTGGACGGCGATGGGAAGCGGTGCCTGTTCAGGTCTCTGGAAGTGCTCGGCCACGACCCACACCGGCTGTATTGCACCCAGCCGCTCGCCTTGTTCCAGCGGTTGCGCGCTGACGATCAATGCCAGGTCAACTTGCTCACGACTGAACATCATGGACAGTTCGCCGCTGGACCTTGCCTCCACTTCCAGTTCGAGCAGAGGGTTGTCTGCAATCAGTTGCGGAAGGAAGTCACGCATAAACGCCGGCGCGTAGGAGTCAGGTAAACCCAGGCGGATTTTGCCCTGCATGCGCTGTGGGGTTAGCGAGGCGAGTAAACGGTCATGGCTTTTCAGGAAATCAGTGGTCTCACTCAGCAATTTCTTGCCATACATCGTCAGTTCTACGCCCTGGTTGTTGCGACTGAAGAGCCTCTGGCCTACCAGGTTCTCCAGCTTGTGAATTTGTGTCGTGACGGTCGAGGCGCTGCGATGCACATGGTTGGCGGCTTCGTTGAAACGCCTGAAGCGGGCAACAGCATGAAAGGTACGCAAGAGGTCAATGTTCAGTTGCTTGTTCATGATCCCTCTTTTCGGGATTAGTTATGCGGATTATTCAAATATACAAAATCATGCCTTCATCCTAGTCTTTGGGTCAAACAGGAGCGCGCCTGCATATCGAATAAAAAGAGTCGGAGCGTACATATGGATATCAACACGCTGGTTGTCGCATCTTTGCAGAGTCATCATGAGTTTGGCGGGCACATTTGGACGATTGAAAACGCTGAGAAATATTCGACATTGCCTGGGTATACCTCGGCCCTGAATCAACAGGTCAGTGAAGAAATACTGGCACTGATGACAACGTTGAACACTGAGGGCATAAGCGGTGCAGGTTTGTGTGCCGCGCCTTGTGGGTCGGGCTCCTTGGGCGAAATCCTGTATTCGGTTGCCTCTGACTTGGTTGATCTTCTGGGACCGGGGAGCTTGCATTACGTTGAGCTGGGTCCGGAACCGGTGAAGACGTCTGCGCTGATGGGCTATTTGCTTGACTGCGGCAGCGAACCGCAACACTACACAGCAGTGGATATCAATAGCGCTTCGCAGGCGGTCATGCGTCGAGTGGTAGAACCGCTGCTGCCAACTCCCCAAGGGTTTTCCTACCTGGCCACTGACTTTCGTGACCTGCACAGGCATCAGCTCGAACGGGGGCAGGATGTAACGCTGATCACAATGCTGGGGTTTCAAGAGGGCAACGAGTTGCCCGATACCATTGGCGAGATCATCCGCCGGGTGGGCGGTACGCGAACGTACGTCTTATCAGAAATGCAGCTGTCCACCGCTGGGGGGGACGCGCATATCCATCGTTTTTATGGGCACGATTGCATGAGCCGGTTTTCTGACCTGATCGGTTTGAAACTGGGCTTGAAGAAAACGGATGACCATCGAGTCGTCATTTCCCAGATTGAGCACCACGACCACTGCTACCGCGTCGCCGCAACGTTGCTCCCGGTCAATGATGGTCACAATGACGGCTATCTGTTGACGAATGTCTGCCTGAAATACACCCGTGAACAATTCATCCGTGTGCGGCAGGAATACGGCAGTTGCCGGGTCATTGGCGAGTATTGCAGTGGCGATGGCAGTGTCATGTATCAGTTGGCTGAGTACTGCCTGGACCACGAGGGAGGTTTGTAACGATGAGGCGAGACAGTGACCTACCCGTCTTTGCACAGGGGGCCGGACGGCTGAAGTTGGCATTGCAGGCATCGCTTTCGCCATCATCGTTGCGCTGCAAGCATCCTGGTGCATTGCTGGATACCTTGCAGCATTGGAATGATGGCTACTTGAACAAGACGGCGCCTGTGCTTGGGTACCAGCGAAGCCTAGCCGAACTGGGCTATGCCAGTTCGTCGGTGGATATTGCCGCGGCTGAACAGTTGACAGCAGTGGCACAGGTTTCGGGGTTGTTCAGTGAAGAAGGCGTCGTGCAATTACGCCGGGCCTGTTATCAATTGGAAGCAGGCTCTACCACCAGTGATTGGATTATTTCCAATCGTACCCGGGCGGCTACCGAATCTTCGACCCTGCTGCGGGAAATGATGGGCAGTCGCGCCTTCTTGTTAGCGGTGTCACGGATTGCAGGCGTTCCCTTGGTGCCACATCCGTTTTTGCGGGCGCGTTCGCAGGTTAACTATTTTTACCCGCCCCAGGCCCCCGAGGCCAAGGCCCAAGTCGGCATGTGGCATACCGATGGTACGAGTTTCGTCTTGAATATCCTGCTATCGGGCCCTGACGAGTATGAGGGTGGGGAGTTTGTCTTTTTTGAGGGGCCAAACGAGCTCTTTGATGTGAATGACTTGGGTGAACGTCTTTGCACCAGTGTGGCCAAGGCCTGCGGTGATGCTGTTTATATCTACGGCAGTCGTGTGTTTCATGGGGTTCGCCCACTCATCTCCGGTAGGCGCATGTCGCTGGTGCTTTCATTCCATTGTCCTTACAGCACAGCCGATGTGAACAAGTTCTGGCACCTTGCTTCCGATGACGGTGTGTTGAGGACGATCAGTCCATGGCTTCAACTTAAGCGCGACTTGGCCTTACCTGCCGATGAGCAATACCGGCGGCTCGATATTGAGCCTGTTACCTTTGCCGACCTTGCGGTTCGCCTATGAGGTTTCTCAAACTCATGCGCCTGGATGCGCTGAAGCTACTGCTATTGCAGGTTGTATTTGTCCTGTCTTGGAGTTCCGGTTTCATTGGGGCCAAGATGGGCGCCCAGGATGCCGGCGCGTTCAACTTGCTGTTCTGGCGTTTCTTGCTGGTGTCAGTGTGCCTGGCGCTGTTTTTGAATGTCGCACTGCTGAAGATTTCCTGGGCGCAAATCCGCCATCATGCGGTGATTGGTTTCTTGTCGCAGTTTCTCTATTTGAGTTGTGTCTATGTGGCCATTCAAAATGGTTTGCCTCCAGGCATTGCGGCGATCATTGCTGCCCTACAGCCGCTGATGACAGCGGCCCTTTCGTCAGGCAGTACCGTGGAGCGTAGCGGGGGCTGGCAGTGGTTGGGGTTGATGATCGGTTTTTGTGGCGTGTCGATTGTGATCGCTGGGCAATACCGCAATAGCGGTGCCGAGGTCGGGCTGGTCATGTATTTACTGCCGCTTGTTTCGGCATTGGGGCTGACGATGGCAACGCTGTATGAGCGCCGCGCAGCACTGACGCAAACTCATCGCAGTACGCTGAGCCTGTCGCTGTTCATTCAGTCGCTGGTTACCTTGATCGGCTTTACCGCTGCAGTGCTTTACACCGATACGTTGAATGTTCCGCAGGGGGCTGGCGTGTTGATCTCGATCGTTTGGTTGACGGTTTTTTCAACGTTTATCGCGTATCTGAGCCTTTGGATGCTGCTAAGGGTAATGACGGCCACCCATGTGGCGGTCCTGGTTTATCTGGAGCCACCCGTGACGTTGGTCTGGGCAGCACTTATGTTTGGCGATGTGATTTATACGTCGACTTATGTGGGCATCGTGGTGGTGGTGGCGGGGCTGATTCTGGTGCGTTTGAAACGACAAACCATGGTGTGTACGCCATAAGCCGTGAGCGCTTTTTTGCCCCACTAGGTCGGCTTTTTCGTTCCCAGCAACCGCAGTTCCTTGAGTAACGCTGCCCCCAGTTGTTCGGTGCCCACCTCCTTGTACCCCACAGCCTTGATCTTGCCATTCTGTTCCGCCTGGATGATGACCACCGGGGTCTCCTTAAGCGTACCTGCCTCGATGTGCATGGCGTATTGGGGAATGTCCATTTTGATCGGTGTACCGGCTGCCTTGCCCTTCACATTGATCAGAAACGCCGCGCAACCACTGTCTACATCCTCGTTGGTGGCGGACCGCCCGCTGACAAAGCAGGTCTCCGGCAGGTCGGGCCAGGCGATGGTTTGCGCCAAGGCCAGGGCGGGTGTCAGGAGCAGGGCAGCGAGCAGAAGCGTACGCACGTTGGGCAGTCTCTCAAGGGGCAATGGAACACAGGTTTTACCAAAGCAGGCCCGTTGCAGCAACGCCAGGGTTCAGCCCAGGCGCCGCATACCAGCGGCTTTCGCGGCGTCTAGATCAAAGGTGGCGGTGTATTCACACCCGGCGGCGTGGGCACAGCGTTCGATCAGGCAGTCGGCGAAATCCGCCTTGGTTGTGGTAAATCGGCGCACGGCCTGCCAGATGACTTCGGCATGCTCGATGATCAGTTCGCGGGTACGTAACAGGGTTTCCAGAACGGCTACCACTTGCGTCTTGGTGCAGGGGTAGCAGCTCTGTAGTACCCAGACCAGTTCCACCACCGAAACCAGGCTGACGAAACCGGGCGCAGCAACGGTCAGGGATTCGATCAGGTGCGAGGCTTTGGCCGATTGCGCCGGATCATCCTGGGTGACGTAGCGCACCAGCACATTGGTATCCAGGCCAATCATCCAGCCTTCGCTCCCTGCGCGGCGATTGCCTGGTTCATGTGTTCAATGCTGACGGCCTTGGCGGGTTTGCGGATCAGCCCCTTGAGGTCCTGGATGCTGTGGTTGGCGGCGATGATGGCGAACTTGCCGTCTTCCATTTCGACAAACTCCACCCGGTCTCCGGTGTCCAGGCCCAATGCGGTCCGGACTTGAACGGGGATGGTGATTTGCCCTTTTGAGGTGAGTGTGGCGGTGGCCATAATGAAGGTCTCCATCGGGATATTCCTTACCTTAGGGTAAGGAATAATGGAGGACAAGATCCGTTGGTCCATAGGTTGCTCTTCTGTGGGGTCAGTGATCGGAATAGTTAAAACCCTAGTCCGCTTTCGTTCCCTCGACACCCCACAGACAGTCCTAAAGCAATACAACCTATGACCTGGCAATTTGCCTTATTGCACGACTCGATAGCACGGCACATACGCCGCGCCGCCGGGCAGCTTCATCCGGTGCTGCTCCACGAACGCTTTCAACAACTCATCCAGCGGCTTCATGATGGTCGGGTCGCCGTGGATCTCATAGGGCCCGTTCTGTTCGATCAGGCGGATGCCCTTGTCCTTGACGTTACCCGCCACGATCCCCGAGAACGCACGGCGCAGGTTGGCCGCCAGTTCATGGGCGGGCAGGGCGTGGCTCAGTTGCAGGCTGGCCATGTTGGCGTGGGTCGGGTCGAACGGGCGCTGGAAGCCTTCGTCGATCTTCAGCAGCCAGTTGAAGTGGAAGGCGTCGTTGCGCTCGCGGCGGAACTGTTTGACCGACTTCAGGCCCGCGGTCATCTGCCGGGCGACTTCGGCGGGGTCATCAATGATGATCTGGTAGTGGGCCTGGGCCGCTTCACCGAGGGTCGCACCGACAAACGCATGCAGCTGTTGCAGGTACGGCGCCGCTTGTTTGGGCCCGGTGAGGATGACCGGGAACGGCACATCACGGTTGTCCGGGTGCATCAGGATGCCCAGCAGGTACAGGAACTCTTCGGCCGTGCCAGCGCCACCTGGGAAGATGATGATGCCGTGGCCGACGCGCACGAAGGCTTCCAGGCGTTTTTCGATATCCGGCAGGATCACCAGTTCGTTGACGATCGGGTTCGGTGCCTCGGCGGCGATGATGCCCGGCTCGGTGAGGCCCAGGTAGCGCCCGCCGGTGATGCGTTGCTTGGCGTGGGAAATGGTCGCGCCCTTCATCGGGCCTTTCATCACGCCCGGGCCGCAACCGGTGCACACGTCGAGGCTGCGCAGGCCCAGTTCGTGCCCGACTTTCTTGGTGTATTTGTATTCTTCGGTATTGATCGAGTGCCCACCCCAGCACACCACGATCTTTGGCTCGACCCCGGGCCGCAACGTGCGCGCGTTGCGCAGCAGGTGGAACACGTAGTCGGTGATGCCCTGGGAGGTGCTCAGGTCGATGCGTTGGCTATCGAGTTCGTTTTCGGTGTAGACGATATCGCGCAGGGCGCTGAACAGCATTTCCCGGGTGCTGGCGATCATTTCACCATCGACGAATGCGTCGGCGGGCGCGTTCAACAGTTCCAGGCGTACGCCGCGATCCTGTTGATGGATACGGACTTCAAAATCTTTGTAGGCGTCGAGGATGGTCTTGGCATTGTCGATATGGGCGCCGGTGTTGAGGATTGCCAGGGCGCATTGGCGGAAAAGCGTATAGATGCTGCCGGAACCGGCTTCGCTCAGTTGCTGGACTTCACGTTGCGACAGCGTTTCGAGACTGCCCTTGGGGCTGACGGAGGCATTGATGACTTGGCGTTGAGGCATTCTTATTCCCTGAAAGCGCAGCCACCGGGCGATGAACAGCCAGTGGCATGAGGATGACGAGCGCCGAATACGGTCGCACAGGACGGGCATTTTCCCTGCCCTACAGGCAGGACGCAAACTCCGTACAGCTTCATCATGCCGCACAATTTGCTGAATTCGCGTCCTTGTTGGAAAAATATAGTGCCTTTCCCCGCTGTGGATTGGATTTTGAGAACAGAAGAATTGCGACTATCGTGACGCTTCGGTTTTTCGGACGTCATAGACCAGTACGATTGACGCCGTAATGGCCACCATTGGCCATCGGCACCTTGGAAGAGGCAGAAATTTTATGATCATCAAACCGCGGGTTCGTGGCTTTATCTGTGTGACCGCCCACCCTGTTGGCTGCGAAGCGAACGTCAAAGAGCAGATCGACTACGTGACCGAGCACGGTGCCATCGAAGGCGGCCCGAAGAAAGTCCTGGTGCTCGGTGCGTCCACCGGCTACGGCCTGGCAGCACGTATCAGTGCCGCTTTTGGTTGTGGCGCCGACACCCTTGGCGTGTTTTTTGAAAAAGAAGGCGAAGAAGGCAAGCTCAGTTCTGCCGGCTGGTACAACAGCGCCGCTTTCCACAAGTTTGCCGCCGAAAAAGGCCTGTACGCCAAGAGCATCAATGGCGATGCGTTCTCTGACGAGATCAAGCGCCTGACCATCGAAACCATCAAGAAAGACCTGGGCAAGATCGACCTGGTGGTCTACAGCCTGGCCGCGCCACGCCGCACCGACCCGCAAGGCGTCGTGCATAACTCTACCCTCAAGCCGATTGGCAAGGCTGTGACCCTGCGCGGGATCAACACCGACAAGGGCGTTGTGGTCGACACCACGCTGGAGCCGGCGACCCAGGAAGAAATCGACGGTACCGTCAAAGTGATGGGCGGCGAAGACTGGCAGCTGTGGATCGACGCCCTGCGTGACGCCGACGTGTTGGCCGAAGGCGCCAAGACTACCGCGTTCACTTACCTGGGCGAAAAGCTGACCCAGGATATCTACTGGAACGGCTCCATCGGCGAGGCCAAGAAAGACCTCGACAAGAAAGTCCTGACCCTGCGCGACAACCTCGCTGCACTCAAGGGCGATGCCCGTGTATCGGTGCTCAAGGCCGTGGTCACCCAGGCCAGCTCGGCAATCCCGATCATGCCGCTGTACCTGTCGCTGCTGTTCAAAGTGATGAAAGAGCAGGGCACCCACGAAGGCTGCATCGAGCAGGTCTACGGCCTGTTCAAGGACAGCCTGTACGGCAGCGAGCCGAAGCTTGACGCCGATGGCCGCCTGCGTGCCGACCTGGCTGAGCTGGAGCCAAAGGTCCAGGACGCCGTCGCGGCGCTGTGGAACCAGGTCACCGACGACAACGTCAACGAGATCAGCGATTTCGCCGGCTACAAGGCCGAGTTCCTGCGTCTGTTCGGTTTTGAGATTGATGGCGTGGATTACGACGCTGACGTCAATCCGACCGTGAAGATCGAAGGCCTGGTCCAGGCTTAACCCCTTGTAGGAGCCGGCTTGCCGGCGAAAATCGTCAACGATTACGCGGGGTGCCTGGCGCCCCGTGGCGTTCTCGGGTTTTTCGCCGACAAGCCGGTTCCTACAAAAGCTCACATTTGGGAACCGTCCTACCTTTCCTTGCTTGCCCCTTCTTGACCTTGGTGTGCCAGACTGCGTCCGTTATCACACTAGGCTAACGGAGGATCTTCATGACGATTCGTGCAGTAGTTTTTGATTTCGGCGGTGTCCTGTTTGACTGGAGCCCGCAGCATCTGTACCGCAAGCTGATTACCGGTGACGAGGAGCGCCAATGGTTCCTCGAGAACATCTGTACCCAGGCCTGGAACACTGAACAAGACGCTGGGCGCACCCTGGCTGAGGCTACCCACAGCCTGATCGCCGAGCACCCGCAACATGAGGCCTTGATCCGGGCCTACTACGACCGCTGGCATGAAATGCTGCGCGGCCCGCTCGCCGATGGCGTGGCGATTCTTGAAGACCTGCATGAAGCCAAAGTACCGTTGTTCGGCTTGACCAACTGGTCCGCAGAAACCTTCCCCTATGCCCGCGCCAACTACCCGTTTCTCAAATACTTTCGCAACATCGTGGTGTCCGGCGAGGTGAAGCTGATCAAGCCTGACCCGGCGATCTACCGCGCCAGCCTCGATCAGGTGCGTGCCCATCTGCCGGATATCCGGGCCGAAGAACTGGTGTTTATCGACGATGTGGCCGAAAACGCCAATGCCGCCAGTGCCCTGGGCTGGCAGGGTATTCACCACGTATCACCCGAGCAGACCCGGCGCCAGTTGCAGGCCTTGGGGGTGAGCGTCTAGCGCGCCCATTGTTCTATCACGAAGTCGACAAACGCCCGCAGCTTGGGCAGGCGATAGCGGTCCTGCGCATATAAAAGGTGCATCGAGCGCGAGGGTGACTGGTAGCTTGGCAGTAGCGCCACCAGCCGCCCCGCCAGTAGATCGGCGCCGACCAGGGCGTCGGGCAGCATCACGATGCCCATGCCTTCGACAGCGGCACGGTGCAGCGCCTGGGAGCTGTTGATGGTCATGGGCCCGGACACGGCGACTTCCACTTCACCGTCGGCTGCGCGCAGGCGCCAGAGTTTGTCGGCGTTGCGCCAGTCATCGGTCGAAGGGTAGGCGAACGCCAGGCAGTCATGGGCCTGCAAATCCATGGGCTGCTGGGGCGTACCCCGGCGCGCCAGGTAGTCCGGCGACGCGCACAGGGTCATGGTGTAGTCCTGCAACGGCCGGGCGATCAGGCTGGAAGGTTGCAGTTCACCCAAGCGGATCGCCACGTCGAAGCCGCTATCGATCAGGTCCATGGCTTGATTGCTCAGGACCACGTACAGCTGGATCTTTGGGTAGCGTCGGGAAAACTCACTGAGCGCCGGTGCCAGGCGCTCGGCACCGAACGCGGGCGGGGCGGTGATGCGCAGCAACCCTTGTGGCGCCTCGCTGTGGATTTGCTCAGCCAACTGCTCGGAGTTGGCCACTAACCCCAGTACCTCCAGGCAGCGCTGGTAATAGAGGCCGCCGAACTCGGTCAGGCTTTGCTTACGGGTGGTGCGTTTAAGCAGGCTGACGCCCAGGCGTTGCTCCAGGGCGCGCAGGTGATTGCCGACCATGGTGGTCGACAGGCCGCAAGCCTGGGCCGCCGCGGTCATGCTGCCGGCCTCTACCACTTTGACGTAGACGGTCATTGCCTGGAACAAATCCATTATCAACCCTTGATTCAAAGTCATTGCAGATGTGCGCAGTTTATCCAGCTTGAGTGGCTAACGATACTAAGGCCCTGACCCCTATGGAGCCCGATGCCATGACCGCCGCTTGCCTGATGACCACCTATCAACCCCTGGCCCTGAGTTTTACCCGTGGCTTGGGCACGCGCCTGTGGGACCAGCAGGGCCGTGAGTACCTGGACGCCGTGGCCGGAGTCGCTGTGACCAATGTCGGTCACTCCCACCCGCGGCTGGTGACGGCAATCAGCGAGCAAGCCGGGTTGCTGTTGCATACCTCCAATTTGTACGGCATTGACTGGCAGCAGCGCCTGGCCCAACGGTTAGCCCAGTTGTCTGGCCTGGATCAGGCGTTCTTCAACAATTCCGGCGCCGAAGCCAATGAAACCGCGTTGAAACTGGCGCGCCTGCATGGCTGGAAAAAAGGCATCGAGCAGCCGTTGGTGGTGGTCATGGAGAACGCCTTCCACGGCCGCACCCTGGGCACCATGGCCGCCAGCGATGGGCCGTCGGTGCGCCTGGGGTTCCAGCGTTTGCCGGGGGATTTCATCAAGGTGGGCTTTGGTGATTTGCTGGCATTGGAGGCGGTGACGCGTGAGTTCGGCCCCAGGATAGTTGCCGTATTGCTGGAGCCGATCCAGGGCGAAAGTGGTGTGCAACTGGCGGCGCCGGGTTACCTGAAAGCGCTGCGCGCGCACTGCAGCCAGCATGGTTGGCTATTGATGCTCGATGAGATCCAGACCGGCATCGGGCGTACCGGCACCTGGTTTGCTTTCCAGCATGAGGGAATCGTCCCGGACGTCATGACCCTGGCCAAGGGCCTGGGCAACGGTATCCCGATTGGCGCCTGCCTGGCGCGGGCCGCGGTGGCCAAGCTCTTCACCCCCGGCAGCCATGGCAGCACCTTTGGCGGTAACCCGCTGGCGTGTCGCGTGGGCTGTACGGTGCTGGATATCATCGAGGAACAAGGCCTGCTGGAGAACGCCGCGCATCAAGGCGAGCGGCTGCTGGCGCGGCTCCGGGTGGAATTGAGCGAGCACCCGCAAGTGCTGGCGATCCGTGGGCGCGGCTTGATGATCGGCATTGAACTGGCCACGCCGCAGCGCGACCTGGCCGAGCGGGCCGCACGGGAGCAGGGGTTGTTGCTCAATGTCACGCGGGGCAAGGTCATTCGCCTGCTGCCGCCCCTGACCCTGGATAGCAAGGAGGTGGAGATGATTGTGCGGGCCATCGCTCGATTACTGTAAATCTGGCCCGTTCAGCCACTCCTGGTTCATCGTCTGGCTGTCCCCCAGGTACTCCAGCAGCCAGGTCATGGCCGGGGACAATTTGTTCTGCGCCCAGGCCACGCAGGACGGGCTGGCCGGGAAGGGCCGTGACAGTTGCAGCGCCGCCAACTCGCCACTGTCGATCAACGGTTGCACCAGATGCGCCGGAACCATGCCGACGCAGAGCCCATCCTGCAGGCAATCCATGGCCGATGCCCAGTTGGGGACCACCAGGCGCCGTTGGTTGTCCAGGGTCCAGGTGTCGCGCTTGGGCAGGTTGCGTGAGGTGTCGGTCATGCACAGCGACGCAAAGGGCCGCAGTTGATCGTCACTGAGCAAACCCTCGACCTGCGCCAGCGGATGCCGGGCGCTGACCACGCATAACCAGTTCAATAGCCCCATGTCACGAAAGGTGAAGTGGCTGGCCACCGGCACCGCGCTGGTGGCGCCGATCACGATATCGGTGCGTTCGTCTGCCAGGGCGTCCCACACGCCGTTGTACACCTCGTACTCCAGCAGCAGTTCCACGTCGGGGAACTGGCGATAGAAGTCCAGGACCAACTGCCGGCAGCGCTGTTGTTTGACGATGGAGTCCACCGCCACTTTCAACTGGCCGCTCCAGCCATTGGCCACCTGCTGGCACAGGCGGCGGGTGCCGAGCATGGTTTTCATCACGCCACGGGCTTCGTCGATGAACAGGCGGCCGGCAGGTGTCAGTTCCACATCACGGTGGCGGCGGACAAACAACGGCACCGCCAGCCATTCCTCGATTTGCCGTACGGTGTAGCTGATGGCCGAGGGTACGCGGTGCAGTTCCTGGGCGGCGGCGCTGAAGCTGCCATGGCGGGCTACCGCATCCACCACATCCAGGGAGTATTCGGACCACATGGGCGCTGCCTTCAAAAATATTGATAAGAGTGTTCAATTATTATCGCTTCACAGCTCAACTGTCAGCTTCATAATAGGCGCCAGTCAGCAAATTGTTTGATGGCAGTACCTACAAGGCTTCAATGAAAAATTCTTTTGGTTTTACCTGGTACCTGGCGGGGCTGAGCATGCTCGGCTACCTGGCCATGGATATGTACTTGCCCGCGTTCGGCGCCATGGGGGAGCACCTGCAGATTTCACCCGGTGCGGTGGGCGCCAGTCTGAGCATTTTCCTCGCCGGTTTTGCCGTGGGGCAACTGCTCTGGGGGCCACTGTCTGATCGCCTGGGGCGCAAGCCAATCCTGCTGGCCGGCCTGAGCCTGTTTGTGCTCGGCTGCCTGGGGATGTTCTGGGTCGAGACCGCGCCGCAACTGCTGGCCTTGCGCTTTGTGCAGTCGATTGGGGTGTGTAGCGCTGCCGTCAGTTGGCAGGCGCTGGTGATTGACCGTTACCCGGCGGACAAGGCGCATCGGGTCTTCGCCAGCATCATGCCGCTGATGTCCCTGTCACCGGCGCTGGCACCGCTGTTGGGTGCGGTGGTGTTGAATCACTGGGGCTGGCAGGCGATCTTCGCCGTGTTGCTGGGCGTCTCGCTGTTATTGCTGGTACCCACGCTGTTACTCAAACCTATGCCCAAGCGCCTGGCCGCCGATGGCGAAAAAGCCCGGTTGGGCTACGGGCAACTGTTCAAGTCGCGGGTGTTCACCGGCAATGTGATGATCTTTGCCGCGTGCTCCGCCAGTTTCTTCGCCTGGCTGACCGCATCGCCATTTATTCTCGGTGGCATGGGCTACAGCCCCAATGACATAGGCCTGAGCTACGTCCTGCCGACCCTGGCGTTTCTGGTGGGTGGCTACAGTTGCCGCAGTGCCTTGCAACGATTCCAGGGCAAAGTCCTGTTGCCCTGGTTGCTGGTGGCGTACTGCATCAGCATGGTGGCGCTGTATCTGGTGGCGACCCTGACGGTGCCGACACTGACCACCTTGCTGATTCCGTTCTGCCTGATGGCCCTGGTCAACGGCGCCAGCTACCCGATTGTGGTGGCGAATGCGCTGATGCCTTTTTCGGAAAACTCCGGCAAGGCTGCCGCGCTGCAAAACACTCTGCAATTGGGTTTGTGCTTCGTCGCCAGCCTGCTGGTGTCGTCGCTGATCGAAGAGCCCTTGCAGATCACCGCAATCGTGATGCTGGCGACCGCGCCGCTGGCGGTGTTGGGTTACTGGCTGGCGCGGCCCAAGTCGGATGAGTCGCAGTTGGCGGCCGCTTAAAACGTCACTTCCATGTTCACGGTTGGCGTCGAGGTGCGGCTGCCTCGGCCGCCATCTACACCGAACTTGTTATGCCAGTATTCGTAGCCCACCCCCAGGTACAGGTTGGGCTTGACGCTTTTACCCGGTCGTACCGCAACCATCAGCGCGGTGCGCACCAGGGTCTCGGCGGCGGTGTCGCGGCTGTTGTAATCGTGGCCCTTGTCACCGACATGGTTGATGAACCCCTGGAACTTCGCGCCATGGTTGCCGATTTCGAACGGGCGCATCCACGTCAGGTTGAGCATGTAGGTGTCGTCGAAGGTATGGTTCGGATCCTTCGCGCCAGGGATACCGGAATGGTTGTTTTCCTTGTAGTACATCAGGCTCAGGTCCAGCACCCCGACGGTATTGAACTTCAGGGTCGGCCCGAGCACCAGGGCGCGTTTTTTGGCCGAGGCCAGGTTGTTGTTGCGGTTGGCATCGAAGCCCAGGGTCAGCGCGTAATCCTTGATCAGCCCGGTGCCCAGTGGCCTGTCGAATACCCGTGATGCATACAGTTGGTGCCGATAGACCGCATACACTTCGCTGCCACCGTGGTCGGTGCCTTTGCGCGGGTCGCGGCTGTCGGACAGGAATACGTCGAGATGGAGAAAGTTGCTGCCGTACTGATAACCACTGGCGTGGGTGAAGCTGTAGATGCGTTTGCTGAATTCGTTGGGGTTGTTCGGATTGGTGAACTGTTGCCCGTAGCGAAATCCTACGCTGTTGTTCATCCATTCCA
This sequence comes from Pseudomonas sp. ADAK21, assembly GCF_012935735.1. Classification (NCBI taxonomy): domain Bacteria; kingdom Pseudomonadati; phylum Pseudomonadota; class Gammaproteobacteria; order Pseudomonadales; family Pseudomonadaceae; genus Pseudomonas; species Pseudomonas sp. ADAK21. The sequence goes on from NZ_CP052857.1 coordinate 4,086,014, forward strand.
CCGCGACAGCCTCCCCGCCGCCGAGGAGTGTGAGTAAAACGGTTGCGCCGTGCAGTGCCTTTTTCATTGTTTTAGTTCCTTTGGCGTTTGGCTCATGGCAGCCGTGCCGGGCCGCCGGGCGCAGTATCGGCACAATCGCTGTGATGCTCAAAGAACAGAATATCGACTGGCCTGCTGCCGAATCGGCAGCGCGCAAGTTGGCCCGAAGGTCAGGAAATACGGGGGGTACAAGCGGATTCTTCACGTTCGCGCAAAGCGATTTCCTCGCTGATCAGGTAGGCCATCGACTCGACCGCCGTAGGCAAATCCCGGCCCTTGCGCGCATACAGGCCCAGGTCGCTGAACATCCCGCCTTGATCGCTCAAGGGGATATGCAGCAGTTCACCCCTGGCCAAGTCGGCCTCGATCCCGATCCGTGTCTGGAATGCCACCCCTAGCTGCTGGCGCGCCAACTGCCGTGCCAGTTCCATGGAATTGCTTTGCAGCAACGGTTTGTACGCGGCCGGCGAACGTTTGTGCAGTGGGGCGATCAAGTGATGGATCGACAGTTCACTGTTGGCCTGGATCACCCCGTGTTCAGCGCACAGGGTGTAACTGACGCTGGCATGGGCGGCCAGTGGATGTCCCGGTGCCACCAACGCACCAAGGCGGAAATGGCCGACACACAGTTGCGTGGTTTCCGCACTGCGCGGCAGGGCGAAGGCCAACCCCAGGTCTGCCTGGCCGTTGATCACCGCTGCCGGAATCGATTGTGAACCCTGCACGGTCACACCGATGGTCACCGCCGGATAGCGCTGGCGCATGCGCCTGAGCACGGCGGGCAGCAACTCCACCGTCGCGCCTTCCACGGTGGCGATTTCCACATGCCCGGTCTGTATCTGGTTCAGGCCTTCCAGTTCGCCGCGTACCCGCTCCACATCCTGTAGCACCAGGGTCACATGGCGAGTCAGGATTTCCCCGGCAGCGGTCAGGCGCAGCCCGCCGGGCAGGCGCTCGAACAGGGTCGCGCCCACTTCGTCTTCGAGTTTGAGAATCTGCCGGTTCACCGCCGACGAGGCGACGTTCAATCGGCGCGCGGCTTCACGGATCGAATGGCAGCGGCGGACCATATCGAAGTAGCCAATGGCCGCAGAGTGGATGCGCAGCGTGCGGTTGAGCATTTTTTTCTGATCCTTGTGGGCACGGCTTCAAGCCTTGGGGCAGGGCGGCTGAATGGATTTTTGTAACGTCGATGCCAGGCATCTTGTGGAAATGATTGTATACAACTCTATGGACATCCAATCTTTCTATTGCATACAGTGAGCGCACAACAAAAACAGAGATCCCCTCACCATGACTATCCCGAAGGCGTCACCGCAACGGCCAGAAGATGAGAATCTTGGCGTCGCTGCCAACATGGCTTACGGCCTGCAGCATGTACTGACCATGTACGGCGGTATCGTGGCCGTGCCGTTGATCGTCGGTCAGGCGGCCGGGTTGTCCCCGGCCGATATTGGCCTGTTGATCGCCGCGTCACTGTTTGCCGGTGGCCTGGCCACGTTGCTGCAAACCCTGGGCCTACCGTTTTTTGGCTGCCAGTTGCCCTTGGTGCAAGGGGTGTCGTTTGCCGGTGTGGCAACCATGGTGGCGATTGTCGGCAGCGACGGTGCGGGCGGTGTGCCGGCGATCCTTGGCGCGGTGATGGCCGCGTCGCTGATCGGGTTGCTGATCACCCCGATCTTTTCGCGAATTACCAAGTTCTTCCCGCCCCTGGTCACGGGGATCGTGATTACCACCATCGGCCTTACGCTGATGCCGGTCGCCGCCCGTTGGGCCATGGGCGGTAACAGCCGCGCCGCCGATTTTGGCAGCATGCCGAACATTGGCCTGGCGGCCATCACTCTGGTGCTGGTGCTGTTGTTGAGCAAGGTGGGCAGCGCCACTATCTCGCGCCTGTCGATCCTGCTGGCGATGGTGTTTGGTACGTTGATCGCGGTATTTCTGGGCATGGCGGACTTCTCCACCGTGACCCAAGGCCCGATGATCGGCTTCCCCACGCCGTTCCACTTCGGCATGCCGACTTTCCATGTGGCCGCGATCCTTTCCATGTGCATCGTGGTCATGGTGACATTGGTGGAAACCTCGGCGGATATCCTCGCGGTGGGCGAGATCATCGACACCAAGGTTGACTCCAAGCGCCTGGGCAACGGCCTGCGGGCAGACATGTTGTCGAGCATGTTCGCGCCGATCTTCGGTTCGTTCACCCAAAGCGCCTTCGCCCAGAACGTCGGCCTGGTGGCGGTGACCGGGGTCAAGAGCCGTTACGTGGTGGCCACGGGCGGCCTGTTCTTGGTGATCCTTGGCCTGCTGCCCTTTATGGGCCGGGTGATTGCAGCAGTACCAACCTCGGTACTGGGCGGCGCCGGCATCGTGTTGTTCGGCACCGTGGCGGCCAGCGGGATCCGCACACTGTCCAAGGTCGATTACCGCAACAACATGAACCTGATCATTGTCGCCACCTCCATCGGTTTCGGCATGATCCCCATTGCCGCACCGAGCTTCTACGATCAGTTCCCCAGCTGGTTCGCCACCATCTTCCACTCGGGGATCAGTTCCTCGGCGATCATGGCGATCCTGCTGAACCTGGCGTTCAACCACTTCACCGCCGGTAACTCAGACCAGCAATCGGTGTTCGTCGCTGGCACCGAGCGCAGCCTGTGCTTCCAGGATGTGGCGGCACTGCGGGATGGGGATTACTTCAGCAAAGGCAAATTGTTTGACGCCGAGGGCAAGGAGATACCGGTGGTAGCGGACTCGCAGCACAAAGCGACGGCGCCGGGCAGGGCTGAAACCAGCGAGGTTTAGCCCGAACACCACGCACTAAATGTGGGAGCGGGCTTGCTCGCGAAAGCGGTGGATCAGTCGGTACATCCGGCGACTGAAAAACCGCTTTCGCGAGCAAGCCCGCTCCCACATTTGATTTGTGTGGTTTCAAAATCGGGGGCGACAGGCTTCATCCAAAAACTTCACCACGGTGCCCATGCAGGCCTGGCGTTCTTCGACATGGGGCATATGGTTGGAGTCTTCGAACAGCGCCCGGCGCGCACCCTTGATCTCCAGCGGTGTGGCCTGGTCGTGCCGCCCGCAAATCATCAGGGTCGGTACTTGGATCTGCGCTAACCGGCCAATGCTGATCGGCCCGTGCAAGGCGTTGTACACCGTAGGATCGGCCGCCATCTGGGCGAACGTGCGTGCCACTTCTGCGGGCCACGGGTTGATTCGGCACAGGGGCTGATCATCGAAGCCGGCAGCCAGGTTGGCGGCGATAAACGCGCGCAGGCCCTTGGGTTGGCGAGTCGCGTGTTCACTGCCGAGCCTGGCGCCCCAGGCATGCCCGAGGATCGCGTAATGCCCGCTGATGTGCAGGTGGTCGAGCAGGTTGTCCAGTTCGTCGAGAAACAGTTCAACCGTCCAGAACTCGCCGGGCTGGTGGGGCAGGTGGGTGGAGTGGCCATTGCCCAGTTGATCGTAGTGAATCACCGCATGGCCACTGGCAGCCACGTCCTTGAAGGCGTCCAGATAGTCATGGGTACCGCCGGGGCCACCGTGGAGGATGACCAATGGGGTCTTGCCGCTGTCGAGGTTCCCGGTCACGCGATACCAGGTCTGATAGCCGCGAAAGGCTGCGTAGCCCTGGCGGGTCTGTTCGATGAATTCCATTTCCGGCCCTGCCATCAACAATTGGTCAGGTACACGATAATTTGAACAAAGCGTTTAAGTAACTGGCAAAACGGCTAGGTTTTTCAGCGGGACCTGCACTAGCGCCCTTTGTAGGAGCCGGCTTGCCGGCTCCTACAGGGGGTTATTGCTTTTGCGGATCAAACTGCTTGTCACGGATGAACAGCGCCGGGATCACCCCGCAGATAAAGTACGCCGCGCCCATCACCAAAAAGCCCACGCCAATCGAGCCATGGGACGCCAGGAAGCCAATGGCCGCCGGTGCTACTGCCGCGCCAATGCGGCCGATGTTGTAGGCACCGCCCACCGCCGAGCCGCGGAATTTTGCTTCGAAGCTCTCGGTCATGTAGGTCGCATTCACGCCGTAGGGAATGCCATACAAAAAGCCGAAGGTAATCAGCAGCCAGAGGATGTTGTCCGGGCTCTGATACAGCACGATCACCGGCAGGAACACCGCCGTGCCCAAGGCGCCGAAGGCAAACACCACGCGCCGACCCAGGCGGTCAGCCGCGAGGCCGGCGAGGATCTTGCCGAAAATCATCGCCGCGTAGGTACCGACCATGTAGCTGGTCATCGACTTGAAGTTCATCCCCAGTTCGCCTTCCAGGTAGGACGGCATCCAGTTGTTGACCCCGTAGTAGCCGAACTGCAGGAAGCCTGCGGTCAGCGCCCAGAGCAGGAACATGCGGCTGGCCTTGGGGTCGCTGAAGATCAGCTTGAACATGCCATCGGGCTTTTTCGCCGAGACGTGCTGGATGCCTTCGGCTTTTTCCCGCGCGCGGGCGGCCTGGGCGTTGAGCCAGGCCTGGGGTTCCGGCACCAGGCGCTGCATCAGCACGGCGAGGATCACCGGGATGATCGCCACGTAGAACAGCCAGCGCCAGCCGTGGTCCGGCAGGATCCAGCCGGCCAACAAGGTGGCGACGATATAGCCCACCGACCAGCCGGCCTGCAGGGTGCCGAGCACGGTGGTGCGGTAGCGGGTCGGTACGTATTCGGCCATCAGGGTGTTGCAGGCGACATACAGCGCGCCCAGCCCGAGGGAGGCGAAGAAGCGGGTGGCTGCAAACTGCCAGTAGCTGTGGGTCAGACCGAGAATCGCAGTGCCTACCGAGAACAGCATGATGCTCCACACCACGGTCTTGACCCGACCAAAGCGGTCGCAGGCCCAGCCTCCGTAAATCCCGCCGACCGCCATCCCGGCCAGGGTGAAACTGCCCAGGCTGCCGGCCTCGACACTGGTCAGGCCGAACTCGGCCTTCAGGCTGCTGAGGCTGTAGGACAGGAGCATCAAGTCTGCGCCATCGATCAGAAGGCCGAGGAAGCAGAAGATGAAGACAATGATCCACAGGTTGTTTTTTGCGGGCGACAACGCACCCGTCGATGTGGCGACTTCCATAGCGATACCTTGTTGTAGTTGTAGGGCACAGGTTATGGGTGTTGCAGGTTGCAACGCTGTTGCATGAACAAAGAAGATCTACTGTGGGAGCGGGCTTGCCCGCGATAGCGGCGTGTCAGTCAACTTTAATATCGAATGATGCACCGTCATCGCGGGCAAGCCCGCTCCCACACAAGCCCGGTTCCCCCCAAAGGGTTGTGTGGGGTTTAGTGCTGGGCCTCGCGAATCATGTTGCGTGCGATCACCAACTGCTGGATCTGCGTGGTGCCTTCATACAACCGGAACAGGCGCACATCGCGGTAGAACCGCTCGATCGCGTATTCGCTCACATAGCCCGCGCCGCCGTGGATCTGCACGCAACGGTCAGCCACCCGGCCGCACATTTCCGTGGCGAACATCTTCGCGCAGGAGGCTTGGGTGCCGATATCCAGGCCCTCGTCACGCTTGCGCGCCGCGTCCAGCACCATGCAGTGGGCTGCATAGATCTCGGCCTTGCTGTCGGCGAGCATGGCCTGGATCAACTGGAATTCGGCAATCGGCTGGCCGAATTGCTTGCGGTCGATGGCGTAGCGCAGGGCATCGTCGAGCATGCGTTCGGCGGCGCTCACGCTGACGGCGGCGATATGCAGGCGGCCCTTGTCGAGTACTTTCATTGCGGTCTTGAAACCCACGCCTTCGACGCCGCCGATCAGTTGCTCGGCGGGCACCCGCACATTGTCGAATATCACGTCGCTGGTATGGGCGCCTTGCTGGCCCATCTTATGGTCGCGCTTGCCCAGGGACACGCCCGGTGTATTGCGCTCGATGATAAAGGCGCTGATGCCACCGGAGCCCTTGATGTGCGGGTTGGTACGGGCCATCACTGTGAAAATCCCGGCGTGGGGCGCATTGGTGATAAAGCGCTTGGTGCCATTGATCACGTAATGCTCGCCATCGCGCACGGCGGTGGTTTTCAGCGAGGCGGCATCGGAGCCGGAATCCGGTTCGGTCAGGCAGAACGAACTGAGCAACTCGCCGCTGGCAAGCTTGGGTAAGTAGTGTTGTTTCTGCGCTTCGGTACCGTCCAGCAGGATGCCGAGGGAGCCGATGCCGTTGTTGGTGCCGAAGTAGGAGCGGAATGCTGGCGAGGTGCGGCCCAGCTCGAAGGCGATATGCACTTCTTCTTCCATGGTCACGCCCAGGCCACCGTAGGCTTCGGGCAGGGTCAGGCCGAACAGGCCCATGTCCTGGAATTGCTGGACGATGTCCGCCGGGATTTCATCCGTCTCGGCGACTTCGTTTTCCCGTGGGATCAGCGCTTCGTTGACGAACTGGCGAATGGAGTCCAGCAGGATATGAAGCGTTTGCGAATCTCGGATCATGTACATTCCTCGGCGGCCCGTTCGGCGGGCCGTTTGTATTGGATCTGCCGGGCCGCGCACCGATCTGTCTAGCGGGCGGCGGCCTCGATGTTATTGACCATGTGCTTGAGACGCGGCCCGATGTCGTCTTCGATTTTTTCCCGGGAAAGGTGAAAACTCGGCCCGCCACAGTTGAACGTCAACAGCCCATGTTGTGTGTGCAGCATGGGCACGGCGATGGCGTTGACATCGCGGTGCCACTCACCGATCGACATGCAATAGCCGAAGTCGGTGTAATCCCTGAATGCGCGTTCCAGCCCTTTGCGAATCGTCGGCCAATCCTCCAGATGGCGCTGGCGGATATGTTCGAGCATGAACTCCCGCTCACTCTCCGGCATCGCCGCCAGGCAGGCGCGGCCCGCCGAACTCAAGTGCAGCGGCAGGCGCGTGCCGATCTGGCGGCGCATGGTCATGTTCGCTTCGCCCTGGACCACGTCCAGGTACACCATGTCCAGGCGATCCCGGGAGGCCATCGCGACGGCAGCCTGGGCGTACTTGGCCATGGTCTCCATCAGCGGGTGGGCGGCGGCCCGCACCGACAGGTTGGATAGCATCGCGTAACCAAATGCCATCACCCCCACATTCAACTGGTACCGGCCAGACTGCGGCAGGTGCTTGAGGTAGCCCAGGCGGGTCAGGGTGTGGGTCATGCGCGTCACCGTCGGTTTCGGCAGGCCGGTCTTGCGCGCCAGTTCCTGGTTACCCAGCACGCTTTCGCTGGGGGTAAAACAGCGCAGCAGTTCCAGGCCTCGGGCCAGCGCGGTGATGAACTGCCGATCCTTGTCTTCCTCCTCATCGTTGCTCATCGGATCCAGCCTCACGTGTTCAAAACCATGGGGGCCTGCAGGTGTCTGGGATGGACTTGGGTCCGGGTTGCGACGGTGCATGGTAATCATCCTTTTTTTGTAAAATCAACAAAACAAAACATGATTTCGCTGTGCGGAATTGTTGGTTGTGTTGATTTTTTATCGCTGCTCTCTAATTAGTCTTTTTAAAACAATATCTTATGGTTTTATTCGATGGGTTGCCGTGCTTTTGCATTTACATCTGCCATATCGGCACATACTATTTTGTGTAATTACGAAATACTATTTCGCACAGCAAAACAATAGCTGGCTGCGCCAGAAAATCCGGCAGTCGGCGACACAGACCTTCAGGAATAACAACAATGGGTGCATTAACAGGTTTGCGCGTACTGGATTTGAGCCGGGTCTTGGCCGGCCCATGGTGTGGTCAGGTGCTGGCGGACCTGGGCGCGGAAGTGATCAAGATCGAGCGCCCGCACAGTGGCGATGACACGCGCGGCTGGGGGCCGCCGTGGATGCAGACTGCCGCTGGCGAGTCATCCGGGCAGGCTTCGTATTACCAGTCCACCAACCGCGGCAAGTTGTCGGTGGCCATCGATCTGGCCAGCGCCGAAGGCCAGGAACTGGTGCGGGCGCTGGCGGCCAGTTCCGATGTGCTGATCGAGAACTACAAGGCCGGCTCCTTGGCCCGATATGGCCTGGACTACGCGACCCTGGCCGCGCTCAACCCGCGCCTGGTGTATTGCTCCATCACGGGCTTCGGCCAGACCGGCCCGCGTGCCGAAGAGCCTGGCTACGACTTCATCATCCAGGGCATTGGCGGCCTGATGAGCATCACCGGCGAGCGCGATGACTTACCAGGGGGCGGCCCGCAGAAAGTCGGTGTGGCCTTTTCCGACCTGATGACCGGGCTGTATTCCACCGTGGCGATCCAGGCCGCGCTGCTCAGCCGTGAACGCACTGGCGTCGGCCAGCATATCGATATGGCCCTGCTGGACGTGCAAGTCGCGACCCTGGCCAACCAGAGCATGAACTACCTGGCCTCCGGCAAGGTGCCCCAGCGCTTTGGCAACGCCCACGCCAATATCGTGCCGTACCAGGTGTTCCGTGCGGCAGACCGCGACTTCATCATCGCCTGCGGCAACGACAGCCAATTTATCGCCTTGTGCCAGAGCATCGGCTTGCCACATCTGCCGGATGATCCGCGCTTTCGGCGCAATGCCGATCGCGTTGCCCATCGGGGCGAAATCGTCGAGTTGCTGTCGGCGCATTTCCTCGGCCGCACGGCAGACGAGTGGGTCAGCTGCATCCACGCCTCGAAAGTGCCGGTGGGCGCGATCAACAACATCGCGCAATCGCTGGAAGAACCGCAGGTAATCGCCCGCGAACTGATGGTGAAGATTCCCCACCCGCAAAACCCGGATTTCGCCATGGTCGGCAGCCCGATCAAGATGTCCGGCACCCCGGTGGAGTACGTACGGCCAGCGCCGATGTTGGGCCAGCATACGGATGAGGTGTTGGCTGGGCGGTTGGGGTTGTCCAGTGAGCAGTTGGGACAGTTGAAGCGTAGTGGGGTGATTGAGCAGTTGCCGTAACGAGGGGCCTCTGGGTCAGCGCTGCAATATTTTGCCCAACGCGCCCATGTCCATGGCCTCATTCATGCTCAACGGGCCGGAAAAGGTGAAGGGTTCCTTGTAGAGCGATTCATAGTGCATCTCTACAAATACGTCATTCCTTTGCAGGAAAAAGCTCATTTGCAGCAGGCACAAGGGGCCGAACTGTGTGCTTTTAGTCGGCTCTAGAATCGCGATGTCATTACCAGGCCTGACCGCAGCACCTTCGGTGGGCCAGCCTTTGGCGAAGCACTCGGGATTCAATCGCGCCTTCTCCAGCACGGCGGGCCAGCGACTGTCCCCCAGCCCGTCGAACTGCTCGTCGCCGACGCGAACAGTGAACGAGGTGATGATGCCCGGCCCGATCCCTTCGTTGGACAAATACAGCCCGCTTTTTTCCGCCGTCAAATGCGGTGTAATCCCCAGGTAGGGCCTTACGGAGAGGCGGTTGTGCTCGCGCATCAAGTCCAGTTGCCAGAAGGAAATCGACGCGGCGGCAATGGAAATCACCACCGCTGCCAGTGACAGGAGCGTACCGGAGGAAAACCTGGGCTTTTTCGGTGTCGGTGTGGCGGCGGCACGGCGGGGCTTGAAAAAGGGGTGGTGATGCATTTTTTTCACGGAGCGACTTCCTGTCGGTTTGGTTTGCCACTTTTCTTGGGTTCATGCTGTAGAGCGTTGCGGCTTGCTGTAGACAGCCGAGCGATGATAGCGCACCCAAACAGCGCCTTGTACACACGTAAAAGCGCATTAAATGGTTGACTTATCCTTTTCAATCAGTAAGATACGCCGCATTCCGCGATAGCTCAGTTGGTAGAGCAAATGACTGTTAATCATTGGGTCCCTGGTTCGAGTCCAGGTCGTGGAGCCAGACATTGAAAAAAGCCTGCAGAGATGCAGGCTTTTTTCGTTCAGGGCGGTTTTCCTGAGCGCCATCTTATAGCCCGACTTTTATGAAGCTGTCTCTAATCCTTCGATTCAGAGGCAAGCCGTATGAAAATCGCAGCAATCGTTTCAACCAAGGGCGGACCGGGTAAAACCACGGTGGGCGCCAATCTAGGCGCGTTCTGCGCCTAAAAAGACGCAAATGAGAATGAGTGGCAAATGAGAACTGTTGGTATATCATGCCTCGCGATTTCCAGGCAGGTTCACCTTCCCGTCCGCTCATCCATCAGGTCAAACATCCATGCGTCGTACCCTGCTTTCTCTCTGCGTGCTTCAGGCGTTTTCCCCTTTTGCTTGGGCGCAGGTTGCCGGCACCGAAAATGCCAGCCTTGAACTGCAAGCCATCAATGTCACGGGCGAATCAGACACTGAGACGGCTCAAGGGCCGGTCAAGGGGTATCGCGCCACACGTTCGGCCAGCGCGACGCGCACTGACACAGCAATTCATGAGACGCCGCAGTCCATCAGCGTAGTGCCCAAAGACGTGGTCGAGGACATTGGTGCCACTCGCTTGCAGGAGGCCCTGGACTATGCCGGCGGTGTTGGCCGCGCGAACAACTTCGGCGGCCAAGGGCTTACCAACTTCACCGTTCGAGGCTTTACAACCGCCGAGTTCTACCGCAACGGTTTTCCGATTAACCGGGGCTACCCAAACATGCCGGACGCCAACAGCATTGAGCGGCTTGAAGTGCTTCGCGGACCAGCGACGATGCTCTATGGACGTGGCGATCCCGGCGGTACCTTCAACATAGTTTCCAAGCAGCCTTTGCCTGAGCGGACGGTCACATTGGGTAGCCAGCTGGATGATCAGGGTATGAAGCGTGGCACCCTTGATGCTTCCGGCCCGCTGGATGAGCAAGGTCGCCTGGCCTATCGCCTCAACGTGGTAGGAGAGGGCGGCGACACCTTCCGCGACCATGTCTCAACCGAACGCTATGGCGTAACGCCTGTACTGAGCTGGCAGGTCAATGACGACACCAAGGTGATTTTCGAAGGCGACTTCATGCGTAACAATCATCCGCTTGATCGAGGCCTGACTCGCTTTGCCAACCAACGCGGTACCGCATCCCGCGACACCTTCTGGGGTGAAAAATACGCCGGTAATCTGCACAACGATAACAACATGGCTCAGTTGCGGTTCGAGCATATGCTCAACGACAACTGGAGCCTGGGCGGTGGTTTCCAGTGGCTGGACGGTACGATGAAGGGTAATGCTGTTGAGGCCAACGGTGCTGCCAGCATGAATGCCGATGGGCGAACACTCCAGCGCAACTTCAACTACCGCAAGTTGGACTGGACCGACAAAGACTATCAACTGAACCTGACCGGGCACTTTTCCACGGGAGGCCTTGATCACACGTTGCTGACTGGCGTCGAGTACGAAGATTATGACTACAAGTCCATCATCCAACGCTCCAGCGCAGAGCTGGGGGTTTTTCCAATTGATATCTTCAACCCGGTGTATGGCCAGCCACGTCCGGCGCTGACTCGTACGCCTACCCACGACAAAGAAAACCTCAAGACTTACGCGGCCTTCGTCCAGGATCAAGTGGCGCTGACCGAGCGTTTAAAGGTGCTCGCCGGTGCGCGCTTTGAGCGTTTCGAGCACGAGTACAAATCCTACGTGCCCGGCGTGAAACCCTGGAACGCTGCCGACAACGCCGTCACTCCGCGAGTCGGTGTGATGTATGACCTCACTGACACTGTCGCGATCTACGCGGATGCCGCGCGCTCTTTCAAGCCCAACACGGGTGCCAGTCGTCAAGGCGGCGGGTTCGAGCCGGAGAAGGGCAAGTCTTACGAGGTGGGCGTGAAGTGGGAAGCGCTTGATCGGCAGTTGAGCGTTGACGCGGCGATATATCAGATCGAGAAGAAAAATGTTCAGGGGGTTGACCCCGTTGACTCGGCCTTCAGTGTCGCCACGGGGCAGGTCCGCAGCCGCGGCTTCGATCTGAACGTGGCCGGCAACCTGACGCCCGAGTGGCGGATCATCGGCGGCTATGGCTATGTGGATGCCGCTGTGACCAAGGACACTTCAGTGCGCACCGGAACGCCTCTGGCGAATATTCCGCGCAACAGCTTCAGCCTGCTCAACATGTATGAGTTTCAGGATGGCGCGTTCAAAGGATTGGGCCTTGGCGCAGGTGGAAAATACGTAGCCGAGCGTGCCGGGCAGACCGCCAATAACACGTTCTCGATGGAGGCCTACACCGTCGTCGACGTGCTCAGCTATTACAAGGTCAACGAAAAGCTCAGGCTCAACCTCGACGTGAAGAACCTGTTCAATCGCGAGTACGAAGAAGGCTCGTTCCTGAACTTCTACGCTTACCCCGGTGAACCGCGTACGGTGCAAGTGGGCATTTCTTATACCCTGTAGCCTGATCAGAGTACGGCTCGCTGTGTCTTGCTCGAAATATCAGTCGGGCAGCACAGCCACTGCCTCGATTTCGAACAACATGCCATCCAGCGCCAGACGCGGCACAGGTATCAAGGTACAGGCCGGTGTCGGCGAGGCGCTCCAAAGTTGCTGCAATTGCGCGCCGAAAATCTCAAGGCGCGCCTGGCTGTGATCGACGATTAATACCGTGAGTTTGGCCACATGGCTGACCTCGGCGCCGACTGAACGCAAGGCCACCTGCAAGTTGGCCAAGGCTTGGCGAACCTGATCGGTAAAGTCGGCCGAGAGCTCACCGTCGGCAGTCTCACCGCCTTGGCCGGCGATAAAGACTAGCCGGGCACCGGCAGCCACCTCGGCAACATGGGAGTAGCCGTTGGCGCTGGGGTCATATAGCCCTGGCGGGTTGGACAAGGTCAGCGTTCGGGAAGGTATTGACATAGTGATCTCCTGAAAAAGTAGTGCCGCATCCTCAGTGGACGGGCAAGGCTATCGGACGCATCGGCGCCGCATCCGCTCCGCGCAGCTTCAAAGACGCTCCCACAAAGGCGAATTGATAAACTTGATCCTTGGACAAACCTTCCAAGTTCACCAACTCAATGATCGGCGCGCCCTGCATGGCCAACAGATAGGTGTGCAGCGGCAGGTAGTTACCCTCGACCTCGGAAGGGAAGGTCTCAAAACTCAGATTGTCGGCACCGACCACCATGGCACCGCTGACCTCCACCAGAAACTTTGCCGCATCCAGGCTCAGGCCCGGCGGGTTGGCCATGTAGATCTGGGCGTGCTCATAGTCACGCATGCGCCCGGTGCGAATCAGCACCACATCGCCCTGTTCCAGCGCCACTCGCTGCTTGGCCAGCGCTTGCTGTAGATCACTGCGGGTGATGCGGTAGTTATCAGCCAGTTGATCCAGGCCCTTGGCTGCGGCGACATCGATCATGACTCCGCGGGCGATGATCGGTGGCAGCTTTTCTGCCCCTGTGACATTCCAGCCTCGGTCGCCCAAGTGCTGGTCGGCACGAAAGCCGTTCCAGATCTTGCCATCGAGGCCAAAGTGATTGAGGGCGTCGATATGAGTACCCATATGGGCATACATCGACACCGCCGAGCCGCTGTAGCTGACGTGCTTGTTCATAGGATCGCCGACCTGCATCGGGTCGGCGATGACATTGCCGTGTGGGGTGTGGGTCATCCACATCTGGTAAGGCGGATCACCCGCCGCTTGCCAACTGGGCATGCCGACAAAGTACTCCACTGCTAGATCGTAGGCCTGGGCCCCATTTACCCGAGCCATGATCGCCGCCTGCGACTGCGGGGTCATCAGATTCAGACGCCCGATCTCATCCTTCTCGCCCCAGGGGCTGATACCCACTTCGGGCTTGACCGGCGCGCCAGCGCTGCACAGTGAGCTGAGCACCGACAAGACGGCCAGCCCGCTAAGGTTTTTGATCCACGAACTCAACAACATGCCATGACTCCTGTAAGGGGAGCGGCCATGTTATGGGTTGTAAATTCATAGATAATCAGGCCTTTAATTGATTGATATTCAACCCAGGAGAAACAATATGGATGTGTTGGTGGCCATGCGTACCTTTCGCCGCGTGGTTGAGCGCGATAGCTTCAGCCTTGCCGCCGTTGACCTGGGGCAATCCACAGCCGCAGTGAGCAAGCAGGTAAGGCAGTTGGAGGCGCGTCTGGGCAGCCTGCTACTACTGCGCACAACCCGCCGCATGAGCCTGTCGGAGGCTGGCCAGGCGTATTTCAGTGAATGCTGCCACCTGCTCGATGAACTGGACGCCCTGGAACGTGCGACCCAGGTCGGCGCCAGCGAGCCCAGCGGCCGTCTACGGGTCAACGCGCCGCTGTCGTTCGGCCTCAAGGTGCTGTCGCCGATCTTGGTGGCGTTCATGCAGCGCTACCCAGAACTCAAGGTCGAACTCACCCTCAACGATCGCCTGCTAGACGTCATCAGCGAGGGCTTCGATGTGTCGCTGAGGATCCGCAGCCGTCTACCCGACTCCTCGCTGATCGCCCGACGCTTGGGCGAAGTTCAGCAGATGATCTGCGCCGCTCCGGCTTATCTGCAAGCCAAAGGCACTCCCCACAACGTTGATGATCTGCGTGAACACAGTTGCCTGGCTTATCGCCTGGCCGAATACCCCGACAGTTGGCACCTTCAAGGCCCGCAAGGCAGTAGCCGCCTGGAACTGCCGGTGCGCCTTGCGGTGGACAACAGCTTAATGCTGAGCGACATGTTGCAGGCTGGCCTGGGTATTGGCGCTCTGCCTTCGTTCATCGCCCAGCCTTTGCTCGACAGCGGCCAGCTGGTGCAGGTGCTCCCCGGGCAGTCGATGCCTCGGCGCTCGATCTACGCGCTTTACACGAGCCATAGGCATGTGCCGCAGAAAGTGCGGGTGTTTGTCGACTTCCTCGCCCATGCACTGGAAACGCTACCGCTGATGAGCGCGCCCACAGTTGCCGCGGGCACTGCTGGACTTGGGCGCGAATGAAGCTGTTGCGAGACCGGATACCTCTGAGTGTTTCAAGTGATCAGCATGGCCGCGGCGGCGCCCACCATAATCGCCGCCGCGCCGCGGAACAGCCACTGTTGGGCTCTGAGGCTCGACAGCAGGTGCCGGATGCGCACCGCGCCGACAATGAACACTGCACCAACGCCCAACAGAACGAGAATGGTCAATGGCACCAGCACCAGCCCCCAAGTCTGTAGCGAGACTGTTTCAAGGTTGATCACGAGCGGTAACAACGCCAGATAGAAGCCTATGGTCTTCGGGTTGCCCAAGGTAATGGTCAGGCCAGATATCGCCGCCGACAGCAGTTCTTTTTTCTTCGCTGGGTGCCCCATTTCGATAGCCTGATGGTTGGCGAACCAGAATTGCCAAGCCAGATAGCACAAGTACAGCGCAGCCGCCCAGCGCACCAAATGGAACAATGCATCGAAGTGCGCGGCGACCATCGCCAGTCCAAAGATGGCAAATGACAAGTAAGTCAGATCGCCGAGTATCAACCCAAATAGCAGGCAAAAGCCCGACAGTGTGCCACCGCTGACGCTCCGCGCTACCAGCGCGGCCATGCCGGGACCGGGAATGGCCGCCGCGATGCCCAGCGCTGCCGTATAGGTAAGTGCTTGTGATAAGTTGAGCATATGGCTTTTCTCGGATTATTTATTATTAGGTTGCTGGTTTCTTGCATGCTCGGAAGTCAAGATTGAAACGAGTTCGCCTGAGTCTTTAATCTACGCCATGGCAGTGTTCTACAAACACGGTATCGTGAGTTCAATAAGCTGAATGTCGCCTCAGCGCAAAATCGAACTTCAATAAAGGTCGCACGACGATCAGCAGTTCATTTAAATAGCGAAAGATTGCCCGTCAATTTGCTGATGCTTTTCTGTGGTCCGACCAAACCAATGGCAACCAACTCTATACCTGAACTATCGGCCTCGGAGATACGCGCCTCATATTCCTCATACGTCTTGCAGGATTGCGCCAGGGCGCTGAAGGGCATAGTGTGAATTTCATTATCCAGCAGCGCTTTCTTATGAAGTTCCCGCAAGTAATCACTGTTGGATCGCAAAACTGGCAAAGGTGCGTATATAACTCCAGGGTAATTAATCTCGTCACTGCTTTGCAGGGCAGGTCCAACCAGACCCTCTACCGAACGTCCTAGACTGACACCTATGACGCTTACGGCATTTACTGCATGTCCCAACCCCAGCGCGTTGTCGACAACAATTACACATTTGTGAACGGCAGCATCGAAATTCATATACACCTCGATTCCATCTATAAAGCTTTGGTTGTGTTGACTTTATCAATGACTTCAGACCAAGGTCGCGATCACTTACCCACAGTCATTTTTCCGATTAATTGCATTCTTAAGGCACTTTAAGTTGCTTGCATTCATGCCTAAACCTCAGTCCGCCTTGGATTTATCTATCGATTTGTGCCTGAGAGGCTGAGGCCCTGTAAACCCGATGTCAGGTACTGAAGAAATACTATCCCCTTCAGAGCGGTATTTTTTTTCTACTTTGATCCGTGGGAGGATTGGTTCTGGTAGGATTTACCTGTTTATTACGAATGGTGGGAATTTATGACCGATCAGGTGCTCAGTCTGACAGATGTTAAAATCCTTACAGCCTTGCAGCAGGACGGTAGGATCACCAACCAGACCCTGGCCGACCAGATCGGCATGTCGGCCTCGCCATGCTGGCGCAGAGTTCGCCAGTTGGAAGAGCATCGTTATATTCAGGGCTACCGGGCGGTGTTGGACCGACGCAAGATCGGGTTGGGGGTGATGGTGTTTGTAAGGGTCAGAATCGACCATCACAGCGCGGCCGAGGCCAAGAAGTTCGAGCAGGAAGTGATGCAGCTTGAGGATGTGGTGGCGTGCTACAGCATCGGTGGCGACGCTGACTTCCTAATACAAGTAGTGGCGCGCGATCTTGACTCTTTTTCTGATTTCGCGATGTCGGTAGTCCGACAGCTGCCTGGTATCAAAGAGATGCAGAGTATGTTTGTGCTCAAGGAGATCAAGCCCTTTGTGTCGTTCCCGGTCAAGCGCTCCCCAGAAGCCTGAGGACAACTATCCAGGTTTCGGTTGGTTATGCGCTGTAGGAGATGCGGTGGCTGGCTGCTGCTGTCCACTTTTCCTACAGACCAAGAAATATTGAGAAAAGCCTGCAGAGATGCAGGCTTTTTTCGTTCAGGGCGGTTTTCCTGAGCGCCATCTTATTAGCCTGACTTTTATGAAGCTGTCTCCAAGCCTTCGATTCAGAGCCAAGCAGTAAGAAAATCGCAGCAATCGTGTCGACCAAGGGCGGACCAGGCAATACCACGGTATCAACGGGCTCTGCGCAGCCCTGCGTACTTTTGATGTATGTTTGTCGCCGCCAAACGTTATTGGCATTCATGGAGGATTCTGACTGATGGCACGTGTGGGATTGATACTGACCCCCGGTTTTGCGGATTGGGAATACGCGTTGATTGCTGGAACTGCGTCCCCGTTTTACGGGATCGATGCCAGGTTTTTCGCTTCTACTACGGGGCAGTTCTGCTCGCAGGGTGGGTTGGCTGTAACGGTCGATAGCAGTTTGCAACAATGTCTGGACTGGAAACCGGACGTCGTTGTCGTCATTGGAGGAATGATCTGGGAAAGTGCAGATGCACCGGATATTCGCGACTTTCTTCATGCCAGTCGTGCAAGTGGAGCGACAATTGCCGGTATTTGTGGGGGAACGCTGGCACTTGCTAGGGCCGGGCTTCTCGACACGGTTGCTCATACCTCGAACAGCGCTGACTTCTTAACGCAAAATGCCGTAGGTTATGAAGGGCGCACGCTTTATCGAAACAGCCCAGTAGCTGTGGTTGCAGACCGCATCATAACGGCACCGGGCCCTGCACCCGTTAGCTTCACCTGCGAAGTGTTCAAAGGTGCCGGGCTATCTTCAGCGATCATTTCTCAGTTCCGGTCAATGTTGGCAGCGGAACATCGGTGACCCCTATGAGTGCGAAGACTTTTAATTACTCGACCTTGTTATCTGGCAATGGGGCCGTATGAATTTCGTCAAACATAGCGGTTGCCACTGAAGCAGCATAAACAATGTATTTCACATCACTTTCTTTACTCTTGACTTCATAAATTTCACAAAGAAGACTTTTGTTGTTCTTGGGTAACACTACAGGCGACCAAGATGAAGGGCTCTTGAAGTTATGCTCAGGGCCTTTGTACGTTAAAGACTTTATGCCAACAACGGTGCGCTTATATTTTTGTCTATCAGGTCTTTTGGAGTTTTCATAGTCGCCTATAAATGATCCTAAAGAACCAGAGACAACATCTATGCACTCCCTGTCTAGCGCGGTCTCATAATCAGCCGCCGCGTATGTTCCAACGCTACCATGGTTGGAATAGAATTTTTGTCGCGGCGACAATTTCTCTTCTGGCTGCTTGGGTGTATATTCATCACCCTCGAAATAGTATTCGATGTATCCTCGCGAAATATCCACCCTGTTGTATTTTGTTCTCTTTTCTATCACGTCTTCGAAAGTATACCAGCGATGCTCAATTAGTGTGTGCTCGACGTCTAGCCCGCTCGCCATCACCTTTAATGAAAGCGCGGAGCCGAACAAGATATATGCAATATGAATATTTTTCATGAGCTCACCTGAAGCATGGTTTTTTAAAGTTTACTTTATTTTAATCAGTGCACGATAGAGTTGTAAGTTTATCTAATAGCCCTGGAACAAAGGAAAACTAGTCGGGCAGAAAACCCCACTCCGACTGAGAGATACCTGGGCCAACCGAGTGAGGCTTCAAATGGCGGAAAGAACCCCAGATCTGGCTCTCTTCGATCTGGCCATCGACAGCAAGCTTCGAGCCTGCGACTTAACCAAGCTCCGCGTGCGCGATGTTGCTCATGGGGAGCACTTATCATCACGAGCCATGGTGATGCAGCAGAAAACGCAGCGGCCTGTGCAGTTTGAGATCACTGAGCAAACACGATCTGCTCTCGGGGCCTTGATCCAGCCATGTATGGCACACACACAATGAGACGTACGAAGGCATCACTGATCTATCGCAGGACGAAGTCAGACTGTCGCTAACCGGCCCAGGCTGTGTGAAAACGCAGACGTCAGATCAGAGCTTTGCCACTTATAAAAAAGCGCCGGAAATTTGAAGTCGGCGTTGACTATAAACTCCGTGACATGAGGTATTGCTCCTTCCCCCAAGCCTCAAAGCGCTCCAACACTTTCCAGCCAAGCTGGGTGTAATAATTGCTCTGGTTATGGGTGTGCAAGTACAAGGTAGTGAACCCAGCGTCTCTTGCATGGACACAGATGCCTTCGATTAACTGCGCCGCGAGCCCTCTCCTGCGAGCTTCAGGTGCGATGAACACGCACGCAAGCCACGGGCCTAGATCCGGTCGGTCAGATAGGTCGTTGTTGGCAAGCGTCGCGCCACCTAGCAACTGGTCTCGTTCCGTTGCGATCAGACACTTCCAACTGCCATCACGCTGTCCCTCAGAGAACTCGTGTTTCCAGCTCGAAAGAGATTGCTGCGTAAACTCATAACTGAATTCCCGGTAAAGCCATTCGGCCATAACGCCGCACTTGTCCATTTGTTTATCGAGCCAATCCACTCGCAGCATCTGAAACGCTCCTTATGTATTTGTCACGCCGGTAGGGTTCGGGACAATCATACAGCCGTCTGCCGTTCCGCAACTGTTGTCAGGCCGCAGTGGTATTGCAAGACCATCTGGTTGCCAGGCATAAGGGGCGCAAGTTGCTGCAACTGGATATCGACGCCATCGCCGCAGGCGGCGGTGGCGGACACTGCGTGACCAGCCACCCGCCTTGGGTTTAGCCCGTTGCGCCGGCAAGGCGCCCGAGCCGCAGCCAGCCAATCAATACGGCGGCGATCAGCAAGAACCCCAGGTAGCCAAACAGCGGATACACCTGGCCGACCAGGCTGATGAAGCCGATCAGGCTGCCGGCAAAAGCCAGCGCGGCAAAGGCCGCCGACCCGACACGGAATTTACGGGTGCCGGGTGGCAGCAGGCGCGCCGAGAAGGAGTACAAGGTGCCGACTGCGGTGTTGAGGATCATCAGGAAGATAATCACCGCCATCAGCAGCCCGAGGGCTGGCGAGGCTTCGCTGGCGATGGACAGCATGGGCATCGGCAGGTCTGCCACGCTGTCAAGGCGCGACAACAGTCCCAGGCTCATGACCAGCATCAGCAGGCCCAAGATGGCGCCGCCGAGAATCCCGCCCCAGACCGCCTGTTTTTCGCTTTTCGCCGCGCCGCCCATGATCGCCAGGATCGGTACGCCGGCCACGATGTTATAGGACACGTACAGCAATGCACCGAGCAGCCAATGGCTGGCGCCGGCGCTCTGGCGGCTGGCCACCTGATCCAGCTCGGCGAAGCTCAGGCCCCGGGTGGCTGCGCCGTAGAGCGCTACGCCGACGGCAGTGAGGATCAGAAACGGCGTGACCGAACCGATCAGGCCGATGACTTTATGCACGTCCAGGCACACGATAGCGATCACCACCAGGGTGACCGCCACGCTGCCCAATGTGGCCGGGATGCCGAACTGCTGCTCCAGCAACGCACCGCCGCCCGCCAGCATGACCACGGTGACCGCAAACATGAAAAAGGTGATCATCAGGTCGACCAGTACCCCCAGGTGGCGCCCGCACAATGCATACACCACGTCTTTATGGGAGGTGGCGCGCAGGCGGTTGCCCATGCCCGCCAGCGCCATGCCGAGGAAGGTGAACAGTGCGGCGCTGAGCACCGCACCGAGCAACCCCCATACGCCGAAATCGACGAACATCAGCAACAGTTCCCGGCCCGAGGCGAACCCCGCACCGACGATCACACCGACAAATGCACCGGCAATCTTCAGACTTTCTTTCATGACGACTTCCCTTGAATTGTTGTTGTTAAGGGGCGTGCAAGCTTGCTTGTGAAACACCTCAACGAAACGCGTTGCCTTGAGGCTTTTCGCCAGGTATCAGCGGGTTGGCGGGCCGACCCAGGCCTGGACTTCGATTTCTACATCGACCCCCAGCGCCAGTTGCGCCCCGACGGTGGAGCGCACCGGGAAACCCTGCTTGAAGTAGCGTGCGTACACCTCGTTGAAACCGGCGAAGTGCCGCATATCCGACAGCCACACCGTCGCTTTCACCACCTGCTCAAACCCGGCGCCGCATTCGGCCAGGGTTTCGCCGATGCGGCTCATGACGGCTTCGGTTTGCTGCTGGATATCACCGCGTACCACTTCGCCTTTCGGATCCATGGGCACCTGCCCGGAGAGGTACAGCAAATCGCCCACCCGAATGGCTTTGGAAAACGGGTAGGGCAGGTGGCTGGGGTAACGCTGGAGACTTTCTGGCATGACAGGGAACCTCTGCAGAGTGAATGATCAGCGCAAGCGGGCGGGAGCCATGCGCTGTGGTTCGACGCCCTGGCGCCGCAGCGCTTCGGGCAAGGGTTGATCGAGCAATAGGGAACAGGCCAGTTGCGAGACTCCGGCCGCCGACTGGATGCCATAACCGCCCTGGGCGGCGAGCCAGAAGAAGCCTTCACAGCGCTCATCCCAACCGACCACCAGGTCGCCATCGGGGACGAAAGAACGCAGGCCGGCCCAGCTGTGACGTGGCCGCCGAATGCTCAGGGAGGTGGCGGCTTCGATGTGATAAATCCCCGTGGCGATGTCCAGCTCTTCGGGCATCACGTCCTGTGGCGGAACCGGATCGGCGTTGGCCGGTGAGCCCAGCAGTTGGCCGGCGTCGGGTTTGAAGTAAAAACTTTCGTCGATGCCGATAACGGCGGGCCAGTTTGCAAAGTCCAGGCCTTCGGGGCCGTCGAAGGTGAAGGCGGTACGCCGACAGGGTTGCAGGCCGATCGGTGCTACGCCGCATTGCTGTGCCACCTCATCGGCCCAGGCGCCAGCGGCGTTGACCAGGTTGCGCGCGCGCAGTTGTCGGCCGTCGGCCAGTGTCAGCAGCCAATGCCGGCCCTGGCGGGTGGCGCTGCTCAACTGCGCGTCACACTGCAAGACCCCTCCGGCACGACGCATGGCCCGCAGGAAACCCTGGTGCAGCGCATGCACATCGAGGTCGCGGGCCTCGGTTTCAAGCATGGCGCCGGCGATGACTTCCGGGCGCAGGCAAGGCACCAATGCCAACGCCTGTTCGCGGTCAATCAGCGAAACATTGGCCGCGCTGGCCTGATGGCTGTCGAAGGTTTTGTGTAGCAACGCTTGCTGCTCGTGACTGGCCACATACAGGCAGCCGCGTGGCTCGAGCAGCGCGTGCTCGGTAAAGCCTGCCGGTGGTTGCTCGTAGAAGGCCCGACTGGCGCGGGTCAGCGCTTGAATCTGCGCAGTGCCGTAGGCTTCCATGAACATGGCGGCAGAGCGTCCGGTAGCGTGGTAGCCCGGCTGGCTCTCACGTTCGAGCACCACCACACTGGCTTCGCCGGCCAGGCGATAGGACAGGGACGCCCCCGCAATGCCGCCGCCGATGATGGCAAAATCGAAACAGTCACTGTCCTGCATGCCGAAGTCCCTTCTGTGTGCGAATGAGGTTTTTCTCGTTTTTGATAATTCTCACATAAGAGAAATGTAGGATATGAGAATTTTCCAGTCAAGCCTTCGTCGTGGGTTAATATTCCGGCCCTAGTCCTTACCCCGTTTTTTGTGCGACAGAGAGTCCGTATGAGTTCCGATCAGACAGCGCCCGCATCGTGTTCCACGGCCCATCCGCTGATAGATCGCAGCCAGGTAGGTGCCCGTTTGCGGGGGATTCGCAAAGACCAGAAGCTGACGCTCAAGCAGTTGTCCGAGCGTTCGGGCGTGGCGCTGTCGACCCTGTCGAAGATGGAGTTGGCGCAGGTCTCGGTCAGCTACGAAAAGCTGGCGGCGGCAGCGCGGGCGCTGGGCGTGGACATTGCGCAGTTATTCAGCCCGGTGAAGACTGCGCTGAATCTGGTCCAGCCCACGGTGGTCAGCACCGCCATTGATAGCGCGGCGGGCTACAGCACGGGCAATTACGATTACCACCCGATGGCAGGGGATTTCCCCGGGCGGCGCATGACACCGATGTACGCGCGCATTTTCGCCCGGGAGCTGACCCAGTTTGACGACTACATCCGCCACCCCGGCCAGGAGTTTGCGGTGGTGCTGTCCGGGCGGGTGCGGATTCAATTCGAAACGGGCGAGTCCATCAGCATTGGCTGCCGCGAAACCGCCTATTTCAACAGTGGCATCGGCCATATCTACCTGGCGGAAAGCGAGGCAGACGCTGAAGTGATGGTGGTGATGACGGATTACTGAGGCGCGCTGGCGCCACTGCTCATCCAGTACTCCGCCTGGCCGCTGTGTTCATCGACCTGTTCATGGGTCACCACAAACCCTTGCGACAGATAGAACTGGCAACTGGCGGTGTTGTTTTTATACACCGCCAGGGTCAGCACGGGCCGCTGCGTCCTGGCGTGAGCCATCAAGCGTTTACCGATGCCCTGGCCCTGGCAGTCGGGGGCGACAAACAGCGCGGCCATCTGGTTATCGAGCAGCGAGTAGAACCCCACGACCCTTGAGTCGCGTTCCATGACGTAGGTTTCCGAGGCCGGGATATACAGGTTGCGCATGTTCTCGACCTGCGACTGCCAGAAGGCGGCGTCGATAAAGTCGTGGGCGATGAGCGAGGCATCCAGCCAGATCTGCAGGACGCTATCGAGGTCTTTGGGTTGCAGGAGTCTGATCATTTTTCCAGTCTTGCGATGGGTTATTCGACACTCAGGCCGGCCGCTTTCCACTCGTCAAACCCGGCGCGCAGCCGACGCGCGGGCAAGCCATGGGCGTGCAAGGTGTTGATGGCATCGGTGGACAGCACGCAATAAGGCCCGCGGCAGTAGGCGACCACGTGCTTGCCTTTTGGCAGCTCTGCCAAACGCTGTTGCAGGGCCTGCGCCGGGATGTTCAGCGCGCCGGGCAAGTGCCCTGATGCGAACTCATCTTCGGGGCGCACATCCAGCAGCACCACGCTCTGGCTTTGCATCTGCAACAGCAACTCCTCGATGGAGATACCCTCCAGGCGCTCACGTCGCGACAGGCTGTCGAGGGCGACCTCGCGTATCTCGGCATGCTGGAACGCCAGGTAACCACGCAATGCTTCCAGCAAGGGCGCCACCGGACCGGCCCCCAGGCTGTAGAGCACCCGTTTGCCATCGCGGCGCGTCTGCACGATGCCCGCGCGCTTGAGTTGCTGCAAATGCTGCGAAGCATTGGCAACAGACACGCCGGACAGTTGCGCCAGTTGTTCGACAGAGCGCTCTTCCTGGGCAATGTGTTCCAGCAGCGCCAAACGATGGGTGTGGCCCAAGGTCCGGGCGATGTCGGCCAGGGCGGTGAAGTGATCGGCGGGGAATAGGGGGGTTGACGGTTTCATGGCAAAGATCCTAGCATCGGCCAAACATTCAATCAATTAATTGAATGTTTGTCTGGAGGCATCTAAGTCTGTCTGTTGCTTTCACCGCCAACGATCAAAAGGAGTAGGGACGTGCTTGAGTTTCTTGGGTATTCGGTGGTTATCGGGGCTGGTGCGACCCTGGTCATGGATCTTTGGGCGTTGTTGCTCAAGCGCTGCCTGGGCGTGCCGTCCCTGGATTTTTCCATGGTCGGTCGCTGGGTCGGCCACCTGCCCCGTGGGCGCTGGATGCATGCCGGTATCGCCCAATCATCACCGGTGCCGGGGGAGGGGCTGCTGGGTTGGGTCACCCATTACCTGATCGGAGTGTTCTTTGCGGCGTTGCTGCTGCTGATGGTGGGGCTTGAATGGGCGCGACAGCCGACGTTGCTGCCGGCCCTGGCCTTTGGTGTGCTATCGGTGGTCGCGCCGTTCTTCGTCTTGCAACCGGCGATGGGCGCCGGCATCGCCGCGTCCAGAACCCCCAGGCCCAATACTGCGCGGTTGCGCAGCACGCTGGCCCATGGGGTGTTTGGGGTGGGGCTGTACCTGGCCGCCTGGGCGCTGGTCCTGCTTACAGGGTCTGCACGATGATCTGGCCCTTGAGGTCGTTGACCATGCTTTCGATCACCGGCTTCATCGCCTTGAAGTCCTCGGGGCTGCACACCGTGTTGGCATGGGCAAACTTGAAGTAGCGGGTGATCAGGACCGTATTGCCTTCCTTGGCGTAGGTGGCCTGGTAGTCAAAGCCGGCCTGTTGCAGGGACTGCGGCTTGGGCACGGCGAGGACCGTGACTTCCTTGGGAAACTCGAAGCGGGCCTGCTCCTGGGTTTCTCCCGAGAGGCAACCGAAGCCCTGGGTGCGGTCTTTTTCCGAGGCGAAGGCAAACACGTTCTGCGCAATACCGCCCACCAGGCTGCTGAGTGCTGGTACACCGGTCGGGCCTGGCAGGTTGACCAGGTTGTCGGTGCGCCCTTCAAGGGTGTTCTTGAACGGGTTGACTTCATCTTGCAGCGAGTCGCTTTTGAACGTGCCCTGGCCCGTTTGCCCGTACCAGCCGAGGACATTGCGGATCATCGAGTCGCGGTCTGCTGGTTTCATGGCATTGAGCAGGTAGCGATTGAACTCCGAGCCCCAGCCTTCCACGGTGGTGGCGTGCACAAAGTCCGCCGCACCGTTGCTGTCGACCTTGAACAGCAGGTCGTTGCTGACCTTGCCGGTTTGCCCGGCCGGGGTCTTGGTTAGTTCGCCGGACTGCGTCAACAGCACCGGTTTGCCCAGCACCGGAATCGGCAGGTAGCCCGCGGCGATGGCCGTGGCAGTCGAGTCCAGGTACAGATCCAGAGCCGGCACGTAGGTGATCGCATGGTTGAGCACACCCAGGGTAGGCACTTTGGCCAGGGTGTAGCTGTTTCCCTGGTTGACCAGCACCGGTGAGCTTTCGATTGCCACCGCGCGCAGCAAGGCTTCAAGCAGGGCCACGTGGTCCTTGCAGTCGCCATAGCGGTTATCCAGCACGGCCTGGGCCGGATGCGGCACTACGCCGCCCGCGCCAACATACACCGCTACATAACGAATGTTCTTGCGCACCCAGTCGCTCAGGGCCAGGGCTTTGCTGCGCGGGGTGGTCAGGTTGGCCGTGAGTTGCTTGGCCAGGTCGGCAATGGCCGGTGTCACTTCTACCTGGGCCCTGGCCTCATAGGCCTGGGCAAAGTCCTTGTAGCTGGCGAAGGTCGAGACAGCGAGGAATTGCCCGTAATCGACATAGGATACGGCGCCGTTTTCAATGCGCGCCTTGGCCTGCGGTACGTAGTCCCAACGGTACACCTTGCGCCCAGCGGCGGCGGCCGGGGTACTGGCCTTGAAGCCCCGGGCGTCGACAAACAGCGGCTTGTCGGCCGGCAAGTCGTAGCTCAGGCTCAACTGCTCGGCGTCATAAAAGTCCGGCACGAAGAAGTCTTCGAACTGCTGGGGGAACAGTGCCGTAGTGCGCTGGCGCTGGTAACGCAGGACCAGCCGGTCACCGACCGCCACCTCTGGGAAAATCACAACCTTGACCCGCGAGTCCTGGAACATCGGCGCCTGCGAGGAGGCTGTCTCCTGTTGTTCCTTGATCTGCTCGGCGCTCACCTTTACCTGGCGGCCGTCGGGTTTACGGGTGAAGGCTTCAAGCACTTCGAGGGTTTCCAGAGAGCGGTTGTAGCTCAACGAACGTTGCGCGTTGCTCTTGATCGCGCGCTCTTCGTTGATCCGCGTAACCAGTTCAATGGTCTGGACGAAACTGCCATCGGCATTGATCACGTAGGACTGTTGATTTTTTTCGAAGGTGGCCGAGTGGTCGGTTTCATCGGTGGCGGCCTGGGCCGTCAGTGAACAAGCCGCCAAAAACAGTACGCCCAGCAGGCGCAGGGAGGGCAGGTAAAAGCCTTGCATAGAGATCCTTCTGACTAATGCGACGCTCACCCGGCGAGGGCGAGCGCATTGCGATAAACAAAGTGTTTAATGCGACGCATTATTATATAGATGCTCGGACAATGCAGGCTTTTTAATGGCAACCACGTGGCAGCGGGTCAGCGGTTGTGCACATCGCCCAACGAATCACGCTGCATCGACTGCAGGTTTTTTTCGATGGTTTCGCAGATGGCTTCGGTCTGGATCTGGTGTTCACTGGAGCGAAACGGGCTTTGCAGGTCGGTGCCGATCCGTTCGATGGCCAGCAGCATAAAACCCACCACCGTCGATGCCAGCGGGGTGAACCAGCCCAGGGACTCCACCAACCCCACCGGCACAATCAGGCAGAACAGCGAAATAAACAGCCGTGGAAAATACACATACGGGTAGGGCAACGGCGTATTGGCGATGCGCTCTATACCGCCCTGGCTATTGGACAGGTCGACCATGGTGGATTCGATCCGCGCCAGGCGAATGCTGTCCAGGCGCCCGGCCTTGTATTCCCGGGCCAGCAGGGCGGCGGAGCCGGTGAGGATGTCGTTGGCAAAGTTGTTGGTGGCACCGTTGCGCGCGAACTCGTCCATGGGAATAAACGCCCGCACTTCCTCGGGGCACGGCTCGCCCCGCAGGTGCGCCGCCAGGCAATTCACATACGCCACATGGCGGCGCAGCAGGGTCGACTTGATCGGGTTGACCTCGTTGTCGGGGTCGTCCAGCAACGTCAGCACCTGGCGCGCAAAGCTACGCGAATTATTCACCATCGCGCCCCACAGCGTGCGTGCTTCCCACCAGCGGTTATAGGCGCTGGTGTTGCGAAAACTGATCAGCACCACCAGCGCCGAACCGAGCAGCGTCAGGGGCATCAGCGGCAGGTTGATCTTGGCGTTGAGGAACAGCATGAAGTCCACGGTGACCGCAATATCCCAAAGCAGCAGCCAGAATAATGCCCAGCCTACATAACCCATGGTCTTGATAATCAGGCGGTACTTTTTGACGATGGCAGCTTTCAAACACAAACCTCCGAGCGGGCGAAAAGCATCAATGCCCTAGCTCGGACGGTATATGTGCAAGAAAGGTTCGCTGGGGGGCTGCCTTGGTGAGCAGACTGGTAGTGGTGAACAGGGTTGCCGTGGCGAGGGGGCTTGTCCCCCGTTGGGCTGCGCAGCAGCCCCAAAACCACCCCCTCAGCCCACCTGAAGAAACTCAATGGTCTTATTGAAATGGGGCTGCTGCGCAGCCCAACGGGGGACAAGCCCCCTCGCCACTACCCGCTCTTTTACGGCTGCTCTCTACAGCCAAACTCAGGCGTCGTGCAGGGAAATACGCGAGGTTTCCGGCAGGGCCAGGCCACCGGCCAGGGCCAGCAAGGCCACGGCAATCAGGTAAAACGCTGGCGACAGGTTGCTGCCGGTTGTGCTGATCAACCACGTGGCCACCAGTGGCGCAGTGCCGCCAAAGATCGTGTAGGCCATGTTGTAGGTAATCGCCGAAGCGGTGTAGCGCGTGCGGGTCGGGAAGGTTTCCGAGAGCAGGGCGGCCGTGACCACACCGCATAACACCGCACCCACCGCCAGCAGCATCACGCCGACGATCGACGCGACGAACGAGCCGGAGCTGGCCATCAAAAACGACGGATACACCACCACCATCAACAGCCCGCAGGCGGTCATCACCGTGACGCGTCGCCCGACGCGGTCGGAGTACCAGCCCGCCGCCGGGCACATCGCCGCGGCGAAGATCAGCGCAATCAGCGACACCAGCAGCGCCGTCGCCCGACTCAGGCCACCGGCCACTTGCAGGTACGTCGCAAAGTAGGTGGTGAACATATAAAACGACAGCGCCGTCAGCGACACAAACGCGCCCAGGCCGCAGATCGCCGCGCCATGGTTGCGCAGGGTTTCCTTGAGCGGCGAGTGGGCCACGGCATGCTCTTGTTTCACCGCCTGGAACGCCGGTGTTTCATCCAGCCGCCAGCGCAGGTACAGCCCCACCAGGCCCAGCGGCGCGGCGATCAGGAACGGCAGGCGCCAGCCCCAACTGCCCATGGCCTCGGCTGACAGCGAGGCTTCCAGCGCATAGGCCACCACCGCCGCCGAGGCGAAGGCGGCAAAGGTCGACACCGGGATAAAGCTGCCATACCACGCCCGTTTGTCGCTGGGCGCGTGCTCCATCAGATAGGCACAGGCCCCGGCGTATTCACCCCCGGCGGAAAAGCCCTGGGCGCAGCGGATCAGCGACAACAGGATCGGCGCCGTAACGCCAATCGCAGCATAGGTGGGCAACAAGCCGATCAACGTAGTCGCACCCGCCATCAGCAAAATCGTCATTGCCAGGGTGCGCTTGCGGCCGATGCGATCGCCCAGCATGCCGAAAAAGATCCCGCCCAGGGGCCTGAACGCAAAGGCCACGGCAAATACCGCGAACGTCTTGAGCAACGCCGCGCTGGCATCGCCACTGGGGAAAAACTGCTGGGCGATGGTGGTGGCGAGAAAGCCATACACGGCAAAGTCGAACCACTCGACAAAATTGCCGATACCGGCGGCGACGATGACTTTTCTCAGGGTTTGCGGCGGGACCTGTTCAGTAGATGCGCGCGTCATGGCGGGGCCTCGGCATTTCGTCAGTGATCGCTCGATTATCAGGAAAGAGCCCGCAGCGACTTACTTCAAAAGTGTCATCGGCGTAGTCAGCACCGACCTGCCAAGGCAATGAAGATCAAATGTGGGAGCTGGCTTGCCGGCGATAGCGGCAGGTCAGCCAACATCAATCCCAGCAATGCCGCCGCCAGCGCAGCCTCGCAGGGCGAGACAGCTCCCACCTTGATCTTCAGGGATTGGAAGATTGCATTTCAGATCCGCTGGCTGGCGCGTTCGAGGATTCTTGGGCCCGGCCCTTCCTGGGCCAAGGTGTCGCCGGGGTTGCGCAAGGGGCAGTCGTTGAGTGACAGGCAGCCGCAACCGATGCAGTTGTCCAGGCTGTCACGCAGGGCTTCCAGGGTGCGGATGCGTTCGTTGAGGTTGTCGCGCCAGGCCGAGGACATTTCTCCCCATTGCGCGGCCGTCAGTTTGCTGTTCGGTGGGTAGCGGCCCATGGCGCGCTTGATCTCTTCCAGGGGGATGCCGGTGCGCTGCGCCACCTTGATGATCGCGATGCTGCGCAGCACCAGCGACGGGAAGCGTCGTTGGTTGCCAGCGTTGCGCGTGCTGGCGATCAAGCCCTTGGATTCATAGAAGTGCAGGGTGGAGATCGGTACGCCGCTGCGCCTGGCAACCTCGCCGATGGTGAGGGAGCGCACACCGTCGGGGTTCTTTTCTGCTGCCATGGGTGTTGCCCTCAAGTTAAGTTGAGGTTTTATAGTCCTGCCCGATCTTTGCTGCAACCGCTTTCCATCGCCAGTGCGGGGTGGGGCGGCAGCGAACACACCACAAATGAGCGGAGCAGGGCATGGGCAGAAGGATGCTAGTGGGCGGGGGCGTGGCAGCGGTAGCGGTGCTGGCCCTGGTTATCACGTTATGGGGTAATCAACCCTCAACCCAGGCCGCAGCGGCGTGGCCGGTGGCCAAGGTGGCGCTGGCCAAGGTGCGCCAGGGTGAGGCCCCTCGCCAGGCCTTTGCCGCCGGGGAACTGGAGGCGGCCAACCAGGTAGAGGTGGCGGCGGAAACCGCCGGGCGTATCACGCGGATCGCGTTCGAATCCGGGCAAGCGGTCAAGGCCGGGCAGTTGTTGGTCCAACTCAATGACGCCCCTGAACAGGCCGACCGTTTGCGCCTGCACGCCCAACTGCGCAATGCCCAGACGCTGTTCCTGCGCCTTAAAAAGCTTGCGGCCGTGAATGTTGCGACCCAGGAACAACTGGACAACGCCACCGCCGCCCTCGACATGGCCAAGGGTGAGCTGCAACAGGTCGATGCGCTGATTGCGCAGAAAGCTATCCGTGCGCCATTCGCCGGGCAGGTGGGGATCCGCCGCGTGCATCAAGGCCAGTACCTGCAGACCGGGGAAGCCATCGCCAGCCTGGTGGATGCCCAGCGCCTGCATGTGAACTTTGCCCTGGCTGAACAGGCGGCCCCTGGCTTGCGCGTCGGCCAGAGCGCCCAACTCACGGTGGATGCCTTGCCGGGCGAGCATTTCCTGGCGCAGATCAATGCCATCGACCCGCTGATCGGCCAGTCGCGCTCGGTGCGGGTGCAAGCCACCCTGGCCAATCCGGGCGGGCAGTTGCAGGCCGGGATGTACGCCAGCGTGCGTCTATCGGCGGTGCAATCACCCACGGTGCTGGTGGTGCCGGAAACCGCCATCACCTACACCGCGTACGGGCAGACCGTGTTTATCGCCAGCGCCGATCCGGCCGGCGCCTTGAGTGTGCGCCGCGTGCAGGTGACCACCGGGGAGCGCTGGCAGGGCCTGGTGGAAATCACCTCGGGCCTGGCACTGGGCGACCAGGTGGTGGTTTCCGGGCAGCTCAAGCTCAGCGACGGCCTGCCCGTCGAAGCGGTCGAGCAAAACACGTTGGACGTTGAAGGGAATCGCAGCTCATGAGCTTCACCGACAGTTTTGTACGGCGCCCGGTATTGGCCCTGGTCGTCAGCAGCCTGATCGTCCTCGCCGGCCTGTTTGCCCTCGGCAAATTACCGGTGCGCCAGTACCCGTTGCTGGAAAGCTCGACCATCACCGTCAGCACCGAATACCCCGGTGCCTCGGCCGAATTGATGCAAGGCTTTGTCACCCAACCGCTCACCCAGGCCGTGTCGTCGGTGGAGGGTATCGATTACCTGGCGTCGTCGTCGGTCCAGGGGCGTAGCGTGATCACCCTGCGCATGACCCTCAACCGCGACTCGACCCTGGCGTTGGCCGAGACCATGGCCAAGGTCAATCAAGTGCGTTACCGCTTGCCCGATGATGCCTACGACCCGGTGGTCGAACTCTCGGCCGGCGACTCCACCGCCGTGGCCTACGTGGGGTTTGCCAGTGACACGCTGTCGATTCCCGAGCTCAGCGACTACCTGTCGCGGGTGGTCGAACCGCAGTTGTCCGGGATCGACGGGGTCGCCAAGGTGCAAACCTTCGGCGGCCAGAACCTGGCGATGCGCCTGTGGCTGGACAGCGATCGCATGGCCGGGCGCGGGGTGACTGCCGCCGATGTGGCACAAGCGGTGCGCAGCAACAACTACCAGGCCACGCCGGGGCAGATCCGTGGCCAATTCGTGCTGGCCGATATCCATATCGACACGGACCTGACCAGTGTCGAGGCCTTCCGTGACCTGGTGATCCGCAATGACGGCACGGCCCTGGTCCGCCTGCGCGATGTGGGCACCGTGGAGTTGGGCGCAGCGGCGACCCAGACCAGCGCCACCATGAATGGCCGTCCGGCGGTGCATCTGGGGCTGTTTCCCACACCGTCGGGCAACCCCCTGGTGATCGTCGATGGGATTCGTCAACTACTGCCGCAAATCCAGCAGACGCTGCCACCTGGGGTCAACGTCGCCCTGGCCTACGAGACCGCACGCTTTATCGAGGCGTCCATCGAGGAGGTGCTGCACACCTTGCTGGAGGCCATGCTGATCGTGGTGCTGGTGATCTGGCTGTGCCTGGGTTCGCTGCGCAGCGTAGCGATCCCGGTGCTGGCGATTCCGTTGTCGATGCTCGGGGCGGCGGCCTTGATGCTGTTCTTCGGCTTCAGCCTCAACCTGCTGACCCTGCTGGCGATGGTATTGGCCATCGGCCTGGTGGTGGACGACGCCATTGTGGTGGTGGAAAACGTCCACCGGCATATCGAAGAAGGCCTGACCCCGGTGGCCGCGGCGTTGGTTGGCGCCCGCGAAATCGCCGGGCCGGTGGTTGCCATGACCCTGACGCTGGCGGCGGTGTACGCGCCCATCGGCCTGATCGGCGGCCTGACCGGCACGTTGTTCCGCGAATTTGCCCTGACCCTGGCGGGCGCGGTGATGGTCTCGGGCGTGGTCGCCTTGACCTTGTCGCCGGTGATGAGCTCGCTGCTGCTCAAGCTTGGGCAGCAAGAAGGGCGCATGGCCAAGTGGGCTGAACGGGTGTTTGGCGGGCTGGCCGCGACCTATGGCCGGGTGCTGGGTTACTCCCTGGCGCGGCGCTGGATCAGCGGCGGCGTTGCCTTGCTGGTGTGCCTGAGCCTGCCGTGGTTGTACACCTTGCCCCAGCGCGAGCTGGCGCCTCCCGAGGACCAGGCGGCGATATTGACCGCCATCAAGGCCCCGCAATACGCCAGCCTCGACTACGCGGAACGCTTTGCGAGCAAGCTCAACCGGATCATGGAGAGCCTGCCGGAAACCACCGACACCTGGATCATCAATGGCACCGACGGGCCGGCGGCCAGTTTCGGCGGGATCAACCTCAGCGCCTGGCAGGCCCGCGAGCGTTCGGCCGAGCAGGTCCAGGCCCAGTTGCAGCAGGCCGTGGGCGAGGTCGAAGGCAGCAGCATCTTTGCCTTCCAGGTCGCCTCGCTGCCCGGCTCCAGCGGTGGCCTGCCGGTGCAGATGGTGCTGCGCAGCGCCCTGGATTACCCGGTGCTGTACCAGACCATGGAAACCCTCAAGCAGCGGGCCCGTGACAGCGGCCTGTTTGCCGTGGTCGACAGCGACCTGGACTACAACAACCCGGTAGTCAAAGTCAGCGTCGATCGCGCCAAGGCGGCGAGCCTGGGCATTGGCATGCGCGATATCGGCGACTCGCTGGCGGTGCTGGTGGGCGAGCAGTACATCAACCGCTTCGCCTTGTATGGGCGCTCGTATGATGTGATTACGCAAAGCACCGAAGAACAGCGCCTGACCCCCCAGGCCCTGGCCCGCCAGTATGTGCGGACCGAAGGCGGCCAGTTGATCCCGCTGTCGGCCCTGGTGCATCTGGATATCACGGTGGCGCCGAACCGCCTGTTGCAGTTCGATCAGCAGAACGCCAGCACCCTGCAGGCGATCCCGGCGCCCGGCGTTTCCCAGGGGCAGGCGGTGGCTCTGCTGGAGCAACTGGCCGGCGAACTGCCGCCGGGGTTCAGTCATGACTGGCAGTCCGAGTCACGCCAATACGTGCAGGAGGGCAGTGCGCTGGTATGGGCGTTTCTCGCCGCGATGGTGGTGATCTATCTGGTGCTCGCGGCGCAGTACGAAAGCCTGGTCGATCCGTTGATCATTCTGGTCACCGTGCCGTTATCCATTTGTGGCGCGCTGATCCCCCTGGCACTGGGCTGGGCGACGCTGAATATCTACACGCAGATCGGGCTCGTGACCTTGATTGGCCTGATCAGCAAACACGGGATCCTGATGGTGGAGTTTGCCAATGAGATCCAGGTGCGCGAGCACCTCGACCGCGCCGAAGCAATCATCCGCGCCGCGCAGATCCGCCTACGGCCGGTGCTGATGACCACGGCGGCGATGACCTTCGGCGTATTGCCGCTGCTGTTCGCCGACGGTGCCGGGGCCAATAGTCGCTTTGGCCTGGGCGTGGTGATCGTCTGCGGGATGCTGGTTGGCACGCTGTTTACACTGTTTGTCCTTCCCACTATCTATGCCTGGCTGGCGCGCGATCATCGGGTGCAGGGCCTGCGCCAGCGGCAACTGGCGGATGCCGAACGCCACCTGGCGCCAGGGCATGTCGAGGTGCGCCCATGAACACATTTATCCATTACCCGTTGTTGCTGGGGGCGCTGGCCTGCCTGGGTGCCTGCTCGGTGGGGCCGCAATACCGCGCCCCCGAGATCGCGCCGATTCAGCTGGCCAGCCCGCAGGCCGAGGACTTCGCCCAGGGAACCGCGCAGCCGCTGGCCGCCTGGTGGACCTTCTTCGACGATGCCCAACTGGCGCGCTTGATCGAGAGCGCCGTGGCCCACAACCACGATGTGCGCCAGGCGCGGGCAAACCTGCTGTTGGCCCGTGCGTACGTCGACGAGCAAGCGTTGCAGCGCCTGCCGACCGTCACCAGCACGGCGGCGTACCAGCGCAGCCTGGAGCAGCAGCCGGTGACGGGCGCGCGGCCGAGCCGCAGCTTGTCCGAGTCGTGGCGTGCCGGCCTGGACCTGCAATGGGAGCTGGACCTGTTCGGTCGCCTCGACCACTTGAACCGCGCCGCGCAATCACGGGCCGAGGCCTCGCAGGCCGACCTTGAACAGGTGCAACTGAGCATCGCCGCACAAGTGGCCCATGCCTATTACGCGGCGCAGGGCCAGCGCCAGCAACTGCAACTGGCACATGATGCCGTGCGCAGTTGGCAAGTGACCGTCGGCCTGACCGAGGCGCAAAGCCAGGCCGGGAGTGGCCTGCCAGAAGAGTTGGAGAGTGCCCGGGGCAATGCGCTGCGCGCCCAGGCGACGATTGCGCCCTTGCAGAGCCAGCTGCAACGTAGCCTTTACCGGCTGCAAGTGTTGTCGGGGCAGCGCCCGGGCAGTTTCAGCGTCGACCTCGACCCCTTGGCGCCGGGGCCACTGGCGCGGCAATTGCCGCTGGGGGATGTCGACCGGTTGATCCGCAATCGACCGGATGTGCGGCAGGCCGAACGGCTGCTGGCGGCGCGCGTCGAGGACGTGGGCGCCGCCACCGCCGACCTGTATCCGCGCTTGAACCTGGGTGGGTTTATCGGCTTCTTCGCCTTGCGCGATGGGGATCTGGGCAGCGCCTCCCGGGCATTCGAATTGACCCCGGGCTTGACCTGGCCGGCACTCAACCTGGGCACCGTGCGTGCACGCCTGCGCGGCGCCCAGGCCCTATCGCAACGGGAGACCGCACACTTCGAACAGGTGCTGTTGGTGGCCGTGGAAGAAGTGGAGGGCGCCATTACCCAACTGGCCGAACACCAGCGGCATCTGCTCAACCTGGTGCAATCGGCCCGGCATGTGGAGACGGCGCTGGATATCGCGCAGCGGCGTTACAGCGCAGGTTCCGGCAGTTACTTGTCGGTGCAGCAGAGCCAGCGCGACCTGCTCACCCTGCGCCAGGCCATTGCCCAGGCGCAGGCCGCGTCCTATGGCAATGCGGTGGACTTGTACAAGGCGCTGGCCTGGCGGGCGCCGAGGCTTTACCCTGCGGCCCTCAGCGAGGCCAACGGTGCCTTGAAAAGGAACAGCAGTTGAACCAAAACACATTGTCCATGCGCCTGGAACGCGTGGCGGCGCAGGTACCCGCCGGTGCGCGCCTGGCTGATATCGGCTCGGATCACGGCTACCTGCCGGTGGCGTTGATGAACCGGGGCGCCATCGTCGCGGCAGTGGCCGGCGAGGTGGCGCTGACCCCGTTCCGCGCGGCCCAGCGGACCGTGTGCGACAACGGCCAGGAATCGCACATCCACGTGCGCCTGGCAGATGGCCTGGCGGCCATCGAGCCGGCAGACCGGATCGACACGGTCAGCATCTGCGGCATGGGCGGCGAGACCATCCGCGACATTCTTGAGCGCGGCAAGCTGTACCTCAGCGGCCAGGAGCGTCTGATCCTGCAACCCAACGGCGGCGAACAACCGCTGCGCCTGTGGCTGATGGACAACGGTTACCGCATCCTCTGCGAGGAGCTGCTGCGGGAAAATCGCTTCGACTATGAAATCATCGTCGCCGAGCGCAGTGGGCCGGTGAGCTACAGCGCCGAGCAACTGTACTTCGGCCCGCTGCAGATGCAGGCCCGCAGCGAGGCGTTCCTGGGCAAGTGGCAGCGCCTGTTGCGCTACAAGCAACGGACCCTGGACCAATTGGCCGAGGCGCGACAGGCGCTACCTGAGCAGAAGGTTGCGGAGCTGACGCAGGAGGTGCGCTGGATCACCGAGTTGCTGGTGTAGATCGCCACCCTCAGAAATGCTCCAATACGCCATCCTCCGACCCAGGTGACCCGCATGCCAGACGCTACAGACCAAGCCTTCTACGACCGTGCCGATGCGCATATCGAGCTGTCGAACGAGCAACTGAAAACCCTCGAGAACCTTGGCCAGGTCAGCGCCTCGATGATGTTCGGCACGACCCGTTTCAATGCCTGGGCGAGCGCGCGCAACTTCAAGTCCGGCGCCCAAATGGCCGAGTCGCGGGAAGCGATGCTGAAGTATTTCTGCGACCAGTACCGGATGATGCTGGAAGACAATCTGGATGATCACATCAACAATTTCAGCCAGTACATGACGGCCCCAGGCAACTGACCGCCATTTAAGGGGAGGGGCCGGCAAGCCGGCCCCTACAGGGGCTAGCGTTTACTCAAGCTTGGCAAACGCATAGTCCCCACCCTGTTCCAGCGCCTTGCGATAGGCCGGCCGGGCCTGGAACCGCTGGACCCACGCCGCGAGGTTCGGGTAGGCCTGCAACTTGCCCTGGGCCTTGGCGATTTCGCCAATAAAACTCATCTGGATATCCGCGCCGCTCAGCTCCTCACCCAGCAGGTACGGTGACTGCGCCAGGGCGTTGTTCAGGTAACCCAGGTAATTGGCCAGTTCCGACTCGATCCGCGGATGCAATGGCGCGCCGGCTTCACCCAGGCGGCCGACATACAGGTTGAGCATCAGTGGCAGCATCGCCGAACCTTCGGCGAAGTGCAGCCATTGCACGTAGGTGTCGTAGGCGTCTGTGGTGGGGTCCGGTTGCAGGCGGCCCTGGCCATGGCGGCGGATCAGGTAGTCGACAATGGCGCCGGACTCGATCACCACCCGCGAGCCATCTTCAAGCACCGGCGATTTGCCCAGCGCATTGATCGCCTTGAGCTCTGGTGGTGCGAGGTTGGTTTTTGGGTCGCGCTGATAGCACTTGAGCGCGTAGGGCAGGCCGAGTTCTTCGAGCAGCCAGAGAATGCGCTGCGAGCGTGAGTTGTTGAGGTGGTGAACAATCATCATGGGAGGCTCCGCCGGGCGAGAGTGGGGTGTCTGGGAACAGACTACTGCGCGGGCCTAGAGTGCCCTGAATCAGTTGGGCGTGTCAGAGGCAATCGGCGTGTCCAGGGCAGCTTCGGCTTCCAGTTTCAAGCGGTCGGCCTTGCTGATGTACTTGTCTTTGCTCTTGGGGGCCAATTTGGCATTGGCCTTCTTGGCGTTGGCTTTCAAAATCTGGTTGAGTTTCTTACGACGGTTCATGCTTTCTACTCAGCGCGTTAATGCCTGGATGATATCAGTATGGCGAGCGGGCTCGCGCTGCCATTTATCCAGCGCGAACAACCCCTGTGGCGAGCGGGCTTGTCGGAACGCCGCATCGCCCGCGCGGGGCTGCGTAGCAGCCCCAAAATCAGCTACCTAGGATTATCTGGTAAAACTCGGTGTGTTTATTGGGGCTGCTGCGCAGCCCAGCGCGGGGCAAGCCCGCTCGCCACAGGTCATCACCCTAGCCACAGGTCGGTTGGGCTTTGGGTTAACGCACTACATCCAGCGCGGTGTATTCATACACGTAATGGATTTTGTCCGACGTTGACTCCAGGGTCATGGCGAGCCCCAAATCTTCGATAAACGCGCGCGTGGTTTTATAGTCGCCCTGGTCGCATTCCAGTTTGATCGCGTCGCCCGTCAAGCTGGCAAACACCTGCCGCGCTGGAAAACGTTGGCCCACCACGCAGTTCAAGGGCGTGATGCGGGATGTGTCGGTCGGCTTGGCCGGCACATCGGCCATGGTCATGCGCGCGCTCAGCGTTTGGCCTGGGGTCCAGGTTGGCGGAATATCCAGCGTGATTTCGTGGGTCAGCAGTACGCGCCCATCGCCTATGCCATTCATCTTCGACTTCAACTGGATCAGGTCGGCCTGGGTGAGGCGGTCGACGTTGAAGCGCTCGCTGTAGATCTCCTTCTTCTTCAGCAAGCCCCCCTGGGCGGTGAACGTCTCGGAAACCGGGCTATCCTTGCTGCCGTCATCCTTGGTGGACTGGGACGTGTAGGTCAGCGTCTTGAACTTCGGTTGCAGCAGCGGCGAATCAAGGCGCTGGAGCACGCTGGTCGGCACCTGGACATCGTCGATATGAGTTTCGGCCACCGTTCGAGGATAGTCCGCCGGCGCAATGTCCGGACGCAAGCGGGCGAGCAACGCACCGTCCACGCCACCCTGCAGCGAACAACTGACCCGCGATTGCGTGCCCTGTTTGCCCTCCGGCTCGACCAGCAGCACCCGCTCTACCCGCCGCGTGCCGGGCGCGGAGCCGGGCTGGGGCGGCATGGCTTGCCACTGGTCGCCGACCTTGAGCTCGCTGCGAACGTACACCGGGCTGTTTTTTTGCAACGACCCAGGTTGTTCCAGCAGTGGCGCGATGCGCTTGGCGACGTCGTCGACACCGCCTTCAACCACAAAACCCCAGTAATAGTAGAGCCCCAACTTGCCGAGGTCGGTGCTCTCGTCGAAGTAGGACAACAGCTTCAAGCCGGCAATCGGCGGGGCGCTGACCAGCACTGAATTTTCCTCGCCGTTGGCGCGACTTTTAACCGCGATCCACGTGGTGTTCTTCTCCCGCACCAGCGGCGCATAGGCCTGCCAGGCGTCGCCGTGGGCGTGCAGGCTGGTGAAGAAACGGGCGTCACACTGGGTGAACGCCTTGAGCGTGTCGGTCAAGGCGGCGTCGCTGGCATGGGCCAGGGACGGCAGCAGCAGGGCAGAGGCGAGCAGCAGCGTAGGCGTGGGCAACTTCATTGGCAGGGATGTCCTTATCGGCGTGGGAGCTGGGCATTATCCAGACATTTATTGGCCTGGGGCAACGCAGCTCAGTGTTTGCGCTGCGTTTCAACCTTGCAGGCGCGGACCCCAGTCCTCGGTCATGCCTTTTTCCAGGCGCCGTTCCAGGGTACGCCGCCATGACGGCACCAGCGGCAGCGCCAGGCATTCGCGCAACAACTCGGTCTCTACTTGCTTGTCGAACAGCACGGCGGACAAGCGAGCCAGTGACCACTCGGCAAAGGGCCGTTCGACCCGTTGCAGGCTATCGCCCGCGCTCACCACGCCTTGCTCCAGCACCCGGTAGTACCAGCCGGTGCGGCCCGACTGCTGCACGCGCAGGGCCAGGTTGGCGACGGCGAAGCGGTCGCTGAGCTTCCAGCACGGCATGCGTCCCTGGGACACCTCGAGCAATGCCGTCCCGACCCGAATCCGATCGCCCAGGCAGACGTCATGCTCGCTCCAGCCGGTGGTACTGAAGTTCTCGCCAAAGGCCCCCGGCTGCGTGAGCAAGGGATGAGCGCCCAATTCGTCGGCCCAACGTGCGTAGTGCTCGAGCGGGTAGTGGTGAATGGCTTTTTCCACCCCGCCATGCACGCGCAAGTCGCCCTGTTCGTCGCCGTGAAGGCCCAGGGTGCAGACCTTCAGTTGGCCTTGTTGCGGCTGTTTATCGATGGCGCTCTGGGTGCCTGGGCGGGTGAATGGCTGCACGCGGCCGGTGAGCAAGGTGTCGAGGCGGATAGTGGGCAGACTCATGCAGGGACCTCCGGTATTTGATGTTCACGACAGATCAACGCGGGTGGCGAGCGCCGGCTGCTTGAAAGCGGCCCGGAAGGCGTTCGCGTGCTGCACAGCGAACCGATCTTCAAGAATGCCGTGTTGCCCTAGGTGGCAGGGCAACGGACAAATCGATCAGGACGGCATGGAGCAAGCGCAGAGGATACCTTGCCGTCGATGATCTCTTCACTGGCAAGACGTCCCACCACCGCCGCCAACATCACCCCGGGGTGCATGGCGCATACGTACACACCGCCGACCTGTGGCAGGTAACCGATGATGGGAATGCCGTCGGCCGGCATTGGCCTGAGCCCGACGCAGGCCAGTTCAGGCTCAATGCTGACCACGCCTTGGAGTTCATTCTGGATCGCTTCAGCCGTGCGTCTTGCAATCGCTATTGGCTGGTTGTCCAGGGTGTCGTCCAGGTAATCCTCTGCCGCCAGCAACGTACCGTCCGCAGCGTGCCGAACTTCCATTTCAGGGCTGGAGATCAAGGTTTTTACCAGGCTGGTGTGGGTCTTGTAGCGGATGAAAATCGCCGGGGAGGCGTTGATTGGGAGCTCGGCGCCGAGCATCTCAGCCAGCTTCGCAGTGCCTGTGCCCGCGGCCAGCACGACCACATCGGCCGCAATAAACCCCCTTGGCGTCTCGACCCCCGTTACCTGATCACCTTGAGTGGCAAAGCCCAGCACCCGAGTCTGGGTGAGCACCGTGGCCCCATGGGCCTGGGCACCTTTGACCAACGCGTGGGTGGCGGCCACGGCATCCAGGGCACCCTCTTCAGCGGCATAGGTTGCTTGTTCGGGTGGATGCTTGAGGTTGGGCTCAAGGTCGAGAATCTGCGAACGGCACACGCGACGGGCTGAAGGCACAGGTGCTGCACCGTAAGTCAGGGCGCCAGTCCAACGGATCTCCAGCCCTGGGAGCTGGGCTTGGAGGCGATGATATTCCTGGATGGCTGCATCGCGTAATTGTCCAATCGGGTCGGGGGCTGGATGGGTGGTGTTGATCCAGGCGAATGAGGTCTTGGTTACGCCGCAGGCGATATCCTGGGCCTCGATCAGGGTGACCTTTGCGCCCCTGGTGGCCAGGTGATAGGCCAGGGAAGCGCCGACGATACCGGCACCGATGACGATGATTGTGTGGGCTGGGCTGTTTTCCATGGCAACCTCGGGTTTGTCGACATGGGAAGGGTACGACAGTGGGCAGTTGAGGAATACGCTTACTGACTGACAATGGGCACAGGGCGCCTGCAATGCCGAGCGCGACCGGCTGAAAACGAGCCGGAGCGGAAGGTGAGGTATCTGCGGTTGCTTCGATGCTTTTGTATGAGCATCATCAGGCTTCGACAAGGAGACGCCCCTATGCCAAAACCCGTGCTTCATCTGATGTCAGGCAAGATTGCATCCGGTAAATCAACGCTGGCCAAAAACTTGGCAGCCGAACAGTCGGCGATCCTGCTGAGTGAGGATAATTGGCTGTCGCGGCTTTACCCTGATCAGATCAAGTCAGTCACCGATTACGTGCGTCTTTCACGTCAGATTAGAGAGGTGCTGGGCCCGCTCGTCATCGATATGCTCAATACGGGCGTGACGGTGGTCTTGGATTTTCCCGCCAACACACCTGAAGATCGACGATGGTTGCGCAGCCTCGCTGATTCAGCCGAGGTTCCCCATTGTGTCCACTACCTTGAGGTGGACGAGGACATATGTCGAGGCCGGTTGCATAGGCGCAACCGCCGCGCCGAACATGAGTTTTCTGCGACAGATGCGCAGTTCGATCTGATCACGAGCTACTTTCGGGCGCCGGAAGAGGATGAAGGACTCCAGATTAAAACCCACCGCCTTTGACGGGCAGCAGCGCCTGGAGAGGACATCCGAAGTGTCCGCTTCTGCCCCAGCGTGAATCGACCGGGCTTTCGTGGACATCTCAGGGCTGCAATGTTCGAGAGCGACAACATTGCTCTAGCCCGCGCTCAACCCCCACAACACATCCAGCACATGTTGCGTCGGCCGCTCGACGTCCCCACCACGGTGGGCAATACCGAGTTCACGCCACAACAAGGGCTGTAATGGCCGCATGACGATCCTGGTATCGGGCAATGGCGTTGAGGCTTCATGGGGCAACAGCGTCGCGCCATAACCGGCCGCTACCAGGCTTTTGATCGCATCGTTGTAGTTCAGTTGAATGCGCGGCGTGGGCTGTCGTCCATCACTGGCGAACCACTCCGAGGTCAAGCGCGAAAGCCGAGTGGTGTTGTCATTCAGAATCAATGGCTGAGCGGCCAGCCAACCAGGGTTCACCACATCCGGGCAATCCCAGCGTGCCGGCAAGAAAGCCATGACCGGGTCCCGCCGCCAGGGCTCGATCCGCAATCCCTTCACCGGGGTCTGTGGCAGCGCGACCAGACCGATCTCCAAAGAGCCCTCGGCAAGCTTCTTCAATGTTTCCTGCGACGTGAGCACCGCGACCTGCACATCGATAGCGGGATGGCGTTGGCTCAATGTCTCCAACGCTTGCGGCATCAGCTGTGCGATCGCTCCGGTGGAGGCACCCAGTCGCACACGTCCGGCCAAGCCCTGCACCTGACGCTGCACGTCCTCAAGCGCTTGCTCTGCATCCGCCAACAGGCGCCGCGCGCGTTCCACCAGCGTTTCTCCAATCGCCGACGGCTGAATGCGCCCACGCGTGCGCGACAACAGCTTGCCGCCAACCCGCGACTCCAGGTCGGCGATATGCAAACTAACCGTGGGTGGCGCGAGGTGTAGCACACGGGCCGCCTCGGCAAACGAACCCAGGTCGGCAATGGCCACCAACGTGCGCAGACGGTCCAGGCTGATTTCGCGCATGAATCATTCCTTGTTCAGAAAAACTGAATTTCATCGTTTGGAAATTCAACTTTTCCTATCTTAGCCCCGGATTGAAGATTGGAGCTCCTGATTTCCTATGTACGAGAGCATTCCATGGCAAGCCCCCTTGTATTCATCGACGGCGACCAAGGCACCACCGGGTTGCAAATCCACCAACGTTTAAGAGGCAGGACCGATCTGCGGCTCATCAGCCTCAGCCCCGAACACCGCAAGGATCCGCAACGTCGTGCCGAAATCATCAACGCCTGCGACATCGCGATTCTCTGCTTGCCCGACGAAGCCGCCCGCGACGCTGTAGCGAGCATCGAAAACCCCGCCGTTCGGGTGATCGATGCGAGTTCGGCGCACCGCACTCATCCAGACTGGACCTATGGTTTTGCCGAGATGGACGCGCAGCAGGCCCAACGCATCGCCACGGCGCGGCGGGTCAGCAATC
Source organism: Pseudomonas sp. ADAK21 (assembly GCF_012935735.1). Lineage (NCBI taxonomy): Bacteria > Pseudomonadati > Pseudomonadota > Gammaproteobacteria > Pseudomonadales > Pseudomonadaceae > Pseudomonas > Pseudomonas sp. ADAK21. The sequence goes on from NZ_CP052857.1 coordinate 4,129,422, forward strand.
CCGGTTGCTATCCCACGGGGGCGATAGGGCTGCTGCGCCCATTGCTGCAGGCCGGGTTACTGCCCAGGGACTTCCCGACGAACATTCATGCGGTATCGGGCTATTCCGGAAAAGGGCGCGCCGGAGTGCAAGAGCATGAGGGAGAGGGCGCATCGCAGGCGCCGGCGTTTCAGGTTTATGGCCTGGGGCTGGCACACAAACATATTCCGGAGATTGAGCAGCAAAGCGGTCTGATGGAACGGCCGATGTTTGTGCCGGCCTATGGGGCTTTTCGGCAGGGGATCGTGCTGACCATACCGTTGCAACTTCGGTTGTTGGCGCCGGGCGTGGATGCGGTGCGGCTGCATGCGTGCCTTACGCAGCACTACATCGATGCAGACCATGTACAGGTGATGTCGATGCAGGAGGCCAAAGGGTTGACGCACCTTGATCCTCAGGCGCTCAACGGGACTGATAGTTTGCGATTGGTGGTGTGTGCAAATGATGAAACGGGGCAGGTTGTGTTGGCTGCAGTGTTTGACAATCTGGGGAAGGGAGCCGCTGGAGCGGCGGTGCAGAATCTGGATCTGATGCTTGCCGCAACATGACTGCGACTACCCACGGGCTCTCGAGTCTACGGCTGGAATGTTCGAGCGGGTGTTCCTCCAGGGATAGATCGCTCTAAAACCTCAATGCATCATGTCTCGCTGCCAGGTCTATTTATGCCGCTGGGTTTTCATAAAATGCACGCCAATGGCGATGATTTCGTTGTCGTAGACTCGCGAACTTCCCCCAATCCAATCGCAAGCAATTTGGCTGGGCTATTGGGGGATCGCAATCGAGGAATCGGCTTCAATCAAATCGCGGTGATGCTCGATTGCGATGATGCAGATGCGCGCTTGATGTTCTGGAATGCGGATGGCTCATCGCTGGACGCTTACGGCAGCGCAACGCGGGGGGCGGCGGATATATTGATGCGCGAATCCGATATTACGTCGGTAGCCCTGCGAACCAACCGTGGCCTGCTGACTTGTGAACGCACTTCAACCGGCGCCATTTCCGTCAATATGGGAAAGCCGCTTTTCAACTGGTCGGATATTCCTCTGGCTCTTGAAATGGATACTTCGGTGTTGCCACTTGCCGGTGACCCAGCAGCTTGTAGCATGGGAAATCCGCACTGCACCTATTTTGTGGATGACCTGTCAGCCGTTGAGATAGCGACGATTGGGCCAGTAATTGAAACCAACCCTTTGTTTCCCCTCAGGACGAACGTGCATTTCGTCCAGATCATTGACCCAGAGCACATCCGGTTGCGTATTTGGGAGCGCGGAGGGGGCATTGCGCTGGGGTCAGGTTCCTGCTGTTGTGGCGCCGCGGTCAATGGAATTCGTCGTGGCTTTTTAGACAATTGCGTTGAGGTCGAATGTGACGGGGGAGCTGTAACGGTTCAATGGGATGGCGTGGGACCAGTCTTTCTCACCGGGCCGGTGGAGACGACCTTTTCAGGAATAATCACGGATACGCTGTTGAAAATCTGAGTTTAGGTGGGCCGCTATCTGAGGGAACGGGACCGAGGGAAAGCCAAGGCACAGACGGGACGGGACAGATTTATTGCGCCCTGCTTTAAATGTCCGTTATTGGTTGGTTTCGGTCTTTCTCGACCGGCTACAGTCGGCCAGAAGCGGACGCTGCCAGTGAAATTCAGCGTTAGCGTTAACGAGCCGGCAGGGATGATGTGTTAATCACTTAGCCCACCCTTCTGGGTCTCATTATCCGCCACACTAATGCCGCGGTGATAAATGCACCAATTACGGCTCCTGGCATGACAACGAAGAGCACCAGTAAGCCAAGACCAAAGTCATCTGCTAACTCAGCTCTTGATTTGGCTCCCGTGCTAGCCATTTCAAACATCACAACTGCTTCACCAAGCAACCAGTAGGCTGAAGGGAGTGCTATGAGAAAGGCCAGTATAGTGATTGCGGCACGCTTATACATTCTGAAAGCCTAACGATGAGGGTTTACTGAATTCAGTATAAATCACGCAGCTCCTGGCCGAGTAGCAGCCACACGCGAATGGGGCGCTATGCGTCGCGGGGGCTGCTTTGGGTCGTTATCTGCCTGATGCCTAAGGCGGCTAGTCAGGGCGGAGGTATGGATCGAAAGGAGTCCGATGGTACATAAGTGGTACGAGCTAAAGCTGGGTTAGCCGTAGGCCTTTGTTTTAAAGGCTCTTTGGTTTAGTACTTCCAATCCATCACCGATAAAGCCGTTGACCTTGCGCTTGACCGGCAGCAATCGACCCTAAGCTGCCTTTCATGATGGCGTGCTAACGGCCATAAGCGCACGTTCGATCACGGACTACGTTACAAGCTTCGAATGCACCAGCGCTATGCCGTTTAACGCTCCGCGACAGCACTGCCTTATTGCTCGCGGGTTGAGTGACCAAAGGGCATTGAGCCGAGTTTCTTTCTTCGCAGAAGAGTGTGCGTGTCCCGACAGAGATACCGTTCAGACAAAGTCTCAAAGCGTAATGTCATCTGTAATCAGCTATTAATTGCAGTGAGAAATTTCCTACAGTCGGAACGGCTATTTCCTTCGAGTAGGGTTAGCTTGGCCCGCCACTATAGCCATCTTCGAGTCTGCAAAGCGGTTGATGAAGATGGTCTCACCACGTGTTCTGGTAATGGAAAACCACAGTCCCCGGCGCAGCGCTCTGGTCAATATGTTACGTCGGCTCGGAGTAAGGGAGGTGTTGCAAGCCAGCACCAGCGAACAGGCGATGATCCTTATGCAGCGCACCGGCGGCGTGGATATTGTGCTGTGCAACCTGGGGAGCAAGAGCTCTGAGCAAGTGGAGTTCCTGCGTTATGCCAGCCAAATCGGTCTGGTGCAGGCCGTCGGATTGTCCAATGAGATGCGTCCGGAGCTATGTCGGGCCTTGAGCCACATGGATTTTTTTTCGGGTGTACAACTACTTGGCATCCTGAGTACCCCGTTGCAGCCACAAGCGCTGGATCGCTTGCTTAAGCGCTATCGGTCGGTACCGCCGGCACCACTCAAGCCTCCGGCGGGGGTACCGCTGCCCAGCGAACAAGAGATACGCCTGGGCCTGGCCCTGGGCGAGTTCCGCGGTTGGTTCCAGCCCAAGCGGATGATGAACGATGGCAGTCTCGCTGGCGTGGAGGCTTTGGCGCGCTGGGAACACCCTGCCCGTGGTTTATTGTTGCCCAAGGATTTCCTCGCAGCGGTGCTGGCCTATGACCTGATCGATGAAATGTTCAAGCAGTTGCTCGAACAAGGCCTGAAATTGCTCGCCGTGCTGCATCGGCAGGGCTCCGAGCTGGAAATGTCGTTTAACCTGCATGCTTCGCAACTGGCCCGCCATGGTCTGATCGAGCATATCCAGGGCGCACTGCAACGCTACGGCCTGTGCGCTTCGGTGTTGGTGTTCGAGCTGGCTGAAAACGGCTTGCTGGACTTGCAATCTCCCACCCAGGAAAACCTGCTGCGCCTGCGCTTGATGGGCTGCGGCTTGTCGATCGATGATTTCGGCGTGGGTTTCTCGTCACTCAAGTTGCTGTGCCAATTGCCGTTCAACCAGATCAAGCTCGATGGCGACCTTATCCGCACCTTGAATGAGCCGCGTAGCCAAGCCATGGTCGGCAGCACTCTGGCCCTGGCCCGTTCGCTGGACATGAGCCTGGTGATTGAAGGCGTCAGCAGCCGGCATATTCGTGATGCTCTGATCAGCCTCGGTTGTGAAGTGGGCCAGGGGTTTTTCCTGGCCCGGCCAATGACCGGCCACGACCTCCTGCATTGGCTGGCGCGTGAGGACGTACAGCCGGTAACTTCGCCGGCGGGTTAGGCGGCAAAACCTCAGAATTTTCCTACAATTCAGTCGTGTTCGTGTAACTTGAGCGACGCGTCGGCTGGTCGTTTATCCATCGTTTTGCGTCGGCCGAAGCCTTCCGGCGCGCCTTACAGGAGGTTACATGTATACCGCTTTGGTTGTGGATGACCATCCCTTCATTCGCTCGTCCGTCAAGATGCTGCTCAGCCAGTTTCAGTTCGAAGTCGTGGCCGAAGCGGATAACGGCGCAGATGCCGTGCAATTGGCACGCGAGCATGTGCCCGACCTGATCATTCTCGACATCGGCATGCCCAAGCTCGACGGCCTTGAGGTGCTTAACCGAATCGCGTCCCTGCGCCTGCCGAGTAAAATCCTGGTGTTCACCTCGCAGTCGGCGCTGTTCTATTCAATGCGCTGCATGAAAGCCGGTGCGGCAGGGTTTATTTCCAAGACCAATGACATGGAGGAAGTGACCAAGGCGATCAAGGCGGTGATGGACGGCTACACTTTCTTTCCCAACCTGGCACACAGCTCGGTACGGCGCAGTGATCTCGAGGCCACGGACCACGAGTTGATCCAGAATCTCTCTGACCGTGAACTGACGATTTTGCAACAGCTGTCCCAAGGGCTGACCAACAAGGAAATCGGCGACGCCATGCTGATCAGCAACAAGACAGTAAGCACATACAAGACTCGCCTGATCGAAAAGCTCAACGTCAAATCGGTGGTGTACCTGGCCGATTTTGCCAAGCGTAATAACCTCATCTGAATGAACATTTTTCTTCGACACGGCTTGCTGGGCCTCCTGTTGCTCGGTTCCCTGGGCCATGCCCTGGCGGCGCCGCAAATGCTCAAGCTGCACGGTCGCTCCGACGTCAGCGACTACAGCGTGGGCCTGGACGAGGCCGACTGGGGCTGGCTACGGAGCAAGGGCACGCTGGTGTTGGGGTCTTCGGCGCCGGACTACTCGCCGTTCAGCATCACCAGTAACCGCCACGATTACGAAGGTTTCACAGCCGACTACGCGCAGTTAATGGCGCAGCTGCTGCACGTCAACGTGCGCGTGCAGCGGTATGCCTCGCGCAATGAGGTGCTGGCGGCGCTCAAGTCTGGCGACGTCGATATGCTGGGCAGTTCCAACGGTTTTGAGGCGGCGGACCCGGAGCTTCAGCTGTCTGACGCCTATGCAGAGGACCAGCCGACCCTGGTCAGCCGGGTCGGCGACAGCCAGAGCCTCGACCCCGAACTGGCCGGCAAGCGCGTGGCAATGCTTTACCACTACCTGCCACCCAAAACCGTGGAAGACTTTTATCCCAAGGCCACCTTGCAGCTGTACCCGTCCACCCTCAGCGCCATAGGCGCCGTGGCGTTCGGCCAAGCCGATGTGTACCTGGGGGACGCGATCAGCGCCAATTATCTGATCAACCGCAACTACCTGAACAACGTGCAACTGGCGGACTTCTCTCGCCTGGAAGTCAGCAACTTTTCGTTTTCGGTAAAGCGTGATAACACGCGCCTGCTGCGGATAATCAATGCGGCACTGGCGGCGGTCCCGGTTACCGAGCGCCAGACCATCCTGCGCCGCTGGAGCGCAGGCGGAGCAAGCATGCCTGGTCAGCATCCGTTGCATTTCAGCGTCAGTGAGCAGCGGTGGTTGGACAAGAACCCACGGTTGCGGGTGGCGATTGATGAAGGCTTCCTGCCAATGTCGTTCTACGGCGCCGACGGCGAATTTCGTGGTATCAGCGCCGACGTCCTGGCCAAGGTGGCCCTGCGCACCGGCTTGAAGTTTGATATCCAGCGGGTGAGTTCGGTGCGCGAGATGATCGACTCCCTCACCAGCAACGAGGCTGACCTGCTGATCACCATTACCCCAAGCGAACAGCGCGAAGCGGTCCTGCGCTTTACCCGCCCGTACCTGGCCACGCCGTTTGTACTGGTCAGTCGTACCACGGCCGGCAGCCCCAGTACCCTGGACGATATGCATGGCAAGCGACTGGCGGTCATCAGCGGCGACTCAAGCCGCGACATGCTAACCGAGCAATACCCGGGCATCCGCCTGGTGGATGCCGACAGCGCCCATGACGCGATGGAGAAAGTCGCCAATGGCGAGGCTGATGCAGCGGTCAACTCGCTGATCACCGCACGCTATATGATTTCACGGCAATACCGCGATCGCTTGCGTATCACCAGCACCGTGGGCGTTACCAACTCGCGCATGGCCTTTGCTACGGCCCGCGGCTCGCTGGAACTGTTCTCTATCCTGGACAAAGCGCTGCTCAGCATCGCCCCCGAGGAAATGGACGAACTGACTAATCGCTGGCGCAGCGAGGTGGTGGTGGGCGACAGCTATTGGCTGCGCAACCGCAGCGCAATCATTCAGGGTTTCGTGATTGCCGCCGTGTTGCTGTTGATTGCCCTGGGCTGGATCGCCTACCTGCGGATGCTGATGCGCAAGCGCAAGCAGGCCGAGCAGGCGTTGAGCGACCAGGTTGAGTTCATGCGGGTATTGATCAACGGCACACCGCACCCGATCTATGTGCGCGACCGCCAGGGCAAGCTGCTGATCTGTAACAGCGGTTACCTGGAAGTGTTCAACGTCGAGCGCGAGCAGGTGATCGGCAAGACCGTATTGGACGGTGTACTGGGCGATCCGGATGAGGCCGCGGCGTATCACCGTGACTACCTGCAGGTGATGGAAAGCGGCGAGGCGCAGTTGCAGGATCGCAGCTTGATCATGCCCGATGGCCGAGTACTGACCATCTACCACTGGATGCTGCCGTACCGCAGCAGCACGGGCGAAGTCAGCGGCATGATCGCTGGCTGGATCGACATCAGCGAGCGCCAGCGTCTGCTGGAGGACGTCCACGCCGCCAACCGCGCCAAGACGACCTTCCTTGCGACCATGAGCCATGAAATCCGTACGCCGATGAACGCGGTGATCGGCATGCTCGAACTGGCGACAAAAAAGGCCGACCAGGGCGTGATGGATCGCTTTGCGATTGATGTCGCTTCAGGCGCGGCGCGTGGTTTGCTGGACCTGATCGGCGACATTCTTGACATCGCCCGAATCGAGTCCGGGCGTTTGTCCCTGAACCCAGAGCGCGCCAACCTGCGGGAGTTGCTGGAATCGGTGGTGCGCATTTTTGAAGGCCTGGCGCGGCAGAAACAGCTGCAACTGCAGCTGGACCTGGAGGCCGGCGTCAATTGCGATGTGCTGATCGATCCGCTGCGCTTCAAGCAGATCGTGTCCAACCTGCTGAGCAACGCCATCAAGTTCACCGCCCAGGGCCACGTGCGCTTGAGTGTTCGAGCCCAGGCAGGCAAGGAACAGTTGGCGTTGAGGTTACGGGTGGAGGACTCCGGTATCGGCATAGGCGAAGAGGACCAGAAGCGCCTGTTCAGCCCCTTTACGCAAGCCAGCAACAATGACCAGTCGGCGCGCAGCGGCTCGGGCCTGGGCTTAGTCATCAGCCGCACTCTCTGCGAAATGATGGGAGGGCACCTGACCCTCGACAGCGCATTGGGTGAAGGCACTCGCATCGACGTCAGGCTTGACCTGACCACGCTTGAGCCGTTGGCCGACGTTACCCCGGTCGAGGATGAGCCGGCAGTAACGAGCCCCGCTTTGAGCATTCTGGTTATTGATGACTACCCGGCCAACCGCCAGTTGCTCACCCAGCAACTCAATTACCTGGGGCACCGGGTCGAGGACGCCGAAGATGGTGCCCACGGACTGCGGGCCTGGCGTAACGGGCAGTTCGATGTGGTGATCACCGACTGCAATATGCCGCTGATGAACGGCTACGAATTGGCGAGGGCTATCCGGGCCGAAGAAACTGCCCGCGGCGTACCGCCGAGTCTGATTCTGGGGTTTACCGCCAATGCACAGCCGGAAGAGAAGGGCCGGTGCCTGGCCGCCGGCATGGATGACTGCCTGTTCAAGCCCATCAGCCTCAAGGACTTGAGCGCACGCTTGGCCGGCCTGGCGACGGAGCAGGGGAGTGCTCCCCCCGGATGTTCCACAGATGACGATATCGACCTGACCAGCGTTGAGCATCTGGCCGGCGGCAACATTGCTTCGATCAAAAGCCTGTTGGGCGACCTGGCCGCCAGCAATGAACAGGACATGGCGCGCCTGATGCAGTTGTTTACTCGACACGACTTGCAAGGCCTTGCCGACCTGGCTCACCGGGTCAAGGGCGGCGCACGAATCATCAAGGCCCAGGGGCTGATTCGCTGCTGTGAAGACCTAGAGACCGCCTGCAACGGGCTGGACTCTGCGCAATTGACCGAGGCGGTGGATGCGCTGCATCAACAGATGGAACACCTCGGCGAGCGATTGGAGCGCTATCTGGCCTGAGCTATCGGTAGGAAATTTCCTACAAGAACGCGGCACCGTTCGTACGTAGTCCACTCCCCCCAACACCGATACTGAGCCTCGTTGAACGGCCCCACCGACCAAGCGGACCGGGCCCTGCAACCTGATTGAAGCCCAACCGGGCTTCAGACTTTCCTCAATATCTGGATTACGTTATGAACAAGTTTGCGCTCAAAGGTCTGTTTGCCGCTGTCGTCCTCGCTGCTGCTTCCCAAGCTGCCATGGCCGCTGACGGTGAAATCAACTTCGTCGGCAGCGTGACCGACAACACCTGCCCAGTGGTCGTGACTGACCTGAACGGTTCGGCCGGTGCCGGCGATGTGGGCCTGGGCGATGTGCCTGCCACCTCCCTGGCGACCGTCGGTGCTATTGCCGGTGGCGGCGCGTTCACCCTGACCATCGACACCACTGCTCCTGGTTGCAGCGTTACCGGCAAGAGCGCCGTGGTCAAGTTCCTGTCCCTGAGCGGCACTGCCGGTGCCAGCGGCCAGTGGATCGGCATCAGCCCGGACGCCGGTCACGCCACCAACGTTGCGGTACAGATCAAGGACGCCACCGATAAGGACGTGCAACTGGGCCTGGAATCGGCTCCGTACCTGGACCTGACCCAACCGTTGCGCTTCACCGCCAACTACATCGCCACCGGCACTGCGACTTCCGGCCCGGCCAACGCCAAGGCTGCGTTCACCGTCGAGTACCAGTAAGCCCTGTTGATGCGCCGCTGCAGCGTTGATGCGCGCAGCGGCCATCCCCTCGCTCACGGCAAGAGGATGATCGAAATGAACGTTTCCCCCTTCAAGAAAGCATCGGCCTTGGCACTGTTGCTCAGTGCGGCACTGCTCAGCACGGCCAGCCAGGCCGGCGTGATGCTCGGCGGCACGCGGATCGTGTTTGACGGCAACAAGCGTGACGCAGCGATCACCGTCAGCAACACCACGGCGCAGCCGTACATGGTGCAGACCTGGGTCAACACCGAAGCCGATGACATGACCACCGCCACGCCCTTTGTGTCCACACCACCGCTGTTCCGCCTGGACCCGCGCAAAGAGCAAATGGTGCGTATCCAGAAAGTCGCCGGCAACCTGCCGACCGACCGTGAATCGGTGTTCTATTTCAACGCCCAGGAAATTCCGGTCGCCAGCGAAGGCAATGCCAATACGCTGAAGATCGCCATGCGCACCCGCGTCAAATTGTTCTATCGCCCAGCCGGACTCAAGGGCAATGCGATGCAAGCACCGTCGAAACTGACCTGGAGCCTTACGCAGGAACAGGGTAAGGCAGTGCTGGTGGTCAGCAATCCGTCGCCGTTCCACATCTCGTTTATTGGTGTGACCGCAAAGTCCGCAGGGCAGAGCGTCGAGGTCAACGAGCCAACGATGGTCGCGCCGATGAGCAGCCAGCGTTATCCGCTGCCGGGTTTCAAAGGCACCACGGGTGAGGTGGTGTTCTCGGCCATCAACGACTACGGCGGCTACAGCGAGCCGCAGACCGTGCCACTGAACCGCTGATTCCTTTTCTTTCTGTAGATGTTTGCGCGTGCCACGGCTGTGGCGCGGCGGCCGGGTATTGCCATGCGAATCGATAACTCCTTCAGCTTTAGTCGTTTGCCCTTGTGGGTCGCCGTGGCGGCCGCCTGTGCCGGTGAGCTGGCCCTGGCCGGTGAGCCCGCCAAGTTCGATGCCAGTTTCATGCATTCGTTTGGCGGCACCGGTGCCGGTCCCAACCTCGACCTGGATGCGGTGGCGAACAGCGGCAGCATTGGCCCCGGGACTTACCCGGTACTGATTCGCTTGAACCAGAGCTTTTTCGACCGCCGTGACATGACCTTCATCAAGGATGAGCAGGGCAGCGATGTGCGTGTATGCCTGTCCGAAGCCTTTCTCAGGGAGCTGGGTGTGAAGCTGGATGCATTTAAAGTGCCCGGCGAAACGCTGCCCGCGTGCATTGACCTGGCGGCGCTGATTGAAGGCGCCTCGGTGACCTTCAACGCCAACTATCTGGCCCTGGATATCAGCGTGCCGCAGATCGCCCTGACCCGGGATGCGGCCGGCTACGTGGCGCCCTCGGAATGGGACCGTGGCATCAATGCCGCGATGCTCAACTACCAGTTTTCCGCCGCGCAAACCAACAGCGACGCCCGCGGCACCGGCAACCAATACAACCTGTATGCAACGGGTGGTTTTAACCTCGGCGACTGGCGTTTTCGCTCCAGCTCATCGTTTCGCCAGGACGATGAAGGTGGCCGCCAGTGGCAGCGCAGCAATACCTATGCGCAGAGGGACATCACGCCACTGAAGGCCACGCTGACGATGGGCGAGAGCTTCACTCCCGGTGACGTGTTCGACAGCGTGCCGTTTCGCGGCGTGCAACTGGCGTCGGACATGGGCATGTTGCCGGACTCGATGCAGGGCTACGCCCCAGTGATCCGCGGCATCGCCGAAACCCAGGCCAAGGTCGAAGTACGCCAGAACGGCTACTCGCTGTACACCACCTACGTGGCGCCGGGCGCCTTTGAGATCAACGACCTCAACGCCGCCTCGGGCAGCGGCGACCTGGAAGTGATCATCACCGAAGCCGATGGCCGCGAACGCCGCTTCACCCAGCCATACGCGACCCTGGCCAACATGCTGCGGGAAAATACCTGGCGCTACAGTGCGACGGTGGGCGAGTACAACTCGGCCAACGGTGGCGAGCGGCCGATGTTTACCCAGGCGTCGCTGGCCTATGGCTTGCCGTTCGACCTGACGCTGTACGGTGGCTTTTTGGGGGCAGATTTTTACCGTGCCGGTGTGGTGGGCGTGGGCAAGAGCCTGGGCAGCATCGGCGCCGTGTCGATCGACGTCACCCAGGCCCAGACTGACGTGCCCAAGGCCGTCACAACCAAAGGCGAAAGCAAAAAAGGCCAGAGCATCGGCCTGCGCTACGGCAAGGCATTTGAAAGCGGTACCTCGGTGCGCTTCGCCGGTTACCGCTATTCCACCGAAGGCTATCGCGACTTCAGCGAAGCCGTGGATTTGCAGCAACCCAACGACTACAGCCAGTTCTCCAAGCGCAGCAAGGTCGAGGCCAGCGTCAACCAGGCCCTGGACAACTACGGCTCGCTGTACTTGAACCTGAGCAAGCAGAACTACTGGGGCTCCTCCCGGGAAGACAAGCAGATGCAGCTGGGTTTCAACACCCAGTACAAGGGCGTGACTTATGGTGTGTACGCCAGCAAGACCCTCACTGACAACTTCGGCGAGAACAACCAGGTGGTGTTTACCGTGTCCATGCCCCTGGGACAAACCCGCAGTACCGGCACGTTCAGCGTTACCCGCAACAACGACGGCAGCCTGGATCAACGGGCCGGCCTCAGCGGCCGCGATGGCAACCTGAACTACAACGTCAACGCCAACCGCGTGGAAAACACCGGCAACAACGGTTCGGCGCTGCTCGGCTACCGCGCACCGTTTGCCCAGTTGGGCGCTGGTGTGAGCGTCGGCTCGGGCTACCGGCAGACGTCGGTCAGCGCGGCGGGCTCGGTGCTGGCCCATGGCGATGGCGTCGAGTTCGGCCAGACCCTGGGCGAGACCGTGGCGCTGGTGGAGGTCAAGGACACGCCGAAGGTCGGCCTGCTGAATGCCCCGGGCACCCTGACCAACGACAAGGGTTACGCCCTGGTGCCGTACGTCACGCCGTATCGCAAGAACCGCGTGGCCGTGGACACCAGCGAGCTGGAAACCAACGTCGATATCGCCGAAGGCGTGACCAACGTGGTGCCGCGTCGCGGTGCGGTGGTCAAGGCGGTATTCGCCGCCAGCCGTTCGGAAAAAATACTGCTCAACGTACGGCTGCAGGACGGCTCGCTTTTACCTTTCGGCACCACCGTGCAGGACGACCAGGGCGCCAGCGTCGGCGTGGTCGGCCAGGCCGGGCAAGTGCTGCTGTCGGCCAGCAAGGGCACGACCTACACGATGAAATGGGGCGGCAAGGCTGCCCAGCAATGTGAAATCAATTTGGATATCAACAGCACGCCAGCCACCGACGGTTACCGGCTGATGGATGCTATTTGCAGAGAATCTCGTCCATGAAAACTTTTAGTGTTGCGTCCTCGGCCCCAGCCTTGGTTTTGCCCACTCGTCATGTCTGGAAGAAACGCTTGATGCTGAGTGCGCTGGCAGTGCTGCCAGTGGCTATTTCGCAGATGGCTGCAGCTGACTGTACTTCCACCGATGCGACCCAGAGCATTCATGCGGTGGGCGACCTGTTCATCCCTCAGGACGCCCCGGTGGGATCGACCATTGGCTTGGTCAAGTACACCCGGTTTCCTATCATCAACTGTACAACGACTACCCCGTTTTCAATCCAGTCCACCATGCTGACTGCCAAGGCACCTACGGTCACCGCAGCCATTGGCTCGGCTCAAGGCAGCCAGCTCTACGCGACTAACGTTCCTGGCATCGGGGTAGGGGTCGTCAACGAGACACGCCCCAGCTATCTGTGTTTGACCTCCGGTAGCTGGTACTTTCCGCTCGCATTCAACGGCTGCAATACCGGTGGGTTTAGCGCGAACACCAACAATAGCCTGATCCTGATCAAAACCGGACCTATCCCGGCGGGAATCAACGATTTCGGCAACTTGCAGGTGTACACCGTCGATATCAACAACAACGGCACCCTGTTCAACTGGATTGATGGTCGCCTGACCGGAACGGTGACCGTTGCCGGCTGCAGCATGCCCGCAGCCGTGGGCAATATCATCGACGTGCCCATGAAAAACTGGGAGAAGCGCGTCTTCAACGGCCCGGGCACCGTCACGCCCACCGAAGGGTTCAACATCGCGCTCAACAACTGCGTGGCCGGGACCTATGCCGGGAATCCTACCTGGAACTATTTCCGCGGCAACAACGCGAACATCCGTCTGGACGGCGCCAAGGGCTCGACGATTGTCGACGCCAGCCAAGGTGTGCTCGGCCTGAACAGCGAAGCCACCGCTACAGGCGTCGCCGTGCAAGTGCTGAAGCAGGATGGAACCCCGCTGCCACTGGGCGTCGACGTACCGATCATGCCGGTCCAGGATGGCAATACCACTTTGCAGTTTGGTGCGCGTTACATCCAGACCGCAGGCGACTCCACCGGGCCGCAGCCTGGCATCGCCAACGCCACTGCCAATTTCACCATTACCTACAAATAGGAACGACCCCATGCAACGTTTTACCCGTCGCTTCATGGCTGCATGCGTACTGTCCACCATGGTTGCCAGCGGTGCAGCAATCGCCAACGATCACCCGACCATCCGCGCCATGTCCGGTGCCGAGCAAATCACACAATTGCCGGCCGCCAAGACCGCGCTGATCGTGATCGACTTCCAGAACGAATACTTCACCGGGCGCATGCCGATCCCGGACGGCGCCAGCGCACTGGCGAAAGCCCGTGAGCTGATCAAGTATGCCGATAACCACAAGATTCCGGTCTACCACGTGCAACACGTGTCGCCGGCTGGCGCTGCGGTATTTGCCATTGATGGCGAGACCGTGAAATTCCACAAGGATATGCAGCCGCGTCCTCAGGATCACGTCGTGCAAAAGAACACCGTCAGCGTGTTCGCCAGCACTGACCTGGCCGCACAGCTGAGCAAGGCCGGGATCAATACGCTGATCATCAGCGGTCTGATGACCCACGCCTGTGTCGCCGGTGCAGCCCGTGATGCAGCGCCACTGGGCTTCAACGTAATCGTGGCGTCCGATGCGTCCGCCACCCGTGCGATCACCCGCCTCAATGGCCAGAGCGTCGACAAGGACGCCTTGCATCAATCGGCACTGGCCGAAGTCGAAGACACCTTCGGCGACGTGATGACCACCGAGCAGATCATCAAGCTGCCCGTGCGCTAACTCGCTGCAACCCGCCCGGCGTCACACCCGGGCGACCTTATTCCTTTCAGATGAGCCGACTTCAATGACGAGTTTTCCCATACGCGTGCTGGTTCTCGAGGATCATCCTTTTCAACGTGCGGTCGCCGTGAGCATGTTGCGCCAGTTGGGTTGCCGCGAGGTCTTCGAGGCAGTGGACGGCTTACACGCCCTGGCTGTGTTGGATCAAGTGGGCGCAGTGGACATTGCCCTGTGCGACTTGTGCATGGAAGGCATGGATGGCCTGGAGTTTCTTCAGCAGGTGGGAAGTTCCGGACTGGTCGGCTCAGTGATTATCAGCAGCTCCCTGTCGGCCGATGTACGCCGCACGGTGCAGCAGATTGTTTCGTTGCTGGGCCTGGAAATGCTCGGGGATGTCGGAAAGCCGTTGCAGGCGCACACCCTGGAGAACGTGCTAAAAAAGCGCTCCAGTGGCCCTGGTGTCGCGCCGCCCGACGCTGCGCCGGTACGCCTGGCCAGCGATGAAGAAGTGCGTTGGGCCCTCAACGAACAGCAATTGCAAGCCTGGTACCAGCCCAAGGTCGACATGAATACCGATGACGTCTGCGGCGTGGAGGTGCTGACCCGCTGGGTGCACCCGTTGCGCGGCATCCTGTCACCGGCGGTGTTCATGCCCGTGCTGGAACGCTGCGGCTTGCTCGATACGCTGCTGTTCATGCAGATGAACCAAGCCCTGAGCCTGCAGCGACTGGCAAAAAACACCGGCCTGAAGCTCGACCTGTCGTTCAACCTGCACACCAGCCAACTGACCAACAGCAACCTGACCGCGGTGATCAAAGGCATTCTGTCCCTGCACGAAGCAGTGCCCGCCAGCCTGACCTTCGAACTCACCGAAAGCGGCTTGCTGGAAGCCCCGGCCACCAGCCTGGAAACCCTGGTACGCCTGCGCATGATGGGCTGCAAATTGTCCATCGACGACTTCGGCGCCGGCTTCTCGTCGTTGCAGCGGTTGTGCCAGCTGCCGTTCAACGAGATCAAACTCGACGGTGAGTTTATACGCACCTTGCTACACGAACCGCGCTGTCGGGCAATCGTCAGCAGCACCCTGGCATTGGGGGAGACCCTGGGGATGTCCGTGGTAGTGGAGGGCATCGAGACTGAGGAACAGCGCGAGACGTTGCTCGCGATGGGATGCACTCAAGGACAGGGCTACCTGTTCGCCCGGCCCATGAATGATGTGGATCTGCTGCGATGGCTACCGGCTGCATCGAGAGTTGATGGACAATTATGATCTTCCCTCCGGCCACTATGTACGAACTAAAATCCGCGCACTGAACCATCCTGTTTTCGTTGAAGCGTCATGCCGTTGTCTCAGCCCAGGAGCGGACCACATGCGAATGTCTGCTTTTGGCTGGTTGCGGCCTGTCATGAAGGGCAGCCACCGACCCATTGCCACCGTTCAGCATTTGGCTAAAATCGACCAAGAATAGACTGCCACCCATAAGTGAAAACTGATGTTTACCTGCCCATGCTGCGGATATGCAGTCTTCGAGCAACACCCAGGGTCATACGACATTTGCCCAATTTGCTTCTGGGAGGATGACGTGTTCCAACTCTATTACCCTCACCAGGTGGATGGACCGAATAGATGTAGCTTGATCGAGGCGCAGGTCAATTTCGTCCAGTTCGGTGCCTGCGAGCGAACCATGTTGAAGAATGTGCGAATGGTTAGCGATAGCGATATGCGGGATGGTGAGTGGTTCCCACTCTGGACTCGCCGAGTCGCCATTCCAGATCCCGACTCCGACAACCAGCATCCTCAACACATGAAGTCGAAGTACGACCTCTACTATTGGCTGCGGACCTAGCAGCGCAAATTGGCGTACTAAGTCCAAATTGATCGGAAGCAGTCTATTCCAAACGGCTGCTTCTGGCCGATTTCTGCCGGTGACAACCGACTGAAAACGGCCAAAAGCTGCCCCCTCATCCCCATACCGGTCTACCATGCCACCCCGACAGTGGCCAAACGCGCTATCGGCCCCAAGCCCTCAAGGTATCGCCAATGACCTCGTTTACCCGTAACAGCCCATCCTCAACCTCATCGAAGGCGGCGCAATGAGCATCGACCAGATCAGCCTGCCCAAGGGCGTAGGCCCGCACGCTAGCAAGTTGTTGGACGCGATTACCGGCGCCAGCACCCTCGACGACCTTAACCGCGCTGGCGGCAAGGCCGAAGGCTTTGTGTTGGGGCTGGAGGCCAGCAAAGCCATCAAGAGCCAGATCGCCGAGTCGTTGTATGTGGCATATGACGACGCCGCGAGTCATCGGGCCAGCGAACTGAAGGGCTAGCCAATACAGGGCATGCGTAGCCCCCGCACTCGCCTGTGTGGGCAGACGCTTTTTGTAGGAGCTGGCTTGCCAGCGAAAAACCGGAGAGCGACGCAGAACACCTGATGTCCTGCGTTATCGCTGGCAAGTCAGCTCCTACGAGCGGGAACCGGGAGCGCACGGTGGACGAGTTTCTACAGTTCATTGAATTTTTGGTGGCGGGTTTGAGTCATTGGTAAAGGCTCGGCATCACTTGCGAGCGCCATCTACATAGGGACCGCCAATGACCTTCTTTATCTTCCTGCTCGCCTGCGCCACCGCCGCCAGCACCGGCATCATGTTCAAGCCTGGTGCCTGGTATGAATCCCTGGTCAAGCCGCGTTTTACCCCGCCCAACTGGTTGTTCCCGGTGGCCTGGACACTGATCTACCTGCTGCTGGCCTGGGCCGGCTATCGCTTGAGCCTGATCCCTGGCAGTCAAACGGTACTGGCCTTGTGGGCGGCGCAGATTGCATTGAACACGCTGTGGACCCCGGTGTTTTTCGGCGCGCATCGGATCTTCGCCGCGATGGTGGTTATCACCCTGCTTTGGCTCACCGTGGCAACCATGGTGGTGTTGGCGGTGCGCCTGGACCTGATCACTGGATTGATCCTGTTCCCGTACCTGGCGTGGCTGTGTGTGGCCGCGGCGTTGAATTTCTCGATCCTGCGCAGTAACCGTTGATGGCCTACGAGCCTTGGCCCGCCAGTGCGCCTGAACTGGCACAAATGCGCCGCTTCAATAAAAAGCTTGCCTGGCTGCCGCGCTTTAAAATCCGCAATCGGGTCACCCCTCGATTAATCCAGGCGTTATTGCGCGTCAGTCAACACATCAGGAAGGGGCCCGCGGCTGAGGCTCGGTTGGTGGGTGTGGATGGCGTTCAAGTGCCCGTGCGCATTCTGCGGCCCAGCGGCAGAATCAAAGGCGTGGTCCTGGATATCCACGGCGGCGGCTGGGTAATTGGCAATGCGCAGATGGATGATGAGTTGAACCTGGGCATGGTGCGGGCGTGCGAGGTGGCGGTGGTGTCGGTGGATTATCGGCTCGCCGTGGACACGCCGATTGAAGGGCTGATGGACGACTGCCTGAGCGCCGCGCGCTGGTTGCTCACTGAGCACGAGTTTGCCGGCCTGCCGGTGATTGTTGTGGGCGAATCGGCCGGTGCCCACCTGGCCGCGGCGACGTTGCTGGCGTTGAAGCAGTGGCCGCAACTGCTCGCGCGGGTCAGCGGGACGCTGTTGTATTACGGCGTCTACGATTTGGCCGGCACGCCGAGCGTACACGCAGCCGGGCCGCAGACGCTGTTACTCGATGGTCCGGGGATGGTCGACGCACTGCGCCTGCTGACCCCGGGCTTGAGCGATGAGGCGCGTCGGCAGCCGCCGTTGTCGCCGCTGTATGGCGACTTTACCGGCTTGCCGGCTGCGTTGATGTTTGTCGGCGAGTTGGACCCGCTCAAGGATGACACCCTGGACATCGCCGAGCGCTGGGGGGCGGCGGCGCAGGTGCAGGCGTATCTCTTGCCGGAGTCGGCACATGGCTTTATTCATTTTCCGGTGGCGTTGGCCGAGCGCGTGCTTGCGCAGGGTCACGCGTGGATAACCGCCAGGATCCAGGCGTCGGATCGTTAAGCATGTACGCCGGTCCTGAGACCTGGCAGGGCGGGGCGGCTTGGCTTCAGCCTGCTGCGCGGTGGAGTTTTTTCACCCGGTACATATCGCCATCGGCATAGCTGAGCAGGGTGTCGGCATCTTCCCCATCAGCCGGGTAGCGCGCCACGCCGATACTGCATGATGGCATCTTCACCGGGCCAAATTCAGGGCCAAGGGGGGCGGCCATGATGGCGAGAATCTGCTGCACTTTCTCGGCCACGGCGTCTTCTGAATGAAGGTCGGTCAACAACACGGTGAACTCATCGCCACCCATTCGCGCCACCGTGTCGGTCTCACGCACGCAGCTTTCCAGGCGCCGCGCAATGGTGCACAGCACGCGGTCGCCCGCGGCGTGCCCGTGTACATCGTTGATGCCCTTGAAGTCATTGATATCCAGGAACAGCAAGGCCAGGGTGCTGTTCTGTCGGCGTGCATTGCGCAAGGCCGAGTCCAGCCGATCATTGAACAGCGAGCGGTTGGTCAGGGCGGTCAGCGGGTCGTGATGGGCGAGGAAGCGCAGTTCCTCCTCGGCCTGGGTGAGGGCCGTTATATCCCGTGCCACGCCTATCCGCGCGCCGACGTCCTCGGACCAGAATGCCGCCCACAGAATATGAACGACACTGCCATCCTTGCGGATATAGCGGTTGCGGAAGTCGACATGGGGCTGGCCGTTCATCACCCGGATAATCGAGGCTCGGGTGGCCGCCAGGTCTTCAGGGTGCATATAGTCGGTGATCACAGTCCCGGTCAGCTCGTCGGCACGGTAGCCGAGCAGCGCCTCGCAGGCGTCACTGACAAATGCAATCTGGCTGTCCCTGTCGACCACGAAAACCGTATCCAGCATCAGATGGATCAGTTTGGGATAGAGCGCTTGCAGGTCCACGGGCATAGGTCAGTGCAATCCGGTTCAAATACCGGCCTGATCATATCCTGAACCCGCAAGCTGACAATGAGGAATCTTGACGATCGGCCTACCGCCGATCTACCCATACCGTCTGCGCATTGCAGAATTCCCGCACGCCAAAATGTGACAGTTCGCGGCCAAACCCACTCTTTTTCACCCCGCCAAACGCCACTCGAGGATCGGACACGCTGTACGCGTTGATAAAGATGCCGCCGGTTTCCAACTGGTTGGCGATTTTCTGCGCTTTGGCCGGATCCCTGCTGAAGATGCTCGCGGTCAGGCCGAACTCGCTGTCGTTGGCCAGGGCGACCGCGTGGTCGGCGTCGCGGGCGGTGATGATCGAGGCGACGGGGCCAAACAGTTCCTGTTTGAACGAGGTCATTTGGTCGGTGACATTGGCCAGTACGGTGGGGGCGTAGTAGTTACCCGTTCCTTCGACGGGATGGCCGCCGAGCAACAGGGTGGCGCCTTCTTCCAGGGTGGCCTGGACCTGGCCGTGCAGTTCGTCACGCAGGTCGAAACGGGCCATGGGGCCGATGTAGGTGTCGCTCGATGTCGGGTCGCCCATCACCAGTTGGCGGCTGGCTTCGAGGAACTTGGCGGTGAAGGCTTCGACCACGCCTTGCTCGATGATCAGGCGCTTGGCGGCGGCGCAGACCTGGCCGGAGTTCTGGAAGCGGCCGATCACCGCGGCTTGCACGGCGGCGTCGAGGTCGGCGTCGTCGAGGACGATGAACGGGTCGGAGCCGCCCAGTTCCAACACGCACTTTTTCAGCGCGGCGCCGGCCTGGGAGCCAATGGCGATACCGGCGCGCACGCTGCCGGTAAGGGTCACGGCGGCGATGCGTGGGTCGGCGATGGCCTTGGATACGCCGTCCGGGGTGACGTTGATCACTTCGAACAACCCCTCGGCGAAACCGGCTTTATGGAAGGCTTGTTTCATCAGGTAGGCGCTGCCCATCACGTTGGGCGCATGCTTGAGCACGTAGGTATTGCCGCTGAGCATGGTCGGCACCGCGCCGCGCAGTACCTGCCAGACCGGGAAGTTCCACGGCATCACGGCGAGGATCGGGCCCAGCGGGCGGTACTCTATCTGGGCGCTGCCGTTGTCCACCAGCGTCTGCTCCGGCGCAAGCATGGCGGGGCCATGGGCGGCGTACCACTCGGCCAGCAAGGCGCATTTCTCGATTTCGCCACGGGCCTGGGCGATGGGCTTGCCCATTTCCAGGGTGATCATTTGCGCCATCTGCTCGGCTTGCTCGCGCAGGGCGCCGGCCAGGGCCAGCAGCAATTGGGCGCGTTGCGCCACGGGCGTGTTGCGACCATTGGCAAAGGCGGTGCTGGCGCGGGTGAGGGCGGCGTCCAGTTGCGCGGCGGACTCGTAGGGGTAGCTGCCCACGGTTTGGCCATTGGCGGGGTTGATCGACAAGGCATGGGTCTGGTGAGAAATAGCGTTCATGGCACCGTCCTGCGCAGCATTAGGGAAGGTGCCCAGCGTACGGGGCTGTATCTTTTCCGGGAACTGAATAATATTAAGCAATACGTTCACGATTGGAGAATGAATTGGATCTGGTGCAACTGGAGATTTTCAAGGCCGTAGCCGAGCAAGGCAGCATCAGTGCCGCCGCGCAGTTGATTCACCGTGTGCCGTCGAACCTGACCACGCGCATCAAGCAACTGGAGCAGGACCTGGGAGTCGAGCTGTTTATCCGTGAGAAAAGTCGACTGCGCCTGTCGCCTGCCGGCTGGAATTTTTTGGGCTACGCGCGGCGCATTCTCGATCTGGTGCAAGAGGCCCGCGCCACTGTGGCGGGGGAGGAACCCCAGGGGCCATTTGCCCTGGGTTCGCTGGAGAGCACCGCCGCCGTGCGTATCCCGGCGTTGCTCGCAGCCTATAACCAGAAACACGCCAAGGTCGAACTGGACCTGAGCACCGGGCCCTCGGGGACGATGATCGAAGGCGTGCTATCGGGCCGACTGGCGGCCGCGTTTGTCGATGGCCCGGTGCTGCATCCGACCCTGGAGGGGGTGGCGGTGTTTGAAGAAGAGATGGTGGTGATTGCGCCGTTGCATCATGGGCCGATCACCCGTGGGCAGGATGTGAACGGGGAGAGCATCTACACCTTCCGTTCCAACTGCTCATATCGGCACCACTTTGAGCGCTGGTTTTCCCAGGATGGCGCGGTGCCGGGGAAGATTTTCGAGATGGAGTCGTACCACGGCATGCTCGCCTGCGTCAGCGCCGGCGCGGGTCTGGCGCTGATGCCACGCAGCATGCTGGAGAGCATGCCGGGGTTTACCACGGTGAGCGTGTGGCCATTGGCGGACGAGTTCCGCCTGCTGAACACTTGGTTGATCTGGCGTCGGGGCACGGTGTCACAGAGCCTGGACAGTTTTGTGCAACTGCTCCAAGAGCGGACCCATTGTGGCGAGCGGGCTAGCCCCGCGCTGGGCTGCGAAGCGGCCCTAAACCCCTAGCGCGGTGTTTTTGCCTGAATAAGTAGTGGGGCTGCTGCGCAGCCCAGCGCGGGGCAAGCCCGCTCGCCACAGGGTGGGGGGGTCAGCCACCGAACTGCAGGGTGCCCATCGCCAATTTGGCCATCAGCGCTGTGGCGCCCAATTGCACGAGCCACAAGGCCAGGCCGCCGATGAAGACGCCCAGGGCGACTTGCAGGACCAGGCTTTTTTGCCGCTTGGCTTGAGGCGTGCGAGGGGTGAAGTGGTCCAGTTCGTCGCGGTCGGCACGCAGGTCCAGGTCGTCGTTTCTCATAGAAAGTCTCATCGCAAAGGGCAGTCGTGCTTCAGTCTAAGGGGCTTGCTTTGCCAGCGCTGAGCTTTTTGTAGGAGCAAGCTCGCTCCTAAAGGGGCAAGGCACAAAAAAGGGGAAGCCGCTGGCTTCCCCTTTGTACCTCACGATCAGGCTTACAGCACCTGCACAATCGCCTTGGTCACGGCATCGATGTTCGCCTGGTTCAACGCGGCCACGCAGATGCGGCCGGTGTCGAGGGCGTAGATGCCGAATTCGCTGCGCAGGCGGGTGACTTGCTCTACGGTCAGGCCCGAGTAGGAGAACATCCCGCGCTGGCGACCGACGAAGCTGAAGTCGTGGCCCGGAGCAGCCTTGGCCAGTTCGCTGACCATCTGCTCGCGCATGCCACGGATGCGCAGGCGCATTTCGGCCAGTTCGGCTTCCCACTGGGCGCGCAGTTGCGGGTTGTTGAGCACCGCCGCTACGATCGCCGCGCCGTGGGTCGGCGGGTTGGAGTAGTTGGTGCGGATCACGCGCTTGACCTGGGACAGGATGCGCGCGCTTTCTTCTTTTGATTCGCTGACGATAGACAGTGCACCCACGCGCTCGCCGTACAGCGAGAACGATTTGGAGAACGAGCTGGACACAAAGAAAGTCAGGCCGGACTCGGCGAACAAGCGCACCGCCGCGGCGTCTTCGTCGATACCGTCGCCAAAGCCCTGGTAGGCCATGTCGAGGAATGGCACCAGGTTCTTGGCCTTGACCACTTCCAGTACGTCTTTCCAGTCGGCCGGGCTCAGGTCGACGCCGGTCGGGTTGTGGCAGCAGGCGTGCAGCACGACGATGGACTGGGCGGGCAGGGCGTTGAGGTCTTCCAGCAGGCCGGCACGGTTTACGTCGTGGGTGGCAGCGTCGTAGTAGCGGTAGGTCTGCACCGGGAAGCCGGCTTTTTCAAACAGCGCCTGGTGGTTTTCCCAGCTTGGGTCGCTGATGGCGACGACGGCGTTGGGCAGCAGTTGCTTGAGGAAGTCGGCGCCGATTTTCAGTGCGCCGGTGCCGCCAACGGCTTGGGCGGTGATCACACGGCCAGCGCTCAACAGCGGTGATTGCTCGCCGAACAGCAGCTTTTGCACGGCCAGGTCGTAGGCGGCAATGCCATCGATCGGCAAGTAGCCACGGGCGGCGTGTTGCGCCACGCGAATGGCTTCCGCTTCGGCAACGGCACGCAGGAGTGGAATCTTCCCCTCCTCGTTGCAGTAAACGCCTACGCCAAGGTTGACCTTGGTAGTACGGGTATCGGCGTTGAATGCTTCGTTGAGGCCCAGGATAGGATCGCGTGGTGCCATTTCGACAGCGGAGAACAGGCTCATTTTTGCGGCAGCTCTATGGGGGAATGGAGGGACGTGTCGCGCTCCAGCCGAATGCACTAGAGCGGTGCACAAACGGGGAGCTAGTATAGAGGCCAACACCGCTCGCGGCGACAGCCGAAACGGCTTTTCAGCCAAGTTTTTCGGTTTATTTATCGACCGTTAGTCTTATTGCAACATTGATGGCCTCAGGCATGTAGGGCGCTTGCCTTGAAACCCGTCACATTCGCCTCCACTTCTACAGCTATCATGGTTTTTTCCTACTGCCTGCTCTGAAGTTTTGCGGGCTGTGGTCTTTTTCGTCCCCGACGGGTTTACAGTCTGGGGTGACTTCAAGAGGTACGTTATGTCGGATTTCCAACTAGTCACCCGCTTTGAACCTGCTGGCGACCAGCCCGAAGCTATTCGCCTGATGGTCGAAGGCATCGAGGCCGGCCTGGCGCACCAGACGCTGCTCGGGGTGACCGGTTCGGGCAAGACCTTCAGCATCGCCAACGTGATTGCACAGATCAACCGCCCGACCCTGGTGCTGGCGCCGAACAAGACCCTGGCCGCGCAGCTGTACGGTGAGTTCAAGGCGTTCTTCCCAAACAACGCGGTGGAGTACTTCGTTTCCTATTACGACTACTACCAGCCCGAAGCCTATGTGCCGTCTTCCGATACCTTTATCGAGAAGGATGCGTCGATCAACGACCATATCGAGCAGATGCGACTGTCGGCGACCAAGGCCCTGCTGGAGCGCAAGGATGCGATCATCGTCACCACGGTGTCGTGCATCTACGGCCTGGGCAGCCCGGAAACCTATCTGAAGATGGTGCTGCACGTCGATCGCGGCGACAAACTCGACCAGCGCGCCTTGCTGCGGCGCCTGGCGGATTTGCAGTACACCCGCAATGACATGGACTTCGCCCGCGCGACCTTCCGGGTGCGGGGTGATGTGATCGATATTTACCCGGCCGAATCGGACCTCGAAGCGATCCGTATCGAGTTGTTCGATGATGAAGTCGAGAGCCTGTCGGCCTTCGACCCGTTGACCGGCGAAGTGATCCGCAAACTGCCGCGCTTCACCTTCTATCCAAAAAGCCACTACGTGACCCCGCGTGAAACCCTTTTGGATGCCATGGAAGGGATCAAGGCCGAGCTTGCCGAGCGCCTCGAATACCTGCGCGCCAACAATAAACTGGTGGAAGCCCAGCGGTTGGAGCAACGCACGCGTTTTGACCTGGAGATGATCCTGGAGCTGGGTTACTGCAACGGCATCGAAAACTACTCGCGCTACCTGTCGGGTCGTGAGTCCGGCGCGCCGCCGCCGACCCTCTACGACTACCTGCCGGCAGATGCGTTGCTGGTGATCGACGAATCCCACGTCAGCGTGCCGCAAGTCGGCGCCATGTATAAAGGCGACCGCTCGCGCAAGGAAACCCTGGTGGAGTACGGCTTCCGCCTGCCTTCGGCACTGGATAACCGGCCGATGCGCTTTGACGAATGGGAAAGCATCAGCCCGCAGACCATCTTTGTTTCTGCCACGCCGGGCAACTACGAGGCCGAGCATGCTGGGCGGGTGATCGAGCAACTGGTGCGCCCCACCGGCCTGGTCGACCCGCAAATCGAAATCCGCCCGGCCCTGACCCAGGTCGATGACCTGCTGTCGGAAATCACCAAGCGCGTGGCCCTGGAAGAGCGGGTTCTGGTCACCACGCTGACCAAGCGCATGTCCGAAGACCTTACCGATTACCTGGCCGACCACGGTGTGCGTGTGCGTTACCTGCACTCGGACATCGATACCGTGGAACGTGTAGAGATCATCCGCGACCTGCGTTTGGGTACCTTCGATGTGCTAGTGGGGATCAACCTGCTGCGTGAAGGCCTGGATATGCCCGAGGTGTCGCTGGTGGCGATTCTCGATGCCGACAAGGAAGGTTTCCTGCGCTCCGAGCGCTCGCTGATCCAGACCATCGGCCGTGCCGCGCGTAACCTCAATGGCCGCGCCATCCTGTATGCCGACCGCATCACCGGCTCCATGGAGCGCGCCATTGGTGAGACCGAGCGCCGTCGCGAAAAGCAGATTGCCTTCAACCTGGCCAATGGCATCACCCCTAAAGGTGTGTTCAAGGACGTGGCCGACATCATGGAAGGCGCCACCGTGCCCGGTTCGCGCAGCAAGAAGCGCAAAGGCATGGCCAAGGCCGCCGAAGAAAGCGCCAAGTACGAAAACGAACTGCGTTCGCCGAGTGAAATCACCAAGCGGATCCGCCAGTTGGAAGAGAAAATGTACCAGTTGGCGCGGGACCTGGAGTTTGAAGCGGCGGCGCAGATGCGTGACGAGATTGGCAAGTTGCGTGAGCGGTTGCTGGCGGTCTGATTTGCGCTGACTGTTGGGGCCTCATCGCAGGCAAGCCAGCTCCCACATTGGGATGTGTGAATACATTCAAATGTGGGGGCTGGCTTGCCTGCGATAGCGGCGCCTCGGTCTAATGGGCTTCCCCCGCCTTGAGCCCCGCCGGCAACGCCTTGGTCAAAAAGATCGCCAGCATACTCACCGCCAACGCCAACCCGACAAAGTGAAACGCATCGTTATAGGCCATGATCTGTGCCTGTTGGTGGGCGATTTCACTGAGCTTGGCCAGCGCCGCCGTTTCATTGCCAAACGTCTGCGTCAGCGTCGCCATGCGCTCGGCCACTTGCGGGTTGGTCGGGACAATCGCCTCGCGCAAGTAATCAAAGTAGGTCTTGGTCCGTGCATCCAGCAGGGTTGCCAGCAGCGCAATGCCGATGGCCCCGCCCAGGTTGCGCAGGATGTTGAACAGGCTCGACGCCGAGCCCGCGTCCTGAGGCAGGATGTACGCCGTGGCGATCAACGAAATGGTGACCATGATCAGCGGCTGGCCAAGGGCACGGATGATCTGGATCTGGTTGAACTGGCTGCCGGCAAAGTCTGGATTGAGCACGCCCGAGGAAAAACTCGCGAAGCCAAACAGGCCGAATCCCACCGCGCAAAGCCATTTCGGTGACACGTATTTCATCAATTTCGGCACCAGCGGGATCAGGAACAGCTGTGGCACGCCCATCCACATGATCACTTCGCCGATTTGCAGGGCGTTGTAGTTCTGGATCTGCGCCAGGTACAGCGGCAGCAGGTAGATCGAGCCATACAGCCCCACGCCCATGCCCAGGCTGGAAATACTCGACAGGCCGAAGTTGCGGTTGGCCAGGATACCCAGGTTGATCAGCGGGTTGGGCTTGGACAGTTGCACGATGACGAAAGTGATCAAGCTCAACAGCGCGATGCTGCCCAGGCTGACGATCAGGCTCGACTCCAGCCAGTCCTTGCGATGCCCCTCTTCAAGAAACACCTGCAAACAACCGAGGCCCACGGCCAGGGTCAGGATGCCCATGTAGTCGGTGCTTTTGAGTAGCTCCCAGTGCGCGGCCTTTTTCTCCAGGCCGTAGAGCAGGCCGGCGATCATCAACAGCCCTGGCGGTACGTTGATATAGAAGATGTATTCCCAGCCCCAGTTTTCCGTGAGCCAGCCGCCGATGGTCGGGCCGATGGACGGCGCAAAGGTGGCGGTCATGGCGAACATCGCCATGCCCTTGGCGCGATGGTGTTCGGGCAGTTTGATCAGGGTCAGGGTGAAGGCCAGGGGGATCAGCGCGCCGCCGGTAAAGCCTTGCAGGGCACGGAATACAATCATGCTTTCCAGGCTCCAGGCCATGGAGCACATCAGCGAGGCGATCAGGAAACCCACCGAGACCCACACCGCCAGGCGCCGTGCCGACAGCAACTGCACCAGCCAGGCGGTGAGGGGGATCATGATGATTTCGGCGACAAGGTAGGAGGTGGAAATCCACGAGCCTTCTTCCAGGGTGGCCGACAGCGCGCCCTGGATATCCTTGAGCGAGGAGTTGGTGATCTGGATGTCGAGCACCGCCATAAAGGCGCCGAGCATCACGCTCATCACCGCGATCCAGTCGCGCCGGGTCGGTTCGCCGACCGGGCGCAGCAGTTGATCACCGGCCATGGTCAGGGTCTTGGATCTGCACTTTGACGGTTACCGACATGCCGGGGCGGATCTTGCCCTGCAACGGGTTGTCGGCGGCAAACGTAAGTTTTACCGGGATCCGTTGTACGACTTTGGTGAAGTTGCCGGTGGCATTGTCTGGCGGCAATAGGCTGAACTGCGCGCCGGAAGCCGCGAACAAACTGTCGACGCGGGCTTCGATAGGGGTGTCGCCATAGGCATCGAAGATCAGTTCGGCTTTTTGCCCAGGGGCCATATGGCCGATCTGGGTTTCCTTGAAGTTGGCCTGGATCCAGATGTCTTGGTCTGGAACGATGGACAGCAGATACGCGCCGGTCTGCACATATTGGCCGTTGCGCGCGGCGCGCTGGCCGACCAGGCCGCTGATGGGGGCGTGGATTTCGCTGCGGGTCAGGTTCAGCTCGGCTTGGGCCAGGTCGGCGCGGGCATTGGCGATCTGCGCGTCGAGGCGCTTGAGATCGGCGTTCAGGGCGCTGACCTGTTGGCGCTGGCCTTGCAGGTCGGCCTGGGCCTTGGCGACCTGGGAGCGGGCGATGTGGTTGTCGGCAGACAGGGTAGTGACGCGTTCTTCCGAGACATAGCCGGGTTTGCGCAGGGTTTGCGCGCGGGACAAGTCGATCTGCGCGCGGCCCAGGGTCGCCTGGCTGGACGATACCTGGGCATCGGCGGCGGCGATCAGGCTGGCCTGCTGGGTCAGTTTGCTCGTGGCCTGCAGGCGTTCGGCCTCGCGGGTGGCGAGGGTCGCGTTGGCGCGGTCGATGGCCAGCAGGAAGTCGTCCTGTTCCAGAATGACCAGCAACTGGCCTTTTTCCACGTGCTCGTTGTCGCCCACCTTGACCTCGGCGATGCGCGCGCCGAGCTGGCTGGAGACCCGGGTGATTTCGCCCTGCACGTAGGCGTTGTCGGTGCTTTCATAAAAGCGCCCCTTGAAGAACCAATGGGCAAAGAAGCCCGCGGCGATCAAGGCGACGATAAACAGGAAGATAAACAGGCGGCGTTTGAGTTGGGCAGGCATGGCGGCGCAGTGTCAGTTACAAAAGGTAATGGAATATAGCCAGCTAACGATCTGGCAAATAGCTATGTCGAGGTTCCAGCCCCAACCTTGGCTTATATGCCCTTTGTTGATCGGCCCACGCTGGAGCCGGGGGGCTTGGGGCTGTTACCATTCGCCCCTTGTTTTATTTTCAGCTTTATTGCCCATTCGAGACCCGCCATGACCACCGTCCGCACGCGCATCGCGCCATCGCCTACTGGGGATCCCCACGTCGGCACTGCCTACATCGCCTTGTTCAACTACTGCTTTGCCAAGCAGCATGGCGGTGAATTCATCCTGCGGATCGAAGACACGGACCAAGTGCGTTCGACCCGTGAGTCGGAACAGCAGATTTTCGATGCCCTGCGCTGGTTGGGCATTACCTGGGCAGAAGGCCCGGATGTGGGCGGCCCACACGGCCCTTATCGCCAGAGCGAACGCAGCGACATTTACAAGAAGTACACCCAGCAACTGGTCGACATGGGCCACGCTTTCCCGTGCTTCTGTACCGCTGAAGAGCTGGACCAGATGCGCGCCGAGCAACAGGCCCGTGGCGAAACCCCGCGCTACGACGGCCGCGCGCTGCTGCTGTCCAAGGAAGAGGTGGCCGCGCGTCTGGCCGCTGGCGAGCCTCATGTGATCCGCATGAAGGTGCCGAGCGAAGGCGTTTGCGTGGTACCGGACATGCTGCGTGGTGACGTGGAGATCCCGTGGGACCGCATGGACATGCAAGTGCTGATGAAGACCGACGGCCTGCCGACGTACTTCCTGGCCAACGTGGTCGATGACCACCTGATGGGCATCACCCACGTGCTGCGTGGCGAAGAGTGGCTGCCGTCGGCACCGAAACTGATCCTGCTCTACGAATACTTCGGCTGGGAACAACCGCAGTTGTGCTACATGCCGCTGCTGCGTAACCCGGACAAGAGCAAGCTGTCCAAGCGCAAGAACCCGACTTCGGTGACGTTCTACGAGCGCATGGGCTTTATGCCTGAAGCGATGCTCAACTACTTGGGCCGCATGGGCTGGTCGATGCCGGACGAGCGCGAGAAGTTCTCGTTGCAGGAAATGGTCGATAACTTCGACCTGTCCCGCGTGTCGCTGGGCGGGCCGATCTTCGATATCGAGAAGCTGTCGTGGCTCAACGGCCAATGGTTGCGTGACCTGCCGGTAGAAGAGTTCGCCAGCCGTGTGCAGCAGTGGGCGTTGAACCCCGAGTACATGATGAAGATCGCGCCGCTGGTGCAGGGCAGGGTGGAGACGTTCAGCCAGGTCGCCCCTCTGGCCAGCTTCTTCTTTGCCGGTGGCGTGAACCCGGATGCCAAGCTGTTCGAGTCCAAGAAACTCTCGGGGGACCAGGTCCGCCAGTTGATGCAGTTGATCCTGTGGAAGCTCGAAAGCCTGCGCCAGTGGGAGAAGGATGCGATCACCGCGACTATCCAGGCCGTGGTCGAATCCCTGGAATTGAAGCTGCGCGACGCGATGCCCCTGATGTTTGCCGCGATTACCGGGCAAGCCAGTTCGGTGTCGGTGCTTGATGCGATGGAAATCCTTGGTCCGGACCTGACCCGTTTCCGTCTGCGCCAAGCCCTTGATTTGCTTGGTGGTGTGTCGAAGAAAGAAAACAAGGAATGGGAAAAGCTGCTGGGCGCGATCGCCTAGTCAGGTGTTGGTGAGGTCAAAACCCCGGCTTTGCGGGGTTTTGATGGTAAGTGATTGTTATCCCGGCAAAAAACTTTGGAAATTGTTGAAAATAAATTTGACAGCCTTTCAAAGCGCCATTAAGATTCGCCCCGTCCTCACCGATGAGGGGCTATAGCTCAGCTGGGAGAGCGCTTGCATGGCATGCAAGAGGTCAACGGTTCGATCCCGTTTAGCTCCACCAATTTACAGGTTCAAGGTCTGGCCACACCGTCCTTGAATCGATCAGAACTCAGCTCTGATCAGTTGTACAGAAGGTTTTGTCCCCTTCGTCTAGTGGCCTAGGACACCGCCCTTTCACGGCGGTAACAGGGGTTCGAGTCCCCTAGGGGACGCCAGTTTCAACAAGCAGTTCGCAAGGTCTGCTGCGTCGCGAGACGAAAAATCCGGGGCTATAGCTCAGCTGGGAGAGCGCTTGCATGGCATGCAAGAGGTCAACGGTTCGATCCCGTTTAGCTCCACCAATTTACAGGTTCAAGGTCTGGCCACACCGTCCTTGAATCGATCAGTTCTCAGCACTGATCAGTTGTATAGAAGGTTTGTGTCCCCTTCGTCTAGTGGCCTAGGACACCGCCCTTTCACGGCGGTAACAGGGGTTCGAGTCCCCTAGGGGACGCCACGATTACCCGCTCTGCGGGATTTTTAAGGGTCATTCAATTATTGAATGACCCTTTTGTTTGTCTGGCGTTTGGGTTTTCTCCCTCCCTCTTCAAAAAAACTCTTCTGACCAGCGGTCGAATTCACCGCTTGCTAAAAAGTATTATGCGGATAATATTTTAACCGTAATATTCGGAGGCCGTCATGAGCGATAAAAAAGCGCAAACCCGTGAACGTATTCTGCAAGCCGCCAGTTCCGCGCTGGTCCAGCGTGGCCCGGCCGAACCGAGTGTGGGTGAAGTCATGGGCGCCGCGGGGCTGACCGTGGGTGGCTTCTACGCCCACTTTGAAAGCAAGGACGCTCTGATGCTGGAGGCGTTCGAGCAGCTCTTGGCGCGGCGTCGGGCATCTATCGACGATATGGACCCCAGCCTGACAGGCGAAGAGCGCCGAGCCCTGGTAGCCGCGTTCTACCTCTCGCGCAAACACCGCGATTCTACCGCCCAGGCCTGCCCGATCCCGGCCACGGTCGGCGAGATGAGCCGGCTGCCGGATGAGTTTCGCGATGTATTGAACCAGCACGTCGAGTTGATGGCCGCACAGCTGGCCGCCAGCCCGGAAGACACCGACAAGGCCCTGGCCGACATGGCCTTGATGATTGGTGGCCTGGCATTGGCCAGGGCTCTGGGGCCGGGCGAATTATCGGATCGTGTATTACGCGCCTCCAAGTCGGCTGTGCGCTGAACAAGGCTTGCAAGCCTGGGGAGTGAGTGGATGAGCACCTTGAGCTGGATTCGCCGAGTCAACGGCACCGTGGGCAGGCTGGCGCCGCAAACCATCGCCAACCAGATGCGGCGTGCCTTCATGACGCCACGAGACTTGCCGCCGCGTGATTGGGAGTTGCCATTGCTGGCCCAGGCCGAGCGCGTCACCTTGCGCTTTGGCCTGTCGGCCCTGCGCTGGGGCCAGGGCCCAGCGGTGCTGATGATGCATGGCTGGGAAGGGCGCCCGACCCAATTCGCCAGCCTGATCGACGCACTGGTGGGCGCGGGTTACTCGGTGATTGCCCTCGACGGCCCGGCCCATGGTCGTTCGCCGGGCCGCGAAGCCCATGTGGTGCTGTTTGCCCGGGCGATGCTGGAGGCTGCCGCTGAATTGCCGCCCTTGCACGCGGTGGTTGGCCATTCCATGGGGGGCGCCAGTGCGATGCTGGCCATCCAGTTGGGCCTGCGCACCAATGCGCTGGTGAGCATTGCTGCCCCTTCACGCTTGCTCGATGTATTGCGCGGCTTTGCTGGAGTAGTCGGCATGCCGGCGCGGGCGCGTGCGGCGTTTATCCAGGAGGTCGAGTACTCCCTGGGCATTCCGCTCAAGCACCTGGATGTGGCCCACTATCAAATGAATATCCCCGGGCTGATCGTGCATGCCGAGGACGATACCTTCGTCCCGGTCAAAGCTTCGCAGATGATCCACGAGGCCTGGTTCGACAGCCGCCTTTTACGCCTGGAGCAGGGCGGCCATCAAAAAGTCCTGGCCGACCCAAGGGTGGTCGAAGGTGTGCTGGCGCTGCTCGCCGGCTGCCGTGAGCCGGCCCGGCAAACCGCTTGAGCCAGGCGATAGGTTACACTGCTCCCCGCCGACATTAATCGACCGGGAGCAGGGCATGGGCTGGGACTTGGCAAAGCCGTTTATCATCGATCTGCAGGTGGCCCCTGAGGACATCGACGGCCTGGGGCATGCCAACAATGCCGTCTACGTGTCTTGGCTGGAGCGTTGCGCCTGGCGCCATTCCCAGCGCCTGGGCCTGGACCTCACCGAGTACCGGCGCCTGGACCGGGCCATGGCGGTGGTGCGCCACGAAATCGATTACCTGGCGGCCGGCTACGAAGGCGATGAGCTGCAGCTGGCAACCTGGATCGTCGATTGGGACCAGCGCCTGAAAATGACCCGACGCTTCCAACTGATGCGCCCCAGCGATGGCACCACCTTGTTGCGTGCGCAAACCACCTTTGTCTGCATCGAGCTCTCCAGCGGCAAGCCCAAGCGCATGCCGGCGGAGTTTATCGAGGGCTATGGCGTAGCGCTTACGGCATTGTCCATGTAGGAGCGAGCTTGCTCGCGAAGAACGTCAACGATAACGCGGTCGATCAGTTTTACCGTGTCGTCTGGGCGTTTTTCGCGAGCAAGCTCGCTCCTACAGGGGGCGGTAGGGTTAACGGTTGCTGTGGGAAACCCAGTAAACTGCGCCACGTTTTTCGTTGAGTGTTTTCCATGCAAATTGCTTTGGCGCCCATGGAGGGGTTGGTCGACAACATCCTGCGGGACGTGCTGACCCAGGTGGGTGGTATCGATTGGTGCGTGACCGAATTTATTCGGGTCAACGACCGCCTGCTGACCCCGGCCTATTTCCACAAGCTTGCCCCTGAACTGCTGCACGGTGCCAAGACCGCTGCGGGTGTGCCGTTGCGCGTGCAGTTGCTCGGTTCCGACCCGGTGTGCCTGGCGGAAAACGCCGCACTGGCCTGTGAGTTGGGCTCTGAGGTTATCGACCTGAACTTCGGCTGCCCGGCCAAGACTGTCAACAAGTCCCGGGGTGGCGCGGTGCTGCTCAAGGAGCCGGAGCTGCTCAACCAGATCGTCGAACACGTGCGCCGTGCCGTGCCTGCGCATATCCCAGTGACCGCCAAGATGCGCCTGGGCTTTGACAGCCCGGACGGCGCGCTGGTGTGCGCCACGGCCCTGGCTGAAGGCGGCGCCGCGCATATTGTGGTGCATGCGCGGACCAAGGCCGATGGCTACAAGCCGCCTGCACACTGGGAGTGGATCCCGCGGGTGCAGGACGTGGTCAAGGTGCCGGTATTTGCCAATGGTGATATCTGGTGTGTCGAGGATTGGCGGCGCTGCCGTGAGATCAGTGGGGTCGAAGACATCATGCTCGGTCGCGGCCTGGTAGCGCGTCCCGACCTGGCCCGGCAAATCGCCGCCGCGCGCGCTGGTCAGGACGTGGTGGAGATGACCTGGGAGGACATGCAGCCCATGCTCCAGGAGTTCTGGAGGCAGTCCGTGGCGCAATTGACGGAACGCCAGGCGCCGGGCCGACTGAAGCAGTGGCTGGCCATGCTGACGCGAAATTACCCGCAAGCCGTGGAGTTGTTTACCGCGTTGCGCAGGGAAACCGATCTTCAGCAGGTTAGCCGTCTACTCGGAATGCCCCATCCGCAAGTGGCCTGAAATTTTTCCTACAACTACTCTTGAAATGTAATTGGCGGTCCTTATCTAGGGATTACACGATGCCGAATTCGGGTCGTGGAGATAAAGAACCTTGCTGATATTTCAGGAGATTTGACCATGAGTACTGCATTTTCCCTGGCGCCGCTGTTCCGCTCCTCCGTCGGTTTTGATCGTTTCAACGATCTGTTCGAGACCGCACTGCGCAATGAGCCGGGCAGCAGCTACCCACCCTACAACGTCGAGAAGCATGGTGAAGACGAGTACCGCATTGTCATCGCGGCTGCCGGCTTCCAGGAAGACGATCTGGAGCTGCAGGTGGAGAAAGGCGTATTGACCGTCAGTGGCGGCAAGCGCGACACCAAGGCTGAGAGCGTTACCTATCTGCACCAAGGTATTGCCCAGCGCGCCTTCAAACTGTCGTTCCGCTTGGCGGACCACATTGAAATCAAGGCGGCGGACCTGAGCAACGGCTTGTTGAGTATCGATCTGTTGCGGGTGGTGCCGGAAGAAGCCAAGGCCAAGCGCATTCCCATCAACGGCGCGCAGAAGCCAGCTTTGCAACATTGAGTCCATGTATTTAAGTTTTTCACCTCCTCTGAAAAGGGCGCCTCTGGCGCCCTTTTTTTGTTTAAGGCTCTGTTGGGCGGGCAAGTAATTCAGATGCTGTCAGTTAAATTCATGTTTGGTTTGATTGTATATTTTGAGCATTTTGAGAGTAGGTGTGTGTAACTTTGTTGTAGTTCTAGTCAACTGTGAGTGTTGCAGCGGTTTTTTGTTTTTTGATTTTGCTTGGCGTGGCAGCAGTATTAAACGCGCGGGAAATATCATGGGCGATGCAAAGACAGTTCAAACAATCGTGACGTTCTTTTTCCATGGCACAGTTTATTAGCGAGTATGACCTGTTTTTTTCAAAGGACGGCCTTGTAAGGCAGGCCTTTGCAGAAGTCTATAGGTAAAAGTCCGAAATTGTCTTTTGATGTCCTTATGTTTTCCGCGATTTCTGGAACTCGAACGTTTTTTACTCCACGAAACTAGGGACTTCGAATCGGTGGCTGCCGTTTCAAGTCATAAGTAAACACTGTTCGTTATGGGGGCCTGAGCGCCCTGTGCTGTCTTGAGAAGAGGAATGACGCATGTCTTATCTATCTATAAACAATCCTCCAGGCGCGAATGTCGCTAATCGCCAGTTTGATTTGCCGACACCGGTACCCACTCCACCTGGGGGGAACGATGCGAGCAAGTTGCTGGGTAATAAGTTGAATGTGTTGCCGGAATATAACCGGGCGACAGGCGTCGGACGCGACAACATTGTTGTGAGTGTTGATTCTCTTGCAAAACTGTTCGATATGTTTGAGCTTGTTTTCAAGGCGATGCGCGATCTGTTGTCTGGCAAAAAGCCCTTACCCGAACCCACACCGGGGGATAAAACGGTAACTACAGGCCCGGACGGCAAAGTGCAGGTTGACGCTGGCAAACAACCGGAGAAGAAGGCACAGATCGACAGCAAGCCCCTGATACTCGGCAATGACGCCAAGGTGCAGCTCGAGGCTGAAAAATCACAGGAGAAGAAGGCGCAGACCGATGGCAAGCCCGTGATGCCAGATACGAAAGTGAATTCGGATGTGGGCAAGCACCCCGTTGTGCTACCCAATATCACAATTACACCGAGGGTTCCTGGTACCGATTCCAAGGCATCGTCTGACACGGTTGTGCGGGTAAACGTCGATCTCAATGTGAACAATTGCCACTGCCCGGAGGACTCTCATCCTGCTGTGCCAAAGGTCGACACTCGTGTGCGGCCGCATCCGAGGCCGCTCCCGACGATCGACCCGCAAGCCCGGCCCGACTGGGTGCACAGGCCAACAGTGTCCTTGACCGACCGCCAGGTAAAACCTGATCGGGTGCCTGATTTGGCAGTACCGGAAACCGACGCGCAGGTGCCGCCTGCTGTTCGTCCCCGGCCAACCCCAGTGATGCCGTCGCACGACCCCAAGCCTGAGCCAGACCTGACGTCGCCCGGCCCTGATTGCCGCCCGGGTGAAAGAAGCTGGGCGCGGGGTTTGTCTCGCCGGTTCTAATGCGCCCGCTACATCAGTAAACACCCAATAAAGTTCTTGATTTCAATCAGTGACCTCTTCGGCAAAGTTTAGGCCGGAGGGGCACTTTGTGGCAGGAAGGCTAATGTCTAACTTAACTATTAACAGTGCTACAAACGTGCCATGTGGTTGTTCGGGTAGGGTAGAGGGAAACTTTAACTCTCTACAGCCACAGCGTCTTAGGCAGACCGCGGGCGTCGTTGACCTATCTAACAGTTTCACGGATTTCAGGGGTGACGTTGCAACTAAGGAAGCGGAATTAAAAAGTCTTGTTTCAATGTTCATGAATTTGCTGAGTCAGCTATCAGCGTTGTTGTCAGGACGGGATAAGGAGAAACGCGTCCAAACCGATGTGATTCCTGACAAGCCTACACCGGCAGTGCCTGCGCCCGACTCACACCCGGCCAGGATTGAGGGCCTTTCGGAAAAGCGCAACGGGGCCAAGGCCGATGATATCTGGAGCGGTTTTCGTCAGGGCCCGGATGGTAACTGCGTAACGGTATCGGCAATCAAGGCGGCGATGCATAAATTCGGACAGAGCCCTACTGATATTTACAAAAAAGTCATCAAAACCGAGCGCGGTTATCACGTTGCGATGAGAGATGGCTTTCGCTTGACGCTGACTCATGAGGAGTTGAAGCAAGCGGCGCAGGGCGCGCGGTTTGTTGGAAAAGACAAGGGAATGCTCAAGGATGCTCAGTTCCTGTTTGCCGTCAGCGCCAAGCGCGCCCAGATGGAAAACAACGATGGCCGAGCGGCTAGAAGTTTTAGCGCGGCAATCCGCAGCCTGAATGATGGTGAGGATGAGAGGGGGGCGGGAGAGGGTTTTCTGCGGTTGGGCTTGAAGAAGCACATGAAGCGTGTGGCGGTAAGTGTGTTGGCCAGGGGGCAAGTCGGCATGGTCAACCGCACCGGGCATTCGGTTGCGGTGATTGGTGGCAAGGAAGAGTTGTGGGGCCGTAAAGGAAGGGCACCCAGCCAGGGGCACGCAGTCGCGTTAGTCGACTGATGGGGGGGTTGGTAGGTAAATAGCGGTTTTTACACTAGATGTTGATTTAAGAATAAAAGTGGTTGTTTTTATCCTGCGCAGGTTTTTATTCGTCATTGTATTTTTAAGTTTGAATTCGTCACTTATCGGCTGTGTGTTGTTTGTCGTGTCTTTAATAATATTTTTGGGTAGGAAACTCCTATGAGTATCGGTATGTTCGGTCGGGTGTTGTTTGATGGTTTGAGTGTGGCTCATGAATCTGTCCGGCGTTTATCGACAGTCACATTGTCGGCGGCCGGGGGGAACAAACCCCGCGATATTTTGAATGCATTTTCCGCCACCCGACGTAACTTTGGTGAGTGTTTTGATAATAGTACCCATGCAGCAGTCATTAAATTGATGATGATGACCTTCGGTCAAAGCCCACATGATATGTTTGAAAAGGTCAAGGCGGTGGGCGACGGTTATGAGATCACGATGAAAGATGAGTTCAGGGTTCATGTGTCTGCCGAGGAACTAAGGATGACCGCGCAGGCATCACGGTTTGCCGGGAACGATGGCATGGCGGTTTCGGACGCCAACTTAGTGCTCGCGGCATTTATCAAGCGCAAGCAGCTGATCGGCAATCATGAGCGTTTCGAAGACGTCCTGCTCAAGAGTCTAGAAGGTGAAACTACCCAGAACTTCTTGCGTGGTATGGGCCTGATGGGTTTTGCCCAGTTTGTGCCTGCAACCTATATGGCGGCGCGTGGCGCTTTGGGTGTCGTGGAGACCCATAACTTCGGCTCGGCTTTTGTGATGGACAACACCCAACATCTTTATTCGGAGCAGCGCAAGGTAGATAAAAGTTATGGGTTCATGTTGTTCAATGATAAAAAAACGCCTGATGTATCGCCCGAAATAGTTGATGAAAAGGCCCCACCTCTTTCCAGAGTGCCAGTGGGTGTCCGCCCCGCTAATATCTGGAGTGGTTTTTACCAGGGCGTAGAAGGTAACTGTGTCACCGTGTCAGCGATCAAGGCCGCCATGATGAAGTTTGGCCAGAATCCGCAAGGCATCTATAAAAAAATCTCTGCCACCGCTGACGGATACGAAGTGGTCATGCGCGATGGCTACAAACTGAACTTGACCCACGACGAATTGAACAAGGCCAAGGTGCACTCCGGTTTGCAGGGCAGCAATCAATCCCTTTTGGACGATGCCAATTTTTTGTACGCCGTAAGTGCCAAGCGTGCGCAATTGGAGAACAACGACGGCCGGGGAAACCAGAGCTATGAGGTCGCCATGGATACCTTGAACGACGGTGAGTATCCCGGATCGGCGCTGCGCAGGCTGGGGCTGTATGCCTACATCCGGGAAAGCACGGTGCAAGAACTGGCTGACGGGGCCATTGGAACGCTGGCGGACACCCACCATTCAGTGACGGTCGTTGATGGGATGTTCGACATGTATGGAGAAAAGCGCAGTCTGGCGCCCTCCAACTGGAAGGGCTACTTCGTGCGAGCGTTGAAATTGGTCTGATGCCCCGTGCTGGGCCTGGCGGTTCATCTGGCGGATTGTTTTCAGCCTCCGGCAGCGCCCCTCAAAAGTTGCGTGAACGCGTCCACCGGCAGTGGCCGGCTATGCAAATAGCCCTGATACAGATGGCACCCCAAGCCTTGCAGGAACGCCAGTTGCTCGCAGGTTTCCACGCCTTCGGCAATCACTTCCAGGTTGAGGCTGCGCGCCATGGCTACGATCGCGCGGATGATCTCTGCATCGTTGGGGTCGTGGGTGGCATCGCGCACAAATGACTGATCGATTTTCAAGGCATCGACCGGCAGGCGCTTGAGATAGGTCAATGACGAATACCCGGTACCGAAGTCGTCCATGGCAAAGCTGACCCCGAGTTTTTTCAGGCGGCGCATTTTGCCGATGGTGTCGTCCAGGTTCTGGATCACGATGCCTTCGGTGATTTCCAGCTTCAGCAGGCTAAATGGCAGTTGGTGCTGCTTGAGGCTGCGTTCCACCCGTTCGACAAAGTCGTTCTGGCGAAACTGCCGGGGGCTGATGTTCACGCACAGGCTGAAACCTTTGGGCTCAATCAGGCCTTCGGCAATCAGCCTGGCAAAGGTGGCGCACGCTTCATCGAGGATCCAGGTGCCCACCTCGAGGATCAGACCGCTGTCCTCCAGGACCTTGATGAACTCTGTCGGTGATTGTGCGCCCAGTTGCGGATGCTGCCAGCGCACCAGGGCTTCGGCGCCGACAATGCGATTGCCCCGGGCATCGACCTGGGGTTGGTAATGCACGCTGAACTCGCCCCGCGACAGCGCCAGGCGCAGGTCGGTCTCCATGCGCAAGCGCTCGCTGGCGGTGCGTTGCATGCTGTTATGGAACATCTGCGTGGTGTTGCGCCCGGAGTCCTTGGCCCGGTACAGGGCAATATCCGCGCGCTTGAGCAGGTCGGCCGGGGTCGAGCCGTGATCGGGAATCAGCGCAACACCAATACTGGGGGTGACCTGTAAGCGCTGGCCGTCGAGGAACATCGGTTCCGACAGCAGCTCGCGCAGGGTGTCGGACAGCAGCTGCACCTGCTTGCTGACCTCCATTCGCGAACCTTCCAGGCCGCTGAGCAGCACGACAAACTCATCGCCACCCAGGCGCGCCACGGTGTCCTCCATGCGCACGCTGGCTTCCAGGCGCGCGGTGACGATTTTCAGCACGGTATCGCCCACCGGATGCCCGAGGGAATCGTTGATGTGCTTGAAATGATCCAGGTCCAGAAACAGCAGCGCGCCTCGCAGGTTATGCCGCTTGAGCAGGGCAATCTGCTGGCTCAGGCGGTCCATCAGCAAGGCGCGGTTGGGCAGGTTGGTCAGCGGGTCGTGATAGGCCAGGTGGCGGATCTGCGCCTGCGCGCTTTTCAGCAGGCTCACATCCCGTGCGGTCAGCAGCAGGCATGGCGTTTCATTGAGGGTAATGGGCTCGACCGACACTTCCACTGCCAGCAACTCGCCGCGCTTGTTGTGCCAGAGCATGTCCAGGTGGTGGATGCGGCCCTTGATCTGCAGTTCGGCGAGCAATGCCGAGCGTTGGTTCTCATCGGCCCAGATGCCGATCTGGTACAGGGTCAGGCCAATGGCTTCCTCGGCGCGGTAGCCGGTCAGGCGACAGAAGCCGTCGTTGACCTCCACGTAGCGCCCGGTGTCACGCTCGGTAATGGACACCGCGTCGGGGCTTGAGTGAAAGGCCTTGGCGAATTTTTCCTCGCTGGCCTTGAGCGCCGCTTCCGAGCGCTGTTGCTGGGTGATATCGCGCAGGGTGGTGACCACGCAGGGCTGGTTGCCGACCGTGATCAGCCGGCTGGAAATCATGCAGGTCAGACGCTGGCCATTCTTGTGGTGGACGATGATCGCCACGTTGTTCAGCGCTTGCTCGCGGATCACCTGCTCGATGCGCTGCAGGCGTTGGGTCGGCTCATCCCACAAGCCGATCTGCTCGGCGGTGTGATTGATGACTTCGGCGGCGGTCCAGCCAAAGGTCTGGCAGAAGCTGGGATTGATTTCGATGAATTCGCCGCTCGACAGGCGGGTAACGCAGATCGGGTCGGGGCTGGCGAGGAACAGGCTGGCGAACTTCTCTTCAGAGGCGCTCAGGCGCTGCTCGCGTTCCACCTGGTCGGTGATATCCAGCAGCGTGCCGGCCATGCGCAGGGGCGCGCCCTGGGCGTCACGGTAAAGGCGGGCGCGGCTTTCCAGGTAGCGCGAACTGCCGTCCTCCAGTTGCACGCGGTAGGTCAGTTGGTAATTGCCTGCCGGGCCTTCACGCAGGGTGCGATAGGCGTCGCGCATGCTGGCGCGCTCCTCATCGGGCATACCTTCAAAAAACGCATCGAAGGACTCATGGAACGGATGCGGCTCCAGGCCGTGCAACTGCGCCGCCCGGGCTGAGCCGTAGAGCATGCCGCTGGGGATATGCCAGTCCCAGGTGCCCAGTTGGGCCGAATCCAGGGCCAGGTCCAGGCGTTCCTGGCTGTCCTTGAGGGCCTGTTCGGCGTTCTTGCGCTCGGTGGTGTCGAGGAACGTGCTGATCAGGTAGGCCTGGCCGTCGAGTTCGACCTTTTGGGCACTGAGGGTGCCGTCATGGATTTGCCCATTGCTGGCGCGAAACTGCACTTCCATGGTGATGGGTTCGCCCTTGCGCTGGGTCGCCTTGACCAGCAAGGCGCGTTGCTCAGGATGCACCCACAGCCCCAGGTCCAGAGTGGTGCGGCCAATGGCATCGGCCACCGGCCAGCCGAACAGGCTTTCAAAATACTGGTTGG
Source organism: Pseudomonas sp. ADAK21 (assembly GCF_012935735.1). Taxonomy (NCBI): domain Bacteria; kingdom Pseudomonadati; phylum Pseudomonadota; class Gammaproteobacteria; order Pseudomonadales; family Pseudomonadaceae; genus Pseudomonas; species Pseudomonas sp. ADAK21. Next base: position 4,170,516 of record NZ_CP052857.1, read on the forward strand.
CCTCACTGATCAGGCCGTCTTCCTGGCGAGTCAGCAGGACCATGTTCGGGCACAGATGAAACAGGGTGGCGAAGCGTTTTTCCGAGTGGCCCAGGGCATGTTCGCGCTCGCGTTGCTGGGTGGTTTCGCGAATCACCCCGATCATGCGCCGCCGCCCGGACGCGTCCGGCAGCAGGCTGCCGTTGATTTCCAGCCAGTGCAGGCTACCGTCCGGCCACTGGATGCGGTGGTGCATGGCTTGCTCGAAGGGCGCGCCCGCCAGGACGGCGTGAAAGGCCCGGATCACGCGGCCGCGGTCCTCGGCGGCCAGCAAGTCGAGGTAATCCAGGTCCTTGGGCAATGGCTGGCGGGGGTCAAAACCAAACAGCGCCTGGGTGCCGCGCGACCAGCTGATTCGCCCGCTGTCGATATCCCAGCTCCAGGCGCCGAGCCGTGCGGCATTGAGCGCCGCCAGCAGCTGCGGGGCGTTCTCCCAGCTTTGTTCCGCCTGCTGGGGGTCCAGGGCGTGAATGCGAGGCAGCGGCGGCACGGGATCGACAGGGTTGGGCATTATCAAGGGGCCTTGGCTCGATGGGCATTCGGCGCGGGAGCAGGGTCTACAGGCCGCACGGCCTCATGCCGGCATCTCCGCCGGATCAACCTGTGCATCCAATAGGCTCATGAAAGCCCGCGCAGCGTTCGACAACGTCCTTTCGGTGTGCACGATATAGCCTAGCTGGCGACTGAGCTGTATGCCCGGTAAAGCGATGCTGGCCACTTGATCATCAAGCATAGTGCGCGGCAACACGCTCCAGGCCAGGCCGATCGAAACCATCATCTTGATGGTTTCCAGGTAGTTGGTGCTCATGGCGATGTTCGGCGTCAGGCCCTGGGCCTCGAACAGCCGGTGCACGATATGGTGGGTAAAGGTATTGCCGCCAGGGAAAACCGCCGGATGGCGGGCAATGTCGGCAAGGCTGATAGTGCCGTTATTGGCCAGGCTGTGTTCGGGCGCCACCACGAAATCCAGGGGGTCATCCCATACCGGGGTGGCCCGCACCAGGCTGTGGGGCTCCGGCGCCAGGGTGATGACGGCGACTTCGGCGCGGCCATGGAGGATTTCCTCGTAGGCGACTTCCGAATCCAGGAACTGAATATCCAGGGCCACGTTCGGGTATTCCCGGGTAAACGTGCGCAATACCGGCGGCAGGCGGTGCAGGCCGATGTGATGGCTGGTGGCCAGAGTCAGGCGCCCGCTGACTTCGCCGGTCAGGTTGGTCAGGGCGCGACGGGTGTCATCCAGCACATTAAGGATCTGATAGGCGCGGGGCAGCAGGGCGCGCCCGGCTTCTGTCAGGCCCACTTCACGGCCCAGTCGATCAAACAGGCGCACCTTCAGTTGCTGCTCAAGGCCGGCGATACGCTTGCTGATTGCCGGTTGCGTCAGGTGCAGGCGCTCCCCGGCGCCGGAGAAGCTGCCGGTTTCGGCGATAGCAATAAAGGCATTGAGGTTGGCCAGATCCATGGTGGTATTCCAGTGAGTTATCCAAAGCATGAAAAATATGAATTTGAGTTATTTAATGTAACGCCATAGCATCAGCCTCACAAGCCAAAGGGTTATTGAATCGTTCAACGCCCAGGGCATAGAAAGACGCTGATGAGGACCGACTGATGGCCGGCAAAACGCTTTACGACAAACTCTGGGATTCCCATGAAGTGAAACGGCGCGATGATGGGTCATCGCTGATCTACATCGACCGTCACATCATCCATGAAGTGACCTCGCCCCAAGCGTTCGAAGGCCTGCGACTGGCCGGGCGCAAGCCTTGGCGCGTCGACTCGATCATCGCGACCCCGGACCACAACGTGCCGACCACCCCGGAGCGCAAGGGCGGCATCGAAGCCATTGCCGACCAGGTCTCGCGCTTGCAGGTCCAGACCCTCGACGACTATTGCGACGAGTACGGCATCACCGAATTCAAGATGAATGACGTGCGCCAGGGCATCGTCCACGTTATCGGCCCGGAGCAGGGCGCAACCTTGCCGGGCATGACCGTGGTCTGCGGCGACTCCCATACCTCCACCCATGGTGCGTTCGGCGCCCTGGCCCACGGTATCGGCACCTCCGAGGTGGAACATGTGTTCGCCACCCAGTGCCTGGTCGCCAAGAAAATGAAGAACATGCTGGTGCTGGTCGAAGGCACCTTGCCCTTTGGCGTCACCGCCAAGGACATCGTGTTGGCCGTGATCGGTAAAATTGGCACCGCTGGCGGTAACGGCCATGCCATCGAGTTCGCCGGTAGCGCGATTCGTGATTTGTCCATCGAAGGCCGCATGACCATCTGCAACATGTCCATCGAAGCCGGTGCCCGTGTGGGCATGGTGGCGGCGGATGAAAAAACCGTGGAGTACGTCAAGGGCCGTCCATTCGCTCCGCAAGGCGCCGATTGGGATGCCGCCGTGGAGGCCTGGAAAGACCTGGTTTCTGACAAAGATGCGGTGTTCGACACCGTGGTCGAACTCGACGCCGCCCAGATCAAGCCACAAGTCAGCTGGGGCACTTCGCCGGAAATGGTCCTGGCCGTCGACCAGAACGTGCCGGACCCGGCCAAGGAAGCCGACCTGGTCAAGCGCGGTTCCATCGAGCGGGCCTTGAAGTACATGGGCTTGAAAGCCAACCAGGCGATCACCGACATCCAGTTGGACCGGGTGTTTATCGGTTCCTGCACCAACTCGCGGATCGAAGACCTGCGCGCCGCGGCGGTGATCGCCAAGGGCCGCAAAGTGGCCGCGACCATCAAGCAAGCCATTGTGGTGCCAGGTTCGGGCCTGGTGAAGGCCCAGGCCGAAGCCGAAGGCCTGGACAAGATCTTCCTCGAAGCCGGTTTTGAATGGCGCGAGCCGGGTTGCTCCATGTGCCTGGCGATGAACCCGGACCGTTTGGAGTCCGGCGAGCATTGCGCGTCCACCTCCAACCGTAACTTCGAAGGGCGTCAGGGCGCCGGTGGCCGCACCCACCTGGTGAGCCCGGCCATGGCCGCTGCGGCTGCCGTCAACGGTCGTTTCATCGACGTTCGCGAATTGATCTGAGGAATACCCGATGAGAGCTTTTACCCAACACACAGGTCTTGTCGCACCGTTGGACCGTGCCAACGTGGACACCGACCAGATCATCCCCAAGCAGTTCTTGAAGTCGATCAAGCGCACCGGTTTCGGCCCGAACCTGTTCGACGAGTGGCGCTACCTGGACGTGGGCTACGCCTACCAGGACAACTCCAAGCGCCCGCTGAACAAAGACTTCGTGCTCAATGCCGAGCGTTACCAGGGCGCCAGTGTGTTGCTGGCCCGGGAGAACTTCGGTTGCGGATCCAGCCGTGAACACGCGCCTTGGGCCCTGGAAGAATATGGCTTTCGCAGCATCATCGCGCCGAGCTACGCCGATATCTTCTTCAACAACAGCTTCAAGAACGGTTTGTTGCCGATCATCTTGAGCGATGCCGAAGTGGACGAGTTGTTCCAGCAAGTGGAAGCCAATGTCGGCTACCAATTGACCGTCGACCTCGCGGCGCAAACCGTGACCCGTCCGGACGGCAAGGTGTACCACTTTGAAGTGGATGCGTTCCGTAAGCACTGCCTGATCAACGGCCTGGACGATATCGGCCTGACCTTGCAGGACGGCGATGCCATTGCGGCGTTTGAAGCCAAGCACCGGGCCAGCCAGCCTTGGTTGTTTCGTGATGCCTGATTTGCGGTAAACCGTGCGGGCCCCATCGCGGGCAAGCCCGCTCCCACATTTTGATCTGTGAACACGGTCAAATGTGGGAGCTGGCTTGCCGGCGATAGCGCCCGTACCAACACCACAAAACCCAAGGAAACTTCCATGACCAGCACCGCCCACACCCAAGTCGTGCAAAAACAATTCGGTGAACAGGCCTCGGCCTACCTGAGCAGTGCCGTGCACGCCCAAGGCACCGAATTCGCACTGCTGCAGGCCGAACTGGCCGGGCAGGGCGCGGCACGCCTGCTGGACCTGGGTTGTGGCGCCGGTCACGTGAGTTTCCACGTAGCACCGCTGGTCAAGGAAGTGGTGGCCTACGACCTGTCGCAGCAAATGCTCGACGTGGTCGCCGCCGCTGCCGCCGACCGTGGGCTGGACAATATCCGCACCCTGCACGGGGCCGCCGAGCGCCTGCCGTTTGCCGATGGCGAGTTCGACTTCGTGTTCAGCCGCTACTCGGCCCATCACTGGAGCGACCTGGGCCTGGCGCTGCGCGAAGTGCGCCGGGTGCTCAAGCCGGGCGGCGTGGCGGCATTTGTCGACGTCTTGTCACCGGGCAGCCCGCTGTTGGACACTTACCTGCAAACCGTCGAAGTGCTGCGCGACACCAGCCATGTGCGCGACTACTCCGCTGGCGAGTGGATGCGCCAGCTCAGCGAAGCCGGCTTGCATGTACGCAATAGCAGTCGCCAGCGCCTGCGCCTGGAATACACCTCGTGGGTCGAGCGCATGCGCACGCCAGAGGTATTGCGCGCAGCGATCCTGGCACTGCAAAAGGCGATGGGCCAGGAAGTGCGCGATTATTTTGAGATTCAAGCCGATGGCACCTTCAGCACCGACGTGCTGGTGGTCTGGGCCGAACGCTAATAATTTTCCCGACCTGCCCGAGGGCGGGTCGCTTGATGAAATGAGGAACGCATGAGCAAGCAGATTCTGATTCTCCCTGGCGACGGCATTGGTCCGGAAATCATGGCCGAAGCGGTCAAGGTCCTGGAATTGGCCAACAGCAAGTACAGCCTGGGCTTTGAATTGAGCCACGACGTGATCGGCGGCGCGGCCATCGACAAGCATGGCGTGCCCCTGGCCGACGAGACCCTGGACCGTGCCCGTGCTGCCGACGCCGTGCTGCTCGGCGCCGTGGGTGGGCCGAAATGGGACAAGATCGAACGTGATATCCGCCCGGAGCGCGGCCTGCTGAAAATCCGCGCGCAACTGGGCCTGTTCGGCAACCTGCGCCCGGCGATCCTCTATCCGCAACTGGCCGACGCGTCGAGCCTCAAGCCGGAAGTGGTGGCGGGCCTGGATATCCTGATCGTGCGCGAGCTGACCGGCGGTATCTATTTCGGCTCGCCACGGGGTGTGCGCGAGCTGGAAAATGGCGAGCGCCAGGCCTATGACACCCTGCCGTACAGCGAGAGCGAAATCCGCCGTATCGCCCGTGTCGGTTTCGACATGGCCCGCGTACGTGGCAAGAAGGTCTGCTCGGTAGACAAGGCCAATGTCCTGGCCTCCAGCCAGCTGTGGCGCGAGATCGTCGAAGAAGTGGCCAAGGACTACCCGGACGTCGAGTTGAGCCACATGTACGTCGATAACGCCGCGATGCAACTGGTGCGTGCACCCAAGCAGTTCGACGTGATCGTCACCGACAACCTGTTCGGCGACATCCTGTCCGACCAGGCCTCGATGCTCACCGGTTCCATCGGCATGCTGCCGTCGGCGTCCCTGGACACCCACAACAAGGGCATGTACGAGCCGTGCCACGGTTCGGCGCCGGATATCGCGGGCCAGGGCATTGCCAACCCGCTGGCGACCATCCTGTCGGTCTCGATGATGCTGCGTTACAGCTTCAACCTGAGCGAAGCGGCGGACGCGATCGAGAAGGCGGTGAGCCTGGTGCTGGACCAGGGCCTGCGTACCGGCGACATCTGGTCGCAGGGTTGCACCAAGGTCGGGACGCAGGAAATGGGCGACGCAGTAGTCGCCGCGCTGCGGAATCTGTAATCTCTCGGGCCCGCTTGCAGTTGTTGCTGCAAGGCGGCCCACTTTTTAACAAGGTGTAGTTGCGATGAAACGTGTAGGTCTGATCGGTTGGCGCGGTATGGTCGGTTCCGTGCTCATGCAGCGGATGCTGGAAGAGCAGGATTTCGATCTTATTGAGCCGGTGTTTTTCACCACTTCGAATGTCGGTGGCCAAGGGCCGTCCGTGGGCAAGGATATCGCCCCGCTCAAGGACGCCTACAACATTGAAGAGCTCAAGACCCTCGACGTCATTCTGACCTGCCAGGGCGGCGACTACACCAGCGAAGTCTTCCCCAAGCTGCGTGAAGCCGGCTGGCAGGGTTACTGGATCGACGCCGCCTCGAGCCTGCGCATGCAAGACGACGCCGTGATCATCCTTGACCCGGTCAACCGCAAGGTCATCGACCAGCAGCTCGACGCCGGCACCAAGAACTATGTCGGCGGCAACTGCACCGTCAGCCTGATGCTGATGGGCCTGGGTGGCCTGTTCGAAGCCGGGCTGGTGGAGTGGATGAGCGCCATGACCTATCAGGCGGCCTCCGGTGCCGGTGCGCAGAACATGCGTGAGCTGATCAAGCAGATGGGCGCGACCCACGCGGCCGTCGCCGATCAACTGACCGACCCGGCCAGCGCGATCCTCGACATCGACCGTCGTGTGGCCGAGGCCATGCGCAGCGACGCCTATCCGACCGAGAACTTCGGCGTGCCATTGGCCGGTAGCCTGATCCCGTGGATCGACAAAGAACTGCCGAACGGCCAGAGCCGTGAAGAGTGGAAGGCCCAGGCCGAGACCAACAAGATCCTGGGGCGCTTCAAGAACCCGATCCCGGTGGACGGTATCTGCGTGCGCATCGGCGCCATGCGCTGCCACAGCCAGGCGCTGACCATCAAGCTGAACAAAGACGTACCGATTGCCGATATCGAAGGGCTGATCAGCCAGCACAACCCATGGGTCAAGCTGGTGCCGAACAACCGCGATATCAGCATGCAGGAGCTGAGCCCGACCAAGGTCACTGGCACCCTGAATGTTCCGGTGGGGCGTCTGCGCAAGCTGAACATGGGCACCCAGTACCTGGGCGCCTTCACCGTGGGTGACCAACTGCTGTGGGGCGCGGCCGAGCCGTTGCGCCGGATGTTGCGGATCCTGCTGGAGCGTTGATCGCTTTTTGGTGTTGAACAAACCCGTGCCCTGGTGACAGGCGCGGGTTTTTTATTGCGCCTGGGGCCGTCATCGCGGGCAAGCCCGCTCCTACAATTGAATGTGTTCACAAATCAAAATGTAGGAGCGGGCTTGCCCGCGATAGCGGCCCCCATCACACCACAAAGCCTGGGTTAATTGCCTCACCCCCCACCACCCGGTAAAGTGCCGCTCCCCCCGCAATGCCCGAGGCAGCCTCCATGACCCAGACCTTTGATATCGCCGTGATCGGCGCCACCGGCACCGTTGGCGAAACCCTGGTACAGATCCTCGAAGAGCTGGATTTCCCGGTCGGCACCCTGCACCTGCTGGCCAGCAGTGAGTCGGCCGGCGCTTCGGTGCCATTTCGCGGCAAGAACGTGCGGGTGCGGGAAGTCGACGAGTTTGATTTCAGCAAGGTGCAACTGGCCTTTTTCGCGGCTGGCCCGGCGGTCACCTTGAGTTTTGCCCCGCGCGCCACTGCGGCGGGGTGCTCGCTGATCGACTTGTCTGGGGCCTTGCCGGCCGAGCAGGCACCTCAGGTGGTGCCGGAAGCCAACGCCCACGTCCTGGACGGTCTGAGAAAGCCCTTCCAGGTCGGCAGCCCGAGCCCGTGCGCCACTCATCTGGCGGTGGTCCTGGCGCCTTTGCGAGGCTTGCTGGGCATCCAGCGCGTCAGTGTCACCGCCAGCCTGGCCGTGTCTGCCCAGGGCCGTGAAGCCGTGAGTGAGCTGGCCCGGCAAACCGCCGAATTGTTGAATGTGCGCCCCCTGGAGCCAAAGTTCTTCGATCGGCAAATGGCCTTCAACCTGCTGGCCCAGGTCGGTACGCCGGACGCCCAGGGCCACACGGCCCTGGAAAAACGCCTGGTCCACGAACTGCGCGTCTTGCTTGATTTACCGTTGCTGAAGATTTCCGCAACCTGCGTTCAAGCTCCGGTGTTTTTTGGCGATAGCCTGAGCGTGTCCCTGCAACTGGCGGGCCCTGTGGACCTTGGCGCAGTCAATCGCGTGCTGGAGTCGGCGCCGGGCATCGAACTGGTGGAAGAGGGCGATTACCCTACCGCTGTTGGGGATGCGGTCGGTCAGGATGTGGTCTACGTGGGCCGGGTGCGAGCGGGCATTGACGACCCAGCGGAACTAAACTTGTGGCTGACGTCAGATAACGTACGCAAAGGTGCTGCGCTTAACGCGGTGCAACTGGCGCAGTTGTTGATAAAAGACCTTGCGTAAAAGATACTTGGCGGCAATTTGTAGATTGATTCTAGCTAAGCGCTATGCTTGGCCCCATGCACGAAAAGTTGCGCGTCGGTGACCTATCGGCTCGCCATGCCGAATGGCAGCGGTACCCAACCTTCTCGCGGGCCGAGGAGTGTTCAAACAAAGGATGAGGCTATGGTTCAAGTTCGCAAACTGGTGTTAGCAATAGCGGCCGCCTCGGCGCTGTCCTCCGGTATGGCGCAAGCGCTGCAACTTGGGGAGATGACACTCAAGTCGAAGTTGAACCAGCCGTTGTCGGTGGAGATCGAGCTGCTCGATGTAGGCGGGCTGAGCGCCTCCGACATCGTACCCAGCCTCGCGTCTTCCCAGGCCTTTGTGGATGCGGGCGTGGATCGCCAGGCGTTCCTTGATGAACTGAGCTTTACCCCGGTGCTCAACCCCAGCGGTCGCAGCGTGGTGCGCGTTACCTCCAGCAAGCCCTTGCCCGACTCCTATGTGCGCTTCCTGTTGCAGGTGCAATGGCCCAATGGCCGATTGATGCGCGACTACAGCGTCTTGCTGGACCCGGCCAAGTTCGAGCAAAAGGCCCCGGAGGCCATTGCCCCGGCACCGCGCCTTGCCCCGCCTGCGGCCAGCAGCGTCAGCAAGGCGGCTGAACACACTACGACTTCCCGCGACACCCTGTGGGAAATCGCCGCTAAAAATCGCAATGGCGGCTCGATCCAGCAGACGATGCTGGCGATCCAGGCGCTGAACCCTGGGGCTTTTGTCGACGGCAATATCAACCGCATGAAAACCGGCCAGGTACTGCGCCTGCCGGACCCGGTACAAAGCACCAGCCTGCCGCAACCTCAGGCGATTGCCGAAGTGACTGCGCAGAACGCGGCCTGGCGTCAGGGGCGTCGCGGTGCCACTAATCAGGCAGCGGGGCGTCAGCAACTGGACGCCACCAAGCGCACCCAGGCCGGTGCCGCGCCGTCGCAAACGGCTGCCAAGGACAACCTCAGCCTGGTCTCGGCCGAGGCCGCCAAGGCTGGAGTCAAAGGCGCCGCAGGGGATAGCAAGGCTTTGAACAACAAGCTGGCGGTGACCCAGGAAAGCCTGGATTCGACCCGCCGCGAAAATGAAGAACTGAAAAGCCGCATGACTGACCTGCAAAGTCAGTTGGACAAGTTGCAGCGGCTGATTGAACTGAAGAACAACCAATTGGCCAAGTTGCAGGCCGAGGGTGGCGCACCGGCGCAGCCGGCGGCCATGCCTGCGGAGTTGGCGGCGGCGCCCGTTGCACCAGCACCTGCTACCCCGGCGCCAGCCGCCGAAGCGCCCGTGGTTGCGCCTGTGGAAAGCCCGGCTGAGCCCGCGCCCGTGGCCAGCACCGAAGGCAAGTTCAATGACCTGCTGACCAATCCCATCGTTCTCGGGGTGATTGGCGGTGCCGCTGGCCTGCTGGTATTGCTGCTCCTGCTGCTATGGGCGCGTCATCGCAATGCGCGCCTGGAAGAGGAAAAACACCTGCGCATGGCGCGGGCGCTGGCCGAGGAACCGGAGTTCTCCTCGAGCCTTGACCAGGACATGCCGTCGGACAGTTTCGAAGGCCTTGAAGTCCCTGCGGCAAACGTCAAGCTGGCTCCAGCTCCAGCTCCAGCTCCAGCTCCAGCTCCAGCTCCAGCGCCGGTTGCCGTGGCGCCTGTGCCTGCACCGGTGACCAGCATGGCGCCGCCGAGCAAGCCGATCATCGAACCCGGCTCCTCCGACGCTTTGGCGCTGGCTCAGTCCCACCTGGATCGTGGTCACCTGAACCAGGCGGCCGCCGTGCTGGAAGAAGCGATCAAGCTGGAGCCCAAGCGCAGCGATCTGCGTCTCAAGCTCCTGGAAGTCTATGGTCAGCAGGGCGACAAAGATGGCTTCGTAACCCAGGAGCGCCAACTGGTCGCCAATGGCGAAAATCACGCCCAGGTCGAACTGTTGAAAAACCGCTACCCGGCCATGGCCGTGCTGGCAGCGGGTGTCAGTGCTGCCGTCGCCGCCGCTGCGCTGGATGCGCAGTACGTCAAGGATCTGCTCCAGGAAGAACCGGCGCCCGCCGCCACGCCTGAGGCCGATGGGTTCGACACCGACTTCGACCTGAGCCTGGATGACCTGGAAGCCGCTTCGCCGGCCGTGGTTGCGCCAGAGCCCGAGATCGATGATCTGAGCTTCGAGTCGGTATTGCAGCAGCAGAATGAAGCCAAGGCCAGCGAGGACGATCTATCGGATTTTGACCTTGACTTGCAATTGGATGCGCCAGCCTCTGCGTCCGATGACGACTTCCTCTCCGGTCTGGAAGAGCAGATGAAGGACCTGCCGCCGGTAGAGCCGCCCACCCTGACGCCGGCCGCGCTGGAAGATTTTGACCTGCCGGAAGACTTTGATCTGTCCCTGGCGGACGAACCCGCGGCGTCAGCCAAGCCGGACGCATTCGCTTCGGAGCTTGACGATGTCAACGCCGAACTGGAGCGTCTGTCCCAGAGCCTGGAAAGCCCGTCGATCGAGCCGAGCTTCACTGCCGAAGACGCCGCCAAGGGCGACGATGAGCCGGAGTTCGACTTCCTGTCGGGCACCGACGAAGTCGCCACCAAGCTGGACCTGGCCCAGGCTTATATCGACATGGGGGATGAGGGCGGTGCGCGTGACATCCTGGCCGAAGTCCTTACCGAAGGCGATGAAAAGCAACGGGATGAAGCCAAGGAAATGCTCAGCAACCTGGCCTAAAGCCGTTACGCAACTCCTGTAGGAGCGAGCTTGCTCGCGAAAAACTCAAGGGCACCGCGTTCTTCCAGGATGGGCGCGTTATCGTTGACGATCTTCGCGAGCAAGCTCGCTCCTACAAAAATCCTCAAGCCATATATAATGGCTGCCTTTGCGCAACTCATCAGGCCCTCAGCTCTTGGCAAATATAGATAACGCGGCCGCCGAAATGGCGGCCGCTGGCTTTTTCAGAATCGCCCTGGGCGTTGAATACAAAGGCTCGCGCTATCGCGGCTGGCAGCGCCAGGCCTCGGGCGTGCCGACCGTACAGGAAACCCTGGAGAAGGCCCTGTCGAAGGTCGCCGACTCGCCGGTTTCATTGATGTGCGCCGGGCGTACCGACGCCGGCGTGCATGCCTGCGGGCAAGTGGTCCATTTTGACACCCAGGCCGAGCGTTCGATGAAAGCCTGGGTGATGGGCGCCAATATCAATCTGCCCCACGATGTTAGCGTCAGTTGGGCCAAGGTCATGCCGGCGCACTTCCATGCGCGGTTCAAGGCGATTGCCCGGCGCTACCGCTACGTGATCTATAACGATCAGATCCGTCCGGCACACTTGAACGAAGAAATTACCTGGAACCACCGCCCGCTGGACGCCGAGCGTATGGCTGAGGCGGCCCAGCACCTGGTGGGAATCCATGATTTCAGCGCGTTCCGGGCTGGCCAGTGCCAGGCCAAGTCGCCGATCAAGGAAGTCCACCACCTGCGCGTCACGCGCCACGGCAAGATGATTGTCCTGGATATCCGTGCCGGTGCGTTCCTGCACCATATGGTGCGCAATATCGCCGGTGTACTGATGACCATTGGCACCGGCGAGCGCCCGGTGGAATGGGCCAAGGAAGTGCTGGAGAGTCGAGTGCGTCGTACCGGCGGGGTGACGGCGCACCCGTTCGGCCTGTATCTGGTGGATGTGGAATACCGCGATGAGTTCGAGTTGCCGCAGCGTTTCATCGGGCCACACTTCCTCACAGGTTTCACTGAACTTGACGGCTGACGCCTGGAAAAGCATTTGTTACCATCCGGGACTTTCCTGGACAGCCCCCTGAGGTTCCGACGATATGTCAGGCGTTCGCAGCAAGATTTGCGGGATTACCCGCATGGAAGACGCGCTGGCGGCAGTCGAGGCGGGGGCTGACGCCATTGGTTTTGTGTTTTATGCCAAGAGCCCGCGTGCGGTGACGGTGCAGCAGGCACGGGCGATCATTGCCGGCTTGCCGCCGTTCGTGACCACCGTGGGGCTGTTCGTCAACGCCAGCGCCTGTGAGCTCAACGAAACCCTGGATGCCGTCCCCCTGGATCTGCTGCAGTTCCATGGCGACGAAACCCCGGATGAGTGCGCCGGCTACCATCGCCCTTATATCAAGGCCTTGAGGGTCAAGGCCGGGGACGATATCGCCGCCAGTTGCGCCGCCTACGCCGGGGCCAGCGGGATTTTGCTCGATGCCTATGTCGAGGGCATTCCTGGTGGTACGGGCGAGGCCTTTGACTGGTCGCTGATTCCCCAGGGCTTGAGCAAGCCGATCATCCTGGCCGGCGGCCTGTGTGCCGAAAACGTGGCGCAGGCCATCGCCCAGGTTCGCCCGTATGCGGTGGACGTCAGCGGCGGGGTGGAGCAGGGCAAGGGCATCAAGGATTCTGCCAAGATTCGCGCATTCATGCAGGCAGTGCGCAGCAGCAGTGGCGCGATGTGACGGCTGGCAGTCTGCCGCCGTCAGTAACTACCACTGTGTGAAACAGGCCGGCGTTGCCCTCGGGCGGCGCCAATGAAGTGGCAGCCACGCGTTGGCGGGTTGTCTGGAAGGCTGAGGGCAGGTGCAGGAAATGGCTGGTCGAACGTCTGACCCCGTCCTGCAGCTGTTATCGCCACATCAATGAATTTAGCTCAAGGGCATACGCGGGGCTGTGTTCAAGCCACCGGTACTGGAGAAAGAAAGCATGAGCAACTGGTTAGTAGACAAACTGATCCCCTCGATCATGCGTTCCGAGGTGAAGAAAAGCTCGGTCCCTGAAGGTCTGTGGCACAAGTGCCCATCCTGCGACGCGGTGTTGTACCGCCCAGAGCTGGAAAAGACCCTGGACGTTTGCCCCAAGTGCAACCACCACATGCGTATCGGCGCCCGCGCCCGTATCGACATCTTCCTCGACGCCGATGGCCGTGCCGAGCTGGGCGCTGACCTGGAGCCGGTGGACCGCCTCAAGTTCCGCGACGGCAAGAAGTACAAGGACCGCCTGACCGCTGCGCAGAAGCAGACCGGTGAAAAAGACGCGCTGATCTCGATCAGCGGCAAGCTGCTGGGCATGCCGGTGGTGGTGTCGGCGTTTGAATTCTCCTTCATGGGTGGTTCGATGGGCGCCATTGTCGGTGAGCGCTTTGTACGTGCCGCCAACTACGCCCTGGAAAACCGTTGCCCAATGATCTGCTTCGCCGCCTCGGGTGGTGCGCGGATGCAGGAAGCGTTGATCTCGCTGATGCAAATGGCCAAGACCTCTGCGGTACTGGCGCGTCTGCGCGAGGAAGGCATCCCGTTCATCTCCGTGCTGACCGACCCGGTCTATGGCGGCGTTTCCGCCAGCCTGGCGATGCTCGGCGACGTAATCGTTGGCGAGCCCAAGGCACTGATCGGCTTTGCCGGCCCACGTGTGATCGAGCAGACCGTGCGCGAAAAGCTGCCGGAAGGCTTCCAGCGCAGCGAGTTCCTGCTGGAGCACGGGGCGATTGACATGATCATCGCCCGCTCCGAACTGCGTCCACGCCTGGGTAACCTGCTGGCACAGATGATGGGCTTGCCGACACCAGAATACGTCGCGCCTAAAGTCGAACCTATCGTCGTTCCGCCGGTGCCTGCAAACCTATGACCCAACGAACCCTGGGCGAGTGGCTCGCCTACCTTGAGCAGTTGCATCCGTCAGCCATCGACATGGGCCTGGAGCGCTCGCAACAGGTAGCGGCCCGCCTCGGGTTGGGTCGGCCCGCGCCGCGAGTGATTACGGTCACGGGCACCAACGGCAAGGGCTCTACCTGTGCCTTTGTCGCTGCGTTGCTGCAGGCCCAGGGCTTGAAGGTGGGTGTCTATAGCTCGCCGCACTTGCTGCGTTACAACGAGCGCGTGCAACTCAACGGTGTTGAAGCCACCGACGAGCAATTGTGCGAAGCCTTTGCGGCGCTGGATGCCGGGCGCGGCGATACCTCCCTGACCTATTTCGAGATGGGCACCCTGGCTGCGTTCTGGTTGTTCGAGCGCGAACAACTGGATGCCGTTGTGCTGGAAGTGGGCCTGGGTGGTCGCCTGGATACTGTCAATGTGGTGGACGCCGACCTGGCGTTGATCACAAGCATTGGCGTGGACCATACCGATTACCTGGGTGATACCCGCGAATCGGTGGCCTATGAAAAGGCCGGGATCCTGCGCCCAGGCAAGCCGGCACTGTGTGGTGACCTGGATCCGCCGCATACCTTGCTGGACAAGGTGCGCGAGCTGGATTGCCCCTTCTTCCTGCGGGGCCGGGATTTTTCCCTGGACGTGGCAGACGATCATTGGTCGTGGCGCGGTATCGATGCGCGGGGTCTGGGCGTCGAGTTGCACGGCCTGCCGCTGCTGAACCTGCCCATGGAAAACGCCGCACTCGCCCTGCAAGCCTACCTGTTGCTGGATCTGCCATGGAATGCCGGGCAGATTGCCGATACCTTGCAACGTACACGAGTGGTCGGGCGCCTGGATCGCCGCGCGTTCGAGTGGCAAGGCAAGCGCCTTGACCTGTTGCTGGACGTTGGTCATAACCCGCATGCTGCGCAGTACTTGGCGCGCCGTTTGGCCAGCCATGTGCCGAAGGGTCGACGCCTGGCGGTGTTCGGCTTGCTGTCGGACAAAGACCTGGAAGGTGTGGTTGCACCCTTGCTGAGCAGTGTGCAGGCATGGGCGGTTGCGCCGCTGGACACACCTCGCAGCCGTTCGGCCGATGATGTACAGGTGTTGCTGCAGAACCTTGGTGCGACGGTGACGTCCCATGCAAGCGTGACCGCTGCATTGGAGACTCAATGCGCGGTAGCAACGGCCGAGGACGAGATTCTGTTGTTCGGATCATTTTATTGTGTTGCCGAGGCGCTTGAGTGGTTGGCCCGGCGCTCCACGGAGGAAGCTGCACATGGCATTACTGGATAGCGCATACAAGCAGCGAATGGTCGGAGCCCTGGTGCTGGTGGCATTGGCGGTGATATTCCTGCCGATGCTGTTTTCCCGTCAGGACGAGCAGCGCCAGGTCACGGTTGAAGCGCCGGCTGCGCCCCAGGCCCCGGTAATGCCGCAGGTTCAGGTCGAGCCGGTGGTGGTGCCTGAGCCGCAGGCGCTGCCCGAGGAAGAGCCAGTGCCGACGGATGCAGAAATTGCCCAGCAGCAGGCACCCACGGCGCCAATTCAGCCCAGCGTTCCCGTAGTCAAGCCAGCGCCAGTCGTGGCCGCCAAGCCAGCGGCGCCTGCTCCAGCGCCAAAACCTGTCGCGCCGCAGCCTGCTGCGCCAGGCAAGCCGGATGTCGGTCAAAGCCGTATCGATCCCAATGGCCTGCCGATCAGTTGGTCGGTGCAGCTTGCCAGCCTGTCCAACCGCGAAAGTGCCGAAGCCTTGCAGAAAACCCTGCGCAGCCAGGGCTATAACGCTTATATCCGTACTGCCGATGGCAAGAACCGGGTGTTTGTCGGGCCGCTGATTGAGCGTGCCGAGGCTGACCGCCTGCGTGACTTGCTGGGGCGTCAGCAGAATCTGAAGGGTTTTGTGGTGCGCTTCCAGCCAGAACGCGGCTGATTCTGGCTCCAAATGTGTGTGCGGGCTTGTGTGGGAGCGGGCTTGCCCGCGATGACGGTACATCAGTCGATATTAAAGTTGACTGACACGCCGCTATCGCGGGCAAGCCCGCTCCCACATTGGTTTATGCCCGTCTGAGATGGCCGCAGCTTGCCACAACCCATTGATTTGCAATGGACCGCCAATCACCGCTTACCGATAGCCCAGCGCTCTGCTAAAATGCGCCGCCTTATCCGTCTGTAGGCTGCACTGTGCCATTTACCTGGGTTGATTGGGCGATCGTAGCCATCATCGCCATCTCCGCATTGATCAGTCTAAGCCGCGGCTTCGTCAAAGAAGCATTATCGCTGCTGACCTGGATCGTTGCAGGAGTCGTCGCCTGGATGTTCGGCGGATCCCTGGCCGTTTACTTGGCCGGCTACATCGAAACACCTTCGGCTCGTGTCATCGCGGGCTGCGCCATCATGTTCATCGCCACGCTGCTGGTGGGAGCAATGGTCAATTATCTTATCGGCGAATTGATACGTGTCACCGGCCTCTCCGGGACCGATCGATTTCTCGGCATGGCCTTCGGTGCCGCGCGTGGCGCGTTGCTGGTGGTCGTTGCGGTCGGGCTGTTGAGCCTGGGCCCGGTACAGCAGGATGCTTGGTGGCAGGAGTCGAGTCTCGTGCCAAAATTTCTATTGGTTGCAGACTGGTCCAAGAACCTCATATTGGGGTGGAGTAGTCAGTGGCTGGCCAGCGGTATCAGCGTACCCGCTGATATTCCGTTCAAGGAGCACCTCTTGCCGGGCAACGCGCCGCAGTAAGTAGTGTTCAGTCAAGATTCATTAAGTAGGGGTTGCGTCGCATGTGTGGCATCGTCGGTATCGTCGGTAAGTCGAACGTCAATCAGGCGCTGTATGACGCGCTAACCGTCCTCCAGCACCGCGGCCAGGACGCTGCCGGTATTGTGACCAGCCACGACGGCCGGTTATTCCTGCGCAAGGACAATGGCCTGGTACGTGACGTGTTCCATCAGCGTCACATGCAGCGCCTGGTCGGGCATATGGGTATTGGCCATGTGCGTTATCCGACTGCCGGTAGCTCGACTTCGGCCGAAGCTCAACCGTTTTACGTCAACTCGCCCTACGGCATTACCTTGGCGCACAACGGTAACCTGACCAATGTTGAACAGTTGGCCAAGGAGATTTACGAATCTGACCTGCGCCACGTCAACACCAGTTCCGATTCGGAAGTGCTGCTCAACGTGTTTGCCCACGAACTGGCCCAGCGCGGCAAGTTGCAGCCAACCGAAGAAGACGTGTTCGCCGCTGTGACCGACGTGCATAACCGTTGCGTGGGTGGCTACGCGGTCGTGGCAATGATCACCGGTTACGGGATCGTTGGTTTCCGCGACCCGCATGGCATCCGTCCTATCGTGTTCGGCCAGCGTCACACCGACGAAGGCGTCGAGTACATGATCGCCTCCGAAAGCGTATCCCTGGATGTACTGGGCTTTACCCTGGTGCGCGACCTGGCCCCGGGCGAAGCGGTGTACATCACTGAAGATGGCAAGCTGCACACCCGCCAGTGCGCGATCAACCCCAAGCTCACGCCGTGCATTTTCGAGCACGTGTACCTGGCGCGCCCGGATTCGATCATCGATGGCGTCTCGGTGTACAAGGCGCGCCTGCGCATGGGCGAGAAGCTCGCCGAGAAGATCCTGCGCGAGCGTCCAGAGCACGACATCGACGTGGTGATCCCGATCCCGGACACCAGCCGCACCGCTGCGCTGGAATTGGCCACCCGCCTGGGCGTCAAGTTCCGCGAAGGTTTCGTCAAGAACCGCTACATCGGCCGCACCTTCATCATGCCGGGCCAGGCGGCTCGCAAGAAGTCGGTACGCCAGAAGCTCAACGCCATCGAGCTGGAGTTCCGCGGCAAGAACGTGATGTTGGTGGATGACTCCATCGTGCGTGGCACCACCTGCAAGCAGATCATCCAGATGGCCCGTGAAGCCGGGGCGAAGAACGTGTACTTCTGTTCCGCTGCGCCTGCCGTGCGTTACCCGAACGTGTACGGTATCGACATGCCGAGCGCCCACGAACTGATTGCGCACAATCGTTCGACCCAGGATGTGGCTGATCTGATTGGCGCTGATTGGCTGATCTATCAGGATCTTCCTGACTTGATCGAGGCGGTTGGCGGCGGCAAGATCAAGATCGAGCAGTTCGATTGCGCGGTCTTCGATGGCAAGTACGTGACCGGTGATGTCGATGAGGCTTACCTGAACAAGATCGAGCAGGCGCGCAACGACTCCTCGAAGATCAAGACCCAGGCGGTCAGCGCGATCATCGATCTGTACAACAACTGATTGACTACCGGCCCTGAGGGGCCGGTTTTGTATCTTAAATAAAGAATTGAGTGAAGGAGTGGCAGCATGAGTCAGGAATGGGATGCCGGTCGGTTGGACAGCGACCTCGATGGCGTGGCTTTCGACACCCTGGCTGTGCGCGCCGGCCAGCACCGCACGCCGGAAGGTGAGCACGGTGACCCGATGTTCTTCACCTCCAGCTACGTGTTCCGCACCGCGGCGGACGCGGCGGCGCGCTTTGCTGGCGAAGTGCCGGGTAACGTCTATTCCCGTTATACCAACCCGACCGTACGTGCCTTCGAAGAGCGTATCGCGGCCCTGGAAGGTGCAGAGCAGGCCGTCGCTACGGCAACGGGCATGGCGGCCATCCTCGCGGTGGTCATGAGCCTGTGCAGCGCCGGTGACCATGTATTGGTATCGCGTAGCGTGTTTGGTTCGACCATCAGCCTGTTCGAGAAGTACTTCAAGCGTTTCGGCATTGAAGTCGACTACGTGCCGCTGGCAGACCTTTCAGGTTGGGATGGGGCAATCAAGGCCAATACCAAATTGCTGTTCGTCGAGTCACCGTCCAATCCGCTGGCAGAGCTCGTAGACATCACCGCCCTCGCCGAAGTAGCGCACGCCAAAGGTGCGATGCTGGTAGTGGATAACTGCTTCTGCACGCCCGCCCTGCAGCAACCGCTGAAGCTGGGCGCAGATATCGTGGTGCATTCGGCTACCAAGTTCATCGATGGCCAGGGCCGTTGCATGGGCGGTGTAGTGGCCGGTCGTGGCGAGCAGATGAAAGAAGTAGTGGGTTTCTTGCGCACCGCAGGCCCGACCCTGAGCCCGTTCAACGCCTGGATTTTCCTCAAGGGCCTGGAAACCCTCAGCCTGCGGATGAAAGCCCATTGCGCCAACGCCCAGGCCCTGGCCGAGTGGCTGGAACAGCAGGACGGCATCGAAAAAGTCCACTACGCCGGCTTGAAGAGCCACCCGCAACATGAGTTGGCCCAGCGTCAGCAGCGCGGGTTTGGGGCGGTGGTCAGTTTTGAGGTCAAGGGCGGTAAAGACGGCGCATGGCGCTTTATCGACGCCACGCGCCTGATTTCCATCACCGCCAACCTGGGTGACAGCAAAACCACCATTACCCATCCAAGCACCACCTCCCATGGGCGCCTGGCCCCGCAGGAGCGTGAAGCGGCCGGTATCCGCGACAGCCTGATCCGGGTTGCCGTGGGGCTGGAAGACGTGGCTGACTTGCAGGCCGATCTGGCCCGCGGGCTGGCTGCCTTGTGATCGAGTGGTCCCAGGAGGCGGCTGGCGCCAGTAATGGCCGGGTTGCGTTGGTAACGGGCGCTGCACGGGGTATCGGCCTGGGGATCGCTGCCTGGCTGATCAGCGAAGGCTGGCAAGTGGTGTTGGCCGATCTTGATCGCGAGCGGGGCGCCAAAGTGTCCAAGGTGCTGGGCGATAACGCCTGGTTTATCACCATGGACGTGGCTGATGAGCAGCAGGTGGCCCTTGGGGTTGCTGAAGTGCTGGGCCAGTTCGGGCGCCTGGATGCCCTGGTGTGCAATGCCGCAGTGGCTGACCCGCGCAATATCACGTTGGATAGCCTGGACCTGGCTTACTGGAATCGGGTGCTGGCGGTGAACCTCAGTGGGCCGATGCTGCTGGCCAAGCACTGTGCACCGTATCTGCGTGCCCACGGCGGTTCTATCGTCAATCTGGCTTCTACCCGGGCCAGGCAGTCGGAGCCGGACACCGAGGCCTATGCGGCGAGCAAGGGTGGCCTGCTGGCCCTGACCCATGCGCTGGCCATCAGCCTGGGGCCGGAGGTTCGGGTCAATGCTGTCAGCCCTGGCTGGATCGATGCCCGTGATCCCGCCGCGCGCCGCGCAGAGCCGTTGAGTGACGCCGATCATGCGCAGCATCCTGCGGGCCGGGTTGGGACGGTTGAGGATGTGGCCGCCATGGTGGCGTGGCTGCTGTCGCGCAGCGCTGGGTTTGTGACGGGGCAAGAGTTCGTGGTGGATGGCGGCATGAGCAAGAAGATGATTTACAGCGAGTAGGGCGGGTAGCTGTCTTGACGTGATTTTGTCTTTTTCAGAAAAACTTCAAGCAGGCTATTGACTTAGGTCCGCTATCTGCGTAAATTTCGCGGCCTCAACGAAGCAAAGGGTGATTAGCTCAGCTGGGAGAGCATCTGCCTTACAAGCAGAGGGTCGGCGGTTCGATCCCGTCATCACCCACCACTTCTTGAGAGTTTTGCCTTCGGGCAAGACGCAACGTTAAAAGTTGCACCGACGCGCAGCGGTAGTTCAGTCGGTTAGAATACCGGCCTGTCACGCCGGGGGTCGCGGGTTCGAGTCCCGTCCGCTGCGCCATATTTTCCAGGTCCGATATGTCGGGTTTGAGATTGAACAGTCAAGGCTGCTCAGTCAGATGTTTGAAGGCGGTTGAAGGTGACACTTCAGCAGTCTGAGCGATACGCAGCGGTAGTTCAGTCGGTTAGAATACCGGCCTGTCACGCCGGGGGTCGCGGGTTCGAGTCCCGTCCGCTGCGCCATATCTGTTCCGGGGTCCACTGAACACCCCGAGAGCGCCAAAGCAAGCTTCATGCTTGATTGGATCGATAGCAAAGACCCTGGTCGAAAGACCGGGGTTTTTTGTGTCTGCGATTTGATGATGCGACCTGTAGGGGAGGGCTTGCCAGCGATAGCGTCGTCAAGATCGCTATCGCCGGCAAGCCGGTTCCTGCAGGGTGTCGATCAGAAGCCCAGCTTGTCCCGCAGCCCGTAATACCACGCGCCCATCGCTGCAAATGGAGTGCGCAGCAGTTGGCCGCCCGGGAACGGGTAGTGCGGCAGGTCGGCAAACGCGTCAAAACGCTCCGCTTGGCCTCTGAGGGCTTCGGCCAGTACCTTGCCCGCCAGGTGCGTATACGTCACGCCATGCCCGCTACAGCCCTGGGAGTAGTAGATGTTATCGCCGATGCGGCCAACCTGGGGCAGGCGAGACAAGGTCAGCAGGAAGTTGCCGGTCCAGGCGTAGTCGATTTTTACATCCTTCAATTGCGGGAAGGCCTTGAGCATCTTCGGTCGGATGATTGCTTCGATATTTGCCGGATCCCGCGCGCCATACACCACGCCACCGCCGAAGATCAGGCGCTTGTCGCTGGTCAGTCGATAGTAGTCGAGCAAGTAGTTGCAGTCTTCGACGCAGAAGTCCTGGGGTAGCAGGGATTTAGCCAGTTCATCCCCCAGAGGTGCGGTGGTGATCACTTGTGTGCCGCATGGCATCGACTTGGCTGCCAGTTCGGGCACGAGGTTGCCCAGGTACGCGTTGCCGGCGACGATGATGAATTTAGCCTTTACCTTGCCTTGCGCCGTGTGGACCACAGGGTTGGCGCCACGCTCGATACGCACGGCGGCGGACTGTTCGTAGATAGTGCCGCCCAGGGACTCCACTGCCGCCGCTTCACCCAATGCCAGGTTCAGCGGATGGATATGCCCGCCACTCATGTCCAGCAGGCCGCCCACGTAGTTGTCACAGGCCACTACCTCGCGGATGCGCCGCTCGTCGAGCAACTCCAACTGCGTATGGCCGTAGCGCTCCCACAAACGCTTCTGCGATTCCAGGTGGCCCATGTGCTTGCTATTGAGTGCAGCGAAGACCCCGCCGTCCTTCAAGTCGCACTGAATCTGGTATTTGGCTACCCGCTCACGAATGATCCTGCCGCCCTCAAATGCCATTTGTCCCAATAGCTGTGCCTGTTGGGGGCCGACGCTGCGTTCGATCACATCGATATCACGGCTATAGCTGTTGACGATCTGGCCACCGTTGCGCCCAGATGCACCGAAACCTACCTTGGCGGCTTCCAGTACCGTCACACGAAAGCCGTTCTCCAGCAGGAACAGCGCGCTCGACAACCCGGTATAGCCGGCGCCGATCACGCACACATCGGTTTCGACTTCACCTTGCAGCGCTGGCCGGGGAGGAACCGCATTGGCGGACGCTGCGTAATACGACTGGGGGTAGGGGGTGTTCGCCATACTGGAACCTCTGTTTTATATTTTTTACGAGTGCGCCGATCCTACCTCAGTTGAAAATACCCTGCCAGCCACCCGGAAAAAGCCGCGCGGCTAATGAAAAATAAAAAATTCGCATATTCATAGGCTTAGCTTCAAAAAAGGTGTTGACACCCCTCGGGAATTCCGTAGAATGCCGCCTCACAGCAGGCACGTAGCTCAGTTGGTTAGAGCACCACCTTGACATGGTGGGGGTCGTTGGTTCGAGTCCAATCGCGCCTACCAAACAAAATCCGCTCTGCTGGGCGGTCTAGAAGGGCTCACCGAAAGGTGGGCCCTTTTTTGTTGCTCTCTTGCCGGCCTCTGCGTTGGCGACCGCGAAGTTCATACCAAACACTGCGAAAGCGCTCATGGCTTACCTCCCAGCGTGCGCCTGCCTCGCCGGCTGGCGTGATTCGTTTAAGTGGGTGATATGCTTTGCTGCTTATCAAACAAGGAGGTGGCAATGGCCGGTAAAAAGCTTGAAGCGTTCCGCGAGTGGTTCACCCCGCGTAAGCGGTTATGGGCTGGGGTCACTTTTCTTGCCACTGCGGCATTCGGGCCGCTTCTCTATCCAGGCCTAAATGGTTATTGGGGGTGCTTGATTGGTCCCGGCGCCATATTTCTCGGCAGTATATGGAATCCCCACGCTCACGATAAGGAACAGTGAAGTGTTCGGCAGCGGGGTCACGCTTCGCACGCCGCTGGGGAATCAAGGCAATACAGAACTGTTGTGGGGCGCTACTTCAACCCCGACCTGACAACGCGCAGCCTCGGTGGCTTTGCGCAGTTGCAACATAAGCTCAATGAGCGCTGGGGCGCCGGCGGCAGCTTTACCTGGATGAAGGGCCGGGAGCAGCCTGAAGGTCGTGACTGGCTACCGCATCCCACCGCTCAAACTGACCGCCTACCTTGAGCTCGAGCCGAGCGAAGCCTGGAGCAACCGCGTGCAGGCCACCTATTTCGATGGCGCTGATTATCGCCTAGTTGGCGTTGCCAGCTTTGGACGACGCAAGGTCGACAGCTACACCACCGTCGATATGATCAGCCAATACCAACTCAGTGAAAATGATCAGGTCAGCATGGGCATTCAGAACCTGTTCAATCGCAGTACTGCCTGCTCCACAGTCAACAATACCAGCCACATGCCGGCGCCAGGCACGGTGTTGACCGCAAGTTACACACCGCTGGTAAATGCGGGAGTTGCGCCTGATTGATCCACGATCGCGACACTCATATTGAGCCGACCTGCAGGGTGTTATAGAACAACACCCTTGCAGTGCCTTCTGAGGCTGTCTGGACCTTAATTATGGGTTTGAAAATGAAAGTAGAGAAAAACAACAAGATCTTCGCCGCTCCCATTCTCTTCTCGTTATTGATGCTTCAGTGTGCGCCGGTATGGTCAGGGCAAGTCACAAGTGTTGTTTCCAATGATCTGACTTCAGCCGTCGCCTGGAGGCAGACGGCTGCCGAGTTCGAGGCGCTTTACTATCAAGGTTTCAATATTGCCAAGATGCGCCTGGACAGTGCCCTGCAAGCGCACAAAGCCGGCGATCGGCCGTTGGCGATTATCAGCGACATCGACGACACCGTCTTGAGCAGCAACAGCTACTGGGGCTACATGATCAATTCGGGCAAAGAGTTCTTCGATGATGCCGCCTGGGATAAATGGGTGGCTGAAAACGGCCCGGTGGCCACGCCCGGCGCAGTGGAGTTTTTGAATTATGCGCAATCAAAAGGGGTAGATGTTTTTTACGTCACGAGCCGTGATCAGGGCGACAAAACCTATGAATACGCCTTGGCAAACCTGCGCAATAGCAAGCTTCCCTTTGCGGATGAAAAGCACCTAACGGTTTACCGCGACACATCCAATAAAGAGCCCAGGCAGCTGGAAATTGCCAAGGACTATGAAGTGGTCGTGATGTTGGGCGACAACCTCAATGACTTCAAGCGCAAGTACTACGTGTCCGATGTGCAGCAGCGCATGGCGCTGATGACTGAAGACAAGCAAGAGTTCGGTCGCAAGTTTGTTCTCTTCCCCAACCCTACCGATGGGCACTGGCTTAAAGCTATTTTTGGTGATTCCGAGCCACCAGCCACACTGCAAAACAGCGCCAAATTCAAGGCCGCAGCTGCGTCCAGAGCTTGGCAGCCCTGATCACGCAGGTTCACCCGGCAGGGTATGCCACGATTTGAACCACGCAAATCGTGGCATGCCTGTAATTGCCTGCCATCCCCTCACAAACTTTATTGGTTTGCAGCAACAATTTTTCTTGTTGGACACCCTCCGCTCCAAGCAGCAAAGATGCCCGCCAATGACCCTCGACCTACCCGGTCAATAATAAAAATCCGCGTCGGGCTCCCCGCCATTGCTTATCAGCGAGGCAGGCGTCGCAGCACGCAATCAAGGACTCAACGCCATGCAAACTGTTGTGAACCTTTGGCCGCTGATTGGCGTGCTCGTCATCGTGGTCGGCTTCGTGTTGCGCTTCAATCCGTTGCTGGTGGTGACGGCGGCGGCGATTGCCACCGGATTTGCCGCGCACTTCCCCTTGGAAAAAATCCTCGCCACCATGGGCGATGGCTTCCTGCAGACCCGCGCCTTGCAGCTGATCCTGTTGCTGCCCCTGGCCGTCATCGGCTTGCTGGAGCGCCATGGCCTGCGCCTGCACGCGCAGAACTGGATTGCGCGCTTCGAGCGCGCCACCGTCGGGCGTCTGTTGATCATTTATCTGTTTGTTCGCGAATCCACAGCGGCCATGGGCCTGACCAGTCTTGGCGGGCATCCGCAAATGGTGCGCCCTTTGCTGGCGCCCATGGCGGAAGGCGCGGCCGAGAAACGCTTTGGCAAGCTGCCGGACAAGGTGCGCCACAAGGTCCTGGCGATGTGCGCCGCCACGGACAACGTGGGGCTGTTTTTTGGTGAAGACATCTTCGTGGCCTTTGGTGCGATTGCCTTGATGCACACCTTCCTGCTGGGCTCTGGCATTGATGTCGAACCGCTGCATATTGCGGTCTGGGGCATCCCCACGGCGATTTGTGCGTTCATTGTGCACGCGATACGTTTGCACCGCTTTGACCGAAGATTGACCCGCGAACTGACAACCACCGCGCCCGCCAGCGTTCAGCCGGAGGCCGCGCAATGATCATTTCCATCCAATATCTGTATTGGCTCGCCGGGGTTTTGTTGCTGATTACCGCGGGCATGATCCTGGCTGACCGCACCCACCCCAAACGCTGGTCAAGTGCTTTGTTCTGGCTGCTGTTCGCCATTCCGTTCCTGGTGGGCGAGCACTTGCCGTCGGTGGTCGTGGGCGTCGGCGTGGTGCTGATGGCGTTGATCGCCGGGCTCGGCGGGGTGGGGCGTGGTGCCCATGTCGAGCTGCATGACAAAGCCTCCCGTGCCAGTGCCGGCCGGCTGGGTCATAAACTGTTTATTCCGGCCCTGGCCATTCCGTTGACCACCGTAATCGGCTCTGTGCTGCTCAAGAACGTCGAGATTGGCGGCGTGCCACTGCTGGACCCGAAAAACACCACGTTCGTATCCCTCGGCCTCGGTTGCCTGATCGCCCTGGGCCTGGCCTGCTGGCTGACCCGCGACACGCCGGTGCAGGCCTTGCGAGAGTCGCGACGCCTGACCGAAGCCCTGGGCTGGGCCATGGTCTTGCCGCAGATGCTGGCGATGCTCGGCTTGTTGTTTAACGAGGCTGGCGTAGGGACGGCCGTGGCTCACGTCACCACCACCTATATCAACCTGGATTACAAGCTGGTGGCGGTGATGGTCTATGTGTTGGGCATGGCACTGTTCACGGTGATCATGGGCAACGGTTTTGCCGCCTTCCCGGTGATGACCGGCGGTGTTGGTGTGCCGGTACTGGTGGGGATTTATGGTGGCAACCCGGCGGTAATGGCGGCCATTGGCATGTTTTCCGGGTACTGCGGTACGTTGATGACGCCGATGGCGGCGAACTTCAATATTGTGCCCGCGGCGCTGCTGGAATTGCCTGACAAAAACGCGGTGATCAAGGCGCAGATGCCCACGGCGTTGATGATGTTGCTGGTCAACATCGTCCTTCTTTATGTGTTGATGTGAGGTGGTGATGGGGACTGTGCTACTGACGGGGTTTGAGCCGTTCGATCAAGACCTGATCAACCCGTCCTGGGAAGCTGTGCGTCAACTGGACGGGGTGCAATTGCAGGAAGGCGTCACCATCATCGCCCGCCAATTGCCCTGTGCCTTTGCCACTGCCGTTATCTGTTTGAACCAGTTGCTGGCCGAGCATCAACCGCAACTGGTAATTGCCACCGGCCTGGGGCCAGGGCGCAGTGATATTTCTATCGAGCGAGTGGCGATCAACCTCAACGATGCGCGGATCCCGGACAACCTTGGGGCTCAGCCTGTCGATACGGCGGTGATCCCTGAAGGGCCTGCGGCCTATTTCAGTACCTTGCCGGTCAAGGCCATGGTCAAGGCGGTGCGCGACGCTGGCATCGCCGCTTCGGTCTCGCACACGGCGGGCACCTTTGTGTGTAACCAAGTGTTCTACAGCTTGCAGCATGCCTTGGCGGGGTCTGGCGTGCGCAGTGGGTTTATCCATGTTCCTTTTCTGCCAGGGCAGGGGGCCGGGCCTCAGCCCTCAATGGCACTGGGGGCTACAGTCGAAGGGCTTAGGGTCGCGGTTCTGGCCGCGTGGAATACGCCGCAAGATATCCCGGAGAGCGGCGGTCAGGTTTGCTGACGGCCTGGCGTCATCCTTCGTTTACAAGGCCTGGGCCGATCCGTAGATTGCATCAGGGCCCGATAATGGGCAGCGAGCATAAGAGGGAGCCCGGCAGTGTCCGTCAAAGAATCGGCTGTATTTGATCGTCCGTACCGTGCATTTCTGTTTGATATGGACGGTACCCTACTCAACTCCATGGCTGCCGCAGAGCGGGTCTGGGCTGCCTGGGCGCGACGCCACGGGCTGGATGTCGAGGCGTTTCTGGGGACCATCCACGGTGTTCGGGCCATTGATACGATCAACCGCCAGGCGTTGCCGGGGGTGGACGCGCAGGCTGAGGCGCGAGGGATTACCGAGGCAGAGATCGAGGATGTGGAGGGCGTGCTGGCAATCCCAGGCGCTGTGGCATTTTTGCAGAGTTTGCCTGCCCACCGCTGGGCCGTGGTCACGTCTGCGCCCAAGGCCCTTGCCCTGCGCCGTATGCACGCGGCAGGCCTGGTGCCGCCGGCTGTCATGATTACGGCTGAGGATGTGGACAGCGGCAAGCCGGATCCGGCCTGTTACCTGTTGGGCGCCCAGCGTCTGGGGGTGCCGATAGGTGAATGCCTGGTGTTCGAGGATGCCCCGGTGGGGATCCGCGCCGGTGAGGCGGCGGGTGCGGACGTCCTAGTGGTGACCTCGGCGCATGGGGAGCCAATGGTGACGGATCATCCGACGATTGCGAGTTATGACCGCGTACATGTCCAGTGCGACGCCGCCGGTTCACTGCGCTTGCGGCCTTCTACACCGGCTTGAACGCCTCGCCACGCTTGGTCAGCAGGATGTTTTCAGCGCTAGCCCACTGGTAGCCCAATGGATCTTTGATGCTCCCGTGGGTAATGGTGCCCGTGATCAGGTGCAGCAGATGAAGTTGACGCAGGCCCGCGAGGACGTCATCGGGCTTGCCGTGCAATTGCGCGGAAGACTTTGGATGATCTGCCGAGAGTTGTGCGATCAAGAACAATAGGTTCTTGGCGTTATGTTCTATGTCCATATCGATAACGTTTTTTATGGGATGTATGGGTATGGGTGCTACCGAAGTGGATAGTTCCTCCTGATTTAAGCATGGGATCCAATCGCTGTTTCAAGAGGGGGTTTTCTGCCGGGCCTGGCGAAATCCTCGACGACTGAGTTTTCGCTGGATCGCAGCCTGGATGGGCTTGAGGCAGAAGCAGAACAGATAGCCACCGAGAAACAACGCCAGGTCAGGCCATGAATTGGCATCCTGGACGGTGGTAGTGCCTTCCATATAAAACCTGAGGCCATACCCGATCGCTACGAAAGCCAGGGCAATCACCAGGGCGATTATCCAGGATTTACGGGTATAGGGCTCTTTGCGGGATCGCCTCATTAACGCGCTCCGAGGGCACTGTAAGGTTTTGTAACGTTCCTGGAGGGGTTTGTCTGTTAAACGGCCCGCAAGTTCCGCGGGTGAGCCGGGGGAGGGGATGGCAAGTGGCTGGGCCTGGCGCGAATGCTGCGCTGATCACGGAATACCGTAGACAGGCCAAGAGGCTTTCGCCAGCCGTTACAGGGGACGAGCGGGCTGGCTACTGGGAGGGCTTCAAGGTGTTTCGCGTTTGTCCGGTGCAGTCAGGCCTGCCTGGATGCGCTGGTAAATCTCTTCGCGATGCACGGCAACATCTTTGGGAGCATTGATGCCGATTCTTACTTGCTGGCCGCTAACGCCCAGAATGGTGATCGTAATGTCATCACCGATATTTATGCTTTCACCGACTTTGCGGGTGAGTATCAGCATGGACTTCTCCTTGATTGCTTTGAAGGACGCATGTTCTAACAGGGCGGATGTCGGTTGCGTGTAGCTTACTGTGAAGCGCTTCCCTGTGGCTGCCTCTTTTAGGACGCATGGAGGCGGCATTAATTCCCATGGCGCCATCATACAGGTCTGGGAAACATCCTTCGCAATGTTTAAGCCAACGTTTATGACGGCCAGAATAGGCAGCGAATGATAAAGTTGCCTCTTTGATCATTAAAGGGGCAGGGCAGTGCGTAAAGTAGCGATGGCAATTGTGGTATTGGCGTTGGCCGGATGCGGTGAAGGGCCCAATCTCGACACCCCCCGAGACAAAGCTGAAGCCGCCAAAGCCCAGGCGCCTGCGGTTGCCGCTGTGCAGTGGGATATCCTGGTGCGCTCGCCCGACAACAAACTGCAGGCGCTGACCGACCTGACCGCCTGGTTGCTGGAAAACGGCTTTACTTTCTATCTGGCCAAGGAAGACGGCAAGGACCTGGTGCTGTTGGGACCATTCGCCAGCAAGGCCGAGGCCGAGGCTCGCCAGGTCCAGTTGCAGGAAAGGCTGGTGAAAAAGAAGAAGACCGACGCTGAGTCGCAGGTGATCGAGCACAAGGCCCGCCAGTAACAAGGGGGTTGGCGGGATCGGCGGATCCCGCTCGCGTTTATCCGCAGGCCTTGAGGTTCACCGGGCCGACGAACTCGTTGCCGCGCCCCATCACGCATGCCACGGTTTGATTGCGCTGGCGCTCCCAAGGCTGCACGGGATAGGTCCGGTTCCAGGCTTCATACAACTGGCGGTCCTGTTTCGACAGGCGCAGACCGTATTGTTTACTCATGTAAAAGTAAGTCCGGGCAATCATGCCGCGGATAGATGGCCTGGGCATGACCTTCTTGGCCTTGAAGTCCACTTGAGTCAGGCATGAACCGTATTGCCCGCTCTGCACTGGCAACCAGCCAAAGCTGAAGTTGTTGCGATCGCCATTGACCTCGCCGATGCTCGGTACCAGGTTGTGCAGGTCGGCTTCCGCGCGCTTGAAGACAGTATCGGTACGCGTGCAGTTTTTGCGTCCGCCGTCTTGCCAGCACTGGCGTTGATGCCCGATCTGCCATGCGGGGACAATATGCTCCCACTCGATGCGCGCGGCCCGGTTCGCGTTTTTACGTGGGATGTAGCCGCAGGCTTTCAGGTCTACCCGGTTACCCGTGTATTTGCAGCCGCAATAAAACTCCGTGGATTGCGGAGCGTAGAGTTTCCAGGCGATTTTCTTGGCTTCACTGAAGGTGCGTGGGGCTTGGGCGTGGGCGGCGGTGGCAAAAAAAATACATAACAGGGCGATAAAACGGACACTCATTGACTCAATCTTCCTTCGGCACGACCCAGAAAATCTGCACCCCACCATCATCGCGATAGGCGAGGGTGACGTTGTCGTTTTCTGCGATTTCCTCCAGTAGTCGTGCCCATTCGTCCTCTGGTTCCTCGGGCAGGCGAAAAATCAACGCGGCTTTGTTTTTTTGGGCGTTGGTGGAGTTGATGATTTTTTGCACGCGGATCGCCAGGCGTTGGTAGGCGTCGGGAGGTGTTGGTGTTGCAGCGGAGGGCTTGGCCACGGAGGAGTCCTTAGTTAGCTGTACGAACATACAGTAT
Source organism: Pseudomonas sp. ADAK21 (assembly GCF_012935735.1). Taxonomy (NCBI): domain Bacteria; kingdom Pseudomonadati; phylum Pseudomonadota; class Gammaproteobacteria; order Pseudomonadales; family Pseudomonadaceae; genus Pseudomonas; species Pseudomonas sp. ADAK21. Next base: position 4,200,842 of record NZ_CP052857.1, read on the forward strand.
TTAACTGTGAGAAAATTCGCAACTGCTTAAAATCCAAGAAGTCTGTGTGGCGGCAAATTTATGAAAGGCAGGAATGTTTTTTATAGGGGCCGGCTTACCGGCGATAGGGGGATGTCAGTCAATGATGCAACATCAGGTAGACCGCTATCGCTGGTAAGCCTGCGCCTACAGCGATAGCGGCGTATCGGTTACCGAGTGGACTCAGTATTCCCAGAAGATGCGCTGCAGTTCCTTGCTGTCCTGGGTCTTGGTCAGGGCGACCATAGCCAGGATGCGGGCTTTCTGCGGGTTCAGGTCATGGGCCACGACCCAGTCGTACTTGTCGTCAGGCTGTTCGGCGTTGCGCAGAACGAAACCGCCGGCATTGACGTGGGAAGAGCGAATGATCTGTACGCCTTCCTTACGCAGTTCCTGCAGGGCAGGCACTACCTTGGCCGGTACCGAGCCATTGCCGGTGCCGGCATGGATGATGGCTTTGGCGCCAGCCTGGGCCAGGGCTTTGTAGGCGGTGTCGCTGACGTTGCCATAGCCGTAGGCAATTTCAACATCCGGCAGGCTCTTGATGTTCTTGATATCGAACTCCGAGCCCATGGTGTGACGCTTGGCTGGCTGGCGGAACCAGTAGGACTTGCCCTCTACAACCATGCCCAGTGGGCCCCAGGCGCTTTTGAAGGCCTCAGTCTTGATGTTGATCATCTTGCTCACGTCGCGACCCGACTGGATCTCGTCGTTCATGGTCACCAGTACGCCTTTACCGCGTGCGTCCTTGCTGCCGGCTACGGCCACGGCGTTGTACAGGTTCAGCATACCGTCGGCGGACATGGCAGTGCCCGGGCGCATGGAGCCCACGACGACGATTGGCTTGTCGGTCTTTTCCACCAGGTTGAGGAAGTAGGCGGTTTCTTCGAGGGTGTCGGTGCCGTGGGTGATCACGATGCCGTCCACGTCCTTGCTGTCGGCAAGTTCGGCGACACGACGACCCAGTTGCAGCAGGTTTTCGTTGGTGATGCTCTCGGAAGCAATCTGCATCACTTGCTCGCCACGCACGTTGGCGATCTGGCTGAGCTCGGGAATGCCGGCGATCAATTGTTCGATACCGACCTTGGCCGCCTGGTAGGTGGCGCTGTTGGCCGCGCTGGCGCCAGCGCCGGCGATGGTGCCGCCAGTGGCCAGTACCACCACGTTGGACAGCTTGGTCTTGGATTCAACTTCCTTGGCCTGGGCGGCAACCGGGAAGAGCAGCAGCAGGGCTAAGGCGCCCGGAACAAAGTTCTTGAGTGCAGATTTCATTATTTTTCTCTCTAGTTTTGATGAGTGCATGTGCAGGTTCATCCAGAACACCCCGGGCTGCGCTGAGCACCACAAGGTGCTGATTAAGAGCAGGATTTGTACCAGCGAGATTTTGTTTGAGGATTGTTTTTAACCTGCTGATTTAAAACAATTTTTTAACGTTGTGTGATTTTTTGGCTTCAGCTCGCGTCCGAATTTCCGAACGCTGGCGGCTTCGGCGTTCGGTTGTCCGAAAATCATTCCGGAAAAATCAGCAAGACGCTTCTGAAATGCGGCCGCAGGTCTGTCGTTTTAGAGAACGATCGCCTAGCCCGGATGTTTAGGCACGCGGGGGTTGGGCTGTAGGGCAGGAAGTAGAGCGTGCACGGAAAAAGCCCGTTTCTTTCGTTGACAAAATTCAGCCTTATTCGCATAGTTTGTTTAGCGCAAACGTTTGCGAGATGTTTCACGAGCACTCCGTGAGTGAGGTGAAGCTGCAGGCGTTGCTCAAAATAATCATAAGATCGGAGTGAACCCATGAAGCTGCCATTCGCTGGACGTTTGCTTGCTGCCACTGTCCTGGCTGCTGCATCCGCTGCCCTGCCTCTTTCCTCTGCATTCGCTGATGACAGCGCCGCCAAACCCAAGGTCGGCCTGGTGATGAAGTCCCTGGCCAATGAGTTTTTCGTCACCATGCAAGACGGTGCCAAGGACTATCAGAAAGCCCATGCCGCCGATTTCGACATGATCACCAACGGGATCAAGAACGAAACCGACACCTCGGCCCAGATTGATATCGTCAACCAGATGATCCTCGCGAAAGTCAACGCAATCGTCATCGCGCCCGCCGACTCCAAGGCCCTGGTCAACGTACTGAAGAAAGCCTCCGATGCCGGGATCAAGGTGGTCAACATCGATAACCGCCTCGACCCTGAAGTGCTGAAAAGCAAAAACCTCGAGGTTCCCTTCGTAGGCCCGGATAACCGCAAGGGTTCGCGCCTGGTCGGCGAGTACCTGGCCAAGCAACTGGCGAGCGGTGACAAGGTCGGGATTATCGAAGGTGTGCCGACCACCACCAACGCCCAGCAACGCACCGCCGGCTTCAAGGATGCGATGGATGGGGCGGGTATGAAGATTGTCTCCGTGCAGTCCGGTAACTGGGAGATCGACCAGGGCAACAAGGTCGCGGCTGCCATGTTGAGCGAACACCCAGACCTCAAGGCGCTGCTGGCCGGTAATGACAATATGGCCCTGGGTGCCGTTTCTGCGGTACGTGCGGCAGGCAAGGCCGGCAAGGTCCAGGTGGTTGGCTACGACAATATCGCCGCGATCAAACCGATGCTCAAGGACGGCCGCATCCTGGCCACCGCCGACCAGGCGGCTGCGCAGCAAGCAGTGTTTGGTATCCAGAACGCGCTGAAGCTGGTCAAGGGTGAAAAAGTCGAGTCCGTGGATGGCGTGATCGAAACGCCGGTAGAACTCGTCCTCAAGCAATAATCCCTGGCTGCGCACTACAGCGCCCGTTCACGTCGAGCGGGCGCCTGGAGATTTTCCTATGTCATCTTCCGCACCGACCACTGTCCTCTCGGTCAGCGGTATCGGTAAGACCTATGCCCAGCCTGTCTTGTCTGACATCACCCTGACGCTCAATCGCGGCGAGGTGTTGGCACTGACCGGTGAGAATGGCGCGGGCAAAAGCACCCTGTCGAAGATCATCGGTGGCCTGGTTACACCCACCACCGGGCAGATGCAGTTCAACGGCCAGGACTATGCCCCGGCCAGCCGCACCCAGGCGGAAAAGCAGGGGATCCGCATGGTGATGCAGGAGCTCAACCTGCTGCCGACCCTGACCGTAGCCGAAAACCTGTTCCTCGATAACCTGCCCAGTCGTGGTGGCTGGATCAGCCGCAAGCAACTGCGCAAGGCCGCGATCGAGGCCATGGCACACGTGGGGCTGGATGCCATCGACCCGGACACCCTGGTTGGCAGCCTGGGCATCGGTCATCAGCAGATGGTCGAGATCGCCCGCAACCTGATCGGCGACTGCCATGTGCTGATCCTCGACGAACCGACGGCAATGCTTACCGCCCGTGAAGTCGAGATGCTGTTTGAGCAAATCACCCGCCTGCAGGCTCGGGGCGTGGCAATTATCTACATTTCCCATCGCCTGGAAGAGCTGGCCCGCGTGGCACAGCGCATTGCGGTGCTGCGTGACGGCCAACTGGTGTGTGTCGAGCCAATGGCCAACTACAACAGCGAGCAACTGGTCACGCTGATGGTCGGTCGCGAGTTGGGCGAGCACATCGACCTCGGCCCGCGCACCATTGGCGCGCCTGCCTTGACGGTCACGGGCCTGACCCGTTCGGACAAGGTCCGGGATGTGTCCTTTGAGGTGCGCGCCGGTGAGATCTACGGCATCTCCGGACTGATCGGTGCCGGTCGCACGGAGTTGCTGCGCCTGATCTTTGGTGCCGACCTGGCCGACAGTGGCACGGTGGCCCTCGGCTCGCCGGCCCGGGTGGTGAGCATTCGCTCGCCGGTGGATGCGGTAGGGCACGGCATTGCGCTGATCACCGAGGATCGCAAGGGCGAGGGCCTGTTGCTCAGCCAGTCCATCAGCGCCAACACGGCCCTGGGCAATATGGCCAAGGTGTCCAGCGCCGGCCTGGTCAATGGGCGTGATGAAGCGGCGCTGGCCAAGCGGCAGATCGACGCCATGCGCATCCGCAGCTCCAGCCCCGCGCAATTGGTGTCCGAGCTGTCGGGCGGCAATCAGCAAAAGGTGGTGATCGGCCGCTGGCTTGAGCGCGATTGCGCGGTGATGCTGTTCGACGAGCCGACCCGTGGCATCGACGTCGGCGCCAAATTTGATATCTATGCGCTGCTTGGCGACTTGACCCGTCAGGGCAAGGCGCTGGTGGTGGTGTCCAGCGACTTGCGCGAGCTGATGCTGATCTGCGACCGCATCGGCGTGCTGTCTGCCGGACGCTTGATCGAAACCTTCGCGCGTGACAGCTGGACCCAGGACGAATTGCTTGCCGCCGCGTTTGCCGGCTATCAGAAACGTGATGCGTTGCTCAACGAAGCAGCGCCCAGGACAACCCCATGAAAACAGCAACTCCAACCGCAAAAGCCGGCGGCAATTTCTACGGCCTGGGCACTTACCTGGGCCTGGCAGGTGCCTTGATGGCGATGATTGCGCTGTTCTCGGCCCTGAGCAGCCACTTTTGGTCCTATGACACCTTCAGCACCATCGCCAACCAGATTCCCGACCTGATGGTGCTGGCGGTCGGCATGACGTTCATCCTGATCATCGGCGGCATCGACCTGTCGGTGGGTTCGGTGCTGGCCCTGGCAGCATCTGCGGTCAGCGTGGCGATCCTCGGCTGGGGCTGGAGCGTAGTCCCGGCGGCGTTGCTCGGCATGGGCTGTGCGGCCCTGGCCGGGACCATCACCGGTTCCATCACCGTGGCCTGGCGTATTCCGTCGTTCATCGTGTCCCTCGGCGTGCTGGAAATGGCCCGTGGCGCGGCCTACCAGATGACAGGCTCGCGCACCGCCTATATCGGCGACTCCTTCGCCTGGCTGTCTAACCCGGTGGCATTTGGTATCTCGCCATCATTCATCATTGCCTTGCTGGTGATTATCGTTGCCCAGGCGGTGCTGACGCGCACAGTGTTCGGTCGCTACCTGATTGGTATCGGCACCAATGAAGAAGCTGTGCGTCTGGCGGGGATCAATCCAAAACCCTACAAGATCCTGGTGTTCAGCCTGATGGGGCTGTTGGCCGGTGTGGCGGCACTGTTCCAGATTTCCCGCCTGGAAGCGGCCGACCCGAATGCCGGCTCCGGCCTGGAGCTGCAGGTGATTGCCGCAGTGGTGATCGGTGGCACCAGCCTGATGGGCGGGCGTGGTTCGGTGATCAGCACGTTCTTTGGGGTGTTGATCATTTCTGTATTGGCAGCCGGCCTGGCGCAGATCGGCGCGACCGAGCCGACCAAGCGCATCATTACCGGCGCCGTTATCGTGATTGCCGTGGTGCTGGACACCTACCGCAGCCAACGCGCAAGCCGGCGGGGTTGAGACATGGCAACCATCAAGGATGTGGCGGCGCTTGCGGGCATTTCCTACACCACGGTTTCCCATGTGGTGAACAGGACGCGCCCGGTCAGCGAGCCCGTGCGGCTCAAGGTCGAAGCAGCGATCAAGCAGCTGGACTATGTACCCAGCGCAGTCGCCCGTTCGCTGAAGGCCAAGACCACCGCGACCATCGGCCTGTTGGTGCCCAACAGCCTGAACCCGTATTTCGCGGAGCTGGCCAGGGGCATCGAGGATTACTGCGAGCGCAATGGCTACTGCGTGATCCTGTGCAATTCCGATGATAACGCCGATAAACAGCGCAACTATTTGCGGGTGCTGCTGGAGAAGCGCGTCGATGGCCTGATCGTTACCTCGGTTGGTGGCGATGACAGTGGCCTGGCGACTGGCCTCAAGGCGGTACGCACGCCCATGGTCATTGTCGACCGGGGCCTGGAGGGCGTCGATGTGGATCTGGTGCGCATCGATCATGAGCAGGGCGCGTACCTGGCGACCCGGCATTTGCTGGAGCTGGGGCACCGGGATATCGCCTGTATCGGCGGACCGGCGCACACGCGTGTCGCGCAGATGCGCCTGGCCGGCTACCAGCGGGCGTTGCAGGAGGCCGGTGTGGCGGTTCCTGCCAGCCGCGTATTGGAAAGTGATTTCACCAGTACCGGTGGCTATGCGGCGGCGGTGCAGTTGCTGGCGGATAATCCGCCCAGCGCGATATTCGCCGGCAACGATATGATCGGCTTCGGTGTGCTGCGTGCGGCCGCCGAACGCAACCTGCGGGTGCCCGCCGAGCTGTCGGTGATTGGTTTTGATGACATTCAAATGAGCCGCTATGTCTACCCCGCGTTGACTACTGTGGGCCAGTCGATCCTGCAATTGGGGGAGATGGCGGCGGAGTTGTTATTGCGACGGATTGCGACACCGCAATTGCCGGCTGACCAACGCATTGTCACGCCGAGCATTGTCTTGCGTGAGTCAACGGCGCCGTTGGCTGGCGTGTTTGCCTCAAACCGCTGAACGAATTGATGAGTATTGATGTATGCCAGCAAAAGTAGTGGTAGTAGGCAGCCTGAACATGGACCTGGTGACCCGCGCCAGCCGGCTGCCTCGCGGCGGTGAAACCCTGGTCGGCCAGTCATTTGCCACCGTGCCAGGTGGTAAGGGCGCCAATCAGGCGGTCGCTGCGGCGCGTCTGGGGGCTGAGGTTGCGATGATCGGCTGCGTGGGCAGCGATGCCTATGGCGCCCAGTTGCGTGACGCGTTGTTGGTGGAGGGGATCGACTGCCAGGCCGTCAACGAGGTAGAGGGCTCCAGCGGTGTTGCGCTGATTGTGGTGGATGACAGCAGTCAGAATGCGATCGTGATTGTGGCTGGCAGCAACGGCCAACTGACACCCGCGTCGCTGCTGGCGTTCGACGCTGTGCTGCAGGCGGCCGAGGTGATTGTCTGCCAGCTCGAAGTGCCCATGGACACTGTGGGGTATGCCCTCAAGCGCGCTCGCGCACTGGGCAAGACGGTGATCCTCAACCCCGCGCCCGCCAGCGGGCCGTTGCCGGCAGACTGGTACGCGGCGATCGACTACCTGATCCCCAACGAAAGCGAAGCATCGGCCTTGAGCGGTGTGCCGGTGGATTCGCTGGACGCGGCCAAGGTCGCGGCTACGCATCTGCTAAATGCCGGTGCGGGCAAGGTGATTGTGACCCTGGGCTCGCAAGGCGCGCTGTTCGCCGATGGCCAGGGTTTCGAGCATCTGCCGGCGCCCAAGGTCCAGGCGGTGGATACCACTGCGGCGGGCGATACCTTTGTCGGCGGCTTTGCCGCAGCACTGGCCAACGGGCAGGACGAGGCAGAGGCCATACGTTTTGGCCAGGTCGCGGCGGCTCTGTCGGTCACCCGTGCCGGGGCGCAACCCTCCATTCCCACATTGCATGACGTTCAAGGCTTTGCTCGCCCATGAAAAAGACTCCATTGCTCAACATTGCCCTGTCGCGGTTGATTGCCTCCCTCGGCCATGGCGACATCCTGGTGATCGGCGATGCCGGCCTGCCGGTGCCTCCGGGGGTGGAGTTGATCGATCTGGCGCTGACCCAGGGCATTCCCGATTTCATCAGCACCCTGCGCATTGTGCTCACGGAGATGCAGGTTGAAAGCCACGTGTTGGCTGAGGAAATCCTGCACAAGCAGCCGCCGGCGCTGGCTGATCTCAACGCGCTGGACCCGCACGACCTGGGTGAGCGCCGCCTGCTCAGTCATGAAGCGTTCAAGCAGCTCAGCCACAAGGCGCGCGCGGTGGTGCGTACTGGCGAGTGCCAGCCCTACTGTAATATCGCGCTGGTGTCTGGCGTGACTTTCTAGCATTTCCCACAATGACAAGGAGTGCGTCATGCAACATAGAATCTCAACCCTGCGACACCTGTTTCGGAGTGTGCTGCTTTTGTCCGTGCTAACTGCTGCAAGCGCCCAGGCGGCGGAAAAAATCGACCTGATCATTGATACCGATCCGGGCGCCGACGATGTAGTGGCATTGCTGTTTGCGATGGCCTCGCCACAGGAGCTGAACATTCGTGCGTTGACCACGGTGGCCGGCAATGTGCGCCTGGACAAGACCTCGCGCAATGCGCGACTCGCCCGTGAGTGGGCAGGGCGCGAGGAGATCCCTGTGTATGCCGGCGCGCCGCAGCCGCTGCTGCGCACGCCGATCTATGCCGAGAATATTCACGGCAAGGAAGGCATTTCTGGTGTGACCGTGCACGAGCCGAAAAAAGGCCTGGCCGACGGCAATGCGGTCGACTACTTGATCAGCACCCTGAGCACCGCCAAGCCCCATAGCATCACCATCGCCATGCTCGGCCCGCAGACCAACCTGGCTCTGGCGCTGACCCAGGCGCCGGAAATCACCCAGGGCATCAAGGAAGTGGTGGTCATGGGCGGCGCGCACTTCAATGGCGGCAACATTACCCCGGTGGCCGAATTCAATCTGTTTGCCGATCCGCTGGCGGCTGAAATTGTCCTTAAAAGTGGCGTCAAACTGACCTATCTGCCGCTGGACGTGACCCACAAGATACTGACCAGCGAGGCGCGCCTGAAGAAGATCGCCGACCTGAACAACAACGCCAGCAAGGTGGTAGGCGATATTCTCAATGAATACGTCAAGGGCGATATGGAGCACTACGGTATGACGGGCGGCCCGGTGCACGACGCGACCGTGATCGGCTACCTGCTCAAGCCCGAACTGTTCACCGGACGTCAGGCCAATATGGTGATCGATAGCCGCGAAGGCCCGACGTTTGGCCAGACCATCGTCGACTGGTACGACGGCCTCAAGCACGACAAGAATGTGTTCTGGGTTGAAAACGGTGATGCCCAGGGCTTTTTCGACCTGCTCACCGAACGCCTGGCGCGCCTTGAGTAAGGCACCTGCCGGTTGGTTGCTATTCGCGTAGCGGGTCTTCGACCCCCATATGGTCGGCCGGGTATTTCTCGAATATCTGGCCGATAAAGGCCTGTGCGGCCTGGGTGCCCAGTTCCTTGACCAGCAGGTCGATGCCGATGATTGCCAATTCTTCCGGGCTGCCTGGGCTGTAGGAGCTTTGCCCTTGAGGCCACTTGGCTTTGATATCGGCATTGATGGTAACGATGGTCATCGGGTTCTCGCGGTTCGCAAAGGCTGGACTGGCGCGCAGAGTTAACCATTTTGCGCCGCGTTTGGCACTGCTACTTAGGCATGAGGTGAGCGCTGTGCGACACTGGTGCCCTGTTTAATTGTCAGGACAAGCCACGTGCACATCGATTTGACCAACCCCAAGAGCCTTACATTGGAAGCCGTTCGCCAAATGATTGCCAGTGCCAGCGACGACCAGCACACCCAATTGCGTGTGACCAAGGCCGGTATTGCCTATATCTCCTCCTGCGTGGTGGGAGGGATGGAGGTCAACGGGCTGTTGTTCCGCCTGGAAACATGGGCTGCAGGGTCGGGCTACGTGGGCAGGGTGGCGGCCAGTGATGAGGTGTGGGTGACGCAGATTTATAACGCGCTGAAACAGAACTGGCCAAACCCGCCCTTTGACTACATCGACATCTACTGACACTTGTTCATATCTGGTGACGATTGATTCATCAGGCCGTGGCGCTGAGTCAGGCAGACTCGCTTACGGCCAATTGTGACAATTCTGAAACCAATTGGCCAAATCACGGTCGCACGATCTCTGTCCATTTTTTATCAAAGGAGGCTTCATGCCTTGGAAGCTCGCATCATTCGGTACCTTGTTGGCGGCAGCCGTCCTGGCGGGCTGCAGCACTGCGGGTACCTCTGAGCCGGCCAAAGACACGGCTGCGGCTGAGCCTGTTCATACACGCTGCGAATCGAAGGCTGCAGAGTTTGCGGTCGGCCAGAAAGCTTCGCCGCAATTGCTGGAGCAGGCCCGTACCCGTGCGGGTGCGCAGAATGCACGCATTCTCAAGCCCAACGATATGATCACCCTCGAATACCGCTCCGATCGCCTGAACCTCAATACCGATGACAACCTGGTGATCACCCGCGTCAATTGCGGCTAAAAACGCTTTTGCATCACCCATAAAAAACCCCGTCACATGGACGGGGTTTTTTTGATTGGCGTAGAGATTACTCTGCGCGAACCTGTGCAGCTTGCATACCCTTTTGGCCTTTCTCAGCCACGAAGGAAACGGTTTGGCCTTCTTTCAGGCTTTTGAAACCGTCGCTTTCGATAGCTTTGAAGTGTACGAACAGGTCGTCACCGCCACCTTGAGGAGTGATGAAGCCGAAGCCTTTTTCATCGTTGAACCATTTAACGGTGCCGGTTTGGCGATTAGACATGGTGTATCTCCAAGAAACATATATTTTCAGTAGTGCTGTGCTGCTCAGGCCAACTGGGCACACTGGGCTATCATAGTCGAAATGTTCGGCTTGGGAGCCCCCCCAAGGCACTGTTTGCTAATCAATCGCGTCTTCTTCAGTGCCATGGCTGGCTGTAAGCCCCGGTTTACGGGGCTTGAGCACGAAATATCAGCTAGTAAAAAAAGCCGTAAAAGCTGTGTAAATTGTGCGAAATAGCAGTTTTCAGAGGGTTTTCAGGCCATTTTGGTGGGCTGATTTCTCGCCACGCTTACTTTTTCTTCACGACCTTGCAGGACGAAATAGCCGCGACTGCTTTGTTTTTTAGCTCCGCGCTGGCGTTCTGGTTAGTCATCAGTTCCTTGATTTCCGCCGTGCTCAATTCCGCGTTGATTTTGTCTGCGCCGCATTCGCAATGGGCTTTGGCGGTTTTGGCATCAACGTTCTGGCTGGCGGCGGCGCTGCAGTCCTGTACGAAGCTATCGCGGGCACCAGCGGGCCAGTTGGAGGGGGCGGCGGCTTGAGCGCCAATGGAGAACAGGGCCAGGGAAGCGGCAAGGGCGAAGATCGAGGTGCTGCGCATGGTGAGATGCTCCTTGAGTCGATAGGACGGACGGCGATTTTCAGTGTGTTTGAGGCCTGTCGTACAGCCCAAGTTCACTTTTGGCTGCAAAAGTCTGGGGTTTGTCGCTACCAGGCTGCAGGGGCGCGCCATGACCGTTCATCTGTGCTAGCATCCACCGCCTGGCTTTTTCTTGCCAGGTTCCTTTTTGTTTAACTCCAGTCACTCTGGTTCGATTATCGGTTGGCCGAAAGGCTCCTGCCGCTGTAAGGCAGGCGTTCAGCAATGAGCGGCCTGGTGTTGGATCTTGTACTGGCTCATCCCAACCCACGTGACCTTTGGTAGGGGTCACCACTAGGAGAGGAGGCGCCATGCCAACTATTACTCTTCCCGACGGCAGTCAACGTTCATTCGATCATTCGGTTTCCGTAGCCGAGGTCGCCGCATCCATCGGTGCAGGCCTGGCCAAGGCCACCGTAGCCGGCAAGGTCGACGGCAAGCTGGTTGACGCCAGCGACCTGATCACCACCGATGCCAGCCTGCAAATCATCACGCCCAAGGATCAAGAGGGGCTGGAGATCATTCGCCACTCTTGCGCGCACTTGATTGGCCATGCGGTCAAGCAGCTGTATCCAACCGCGAAGATGGTGATCGGCCCGGTCATCGACGAAGGCTTCTATTACGACATCGCCTACGAGCGTCCTTTCACTCCGGACGACCTGGCGGCCATCGAACAGCGCATGCATGCACTGATCGAGAAAGATTACGACGTCATCAAGAAAGTCACGCCGCGCGCCGAAGTGATCGACGTGTTCACCGCCCGTGGCGAGGACTACAAGCTGCGTCTGGTGGAAGACATGCCGGACGAGCAGGCCATGGGCCTGTATTACCACGAAGAATATGTCGACATGTGCCGTGGCCCGCACGTGCCGAACACGCGCTTCCTCAAGTCGTTCAAGTTGACCAAGCTGTCCGGTGCCTACTGGCGCGGGGACGCGAAGAACGAGCAATTGCAGCGCATCTACGGCACCGCCTGGGCTGACAAGAAGCAGTTGGCCGCCTATATCCAGCGCATCGAAGAAGCCGAAAAACGCGACCACCGCAAAATCGGTAAGCGCCTGAACCTGTTTCACCTCCAGGAAGAAGCGCCGGGCATGGTGTTCTGGCACCCAAACGGCTGGACCCTGTACCAAGTGCTTGAGCAGTACATGCGCAAGGTTCAGCGCGAAAACGGCTACCTGGAGATCAAGACTCCACAGGTCGTCGATCGCAGCCTGTGGGAGAAATCCGGGCACTGGGCCAACTATGCCGACAACATGTTCACCACCCAGTCGGAAAACCGCGACTACGCCATCAAGCCGATGAACTGCCCGTGCCACGTACAGGTGTTCAACCAGGGCCTGAAGAGCTACCGTGAGTTGCCGATGCGCCTGGCCGAGTTCGGTGCCTGCCACCGTAACGAGCCATCGGGTGCGCTGCACGGCATCATGCGCGTGCGCGGCTTCACCCAGGATGACGCCCACATCTTCTGCACCGAAGAGCAGATGCAGGCCGAATCCGCCGCTTTCATCAAGCTGACCATGGACGTTTATCGCGATTTCGGCTTTACCGAAGTGGAAATGAAGCTGTCCACTCGTCCGGAAAAACGCGTTGGCTCCGACGAATTGTGGGATCGCGCCGAAGCTGCACTGGCCGCAGCGCTAGACAGTGCGGGCCTTGCGTACGATCTGCAGCCGGGCGAAGGCGCCTTCTACGGGCCTAAGATCGAGTTCTCGCTGAAAGATTGCCTTGGCCGTGTCTGGCAATGTGGTACCTTGCAGCTCGATTTTAACCTGCCGATCCGTCTGGGAGCCGAATACGTCTCCGAAGACAACAGCCGTAAACACCCGGTTATGCTGCACCGGGCGATCCTCGGCTCGTTCGAGCGGTTCGTCGGGATCCTGATCGAGCACTACGAGGGCGCGTTCCCTGCGTGGCTGGCTCCGACCCAGGCAGTGATCATGAATATCACTGATAAACAGGCCGATTTTGCCGCTGAAGTGGAAAAAACACTCAACGAAAGCGGATTTCGTGCCAAGTCCGACTTGAGAAATGAAAAGATCGGCTTTAAAATCCGCGAGCATACTTTGCTCAAGGTTCCCTATCTTTTGGTTATCGGAGATCGGGAAGTCGAGATGCAGACTGTCGCTGTGCGTACTCGTGAAGGTGCTGACCTGGGCTCGATGCCCGTCGCCCAGTTCGCTGAGTTCCTCGCGCAAGCGGTTTCCCGGCGTGGTCGCCCAGATTCGGAGTAATTATTATTAAGCGTGAAATGAGACAAGATAAACGAGCTGCACCGAAAGCCCCGATCAACGAGAATATCTCGGCACGCGAGGTTCGGTTAATTGGGGCTGAGGGTGAGCAGCTTGGGATTGTGTCAATTGAAGACGCGCTTCTTAAGGCTGAAGAAGCCAAGCTCGATTTGGTGGAAATTTCCGCCGATGCTGTACCGCCTGTCTGCAAGCTGATGGACTACGGCAAATCGATCTTCGAAAAGAAGAAGCAGATTGCCGCAGCCAAGAAAAACCAGAAGCAGATCCAGGTTAAAGAAATCAAGTTTCGTCCAGGGACGGAGGAAGGGGATTACCAGGTAAAACTGCGCAACCTGGTACGTTTCCTGAGTGATGGGGACAGGGCCAAGGTATCCTTGCGATTCCGCGGCCGTGAGATGGCCCACCAGGAGCTGGGTATGGAACTCCTCAAGCGGGTTGAAGCTGACCTGCTGGAGTACGGTTCCGTCGAACAGCATCCTAAGATGGAAGGACGCCAGCTGATCATGGTCATCGCCCCGAAAAAGAAGAAGTAATCAATAGGGCACGGCAGGCCTTCTGATTATGTTTATCAACTGAATGCGGAGTATCCGAACATGCCAAAGATGAAGACTAAAAGTGGTGCTGCTAAGCGGTTTCTGAAAACTGCTAACGGTATCAAGCACAAGCACGCTTTCAAGAGCCACATCCTGACCAAAATGTCGACCAAGCGTAAGCGTCAACTGCGCGGTAGCAGCTTGCTGCATCCGTCTGACGTGGCAAAAGTCGAGCGCATGCTGCGCCTTCGTTAATTTTGGATCAAGAATAGAGGAAGTAACTCATGGCTCGTGTAAAGCGTGGCGTCATTGCCCGTAAGCGTCACAAAAAAATTCTGAAACTCGCTAAAGGCTACTACGGCGCGCGTTCACGCGTATTCCGTGTTGCCAAGCAAGCGGTAATCAAGGCAGGCCAATACGCCTACCGTGACCGTCGTCAGAAAAAACGTCAGTTCCGCGCTCTGTGGATCGCTCGTATCAACGCTGGTGCTCGTGTTAACGGTCTGTCCTACAGCCGTTTCATCGCTGGCCTGAAAAAAGCGTCCATCGAAATCGACCGTAAGGTTCTGGCTGAACTGGCCGTGAACGAAAAAGCGGTGTTTGCTGCGATTGTCGAGAAAGCTAAAGCCACCTTGGCTTAAGTACCCCCGACAGTCACCCTGGGCTACTCCGTAGTTCAAGGTGGTAAACGTCATAAATAGGGGAAGAGCCTTCAAGCTCTTCCCCTATTTTGTATCTGGAGTCTGTACATGGAAAACCTGGACGCGCTGGTTGCTCAAGCTCTTGAAGCTGTGCAAAGCGCTGAAGATATCAATGCCCTGGAGCAAATCCGGGTTCACTACCTTGGCAAAAAGGGTGAATTGACTCAGGTGATGAAGACCCTGGGCAATCTGCCGGCAGAAGAGCGCCCGCAAGTCGGCGCGCTGATCAACGTTGCCAAGGAGCGTGTTACAGAGGTTCTCAATGCGCGCAAGGCGTTGTTCGAGGAGGCCGATCTTGCGGCCAAGCTCGCCGCCGAGTCCATTGACGTGACCCTGCCTGGCCGCGGCCAGACCTCTGGCGGTCTGCATCCGGTTACCCGGACTCTGGAACGTATCGAGCAGTTTTTTACCCACATCGGCTACGGCATTGCCGAAGGCCCTGAGGTCGAAGACGACTATCACAACTTCGAGGCGCTCAACATCCCAGGCCATCACCCGGCCCGGTCGATGCACGACACCTTCTATTTCAATGCGAACATGTTGTTGCGCACCCATACCTCGCCGGTACAGGTCCGCACCATGGAATCGCAGCAGCCGCCGATCCGCATCGTCTGCCCAGGCCGTGTGTACCGTAGCGACTCCGATATCACCCACTCGCCGATGTTCCACCAGGTCGAAGGCCTGCTGGTTGATCGCGATATCAATTTCGCCGACCTCAAAGGCACCATCGAAGAATTCCTGCGGGTGTTCTTCGAAAAAGAGCTGGCGGTACGTTTCCGCCCGTCGTACTTCCCGTTCACCGAGCCTTCCGCTGAAGTCGACATGGAGTGCGTGATGTGCAGCGGTAAAGGCTGCCGCGTCTGCAAGCAGACCGGCTGGCTGGAAGTCATGGGCTGCGGCATGGTTCACCCCAACGTGCTGCGCATGTCCGGGATCGACCCGGAAGAATTCTCGGGCTTTGCCTTCGGTATGGGCGTCGAGCGTCTGGCCATGCTGCGTTACGGCGTGAACGACTTGCGCCTGTTCTTCGACAACGACTTGCGGTTTCTCGCGCAATTTCGCTAGTCGTAACGAACCTTTAGGAGAGCAGGATGAAATTCAGTGAACAATGGCTGCGTGGCTGGGTAAGCCCGCAGGTAAATCGCGATGAGCTGGTTGCTCGTCTGTCGATGGCCGGTCTTGAGGTCGATAGCGTTACACCGGCCGCCGGTGTTTTCAGTGGTGTGGTAGTGGGCGAGGTGCTGAGCACCGAGCAGCACCCGGACGCCGACAAGCTGCGTGTGTGCCAGGTCAGCAATGGCGCGCAAACCTTCCAGGTCGTGTGCGGAGCGTCAAATGTGCGCCCGGGCCTGAAGATTCCGTTCGCGATGATCGGTGCCGAACTGCCCGGTGACTTCAAGATCAAGAAAGCCAAGCTGCGTGGTGTCGAGTCCAACGGCATGCTGTGCTCCCAGGCGGAGTTGCAGGTTGGCGAAGGCAATGATGGCTTGATGGAACTGCCGACCGATGCGCCAGTAGGCCAGGACATTCGTGTCTACCTGGACCTGGAAGACGCCAGCATCGAAGTCGACCTGACCCCGAACCGTGGCGACTGCCTGTCCCTGGCAGGCCTGGCCCGTGAAGTGGGCGCGTTGTACAACGCGCCGGTCACCCGTCCAGTGGTTGCTGCTGTGCCTGCGGTGCACGATGAAGTGCGCTCGATCGAAGTGCTGGCGCCAACCGCGTGCCCGCGCTACCTGGGGCGTGTGATCCGCAATGTCGACCTGTCCAAGCCGACCCCCCTGTGGATGGTCGAGCGCCTGCGTCGCGCCGATGTACGCAGCATCGATGCCGCCGTCGACATCACCAACTACGTGATGCTGGAGTTGGGTCAGCCGCTACACGCCTTCGACCTTGCCGAAATCAACGGTGGGATTCGTGTGCGTATGGCCGAGGAAGGCGAAAAGCTGGTCTTGCTCGATGGTCAGGAAGTCACCCTGCGCAGCGATACCCTGGTGATCGCTGATCACTCACGCGCCCTGGCCATTGCCGGTGTGATGGGTGGTGAGCACAGTGGCGTATCCGCGACGACCCGTGATGTGTTCCTGGAAAGCGCTTTCTTTGACCAGATCGCCGTGGCAGGCAAGGCTCGTTCCTACGGCCTGCACACCGATGCCTCGCACCGCTACGAGCGTGGCGTGGACTGGCAACTGGCCCGTGAAGCCATGGAGCGCGCCACTGGCCTGCTGCTGGAAATCACTGGTGGTGAAGCCGGACCGGTCACTGAGACCGTCAGCGAGCAGCACTTGCCGTCGATTGCACCGGTGACGCTGCGCGCCCAGCGCGTTGAGCAAATGCTCGGCCTGGTGATTGAAGACGCGGAAATCGTCCGCCTGCTGACCGGCCTTGGCCTGGGCATCAGCGCTGATGGGGCAGGGCAGTGGCGTGTAGCAGTGCCAAGCCATCGCTTCGATATCAGCCTTGAAGTCGACCTGATCGAAGAGCTGGCCCGTCTATACGGCTACAACCGCCTGCCGGTTCGTTATCCGCAAGCGCGGCTGGCCCCGCAACCCAAGGCTGAAGCTCGTGCGCATCTGCCAGAGCTACGCCGTCTGCTGGTCGCCCGTGGTTATCAGGAAGCCGTGACCTACAGCTTCATCGATCCCAAGCAATTCGAACTGTTCAACCCGGGTGTCGAGCCATTGTTGCTGGCCAACCCGATCTCCAACGACATGGCGGCCATGCGCTCGTCCCTGTGGCCGGGCCTGGTGAAAGCACTTTCCCACAACCTGAACCGCCAGCAGGACCGCGTACGTATGTTTGAAAGCGGCCTGCGCTTTGTCGGCCAATTGGATGGCCTGAAGCAAGAGCCAATGCTGGCCGGTGTAGTCTGCGGCAGCCGACTGCCGGAAGGTTGGGCGCAGGGTCGCGACCCAGTGGACTTCTTTGACGTCAAGGCCGACGTGGAAGCGGTGCTGGGCTTCGCTGGTGCGCTGGATGCCTTCGCGTTTGTTCCCGGCAGCCACCCAGCGTTGCATCCGGGCCAGACTGCGCGTATCGAGCGCGAAGGCCGCCTGGTTGGTTTCGTTGGTGCTATCCACCCTGAGCTGTCGAAAACCCTCGGTCTCGACCGTCCGGTCTTCGTCTTCGAGTTGGTATTGGCTGAAGTCGCTGCAGGCAAGATGCCTAAATTCAGCGAGCTGTCGCGTTTCCCGGAAGTACGTCGTGACCTGGCCCTGGTGGCAGATCGTGATGTAGCGGCCAGCGCTGTGCTGGAAGTAATCCGAGAAAATGCAGGCGAATGGCTGACGGACCTCAGGCTATTTGACGTCTATCAGGGTAAAGGCATTGATCCGCATAGAAAAAGCCTTGCAGTTGGCTTGACCTGGCAGCATCCATCGCGCACTCTTAATGACGATGAGGTGAATACCACGACGCAAAATATCCTCACCTCGCTCGAACAAAGGTTGAACGCCACGTTAAGGAAGTGACGTATGGGGGCTTTGACGAAAGCTGAGATGGCGGAACGTCTGTACGAAGAGTTGGGTCTGAACAAGCGCGAGGCCAAGGAATTGGTCGAGCTGTTTTTTGAAGAAATCAGGCACGCTCTGGAAGACAACGAACAGGTCAAATTGTCCGGTTTCGGCAATTTTGACCTGCGGGACAAACGCCAGCGGCCTGGCCGCAATCCAAAAACGGGAGAAGAAATCCCGATCACGGCTCGCCGTGTGGTCACCTTTCGTCCAGGGCAGAAGTTGAAGGCCCGAGTTGAGGCTTATGCTGGAACCAAGTCATAACGACGAGCTACCCGTCATCCCAGGCAAACGCTACTTCACCATCGGTGAAGTCAGCGAGCTATGTGCGGTAAAACCGCACGTACTGCGCTATTGGGAGCAGGAGTTTCCTCAACTCAACCCCGTCAAACGCACAGGGAACCGTCGGTATTATCAGCGCCAGGATGTGCTGATGATCCGACAGATCCGTGCGTTGCTGTACGATCAGGGGTTCACCATCAGCGGCGCACGCCAGCGTATGTCCGGTGATGAAGCCAAAGACGACACCACCCAATACAAGCAACTGATCCGCCAGATGATCTCCGAACTCGAAGATGTGCTGGTTGTTTTGAAGAAGTGAAACAAGCCTTTAAAATACTTCCACATTTCAAATGCTTGCGGTATATTCCTGATCGCTTCGTTACGAAGCGAACCCAGTTTCACGCCTAGTCGGGGCGTAGCGCAGTCCGGTAGCGCACTAGCATGGGGTGCTAGGGGTCGAGTGTTCGAATCACTCCGTCCCGACCATATTTTTCAATGACTTAGCCCAACTTTAGCGAGTTGGGCTTTTTCATGCGTAGGGACTTTTGCGGGGGTTCATCCCGTTTTCCTCCTCAAGATTGTCAGTGCCGGTCCGCGCGAATCAGTCGCTGACACTTTGTTTGCCTCCGTGATCAACTGCTCAAGCTCTGCGGTAGAATAGTGGCTGGTAACGCTTCCATTCTTGTGCCCCAAGAGCGCCTTCCGATCTTCAAGTGTCACCCCTGCTGCACGTAGCCTTCTCCCAAAGGTGTGCTTGAGGTCGTGAACCCGGATTGACCTGAACCCAGGGTGTGCCGGCGACTTATGCTCCAGCTCCCATTTCGCCGCGGCTCTCACCCTGGCCTTCTTCCATGCTGTGTCATTCATCCGATGCATCGGGGTAGGACCACGCTCGTCCGGCTGCCCATAGGGGAAGACGTACTTTGAGTTAAGGCCGCGCTGCCCATCAATGACCGACATCGCCACCTTGTTCAGCACCACTAGTCTCTCGTCGCCGTTCTTCACGCCTGACTTTTCATTTCTCCCGCCAAAATCAGCAGGGATCAGGAATACGCTCGCTCCCAATTCCGGAACCCTAATCTCCCAATCCCACTGAAGCTTGCAGACTTCCTGTTCCCTGCACCCGGTGTTCACCTTGTAGAGTGACATCCTCAACAGGTGATCCGGAATCTCCGAGAACAGCATCGACTGCTCCGCCCAGGACATCGGGTAGGGCTTCCTGCTCGACTTCGACTCCTCCAGCATTGAGATCATCGGCACAGGGCGTTGCCTTCGACAGGCATGAGCTTGACCAGTGGGCAGACGCCTATATCGAGCGGATGGCAATTGAAAAACAGACCAATCAGGACAACAATCCGCCCCGCAGTGGGCGCCTGGGAGAAAAACAATGGCGCGAAAAACAATGTCGGGCCTCTACGAGAGGAACGGGATTTGGCACATCGACAAAGTCGTCAGAGGTTGCCGACTTCAAGAAAGCACTGGAGCAAGCGAGAGGGAAGAAGCCGAGCAGTACCTGATTCATAGACTGGAAAAGCTCAGGCAGGAAAAGGTTTACGGAGTGCGGCAGGTGAGAACCTGGCGTGAGGCGGCCACCAGGTTCCTGGTTGAGTTCAAGGATCAGGCATCAATCGGTCTGTCCGCCTCGCACATTGAGCAGTTGGACCCGTACATTGGGGATCTACCAATCACCCACATAGATGACGGAACCCTGGCCGCATTCAAGCGAGACCGGCAGAAGTCGACGACAAGCGAAACAGGGAAGGTAAAGCCAGGAGTATCGAACCGGACTGTCAACATCGCGTTACAGCGTATTGTTCGGATCTTGAACCTGTGCCACAGGAAGTGGCGAGACGCAGAGAAGCGGCCGTGGCTGGATAGCGTTCTGGATATTTAGGCCAAGGCCAAACGCTGCGCGCCCGCCTTGCTTAATGCCCTTGCCAGCCTCAGCGATCTTGTTCTCGACATCGGCCAACTGCTGCTCAAGCGATTTATCGCGCCCGACATCAAGCATCGCGTCCCAGGCGCCCTTGGCGAACGAGGCGACCGACTTCCACGCCCCCTCAAGCGACCCAAGGTTCCGCTCGATCTCACCCGAACGCGTGCTGATTTCCTCGGCGTAAATGCCAGCGGCCAGCTTTGCAGCGCCCATTGTGTCGCCCTGCTCTTGCAGGGAAACGATGTTCGCGTATTGCGAGGCCGTGAGGATGTTCAGCTCAGCATCGAGCTTCTTGATTGCCTCGACCGGGCTCTTTGCGATGTCGTTGAACGACTGCACCACCTCGGTAACGTCGCGCCCTGTCTGCTTCGACCATGCCAGGGATGCCTGGGTGATCTCGGCGTACATGGAGGTCAGCGGGTTACCGGCGGCGGCCAGCTTGGTAAGCACTTCAGCGGCGGCACCTACAGTGGTGCCGGTGCTGGCTACTTGGTTCGCCAGGTCGGAAAGTTGGTTCGCGCTGGTGCCGGCGGCGTTTCCGTTCTCGATGAGGATCCGGCCGAAGCGCTCCGACTCCTCGGAGCCTTGGTAATAGGCAACCGTGAGCGCTGCCGCAGCGGCGGCTGCCAAGGTGAATGGGTTAACCAGTCCGGCGACATATCCGCCCAAGGCTCGAGCAGCGGGCGCAATGCCGCCAAACATATCCTTTAGCTGTCCGCCCTGCTGAAGGGCAACCATGGTGATTGGCTGTCCAGCGGCAATAGACGTGAAGATGTCCGTGAACTGAGCAGGAACACCACGCAAAGCCGCAGCATTTTGCTTGGCTGTATTGCCTGTGCGAGTTAGGGAGTCGTCAAGGCGCTGGCTCAGGCCTCGACGAACTACGCCGCGGCTATCAAGGGCGCCCAAGGTCTTACCCAGGCCGAGCAATACCGGGCGCAGCTTGAGAAGCAGCTCAGCACCCAGCGCACGCAGTACAGCCTGGAAGCTGCAGGCGTCGGCATGGGCGACCAGCAGTCACAGCGCCTTCAGCAACGCGTGCAGCTTGAGCAGCAAACGAACGACCGAATCCTTGAGCTTCGAACCGAACTGGCGAACGCCACGACTGAGAAACAGCGCCAGGACCTGCAGGCCCAGATCGACCTGACCAACGAGTACCTTCCTCTCCAGATTGAGGCGGTGCAAGCGGGTTGGGCGCAGATGGACCAGGCGATGCTCAACCCTATCAACGGGTGGACGGCGGCCATGCAGAACTTTGGCACGCAGGCCATGAACATTGCAGGGCAGACTCAATCAATCTTCTCTGGGGCGTTCAGCAGCATCTCGACAAACATCACAAGTGCGCTGATGAGCGGATCACTCTCGACTTCATCGAGAGCAATTCAGCCATTCTTAGGCTAGATAATTCTAACCTCGAGGGAGATTGGGCAGGCCCCTTTGCTCTCTGCCCACCCGGAGAGAAGGCATCTAAGATCTCGATCACCGTTATGTTTCCAAGCGGTCTTGCTGGAGTAAACAAGAAGGGCGCATTGTACCCTTACGGGGTGACTTACGAGTTTCAATATCGGGATATGTCTACCGGCGGCGCATGGACTTCATTCGCGGAACATGTGGTTTACGCGACCCTTGACCAGATTGGGATTACACGCGACATAACCCTTCCAAGTACATACCGGCCAGAGGGGAGGATGCGTCGAATAGGCGCGAAGTCAACGGACACCAGCGTACAAGACAATATCCAGTGGTACGACGCGCGTACGCTACTGCCAAGCCCTTTGAGCTATCCGGACTGGACCACGGTTGCGATATCGGCGGCCGGAGGAGGGAAAATATCAAGCCAAAGCGAGAACAAGGTTTCTGTCGTGGCCACGCGGAAATTGCCGATTTTGGTTGGAGGCGCCTGGACATCAGATAACAGGGTGACGAGGGATATCGCCCCGGCCTTCAATTACATAGCCAAGGCTCCCGGCTATCAGGATGCTGACATTGATACTGACGAGCTGGTGGCCTTCGACTCAATCTGCAAGTCCAGGGGCGACACCTTCAACCTTTCCGTCGAGTCGTTCATGACAGTGAAGGAGGCGCTCAATACGGCGCTTGCCCCTGGATTTGCAGAGTTTGCTATCAGCAGGGGAAGGCTTCGACCTGTTCGAGACCAGAAGCGCGAGGGGTTTGATGCGGAGTACTTCCCAGCCGGGACGCAGGGTTATTCAGCGCAGAACATGAAAGGCCCGCTGAAGATCAGCTTTAAGTCTCCAGACCCGGGGGCTGAACATGATGGTGTCGACGTCAAATACAAGGATCGGGTAACTCGCCAGACCGAAACGGTGAAGTGCCGCCTCCCAGGGCAGCTAGGGCTAAAAGTCGAAACCGTTGAAGCGCTGGGCACCAGTGAGCGGGACAGGGCGTATCGCCTTGGAATGCGCAGGGCAAGTGAGACGCGCTACCGGCGGTGGGCCTACTCCTTTGAGACGGAGCTAGACGGCAACAACAGCGACTACATGGGGCTTGCCGGCGTATCGGATGACACGCCAGGCAGGGGGCAGAGCGCGCTACTGCTGGGCATTCAAGCAAGTCCGGGAGGTTACATCCTTGAAAGCTCAGAACCATTCATATGGGACCCGGTATCCGATCATTCCGTTGGCATCCGCCGACTAGATGGAACGCTCAGTGGGCCATGGAAGGCAACCCGAATCAACGAGTACTACCTGAGCATTCCGACGATTGATTTCGTTCCAGACACCAGCTGGGACAGGGAGCCCCCGCACCTGTTGTTTGGGCCGGTCAGCCGAGAGTGTCACCGCGTACTGATCAGCAAAGCCACGCCCAAGGGCAGCGAGAGCGTATCCGTCCAGGGCTTCAACTATGACGACAGGGTCTATCTGTACGACGACGCGACAGCACCCGATTAAATAATCACACCCCACACAAACCCGCCATCGAGCGGTTTTTTTTGTGCCCGGAGAAAAGAATGCCATACGACACGATGAACCCTGTCCCGTCTACCGACCCGTGCGACCTATACGATAACGCCGGGATCGCGGACAAATACGTGAATGGCCAGGAGCCTTTCGTGCCTGACCGCCTCGGCCTCCAGCGCCGGACCTGGAAAGGTATGGAGGTCGACTTCAACAATGCCCAGGAAGGGCGTCAGGCTTCTTTCGATCAATTTCTAGCGGCTTCGGCATTCATCTGGATTGGTGATTACGGTCCAGGCCTCACCTTCACCAGTCGCAGTCAGTACACGGTCCGTGATGGAATGGCGTACCGACTCTCTGCAGAGACGACAATCCCCTATACATCTACCGGTAACTGGGCGCTTGAGCAGGACAATTTTAGTCTAGTCAACACCGAGGCTGTCTTGCGGCAGGATCTTGGCAACGGCACGCCTTACTTGGTTGATTCGTCAGTAGTTGGGCTAAAGCGCTTTCCTACTTCGCAAAGTACGAATGTTGAGCGCGTTCTCCAGCGCAATATTCAAGCCAACGTTCTTGACTACATGACAGAGGCAGAGGTTGCAGATGTGCTGTCTGGATCCCCGACCATGGACCATACGACAGCGTTTCAGATGGCCCTAACAAATAACGTCACGGTTGTCGCTCCGCCTCTAGCATTCAATGTTGGGAATGTGAATATGGATCGTTTTGGCCATGCCCTGATTGGCTTGGATGGGAGTGGTGGGCAAGCTTATGGAGGGGGAGCGGTTATTAACGGAATAAATTCAACCGGACCAATTATCTCTGTTTCAAAGCCGACCTCTTTTTTTTCTGGGCTGGTATTTAAAGGCCTTTCATCATCTTCTGAAAAAGGAGAAGACACAGACCAAACCGGAATCAGCTTCGTCGGCTCATCCCAAAAAGATATTGATGCGAAAGTCCAAAACTGTGGCTTTCTGTACTTGCGAGCAGCGACCCAGGCCAATGGCACGAATATCGAGTACGACTCAACTATTTTTTCTAACTGTAAGCACGCACTAAAGATTGTAAACACTGGGGGGTGGGAGAATAGGGGGTTTATTTTCTCACCAACTTGCCGCTTCCATTCCATGGGTAAAACTGGAACTGATTCTGCTGTGATAGACATGCCGCCATCTTACAACGTTCGCGACGTCTCTGTTGCCGGGGTATGTGATGACTCTGTAACGATGTTTTCCGGTTTTGCATCAGGGCTTGATATTGATGTGCAGATGGTACGCGCAAGGGGTACCGGGCTTAACATCAACGCTGCCGGCCATGGTAATCCTGCGCAAGTAAGGGTGGTAAGCATAAAACATTTCTCGTATTACGCGACTGACGCCATTAACACCACTATGGATAACAGTGGGATCATCGCTTCCGGCCTGATGCGCCTTACATATGGGTACGTGGACATTAACGGGTGCGGTGGACACGGCATTCAGCAGGGAGTTGTCGGAGCTATTCTTGGAAACGTGCATGTGTCTGATGCTGGTCAGTTTGCCGACAACACCTACGATGGGGTTCTGGTTACTGGAAGTGGTTCTTTTCTAAAGGTCGTATCGACATCGCAGGGCGCGCAGGGTTACACGCCGGCAAACAAGGCGCGCTGGGGTATTAATATTCAAGCCTCTGTGTATGTTGGCGCTTTGTCGCCCGGACTTAATACCGCTTCTGGCCCTCTTAATGTTTTAGCTACTTCGACCATATACGGTGATTTGCCATATGCAACAGGGCCTGCCCCGAGAGTATCCTGGGGGAACGCTATTCCAGTTACCGGCACCTACATTCAGGGATCAATTATTTGGAATAAAACACCTATCAGTGGCGCCGCGATAGGCTGGACCTGCGTGGTATCGGGATCCCCAGGAACATGGAAGTCATTTGGATTAGTGTCTGCCTAATTAAAGGTCAGGATGTCCCTCATTTACCTACCTTGTAATTTGGCACGTGTGACACACCACCTTACGGAACGCCGGCCATCAAGCCGGCGTTTTCACTTATGGAGATTTACCAATGCCGCGAATTTCAGAGATCCAAGCGGGTAGTAAAAATGCATGCGCCTTTCTCGATGCTCTAGCCTGGTCGGAGCTTGGCAGTGATTACCTTACAAAATCTGACGACGGCTACAACGTTATCGTGACCGGTGTCGACTGCAGGCTTGAACTGTTCAGCAGTTATGTCAGGCACCCCTTCGAGGATGGCCGGAAGTCAAAGGTTATCAACAGCCGCGGCCTTACGTCGAATGCGTCGGGCCGGTATCAGCAGATGCTGAAGGACTGGCCGCACTATCGGGCCCTGTTGAATCTTCCAGACTTTGGCCCGATCAGCCAGGACCGCCTGGCGCTGCAACACGTCAAGGAGTGCAGGGCGCTGCCTGATGTGCATGCTGGACGCTTCGAAGTTGCGATTGTTAAGTGCCGCAACATATGGGCGAGCCTGCCAGGGGCTGGGTATGGTCAGCGCGAACATAGCCTCGAGGATTTGGCGGCGCGATACAAGTCTGCAGGTGGTGCCATTGCATGAAGCCGATCTGGTTGCGAATCCTACCTTTTATAGCAGCGGTGGCTATCGTCCTGATAGGCCTGTTCATGGCATACGGCCACGGCCAGTCGGTCACCGATGCCAAGTGGCAGGCAAAGTGGAGCGATCGAGACGCCAATGACGCCGCAGCGACGGCCCTCAACGAATCAATCGAGCGAGCCAAAGAGCAGTCCCGTCAACAGACAATCAACAAGGTGATCCAGGATGGCCAGAAAGTCATTGACCAAGCATATGCTGATGCTGCCGCTTCTCGCGATGATCGCAGCTTGCGGGACGCAGCCGACGCAACTGCCGGTCGATTCGCAGCCAGTCAGGTCGGCGGTCATTCCTGCACTGCCGCCGCAAGCCAGGCAGCTACCCGAGCCGTCATGGTGTTTGCCGACGTGCTCAAGCGCGCTGACCAAAGAGCGGCAGAACTGGCTTCAACTGCTGATCAAAGCCGAGCAAGGGGAGTGACGTGCGAGCGAGCTTATGATGGGCTTGGCGATTAGCTGGGGAAGAGAGCAGGAGCGAAAATTCCGTAACCGGTCTTGCTCTTTTACAATGTAGAGGAATGTAGTACTTTGCAAGCCGATGAAAGCGCACTGGCGCTCTGATAGCGCCATAATTGGCTTTTTTGGATCCGCTTTTCTGGTACCTAGCCAGGCCTCATGGATGAGTTTTTGTGATTGTTTTTACGTAGCTCTTCCTCTAGCTGTCGGTCTAGAGTTCATTTTTCTGCGAGCCAATCAACCTTTAACGTCGGTTCCTTTCTTGTGAAGCAAGCGCTGATTTGTTCTGCTTGCGCGCGATTAAGTTTCCAGGCCGTCCCATTTGAGAGGGTATAAATGGCCTTTTTCCCATGTTTTTTGTCTGTCGTATTTGTAGTGCGCAATCAGGCTGAAGGTATTGAAAAAATCCTGCTCGATGCGGAGGCCGTGATTGCTTCCATCGTAAGCGACTATGAGCTGATTGTGGTGGATAACGCCTCAGAAGACGAGAGCATTGCGGCGCTAAAACGCCTAACCGGAGAGGCTGGCCTGGCCAACTTGCAGGTTTATGCACTGACAAAAGAGGTGGATGCAGATACGGCCTCCTGGGTCGGGCTGGAGAACGCTCTAGGTGACTTCGTTGCTGTTATAGATCCGCTTGCAGATGACATTCGCTTTGTACCTGAGATGCTCGATCAGGCGGTAAGTGGTGCTGACGTCGTGTTTGCTACGAACGCCCAAAAACCAGCCCAGAGCCTGGCCTATCGAGGGGCAAATGCCGTTTTCCACAGCCTGTATAATCGGTTCAATGGCGTCCACCTAGCCAAGGAAGCGCCTCAATACCGACTTCTGAGCAAGCGAGTGATTAATTTTATTCTCCAGCACCCTCAGCCGGCGATGACCTACCGCCATCTTCCCGCTACAGGTGGATTTGCCAGGGCTTACCTGAATTACAGCGCTGCGCCGCAGGCCTCAAGGCCCAAGCGATTAGGCGAGAGTATTGATAGAGGCATGCGATTGCTGGTCTCGACCACACGAGCACCGATGCGGCTAGTGACCTCGCTCTCCCTATTTGGCGCGATGGCAAACCTGGTGTACTGCGTTTATGTGCTGGCGGTCGGGCTGTTAAAAACCGATGTCGCGCCTGGATGGATCAGCGTTTCACTGCAGCAATCTGGCATGTTCTTTCTGATCTCGCTTGTTTTATTGGTCTTGGGTGAATACATACTGAATATGGCTAGCCTGTCTAATGAGGGCCCGCTTTATCATGTCGGTCAAGAGTTCACCAGCGCCCGGATGACCCGACTTGAAAAGCTAAATATCGAGGAGGTCGCGTCAGATAAAGTAAAGGCGAGATCATCTTCCATTGAGCCAGCATCCTGATGCATGGCTTTGGTCCGGATCAGCCTAGCCAAGATGCCGTAATTATTGGCGGCGGATTTTACGGCGCGGCTATTGCCGTGTATCTGGCTAAACAGCGCGGACTTAAACGAATACTGTTGATTGAGCGTGAGCCGGCTCTGATGCTGCGCGCCTCCTACAATAACCAAGCGCGAGTTCACAACGGATATCACTATCCGCGCAGCTTCACGACCGCATATCGCAGTCAGGTGAACCTGCCTAAGTTTGCAAGAGACTGGCCGCAGGCAGTGAAGCAAGACTTCACCAAAATCTATGCTATTGCCCGAAGAAACTCAAAGGTCACAGCCAAGCAGTTCGAACGGTTTTGTCGGGAAATTGGCGCTGCCATAAAGCCTGCGAGTCCGGCCTTGCGAGCTTTGTTTGAGCCGCGCTTGATCGAAGATGTTTTCTTGGTGGAGGAATATGCGTTCGATACAACACAGCTTGCAAGCTGGGCAGTACGCGAGCTTAAGGAAAGCGGGGTGCAGGTCCGCTACGAAACCCGGGTCACATCGATTTCAAAAGGTGTGCAGGGGCCCTTGCAGGTCTTAGCTGAGAATATGCAGGGGCAACAGGAGCTCATTTCAACTCGCTATGTGTTCAACTGCACCTATAGTGGACTAAACCAGTTCAAGGGTGAGTTCCCTGGTGTGAGTACCGGACTAAAGCAAGAAATTACCGAAATGGCATTGATGCAGATGCCCGCACCACTTGCAGGATTGGGAATTACCGTGATGGACGGCCCATTCTTTTCAATGATGCCATTTCCAGCGCGCGGACTGCACACGCTGTCCCACGTTCGTTATACGCCACATATGCACTGGAATGACAAGCACGGTATTGACCCATACGAAAAGCTCAGTAATTACCATCAGGAGAGCCGGGTTGATAGGATGGTTCGTGATGTTGGTCGGTATATTCCAGCAGTTTTTGACGCCAAACATATTGATTCGTTATTCGAGGTAAAAACCGTACTGGTTAAGAACGAAAGCGATGATGGCAGGCCGATATTATTCGAGCGTCACCCCGAGTTGTCAGGATGTTTTTCGGTTTTGGGCGGGAAAATTGATAATATTTATGATGTGCTGGAGGCTTTAGATGGTATTTATTTCGGGGAAAGGTAAGCTATTAGCTTTATTTATTTTTTCTATGTTTATGCTTACAGCAAGCTTCCAGTATAATTTTTTCGGGGCGGCTGGAGAGCGCTTCTTTCTGAGTCATCAGTTGGATTCTGAGGCCCTAGTTGTAGGCGCTATTAATAAAACACAAAAATATGGTTTTCTTTCTGAAGGTGGGTATCTCGGGACTTTTCCAACGAATAGTTATGAAAACTATTTAAGGGGGAGCGAGCCAGTCGGGGAGTTTCGCCCGTACACCTCTAGCGCTGGCGTTCAAGGTATATTCTACATTGGGGCTGACAAGGCTCTAAGGGCTATAGGCGTCGAAAGCGGAGCATCGCGTCTTAATGCTTTGCGGCTTTTTAACTCAATGTCTGTTGCCGCAGTAATTTCGGTATTTGCCATTATAGTGTGTCTAGAATTTGGTTTGTTTTCGTCGGTATTTACGGTAGTTGTGTTGTCTGTGTCTCAATGGCTTGTTGTTTTTGGAGACAACTTGTATTGGGTTTTTTATTTGGTTTTGTTGCCTTTTGTTGTTTCAGGAGTTCTTCTTAAGATAGAAGAGCAAGGCCGTGATATAGGTCGAGCATTATTTATATGTATTTTTTTTAGTGTTTATGCAAAGTCGTTGGCTGGATTTGAGTACATATCAACAGTCCTTGTTTCCTCTGTTATACCGTTAGTTTATTTCTCTATAAAAAACCAATGCGGTATTTCATACTTTGTCCGGAGGCTAATAAGTATATCTGTAGCCGGTGTAGGAGCTTTTTTTGCTGCGCTTATAACATATATAATCAAGCTTGGTGCCGAGCAAGGATCAATCTCAAGCGGCCTTGAAATCCTTAAGCTAATTGTGTTGAAAAGAACAAACGGCGACCCATTGAGCGTGCCGGAATCCTATAGAGCTTCACTTGAAAGCGGGTACTTTGAAGTAATTTCAAAATACTTTAATGCTGTTGCGTTTGATTTTGGTAGTATGTTTGGTGTTGGGCTTAATGTTACGTTTGGCAGTGTTATTGTTTTGTTGCTTGTTATTTCCCTTCTTCAAGTCTGCATTAAAAATAAAAGACTTATAAGTAAGAGTGCGGATCAAAGAAAAAGTCTTGCGTTACTGGCTAGTCTTTGGGTTTCGATATTGGCCCCTATATCCTGGCACATTTTGGCTAAGGGGCATTCATATGTTCATACGCATATGAATAGCGTTCTTTGGTATCTGCCTTTTTTGATTTTGGCATTTGCATATGTCGGCTCTCTGATATCCGAACTGTTTACTTGGTCAATAAGAGATTTTAGGAGGGCAGTCCTCTCATCGATTATTGTTTTTGTGGGGTTTTTATCTGCTTGGTATTATTTTGACTCAAGAGCAAAAGAAGCAGCTATTTCCTATGTTAAAGAAACCTATTTTCTGCCAATGGATAATGATGGGTTGCGGATTGGGTTTAATGGGAAAAACGCAGTGTTCGTTTCTAAAGATTGCGAGGTGTCTAGGAGTGCTCGTTATTTTTTCCATATAGTTCCATCACGATCTTCGGATCTTTTGCCAAACGGAAAGCGATTAGGGTTCGATAATTCTGACTTTAACTGGACTGATAAAGAGACGTATCGTGGCTCAGAGTTTTGTCTGGCGGTTGTGGGCATGCCAACCTATAAGGTCGCAAGAATTCGTGTTGGACAGTTTAATTCTGGGCGGAGAATCTGGGAGAGGAACCTAGACGTTTCAGATGTTAGCCTGGTTCGAGAAGTTCAACCGTACAGCATTACAGATAATAACTGGGTTAATGGTGTGAATAGGCGCGTTGGTGCGTTTTTTGTTCAGAATACATTGGTAAATATGGCATCGCTCAATGTAGGAGGGCGACTATTGTTTGCTGATGGTTCGACGAGAGTTGTAGATAGAGTTGAATATTCGCAGAAGTATATTAATGTTTATTTGTCTGGTGGGATGCTAGATCCTGTTGTCGCCGGAAGCCCAAACAAAATTCTTATTATTAAATAGTTATATAATTTGACGGGTGATGTATGAGTTTGGCGCTTATTGGATTTACTGGATTTGTTGGTAGTACGCTGCTTAAGCAGAATGAGTTTTCGGCGTGCTTTCGCTCTACAAATATTGGTGAGATTGATAATCTTACTTTCGATACCGTTGTATGTGCCGGTGCCCCTGCTCAAAAGTGGATAGCTAACCAAGATCCGGAAGCGGATCTGAAGAAAATACAAGATTTGATTGAGCATCTTAAGACGGTAAAATGTAGAAACTTCGTCCTCATTAGCACTGTTGACGTATTCAAGGACGCGCAGTCAGTCGATGAAGACACTGCTGTAGACGAATCTGGACTTCATGCATATGGGCTGCATCGGCGTCTTCTGGAGCGCTTTGTAGAGGCCAACTTTGCGGATCACTTGATTATTCGATTGCCTGGGCTAGTAGGTCCTGGTCTGCGCAAGAACGTCATATTCGATTTCCTAAACATGAATAACCTTGACGCCATTGATAGTCGCGGGGTCTTCCAGTTTTATCCAATGGTAAATCTTTGGTTCGACATAAAACTCGCGCTGGCCGCCGGCTTAAAACTTGTTCACTTTACGGCCGAGCCTATTAAAGTTTCAGAGATTTCAGAGCTTGGATTTGGCAGGAATTTCAATAATATACTGGCAGGCTCTGCTGCTGCTTACGATATGCAGACCAAGCACGCCCAGGTTTTTGGCTCGAATGGCCGCTATCAATATAGCTGTCGGGATACTGTCCTGGCCGTCAGATCCTACGCGCAATCTGAACCGCTCACGATCAAAGCTGATGCTGGAGCCAGTACATGAGATTAGCTATTTCCAACATTTCCTGGGACACCTCAGAAGACGAGGAGATCGCAAATCTTCTGCAGCGTTTTTCTGTGGATGCCATTGATATCGCGCCAGGCAAATATTTCCCGGACCCTTCTAAGGCTACCGATGAAGAAATTGCTCTTGTAAAAGGTTGGTGGTCGGTACGTGGCATTGAAATCACCGGGATGCAGGCCCTACTGTTTGGCACCTCGGGTTTAAATGTTTTTGGAACCGCCGAAAGTCAGTCAGCCCTAATAGCGCATTTAGCTGCGGTATGCCGCATCGGTGCTGGGCTGGGTGCGACACGCGTGGTCTTTGGCTCCCCCAAAAATCGTGATCGCAGCGGATTGGATGACCAAGAGGCTTTAGGCGTGGCGATTCCTTTTTTCAGGAAGTTGGGGGATATCGCTCAGGCGTCTGGTGTAACCATCTGCCTCGAACCAAACCCAAGCTGCTACGGTTCTAATTTCATGACTACCAGTGCTGAAACTGCAATCGTGGTGAAGCACATT
Organism: Pseudomonas sp. ADAK21; assembly: GCF_012935735.1. NCBI lineage: Bacteria > Pseudomonadati > Pseudomonadota > Gammaproteobacteria > Pseudomonadales > Pseudomonadaceae > Pseudomonas > Pseudomonas sp. ADAK21. Next base: position 4,232,712 of record NZ_CP052857.1, read on the forward strand.
GCTCATCCATCTATCCGAATGCAGCTAGATACCGGTGCGCTCACGATTAATGGCGAAGATCCTATGGTGGTGCTGAATGAATATGCCGACTTGATCGGGCATGTCCATGCCAGCGAGCCAGATTTGTTGCCGCTGGGTGATGGCGGTACAGGCCACGGGTATATGGCGTTAGCGCTGGCAAAGTACCTTCCGTCTCATGTCGTAACTATAGAGATGGCCGCGACCAAGGAGGAGGCGCATGCAGCGTCAATTGAACGAGCCCTTCTTGTAGCGACAAAGCATTACCTCCTGGCTGATGTCGGAGCGGGCGCATGAGCATGAAGTGGCTGATCCTAATTCTTGGAATTTTGTCCAATGCATCCGCCAGTGTATTGGTGAAGATGGCCATGATGCCGCCGCGTAAATTCCCCTCTCTTAACGACCCTATGGCTGCTTTAATTAACTGGCCGTTCTGGTTGGGGCTGGCACTTTATGGTGCTGCATTTCTACTTTATGCCGCGGCTTTGGCGCGTCTACCTCTGAACGTGGCGCACCCAGTTCTGACCGCCGGAGCGGTGGCAACAGTCGCCTTGTTTTCGGTGGTTTTTTTTCGCGAACCCTTCCACTGGACAACAGGGGTAGGGATCTTACTGGTAGTCGTCGGCGTAGGGTTAATCACTGCCCGCGTCGCTTGATGGTAAACATGATGACATCTTTTAGTATTTCTCCTGAAGCGCGCAAGACATGGCAAGTGCCATCTTTTGACAATAAGCTCTGGCTCGGCCGTCAGCACCCTTGGTGCGTGGTAATCCCTGTAATCAATGAGGGTGAGAGAATTAAGAGCCTGCTAGCCCGCATGGCGGCGCTCAATATCGCAGATTTCGCGGACATTATTATTGTCGATGGCGGGACCACGGACGGCTCGCTTGAGTCGCATGCGCTGCAGAATGTTGGGGTTCGCGGGCTTCTGGTCAAGACCGGCCCAGGCAAGCTCAGCGCTCAGCTTCGATGCGCATACGCCTTTGTACTCGACCAAGGATACGAAGGCGTCGTCACAATCGATGGTAACGATAAGGATGATCCTGAAGCCATACCACGCTTTATTGAGGCACTGAAACAGGGCGTAGATTTTGTACAGGCCTCACGATTCGTTGATGGTGGCATTGCTGAGAACACACCAATTTCACGAGATCTCGCCATTCGGCTCATCCATGCTCCGATGTTGAGCCTTTCTTCTGGCTTTAAATGGACGGACACCACCCAAGGATTCCGTGCATACAGTCGCAAGCTTTTGCTGGACCCGAGAGTGGCTCCGTTTCGTGATGTTTTTTCAACCTATGAGTTGTTGGCTTATCTATCTTATAGGGCACCTAAGCTCGGCTATCGATGCATTGAACTGGCTACCGTCAGGCGATATCCAAAAGGTGAAGTACCAACAAAAATCAGTAGCGTTAAGGGGAATCTTTCTGTCCTGATGGTCCTATTTCGAGCTTGCTTAGGCACCTACAATCCGTAGGTATCGGCGACCTCGAGGATAGCAAGTCAGAACGCGCGCCTGTCTTGGAGTCATTTATATGGATTCTATTCGGTCGGTAAGACTCCGGGATTTGCGCGTGTACTTCCAATTGGTGGAATTGGCAGCTAGCCGCCCATCAGCGCGACGTTGAAATACTGAAAAAACCTTTTACGATGCTGTATCCATAACCAGTATCGAGAGAGCCATGCACTTCCTTGTCAGCCCTATGAGAGAACGCGGATTAGCGCGGCCATGGCCAGAGATACGGGGATCCGTGCCAGTCCGTGGCGACCTCAGGGTCAACAGCGAGATGTGCGAGGCCATGAACCGCACAAGCACCGTTGCCCGGGTTCACGTCGGAATGCCGCTTGAGGCCGATCCTCTGCCTGAGCTTCTGGATGCATTCATGTCAGGGATGGCCACCAATGCGTTCACGATGAGCGGAGTTGAGCTAGTTGATGGTGTGCTGTATGCGCAGTCGTGGTGGTGCCGGGAGATTTGATTTTGTTCGGTCGGCAGGATGCCGGGGCGCAGGGACTTTCTGCCAGAAAGCCTGTAGGGAGTTTTGCGGGGATTCGTGAATCGTCGTTCGGCATCGTTAGGCGTCGATTGCAGTGGGCGCTAACGTAAGATGCTGCTATTAAAGGCTTTTCAGGACTCCCGCCAGCATGGGGTGCTAGGGGTCGAGTGTTCGAATCACTCCGTCCCGACCATATTTTTCAATGACTTAGGCCAATGTTCACAGCATTGGCCTTTTTCATGCGCGTGACTTTTGCGTGACTTGTCGTTTTCTCACGCCTGCTTCCTCTTCAAAATTGTCAGGACCGGTCCGCGAGAATCGGTTGCTGATACCATATTCGCAGCTTCGATCAGATGCCCAAGCTCAGCGCCTGAGTAGTGACTGGTGATGCTGCCGTTCTTGTGCCCCAGAAGGGTCTTGCGATCTTCCTAGGTTACACCTGCTGCGCGTAGCCGCCGGCCGAACGTGTGTTTAAGGTCATGGATCCTGATGGATGCATACCCAGGGTGAGCGGGGCGAAGGCTTTCCTTCTGCCAGAGTTTCGCCGCTCTCACCCGAGCCTTCTTCCAGGCCGAGTCGTTCATTCGGTGCATCGCGGTGCCGTTGTATGGGAAACCCCATTCCTTGCTGATACCGCGCTGCTTTTCGATGATCGACCTGGCCACGCTGTTCAGCACTACGAGCCGCTCGTCACCGTTCTTCACGCCTGACCGCTCATGCCGCCCCCAAAGTCGGCCGGTATTAGAATTTCAGCAATTCTCTGGCTGGGGCTACTCAGCTCCTGCACGATGACAGAACCAAAATTTACGCCATTCGATCTCGTTATCTTTGATGAGGCATCTCAAATACCTGTCCGGGATACCATCGGCGCAATGGCCCGAGGGAAGCTAGTGGTGATGATAAGCGACCCCAAACAGCGCCCTCCAACTTCGTTCTTTATGGCCGGCGCGCATAACAGGAGCGGAGCAGCACACCCCCCCAACTCTGTTATCGTGGCGCGCATCTGAAGGCAAGGAAGCGATCAACAGTGGATTTCTGTAAACCTCTAGCAATCACCCTCATGGTGTCGATTGGCAATCTGGCTGTGGCCGCCGAGAACAATAATCCGTTCCAGGGGGCGCTCATGATCACTTCGGTAGCCCCCTTCGTAATCACCTCGGCAGCCACCGCAGGCACGTCCTATATTCCAGAGCTTTTCAAATCATCCAAAAGTGACGCGCTGGCGTTCATTGGTTCCGATGGCCAGATCCGTGGTGCGCAGTTCGAGCAGGCGTGCAGGTATTACCGCTCGACCTACAAGCCTGCGCTGATGACTGACGCACAACTGGCCCTGGCGATCGCCGCTGCAGGCTGATGGGTTACTCACCCCGCGATGATGCAGCACTTCCCCGGTCATGAAGCTCGCGCCGTGGCTGCACAGGAATGCGATCACCGAGGCGATTTCGCTGGGCAGGCTCCCGTGCTGACGGGCCGCGCCGCCTCACGGCCTGCCGAATTCCAGACAAAGAAAAGCCCGCGATGGGGAGTGCGGGCTTAAAGGTTTTCACTAGGAGCTGGGACTACCCTATGCGCCCGACTGTGAAAGGGATGTGAAAGCGCTAAGCAATTCGCATGGACGCTGATCAGCGATGGGTCGACAAGTGATAAACCCTCATCGGCCACTGCACCAGGGATTGGCCGTTGTTGAATAACCCTACCCGGTCCATTTGGGGTGTGGGCAGCCACAGTGTGCCGTCCTTATCCAGGAAGGGCGCATCAACCCAATGCAAGCGCTTGTCCTGGATCAGGGTTTCGATCTGCCCATCAGTGCGGCGTACGCGAATGGCGTCGTGCGCCAGGTCGGAAAAGTACAGGTTGCCCTGTGCATCCATGACCGACCCGCCGGTTGCCGGGATATCGGCAAAGAATTCCACCCGTGCGGCCAGTTGTTGCGGGCTCAGGGCCTGGTTGGCAAGGTCTTGGATACGCACCTTGAACCACGGGCCTTGCAGCGGGCCGTAATACAGCCAGACGCCATCGATGCTGACTTCCAGCGGGTCGGCGTTGACGCGTAGGGGGGCGCCGTTGGGGGCCTTGACCACTTGGTTGCTGAGGATCAGGTCCCGGTCAGGTCGGGCGACGACTGAGGCGTGCTGGTTCAGTACGCGGCGGGCAGCGCCGGTTTGCAGATCCACGACAATAATCCCGGCGTTTCCCGCATCGGTAAGGAAGGCCATGCCCGCGCTGAAACGGACGTCATCCACGTAGCTGCCAGCCATGGCGATATCCGGCCCGAAGAAGTAGGTTCGAACCACTTGGTTGGTAGGCAGGTCGATACACACCAGCTTCGCACCTTGGCTGACGGGGTTGCCGCCGAACTCGGGCGCGCCGGTGTCCACTACCCACAGTTTGTCGCCTTCCAGGCGCAGGGCATTGATATTCACGAAGACGTTGCCAGCCTCCTGCCCGGGCGCCCAGCTGTTCCAGGCCGCACTCGGGTAGGCGCTGTGCTGGCCGTTCTGGTCAATTGCAGTCAGTTGCGGCCCCTGGGTCCCGGTCCAGCGGGGCCCCGAGAGAAATGTTCGACCGTTGTAGTGCGCCACGGCATTCCAGATCTGCCCGGAACTTTGCACGGCGACGTCCAGTTCAGGCTGTTTGACGGTGGTGCAACCGGCCAGCAGTGCCAGCATGGCAGCGCCCAACAACAAGCGGGTCATGAGCGTGTGCCCCCTGCGCGGGCGCAGGTATCCCATAACTCAGTGAGACGTTGATGGAGGGTTTGCATGAACTGGCTGACGGTGGTTTTGGACATGATGCTTCTCCTGTATCCGGTGAGGTGATCTAACGAGGAGATAGCTTGATTGCTGGTGTTTAACTGAAAAAGCCCAGGTTCGATGCATTCAGTTTCTTCAAAATATTGATAATCGGCGCTCGAACAGCACAACACGCACCATTCGTTGCGCAATGTTTCTCCGGGTGAGAAACTGGCCTAATTGTGAACAGTTATCATCCACTGCCTATGACATCTTCTTCCGCGCGCATCCTGGTCATCGAGGATGACGTCGAGCTGTGCACCCATCTTTGTACCCACCTGAGCCGCCGTGGATTTGCCATGAGCAGTGCGCATTGCGGTGATCAGGGCTTGAGCATGGCCCTGGACCCGGCAGTCGAACTGATCCTGCTGGATATCATGCTGCCCAACGAAAACGGTCTGAAGGTGCTGGCGCGCTTGCGCAGCGAGCGGGGCACGCCGGTGATTCTGATGTCGGCCCTGGGCGCCGAGCAGGATCGCATTACCGGATTCAGCCAGGGCGCGGACGACTATCTGCCCAAGCCTTTCAGCCTCGCCGAGCTGGATGTGCGGATCGACGCCCTACTGCGGCGGGTGGCCCTTGATCGCGGCACTCGGGCCTTCAGGCCAGCATTGCTGGATCTGGATATAGACGCCCGGGATGTAATGTTCAACGGCTGCCCAGCCGGGCTGACGGGTTCGGAATTCCGCTTGCTGTGCACGCTGCATGAGCATGCCGGCGAACCCCTGTCCAAAGCGTTCCTGTACCAGCATGTATTGCACCGCGCCTATACGCGGCTCGATCGTGGCCTGGATGTGCATGTGTGCAATGTGCGGCGCAAGCTGGCGGCGATCAACCTGCAGGGCGTGCGCATCGAGGCGGTGCGTCACCAGGGCTATGTGCTGCTGTGCGAAGGCTTGGGCTGATGCAGCGCCGGCATCCACTGCTATGGAAAATGGCACTGTTGCAAGTGTGTTTCTGCTTGCTGCTGGTCTGGTTGGTCTGGGGCTGGGGCTTGCAGGTGGAGCGCAGCACATACTTTCTTGAAGAGCCTGACCGCGCGGCCCTGACCGCCTATGCCGCCCAGGCCGAAGAGGTGGTGGCCACCGGCGACGCCAAGGCCGTGGAACGGTGGCGCCAGGCCCTGCAACAGCGTGAGCACACTTGGGTGGGCGTGCTCGACCCGTTTCTGCAAAGCCTCGGCACACAAGCGCTGACGGCGGCCGAGGTCAGCCACCTGACCTTTATGCGCAAGCCCAGTTGGCCCATGAGCAAGCGCCTGGAGGATGAACTGCCCTATGTCAGCATCGCCTTCCCGCAACACCCGGAGCGCGGCCGCTTGGTGATGCAACTGCCCGAGCGCCTGCTGCCACCGGGGCTCACGCCATGGACGCACCTGTTTACCCACGGTGTGGTACCGGTCGTGTTGGCCTTGGGCCTGGGCTTGCTGCTGTATCGCCACTTGGTGGTGCCGTTGAACGAGTTGCGCGAGCGCGCGAACGCCCTGAGTGCCGGTGACCTGGCGCCACTGGCCAGCAGTTCCGTGACCCGGCGCGGTGATGAACTGGGTGAGTTGGCGCGCGCCTACGAGCATATGGCCGAGCGCCTGCGCCAGAGCCTGCAGCAGCAGCGCCAGCTATTGCGCACCTTGTCCCATGAAATCCGCACGCCCTTGGCCCGCTTGAAAATCGCCAGCGAAAGCGGCCTGGCGCGCCAACAGTTGGAGCAACGGCTGACGCGGGAAGTCGAGGAGATGCGGCGCCTGGTGGATGACTCCCTCAACCTGGCCTGGCTGGATACCGAAAAGCCGCGCCTGGGGGCCGAGGATGTGCGGGTGGCCTCGGTGTGGGAAGCGCTGGTGCAGGACGCGCATTTCGAGACCGACTGGCCATTGCAGGCGCTGGTGTGCGAGGTGGACGGTGCGTGCGAAGTCAGGGTCCACCTCAACAGCTTCGCCCAGGCCCTGGAAAACATCCTGCGCAATGCAATCCGCCATTCACCCCCAGGCGGTGTGATCCGCTTGAGCGGCGTGCGTGAAGGCGATACGTGGCTGCTGACCGTCGAAGACCACGGCCCCGGTGTTGCCGAAGCCGACCTGGAGCGGATTTTTGAACCCTACCTGCGCCTGGACGGTGCGCCCGGTACCGGCTTTGGCCTGGGCTTGAGCATTGCCCGGCGGGCTATCGAACTGCAGGGCGGCCAGTTGTGGGCCAGCCATGGCACGCAAGGTTTGCGCATGCACCTGCGGGTGGCGGCGGCAAATGTTTAGAAAGTTAATGTTCTTTACTCGCAATTGCATCTGATTATCATCTGCGATCTTTGCTGGCCTACCGCTATCGGTGGGCTTGACGTTCCGGAGATCTTCCCATGCACCGTCTGCCGCCCCTGTCCCTGCTAGCCCTGAGTATGTGCAGCCTGCTGCCCGCCAGCAGCTTTGCCGCCGAGCCCGAGACGCCCGCGCGTCTTGAACTGCAAACCCAGACCGTACTGGGCACGGCGCAGGAAGAGATCAAGCAGGCGCCCGGTGTGTCGATCATCACCGCCGAAGACATCAAGAAGCGCCCACCGGCCAATGACCTGTCGGACATCATCCGCACCATGCCCGGCGTCAACCTCACAGGCAATTCCAGCAGTGGCCAGCGCGGCAACAACCGGCAGATCGATATCCGTGGCATGGGCCCGGAAAACACCCTGATCCTGGTCGATGGCAAGCCGGTGGGCAGCCGCAACTCCGTGCGCTATGGCTGGCGCGGCGAGCGTGACAGCCGTGGCGACAGCAACTGGGTGCCGGCCGACCAGGTCGAGCGCATCGAGGTCATCCGTGGCCCGGCTGCCGCCCGTTACGGCAACGGTGCCGCCGGTGGCGTGGTGAACATCATCACCAAACAACCCGGTACCGAGACCCACGGTTCGGCGACCATCTACCACAACTTCGCCCAGCACAGCGCCGAAGGCGAGACCCAGCGCATGAACTTCGGCCTGAACGGCCCGCTGACCGACACCCTCAGCTACCGGGTATACGGCAACGTGGCGAAAACCAATGCCGACGACGCCGACATCAACAGCGGCCATGAATCCAAACGTACCGGTAACCAGATCGGCACCTTGCCGGCGGGGCGCGAAGGGGTGCGCAACAAGGACGTCAACGGCCTGTTGAGCTGGCAGATGACGCCTGAGCAAACCCTGGACCTGGAAGCCGGCTTCAGCCGCCAGGGCAACATCTACACCGGTGACACCCAGAACACCAACAGCAACGCCAATGTGAAAAAACTGCTCGGCCACGAGACCAACGTGATGTACCGCGAGACCTACGCCGTGACCCATCGCGGCGACTGGGACCTGGGCACCAGCCTGGCCTACCTGCAATACGAAAAGACCCGCAACAGCCGGATCAGTGAGGGCTTGGCGGGCGGCACCGAAGGGATCTTCTCCAGCAGCAACTTCAATACCAGCGTCTTGCGCGACCTGACCGCCCACGGCGAACTCAGCCTGCCCTTGCATGCCGGGGTGGACCAGGTACTGACCGTGGGCACCGAGTGGGTCGAGCAGCAACTGGATGACCCCAGCTCCAACGTGCAAACCACCACCGCCGGCGGCAGCGTGCCGGGGCTGGCCGGGAGCAACCGCAGCAGTTCGTCCTCGGCGCGGATTTTCTCGGTGTTCGTTGAAGACAACATTGAGCTGCGCCCCGGCACGCGCCTGACCCCCGGCCTGCGCATGGACCACCACGACGTCGTGGGCGACAACTGGAGCCCATCGCTGAACCTGTCCCAGGTGCTCACCGACACCCTGACCCTGAAAGCCGGGATCGCCCGCTCCTACAAGGCGCCCAACCTCTACCAGCTCAACCCCAACTACTTGCTGTACAGCAATGGCCAGGGTTGCTACGGGCAGACCACCAGTTGCTACCTGCAAGGCAATGCCGAACTGGACGCCGAAACCAGCGTCAACAAGGAACTGGGGATCGAGTACCGCAACGAGGGGGTGGTCGCCGGCCTGACGTACTTCCGTAACGACTACAAAAACAAAATCGAGTCGGGCCTGACCCCGGTCGGCAACGCCAGCGGTGGTACCGGCACCACGGCCAACGCAAGCATTTTCCAGTGGGAAAACGTGCCCAAGGCCTTGGTCGAAGGGCTGGAAGGCACCCTGGCCCTGCCGTTGACCGAGCAGTTGAACTGGACCAACAACTTCACCTACATGCTGCAATCGAAAAACAAGCAGACCGGCGATGTGCTGTCTGTCGCACCCAAGTACACCTTGAACTCGATGCTCGACTGGCAGGCCAGCGATGCCCTGTCCCTGCAAATGAGCGTGGCCTGGTACGGCAAGCAAACCCCGAAAAAATACGATTACCACGGCGATCGCGTGACGGGTTCGGGCAACAACCAATTATCGCCCTATGCCATTGCCGGCGTCAGCGGCACGTACGCTTTGAGCAAGAACCTGAGCCTGACAGCCGGCGTCGACAACCTGTTCGACAAACGCCTGTGGCGCGAAGGCAATGCCCAGGGCGTGGCCAATATCGAAGGGGCGGGTGCCGCGACCTATAACCAGTCCGGCCGCACCTTGTACACCAGCCTGACGGCGTCCTTTTGATGGGGCGCTGGATTAGCCTGGCGCTGCTGCTGATTGCCCCGCTCGCGGTTGCCCGGCCCGCGCCGGATCAGTTGATGGATGCGCCGGTGTTGCGCCAAGCCAGTGCCTATAGCTTCAGCAGCCTGGAGCTGGATTCGGCCGATGGCGCCCGTCATTACCGGATCTGGCTGGGGCAGCCGTCGACGGTGAGTGACGCCACCCCAGTGGCGTACTTGCTCGATGGCAACGCCGCGATGGCTGCGCTGGATAGCCAGAGCCTGGACCGACTGGCACACAGTGTGGCGCCTCCGGTGCTGGTCGCCGTGGGCTATGCCACGCCGCTGCGTATCGAGCGTACTGCACGTACTTTTGACTACACGCCGAAAGTCGGCAGCGCCATGCAACAGCGGGACCCTTTGACTGCCGTGCCCAGTGGCGGTGCGGATGTGTTTCTTGACCTGCTGACCGGGACCGTTCGCCCGCTGATCAATCAGCGTCTGGGCATCACCCCACAGCGGCAATTGCTGTGGGGGCACTCCTACGGTGGTCTGCTGGTGCTGCATGCCTTGCTGACACGCCCACAAGCCTTCGATGACTACGCGGCAGCGAGTCCTTCGTTATGGTGGAACCAGGGGCTGATGACGGCAGAGGCCAACGGCCTGGCACAACGCCTGCGGGGCAGCCAGCCCCGCTTGCTGCTGATGCGTGGCGACCAGGAACCGGCCAGCCCCGGAGCCGTGTCGCCGGCCAAAGAGGCCAGTAACACGGCGTTCAAGGCGTTGCTGGGCACACTCCATCGGGTGGATGGGCTACACGTGCGTCACCTGACCTTTACCGGGCTGGGGCATGGCCCGATGTTGCCGGCATCCTTGCGCTATACCCTGCAGATGCTCAGCCAGGGGCGTTAGCCCGCCAGGCTGGCACGCCCTCGGCGTCAATCGTCCAGTGTGGCTGGCCGGGTACGATCTGCACGCCACCGACCCAACGCGGGTGGCTTGCGTGATCGGGCCAGTACGCGCGGCCATTCAAGACGCTGACGCCCAGCGGTGTCAGCGCCAATGTACGTTCAGGCCATGGCCGGTCGGCGTCGGACTCCGTCAGCAAAGGAGCGGCGCCGTCGATCAGCGGCCGCATCAGGGCGTGGAACATCATGTCGCCAAGAAAGGGCAGGGGGTCTCGCTTGGCCATCAGCTCGGCGAACACCCGGGCAAACGCCGTGGGGCCGACTTCGGCCAGATACTCCAGGGCCAGGCGCTCGGTCAGCGACAAACCGTCACGCGCGCCGGGCAGCTCCTGCAACTGCCGACGCAGTGCCGGGGCCAGCAAGGGCAAGGCGGGGTGGGGCGCGCGGGCCAGTTGCGCGAGGGCCACGGGCGAGTTGTCGCAATAGGCCGCCCACGCCTGCCGCGCCAACTGGCGCATCGGCTCGTCGACCGGCCGACGTTGAGGCCACAGCCACGCCAATACCTGCGGCGCCAATTGGCCGATACCGATAAAGCGTTGTACGCCGGGTATGTGGTCGACTTCGATCAGCTCCAGCCTGGCGGGCGTATGGTCAAGACCTGCCAGGGCACGGATCAAAAACAACTGGTCATAGCCATCGGCTTCGCACCACAACACGCAGTGATCGGCGCTGCCCAGTTCCTTGAGATGGGTGTATTCATCGTCCAGGCGGCGCGCGGCATCTGCCACGTCCAGGGTAAACGCCTGGCTGATGAAACGCGCCCGCGTCGCTCGGTAGGCCTCGGCGGGCAAGGCTTGGACCGGGCCCATGCACAGCGGATCACTGAGCATCCGAAAGCGCCCCTTGAACCCGGCCACGCCAAGGCTGTGGGCAATATCATTGCCGCAACGCCAATGGGTGGTGCGCGCTTCATCACTGGCCTCGAAGCCCGGGTGGCTGGCGGCGAAGTCCACCGCATCCACATGGGCCTTGAGTTTTGGCCAACTGCTGAAACCCAACTGTCGGGCAATCAGCCATTGAGCATCGGACAGGGTCGGCGGCGGGTGGGCAACCTGCGCCAGTTCATCGGGCGCCGTGCCTTGTTTCATACGCTGTAAAAGCTCCTTGGCGCGCTTGCGCTGCTGCTCAAGGTTGATACGGCCGTCAGTGGACGGTGAGACGGGGCGTTGCGACATACGATCTCCTTGCACAAACCTTGTCCGCTTTAAGGTTGGGAGTCGTAGTGATGGGATAGGCAGTCATGTCCTGGGCGCAGCCCTTTCCGCGGAGGGTGGCGTAGATGGCGCCTGGCGCGAATATAGGCAGGGGAGAGGTTGTTTGCAAGGCGTTCTGTTTCCAGATGTTGAAATATGCAACTTCTCCAAGAGCCAGAAAAACCGTTGAGGTAGCCTTGTTTCCTACAGACAACAAGGAGTCGTCATGCAACGAAGAACCATCAATCCCCCGACAGTCTTCAACTCCCTGCAATACGGTTTCAGCCAGGCCATGGAAGTGCGCGATGGCCGACGCATTCTACTGTCCGGCCAGGTAGGCGTGGACGCTGACGAACGCACCGTCGGCCCGGGCATCGCCGAGCAGACCGCCACCGCTCTGGACAATATCGAAAAGGTCCTGGCCGCGGCCGGGGGGGATCTGACCCATGTGATCATGCTGCGCCTGTACATCGTCGAGTCCGCCCGCGATCAGCAGGAGCCTATCGCCGCCGCCTTGCGCGAGCGTTTCCCGAACAACCCACCGCCGTCGTCGTGGATCATCGTCAGCGGCCTGTCGCTGCCCGAATGGTTGATCGAGATCGAGGCGGAGGCGCTGATCCCAGGTTGATCAATAACGCATCATCACCGACTTGAGTTCGGTGTAGTCCTCGATAAACGCACTGCCAAACTCCCGGCCAATCCCCGAGGATTTGTTGCCACCGAATGGCACGGCCGGGTCGAGCAGGGTGTGCATGTTGACCCACACCGTGCCGGCGTTGATGGCCGGGACCATACGCAGGGCCTTGCCCAGATCGTTGGTCCACAGGCTGGCGCTGAGGCCGCCGGCAGTGTGGTTCATCAGTGCCAGCAACTCCTCCTCGTCGTCGTAGGGCAGGAAGGTGGCGATGGGGCCGAAGGTTTCTTCGGTGAGTAGCGTGTCGTTGATGCTGTTGGCGAGGATCACCGTGGGCTCGACGTAGCAACCGGGGCGATCCATCGGTTGGCCGCCGTAGATAATCGTGTTGTTTTCGGCGCGGGCGGTGGCAAAAAAACCTTCCAGCTTCGCTTGGTGTTGGCGATGGGTGACCGGGCCGAATTCGGTGCGCTCATCCAGCGGCGAGCCGATGTTCAATGCGCTCAAACGCTGGGCCAGGGCCTCCATGACGGGGTTGACCTGTGAACGATGGACGAAGAAGCGCTCGGCCGCCGCGCAGATCTGCCCCGAGTGCAGGAACCCGGCCTCGATAATGCCGTTGACGGCGGTTTCCAGCGGCACATCGCGCAGGAACGCCGCCGCGTTTTTGCCACCCAACTCCAGGGTCGCCCGCGTCAGGCCGGCGCCCATGGCCGCGCGGCCGACCGCAATGCCGGTGGGCACCGAGCCGGTGAACGACACCTTGTCAGTGCCTGGGTGTTCGATTAGCCCCTTGCCCACCTGGCCACCGCCAGTCAGCACGTTCAGCACGCCCGCGGGCAGGCCGGCTTCCACGGCCAGTTCGGCAATGCGCAGCAGAGTCAGCGGGGTGAACTCGCTGGGCTTGATGATGATGCTGCAACCGGTCACCAGGGCCGAGGCGAGTTTCCAGATGGCGATCATGGTGGAGAAGTTCCACGGCACGATGCCGACCACCACACCCACCGGTTCGCGCAGGGTGAAGGCGGTGTAGCGCTCGCCGGCAAACGAGGGCAGCGATGGGGTGAGGGTCTGGCCGCTGATCTTGGTTGCCCAACCCGCGTAATAACGCAGGAAATGCGCGGCCTGGTCCACTTCAAAGGCGCGGGAAATCTGGATGATCTTGCCCGACTGGCAGGTCTCGATCTGCGCCAGTTCCTCGCGGTTGCGTTCCAGCAGGTCGGCGAGTTTGAGCAGGACGTTGCCACGGACCGCGGGCGCGGCCTGGGACCATTGTTTGAAACCGTGCCGGGCAGACGTCACCGCCCGTTCAATATCACTGGCTTGCGCATCGGCGACCGTGGCAATGACCTGGCCGGTGGCGGGGTTGATCACCTCCAGGGTCTGGCTGGATTGGCTGGGGACGTAGCCACCGTCGATAAACAGGCCGTGGTCTCGACGCAAGAAGGCTTCGACCTGGGGCAGCAGCGCGATATCGCTCATGGGGGGTGTTCCTGATCAAAAAGGAAAACCCGAGGCTAACCAACGCCGGCGGCTACAGCTTGACTATGCCTGCCGGGGCGCATGCCTGTGGCTGCCATCTGCCGGGGGGAGGGTTGTTGTATTGAGCAGGCTTTCTTGTAGGGGCGCAGGCTTTTTTAGGGGAGCAGATTTCCTTGTGGCGAGCGGGCTTGCCCTAATGCCGTTCAGTTAAGCCTTTTTGTAGGAGCGAGGGGGACGCCTAGTTCTTGCTCGCGAAGAACTTGAGAGCGCCGCGTTTACCTAGCAAACACGCGTTATCGTTGACGTCCTTCGCGAGCAAGCTCGCTCCTACAGAAAGCAGAATCCGCTTAACTGAACGGCATTAGGGCTTGCCCCGCGCTGGGCTGCGCAGCAGCCCCCCATAAACCCGCTGCGGTTCTTCAGACAAACTGCGGCGGCAGGTTTTGGGGCTGCTTGGCAGCCCAGCGCGGGCGATGCGGCGTTCCGACAAGCCCGCTCGCCACAGGAAGCGCCATCACAGGCCAGTCACACCACAACCAAACCTCAGAACGGCACAGCCACCACCAACTGGCTGTACACGTTGGTGCCGTTACCGCCGACCTGGTTGCCGCCGTTGTCCTGGTCCTTGTCCGGTTGGTACAGGCCAATCAACGGCGTGATGATCAGGTGGTCATTCACCGCCCATTCGGCATACAGGTCCAGCTCGCGGCCATCGAGGTCGAGCATGTTGCGTTTGCTCACGGTCTGGTAGTCGAAGAACAGCGCGCCGAGGGTCAGGTTGTCCAGCGGCTTGACCTTGAGTGCTACATGCTGCACCGCAGTGTTGGTGTTGTAGGGCCCGGAGTAGTTGCCCGCCACTTCGCCCTGGACCCAGGTGCCATAACCGCGGTTGAAACCGGCGAACAGTGCATCCCAATTCTTCGAATAGCGCGCATAACGGTAGGTCAGGTCCGGCGACCAGGGCAGGTCGGCAAAGGTATAGCCGGCTTCGGCGTACCAGGCTTTTTCCGGGCCGGGGTCCTTGTCCTGCCAGGCGTATTCAAACGAGAAGTGCGCGTTGTCGATCCCGGCATTCCCGCTGCCGCGCAGGCTGTAGAGGTTCATGCCCTTGCGCTGCTTTTGCACATCACTGGCATAGCGTTCGTCCACATCAATGCCATGCAGGTACGTCAGGCCCAGGGTGCCCGGTGCGGCGCTGTATTCCAGGGTGCCGATGGCCATCTCGGTCAGGGCCTGGGCGCGGTTGTCGGACTCGATCCACATCAGGCTGCCGTGCAAGCCGTCCTTGCCGCCCAGGCGCACCACCGCAGCCTTGTCGAAAGCATGCCGGGCCGCGATGTAATAGGCGCCGCCACGGTCGAACTCGCCATCGGCCACGCCATTGCCCAGGTTCGGGCCGTCGTCATTGATGATAAAACCATCGCCCACGGTGATGATCTGGCGCCCGTACGACAGGTCCAGGCCATCCTTGCCCAACGCCGGCAACAGGTCCCCCGAGCGCCAGCCAGCAAAGGCTTCGTCGAACTTGGTGGTGCGCTCGCTGCCGTCGGTCACACGGGAGGCATCGCCATCGCCCCAGGTGCCAGAACTCACCAGGTTGGCGGTGCCATACACACTGCCCAGGCCGCCCAGGGTCTGGTCGACGCTCAAGCCATACTTGATAAAGCCTTCCCGCCACGTCGAGCCACCCGGGCTGCCCTCGTAGTTCTTGCGGCTGTTGAACATGCCGTACACGGCCAGGAAGTTGCCGGTGACGGTGGTGTCGTCGTCGGCATACAGTTCGATTGCCTGGGCCGCGGGTTGGCCGATCAACAGCGCCAGCCCCAGGCCGACGGCCGGGTGCAGGTGGCGGGTTTTGAGTGTGTGCTCCATTGTTATAGTCCCCAGCAAGATGAAGTTGAGGGCGCATTAGGACGAGCGTCGGCGGCACAAGTCTTTCACCTGCGTGCCAGGCAATTGATCCTGGCCGCCACGCCGCAAGCCCTGGCAGGGAGCAACAAAACCGGCGGCAGCCAGGGGCAAGACGATCAGGTTGGGCGGGGCGCACAGTGCAAACACTTCTAAAAAATCCCTTTCGAGGATCTGCACCATGTCGATCAATGACAGACTTACCGCGCACCTGAACCGGGGCACGGTGGGCTTTCCCACCGCGTTGGCCAGCACCATTGGCCTGATCATGGCCAGCCCGGTGATTCTCACCGCGACCATGGGTTTTGGCATCGGCGGCAGCGCGTTTGCGTTGGCCATGCTGATCGCCGTGGTGATGATGCTGGCCCAGGCGACAACCTTCGCCGAGGCCGCCTCGATCCTGCCCACTACCGGCTCGGTGTACGACTACATCAACTGCGGCATGGGCCGTTTTTTTGCGATCACCGGCACCTTGTCGGCCTATTTGATCGTGCATGTGTTTGCCGGCACCGCCGAGACCATCCTCGCCGGGGTCATGGCCCTGGTGAACTTCGAACACCTCAATACCCTGGCCGAATCCGCCGGGGGTTCCTGGCTGCTTGGCGTCGGTTTTGTGCTGGTGTTCGGCGTGCTCAATGTGTTTGGCGTCAGCGCCTTTGGCCGCGCCGAAATCATCCTGACCTTCGGTATGTGGACCACCTTGATGGTGTTTGGCGTGCTGGGCTTGATCGCCGCGCCGGCAGTGCAACTGGACGGCTGGTTTGGCGAGTCTCTGGTGGGCAGCGACCTGGTGACGGTGTTATCCCTGGTGGGCATGGCGATGTTCATGTTTGTCGGCTGCGAATTCGTCACCCCGCTGGCGCCGGACTTGCGCCAGTCGGCCAAGGTCATGCCACGGGCGATGATGCTCGGCCTGATGGGCGTGGCGACGTGCATGTTCATCTATGGCGCGGCCATGAAGCGCCAGGTCGAAAACGTGGTGCTGGACGCGGCCAGCGGCGTGCATCTGCTGGACACGCCCATGGCGATCCCACGCTTTGCCGAACAGGTCATGGGGCAGATCGGGCCGCTGTGGCTGGGCGTCGGTTTTCTGTTTGCCGGCGCCGCCACCATCAATACCTTGATGGCCGGTGTGCCACGGATTCTCTACGGCATGGCGGTGGATGGCGCGCTGCCGAAGGTGTTCACCTACCTGCACCCACGCTTCAAGACCCCGGTGCTGTGCATCCTGGTGGCGATGCTGATTCCCTGCCTGCACGCGCTGTACCTGGGCGGCAACACCGACAACATCATGCACCTGGTGCTGGCGGCGGTGTGTGCGTGGAGTTTTGCCTACCTGCTGGTGACGGTGTCGGTGGTGATCCTGCGCATTCGTCGTCCAGACTTGCCACGGGCCTATCGCTCGCCGTGGTTCCCACTGCCGCAGTTGCTGTCCAGCGCCGGCATTCTTTTGGGCATGTGGTTTATCACGCCACCGGGGATGAACCCGGCGGATATCTACGTCCCGTTCGGCGTGATGCTGGGCGGTACGGCGGTGTATGCGCTGTTCTGGACCCTGGTGGTGCAGAAGGTCAATCCATTCAAGCCGGCGTCGGTGGAAGACGTGCTGGCCAAGGAGTTTGCCAATGAACCGGGTCACGCTCACAGCGGCTATGTCAGTGCTGCGGCAAAAGCTGTCTGAACTGTTCAGCGCACAACGGGCGCCAGCGGGCTATCAGCCGGGGCGCACCCTTGGGCAACTGCGGCGCAACCTTGGGCTGGCGCGTTTCGAGCAAGTCTCGCCGACCTTGGCGCGGGTTGCCCTGGACGACGACAGCCTGCACCTGGAAATCCGCGAGCGCACCGAATCGCAGTTGTTGATGCACCTGGTCATGACGGAGTTCAGCGTGCGCCTGCCTGCCTCGACAGAGGGCGCGGCGAGTTTTGCCTTGCACCATGGCGGGGCTGTTCGACGGACCGGGATCCACTGTCGGCAACGCATGGGCGAACGTGCTTTGTTGGGGCAACTGCAGGCGCGTCTGCAACACGACAGCGCCTTGCACCAGGCATTGATGCCCCTGGATTTCAAACGCTTGCACATCGAGCTGCGCGACCATCAATGGCATGTGCGCCTGGAGCATATGGGCGGCAGCGAGGTGGTCAACCGCATGCCGGCCTTTCGGCGCTACATCGCCTTGAGCCGCGTGCAGCGCGATGCCTTGCTGGCTGCGCTGGTGGGCTTGCAGCGCGTATTGCGCACGCTCTGATTGGCATCATTAGTGCAAACACAATGGCGGACAGGTACTTGTTGCGCGCATATAGATAACATGTTAACTATTGCCCGACAAAAACAATAAGCCATTGTGGAGACACCCATGGGTATCCAACAGAGTGCACAACAGGGGCTCGACACCTGGAACCGCGACTTGCGTGCGATGTGCGGCCACTTCGACACCGAACTGGCTTTCAACCGTTCGCTGTTTATCGGCGAGTTTTCCATGCTTTCAAACGGCGGGTTGCCCTTGGCCAGCCTGCGTACCAATGCCGGCCTGATCAAGCGCCAGGTTTCCAATCCCGACCATGATAACGACCAGGATTGTTTTTTGGTCAGCCAGCGCAGCGGCTATTCGCAGATCGTGCAGAACGGCCAGCGGGTGCAACTGGCCCCTGGCGAACTGCTGCTGATGGACTCGGTGGGCTCCATTGAAATCACCCCGTTCGGCTTGATCGAACATACCTCGCTGTCGTTGCCGCGCGCTCAGGTGTGCAAGCAGATGGGCAGCCAATCGAAGACCTTTGGCAAGATTTCCTCCAGCAAAGCCTGTGGGCGCATGTTGCATGTATTGATGGACCAACTGTGCAAGGGCAGCGAAGGCGCCGAGGATGAGGTCGAGGCGTTGCAGTGTGCGTTTGTGTCGCTGCTGGGCTCAGCCCTGGAGCAGGACGATGACGCGCGCGACGATACCAGCGCGTTGCAAGGCAACAACCTGCGCAGCTACGTGCAGAAAATCATTGATGAGTCCCTGAGCCAACCCGGCTTGAGCCCCGTGGGCCTGGCCAGCCGGCTGAACATCTCGGTGCGTCATTTATACCGGCTGTTCGAGGAGCAGGACGACAGCGTCTGCCGCTACATCCAACGTGCGCGGCTCAAGCGCAGCGCTGATGACTTGACCAACCCGTTCCTGCGTAGCGAATCGATCACTTCGATTGCCTACAAGTGGGGCTTTACCGATTCGGCGCATTTCAGCCGTTCGTTCAAGAAGCAGTTTGACCTGTCGCCCAAGGCGTTCCGTTCCAGCCGGATGGCCTGAACCCCATTCATCAACCACCACACACCGAATGTGGGAGCGGCGGTGCGACGATTCGACTTGCCCGCGATGGCGGTGGATCAGTCAATGTATGTTCTGACTGAGCCACTGCTATCGCGGGCAAGCCCGCTCCTACATAAAGCAAAGCGATTGCTCTGGGGGTTATACGACCGCGAAGTAGTGTTTGACGAAACTCTCGCTCAGCACTTCCCACAGCACGGGCGTGCCCTGGGTCACGAACCAGCTGTCGCCCGCTTTGTAGGTGGTGGTTTGGCCGCTGGCCTCGTCGGTCAGGCGCACTTCGCCGGTGACTACCGTGGCCTGTTCGTTGAACGGGTAGACCATGCGGAACTTGCCTTGGGTGGTGCCGAAGTAGGCGCTGCTGACCGGGTCGGTCGGCGCACCGAAGGTCATTTTGCCGAAGGCCTTGAGTTCGCCGGCGAGGATTTCGGAGCCGAGGTCGGCAACGGTGCCCCAGGCGTCGAGTTCAGACAGCTGGATATCTTTCTTGAGGGTAACGAGGGTCATGGCAGTTGCTCCAGAGGGATAAAAAAGGGGTTAGCGGCGACCATTCCAGTAACCGGACAGTTGGTGCCAGGATTTGCCCGCCGTCAGCAGCAGCGGGCGGATTGCGTCCTTGCCGATAATCGTCGGGCGGTGGATCGAGCTGACCAGGTCGTAGCGCGCCGAGCCTTCGCTCATGCCTTCGGCCAGGACCTTGCAGATGATGTGGCTGGGGGTGACGCCGAAACCGGAATAACCCTGGACGAAGAACGCATTGCTGCGCCCCGGCAGGGTGCCGATCTGCGGGAACAGATTGGGGCTGCAGGCCATCGGGCCGCCCCAGGCCAGGTCGATTTTCACGTCCTTGAGGTAGGGGAAAATCTTCAGCATCAGCTTGCGGTTCCAGGCCTTCAAGTCGCCGGGAATGTGCTCCACCAACGGCGTGGCGGCGCCGAACAACAGGCGGTTTTCATTGGTCACCCGGTAGTAGTCGATCACCGGGCGGATATCGCTGTAGGCCCCGCGAATCGGGCTTATGCGCTGGATCAGCTCTTCGCTCAACGGCTCGGTCATCATCTGGAACGCGTAGGTATTGATGGTCGAGCGATGCAGTTCCGGCTCCAGTTTGTTGAGGAAGCTGTCACACGCCCATAGCAGTTTGCTGGCCTTGACCGAGCCGCGCCCGGTACGCACGGTGATGCGCTCGCCGTAGCTGACTTCCAGCGCCGGGCTGTTCTCGAAGATCCGCACGCCATGCCCGGCCAGGGCAGTGGCCTCGCCCAGCAGCAGGTTCAACGAATGCACATGCCCGCCGCCCATGTGCAGCAGGGCGCTGCTGTAGGCGTTGGAGCCGATGATCTGCTGGACGTCGGAGCCGCCGAGGAAGCGGATCTCATGCTTGCTGTTGATCGACTTGAAGTCTTTTTCCCAGGCCCGCAGGGTCTTTTCCTGGCGGGCGTTGAAGCCCATATAGCCGTAGCCGTGGCAGAAGTCGGCGTCGATGTTGTACTTGGCGATACGGTCCTTGATGATATCGGCGCCCAGGTCGCTGATCTCGAAGACCTGGCGCAGGCCGTCCTCGCCGACGTCGTTCTTGATCTTCTCCAGGTCGTGGCCAATGCCGGCCATGATCTGCCCGCCATTGCGCCCGGTGCCGCCAAAGCCCAGGTAGCGCGCTTCCAGCACGACGATATTGGTGATGCCCTTTTCCGCCAGCTCCAGGGCGGTATTGATCCCGGAAAACCCGCCGCCAATCACCACGACGTCGGCCTCGATGTCTTGTTCCAGGGTGGGAAAGCTCAGGTTGTACTTCTTGGTAGCGGTGTAATACGTGGGGGTTTCAATATTGATCATGGCGCAGCCTGAAAAGTGAAGGAAGGCTCTAAAGCAGATGTCTTCATTAGGGGCCTTGGCGGGATCAATGTCTTGATCCTGCGTGCCGAGGCTTTTGATTCAGCGCGCCATGGACGTGCGCGACCACTAAGTTATAGCGCGAGCGCGGGGCGGGGATGTTAGAGTTTCGTTAAAACATTAACTAAATATCACGTGACCCTGACTCTATGCTCAAACCCCGGCAGTCCCTGACCCTCACCCTGTTGCAGGCCCGCGAAGCGGCCATGAGTTTTTTCCGCCCCTCGCTGAACGAACATGGCCTGACCGAGCAGCAATGGCGGGTGATCCGCATCCTCAATCAACACGACGAACTGGAGATTTACCAACTGGCGGAACTGGCCTGCATCCTCAAGCCGAGCATGACGGGCGTGCTGGTGCGCATGGAAGCGGCGGGGATGATCCACCGGCGCAAGGCCGAGCAGGATCAGCGGCGGGTACTGGTGACCCTGGCGGACAAGGGCCGGGCGAGTTTTGCGTCCATGAGCCAGTGCATGGAGGCCAACTACCAGCGCTTGCAGGAGCAGTTGGGGGCGCAGAAATTGCAGACCTTGCTGGGGCTGCTCGATGAGCTGAAAAACATCAAGCGCTGAAACACCACACATCCAAAAGGTGGGAGCGGGCTTGCTCGCGAATGCGTAATGTCAGTCGATATATTCGCCGGCTGAACCACCGCTTTCGCGGGCAAGCCCGCTCCCACATTTTGCACCTGGGGTGTTTGGAAGGGATCAGTACACGCCACCAGTACCGACTGGTGACGCAGTACCTTTGAATTTCCCCACCAACCCCTGCAACCCGCGCATCAGCACCGTGGTATCCACTCCCACCGCGACAAACCCTGCGCCCAGCTCGATATAACACCGGGCCAGTTTTTCATCGGCACTGAGAATGCCCGCCGCCTTGCCCGCCTGGCGAATCCGCGCAATGGCGTCCTCGATGGCCGCTTGCACGTCAGGGTGCCCCGGATTGCCCCGGTGCCCCATGGACGCACTCAAGTCCGCCGGGCCGATAAACACTCCATCGACGCCCTCGACGGCGGCAATCGCATCGAGGTTGGCCAGGCCTTGCAGGCTTTCGATCTGCACCAGCAGGCACATCTGCGCGTCGGCCTGGTCCAGGTAGCCGTCGATGCTGTTCCAGCGCGAAGCCCGCGCCAGGGCGCTGCCCACCCCGCGTATGCCCTGGGGCGGATAGCGCATGGCGCGCACCAGCTCCCGGGCCTGGGCGGCGCTTTCGACCATCGGCACCAATAAGGTCTGTGCGCCGATATCCAGCACCTGCTTGATCAGCGCGGTGTCGCCGATCACCGGGCGAATCACCGCCTCGCTGGCGTAGGGCGCCACCGCCTGCAATTGGCCGAGCATGCCGCGCAGGTCATTGGGGGCGTGCTCGCCGTCGATCAACAGCCAATCGAAACCGGCATTGGCCGCCAATTCCGCGCAGTACGCGTCAGCCAGCCCGAGCCACAGGCCGATTTGCGCTTCACCGCTATTGAGCCGCTGCTTGAAGCGGTTGATAGGCATGTCCATGAAACAGTCCTCGTGGGGTCAGACGAAACGGCAGGAAATCGAGCCGAGCATGTCGTAGTCGACATGGAAGGTATCGCCTGGGCTGGCCGCCACCGGCCGGGTAAACGAGCCGCCGAGGATGATCTGCCCCGGCAGCAACGTGACGTCGTAGGGCGCCAGTTTGTTGGCCAGCCAGGCCACGCCCTTGGCCGGATGGTTGAGCACGGCGGCCGAGACCCCGGACTCTTCGATCACGCCGTTGCGGTACAGCACCGCCGGAACTTTGCGCAGGTCGATCTCGGTCGGGCGCACCGCACGGCCACCCATGACCACGCCGGCATTGGCGGCGTTGTCGGAGATGGTGTCGAATACCTTGCGTGTGGCCTTGGTGTGCGGGTCGATCTGCTGGATGCGCGCGTCGATGATCTCCAGGGCCGGGATCACCCACTCGGTGGCGTCGAGCACATCGAAAATCGTGCAGTTGGGGCCCTTGAGCGGCTTGCCGAGGATGAAGGCCAGCTCCACTTCGACCCGCGGCACGATAAAGCGCTCGAACGGAATGTCGGTACCTTCCTCAAACAGCATGTCGTCGAGCAGCGCACCGTAGTCCGGTTCGGTGATGTTGGACGACACCTGCATGGCCCGCGAGGTCAGGCCGATCTTGTGCCCGACCAGCTTGCGCCCGCCCTTGATCTTCTGGGCGACCCAGGCGCGCTGGATGGCGTAGGCGTCCTCGATCGTGATGTCCGGATGATCGAGGGAAAACTGGCGTACCTGTTCGCGGCTGCGTTCGGCATGGTCCAGCTGGGCGGCGGCTTGCAGGATGAGCTGTGGATCGAGCATGACGAGGGTCTCTTACTGAGGGTTGACGATGGCGGCGTTGGTGCGCAACACCAGCAGGCCGCCAAGGGCGATAAACAGTGCCAGCACGTACAGGGCGAGGCTGGCGCTTTGGGTGGTGTCGCGCATCCAGCCGATCAGGTACGGCGCGAGGAACGAGGCGATGCTGCCAAACGAGCTGATCATGGCGATGCCGGCGGCCTGGGTGCAGTTGGACAGGAAGGCCGGTGGCAGTTGCCAGAACATCGGCAGCGCGGCGCTGGCGCCCATACCGGCGACGATCAGGCCACCCATCACCACCAGCGAATTGCCCGGTGCCAGGCCGGCCACGGCAATCCCGACGGCGGCCATCAGCAGCGGCACACACAAGTGCCAGCGGCGTTCGCGGTTGCGGTCCGAGGAGCGTCCGCAGCCGATCATGAAAAAGCAGCCGGCCAGGTACGGCACGGCGCTCAGCAGGCCGACCTGGCTGTCGCGGCCGATGCCGGCGCCGTGGATCAGGGTGGGCATCCAGAACGCCAGGGTGTTGACCGCCAGCATCACCGCAAAATAGATCGCCACCAGCAACCACACTTGCGGGTCGCGCAGGATGCCGCCGAAGGAGGTGATGGACTTGCGCTTTTCTTCGGTGCTCAGCTGTTCGCGCAATTGTTGCTTTTGCGCGGGCTCCAGCCATTTCACCGTTTCAAAGCTGTCCGGCAGGTACTTGAGCACCACCAGGCCCAGCAGCACCACGGGCGCGCCTTCGATCAGGAACATCCACTGCCAGCCGCGCATCCCGCCAAAGTCGTGGAAGTTTTCCAGGATCGCCCCCGAGAGCGGTCCGCCAATCACCCCGGCCATGGGCACGGCGATGGCGAACAGGGCGGTGATCTGCGCCCGGCGGCGCGCCGGGTACCAGCGGTTGAGAAACACCAGGATCCCCGGGAAGAAACCCGCTTCGGCCACCCCCAGCAAAAAACGCAGGACGTAGAAGCCGGTGGAGCTTTCGATCCACAGCATGCTGGTGGACAGGATGCCCCACACCACCATCAGGCAGGCGATCCAGCGCCGTGGCCCGACGCGGTCCAGGGCGATGTTGCTGGGCACGCCGAACAGGGCGTAGGCGATAAAGAACAAGCCGGCACCGAAGCCATACACCGTGTCGCTGAAGTGCAGGTCGCTGCTCATCTGCATCTTGGCGAACCCGATGTTGATCCGGTCCAGGTGGGCAAACAGGTAACAGATCAGCAACAACGGCATCAGTCGCCAGGTGACGGTGCTGTGGGTGCGATCATGCTCGGCAAGGGTGACGCTGTGGGCGGTATTGGCTGTGCTCATGATGTTGTACTTTTTGTCTGAGAGGCCGTTGTGGAGGCGAGACTGCCCCGTCAAGCGAATGGAACCCACTGTAGGCGCGAGCTTGCTTGCCAAGGCCTCAAGGCCATCGCGGGTATCCAGCAGGCACGCGTTATCGTTGACGATCTTCGCGAGCAAGCTCGCTCCTACAGGTGATCTCGTTCAGTCGATGGATGTCAGCCCGCCTGGTTGCTTAAAAACGCGTGGACGTTGTTCTGTTTGAAGTTCAATTGCGGGTGCAGCTCGATCATCTCGAACGACAGGGCCAGCAGCCGCTGAGCCTGCAGGGCGGCGAAGTGTTCGGTGATCACCGCGAACAGCGCCTCGGCCACGGTCTGGCGGGTGGCCAGGTCACGTCCGTGGCCGACCTTGAGGGTCATGTGGACGAAGGCGTAGTCGTGCTTGCCGTCGGCCATGCGCCAGGTGTCCAGGCGTACGGCGCGGCTACGGATGCCGCCCAGGGGGAACACGCCACTGTCTCCCAGCACCTGGTGGACCTTTGCAAACAGCCCCGGCAGGTCGGCCTGGGATTCGAGGTTGTCGGTGTATTCGGCGATGAAATGCGGCATGCAAAGCCTCCTTCTGTGCGCGATTCAATGTGGGAGCGGTCTCGCCGGGCGAGACAGCTCCCACATGTATTCAGAGCGGGAAAATGGCGTTGATCTGGCCGGTGCCGGAGCTGCCGAACGGCTCGGTGATGATCTCTGCAGGGCGGTTGTACTCAGGCCCGCCAAGCAAACCCAGGAGCATCGCGGTGTCGTGCATCTTGCCTTCGCCAAAGCAGTGTTCGGCGTAGTCCGGGAGCATCGCGCAGAACTCCTTGAAGCGGCCTTCGCGCCACATCTGCACCACGTGCATGTCCACTTGCTTGTCGAACTCGCGAGTCCAGTTGTGGATGTTGGCTTCGGCCTCGCGGTCGTCGGAGAAACGGTGCGACAGAGAGCCGGACGCCAGCACCAGTACCTTGCGATCACTCTTCTCGATGGCCCGGCGCACGGCGGCACCAAAGGCAAAGCTGTCTTCCAGGCGATGCCAGGCGCACCAGGCGGCGATGGAGACCACGTTGAATTTCTGTTCTTCGGGCACATCCATGTGCATGTAGCGCATGGGCACCAGGGTGCCGTATTCCAGCTCCAGGCTCGGGATGTTGTGGTTCATGCTGCGCACCCCGGCCAGGTTGGCCTCGGCGGCGATCAGCTCGCCCAACTCCGGGCAGCCGGGGTAGGCGTACTCCATGTTCTTGATGAAGTGCGGCAGCTCATTGCTGGTGTAAGTGCCCTGGAAACGCTCGCCACCGTTGATGTGATAGCCGCTGTTGACCAGCCAGTGCACATCGAAAACCACGGCGGTATCGGCCCCCAGTTCACGGGCGCGGCGCCCGATTTCCTTGTGCCCGGCAATCGCCGCGGCGCGGCAGCCGTGATGCTTGCCCGGCAGTTCCGACAGGTACATGGAAGGCACGTGGCAGATTTTCGCCGCCAGGACTACTTCACCCATGATCGTTCTCCTGATTTCATTATTCTTGTTGGGTTGTAGGAGCCGGCTTGCCGGCGATCCGAATGCACGCGTCGCTTGCATCGCCGGCAAGCTGGCTCCTACAGACAGCGTTCATGCAGTTACACGCCCCAGCGCGGGATGTGATGGCTGCCCATGGAGATGCACACGTTCTTGATCTCTGCGAAAACTTCGAAGCTGTACTGGCCGCCTTCACGGCCGGTACCCGAACCCTTGACCCCGCCGAACGGCTGACGCAGGTCGCGCACGTTCTGGCTGTTGATAAACACCATGCCGGCCTCGATGCCACGGGCCAGGCGATGGGCCTTGCCGATGTCCTGGGTCCAGATATACGACGCCAGGCCATATTCGGTGTCGTTGGCCAGTTGCAGGGCCTGGGCTTCGTCCTTGAAGGGAATCAGGCACACCACCGGGCCGAAGATTTCTTCCTGGGCGATGCGCATGTTGTTGCTTACATCGGCGAATACGGTGGGCTGGATAAACTGCCCGCGTGCCAGGTGTGCCGGCAGGTTGGCCGGCCGTTCCAGGCCGCCTGCCACCAGGTTTGCGCCTTCTTCGATGCCAATCTTGATGTAGCCGGTGACTTTGTCATAGTGGGCTTGCGTGATCATCGAGCCCACCTGGGTGTTCGGGTCTTGCGGGTCACCGACAATCAGGCGCTTGGCGCGGGCGGCGAACTCGGCGACGAACTGCGGGTACACGCTTTCCTGGATAAACACCCGGCTGCCGGCGGTGCAACGCTCGCCATTGAGCGAGAAGATGGTGAACAGCGCCGCATCCAGGGCGCGTTCGAGGTCGGCGTCTTCAAAAATCAGCACCGGCGATTTACCGCCCAACTCCATGGAGTATTTTTTCAGGCCGGCGGTCTGCATGATTTTCTTGCCGGTGGCGGTGCCGCCGGTAAAGGAAATCGCCCGCACATCCGGGTGACGCACCAAGGCATCGCCAGCGGTGGCGCCGTAGCCCTGGATCACGTTGAGCACGCCCTTGGGGATTCCCGCTTCGAGGGCCAGGCGTCCCAGTTCGTTGGCCGTCAGCG
The DNA here is from genome assembly GCF_012935735.1 of Pseudomonas sp. ADAK21. Classification (NCBI taxonomy): domain Bacteria; kingdom Pseudomonadati; phylum Pseudomonadota; class Gammaproteobacteria; order Pseudomonadales; family Pseudomonadaceae; genus Pseudomonas; species Pseudomonas sp. ADAK21. The sequence continues at coordinate 4,259,677 of NZ_CP052857.1, forward strand.
GCGACAGTTCGGACATCTTCAGGACCGCGGTGTTGCCCAGGGCCAGGCACGGAGCGGTCTTCCAGGTGGCGGTCATGAACGGCACGTTCCACGGCGACACCAGCGCGCACACACCCACCGGTTGGTAGAGGGTGTAGTTGAGCATCTGGTCGTCCACCGGGTAGCTGTGGCCGTCCATGCGCGTGCAGACTTCGGCGAAGAAATCAAAGTTGTGCGAAGCCCGTGGGATCAGCACGTTCTTGGTCTGGTGGATCGGCAGGCCGGTGTCCAGGGTTTCCAGTTCGGCCAGGTGGGGCACGTTCTGTTCGATCAATTCACCAAGCTTGCGCATCAGGCGCGCACGCTCCTTGGCGGGGGTATTGGCCCACTTGGGGAAGGCTTCCTTGGCGGCGGCCACGGCCTGGGCGACTTCTTCGGCGCCGCCGCTGGCCACTTCACCAATCGCCTCGCCGGTGGCCGGGTTGTAGTTGATGAAGGTGTCTTTGCTTTCGACCTCACGGCCGTTGATCCAATGTTTGATCATGGTGCTCAAGCCTCTTTGGCGGCGGCAAAAAAGTCCGCCTCGCTGACAATTCGGTTGACCAGGCGGCCGACGCCTTCGACTTCCACCACCACTTCATCGCCGGGCACCACATCAGCCAGGCCTTCTGGGGTGCCGGTGGCGATCATGTCGCCGGGTTGCAGGGTCATGAAGCTGGACAGGTATTCGATCAGGTAGGGGATATCGAAAATCATGTCGCGGGTGCTGCCTTCCTGGCGCAGTTCACCGTTGATCCAGGTGCGCAGGGTCAGGTTGCTCGGATCTGGCACATCGGCCACATCGACGATCCACGGGCCGACCGGGGTGGTGGCGTCGCGGTTTTTCACCCGCAGGTTGGGGCGGTAGTAGTTTTCTAGGTAGTCGCGGATCGCGTAGTCGTTGCACACGGTGTAGCCGGCCAGGTACTCCAGGGCGTCTTCGCGCTTGACGTTGCGCGCCGGCTTGCCGATCACCGCCACCAACTCGCACTCGTAGTGCATGTAGACGATGTTGTCGGGGCGCCAGGTGACCTGGTTATGCCCGGTGTAGGTGCCCGGCGACTTGACGAACGCCAGCGGCTCGGTCGGTGGGGCGAAGGCCAGTTCGGCGGCATGGTCGGCGTAGTTCAGGCCCAGGGCGAACATATTGCCGGTGGCCGGTGGCAGCCACTCGATCTGGTCTTCGGCCAGCAACCGGCCGTCAGCCAGGCGCACAGCATTGAAATCTTCGACGTGGGCCTGATGGACCTGGCCTTCAAAACGGATGCGCGCGTGTTTCATGGCTGTTCCTCGGCCTGGATGTGGTTGACCAGGCGGCCCAGGCCACTGATCTCGACTTCGACGGTGTCGCCGGGTTGCACATCCACCCGACCTTCAGGCGTACCGGTGATCAGCACATCGCCTGCATGCAGGGTCATGAATTCGCTGATCTCGGCGATCAAACGGGGAATATCACGCACAAAGTTGGCGGTGGTGTTCTGCTGGCGCAGCTCGCCGTTGACGAACAGCTTGAGGCTCAACTGATGGGGGTTGGCGATCTGCTCGCGGGCTACCAGTTCCGGGCCAAGGGCGCAGAACCCGTCGCGGCACTTGGCTTTGACGGCGGGGCGGTAGTAGCTGTCTTCCGGCAGGCTGAATTCATTGACGATGGTGTAGCCCGCCACATAATCCAGGGCGTTTTCCACGCTGACGCGGCTGGCATTTTTGCCGATCACCACGCCCAGCGCCGGGCCAGGTTGCAGGCGCTGGCCAGCCGGATGAAGCACTACGCCGTCATGACCGTTGCGCGTATTGGGCGTCTTGATAAACAGCACCGGCTTGACCGGCGGCTTCTGGTACGGCGGCTGTTCGAATTCAGCGAGACGCTGGTTCAGCAAGCCCTGGTAGTTCAGCGCGACGCCGAACAGGGTGCCGCTGGCAACATCATGCAGGGTACGGCTCATGGATTTCTCCTGGCGATGGCGACTGCTCTGGAGGCAGTTCGTTAATGTGTTAACGTTATAATTAATATGTTAACTACCGTCAAGCATGGCAAAATCATCGGGTGCAAAAAACAATAAAGAGATGCCTGTGAAACCGATCCCCAACATCAACATCGGCCAGGTCTACGACCAGCGCTACAGCGATGCCGACGTGCATTACGACCGGCTCGGCAACCTGGCGGGTTTTTTCGGGCGCAATATGCCCGTGCATCGCCATGACCGGTTTTTCCAGGTGCATTACGTCAAGAGCGGCGCGGTGCGGGTCTACCTCGACGACCAGCAGTACCTGGAATCCGGGCCGATGTTCTTCCTTACGCCACCGACGGTGGCCCATGCGTTTGTCACCGAAGCCGATGCCGACGGCCACGTATTGACCGTACGCCAGCAACTGGTGCGGGCGCTGATCGATGCCGACCCAAGCCTTGCCCCCGGCCCGCACGTGCCACCGGCCTGCGTCGCGCTGGCCCGCCTGGCGCCGCAGTTCCAGCCCGAAATCAAGCGGCTGGAGTGGCTGTTTGACGAGCTGTGCAACGAAATCAACAGCGCCGGCGCCGGTCGCGCAGTGGCCCTGGAAAGCCTGACCCGGTTGATCATGATCAGCTTGCTCAGGCTCAGCGCCAATTCCCTGGAAGCACGCCCGGCGCGCCATGAAGACCTGCGCATCTTCCATCGCTTCAATGAGCTGATCGAAGACCACTATCTGCTGCACTGGCCGCTGTCGGCCTATGCCGAAGCCATCGGCGTCACCGAAGCGCGGCTCAACGACGTGTGCCGGCGCATAGCCGACCTGCCGTCCAAGCGGCTGGTGCTTGAACGGCTGATGCAGGAAGCCAAGCGCCTGCTGCTGTTTACCGGCAGTTCCGCGAATGAAATCTGCTACCAACTGGGCTTCAAGGACCCGGCCTATTTCAGCCGGTTTTTCCAGCGCTATGCACAGATGACGCCGGGAGAGTACCGCCTGCGCCAAGCGGGCCTGCGCTGATCACCACAACGCCAGGCTGTAGCCGATGATGATGCGGCTTTCGTCGATATCGCTGGTCAGGCCGTTGCTCGAACGCAGGGTCGCGTTACGCAGCCTGACATTGACGTTTTTCAACGGCCCGCTCTGCACGGTGTAGGTCAGGTCGGTATCGCGCTCCCATTCGCGGCCATTGCGCACGCTGGCGGTCCGCACATGGCTGCCATCCACATAGCGGGTCATGAAGGTCAGGCCCGGCAGGCCGAGGGCGGCGAAGTTGTAGTCGTAGCGCGCCTGCCAGGCATCGGTCTGGGCCTTGGTGAACACGTTGATGGTCACCAGGTTGACGGAGTAGGGGTCCAGGCCCGGGTAGGCAAAATCGCCGTCGCCCGAGAGGTTCTGGTAGCCCAGGCCGAATTTATGGGCCCCCGTCGACAGGCTCAGCATGCCGTTGAAGAAACGGTTGTCGATCCGCCCACCGTCCACCCGTGAGGCGCTACGCAGTGCTTGGCTGCCTTGCTCGCGGGTGTCGAAGTAACGCAGGTCGCTGCGCAGGCTCATGCCGTTGGCCAGCGGCAGGTCGTGCACCAGGCCGATAAAGTGCTGGCGGTAGATATCCTGCATCTGCGCGTAGTAGTAGGTGGTCGCCAACTGTGGGGTGATGGCGTAGGTGCCACCGGCCAGGTCCAGGTGGCTGCTGTCGACGCCGGCGTAGCTCATTTGGTCGTTGCTGGAGGAGTCGCGCAGGTTCTGTTTTTCCAGGCGGCCGAGGTTCAGGGTCAGGCCGGCAATGTCCTGGGACGTGACCAGTTCACCGGTGTAGGTCGAGGGCAGGAGCCGCGTGTCGTTGTAGGCGGCCACGGGCAACTGCGGCTGCAGGGTGCCGGCCTTGAGCACGGTTTTCGCTACCCGCACCTTGGCCGTCAGGCCCAGTTCGCTGTAGTTGTCGACAGGCTGCTGGCTGGCGCCATACGCCAGCAGGCCGGTGCCACGCCGGTCGCGGCTGGAGTCGAGCTTGACGCCCAATTCGCCCAAGGCATCCACGCCAAAGCCCACCAAGCCTTCGGTGTAGCCCGACTCCAGGCGCAGCACAAAGCCCTGGGCCCATTCATCGGCCTTGTTCTGTGGGGCGTTGGTCTGGCGAAAGTCGCGGTTCATATAGAAGTTGCGCAGGTCGAGGCTGGCCTTGCTGTCCTGGATAAACTCGGCGTAGGCGCTCAAGGGGCTGAACGTAGCGCACAGGCCGGCGCTGGCCGCCAGGGGAAGGAGGCGCAAATGCATGACAGATTCCTTTTGTTGTTTTTGTAGGTATCGCCCTTCGGATCACTCAAGGGAGTGGCATATTGTTAACATGTTATATTTATTATGGGTAGGTAATTTATGCGTCTGAAAAATAATTCGTGTCGAGGTTAACGAGTTTGTGTGGCGGCCGGCTTGCATGCCCGGGGAGGCGACCCTAAGCTTCGACGCTTCGATCTCTTTTGCGCGTGAACCATGTCCACTCCCAGACCTTCCCTGACGCTGACGCTGCTGCAGGCCCGCGAAGCCGCCATGGCGTTTTTCCGCCCGTTGCTCAACGAACACCAACTGACCGAACAGCAGTGGCGGGTGATTCGTATCCTGCGCCAGCAAGGTGAACTGGAAAGCCATCAACTGGCGCACCTGGCCTGCATCCTCAAGCCGAGCATGACCGGGGTGTTGGCGCGCCTGGAGCGCGATGGCATCGTGCGCCGGCGCAAGTCCAGCGAAGACCAGCGCCGCGTGTTCGTGAACCTCACCGAGCAGGGGCAACAGTGCTTCGTCGAGATGAGCGCGGGGATGGAAAGCAACTACCAGAAGATCCAGGAGCAGTTCGGCGAAGAGCAATTGCAGCAACTGCTCGAGCTGCTCAACCAGCTGAAAAACATCAAGCCCTAAGCCCTTGTAGCAGCCGGCTTGCCGGCGCCCGCAGACAGGTCGAACAATAATGGAAAGACGGCAATTCAGCGGCGGCATGAAAGGCAAGAACCTGCGCTACCTGAATGAAACCCCGGGCCAGGCACCGCGCCTGGTCCTCGCAGGGTTTGTGTTGTTGGAGCATTTTTCCCTGCCCGCATTCACTCAGGCGCTGGACACCCTCATCACCGCCAACCTGCTGCGCCCGGGGTTGTTCACCTCGCGCACTTTCGGCCTGGACGAGCAGGAGGTGATCAGCGATCTGGGCTTGGTGATTCGCCCGGACGCACGCCTGGACCACAGCGCGCTGGCCGACCTCGACCTGCTGGTGATTTGCGGCGGCTACCGCACCCAGCTCAAAGCCAGCGAAAGCTTTATCGACCTGCTCAAGGCCGCGGCGCAACAGGGCGTGATCCTTGCCGGCTTATGGAACGGGGCGTGGTTCCTGGGCAAGGCCGGGGTGCTCGATGGCTATCGCTGTGCCATCCACCCGGAACACCGCCCGGCCCTGACGGAAATCGCCAAGGCCACCCAAGTCAGTAGCGAGCCGTACGTGATCGATCGTGACCGCCTCAGTGCATCGAGCCCATCAGGTGCGTTCCATATGGCCCTGGACTGGATCAAGAGCCTGCACGACAAGGCGTTGGTGGAAGGGATCGAAGATATCCTGGCCTTTGAGGAGTCGCGTTACCGGCGGATCAAGCCCGCAGAAAACATCTGCGTGAGTGCGCCGCTACGCGAAGTGGTGCGCCTGATGGATGCCAACCTCGAAGAGCCCCTGGCCCTGGAACAACTGGCGGTGTATGCCGGGCGCTCGCGGCGCCAGTTGGAGCGCCTGTTCCGCGAGCAATTGGGGACCACGCCGCAGCGTTATTACATGGAGCTGCGTATCACCGAGGCCCGGCGCCTGCTGCAGCACACCGAGCTGTCCCAGGTCGATGTGCTGGTGGCCTGCGGGTTTGTGTCCCCCAGCCACTTCAGCAAATGCTACAGCGCCTATTTCGGCTACCGCCCGTCGAAGGAAACCCGGCTGGTCAAATAGCGCGCTGCTACACAGCGTGCGTCGCCGTTTTTCTTGCCGGCGCGCGCTTGACGCAATGCGCCAGTGCCTGCTCGATATCGGCCAGCAGGTCCGCGATGTCCTCCAGCCCCACCGACAAGCGCACCAGCCCTTCGGCAATCCCGTGCTGGGCCCGTTCCTCTGGGGTGTAGGTGGAGTGGGTCATGCTCGCCGGATGCTGGGCCAGGGACTCCGCGTCGCCCAGGCTGACCGCGCGGCTGAACAGTTTGAGCGCGTTCATGAAGCGCCTGCCCGTGGCGATGCCGCCCTTGAGTTCAAAGGCAATCATGCCCCCTGACAGCTTCATCTGACGTGCCGCCAACTCGTATTGTGGGAAGGAGCGCAGGCCGGGGTAGGTCACCGACTCTACCGCCGGATGAGCTTGCAACGCCTCGGCCACGGCCTGGGCATTGCTGCAATGGCGATCCATGCGCAGGGCCAGGGTCTTGAGGCCACGCATCAATAAAAAGGCGTCCTGGGGCGACAGCACGGCCCCGGTCAGGTCCTTCAAGCCTTGCAGGCGAATGCGCTGCGCCAGGTCCTGGCGACTGACGGCGATGCCGGCGGTGATATCGCCGTGGCCGCTGAGGTATTTGGTGGCCGAGTGCACCACCACATCGGCGCCCAGTTCCAGCGGGCGTTGCAGGTAGGGGGTGCAGTAGGTGTTATCAATGACCACGGTAATGTTGGGCTGCTGATGGGCGATCTTGGCCACCGCGCCAATGTCGATCAATTGTAGGTTGGGGTTGGCCGGGGTTTCGCAGTAGATCATGCGGGTCGCGGGGGAGAGGGCGGCGCGCAGGGCGTCGAGGTCCGACAGGTCGACATGACGCACCTTGATGCCGAACTCGCCGATACCGTGGTGCAGCAGGGCGAAGGTGCAGCCGTATAACGTCTGGCTGACGATCACCTCATCGCCGGGCCGCAACAGGGTCCAGAACGTTGCTGCAATTGCGCCCATCCCGGAACTGAACGCCACCGCCGCTTCGCCGCCTTCCAGGGTGGCCATGCGTGATTCGAGCAAGGCCAGGGTCGGGTTGGAGATACGCGTGTAAAAGTGCCCGCTTTCTTCGCCGGCAAAACAGCCCGCGCCGTATTCGGCCGTAGGAAAGGCAAACGTTGCCGACAGATAAATCGGCGGCACCAGGGCACCATGATGGTCTTGCGCATCGTAGCCGTAGTGGATCGCACGGGTAGAAAAGCCGAATCCGCTGTGTTTGTTGTTCATGTAGGACTCTCCTTATTTCCTACAATGCTATGCTCATAACCGAGGCTGAACGTTGCCTACTTTGCTGGGAAAAACCGGCGGCAAAGGATGAAAACCCATAAAAATAACTATTCGAGGCAAGACATGCCTGTAGGACTCGACCGTACCGACAAAGCCCTGCTCAACGCCCTGCAAGGCAACGCCCGCCTGACCGTTGCCGAACTGGCCGACCGTGTCTCCCTGACCACCTCGCCGTGCTGGCGTCGGGTCAAGAATCTGGAAGACAGCGGCGTGATCAGCGGCTACCAGGCGATCCTCTCGCCCAAGGCCCTGGGCTACGGGGTCACGGCGTTTGTCAGCATCATGATGGACACCCACTCCAAGGAAATCGCCCGGGCGTTTGAACAGCGACTGCTGGACATCCCGGAAATCGTCGCCTGCCATAACGTGTCGGGGCGCTATGACTTTTTGCTGGAAGTGGTGGCCAAGGACCTGGAGTCGTTTGGCGAATTTGCCCGCGAGGTGTTGCAGACGTTGCCATGCGTGAAGGAAATCTATTCGAGCTTTTCCTACAAGTCCGTCAGGCCGTTGCGGGTGATCCCACTGCCGGGGTGAGCGCGCTACCCCTAAAGATGCCCAAAGGCTGATGCCCAGTCCTGGCTGTTGAGTACCCCGAGCACCTTGAGCTTGCCGTGGCTGCCGACTTGGACAAACAGCGAACTGCCGTATTCGGCGCCATCGGCGTGGGGATAACCCAGCACCCGCTCCAGGTCGGCGATGCATTCGCTGTGGGTGACCAGCAGCAGGTTACGCCCGGCGGCCTTGCGCGCCGGCAGATCATGGGCGAGGGCGGGGCCACATAAGGTCAAACGGTCAGGTAACACGCGGGCGTGGTCAAACATGAACTGCGACGTTTGCAGGGTGCGCGTGGCAGGGCTGCTCAACACATCACTGTGGGACATGCCCAGGGTCTGGAATGCGGCACCCACTGCGGTCGCCGCCATACCCCCGGATCGGGTCAAGCCATCTGGAGGGCCCAGGCAGGGATTGCTGGAGCGATCGCAGCGTTCTGCATGACGCACCAGCACGATCAGGTTGCCATTGCGCCAAGCTTCCAGGGCCCCCGAAGTGACCAGGCGATTGTCGATGCCAAGGTTCTGCGGTGACGCAGGCCAGAGCATCGCGCCCATCACCGCCAGGCACAGGGCGATGAGTGCGATAAAACGCAGCCACAGTTGTTTGAGGGGTTTTGCCAGGCGCCGATCGGCGAGGAGTTTGGCCTGGATCATGTCAACCACACTGTTCACCCTGGGGAGTTCTTACATTGCTGATACGTCGGCAGGCAATCTAGCGTTCGGCGCGTGGCCGGCCAGTGAAATCAATGTGAAAAAAACGCGGTTGTCGCAGGGCGATGTTCGCGGTCGTTTCTGTAGGTCTGCGGTGCTTGAAAAGTAGGCAACTTCCCAAACTTCATCGCCTAGCCGTTTTTCATCCCCGGGCTTGTGCCAGGCCCGTTCTGCTTACATATATTCCTACGCCCTATTCATTGCATCAGGGATGCGGGCGATGGCGCAGGCGTATATCAATGACCGGACCATAGATTTTCACAGCTTGAAATCCAGTTTGCTCAAGGGCTCCCACCACCCGTTGTCGGCGCAGTTCGATGCGTTGAACCTGCACTTGCGCCACGGCCTGGTCACGCCAGGGCAGATGGTGATTATTCCCGACGACTACGGCGTGGCCTGCACCGCCAACGATGCCTGGTTGATGCGCCACGCCGAGCAAATCCGCCGCGGCCTGGAACAGGACGCGGCGCTCGGGACAGCAGTGGTCGGCCAATATGATTTGCTGCAAAGCCTGCTTGGCTACAGCTCATTGGGCGTAGGCAGCGCCACCTCGGCATGGGGCCGGCACCTGGATGAGGTCAGGCACACGCTGGAGGAGGTCGAACGGTTGCATCGCCAGCTTAAGGACGGGGTGCTGGACCGTAACAACTTCGTGCGCCACCGCCAGGTGTTGTTCAACAAGCTGGAGGTGCAACTGCAAGGCGCGGCGCGGTTTGGTACCAGTTTGCAGAGCCATCAATCGTTGAAAAAGGTGCTGGGGATTTCGACCAAGAGCTATCTGCATAAAAGTGAAATTGTGGGTTACACCCAGCGCATCAAGAGCATTGCCCAGACGTCGAAGTTTTTGGGCAATGGCACGTATGTGGGGCTGGCGCTGGATGTGGGGGTGGCGGGGTTGGAGATCAAGGAGGCGTGTACGAAGGATCGGGGCGAAAAGTGCAGCAGGGTCAAATATGTAGAAGGTGGGAGGCTGGCGAGTGGGGTGCCTGGGGCAGCGGTAGGTGGAGTCCTAGGTGCAGAAATAGGGCGTCGTGGGTGCAGGATAGTGCTTGGATTAGCAACTAAAGGTAAAGGTGAGCTTTTTTGTGGGATTGTCGGGGGCGCAGTCGGAGGCTCGTCCTTGGGAGCAGGTAGTGGCATTGTCGGTGCAAAAGTAGGCGATTTGGTATATGAATTTGGAGGGCTGCAATGATGACTGCAAGCACCTTTATTCTTATCCTGTTATTTGTGATGCCTTTTATTTGCCTAGGGTTAAAGCTGTTCGTGGATTACAGAAAACTAGATGAATTGGAAAGCTATTTCACAGAAAACGAAGTGGTACAACGAAACAAGCGTTTTTGGAGTAGGGGCCAAGCCATCGATAGAACCATGCGGGTGAGCATACTTGTTGGCTTTTTCATGCAGCCAAAAACTCACGTAAAGAGCAATGATGTGACGTGGGAAGAATTGAACTCGGTTCCTTTGACACTTAAACGCTGGGTATTGTGGCCGTTTTACTTGTCATTGATATATGGCTTGGCTGTGACTGCCTGGCTCGTTTGGTGCAAGTGGTAATCAAAGACCAGGGACCACCCTGCAAGATAGTTTTAGGTGTGGCGTTGAAAGGGCGAGCCCGCAAGAATATGAACATGTCATTAAATGAATCAACTCTGATAGCGCTGGCATTTGGAATGTTTGTTTGGGCCTGACCTTGTACGTCGAATACAAAAAACTAGATAAGTTGGAAAGCTAGTTCAGCGAAAACGAAACGGTGCAGCACTACAAGCGTTTTTGGGGACGAAACAAATCGATTGATAAAAGCATGCGCATGGGCGTGTTTGTGCAGTTTTTTGTATGGCCTGCCAGCTATGTGAAAAGTGGCGAAGTGACGAGAGAGGAATTGGACTCAGTCCCGTTGGCACTCAAGTGCTGGGTCACCTGGCCGTTTTACTTCTCGGTGATCTATGTCGCGGCTGTGCTGTCTTGGTACGTTTGGCGCCAGTGGTAGCCTAGTTTTCCAAAGCCCAGCACTGCCTGGGCTTTGTCGTTTCCAATGTGAAAAAAACGCGGTTGTCGCAGGGCGATGTTCGCGGTCGTTTCTGTAGGTCTGCGGTGCTTGAGAAGTAGGCAACTTCCCAAACTTCATCCCCTAGCCGTTTTTCATCCCCGGGCTTGTGCCAGGCCCGTTCTGCTTACATATATTCCTACGCCCTATTCATTGCATCAGGGATGCGGGCGATGGCGCAGGCGTATATCAATGACCGGACCATAGATTTTCACAGCTTGAAATCCAGTTTGCTCAAGGGCTCCCACCACCCGTTGTCGGCGCAGTTCGATGCGTTGAACCTGCACTTGCGCCACGGCCTGGTCACGCCAGGGCAGATGGTGATTATTCCCGACGACTACGGCATGGCCTGCACCTTCAACGATGCCTGGTTGATGCGCCACGCCGAGCAAATCCGCCGCGGCCTGGAACAGGACGCGGCGCTCGGGACAGCAGTGGTCGGCCAATATGATTTGCTGCAAAGCCTGCTTGGCTACAGCTCATTGGGCGTAGGCAGCGCCACCTCGGCATGGGGCCGGCACCTGGCTGAGGTCAGGCACACGCTGGAGGAGGTCGAGCGGTTGCATCGCCAGCTTAAGGACGGCGTGCTGGACCGTAACAACTTCGTGCGCCACCGCCAGGTGTTGTTCAACAAGCTGGAGGTGCAACTGCAAGGCGCGGCGCGGTTTGGTACCAGTTTGCAGAGCCATCAATCGTTGAAAAAGGTGCTGGGGATTTCGACCAAGAGCTATCTGCATAAAAGTGAAATTGTGGGTTACGCCCAGCGCATCAAGAGCATTGCCCAGACGTCGAAGTTTTTGGGCAATGGCACGTATGTGGGGCTGGCGCTGGATGTGGGGGTGGCGGGGTTGGAGATCAAGGAGGCGTGTACGAAGGATCGGGGGGAGTTGTGTAGCAGGGCGAGGTATGTGGAAGGGGGGAGGTTGGTTGGCGGGGTTCTGGGGGCCGCAGCAGGTGGGTCAATAGGGGCTAGCCTCGCGCGGTCCACCTGCAACATTGTGTTGGGTGTAGTTACGAAGGGGCAAGGGAGGTTGGCGTGTGGGGTTGTCGGTGGTGCTGCTGGCGGGTTCGGCGGGGGGACTGCGGGAGGGATTTTTGGAGAAGAGGTGGGTGATCTTTTGTACAAGCCAGCAGGAATCTGAACATGTCGTTGTACACATTGATCCTTATAGCGCTGGCAGTTGGAATGTTTGTTTCGGTGGGGCTACTCCTATACGCCGAATATAAGAAGCTCGAAGAGATAGAAAGCTATTTCAGCGAGAACAAGGCGGTCCAACGCAACAAGCGTTTTTGGGGGAGGAATAAACGTATCGATAGAACCATGCGTATGAGCATATTCATCGGTTTTTTCATGCAGCCCAAAACCCATATCAAGAGCAATGAGGTGACCAGGGAAGAGCTGGACTCAGTCCCCTTGGCACTCAAGCGCTGGGCAACGTGGCCGTTTTACTTCTCGGTCATCTATTTCATGGCGTTGACGACCTGGGTCGTTTGGCGCAAGTGGTAGCCGAGCAAACCAAAGCCCAGCAGCGCCTGGGCTTTGTCGTTTCTTCCCACAGCGCGATCGGATCCTTCCCGCATTTATCTGAAAAAATACTGTACATCCATACAGTCATATCCTACAGTCCATCCCAGGTGAACGGATTTCACCGCGCACCTAAGCCACAAATTTTTTAACTATGGATGGATAAAAAATGAAATCGAAAAAAGCCTTTATGCTGGGCGCGGCCATGGCGGCCTCCTGCTTCGTTTCGGCCTTTGCCCTGGCCGAGCAGTACCCTTCGCAAGCCCCGGCCAAGCTGTCCGCCCAGGCGGTCAAGCATGCGGTCGACCAGGCGCTGAAAGTGGGGGGCAAGGTTGAGTCGTCCAAGCTTGCGGGCGAACTCAAGCAAAAACTCCAGGCGGCCAAGGCCGGCAAGGCCAAGGCGGTGGCAAGCAAGGCCGCAGCCAGCAGCGCGCCGGTGGATACGGTGGTTGATGCGCTGCAAAAACCGAGCGAGAAACAACTGCAAGGCGCAGCGATTGCAGCCTTTGCCCCCCTGTTCCCGACTCTGGATATCAACACCCTGTACAACGTGACCGGCGTGGAGACCGGGGCGGAGGTGGCCTATCACTTCAACCTGGCGCAAAGCGCGCGCATCCAGGTCCAGTTGCTGAACCAGAGCGCCGGCACCGATATGTCGTTGAGCCTGTTCCATGACGACGGCCAAGGCAACCTGACGCTGCTGGGCACCTCTGATAACGCAGGCAGCGCCGACGAATACCTCAACGGCGTAATGCCCGCCGGCGATTATTACTGGTACATGGTGGCCAACACCGCGAGCAACTCGCAGTTCAGTTTTGGCGTGGCGGTGGACAGCAATATCGACGCCTTCGAGCCCAATGACACCGCGCAAACCGCGTTCGCGTTGCCGGATGCGCTGAACCAGGTGGCCGGTAACCTCGACAGCGTCAACGATGTCGATTACTTCGACTTCACTTCGCTGCGTGGCCAGGGCGTGGGGATGTTCCTCGGCGATGACGGCGCGGGCACACGCGAGCAGTGGATTTTCGAGCGCTTCGATGGCAACAACTGGGTCGTGATCCAGCCCAACAACACCTCCACCTACCCAAGCCTTACCCCGGGCTACGTCGTCAAGGTGCGGGTGCGGGCCAACCCGGCAGTGGCGCTCAACCCACAGGCGCGATACATCTTGTCCTTTGGCTCGGCGCCGCGCCTGAACCAGAGCAATGTGAATGGCGACAACGTGGTGCGTATCCCCAGTTCGATCATGCAACTGGCCACCCAGGCTGCTCGCAGCCTGAGCTGGAGCACCCAGTGGTCGGACAGCACCGGTGAGCCGCTGCGTGGCGTGACCCCGGTGCTGCGGGTCGACAAACGCTTCGACAACACCATCAACTACCACTGGGTCGACTACGAGGCCAAGACCGGTGTCACCGGCGCGGCGTCCGGCAACGTCGACTTGGGCACCTGCTCCGGCGATCTCAATGTGGTCTACCCGGACAGCTCGTCCGGCCAGACTTACAACTGGCGCACCTGGTTCAACATGGGCGGCTGGCGCATTGAGCTCAAGGAGTTCCCGGGTGTTGGCGTAGGCGGCAATATTTCGCAGTACGTCAGCCTGGGGCATATCTGCAGCCAGACCATCGTACGTTGATCCTGTAGACGCCGGCTTGCCGGCGACGAAGCCCTCAAGTCGTGCATTGACCTTGAGGGCTTCGTCGTTTCCTACAAGGCCAATGCCAGTTTCAGCGGCAAGCGCGCCATGCTGGTGTTCTTCAGCGAACCCAGGTACAGCCACTCACCCTCTTCGCGGGCGCTGGTGATGGGTGAATAGTTGCCCGCGCTGCCATCCTGCAGGTTGGCCACCACCTGACCATTCACATCCAACCCCAGCACAAAGGCTTTGCGCTCGATGGGCTTGGGCACCACCATCAGCGCCCGCACCATCATCTTGCGTATCGCGGGGTAGCCGGCCAAGCCATCGAGCAGTGGGTTACGCGGCGAATACAGCGCCACCCAGAACCGATCCCGGCCATTGAAGGTGAGGTTGTCCGGCAGCCCCGGCAGGTTGTCGATAAACAGGTCATGGGTACCCGCCTTGTCGCCCTTGAGCCAATAGCGACTGATGCGATAGGCCCCGGTTTCATTGACCAACACATAGCTTTCATCTGGCCCCAGGGCCACGCCGTTGGCGAATTGCAGGTGATCGAGCAAGACGTCGGTCTGGCCGTTGCTGAAGTCATAACGCAACAACCGACCGTCGCCACCATGCTCGATCACCGCCTCACCATCCTGCCCATAGCCCCAGCGGCTGGAGGCATCGCTGAAATAGCCATAGCGTCCGGCGGCGTCCACCGTCACATCATCGGTAAACCCGAAGGGTACGCCGTTGGCGCTGGTGCTCAGGGTGCTCAACCTGCGCTGGGCGTCCAAGGCCAGCAAGCCCTTGATCCCATCGGCAATGATCAGGCGCCCGTCGGGGTGCAGTGCCAGGCCCAGTGGGCGGCCACCGGTGTTGGCCAGCACTTCCAGGGTCTTGCTGTCTGGCGCGGTGCGGATGATCCGCCCGTCATGCAGGCCAGTGACCAGCAAGCCCTGGGCATCCACCAGCAAGGCCTCGGGCCCGGCGATGTCCTGGGCGCCAATGCGCTGGACATCCTTCAGGCGCTGGTTCTCGCTATAGGGCCCCGTTTGCAGGGACGGAGCCTTGGGCGGGGCCCAGTTGACCGGCTGGACCTCGGTGGGCATCAGCAGCAAAAAGGCGACGATGGCGATCAATACCAGCAACAGCAGATGACGGATTTTTTGGCTCATGGTGCTTCCCGAGAGTCTTTGGAGGGGGTTGAGACGGGCTCCCAGTGCAGCGTGCCGAACAGATAGTCCATCAATGGCAGCACGATGTTGAAGTTGCGTCCTTGCATCAATTCGCGGCGGTGGTGCAACGCATGGAGTTGGTGCATATGGCGGATCCATGGCAAGCGGGCCAAGGGGTGCCCGGCAGGCAGGTGTTCGCAGGCATGGAAGGTTTCGTAGAGCAGGTAACCGAGGATCATGCACCCGGCGAACAGCCCGGCGACGTTCGGGTTGAGTTGCTTGAGCAGCCACCAGGCGGGGAGGGTGATGGCCAGGCTGTGGAGCACGATCAACCAGGCCGGAAACAGAATCACCCGCCAGTCCCTGGGGCTGTCATAGGTCATGTGGCCGGGGGTGAAGAAGCTGTGGTGATCACCGGTGTGGCGTGCATAAAACAGCTTGGCAAGCCCGTGTTTGTGATGGCCCAGGTGGCGATGGACGAGGTAAATGCACAGGTTGAAGAACACCAGTGTCAGGGGCACGGCCAGCCATTCCCAGGCTTGAATCTGTTGGGTGCTGCCCCAGGCCAGCATGATGCAGAGCAAACCGTAGCTGAGCACAAAGCCGGCATGCAGCCACGGGTTATAGCGCGGGTGGACAGCGGCGCGGTAGCGTTCGCGAAAAGCCTCGGTGGGATGGGTCATGGCGGCGCTCGTTATATTTTTTGTTGGGGACCAAGCTTAGTCCGGCCTGCCAATTTTGCGAACTGAGCTCGCCCCGACAGGCGCAAGGGGCTTGCACCTGCCTCATTTACTTGCTAGCTTCTGCCAAAATGTTAACGATAACATTTGCTCTAAAAATAAAAACAAAACAGAGACCCACGCCATGAAAATGCTTCGCAAAACCCTGTGTTTGTTGGCTCTAAGCATCTCCACCGTCGCCCTGGCCGACACCCGGCCTGCGCCTCTGCGCATTGGCGCTTCCTTCCAGGAAATCAACAACCCGTACTTCGTCACCATGAAAGATGCCCTGCAAGACGCAGCGGCGACCATCGGCGCGCAATTGATCATCACCGATGCCCGCCACGACGTGTCCAAGCAGGTCAGTGATGTCGAAGACATGCTGCAAAAGGGCATCGATATCCTGCTGATCAACCCCACGGATTCGGTGGGCGTACAGTCCGCCGTCAAATCGGCCCATGCCGCCGGTGTCGTGGTGGTCGCGGTAGACGCCCAGGCCGATGGCCCGCTGGACTCCTTCGTCGGCTCAAAGAACTTCGACGCCGGCTTCCAGGCCTGTGAATACCTGGCGAAAAACATCGGTGACGCCGGCAATATCGCAATCCTCGACGGCATCGCCGTGGTGCCGATCCTCGAGCGCGTGCGCGGTTGCAAGGAGGCTGTGGCCAAGCATCCGCAGATCAAGATCGTCAGCATTCAGAACGGCAAGCAAGAGCGTGACCAGGCACTGACCGTGACCGAAAACATGCTCCAGGCCCAACCCACCCTCAAGGGCATTTTCAGCGTCAATGACAACGGCTCCCTTGGCGCACTGTCGGCCATCGAGGCCAGCGGCATGGACGTCAAACTGGTCAGCGTCGATGGTGCGCCGGAAGCGATCAAGGCCATCCTCAAGCCTGGCAGCAAGTTCATCGCCACCTCGGCGCAATACCCGCGCGACCAGATCCGCCTGGCCCTGGGCATCGCCCTGGCCAAGAAGTGGGGCTCGCAAGTGCCCGCCACCCTCCCGGTGGATATCACTCTGATCGATCAGGCCAAGGCCAAGGACTTCAGCTGGTAAACCGTCCGCGCCCCACGTCAAGCGTGGGGCCCTGGGCACCCTTCTGAACGAGAGGTCGGCGGCATGAGCAGTCTTTTGCAACTGGAAAACATCTGTAAACGCTACCCGGGGGTGCAAGCCCTCAAGTCCATCAACCTGCAGGTGGAGCGCGGCGAAATCCATGCCTTGCTCGGGGAAAATGGCGCGGGTAAATCGACCCTGATGAAAATCCTCGGCGGGGTCGAGCACCAGGATGAAGGGCGCATCCTGATCGACGGCCAGGCGCAGCAGTTCGCGACCTATCGTGACGCGATTGCCGCCGGTATCGGCATTGTGTTCCAGGAGTTCAGCCTGATTCCCTACCTCACCGCAGTGGAAAACATTTTCCTCGGCCACGAGCTGAACAACCGCTTTGGCCTGCTGCGCAAGCGCGATATGCATCAAGCGTCCCAGGCGTTGTTCCAACGCCTGGGCGTGAGCATCGACCTGCAATGCCCGGTCAAGCACCTGAGTGTGGCCGAGCAACAGTTTGTCGAGATCGCCAAGGCTCTGGCCCTGGATGCGCGGCTGTTGGTGCTCGACGAACCCACCGCGACCCTTACGCCAAGCGAGGCCGAGCTGCTGTTCGAGATCATGCGTGAGCTCAAGCGTCAGGGAGTGGCCGTGATTTTTATCTCCCATCACCTCGAAGAAATTTTCCAGGTGTGCGACCGCATCAGCGTATTGCGCGACGGCGGCAACGCCGGCGTGACGGATGTGGCGGACAGCGATATCGACCGCCTGGTCGAGATGATGGTGGGCCGGAAACTGGAATGCAGCTTCCCCCCCAAACCCACCGCCGCGCGCGGGCCGTTGCTGCTGGAGGTCAAGGACATCCAGCTCAAGCGCAACGGCCCGCACAACCAGTTCCAGCTGCACCAGGGCGAAATACTCGGGTTTGCCGGGCTGGTCGGCTCGGGCCGCACCGAACTGGCCCTGGGCATGATGGGCGCGCTGGCGTCGGTGACCAAGGATGTGTGGCTGCGCGGGGTAAAAGTCAGCCTCGACGACCCGGCCCAGGCCTTGGCCCAGGGCATCGGCCTGCTGCCGGAAAGCCGCAAGAGCGAAGGCCTGATCACCGATTTCAGCATTCGCGAAAACATCTCCATCAACAACCTGCGCAAATACCAGGGTGCCTGCGGCCTGATCGATAAGACCAAGGAGTGCGCCAGTGTCGATGAGCTGATGCGCCAGCTGTCGATCAAGGCCCCGAGTGGCGAAAGCCGGGTGTTCAACCTCAGTGGCGGCAACCAGCAGAAAGTGGTGATTGCACGCTGGATCAACCATCACTGCGACGTGCTGGTGTTCGACGAACCCACCCGTGGCATCGACGTCGGCGCCAAGGCACAGATCTACGCGCTGATGCGCAAGCTCACCGAGCAAGGCTACGCAATCATCATGATTTCTTCGGAGCTGCCGGAAATCATCGGCATGTGCGACCGCGTCGCCGTGTTCCACAAAGGCGCGATCGTCAAGGTACTGGAAGCGTCCGCCGTCAACCCACAAGAGGTTATGCGCCATGCAACAGGGGGCTCAAGTGAATACGTCCATTAACCGCGCCGAGACCGGCTGGCTGCGCCTGAACCTGGCGCGGCTGGTGCGCTCGCCGGCGTTTTATCCGTTTATCGGGCTATTGGTGGTCACGGCCGTGATGATCGTCGCCAGTGATACTTTCCTCACCGCCAGCAACCTGTCCAATATCGCCCGCCAAGTGTCGATCAACGCGATCATTGCGGTGGGCATGACCTGCGTGATCCTGACCGGTGGCATCGATTTGTCAGTGGGGCCGGTGATGGCCTTGTCCGGCACCCTGACCGCCGGCCTGATGGTCGCGGGCCTGCCGCCGGGCCTGGCGATTGGCGCCGGGTTGTTGATCGGCGTGGCGTTTGGTATCGGCAACGGTCTGTTCGTGGCCTACCTGCATATGCCACCGATCATCGTCACCCTGGCGACCATGGGCATCGCCCGTGGCTTTGGCCTGATGTACACCGACGGCTATCCGATTTCCGGGCTGCCGGAGTGGTTCGCGTTCTTTGGCCGTGAAAGCCTGCTGGGCATCCAGGTACCGATCCTGATCATGCTGGTCACCTACCTGGTGGCCTATGTGCTGCTGCAACACACGCGCATCGGTCGCTATATCTACGCCATTGGCGGCAATGAAGAAGCGGTGCGCTTGTCCGGGGTGCGGGCGGCGCGTTTCAAGTTGCTGGTATACGGCCTCAGTGGTCTGACCGCGGCGATTGCGGGGCTGGTGCTGACCTCGCGCCTGATGAGTGGCCAGCCCAATGCGGGCATCGGTTTTGAACTGGATGCGATTGCTGCTGTGGTCCTGGGCGGCGCCTCGATTGCCGGTGGGCGCGGGGTGATTGTCGGCACCTTGCTTGGCGCCATGCTGCTCGGGGTGTTGAACAACGGCCTGAACATGCTCGGGGTCTCGCCCTATGTGCAGAGCGTGATCAAGGGCGCAATTATTTTGCTGGCGATCTTTATCAGCCGTCAGCGCCACAAGTAAAAAAAACCATCACCGCAACGCGGCCGCCGTGGCCGCGACGGGCTCTCTCATCTTCAATAAAGGTCAGTACACCATGGATAAGCACACCCAAATGCAAGCCGTCGTCTGCCACGGCCCGAAAGACTACCGCCTGGAGCGCATCAGCAAACCCCAGGCGCGGCCCAATGAACTGGTGATCCGCATTGCCGCCTGCGGCATCTGCGCCAGTGACTGCAAATGCCACTCGGGCGCGGCGATGTTCTGGGGCGGCGACAACCCCTGGGTCAAGGCGCCGGTGGTGCCGGGGCATGAGTTTTTTGGCTATGTGGAGCAAGTGGGCGAGGGCGCCGAGGAGCACTTCGAGGTCAAGGTGGGCGACAAGGTGATCGCCGAGCAGATCGTGCCTTGTGGCAAGTGCCGTTTCTGCAAGTCCGGTAAGTACTGGATGTGCGAGGTGCACAACATCTTCGGCTTCCAGCGCGAAGTGGCCGAAGGCGGCATGGCCCAGTACATGCGTATCCCCAAGACGGCCATCGTGCACAAGATTCCCGAGTCGGTGTCCTTGGAAGATTCGGCCTTGATCGAGCCGATGGCCTGCGCGATCCATACGGTCAACCGTGGCGACCTGCAGCTCGACGACGTGGTGGTGATTGCCGGCGCGGGCACCCTGGGCCTGTGCATGGTGCAGGTGGCCGCCTTGAAAACCCCGAAAAAACTGGTGGTCATCGACATGGTCGACGAGCGCCTGGCGCTGGCGAAAAAATACGGCGCCGATGTCGTGATCAACCCCGCCCGGGACAACGCCCGCGAGATCATCAATAGCCTGACCGACAACTACGGCTGCGACGTGTACATCGAGACCACCGGCGTGCCGGCCGGCGTGACCCAGGGCCTGGAGCTGATCCGCAAGCTGGGGCGCTTTGTCGAGTTCAGCGTATTCGGTGCCGAGACCAGCGCCGACTGGTCGATCATCGGTGACCGCAAGGAACTGGACGTACGCGGCGCGCACCTGGGGCCGTATTGCTACCCGGTGGCCATCGACCTGTTCGAACGTGGCCTGGTGACGTCCAAGGGCATCGTCACCCATGACTTCCCGCTGGATAACTGGGCTGAAGCGTTCGACCTGGCCAACTCGGTGAAGTCGATCAAGGTGCTGCTCAAGCCAGGACAATGACTATGCATTATGTGATTGGCGTAGACATAGGCACCCAAAGCACCAAGGCGCTGTTGGTGGATGGCGAGGGTCGGATCATCGCCCAGCACAGCCAGGGCTATCGCGTGGATACCCCGAAAGTACGCTGGGCCGAGCAGTGGCCGCAGGTCTGGCTGGATGCGGTCGAAAGTTGCGTCAACCACTGCATGGCCAAGTCCGGTGTACACAAGGAGGCGGTCAAAGCGCTGTGTATCAGCAGCCTTTACGGCGGCTCGGGAATTGCCGTGGATGCCGCTATCAAGCCGCTGCATCCGTGCCTGATCTGGATGGACCGCCGCGCCGGCGAGCAGGTGGCCTGGGTGCGCGAACATGTCGACCTGGAGCGCCTGTTCGCGATTACCGGCAACTCGGTGGACAGCTACTACGGTTTCACCAAGATGCTCTGGCTCAAGCAGCACCAACCCCAGGTCTGGGCCAACACCCGCTACCTGCTGCCGCCCAACAGCTATATCAACTACTGCCTGACCGGTGAGGTGGCGGTGGATCACAGCAGCGCCGGCAATATCGGCGGTATCTACGATGTGGCCGCGCGCGGCTGGTCTGCCGAGATGCTGGCGGCGCTGGATATCCCGTTGGCGATGATGCCCGAGCGCTTGCTGTATTCGGGCGAAGCGGTGGGCGGCCTACTGCCGGAATGGGCGCAACGCCTGGGCCTGGCGGCGGGCATGCCGGTGCTGGCCGGTGGCGTCGACGCGGCCATGGCGACCCTGGCGGCCGGCGTCACCCGGCCGGGCAACCACGTGGCGATGATCGGCACCAGCATGTGCTGGGGCTACCTCAACCAACAGGTGGATGCCCGGCATGGCCTGGTGAGCATGCCCCATGTCTACAACGGTCAGCAGGACCTGTACATCTTCGGCGGCGCGATTACCGCCGGCGCCTCGGTGAGCTGGTTTCGCGAGCAGTTCTGCCAGGCCGAGGAACAACAGGCCAAAGACACCGGCCAGGACAGCCTGTGGCTGCTGGAACAGAGCGCGCGCAAGATCCCGGCGGGCAGTGAGGGGCTGTTGTTTTTGCCGTACCTGATGGGTGAGCGCAGCCCGGTATGGGATGACCAGGCCAGCGGCAGTTTTGTCGGCCTGAACCTGTATCACAGCCGCATCCACCTGTACCGCGCGGTACTCGAAGGCGTGAGTTTTGCCCTGCGGCACAACATCGAGGCAGGCATGCGTGGTGCCCATTCACTGGACCCACGGTTGATCGTGGTGGGCGGGGCGAGCCATTCGGATTTGTGGATGCAGATCATTGCGGATGTGACCCGCTACCCGGTGTACACCATCGTCCAGGAAGTGGAGGCGGCATTGGGTACGGCGTTGTTGGCGGCGCATACGGTGGGGCTGGTGGACACCGCGCAGATGGAAAAAGGCTGGGTGCAGTTGGAGCTGCGGGCTGAGCCTGGGGCTGAGAATGTGCAGGCATATGACCGCGCTTTTGCCGACTACCTGAAGCTGTATCCGGCACTCAAGCCGGTGATGCACAGCCTGCAAACGAGTTAAGTGAACACGGACCAAAATGTGGGAGCTGGCTTGCCTGCGATAGCGGTGTATCAGTCGATAAATCTGCTGGCTGACCTGCCGCCATCGCCGGCAAGCCAGCTCCCACATGGGCTCTCTATTGCTTTGGGATATTCATTGATGACCACCACCTTCGACTTCACCCACCAACGCATCCTCGTCACCGGCGCCAGCAGCGGCATCGGCCGGGAAATCGCCCTGCAACTGCTCGCCAGCGGCGCCCAGGTTTTTGCCATCGGCCGTGACGCCAACGCGCTCGCGCAATTGGGTTGCGAAACCCTGTGCCTGGACATTGCCAACAGCGCCTCCCTGGACGCGGCCCTCAAGGACTTGCCGCCGATGCATGGCCTGGTCAATTGCGCCGGTATCTCGCGCCTGGAGCCGGCAGCGGCGATCAGCAGCGCAGCCTTTGACCTGGTGATGAACGTCAACGCCCGCGCCGCCGCGCAAGTCGCCAGCCGAGTGGCGGCGGCGATGATCGCCGCAGGTATTGCTGGCAGCATCGTCAACGTCTCCAGCCAGGCTTCACTGGTGGCACTGGACGACCACCTCGGCTATTGCGCGTCCAAGGCCGCCCTGGATGCGATCACCCGCGTGCAATGTGCTGAATGGGGGCGTTTCGGGATCCGGGTCAACAGCGTCAACCCCACCGTAACCCTGACGCCGATGGCGCAACAGGCCTGGTCCGATCCGGCCAAGCGCGACCCGGCGTTGGCGGCGATACCCTTGGGACGCTTCGCCCAGCCGCACGAAGTGGCATTACCGGTGCTGTTCCTGTTGAGCGAGGCGGCGAGCATGATCAGCGGGGTCAGCCTGCCGATCGATGGCGGCTACACCAGCCGCTAGCCGTTTTCCAGGGTGCCGGCAATCACCACCTTGTCCCGCGGCTTGTAGGGGTCTTGCAGGCGGTCGAGCAACAGGCGCACCGCACTGCTGCCGGCCAGTGACGCATCGTGGGCCACGCAGGCAATCGGTACGCCGAAGATATCGGCAAAGGGCAAGCGGTCGATGCCACAGATGGTCAGGCTGTCGTGGGGGATGTTGTGCATGCGCAGGGCGCGCAAGGCGCCGAGGGTGATCAACTGGTTGAACCCCATGATCGCGTCCGGCGCAGCGTGCGCGGCCAGGTAGTCGAGGGTGTGCAGGTAGGAGGGCATCAAGGTGTAGTCGCCGGCGCACACTTGGACCTGCACCTGGGGATGCTCGGCCAGTACTTCGCGCAGGCCCTTGAGGCGCTCTACGGTGATGCGCGAATGCTCAGGCCCGGTCAGCACCAGCAGGCGCTTGAGCGCCGGGTTGTGGCGCAACAGGTATTGCGCGGCTTCGATCCCGCTGTGGTAGTTGTCCAGCACCACGCGGCTGAACGGGCTGTCGTGGATCGTGCGGTCGAGCAGCACCACCGGCGTCTTGCCGTTGCCCAGGCGTTCCAGGTAATCGGGTTGGTAGTCGGGCTCGTCGGAGACCGGCGACAGGATGATCCCCGCCACGCGATAACCCAGCAGGGTGTCCACGGCCTTGCTTTCCAGTTCTTCCAGCTCGTCGGTGTCCACCAGCATGATGGTGTAGCCGTGCTTTTTCGCCTCGCGGGAAATCGCCTTGATCATCTCGCTGTAGAACGGGTTGTCGACCGATGCGGTGATCACCCCGATGATCAGGCTTTCGCTGCGCTTGAGCCCACGGGCGAAGGCGTTGGGCACGTAGTCCAGCTCGCGTGCCACCTCAAGGATGCGTGCCAGGGTGGCGGGCTTGACCAGGTCGGGTTTACTCAACGCCCGCGACACCGTGATGGTGGTCATATTGACCCGCTTGGCGATGTCGCTGATGGTGACGGATTTTTTCTTGTTCATCGACAGGGCAGACCAGGAGAAAACATCAGGAGGCTAACATGGGCAGGGGTTCAAAGCACCGGATCCCAGCGTTGCGACCAATCGCTTTCGGCCTTCACCACCCCGCGCAGTAGCACCAGGGCTTGCTGCAGGATCGCCGAATCGCGTTCGCGCGAGTACACAAGGTAAGTCGGGAAACTGAACTCCGGAGCCTTGGGTACACGCTCCATTACTCCGCTTTCGAGGTAACTCTGCACCACCCGCGTGCGGAAATAGCCGCTGCCGCCGTTCTCCAGAATGTATTGCAGGGCCAGTGGCCCCAAGTTGAAACTCACCGCGGCGCGGGCCTTGTCGGGCAGGGCGGCGTCGTGTTGCTGGCGAAAGCCCGGGCCCCAATCGATATACACATAGGGATCGGGACGGGCGGCCAGGCGCACCAGGATCAGTTTTTCCTCCAGCACCTGCTCCACCTGCAACCCCGGCCAGTACTGCGGCTGGAACACCAGCGCGGCATCCAGCACGCCCAGTTCCAGCTGGCGCAACAGGTATTCACCGTCACGCACTTCGGTGCGCAGTGCATGGCTGGGGATATGCTCGCGCAGGGCCTTGGCCCAGCCGAGCATCAACGGATTGCACAGGCTGACTTCGCCGCCGATATGCAACACATTGCGATAGCCCTCGGGCAACGGCAGGTCACGGCGTGCGGCTTCCCAGGTTTGCACCAGTTGATTGGCATACACCACGAACGCCTCGCCATCGGCAGTCAAGCGCGCCCCGGCGCGGTTGCGCACAAACAGCGTACTGTCGAGCTGGCTTTCGAGCTTTTGCACGCGTGCGGTAATGGCGGTCTGGGTGACGTGCAACTTCTCGGCGGCTGCGGCCAGGCTGCCGCAGCGGGTGATTTCCAGGAAAGTGCGTGCCAGTTCGATGTCCATGTCGGCTCCGGAGAGGGGGGAGGGGCATTGTAGTGTGACAATCGAAAATCGGTGTGTGAAATGCGATGAGTGTGGGAGCTGGCTTGCCTGCGATGGTTCTTGGGGTTGGGTACATATCCGTTGCTGCGGTCACGGCCACTTAAGGTTCCGCCCTTACGGCGGGTCACTTTCGAAGAGCGCGAAAGTAACCAAAGCGCTCTTGCCCCACCACTCGGCACCTCGCCTAGGCTCGGTGTGCCCGTAATCCGACATTGATTTGGGGGGCCGCCGCGATGGGCCATCCATGGCCCAGCGCGGCTAAACCGGCGTCCTGCCGGTTTACCCCCCAAATCAATATCGGATTACGGCCAGCGTGGTTTAACGGGGCGCCTAAGATCAAAATCACAAGCAGAGCGAGGCGGCCTGACAGCCGACCTGATCGGTGAGGCTTACGCGTATACCTGTGGGAGCTGGCTTGCCTGCGATAGCGGTGTATCAGTCGATGAATCTGTTGGCAGACCTGCCGTCATCGCAGGCAAGCCAGCTCCCACAGGGGAATGCAGCTTCGCGCTCTGGTGTTGCTGTTGCTGTTGCTGTTGCTCTGTTTTTGATCTGGCTTTTGATCTTGGGCGCCCCGTTAAACCACGATGGCCGCAGGCAGGTATTGCGCAGTGGGCACCCCGGCATGGATGCCGGGGTAGCCGCGACACGGCCATGGATGGCCGATCGCGGCGGGCCCACGGAGCAATGCCTGACTGCGGGCATGCCGAGCCTAGGCGAGGCACCGAGTGGTGGGGCAAGAGCGCTTTGGTTACTTTCGCGCTCTTCGAAAGTGACCCGCCGTCAGGGCGGAACCCTAAGTCGCCGTGACCGCAGCAACGGATATGTACACCACCATGCCCATCGCAGGCAATCCAGCCCCCCATCAGACCGGGTCTCACCCCAAGTCTTTCGGCACCTGCAAATGCTGGGTCGGAAATGCCCGAGCGTATACCTGGCACACCCGCAACACCTGCTCATCGGCAAACCGCGCCCCCACCACATGCAAGCCCACCGGCAAGCCATTGGCCGCCAACCCGCACGGTACCGAGGCCGCCGGTTGCTGGGTGAGGTTGAAGGGGTAGCTGAACGGTGTCCACTCCATCCATTCGCCCAGCCCCGAGCCCGGTGGTACGTTGTGCCCCGCGTCAAAGGCAGTGATCGGTAGCATCGGCGAGACCAGTATGTCGTAGTGCTCATGGAACGCCGCCATGCGCGCCACCAATGCCGCCCGTGCTTCCAGGGCGGCGGTGTAGTCGTCCAGGCTGAGGCGTTCGCCCTGTTGCGCAATGCGCAGCAGGCCGGGGTCGAGCAGGTCGCACTGGGCGCCGGTCAGTTGCCCCGTCAGGCGCGCCGCGCCGGCGAACCACAAGGTGTTGAACACCTCCAGCGGGTCGCTGAACCCCGGGTCGATCTGTTCCACATGCGCCCCGAGTTGCACCAGGCCCGCGACTGCCTGCGCGACCACCTTGGCCACCTGCGGATCGACGTTCACGTAGCCAAAATCAGGGCTGTAGGCGATGCGCAGTCCCTTCAGGTCCGTGCCGGGTGTGAGCCACGGCGTGCTGCGCGGGGCGCCAATCAGGCCGTCCCGGGCGTCCGGTTGCGCCACGGTTTGTAGCATCAGCACGGCATCTTCCACGGTGCGGGTCATCGGCCCCAGGTGCGAGAGGATCGTCATCGAACTGGCCGGCCATTGCGGCACGTAGCCAAAGGTCGGCTTGATGCCGAAGGTGCCGGTAAAGGCACAGGGAATGCGGATCGAGCCCCCGGCATCGCTGCCCTGGTGCAGCACGCCGAGGTTCAGTGCTGCCGCCGCGCCCGCGCCGCCGGATGAACCGCCCGCTGTGGTGCGGGTGTCCCAGGGGTTGCGGGTGATGCCGTACAGCGGGTTGTCGGTGACGCCTTTCCAGCCGAATTCCGGGGTGGTGGTCTTGCCCAGCAGCACCGCGCCGGCCTTGCGCATAAACGCTGAAAACGGTGCGTCGACGTCCCACGGCCCGCTGGCGGATGAGGTGCGCGAGCCCTTGCGCGTGGGCATGCCCGCCGTCAGGGTCAAGTCCTTGATTGACGCCGGCACGCCGTCCAATGCGCCGCAAGGTTGGCCCTTGAACCAGCGTTGTTCCGAGGCCCGCGCGGCGTTCAAGGCGCCTTCGGGGTCGACATGGCAGTAGGCGTTGACCAGCGGGTTGTAGCGTTCGATGCGCAGCAACGTATCCTCGGTCACGTCCACCGGCGACAGGCTTTTATCCCGGTAGCGCGCCAGCAGTTCCACGGCAGTCAGGTTGGCGATATCAGTCATGCCGCATCACCTCCCTGGGCTGCGTTGACCATGGCCCGCAGCAACACCGCGCAGCCGGCGGCCAGGTCATCCGGCGCGGCGTTTTCGATTTCGTTGTGGCTGATGCCGCCTTCGCACGGTACAAAAATCATCCCGGCCGGGCCCAGTTCGGCGACAAAAATCGCGTCGTGCCCGGCGCCGCTGACGATATCCATATGGCTCAAGCCCAGCACACTGGCCGCATCGCGCACGGCGTTGACGCAAGAGGGATGAAAGTCCAGCGGCGGGAAGTCCGCGGTGGGCGTCAGCTCATAGCTCAGGCCATGTTGCTTGGCCGTGGCCTCGATCACCTCACGCACTTCATCCACCATCGCTTGCAGCTTGTCGGCATGCAGATGGCGCAGGTCGATGGTCATCTGCACCTGGCCGGGAATCACGTTGCGCGAGCCCGGATGCAGGCTTAGGCAGCCGACGGTACCGCAGGCGTGGGGTTGTTGTTCATGGGCAATCCGGTTGACCGCGCTGACCACCTGCGCGGCGCCCACCAGGGCGTCCTTGCGCAGGCGCATGGGCGTCGGGCCGGCGTGGGCCTCGACGCCGGTGAGCGTCAGGTCGAACCACTTCTGGCCCAGGCAGCCCATGACCACGCCAAGGGTGATGGCCTGATCTTCAAGCACCGGACCCTGTTCGATATGCGCCTCGAAATAGGCGCCCACCGGGTGCCCAAGTACCGCACGCGGGCCGGCGTAGCCAATGCGCTGCAACTCGGCGCCCACCGACAGGCCTTGCTCGTCCTGTTTGTCGAGGGTCTCCTGCAAGTCGAATTTGCCGGCAAACACCCCGGAACCCATCATGCACGGCGGGAAGCGCGAGCCTTCCTCGTTGGTCCACACCACCACTTCAATCGGCGCTTGGGTTTGCACGCCCAAGTCATTCAAGGTGCGGATCACTTCCAGGCCGGCCATCACCCCGTAGCAGCCATCGAACTTGCCGCCCGTGGGCTGGGTGTCGATATGGCTGCCCGTCATCACGGGTGGCAGGTCAGGGTTACGTCCGGCGCGACGGGCAAAGATATTGCCGATGGCATCCACGCTGACACTGCAGCCGGCGGCCTCGCACCACTGCACAAACAGGTCGCGGGCCTGGCGATCCAGGTCGGTCAGGGCCAGGCGGCACACGCCGCCCTTGGCCGTGGCGCCGAGCTGGGCCAGGTCCATCAAGGATTGCCACAGGCGGTCGCGGTTGATCAGCGGGGCGTTGCTCTTGAGCGGTTGCGCAAAACTATTCATCAGCAGTCTCCGGTCAGGCACTCAGGGCCAGGTAGCGGTTCTTGATCGTCGGGTCGGCGCGAAAGGCCTCGGCGCTGCCTTCGTAGACCACGCGGCCCTGTTCGAGCACGTAGTGGCGGTCGGCAAGCTTGTCGCAGACCAACAGGTTCTGCTCCACCAGCAGCACCGGCAGGCCGTCGTCCTTGATCTTGCGCAGGATTTTTACCAGTTCATCGACGATCACCGGGGCCAGGCCTTCGGTGGGTTCGTCGAGGATCAGCAGCTTGGGGTCGTTGAGCAGGGCGCGGGCGATGGCGAGCATCTGCTGCTCACCACCGGACAATGCATGGCCGGCGTTTTTGCGCCGCTCCTTGAGGCGCGGGAACATCGCGTACACGTCTTCCATCTGCCAGCGGCTGGTTTTGCGCACGGCGATGCGCAGGTTTTCTTCGACGGTGAGCAAACGGAAAATCCCGCGGTTTTCGGGGACCAGCGCCAACCCCTGGCGGGCGATTTCAAAGATCTTCTGCCCCACCAGCGGCTGGCCGTTGAAATGAATCTGCCCCTGGCGCGGGCAGATAATCCCCAGGATGCTGCGCAGGGTGGTGGTCTTGCCCGCACCGTTACGGCCGAGCAGGGTCACCAGTTCGCCGGGGTTGACGGTCAGGGACACGCCCTCGAGGACGTGGCTCTTGTCGTAGTAGGAATGAATATTGTCGACGGTCAGCATCAGGCGGCCTCTCCCAGGTAAGCAGTGCGCACGCGCTCGTCGGCGCGTACGAATTGCGGCGTGCCTTCCACCAGGATCTGCCCGTGGCTCATCACGGTGATGCGCTGGCTGATGGACATGACGATGCTCATGTTGTGCTCGATCAACAGCACGGTGTGGTCGCGGCCCAGGTCGCTGATCAGTTGGGTCATGATCGGAATATCGTCGATGCCCATGCCCGAGGTGGGTTCGTCGAGCATCAACAGCTTGGGTCGCGAGCAGATCGACATTCCCACTTCCAGCACCCGTTGCTGGCCGTGGGACAACTCACCGGCCAGGGTCTCGGCGCGGGCGGTCAGTTGCAGGCGTTCCAGGACCTGGTCGGCCATTTCCAGGTGCTCGCGCTGGCTGTCGACGCGGCGCCAGAAGTTCAGGGCGCGCACGCCGTCGCGGCCCTGGGCGGCCAGGCGCAGGTTCTCGCGCACGCTGAGGTTCTGGAACAGGCTGGTGAGCTGGAACGAACGGGCCATGCCCAGGCCCACGCGGCCGTGGGCCGGTTTGCGCATCAGGTTCTGGCCGTCGAAATGAATCGCGCCGGCCGTAGCCTGGCGCTCGCCGGTCAGGCAGTGAAACAGGCTGGTCTTGCCGGCGCCGTTGGGCCCGATAATGGTGTGGATGGTGCCGGCTTCGACCTTGAGGTTGACGCCGTTGACGGCATGGAAGGCGCCGTAGGCCAGTTCCAGGTCTTTGGTTTCCAACAGGATGCTCATAGCAGCTCCTCCTTGGTCACGACGGCGGCCTTGCGGCTACCCCGCACACGGTCGAACAGTGACGACAGGCCGCCCCACAAACCACCGCGCATAAAGATCACCACCAGGATCAGGATCACCCCCAGCAGCATCAGCCAGCGCGGCCACAGGTCGGACAGGAAATCCCCCAGCAGTACGATGGAACCGGCCCCCAGCAACGAGCCGAACAGCGAGCCGGTACCGCCGACGATGGTCATGATCAGGATGTTCTCCGACATCACCAGGTCGATATTGGACAGCGGCACAAAGTGCAGGAGCATCGCGTACAGCGCCCCGGCAATCCCGGTGACCGCGCCCGACAGCACAAACACCAGGATCTTGAAGTGGCGTGTGTCGTAGCCGATGGCCGAGGCGCGGGTTTCGTTTTCGCGGATCGCCATCAGCGTGCTGCCGAACGGCGAGGCGATCACCCGGCGTGCGCCGATAAAGATCAGCAGGAACAGCACCGCGACAAAACCGTAGAACACCCGGGCGTCGGCCAGGGACAGCAGTACCGTGTCACCGATACGGATTTCCGGGCGCGGCACGCTGAGCAGGCCGTTGTCGCCACCGGTCCAGTCGCTCAGGGTGTAGGCGAGGAAGTAGGCCATCTGGCTGAAGGCCAGGGTCAGCATCACGAAGTAGATACCGGTGCGGCGGATCGCCAGGGCGCCCACCAGGAACGCCAGGAACCCACCGGCCAGCGCCGCGCCGAGCAGCGCGCTGAACAGGCCCAGTTGCAGGTGGATCATCAACAGCGCCGCGCAATAGGCACCGGCGCCGAAGAAGATGCCCTGACCGAACGACAGCAGCCCGGTGTAGCCCAGCAACAGGTTGCAGGCCAGAGCGGCGAGGGCAAAGATCAGGATCTCGGTGGCCAGGGTCGCCGAGGGCAATATCAATGGCAGGCCGATCAGCACCGCCAACACCCACAGCAACATGGCCTTGGATTGGGTCTTGGCAAACGGCAGGGGATTTTTCTCGCTCATGTCAGACTCTCCCGAACAGGCCGTAAGGGCGCACCAGAATCACCACGGCCATGGCGCCGTAGATCATCAGGCTCGCGCCTTGGGGCCAGAGTGTGGTCATCAGGCTCTGCACCACGCCCACCAGCAGGCCGCCCACCAGGGCGCCGCCGAACGAGCCCATGCCGCCGATCACCACGACGACGAAGGCGATGCCGAGGATTTCCGGACCGACAAAAGGCTGGGCGCCGCGCAAGGGCGCAAACAACACGCCGGCGATGCCGGCCAGGGCCACGCCGAGGGCGAAGGTCATGGAGAACAGGCGGAAAATATTGGTGCCCAGCAGCGATACGGTCTCGGTGCTCTCACTGCCGGCCCGTACCAGGGCGCCAAAGCGTGTGCGCTCCAGCAGCAGCCACAGGCCCAGGCCCACCAGCCCCGAGAACACAATCAAAAACAGGCGGTAGTAGGGGTACACAAAGTCGCCGACCACCAACACCCCGCGCAGCAATTCCGGGACGGCGACGCTTTTGCCCACCGGGCCCCAGATCATCACGCTGGCTTCCTGGATGATCAGCGCGATACCCAGGGTCACGAGGATCTGGAACATATGCGGCAGGTGGTAGATCCGCTGGATCAATAATCGCTCGATCAGCCACGCCAGTGCGGCCACCACCAGGGGCGCGATCAGCAGGGCCAGCCAGAAGCTGCCGGTGAGGCTGACGGCGGTGTAGCAGATGTACGCCCCCAGCAAAAAAAACGCGCCGTGGGCGAAGTTGACGAAGTTCAGCAGGCCGAAAATGATGGTCAACCCGACCGCGATCAGGAAGTAGATCATCCCCAGGCCCAGGCCGTTGAGAATCTGGAACAGATAAAGATTGAGCATGCAGGAACCCTCCAACAGGCGGCCGTGGTCAACGGCCCTGTCGTGTATTACCGGTGAAAGTGGGCGGATCAGCCGAGCGTGCAGCCCGTGGCTTCTACCGGTGGGAACGACTGGCCGGCGCTGAGCACCTTGGCCAGGTCGTCCTTGTCGGCCATGTCGCCTGCGGCCTTGCCCACCAGCAGGTAGTAATCCTTGATCACCTGGTGGTCGCCGGCGCGGATCGTTTCCTTGCCGGTCGGGCCGTCGTAGCTCAGGCCCTGCATGGCCTTGGCCACCGTGGGGCCGTCGAAGCTGCCGGTGGCCTTGATGGTGTCGAGCATGACCTTGGTGCTGATGTAATCGGCGGCCAGCGGGTAGGTGGGGTTGATCCCGTACTTGGCCTGGGTCAGCTTGACCAGCTCGCGGTTGAGCGGGGTGTCGACCTGGTGCCAATACTGCGCGCCGAGGTACACACCTTCGAGCACATCGCTGCCCAGTTCCTGGAACTGATCGAGGCCGGCGGACCACACCAGCAGCACTTTCATGCGCTCCTTGATACCGAAGTTCACCGCCTGGCGCAGGGTGTTGGACGACTGGCTGCCGAAGTTGAGCAATACCAGCACGTCAGGCTTGGCGGCGATGGCGTTGGTCAGGTAGCCGGAGAACTCTTGCTCCTGCAACGAGTGATAACTGTTGCCCACATGTTCCAGGCCGCTCTCGGCCAGCACCGCCTTGGCGCCTTCAAGCAGGGCTTCACCGAACACGTATTGCGGGGTGATGGTGTACCAGCGCTTGGCGTCCGGCAGCAGCTTGATCAGCGGCACCACGGTTTCGCGGATCGCGCCATAAGTGGGCACCGACCAGCGGAAAGTCGCGCTGTTGCAGTCCTTGCCGGTGACTTCATCGGCGCCCACCGGGGTCATGAATACACCGCCGACCTTGGACACTTCCTTGGCCACCGCCAGCGCCGAGGACGACAGGGTGCAGCCCTGGAAGAACCGCGCGCCATCCTGGCCAATCGCCTCCTGGACCTTGCGCACCGCCTTGCCGGCGTTGCCTTCGGTGTCGATCACCTTGTAGTTCAACGGGCGCCCCAACAAGTCTGGGTACTGCGCCACGGCCAGGCGTGAACCCATGTCGGCAAATTTGCCATAACTGGCAAACGCACCAGACATGGACTTGAGGCCGTAAAAGGTAAACGGTTCGGCGGCGAATGCACTGCGCACGCCCAGCGGAAGGCTGAGCGCGGCGGCGGCGGTGAGGCTGGCTTTCAACAACGTACGACGCTGCATGGGGTGACTCCCTGGTTTAGTTATTGGCAGGAGTGGCAATGGCGATACGGTGGAGCACGGCCTGTGGGCAGGCCTTTTTTATTGAAGTGAAACGCGGTCCGAATGTGGGAGCTGTGGTGTATTTAAGAGTGATCGAACTCCAGTAGAAAGTGTGGGCTGACCTGGCCTTCCAGCGCGGTCATGTGGTGTTCGGCGTCGCACATGTGCTCATGCATCAGGCTGCGCACGGCCGCTTCGTCGCCGGCGCGAAAGGCGCTCAGCAGTTGCTTGTGATAGTCCAGGTTGGCCGCGTCGAACTGCTTGCGCTTGGGCTTGTAGGCTTTTTTCAGCACCACCAGGTCGCGCAGCAGGTCGTTGAGGAACTGCGCCATGAAACTCAGCAGCGGGTTGGGGCAAGCCCTGGCCAGCAGGTTGTGGAATTCCAGCTCCGCCAGGCGCTGCTCACGCTGGCCGGCCTCGCTGTCTTCCGGGGCGCTGCAAAAATCCACGTTGTCTTGCAGGGCGCGATAGTCGTCTTCGCTCAAGCGCCCCAGCACCGACACCGCCAATTCCACCTCGATCACCTTGCGCAGTTGATACACCTGCTCGCCATCCAGGTGCTGGAAGTGCAGGTAGTTGCGCAAGGCGCGGCTGGCCGGTTCGGTGCCGGCCTGGTTCAGGTAGGCCCCGCCAGTGGGGCCGGTGCGGGTGCTGACCAGGCCTTCGACTTCCAGGGCCTTGAGCGCTTCGCGGGCCGAGCCCTTGGAGCACTGGAAGCTCTCCATCAGCTCGCGCTCGGTGGGCAAGCGGTCGCCGGGCTTCAGCGCATCGGTGACGATCGAGCGCTTGACCGACTCGACAATCACATCGGAAAGCTTCTGGCGTTTGCGTCGCAGGGGTCGGCTGAGCATGGTTTTCTATTTATCGTATTAATGCGGATAAATAGCACTTAATAGGGGTTGAGCAGGGGCGTCAACGGCAGGGGTCGTTTTCAGGTAAAACAGGTCGTAAACCATGGCCATGGGCGTATGTGGGAGATTCTATGTTGCAGGTAAACCCTGCAACCTTAAGTTCGGTTGGTATTCGCTCTGGTTTTTCATCAGCGCGAATGCCACCCGGCAGAGCTTGCGGGCGAGGATTACCAGGGCTTGGGTCTTTGCCAGTCCTCGGGCCAGGTAAGACTCGTAGTACGGTTTCCAGGTCGCAGATCGGCTAGCAGCCATCGCTGCGTTGTGAGCAAGGCGCCGCAACTCTGAATCGCCCTTTTTACTCAAGTGCCGAGGGCCGGCCTTTTTCCCGGAGTCTTTTGGTCTCAGATCCATCCCCAAGAAAGCGATGAATGCATCGCCATTGGCGAACTGACCGCGCATGAAGGCTGTCGCTAGACCAGTAGCCGTAAGATCACCCACTCCCTCAATGGCTTTGCAGCGCTTGATATTTTCGGTGATGCCCGCCTCTTTGCTGACCTTGTGCAGCAACTTCTGAATGACCTGCTCAGCTTGTTTGAAGGACTTTAACTGCTGGGCCAACTCGTCTTTCAAAAGCGGTTCGCCTGACCAGCTCAGTGTGAGGCTTACACGCAAGTTGATAAGTTCTGCACGTCGGTGTAGCAAGCTTTTCAATAACTTGTAAGCCTGCGGAGGTGGACTCCAGAGCCGTAGCCGTTTCTGCTCGCTGCTCAGGTAGCGCGCTAATAAACGTGCATCACAAGGGTCGGTTTTCGCCCGCTGACCAATGCTTTCGCGGTAATGGCTCAACCGATAAGCGTCTACAACGTAAACCCGATGTCCTATTTCATGGGCGAGTTCAGCTGTGTCCAAGTGGTAAGTGCTGGTGGCTTCCAGGGCAATTGAGCTGTTGGCAGGTAATGTGTTGAGCCAGCGGCCAAGAGCATCGCGGTCGTTGGTAATGGCTTGAGTGGCGTTGAGGTCTTCGCGGTAGGCAACGATTTCGGCCTTGGCCACATCGATACCCACAACCGTTGGTGAAGTAAGGATTGTCATAACTAATCCTCGGAGCTAGGGTTTAAGGGCTTGTCGGGGTCTATCCCAGCGCTGGCTTGCCTCTATTGTCGGTTTTCCCGATGAATTCCTTATCGGCGCTTAGGGTAGAAAGGGCGGGACGAGAAGTCTCCCACGGTCCGTACTGGCTAGAGTCGGAATCGGGCTTTTAGTCGCCGTCCACCCCTTCAAGTCTAAACATACAAGCGGGCTTGCTCGCGAATGCGGTGTATCAGCCGATATATCCATCACTGACCCAGCGCATTCGCGAGCAAGCCCGCTCCCACAGGGGATGTGTCGTGCTCACAAATTTTGAGCCTGGCGCAGTAATTGCGTGCCTTAGCGCTCCAGTCTTTGTGCAGGAGCCACCGACCATGCAATTACGAGCCTTGCGGTATTTTCACGAGGTGGCGCGTTGCGCCTCGTTGCGTAAGGCGGCCGAGCGTTTGTACGTCACGCCCACTGCCGTCAGCCGGCAGATCGAGCACCTGGAACACTTCTTTGGCGCCGCCCTGATTGAGCGCGGCCCGCGTGGCATCCGCCTGACGGTAGAGGGCGAATGCCTGGCCCAGCAGGTCACCAGCACCCTGCGCGGCCTCGATCAGGTGCGCGATGTGATCGCCAGCCGGCAAAGCCAGGTGGCGGGTAACATCAGTATCCATGTGTCAGAAAGTATCGTTTCCACGGTGTTGGCGCCGGTGCTCGCGGCGTTCTACCGCGCCCATCCCAAGGTCACGTTCAATATTGTGATCGCCAGCGCTTCGGCCACCCTCGATGCACTGTGCAGCGGCGAGGCCGACCTGGGCCTGGCGTTCTATCTGCAGGAGCGGGCCGATGTTGAAGTCACCGCGCAATGCGAGCTGTGGCACCGGGTGCTGGTCAGTGCCGAACACCCCTTTGCCCAGCGCGACAGCATTGAACTGCGCGAGCTTGAAGGCCAGCCCCTGGCCATCCCCGACTCGGCCTACGGCGTGCGCCAGGCCCTGGAAGCTGCGGCGAAAAAGCGAGGGGTGACGATCCAGCCGGTGTTCACCACCAGCTCTCTGGAGGTACAAAAAAGCCTGGCCCGACAACGGGCGGCGGTGTTGATCCTGCCCCAGGTGGATGCCGACGCCCGCGACCTGGGCGATGGCCTGGTAGCGGTGCCGATTGCCGATGAACACCTGGGGCGGATTCGCATCGACCTGTGCGGGTACCGCAATCGACCGCGCTCGGTGGCGGTGCTCAAGTGCCAGGAGATGCTGGCCAGCGCGATGCAGCGTTGCGCGCTGGTGGACTGAGGCTTCAGTCGACCAGGCAACTGCTGGATGCGGGTGGCTGCCTGCCGTGGGCCAGGTAGGTGCCGACCCAGCGGCTTACGCACTGGCTGGCATCGGTGGTTGGGCTCTGTAGATACGGCCCCTTGAGCCGCAGGGTGGCGGGCTGTGTCGCGAAGGCCTGGGCGGCGCTCCCGGCGGGCTCGATCAGCACCATGCGCTCGACTCGATCGGCAAACAATTGGGCGTATCCCGCACCGAGCAGGTTGCCCTGGGCGATGCCCACGAAGTTGATGCGTTGCTCACCCAATTGCTGGCGCACGAACTCCATGTCCCAGGCCGCTTGGTCGCTGGCCAGCGCATTACGGCTGTTGCGCGGGCTCAACTCGATGACATCGTAGAACCGGGTCAGCGTGCGGTATGCCTCGGTGTTTTCGTACTTCCAGACTGTCGCCAGATGCACTGCGAACACCCCGCGCAAATTCGCCTGGGCAGCGGCCGGGCGGGCGAAGATCACCCCCCGGCGCTCCAGTGGCTGCAGCGCCCCGACGCGGGTGATGGTCAGGCGCAATGTACGTGCGTCCGCTGCCTGATGGTCCTGTGGCACGGTGACGATGCCGCATTGGGTGCGGGCAACCACCTCATGATCAAGGGCCTGCCCGGGCAGGCGTGGGCAATCGACCAGCCATTCGATACCCGGCGGTGCTGCATGGCCGGGTGAACTCAAGAGCATCATCCATCCACTGATGACGCAAAGCGCTGCTGCTTTCAAAGGTTTCATCCGCGTTCCTGGGTAACCGTCCGTAGGGACAGGCTTTTTACCAAGGGCGGCGGCGAGCCAATGCCGGAGCAGTCGCATACAAGGTGTAAGAATTCTGAATATTGCCCGTCGGCATTGCCTTGTGCCGACGGGCGGGATCAGAACAGGTTGATGGGGAAGTTACCGACGATCCTGAATTCGTCGTAGCTGCCATCGATCTGCCCGCCGCTGGCGCGGTGGTTGTAGACGATGGTGCGCAGGACCGAGTTTTTCAGCTTCCCGGATTGCACCACATAGGCCAGCATCAAGCCGTTTTCATTGTGCTTGGCGTTGTCCAGGCCGCGCACGTTGTAGCCGGTGTTGTGGCCGTTGCGATCTCCCTCGTAGTGCGTGCCGTCGATGCCCCAGCCCTTGGCGTGCCACAGGCTCGCAGTCAGGCCGGGCACGCCGTAGGCCGCGAGGTCGAGGTCGAGGTCGTAGCGCAGTTGCCAGGATTTTTCGTTGGGGCCGTTGTAGTCCGAGTACAGCGAGTTGGCCATGTAGTTGCCGGTGGACTCCCACACATAGTCGAAGTACTCGTTGCCGAACACCTGTTGCCAGGCCAGGGTCAGGCTGTGGGCCTGGTGGTTGGCGGTCACGGCCAGGCTGGCGGCGTCGTTGTCGATATAGCCCAGGCGTTGCTGGCCGGAATCCTGGGTGCGGTAGTAGTGCAGGGCGGTCTTGAGGGCGACTGCATTTTTGTCGCCGACGAGATGGGTCAACCCCAGGTAATACTGGTCCCACATGTCCTCGAAGCGTGAGCCGTAGAGGCTGGCTTCCAGGCCATAGCCCGGCTTGAGCGTGGCCCCCAGGTAACTGATGCGTGCGCCGCTGTAGGCGCGGTTGCCGAAGGTGGTGGTCAGGCGCTCGGCGCCGGTACCGGTGCGCGGGATGGCCCGATCGAAGCTGCCGCCCTGGACCGACAGCCAGTCCAGTTCGTTGCTGTACAGGCCCACGCCCTGGAAGCTGGAGGGCAGGGCGCGGTTGTCCTTGTAGCGCAGGATCGGGTTTTCGGTCATCAGGCGTCCGGCCTTGAGCTCGGTGTTGGACAGGCGAAACCGCACATCACCCACCCCCAGCCGGCTCCAGGTCGGGATTGCATCGCCGTCGCTGTCCACCAGCACGCGGTCGCCGCCATTGGCCACCTTGCCATGCCCGCGTTGCAGGTTGACCGCACTGAACACCCCTACATCCACCCCCACGCCAATCACACCCTGGGTGTAGCCAGAGCTGTACTTGAGCATGGCGGTCTGCACCCAGGTTTCGCGCACGCGGGTGGGTTGGATGCCGCCGGGTTTCTTGATGCTCAGGTAGGTGCTGCGTTGGGTGTGCTGGTTGGAATAGTAGTGACGCAGGTTCAGGTCCAGGCTGCTGCCTTCGATAAAGCCTGGAGCGCTGGCCTGGGCGTTTTCTTGCGCATAAGCCTGGGTGCCGGCCGCCAGGGTGGCGGCCAGGAAAAGACGTGGATACATGGTTAATCCCCACACAGAGAAGAAACTGTAGGAGCGAGCTTGCTCGCGAAAAGCCGGAGACCGCCGCGTGCATCCAGAATGCGCGCGTTATCGTTGACGGTCTTCGCGAGCAAGCTCGCTCCTACATGAAGGGTGCATACGCGCTGTTCAGCGAACCGAGGCTTCTCTGAGCCGGGTTTCGCGGGCCGGCGTGCCGGGGAGCACGGGCCGGGTTTCCTTGGCGAACCAGGCGGCGGTGAGGCACACCAGGTTGGCGATCAGCAGGTACCACACCGGTGACATCGGGTCGCCTGTGGTACCGATCAGCCAGGTGATGATGATCTGCGCGGTGCCGCCAAACGCCGCCACACCAAAGGCGTAGACGATGGAGAACCCGGTGGAGCGCACCGATTTGGGGAAGCTCTCCACCAGCAACACGATCAACGCCGCGCCGCTCATGCCATGCAGGCCGGACAGCACCGCCAGGGTCAGGAGGAACGTCGAGGGGCTGGGGTGTTCGGTCATCAACTGCAGCGCCGGGAACAGGATCAGCAACAGCACTACCCGTGGCGTCATCAGGATCACCCGGCGGCCGAAGCGGTCGCACAACATGCCGCCGGCCACCGCGCACACCGCCATGGCCGCACCGGCCACCAGGGTCGAGAGCATGGAGATACTGGTGGGCAGTTTCAGCTCGGTCAGGGCAAAGGTGGTCATGTAGTTGAGGAAGTACTGGGTGATGGTGCTGCCCGAGAGAATCAGCAAACCCAGGACCAGGGCACGCCGATGCTTGCCGCAGACTTCGCGCACCAGATCGCCGGTGCTGGTGGTTTCGCCCTGGCCGTGGAAGGTCTCGGCCAGGTTGCGGCGGATATAGATGCCAATCGGCAATACCAGCAGGCCGAACACGAACGGCACGCGCCAGCCCCAGCTGTTGAGGTCTTCGGGGGACATCACTTTGGTCAGGGTATAACCCACCAGCCCCGCGGCCATGGCGGCGACGCCCTGGGCCACCACTTGCCAGCAAGCATAGGTGCCGCGTTTGTGCGGCGGCGCGGCTTCGAGGATGTAAGTGGTGGCGGGGCCGGCTTCACCGCCCCAGGCCAGGCCCTGGATCATGCGCGTCACCACCAGCAGGATCGGCGCGGCGATCCCGATGGTTTCGTAGCCGGGCAATATCGCAATACTGCCGGTGCCCACCGCCATCATCACCAGGGTCAGCAACATCGCCGGTTTGCGCCCGACGCGGTCGGCGTAGGCGCCAATCAGCACCGCGCCCAGGGGCCGCACGATAAAGCCGATGCCGAAGGCCGTGACCGACAGCATCAGGCTGACGAAGGCGCTGTCGGACGGGAAAAATGTATGGCCGATCATCACCGCAAAGGTCGCATAGACCCCAAAGTCGAAAAACTCCACGGCATTGCCCAGCACCACGGCGAAGATGCTCTTCCTGCCGGCGTCCGGCGATGGCGTTTCAGGTGTGTGCTCGGGACCCTCGCGAGTCAATTGTTCAGTGTGCATACCAGCCCCTCGGTTTTAGTTATAGGTCGTCCAGGCCCCGGCCTTGGGGCCGGGGAGCGGGCGTGTGGGTGGGCAGTTCAGTTACAGCGTCAAGGTCAGTTCGGGTTCGGCCATTGGTGGATTGCGCCACGCCAGCTCTCATAGGTTTTTGCGATTTGCAGCAGCCAGATATCGGCAAAACGGGGCGCGATCATCTGCAGGCCGATGGGCATGCCATCGGCGGCGAAACCACAGTTGATCGACAGCGCCGGTTGTTCGCCCATGTTCCACGGCACGGTGAACACGATGTGTTCGAACGGCAGCTGCGGATCATTGCTCGGTGACGGCCATTGGGCGGGGAACGCGTTGACCTGGTTGGTGGGCGACAGGATCAGGTCGAGGTCGCTGAAGGCCTGGGCGGCGCGGCGGCGCATCTCGAAGGTCTGGTTGAACCCCTGCACCGCCTGCACGCCGCTGATATCGGCACCGGGCGCGGCCCAGTCGCGGATGTACGGCAAGACTTTATCGAACTGCTCGCTGCGCAAGGCCGACAAGTCGCCCCATTGCCGGGCGCGCCAGAACTGGTCGAGGCCGTCGAGTTGGGCGCGGTCCATGATCGGCGGGATCAGCGTGACTTTGGCGCCATGGGCTTCGAACAGGCGTGCAGCCTGTTCCACTGCTTCACACACGAAACCTTCCGGTTGCAGGCCGGCGCCGGGCTCCAGCATCAGGCCGATGCGCAGGCCCTTGACCGACAGCGGCTGGTTGCTCCACTCGCGGGTGAGCGGCGGCAGGCTGGTGGCGTCGCGGGCGTCGGGGCGGGCCAGGTGTTGCATCATCAGCACGCAGTCGTCGACCGTGCGGGTCATGGGCCCGGCGGTGCGA
This sequence comes from Pseudomonas sp. ADAK21, assembly GCF_012935735.1. NCBI lineage: Bacteria > Pseudomonadati > Pseudomonadota > Gammaproteobacteria > Pseudomonadales > Pseudomonadaceae > Pseudomonas > Pseudomonas sp. ADAK21. The sequence goes on from NZ_CP052857.1 coordinate 4,300,377, forward strand.
CCGGTGTAGTAAGGGTCGATCGGGATGCGTCCCAGGGTCGGTTTGAAACCCACCAGACCGCACCAGGCGGCGGGCAAGCGCACCGAGCCGCCGATATCGGTGCCGATATGCAGCGGCCCGTAACCGGCAGCCGCCGCCGCCGCAGCCCCCGAACTGGAGCCGCCGGTGTTATTGGCGGTGTTCCACGGGTTGCGGGTGATGCCATGGAAACTCGACAGGCCAGAGGAGAGCATGCCGAAATCCGGGACAGTGGTCTTGGCCAGCACAATCGCCCCGGCTTCACGCATCCGCGCGGCGGGCGGGGCGTCCTTGAGGGCAGGGGTCAGGCGGGTGGCGGCGCTGCCGAGGGGAATCGGCGTCCCTTCGGTGGCCACCAGTTCCTTGATGGTCACGGGCACGCCATCGAGCACGCCATTGGGCTGGCCTTTGTTCCAGCGCTCGGTGGAGGCCTGGGCTTGCTGGCGCACCTGCTCAGGATCGAAGGCGTACAGGGCGCGGATCTTCGGCTCCCAGCGGTCGATGTGGGCCAGCAGGTGGTCGTAGTAGTCGAGGGGGGAGAGCTGGCGGCTGGAGAATTGCTCCAGCAGCTGGGCGGCCGTGAGGTCATGAAGATCGGTCATTGAGCGCTTCCTGGTGATGGGCCTTGGGGCTCATGGCGGGTGGCTGTTGCTCTGGACTATATAAACCCTGGGCAGCAGCGACCATCACATTCGAAGCGCTACAGTGTTGCGTTTTTGTGTGCACTCAATGGTCGCGACTGTGGGAGCGGGCTTGCCCGCGATGACGGTCTATCAGTTAATGAATAAGTGGCTGACACACTGCTATCGCGGGCAAGCCCGCTCCCACAATGGCTCGATCGCGGCCCACACCCGTGGGTCATCACAATGGGCCACATTGAAGCGCATAAATTCGCCCATCCCCGGCTCATACCCAAACAGCGCCCCCGGCGCCAACACCATGCCGCGCTTGAGCCCGGCTTCGGCCAGCTGTTCGCCGTTGACCCCAGCTGGCAGGCGCGCCCAGATAAACATCCCGGCCTCATACCCCATGGGCAGCTCACAGCCGCAGCGGCGCAGCCACTGTTCCACTCGGGCGCCGGCTTCCAGCAAGCGCTGGACCATGCGCTTGCGGTGCCGCGCATAGCTGCCTTCGCTGAGCAGGCGGTAGACCAGTTGCTCGAACAATTCCGACGTCACGCCGCCGCTCATCAGCTTCATATTGGTCAGGTTGGCCGCCAGTTGCGGCGCGGCCACCACATAACTGACCCGGGTATTGGCGCTGAGGGTTTTCGAGAAGCCCGACAGGTAGGTCACTTGCTCCAGGCCGGCGAGTGCCGCCAGGCGGGGCGGTGGGTTGGGGTGCAGGTCGCCGTAGAGGTCGTCCTCGATGATATGGCAGTGGTATTGACGCATCAGTTGCAGCAGCCCGAAGGCCTGGGCTGCGCTGAAGGAATGGCCGGTGGGGTTGTGCAGGATGCTGGTGGTCACATACAGGCTGGGCCGTTCCTCGGAGAGCAAGCGCTCCAGAGCCGCGAAGTCGAGACCGTCCGGGCCCCGTGGCAGTGTCAGCACCCTGACCCCGTGCAACGCCAGGTTGGCGTGGAAGTTGAAATAGCACGGTGCATCCAGCAGCACCGTGTCACCGGGGCGGGCCAGCAGGCGCATCAACATGTCCAGGCCTTGCAGGGTACTGGGCGTGGTGATGATCTGTTCCACCGAGACCGCCAGGCCATCGCCCTGCAGTTTTTGTTGCAGAGCCTGGCGCAGCGGCAGGAAACCCGCCGGCGTGCCCATGCCGGCAACGCGCAGGGAAGGGGCCCGCACCACACTGCGCATGGCCTGGCGCAAGGCTTCGGAGTCCAGCCAGTCTTCGGGCAGATGGCCGCCACCGGGGCGCAACTCGCCCTGGCCGGTGAGCATCGGTCGGCGCAGCACACTGAGCAAATCCTGGGGCAGCAGGTCGACCCAGTTGCTCGACGACGGCTGCGTCTGGCGTTGGGCGACAAAGTGCCCACGGCCCTGGCGCGAGGTCAGCAGATGCTGGCCGCGCAGGCGGTCCAGGGCTTCATTGACGGTGAACTTTCCGACGCCCAACTGCGCCCCTAGCTCACGCACCGAGGGCAGTTTGCTGCCTGCGGCCAATTGGCCTTGCTCGATGGCGCGGGCGAAGGCCTCGACAATCTGTTGGACCTTGGGGGTGTGGTCATCAAAGTGGATCTGCGGAATGGCCATCGCGACGTCCTGAAGTTTGCCGGTCACTTTACCGGTAAAGCCTGCGTGAATATCCGCCGAGTTTACCTGCCCGACACGCAATCCGCGCCCTAGACTGCGCAACATTCCTCGCTGCCGTGAAATTACCCACCATGGTCACTGCCCTTACGCTGTCGTCCTTCCTGTATTTCCTGGTGCTGTGCAGCACCCTGGCTTTCAGCCCCGGCCCCATGACCTTGCTGCTGCTGAGCCTGGGCTTGAAGGACGGTTTGCGCCACTCCTTGCCGGCGCAGTTTGGCGCCAGCGTGTCGTACCTGATTTCGATCCTGATCTTTGCCGTGGGCTTTTCCGAGCTGATCAAGGGCTACCCGCTGATTACCCAAGGCATCCAACTGGTGGGCGTGGCTTATATCCTGTACCTGGCCTACAAACAGTGGACCAGCAGCGGCGTGCAGATCAACACCGCCGGACAAGGGCCGGAGACGCCCCGTGGCTTGTTCGGCAAGGGGTTGCTGACCGGCCTGTCCAACCCCAAGGCGATCATCCTGTTCAGTGCGGTGTTCCCGCAGTTCGCCGCTGTTGGGCAGGACAGCGCCGCCGGTGACATCGCGATTCTTGGCCTGACTTTCCTGGTTTTGCAGTTCGCCAGCGGCTGCCTTTATTGCTACTTCGGCCAGCGGATCAAGCATGTGCTCGAGTCGCCGCGCAAACGCGTGCTGTTGCAGAAGGTCACGGCCGTCTTGCTACTGGCGGTGGCGATGTTACTGGCCCGTGGATTTTCCAGCTAAGCCCCTGGTGGCAGGGGATTGGCGCGGGGGATAAGCCTCTGAGCGGTAGTGGCTATTTGCCGTTGCCCTGATAGACTTCCAGCATTCATCCAGGATCAGCCAGATCATGCCAGCCGCAGGAGGAAACGGACTTCCGCTCGCCAAACGCCTGTACAAATCGCGGACCCTGGGGCTGACGCTCGGGTTCGTCTGTGTATTGGCCGGCATGTACCCACTGGACCCATCAGGCTGGGTCTGGGCCTGGATGCTGATCAACGCCTTCGCCTGGCCGCACCTGGCTTACCAACTCTCGCGCCGCGCCGAAAACTCCCTGCGTGCCGAACGTCGCCATCTCCTGGTGGACTCGTTCTGCGGTGGCTTCTGGGTCGGTGCCATGCACTTCAACCCGCTGCCCAGCGTCACCACGTTGTCGATGATGACCATGAACAACGTCGCCATCGGCGGGTTCCGCTTCATGCTGATGGGCTGGGTGGCCCAAGCGCTGGGGATCGGCGCGGCAGTGCTGTTATTCGCCCCGGCCTATATCGCCGTGACCACGCCTGCCCAACTCTACGCTTGCTTGCCGATCCTGATGCTCTATCCGCTGGCGCTGGGCTGGATCTGTTATCGCCAGGCCATCACCCTGGCCCGACATAAGCGCGAGCTGCTTGCTTTAAGCCGAACCGACAGCCTGTCCGGGCTGCTCAACCACGGCGCCTGGAAAGACCACCTGGAAATCGAATTCGCCCGCTGCCGAGGCGGCCAGCAAGGCGCTGCGATTGCACTGATCGATATCGACCATTTCAAGATCATCAACGACACCTACGGCCACGTCACCGGCGACATCGTGCTGCGCCAACTGAGCAAGATCCTGCGTCAGAACCTGCGCGCCACCGACCTGGCCGGGCGTTACGGCGGCGACGAATTCTGCGTGATCCTGCCGGACATGCCCCTGGGCCACGCCACCGAAGTGATGGACGCCCTGCGCGACCGCTTCAGCGCCCTGGGCTACGCCCAAGACCCGACACTGCGCGCCAGCCTGAGCATCGGCCTGGCGCCATACCAAGCCTCCCACGGCGATGCAACCAGCTGGCTGAACGACGCCGACCAGGCGTTGTACGAGGCCAAGAGCGGCGGGCGCAACCGGGTGCGGTCGGTGGAGGCGGGGTGGGTGCGGTCGCTCTGAAAGACCCTCACAGACGACTCGCGACCTGTAGGAGCCGGCTTGCCGGTGATGGCGATTTGATAATCACCATTGGGGTGGGATTGTTGAATTTTTATAGTCCCAGGCACTTATTGAAATTAGTCGCTCCTTCCGTATCAAAGCCTGCAGGTGATGATGGTTTTTCTAGTGTCTTGTACAAGGGTTTATTTATTTTAACGATTCTCCCCAACGCACGCGAAACTTAACTTGCTCCTCGATATCGTTAGTCAGGTCATGTTCATCGTAATCGAATATGCGCACCATCTCGGGGTCATGCTCACCTAGTTTCATTTCATAGGCCACGAGTCCACCAGACATGGAAGATGACATCGCAGATGGGAAAACATTGATTTTCGAACCTTTGCACAGGAATTTTATTTCGCTGAATTCCTTTCGTAATAAACCAAATGCGCGAAAAATATCCAGCCCGGAGTATGTTTTTTTTGTTTGGTCAGAAAAGGTTATAAAAAGCGCGCATGTATTTCGGTTATATTCAATTTTTGCTTTTTCAATGTTGCCTTTATTGAGTATGTTTATTTCTATATTTTTCATGCTCTACTTCCGGTAAGGGTTTATTAGGCTGTAATTCTCGGAGGTGCCATCTTCGTTTATTGGGGTTGCACCTAATATGTCCTTTCGATGGATGCGGCCGGGTATGGCTATTTCTTTTTCTCTTTTGTATTCGGATAGTATTCCTAGTTCTTTGTTTACGTCTCGACCGGGTATATTTTTCAAGGTGTACAAAAAACCATCTTCTAATCCGTAGCTTGTTGCAAATGCTATACCTACTTCCCTTGAGGTCGAGGTGGGTACAAAGTTGCTTGGTGGATTCGTATTGTCTAGCGAGTGTAGGAGCAGGTCAGTGCTTTTTCCTCTACTCTTAAATCCATGTTTGAAAATTTCAAGTGGGTGCCTGGTGTCTCCCCGGTAAAGATATTGCTTTTTTGTTGTGGGGGCTGGAAGGGAGGGAGCGCGCTCGTCGGCCTTTGTATTGGCGGACGGGTTTTGGCCTTCAGATCCGGGCTTACATTTGTCTTCGCCCGGACACGCATTCAACCCCAACGGATCCACCCACCCCGTAGGGTTAGGCACATACAAATACCCGTTCACCCCACCCGCCAACTTCACCGGGTCGGGGGTCAGGTAGCGTCCGTTATCCGGATTGTAGTAGCGATGCCGGTTGTAATGCAGCCCGCTTTCCCGGTCGTAATACTGCCCCTGAAAGCGCAGTGGGTTGTCGACCTCGCCTACATCCAGCCGGGTGATTTTCCCGTAGGCCTTGTAATGGGCAGACCAGACGATTTTGCCGTCTGCGTCGGTCAGTTCCTGCGGCGTGCCCAGGTGGTCGAGTTGGTAGTGGAAGACCTGTGTATTGGCCGGCCCGAAACCGTCGAGCAAGGCCAGTGGCCTGAAGCTGTCTGGCTCGTAGAGGTAGCTGCGGTGCTGGCCATGGGTGTGTTCTGCGATGACCTTGTCGCCTTGCCAGAAAAACTCGGTGGTCTTGCCCGCCACGGTTTTGCTGATGCGCCGGCCAAACGGGTCGTAGCGATAGCTGGCCTGGCTGCCGTCTGGTTGGGTGAGGCCGATCAGGCGGTGCTGGCAGTCGTAGCGGTATTCGGTAACCAGTTGCTGCGCGCGGCCGCGGCGTTCGCGTATGAGGTTTCCGAAGGCGTCGTAGTCGTAATGCCGGTCGCCTTGTAGCAAGAGGCGGTTGCCGACGACGATGCCGGGGCCTGGGCGGTCTTGCATCAGCAGGTTGCCCGCCGGGTCGTGGGCGAAGCGTTCTTGCACGTCTTGCGAGCGGTCGGCGCGGGTCAGGCGGTCGAGGGGGTCGTAGTGGTAGTCGTGCTGGCCCTTGCGGGTGTCGAGCAGGCGGGTGAGGTTGCCGGCTGGGTCGTAGGTGTAGCGGCGAAGGCCGTGGCGGTGTTCGTGTTGGGCCAGGCGGCCCTGGTCGTCGTAGTGGTAGTGGCTCAGTAGGTGGCCCTGCTGGCGCTGCTGCTCGCGGCCGGCCTTGAACAGGTGCGAGGTGAGTGTGCGGCCATTGAGCTCAACGGTGGCGAGGTGGCCGCCCTTGTCGTGGTTGAAGGCCAGGTGGTTGTTGTCGGGCAGGCGCAGGTGGTCGAGTTGGCCGCAGTTGTCGTAGCCGTAACGCAAGGTGCCCCAGCCCTGGTGTTCGGCGGTCAGGCGATTCTGGCTGTCGTATTCGTAGTGCAGCGGCCAGTGGCCGTCGTCGACGCTTAGGAGATTGCCGAGGCGGTCGTAGGTGTAATCCACCGTGCTGCCATCGGGCAGCGTTTTTCGGGTGAGGCGGCCGGCGTTATCGCGCTGGTAGGCGGTAATCAGCTGACGGTCATCGTCGCCGAACTCGGTTTTTTCCTGCAGGTGGCCGTTGAGGTCGTAGACGTAGGCGGTGCGTTTGCCGTCGAAGCCGGTTTCCTGCTGGATCAGGCCGTTGGGGTGGTACGCCAGTTGATAGCGTTCGCCTGACTCGTTTTCGATTTCGGTCAGCAGCAGGCGGGTGTTGTCGTAGCGATAGCGCAGCGCCGTGCCATCGGGGTTGATCCGGCGACTGATCAGGTGCAGTCCGTCGGCATATTCATACCGGGTCACACGCCCCAGTTCATCGCGCTCGGCGGTGACTTTTCCGTAGGGGTTGTAGCTCAATTCGCGGGTGGCGCCGCCCGGCAATACCACCTTGACCAGTCGGCCTACCGCGTCCCAGTGATAGTGGGTCAGCGCGCCGTGTTCATCTTCACGGGCAATTTGCCGGCCCAAAGCGTCGTAGCGATAACGCCGCACGCCGCCATTGGGCAGTTGTTCTGCAACCAACTGCCCAAGGTCATTCCAGGTCAGGCGCTGACAGCTGTGGTCCGGATACCAGACAGCCAGCAGCTGCCCGCGCTTGTCATAGCTGTACTCGGTAACATTGCCGTCCGGATCAGTCTGGCGGGTGATATCGCCCTGATCATTACGCTGGTACTTCCAGACCGCCGCACCCCGGCGCATGACCCGTACGAAGCCATGCTCATACTCGTAGGCGGTAGGCTCGTCATCCCCCGGAAACAGCGCCACCAAGCGCCCAGCCTCGTCGTACTGATAGGCCGTAATCGCGCCTAGGGGATCCTGCTCAACCGTCAGCCGGCCCTGTGCGTCGTAAGACTTGAAATGCTCGCCGCCGTCCGGGTCAACCCGCTGCACCAGCCGTGCGCGCGGGTCATGCACATACACTTCCTGGCTGCCATCGGCGTTGAGCAGGGTGACGCGGCCGTCGTCATCCCAGGCATAGCGCGTATCCATCTGCGCAAAACTGGCCCAATGCCGCACACAGCGCGCCGCCTTGCCAGACCGTTCCCACGCCCAGAAGAAACTCGCCCCACCGGCCAACTGCCGCTCAGTGATCACCGCAAGGCTGTCGTACTGATAGCGCTCGCTTTCGCCTACAGCATTGGTCGCCTCAACCAGTCGCCACTGTTCGTCGTAGCGGTAGGAAACGACGTTCTGCTCAGTCACCCAGGCGTCATCCGCTTCGCTTTCCACGCGAAACACCTGGTAGTCCACCGCCACAATGTGCCCGCGCTCGTAGCGCAACAGCAGCGCCCGCCCGGCATCGTTATCCAGGCGCAGAATCCGCCCCAACCCATCGCGGGAAATGCGCAGGCGGTTGTCATACCCATCGCTGATCGCCGTCAGCACACCGCCCTGGAAGTGGTAGAACGTTGCCCCTTGAGCCAGCACCAACTCATCCGACGCTGCCCCCAGATAAATCGCTGCTTCAGCCAGGCTATTGCTGATGGCCGGTCGGGCAGCCGTGGGCAGGGGAAAGGTGGTGCTGCGGTTCTCGTGGTCAGTCCACACCACCGACTCGCCGGTTACCTCCAGCCGCTGCGCCAGGGAATGGCTCCAGCCAAAGCCCAACCCGCTATCTACCTCCACGGCACTGGTGCGATACAGCCGCGTCCAGGCAAACGGCAGCACGCCCTGCAACTCGCCATCGGTCAGGGTCAGCAGTTCTTCGCCAGTGACCATGGACACCGGGCAGCCATGGGTCGCGGTTTTATCGGCGCTGGCGCTGGCCGCGCCGTTGGGGTTTTTCGCGGAGGAGGGCGCGTCGTCCACCGCCTCATGTTTGATCAAGGCCGTCTTGGGCGCGGATTTTTCCCGCACCAGTGGCACGGGATTGGCGACTTCAATCGCGCCGGCCTTGAGTGGCACGCTGGGCACCGTTTTGATCTGTGTTGCGGGGCTGCCTAGCAATAACGGCTTGAGCGCCTCGGCATGGGGCCCCAACCCGGTTTGTGCAAACGGTCGGGCCAGTTGCTCCAGCCACTGGCGGACGCGTCCCGACTTGACCTTGCCCAGCACCTGCGCGCCCAGGCGCACTGTCACGCCCATGCCGGCAGTGACCCACACCAGCAACAGGTTGATCAGCACTTCGGCGCTGATTTGCCCCAGCAGTTCGTTCAAGTACGGCGGCGGCAGCATGCGCAGCCAACTGACCATCGCCGACAAGTAGATGAACAGCAGCGGCTCGTCGCTGAGCACCAGCAGGCCATTGGCGATGGCCTCCTGGCTCAGTTCCAGCAGGGCATCCAGTTCGGCCTGGGTGAGGTATTGCAGGAGTTTCTCGCTGTTGGGCCTGAGGTCCGCCAGCCATTCATACAATTGCTCGATGTTGTCCCAGAGCTCATGCAGTGCGTCGCCAAATCCACGGGCATAGGCGTGGTCCAGCAGGCGGTAGCGCTGCACAAAGTTGGCTTCGGAGTAGTCCTGCCACAGGGGCTCAAATGTGCTGGTCCAGTCGTTGCGCAACTGGCTTTCCAGCGGTGCAATGAGCGACTGATAAGACGCATACAACGCCTTGACGTGGTCCGCGCAAACATTGGGGTAGAAGGTGATCCGATACGACTGGTCGCGGGTACAGTCGGTGACTTCGAGAATGCCGCTGGGGCCGATGGTTTTGTAAATGGGTTCGCCCAGCGGGCCACCGTCCTTGGGGACAGCTTGCAGCATCACCGGGGTGTTGCCGATGGGCACAAAGCGTGTGCTTTGGAACAGGTGCACCAGGGTCAACGAGCCACTGGCCTTGCACATCGCGACCGTGCTGCTGGGGGCTTTGGACGAAATGGGCGCCACCAGCGCCACCTCATCGCCCACCTTGAAGACCTGCTCGACCTCCAGCGCCGAGAAGCTCCAGAAACTCTCGGCCCACTGTTCATAGGTACTGAGGCATTGCCGGAAGTCGCTGAGGACCGCTTCGACGTCCCGTGTTTTGAAGTCCATGGCCGCCAGGACCATAAAGCCAATGGCGGCATTCAAGAGGTGGCCCCCAGGACCGGGGCATCAATTGGAAAGTACATCGGCGGTCCCTTGCGCTGTGTGATCAGGCGAGGGACTTTGCAGAGGTTTTCAGCGGGTATAAGTAGAGTTTATCTGGCCGCAGGGTGGGATATTTCGGTGGATGGCGTTGGCCAAGCGTTGACCTCGTTGTAGGAGTGGGCTTGTGTGGGAGCGGGCTTGCTCGCGAAAGCGGTGGAACAGTCAATAAATTCGGCGACTGACACTACGCTTTCGCGAGCAAGCCCGCTCCCACATAAGCTCACACACACACACATTGGATTTATGGGGTTTGGGGGATTGCTGCCTGCTGCTTGTCCCGGCCCAGCACCAAGCTGCACAACGCCGGCAAGAACAGCAGCGTCAACACCGTCCCCACCAAAACCCCACCAATCAGCACATAGGCCAGCGACGACCAGAATACTGACAAGGTCAGTGGAATAAACGCCAACGCCGCGGCCAGTGCGGTCAATATCACCGGCCGTGCGCGGCGTACGGTGGCTTCGACAATCGCGTCGCTGGTCGCCATGCCGTGTTCCTGGTTCTGGCGGATCTGATCGGTGAAGATCAGCGTGTTACGCATCAGGATCCCGCCAATCCCGATCAGCCCCAGGATCGCATTGAAGCCGAACGGCTGGTTGAACAGCAGCAGGGTCGGCACCGCGCCGATCAAGCCCAGCGGCGCGGTGGCGAAGACCATGAACATCACGCCGAACGAGCGCACCTGGAACATGATCACCGTCAGGGTCAGCAGGATCATGATGGGGAATAGCGCCGCGAGGGCCACGTTGGCCTTGGCGCTTTCTTCGACGGGGCCGCCGATGTCCAGGTGATAGCCGGTCGGCAATCGTGCGATCAGCGGTTGCAGGTCTTTGTAGACGGCCATTTCCACATCGGGCGGCTGCACGCCGTCGACGATATCGGCGCGTACTTCGACGGTGCTCGCGCGGTTGCGGCGCTTGAGGATCGGTTCTTCCATCACCGCTTGAAAATGCCCTACCTGAGCCAGGGGCACCGATACCCCGGCGCTGTTGGTCAGGGTCATATTGGCGAGGTTGCCGAGGTCCTCGCGCTGGCTGCCCTGGGCACGGGCTACCACCGATACCGTACGGTTGCCTTCGCGCACTTCGGTGATGGGGTTGCCGCTGAGCAGGGCATTGAGTTGGGATTTCACCTCGTCGGGGGTGAAGCCCAGCAGGCGCAGGCGATCCTGGTCCAGCACCAGGCGATAACCGCTGCTGCGCTCGCCCCAATCGAGGAACGCATCCTTGGTCAGGCGGTTGGCGGCGACCACCTGGCGCACTTCCTCAGACAGGCTGCGCAGCACATTCACGTCCGGGCCAGACACGCGAAACACCACCGGGAAGGGCACCGGCGGGCCGAACAGCAATTGCGTCACCCGTACCCGCGCTGCGGGGAATTCACCGTCGGCGATACGTTCGCGCATGCGCAGTTTCAAGGCGTCCCGGGCATGGGCATCGGCGGTTTGCACGATCAGTTTGGCGAACGCCGGGTCGGGCAATTCGGGGTTGAGCGACAGGAAAAAGCGTGGCGCGCCGCCGCCCACGTAGGTGTCGACCATGCGGGTCTGCGGTTCCTGCAGCAGGGCCTTTTCCAGTTGCGCCGCCACCGCCTCGGTGCTTTTGAAGGCACTGCCCGGCGGCATATACACCTCCAGGATCAGTTCGGAGCGGTCGGAGTTAGGGAAGAACTGCTTCTTCACCACGGCCATGCCCAAGCCGCACAGCACAAACGCCGACACGACCAGGCCGGTCACCAGCCAGCGTCGGCGCACGCAGGTTTGCACCAGGTGGCGCAGTTTCTGGTACCAGCGGCCGGCATAGATTGCGTCGTGGCCGCCGGGCACCGGCTGGATGTGCGGCAGCAGCTTGACCCCCAGGTACGGGGTAAATACCACTGCCACCAACCAGGAGGCGATCAGGGCAAAGCCAACGATCCAGAAAATATTGCCGGCATACTCGCCCGCACCCGAACGGGCAAAACCCACCGGCAGAAAGCCGATGATCGTCACCAGGGTGCCGGTCAGCATGGGGGCGGCGGTGGAACTCCAGGCAAAGGTGGCGGCGTGGATGCGGTCGAAACCTTCTTCGAGCTTCACCACCATCATTTCAATGGCGATGATCGCGTCGTCCACCAAAAGCCCCAGGGAAATAATCAGCGCGCCGAGGGTGATGCGGTCAAATTCGCGGCCGGTCAGCAGCATGATCACAAACACGATGGACAGGGTCAGCGGCACCGCGGCCGCCACCACCAAACCGACGCGAAAGCCCAGGGCCAACAGGCTGATGAGCATCACCACCGCCAGGGCGACGAAGAATTTGAGCATGAATTCATTGACTGCCAGGCTGATGTTTTTCGCCTGGTCGGAGACTTTCGCGAAGTTGACGCCCAGGGGCAGGTCTGCCTGGATCCTGGCTTCCTCGGCCTTGAGGCTCTTGTCCAGGTCCAGGCCGTTCCAGTGTTTTTCCATGATGATGCCGAGCATCAACGCGGGGTCGCCCTGATGGCGGATGCGGTAGCTGGGCGGGTCTTCATAGCCACGGCTGACGGTGGCGACGTCGGCGATGCGCAGCACTTTGCCGTCCACCGGCAGCGGCACGTTTTCGATCAGCGCCAGGCTGTCGAAGGCGCCGTCGATACGGATATAGGCGCGGGCACCGGCGGTTTCGACAAACCCCGACGGGGCCACGGCGTTTTGCGCAGCGAGGGCGGCGAAGATCTGTTCGGGTTTGATCCCCAGGGTGGCCAGGCGCTCGTAGGAGAACTCGACAAACACCCGCTGCGCTTGTTCGCCGAGGATATTGACCTTCTTCACCCCCGGTAGCCTGAGGAAGTCCTGGCGCATGGCTTCGGCCATCTGCACCTGTTGGCGATGGGGCAGGTGTTCGGCTTCCAGGGCGTACAGGGCGAAGTACACATCGGAATATTCATCGTTGAAGAAGGGCCCGATCACGCCCTTGGGCAGCCTGGCCGCTTCGTCGCTGAGTTTTTTGCGGGTCTGGTAGAACAGGTCCTGAATTTCATTGGGGCGCGTGGACTCGAGAAAGGTCATGCGCATCGACACAAACCCCGGTTGGGCGATGGTTTCCACACGATCGTAGTAGTCCAGTTCCTGCAGGCGCTTTTCCAGGCGGTCGGCCACTTGCTCCTGCATCTCCTGGGCCGTGGCGCCGGGCCAGGCGGCGGTGATGGTCATGACCTTGACCGTGAACAACGGGTCTTCGGCGCGCCCCAGTTTGCCAAAGGAAAAAATCCCGGCGGCGAGTATCGCGAGAATCAGGAACAGCGTGACGGCGCGGTGTTTGACCGCCAGTGCGGAGAGGTTCAGGCCATGCATGCTCAAGGTTCCTGCCGGCGATTGAGGGTCAGTGCCTGGGCGGGCAACAGGCGCACGCTGTCACCCTGATGCAGCAGATGTGCGCCGAGGGCGACGATCAGTTGGCCGGGGCTGACGCCACCAGAAAGCAAGGCTTCTTCCTGGCCCAGGCTGGTCACGGTGACCGGGGCGAAGCTGACCTTGTCATCTGCTCCAATCAGCCACACCCCGGTGCCGCTGCCGGCATCCTGCAGGGCGCCGATCGGCACGCGGGTCTGTGGCGGCTGGCCGTTGCCTTGCAGGCGCAAGGTGATGGTGGAGCCGAGGGCGAAACGCTCACCCGCACCGTGCAACACATAGCGCGCGCGATAGGTGCGGGTGACGGGATCGGCACTGGCGGACAGTTCACGCAAGGTCGCGTTGACGGCTTGGTCCGGCGCACCGAAGGGCAAGGCCAGGGCTTTTTGCGAGGCGCGGTCGCGCTGGTTTTCCGGCAGGTTGATGACCGCTTCCCGCGCTCCGTCGTGGGCCAGGCGGGCGACGATCTGCCCTTCGGCCACCACCTGCCCGCGCTCTACCCGCACATCGGTGATCACTCCGTCGCCATCGGCCCTGAGCACCGAGTAGGTACGACGGTTTTCGATCTGGCTGGCATCCGACTGGGCGGCGGCAAGCTCTGCTTCGGCGACCCGCAGGTTAGTCGCGGACTGGTCGAAAATCTGCCGTGACACCGCGCCGGTACTGGCCAGGCGCTGGTAGCGGTTTGCGTCATCGCGGCGCTGGCGTAACTGGGCCTGGGCGGCGTTGACGCGGTTTTTTGCCGAACGCAGCGCCAGTTCGAAGTCGCCGATATCCAGCACCAACAAGGTATCGCCCCGGGACACATGCTGGCCGGGATCGACCTTGCGTTCGATCACCTTGCCGCTGACCCGGAAGCCCAGGTCACTTTCAGTACGGGCCGCCACCACGCCGGTATAGGCGTTCTGCTGGCTGGCGGCGGCTTCGACCTTGGCCGCCAGCACCGGGCGCGGCGGGGCAGCGTTGGCGCTGGGGTCGGCCTGGCTATTGCAGCCGCTGAGCAGGAGCAACAGCACCAGGGGCGGGAAAAGCTGTGAAGGGGAGGGCGTGGGCTCATTTCAGGCTCCTGGCGGCGCTGGGTCGGTGAAATTACAATCGTAATATTTTGCCGAATATTACGACCGAAATATAATTTAAGCCAGCCCTTGTTCAGGTTTTGTAGGCGTCGGCTCGCCGGTGATGGTCGTTCAGGATGAGGTCAGATACCTGGCGCTCTGGGGTGTTCTTGCTGGCGTCATCGCTGGCAAGCCAGCTCCTACAAAAGCAAGCGGCCAGGGACGAGGGTGGAGTTGTCACACTTTGTCCAAGTTATTGGGGTGTAGATGATTACGATTCTCTTTTGAGAATAATCCTGAAGGTCTACGCCCATGCTTCCTGCTTTTCGTCTTGCGCCGCTGGCCCTGCTGGTGGCCGGCAGTCTCAACGCTCACGCCAACGAGCCTGCGTCACTGGAACTCAATGAAGTGGTGGTCACCGCTTCCGGCTTTGAACAGAACGTCGAAGACGCACCCGCTTCGGTCACCGTGATCGACGGCGAGGCCTTGCGCCGCAAGTCGTACCGCGACCTGGGTGATGCCGTGCGGGATGTGGAGGGCGTTACGGTCAATGGCGGGGCCAATGAAACCGACATCTCGATCCGTGGCATGCCCGCCGACTACACGCTGATCATGGTGGATGGCAAACGCCAGAGCGCCCGTGAATCGCGGGTCAATGGCAACAGTGGTTATGAGCAGAGTTTTGTACCGCCAGCCGCCGCCATCGAGCGCATTGAAGTGGTGCGCGGGCCAATGTCGTCGCTGTACGGTTCCGACGCCATCGGCGGCGTGATCAACGTGATCACGCGCAAGGTCTCGCCACAATGGGGCGGTTCGATTGGCTATGACTACTCGGCCCGCCAGCACAGCGACCAGGGCAATGCGCGCCAGACCCAGTTCTACCTCAGCGGCCCGCTCAAGGAAGACCTGCTCGGCCTGCAGGTGTGGGGCCGTTACCTCGATCGCCAGGCCGATGACGATATCGAGCAGACCAATGGCTTCAGCAAGGCGGATCACCGCGATCTCACCGCACGGCTGGCCTTCACCCCAAGCATCGACCACGACATCCTCCTCGAAGCCGGGGCCACGCGCCTGAAAAACGGTGATGGGATCAGCGCCAACTGGGCCACCCGCGAGCAGGAGAACAACCGCGATCACTGGTCGCTGTCGCACCAGGGTCGCTGGGGCTGGGCCACCTCGGACATCGCCTTTTCCCAGGAAACCTCCACCCGTGAAGGCCGTGCCACGCCAGCCCAAACCGATATTTTCGGGCGCAAGCCCGAGGTCAAGAACAGCGTGTTCGACGCCAAGTTGGTAGTACCCACCACCCATAACGTCAGCACCGTGGGCATGCAGTGGAACGAAAGCCAGCTGACCGACTGGAACCAGGGCCTGGGCGATCGCGTGGATTACGAGTTCTCGGTGGTGCAAAAAGCCCTGTTCGCCGAGAACGAATGGTCGGTCACCGACAGCTTCGCCCTGACCACCGGCCTGCGCCTGGATCATCACGAAGAGTACGGTGCCCACCTCAGCCCACGGCTCTACGGAGTGTGGCGCGCCACCGAGCAGTGGACGTTCAAGGGGGGGATCGCCCGTGGCTTCAAGGCCCCGGAGATCCGTGCAGTCGTGGCGGACTACGCCTACCTGCGGCGCAACCGCTTTGTGATGTTCGGCAACCCCGACCTCAAGCCAGAGACCAGCACCAACTATGAAGTCTCGGCGCTGTGGAGCAACCGTGATGATCTGTCGGCGGGCGTGACCCTGTTCTACAACGACTTCCAGGACAAGCTGTCCACCGTGACCACCGACCAGCGCTGGAATGGCTACACCATCATGGAGCGGGTCAACGTCGACAAGGCAATCATCCAGGGCGTGGAGCTCAACGGCCAATGGGATATCAACCCCAGCGTGCTGCTCAAGGCCAACTACACCTACACCGATTCCGAACAGAAAACCGGCGCCAACGCTGGCGCGCCCCTGGCCCTGACCCCCAAGCAAAAGGCCAATGTGCGCACCGAATGGAGCATCAACGACCGCGCCCAGGCCTGGGCGTCGCTGAGCTACTACGGCGAGGAAACCGGCAACACCCTCACCAGCGAAAAACCGGCGCCGGGCTACACCACGGCCGACCTGGGCGGCTCGTTCGATGTGACCGACTCGCTTGTATTGAATGCCTCACTCAACAACCTGGCCAACAAGCGCCTGGATGACGAGACCTACGGCACGGTGAACTACGGCCGCACCTTGTGGATGGGCGCAACGCTCAACTTCTAGGTCAGTTGCAGACGGCCTTTGTGATGGCTAGAGGGCCAGTTTTGGTGAGGGGCTTGTTGTGGCTATGGGACTTGCTGTGGCGAGGGGGCTTGTCCCGCTGGGCTGCGTAGCAGCCCCAATAAGCCTCACCCCGGTTTATCTGATAGACCGAGATAGCAGGTTTTGGGGCTGCTACGCAGCCCAGCGGGGGACAAGCCCCCTCGCCACAGCAAGCCCTACAGCCACATCAATCTAAGCCGCCTGGGGCAGGCGCACCACCGCGCACAGCCCGGCCGGTGGGCGGTTTTCCAGGAGCAGTTCGCCGCCATGGGCCTGGATGCACGAGCGTGCAATCGCCAGGCCCAACCCCAGGCCACCGTCGCTGGCACCCAACTGCACAAACGGCTCGAAGACCTTGTTCAGCCAGTCCTGGGGCAGGCCGCTGCCATGATCGAGAATCTCCACGCACAGCACACCGCTGTCCTCGCGCTTGAGGCTGATACAGGCATCGCCACCGTGTTTGACGGCGTTGTCGATCAGGTTGGTCAGGGCGCGCTTGAGGGCCAGCGGGCGGCAATCGAGCAGCAGCGGTGGGGCGCCTTGCCAGGTGACCGGTTGCTGCATGCGCCGGTAGCGTTTGGCCAAGTCATCCAGCAAAGCGCTCAGCGAGGTGCGGCGGGTGGCTTCCTGCACGGCATCGTCGCGCACGAAGTTCAGGGTTTCGCGCACCATGGCGCTCAGTTCGCCGAGGCTGTCGAGCATGTCGTCGCGTTCAGGACCAGGTTCCAGCAACTCCACCTGCAAGCGCAGTTCGGTGATCGGGGTGTTGAGGTCGTGACTGACCGCCGCCAACATCCGCGTGCGCCCTTCGACATGCCGCGCCAGGTTGGCCTGCATGGTGTTGAAGGCGGTGGTCAGGTCGCGGGCTTCCTGGGGGCCGCTCAAGGGCAGCGGCGCGATCCATTCGCCCCGGCTGACCCGTTCGGTGGCCTGGGCCAGGGTCTTGACCGGGCGCACCACCCGCGCGATGAAAAACATCACGATCAGCAGCACTGGCACCGTGGTCACCGGCAGGCTGTAGGCCAGGACGCGGCCCCATTCATACGCCCCCGCGGGATGCTGCAGCGCGTTCAGGTACTGGCCGTCCGGCAGGGCGATGCTGCTGCGCAAACGCAACGGCGCCCAACCAGCGGGGCTGAACACATGGGTGCGGGCATTGGCGCCGCTGACCCGCTCCAACTGCATGCCGATGCTCACGTCTGGCGGCAGTTGCAGTTGCTGGCGCAATTCGTTGGCCAGGCGGCGCTCTTCGGGGCGCAGTTCAAACGGCTCGACCTCGGCGGTGGGGGCGACCCAGAAACGGGCGCCTTCGTTGCTCATGGCGGCCATCAGGTGCGCGGGTTCCTCGCCGCGCAGGTCGACGGCCGCGTGGTGCGCGATCACCAGGCGTTCCAGGCTGAAACTGCGCGATAGCGGGTGGATCAGGCTGCCGGTGCGTTGCAGGAACAGCATGGCGATGGCGTTGGAGGCCAGCAGCGCCAACAGCAGCAACAGGCTCAATTGCTGCACCAGCGTGCGCGGCCATAGGCGGCGCAAACGGTTCAAGAGACGCACGGGGTCACATCAGCCGCCAGCAGGTAGCCGCCACCCCAGATGGTGCGCAACAGGTCCACGGCTTCGGTGTCGTGGGCCAGCTTGCGGCGCAGGCGGCTGACCTGGCGGTCGATGGCGCGGTCGCTGACATCGCTGTCGGCGGCGGCGGTCAGGTCGATCAGGCGCTCGCGGGGCAACAGGGTATTGGGGTGGTTGAGGAACACTTGCAGCAACCGACTTTCGGCGGTGCTCAGTTGGACGGGGGGGCAGCCTTCGCGGGTCAGCACTGCGCTGATGGTGCTGAAATGCCAGCCGGCGAAGCCATAGGTGCGGCTGGTCGGTGCCAGGGGGGCATGGGTGCGGCCCTGGCGGCGCAGCACGCTGTTGAGGCGTGCCACCAGTTCCCGGGGTTCGAAGGGCTTGGTGATGTAGTCATCGGCACCCAGGTCCAGGCCCCGGATGCGGTCGGCGGCGGCATCGCGGGCGGTCAACAGGATCACCGGGGTGTTGCTGCGCCGATGCAATTGGTTGCACAACTCGAAACCGTCGCCATCGGGCAGCAGCACATCCAGCACGATCACGTCGAAGGCCTGGGTCTTGAGCAATTGCCACATGCCCGCTGCATCTTCAGCGGTGCGCACTTCGAAGCTGTGGCGACGCAAATAGATGGCCAGCGGCTCGCGGATCTTGCGGTGGTCGTCCACCACCAGGACGCGCGGCGCTGCCGGCGCAGGAGCAAATGGCATGGTGGCCCTCGGGGAGTTGAACGGGAGAGCGGGGATATTACTACGAGTCATTATCATTCACTCGCTTTATGCGCCACCGCTCCAGAGTCGTCCCATGTATGGAACGATGAGAGCCAAATCCGCCGTCTACCGCCTTATTGGTATTGGATTTAAGGTGTATGCACATTGGAGGACCATCATGAAAAACATCATCGGTATCTACACCAGCCCACGTGGCCATTGGGTTGGCGACGGTTTCCCGGTTCGCACGCTGTTTTCCTACGACACCATGGGCAAGCACATCAGCCCGTTCCTGCTGCTGGACCACGCCGGCCCGGCCGATTTCACCCCCACCACCCAGCGACGTGGTGTGGGCCAGCATCCCCATCGCGGCTTTGAAACCGTGACGATCGTTTACGAAGGTGAAGTCGAGCACCGCGATTCAACCGGTGCAGGCGGCACCATCGGCCCCGGCGACGTGCAGTGGATGACGGCAGCCAAGGGCATCCTGCATGAGGAGTTCCATTCCGAAGCCTTCGCCAAACGAGGTGGGGCCCTGGAAATGGTGCAACTGTGGGTCAACCTGCCGGCCAAGGACAAAATGAGCGACGCCGGCTACCAGACCATCCTCGACGGCGATATCCCCGCGTTGCCCCTGGCCAAAGGCGCCGGCAGCCTGCGCCTGATCGCCGGCGAGTTCGACGGCCACACAGGCCCGGCGCGCACCTTTACGCCCATTGATGTGTGGGATCTGCGCCTCAATGGCGGCAAGGCCGTGACCTTTGACCTGCACGCCGGGCGCAATACCGCGCTGGTGGTGCTCAAAGGCACCGTGCAAGTCAACGGCGGTGAACTGGCACGCGAAGGGCAACTGGTGCTGTTCGAGCGTGATGGCGAGCAGATCAGCCTGGAGTCCAATGCTGACGCCATGGTGCTGTTGCTCAGTGGTGAACCGATCGACGAGCCCATCGTCGGTCACGGCCCGTTCGTGATGAACACCGAGCAAGAGATCCACCAGGCCTTTGCCGACTTCCAGTCCGGCCAATTCGGCCAACTGCACGGCGCCGCCAGCTGATTGGCGGCGCCCTATACCCGCCAACTGCATTTCGTGCGATCTTCAGGGCATTCGCCCTGGAGTCGCCTGGATGCTGTCTTTTATCTCCGATCACCCGATGCTGTGCGCCCTGGCGCTGATCATTATCGATATCTTCGTCTGGCGTCTGTTTTCGGCCAGCCCCGGCAACTGGAAACTGATCGCACGCCTGGGGATTTTCGCCGTGTTCAGCGCCGTGCTGTTCAACGACGGCATGAACCCCATGCAACTGGCACCCTATGCCGACAACACCCCGCTGCACCTGGCCGCCACGGCATTGCAGATCGGCTGGTGGTTGTTCGCCGCGCGCACCCTGACGGTCTTGCTCGGGGCCTTGATGATGCAACGGGTCGGCCATACCGGGCGGTTGCTGCAAGACCTGATGGGCGCGGTGATCTTCCTGATCGCGATCATCGCGGCCATGGCCTACGTGCTCGACCTGCCAGTCAAGGGCGTGCTGGC
Source organism: Pseudomonas sp. ADAK21 (assembly GCF_012935735.1). Classification (NCBI taxonomy): domain Bacteria; kingdom Pseudomonadati; phylum Pseudomonadota; class Gammaproteobacteria; order Pseudomonadales; family Pseudomonadaceae; genus Pseudomonas; species Pseudomonas sp. ADAK21. The sequence goes on from NZ_CP052857.1 coordinate 4,320,467, forward strand.
GACGTCCGGCGCGGTGGCGATCATCGTCGGCCTGGCCTTGCAAAGCACCTTGAGCGACGTGTTCTCCGGGATCGTGCTCAACACCACCAAGCCCTACCAGCTGGATGACTGGATCTCCATCGACGGTACCGAAGGCCGGGTAACGGATATCGACTGGCGCGCCACGCGCCTGCAAACCTCCCAGGGCAGCATGGCAGTGATCCCCAATTCGTTGGCGGCCAAGGCCAAGATCATCAACTTCTCGCGCCCGGCCGATATGTTCGGCCTGGCGGTGAGCCTGCAAGTCAGCCCCCATGCGCGCCCACAAACAGTGCTCGAAGCCTTGGAACGTGCCATGCAGGGCTGCCGGCAATTGCTGGCCAAGCCGGCGCCAAGCGTGGCGTTCAAGACCTCCACGGGCGGCGGTGTGGAATATGAAATCAGCGGCTTTGTGCCCGCCATGGGCCTCAAGCGCGAAGTGCGCAATCAGCTTTATGACCTGGCCTACCGGCATTTGCAGGCGGCTGGCGTCAGCCTGCTGTCGAGCGCCGAAAGCCCCACCTCGCCGACCACCTCGCCGGCGCGGGCGCTGCTGGAAAGCTCCAACATCTTCTCGACCCTGCGCCAGGAAGAGAAGGAAACGTTCAGCCAGAACATGACCCTGCACACCTTCCGCGCTGGCGAGATGATCCTGCCGACGGGGGAGGTCAGCGATCATCTGTTTATCATCGAGTCCGGGGTGGTTTCGGTGATGCTGGCCAAGGCCGGGCACACGTTCGAAGGTGGGCGCATGGGGCCGGGAGAAGTGATTGGCGAAGCCGGGATCCTGGGTGAGCAAGGCGTGCCGGCGGACTTTGTGGCGAAGACCTATTGCACCCTCTACCGCATCGAAAAGGAATACCTCAAACCGTGCCTGGACGCGCGCCACGATATCAGCGAAGCCATGCAAAACCTCCTGGATTTCCGCCTGCACGCCGCCCAGCACCTGACCCAGGATGCGCCAATCGTGCCGGTGAAAAAGGGCTTCCTGCATTGGCTGCGCAGCCGGGCCTGACTCGCCTGGCATTGGCTACCTGTTCTTCGCCCGCATTGGCTATTTGTGCAGGGCAGTGGGGTGATTAAGCTGGGCACCAATCCCCTCTGCCCTGGAGTTACAACATGTCTGCCCGTATCGATTTCTACATCGCTTCCCCTGACGCAATGAAAGCCATGCTTGCCCTGGAAGCGGCCGTCGGCAAATTGTCCATCGAACTGCCCCTGCTGGAACTGGTGCGCCTGCGCGTGTCCCAGATCAACGGCTGCGCCTTCTGCCTGGACATGCACACTGCCGATGCACGCAAGGGCGGCGAGAGCGAACGCCGCCTGTGCACCCTCTCGGCCTGGCGTGAAACACCGTTCTTCACCCCACGGGAACGTGCCGCCCTGGCCTGGGCCGAAAGCCTGACACTGATCAGCCAGACCCACGCCTCGGACGAAGATTACGCGTTGCTCAATGAACAATTCAGCCCGGCCGAACAGGTTGACCTGAGCGTGGCCATCGCCACCATCAACAGCTGGAACCGGCTGGCAGTGGGCTTTCGCAAGATGCCCAAGTAACGCCCTATCGCGGGGCTCGCCACGACAGCCCGTTACTTGGGGCGGGGTCAGAAGTTGACGGAGGCGCTCAAGCGCGCCGTCAATGGCGCGCCCTGGAACAGATAGTCATCGCCCATGTATTCGCCCGCGTCACGCCAGTAGCGCTTGTCGAACAGGTTGTCGACGCTCAGGCGCAACACCGTTTCATAGCCGTCGACCTTGGTGGTGTAGCGGCTGCCAATGTTGACCAGCACATAATCCCCCACCTCTACATTGCCGGTACGGCTGGCGTTTTTGCTGGCGCTGTATTGCACGCCGCCGAGTACCGCCAGGCCGTTGACCCAAGGCAGGGCGTAGTCGGCGTATACGCTGGCGCGCAACTTGGGCACGTTGATCGTCTGGTGACCTTCATACTGCGGCGTGCCGCTGCCGTTCACCCGTGCGCGAATCGCTGCCACGCTGGTGGCGATCTGCAGACGCTCGGTGGCCCAGCCATTGGCCGACAGCTCCAGGCCGGTGTTTTTCTGCTGGCCCTGCTGCACGTAGGTGAAATCACCGGCGCTATCAGGTTTGGCGTACTGGTAGGCCTGGCGTGTCTGGAACACGGCGGCGGCGAAGCTGATGCGGCGCCAGTCGTATTTCACCCCGGCTTCGATCTGCCGGGAGACGGTCGGCGCGAGGATTTCCCCATCATTGCTCGCGTACCACGGTGCCTCGCCGCCCAGCGACAAGCCTTTGCTGTAGCTGGTGTACAGCGACAGATTGGCCATCGGCTTGTAGATCAGCGCAGCGTTGGGCAGGAATTCGTACTGCTGGGTGTGACGCTCTTGCACGCCATTTTGATCGAAAGACTTTTCATCCAGGCGCACTTCACGGCCACCGAGCACGGTTTGCCATTGCTCGTTGAAACTGATGCGGTCGGTGACGAACAGCCCGTATTGGCGGCTGTCGAGGCGCCGGTGACTGTCGTTCAGGGGCTTGTCGGTGGGCAGGAAGGTTTCCGGGTCCTGATCGATATTGCCGCTGCCGATGTACTCGTTGACTGACTTGCGCTTGTCGATCACCCGGCGGAACGCGCTGGTGCCGAAGGTCAGTTCATGGCCTATCCCCGCAGTGTCGAACAGCCCGGTCATTGCCGCCTGGATTTCATCATTGCGTCGGGTGTCGTCGGGGCTGCGATAGTCAGCAATATCGTAGTTGCCTTCCGGGCTGAAGTAGTTCGGCACTTTGACGCCGGCGCAACTCGGGGAGCCGTAGCAACCCCACGCAAACGAACTGTAGTCATCAATCACCACCTTGCTGCGGGCCGCGCTGACGCTACCTTTCCACTGGTCGCTGAAGCGGTACTCGAACTTGCCGTTAAGGTTCAGCGAGTCGATGCCCACCTGTTTGGAGCCGCTCTGATGGCCGAGCAGTTTTTTCGGCGAGGCGTCATGGGGCACTTCGGTGCCGCCAAGCAGTTGGTAGCCGGGCACCGAGCGCTGCTGCTTGTCCTGGTATTCGGCATCCAGTTGCAGCACGGCGTCGGGGCTGATGTTCCAGTCGAAGGCCAGGGACACAAAATCCCGCTGGCCATTGGCGTGTTCGACATAAGAGTTGAGGTCTTCATGGGCGACGTTGGCGCGCAAGCCAAATTGCTGCTCGCTGCCAAACCAGCCGCCGACATCGGTAGCGATGTAGCCGCTGCCGCGATCATCGGTGGACACCGTGACCGAACGCACGTCTTCCGGGCGCTTGGTCACGTAGTTGATCACGCCGCTGGGTTCGGCAATCCCGCTTTGCAGGCCCGCCAGGCCTTTGAGCAATTCCACCCGCTGCTTGTTTTCCAGGGCGACGTTCTGCTCGCCGGTGACGGTGCGGCCGTTGATCTTGTAGCTGCTGGCGGCATTCAGGGAAAAACCCCGGACCACGAAGTTTTCGTAGTAGCCGATCGGCGCGTAGCTTTCGCCCACCGAGGCGTCGTTGCGCAGCACTTCACTGAGCAGGCGTGCCTGCTGGTCCTTGATCAACGCGGCATTGATCACGGTGATCGAGGCCGGGGTGTCGAGCAGCGGCGCTTCATCGAAGCCGCCGACCGACGCGCTTTGTGCGCGATAACCGGACTCATCCTGGCCCTGAATGTTCAGCGCTGGCAGTTCAAGCTCAGCCGCCAGGCTGTTGCCGATACCGCCGCTGAGCAGCAGGCCGAGGGCCAAATGTGAAGTGACTTCGGGGCGAAAACGCAAAACCATGGGGGCAAGGCCTTAAAGCGCGGGGCGGGGGCGCATAAGCTAGGCATAACTGCGCGCCTTTACAAGTACTGGCCGTGGCGCGTCGGCTTGAGACGTTGCGTCTCAAGCCCCACGCCAGTTCATCCGAGCCTCGACAGCGCGACCCCGCACCTGCGATAGACAAGGCTTCGCTTATCGTTGCAGGAGATCGTCATGGGTATCGCTGGAAAAGTTGCACTGGTGACCGGCGCCGGGCAGGGCATTGGCCGGGCCATCGCCCTGCGCCTGGCGCGGGACGGGGCGGATATCGCCCTGGTCGACATCAATAGCGCCAAGCTCGAAGCCGTGGCAGCCGAGGTCGTGGCACTTGGACGCAAAGCCTCGGTGTTTACCGCCGACGTGTCCAAGCGTGATCAGGTCGTCGCGGCGGTCGACCATGCGCACCAGACCCTCGGTGGCTTCGACATCATCGTCAACAACGCTGGAGTGGCGCAGATCGATTCGCTGCTGGATGTGACCCCGGAACAGGTCGAACGCACCCTGGGCATCAACGTGCAGGGCGTGTTGTGGGGCATCCAGGCCGCCGGCAATAAGTTCAAGGCGCTCAAACAGAAGGGCAAGATCATCAATGCCTGCTCGATCGCCGGGCATGAAGGCTTTGCACTGCTGGGCGTGTACTCGGCGACCAAGTTTGCCGTGCGCGCCCTGACCCAGGCGGCGGCCAAGGAACTGGCCAGCGCCGGGGTGACGGTCAATGCCTATTGCCCGGGTGTGGTGGGCACCGATATGTGGGTCGAGATCGACAAGCGCATGGCCGAGATTACCGGTGCGCCAGTGGGAGAAACGTACAAGAAGTACGTGGATGGCATCGCGCTGGGCCGTGCAGAAACGCCGGAGGACGTGGCAGGCCTGGTGGCATACCTGGCCGGCCCGGATTCGGACTACATGACCGGCCAGGCACCGTTGATCGACGGCGGCCTTGTATACCGCTAAACCCAAGCCCGACCCGGTAAAAATGTGGGAGCGGGCTTGCCCGCGATAGCGGCGGGTCAGTCAAAGATGCATTTACTGTCACTCCGCCATCGCGGGCAAGCCCGCTCCCACATTTGGATTGCAGGGTTTCAGGGGTGTTTACCTGGCATATCGATGCCCAGTTGCTTGACCCGGCGGTACAGGGTCGCGCGGGAAATCCCCAGCGCCTGCGCCGCCGGCAACGGCTTCCAGCGATGGCGCACCAGCGCATCCAGCAGCACCTGCCGCTCTGGGCTCGCACTGTGCTCGACCTCGGCCTCCACCCGCTCGCCGCGCACTTCGACCGGCAAATCCGCCAGTTGGATCGTCCCGCCTTCGCACACCGCACAGGCATACGCCAGCACATGGTGCAGTTGCCGCACGTTGCCAGGCCATGCAAAGCCCAGCAGCGCTTCAAGCGCCGCCTGGCCGATTCCCACCGTGATCCCGCTGTTGCGTGCTTCCTGCTCCAACAACCGGTTGATCAAGCCCAGTTTGTCGGTGCGCTCGCGCAGCGGCGGCAGGGTGACGCGGGCGCAGCCCAGGCGAAAGTACAGGTCTTCACGAAAACGCCCGTCATTGACCAGGGCCGCGAGGTCGCGGTGGCTGGCGCAGATCACCTGGATATCCACCGCGCGGGTTTTCGCCGCGCCCAGCGGGGCTACTTCACCTTCGGCCATCACCCGCAGCAAGCGCGTCTGCAGGGCCAGGGGCATATCGCCGATTTCATCAAGGAACAACGTGCCGCCATGGGCCTGTTGCAACAGCCCGGTCATGCCCTTGCTGGAGGCCCCGGTAAAGGCTCCGGCGACGTAGCCGAACAGCTCGCTTTCAATCAGGTTTTCCGGGATCGCCGCACAGTTCACCGCCACGAATGGCCCGTCGCGGCGCGCACTGCGGGCGTGCAGTTGGCGGGCGAAGACTTCCTTGCCGGCGCCGGTTTCGCCTTGCACCAGCACCGGCAGGTTGCGGTCCTTGACCCGCACGGCCAGGCGCAGGTGTTCTTCCACCCGTGGGTCGACCTGGGCATGGGGCAGCGCCCGCGCAGGTTGGCGCCGCGGGGTGTTGACGCGCACATGCAGCACGCCAGTTTCTCCCAGCCACTGCAGTTGCTGGACCGATTGATCGGTCACCGCGCGCAACGCATCGAGGTCGAACACCTCGCCGATATGCACCGGCACCTGGCCAAAACGCCGGCGCAAGGCCTGGCGTGCCTTGCTGTTCAAGGCTTGCAGGCGACCGTCCTGGTCCCAGGCCAGCAGCAGGTCGGGTTGGCTGTCCACATAACCCGGTGTGCTGTGGGCCTGGAGCACCCAGTGGCGGGCGGCGCTGTGCATGAAGAAGGCGTTTTCGATGGCCTGGGCGCTCTGCGCCACCATCTGGCGCACCAGGTGCTGGCTGCGTCGGTCATCCGGCGATTGCAGCGCCGAAGCGTCCATTACCCCCAGCAGGTTGCCCTGGGGGTCGAAGATCGGCGCGGCGGAGCAGGTCAGGTTGATAAAGGCGGCGCGGAAGTGATCGCGCTTGTGCACCGTCACCGCCGCTTGGCTGGTCAACACCGTGGCCACGCCGCAGGTGCCTTCTTCGGCTTCCGACCAGCAAGTGCCCAGGTACAGGCCGGCCTTGCGGCAGTCGCTGCGGATCGCGGCATCTACCCGGTGGTCGATGGTCTGGCCCTGGGCGTCGGTGAGCATCACGCAGTAGTCGGCATGGCGCACGCGGTGGTGCAGTTGGCTGACTTGCTCGCTGGCAATGCGCATGAACAGCTCGGCGCGCTCGCGGCATTCCTTGAGCAACGGTTCGGTGAGGATCCGTGGGCCCTGCAGCGAGCCGGGGTCCAGGTGGTGTTGCTCCATGGAACGGCGCCATGAATCGAAAATCAGCGACGGCACTGGCGCCTGGGGCAGGCGCTCGGCATTGCGGACCACGCGACTGACACAGTCGACATGCTCCCTGGAGTTCGCGGCGAGCATAAGGCCTCCGGTTCTCGATCTTTGTTGTTATGCCCGCCATTAAGCGCCCAGGGGCGCAAGGGGACAAGGGCGGCCTGACCAACTGCCCGCCGTGAGACGCAACGTCTCATCCTGCCTGAGACGCAGCCTGCACGCTGCTATGCGTCGTCTCATTGTGCGGTGGCATGCCGCAGCGGCACAACCGCACGGCACTGCTCTGGATCAAGGCTTTGCCAGGTTTTGCCGCGCCTTGGCACAGGCTGTGCTGAACAGGTTGCAGCTGGCCGCAGCCAGCCTTTTGTGTGTCGAGACAACCTGGAGAACAACAAGATGTCCACTCACCTGTCCACTGATCAACTGCTGCATGCCTATACCGTGATGCGCACCATCCGTGATTTTGAAGAACGCCTGCACGTGGAATTCGCCACCGGCGAGATCCCCGGCTTCGTGCACCTGTATGCCGGCCAGGAGGCTTGCGCCGCCGGGGTCATGGCCCATCTCAACGATGAAGATTGCATCGCCTCCAACCACCGTGGCCACGGCCACTGCATCGCCAAGGGCGTGGATGTGTTCGGCATGATGGCCGAGATCTACGGCAAGAAAACCGGGGTCTGTGGCGGCAAGGGCGGCTCCATGCACATCGCCGACCAGGAGAAGGGCATGCTCGGCGCCAACGGCATTGTCGGTGCCGGCGCACCGTTGGCGGCCGGCGCGGCGTTGGCGTCCAAGCTCAAGGGCAGCCAGGGCGTGGCCGTGGCGTTTTTTGGCGACGGCGGTTCCAACGAGGGCGCGGTATTCGAGGCGATGAACCTGGCCGCGATCATGAAGTTGCCGTGCCTGTTTGTCGCCGAGAACAACGGCTACGCGGAAGCGACCGGCTCCGGCTGGTCGGTGGCGTGCAAGGACATTGCCGAGCGCGCCGCGGGTTTTGGCATGCCGGGGGTGATCGTCGATGGCAATGACTTCTTTGCCGTCCACGCAGCGTTGGGCGTGGCGGTGCAGCGGGCGCGCCAGGGCGAGGGGCCGACCCTGGTCGAGGTCAAGCTGCACCGCTTCTACGGCCACTTTGAAGGCGACGCGCAAACCTATCGCGGCCGCGATGAAGTGAAAAACCTGCGCGAAACCCAGGACTGCCTGGCGCTGTTTCGCCAGCGCTGCAGCGCCGAAGGCTGGCTGGACGCGGCGCAGTTCGAGCGTATCGACGGGGAAGTCGCGCAGTTGATCGACGACGCCGTGCGCCTGGCCAAGTCCGATCCCAAGCCCCAGGCCGCCGACCTGCTCAGCGATGTCTACGTCGCCTACCGCTAATAACAACAAGACCCGGAGAGAATTTTATGGCTCGCAAAATCAGTTATCAGCAAGCAATCAACGAAGCCCTGGCCCAGGAAATGCGCCGCGACCAGAGCGTGTTTATCATCGGCCAGGACGTGTCCGGCGGCACCGGCGCCCCGGGTGAGCAGGATGCCTGGGGCGGAGTGCTGGGGGTGACCAAGGGCCTGTACCCGGAGTTTCCCGAGCGCGTGCTGGATGCGCCGCTGTCTGAAGTCGGTTACGTGGGCATGGCCGTTGGCGCCGCCACCCGGGGCATGCGCCCGGTGTGCGAGTTGATGTTCGTCGACTTTATCGGCTGCTGCCTCGACCAGTTGCTCAACCAGGCCGCCAAGTTCCGCTACATGTTCGGCGGCAAGACCACCACGCCCCTGGTGGTGCGCGCCATGTACGGCGCCGGCCTGCGTGCCGCGGCCCAGCATTCGCAGATGCTCACCTCGATGTGGACGCACATCCCTGGCCTGAAGGTGGTCTGCCCGGCCACGCCCTATGACGCCAAGGGCATGCTGATCCAGGCGATCCGCGACAACGACCCGGTGATCTTCCTCGAACACAAGATGCTCTACAGCCTGCAAGGCGAAGTGCCGGAGGAGCTGTACACCGTGCCATTTGGCGAGGCCAACTTTGTGCGCGAAGGCAACGATGTGACCCTGGTGACCTACGGGCGCATGCTGCATATCGCCCTGGAAGCCGCGGCCAACCTGGCGCGCCAGGGTATCGACTGCGAGGTGCTGGACCTGCGCACCACCAGCCCACTGGATGAAGACAGCATCCTTGAAAGCGTGGAGAAAACCGGGCGCCTGGTGGTGATCGACGAGTCCAACCCGCGCTGCTCCATCGCCACGGACATCAGCGCCCTGGTGGCCCAGCGTGGTTTTTCGTTTCTGCGCGCGCCGATCGAGATGGTCACCGCGCCGCATACCCCGGTGCCGTTTTCCGATGCCCTGGAAGACCTGTACATCCCCAATGCGGCGAAGATCGAGGCCGCTGTGCGCAAGATCGCTGACAAGAGGACTGCGGCATGATCCATACCTTGACCATGCCCAAGTGGGGCTTGTCGATGACCGAAGGCCGGGTCGATGTCTGGCTCAAGCAGCCGGGCGACCGGGTGGAGAAGGGCGAGGAAGTGCTCGACGTGGAGACCGACAAAATCTCCAGCAGCGTCGAGGCGCCGTTCAGTGGCGTGCTGCGCCGGGTACTGGCGCAGAGCGATGAGACATTGGCGGTCGGCGCATTGCTGGGCATTGTGGTGGAAGGTGAAGCCACGGAGGCAGAGATCGATGCGGTGATCGACAGCTTCAATGCCGGCTTTGTCTCCAGCAGCGCCGAGGCACAGGCGTCGGGGCCGAGCGCGCAGAAGGTCGAGCTGGATGGGCGCCTGCTGCGTTATCTCGACCTCGGCGAGGGCGGCACGCCGCTGGTGCTGATCCATGGTTTTGGTGGCGACTTGAACAACTGGCTGTTCAACCATCCGGCCCTGGCCGCCGAGCGCCGGGTGATTGCCCTGGACCTGCCGGGGCATGGCGAATCGGGTAAGCACTTGCACAATGGCGATGCCGAGGAATTGAGCCAGGCGGTGCTGGCGTTGCTCGATCACCTCAACCTCGAACGCGTGCACCTGGCTGGGCACTCCATGGGCGGGCTGGTTTCGCTGACGGTGGCGAGCCAGGCGCCGGAGCGCGTAGCGTCGTTGGTGCTGATCGCCAGCGCCGGCCTGGGCGCGGATATCAACGGCGATTACCTGCAGGGATTCACCGAGGCCAATAACCGCAACGCGCTCAAGCCGCAGTTGGTGCAACTGTTCAGTGACCCGGCATTGGTCACGCGGCAGATGCTTGAAGACATGCTCAAGTTCAAACGGTTGGAAGGGGTGGATCAGGCGCTGCGCCAACTCAATGCCAAGCTGTTCGATGGTGGGCGGCAGATGCTGGATTTGCGCGCGGTGGTAGGGCAGCAGCCGAGCCTGGTGATCTGGGGCAGTGACGATGCCATCATCCCGGTGCGGCATGCCCAGGGGTTGCAGGCCCAGGTGGAGGTCTTGCCGGGGCAGGGGCATATGGTGCAGTTGGAGGCGGCGGAGCAAGTGAATCAGTTGCTGAGTCTCTTCCTCAAATCTCAAGCCTGATAGCAATCAAATGTGGGAGCGGGCTTGCTCGCGAATACGGTGGGTCAGTCAGACATTCATTGCCTGATACACCGCTTTCGCGAGCAAGCCCGCGCCCACAGGGTTGACCGTGTATCAACCATGACGCTTGAGGGTTTCGCTGGGCAGTTCCTTGAACAGCGCCCGGTAGCTATTGGAAAACCGCCCCAGGTGCCAGAACGACCAATTCATCGCCACCTCGGCCACCGTGGTGGTGGCTGAACTCAACAACTCGCGCCGCGCGCCGTTCAATCGGCGCAGGCGCAGCCATTGTGCCGGGCTCATCCCGGTGTAGGTCTTGAAGCCTTGCTGCAACTGTCGCAGCGGCACACCGGCAATCTGCGCCAGTTGCAGCAGGTTGACCGTTTCATCCGGCGCATCTGCCGCCCACTCGCCAATGCGTGCCATCAACTGGCGTTCTGCGCCGCGTCGCTGCAATGAGTGGCGGTCCAGGCAGACACAGGCGTTGTCGAGAATAAACAGGCAATCGTCCAGCAGTTGCCGGGTGAGGGCGTCTCGGCTGATCGGGTCGACCGCACAGGCCAGGCGCGTCAGGGTGCCACTGAGCCAGCGGCTGAACAGCGCGTTTTGCTGGCAGGTCAACGGGGCCATGAACAAACTTTCGAGGCTGGCCACATCCAGGCCATGGCGCTGCACAAATTGCGGGCCGAACACCACCGCCACTTCACGGTAGTTTTCCGGGGTGATCCAGGTATTGCGGCTTTCGCCATTGAGCAGATACAGCGCGTTGTCGCTGCCGTCGAAACAGAAGGCGAGTGAGCCCGGGGGCGCGTTGAAGTGCTGCTCGACACGGGTATTCATGCACTCTTCGTACACCTGCACACCCTGCAGGTCGAGGTAGCGCACCTGCCCGGCAAAATGCCCTGGGGACATCTGTTGGTACTGCTGCACCCAACCGGGTGTTGCACTGCATTGAGCGGCCACATCACCGGTGGTGAAGGCCTGTACGCGCAAAGCTGTTGCCTGTGTCATGGGTGATCCGTGCGCACTCTATTGGTGCGTTGTGGTTCGTGCAAAGTGGATAGATGCCCTTCGAAGACTGGCCCAAGATAGACCTCAATGCGCCGGGAGTACAACTCGGCGCAGCATCCAACCCATGCCGAGGTCTTTATGAATGCCCCTTTCGATCAGCTGTCCACCTGGCTGAAAGAACACAAGATTACCGAAGTCGAATGCGTGATCAGCGACCTGACGGGCATTGCCCGCGGCAAGATCGCGCCCACCAACAAGTTCCTGCATGAGCGCGGCATGCGCCTGCCGGAAAGTGTGTTGCTGCAAACGGTAACCGGGGACTTTGTCGACGACGATATCTATTACGACCTGCTGGACCCGGCCGATATCGACATGATCTGCCGCCCGGTGGCCAACGCCACTTATGTGGTGCCGTGGGCCATCGAACCCACCGCCATCGTGATCCACGACACCTTCGATAAACAGGGCAACCCCATCGAACTGTCGCCGCGCAACGTGCTGAAAAAGGTCCTGCAGCTGTATACGGACCAGGGCTGGCAGCCCATTGTCGCGCCGGAAATGGAGTTTTACCTGACCCAGCGCTGCGAAGACCCGGACCTGCCGCTGAAAACCCCGGTGGGCCGTTCCGGGCGTGCCGAGACCGGGCGCCAGTCGTTCTCCATCGACGCGGCCAACGAGTTCGACCCGCTGTTTGAAGATGTCTATGACTGGTGCGAAGCCCAGGGCCTGGACCTCGATACGCTGATCCACGAAGACGGCCCGGCGCAGATGGAAATCAACTTCCGCCACGGCGACGCCCTCGACCTGGCCGACCAGATCACCGTGTTCAAGCGCACCCTGCGCGAAGCCGCGCTCAAGCACAATGTGGCCGCGACCTTTATGGCCAAGCCTGTGGCCGACGAGCCGGGCAGCGCCATGCACCTGCACCAGAGCGTGGTGGATATCGCTACCGGCCAACCGGTGTTTGTCGACGCTTGCGGGCAGATGAGCCAGCTGTTCTTGCAGCACATTGGCGGGCTGCAGAAATACATCCCGATGCTGCTGCCGATGTTCGCGCCCAACGTCAACTCGTTCCGCCGCTTCCTGCCCGACACCTCGGCGCCGGTCAACGTGGAGTGGGGCGAAGAAAACCGCACCGTCGGCCTGCGTGTACCGACCTCCAGCCCCGACGCGATGCGCGTCGAAAACCGCCTGCCGGGGGCCGATGCCAACCCCTACTTGGCCATCGCCGCCAGCCTGCTGTGCGGCTACCTGGGAATGATCGAAAAGATTCAGCCAAGCGCGCCGGTGGAAGGCCGCGCTTATGAACGCCGCAACCTGCGCCTGCCGATCACCATCGAAGATGCCCTGGCGCGCATGGAAGCCTGCGACACGGTCAAGCAGTACCTGGGGGACAAGTTTGTGCGGGGTTACGTCGCGGTGAAACGTGCCGAGCATGAGAATTTCAAACGGGTGATCAGCTCCTGGGAGCGTGAGTTCCTGCTGCTGAGTGTCTGACTCCACCACCAACCATAAAAAAGGTGTCGATATGCGTCTCGTCAAACAGCTTCTCCCGTTGGCCCTGGCCGCAGTGTTCAGCAGCGCCAGCCACGCCGCACCGACGGTCAGTGTCTACAACTGGACCGATTACATCGGCGAGACCACCCTGGCCGACTTCCAGGCCAAGACCGGGATCAAGGTGGTCTACGACGTGTTCGACTCCAATGAAACCCTGGAGGGCAAGCTGCTGGCGGGGCGAACCGGGTATGACGTGGTGGTGCCGTCCAATCACTTTTTGGGGCGCCAGGTAAAGGCCGGGGCGTTCCTCAAGCTGGACCGCGCGCAATTGCCCGACTACCCGAACCTGGACCCCAAGCTACTCAAGCTGCTGGAGCAGAACGACCCCGGCAATGCGCATGCGGTGCCGTACCTGTGGGGCACCAATGGCATCGGCTACAACGTCGACAAGGTCAAGCAAGTGCTGGGCATCGATCACATCGATTCTTGGGCAGTGATGTTCGAGCCCGAGAACCTGAAGAAGCTGCAGCAATGCGGCGTGGCGTTCCTGGATTCGGCGGATGAAGCGTTCCCGGCGATCCTCAACTACCTGGGCATGGACCCGCGCAGCGAGAAGGTCGGCGACTATGAAAAGGCCGAGGCCAAGTTGCTGACCCTGCGCCCGTACATCACCTATTTCCATTCATCCAAGTACATCTCGGACCTGGCCAATGGTGATATCTGCGTGGCCTTCGGCTACTCCGGTGATGTGTTCCAGGCGGCCAACCGCGCCAAGGAAGCCAAGAACGGGGTGAACATCGCCTATTCGATCCCCAAGGAGGGCAGCAACCTGTGGTTCGACCTGCTGGCGATTCCCGCAGACGCCACCAACCCGAAAGAGGCCCACGCGTTTATCAACTACCTGCTGGACCCTGAGGTTATTGCCAAGGTCAGCACCTATGTCGGCTACGCCAATCCCAACCTGGCGGCGAAGGCCTTCATGGCCCCGGAACTGGTGAATAATCCCGAGGTGTACCCGCCCCAGGAGGTGCTCGACAAACTGTACATTTCCACCACCCCCAGCCCGGCCATCATGCGTGTGATGACCCGCGCCTGGAGCAAAGTGAAGTCCAACCGATGAACCAGTCCCACGACCACGCCCGCTCCTATTACCTGGCTTCGGCCAATGCCATGCCCGAACGCCCAGCGCTGGCCGAGGACTTGAGTGCCGATGTGTGTGTGATCGGCGGCGGTTTTACCGGCGTCAACACCGCCATCGAACTGGCCCAGCGCGGCCTTTCGGTGATCCTCCTGGAAGCCCGGCGTATTGGCTGGGGCGCCAGTGGGCGCAATGGTGGGCAGTTGATCCGGGGGATCGGCCATGATGTCTCGGGTTTTGCCCGGCATGTGGGTGAGGAAGGCGTGCGATACCTGCAACGGGCCGGGATCGATTCGGTGGCGTTGGTGGGGGAGCGTATCCGTGAGCATGGAATCGACTGCGACCTGCGCTGGGGCTTTTGTGAGTTGGCCAATACGCCGGCGCAATTTGCCGCGTTCAAGGGCGAGCAGCAAAGCCTGGCTGCTCTGGGTTATAAGCCTGAAACCCGGCTGGTGGCGGCGCAGGATATGGCGCAGGTGGTCGGCTCTGAGCGGTACGCCGGTGGTTTGGTGGACATGGGCTCGGGCCACTTGCATCCGCTCAACCTGGTGTTGGGCGAGGCCCGCGTGGCCGAGGCGCTGGGCGTGCGGATTTTCGAGCAGAGCCCGGCGCTGCAACTGAGCCATGGCGACACCGTGCAGGTGCGCTGCGCCAGCGGCACTGTGCGGGCTGCCAGCCTGGTATTGGCGTGCAATGCACACCTCGAGGAACTGGAGCCACGCCTGAGCGGCAAGGTGCTGCCGGCCGGCAGCTATATCATCGCTACCGAGCCATTGCCGGCCGCGCTTGCCGATGAACTGATCCCGCAGAACCTGGCGCTGTGCGACCAGAAAGTCGGCCTGGACTATTACCGGCTCTCGGCGGACCGTCGGTTGCTGTTTGGAGGTGCCTGTCATTACTCAGGGCGCGACCCGCTGGATATCGCCGCTTATATGCGCCCGAAAATGCTCAAGGTGTTTCCACAGTTGGCCACTACCGCCATCGAGTTCCAATGGGGCGGCAAGATTGGTATTACCGCCAATCGCTTTCCCCAGGTCGGTCGGTTGCAGCAGTACCCCAACGTGTTTTACGCCCAGGGCTATTCGGGGCATGGGCTTAATGTCACCCACTGGTGCGCGCGGCTGCTGGCCGAAGCGATCCATACCGGCCACAGCCAGGGCCTGGAGACCTTCAGCCGGGTGCCACATATGACGTTCCCGGGCGGCAAGGCCTTGCGCTCGCCTTTACTGGCGCTGGGCATGTTGTGGTACCGGCTGCGGGAAATGCTGGGCTAGGGCTTGTGAGCGGGAGGGCGGTTTAAAACACAGCATGATCGGATCCAATACGCTATAAACCCTCGGTCGCTGTGTAAATCCGAGGCCCCGCTTTTCATGCAGAACCCTTTGCAACGCCCGCTGTGGCAGGTCTACCTGTTCTTCCTTGCGCCGATGGTGCTGTCCAACTTCCTGCAGAGTTTTTCCGGCACCCTCAACGGTATCTATGTTGGGCAGATGCTCGGCACCCAGGCGCTGGCGGCGGTGTCGGGGATGTTTCCCATCGTGTTCTTTTTTATCGCCCTGGTGATCGGCCTCGGGGCGGGCGCTTCGGTGCTGATCGGCCAGGCCTGGGGCGCGGGCGAAACGGCGTTGGTCAAGGTCATCACCGGCGCGACCCTGACCCTGGGCGCGTTGATCGGGCTGATCGCTGCTGTGCTCGGCAGCCTGTTCGCGCGTCCGGCGATGCAAGCTTTGGGCACGCCGTTGGATGTACTGGACGACGCGGTCGGCTATGCCCAGGTGATGATGCTGATCATGCCGTTGTTGCTGGTGTTCATTCTCTACACCCAGCTGCTGCGGGGCGTGAGCGATACGGTGTCACCGCTGCTGGCGCTGATCGTTTCGACGGTGGTTGGCCTGTTGCTGACCCCGGCCCTGATCCGCGGCTGGCTCGGGCTGCCGCCCATGGGGATCCAGAGCGCGGCCTATGCCGGCCTGGCGGCGAATGCCGTGGCCATGTTGTTTCTGGTGCTGCGCCTGCGCCACAAAAACCACGTGATGGCGCCGGACCGCCTATTGCTGGCGGCCTTGCGCCTGGACCGGGCGATCCTCGGCAAGGTCCTGCGCATCGGCCTGCCCACGGGCTTGCAGATGGTGGTGCTGTCGTTGTCGGAGCTGGTGATCCTGGCACTGGTCAACGGCCACGGCTCCCAGGCCACAGCGGCGTATGGCGCGGTCACGCAGATCGTCAACTACGTGCAATTTCCGGCGCTGTCGATTGCCATCACCGCCTCGATCCTCGGCGCCCAGGCCATCGGCGCCGGGCGCCTGGAACGCATCGGGCCGATCCTGCGCACCGGGCTTGCGATCAACCTGTGCCTGACCGGTGGCCTGATCCTGCTCGGCTACGCCTTGTCCCACTGGCTCCTGGGCCTGTTCATCACCGATGACCAGGCGCGGGTCCAGGCCGAACACCTGCTGCACATCATGCTCTGGAGCATTCTGGTGTTTGGCTTCCAGGCGGTGATAGGCGGGATCATGCGCGCCAGCGGCGTGGTCCTGATGCCGGTGGCGATCTCGATCTTCTGTGTGTTGGGCGTGGAGCTGCCGGTGGCGTATCTGCTCAATGCACGCTTCGGTCTGGAAGGGGTGTGGATGGCGTTCCCGGTGACCTATTTGGTGATGCTTGGTTTGCAGACCGCGTATTACCGGTTGGTGTGGCGGCATAAGCAGATTAAGCGGTTGGTGTGAGCGGGACCCCCTTATGGCAGACACCTACCGCTGGTCGGGAGGTGAAAGCCCTATAGCGATAGCGCGTATCGAATATGTTCGATACGCGTGGCGATCAACGCACAGACTTTTGATGAGTGGCCCCAGACCATTCCGGTAATTCGTGCGTCTTCAGGTTGCCAATCTCCGCCCTGTTGTGTGACCTCAACAAATCTGGTGTTCCATACCAGAGAACCGCTCATCCCATCTGGAGCGGAAAGTGGTGACTGATCTCCATCGATGAGTACCGACTTTTCCGGGTTGAAGTCCACGCAGAAGTGGTACTGCGGGTCGGCCTCACTTTCCTCCTCTTTGATGGCTTCGTTGAATTCACATTCATGAGTGAATAACCCTACCCCTCGTTTTAGGTGGCTACCGAAGGAAACGATGGCGTCGGATCCAGAGAATCCGTAGATGTAGAGCACCTCTTCGTCCACGGGGTGATGAGACGTATCGAACAATTTCAAGGGTGCAGCTTTTGCTTGATGGGGAGGGCTGGTCCAACTATCAGGATGCAGAGCGAGCGCAGCAGCATCAATTTTTAGGGGGGCGGCACCAAAATCGCCAACAAGTTTCTGGGCATTTGATGCTCCGAACTTGGTGAGTGCCAATCTGCCAAGACGACGGCCCTTGGCGACATGTTCGCATGTAAGAACGTAATGCCGACCTTTCAGAGAGAAGAATGAACCTGTTCCATAATGCCGGCCTGGGGGGGTATTTTTGTCGTTGCGTTCGATCAGCGTTATGGCATTGATAAATGGTTCGACATAGCTGGCCATCAGTTCAAGTTGTATGCGTGACATTCCCCCGAAGTATTCCTGTTTATCTAGATCTGGCATGCCGTACTCCTTTTGTGATGGACCGTGGACGTGAAATTCAACTCTGTGTTCAATGTCCCGAAGACAGCTATTGGATTGCCATAGAGCTTCCTGTGTTGGGAGTCTGGGGCTAGTGAACTCGTGCAGCAAGGCCAGTGGATGCGACGGCAAGCAATTGCTCTGCTTAATAGGAAGCATTACTATTCACGCCCCGCCTATCCAGTGCACCCCCGATGACTCCCCAGCCGCCCCGCAGACCAGGCTTTTTCGCGTACTACGAAGAGTTGGTCGGGACCTGGACGCGTCGCCTGCGCAATCGCCAACAGGCCGAGGATCTGGCCCATGACACGTTTGTGCGGGTCTTGGAGTCCAAGTCGGCGCTGGTCGAGCAGCCGCGCGCGTATCTGCACCAGACGGCGCGCAATATTGCGGTGGATGCCTATCGCCGTGCGGACCGGCACGACGCGGTGGCGTTGCAGGCCTTTGAACCGAGTGCGTCGCACAGTGGCGACCCGGAGCATTTCATGCACGCCGTGCAGTTGGCGGACTCCATCGAGCGGGCCCTGGCTGAATTGCCCCTCAATTGCCGCAAGATTTTCATCTGGCAAAAGATCGAGGGCCTGACCCAGCAGGAAATCGCCGAGCGCCTGGGGCTTTCTAAAAACATGGTGGAAAAGTATATGATCCGCACCCTGCGGCATCTGCGTGACCGCCTGGACGCGCTGGCCCCATGACCAATGCCCGCTTTGAAACAGGATCTTCCATGATGGATACCCGTGAGTGTGCCTGTGGCAGCGCAACGGTGCGTGACGAGGCGGCGCAGTGGTTCGTGCGTTTGCAGGACCCACCCTTGAGCGTTGAGGACCAGCATCTTTTTGACGCCTGGCGTGGGGAGCATCCTGCGCACCAGTATGAATTCGAGGTGCTGCAAGGGCTGTGGAGCGTCGCCGACCTGCTGCCCAGGCACCGTTTGCAGGCTCTGGTCGAGACGCCTGTACCGCGCAAGCGCCGTGCGCTGGTGCGCTGTGCCATGGCAGCGAGTGTGCTGGCGGTGTCCGTGGGCCTGGGGTTGTTCAGCGGCCTGGACCATCCGGCAGTGTACGACGCGCAGTTCAGCACGGTGTTGGGTGAGCGTCGCCAGGTGGCGTTGCCCGACGGCTCGCTGATGAACCTCAATAGCCGCAGCGTGGTGGCGGTGCACTACGAAAAGGGCCAGCGTGGGATTGAGCTCAAGCAAGGCGAAGCGCTGTTCAGCGTCGAGCACGACAGCAGCCGACCGTTCGTGGTGCAGGCTGGGGCAGGGCAGGTGACGGTCACCGGTACCCGGTTTGATGTGCGCCGCGACGATGACCAGACCCGCGTGGTGGTCGAGGCCGGAACGGTCAAGGTGCAAGGGCATGCCGCGCAGCCGGTGGTCACACTGACGGCGGGCCTGGGTACATCGATCGACAACCAGGGCGCGGTCGCGGCGGCCCACCCGGTCAACGCCCAGGCCCTGCTGGCTTGGCAGACCGGCAAGCTGGTGTTCAACGACGCCAGCCTGGCAGAGGTGGCGCGGGAAGTCTCGCGCTACCGCGAAAAACCCTTGCGGGTCAGCACTGCGGCCAGCGAGTTGCGCCTGACCAGCGTGTTCAAGTCCAACGACACCGATGCCTTGCTCAAGGCGTTGCCGCACATCCTGCCGGTGGCCCTGCGCACGTTGCCTGACGGTAGCCAGGAAATAATTTCACGCTAGGTTCAGGTTTTTTTCGAGTTCTTCGTCTTCTTGTCCAACTGCAACTGGTTTGCATTAACCGACGCGCTCTCTTGGCATCACTGGACTAGGTACGACGTGAAAACACTCGCTGCGAACAACAATAAAACCTCCCGTTGGGCCCCCCTTGCCCTGGCCTTGGCAGTCACTGCCGCCATGCCTGTGGCCTACGCCGACGAGGCCATTCATATCAAGGCCCAGCCCCTGGGCGCGGCGCTGAGCCAATTGGGCCAGCAAACGTCGCTGCAAGTGTTTTTCAGCCCGCAGATGGTGGCCGGCAAACACGCCCAGGCCGTCGACGGCAACCTGTCGCCGGAACAGGCCCTGCGCCAGCTGCTGCAAGGCAGTGGCCTGGACTATCAGATCGATTCGGGCTCGGTGACGTTGCATCCAGCCTCCACGGGCACCGGTGAAGCCGGTTCACCCCTGGAACTGGGCGCCACCGCGATCAAGGTCGTGGGTGATTGGCTGGGCGACGCCAATGCCGAAGTGGTGCAGAACCATCCCGGCGCGCGTACCGTAATCCGCCGCGAAGCTATGGTGGAGCAGGGCGCGATGAACGTCGGCGACGTGCTGCGCCGGGTTCCCGGGGTGCAGGTGCAGGAAGCCAACGGCACCGGCGGCAGCGATATTTCCCTCAACGTCGGCGTACGCGGCCTGACGTCCCGCCTGTCGCCGCGTTCCACCGTGCTGATTGACGGGATTCCCGCGGCGTTCGCCCCCTACGGCCAGCCGCAGTTGTCGATGGCGCCGATTTCCGCCGGCAACCTGGAGAGCATCGATGTAGTACGCGGCGCCGGTTCCGTGCGTTATGGACCGCAGAACGTTGGCGGTGTGATCAACTTCGTGACCCGCGCGATCCCCGAGACCTTTTCCGGCGAAGTCGGCACCACCCTGCAAACCTCTTCCCATGGCGGCTGGAAACATGTCGACAATGCCTTTATCGGGGGGACCGCAGACAACGGCATCGGCATGGCGCTCTTGTATTCCGGGGTCAATGGCAACGGTTATCGCGACAGCAACAACGGTAACGACATCGACGATGTGATCCTCAAGACCCACTGGGCTCCGACCGACCAGGATGACTTCACACTCAACTTCCATTACTACGACGCCCGGGCCGATATGCCGGGAGGCCTGACCCAGCAGCAGTTCGACGCCAATCCTTATCAGTCGGTGCGCGACTGGGACAACTTCAGCGGCCGGCGCAAGGATGTGTCGTTCAAGTACATCCGCCAGGTTGACGACCGTACCCAGGCGGAAGTGCTGACGTACTACTCCGACAGCTTTCGTGGCAGCAACATCGCCAGCCGTGACCAGCAGACCCTCGGTTCGTTTCCTCGCACCTACTACACCTTTGGCATCGAGCCACGGGTGTCCCATGTGTTTGACCTGGGCCCGACCAGCCAGGAAGTCAGCGTCGGCTACCGCTACCTGAAAGAAGGCATGCACGAGCAGGCCAGCACTCTGAGACTGGTCAACAACGTCCCCACCCCGGTCGGTCAAAATGACGGCCACGTTTATCAGGACCGTACCGGTGGCACCGAGGCCAACGCGTTCTACATTGATGACAAAATCGACGTCGGCAAATGGACGATCACCCCAGGTATCCGCTTTGAAAGCATCCGCACCGAATGGCACGACCGCCCGGTAGTGGGCTTGAACGGCACGCGTACCCAGGAGAAGCACCGCGAGATCAAGAACAACGAACCGCTGCCGGCCCTGAGCGTGATGTACCACGTCTCCGATGCCTGGAAACTGTTTGCCAACTACGAAACGTCCTTCGGCAGCCTGCAGTATTTCCAATTGGGCCAGGGCGGTAACGGCGACCAGACAGCCAATGGCCTGCAACCGGAAAAGGCCAAGACCTACGAGGTCGGCACCCGCTACAACGATGAGGTCTGGGGTGGCGAAGTCACGCTGTTCTATATCGACTTCTCCGATGAGCTGCAGTACGTCAGCAATGACGTGGGTTGGACCAACCTCGGCGCCACCAAACACACGGGTATCGAAACCTCGGCCCACTACGATCTGTCCAATCTCGACCCACGCCTGGAGGGCTTGAGCGCCAACGCCGGCTTCACCTACACCAGGGCGACTGCCGAGGGCGATGTGGCGTTCAAGGGCCGAGATCTGCCGTTGTATTCGCGCCAGGTGGCGACCCTGGGGCTGCGATACGCGGTCAATCACTGGACCCACAACCTGGACGCCTACGCTCAGTCCGGCCAGCGCGCACCCGGCACCACCAGCACCTATATCACCCAGCCGACCGCTGACGGCCAGTACGGTGATATTCCGGGATATGTGTCGGTCAACGTGCGCAGTGGCTATGACTTTGGCGCCCAACTGTCGAACCTGAAACTGGGCGTGGGGGTAAAAAACCTGTTCGACCAGCAGCACTACACCCGTTCCAGCGACAACAACGCCGGGATTTACCTGGGTGAGCCGCGTACGTTCTTTGTGCAGGCGAGCGTGGGCTTCTGATCAGGTGACGGCTGCGTCGCCGCGCCTCGAACGAGCCGCGGCGATGTGCCTGCTGATCCAAGACGGCTGCTGACGCACTTCAGCGTTTTTCCTTGTACCGCCGCGTATAAACCTGACGATTCTTCTGCGCAGCTTGAAGAGGTGAGGGTTGCATTTCCTACCTTTTTTATGCGGCTTTCATCGCTTTCAGGAACCGAACTCCGTAGGCCTGCCACACACCATCAACCCACCGTGCACGGGTGCCTTGTGATAACTGCGTTGTCGAGGTGCTTGGGTGCGTGAGGTGGACCGTGTCAACAAGTCGTACTGGAGAACATTTATGTCGGTACCTGCGTTCAATCAGCCAGTTGTCAATCTACCCACTGACGACACACGTCAAGGGGCCCCTCAAGGGGCCAGCGCCAAAGAGGCAAAGGCTCCGGTTATCGGGTCGCCTTCCAGTGGCCCGAGTTTCAGCGCGCCTGTGGCTAAGTCGGGCCCGGTGTTCGCCGGGGCACCACCGTTGGCGCCTGCCGCTGCGGTGGCCCGCGACCAGGGGGCCAGCCAGGCTTCCACATGGCAGAACGACTCATCTCGGGGAGTTTTCGGCCGCTTGAAAGGGTTTTTCTTCCCCGCCAGGCCGCCCCATTGCGGGCACATGCCGCACAGGCCTCAGCCGGGCCATGGGCATCCACCGCACATGTCCCATCCGGGTCACGGGCATCTGCCGCACAGGCCCCATCCGGGCCATGGGCATCCACCGCAAAGGCCTCATCCGATCCATGGAGGCCCGCCGCCAAGGCCGTTTCCCCAGCAGCCCGATCCGCACTATTCAAAGCGCAGCCATGAGCAGTTGGCCCAACAGCTGCTGGATAAATTCCAGGCATTCACGGACCCGAGAAACCCGGGCTACGTGACGCGGCAAAGTTTGAGCAACATGGCGGCAAGACCGTTGACGGGCAATCCGGGCATGGATCAGAACATCAGGCTGGCCAGGGAAATCCTGAAGCGGCCGGAGCTCATGGGCGCCCTGGACCGCGACGGGCGCACGGGCGTGCAGGACAACCGGTTCAGCTGGCAGAACATCAACGATGTTGTACGTTCCAGCAATCCGTTGAAGTTCCAGGATGACAAGCAACTGGCCAGTGCGATGCTGGAGAACTTCAACAAGTTGAAGGGCGGGTTCTGGAGCCAGACCATCAAGGTCGCTGATCTGCGTGCCCTGGCCCAGCGTCCTCTGACAGGCAATCCGCAGAGGGATCAACTCATCCTCCTGGCGAAAGAAGTCGTCAGCCGGTCGAGCCTCTTGCAACAAATGGACAACATCGCAGGCCATCACTACGACGGCCGGATTAGCCGACAAACGCTACGTCAACTGATGTCCTAGTCAACCATCGGTACTGCGCAGGTGTTCCAACAGCGGGAAAGGTCGCAGGCTCTGCGCGGCTTTTACCGGTGCGCCTGTGCCGTATCAATCGGCAGGAACTGTTTTGGGCTGTTTGCCACATAACGTGTATTCGACGGCCTTTATGACGCCGACGGTTTCACTCAAAGAGAGGGTGTTGACATGACTTCAACGTCACTTGGAACTCAAACTCCCGGTCTGCCGCAATCCCTTCTTGCACCCACCCGTGACAATGGCGAGCAGGGTCGACGCTTCGGTGCCCAGGCTCAGCACAAGCCTGTCGAAGAGGGGGCTGAAGCCCTGCGAGAAACGTTCTTTCCCAGGCAGTACACATTCAAGGCACCGGCGGCGGATGATTTCGCCAAAGGCCTGCTTCCCCATTGTGCCCCCCATACCTCTGCTGCCCCGATGCCGGAAATGGCGGGCACGACAACCGGATTGATCAGTGCATTGAAGGTCTTGCTGGGTGTTTCCAGATAGGTCGCGTTGGGGTGTCGAAAGACGGACTGAGGCTGCCCCAGGTCCTGCCAGTTGTTTACATGCAGTCATCGAAATTGATCGGCCGCCCCGGAACCATTGTGGATGCCAGGCCACATACTTTGCGTTTCTTGGAGCGCCACTATTGCAGTGACAAGGGTGGTAGCCGGTCTGAGTAGGTGTCTAGAAAAGGTGGATATGAAACATGGCAATTGACGGTGGGGTACCTCTCCTGCGGCCCGGTAGTACGAGCCGCCATGATGCGATACCGGATGACGCACAACAAAAAGCTCATGCTGCTTCAAGCGAAACCACACCCCGTGGCTGGCAGGATGATAATCAGCCGTTGCCCAGTACGATTCGTTCTTCGGGTTTCCGGCGTCCCCTGCGCTGGGCCACGCCGGACGAGATCACGCTGCATCATCAGGAGCTGAGAAACACGCCGTTGGTGCGCGCAACCGATGTAAACCCCTATACCCAACTGCCCGATAGCCAGCTAGTGACGGCGCTGGGTGAGCATTTTTCCGTGCTGGAAAGATTTCATGAAAAATGAAGGATTGAAACTGTCGGCGCTGCGGCAAATCGCCAGTGAAAAAATGACCGACACACCCGCACGCAACAACGCCATCCTGCTGGCCAGGGCACTTGTCCAGCGCCCGCGGTTGATCGACGCGATTGTCGATGAGCGAGGGGTCATCACGCGGCAAAGCCTGTCAAAGGCCGTGCAGGCAGTGTTCGGCAACAGCGACCCCAATGCCTTCAGCTCGGACCCTTTTCACGCCAAGACCAATGTCGAGCTGGTGCAGGCATTCCGGGATGCATTTGATGAACTTCGGGACAGGTCCCGGGACCGCATGAACTTTTTTGAGCAGGTCGGCTTCGTCCAGATCGAGAGGCTCGTCTCAATCAGCAAGGACCCGGACGAAACGGACACCCAAGGCACGGTTATCCGGGACCCCGCCACGGGTCTGCCGAAAAAGATGTACAGCGAACAGCTGGTATACATGTCAAAAAACCTGGTGGACCGTCCCAGGCTATTGAACTCACTGGCGCGCATCCATTCAGGCTGGCGACGCATTTATGGCAGTCGCTACCAGAAGGAGTGGTTGAGCAGCAAAGACCTCGACGGCTGGCTGGAAAACAACAAGAGCCAGTAGCCCCCCGGACTCATGACACCCGCAGGATTTTCCCGCTGATCGCCACGCCCAGCAGGAGCACGGCGATCAACACAAAGGCGACGCTCAAGCTGCTGCCATGGGCGATAAAGCCGATCAGCGCCGGGCCCGCGAGAATGCCCGCATAACCCAGGGTGGTGATGGCAGGCACCGCAATGTGCTCCGGCATGACCGTTTGCTTACCGACAGCGGTGTACAGCACCGGCACGATATTCGAACAGCCGGCGCCAACCAGCGCATAGCCCAGCAGTGCGGTTTCCCACGCCGGGAGCAGCGTGGCCAGGAGCATGCCGGCGGTGGCCAGCAAGCCACCGATCACGATCACCCGTTTGGCCCCCAGGCGACGAACAATTGCATCGCCGGTCAGGCGCCCGATGGTCATGGTCAAGGCAAACGCCGCATAGCCCAGGCCCGCATAGGCCTCGTCGAGGCCGCGTTCGTCACTGAGGAACACGGCGCTCCAGTCGAGCACGGCACCTTCTGCCAGGAACACGATAAAACACAGGCAACCGATAAACAGCACCACGCCGTGGGGGATGGCGAAGGCGGGGCCGGAACTTTCACTGCCGTAGGGCAGCAAATGGGGGGCCGCCTTGAGCAGTGCGGCCAGCGTAATCACGATCACCACCAGGGTCGCCGACAGCGGTGACAAGCCCAGGCCGAGCAAGGCGCTGACACCCGCCGCCCCCACGATGCCTCCCAGGCTGAACAGCCCATGGAAACCCGACATCATCGTCTTGCCACTGGCCCGTTCTACGATCACGGCTTGCAGGTTGACGGTGGAGTCCACCGTGCCAAGGCCGGCACCAAACAGAAACAACCCCGCCATCAGCAACGGTATCGAGCTGACGGTAGCCAGCATCGGCAAAGCCACGCAGAGGAGAATGGTCCCGGCGCTGAGCACGCGTCGGCAGCCAAAGCGTGACGCGAGCGCGCCCGCTACCGGCATGGCGATGATGGACCCCACCCCCAGGCACAGCAGCAACAGGCCCAGCGTACCTTCGTTGAGTTGGGCACGGGCCTTGGCGTAGGGCACCAGCGGTGCCCAGGCCGCGATGCCAAAGCCGGCAATGAAAAACGCGATGCGGGTCGACATTTGTTCCAGACGTCCTGGAATCACAGGCGCTGGAGTGGGGATGGCAGTCATGAAAGTCCTTGATTTTGCGTTCAGCGAACGATGTCCGGCGCGACATCCTTGCACATCAGGCCGTATCGAGCGAGCCAGGTTCCCGTGGCCCGTGCGAACTTTTTTTTTACAACATGGAACACTTTGCCGGTGAGCGCCACATAGAGGCTACCGGGCTCGCTTGAGGTGGCCTGGATGGTGCGTAATCCCTGGGAGTGGCGGCGAACCCCAGGCTGCTTGCAGAGGATTACCACCTTCCAGGCCACTTTGGCGGGTGGTATCCGGGGCCGATATTCCCCACAATCACCCGGCGCTTTTCCCATGCCGAGGTGGATGACCCCATGACCCTGTTCTACGACGCTCGCGGCAATATCTACGGTGTGGCCAGCCCGGCCCTGTTACGCAGCCGGGGCATTGCCGTGCCCGATAGCGCCGCCCTGGCCGCCAGCACTCGCCAGGCGTGGGCGGCGTCGGCGATAGCGTCCGAATGCGGCTGGGGCACGTCGCCGCGTCCAGCCCAGGCCAAGGCCTATCGCTGCGATGGTTTGCTGGTCGGGCCGTTTCAGGCATTGCCTCCGTATGACCTGCTGATCATCAACACCGATGGCTCCCTGGCCGAGCGCAGTGGCAATGGCTTGACGATTTTTGCCCAGGCCCTGACGGACGCGGGGCTGATGACTGGGGCCTGTGAGCTGCGAGTGCACCATGACAAACCGGATGCCCCCTCAACGGTGGCGACGTGGGTTGAGCCGGCGGTCCACCAGCAGGTTGCGGGGTTCTGGTTGACGTTGGGCCAGCCAGCATTCGGGCCCCAGGCAGTGGGGGCCGTGGGGTTGCCGAGCAACGAGCCCGCCCATGTGAGTGCGCTGGCTGCGATCAACCCGCAATGGGCGCGCAGTGAATTTGTGCGTATCGGCAACCCCCATTGTGTGACCTTGGTCGAGCACGCATCGGCCTTGCCGGACAATCGGCAAATGCATCAGCCGGGGTTGTTCGCGCCCTTGAAAGCGATTGCCTTTGCCCCGCCGGCAGGTGATGGCCGGCCTTGTGCTGCCGGGATCAACCTGCAGTGGGCCGCGCGCGATTCTGCCAATCGGGTGATCGCCCGGGTATTCGAGCGCGGCGAAGGCCCCACGGCATCCTCCGGGACCAGTGCCAGCGCGGTGGCCTGTGCAGCATGGCGCGCGGGGTGGGTCGAGGCGGGGGAGGTTGCGGTGGTGATGCCGGGTGGCACGGCGCCGGTACGTTTGCATGTTCAGGCCGGGACGTTGCTCAGTGTCAGTCTGTTCGGGGCCGCAACGCTTCAAGGCTGAGGACGCAAGTATTCGGTAGCTTAAATAAGTGTCAGTTGTTTCCTTATTGTTTAGTTATCGCCTGATGTATTACGTAAGTGATTTCTTGTTATTAATGCATGATTTGTTTTGCGGATTTCTCATTTTGTAAAAGAGACTTCCACCTTGTTCGTACGAAACTTCTTTTTTATTTTCAAAGTGCCGAATGTTCGCGGATCTCGCTAATCTTTAGAGTGTTCAGGCACTTTCTTTGGCCGCGCGATTGAGCTTGGCGGGGGAGAGTATTTCAATCAGATAGCGGACGGCGGGTAACAACGGATGGTTAATGCGCTTGTTTCGTCACGTTTCAAATTTATCCTGCAAAGTGTGGAAAATGACTTTCAAGTTCTGGCATTCAAAGGCCGCGAAGCCCTTGATCAGCCCTACTTCATCGAGGTGGAGTTGGTCAGCGAAAACCCTGGCCTTGATCTGGAAACATTGCTGCACCAGCCGGCCTACCTGGGCTTCGGCGAGGAGGGCGAAGGTCTGCATGGGCAGGTGTATGCGGTCGGTCGCGATGACCCCGGGGCCCGGCTCACCCGTTATCGTCTGACCCTGGCACCGCGCCTGGCGTGGCTGGAACACCGCCGTGACCTGTGCATCTTTCAACAACGCAGCGTGCCGCAGATCATTGCGGCCGTACTCGAACGCCACGGTATCCTGGCCGACGCGTATGCCTTTGAATTGGGTCCGGTGGTCTATCCGCCACGTACATTCTGTGTGCAATACGCAGAAACCGACCTGCACTTTATCCAGCGACTGTGTGAAGAAGAGGGAATTCACTACCACTTTCGCCACAGCCCGCACGCCCATGTGCTGGTATTTGGTGATGACCAGACGGTGTTTCGCCGCTTGCCTGTACAGCGTTATCGCCCGGCCAGCACCGAGGCGCCGGGCATCCAGCGCTTCGATGTGCGCCTGGCCACCCGCAGCCGCCAGGTCGTGCGTCGTGATCATGACTTCGAGCACCCTGTGCGGCGCCTGCAAGCGCAAGCCGGGGTGCCATCGCAGCTACCGCTTGAGGACTATCACTACCCCGCAGGTTTTACGGGGCAGGCACGCGGCGTGCAACTGGCGCGTCGCAGCCTGGAGCGCCATCAGCGTGACCATCACCGGGCCTTGGGCAAGAGTGATCAACCGGCGTTATGCAGTGGCCATTTCCTGCCGTTGAGCGATCACCCGCAGCCCTCCTGCAATGACTTGTGGCTACTGACTTCAGTGCGTCACGAGGGGTATCAACCACAGGTGCTGGAAGAGGCGATGCCGGGGAGTGAAGTGTTCCAGGGATATCGCAACCGCTTCAACGCCACACCCTGGCGCGCGGTCCACCGCCCGGCGCTCAAGCACCCCAAACCGACAATCACTGGTAGCCAGACGGCCACCGTGACGGGGCCGGTGGGCGAGGAGGTGCACTGTGATGCCTATGGTCGGGTGAAGGTGCGGTTTCACTGGGATCGGTTGGACAAGACGAGTGATAAAAGCAGTTGCTGGGTGCGAGTGGCCTCCGGGTGGGCTGGTGACGGCTTTGGCGCGATCATGACGCCTCGGGTCGGCATGGAGGTGCTGGTGACGTTCCTGGACGGCGATCCTGATCGGCCTTTGATCAATGGCTGCCTGCCCAATGCGCGGCATCTGCCCCCTTATCCGTTACCGCAACACAAGACCCGCAGTGTATTGCGCAGCCGCAGTTCCCCCGGTGGCGCGGGCGCCAACGAACTGCACCTGGAGGACCACCTGGGCAAGGAGCTCATTTACCTGCGGGCCCAACGGGACCTGCAGCAACAGGTGGGGCATGACTGCCACCTGGACGTCGGGGGCGAGCGACGTGAAACCATTCGCGGCCTGAGCACGGCGTACCTGGAAAGCGAGGAACACCGCGACATTCGCGGCAATCGCAAAGTCCTGATCGGGGCCGGCGATCACCTGCAGGTAAAGGGCGACAGCCAGGCCTACATCGGCCAGGCCCTGGTGATCGAGGCGGGGCAACAGATCCATCTCAAGGCGGGCGCCAGCCTGGTGATCGACGCGGGTGCGCAGTTGAGTTTCAAGGCGGGAGGCGAACACCTGCTGATCCAGGCCGGCGGAATTTTCAGCAGTCGCCCCATCACCCTGGGTGGCTTGCCAGGGGTCGCACGCTCGGCCAACCCCGTGGGCCCGGGCGATAACCCATCATCGCCTCCGCGCGCCGCGGGTGTTCCCTCCATTTCAGTTATCCAGGGCGCAATCATGCACAGGGCGAGGCAACTGGATGCGGATTTTTGCCCGGTGTGCGAGCGCTGCCGCGAAGGTGTGTGTGACATTCGCGGGAGGGTCGCGTGATGGCGCCCGGCCAATGGATGGCCCAACAGCAGCAGGCAGGGCGCCGCTTGTGTCTGGTCCTCGAGGGAAGCAGCGATGCGCGCTTGCCGTTGATAGCGTCCCGCAACCTGGCGCAATGTCTTAGCGTGTACGGTGGCAGCGCAGTGGCGGCGCTGGCGGCTACAGGGCCGGTGATCCTGCTGGTGGAGCAACTCGGTGAACCCGCGCTGGTGAGCTTGCTGGAGCACCCGCAGGCGAACTGGGGCTGGCTGGGCAGCTTGCCCGACACAGACCTGGGTGGCGTTATCGAGCATTGGCACGCGCGGATGCTGGTGGGGCCGCCGGGCAAGCAGGCCCTGTACCGGTTCCACGACAACCGCACCTTGGCGCGAGCGCTTGCCTGCTTGCCGGTAGCGCAATGGCCAGCCTATCTCGGGCCGCTGATCAGTGTGTGCTACTGGTATGAAGACCAATGGTGCAGTGCCAGCAACCCTGCGCCCCGCCATTACCCGGTACCTGATCCCGCCCCATGGCTCAGCATTCCCAACCCCCAGGCCTCGGCCATTCTGCACGCCAATATTCTGCGCTACCTGCTGGCTGAGCACAGTGAAGATCTCGCGGCATTGGCTGAATTCCAGGACCCGAGGGTATGGCTGGCCCAGGTACTGGAACAGGCCCGCACCTGGCAATGGCGCGGGGCGCAACGACTGGAGTTCTTGGTGGTACGCCGGTTGGAGGAAGCGACGGGGGCCAGTGTGATCCGTTGGCAGCCGTTGGCGGGTGAGGCGCCGGGAGATCACTTTGCACGGGTGTTGGCGCAGTGGCACACCTTGAGGGAAAAACATGAGTAGGCGGGCGTGCGGTGCGTTACTGGTCGTGGGCATGGCGTGGTTGGCGGGATGTGCAAGCGTGCCCGCAGAGCGTTTTACCTTGCAGGTAGACCTGCCGGCCAATTTTCGATTCAAAAGCGCGGCCAACTACAGCCCCGCCGCAGGCGAAAGCTGCACCTTGCCAGTGCGCCGAGGCAAGAGGCCAGAGCGCAAGGTCTTCAGCGTTGCGTATAACACCGCAGCCAGCCGCGTGACCCAGGACCTACCGCTGACTGAAACGGTAGAAGGTTGCCCGTTGGTGTTGCGCAGTGTGGAGTTTGATTTTTACGCACGGTGGGGAACGCGGGACACGGATATCGGGGGGGATATTGCGGCGATCTACATTCAGGACCGGGCAGGAGGGGAGACGCCTGGGTTGGAGACGTTGGAGTTGAAAGGGCGATGTCAGTGGTTGTTTCGTACTCTCGGAACACAGCATGCCATCAGGAAAATTCTTAAATGCAATTCACTGGACAACGAAGGGCAACTACAGAAGACACGGGCAGGTGGCGTAGTACTACACGATCAACTCCCCGGAAATACACTTAACTTGGTGATGGAAGTTTCGGACGAAGAGAGGCCTTATATGGGGAATACCTGGATCCGTTTCCCTCACGGGTGGAAGCGTTGTCTGGGGAAAAACATGGACGATCAATACGGTTTTTGCGCGAAGGATGCTCCCCCTTTCAGGTCTTTCAAGATGCCTGACGGGCGTGAATGCAATGTTTACCCAACCTGCACTGAATAAGGATATTCAGCTATGGCTATCGAAGAATGGAAGGCACCGTTTTTCAGCGAAAAAATGCCGGCTTGCCCGTTACGTGGATGTTGGCTGAGTTTTTCCCTGGTTGATGAAACCGGCAATGGGAAAGCCTATGGAGGGCTTACCTATTCGGTCCTGGATAGTAACGGACAGCGGCACATTGGGCGCTTGGACGGTGATGGCTATGTGAAGCTGGCCAACCAATACAGAGGCCCATTGGTTCTGACTTTCGAGGCGGTTCATGAGTCATCTGGAGCTGATTATCACGGAGTATTGCAAGCGCGAGATCACTACCCCTTACCTATCACCGAGCTTCAATTTCGAGCTGAACATACTCGATTTATGCGCAATGACGGCCTGCGGGTCGAGCAAAATCCGGCCCAGGAGCAAGCGAATCGTTTCTACCAAGTCGAAGTCCGCGACCTCGTCCGCCATGCCGCCCATTTACCGCCTGCGGCGCCCCGGCCTTTCGCCCCCCGACGCCATGCCCTGAAAATGATGGCCGACCTTGGATTCGGCCCACCGCAGCCTGCATTGTCGGGTGTGGTGCTATTCCCCAACCAGCACAGCGTACTGGAGGTCCGGCCGTTGCGGGCGTTGCGCCCGATGCTGTCCACTGAGGATGGGTTCTGCGCCTTGAACCTGTACCAACTGGCATTGATGGCGACCTTGAGCTACTGCCCATTTGGCCAGGAGCCGGCCGCCCAACCACAAGATGAGGTCCGTTTTCCCGTGGACCCAAGCATTGGCCATCTGTTTGCTGAAAAACTCTCGGGGTATGAGCAAGCCTGGAGGGTCGACGCAGGGCAAGTACAACGGTTTTACCCGCTGTATGAAGAGGTCGCCTATTCCCGGCGTTTCGAGATCCTGCCCTTCGATCCCCAGTTGTATCCGCAAAACAGCCCGAAGCTCGCGGGCGAGCAGGAGCATCCGGCGAACCTGCATTTTTTCGATGATGAAGAGCTGGGTACTGATACCCAGGCCTTTATCAGTCATCACGATGAGATCGTGCTGATTTCTGTACGGGGTACGGCCAGTGCCGCTGATGGCCTGCGTGATGCAAACGCCCACCAGGTGCCGTTCGCGGAGGGCATCGGCAAGGCCCATGAAGGTTTTTATCAGGCCTATCGAGCCATGCGCGACTTCGTGCTGCGCTACCTCGATCAGTTCTACAGCGGCCAACGTATCGTGATCTGCGGCCATAGCCTGGGAGGGGCAATCGCCCTGCTGCTGGCAGAGGGACTGCGCCGGGTCAAAGATGCCGACTACAACGTGCTCCTCTACACCTACGGTGCGCCGCGTGCCGCTGACGCGGAATTTATCAGAGGCGCGGCTGACCTGGTCCATCACCGTATCGTCAACCACAATGACCCGGTTCCCAGCGTGCCGGCACCCTGGATGAACACCACGGCCAAACTCTGGGTTCCCGGCGCGGTGACGTTGTTCAGCGCCCCCGCGCCCGGAGGCCTGCTGTTTGCGGCGGGCCTGGTACGCGTCGGTGGCAATCCTTACTGGCACCACGGCGAGCAACAACACTTCATGCCGATCCTGCTCCCGGACGGAACGCATTCATCGGTGCTGTGGAAGCCCGGGTGTGAGTCGCTGGAGGAGGCGGGATGCAATCGCGCCTTGTACCTGAGCGGCGATATGCCCGAGCGCGATAACCTGCTCAAGCAACTGTTCCAGGCCAGCCAGCATTTTATGGTCAGCAGCTACGTGCCGGCAGCCTGGGCCACCTTGCGTCGTTGGCAACAAACCCTGGATAACCGCGGCGCCCTCGTGACGTCGCGGGAGTACGTACTGATCGACGACGCCTTGGGCACCATGGGCCGCCAATTGCAGGATAAACAGTTGGAACTGCACCGTCGCCGACCAGCGAACGGGCGTAGCCATGAGCACTACGACGGCTTGGCCGCTGAAATCGACCGCTTGCAAATCAGTCGCCAGCGCCTGGAAAGTTTGCGCTGGCGCCGCCTGCAAGCCCGTGATGTCTATGGCAGCCATGCTCAGGGTGCAAACTTGCCAGCCAGCCTCAAACGCTGGTTCAGCCACCGGGAAAACCGTGAGCTATCGCAAGTGGCAAGCATCCCGCCGGCCTTGCATGACGAGCATGGCAAAGGCCAGCCGTTGGACCTCGACTCGATCGTTTAGCCCAGGGTTTTACAAAAAAGCCACCTGCGCCAGCTGGCGCTTCATCAACACCTTGCCGTTGCGGATCGAATACAGCGCCAGGCCCTGGCTGCGAATGACCTCGTAGTCGCTGTCGGCCGAGAGAATCAGCAGGTTGGCCGGCCGCCCCGGTTCCAGGCCGTAGCGATCGCCCAGGGCCATGGCTTTGGCGCTGTTGTCGGTGACAAGGTCCAGGGCCCTTTGCAGGTTGCTGTAGCCGAGCATATGGCAGATATGCAGCCCGGCTTCGAGCACCCGCAGAATATTGCCGTTGCCCAGTGGGTACCAGGGATCGACGATGGAGTCCTGGCCGAAGCACACGTTCATGCCGGCCTCCAACAGTTCGTTGACCCGGGTTACGCCCCGGCGTTTCGGGAAGTTGTCGAAGCGGCCCTGCAAGTGAATGCTTTCGGTGGGGCAGGAAACAAAGCTGATGCCAGAGTGCCCCAACAGCCGGAACAGTTTTGCGCAGTAGGCATTGTCGTAGGAACCCATGGCCGTGGTGTGGCTGGCGGTGACCCGGCTGCCCATGTCGCGACTGCGGGCCTCTTCGGCCAGCACTTCGAGAAAGCGCGAGTGCGGGTCGTCGGTTTCATCGCAATGCACGTCGACCAGGCAGCCTGTGCGTTCGGCCAGGTCCATGAGGAATTTGACCGAGCTGACCCCTTGGTCGCGGGTGTATTCGAAATGGGGAATGCCGCCCACCACATCGGCGCCGAGGCGAATGGCTTCTTCCATCAATTCACGGCCATTGCGGTAGGACTCGATGCCTTCCTGGGGAAATGCCACGATCTGCAGGTCGATCAGGTGTGCGCTCTCCTGGCGCACTTCGAGCATGGCCTTGAGCGCCGTCAACTGCGGGTCGGTGACGTCCACGTGGGTGCGTACATGCTGGATACCATGGGCCGCCAGGGCCTGGATGGTCTGTTTGGCGCGGGTCTTGGTGTCTTCATGGGTGATGGTGGCCTTGCGTTCGCCCCAGCACTCGATCCCTTCAAACAGCGTCCCGCTCATATTCCAGCGCGGCTCGCCGGCAGTGAGGGTGGCATCAAGGTGGATATGCGGCTCGACAAAAGGTGGTACCACCAGGTTACCCGCGGCATCCAGGTCGTCCGGGCCCATAGGCGGCGTGGCAGTTTGAGGCGTAATACTGGCGATCCGGCCATGTTCCAGGTGCAGATCATGCAGGCCTTCACGGTTGCGCAGGCGGGCGTTGATGATATGCATGGGCAAGTTCCTCTTGGGCAAAAAGCAATCAGGCAGACAACCGCCAGATCATCAGCGCGACGCCGATGTCCAGACGGTCATTGGGATTGTCCAGCGACAGCCCGCACAGGGCCTCGATACGTTGGACGCGGTGGGTCAGGGTGTTGCGGTGGACCGCCAACCGCTGGGACGCAGCCACAAGGTTACCATTGTCCAGGAACCAGGCTTGCAGGGTCGGCATCAGGCTGGGGCCGTGGCGCTGGTCATGGCGCAGCAGCGGCCCCAGGCGTTCATGGAGGAACTGCTCGAGCAGCCCGCGATCGCGTACCGCGCTCAGTAGCTTCAGCAGCCCTAGCTCATCGTAGACACAGACGCCGGCATGCTCGCCAAAGCGCCGGGCAACCACCAGCGCCTGGCGAGCTTCGTCCAGGCCCTGGGCGAGGCCAGCGGGCGGATGTTTTGCCGCGCTCAAGCCGATGCATAGCTTCAGCGGGGCCAGGCGCAGGTTCAACGGCCTCAGCCAATTTGCCAGGCGTTGCCGGTGATCTTCGGTGGCCGGCAGCAGCAAGGTCCATTGCCCAGCCCTGCCAAGTACGGGCAGGGGTGAGGGATGCTCGGCGGCGAACTGGCGCAATCGGCGGGTAATGCCTTCGTGTTGGCGAGCGAGCTGAGCTTCGGCCTCCCCAGCCACGGTTTGCGCAAATAACGCGTCGCCACCCTCCAGTTGTAACTGCGCCACTTGCCAGTGTCCGGCCAATGGCATGCCCAGTTGGCTGGCGCGATGCAACAGCAGGTCGAGGGATTGGTAGTCCCCCGCCAACAGGCGTTCCAGCACCTCATGCCGTGAACGCCCCAACTGCTCGGACTCGATCAGCGCCGAGCCGATGGCCTGGGTCACCAGGACCATTTTCAGCGAGTACGGTTGTTCGATCAGCGGCATCCCGGCGGCGTCGGCGGCTTGCAGCAACCCTGGGGCAATCCCCTGGATGTAATCCGCACCGGTCAGGATCACCAGGCCGGCGACACGCCGCGAGCAGGCTTCATCCAGCAGGCGCAGGAGATTGGCCTCATCACGCGGGTGGTTGATACCGGTGATGAACACCAGTTCGCCGCCCAGCACCCAGTCTGCAATGCCGCTG
The DNA here is from genome assembly GCF_012935735.1 of Pseudomonas sp. ADAK21. Taxonomy (NCBI): domain Bacteria; kingdom Pseudomonadati; phylum Pseudomonadota; class Gammaproteobacteria; order Pseudomonadales; family Pseudomonadaceae; genus Pseudomonas; species Pseudomonas sp. ADAK21. The sequence goes on from NZ_CP052857.1 coordinate 4,356,030, forward strand.
TTCTCGGCCACATAAGGCCAGCGCACGCCATTGTCCAGGCCTGCGCTACCGGCTCGCAGGGTCATGGACTCCAGCCCGGGCAGGGCCAGCACATCCGCCACGGTCAGGCTCATGCCTGGGCGTCAGCCAAGGGCACCCGCACCCGCAGGACCGCGGTGAGCAAGATGTAGGTGGCGGCCGCGGCGATAATTCCCACCAGCGGCGCGACCCATGGCGAACTGAACGCCAGCACCGTACCCACCCCATAGGCAATCAGCCCCGGCCAATTGAACGCGGGCAAACGCACCTCCGCCAGCCGAGGGTACTGGCCGCGATAGCGATAGAAGAAGTCGGCCATGATCACCCCGCCAATCGGTGGAATCACGGTGCCCAGCAAAATCAGATAGGGCACCAGCATGTCGTACATCCCCAGCAAGGCGAGCAGGGTGCCGATCACGGCGCCGACCAGGGTCACAGTCTTGCGGCGTTTGGTGCGCAGCAGGTTGCAGCCGGCGACGGCGAAGTTGTAGATGGTGTTGTCCTGGGTGCTCCAGATATTGAGCAGCAACATGGCCATTGCAGCCATGGCGAAACCTTGCAGCAGCAACACCTCCACCACATCCGGCTGTTGATAGACGATAGCGCCGTAGGCCCCAATCAGCACCATCAGGCCGTTGCCGATAAAAAAGCCGATCAGGCTGGCCAGGACTGCCACCTTGGCCGAGCGGGAAAAGCGCGTCCAGTTGGTAGCCTGGGTTGCGCCACTGACAAAGGTGCCGAATACCAGAGTAATGGCCGTGGACAAATCCAACTCACCGCTGGGTACCACGGCAAGCAAGCCTTCCAGCCCCCCGATGTGCACCGTGGCCACCCACATCGACAGCAACAGCAGCAGGCCCATGGCCGGGACTGCTATGTAAGAGAGGATTTCCAGGCCGCGATAGCCCACGTAGGCCGTGGCGCAGAACACCAGGCCGAACAGCACCATCAGTGCCAGCACGCTGCCCTGGCCCAGCTCGAAATATTTGCCCAGTACCACGGCCGCCGTGGCGGTGCCCCAGGCGTACCAGCCAATCTGGGTGAAACCCAGGATCAGGTCACTCAACTTGCTACCCACTTCGCCAAAGCAGAACCGCCCCATCAGCACCGAGTTCAAGCCGCTCTTGAAGGCGATGTAACCCAGGCCTGCGGCGTAGATACCCAACAGCAGGTTACCCAGGGCCACGACACCGAGCATCTGGGTAAAACTGAAGGCCACCCCCAGTTTGCCGCCGGCGAACATGGTCGCGGTAAAAAAGGTGAAGCCCAGCAACACCATGGCCGTGGAGCCAAGGCCCTTGCGTGCATGCATGGGTACTTCGCTGAGAGGGTAATCGTTGCCCGGTTCGTGCTGCGTCATGTGCCGTTCCCCTGTGAGTGACCCAGGGCCCGTTGCAGCCGGCGTGCCAACTGCCGGGCAGTGACGGCTGCACGGTGGACACTGTGCAGGTTGCACACTATTCAGGGGGTGGGCGGGGCAGATAGAGGGGATTGCTTGTTGGTTATGCCCAGTCAGGCGCGATAGCGGTGCAGCGGTGATACAAATTGGATCACCGTGCCGGGGTGTCAGTCGAACAGGGTCTGGGTGATTTCGCCGCGGTGAAAGGCGAAGGCTGCTTCAAGATCACTCTCGATGGTGCGGCCGCGTGACAGGGGCGGCAGTTCGTCGAGGCGGAAGAAGCCGACGTCGGTGGTTTCAAAGCCCGCCGTGGGGGCGGCCTGGTCGGTGCGCTCGCAGAGGAAGTACAACTTATAGAAGTCACGCACGTCGGGCCGGTACAGGCCCTTGGCTTTGTGGGTCACGCTGTACAGCGTGCGTGCGGTGACGCTTAAGCCAGCTTCTTCGCGAAGCTCCTTGACGATGTTTTCTGCAGCCGACAATCCGATATCGGCATAACCCCCCGGTAATGCCCAACAGCCATCCGTTGCTTCGCGTACCAGCAGGATCCGCTCGTCTTCAATCAGCGCGCCACGCACATCGATCATCGGTGTTGAATAGCGCTGCGCGAAGTCCGAGACCAGGCCGGTAATGCGCTCCAGAGGCACTTGTCCCAACTGCGCAAGCATACTGTGGGCAATATGGGCGATCTCTTCCAGGCGTTCGCGCTCGAAGTCATCAGTGCAGAAGTGCAGCCCGGTGGATGCCAATGCCTGCAGGCGCTTGGCCTGAGCCAGCCAGGTGGATTCCATGGTTTGGTTCCTTGAGTTGCGGTGAAGTCTGGTTTTAATCGCTGTGATCCTCGAACGCAAACCCTTACGCCGAGGGTGCCTCAAAAATCGCCTCGATCGGCCGTTCAAACAGCCTGGCTATTTTGAAGGCCAATGGCAGGCTGGGGTCGTAGCGGCCCGTTTCGATGGCGTTGACGGTCTGGCGCGACACTTCAAGTTGTGCCGCCAGATCCGCCTGGGACCAGCCTCGCTCAGTGCGCAATTGGCGCATCAGGTTGTTCATCGATAACGCCTTGCGCCGATCACCGTGGCTATTGCCCAGATACCGCCCATGACGGGCCATACAAAAAACATCGACAGGCGGGGCAGGCCGGCGGTTTCCAGGAAGCCATAGCTGAAGGTGATCAGCGCCGTGCAGATAAATGCAATGCCCAGGGCTTCCAATTGAATCTTGCGGCCCATCTCATCCATTCGCCCCAATTGGCGGATCGCTACCAAGGCCATGGCGACGAGGGGAATGACCGGGACCAGGGCGAGGGAGATTTTCCCAGCGCCCTCGGGGGCGTCGGCCAGAAAGTGGGTACTGACAAGCACGGCAACCACATAGGCGGCCAGGGCGATGAAGAATTCCACCAAATAACGTTTGATTGGCATGCGCGCGTTCCGTAAGTAAAGGGAGCTTTACATTAGGAGGGCAAATGTCGAGTGTCAAGCTCGCTTTACATTTTGCTAGCTCGATCCTGCAATCAATTCCAGGATTTACTCACCGCGATAAATACAGCCACTGGTGCAGGTCTCGTGGATACGAATGGCGCTGAGTTCCGGCAGCAAGGGCTTCAACTCGTTCCAGATCCACTTGGCCAGCACTTCGCTGGTCGGGTTCTCCAGGCCGGGTATGTCGTTGAGGTAGTTGTGGTCGAGGCGCTCATAGAGCGGCTTGAAAATCGCCTTGATCTCCGAAAAGTCACGGATCCAGCCGGTATGCGGGTCAAGGTCGCCGCTCAGATGGATGGCCACCTTGAAGGAGTGACCATGCAGGCGCCCGCACTTATGGCCTTCGGGGACGTGAGGCAAGCGGTGGGCGGACTCGAATGTGAACTCTTTGAAAATTTCCACGGTATGACCTGTAAGGCAGGAGTTTCTAGGGCGGCGTGCGGTTGTCAGTGTCGGGTGGGCGCTTGATGGGCCCAGGCGACCGACTTGGCGCGCATTCTAACCTGTTTTAAGGGCCGACCTGGTGGCGTGTATCAAGCGTGGTTATTCCTGGGACCACAACGTTGTACTGACCTTGACCCCGTCCCCACACGGCAGTGAGTACTGCGACCCTCGCCGCTGCAACTCTGCGAGTGCACGGGCACACTGCACCTGGCCTTGGGCCGCCGCGTTATCAATGCTGATGTTGCCGGTGGTTTCAGACACAAGGTCGCCGTTTTTCTCGACCCGGATCAATGGCCGCTCGGGCTTGATTTCAAACCGGCTTTTCGTCGGCTCGATGTTCAGTGCCAGGTCGGCAGGGGCGGCTGGCAGTTGATCTTCGGTAACACCATACCGCTTGAGCAGCGAGAGATTGGGCAAGTCTTGTGCGCTTGCTGGGCCCACTGCCAGGAGCAGGAACAAACCAAGGCCATACATTATTCGGCGCTCAGAACCCATGATTGTATCTTTCCATGGTTGATTCTTGATGGGCTGGATTGAAGAACAACTTGTTGTTATCGCAACCGCGTTTAGGGCATGGAGTGTCCAACCAGAAAGAAGAGCCGTAGCGGTTGCCGAACTGCGTGCCTGGTTCATAAACCTTGAACGAGGACGGGTTGAAACTACCGGTGCTGCAGCCGCTGGTAATCAGGGCAACAGTAAAGAGGCCCAGGAGCTTTATGGGGTTCATAGGGGGTAATCCGTTTTAAGTTGATCAGTGTTCTACAGCGCTGCCCAGAAGCCGCGCAGCATGGTCCAAGGCCTAGGCCTCTTCACTCTCGAATTCCAGCAAGTCGCCGGGCTGGCAATCCAGAGCGATACATAGCTTGTTCAGGGTTTCGAGTTTAAAACCTTTGATTTTTCCGTTTTTCAATAGCGATAGATTGGCTTCCGTAATCCCAATGGCTTCTGCAAGCTGATTGGAGCGGATCTTTTTCTTCGCCATCATGACGTCCAAACGAATAATGATCGTCATAGTTTATATGATGCTTTTGTTTTCATCGTTAATAGCCTTGGACTCAGCCACTATTAATGAGAACGCACACAGAAATATGCCTTGGATGATTTCATAGATCGCGGTGGATGAAATACCAATGTCGATGCTGATGGCGCGCTCTCCGGAAGGCATGTCTATCGCCAGGGCCAAACCCTGGAGGGTGTAAATCACAGGTGCCAACAGTGGGCTGATAATAAAAAGAAGTCCCATCCACCACAGCATCTTTATATTTGATTCGATCCAGATCTGTCCTTTGGAAAGACGCATGAAAAAAATGCCGGTCAGTAACAGCGCAACCACCATCAGGTCGGCAGGCAGCATATCCAATACCAGAAGCAGGCCGGTTGCCAGGGACGATGGCTGATAGTCCGGGGCCAACAGCAAAGGCATCTGGCTGCCATAGGTGCTCAGGTGACTGGCCAGGATATTCGAATAGTCGAAGATCCAGAGCAATGGGGTACAGCCGAACTCGACAAGTGCCACGGCCCACGCCAGCAACGCGGCAAAGGCTCCGATGGAGCGCAGGCGGCTGTTGGTGGAGACGGAATCCAGATTGTTGTCCATGTGTCGTTCCAAACGCAGTTGATGGGGCGAATAATCCATGAATAATTATCGAATTACAATAATTTTTTCCAGAAAATTAATGGCGCCCTCTGCATCCTTAAACGTTCGGGGTAGGAATCAAATCGAGTCACAGGGCAATCAGGCGCTCACCCAATCGGCCGTTATCGGCCAGTTCGAGGAACTCATCACCCAGCCGCTGGCTTTCACTCATTGCGGTTTGCCAGTACTGATTGCGTCGGGCGTCATCCCCCACAAAGCGCTTGAAGTCGCTGCGATCTGGCAATTTGCCGTAGGGCAGGCGAGCCAGGTACTCCCGTGAGGGCGCCAATAGCAACACATCCTGCAAACCCTGGGGGTTGCTGCGCCGCCACGGCAGGCCCTTATCGAACCAGCCGGGGATGACCCGGTCGGTGAAGTGCGGGTACAGCACGATGTCATCGCCGTGGTAGGGCAGGTCGAGGTGGTAGTCCAGCAGGCCGCCATCGCGATAGGTGCCGGCACCGGCGCCCGGCAGGTCGCGCACGCCTTGCATGACCATGGGGATCGAGCCGGACGCCAGCAGTGCCTGGCGCAGGTTGCCCAGTTCCAGGTCGAGGAAGCGCGAAGGGAAATCCTTGAGCGGGTGCAATGGCGGCGCCTGGCGCGGGTCGTGGATGATCAGTCGTTCAAAATGCCGGGACAGCCGCGCACGGCCACGCAGGTTGTCGGCGATTACCGAGGACAGGCCCAGGCCCAGGCGGCCACGGTGATCGTCGGCCAGCAGGCCATGGCTTTTGACGACCACGATATTCAGGCGATAGTGCGGGTTATCCAGCAGCGTCGCATCGCGCCCGGCCAACAGGTCATCGAGCATGCGCTGGCAGCTCTGGCTGACTTCGGCCATGGTCACGCCCTTGGCAAAGCGTTGCTCGTTGTACAAGCGACCAAGGTCGAGCAGGCCTTGTACAGGGTCTGGCAGGCAGGCGCTGGCAAAGCGCCAGGAACCGATGGAGGCACCGATCAGCGAGCGCTCGCGGGGCGCGCGTGCCAGCCAGTCACCGAACAACGCCAGGTCCAGGCCCTGTATGCCCAAGGCCTTGGGGCCCCCGGCTGCGCCGGGCAAAATTCCTACGTCGGCAGGCTGCAGGCCTTGTTCGCGAATGCGTGCAAAGGCGCGCTGGCCAGCCTTGAGCGTCAGGGCTGGAAACTTGATGTGGATGGCGGTCATACCGATCTCTGTGCAGGCGAGCAGGGCAGTATAGGAAATCTTCCCGGGGGCCTGGCAAGGTGTTGTGGGACAATTGCCATGGTGGCAATTCAGTTTCAGTTAAGTTGCGATCCGTACTGTAGGGAGCGTAGGCAAAACATCCTGAAATGGAGAATCATCATGAAATACCTCACAGCCGTTATCGCCGCCAGTATCATCGCCCTCACCACCGGCCTGGCCCAGGCCCGGGACCTGGGACCGGATGAAGCGCTGAAACTGCGTGACGCTGGTACCATCCTGTCGTTCGAGAAGCTCAACGCTGCCGCCCTGGCCAAACATCCCGGTGGCACTGTGCATGAGACCGAGTTGGAGCAGGAGTACGGCAAATACATTTACCAGGTTGACCTGCGCGATGCCCAGGGCGTCGAGTGGGACGTGGAATTGGACGCTGTCACCGGGCAAGTTCTCAAGGATCATCAGGATACGTAATGAAGGTAAATCTACGCACCGGCAGTCGACTGGCGCTGGTGCTCCTGGCCTTTTGCTCGGTGGTGGCTGCCCGAGACCTCAATCAGGACGAAGCCCTGGCGCTGCGCCAGCAAGGGGTGATCCTGTCCCTTGAGCAACTGCTGCAGCAGGCCATGGCGCGGCATCCCGGGTCCCGGTTGCTGGAGGCCGAGCTTGAGAGCAAGCACGACCGCTACGTCTATGAAGTAGAGCTGGTGACCACCGATGGCGTGGTTCGGGAAATTAAACTGGACGCGACCACGGGCGCGCTGCTTAAAGACGAGGAAGATGACTGATGCGCCTGCTTCTGGTGGAAGACCATGTGCCCCTGGCCGATGAATTGCTGGCCGGGCTCAAAGCCCAGGGGTACGCCGTGGATTGGCTGGCGGACGGTCGTGACGCGGTGTATCAGGGGCGCAGCGAGCCGTATGACCTGATCATCCTCGATCTGGGCTTGCCCGGGTTGCCGGGGCTTGAGGTGTTGAGCCAATGGCGCGCCGCCGCCCTGGCGACCCCGGTGCTGATCCTCACCGCCCGTGACTCCTGGGCCGAACGCATCGAAGGGCTCAAGGCCGGAGCCGACGATTACCTGAGCAAACCGTTTCACCCCGAAGAGTTGTACCTGCGCATCCAGGCATTGTTGCGCCGCTCCCATGGCCAGGCCAACCAGCCGACGCTGCAGGCCGCCGGCCTGCATCTGGATGAAGGCCGCCAATGTGTGATGCGCGACGGTGCCGAGGTGCAACTGACCGCTGCCGAGTTCCGACTGCTGCGCTACTTCATGCTGCATCCCGAGCAGATCCTGTCCAAAAGCCACCTGGCCGAGCACTTGTACGATGGTGAAACCGAGCGCGACTCCAACGTCCTCGAAGTGCACGTCAATCATCTGCGCCGCAAGCTGGGGCGTAGCGTGATTGAAACCCGGCGCGGCCAGGGTTATCGCTTTGGCGCCAGCCCCTCGTGAGGTCGATCCAGCGACGTTTGAGCCTGGGGCTGATCAGCGTGATGGTGATCGTCGGCCTGGTGCTGGCGCAAACCAGCCTGTGGCTGTTCGAAATGGGTTTGCAGCGCTACCTGGAGTCGGGCCTGCGCAACGACAGTGAAAACCTGCTGGTGGCCCTGGTGCGTGGCCCCGGTGGCGTGCAACTGGATGAACAGCGCTTGTCGCCGGCCTATCAGCGGCCGTTCTCCGGGCATTATTTTCGTATCGACTTCAGCGACAACCACTGGCGCTCCCGCTCCCTGTGGGACCAGGAACTGCCGCAGCTGCCCCAGGCCGGCCTGCAGGGCAATCTGCAGTTGGGCCCGGAAGGCCAGCAATTGCTGATACTGCGCTCGGACTACAAACGGTTTGGCCAGGCGATTTCCATCAGCGTGGCCCAGGACTACACACCGGTGCGCGAGAGTTTTCGCCTGATGCGCCAGGTCGGCCTGGTCCTGGGGATGGCGGCGTTGCTGCTGATCCTGCTGCTGCAACGGGTCACTGTGCGTCGGGCCCTGCGCCCGCTGGAGACCGCCCGCGAGCAGATCGCGCAGTTGCAGCAAGGCCAGCGCTCGCAACTGGACACCCAGGTGCCGGTGGAACTCGAGCCGCTGGTGGCACAGATCAATCACCTGTTGGCCCATACCGAAGACAGCCTCAAACGCTCGCGCAACGCCCTGGGCAACCTCGGCCACGCCTTGAAGACGCCCCTGGCAGTGCTGTTGAGTGTGGCCTCCAGCGAGCAGCTCAAGGACCAGCCGCAATTGGCCAAGTTGTTGCGCGAGCAGTTGCAGCAGGTGCAGCAACGGCTCAACCGCGAACTCAACCGCGCGCGCCTGGCCGGTGAAACCCTGCCCGGCGCACTGTTCGACTGCGACAGCGAACTGCCAGGCCTGCTGGCGACCCTGAACATGATCCACGGCGAGCACCTGGACCTGAGCTACCACGTACGTCCCGGCCTGCAACTGCCATGGGACCGTGAAGACCTGCTGGAGCTGCTGGGCAACCTGCTGGACAACGCCTGCAAATGGGCGGATGCCGAGGTGCGCGTGAGCATTGACGAGGCGCCCCATAGTTTTCAGCTGCGGGTCGAGGATGACGGGCCGGGGATTCCCGAGGCTCAGCGTAGCCAAGTGTTCAGCCGAGGCACTCGCCTGGATGAGCAGACCGATGGCCATGGCCTGGGGTTAGGGATCGTGCGGGATATCGTTGAGGTGTGGGGTGGCACTTTGCAGTTGCATGAGAGTGAGTTCGGCGGCCTCAAGGTGCTGATCGAGTTACCCCGACGCCAGGGCTGATGGCACTTTGTTTTCGATTTGTAGGGATTTGCAACAAGGCTTTTCCTTGTAACGCCTGGCCGCAACCATTTCGCTTATAACAGCCACCTGGCTGACCATGCCGAGCGTTTTTTTCGCTCAAGGCATGGTGTCTGTCAGAGCACTTGCCAGCCGGGCACTCGCTTGCTCGGTACCTAATAAGAAAGATAAAAGGTGACTCCCATGCGAATGACCAAGCGTTTCAGTGTGTTTGCTGCTGCCGCAGCCTTTGCCACAAGTACTGCAGCACTCGCCGCCCCCACATTTATCAACGTGCTGACGGGGGGTACCAGCGGCGTGTATTACCCGATCGGCGTGGGCCTGTCGCAGCTCTACAGCAATGGCATCGAAGGGTCGAAGACCTCGGTGCAGGCCACCAAAGCGTCGGTAGAAAACCTCAACCTGCTACAAGCCGGTCGCGGCGAGCTGGCCTTTGCCCTGGGTGACTCGGTAGCCGATGCGTGGAATGGAGTCGAAGAGGCCGGCTTCAAAGCCCCGTTGCAAAAACTGCGGGCGATTGCCGGCACCTATCCGAACTACATCCAGATCGTTGCCAGCCAGGAGTCCGGCATCACCACCCTGGCCGACCTGAAAAACAAGCGCATCTCCGTCGGCGCGCCGAAATCCGGCACCGAGCTCAACGCCCGCGCGATCTTCAAGGCGGCTGGCCTGAGCTATGAAGACCTGGGCAAGGTCGAGTTCCTGCCTTACGCCGAGTCGGTCGAATTGATCAAGAACCGCCAGTTGGACGCCACCTTGCAGTCTTCGGGCCTGGGCATGGCGGCGATCCGTGACCTGGCCGCAACGATGCCGGTCACCTTCGTTGCCATTCCCCCAGAGGTCATCGCCAAGATCGACAACGCGGCCTACCAGGCCGGCACGATCCCGGCAGGCACCTACGACGGTCAGGCCAGCGATGTACCCACAGTGGCCATCACCAACCTCCTGGTCAGCCATGACGGTGTGCCCGATGACGTGGCCTACCAGATGACCAAACTCATGTTCGACAACCTCGATCGCCTGGGCAATGCCCACTCGGCCGCCAAGGATATCCAGTTGGAAGGCGCGGCCAAGGGCCTGCCGATCCCGCTGCATCCGGGCGCCGAGCGCTTCTATACGGAGGCAGGCGTCCTGTAGGCGGCAGGTGGGTGCTGTGTGCAGCACCCACCGCTGCGCGCACTTGCCTGGGCTGCGAATAAAACCTTCGTACATCGCGCATCGGGTTTTGTTGGTCTATCGACGTTGTAACGTGGGAGTACCCGCATGAGTGAGCAAGACCAAAGCCTCGCCGCCAATCCCAGGGATTGGCCCCGAGCACTGTTTTATGTCGCGCTGTTATTTTCCGTGTTCCAAATCATCACCGCAGCCTTCCATCCGGTCTCCAGCCAGATTCTGCGGGCCGTGCACGTGGGCTTTCTGCTGCTGGTGGTATTTCTGTGCTTTCCGGCGCGGGGCAAGGCCCAGCCCTGGCAACCGCTGGCCTGGCTATTGGGGCTGGCCGGGATGGCCACGGCGTTCTACCAGTGGTATTTCGAAGCCGCGCTGATTCAACGCTCCGGCGACCTGACCGGCAGCGACATGGTCGTCGGCCTGGTGCTGATCGTGCTGGTGTTCGAAGCCGCGCGGCGGGTGATGGGTATTGCCTTGCCGCTGATCTGTGCGCTGTTCCTGGCCTACGGCCTGTTTGGCCAGTACCTGCCGGGCGAGCTGATGCACCGCGGCTATGCCATCGACCAGATCGTCAACCAACTGGCCTTTGGCACCGAGGGGCTGTACGGCACGCCGACCTATGTCTCGGCTACGTACATCTTCCTGTTTATCCTGTTCGGCGCGTTCCTCGAACAAGCCGGGATGATCAAACTGTTCACCGACTTCGCCATGGGCCTGTTCGGCCATAAGCTCGGTGGTCCGGCCAAGGTGTCGGTGGTGTCGTCGGCGCTGATGGGCACCATCACCGGTTCGGGGGTGGCCAATGTGGTCACCACCGGCCAATTCACCATCCCGTTGATGAAGCGCTTTGGCTACAAGTCGGCGTTTGCCGGCGGCGTGGAAGCGACCTCGTCGATGGGCAGCCAGATCATGCCGCCGATCATGGGTGCGGTGGCTTTTATCATGGCCGAGACGATCAACGTGCCGTTCTTCGAAGTGGCCAAGGCCGCGTTGATTCCGGCCATGTTGTACTTTGGCTCGGTGTTCTGGATGGTTCACCTGGAAGCCAAGCGTTCCAACCTGTGCGGCTTGCCCAAGAGCGAATGCCCGAACCCCTGGGCTGCGGTGAAGCAGCGCTGGTATTTGCTGATCCCGTTATTCGTGCTGATCCACCTGCTGTTCTCCGGACGCACCCCGTTGTTCTCCGGCATGGTCGGCCTGGCACTGACCTCCATCGTCATCCTGGGCTCGGCGATCATCCTGCGGGTATCGTCCACGGCCCTGCGTTTGGTTTTCTGGATCGTCCTGGGCGTGCTGTGTGCGGGCTTCTTCCGGCTCGGTATCGGCATGGTGTTTGGAGTCGTGGCGCTGTTGGTGGCGGTGTGCTGGTTCATCAAGGGCGGCCGCGACACCCTGACAATCTGCCTGCATGCCCTGGTTGAAGGCGCACGCCATGCCGTGCCGGTGGGCATCGCCTGCGCGCTGGTGGGGGTGATCATCGGGGTGGTGTCGCTGACCGGGGTGGCCTCGACCTTTGCCGGCTACATCCTCGCTATCGGCCAGGACAATCTGTTCCTTTCGCTGGTGCTCACCATGCTTACCTGTCTGGTGTTGGGCATGGGCATACCGACCATTCCCAACTACATCATCACCAGCTCGATTGCCGCGCCGGCCTTGTTGGACCTGGGCGTGCCGCTGATTGTGTCGCATATGTTCGTGTTCTATTTCGGCATCATGGCCGACCTCACGCCGCCGGTAGCGCTAGCCTGTTTCGCGGCGGCGCCGATTGCCCGGGCAAGCGGCCTGAAAATCAGCCTGTGGGCGGTGCGCATCGCCGTGGCCGGGTTTGTCGTGCCGTTCATGGCGGTGTACGAGCCGGCGTTGATGCTGCAGGGCGACAGCCTGCTGGCGACCCTGTATGTGGTGGCCAAGGCGCTGCTGGCCATCGGCATCTGGGGCGCGGTGTTCACCGGCTACCTGCTGACCAGGCTCAGTGGGTGGGAGCGGGTGGTGGGCTTTGCCGCCGGTGCCAGTTTGATTCTGGCAACGCCGTTAAGCGATGAAATCGGCTTCGTCCTGGCAGCGCTGTTGATTGCGCAGCACTGCTGGCGTGCCCATCGCGCCCAGGTGGCTGCGGTGTGATCGGTTTGTGCCTGGGCTTGGCGGGGACGGTGTGGGCGCAGGTTCCCACGCCGGCCTTCACCCTGGCCTGGACGCATACGATCGAGAAAGTGCGCTGGGAAGAGGATTACCGCGTAACCCCGGAGGGGCTGGTGCTGGGTGAGGCACGGGTCAAGGGCTCGGGGGCCGGTATGGAGATTCCGGACGGCGCCCAACTGCGCGAGGGCAGCTGGCATTACCAGCGTCAGTTGCCCCCGTTGCAACCCCTGCGCTTGGGGCGAACCCCTGAGGCCGGGGATTATCAACTGTGTTTCAACCAGCACTGCCACTGGATGAGTACCTGGCTTGGCCCGCCACAGGCGAGCCAGCCGGCGTTGGAGCTCTGGAGTTGTGAGCTGGCGACGTACGGCGCCCAACCCAGTGCATTTCAGATTGCCATCAAACCCGGAACTGATCCATCAAGCCTTGTTGCTGATTGGCCAGGCTATTGAGTGTCTGGCTGACCCGCGCCGACTCATTGGCCTGACCCGACAGCGACTCGGTCACGTCGCGAATCGTCGCCACGTTGCTGTTGATCTCCTCGGCCACCGCGCTTTGTTGCTCGGCGGCGCTGGCGATCTGCAGGTTCATGTCGCTGATCACCGTCACCGCATCGCCGATCTGGCGCAATGCCGTTACTGCCTGGCCGACCTGTTCCACACTGCCTTGGGCCTGGCGATGGCTGTTGCTCATGGAACTCACCACTTCCTGGGTGCCGTTTTGCAACTGCTCGATCACCTGGCGGGTTTCTTCCACCGACTCCTGGGTGCGCCGTGCGAGGTTGCGCACTTCATCGGCGACCACCGCAAAACCACGCCCGGCCTCACCGGCACGGGCAGCTTCGATGGCGGCGTTGAGGGCCAGCAGGTTGGTCTGTTCGGCAATCGCGCGGATCACTTCCAGCACAGAGCCGATCTGCTCGCTATTGGCCGCCAGGCCTTCGACCTGGGTCATCGCCGTACTCATATCGGCGGCGAGGTGGCCGATGCTGGTGGTGGTGCGGTCGATCACGGTCAGGCCTTCGCGGGTGGCCTGATCGGCATCGCGGGCGGCGTGTGCGGCCTGGGCAGCGCTGCGTGCGACGTCCTGGGCGGTGGCGCTCATCTCGTGGGAGGCGGTGGCCACCTGGTCGACCTGGCGGTATTGCTGGTCCATGCCGGCACTGGTCTGGCTGGCAATCGCCGCCGATTGGTCGGCGGTGCTGCGTGCGTCCTGCACCGAGCGTTTGACCTCGGCAATGATCGGTTGCAGCTTGTCGAGGAAACGGTTGAACCAACTGGCCAGTTCACCGAGTTCGTCGCGCTTGTCGTAGGCCAGGCGCCTGGTCAGGTCGCCTTCGCCGCTGGCGATATCCTCCAGCATGCGGGCCACGCCGAGGATTGGCCGGGTGACGCTACGGGCCATCAGCCACACCAACAGCAAACCGACAATCGCGGCGAGCAAGCCCAGGCCCAGTTCCAGCAAGGTGCCTTTGGTGTTGTCGGCATCCAGTTCGGCCTTGAGGGCTTGGGCGGGGCCGATCAGGACTTGTTCCGGTACGTCCAGCAACACGCCCCAGGACTTGCCATCGGGAATTGGCTGGAACGGCGCCAGCACCTTGAGTTGCTGGCCGGTGCGCAGGCTGTAGGTTTGGGTACTGTTGGCCATGGCACTGATCAGTTGTGCGCCGCTGGTGGTGTCGACGCTGTCCAGGCGCTGGCTGAGCTTGCTTGCATCCGGGCTGTAGCCGGCGAGCAAACCTACCGGGCTGATGATGCTGACCTTGGTCTGGCCGTCATACAGCTTGCGGCTGGCATTCTGGCTGACCGCCTGCAGGCTGTTGAGGTTGATGTCCACCGACAGCGAGGCGATGACTTTGCCATTGACCGTGAGGGGGAACACGATGCTGGTGAGCAACACGTTTTGCCCGTCGATCACATAGAAGTACGGTTCGATCACGCACGGTTTGAGGGTGGTGCGCGGGCAGGTGAACCAGGTGTTGGCCTTTTCGCCGCTGGGGCCGACGCTGGTGTCGGACATGTCGCTTTCCGGCAGTGCCATCGAGGTCAGCTTGCCGGGTGTCGGCTGCGACCAGTACAGGGCGAAGCGGCCCTTCTCGTTACTGCCCAGCTCGTCCTGGCCGGTAAACAACTCATCCTTGCCATCCAGGGCATTGGCTTCGAACACCAGGGAAAGGCCCAGCAGGTCCGGATTGGCCTGCAGCGCGGCCTTGACTTGGCGGGTCAGGTCTTCACGCAGGTCAAAGGCATCAAGGAAGCGCTTCTCGGCCTGTTCCCGCAAAAACAGCACCTGGCGCGAAAAACCATGGCCGTACTGGTAAGCGTCCATAAACTGTTGGCGGATGCCCAGCGCCTGGACTTCCCCCTGGGCTTCGATGCGCGATTGAGCCGCGACATTGAGCATCTGCGTGCTGGAGGTCTGGACCCTATGTGAGCTCTGATCCATGCGATACAGCGAAAGACCCACTAGCAGGGTCACGATCCCCAACAGACAAAGGCCGGCGAGGAGGGTGATTTTCCATTGAATGGACAGCTGCCTGAGCGACATGGAGATCTTTTAACCTTCGTTACGACAGAGATGATCCGTTGTATCGGCCGCACGGTTTTTTTCTTTATTCATACGATCAATTGAATTCTGTTTGCGACGTCGCGCTTTGACATGGCGTGTCGGCTGCTGCAAAGTGCGCGCCCTCTAATAAAACTCCTTTTCTGCGTGTGCCGTGGTCGCCATTTGGCCAGGGTGCCGGCGCGTGTTGTTTTTATGTTTCTGTCCTGAGGTAACCATGATTAACGCAGTAATCGCCGCGGTCGGCACCATGCTCGTGCTGAGCCTGTCCCGCGTGCATGTGGTCATCGCGATCATCGTCGGCGCCCTGGTCGGCGGCTTGACCGGAGGTCTTGGCATCGACGCGACGCTCAGCGCATTCAACAGCGGCCTGGGCGGCGGTGCCACGGTGGCGCTGTCTTACGCATTGCTCGGTGCTTTCGCCGTGGCGATCGCCAAGTCCGGCCTGGCCCACGCCCTGGCGGACAAGGCGCTGTTGCTGGTGGATCGCCAGGAAGCGACGGGCGGCAGTCATGTCAAATGGCTGCTGATCTGCCTGCTGGGTGCGGTGGCGATTGCCTCGCAGAACATCCTGCCGATCCATATCGCCTTTATCCCGCTGCTGGTGCCGCCTCTTCTGTATGTGCTGACCAAGTTGCAGATTGACCGGCGCCTGATCGCCTGTGTCATGACCTTTGGCCTGATCACCCCGTACATGTTCCTGCCGGTGGGCTTCGGCAACATCTTCCTCAACCAGATCCTGCTGGCCAACGTCGCCAAGAGTGGGGTGGATATCAGCCAGGTCAATGTGACCCACGCCATGGGCATCCCGGCGCTGGGCATGGTGTTCGGCCTGTTGGTGGCGGTGTTTATCAGCTACCGCAAGAAGCGCGTCTACGACCTGGAGAAAATCGAGCGGGTCGAGCAAGTGGCGGTGCAATACAACCCGCTGACCCTGCTGGTAGCCGGGCTGGCCATTGCCTCGGCGTTTATCATCCAACTGTGGCTGGACTCAATGATCATCGGTGCCCTGGCGGGTTTCCTGATCTTCTCGGTGTCGGGCATCGTGCGCTGGCGCGACACCGATGACCTGTTCACCGAAGGCATGAAGATGATGGCGATGATCGGCTTCATCATGATCGCGTCCTCCGGGTTTGCCCAAGTGCTCAAGGCCACCGGCCAGGTGCAGACGCTAGTGCAGGCCTCTGCGGCGTTTATCGGCCATAGCCGTGGCGTGGGCGCGCTGTTGATGTTGCTGGTGGGGTTGCTGGTGACCATGGGGATTGGCTCGTCATTTTCCACGGTACCGATCCTGGCGGCGATTTTCGTGCCGCTGTGTGTGCAACTGGGCTTCAGCCCCCTGGCCATTGTCTGCATCGTCGGCACCGCTGGCGCCCTGGGCGATGCCGGTTCGCCAGCGTCCGACTCCACCCTGGGGCCGACCTCGGGTTTGAACATCGACGGCCAGCACCACCATATCTGGGACACCGTGGTCCCGACCTTCCTGCACTACAACCTGCCGCTGCTGGTGTTCGGCTGGTTTGCCGCGATGACCCTCTGACCTCTCCTGTAGGAGCGAGCTTGCTCGCGAAGGATTCAAGGGCACCGCGTCCATCCAGGATGCCCGTGTTATTGCCGACGACTTTCGCGAGCAAGCTCGCTCCTACAGTTTTTTCTCTCAGGGCCGTTAACCTCTTAACGTTGCCCTATAAGAGAGAAGATCCATGCGTCTGAGTCTGAAGGCCAAAGTCCTGTCCCTCGCCGTACTGCCGGTGTTGTTGTTTGCCGTGGTCATCAGCCTGACCACGGTATGGATCCTCAAGGAACAGGCGCGCAGCGAGGTGGCTGAAACCCGCGAGCGGCTGCTCAACAATGCCAAGGCCACCCTGCAGAGTTACGTGGAAGTGGCGATGACCACCATCAAGCCGCTGTACGACGCCGCCGCTCCTGGCGATACGCAGGCGCGGGCGCAGGTGGTCAAGCTGTTGTCCAACACCACCTACGGCAAGGACGGATATTTCTTTGGCTACGACTCCGAGACCATCCGCCTGTTCAAGGGCAACAGCCCCGATGGCGTGGGCAAAAGCTTCAAGGACAACCGTGACCCCAACGGTGTCTACGTCAACCGCGACCTGGTGAAGGTCGGCAAGGACGGCACCCACTACCTGCAATACAGCTCGACCCAGCCGGGGCAAACCGAACTGGTGCCCAAGCTTGGCTACACCGAATACTTGCCCAAGTGGGACATGGTGATCGGTACGTCGGTCAACCTCGACGGTATCGACGCCCTGGTCAGTGAGGTGGAAGCCAAGGTCAACGAACGTATGGAAGGGGTGTTGTTGAGCATCGTCGGTATCGCCGTGGTCCTGCTGTTGCTGATTGCGGCAGTGGGCATGGTGCTGGCCAATACCATCCTGCGCCCCTTGCACCTGATGAAGGCCAACCTCGACGACATCGCCGCCGGCGAGGGTGATTTGACCCGCCGCCTGGCAATCACCAGCCAGGACGAGTTGGGTGAACTGGCGGGTTCGTTCAACCGCTTTGTCGACAAAATCCATGGCTTGGTGCGCCAGATCACCGACATGACTTCGCAACTGACCGGCCTGGTCAGCCAGGTATCCGAGCAGGCCCACCGTTCGGAGCAGGCCATGGAGCGCCAGCGCCAGGAGACTGACCAGGTGGCTACGGCGATCAACGAAATGTCGTCTGCCGCCCATGAAGTGGCGCGCAGTGCCCAGGGCGCTGCGGTGGCGGCGCAGCAGACCGACGCCGAAGGCCAGGCCGCCAAACGCGTGGTGGATGGCAGCATCGCGCAGATTCATGCACTGGTGAATGACATCCGCAGCAGCGGCGTGTCTCTGGACAGCCTGCAACAGGACGTATCGTCGATTGTCAGTGTGCTCGGGGTGATCCGCTCGATTGCCGAGCAGACCAACCTGCTGGCCCTCAACGCCGCCATCGAAGCGGCCCGCGCCGGTGAAGCCGGACGTGGCTTTGCGGTGGTGGCCGATGAAGTGCGCGCACTGGCCAGCCGCACCCAGCAAAGCACCCAGGAAATCCAGGGCATGATCGACCGCCTGCAAAAGGGCACCGAGGCGGCGGTGGAATCCATGCGCCGCTCCAGCGATGCCGGCGACGGCACCTCGGCCCAGGCCAATGAGGCCGGGGCGTCCCTCGATACCATGGCGCAGTTGATCGGCACCATCAACACGATGAACGCGCAGATCGCCAGCGCCGCGGAAGAGCAAACCGCCGTGGCGGAAGAGATCAACCGCAGCGTGCATCAGATTGCGGTGGCGGTGGACAGTGTGGCGGACGAAACCCAGCAGGGCGCGCAGACTTCACGCAGCCTGGCGGATCTGGGGCAGCGATTGGGGCAGTTGGTGGGGCAGTTCAGGATCTGACCTGGCAATTGCGGTGCTTGTTCTGGCCTTTGTGGCGAGCGGGCTTGTCGGAACGCCGCATCGCCCGCGCTGGGCTGCGAAGCAGCCCCAAATCCAGCCGCTGCGTAGTATTTGATAGACCGCATTCGGCTCACTGGGGCTGCTTCGCAGCCCAGCGCGGGCGATGCGGCGTTCCGACAAGCCCGCTCGCCACAGAGCGCTATCTTTAAAGCCTGCTACACATCCCGCATCAACAACCCAAACCCGATATCCATCTCCAACGGCACCGGCACATACACCGTATGCCCATCCCCAGGCGCCACCTCGATCGCCTCGCCCTTGGCGTTATGCATCCTCCCCAAGTCAAAATGGAAATTCCCCGCCGGGGTCATCAACTCCAGGTGGTTGCCCAGCGCAAAGCGGTTCTTCACCTTGACCTCGGCCAGTTCCCCGCGCCGCTCGCCGGTCAACTCGCCGACAAACTGCTGGCGCTCGGAAACCGAGCTACCGTTCTGGTAGTTCTGGTACTCGTCATGCACATGGCGGCGCAGGAAGCCTTCGGTGTAGCCGCGTTGGGCCAGGGATTCGAGGTTGGTCATCAAACCACGGTCGAACGCGCGCCCGGCCACGGCGTCATCAATGGCCTGGCGGTACACCTGGGTGGTGCGTGCCACATAGAAGTGGGATTTGGTGCGGCCCTCGATCTTCAGCGAGTGCACGCCCATCTGCGTCAGGCGCTCGACGTGCTGCACCGCCCGCAGGTCCTTGGCGTTCATGATGTAGGTGCCGTGCTCGTCCTCGAAGGCCGGCATCTGCTCATCGGGGCGGTTGGCCTCCTGGAGCAGGAACACCTGGTCGGTGGGCGCGCCAAGGCCCAGGGTCGGTTCGGGCTGATACTGCTGGACGATATCGCCCACGCTGTTTTCGACGGCGGGGCTGGCCTGGTACTTCCAGCGGCAGGCGTTGGTGCAGGTGCCCTGATTGGCATCGCGCTTGTTCATATAGCCCGACAACAGGCAGCGCCCGGAATAGGCCATGCACAGTGCGCCATGCACAAACACTTCCAACTCCATGGCCGGCACTTGTTGGCGGATTTCGGCGATTTCTTCCAGGGACAGTTCCCGCGACAGGATGATCCGGCAGATGCCTTGCTGTTGCCAGAACTCGACGCTGGCCCAGTTCACCGTATTGGCCTGTACTGACAGGTGGATCGGCATCTGCGGGAAGTGCCGGCGCACCAGCATGATCAAGCCGGGGTCAGACATGATCAGCGCGTCCGGGCCCATGGCGATCACCGGTTCGAGGTCCTTGAGAAAGGTCTTCAGCTTGGCGTTGTGCGGCGCGATGTTGACCACGACATAAAAGCGCTTGCCCTGGGCCTGGGCCTCGGCGATACCCAGGGCCAGGTTGGCGTGGTCGAACTCGTTGTTGCGCACCCGCAAGCTGTAGCGCGGCTGGCCGGCGTAGACCGCATCGGCGCCGTAGGCAAAGGCGTAGCGCATGTTTTTCAGGGTGCCAGCGGGGGCGAGCAATTCGGGAGCGAGGACAGGGGGCATGGGGATTCAGGTCGCAAAAGGGCGGCAGGGTAGCCGAGCTGGGCCGGGCGCTTATTGATCTGGGTCTACGCTGTAGAAATAAAGATGGCACTCGCCGGATGCGCGGTGGACTAAGCAACAGGGCGCGCTGGGCGCCCGGCGTTTTTCTGGTACGGATCGGACATGAACCAAACGAATCTGCAATTCAAAACCCTGCTGTTGCTGCTGGTCGTGGTGACTATCGGCTTCTTCTGGATCCTGTTGCCGTTCTATGGCGCGGTGTTCTGGGCGATCATCCTCGGGATCATTTTTGCGCCCATGCAGCGGCGCCTGCAGCTCAAGTTTGGCTGGAACCGCAACCTGACGTCGCTGTGCACCTTGATGGTGTGCCTGGTGATCGCGATTTTACCGGTGATCATCACCAGCGCCTTGCTGGTGCAGGAGGGGGCGACGCTGTACAAGAACGTCGAGAGTGGCAAGTTGGATGTGGCGGGCTACATCGAACAATTCAAGAACTTCCTGCCGCCGTACTTCCAGCACCTGCTGGACCGCTTCGGCATGGGCAACCTGGAGGGCCTGCGCGAGAAAATCGTCAAGGGCGCGATGCAGGGCAGCCAGTTCTTCGCCAGCCAGGCGTTCAGCTTCGGCCAGGGCACCTTTGATTTCCTGGTGAGCTTTTTCATCATGCTGTACTTGCTGTTCTTCCTGCTGCGCGACGGTCCCGAACTGGTGCGCAAAGTGCGCACGGCAGTGCCGCTGGCCGAGCCGCAGAAGCGTCGCCTGCAACTGAAGTTCAACCGCGTGGTGCGCGCGACCGTCAAAGGCAATGTGCTGGTAGCGGTGACTCAGGGCGCACTGGGTGGCCTGATTTTCTGGTTCCTGGACATTCCCAGCGCGTTGCTCTGGGCGGTATTGATGGCGTTCTTGTCGTTGCTGCCTGCGGTGGGGGCGGGGATTGTGTGGGGGCCGGTGGCTGCGTACTTCCTGCTCAGCGGTTCAATCTGGCAAGGAGTGGTGCTGGCCTTGTTCGGGGTATTTGTGATTGGCCTGGTGGACAATGTGCTGCGCCCGATCCTGGTGGGCAAGGACACCAAGATGCCGGATTACCTGATCCTGATCTCGACCCTGGGCGGGCTGTCGGTGTTCGGCCTCAATGGCTTTGTCATCGGCCCGTTGATCGCCGCGTTGTTTATCTCCAGCTGGGCGCTGTTTGTCGAGACCAAACCCCGGGTGCGGCTGCCATTGCCCTAGGCTGAGAAGCAGTGGGCCATCTTGCGGGACAGGGCCTGGGCGTCGGGCAACGAGGCCAGGGGCCCGCTGATGGCTTCACCGTCGCGTACCAGGTACCAACAGGCGAGCAAACCCAGTTTGCGCAGGGGGCCGGGGACGGCACTGCCAACGACGGACATGATCTGGATAGTGGGCATATGTACCTCCATTGCTGATGGAGTTCACCTTACGGCGGCCGGGCGGCGAGGGAAAATCACCCTGCTCGATAGTCAACATCACTGCCATCGAGGCTGCGCCGACAGGGCTCAGTCCACCACCTGGTCCAGCATGTGCAGCACTTCTTGTTCATTGAGCAGGCCCTTGTGGACCAGGTTTTCTGCCAGCAACGAGAGAAACTTGGCGCTACGGTGGCCTTCAAGGTGCTTGAGTTCAGTCAAGGCGCTGTAGACCTTGCTGGAAGTGCAGAGGCCGGCGGTGCGGTGCGGGTTTTGTGTGGGCATGCTGGGGCGTC
The DNA here is from genome assembly GCF_012935735.1 of Pseudomonas sp. ADAK21. NCBI lineage: Bacteria > Pseudomonadati > Pseudomonadota > Gammaproteobacteria > Pseudomonadales > Pseudomonadaceae > Pseudomonas > Pseudomonas sp. ADAK21. Next base: position 4,377,475 of record NZ_CP052857.1, read on the forward strand.
CTTGTTGTTATGACCTGTTATGGGGGACCGTTTCGATAGTGAGAGTGCCGCGTGACACAAACATGACAGCGCGCCCCCCGGTTGGGCAAGTACACTTTGGCCTTAATAATGTCGGATTTAACGGTCGGCGATGTCTCCATAACGACCCCGGCGAGATTTATTCAGACCCTGCACCCACAAAAAAGCCCCGCCTGGAATGCGGGGCTTTGTATACCGGGCTTACCAGCCGCGCCCGTAATAGCCTCGGGGCGGGCCGTAGTAGCCGCGTGGTGGCCCGTAATACACCGGCGCCGGGCGGTAATAAACCGGCTGCTGCACGTACACCGGTGGTGGCTGGTAATAGACCGGTGGCGGGGCGGCATACACCGGCTGCGGCTGGTAGTACACAGGTTGTTGCTGCACATACACCGGCCGATCATGGCTGGCGATCACTGAGCCCACCACGGCTGCGCCGACAACCGCACCCAAAACGGCCGGGCCACCCCAACCACCACCATGGGCGGAGGCTTGGCCGGCTACAGCGAGTGCACCGATCAGCAAGGCGATCCTGGGGATTTTACGCATCATGGTCTTTCCTCGGTTGGCCCCTGCGCTTGTGGTCTGCAATCAATAGACTCAAGGATTGTCGCGGGGATACTTTTAAGACAACGTATTTCAGCAAAACAGCACTGCAGCTAGGTAAAGGTTGTGTAAGGTCTGTACCGATTTGCTTACTTGAAGAGGAGTTACCGATGCTGATGAACCCCAACAAGGACACCCAGTTGTGCATGTCGTTGTCGGCCCGCCCGGGTAATTTCGGCCTGCGCTTTCATAACCATTTGTATGAGCAGTTGGGGCTGAATTTTTACTACAAGGCTTTCAGCAGCCAGGACTTGAACGGCGCTGTAGCCGGGATCCGCGCCTTGGGCATTCGTGGCTGTGGGGTGTCGATGCCGTTCAAGGAAGCCTGTATCGAACTGGTGGACGAACTCGACGACTCGGCCCGCGCCATCGCTTCAATCAACACCATCGTCAATACCGCTGGCCACCTCAAGGCCTACAACACTGATTACATCGCCATCGAGCAACTGCTGCAAAAGCACGCGGTGCCCAAGGACTCGACCTTTGCCCTGCACGGCAGTGGCGGCATGGCCAAGGCCGTGGCCAGTGCCCTGCGTGACGGTGGCTACGCCAATGGCCTGATCGTTGCCCGTAACGAAGGAGCAGGCCGGGCCCTGGCGCACAACCTGGGGTATGAGTGGCAGGCGACATTGGGTAACGCGCGGCCGCAGATGCTGGTCAACGTAACGCCCATCGGCATGACCGGCGGCGCCCAGGCCGAGGACCTGGCATTCGAGGCCGACGCCATTGATGCGGCAGAGACTGTATTCGATGTGGTGGCGATCCCCGCCGAAACGCCGCTGATCGTGCGTGGCCGGGCCCAGGGCAAGCGGGTGATTACCGGCCTGGAAGTGATCGCGATCCAGGCACTGGAGCAGTTCGTGCTGTACACCGGCATCCGCCCGACGGATGAGCAGTTCCAGAAAGCCGTAGCGTTTGCCCGACAGGGCTAAGGCAGGCCTTGTAGGAGCCGGCTTGCCGGCGATGGCGGCAAGGGCCTTATCGCCGGCAAGCCGGCTCCTACAAAGGGGCGGTTATTCGAGGCGTGAGAGGCGTTCTTCCAGCGCCGCAATCCGCGCCTCCAGCTCCTCGATGCGCTCCAGAGAAACCCCGCTGCCAGCGCTGCTGCGCTCCACCGGGCTGCCACGGGCGGCCAGGATCGCCTCGATATCCGCCGGGTCACCCAGGGAGTGGGTGTAGCGGTCCTCACGCTGGCCGGCTTGCTTGGGGACCAGCACGGCAAGGTCGCGGGCGATCAGGCGTTCGAGTTGGTGTACCACCTGCTCGGCATCTTCAAAGTCATGCATGCGCCCGCTGCGGGTCAGCAATTCATTGACCGTCTGCGGGCCACGCAGGAACAACAGGCCAGTAAGAATCACCTGCGCCGGCACCAGTTCCAGGGCCTTGTCCACCCGGTGTTCCCAGCGGTCGGCACGGCTGCCCATCACCAGTTTGGTAAACCCCTGGCCTTCCAGGGCCCGCAGGCTCTGGCCAACCTGGCCCTGGCTGAGGTTCATCACAGGTTCCCGGCTGGTTTTCTGGTTGCAGGCCAGGACCAGGGCATTGAGGGTCAGCGGGTAGGTTTCCGGGTTGGTGGCCTGCTTTTCGATCAGGCAGCCCAGAACACGGATTTCCGTGCTGTTGAGGCGCGGCTCGGAGGAGGTGGTGTCGTGCTCGGCGGTCATCGCGCTTTCCCTATGCAGTGAACCCACTAGCCTAATCCCGAAAAAATAAAAGACAAGCAGCGCTCATGTCTATAATCGCGGCTGTTCAAACCCTGCCACCACTGTCGAGACTGTCATGACTATTTCCCTGTACGCCGCTTCCCTTCCGGTCTTCAAGCAAATGCTCAACGCTTTGAGCGATGTGCTGAACAAGGCCGAGGCCCACGCCACCGCCAAGAACATCGACCCAAACGCCTTGCTGCAAGCGCGCCTGTTCCCGGACATGTTCCCGCTGGTGCGCCAGGTGCAGATCGCCGTGGATTTTGCCAAGGGCGTTTCCGCGCGTCTGGCCGAGATTGAAGTGCCGAAATACGAAGACAACGAAGTCACCTTCGCTGACCTGCAAGCGCTGATCGCCAAGGTTCTGGGGTTCATCGACACCATCACCCCGGCGCAGATCGATGGCAAAGAAGGCATCGAGATCGTCACCCGTCCGGGCACTCCTAAAGAGAAGCGCTTCAGCGGCCAGTCCTACCTGCTGACCTACGGCCTGCCGCAGTTCTTCTTCCACGTCACCACCGCCTACGCCTTGCTGCGTCACAACGGTGTGGAAGTGGGCAAGCGCGACTATATGGGCGCGTTCTAATTACTGAGTAACACCGCAAAACAAATGTGGGAGCTGGCTTGCCTGCGATGGCCATGAGTATCTACACAACTCTCTGATACTTCTGGGCTCTGGGTTTTGGGCTGATGTAGGGGGCATATCCATTGCTGCGGTAACGGCGGCCATGGGTTCCGCCCTTACGGCGGCTCACTTTTGAACAGCGCAAAAGTAAGCAAAACGCTCTTGCCCCACCACTCGGCACCTCGCCTAGGCTCGGTGTGCCCGTAATCCGACATTGATTTGGGGGGCCGCCGCGATGGGCCATCCATGGCCCAGCGCGGCTAAACCGGCGTCCTGCCGGTTTACCCCCCAAATCAATATCGGATTACGGCCAGCGTGGTTTAACGGGGCGCCTAAGATCAAAATCACAAGCAGAGCGAGGCGGCCTGACAGCCGACCTGATCGTCGAAGCGTGCGCGTCCCCCTTGTGGGAGCGGGCTTGCTCGCGAATGCGGTGGGTCAGTGATGGATATATTGACTGATACACCGCATTCGCGAGCAAGTCGCACCGCCGCTCCCATAGGGTAATGCAGCTTCGCGCTCTGGCGTTGCTGTTGCTCTGTTTTTGATCTGGCTTTTGATCTTAGGCGCCCCGTTAAACCACGATGGCCGCAGGCAGGTATTGCGTAGTGGGCACCCCGGCAGGATGCCGGGGTAGCCGCGACACGGCCATGGATGGCCGATCGCGGCGGGCCCACGGAGCAATGCCTGACTGCGGGCATGCCGAGCCTAGGCGAGGCACCGAGTGGTGGGGCAAGAGCGTTTTGCTTACTTTTGCGCTGTTCAAAAGTGAGCCGCCGTAAGGGCGGAACCCATACCCGCCGCGACCGCGGCAACGGATATGTACACATACTCAGAAGAGCGAGTTGTGTAGATACTCATGGCCATCGCAGGCAAGCCAGCTCCCACACAAGCCAGCGCCCACTGTTGTATCAGACCGGGTTCTTGTCTTCTTGGCCCAGGCACGCCGCGGCAGTGAACAACACGTCGGTAGACGAGTTGAGCGCGGTTTCCGCCGAATCCTGCAGCACCCCGATAATGAAGCCCACGGCCACCACTTGCATGGCGATTTCACTCGGAATCCCGAACAGGCTGCACGCCAGCGGAATCAGCAACAACGACCCCCCAGCCACACCCGACGCGCCACAAGCACAGATCGCGGCAACCACACTCAACAACACCGCGGTCGGCAGGTCGACGGCGATGCCCAGGGTATGCACGGCGGCCAGGGTCAGCACGGTGATGGTGATGGCGGCGCCGGCCATGTTGATGGTCGCCCCCAGTGGGATCGAGACCGAATAGGTGTCTTCGTGCAGGCCCAGGCGCTCGCTCAATGCCAGGTTGACCGGGATGTTGGCCGCCGAACTGCGGGTAAAAAAGGCGGTGATCCCGCTCTCACGCAGGCACAGCAGCACCAGCGGGTAGGGGTTACGGCGCAGTTTCCAGAACACGATCGCCGGGTTGATCACCAGTGCCACGAACAACATGCAGCCGATCAGCACCAGCAACAGGTGCGCATAGCCCAACAGCGCATCGAAACCAGAGGCCGCCAGGGTCGAGGCCACCAGGCCGAAGATACCCAGCGGCGCGAAACGAATTACCACACGCACGATCAGCGTGACGCCGTTGGACAGGTCGTCCAGGACGGTGCGCGTGGTTTCACCGGCATGGCGGATTGCGATGCCCATACCGATAGCCCAGGCCAGGATGCCGATGAAATTCGCATTCATCAGGGCGCTGACGGGGTTGTCCACCACACTGAGCAGCAGGCTCTGCATCACTTCGCCGATCCCGCCCGGGGCGCTGATGGCCACATCATGGGTGGAAAGCACCAGGCTTGAGGGGAACAGGGTGCTAGCAATCACTGCCACAACCGCCGCAGAAAAGGTGCCCAGCAGATACAGAAACAGGATCGGCCGGATATGGGTTTCCTGGCCATGCTTGTGGTTGGCGATCGAGGCCATCACCAGCACAAACACCAGGATCGGCGCGACGGCCTTGAGCGCCGAGACAAATACCTTGCCGATAAACGCGGTGGACAGGGCTGCACTGGGCGACAGCAGGGCCAGCAGGATGCCTGCGACCAGGCCAATGACAATTTGGGTCACCAGGCTGACGCGCAGCAGGCGTTGAAACAGCGAAGGGGCAGCAGTCATAAAGAGTTGTCTCTAGTTTTTTTAATGTGTGCAGCACTGTGCAAGGCGCGAAGTCTAACATGCCGTAGGACACATCCCATTTGCTGCGGCATTCAGTCGCCAAAGCCGTGCGTGGTCCGGTTACATTCTGTTAACCTTGGCCATCCTCTTCTTACCTCTCTGTCAGCGGGCCCTTGGGCCGACGCTGGCGTCGCCGTTTCTGGAGTTATGCATGTTGTTGCCCATCCTGCTGCTGTCCGCAGCCGGTTTTACGGTGTTGACCACCGAATTTGTCATCGTGGGCCTGTTGCCTTCCATCGCCCGTGACCTGGATGTGAGCGTGTCCCAGGCTGGCTTGCTGGTGACGCTGTTTGCCTTCACCGTGGCGGCGTTCGGGCCGTTCCTTACCGCGTATTTCGCACGCTTCGAGCGCAAGCGCCTGTTTATCAGCATCCTGTTGATGTTCGGCGCGGCCAATACCCTGGCGGCCCTGGCGCCGAATATCTGGGTGATGGCCGTGGCAAGGCTGATTCCGGCCCTCGGGTTGCCGGTGTTCTGGGCCCTGGCCAGTGAAACCGCCGTGGATATTGTCGGGCCGGACTACGCCGGCCGGGCGATTGCCAAGATCGGCTTTGGCATCGTCTGCGCGACGGTCTTCGGGATTCCGGTGGGCACCTTGATCTCTGACATGTTCGGCTGGCGCACCGCCTTTGGCATCCTGGCCGGGGTGGCGCTACTCAAGGCACTGCTGCTGTTGATTTACCTGCCGGCGACCACGGTGAAGAAGGAAACCGTGACGTTGCGCTCGCAGTTCAAGATCCTGCGCAACCCCTTGATGCAGGGCCACGTGTTGCTGTCGATTCTGGTATTTAGCGGCATGTTCACCGCCTATACCTACCTGGCAGACATTCTTGAGCGCCTGGCCGGCTTCGATGGCACGCTGGTGGGCTGGTGCCTGATGGGCTTTGGTGCCGTGGGCCTGATCGGCAATTCGTTGGGCGGGCGCATGGTCGACAAGCACCCGCTGATCGCCTCGATGGTGTTCTGTGGCTTTATGATCGCGGGCATGGTGGCGCTGGTGCCGGCGATCCACTCCACCCTCGGCCTGGCCGCGGCCATGGGCATCTGGGGCGTGACCCAGGCGGCGCTGTTTTTGGTCAGCCATGTGCGGCTGATGAAGGCCGCGCCCCATGCGCCGGCATTCGCGGCGTCGCTGAACATTGCCGGGGCCAACCTGGGCATTGGCCTGGGGGCGATGGTCGGCGGGCATGTGATCGACACCCTCGGCCTGGGCAGCCTGGGGTTCGCGGCGTCGGGCTTTATCCTGCTGTCGATTCTCCTGGCCCTGTGGCTGATGACCGCCAAGACCCGGGTCGCCTGCGCCTAGGTCGGCAACGCAGTAAACAGTTCGCGGCGGGCGCCTTCGGTTATCGCAACGATACCGGGGTGCTTGACCTTGCGTTCCACCGAAATCGCATAGAACGACTCGGTGACTGCATCTGTCTGGCCCACCAGTGCCACGCCGTACTGGCGTAGCACTTCCTCGGCAATCACGCTGGGGGCGATGAAAATCCCGCTGCCGGATTGGCCAAACGCCTGCATCAAGGCACTGTCGTCGAACTCGCCGATGATCTTCGGCTGGATCTTTTGCTCGGCGAACCAGCGCTGCAAACGGCTGCGCACTACGGTTTCCGCGCCGGGAATCAACAACGGCGCGCCGTGCAGGCACTGTGGGAAATCACCGGGGTGCTGGTCAGCCAATGCCTGGGTGGCGAAAAAACTGATGCCGCATTCCCCCAGTTTCTGGCTGTAGCCCTTGATGTCGAGGTGGCTGGGCATGGGGCTGTCGGAAATTACCAGGTCCAGGCGCTGGATCGCCAGGTCGGCCAACAGCCGCTCCAGTTTGTCTTCACGGCAGGTAATACGCAGCGGCTCGTTCAGCTCCATGGTCGGCGCGATCAGCCGATAGACAATGGACTTGGGCACCACATCCGCCACGCCGACGCGAAACACGATCTGCTGTTCATTGGGCTGGGCGCGCAACATCGCTTCCAGTTCATTGCCGGTCTGGAACATCTGCTCGGCATAGGGCAGGGCCTGGCGCCCGGCCTCGGTCAGTTCCAACTGGCGCCCCACCCGTTGAAACAGGGCAACGCCGAATGTCTGTTCGAGCAGGCTGATTTGCCCACTGATGGTTTGCGGGGTGAGGTTCAGTTGCTCACAGGCGCGCACGATGCTGCCTGTCTTGGCCACCACCCAGAAGTAATGCAGTTGTCGGTAATTGAGCATGGCGGCCGTCAGTTCGTAAAAGCCGAAGTATACGCGAGAAAAATACGAATTTTACTGAAGTGTTCACCTGCATAGAATGCGTCGCTATCGCGGGGCCACTACTTGGACCCAATGGTTCTAACGAGGAATACATCATGAAACTCAATTCTCTCGGCGCAGCTTCGTTGCTTGCGCTTTCATTGGTGATGATCAGCGGCTGCGATCAGGTCGAGAAAAGCGCGCAGCAGGTCCTGGGCAAAGCCACCGAATCGGCCAAGCAAGCGATCGATGACACCCACAAGGCCGCCGAGCAGGCATTGAGTGAAGCGACGCAAGGCCTGATCAGTCCAGAAAAAAAGGACGATCAGCCCGAGCAAGAGTCTGAATCGAACACCAAAGAAACCTAATTTCCCAGCACAACGTCAGGACTGACCTATGGAATACCTTTTACAACTGGCCGCCAGCCCCACCGCCTGGGTAGCCCTGGCGACCCTGATCGTCATGGAAATCGTGCTGGGCATCGACAACCTGATCTTCATCTCGATCCTCACCAACAAACTGCCGGAACAACACCGGGCCAAGGCACGGCGCATCGGCATCAGCATGGCGCTGATCCTGCGCCTGGGCCTGTTGAGCACCATCGCGTTTATCGTGCAACTGACGGCGCCGGTGTTTGAAGTGTTCGGCCAGGCGTTTTCGTGGAAGGACATGATCCTGATCGCCGGTGGCCTGTTCCTGGTGTGGAAGGCGACGACCGAGATCCACCAAAGCATGGACCCGGAGCCCGAAGAGAAGGCAAGCGTGGGCAATACTGTGGCTATCGGCTTTGCTGCGGCCATCGGGCAGATCCTGCTGCTCGACCTGGTGTTCTCCATCGACAGCATCATCACCGCCGTCGGCATGACCGAGCATTTGCCGATCATGATCATTGCCGTGGTGACCTCGGTGATCGTGATGCTGGTTGCGGCTGAACCCCTGGCCAAGTTCATCAACGACAACCCGACCGTGGTGATGCTGGCCCTGGGCTTCTTGATCATGATCGGTATGACCTTGATCGCCGAAGGTTTCGGTGCCCATGTGCCTAAAGGCTACGTGTACGCGGCCATGGCGTTCTCGGCTGCCATCGAGTGCTTGAACATCGCGCGGCGCAATCGCCACAAGCGTTTGCTCGCTGCCCGCCAGTAACCGCTCAAACCCAGAAGCCGGCTGTGCTCCCAAGAGCCCAGCCGGCTTTTTGCTGTCTGTTAGACTTCGCGCACTTGATAGTTTGAGGTCCACCATGAACGAGCCGATTCGCCTGACCCAGTACAGCCACGGTGCCGGTTGCGGCTGCAAGATTTCGCCGCAGGTGCTGGAAGTGATCCTCGCCGGCAGCGGCGCGCAGAACCTCGACCCCAACCTTTGGGTGGGCAATGCCTCGCGTGACGACGCCGCGGTGTACGCGATCGACGACGAGCGCGGCGTGGTTTCCACCACTGACTTTTTCATGCCTATCGTCGACGATCCCTTCGATTTCGGGCGCATTGCTGCCACCAACGCCATCAGCGATATCTACGCCATGGGTGGCGACCCGTTGATGGCCATTGCCATTCTCGGTTGGCCGGTCAATGTACTGGCCCCGGAAATCGCCCGGGAAGTGATCCGCGGTGGCCGCTCGGTGTGCGACGCGGCCGGCATTCCCCTGGCCGGTGGCCATTCCATCGACGCCCCGGAGCCGATCTTCGGCCTGGCCGTCACCGGTCTGGTGCACAAGCGCCATATGAAGCGCAACGACACCGCCACCGCTGGCTGTCGCTTGTACCTGACCAAACCCCTGGGTATCGGCATCCTCACCACCGCCGAGAAGAAGGGCAAATTGCGCGAAGCCGATATCGGGCTGGCGCGGGACTGGATGTGCACCCTCAACAAACCCGGCAGCCGCTTTGGCAAACTGGCCGGGGTCAGCGCCATGACTGACGTGACCGGTTTCGGCCTGCTCGGGCACCTGGTGGAAATGGCGGACGGTAGCGGTTTGACTGCCCTGATCGACTACGAAAAAGTCCCACGCCTGCCGGGGGTCGAGTACTACCTGGACCAGGGCTGTGTGCCGGGCGGTACGTTGCGCAACTTCGACAGCTATTCGGGCCAGTTGGGCCGTATCAATGAGTTGCACAAGCGTGTGTTGTGCGACCCGCAGACCAGTGGCGGGCTGCTAGTGGCTGTCACGCCAGAAGGCGAAGCCGAGTTTCTTGCGGCAGCGGTCGAACTGGGCTTGAACCTGGCGCCCATTGGCCAGTTGGTCGAGCGACAGAGCAACGCGGTAGAGGTGTCTTGATGCCCAGCGACATCACCGATTACCGCGACATCTTTCTCAACGACCGCCCGATGATGGATACCCGCGCGCCGGTTGAATTCGTCAAGGGTGCGTTCCCCGGGGTGGTCAATCTACCGTTGATGAACGATGACGAACGCCAGCGGGTGGGCACTTGCTATAAGCAGCAGGGGCAACAGGCGGCGATTGTACTGGGCCATCAGTTGGTGTCCGGGGCGACAAAGGTTGAACGTGTCGAGCAGTGGGCACAGTTCGCGCATGCCCATCCTGAGGGCTACCTGTATTGCTTTCGCGGCGGCTTGCGCTCGCAGATTGTCCAGCAATGGCTACGCGAGGCGGGTATCGACTATCCGCGGGTCGGTGGTGGCTACAAGGCTATGCGCAGCTTTTTGCTCGATACGGTCGAGCGCGCTACCCGCGAGTGCGACTTCGTCCTGCTGGGCGGCATGACCGGCACTGGGAAAACCGAAGTCCTCGGCCAGTTGCGCAATGCGCTGGATCTGGAAGGACACGCCAATCACCGGGGTTCCAGCTTCGGCAAGCGCGCTACCGCACAGCCCTCCAACATCGATTTCGAGAACCGCCTGGGGGTTGATCTGCTGAAAAAGCGCGACCAGGGTATCGAGCAATTCGTGGTCGAGGATGAAAGCCGCATGATTGGCAGTTGTGCGCTGCCCCTGGCCTTGCACAAAGGCATGCAGGCATTCCCGATGGTGTGGTTAGAAGATAGCCTGGCGGGGCGGGTCGAGCGAATCCTGGGCGATTATGTGGTGGACCTGTGCGCCGAGTTTGTCAGCGTGTTTGGTGAGTCGGGCCAGCAGGTGTTTGCGCAGCGCCTGACCGAGAGCCTGGGCAATATCCACAAGCGCCTGGGGGGCGAACGGTTCCAGCGGTTGCAGGGCATCCTGCAGCAGGCCCTGGAAGAACAGGCCCGCAGCGGCGCGGTGGATCTGCATCGTGAGTGGATCGAAGGGTTACTGCGCGAATATTACGACCCGATGTATGCCTTCCAGCGTGAGAAGAAGGGCGCCCGCATCGAGTTCGCAGGGGAGCAGGGGGCGGTGCTGGAGTATTTGCGCGAGCGCGGTGCCCGGCGCGGGTGCTGACGACTGTCCCCGTGGCGATGCGGCGTTCCGACAAGCCCGCTCGCCACAGGAGCCCTTTCAGCAGCACACCTATGCGGCGATGCCCAACCCTACAGCACGACCACCGCCACCAACCCACACACCACACCCATCAACATGGTCAGCCCGGCCACTGTCACCAGCACCCGTGTATCGAAATCCTTGCGCAGCATCAACAGCGACGGCAGGCTCACGCTCGGCAGGGTCATCAACAGGGCCACCGCTGGCCCGGTCCCCATGCCCAGGGCCATCATGGTCTGCACAATCGGGATTTCCGCCGCGGTGGGAATCACAAACAGGGTGCCGACAATCGCCAGGGGCACCAGCCAAACCAGGCTGTCGGCCATCGCCCCGTCCACATGGGGGAACAGCCATACCCGTGCCGCGCCAAGCAGCAACACCGCCAGGATGTACACCGGGATGGTGCTCCAGAACAACTGCCACAAGGTGCGCAGCCAGCGGGTGAGGAAGGGCTGGCTGTCGGCGCCGCTGACGTTGGCCACGGCCTCCAGCGCCACTTCCGGCACCTGCTCCGGGCGTGCGATGCGTTGGGCGATCAGCGCCACACCGATCACCAACACGATCCCGGCCACCAGCCGCAGTGCGGCAAAGTCCCAGCCCAGGACAAAGCCCATGAACACCAGGGTCGCCGGGTTGAGTACCGGGTTGCCCATCCAGAACGCCAGGGCTGCGCCCACCGACACTTGCTGACGACGCATCCCCGCCGCCACGGGGGCGGCGCAGCAACTGCACATCATGCCCGGGAGGGCGAACAACCCTCCGCGTACCGTGGAACCAAGCCCGGCGCGCCCGAACAGGCGTAACAGCCAGTCCCGTGGAATCAACACTTGCAGCAACGATCCGAGAATCACCGCCAGCACGGCGGCTTTCCAGATTGCCAGGAAATACACCTGGGCATAGGCCAGGGCCGCCGCCAATGGCGAGCCTTGTTGATCGTTGAGGATCGAGTTGCCGATGCTGTGGCTGTCTGCCGCAACGAACGCCTTGAAGTAGTAGGGCGACCACTTCACGTAATACAGGCCGACGCAGGCGACCAACAGGAACAGCGCCGGCTTCCACCAGAAGGACCAGCCGCGTACAGGGCTGGCAGAGGTGAGGTTAGACATGGTCAGGATCCGCAGATAAGTCGATAGCGACGCATCATACGCGGTCCCGCCCCCAGTAGGAGCCGGCTTGCCGGCGATCGCGGTGTGTCACGCGGGACGCAGTCGCCGGTAAGGTCAGCTGTCAGCGTTTACGTGCGTCGCATCCGGGCAGGTCTGCAAGCCGTTATCCAGCCCTTGCTTGTAGTTACGGCTGAGCAGGCTGGCCTTGCCGTTCTGCCAGGTCAGGGTCAACACGTACAGGGTGTCGAAGTCGCCGCCGGACCAGTCTTCGGTGATGGTGTACTTCTCGCCGACCGCTTCGCTCGCCACCTTGTTGATCAGCTCCGGCAGGTAACCGTGGGACCAGGCCGTGTAGATGGTGGAGTTGTGGTACTTGTCCTCCATCAGCTCGTCCGCCAGGTCGCTGGTATCGTTGGCCGAAAACTCGATGTTCACCGGCAACCCAAGTTTGATCGCGCTGGGGCTGATGGTCATCAATGGTCGGATGTAGCTGTAGGAATTATCGAATTCGCCTTCCTCGACATTACGCGTCGGGTTGGCCGCGAATACAAAATCGGCGGCGCCGAATTTTTCCGGCAGTACGGTGGCCAGGTTCATCGCGCGGTTGAGGCCCTGGCAATTGAGTTGGCCCAGGCCGCCAGCGGGTTTTTCGCCATGGCGCAGGAACACCAGGGTCTGTACGCCGTTCTTCGGCTCGGCACTGCTCTCGCGGGCTTCGAAGGCCAGCATCAAGGCGCCGCCTACAAAGAACATCGGTAACACGTAATAAGCATATTGTTTGAAACGTTTGCCAAGGCACAAAGGCTTGATTTTCATTAGTTTTCGAGTCTTCAGTGCTTCGGATCAAGACCGCAAGGCCCAGCCACAGCGACGCTCCAAGCATCGTGCGGTTTCCATGAGTGTGGCGGTATGCCTCCATTCAACCGTTCAAGCGCTTTTAAGAGTGCGCCATAGCGTTTTGGTTCGCTGGGACCCGAGATTAGCGACCCGATGTTGCGGATTGAAGACCAATGCAGCCTGGCCGCTAGATCGCTATCATGGGTTTTTCTCAGCTTGGGGTATATCGATGATTTCACTCGCTGCGTTTCCGATTATTACCAAATGGCCAGCCCAGCATCCCGAGCGCCTGCAGTTGTACTCGCTGCCCACCCCCAATGGCGTCAAGGTTTCGATCATGCTCGAAGAACTGGGCCTGGCGTATGAGGCGCATAAAGTCAGCTTCGACACCCAGGACCAGTTCTCGCCCGAGTTCCTGTCGTTGAACCCCAACAACAAAATCCCGGCGATCATCGACCCCAACGGCCCGGGCGGTGAACCGCTGGCGTTGTTCGAGTCGGGGGCGATCCTGATCTACCTGGCGGAGAAAACCGCGCAACTGCTGCCCCAGGCGCCTGCCGCGCGCTACGAAACCCTGCAATGGCTGATGTTCCAGATGGCCGGGATCGGGCCGATGTTCGGCCAGGTGGGGTTCTTCAATAAATTTGCCGGCAAGGCCTACGAAGACAAGCGCCCTCGCGACCGCTATGCGGCTGAAGCCCGGCGCTTGCTGGAAGTCCTGGAAAAACGCCTGCTGGGCCGTAGTTGGATCATGGGCGATGAGTACACCATCGCCGATATCGCGACCTTCCCCTGGATCCGCAACCTGATCGGTTTTTATGAGTCAGGCGATCTGGTGGGCATCAGCGACTTCCCCAATGTACTGCGCGCGCTGGACGGCTTTGTTGCCCGACCGGCGGTGATTCGTGGCCTGAATATTCCGAGCTGACCCATGCCGACTTTCGATTTCAAGCAACTTGATGTTTTCAGCAGCGTGGCCCTCAAGGGCAACCCATTGGCCCTGGTGCTGGGCGCCGATTGCCTCAGCGACCAGCAGATGGCGGACTTCGCCCAGTGGACCAACCTGAGCGAGACCACGTTCCTGCTGCAACCGCGCGACCCGCGCGCTGACTACCGGGTGCGTATTTTTACGACCACGCAGGAATTGCCCTTCGCCGGCCATCCGACCCTGGGCAGTTGCCATGCGTGGCTGCAAGCCGGTGGCGTGCCCCGGGGCAGCGAGATCATCCAGGAGTGCGAGATCGGCCTGGTGCGCATCCGCCGCCAGGGCCAGGAACTGGCGTTCATCGCACCACCCTTGCTGCGCTCAGGGCCGCTGGATGCCGAGCTGTTGGAGCGTGTGCGCGTGGCCCTCAACCTTGAACCCGAGGCGATTGTACGCAGCCAATGGGTCGATAACGGTGCCGGCTGGCTGGCGCTGATGTTGGCGGACCGGCAGGCGGTGCTGGACTTGCAGCCGGACTATTCGAAGCTGCTCGGGTTGGCAGTGGGCGTGGTTGCCCCGTGCGATCCGAGCCGCGACGATGTGGATGCGCAGTTTGAAGTGCGCGGGTTTATTGCCGGCGACGGGGCGCCTGAGGACCCGGCCACCGGCAGCCTGAATGCCGGCGTGGCCCAATGGCTGTTGGGTGAAGGCTTGGCCCCCAGCCAGTACGTGGTCAGCCAGGGCACGGCCATGGGCCGCGCCGGGCGTATTCGGGTACAGCAACAAGGGGATGAGATCTGGATTGGCGGCGCCGTCTCGGTGTGTATCGAAGGCAGCCTGAGCCTTTAACGGTTATGGGCCGCCAGCTTGATCCCAAAGCCGAAGGCATATTGTTACGGGAATGGCAAAACACCGTTATGGCCACGGTATTTGTGCTCTCGGTCAATCCAGGCATAAGCTTTCGCCCTTAAGCTAGCGGCCTTGCCACGTGCCATGGCCCTTTTTGTAGGAAATTGTAGGAAAACCCATGTCCAGCCAGTTCCCCGAAGCCCGCTCCCGCCGCCTGCGCCGTTCCCCCGAGTTGCGCAGCCTGTTCCAGGAAACCGAATTCACCCTCAACGACCTGGTATTGCCGATCTTCGTCGAAGAAGAAATCGACGATTTCGTGCCCATTACCAGCATGCCCGGTGTGATGCGTATCCCCGAATCGAAACTGGCCAGTGAAATCGAGCGCTTCGCCCGCGCCGGGATCAAGTCGGTGATGACGTTTGGCGTGTCCCATCACCTGGATGCCAGCGGCAGCGACACCTGGAACGAGCGCGGTCTGGTCTCGCGCATGTCGGCGATCTGCAAGGATGCGGTGCCGGAGATGATCGTGATGTCCGACACCTGCTTCTGCGAATACACCGACCATGGCCATTGCGGCGTGATGCACGGCAATGAAGTGGACAACGACCGCACCCTCGCCAACCTGGGCAAGCAAGCCGTAGCGGCAGCCCGCGCCGGCGCCGATGTGATCGCGCCTTCGGCAGCGATGGACGGCCAGGTCCAGGCCATTCGCCGGGCACTCGATGCGGCGGGCTTCACCCATATCCCGATCATGGCGTACTCCACCAAATTCGCTTCGGCCCTGTATGGCCCGTTCCGCGAGGCGGGCGGCAGCGCGCTGAAGGGCGACCGCAAAAGCTACCAGATGAACCCGATGAACCGCCGCGAAGCCGTGCGCGAATCCCTGCTCGATGAGCAGGAAGGTGCCGACTCGCTGATGGTCAAGCCGGCCGGTGCGTACCTGGACATCATCCGCGACATCCGCGAAGCCTCGCGCTTGCCCGTGGCGGCGTACCAGGTCAGTGGCGAGTACGCGATGATCAAGTTCGGCGCCCAAGCCGGTGCCATCGACGAAGCCCGTGTGGTGCGCGAGACCCTGGGTTCGATCAAGCGCGCCGGTGCGGACCTGATCTTCACCTACTTTGCGATGGACCTGGCGCTCGCCGGCATCTGATCCCGGCTCCTACATGGGGTGGGGGGTTGTGAGATAGTGGTCAGATCCACCGACTCACAGGACACCCCCCGCATGCTTTCATCCCGGCTGACTCTCTGCCTGACCACCTTGCTGGTGCTGGCCGGCTGCTCAACCCAACGCAGCCAGCCACTTCCAGAACGCAGTGAAACCGAGGTCAAGGCGCAGATCGTGCGGCTGATGCCGGCCAAGGTGGCGGATCGCGCCGGCTGGGCCCAGGATATCTACACGGCGTTCGACAGCCAGAAGATCTACCCCAGCACCGAGAATATCTGTGCGGTACTGGCGGTGACTGAGCAAGAGTCCACCTACCAGGTCGACCCGCCAGTGCCGAACATGGGCAAGATCGCCCAGGATGAAATCCTCAAGCGTGCGGCCAAGGTGCATGTGCCGGCCGTGCTGGTGCGCACCGCGCTGCAACTGCGTTCGCCCACCGGCAAGTCCTACGCCGACCGGCTGAGTGCTGCGCGTACCGAGAAGGACCTGAGTGGGATCTTTGACGACTTTATCGGCACCGTGCCGTTGGGCCGCACCTTGTTTGGCAGTTTCAACCCGGTGCATACCGCAGGCCCGATGCAGGTGAGCATTGCCTTCGCCGAGAAACAGGCCCGGGATTATCCCTACACCGTAGATGGAAGTATTCGTCGGGAAGTGTTCACCCGGCGTGGTGGGATGTACTTCGGTATTGCCCATTTGCTCGGTTATCCGGTGAGCTACGAGCAGCCGCTGTACCGCTTTGCCGACTTCAATGCTGGTTGGTACGCCAGCCGCAATGCGGCGTTCCAGGCCGCTGTCAGCCGTGCTTCCGGGACCCGCCTGGCGCTGGATGGCGATTTGATCCGCTACGGTTCGATCATGCCCGGCACCACCGAACTGGCGGTGCGCTCATTGGGCAAGAAGCTGGACATGCGCAACCCGAGCATCCGCAGCCAGTTGGAGCAGGGCGATCGCCTGGACTTTGAAGAGACCACCCTGTATCAGCGGGTCTTTGCCCTGGCCGAGAAAGCCGAAGGCAAGCCCTTGCCACGGGCGATCCTGCCAGGGATTGTGCTCAAGAGCCCGAAGATCACCCGCAACCTCACCACAGCCTGGTTCGCCCAGCGCGTGGATGAGCGGTACCAACGCTGCATGAAACGCTAAGGTCAAGGGCGGCGCTTGACCAGCTTGCGCCACAGCCAGACCCACAGCCACAACACCGGGAACGCGAGGATCACGAACGGCAGCACGTAGCTTGAGCGCTCCAGGGCGTCGGCGGTGCCGTCGACCAGGTTGTCGCCCAGGTTGCCGAACATGCGCGCGAAACGTGATTGCTGATGCTCGCCGTCGGATGGGCGGAAGTTCAGGGTCACGCGGTTGGTGTCCAGGCGTCGCTGCTGGCCGGCGGCGATCTGCGCCAGTTCCTGCAGCTCGTTTTCGATGGCGGCTTGTTCCTTGGTGAGGGTGATCAAGTCGCCCACGGTGATGTCCTTGCGCGCGGCCAGCTCATCCAGGCGTTTCTGCTGGGCCTGCAAACGCTCCTGGCGGCGGCGTACATCGGCCACTGCGTCGGCCAAGTCCTCGGCGCTGGTGATGCGCTGGCCCAGTTGCCCGCCCTCGGCCGCCATGCTCACCAACGGCTCGACCCCGCTGGGGGCGATGCGCAACACAATCATGCCGCCGTCGCTGTTTTCTTCGATACGCAGGATGTTGCAGGCGCCGAACTGCGCCGACTCACAGGCTTGGCGCGTGGCCTGCATGCGCGGTGCCAGCAGGGCAACCGGCATCGCCAGGCTCAGCTCGTGTTCATAGGCCAATTGCGCGCCGGCCCGGCCCTGTTCGCCATTGATCTGTGTGGCTTCGGAATACTCCTTGGGCGAACAGCCGCCAAGCAGCAGGGCGGCCAAAAACATCAACGCAGTAGATCTGCCTTCCAGATGGCGCATTACGTCTCCTTCAGTGTGCGGGATAAAGTGCGCGGCGATTAAAGCCGGTTTGCCCGGCGAACGCAAAGTGGGCGTGGGCTTATCGGCACAGATTTACCCGGTTGATCATGCTGGCTGCATCGACCGGCGCGGGTTAAACCTCATGCCTTATCACAAGGAAGATCCACCATGACGGATACCCCTGAAGGTTTTGCCCCCTTATCTCGCAGCAGCCCGCTCCTTGACTTGCTGGGCCCGGTATATTGCCGCGGCGAGGGCCTGCAGTTGCAACTGGGCCTGCGTGCCGACCACCGCCATGCCAACGGGCGCGGCACGGTGCACGGTGGCGTATTGGCAACCCTGGCGGATGTCGGCATGGGCTATGCCATGGCGTTCTCCAGCGATCCGCCGTTGCCGCTGATCACCGCGAGCATGACCCTCGATTATCTGGGGGCGGTGCAGGTTGGCGATTGGATCGAAGTACGGTTGGAACATCACAAACGCGGACGGCAGATGGCGTTTGCCACGGTCAGCCTGCAGGTGGGGGAAAAGGTCGTAGTGCGAGCCAATGCGGTATTCGCCGTGCCCCAGGCCGCTGCGTAGCTAGCCGCAAAGCTGTTACAGCGCTGTTTTATGTACATTGTCGAGTCGTGCGCGTCCCCCTTGTGGCAAGCCCGCTCGCCACAAGGGGGCCAGTTTGCTGCGCGACAGCGCAAATCAGATAGGCAAAAAAAGGCCCGGCTTTTCGTGGAGCCGGGCCTTTTCCATGTTGCTCGTTGAATCAGTCGCGCTCAAGGGCCAATGCCACGCCCTGGCCGCCGCCGATGCACAAGGTGGCCAGGCCTTTCTTGGCATCGCGCTTGATCATTTCATGCAGCAAGGTCACCAGCACGCGACAGCCTGATGCGCCAATCGGGTGGCCGATGGCAATGGCGCCACCGTTGACGTTGACCTTGGCCGCGTCCCACTCCAGCTCCTTGCCCACTGCCAGCGCCTGTGCGGCGAAGGCTTCGTTGGCCTCGATCAGGTCCAGCTCGGCCAACTGCCAGCCGGCCTTGTCCAGGCAGCGCCGGGTCGCGGACACCGGGCCGATGCCCATGATCGCCGGATCGACACCCGCGTTGGCGTAGCTGGCGATCCGTGCCAGCACTGGCAGGCCCAGTTCCTTGGCCTTATCGGCGCTCATCAGCAGCACCGCAGCGGCACCGTCGTTGAGGCTCGACGCGTTGCCGGCGGTGACGCTGCCGTCCTTCTTGAAGGCTGGCTTGAGCTTGCCCAGGGATTGGGCGGTGGTGCCGGCGCGAGGTTGCTCGTCCACGGCAAAGGCAATCGGGTCGCCTTTGCGCTGGGGGATCAGGATCGGCGTGATTTCGTCGGCAAAGCGCCCGGCTTCAATGGCGGCAGCTGCTTTCTGCTGGGAAGCGGCGGCAAAGGCGTCCTGGGCTTCACGGCTGATGCCGTACTTGTCCACCAGGTTCTCGGCGGTGATGCCCATGTGGTAGTCGTTGAACGCGTCCCACAGGCCGTCGCTGATCATGCTGTCGACCATCTTCGCATGGCCCATGCGCAGGCCGGTGCGGGCGGCGGGCAACACATAGGGCGCCAGGCTCATGTTTTCCATGCCGCCGGCGATGATCACTTCGGCGTCACCGCAGCGGATGGCCTGTGCGCCCAGGTGCAAGGCCTTGAGGCCCGAGCCACAGACTTTGTTCAAGGTCAGGCTCGGCACCGCGTGCGGCAGGCCGGCGAGGATCGATGCCTGGCGCGCCGGGTTCTGGCCTGAGCCTGCGGTCAGCACTTGGCCAAGGATCACTTCGTCTACAAGCGCTGGGTCCACGCCCGTCTGCTCCAGCAGGCGGCGGATTACCGCGGCTCCCAGTTCCGGTGCCGGGATGGCGGCCAGGGCCCCTTGAAAACTGCCCACGGCGGTGCGGGTGGCAGCAACAATCACGACGTCTTGCATGGAATCTGTCCTCACTGGAAGTGCATTTCTGGAACGTGGTCCGGGACGATCAGTTTACCGGCGGTCTTGCTCACAATCTCTTCAACGCTGACGCCAGGTGCGCGTTCCTTGAGGACAAAAGCGCCATTTTCGATTTCCAGGTAGGCCAGGTCCGTGAGCACGCGCTTGATGCAGTTGGCACCGGTCAGCGGCAGGCTGCACTGGCTGAGCAACTTGGACTCACCGTCCTTGGAGGCGTGGGTCATGATCACGATGATGTTTTCTGCGCCCGCCACCAGGTCCATGGCACCGCCCATGCCCTTGACCAGCTTGCCGGGGATCATCCACGAGGCGATATTGCCGTGCACGTCTACTTCAAAGGCGCCGAGGACGGTGAGGTCTACGTGACCGCCACGAATCATCGCGAAGGATTCGGCCGAAGAGAAGATCGACGCACCGATGCGTGCGGTGACGGTCTGCTTGCCGGCGTTGATCATGTCGGCATCAATGGTGTCTTCGGTAGGAAACGGTCCCATGCCCAGCAGGCCGTTTTCCGACTGCAGCATCACTTCCATGCCTTCGGGAATGTAGTTGGCCACCAGGGTCGGGATGCCGATGCCGAGGTTGACGTAGAAGCCGTCCTGCATTTCGCGGGCGACGCGTTGAGCCATTTGTTCGCGGGTAAGAGCCATTTTATGAGTCCTTATTGTTCGGGCTGGAGGCAGATTATTTGCGGACAGTGCGCTGTTCGATGCGCTTCTCGAAGGTGCCGCAGATGATCCGGTCGACGTAGATACCAGGGGTGTGGATCTGCGCCGGGTCCAGCTCGCCCGGTTCGACGATTTCCTCGACTTCGACCACCGTGATCTTGCCCGCGGTGGCGGCCAGCGGGTTGAAGTTCTGGGCGGTGTGGCGGTAGATCACGTTGCCGAAATGGTCGGCTTTCCAGCCTTTGACGATGGCGAAGTCGCCGGTGATGGACTCTTCCATCAGGTAGGGGCGACCGTTGAATTCACGGGTTTCCTTGCCTTCGGCGACGGGCGTGCCCACACCGGTGGCGGTAAAGAACGCGGGAATGCCGGCGCCGCCTGCGCGCATTTTTTCTGCGAGGGTGCCTTGGGGGGTCAACACCACTTCGATTTCGCCGCTGAGCAGTTGCTTCTCGAACAGGGCGTTTTCCCCGACGTAGGAGGCGATGACCTTGCTGATCTGCTTTTCTTCGAGCAGTACACCCAGGCCAAAGCCATCCACACCGCAGTTGTTGGAGACGACCGTCAGGTCGCGGGTGCCTTTGCGCTTGATTTCGGCGATGAGGTTTTCCGGGATGCCGCACAGGCCAAAGCCGCCGGAGAGTACGGTCATGCCGTCTTCCAGGCCTGCCAGCGCTTCTTCATAGGACGCCACGCGTTTATCGAAACCTGCCATATGCACCTCTTTTATTGTTTGTGGTCCAGCCAGTGACCCGAGTGTTGCGCCGGTGGATTGATTTGTTAAGTTGTTTTTTAAGGTTGATTGATTTAAAAAACGGGACAATAGAGTGGGTAGCGGAGCACAGCCATGACAGTTAAACAGATGCGGGCCTTTCTGGCCGTGGCCCAGACCCTGAGTTTTGCCGCCGCCTGTGAGCGCCTGCATTTGTCCCAGTCGGCCCTGAGCCTGACGATCAAAGGCCTGGAGGAGGGCCTGGGCGGGCGGCTTTTCAGCCGCAATACGCGCAACGTCGCACTGACCCCGGAAGGCGAATCCCTGTTGCCCCTGGCCCGCCGGTTGATTGCCGACTGGGACAATGCCGAGGATGAATTGCGCCAGCGTTTTACCTTGCAGCGTGGGCGCGTGACGGTGGCGGCGATGCCGTCGTTTGCTGGCAACCTGCTGCCGCCGATCCTGAAGATCTTTCGGGCACGGTTTCCCCAGGTCAATGTCACGGTGCACGACCTGATCAATGAACAGGTGCTGGAGATGGTCCGCGATCGCCAGGTTGAACTGGGCGTGGCATTCGAGCCCTCGCCGGGCTCGTCGCTGGCCTTTACCCCGCTGTATCTGGACCGCTTTGTTGCGGTAGTGCCCGGTGATTCAGCGTTGGCGCACATGAGCGAAATCGACTGGAAAACCCTGCTGGCGCAACCTTTCATCACCTTGCAGCGGCCTTCTACGGTAAGGGTGATGCTGGAAGAGCACTTGGGTGCATTGCAGATGAAGCTGCCGGTGGCGTTGGAGAGCCATCAATTGGCAACGGTGGGCAAGATGGTTGCCAGTGGCCTGGGCGTAAGCGCCGTGCCCGCGTTGTGCGCGCCGCAGATGGAAGAGGCGGGCGCCCATTGCATCACCTTGCGTGACCCGGTGATCGAGCGACCGATTGGCGTTCTGACCAAGCCTGGGCATGAACTGTCGGCGGCGGCGCAAGCGCTGTTCGATATCTTCCGTGACGAAGCAGCGAAGGGACGGTTTCCCGGTATTTAAGTCGGCACAAACAACTGTAGGAGCTGGCTTGCCGGCGATAGCTATTTAACAATCAACCGTGTTGATCGTTAAACCGTCATCGCTGGCAAGCCAG
Organism: Pseudomonas sp. ADAK21; assembly: GCF_012935735.1. NCBI lineage: Bacteria > Pseudomonadati > Pseudomonadota > Gammaproteobacteria > Pseudomonadales > Pseudomonadaceae > Pseudomonas > Pseudomonas sp. ADAK21. The sequence goes on from NZ_CP052857.1 coordinate 4,399,547, forward strand.
CTCCTACAGAGGGTGAGTAGTTCTTAGTAGTAGCGGTCGATTACTTTAACTTGCGAGTTGTCCTTGAAGGACTCCCAGGCATTGTTAAGTGTGTCGAACACTTGCTCGATAAAGTTGCGATCGGCAGCAGCTTTTTTGCCGACATAACCCTGGCCACGGCGGTACATCTTCAGGCGCGCCGCCAGTTCACGGTTATTGCGGTCGAACTCGGCTTCTTCGGTATGGGGCGCCAGGCAGTCAATTTGCACTTCGCCCGATTTGCCAATCCACAGGATATGGTCGTCGAGTGTGTCTTTCTGCGCTGCGAACATCTCAGCCAATTCATCGATAGTTGGTTGGTTGTTCAGATTCATTGTAAGCCCCTTGACCAGTTGGCGATCTTCAGTTGATTCGTTAATCCACGTTAGTTGTCTCCGGTTGCGAAAACCGGGCGTCAGAAACGGTCTGCCAAATACGGGCAGGGTCTTGAACCTGATGCATGTAGTGTTTCTGATGAACTGCTACGCAATGGTTTCATAACGAAGACAAGTAGCATTTGAGCTTCTTGTACCGTGCCTTTCGGTTCGGTCAGCTTCATCAATCTGCCTTGTGGGCAGTGCACATCCGGAAAAACAGCTCGGCGGTCAGACGAGCTTGTTCAAAACGCTTGTTACCAACGCTCCCGATCCGGGAGACGTCTGAATCATGCAAGGTCAAAATGGTTACGTCAACGGTTATGTAGTGATTATTTTTGCTCACTACATAAATGTTCCGGTGCGGGGGGTGGGGCGGGGAAAAGTGACTTGGGCGTCATTTTTTGTGCTGGCAGGTCGGATATTTGCCCTTCTGTAGGCGCTGGCTTGCCAGCGATGGCATGACCACGGTGTGTGATTGAAACCGAGGTGATGCCATCGCCGGCAAGCCGGCTCCTACATTGGATTTGTGGGGCTTGGGAGTGTCATTCGCCGCGGATGTACTGCTCCAACTGCTGGATAAGGGCCGCCTGTTCAGCAATGGCTTCCTTGACCAGGTCGCCGATGGACAGCAGGCCTAGCAGTTGTCCGTCTTCCACCACCGGTAGGTGGCGCAGGTGGCCGTCGGTCATGATGCCCATGCAGTCTTCGACGCTTTTGTGGGTGTCCACGGTGATCGCCGGTGAGCTCATCACTTGGTGTACCTGTGTGCTCGTCGAGGACAGTCCATGGAGAATCAGTTTGCGCGCGTAGTCGCGCTCACTGATGATGCCGACGACTTTGTCCTCCTTGACCACCGGCAAAGCGCCGACGTTCTTCGCTGCCATCACCACCAGCGCTTCAAACACGGTGTGATTCCACTGGATGGTATGCACTTCCTGATTCTTCTGGTCCTTGGACTTGAGCAACTGTGCGACGGTCTTCATGGTGGCCACCCCGGTTTTGTTATTAGGCAGTTCCTACAGAATCCTAGACCGTTGGCGCCAGAGCAAGAGCCAAAGCGGCGTATATCCGCTCGAAAAACGTCATTAGCGCCTTTTTTTCGGTATTTCAGCCCTTGTTTGCCGGTGTTGCCGCCCGTTTCGGGCCGGCGCCGGTCTTGCGCTTGGCCGGCTTGCGTTTGTTTTTCCAAGGGGTGGCACCACGGCCTGCCGGGCTGGCAGGGCCGCTGATGGTCATTTGCATCCCATTGCAGCGGGCCACTTGCTTGCTCATCCAGGCCGCCTGCTTGGCGACAAACTCCTCCAGGCTCATCTCACCACTTTGCACCATGTCCAGGGCCTGCTCCCAAATCGCGGTGGTGCCCGGGTCGGCAATCGCCCTGGGCACCGCGTCGATCAGGCTGAAGGCTGCCGGTGTGGCGGACAATGCCTTGCCATTCTTTACCAGGTAACCACGGTCCAGCAGGCCCTGGATAATCCCGGCCCGTGTCGCCTCGGTGCCGATGCCGGTGGTGTCCTTGAGCTTTTGCTTGAGCAGCGGGTCTTGCACCAGTTTGGCGACGTTTTTCATCGCCTTGATCAGGTCGCCTTCGGTAAAGGGCTTGGGCGGCTGGGTCCACAGGTCCTTGAGGTTGACCTGCGCCACCCCGTAATCCTCACCCTGTACCAGGGTTGGCAAAGGCTGTGGTGCAGGTGCTTCGCGGCCTTTGCTCGGAGCCAGGGCTTCGGGCAAGGCGCGTTTCCAACCGGCCTCTACCACCACTTTGCCTACCGCGCGCAGGGCTTCGCCGGCACAGTCGAAATCCGCCTGGGTGCGATCGTATTCGTGGTTGGGCAGGAACTGCGCCAGGTACCGGGCGCGGATCAAGGTGAAGACGGCGCGGTGCTTGCCGGTCAACTGCGCCAGATCCTTGCCGGCGCCGGTGGGGATGATGCCGTGGTGGGCGCTGACCTTGGCGTCGTTCCAGGCCCGCGAGCGGCGTTGCGCATCGAGGTGCGGCAGCAGCGCGCTCACTGCTGGATCGGCGCGCCCCAACGCCGCAAGAATCGTTGCCGCGTCGCCATGCTGGCTTACGGGCAGGTAGCCGCAGTCACTGCGTGGGTAGGTGATGACCTTGTGGGTTTCGTAGAGGGACTGGGCAATGTCCAGGGTTTCCTGGGCGCCGAGGCCGAGTTTCTTCGAGCAGATTTCCTGCAGGGTGCCCAGGTCAAAGGGCAGGGGCGCCACTTCGCGCATGCGTTCGGTGCGCAGCTTCACCAGGCGTGCGCTGGCCGCGTTATTCATGGCGGTCGCCGCCTGCCGTGCCCGTTCATGGTTGAGGCAGCGGCCCTGGTCGTCACAGATATCGTCGGCGGCGCGCCATTGCGCGATAAAGCTCATCTGCGAATGCAGCAATTGCACATCGATTGCCCAGTACGCCACCGGGACGAAGTCGGCAATGCTGCGGTCACGGTCCACCACCAGGCGCAGGGTCGGGGTTTGCACCCGGCCCACCGGCAACACGCCTTGATAGCCGGACTGGCGGCCGAGCAACGTAAACAGGCGGCTCATGTTCATGCCGATCAGCCAATCGGCACGGGAACGGCCCAGGGCCGAATGATAGAGGCTGAAGGTGTCCGCACCCGGCTTCAACGAAGCCAGGGCCTTGCGGATCGAGGCGTCATCCAGTGCAGACAGCCACAAACGCTGGATCGGCCCACGATAGCGGCAATGCTCCACCAGCTCCCGGGCGATCATCTCGCCCTCGCGGTCGGCGTCGGTGGCAATCACCAGTTCCCGGGCTTCGCCCAGCAGGCGCTTGACCGCCTTGTACTGGCTGGCCGTCTTGGGTTTTACCGTCATCTTCCATTTTTCCGGGACGATGGGCAGGTCGGCCAGCACCCAGCGCTTGTACTTGGCGTCGTAGGCATCGGGCGGGGCGGTTTCCAGCAGGTGGCCGATGCACCAGGTGACTGTGACGTCGGTTCCCAGCCAGCACCCATCGCCCCGGCGCCTGGCACCGAGCACGGCCGCAATATCCTTGGCCTGGGAGGGTTTTTCACAGAGGAACAGCCGCATGGTCAGCCCATTCGTTACGCAGTTGAATGGGAGAAGGATGGGCAAAAGAAGGGAATTGAGCAACCTTTATCTGGATGGATATACAGCAATTTGTGTGGGCGCCGCAAACCAATGTGAGAGCGGGCTTGCCCGCGATAACGGTGGATCAGTCAATACATCTAGTGACTGACACAGCGTCATCGCGGGCAAGCCCGCTCCCACAAGGGGATATCAGTTGTTATCCAGGTCCACGTTCTTGGTTTCCTTCAGGCATACCAGCCCGACAATCAGGCTCACCCCGGTAATCACCACCGGGTACCACAGCCCGTAGAAGATATCGCCGGTATACACCACCAACGCAAACGACACGGTCGGCAGGAACCCGCCAAACCAGCCGTTACCGATGTGGTAGGGCAGGGACATGGAGGTGTAGCGGATGCGCGTCGGGAACAGTTCGACCATCAACGCGGCCAGGGGGCCGTAGCACATTGCAGCGATCAGGATCAGGGCGACGATCAGCACCACCACCATGGTTTTGTTGACCTGGGCCACGTCCGCCGATTTCGGGTAGCCGGCCAGGGTCACGGCGCCGCGCAGGGCGTCTTCGTCGTAGCCGTCGATGCGCACATCGCCGATGCTGACTTGTACCGCGCTGCCGGCCGGTGCGGCTTCGCTGCTGTAGGGCAGGCCCTGTTTGACCAGGAAGGTCTTGACCTTGTCGCAGGGGCTGTCAAACCGCGCCTTGCCCACCGGGTCGAACTGGAAGGTGCAGGTGGCCGGGTCCGCCAGTACGGTGATCGGAGCCTGGCGGCTGGCCTGGTCCATTGCCGGGTTGGTGTAGTGGGCCAGGCCCTTGAAGATCGGGAAGTACAGTGCAGTGGCCAGCAACAGGCCCACCATCAGTACGGGCTTGCGCCCCCATTTGTCCGAGAGCCAGCCGAAGAAGATGAAGAACGGCGCGCCAATTACCACGCTGATGATCAGCAGCATATTGGCCAGGGCCGGGTCCATCTTCAGGAACTGGGTAAGGAAGAACAGCACGTAGAACTGCGCGGCATAGAAGGTCACGGCCTGGCCGGCGTTGATACTGAACAGCGCGATCAACACCACCTTGAGGTTTTCCCAGTTGCCGAACGACTCGCGGATCGGCGCCTTGCTGGCCTTGCCTTCCTCTTTCATTTTCAGGAACGCGGGTGATTCGTGCAGGCTCATGCGGATCCAGGTGGAAATCCCCAGCAGCACGATGGACAGCAGGAACGGCAGGCGCCAGCCCCAGACTTCAAACTGATCGCCGGTGAAGTAACGGCAGGCCAGCACCACCAGCAACGACAGCAGCAGGCCGAGGGTGGCGGTGGATTGAATCCAGCTGGTATGGAAGCCGCGCTTGCCGGCCGGGGCGTGCTCGGCGACATAGGTTGCGGCACCCCCGTATTCACCACCCAGGGCCAGGCCCTGGAGCATGCGCAGCACTACCAGGATGATTGGCGCGGCGATGCCGATGCTGGCGTAGGTGGGCAACAGGCCCACGCAGAAGGTCGCCACACCCATCAGGACGATGGTGGCGAGGAAGGTGTATTTGCGCCCGATCATGTCGCCCAGGCGCCCGAATACCAGCGCGCCGAACGGCCGCACCACAAAGCCGGCGGCAAAGGCCATCAAGGCGAAGATAAAGGCCGTGGTGTCGTTGACCCCGGCAAAGAATTGCTTGCTGATCACCGCCGCGAGGGCGCCATAGAGGAAAAAGTCATACCACTCGAACACCGTCCCCAGGGACGAGGCGAAGATGACCTTTTGCGACTCCTTGCTGGTAACAGTGGCGCCAGGTGTGGCGTCCAGGGGTTGAGCACGTTCTGACATGGGGTAGCCCTCACAGTGATTATTTATTGTTGTTCCACTGTCGGCGCCAACTTCAGCGCCGCTCTTACCCTGTTGGAGCGAGCTTGCTCGCGAAAAGCCTGAGAGCAACGCGTTTATCCAGAATGCCCGCGTTATCGTTGGCGATTCTCGCGAGCAAGCTCGTTCCTACAGGTCATGCCGGTGTTGTCTGTTCTCGTTGGGGGGTGAGGTTCCTCGTTGAAGGGGACAGGATCAGTTGCGCGGCTTTTTCCGCGATCATCAGCGTGGGTGAGCAGGTGTTGCCGGAGGTGATGCGCGGCATGATCGAGGCGTCGGCGATACGCAGGCCGGGAACCCCGTGCACACGCAACTGGGCATCGACCACGGCGTCTTTGTCTTGGCCCATGCGGCAGGTGCCCACCGGATGAAAGATCGTGGTGCCGATCCGCGCCGCGGCTTCCTGTAATTGTTCGTCGCTCTGCAACGCTTCACCGGGCAGGTACTCCACCGGGTTGAACGGGCGCAGGGCCTGGGCGCCGACAATCCGTCGGGTCAGGCGGATGGCGTCGGCGGCCACGCGTAAATCTTCTGGATGACTCAGGTAGTTGGGCTGGATCAGCGGCGGCGCAGACGGATCGGCCGAGCGGATATCGATGCGCCCGCGACTCTGCGGGCGCAAGTCACAGACCGATGCGGTAAACGCCGGGAACGCGTGCAGCGGCTCGCCAAAGCGCTCCAGCGATAGCGGCTGCACGTGGTATTCGAGGTTGGCCGAGGTCTGTTCCGGCCCCGAGCGGGCGAAGGCGCCGAGTTGGCTGGGCGCCATGGACAGCGGGCCGCTGCGGTCATACAGGTACTGCAGGCCCATGCCCATCTTGCCCCATACGGAGCCGGCGATCTGGTTCAGGGTGCGGGCGTTTTCCAGCTTGTAGATCAGCCGCAGTTGCAGGTGATCCTGCAGGTTGCCACCGACCCCGGGCAGTTCGTGCAGCACCTCGATGCCCAGTGGCCCAAGGACGCTGGAAGGGCCGATACCGGAGCGTTGCAGAATGCCCGGCGAACCCACGGCGCCGGCACACAGGATGATTTCCTTGTGCGCTTTCCACGTCACCGCTTGCCCCAGTTGGCGGCCCACTACGGCACTGGCACGGCCGTTTTCAAGGAGGACGCGGTCGACTTCGACCCCGGTCAGCACCGTGAGGTTGGCACGCTGGCGGATGGGCTTGAGAAACGCCTTGGCCGCATTCCAGCGCACGCCACCTTTCTGGTTGACCTGGAAGTAGCCACACCCTTCGTTATCACCCTGGTTGAAGTCATCGATGCTGGCAATCCCGCTCTGCTTGGCGGCTTCGCGGAAGGCGTCGAGGATCGGCCAGTTCAGGCGCTGTTGCTCCACGCGCCACTCGCCGCTGTCGCCATGCAGGGGCGAGGCGCCGGCAAAATGGTTTTCGCTTTGTTTGAACAGTGGCAGCACATCGTCCCAGGCCCAGCCCGGGTTGCCTTCGGCGGCCCAGCCGTCGTAGTCGTTGGCCTGGCCACGCATGTAGATCATGCCGTTGATCGACGAGCAGCCGCCCAGCACCTTGCCCCGTGGATAGCTCAAGGCGCGGCCTTGCAGGCCTTCCTGGGCTTCGGTCTTGAAGCACCAGTCGGTGCGCGGGTTGCCGATGCAGAACAGGTAGCCGACGGGAATGTGGATCCAGGGGTAATTGTCGCGGCCGCCGGCTTCCAGCAGCAGCACGCGATGGGCGGGGTTGGCGGACAGTCGATTGGCCAGCAGGCAGCCCGCAGGGCCGGCGCCTACTACCACGTAATCGTATTGCGCAGGTGCAATAGTCATCTGGGGTCTCGCTTGTTTTTCTTATTGGCTCCATCCTAGTTGTTAGTTTTCGTCTTAAAAATGTTAGTTTTTACCCAGCTGCTGTGCGTTTTTAAACAGCGCTGTTCTCATGGCCGGGAGGGGAGGCGACATGTTCGACTGGAATGACCTGCGGTATTTTCTGGAGTTGCAGCGCAGCGGGCGCCTGCTCACCGCTGCCCAGCGCCTGAAGACCACCCATGCGACCGTGGCCCGGCATATCGAGGCCATCGAGAAAAGCCTCGGCACCGCGTTGTTTGTACAGCACGCCCAGGGTTATGAACTGACGCCGTCGGGCGAGGCATTGCTCAAACATGCCGAAGCCATGGAGAACGTTGCGCTGCTGGCCGAAGAAGAACTGACCCACTCCGCCGCGCCCCTGGGCAAGATCCGCCTGGGAGTGGCCGAAGGGCTGGGGGTGATGTTCCTGGCCAGCCGCATGGGCGGCCTGTTCGAGCGTTATCCGGGGCTGGAAGTGGAGTTGGTGGCGGTGCCGCGCTTTGTCAGCATCCTCAACCGCGAGGCCGAGATCAGCATCCACCTGGAGCGGCCCAGCGTCGATCAATTGGTCACGCGCAAACTCACCGACTACCGCCTGGCCCTGTATGCCAGCCGCAGCTACCTGGCGCGCACGCCCGCCATCGAGAAGCGCGAAGACCTGGCTGCCCATGCCTGGATCGACTACGTCGACGACCTGCTGTTCAGTCAGGAGTTGAAGCTGCTCAGCAGTTTTTGTCGCAACCCCAGGGTGGTGTTCCACAGCACCAGCGTGATTGCCCAGCAACAGGCAGCGCGTTCGGGCTTGGGAATTGCGGTGTTGCCGTGCTTCATGGCCGCAGGCGACCCGGACCTGGTGCCGTTATTGCCGGAGGAAAGCATCCAGCGCAGCTACTGGATCAGCTCCCGGCGCGAGTTGCACAAGTCGGTGCGGTTGCGGGTGTTGTGGGATTACGTGGTGGAGTTGTGCGCCAAGGAGCAGGGGCTGCTGTTGGGCGAGTAGCGAAGGGCGCGATGATCAAAATGAGGAGGATGTACAACGCTCAAGCCGGGGGAGCCAATCAGGTGTGAGGGTCTACAGAGATCAAATGTGGGAGCTGTCTCGCCCTGCGAGGCTGCGATGGCGGCAGGTCAGTCAACTCAATGCTGGCAATACCTTCGTCATCGCAGCCTCGCAGGGCGAGACAGCTCCCACATGGGACTGTGCGTGGGTTTAGAGTTTTACCGTCTGGTGTACCTGTTCACCACATGCACGAGCATCGTTGATCATCTTTTCAAACGGTGCACTGACGATTTCGTCATGGCCCAACCAGCGCACTTTCTGGGTCAACCGGTAGTGGTAGCGCAAGCCATCCTTGAGCTGTTCGCCATCGAGCTCCAGGTCATACCAAGGCGAGTGAATCTTGCAGCCCTGGACCGGCTTGTCCATCTTCCCGCCGGTCAAGGTAAAGGTGTAGTCGACGGTGTCCGGGTTGCCCAGGTACAGGTCGCCCCGTTGCCCATTGCGGCGGTAGTTGAGCAGGCCGTCCCATTTCTCCTTGAGCGACTGGTCGGTGTAGACGTAGCCTTCATCGAGTTTTTCCAGGGCGCGCAGGTCGGTCATGCTGGCCTTGACCGTGTAGCTATCGGGCTGCACGAACCCAGTGGGTTGGCGGGTCACCTGGCAATCGCTGATCTCGCGGCCGAAGTTGTCGCAGATGTTCTGGTCAGTGGCGGTGGCCCCCTGTTCACGGTCAGCCATGCTCAACTGCATCAGCGTCAGGCGGCTGAAGGTGACGCTGGCGCGGGTCGTGCCGTTGCCCTGTTTGTCGTAATGCACCTGCTTGTCCAGGCGGATGCTGGTGTCAGGGCGCGCCAGGGGGATATGTTCCTCGCGCACCTGGCCCTGCGCATCGTTGACGAGTACCCAGCGATCCTGGATATCGGGCATGGTCTGGCCCGGGGCGAACACCGGGTTGGTCGGGTCCAGCCACCACACCTGGCCGGCCACCTCGGCACGCACGATGGCATGGTTGGGCGCGCCAGTGCCCGGAACCAGCAATGAGTCCACCACATCCCCCCGGCTGACCCAGGCGGTCTCGGCCTTGATCCCGCTGGCCTTGAGCATGGCGGTCAGGAGGATCGCCAGGTCCTTGCAGTCGCCATAACCATGCTGCTCGATCTCCGCCAGGTTAAACGGTACATAGCCGCGATCCGTGGCACGCCAGTCACCCAGGTAACGGTAGTGATCGTTGATGTGCTGCATCAGCCCCGCCACCTGCTGCGCGGGGGCCAGCCCCTTCACGGCGGCAACGGCGGCGGCACTGCCCGCCGGCAGCTTGGCCGCGAGGATCTGGTTGTAGCGCTGGGCAAAGCCACCGAAGTGCTTTTGCACATCAAGGCTGCTGCCCACTTCGATACGCGGGATCAGCCGCATATAGGCATGACCCGATTCGTTGATGTAGTTGAGGTAGCTCGGCGCTTTTTGCTCGATATCCAGGGTCTTGCGATTGACCGAGGGGGTGATGGTGAAGCCGTCCATCAACTCCGCGCGCCACTCGATTGGCCGTTCAGCGGTAAAGCGCGCCTTAAGCCGGTCGCGACGGGCGTTGCTGGGGCCAAACTGCAGGGCGTAGTGGAACTCGGTCATCAGCGGCTTGGCCGGGTGATGTTCGCGCACGGTGTAGCGGATCTGTGTGCCGACCCGCAGGTTGGGGAAGGCCAGGGAGGTCTGTTTCACGCGGGAAAAGCCCTGGTCGGGGTTGGGCGCGGTGCGCGTATCGATCTGCGACTCGGCCAGGGCCTGCGGCTTGCCGCCGGGCTGGGTGGACTCGGCGTGCAGCACTTCAAACCCATCGCCTTCGGCGTAGTTGAAGTCGATGCGCGACAGTATTTCCCGGCCGCTGGGCTGGAGGATGGTGTAGCGGTAGGTGGTCGTGCAATCGGTGCTGGCGTCACGGTTGAAGTGGCAGTGCAGCTCGGATTCGTTGGCAAGTGCAGCTTCGGCCATGGGTTGCAACGCGGCATGAGCAGTGTGCGAAACAAGCCCCAGACTGGCGCAAATCAAAGGGCGGTAAAACGAGAAACGGTGCATGGGCGCCTCAGGTGGAACGTTGACACAGATACCCGTGCGGGTACCAAGAGGCGCCAGATGATAATGGATCGCAACACCAAAAACCAGCATTGTAGGACAATAAATATCGCTGAAAGGCCCGAGATAGAGCCTTTTGTTCGGTAGGATGGGTCAGCCGATCAGCTCAAATCCGCTGCTCGCCAGGCGCTCGCCGTTCACCAGTACGTGCACCGTATGCTGGCCGGGGTAATGCTTGCGCGTGGTCATGTCGCGGATGTGTTGGCCACGCAGCACGGTGTGTCGTTCACCCGCGCCGAGGGTGAACGCCTTGAGCTTGAACACCTTGGCGGCGCTATGGCCGGCGCTTTTTACATACTCGATGGCGTAGTCCACCACCAGTTTTTGTGGGGCACTGGTCGTGGATTCGAGGGTAAACGACAGATTGATCCGCTCGCCCAGGCGAATCGCCGCTGGCTCGACCTTGAACTGATGGATCTTCACCTCGGCCCGGGCGCCGGCGCCCATGATCGTCAGCGCGCGGCTATTGCCTTGCTTGATCAGGCTGCGCAGGGCGTGGCGGGCGATCCAGGCGGTGTGGGGGTTGTCCAGGGACCAACTCTCGATCACATCCAGCACCCACTCAGGATGGTCCTTGGTGATGTCGTTGAGGTGGTTGGCCACGGACTTGCGCACATACAGGCTGCTGTCGGCCTTGAGGTTGTCCAGGATTGATGCGCACAGACGCGGGTCGGCCTGCACCTGCGCCAGGCGAAACGACCACGGCAACCTGGGCCGCGAGCCTTCGCTGGCGAGGCGGCGCACGTGTTCGTTATCGTCCAGCGACCACTGTTGCATCACCGCCAGCGTGCGCTGCAAATCCTGGAGCAGAAAAGCCCGCACGGCAAACTCGGCAGAGCCAAAGGTGGTGAAGTACTTGAGCGCCGCCATCGAGCGCTTGAAATCATCCAGGCCGTAGCTGGCCACATAGTGCCCGAGGAACAGGCTGACAAAACCACTGTTCAGGCGCGGGGCCAGGGCATACAGAAGCTTGAGGGTCTGTGCATAGTCCAGGGGGATCACCGCGTGCAGGCTTTCACTGACGCGGGCCATGCGCTGCATCACCGACAACCCGGCAAGGTCCTGGCTGGCGTGCTGGAGAAACCCCTTGGCATCGAACGGCGGGTACACCGCGCTCATCTCATCGGCGATGTGCTGCAGGCGCTGGAGGTTGAAGATTTCCTTGAGGGCAGGGGGGCTTTGGTCGGTCATGGGTAGTCCGCAGGAGAGGGTGGTCATAAGACCTTTGCAAGGTAACAGCTTTGCAGGAGCCGGCATGAAGCGATAGAACTCCCCTGTGGCGAGCGGGCTTGCCACAGGGGAGTTCGTGAGTTTCTGAGCGTTGTGTCGATACCTATGGCCATCGCTGGCAAGCCAGCGCCTACAAAGGGACGGTCGCTAGAGATACCAGCGATATTCCCGCGCATTGATCTCCTGCTGGAAAGCCAGGTGATCCTGGCGTTTGTTTTCGCAATAGACGTCGACAAACTCCGCGCCCAAGCCTTCGCGCAGGGCCGGTTGTTGCTGCATGGCGCGTACGGCTTCGAGCATTTCCAGGGGGAAGTCGTGGCCGCTGTCGCGGTCCTCGTTCAGTGGTGCGATAGGTTCACGCGCTGCATCCAGGCCATGTTCAAGCCCGACCAGGATCGCCGCCAGCACCAGGTACGGATTGGCGTCGGCACTGGCCAGACGGTGTTCGATTCGCAGGTTGCGCGGGTCGGACTCGGGAATGCGTACGCAGGCATCCCGGTCTTCATAGCCCCAGCAGGCCTTGGTAGCCGCATTGACGGTACCGCCCAGGCGGCGGAAGGCGTTGTGGTTGGGCGAGAAAATCGGCATGCAATGGGGCAGCAGTTCCAGGCAGCCCGCCACTGCGTGACGCAGTGGTTGCTGCTGGTGCGCTGCCAGTAGGTTGTTGCCGGCGGCATCGTACAGGCTGACATGCACATGCATGCCACTGCCGGGATGTTGCAGGTAGGGCTTGGCCATGAAACTGGCGCGATAGCCATGCTTGAGCGCCACGCCACGGGTGCTGCGGCAGAACAGCGCGGCCCAGTCCGCGGCGCGCAGGCCGTCGTCGAGGTGGCCGAAATTGATTTCGAACTGGCCAGGGCCCAACTCGGCAGTGATCACCGTAATGTCGATCCCCTGCGCCTGGGCGGTCTGCACCATGTCATCGAGTACCGGGGCGAAACGCGACAGCCGCTCGATATGCAGGGTCGGTTGGTCGTCGGGGTCGTCGCTCAATGGGTCGCGGGCAAATTGCGGCAGGCCGTCGGCGAGTTTTCTGTCGAACAGGTAGAACTCCAGCTCAAACGCCACCACCGGGTGAATGCCCTTGCGGTGCAGGCGTTCCAGGACTTTGGTCAGGACTTCCCGGGGCTCGAATTCGATGGGCGCCTCGGTGCCGTCGGAGGTGATCAGCATCTGCCCCAGGGGCTGCGCCTCCCAGCTCACAGGCTTGAGCGTGCCGGGCACCAGGCGGCGGTTGGCGTCGGGGTCGCCGTCATGGAAGCAATAGTCGCCAATCTTGAACAAACCGCCCTGGGCGCCCAGCAGCACCGCGTTCTGCGGCAGCTTCAGGGGGCTGCCGGCGGCGACTTTTTCCAACATTTCAACCGGGTAGCGCTTGCCGTAGAAACGCCCTGGGATGTCCAGGCAAATCAGGTCGACGTAACGTACATCCGGATGGTTCTGGCGAAAGGTCCGTACTTCGGCCAGTAACGTGGAGGAATGGCTTTTCACGGGTGACGCTCCTTGGTGTGCCTTAGTTGTAGACCCACAGCACGCGGGCCGGCAGGTCGGTCAGGTTGCCGTAGCGGCAGTGGGCAAAACTGGCGAGGTGAAAGCTGTCGCCGGGGCCGAGGGTGACCGCATCGGCTTCGCCCTCGACCCATAGGGTCAGGTGGCCTTCAAGCACGAAACCGGCCTGCTCGGCGCGGTCGCTCATGGTCTGTTCGCCACTGTTGGCGCCGGGTTCGAGCAGACTGTCGAGGATCGAAAACGCCCCTTGCATGCTGGGGGAGACAAGGATGTCGGTGATGCCATTGGCGTAATACACCGTGCGCCGCTCGTTGGGGCGCGTGACCCAGGCCACTGCCTTGGGTTTGGACAGACTGTAGAAATAGGTGGTGGGCACGTCGAGTGCATGGCTGATGGCGGTCAGGTCCGCCACGGTGGGGCGCGACAACCCACGCTCGACCTGGGACAGGAACCCCACGGAACGCTCGATCTTCTGTGCCAGTTGGGCCAGGGTGAGCTTCTTGTATTTGCGCAGGTCGTGAATCAGGATCGCCAGGGCGTCCAGTTCTTCTTGTTTGTCCATGGGAGGTTCGTGAAATTCTTGTCTAAAAATTTCATGAAAAATTACAGGATTAATTTCACGGATGCAATAGCGGTCCTGTTGTAAGAGCCGGCAAACCGGCTCCTACAACGATGCCATCATTCACTCGCGCTCGAAGCTATCGGTCTGGTTGCCATCGGCGTCGAACACATTCACGCGGTTTGGCACCTGCGCATCCCAGATGCTATAGGTCGCGTCGTTGCTGTTGTACGGGTAGCTGTAGCTGGTATATGACCCAAGTTTTTTCACCACGCGGTTGTTTTTGTCGATCAGTACCAAGCCTTCAAACCCATCCATTTCTGCCGAGGCCAGGTTTTTCTGGAATGGGTTGAGTTTGCTGTAGGTCATGGGCACGCGCAGTTTGCCGTGTACGTCGATGGCGCCATAGCGGCTGCCCTTTTGCACCACCGCCATGCCGTTGGAAAACGGGTTGACGTCATCAAAGGGCAGGCTAAAAGGCAGCGCCTTGCCCTGCTCGTCCATAAAGCTGTATTTGCGGCTGTTACGGTTCTGGATCAGTAACGGTTGGCCCTGGACAAACTGGCCGAAGACGGTCGCGCCGGGTGGGTTGAGTTTCTTCATCTGCAGGTTGTAGATGTCAGTCTGTTTCTGGTCGGCGGAGGTGGCGTAGATAAACTCGCCGCTGCCGTTGATTGCGGAGTAGCGCGGTGCCAGCAGCTCCTTGCCGCTCAGGCTCCAGGCGCCGTACAACGAGTTTGAGCCATAGGTGGTCTCGCCAGGGCGGGCGATGAACACGTTGCCGATCACACTGGGGTTGACGTACTTCATCGGCACCACGACCTGTAGCTTCTTCACGTCGTAGACCCCATAGGGGCCGTTGGTTTCACGCTCGACAATCATCAGGTCGTCGTTGACCGCGCTGTCGATGATTTCGAAGGGCAGTTCTTTCAACGTATGCGTACCGGGTACAAAGGCAAAGTACTTGAACTGCAATTCGCTCCAGCCCTCGCCGGAAGATTTTTCGCCGACCATGATGTGGTACACGCCGGGCATCTCGGTGGTATCAATGCGCTTGAAGCGCGGCTTGACCACCCACTGCCCCTTGCTGTCGATAAAGCCGCTGCTTTCGCTGGCGCTGTCGTAGGCGATGTAGCGCTCGCGAGGGGCGGTGCTGTTGTGCATGTCCCAATCAAGGGTTTGGGGTTGGAGCGGGTCCAGCACGTAAATCACGATGCTGGCGGGGGTGTCTTCGAATTGGTAGGTGGCCTGCACGTTACTCAGCTCGCTGTCGGAGCTGGGCAGGTTGCTGGCGAACTGTTCCAGGTGATCCTGCACCGCAGCGGCCGTCTTGAAGTCGGCGAAGTTGTCTTCCATGCGCAGCAGTTCGTTGTAGTAGGCCCGCAGGTTGGCTTTTTGTTCGGCGGTGGGCGAAGTGTTGGAGCTGTTGCCAGCGCTGTACAGCGTCTTGCCATCGGCGGTCAGGCCCTGGATTACATAGGATTTATTCTTCGGCGTTGCCAGTTGCAAGGAGGCGCTGGCGTCGCCCAGGTGGGTCAGTTGGTACACCTCGCCACCCTCGGCGGTGGCTTTCGGGTGGGCCCGGTCGAGGACGATTTTATTGAAGCCGGGGTAGGCCTGATAAGTCAGGGCCAGGCTGATGCGTTCCAGGGGCTTGTTGAGCTTGAGTTCGGCCTGGGTGGTGTCCTGGTCTTGCTCCTCACTGTCTTCATCCTTGATCGCCACTTCGGCGAACGGCTGCTGCGAGCCGTCGCGAAAGTACAGGGTCTGGATGCGATAGCTGGTTTCGGTCTGCTGATCGGGCAGGGCCCCGCGCTTGAGCACCTCGCGAATCGCCTCGACTTCCAGCTTCAGCCCGGACGCATTGTCGAAGAACAACTGCTGGAACTGCCCCGGTGTGCGCTTGAGGTCGGTCAATGCCGCCTTCAGTTCGGCGGCGGGGAAGGGCACGAACGGCTCCTCATAGTTCAGCTCTTTCTGTTCGCCTGGCGTGGTGGTGGCCGGGCCGATTTCCAGGCGCATGCTTTCGAGCATGGCGATGCGGTTGATGCCGTCGCGCATATCGAGGATCAGGTAATTCAGGCGTTTTTTTGCTTCTGGCAACGGCAGATCCCGGATGCCATCCACACCGCCCTCATTGAGTTGCGCTTCGCTGTATTGGGGACCGTCAAGCAGGCCGTGGGTGGCACGGCGGTCCAGCAAGTAATAAGTGGCACCGCCAATCACGGCGATCACGATCAGGGCGCTGGCCAGCAGTTTGGTTCGGGTCAGGGCTGTTTTCATTGTTCTCGGACTCGATGGAGGGCTGGCGCAAGATTAGCAGGCACCGATACCCGTGGCTGTATTGCCGCTGAATGATTGCAGGGCCCTGCTGTCGGAATCTGGGTACACATCATTTATTGAAGGAATGCCCATGAAAGCAACGTCCCTGATTGCCAGCCTGCTGGTTGCCGCCAGCCTGTCCGCCACCAGCCTTACCGTGCAGGCCGAGGACAATCCGCAGAAAACCGTGGAGCCTTCAAACATCAATACCCGAGACTTGAAAGTGGGAGACCGTGCGCCGGATATCCTGGTGCGCAAGGAATCGGCCCTTGCGGACTGGAAAAAGCGCGGGCTCAAAGCGCCCCATGACGACAGCCAGTGGGCGCGGGTCAACGACCGTTATGTGCTGGTGAAAATCACCAATGGCACCATCCTCGATATCACGCCTGCCAAATAAGCTGTTGTGGGGGGGCGGGCCAATGCCTTCCTCCCTTGGGGTCGAGGTATTTAAAAAATCATGCGCGACTGCATAAAAACGGCATTTTTTGCCGCTCGTCCTGAGTTAAGGTAGCTGCGCGTTGCGCCTGTCGTACCCTGTGCAACGACGACTTTCAGGGAACGAGAGCAGGATGCTGAAAACAATAAAAAACTACCCCCGCAGCGTAAACCTGCTGCTGTCGGCCACGCTGGTACTGACCCTGGCCAAGGCGATCACCTTTCCGTACATGGTGATCTACCTGTCCAGCCACTTCGCCCTGGGTATCAGCGAGGTGGGCCTGGTGATCGGCAGTTCGCTGATCGTCGGATCCCTGCTGAGTGTGTATGGCGGGTTCCTTGTGGACCGGGTCAATAGCTACCGGCTGTTGCTGGGGCTGAGCCTGCTGTTTGTTCTGGGGTTTGTCGGCACGCTGCTGGCCCGCGAGCTGTGGCTTTTCTACAGTTGCCTGATCCTGATCAACCTGGCATATGCGGTGATCGATGTCGCGGTCAAGGCTGGCTTTGCCAGCCTGTTGCCCGTCGACGCCCGCAGCGAAGTGTTTTCCATCAAGTACACCCTGACCAATATCGGCTATGCGGTAGGGCCGTTCTTGGGCGCGATGGTGGCCAAGGTCGACATGAGCCTGCCGTTTGTCTTGTCGGTGCTGCTGGGGATGGGATTCTTCCTGCTCTACTGGCGCTGGGGCGACCGCAGCCTGGCCACGGTGGACTCCGCGCAAAAACCGGTGCCGTTCCTCGCGGTGGGCCGGGTATTGCTGCGCGATCATCGCCTGGTGTGCTTTACCCTCGGCGGCCTGCTCAGCGCGGTGGTGTTCGGGCAGTTTACCGCCTACCTGTCGCAGTACCTGGTGACCACCTCGGACGCCGAATACACCTACACCGTAATCAGCGCCATCCTGACCACCAACGCACTGCTGGTGATCGCCCTGCAATACGTGATTGGCCGGCAGATCAGCCACCGTCACCTGAGCCGCTGGCTGCTCCTGGGGCTGGCGATGTTCATGGTGGGGGTGATCGGCTTTGCGCTGTCCACCAGCGTGTGGTGGTGGGTGGCGTCGATGGCGATCTTTACCGTGGGGGAAATCATCGTGTTCCCCGCCGAGTACATGTTTATCGACCGCATCGCCCCGGACCACCTGCGGGGCATGTACTACGGCGCGCAAAACCTCTCCAACCTCGGCGCCGCGCTGGGGCCGGTGTTGTGCGGGCTGGTGCTGGCCAGCCTGCCGGCGCACTACATGTTCTACATGCTGGCCGGGTTTATCGTGGTCGGGGGGCTGTTCTACTTTATCGGGGCGTCGTTGAAGCCGCGCCCTGACATCCCACCCCCTGTGTAAACGACTGCGTCCCTGTGGGAGCGGGCAAGCCCGCTCCCACAGGGGATAGTGCCTACAAAGGGGCGGGGTCAGATGGAGATGGCACCGCCCACGGTGTTGCTGTGCAATTCGTAGCGCAATTCTTCGACCATCGTCGCGACGTCCTGCGGGGTCTTGAGCTTGTTCACGCTGATCCCGGTGACCACCAGGTCCACGCGCCCACTCTCGGCATCAAATACCTTCAACGTCAGTGACGAATCGCGGCACAGGGTGAACTCGCAAGTCAGCGGCAACAAGGCTTCTTCGATGCAGTTACGCAGTTGGGACAAGGTAAACATGCCGGCCCCCATTAACGACGACGCAGCAACAGGCCCAGGACCAGACCCACGCCCGCGACGATTGCCACGGTGGCCAGCGGCTTGCGTTGGGCGAAGTCACCGACATTGTCCAGCACATCGCCATAGGTCTGTTGCAGTTGGCCGGCCGCCTGGCGCGCTACGCCCTGGGCCTGGAGTTGTTCGTCATCGGTCATGTCGCCAAGAAAGTCCTGGGCCTTGCCGACGGCCTTTTCCACGCGGCCTTTGATTTGTTCACTTTTCATGATGTCTCCTTCAAGGGCAACAATCGCCATGGCACAGAGCGTCAAACCCTGTGGCTACCCTTCAAGGTTAAGCAGCCCATCCCCTCGCAATAAGGCGAATTTGCACTGGTAGGGCTAGTGCATTTGCACTTGGTTCATGGTTTTTTTACCCGTCGCTCGCCAGCAAACAGCCCTCGTTCCCGCGCCCATACAATCGCGGCGCTGCGGCTGTGTACGTTGAGCTTGGAGTACACCGTTGCCACATGATTGCGCACGGTATTGGGCGCCAGCTTCAGGCGCGAGGCGATTTCCTTGTCGGCCAGGCCTTCACAGATCAACCCCAGTACATCCCGCTCACGGGCGGTCAGGTCGGTGAAGGCGATGTTCGGCTGGTTGGGGCTGTTGACGCTCTTGGCGTTGGCCAGTTTTTCAATCAGCGTCTGGCTGAACCAGGACGCGTCCTTCATCACTTCCTCGATGGCCGACACCAACTCCAACTCCGAGCGCTTGCGCTCGGTGATGTTCATCATCACCAGCAGGTAACAGGCGGTGTCCTGGATGGTTACGGTGTCGGCCGACACCACGCAGTCAATCACCTCATGGCCTTTCTTGCGGATCTTCAGGTCCTGGCCTTCGAGGCTGCCGGCCTTTTCCAGGGTGGCGAACAACTGCGTGCAGGCCTCGCTGCTGTCGATAAAGTTGATATCGCTGATGGATTTGCCGATCAACTCTTCGCTGGTGTAGCCGGTGATGGTCATGAACGCATCGTTGACGTCCACCACCTGCTGATTGCCCGCATCGCACACCAGGGTTGGCACCGGTGTCAGGCGGAACGACTTGGCAAACCGCTCCTCGCTCTGGCGCAGGGCGGTTTCGGCCTTGCGCCGGGGCTCCAGGTCGGTGAAGGAAAACAGCATGCATTCCTCATCGTTCATATCCAGCGGCTGGCCGGCGACAATCACCAGCTTGCTGCCGCCTTCGGGCAGCTTCAGCTCGGCTTGCATCTGCGGGATGGTCGCGCCTTCGCCCAGGCGCTGGATCGCCAACTCCTTGCGCTCGGCCTGTTCCAGCACGTCCAGTTCGTACACCGAACGGCCGATGACCTGGTCGCGGTTGTAGCCGGTCATTTCGAGGAAGCCCTGGTTGACCTTGATATAGCGCAAATCACTCAAGCGGCAGATCACCGCCGGCGCCGGGTTGGCGTTGAAGGTCTTTTCAAAACGCTGCTCGGCGCTGGCCCATTCGGTGGCATCGCTGAGGATCAGCACCAGCAGTTCCGGCTTGCCGGCGCTGTCGGTGAGCGCCAGGCTGCGCAGGCGATGGACCCAGGTGCGGTCGGGGTCGGCAGTGGGCGTGACTTCCACTACCACATCGCTGAACGCTTCGCCGTTGGCCACTCGGCTCAGTGGATAGGCTTCCAAGGGCAGCGGGTGGTTGTTGCGGTAGCGCAGGGCAAAATGCTCGGCGTATTCGGCGGTATTGGCGCCAAGCCCGGCAATATCGTCCAGGCCATGCATGGTCAGCGCAGCATCGTTGGCCCACAGAATGCTCTGGTCGAGTTCGGCGAGAATCACCCCATCGGATAGTCCGGAGATGATCTGCTGCAATTGGCGGCGATTGGTTTCTTGGGCGAGGACGGCCTGGCTCATGCTTTCTCCAAAATGGGTAGATAAGGACAACCGTGTCTCTTGTAGGAGCGAGCTTGCTCGCGAAGGTCTCCAACGGTAACGCGCGCGCCCTGGAAGAACGCGGCGCCCTCAGGTTCTTCGCGAGCAAGCTCGCTCTTACAAAACAGGGCGTGTCTGGCACATGTGGGGTACGACAACAGAGCCTGAGCATAGTGCAGAGCCAATCACCCTGGCGGGGTGCGAATGCACCAGCCGTCCTAGTGCATTTGTGCCGAGACCGTAGCCACCGGTCTGGACACACTGAAGGCCTACTCATTTGTCCAAGGAACGATCATGACCACTCTTTATGAAACCAACCGTTCGCCGTTTCGCGTGTCCTGGGGCTCAGTCCTGGCCGGTAGTGCAATTGCCCTGGTGACCTACCTGGTGCTGAGCGTACTGGGCACTGCCATCGGCGCCAGTGCGGTCGACCCAATGGCGGCCGGCAACCCGCTGAGCGGTTTTGGCACCGGCGCCGGGATCTGGCTGTTTGTCTCTACCTTGCTGGCGATTGGCGTAGGCGCCTTTGTCGCCGGCCGTACCGCTCCGGATCGTGGAGGTTTGCATGGTGTCCTGAGCTGGACCATCACCACCTTGCTCACCACCTGGCTGCTGGCGGCATTGGCCACCAGCGTGGTGGGCGCCGCAGGCAATGTGGTGGGCAAAGGCCTGTCGGCGGCCGGCAGCGGGATTGCTGCGGTAGCCCCCGGCATCAGCGACAGCGTCAAGCAGCAGTTGAACGAGAGGGGCATCAGCCTGGATTGGGACAGCCTGCAGGGCGAGCTCGACACCTTGCTCAAGCAAAGCGGCAAGGCAGAACTGGATCCCGCCAATGTCGAGCAAAAAGCCGACCAGGCAGCGGCAGACGGCCAGCAAGCAGCCACTGATGCAGCCACCCATCCAGCCCAGGCGGCGGCTGAACTCAAGCAGTGGTTCGAACGCGTCAAAGCCTCCGGTGAACCTGCGTTGAACGCGGCAGACAAAGAGGCGCTGGTCAACATCGTCGCCGCCCGCACCGGCAAGAGCCAGGCCGAGGCCAGCCAGATTGTCGAGAACTATGCCCAGGCCTACCAACAGGCTGTGCAGAAAGTCCAAGAGCTGAAGGCCCAAGCTGAACAACAGGCCCGTGAAGCGGGTGAAGTGGCGGCCAAGCAACTGTCCCGCGCGGCGTGGAGCACCTTGTTGATGCTGGTACTGGGCGCGGCATTGAGCTTTGGCATCGGTCGCCTGGCCATTTCGACCCGCAAAGTGCCATTGGCTTGATCAAGGCCAATTGATGTCATGACCACAACACCTTGCGTGAGCGCGTAAACTGTCGGCTTTTTTCGCGCTCACGCAAAGGTATGCTTTTGACCCCGGTAAAAACCACAGCCCTCCTGCTCCTCACCACCTTATTGGCGGCGTGCGGTACCTCACCGCCGCGCTCCCCCGATGACCTCTGCGCCATCTTCCGCGAGAAGGACGACTGGTACGACGCGGCCAAAGTCACCCAGAAACGCTGGGGTGTGCCGATCCAGATACCGTTCGCCATCATGTACCAGGAATCGGGCTTCCGGCAGAACGCCAAGACCCCGCGCAAATACCTGTTGTGGATCATCCCCTGGGGCCGCGTGAGCACCGCCGCCGGCTATGCCCAGGCCAAGGATGAAGTGTGGGGCGACTACCAGAAAAGCACCGGCCGCAACTGGGCCAGCCGCCAGGACTTCGACGATGCCATCGACTTTGTCGGCTGGTACATGGACAAGACCGCCACCATCAACGGCGTATACAAATACGACGCCTACGGCCAGTACCTGAACTACCACGAAGGCTGGGGCGGCTACCGCAACCGCACCTATGCCAGCAAGGCCTGGTTGTTGCCGGTTGCCGGCAAGGTCAAGGCCCGTTCCGATCTGTATGCGCGCCAGTATGCGGGGTGCAAGGCGGATCTGGAACGGGGGTTCTGGGGGCGGTTTTGGCGGTGGTTGTAAGCGAGCGGCTTCGGGGTTCGCGATAGAAAGACAGGGATTGTTACAGCGGTTGTGGAGGGGGAGGGAAGTCTCACGGCTGCGATTATTCCTGCACTTGCCAAACCCCGCCGATTCTGGGAAAACCCGAGCCTGTTGAACCCAACGAGATTCCCCATGAGCGACGAAACACTGCAAATCACCGACATCCGCCAAGGCGACGGTAAAACCGTGGTCAAGGGTGCACTCATTACCACCCAATACACCGGCACCCTGGAAGACGGTACGGTGTTTGACTCGTCCTGGGAGCGGGGCAAGCCCTTTCAGTGTGTGATTGGAACAGGGCGTGTGATCAAGGGATGGGACCAGGGCCTGATCGGGATGAAGGTCGGCGGGCTGCGCAAGCTGTTTGTGCCGGCGCATCTGGCCTATGGCGAGCGAACGATGGGCAAGCATATCCAACCCCATAGCGACCTGCATTTCGAGATTGAGTTGCTGGAAGTGCTGACACGCGACGATTGAAGCTCTGACACCGATCCCCTGCAGGAGCCGGCTTGCCGGCGATGGCGTTCCAAGGTACGCCGCACGTCTGCGGGCCTTGTCGCCGACAAGCTGGCTCCTACAGTGATTTGTTCTACCGTTCGCCTATCTGTCCTTGAATAGCACGCGTCGCTGCTGATACTGTACAAAAATACAGTATCCGGTAGCCCGCCATGCAGTTGATCGAAAAACTCAGCATCCTCGCCGATGCCGCCAAGTACGACGCGTCCTGCGCCAGCAGCGGGGCGCCCAAGCGCAGTTCCGAGGGCAAGGCCGGGCTGGGGTCGAGCGATGGCATGGGCATTTGCCACAGCTACACGCCCGATGGGCGCTGTGTGTCGTTGCTCAAGGTGTTGCTGACCAATTTCTGCCTTTACGACTGCCAATACTGCGTCAACCGCCGCTCCAGCGATGTGCCCCGTGCACGCTTCAACCCGGAGGAGGTGGTGAGCCTGACCCTGGACTTCTACCGGCGCAATTGCGTCAGTGGCTTGTTTCTCAGTTCGGGGATCATCCGTTCGGCGGACTACACCATGGAGCAGTTGGTACGGGTCGCCAAGCTGTTGCGCGAGGAGCATGACTTTCGCGGTTACATCCACCTCAAGACCATTCCCGAAGCCGATCCCGCATTGATCGCCGAGGCCGGGCGTTATGCCGATCGCTTGAGTGTGAACATTGAGCTGCCCACCGATAAGAGCCTGCAGATCCTCGCGCCAGAGAAGCAGATCGGCTCGATCAAGCAGGCGATGCAGACGATTTTCACCGGCGAGCAAACCGTGCTCAACGAGCCCCGTTCACCGCGTTTTGCGCCGGCGGGGCAGAGCACGCAGATGATTGTCGGTGCCGATGACACGGATGACAGCACCATCCTCCACGGTGCCGAAGCGTTGTATGGCAACTTCAAGTTGCGCCGGGTCTATTACTCGGCGTTCAGCCCGATCCCCAATAGCCCGAAAAGCGTGCCCCTGGCGGCGCCGCCGTTGATGCGCGAGCACCGGTTGTATCAAGCGGATTTCCTGCTGCGCAGTTATGGCTTTCGCGCCAATGAACTGTTCGCCGGGCCGGGGGATCTGGCGCTGGATATCGACCCCAAACTGGCCTGGGCCCTGGAGCATCGTGAGGTGTTCCCGCTGGACCTGAACCGTGCCGAGGCGACGTTGATCGCACGGATCCCGGGGATTGGCCTGCGCACCACCGAGCGTCTGGTAGAACTGCGCCGGCAGCGCAAGATCCGCTTTGAGGACCTGGCGCGCATGCGCTGCGTGTTGACCAAGGCCAAGCCGTTTTTCATCACCAGCGACTACCATCCCCAGCAGGCGGAAAGCACCAGTGTGCTGCTGCGCGAGCAACTGCGCGACCGCCCGCAACCGCAACAGATGGGGTTGTGGGGATGATCAGCCTGGAATGCGACAACCTGTTCAGTACCTGGCGCGAGCAGGCGCGCTGGCTGCTCAGCCATCAGATCGACCCCAGCCATGTCAGTTGGGGCGAAGTGGAAGTGGCGGATCTGTTCGCCACCGACGAGCATTACCCCGCGCACAATGGCCCGTTCCAGGCGCGTATACCCAAGGCGCTGCTGGAGTTGCTGGAAAGCGCAGCCTGTTACCACGGCGAACAACGCTGGAGCCTGCTGTATGAAGTGCTGTGGCGTGTCAGCCATGGTGACCGCACGGCAATGATGGCCGGGGATCAACTGGGCAGCGAGCTGCAGCGGCGGATCAAGCAGGTGCGTCGCGAAGCGCATCATCTGCACGCGTTTGTACGTTTTATCGCCCTGCCGGCAGCGGCGGGCCCGCAGTTGCCGGAGTACGTGGCGTGGCACGAGCCGGCCCACGACATTTTGCACAGTGCCAGCCAGCACTTTGTCGGGCGCATGGGCCGCCATCGCTGGATGATCGCCACGCCCCTGGATGGGGTGTATTACGACGGTGAGCAGCTGATCCATAAGCGCCAGTGCCCGGAGCAGTGGCAGCAGTTGGCGCAGAATGTCGAGGATCCACACAGTGCCATGTGGCTGACCTACTACAGCCATATCTTCAACCCGGCACGGTTGAATCCCAAAGTCATGGAAGGGCACCTGCCGAGCCGGTTCTGGAAGAATCTGCCGGAGGGCAAGTTGATACCGGGGTTGATCAGCGAGGCACGAACGGGGAAGCAGCGGGATGGGCAGGCGAGCCTCGTGGCGGCTCGGCGAGGTAAGAGAATATCAAGCGGGCACGGTTAAATGTGGGAGCGGGCTTGCTCGCGAATGCGGCGTATCAGTCAACCTATCCATCACTGACCCACCGCATTCGCGAGCAAGCCCGCTCCCACATTTGATCTTCTGTGTATCTGGCAGTGCGTCTCAGGCCAACTCAGTCGCAGTGTTTTTCACCACCGCCAACTCCGGATGGGCCACCAATTTATCAATGTGCAGCTCATCATTGTTTAACCAGGTTTCCGTCAGCACGCGGTAGTGCTCCATGTCCCGGCAGCGCATGCGCAGGCTGTAGTCGAAGGGGCCGCTGATCAGTTGGCATTCGAACACTTGCGGGCAGGCCTTGACGCAGGCTTCGAAGGCCTTTTGCGCCGAGCGCCCGCTTTGGTTGGACAGGGCTACCAGCACCAGCAACGACAACCCCGGCGAGACCATCTGCACATCGATGATCGCGCCATAGCCGCGTATCACCCCGCGCCGCTCCAGCTTGCGCACCCGTTCCAGGCAGGGCCTGGGGGTCAGGTGCACCAGCGAAGACAGCTTCTCGTAGGTGATGCGCCCCTGATGGCGCAATACATCGATGATGGCTTCATCAATGCGATCCAGCGCAGGGGAGGAATGGGGTCCGTTGGCCTTGGTATCCATGGTCGATTCTGTATTCACTTCAAGCGGTTGGAGAGAAATTGCTGCAAGCGTTCGCTCTTGGGATGGTCGAGGATCTCGGCGCTGCCTTGTTCTTCGACACGGCCCTGGTGCAGGAACAGCACCTGGCTGGACACCTGCCGGGCAAAGCCCATTTCGTGGGTGACCATGAGCATGGTACGACCTTCCTCGGCCAACGTCTGTATGACTTTGAGGACTTCCCCTACAAGCTC
The DNA here is from genome assembly GCF_012935735.1 of Pseudomonas sp. ADAK21. Lineage (NCBI taxonomy): Bacteria > Pseudomonadati > Pseudomonadota > Gammaproteobacteria > Pseudomonadales > Pseudomonadaceae > Pseudomonas > Pseudomonas sp. ADAK21. The sequence goes on from NZ_CP052857.1 coordinate 4,424,981, forward strand.
TGGATCCAGCGCCGAGGTCGGTTCGTCGAACAGAATAATCTCCGGCTCCATGGCCAGCGCCCGGGCGATGGCCACCCGCTGTTGCTGGCCGCCGGAAAGAAACGCCGGGTATTGATCCGCGACCCGGCTTGGCAGGCCAACTTTATCCAGGTACATCCGCGCGCGTTTTTCCGCTTCGGCGGCGCTCACGCCCAACACCCGGCGCGGTGCCATGCAGATGTTCTCCAGCACGGTCATGTGGCTCCACAGGTTGAAATGCTGGAACACCATGGCCAGGCGCGTGCGCAGGTTCTGCAGCTGCGCCTGGTGCGGCGCCTGCACGCCGGCGCGGCCCTGGCGCATTTCAATGCTGATGCCATCCAGGGTAATCACCCCGGCGTCGGGTTGTTCCAGGAAATTGATGCAGCGCAGCATTGTGCTCTTGCCGGAGCCGCTGGCGCCGATCAGGCTGATCACGTCGCCCTTGCTGGCGTTAAGGGAAACGCCCTTGAGCACTTCATGCTCGCCGTAGCTTTTGTGCAGGTCTTCGACCTTGAGCTTGACGCTGGCACTGGCAGCAACAGCAGTCGGGCGGGAGGTGGCAAGATCAGCAGGATGGGCGGCCAGGGCCTGTGCGGACTGGTTCATGGGTTAGCCTCGGGTCGGGACAAGAAAGCGCATCCAGCGTCGTTCGGCCAGTCGGAACAGGCCCACCAATGCAAAGGACAGCAGCATGTACAGCAGCGCGGCAATGCCGAAGGCCTGGAACGTAAGGAACGTTTCGGCGTTGGCGTCGCGGGCCACCTTGAGGATGTCGGCGATGGTTGCGGTAAACGCCAGGGACGTGGCGTGCAGCATCAGGATCATTTCGTTGCTGTAGGCCGGCAACGCGCGGCGCAGCGCGGCGGGGATCACCACGAACAGGTTCATCCGCCAGCCGTGCAAACCATAGGCCCGCGCTGCTTCAATTTCACCGTGGGGAATATTGCGAATGGCCCCGGCGAAGATTTCCACGGTGTAGGCACAGGTGTTGAGCACAAAGGCCAGCAGGGTGCAGTTCAACGCATCGCGGAAAAACTGATTGAGCAGGGCGGTGTCTTGCACCACTTGCAGGCTGTACAGGCCGGTGTAGCAAATCAGCAACTGGATATACAGCGGCGTGCCACGAAACAGGTAGGTGTACACCTCCACCGGCCAGCGTAGCCAGAAGTGCTCGCTGACGCGGGCAATTGCCAGCGGGATCGACAGGACAAACCCGAGGATCACCGACACGATAAACAGCCACAAGGTCATGGCCACTCCGGAAAAGCCCGAGCCATCGGTCCACAGGTACGCCAGGCCATATTGCTGGATCAGTTCAATCATCGCGCGACCCCCTTGATGCCGACGTTGTAGCGCCGTTCCAGGCGTTTGAAGATGCGGTTGGAGAGGGTGGTGATCAACAGGTACACCAGGCCCGCGAGGATCAGGAAATACAGCGGGTCATTGGTGGTCTTGCCGGCGTTCTGCGCGGCCTTGACCAGGTCTGCCAGGCCGATGATCGACACCAGCGCCGTGGACTTGAGCAGCACCAGCCAGTTATTGCCCAACCCCGGCAGCGCAAAGCGCATCAATTGCGGGAACATCACCAACACAAAGCGCTGCCAGCGACTCAAGCCGTAGGCGGTCGCCGCTTCCAGTTGGCCCACGGGCACACTGAGCATCGCGCCGCGAAAGTTTTCGGTGAAATACGCGCCGTAGATAAAGCCCAGGGTGATGACGCCTGCGGTGAATGGATCGATTTCGAAGTAATTCCAGCCGAGCATTTCGGTCAGGTCATTGAGCCACAGTTGCAGGCTGTAGAAGATCAGCAGGATCAGCACCAGGTCCGGCACACTGCGGATCAAGGTGGTGTAGAGCGTGGCCGGGATGCGCAACAGCTTATGGCTGGACAGCTTGGCACCGGCGGCGACCAGGCCCAGGGTCAGGCTCAGGACCAGCGCGAGGAACGCCAGCTTGATGGTCATCCAGGCACCCTGGGCCAACAGCGGGCCGAAGCCTTGCAGGTTGAGGAGTTCATTCATGGGGGGAGATCTCGATGGGCACGGTGTCCCTTTTGTAGGAGCGAGCTTGCTCGCGAAGAACTCAAGGGCACCGCGTTTAATCTGGCTTTACGCGTTATCGTTGACGTTTTTCGCGAGCAAGCTCGCTCCTACAGGGGGAGAGGCTATCTGCTGACGTTATTCGTGGTAGATGTCTTCGTCACCGAAGTACTTCTTCTGGATCAGCGCGTAGGTGCCATCAGCCTGGATGGCCGCGATACCCTTGTTGATCAGCGCCCGCAACTCCTGGTCGTTCTTGCGCAGGCCCATGGCAATGTCCAGGGGCAAGGTCGGGTCCTTGAAGGCTGGGCCGGACTGGTAGTCGGCACCTTCAGGCTTGGACAGGAAGTTGAGCTGGGCTTCGAGCTTGTCGGTCAACGTCGCGTCGAGGCGGCCGTTTTGCAGGTCGGCGTAGTTCTGGTCCTGGGACTGATACGCCTTGACCTGCGCGCCGAGCTTGGCCAAATGTGCACGGGCGTAGGCTTCCTGCAGCGAACCCTGGAGTACACCGACCTGCTTGCCTTTGAGCGATTCCGGGGTGTCACCGAAGCCGGCGCCCTTGCGGGTGATCACCGAGGTGGGGCTGAGGAACAGGCGGTCGCTGAAGTCGATCTGTTTTTGCCGGGCCGGGGTCACGGCCATGGAGGACATGATGGCGTCGAACTTGCGCGCACGCAGCGCCGGGATCATGCCGTCGAACTCGTTGTTGACCCAGGTGCATTTGACTTCGAGCTTGGCACAGATGGCGTTGCCCAACTCAATGTCGAAACCTTGCAGGCTGCCATCGGCGGCCACGGATTCAAAGGGTGGGTACTCGGGGAACACGCCGAAACGGATTTCTTTCCATTCCTGGGCCTGGACGGCGGTGGCGCACAAAGGCAGGAGCAGCGCGGCGATGAGTGATCGGAGCGGAGTCATGGTGTTTTCCCTATATTTTGTAATTGATGTCAGGGCAGTAGAAAGGGTGCGGCATGCATTCATTTGCTGACTCTTTGGTCGCGCTCAGAATGCTTCATGGTGGTGCGTTTTTTGTGTCGTTTACCTAGGGGTTGGCACGCGGAATACGCTGTTAAAACTCCGGTTGCAGCAAAATCGGCTGCAACACCCTGCATATCGGCTTTTCAAACCCGGCTCCGGGGCCCGCCGCTCGCGCAAAGCAGCAGGCCAGAGCGGTTTCAGGCGCGCTTTTTGTGCTGTGCGGCTGGTTGTTGGGCCAGGCGGGCGAACAGGTCCTTGGGGTCGGCCAGGTCCGGTACCAACTCCAACTCGCTGCCCACGTCCAGGGCCTTGGCCACATCCAGTACATAGCGCAGGGCCGAGTAGTCTTCGAGGGCAAAACCCACGGAGTCGAACAGGGTGACCTGGCGCGGGTTTTCCCGGCCCGGCTTCTGACCGTTGATCACTTGCCACAGCTCGGTGACTGGCGAGTCCTCGGGCATATGCTGGATTTCGCCCTCGATACGGCTTTGTGGTTCGTACTCCACGATCACCCGGGCGCGCTCGACGATACGGCGGTCCAGTTCGGTCTTGCCAGGGCAGTCGCCGCCCACGGCATTGAGGTGCATGCCGGGCTCGATCATCTCGTCGGTAAGGATCGTGGCGTAGGCCTTGTCGGCGGTTACGGTGGTGACGATATCGGCGCCTTTGACCGCTTCGGCAACGCTACCGGCCAGGGTCACCTTGATGGCCGGGAAGGCCTTGAGGTTGTTCGCCAGCTTGTGCATGGCCTGGGTATCGATATCGAACAGGCGAATTTCGTTGATGCCCAGCAGCGCATGGAAGGCCAGGGCCTGGAATTCACTTTGCGAACCGTTGCCGATCAGCGCCATGCTGCGGCTGTTGTCGCGGGCCAGGTAGCGGGCGACCAGGGCCGAAGTCGCGGCGGTGCGGATCGCGGTGGTCAGGGTCATCTCGCTGAGCAGCACCGGCTTGCCGGTGTCCACATCCCCCAGGGCACCGAACGCCATGACGGTGAGCATGCCGCTCTGGGTGTTTTTCGGGTGGCCGTTGACGTATTTGAAGGCATACAGCGAAGCATCCGAGACCGGCATCAGCTCGATCACGCCCTCGGGCGAGTGGTTGGCCAGGCGTGCGCATTTCTCAAAGTCGTTCCAGCGCAGGTAGTCGGCGCGGATGTACTCGGCCATCTCGGTGATGCAGGTTTGCAGGCCTTTTTGCGATACCAGGTAGCTGAGGTCGTTGACGTCGATATAACGGGTCATGGAAAAACTCCTTATTGGAATGAGGCGCGGGCCGGCAGATGCACTTCGGCCAACATGCAGCGGGCACTGCCGCCGCCGATGCGTTCGATATTGTCGATATTCACCACCACCGGGTGGGTGTGGCGCTCCACATGCTGGCGCTGCGCCGGCTTGAGCGAGCGCCAGGCGCTGGCGGACATCACCAGCAGCGGCTGGCCGTCGCGGTCGTGGACCTCCAGCATGTTGCCGGCGAAGGCTTCCAACTGGTCGAAGTCCAGGGCCAGGATGTCTTTGCCGGTGTCGCGCAGGGAACGTTCCAGGCCCAGGCGTTCGTGGGCTTGGGGTAGCGCGTCCAGGCATACCACCGACAGGTCGCGGCCGACGCTCATCATCACGTTGCTGTGGTAGATCGGTGCGTGATGGCGGTCGACGGCGTGGAAGGCGCAGACCTGATAGTCCAGGCGTTCGGCAAACTGGCGCAGGGCATCGTGGTGGGTGCGTCCGGAGTGACAGGCGTAGCTGATGCGGTGCTGGCGGTCGAGGACCATGCTGCCGGTGCCTTCGAGGAACATGTTCTGTTGTTCCAGGTGGCTGAAGTCGATGGTGTGTTTGATCGCGAAGCGTTGCTCCAGCACTTGCAACACGCCTTTGTTGCGCTCCAGGCGGCGGTTCTGGCCTTCCATCGGGTACAGCACCAGGCTGCCGTCGGCATGGCTGCTCCACCAGTTATTGGGGAAGATCGAATCCGGGGTGTGGGGCGCGGGCGTGTCCTGCACCACCAACACTTCCACGCCATGCTGGCGCAGGGTCTGGACGTATCCGTCGAACTCTTCCAGCGCTTTGTGCTGTGCGGCCACTGGATCTGCGGGCGCGCGCTGGAAACGGTTGTTGATCGCGGTGTCCGGGTTAAAGGCAAAGTGCGCCGGGCGGATCATCAGGACAGTATTGGTGGTTTGCATGGGGGCACGGGTCCATGGGGTTGGGCATGGAGGCTATTTTGTGCGCTCTGGCGGCAGAATCCCGGCTGAAACAGGGGAGTGGCCCAGCCGGGAAAGCTGAAAAGAGGGGTGTGGCAGCCGAATCGGCTGTAGCGTCGAGCGCGGCTCAAAATGTGGGAGCTGGCTTGTGTGGGAGCTGGCTTGCCAGCGATAGCATCACTGCGGTGTAACTGACACACCGAGGTGCCTGCATCGCGGCGATGCGGCGATCCGACAAGCCCGGCTCCCACACAAGCCCACACATAGGTATTGTGGTGGCTGTCATAACGCTGTCCGTCAGGAGGAGTCATGCCTACCGCCGTTCGCCTCGCACAAGCCTCGGATGCCGAAGGCATCAGCCAGGTCATCCTTGCCGCCCTGCACAGCAGCAACGCCGGCGACTACCCGGCGGACGTGATTGCCCGGGTGGCGAGCAACTTCACACCGCCGGCGGTGCTGCACTTGCTTGCCCGCCGCACCGTGCTGGTGGCAATCCGGGATCAACTGATCGTCGCCACGGCCGCCCTGGACGTCAATGTCGTGCGTTCGGTGTTCGTCAACCCGGCGCTGCAAGGGCAGGGCATCGGCCGCCAACTGATGGTCGATATCGAACAGCGGGCCCGTGAGGCTGGGGTCACGGTATTGAGCGTACCGTCGTCGCTGACCGCCGAGCCGTTCTATACCAAGCTGGGGTTCCACACCGTGCGCGATGTGTACCACGGCAACGAGCGCACCCTGGTGATGGAGAAGGCATTGTCGTCCCGCCACCCCATCGGGCCTTACCGCGACCGCTTGCATCGTGCCCAGGTCGCGACGTTATGGCAGGCGGCGTTTGGCTACGACACGGCCCATAACCGGCCGGAGTTGGCGATTGATAAAAAGCTGGCGGTCGACGATGGGCTGTTCTTTGTCGCTACCGATAAGACGGCCGTGATCGGCACCTTGATGGCAGGTTACGACGGGCATCGTGGCTGGTTGTATTCGGTGGCCGTGCATCCCGACTATCGCCGGCAAGGCCTGGGCGCGTCGTTGGTGCGGCATGGGGAGCAGGCATTGATTGCCTTGGGTTGCCTGAAGATCAACCTGCAGATCACCTCGGGCAATGAGGCGGTCGTGGGGTTCTATGAAACGCTGGGGTATGGCGTGGAACCGAGGATCAGTATGGGCAAGAAGATTGCGCAGGACCTGCCTAAATCCTGAAACCACCCGTAAGCAAATGTGGGAGCGGGCTTGCTCGCGAAAGCGGTGGGTCAGTCAACGTCATCAGTGACTGACACACCGCTTTCGCGAGCAAGCCCGCTCCCACATTTTGTTCTGCGCTCGGCTTAGACCTTGACGATCCAGCCAGCCGGCGCTTCAACGTCGCCGGACTGCACACCGGTCAGCTCTTTGTAGAGCTTCTGGGTGACCGGGCCGACTTCTTTTTCGCTGTAGAACACGTGCAGTTTGTCTTTGTACTCGATCCCGCCGATAGGCGTGATCACGGCCGCCGTACCGCAGGCGCCGGCTTCCTTGAAGTCTGCCAGTTTGTCGATCAGCACGTCGCCTTCGACCACTTCCAGGCCCAGGCGGGTCTTGGCCAGTTCGATCAGCGACAGGCGGGTGATGCCTGGCAGTACCGACGGCGAGTTCGGGGTGACGAACTTGTTGTCGTGGGTGATCCCGAAGAAGTTGGCCGAGCCGACTTCTTCGATTTTCGAGTGGGTGGCCGGGTCCAGGTAGATGCAGTCGGCAAAGTTGGCTTTTTTCGCCAGGGAGCCGGGCATCAGGCTGGCCGCGTAGTTGCCACCGACCTTGGCGGCGCCGGTGCCGTTTGGCGCGGCGCGGTCGTAGCCGGAGATCAGGAAGTTGTGCGGGGTCAGGCCGCCCTTGAAGTAGGCGCCAACCGGGATGCAGAAGATCGAGAAGATGAACTCGGGCGCGGTGCGCACGCCAATGTTGTCACCGGTGCCGATCACGAACGGGCGCAGGTACAGCGCGCCGCCAGTGCCGTACGGCGGGATGAAACGCTCGTTGGCGCGGACCACTTCCTTACAGGCTTGGATAAAGGCTTCGGTCGGCACTTGCGGCATCAGCAGGCGCGCGCAGCTGCGTTGCATGCGGGCGGCGTTCTGGTCCGGGCGGAACAGGTTGATCGAGCCGTCCTTGCAGCGATAGGCCTTGAGGCCTTCAAAGCATTGCTGGCCGTAGTGCAGGGCAGTGGAGCCCTCGCTGATGTGCAGCACGTTGTCGTCGGTCAGGGTGCCTTCTTGCCAGGCGCCGTCTTTCCAGGTCTGGAGGAAGCGCTTGTCGGTCTTGATGTAGTCAAAACCCAATTTGTCCCAATTGATGCTTTCGTTACTCATGACACCCTCTATCTCTTCGCAACCGCCTGGTCGAAGGCAGGCTTTCGGTTTATTTCTGGATGGGCGCAACAATACTTCATTCTTGGCTTGTGTGGGAGCGGGCTTGCTCGCGAATACGGTGGGTCAGTGGTGGATATGTTGACTGATACACCGCATTCGCGAGCAAGCCCGCTCCCACATTTGGATCGCATTGACTTTACAGGTGCAACGCATGCCCCAACGCCCGCAGGGCTGCTTCCTGCACCGCTTCACCCAGGGTCGGGTGGGCATGGATGGTGCCCGCCAGATCTTCCAGGCGCGCGCCCATTTCCAGGCTCAGGCCAAAGGCCGTGGACAGTTCGGACACGCCAGCCCCCACTGCCTGCCAGCCGACAATCAGGTGATTGTCACGCCGCGCCACCACCCGCACGAAGCCGGTCTTGGACTCCAGGGTCATGGCCCGGCCATTGGCCGCGAACGGGAAGCTCGAGACGATGCAGTCCAGGCCCGCGGCCTTGGCTTCGTCCGGGGTCTTGCCGACCACCACCAGTTCCGGGTCGGTAAAGCACACCGCCGGGATCGCCGCCGGGTTGAATTCCCGGGACTTGCCGCTGATCAGCTCGGCCACCATCTCGCCCTGGGCCATGGCCCGGTGCGCCAGCATTGGCTCGCCGCTCAGGTCGCCGATGGCCCACACGTTGCGCATGCTGGTCTGGCAGCGGTTGTCGATCTTGATCGCCGCACCGTTCATCGCCAGGTCCAGTGCTTCCAGGTTCCAGCCCTGGGTGTTGGGTTTGCGACCAACGGCGACCAGCACCTGGTCGGTGTCCAGGGCCAGGGTGCCGCCCTCCGGATCGCGCACTTGCAGGCTGCCACCTTCAAAACCAGTGACGCTGTGCTTGAGGTACAGCTTGACCCCCAGTTGCTTGAGGGATTCGGCCACCGGTTGCGTCAGTTCGGCGTCGTAGGCTGGCAGGATGCGGTCCTGGGCCTCGACCACGCTGACCTCGGCCCCGAGCTTGCGGTAGGCAATCCCCAGTTCCAGGCCGATGTAACCGCCACCGACCACGATCAAACGCTTTGGCACCCGGGTCGGCGCCAGGGCTTCGGTGGACGAGATGATCGGCCCGCCAATCGGCAGCATCGGCAGGTTGACGCTTTTCGAGCCAGTGGCCAGCAGCAGGTGCTCGCACTGGATGCGTTGGTCGCCCACGTCCACGGTCTTGCCGTCGACGATCTTGGCCCAGCCGTGGATGACCTGGACTTTGTGTTTTTTCAGTAGCGCGGCAACCCCGGTGGTCAGGCGATCGACGATGCCGTCCTTCCACTCCACGCTCTTGCGGATATCCAGGGTCGGCACGTCCACGTCGATGCCCAGGGCCGAACCCTGGCTCAGGTGCACGGTTTGCTGGAACTGTTCGGCCACGTGAATCAGCGCCTTGGACGGAATGCAGCCGATGTTCAGGCAGGTGCCGCCCAGCGCCTGGCCTTCTACCAGGATGGTCGGGATGCCCAGTTGGCCGGCGCGGATTGCCGCCACGTAACCGCCTGGGCCGCCGCCGATAATCAGCAGCGTGGTATGCAGTGTCTGAGTCATGCCCTTACTCCAGGAACAGGCTGGCGGGTTGTTCGAGCAGGCCACGGATGGCCTGGATGAATTGCGCCGCGTCCATGCCATCGACCACCCGGTGATCGAAGGAGCTGGAGAGGTTCATCATCTTGCGGATCACGATCTGCCCCTTGATCACCATCGGCCGCTCAACAATGCGGTTGACCCCGACAATCGCCACTTCCGGCAGGTTCAGCACCGGAGTGCTGACAATCCCGCCCAACGCGCCGAGGCTGGTCAGGGTGATGGTCGAGCCCGACAGCTCGTCGCGGCTGGCCTTGCCAGTGCGGGCGGCGGTAGCCAGGCGGGTGATTTCCTCGGCGGTGCCCCATAGGCTGCGCGCTTCGGCATGACGCACCACTGGCACCATCAGCCCGACATCGCTCTGGGTGGCGACGCCCACATGCACCGCGCCGAGGCGGGTGATGACCTGGGCTTCGTCGTCATAACGCGCGTTGATCTGCGGGAAATCGCGCAGCGCCACGACCATCGCCCGCACCAGGAACGGCAACAACGTCAGCTTGCCGCGGCTGGCGCCGTGTTTTTCATTGAGGTGTACGCGCAAGTCGTCGAGGGCCGTCACGTCGATCTCTTCGACGTAGCTGAAATGCGCAGCGCGACGGGTCGCGTCCTGCATGCGCTGAGCGATCTTGCGGCGCATGCCGATCACCGGGATCTGCTCTTCGTCGTTGCGTTCGGCATACGGGTTGGCGCCCGCCGCGGCCCGCGTGGTGCCCTGTTGCAGATAGGCCTCGAGGTCGTCATGCAGAATGCGCCCGGCCGGGCCCGAGCCCTGGACCAGACGTAACTGGATCCCGGCATCCAGCGCATGCTTGCGCACGGCGGGGGAAGCCAGCGGACGCTCATCGGCGTCGCGGGCCACCGGGGCTTGCGCCGCAGCCACCAGCGGCTTGGCGGCCGGTTTGCTTTCAACCACCGGTGCCTTGATGTCGGCCTTGGGCGCCGGCGCGGCTTGCTCAACCACTGCCGACAGCGCCGACTCCTTGGTATTGCCGGCGCCTTCGACTTCAATGCTGATCAGGATACTGCCCACGGCCATGACCTCACCCGGCTCACCGCCCAGTGATATCACCTTGCCGTGGACTGGCGAGGGAATATCCACCATCGCCTTGTCGGTCATGACGTCCGCCAGCACCTGGTCTTCCACGACCATATCGCCGACCTTGACGTGCCATACCGACAGCTCAACCTCTGCGATGCCTTCGCCAATGTCCGGCATCTTGATAACGTGCGTGCCCATTCAGACCTCCATGACCCGTTGCAAAGCCGCGCCCACACGGGTCGGGCCAGGGAAATACGCCCACTCTTGCGCGTGCGGGTAGGGGGTGTCCCAACCGGTCACACGTTCGATCGGCGCTTCCAGGTAGTGGAAGCAATGCTCTTGCACCAACGACACCAGCTCGGCGCCAAAACCGCAGGTACGCGTGGCTTCATGCACCACCACGCAACGGCCGGTCTTTTTCACCGACTTGACGATGGTTTCCAGGTCCAGCGGCCACAGGCTGCGCAGGTCGATGACTTCAGCGTCGATCCCGGTTTCTTCGGCGGCCACTTGCGACACATACACGGTGGTGCCGTAAGTCAGCACGGTGACGGCCGAACCTGGGCGCACGATGGCGGCCACATCCAGCGGCACGGTGTAGTAGCCGTCCGGCACCTGCGCTTGCGGGTGCTTGGACCATGGCGTTACCGGGCGGTCGTGGTGGCCGTCGAACGGGCCGTTGTACAGGCGCTTGGGCTCAAGGAAGATCACCGGGTCATCGTTTTCGATGGAGGCGATCAGCAGGCCCTTGGCGTCATAAGGGTTGGACGGCATCACCGTGCGCAGGCCGCAGACCTGGGTGAACACCGCTTCGATACTCTGGCTGTGGGTCTGGCCGCCGTAGATGCCGCCGCCGCAGGGCATGCGCATGGTCAAAGGCGCGGTGAACTGGCCGGCCGAGCGGTAACGCAGGCGCGCCGCTTCGGAGATGATCTGGTCGGTGGCTGGGTACACGTAGTCGGCGAACTGGATTTCGGCCACCGGGCGCAGGCCATAGGCGCCCATGCCCACGGCCACGCCGACGATGCCGCTTTCGGAGATCGGTGCGTCAAACACCCGCGAGGTGCCGTACTTGGTCTGCAAGCCTTCGGTGCAACGGAACACGCCGCCGAAGTAACCGACGTCCTGGCCGAATACCACCACGTTATCGTCACGCTCAAGCATCACATCCATGGCCGAGCGCAGCGCCTGGATCATGGTCATGGTGGTAGTGGTCATGGCGGTTTCCAACTCGATTTTATTGTTGTGATCGTTCATGTCAGATCCCCAACTCTTGACGCTGGCGCTTCAAGTGCTCCGGCATCTCTTTGTAGACGTCTTCGAACATGCTCGCGGCGCTCGGGATCTGGCCACCGGCCAGGGTGCCGTACTGTTCGGCTTCTTTCTGCGCGCTGAGTATTTCGGCTTCGAGCTCGGCAGTGACCGTGGCGTGTTCCTCTTCGGACCACTGGCCAATCTTGATCAGGTGCTGCTTGAGGCGGGCGATCGGGTCGCCCAGCGGGAAGTGGCTCCAGTCGTCGGCAGGCCGGTATTTGGACGGGTCATCGGAGGTGGAGTGCGGGCCGGCGCGGTAAGTGACCCATTCGATCAGGGTCGGGCCGAGGTTGCGCCGCGCCCGTTCGGCGGCCCAGGCAGAGGCGGCGTACACGGCAATGAAGTCGTTGCCGTCCACCCGCAGGGAGGCGATCCCGCAACCCACGCCGCGTCCGGCAAAGGTCGTGGCTTCACCGCCGGCAATTGCCTGGAAGGTGGAAATTGCCCACTGGTTGTTGACCACGTTGAGAATCACCGGCGCGCGGTACACGTGGGCGAAGGTCAGGGCGGTGTGGAAGTCCGATTCGGCGGTGGCGCCATCGCCGATCCACGCCGAGGCGATCTTGGTATCGCCCTTGATCGCCGAGGCCATGCCCCAGCCCACGCCCTGTACGAACTGGGTGGCGAGGTTGCCGGAAATGGTGAAGAAGCCAAAGTCCTTGACCGAGTACATGATCGGCAACTGACGGCCCTTGAGCGGGTCGCGCTCGTTGGACAGCAGTTGGCAGATCAGGTCCACCAGCGGCACTTCGCGGGCCATCAGGATGCTTTGCTGGCGGTAGGTGGGGAAGCACATGTCATCAACGTTCAAGGCCAGGGCCTGGGCGCTGCCGATGGCTTCTTCGCCAAGGCTTTGCATGTAGAACGACATTTTTTTCTGGCGCTGGGCAACCACCATGCGGTTGTCGAAGATCCGTGTCTTGAGCATGGCACGCATGCCACGGCGCAGGATCTCTACCGGCACGCCTTCAGCCCACGGGCCCAGGGCCTGGCCCTGGTCGTCGAGCACGCGGATCAGGCCCTTGGCCAGGTCGGCGGTGTCGGCGGGTTCTACGTCTACGGCGGGTTTGCGCACGGTACCGGCGTCGGTCAGACGCAGGTAGGTAAAGTCGGTCTTGCAACCTGGACGGCCAGAAGGCTCGGGAACGTGCAGGCGCAGCGGTTCGTATTGCTGGGTCATGGCTTTCTACGCTCGATCTTGTGGATTTCTTATAGTGGGCGCGCTTAGCTGACAGTCAGTCCCCGGGTAGGGGAAATCTTGTCCTACAACAATCATAGGCCGGGCCGGGGAGAATATTTATCTCTGTTTGGTTGCGCATAAGATCATTTGAGGATAAAAAATCTGCATAAACATAATAAACAGGTGGTTTTGTCTCATGCGCAAGCTGGACCGTATCGATATCGGGATTCTCAACAGCCTCCAGGAGAACGCCCGCATCACCAACGCCGACCTCGCACGCTCGGTCAACCTGTCGCCCACGCCGTGTTTCAACCGGGTCAAGGCGATGGAGGAACTGGGCCTGATCCGTGACCAGGTCACGCTGCTGGATGCCGATTTGCTGGGGCTGCACGTCAACGTGTTTATCCACGTCAGCCTGGAAAAACAGAACGAACTGGCGTTGCAACAATTCGAGGGGGCGATTTCCGACCGGCCGGAGGTGATGGAGTGCTACCTGATGGCCGGCGACCCGGACTACCTGATCCGGGTGCTGGTGCCGACCATCCAGTCACTGGAGCGCTTTATGATGGATTTCCTGACCAAGGTGCCGGGGGTGGCGAACATTCGCTCCAGCTTTGCGCTCAAGCAGGTGCGCTACAAGACGGCGCTGCCGCTGCCGGCCAATGGCATCAACCTGGGCTGAAGAGCACAGCAAACCTGAAATGTGGAAGCAGCCCCAAAAAGCCCGCCGCGTTTCTTCAGATAAACCGCGATGGCCGGGTTTAGGGCTGCGTCGCAGCCCAGCGCGGGGCAAGCCCGCTCGCCACAAGCCAGCTCCCATACAAGTTCCGCACCCACATTGGACTGGGTATTTCAAAGCTGGTTGAGGGGGATCTTCAGGTAGGTCACGCCATTGTCTTCCGCCGGCGGCATATTGCCCGCCCGCACATTCACCTGGATCGCCGGCAGCAACAGGGTCGGCATCCCAAGCCCGGCGTCGCGCTGGGTGCGCATCTGCACAAACGCCGCCTCGTCCACCCCGTCATGCACATGAATATTGCCCGCGCGCTGTTCGGCCACGGTGGTCAGGCATTTGGCCGCGCGGCCTTCAGGCGGGTAGTCGTGGCACACATACAGGCGCGTCTCGCCGGGAAAGGCCAGCAACGTGCGCATCGAGGCATATAACTGGCGTGCATCGCCGCCGGGGAAGTCGCAGCGGGCGGTGCCGACGTCGGGCATGAACAGGGTGTCGCCCACCAGGATCATCTGGTCGTCGATCAGGTAGGCCATGTCCGCCGGGGTGTGCCCAGGCACGTGCAGGGCCTGGGCCTCGAGGTTGCCGATGTGGAAGATCTCGTCGGGAGCAAACAGATGGTCGAACTGCGACCCGTCGGCCCGGAACTCCGGCTCCAGGTTGAACAGGTTCTTGAACACATCCTGGACTTTGCTGATGGACTGGCCAATTGCAATCTTGCCGCCCAATTGCCGGCGCAGGTAGGGCGCGGCGGACAGGTGATCGGCGTGGGCGTGGGTTTCCAGCAGCCAATGCACCTGCAGGCCTCGTTCACGGACGAAGGCAATCACTTTGTCGGCCTGGGCCGTGTCGGTACGCCCCGAGGCCGGGTCGTAGTTGAGCACTGAATCGACGATGGCGCAGGGGCTGGCGTGCGTTTCATAGACGACGTAGGTGTAGGTCGATGACGCCTCGTCCAGAAAGGATTGAATCAACGCGGGCATGACGGTTGTCCTGGGTAGCTGATAGCAGCTTACATTCAAGGTGATTTCCACATAGGCTTGCGAGCTTAAGTGAAACAAACGATCCGAGGCAAAGGATCGATTGTGAGTGGGACGTGACGCCATGCGGCAGCGACCCTTGTGTGCATTGTCGAAGAACAAAGGCCAAGACTATGAACGACCAACACTGGGGACCAACCATCAGTGGCGATATCGTGGTCATCGGCGGCGGCTCGGCGGGCATCGGCCTGCTGGCCAGCCTGCTCAAGCGCGACCCGCAGTTGAACCTCATCCTGATCGAACCCAGCACCGACCATTACTACCAACCGGCCTGGACCCTGGTGGGCGGCGGCGCCCATGACATTCGCAAAACCATGCGCCCCATGGCCCGGGTGTTGCCCGATGGTGTGACCTGGGTGCAGGCGGCGGTCAGCCAGTTGCTGCCCGACGAACAGGCCCTGGTGCTCGACAGTGGCCAGCGTGTGACCTGGAACAACCTGATCGTCTGCCCCGGCCTGCGCCTGGCCTGGGAGAAAATCGAGGGCCTGGAACAGACCCTGGGCCACAACGGCGTCACCTCCAACTACAGCTACCAGCACGCGCCCTACACCTGGCAACGGGTGCAGCAGCTCAAGGGCGGCAAGGCGATCTTTACCCAACCGGCGATGCCGATCAAATGCGCCGGTGCGCCGCAAAAAGCCATGTACCTGTCTTGCGACCACTGGCTCAAGCAGGGTGCCCTGGACACTATTGATGTTGAATTCAACCTGGCCGGTGCCGCGTTGTTCGGCGTGGCGACCTTTGTCCCGCCGTTGATGAACTACGTCGAAAAATATGGCGCGCGGTTGGCCTTCAATTCCAACCTGATCAAGGTCGACGGCCCGGCGCGCAAGGCCTGGTTCGAGGTCAAGGA
Organism: Pseudomonas sp. ADAK21; assembly: GCF_012935735.1. Taxonomy (NCBI): domain Bacteria; kingdom Pseudomonadati; phylum Pseudomonadota; class Gammaproteobacteria; order Pseudomonadales; family Pseudomonadaceae; genus Pseudomonas; species Pseudomonas sp. ADAK21. The sequence goes on from NZ_CP052857.1 coordinate 4,440,335, forward strand.
CGCCGAGGGCAATCTCAGCATCGAAGAAAAGTCCTTCGACATGCTGCACGTCGTGCCGCCACAGGTGGCGCCGGACTTTATCCGCCACAGCCCACTGACCGACGCCGCCGGCTGGTGCGAAGTCGACCCCCACAGCCTGCAACAGGTGCGTTACCCCCATATCTTCGCCCTGGGCGATGTGTGCTCCACCAGCAATGCCAAGACGGCCGCCGCCGTACGCAAGCAAATCGTGGTGGTGGCCGAGAACCTGCTGGCCTTGCGCAAACAGGCGCCATTGCCGCTCAAGTACGACGGTTACGGCTCCTGCCCGCTGACGGTGGAGAAGGGCAAGGTGGTGCTGGCCGAGTTTGGTTATGGCGGCCGCCTGTTGCCGACCTTTGCCCTCGACCCTACCGTGGCGCGGCGTTCGGCGTGGTTCTTGAAGGCCACACTGCTGCCGTGGTTCTACTGGAACGGCATGCTCAAGGGTCGCGAATGGCTGACCCGCCTGGCCAAGGTGGAGTGAGAGAACCCTATGCTGCTGGCAAGTTTTTTTGGCGTGATGATGGGTTTGGTGATGGGGCTGACCGGCGCCGGGGGCGGGATTCTCGGGGTGCCGGCGTTGGTGCTGGGGCTGGGCTTGACCATGACCGAAGCGGCGCCGGTGTCGTTGTTTGCGGTCGGTGCGGCCGCGGCAGTCGGTGCGCTTGATGGCCTGCGCCATGGCCTGGTGCGTTACCGCGCGGCGCTGTTGATCGCATTGCTGGGCGCGCTGTTCTCGCCGCTGGGGGTGTTCTTCGCCCATCAGTTGCCGGACAAGATCCTGATGGGCCTGTTCAGCGCGCTGATGGTGCTGGTGGCCTGGCGCATGCTGCGGCGCGAGAAGGTCGAGGCCGGCCCCAGCGACCATGGCGCAGCCTCCTGGGGGCAAAAGAACTGCATGCTTGATCAACAGACCGGGCGCTTTTCCTGGACCGCCAAATGCACCGCGACCCTGGCGGCATTGGGTGCGGTGACGGGGGCGGTATCGGGCCTGCTCGGCGTGGGCGGCGGCTTTCTGATTGTGCCGGCGTTCAAGCAACTGACCGATGTGCAGATGCGCGGGATCGTCGCCACGTCGTTGATGGTGATCAGCCTGATCTCGCTGATCGGCGTGGTCGGCGCGTTCCATGCCGGGGTAGTGATCGACACCATGGGCTGGGTGTTTATTGCTGCCAGCATCGTCGGCATGCTCGCTGGCCGCCGCCTGGGGTCGCGGGTCCCGGCGCGGGCCTTGCAGATCGGCTTTGCCAGCCTGTGTGTGGTGGTAGCCGGCGGGATGCTGTTCAACGCCCTCTAACCTGCACACCGCCCAACCTGTAGGAGCGAGCTTGCTCGCGAAGGTCGTTAACGATCACGCGGGGCATAGGTATCTACACAACTATCTTCTTGGTGTGTGTACATATCCGTTGCTGCGGTCACGGCCACTTAGGGTTCCGCCCTGACGGCGGGTCACTTTGGAAAAGCCCCAAAGTAACCAAAAGGCTCTTGCCGGTATGACTCACCCACATGGGTTACAAATCAGTTCACGCACATAGGTAACAGTTTTTAACTGGCAGGGTCGATTTCGCGAGGATCTGACCATGCCCTGGAAAGAGCTGAAACCTATGGACCTTAAAGTACTGTTCATTGCCGATTACCTGTCCCAGAAGCACAGCCTTAGCCAGCTGTGCCGGGACTATGAGGTCAGCCGCAAGACTGGGTATAAGTGGATCAGGCGTTACGAGGCAGAGGGCCCGAGTGGGCTTGATGAGCGTAGCCGCTGCCGCCACAACCAAACCTACGTGGTGCCCTTGGCTGTGAAACAGGCAATCGTTGAATTTCGCTTAAGTGGCGAGACGATTCCCGGCCCGAAAAAGATTCAGAATAGTCTCATCCAGCGTTTCCCAGATCAGGATCCGCCCTCGAAGACGACCATTTACAACATTCTCAAGGCAGCTGATTTGATTACCCCCAAGCCATTGCGCCGACGGGTGGCTGTGTATCCCAAGCCTTTACGCAAGGCAGAAAATCCCAACCAGTTATTCAGCGCTGATTACAAAGGCCAATACCTGACCGGAGCAGGGATTTGGTGTTATCCGCTGACGATCATGGATCATGCCAGCCGGTTTTTGCTGGCGTGCCAGAGCATGAGCAGCACCAATCTGAAGGAAACCCAGCAAACCTTCGAAAGGGTTTTTCGCGAATACGGCCTGCCAGAGCGCATTCGTACCGACAACGGCATACCGTTTGCCAGCACCAGTCGAGCGGGGTTGTCACAGCTGTCGATCTGGTGGATGAGACTTGGGATCATTCCTGAGCGGATCGAGCCAGGTCGCCCAGATCAGAATGGGCGGCATGAGCGTATGCACCGAACGCTGAAAAGCACGTTACCTCACCCGTCGGCAATTGCCTGGGAAGCCCAGCAGCGCCACTTTGATCGCTTCCTGCAGCACTATAATTACGAGCGTGGGCACGAGGCGCTTGGCCAGAAAACGCCTGCCGCTTGCTATACGCCTTCAACTCGAATGTACCCGGAGAAGCTACCGGAAATGACCTATGCGAGCCATATTGAGAGTTACCTGGCCGACAGTAGCGGAATCATCAATCGAGGAGGCATGCGGGTTTATATCGGCAATTTACTTCGTCACCAGACCATCGGAATGGAGATGATTGGTGATGGGGTATGGAATGTAATCTTCGGTCCGGTGATCTTGGGCCATGTGAATGCGAGAGATGCAAAGAACGGTTATGTCTCAATCAAAGTGTCACCTATGTGAATGCACTTTTTTGTAACCCATGTGGTTGTCCCGTACATGCCCCACCACTCGGTGCCTCGCCTAGGCTCGGCATGCCCGCAGTCAGGCATTGCTCCGTGGGCCCGCCGCGATCGGCCATCCATGGCCGTGTCGCGGCTACCCCGGCATCCATGCCGGGGTGCCCACTGCGCAATACCTGCCTGCGGCCATCGTGGTTTGACGGGGCGCCTGAGATCAAAAGCCAGATCAAAAGCAGAGCAACAGCAACAGCAACAGCAACGCCAGAGCGCGCAGCTGCATCCCCCTGTGGGAGCTGGCTTGCCTGCGATTACGCCAGCAAGAACACCTCGGGGTGTCAGATACCCAACGTCATCGTTAACGACCTTCGCGAGCAAGCTCGCTCCTACCGGTGTAAGCCTTAAGTGGCGGGCCCTCGCTGTCGTCCAAAGCACCGCGCATCCCCCTCCAAGGCAGCGTTTAACCGCGCAGCCGGCCTTTCGATAATCGCCTCCGACACCCAGACCCCCCGTCGCGGAGCGCGCCATGCATAACAATAAGAACTTCCCCCGTCGTCTGTTGCCAGCCTTTATCGCCAGCCTCGGCTTGAGCTCGCTGGCCCAGGCCGAGATCGTGCTGTACGACAAGGACCAGACCACATTCTCCACCGATGGCTATATCAACGCCTTCTACGTCAACAGCGATGTGGATCGGGCCGGTGAGCAATACGACCGGCGCCAGTCGCGGGTGAAGATGGGCTTTTTGCCCAACTACCTGGGCTTCAACATGGGCAAGCAGGTCGATGACCTCAAGCTCGGCGCCCGTGCTTCGTTCTGGGTGACCATCAACGACAGCGAAACCAACGGCACCGACACCGCCATCGACGTCCGCCAGTTCTACGGCACCGTGGCCAACCCCGAGTGGGGCGAAGTGCTGATCGGCAAGGACTTCGGCCTGTTCGCCCGCTCCAACATCCTGCTCGATGAACTCCTCGCCGGTTACGGCCAGGTCAGCGACAGCCTGGGCCTGGTGGATGGCGGTGGTGTGTCGTTCGGCAATATCGGCAGCGGCTACCCGTACCCGTTCCCCACCTCGCAAATCACCTACCGCACCCCGGTGATGGAAGGCCTGCGGGTGGCCGTGGGCATCATGGACCCGGTCGATACCAACGACAGCAGCGCCCTGGGCAAGGCCTACCAGAAAAACCCGCGCACCGAGAGCGAGATCACCTACCAGTTCGACGTGGGCGGGGCGAAGATCTACAGCTGGCTCAATGGCAGCTACCAGACGTCGGACAACACCGACTCCACCGTCGAATCGGTGACCTCCAAAGGCCTGGGCTACGGCGTGCAGGCGAAGATGGGCGGCTTGTCGCTCACCGGTTCCGGCTTCCAGGCCAAGGGCATCAACCCGTTCTTCACCAACAACGCGGGTGAGGCCACGCTGCGTAATGTCGACAGCAACGGCTACCTGTTGCAGGGCTCCTACAAACTGGGCAAGAACCGTCTGGCGCTGTCCTACGGCAAGACCAAGGACGACGGCAACGGCGTGGTCGGCAGCGGCGCGGATTATGAAACCCGTGGCATTGCCCTGTTCCATGACATCAACGACAACCTGAAGCTGGTGGCCGAGTACAACCAGTTCGAGATCAGCGGCCACGACACCAGTGCGCAGAACGAAGACACCGATACCTTTGCCGTAGGTGCGGTGCTCACCTGGTAATGACCTGGAACGGGATCAAAATGTGGGAGCGGGCTTGCTCGCGAATGCGGTGGATCAGTCAAATAAATACTGAATGACACACCGCTTTCGCGAGCAAGCCCGCTCCCACATTTTTTGATCTCATTTCACATGGATTGCTCGCCAACCTGGCGTTCTCATCCCATCGAAGCCCCGACCCAGTACCCAAGTAGCATAGGTCGCCATCCCGCGCGTTCGTACACTTGAGCTTAAACGGCGGAGGTGACCATGCAACAGGTGCACAGCGAAGGCGTAGTCACAGCCATGTCCCAGGCCAGCGAGGCGTGGCAGGTGGCCGATGAGCTGGCCAGCCAGTTGTTGCACCCGTACCTGGGGTTTGTGCTGTTCTTCTGCTCGGCTACCTACGATCTGCAGGCCCTCGGCCAGGCCCTGCAACAGCGCTTTGGTGGCGTGCGCGTGGTGGGTTGCACCAGCGCCGGCGAGATCACGCCCCAGGGCTATGGGCGCAATTGCGTGACGGCGGTGGGGTTTGATCATGCGCACTTTTCCATCGCCACCGAACTGATCGACCAGGTTGAACACTTCAGCCTGATCGACGCCCAGCAAATGGTCGAGCGCCTGGTGGGCGGTTGTCGCAGCAACACCCTGGCGCCGATCAAGGGCAACAGCTTTGCCTTGACCCTGCTCGATGGCCTTTCCAGCCGTGAAGAAATGGTCCTCGCCGCCTTGAGCGCGGCGCTCGGCGATATCCCGCATTTTGGTGGCTCGGCCGGTGATGACAACCACTTGACCCACACCCACGTGTATTTCGACGGCGCCTTCCACAGCGGCGCTGCCGTCGTGGTGCTGGTCAATACCTGGCTGGATTTCGAGGTGTTTACCACCCACCACATCCTGCCCCGCGCGCAGAAACTGGTGGTGACGGGGGCCGACAGCACCTCGCGGCGGGTGTTTGAGCTCAATGCCGAACCTGCCGCCGAAGAATACGCGCGGCATATCGGCGTGGCGGTGGCGCAACTTGACCACCGGATCTTCGCCGCCCACCCGTTGGCGGTGCGCATCAACGATCAGTACTACGTGCGCGCAATCCAGCAGGTCCACGATGACCTGAGCCTGAGCTTCTACTGCGCAGTGGAAAACGGCATCGTCCTTACCGCCATGACCCCAGGCCCGATCCTGCCCAACCTGCAGACCCTGTTCGACGGCCTGCAGGCGCGTCTTGGCGACCTGTTGCTGACCATCGGCTGCGACTGTTTCCTGCGGCGCCTGGAACTGGAAGACCACGGCACCCTGGAGCCGATCGGCACCTTTTTGCGCGAGCAGCGGGTGATCGGGTTCAACACCTACGGAGAGCAGTTCAATGGCATGCACATCAACCAGACCTTTACCGGGGTCGCCATTGCCCGTGGTCGAACCCCTGGACAGCGCTGAACTGCGCGCGCAGATCAGCGCGCTGCAGCAGGACAATCGCAAGCTGGCGCGGATCAACGCCGCGCTGATCGAGCGTGTCGAATCGGGCGCGACCCGTGGCAACGACCCCTATGCGGCGTTCCAGCATTCAGTGGTGCTGGCCGAGCAGGTGCGCGAACGTACCGATGCGTTGAACCAGGCCATGGCCGAACTCAAGGCCAGCAACCATCTACTGAGTGATGCACGACTGCGGGCAGAAACCGCGCACCAGCATTTGATCGATGCCATCGAGAGCATTTCCGATGCCTTCGTGCTGTTCGACCAGCACCAACATATCGTGTTGTTCAACAGCCGTTTCCAGGGATTCTGGAGCAACAGTCCGGTGCAGATTGTCGCGGGCATGGGCCTGCGCGAGGTCAAGCGGCTGATGACGGTCAACGGCCTGTTCACCGAAGAAGCCCACGGGCACGCCGATGAGACGCTGTTTTATCGCCTGGATAACGGGCGCTGGCTGCAAGTCAGCGAACGGCCGACCCAGGACGGCGGGCGGGTGATTCTGTTTACCGATATCACCGACGTCAAACTGGCCGAGACCCTGCGCCGAGAACAAGCCGTCGCGCAGAAGTCCCAGGAGAGTGAACGCTGGATCCGGTTGATCACCGACCATGTGCCAGCGTTGATTGCCTACCTCAATGCCGACCTGGTCTACGAGTTCACTAATAAGGTGTACGAGCAATGGTATTGCTGGGCTCAGGGCGCGATGCTCGGCAAAAGCCTGCGCCAGGCCCACAGCGAGCAGCATTACCAACGCCTGGAGGCCTACGTGGCGCAGGCGTTGGCGGGGGAGAGCGTGACGTTTGAGTTCGCCGAAACCAACATCAATCACCAGGAGCGCTACATGCTGCGCTCCTATGTGCCCAACCGCCTGGCCAGTGGCGAGGTGGTGGGGATCTTTGTGCTGATCCGCGACATCACCGAGCGCCGGCGCACCGCCGAGGCCCTGCATCAGGCCTATCAGAACCTGGAATTGCGGGTGCGCGAGCGCACGGCGGAACTGACTTCGCTCAACGACCAACTGCTGCAGGAAATCGACGAGCGCCGCCGCGTGGAATCGCGCCTGCGTGAAGCCAAGCTGGAAGCCGAGCAGGCCAACCTGTCGAAAACCAAGTTTCTCGCGGCGGTCAGCCATGACCTGTTGCAACCGCTCAACGCCGCGCGCTTGTTTACCGGCGCCTTGCTGGAACGGCGCGACCCGGTGGCCAACGAGACCCTGGTGCGCAACGTCAGCAACTCCCTGGAGGATGTGGAAAACCTGCTGGGCACCCTGGTGGATATTTCCAAACTCGATGCGGGGGTGATCAAGGCCGATATCGCGCCGTTTGCCTTGAGCGAACTGCTGGACAACCTCGCCGCCGAATACACCCAAGTGGCGCGCAGCGAAGGCTTGCAGCTGCATTTCATTGGCTGCTCGGCCCTGGTGCGCAGCGATATCCAGTTGCTGGCGCGGATCCTGCGCAATCTGTTGAGCAATGCCATCCGTTACACCTACAGCGGGCGTGTGGTGCTGGGGTGTCGGCGTGAGCATCAGCGCTTGTCGATCCAGGTCTGGGACACCGGCATGGGCATCGCCGAGGAGCGGTTGGAGGAGATTTTCCAGGAGTTCAAGCGCGGCGATGTGCAACGCCCCGACCAGGATCGCGGGTTGGGCCTGGGCCTGGCGATTGTGGAGAAAATCGCCAGCATCCTCGGGCACCGGATCACCGTGCGCTCGTGGCCGGGCCGCGGTTCGATGTTCAGTGTGCAGGTGCCGCTGAGCAGTACCGCACCCAAGGCCTTGCCCAAGCCTGTGATGAGCGAGCCGATGCTGGAACGTTTACAGGGCGCACGGGTGTGGGTGCTGGATAACGACGCGGCGATCTGCGCCGGCATGCGCACCTTGCTTGAAGGCTGGGGCTGCCAGGTGGTGACGGCGTTGTCCGAGCAGGACCTGGCGCGGCAGGTGGACAACTACCATGCCCAGGCGGATCTGCTGATTGCCGACTATCACCTGGACGACGAGCGCAATGGCGTGGACGCGGTGGCCAGGATCAATGCGCGGCGGGCCAGCGCGATCCCGGCGATGATGATCACCGCCAACTACAGCAACGAGCTGAAACAGCAGATCCGCGAACTGGGGCACACCTTGATGCACAAGCCGGTACGGCCGATGAAACTCAAGACCGCCATGAGCCACCTCTTGGGCCGCCCCTGACACCGCCTCGATCAAAATGTGGGAGCGGGCTTGCTCGCGAAAGCGGTGGATCAGTCAAATAAATGCTGAATGACACACCGCTTTCGCGAGCAAGCCCGCTCCCACATAGACCTTTAGCGCCGCAGGTAGGACCCAAAGTCGATATCCCCGGCACTGAGGATCGCCTGCACCCGATTATGCACATTCAACTTGCGCAGGATCGCCGACACGTGGGCCTTCACTGTCGTCTCGGCAATTTCCAGGGTGTAGGCAATCTGTTTGTTCGACTCGCCCTTGGTCATGCGCTCGAGTACCAGCAACTGCTTGCGGGTCAGGGCCTGGAGCAGTTCCGGGGCGAAGGCCGGGTTATCGTGCATGCGCCGCTGGCCGGGGTTTTTCTGGGTGCGGATGATATCCGGCGGCAGGTACACGTTGCCATTGAGGATCTGCTGGATCGCCTCGGTCATCTGCGCCCGTGGCGAGGACTTGGTGATAAACCCTACAGCACCGTAGGTAATGGCCTGCAGCACGATCTGCTTGTCCTGCTCGGCCGAGACAATCACCACCGGAATCGTCGGCGCTTCGTTGCGCAAGTTGATCAGGCCATTGAGGCCGTGCATGCCGGGCATGTTCAGGTCCAGCAGGATCAGGTCGAGGTCGTCGTGCTCCTGGGTCAGGGCCAGGGCGCTGTCCAGGTCGGCGGTTTCCATCACTTCGCTACCGGCAAAACCGTCGCTGATGACGTTATGGATCGCTTCGCGAAACAGCGGGTGATCGTCGGCAATCAGAATTTTGTACATGGCCGTTCACCTTTTTATTGTGGTTGTTCAGGGGCAAGCTCAAAGGGCTCAGGGTGCGCCGCAGTGACGGGCAGCTTCGCTGCCTCCCACGCGTCCAGGCCATCGCGATACCAATACACAGCGCTATAGCCCAAGGCTTTGGCCCGTTTTACCGCGTTCCAACTCAGCCAGCAATCGGAGCGGCAGTAGAACACCAACGGTTGCGCCAGGTTACCGTCGCTGTAGGTGTACAGGTGGCGGGCGAAGTAGCTTTGCCATTCGGGCGTCAGCTCGCCGTCGCCGGTATTGGCCAGCCAATGGCTGCCGGGCAGGTTGGCGTGGGGCTGGTCTTCGATGAACTGGCCGTGTAGCCATTGCCGGCGGTAAACGTCAATCAGCACCGGGCGCGGCTGTTGTGTCAGCAGCGCCTGCAAGGCCTGGGTATCGACGATGGTCGCGCCCGGCAAGTGGTCTGGGGTAGGGCTGCGGTAGAGGTTGATGCGGTAGCCGTCGCGGGAAAACAACGCGCTTGGCGCCTCGGCAGCCGCCAACAGCGGGGTCAGCGACAGCACGGCAACCAGGGTCAGTCGGGCGGGCAGCATGGCAGGTACGATCCTTATAGTTATGCGCCCATTACATGCCAGTCGCGCTGCCTTGGGAATGCGACGATAGACAGCAAAACCAGTACCAAAGTAGTAAATCACCCGCCGCTTGGGGGCTCTAGCATGAACGCAACGCTCATCCCCAGGAGTTGTACGATCATGCGAATTCTCAAGGCGCTGCTCTTGCCGTTTTTGCTGATCCTCAGCCTGATCGGGGTCGACAAGCTCCACGGCCCGCGACCGTCGCTCATTCCTATGATGCAAGTGCATGCATCATGAATATCCTGCTGGTGGACAAGCACGCGGTGGTGCGCCTGGGGTACGCCAGCCTATTGCGCCCGCTGTTGCCGGGCGTCGAAGTCCGCGAGGCGGGCAGCGGTGAAGAGGCGCTGCTGCGGGTGCAGGAAGCCGTGCCCAACCTGGTGATCAGCGGTGTCGGCCTGCCAGGCATCAGCGGCCTGGAAACCACCCGCCGCCTGCGCCAGCGCCTGCCGCAATTGCGCGTGTTGTTTTTCAGCCAGCACGATGAGCTGCCCCTGGTACGCCAGGCCCTGGAGACCGGGGCGTCGGGCTATATCACCAAGGGCGCGACGCCTGCGGTGATGACTGAAGCGGTGCAACGCATCCTCGACGGCCACACCTATATCGAACAGGCCCTGGCCACCGAGCTGGCCTACCATCCGGGCGATCATCGGTTGCAGGGCATGACAGCGCGTGAGCTGGAGATTTTCCTGATGCTGGCCAAGGGCACACCCACCCGTTCGATCGCTGATCAGCTGAGTATCAGCAGCAAGACCGTGTCCAATCACTTGACGTTGCTCAAGAGCAAATTACAGGTGACTTCCCATGCCGAACTGGTGCACGTGGGGATTGATATGGGGCTGGTCAGGGCCGCGGGATGATCAATATTTGATCGCGGTTGATAGCGTTAGATTATGGCCTTAATGCTTTTGATGTTGGCGCTCAATTGAACGGGCCAAAATGGATCCAAAATATGAAAAAAACTTCGATTAAATGAGTTTTATCATCCCAAGGCGCTTACAAATTCAGCGTATCTATGCAGAATTGTCCTACAAGTAATGGCACCGTGCCATTTAGTGCTCAGGGACGACCTCAGTCATGAACCGCATTTTCAGTGTGATCTGGAATCACAGCCTTAACGCGTGGGTGGTTGCCAGCGAAAACGCCAGCCGACAGGGCAAGCGCGGTAGCGTTGGTGCGGTTCATAACGTGGAAGATAGCGAGCTGTGCGCCCCGTTGCGCACCCTGCAGTTTGCGATTGCGCTGATACTCGGCGGTGCCGTCCTGGTGCCGGCCTCCGCGCTGGCATCTGGTTTGCCTACCGGTGGTCAGGTGGTGCTGGGCAGCGGGCAAATCCTTACGCCCGACCAGCAGCAGATGGTCATCAACCAAACCACGCAAAAACTCGCCATCGACTGGCAGAGCTTCAACATCGGTGCCGACAAGAAAGTCACCTTCGTCCAGCCCGGCAAGGACTCCGTGGCCCTGAACCGCGTGGTCGGCAGTGATGGCTCGAAGATCATGGGCCAACTGAACGCCAATGGACAGGTGTTCCTGGTCAACCCCAATGGCGTGCTATTCGGCAAAGGCTCGTCGGTGGATGTCGGTGGCCTGGTGGCCTCGACCCTGGATATAACCAACAGCGACTTTGCCGCCGGCAACTATAAGTTCCAGGGCAAAGGCAGTGCCGACAATGCCAGTGTGGTCAACCAGGGCACGCTCAAGGCCGGCGACGGCGGCGCGGTGGCGCTGCTGGGCGGGACCGTGAGCAACCAGGGGGTGATCGCCGCCAAGCTGGGCAGCGTGGCTCTGGCCGCCGGCAATAGGGTGACATTGGACTTTGCCGGCGACGGCCTGCTCAACGTACAGGTGGATGAAGCCACCAAGAATGCCCTGGTGGAAAACCGCCAATTGATCCAGGCCGACGGCGGCCAGGTGATCATGACCGCCAAGGCCAGCGACGCCTTGCTGCAAACCGTGGTCAACAACACCGGGGTGATCGAAGCCCATACCCTGGGCGAGAAGGGCGGCAAGATCGTCCTGCTCGGCGGTTTTGACGGTGGCACGGTGCAAGTGGCCGGCACCCTGGATGCCTCGGCGCCGAGCGGCGGCAACGGTGGGTTTATCGAGACCTCCGGTGCCCACGTCAAGGTGGCCGACAGCGCAAAAATCACCACGGCAGCGGCCAAGGGCAAGACCGGCAACTGGCTGATCGACCCGACTGACTACACCATCGCCGCGACCGGTGGCGACATCACCGGGGCCGCTGTCAGCGACCGGTTGAAAACCACCAACATGACCGTTGCGACCGTCGCCACCGGTTCTGGCGCGGGCAATATCAACGTCAACGACACTGTGGTCTGGAACGCCAACACCCTGACCCTGACCGCCCACAACAACGTCAATATCAACAAGGAAATATTCGGCTCCGGCAGCGCCAAACTGGCCGTGGAATATGGCCAGGGTGCGGTCGCAGCGGGCAGTACCAGCAGCATCAATATCAAGGCCCCGGTCAACCTGGCGGCAGGGCAGAATTTCAGCACCAGGCAAGGCAGCGACGGCACGCGTGTGGACTACACCGTGATCACCAGCCTCGGTGCGATGGGCAGCGTCACTGGCCTGGACCTGCAAGGGATCAATGGTGCGTTGAGCGGCAACTTTGTGCTGGGTAGCAATATCAACGCCGCAGCCACGGCTACCTGGAACGGCGGTAAGGGCTTCGATTCCCTGGGCACGGTCGCAGGCGGCGAGTTTACCGGCACCTTTGATGGGCTGGGCCACAGCATCAGTAACCTGAGCATGAATCGCACCACCACCGATGCCGGCTTGTTCGGCGCTGTGAGTGCCACCGGCGCGGTGCGCAATGTGGGGTTGACCAATGTGTCGATCGCGTTGACGGGCACGCTGGTCGACGTCTTCCCGTCGATTTACGCCGTCGGCGCCTTGGTGGGTTACAACCGTGGGTGGGTCGACAACAGCTACGCCAGCGGTGCGGTCACCGGCACCGACTATGTACAACTGGGCGGGCTGGTGGGCACCAACACCGGTATCGTCAGCAACAGCCATACCGCAGGCACCGTGACGTCGACCAACTACGCCGGCGCGGCGGGGCTGGTCTCGTTGAACACCGACACAGGTATTGTGCGCAACAGCTATTCCACGGCGAATGTGATCGGTTTGCGCGGGGCGGGGCTTGGCGGCCTGGTGGTGCGCAACGAGGGGCGCATCGAAAACAGCAGTGCGACGGGGAATGTCACCAGTACGACTAACGCGCAGTACAACGGTGGTCTGGTTTCGGCCAACCGGGCGACGGGGGTCATCACCAACAGCTACGCCACGGGTAACGTTACCGGTGGCGGCACGGCGGGTGGGCTGGTGGGTAACAACTTCTTGGGCGGGCAGATCACCAATAGCTACGCCACCGGCAATGTGGGTATCAACGGGGTCGGCAGCGGCGCGTACAACGGTGGCTTGGTTGGGGCCAATCGGGGCAGTTTGAGCAACGTCTACAGTACCGGCTCGGTAACCGGCGCCCTCACCAATACGGCCAACAATGGTGGGCTGGTGGGTCTGAATGCCGGAGGCACCATCGTCAATGCCTATTCGGTGGGCAAGGTCACCGGCTCCGCTTCGGGTGGCCTGATTGGCCGGCACAGCGGTGGTTCGGTCACCAGCGGCTACTACAACATGACTGTCAACCCAGGGCTTTCAGGCTGGGGTAACGACGTCAGTACCGGTGATGTAGGTAGCGGTGCCGCAGTGGGCTTGAGTTCCGCGCAAATGAAGCAGACCTCCAGCTTCCAGGGCTTTAACTTCAGCGCTTCACCTGGCGCAACAGGCAATGCCTGGGTGATGGTCAATGCTGATAGCAGCGGCATCAACAACGGCAGCAGTGGCACGCTGCCGATGCTGGCCAGCGAGTATTCCACGACCATCACCAACGCCCACCAACTGCAGTTGGTGGCCATGGACCGCAACGCCACATACACCCTGGGCCGCGATATCGTCGCCGGGGCCACGGCGGGAACGACTGATGTGTGGAATGGCACTTTTGTGCAACTGGGCGAGGCCAATCGAGGGATAAATTTCACGGGCAGCCTTGACGGCCAAGGGCACGTGATCAAAAACCTGAAGATTGATCGCGGCAATCAGCAATATAACGGGCTGTTTGGTGCGATCTCCGAGACGGGACGCGTCAGTAACCTGGGGCTTGACGGTGGCAGTATCAGCGGCGCGGCTTACACCGGTTCCATTGTCGGTTACAGCCTCGGGACGCTGACGGGCACTTTCTCCAGTGCGACGGTGACAGCTGAGGTCTATGCCGGTGGCTTGGTTGGGCAGCAAGGAGGGGGCAGTATTTCCAACTCCTATTTCAGCGGCTCTGTGACGGCAACGGCTGACTTGGCTGGCGGTTTGGTTGGGCAACTGGACGGCGGCAGCTTATCGAACAACTTCGTCAGTGGCCGGGTGACGGCTAGCTCGGGAAATGGGTTCGCTGGTGGGATCATGGGTTCCAATTTCGGTAATACCGTGTCTTCCGGCAATTTCTGGGACACCAACGCGACGGGGCAGCTTTATGCCGAGGGCGAGTGGATGGTTTTGCCGACGCAATCCGGTGGACTGACCACAACACAAATCCAGACCCTATCCACCTTTTCCAACGCCGGCTGGGACCTGGACAAGACCTGGGTGGTTTACAACGGTGGTTCTGGCCCGCTGCTGCGCAGCTTCATGACCCAGTTGAACGTGGTGGCTGGCGACGTCACGAAAACCTACGACGGCACTGCCTTCGGCGGCGCCTATACGCCAAACCTTGACGCCGACAGTCGACTGACCGGCTCACTGGTGTTGGGCGGCACTGGCGTCGGTGCGATCAATGCTGGCGACTACAGCCTGAAATTGAGCGGACTTGCCTCGACAGGTGGGCAGTTCGGCTATTCGATCAACTACATCGACGGCACCTTGTCGGTGAACAAGGCCACCCTGAGCACGGCCGGCACCACGGTCAACAACAAGGCGTATGACGGCACCACTCTCGCCATCCTGGGCGGTAGTACGCTGTCCGGGCTCCTGGCCGCAGATATCGGCAGGGTCACATTGACCGGCGCGTTCGCCAGCAAGGACGCCGGCACTGGCATCCAGGTCGACCTGGGCCTGGGCGGCCTCGGTGCGGGTAACTACAGCCTCGATACCAGCAGCCCGCTGAGCGCCAATATTACCCCCAGAGCCTTGAGCATCACTGGCCTGACGGCCGACAGCAAGGTCTATGACGGCACGACCTCCGTCAGTCTCCAGCCGTTTGCTCATCTCAGTGGCCTGGTGGTTGGCGAATCAGTGAGCATGACCTTGAGCGGTCAATTCGCCGACGCCAATGCCGCCAACGGGAAAAACGTGCAGATCAACGTGGCCCTGGGCGACGCCGGCGGCCTTGCCCGCAACTACAACATAAACCCTCTGGACATCAGCCCGGTGCTTGCCAACATCACCCAGAAGGTCCTGACCATCAGTGGCCTGACGGCGAACAAGGTCTACGATGGCAGCGCTTCGGTGGCCTTGAGCGGTGGCACCCTCAATGGCCTGGTGGGCACGCAGACCCTGGGGTTTGACGCTATCGGCAACTTTGTGGACAAACATGCGGGTGTCGGCAAGGCCGTGACGGTTGCCGGTGTGACCTTGAGTAACGGCTCGGGGCTTGCGCAAAACTACACGGTCAGCCAGCCGGCCGGCCTGAGCGGTGACATTTCCAAGGCCGTCATCAGCGGCATCAGCGGCCTGACTGCCGTCAGCAAGGTCTACAACGGCAATACCGACGCCGCCCTCAGCTCCCTAGGTGCGACGATCAACGGAAAAGTCAGCGGGGATGACGTGGTATTGGCCAGCGCCGCCAGCGAGTTCACCAACAAGAATGCCGGCAATGACAAGACGGTCCTGATCAGCAATATCACCCTGTCAGGCAGCGACCTGGGCAACTACACCTTCGTCAACAACACGGCCACGGCCACGGCCAGTATTACGCCCAAGGCCTTGATGATTACCGGCATGAGCGTGGTCGACAAGGTTTATGACGGTCGCCTCACGGCCTCGCTGAGCGGCGGTTCGCTGAGTGGTTTGGTTGGGAATGAAACCCTCGGGGTGACAGGTCTTACCGCCACCTTTGCGGACAAAAACGTCGGCACTGACAAGGTCGTGACGGCCAGCGGTACAACCCTGGTCAATGGTGGCAACGGCGGCCTGGCCAGTAACTACAGCCTTGCCAATCCAACGGGATGGACTGCCGATATCACCGCCAAGACCCTGACCGTTTCCGGGATCACCGCCAATAGCAAGATTTACGACGGCACCACGGCGGCCACCTTGTCCGGTGGCGTGCTCAGCGGTTTGGTCAGCGGTGAAACCCTGAGCCTCAACACATTGGCCGGGGTGTTCCTGGACGCCAACGTCGGTAATGCCAAAACGGTCACCGTCAGCGGTGGCGGCTTGGCCGATGGTACCGGCCTGGCCAGTAACTACATCCTGCGCAGCCCCACGGGTTTGAGCGCTGATATCAGCGCCAAGGCCCTGACCATCACCGGCCTGACTGCCAACGGCAAGGTATATGACGGCAACAACCTCGCCAGCCTCAGCGGTGGTGCGTTGGATGGTTTGGTGGGCAGCGAAACCCTTGGCGTCACCGGCCTTAGCGCTACGTTCAGCGATAAAAACGCCGGTATCGGCAAGACCGTAACCGCCAGCGGCGCCACCCTGGTCAATGGCAGCAACGGCGGCCTGGCCAGTAACTACATCCTGCGCAGCCCCACGGGTTTGAGCGCTGATATCAGCGCCAAGGCCCTGACCATCACCGGCCTGACTGCCAACGGCAAGGTATATGACGGCAACAACCTCGCCAGCCTCAGCGGTGGTGCGTTGGATGGTTTGGTGGGCAGCGAAACCCTTGGCGTCACCGGCCTTAGCGCTACGTTCAGCGATAAAAACGCCGGTATCGGCAAGACCGTAACCGCCAGCGGCGCCACCCTGGTCAATGGCAGCAACGGCGGCCTGGCGAGCAACTACAGCCTTAGCAATCCTGTGGGCTTGAGCGCTGATATCGGCGCCAAGGCCCTGACCATCAGCGGCATGCAGGCCAACGGCAAGGTGTATGACGGCAACAACCTCGCCAGCCTCAGCGGTGGTGCGTTGGATGGTTTGGTGGGCAATGAGACCCTCGGCGTCACCGGCCTTAGCGCTACGTTCAGCGATAAAAACGCCGGTATCGGCAAGACCGTAACCGCCAGCGGCGCCACCCTGGTCAATGGCAGCAACGGCGGCCTGGCGAGCAACTACAGCCTTAGCAATCCTGTGGGCTTGAGCGCTGATATCGGCGCCAAGGCCCTGACCATCAGCGGCATGCAGGCCAACGGCAAGGTGTATGACGGCAACAACCTCGCCAGCCTCAGCGGTGGTGCGTTGGATGGTTTGGTGGGCAATGAGACCCTCGGCGTCACCGGCCTTAGCGCGACATTCAGCGATAAAAACGCCGGCACCGGCAAGACCGTAACCGCCAGTGGCGCCACCCTGGTCAATGGCGGCAACGGCGGCCTGGCGAGCAACTACAGCCTTAGCAATCCTGTGGGCTTGAGCGCTGATATCAGCGCCAAGGCCCTGACCATCAGCGGCATGCAGGCCAACGGCAAGGTGTATGACGGCAACAACCTCGCCAGTCTCAGCGGTGGTGCGTTGGATGGTTTGGTGGGCAGCGAAACCCTTGGCGTCACCGGCCTTAGCGCTACGTTCAGCGATAAAAACGCCGGCACCGGCAAGACCGTAACCGCCAGCGGCGCCACCCTGGTCAATGGCAGCAACGGCGGCCTGGCGAGCAACTACAGCCTTAGCAATCCTGTGGGCCTGAGCGCCGATATCACCGCCAAGGCCCTGACCATCAGCGGCATGCAGGCCAACGGCAAGGTGTATGACGGCAACAACCTCGCCAGCCTCAGCGGTGGTGCGTTGGATGGTTTGGTGGGCAATGAAACCCTCGGCGTCACCGGCATTAGCGCGACATTCAGTGATAAAAACGCCGGCACCGGCAAGACCGTGACCGCCAGCGGCGCCACCCTGGTCAATGGCAGCAACGGCGGCCTGGCGAGCAACTACAGCATCAGCAATCCCATGGGCCTGAGCGCCGATATCAGTGCCAAGGCCCTGACCATCAGCGGCATGCACGCCAACGGCAAGGTTTATGACGGCAACAACCTCGCCAGCCTCAGCGGTGGCGCGTTGGATGGTTTGGTGGGCAGCGAAACCCTTGGCGTCACCGGCCTCAGCGCTACGTTCAGCGATAAAAACGCCGGGATCGGCAAGACCGTAACCGCCAGCGGCGCCACCTTGGTCAATGGCAGCAACGGCGGCCTGGCCAGCAACTACAGCATCAGCAACCCCACAGGCCTGAGCGCCGATATCAGCGCCAAAACCCTGAACGTCACCGGCATCACCGCGGGCAACAAGGTCTACGACGCCGCCACTGGCGCGGTGCTGAACCTGGCGGGTGCCGGTTTCAACGGCTTGGTGAGCGGTGACGATGTGTCTGTGCTCTCGGCCACCGGTAATTTCAGCGACAAAAATGCGGCCACCGGCAAAACCGTGAATATCAGCGATATCACCCTGGCCGGTGTGGACCTGGGCAACTATCAGGTCAGCCGCACGGCAGCCACTACGGCCGATATCACCAAGGCGGTGCTGAACGTCACCGTGGGCGATACGAGGGTCGCGCAAGGCCAAACCCCCGTGTTCGATGTGGCCTATGACGGGCTGCTCGGCACTGACAGCGTGGCTTCAGACCTGAGCGGCAGCCTGCTGTTCAGCGCACCCTCAAGTGCTAGCGCCGGTGAGTATCAGGTCAGTGCTTCGGGCCTGTCTGCCACCAACTACCAGATCGCTTACATCGATGGCCTGCTGACGGTGGATGCACCGCCGTTGGCGCCGCTGCAAACCGTGGTCGAAGTCGTCGAGCCATTGCGCAATCTGCCCAAGCCGACACAGGCCCCGGTACCCAGCGGGCTGCACCTGCCCAATGATCTCTATACCCTCGTTGACCAAGGCTTACGCCTTCCAGAAGGACTCTGATTCATGCGTCTGCGTTTAAACCCGATTGCGCTTGCCTTGCTCACCGCGACAGGTGGGATGGCCCACGCTGAAATCGCCCCGGATGCCGGGCAGTCGATGCGTGAAATCCAGAGCCAGCCACTGAGCCTGCCGCCCAAACAGACCCTGGAACTGAACCTGCCAGCGGCGCCGGACACCACGGCGAAAGTCACCGGGCCGACGTTGCAGGTCAATGGCTTTACGATTACCGGCAACACGGTGATTGCCGACGATCAATTGCTGGCGCTGCTGGTCGACCTGCAAAACCGTGTGGTCAGCCTCGGTGAATTGCAGGCCGGTGCAGCGCGTATCACTGCGTTGTATCGCCAGCAGGGCTACCCGCTGGCCCGTGCTTACTTACCGGCGCAGGAAATCGACAAGGGCGTGGTGAGCATCAGCGTGCTGGAAGGGCAGTACGGCCAGGTCAGGATCAACAACCAATCCCGTGTGCGCGATGGCGTGCTACAGGCGCCGCTGTCGGCACTGGACCCGGGGGACGCCGTACGTGCTGCGCCGCTGGAACGCGGTTTGCTGTTGCTGCAGCAGACCCCTGGCGTGGCCGTCCAATCTACCCTGCAACCCGGCGCGGTGGTGGGCGCCACGGACCTGGTGGTGGATGTCAAGGATGCGCCGCTGGTTTCTGGCCAGGTGGACCTGGACAACTACGGCAACCGGTTCACCGGCGAGTATCGCCTGGGCGGGACATTGAACCTGGCCAGCCCCTTGGGCCTGGGCGATCAGGCCAGCGTGCGGGTGATGGGCAGCGACGAGGACCAGCACTACTACCGCGCGGCTTATCAACTGCCGGTCGGCCCGTGGTCGACCCAGGTGGGCGTGGCCTATTCGGACATGGACTACCAACTGGCCAAGGACTTCGACGAACTGGATGCCAAGGGTAATGCGCGGATAGCCAGCGTGTTCGTCCAGCAGCCGCTGATTCGCAGCCGCGCCTTCAGCCTGAATGCGCAGCTGCAATACGACCACAAACACCTGCGCGACGACATCGACCTCTACGATTCAAGCAGCAAGAAACAGGCGCGGGTAGTGACTGCCAGCGTGGACGGGAATCTGCGCGACAACCTGCTGGGCGGTGGCGTCAGTGCGTTCTCCCTGGCTTGGAGCGAAGGCAGCCTGAACCTGGACGGGGCCTTCGACAAACTGTTCGATGGCTTGACCGCAAAAACCGCCGGGCGCTTCCAGAAGATCAACCCCAGCGTGGTGCGCCTGCAACGCTTGAGTGAGCGTTTTAGCCTGTATGGGCAGGTGCAGGGCCAGTGGGCGGACGGCAACCTCGACTCATCGGAGAAGATCAGCCTGGGTGGCGCCTATGGCGTGCGGGCCTATCCCCAGGGCGAGGCATCGGGTGACCAGGGGTATGTGGCCAATCTGGAACTGCGCTATGCGTTGACTGAACAGTGGAACCTGCTGACCTTTGTCGATCACGGTTCGGTGCGCTTGAACAAAGACACGTGGTCGGACGGGGAAAACCACCGCAGCCTCTCGGCGACCGGCGTGGGCGCCAACTGGAGTGCTTCGGGCTGGCGCCTGAGTACTGTTGCGGCCTGGCGGGTCGGCAATGCGGACCCGCAAAGTGACGTATCGCGCACGCCACGGGTGTGGGCACAGGTGAGTAAAGCCTTCTAGGCCAAAGCCTCTGCGAACACAGGATAAATCGCCCCCTGCAGGAGCCGGCTTGCCGGCGATGGCGGCCGAATTGGCTGCGCAGGACCCAAGGCCCTCATCGCCGACAGGAGTTAGCGGTCCCAGGTGGTGGGGCAGTCCTTGCAGCCTTCCATATTGGCATCCTGGAAATTGGCATAGTGCTGACGTGTGCCGGTGAGGGTGGCCTGTTCCAGGTTGCTTTCACCGAACTTGGCTTCTTGCAGGTTGGCATCGCTGAGGTCGGCACCTTGCAGGTCAGCCTTGCTCAGCCAGGTCATTTCCAGGTCCGCCGCACGCAGGTTGGCTTTGTGCAGTTTGGCCCCGGACAATCGCGCAAATTGCAGGTAGGCGGCGCTGAGGTTGGCGCTTTCAAATTGCGCGCCCTGGGCAAACATGCCCCAGCCTTGTACGGCCATCAGCGTCGCGCCGGTGAAGTCGGCCAGGCGCAGGTTGGCTTGTTGCAGGCTGGCGCGGGTCAGGTTGGCGCCTTGCAGTTGGGCTTTTTCCAGGTTGGCCAGGTCGAGGTTGGCGTGGCGCAGGTCGGCCTCGCGCAGGTCGGCGCCGGCCAGGTTCATTTTGCTCAAGTCCTGATTACGCAGGTTGGCGCCCTTGAGGCTGGCGCCGGGGCATTGGCTGTGGGGGGCGATGGTGCAGCCGTTGATGACCAGGGGTTGGTCGTCGCCGTCGTCGGCATGGGCGATGGGTAAAGCCAGGAGTAGCACGAGGGGTAGGTAGTTCATGGCAAGACCTTGAGGGAGGGGGCTTTGGGTGGAGGGGCCGCTGCGCGGCCCAACGGAGGACCAGCCCCCTCGCCACGGACAGCGCCCCTCGCCCTGGAGTGGATTATTTTTGGGCGGTCTTGTTATCCCAGCTTGGGATCTTGAACACCCAGAACGATCCGCCTTGCGCCACCGGCTTGGTCAGCTCGGCCATGTCGCCGCCCCACAACGGCACCGCGCCGCCGTAGCCTACGGTCACGCCGATGTACTGCTCGCCATCCTGTTCCCAGGTGATCGGCGGGGAGACGATGCCGCTGCCGGTCTGGAACTTCCACAGCTCCTTGCCGGTTTTCGCGTCGAAGGCCTTGAAGAACCCGTCACCCGTGCCGGTGAACACCAGGTTGCCCTTGGTCGCCAGTACGCCAGCCCACAGTGGCAGGGCTTCCTTGTGCTCCCACACCACCTTGCCGGTGGTGGGGTTCATCGCCCGCAGGGTGCCGACGTGGTCGTCATACATGCGCTTGATACGGAAGCCCATGCCCAGGTACGCCGAGCCTTTTTTGTAGTTGACCTCCTCGGTCCAGTATTCCTCTTTCCACTGGTTGCCCGGGATGTAGAACAGGCCTGTGTCCTGGCTGTAGGCCATGGGGTTCCAGTTCTTGCCACCGAGGAACGGCGGCGAGACTTCCACCGACTTGCCCTTGGTTTCACCCGGCAATGGCTTGGCCGGACGCTGGCCTTCGTTTTCTACCGGGCGCCCGGTCTTCAGGTCGATATGGCTGGCCCAGGTGATGTTGTCGACAAACGGGAAGGCGTTCTGCAGCTTGCCGTTGTTGCGGTCCACCACGTAGAAGAACCCGTTGCGGTCGGCGTGGCCGGTGGCCTTGACCACTTTGCCGTCCTTGTCCTTGTAGTCGAACAGCACCAGCTCGTTGTTGCCGGAGAAGTCCCAGGCATCGTTTGGCGTGTGCTGGTAGAACCATTTCACTTCGCCGGTGCTTGGGTCGACGCCGACCTGGCCTGAGGTGTAGAGGCTATCGAAGTCGTGGGGATTGCCGTCCTTGGAGGTCCGCGCCCAGGTGTTCCACGGGCCGGGGTTGCCGGCGCCGACGATGATGGTGTTGGTCTCGGCATCGAAACTGGCGCTCTGCCAAGGGGCACCACCACCGTGGCTCCAGGCCTCGACCTTGCCGGTTTCGGTGGTCGGATCATCGGGCCACGAAGGCGCTTTCACGTCGCCGGTGGTGGTGCTGTCCTTGCCATTGAGACGGCCCATGTGGCCCTCGACAAACGGACGCATCCACACTTCTTCGCCGGTGTCCGGGTCGCGGGCAAACAGTTGGCCGACCACGCCGAATTCATCACCGGAGCTGCCGTGGATCAGCAGGACCTTGCCGGTGACCTTGTCTTTGATCAGCACCGGGGCGCCGGTCATGGTGTAGCCGGCGGCGTGGTCACCGAATTTTTTGTTCCACACCACTTTGCCGGTGTTTTTGTCGAGGGCGATCAGGCGCGCATCGAGGGTGCCGAAGTAGATCTTGTCGCCAAAAATCGCCGCACCGCGGTTAACCACGTCACAGCACGGGCGAATGTTGTCGGGCAGGCGGTGGTTGTAGGTCCACAGGCGCTTGCCGGTCTTGGCGTCGAGGGCGAAGACCCGGGAGTAGGAACCGGTGACGTAGACCACACCGTCGCTGACGATAGCCTGGGATTCCTGGCCGCGCTGCTTCTCATCGCCGAACGAGTAGGACCAGGCCGGCGTCAGCTTGAATACGTTTTTGTCGTTGACCTGGGCCAGCGGGCTCCAGCGCTGGGCATTGGTGCCCATGCCGTATTGCAGCACGTCCTTGGTGGTCAGGTGGTCGTTGGCAATGTCTTCCCAGGTGATGTTGCGAGTCTGCTTCGAAGGTTCGGTCGCAGCGAAGCTCGCCGCACTCAAGGACAGGCTGCCGACCAGCAGGAAAGCCTGCACGGCAAGGCTCAGCGGCGAGAGGGCGGGTAGCGATCTTATTGTCATGGTTGCAGTTCCCAGTGGAGGTTTTGGCCTGCACAGGTTGCTGCGTGGACGGGGCGCCCGGATACGGAAAATGTCCCGGTGTGGCCGGGACAATTTCCCGAACCGCATCTGATTTAGCAGTGCCTCGCAAGCCTTACTACCAAGGGAGTAGACCCCGGCCACCAAAGCAGCATACGGCCCTTGGCGAGGCGTTCCTAAGATGGTTGCCATAGCCTCTGCAAAGGGGTTTTGCGTGCAATCCTGAGGGAAAAACAATGACAACAAAACGCAACGCCTTGCTGCTGGCTGGCCTCTTGGCCGGCGTGATCGGTACAGGCTCCGTCTGGGCCCATGGCAACGTGACACCCACGGCCGTGGAAACCAAGGGACTGACGCCGGTCAAGGATGCCGGCGTGACACTGGATGCCGATGGTTGGGCGGCGGTGAACCCGTATCGCCAGTCGCCGCAGCGCGACAAGGCCGTGGAAGTCGGCGCTTCGGCCTATAACCAGAACTGCGCCGCGTGCCACGGCCTGGAAGCCAAGTCCGGTGGGATCGCGCCTGACCTGCGCATGCTTGATGAGGGCGATGCCGGGGACGAATGGTTTGTGGAGCGGGTGCGCCATGGCGCAGTGCGCGATGGCCGGGTGTATATGCCGAAGATGGCCGACTACCTGAGCCAGGAAGCCTTGTGGGCGGTGCGCACTTATCTTGATAGCGTGCACGTCGAGGAGTAAGCCATGGGCTGGCGCGCACATTGGCTGTTGGCCTGCTGGTTGCCACTGGCCGCCTACGGGATGGACCCCGGCAAAGACCCGGTGCCGTCGGTGATGTGGAGCTACTACCACAAGCAGTATCTGGACAATGCCCCGTTCGTCTTTGATGAGCGGGTCAAGTTGCTGGCGCCGCCATTTGCCGAGGATGCACGCCAGGTACCGCTGGAAATCGACGCCCGCGCCTTCAAGGACGAGGTGGTGAAAATCATCGCCTGGGCCGAACTCAATCCATTGCCGAAAATCGTCGATTTCCAGCCGGGCGAGGGTGTGTTGCCGTGGCTGGCGATCCGCATTCGTATCGAGCAGGCCACGCCGTTGCGCGCCGCCGTATTGACCAAGGATGGCCTGTGGCACGTCGGTTCGACCCTGATCGACGCCGCCGGCGGTGGCTGCACGGCACCCAGCGTGGTGCGCAGCCAGCCGGGTTGGGAAGAGCATTTGGGCGAAGTGTTGGGCGGTCGTTACCCACGCAGCGATTTCAGCCGGTTGCGCCTGCAAGTGGCGCACCCGATGGACAATGGCATGGTCAGCGGCATCCCTGAGTTCTATATCAACCATGCCGAACTGCGCGACGCCCAGGGCCGGGTGCTGGCACGCCTGGAGTTGTTTGCGGCGGTCAGCGAGAACCCCGACCTGGCGTTTGACCTGCAAAGTCCAGGGCCAGTGCGCCTGGTGCTGCGCGACACCAGCGGCAGCCAATTCGAAGGGGCGCTCCCATGAAACTGCTGCTGTGGCTATTGCTCGGCCTGAGCCTGCCGACGCTGGCTGATCTGGACTACGCCCTCAAGCCCCGGCAGATCGCCGCCGACACCTGGCTGCTGGAAGGCAGTACCGATAATTTCGCCAGGGACAACGGCGGCAATATCGTCAATGCCGGGTTTATCGTCACCGAAACCGGGGTAGTGGTGATCGACACCGGCCCGTCCCGGCGCTACGGCGAAGCCTTGCGCCAGGCGATTGCCACGGTCACTGACAAACCGGTGGTCCAGGTCCTGTTGACCCATCACCATCCCGACCATGTGTTGGGCAATCAGGCATTCAAGGACGTGCCCATCGGCGCCCTGCAAGGCACTACCACGCTGCTGCGCGAGCAGGGTGACGCCATGGCGCAAAACATGTACCGCATGGTTGGCGACTGGATGCGGGGCACCGAAGTGCTGCTGCCGAGCCAAACCGTCACGCCGGGCGTGCAGACCTTCGGCAGTCATCGTTTGCGCCTGTTGGCCTTGAGTGGGCACACGGGTGCCGATCTGGCGATTCTCGATGAAACAACCGGTGTGCTGTTTGCCGGCGACCTGGTGTTTTACCAGCGCGCCCTGACCACCCCCAACACCCCGGGCCTGTCGGTATGGCTGGCGGATATCGCCACCCTGCAAGGCCTGCCCTGGAAGGTGATCGTGCCCGGTCATGGCCCAGTGGCAATCGACACCCAACCCTTCGCGCAAATGCGTGACTACCTGGGCTGGCTCGACCAGCTCATGGCCACCGGTGCCGCCAACGGCAGCGCCATGGGCGAGATGATCCGCAGCCCCATCCCCGAACGTTTTGCGGCCATCAGCCTGAGCCGCTACGAACTGATCCGCAGTGTCAGCCACCTGTATCCCCGCTACGAACGCGGGCAGATGCAACGGATAGATCAATAACAACATCCCCCCCGAAAGAGGCCTCATCATGATCTACGCACAACCTGGCACCCCCGGCGCCATCGTCAGCTTCAAACCGCGCTACGGTAACTTTATCGGTGGCGAGTTTGTGGCCCCGGTCAACGGTGAGTACTTCACCAACACCTCGCCCGTCACTGGGGAAGTGATCGCTGAATTCCCGCGCTCCAGCGCCGCCGATATCGACAAAGCCCTGGACGCTGCACATGCCGCTGCCGACGCCTGGGGCAAGACCTCGCCCCAGGATCGCTCCCTGGTGCTGTTGAAAATTGCCGACCGCATCGAGCAGCACCTGGAAGTCCTGGCCGTGACCGAGACCTGGGACAACGGCAAGGCCGTACGCGAGACCTTGAATGCTGACGTACCCTTGGCCGCCGACCACTTCCGCTACTTCGCCGGCTGCATCCGCGCCCAGGAAGGCGGCGCCGCCGAGATCAACGAGCTGACCACCGCCTATCACTTCCACGAGCCCCTGGGTGTGGTCGGGCAGATCATCCCGTGGAACTTCCCGCTGCTGATGGCCGCCTGGAAACTCGCCCCGGCCCTGGCCGCCGGCAACTGCATCGTGCTCAAGCCAGCCGAGCAGACGCCGCTGTCGATCATGGTGTTTGCCGAGCTGATCGCCGACCTGCTGCCGGCGGGCGTGCTGAACATCGTCCAGGGCTTTGGCCGTGAAGCCGGTGAGGCCCTGGCTACCAGCAAGCGCATCGCCAAGATCGCCTTTACCGGCTCCACCCCGGTGGGCGCGCACATCATGCACGCGGCGGCCGAGAACATTATTCCGTCCACCGTCGAACTGGGCGGCAAGTCACCGAATATCTTCTTTGAAGACATCATGCAGGCGGAACCAGCCTTTATCGAGAAAGCCGCCGAGGGCCTGGTGCTGGCGTTCTTCAACCAGGGTGAAGTGTGCACCTGCCCATCGCGGGCGCTGGTGCAAGAGTCGATCTACGAGCCGTTCATGGCCGAAGTGATGAAGAAGATCGTCAAGATCAAGCGTGGCAACCCGCTGGACACCGAGACCATGGTCGGCGCCCAGGCGTCCGAGCAGCAGTACGACAAGATCCTCTCGTACCTGACCATCGCCCAGGAGGAGGGCGCCGAACTGCTGGCCGGCGGTGCCGCCGAACATCTGGAGGGCGACCTGTCCAGCGGCTATTACATCCAGCCGACCCTGCTCAAGGGCCACAACAAAATGCGCGTGTTCCAGGAAGAAATCTTCGGCCCGGTGGTGGGCGTGACCACCTTCAAGGACGAAGCCGAAGCCCTGGCGATTGCCAACGACAGTGAATTCGGCCTGGGTGCTGGCCTGTGGACTCGCGATATCAACCGTGCCTACCGTATGGGCCGGGCGATCAAGGCCGGGCGTGTGTGGACCAACTGTTATCACCTGTACCCGGCGCATGCCGCGTTTGGCGGTTACAAGAAGTCCGGCGTGGGGCGTGAGAACCACAAGATGATGCTTGACCATTACCAGCAGACCAAGAACCTGCTGGTGAGCTACGACATTAATCCGTTGGGCTTCTTCTGATCTTCTGATTGAAATGCCAGCTTCCACCGTTTGATGGGTAGACAGCCTGACTGGTTGAAATGCAGTCAGGTGTGGGAGCTGGCTTGCCTGCGATGGCGGTGTATCAGTCGATAAATCTGTTGGCTGACCTGCCGTCATCGCAGGCAAGCCAGCTCCCACAGGGGAATGCAGCTTCGCGCTCTGGCGTTGCTGTTGCTGTTGCTCTGCTTTTGATCTGGCTTTTGATCTTGGGCGCCCCGTCAAACCACGCCTGCCTGCGGGCATGCCGACCCAAAAGCGCGACTTGCCTAAAGACTCCTGCCCATCGCAAGCAAGCCCCACCGTTTGCTCCACATACATCCAAGACTAACGTCTGCCGCCGAGTCGTTCGAAAGTAGCATTCGCCCGCCAGCCCCCCCATGCATTAATGAACCCACCGGACTCTCCCGGCATAACAAGAGGATCGCCCCCATGTGGACCAAACCCGCCTACACCGACCTGCGTATCGGCTTTGAAGTGACCATGTATTTCGCCAACCGCTGAAAGCGTTGCAGGAGCCGGCTTGCCGGCGATGGCGGCCGGATTGGCTCAGCGCTATCGCCGGCAAACCAGCGCCCACAAGGGATAAGGGTTAGCCCATTGGTCTGATTGCATTCGCCAGCGGATGCGTTAGTGTGGCCCGTATCTTCCAAAAACAATAAAAACAGGCTTACCAATGAGCCAGAGTCTCAGCCAACTGCGTAAATTCGTTTCCCCAGAAATCATCTTCGGCGCCGGCTCCCGGCACAATGTCGGCAATTACGCCAAGACCTTTGGTGCACGCAAGGTCCTGGTGGTCAGCGACCCTGGCGTGGTCGCTGCCGGTTGGGTCGCGGATGTCGAGGCCAGCCTGCAGGCCCTGGGTATCGAGTACTGCCTGTACACCGCCGTCTCACCCAACCCGCGTGTCGAAGAAGTGATGCAGGGCGCCGAGGTGTACCGCGAGAACCATTGCGATGTGATCGTCGCCGTCGGCGGCGGTAGCCCCATGGACTGCGGCAAGGCCATCGGCATCGTGGTTGCCCATGGTCGCAGCATCCTTGAGTTCGAAGGGGTGGACACCATCCGCGTGCCCAGCCCGCCGTTGATCCTGATCCCGACCACCGCCGGCACCTCGGCCGATGTGTCGCAGTTCGTGATCATTTCCAATCAGCAGGAACGCATGAAGTTTTCCATCGTCAGCAAGGCGGTGGTGCCGGATGTGTCGTTGATCGACCCGGAAACCACTGCCAGCATGGACCCGTTCCTCTCGGCCTGTACCGGTATCGACGCGCTGGTGCATGCCATCGAGGCCTTTGTGTCCACCGGGCATGGCCCGCTGACCGACCCCCATGCGCTGGAGGCCATGCGCCTGATCAATGGCAACCTGGTGCAGATGATTGCCAACCCGAGTGATATCGCCCTGCGCGAGAAAATCATGCTGGGCAGCATGCAGGCCGGCCTGGCGTTCTCCAATGCGATCCTCGGTGCGGTGCATGCCATGTCCCATAGCCTGGGTGGCTTTCTCGATCTGCCCCATGGCCTGTGCAACGCGGTGCTGGTGGAGCATGTGGTGGCGTTCAACTACAACTCGGCACCGGAGCGCTTCAAGGTGATTGCCGAGACCTTCGGCATCGACTGCCGGGGCCTCAATCACCGGCAGATCTGCGGGCGGCTGGTGGAACACCTGATTGCGCTCAAGCATGCCATTGGCTTCCATGAAACCCTCGGCCTGCACGGGGTGCGCGTGGCGGATATTCCGTTCCTGTCGCAACACGCCATGCATGACCCGTGCATCCTGACCAACCCCCGGGAGTCGAGCCAGCGTGACGTCGAGGTCGTCTATGGCGAAGCTCTCTGACGATCAACAACGGGCCCTGGCCGGGCTGCTGGGATTGGGCGATCACTCGGCGCGCAAGAGTCACTACCCCGAGCTGACGGCGCGGCTGGATGAGTTGGAGGCCGAGCGCAAGCGCTACATCCGCCTCAACGACGAACTGGAGCAAAGGGTCGCCGCGCGCACCGATGAACTGCTTGAAGCCAACCACAACCTGCAACAGCAGATCGCCCGGCGCGAGCGTATCGAACAGGACCTGCGCGACGCCCGCGACGCGGCCCAGGCCGCCAACCGCAGCAAGGATAAATACCTCGCCGCCGCCAGCCACGACCTACTGCAACCGCTGAACGCCGCACGCCTGCTGATCTCTACCCTGCGCGAGCGGGAGCTGCCCAGTGTGGAGAAGGTTCTGGTGGAGCGCACCCACCAGGCCCTGGAAGGGGCAGAAGATCTGCTGGCGGACTTGCTGGATATTTCCCGGCTCGACCAGGCGGCGGTCAAGCCGGATATTGCCCTGTATCGCCTCGACGAATTGCTGGCGCCGCTGGTCTCGGAGTTCCAGTCGGTGGCGGCGGCGGCCGGGTTGAACCTGCGGGTGCATATGGGCCGCTATGCGCTGCGCACCGACCTGCGCCTGCTGACGCGTATTCTGCGTAACTTCCTCAGCAATGCCTGCCGCTACACCGACCAGGGTTGCATCCTCCTGGGCGCGCGGCGTCGCGGGGATCGCTTGCGCCTGGAGGTCTGGGACACCGGGCGGGGGATTGCCGCCGACAGCCTGCAATCGATCTTTCTGGAGTTCAACCAACTGGACGTCGGCCGTGCGGCAGACCGCAAGGGCGTGGGGCTGGGGCTGGCGATTGTCGAACGCATCGCGAAGATTCTCGGCTGCCAGGTAGTCGTACGCTCGTGGCCGGGGCGCGGCTCGATGTTCAGCATCGAGGTGCCGCTGTCGGAGGAAGTACCGCTGCCCATCAGCCTCGCACCCCCCCAGGCCGGGGCCGGCAACCCTTTGCCGGGGCGGCGCCTGTTGGTGCTGGATAACGAAACCAGCATCCTGGAGAGCATGCGCGCCCTGCTCGGGCAATGGGGCTGCGAGGTGGTCACCGCCACCGATCAGGCCGCTGCATTGGTGGCGTTGCAGGGCAGGGCGCCGGAGCTGATCCTGGCGGATTACCACCTTGATCATGGCGTGGTCGGCTGCGAGGTGGTCAGGCAATTGCGCGAGCATTTCGGCAGGAAAATCCCTGCAGTGATCATCACGGCCGACCGCACCGACCAGTGCCGACGCTCGTTGCAGCGCCTGGAAGCGCCGTTGCTCAACAAACCGGTCAAGCCGGGCAAGCTGCGGGCGGTGTTGAGCCAACTACTAGGCGGCGCGCCCGACACGACAGCCTAAATCTGGGAGCCCGCTCGCCACAACTGCGCTATCTGCCTGGATTTATGCGATGCAGCAAAGTTGTGTAGATACCGATGTTGCGATGAGGGTGGGTCAAAACTGCCTGTGCCTTGATACCTGTCAAGACCCGCCGCGACGCTTTGCCTCATGCTGCAGGCCTTGATTGTCATGGCCGACGGAGATTTCCATGAGTGCCCCCGCAACACCTGCTGTTTCTTTCAAGCTGCCCATGGGCCTGGTGATCGCCGTGCTGGTGATGATTGGCGTGCTGCTCTTGCCGCTGCCCGCCGACTTGCCGGTTGCCGGGCATCGGATGCTGGCGATCCTGGCCTTTGCCGTGGTGGTGTGGATTACCGAAGCGGTGTCCTACGAAGCCAGTGCGATCATGATTACTTCGTTGATGGCGTTCCTGCTGGGCACCGCGCCGTCCTTGCAGGACCCTACGCACCTGATCGGTTCCAGCCCGGCGATCAGCATGGCGCTCACCGGGTTTGCCAACCCGGCCCTGGCCTTGGTGGCCGGTGCGTTGTTTATTGCTGCGGCCATGACCCACACCGGCCTGGACCGGCGTATCGCCCTGGTCACCCTGACCCGGGTCGGCACCAGCACCCGCGGGATCCTGGTGGGCGCGATTGCCGTGACCATCCTGCTCAGCCTGGTGGTGCCCAGCGCCACGGCCCGCAGCGCTTGCGTGGTGCCGATCATGATGGGGGTGATTGCCGCGTTCGGCGTGGACAAACGCTCGAACATCGCCGCCGGGATCATGATTGTCGTGGCCCAGGGCACCAGTATCTGGAACGTCGGGATCCAGACCGCCGCGGCGCAGAACCTGTTGACCGTGGGCTTTATGGACAAGATGCTCGGCCAGCGCGTGTCGTGGATCGACTGGCTGATCGCCGGGGCGCCGTGGGCGCTGATCATGTCGGCAGTGCTGCTGTTCCTGGTGCTCAAATTGCTGCCACCGGAAAGCAACAGCATTCCTGGCGGCAAAGAGGCCGTGGCGCAGTCCCTGGTGGATATCGGCCCCATGACCGGGCCGCAGAAACGCTTGCTGACGGTCTCGGTCCTGCTGCTGCTGGCCTGGGCCACCGAAGGGCGTCTGCACAGCTTCGATACCACCTCCACTACCTACGCCGGCCTGGTGTTCCTGCTGCTGCCGGGCATCGGCGTGATGACCTGGAAGGACGTGCAATCGCGCATCCCCTGGGGCACGGTGATTGTCTTCGGCGTGGGCATCAGCCTCGGCACGGCACTGCTGACCACCCAGGCCGGGCAGTGGCTGGGCGCGCAGGTGGTGGGGCACACCGGCCTGGATCAACTGGGGCCGCTGGGGGTGTTTGCAATCCTCGGCGCGTTCCTGATTGTGATCCACCTGGGCTTTGCCAGCGCCACCGCGCTGACCTCGGCGTTGCTGCCGATCCTGATTGCCGTACTGCAAACCCTGCCCGGTGATTTCAGCCGGCTGGGCATGACCATGTTGCTGGGGTTTGTGGTCAGTTATGGCTTTATCCTGCCGATCAACGCCCCGCAGAACATGGTGTGCCTGGGCACCGGCACCTTCACCGCGCGGCAGTTTGCCAAGGTGGGCTTGCTGGTGACCGTGATTGGCTACCTGTTGATGCTGGTCTTCGCCGCGACCTACTGGAGCTGGCTGGGCTGGATCTGAAAATCTGAATCCGACTCGCTGTGGGAGATGGCTTGTTGGATCGCTGCACCGCCGCGATAGCGGTGTGTCAGTCGATAAATTTATTGGTTGACCTGCCGCCATCGCAGGCAAGCCAGCTCCCACAGGGGAATGCAGCTGCGCGCTCTGGCGTTGCTGTTGCTGTTGCTGTTGCTGTTGCTCTGTTTTTGATCTGGCTTTTGATCTTAGGCGCCCCGTCAAACCACGATGGCCGCAGGCAGGTATTGCGCAGTGGGTACCCCGGCAGGATGCCGGGGTAGCCGCGACACGGCCATGGATGGCCGATCGCGGCGGGCCCACGGAGCAATGCCTGACTGCGGGCATGCCGAGCCTAGGCGAGGCACCGAGTGGTGGGGCAAGAGCGCTTTGGTTACTTTCGCGCTGTTCGAAAGTGACCCGCTGTAAGAGCGGAACCTTAAGTGGCCGTGACCGCAGCAACGGATATGTACACCTCCCCCCAATCCGCGGCGCCTGCATCGCAGGCAAGCCAGCTCCCACAGAAGCCAGCTCCCACAAAAGCCAGCTCCCACAGAAGCCAGCCCCTACAAAGATGACAAGATCAACCCCGCTCAGGTCTACTACGCTCTGAGTCAGGGTTTTACCGGCCTCGTGCGTCGGTCATCAAGGTCACGAATGGATAAATACACCCCTCACACCTGGCAACCCCACGAGCGTCCAAGCTTGCCGGGGTCGCCATCGACGCCCCATCACCCCACGCTCAAGCGCTGGGCCTTTGCCCTGGTTGGCGTGCTGGTAGCAATCACCGGCGGCCTCGGCAACGCCCTGGTGATCGCCAACCTGCCGTACCTGCAAGGCGCATTGGGCGCGACCACCGCCGAAATGGCCTGGTTGCCTGCGGCGTATGTCATGACCAACGTGTCGATGAACCTGCTGCTGGTGAAATTCCGCCAGCAGTTCGGCCTGCGGGCGTTTACCGAAGTGTTCCTGGTGCTGTACGCGCTGGTGACCTTCGGCCACTTGTTTGTCAACGACCTCAGTTCGGCGATTGCCGTGCGTGCGGCCCACGGCATGGTTGGCGCGGCCCTCAGTTCCCTGGGCCTGTATTACATGGTGCAGGCGTTCCCCGCAAAGTGGCGGCTCAAGGCCCTGGTGCTGGGCCTGGGTACCGCACAACTGGCCCTGCCAATGGCGCGGCTGTTTTCCGAAGACTTGCTGCAGATTGCCGAGTGGCGCGGCCTGTACCTGTTTGAGCTGGGCATGGCGCTGACGTGCCTGGGCTGTGTGTTCCTGCTCAAGCTACCGCCGGGTGATCGCTTCAAGACCTTTGAAAAACTCGACTTCCTGACCTTCGCCTTGCTCGCCTCGGGCGTGGCATTGCTGTGTGCGGTGCTGTCCCTGGGGCGTATCGACTGGTGGCTGGAAGCACCGTGGATCGGCGTCGCCTCCGCCTGTTCGCTGGTGCTGATCATGGCCGGATTGGCCATCGAGCATAACCGCGCCAACCCGCTGCTGATGACCCGTTGGCTGGGCGGTGGGGTGATGATTCGCCTGGCCCTGGCAGTGATCCTGATCCGCATGGTGCTGTCCGAGCAGTCCACCGGCGCCGTGGGCTTTTTGCAGGCGCTGAATATGAGCAGCGAGCAGATGCGCACCTTGTATCTGGTGATGCTGCTGGGAGCGATCAGTGGCTTGGTGATCAGCGCATTGACCATCAACCCGGCGCACTTGCTGATGCCCCTGGTGATTTCCCTGGCCCTGATGGCCACAGGCTCGGTGATGGACAGCTTCTCCAGCAACCTGACCCGACCAGAGAACATGTACGTTAGCCAGTTTCTGCTGGGGTTTGGCGGTACTTTTTTCCTCGGCCCGACCATGGTGCTGGGCATGCGCAATGTGCTGAGCAACCCGCGCAACCTGGTGAGTTTTTCGGTGCTGTTTGGTATCTGCCAGAACCTTGGCGGGCTGCTGGGCGCGGCGTTGCTTGGCACGTTCCAGATCGTGCGCGAGAAGTTTCACTCCAGCATGATTGTCGAACACCTGACGTTGCTTGACCCGCGCGTGGCCGCCCGCGTGCAGAGCGGCGGCTCGGCTTATGGCTCGGTGAACGCCGACCCGGAGCTGCGCAACCTGCTGGGCATCCGCAGCTTGGCCACGGCGGCCACCCGTGAAGCCAATGTGATGGCCTATAACGACGTGTTCATGCTGATCGCGATCATCGCGATACTGACCATGTTGTGGATCTTTACCCGCAGCCTGTGGCTGATGAGCACCACCAAAAAAGCTGCCGCCAGTGCAGCGCCTTCCGTTCAACCTAGCGGCGCACTTTCTTCATGAGCGAACCTACGGCTACCACCACGACCACCAATGCCATTGCTTCCACCCCGGAGGGCACCACGCCGCCCGGAGCCACGGTCACCGAACAGCGCTCGCTGCGCGTGCGCATCATCTCGTCTTTGGGCTTTGCCGCGATTGCTATCGTCGGCGTATTGATTGTGTTGTACGCCTGGCAATTGCCGCCCTTCAGCAGCGCCGTGGAAACCACCGAAAACGCCCTGGTACGCGGCCAGGTGACGATCATCGGCCCGCAATTGAGCGGTTATGTGTTCGAGGTGCCGGTGCAGGACTTCCAGCACGTCAAGGCCGGGGATCTGCTGGTGCGGCTCGACGACCGCATCTACAAGCAGCGCCTGGACCAGGCCCAAGCGCAATTGGCGGTGCAGCAGGCGTCCCTGGCCAACGTGGTACAACAGCGCAATAGCGCCGAGGCGACCATCAAGCTGCGCCAGGCTGCCCTGGCCGACAGCCAGGCCCAGGCCCGCAAGAGCACGGCCGACCTGCGGCGCAACGAAGAACTGATCAGCGATGGCTCGGTGTCGCGCCGTGAACTGGACGTGACCCGCGCCGCCAACGCGCAGACCATCGCCGCCGTGGCCCAGGCCCAGGCCAGCCTGGAAATCGCCCGCCAGGACTTGCAGACGGTGATCGTCAATCGCGGTTCACTGGAAGCCGCCGTCGCCAGCGCCGAGGCCGCGGTGGAGCTGGCGCGCATCGACCTGTCCAACACCCGCGTGCTGGCGCCCCGGGACGGCCAGTTGGGGCAGATCGGCGTGCGTTTGGGGGCCTACGTCAACTCCGGCGCGCAGTTGATGGCGCTGGTGCCGAACCAGCTGTGGGTGATCGCCAATATGAAGGAAACCCAGATGGACCACGTGCAGGTGGGCCAGCCGGTGACGTTCACCGTCGATGCCCTGAACCACCGTAGATTCCATGGCACGGTACAGCGTATCTCGCCGGCCACGGGCGCCGAGTTCAGCCTGTTGCAGGCCGATAACGCCACCGGCAACTTCGTCAAGATCGCCCAGCGGGTGCCGGTGCGGATCACCGTGGACCCGGATCAGGAGCAGAGCGAACGCCTGCGACCGGGGTTGTCGGTGGTGGTCAGCATCGACACGGCAGGCCGCCTGAAAAACAGCCCGCCCTGACATTCCACACACCCCGTGTAGGCGCGAGCTTGCTCGCGAAAGTCGTCAACGATAACGCGGGTTGCCTGGGTAAACGCGTTGTCGGTAAGTTTTTCGCGAGCACGCTCGCTCCTACAGCATCGGTGGCAGGGTGCCCAGCAGGGACACCGCCGCCACAGCGGCCACGCCTAACAACCATTCGAGCTTCACACTGGCCTGCAGTTGCCCCACGCGCTGCTGGCAATTGTTGATCCGCAGCCGATTGAGCAATGCCAACCCCAGCATGCCCGCCACCAGCAGCACCTTGATCAACAGGATCAAGGCAAACCCGCTGAACAGTGGAGTCGGCCAGAACTGCCCGGTGAGCACACGGATATTGATCAGCCCGGTGACCAGCAAACCGGCCACCAACAGATATCCGACACCGCTGAAGCGCTGCAGGATTTTCTCCAGCGGGTACAGGGCCGCTTGACGCAGGATCAACACCAGCAGCAGCAACCCGCCAAGCCAGGCACCGACGCACAGCAGGTGCACCATCTGGTTGAGAATCAGCAATTGCCCGCTGAGGCCACTGAGCATCGCGCCGTGCCCCACGGGGGCCAAGGTAGCCAGCAGCAGCGCACTGAGGAGCAGACGCACGTGATGCCAGGGTGTCAGCAGGCTCAGCACCAGCAAGCCATTGAGCAACAGATGCAGGCTCCAGACCTTGCCGAAGAACGTCTTGCCCAGCACCAACTGCACCGTCGCCAGATCCAGCGCCGCCAGTTCACTGCCGGCCATGCTGGCACTGATCAACAGCAACCAGCTCACACCCGACCCCAGGGCCAGCCAGGCCAGCAGCGTGGTGATGCGTGACAACTGCCGATCCAGGGCCGGCCGCGGGCTTGTGCCCAATAACCAGGGCCTGAATACACAGGCCCCGAACATCAGCAAAACCACCATGAAGTGCAGGAAACGGCACAGCACCAGCAGGGTTGCCATGGGTTATTGGCCGACCTTGAAGCTGTAATTGCCTGCGCTTTTGTGGGTGTCGACCGAGACGGCTTGCCACTCGACCTTATAGGTGCCGGCGGCCAACGGTGCGGCAGGGGTCACAACCAGGGTTTTCTTGTCGGCGTCTGGAGTGTCCAGGCCCTTGATCGCCACTTCGGTGCCGTCCTTGCTCAGGGAGACCTTGGTGAACGTGGCCTCGACACCTTCGGAGAACACCAGGCGCAGGTCGGCGGGCGCGGCGACGGTGCTGTCGGCGGCCGGCGCAGTGGTTTTCAGGTGGGCATGGGCAAAGGCGGCCGAAGCCCCCAGCAGCGAGGCCAGCAAGGTCACCGTAGTCAGGGTTTTCTTGATCAACATCGTGCACTACCTATCAATGGGAGAGGGGGGCAGTGTACGAAGTTTCCACTCAGGCTGTCGCCCCGATCTAGAGCGGATGGTAGTCTTCGAGGCATGTCGTTGTCAGGGAGCCCCTATGGGCAATCACAAGATCGGTATCCGTCGGGTCAACGTCGAAAAGATTCTGCTGGCGGCTGAAAAGGTCTTCGCCGAGAAGGGCTATGGCAGCACCGCCATGGCCGACATTGCCGAACAGGCGCAACTGCCGCGCTCCAACCTGCATTACTACTTCAGCACCAAAAGCGAGTTGTACAGCGCGGTGTTGTTCGACCTGCTGGAGGTGTGGAAGCAGGACGCCCTGTGCTTCGAGATGTTCGATGACCCGCGCGTGGTCCTCAGCAGCTACATCCGGGCGAAGATGCAGCATTCGCGCAGCCGCCCGTATGGCTCGAAGGTCTGGGCCAACGAAATCATCCACGGCGCGCCGACCCTCGGCGAAGCGCTGGATGCGAGCCTGTACGACTGGGCCAAAATGAAGGAAGCGAAAATCCGCCAGTGGGTGGAAGACAAACGCATCCTCGCGGTGGAACCGTCGAGCCTGCTGTATATGATCTGGGCCTCGACCCAGCACTATGCCGACTTTGATCACCAGGTGATGATCCTCAACGATCATCAGGCGTTGTCGGACATGCAGTTCGAACGGGCGGTGCAGACGGTGACCAGTGTGATTTTGCGGGGGATCGGGTTGGAGCCATGAGTTTGGGGTGTGGTTGAGGGCCTCATCGCGATTTAAAAGGCTAAACCGGTTGCGTGGGCTGTGGCCGTGAAAGGGCTCGCTGTGGTCAGGGGCTTGTTGTGGCGAGGGGGCTTGTCCCCCGTTGGGCTGCACAGCAGCCCCAAAACCGGTCACCTCGGTGTGTCTGAAAGGCCGAGGTGAGACTGACTGGGGCTGCTGCGCAGCCCAACGGGGGACAAGCCCCCTCGCCACAACAAGCCCCCTGGCAACAGATGGTTTACACCGCCTCTCGGTAGGGGTTGCGTGGATCCTGCGTCCAATTCAAGAACGGTTTGCCTGTGTCCATCGGCACCATCTCGATGCAGTCCGCCACCGGGCAGGTGATCTGGCACAGGTTGCAGCCCACGCATTCGTCGTCGATCACTTGGTACACATGGGTACCGTCCGCCTGCTTGAGGCTGGCAATCGCCTGGTGCGACGTGTCCTCGCAGGCAATATGGCAGCGTCCGCAGCCAATGCAGGCGGCCTGGTCGATATTGGCGATCACTTGGTAGTTGATGTCCAGGTATTTCCAGTCCGTGGTATTGCCCACGGCGCGCCCCGAGAACTCCTGCAAGCTGCTGTAGCCCTGGCTGTCCATCCATCGCGACAAGCCATCCTTCATCTCGTCGACAATCCGAAAACCATGCAGCATCGCCGCCGTGCACACCTGCACCGCGCCACAGCCCAGGGCCACGAATTCTGCGGCATCGCGCCAGTTGCCGATGCCGCCAATCCCGCAGATCGGCAGGCCCTGGGTCTGGGGATCGCGGGCGATCTCAGCGACCATGTTCAACGCAATCGGCTTGACCGCCGAACCGCAGTAGCCGCCGTGGGTGCTTTGGGTGCCGACGATCGGCAGGGCGACCATGCGCTCCAGGTCCACACTGGTGATGGAGTTGATGGTGTTGATCAGTGATACCGCATCGGCGCCGCCGCGATAGGCGGCCCGGGCGGCCACGCGGATATCGGTGATATTGGGCGTGAGCTTGACGATCACCGGCAGCGAACAATAGGTCTTGCACCAGCGCGTGACCTGTTCCACATATTCCGGCACCTGGCCCACTGCTGCGCCCATGCCGCGTTCGGGCATGCCGTGGGGGCAGCCGAAGTTCAGCTCGATGCCGTCGCAACCGGTGGCTTCGACTAACGGCAGGATGTTTTTCCAGGATTCTTCGACGCACGGCACCATCAACGACACGATCAGGGCGCGGTCCGGCCAGTCCTTTTTCACCTGGGTGATTTCCCGCAGGTTGATCTCCAGGGAACGGTCGGTGATCAGCTCGATATTGTTGATACCCAAGACTTCACGGTTGGCGCCAAAGTGTGCCGAATAACGGGACGAGACGTTGACGGCTGCCGGGTCCTCGCCAAGGGTTTTCCAGACCACGCCACCCCAGCCGGCCTCGAAGGCGCGCACCACGTTGTAGGCCTTGTCGGTGGGGGGCGCGGAGGCCAGCCAGAACGGGTTGGGGGCTTTGATGCCGGCGAACACAATCGATAGATCGGCCATTTACGCAGCCTCCACATTGAGCATGAGTTGAGCGTGCATGGCCTCGGCGGCCAGCTTGCCGTGTTGCACGGCCTGGACGGTGAGGTCCTGCCCGAGGCTGACGCAGTCGCCACCGGCATACACCCCGGGGACACTGGTTTGCAGCTGCGCATCGACAAAGATCCGCTCGCCCTGGCGTTGCAGTTGCTGGGCCAGTGGGTCATGCAAGGCCTGCTCGTCGAAGCCTTGGCCGATGGCCTTGAAGATTGCATCTGCCGCCAGCTCGAAGGTTTCGCCGGTGGTGTGCAGGCGGCCGTTTTCCAGGCGCGTGCGGGCAAAGCGCATACCGCGTACCTGGCCTTGGTCGTCCAACAGCACGGTTTCGGGTTGGGCCCAGGTCAGCAGGCGTACCTGGTTGGCCTTGGCGATATCCTGCTCGTGATCGGTGGCGCCCATATCGGCGAGGCCACGGCGGTAGACCAGGTTGACGTCGCGCGCGCCCAGGCGGGCCATTTGCACGGCCATGTCGATGGCGGTGTTGCCGGCACCCAGCACGATGCAGCGGTCGGCCAGGGGCAGTTGGCTGAGGTCATCGGCCTGGCGCAGTTCGCGGATGTAGTCAGTGGCAGCGAGCAGGCCGGGGGCATCCTCGTGGGGCAGGCCCAGGTGTTTGCTGGCGGCCAGGCCCAGGCCGAGGAATACCGCATCAAATTGCTGGTGCAGGTCGCTCAGGCTCAGGTTGTCGCCCAGGCGCTGGCCGTGGCGGATTTCGATGCCGCCGATCTGCAGGAGGAAATCCAGCTCCTTCTGGGCGAAGTCGTCCACCAGTTTGTATTTGGCGATCCCGTATTCATTGAGGCCACCGGCCTTGTCCCGCGCTTCGAAAATCACCACGTCATGCCCGTGCAAGGCACTGCGATGGGCGCAGGACAAACCCGCTGGCCCGGCGCCCACCACCGCGATGCGTTTGCCGGTAGGGGCGGCGCGCTGGAAGGGGTGTTGTTCAAAGTGCGCGTTGTCTACGGCGTAGCGCTGCAGCAGGCCGATCAGCACCGGCGCGCATTCTTCGCTGTTGTTGCGCACACAGGCTTGCTGGCAGAGGATTTCGGTCGGGCAGACCCGGGCACAACTGCCGCCCAGGATGTTGGCCGAGAGAATCTTCTGCGCCGCGCCCTGCACGTTGTCGGTGTGGATATTGCGGATGAACGATGGGATATCGATCTCGCTGGGGCATGCATTGACGCAGGGTGCGTCGTAGCAATACAGGCAGCGCGAGGCTTCAAGGTGCGCCTGGCGGGCGTTGAGCGGCGGTGCCAGGTCGGTGAAATGGCGGGCGAGGGTTGCGCCGTCTTCATGGGGGTGGGGAAGGTGGGTCAGGGTCTGGATCACGGTAGTGGCCTCACGGTTTTTTTTGCCTCTGGCGGGCATTGGTTTTTTTGTGGTTTGCACTGGCCTCATCGCGGGCAAGCCCGCTCCCACATTTGAACGGTGTGAACCCGATCAAGTGTGGGAGCTGGCTTGCCTGCGATCGGCGATGTCAGCGTTTCACCGCGGCTGGCTTGGAACGCTCCGCACGCTTGCGCAACTGCTCGAACACCGCCGGATACGCCGGCCGCTCGACATAGCGCCCGGCACCACGCTCGGCGCGCAGATCGCCGTCGACCCACACCAGCTTGCCCTGGCTGATGGTGTGGCTGGGTACGCCACGTACGGTCTTGCCTTCGAAGATGTTGAAGTCCACCTGCTGATGGTGGGTCTTGGCCGAGATGGTCCGCGTGCCCTGGGGATCCCACAGCACCAGGTCGGCATCGGCACCGACACGGATCGCGCCCTTGCGCGGGTAGAGGTTGAAGATCTTTGCGGTGTTGGTGGAGGTCAGCGCGACAAATTCCTGCATCGACAGGCGCCCGGTGTTGACCCCTTCGTCCCACAGCAGCGCCATGCGGTCTTCGATGCCGGCGGTGCCATTGGGGATCTTGCTGAAGTCGTCACGCCCGGCGGCCTTTTGTTCGGCGCAGAAGCAGCAGTGATCGGTGGCGGTGGTGTGCAGGTTGCCTGATTGCAGGCCACGCCACAGAGCCTCTTGATGCCCGCGCGGGCGGAAGGGCGGGCTCATCACGTAGCCTGCGGCGGTTTGCCAGTCGGGGTGTTGGTACACGCTGTCGTCCAGCAGCAGGTGCCCGGCCAGGACTTCGCCATAGACCGCCTGGCCCTTGGCGCGGGCGTAGGTGATTTCGTCGAGAGCTTCCTGGGTGGACACGTGCACCAGGTACAGCGGCGTGCCGATGGTTTCGGCAATGCGGATCGCGCGGCTGGCGGCTTCGCCTTCCACTTGCGAAGGGCGCGACAGCGGGTGGGCCTCGGGGCCGGTGATGCCCTGGGCCAGCAGCTTGCGTTGCAGGTGATAGACCAGTTCGCCGTTCTCTGCGTGCACGGTGGGCACCGCGCCCAGTTCCAGACAGCGCTCGAAGCTGGCGACCAGGGTGTCGTCGGCGGCCATGATCGCGTTCTTGTAGGCCATGAAGTGCTTGAAGCTGTTGATGCCGTGATGGGTCACCAACTCGGCCATTTCCTCGCGCACCTGTTCGCTCCACCAGGTAATCGCCACATGAAACCCGTAGTCGGCCGCCGACTTCTCGGCCCAGCCGCGCCACTGGTGAAAGGCCTCCATCAACGACTGCTGCGGGTTGGGAATCACGAAGTCGATGATCGATGTGGTCCCGCCCGCCAGGCCCGCTGCCGTGCCGCTGAAGAAGTCCTCGCTGGCCACCGTCCCCATGAAGGGCAATTGCATGTGGGTATGGGGATCGATCCCGCCGGGCATCAAGTATTGGCCGCTGCCATCAAGTATCTCGGTGCCGGCGGGAACATCCAGGTTAGTGCCAATGGCGCGGATTAGAGCGTCTGCGCACAAGACATCGGCTTTATAACTTTCATCATGGGTAACAACG
The DNA here is from genome assembly GCF_012935735.1 of Pseudomonas sp. ADAK21. Lineage (NCBI taxonomy): Bacteria > Pseudomonadati > Pseudomonadota > Gammaproteobacteria > Pseudomonadales > Pseudomonadaceae > Pseudomonas > Pseudomonas sp. ADAK21. The sequence goes on from NZ_CP052857.1 coordinate 4,482,179, forward strand.
GTAGCGCCACGGATCAACAGAGACATGCCGAGTTCCTCAGAGGCTTGACCGGCTTATGCCAGTTCTAAGTGTTGTAGTGCAGCTCACGGTGCAAGATCTATTCTTGTCACGGGTGACAGGAATAGAAACTAGCCCGAGTTTTTGGATTGATCAAGATTATTTTTTATAAGCTTATATATTTTATATCTTGTTGATTTATAACGATAAAAAATTGAAATCACCAAAATGTAGCACCCTCTCACCGTTTTGACGCACTTGACAGGTTCCCAATATGAGCAACATTTCCTATTGCAAATCAGACGCTTGAGAGTTGCCTCTTGACGGCGGGCAGTAATAAAAATAATTGTGTTGCACCAGATTGAGTCCTGATTGTTCGGGCAACTTCTGCGTTATTTGGCCTGAGTAGCGTTGAAAGTACCGTGGGACTTTTCGGTAGAAAAAATAAAGCTGATAAACATCAGCTAGTTATATAAGCGGTACGGACGGGGTGACGGCGTGCGGCACGGTAATTGAGTGCGCTGCCGGTTGGCCGGGTCCGTGATGTCATGTTCATGCGGGACTACGGCCATCCAGCGTCAAGCGCTGGATGAGCAACAATAATTTTAAAAAAAACCGTGGAGCGGCCATGCAACAGAACAGATCGCAAGTCATAGAGCGCGACGGCCTGTATGAACTCGACGCCGGCAGCGACGTCCTCGACAGCCCCCGTTACAACCACGATATGGCACCGACCAAGGTGCACGAGCGAACCTGGAACAAGTGGCATATCACCGCACTGTGGGTCGGCATGTCGATCTGCGTGCCGACCTACACCCTGGGCGGGGTGCTCACCGCGTATTTCGGGTTGTCGGTGGGCGAGGCGCTGATGGCGATCCTGCTGGCCAATATCGTGGTGCTCATCCCCCTCACGCTTAACGCCTTTCCCGGCACCAAGTACGGCATTCCGTTCCCGGTGCTGTTGCGCTCGTCCTTCGGCATTCTGGGCTCCAATGTGCCGTGCCTGATCCGCGCCCTGGTGGCCTGCGGTTGGTTCGGTATCCAGACCATGTTCGGCGGGCTGGCGATCCATTTGTTCCTCGGCTCGATTTTCGAGGGCTGGAAGAGCCTGGGCGGCACCGGTGAGGTGATCGGCTTCATGATCTTCTGGGTGCTGAACCTCTGGGTGGTGCTGCGTGGTGCCGAGTCGATCAAATGGCTGGAAACCCTGTCGGCGCCGCTGCTGGTGGCCGTGGGCATCGGCTTGCTGGTGTGGGCGTTGCCCAATGTGTCGCTCAGCGAATTGATGGCGATCCCGCCCAAGCGTCCCGAAGGCGCGAACCTGACGGGTTACTTTATGGCCGGGCTGACGGCAATGGTCGGTTTCTGGGCCACCTTGTCGTTGAATATTCCCGACTTCAGCCGCTATGCCAAAAGCCAGAAGGACCAGATCCTGGGGCAGGTTTTCGGCCTGCCGCTGACCATGTTCCTGTTCGCAGCCCTGGGCGTGATCATGACCGCCGCGTCGGTGAAACTGGTAGGCGTCAGCGTCTCCGACCCGGTGACCCTGATCGGGCATATCCAGAGCCCGGTGTGGGTGGCGGTGGCGATGGCGCTGATCATCATTGCCACGCTGTCGACCAACACCGCGGCGAATATTGTCTCGCCCACCAACGACTTTCAGAACATCGCGCCCAAGCTGATCAACCGCACCACGGCGGTGATTCTGACTGGCTTGGTGGGGCTGGCGCTGATGGCCCACGAGTTGCTGAAAAAACTGGGCCTGATTGTTTCCGATGTCAGCCTGGAAACGGTCTATTCCAACTGGTTGCTCGGCTATTCGAGCCTGTTGGGGCCGATTGCCGGGATCATGGTGGTGGATTATTTCCTGATCCGCCGCCAGCAACTGGACCTGGCGGGGTTGTACCGCGATGACGTGTATCCGGCGTGGAATGTGGCGGGATTTATCGCGTTTGGCGTGCCGGTGGTGCTGACCCTGTTGTCGCTGGGTAGCGATGCGTTCAGTTGGTTCTACAGCTATGGCTGGTTCACCGGGTCGGCGCTGGGCGGGGTGTTGTATTACGGCCTGTGCAGCAAGCGCAAAACCAGCCCGGTCGCTGCGAAATCCCCGTTGTAAATGCGCTCAATGTGGGAGCTGGCTTGCCTGCGATAGCGGTGGTGGCTGACCCACTGCCATCGCAGGCAAGCCAGCTCCCACAGATACCGCGCCTACACCAATAACTATATTGCCTGAGGAGATCACCATGAACGCTGCCATCGACGTTCTGCAATCCACCCATCAGCACATCAACCGCGACCGCCTGTGGCAGTCGCTGATGGACCTCGCAAAGCTTGGCGCCACGCCCAAGGGCGGTGTGTGTCGCCTGGCCCTGACGGATCTCGACCGCCAGGCTCGCGATCTGTTCGTGCAGTGGTGCGAGGCGGCGGGTTGCACCGTGACGGTGGATGGGGTGGGCAATATCTTTGCCCGTCGCCCGGGGCGCAATCCGGCATTGCCGCCGGTGATGACGGGCAGCCATATCGACACCCAGCCGACGGGTGGCAAGTTCGATGGCTGCTTCGGCGTATTGGCGGGCGTCGAGGTGTTGCGCACGCTCAACGACCTCAAGATCGAAACCGAGGCGCCGCTGGAGGTGGTGGTGTGGACCAACGAAGAAGGCTCGCGCTTCCCGCCATGCATGATGGGCTCCGGGGTGTTTGCCGAGAAATTCAGCCTGGCAGATACCCTGGCCAAGACCGACGCCGAGGGCGTCAGCGTGGGCGAGGCGTTGAATGCGATTGGCTATGCGGGCACTCGGCCGGTCAGCGGGCATAAGGTGGGGGCTTACTTCGAAGCCCATATCGAACAAGGCCCGATCCTTGAAGACGAACGCAAGACCATCGGCGTGGTGCTGGGGGCCCTCGGCCAGAAATGGTTCGACCTGACCCTGCGCGGCGTCGAGGCCCATGCCGGGCCGACACCGATGCACCTGCGCAAGGACGCCTTGGTCGGTGCCTCGGCGGTGGTTGCCGCAGTCAACGCTGCCGCCCTCGGCCATCAGCCCCATGCCTGTGGCACGGTGGGTTGCCTGCAGGCCTATCCTGGCTCGCGCAATGTGATCCCTGGCGAAGTGCGCATGACCCTGGACTTCCGGCACCTGGAGCCGGCGCGCCTGGACTCGATGATCGCCCAGGTGCGCAAGGTGATTGACGACACCTGCGCCAAGCACGGCCTGACCTTCGAGATGCTGCCTACTGCAGACTTTCCGCCGCTGTATTTCGACAAGGGCTGTGTCGATGCTGTGCGTGAGGCGGCCACGGGCCTGGGCCTGTCGAACATGGATATCGTCAGCGGTGCCGGGCACGACGCAATCTTCGTCGCTGAGTTGGGGCCGGCGGGGATGATATTCGTGCCGTGTGAGGGCGGGATCAGCCATAACGAAATCGAAAATGCGGCACCCGATGACCTGGCGGCAGGATGCGCGGTGTTGCTGCGGGCGATGCTGGCGGCCTCGGCTGCGGTGGCCCGCAAGCAGGTGGCGTAAAACGGTGGGAGCCGGCTCGCCGGCTCCTGCATGTGCTCAGGCGTGATGCGCGACAGGCTTGTGGGCTTTGGCCCGTGTAGCAGTCTTTGGCTGCGGGTGATGATGCCGGCGCGCCACGCGCAACACCCCCCACAACATGGCGCCGGCCACGGCCAGCCAGCCAAGTACCAGCAGGAAAATCGTCGTTGTCAGGCTCATGAGTGCCTCCTTTTGCCCTGTGCAGGGCACACACTGTCTTTGCAATGGACAGTCTAGCTGCCTCCCGGTTGCGTGCTATTGACCAATGGTCGTGTGCGTCCAACTTGTTTGCTCTATCCCGGGCTTTTTACTGCTGTCCAAGGCTATACCGGCGTCCAAGAGCACCCTATGATCAACGCCCCAGCCCGCAGATGATCAAGAGAGTGAAGAAGTTGCGTTTACGGTCGAATCTCAAAAAAACCTTGTTGGTGGCTGCCTGCGTCCTCGGGATGGCCGCCTGTGCGGGGCAACCCACGCCCTCGAAAATCCAGGGCCTGCCCGAGCGTGTAGAGCTCAACGGTGTGCCGGCGTTTCGTGGTGACACCTACCAGGGTGGCCCGGCGGCCTTGGCCAGCATGCTGTCGCAACAAGGCATTGTGATTACACCGGGCTTGCTGGATAAACCCTTGCACCTGCCGGGTGGGGAAGCTGACCTTGAGCGCAACATGCAGGTCCTGGCGCGTGAGTACGGGATGCTGGTGTACCCGCTGGATGCCAAGCTGACGGCGCTGTTGGCGCAGGTGGCGGCGGGGTACCCGGTGATGGTGCGGATTACCGAGGGCTCGACGCTATGGGCCGAGCCGCGTTATGCGGTGCTGGTGGGCTTTAACCAGCAGAACAGTACGGTGTTGCTGCGAGTCGCAAGGGACCGGCGACGCCCAGTGGCGTTCAGCGACTTCGAGTCCGCCTGGAAGAGCGCCGGGCAGTGGGCCGTGTTGGTCCAGCGCCCGAGCCAGTTGCCGGCCAATCTGGATGCGGCGCGCTGGCAGCAGGCCGCCAACGCAACCGCCCAGGCCGGCCAGGAGCAGGCGGCAGCCCAGGCCCTGAAGGTCATGGCCCAAAGGCAGAAGCAGCCATAAAGCAAACGGTGCCCGAGGGCGCCGTTTTTTATGCCTGCCAGTCGTATCAATGGGACTGGGCAACCCCGGTCTGGCGGGCCTTGAGGTTCTTGTCGGCCTTGTATTGCAGGGCTACATCCGGCACCGAGCCACTCTTGCCGGTTTCGACCCACTTGCGAATACGGCTGGCATCGGCAAAGTGCGTGAGTTTGCCGAAGGCATCGAGGATCACCAGCGACACGGGGCGGTTGCCCATGCTCGTCACCAGCACCAGGCAATGACCAGCTTGGTTGGTGAAGCCGGTCTTGGTCAGCTTGATATCCCAGTTGGCGCGGTTGACCAGGTGATCGGTGTTGGAAAAGCCCAGGGTGTAGCTGGGCTTGCGGAACGACACGGTTTTTTCCTTGGTGGTGCTCAATTGCGTGAGCAGCGGGTATTTATGCGCGGCCTGCACCAGCTTGCTCAAGTCGCGGGCGGTGGACACGTTATGGATCGACAGGCCGGTGGGCTCGACGTAACGGGTGCTGTTCATGCCCAGGGCCTTGGCCTTGGCGTTCATCGCGGCAATAAACGCCGCATAGCCACCCGGATAGTGGTGGGCCAGGCTGGCGGCAGCACGGTTTTCCGAGGACATCAGGGTGATCAGCAACATCTCCTTGCGCGGCATCTCGCTGTTGAGCTTGACCCGTGAGAACACGCCTTTCATTTCCGGGGTGTCGCTGATGTTGATGGAGATGTACTCGTCCATATTCTGCTTGGCGTCCAGCACCACCATGCCCGTCATCAATTTGGTGACGGACGCGATCGGTACTACTACGTCGGGGTTGCTGGCGTAGATCACCTTGTTGGTCTGCAAGTCCACCAGCATCGCGCTGCCCGAGGCGATGTGCAGCTGCGAGGTGTCTCGAGGGGCCAGGGTGGTTTCACTGGCGTTGGCGACAGTGCCTGCGAGTGCGAAGAACAGGCTGACAAGAGAAAGACGAATATTCACGCGGATGAACTCGCTAAAAGGTAGAAAAATACCGGGTGTGGCCGGCTTTATGAAAAAAGACGTTACATATTATTAGTATGGGCCAGAAACTGTCGAATGTTCTTCTGAAACCAGACGAAAGCTCTTAAAAACAAAGAAAAAACCGATTTTTCTGCGGGCAATAAAAAGCCCCGCCATAAGGCAGGGCTTTTTTAGTGCGGCGGGTTATTAGCTGTGCAGGGTTTCGGCTGCGTACAGGGTGTTTTCCAGCAGGCAGGCACGAGTCATCGGGCCCACACCACCTGGCACCGGGGTAATCCAGCCGGCACGGGGCAGGGCCGTTTCATACACCACGTCGCCCACCAGTTTGCCGTCGTCCTGGCGGTTGATGCCGACGTCAATCACGATGGCGCCTTCCTTGATCCACTCACCCTTGACCAGGCCCGGCTTGCCCGCGGCGACCACGACCAGGTCGGCACGCCCGACGTGACCTGCCAGGTCCTTGGTGAAACGGTGGGTGACGGTCACGGTGCAGCCGGCCAGCAGCAACTCCATGGCCATCGGGCGACCGACAATGTTGGACGCACCCACGACCACTGCATCCAAACCATAAAGGTCGACGCCGGTGCTTTCCAGCAGGGTCATGATGCCCTTTGGCGTGCAGGGGCGCAGCAGGGGGATGCGCTGGGCCAGGCGGCCAACGTTATAGGGGTGGAAACCATCGACGTCCTTGTCGGGGCGGATGCGCTCCAGCAACAGCGAGGCGTCCAGATGCTCCGGCAGCGGCAATTGCAAGAGGATGCCGTCGATGTTCGGATCGTCGTTGAGGCCATCGATCAGGTCGGTGAGGGCCTGTTGGGTGGTATCGGAAGGCAAGTCGTAGGCCTTGGAAATAAAGCCGACCTCTTCACAGTCTTTACGCTTGTGCGAGACATAAACCTGGGAGGCAGGATCGCTGCCGACCAGGATCACCGCGAGCCCCGGCGTGCGCAGGCCAAGCTTGCGACGCTCGGCGACACGTTTGGCGATCTGCTGGCGCAGGCTGGCGGCGATTGATTTGCCGTCGATAAGTTGTGCAGTCATTACGCGTGATTAACCATCGAGAGGGGGAGGAAAAGTGCGCGCATTCTCGCACGCCAGGACGTGAGGGCAAAGGCGCTTGGTCTGCAAATTCCCCTAACCCCTTAAATAAAATGAATTTTTTTCAAAAAAGATTTGACGGCCCCTGGGGGCGTCTATACTATTCGTCGCACTTGTCGGGCACAGCCTAGCACTGGTTAAGAAGGTCGAGCGCAATAGTCGTTTTATTGTGTAAGGCTGGAAGCATTTAGTTTGTAGTCCTCCAAGAGTACAGATTAATCAGGCGCCCGTAGCTCAGCTGGATAGAGCATCCGCCTTCTAAGCGGATGGTCGCAGGTTCGAGTCCTGCCGGGTGCGCCATTAGGCAGCTTTGGCACAAGTAGCGCAAGATGGTGGGCGTAGCTCAGTTGGTAGAGCACGGGATTGTGACTCCCGTTGTCGAGGGTTCGATCCCCTTCGTCCACCCCATATTTGAAAAGGCGCCAGATTTAACGGTCTGGCGCCTTTGTTTTAAAAAGCTTCAAGCCGCGGATGTGGTGGAATTGGTAGACACACTGGATTTAGGTTCCAGCGCCGCGAGGCGTAAGAGTTCGAGTCTCTTCATCCGCACCAAATACAGCGTCACCCTTGCCATGGGCCGGGTTGGTGCTTAACAGAGAAGACAATTGGCTTCTTTGTCACGCAATATGGTGGGCGTAGCTCAGTTGGTAGAGCACGGGATTGTGACTCCCGTTGTCGAGGGTTCGATCCCCTTCGTCCACCCCATATTCCGAAAGGCGCCAGATTTAACAGTCTGGCGCCTTTTTTGTTTTAGCGGTTTGCGTATTCGGCGACTGCAGGTTTTGGGTCGCAGGGGTGGGGCGTTTCGTCGTATTTTTGTTTCTCGATGATGCCGTACTACCCGTCGGCCTTGTGTGCAAGGTCGGCAGCCAGGGAGATGGTTGGTGACTTCTTCTATATATAGAAGGGTTGGCACAGAGCCCTGGCGTGATTGGCTGTATTTGTCACTGGGGCGAGGAGCATTCGTGCATTCGTACCTGTAAAATGCCTGCTGTTTTTTTACCCGTTTTCAGTAGGGTGACTTCTTGAGTTTGACCCACTAGAATGCATGCCCTTGATTCTTGGGTCGGAAACGGCCGGCTAACGTCTGTGCAACGAGGAATATCCATGCAAGTTTCTGTTGAAAATACTACTGCTATCGAGCGCCGCATGAGCATCACCGTGCCGGCAGAGCGCATCGAGACTGCGGTCAACAAGCGTCTGCAGCAGACTGCCCAGAAGGCCAAGATCGCTGGTTTCCGTCCAGGCAAAGTGCCAATGAGCGAAATCAAGCGCCGTTTTGGTGCTGATGCGCGTCAAGATGCTGTAGGCGACGTGATCCAGGCTTCCTTCTACGAAGCTGTTGTCGAGCAAAAGCTGAACCCGGCTGGTTCGCCTTCCATCGAGCCTAAGTCCCTGGAAGCTGGCAAGGACCTGGAATACGTTGCCGTATTCGAAGTGTTCCCAGAGTTCACCGTCGCTGGTTTCGAAGGTATCGAAATCGAGCGCCTGAGCGCCGACGTGGCTGATGCCGACCTGGACAACATGCTGGAAATCCTGCGCAAGCAGAACACTCGTTTTGAAGTGGCCGATCGCGCTGCCCAGAACGAAGACCAGTTGAACATCGATTTCGTGGGCAAGGTTGACGGCGAAGTCTTCGCTGGCGGCTCGGCCAAGGGTACCCAGCTGGTTCTGGGTTCCAACCGCATGATCCCGGGCTTCGAAGACGGCCTGGTTGGCGCTAAAGCTGGCGAAGAGCGCGTTCTGAACCTGACTTTCCCTGCTGACTACCAGAACCTGGACCTGGCTGGCAAAGCCGCCGAGTTCACCGTGACGGTCAACAGCGTTTCCGAGCCTAAGCTGCCAGAGCTGAACGAAGAGTTCTTCGCCCAGTTCGGTATCAAGGAAACCGGTATCGAAGGTTTCCGCGCCGAAGTTCGCAAGAACATGGAGCGTGAGCTGCGCCAGGCCATCAAGTCCAAGGTCAAGAACCAGGTCATGGACGGTCTGCTGGCTGCCAACCCGATCGAAGTGCCTAAGGCTCTGCTGTCCAACGAAGTGGATCGCCTGCGCGTACAAGCTGTTCAGCAGTTTGGTGGCAACATCAAGCCTGACCAACTGCCGGCCGAGCTGTTCGAAGAGCAAGCCAAGCGCCGCGTCGTGCTGGGCCTGATCGTGGCTGAAGTGGTCAAGCAATTCGACCTCAAGCCTGACGAAGACCGCGTTCGCGAAATGATCCAGGAAATGGCTTCGGCCTACCAGGAGCCTGAGCAGGTTGTGGCTTGGTACTACAAGAATGACCAGCAACTGAACGAAGTCCGTTCGGTTGTGCTGGAAGAACAAGTTGTGGATACTGTTCTGCAGAAGGCTAAGGTGACCGACAAAGCGGTCTCTTACGAAGAAGCAGTCAAGCCGGCTGAAGCAGCACAAGCCGACTGATTGTCCAACTCGTTTGAAAATACACCCATAAGCCAGCCTCGCGCTGGCTTATGCGTATTCAAGACATGACTATTTGGGAGTAACTGCAGAGCATGTTCCGTAATTCGTATATTCAGCAGAACTCTGATATCCAGGCCGCAGGCGGCCTGGTCCCGATGGTTGTCGAGCAATCTGCTCGTGGCGAACGCGCCTACGACATCTACTCGCGCCTGCTCAAGGAGCGAGTGATCTTTCTGGTTGGTCCGGTAGAGGACTACATGGCCAACCTGATCTGTGCGCAACTGCTGTTCCTTGAAGCGGAAAACCCGGACAAGGACATCCATCTCTACATCAACTCCCCAGGCGGTTCGGTGACAGCGGGCATGTCGATCTACGACACCATGCAGTTCATCAAGCCGAACGTATCCACCACTTGCATCGGCCAGGCCTGCAGCATGGGTGCATTCCTGCTGACAGCGGGTGCCGAAGGCAAGCGTTTCTGCCTGCCTAACTCGCGTGTGATGATTCACCAGCCATTGGGCGGTTTCCAGGGCCAGGCGTCGGACATCGAAATCCACGCCAAGGAAATCCTGTTTATCCGTGAGCGTCTCAACACGCTGATGGCCAAGCACAGCGGGCACACCCTGGAAGAAATCGAGCGTGATACCAACCGCGACAACTTCATGAGTGCCGAGGCCGCGCGTGAATACGGGCTGATCGACGCCGTGATCGACAAGCGCCCCGCTTAATATAAGCCGCTCAAAATAGGGCTGGTCGGCATGTCCGACCACTGGCGGGCTTGAAAAAGCCCGCATAAGCCTTCATCTTGTGTTGCAAGCCTATCGGATTTGGATCGAACGAATGACTGACACCCGCAACGGCGAGGACAACGGCAAGCTGCTCTATTGCTCCTTCTGTGGCAAAAGCCAGCATGAAGTGCGCAAATTGATTGCCGGCCCCTCGGTCTTTATCTGCGACGAGTGCGTCGACCTGTGCAATGACATCATCCGTGAGGAGGTGCAGGAAGCACAGGCCGAAAGCAGCGCGCATAAATTGCCTTCGCCTAAAGAAATCAGCGGCATCCTTGACCAGTACGTGATTGGTCAAGAGCGTGCAAAGAAGGTTCTGGCCGTAGCGGTGTACAACCACTACAAGCGCTTGAACCAGCGTGACAAGAAAGGTGACGAGGTCGAACTCGGCAAGAGCAACATCTTGCTGATCGGTCCTACAGGCTCGGGTAAAACCCTGCTTGCAGAAACCCTCGCTCGCCTGCTGAACGTTCCGTTCACCATCGCCGACGCCACCACCCTCACCGAGGCTGGCTACGTGGGTGAAGATGTCGAGAACATCATTCAGAAACTGCTGCAGAAGTGCGACTACGACGTAGAGAAGGCCCAGATGGGTATTGTCTATATCGATGAAATCGACAAGATTTCGCGCAAGTCCGACAACCCGTCGATCACCCGGGACGTTTCCGGTGAAGGCGTGCAGCAAGCCCTGCTGAAGCTGATTGAAGGCACGGTCGCCTCCGTACCGCCCCAGGGTGGTCGCAAGCATCCGCAGCAGGAATTCCTGCAGGTTGATACGCGTAACATCCTGTTTATCTGTGGCGGTGCGTTCTCCGGCCTGGAAAAGGTTATTCAAAACCGTTCCACCCGTGGCGGCATCGGTTTCAGTGCAGAAGTGCGTAGCAAGGAAGAAGGCAAGAAGGTGGGCGAGTCCCTGCGTGAAGTCGAGCCTGACGATCTGGTCAAGTTTGGTCTGATCCCGGAATTCGTTGGTCGTCTGCCGGTCCTGGCCACGTTGGACGAGTTGGATGAGGCTGCTCTGATTCAGATCCTCACCGAGCCGAAGAACGCCCTGACCAAGCAATACGCCAAGCTCTTCGAAATGGAAGGTGTAGACCTCGAGTTCCGTGCCGACGCGCTTAAATCGGTGGCCAAGCGGGCACTGGAGCGCAAGACTGGCGCACGCGGTCTGCGCTCGATCCTTGAAGGCGTGTTGCTCGACACCATGTACGAAATCCCCTCGCAGTCCGAGGTGAGTAAAGTGGTGATCGACGAAAGCGTTATAGAAGGTAAGTCCAAGCCACTGTATATCTACGAAAACAGTGAGCCGGCTGCCAAGGCTGCGCCAGACGCGTAAGCGTTTCGCAGTTTCGGTACAAACAAGGGGCCTCTAGGGGCCCCTTTGTTTTTCATAAGAATTTTTACTGTGTGTAACTGCCAGCATTGAGCTTGTTTTTTTTACACGCAGCCCCCATCTTGGTTTCAAGCTTACTTTCATCTGTCATAGAGGCGAAATCATGAAGACAACCATTGAATTGCCTCTCCTGCCATTGCGTGATGTGGTTGTGTATCCGCACATGGTTATCCCGCTGTTCGTGGGGCGCGAGAAGTCTATCGAAGCCCTCGAGGCCGCGATGACGGGCGACAAGCAGATCCTGCTGTTGGCCCAGAGAAATCCGGCTGATGACGATCCAGGCGAAGACGCCCTGTATCGTGTCGGCACCATTGCCACTGTTCTGCAATTGCTCAAGCTGCCGGATGGCACCGTCAAGGTGCTGGTCGAAGGTGAGCAGCGCGGTGCGGTCGAGCGCTTCATGGAGGTGGATGGCCACCTGCGTGCAGAAGTGGCGTTGATCGACGAAGTCGAAGCGCCTGAGCGCGAATCCGAAGTCTTTGTGCGTAGCCTGCTGTCCCAGTTCGAGCAATACGTGCAACTGGGCAAGAAAGTCCCGGCTGAAGTCCTGTCCTCCCTCAACAGCATTGATGAGCCAAGCCGCCTGGTCGACACCATGGCCGCGCACATGGCGCTGAAGATCGAGCAGAAGCAGGACATCCTCGAAATTATTGACCTGTCTACCCGGGTCGAGCACGTCCTGGCGTTGCTGGATGCCGAGATCGATCTGTTGCAGGTCGAGAAGCGCATTCGCGGTCGCGTCAAAAAGCAGATGGAGCGCAGTCAGCGCGAGTACTACCTGAATGAGCAGATGAAGGCCATTCAGAAAGAACTCGGCGACAGCGAAGAAGGCCATAACGAAATCGAAGAGCTGAAAAAGCGCATCGATGCCGCCGGCCTGCCAAAAGACGCGTTGACCAAAGCCACCGCCGAGCTGAACAAGCTCAAGCAAATGTCGCCAATGTCGGCCGAAGCCACCGTGGTTCGTTCCTACATCGACTGGCTGGTGCAGGTGCCGTGGAAAGCCCAGACCAAGGTGCGCCTGGACCTGGCGCGTGCCGAAGATATCCTCGACGCCGATCACTACGGCCTGGAGGAGGTCAAGGAACGCATCCTCGAATACCTCGCCGTGCAGAAGCGCGTGAAGAAAATTCGTGGCCCGGTGTTGTGCCTGGTAGGTCCTCCTGGCGTGGGTAAAACCTCGCTGGCTGAGTCGATCGCCAATGCCACAAACCGTAAATTCGTGCGCATGGCCCTTGGTGGTGTGCGTGATGAAGCGGAAATTCGCGGTCATCGCCGGACTTACATCGGTTCGATGCCGGGAAGATTGATTCAAAAAATGACAAAGGTTGGGGTGCGCAACCCGCTGTTCCTGCTCGATGAAATCGACAAAATGGGCAGCGATATGCGTGGCGATCCGGCGTCGGCCTTGCTGGAAGTGCTCGATCCCGAGCAAAACCACAATTTCAACGACCATTACCTGGAAGTCGACTACGACCTGTCCGACGTAATGTTCCTGTGCACCTCCAACTCCATGAATATCCCTCCAGCCCTGCTGGACCGGATGGAGGTGATTCGTCTGCCGGGTTACACCGAAGACGAGAAGATCAATATCGCCGTCAAGTACCTCGCGCCCAAGCAGATTTCGGCCAACGGCCTGAAAAAGGGCGAGATCGAATTCGACGTTGAGTCGATCCGCGACATCATTCGTTACTACACCCGCGAGGCTGGTGTACGGGGCCTGGAGCGCCAGTTGGCGAAGATCTGCCGCAAGGCGGTCAAGGAACATGCCCTGGAAAAACGCTTCTCCGTGAAAGTCACGGCCGATGCCTTGGAGCACTTCCTGGGCGTGCGTAAATTCCGCTACGGCCTGGCCGAGCAGCAGGACCAGGTAGGGCAGGTGACTGGCCTGGCGTGGACTCAGGTCGGCGGCGAGTTGCTGACTATCGAAGCTGCGGTGATCCCGGGCAAGGGGCAACTGATCAAGACCGGTTCTTTGGGTGACGTGATGGTCGAATCCATCACCGCCGCGCAGACCGTGGTGCGCAGCCGCGCGCGGAGCCTGGGGATCCCCCTGGACTTCCACGAGAAGCACGACACCCACATCCACATGCCGGAAGGGGCCACCCCCAAAGACGGCCCCAGCGCTGGCGTAGGCATGTGCACGGCCCTGGTATCAGCCCTGACCGGCATCCCGGTGCGTGCCGATGTGGCCATGACCGGGGAAATTACCCTGCGCGGCCAAGTATTGGCCATTGGCGGCCTGAAGGAAAAACTGCTGGCTGCACACCGTGGTGGTATCAAGACGGTGATCATTCCGGAAGAGAATGTTCGCGACTTGAAGGAAATTCCTGACAATATTAAGCAGGATCTGCAGATTAAACCGGTTAAATGGATTGACGAGGTCCTGCAAATTGCGCTGCAATACGCGCCGGAGCCCTTGCCGGATGTGGCTCCCGAGATAGTCGCGAAGGACGAAAAACGCGAGACTGACTCTAAGGAAAGAATTAGCACGCATTAATACGTTTAAGCCTGGTGGCTTCCTTGACAGCTTTTTAGAGCCCTTGTTATAAAGCGGCTCTTATAAGTGCCTGTAGGCCATTCAGCACTGGTTTTTGCTTTCACCAAAAAACTTAGAATCATACTCAATAGATATAAGGGGACTTAGAGTGAACAAGTCGGAACTGATTGATGCTATCGCTGCATCTGCTGATATCCCGAAAGCTGCTGCTGGCCGTGCGCTGGACGCAGTAATCGAATCCGTCACTGGCGCTCTCAAGGCCGGCGACTCCGTGGTACTGGTAGGTTTCGGTACTTTCTCTGTGACCGATCGTCCAGCTCGCACTGGCCGTAACCCACAGACTGGCAAAGCACTGCAAATCGCTGCTGCCAAGAAACCCGGTTTCAAAGCCGGTAAAGCCCTGAAAGAAGCCGTCAACTAAGCTTCGCTCAAGCCTTTGCCTATCCGGGCTGGACGCAGGTCTGGCCTGGCAGCGGAGCGGCAACAGACCTGAATATCCATTGGGTCGCTAAGCCGGGGGGCGGGTTCAATACCCGTCCGTTCCGCCAGTTACGAGAAGGCGCATCCTCGGATGCGCCTTTCTTCTATCCGGATTCTACCCACGCTCCACGGTTGCCTAATTTTGAAGTTCAACCGTTTCTGGGGGACGCATGCTGCAGAATATCAGGGACAATTCACAAGGCTGGATTGCCAAGACCATTATCGGGCTCATCGTTGTATTGATGGCCTTCACCGGTATCGAGGCCATTTTTCAGGCTACGACCAACAGCCAGGACGCGGCCAAGGTCAATGGTGAAGAAATCAGTCAAAACGAGCTGAGCCAGGCCGTCGACATGCAACGTCGGCAGCTGATGCAACAACTGGGCAAGGACTTCGACGCGTCCTTGCTGGATGAAAAAATGCTGCGCGAAGCGGCCCTCAAGGGCCTGATCGACCGCAAGCTGCTGCTGCAAGGCGCGGCCGATTCGAGGTTCTCCTTCTCGGAAGCTGCACTGGACCAAGTGATCCTGCAGACCCCGGAGTTCCAGGAAGACGGCAAGTTCAGCGCTGAACGCTTCGACCAGGTGATCCGTCAGCTGGGCTACAGCCGTATGCAATTCCGTCAGATGCTGACCCAGGAAATGCTGATCGGCCAACTGCGCGCAGGCATTGCCGGCAGCGGTTTTGTTACCGACCAGGAAGTGCTGAACTTCGCGCGTCTGGAAAAACAGACCCGTGATTTCGCCACCGTTAGTATCAAAGCTGACCCGGCTGCCGTGAAGCTCACTGACGACGAGGTCAAAGCTTACTACGACCAGCACGCCAAGGAGTTCATGACCCCGGACCAGGTCGTCATCGACTACCTGGAGCTGAAGAAGGCTTCGTTCTTTGACCAGGTAACGGTCAAGGACGATGAACTGCAGGCCCTGTACGAGAAAGAAACCGCCAACCTCGCTGAACAGCGTCGTGCCGCGCACATCCTGATCGAAGTCAACGACAAGGTCACCGAGGCGCAAGCCAAGGCCAAGATCGAAGAAGTCCAGGCGCGTCTGGCCAAGGGCGAGAGCTTCGAGGCCCTGGCCAAGGAGTTCTCCCAGGATCCTGGTTCGGCCAACAATGGCGGCGATCTGGGTTTCGCGGGCCCTGGCGTCTACGATCCTGAGTTTGAAAGCGCCCTGTATGCCTTGAACAAGGACCAGGTCTCGGCACCGGTGCGTTCCAGCTTCGGCTGGCACCTGATCAAGCTGCTGGGTGTTGAAGCGCCAGAAGTGCCTTCGTTCGCCAGCCTGAAAGACAAGCTGACCCGTGAGCTGAAGACCCAGCAAGTGGAGCAGCGTTTTGTCGAGGCGACCAAGCAATTGGAAGATGCGGCTTTCGAAGCCTCCGACCTGGCCCAGCCGGCGTCGGACCTGAAGCTGACCGTACACACCTCCGCGCCGTTTGGCCGTGAAGGTGGCGAAGGCATCGCGGCCAACCGTGCTGTGATCCAGGCCGCTTTCAGCCCTGAAGTGCTGGATGAGGGTGCCAACAGCACCGCCATCGAGCTGGATCCGGAAACCATCGTCGTCCTGCGCGCCAAGGAGCACCGCAAGCCGGAGCAACTGCCGCTGGAAAGCGTGGCGACTGCCATTCGTGCCCAACTGACCAAGGAGCGCGCAAGCGCTGCGGCCAAGACCCATGCCGATGAGCTGATCGCCAACCTGCGCGATGGCAAGCTGGCGTTGGACCAGGCGGTTGATGGCCAGGCTTGGAAAGTCACCGAAGCCGCTACCCGCGGTCAGGACGGCGTCGAGCCGGCTGTGTTGCAGGCACTGTTCCGCATGCCTAAGCCTGCGGCGAAAGACAAGCCGACCTTTGCCGACGTGACCCTGCCAGATGGCAGCTTGATGATCGTGCGCTTGAACAGCGTCAACGAAGGGGCTGCGCCGACCGATGAAGAGAAGGAGCAATACCGTCGCTTCCTCGCTTCGCGGGTTGGCCAGCAGGACTTCGCTGCGTTCCGCAAGGAACTGGAAGCCAAGGCTGACATCAAGCGTTTCTGATGGTGTGATACCGCTTCAAAAAAAGACCCCGGCCTGAAAGTCGGGGTCTTTTTTTGCCTGCTCATCAGCCCCGCCAAGCTGATGTAGGAGCGAGCTTGCTCGCGAAGAACCTGAGAGCGCCGCGTATACCCAGCAAGCCCCCTTTATCGTTAACGTCTTTCGCGAGCAAGCTCGCTCCTACCTTACCGGGTGCTTCGGGTCTGTAAGGTTGCGATCAATGCCAACATGGCCAAGCCCGCGACCACCCAGGGAAACGACATCACGCCCCATCCCTGAAGCAGTACGCCGCCTAGCAGCCCTCCGCCGGCAATCCCCAGGTTCCACACCGTTACCAGCATCGACTGTGCAGCGTCCGCCGAGTCACCTGCCGACTTGGCCAAAGCGGTTTGCAGCAAGGCAGGCAAGCCGCCAAATGCCAGGCCCCAGATGGCCACTGACAGGTAGACGACTTCGGTAGACGCGGTCCAGAGGCCCAAGGCCAACGCCGCAGCCGCAAACAGCGCGCAACTGATCACCAGCAAGGCCGGCAGCAGGCGGTCTATCAACAGGCCGACGATCCAGATGCCCATCAGCGCAGCCAGGCCAAATACCAGCAACACCTGGTCAATGTCAGCGGCAAGCCCGGCAGGCAGCAGAAACGGCGCGATATAGGTGTACAGAATGTTATGTGCCAGCACATAGGTAAACGTCACCCACAACGTCGGACGCACCCCACGCAAGTGCAGGACCTGACGCAAGCCCAGGCGCTGTTGCTCCCTTTGTCCGGCAAAGTCCGGCACCTGCCAGCGCACCCACACCAGTAGCAGCACGGTCAGTGCGGTCATGATTGCAAAGCTCAACCGCCAGCCTACCGCCGTGCCCAGAAATGTCCCGGCAGGTACGCCAAGGGACAGCGCCAGCGGCGCGCCCAGCATTGCCACGGCAATCGCCCGGCCTTGCAGGTGCGGCGCGACCATGCGGCTGGCATATCCGGCCAGCAGTGCCCAGAGCAAGCCGGCGAAGATGCCAGCCAGCAGCCGCGCGACCAGGGTCAGCCAATACAGGTCTGATAGCGCCGTGACACTGTTGACCAGCGCAAAACCGCCGATCGCTATCAGCAGCAAGGGGCGGCGACGCCAGCCACGGGTGGCGATGGTCAGGGGAATGGCCGCCAGCAACGAGCCAAGGGCGTATACCGTGACGAGCTGACCGACCAGCGCCTCGCTGACGCCCAGGTCGGCGCTCATCTGTGGCAGCAGGCCGGCAGGCATCGCCTCGGTGAGGATGGTGATGAAACCGGCGGTCGCCAGCGCGAGCAAGCCCGCCAGGGGTAATCGTTCGCGTCGGCTGGGCAGGCATTGCGGTGTACTGCAGTCATTCATGTGGCTCGGCTCCGTATTCAAGGCATCAGGACATCGGGGCAGAGTAGGGGGCTGAATCCCTCGGAAAAATAGGCTAAGGTTCCGAACTTATCGGACGTTCATGTCCGTAATCAGCGGGAAGGGATAATGGACAGCCTGGGCAGTATTTCGGTGTTTGTGCAGGTCGCGGAAACCCGCAGCTTTACTCAGGCTGGTCGCGTACTGGGGGTGTCTTCCTCGGCCGTGGGCAAAAGCATTGCGCGCATGGAGCAGCGCCTGGGTGTACGGCTGTTTCACCGCAGCACTCGCAGTATCACGCTGACGGCCGAGGGCGCGCTGTTTCTCGAGCGCTCGCGGCGCATCCTGGCCGAAGTTGAAGCGGCGGAGCAGGAGTTGACGGAGGCGGCGGCCACACCGCGTGGAAAATTGCGCGTCAGCTTGCCGCAAGTCCGAGGCCTGTTGATGCCGGTGCTGAGCGAGTTCATGCGGGCCTATCCAGAGATTGAGCTGGATGTGGACTTCTCCGACCGCATGGTGGACGTGATCGAGGAAGGCTTCGATGCCGTGGTGCGCACCGGCAAGCCCGAGGATTCGCGGCTCACGGCCCGGTTGCTGGGGCATTATCGGTTGGTGCTGGTGGGATCGCCGCAGTACTTCGCCCTGCACGGCACGCCGGTTTGTCCTGCGGATTTGAACCACCACGCCTGTCTGCGCCACAAGTTCTGCGCCACCGGTAAGCTGGAAGCCTGGCCACTGCGTTATCTACCGGGTGAACCCGAACCGGTGTTGCGCACTCCCTTGGTCAGTACCACTATCGAGTCCCTTAACCATGTGGTGCATGAAGGCTTGGGGATCGCCTGCCTGCCGGACTTCATGGTTCGCGAATCCGTCGCGCAGGGCCGCTTGCAGCGGGTGCTGGACGAGTATCTGGAACACAGCGGCAGTTTCTGGATGCTCTGGCCGTCGAGCCGGCATGCTTCGGCGAAACTGCGGGTGTTTATCGACCATATGAGCGCCAGGCTTTTTCCCGTATCGCACGTTGAGCCGGTCGCTGGCGTTTTACCGACAGGAATCCGCGCGCGCACCCCGTGATCTGTTGCACAATACCGCCCTGACCGTTTTCCTCAGGATCATCAATGTCGACTTCATTTCACTTGCGTGGCCTTGCGCTCGCGCTGGTGCTGGCAGGCGCCACGGGCTGCTCGTCGCCCAAGACCGCTATCTACGAACATGAGAACTTCGACGACTCCGGTACGTTTTCGCGCAACTACCCGGTCAGCGATGTCGCGGCCTGCGAAGCGGCACGCCGGGCGTTGCTCAGCCAGGGCTACATCATCACCAGCAGCGACCCGAAGCTGGTGAGCGGTAACAAAAGTTTCCAGCAGACCGGTGAGACCCATCTGCAGATCAGTTTCAACGTGGTATGTGCCGAAGACGGCAGCGGCGAGCACCATGCGACCATGTTTGCCAACGCCCTGCAGGATCGCTATGCGCTGAAGAAGGTCAATAACTCCGCCAGCCTGGGGGTGGGTGTACTCGGTTCGGTATCGATGCCGATTGGCTCCACCGACGACTCGATGGTCAAGGTGGCCAGCGAGACGGTCACTTCGCCCAAGTTCTATGACCGCTACTTTGCCTTGGTGGATGTGTTCCTGCCCCAGGAAGTGAAGGCCGCCGAGCACATTCCAGAAGCGCCCAAGGCTGACCTCGGTGTGCCGGAGCCCAAGCCCGCGCCTGCAGTGGACAAGGTTGACGCGCCGCAAGATGTGCCGACTACGCCTGTTGCGCCAGCGGTCTCGGAACCGCTTGCGCCACCAGTGGAGGCGGTGCCGATTACGCCACAGCCCGCTCCGCAAGAAGCTCCAGCGCCGACCACGCCTGTGCTGCCCGCGCCAACAGAGGTGATTCCAGCGTTGCCGACCACCGGCCAATAACCCAGGTCGTTTAGCTCGAGGCGTTAAATCCATTGATGGCTGCTACGTTTAATCTTCAAGCTCAGGAACGTCATGACCCTGTCTTTTTTTCGTCACGACGGCACTTTAGGCTGGTGATGCGGGTCACTTAAGCCACCTGCTTTGATTACACAAGGAGTCGACGATGGACGATTATCAAGAAGAGCTGTTGGAGTATCAGGCATTCGAACTTGATCCGCTGGATCCGTCCGACGACGCCACCGAGCTGTAGGCAGGCGTCAGGCGGAATGCCGCTGACTGCGGCGAAATTCCCCAGGGGTCTGGCTGTTCCAGCGCTTGAAGGCCCGTTGAAAGGCTTCCGCTGAGGCAAAACCCAGTAGATAGGCGATTTCCCCAAACGCCAGTTCCGTGTCGCGAATGTAGGTCATGGCCAGGTCGCGGCGGGTGTCGTTGAGAATGGCGCGAAACTGCGTGCCTTCCTCGGCCAGTTTGCGGCGCAAGGTCCAGGTCGGCAGCTTCAGGCGCGCCGCCACTTCTTCCAGGTCGGGTTCCCGGCCGCCATTGAGCATCGGCCCCAGCAAGCGGGTGATGCGCTCGCGCAGGCTGCGGGTGCGGGTCAGTTGCTCCAATTCCCTTTCACACAGCTGCAACAGCAGGTTCCAGGTACTGGGGCAATGCTGCGGGTTGCGCTGGCCCAGGCTGTGTTGGCTCAAGCGCAGTTGATTGAGCTCAGCGCCGAACTGGATCGGGCAATCGCCCAGCACGCTGTAGCTTGCACTGTAGTCGGGGGTGGCGAATTCGATCTCGATCCGTTCGGCCACGACCGGCTGCTGGCACAAGGTTGCCATCTGCTGTAGCCAACCGGCGAGAATCGAGTCCACGACAAAGCGGTTATAGGCGTTATAGGGGCTGATGGAATAGAACCGCAGCCAGGCGCCCCCGGCGTCTTCATGAAAGCTGGACTGGCCACGGTAATTGGCACCGTACAGCGCCTCGAAGCGGGTCAAGGTACGCGCGGCTTCGCGCACGTTGGGCGCCTGGGCCGCAGTGACGCCGGCCAGGCCAAGTTGATTCATGCGGCTCAGTTGGCCCATGCGCAGGCCCAGGCCGGGATCGCCGGTCAACTGGATGGCTGCGTGGCCCAGGCGCATATAGCGCGGGATTGACAGGCGTGCACCGGGTTCACTCAAGCGTGCTGGGTCCAGGCCGTATTGCAACAGCAGTGGCTGCGGGTCCAGGCCATGGCTGAGGATCGCGTCGGCCAGGGTGTGCACGATGCCCACCGATAAGTCACCGAGGCGCATCGGTGCCGGTTTCATGGGTTTACAGCCACACGTTCAGCAAACGCGCACCACGCGCGTTGCCGTCGGCGAAGACTTGTCCCTGGGTACTGAGAAAACTCTGGCCGCTGGTGCCCTGGTCCCAGAACTGTCCGCGCATGAACACGCTCATACCCGCACCGGCCAGGCTGATGGGGGCCTGGCTGATCAGGCTCAGGCGATGCCAGGCTTCACCTTCGCTGAGTTCTTCAGGCTTGAGGCTGACTTCCGGTGGCGTGGAGACACTCTTGAAGCCGCGCCACGGCTTGTCCCAGGTATCCCGGCCAATCACCAGGGCCGGTACCGCCACCAGTTGCGCGCCTAATTCGTTGAGTTTGCGGTAATTGTCCGGATACCAGCTGTCACTGCCGATCAGGATGCCCAGGCGCCCGGCCGGGGTGTCGATCACGCTGATCGCGTTTTCGTCGCCCGGGGCGATAAAACCGCGCTCATCGAAGATCGGGTAGAGCTGGCGCTGGGGTTGGCCCAGCGGCAGGCCGTCGCGGTCGAACACCAGGCTGGTGTTGTACAGCGCACCATGGCCGACCTGCAGTTGACCCTGGCTGATGCTGGGGTTGGGCAGGGCGATGGAACCGGCCACCAGCGTCACCCCGAATTCCTTGGCCAGACCACCAAACAACACCTGGTAATCACGGGCCATG
The DNA here is from genome assembly GCF_012935735.1 of Pseudomonas sp. ADAK21. Taxonomy (NCBI): domain Bacteria; kingdom Pseudomonadati; phylum Pseudomonadota; class Gammaproteobacteria; order Pseudomonadales; family Pseudomonadaceae; genus Pseudomonas; species Pseudomonas sp. ADAK21. The sequence goes on from NZ_CP052857.1 coordinate 4,503,741, forward strand.
GCCGGTGCCTTCATGCGCAGGTAGGCATCGTCGATACGGTTATCGCCCTGGGCACTGATCAGCGCGCGCATAAACAGCAATGGATTGCTGGCCGACAACCAGTTCATTGCCTCCTTGAGGCTGGTGGCCTGGTACAGCTCGTTTTTTTCGCCGCTGACCAACAACCAGGTACCGACATGTTCCGGCAACACCACAATGGTTTTGTCATTGATCAGCCCCATGTCCCGGGCATTGCGCAGGTACGCCGAGAGCTTCAGGTGCAAGCGCTCCAGGCTCTGGTAATCGGCGGGGAACAACTCGGGCTGGATGCCCAGCAGATTGCCGTGATCGGCTGGGACGCCCTCGTTCATGGCCAGGTTGATCCTCAGGTCCGACAGGTAATGCCCCACGGGGCGCTCCTGGGTCCAGACCAGATAGGCGGAAACGGCGGCGACCAAGGCCATGGTGAAGGTCAAAGCAAATAATTTACGCATGGGGGAACAGACAACAGGCCGTAAGCAGGGTTCGCCTCTAGGGTAGGGCGCGTCGCCACGCTTGCCAAGGGGCGTTGCGCATTTGGATCAATAACTTGTCAGTTTCAGTCATTGAGCGGTGGGGGCATGGCTCTTAGTCTGTGGGACATAAACTGATGGCCGGCCATTCGAGCCTGCCACGTCCCGTGATGATCCGTTGTGGAGCTGTACCATGACCGCTGCTGCCTACCCGCACCTGCTGGCCCCGTTGGACCTGGGTTTTACCACCTTGCGCAATCGCACCCTGATGGGGTCGATGCACACCGGTCTTGAAGAAAAGCCAGGTGGCTTCGAGCGCATGGCCGCGTATTTCGCCGAGCGTGCCCGTGGCGGCGTAGGCCTGATGGTTACCGGCGGCATTGGCCCCAACGATGAAGGCGGGGTGTATTCCGGGGCCGCCAAGCTGACCACCGAAGCCGAAGCGCTCAAGCACAAGATCGTGACCCAGGCGGTGCACGAGGCGGGCGGCAAAATCTGCATGCAGATCCTCCATGCCGGCCGTTATGCCTACAGCCCCAAGCAGGTCGCGCCGAGCGCGATCCAGGCGCCGATCAACCCGTTCAAGCCCAAGGAGCTGGACGAGGAAGGCATCGAAAAGCAGATCAGTGACTTTGTGACGTGCTCGGTACTGGCCCAGGTCGCCGAGTACGACGGTGTGGAAATCATGGGCTCGGAAGGTTATTTCATTAACCAGTTCCTCGCCGCCCACACCAACCATCGCACCGACCGCTGGGGCGGCGCCTACGAAAACCGCATGCGCCTGCCGGTGGAAATCGTGCGTCGGGTGCGCGAAGCCGTGGGGCCCAACTTCATCATTATCTTCCGCCTGTCGATGCTCGACCTGGTGGAAGGCGGCAGCACCTGGGAAGAAATTGTCCAGTTGGCCAAGGCCATCGAGCAGGCGGGCGCGACGATTATCAATACCGGCATCGGCTGGCACGAAGCGCGCATCCCGACCATCGCCACCAAAGTGCCGCGGGGCGCATTCAGTAAGGTCACGGCCAAGCTGCGCGGCGCGGTGCAGATTCCGTTGATCACCACCAACCGTATCAACACCCCGGAAGTGGCCGAACAGATCCTTGCCGAGGGCGATGCCGATATGGTGTCCATGGCCCGGCCGTTCCTGGCCGACCCAGAGTTCGTCAACAAGGCCGCCGCTGGCCGTGCCGACGAAATCAACACCTGCATCGGCTGCAACCAGGCGTGCCTGGACCATACCTTCGGCGGCAAGCTGACCACCTGCCTGGTCAACCCGCGCGCCTGCTACGAGACCGAACTCAATTATTTGCCGGTCAAGCAGATCAAGAAGATCGCGGTAGTCGGTGCCGGCCCTGCAGGCCTGGCCGCTGCCACCGTGGCCGCCGAACGCGGGCATCAGGTGACCTTGTTCGATTCCGCCAGCGAGATCGGCGGCCAGTTCAATATCGCCAAGCGCGTGCCGGGCAAGGAAGAGTTCTTCGAAACCCTGCGTTATTTCAAACGCAAGTTGCAGACCACCCATGTCGAGCTGTGCCTCAACACCCGCGTGGACGTCGAGCAACTGGTGGCGGGCGGTTATGACGAGATCATCCTCGCCACCGGTATCGCGCCACGTACCCCGGCGATCCCGGGCGTCGAGAACCCCAAGGTGTTGAGTTACCTGGACGTGATCCTCGAACGCAAGCCGGTGGGCAAGCGTGTAGCGGTGATTGGCGCCGGCGGCATCGGTTTCGACGTGTCGGAATTCCTGGTGCACCAAGGCGTGTCCACCAGCCTGGATCGCGAGGCGTTCTGGAAAGAATGGGGCATCGACACCCAACTGCAAGCCCGTGGCGGCGTGGCCGGGATCAAGCCCGAGCGCCATGCGCCGGCCCGTGAAGTGTTCCTGCTGCAGCGCAAGACGTCCAAGGTCGGCGACGGCCTGGGCAAGACCACCGGCTGGATCCACCGTACCGGCCTGAAGAACAAGCAGGTGCAGATGCTCAATAGCGTCGAGTACCTGAAGATCGACGACGCAGGCCTGCACATTCGTATTGGCGCCGAGGGCGAGCCCCAAGTGCTGGCGGTGGACAACATCGTCATCTGCGCCGGCCAGGACCCGCTGCGCGAACTGCAGGACGGCCTGGTCGCCGCTGGCCAGAACGTGCACCTGATCGGCGGTGCCGATGTGGCCGCCGAGCTGGATGCCAAGCGTGCGATCAACCAGGGCTCGCGCCTCGCCGCCGAGCTGTAAGACCCGGGAAGGGGCGGTGTTAGACTACCGCCCCTTTTTTCATGCAGACGTGCCCTGATGGGTCCTTTCGATTGGCTTCCCCAGGCTCCCCTCGAACCCTTGCAGCTGGATTGGCTGCACGGCGTCGAGGTGGCCGTGTTGCGCTTGGACCGCATCGACCCGCTGATCAGCGGCAACAAGTGGTTCAAGCTCACCGGGCACCTGGCCCAGGCGCAACAGGCGGGTGCCAGCGGCATCATCAGCCTGGGCGGCGCCTACTCCAATCACCTGCATGCCCTGGCGGCGGCCGGCAAACGCTTCGGTTTTGCCACCGTCGGCCTGTTGCGTGGGCTCCCGCAAGACACCCCGACTGTTTTCGACCTGCAAGCGTTCGGCATGCACCTGCACTGGTTGGGCTATGGCGGCTACCGCGCGCGCCATGAGCCGGGCTTCTGGTTGCCTTGGCGCGAGCGCTACCCGCACCTGCATCCTGTGCCCGAAGGCGGCGGCGCAATGACCGGGGCGTTGGGTTGTGGCGTGTTGCTGGAGCAGGTACGGACGCAGTTGCACACCCTGGGTTGGGCCGATTACGACGCCTGGTGGCTGGCGGCCGGCACCGGTACCACCCTGGCGGGGTTGGTCCTGGCGGAGGCGGGCGGCCATCCTGTGTTTGGGGCAATGGCGGTACCGGATGATCATGGCGTCGCGCAGAACGTGCAGGCCATTGTGCAGGGCGGGTATGAACTGTTGGATGCCAGCCGTGGCGGTTTTGCCAAGGCCGATCAGCCATTGCTTGAATTTATCGCCACTACCGAACAGGCCTGCGGCCTTCCGTTGGAGCCGCTGTACACCGGCAAGGCGCTGCTGGCGCTCAAGCAGCAGATCGAGGCCGGGCGCTTCGCTCCCGGCACTCGCTTGATCTTTGTGCACACCGGCGGCCTGCAAGGCCGCCGGGGTTTTGCGGATTAACGCTTGGGTAACATGCGCAACACGGTGTTATCGCGCATGAAATAGTGGTGGTACAGACCCGCCGCCGCATGCAGGCCGATCAGCCAGTAGCCGATAGTGCCACCCAGCACGTGCCAGCCTTCGATCTGCTTGGCCAAGTCTTTGTTTTCGCCGATCAGGGGCGGCAACTCAAGGCCGTAGAACGACACTGAATGCCCTGCGGCACTGACGATCAGCCAGCCGAAGATCGGCATGCCGATCATGAACACATACAACGCCACGTGCATCAGCGTCGCCAGCAAGGCTTGCCATTGCGGCGGGGCCGGCAGGATTTTCGGCGCCACGCCCAGGCTGCGGGCAAACAGGCGCAGCCAGACCAGTACAAAGATGGTCAGGCCGAACATGAAGTGCAGTTCTTTGATTAACGTGCGCCCGCCACTGCCTTTGGGGAAAATCCCGCGAAATTCAATGGTGGCGTAGACCACCACCAGCAGCACCAACATCAGCCAGTGCAGGGCGATGGACATCGTACTGTAACGGGACTCGCTGTTTTTCCACGGCATTGCGTCGTTCCTCACTCATCAGGGGCAAACCTCCGTTCTTTGGCGACGGAGTCCCTTCAGCCTAACCCTGTTGTGCAAGGTTTGCCCGAGTGAGGGGCGATGTATTGATCTCGATCAGGCAGCTTGCGGCATTTCACCGCGGGCCAGGCGCTGGTTGATGTCGGCGATCACGCCGGGCAGGTCGGTGATGGTGTCGATCAGGTAGTGCGGGCGCGAGCCGGCGAACAGGGTTTCGATGCGCTTGCGCTCGCTGGCCAGTGTCGCCGGGTCCAGCGCACGGAACTGCTCGTAGGTCAGGCCCAGGGCGTTGCCCGAGCAGGTCAGCGCCACCGTCCACATCCCGGCGCGACGGCCTTCGAGGATGCCCGGCACGGTGTCGTCGATCTTCACGCAGGCCGCCACATCATCGATGCCCAGGGCAATCACGTTGGCCAGGGCCTGGGCGGGCCATGGGCGGCCATTGGGTACTTCGTCGGTGGCGACGACGTGGTCGGCGATGTAGCCGTTGGTGGCAGCCAACTCGACCACCTTGTCCATCACTTGCTTGGGGTAGCCGGAGCAGGAACCGATCTTGATCCCTTGCGCACGCAGTGCGGCGATGGTCTCCAGGGCGCCGGGAATCAGCGCCGAGTGCTCGGCGATCTTCTCGATCTGCAGCGGCATGAAGCGCTCGTAGATGGCGGTCACGTCCGCGTCGGTCGGCGTGCGGCCGAAGGCTTTGCGATAGCGCTCGGCCACTTGCGGCTGATCACACAGGGTGCGGATGTGGTCCCACTTGCCCATGCCCATCGGGCCACGGGCTTCTTCGATGGACACCTGGACGTCGAACTCGGCAAACGCCTCGACAAAAATCTGCGTGGGGGCGAATGAGCCGAAGTCGACCACGGTGCCGGCCCAGTCAAGGATGGCGGCCTGCAGGGTGTTGGGGTTCTGATAGTTCATGGTAAAAATCCTATAGGTAATGGGGCGTACGTTGTAGGAGCGAGCTTGCTCGCGAAAAACCTCAGGGCGCCGCTGTGAAGCAGGCCGCCCGCGTTATCGTTAACGATCTTCGCGAGCAAGCTCGCTCCTACAATTGAATTGGGGGGTTAGATAGCGAGCACTTCCATCTCTTGCAGCGCCTGGGCAATCGCCGCCACTGCCGCTTGCATCTCTGCCTGGTTGACATGGCCGATGCAGCCGACGCGGAAGGTTTCGACCTGGGTCAATTTGCCCGGATACAGAATGAAACCCTTGGCCTTGACCCGCTCGTAGAAGTCCTTGAACTGGTAGCGCGGATCGCTCGGCGCGTGGAAGGTGACGATGATCGGCGCCTGGATCGCGGCGGGCAGGAAGCTGCGCAGGCCCAGTTCGGCCATGCCGTCCAGTAGTGTCTGGCAGTTGGCGGCATAGCGCTGGTGACGGGCCGGCAAGCCACCTTCCTCGTTGTATTGCAGCAGCGCTTCATGCAAGGCGGCCACCACGTGGGTCGGCGGGGTAAAGCGCCATTGGCCGGTCTTGGCCATGTAGGCGTGCTGGTCGAACAGGTCCATGGCCAGGGAATGGCTGTTGCCTTGGGCGGCGGCCAGCGCTTGTTTTTTGGCAAAGACAAAACCCATGCCCGGCACGCCTTCCAGGCATTTGCCGGAAGCGGCAATCAGGGCGTCAAACGGCACCTGGGCCGCGTCGATGGGCAGCGCGCCAAAGGAGCTCATGGCGTCGATGATCAGGCGTTTGCCATGGCGCTGGATGACCTGGGCGATCTCCGGCAGCGGGTTGAGGATGCCGGTGCTGGTTTCGCAGTGGATCAGCGCGACATGGGTGATGGTGCTGTCAGCCTGCAACAGTCGATCCACATCAGCGGCGGTGGTGGGCTGGTCTTCGGCGGTCTCGAAGGTGCTGAACGGGCGGCCGAGCACTTCGCAGATCTTCGCCAGCCGCTTGCCGTAGGCTCCGTTGATCAGCACCAGCACCTTGCCATCCCGTGGCATCAGGGTGCCGATGGCGGCTTCGACGGCGAAGGTGCCGCTGCCCTGCAAGGGCACGCAGTGATGGCTGTCGCCACCGTTGATGATCGCTAGCAGTTGCTCGCAGAGGCTGGCGGTCAATTGGTTGAAGCGGTCATCCCACGAACCCCAGTCAACCATCATGGCCTGACGGGTGCGGGCGGAGGTGGTCAGGGGCCCCGGTGTGAGCAGGATCGGCGCGGCAGTACTCATTCTCATGTCCTCGCAAAGCAGTGGGATGAAGCTACGGGACATAAATTGCAGTTTGGCTTGTCATCAATCAAATTGTTTGTTGTTATGCCAGCCATCAGTGAGGCCGATAGCTATGAATCTTTTTCAACTCCGCGCATTTGACGCCGTGGCCCGGGACGGCAGCTTTACCCGTGCCGCCGCGCGCCTGTTTATCAGTCAGCCGGCCGTGACCGGGCATATCAAGGCGCTGGAAGAGCACTACCAGATCACCCTGCTGCGACGTACCGCACGGCGGGTCGAGTTAACCGAAGAAGGGATCAAGCTGGCGGCCATCACCCGCAGCATCTTCGGCCAGGTGGATGAAGCGCAGGCCCTGCTGGAGGCCAACCGCCAATTGCTCACCGGGCGCCTGGAAGTGGCGGCGGATGGGCCGCATATGGTCATGCCCATGCTGGCAAAGCTGCGTGCGCGGTACCCGGGGATTACCGTCAACCTGCGCCTGGGCAATGCCCAGGAAACCCTGGCGGCGCTGTTGTCCGAGCACGCGGATGTGGCGGTGTTGACGCAAGTGGAGCCACGCAAGGGCGTGCACCTGCAGCCCTTGAACGAGTCACGTATCTGCGCCTTGGTACCGGCTGGCCACCCGTGGCTGGCGGATCCGGCGGGTATCCGCCTGGAGCAGTTGGACCAGGTGATCATGGTGCTGCGCGAGCCCAGCTCCATCACCCGCCGCACCTTCGACGAGGCCTGTGCCAAGGCCGGCGTACAGCCCAAGGTGTTGCTGGAGCTGGACAGCCGCGAAGCGGTGACAGAAGCGGTGGCCGCCGAACTGGGAGTGGGGGTGGTGTCCTCGGTGGAAGTCAGTCGCGATCCACGTGTGCATGCGATTCCCATCCATGGCGAGGGACTGCTGAACCACCATATGCTCGGGTGCATGGAGCGGCGCCGGGAGTTACGTTTGATTCAGGCGTTTTTTGAGCTGGCTTCCCATTGACCTGACGATGGGTCAGGTACGCGTGTTGTGGCAATGGGGCTTTTTGTGGCGAGGGGGCTTGTCCCCCGCTGGGGTGCGCAGCAGCCCCAAACCCTGGCGCAGCAGTCTATCTGATAAAACGCGGCGGTCTTATTGGGGCTGCTGCGCAGCCCAGCGGGGGACGAGCCCCCTCGCCACACAGGTCGGTGATCAGGTATCCAGGCTCTCGCGGACAATCTCCAGAAACGTCGCCACCACCCGTCGCGAGCTTTGTTCTTTCAGGCACACCAGTGTTTCCTTCATGCGCTGGGTGCAGTCGCGGATTGGCATGGCATACACCCGGGAGTCTGCACCGAATTCCGAGGCCGAGACTACGCCCACGCCAATCCCTACCACCACCGCTTCACGGGCGGCCTCGCGGCCTTCCACCTGGATCGCCGGGCGAATGCGCAACCCGGCCTGGTGCATCTCCCGTTCCAGGGTCTGACGGGTCACCGAGCCGGTTTCCCGCAGAACCAGGGGCGTGTCGTCCAGGTCCGCCAGGTCGATGAACTCCCGCCCGGCCCACGGGTGGTTGCGTGCAACAAAGGCCAGCATCGGGTCATCGCGCAGCGGGATTGAGAGCAGGCGTTCATCGTCGACGTCGCGCCCCACCAGCGCCAGGTCAGCCTGATAGTTGTGCAGGCGATACAGCGCATCATCGGTGTTACCTGTCTCGATTTTTACCGTGATCCCCGGATAACGTTCGCAAAACTGCGCGATCTGCGGCAGTACATGCACCGGCGCATCCACGGCCAGGGTCAGGCTGCCGGTCTGCAAGGCCTTGGAGTCTTGCAGCAGCTCCTCGGCCTCGGCGGCGACCACAAACAGGCGCTGGGTGATACTCAGCAGGCGTTCGCCCAGGTCGGTCAGGCGCACGGAGCGCTTGTTGCGATGAAACAACAGCACGCCGAAGCGCTCTTCGAGCTTGCGCACCTGGTCGGAAATGGCCGGCTGGGTCAGGAACAGCCGCTCGCCGGCCAGGGTAAAGCTGCCGTGGACCGCTACCGCATGGAAGGCTTTGAGTTGCGCGTGGGAAACCGACATGGCACGACCTCTTACAAGCTGGGCTTATATTTGAAATACGATAAATCGATTTTACCTATTAGTCAGCCATTGCTTTGATAGCCCCCAGTCGCCGTAGGTTGAGTCCTACAACTTCGGCGATCATGGGTCGTTGCGTGCAACCTTGCAGGACTCATCTGACCAGTACCGGCGCCCAGCGACCCGGTACTGCAGTGCAAAACAATAAAAACACAGGCAATTGCTTTTCGATTCTGCCGGCACACTCACACCTGAGGTCAGAACCACCATGAATATCCCTATGGGTAGTATCAAGCGTTGGCGCGTGCAGATTTTCGCCATCACCTGGCTGGCCTATGCCGCCTTCTATTTCACCCGCAAAGCGTTTTCCGTGGCCAAGTTGGGGATCGTCGACGACCCGAGTTTCCCGCTGGACAAGATGATGATGGCCAACCTGGATGGCCTGTACCTGGCGGCGTATGCCGTTGGCCAGTTCACCTGGGGCATGCTCGCCGACCGCTTCGGCCCCAGGGTGGTGGTGTTGGGAGGGTTGGTGATTTCTGCGGCTGCCGCCTTGGTCATGGGCACGTTCGCCACGTTGCCGATCTTCGTCACGTGCATGTTGATCCAGGGCCTGGCGCAGTCCACTGGCTGGTCGGGGCTGTGCAAGAACCTTGGCAGTTTTTTCCCGGCGCAACAGCGCGGGCGGGTGTTGGGTTTGTGGAGCTCGTGCTATGCGTTTGGCGGGTTGGTGGCATCGCCGTTTGCCGGTTGGTGGGCCTATACCCTGATCGGCAGCTGGCACGCGGCATTTATCTCCAGTGCCGCGGTGGTGGCGTTGGTGGCGGTGCTGTTCTTCATTTTCCAGCGCAATACGCCCCAGGACGTCGGCCTGCCGGAAGTGGAGCCTGAGCCGGCAATGAGCGCCGACGAGCAGGCGGCGGCCAAGAAAATCAGCATCCTTGAGCCGCTGCGCGAGATCTTGCGCAACCGCACGGTGCTGACCTTGGGCCTGGCGTACTTCCTGTTGAAACCGGCGCGCTACGCGATCCTGTTGTGGGGCCCGGTCATCGTCTACGAGCAGATGCCCTCGGTGGGCAAGGTCGGTGCCGCTATTGTGCCCACGGCGTTCGAACTGGCGGGCCTGTTGGGGCCGATCATGATTGGCCTGGCGTCCGACAAACTGTTCGGCGCCCGGCGCATGCCGGCCTGTGTCCTCAGCCTGTTGGCGCTGACGGTGTCGCTGGCGCTGTTCATGGGGGCATTGCATACCGGTAGCGTGCTGTTGGTGATGGCCCTGCTGTTTGTCATGGGCCTGACCCTGTACGGGCCGGACTCGATGATCAGCAGTACGGCGGCGATCGACTTCGGCACGGCCAAGGCAGGTGCGACGGCGGCGGGCTTCGTCAACGGTTGCGGTTCGGTGGGGGCGATTCTCGGTGGCCTGTTGCCGGGCTACTTCGATACGGTGACGGTGTTTATCGTGTTCGCCGGCGCCGCGTTGTTTTCGGCGTTGGTGCTGATGCCCTATTGGAACGCCCGGCCTGCGGTTTTGGCGCAAGTGGGCGACTTTGTGCCGGATCGCTCAGTGGCGATCAAACCCCTGCGCACCTGAGGCACCTGCAACGCTGGCCGGTTTTTTGGTGGAACGAAGGGGTCTTGCCCTATAAACTCTGCGGCCAAAGCGCCGGCCAGTAGACGTCTCGGCGCCACGGATATCAAGAGAGTGAGTCATGGGCGCACAGTGGAAGGTTAAACATAAAGAAGCGGCATCCAATGCCAAGGGCAAGATCTTCGGCAAGCTGGTGAAAGAGATCACCATTGCCGCCCGTAATGGTGCGGACACCGCGACCAACGCCCACCTGCGTCTGGTGGTCGAACAGGCCAAAAAGGCCTCGATGCCCAAGGAAACCCTGGAACGCGCGATCAAGAAAGGCGCGGGCCTGCTGGGCGAGACCGTGCAGTACCATCGCGTGACCTACGAAGGGTTTGCCCCGCACCAGGTACCGTTGATCGTCGAATGTGTGACCGACAACATCAACCGCACCGTGGCGGAAATCCGCGTGGCATTTCGCAAGGGGCAACTGGGGGCTTCGGGCTCCGTGGCCTGGGACTTCAACCATGTGGGGTTGATCGAGGCCTCGCCGGATACCCCGGATGCCGACCCGGAAATGGCCGCCATCGAAGCCGGCGCCCAGGACTTTGAAGAAGGTGAAGAAGAGGGCACGACCCTGTTCATTACCGAGACCACGGACCTGGATGCGGTACAGAAAGCTTTGCCGGAGCAGGGGTTTACCGTGTTGTCGGCCAAGTTGGGCTACATCTCGAAAAACCCGGTCAGCGGCTTGAGCGACGAGCAGATGGCGGAAGTCGAAGCGTTCCTCGAAGGCCTCGACAACCATGACGATGTGCAAGATATGTTCGTCGGCCTGGCGGGCTGACACCGGCCTTTAATCATGGACGCGGGCTAGTGTGGGAGCGGGCTTGCCCGCGATAGCGGTCGGTCAGTTACACCGCTATCGCGGGCAAGCCCGCTCCCACATGTGCATGGCGTTTCAGAGGGAGGACAGCAGTGTCTCGATCTCTTGGAACGCCGGACGCGTGAGCACCTGCGGCTGGCAGCAACTGTCACGCAGCGCCTCCAGCACTTGGCGCTGTTCATCGCTCAAGCCTTCGTCAATGCGCTCCAGCAACTCCCCCAGCAACACCCCGAACGCGCGCACTTCAATGCGCTGCAACGCCCTGGTTTCCAAGGTGTCTGCCGTGGCGTGGAACGATGCCGCGCCAAAGTCCCCGAGCAAGCAATCACCCTCGGCATTGCACAGGATATTGTGGCCATACAGGTCGCCATGGGTAATGCCGTGCCGGTGCAGATGCGCCGCTACGCAGGCGATGCCGCGCGCCATGCGCAATGCCACTTCCAGGCTGAAACGGGTGGCAGGGTCGTAGACGTCCCGGGTGCAGGACGCCAGGCTGGGCAGATCGGCGAGGTTGCGGTAGCTCGGGTCGATCAGGTCCATCACCAGGGCGGCCTGTTCAGTGGGGTGGCCGATCACGCGGCCTTGCACCTTGATCAGGTTGGGATGCAGCCCGGCGGCAATGCAGGCCTGCATTTCGTGCAGCGGCGAACCGTCGCTGGTGATGGTGCCCTTATAGAGCTTGACGGCCACAGGTGCACCCGATGTTCCCCTGAGCGCCTTGCGAATCACCCCTGACGCGCCTTCGCCCAATATTTCGCCCAGTTGCAGTTCAGCCCAGGGAATATTCGGCGTCGCCTCATCATTTACCAGGTCCACCGCGCTTTCCACCGGGTTGCCGGCATAGGCCAGCCAGGTCAGGCGCGGCAGCGTCAGCAGCCATTGTGGCAATTGCGTCAAGCGGTTGGAGGCGATGCGCAGTAGCTCGAGGTTGTGGCACTGGGCCAAGCTCGCCGGCAGTTGCTCCAGGCGGTTGCCCGCCAGCATGAGCTTCTGTAGCAGGGGCCGCTCACCGAGTGCGTCCGGCAAGTGGCTGATGCGGTTATCGGTGAGGATCAACCAGCGCAACTGCGACGGCAGCGCGGCGGCGGGCACATGCTCGATCTGGTTGGCCTTGAAGCCGACCATGCTCAATTGCTGGCATTGGCCCAGGCACGCTGGCAGTTCGGTGAAGGCGTTGTCCGAGCAAAACAGCACACGCAGGTGGGGCAGGCGGTGCAAGTCGTCCGGCAGGCTGCTCAGGGCGTTGCCGCTCAGGTTGAGGATTTCCAGGGAGTCGGCCAGGTCGAAGATTTCCCGGGGGAACTGCGTCAGGCCGCAGGACAGGTCCAGGCGCTTGATGCCAGCCAGTTGGCCAGCCTTGAGTTGGGCAAGGGTATCCATGAACAGCTTCGGTCACTCGACAAGGGCAAAGGCGCTCATGATAGCGACTTGAGCGCCGGCGAGCTGACTTGTTCCAGCTGGCCCAGGCGGCTGCGGGTGCGGGCTAGGTCAATCGCCTGACCTTGCAGGGCCGTATCCAGTGGCTGTTGGCCCAGCAGTGTGAGGTGCTTGTCCTGGTCGTACAGCACGTCGATCAGGTTGATAAACCGCTGTTGCACGGCAATCGGGCAGTCGTCCAACCGGGGCAGGCCGTCGATGATCCAGTGGTCGAAGTCCTCGCACAGCAGCAGGTAATCCATCACGGCGGTGGGCTGTTCACACAGGTCCTCGAAGGCCACGGCCAGGCTGCGTGCCTGTTGCCAGCGCACCCGCAGTTGCCGCGAGCCGACCGTCAGCGCCAGGGGCGGGCCATCGGTCGCGGGCAGCCCCAGTTCACGGCGCTGGGCCGGGGTGCCGGGCCACACGTATTGGCCGTGGGTGAAACGCTGCTGCCGGTGGTTTTGCGCCAAGCCGCGGTAGTCCTGGGGCGCGCTGACTTCCATGACGTCCATGCGCGCGCTGATCAGGTCGATCGCCGGCTTGAAGCGCTGGTGGTACAGCGGGTTGGGCAGCAAGCCTTGTGGCGGGTAGTTGGAGGTGACCAGCACCAGGATGCCGCGTTGGAACAGGGCCTTGAACAGCCGGGTGATCAACATCGCATCGCCGATGTCATGCACATGGAACTCGTCGAAACACAGCACCCGGCAGCCGTCTAGCAGTTGGTCCAAGGTCGCGCCCAGGGCATCGGCCTGCTGGCGGTGGGCAAACATGCCCCGGTGCAGGCGGGCGAAAAAGTCATGGAAATGCACGCGCTGTTTGCCGGGCAGCGCCAAGGCCTGGAAAAAACCGTCGAGTAACCAACTTTTGCCGCGGCCTACGGCGCCATGCAGGTACAGGCTGCGGGCCGGGCGGTTGGCTAACAATTGTGCGGTTTGCCGGGCCATGGCATCGATCACCCGCAACTGGCTGGGGCTGAGGGTGTAGCCCTGCTGCCGGGCCTTGTCCGCGAAGAACCGGTGAATGGCTGGCGCGCTATCGGTGGCGGTCTTTTTGCCCAGCAACCGTTTGAGCAAGGTCAGGCGACGGGGGCGGTTATCGTGAAAGGGCATGGCGTTGGCGTCCTAGAACCGTGTGGTTTGCTTGAGCAAGCGCGTGGTCGGTTCGTCCTCTGGGCTGACCATCGCGTAGTTGTAGCCGGGGCTGGACCAGTATTGGGCCTGGAGCCCGTCGGCACTGCGGCTGCCCCGTGGCAGCAAGGTGTTCTGCGGGCCTGGTGGGCGAATATAGAAACTGATGCGCCGGCCTTGTGGGTTCTCGTAGAGCACCATCGCCGCTGCGCCTTGGTCCGTGGTGAGCAGGCGCCCGCTGACTGGGTTGAAGCCGGCCTGGCTCAGGTCTGGCAGGCGATGGGCCTGGGCGAAGTAGCGGTCGAGCCAGGCTTGCATATCGCCGTTGTCGTGGACCTGATAGTCGGCGGGCATGATCTGGTCTTGGGCGAACAGGCGATAGGCCTGCAGGGCATCGGTCATCGGCAGTGCCGTGGTGATAAGCGTGGCCTGCCGCGCTTGCCAGCCCCCCAAGCCACCGAGCCCGACCGCGAGCAACAGCACGGCCGCGCTGGCGAATCGACGGCGCGCGTGGCGCTTGAGGCGCTGGCGAATCAGCGCCGGGTCCAGATCGGGGTTGGCCGTAGGCTGGGCGCCAAGGGCCGCGCGCAGGTGCTGGGCATCCTGCTGCCAGGCGTGGACCTGGGCCGCGACCTCGGGGTGCGCGGCGAGCCAGATGTCCAGTTGGCCTCGATCAGGCTCCGTAAGCTGGTGATCGACGTAAGCGTGCAGGTCGCGCTCGCTGGGGGGCAGGCTGATCATTTGAGTCTCCGCAGGGAAGGGCTGGTGATGTCACCGTCGCTGAGTTGGCGCAAGGCCTGGCGCGCGCGGGACAGGCGAGACATCACGGTGCCGATGGGCACCTCAAGAATGTGGGCGACTTCCTTGTAGCTCAAGCCTTCCACCGAAACCCACAGCAGCAGGGCGCGTTGCTCGCTCGTCAATTGGTCAAAGGCTTTCAGGGTCGTCTGGGCGATCACTGTGCGTTCGGCGGACGGCTGCGCGTCATCGCGGCCGGTAAAGAACTCCAGCATTCGCGCGTAGCGCCGGGAGCGGCGGTGTGCATCGAGGAATTGCCGGTAGAGGATCGAGAACAGCCAGGCCCGCAAGTCACCGTCTACGCGTTTGTCGCGCCAATGGACGATGGCCCGCTCAAGGCTGGCCTGCACCAGGTCGTCAGCGCTGCTGGCGTTGCGTGTCAGGGAGACGGCGAAGCGCCGCAGCCTGGGGAGTAGCTCACGCAACTGTTCGTCGAGTTCATGCATGGATGGCCTGCGGCGCGTGTGTGGCAATGGGCTGTGCTCAGGGAGACGCTAGCCAGCGATGGATATTCCATTCGTAGGAAAAATAAATCCAGTGAATGGCCTCGTTCCCTATCGTTTGTAGCCTCTCGCAAGTCTGTAATGTCGTGTCAGTTCCTCAATCAAGCGCCCTGACTGCCCGGTCACTGTGGGGCAGGAGCCAGATGAGGAGTAAGCCTATGATGTCGGCAACAGCAACGAGTAGTGGGTTTGTCAGTACCAGGGCGCTAGGTCATTTGCCGGCCCAGCAACGCGATACCCTCCAGGCCTGGGGATGCGGTGCGGTCAGCCCACTGCCGTACACCTCTATACACCAGGCCTTTGAGGCACACGCGGCGGCAGCGCCCGAGGCGATAGCCGCCCGCTGGCTGGACCAGAGCATCAGCTATCGGCAGTTGAATCGCCAAGCCAATCGGCTGGCGGCGTACCTGATCGAACAGGGGGTTGTGCCGGGCGACAGTGTGGCACTGTTTGTCGAACGCTCGATCCCCATGCTGGTGGGGATGCTCGCGGTGCTGAAGGTCGGTGCTGCGTATGTGCCCCAGGACGCCCGAATTACCCCGCCGGCCCAGCTGGCGATGATCCTTGAGTCGTTGTCGAGCCAGGTGGTGCTGACATTGTCGGGGTTCAAGGATCGCCTGCCGCTGGCAGCGGATCAGCCGTGCGTGTGCCTGGATGAGTTTCTCGCGCAGGCGCCGTGCCTGGCGGAGGAAGCAGACCAGAACGTCGTTGTGCCCCGCCCCGGCGACTTGTGTTTTGTATTGTTTACCTCTGGTACCACGGGTCGGCCCAACGGGGTGCAGGTGACCCATCGCAATGTGTGCAACGTGCTGCTGACGGCGCCGGGAAACCTGGGCATGAAGCCGGGCATGAAGCCGGGCATGATCGTCGGGCAGATTCTCAACATTGCATTCGACATGGCCGCCTGGGAAATTCTCGGCTGCCTGGCCCACGGCGCAACATTGCATATCCGCACCCAGGATATCGGGCAGACGGCGCGCCTTTGCCAGGTGCTGATCGCAACGCCTTCAATCCTTGGCACCCTGGACTCCCAACAGTGCCCCGACCTTGAGACGGTAGCCGTGGCGGGTGAGCCGTGCCCACAGGCACTGGCGGACCGATGGGCGGCCCATTGTGTGTTCTACAACGGCTGCGGGCCTACCGAAACCACCATCGTCAACACGCTGCATCGGCACACGCCGGGGGCACCCTTGACCATCGGCACGCCTACGCCCAACAACACAGTGTATGTGCTGGATGAACACGGGCGGGCCTGCGCGCCAGGGGCGGTCGGTGAGATGTGGGCCGGGGGCGACGGGGTGACGGCGGGTTATCTGAACAACCCGCTATTGACCGCGCAACGTTATTGCCCAGATCCGTTCCTGGGGGCGGGCCGCATGATGTTTCGCACACGGGACCTGGGACGCTGGACCGACAGCGGGGCCCTGGAACATCTGGGGCGAGTGGACGATCAGGTCAAGGTGCGTGGTTTTCGCGTGGAGTTGGATGCGGTTTCAAGCACTTTGGAGGCGTGTGGGGCGTGTAGCCGGGCGGTGACGCTGAAGTTCGACAGTCAGCACCTTGTGGCGTTTGTGACGCCGGCCAGTGCGAATGTTCCGGCTGCCAGGCAGTACTGCGCGCAGCGGTTGGCCTACTACTGCGTTCCCGCGTTGATCTTTGCTGTGGAGAATCTGCCGCTGACGGCGCGCGGCAAGATCGACAAGACCTTGCTGCTGCAATGGGCGCGCGACAGCGTCGAGGGGCAGCAACTCGCCCTGCAAGCAGGTGGCCGCCCATGATTGACAGGTTGATGGAAATACCATTGCCTGCACGGCCTGGTGGGTGGCGACGTTGGTCTGGTGCGCCGCTGTTTTCTCATTACAACCGGCTGGTAGCGCTGGTGCTGGTGGCCAACGGTTGGTTTGCGCTGGCCAGCCTGCAGCTGCCTGTTGTGGATGTGCAGGTGGTGTCGCAACTGGTGATGTTCAACCTGGCCCTGGCGATTCTGGTGCGCCAGCAGTACGTGATCAACGGGTTGTTCTGGCTGGCGACGCGGATCCCCGTGACGTGGCCGCTGTGCATCCGTCGCCATGCGGCCAAGGTCTATCACCTGGGGGGGCTGCACAGCGGTGGCGCGGTGGCGGCGACGTTGTGGTTCGCGTTGCTGGTCGGCAGCCAGGGATGGCGTTACCTGCAACAGCCCCACAGCGTTTCGGCGGCGTGGTTGCTGGTCAGTGGGGCATTGTTGGGGATGTTGGTGCTGATGGTGGTGATGGCGCAGCCGTGGATTCGCGGTCGCTTCCATAACGGCTTCGAGCGCGTGCATCGGTTTGCAGGGTGGGCAGCCTTGTTGCTGTTCTGGGCGCAGACGCTGATGGCGGTACCCCAGGGCAGGCTGCTGCATGCCATGGAGTTCTGGGTGTTGCTCCTGCTGAGCCTGAGTATTGCCCTGCCTTGGTTGCGCCTGCGCAGGGTGGCGGTCAGTCATCACCGACCGTCCGACCATGCAATAGTGACCCGCCTGTGCCACACCACGCCGTTTGCCGGCTCGTCCACTGCAATCAGTCTCCAGCCGCTGCTGGAGTGGCATTCGTTTGCCAATATCCCAGCTCCGGGCCAGCCGGGTTTTCGCCTGATTATTTCCCGGGCCGGGGATTGGACGGGGCGCTATATCGACCGCTTGCCATCGCATGTGTGGGTCAAGGGGATTACTACCGCGGGCGTGGCCAACGTCGAGACCTTGTTCAAGTCGGTGGTGTACATCGCCACAGGGAGTGGCATCGGCCCGGTGATGCCGCATTTGCTGGCGGCGCAGGTACCGATCCAACTGGTGTGGTCCACCCGCAGCCCCGCCAAGACCTTTGGCGCGCAATTAGTCGCGGAAATTGTGCGGGCACAACCCGATGCGGTGATCTGGGACACCGATGTGCGGGGCAAGCCGGATCTGGTGCAGTTGGCCTACGCTGCCGTGCAAGCCGCAGGGGCCGAAGCGGTGATCTGCATTGCCAACCAGGCCTTGACCCGCCGGGTGGTTGAAGAGATGGAAGCCCGGGGCATACCGGCCTACGGCGCGATCTGGGATTCCTGAGCAACGGTTTGGCACGCCGCCCCGCCAACAGGGGTGGGATGAGTCCGAGAAATAGGACTACTTGTCACTTGTTCTGAAAATACCTACAGCTTCAGGGGAATAAGCCTGCGTCAGCAGCGTCTTATTGCACCTTCCCCTGTGGCCGTGGGCCTCGGAGCATTTCATGGTAGATCACTCATCACCGTCACGTCGGCCGTTGGGGCGTGCAAGCCTGCTGCTGCGCCTGGCCGCTATCGGTGTGGTTGTCGGCGCAGTGGCGGGAGCCTTTGCCTACGTCAATGGCACACTCGACCCACAACGTTTGCGGCCCAAGACTCTGGTCAATGCGCTGGAAACCAACAACGGCGTTCACCCCGGCTACCGACGCAACCATTCCAAGGGCGTGTGTGTCGCGGGCTATTTTGAGAGCGGTCCTGCGGCGCGTGCGTATTCCAGTGCGCAAGTGTTCCACGAGGCACGCACTCCGGTGATCGGGCGTTTCGCCTTGCCCAGCGGCAACCCGTATGCCCCCGACAGCAGTGTGCCGATCCGTAGCCTGGCCTTGCAGTTCAGCCAGGCCAACGGCCAGCAGTGGCGCACCGGGATGAACAGCATGCCGGTGTTCCCGGTGGGCACGCCCGAGGCGTTCTACCAGATGCTCAAGGCGGGCGCTCCGGACCCGGCGACCGGCAAGCCGAACCCGGCCAGCATGCCGGCATTTTTTGCCAGCCATCCCGAGGCTGCCCCGTTTCTGGCATGGGTCAAGACCGCCAAGCCTTCGGCCAGTTATGCCACCGAGTCCTACTACGGCATCAATGGGTTTTACCTGATCAACGCCAATGGCCAGCGCCAGGCCGTGCGCTGGGGCGTGGTGCCAATCAGCCAGGACACAAAGGAGGCGGCGGCGCCTGCGGGGGCGGATTTCTTGCAACAGGACCTGGAACAACGCTTGCTCGCCGGCCCCGTGCGCTGGCAATTGCTGATCACCCTGGCCAACCCCGCCGACCCCGTGGATGACGCCAGCAAAGTGTGGGCTGGCGAGCATACGGTGCTCAATGCCGGCACGCTGGTGCTCGACAGCAGCCAGCCGCAACTGAGCGGCGATTGTCGTGATATCAATTTTGATCCGCTGATCCTGCCGAGTGGCATTGAAGCGTCCAACGATCCGCTGCTGGCGGCGCGTTCTGCCGCCTATGCCAGTTCGTATCTGCGGCGTACCGGTGAAGTCAGCCAACTGCACAACGCGGTTCAGGAGTCGAAGCCATGAATGCCCCATCCCGGTTTTTTACCCCGCTGGCGCGCTTGCTGCACTGGCTGATGGCATTGATGGTCATCGCCATGCTGTTTATCGGTGCCGGCATGGTGGCGTCGGTTTCTCAACGGCATGAGTGGCTGCTGCACCTGCACAAGCCTTTGGGTATTGCGATTCTGGCGTTGGTGATCGTGCGCCTGGGGGTGCGTTTTTCTACGCGTCAGCCGCCGTTGCCTTCTGATTTGCCACTGTGGCAGGTGCTGGCGGCCAAGGCGTCTCATCTGCTGCTGTATGGCTTGATGCTGGTGTTGCCGCTGCTGGGTTGGGCGATGATTTCGGCGGCGGGCGACCCGGTGATGCTCTCCAGCACCGTGCAGTTGCCGGCGTGGGTGCCGGCCAATGCCCAATTGTTTGCGGTGTTGCGCAAGGCCCACGGGTACCTCGCCTATTTACTGTTTCTGACGGTGCTGCTGCATTTGGCGGCGGCGTTGTTTCATGGCTGGGTACGTCGTGATGGCGTGTTGCAAAGCATGCTGGGCAAGGACTGAGCACCGAGGGTAAACCGCCAGTAAACCAGGGCCAACAGGTTGATGGCAGCGCCAAGGGCGCACACGCCGAGCCAACCGGCCCAGGCGTACATCATCGTGGCCATGACCGAGCCCAGGGCGCTGCCTGCCGAGTAGAACAGCATGTAGGCGGCCACCAGCCTGCTCTGGGCATCGGGGCGCACGCTGTAGATCAGGCTTTGGCTGGTGACATGCACGGCTTGCAGGCCGAGGTCGAAGGTAATCACACCGAGCAATAACGCCCATAACGAGGACTGGGTGAAGGCGATGGCCAGCCACGACAGCAGCATCAGCATCAAGGCTGCACCGCTGGTCCACTGGGCGCGGCCTCGGTCGGCCAGGCGCCCGGCATGGGCCGCACCCAGCGCGCCGGCGGCACCAGCAAGGCCGAATAGGCCGATCTGGGTGTGGGACAACGACAATGGCGGGGTGCTCAGCGGCAACACCAAAGGCGTCCAGAGCACGGTGCCGGCGGCAAACGTCAGCAACGCCAGCACTGCACGATCCCGCAGGACTTTTTCCTCGCGCAACAGGCTGAACACCGAGCGTAGCAATTGTCCGTAGGAATCCTGCGTACGAGGCTGTTCGGCGGCGGGCAACACACGCCACAGCAACAGTGCCATCAGCAGCGTCAGGCCGGCCGACAACAGGTACACCGAACGCCAGCCGGCCAGGTCCGCCATGATCCCGGATACCGTGCGCGCCAGCAGCAGGCCGACCACGATGCCACTGGTCACCAGGCCGACCACGTGCCCCCGTTGCTCGGGCTGTGCCAGGTGGGCGGCATAGGCCACTAACACCTGGGCCACCACGGCGAGCAGGCCCGTCAGCAGCAGGCCCGCCAGGAACCACGGGCCGCTGCTGGACAGCGCGACCAGCAGAACCGCACAGGTCGAGAGCAACAACTGGCTGACAATCAAGTGGCGGCGATTGAGCAGGTCTCCCAGTGGCACCAGCAATAACAGGCCGATGCCATAACCGACCTGGGTCAGGCTGATGACGATGCCGACGGTGGCCGGGTCCATGGCGAACGTGCTGGCCATGGCATCGAGCAGGGGTTGGGCGTAATAGACATTCGCCACCGATAACCCACAGGCAATGGCGAACAGCAGCACGACCGCGCCGCTCAAGGGGGATTTTGGCATGTTGGATGCTCGTTATGGTTTTGAAATGAAACCAGTTGTACGGTAGGTATTCCGGTTTTATATTGCAACTACATTTTTTGTCAGGCAGGCATCATCCATGGTCAAACTCACCCGCTTTGAAACAGCCGAATGCCCGGTCGCGCGTTCACTGGAGGCCATTGGCGATGGGTGGGCGCTGTTGATCATTCGTGATGCCTTCGATGGCATCCGCCGTTTTGGCGAGTTCCAGCGCAGCCTGGGGATGGCCAAGAACATTCTCTCGGCGCGCCTGCGCAATCTGGTGGCCCATGGGATTTTCGAGATCGTCCCAGCCTCCGATGGCAGTGCTTATCAGGAGTATGTGTTGACCGAAAAGGGCAGGGGGTTGTTTGCCGTGATCATTGGGTTACGGCAGTGGGGCGAGGGCTTTTTTTACGCTGAGGGCGAGGCGCATTCGTTGATGCTGGACCGAGAGCACGGGCAGGCCCTGCAGCCCTTGCAAGTGCGTGCGGCGGATGGCCGGGTGCTCGGGCCGCAGGAATGTCTGCGGGTGGCGGCGCAATCCGGGGGCTGAATGACCCCCCGGGTTGGCCAGGGTCAGCGCAGTACGTCGACGATATCCGCCACGCTGCTTAGCACGTCCTTGCCCAGTTGCAGCGAGCGTTTGCCGGACCAACCGGTATGCGGGTCGGGTGCATCGTCGTTGTCCTTGAACGGCATTTCCAGGGTCAGGGACAGGCAATCGAACCGCTCGCCCACACTGTTGCACGCCAGGGTCATGTTGGCCTGGCCTGGCAAGTCGCGGGTGTAGCCATGGGTGGTCTGGAAGTCGCGGGTCAGTTCGCTCAAGTGGCTGCGAAAGTGTTTTTCCAGGGCCTCGATACGTGGCGTATAGCCGGGGTTGCCTTCACAACCTGCGGTGAACACGTAGGGGATTTCCTCGTCGCCGTGGATATCCAGGAACAGGTCGACGCCGTATTTCTCCATTTGCTGTTGGACGAACAGCACTTCCGGGCTCTGCTCCTGGCTTGCGCTTTGCCAGGCCCGATTGAGGTCCTGGCCCATGGCGTTGGTGCGCAGATGGCCGTGGAACGCGCCATCCGGGTTCATGTTCGGCACCAGGTAGAGGTCGGCGGCGGCCAGCAGTTTTTTCAGCTCATCATCACCGTCCTGTTGCAGGCGTTCGATGATGCCTTCCATAAACCATTCAGCCATGTGCTCGCCGGGGTGCTGCTGGGCGATGATCCACACTTTGCGTTGCCCCGCACCGCCCTTGCCACGGCGCAGCAGGGGGATATCGCGGCCCTCGATGCTTTTGCCAGTTGCCAGCAATTGGGTGCCAGCGCGGTTCAGCGCTCGGTCGATCAACCAGGCGTGACGCTCGCGGCTGTAGGGTTCGAAGTAGGCGAGCCAGGCGTGTTTTTGCTCGGTCTTGAATTCGATGTGCAAGGTTTCGCCATCAAAGCGTGTTGGCACGCGGAACCAGTTGATATGGTCGTAGGATGCCACTGCGTTGTAGCCGCTCCAGGCATGTTTGTAGGAGGACTGGCCGGCGTTGCTCAGGCGAAAGGTATGGGTATGACCGATGTGCATACCTTCGGCCTTGAAGTGGAACCATTGGAAGTGCTGGCTGCGGGTATCGGGTTTGATCGCCAGCAGCGGTTGATGGGCATCGCGGGTGTCGAGCACCTGGATATTGCCGCTGTCGAAATCGCTGCTGATTTTAAGGGAGGTCAAGGCCACGGTCATAGTCTGGTTGCCTGAATATGAGAGATGTGACAGGCAGTTTACACAGGGGCGGGGTAAAGTTTGGGACGCAAATTGTTGCGAAAAAGGAGGGGGCGTCGTCCGTGACGCAGCAGCAGCTTAGAGTCTATGAGATTGATTCTCAAGTGCTAATTTGGAAAGAACCGGACCAGAGCGCTTTCTCGGCTTTCTTTCGGCGATGGTCTTTTGCTACCATGCGCGCCATCAAGCAACACACAGTCTTCATTAGCCTGAAGCCACGCCAGAATAACTGGCAAAAAAAAGACCCGGCCAAAGAGCCGGGTCAAAAACCGTGATTAGCCTGATGAGGAGATATTCCAAGAGTCCGACCTAAGGTCTCTTGGTCTATCGACTGATCTCGCGACCAGCTGCTTGCAATAATAATCATTATCATTTGCAAGTCAAATGTTTTTATCTGCCAGATAGAAATATTTTTCCTTCTGTTCCTGCACGCCTACCTGGTTACGAGGTTTTCCCGCCTGCCAGTTGCAGTGGACGCTCCAGCATGGCCTTGGCCATATCAATTAGATACACCACCGAAAACGCCAGGTCCCGGGTGCCTCCCAGCTTGTTGTTCGCCAGCTCATACGCGATGGCGGCGGCGCTGCGCAGCAAGTCCGACGCGTGGATCAGGGCTTCTTCACTGCTGACGGTGGGGTTGGCCTCGAACCAGGCCATATCGTCCGATGCAGGGTCTGTATCTTCTTTCAAGTAGTAATCCAGTGCGCGTCGAGCTGCGTCGCTGCCCTGCAAGAACTTTATTTCGTCGGTATCAGGTGTACCGTCCAAGTGATCCGGGGTTGTGGTCATGGGGTGGGTGCTCTGGGTGGGAAGGTGAACAGGTACGACTGATAATAATACGATCTGTATTTATGTCATTTGATTGATTACTACAAACTGTTTATTGTCGCCGCGAATACACCCGGTATTGTCTGCCCCATGGATAAATGGATAGCGTTGGTCAAAGCCAACATGAAGGCCCGCAAGGTCACGCAGAATCAACTGGCTGCACGCATGGGCATGTCCCAGGGCGGCATTGGCCACTGGCTGGGCAAGCGCCGTGTACCGAGCCTCGCCGACATGAACCGGGTGCTCGAAGAACTGGGCCTGGGGTATCTCGAAGCGGCGCTGGTGATTCGCGAGAAGGGCCACGCCCCGGCAGACGATAAAGTCGCGCCGGTCGTTCAATACAACCCGTACTTTCGCTACCCGGTAAAAGACTGGAAACAGCCCTGCCAGGTCCACGAACAGCGTCTGGCCTACGGACCCGCGCGATTTCAGGCAAGCGACTACGACGCCGACGGCGAGGCGTTCTGGCTCCAGGTGAGCGGCGATGCAATGACCGCGCCCAGCGGGCCGAGCATCGCCGATGGGATGATGATCCTGGTGGATCCGGCCCTCGACGCCGAGCCTGGCAAACTGGTGGTGGCCCAATGGGCAGGCAGCAGTCAGGCGACGTTTCGCAAGCTGCTGGAAGAAAGCGGCCAGCGTTACCTGGTGCCACTCAACCCGACCTACCCAAAGGCGTTGCTCACCGATGACTGCCGGATCATCGGCGTGGTGGTACAAGCCACGGTGAAGTTCTAGGGCTGGGCCTCCAGCTCCACCAAGGCGCTGCCTTCGCCGACCATTTCGCCTTCCTGGCAATACAGCGCCTTGACCACACCTGCATGGGGCGCGCGGATGCTGTGCTCCATCTTCATCGCCTCGAGCACCACCAATTGCGTACCGGCCTCAACCGTCTGGCCGACCTCCACCAGCACCCGCACGATACTGCCGTTCATTGGCGCAGTCAGGCCGCCCTGATGCGCCTGCCCGGCATCGACCGCGGCGATCGGATCAAACAGCGTCACACTGCGCATCTCACCTTGCCAGCGCAGGAACAGCGTCTGCCCCTGGCGCACCGCCAGGTGCGAGCGGCGTAGCCCTGCGTCTTCGATCAGCAGGTGTTCGTCCCGCATTTGCGGCGCAGTGGTGGTTTGCAGCGTCACCAGGCGGTCCTGACCGTCGCAGCTCAGGTGTAGTGATGTCTCGGCAGGCAGGCCTGCACGAAACCCCTGTGTCGCAGCCCACGGTGAGGCGGGATCGTCGTCCCGCAGTCGAGGCAGTTGGCTTTGTATGAAGGCGTGGCCAGCCGCCTGCCAGAACTCATCGCTCAACGCGCTTGCAACAGGCAGCAGTTGTTCCTGATAGCGCGGGATAAACCCGGTATCCAACTGCGCTGCGGCGAACGCCGGATGGCCGATGATGCGCCGTAGAAAACCCAGGTTGGTCTTCAAACCGCCGACCGCAAACTCGTCCAGCATGCTCAAAAGGCGCAGGCGCGCCTGTTCGCGGTCCTCGCCCCAAGCGATCAGCTTGCCGAGCATCGGGTCGTAGAAGGGCGACACGTCGTCACCTTGCTCCACGCCGCTGTCTACCCGGCGTCCCGGGCCTGGCGCCGATTCGCGGTACAGCGCCAGATGCCCGGTGGCCGGTAAAAAGTCATGGGTCGGGTCTTCGGCATACAGCCGTACTTCGATGGCGTGGCCGCGCAACGGCACCTGCTCCTGGGTCATTGGCAGCGGCTCGCCTTGAGCCACGCGAATCTGCCAGGCCACCAGGTCCAGGCCGGTGATGGCCTCGGTCACCGGGTGTTCCACTTGCAAGCGGGTGTTCATCTCCATGAAGAAGAACTCACCGCGCGCATCCAGCAGGAACTCCACGGTGCCGGCGCCCACATAGCCAATCGCCTGGGCCGCACGTACCGCCGCTTCCCCCATGGCCTGGCGCAGGGCAGGGCTGAGGCCGGGGGCGGGTGCTTCCTCGACGACCTTTTGGTGGCGACGCTGGATCGAGCAGTCGCGCTCATTGAGGTACAGGCAATTGCCATGCTGGTCGGCAAACACCTGGATCTCCACGTGGCGTGGCTTGAGCAGGTACTTCTCCACCAGCATCTGCCCATTGCCAAACGACGACAGCGCTTCACGCTGGGCCGAGGCCAGGGCTTCGCTCAGCTGGCTTTCGTCCTCGACCACTTTCATGCCCTTGCCGCCGCCGCCAGCGGTGGCCTTGAGCAGCACCGGGTAGCCAATGCGCTCGGCGGCCTGGCGGAAGGTTTCCAGGTCCTGCCCGGCACCGTGGTAACCCGGCACCAGCGGCACACCGGCGGTTTCCATCAGCGCCTTGGCGGCGGACTTGCTGCCCATGGCATCAATGGCCGAAGCCGGCGGGCCGAGAAAAATCAGCCCCGCCTCTTCAATTGCCCGCGCAAAGCCTGGGTTTTCGGAAAGAAAGCCATAGCCAGGATGAATCGCCTGGGCGCCGCTGGCCTTGGCGGCGGCAATCAATTTGTCGATCTGCAGGTAGCTGTCGGCGGCCTTGCTGCCGCCCAGGTCCACGCGGATATCAGCTTCGCGGCTGTGGCGCGCATTGCGGTCCGTGGCGCTATGCACGGCAACGGTGGTCATGCCCATCGCCTTGGCCGTGCGCATGACGCGGCAGGCGATTTCGCCACGGTTGGCCACCAGCACGCAGGTAATCAACGGTGAACTCATGAGCGAGGCTCCTGGGACTGCCAGCTGGGTGCACGCTTTTGCAAAAACGCGCGCAAGCCTTCCTGGCCCTCGGCGCTGACGCGGATGCGTGAGATGGCGTTTTCGCAGTAACGGCGCAACGCCGGGGTGAGCGCGCCGTTGCCGACTTCACGCAGCAAGTCCTTGCTGGCGCGCATGGCGGCCGGGCTGTTGAGCAGCAGGTTGGCGGTCCACTGCTCGACCTGCTGATTCAGCTCATCGAAAGGATAGCTTTGCGCCAATAGCCCGATCGCCTGTGCCTGCTGGCCGTCGAAGCGTTCTGCGGTGAGTGCATAACGCCGGGCCGCGCGCTCGCCAATCGCCTGCACCACAAACGGGCTGATGACCGCCGGTGCGAGGCCGATGCGTACTTCCGACAGGCAGAACTGCGCATCATCGGCACCAATGGCCATGTCGCAGCAACTGATCAGGCCCAGGGCGCCGCCATACGCCGCGCCCTGGACCACGGCCAGGGTCGGGATTTTCAGCTTGGCCAGGTTGTACATCAACTCTGCCAGCTCGCGGGCGTCGTCAAGGTTGGTGTGGTAATCCAGTTCGGCCGACTGTTGCATCCAGGCCAGGTCCGCGCCGGCGCTGAAGTGCTTGCCGCGCCCGCGTATCAGCAAAAAGCGCAGGGTTGCGTCGGCTTGCACCTGATCCAGGGCAATGATCAGTTCTCGGATCATTTCGGCGTTGAACGCGTTGTTCTTCTCTTGCCGGCTCAACCACAGCGTGGCAAAGCCACGGGGGTCGTTCACCAGTTCAACGGTGTTGAAATCGCTCATGGGTGCAGCTCCAATTACATGCGGAACACGCCGAAGCGGCTCGGCTCGATGGGGGCATTCAGCGCAGCGGACAAGGCCAGGGCCAGCACGTCACGGGTTTGCAAAGGGTCGATGACGCCGTCATCCCACAGGCGGGCGCTGGAGTAATAGGGGTGGCCCTGGGTCTCGTACTGGTCGAGGATCGGCTGCTTGATCTGCGCTTCGTCCTCGGCGCTGAACCCCTGGCCACTGCGTTCGGCCTGCTCGCGCTTGACCTGCACCAGCACGCCGGCTGCCTGTTCGGCGCCCATTACGCCAATACGGGCGTTGGGCCACATCCACAAAAAGCGCGGGTCATAGGCGCGCCCGCACATCCCGTAGTTACCGGCACCAAAGCTGCCACCGATGATCACCGTGAATTTCGGCACCTTGGCGCAGGCCACCGCCGTCACCAGCTTGGCGCCGTGCTTGGCGATGCCACCGGCTTCGTACTTCTGGCCGACCATAAAGCCGGTGATGTTCTGCAAGAACAGCAGGGGAATCCCGCGCTGGCAGGCCAGTTCGATAAAATGCGCGCCTTTTTGCGCAGCTTCGGCGAAGAGGATGCCGTTGTTGGCGAGGATTGCGATGGGATAGCCATGCAAATGGGCAAAACCGCAGACCAGCGTGGTGCCGAACAGCGCCTTGAACTCATCGAAAACCGAACCGTCCACCAGCCGCGCAATCACTTCGCGCACATCGAACGGTTGCTTGGCGTCGGCCGGGATCACCCCATACAACTCGTCGCTGGCATACAGCGGCGCGACTGGCGTGCGCTGCTGCAACTGCCCCTGTTTGCGCCAGTTGAGGTTGGCGATGCTACGGCGGGCCAGGGCCAGGGCGTGTTCGTCGCTGTCGGCGTAATGGTCGGCCACCCCGGAGACCTTGCAGTGCACATCGGCACCACCAAGGTCTTCGGCGCTGACCACTTCGCCCGTGGCGGCCTTCACCAGCGGCGGGCCGGCGAGGAAGATGGTCGCCTGCTGGCGCACCATGATCGCTTCGTCGGCCATCGCTGGCACATAGGCACCACCGGCGGTGCAGGAGCCCATGACCACGGCAATCTGCGGGATGCCTTGGGCACTCATGTTGGCCTGGTTGAAGAAGATCCGCCCAAAGTGCTCGCGGTCGGGAAACACTTCATCCTGACGCGGCAGGTTGGCGCCGCCGGAATCCACCAGGTAGATGCAGGGCAGGCGGTTCTGCTCGGCAATGGTTTGCGCGCGCAGGTGTTTTTTTACGGTCAGCGGGTAGTAGGAGCCACCTTTTACCGTGGCGTCGTTGGCGACGATCATGCATTCCACGCCTTCGACCCGGCCGATCCCGGCGATCACGCCAGCGGCCGGCACCTCTTCACCGTAGACCTGATACGCCGCCAGTTGGCTGAGCTCAAGGAATGCCGAGCCCGGGTCGAGCAGGCGGTTGATGCGTTCGCGCGGCAACAGCTTGCCCCGGGACGTGTGGCGCTCCTGGGCCTTGCTGCCGCCGCCTTGCTGGACCTGGGCGAGCAGGGTGTGCAGGGCGTCGACCTGTTTGAGCATTGCCGCGCTGTTGGTGGCGAATTCTGCCGAGCGTGGGTTGAGTTGGGTGTGCAGGGTGGCCATGGTGCACTCCCTCAGCGGGTTTCGTTGAACAGTTCGCGGCCAATCAACATGCGCCGGATCTCACTGGTGCCCGCGCCGATTTCATACAGCTTGGCATCGCGCAGCAGGCGGCCGGCCGGGAATTCATTGATATAGCCATTGCCGCCGAGAATCTGGATTGCATCGAGGGCCATCTGCGTGGCGCGTTCGGCGCTGTACAGAATCACCCCGGCCGCGTCCTTGCGTGTGGTTTCGCCGCGTTCGCAGGCTTGGGCGACGGCATACAGGTAGGCGCGGCTGGCGTTGAGCTGGGTGTACATGTCGGCGACCTTGCCCTGGATCAGTTGGAACTCGCCGATGCTCTGGCCGAACTGCTTGCGGTCGTGGATATAGGGCACGATCAGGTCCATGCAGGCCTGCATGATCCCGGTCGGTCCGCCGGAGAGCACCACGCGCTCGTAGTCCAGGCCACTCATCAGCACTTTGACGCCGCCATTGAGCGCGCCGAGGATGTTTTCTTCAGGCACCTCGACGTCATCGAAAAACAGCTCGCAGGTGTTGGAGCCGCGCATGCCCAGCTTGTCGAACTTGTTGCTGCGGCTGAAGCCTTTCGAGTCGCGCTCGACGATAAACGCGGTGATGCCATGGGCGCCTTTTTCCAGGTCGGTCTTGGCATAGATCACGTAGGTGTGGGCATCGGGACCGTTGGTGATCCAGGTCTTGCTGCCGTTGAGCACATACACGCTGCCGCGCTTATCTGCGCGCAGCTTCATCGAGACTACATCAGAACCGGCATTGGGCTCGCTCATGGCCAGGGCGCCAATGTGCTCGCCGCTGATCAGCTTGGGCAGGTACTTGAGCTTTTGCTCGTGGCTGCCGTTGCGGTTGATCTGGTTGACGCACAGGTTGGAGTGCGCGCCGTAGGACAATGCCACCGAGGCCGAGCCACGGCTGATTTCTTCCATGGCCACCACGTGGGCCAGGTAACCCAGGCCGGCACCGCCGTATTCTTCCGGCACGGTGATGCCCAACAGGCCCATGTCACCGAACTTGCGCCACATATCCACGGGGAACAGGTTGTCGATATCGATCTGTGCTGCCCGGGGCGCCAGCTCCTTGGCCACGAAGGCCTGCACCTGGTCGCGCAGCATGTCGATGGTTTCACCGAGGGCGAAGTTCAGGGTCGGGTAACTCATGGGAGGGCACCTATAAACATTATTGTTGTGGGGCTGGCGACGCCATTGGGCGATCACCTTTACGTTAACGTAAACTTGCGTTGCATGACTGTCAATCGTAGCTTACGTTAACGTAAAGCTCGCGCCTGACCGGCGCACCGTCCACCTACAAAAAAGACAATAGGGGTCGTCATGGATCAACCGAATCAGAGCTACAGCCGTGGCCCACAGGACAAGGCCCTGCTGGCCATGACCATTGGCCAGGCATTCGACCGCACGGTGGCGCAGTACCCGCAGGGCGAGGCTCTGGTGGTGCGCCATCAGCAGTTGCGCTACACCTGGCAGCAATTTGCCGAAGCCGTGGACCTGCACGCCCGCGCTCTGCTGGCCCTGGGGTTGCAAGCCGGGGATCGTCTTGGCATCTGGGCGCCGAACTGCGCGCAGTGGTGCATCAGCCAGGTGGCCAGTGCCAAGCTCGGGGTGATCCTGGTCAACATCAACCCGGCCTACCGCAGTAGCGAGTTGGAATACGTGCTCAAGCAATCGGGCTGCCAGTGGTTGATCTGTGCCGGTTCGTTCAAATCCTCCGACTACCACGGGATGCTGCAGGCGCTGGTACCGGAACTGGCGGAGCAGGGCATCGGCCAATTGCGCTGCGAGCTGTTACCTGAACTGCGCGGGGTGATCAGCCTGGATGCGCGACCGCTCTCGGGGTTCCTGCCCTGGTCGCAATTGTCGGCCCTGGGTACGGGCATCCCCCCGCAACAGCTGCATTACCGCGAGGCCAGCCTGCACTTCGATCAACCCGTCAACATCCAGTACACCTCCGGCACCACGGGCTTCCCCAAGGGCGCCACCCTCAGCCACCACAACATCCTCAATAACGGCTACATGGTCGGCGAAAGCCTGGGCCTGAGCGCCCAGGACCGCCTGGTGATCCCCGTACCGCTCTACCATTGCTTCGGGATGGTCATGGGCAACCTGGGCTGCATCACCCATGGCACGACCATGATCTATCCCAATGACGGCTTCGACCCGCTGCTGACCCTGGCCGCCGTGGCCGAAGAACGCGCCACCGGCCTCTACGGCGTACCCACGATGTTTATCGCGATGCTCGATCATCCGCAACGCGGCACGTTCGACCTGTCGACCCTGCGCACCGGGATCATGGCCGGCTCCACTTGCCCGATCGAGGTGATGCGCCGGGTGATCAGCGACCTGCATATGAGTGAGGTACAAATCGCCTACGGCATGACCGAGACCAGCCCGGTGTCGCTGCAGACCGGGGCCGATGACGACCTGGAGCGGCGCGTGACCACGGTCGGGCGCACGCAACCCCAGTTGGAAAGCAAGATCATCGACGAAGCCGGCAACACCGTGCCGCGCGGGCAGATCGGCGAGCTGTGCACCCGTGGCTACAGCGTGATGCTCGGCTACTGGAACAACCCCGAGGGCACCCGCGAAGCCATCGACGAGGCTGGCTGGATGCATACGGGCGACCTGGCGAGCATGGATGAGCAGGGTTACGTGTGCATCGCCGGGCGCAACAAGGACATGATCATCCGCGGTGGCGAGAACGTGTACCCGCGGGAGCTGGAGGAGTTCTTCTTCACCCACCCGGCGGTGGCCGATGTGCAGATCATCGGCATTCCCGATGAGCGCTACGGCGAAGAGATCGTGGCCTGGATCAAGTTTCACCCGGGGCAGGTTGCCAACGAACTGGAGCTGCAAACCTGGTGCAAGGGGCGCATTGCGCACTTCAAGACGCCGAAGCATTTCCGGTTTGTCGAAGAGTTTCCGATGACGGTGACCGGCAAGATCCAGAAGTTTCGTATGCGCGAGATTACAGTTGAGGAACTGCGAACGCTGAAGCCCTGATCACCCCGATCTAAATTGTGGGAGCTGGCTTGCCTGCGATTGCGGTTTATCAGTTAACAATTGAGTAGCTGACACACCGCTATCGCAGGCAAGCCAGCTCCCACAATAACTTTTCACCCAGGCAGCACAAAGGGGAGCCGAAGCTCCCCTTTAATTTGTTGTCACGTGCTCTTTTTTTATTATTGAGGGGCGGTCTATTGTTGTTTTTGGCAACCGTGGCCCTTTACCGCTGTTTTTGGCGACCCCCATCCGGGGTCAAGAGCAAACGTATTTTTTTGAGCGCTGATCTGCTTCTTCGCACGCGATCCAACCAGTGGGTAGCTACCTTGAGGTAGTTTTATTGTTCTCTGCCCGGTTGCGAGTGGCGGCTTGCGCCGTACCCTGCGAAGCACATCTTCTCCAAAAAAATCTGTTAGCTGCGTCTCTGCCGTGTTGTTTTTGTTATGTCAGAGTCGTTACGTCTTATTTTTATTAAGTTTGGTGCTTTTTATTCTTGTTATGCCATAGAGATAGCAGAAGCCGTGCCAACTTTTAAAAAGCCTTTAAAATCAGTGATTTAATTTTTTAGTAGGAAATTTACTTCAGAGAATGCGACAAAATATGTTCCCGTGTTACCCGATGTGTAGCCGCGAGGTAACACATCGCCACGGGCACGCTACTCAACTGGCGCTACGGGCCCTGGCCACGCGTGAGCCGGTGGGGCGGCCGAGTACCGAACAGATCTGCTGGCCCGCCACCAGGAGCTTGTCCATGTCGATACCGGTCTCGATGCCCAGGCCGTTGAGCAGGTACAGCACGTCCTCGGTGGCCACGTTACCGCTGGCGCCCTTGGCGTAGGGGCAGCCGCCGAGGCCGGCGATAGAGCTGTCGAACACGTTGATACCTTCCAGCAGGCTGGCATACAGGTTGGCGATGGCCTGCCCGTAGGTGTCATGGAAGTGCCCGGCAAGCTTTGCCCGTGGCACGTCCTTGCCCACCACCTCAAACATACGGCGCGTGGCGCCGGCGGTGCCGGTGCCGATCGTGTCGCCCAGAGACACCTCGTAACAGCCCATGGCATACAACTCTCGGGCCACGGCGGCGACTTGTTCCGGCGCCACCTGGCCCTCGTAAGGGCAACCCAGCACGCAGGACACATAGCCGCGCACGCTCACCCCCTGTTGCTGCGCCGCCGCCATGATCGGCGCAAAGCGCTCCAGGCTCTCGCTGATGGAGCAATTGATATTGCGCTGGGAAAACGCCTCCGACGCCGCGGCAAACACCGCGACCTCCTTGACCCCGGCCGCCAGCGCGTCCTCGAACCCGCGCAGGTTCGGCGCCAGCGCGCCGTAGATCACGCCCGGCTTGCGCTGGATCTGCGCAAACACCTCGGCTGAGCCGGCCATTTGCGGCACCCACTTGGGCGAGACAAAACTGCCGACTTCGATGTAACCCAGGCCCGCCGCACTGAGGGCGTCGACCAGTTGCACCTTGTCGGCCACGCTGATGGGCTGTGCTTCGTTCTGTAGGCCGTCGCGCGGGCCGACTTCGACCAGGCGCACATGGGAGGGGAGAGACATGGGATCTACCTTTTTATTGGGGTTGGCCGACCTGGCTCTGGATCGTCTGTTCCAGGGCCTGGGTGCAACGTTCTTCAGCGGTGTCCAGTTCCAGCTTCATCTGTTCGATGTCCAGTAACTGTTGTTCCAACTGCTCACGGCGTTCGCTGATCTTCGCCAGCATGCTGTGCAATTGCTTTTGATTGCCGCTGGTGGGGTCGTAGAGCTCGATCAGCTCGCGACACTCGGCCAGGGAAAAACCGATGCGCTTGCCACGCAGGATCAGCTTCAGGCTGACTTTGTCCCGAGGCGAATAGATACGCTCCTGGCCACGGCGTTCGGGGCTCAGAAGGCCTTGTTCTTCATAGAAGCGAATGGCCCGGGTGGTGATGTCCAACTCGCGGGCCAGGTCGGAGATGCTGTAGATCGTGCTCATGGTGGCGCTCAAGGAGGGTCTCGGCGCTACGCTAATGGCTGCTTGACGTAAACGTCAAGCGAATCAAGCCCATTGCAGGAGCCGGCAAGGTCAGGTCGATTGCTGGTCCAGCTTCTTCTCACGCGCCGTGACCTGCTGGCACAGTTCGATCATCTGTTCGCGCATCCAGCGGTTGGCTGGATCCTGGTCGGTGCTTTCATGCCAGTACAGGTGGGTTTCCACCGGCGGCACATCATTGACCGGCAGGTTGAACGAGTGCAGCTCGTTACGCCTTGCAAAGCGCTCGGGCACGGTCATCACCATATCGGTCTGCTGCAATACCTGGGAGGCCATCAGGTAATGCTGCGAACGCAGGGCGATCTTGCGCTGGATCCCCATCTTGCCCAGGGCCAGGTCGACGTGGCCCAGGCCATTGCGTCGGCTGGAAATATGAATATGGGTCAGCGAGAGGTAGTCATCCAGGCTGAATTTTTCTTTGCCCGCCATCGGGTGGCCCTTGCGCATGGCACACACGTAGCGGTCTTCCATGAGCTTGACGTGGCGCACTTGCGGGTCGGTGTTCAGGGGCGCGTCCACCGCAAAATCCAGGCGGCCGGCGGCCAGTTCCTTGGTGGTTTCACGGCGCTTGGACAGGAAACTTTCGATGATCACCGTGGGCGCCAGGCGGCGCAGGCGCTGGAACAGCGACGGCAGGATCACCGCTTCAGTGAGGTCGGTCATGCTGATGCGGTAGGTCTTGGCCGCTTGCAAGGGGTTGAAGATCCGACTCTCTTGCACCGACACCCGCAACAGCGACAGCGCATTGCGCACTGGGCCAATGATGTTCTGGGCCATGGGGGTCGGCACCATGCCCTGGGCGGTCCGCACGAACAGCGGGTCGTTGAAGGTCTCGCGCAGGCGCGCCAGGGCGTTTGATACCGCCGGCTGGGTAATGCCGACGATCTGCCCGGCGCGGGTCAGGTTGGCTTCGGTGTAGATCGCGTCAAACACGATGAAAAGATTGAGGTCGACCTTGCTCAGATTCATTTCGTTGCGCTCTTCTTGTTAGGTTTTCATACGCCGATCATATATCGGTGATGAATGTTAATACACGCCGAGAATAGGCTAGGTAAATTATCAGCGCTGTTCTAGCATCGATTGCATGACCTAAACAACCTCTCAAAGAAGGGAGCTGCTCATGGATTTTGCCTATTCACCCAAGGTTCAGGAACTGCGTGAACGCGTCACCGCGTTTATGGATGCTTACGTTTACCCAGCCGAACCGGTGTTTGAGCGCCAGGTCAGCGAAGGTGATCGCTGGCAGCCCACCGCCATCATGGAAGAGCTCAAAGCCAAGGCTAAGGCCGAAGGCTTGTGGAACCTGTTCCTGCCGGAGTCCGAGCTGGGCGCGGGCCTGACCAACCTGGAATACGCGCCGCTCGCAGAAATCATGGGCCGCTCCTTGCTCGGCCCCGAGCCGTTCAACTGCTCGGCACCCGACACCGGCAATATGGAAGTGCTGGTGCGCTACGCCAACGAAGAGCAGAAACAGCGCTGGCTGGAGCCGCTGCTGCGCGGTGAGATCCGCTCGGCGTTTGCCATGACCGAACCGGATGTGGCGTCCTCCGACGCCACCAATATGGCCGCCCGCGCCGAACGTCAGGGTGACGAATGGGTCATCAACGGCAAGAAGTGGTGGACCTCCGGCGCGTGCGACCCGCGTTGCAAAATCCTCATCTTCATGGGCCTGAGCAACCCGGATGCGCCGCGCCACCAGCAACACTCGATGATCCTGGTACCGGTAGATGCGCCCGGGGTGAAAATCGTCCGGCCGCTGCCGGTGTTCGGCTACGACGACGCGCCCCATGGGCATGCCGAAGTACTGTTCGACAACGTGCGCGTGCCGTACGAAAACGTGCTGCTGGGTGAAGGCCGCGGCTTTGAAATTGCCCAGGGGCGCCTTGGCCCAGGACGTATTCACCACTGCATGCGCTCCATTGGCATGGCTGAACGCGCCCTGGAATTGATGTGCAAGCGTTCTGTCAGCCGTACCGCCTTTGGCAAGCCGCTGGCGCGCCTGGGTGGCAATATCGACAAAATCGCCGACTCGCGGATGGAAATCGACATGGCACGCCTGTTGACCTTGAAAGCGGCGTACATGATGGACACGGTCGGCAACAAAGTGGCGAAAAGTGAAATCGCCCAGATCAAGGTCGTGGCACCGAATGTGGCACTCAAGGTAATTGACCGGGCGATCCAGATCCATGGTGGTGCCGGGGTGTCCAACGACTTCCCGCTGGCCTACATGTACGCCATGCAGCGCACCCTGCGCCTGGCCGACGGCCCGGACGAAGTGCATCGGGCGGCGATCGGCAAGTTCGAGATTGGCAAATATGTGCCTAAAGAGCTGATGCGCAGCGGTCAGTAACACTACGCCGGCCTTATCGCGGGCAAGCCCGTTCCCACATTTAGTGTAGGAGCGGGCTTGCCCGCGATAGCGGTGGGCCAGTCAACCCCAGTCTTCAGGCGTCAGTAAACCCAGACCTCCACCCGGCGATTCTTGATCCGCCCCTCATCCACGGTATTCGCTGCCACCGGCATCTCGGCGCCAAAGCCGCGGATGTCGCGCAACACCACGCCACTCTTGACCAACTCGCGACGCACCGCCATCGCCCGCAACTTGGACAACAGGTCGGCGCGCTGCGGGTCATCCTTGGCGTCACCAAACCCCACCAGCGTGACCCGCTTGTCCCGTTTGTCGTGGCTGCTTATATAAGCCACCACCCGTGCCAGGTCCTGGCGTGCCTTGTTGTCCAGGCTCGCACTGCCTTCTTCGAAGCGAAAATTCACGCTCAGGCGTTGTGCCTCGCGAGCGATGGCCTGATAGGCGTCCGGCATCGGTGGCCTTGGCTGCACGCTGATGGCCTGGACCTGTTGGGCGATAAACCCGTTGGCGGCAACGATGGCCTGGCCCTGGGCGCTCTGGGCAAAGTCCACCAGCGCCTGCGCCCAGGCATTGCTGTTGCCGGGCGGCAGGTAGAAAAACAAGCGGCGCGACAGGGGGTAGTCCTCGGTGGCGATCAGGCTGTTCACCGGCAACATGGCTTGGGAGTCACCATCACTGATGGCTGCGGCCTTGGCCTGGCGCACGTAGGGCAGGCCGATGAAGCCGATGCCCTGCGGGTCGTGGCTCACCGCATCGGACAGTTGCTCGCTGGACTCAAAACGTTTGGCCGCGCTGTCGAGGGTTTTACCGCGAGGGTTGAGCACCAACTCCTTGAAGGTGTCGTAGGTTCCGGATTGGTCATCGCGGGCATACAGCCGGATCTTCCCGCCGGTGCCGCCCAAGGCTTCCCAGGTGCTGGTTTCGCCACTGAAAATCCTCGCCAGTTGTTCGGTCGTCAACGTCTGCAAGGGGTTGCGTGGATGCAGGATGATCGCCAGGCCGTCGATGGCAATTACCTGTTCGGAGCCGGGGCTTTTCAGGTCGCCCAGGGGTTCAAGCTCCACCAGTTCGCGGTCCTTGATCGGGCGCGACGCGGCGGCCAGGTCGGCTTCGGCATTTTTCAGCGCGGCAAAGCCGGTGCTGGAACCATGGGCGGCGATTTCTACCAGGACCCGTTTGCCTTGGGGGCTCGTGCCGACGAGGCGCTGCTCATTGGGGTGGTTCGTCGGTTCACTGTGCACGGCCTTCAGGCCCTGTTGCACCATCAAACCCTTGACCAGCGCCGGGCCCAGCGCCGCGCCAATGGTGTTGGAGCCCTGCAGGCGCAGGGCCGGACCCTGTTCGGGAAAGGGCAGGGGCGCTGCAACGACCGAAAGAGGGAAGGTGCTACACAGAACCAGCAGGTACAGAACGCGCAGCATCATGCCGCCACCTTCTCAAGCCAAAGGACGTGCGGGCAGATTAAGTCAGTAAGGTTGCCAGAATATGACTGATGCCCAACTGAACCCATTGTGGGAGCTGGCTTGTGTGGGAGCGGGCTTGCTCGCGAATACGGTGTGTCATTCAACACATCCAGCGACTGATCCACCGATTTCGCGAGCAAGCCCGCTCCCACATTTTTGGACGGTGTTGCCGCAAAAATCAGCTCAGTTCCAGCCAGATCGGCGCATGGTCCGACGGTTTTTCCAGGCCGCGCAGTTCGTAGTCCACGCCCGCATCCTTGACCCGTGGCAGCAGGCCATTGGAGGCCATGATCAGGTCGATGCGCAGGCCACGCTTGGGTTCATCTTCAAAGCCGCGGCTGCGGTAATCGAACCAACTGAAGCGATCCGCCACATCCGGGTTCAGGTGCCGGAAGCTGTCGGTCAGGCCCCAGTTTTTCAGGCGCGCCATCCATTCGCGTTCTTCCGGCAGGAAGCTGCATTTGCCGGTCTTGAGCCAGCGCTTGGCGTTGTCGGCACCGATGCCGATATCGCAATCCTCAGGGGAAATGTTCACATCACCCATCACCACCAACGCCTGGTCATTGCTGAACTGGGTTTCCAGCAACTGTTGCAGGTCTTCGTAGAAGCGCTGCTTGGCCGGGAACTTGGTGGGGTGATCGCGGCTTTCGCCCTGTGGGAAATAGCCGTTCATGATGGTGATCGGGTTGCCGTGTTCATCGGCAAAGGTCCCCCAGATAAAACGGCGCTGGGCATCCTCATCGTCGCTGGCAAACCCCTTGTGCAGGGCCAGCGGCTCTTGGCGCGAGAGCAGGGCGACACCGTAGTGGCCTTTCTGCCCGTGGTAGTACACGTGGTACCCCAGGGCTTGGACTTCAGCCAGCGGGAACTGGTCGTCGTGGACCTTGGTTTCCTGCAGGCCGATCACGTCCGGTTGATGTTTGTCGATCAGGGCCGCCAGCTGATGAGGCCGGGCACGCAGCCCGTTGATATTGAAGGAGACGATTTTCATGGTCGGCAGTCCAGTCTGGCAAAAGGGCGATGCTAGCCGACAAGTCGGACGGGGGCCAGCGTGGCGGTAGGACAGATGCACTGCTAATGTCTCTCAAGGAGCCAATGGCACGGAACGACTCAGTTGCCCCGGGCTCGTAACAATAAGAGCGCGGCCTTTTGAGTTGCGCCCAGGGGAGATACAACTGATGCCTGACACTAGCACCGCCATTGCCCAGGTCCACATGCTCGATAGCGGCTATTCCCGCGAAGCGCGCTCGTTGCTGTACCACGCCTATCGCCATGAGCCGACCTTCGCCTACCTGTTTGAAGCCGAACGCTCCGGGTATGAGCAGCGGGTCAGGGCTACGGTGCGCGAACTGGTCAAGCAACATTTTCTCCAGGAGCTGCCGGCGATCGGCCTGCTGGTCAATGACCGCCTGATCGGCATCGCCCTGATTGCCCCTCCGCAACGGCGCCTGGGTATCACTGAAAGTTGGGCCTGGCAATTACGCATGTGGTTGAGCACTGGCTTGAGGTGTACCCGGCGTTACCTCGAATACCATCAGGCGGTGTTGGCGTGCCTGCCGTCCGAGTCGGTACACGTGTTGCCGCTATTGGGGATTCACCCGCAATTCCAGGGCAAGCATTACGGCGAGCAACTGCTCGAAGCCGTGCATAACTGGTGCGCCGAAGACCCGCATTCACAAGGGGTGGTGCTGGACACCGGCAATCCGCTCTACCTGGAATTCTATAAACGCCAGGGCTATGACGAAGTGGGCGAGGTGGCTGTAGGACCTATCCTGGAGCATGTGTTTTTTCACCCAAACCCCCAAGTGTTACAACCTGCAACGCCTTAACGCAGAATTATTCAGACAATTCCCGGTTCTAAGGTGCTCCCCAGCTCGTGTAGCATCCGCGCCTATGAAGTTTTCCAATAGATTTACCAGCGGCTTGATTCTGCTGTTCACAAGCTGCGGCGCCTTGGCGCAAAGCGAGTTGGACGTGCGGGTCAAACCTTCAAACGATGCGCTGAAGGCCAATATCGAAGGCTATATCGGCGGGGTTGGCGAGCGTGATGAGGAGGCCTTGCTGCGCTTCAGTCGCGGTGCCGAGGAGCAGGCGCGCAAGGCCGCCCAGGCACTGGGCTTTTATCAGCCGCAGATTGCCAGTGAGGTAAAGGCCGGCAAGAACCCGCGCCTGATCCTCAGCATCGACCCTGGCGAGCCCGTGCATTTGCGTAATGTCACGATTCGGGTGGACGGCCCTGCGGCCGAGTTAAAGTCCTTTCGCGTACCCGATAGCCAAGACCTCAAGTCCGGCGCCGTACTCAACCATGGTCATTACGAAGACGCCAAGCGCCTGATCCAGAACCAGGCCTCGCGGTTCGGCTATTTCAGTGGCCGTTTTACCCAACAGAAACTGTCGGTCGATCCCCAGGCCGGCGTGGCCGATATCGAGCTGGTCTACGACAGCGGCCCGCGCTACACCCTCGGCAAGGTCAACTTTGCCGGCGATACCCCCTTTGATGAAGAACTGTTGCAACGCATGGTGCCGTTCCAGAGTGGCACCCCTTACGATTCCGAGCTGATTGCCGAGCTGAACCAGGCCCTGCAGTCGAGCGGTTATTTCGAGGGCGTGCGGGTGGACGCGGCCCCGGCCGCAGCGGCCAATGATGTGATCCCGGTGGCGGTCCAGCTGGAAACCCGCAAACCCCGGACCATGGGCCTGGGCCTGGGGTTTTCCACTGACGTCGGCCCGCGCGGCAAGGCCAACTGGACGCGGCACTGGGTCAACCCCCAGGGGCATAGCTATGGCTGGGAGGCGGAACTGTCGGCGCCCCGGCAGAACGTCGGCCTGTGGTACGACATCCCCCTCGACCCGCCACTGACCGACAAGCTGCGCTTTGCTGGTGGCTACCAGAACGAAGAACTGGCCAACACCGACACCCTCAGCAAACTGCTCACCCTCGGCCCGGAATGGCACAGCAAGCTGCCCAGCGGCTGGACACGGGTGATCTCGCTCAAATGGCAGCGCGAAGAATATCGCCTGGGGGATGACTCCGGCTTGAGCAATTTGCTGATGCCGGGAATCAGCTATTCCTACCTGCGCAGCGACAACCGCATCGACCCCCATAACGGCTATCGCCTGCAGTTCGATACCAAGGTGGCCAAAGAGGGGCTGGGCTCGGACACCAACCTGCTGTACGGGACCGCGATGATCAAGGGCTTGACCACGGTGTGGGACAAGCACCGCTTCCTCGGCCGTGCACAGTTTGGCGGCAGCGCCACCAACGGCTACAAGTCGGTGCCGCCGTCCCTGCGCTTTTTTGCCGGTGGCGACCAGAGCGTGCGTGGCTACGAGTACCAGACCCTGTCCCCGGAAAACAACAAAGGCGACCGTATCGGTGGCCGCTATATGGTGGCCTTGAGCGCCGAGTATCAATATTCCATCGCCGAAAAATGGCGGATCGCGACCTTTGTCGACCAGGGCAATTCCTTTAACAGCCTTGAGTTGCCGAGCCTGAAAACCGGGGTCGGCATCGGCGTGCGCTGGGTGTCGCCAGTCGGTCCGATTCGTCTTGACCTGGCCCATGCCCTGGAAGATCCGGGCGGCGTTCGTTTGCACTTTTCCATGGGGCCTGAGCTGTGAAGCGTGGTTTGAAAATAGCGGGTCTGAGTGTGGTGGCGCTTGTCGCCTTGGTGCCCCTGGCCGTATGGAGCGTACTGGGTACGCAAGTCGGCAGTCGCTGGGCACTCGGCCAGGTTCCGGGGTTGAGCGTGGACAACTTCCAGGGCCACCTGGGCGGGCAATGGAGCGCCGACCATCTGCTGTGGCAGCAGGACAGCAGCCGCGTGGAACTCAATGCGCCGAAATTCGACTGGTCGCCGGCGTGCCTGCTGCGCATGACCTTGTGCATCCGGCAACTGGACGTGGAGCAGGTGAGCCTGCAGTTCCCACCCAGCACCGAAGAAAGCAGCGGCCCGATTACCCTGCCAGACCTGAACCTGCCCCTGGCCATCGAACTGGGCGACGTGCGTGTAGGCAGCCTGCTGTTCAACGGCAGCGAAGAACTCCAGGGCCTGCAACTGGCGGCCCATTGGACCGCCGAAGGAATGCAGATCGACGCGGTGCATCTGCAGCGCGACGGCCTGGTGCTGGACCTCAGCGGTATGCTGCAACCCACCGGTGACTGGCCGCTGACGGCGACCGGTAACCTGAGCCTGCCCTACGCTCCGGGTGGCGCGCCATGGGCCGTGGCGCTGAACGTCACGGGTGATTTGCTCAAGACCCTCAAGCTCGACGCCGACAGCACGGGCTACCTGCCCGCCAAGCTCAAGGGCGAACTGCAACCCCTGGTCGAGAACCTGCCGGCGCAACTGCAGATCACCGCCGATGGCTTCAAGCCCGCCGCCGACTTGCCGGACACCCTGCAGCTCAACCAACTGGACCTGACGGCCAAGGGCGACCTGGGCAAGGGCTATCAACTGTTGGGCAAGGCCGTATTACCCGCAGAAAAGGGCCCGGTTGACCTGTTGCTGCAAGGCCGGGTCGACGCCAAGGGCGCGCAGATCGCCGGCCTGGACCTGAATGCCGGGGATAAGCAGAGCCTCAAGCTCAGTGCCCAACTGGATTGGCAGCAGGGCTTCAGCGCAGATGCAAAAATCGACTGGCTGGATTTCCCCTGGCACCGCCTGTACCCGCTGATTGACGAGCCGCAAGTGGTGTTGCGTACCTTCAACGGCGAAGTCTCCTACAAGGACGGCAACTACCTAGGCAATCTCAAGGCCGACCTCGATGGGCCGGCCGGCAAGTTCAGCCTGGTTACGCCATTCAGTGGCGACCTGACCCAAGTGTTCCTGCCAGAACTGAAACTGGTTGCCGGCCAAGGCAAGGCCGAAGGCCACCTGAACCTGCAATTTGCCGATGGCATCGCCTGGGATACGGCACTTGACCTGTCGGCGATCAACCCGGCGTACTGGGTCGCGGAACTGCCGGGCACGCTCGCCGGGCCGCTGCGCAGCCAGGGTGAAATGAAAAACGAACAACTCAAGCTCACCGCTGACCTTGATCTGAAGGGGCGTTTGCGCGGCCAGCCCGCGGTGCTGGCGGCCAAGGCCGAAGGCGCGGGTGAGCAATGGACCCTGGCCAACCTGGATATCCGCCTGGGTGACAACCGCATCAATGGCAGTGGCAGCCTGCAACAGCGCCTGGCCGGGCAGATCGACATCAAGCTCGCACGCCTGGCCCAGCTCTGGCCGCAGCTGCGTGGGCAGGTCAATGGGCGGCTCGATGTGGCCGG
The DNA here is from genome assembly GCF_012935735.1 of Pseudomonas sp. ADAK21. Taxonomy (NCBI): domain Bacteria; kingdom Pseudomonadati; phylum Pseudomonadota; class Gammaproteobacteria; order Pseudomonadales; family Pseudomonadaceae; genus Pseudomonas; species Pseudomonas sp. ADAK21. The sequence continues at coordinate 4,546,376 of NZ_CP052857.1, forward strand.
CACTTTAAAGGCCCCCCAGGGCAAGCTCGACCTCAAGGGCCAGCAACTGGTGTTTGAAGACAATCGCCTGCAAGCCCTCAGCCTGGACGCGACACTTGATAGCGCGCAACGGGCGAAGATCGACCTCAAGGGCAGCGGGATCCAGGCCGGTGACACCCAGCTCGGCACCCTGACCGCCAGCGCCCAGGGCGATATCAAAAGCCAGAAAGTCCAACTGGACCTGATGGGCCCCCTGGTCAAGCTGGCCCTGGCCCTGGACGGCACGCTCGACAAAGGCAACTGGCGCGGGCGCCTGGCCAGTGGCGACGTACAGGCCGGTGGCCAGGACTGGAAACTGCAGGCCCCGGCAAAAATCGAGCGTATGGCCGACGGCAAGCTGACCTTCGCTGCCCATTGCTGGGTCTCCGGGCCCGCCAGCCTGTGTGGCGAAGACCAGCGGCTGATGCCCGATCCCAAGCTGCGCTACCACCTCAAGCAATTCCCCATCGACAGCCTGGCGCAATGGCTGCCCAAGGATTTTGCCTGGCAGGGCAAGCTCAACGCCGATATCCAGCTCGACCTGCCGGCCAGTGGCCCCAAAGGCCTGATCGCGGTGGATGCCAGTGGCGGCACACTGCGGGTCAAAGACAAGGACCAGTGGCTGGATTTCCCCTACGACACCCTCAAGCTGGAAACCACGCTCAACCCTACGCGCATCGATACCCAGCTGAGTTTCCGCGGCGGCAAACTCGGTGAGTTGCTGTTGCAGGCACAGCTCAACCCCTTGGCGAAAAACAAGCCGATTTCCGGCAACTTCAGCCTCACCGGCCTGGACCTGGCGGTAGCGCGCCCGTTCGTGCCGATGGTGGAAAAACTCAGCGGCAAGCTCAACGGTAGCGGGCGTATTTCCGGCGGGCTGCTGGCGCCGCAGGTCAACGGCAATATCAACCTGATCGCGGGCGAGATTTCCGGGCCCGAACTGCCGATCAGCCTTGAGGGCCTGAACGTGCAGGCGCTGATTGCCGGTGAAAGCGTACAGCTCAACGGCGGCTGGCGCAGCGGCAAGGCCGGGCAGGGCAGCCTCAAGGGCCAGATCGACTGGGGCCGGGCCCTGATCGTTGACCTCAGCCTGCAGGGTTCGCAATTACCGGTTACGGTCGAACCCTACGCCAAGCTGGAAGTGGCGCCCGACTTGAAGATCAGCCTCAAGGACGACAAGTTGGCGATCGCCGGTAATGTCCACATCCCGCGCGGTGATATCACCGTGCGCGAATTGCCGCCTTCGACGGTCAAGGTCTCGGATGACACGGTGATCGTTGGCAGCCAGACCGAAGAAGGCAAGCCGCCGATGGCCATGGCCATGGATATCAACGTGGTGGTGGGCGAGGATCAGCTCAACTTCGCGGGCTTCGGCCTCACGGCCAAGGTCCAGGGCCGGGTGCATATCGGCGATAACATGGACACCCGTGGCGAGCTCTGGCTCAACGACGGCCGTTACCGTGCCTACGGCCAGAGACTCGATGTGCGCCGTGCGCGCCTGCTGTTCGCCGGGCCGCTCGACCAGCCGTATCTGGATATCGAAGCCATCCGCAAGACCGACGACGTGATCGCGGGTATCCGCCTGAGCGGCAGTGCCGAGCAACCCACCACGCAAATCTTCTCGGAACCGGCCATGAGCCAGGAGCAGGCGCTGTCCTACCTGGTGCTGGGCCGTCCGTTGAGCACCACCGGTGAAGACAACAACATGCTGGCGCAAGCGGCGCTGGGCCTGGGGTTGATGGGCAGTGCCGGGGTGACGTCGGACATTGCCAAGAACCTGGGAATCCAGGACTTCGAACTGGACACCCAGGGCAGCGGCAACAATACGGCGGTGGTGGCCAGCGGCAAGATCACCGAAAAGCTCAGCTTGCGTTACGGCGTAGGGGTGTTCGAACCGGCCAGCACCATCGCCTTGCGCTACCTGCTGAGCAAGCGGGTGTATCTGGAAGTGGCCAGCGGCGTGGCAAGCTCCCTGGATATCTTCTACAAACGGGATTTCTGACGCTTAAACGTCAATCAAATTGTGGGAGCTGGCTTGCCTGCGATAGCAGTGGTTCAGTCACTATTTCTAGTGGCTGACACACCGCAATCGCAGGCAAGCCAGCTCCCACATTTGTTTTGTCGTGGATTCAGAACCTTCCCATGGCTCCAGTCATCGCCTGATTACCAAGCAACCTAACTATTTATTTGACATTCGCTGCCTAGGCAGTAATATTTGGTCACATATTCACTGCCTAGGCAGTAATAAGGTGACTTTCGATGAAACACTTCACCCCGGAAAACTTCCACAACTGCCATCTCGGCCTGTTGCTGGGGCGCGCCGCGATTCTCAAAGACCGCATCATCGACACCCATATGGAACCCCACGGCATCACCGCCGCGCAGTTCAAGGTGTTGATTATCATGGCCCAGTTTGGCGTCGATACCCCGGCGGAGCTGTGCCGCAATCTGTCCCTGGACAGTGGCTCGATGACCCGCATGCTCGACCGCCTGGAGCAAAAACACCTGCTGGCACGCAAGCGTTCCGAGCAGGACCGGCGCCAGGTGCAGCTTGTGTTGACCGCCGACGGCCAGCGCCTGGCGGACATGTTGCCGCAGATCGGCGCCCAGGCCCTGAACCAGCTGGCTGGCGTGCTGGAGCCGGGGGAATTGCAGACCCTGGAATACATCCTCAAGAAAATCCTGATCGCTGCGGGTGACCCCATCACCCTGCAACGGGTCGGGACTCAATGAACACGCCAGTCACGCGCGCTGAATAACGCAAGGTATTTGTCATGGCTACTGCCCAAGCAAACAACACCGCACCCTCCCAACCCGACGACAGCAACCCGCGCAAACGCAAGATCATGTTGCTGGGCCTGGCGCTGATCGTCGTGCTCTGCGTCGTCGGCGTCTGGGGCTGGCACGAGCTATATGGCCGTTGGAGCGAAAGCACCGACGACGCCTACGTGAACGGCAACGTGGTGGAAATCACCCCGCTGGTCACCGGCACTGTGGTCAGCATTGGCGCCGATGATGGCGACCTGGTCCACGAAGGTCAGGTGCTGATCAACTTCGACCCCAACGACGCGGCCGTCGGCTTGCAAAGTGCCCAGGCCAACCTGGCACGCACCGTACGCCAGGTGCGCGGCCTGTACAGCAATGTCGATGGCATGAAAGCCCAGGTTCAGGCGCAAAAAGCCCAAGTGCAAACTGCTCAGGACAACTTCAACCGCCGCAGGATCCTCGCCCAGGGTGGCGCGATTTCCCTGGAAGAACTGTCCCATGCCCGTGATGCCCTGAGCGCGGCGAGCAACTCACTGGCCAACCTGCAACAGCAACTCAATACCTCCACCGCGCTGGTGGATGACACGGTGATCTCGTCCCATCCGGATGTGCAGGCTGCTGCCGCGCAGTTGCGCCAGGCCTACCTGGCCAATGCGCGCAGCACCTTGATCGCCCCGGTCACCGGCTATGTGGCCAAGCGCACCGTACAGCTGGGCCAGCGGGTCGAGCCGGGCACGGCGTTGATGGCGGTGATTCCCCTGGACCAACTGTGGATCGACGCCAACTTCAAGGAAACCCAACTGCGCCAGATGCGCATTGGCCAGCCGGTGGACATCGAGGCCGATATCTACGGCAGTGACGTGAAATACAGCGGCACCGTCGACAGCCTCGGCGCCGGCACCGGCAGTGCGTTTGCCCTGCTGCCGGCACAGAACGCCACGGGTAACTGGATCAAGATCGTGCAACGGGTGCCGGTGCGCATCCATATCAATGCCCAGGAGTTGGCCCAGCACCCGTTGCGGGTGGGGTTGTCGACCCAGGTGGAAGTCAACCTGCACGACCAGAGCGGCCCGGTGCTGGCGCAGCAACCGCCGCAAAAGGCCTCGTTCAGCACTAATGTGTACGACCGCCAGTTGGCCGAGGCCGACGCGATGATCACCCAGTTGATCCATGACAACAGCGTGGCCGCGCCCAAGGCAGCACAACGCTAATGAGCAATAACGCCTCCTTCACGCCGCCCAGCTTGCTGATGGCCACCATTGGCCTGTCCCTGGCGACCTTTATGCAGGTGCTCGACACCACCATCGCCAACGTGGCGCTGCCGACCATCTCTGGCAACCTGGGGGTGAGTTCGGAGCAGGGCACCTGGGTCATCACCTCATTTGCCGTGAGCAATGCCATTGCGCTGCCTTTGACCGGTTGGTTGAGCCGGCGCTTTGGCGAGGTGAAGCTGTTTTTGTGGGCGACGCTTCTGTTTGTGCTGGCCTCGTTCCTGTGTGGTATCTCCACTTCGATGCCCGAGCTGATCGGCTTCCGGGTGCTGCAAGGCCTGGTGGCGGGGCCGCTGTACCCGATGACCCAGACCTTGCTGATCGCCGTCTATCCACCTGCCAGGCGCGGCATGGCCCTGGCACTGCTGGCGATGGTCACGGTGGTCGCGCCGATTGCAGGTCCCATTCTTGGCGGCTGGATCACCGACAGCTACAGCTGGCCGTGGATCTTCTTCATCAACGTGCCCATCGGGATTTTTGCGGTGATGGTGGTACGTTCGCAGCTCAAGAAGCGGCCGGTGGTCACCAGCCATCAGCCGATGGATTATGTCGGCCTGTTGAGCCTGATCGTCGGGGTCGGTGCCTTGCAGATCATCCTCGACAAGGGCAACGACCTGGACTGGTTCGAATCCAATTTCATCATCATCGGCGCGGCCATCTCGGTGATCGCCCTGGCGGTGTTCGTGATCTGGGAAATGACCGACAAACATCCGGTGGTCAACCTACGCCTGTTTGCCCACCGCAATTTCCGCATCGGCACCATTGTGCTGGTGCTGGGCTATGCCGGGTTCTTCGGGATCAACCTGATCCTGCCGCAATGGCTGCAGACGCAGATGGGCTACACCGCCACCTGGGCCGGTTTGGCCGTGGCGCCGATCGGCATCCTGCCGGTGCTCATGTCGCCCTTTGTCGGCAAGTACGCACACAAGTTCGATTTGCGGCTGCTGGCCGGCCTGGCGTTCCTGGCCATTGGCCTGAGCTGCTTTATGCGCGCCGGTTTCACCAATGAAGTGGACTTCCAGCACATCGCTCTGGTGCAACTGTTCATGGGCATCGGTGTGGCGCTGTTCTTTATGCCGACCTTGAGCATCCTGATGTCCGACCTGCCGCCGCACCAGATCGCCGACGGTGCGGGCCTGGCGACCTTCCTGCGAACCCTGGGCGGCAGCTTTGCGGCATCGTTGACTACCTGGATCTGGATTCGCCGCGCTGACCAGCATCATGCCTACATGAGCGAGAGCATGAGTGTGTACGACTCGGCCACCCGCGAGGCGCTGAACACCCTGGGCGGTGCGGGCCACAAGGCCTATGCGCAACTGGACCAGGTGCTCACCAGCCAGGCATACATGATGTCCACCGTGGACTATTTCACGTTGCTGGGGTGGATGTTCATGGGCTTGATCCTGCTGGTGTGGCTGGCCAAGCCGCCGTTTACCGCGAAGGCAGGGCCGGCGGCTTCGGGTCACTGATCTTGCAGCGCACGCGGTCAAAAATGTGGGAGCGGGCTTGCTCGCGAATGCGCTGTGTCAGTCGACACCTTAGGTGACTGACACAGCGCATTCGCGAGCAAGCCCGCTCCCACATTTGATTCGTGTTGTTTGTAAGTCAGGCGCCAGGCAACGCCAACTGCGGGTTGACGAAGTCAAACGCCGCCAATTGAAACCCTTGCTCATCCACCTGCAACGCCCAGCCTTGCTTGTCCCAATCCCCCAGCACAATGCGCTTGGCCGCCTGCTCGCCAATCTGCAATTTGTGAATGGCCGGGCGGTGGGTGTGGCCGTGGACCAGGGTGCGCACGCCGAACTGCTGCATCACCCGTGGCACTTCCTCGGGCGTCACATCGACAATATCGTTGGCCTTCATGCGCGTCTGCGCACGGCTTTCACTGCGCAGCTTGCGCGCCAGTTTATGGCGAGTGCGCAAGGGCAGGTGGCGCAGGGTAAACAACACAATGGGGTTACGCAGGATGCGCCGCAGCTTCATATAGCCGAGGTCGCGGGTACACAGGCTGTCGCCGTGCATCAACAGCACGGGCTCGCCATACATCTGCACGACGCTGGGGTCCTTGAGCAAGGTCGCGCCTGCTGCTTTACAGAACGCCTTGCCGATCAGGAAATCCCGGTTGCCATGCATCAGGAATACTTGGGTGCCACTGTCGCTCAACTCACGTAGAGCGGTGCAAATCGAACGCTGGAACGGGGTCATGCCATCGTCGCCAATCCAGGCTTCGAAAAAGTCCCCCAGGATGTACAACGCTTGCGCGCCACGGGCGCGGCCGTGGAGTAAATCCAGAAACGCCCGGGTAATATCCGGGCGCTCCTCTTCCAGATGCAAATCTGAAATCAGCAATATCACGCAATGATCTCGGCTTTCTCGATGATCACGTCTTCTGCTGGTACGTCCTGGTGGCCGGACTTCATGGTGGTGGAGACACCCTTGATCTTGTCCACGACGTCGGTGCCTTCGGTGACTTTACCGAATACCGCGTAGCCCCAACCCTGTACGGTCTTGGCGCTGTGGTTCAGGAAGCCGTTGTCGGCCACGTTGATAAAGAACTGCGCGGAGGCCGAATGCGGCTCCATGGTACGGGCCATGGCGACGGTGTACTTGTCGTTGGAAAGACCGTTGTCCGCTTCGTTCTGAATGCTTGGGCGCTTGTCTTTCTTTTCTTTCATGCCAGGCTCGAAACCGCCGCCCTGGACCATGAAGTTGCCGATGACACGGTGGAAAACAGTGTTTTCGTAGTGGCCGGCGTTCACGTACTCGATGAAGTTGGCGACGGTGATCGGCGCTTTCTCGGCGTTCAGCTCGATGACGATGTCACCGTGGTTGGTGCTCAGTTTGACTTGAGTCATGTTCACTACTCTTTCAAGGAATTCGTGGGTTCTGGCGCGTCACACGCCAGCACCTGTCTGGCAAGACATTGCCAAGGCGCGCAGTTTAGCGTGCCCTGCAGGAATTTCGAGGTGGTTTTTTACCGCCCATGCAATAAATGCAGCAGTTTTTGAGCATGCCCTGTCAGGTGCTTGACAGCATCGGCTATGATAAGCCCTTTGTTTGTCTGGCCTGACCCGGCCACGTACCTGTCTGTTCAAGGATCCTATGAGCAAGCCCACTGTCGACCCTACCTCGAATTCCAAGGCCGGACCTGCCGTCCCGGTCAATTTCCTGCGCCCGATCATCCAGGCGGACCTGGATTCGGGCAAGCACACGCAGATCGTCACCCGTTTCCCGCCTGAGCCCAACGGTTACCTGCACATCGGCCACGCCAAGTCGATCTGTGTGAACTTCGGCCTGGCCCAGGAGTTCGGTGGCGTCACGCACCTGCGTTTCGACGACACCAACCCGGCCAAGGAAGACCAGGAATACATCGACGCCATCGAAAGCGACATCAAGTGGCTGGGCTTCGAATGGTCCGGTGAAGTGCGCTATGCCTCCAAGTATTTCGACCAGTTGTTCGACTGGGCCGTGGAACTGATCAAGGCCGGCAAGGCCTACGTTGACGATCTGAGCCCGGAACAGGCCAAGCAATACCGTGGCACCCTGACCGAGCCGGGCAAGAACAGCCCGTTCCGCGACCGTTCGGTAGAAGAGAACCTGGACTGGTTCACCCGCATGCGCGACGGCGAGTTCCCGGACGGCGCCCGCGTACTGCGCGCCAAGATCGACATGGCCTCGCCGAACATGAACCTGCGCGACCCGATCATGTACCGCATCCGCCACGCCCATCACCACCAGACCGGTGACAAGTGGTGCATCTACCCCAACTACGACTTCACCCACGGTCAGTCGGACGCCATCGAAGGCATCACCCACTCCATTTGCACCCTGGAGTTCGAAAGCCACCGTCCACTGTACGAATGGTTCCTCGACAGCCTGCCAGTACCGGCGCATCCGCGTCAGTACGAATTCAGCCGCCTGAACCTCAACTACACCATCACCAGCAAGCGCAAGCTCAAGCAACTGGTCGATGAAAAGCACGTGTTTGGTTGGGATGACCCACGCATGTCGACCCTGTCGGGCTTCCGCCGTCGCGGCTACACCCCGGCGTCGATCCGCAACTTCTGCGAGATGGTCGGCACCAACCGCTCCGACGGCGTGGTCGACTTCGGCATGCTGGAATTCAGCATTCGCCAGGACCTGGACCACAATGCCCCGCGCGCCATGTGCGTGTTGCGTCCGTTGAAAGTCGTGATCACCAACTACCCGGAAGGCCAGGTCGAGAACCTCGAACTGCCGCGTCATCCGCAAAAAGAAGAACTGGGCGTGCGCAAGCTGCCGTTTGCCCGTGAAATCTACATCGACCGCGATGACTTCATGGAAGAGCCGCCAAAAGGCTACAAGCGCCTGGAGCCCAACGGCGAAGTGCGCCTGCGCGGCAGCTACGTGATCCGTGCCCTTGAGGCGATCAAGGACGCCGATGGCAACATCGTCGAACTGCGTTGCTCGTACGATCCCGACACCCTGGGCAAGAACCCTGAAGGCCGTAAGGTCAAGGGCGTGGTGCACTGGGTGCCGGCAGCCGCCAGCGTCGAGTGCGAAGTGCGCCTGTACGATCGTCTGTTCCGTTCGGCCAACCCTGAGAAGGCCGAAGACAGCGCCAGCTTCCTGGACAACATCAACCCTGACTCCCTGCAAGTACTTACGGGTTGTCGTGCCGAGCCATCGCTTGGCGACGCACAGCCGGAAGACCGTTTCCAGTTCGAGCGCGAAGGCTACTTCTGCGCAGATATCAAGGACTCGAAACCAGGCGCTCCGGTATTCAACCGTACCGTGACCTTGCGTGATTCGTGGGGCCAGTGATCAAGTCTTAAGGGAAACATCGTGCTAACGATCTACAACACGCTCAGCAAGACCAAAGAAGTCTTCAAGCCGCTGGATGGCAACAAGGTGCGCATGTACGTGTGCGGCATGACCGTGTACGACTACTGCCACATCGGCCATGGCCGCAGCATGGTCGCCTTCGACCTGGTGACCCGCTGGTTGCGTTTTAGCGGCTACGACTTGACGTACGTGCGCAACATCACCGACATCGACGACAAGATCATCAATCGCGCCAATGAAAACGGCGAGTCGTTCGACGCGCTGACCGAGCGCATGATTGCTGCCATGCACGAGGACGAGGCGCGCCTCAACATCCTCAAGCCGGACATGGAGCCGCGTGCCACGGACCACATCCCTGGCATGCACGCGATGATCCAGACCTTGATCGACAAGGGTTACGCCTACGCCCCGGGCAATGGCGACGTGTACTACCGCGTCGCCAAGTTCATGGGCTACGGCAAGCTGTCGCGCAAGAAGATCGAAGACCTGCGCATCGGTGCACGCATCGAAGTCGACGAAGCCAAGCAGGATCCGCTGGACTTCGTGCTGTGGAAAGGCACCAAGCCGGGCGAGCCGAGCTGGGAGTCGCCGTGGGGCGCCGGGCGTCCGGGCTGGCACATCGAATGCTCGGTGATGTCCACCTGCTGCCTGGGCGAGACCTTCGACATTCATGGCGGCGGCAGCGACCTTGAGTTCCCGCACCACGAAAACGAAATCGCCCAAAGCGAAGCGGCCACCGGCAAGACCTACGCCAACGCGTGGATGCATTGCGGCATGATTCGCATCAATGGCGAGAAGATGTCCAAGTCCTTGAACAACTTCTTCACCATCCGCGACGTGCTGGAAAAGTACCACCCGGAAGTTGTGCGTTACCTGCTGGTGTCCAGCCACTACCGCAGCGCCATCAACTACTCGGAAGACAACCTCAAGGACGCCAAGGGCGCCCTGGAACGTTTCTACCATGCGTTGAAAGGCCTGCCGGTTGTCGCGCCGGCCGGTGGCGAAGCATTTGTTGAACGCTTCACCAGCGTGATGAACGACGACTTCGGCACCCCCGAAGCCTGCGCCGTGCTGTTCGAAATGGTCCGCGAGATCAACCGCCTGCGCGAGAGCGATCTGGATGCAGCGGCTGGTTTGGCGGCCCGTTTGAAAGAGCTGGCCAGCGTGCTGGGCGTGCTGCAAATGGAAGCCGACGACTTCCTGCAAGCCGGCGCCGAAGGGCGTGTGGACGCAGCCGAAGTCGACGCACTGATCCAGGCTCGCCTGAATGCCCGTGCCAACAAGGACTGGGCAGAATCCGACCGCATCCGCGACCAACTCACCGCCATGGGCGTGGTGTTGGAAGACGGGAAGGGCGGGACGACCTGGCGCTTGGCTGACTGACGGCTGATTGCTTCAAGCTGAATAAAAACGCCCCGACTGGTTCGGGGCGTTTTTGTGTGTGGCGGTTTTGCGATTCAACGCTGCTCGATCGCATATCGGCTTTGGACAAACCCATTGTCCGAGGCCCAGGTATCGATGTGGCGAAGCTCACATTCGTGCCCGATTTGACCGAACAACGGAATCCCCTGACCTAGCAGAATCGGAATACGGGTGATGATCAACTCATTGAGCAGGCCGGCTTCAAGAAATGCCTGGATGGTCTGGCCGCCGTCGATATAAAGATGTTTCATGCCGCGCTCGGCCAGTTGCTCGACGAGTGTGCTCACGTCGGCTGCCAAGACCTCCACCTTGTCCTGTAGATGCGCAGGAATCTGCAAGGTCTGGTGAGACAGCGCTATGACCGGTGTGCCCTCATAGGGCCACTCTGTAAAGGACAGTACTTTTTCCAGGGTCTTACGCCCCATGACCAACCCGTCAACCGTTGCGATGAAGCTTTCATACGTGATGCCGTTCAAGCTCGAGCTCTCATATTCCGGCCGGTGCAGCCACTCGATATCCCCATCTGGCCGGGCAATAAAACCGTCAATGCTGGCTGCGATAAAGACGGAACATTTGATCCTCATCGGCGGTAAAACTCCTTTTTTATCAAGTGGGATCAAGAAGGTATCACTTTCACGCCTGCAAACTGGCCTTTACTCAGTTAACAACCTCAGATAAGGCGGTGCCGGACTGACTTCATAGGCGCTACTTTTTGCGTTATTACAGATCGTTTCATGGTGTTGGTTATTCTTGAAATGCAGGGCGACCCCATCGTCAACTGCGTAAGCAGGGTGCACACCCGTAAGTTTCACAAGCTCAGCAAATGACTCTGCTCTTCCTGCCTCTGAACTGAAGTGCGGACACAACGCTCCGGGAAGTAAGCCCAGGCCGTCGATCAGGGCAAAGGCTCCCCCAGAGTCGGAATGGCCGTAGTCGAACCAGCAAATGGCTCCAGCACTGACACCGCAAAGCACCTTGCCACCTTCCCATGCCTTCCGTAGCAACCCCACTACCCCAAATTCGCGCCAGATAGCCAACATCGCTCGGGTATTCCCGCCTGCAACATAAATGACATCGGCCTGTTCAAACAGCGACGCAATATGGCCAGCGTCGGGAAACGGCGAAATAAAAAACGTCAAGCAGATGACGGTGCAACCGATGCTTTCATATTTAGTAATGAAGTCGGAAATTTTCAGGCGGTCATCGCCATTGGCTGTGGAGATATAGAGAACAGTGGGACGTGCTTTTCCTGATACGGCGACGATGTATTCGTCAATGCGAGTCATGCAGGTCATTTCCTCGGCTGACTCTCCACCAATAACAATTATTGATTTATTCATCTGGGTCTCTGCTTCGTCCTGAACTTCAGATTTTTCAAGGTCTTTGAACACTGGGAAAATATAATTCAAAGATGTTGCTCAAGGTAGCAAAGATTAAGGCTGGGAGCTGTCGGGCCTTGGCGAGGCTGCGATGGTGGGGGTGCTCCCGGTATTTGTATTGTCTGAGATACCGCTATTGCAGCGTCGTTGCTATCAATGGCGATTAAATGGATCTGCCCCTTTTGTTTCTGTATGCAGGCTCTGGATAAGGCTGTCGATACTTGGTGCATTGACTTGTAAGTAAATAGCTGCTTTCTAGATGTTTGTTGGGTAAAGTGAAATGTTTGTTGTTTTTAAGTTTACATACTTTGGAACGTTGTCGGGTTTTTCTTTCAGGTCTATAAGGATTATTGAGGATCCAATGCGTAGGGCTGCGCAATTACCATCATGCCCAAAGATAAGTTCTGCAGTTATGTAGGTGGTGCTGTCTATGAGCTCTATTTTTTCCTCATGTTGGGGTGATTGAGTAATGTTGTCTTTCCAACAAAAAATATCATTCAGGTCGAATTCGACATCAATATGCTCGCCGACTTTCGGGGTCGGGCCTATCCACGCGGCTACACCACATCCGGCAGACGTCTCATAATTAACATAAGTTTTGTCGCGGTGAGAAAGTATGCTTAGTATTTTTACAATCATTTTATTTCTTCTGTAGTGGTACTCTGATGACTGAGTTGTCGACGTTCATGGTTTTGTTTTTTAGTTCTAAAGTCCAAGTTTCTTCATGATAGTGATGCTTGGTCGGTTTGCTATTCATTTCGTGAGCCCCATAACGAATGCTTCTTGTACCATCTGCAGAAACTAACCTGTCGGGGTCTGGTTTTCCAGTTCGTGGATGAATGTTTGTATAGGGGCCATCACCTAAAAACTCACCCCATTTTAGAATGGCTTCTTCTGGTTTTACCGGTTTACTCGCGTAGGTTTCCTTGTGGTAGCCCATTTCATGGGTAGTGTTTGATATGACTGGAACCGAGGGTGTTCCTGCGTTGGCCTTCTTTTTTGCTGTAACCCCAATATCAGTGCTTGGCTTACACCCATCCTCGCCCGGACACGCATTCAACCCCAACGGATCCACCCACCCCGTAGGGTTGGGCACATACAAATATCCGTTCACCCCACCCGCCAACTTCACCGGGTCGGGGGTCAGGTAGCGTCCGTTATCCGGATTGTAGTAGCGATGCCGGTTGTAATGTAGCCCGCTTTCCCGGTCGTAATACTGCCCCTGAAAGCGCAGTGGGTTGTCGACCGTGCCTACATCCAACCGGGTGATTTTTCCGTAGGCCTGGTAATGGGCAGACCAGACGATTTTGCCGTCTGCGCCGGTCAGTTCCTGCGGGGTGCCCAGGTGGTCGAGTTGGTAGTGGAAGACCTGTGTATTGGCCGGCCCGAAACCGTCGAGCAAGGCCAGCGGCCTGAAGCTGTCAGGCTCGTAGAGGTAGCTGCGGTGCTGGCCATGGGTGTGTTCGGCGATGACCTTGTCGCCTTGCCAGAAAAACTCGGTGGTCTTGCCCGCCACGGTTTTGCTGATGCGCCGGCCAAACGGGTCGTAGCGATAGCTGGCCTGGCTGCCGTCCGGTTGGGTGAGGCCGATCAGGCGGTGCTGGCAGTCGTAGCGGTATTCGGTGACCAGTTGCTGCGCGCGGCCGCGGCGTTCGCGTATGAGGTTTCCGAAGGCGTCGTAGTCGTAATGCCGGTCGCCTTGTAGTAACAGGCGGTTGCCGACGACGATGCCGGGGCCTGGGCGGTCTTGCATCAGCAGGTTGCCCGCCGGGTCGTGGGCGAAGCGTTCTTGCACGTCTTGCGAGTGGTCGGCGCGGGTCAGGCGGTCGAGGGGGTCGTAGTGGTAGTCGTGCTGGCCCTTGCGGGTGTCGAGCAGGCGGGTGAGGTTGCCGGCTGGGTCGTAGGTGTAGCGGCGAAGGCCGTGGCGGTGTTCGTGTTGGGCCAGGCGGCCCTGGTCGTCGTAGTGGTAGTGGCTCAGCAGTTGGCCCTGCTGGCGCTGCTGCTCGCGCCCGGCCTTGAACAGGTGCGAGGTGAGTGTGCGGCCATTGAGCTCAACGGTGGCGAGGTGGCCGCCCTTGTCGTGGTTGAAGGTCAGGTGGTTGTTGTCGGGCAGGCGCAGGTGGTCGAGTTGGCCGCAGCTGTCGTAGCCGTAACGCAAGGTGCCCCAGCCCTGGTGTTCAGCGGTCAGGCGATTCTGGCTGTCGTATTCGTAGTGCAGCGGCCAGTGGCCGTCGTCGACGCTTAGGAGATTGCCGAGGCGGTCGTAGGTGTAATCCACCGTGCTGCCATCGGGCAGGGTTTTTCGGATGAGGCGGCCGGCGTTATCGCGCTGGTAGGCGGTAATCAGCTGACGGTCATCGTCGCCGAACTCGGTTTTTTCCTGCAGGTGGCCGTTGAGGTCGTAGACGTAGGCGGTGCGTTTGCCGTCGAAACCGGTTTCCTGCTGGATCAGGCCGTTGGGGTGGTACGCCAGTTGATAGTGCTCGCCTGACTCGTTTTCGATTTCGGTCAGTAGCAGGCGGGTGTTGTCGTAGCGGTACTTGAGTTGAGAACCATCGGGGTTGATCCTGCGACTGATCAGGTGCAGTCCGTCGGCATATTCATACCGGGTCACACGCCCCAGTTCATCGCGCTCGGCGGTGACTTTTCCGTAGGGGTTGTAGCTCAATTCGCGGGTGGCGCCGCCCGGCAATGCCACCTTGAGCAGGCGGCCTACCGCGTCCCAGTGATAGTGGGTCAGCGCGCCGTGTTCATCTTCACGGGCAATTTGCCGGCCCAAAGCGTCGTAGCGATAACGCCGCACGCCGCCATTGGGCAGTTGTTCCGCAACCAACTGCCCAAGGTCATTCCAGGTCAGGCGCTGACAGCTGTGGTCCGGATGCCAAACCGCTAAAAGCTGCCCGCGCTTGTCATAGCTGTACTCGGTAACATTGCCGTCCGGATCAGTCTGGCGGGTGATATCGCCCTGATCATTACGCTGGTACTTCCAGACCGCCGCACCCCGGCGCATGACCCGTACGAAGCCATGCTCATACTCGTAGGCGGTAGGCTCGTCATCCCCCGGAAACAGCGCCACCAAGCGCCCAGCCTCGTCGTACTGATAGGCCGTAATCGCGCCGAGGGGATCCTGCTCAACCGTCAGCCGGCCCTGGGCGTCGTAGGACTTGAAATGCTCGCCGCCGTCCGGATCAACCCGCTGCACCAGCCGTGCGCGCGGGTCATGCACATAGACTTCCTGGCTGCCATCGGCGTTGAGCAGGGTGACGCGGCCGTCGTCATCCCAGACATAGCGCGTATCCATCTGCGCAAAACTGGCCCAATGCCGCACACAGCGCGCCGCCTTACCAGACCGTTCCCACGCCCAGAAGAAACTCGCCCCACCGGCCAACTGCCGCTCAGTGATCACCGCAAGGCTGTCGTACTGATAACGCTCGCTTTCGCCTACAGCATTAGTCGCCTCAACCAGTCGCCACTGTTCGTCGTAGCCGTAGGAAACGACGTTCTGCTCAGTCACCCAGGCGTCATCCGCTTCGCTTTCCACGCGAAACACCTGGTAGTCCACCGCCACGATGTGCCCGCGCTCGTAGCGCAACAGCAGCGCCCGCCCGGCATCGTTATCCAGGCGCAGAATCCGCCCCAACCCATCGCGGGAAAGGCGCAGGCGGTTGTCATACCCATCGCTGATCGCCGTCAGCACACCGCCCTGGAAGTGGTAGAACCGTGCCCCTTGAGCCAGCACCAACTCATCCGACGCCGCCCCCAGATAAATCGCCGCTTCAGCCAGGCTATTGCTGATGGCTGGTCGCTCTACGGAGGGCAGGGGAAAGGTGGTGCTGCGGTTCTCGTGGTCAGTCCACACCACCGACTCGCCGATTACCTCCAGCCGCTGCGCCAGGGAATGGCTCCAGCCAAAGCCCAAGCCGCTATCCACCTCCACGGCACTGGTGCGATACAGCCGCGTCCAGGCAAATGGCAATACGCCCTGCAACTCGCCATCGGTCAGGGTCAGCAGTTCTTCGCCGGTGACCATGGACACCGGGCAGCCATGGGTCGCGGTTTTATCGGCGCTGGCGCTGGCCGCGCCGTTGGGGTTTTTCGCGGAGGAGGGCGCGTCGTCCACCGCCTCAAGTTGCTTGAGCGTGGTATTGCGCCGCGCCCCCCAGTGCATCTGCAGGCCACCTTTTTGTAAGCCGCCGACGACGCCGCGCACGGCCACCGCCTTGTAGCGATCCACCGCCGCCGTAAAACGCTTGAGGATGTCGAACACGCCTTTGACGAAACCCACCGCAAGCTCAACCACCTGCGCTCCATACTTCGCCAGCCGCAGCCCCAGATACGCGATCCCGGCACCTTGCAGGGCAATGGTCAGCACCAGCGCAATCAGCAAATCAATGAGCAGCGACACGGCAAACCCGGCAATCACCTCGGCGGTTTTCCCCGCCACCTGGCTGGGCGGCAACGCCGACAGCCAGATCATCGCCGTGCGCAGCATCAGGTACAGCGTCGCCTCGTCGCTGGCCAGCAACATCGCTTGTTCCATCACCTGGGGCGCCTCACGCGCCAGGGCCGCCAACTCGGCGGCCTGGGTGCCGAGGCGTTCGATGTGCTTGGCCGGGTCCTTGAGGATGTCCTGCACCAGCGACACGCTGTCCCACACCCCGGAAATGGCTGACCAGGTCCCGGCCAATATCCCACTGCCAATGGCGCTCGCGCTGGAGGCCTGCCAGTGCGGTTTGAACCCACTCCACTCCTTGCGCAGCCAGGCTTCCAGCTCAGCGGTCAAACCGTCGTAGGACGCAAACAGCGCCTCGACCTGCGCCGGCGACACTCCGCCCTGCACACGCACCTGATAGCGCCCGCCGGCTACGCAGTGATGGGAGGCCTGACCCTGTTCATCCAGTTGGATAAACGTGGAACTGCCGTCATCCAGGCCAATCACCTGCACCTGGAGATTGCCCAGCGGCACGTCATACACCGACTCGAACTTGCTCTCGATCTTCAGCTCACCGCCTGCCGGGCACACGGCAACACTGGAAGCAAAGTCGCTGTCGGTCATGCTCACCGACATTTGGGAATCCCCGACCCGCAGCACCCGCTCCATGCCCAGTAACGCCGGCAAGTCCGCGGCATGGCTGGCCTTGTCCAGGGCCTGCGCGTACCAGCTGGTGACCTGCTGGCGATACACCGCCAGGCTCTGGTGAAAGCCATTCAGCTCGTATTCGATCAGGTCGATGGTCGATGAATCAGGGGCAGGGGCTGGCATCCATGACGTCTCTGCAAAAGAAAGGCGTCGGAGAATGCCGCAGGAAAAGGGCGGTTGGAGGTGTGGTCTGTTAAATCAGAATGGGCTTACGTGCAGGGAGAATTTACTGGGTGGAATCGCCGCTTGAGCTCACATCAACTAACGATCAGTCTTAAAGAAAGACGCAGGATTTACGGCTATGGCGCGTCGCGTAATCGCTTGTACAAGGTATTGCGGCTGACCCCCAACTCGCGCGCCAAGTGGGAGATATTGCCGCCGACCGCTGCCAGTCGCTGCTGAAGGTTTTGGCTATCGTCCAGATCGCCCATAACCGGCGGTGCGCTGGGCGAGGCTTGGCCCAGGTCGACAAAAAAATCATCGGGCAGATGCTCCGGGCGGATCGGCTGGTCTTCGGCCATGGCCAGCGCCACCTGCATCACGCTGCTGACCTGGCGCAAGTTGCCTGGCCAAGGGTGTCGCTCGAATAACGCCAGGACTTCAGTACTGAGCCCGGCCCACTGCGTGGGCTCGCGGTGCTGTTGCCACAGTTGCTTGAACAGCGCCTGCTTGTCACTGCGTTCGCGCAGGGGCGGCAGTTCCAAGGTCAGGCCGCCGATGCGGTAGTACAAATCCTCACGAAACCTGCCGATCTGCACCTGTTCGCGCAGTGAACGGTTGGTGGCCGAGATGATGCGCAGGTCCACCGGGAACAATTCGCTGCTGCCCACCGGTTGCACGCAGCGCTCCTGCAATACCCGCAGCAGCCGGGCCTGGGTCGGGAGGGGCATGTCACCGATCTCATCGAGAAACAGCGTGCCTTTGTCAGCCTTGCGGATCAGGCCGATGCTGCCCTTTTGATTGGCGCCGGTGAACGCGCCTTTTTCGTAGCCAAACAGCTCCGATTCCACTAACTCGGCCGGAATTGCCGCACAGTTGACCGCGATAAAAGCCTGCTGGCTGCGGGAGCTGGCCTGGTGCAGGGCTTTGACGAAGACTTCCTTGCCCACGCCGGTTTCGCCATGGATCAGCAACGGGATGTCTTTTTCCAGCAGGCGTTCGGCCTGGCGCACGGCTTTTTCCACGCGGCTGTCGCCAAAGTGCAGGGTCTTGAGACCGATGGGCACGGCGGCCGGCTCGCTGAAGACCCTGGCCTGCACCGGCGCCTGCTTGGGGCGTTTGAGCAGGCACTGGAAACGGTTGCTTCCTGCCGCTTGCAGGGCGAAGGGTAGGCCTTCGGGTTGGTTGAGCAGCTCCAGCAGCGAGACCTTGAACAGGCTGTCGATCATCACCCGCGACAGGCTGATGCCCAGCAGGTTGTCGGCGCGGCGGTTGGCTGACAGCACCTGGCCGCTTTCATCAAAGATCAGCAGGCCGGCCCATTGGCTGTCGAGGTTGTTCAGGCCGGTGTTGAAGGTCAGCTGGAAGTGCTCGCCGCCAAACAGGTTGAGGATCAGCCGGTTTTCCACGGTCTGGCTCATCATCTTGACCATGCCCAGGGTGTGGGAGGGCGGCAGGTAACTGTCGCTGGACACATCCAGCACCGCGATGATTTCGCGGTTGGCGTCAAAGATCGGCGCAGCCGAACCGGTCATGAAACGGTTGGCCTTGAGGAAGTGTTCGTCATGCTCGATGTGCACCGCCTGGGCGCAGGCCAGTGCGGTACCGATGGCGTTGGTGCCGGTAGAGCGCTCCCGCCAACTGGCCCCTGCGCTGAAACCACGGGCCAGCTTGGGTTCGATAAAGCGCTGGGTGCCCCAGGAGGTCAGCACTTGGCCCTGGTTGTCGGCAAGCATGATCAGGCAGTTGGAATTGCTGAGGATGTTCTCGTAGTAGGGCAGCACTTCCTGGTGGGTGGTCTGGACCAGTGCGTGCTGGCTCTCCAACAGCTGGCTGATGCCCTCGGCGGGCAGTTGGTCAAAGCTGGGCGCGCTCTGGTGATCCAGGCCAAAGGCACGGCAGCGGCGCCAGGAGTCCTGGATGATGGTGTCGTGGGGCAAAAGCGGGGCAGGTGCGGCCATGGCGGTGACCTTCTTTTTATTGTTGTTATGAACCGTGCACCGCTCACCTTGTGGGAGCAGGTAAGCCAGCTCCCACAGGTTGAACGGTTTTGCTGAGCTTATTCAGTGTTGTTCAGAACTGTTCATTGTCAACCCGGAGGTTGTTCAATTGTTCAGTTATGAATGTTCATTTCTGTTCAGCACTGAGCAGTAGTTACGCCTAAGTCCCTATTAAATAAATACTTTTTGTTATTGGCACGAAACTCGCTCTGACCTTGGAAGAACAATTCCAATAAGAAAAAGGGCGTGTCATGTCATTGACCCTGGAACATGTGACCCGCGTTGTCGAAGGCCAGACCTGGATCGACGACGCCAACCTGCGCTTTGAAGCCGGCTCCTTCAATGTGTTGCTGGGCCGTACGCTGTCCGGCAAAACCAGCCTGATGCGCCTGATGGCCGGCCTGGACAAGCCTGACAACGGGCGCATCCTGATGAACGGCGTCGATGTCACCCACAAGCCGGTGCGCTTGCGCAATGTTTCAATGGTGTACCAGCAGTTCATCAACTACCCGACCATGACCGTGTTCGAGAACATCGCCTCGCCTTTGCGCCAGGCCGGGGTGTCCAACGAACTGATCCGCAGCAAGGTGCTGGAAACCGCGAAGATGCTGCGCATCGACAAGTTCCTGCAACGTCATCCCCTGGAGCTGTCCGGTGGCCAGCAGCAACGCACGGCCATGGCCCGGGCGCTGGTGAAGGACGCCGAATTGATTCTGTTCGACGAGCCTCTGGTGAACCTGGACTACAAACTGCGTGAAGAGCTGCGTCAGGAAATGCGCGAGCTGTTCAAGGCTCGCAACACCATTGCCATCTATGCCACCACGGAGCCCAACGAGGCCTTGGCGCTGGGCGGCACCACCACCATCCTCCACGAAGGCCGGGTGATCCAGAGCGGCAAGGCCGCCGAGGTCTATCACCAACCGCAGACGGTATTGGCGGCCGAGCTGTTTTCCGAACCGCCCATCAACCTGATGCCGGGGCGTATCAGCGGTAATGAAGTGAGTTTCGCCAACGATGTGCACTTTCCGTTGAACGTGGACCTGCGCCCGATTGGTGAGGGCGAGTTCCGGTTCGGCGTGCGCCCCAGCCATATCAGCCTGGTGCCCAGCAACGACGATGACCTGGAACTGGCGGTAACCGTGGAAGTGGCGGAGATCAGCGGCTCGGAAACCTTCCTGCATGTGCGCAGCGAGCATTTCTTGCTGGTGCTGCACCTGCCGGGAGTCCACGAGTACGACGTGGATGCGCCGATCCGGATCTATATTCCGACCCATAAACTGTTTGTGTTCGATGGCCAGGGCCGGTTGGTCCAGGCCCCTGGGCGTCGTGTCGCGAGGGTTGCCTGATGGCCGAGATCCATTTGCAGAACCTGGCGCATAGCTACAGCCCTACACCTGCAGGGCCTGAAGATTACGCCATTCGCGAAATGAACCACATCTGGGAGCAGGGCGGCGCCTACGCCTTGCTCGGTCCTTCGGGCTGTGGCAAGTCAACCTTGCTCAACATCATCTCCGGCTTGCTCAGCCCTTCGGAAGGCCAGGTGCTGTTCGACAGCAAGGTGGTGAATGACCTTACCCCGGAAAAGCGCAATATCGCCCAGGTGTTCCAGTTCCCGGTGGTGTACGACACCATGACGGTGTTCGATAACCTGGCATTCCCCCTGCGTAACCAGGGGATGGCCGAGGCGAAAGTGCACAGCAAGGTGCAAGAAATTGCCGAAGTGCTCGACCTGCAGAACCTGCTGGGCAAAAAAGCCCGCAACCTCAGTGCCGATGAAAAGCAAAAGGTCTCAATGGGCCGTGGCCTGGTGCGCGATGACGTCTCCGCGATTCTGTTCGACGAGCCGCTGACGGTGATCGATCCGCACCTGAAGTGGAAACTGCGGCGCAAGCTCAAGCAGATCCACGAGCAGTTCAACATCACCATGGTCTACGTCACCCACGACCAGTTGGAGGCCTCGACCTTTGCCGACAAGATTGCGGTGATGTACGGCGGGCAGATTGTGCAGTTCGGCACACCGCGGGAGTTGTTCGAGCGTCCCAGTCATACCTTTGTCGGCTATTTCATCGGTAGCCCGGGGATGAATCTGATTGAGGTGCAGGCCGATGCAGGTGGGGTACGGTTTGGCGGAACACATCTGGCGTTGTCCGAGGTGCAGCAGCGGCAACTCGCGGAAAAGGACTACAAAAAACTCCAGGTCGGTATTCGTCCCGAGTTTATCCATGTCTGGGATGAGCCCAATGCCGACGCGTTGCAAGCCGACGTCATACATGTCGAAGACCTGGGCACCTACAAGATCCTGACCCTCAACCTCGACGGCGCGCCGTTGAAAGTGCGTCTGGCCGAAGACAAACCGGTGCCCGAGGGCCGGGCCTCGATCAGTTTTCCGGCGCAATGGCTGATGGTGTATGCCGACGATTACCTGCTGGAGGCGCGGCCATGAACAAGGTGCAGAACAACAAGGCCTGGTGGCTGGTGTTGCCGGTGTTCCTGCTGGTGGCGTTCAGTGCGGTGATCCCGATGATGACCGTGGTCAACTACTCGGTGCAGGACATTTTCGATCAGTCCAGCCGCTATTTCGTCGGGGCCGACTGGTACAAACAAGTGCTGCTGGACCCACGCCTGCATGACTCGCTGCTGCGCCAGTTCATCTATTCGGCATGTGTGTTGCTGATCGAGATCCCCCTGGGCATTGCCATTGCCCTGACCATGCCCACCAAAGGCCGCTGGTCGTCCCTGGTGCTGATTGTGATGGCCATCCCGCTGCTGATCCCGTGGAACGTCGTCGGCACCATCTGGCAGATCTTTGGCCGTGCCGATATCGGCCTGCTGGGCTCGAGCCTGAATGCCATGGGCATCAACTACAACTACGCCGCCAACACCATGGATGCCTGGGTCACAGTACTGGTGATGGATGTATGGCACTGGACATCCCTGGTGGCGCTGCTCTGTTACTCGGGGCTGCGGGCTATACCGGATGTGTACTACCAGGCGGCGCGGATTGATCGGGCATCGGCCTGGGCCGTATTCCGACATATCCAACTGCCGAAGATGAAGAGCGTGCTGCTGATCGCGGTGATGCTGCGTTTTATGGACAGTTTCATGATCTATACCGAGCCTTTTGTACTGACCGGCGGTGGGCCGGGAAATGCGACGACCTTTCTCAGTCAGACCCTGACCCAGATGGCTGTCGGTCAATTCGACCTGGGCCCGGCCGCCGCGTTTTCCCTGGTGTATTTCCTGATCATCCTGTTGGTGTCCTGGCTGTTCTACACCGCCATGACCCACTCCGACGCCAACCGCTGAGGCCGCCAACATGAGCAAGCGCAAGGTCATTCCGCTGCTGATCTACATCCTGTTCCTGCTGGTGCCGATCTACTGGCTGCTGAACATGTCCTTCAAGAGCAACACCGAAATCCTCGGCGGCCTGACGCTGTTTCCGCAGGATTTCACCTTGGCCAACTACAAGGTGATCTTCACCGACCCCAGTTGGTACACCGGGTATCTCAACTCGCTGTACTACGTGAGCCTGAACACGGTTATTTCCCTGACCGTGGCGCTACCGGCGGCCTACGCGTTTTCGCGCTATCGCTTCCTTGGCGACAAGCACCTGTTCTTCTGGCTGCTGACCAATCGCATGGCGCCGCCGGCGGTGTTCCTGTTGCCGTTTTTCCAGCTGTATTCGTCCATTGGCCTGTTCGATACCCATATCGCCGTGGCCCTGGCCCACTGCCTGTTCAACGTACCGCTGGCGGTGTGGATCCTGGAAGGCTTTATGTCAGGGGTACCCAAGGAGATCGACGAAACGGCCTACATTGATGGTTATAGCTTTCCGAAGTTTTTCGTGAAGATATTTATCCCGCTGATTGGCTCGGGGATCGGTGTCACGGCGTTTTTCTGCTTTATGTTTTCCTGGGTCGAACTGCTGCTGGCGCGCACCCTGACGTCCGTCAATGCCAAGCCGATTGCCGCCGTAATGACCCGCACCGTGTCCGCGTCGGGCATCGACTGGGGCGTGCTGGCGGCTGCCGGAGTGCTGACCATCCTGCCGGGCATGCTGGTGATCTGGTTTGTTCGCAACCATGTGGCCAAGGGCTTTGCCCTGGGCCGGGTCTGAGGAAACGATGATGGAATGGATGGCCTGGACCACCCCGACTGCGCTGTTTTTTGCGGCAATTGCCTTGTTGCTGGCAGGCATGACCACGTGGGAACTGCGCTCGCCGAGCATTCCCCGGCGCGGTTTGTTACCGATCAGCACGACACGTGGTGATCGCTTGTTTATCGGTCTTCTCGGGAGCGCCTACCTGCATCTGCTGGTGATCGGCGTTACCGGCTGGAGCATCTGGGTGGCGTCCGCGCTGTCTGTGGTGTGGCTGTTGTCTGTGATGCGTTGGGGCTGAGGTGGTCCCCATACCCCTGTAGGAGCGAGCTTGCTCGCGAAAGTCGTCAACGATAACGCAGGTTGTCTGGATTAACGCGGTGTCTTGGGGTTTTTCGCGAGCAAGCTCGCTCCTACACGGGGCGGGGCTTCTGTCGGACCCGTCTGAAATCAACCAGGAGGTCTCTATGTTCGATAAAAACAATAAGCTGCGACATAGCATTTCATTGGCCGCCGTCTTGGCCCTCAGCGGTTTGAGTGCTGCGGCCTGGGCCGATGCGTACGAAGATGCCGCGAAGAAGTGGATCGGCAGCGAGTTCAAACCGTCCACCCTGACGGAGGCCCAGCAGCTTGAAGAACTGAAGTGGTTTATCAAGGCCGCCGAGCCGTTTCGTGGGATGAAGATCAATGTGGTGTCGGAAACCCTCACCACCCACGAGTACGAATCCAAGGTGCTGGCCAAGGCCTTCAGTGAAATCACCGGGATCAAGCTGACCCACGACCTGCTGCAGGAAGGCGACGTGGTGGAGAAACTGCAAACCCAGATGCAGTCGGACAAGAATATCTATGACGGTTGGGTCAACGATTCCGACCTGATTGGCACGCACTTTCGCTATGGCAAGACCGAGTCCATCACCGACCTGATGGCCAACGAAGGCAAGGACTTCACCTCGCCGACCCTGGACCTCAAGGACTTTATCGGCATCTCGTTTACCACCGCGCCGGACGGCAAGATCTATCAGTTGCCCGACCAGCAGTTCGCTAACCTCTACTGGTTCCGTGCCGACTGGTTCGAGCGCGCCGACCTCAAGGCCAAGTTCAAGGAAAAGTACGGCTATGAACTAGGCGTGCCAGTGAACTGGTCGGCCTATGAGGACATCGCCAAGTTCTTCAGTGAAGACGTCAAGGAAATCGACGGCAAGCGCGTGTATGGCCATATGGACTACGGCAAGAAAGATCCTTCCCTGGGTTGGCGCTTTACCGATGCCTGGTTCTCCATGGCCGGTGGTGGCGACAAGGGCCTGCCCAACGGCTTGCCGGTGGACGAGTGGGGGATCCGGGTCGAGGATTGCCACCCGGTGGGGTCTAGCGTGACCCGTGGCGGCGACACCAACGGCCCGGCTGCGGTATTTGCCACGCAGAAGTATGTCGACTGGATGCGCGCCTATGCGCCACCGGAAGCGGCAGGCATGACCTTCTCCGAGTCTGGGCCGGTACCGTCCCAGGGCAACATCGCGCAGCAGATCTTCTGGTATACCGCCTTTACCGCTGACATGACCAAGCCCGGCTTGCCGGTGATGAACGCCGACGGCACGCCGAAGTGGCGCATGGCACCGTCGCCACGCGGGCCGTATTGGGAGGAGGGGATGAAGCTGGGGTATCAGGACGTGGGTTCCTGGACGTTCCTCAAGTCCACGCCTGAGAAACAAAAACTCGCGGCTTGGCTCTACGCGCAGTTCGTGACGTCGAAAACCGTTTCCCTGAAAAAAACCATCGTCGGCCTGACGCCCATCCGCGAATCCGACATCAACTCCCAGGCCATGACTGACCTAGCCCCCAAACTCGGCGGCCTGGTGGAGTTCTACCGCAGCCCGGCGCGGGTGCAGTGGACACCGACGGGCACCAACGTGCCGGATTATCCGCGCCTGGCCCAACTGTGGTGGAGCCACATTTCGGAAGCCGCCAGCGGCGAGAAAACCCCGCAACAGGCGCTGGATGGCCTGGCCAAGGACCAGGACGCGATCATGACACGCCTGGAGCGCTCCAAGGTGCAGCCGATCTGCGGACCGAAAATGAACCCCGAGCGCGATGCCCAGTACTGGTTCGACCAGCCGGGCGCTCCGAAGCCGAAACTGGCGAACGAGAAACCCAAGGGTGAAACCGTGAACTATGCCGATTTGCTCAAGTCGTGGGAGGCGGCGCGCAAGTGAGGTAGGGCGGATAGCAAAACGGCACCGTGAGGTGCCGTTTTTGCTGATGTGGGAAAGATCGCTTCACCTACGATCAGCTAAGCAACGCCAGGCGCTCCACCGTATCCGGGAATTTTGATACCAGACGAATCAACGTGGCTGCCTGGGCATTGGGGCGTGCGCGACCTTGCTCCCAGTTTTCCAGGGTGCGTGTATTGGTGCGTAGGTACATGGCAAATACAGCACGGGAAAGATTGAGTTGTTGTCGCACTGCAATCACGTCTTCAGCGGTAAGAGGGGCCAGTTTGTTTTGCTGCACGGTATGGGTACGTAGGGTGACCTTGCCTTGGCGCTCGTTGGCCAAGGCATCGAAGCCTTCGACCAGTTCGGAATAAATGTCACGTTTCATGTGAATCCTCTCGCGTTGATTTCCCTGTCCAGCAGTTGCTTGAGGGCTTTTTTGTGTTGTGGGCTCAAGTCGCTTTGCTCGTGCTTGCCGTACAGCGTGAACAACCAAAATTGAGTGCCGCCTGACCACCAGTAGTAGATGACGCGTAATCCACCCCGTTTGCCTTTGTTTCGTCGTTCATCGACGAAGCGCAGCTTGCGTAACCCACCGGTGCCTTCCATCACGGCTCCCGCTTCGGGGTTCTTCATTAGCTCTTGTTGAAAGCCGTGAAACAGTTCGTCAGTCAGGTAGTCCTTGCGGTACCGCTCAAAGGGCGGCAGTTCGATAAATAGAGCATCCATGTTCTGTACGTAGCCTGCGTATAGTTTGGTGGCCCATCTGCCAGGGGTCAAGTGAGCCTGGCGTGGGATTCTTCCTAAAGCGCATACACCATACGAGCGGCTCTGGCAGGTATATGCCAGACACGGAGGCGTTTCAGTAAGGAATATTCCTTGAGCTGGGCAGGGAGCTTGAATCTTTCCCAGAAACGCAAAACGGCACCCTAAGGTGCCGTTCTGTTTACTGCTTGAGCTTAAGCGATCAACCCGCCATCACCGCATGCTGCACCAGGGTGAGCAACGGTTGTGGGTACACGCCCAGGAAGAATGCCAGCAGGGCGATAGCCAGCAGCATCACGCCGCCTGCTTTCTGTTCCCAGTGCAACTCGGCATCCACACGGCGCAGGTTTGGCTCGATCAGGTACAGGGTGACCATCACGCGCAGGTAGTAGAACACGCCGATGGCACTGCCCAGCACCAAGGAGGCAACCAGCCACCACTCGTGGGCTTCGACACCGGTCGCGACGATGTAGAACTTGCCGATGAAGCCAGCGGTCAGCGGGATGCCCGCCAGGGACAGCATCATCACGGTCAGCACGGCGGTCAGGTACGGACGGCGCCAGAACAGGCCGCGGTATTCGTACAGGGCGTCGGCGTCACGGCCTTTGTAAGGCGAGGACATCAGGGTAATCACGCCAAACGCGCCGAGGCTGGTGATCACGTAGGTGACCAGGTACACGCCGATGGCTTCCACGGCCAGGCCTTTGCTCGCCACCAGGGCGATCAGCAGGTAGCCGAAGTGGGCGATGGACGAGTAACCCAGCAGACGCTTGAGGTTGTTCTGGGTCAGGGCCAGCAGGTTACCGAACAGGATCGACGCAATGGCGATCACGGTCAGCACGTCGCTCAGCACGCCTGTGTTGGCGGCAGGGGAGATCTGGAACAGACGCACCATCACCGCAAACACTGCCACCTTAGAGGCGGTTGCCAGGAACGCGGCTACCGGCGCCGGGGCGCCTTCGTACACGTCTGGGGTCCACAGGTGGAACGGTACCAGCGACAGCTTGAACGCCAGGCCGATCAGCATCATGGCCAGGCCCAGTTGGGCGATGGGCGCAGGCATGCTGGTGGTGGCCAGGGCGTGGCCGATACCGCTGAAGCTCAGGCTGCCGGCTTCGGCGTAGAGCAGGGCCATACCGAACAACAGGAACGCGGAACCGGCGGCCGACAGCACCATGTACTTGATGCCGGCTTCCAGGGAGCGCTTGTTGAAGAAGGCGTACGCCACTAGGCCGTAGGTCGGGATCGACAGCAGTTCCAGGCCGATGAACAAACCGGCCAGGTGCTGCGCGCTGACCAGCACGATACCGCCGGCCGCAGCCAGCAGGATCAGCAGGTACAGCTCTTCGCGGTTGCCCGGGTAGCCGGTGCCGCCTTCGCCGAGGTAAGCGTGGGCGAGGGTGACGCAGGCCAGTGTCGCAACGAGGATCAACGCGGTGTACAGCAGCGCGAAGTCATCGATCATGACCAGTGGGGTCACCGCCAGCGGGGCGACCTTGAGTGCCGGGATAATCGACAGCAAGGCCAGGTTCAGGCCTGCGGTGGACAGCAGGAACGTCTGCGAGTGATTGCGGCGCCAGGCGATTGCCAGCATCACCACCACAATGGTGAGGCTGGTAATCAGCAGCGGCGCAAGCGCGATAAAGTGTTGGATCGTGAATTCCATAGCGCTCTTACCGGGCCGAAGCGAGTTGAGTGAAGGCGGTGCTCAACCACTGCTGCACGCCATGCATCGTGGCGGCAGAGGTGTCGAGGAACGGTTGCGGATACACGCCGATGTACACCAGCAGTACCGCAAGGCCGAGCACCATGATCAGTTCGCGAGCATCCATCCCTTTGAGGACGGCGTCCGACTTGGTCGGGCCGAAGTAGGCGCGGTGGATCATGATCAGCGAGTAGACCGAACCGAACACCAGGCCGGAAGTGGCAATCGCGGTGATCCATGGCGCACTGACGAAGCTGCCCATCAGGATCAGGAACTCACCGACAAAGTTACCCGTACCCGGCAAGCCCAGGGACGCGGCGGCAAAGAACAGGCTGATCGCCGGCAGGTACGCGATACGCGACCAGATGCCGCCCATCTCACGCATGTCACGGGTGTGCAGGCGCTCGTACAACTGGCCACTGAGGATAAACAGTGCGGCGGCTGAAACACCGTGGGCCAACATCTGGATCACTGCGCCTTGCAACGCCAGCTGGCTGCCGGAGTAGATGCCGATCAGTACGAAACCCATGTGGGAAACGGACGAGAAGGCAATCAGACGCTTGATGTCGGTTTGCGCGAAGGCCAGGAATGCACCGTAGAAGATCCCGATCAGACCCAGGGTCATGGCGATCGGCGCAAACTCGGCCGAAGCATTCGGGAACAGCGGCAGGGCGAAACGCAGCAGGCCGTAGGCCGCCGTCTTCAACAGGATACCGGCCAGGTCCACGGAACCTGCGGTTGGCGCCTGGGCGTGAGCGTCAGGCAGCCAGGAGTGGAACGGCACCACCGGCAGCTTCACCGCGAAGGCGATGAAGAACCCGAGCATGAGGATGTACTCGGTGGTCATCGACATCTTGGTTTTCAACAGGTCGGCGTAGTTGAAGGTAATCACGCCGGTGTTGTTGAAGTTGACCAGTACCAGGCCCAGGATCGCCACCAACATGATCAGGCCGGAAGCCTGGGTGAAGATGAAGAACTTGGTCGCCGCGTAGATCCGGGTTTTCTTGCCGTCCGAAGAACTGTGACCCCAGAGCGCGATGAGGAAGTACATCGGCACCAGCATCATTTCCCAGAAGAAGAAGAACATGAACAGGTCGAGGGCGAGGAATACGCCGACCACGCCGCCCAGGATCCACATCAGGTTCAGGTGGAAGAAGCCCACGTGACGCTCGATTTCTTTCCAGGAGCAGAGTACCGAGAGGATACCCAGCAGGCCGGTCAGCAGGATCATCAACAGCGACAGGCCGTCGAGGGCCAGGTGCACGTTGATGCCGAAGCGTTCGATCCAGACGTGCTTGAACTCAAGCGCGAAGGTTGGATCGACACCCGGTGCCGGAGCAAATGAATAGTCGCCATGGGCCCACAGCCAGAGGCCGAGTGCGAGTTCCAGGGACATGGTCAGCAACGCAATCCAGCGGGGCAGGGTGGCGCCGAAGCGTTCACCCATCCAGCAGAGCAGGCCGCCGATAAAGGGGATCAGGATTAGCCAGGGCAGAATCATGACGGGCTCGTTTCCTTTCGCAAGTTCGCAAAGTTCATATCAGACCGCTACCACTACGATGGCGCCGATCACCAGCACGGCACCAGCCGCCATGGAAGCCGCATACCAACGCAATTGGCCGGTCTCGGTGCGGCTCAGGGCGGTGTGACCGGCCTTGGCAGCACGCGGGATCAAACCAATGGTCTGGTCGAGCGGGTCTTTGCGCAGTACATGGCTGATCGCAAGGTAAGGCTTGACGAACAGTTTGTCGTAGATCCAGTCGAAGCCCCAGGCGGCGAACCACCAGGCCGAAAGGAAGCGGCCAATGCCACTGTTGGCCACGGCAGTGACGAAGCGACGCTTGCCGAGGAACAGCATGGCCGCCAGCAGGATACCGGCGATGGCGATGGCGCCCGAGGCGATTTCCAGGCTGTGCTTGGCGTCACCGCCAGCATGTCCAACGCTTTGTGGCAGTACGCCAGCCAGTGGCGGGGTGATCATGGCGCCGACGAAGGTCGACAGGATGATCAGCACCGACAGCGGCAGCCAGTGGGAGATGCCGTGGCCTGCGTGGGCTTCAGTCTTGGCTTCACCGTGGAAGGTGATGAAGATCAGGCGGAAGGTGTACAGCGAGGTCATGAACGCACCCACCAGACCGGCGTACAGCAGGCCTTGGTTACCGCTGGCAAAGGCTTCCCAGAGGATTTCGTCTTTGGAGTAGAAACCTGCGGTCACCAGTGGCAGGGCTGCGAGTGCGGCACCACCGACGATGAAGCTGGCGTAGGCCAACGGCAGTTTCTTCCACAGGCCACCCATCTTGAAGATGTTCTGCTCGTGGTGGCAGGCAACGATCACCGCACCGGAAGCCAGGAACAGCAGGGCCTTGAAGAAGGCGTGGGTCATCAGGTGGAAGATCGCGCCGTCCCAGGCGCCGACGCCCAGGGCCAGGAACATGTAGCCGATCTGGCTCATGGTCGAGTAGGCGAGGATGCGCTTGATGTCGGTCTGCACCAGCGCGGCGAAGCCGGCCAGTACCAGGGTCACGCCACCTACCAGGCCCACCAGGTGCAGAATCTCTGGCGCCAAGGTGAACAGGCCGTGGGTACGGGCGATCAGGTAGACACCGGCGGTCACCATGGTGGCGGCGTGGATCAGTGCCGACACCGGGGTAGGACCGGCCATGGCGTCTGCCAGCCAGGTTTGCAGTGGCAGTTGTGCCGATTTACCCACAGCGCCACCCAGCAGCATCAGGGTCGCCAGGGTGATCCAGAAGTCGCCGACCTGGAATTTCTGTGGTGCCAGCACCAGCAGTTCCTGGATATTCAGCGTGCCCACCTGTTGGAACAGGATGAACAGGCCGATGGCCATGAACACGTCGCCGATCCGGGTCACGACAAAGGCTTTGAGTGCTGCATTACCGTTGTTGCGGTTGCTGTAGTAGAAACCGATCAACAGGTACGAGCACAGGCCCACGCCTTCCCAGCCGAAGTACAGGAACAACAGGTTATCGCCCAGCACCAGGAACAGCATGCTGGCGATAAACAGGTTGGTGTAGGCGAAGAAGCGCGAGTAACCGGCCTCACCGCGCATGTACCAGGACGCGAACAGGTGGATCAGGAAACCCACGCCTACCACCACGCCGAGCATGGTGATCGACAGGCCGTCGACGTACAGGGCGAAGTCAGGCTTGAAGCCCTCGACCGCCATCCATTGCCACAGCACCAGGGTGTAGTGACCGGCTTCGGGTGGTGCAACGTTGAATTGCCAGATGACGTAGGCGGCGACAATCGCCGACAAGCCAATGGAACCCACGCCGACCAGGGCCGAGAGGTTTTCCGACCAGCGTCCACGGGAGAACGACAGCAGCAGGAAACCGATCAGGGGGAATACGAAAGTCAGAAAGATCATGTTCATCCGCGCATCTCACTGGCAGCGTCGATATCAAGCGTGTGGAAGCGACGATACAGTTGCAGCAGGATCGCCAGGCCAATACTGGCCTCGGCGGCTGCCAGGCTGATCACCAGGATGAACATGACTTGTCCATCCGGCTGGCCCCAACGCGCACCTGCCACGATGAAGGCCAGTGCTGCAGCGTTCATCATGATTTCCAGGCTCATCAACACGAACAGGATGTTACGGCGAACCATCAGGCCGACCAGGCCAAGGCAGAACAGGATGCCGGCGACCGCCAGACCATGCTCCAAAGGGATAGCAGGCATCGTCATTGCTCCTTGGCTTCGTTGCGGCCCAAGTGGAAGGCAGTGATGGCTGCAGCGAGCAGCAGCATCGAAGCCAGTTCGACCACCAGCAGGTACGGGCCGAACAGGCTGATGCCCACGGCCTTGGCGTCTACGGTGGTGTGGCCGATGGCCTGGCCGCTCTGGTGAGCGAACAGCACATACAGCAGTTCAGCCAGCAGCAGCGCTGCCAGGATCACCGGGCCAAGCCAGATGCCGGGCTTGAGCCAGACGCGCTCCTGGGCGACCGAAGCCGGCCCCAGGTTGAGCATCATCACCACAAACACGAACAGCACCATGATGGCGCCAGCGTAGGCGATCACTTCCAGGACACCGGCAAACGGTGCGCCGAGGCTGAAAAAGGTCATGGCCACGGCGATCAGCGAAATGATCAGGTAGAGCAGGGCGTGCACGGGGTTGGTGTTGGTGATCACGCGAAGTGTGGACACCACTGCAATACCCGATGCGAAATAGAAAGCGAATTCCATCTTTCTTCCTTAAGGCAGCAAGCTCTTCACGTTGATCGGCTCGGCTTCGTTTTGTGCGGCGCCCTTGGGCTTACCGGCAACGGCCATACCTGCAACACGATAGAAGTTGTAATCAGGGTTTTTACCGGGACCGGAGATCAGCAGATCTTCTTTCTCGTACACCAGGTCCTGACGTTTGAACTCGGCCATCTCGAAATCCGGTGTCAGCTGGATCGCGGTGGTCGGGCAAGCTTCCTCGCACAGGCCGCAGAAAATGCAGCGCGAGAAGTTGATGCGGAAGAAGTCCGGGTACCAGCGACCGTCTTCGGTTTCAGCTTTCTGCAGGGAGATACAGCCCACCGGGCACGCCACGGCGCACAGGTTGCAGGCTACGCAACGCTCTTCGCCGTCGGGGTCGCGGGTCAGTACGATGCGGCCGCGATAGCGCGGCGGCAGGTACACCGCTTCTTCCGGGTATTGCAGGGTGTCGCGTTTGCGAAAGCCATGGCCGAAAACCATCACCAGGCTTCGCAATTGGGTACCGGTACCCTTAACGATGTCGCCAATATATTTGAACATGGGTCAAATCCTCACTGAACCGCGCCCGCTGGCGTGTTCAACAACACAACGGCAGCAGTCACCAGCAAATTGATCAGGGTCAGCGGCAGGCAGAAGCGCCAGCTGAAATCCATCACCTGGTCGTATCGTGGACGCGGAATGGAAGCGCGCAGCAGGATAAACAACATGATGAAGAACGCGGTCTTGAGGAAGAACCAGAAGAACGCCAACTGCGGCAGGATGCCGAACGGACCGTGCCAGCCGCCGAAGAACAGCGTGACCAGCAGGGCCGAGATCAAGATGATGCCGATGTACTCACCGACGAAGAACATGCCCCATTTCATGCCGGCGTATTCAATGTGGTAACCGTCGGCCAGTTCCTGTTCTGCTTCTGGCTGGTCGAAGGGGTGACGGTGAGTCACGGCCACGCCAGCGATGAAGAAGGTACAGAAGCCAAAGAACTGCGGAATGATGAACCACAGGTTCTGCGCCTGGTACTCAACGATGTCGCGCATGTTGAACGAGCCAACCTGCACCACGATGCCCATCAGCGCCAGGCCCATGAACACTTCGTAGGACACAGTCTGCGCCGAGGCCCGCAAGCTGCCCAGCAGGGCAAACTTGTTGTTACTGGCCCAACCGGCGAACAGCACCGCGTAGACCGACAGACCGGCCATGGCGAAGAAGAACAGCAAGCCGATGTTCAGGTCCGCCACGCCCCAGGTCGGGGTGATCGGGATGATCGCGAAGGCGATCAGCAAGGCGCTCATGGCCACGACCGGTGCCAGGGTGAAGATCACCTTGTCGGCAAACGGCGGGGTCCAGTCTTCCTTGAAGAACATTTTCAGCATGTCGGCAGCGATCTGGAACATGCCGAACGGGCCAACGCGGTTCGGACCGTAACGGTCCTGCCACCAGCCCAGCAAGCGACGTTCGACGAAGCTGAGCAGGGCGCCCGCGACGACCACGGCCAGCAGGATCACGATGGCCTTGACCACCGAGATGATCACGTCGATCACTTCAGGAGTGAACCAAGTCATTGCGCTGCCTCCTGCAGACCGTCAACGGTGTGGCCGAAGATCGCAGGCGGAATGCCGGCGATACCTTTTGGCAGGCCAATCAGGCCAGCACCCAACTCATCGTTGATGCGCAGCGGCAGGCGCAGGGTCTGGCCGCCTACGTTCAAGCTGAGCAGGGCACCGTCGTTGACGCCCAGGCGGTCGGCTTCGGACTTGGCCAGCGCCACGTAGGCAGCCGGGATGCGCTCTTGCACCGGCGCGGCCTTGGAAGAGTTCTCTTCGCTGCCGAACAGGTGGAAAAACGGCACAACCTGCCAGGTGCCCTGGGCCGGGTTGAACGGACGCGGTACGGCCGCGAACCAGTTCAGCGAGTCGCCGGTGCTTTCGATCAGGCGGGTGCCCGGGTCGCCAGCGCGGATATGACCACCGACTTCGTCCTGGAACTTGTTCCAGGCCTGCGGCGAGTTCCAGCCCGGCGACCAGGCGAAAGGCACCTGCTGACGTGGCTCGACCGAACCCGAGTAACCTTCCATGGAGAAGGCAAACGCGGTGTCGTTATCTTGCGGGGTACGCGGTTCGTGCACGCTGATGTCAGCGCGCATGGCGGTACGTCCGGAGTAACGCAGCGGCTCACGGGCCAGTTTCATGCCCTTGATGCGGAACGCGGCGGACGGTGCGGCATCGACGATACGCGCCAGTTGCGGTGCGCTGGAGGCGACGGCAGCGGTGACGTGGTCGAGTTGGGTCCAGTCGATCGGCTGGTTCAGCAGGGTTGCGCGCAGGGCATGCAGCCAGCGCCAGCCTTCGTGAACCAGGATGCTGGCGTCCATGTACTTCGGATCGAACACCTGGAAGAAGCGCTGGGCGCGGCCTTCCTGGCTGACCAGGGTACCGTCGCCTTCAGCGAAGGTAGCGGCTGGCAGCACCAGGTGGGCACGGTCGCTGGTAGCGGTCTTCTGGTGGTCGGCGACGATCAGGACTTTGGCGGCGTCCAGTGCAGCGTCAACCTTGGCGGCATCGGTGCGGGTGTACAGGTCGTTTTCCAGCACCACGATGGCGTCGGCATTGCCGTCGATCACCGCTTGCAGGGCTGCGTCCACGGACTCGCCGCCGAGCATGGCCAGGCCAAGGCTGTTGGCTTCCGGTACAACCAGGCTGATGGAACCGTTCTTGTCTCGCAGCTTCAGGGCCTTGGCGATGTTGGCGGCGGCTTCGATCAGTGCCTTGGAACCCAGGGAGGTACCGGCAATGATCAATGGGCGCTTGGCCGCCAGCAGGGCGTCGGCGATGCGCTGGGCCAGGGCCACGGCTTCTGCGTCCAGGCCTTCGACGGCAGGGGCGCTGGCGTCGAGGGCGTGGGCCACGGCGAAACCGATGCGTGCCAGGTCGTCGGGTGCCGCGTGCACGCACTCTTCGGCGATATCGTCGAGCTTGGTTTCGGCGATGCTGGCGATAAACAGCGGGTTCAGCGCGTGCTGGCCGATGTTTTTCACCGCAGCGTCGAGCCAAGGCTGCACGCGCATGGCGTCGGCCATTTCTTCGGCCTTGCCTTTGACCGACTGGCGCAGGGACAGCGCGATACGCGCGGCGGTCTGGGTCAGGTCTTCACCGAGTACGAAGATTGCGTCGTGGTCTTCGATGTCGCGCATGTTTGGCACTGGCAGCGGGCTGTCGTTCAGCACCTGGAGGACCAGGCGGATGCGCTCCAGCTCAGCGGCTTCGATACCACTGTAGAAGTGCTCGGCACCGACCAGCTCGCGCAACGCGTAGTTGCTTTCGAGGCTGGCGCGTGGCGAACCGATACCGACGATGTTACGGCCGCGCAGCAGGTCGGCGGCTTTATCCAGTGCGTCGTCCAGGCTCAGCTTGGCGCCATCGGCCAGCAACGGCTGGCGCGGACGGTCTTCGCGGTTGACGTAGCCATAGCCGAAACGGCCACGGTCGCACAGGAAGTACTGGTTGACCGAACCGTTGAAGCGGTTTTCGATGCGACGCAGTTCACCGTAGCGCTCGCCCGGGGAGATGTTGCAACCGCTGGAGCAGCCATGGCAGATGCTCGGGGCGAACTGCATGTCCCACTTGCGGTTGTAGCGCTCGGAGTGAGTCTTGTCGGTGAACACACCGGTCGGGCAGACCTCGGTGAGGTTGCCGGAGAACTCGCTTTCGAGCACGCCGTCTTCAACGCGACCGAAGTACACGTTGTCGTGGGCACCAAAGACGCCCAGGTCGGTGCCGCCGGCGTAGTCTTTATAGAAGCGTACGCAGCGGTAGCAGGCGATGCAGCGGTTCATTTCATGGGAAATGAACGGGCCCAGTTCCTGGTTCTGGTGGGTACGCTTGGTGAAGCGGTAACGGCGCTCGTTGTGGCCGGTCATCACCGTCATGTCTTGCAGGTGGCAGTGACCGCCTTCCTCACAGACCGGGCAGTCGTGGGGGTGGTTGGTCATCAGCCATTCGACAACGCTGGCGCGGAACGCCTTGGATTCTTCATCTTCGATGGAGATCCAGGTGTTGTCGGTGGCTGGGGTCATGCAGGACATGACGATACGACCACGGGTGTCGTTTTCGTCGGTGTACTGCTTGACCGCACACTGGCGACAGGCACCGACGCTACCGAGCGCGGGGTGCCAGCAGAAATAAGGGATGTCGAGGCCTAGTGACAGACACGCCTGTAACAGGTTGTCTGCCCCATCGACTTCGAGCGCTTTGCCGTCTACGTGGATAGTGGCCATGGTTCAAAGTTCTTCGTTGGCCCGTTGTCAGCGGGCGTGGCTAATGGAATCTTGTTATTCATGTGCATCAACACAGCCATCAAGGCGTCAGCACATGACAAAGCGAAGGGCACGGACCCTTCGCTTATTGAAGCGTTACGCGCCGACTACGATCGGCTTTGCCAGAGGCGGGACGGCGGCGCTTTTGGGCGCGATGCCGGCTTCGAACTCCGAGCGGAAGTACTTGATTGCGCTGCCCAGTGGCTCCACGGCGCCCGGTGCGTGAGCACAGAAGGTCTTACCAGGGCCGAGGAAACCGACCAGGCCCAGCAGGGTTTCGATATCCCCCGGCTGGCCTTCGCCTTTCTCGATGGCCATCAGGAGCTTGACGCTCCATGGCAGGCCATCGCGGCACGGAGTGCAGAAACCACAGGATTCACGGGCGAAGAACTGCTCCATGTTGCGCAGCAGCGAGACCATGTTCACGGTGTTGTCCACCGCCATCGCCAGGCCGGTACCCATCCGGGTGCCCACCTTGCCGATGCCGCCGGCATACATTTGTGCGTCGAGGTGCTCAGGGAGCAGGAAGCCGGTACCGGCGCCGCCTGGCTGCCAGGCTTTCAGGGTGTAGCCGTCGCGCATGCCGCCGGCGTAGTCCTCGAACAGCTCGCGGGCGGTCACGCCGAATGGCAGTTCCCACAGGCCCGGGTTCTTGACCTTGCCGGAGAAGCCCATGAGCTTGGTGCCCATGTCTTCGCTGCCTTCGCGGGCCAGGGATTTATACCAGTCCACGCCGTCGGCGATGATCGCCGGCACGTTGCACAGGGTCTCGACGTTGTTAACGCACGTCGGCTTGCCCCACACGCCAACAGCAGCGGGGAAGGGCGGCTTGGAGCGCGGGTTGGCGCGGCGGCCTTCGAGGGAGTTGATCAGGGCTGTTTCTTCACCGCAGATATAACGCCCGGCGCCGGTGTGCACGAACAGCTCGAAGTCGAACCCCGAACCGAGGATGTTCTTGCCCAACAGGCCTGCGGCCTTGGCTTCTTCCACGGCACGGTTCAAGTGCTTGGCGGCAGTGGTGTATTCGCCACGCAGGAAGATGTAGCCACGGTAGGTTTTCAGCGCACGGGCGCTGATCAGCATGCCTTCGATCAGCAGATGGGGCAGTTGCTCCATCAGCATGCGGTCCTTCCAGGTGTTGGGCTCCATTTCATCCGCGTTGCACAGCAAGTAGCGGATGTTGATGGATTCGTCTTTGGGCATCAGGCCCCACTTCACACCCGTGGGGAAGCCAGCACCGCCGCGACCTTTAAGGCCGGCGTCCTTCACGGTCTGGACGATATCGTCCTGGGCCATGTCGGCAAAAGCCTTGCGCGCTGCGGCATAGCCGTTCTTGGCCTGGTACTCGTCAAGCCATACAGGCTCGCCGTCGTCACGCAGGCGCCAGGTCAGCGGGTGGGTTTCGGCCGAACGCTTGATCAGGTTGGCCGGGCCAAAGGAAGTCAGGGTCATGGGTAGCCCTCGAGCAATTGGGTGACGCCAGAGGCCTGGACGTCGCCGAATGTGTCGTCGTCGATCATCAACGCCGGCGCCTTGTCGCAGTTACCCAGGCAGCACACCGGCAGCAGGGTGAAACGCCCGTCTGCAGTGGTTTGGCCGAGGCCGATGCCCAGCTTGCTCTGGATCGCGTCAACCACCGACTCGTGGCCGCCGATGTAGCAGACCATGCTGTCGCACACGCGGATGATGTGGCGGCCAACCGGCTGGCGGAAGATCTGGCTGTAGAACGTGGCCACGCCTTCAACGTCGCTGGCCGGGATGCCGAGGATCTCGCCAATGGCGTAGAGGGCGCCGTCGGGCACCCAGCCACGTTCCTTCTGGACGATCTTCAAGGCTTCGATCGACGCTGCGCGCGGATCTTCGTAGTGATGCAGCTCGTGCTCGATGGCCGAGCGCTCGGTTTCACTCAAGGTGAAACGGTCTGTCTGGATAAGCGTGCTGTTCATGCTTAGCGGTCCACGTCGGCCATAACGAAATCGATACTACCCAGGTACGCAA
This sequence comes from Pseudomonas sp. ADAK21, assembly GCF_012935735.1. Taxonomy (NCBI): domain Bacteria; kingdom Pseudomonadati; phylum Pseudomonadota; class Gammaproteobacteria; order Pseudomonadales; family Pseudomonadaceae; genus Pseudomonas; species Pseudomonas sp. ADAK21. The sequence goes on from NZ_CP052857.1 coordinate 4,584,664, forward strand.
TCAAGTCCGCGACCATCTCGCCTTTGATCACCGAAGGGATCTGCTGCAAGTGCGCGAAGCTTGGGGTACGAATCCGGGTGCGGTAGCTCATGGTGCCGCCATCGCTCGTCAGGTAATAACTGTTGATACCCTTGGTCGCTTCGATCATCTGGAAGGACTCGTTGGCCGGCATCACCGGGCCCCACGAGACTTGCAGGAAGTGCGTGATCAGGGTTTCGATGTGTTGCAGGGTGCGCTCTTTAGGCGGCGGCGTGGTCAGCGGGTGATCCGCCTTGTACGGGCCTGCCGGCATGTTGCGCATGCACTGCTCGATGATCTTCAGGCTCTGGCGCATTTCTTCGACGCGCACGATGCAGCGGTCGTAGGCATCGCCGTTGGCCGCCAGCGGGACTTCGAACTCGAAGTTCTCGTAGCCGGAGTACGGGCGCGCCTTGCGCAGGTCGAAATCGCAACCGGTCGAACGCAAGCCCGCACCGGTGACGCCCCATTCCAGGGCTTCCTTGGTGTTGTACTGCGCGACGCCGATGGTCCGACCCTTGAGGATGCTGTTGTCCAGGGCGGCTTTCTGGTACTCGTCCAGACGCTTGGGCATCCAGTCGATGAATTCCTTGACCAGGCGCTCCCAGCCATTCGGCAGGTCGTGGGCCACACCGCCGATGCGGTACCAGGCCGGGTGCAGGCGGAAGCCCGTGATGGCTTCGATGACCTTGTAGGCGCGCTGACGGTCGGTGAAGGTGAAGAACACCGGGGTCATGGCGCCGACGTCCTGGATATACGTACCCAGGAACAGCAGGTGGCTGGTGATCCGGAAGAACTCGGCCATCATGATGCGGATGGTGTCGACCCGGTCCGGGACCTTGATGCCGGCCAGCTTCTCGACCGAGAGCACGTACGGCAGGTTGTTCATCACGCCGCCGAGGTAGTCGATACGGTCGGTGTACGGGATGAAGCTGTGCCACGACTGGCGCTCTGCCATCTTTTCGGCACCACGGTGGTGGTAGCCGATGTCGGGCACGCAGTCGACGATTTCTTCACCGTCCAGCTGCAGGATGATACGGAATGCGCCGTGGGCCGAAGGGTGGTTCGGGCCCAGGTTGAGGAACATGTAGTCCTCGTTGGTGCCGGAGCGCTTCATGCCCCAGTCTTCCGGGCGGAAACGTGCGGCTTCCTCTTCAAGCTGCTGCTTGGCGAGGTTGAGGCTGAACGGATCGAATTCAGTGGCGCGGGCCGGGAAGTCCTTGCGCAGCGGGTGACCTTCCCAGGTCGGCGGCATCATGATGCGGGTCAGGTGCGGGTGGCCCGGGAAGTCGATACCGAACATGTCCCAGACTTCACGCTCGTACCAGCTGGCGTTCGGCCAGATACCGGTCACGGTCGGGATGCTCAAGTCGCTTTCGTTTAGTGCGACCTTGATCATCACGTCGCTGTTACGTTCCAGCGACATCAGGTGATAGAACACGGTGAAGTCCGCGCCGCTCGGCAGCCCCTGGCGCTTGGTGCGCAGGCGCTCGTCCACGCCATGCAGGTCATAGAGCATGACGTACGGCTTGGGCAGGTTGCGCAGGAAGGTCAGGACTTCGACGAGTTTGGCGCGCGCCACCCACAGCACTGGCATACCGGTGCGTGTGGCCTGGGCGGTGAAGGCGTCAGGGCCAAAACGGTTGTTGAGTTCGACGACCACATCCTGGTCGTCTGCCTTATAAGGCGGGATGTACAGAGCACTGCCTGTAGTCATGGTTTTTTATCGCTTTCGGTCAACGTAAAGAATGAAGCCAGGTTTTCGTTCTATAAAAGAAGCGGTGCTGGATCAGACTTCGTCGGGGCTGCGCAGGTTGGTGACTGCGATTCGCTGTTCGCGGCGCTGTTCCTTTTGTGACGGCATCTCGGCGCGGTACACGCCTTGATCTCCGACGACCCAGGAAAGTGGGCGACGCTCCTTGCCAATCGATTCCTGCAGCAACATCAAGCCTTGCAGGAATGCTTCAGGACGGGGCGGGCAGCCAGGCACGTAGACGTCCACGGGCAGGAACTTGTCCACCCCCTGAACCACGGAGTAGATGTCGTACATGCCACCGGAGTTGGCGCACGAACCCATGGAGATAACCCACTTTGGCTCGAGCATTTGCTCGTAGAGACGCTGGATGATCGGCGCCATCTTGATAAAGCAGGTACCGGCGATAACCATGAAATCCGCCTGGCGCGGCGATGCCCGGATAACTTCGGCGCCAAAGCGCGCGATGTCATGGGGCGCCGTGAAGGCGGTGGTCATTTCCACGTAGCAGCACGAAAGGCCGAAGTTGTACGGCCACAGGGAATTCTTGCGCCCCCAGTTGACCGCGCCACTCAGCACGTCTTCCAGCTTGCCCATGTAGATGTTTTTGTGGACTTGATCTTCTAACGGATCGGAGACGGTTTCCCGTTCGCCGATGGGGTACTGATCGTTAGGAGCATCCGGGTCGATCCTGGTGAGATTGTATTGCATCGCCAAAGCCTCATTGTTTCAGCTTCGCTTGCCGCTTGCGACGAGCTTCCGGAGCCCAGTCAAGGGCGCCCACTCGGAACAGGTAGACAAGACCTGCCAACAGAATTGCTATGAAAACGAGAGCTTCGACGAATCCGGTCCAGCCGCTTTCGCGGACGGACACAGACCAGGCAAAGAGAAAGAGGGCTTCGATATCGAAGATCACGAACAGCATCGCGACCAGATAGAATTTGGCTGAGAGCCGCAAGCGGGCGCCACCTGTAGGTAGCATGCCGGACTCGAACGGTTCGTTTTTGCTGCGGCCCCAGGCTTTTGACCCGAGGAGGCTGGAAACACCGAGCATGAAGGCGCAAAGGCCGACAACACCGAGGAGGAAAATGGCAAAGCCCCAGTTGTGGGCCATGAGTCCTGTCGCTTCGGTCATGCTGGAAATCCTTAACAGAGAGCAAAGGTCTCTGAGCTCGAAAAAGTAACGACGCAGTGACGATATGTCGCAGCGCAATCAATCGCGGTGATTTTATGGCTAAACACCTAGCAAGTAAAATTCCTGTAGCTAATTTATTCGCTGAATTAAGGACATAGTGCACCTTTATGGGGCTGTAGCCCAGACGCTGCGGGCATTAGCTTGATTTTAATCAATTGTGTTTTGTTTAGGGTGTAACGAATTTTTAATGCTCTAAATGATAATGAATATTGTTTGCGGGAGTTTTAAGCGGGTGTTGAGTGCGTCGCGGGAAAAGTTGTTGTTACTTGCCCGTTAGGCGCAAGTTGTCAGCGCACAACTTTTAACTGAATTTTCCTGGGCGAATACCGCTCTGGATCAAGGTTTTGCGCAAAAACGTCAGGCTGGCCGCATTTTTATTGTGGGAGCGGGCTTGCTCGCGAAAGCGGTGCATCAGCCAGCAGTTTTTTGACTGACACACCGCTTTCGCGAGCAAGCCCGCTCCCACATTTTGATCTTCGCAGGGGTGGGAGGGTTTTCTCGGGGCAAAAAAAACGCCCCGAACCAGTCGGGGCGTCAGATCGTGCGGCACTGCGGTTAGCTTTCTATCGGGCCCGCAATGGCCGTGTACTCAGCTACTTAGTGAAACTGTTCTTCTTCGGTCGAACCGGTCAGCGCGGTTACGGACGAGGTGCCGCCCTGGATCACGGTGGTCATGTCGTCGAAGTAGCCAGTGCCCACTTCCTGCTGGTGCGCCACGAAGGTGTAGCCTTTGGCGGCGTCAGCGAATTCCTGCTCCTGCAGCTTCACGTAGGCAGTCATGTCGTTGCGGGCGTAGTCGTGCGCCAGGTTGAACATGCTGTGCCACATGTTGTGAATGCCGGCCAGGGTGATGAACTGGTGCTTGTAGCCCATGGCGGACAGTTCGCGCTGGAACTTGGCGATGGTCGCGTCGTCCAGGTTTTTCTTCCAGTTGAAGGAAGGCGAGCAGTTGTAGGACAGCAGTTGGTCCGGGTATTCCTTCTTGATCGCCTCGGCGAAGCGACGGGCTTCGTCCAGGTCTGGCTTGGCGGTTTCGCACCAGATCAGGTCGGCATACGGCGCGTAGGCCAGGCCGCGGGCAATTGCTTGATCCAGGCCTGCACGAACCTTGTAGAAGCCTTCCTGGGTGCGCTCGCCAGTCACGAACGGCTGGTCGTACGGGTCGCAGTCCGACGTCAGCAGGTCTGCCGCGTTAGCGTCGGTACGTGCCAGGATGATGGTCGGGGTGCCGGCAACGTCAGCAGCCAGGCGAGCAGCGGTCAGCTTCTGCACGGCTTCCTGGGTCGGAACCAGTACCTTGCCGCCCATGTGGCCGCATTTTTTCACGGAAGCCAGTTGGTCTTCGAAGTGCACGCCGGCGGCGCCTGCCTCGATCATGCTCTTCATCAGCTCGTAGGCGTTCAGTACGCCACCGAAACCGGCTTCGGCGTCAGCCACGATTGGCGCGAAGTAGTCGATGTAGCCTTCGTCGCCCGGACCTTTACCGGCTTTCCATTGGATCTGGTCGGCGCGGCGGAACGAGTTGTTGATGCGCTTGACCACGGTTGGCACGGAATCCACCGGGTACAGCGATTGGTCAGGGTACATGGACTCGGCGGAGTTGTTGTCCGCGGCCACTTGCCAGCCGGACAGGTAGATCGCCTGGATGCCGGCCTTGACTTGTTGCACAGCCTGGCCGCCGGTCAGGGCGCCCATGCAGTTGACGAAATCTTTCTCGGGACGGAAGGACGGCTTGGCGCCCTGGGTAACCAGCTTCCACAGCTTCTCGGCGCCCAGTTTTGCGAAGGTGTGCTCAGGTTGAACCGAGCCGCGCAGGCGGACGACGTCAGCAGCGGAGTAAGCGCGAGTCACGCCTTTCCAGCGTGGGTTTTCAGCCCAGTCTTTTTCAAGGGCTGCAATTTGCTGTTCGCGTGTCAGTGCCATGGGGAAAAACCTCGTCGCGTCTTTTGTGGAAAAACTACTGGGTTGAAAATTCCGTTTGCCAGCCACGTATTCAGTGCGTGGGATTGGCTGCTCGCTGACCAGAAGCTTAGGCGGTCAAAGTGGGCTTGGCGGGGAAGGCGACGGGATGAACGATAGGCTCAAGGGAGAAAGTGAGCAGGTAGAGGCGAACCGAGAACAGTCTTCGGGCGTCGTGGGCCTTGGTACGATCCATCAGTGTGTTGCCGGGTTACCTGGTTAGCTTCCGTCCCTCGGGACAACTTCGTTCCAGTCGCAACCTCGTCAAACACACCTTGTGGGCGGTACAGACACGAATCGGCTCAGGTGGGTAGCTTAGAGCGACGATCCGAAGGCCCTTGCCAGGGCCCCTGATTAGCGGGAGCGAGGCCATCATGCCCATGCTTTTTTGGATCGTCAAATGTTTTGTAGTGCTTTTTTTATAGCACTACATCTTTGGTCTAATACGACTAATCAGTCAGTTTTTGGTGCTTCAGTTCAAGGTGTCCACTTTGACCCGCAGTGTCAGATCATCCCGGCCCTGGGTCGAGTAGGTGCGGGTCGCGCCCTGTTTGTCGGCCTGGGTCTGGCGATTGATACCGGCCAGGGTGATCCATTCGCCCAGGCGCCCGCTGACAGTTGTGTCGGTACTTTGCACATTCACTACATCGGGACGCTCCTGGCTCATGCGGTCACGATTGGTGCTGATGCTCAGGTGTACGGTCTCGCCGGTGACGCTGGCGGTGACGTAGAAACCTTGGGTGACGTTGCGGTATTGAGTCTGGTTTTGCGGGCGGCCATAGGTATCGGGCTGGGTGGTGGTCAGTGGCACGCTCTGACCGACCTGGATCAGCGCGGGCACGCCTTCGCTGGCCTGGATCTGCTGGATTCCACCCTCTCGGCTTTCGGTGCTGTAGGTGATGACCTGGCCGTTGCTCTGCTGATTGTTTTCGTTGGTGTCGACGGTGATCAGCAAGCGCTTGGACGGCGTGTCCAGTTGTGCGAGCAGGGCGCGCAGGCCCTGGATCTTGTCCGGCTCGGCATTGACGATCAGTTGATTGCCATAGGCGCTGACCGTGCCATCCTTGCCAATGAAATTCTGTGCGACCGGCAGCAGGTCGGCGCTGGTGCGGTTGCTCAAGGGTAGGGCTTCAGTGGCTGCCATCGCCGTGAAACTGGCGGATAGCAGTAGGGCGGTGAGCAGTGTGCGTAGGGACATGTCCGTTATCTCTGCGAGTCATTTGGGCTTGATGGTGCCAGTTTATCGTCCTGGCTGGCAGTAGATTGTTGTGGTGAGCGGGCATGGAGTGGGCCAGCATGTAGTAGGGAGCTGGCTTGTTGTGGCGAGCGGGCTTGCCCCGCGCCGGGTTGCGTAGCAGCCCCAATAAAAACGCCGAGTTCTTTCAGGAAGAACTCGGCGTCTGTTGAGGGGGGCTGCTACGCAGCCCAGCGCGGGGCAAGCCCGCTCGCCACAGCAAGCCCGCTTGTAATATCAGGGCCGCTCGCCAGCACCCACAGGGGCCTACATTTCAAGTGTGGGAGCTGGCTTGCCTGCGATGGGAACGACTCGGACTCGGATCAGCCCTCGCGCTCCATATCAACATGAGGAATCCCGACTTCCAGGAATTCCCCGCTGACAATCTTGAACCCTAGCCGCTCATAGAACGGTGCGGCATACACCTGCGCGCTGAGGAACTGCCGGGTCTGGCCGCGTTTCTCGGCCTCGCCAATCACCGCTTCCATCAGCTTGTCGCCAACCTTCAGCCCGCGCCAGTCCTTGAGGACCGACACGCGACCGATCTCGCCGCTGGGCAGCAGGCGTGCAGTACCAATGGGAAAGTCGCCTTCGAACGCGAGGAAGTGCATGGCTCCAGCGTCGTCTGCGTCCCACTCCAGCTCAGGTGGAACCGATTGCTCAGCGATAAATACCGCTTCACGAATGCGCCGGATCTCGGCGATATCCTTTTGCCAGTCTGCGACACTTACGTGAATTTTATTCATCGGCAAACCCCAGGCTTCCTTGCTTGACCAGTTCGCACAGCAGGTCGCGGCCGTCTTCATCAGCCAGCCATGGACCCAGGTTGTCGACATGCAGGGCGTCGGCCGCGCAGATCAACTTCAGCAGTTCGCGCAGTTTGCCTGGCAGGTAACGGCTCTGGCCGCTGGCGAACAGCAATACGTCGTCGTCCACTTCCGACCAGGCCAGACGCGCGCTTGGGTTGCGGATCAGTACTGCGCCGTCTTCCAGGCTGCTGATCACTTCATCCTGCGCCAGCTCTTCGGGGCCTGCGACCAGTTCCGGGTAGCGTGGCTCGGTCATGAATTGGCCGAACCAGGTCAGCAGCATGCGCTCGTCGCTCATGTGCTCGGCCAGCAGGCTTTTCAGGCGGTCGAGGGCGTCGCTCTGGATCTGGTGCGGATCGCTGACGGGCTGGGCGTCTGCGTCGGTGTAGCGCTCTTCATCCGTCAGGTACTGGCTGAGGAAGTCGGTGAAGTGGGTCAGCACTTCGGCGGCGCTTGGCGCGCGGAAACCTACCGAGTAGGTCATGCAGTCATCTTCAGCGATGCCGAAGTGCGCCAGGCGCGGCGGCAGGTAAAGCATGTCGCCCGGTTCCAGCACCCATTCGGCAGTCTCTTCGAATTCGGCGAGGATGCGCAGGTCGGCGTGCTGCAGCAGCGGGCTTTCCGAGCTGCACATCTGGCCGATCTTCCAGTTGCGCTTGCCCTGGGCTTGCAGCAGGAACACGTCGTAGTTATCGAAATGTGGACCGACGCTGCCACCGGGGGCGGCAAAGCTGATCATCACGTCATCGATGCGCCAGCTTGGCAGGAAGCGGAACTGCTCCAGCAGCTCGGCCACTTCCGGTACAAACTGGTCGACCGCCTGCACCAGCAGGGTCCACTCGCGCTCGGGCAGGGTGCTGAAGGCGTCTTCGGCAAACGGGCCGCGACGCAGCTCCCAAGGGCGCTCGCCGTGCTCGATCACCAGGCGCGACTCGACTTCTTCTTCCAGCGCCAGGCCGGCCAGTTCGTCGGCATCGATCGGGCTTTCGAAATCAGGAATGGCCTGGCGGATCAGCAGCGGTTTTTTCTGCCAGTAGTCGCGCAGGAATTCCCGTGCAGTGATGCCGCCTAGAAGTTGAAGAGGAATATCAGGATTCATGTGTAACCTATTGAAAAAAAGCACTTTTCATACGGGAATAAAAACGCCCGGCGCTGCCGGGCGTCTCAAGGGGGCAAGCTGCAATCAGATGCGTTTGGCTTGGTCTACAGCGTTGCCGATGTAGTTGGCCGGGGTCAGCAGTTTCAGCTCGGCCTTGGCCGCGGCTGGCATGTCCAGGCCGTCGATGAAAGTTTGCAGCGCCTCGGGGCTGATGCCCTTGCCGCGTGTCAACTCTTTCAGCTTTTCGTACGGGTTTTCGATGTTGTAGCGGCGCATTACGGTCTGGATCGGCTCGGCCAGGACTTCCCAGCAAGCGTCCAGGTCAGCGGCGATTTTCTGCGCGTTGAGTTCCAGTTTGCTGATGCCTTTGAGGCTGGCTTCGTACGCGATCACGCTATGGGCAAAGCCCACGCCGAGGTTGCGTAATACGGTGGAGTCGGTCAGGTCGCGCTGCCAGCGGGAGATCGGCAACTTGCTGGCCAGGTGCTGGAACAAGGCGTTGGCGATGCCCAGGTTGCCTTCGGAGTTTTCGAAGTCGATCGGGTTGACCTTGTGCGGCATGGTCGAGGAGCCGATTTCGCCAGCGATGGTGCGCTGCTTGAAGTAGCCCAGGGAGATGTAGCCCCAGATATCGCGATCGAAGTCGATCAGGATGGTGTTGAAGCGCGCAATGGCGTCGAACAGCTCGGCGATGTAGTCGTGGGGTTCGATCTGCGTGGTGTACGGGTTGAAGCCCAGGCCCAGTTCGTCTTCGATGAAGGCGCGGGCATTGGCTTCCCAGTCGATCTCAGGGTAGGCCGACAGGTGGGCGTTGTAGTTGCCCACGGCACCGTTGATCTTGCCCAGCAATGGCACGGCGGCCACTTGAGCGATCTGACGCTCCAGGCGGTACACCACGTTGGCCAGTTCTTTGCCCAGGGTGGTCGGCGAAGCCGGTTGGCCGTGGGTGCGCGACAGCATCGGCACGTCGGCGAAGCGGATGGCCAGTTCGCGGATGGCATTGGCGGTCTGGCGCATCAACGGCAGCATCACGTCATCACGGCCTTCGCGCAGCATCAGGGCGTGGGACAGGTTGTTGATGTCCTCGCTGGTGCAGGCAAAGTGGATGAATTCGCTGACCTGGGCCAGTTCCGGCAGTTTGGCCGCTTGCTCTTTGAGCAGGTATTCGATGGCTTTGACGTCGTGGTTGGTGGTGCGCTCGATCTCTTTCACACGCTCGGCGTGCTCCAGGGAGAAGTTTTCCGCCAGGGTGTTCAGTACAGCGTTAGCCTCGGCGGAGAACGCCGGCACTTCGCTGATGGCAGGGTGAGCGGCCAGGCGCTGGAGCCAGCGCACTTCAACCAGTACACGAGCACGGATCAGGCCGTATTCGCTGAAAATAGGGCGCAGGGCCTGGGTTTTGCCGGCGTAGCGGCCGTCAACAGGGGAAACCGCAGTGAGCGAAGAGAGCTGCATGGGGTGTTCTCGGACAGTCGGGCAACGAAATGGGGCGCGTATCATACATGAAAAAATCCGCCGGTCCGTCGCCAACTGACCGGCGTATTACGCGTAACGGCTTGAAAATAGCCCGTGGCTGCGACTTAATCGTTGCGCATCAACGGGTAAAGCTCTTTGAGCAATTTGCGACGGCTGATGACCAACTGCCAACGATGACCGCCCAACTGGCGCCACAAGCGCGCCGAACGAATACCGGCCAGAAGCAGGGCGCGGATTTTCGAGGCGTTGTTGGGTTGTTGCAGGTTGCGCATGTCGCCATGGACCTGGATCCGCTGGCGCAAGGTGCTCAAGGTGTCCTGGTACAAGGCGCCACAGGCGGCGATCACGTTTTCGTGGGCCGGGCCGAAGTGCTCGACCTGGGACTGGATCTGCGGCAGGCGCTTGCCAATGGTTTCCAGCAAGTCGTCGCGTTTGGCCAACTGCCGCTCCAGGCCGAGCATCGACAGGGCGTAGCGCAATGGCTCGCGCTGCAGGGTGCTGGGGTCGCGTTCGAGGGCGCCGATCAGGGCGCGATAACCTTCGCGCAGGCTCAAGTCGTCGCCGCCGTACACGTCCAGGGTGTCCTTTGGATCCACCACCAGCAGGCTGCCGAGCATGCACGTCAGGCCTGCTTCGGTCACCTGGCCGGTCTTGGCGATCTTGTCCACCAGCACGGCCGCGAGGAAGACCCCGCCCAGTGCCGTCAATTGCTCCTGGGTCGGGCTCATGCCGGGTTGCTCCAGGGTTCGGCGACTTCAATCACGCCGCCCCCCAGGCAGATTTCACCGTCGTAGAACACCACGGATTGGCCAGGCGTGACCGCGCGCTGCGGGTCGTCGAACGTGGCGCGGTAGCCGCTGGCGGTCTTTTCCAGGGTGCAGGGCTGGTCGCTCTGGCGATAGCGCACCTTGGCGGTCAGGCGGCGCGGGGTGCTCAGGTCGATCGGGTTGACCCAATAGATCTCCGAGGCCAGCAGTGCACCGGAGAACAACAACGGATGCTCGTTGCCCTGGCCGACGATCAGCACGTTGTTTTCCAGGTCCTTGACCAGCACGTACCACGGCTCTTCACCGGCGTCCTTCAGGCCGCCGATGCCCAGGCCCTGGCGCTGGCCGATGGTGTGGTACATCAGGCCGTGGTGACGGCCGATGACTTCGCCTTCGGTGGTCTTGATCTCGCCCGGCTGGGCCGGCAGGTACTGCTTGAGGAAGTCGCTGAAGCGGCGTTCGCCGATAAAGCAGATCCCCGTAGAGTCCTTCTTCTTCGCGGTAGCCAGGCCGTGTTTCTCGGCGATCTTGCGCACTTCGGGCTTTTCCAGTTCGCCCACCGGGAACAGGGTCTTGGCGATCTGTTCACCACCGACGGCGTGCAGAAAGTAGCTCTGGTCCTTGTTCGGGTCCAGGCCCTTGAGCAGCTCGGTACGGCCATCGATATCGCGACGGCGCACGTAGTGGCCTGTGGCAATCAGGTCGGCGCCGAGGATCATGGCGTAGTCGAGGAACGCCTTGAACTTGATTTCACGGTTACACAGGATGTCCGGGTTCGGCGTGCGGCCGGCCTTGTATTCGGCCAGGAAGTGCTCGAACACATTGTCCCAGTACTCGGCGGCGAAGTTGGCGGTGTGCAGCTTGATGCCAATCTTGTCGCACACGGCCTGGGCATCGGCCAGGTCGTCCATGGCAGTGCAGTATTCCGTTCCATCGTCTTCTTCCCAGTTCTTCATGAACAGGCCTTCCACCTCATAACCCTGCTCCATGAGCAGAACGGCGGAAACGGAAGAATCCACGCCGCCGGACATACCGACGATGACGCGCTTCTTTTGTGTGTCAGAAGGGGCTGGATCACGCATAGGATTTCAACGGGTGTCTTGAAAAAGGACGCGATTCTAGCAGGCTCGCGCCCTCAAGGCTAAAGAGAAGGCCGGATCAGGTCGAGACTGTGGCACTGGCCGGCCAAATAGTCATCGATACAGCGGATGATCAGCTCGCTGCGCCAGTCGTCGCGTACCGCCATCAGCTCGTCACGGGTCAGCCAGCGGGCGCGCACGATGCCTTCGTCGAGCTGATAGTCCGGGTGGTGTTGCAGGGCTTTGGCAATGAAGCAGACCCGTTGGTAAGTCACGCCATTACTGGGGGCGGTGTACAGGTAGATACCGACGATGCCGGTGGCTTCGACGTCCCAGCCGGTTTCTTCAAGGGTTTCGCGCACGGCGGCTTCGGTCAGGGTTTCGTGCGGGTCGAGGTGCCCGGCGGGCTGGTTGAGCACGGCGCGGCCGCCCTTGAGCTCTTCGACCATCAGGAAGCGACCGTTGTCTTCGACGATGGTGGCGACGGTGATGTGGGGTTGCCAGGTCATGGAAAGCCTCGATTCAAAGGATGGTGCTGTTTTTGGACAGGATTGCTATCAATGTGGGAGCTGGCTTGCCTGCGATAGCCATAGGTATCTACACAACTTTCATAAACTGACAAGCCCGCTCGCCACAACTGCGCTATCTGTCTGGATTTGGGCGTTGCGGCAAAGTTGTGTAGATACCTATGCTGCGATAGCAGTCTGTCAGTAAGCGAATTAGTGGCTGACACACCGCAATCGCAGGCAAGCCAGCTCCCACATTCTGATTCGGTTTCTGCAGTGGGCATGTGGTGCATAAGCAAAATGCATGCTGCGCCGCACATTATATGATTTTACCGCTTGCAAGCCGGGGCGCAGTTTACCTCTCCAGAACAGTCGTTATTGGAGAGTGTCATGAAGCCGATTGCCGACAAACGCTACGAAGTACGCCTTACATCGCCATTGCCTATTGCCTTCATCCTGTTGTGGAGCTCCGGTTATATCGGAGGTGCGTTCGGTGTGCGTTATGGCGAGCCCTTTACCATGACGTTCTATCGGTTTGCCTTGGCTGCCCTGGTGTTCCTGGGAGTGGCGCTCGCCATCAAGGCCGAGTGGCCTAGGCGGCTCACACCTTACCTTCACGCGGCAGCGGTGGGTTTGCTCTTGCAGGCCCTGCAATTTGGCGGTCTCTACACCGGGATAAGTCAGGGTGTGCCGGCTGGGCAAGCTGCGCTTATTGTCGGGTTGATGCCCGTATTCGTCGTGATCGGCGCCTACTTCTGTTTAGGCGAGCAATTGAGCTGGCGCGATTTGCCAGGCTCGATCCTGGGCGTGGGCGGCGTGGCCATTGTGGTCGGCAGCAGTTTTTTTGGTTCAGAAGCGTCAATCGGCGGTTATGGCGCGGTGGGGCTGGCGCTGATAGGCATCACTCTTGGCACGCTGTATCAGAAACGTTTCCTCGGCGGCGTCAACCTGTGGGTGGGCTGTTTCATTCAGATGCTCACCGCATCGTTGGTCATGTTGCTGCTGGCCTATACCACCGAGACCATGCAGGTGACGCAATGGGTGCCCTTCGCCGCCTCTGTGGCGTGGATCACTGTAATGAACTCAGTCGGTGCGCTGACCCTGCTGTACCTAATGATTCGGCGAGGGGAGGCGAGTAAGGCGACGAACTTATTTCATGTTATTCCGGCTGTCACGCAGATCATGGCGTCATTGGTGTTGGGTGAAGTGCCGAGTGTGGTTGCGATTGTGGGATTTATTGTGTCGGGGGTGGGGGTTTATTTGATGAATCATTCGAGAGCAAAGTAAGCCTCTAATGTTGAAGGCTGCTTATCGGGAGAATACTAATGTTTAAGAGCGAAATTTCGGATAAAAAATTAGATAGCGATGAAATTTGCCGGTTTGGAGGTGGGCTACACGTTGATGATATTGATTGTCTGAATTTTGAACCTTATGAAGTGGATGGGCGCAAGGGTGTTTCAATATTTTATCTTTATGATGCGCGGGATAATGTGCAAGGGCCAGTTGCAGCATTGGTTCGTTATGACGGCGGAGCTATAACACCAAGGCATAGGCATCTGGGATGGGAGTTAGTGTTGGTGATCGATGGTGAACTACGTGATGACAGAGGGCGACATACGGTAGGGACCCTGCAAATTTACCCGCCTGGCTCTACTCACCAACTTTCTTCTGTTAGGGGTTGTACATTTCTAGTTGTTTGGGAGCAGCCAGTTCAGCCCGCCCCATGCCAGGATTCAGAGGCCGCAGCATGAAAGTTATCAACGAACAGCAAGCGGCAGAGTTGATTGAGGATGGGTGGACAATCATTCCAGGAGGGTTTGGTAGTTGCGGGCATCCTGATGGACTTACTCGAGCGATTAGTGAACGTTTCAAGCGGGAGGGGCGGCCTCGTAAACTTGGTCTGCTCTTCGCTTCTGCTTCTGGAGATCTCGACGAAAGGGGGATGGATGTTCTGGCCCAGAGTGGGTTGGTGGCTAAAGCAATTGGAGGGTTCTGGGGACTTATACCTCGACTGGGAGTTATGGCGCGCCTAGGAGAGATAGAGGCCCATAACTGGCCGCAGGGGGTGATCAGTCAGTTATTCCGTGCGATCGCGGCGAAGAAGCCCGGCGTGATCTCAAATGTTGGCCTCAATACTTTCGTTGATCCTGATCATGACGGGGCATGCTTAAATCGGCGGGGCGCGCGTACGCTCGTTCAGAAGATAGTCATCAATGGAGAGTCGACGCTTTTTTACCCTGGGATTAAGGTTGATTGTGCGTTATTAAGAGGGACATTTTGTGACCCATTGGGGAATATTTCGATGGAGCGGGAAGTGTCTCATAGTGACGCACTTGCGCAGGCAATGGCAGTCAAAAATTGTGGTGGGATAGTGATTGTGCAGGTTGAGAGTTTAGTAGGGTTGCATGAGATTGAACCACAGGATGTGAAGGTGCCCGGGCTATTGGTGGATTATGTGACAGTGTCGCGTCCTGATGAGCATCCTCAAACTTACGGTATTGCATATAATTCAGCGTTCACACGTCCCGGAATGGTCAGTTCTAGTGAAAGTTCGATTTCATGCGCGGAGAGAATTATTGCTAAAAGGGCTCTGCAGGAAATCCAACGCGAAGATGCCCGGGTAATTAATCTTGGTATTGGTATACCGGTAGTCGTTGCTCAGGTGGCTGAAGAATTGGGGTGTGCGGAGTCGATGAGCTTTACTATTGAATCCGGCGTTATCGGTGGTAGACCGGCAACTGGATTGTCATTTGGGGCCAGCTATCGTCCAGTCAGTATCATTGAGCAGGCAGCGTTGTTTGATTTCTACGAGGGTGGCGGGATTGATGTGGCGTGCTTGGGCTTTGCCGAAATGGACAGCTTCGGCAATGTCAATGTCTCGCGGTTCGGTAGTAAGTTTCAAGGTGCTGGTGGATTTATAAATATCTCCCAGTCGGCTCGATGTATTATTTTTTGTGGAACTTTTACAGCGGTAGGGTTAGTCGTGGGCGTAAGTGAAGGGGAAGTCCGTATCATCAGGGAAGGCCGTATAAATAAATTTGTACGTCAGGTCTCGCATTTGACTTTTAACGGTGGCTATTCTCAATCGTTGGGTCAAAGAGTTGTATTTGTCACGGAACGTGCGGTTTTTGCATTGAAAGATGGGGTGGTCTATCTGGAGGAGATTGCTCCAGGGCTAAGTATCGAGCAGGATATTATGCCGTTCATAGAAGGTGGGTTTGTAGTGTCTAGCAGCTGCAGGTCTATGTCGGAGGACATATTTTCATTTTAAGTGTTGGGGGGCGAAGCTCTTGTGGGAGAAAATATTTCATACTGAAAAATAAGTTTAGTGGGAGGTTATTATGTCTGCTAGCGTAATTACGGTGATTGGTGGTGGCGCTTCAAGTGTCTCTTTTATCTACGCGATTTTAAATGGCCTAGAGAGATATGGCTGCCATTCGAATGTATCGATATTTTTGGTAGATAAGCAATCTCAATGTGGCCGAGGACTTGCCTATTCTGAGGATTGCAGCACAAATATTTTAAATACGCGAGCGGAATTCATATCGCCTTTCCCTGATCAGTCCGGACATTTCTATAACTGGTTATTGGCTAATCGTGAGGTTTGGGAGGATGATTTTCCTGATATTGAGCTGTGCCCGCAGGCATTTCTGCCGCGGCCCTTGTTTGGATTATATCTTGCGCACATGATTCAGTTTTTAGTAAAAAAAGCTGTAGGGCTCGGTTGCCAATTGATTCCAGTCCATGACGAGGTTGTGAGCATGAGTTTCTCGCATGACGGGAGGGTCGTGGTTTTAACAAAGGGTAATCTATCGTTCCCCAGCGATCATGTAGTGTTGAGTTGTGGTAACGCGCGAAGTTTGGAGTACCGACACATGGCTAGTGCTGAAGGTTTCTTCTCCAGCCCTTATCCTATCAAGCGTACATGCCGGCTGATTCAAAAGCAGGCGAGTGTTGCAATTGTCGGTTCAAGATTGAGTGCTATCGATGCGGTGATCGGGCTTACTGCTAATGGTCATGAGGGATCCATTACGTTGCACTCACGCACGGGAGCCCTGCCTAGCGTCAGAGGGACTCAAGGGCGCTATAAGCCGACGATACTGACGCCGGAAACCGTTAAGTCTTGTATTTCTCGAGCTGGCGTAGTGCGACTTGAAGATGTGCTTCGTTGGACGACGCAGGAACTAGCTTTGGAGGGTAAGCCGGTTGCTATGGCTGATTGGCCGACAATGTGCTCCCAAAGGCCGGCAGTGGAATTTCTTGAGGCGGAAATAGATGCTGCCCATCACCCGCGGTTTTGGCAATCCGTTCTCTACTCCACAAATGCTGTACTTGATTTGATTTGGCCTGCAATGCCAGACGAGGACAAAAAGATGTTTCTGGGGTACTCAAGTTGGTGGATGGCCTACCGCGTTTCAATTCCGATTGAGAATGCATTGAAAGTTAAATCATTGCTCGAATCTGGGCAGCTATCAATCATCAAAGGTGAGCTTGAGGTGATTGAGTGCAATGGAAGATTTATCCTGGAGGTGGTTAATCAGTCGGATAAAAGTTACCGCGATTACGATGCCGTTGTGGTGGCTACAGGTACGCCCCGTGATGTGAGTAAGTTTGATAACCCTTTGGTGCAAAATATTCTTCAGCAGGGAGTTGGATGTGTAGACCCCTTCGGCGGAGTGAAGGTTTCTACTGAGTCAGGCGGATTGATAAATCATTTAGGGCATGTGGATGACAGAATCACTGTTTTGGGAGAGCTGACAAGTGGTGCGTTCTTTTTTACCAGTGCTTTGGAAATAAACGCTCGCCATTCTACGATACGTGCAGAGTACGTTTTGGCGAGGTTAGCACTAACTTCCGACGCGTATTCTAATGGCCTTAAGGCTCGATTGTTGGCGTAGGATGCCAACAATCGCTGGTTAAACATTCTTTGTGTGTCTTTGCACGTGGGTTTAACTCGTACCTATCCGAATAGCTAGTGGCGAGTGAGGCGTTGATTTGCCACAATCGGAATACTTATTTCGGAGGGTGGTGTGTCATGAGAGTCAATCTTGATATTCAGTCGTTGCGAAGCTTTATCAAAGTAGGCGAAACTAAAAGTTTTACGCGCGCGGCCGAAGCTTTAAGTCTGACTCAGCCTGCTATTAGTCAGCAGATCAAGCGGCTAGAAGATTTGTTGGGAGTGGAGTTGTTTGCAAGGGAAAATCGAAAGGTATTGTTAACGCTGGAGGGGGAAAAGCTTTTCAGTCATGCCAAGGATATTGTTGTTTGTAACGATAAGGTCGGCTGCTTGTTTGAAAAGGTTGAAAAAAGAGAAACGATCGTAGTGGGTATGCCAGAGCATTTTTGTGAGCGGGTGCTCCCAAAAATTATTTCCAGCATGGCTACTCACTTTCCAACAATACAGATGGTGGTGAAGGTCGCTAGGTCTGGTTTGCTATTGGATGCGGTAAGTGAGGGCAAGATCGACCTGTGCCTAGTGATGGATGAGCTAAAAAAAATGCATGAGAGGCCTTGGCATACTTTATCGGTCAGGTGGTTTGCTGGCGATAGCGCTGAGGTGATTGATAAGTCATATGATGTTCCGCTCGCTTTGTTCAAGCCGCCGTGTGGGTTTCGCAGCCTGGCGATTCGGAGTCTGGAGGAGTGCGGTATCAAATGGCATTGCGTTTATGAGTCGGAAGACTTGATGTCTCTGCGGTCTGCAGTGCAGGCGGGAGTAGGTATTACGTTGCTGCCTTTTGTCGCACAAGTTTCGGGTTTAAAGAGTCTCGAAGGCATTTCCAGTTTGCCGGTGTTACCTCGTTTTGCTGTGGTGCCTAAAGAGCGAGCGGGTTGGAATCCTGTTTACAGGCGTGAGGTACTTGAATTGATTCGCTCTGTATGGATTTCAGAATACGCCAATGCTTCCCTGTGACTAACTCACTTTCGCTGAAAACAAAAACCCCGGCATATAGCCGGGGCTTCTTGCTTCTCTACAGGTTCACTGCAACTTGGCAATCGCCGCATTCAGCGTGCTGCTCGGACGCATAGCCTTGCTGGTCAGCTCTGGGTTCGGCGCGTAGTAGCCGCCGATGTCCACTGGCTTGCCCTGTACGGCGTTGAGTTCGGCAACGATGGTTGCTTCGTTCTCGGCCAGGGTTTTTGCCAGTTGAGCGAACTGCGCCTGCAGCGCGGTATCTTCAGTCTGGGCGGCCAGGGCTTGTGCCCAGTACAGCGCCAGGTAGAAGTGGCTGCCGCGGTTGTCGATGTTGCCGACTTTGCGCGATGGCGACTTGTTGTTGTCGAGGAACTGGCCGGTGGCCTGGTCCAGGGTCTTGGACAGTACCAGGGCTTTCGGGTTGTTGTAGTTCACACCCAAATGCTCAAGGGAGGCGGCCAGGGCCAGGAACTCGCCCAGGGAGTCCCAACGCAGGAAGTTTTCTTCCAGCAGTTGCTGCACGTGCTTTGGTGCCGAGCCGCCGGCGCCGGTTTCGAACAGGCCGCCGCCGTTCATCAGCGGTACGATCGACAGCATCTTGGCGCTGGTGCCCAGTTCCATGATCGGGAACAAGTCAGTCAGGTAGTCGCGCAGTACGTTGCCGGTCACCGAGATGGTGTCCAGGCCCTTGCGGGTGCGTTCCAGGGTGAACTTCATCGCGTCGACTGGCGACATGATGCGGATGTCCAGGCCTTCGGTGTTGTGGTCTTTCAGGTAAGCCTGAACTTTCTCGACCACTACGCCGTCGTGGGCGCGCAGCGGGTCCAGCCAGAAAATGGCCGGGGTGTTGCTGGCGCGGGCGCGGTTGACGGCCAGTTTGACCCAATCCTGGATCGGCGCGTCTTTGGTCTGGCACATGCGGAAGATATCGCCGGCTTCGACCGACTGTTCCATCAGCAGGTTGCCCTTGCTGTCGGTGACGCGAACTACGCCGTCAGCCTTGATCTGGAAAGTCTTGTCGTGGGAGCCGTACTCCTCGGCTTTCTTCGCCATCAGGCCAACGTTTGGCACGCTGCCCATGGTGGTTGGGTCGAAGGCACCATTGGCCTTGCAGTCTTCAATGACCGCCTGGTAGATGGTGGCGTAGCAGCGATCCGGAATCACGGCCTTGGTGTCGTGCAATTGACCGTCGGTGCCCCACATCTTGCCGGAGTCACGGATCATGGCTGGCATCGAGGCGTCGACGATCACGTCGCTCGGCACGTGCAGGTTGGTGATGCCTTTGTCGGAGTTGACCATCGCAAGCGATGGGCGAGCGGCGTAGACCGCCTGGATGTCAGCTTCGATCTGCGCTTGCTGGTCGCCAGGCAGGGCCTTGATGCGAGCGTACAGGTCGCCGATGCCGTTGTTCAGGTTGAAGCCGATCTGTTCGAGCACGGTGGCGTGCTTGGCCAGGGCATCTTTATAGAACTCGGCAACGATCTGGCCGAACATGATCGGGTCGGAGACCTTCATCATGGTGGCTTTGAGGTGGACCGACAGCAGCACGCCTTGTTTCTTGGCGTCTTCGATTTCGGCGGCAATGAACGCACGCAGGGCGTTCTTGCTCAGCACGGCGCTGTCGAGGATCTCGCCGGCCAGTGCGGAGGTTTTTTCTTTCAGGACGGTAGTGCTGCCATCCTTGCCGACCAGCTCGATTTTGACAGCATCGGCGGCTTCGATCTGCACGGCTTTTTCGCTGCCGTAGAAGTCACCGTTGCTCATGTGAGCCACGTGGGACTTGGAGTCAGCGGCCCAGGCGCCCATTTTGTGTGGGTGCTTGCGGGCGTAGTTCTTGACCGACAGTGGGGCGCGGCGGTCAGAGTTGCCTTCGCGCAGGACCGGGTTCACGGCGCTGCCCTTGACCTTGTCGTAACGTGCACGGGTTTCTTTTTCCACGTCGGTGGTTACGGTTTCCGGATAGTCCGGCAGGGCGTAGCCCTGGGCCTGCAGTTCCTTGATCGCGGCTTGCAGCTGCGGGGTCGAGGCGCTGATGTTCGGCAGCTTGATGATATTGGCTTCGGGGGTTACGGCCAGGGCGCCCAGTTCGGCGAGGTGGTCCGCAACAGCCTTGGTGCCCAGTTGCTCGGGGAAGCTTGCGAGGATGCGCCCTGCGAGGGAGATATCGCGGGTTTCCACTTCAATATCAGCGGAAGCGGTGAAGGCCTCTACGATAGGCAGCAGTGAATAGGTGGCGAGGGCTGGAGCTTCGTCGGTGAAGGTATAGATGATCTTCGAGCGGGTGGGCATATTCGGATTAACTCTCTTCTTTGCTAAAAGCGTGCGCGGAAACTCGAGATGCGCCGGGTAAAGCGCGTTCGTTCAAAGTCATCCATGAGCCGAATGTCGATGTTTCTTCGCGGTGATGTTGGGTTGCATCAGTCGAGCGTCAAGCGGGTGGGCTGCTGTGGCAACCCGGCTTTTTCGGGCGCAGGTGCTCGATATAGAGCGGTCGGCCGTCGTGACTCTTTGGTCAGCGGCGGCATTATACATAGGTCGCTATGCTTACGCCGAGCCTTCATACAAAAGGTGGGTCGTCCATTGGTCTAAAGGTCGCAGGTACCGGATTGCGCCTAAAGTCGCACGTAATGCTCAAGTTTGGCGTTTTTCCCTTTTGTTTCAAGGTTGTAGGCGACTGAATCTACGGTTTTCGCAGCAAATGTACCGGGCGCAAGGTTCCAGTCCACATTCAACTGGAGTAGGCTCGGGCACAGCCAGATGTTCAATCCACAAACGGAGTTCAGCATGGGATACAAGAAGATTCAGGTTCCGGCAGTCGGCGACAAAATCACCGTCAACGCAGACCATTCTCTCAATGTTCCTGACAACCCGATCATTCCCTTCATCGAAGGTGACGGTATTGGCGTCGACATCAGCCCGGTGATGATCAAGGTGGTCGATGCAGCTGTTAACAAGGCTTACGGCGGCAAGCGCAAAATCTCCTGGATGGAGGTGTATGCCGGCGAGAAGGCCACTCAAGTTTACGACCAGGACACCTGGCTGCCCCAGGAAACCCTGGACGCGGTCAAGGACTACGTGGTTTCCATCAAGGGCCCGCTGACCACGCCGGTCGGTGGCGGCATCCGTTCGCTGAACGTGGCCCTGCGCCAGCAACTGGACCTGTATGTCTGCCTGCGCCCGGTGCGTTGGTTCGAAGGTGTGCCAAGCCCGGTCAAGAAGCCTGGCGATGTGGACATGACCATCTTCCGTGAGAACTCCGAGGATATTTACGCCGGCATCGAATGGAAGGCCGGTTCGCCGGAAGCCATCAAGGTCATCAAATTCCTCAAGGAAGAAATGGGCGTCACCAAGATCCGTTTTGACCAGGATTGCGGGATTGGCGTCAAGCCGGTTTCCAAGGAGGGCACCAAGCGCCTGGCGCGCAAGGCCCTGCAATATGTAGTGGATAACGACCGTGAGTCGCTGACCATCGTGCATAAAGGCAACATCATGAAGTTCACCGAGGGTGCCTTCAAGGAATGGGCCTATGAAGTGGCCGCCGAAGAATTCGGCGCGACCCTGCTCGACGGTGGGCCGTGGATGCAATTGAAGAACCCGCGCACCGGCCGCAATGTGGTGGTCAAGGATGCGATTGCCGACGCCATGCTCCAGCAGATCCTGCTGCGTCCGGCCGAATATGATGTGATCGCCACCCTGAACCTCAACGGTGACTATCTCTCTGACGCCCTGGCGGCAGAAGTGGGCGGTATCGGTATTGCGCCGGGCGCCAACCTGTCTGATACCGTGGCGATGTTCGAAGCCACTCACGGTACTGCACCCAAATACGCCGGCAAAGACCAGGTCAACCCGGGTTCATTGATTCTGTCGGCGGAAATGATGTTGCGCCATATGGGCTGGACCGAGGCTGCCGACTTGATCATCAAGGGCACGAATGGGGCAATCTCGGCCAAGACCGTGACGTATGACTTCGAGCGCTTGATGGATGGCGCCAAGCTGGTGTCGTCGTCGGGCTTTGGCGATGCGTTGATTTCGCATATGTAATAATTCGAAGGCGATAAAAAAACGGCCATCCTGACTGATCAGGATGGCCGTTTTTTATGCAGGGTATCTGCTCAGTGGCTGATTAGGCCGTTTGTTTCTTTTTCGACTGAGCGGATCTATCTGCGTTGTCGTGGTCTTCGTGGGGAGTGCCAGTTGCAGCTGCGCAGATTTCGACAGCGTGCAGGCCTTTAGGTCCCTGGATGATCTTAAAGGACACCAATTGACCGGCTTTCAACGTTTTGTAACCCTCCATGGTAATCGCCGAGTAATGTGCAAAGAGGTCCTCATCCTTACCGTCTTCATTAATGAAGCCGTACCCCTTGGCATTGTTGAACCATTTGACCTTGCCACTGATCTTGCTGCCAGACATACCCATATCCCTCTGCACCAGACTCCATCACTGGAGTATCATCCAGTTTATCCGTCCTAACCCGAATAAATAAGGTTGACTGCGCGGACCTTTTTTACCCACTGTGGGTTCTATTGGTTGTAACACCGTTTTGCCGATAGTCAAGGTGACCAGTCGGTCGGAGTTGAATTTCTGACAGGTCGCCCCCATCACTGTAAATGCACAACAGACGAACCTTTCTTTCCATGCATGCATTCAGCCAGATTCGACTAACATTCAATCAGGATCGCCCGGATCATCTAGAAGACGATGACGGTTCTGCAGGCATCGCTGTTCAGGAGGCCAAGCCTGCTTTACAGGCGCCGCCGATGTACAAGGTGGTTTTGTTCAATGATGACTACACGCCGATGGATTTCGTCGTCGAAGTACTCGAGGTGTTTTTTAATCTGAACCGCGAGTTGGCGACCAAGGTAATGCTGGCCGTTCACACAGAAGGACGGGCAGTATGTGGAGTGTTTACCCGCGACATCGCCGAGACCAAGGCCATGCAGGTCAACCAGTACGCCAGGGAAAGCCAGCATCCGCTACTCTGTGAAATCGAGAAGGACGGTTAACTCCGACCACTTGGGTATGAGGTGAAGCTATGTTAAACCGCGAGCTCGAAGTCACCCTCAATCTTGCCTTCAAGGAGGCCCGTTCGAAGCGTCATGAATTCATGACCGTCGAACACCTGCTGCTGGCACTTTTGGATAACGAAGCTGCCGCCACCGTTCTGCGTGCGTGCGGCGCCAACCTCGACAAACTCAAGCATGACCTGCAAGAGTTTATTGACTCCACCACGCCACTGATCCCCGTGCATGACGAGGACCGTGAGACCCAGCCAACCCTGGGCTTCCAGCGGGTGTTGCAGCGTGCTGTCTTCCACGTGCAGAGCTCCGGCAAGCGTGAAGTGACGGGCGCCAATGTATTGGTTGCCATCTTCAGCGAGCAGGAAAGCCAGGCGGTGTTCCTGCTCAAGCAGCAGAGCGTTGCCCGTATCGATGTCGTCAACTACATCGCCCATGGCATCTCGAAAGTGCCAGGGCATGGCGATCACTCCGAGGGTGAGCAGGATATGCAGGACGACGAGGGCGGCGAGTCTTCTTCTTCAAGCAACCCGCTGGATGCCTATGCCAGCAATCTCAACGAGTTGGCGCGCCAGGGGCGGATCGATCCGCTGGTTGGGCGCGAGATGGAAGTTGAGCGTGTTGCGCAGATCCTGGCTCGTCGTCGCAAGAACAACCCGCTGCTGGTGGGCGAGGCGGGCGTGGGCAAGACCGCGATTGCCGAAGGCCTGGCCAAGCGTATTGTGGACAATCAGGTGCCTGACCTGCTGGCCAACAGTGTCGTCTACTCCCTTGACCTGGGGGCGTTGCTCGCCGGGACCAAGTACCGTGGCGACTTTGAAAAGCGTTTCAAGGCGTTGCTTGGCGAGCTGAAAAAGCGTCCGCAGGCGATCCTGTTTATCGATGAAATCCACACCATCATTGGCGCCGGTGCGGCGTCCGGTGGGGTGATGGACGCTTCCAACCTGCTCAAGCCGCTGCTGTCTTCGGGTGATATCCGCTGCATCGGCTCGACCACGTTCCAGGAGTTTCGCGGGATCTTCGAAAAAGATCGTGCCCTGGCGCGTCGCTTCCAGAAAGTCGACGTGTCCGAGCCTTCGGTCGAGGACACCATTGGTATCCTGCGTGGGCTCAAAGGCCGTTTCGAAGCGCACCACGGCATCGAATACAGTGATGAGGCACTGCGTGCGGCCGCTGAGCTGGCATCGCGCTACATCAATGACCGGCACATGCCGGACAAGGCCATCGATGTGATCGACGAAGCGGGGGCCTACCAGCGCCTGCAGCCGGTAGAGAAGCGTGTGAAGCGCATTGAAGTGGCCCAGGTCGAGGATATCGTGGCGAAAATCGCGCGTATTCCGCCAAAACACGTCACCAGTTCCGACAAGGAGCTGCTGCGTAACCTGGAGCGCGACCTCAAGCTGACGGTGTTTGGCCAGGATGCGGCGATTGATTCGCTGTCGACGGCGATCAAGCTGTCCCGTGCCGGTCTCAAGTCGCCGGACAAACCGGTGGGTTCGTTCCTGTTCGCCGGGCCTACCGGCGTCGGCAAGACCGAAGCAGCACGCCAGTTGGCCAAGGCCATGGGCATTGAGCTGGTGCGGTTCGACATGTCCGAATACATGGAGCGGCACACCGTGTCGCGCCTGATCGGTGCGCCTCCGGGCTATGTCGGCTTCGACCAGGGCGGCCTGTTGACGGAAGCGATCACCAAGCAGCCTCACTGCGTACTGTTGCTCGATGAAATCGAAAAGGCCCACCCGGAAGTCTTCAACCTGCTGCTGCAGGTCATGGACCACGGGACCCTGACCGACAACAACGGGCGCAAGGCGGACTTTCGCAACGTGATCGTGATCATGACCACCAACGCCGGTGCCGAGACGGCCGCGCGGGCTTCCATTGGCTTTACTCATCAGGATCACTCTTCCGACGCCATGGAAGTGATCAAGAAGAGCTTCACGCCGGAATTCCGTAACCGCCTGGACACCATTATCCAGTTTGGCCGCCTCAGTCATGAGGTTATCAAGAGCGTGGTGGACAAGTTCCTTACCGAGCTTCAGGCGCAGTTGGAAGACAAGCGCGTGCAGTTGGAAGTGACGGAAGCGGCACGCAGCTGGATCGCCGAGGGTGGCTACGACGCGGCAATGGGTGCTCGCCCAATGGCGCGTCTGATCCAGGACAAGATCAAGCGGCCACTGGCCGAAGAGATCCTGTTTGGCGAGCTCTCCGACCATGGTGGCGTGGTGCATATCGACCTGAAGGATGGCGAGCTGACCTTCGAGTTCGAGACCACGGCCGAAATGGCCTGACCGCTGTAAACCTGTAGGAGCGAGCTTGCTCGCGAAGATCGCCAACGATAACGCATGCTTCCTGATTCGGTGCGTTGTCCTGGGGTTCTTCGCGAGCAAGCTCGCTCCTACAGTTGTTTTGCGACATCTATAAATCCCACACACACAAAAACGCCCGGCATAACCGGGCGTTTTGTATTGACTTGTTTAGCGAGCGCGGTAAGTGATGCGCCCTTTGCTCAAGTCATAGGGCGTCAGCTCGACGCGCACTTTGTCACCGGTAAGAATACGAATGTAGTTCTTGCGCATCTTGCCGGAGATATGCGCGGTTACGACGTGCCCATTTTCCAACTCCACACGAAACATGGTGTTGGGCAGGGTGTCGACGACAGTGCCTTCCATTTCGAAGCTGTCTTCTTTCGACATGCAGTAAAGCCCTCGGTATCCAGTGAATGGCCCGGTGCAACTGCGCCAGGCAAAAGCGGCGTGCATTGTGCCCGAAAAAGGGTGTTTAAGCCAAGGGGTTCTAGTTAAGCGTGACCCATCTTTGATTAATTAGCAGCTCAATGGGCCGATATTGGGTCTTGTAGTTCATCTTTTTGCAGTTTTTGATCCAGTATCCGAGGTACACCGCTTCCAGGTTTTGCCTGGATGCTTCACTGATCTGCCACAGGATGGCGAAGCGCCCCAGGCTACGGCGCTCTTCAGCGGGCTCGTAAAAGGTGTAGACCGCCGACAAGCCATTGGGCAGCAGGTCGGTGACCGCGACCGCCAGCAGCCTTCCTTCAAGCCGGAATTCGTAGAAGCGCGAGAACGGCAGGTCGCGCACCAGAAACGTAGAAAACTGGTCGCGACTGGGTGGGAACATGTCGCCGTCTGCGTGGCGCTGTTCGATGTAGCGCTGGTAAAGATCGAAATACTCCTCGCTGAAACCGGGCTTGGCTGCGGTCACGATCAGGTCGGCATTACGTTTGAGGATGCGTTTTTGATTACGGTCCGCCAAAAATTGCGCCACAGGTATGCGCGCCGGCACACACGCGTTGCAGTTCTGGCAGTGCGGCCGATACAGGTGGTCGCCACTGCGCCGAAAGCCCATCTCTGACAGATCCGCATACACGTGCACGTCCATCGGCTGGCTGGGGTCGAGGAACAGCGTCGTCGCCTGTTCCTCGGGCAGGTAGCTGCAAGAGTGGGGTTGAGTGGCATAAAACTTCAAGCGCGCCAACTCGGTCATGATCAACCCTCGGATAAGCTTTGAAATAAGTGTAAGCCAGGTGTGCGCATGTCGCCTAAGAAACCCACGGCCCACTGCTGGCTTGATCAAGATGGTCGCGCAGGTAACCGGCAAAGTCGCTGCGGGGGATGGCGCGGGCGCCGAGGCTGTGCAGGTGATCGGTGGGCATCTGGCAGTCGATCAGGACAAACCCCCAGGCCTGCAATTGCCTGACGAGCGTGGCAAAGCCGAATTTCGAGGCGTTGTCTGCGCGGCTGAACATCGATTCGCCAAAGAACAACTGGCCCATGGCCAGGCCGTACAGGCCGCCAACCAGCGTGCCCTGGTCCCACACCTCGACAGAATGGGCATAGCCCCGTTGGTGCAGTTGCAGGTAGGCGTTCTGCATGGCGTCGGTGATCCAGGTGCCGTCTGCATAGCTGCGAGGAGCAGCACAGGCCTGTATGACGGCGGCAAAGTCCTGGTCGAAGGTCACCTCGTAGCGTTGCTGGCGCAGCAGCTTGGCGAGGCTGCGGGATACGTGCAGCTCTGCGGGGAACAATACCGTGCGCGGGTCGGGTGACCACCACAGGATGGGCTGGCCTTCCGAGAACCAGGGGAAGCAGCCATGGCGATAGGCCTGGACCAGGCGGTCGGCGGACAGGTCGCCACCGGCGGCGAGTAGGCCGTTGGGTTCACGCATGGCTTTTGCCAGCGGTGGGAAAGTCAGGGTATTGCGTTGCAACCAGGTGAGCATGGGTAGTCAGGCTTACGGAAGGGGAGGGCGGTGACAGGCCAAGGCCCGCCGCGTAGGCAGTGATTATTGTCGACCCGGCGCCACTCGGCCAGCGCGATCGCGCAATCAGTGCCCAGATGCATGAGCGAGTGTTTCTGCAACTCTATAGCGGTGATGCGGTCGTAATCGCGTCATGTCGCCATCCGTTGGGCGGGAATGCTGGGTAAAGCTTGTCCAGTCTGATAAAAACAGCTCATAAGCCTTTGTCAGTAAAGACAATGCATGCTCAAATTGAAACGTATGGGCAATGCGCTTGTGTATGCTTCAGGAGCGAGGCCGGCAGCGTGGCAACGGGCACACAAACCCGTACAATGGCGGCACTATGTCCTTGTGGGCCGGCGTTAACGCCTGTTCATGACGCAGTCACGGAGTGTTATAGGACGCTTGACGACGCTCGTTCACTTTTCACCTGCCCGGGTTGGGCAGTATTTTTATAGTCATTCAACTGTTGGACGCGCTTAAGGCGCAGGAAAAGACCCGTTTTGAAGAAATCCGCCGCAGCACCCAAAACAGCAGTGGTACCGGCCTGGCGCCAGCACCTGCACTATCGGCTCAAGGAAGGCGCGCTGATTGCCATCGGTGCTTTATGCCTGTTCCTGATGATGGCCTTGCTGACCTATGGCAAGGACGATCCGGGCTGGAGCCATAACAGCAAGATCGATGATGTGCAGAACTTCGGCGGGCCTGTGGGCTCCTACAGCGCCGATATCCTGTTCATGATCCTCGGTTATTTCGCCTATATCTTCCCGCTGTTGCTGGCGATCAAGACCTGGCAGATCTTCCGCCAGCGCCACGAGCCGTGGCAGTGGAGCGGCTGGCTGTTTTCCTGGCGCCTGATCGGCCTGGTATTTTTGGTGTTGTCGGGCGCGGCGCTGGCACATATCCATTTCCATGCACCGACCGGCCTGCCGGCGGGTGCCGGCGGCGCCCTGGGCGAAAGCCTGGGTGACCTGGCCCGCAAGACCCTGAATATCCAGGGCAGCACGCTGATGTTCATTGCCCTGTTCCTGTTTGGCTTGACGGTGTTTACCGACTTGTCCTGGTTCAAGGTCATGGATGTGACCGGCAAGATCACCCTCGATCTGTTCGAGCTGTTCCAGGGCGCCGCCAACCGCTGGTGGGCAGCCCGCGTGGACCGCAAACGCATGGTTGCGCAACTGCGTGAAGTCGATACACGGGTCAACGAAGTGGTGGCTCCGAGTACGCCTGACCGCCGTGAGCAGGCCAAGGTCAAGGAGCGCTTGATCGAGCGTGAGCAGGCGCTGACCAAGCACATGTCTGATCGCGAGAAACAAGTGCCGCCGGTCATCGCTCCCGCACCGGTCAAGGCGCCCGAGCCAAGTCATCGTGTGCAGAAGGAAAAGCAGGCGCCGCTGTTTATCGACAGCGCCGTCGAAGGCACCTTGCCGCCGATCTCGATCCTTGATCCGGCGGAAAAGAAACAACTCAACTATTCCCCGGAATCCCTGGCGGCCGTTGGCCATCTGCTGGAAATCAAGCTCAAGGAGTTTGGCGTCGAAGTGTCGGTGGATTCGATCCACCCAGGCCCGGTGATTACCCGTTACGAGATCCAGCCGGCCGCTGGGGTCAAGGTCAGCCGTATCGCCAACCTGGCCAAAGACCTTGCGCGCTCCCTGGCCGTGACCAGCGTGCGCGTGGTGGAAGTGATCCCCGGCAAGACCACCGTGGGCATTGAGATTCCCAACGAAGACCGCCAGATCGTGCGTTTCTCCGAAGTGCTGTCGACCCCGGAATACGACAACTTCAAGTCGCCGGTCACTCTGGCCCTGGGTCACGACATTGGCGGCAAGCCGGTGATCACAGACCTTGCGAAAATGCCTCACCTGCTGGTGGCCGGTACCACCGGTTCCGGTAAGTCGGTGGGGGTCAACGCGATGATCCTGTCGATCCTGTTCAAGTCCGGCCCGGAAGACGCCAAGCTGATCATGATCGACCCGAAGATGCTGGAGCTGTCGATCTACGAAGGCATTCCGCACCTGCTGTGCCCGGTGGTGACCGACATGAAGGACGCCGCCAACGCCTTGCGCTGGAGCGTTGCCGAGATGGAGCGACGCTACAAGCTGATGGCGAAGATGGGTGTGCGTAACCTGTCCGGCTTCAACGCCAAGGTCAAGGAAGCCCAGGACGCCGGTACGCCGCTGACCGACCCGCTGTACAAGCGTGAAAGCATTCACGATGAAGCGCCGTTGCTGACCAAGCTGCCGACCATCGTCGTAGTGGTCGACGAATTTGCCGACATGATGATGATCGTCGGCAAGAAGGTCGAAGAACTGATCGCCCGTATCGCGCAGAAGGCCCGTGCCGCCGGGATCCACT
This sequence comes from Pseudomonas sp. ADAK21, assembly GCF_012935735.1. Classification (NCBI taxonomy): domain Bacteria; kingdom Pseudomonadati; phylum Pseudomonadota; class Gammaproteobacteria; order Pseudomonadales; family Pseudomonadaceae; genus Pseudomonas; species Pseudomonas sp. ADAK21. Next base: position 4,614,105 of record NZ_CP052857.1, read on the forward strand.
TGATCCTTGCGACCCAGCGGCCATCGGTGGATGTGATCACCGGTCTGATCAAGGCCAACATCCCGACGCGTATGGCGTTCCAGGTATCGAGCAAGATCGACTCGCGGACCATCATCGACCAGGGCGGCGCCGAGCAACTGCTGGGCCATGGTGACATGCTCTACATGCCGCCCGGCACCAGCCTGCCGATCCGCGTTCACGGCGCCTTCGTTTCCGATGACGAGGTGCACCGCGTGGTCGAGGCCTGGAAACTGCGCGGTGCGCCGGAATACAACGACGATATCCTGGCGGGTGTCGAGGAGGCCGGCAGCGGTTTCGACGGTGGCAGCGGTGGCGGCGACGATGATGCCGAGACCGACGCGCTGTATGACGAAGCGGTAGCGTTCGTGCTGGAAAGCCGTCGCGCCTCGATCTCTGCGGTGCAACGTAAACTGAAGATCGGCTACAACCGCGCCGCGCGTATGATCGAATCCATGGAAATGGCCGGCGTCGTCACGGCAATGAACACCAACGGCTCGCGCGAAGTGATCGCGCCAGGGCCGATGCGCGACTGACCTCGTGCCGCGTGGCAGCACGCGGCGCGCCTTTCACATCATTCTATGAGGACTCCCATGCGTCTTATCCGCATGCTGTTGTTGCCAGCACTGGCCTTGACCGCGTTTTCGGCCCACGCTGACCAGGCCTCCGTCGCGAGCCTGACCAACCTGCTGGACAAATCCAAGACCCTGACCGCGCGCTTCTCCCAGTTGACCCTGGACGGCGGCGGCACGCAGTTGCAGGAAACGGCCGGTGAAATGGCGGTGCAGCGCCCAGGCCTGTTCTTCTGGAAAACCGACGCGCCCAACGAGCAGACCATCGTTTCTGATGGCAAGAAAGTCACGCTGTGGGACCCGGACCTGGAGCAGGCGACCATCAAGACCCTCGACCCGCGCCTGAGCCAGACCCCGGCCTTGCTGCTGTCCGGTGATGTGTCGCAGATCAGCGAGAGTTTCGAGATCACCTCCAAGCAACAGAGCAATGTGATCGACTTCACCCTCAAGCCCAAGTCCAAGGACACGCTGTTCGACAGCCTGCGCCTGTCGTTCCGCAACGGCGTGATCAACGATATGCAGTTGGTCGATAGTGTCGGCCAGCGCACCAATATCCTGTTCACCGGGGTCAAGGCCAATGAGCCGGTCCCAGCCTCCACGTTCAAGTTCGACATCCCCAAGGGTGCCGATGTGATCCAGGAGTAAATCGCTGCCCATGGACCTGTTTCGAAGTGACCCGATTGCCCAGCCTTTGGCCGCGCGTTTGCGCTCGACCAACCTGGATGAGTATGTCGGGCAAGAGCACCTGCTGGCCCGCGGCAAGCCCCTGCGCGAGGCCCTGGAGCAGGGTGCCCTGCACTCGATGATCTTCTGGGGCCCGCCGGGCGTGGGCAAGACCACCCTGGCGCGGCTGTTGGCGAAAGTCTCGGATGCACACTTTGAAACGGTCTCGGCGGTGTTGGCCGGGGTCAAGGAGATCCGCCAGGCAGTGGAGGTCGCCAAGCAGCAGGCCGGGCAGTACGGTCGGCGCACCATCCTGTTTGTCGACGAAGTGCATCGCTTCAACAAATCCCAGCAGGATGCATTCCTACCTTACGTGGAAGACGGCACGCTGATTTTCATCGGCGCCACCACGGAAAACCCCTCGTTTGAACTGAACAACGCCTTGCTCTCGCGGGCGCGAGTGTATGTGCTCAAGAGCCTCGATGAAGCCGCAATGCAGAAGCTGTTGCAGCGGGCGCTGGGCGAGGACAAGGGGCTGGGCAAACGCCATCTGAGCCTGGGGGAGGAGGGTTTCAAGATTCTGCTGGCGGCGGCTGACGGTGACGGTCGACGTTTCCTCAACCTGCTGGAGAACGCCTCTGACCTGGCCGAAGACAACAGTGAGATTGGCGTCGACCTGCTGCAAAGCCTGCTGGGTGATACCCGGCGGCGCTTCGACAAGGGCGGCGAAGCCTTTTACGACCAGATTTCCGCGTTGCACAAATCTGTACGCGGCTCCAACCCGGACGGCGCGTTGTATTGGTTTGCGCGCATGATCGACGGCGGTTGCGATCCACTGTACCTGGCCCGGCGCGTGGTGCGCATGGCCAGCGAGGACATCGGCAACGCCGATCCCCGCGCCTTGAGCCTGTGCCTGGCGGCATGGGAGGTCCAGGAGCGCCTGGGCAGCCCGGAAGGCGAGTTGGCGGTAGCGCAGGCCATCACTTACCTTGCCTGTGCGCCGAAAAGCAATGCGGTGTACATGGGCTTCAAATCGGCATTGCGTGCAGCGGCCGAGCACGGCTCGCTTGAGGTCCCGCTGCATCTGCGCAACGCGCCCACCAAGCTGATGAAGCAATTGGGTTATGGCGACGAATATCGCTACGCCCACGATGAGCCGGATGCCTATGCCGCCGGGGAAGACTACTTTCCCGACGATCTGGACCCTCAGCCGTTCTATCAGCCGGTACCTCGTGGTCTGGAGCTGAAGATCGGGGAAAAGCTCAACCATTTGGCGCAACTTGACCGCCTGAGCCCGAAACAGCGGAGAAAACCATGATTCCCTTGGTCGTCGCAGTCTCCGTTGGCGGTGTAGCCGGGACCTTGTTGCGCTTTGCCACGGGCAATTGGATCAACGCCAATTGGCCGAAACACTTCTATAGCGCGACGCTGGCCGTTAATATCGTGGGCTGCCTGCTGATCGGCGTGTTGTACGGCCTGTTTCTGTTACGCCCGGAGGTGCCTGTTGAAGTGCGCGCCGGGTTGATGGTGGGCTTCCTTGGCGGCCTGACTACCTTTTCATCCTTTTCACTGGATACCGTGCGCCTGCTGGAAAGCGGGCAAGTGCCGCTGGCATTAAGCTATGTGGCCATCAGTGTATTCGGCGGGCTGCTTGCCACCTGGGCTGGCCTGTCCTTGACCAAACTTTGATAAACGAGAGACCGACATGCTCGATTCCAAACTGTTACGTAGCAACCTTCAGGACGTAGCGGACCGCCTGGCATCCCGCGGCTTTGCCCTGGATGTTGCGCGCATCGAAGCGCTGGAAGAACAGCGCAAGACCGTCCAGACCCGCACCGAAGCACTGCAGGCTGAACGCAATGCACGTTCCAAATCCATCGGTCAGGCCAAGCAGCGTGGTGAAGACATCGCGCCGCTGATGGCGGACGTCGAGCGCATGGGCAGCGAGCTGTCCGACGGCAAAGTCGAGCTGGACAAGATTCAGTCCGAGTTGGATTCGATCCTTCTGGGCATTCCCAACCTGCCGCACGAGTCGGTGCCGGTTGGCGAAGACGAAGACGGTAACGTCGAAGTGCGCCGCTGGGGTACGCCAAAAGCCTTTGATTTCGAGATCAAGGACCACGTCGCCCTGGGCGAGCTGACCGGTGGCCTGGATTTTGAAACCGCCGCCAAAATGTCCGGCGCGCGCTTTGCCTTGCTGCGCGGCCCGATTGCGCGCATGCACCGTGCCCTGGCGCAGTTCATGATCAACCTGCACACCGGCGAACACGGTTACGAAGAGGCTTACACCCCGTACCTGGTGCAGGCGCCGGCACTGATGGGCACCAGCCAGCTGCCGAAATTCGAGGAAGACCTGTTCAAGATCAGCCGCGATGGCGAAGCCGATCTGTACCTGATCCCGACCGCCGAAGTGTCGCTGACCAACATCGTGGCCGGCGAGATCCTCGACGCCAAGCAACTGCCGATCAAGTTCGTTGCCCACAGCCCGTGCTTCCGTAGTGAAGCCGGCGCCTCGGGCCGTGACACCCGCGGCATGATCCGCCAGCACCAGTTCGACAAGGTCGAGATGGTGCAAGTGGTCGAGCCGTCGACCTCCATGGAAGCCCTGGAAGGCCTGACCGCCAACGCCGAGCGCGTCCTGCAGCTGCTGGAGCTGCCGTACCGCGTATTGGCGCTGTGCACTGGCGATATGGGGTTCAGCGCGGTGAAGACCTACGACCTGGAAGTATGGGTGCCGAGCCAGGACAAATACCGCGAGATTTCTTCGTGCTCCAACTGCGGTGATTTCCAGGCCCGGCGCATGCAGGCGCGTTTCCGTAACCCGGAAACCGGCAAGCCGGAATTGGTCCATACCCTCAACGGTTCGGGTCTGGCCGTAGGCCGCACCCTGGTCGCGGTGCTGGAAAACTACCAACAGGCTGACGGTTCGATCCGCGTGCCTGAAGTGCTCAAGCCGTACATGGCGGGCGTTGAGGTCATCGGCTAAATGGAATTTCTGCCGCTGTTTCATAACCTGCGCGGCAGTCGTGTGTTGGTCGTCGGTGGCGGGGAGATTGCCTTGCGCAAATCCCGGCTGCTGGCCGATGCCGGCGCGTTGTTGCGGGTGGTTGCTCCCCTGATCGAAGATCAGTTACGGGAATTGGTGCAGGGCAGTGGCGGTGAACTGATTGTGCGTGGTTATCAGGAGGCGGACCTTGATGGTTGCACCCTGATCATCGCGGCGACCGACGACGAGCCGCTGAACGCGCAAGTGTCCAGCGATGCCCGGCGCCGGTGTGTGCCGGTCAATGTGGTGGATGCGCCGGCCTTGTGCAGCGTGATCTTCCCGGCGATTGTCGACCGCTCGCCCTTGGTGATTGCAGTGTCCAGTGGCGGCGACGCGCCGGTGCTGGCGCGCTTGATCCGTGCCAAGCTGGAAACCTGGATCCCGTCCACCTACGGCCAGTTGGCCGGGCTGGCTGCGCGCTTTCGGGCGCAGGTCAAAGGTTTGTATCCCGATGTGCAACAGCGCCGGGCTTTCTGGGAAGAGGTTTTCCAAGGGCCGATTGCCGATCGGCAACTGGCTGGGCAAGGCGATGAAGCTGAGCGTTTGCTGGTAGAGAAGGTCAATGGCAAGCCGCCCCATGCGCCGGGTGAAGTGTATTTGGTCGGTGCGGGCCCCGGTGATCCGGACCTCCTGACCTTTCGCGCCCTGCGCTTGATGCAGCAAGCCGACGTAGTGCTATATGACCGCCTGGTGGCGCCAGCGATTCTTGAGTTGTGCCGTCGCGACGCCGAGCGGGTATATGTCGGCAAGCGCCGCGCCGATCATGCGGTGCCGCAGGACCAGATCAACCAGCAATTGGTGAGACTGGCCAAGCAGGGCAAGCGCGTGCTGCGCCTCAAAGGCGGCGACCCGTTTATTTTTGGGCGTGGCGGTGAAGAGATCGAGGAACTGGCGGCCAATGGCATCCCGTTCCAGGTGGTGCCGGGGATTACCGCGGCCAGCGGTTGTGCGGCTTACGCCGGTATTCCCTTGACCCATCGTGATTATGCGCAATCCGTGCGTTTCATCACCGGGCACTTGAAAGACGGGACTTCGGATTTGCCTTGGAATGACTTGGTCGGGCCGTCGCAGACCCTGGTGTTCTACATGGGCTTGATCGGCTTGCCGATCATCTGCGAGCAACTGATCCGCCATGGTCGTTCGGCAGACACCCCGGCAGCGCTGATCCAACAAGGCACCACGTCCAACCAGCGTGTGTTTACGGGCACCCTGGCTGACCTGCCACGCCTGGTGGCGGAGCATGAAGTGCATGCGCCGACACTGGTGATTGTAGGAGAAGTAGTGGTGTTGCGTGAGAAGCTGAAGTGGTTCGAAGGTGCTCAGTCCCAGGTGTGATCACCGGCACTCATATCAATTGTAGAAGCGAGCTTGCTCGCGAAAAAATCAACTGCGCCGCGTGCCTCCAGAATGCCCGCGTTATCGTTGACGATCTTCGCGGGCAAGCTCGCTCCTACAGTTTTTGCTTCAGCTCCAGACGCCCTTGCTGCTCATCTTCTGCCGGTCATGTTTGCTGTCAAACGCCTGCGACGGTCCCTTCGGCACAATCCCTGTCGGATTGATCGTGCGGTGGCTAGCGTAGTAATGCCCCTTGATATGGGCAAAATCCACTGTCTCGGCCACCCCCGGCCATTGATACAGCTCGCGCAACCAATTCGACAGGTTCGGATAATCCGCAATCCGCCGTAGGTTGCATTTGAAGTGGCTGTAATAAACCGCATCAAACCGGATCAGCGTCGTAAACAGGCGTACATCAGCCTCGGTCAGGTATTCACCTGCCAAGTAGCGGTGACCACCCAAGTGCTGCTCCAGGTGATCCAACTCGGCAAATACATCATCAAAGGCACTTTCGTACGCCTGCTGCGAAGTGGCAAAGCCTGCGCGATACACGCCATTGTTCACGGCGGGATAGATCCGCTCGTTCCACGCGTCGATGGTCGGGCGCAATGGCTCGGGGTAGAAGTCCAGGGTGTTGCCCGTCAGCTCGTTGAACGCGCTATTGAACATGCGGATGATCTCCGCCGATTCATTGCTGACGATGCGATTGAGCTTCTTGTCCCACAGCACCGGCACCGTGACGCGCCCGGTGTAGTCGGCGGTATCGGCGGTGTAGCGCTGGTGCATGAAGGCAAAGTCGTCGAGCCTGTCGCCGGTAGAGCCATGGGCCTTGTCGAAGGTCCAGCCATTTTCCAGCATCAGCCAACTGACCACTGAAACGTCGATCAGGCTCTCCAGACCCTTGAGCTTGCGCAGGATCAGGGTGCGGTGCGCCCAGGGGCAGGCGAGGGAGACATAGAGGTGGTAGCGGCCGGCTTCGGCCTTGAAGCCGCTGTCGCCGCTTGGGCCAGCTTGGCCATCTGCGGTGACCCAGTGCCGGCGTTGCGCCTGTTCCCGTTGGAAGGCGCCATCTGCGCTACTTTCGTACCACTGGTCATGCCAGTGTCCTTCAATCAGCAAACCCATGACTGACTCCTTGGCTATTAAGCGTTGGAGTGCAGTCTAATCGTCTGGGTTCGAACAAATAGCGCAAAGGCTCGGGGTTAATGATCGATTAAATCGATTTGTCCCGCGCATCCCAATACTGCTGGGCCAGTTCAAAAGCCTGCTCCCGTGGGTGCCCAAGGCCGCGCAGGGCCAGGGCCATGGTGGCGATCAACGCCAACTGCGGGTAGCTATCCTGCACTTCGCCGCGCCACAGTGCCTTCAAATGCTCGGGGTCGAGGCTGGCCGGCTTGACGTGGCGCTGGGCGGAGAGGGCAGGCCACTCCTCATCCCAGCTTGCGCCACCGGTGGTGCCATATAAGTGGCTGGCGGAGTCGGGATTGATCTCGATCTCGCCGCCATCGCCCTTGATCACAATGGTGTTGTCACCCAGCAGGCCACTGGCATCGCGATGTACACCCTGGTAACCGGGATGGAAGATGCTTTGTAGGCCGCAACGTGCACCCAGCGGGTTGAGGATGCGCGCCAGCGAGTGGATGGGCGAGCGCAGGCCAAGGATGTTGCGCAGGTCAATCATGCGCTGCAATTGCGGAGCCCAATCGCCCAGCGGCATAAACGCCAGGTTGCCTTGCGCAAGGGCGGTCTCGACCTGTTGCCAGTTGCGGCACAGTGGAATCTGCAGCTCACCCAGCAACTGTTCGGTGTACAGCCGGCCGGCTGTGTGGGCGCCGCCGCCATGCATGAAAATTCGCACGCCGTTTTGCGCCAGGCACTTAGCGGCCAGCAGGTACCACGGCAGGTGGCGTTTTTTCCCGGCGTAGGTAGGCCAATCGACATCTACCTGCAGTGCCGGCGGGTTCAGGCGTTCGCGCAGGGCCTCGGTGAAGCCGGCGAGTTCCTCTGGGCTCTCTTCTTTGTGGCGCAGCAGCATCAGGAACGCGCCGAGCTGGGACTCCTCGACCTTCTCGTCGAGCAGCATGCCCATGGCTTCCCGCGCTTCTTCGCGCGTCAGGCTGCGGGCACCGCGCTTGCCTTTGCCGAGGATGCGCACAAACGGCGCAAAGGGATGTTCGGCGGGAGTTTCGGTGATCAACGGGGCGAAGTCGGTCATAAACAATTCGTCGGTCTGGGCAGGCCCGCCAGCTTGGCGGCAAGTTTGGCGGGAGTGCCTTTGAACAGTCGGTTGAGGTGCAGGCTGTTGCCCTTTTCCGGGCCCAGCTTCAAGGCGGTGTACTTGATCAGCGGGCGGGTGGCCGGTGATAACTGGAACTCCTGGTAAAAACTCCTGAGCAGCTCGAGGATTTCCCAGTGTTCGTCGGTCAATTCCAGTTCTTCAGCGCTTGCCAAAGCGTTGGCCACCTCGGTTGACCAGTCGTTGAGGTCAGCCAGGTAACCGTCTTTGTCCAGTTCTAGTGCGCGCGCGCCTACGGTCAGCGTGTTCATAACCAACTGTTGACCTTGTCATGGTCGATCGACAACTGCACAAAACCTGGGTAGTCAACACTCTTGGCCCACTCCGGCAATGACAGGCCCCGGGCCTGGGCGTCTTCGGCAAGCACGAAGATGGCCAAGGCACTGACCTCCAGGGCCTTGAAGGGCGCGCTACCGGCTTGCAGGGCATAGGTTGCATCGCCGCACAGCAGGATCGTGTCTCGTGCACCACACAGCCGTAGGCAACTGTCCAGTCTGCTGTCGGAAAAGGGTGAGTGGGACAATACATGCAAAGTCGACATCAGAGGGTCATCACCTGATCGTAACGGTCAATCATCTGGGAAATCTGTTCGCTGCTCAGTGGCTGCGCGCTATCAGGGGCGCTCAATCCACGCTCGGCCAAGCTGTGGCTGCAGGCAAACACCTCATCGATGCCGAACAGCGAGAGTGCCTGCAGGTTGGCAGTCACATCCTTCTGCTGCACGGCTTTGGCATTCTGTGCGGGTGCCAGTTGAAACACCCCGTCATCGAGAAACAGCAGCCCAATCGGCAAGTCGAATGCGCCACCGGCCAGTACCACATCCAGCGCTTCCCGCGCACTGGGTCCGGACCACGGCGCCTGGCGACTGATTACCAGCAAGGATCTGGACATTTCATGGCCCTCCAAAGCAAATCAGGCGGTCGGCGTCCTGGATTGCATCGTGCAATTGCCCAAGGCCCGACAACGCCCAGGGCGCATCGAGGTTCACCGCACCGCGCTGGTAGCGCGCAGCCTCCTCGGCATTGAGCACGCCGCGCCGTAACGCAGCAGCGATGCATACCACGCCATCGAGTTGATGCTCGCTGACCAGGGCGCGCCATTGTTGGGCGATGTCCTGCTCATCCTGCGGCGTGACCACCGAATTGGCGGCGCTGTAGACGCCATCCTGATAGAAAAACAGCCGCACAATCTCATGCCCGCCGGCCAGTGCAGCCTGGGTAAACAGCAGGGCACGGCGCGAGGAGGGCGCATGGGCGGCGGAAAACAGCGCAATTGCGAACTTCATGGAACACTCTGTAGGTAAACCTGTGCCAATGATAAAGCCGCAGGCAACAAAAAGCCCGCCGAAGCGGGCTTTTTGATGGGGCTGGGATCAGTCGTCGCGGCTCATGATGCCGAAGATCTGCAACAGGCTGACAAACAGGTTGTAGATCGATACATACAGGCTGATGGTCGCCATGATGTAGTTACGCTCGCCGCCATGGATGATGGCGCTGGTCTGGAACAGGATGCAGACCGAGGAAAACAGCACAAAACCGGCGCTGATCGCCAACTGCAGGCCGCTGATCTGGAAGAACATGCTTGCCAACACCGCCGCCAGCAACACGAAGAAGCCAGCCGTGATGAAACCGCCGAGGAAGCTCATGTCCTTACGGGTGATCAGTACATAGGCCGACAAGCCACCAAACACCAGTGCCGTCATGGCAAACGCCGAGCTGACCACTTCCGCGCCGCCCTGCATGCCCAGGTAACGGTTAAGGATCGGGCCCAGCAGGAACCCCATGAAACCGGTCAGGGCAAACGCCGACACCAGGCCCCAGGCCGAGTCGCGCAGCTTGTTGGTGAGGAAAAACAGGCCGTAGAAGCCGATCAACACCACGAAGATATTCGGGTAGCCAACACGCATCTGCTGCGCCACATACGCCATCACGCCGCTAAATGCGAGGGTGAGGGCGAGCAAGCCGTATGTATTGCGCAGGACGCGGCTAACCTCTAGCTGCTCAGCCTGCACGTTGCTATTAACTGCGTAATCCTGTTCGCGCATGGCGACACTCCTTCAGTTTTGAAACGTTCAGTCGCAAAGATCATAACAGACGCTCTGTAACAAGCTATGCAGAGAGTTTGACAGTGTGTTTCATTCGGGTATTATGGCGCCCGCTGAGACAGGATGGGCTACTATAATCCTGTGTTGCACAAGGGAAATTGGCAGAGTGGTTGAATGCACCGGTCTTGAAAACCGGCGAACGTTAATAGCGTTCCCAGGGTTCGAATCCCTGGTTTCCCGCCAAGATTCATACGAAAGCCCCGCGAATGCGGGGCTTTCGTGTTTCTGGCGTTCGATAATTGGACAGGGTTTTAAACTAACAGTTTCCGCATCGTTTGAGACGCTTTGCGCAACTACTGTCAGATCCTCTATCAACGGGTCGGCTTTACGTGCACCGATGGGCAGGCCGTTTAACGGGGTCATAGCCATTCCTTTGACCGAAAAATTACTGCCACTATACGGCGCACAAAAGCGTCAGGAAACTACCCCACCTGCGATAATCCTTGGTCCGCTTTGGGTCGGTTGCTGCCCGTCATGAGGTCCGCAAGCGGCCAAACGCTTACGTTTACATCGATAGGGATCATGTAGCAACGTAGACAAGAACCGGCTGGAGGCAATTGAGCGGCGGTGCCGAATGAAGCATGTCGGTAGGTTCACACCATGGATAACTGCGACCTTGAAGCCAATCCATTATTTTGCGCATATGCTGGGAAGGACACTCCAACATGTGTTCGATAGTAATGGACAGTTGAATGGCCAAGCCGCTTTGCGGTGAAAAGATCCAATGATATTCCCCACAGCCTACACGTAACTCTCCAGTCGCTTTTGTTGACATGCCAACCAGCCATTTGCACTTATGAACATTTGCCTCGGGTTTTGGAGGGGCACCGAAGCAGAATGTATAAACGTTCTCATATTTCAGGCTAAAGTCGCGTACCAGAATTTCAGCAATATCTTCGCGCCCCTGGACGTTGGGAGGAAATGCGATGGTGCTTGTCTGCACTAGCACGTTAAGAGTTGCGTCTATACTGAAAGCACGCCGCAACAAGTCAGGCCGATTTCCGTCCTTACCGAAGATGTAGCTCTCAATCGCTTTGGTGGCATTTTTCATGCACAAATCCTAGTGCTGCTACAGGTTGGCGAATCTGGATTCCGCGCGGATTGTGGGCTAACCGAAACTTCCCCCTTCGCGGAATCTGGTACATCAAACATCCTATCGAAGACCCACTGAAACGCCAGCGCGTAAAAGAAGAAGAAAACGAACAGCCCCAGATCGGTGACCAGTGCAGCCCACCAAGAAATCTCCAGCCACCATGCCACCAGTGGTACCAACATTAGAACTAGCCCACCCTCAAAGCCCAGTGAGTGCAGCAAGCGTCTGCCCAACGTGCGAGCACGCTGTGGCTGACGCGCTTCCCAGAGTTCAAAAGCGTAGTTAAACAGCACGTTCCACAGCAGCGCACACACAGATAACATCACCGACAGTGCACCCGCATGGGCCAAACCTTCGTCGTATATCAACGAGATGCTGGGCGATAGCACCGCAACAGCGATTGATTCATAGAGGATGGCTTGAAGAATTTTTCGCGATGGTCCTTGCATGGTGTTTTCCGAAGGGTGGATTGATCGAATACCTGCGACGGTATCGCTCCGTACACACTAAGAAAAATGAGATAAATTGAATACTCATCAATTCAATTCATCTAGGGAACGATGCGTGTTTTCGACTCTTCCGCTTAACGCGCTGCGCACCTTTGAGGCGGCTGCGCGACTGGGTAGCTTTAAAGCGGCAGCTGAGGAGCTCTCAGTCACCCCCGCGGCCATTTCCCACCAGGTCAGGATGTTGGAAGCCCGGCTCGGAGCGATGCTGTTCGAGCGAGCTGGACAAGGTGTCGCATTGACCGAAGAGGGCGAGTTGCTATATCGCCAGACTCATCGCGCCTTGTTAGACATTCGCCGCAGCCTGGAGGCGTTTTATCCGGACACCGCTCCCCAAACCCTGACCATTTCCACTACGCCGGGCTTGGCGGCAGCCTGGCTGATTCCACGGCTGGGTGGTTTCTATAGGAGCTTTCCACAAGTCAATGTGCGGGTCGATACGCGTAACGAAATAGTCGATCTACTGCGTGATTCCAGTATCGATGTCGCCATTCGATCGATCAGCCGCGATGACCCGAAGTTGTTCTGTCAGGAGCTAATGAAAGAGCAATTCTCGATTTACGGTGCCCCAGATCTGGTGGCCTCGCTGAATGTAAAACAGATCGAACTGATCAACCTGCACTGGAAAATTCCGGGAGCATTTTCAATCAACTGGGAAAGCTGGTGCGCGGCTGCAGAATGCCAGGCCTGGCTCGAAACGGCGCAGATGCGTGAGTTCGACGATGAGCATTTTGCTTTGAGCGCTGCGATTGCGGGTCATGGGCTGGTGCTGGCAAGCAATGTACTGGTAGCCGACAGCGTCAGGGATGGAGAATTAGTGGCCTATAGACCAGAAGTAGGCCTGCCCGGTCCGCGTTACGTTGCGGTGTGCGTGCCAGGACGTGAGCGGCAGGTGCATGTGAGTGCGTTCCTGATGTGGCTGGCAGGTGCCGCTCTGCAGGATGGGTGACGATGCTCGACCCGCACCTTTAAGCGTTCGTTACCCCTCAAAAAAATGGCACTCGTATTAACTCCGCCACGCAAGATGAAGTTTAGCGTGGTGTCGTTTCCTTACTTGCATCTGGAAATAGAGCGGTGGTGACGTAATCCACGAAGACTCTCAGCTTGGGTGAAAGATGCCTACTTGAAGGCCAGAGCACCCGTAATATTGTGTGGTCTCGATTGAACCCATCCAGTACGGATACCAAGCTGCCGATTTCCAGTTGCTGACGAATGGCTACGTCTGGCATACACGCGATGCCAAGGCCTGACTCTGCGAAGCAAACCAGCGGTTCAAGTGTATTGGCCGTCATTGAGCTGGCCAGATCAAAAGTGAGTGTTTCGCCTGCGCGGCTTAGGGGCCACTGGTCGACCTTGCCACTGCTGGGGAATCGGTATAGTAGACATCGGTGCTGCATTAGATCCTCGGGGGTCTTCGGCACCCCATGTTGTTCGAAGTACTTCGGTGCACCCACCATGATACGACGATAGCTTCCAAGCTTACGTGCCATCAACCGGGAATCACTCGGCTCACCCGTGCGGATCACCGCATCGAATCCTTCCTCGATTACATCCACCAGACGATCAGAGCAGTCGATATCCAGCTCTATGTCGGGGTACTGACGCTTGAATTCGGCGAATTGCGGCATGAACAGTAGACCGACGGAAGGCAGGCTAACGCGAAGCTTGCCACGAGGTGTCTGGTTGGATTGCGCAAGTTCGTTTTCCGCCGCCTCCACCTCGCCCAGGATGCGTCTGCAGCGCTCCAGAAAAAGAGCGCCCTCTGGAGTCAAGGTGACGGTTCGAGTCGAACGATGGAACAGCCGCGTAGCTAACCGCTCTTCCAGACGAGCGATAGCCTTGCTGACTGCTGATGCTGAGATGCCTAGTTGTTGGCCGGTAGTCGTGAAGCTGCGTGACTCACCGACGCGAACGAAGACATCAAGGGAACCAAGGCTTTCCATGAGCTTCCTTATTGATGACTAAATAGTCATATATGTTGTGAACTATTGCCTATTTTTCTTCTTTTCGCTACCGAACACACTGTTGGGTATGGCTCTGCAAGGGCTAAGACAACTTCGATTTGAGGAATTTGATTGATGTGTACGACGACTACATCTGCTTCAAACAAGGGCACGGAGACCTTGCCTATCGCGGCATTGCTTGCCTTGGCGATGGCAGCCTTTATCACTCTGCTGACCGAAATCATGCCGGCCGGATTGCTTTCCTCCATCGCGGGGGGGTTGAGCGTGTCCGAAAGCTTGGCCGGTCAGTTCATAACTGCCTACGCGGTGGGGGCACTCGTCGCTGCCATTCCAGTGACGACCCTTACGCAGGGCATGCGGAGGCGTCCTTTGCTTCTGGTCGCGATCTTTGGGTTTTCGGTTGTCAACCTCGTCACCGCGCTTTCAGATAGCTATAGCGTCTCATTGGTCGCGCGCTTCTTTGCCGGCGTCTTCGGTGGAATAGTTTGGTCGCTGCTAGCCGGCTATGCCGTACGCATTTCGCCGTCTCATCTCAGTGGGCGGGCGATTGCAATATCCGGCGCCGGCGCGACCATAGCTTTGGTGTTCGGCGTACCGCTCGGTGCATTGCTTGGTCGGGCCATTGGTTGGCAAGGTGCTTTTGGCCTGATGACTGTCTTGGCACTGGTGCTCATCGTATGGGTAATCGCCGTCGTCCCGGATTTTCCCGGTCAGACCAGAGAGCAGCGCCAGTCTCTTAAAGAAGTCTTTCTAAAGACTGGCATTCGTGCCGTGCTGTTTGTGGTCTTTACCTTCGTTGTTGCTCACAACATCCTCTACATCTACATTGAGCCTCTCCTCGAACCCTCGGGCTTGTCCGCGGATGTAGATATTGTTCTGTTCGTCTTCGGAGTGGGCTCAATCATTGGCCTGTGGTTCGTCGGTTCAATGGTTGATCGCCGACTGCAACTCCTTGCTGTTGCAAGCATCGTAGTCTTCGCCCTTGCTTCCCTTTTACTTGGCTTTTGGGGGGACCTTCCAAAGATGGTTTATTGTTCCGTCGTGATTTGGGGAATGGCCGTTGGTGGGTTTGCCACGATCACACAAACCGCATTGTCTCGTTTTGCAGGTGAATCGGTTGATGTCGCGCAATCTATGTATACGACTGGTTGGAACACCGCCGTTGCCGCCGGCGGCATTGTCGGTGGTGTTTTTCTTGATCGAACAGGCCTGGCGTTCTTTGCGTGGGGTGTTATCGGGCTTCTCCTCCTCTCGTTGTTGGGGACGATTCTCGCCATGAATCGGGCACTCCTCGCGTCGGCTGGAAGCTGAATGTCAACGCAACGTCGAAGTTATGTGGCTGCTGGGCCGCTTAGCACCTGACTTTAAAACCATTGCCGATTTTCGACGGGACAACAGCGCAGCCTTCGTTGCCACGTGCCGTGCATTTGTTAGTTTTTGCCGCGGGGCCGGACTCATTGGCGGCGATCTGATAGCCATTGATGGCAGCAAGTTCCAGGCAGTGGCCTCGAATCGAAAGCACATCACACCCAAGAAGCTCCAGCGGCGCGGAGCGGTTCTGGACAAGCGTATTGCCCACTACCTGGCGCAACTTGACGAGGCTGATCGTGGTGAGCAAGAGCAAGCGATTGATCGCTCAGCAGTACAGACTGCGCTTGAGGCGTTGCGCGTAAAAAAGGCCAATAACCAGACCTGCCAAGCGCTGATGCAAGCTCAAGGTCTGGTTCAGCACGTGGTGGGTGAGGCCGATGCGCAAAAAATTCGGACACCTTCAGGCTCGCGTATTGCCTACAACGTTCAGAGCGCGGTGGATGCGAAACACTGTCCGAAGTGACTCAGGAAGGTACCGACAATCGCCTGCTTGAACCGATGGCCAAGGCGACTCAAGCGGTGCTGGAACAAGCCAAGCTCAACGTCACTGCTGATGCAGGCTACTCCAACGGCGCGCAATTTCAGGCGTGTGAAGACGCGGGTATCACACCCGTTGTCCCGCCCAACCGGGCGATCAACAGCAAAGGTGGCGAAGAGCAATTTTTTGACCGCTCGCTCTTCAATTACAGCGAAGAGAGTGACAGCTATCAATGCCCTAATGGCAAGACGCTCACGCTTAAAGCACTTAACAAGGGAGTCCGGGTTTATCACGCATCAATCATTGATTGCGGCACTTGCGCACTGAAAAGCCGGTGCAGCTGCGTTTTCACACAGCCTGGCAATGCGGGGCTTTTGTGTTTCTGGGGTTTTGCTGCCGCGGGCTTGTACTTGCTCAGCGTTCCATAACTATTATGGAATCGCTCCAGAACTTTTCTACTTCGACGGCTTCGCAGTGGCGCCGAGCTGGCGATCAGCAATGCCGCAAGTGCTCAGACCGCCAGACACTGGAGAAGCAACAGGCCGCCGAGCAGGCCAGGGCTAGGCTGCCAAGGAGAAAGCGGATGATCTTGCTGAAAATGAAGGCTGCGCCGTGCTACTGACGACTCTGCTCGTCGGCTGCGCATTGCGGGAGGTTGTCGTGCCGATACTTTTTGACGGTTCTTCTTATTCAATTGGTAGCCCAACCGGAGTATGGCGATGCCAAAAAACCAGTCGTGCTATCTGATATATGGGCACTATTTCTCTCAGCAAAAATTAGACGCGCAGAGGGATCAGGTTGCATTGTGCAGTATTCTTTCGGAGCGCTCAGGTGCGTGATGAATAAGCGGCGATTTGGTGGCGGGCTGATCAAGGCTTAAGAAAAGCAAGACCTGCGAGCAGGCCATGGCGGCCTGCTGCAGTGACATTCATGAGTAGCGAGAGCAATAGTTTTTTTGTTCCTTTAGGTTTTTAGGTTACTGCTCTCTAGTGTTGGCTTATTGTTTTTAAGACGCGCTTCGGCAGCTCTCGCAACGCCATCCCTTATAACTTTCGGATTTCTCAAGCGCTGTAAGCAAATCACGACCGACTATACTATTTTGGCAGTTGTTATGTTTTTCATTTGGTTCTTTCATTCCCACGCATTGTTTTTTCAGGAAGGGGCTTACCACCGCCTGCTGCTTTGACGAAAGCGCTCTAAACCCCTTGTCCACGGCTAGCTTGGCGTAGCTTTGTACGCTCGGCTTTTCACCTTGAAATGCGTTCTGCGCGATAAGGGCCGAGAAAATCTCTCGCTCGATAGTCATTCGTTAATCCTTTGTTCAATCAACAAGTTTGCTCATGTTTTTTCTTGTTCTGAGCAATGCGAAAGCATACGTTACCATTGGTTGTTTTTTTATTGAACTGGGTTTCCATCCAGCTATAAAAGGCAAGGCTTCTTATTTTTTTGGTCAGTAAATGTTGGTTTCTTGGTGTTTAGAATATTTCAATAGGTCTTTGTTGCAATTTGTTTCTTGTTAGATGAGGTGGAGAAGTTTCGCTTTGCACTCTAATGAGGTCGTGCAACGTGGGAAGCTCCTTTTGTTCGCGTTAATTTAAGGGTGATGAGACCGCTTGTGAGCTTCTACAAAGTTCCGCGATTACCTATTCCGGGCTGTGCAAGGCTGGTACTTTGTGCAAAGCGACCTTTACTGCCTTGGTTAACTAATAGAAGTGCGAAACTCTCTAATCTCCACAGAGCATGTGGTGCGTTTGTGGCTAGAGGCTGAGTTTCTGGTTGCGATGAAGCCAGCGCTTTTATTGATTTTGGCTGACACTACGCCATCGCGAGCAGGCGAGGGTTGGGTTCAGCACCTCATTTTAGTGCTGAGCCGCGTTTACATTCGAGGCTTTCACCTAAGCCACGGATCATCTCCATCAAAGCCTTCACCCGCAGCGGTAAATTTCCGGCCGGGTACACCGCGTGCATCTGTGGGCTCTCACCGCTGCTGGAGGTGAGTTTGTACTCAGGACAAACCCGGCACAGGCGCCCAGCTTGCACTTCGGGCTCCGCCATCCAATCCGCCAAGCGGGCGATCCCGACGCCCGCGAGGGCTGCCTGGAATACCGCCAGACCGGAGCTGAAACGAAATTTAGGATGAACCCGAAAGCTGATGGCCTGCTCCTCACTGCGAAAATTCCACTCCTTGAGAATCCGCGGCGCCGTATGCAGGATCAGCGAATGCGACTCCAGTGCCTCGATGGAGTCGGGCATGCCGTTGCGCTCCAGGTAGCCGGGGCTGGCATACAGATAACGTGAGTAACTCCAGAGCGCACAGCCGATCAAGTCGCTGGATTGTGGAAATGCGCCGCGAATCGAGAAATCCAGCTTGCTCTTGGCCGGATCGATGATCTCATCGGTGAAAATCACATCGATATTAACGTCCGGATAACGCTCGCAGTATTGCGCGATCAACCGGGGCAACACCCCGTGTCCGAGAAACTCTGGGGCGGAAAACCGGATCCAGCCGGAGGCCAGGCCGCTGAGGCCGGCCAGGTCTTCATCCACCTCACGTTGCAGTTCGAGCATTTTGTATGCGTGGGGCAATAAGCATTCACCCGCTTCGGTCAAGCTCACGGCATTGGAGGAGCGATTGAACAACTTGAGCCCCACACTTTCCTCCAGGGCTTGCACCGCACGGGTCAGTGCGCTGGGGGAGCGCCCCAGAGTCCGTGCCGCGGCGATGAAGCTGCGCTTGCGAGCCACGGTCGCGAAGGCTTCAAGTTCACCCAACATATTCAACGCCACTCTCCACCTCATTGCATTTTTCACAACGCGGCATTGCAACACAAAAAAGGCCCTTCCGTTAATCTTCCTGTTCAACCCACAAGGATGGGGTAAACAGGAGCGCAAGGACGTGTCGAAGTTAGATGAAGTAATCGGGAAGGCCGCAGCGTGTGTTGATGAAGTAATTCATGAGTTGCTGGAAAAAAAATCAGTGAGTTCGAACCGACGGGAGATACCGCAAATTCATATGTCGCTCGAAGAACAACGCGCACTTCAGGCCGGTCTGGCATCGCTGGAGGTGACCGATAGCGCCTCGGGTATCCGCCACATGCCGGACCTGGGGTTGTTGCTGGAAAGTGTCCTGAGCACCGAGAAAATCCAGCAGCTACGCAATTTTCCACAGGCCCGTGAAGTGGCGATGATCGTCAGGGGGCTGCCGCTGGACCCGCAGCTGCCCGCCACACCCTATGACCGGGAGCCGGGTATCGAGGACTTGTCGACACTGGCCGGGGCTATTTTGTCGGTGCTGCAAACTCTGCAAACCCGACCGCTGGCGTACGAGGGTGAAAGCAACGACACCGTGTTCCGCCACGTATCGCCCAAGCACAAGCGAGAGACCGAAAAGAGCTCCTATGGCTCGCGCGCGGATCTGGGCATGCATGTCGACAACCCCCACCTGCCTTTGACCTGCGAACCCGTCTCGCAACTGTCGGCCTGTCCGGAGTACCTGTCCCTGACCGGCCTGCGCTGCGAGCTCGACGTGCCGACGCGCATCGTCGCCATTGACGAGGTGCTGGCCCTTCTGCCGGCCTACGTCGAAGAAGAATTGTCACGCCCGAACTTCACCGTTCGCCGACCGGCTTCCTTCGGCAAGCAGGGGAATGTGCTGGAAAACGTCCCCTTGCTGTACAGAAGCGCAAGCGATGGCCTGTATTGCCGCTACAACAAAGCAAGTGTCGAGGCGACCTGCGCCAATGCGCAGTTTGCCCTCCAATTGTTCGCCGCCGTCGCCAATCATCCCGATGTCGTGCACCACATATTGCTGCAACCAGGGGACATGCTGATCTTCAAGAACCAGCAAACTCTGCATGCGCGGGATGGTTTTACACCCCGCTACGACGGCCGTGATCGCTGGATGTTGCGTGTCTTCGGGGTCAATGATCCGGCACGCGTGGTGCCGCTGGACCCTCATCAACCCTACATAGTCAGAGCCTGATTTCATGGTCGATATTGTCATCCTTTGCGTGTTCGCCTTCGCCGCCGGCCTGATCGATGCGGCGGTGGGCGGCGGCGGACTGATCCAGATTCCCGCACTATTCAACGTGCTGCCCACCGCTCAACCGGCGGCGCTGCTGGGTACCAACAAGGTCGCGGCCGCCTGCGGCACCGCATTCGCGGCCCGGTCCTTCGTGCGCAAGGTGGTGATCGACTGGGGGCTTGTGATCCCGGCCGCCTGCGCGGCCTTTGTCATGGCCTTCTTCGGAGCCGCCACGGTGTCGTTCGTACCCCAGTCGATGATCCGGCCGGCGGTGCTGGTGTTGATTGTACTGATGGCGATCTACACCTTCTGGAAAAAGGATTTCGGCGCCCTGCACAAACCCATGCGCATCGGTACCAAGGAAAAACTGCTGGCGATCGTCATTGGCGGTGCCATCGGTTTCTACGATGGTCTGTTCGGTCCCGGCACTGGCAGCTTCCTGATCTTCCTGTTTATCCGCTTCTTCGCCTTCGACTTTCTTCATGCCTCGGCATCGGCCAAGCTCGTGAACATCGCGACCAACGTAGCGGCACTGATGTTCTTCATTCCGACGGGTAACGTGCTCTACCTGATCGCAATCCCCATGGCGGCATTCAACATCCTGGGCGCGCTCACTGGCACCTGGTTGGCGGTTCATAAAGGGGTGCCCTTTGTCCGGGCTCTATTCCTGGTGTTACTGGTGATTCTGATCAGCAAACTGTCCTACGACCTGCTCCTGTAAACCAGAGGAAAACTACATGCATCCCATGTTCGATCGCCTTGTGGCACTACTCGATGCCCGCTCAGCCTCCTACCGGGTGTTGATGCATGATGCCGAGGGGCAGTCGGCGCGCGTCGCCGAAATCCGTGGCACCGAGCCGGGCCAAGGCGCGAAGGCCATGCTTTGCTCCCTCAAGGGCCAGGCCGGCCCCTATGCACTGGTGATACTGCCGGGCGATCAGAAGCTGGACATGAAGAAAGTCGGAGCGGCCCTGGGCGGGAAAAAAGCCGAGCTGGTAAAGGCCGAAACCGCCATGGAACTGACCGGGTGCCGGATCGGCGCCATCCCTCCTTTTGCTTTCGATGAGCGGATTCAATTGATCGTCGATCCGGCCTTGACCACAGGCTACGCTGAAATAGCCTTCAACGCGGGGCGGCTGGATGCGTCGATGGTGCTCGATACGCAGGATTACCTGGCGATTGCCATGCCCCGATTGCTGGATATCAGCCAGGCCTGAGCAGACGTTTTCGCATAGGTTTCAAGAATAAATCAGTCGCCTTTTTTCTCCGTCTCTACCGGGCTGACCGGTTACTACGGGTAGAAAGCGATAGACCTCAAGAGTCCGCTTTTGGCCGACAGACGTCTATCATGACAGGCAGAAACCGCTAGTTAGGAGCCATTTGGTGTGGCGTGTAAGAATTTACCGCCTTTAGCTTCAACTGCCGAGCGAACTGCCGCGGCATCTGATGTCGAGCCGATAAATGCAAGTTGCAACTTAGGAAGCATGCTTGATGTGTTACTTAAAGCTGCAATAGCTGAGTTGGCTGCAAAAGAACTATCGGTTCCTGAGATGGCGACACGCACATCAGCTGTGCTTGCAGGGGCAATTATTTGGTGGATACCTGAAACAATTGGAGATTCTAAACCTGCACTCCCGATAAACGCGGATGCCATAGCTCCGGAAATGCCGTTATTCGCTGCGGGAACCCAAACTAGATTGAATTTTTGTTGCTCAAATAAAATTGCCGCAGATTGTGCGGCTTGCTGTGGCGATTGGCTCCCTGTTGTAGCGCATCCGACTAATGCAAATAACAAAATTGTGAATGCCGCGAAAAGTTTCATAACTGCTCCTGACTATTTATTAGGCGACGGTTCTGTCGCCCAATTGCTGAGTGTATGTTGTATGACTTTCCATCGCTAGTTCCACTCAAGTACTTCGTTCTGCACAGGACCTGATGTGGCCGCAAACACTGGAGGAGCATGTCGAGCTATTTGTTGAGCATTACCCGTACATGAGAACGCAGATCTCTTTTTTCTTGTCCCAAGCAAGGAATCCATACGCCAAACCAGAAGAGTTTACGACTCAGGTCCATGATTTTTTGACCTGGATGGCTTCAGAAACCGCCTAGGTCTGCGGTGGGTCGACGCCAGCCCTTCGCGAGGGCTAGCAGTCGGGCGACAATGCTCACCCCTTGGTCAGATCAACCAGCGGCGTCTGCCGCACCTCAGTCTCCCGCCCATCCTGAATCTCGCTCACCTGCTTCAAGGCCTTATCCACCGCCGCCTTATCCGTCAACAAGCTGTAGCTGATGCGGAACTGCTTGTGTTCCTTGGGCCCAATTGTCGGCACCAGGTTCAGTGGCCGCTGATAACGGCGGTTGTAGGAAAAACTGGTCCCCGGCTCCAGCCCCGTAACATAACCCTGGCCTTGGGTATCGGTGTTTTTCCACAGGGAAAACACGGGCAGTGTCTGGGTATTGAAACCGACCGAAACGCCCAGGCTGCCGGCCTTGTTATGCAACACGGTCAACGTATCGCCCTTGGCATCGGCATACGGCACCACGTTGTAAACCGTTTCGTCGTAGTCCTTGGTCGGCGCGCGGTAAGTTTGCCAGTCGGGCAGGTCGCCCTTGGCTTTGTCGTTGAACGGCGACACCTGTTTCACCGGAGCGGCGAAACGAGCGCCTTGCTCCAGGAACGGGGTACTGAAGTTGCTGTGATACAGCGCCTGGTACTCCTTCGGATAGTCGCCATTGTTGGTCAGGGTGTCGTTGAGGGCGAACACGACGCTGCCGGGTTCGGTGACCAGTTCGGTCGCGACCGAGAAGTCGACCTTCTTGAATGCCTGCTCTTTAAGTTCGCCGCGCAGGGTGATGGCGTACGGTGGTTTTTCATCGATATGCAGGGTGACTTTGTTCGCAGGAGTGTTGGCGGCCCGACCGTGCAGGGTCAGCAGTTCGCCGTTGTCGACGCCGGGGTGGCCGACCCATTCGTAGCCGCAGCGGGTGACCAGTTCATTGAAACCTTCCAGCCAGCCCAGGCCACCGCGGCCATTGAGTTCGATGAAGGACGGGTTGACCACTTCCTTGACCGGAGAATCCCAGCCCATGCGCACATTGCCGACCGAGGCCTGCAAGACGTTCATTCCGCGAGTCGGCACTACCGAGAGTTTCATCGTGCCGTTATCGATGTCGACGATGCTGACACCTTCCTGCCGCCCGCCGTGCAAGGTGCGTAGGGTAACGCTGAAGGGTTTGTCGGTTTTTATTCCGAGTTGCTGGCTGGTGATCTGCCAGTTCTGGGCGGCTTTGTCGGTGTCGAGCAGAACGTAATCCCAGGCCATGGCGTGGGAGGCAGCGGACAGTGCGCTGAGGGCAACAAAGAGTTTGAGCGGGGTCATGGCGGCAGCCTTTCTTGGAGTTGTGCCATTTTTATAAACGTGATGAAACGTTTCAGCAAGCTAAAAAATCGACCCATCGCCGACGAGGTTGGCAGTGGGCGCGGGGCAAACACGGTTGTGTCGTTGATAGCCCAAAGCAGACCTTCGTAAACGTCCGCATTCGGTCGAATGCTTCACAAAAGCGATGCGAGGTTTAATACGAAGGGGAAGCGATAGAACATTTTTGGGGTGAAATTTTCAGATGGTTGAATACGCATATACTGGGCATGATGCGGGTAGTGGCTATTTGATGTTGTCTTGTGAGGTCTATTGAGCGTCGATGAATAAAACTGATCTGCTTGAGTATCTGATAGAGACCAGTTCCGCGATGACCCGATGCGACATGGATGACGCGATCCTTCTACATTTCGATTTGGTGATGGAGAACTATCGACAAAAACCGCTGTTTTACAAAAATCTGCTCAAATATGACAGGTTTATGGTGGCGCTTTCTTTGTTGAGCTTTAATTACAAAGATCATTTGGTGCCCCTGGCCAAGGTTAAAGCGTTCTGCCAAGAGCGTGGTTATTTATCGCGCAATAGCTTGGACTCTTACTTTTCGTTTTTCTTTATTACCGGTTATATGCAAGTCCGGATGCATGACGAAGACAGTAGGCAGCGTGTTTTCAAACCCACGGGCGCGGCGCTGTGTGAAACCACCAGGATGATTAAGTCTTATCTGCTGCCGTCGCAGTTGATAGTTCCATACGATGCTTGCCTGAAAGATGTATGGGAGTCGGAAGACATGCTGCGTGTGTTTTTTCATGGCTTCGCAAAGTTGTTGGAAGCTGATGTGATGCTTGACAAGTTATTGCCTGAAGCAAAATGGATTATGAACAGAGATGGTGGGCATCTGCCGATGCTTGCGTTGTATGTAGACAGCTTGCGTAAGGATTCAATTCAGGCCGGTTATAAGGTGTCGACGTATATTGAGCTTTCTTCGCGCTTGGGCGTGTCGAAGACTCATATCATACGCATGGTTCGAGAAGGTGAGCTACACGGATATTTCAAATGCCACAAGAATACGGTGGAACTACTTCCGGCTTTTCTGGATTTGGTGAGGCGCACCATGGCCATAAATTTTTCAGTGGCGCGAATTAGCTTGAAATTAGGAATGGGGGATAGCGAGTTTAATGATAAGTATCCCCGGGCCAAGTCGTTGCTTGGTTTGTAGCGTGAACGCTTTTGAAAGGTCGTGTTGTTGGGCGGCATAATATACAGACATTGTCCTTTATTGTAGTACTCGTTAGCATCGGAGGTCAGTGTGTTTAACCGTCGCATAAAAAATGCTCTGCTCGACTGCAAGGGCGAGCTCGGTACATTACTTGGCGTATTCGCCAACCTTGAATCGGTTTTTATTTCACTGCGTGTTGATCGGGCGGGCCGAATCATCTCGGCCAACCAGCGATTCGCCGATGTGCTTGGCTATTCGTTAGATGAGCTATCCGGCTCGGAGATTAGCAACATACTGGCTGAGCCGCGCAGCGCGTTTGCGCCGAATCTGCGGGCCAGTGAGTTGCAGCGCTACACCGCTTCAAATGGCCAAATTGTCACGCTTGGCATGTGTTGGCTCTCTTTGTCTGAACGCACATTTCAAGGCTACGGCTGTATCGCTCCGCCATTGGCGCGGGACGAGCAGGAAAGCGTGGAAATGTTCAGCGCCTTGAACCGGTCAACCGCAATTGTGCAGTTCAGCCTCGCTGGTGAAGTCCTACATGCCAATAAGCCATTTATCGACGCAATGGGCTACAGCCTTGCAGAGATAGAAGGCAGGCATCATCGCCTATTCTGCCTGGACGAGGATGTTGCTTCTGCGGCTTACGCTGATTTCTGGAAGTCGTTGAATAAAGGTGCGTTCATTGCGGGGCGCTTTCGCCGCCTGGATAAACACGGCCGGGTCGTGTGGCTAGAAGCAACCTATAACCCGATCAAGGATGCTTGCGGGCAAGTGTACAAGGTCGCCAAGTTCGCCAGTGTGGTGACAAAGCAGGTTGAGAGAGCCGATAGAGTCAAACAGGCAGCACACATGGCTTACGAGGTTTCGCTCGATACCGATGTCAAGGCGGACCGGGGCATGGGTCTGGTAGGCGACTCGGTAATATCCATGCAAACCATCGCGCAACAAATGGCTTCAGTGACCGCAAGCATGAGTGCCCTTGAGTCACAGTCGCTGTTGATCGGATCTATTGTTGACACTATCGGCGCCATTGCCACGCAAACAAATCTCTTGGCGCTTAACGCAGCCATCGAAGCTGCGCGCGCGGGAATGCACGGCCGCGGCTTCGCGGTAGTTGCGGATGAGGTGCGTAAACTCGCTGGGCGCACCAGCACGGCGACACAGGAGATTGCCAGCGTAGTGCGCCAGAACGGTGAGTTGGCCCGTCAAGCCACTGTTCAGGTGCAGTGCAGCCGAGACCAGGCCGATAGGTTGCTGGAGCTGGCTGAGCAGGCAGGTCGGGCTATGGCAGATATTCAGTTGGGTGCCAAGCAAGTCGTGGAAGCAATTGGGCGGGTCACCAGCGACCTCGATTGATGAGCATCGTTAGCATGTCATTACAAGGCAGTGGAAGTAATCCTTGGACCTTTTTTGTGCACGTTGCTCGCGCGTAGAAAAACTACCTATTCTGAAATTGCAGCTTGAATAAACTATCTTTCCAAAAATGCTAATAACGTGCGGTGGTCGACCTTTTGTGTATGTCGAAAAGAATGTGTGAGCCGCGTGGGACGAGTCTATGAAAAGTTCAGCTATGCAAGATTGGGAAGCCCTGATTGTTCGATATGAGCCAGAAATGGATTTGGAAACTTACTATTTCGGTCTGTTGGACGCGGCAGACGAATTGTTGCGCAGCGGCCTTGTTAGCGACACGGAGTGGCGGCAGATGGCACGGCTGTCGGCAAATTTTTTTATCGAAATGATTGAAAGGGGGCAGGGCGAAGACGTCGAATAATCTGAGTCGTTATGGAAAGGGAATTAGAGATGCCAGCGACTTTCAAGATTAGGCCGCGAATGCGGACATTGTTATCACCCGCGGTAACAAAAGTTGAGTTGGTTGGGGTGGTGGCGTGGCTGGGTGTTTTGTTGGTGGATCCAGTGCCGAGTATCAATTGGCTGAATTTTTCAATTACCGTGTGCCTGCTCTTAGTTTGTCACTTTCATCGTGCGACCGGTAACTTCCTGGTATGGCGGTTTTTGGGTGGCGTATACATCGTTGTATTGGCATTTGGTTTTTCTTGTGTGATTGATTCCGGTGCAGAGCTGCGTGTATTCGCCCTGCCTCTGGCCGTTATAATTGTGGTGAGTAGCGCCATTTTATTTATCACGGTTCAGGACTATCTGCTCTCCAGTGCGCTGGTGTGGATTTTGATGTGGTCAAACCTTGACGTGGGCATGTATAGGGGGTTGGAAGTATATCTGGTGCTGTTTTGCGTATCGTCCATGTCAATTGGCTTTACCCTGAGCTTTACATATTTGAAAAATATGCGCTCAGTGTTATTGATCGAGAGTGAGTTCAGAACCCTGGCGGAGACCGATTTTCTTACCTCTATACTCAACCGGCGAGCATTTATGGAGAGTTTCCAGCAAGTGATGGCAGGTGGGGGCGATGGCTATTTTATAATGTTGGATATCGACAGTTTTAAAATTAAAAATGATCAGTATGGTCACGATGTGGGCGACAAGATTTTATGCGCAATGGCCGCGTGCTTGCAGTCCACGCCTGGCAGTCACACTGTTGGAAGGATTGGTGGGGAGGAGTTCGGGGTTTTACTGTTGGGTGACGATGATTCGGTCGCCAATGAATACGCGTTGCGGCTTTTGGAGGCGATCCGGCACAGCGTCTCGCCACCCCATCACTACACCTGCAGTGCCGGTATCGCGCGATTCTCGGCGACGTCCGACATGTCTGCAGTACTTAAGTCTGCCGACTGTAATATGTATGAGGCCAAGCGCAACGGTAAGGATCGTGTTTTTAGGGATGGCAAGCAGCTCATGCCGCCAACTCATGGTACGCCACGGTGAATAACTGATTGGGTAGGGCTGAATTGCCCCCAGCTTTACAATCGCGGCAAGAAGCGCAGGGAGCGCGTGCCTGCCGGGATCCGAGTTCATGGCACCGTGGCTGACGCTCGTGTATTCAGGAGGCAGATGAATCTGCATCGCGAAGCATTGCTACCAGTTCAGACGCCAGGGCGGCCGCTTCTTGGCGATAGTCTTTGTTCCAGCAGCATGACCAGTCATCAGGCCTGCCCTGATCTTCCCATTGCGCCAACGCAAGCCCGTTGATTATCTCCAGTTCGAACCAGAAGCGTTGCCAAGCGACGGGGTCCTGGACCAAAGCAGTGTCCTGCCACAGGAATTCTGTTTGCTCGACAAAGGCCGACCATGCGAATAGATCCTCTGAGGCTCGTTCGGCGAGCGCTGGCCAGTACTTTCTGACACCCAATGAACGACTCCTTGTAGTTGTGTTGGCAGCCATGAGTTTGTCCCCGTGGCCCGCTTTATAAAACATCTATGCCAGGATAGAGATCCGCCGGTGGATGATAATCGGGATCCTCGAAGCGGCTATTGTTGTAATGGGTTTTGGCCGTCGGCCCTTCGCCTTTGTACGACACCTGCGAGTTTGGTGTGAGATGCCACCCATCTCCGTTTTTGTCGCGCTCGATCAGAGACGGATGCAGCGTGCAGGTGCCTGCTGAACCTGATGTCAGCCTGAACTGGTAAAAGCGCCCAGCTTGGGGCGTGAACTTCGTCGTGACAGAACAGGATTGCGTGCGTCCCCCTTCCCAGAACATACCCACGTGCGTTTCGATGCCTGGTCGGATCCGCGTTTCGTAATAGTCCGACGTGAGGTTTTGCCCTGCTTTCGGCATACCCTCATCTTGCGTATGGATGAACGGAAGCGGCCCACTGCGAATGACGCCGCCCGAGCGTATGCCGTTTTCGTATTGGTACAGATCGGCATGCTGAGTGAAGTTGACGATGCGGATCCAGGCGGGGTTCGGCTCGTTTTCAGGTGCCGTGAAGTAATCGGTGTGTGGCAAATACTGGCAGCCTGCGAACAACGGCAGAGCCAGCAGGCAGAGTGCAGTGCGTATCGACATGGGGCCTGTCCTGTTGCGGAGTCAGGGTAGAGACCACAAAAAAAGAGGAGCATTGCGTAACAGCTGAAAAATCTCGATGGGGTTATTAGCGTCCCTGAACCGCCAGTCTTCTGTGGAACGCCAGCGCTACGCGCCGGTCATCAATCACATGGGCGTGGCAATGAGTAAGATTGCGGTCCCGTGTGTGGCTATGGCGGCGTTTACCCCGTGCCGCAATCGTCCTAGCATCTCGCCCACGTCCGTCCTTGGACATGAGAGTCCAGCCGCGTCTTAGAAGCTGTAGCGGGCCGTCAGTTTGAAATTGCGTGGGTCGCCGTAGACGTCGTACGGTTCATAGCCCCCGTTGGCGATGCTGACGTAATAAGTACGGTCGAACAGGTTGTTTACGTTGAACTGCAAATCCAGTTGCTCGCTGGCCTTGTAGCCTGCCACCAGGCCGGCCACGGTGTACGAGCCCTGTCGATTTTGCCATGCACTGCTACCGCTGCCTCCCGCGGTGCGGATCTGGCTCTGCTGGTAAACATCACCGCCAATGCGCCAGCGTTGCAGGTCGCCGGGTAGGCTGTAGATCGTGGAGAGCTTGAATAGCTGACGCGGCAGTCGGCGGTTGAAGTCCTGGCCTTCCAGGGTTGCATTGGCGTCGTTGACGTATTTCGTCTGGGTGTAGGTGTACCCAGCGGCCAGTTGCCAGTTTTCGGTCAGGGCGCCTTGGATTTCCAGGTCAACACCTCGGCTGCGCACCAGGCCGGAAGCCTCGTGGCACGAACTGTTGGCGGCTGGACCGCAGCCTTTGACGTCAGGCAATTCCTGGGCGCGATTCTTCTGATCAATCTGGAAAACAGCGAGGCTGGCGTTCAGTGCGCCATCGAAGTATTCGCCCTTGATACCCACTTCGTAGTTCTCGCCCAAGATAGGCTCGATCACTTGCCCACCGAGGCCTTTTTCGGTCTGCGGCTTGAAGATATCGGTGTAGCTGACGTAGACCGAGTGATTGGCGTCCAGGTCATAGACCAGGCCGGCATAGCGGGTCAAATTGCGCGTGACCTTGTAGCTGCTTGCGGGGGTGGCCCTGCTTTCGAATTCGTACCAGTCCAGACGACCGCCGAGAATCAGCGACAGAGGCTCGGTCAAGCGCAGGCGGGTGCTGGCATAGAGACTGTCCTGAGTCGTCGTCTCGAGGCGGCCGTCGGGGCCTTTGACGATATTGGGCTTGGTATGGCCACGTGGGTCCCACGCGAACAGATCGACGTTGCTGTCGATGAACCTTTCCCAAATATTACCGGTACGATAATCCAGCTGGCGCTTGCTGAGGCCCATGCTGAACTCATGTTCTTGACCCAGCAACTGGAAGGGGCCGCTGAGGGCCAGGTCATAACCTCTTTCCTTCTGCTCCATGGCTTGCGTCCATAGATAGTGGCGGTTGTATCCCCAAATGGAAGAGGCCAGTACGTCATTGTCGGTCGTCGACTGCATGGCTGCCATGCGCAGCTTCCAGTCGTTGGCGAAACCGTGCTCCAGGGTCGCGAAATAACCGGTGGTGCGGTTGTTCATGTATTCATAGTCGTGTCCTAGGAACGTGTCCCGGGGTAGTCCTAGATGACCACCGCCACGGGCCATGGGCAACCCGCCCCAGACGTAGTTGGTGTAGTCCTTCTGCCGATAGGCGCCCAGCGTCAAAGTGGTGGTATCAGTCAGGTCGGCGTCTACCACGCCGTAGTACAGGTCCGCGTCACTTTCCACCGACTCGCGGAAGCTTTTCGAGTCTTGCCGCGAGAGCACGGTACGGGCGCGCAAAGTGCCGCTTTCATTGAGTGGGCCGCCAATGTCCAGGGTGCTGCTGTAATCGTCCCAACTGCCAGCGCTGCCGGTGAGCACCGCCTGGAACTTATGTGTCGGGCGTTTACGCACCAGGTTGATAGCGGCCGCAGGGCTGCCGGCGCCTTGGGCCAGGCCGGTGGCGCCGCGAACGATTTCCACCCGGTCATACATGGCCAGGTTGGCTTCGCTGCTGGGCAGGTAGGTGAGGAAGCTGGTGGGAAAACCGTCGTACATGACGGTGTCGACGTCAAACCCGCGCGCGCTGAAGGTGGGGCGCGCCACGCCGCCGGAGTTATTCAGGAAAATGCCCGGCGCGCTTTGGGCCACATCACTGATGGTGGTCATGGCCTTGTCGTCCATGCGTTTGCGCGTGACCACGCTGACCGACTGTGGCGTTTCACGCAAGGTCAAGGGCAGCTTGGTGGCGGTCTGCATGGCGCCGGTGGTATAGGAACCGGTGTTCTCGGTCGTTTCGCCCATCTCCTGGCCGACGATTGCCGTTTCCCCCAATTGCAGGGTGCTGCTCGATTCGGGAGCCTTCTCCAGCATCACGCTGTTTGCGCCGGTCGCGCGCCAGGTCAAGCCGCTGCCTTTCAATACTTCAGCCAGTGCCGCCTCTGGCTCTTTGGGGCCGACCACCCCAAGGCTGTTCTTGCCGGCTACCAACGTGCCATCCACTATCACCTGTAAACCGCTTTGGGCAGCCAAGCGGTTCAGCGCGCTCGCCAAGGGTTGCGGTGCGATATTGAATGAGTGGGGATCAGCAAACGCCAGGCCGGATATCAGTACGCACAACAGTGTAAGCGGGGCTGCGGACAAAGATTTTATTGGCAAACCTTCAGGTAACGGATGCTGCATCAGTGCTCTCCCTAATACGAAACATTATCATTCTAGGGAGGGAAGACGGGTGACACGCCAACACCCGTAAAAATAGTCAAGTCTTGGAGGAGATCACCAGCAGATAGTCGGTGTAGCGCTCGATCTTGAGGGGAAAGACTTTCTCCAGCGTCGCCAGGCCGTCGTCCAGGTCGTCGAGTTGAAAGGTGCCGCTGACTTTGAGTGCGCCCAGGCTCGTGTCCCGTATCAGGATGATCCCCGGACGATAGCGTTCGACCTGCTCAAGCACCTGCGCAAGCGGCGTCATTTCGAAGACCAGGCGACCCTGCTCCCACGCCAGTATCGTGTCGACGACCACACTCTGCTTGGCGCCCAGGCCATCGGCACGCCCACCCACGGTTTCGCCAGCGCTGAGCGTCACCTTGTCAGGCGCATTGGTGACAGCCACACGCCCGCGGCGCACCGTGACATCCACGTGCTCTCCATCACGGCGCACTGCGTAGATCGTGCCCAGGGCCGTAGCGCTCAGGGCCCCTGCCTGCACACTGAAGGGCCGTTGTGGGTCCGGCTTTACATCGAACACGGCCTCGCCCTTGCGCAGGGTAATGCGGCGCCCATCGTCAGTGAAATTCACATCAACGGCGCTGTTGGTATTCAAGGTGATGTGAGAACCATCAGCAAGCGTGACCTGGCGACGCTCAGCGGTGCCGGTGTAATAGTCTGCGTCCAACGCCATGTATTGCGCCCATGCCACGCCGAGCCCGAGTACCAACGATGCTGCGATACCCATTGCCCACACGCGTCGCGACGACGGCCGTGCTGCGGCACGAGGCTCGGCCAGATGTGCGCTTAAACTCCACAGCCGACGCGCCTCGACAAACGCCTGCTGATGCTCCGGTGCCTGTTCGCACCATGCCCGCGCCGCGGCCACAGCAGAGGGCTGCACCGAGCCCGAGGTAAGGCGAATCACCCACGCGTGGGCAGTGCGCTGGACTTCGCTAATGGATTGGGGGGTGTCGGATTGATCATGCATACCGGCTATCGTTGCAGGCATTGGCTGAGAAAGTCGAGAGTAATAGCTAATTGTTTTTCCACCGTACTTACAGATACCTGCAGTTGAGAGGCTACTTCCTTATGGGGAAGGTTGCGCAGCCGGCACAGGGTAAATATCTCCTGGCACTGGATAGGTAAGCGGTGCAAAGCGGCGGCCATTGCGGCGAGTTCCTGTTGCGCTACCACGACATCGAACAGAGCCGGGCTTTCGCCCGTTACCTCGTAAAGGTAGGCGGTGCCTTCGTCGAGGCGCTCCCGTGTTTGCCTGCTGCGTGCATGATCAATCGCCAAGTTACGGGCAATTTTAAAGATAAAGCCGCGTAGGTTGAGCACCGGTTTACGGGGTGGCTGACGGAGCAGGCGCAGGTAGGTTTCCTGAGTCAGATCGGCAGCAGTCTCAGGATTGCGCAACTGACGATGAAGAAACGAACGCAACTCGGTGGCATGGGCCCGAAACGCCACCTCAAGCTCTTCGGTGGTCATGCTCGACATTGGCAGAGATCACGCAGAGGAAAGCCCCGTACTTTAATGATAGCGCTTCGCATTAACAATCTTTTCTTGGGCTGCCAGCTTGATCGGCCTATGACTGGAAATGGCAGCGACTGGCAGAGTGCGGCCAGGGGATGAGTCTGCTGGCCCTTGGGTTGTTGGGCAGTTTGTGTTCGGCCGGCAGGGCGCATGGATCTGGGGCATGTTTGCCGCAGGTTTTTTGCGGGTTACTTGCGTAACTCACGTCTGATGCATCTGATAAACCACCGCGCTCCAGTAGCGGTTTCCATTTCGCATCTGGCGAGTCCAGCCGCTAGCCTCGAGCTGCTTACCAATCATTCGATTCATGAAGCCATGACCGAGCAACAACACCGGCCCGGTGCTGGAAAGGTCTTGCAACTGTTGGGCGGCCTTGCTGGCCCGTACCCTGGCCTGACGGGCGGATTCGACCGCTCCTGAGAAACCGCACAACCATGAGATACGAAGGATAAATGCCCAGGTAAAAGGAGAGAGCCGCGCCAGCCTCCAGCGACCATGGGGCAGTTGTGCTTCACAGAACACAGCGTCTACCACACTAGGCTGAAGGCACAGCGCCCGTACGGATGTCAGCGCTCGTGGGGCACTGCTCGATACGATCACCTGAGCGCTCGCCGCCAGTTGCACGCTGGCCTCTGGTGGGGGCTGATTGATGATTTCGGATAAGTTGTAATGCTCGATCCAGTGTTGCATGTCGACTAAAGAAACCTTGCCGCTCATGGTCAGGTTCGGCTGTCCATGGCGCATCAGGATGATCTCCCTGTTCACTGTGTTTACGTCCTTGTCTTGCTGGTGGGGGCGGGTGAAGGATGAGTGCTTACGGGCAGTTAAAGCCAGGTGGCTACTGGGTAGGCAGAACATTGAGTCGGGAGGGTACCACCTGGGCAATAGGCGCGCGGCATCCCGAAAAAATAATCAGGGTTTTTATAAAAGGCAATGAGCCACTAGCCCATCTGTGCTAGTTCACTCGCGAACGGATCAATGCTAACTTTTGGGCTTTATTTTTGTGGTGAAAGAGGGTTCTTTTTAGTGCCTTCTCTAAAAGTTTATTGGTCCGGCAATTAATTAAATCCCCGTTCCCCAGCGAAGCCGAAGTTAGGGTTGCGCTCAACCCTATTGCAACTAAGGAGAGTGCTCATGAATTACCGATGCCTGCTGCCCATGCTCTTGCTGGCTGGTTGTGTTTCGCAACCCAATCATCAGGGTGTCAATTGGGGAGATGGTGCTTGCCCCAAACCCGCGCCAGAAAGCATTTCGGCCACTAATCATCTGGTGATAGAAGACGGTAAGACACTGAAATGCCAAATCCGCCCTTATGTCTGGAACATGGCTTGCCAAGGGATCGTCGACGCAGGCACTGAAGGCGTTATTTGCCAGGACAATGGGGGGAACCAGATGATTTTCTTGTTCGATGACAAAGGCGTGTTGACTACGCATCGCAGCGTGAAGGCGGGCTAGTGCGGACCACATGACAAAGATCAAGGTGGCAGCCGAGCATGAATGACGGGTGCGGCGAGTAGCGTTGTGGCAATTTGGATTGCAATGGGTTATTAAAACCGCCAACTATTCGCCGGGAAGCTATCAATGCGTTATTTACTGGGATGTACGGTTTTGCTGGGGTGCGCCACTGCTTTCGCTGATGACGCGCAACTCAAACAGTGGGAAAAGATGGATCGTTGCTCGACTGCTGCGTTTATCGCGGTATCTATCCTTGAAGAAAGCGAAGACACCTACAAACAGGCAATCGCTCTACAAGGGGCGCTTAATGGGCTCAAGAACAATACAAAGCTGGAAGAGACAAACCCGACTGAGAATGAAATGACGGGCGCCTACAACATGGCGCTAAGGATCTCCCACACGATGCCACGCCCCTTCGGCACCCGGGGTCATGATTGGCTAGTCGCCCAGGCTGCCACCGCCTGCACCTTATGGGTGCCTGAAGTCAAACCGCAGTAAGGGCTGGCGCTGGTGGCTGGGCTTACATGCCCAGGGTCGGAATGGTTACCTGGCCACATTCTATGAGTTGGCCAGCGGTCACTTGAAGCACATCATTGGGTTTTGCGGCGTATCCGGCAAGAAAGCCGATGGCCAGCAACGCGATACAGAGCAGGGATCTTCTTAAAATCATCGGGAATTCGCTGAGTCATGGGTATGAAAACATGCAGCACTGATTCCAGATTGTGAAAAAGGTTCCTGCCGGGCAGGTAGCGCGCCCGCTGATCTGAACGCGGTAAGGCGCTACCTACGAAAGCAGCACCACACGGGCGCTCTCGAATAGCACGGGCCGTACAAGAATCTTGTAGCTGTCAGCATCGAACGACTGCGGTGGCAGGGCCGGCGCCAATCGGGCTTCGGCCTGCGAGGCATAAGTCCCGATGTACCGCCAGTTGTCCACGACGTGGTATTGCTCCATCTGGCCATGGCATTCGTGCAGCGCAATGGCGGCGGGGTACGGCCAGCGATGGACGGCCCAGTGCGCCAACGCCTGCAGCAAACGCTCGGTGTGGGCCGCATGGGTTTCATCGCCCCGGCACGCCCCGGCGCATTTACGGATCTGTGCGCGGAAACAACCTTTTGCGCTGGGTGGTTCTATACCCATCAAGCTATGGCAAAGGCGGTGCTCGTCGGCGAGCAGCATCAACGCTTCGATTGCCATGCGTCGGCTGCGAAACAGCCCGTACAACTGCGGGCCCTCGGCCAGCGCGGTGGTGTCGATGATCTCGAGTTTGCCGTTGTGCATGCGCAGCGAGCACAGGCGCCGCTGCCGGCGCAGGCGTTTGTTCTTCAAGGGCTGCATCTCTTTGATCAGGCGCGACTCCAGCAACAGTGCACCGATTTCCCCTGCGGTCTGCTGGTACTCGATCCGCTGTGCCTGACGCAACATGCGCGCCTCTTCCGGGTTGCGCAGGTGCGCCAGCAGGCGGCTGCGAAGATCGACACTTTTACCGATGTACAACGGCAGCGAATCGTCTTGTGCGTAGAAAAAATACACGCCGGGCGCACGCGGCGCCGCCTCTGCCTGGGCGCGAAGGTGGGCAGGGTATTCGAAGGATGGGGCGGGAGGAGTCGGGCGTAGAGGCATGCCGAATATAGTGCGGCATGAACCGCAGAAATGGGGTGCCGCCGGTCGGGCGCCGGCGAACCTGCACTCACTTTGCGTTGGGCAGGTTACTGATCCAACGCTTGCCGCCGGGATGACGAATTACGATTCCATTGATCTGCCACGTCGCCCCTGGTCAAGGGCTCGCCACTCTTGATCCACGCCATGAACGCCCGATCGAACTTGAACGACTCCCCGCACTCGCCGATCAGGAAGCGGCGGACCTTCTGCGTGTTCCTGTAGTGTGGGTCCAGTGGGGTGTCGCGAGTGATGGGGCCTGAGTGCCAGTCGAAGATCATTGCTGCTCCTTGGGTGATGCAGGTTTCTGACTCAACAATTGAAGACCGGAGCATAGCGTTCTTCACGCTTTTTGAAATGAATCGGCGCCATCGGCACTTTTTCGCCGTTCACGAATATGGCCGGAAAGGTGAGGGTGAAGTCATCCATATCGCCCTCGCCCAGGGCCGTACCCTTACGGCTACTGTTCGATTGCTCCTTGGGATCAAAGCCGGTTTTCAACTGCTCGATACTGACTTGATAGGTTTCACCTGTCGCCAGCGTTACGGTGACCAGGGGTGAGGCGGCGCTGACCCACAATGGCGGATCGGTCTGTTGATAGGCCGCCCGGCGTTCATCCGGGGTGTTCAGGTTGCGCAGGCGCGGGGGGGTGTAAAGCCGACCGAACAGACGTAGTTCGGTGTCGGTTGAGCGCAGCTTGTCTGGCCAGCTGTATGTTCCGGGCGGTGCTGCATAGACCAACACGTGAACCCAATCGAGCTCTGCCGAGCGTGGGGCAAAGCTAATCGCGGCTTTCGGGCCGGGGCAGGTGCGTTCGAGCAGAGCATTTGTACCCACTGTCGATTGCGGGTGCAGATACGGCCCGGTGCTGCATCCGGCAAGCAGCGCGAGGAGGATATAGAGAACGTAGTGCTTCATTGGGGCCAACTCCATTGGTCGTCAGCGCGACTATGTCATCTCTGCGGTGAATTCTCATCAGCTCTGTGCGGCATTCTCTGGCGAGAAACGTTCTTGTTTGCCCAGGGCTGAGATAAACTCCGCGGATTCTTGAAAGGGAGCCTTGCGGCAATGGAACTGAAATCGTCGAGCAGAAGTATTCGGGTGCTGGGTTGTGCCGGGATAGTGGCCGGTGCGGATGGGTAAATTCATGCAGCACCTGCGAACCTTGAATCTCGCCACGGAACGCTTTCTGAGTCGGTTTACCCGCACGCAGTTCCTGTGCGCTGCCATTGCCATCACCGCGCTCAACTTCGTCTTGGACTACACCTTTGCTGCGTATACCTCGCTCTATCTCTCAATGCTCAGCGGTTGGCTGTTTGCCATGGGTTTTGTGAGGTTCCGGTCTGAACCGTGATGCGTATGTTTGATCACTACCTCAAGCGATGGGACCTGGTCGTCGACGGCGATGCATTCGTCTCGCGCAACGGTAATCTACTGCCCGTTCGCCAGCGTGGCATGCCTGCCATGCTCAAAATCTCCCAAGTGGCCGAGGAGCAGGCTGGCAGTTTGCTGATGGCCTGGTGGGACGGCGAAGGTGCAGCCCCCGTGCTGGCCCATGACGGCGAGGCCTTGCTCATGGCGCGTGCTTTGGGCTCGGCCTCGCTGATACAGATGGTCAATGACGGCCGGGATGAGGAGGCCACTCGCATCCTGTGTGGCGTAGCTGCGCGCCTGCATGCACCACGGGCCAAGCCGACTCCCGCATTGGTTGCGCTGGAGCAGTGGTTCGAAGCGCTATGGCAAGGGGCGGCCATGCACGGCGGCATTCTTGAGCATTGTGCAAGCACTGCACGTGAACTCCTGGCAGCACCTCGGGATGTCACGGTGCTGCATGGCGATATTCACCATGGCAACGTGCTGGATTTTGCCGCGTCCGGCTGGCTGGCCATTGATCCCAAGGGCCTCTACGGCGAACGGGGCTTTGATTATGCGAACCTGTTCTGCAACCCCGATGAACGCGCCCTGGCCCCGGAGTGCTTTGCGCGGCGGATCGAAGTGGTCGCCAGTGTTTCGGGTATCGAGCGGCGCAGGCTCCTGCAATGGGTGCTTGCGTGGGCAGGGTTGTCATCAACCTGGATGCTTGAAGAGGGGGATGAACCGGGAATCACCCTCGGCGTGGCGCAACTGGCGGCGGCGGCACTGCGGTGATCAGTAAGCTGTCGCCATCACCCCCTCCTGTAGGAGCTGGCTTGAAGCGATCGCGCAGGACCGGTCGCCGACAAAGTGACTGACCCACCGCCATCGCCGCATAGGTATCTACACAACTTTGCTGCATCGCATAAACCCAGGCAGATAGGTCTGTTGTGGCAAGCCCGCTCGCCACAGGGAAGATCGTCAGTTTCTGAAAGTTGTGTAGATGCCTATGGCCATCGCCGGCAAGCCAGCCCCTAGATTTTTTTGCCGCCCAGCCAAGCGCGCTGCCTGATCGAGCTCCCTAGTAGGAGCGGATCAGTCGATCCGCGGATGCTGTTGCGCCAGGTTCTCGCGCTTGGCTTCCAGCTCGGCGATCTGCTCGTCCAGGTCTTCGATCTTCTGCTCGATATTGTCGTGATGCTCCTGCAGCAGTTCCCGTGCCTCTTCGATATCCGACGCCGCCGGGGCCGCGCCGCGCAGGGGTTTGTTGGCGGTTTCCTTCATGGTCAGCCCGGTGACCAGGCCCACCACGGCAATGACCATCAGGTAGTAGGCAGGCATGTACAAATCGTTGGTGCTCTCCACCAACCAGGCCACAGCGGTTGGGGTCAGGCCGGCGATCAGCACCGAGATGTTGAACGCGCTGGCCAAGGCGCTGTAGCGGATATGGGTGGGGAACATTGCCGGCAGGGTGGACGCCATCACGCCGATAAAGAAGTTCAGCACCACCGCCAGCATCAGCAACCCGGCGAAAATCAGCCCGAGCTTGCCGCTGTTGATCAGCATAAACGCCGGAATCGCCAGAGCCAGCAGCCCGATGCTGCCGGCGATGATAAAAGGCCGGCGCCCGACTTTGTCGCTGATAAAGCCGATCAAGGGTTGCACGAACAGCATGCCGACCATGATCGCGATGATGATCAGCACGCCATGGTTTTCGCTGTAGTGCAGGTTGTGCGTCAGGTAGCTGGGCATGTAGGTGAGCAGCATGTAGTAGGTGACGTTGGTCACGGCCACCACGCCGACGCAGGTCAGCAGGCTGCGCCAATGCTTGGTGGCGACTTCCTTGAACGACACACGCGGGCCGCGGGCCAGGCCTTCGCGGTCGCCTTGCTCGAGTTTTTCAACATGCTGTTGGAAGGCCGGGGTTTCTTCCAGGGCGTGGCGCAGGTACAGGCCGATCATGCCCAGGGGCAGGGCGAGGAAGAACGGCAGGCGCCAGCCCCACTCCTGGAATTGCTCTTCGCCCAGCACGCTGGAGATCACCACCACCACGCCCGCACCGAGCACGAAGCCGGCGATGGAGCCGAAGTCCAGCCAACTGCCGAGGAAGCCGCGCTTGCGGTCGGGGGCATATTCGGCGACGAAGATCGAAGCCCCGGTGTATTCACCACCCACCGAAAACCCCTGGGCCATCTTGGCCAACAGCAACAGGATCGGGGCCCAGATGCCAATCGAGGCATAGGATGGAATCAGGCCGATGGCAAAGGTGCTGATGGACATGATCACGATGGTGGCCGCGAGGACTTTCTGCCGCCCGTACTTATCCCCCAGCGCACCGAAGAACAGGCCACCCAGGGGGCGGATCAGGAAGGGCACGGAAAAGGTCGCCAGCGCCGCGATCATCTGCACGCCAGGGTCGGCGCCGGGGAAGAACACCTTGCCCAGCACATAGGCCACGAAGCCATACACCCCGAAGTCAAACCACTCCATGGCATTGCCCAGTGCGGCGGCGGTAATCGCCTTGCGCATCTTGGCGTCGTCAACGATGGTGATGTCGTTCAACCCGATTGGGCTGACGCTTTTCTTGCGTGATTTCATACAGGTCACTCTGTCACTGAACGGTGTCGATGCCATTGTTTTAATGGCATGGTCTATTCGGTCAGATACATGAGGACACGAAATAATTCACCGCTTTATGTTTTTTTTCCTGTAAGCGCCGGCTTGCTGGCGATGCTCCTCGACGATAACGCGAGACAACTGACCTGATCTCAGGCAATCCACGCGCCATTGTGGCTCGCACACCCCGCAGGCAAGGGCGCTTTTAGTCCCAATCCTATTTGCTTCTTTTTTGGCACTGATAAGCTTTTTTCCTGGAAAAGTATCGGGAAATTCTTGTCATGATCGTAAATGCCGCCGTACCCAACGAGTTCAACGCCCTGCGCGTTATCACGTTGGCAACCGACGCCACCTGTGCCAATCGGCTAGCCGGCGCGTTGAGCAGTATGGGCGTGACCGCGCTGACCAATGCTCAATCGTTGAGCGACGTGCAGACCTGGCTGGTTGAGCAGCCGGTGGACGTTATCGTCTGCGAAATTCGTCCGGGGTGTGATGATGGGCTGATGCTGCCAAGCCTGCTCAAGGGCCTGCACGAAGCCGGCACCGTGGCGCAGTTGCCGAGCATCTTCTGGACCGGTGAAACCACGTTGAATGCCCAGGTGCGCGCTGCAGAGGAGGACGGCGTGGTGTCCCCGCATGCCGACACCCAGCAGCGCTGGATCAAGCACATGGGCGGGGTCGCCATCAGTGCGCTGGAGTCTCATGCACGATTGGCCCGGGCCGCAGGGGTTCTGGTGGAGATCCTGCGTGAAGGCGCAACCCTGGAACTGGGCGATGCCCTGCGAGCCGTGGTGCTGACCCGCGCGAAACCGGACCCGCAGTTGCACATGACCACATTCGACGCCTTGGCCGAGGATGAAGTGATCAATGCGCTGACCACGGGGGAGGGGTTGCGCTTTGTGTTCCAGCCACAATTCGAACTGTTGAGCCGGCGTGTAGTGGGGGCCGAGGCCCTGGTGCGCTGGAAGCACCCGCGCTTTGGAGAAATCCCGCCGTCGGTGTTGATGCCGTTGGTCAACCGTCTGGGCCTGGACCTGCTGCTGTTCAGCTTGGTGGAGATGTGGAGCATCAGGGCGATGCTCGCGCTCAAGCGTGAAAACATCCTGATCCCCATCGCCGTGAACGCCTCGGCCAAAACCCTTTGCACCCCGCACTTTGCCGACCGTCTCGCCACGCGGATGCAGCAGGCCGAGTTGCCGAACCGCTTGCTGAAAATCGAGCTTACCGAGGACGTACCCGAGCCGGATGAACTGCATCTTTCAGCCTCGCTGACGGCGATCCGCGCCAAGGGTTTCCAGGTGTCCCTGGATGATTTCGGTACGGGCGCGGCCACCCTGAATCTGTTGGCGAACCTGTCGTTCGATGAGATGAAAATCGACGGCTCGTTCGTGCGTGCGGTAGAGCAGCACTCCTCATCACGCAAGGTGATTGCAGGCATCGTCAGTTGGGCCGGGCTGCTGAATCTGAATCTAGTGGCCGAGGGCATCGAGGATGAGTCCACAATCCCTTTGTTGCACCGCTTAGGCTGCCGCGTCGGGCAGGGTTATGCGCTGGCGCGACCGATGGAAGTCGAGGCTTTTTTGAGCTTCCTGATTCAGCGCAATAAACATCAATAAATAGACTTGTGTTTGCCTGTCTGCCCTGTTGATGTAGTTTTTAGGAGTACTCTTATTTCCATTTTTTCATCGGTGACTTAAATTCCCCCTCGTCGAATTTTTTAAATTATCTGCCGCTGGAGTTAATCAATCTGACTATTCAATAATTATTGTTGAAGGTCATTGATTTCAAAAAAACGACTGTTCGCCTGGCAACTTCAAATTTGCCAGTGCGTAGTGTATTGCGTGATCAAAAGTTCGCCTGCTGCTTTTTAATGTGCGCTTGCTCAGTTGCACGGATGGAATTGACGTTGTAAGCCCGTCTGCAATGACGGCAACTTACCAATGATGAGGCGGAGTTGTTTTTCATCTTTTTGCTCGTTATATAGAGTGTCCTGTGATCTATGAAACGCTTACAAATTGCTTTGCTGGATGATCATGCAATCGTGCGACATGGCCTGGTCAATCGTTTAGTGCAGGAACCTGATTTTGAAGTGGTCGGTGTCTACGCCCGCACGCGTGAACTGTTGGCAGGGCTGGCCAAGGCTCCGGCGCAGGTGCTGTTGCTGGACTATGTCCTGGGGCCCAGCGAGTTGGACGGTGTTTTACTGATTCGAGCGTTGCGGGTGAAGTTTCCACAATGCCGCATCCTGGTATTTTCCACCCACCATGATGCCGCCACCGTGATCCTGGCCTTGCGCGTAGGTGCTCGGGGATTTCTCGGCAAGAGTGAAGACATGGGCCAGTTGATCGATGCCGTCCGGCTGGTGGCATCGGGCGTGGTCTACCTGAGCCCGGACATGGCCTACCGGGTTGCCGAGGCCACTGCGGTCAACTATGACGGTGAAGTCCGCAACCGTGAGGATGCCCTGCGCTTTGTCAGCCTGTCCGCTCGCGAGCAGGAGGTGATCCGCTGTTATCTGACCGGCATGACCATCACCGAGATTGCTGAGAAGTTCAATCGCAGCATCAAGACCATCAGTTCCCAAAAGGCCTCGGCTTTTCGC
Source organism: Pseudomonas sp. ADAK21 (assembly GCF_012935735.1). NCBI lineage: Bacteria > Pseudomonadati > Pseudomonadota > Gammaproteobacteria > Pseudomonadales > Pseudomonadaceae > Pseudomonas > Pseudomonas sp. ADAK21. The sequence continues at coordinate 4,656,016 of NZ_CP052857.1, forward strand.
AAGTTGGGCGTGATATCCAACAACGAGTTATTCAAGATCAAGCACCTCATTGAAGGCGTCTGAACCCGCCACCCACGCGCCGTGCGATTTGCTGGTTGTTGCATATACTTACGAGCGTGCCAGACGTTGTAGCGGTGGGTTACCCCTGTTTTTCGGCAGCGCGGTGTGCGCTGGGCTGAGTGGGCTCGATCACGATGAAACCTATACGTATTGCTTTGTTGGATGATCACGCGGTTGTTCGACATGGTCTGGCCAATACCCTGGCGGCCGAGGCGAACTTTGAAGTAGTGGGCATTTATGAGCGCAGCCGGGACCTGATCGCCGGCCTCGCCACGGCGCCTGCAGACTTGCTGCTACTGGACTTTTCGCTGAGTCCTGAAGAGTTGGACGGCGTGTCATTGATCCGCGCCTTGCGGGTCAAGTTTCCCGATAGTCACATCCTTGTATTGTCCACCCACCATGACCCGGCGACCGTGGGCTTGGCCATGCGTGTCGGGGCGCGCGGGTTTGTCGGCAAGGGCGAGGACATGGGCCAGTTGGTCAAGGCCATCCGTAAAGTCGCGGCGGGGGCGGTGTACCTGAGTCCCGACATGACCTATCGCCTTGCCGAAACCGTCACCAGCGATACCCGCAAGGGCCCTGGCGAGGTGCCGGACGCGCTGATCCTGGCGGAGCTGACCAGTCGCGAGCAGGAGGTGATTCGGTGTTACCTGGCGGGCATGACCATTACCGAAATCGCCGAGAAATTCAACCGCAGCATCAAGACCATCAGCACCCAGAAAACCTCGGCGTTTCGCAAGCTGGGAGTCACTTCGAACAACGAACTGTTCAAGCTCAACAAGATCATTGGTTCGCCATGAGGCAGTGGTTATGGGGGGGCGTGCTGCTGTGGTTGATAGGAGGAGCGCCTGCTCTCGGCGCGGATGGGGTTCAACTGAGTGAACAGCAACAGCAGTGGATTCAACAACACCCGGTGCTACGGGTGGGGGTGGCGGAGGGGCTGATTCCATTCGAGTACCTGAGTGACGGGCGACTGCAAGGGCGTTCGGCGCAGTACCTGCAATTTGTGACCGATGCCACGGGCCTTGAATTCACCTACGTGCCAGGAAAGACCACGCAGATACGCGAGCAGATGCTCCTCGATGGCCAGGTCGATCTGTTGTCCTCTTACCTGCGCTTCAGGTCTGAGCGGGCGACCAAGGGCCTTACCGCGCTGACCTACCACACCACTTCGCCGATCATCGTGACCCGTGTCGACGGCCTCGATATCTTTGACATCGACCAACTGCAAGGCAAAACCGTGATGGTCCCCGACGTGGATCATTACGATGAGATAGTCAGTGAAACAGGGGCCAAGGTCACGCTGATCAAAAGCCAATCGGCCCTGGAAATGCTGACCCGTGTCGAGGACGGCAGTGCCGACGCGGCCATCGCCTCGGAAACCTTCCTGATGCCCTATCTGTACCGCCAGTTCCAGGGCATCCTCGAAGTTTCAGGCGTGGTCGGCAGCCAGGCGCTGGATGTCAGCATGGCGGTTCGCTCGGACCAGGCCATGCTGATCTCGATCCTCGACAAAGTCCTGGGGTCAATCACCGCCGAGCAACGCCGAGTGATCTATAGCCACTGGTATCACGACCTCGACCTGAATGTCCCAACCTTGCTTACCCTGTACAAGCACTTCTTGCATGTCCTGGTCATGGGCGCGTTGGTGCTCGCCAGTTTGTGTGTGCTGGTCTATCGCGGCCATCGCCGGCGGCGTCAGGCCGTACGCAACGAGCAGGAAAAAACCATGTTCCTGGCCGTCATGGGCCATGAAATACGTTCGCCTATGAATGCCGTGCTGGCGGCCATGGAATTATTGGGGCACACCCGGCTCAATGAGCAGCAGCGCCACTTTGTGCACCTTGCCAATGGCGGCGCCAACGCATTGGTGCGGTTGCTGGATACCGTGCTGGACACCCCAGGCTCGGGTGCGCGGGCGTTGCGCCTGAGCATTGAACCGACCGATGTGACCGCGCTGGTGCAAGGCGTAGTTGGCTTGCACCGCCTGCGCGCCCGGGAAAAGCACCTGAGCCTGAACGTGAGCATCCACACTACGCTGCCCATGCTGTTACTCGACAGCTCCCGCCTGACGCAGATCTTTCATAACTTGCTATCCAATGCCATCAAGTTCACCGATGCCGGTGGAGTCGACATCAAGCTGTGCCTGGTGGGCTCGCAGGCCGACGGCCAGCAATTACAAGTCAAGGTGCGCGATACCGGGATCGGTATGAGCGACGCGGTGCAGGCATCGTTGTTCCGGCCGTATGCCCAGGCCACTCACTCTTACAAGCGCTCCGGTGGTACCGGGCTGGGTCTGGTGATCTGCCAGCAGTTGGCCAACTTGATGCAGGGTTCGTTGACGCTCAACAGTGAACCGGGGGTTGGTACCACCATCATCCTCTGCGTGCCGGTGGCGGTTGCACCGCAGATTACTGAACAGCCGCAGATTCAGCCGTCCGCGCCTCAGGCCGTGACGGGCGGCCTGCAGATCCTGGTAGTGGAAGACACCCTGGCCAACCAGGAAGTGCTACGGGCGCAGATCGGTGGCTTTGGCTGCGCGGCCGTGATCGCCGCCGATGCCGCCCAGGCCCGCAGCTTGTTTGGGGAGCGAGCTTACCAATTGATCCTGATGGACTGCGACCTGCCGGACCAGGACGGTTACAGCCTGGTGCGCGAACTGCGTGAGTTCGAGCGCGATTTGGGGCGTCCACGCTGCCCGATCATCGCTATTTCTGCCTTGACCGGTGAACCGCATCTGAAACGCTGCTTGGAGGCGGGTATGGACGCAGCCTTGAGCAAGCCGATACGCCTGGGGCAACTGCGCGAGGTGATTGAGCGTTGGTGCGACGTCAAACTGGCGGCACCCCGTGCGAGCCTGATGGCTCCACAGCTGGATCAGGCGGCGATCAATCGGGAAATGGCCAGTGACATCGGCAGCCTGATCAAGGCCATCGCGCTATGTGACCGGCCCAGTGCAGTCCACGTTGCCCATCGTCTGCACGGGGCCGCACTGATCATGGAGTGGTTGGCCCTGGGGCAGAGTGCCGAGCATCTGGAGCGCCTGTTGCGTGGGCCGCAGGGTTGGGATAACCCGGCCTATGCCCAGGCCCTGCGGGCGTTGGTTGAGCATTGGCAGGCCTTGGGCGGGAATGCGACCCTCGACGTGCTGCCGCCCAATCGGCCCGCGCGAGTGACGCAGCGATGAGCGCCTTCCTGCAACGCCTGCTGTTGCTGGCAATCCTGTTGTGCAACCTGAGTGGGGCGTCACACGCCAGCCCGACGCCGATGGAGTTGACCCAGCAGGAGCGTGATTGGATTGCCGCCCACCCGGTGCTGCGTGTTGGCGTATTCGATAACTTGCTGCCTTTTGAATACATCAGCAACGGCCAGCTCAGAGGCTTGTCAGCCAAATACCTGAGGGTTATTGCAGCGCGTACGGGCTTGCATTTCGAACCTGTCACCACCACTACGCGCAGCGCCCGCAAAGACATGTTGATCAGCGGCGAAGTCGATATATTGCCCACCCGGCGCCGCGACGATGACCCGGCAAAGGATATCGGGATGCTTTACACCACGCCCTACAACACCAGTTCGACGATTATCGTCAGTCGGTTTGGCGACCAACCTTTTGCCGACCTGGAGCTACTCGCCGGCAAGCGGGTGGTGATGCTGGGCCGTGAGGAGGACTATGTCGCGTTCTTGAGGCATAAGGCCCCGGGGATAACCGTTGTCTCTGCGCTGAATGCGGTGGACATGATGGCGATGGTCAAGGATGGTCGCACGGATGCGGCGATTGCTTCGGAATGGCTGCTGATTCCCTACCTGTCTCGCCAATATCATGGGGTGCTGCAGATTTCAGGTGTGCTTCCAATGCTGCATACCGGTGTGAGCATGGCGATACGTGACAGCGATGTGCTTCTGCTGTCCATCCTGGACAAGGCGCTGGCGTCCATCAGCGGCGATGAGCGCAAGGCGATCTATGATGCCTGGTTTGTGGAGATGGACCTGGACATACCCACGGTCAAGGCTATTGCCGAGCATTACCAGGGCGAATTGTGGCTGTTACTGATGGTGGTGATAGTGCTGCTTGCATTGGTCTTGCAAAGTCGTCTGCAGCGTCGCCACGCCATGAACAGCGAGCGGGAGAAGGCGATGTTTCTGGCAGTCATCAGCCATGAGGTGCGTTCGCCGATGAACGCCGTGCTGGCTGCCGTCGAGCTGCTTGAGCACACCCCACTCGACGAGCGGCAACGACACTTCACCGCGTTGGCCAATAGCGGCGCCAATACCTTGCTGCGGTTGGTGGATGATGTGTTGGACATCTCCAAGATGGAAGCCGGGCAACTGGCCCTCAATCTTGAACCGGTGGACCTCTGGGCGCTGGTCTTGCGGATAGTGGGCGAGCATCGAGCCCAAGCGCAGGAAAAGGGCCTCGAGCTGCTCGTCACCGGCGAGCGTCCCGGTGATCCTCTGTTGCTGGACGAGCTGCGCCTGGCGCAGGTGCTGCGCAACCTGATCGGTAACGCCGTCAAGTTCACCGAGATCGGCCGGGTAGAGGTGCAGTTGCAACTTTTGGCAGCGCCTGCGGTGGAGGTGCGGCACCTGGTGATTCGAGTCATCGACACGGGCATAGGCTTGTCCGAACAGGCGCAATCCTCGCTGTTCCGGCCTTACGCCCGGGCCAAACAATCCTATCGGCGCACTGGCGGTACCGGCCTGGGCCTGGTGATCTGCCGGCGCCTGGTGAGGCTGATGCGCGGCGAGTTGGTGCTCAGCAGCCTGCTGGGCGTCGGGACCCAGGTCGAAGTGAGAGTGCCCGTTGAACTGGCAGCATCTCACCACTTGCCGGCGAACGAGCCTGCCATACCTGAGGCCGGTAACGGTTTGCAGGTGCTGGTGGTGGATGACTCGTTGCCCAGTCGGCAAATATTGCAGGCACAGCTCGCAAGCCTTGGCTGCGGCGCGCTGCTGGCGGCGGATGCAGCCCAGGGGCTGGCATTGTTCAGCGCCCATCGGGTCGATATGGTGTTGATAGCGTGTGATTCGCCAGAGAGTGATGAGCGTATGGCTGGCGCGTTTCGTCAGCTGGAGCGCGAACACGAACGCTCATACTGCCCGATCATCGCCGTCTCGACAGTTGCCGGGAATGAATACCTTCAGCGTTGTTTTGATGCCGGTTTAGATGGCGTAATGACTAAACCCATCCAACTGGCCAAGTTGCAGCAGATGATTGAGCTCTGGTGCGAACTCCCCCAGGCCCCGCCAGTTGAAAGGAGTCTGGAGCCGGCGGCGACACCGGAGGCGCTGCGCAAGGAACTCAACAGCCTGATAGAGCGGCTCGCCTTGCGCGATCGCAGCTTGGCGTTGGACGCAGCGCAGAGACTGCACTCTGCCGCGTTGGAAGTGGGTTGGGCAGACTTTGCAGCGATGGCGCAGCGTATCGAAGTGCTGTTGCAAGATGAACTGAGCTGGCCTGCAGAGGCTATCGCGGGCCATGCCCGCAGCCTGCTTGAGCACAGGGGTGGGCTTATTGGCGGGGCCTAGGCTGGGTGCGGACCTCAGGGCTACATAGCGGCTGCTTTTTATTTCGTGTGTTTAACCATTGATAAGTATTGGCAGGGCTGCTTTTTAGGAGTGCTCCTATTGACGGAGTGTGGCTGTTATTTCAATAAAGACTAGCGCGCAACAGTAAGTTTCAGTGGCGTTGAAAGTTTAAGAAAGGTGAGGCGTTCAAGGGTTTTTCAGAGCACTCCTATATGGAGTTTGATGCGCCGTCCCTAAACTTAATCCTGCAACAACACAGAAGCTCTCCGATAAACGGAAGCTTTACAACTTACTGTAGAACATCGCTCTCTCGGAGTTACTCATGAATTACAAAGCCCGCGCCCTCGCTGTACTGGTCGCTGCCACAGTCTCTTGCGCTGCTCTGGCTTCGGACGGAAAAATCGATTTCAACGGCGAACTCAAAGCCGAAACCTGTCAGGTAGCAGTGAACGGTGCGAGCGGTGCGAGCGGCACGACCGTCACGCTGCCAACCATCTCCACTGCTTCCCTGGCTGCCGCAGGTCAAGTGGCCGGCCAGACAGGTTTCAACATCGAGTTGAGCAAGTGCTCGGCCGCGATCAAGACCGCTGCTGCATTCTTTGAAGCGGGCGGCAGTGTTGATCCGGTCAGCGGCAACCTGAAGAACGTGAGCGGTTCCGCCACCAAGGTTCAACTGCAACTGGTTGACGCCACCAATGGCGCAAAAATCCAGGCCGGCAACACCGCGCAGGTCACGTCCACCAGCCGTATCGATGTCGACGCTACCACCACCTCTGCCACCCTGCCGTACGCTGTCCAGTACTTCGCCCAGGCGGCTACTACTCCGGGCACCGTTGTCAGCTCCGTGACTTACTCCATCAACTATCAGTAAGTCGCAGGCCATGGACACACGCCCTGTTGATGTTTCGAGGGGCGTGCTTCCATGCGGCAACGGGATTGCTTTATGTCTTGCTCACTTGCATTCAAGCAACTGCTCCTGGCAGGGATGGCGACACTGATGTGTTCCCAGGCCTTGGCTGGGGTAGTGATTACCGGAACCCGTCTGATCTACCCGGCGGACCAGAAAGAAATCACCGTAAAACTCAATAACAACGGCACGCAGCCGGCGTTGACCCAATCGTGGATCGACACCGGCGACGTCAAATCGACCCCGACCAGCTCCCAGGCGCCGTTCCTGCTTTCGCCACCGGTGGCGCGCATTGATCCGACCAAGGGCCAAAGCCTGCGGCTGATGTTCACAGGGGCTCCCTTGGCCCAGGACAAAGAGTCGGTGTTCTGGCTTAACGTGCTGGAAATTCCGCCCAAGCCTGAGGCCGGTACGGACCTCAATACCCTGCAAATGGCGTTTCGCTCACGGATCAAATTGTTCTACCGCCCGAGCGATTTGCCGGGCACTGCCAGTGAGGCGATTGAGCAGGTGCAGTGGCAACTGGTGCCGGCGCGTGACGGGCAAGCCCTGGCGTTGCAGGCGTTCAACCCGACGGCGTTCTATGTCTCGCTGGTTGAACTGGAACTGGTGGCTGGCGCCCAGCGTGAGCGCAGTGAAGACGGCATGATCGCTCCGGGTGAAACCCGGCAGTTCGTACTGCCCGCGCTCAAGGCACGACCAGCCGGCGATGCCCAGGTGGAGTTCAACGCCATCAATGATTACGGCGCACTGGTCCCGACTCGGAAACCACTCCAGCGCTGATCAATCCCTGACGTTTTTACTCGCGAGTCACTTATGTCGACCTCTTTCAGCTGCAGGTTTTTTCTGCGGGCGCGGCCTCGCTTCGCCTTGAATCCGCTCACGGCCTTGATCCTCAAGGTGCTGGCCGTTGCTCCAGGCGTAATGGCCGTGCAGGACGCACTGGCGCAAGAGGTGCAATTCAATGACGCGTTTCTGCCTGAGGACTCGCGCAATCTCGACCTTGATGCCTATCAGGCTGGCAACCCGGTGATGCCGGGGCAATACCGTGCAGACGTGATTCTTAACGGGCAGTTGAACAGCCGCCAGGATATCCGTATCGAGGCCCAGGCCGACGGCAGCAAGCCAGTGGTGTGCATGACCCGTGGCTTGCTTGAGCGCCAGGGCGTGGAGATGTCCAGCCTGTCACCCGATGCCAGCCTGGCCCTGGACAGCCACGGCTGCGCAGCGCTGGGTACGCTGATCCCGAGCGCCACCGCGACCTTCTCGCCAGACAACCAGGCCCTCGACCTGAGCATCCCGCAAATGGTGCTCAAGCGGAATGCGCGCGGTTATGTCAGCCCCGAGTTGTGGGACCGTGGCGTCACCGCCGGTATGCTCAGCTACAACTTCAGCGGCAACCGTAACCACACCCGCAGCGGCAATTCCGACTCGGCGTTCCTGGGGCTGCAGGCCGGTCTCAACCTGGGCGACTGGCGCTTGCGCCACAATGCCTCGATGAATTGGCAGTCGCGCCTGGGTACCAATTACCAGGCCCTGGACACTTACGTGCAACGCGATATCACTGCGCTGAAAAGCCAGTTGACGGTGGGCGAGTCCAACACCACCGGTGAGATCTTCGACACCTTGTCGTACCGTGGCGTGCAACTGGCCAGTGACGACCGCATGTTGCCCGAATCCATGCGCGGCTATGCCCCGGTGATCCGTGGCATTGCCCGCACCAACGCACGGGTGACCATTCGCCAGGCCGGCAACATCCTGCTGGAAACCACCGTGGCCCCCGGCGCATTCGTGATCGATGACCTGTACTCCACCGGCTACGGCGGCGACCTCAACGTGAGCGTGGCCGAGGCCGACGGCACCGAACAGAACTTCATCGTGCCGTATGCCTCGGTCAGCCAATTATTGCGCCCTGGCACCTCGCGTTTCAGCCTGACTGCAGGTGAAACCCGCAACAACTACGTCGACCAGCAGTCGCGTCTGTTGCAAGGTACTGTGCAATATGGCCTGAACAATACCTTCACAGGCTTTGCCGGCATGCAGTCAAGTGATGACTACACCGCGGTGCTTACCGGCCTGGCATTTGGTACGCCCATCGGGGCCATGGCCGTCGACTTGACCCACGCTCAGACTGACCTAGCCACCGGTGCCGCCAAAGGGCAGAGCATGCGCGTGTCCTACAGCAAGAATGTGCTGAGTACGGGTAGTAACTTCTCCGTTGCGGCCTATCGGTTTTCCACCAGCGAATACCTGGATTTCAGCAACGCCATACAGCTGCTTGATGCCGAGAAAAGTGGCTGGGACACCAGCATGTTCGGGCGCCCACGCAGCCGCTTCTCAGTCACTGCCGATCAGAGCCTGGGCGACTGGGGCCAAGTGGCAATCAGTGGTTTTGCGCAGAACTATTGGAACCTGCCGGGCAGTGACTTGCAGTACCAGTTCAGCTACAGCAAGCAGTTCAATCGCATCAGCTTCAGCGTGAACGCCAACCGCAGCCGCATGGGCCTGGGCGATATGCAAAACAGCTTCTTGCTGACCATGAGTATGCCGCTGGAATTTGGTGCGTCTGGCCACAGCCCGCAAATAACTGCGCAGGTGGGGCGTGATAGCGAAGGCAACTACAGCGAACAGGCCGGCATCAGCGGCACCGCTGGCGATGACCGCCAGTACGGCTACGGCGCAACCTTCGGCCATGATGGCGCCAGCAACAGCAAGAGCGCAGCCCTCAATGGCCAGTACACCGGCGCAAGGGCCATGCTCAGTGCTGCCCTGGGCCGCGGCGATGGCTATACCAGCGCCTCGGTGGGCGCCAGCGGCACGGTGGTGGCCCATGCCGCCGGCGTAACCATGACGCCGTATCGTGGTGAAACCATGGCGGTAGTCAGTGCGCCGGGTGCCGAAGGCGCCAAGGTCTCGGGGTATCCAGGGCTCAAGCTCGACAGCCGCGGTAATGCCGTGGTGCCGTACCTGCGTCCTTATGAATTGAATGAAGTGGCGATCGACCCGATTGGCAGTTCGCTGGATGTCGAACTCAACGAAACCAGCCAGCAAGTGGCTCCGCGTGCTGGCGCCGTGGTGCACCTCAAATACACCACCAACCAGGGCCGCGCGGTGTTGCTCAACGTGCGCCTCGACGATGGCAGCAGCCTGCCCTTTGGTGCGGGCGTGACCGATGCCGAAGGCACGTCGGTGGGCATGGTCGGGCAGGGCGGTCAGTTGTACGCCCGGATCAAGCCTGAAACCCGCCAGTTGCTGATCAACTGGGGCAGCAAGACCCATCAGCAGTGCGCGCTGGTGATCCCGGCCGGCCCCGGTCAGGGGCAGCAGTTGCAGCAGTTGGACGCCGTATGTGCGGCCGGTAAACAGGTGGCTGGCAGCGTACAGCCCAACACTCTTCAAAAGGTACAGTTATGAACATCGGCGCTTTGATCAAGGCGGGCCTGGCCGTCGGCGCATTGTGGGCGGTGGCCGGGACGGCCATGGCGGTCACGTGCACCTACATGGACGGTATTCGCCCGGCCGTGGGCTCCATGCCATTGCAGGTTTCGGCGATCACTGTCGGGCGCGATGTGCCAGTGGGTACTGAAGTGTATCGCCAGAAATTCAGTATGGCGGCAGGCCAGGCGCCCAAGCTTGAGTGCCTCTACGCCCCGTATCAGCAGTGGACCGAGCTGACTGTCGAATCCAGCTATGCTCTGGCCAGTGTGTCCAGCGGGACGTATGCCAACAAAGTCTACAGAACCAGCATTCCGGGGCTGGGGGTCGCCTTCAATAGCTTGGGTGGCCCGTTGCCAAGGCAATCTGGTAGAGCCTGGACCACCTGTACGAGTGGCTGGAGGTGCCTGGTCCCATTTGACGGGCCGTCGAACTTTGAGCTGATCCTGATCAAGCTGGGCGATGTGACGCCGGGTGTACTGATGGGCAGTACGTTACCGATCGTGAGCCTATTCGGTAACTTCGGCGACGCCAGGATGCAGGGTTTCAGGATGGGCATCTCCGGCAGCATCCAGATTGTCTCGCGCACTTGCAGTACGCCGGATGTGTCGGTGCCCATGGGCTCGCACCTGACTGCCAAATTCACCGGGATCAACAGCACCACGGGTTGGACAGACTTTGCCATTGCCCTGAACAACTGCCCGGCGTTCAGCGGGATCTATACGACTAGCGGGCCGAACTGGGTTTCGCAAAGTGGCACCTCACCGTCTGGCACCACTACCAGTAGCGGCACCCGGGTCAACAACTCCTTGCAGTACCGCATCGACCCGGCGCGTGTGGCGATCAACGCAACCAACGGCGTGCTTGCCCTTGACCCTAGCGGGACGGGCAAGGCACCTGCCGCAACCGGTGTCGGCGTGCAGGTGGCGACCAGCAACGGTACGCCTGTGCCGTTGGCAACCAACCGTGCCAGTGGCCTTACCTTGCGCACCACCGAGGGCAGCTATTCGATCCCCCTGCGTGCGCGTTACCTGCAAACGGCCAACACGGTCACGCCGGGGCCGGCCAATGCCTCGGCGACGTTCACGATTATTTATCAGTGAGGGCCAGCAACCGCGCAATCTCCAGTCGCAATGCGCCGTGGACGTCTTCGGCGTACGGCGTGGCGGTTTTCCAGTCATAGAACCAGACCGGCATCTTGCGGTAGTGCTCCGCTTCCGAGGCGTAGCGGGGGAAGATGTGGCAGTGCAGCTCCGGCTCGGAGTTGCCGAGGATTTCGTAGTTCATGCGCAGCGCATCGGTTGCCTGTAGCACGGCATCGCCAAGGCGGGCCATGTCCAGCAGGTAGGTGGTCCTGGCCTGGGTGTCCAGATCGTTGAGGCTCGACACCACGGGATCGGGCAGCAGCAGGCAGTAACCCGGCAGAAACTGCACATCGCCCATCACGGCCCAACCGGAGGCCATTTTGCAAATCACCTTGTCATTGGCGCCGCTGCGCGCCAGTGCTACACGTTGCGAGATCAGAGACATCCGTAGTCCTTAAAGGGGCTGGCGAAATGCCGCATTGAAACACGGATCAGAGGGCGCGCGGTTGACTCCTGTAGTAGCCGGCAAGCCAGCTCCCACATGAGATCCCTGTCGCAACCAAAATCCCGGACCTATCACCACCCCCCTGTGGGAGATTCTATGTTGCAGGTAAACCCTGCAACCTTAAGTTCGGTTGGTATTCGCTCTGGTTTTTCATCAGCGCGAATGCCACCCGGCAGAGCTTGCGGGCGAGGATTACCAGGGCTTGGGTCTTTGCCAGTCCTCGGGCCAGGTAGGACTCGTAGTACGGTTTCCAGGTCGCAGATCGGCTAGCGGCCATCGCTGCGTTGTGAGCAAGGCGCCGCAACTCTGAATCGCCCTTTTACTCAAGTGCCGAGGGCCGGCCTTTTTTCCGGAGTCTTTTGGTCTCAGATCCATCCCCAAGAAAGCGATGAATGCATCGCCATTGGCGAACTGACCGCGCATGAAGGCTGTCGCTAGACCAGTAGCCGTAAGATCACCCACTCCCTCAATGGCTTTGCAGCGCTTGATATTTTCGGTGATGCCCGCCTCTTTGCTGACCTTGTGCAGCAACTTCTGAATGACCTGCTCAGCTTGTTTGAAGGACTTTAACTGCTGGGCCAACTCGTCTTTCAAAAGCGGTTCGCCTGACCAGCTCAGTGTGAGGCTTACACGCAAGTTGATAAGTTCTGCACGTCGGTGTAGCAAGCTTTTCAATAACTTGTAAGCCTGCGGAGGTGGACTCCAGAGCCGTAGCCGTTTCTGCTCGCTGCTCAGGTAGCGCGCTAATAAACGTGCATCACAAGGGTCGGTTTTCGCCCGCTGGCCAATGCTTTCGCGGTAATGGCTCAACCGATAAGCGTCTACAACGTAAACCCGATGTCCTATTTCATGGGCGAGTTCAGCTGTGTCCAAGTGGTAAGTGCTGGTGGCTTCCAGGGCAATTGAGCTGTTGGCAGGTAATGTGTTGAGCCAGCGGCCAAGAGCATCGCGGTCGTTGGCAATGGCTTGAGTGGCGTTGAGGTCTTCGCGGTAGGCAACGATTTCGGCCTTGGCCACATCGATACCCACAACCGTTGGTGAAGTAAGGATTGTCATAACTAATCCTCGGAGCTAGGGTTTAAGGGCTTGTCGGGGTCTATCCCAGCGCTGGCTTGCCTCTATTGTCGGTTTTCCCGATGAATTCCTTATCGGCGCTTAGGGTAGAAAGGGCGGGACGAGAAGTCTCCCACGGTCCGTACTGGCTAGAGTCGGAATCGGGCTTTTAGTCGCCGCCCACCCCTTCAAGTCTAAACATACAAGCGGGCTTGCTCGCGAAAGCGGTGTTTCAGTCGCAACTTCTGGTGGCAGGTACACCGCCATCGCAGGCAAGCCAGCTCCCACATGAGATCCCTGTCGCAACCAAAATCCCGGACCTGCCACCGACCCCCTGTGGGAGCGGGCTTGCCCGCGAAAGCGGTGGTTCAGTCACATTTTTTGGTGGCAGGTACACCGCCATCGCAGGCAAGCCAGCTCCCACATGAGATCCCTGTCGCAACCAAAATCCCGGTCCTGCCACCAACCCCCCTGTGGGAGCGGCGGTGCGACGATTCGACTTGCCCGCGAAAGCGGTGTTTCAGTCACAATTTTTGGTGGCAGGTACACCGCCATCGCAGGCAAGCCAGCTCCCACATGAGATCCCTGTCGCAACCAAAATCCCGCACCTGCCACCAACCCCCTGTGGGAGCGGCGGTGCGACGATTCGACTTGCTCGCGAAAGCGGTGTTTCAGTCGCAATCTTTGGTGGCAGGTACACCGCTTTCGCAGGCAAGCCAGCTCCCACATGAGATCTATGTCGCAACCAAAATCCCGGACCTGCCACCAACCCCCTGTGGGAGCGGCGGTGCGACGATTCGACTTGCCCGCGAAAGCGGTGGTTCAGTCACAATTTTTGGTGGCAGGTGCACCGCCATCGCAGGCAAGCCAGCTCCCACATGAGGTCCATGTCGCGACCAAAATCCCGGACCTATCAGCAACCCCCTGTGTGCGGGCTTGCCCGCGAAAGCGGTGGTTCAGTCGCAATTTTTGGTGGCAGGTACACCGCCATCGCAGGCAAACCAGGCTCCTACAGACAGCAGGTTATTGCTGTAATTGAAGGGCCTCACGCTTGAAGAATCGCTTTTGCTCAAATGGAATATCTTCGCGGTCGCCATAGGGGGCGCTGTACCAGTTGCCATAGGTCGGATTCGGTAGCAGGAACCAGCGCTGGCCGAACCAAGCCGCGTAGGGTTCGACCGCCCGGCGTTGGGCGGCCAGGGTGTTGTGTTCGGCCTGGACGAAATCCCCCAGGGAATCACCAGCCATCAACAGCACCCGCGCCTGGCTGGCGACCCATTGGCGTCGGCAGTTCTTACCGTAGCCCGCCTGTTCACAGTGGCCGGTCGGGGTAGCGGCTGCCAGCACCTGCTCATTGCTTTCTACCGGGAAACCGCGCAAACGCAGGTTGTCGACGGTGGCCTGAACCTGGCTATGCTCACGGTTGGTCAGGTAATACACCTTGATCCCGCGTTGCTTGGCCGCCTGCAAAAACGCCACGGCGCCGGGCAGGGCCTGGGCCTTGGCTTGGTCGACCCAGGTGTTCCAGCGGTCATAGGAGTAGACCTGGTTGTTGACGATGTCCCGGGCATTGAGTGGCACGTTGTCCAGGAGGGTTTCATCGATATCGACGATCACCGCCGGCGGCAGGCCGGCCAGGTTGCGCGGGGCAAAGGGCAGGGCGTCCCAGTCCTTGGTGGCCAGGGCCACGTCGAGCTGGCGGGTGGCGTCGGCGAACACCTGGCGATAGATCAGCTCATGCTCGATGGACGTCTGGGTCCACAACACTGCATCCAGTTGGTCGTTGGCGGGTGGGCGCTGTTGGCAGCCCATCAGTACCGAAGAAAGCAGGCATACGCCGGCAACATTCATCAGACGCATAAAAATAGTCGGCCTCGAAAAATGGCGATAGGGGAGCGACGATCGGGCCCCGCACAGTACCGCAATATTGCGCGCCAGCCTGCATCGGGCATCTATTTTCACAAGGGTTAGATCGTTTATTTCCTTATCGAAGGTACATAGCTGTTTAGTGAATATCCATTGCGTCCATTTCCAGGCTGCTGCGTAGGCTGCGGATGCAATAACAAGTATCTGTCTGCTACCGCGTCTATGAAGTCTGCCGCAAGTGACGAGTAGACGGTCTGGCAGCCATTTACGCTGCTCGGCTGGCGTCTTGCAGCGTGATGCGTCATCTCTAGAATCGGCCCCAGAATTTAGTCCTTTCCTGTCGATTACGGAGTTTCGAACATGATGAACGCCATGCAGATGCCAATGAACAACGCGATGCCGATGATGCCGATGATGGGCATGCCGATGATGATGGCCACCATGCAGTGCGAAATGACCGGTGATGCCATGATGTGCACGATGAAACCGGCAGCCGGCATGGACATGGCGATGTTCAAGAACAACGCCGAAATGATGGCGATGATGATGAACTGCGGCATGCCGATGATGATGCAGTGTGCCAATCTGTCGATGATGTGCATGTCGCAAGACACCATGGCCATGATGAACAACATGCCGGCGATGAACATGCCCATGGGTATGTCGATGCCGATGATGAAGTGCGTCATGGAATGCACCCTGCAAGCCGATGGCATGACCTGCAAGATGATGCCGATGCCCGGCATGAGCATGGCGATGATGGACAACTGCTGCATGCTGATGAAGAAAATGATGAATGACTGCGCTATGCCGATGATGATGAGCTGCAACGGCATGCCGATGATGTGCTGCACCTGCTGACAGGCTGTTCGCGGGCATGAAAAAGCCCCGCCTGATTGCTCAGGCGGGGCTTTTTGCGTTCAGTCCAGGCGTTCGGGGTGGATGATGACCAGGAACGCCAGCGCATCGCTGTCTGCCGGGTTGCGGTAGCGGTGGGGCTGGTCGGCATAGAACAGAATCGAGTCGCCGGTGGACAGCAAATATCGCTCCTCGTTGACGCTGACTTCCAGCACGCCCTGAGCGACCACCAGGTTTGCCTGGATTCCTGGCCTGCGGCCTTCGCACACCTCTTCACCGCGCGCGCTCAGGCGTATCTCATAGAATTCCGACTGGCGTGACATGTCGTCGGGAAACAATGCACGGCTGACGAACGTACCATCGGCACTCACCAGGCGCTTGCTCTGGTGGGCGGGCAGTAGTTCAACCCCTTCGAACGAGCGGTTTTCCAGGAACGCCGCCACCGACACTTTCAGGCCCTTGGCGATTTTGCACAGCACCTTGATCGACGGCACACTGCGCCCGGACTCGATTTGCGCGAGCATCGCCCGGCTTACTCCACAGGCG
Organism: Pseudomonas sp. ADAK21; assembly: GCF_012935735.1. Lineage (NCBI taxonomy): Bacteria > Pseudomonadati > Pseudomonadota > Gammaproteobacteria > Pseudomonadales > Pseudomonadaceae > Pseudomonas > Pseudomonas sp. ADAK21. The sequence goes on from NZ_CP052857.1 coordinate 4,671,857, forward strand.
CGGGCCAGCGCATCCAGGGATAAGTAGCGTTTGCTGCGCAGACGCTGCAGGTTATGCGCGACGCACTGGCCGATGGCATCGTCGTCGCGGGTGGCGCAATCCTTGGGTTGAACGGTGGGAGGCAGCCGTTCGGGAATGGCCTGGAGAAAACTCATCGGCCTTATGCCCGGCGTGTATCGGTGGATGTGTTGCTGGTCTGCAAGGTGAACCCCGACAGCCCGGCACGCGCCGCGTACATTGCCCACATCAGCTCGGCCGCTGCACGTGCCTGGCGGCGCTTGCGGTGGAGGGTGAAATCAATGACGTTGGCGGATATCGACATGGGCAGTCTCGGCTGACGGTGGTGACTCGGTTGCTCCACATTACTGCGTGCGGCTTATTTCCTTAAATACTGAGTTTGCATTTATTAATTCTATTTTGGACTTAAAAACAGACGTGACCTGCCGTATCCCATGTTCTTCCAACGCTTGAACTTTTCCAGGATTCGGCCCCATGCGCCTGCCTCAACCTTTGCTGTTTCTCCCTCCTCGTTGGCTCGGTTTCGGCGTCGCCCTGACATTCAGTCACCTGGCCCAAGCCCAGGAGGCGCTGCAACTGGCGCCGCTGCAAGTCACCAGCACTGAGCTGAGCGAAGGCGAGGCGGCCCAGGCGCAACTCAAGCAGGTGCCCGGCGGGACCAACTACGTTGACATGGCCAGCGTCGAGCAGGGCCGGGTCAGCAGCAACGAAGATGTGCTCAAGTACCAGGCCGGCATCTACGCCAAGGCTGCGAACAACGAAGGGACGAAAATCTCCATTCGCGGGTCGGGCATCAACCGTGGTCCTGGCAGTCATGCGTCCGGCCTGTATGAAACCATCGACGGCCTGCCACTCACCGGCCCCGGCGGCACGCCTTACGAACTCAAGGATCCGTTATGGCTAAGCCGCGTCGAAGTACTGCGCGGCGCCAACGGGTTTGACCGGGGCGCATTGGCCCTGGGCGGGGCGGTCAACTATGTGACCCGCACAGGCTACGATGCCCCCAAGTTGCGCGTGCGCTATGAGGCCGGCAGCCATGGTTATGCCCAGCGGGAAATCAGCTCCGGGCAAGTGCTGGGCGATGCCGACTATTACATCAGCCTGACCGATGCCGAGTACGACGGCTTCCAGCAACAGAGCGCCGGCAGTGGCAAGGGTGTGGCGGCCAACTTCGGCTATCGGTTCAACCCGGACCTGGAAACGCGCTTCTACTTGCGCTACCGCGAAACCGCCAACGACAGCCCCGGCAAACTCACGCGCCAGCAGATCGAACACAGCCCGCGCGCGGCCAACGCGGTCAACCTGGCGCGCGACTCCAAGCGCTTGCAACCGGGCTCTACGTGGATCGCCAACAAGACCACCCTGCAACTGGACGATAACGCGCGTATCGAGGCGGGCCTGGTGTACCACGATTACCCGATGGACCTGCGCGAGGGCACCAACCGGTTGAAGGTGGCGTACACAGATATCAGCGGTACCTTGAACTACATCCGCCAGGACACTTTGCTGGGGCGTGACAGCAAGACCACGGTCGGCCTGCGCACTACCCAGGGGATGCCCAATAACGGCGTGTCGGAATACGTGCGCGTGCCCGCCGGCGCCACGGCCACATTCGCTCCGGGTACCAAGACCCGTGACTACAGCTACCTGGGGTCGGACACGGTGTTGCACGTGAGCAACGACCTGGAACTGCTGCCCGACCTGTGGCTGACCACCGGGCTGGCGGCGATCTACACCCGCCGCGAAACCGAAGTCACTTATCCCGAGACCCATGCCCCCTTGAGCACCCACGACTGGGACTATGCGCCGCGCGTGGGCCTGCGCTATGACTTCAATCCACAGTTGCAGGTGTATGGCAACCTGAGCCGGTCGGTGGAGCCGCCACATGCCTGGTCGATGATCTGGGGGGCCAATAAGTTCTTCCCTGAAGATACTAATAATCCGGCATCAGGTTTGACCCGCGAAGGCGTGGAGCTGCAAAACCAGACCGCCACCACCCTGGAAGTGGGCGGGCGCGGCGAAGCCTGGTTTGGCCAATGGGACCTGGCGTTGTACCACTCGCTGGTGCGCCACGAACTGCTCAGTGTCGAGACCCAGGCGGCTACGCCTGACACGTCGCAGGTGGTCGCCGAATCCAACGCCAGCCCGACCATCCACCAAGGCGTGGAACTGAGCCTCACCAGCCCGCTGTGGGACGGTGGCAATGCTGGCCGCCTGGCCCTGCGCCAAGCCTACACCTACAGCAACTTCCACTACCGTGACGACCCACGGTTTGGCGACAACACGCTGCCCGGCATCCCCAAGCACTACTACCAGACGCAGTTGCGCTACAGCCATCCCAGCGGCTTTTTCAGCAGCCTCAATGGCGAGTACTCCTCGCGGGTGGCGGTGGACTACGCCAACTCCTACTACGCGAAAGCCTATGGTTTATTGGGCGCCACCATCGGCTATGACGCGCCCAAACAGGACTGGCAAGCCTGGATCGACCTGCGCAACCTGACCAACCAGCGCTACGCCAATACCGTGACCCCGGGGTACGACGACCACGGCAACGACATGGCGCGCTCGACGCCGGGCGACGGCATGGGCGTATATGCCGGGGTTTCCTGGAGCTTGCGTTAACCTGCCTCCCCATGAAGGGGGGCTGTCATGCCAGAGAGCTTGTCGTGGCGAGGGTGCTTGTCCCGATGGGCTGCGTAGCAGCCCCAATAAGGCACATCCCATTTTCCTGACACACCGATGAGGCAGGTTTGGGGCCGCTGCGCAGCCCATCGGGACAAGCCCCCAAGCCACAAAGGCCCCCTTGCCCTGCCATCGTTTTACTGTCATCGTTTGCGCGATTGGTAATCTTTCTTGTTTGAGAAATTTTTGCGCATGCATGACTTTCCTGTGGCCGAATGTGATATGGCCCGCCGCCAGCAGACACTCACCGCGCTCTACAGTGACCATCACTCCTGGTTACAGGGGTGGCTGCGCAAGAAACTCGGCTGCTCGCAGCATGCGGCGGACCTTGCCCAGGATGCATTTGTGCGGGTATTGCTGCTGGCCGAACCGCACAACATCCAGGAGCCCCGGGCATTTCTCGCGACCACAGCCGGGCGCTTGCTGATTGACGGTGCGCGGCGGCGCAAGATCGAGAAAGCCTATATGCAAGCCCTGGCCATCCAGTACGAAGACGCCGGCATGCCAGACCCGGCGACCATTCATGTGGCGCTGCAGGCCCTGGAGCGCATAGCGCTGATGCTCGCCGGCCTGCCGGACAAGGCCCGCGAGGCGTTCCTGCTCAGTCGCCTGGACGGGCTGACCTACAGTGAAATTGCCGTCCAGCTTCAGGTCTCGCCCAGCACGGTGAAAAACTATATCTCCAGCGCGCTGGTGCATTGCTACCAGACGCTGCATGGCGCGGACCCGCTTTGATGTCCTCTGAACAGATTGTCAGCGAAGCGGCGCAGTGGCTGGCGTTACTCAACGACGAGGACGTCAGCACGGCCGATCGCGAGGCATTCAAGGCTTGGTGCGCAGCCGACCCACGTCACCGGGTGGCTTTCGAGCGCATGGGGGCTTTGTGGGGCAGTCTCGATGAACTGCCTGCCGAACCGGCACGCCTGGCGCTGAATCAGGCCTTTATCCCACGCAAACCCGGGTACGCCGTGCGCGGCGGGCAGGTCCTGGGGTTGTTGGGTGTGCTGGTGGTCGGCTGGGCGGGCGTCGAGCAACTGCCCCTGTGGATGGCCGACCAACGCACCAGTGTCGGTGAGCGGCGCCAGCTCGCCCTGGCCGACGGCAGCCAGGTGCAACTCAACAGCAACTCGGCGCTGGACGTGAAGTTCGACGGCCGGCAACGCGTGATCGAATTGCTCAAGGGCGAGATGTGGGTGGAGGTGGCCAAGGATGCGCAACGGCCATTCGTGGTGCGCACCGACCAGGGCACGGCGACGGCACTGGGTACGCGTTTTCTGGTCCAGCGTGCAGTGGACGGCTCCACCGTGGTCACGGTGATCGAGTCAACGGTAGCCGCCAAAGGCAACGACAGCGCTGCGGTGAAAGTGACCGCAGGCCAGCGTGCGATCCTCAAGCAGGGCCGCGCGCAGCCGGCACAGCCGGTCGGCAGTGGCGACCCGGCTGCCTGGACCCGTGGCTTGCTCACGGTAGATGACCGGCCGTTGAGCGAAGTGCTGCAGACCCTGGCCAGCTATCGCCATGGGATGGTGCGTTTTGACGCCCAAGCGTTGCAAGGCATGCGCGTGTCGGGGGTATTCAAGCTCGATGACAGCGACGCGGCGCTGGCGACCCTGGCGGATAACCTGCCGATCAAGGTGGAATATTTCACCGACCTGATGGTGGTGGTCAAACCCCTCTGACCGGGCTGGAAACGCCCCTTCAAATAAAAATCTCTCTCATTCATACCCGATTTCCCGACATGGCCGTCATGGAATATAGAACTCCATTTTCCAGGACCTCTCATGTCACGCTTTGCTCGTCCGTTGCACCCACTGGCGCTGTCGGTGGCGATGGCTTTTGCCGCTTTACCCCTTGCCATACCCACGGCATGGGCTGATGAAAGCAGCCATTTTTCGATCCCTGCCGGTGAACTGAGCCAGGCCCTCAATGGCTTTGCCGAACAGGCCGGGCTGGTCCTGGCCTTTGATCCGGCCTTGACCCGCGGCAAGCGCAGCAGTGGTTTGAACGGGCAGTTGAGCAGCGACGCGGCACTGGCCCAGTTGCTGGCGGGCAGCGGTTTGCGTGCCCAGGCGTTGTCTGCCAAGCGCTACCGCATCGAGCCGATCCCCCAGGTGGAGGGCTCGGTGGAGTTGCAGGCCACCACCATCAGCGGTGCTGCTCAAAGTGAAAGCCCCATTGGCCCGGTGTCTGGCTATGTCGCCACACGCAGCCTGTCCGGCACCAAGACCGACACCGCGCTGATCGAGACGCCACAGTCGATCTCGGTGGTCACCAAGGACCAGATGCGTGCGCAGAATGCCGAAAGCCTCAACCAGATCCTGCGTTACAGCGCTGCGGTCGTCCCGGAAACCCGTGGTGCCACTGCCTCGCGCCTGGACCAGTTGACCATCCGTGGCTTCTCGCCAGTGACTTACCTGGACGGCCTGCGCGTGGCATCGAGCCGCGATGCCTCGCCGCAAAAAGATGCCTTCGACCTGGAGCGCGTGGAGGTCCTGCGTGGCCCGGCCTCGGTGTTGTACGGCCAGGGCAGCCCCAGCGGCGTGATCAACCTGGTCACCAAGCGCCCGCTGGATACGCCGTTCCATGAAGTGGGCGTGGAGTACGGCACCTTCAACAAGAAACGCACCACCTTCGACCTCAGCGGCCCGCTGGACGACCAGGGGGTGTATTCCTACCGCGTCGCCGGGTTGTTCGATGATGCAGACGGGCAGGTCGAGCATACCGAGACCCGCCGTCAGTCGCTGTCGTCGGCTTTCACTTGGCGCCCGAACGAGGCCACGTCGCTGACCCTGCTGGGGCATTTCCAGAAGGATCCCAAGGGCGCGTCCTACGGGTCGATGCCGGCGTGGGGTTCGGTGTTGCATAGTCCGCTGGGGCGCAAGATCGATGTCGACTTCTATGACGGCGAGAAAAATTTCGAGAAGAGTGATCGCGAACATTACTCCATCGGCTATGCCTTCGAGCATCACCTCGATGACGTCTGGACCGTGCGCCAGAACGCCCGTTATATGCGTAGCGAAGGGATCTATCGCAGTATCTACAGCAGCAACCTGCAGGCCGATTACCGTACGTTGACCCGCTCGACCATCGCCACCGATGTCGACATGGACGCCTACAACCTGGATAACCAGTTGCAGGGCAAGTTCGACACCGGCCCGGTGCAGCACACGTTGTTGATGGGGCTGGATTACCAGAACACCAGCGTCGATACCAAGGCCGGTTACGGCAAGGGATCGGACCTGGACATCTTCGATCCGGTGTACGGTGCACCGGTGACCACCCCGGCATTTTCCAGCGACGCGACCCAGCGTAGCGAGCAGACCGGTGTGTACCTGCAGGAGCAGGCGAAGTGGGACAAATGGGTACTGTTGCTGGGCGGTCGCTATGACTGGGCCAGTTCGGATAACAGCTCGTTGAGCTTGACCGACGGCAAGAAAACCAAATCCTCCCTGGACAGCAAAGCCTTCACCGGTCGCCTGGGCGTGGTCTATCTCTTCGATAACGGCCTGGCGCCATACGCCAGCTACTCCGAATCCTTCTCACCGCAAACCGGTACCGGCTACGGCGGCTCGGTGTTCAAGCCCACTGAAGGCAAGCAGTACGAAATCGGCATCAAGTACCAGCCGCCGGGCAGCAACAGCTTTATCACGGCTGCCATCTTCGACCTGCGCCAGAACAACGTGCCCACCATGGACCCGGATCCTACCCACCTGTGCGGCAATGGTCGCTGCCAGGTCCAGGACGGCGAAGTGCGCTCCCGTGGCTTTGAACTTGAAGGCAAGGCTAGCCTCAACGACAACCTGGATATCACGGCGGCCTATGCCTACCTCGATAACCGCATCAGCAAATCCAACAGCACCGTGCGCTATGCGCCGATCACCGACATTGGCGTAGGCCCGGCCGTGCCGACCCAGGGCACCACCACCTACGCGGTGCCACGGCACACGGCCTCGGTGTGGGCCGACTACACCCTGCATGATGGCAACCTCAAGGGCTTCGGTGCAGGGGCGGGTGCGCGTTATGTGGGCTCGTCATGGGGCGATACCGCCAATACCTTGAAAGTTCCCGGCTACACCTTGTTCGATGCGTCGGTGCACTACGACATCCCCCACATCAACACCCCGGGCGACAACCTGCGCCTGGCGGTGAACGCCACCAACCTGGCGGATAAAGAGTACGTTGCGTCCTGCTATTCGTACTCGTGGTGCTGGTACGGCTCGCAGCGTACGGTGCAGGCGAGTGCGACGTATCAGTGGTAAGCGCGGGTAGTTGATGAGGTTTTTTCCTACAGCGGCCTTTTACCAGGGCCGTTGACTCTCTATTATCCGCCCCCAGCACCTCCGGCCATGGAGACGCTCCATCAACTAAGGAAGTCGTAATGCACATTGGAAAAATGCTGGGGTTGGCCCTGATGATGTTGGCAGTGAGTGGCTGCGCCAGCTTCACCAAGGACGAAGTCGCGCCAGTCACCCTGCCATCGAAGGCGAGCTTCGCCAACAAGCCGAACGTTTATGTCGACTTTGATTTTTATCAAGGCGAACCGACCAACGCTGCCGCTGCTGAAGTACCCCAGGCGCGGGATATGCTGCGCCCGCAACTGCAAAAAATCCTCACCGACTCCGGCCTGTTCGGCCGTGTGACCCTCGATGAGTTCCAGAAGCAGCCAGGCGACTACAGCCTGCGCCTGAAGGTCTACAACCATCCGCCAGGTGGCGGTCAGATGGTACTGGCCTTGATCAGCGGCTTCACCTTCACCATCATCCCGGCGCTGGGTACCGACCAGTACACCATGAGCCTGGAAGCCCTGGACCCACAGGGCCAGGCGCTGAGCAAAGGCAGCAACCATGATGCGATCAACACCTGGTTGGGTATCTGGTTTATCCCGATGATGGCCTACACGCCAAAAGAAGCGGTGACCGATACCTTCACCCGCCAGGTCAATGCGTTGCTCAAGCAGATGGTCGAGAGCAATAACCTGAAGTACTCGGCACTGGATGCCGGTGTGCCGCGGGCCTGATTCAGGCTGTAAAAAAAGGGAGCCGGTTAACCGGCTCCCTTTTTTTTACCTGGTGTTTTTACTTGAGTGCCTGAATGAACAGCGGGTCGCTGTACAAGGCCTTGAGCAGGTCACGCACCAGCGGGTTGTAGGCATTCGCCGCATTCGGAATCGCAATGGGACCGAAGAATGAACTGGACCACACGCTAGTCACTTCCTTGGTGGCGTCGTACACCACCGTGTCGTCCTTGAGCACGGTAAAGCGTGCGGCCAGTATGCCGTGGCCGGACCCCATGCCCGCTGTCAGCTCGTTCTTCACCAGCAGTACGTCAAGGCGCCGGTGCGCGCTTTGATTCAGCAGGCCGGCCAGGGACAGTTCCTGGGTGATTGCCGCCTGCACGTGAGCGGGGATACTGCCGGCAGGCGAGCTGATCGGATTGGCCCGGACCATCAACGAACCCTGGCCCGAGGCGGCAGTGACCTTGGCCTGGCTGATGGGTTGCAACGCGGGTGTCTGCTTGAGGCGCTGGACGTTGTCGAAATTGGGCTCGTATTGCGTCATGGTCACGCCGCAACCTTGCAGCAGCAGTAATACCAATGGGGCCAACATAAGAAATTTCTTCACGGCATTTCCTTGCGTGAGGGGGATAGGGGCGCGCGATTATGGTCAGGCGCGGGTAGGGCGGCAACCATGGCGGGGAGGGGATTACGTCAAGAAGGCATTTTGCTGGCCCCCGTCTACCGCATGTTTCGCCAAAATCACTTTTATTTTCAGGTGGTTAGGTAGGATGCCAATGCGCAATGTAAAAATCACGCTGCTAGCCTTGGCCTTGGCCCTGGCCAGCGGGGCGGCGGCGGCGGCGGCCCAGGGCAAGGCGCTGCGTGAAGGGGATCGCTACATGTGCAGTTGGGGCGCGGGCACGGCGGCCAGGGCCCAGGAGCTGAAGTTGGCTGGCGTTTCATTGTATGCAGCGCGGCAGAAGATCCAGCGGTACAAGTTCGACAAGTCCTGGATGCGCATGATGGCCATGGGCATCACCGAGCAGACCTATGACAGCCCCTCGCGTCTCAAGCCGGCGGCAGTCCGTTCGAGCTTTTATGAAGAGTGCGTGCGCTACAAGTTGGCGCGCAAATAGAAGGGCGCAAGACCTACCGTAGGAGCTGGCTTGCCAGCGAAAAGCGTCAACGATAACGAGGGGTGTCTGGCCCCCGTGGTGCTCTCAGGTGCTTCGCCGGCAAGCCGGCGCCTATAAAAACATCAGCGGTATGCATAGATGTTTATTAACCCGATAGTTATTAAGGTTTTACTCTCGCAAGTTTGGAAGTTGCACCAAAAAGTGGCACGACAAGTGCCGTGCTCCATAAAAAATGTGTGGTTATTGAATGACTTAGCGCTGTTTCAATCCGACGAAAGGCTATTAATCAACTTGTTACAAGTTGTCTCTGTGGTTATTATGGCCGGGCGTTCACCTCCCACGGTTTATGCATTTTTAAATCCCAAGTTTCCATCAGCTACTTGGGATTTTTTTTGCCCGCGATTTGGCCTCACACCATGGCTTCGAAAAACTCAGCACGCATCCGGCCATTGCGCTTGGCCTGATACAACTGTTTGTCCACTTCCTCGACAAAGGTCAAGGCCTCGCTGCCTGGCTTGACCGTGGTGGTGCCCACGCCCAGGCTCAAGCTCAACAGTGGCGACACGCTGGAATGGGCATGCTCGATCTGTTGTTGGCGGATCAGGTGCAGGCAGCGCTCGGCCACGCGCCTGGCCGACGCAGCATCCGTCTCGGGCAGTAACCAGACAAACTCTTCACCACCGATACGCGCAATGAAATCCCGTGGCCGGTTGGCGGCTTTTGACAAGGTGCGCGCGACCTGGCGCAGGCATTCGTCGCCCTTGATATGGCCGTAGTGGTCGTTGTACTGCTTGAAGTAGTCGATATCGAGGATGATCAGCGACAACGGCAACTGGCTGCGCAGGGCGCTGCTCCACTCTCGCTCCAGTACGGTGTCGAACATGCGCCGATTGGCAATGCCGGTCAGGCCATCCTGGAACGAATACTCTTCCAGTTGTTTTTGCAGGCGGATCAGGTGCTCCTCGGTCTGCTTGCGCTCGCTGATATCAAACATGAAGCCCACCAGCGCCTCCACCTCGCCCTCCTTGCGCACCACATGCACCACGTCGCGAATCCACACGTAGTTGCCGGTGCTGGTCAAGGCACGGTAATCGGCCTCGTGGTCGACGCCGGCCCGCGATTGCGACACGCAGAAATTGACCACGTATTCGCGGTCATCCGGATGCATGCGTTCGACCCAGTCGTCGACGCTGACCCAGCTCTGGGGCGTCCAGCCCAACAGCGTTTCGATCTGCGGGCCGATGTAGCTGAAGGTCATGGTCTGCCAGTCGATGCGCCAGGGAATGGCCTTGGTCGACTCCAGCAGGGTTTTGTACACGGCGCTGTCGGGTTCGCTCGGGATGTCGCGGCGCATGGAGGTGCTCCAGATCGGCAAAAACCATGAGCATCTGGTGATCCTTGCCAAGAATCAAGCGCCGCTGGCAACCTCGGATGAGAGGTTGTGGCGTGGTTTTTCTGACGCCATTGCACCAGCGCTTTCGCGCAAAAATGTGGGGTAGCTAACACTTTCGTAGGATTGGCCACACGGGTTGCACAACCTGATCTAACCTGCAGGGATCACGTCCATCGCGTCATGTGCGAACAAGGGTGCCCAGGATGATTCCCATCGTTGAGTTGAGCCGCATCATGGCGTCCGGTTTCGTCCCGCTGTCCTGCGACTGTAGCGTCAACCCCGAGGGTTTCTTGACCATTCGCGTATTCGAGCCCGAGTCTGGTCGCGTCGACCTGCTGTTGACCGGCGTCTCGCCCCAGGGCCTGGATAGCATCCGTGCCATCTCCAACCTGATCGGCGAGCTGCGCACCGAGCTCAAGGCCGGGCGCCGTGGGTTTGCGGCATTCGGCTAAACGTCAGAGCCTGCGTAGGAACGAGCGGACAATGCGCTTGGTGGCGTCGGTCGCATCCAACTGCTCCAGCGCACTGTAGGCATGCCATTGGCAGTCGATGATTTCATTGCAGGGCCGGGCCTGGTCGATGTTGACCACCGAGGCTTCAAACACGTGATGCAGCGTGTCACTGGCCTTCAACTCCTGCAGATACAACAAACCATCCACGTGCAGCCCGGTTTCCTCTTGCAGCTCACGCTCGGCCGCGCCGACCGGACGCTCATCGCGTTCGACCTTGCCACCGGGCAATGCCCATTTCGACCTGGCCTTGCGCACGAACAGAATGTGCCCCTCGTGTTCGCAAATCACCGTTGCGCGTATTTTCATCGTCTGTGCCCCCGCAGCTGGATGATTGTCACAAAAGTGTAATGCAATTGTCATGCTGGGTCTTTATGGGGAGAGGCTGGAGACCGTGCAGGAAAACGCTGATACTGCCCAACTGAAAAAATACCGGTGAAGGAAAGTCAGATGAGCACCATCCGCTGGGGCATGATCGGTTGTGGCAGTGTTACTGAAGTCAAGAGTGGACCCGCCTTCTACAAAGCGCCAGGTTCGGCCCTGGTCGCCGTGATGGGGCGTCGTGAGGAAGCGGTGCGCGATTATGCGGCACGCCACGGGATTGCCCGGTTTTACACCGATGCCCAGGCGCTGATCGATGACCCTGAAGTAGATGCGGTGTACATCGCCACGCCACCGGCCAGCCACTTGGAATACAGCCTGCTGGTGGCGGCGGCGGGCAAGCATTGCTGCGTCGAGAAGCCGATGTCGCTGAATGCCGAGCAGAGCGCCTTGATGCAGCGCACTTTCGAGCGGGCCGGGCTGCATCTGTTTGTCTCCTATTACCGGCGCTCCCTGCCGCGCTTCCAGCAGGTGCGTACCTGGTTGCAGGAAGGGCGCATTGGCGAGTTGCGGCACCTGAGCTGGACCTTGTGCAAGCCGCCAGCGCCGACAGATACCCATGCCAGCAACTGGCGTACGGATCCGGCGATTGCCGGCGGTGGTTATTTTGCCGACCTGGCCAGCCACGGTTTCGATCTGTTCCAGTACCTGGCGGGGGATATCGTCGAGGTCACGGGTTATACCGCGCGCCAAGCCGGGCGCTATGTGGCGGAAGACGCCGTCACCGCCTGCTGGAGCTTCAGCTCGGGTGCGTTGGGCATGGGTTGCTGGAACTTTGTGGCTGACCGGCGCGAGGACCGGGTCGAGTTGATCGGCAGCACAGGGCGTATCACGTTTTCAGTGTTCGACGAGCAGCCGCTGCAGCTCGAAGCCGAGGTCAGCGAGACCCTGCATATTGCCCATCACCCCCATATCCAGTGGCACCACGTGCTGGGTATGAACGCGCATATCCGCGGCGAGAGTGTGCACCCGGCACTGGCGATCGAGGCCTTGAAGACCGACCGCATCATGGATCGGGTGTTGCAGCGCAAGCCGTGACCCACAGTTGTTGAGCTTTCGACAGTAGGGCGGCGCGTTACCTGACGGCGTTGCGGGGTAGTCGTTCATAACAATGGCCGCTTAGTTTATTTAAGGATTTGCTTGATGAGATGGAGAACCTCCTGGATCGCCCTGTGCCTGGTATTGACCGCCCTGGCTGATGCCGCCCCCCGTCATCAGGGGCAAGCCGGGGACTTTGATTTTTATGTGTTGTCACTGTCCTGGTCGCCGACTTTTTGCCTCACCCACCCGCAGGACCAGCAATGCACGGGCAAGGGCTACGGCTTTGTGTTGCATGGCCTGTGGCCACAGTATGCGCGAGGCGGTTGGCCGGCATCTTGCCTGCCGCAGTCGCGGTTGTCGGCCGAGGAAGTGGCCAAGGGCATGTCACTGTTTGTCACCGAGAAACTGCTCAAGCATGAGTGGGCCAAGCACGGCACATGCAGCGGCGTGGACGCATCCGAGTATCTGGACAAGACTGATACGGCATTGGGTGTGGTGCAGATTCCCCAGGCGTTCGAGCCTTTCAATGTGCCGGGCCCCCTTGCAGCCAGGGACATTGAAGCTTTGTTTCGCGAGAGCAACCCCAGCATGGGGCGCCACGGCATGGCTGTGATCTGCAAGGGCAAGGTGTTGTCGGAGGTGCGGGTCTGCTTGAGCAAGGAGCTGCGCTTTACCGGTTGCCCGCAGAGCATCAAGACACAATGCCGCGCTGGCGAACTGCGGATTCCAGCCCAGCGATAGGTGGGTGGGCTTCTGACTAGCGGCTATTGTCAGAAAATTCCCACAGGAGTACAAATGTACTCCATGACGACTCTCACTCCCCGCCGTTGCGCCATCCTGAACTTCATCCGCGAGCGTATCGCGCAGCAAGGTCAGCCCCCCAGCCTCGCCGAGATCGCCGAGGCCTTCGGTTTTGCCTCGCGCAGTGTGGCGCGCAAACACGTGCTGGCGTTGACCGAGGCCGGGTTTATCGAGGTCAACCCGAACCAGGCCCGGGGTATTCGCCTGCTCAATCAACCGGCCCGCCCCGAATGGCTGGATGTCCCGGTGCTGGGCCGCGTTGCAGCTGGCCTGCCCATCGGCGCCGACGCCGAAGTGCACGCACGGTTGATGCTCGACCCTGCGACCTTTGCCCGAGTCCCGGATTACTTGCTGCGGGTCCAGGGTGACTCGATGATCGAAGACGGCATTCTCGATGGCGACCTGGTGGGCGTGCGGCGCAGTGCCGAGGCGCTGAACGGGCAGATAGTGGTGGCGCGCCTGGATGGCGAAGTCACCATCAAGCGTTTCGAGCGGGCGGGCGACAGTGTGCGTCTGTTGCCGCGCAACCCTGCTTATCAACCTATCGTGGTCCGTCCCGACCAGGACCTGGCCATCGAGGGTGTGTTCTGTGGCCTGGTGAGGCCAGGCTGATGGGCGCCGTGGTTGCACTGGACTCGCTGTTCAATGGCGGGCGGGTCTGGAAGGGGCGGCCGGCCGCGCCGCCGGCCAGTGTGCATCCCACGGGGCTGGCGGCCCTGGATGCGGTGTTGCCCAGCGGTGGCTGGCCAGAATCGGCCTTGAGCGAAATCCTCGTGGCCCAGCAGGGCGTGGGTGAGTTGCAACTGGTCTGGCCGACCCTGGCGCGGCTGTCGGCGGCCGGCGAGCGCATTGTGCTGGTGGCACCGCCGTATACCCCATACCCCCACGCCTGGCAGAACGCCGGGGTGGACCTGCGCCAGCTCTCGGTGATCCAGGCCGATGAGCGCGATGCCTTGTGGGCGGCCGAGCAATGCCTGCGCTCTGGCAGTTGCGGCGCGGTGCTGTGCTGGCCGCGCAAGGCCGATGACCGGGCCTTGCGCCGCTTGCAGGTGGCTGCCGAGACCGGCCAGACCCTGGCGTTTGCCTGGCGGGCCATGGGCGAGGCGATCAACCCGTCACCGGCGGCCCTGCGCCTGGCCGTCGAGCCGCATCAGGTGCGGGTACTCAAGTGCCGGGGTGGCCTGGCCCATCCCGCGCCCATTGCCCTGGCCAGCGGGCACTGAGGTTGATATGCGCTGGGTGTGTATTGTCTTCCCGCAATTGGCGTTGGACGGGGTCTTGCGTCAGCGCCCCGAGCCCGAGCAACCCTTGGCCTTGTTGGCCGGCCCGCCACAACGCCGGGTGCTGCAAACCGTCAATGCCGCCGCGCGTGCCTTGGGCCTGCGCCCCGGCCAATCCCTGACCGCGGCCCATGCCCTGACCAAGGCCTTTGCCTGCGTCGAATACGACCCGGTGGAGATCGACCGCTGCCAGCAACTGCTCGCGGCCTGGGCCTATGGTTTCAGCTCCCAGGTCAGCGTGTTCTATCCGCGGGCCTTGCTGTTTGAAATCGAGTCGAGCCTTGGCCTGTTCGGGCCGTGGCCGCTGCTGGAAGCACGCTTGCGCGAGGAACTGACCGACCTGGGCTTTCGCCACCGTATCGTTGCCGCCCCCAACCCGGCCGCCGCGCGCGTATTGGCCAATGCCTACGACAGCCTGGCCGTGGCCGATGCCGAGGACCTCCAGCAAGCCCTTGGGCCGATGCCCATCGATCGCGTCGGCATCGACCCGCAAGCCGCCACGGCCTTGTCGCGCATGGGCCTGCGGACCCTGGCCCAAGTGCAGGCGTTGCCCCGGCATACCTTGGCCCGGCGGTTTGACGCAGGGTTGCTCAGGCACCTGGATGCCTTGACCGGGCAACGGCCGCTGGCCCTGGATTTTTATCAGCCGCCGGATCGTTTTGACCTGCGCATCGAATTGAATTTCGATGTGCAGTCCCACCAGGCCCTGCTGTTTCCCTTACGGCGCCTGACCGGCGACCTGGCGGCGTTCCTCTGTGGCCGCGACAGTGGCGTGCAGCGTTTTGCCCTGCACCTGGAGCATGCCGAGGCGCCGGACAGCGTGATCACGGTGGGCCTGCTGAGTGCCGAACGCGAACCTTCGATGCTGTTTGAACTGGCCCGTGGCCGCCTGGAGCAGGTGCTAGTGGCCGCGCCCGTACATGCCCTGCGCCTGCTGGCCGAGGACCTGCCGGTGTTTGTGCCCCAGCGCCAGGACCTGTTCGACGAGCGCCCGCAGCAAACCCTGCCCTGGGCACAATTGCGCGAGCGTCTGCGGGCGCGTCTGGGGGATGAGGCGGTGCAGGGCTTGCGCTTTCATGCTGACCATCGCCCCGAGTGTGCCTGGCTACCGGGCAGCGACAGCCGCGTCTGCCCACCCTTGAGCCCGGTGCAACGCCCTGGCTGGTTGCTCAATGAGCCGACCTTGCTGGCCGAGCAGGGTGTCCAGATCCTGCTGGGCCCGGAGCGCATCGAGTCCGGTTGGTGGGATGGCGCGGATATCCGCCGCGACTACTA
Source organism: Pseudomonas sp. ADAK21 (assembly GCF_012935735.1). Lineage (NCBI taxonomy): Bacteria > Pseudomonadati > Pseudomonadota > Gammaproteobacteria > Pseudomonadales > Pseudomonadaceae > Pseudomonas > Pseudomonas sp. ADAK21. The sequence goes on from NZ_CP052857.1 coordinate 4,687,369, forward strand.
CCTGGTGCGTACCCGCGCCGGGCAGCAAGGCTGGGCTTATCGCACCGTGGGTGACAGCGCCGGGTTGTGGCTGCAGGGTTGGTTTGCATGATGCAGGGCTACGCCGAGCTGCATTGCCTGTCCAACTTCAGCTTCCAGCGCGGTGCGTCCAGTGCCCGCGAGTTGTTCGAGCGCGCCAAGCAGCAGGGTTATCAGGCCCTGGCAATCACCGACGAATGCACCCTGGCCGGTATCGTGCGGGCCTGGCAGGCGGCCAAGGAGGTCGGGCTGGAGTTGATCGTCGGCAGTGAGGTGCGCCTGGAGAACGGCCCGAAACTGGTGTTGCTGGTGGAGAACCTACAGGGCTACCAGCACCTGTGCCGGCTGATCACCCAGGCCCGGCGCCGTGCCGAAAAAGGCCAGTACCGCCTGTTGCGCGAAGACTTCGCCGACCCGGTGCCGGGGTTGCTGGTGCTGTGGCTGGCCGAGGCGGGTGATACACCTGCCGATGGCCAGTGGTTGTGCGACACCTTCAATCAACAGCTATGGCTGGCGATAGAACTGCATTGCGCCCAGGACGATGCCCGCCGCCTGGCACAGCGTCTGCAACTGGCCGCCAGCCTGGGCCTGCCAACCGTGGCCTGTGGCGATGTGCATATGCATGTGCGTAGCCGGCGCGCCTTGCAGGACACCATGACCGCCATCCGGCACCATCTGCCGGTGGCGCAAGCCGGCGAGCGCCTGCACCCCAATGGCGAGCGGCACTTGCGCAGCCTGGAGGCGATCGGTGCGCTGTATCCGGCGTGCTTGCTCGAGGCGTCACTGCAGATCGCCCGCCGTTGCACCTTCGACCTGGGCCAGTTGCGCTATCAATACCCCAAGGAGTTGGTGCCGCAAGGGCAGAGCGCCAAGTCCTGGCTGCGCGCCTTGACCGAAGAGGGCATCAGCCAGCGCTGGCCCGAGGGGGCGTCAGCCAAGACCCTGGAGCAAATCGATAATGAACTGGAGTTGATCAGCGACCTGGGCTACGAAAGCTATTTCCTTACCGTGCACGACATCGTGCGCTTCGCCCGCAGCCGTTCGATCCTCTGCCAGGGCCGTGGCTCGGCGGCCAACTCGGCAGTGTGCTTTGCCCTGGGCATCACCGAAATCGATCCCAGCCGGATGAACATGTTGTTCGAGCGCTTCCTGTCCCGGGAACGCAACGAACCGCCGGACATCGATGTGGACTTCGAGCATGAACGCCGCGAAGAGGTGCTGCAATACGTGTTTCAGCGCTATGGCCGGCGCCGCGCGGCCTTGACCGCAGTGGTCAGCAGCTACCACGGTGCCGGCGCGGTGCGTGATGTGGCCAAGGCCCTGGGCCTGCCACCGGATCAGGTCAATGCCCTGGCCGATTGCTGCGGGCGCTGGAGCGATGAAGCGCCGCCCCTGGAGCGCTTGCGCGAGGGTGGTTTTGACCCGGACAGCCCGGTCTTGCGACGGGTCCTGGGCTTGACCCAGCAACTGATCGGCTTCCCGCGCCACCTGTCCCAGCACCCCGGTGGCTTCGTGATTTGCGAGCAACCGCTGGACACGTTGGTGCCGGTGGAAAACGCCGCCATGGCCGAACGCACCATCATCCAATGGGACAAGGATGACCTGGACGCCGTGGGCCTGCTCAAGGTCGATATCCTGGCCCTCGGCATGCTCAGCGCGATCCGCCGCTGCTTCGACCTGCTGCGCCGCCATCGTCACCGCGACCTGACACTGGCGACGGTGCCCTCGGAAGATCCGGCAACCTACGCGATGATCAGCCGCGCCGACACCATCGGCGTATTCCAGATCGAGTCACGGGCGCAGATGTCCATGTTGCCCCGGCTCAAGCCCAATACGTTCTATGACCTGGTGATCGAGGTGGCCATCGTGCGCCCCGGGCCGATCCAGGGCGGCATGGTGCATCCGTATCTGCGCCGACGGAACAAGGAAGAGCCCGAGACCTATCCGTCGCCCAAGCTGGAAGCGGTACTCAAGCGCACGTTGGGTATCCCGCTGTTCCAGGAGCAAGTGATGCAGATCGCCATTGTCGCGGCGGACTACACCCCCGGCGAAGCTGACCAGTTGCGCCGCTCGATGGCGGCCTGGAAGCGCCATGGCGGGTTGGAGCCCCATCGCCAGCGGCTGCGCGCCGGCATGCTCAACAACGGCTACAGCGAGGCCTTTGCCGCCCAGGTGTTCGAGCAGATCAAGGGCTTTGGCAGCTATGGTTTTCCCGAGTCCCACGCGGCCAGTTTCGCCTTGCTGACCTACGCCAGTTGCTGGCTCAAATGCCATGAGCCGGCGGCGTTCGCTTGCGCCCTGATCAACAGTTGGCCCATGGGGTTCTACAGCCCGGACCAGATCCTGCAGGATGCGCGCCGCCATCACCTGCAGATTCGCCCGGTGGACGTGACCGCCAGTGACTGGGATTGCAGCCTGGAACCCATCGACGGCCAGCAACCGGCGATTCGCATGGGCTTGCGCATGATCAGCGGCTTTCGCGAATACGAGGGCCTGCGTATCGAAAAAGCCCGTCAGGGCGCAGGGTTTCGCGATATCGCCGACCTGGGCGAGCGCGCCCGACTGGACAGCCGGGCCCAGGAACTGCTGGCGGATGCCGGGGCCTTGCGTCAGTTGACCGGGCACCGGCATCAAGCGCGCTGGGACGTGGCCGGGGTGGAGAAGCAACTGGGATTATTTGCCGGGGCATCGAGCCCGCAGGAAGAGGCGGTGCAACTGCCGGCACCCAGCGTCGGCGAAGACCTGTACGCCGACTATGCCAGCGTGGGCACCACCCTGGGGCCCCATCCCTTGGCGCTGTTGCGTGATCAATTGCACGCGCGGCGCTGCCGCAGCTCACAGGAGCTGCAGGCGGTGGAGCATGGGCGCAATGTCAGCGTTGCCGGCCTGGTCACCGGGCGCCAGCGCCCGGGCACTGCCAGCGGCGTGACCTTCGTGACCCTGGAAGACGAGTTTGGCAACATCAACGTGGTGGTCTGGCGCGACCTGGCCGAGCGTCAGCGCCAGGTGCTGGTGAACTCACGGCTGCTCAAGGTGGATGGTCGCTGGGAAGCGGTGGGCGAAGTCCGCCATTTGATCGCTGGCCGCCTGAGCGACCTGACGCCACTGTTGGCGGGGATCAGCGTGCGTAGCCGGGATTTCCGCTGAGGGGTACAACGCTCTTCTTTCAAAAAACAACCCCTGGCCACAGGGAACTTGCAGCACCCTGGAACCTACTATGTACCACTGGCATTATGTGGCGAGCGGGCTGTATGTGGCGAGCGGGCTTGCCCCGCGCTGGGTGGCAAAGCCACCCCAACCGGCTCACCATGCTCCACCAGACACCCCAAGGTGGCAGGATTTTGGGCTGCTGCGCAGCCCAGCGGGGGACGAGCCCCCTAGCCACAAGAAACTAGCCGCACCCAGGAACCTACTGTGGACTACCGTCTTTATGTGGCGAGCGGGCTTGCCCCGCGCTGGGTGGCAAAGCCACCCCAACCCCCTCACCATGCTCCACCAGACACACCGAGGTGGCAGGATTTTGGGCTGCTGCGCAGCCCAGCGGGGGACGAGCCCCCTCGCCACAAGGAGCTTGCCGCACCCTCGAACTTACTGCGGACCACCGTCTTTATGTGGCGAGCGGGCTTGCCCCGCGCTGGGTGGCAAAGCCACCCCAACCGGCTCACCATGCTCCACCAGGCACCCCAAGGTGGCAGGATTTTGGGCTGCTGCGCAGCCCAGCGGGGGACGAGCCCCCTAGCCACAAGAAACTAGCCGCACCCAGGAACCTACTGTGGACTACCGTCTTTATGTGGCGAGCGGGCTTGCCCCGCGCTGGGTGGCAAAGCCACCCCAACCCCCTCACCATGCTCCACCAGACACACCGAGGTGGCAGGATTTTGGGCTGCTGCGCAGCCCAGCGGGGGACGAGCCCCCTCGCCACAAGGAGCTTGCCGCACCCTCGAACTTACTGTGGACCACCGTCTTTATGTGGCGAGCGGGCTTGCCCCGCGCTGGGTGGAAAAGCCACCCCAACCGGCTCACCATGCTCCACCAGACACACCGAGGTGGCAGGATTTGGGGCTGCTGCGCAGCCCATCGGGGGACGAGCCCCCTCGCCACAAGGAGCTTGCCGCACCCTCGAACTTACTGTGGACCACCGTCTTTATGTGGCGAGCGGGCTTGCCCCGCGCTGGGTGGCAAAGCCACCCCAACCGGCTCACCATGCTCCACCAGACACCCCGAGGTGGCAGGTTCTGGAGCTTGCTGCGCAACCCAGCGAGGGGCAGCCCCCTAGCCACATTGATACAGAGTGAAACCATCCGGCACCGCTATGCTCCAACCTTGGCGAACGTCTTCTCTTTGTATGAGCAGGGTCCATGCAATTTTTATCCAATACCCATGGTTGTGACGGCTGGGGCGGTGAAATGGCCCAAAGGATTCGTGCCTTTGACTGGTCGAACACGGACCTGGGCTCGATTGACAGTTGGTCCACCAGCCTGACCTGTGCCGTGCAGATGCTCCTGGCCTCGCCGGTGCCGATGGTGATGCTCTGGGGGCGCGCCGGGTACATGATCTACAACGACAGTTACTCGGTGTTTGCCGGCGGCCGGCATCCGTCCCTGTTGGGCATGCCGGTGGAGCAGGGCTGGCCGGAAGTGGCCGACTTCAACCGGCATGTCATGAGCACCTGCCTGGCCGGCGGCACCTTGTCCTATCGCAACAAGGCCTTGACGCTGCTGCGCAATGGTCAACCCGAAGACTTGTGGCTGGACCTCTATTACAGCCCGGTAGCCGGTGACGACCAGCAGCCGGCCGGGGTGCTGGCGATTGTCGTGGAGACCACCGCGCACGTGCTGTCCGAGCGTTTGCGCCAGGAAGCCGAGGGTGCCTACCGTGTGGCGGACGAGCGTTTGCAACTGGCGCTCAATGCCGGGGCATTGCTGGGCTCATTTGTCTGGGATGTGTTGCCGGATCGCCTGTCGGGAGACGAGCGTTTCGCCCGCACCCTGGGCCTGTCCATGGACGATGTGGAGCAGGGCCTGCCCATCGCCACCGCCACCGAGATCATCCATCCCGATGACCTGGCGCGGGTCAGCCGCCTGATCGCCCGCACCCTGGAAGCCGGCGGGTCATATAACGTCGAATTTCGCGTGCGGCGCCCTGACGCCAGCTATCTGTGGGTACTGGCCAGCGGGCGCTGCGAACTGGATGCGCAGGGGCAGCCGCTGCGCTTTCCCGGGGTGATCATTGATATCCATGTGCGCAAGATCGCGGAAGAGTCCCTGCTCAAGCTCACTCACAATCTGGAGCAGCGCGTCGCCGCCGAAGTCCAGGCGCGCTCGGCCGCCGAGGACCAGTTGCGCCAGTCGCAGAAGCTCGAGGCCATTGGCGGGCTGACGGGGGGCGTGGCCCATGACTTCAATAATCTGCTGCAGGTGATTGCCGGCAACCTGCACTTGCTGGCTCGCCATGAACGGGATAACCCCCAGGTACAACGGCGCGTCGGGGCTGCCCTGGCTGCCGTCGAACGCGGCGCCAAGCTGTCTTCGCAACTGCTGGCGTTTGCCCGGCGCCAGCCCCTGTCACCGGCGGTGTTCAACCCCCGGCGCATTTATGAAGGCCTGGGTGAGTTACTGCAGCGGGCACTGGGGGAAACCATCCAGATCGATGTGCAATTGCCGCAAGACCCGTGGTGCATCCATGTCGATCGCAATCAGCTGGAAAATGCCGTGCTCAACCTGGCGATCAATGCCCGGGATGCCATGAAAGGCGAGGGGGTGATCCGCATCACCGGTGAAAACATCACCTTGTCGCCCGAGGAGGGCAGCCGCAACGGGATTGCCCCCGGTGAATATGTGCGCTTGTCTGTCAGCGACACCGGGGCCGGCATGTCGCCGGCGGTGCTGCGGCGGGTCTTCGAGCCGTTCTTTACCACCAAGCCAGACGGTCACGGCACCGGCCTGGGCTTGAGCATGGTGTTTGGTTTCGTCAAGCAAAGTGGCGGGCATGTGCAGGTCAGCAGCGAGCCGGGCCAGGGCACCGTAGTGCAGATGTACTTCCCCCACAGCCTTGAGCCGGAAAGCGAGGAAACGCCTGCCCAGGTGATGTTGCAGGAAGGCGGCCGCGAAACCATCCTGGTCGTGGAGGACAACCAAGGTGTACGTGCCGCGGCGGTGGAGTTGCTGCAACAGGCCGGCTACACGGTGCTCACGGCCGAGGACGGCGACGACGCGATGTTGATGCTGCGCACCGGTTTGCGGCCGGACCTGATCTTTACCGACGTGGTCATGCCGGGGCGGTTCAAAAGCACGGACCTGGCCGAGTGGGCCAAGGTACAACAGCCGCCCGTTGCTGTGTTGTTTACCTCCGGGCATACCCGCGACGTGCTTTCCAGCAATCACCAGTTGGGAGCCGATATTCACCTGCTGGGTAAACCCTATAGCCCTGATGCCCTCGCGCAGCGGGTACGCTCAGTACTCAATGCACGTAATTGAACGTTTGCCCCGGTTCCTGGCTCCACCGCAGGACCTGCCACCCTCAACAAGGTTGACCATGACTTCAGCGCGCCACTTGCCGCCAGGCACCAATCTTCTTGCCGCGCGCCCCGGTTTTGTCCGGGTGCGGGGCGCCCGTGAACATAACCTGCGCAATGTCGATGTGGACATCCCACGGGATGCCCTGGTGGTGTTCACCGGGGTGTCGGGGTCGGGCAAGTCGTCCCTGGCGTTTTCCACCCTGTATGCCGAGGCGCAGCGGCGCTATTTCGAGTCGGTGGCGCCCTATGCCAGGCGCCTGATCGACCAGGTGGGCGTGCCGGATGTGGACTCCATCGAAGGCTTGCCGCCCGCCGTGGCGTTGCAACAGCAGCGGGGTACGCCGAGCACGCGCTCGTCGGTGGGCAGCGTGACCACCTTGTCCAGCTTGATCCGCATGCTCTATTCCCGTGCCGGCAGCTATCCGCCGGGGCAGCCGATGCTGTACGCCGAGGACTTCTCGCCCAACCTGCCCCAGGGCGCCTGCCCGCAGTGCCACGGCCTGGGCCGCGTGTATGAAGTGACCGAGGCGCTGATGGTCCCCGATCCCTCCTTGACCATTCGCCAGCGTGCCGTGGCTTCCTGGCCACTGGCCTGGCAGGGGCAAAACCTGCGGGATATTCTCGTGACGCTGGGTTACGACGTCGATATTCCTTGGCGTGAGCTGCCGAAAAAACAGCGCGACTGGATCCTCTTCACCGAGGAAACACCCACGGTGCCGGTGTACGCCGGCTTGACCCCGGCGCAAACCCGCGACGCCCTCAAGCGCAAGCTCGAACCCAGTTACCAGGGCACCTTCAGCGGCGCCCGGCGCTACATCCTGCATACCTTCACCCACACCCAGAGCGCGCTGATGAAAAAGCGTGTCGCGCAATTCATGCAGGGCAGCCCGTGCCCCCTGTGCGAGGGCAAGCGCCTGAATAAGGCCGCGCTGTCGGTGAAGTTCGCCGGGGTGGATATTGGCGAGTTGTCGCAATTGTCATTGTTGCAACTGGCGCAACTTCTGCGTCCGGTGGCCGAGGGCAAAGGGCGGGTAAAACTTTCGCTGGAAAAACGCCTGGCCGCCCAACGTATCGCCCAGGATTTACTGGAGCGGGTCAGCACCCTGACCGACCTGGGCCTGGGCTATCTGTCTCTGGAGCGCAGTACGCCGACCCTGTCCTCTGGGGAGTTGCAGCGCCTGCGCCTGGCGACGCAATTGGGCTCGCAGTTGTTCGGGGTGATCTACGTGCTGGATGAACCGTCGGCCGGCTTGCATCCGGCGGATGGCGAGGCCTTGTTCACCGCCCTTGAGCGCCTGAAAGCCGCCGGCAACTCGCTGTTTGTGGTGGAGCACGACCTGGAAACCATGCGCCGCGCCGACTGGCTGATCGACGTCGGCCCGGCAGCCGGCGAGCAGGGCGGCCAAGTGTTGTACAGCGGCCCACCGGCAGGCCTGGCACAGGTCCAAGCCTCACAGACCCGCGAATACCTGTTTGCCGAGCCGCAACCGCTGAACCCTTCGCGTCGTGCGCCGAGTGGCTGGCTCAGCCTGGAAGGGGTCAGCCGCAATAACCTCGACGAGGTGAGCGTGGACTTCCCCCTGGGTTGTTTTACGGCGGTGACGGGGATTTCGGGCTCGGGTAAATCCAGTCTGGTCAGCCAGGCGCTGCTGGACCTGGTGGGTGAGGGGCTGGGGCGGGTGGTGGTCAGCGAGGATGAGCCCGACCTGCAAGACCCGGCACCGCAAACCAGCGGCGGGCGCATCCGCGCGGGCCTGGAACAGATCCGCCGCCTGGTACAGGTGGACCAGAAGCCCATCGGCCGCACCCCGCGCTCCAACCTCGCGACCTATACCGGCTTGTTCGATAACGTGCGCAAACTGTTCGCCGCCACCCCAGCCGCGAAAAAACACCACTACGATGCCGGGCAGTTCTCCTTCAACGTGGCCAAGGGTCGTTGCCCGAACTGCGAGGGCGAGGGTTTTGTCAGCGTCGAACTGCTGTTTATGCCCAGCGTCTACGCCCCTTGCCCCACCTGCCACGGGGCGCGCTACAACCCCCAGACCCTGGCGATTACCTGGCAGGGCCTGAACATTGCCCAGGTACTGGGCCTGACCGTCGAACAGGCGGTGGACGTGTTCGCCGAACAGCCGGGCATACTGCGTGCGTTGCAGGTCCTGCGCGACATCGGCCTGGGCTACCTGCGCCTGGGCCAGCCGGCCACCGAACTGTCCGGCGGCGAGGCCCAGCGGATCAAACTGGCCACCGAACTGCAACGCACCGCGCGGGGCGCAACCCTGTACGTCCTCGACGAGCCTACCACCGGCCTGCACCCCCGTGACGTTGACCGCCTGCTACTGCAACTCAACCATCTGGTGGACGCCGGTCACACAGTGATTGTGGTCGAACACGAAATGCGCGTGGTGGCCCAGAGCGACTGGGTCATCGACATCGGCCCAGGCGCCGGCGACCAGGGCGGCCAAGTCGTCGCCAGCGGCACGCCCCAACACGTCGCCCAAAGCAAAACCAGCCGCACCGCACCGTTCCTCGCACGCGAGCTGGGCCCGGGGAATTGACCTTGGGCATGACAAGAGGCCCATGGATGGGCTAGCTTCAAGGTGTACCAGTCATTGATTAACTTGCGGAGGTACTTCATGCCAGTGAAACATGATCTTTATCAGGATTTGGGGTTGAGCAAGGAAGACGTTCAGCAGCGTCGGGCAAGCCACCATCGGTTGGATGTATTGCTCACTCAGTATGACGTCGCCGACAAGGAGGTACTGGAAGCTGAATCCGCAAGTGCCAATGACGATGATGTGGAGAACCTGAAGAAGAAACGCCTGTTGATCAAAGATAAAATCGTCGAACAACTGGAGCAGACCAAAGGGCATTAGCCAACGCCTGGGGAGGCGCCATATTTGTTCAGAATTGACCAAAGGACAGCCACCCCTGCACTGCCTATTATCCCAACCGTTCGCCCGACCCTGGGGCACGTTGACTGCGCATGGATTGCGTTGTGGTGTCGGGCGAACTCTATTTTCTAGGTGCGCAGCGCCTGCAGGCAGGCGTCGATCGAGCGCTGCTGGGTGTCGGCATATAGCTGCAACTCATCAATGGTCTGGCGGCCCAGGGCCTGTTCGAATTCGGCCTGGTTGGCGTTGGCCGCGTAGTGACTCTGCGCCGCATCGCCCAGGTTCGACTGGAAAATCCCCGCCGCGCTGACCGGCAGAAAATCCTCATACACCAACGGTTCGATTGCCACGTAACCGGCCTCAAGCAGTGCGTCCAGATTGGGGCGCGGGCTCTTATCGGCTGCGCGGCCCTTGTCGGTCAGGAAGTAGCGAAAGAACGCCAACCCCTGCTCGCGCATGGCCCGGTGGTTATCCGGGAAGGCCTGGAAGTGCTGCTCCATCAGTTCGGTGTAGCGCTGGGCGTTGGCCTCATTGGGGAAGGCGCCCAGTTCATCCCGGGCGGCGTTGAGCAACTGGTCGTAGAGTGCGCGGCCTTTGGGCGTCAGGGCCACGCCACGTTGTTCGATTTCGCCAAAGCGTGCGCTGTGGCTGCCCGTGGCATCGGTAAAGGCGATGACTTCGTCGAGGGCCTTGAAGCTGGTCTGGCGCAGCAGGATCGGGCATTGGCGGCGGGGTGGGCCTTCGATCACGGCCTTGGGGGTGATGCCTTTGCCGGGCATGTCGGCTTGTACGCGGTCGATGTCCAGGGTGCGTGGGGTCAGGTGATTGATGTGCGGGCCCTTGAAGGCCACCACATCGGCAATCAGCCGGTGCTGGGCGCTGAGTTGTTGGTATTGGGCGGCGCTGACGGTGGCTGTGTGGTGCCAGCGAAAGGTTTCCAGGGCTTGCTGGATAAAGGCCTGGGCATCGTTGGCATTCAGGCCACCGTCGGCTTCGGCCTGTTCGATCAGGGCCAGCGCCCGTGGGGTGAAGATCGAGCGCTTGCCCAGGGCGGCTTCGGCAAAGGCCCGCAGTTCAAGGTTTTCGATCAGTTCCAGGCGCAGCAGCGAGGTGAAGACCCGGAACGGGCTGGTCTGCAAGGCGCTTTCATGCACTGCGCGAAAGGCCGTGGAATGCACTGGCACGCCGGCCGGGGTGAGGTCGTAGTAGCCCACCGGCTGCATGCCCATCACCGCAAACAGGCGACTGATGGTTGCCAGTTCAAGGGCCGTGCCCAGGCGGATGGCGCCGTGGCGCTCCATGTCCAGGCGCTGGATTTCACCGGTGCGCTGCAGTTGCCGCGCCAGGTCGGGTTCGCTCGCCAGCGCCCGGGCATTGGTGTCGGCCACCAACTCCAGCAGCGCGCCATACAGCGGCACTTCCTCGCGGTACATGTCGGACATGGCCTTGGAGAAGTCTTTGCGGATGTCGTCGGGGCTGATATGGCGCGGGGTAGGCATAGAAAAAATCCTGGCTGCGATAACGGTGGTATGGGCCGTGAGCCAGATTTTGTTGGGCGTTGCCCGTGGGTGCAAATGAAGATTCCTCTGGACTTCATTCTGCAAATGAATGAGTTCCACTGCGGGAACCGGTACAAACAAAAATCCCGCCTGGGCAGGCGGGATTGGTCAACCCAGGTTGCCCTGGATCAGGCCGGGAACAGTTCGCTCAGCTTCATCGCCAGCATCATGTCGCCTTCGGTGCGCAGTTTGCCGCCCATGAAGGCCTGCATGCCGTCGGTGGAACCGTCGACGATGCCTTTCATGGTGTCGCCGTCCATGACCAGGGTCACTTGAGCATCTTCATTCACGCCTTCTTGCAGTTCGCAAGTGTTGTTCTTGACGATCAGCGAGAAGTTCTGGGTGTCGTCGATACGGAAACCGAACACCAGGTCCAGGCCGTCGGCGGCGCCTGGGTTGAATTTGGCTTTCATTGCTTCTACGGCTTTAGCTACGTCAGTCATGGTTCGATCCTTTTATGGGTGGTGCCAGTGACCTTGGGGTCACGGTTGGCCGCAATTCATCGGAAAGTGATGAGCTGCGGCGCCTTCAACAGTTGCAAGTGGGTATGGCTGTTGAAGGAAGCCAGTGCCACCTCGCGTCCACGGAACTTCAAGTGGTTGAGCGAGGTGTTGACAATCTGCCAGTTCAGCTCGAAAGCCTGGGCGGCAGGTATGCGGGTAATCAGGTGGAGCAGGGCGGTGATGGTGCCGCCAGAGGTAAATACCGCGATCTTGTGGGAGTTGTCCGCCGCCTCTAGCAGACGCTGCAAGCCACCCCGGACCCGTTCGACAAACCCCAACCAGCTTTCCAGGCCGGGCGTGTCGTAGGTCCCGCTCAGCCAGCGCTCGATGATCAGGGCGAAGATCCGCTGGAACTCGCTACGGTTGTGTGGCGCGTTGCGCAGGATCTCCAGGGCTTCGGGCTCGCTGTCGAGCAAATCCGGGAGCAGGGCGCGGATGATCGCGTCGGCATCGAATTCGTTGAAGGCGCTGTCGATTTCCAGGGGCGGCACCGGCAAGCCTTGGGCGCCGATGGACTCGAACGCGGCGTTGGCGGTGTGCTGCTGGCGGCGCAGGTCGCCCGACACGCAGCGGTCGAACATCAGGCCCAGATCCGCCAGGTGGCTGCCCAGTACCTGTGCCTGCTGCACACCGACGGGCGACAGGACGTCATAGTCGTCTGCACCGAAGGAGGCCTGGCCATGTCGAATCAAATAGATGCTGCCCACGTCCGTTCACCCGGTACGTTGAAAGTCTGGCGAGGTTATGAGGATGCCGGGAAGCTGTCAATGAAAAAACATACGCTTGTTTTAAAAGCTCGTTAGAGGCCCGTTTCAAGGGGTTTCAGCTCTGGCTCACCGGCAGTCCCATCGGTATGCTGGGGCAATCCGCGCCTGGCGCACCGTATCTGTAAGGAGTCCCATGGAGTTTTTGGCTGAGTATGCAAGTTTTCTGGCTAAAACCGTCACGTTGGTCGTCGCCATCCTGGTGGTGCTGATCAGTTTCGCGGCGTTGCGCAGCAAGGGCCGGCGCAAGAATGCAGGGCAGTTGCAGGTCAGCAAGCTCAACGATTTCTACAAAGGCCTGCGCGAGCGCCTGGAGCAGACCCTGCTCGACAAGGATCAGCTCAAGGCCCTGCGCAAGTCCCAGGGCAAGGCCGAGAAAAAACACAAGAAAACCCCCGAGTCCAAGCCACGGGTGTTTGTCCTGGATTTTGACGGCGACATCAAGGCCTCGGCCACCGAGAGCCTGCGTCATGAAATCACCGCACTGCTGAGCCTGGCGACGCCCAAGGACGAGGTGGTGCTGCGCCTGGAAAGCGGCGGTGGCATGGTCCACAGCTATGGCCTGGCCTCGTCGCAATTGGCACGCATCCGCGAGGCGGGCGTGCCGTTGACGGTGTGCATCGACAAGGTTGCGGCCAGCGGCGGCTACATGATGGCGTGCATCGGCGAGAAGATCATCAGTGCACCGTTTGCGATCCTCGGTTCGATTGGCGTGGTAGCCCAGTTGCCCAACGTCAACCGCCTGCTGAAAAAGCACGATATCGACTTCGAAGTGCTGACCGCTGGCGAGTACAAGCGCACCCTGACGGTGTTTGGCGAAAACACCGAGAAAGGCCGGGAGAAGTTCCAGGAAGACCTGGATATCACCCACCAACTGTTCAAGAACTTCGTCTCGCGCTATCGCCCGCAACTGGCGATTGATGATGTGGCCACCGGCGAAGTCTGGCTGGGCGTCGCAGCGCTGGACAAGCAATTGGTGGACGCCCTGCAGACCAGCGACGAATACCTGGCGACCAAGGCCAAGACCGCCGAACTGTTCCACCTGCACTATGCCGAGCGCAAAAGCCTGCAGGAGCGGGTTGGCCTGGCGGCCAGCGGCTCGGTGGACCGGGTACTGCTGACCTGGTGGAGCCGCCTGACCCAGCAGCGCTTCTGGTAACACGGCCCGCCTGGAGCCGGGCCCGCCTCTGTAGGAGCGAGCTTGCTCGCGAAGAACTCAAGACCAACGCGGTCATCCAACAAACCCGCGTTACCGTTGACGACCTTCGCGAGCAAGCTCGCTCCTACAAGGTGTGGGAATCGGATGCCTCATCAGCAGGCCCACCACCAGCGCCCCCAGCAGGCTCAACACTCCCGCCACCCACAATACCCGGCCAAACCCACCGACAAACGCCTGCCAGGCCAAAGGTTGCACTTGCCCTTGCGCCGATTCCGGCAGCAGCGCCATGGCCGCAGGCATGTCCCCGGCCACCACCCGCGAGGCAATCCCCGGTACCTGAGCCTGCCATTGCGCGCCAAGGCTGGCTTGCAGCAGGTGCTCGCTATGGCTGGCCAGCAGCGCCCCGTATACCCCGATCGCCAACATGATCGCGCTGAAACGCATGGTGGTACTCATGCCCGAGGCCATGCCCGCCCGGTCCCTCGGCACGCAGGCCATGATGTTTTTCTGGGTATCGCCATTAAGCAGCCCGGCACCGGCGCCGGTCACTGCAATTGCCAGGGCGAACGGTAGATAACCGCCGACACTCACGGCCCAGGCACTGAGCAGGTTGCCGCTGCCCACCAGGGCCAGCCCGGCCGCCATCAGGGTGGCCGGGGCAAAGCGGCTGGCCAGGCGTGCGCCGATACGCGGGCAGATCAGCATGGTCAGGGCAAACGGCAGCATCCCCAAGCCCGAGGCAATCGCCGAAAACCCCAGGCCGTTCTGCAGGTAAAACGGCAGCAGCGTCATCATCACCTGGGCACAGCCGGCATAGGCAAACATCCCCAGCAACGCGCCGACAAACCGTGGCGACTGGAACAGTTGCAGGTCCACCATCGGTCGGTGTTGCAAGCGCTCCACCCACACAAACAGGCCCAGCAGGAACGCGCCGCCGAGTAGTCGCGCAGAGGTCAACGGGTTGTCCCAGCCGATCCGGTTGGCTTCGATCAGGCCCCAGATCAGGCATAGCAGGCTGGCGCTGAAGGTCAGGCTGCCCCAAGGGTCGAGGCGCGCCGATTGGCTGTCGCGCGATTCCGGTATGGCATGCAGGACCAGCGCCAGTAACGCCAGGCCCACCGGCAGGTTGAGGTAGAAAATCCAGCGCCAGCCCAGGTAGTGGGTAATCAGGCCGCCGAGGGTCGGCGCGGCGGTCATCGCCACGCCCATGCAGGCGCCCCAGAAGGCCCAGGCCTTGGCCCGTTCCAGTTCGTCGTGAAAGGCGTGGCCGATGGACGCCAGGGCTGATGTCAGCAGTAACGCCGCACCGACACCTTTGACGGCGCGGGCGATATCCAGCAGCAGCACGTTGGGGGCGGCGCCACAGCCCAGGGAGGCGAGGATAAAAATAACCAGGCCACAGAGCAGGGTTTTCTTGCGACCAAAGCGGTCGGCAATGCTCCCTGCCGGCAACAGCAGGGCGGCGAACGCCAGCATATACGCGCTGACCACCCATTCGATATCGGCAAAATTGGCCCCCAGGTCGCGGGCGATAGTCGGCAGGGTCACGGCGACAATATTGGTATCGAGGACAATCAGCGAGCAGACCCCCGAGGCGGTCAACAAGGTAAGGCGTGGGCTGACCTGGCTCATGGCATGATTACCTGGCAGGCAACAGGCAAGCTGGATTTGACGGGCATCGTAGCGACTCTCTACTGTGGGCGTCCTGTCAGCTTAACGTCGGCGCCCAGTGGTTCTGTTAGCCGAGGCGAAGCACATCATTACCTTTGAGCTAATCCTGCAATGGAAATACGTCATTTCCGCTACTTCCTGGCCGTTGCCCGGCACCGCAACTTCACGCGTGCCGCCGAGCAGTTGGATATTGCCCCACCCACCTTGAGCCGGCAGATCCAGGATATGGAGCGCACCCTGGGCACCCGTCTGTTTATCCGGCGTCAGCGTGACGTCAGTCTGACCGAGGCGGGTACCGCGCTGCTGGCCGAAGCCGAGGCTACCGTGCGCCAGTTCGAGTTTGCCCAGCGCAATGCCCAGCGCGCCGGGCGTGGCGAAATCGGCCATATCGAATTGGGTTATGTGGCGTCGGCGGTGTATTCGGGGGTGCTGCAACGCCAGGTGCAGGCGTTTTGCGCGGAGTTTGCCGATGTGAGCCTCAGCGTGCGGGAAAGCCCCATGGCCCTGTTGCCGGGGCTGGTGGCCGAAGGGCGCTACGACATTGGCTACATTCGCTCACCGATGACCTTGCCCGACGGTGTGGAGGCGCTACGCCTGGGCAGCGAAGGTTTTGTCCTGGCGCTGCCCCAGGGCTCGTGGCTGCTGGGCTTGAAGGCGATCACCTGCGAGCATTTGCAGAACGAGACCTTCATCCTGCCCGAACAGATCAGCGGCACCTTGCAGGTGGCCGCGCAAGGCGGGTATGCCCCGCGCCTGGGGCCGCAGCCGGGAGGCCTGGTGGCGGTGATTGCCCTGGTGTCGCTGGGGCAGGGGGTGGCGGTAGTGCCGGAATCGGTGGTGGGGCATGTCAGCCTGCCGGGCGTGCAGTACCGCCACATCCAGGGCAGCGATGCGTCGTCGTGGCTGTCGCTGATTTACCGGCGCTTTGAAAAGGCCCCGGCCGTGGCGCGGTATATCCAGCACATCAAACACAACCCCACCCTGTAGGAGCCGGCAAGCTGGCCCCTACAGGGCCAGGCGGGGTTGGATCGAGTCTGCCAGTTGCGTGAGGATCAGGCAGCAGGACACCGCCCCGGCGTCCAGCACCCCCAGCGACCGTTCGCCCAGGCGGCTGGCCCGGCCGATCTTGGCCACCAGGTCCTTGGTCGAGTCGCGGCCCTGGGAGGCTGCACTTTTCATCGCCTCAAGGGCATCGCCGAAGGAGGCGCCCCCCGCCTGCGCCCGTTCAAACGCCTCCACCGCGGGAATCAAGGTGTCCATCAAACACTTGTCGCCCACGCCGGCTTCGGTGATGTCCTGCAACGAGGTCAGGCCGCCGCGCAGTAAATGGGCGAAGGTGGCGCCATCGATGTCTTCGCAGCCGCGTACTTCGTCGGCCATGCCGATAAACAGGCTGCCATATAGCGGGCCCATGGAGCCGCCGATGCCTTCCATCAGGCTCAGGGTCAGTTCATCCAGGGCCTCGGCCAGGGTCAACTGCCGGCCCTCAATGGTGCGGCCACAATGGGCGAAGCCCTTGGCCATATTGATGCCGTGGTCACCATCGCCAATCGCGCCGTCGACCGCGCTGAGGTATTCACGGTTGGCGACGATCACGCTCACCAGGTCAGTGACAATCGCGCTGCCGTCGTGGGTAGAGAAATGCTGGCTCATGGTTTACTCCGCCTGGGTCATGCCGATGGAGCGGCAAGGTTGGTCGATCAGGGTTTTCAGCTCGGCATCCAGGCCCAGCAGGGTCAGGGTCACGCCCATCATTTCCAGGGAGGTGAAGTAGTTGCCGACGTAGCAGCGATGGATCTTCAGGCCCTTGGCCTTGAGCTGGCTTTCGACTTCGGCGTAGAAAATGTACAGCTCCATCACCGGCGTCGCGCCCAGGCCCGAGACCAGCACCACCACGCTGTCATCCTGGCTGAAATCCCGATCCGCGAGGATCGGTGCCAGCATGCGCGTGGCCATGGCAGCGGCGGACTCGATCGGAATCACTTCGATGCCGGGTTCGCCGTGGTGGCCGATACCCAATTCCATCTGGCCATCGGGGATCTGGAAGTTCGGCTTGCCCACGGCCGCAATGGTGCAGGGCGTCAGGCCGATACCGATCGAGCGGCAGTGATCGACGGCCTTCTGCGCGACGCGGATCACCCCGTCCAGGTCATAGTGTTGGGCGGCGGCGGCACCGCCGATTTTCCACATGAAAATTTCCCCGGCCACCCCGCGCCGCTTGGCGATATCGGCCTTGGGCGCCGACGCCACGTCATCGTTGGCGACTACGGTGCGGATCTGCATATCTTTGCTGGCGGCCATTTTCATCGCCAGCTTCACGTTCATATTGTCGCCGGCATAGTTGCCGTACAGGCAGGCCACGCCCGCGCCGTGATCGGCGGCGCGGAAGGCATCGAAGAAGCTTTTGGCGGTGGGCGAAGAGAAAATTTCGCCGACGGCCACGGCGTCCACCAGGCCGGGCCCCACGTAGCCGAGAAACGCCGGCTCATGGCCGGAGCCACCGCCGGTGACGATGCCCACGCAGCCTTGTCTGGACGGCTTGGCCTTGCTGATGACGCGGGGGTTGGTTTCGCTTTGGCGCAGCTCGGGATGGGCGACCAGAATGCCGCGCAGCATGTCCTCGACCACTTGGTCCGGATCGTTGATGACTCGATTCATAACGCGGGTTCCTGTTCTTGTTGTCTTGGACGCAGTCGGTTAAATGTGGGAGCGGGCTTGCTCGCGAAAGCGGTGGGTCAGCCAACTGATGTGTCTTCTGACACACCGCCTTCGCGAGCAAGCCCGCTCCCACATTTGGGATATGTGTTGGGGTCAGGGTTCGAGCACAACCTTCAAGGACTTGTCCCCGCGCTCCATCACCGCAAACGCTTCCTTGAAATCCGCCAACGCAAACTTGTGGGTCACTACGTCGCGCATGTCGATCTTGCGCTTGCCGATAAAGTCGATGGCCCGTGGGTACATGTAGGGCCCCAGGTGCGAACCCAGCACGTCCAGTTCCTTGCGGTCGCCAATGATCGACCAATCTACCGTGGCCTCGTCGTTGAATACGCTGAATTCGACAAAGCGCCCCAGCTTGCGCAGCATCGCCAGGCCCTGGTTCACCGCCTTGTGGTGCCCGGTGGCTTCGATGTAAATGTCGCAGCCATAACCGTCGGTGATTTCGCGGATTTTCGCCAGTACATCGACCTCGGCCGGGTTCCACACCTCATCGGCACCCATGCGCAGGGCCAGTTCGGCGCGTTCGGGTTTCATGTCGAGCACGATCAGGCGTTTGGGGTTGCGCATGCGCACCGCGCCGATGATCCCCAGGCCCAGGGTGCCGGCGCCGGCCACCACCACCACATCGTCGAAATCCACATTGGCCCGTTCCGCCGCGTGCAGCGAGCAGGCCAGGGGTTCGATCAGGATCGCCTCGTCCGGCGCGATGGAGTCCGGCACTTGGTGGATGATGCCTTCCTTGGTGAAAATCATGTATTGGGCCATGGCGCCCTGGACGTTGTTCTGGAAGCCGTAGAGGTCGTGTTTCTGGCACATCCAGTACTGGCCGTGGTTGCAGAAGCGGCAGCCCCAGCAGGGCACGATCTGCTCGGAAATCACCCGGTCGCCAACCTTCACCCCACGCTTCTCGGCGCCGGGGCCCAGAGCGACCACGCGGCACACAAACTCATGCCCGGGAATCATCGGCGGCTTGACGTAGCGCGGCTGCTCGGCGTCGCCCCAGAACGATGGCGCGCCGCGATAGGTCTTGATATCGCCCATGCAGATGCCGCACAGCTCGACCTTGGTCAGAATCTCGTCGGGGCCGGGGGTGGGCACGTCGACGGTTTCCAGGCGATAGTCTTCCGGACCATGGCAGACCACGGCCTGCATGGTCTTGGGGATCACCGGGTGGAGTTGTTCGGCGGTACGTTCGGTAGCGGTGGACATGACAAACCTCACGACGAATAGATGGGTTACTGAATGCTGTAGCCGCCGTCGATCACCATATTGGCGCCGGTGATCATCTGGGCGGCATCGCTGAGCAGGTACAACGCCAGCCCGGCGATTTCATCGGGCTGGGCAAAACGGCCCGCCGGGATCTGCAATTTGGCCCGTTCGCCCACTTCGCCTGCCCAGGCTTTCTTGCCCAGGGCGGTCTCGACGATGGTGGGGGAGATGGCATTTACATTGATGTGCGGTGCCCATTCCATGGCCAGGACCTTGGTCATGCCGACAATCGCAGCCTTGCTCGCGCAATACGCCACATGTCGATCCAGGCCGATCACCGCTGCCTGGGACGCCAGGTTGACGATGCGCCCGCTGCCCTGGGCCAGCATGTATTTGGCACAGGCCTGGGCCACGAAGAAGCTGGCCTTGAGGTTGATGTCCAGGGTGATGTCCCAGGCGTTTTCGCTGACGTCGATGGCCTTGTCCAGCATCACCACGCCGGCGCTGTTGACCAGGTAGTCCAGGCGCTTGAAGTGCGCGAACACGTAGTCGATGCTGCTCTGCACCTGGTCGAGTTGGCGCAGGTCGACGGCAAGGCCGATATGCCCGGCGCCGAGGCTGGCGGCCACTTCAACCACGGCCGGATCGCGGTCGAGCAAGGCCACGCGGGCACCACGCTCCACCAGCAGGCTGGCGCACGCCAGACCAATCCCCGCCGCCCCGCCGGTGATCACGGCGCAACGGCCGCTGAGGTCGAAGGCTTGGTTCCAGAATCCAGACATTGGTTTAACTCCATTCTCAAAAACAGTGCAGATCAAATGTGGGAGCTGGCTTGCCTGCGATAGCAGCGACTGGGTAACCCTGATACACCGAGGTGCTCGCATCGCAGGCAAGCCAGCTCCCACACTGGGCTGTATTGCACATCAATATTTACTTGCTGCCACTGACCTGCTGGTACAGCGCATCCGCATTTGCATTGGTCACCGGCACCCACGGCAGGATGTAGTTCTTGGCAGTGCCGTCGCCCCAGGTCACGTCCTTGGCATAGCGCTCCCAGATCACCGACTTGGGCGTGTAGTCCTTGCCGGCCAATTGGCGCAGGGCCACATCGAGTGCGCCCTGGGACTGGGCCTGGGCGTCTTGCAGGAAGGTGGTGACTTCATCTCTTTTTGCCGCCTGGATCGCATCGGGCATGCCGTCGATGGACGTGACGGGCACGTCCTTGGACGTCAGGCCATGGGACTTGAGGGCCTGCACGGCGCCGAGGGCCATGTCGTCGTTTTGCGCGATCACCCCGTTGATGCCTTTGGGGTGGGCGTTCAGCCAATCTTCAGTCAGGGTCAGGGCCTGGGCGCGGTCCCAGTTGGCGGTCTTTTTCTCGATGATCTTGATCCCGGGGTGCTTGCCCAGTACTTCCAGCTCGCCCTTTTCCCGATCGATCTGCGCCGACTGGCCAATCGGCCCCTGGATGATCACCACATTGCCCTTGCCCTGGAGTTTGTCGACCATGGCCTGGGCCTGCAGGCGCCCGCCCTCGACATCATCGTTGCCCACGTACGGCACGCTGGCATCGGCGACCTTGGTGTTGGAGGCAATCACCACCACATCGTTGGACATCGCCTGCTTCACGGTGCCAACGCCGGCCTTGGTGTCGATGGGCACGAAGAGGATCGCGTCGTAGCGCTGGGTCACCATGTTTTCGATCTGGTTGTTCTGGGTCAGCGCGTCATAGTTGCCGTCGAAGACGGTCAACTGCACGGTGCCGTCCTTGACCGCCGGGTGTTCTTTCAGCTCGCGTACCCAGTTCTGCATGAACTGGCCCTTGAGGCCGTACACGGCAGCGCCGACTTTGTAGGTCTTGCCATCGGCGGCCAGGGTGATGCTGCTGGCGAGCAGGGTGAGGGCCGCAACGGCGGCAAATGATGTAGCGACTTTCATGATGAGAACTCCGTTTATTGTTGTGGTCGTTCAGTTCGTTCAGAGGAAAAGCGACTAGCGTTTTTTCTTGCGCCACACGTCAATCAACACCGCGAGCACGATGATCAGGCCCTTGGCGACCTGCTGGTAATAGGAGGACACGCCGAGCAGGTTCAGGCCGTTGTTGATCACCCCGATCAGCAGGGCGCCGAACAGCGTGCCGACGATGGTGCCGACGCCGCCCGACAGGCTGGTGCCGCCGATCACCACCGCGGCAATCGCATCCAGCTCATAAGACATGCCGGCCTGGGGCAGGGCCGAGGTG
Organism: Pseudomonas sp. ADAK21; assembly: GCF_012935735.1. Taxonomy (NCBI): domain Bacteria; kingdom Pseudomonadati; phylum Pseudomonadota; class Gammaproteobacteria; order Pseudomonadales; family Pseudomonadaceae; genus Pseudomonas; species Pseudomonas sp. ADAK21. Next base: position 4,708,620 of record NZ_CP052857.1, read on the forward strand.
GTGCGCGCAGACAGCACCACGCCTGCCAGGCCGGCGAGCAAGCCCGAGACCACGTACACCGAGAACGTCACCTTGCGCACGCCGATTCCCGAGGTGCGCGCGCTTTTTTCATTGCCGCCCACCGCGTACACATAGCGCCCGTAAGTGGTGTAGCGCAGCACCATCCAGAAAATCAGCGCAACCACGGCAAAGATGATGATCGGCACGCCAATCGGCCCCAGCTTCCCGATGCCCAGGGCCAGGTAGGCGTCCGGCAGGTCGGTGACCGGGCTGCCGTCGTTGAGGATGAAGGTCATGCCCCGGGCAATGCTGAGCATGCCCAGGGTGGCGACAAAGGGCGGGATCGACAGGTTGGCCACCATAAAGCCGTTGACCACCCCCAGCATCGCCCCGGCAAACATCCCGGCGCTGACGGCGGCGAGCAGGCCGTAGCCCTGGGTCGCGACCAGTGCGCTGCACAGGCCGGCGAAGGCGAGGATCGAGCCCACCGAGAGGTCGATGCCCTTGGTCAGGATCACATAGGTCATGCCCACCGCAAGGATGCCGTTGATCGAGGTCTGGCGCAGGATGTCCATCCAGTTGCGCCAGGTCATGAAGTATTCGCTGGAGAACGCCATGACCACGCACAGCAGGATAAACACCAGCGGCAGGCCAAAGCGGTCGAGGGAAAGCCGCAGGCGGCTGCGCGCGGGGGTGGTCAGCGGGGCGGTAATGGTTTTGGCATTCATGAGGCAAGACTCAACAAGGCTTCCTGGGAAAGGGCGGTGTCGCTGCTGATAGTCACCAGCCGGCCACCCTTGAAGACGGCGATACGGTCGCTCAGGTGCAGCAGCTCCGGGGCTTCCGACGACACCACGATGGCCGCACCACCGGCGCGCACGAACTGGTCCAGCAAGTGATAGATCTCCTGCTTGGCGCCTTCATCGATGCCCCGGGTCGGCTCGTCGCACAGCAGGCACACCGGTTGGGTCGACAGGCATTTGGCAAGCACCACCTTCTGCTGATTGCCGCCGCTCATGGACGCCACTGGCAGGTCCAGGGAAGTGGTCTTGATCTGCAGGCGCTTGACCATGTCTTCGGCCAGTTGGTTTTCCTTGCGCGCATTGATCAGCGACCAGCTCGACAGCTGCTTGTACGCCGATAACGCGATGTTCGAGAGGATGCTGGAGCTGAGCACCAGGCCGCTTTCCTTGCGGTCTTCGGTGACCAGCGACATGCCGGCGCGGATGGTCGCCTTGGGCAGGCCGATGGGCATCGGTTTGCCTTGCAGGGTGACGCTGCCGGCATCCGGGGTGGTCAGGCCGTAAATGCAATTGAGGAACTCGCTGCGCCCCGAGCCCATCAGCCCATAGATGCCGAGGATTTCGCCCTGGCGCAATTGCAGGCTGATGTCCTGGAACTCGCCGCTGCGGCTCAGGCCCTGGACGTCCAGGCAGCACTCGGCGGCGCTTTCGCGGCCGACCTTGTGGTCGATGCGCGTCAATTCCTGGCCGACGATGCCGCGCACCAGGTGGGCGCGGTCGATATCGGCCATGCGCCCGCTTTCGACGAAGGCGCCATCGCGGAAGATGCTGTAGTCGTCGGCAATCTGCGCCAGTTCGCTGAGGCGATGGGACACATACACGATCCCGGCGCCCCGCGCGGTGAGGCGGCGGATGGCCTTGAACAGGGTTTCGGCTTCGCGCTCGCCAATGGCGGAGGTGGGCTCGTCCATGATCATCACCTGGCAGTCATGGCTGAACGCCTTGGCGATCTCTACCAACTGAATCTGCGCCACGCTCAAGCGATGCATGGGCGCGGTAGCCTCGACGTCGAACTCCAGGCTTTCCAGCAGTTCGCGGGTGCGTCGGCTCAGCGCCTTGCTGTCGACGATGCAGCCGGCGCGCCGTGGTTCGCGGCCCAGCCAGATGTTTTCGGCGACGGTCATGTAGGGGATCGGTTCCAGCTCCTGGGTGATCATCGCGACACCCGCCGCCAGCGCTTCACTGGGGCGATGGAAATGCACAGGGGCGCCATTGAGCAGGATGCTGCCGGCGTCACGCTGGGTGATGCCCATCAAAATACTGAGGAACGTGGATTTGCCGGCGCCGTTGCCGCCGCACAGGGCATGCACACTGCCGGCCCGCAGCGAGAGGCGGCCGTCACGCAGGGCAGGGATGCCGGCGTAGGCCTTGGCGACGTGTTCAGCCTGGAGCAGTAATGGCGTAGCCATCGGCGTGTCCTCGTGCTGTGAATTCTTATTAGGTACACAGTCGTGTTGCTGCGTGAGCATATGTGTATCAAATGAAATTCTGATCAGTCAATCTCTTTCATTGAAAACTTGTAATTGCCTGCTATTTCTTAATTCGTGGCGTTTTAGAGGGGTTTGACTGGCAGGTCAGTTAAATCGTGCTTGACAGTTGTCGGGGAATATCCGAGAAATGACTGATCTAAATTTCACTGAGTGATCATATGATCAGTCTTAAATTTCACCACGGCAGCGGAGCCTAATGCCATGAACACACCTTTCCCGGTGGCTATCGGATGTGATGAAGCAGGTTTTGAGCTCAAGGGGCTGTTGAAGCGCCATATCGAGGCGCTGGGGTATCCGGTGACCGACTTTGGCACCCATTCCACGGCCCCGGTGCTCTACCCGGATATTGCGCTGGCGGTGGCCACGGCCATCAACGCCGGGCAGCAGCGCCTGGGCGTGCTGGTGTGTGGCACGGGCATCGGCATGGCCATCTCGGCCAATAAAGTGCTGGGGATTCGCGCGGCCCAGGCCCACGACACCTATTCGGCAGAACGGGCGCGCAAGAGCAACGATGCGCAGATCCTGTCCATCGGTGCGCGGGTGGTGGGTGCGGAGCTGGCCAAGAGCATCGTCACCGCGTTTCTGGCCTCGGAGTTCGAGGCGGCGCGGTCCGGGGCCAAGGTCGAGCGCATCAATGCCATTGAGCGTGATGGGCATCAGTAGTGGACGTAGCGGGGCAAGAGTCGGGAGAATGCGCCTTTGACGCCGAAACGGAAGCCCGTCCCCATGAGTGACAGCACCCTGCGCACCGCCAGCGATATCGATCTGATGACCGAAGTGGCGATGCTCTATTACCTTGAGAACGTCACTCAGGAAGCCATCGCCAAGCGGTTCGACCTGTCCCGGGCCAAAGTCAGCCGGCTGCTCAAGCGTGCGCGCGATGAAGGGATTGTCGAAGTGCGGGTGTTGCAGCATCCGGCAATGAACAATGAACTGGAGCAGGCGCTGGTGGAGCGCTTCCAGTTGGACCGTGCGTTGATCGCGGTCGACCACAGCGACGCCGACACCCAGCGCTCCGCCGTGGCCAGCCTGGTGGCCAACTACCTGAACAAGACCCTGGGCGACGGGATGATCGTCGCCGTGGGCATGGGCCGCAATGTGGGAGCGGTGGCCGATAATGTGTTTTTGCCGGTGACGCGCAACTGCACGTTTGTCTGCGCCATTGGCGGTTCGCTCAAGGCTGGCGAATACATGAACCCCGACCACATCTGCCGACGCCTGGCCCTGCGCTTTGGCGGTGAAAGCGAAAGCCTGTACGCCCCGGCACTGGTGGCCAACCCGGAACTGCGCAGCGTACTGATCAGCAACGACACCGTACGCTCCACCCTCGACCGTGCACGGCGGGCCGACATGGCGCTGATCGGCATCGGTGACATGAGCGAAAACAGCAATATGGTGCGCATGGGCTGGTTCTCACCCCAGGAAATCGCCCAGGCGCGTTTGTCCGGCACTGTGGGCGACATGATGGGCTACGACTTTATCGACATCCATGGCCAGCCGGCGGTCAACGCCATTCAAGGGCGGGTGATCGGCTTGACGGTACAGGAGCTGTTCCGTATCCCAGATGTAGTGGCAATCGCCAGTGAAAACACCAAGGCGGCGGCGACGCTGGGGGCGCTGCGCTCGGGGGTGATCAATACCCTGGCAACCACGGTAACGAATGCCCACACCATCCTGGCGCTGGACGACGCAACCCGCAAAACCTGACCCGCTCGCTCATGGAGCTGGCTTGTGTGGGAGCTGGCTTGCCTGCGATAGCATCACCGCAGCGTGACGGATACATCGAGGGGCGTGCATCGCAAGCCGGCTCCTACAGGGGGGTTGCGGGGTGCTTTTACAGATCTTGTAATAGTTTTAAATTGTAGGAAGTTTGTATTTCGGCTGTAGGATTAAAGTCCTTTTCTCACTGCAGGACTTGCATGAACACCCTCTCGGAGCCTCCCAGTCGTCTTTCCCCAAGACCTCTATTGCCGCCGTTCCCGCTGAAGCATCCCCTATTCAGACTGCTAACCTTTTCCCGGCCATCGGACCGCGTTTTGTTGTGCCCGGCATTCTGAATATCAATAAAGAGACAGAGACTTCTATATGGAATGGTTAGCGGATCCAACGGCCTGGCTCGGCCTGTTGACCTTGATTGTGCTGGAACTGGTACTGGGCATCGACAACCTGGTGTTTATCGCGATCCTGGCGGACAAGCTGCCACCGGAGCAGCGTGACCGTGCGCGGTTGATTGGCTTGTCCCTGGCACTGCTGATGCGCCTGGGCCTGTTGGCAAGTATTTCCTGGTTGGTGACCTTGACCCAGCCGTTGTTCGAGGTGTTCGACAAGAGCTTCTCCGGACGCGACCTGATCATGCTGTTTGGTGGTGTGTTCCTGTTGTTCAAGGCCACCATGGAGTTGCATGAGCGGCTCGAAGGGCATGTCACCGAACGCACCGGCAATGCGGCCTACGCGATGTTCTGGCCGATCGTGGCGCAGATCGTGGTGCTGGACGCGGTGTTCTCCCTCGACGCGGTGATTACTGCGGTCGGCATGGTGGATGAACTGGCGGTGATGATGATCGCGGTGATCGTGTCCATCGGCGTAATGATCGTGGCCAGCAAGCCGCTGACCCGCTTCGTCAATGCGCACCCGACAGTGATCATGCTGTGCCTGGGCTTCTTGATGATGATCGGTTTCGCTCTGACCGCCGAAGGCCTGGGCTTCCATATCCCCAAAGGCTACCTGTACGCGGCCATCGGTTTCTCGATCCTGATCGAGGTGTTCAACCAGATCGCCCGGGCGCGCCGCAAGAAGTCCGCGCAAGGCCTGCGGCCGATTCGTGAGCGCACGGCCCATGCGGTCATGCGTTTGCTGGGTGGTCGCAGCCTGGCGGTGGAAGAGGTGGGTGAGGACGTTACCGACCTGTTGGATGGCGCCGATAATAGCCAAGGCCCGCTGTTCGATCGCCGCGAACGGATCATGATCAGCGGCGTATTGCAGCTGGCCGAACGGCCGATCCGCACCTTGATGACCCCGCGCGCGAATGTGGACTACATCGATCTGGCTGACGATCCGGAGACCATTCGCCTGAAACTGATGCACTCGTCCTACTCGCGCTTGCCGTTGATCCGTAACGGCGCGGTGGATGAGCCCCTGGGCTTCGTGCACAAGAAGGAACTGCTCAAGGAGTACCTGGCCGGCAATGAGCCGAACCTGGAACACCTGGCGCGACGGGCGATCAACCTGCTCGACAGCTTCTCGATCCTCAACGCCCTGGAGCAGATGCGCCAGGAGTCGACGCACATTGCCTTTGTGATCAATGAATTCGGCGATTTCATGGGGGTGTTGAGCATGACCGACATTCTTGAATCCATCGCCGGTGAATTGCCGGATGCCAGTGAAGTAGAAGGCCCGGATATCGTCGAAGAGCAGGGCGGCTACCGCGCCAACGGTGCGTTGAACCTGAACCTGATCCGCCAGCGCACCGGTTTTCAGGCGATGGCCACCGAGGATTACCAGACCCTCGCCGGCCTGGTGATGAGCCTGTTGGATCGCCTACCGGTAGTGGGCGACAGCCTGGAACACGCCGGCTGGCGCCTGACCGTGGCAGCGGTGGAGGAGCGGCGGGTGACGCAGGTGCTGTTGACCCCGCTCGCGGTGGGTTAACGGGGCCTGGCCCTTTTGGTCGGCACGCCACGGGTGTGCCGCGCGAAGGTTTTCTTCAGGGTCTGCTCCTGGGTTTCCCAGGGGCCGAACCCTTTGAGTGTTTCGACCAGTTTGCCGTTTTTTAGTATCAGCAGCGTCGGTGTGCCGGTGACAGCGGGGTGCCGAGGCGTCTGGCTGGTATCGAGCACATAAAGGGCGGCCTGGCGGCGATAGCGGCTGGCCACTTTACTGAACAGTGGCTTGGCCGTTCCGCATGCCGGGCACTGGGGCGATACAAAGAGCATGAACACCGTGCGTTGTGTCTGCAGCGCCCGTCTATACGCATCCGCGTCATCGATCACTGTGTTGATCAGTCCCATGACAGTCTCCTTCTCAGGTCCGTGGCCAAACCCTAAGCCGGGTGGGGCAGGCGGTCTACTGTCAGAATTCACAGGTAGCGCACCCCAATGTGTCGGATCGCAACGGATTGTGGGGCGCGGTAGCAGTGCGCGGGTCGTCACGGGCGGGGCGTCGGTGGCTTGGCTATTTCTTATGTGCATGATTTAAGACGACTTTAACGTTTGAATGTTTTCCTGGGACTGGCTGTGGCACACTTTCTGCTGCTTATTCCGTTGTTACATACCATGTTCCGTTACAGCGGAATAAGCGGCTTCCGCCACGCCTGGCGCAATTCCTGAAAAATATCCATTTTTAATCAAGGAGCAATTTTATGAGCGTTACTCGTTACGGCGCCGGCAGCACCGCCGGCGGTGGCCAACCCCGCCCATTCGCCCGTGCAGTGGAGGCGGATGGCTGGCTGTACGTATCGGGGCAGGTGCCGGCAGTGGATGGCGAAATCATCAATGGCGGGATTGTCGAGCAGACCCACCAGACCATGAAGAACCTGGTGGCAATCCTTGAAGAGGCCGGTTTCGAGCTTAAAGACGTGGTCCGGGTGGGCGTATGGCTGGAAGACCCACGGGATTTCTGGAGTTTCAACAAAGTCTTCGGCGAATACTTCACCCCCGAACACGCCCCGGCACGGGCCTGTGTGCAGGCAAACATGATGGTTGATTGCAAGGTCGAGATCGATTGCGTGGCCTACAAGAAAAAAGGCTGAATGCCTGATCTAAAGCCCACTCCAATCCAAAGTGGACTCGGTTTGGGTGGGAGCGGGCTTGCTCGCGAAAGCGCTGTATCAGTGCCAGATTTGTTGGCTGACACAGCGCTTTCGCGAGCAAGCCCGCTCCCACACAAGCGCCGCTCCCACATGGACCTTTTATGCCGATGAAGACTGCCATGACCGAAGACACCATCAAACGCCGCGCCAAAGGCCTCGACCGGGCGTTCGATATCCTCGATTTTCTCAAGGAAGTCGGCCAGCCCCTGCGCCCCAACGATATTGCCAGTGGCATCGGCAGCCCCAAGTCCACGGTCTACGAGTTGGTCGCGTCCCTCCTGGAGCGGCGGATTCTCGAAACCGTGGGCAAGGACGGTCATGTCTACCTGGGCCGCCAACTGTACTTCCTCGGCCAGGCTCACTTGCGCCATTTCGACCTGACCCGCGAGGCCGATCACGCGTTGCAGGAAATTGTCCGCCAAACCCACGAGACCGCGCAGATGTGCCTGCTCAACGGGCGCAAGTACACGGTGGCGCTGATGCGCGAGGGCCAGCGGCATTTCCGGATTTCTTCGGATATCGGTGAGAACGCGCCGATCCCCTGGACCGCCTCCGGGCGCTTGCTGCTGGGGCATTTGAGCGACCAGCAGATCATCGATCTGATCGACCACGATGACTTCATCCTGCCGGACGGCCAACGCCTGCCCCTGGACACCTTTCTCGGGCAGATCCGCCAGGCCAGCCTCGATGGTTTCTTTTCCTTCGACAGTGTCGCCGACACCTTTACCCACTGCTTTGCCGCGCCGGTGCGCGATGCCCTGGGCATCGCTATTGCGACCCTGTGCATCGTCGCCCCACGGGCCGACGCCCAGAACCATTACAACGACTACCGCCGGGTGCTGATCGACAGCGCAAACAACCTGGCCCGTCGTATCAATGAATAGCCAAACGGAGTAATCCCATGCCGGTCTTCAATGCCGTTGAAAAAGGCGCTGCCGCCAGCGGTGCCCATCTGGTACGCGATGTCAGCTTGCCTGCCCTGGTGCTGCACCGCGCGGCGCTGGAACACAATATTCAGTGGATGCAGGACTTCGTCAGCAAAAGCGGCGCGCAACTGGCGCCCCATGGCAAGACCAGCATGATGCCGGCGCTGTTCCAGCGTCAGTTGGCGCAAGGCGCCTGGGGCATCACCCTGGCCACCGCTGTGCAGACCCGCGCCGCCTATGCCGGTGGTGTGCGCCGGGTATTAATGGCCAACCAATTGGTGGGCGCGCCGAACATGGCGTTGATCGCCGAACTGCTGGCGGACCCAGGCTTTGACTTCCATTGCATGGTCGACCACCCGGACAACGTGGCTGACCTGGGCGCGTTCTTCGCCGCCCGTGGCCTGCGCCTGAACGTGATGATCGAATACGGTGTGGTCGGCGGCCGCTGCGGTTGCCGCAGCGAGCAAGAGGTGCTGGACCTGGCGCGGGCGATCAAGGCCCAACCGGCCCTGGCGCTCACCGGTATCGAAGGCTACGAAGGGGTGATCCACGGCGAGCATGCCATCAGCGGTATCCGCGAGTTTGCCGCGTCGCTGGTGCGCCTGGCGGTGGATATGCAGAACAGCGGTGCTTTCGACCTTGGCCAGCCGATCATCACCGCCTCGGGTTCTGCGTGGTATGACCTGATCGCCGAATCCTTTGCCGCGCAAAATGCCGAGGGGCGCTTCCTCAGCGTGCTGCGCCCCGGCAGCTATGTGGCCCACGACCACGGCATCTACAAGGACGCGCAATGCTGCGTATTGGACCGGCGCAGCGACCTCAGCGAAGGCCTGCGTCCGGCCCTGGAAGTCTGGGCCCATGTGCAGTCATTGCCGGAGCCTGGGTTTGCGGTGATTGCCCTGGGCAAGCGTGACGTGGCCTACGACGCGGGCTTGCCGATGCCGCTCAAGCGCTACAAGGCCGGCGTGCTGCCGGCGGTGGGCGATGACGTGAGTGGCTGCAAGGTCACGGCGGTGATGGACCAGCATGCGTTCATGAGCGTGGCGGCGGGGGTTGAGCTGCGGATTGGCGACATCATCTCGTTTGGCACATCGCACCCATGCTTGACGTTCGATAAGTGGCAAGTGGGGTGCCTGGTGGATGAGCAGTTGCAGGTAATCGAGACATTGCAGACCTGTTTCTAGATCGCGTCGCGGCCATCGCAGGCAAGCCAGCTCCCACATTTGGATTTGTGAACACATTCAAATGTGGGAGCTGGCTTGCCTGCGATGAGGCCCCCAAACCCACCCGAGAATCCGAACATGAACCCACATCCGCGCATCGCCCTGATCGGCGAATGCATGATCGAACTGCAACACCGCGCCGACGGTAGCCTGCACCAGAGCTTCGGCGGCGACACCCTGAACACCGCCGTCTACCTGCGCCGCGAACTGGGGGCAGACAGCACGGTGGACTACGTCACCGCCCTGGGCGATGACAGCTTCAGCGATGCCATGTGCGCGCAATGGGCCTCCGAAGGCCTTGGCCTGCAGCGAGTCCAGCGCTTGCCGGGCCGTCTGCCGGGGTTGTACTGCATCCAGACCGATGCCAATGGCGAGCGTAAATTCCTCTACTGGCGCAACGAAGCGGCGGTGCGCGATTGCTTCACCACCCCTGGGGCGGAACCGATCCTGGCGGCCCTGCCGGGCTACGATGTGCTGTATTTGAGCGGGATCACCCTCGCGGTGTTGGGTGCAGTCGGGCGTACACGCCTACTGGCTGTGTTGGTCGAAGCCCGTCAGCGGGGTGCCAGAGTGGTGTTCGACAACAACTACCGGCCACGTCTTTGGGCCAGTGTCGAAGCCGCCCGCGAGGCTTACCGGCAGGTGCTGGAGCATGTGGATCTGGCCTTGCTGACCGAGGACGACGAGCGTGCCTTGTTCGGCTATGCCGACAGCGAGCAGGTGTTTGCGGCCTATTCGGGGATTGATGAAGTGGTGCTCAAGTGCGGCGCGGATGACTGCCTGATTCGCCAAAGCGGCCAGCGTTTCGCGGTGGCGGCGGCAGTGGTCGAGAAGGTGGTGGACACCACGGCGGCGGGGGATTCGTTCAGTGCGGCTTACCTGGCCAGCCGGCTCAGGGGCGGTTCGCCGCGAGAGGCGGCCTTGGCTGGGCACCGGCTGGCGAGCCGGGTTATTCAGGTTGCGGGCGCGCTGCTTCCCCTGAACGAGTCGAGCTGATGGGGCTAGTTGTGGCGAGGGGGCTCGTCCCCCGTTGGGCTGCGAAGCAGCCCCAAAACCGGTCACCTCGGTGTTTCTGAAAGGCCGAGGTGAGGCTGACTGGGGCTGCTGTGCAGCCCAGCGGGGGACGAGCCCCCTCGCCACAATGGTTGCTTGCCACTGAGTTCGTCAGTCGCGGTAGAACACCTGCACCAGGTGGTAACCAAACTTGCTCTTGATCGGCCCGTGTACCACCCGCAGGGGTTTCTTGAAAATCACCGCATCGATCACTCCGACCATTTGCCCCGGCCGCACTTCACCGAGGTCGCCGCCGCGCTTGCCGGATGGGCAGGTGGAGAATTTCTTGGCCAGCACATCAAAGGCTTCGCCCTTGGCAATACGCTGCTTGAGCTGTTCGGCTTCCTCGCTGGTCTTCACCAGGATGTGGCGGGCTTGGGCTTTCATCGGGCAGTTACCTTGCAACGGTCGGGCTTGAAGGCGCGGGATTATGCATCAACTTGGCCTTTGACGCCGATCATGCTGCGGATTTTTGTGGCCAACTGGTCGATAGAAAATGGCTTGGCCACCATGTCCATGCCGTCTTCCAGGAAACCCTGGCGTTCGGCGGCGGTTTCGGCGTAGCCGGTCATGAACAGTACCTTGAGCTCGGGGCGTTGCTGGCGGGCGATTTCCGCCAGTTGCCGACCGTTCATGCCGGGCAGGCCGACATCGGTCACCAGCAAATCCACCCGCAGATCGGATTCGAGCAACGGCAGCGCCGCTCGCGCATCTGCGGCCTGGTGGGCGGTGTAGCCCAGCTCATCGAGCAGGTTGATCACCAGCATGCGCACCGCCGCATCGTCCTCGACCACCACCACGGCTTCGCCATCGCGCGCCACTGGAGCTTCCATCGGGCTCTGGGGCTGGGGTTTTTCCAGTGCGGTGCCGTGCAGGCGCGGCAGGTACAAGCGCACACAGGTGCCTCGGCCCGGCTCGCTATGGATCGTGACGTGGCCGCCGGATTGCTGGGCAAAGCCATAAATCATCGACAACCCCAGCCCGGTGCCCTGGCCGATGGGCTTGGTGGTGAAGAACGGGTCGAAGGCCTTGGCCAGGATTTTCGGGGTCATGCCGGCGCCGTTGTCGCATACGCCGAGCATCACGTAGTCGCCGGCCTTGACCGGTTCCAGGGTGGTGATATCGGTGCCGTCGAGGTAGCTGTTGGCTGTCTCGATGCTCAGTTGCCCGCCATCGGGCATGGCGTCGCGGGCGTTGATCACCAGGTTGAGCAGGGCATTTTCCAGTTGGCTGGCGTCGGTGTTGACCGGCCAGATGTCGTTGCCCAGTTTTACCTTGAGGTCGATATGGGCGCCTTTGGTACGCCGGAACAGTTCTTCCAGGGACGCCACCAACTGATTGGGGTCCAGTGGCCGTCGATCCAGCGACTGGCGCCGGGAGAAGGCTAGCAGGCGGTGGGTCAGGGCGGCCGCACGATGGGCCGAGGACACGGCGGCATCGGTGAAACGACCGATCTCATCGCTGCGCCCGGCAGCGATGTAGCGTTGCATCAGGTCCAGGCTGCCAATGATCCCGGTGAGCATATTGTTGAAGTCGTGGGCGATACCGCCGGTAAGCTGGCCGACCGCTTCCATTTTTTGCGCATGGCGCAACGCGTCTTCGGCGCGCTCACGCTCGAACATCTCGTTTTGCAGGCGCTGGTTGGCCTCGGCCAGGGCCTGGGTGCGCTGGGCCACGCGCTCTTCGAGGTTATCGTTGAGATGGCGCAGGGCCTCTTCGGTGAGTTTGCGCTCGGTCTCGTCGATCACAAAGATGTAGAAGCCATTGACCGAGCCATCGGCGCTGAAGCGCGGCAGGTACTTCATCAGTGCGTGCCGGGGCCGGCCATCGCGATGGGGGGAGATGGTGATGAAGCTGCAGGCCTTGCCCTTGAGCGCGGCGGCGATTTTATCGGCGCGCCCGGCATACACTTCGGCGCCGATCACTTCGCGAATGCTCTTGCCATACAGTTCTTGCGGGGTCAGGCCGTACCAGTCGAGGTAGGCGCTGTTGTTCAGGCGAAAGCGTTCTTCGTGGTCGACATAGCCGATCAGCACGGGCATGGCGTTGATGATCAGTTGCAGCTCGGTCTGGCTCTGGCGCAGGGCCTGTTCGGTGTGCTTGCGTTCGGTCAGGTCCAGCGCTGCGCCGAGAAAGCGCACCGGCCGGCCATGATGATCCTTGTAGCAGCGGCCACGGGCAAACACCCAGCGTACCTGGCCGTCGGCCTGAAGCAGGCGATATTCCTCGGCGTATTCGGTGCCATGGGTAATGCAATGCTTGATGCTGCGCGCCACCATGCCACGGTCTTCCGGGTGCACGCCTTGCAGGTAGTCGCTGATGGGCAATTGGTGGGCGTTGAGCGGATCGACCCCATGCAGCTGGGCAAAATGGCTGTCGGCGATAAAGTTGTCTTCGCTGATATCCCAGTCCCAGGTGCCCACCGCGTCGGTGGCGGCCAGGGCCAGTTGCAAGCGTTGCTCGGTGTTGTGCTGGGCCTTGAGACTGGCTTCGGAACGTTGCTGCAGCTCCTCGGCCAGTTGCCGGCGTTCGTTGGTTTCAATGGCGGTCACCAGGATCCCGGCAACCCGGCCACGTTCGTCGCGGATCGGGCTGTAGGTCAGGTCCAGCCAGATTTCCGTATCGCGGTGGTTGCGCTGCAGGACAAAACGCTGCTCGCTGAAGGTGCGCACCTGGCCGGTCAATACGGCGCTGTAGATCGGCGCGGTGAAGTGTTGCAGCTCCGGCCAGACCGCGTGTGTCGGCTGGCCGAAAGCCTGGGGGTGTTTGTTGCCGGCCAGCAGGGCAAACCCGTCGTTGTAGATTTGCGTGAGTTCGTCGCCCCACAGCAACAACATTGGCATCGGCGAGTGGATGACAATATCGATTGCCGTGCGCAGGCTTTGCGGCCAGTGGCTGGCATCACCGAGGGGGCTTGTGGCCCAGTCCAGCCGTGCGATCAGGGCCGCGGCCTGGCTGCCGGTGGGTGATCCGTTCATGTAAGTGTCCCGCGCGTAACGCTTGAAGAATGACAGAAGCCGATTATCCCGTGCTGCGGAAACGGCTGACTACCCCTCGAAAAATAGCATGCTTGAGGGGTTTATCTTCAAATGAGTGCATGGACGCTGAAACCTTTCATCTTTTTATCCCAGCTCCGGCCGGTTGCGAAACTGCTCCAGGGCTTCGGGGTTGGCCAGGGCATCGGTGTTTTTCACCGGTTCCCCGTGCACGACGTTTCTTACCGCAAGCTCGACGACCTTGCCGCTGATGGTGCGCGGAATATCACTGACGCCGAGGATTTTTGCCGGCACGTGGCGCGGCGTGGTGTTGGCACGGATCACCTCGCGGATCTGCTGTTCCAGGGCGGCGTCCAGGTGCTCGCCGTCATTGAGGCGCACAAACAGCACCACGCGCACATCGTCCTGCCAGCGTTGACCGATGGCCAGGCTTTCCAGGACCTGCGGGACTTTTTCTACCTGGCGGTAAATCTCCGCCGTGCCGATGCGTACGCCCCCCGGGTTGAGCACCGCATCCGAACGGCCATGGATCAGCAGGCTGCCATTGGGCCGTTGTTCGGCATAGTCGCCCTGGGCCCACACGCCGGGGAACTGGTTGAAATACGAGGCGCGCAGCTTGTCCCCGTGAGGGTCATTCCATAGCCCGATGGGCATGGCGGGGAAGTGCCGGGTACACACCAGTTCGCCTTTGTCGCCAATCAGTGGGCGGCCCTGGTCGTCCCACACTTCGATTGCCATCGCCAGGCTCTTGCATTGCATCTCGCCGCGCCTTACCGGCAACACGGGGTTGCCGATCACGAAGCAGGAGACGATATCGGTGCCCCCCGACATCGACGACAGACACAGCTCCTGCTTGATCTCGCGGTACACATAGTCGTAGCTCTGGGGCGAGAGCGGCGAGCCGGTCGAGATCAGGCCCTTGAGGCTGCCCAGGTCGTGACTGAGGCGTGGTTGCAGGCCGGCCTTTTCCAGGGTGGCGAGGAATTTCGGGCTGGTGCCGAACACGCTGATGCGCTCCTGGTCGATCAGGTCAATCAGACGCTCTGGCCCGGGGTGAAACGGCGAGCCGTCATACAGCACCGCCGTGGCGCCAATGGCCAATACCGAGACCAGCCAGTTCCACATCATCCAGCCGCAGGTGGTGTAGTAGAACAGGCAGTCGTCGCGCGACAGGTCGGCGTGCAGGCCGTGCTCCTTGAGGTGGGTCAGCAGCACGCCGCCGGTGCCGTGGATGATGCACTTGGGCACGCCGGTGGTGCCGCTGGAGTAGAGGATGTACAGCGGATGGTCGAAGGGTACGGCGGCAAACTGCGGTTCGCCGCCTGGGCGGTAGAAGTCACCCCACAGGGTTACTTCGGCCTGGGTCTGGTAGTCGTCGACACGCGCTTCGGGCCGGGCGTAGGGCACGATGATCAGTTGTTGCAGGGACGGCAGGCGGTCGAGGATTTCATTGAGCTTGGCGCTCTGGTCGATCAGCTTGCCCGCGTAGCGATAACCGGCGCAGGTGATCAGCACCTTGGGTTCGATCTGGCCGAAGCGATCGATCACCCCTTGGGTGCCAAAGTCCGGCGAGGAGCAAGACCAGATCGCCCCCAGGCTGGTGGTAGCGAGCATGCCTACCAGGGTTTGCCAGGTATTGGGCATGCACGCCGCCACCCGGTCGCCCACGCCCACGCCGGCCGCTTGCAGGCTGCGCTGCAGGCCGGCGACGTGGCGAGCCAGTTCGGCATAGGTCAATTGTTCGCGCTGGCCGTCTTCGCCGATGGCGACTACGGCGGGATGGTCGTCGCGGCGACGTAGCAGGTGCTCGGCAAAGTTCAGGGTAGCGCCGGGGAACCACTGGGCACTGGGCATCTGTGCGCCTTCCACCAGCACGGTGCTGGGCGGCGTACGGAACTGCACCTCGAAGAACTCGACAATCGCCGCCCAGAAGGCCGGGCGCTGATCGATGCTCCATTGGTGCAGGGTGGGGTAATCGTTGATCTGCAACGCGTGGCGATCATTGATAAAGCGCCGGAACTGGTCCATCCGGGTGTTGTGGATGCGTTCCGGGCTGGGTTGCCAGAGGATGTCGGACATGGCGCACTCTCTTGTTCTTGTATGAAATCTGCCAGGCACCACACATCCAAACTGTGGGAGCTGGCTTGCCTGCGATAGCGGCGGTGGCTGGCCCACCGCTATCGCAGGCAAGCCAGCTCCCACAGGGGATTTGCGGTGTTTGGGTTATTGGGCCAGCCAACCGCCATCGATATTCCACGCCGCGCCACGCACCTGGCTGCCGGCCTCGCTGCACAGGAACAGGACCAGTTCGCCCAGTTGCGATGGGGTCACGAATTCCAATGACGGCTGCTTCTCGGCCAGCAGGTCATGCTGGGCCTGCTGCGGGTCAACGCCTGCGGCGATGCGATCATCGATCTGTTTTTGCACCAGCGGCGTCAGCACCCAGCCGGGGCAGATGGCGTTGCAGGTCACATTGCTGGTGGCGGTTTCCAGGCCCACGACCTTGGTCAGGCCGATCACGCCGTGTTTGGCTGCGACATACGCCGCCTTGCCCACCGAGCCGACCTGGCCGTGTACCGAGGCGATATTGATGATCCGCCCCCAGCCCTTGGCCTTCATGCCCGGCAGGCTCAGGCGCGTGCTGTGGAACACCGATGAAAGGTTGATGGCGATGATCGAATCCCAGCGCTCCACTGGAAAGTCCTCTACCGCCGCCACATGCTGGATGCCCGCGTTGTTGACCAGGATGTCGATACCGCCGAACTCGCGCTCGGCGTAGGCGACCATCTCGGCGATCTGCGCCGGGTCGCTGACATCGGCCGGGTGGTGGCCGACCTTGCCGCCAAAGGCTTGCACCTGGGCGATCACCGCGCTGGCATCGCCGAAACCGTTGAGGATCAGGTTGGCGCCGGCCTTGGCCAGGCTCAGGGCAATGCCCAGGCCGATGCCGCTGGTGGAGCCGGTGACCAGGGCGGTCTTGCCGTTCAATGTCGTCATGAAAACCTCACACAATGCCGGTGGCGTAGAAAGTACCGATCACCACGAACACCGCGAGGGTCTTGATGATCGTGATGCCGAAAATATCCTTGTAGGCTTCGCGGTGGGTCAGCCCGGTGACCGCCAGCAGGGTGATCACCGCGCCATTGTGCGGCAGGGTGTCCATGCCGCCGCTGGCCATGGCTGCGACGCGGTGCAGCACTTCCAGGGGGATATTGGCTGCATGGGCTGCCGAAATAAAGCTCTCGGACATCGCCGCCAGGGCGATGCTCATGCCGCCGGAGGCAGAGCCGGTGATACCGGCCAGCAGGGTCACGGTAATCGCTTCGTTGACCAGCGGGTTGGGGATGCCCTTGAGCCAGTCGGCCAATACCAGGAACCCCGGCAGCGAGGCGATGACGGCTCCGAAGCCGTATTCCGAGGCGGTGTTCATCGCCGCCAACAGGGCGCCGCTGACGGCGCTCTTACTGCCTTCGGCCAGCTTGCTCTTGATCGCCGAAAAGCCGAACACCAGGACCATGATGATCCCCACCAGCAACGCGGCCTGCACCGCCCAGATGGCGGTGAGCTTGGCGATTTCCGTGGTGACCGGCGCACTCATGCCCGGCAGCGCGAGGCTGTGGGTCTTGCCATACCACTGTGGGATCCAGTGGGTGAACAGCAGGTTCATCACCCCCACCAGAATCAACGGTGACAGGGCGATCCACGGGTTGGGCAGGCTCAGGTCTTCGGCGGTTTCCGGCTCGTTGCGCAAGTCGGTGCCATAGCCTTCACCGGCACGCTGGGCCTTGTTGCGCTGGCGTGCCAGGTACAGCATGCCGGCGCAGAACACAAAGATCGTGCCGATCAAGCCCAGCCAGGGCGCGGCCCAGGCGGTGGTGTTGAAGAACGTGCTGGGGATGATGTTCTGGATCTGCGGCGTGCCGGGCAGGGCGTCCATGGTGAACGAGAACGCGCCCAGGGCGATGGTCGCCGGGATCAGGCGCTTGGGGATATTGCTCTGGCGGAACATCTCGGCGGCAAACGGGTACACCGCAAACACCACCACGAACAGCGACACGCCGCCGTAAGTCAGCAGGGCGCAGACCAGCACGATCACCAGCATCGCTTGGCGGGTGCCGAGCAAGCGGATGGCCGCTGCCACGATCGAGCGCGAAAAGCCCGACAGCTCGATCAACTTGCCGAACACCGCGCCGAGCAGGAACACCGGGAAATACAGTTTGATAAAACCGACCATTTTTTCCATGAACACCCCGGTAAACGCAGGGGCTACGGCGGAAGGGTCGGTGAGCAGGACGGCGCCGAGGGCGGCGATGGGGGCAAACAGGATGACGCTGTAGCCACGGTAGGCAGCCAGCATCAGCAGCGCGAGCGCCGCCAGGGCAATGATCACACTCATGGTGTGTCTCCATCGGATTGTTATTGTTGTGGGGTAAAGCTGTAGGAAGGGGCTATAGCGGGAATTGTGCCAGGTTTGTAACTCATTGATATATAAGGATAATTAAAGATTTTTGTGATTGGTTTTCGAGTCTTGTCTCTATATCAAGACAAACGAAGTTCCAATGTGGGAGCGGGCTTGCTCGCGAAAGCGGTGTGTCAGCCAATGATTTTGTTGCTGATAGGCCGCTTTCGCGAGCAAGCCCGCTCCCACAATGGGATTGTCTTTTGTTTGAGATGTGTGTCTCTTTATTGAGATTTGGCGATGCCCAACGCCACCATTTTCTTGTACAGCGTCGAGCGCCCCAGCCCCAGCCGCTTGGCCGCCTCCACCACATTACCCTCGCACTGGCGCAATGCTGCAGCGATCAACTGCCGGTCAAAGCGCTCCCGCGCCATGCTGAAGGTTTCGACTTCAACGGGTGCCACGGCATCGCGTTCCACCGGGCTGAACGTACCGATTGCTGCGCGAATCTCCCGCGCATCCAGCACCAGATCATCACTGAGCAAGGCGGCCCGCTCCAGCACGTTGCGCAATTCGCGGATGTTCCCCGGCCAGGCATGCTGGGCCAGCAACGCCAGGGCTTCGCGGTCCAGTTCATGCTGGCTGCGCAGTTCTTCAAGGATCGCTTCACTCAACGCCGGGATGTCATCCAGGCGTTCGCGCAGGGGCGGGACCTGGATCGGCAACACGTTGAGGCGGTAGTACAAGTCGGCGCGAAATTCGCCGCGCTTGATCGCGGCTTCCAGGTCGGTGGAGGTCGCGGCGATCACGCGCACGTCGCTGTGGATCATCTCGTTGGAGCCCACCGGCTCAAACTCTTTTTCCTGCAACACCCGCAGCAGTTTGCTTTGCAGGGGCAAGGGCATGTCGCCGATTTCATCGAGAAACAACGTCCCGCCCTGGGCGATTTGCAGTTTGCCGGGGCGGCCCTTGCGGTCGGCACCGGTAAATGCGCCGGGTGCGGTGCCGAAGAACTCGGCTTCCAATAGGTCGTGGGGGATGGCGGCGCTGTTGATGCTGACAAAGGCTTTATTGGCGCGTGGCGAGGCACCATGGATGGCCTGGGCCAGCAGCTCCTTGCCGGTGCCGGTCTCGCCCAGCAGCAACACCGGTGACTCGGCGCTCGCACTGCGCCTAGCGCGGCGCTTGACTTCCAGGCTGGCGGCGCTGGTGCCGATAAAGTGCGCAAAGTTGTATTTGCTCTGGCGTGAGCGCAGCAGCGAACGGGTCGAGGCCAGTTCCTGTTGCATGCTCAGGTAGCGCTCGATCATCGGCGAGAGGTTGCGTAACTCATCGAACAGGGCAAAGCCGATGGCGCCGATCACCTTGCCGGCATCATCGTGGATCGGCAGGCGCATCACCACCAGCGGGCCTTTGGGCGTGTCCTGGATATCCAGGAGGATCGGTTGGTCACTGCGTACCACCTGGCGCAGCAGGCTGTTGGAAATGACCTGTTCGCAGGGTTGGCCGATGGCCTGGTCAGCGCTTTTCAGGCCAAAGCGCTTGGCGTAGCGCTCGTTCATCCACACGATATTGGCGTCGCGGTCGACAATCACAGTGCCTTCGCTGGACTGCTCGATGATTTCGAACAGGGACTGGATCGCCAGGCCGCGAACGTGCTGGTAGTCCTTGAGGCTTTCGCTGGTGTTCATGCTGGCGCCGCCAATAAAAAGGTGAATAGGATCACGCCGCCCCTTGTAGGCGCGAGCTTGCTCGCGAAAAACCTGAGGACGCCTCGGGGTGGCAGGCTTTTCGCGTTATCGTTAACGATCTTCGCGAGCAAGCTCGCTCCTACAAGGGCAGTTGTGTGGCTGCGAGCAGTTCTTGGGTGTAGGGATGTTGTGGTGAGTCGAACACCTCAGCGCTCGGGCCGCGTTCGACCACCTTGCCGTCCTTGATCACGATCATATCGTGGGCCATGGCCCGTACCACGGCCAGGTCATGGCTGATAAACAGGTAGGTCAGGCCGTACTTTTCCTGCAGTTCACGCAGCAGCGTCACGACTTGTTTTTGCACGGTGCGGTCCAGGGCCGAGGTGGGTTCGTCCAGCAGCATCAAGGCCGGGCGTAGCACCAGCGCGCGGGCAATGGCGATGCGCTGGCGCTGGCCACCGGAAAATTCGTGGGGGTACCGATAGCGGCTGGCCGGGTCGAGGCCCACATCCTGCAGCACCTTGATCACCTGCGCGTCACGCTCCTGCACGCTGCAGGGTGCGTGTACCTCCAAGCCTTCGCTGATGATCTGGTGCACAGACATGCGCGGGCTGAGGCTGCCGTAGGGGTCTTGGAATACCACCTGCATCTGCTTGCGCCAGGGCCGCATCTGCTTCTGGCTCAGGCCATCGAGGGCCTCGCCCTGGAAGCGGATGCTGCCGCTGGAGTCCAGCAGGCGCAGGATCGCCTGGCCCAGGGTGGACTTGCCGGAGCCGGACTCGCCGACGATACCCAAGGTCTTGCCCCGTTGCAGGTCCAGGCTGATGCCGTCCACCGCCTGCAGGTACTGCTTGCGTTGGAACAGCCCGCCACCGATGGGGAAGCGCACACTCAAGCTGTCGACCTGCAGGACATTTTCGCGTTGATCCTGGCCCAGCGCCGTGCCGACCGGTTCGGCATCCAGCAACAGGCGGCTGTAGGGGTGTTGCGGGGCACTGAACAGGGTTTGGCAGTCGGCCTGCTCGACAATTTCCCCGGCCTGCATCACGCACACGCGCTGGGCAATGCTGCGCACCAGGTTGAGGTCATGGCTGATCAACAGCAAGGACATGCCCAGGCGTTGCTGCAAGGATTTGAGCAACTGCAGGATCTTGCGCTGCACCGTCACATCCAGCGCGGTGGTTGGTTCGTCGGCGATCAGCAATTCCGGCTCGCACGCCAGGGCCATGGCAATCATCACCCGCTGGCGCTGCCCGCCCGACAACTGATGGGGGTAGGACTTGAGGCGCTCCTGGGGGTTACGGATGCCCACCAGGTCCAGCAGTTCGAGGATACGAGCCTGGGCCGCTTTGCCGGCGAGGCCCTTGTGCAGCAGCAGGGTTTCGCCGATCTGCTTTTGGATGCTGTGCAGGGGGTTGAGGGAGGTCATCGGCTCCTGGAAGATCATCGCGATGCGGTTGCCGCGCAGTTTTTGCAGGGCGCTGGGCCCGGCGCCGATCAACTCTTGACCGCGGTAACGCACCGAGCCGCTGCTCGCGGTACCGGCCTGGGGCAGCAATTGCAGGATCGAATGGGCGGTCACCGACTTGCCCGAACCGGATTCGCCCACCAGCGCCAGGCACTCGCCGGGGCGGATATCCAGGGACAGATTGCGCACCACGGTCTGGCCGCTGAAGGCGACGCACAGGTTGCGGATCTCGATCAGGTTGTCGCTCATACGGATTCACTCATGAACGTGGGTCGAAGGCATCGCGCAACGCCTCGCCGATAAATACCAGCAGCGACAGAATCAGTGCCAGGGTGAAAAACGCCGTCAATCCCAGCCAAGGCGCCTGCAGGTTCTGCTTGCCCTGGGCGATCAATTCACCGAGGGACGCGCTGCCTGCCGGCATACCGAAGCCGAGGAAATCCAGGGCGCTGAGGGTGGAAATCGCCCCGGTCAGGATAAAGGGCAGGTAGCTCAAGGTGGCCGTCATTGCGTTCGGCAGGATATGCCGGCGGATGATCTTGCCGTCACCCAGGCCCAGGGCGCGTGCGGCTTTGACGTATTCCAGGTTGCGCCCGCGCAGGAACTCGGCGCGGACCACATCCACCAGGGCCAGCCAGGAAAACAGCGCCATGATCCCCAGCAGCCACCAGAAGTTGGGCTCGACAAACCCCGAGAGAATGATCAGCAGGTACAGGACCGGCAGCCCCGACCACACTTCGAGGATGCGCTGGCCGAGCAGGTCGACCCAGCCGCCGTAATAGCCCTGCAAGGCGCCGGCGGCAATGCCGATGGTGGCGCTGATGGCGGTCAGCGCCAGGGCGAACAGGATCGACACCCGCGCACCGAAGATCACCCGCGCCAGCACGTCCCGGGATTGGTCGTCGGTGCCCAGCCAGTTCACCGTGGACGGCGGGCTGGGGGCAGGGCGGGTCAGTTCGTAGTTGGGCGTGTCATCGCTGAAGGGGATTGGCGGGAACAGCATCCAGCCGCCGTCCTTCTTGATCAGTTGCTGCACGTAGTCGCTGCGGTAGTCGGCCTGGAACGGCAGTTGCCCGCCGAACTGCTGCTCGGTGTAGCGCTTGAACACGGGGAAGTACAGTTCGTCCTGGTAGCTGAGCACCAGTGGTTTGTCGTTGGCGATCAGCTCGCCACCCAGGGTCAGGATAAACAGGCCGATAAACAGCCACAGCGACCACCAGCCGCGGCGGTTTTGCTTGAAGCGTTCGAAGCGCCTGCGGGCCACGGGAGACAGATTGAGCATCAGGCGTTCCTCGCGGCGAAGTCGATACGCGGGTCTACCACGGTGTAGCAGAGGTCGCCGATCAGTTTTATCAAGAGGCCGAACAGGGTGAAGATAAACAGCGAGCCGAAGACCACTGGGTAGTCCCGCGACACGGCGGCCTCGTAACTCATGCGGCCGAGGCCGTCGAGGGAGAAAATCACTTCGATCAGCAAGGAACCGGCGAAGAACACACTGATAAACGCCTGGGGGATTCCGGAAATCACCAGCAGCATGGCGTTGCGAAATACATGGCCGTAGAGCACGCGCCGTTCGCTCAGGCCCTTGGCCCGTGCCGTGACCACGTACTGGCGCGTGATTTCATTGAGGAACGAGTTTTTGGTGAGAATGGTCAAGGTGGCGAACCCGCCGATCACCAGTGAAGTGACGGGCAACACCAGGTGCCAGAAGTAATCAGCGATCTTGCCAACGGTGCTCAGTTGCTCGAAGTTCTCCGACACCAGGCCGCGCACCGGGAACCAGTTCAGGGTGGTGCCGCCGGCGAAGACCACGATCAAAAACATCGCAAACAGGAACGCCGGCATCGCGTAGCCGATGACGATGGCGGTACTGCTCCAGACATCAAAACTGCTGCCATGGCGCACCGCCTTGCGGATCCCCAGGGGGATCGACACCAGGTAGGTGATCAGCGTCGCCCAGAGGCCGAGGGACACGGTCACTGGCAGTTTTTCCAGGATCAGGTCGGTCACTGTGGCGCCGCGAAAGAAGCTGTTGCCGAAGTCCAGTTGGGCATAGCTCTTGAGCATCAGCCACAGGCGTTCGTGGGCTGGTTTGTCGAAGCCGTATTGTTTTTCGATGTCCTTGATCAGTTTCGGGTCAAGGCCGCGGCTGGCTCGCGAGCCGCTGCTGACGCCGTCGCCGGACGACCCGCCGACGCTTGCGCCGCCGATGCCTTGCAGATGGGCGATGGCCTGTTCCACCGGCCCGCCGGGCGCGGCCTGGACGATCACAAAGTTCACCAGCAGGATGATCACCAGGGTCGGGATGATCAGCAGCAGGCGCCGCACGATATAGGCAAACATCAGTGGGCACCTCGCGACTTGCTCAGTTGGGCTTTCATCTGCTCATTGGTCAGGGGTGTCGGGCTGACTTCCCACCACGATTCCAGCGCCTCGTCGTTGCTGGCTTCGATGGCCGGGCGGCCGAAGCGGTTCCACCAGGCCGCCGAGGTGCCGGGCGGGTAGTAATTGGGGATCCAGTAGTAATTCCATTGCAGCACCCGATCCAGGGCATGGGCGTAGCTGAGCATCTGCGTCTGGGTGGTGGCGCGCACCAGGCCGGTGATCAGGGTGTCGACCGCCGGGTTTTGCAGGACGAAGTAGTTGTTGGCGCCTCGGTCGAACGCCGCGGCTGAGCCGAAGTAGTTGTACAACTCAAGGCCCGGCGAGGTGGTGACAGGGAAACCGGTGACGATCATGTCGTAGTCGCGGCTCATCAGCCGGTTGACGTACTGCGAGGAGTCGATGCGCCTGATATTCAGCGTGATGCCGATCTGCGCCAGGTTGCGCTTATAGGGCAGCAGCAGGCGTTCGAGGCCGTTTTGCACATTGAGGAAAGTGAACTCCAGCGGCTCGCCGGCGGCATTCACCAGTTTGTCGCCCTTGGGCGTCCAGCCTGCTGCTTCCAGCAGGGCCAGGGCTTGCAACTGCTTGTCGCGAATCATCCCGGTGCCGTCGGTGGTGGGCGCCTTGAACACCTGGGTGAACACTTCGTCGGGGATTTGCCCGCGCAAGGGTTCGAGAATCGCCAGCTCCTGGGCGTCTGGCAGTTGCGTCGCGGCCAGCGGGCTGTTGGAAAAGTAGCTTTGCTGGCGGATGTACAGGTTGCGCATCATCTGCCGGTTGGCCCACTCGAAATCCCAGAGCATGGCCAGGGCCTGGCGCACACGGCGGTCCTGGAACATCGGTTTTTGCAGGTTGAACACGTAGCCCTGGGAGTTTTGCGGCGCATCCTTGGCCAAGTGCGCCCGTTGCAGGCGGCCATCATCCAGGGCCGGGCCGTTGTAGCCGATGGAATAGCCGGTGGCGGAAAACTCACGGTTGAAGTCGTAGGCGCCGCCACGCAGGACCTGGCGGGCGACTTCGGTATCGCCGAAGTATTCCAGGCTCAGGCGATCGAAGTTGTACAGGCCGCGGTTGACGGGCAGGTCCTTGCCCCACCAATCGGGGTCGCGCTGGAAGGTGATGGTGCTGCCGGAATTGATCTTGCTGACCTTGTACGGGCCGCTGCCCAGCGGTGCTTCATAACCGCCGCCATTGGCGAAGTCGCGGCTCTTCCACCAATGTTCGGGGAGTACCGGCAGGGTCGCGACATCCAGGGGCAGGGTACGGTTTTGATTGCTGGAGAAGTCAAAGCGCACTTGCAAGGGGCCTTCGACCTCGACGCGCTTGACGTCGGCAAACAGCGTGCGAAAGCGCAGGCTGCCCTGGGTCATCAGCAGGTTGAAGCTGTAGCTTACATCTTGGGCGGTGATCGGCTTGCCGTCGGCAAACCGCGCCTTGGGGTTGAGGAAAAATCGCAGGTAAAGGCCATCCTCGGCGCGCTCCATCTTTTCAGCCACCAGGCCGTAGACGGTATAGGGCTCATCCAGCGAGCGGTAGGCCAGGGGCGAATACACCCAGCCGTCCAGTTGGCTGACGCCGATGCCTTTGTCGATATACGGCAGCACATGGTCGAAGCGGCCGACTTCGAGGGCCGAGCGCTTGAGGCTGCCGCCCTTGGGGGCATTGGGGTTTACATAGTCGAAATGACTGAACCCGGCAGGGTACTTGGCGGGCTCGCCGTAGACAGTCAGTGCGTGTTGAGGGGCCGCGAACGAGACAGTGCTCGCCAGCAGCAGGGCCAGGGTAGAACCAACCAACGTGAGGAAGTCCAGTCGCATTATCAGCCTTGGGCGCCGGGTGAAGAAGGAAGGGGACTTGTACCCTAACCGCGTGCGGGTCGCCAGTCACCCTGCTGCCACACAAACACAACGGCCCACCAAAAGGCGGGCCGTTGTGTTTTGCAAAGACGGGGATCAGTCCTGGCGGCTGGTCACTTCCAGCAGGTGATAACCGAACTGGGTTTTCACTGGGCCTTGCACGGTGTTGACCGGGGCGCTGAATACGACAGTGTCGAATTCCTTGACCATTTGGCCTGGGCCGAACGAACCCAGGTTGCCGCCATCACGGCTCGATGGGCAGCTGGAGTTGGCTTTGGCGATTTCTGCGAAATCAGCGCCGCCTTCGATCTGGGCTTTGAGTTCGTTGCACTTGTCTTCGGTGGCAACCAGGATGTGACGGGCGGTAGCTTTGGGCATGGTGGGTAACTCCTTGAATAAAAAAGGTGAGCGTACCGGATTCAGGCGGTTATTTCCCGGCAAAGTTCCACTGAATTATCGGGTCGGGTTCAGGCATCGGAGAATGTAGCTGGAGTGCCTGTTGTAGGCAGGGTATCGGTTGTAGTGGGAGGGGTTGTTGTGACAAGCAGGATTGTTGTGGCGAGCGGGCTTGCCCCGCGCTGGGCTGCGCAGCGGCCCTAAAACTTACAGCCTCGGTTTATCTGAAAAACCGCAGCGGGCTTACTGGGGCTGCTGCGCAGCCCAGCGCGGGGCAAGCCCGCTCGCCACCACAAGCCCGTTACCGTTCAACGGCACGGCCAGTTCGCTTACGCAGACCCCGGCGTTTTCTGAGCGCGCAGGCGTGCGGCCGCTTCACGCAGCAATTGCTCGGTGCCGTCCCACCCCAGGCAGCCGTCGGTCACCGAAACGCCGTAGCGCATCGACGGGCTGAGCGGTTGGCAGCCTTCGAACAGATGGCTTTCCAGCATCATGCCGATCAATGAGGTGTCACCCTGCAAGCGTTGCTCCAGCACGTCATTGAATACCCCAGGCTGGCGCATCGGGTCCTTGCCGCTGTTGGCATGGCTGCAATCGACCATGATCCGCGTGGCCACTTTGCTTTTGGCCAGGTCGGTCTTGACCTGGGCCACGCTCTGGCGATCGTAGTTCGGGCCACGGTGGCCGCCACGCAATACCAGATGGGTATCGGCGTTGCCCGGGGTCTGGATGATCGCCGGGTGCCCCTGGCTGTCGACGCCGAAGTGGCGGTGCGGGTGAGCCGCAGAGCGCATGGCGTCACAGGCGATGGCCACGCCGCCGTCGGTGCCGTTCTTGAAGCCCACGGGCATGCCCAGGCCGCTGGCCATTTCCCGGTGGATCTGCGATTCGGTGGTACGGGCGCCGATGGCGACCCAACTGAGCACGTCATCGAAGTAGCCGGCGGCCATCGGCTGCAGCAGCTCGGTGGCAACCGGCAAGCCCAGGCGCAGCATTTCGCGCATCAATTCCCGCGACAGCGTGAGGCCGGCGGCCATGTCATCGCTGCCATCGAGGTGCGGGTCGTAGGCCAGGCCTTTCCAGCCGATGGTGGTGCGCGGTTTTTCGACGTAGGCGCGGATCACCAGGAGCATCTGGTCACTGACGTCATTGGCCAGCTTTTTCAGATTGCGCGCGTATTCCATGGCGGATTCGGGATCATGGATCGAGCAGGGGCCGACTATGATCAGCAGGCGGGAGTCTTCACCCTTGAGAATCGCGCGGATGGCTTGGCGATGAGCGTTGACTTGCTCGGTCAGGAACGGGCTCAGGGGCAACTGATGCTTGAGCTCAAGGGCGCTGGGCAAGCGCTGGGTCAGCGCTTCATTGGCGCTGGCAAGGGTGGTGACGGGCAGGGCGGCGATGGATGAGTTCATGGTTTCTGCTTCCTGGGCAAGCGGCGGGCTGTTCCCGCACGCTCTGCCCTACTGGGGTGTTCGACAATTGGCCATATTGGCTGCGTGTGTTGGCTTGCCACCAATAGGTGACCGATCGGAGGCGGCAGGCTGTCCCGAACGGAGCTTGCTAAATCGCCAGGCGGTGCAGGTGTCATAACGGTAATAAGTGGAGTAGTTCATGGTGTGATTTCCTTTAAGTTCGGTGTGTAGCAAAAATTGTTCAGGGCTGAAAAAACAAAACCCCCGGTCGGGGAGCCGACCGGGGGTTAGATTTCTCTGGCAGGCGACCCCTTGAGTAGTGGGCGCCGATTTCAGGTATCAGGCGCGCCAGTGGCTAAACCAATACCCAAAATAAAAGCTGACCAGTGCGCTCAAACCGTTCACGCGGGTAACCACGACCGAACGCTGTGCGTTGGCAGTAGGGCAAGCCTGGGTGAGGGTGAGTTGCAACATGGTGTTTCTCCAAATGATGGGGTGGAGCTTAACTGAGGCATGGCGGTGGATTCAATCAGTAATTTCTATCGCGATGAGGGGCTTACCACTATGGGGGGTGTCCCGATATGCTGGATGGATACTCACAATGATAGCCAGGACGCGACCATGACCACCTTGACCCTTGCCAGTGCCCAAACCTGTGCCATCGCTGGCGACCTGTCGGGCAATATCCAGCGTCACCTGGCATTTATGGTCGCGGCCGCCGAGCAGGGGGTGCAACTGCTGGTATTTGCGGAATTGTCCCTGACCGGCTACGAGCCTGCGCTGGCGGCGGGGTTGGCGATTGCGCCGGACAATGCAGTGCTGGCGCCCCTGCGGGAGCTGGCGCGTGAGCTGCACATGACGGTGGTGGTTGGCATGCCGATTCGTGTGCCGTCGAGCAGCGGGGTGCTGATTGGTGCGCTCGTGTTGGCGGCGGATGGTTCTATGGCGGTCTACAGCAAGCAGCATCTGCATCCTGGCGAAGAGGCGGCATTTACGGCAGGTTCGGGTGGAGAGGCGTTGGTGTGGGGTGAGGATCGGATCGCCCTGGCGGTCTGCGCCGACTTTTCCCACGCCAGCCATCCACATGATGCGGCGAAGCTCGGCGCTACGGTCTATGCGGCCGGTGTCTTGATCAGCGAGGGTGGTTACGCCGTAGACAGTGCGTTGCTTCAGGGATACGCCGCCGAGCACTCGATGGTGGTGTTGATGGCCAATCATGGCGGGCCGTCCGGCGGTTGGGCGTGTGCCGGGCGCAGTGCTATCTGGGGGCCTGATGGCGAGTTGATTGCGGCTGCGCCCGGTATGGGCGATGCCCTGGTAATAGCGCGCAGGGAGGCTGGCAGTTGGAGCGGCTGGCAGGTCATGCTGTGACGTAATGGAGGCCAGCGCGATGGCATTCACCCTCAAGGCCGCATCGGACCAGCACCTGGCCTTTGCGCGCACCCTGACACATCAGGCGATGGGCCATTATTATCGGCAGTACGATTTGACGTGGTCCGATAAAGGCTTCGATACCGCCTGGGCCGGGCGGGAAAATTGGTTGATTTGCCAGGATGACAGGCTGGTAGGGTTTGTCAGTCTGAGCCGGGATGACAACGCGCTATACATTCGCGAGTTGCACATTCTCGACACTTTTCGCCGCCAGGGCGCAGGCAGTTGGGTGCTGGAGCAGATGATTGCCAAGGCGCGTGTCGAAAACCGGGGCTATTTGCGCTTGACGGTATTCAAGACCAATCCGGCAAAAAGGCTGTATCAACGCCAGGGCCTGAGTATCGTCGGTGAAGAGGGTTGTTTCTGGCGCATGGAGTCCGTTTGTCTGCCAGCGCAGTCGTCGCGTTAAACCTCGCGCTCGACTTGAATCGGTGCATACTGCCCTTTAGGAGCCGATCTCCTGATCATTGCCCAGGCTATTTGCCTCGTTAAGGATGATCCCGTCTTTCATGCCCAAAAGGACCGCGACCTTATGGGCTTCCCCACGCCGCCCCTTTTTGCGCCCAGCGAGCACTTGATAGGTGGTCGCCGGGTCCACGCCATGCTCCCTGGCGAATGCCTGGACCGATTTTCCTTGATGTTCCAGCCAGGCTTTGGCTTGTGCAGCGGTACGGATTCCGGGCATAGTTCAAAACCGTTCAAGTTTGTGTAAAACGAGATGACATCGTCACCTCTTGGGGTGTGCCATAAAGGATATTACATCCAAATGAGTGGAATAGGTTCGCGCTTAAGGCAAGAGAGGGAGCGGCTGGGTTTGTCGCAAAAGGTTTTCGGTGAAATAGGAGGCGTGGAGGCTAACGCCCAAGGTCGATACGAAAGCGGTGGTCGCGCGCCCAAGGCTGATTACTTATCGCGCGTTGCAGAGAAGGGTGTCGATATCCTGTTTGTTTTGACAGGGAGCCCCACGCCCATCCAGCTGGAAAACCTGAGCCAGGTCGAAGAAAAGGTTCTGGGTAACTATCGCGCGATGTTTAAAGAGGATCAGGATGCGATCCGCCGGCTGACCAGCACCTTGGCAGAGCATTGCTCTGTGGTGAATGGAAAATCCCCGCCGATCCCCAAGGAATCCTGACCTTTTACCCAGGAAACACCCCCGCCTGCCGCTCGGCAGGCGTTCGTAGTGTATTGAAACTCTATATATATGACGCGTTCAGCTAGGTCTGTGCCGTGGTTTTTTGCTAAGGTGTCCGGCAACCTATAAGACCATTTCGCGAGGTGTCTGCTTGATTAGGGTGCTAGTAGTCGATGACCATGATCTCGTTCGTACAGGCATTACACGAATGCTGGCTGACATCGATGGCCTGCAAGTAGTCGGTCAGGCCGAGTCGGGGGAGGAATCCCTGATCAAAGCGCGTGAATTGAAGCCCGATGTGGTCTTGATGGACGTCAAGATGCCGGGGATTGGTGGTCTTGGCGCTACCTGCAAGTTGTTGCGCAGTCATCCGGATATCAAGGTCGTCGTAGTGACGGTCTGTGAAGAAGATCCTTTTCCCACAAGGCTTCTTCAGGCAGGCGCGGCAGGCTACCTGACAAAAGGTGCAGGGCTCGCGGAAATGGTCCAGGCCATCCGCCTGGTATTCGCTGGCCAGCGTTACATCAGCCCGCAGATTGCCCAACAACTGGCAATCAAGTCGTTTCAGCCGGTCAGTGACTCGCCATTTGATGCCTTGTCCGAGCGCGAAATTCAGATTGCCCTGATGATTGTGGGGTGTCAGAAGGTCCAGTCGATTTCCGACAAGCTCTGCCTGTCGCCGAAAACCGTGAACACCTACCGTTATCGAATTTTCGAGAAGCTATCCATCAGCAGTGATGTGGAACTGACCTTGCTGGCGGTTCGCCACGGCATGGTGGACGCCAGCGCCTGAAATGCAAGCCACTGAAATAACCGCCGCGTTTGACCCGAGTGCATTTCTTGCGACCTGCAGTGGCCGGCCTGGCGTGTATCGCATGTTCGACAGCGAGGCGCGCCTGCTGTACGTCGGCAAGGCCAAGAACCTCAAGAAACGCCTAGCCAGCTACTTTCGCAAGACCGGCCTGGCGCCGAAGACGGCTGCGCTTGTAGGGCGTATCGCCCAGGTTGAAACCACCATCACCGCCAATGAAACCGAGGCGCTGCTGCTAGAGCAGACGCTGATCAAGGAGTGGCGGCCGCCCTACAATATTCTGTTGCGTGACGATAAGTCCTACCCGTACGTGTTTCTGTCGGACGGTGACTTTCCACGCCTGAGCATCCATCGCGGGACAAAGAAGCGCAAGGGCAAGTATTTTGGCCCTTACCCCAGCGCGGGGGCGATCCGCGAGAGCTTGAGCCTGCTGCAAAAGACCTTTTTCGTGCGCCAGTGCGAAGACAGCTTCTACAAGAACCGTACCCGCCCGTGCCTGCAATACCAGATCAAGCGCTGCAAGGCGCCCTGTGTCGGGCTGGTCGAGCCCCAGGAATATGCCGAAGACGTGCGGCACTCGGTGATGTTCCTTGAAGGGCGCAGCAATGCCCTGGCGGACGAACTGTCCGGCGCCATGGAGCAGGCAGCCAGTGTCCTGGACTTCGAAAGGGCCGCCGAACTGCGCGACCAGGTGTCCTTGTTGCGGCGGGTGCAGGATCAGCAAAGCATGGAAGGTGGCACCGGTGATGTCGACGTGATCGCGGCCTTCGTCAATCCAGGTGGCGCTTGCGTGCACCTGATCAGCGTGCGTGGCGGCCGGGTGCTGGGCAGCAAGAACTTCTTTCCCCAGACGGGAATCGAGGAGGAGGTGGCCGAAGTCATGGCGGCGTTCCTCGGCCAGTACTACGTCAGCAGCCCCGAGCGCGACCTGCCGAGCGAACTGATCGTCAACGTGGTGCATGAGGATTTCCCCGCACTGATCGACGCGATCCATGCACTGCGCGGCCGCGAACTGGACATCAGCCACCGGGTGCGCGGCACCCGTGCGCGCTGGCAACAACTGGCGGTGACCAACGCCGAGCAGGCCCTGAGTGCCCGCCTGGCCAACCGCCAGCATGTGGCCGCGCGTTTTGAAGCGCTGGCTGACGTGCTCAAACTCGACGAGCCGCCGCAACGCCTGGAGTGCTACGACATCAGCCACTCCAGCGGCGAGGCGACGGTGGCATCTTGCGTGGTGTTCGGGCCGGAAGGGCCGATCAAGTCCGATTATCGCCGCTATAACATCGAAGGCGTCACCCCGGGCGACGACTATGCCGCCATGCACCAGGCCTTGACCCGGCGCTTCAGTAAACTCAAGGACGGCGAGGGCAAGCTGCCGGATATCCTGCTGGTGGACGGTGGCAAGGGCCAGTTGTCCATGGCCCGTGATGTACTTAACGAACTGGCGGTGCCCGACCTGATCCTGCTCGGCGTGGCCAAGGGCACGACGCGCAAGGCTGGTTTCGAAACGTTGTACTTGAATGATGCGGCCCATGAGTTCACCTTGAAGGGCGATTCACCGGCGCTGCACCTGATTCAGCAGATCCGTGACGAAGCCCACCGCTTTGCCATTACCGGCCACCGCGCCAGACGTGGTAAAACCCGGCGTACTTCAACCCTGGAAGGGGTTGCAGGGGTAGGGCCAAAACGGCGGCGTGAACTGTTGAAACATTTTGGTGGATTGCAGGAATTGTCCCGTGCCAGCATTGAAGAAATAGCCAAAGCCCCCGGTATCAGTAAAAAGCTCGCTGAGTTGATTTATGCAAACCTACACAGCGAGTAGAATGCCTTCTCACCTCGTAGCCAGTTGTGCCGATGAATATCCCTAATCTGATCACCGTTCTACGCGTCCTGCTCATTCCGATCTTCATTTTGCTGTTTTACCTGCCCTATGAATGGAGCTACATGGCCTCCAGTTCGGTCTTTGCCTTCGCGGCCGCGACCGACTGGCTGGATGGCTACCTGGCACGACGCCTGGAGCAGAGCACGCCGTTTGGCGCGTTCCTTGACCCTGTGGCCGACAAGCTGATGGTCGCCGTGGCATTGGTGCTGCTCGTCCAGGAGCACGGCAACCTGTGGCTGACCCTGCCTGCTGCCGTGATCATCGGTCGCGAGATCGTCGTATCGGCCTTGCGCGAGTGGATGGCCGAAATCGGCGCACGCGCCCACGTAGCCGTGTCCAACATGGGCAAATGGAAAACCGCCGCGCAAATGCTGGCGCTGGTCATCCTGCTGGCCAACCCGTCGAACTTCACCTTCTGGGTGCTGTTGGGCTACGCCTTGCTACTGATCGCCGCCGGCCTGACCCTGTGGTCCATGCTGCAATACCTGCGCGCCGCGTGGCCCCACTTGCGCACGACCGTGGAAAAGAAATAAAACTTTTTTGAATCAAGGGCTTGACGTGTGTTCTGGAATCTATAGAATGCACACCACCAAGACGCGGGAATAGCTCAGTTGGTAGAGCACGACCTTGCCAAGGTCGGGGTCGCGAGTTCGAGTCTCGTTTCCCGCTCCAAACATTAAAAAATGGATCTCTGAAAAGAGGTCCATTTTTTTCGTCCCAAGAAAAGTCTTTCTATGGCTTTTGCTGCGCTCTTCCCTGAAACACGCCTATCCAGTTCTTGTGGGCGCACTTTTCAGTGGGTCAATGCCCGGGCCCATCAGCAACTGGAGCGTACTGCCAAAGAGGTGCGCAAAAACATTGTGTTTCTGGTCGTAGGTCTTAATAGTCCGATCGGACCTAGAGCCTTCCGCTTTATTTGGTCGCTGAATCGGCTGATATCACTTGCGACTGCTTAATGCATTCGGACCGGCTGGTTTCCTTGACTGCAAACAACAGGCAGCGCACTGCTTCACGATCCTGCTCTGACAATAAACGGTAGTAGCGGATCAATCGCTCTTCCTCTCGGTCGAGCTGTCGGGGCCGCAGGGATGTACCGAGGGCGGCACGCAGCGTGGGTAAAAACGAAGTATTTAGCATGATCCTCATTCTTCATGAGATGAATGGATATGTGGGCTTCTTGCCCAGAACAACTGAATACATAACGTTTATTGCAAAGAAGGGCTCGTCATTTTTCGTGACTGTCGGGTTTTTCGGACGGGGCCTTCGGAAGCGCTTGGTAAAGACGTAGGAGCGATCTTTCAAGGTCGACTGGATAGTGCTGCGATTGAGCGCAGAGCCCACCAAACTGGCATCCATCGTCAGAGGGGCGGTGCGACAGCGTCACGCAATGCTGAGGCGCTGCGCATGATGGATAACGCCCCCGCGCTTCACCAGACACACTTGCTGGCACAAGATTGATCTCGATCATCTACCCCTCCTGACACATCCTCTATGCTGGCGTTTCCATAAAAGGCCAAGGATGGCTCATGGAGAGCCACCGGCCATGCATTCTCAAGGAAGAGTCAGTCATGCAGTCATTGAAGATTATTTTGTTGTCGTCGGCGTTCAACGGTCTGACCCAACGGGCCTGGCTGGATTTACGGCAGTCGGGGCACGAGCCCAGTGTGGTGTTGTTCACCGATGAAGCCACGGTATGCCAGCAGATCGAGGAGTCGGCGGCGGATCTGGTGATCTGCCCGTTTCTCAAGGACCGCGTACCGCAGCAGCTCTGGAGCAATGCGGACCGCCCGGTGGTGATCATTCATCCGGGGATCGTGGGCGATCGTGGCGCCAGCGCCCTGGACTGGGCCATCACCCAGCAGGTCAGGCGCTGGGGCGTCACCGCGTTGCAGGCGGTGGAGGAGATGGACGCCGGCCCGGTCTGGTCGACCTGTGAGTTCGACATGCCCGCCGATGTGCGTAAATCCGAGTTGTACAACGGTCCGGTGAGTGACGCTGCGCTCTATTGCATCCGTGACGTGGTGGGTAAGTTTGCCAGCGGTTTCGTACCGACGCCCCTGGACTACACGCAACCTGACGTGATCGGACGTTTGCAGCCGAACATGAAGCAGGCTGATCGCACCTTCGGTTGGTACGATTGCGCCCGGTTCATCAAACGCAATATCGATGCTGCCGACGGCCAGCCCGGTGTGTTGGCGAGCCTCGCCGGCGGGCAGTATTACTTGTATGACGCGCACCTGGATTCGCGCCGCGGTACGCCGGGGGAAATCCTCGCGGTGCAGGATGACGCGGTATTGGTCGCGACCGGCGATCACAGCCTGTGGATCGGCTCACTCAAGCGCAAGGCCCAGCCCGGCGAGGAAACCTTCAAATTGCCGGCCCGTCACGTACTTGCTGGGCAGTTGGCGGGTGTACCGGTGCTGGATGGTTCGATTGCCAGCCAAGGGTTCGACGAGATGGCGTATCAACCGATTCGGTATCAAGAGTCCGGTCATGTTGGCGAACTGACCTTCGAGTTCTACAACGGTGCCATGAGCACCGAACAGTGCCAGCGGCTGGTCGCTGCGCTGCGTTGGGCCAAGGCCCGGGACACCCAGGTGCTGCTGATCAGGGGCGGGCGCGGGAGCTTTTCCAATGGTGTGCACCTCAACGTGATTCAGGCGGCCGAGGTGCCGGGGCTGGAGGCCTGGGCCAATATCCAGGCTATCGACGATGTCTGCCAGGAGCTGCTGACGGCCCGGCAACTGGTGGTCAGTGGCCTGACGGGTGGCGCCGGAGCCGGCGGCGTGATGCTGGCGCTGGCGGCTGACATCGTATTCGCCCGGGCAGGTGTGGTACTCAATCCGCATTACAAAACCATGGGTTTGTATGGCTCTGAATACTGGACCTACAGCCTGCCGCGCGCGGTCGGCAGTGAAATCGCCCATAAACTTATCGAAGAATGCCTGCCGATCAGTACCTTCCAGGCCCGGCAGTGGGGGATGATCCAGGATATCGGTCCACATTGCCCGCGGGCATTTGGCGCCTGGTTGCTGCAACAGGCCAGTGCTGCGTTGACCGATCAAAAGTACGCCCTGCATCGAGCGCGCAAAGCCCAGTTGGACCTTGAGCAGATTGAACGCTGCCGCGAAAACGAGCTGGCTCAGATGCGCTTGGACATGGTGGAAAACCGCCAACAGTTCGCCGAGAAGTGCCGTAACTTCGTGTTCAAGCGCAAGACCTGCCAGACCCCGCAACGCTTGATGGCGCCGTGGGCATTGGCGCCCAAGGCCACGCTGGTTGACTGAGAAGAAAACGCCGCCTCTACTCTTTTGCCGTCAGGGCGGAATTTCCTTTCTGCCCTGGCGGTCCATAATGCCAATGGAAAAAAGACACAAAAGGGTGAAGTGATGCGGCGAATGTATAGGGGCGTCATCTGCCAGGCCTTGCTGGCCATGGTTTTGGCTATCAGCCTGCCGGGATGGGCAGATGCGGCCGCAGCGCCGGCGCCAGTCGATGTCGTCGACAGTTTGCCGCTGTTGCCCGAAGACGCCGACCTCAAGCAGCTCAGCCAACAGCTTGAGCTGATTCGCCAGAGCGTGCCGATCAGCACCAGTGACGAGAAGCTGGCGGAGTTTCGACAGGGTGCACTGCAGGTACAGCAACAGGCAGCCCTGTTGCTCACGGTACGCGCTACCGAGATGGAGCGCCTCGACGATCAACTCAAGGTACTGGGCGAGGCCCAGCCAGGGGAGGCGCAGAGTCTTACCGACCAGCGCAATGCCCTGACGCGCAAAAAGAACAGCCTGCTGGACGATGAGCAGCAGGCCAAACAACTGAGCCAGACGAGCCGCGAGCTCGCTGCGCAGATCGTCAACCTGCGGCGCAATCTGTTTAATTCCCAGGTCACTTCACGTACCGATACTCCCTTCAGTCCCACGTTCTGGTCGACCTTGATCCGCCCGACCCCGGAAGACCTGCAACGCCTGGACAATCTCAAGGCCGAAGGCATTGTCGCCTTGAAGACTGCGGTCAGCCCCGAGCGCCGTTGGGCGTTCTTCGGCACGCTGTTGGCGGCAGTGCTGATCTGGAGTTTCGGCAGGCGACTGCTTGAGCATCTGCTGACCTGGGCGATGATCCGCTGGCTGCCGGAGGGTCGCTTGCGGCGCAGCACGTTGGCGGTGGCGGTGGGGTTATCGTCGATCCTGACGATCATGGGCGCCGTCTCGCTGATGCGCTGGGGCTTGGAAAGCAATGCCGTCTTGAGCGAGAACCTGGCCCGGCTTTCCGATCATCTGGTCACCCTGGCCACCTTCTGTGCGTTTATTGCCGGCCTTGGACGCGCCTTGCTGATGCTGCCGCGCCCGTCCTGGCGGTTGCCGGCCATTGCCGATGAGATTGCCAGTGCGCTTGGGCCTTTCCCGGCGATTCTGGCGGTGGCCTTGATGCTGGTGGCCACCGAAGAGCGGATCAACAATGTCACGGGCGCCAGCCTGGCGTTGACCGTGGCGCTCAATGGCCTGACGGCGCTGACCACGGCGCTGATCTTTATCGCCGCGTTGCTGCGCGTGCGCCACGTGCGCAAAAAGCTTGCGCTGGAGCGCCCGGGCGGGCTCGCCGGCATGCTGCCTTTTGTCCTGTCGATATGGGTGGCGGTGATTGTCCTGGCGTTGTTTACCGGCTACCTGTCCCTGGCGTACTTCCTGACCGTCAAGCTGCTGTGGGTCAGCGTCGTGGCGGCGACGGCCTACCTGCTGATCGCCTTTTACGGCGACGTTTGTGAAACCTTGCTGTCGCCCAAACAGCCGAGCGGCCTGGCACTGGCCAACGCATTGGGGCTGTCGCCACGGCACCAGGCCCAGGCTTGTACGGTGCTGGCTGGCGTCGGCCGTACGTTGTTGCTGCTCACCGCAGTGATGGCGGCCTTTTTGCCGGCGGGCTCCAGCCCCAGCGAGTTGCTCCAGGGTTTCAGCCAGTTGGGCGAGTCCAGCAAGACGCTGGGCAACCTGCATATCATTCCCCAGGACATCCTCGTTGCGCTGCTGATGTTTGTCATCGGCTTGTTCGCCGTGCGTACCTTGAAGCGCTGGCTGAGCGAGCGTCTGCTGCCGGAAACCAACATGGACGCCGGCATGCGTGCGTCCCTGGTCACCTTGGTGGGGTACCTGGGCTTTGTGTTGTTAAGTCTGCTGGTGATGTCGACCTTGCGCATCAACCTGACCAGCCTGACCTGGGTCGTCAGTGCCTTGTCGGTGGGGATCGGCTTCGGCCTGCAGGCCATTGTGCAGAACTTCATCTCCGGGCTGATCCTGCTGACCGAACGGCCGGTGAAAGTCGGCGATTGGGTCAGCCTGGGTGGGGTCGAGGGCGATATTCGGCGGATCAACGTCAGGGCCACCGAAATCCAGATGTCCGACCGCTCGACGGTGATCGTGCCCAACTCACAGTTCATCTCGCAGAACGTGCGCAACGTCACCATGGGCAACGCGCTCGGCGTGGTGGGTATCACCCTCACATTGCCGCTGGACACCGATGTATTGAAAGTTCGCGAACTGTTGATGCAGTCGTTTACCGAGCATGAGGCGATTCTCGCCACCCCCGCACCTTCGGTCACCTTCAAGGACTTGGCCAGGGACGGCCTGATCATTGGTGTCAGCGGCTACGTCAACAGCCCGCGTTCGGTGTCCGGTACCCGCAGCGATTTGCTGTTTATCCTGCTGGCGCGCCTTCAGGAAATGGGCATTACATTGTCTTCCCCCCAGAGCATGGTCTTGATTCCGGGAGAAGGAACTGCAGCGATTGGCGATGGGCAATGACGAGGTAGGGGTGCGTGAAAATAAAAAGCCTGATGACAGTGATGGTTGCTGTCTTGTCCTGTTTTTCCCTGACGGCTTGCAAGAGTACCGACGTGGCTGAAACTTACAGCTGGTCGGGAACAGTATCCGCACCCCAGGAATACCCTATGGAGGTTTACCGGGGCGCCATCATCGCTGAGGGTTTTACCTACGGTTTTGACGCGATCTGGGGCACGCAGAATACCGGTTGGGGCAACCACGGTGGAACGATGACCACCGCGATCGAAAAAAAGCGTGTGCCTTATCAGCTGGAATTTACGTGGTACTCGCTGGTGGAGCGAACGTTCTATACCGGTAACTGGGCCTTGGACAAAGACCAAATAAAGCTCCTCCTGGATGAGGGCTTTATCGACCAGGACACCCGTAAAAAAGACACCTACAACACTTTTGTCGTTGGGTTGGCGCCGCAGGGTCGGGTGGTGCTCTGGCTGAGCGGGGCGGGAAACCAGAAGGAGGTCGGGGTCTTTCAGGCGCAGGCCACGACGATGACCAAGGAGAGCGCCTACAGCAACGCCCAGTACATGTTTAAAGACGGCTATGCAGACCGCATGCTCAATGATCCGTCCTATAAGACCTTCAGCCCGCAAATCCGGCAAAAAATCCAAGCGCAAGGCTATCCTGCGCCGCAAACCTATAGCGTCTACCGGGAAAAATATAGCTGGAGACCTGTGGTTGTCCTGCAAGAGGGCGAATGGCTGGATTTTGCATTCAGCGCCTACAACGGCGAGCAAGAAAATATATTCGCAAAGGCTCTACTGGATAATCGCTATGAACAAAGGGCCATTCCCAAGTTCTGTGGCTTCTATTGGCGCAACGGTACCAGCCGGTATGGCGTGTGGATCGACGCTTTCGATGAGAAGGAAATCTTTGATCTTTTCCAGAAGCTGGGCACGCAAAAAGATATCGACCTGCTAGTGAAGGTTGACGCGCAAAACACCAGGGTTTCCCTGGCATTGAGGGCGGGACTGCAAGAGTTTCCCATCGGTAAAGCGAAAGTCAGGCTGTCTGGTAAAATCGACTAGGCTCCCCCTGCCGACGGGAGAGCCACGCTTGGGGGCTCAGCCCACTAGCAGGGCTGGGCCGCGAGGCTGTTGCTGATATTGCGCCCCAGCACCAGCACGGTCACAAAACCGAAGCCCACCAGCACCGTGGCGAGGCTCAGGAGTACCGAGCTGCCCAACTGGTCGACGATCCGCCCACCGAAGAATGAGCCCAGCGCAATAATCACCTGGAACAGCGCGACGAAGAGCGGCATGCCGCGTTCGACATCCTTGGGCGCCACGACAAACATCCAGATGCTGGCGCAGGCCGGGAAGGCGCCGAAAGCAAAACCCCAGAGCCCAATCAACATGGCTGCGCCGGTCATGCCGGTGGCGAAGTGGGGGAACAGGGCGGTGCTGGTGCCGATCATCAGCGCCACCAGCAACAGGGTGTGACGTACGCTGCGGTTGGCGGCGAAGCCGGCAAAAATATTCCCCGCCACCCCAGCCACGCCGAAGAGCAAAAGCAACGAGCCAATCGTTGGCCCGTCGAAGCCGGCGCTGTGCTTGAAGAACGGCGCGACATAGGTGTACGCGGCAAAGTGCGCCAGGCCGATCAGCAATACGGCGATCAACCCGACCCGCGCTTGGGGGTTGATAAACAAGGCGGGCAGGTCACGGATGTGGATGGCTTTCTCGGGGTTGAGTCGCGGCAGCAGGAATATCTGCGCCAGGAGCACCGGGACGCCCATCAGCGCGGTGACCAGGAAGGTCATGCGCCAGCCCATCAGGCCGCTCAGCCAGGTGCCTACGGGCACGCCCAGGACGGTGGCGAGGGTCACGCCGACCATGATGATCGAAGTCGCCTGGGCGACACCCACGCCCTTGGGCGCCAGCCGGCCGCTGAGAGCGATGGCGGTCGCCCAGAAGCCGCCGATGCTGATACCCAGCAGCACGCGGCCCAACAGCAGCAGGCCAAAGTCGCTGGCAAAAGCCACCACCGAGTTGGCGATGATCATGATCAGCGTCAGGCCGATCAATAGATAGCGCCGGTCCATGGTGCCAATGCTGACCGACAGCAAGGGCGCGGCGAGGGCGGCCATGATGCCCGGCAGGGTCACCATCAGCCCGGCGTGACCGGCAGTGATACCCAGGTCACTGGCGACATCATTGAGCACGCCTACCGGCAGGAACTCACTGGTCACCAGGGCAAAGGCACCCACGGCCACCGAGAGAATCGCCAGCCACTGCTGTTTGACACTCTGTTGATTATGTTCGGGAAGGCTGCGAGGGGCCTGGCTGGCGCTTGGCATGGTGTTGAGATCCGGGGGGAATGCAGCCTGAAGCCAGGCCGGGGGAGAATGTGGAGGCGATTATAGGAATCAGCGTTGGCAATTAAACAGGCCGGTCGGTTTGATAGTCATCATCAATGCAATCAATGCAGCTCCTACAAAACCGGTGGGTGGCGGGGACTGCTCAATTGTCCGCGGCTGCTTTGGGCTTCATCTGCAGCCCAAGCACGCCCATGGCTACTAACGCCGCGCCGGCACCCGCAATGGGTATATAGGCCAGCCCGAACTGGCTGATCACCCAGCCTGCCCCGATGCCACCCAGCGCAGTGCCGAGGTTGAACGCGGCAATATTGAGCCCTGAAGCCACTGCACTGGATTGGGGAATATGCTGGTGTGCCAGGCGCAGCAAACGTAGGGTCGACAGGGTCACAATGGCAAAGAACACCACCCCCAACAGCCCCACCAGCATCAAGGTGGCGATGATCGAGTCGCCCCACACATACAAACCCAAGAGGTTGAACATCAATGCGCTCAACCCGCCGAGCAGGCATCGGTCGGCGTCGAATGCATCCGCGAGGTAACCGCCCAGCACGTTGCCAAGGATGGAGCAGACACCGAACACCAGCATCGCAAAACTCAGCACCTGTGGTTGAACGCGGGTGATCTCCAGCAGGAACGGCGACACAAAGGTAAAAAATGAGAAAGTCGCCACGCTCACCAGCATTGCGATGCTGGCAGCCATCAACAGTTCGCGCTGCAGCAGGGCGGCGAGGCTTTGTTTCAGGCCGTGGTCTTTGTGCAGTGCGTCGGCGGGTGGCTGGCGCATCAGCAGAATCAGGCCCAGGGTGCTGATCAAGCCCAGGCCGCCGATTGCCAGGAATACCATGCGCCATGACCAGTAGCTGCCGAAAAAGGTACCGATCGGCACGCCAAAGGCGATTGACAGGGTCAGGCCAATCCACACCAGTGATAGCGCACGCCCGGCCCGTAGCGGGTCAACCAGCTTGACCGCGGCGTTGGAGGCCACGGCCATGAATACACCGTGCGCCAAGCCGATAACGAAGCGTACGCCATGCAGGGTCACGATATCTGCCGCCAGGCTGATGACTACGCTGCCGGTGGCCAGCACGGCGATGGTCAGGAGCAACACGGTTTTGTCGCGCCAAGTGGCCAGCATGGCGGTGATGACCGGGGCGCCGATGGCCGCACCCAGGGCGTAGGCCGCGATGGCCGAGCCCACTTGCGAGATGGACTCGTGCAGGTCGAGGGAGATTGCCGATACCAGGCCGGCGACGACGAATTCGGACAAGCCGAATGTG
Source organism: Pseudomonas sp. ADAK21 (assembly GCF_012935735.1). Classification (NCBI taxonomy): domain Bacteria; kingdom Pseudomonadati; phylum Pseudomonadota; class Gammaproteobacteria; order Pseudomonadales; family Pseudomonadaceae; genus Pseudomonas; species Pseudomonas sp. ADAK21. The sequence goes on from NZ_CP052857.1 coordinate 4,750,209, forward strand.
AAGGTACACAGTGAAAAAATGTAGATGACGGCAGGCATAAGAACTCAGTGACGGGAGGAGGGCGAGCGAGGCTTTAGGGGATGATGGAGCGCCGCTCACCCGCTGGGAAATACTATAAAAGTCTCTGCCTGATACCTTTGACGACGACTAACCCCTGGTCGATGGCACCGAGGCAGGATTGAAATCGAGCATGGCGATAAAACTGTCCAGCAACGGTGATGGGTTGTCGGTGTTCCAACTCATATACAGGCCGATGGTCGGGTTGGGGGTCGCGCCCACGGGGCCGATCCGCCGAAACACGACCTTGTCGCGCATGATTGAGTGGGCAATCGATTCAGGCACCAACGCGACCCCGAAGCCACAGGCCACCAGGCCGATCAAGGTATGGATCTGGGCGGCCTCCTGTACCACCCTGGGGTAAAAGCCGGCGGCTTCACACAGGGCGATAAGTTGGCTGTGATAGCCAGTGCCCAGGGCTTGGGGGGTGAACACGAAGTCTTCGCCAGCAAAGTGCCGCAAATCGATCTGGCCAGCATCCGCCTTGGGGTGGTGGGCAGGCAGCGCCATCACGATCTCTTCATCCAGCAATAGGCGCGACTCGACGTTTTGCGCCGAAATCGGCAATTTGCGCATGAAGGCAATGTCGGCTTCTCCCGCCACAATCGCCTTGGCCTGGCTGGAGGAGGGCATCTCCTTGATGATCAATTGCACCTTGGGGAAGTGTTCGCGGAACCGCCGCAGGCTATTGAGCAGCGACTCATAGTAGGTGATCGACACGGCGGTCACTGTCAGCTTGCCCGCGATCCCTTCGGACACCTGGCGAGCGTGTTCGATGCCCAGCTCCAGTTCCTTGAGGGTGCTGTAGGCGGCGTGCAGGAACGCGTCACCGGCCGGGGTCAGTTTTACCCCGCGTTTGCTGCGGTTGAACAGACTGAACCCCAGCTTGCCCTCCAGGCGGTTGATGGCCTGGCTCAGCGGCGGTTGAGCCATGTGCAGGCGGATCGCCGCCTTATGAAAGTGCAGCTCTTCAGCCACGGCAATGAACTGGCGCAGCAGGCGGGTTTCGATCATGTCTTCTGTTCCTTCATTTGAACCGATCAGTGGGCCAGGCGCGGCAATGGTACCGTTTATTCGCCCGCGTCGAGCCCCAGCCTCTTGTCACTGCCCGTCCGCCCACCCCGGCTGGCGCCCGAACGCCTCGAACAGCTCAATGATGGTTGCCTTGACCTTCTGTACCGCGTTGCTCTCGACCACAGTGTCATGCCAGCACAGTGAAAGATCGCGCTTGAACAGTCGATGATCGATCCTGGCCAGCTTGAGCCGGTGTTGCACCAACTCGGCGTGGGCCGCTGCCCACGGCAGGATCGTGACACCCAACTGCGCCTTGACGGCTGAGAACAACAGGTCGGTGGAGTTGGCTTCAAACTCAACCTCGCATTTGAGGCCGGCCTCCTGCAGGGCAAACTCGACCCGATTGCGAATGGTATTGGGCGCACAAGGCAGCACCAGCGGCATGTTTGCCAAGGCCTCGATGGAGACCGGTTCATCGGGCAGTTCAAACGCCGGCCACGCCACCAGGTACAGGGTTTCGGTCAACAGCCGCTGGTACGCCATGCCCCGGGTTTCGACCACATCAACGTTCACTGCCAGTGCCACCCGCCCTACGGTGATCAGGCGCCCAAGCTCGGCGCTGGGGGCATCAATCAACTCCAACTTTATGCCGGGATATCGCTGGCCAATCGCGCGCGCCAAGGGAATGGCCAGCATGCGTGCGGTACTCGATGGCATGCCGACCGAGACTTTACCCTGCGGGAAGTCGGCGTCCTGGCGCAGCAGTTCCCGGGTGCCATCGGCTTGGCGCAGCAGCTCGATGGCATGCCGGTAAAGGGTCTGCCCGGCCGCCGTGGCGACTACGCCGTGCACGCTGCGTTCGAGCAACGGCATACCCATGTCCAGTTCCAGATTGCGCATCTGCTGGCTGATTGCGGGCTGCGCAATATGCAGCGCTTCACTGGCGCGGGTAATGTTGCCGCACTCGATGACCTTGATGAAGTAGCGCAGTTGGCGCAGGTCCATGGGTACCTCTTGAGCCATATGATTTTCCGATGAGAGCAGAGGAATATCATATTTTTAGTTTATGAGATACGGCGCCTAGACTCGGACCACAACCCACCAAGCGTTCTTCACTGGAGAACCCTATGCAAGCTTTGCAAGGCGTGAAAATCGTCGACCTGAGTCGCGCGCTGTCGGGACCGTTCTGCACCATGGTCCTGGCAGACCTGGGGGCTGATGTGATCAAGATCGAGCCCGGCCCGACGGGCGACATGAGCCGCACCTGGGGCCCCTTCGACCGCGGCGTGAGCACCTACTATTTATCCTGCAACCGCAACAAGCGCGGCATGTGCATTGACCTGCGCAACCCCAAGGGGTTGGCCACCGTCCAGCGCTTGATCGATGGCGCCGACGTCGTCATCGAGAACTTCAAACCCGGCACGCTGCACAGCATGGGCCTGGACTATGAAGTGCTCAGCGCCCGCAATCCACGGCTGGTGATGGGCAGCATCAATGCCTTTGGCACCGACGGGCCGATGAGCAGTTGGCCAGGCTTCGACCAGATCGCCCAGGGCTACTCGGGCCTGATGAGCCTGACCGGTTTCGTCGATGGCGACCCGACGCGCACGGGCACCGCCATCGGCGACCTGACCTCGGGCATGTGGCTGGTGACGGCGGTGCTGGCGGCGCTACTGGAGCGTGAGCGCACCGGCTGTGGCCAACATGTCAGCACCTCGCTGCTGGCCAGCCTGGTGGGGTTGTTGAGTGTGCACGGCCAACGTTATCTCAGCCTGGGGGATGTGCCACGGCGCACCGGCAACGCCCATTCAGTGATTGCGCCTTACGGGGTATTCCAGACCCAGGATGGCCCGCTGAATCTGGCACCGATTACTTCAGCCATGTGGGGGCGCCTGTGTGTCCTGCTGGAGTTGCCCGGGCTGCCGGACGATCCGCGCTTTGCCACCAACGAGGCGCGTGTCGAACGGCGTGACGAATTGCGCGGCATTCTGGAGAGCCGCTTGAAAACCCGCAGCAAGCGCGAATGGACGGCCATGTTCGTCGACGCCGGTTTACCCGCTGGCCCCATCAATACCCTCGATGAGGTTTTCGCCGACCCCCAGGTATTGCACAGCCAACTGACCGAGACCCTCACGCACCCCACACTCGGCGCACTGCGCCAGGTCGTGACCCCGGTGTTTGGCGCCACCGCCGGCGCCGCCAGCCGACCGCCGCCACTGCTGGGGCAACACACCGTCGAAGTACTGCGTGAAGCGGGTTTCGACGCCGCATCGATCAACGCACTGCTCGCCGCGCAAGTAGTGTTCCAAGACTGTGCCCAAACAACAGGAACCGCACCATGAATCCAACGTCTTGCGCCACCGTGACCGTCCAGCAGGTCGACCCACGCATCGCGCGGCTGGTCTTCAGCAATCCCACCCACCGCAATGCACTCAGCGCACAGTTGCTGCAGGCGCTTGACGAGAGCCTCGCGGCCCTGGCGGCGCAACGCATCCCGGTGGTGATCCTGGGCAGCGAAGTCGGCCAGTCGGTGTGGAGTGCCGGCCACGACATCCGTGAACTGCAACACGACCGCGACCCGATTGCCTACGGCAAACCGCTCGAGCGCGTATTGCGCAGCATCCGCGCCTATCCCGGGGTGGTGATTGCCCTGGTGTCCGGCTCGGTATGGGGTGGCGCAGTGGACCTGGTGATGAGTTGCGACATGGTCGTGGCAGATCACAGCGCGAGCTTCGCCATGACCCCCGTGAACATTGGCTTGCCGTACACCACCAGCGGTTTGCTGCGCTTTTTCCACAACTTGCCGATTCATGTGCTCAAAGAGCTGTTCTTCACGGCAAACAAGCTTGATGTGCAACGCGCCGAACGCTATGGCCTGGTCAACCGCCTGGTCGACAGCGATGTGCTGGAAGCCACCGCTGTGGAACTGGCGCAAGGCATTGCCAGCAAAGCGCCGCTGGCCGTGGCGGCAGTCAAGGAACAACTGCGCATCCTCGAAGACCTGCAACCGATGCCGGTGCAGGCCATGGAACAGATCGCCGAACTGCGCCGCCAGGCCTGCGAAAGCGCCGACTTTGGCGAAGGCCTGGCAGCCTTTGCCGAGCGCCGGCCGGCGGTGTTCAGCGGCAACTAATTGAACACCGCCCCTGTGGCGAGGGGGCTCGTCCCCCGTTGGGCTGCGCAGCAGCCCCAATAAGGGCTACCGAGTAGGCCGAGGCACAAGGTTTTGTGACTGCTATGCAGCCCAGCGGAGGACAAGCCCCCCGCGCCACATCCCGAAAAAACAATAACAAGGACGGTACCTGCGGGGCCGTCCGACTGCGGGGAGTCAGATTGCAATGAACAATGAAATTCTGTCGATTGTGGTGCTGGTGGTCATCTTCGGCATCGCCAGCGTGTTGCCCATCAATATGGGCGCGCTGGCCTTTGCGGCGGCCTTTGTGGTCGGCTCGGTGATCCTGGAAATGACCCCGGCGACGATCTTTGCCGGTTTTCCCAGTGACCTGTTTCTCACCCTGGTGGGGGTCACTTACCTGTTCGGCATCGCGCAGAACAACGGCACCATCGACTGGCTGATCGAGCGCGCCGTGTTGATGGTGCGTGGACACGTTGCCTGGATCCCCTGGGTGATGTTCGTGGTGGCGGCATTGCTCACCGGTTTCGGTGCCCTGAGCCCGGCGGTGGCGGCGATTCTTGCGCCGATTGCGCTGAACTTTGCCGTGCAGTACCGCATCAATCCGGTGCTGATGGGGTTGATGGTGATTCACGGCGCCCAGGGCGGCAGCTTCTCGCCCGTGAGTATTTTCGGTGGCATTACCAATCAGATCGTGGCGTCCTCCGGGCTGCCCTATGCGCCGTTCACGTTGTTCATCACCAGCTTGCTGTTCAACCTGGGGATTGCCATGGTGGTCTTCGTCGTGTTCGGTGGTTTGCGCAGCGCACGCCTGTCGCTGGCACCGGTCGCGTTCGGCCCCACCTTGCATACGGCGGGCGCCTCTCTGGCGATTCTCGGGCATGGCGGCACGCCGGCGTCCCCGGCCTATCACCGCACTGACCTGACAGGCGCCGGCGCACCGCTGCAGGCCGTCAGCGGCCTGGACGGGGCCAAGCTGTCGACACTGATCGGGTTGTTGGCCCTGGCGATTTCGGCCCTGGTGTTCAAGTTCAATATCGGTCTGGTGGCGATGACGGTCGCGGTGGTGCTGGCCATGTTCGCGCCCACGGCACAGAAGGCGGCCATCGACAAGGTCAGTTGGTCGACAGTGCTGCTGATCACCGGGATCATCACCTACATTGGCGTGATGCAGACCATCGGCACCATTGACTATGTCGCCCATGGCATCTCCGGCCTGGGTGAGCCGTTGCTGGTGGCGTTGCTGCTGTGCTTTACCGCCGCGATCATCTCATCCTTCGCCTCGTCCACCGCATTGCTGGGAGTGATCATTCCCCTGGCCGTGCCATTCCTGAGCCAGGGCCATATCAGTGCAGTCGGCGTGGTCGCGGCCATCGCCATTTCCACCACTATCGTCGACACCAGCCCGTTCTCCACCAATGGCGCACTGGTGGTTGCCAATACACCGCCGCAGGAGCGTGAAAAGGTGTTGCGCAGCCTGTTGATCTACAGCGCGGTCATTGCCCTTGTGGGGCCGTGTGTTGCGTGGTTGACCCTGGTGGTGCCCGGAGTGCTTTGACGAGCGAGTTGAACAGCGGCTCCAGGGCCAGTCGCGCACGGCTGTCCTGGACCGTGGCCTGAACCCTCTCTTCACCGAACACCAGGCCCTGGAGGTAGGTGAAGTGCAGGTCGAGCAACCCGAGCGTGCCCAGTACCTGGCGCAGGTAGGGCGTCAGAAAGTCCGGTTGCCGTGCCTTTTCGCCCTGGTGAAAACCGCCGGAGCCGACCAGTACATACACTGGGCGGTTGCTCAGCAGGCCGGTCTTGCCCTCGGGCCCTGAACTGAACGTGCGATGGATGCGCAGCACGTAGTCGATCCACAGTTTGAGCGCAGCGGGCAGCGTGAAGTTGTGCATCGGGGTGGCAATGAGCAGGATGTCGCAGCGTTCCAGTTCGCGGATCAGCGCTTCGGAAACCTCGAATACCGGTGCATCGAGCGGCGTGGTTGTCGCCAGCCCACGGGCGTAGTCCATGCCCAGTGGCGGCAGCGGGTGAGTGCCCAGGTCGCGCTCCACCAGTTCAAGCCTGGGGTGCTGCTGGCGCAGGGCATCCACCAACTCCAACGCCAATTGGTTGGCATGGGAAACCTGGCCATTGGGGCTGGCGTTGATCAATAGAACACTGTTCATGGCTGATTCTCTGTCTGAAGACTTTGGGTGAAGTGCATGCCGTGGGCCAGCAGGCCTTGGCGAAAGTAAAAACGCTGGGCCAGCGGCATATGCAGCCCGGTGTCCAGCACGAAATGGGCGCAATCGTGCTGCACGGCCTCTGCGCGAACGGCGTCCAGCAGCCGTGCGCCCAGGCCGCTGCGCTGCAGATCTGGGTGCACCACCAGATCATCGACGTAGATAAAGCGCCCGTAGAGCAGGTTTTCCAACTCGCGATAACCGGCCAGGCCGACCACCCGCCCAGCGTCCCACGCGGCCAATAAACGGTAGCCTTGTGCGGTTTGGCGCAGCAGCTGCGCCACATAGTTCGCCGGCTCGGTGATATGGGGCCGCAGCACGCGCATAAGGTCGAAACTGGCCTCGAAGGCCTGCGGGTCTGCCAGGTGTCGCAGTGTATAAGCCATAGGGTGTACGCCGTAGAGAGAAGGCAGACCTTAGCGCCACGATGACTTAAGCTACAGGGCCGAAAAGTGCATAAATGACTAGGCCATGATTCCTCCCTTCACGCTCGACCGAAGCCAGAGTGCGCCGATCTATCGCCAGCTTTACCAGCGATTTCGCGAATCCATCGCCGATGGCCGCTTGCGCCCCGGGGACCGCGTGCCTGCCGTTCGCGCGTTGGCGGCGCAATTGAACCTGGCGCGTGGCACCGTTGAGGCGGCTTACCAACTGCTGATCGGGGAGGGCTACCTGATTGCTCGGGGGGCCGCCGGGACAATTGTCAGCCCCCAACTGGCGGCGGTTTCCTCATCCATCGTTCACGCGCCGCCTGTTGCGGCGCCGTACCTGCCCAATCATAGCGGGGCGCTGCCGCTCGCGCTGCAGATGGGCCTGCCCGCACTCGATGCCTTTCCGCGCAAACTCTGGACCCGGCTGGCAGGCCGTCAACTGCGCCAGGCTGGCCTTGAGGGTCTGGTGTACCCGGACCCGCGCGGCCATGCACCCTTGCGCGCGGCCATTGCCAGCTACCTGGGGATTTCCCGAGGGATTACCTGCCGCCCGGAGCAGGTGTTCGTGTGCGCGGGCTATCGCGCCTGCCTGGACCTGATCAGCCACACGCTGATGCATCCCGGTGATCGCTGCTGGTTGGAAGAACCCGGCTATTTCATGGCGCGCAACGCGTTACTCGAAGCCGGTGCGCAGTTGGTGCCGGTGGCCGTGGATGACCAGGGGCTGGACGTCGCCCAAGGCATTGCACGCTGCCCGGATGCGCGCTTTGCTGTGGTCACGCCGACCCACCAGAGCCCGCTGGGAGTGTCGCTGTCACTGCCGCGTCGGTTGGCGCTCCTGGACTGGGCCAATCGCCAGGGCAGTTGGATCATCGAGGATGATTACGACAGTGAGTACCGCTATCAGGGCAAGCCCTTGCCTGCGCTCAAGAGCCTTGACCAGCAGGGCCGCGTGCTCTACACCGGGACCTTCAGCAAGGTGATGTTTCCAGGCCTGCGCCTGGCCTATCTGGTGGTGCCGCAGGCACAGAGCGAGGCCTTTGCCCGTCAGGCGGATCGTTTGCATAATCACTGCCCGCAGCTCCTCCAGGCGACCGTCAGCGCGTTCCTCTGCGAGGGTCACTTTGCACGGCACCTAAAAAAAATGCGCACCCTTTACGCCCGCCGCCGCCAGTGGCTGGTCGCGGCGCTGCAACAACAGTTTGGCGAACGCCTGTCGATCAACCCCCAGGCCGGCGGCATGCACCTGATCGCGGGCCTGCGCGACGGCGATGATGTTGAACTGGCCCAACGTGCCCGGGCCATTGGTATCGCCGTCGAGCCACTGTCACAGTGGTACCTGGAGGCCAAGCCCAGGCACGGGTTGGTACTGGGCTTTACCAACATCGCCACTGCCGAGCAGGCGGCGACGGTGGCGCTTCGATTGGCTCAAGTGATCCCGGTTTGTGCACACGATCCCGAGAAGATCTGTGCTAGTGTCGACCCATGACCGACTATTGCCTGACCTCGACCTCGACCTCGACCTCGACCACGACCACCACCACCGCTGAAGGCGGAGCGTGCGAGGTGTCGTGAGCCAATAGCCAACGAACTTCAAAGGCCCGCCAGCGATGGACAGGGCCTTTTTTCATGCCCTTGTGTCGCTGGTTCACACGCAAGGAGATGCACCTATGTACGCCCTTTTAGTACTCGATATGCAAGTGGGGTTGGTTCACGGCCCGCAAAAGCCATGGCGCTGCGAAGCGCTGCTGGACACGGTGAACGCCTTGATGGACAAGGCGCGCAACGCGGGCGCGCCGGTTTTTCTCGCCCGCCACACCGGGCCGGTGGGTTCAGCCATCGAACCCGGTAGCTCGTTGACCGAAGTCGTGCAGGAATTGAAGCTGCTGGGTGATGAAACGGTGTTCGATAAACAGCGGCCCAACGCCTTTGCATCAACTGGCCTGGCGGACAATTTGCGCGCCTGCGGTGCTACGGGCGTGGTGATCACTGGGCTGAAAACTCAATACTGCGTCGACAGCACCTGCCGTGCAGCACGCGATCTTGGTTTTGACGCCGTACTCATCGCCGACGGCCATAGCTGTTCAGACACGCCAGAGATTAACGCCCAGGACATCGTCGCGCACCACAATGCCACGCTCGACGGGCCGTTCTGCCGGGTGGTCCGGGCTGAGGAATGGTGTTTCTAGGAGCCGCCAAGAGCTGGGTACCGCGCAGCGTGGTTCCAGCAGCGCGGGTGATTTAACCGCTGCGCGGCGCCTGCGTTGGCAAGCTGCGCAACACCGCCCGCACCGGGCTCGCGTCCAGCGCCATGAACTTGAGGGGCAGGGCGATCAGCTCATAGTCGCCGGCCGGCACCTCATCCAATACCAACCCTTCGAGAATGGCCATGCCATGGCGCTGGATCGCGTGATGCGCATCCAGCGTCTTGGAGTGCTGCGGATCCACCGAGGGGGTGTCGATGCCCACCAGTTTTACTCCGTGGCGGGCCAGGAGTTCGATGGCAGCCACGGCAATCGCCGTGGAGTGTTGATCCCAAATGCAGGGGTCACTGTGGCGATAGGTGCGCAACAGGATGCGTTCGGGCGCCTGGGCCAGGTGTGGCAAAAGCTGGGCCGGCCGGACTAGGCCGTCGCTATCGAAACAATGAATCACCCGGCAGGTCCCCAGGTAAGGCTCCAACGGCACCGAGCCAATGGCGGCGCCGCTGTTGCTGTAGTGCAGTGGCGCATCGGCGTGGGCCCCGGTGTGGGCGGAAAGGGTGATCTTGCCGACGTTTACCGGGCATTGATGATCCAGCACCCACACGGGCTCCTGCTGGTAGTCGGTGTCGCCGGGCCAGGTGGCGATGGCCGTGGTGATCGGCGGGCTGATATCGAAGAGTTTGCGCGTAGGCACTGACGGCGCTCCTGGAAGGCTCAGCACAGGTGGCTCAAGGGTGGCAGGCAGCGGGTCACTTCGTGCTCCACGGCGTCGAGGTTGATCGAGGTCAGGTCGCTGTGGTTGGCCACTGCGAATTTCAGCAGTTGCTCCTGGATCTGCCCGCGAGCCATTGCCTGGGCGTAGGGCAGGCGGCTGAAGGTGACCATGCTGTAACGCGGGATAAAACGCGTCGGTTGGCGCTGGGCCATGATTTGGCCCAGTTCGCGCTCCAGCAAGTAGGTGGGGCTGGCCACTTTACTGCTCATCTCCACGTAGTTTTCCAGGGCCATGGCCTGGATCGCCAACGCATCGGGTTGGCGCTGGGCGGTGAACGCCGCGAGTGCGCTGGCGTTGTCGGCGGCCGATTGCAGGTGTTCGGCGAGGGCTACGGCGTCTTCCAGTGCACAGTTCATGCCCTGGCCATGGAACGGCACCATGGGATGGGCCGCATCGCCCAGCAGCACGGCCTGGCCGCCGACATGCCAGGTGGTCAGGCGCAGGGTTGCGAGCTTGCCGGTGGGGTGGTGCTCGAAGTCTTGCTCCAGGCTGTCGAGCATCGGTGACAGGTCGGGGAACTGGCGCTGGAAAAACCTTCGCGCGGCATGCCCATCCACCAGTTGCGCAAAACACGGGCTGGCGGGTTGTGCCGCCGGGCTCTGGTGATGCAGGAACAACGTCACCGTGAAGCTGCGGTCCAGGTTCGGCAGGGCGATGCACATGTAGTCGCCATGGGGCCAGATATGCAGGGCGTTGGGCTCCAGGTTGAATTGCGCGCTGGCCTCGGGAGTGATCTGCAGTTCCTTGTAGCCATGGGGCTGGGTTTCCAGGTGCTCGCCCAGGTCGACGACGCTGGCCATGGCCTGGCGCACCGCCGAGTTGCAGCCATCGGCGCCGATCAGCAGATGGAAGCGTTTCTCCAGGCGCTCCCCCGACACGTTGCTGAGGGTCAGGCGTTGGCGCGCAAAGTCCACGCTGTCGAGCCCCAGGTTGAAGTGGATACTCGCGCCGGCCGCTTCGGCGCCGTCGAGCAAAATGCGGTTCAAGCGATCCCGATTGATCGACCAGATCACCTCGCTGTCATCACGCCCGTATGGCTGCAGGTTGGGGGGCGTGCCGGGCACATGCACCATGCGCCCGCGCATCATCACCGCTTCTGCCAGTACTTCGCGCTCTAGCCCGGCCAAACGCAAGGCATGGGCGCCTCGTTCGGCCAGCGCCAGGTTGATGGAGCGCCCCCGGGCGCCGGTTTCGATGCGCGGGTCGGGGCGTCGCTCGAACAGGTTGACCTGCCAGCCGTTGCGGGCCAGCAGGCGCGCGACCAGGGTTCCGGCGAGCCCTGCGCCGATAATGGTGACTTGACGAGCGTTGTCTGTAGCAGTCATGGCGAATTCTCGTGGGGGAGGGGTCAGAGGCTTGAGCGCAGGCTCCAGAGTTCAGGGAACAGCACGGTGCCGAGCATCTTGCGCAGGTACTCGACGCCTTCGGTGCCGCCGGTGCCTTTCTTGAAACCGATGACCCGCTCGACCACCGTGACGTGGCGAAAGCGCCATTGGCGAAAGGCGTCTTCGATATCCATCAGCTTTTCGCCCAACTGGTACAGGTCCCAGTAGCGCTCCGGTTGGCGGTAGACCTGGACCCATGCGGCCTCCACCGAAGCATCGCTGCGGGTCGGCTCGCTGGGGTCGGCGTCCAGCCGCAGTGCGCAGATGGGCAGGTCCTGGCGGGTCATCTGCTGGATGATCGCGTCGTATAACGACGGGGTGTGCAGGCACTGTTCAAGGTTTTTGGCGATCTGCGGGGTGTGCTGGTGTGGAAGAAGCATGGCGCGGTTTTTATTGCCGAAAATGAACTCGATCTCACGGTACTGATAGGACTGGAAGCCAGAGGCATTGCCCAGGTCCGAGCGAAAACTGATGAACTCCATGGGGCTCAGGGTCGCGAGGATCGCCCATGAGCTGACCATCTGCTCCATGATCCGCAACACCCTGGCCAGCACCCGGTGACTGCCCGCCAATTGGCCCTGATCGATCAACTGGCGGGCGTGCCGCAGTTCATGCAACAGTAACTTCATCCACAGTTCCGAGGCCTGGTGCTGGATGATAAAGAGCATTTCGTTATGTTGTTGGGAGCGTGGAACTTGTGCGTCCAGCACTTTATCCAGTCCCAGGTAATCGCCGTAACTCATGCTTTCGGCGAAGTCCAGTTTGGCGTCATGCCACTGTTGGGGTTTGGCTTGGTGCATGTAGGGGCAAGGGCACATGGAATTATTCCTCCCCGGGGGGAATTAAAAACATCCGCCGGCGACGGCAGGCAAGATGGTGATTTGGTCATGTTGGGCGACGGCGCTGTCGAGACTTTGCAAGAAGCGGATATCGTCATCGTTGATATAAATATTGATGAACTTATGCACTTTATTACCCTCGACCAGGCGCGCCGCGATGCCGGGATACTGCTGCTCAAGTGCGTCGATAACTTGCCTGACCGTTTGCCCTTGGGCCTCGACGGTTTTCTGGTTGGCGGTCAAGTTACGCATCAGGGTGGGGACAGTGATCTTCATGGGATGGAACTCCGTGGAGGGTTAATAGGGCGGTGTTTCGACACGTACTTCTTCTTCGCTGACGCAGCCTTGGGCAATCCGGAAGCTGCGCAGCGGCGGGTCGTAGTCCGCAGTAGTCACAATCAGGTAATGGGCGTTGGCGTCGGTGGCGAACTCGATATCGGTAGCGCTGGGGTAGGCCCGCGATGCGGTATGGGAGTGATAGAACACCCGTGGCTCTTCATCGCGGGCATCCATCTCGCGCCAGACCTGGAGTTGTTGCCGTGGGTCGAAGGCGAAGTACACCGGGGAGCAGGCACTGTTGGTCATCGGGATCAAGCGTGTGGCGCGCTCACTGTCGATGGCCGCGGCGATGATGCCGCAGCACTCGAGTGGGTGCGCCTGGCGGGCCTGGTCAAAGATCGCAGTGATGATGTCTTGGCTGAGCAGCAACATAAGCGGGTCCTCAGTAGGCCGGCAGTGTCGGCGCATAGGCCGCGGCCCAGGCCAGCACTCCGCCTTCGAGGCTGCGCACGTTACGCAAACCTTGCTCGGCCAAGGCCTGGACCACCGTCCGGGAGCGGCTGCCGGCCTTGCAATACACGACGATCTCGGCGTCTGGCGAGAGCTGGGCGGTGTGCGCACCGCTGAGCATCTGCTGCATCGGGATCAGTTGCGCCTGGGGGATATGCAGGATGTCCCACTCGTTTTTTTCGCGCACATCGATCAATTGCAGGGGCTGCTTGCTCAGTCGCAGGGCCTGCAGGGCATGGGCATCCAGGCTGGGCACGCTGGCGGGGGGCGCTGTGCTGCCCAGGCCGCACAGGTGCTGGTAGTCCAGTAGCGCGGTGATGGGCTGGCGCTGGGGGGCCGGGCGCAAGGGCAGGAAGCGATAGCTCATCTCCAGGGCGTCGTACACCGCCAGGCGTCCGAGTAGGGAGTTGCCGATGCCGGTGATCAGCTTGATCGCCTCGGTAGCCATGATCGCCCCGATGGACGCGCAGAGCACTCCCAACACACCACCTTCCGAGCACGACGGCGCCAGATGGGCGGGGGGCGGCTCGGGGTACAGGTCGCGGTAGTTGATCCCCCCGCTGGGGGCCTGTTCCCAGAACACCGAAGCCTGGCCCTCGAAGCGATAGATCGAGCCCCAGACATACGGCTTGCGCGCCAGCACGCAGGCGTCGTTGACCAGGTAGCGGGTGGCGAAGTTATCGGTGCCGTCGAGCATCAAGTCATAGTTGGAAAACAGCGCCACGGCGTTGTCGTTGTCCAGCCGTTCGTTATGCAAGTTGATCTGGATGTGTGGATTGAGCGCTTGCAAAGTACGCTTGGCACTTTGCGTCTTGAGTTGGCCGATTTCTGCAAGTCGATGAATTACTTGTCGTTGCAAGTTGGAGTCGTCCACGACATCGAAGTCGATGATGCCCAGGGTGCCAACGCCGGCCGCCGCCAAGTACAACAACGTCGGCGAGCCGAGGCCGCCGGCACCAATTACCAGGACTCGGCTGTGTTTTAAGCGTTGTTGTCCCTCAAGGCCGATTTCCGGTAATAACAGATGCCGGCTATAACGGCTTATTTCACTGGCACTTAATGTGGCGCCGGCTTCTACCAAGGGTGGAAGTTGCATGACTGTTCCTGTCTTGAATGAAATTTTGGATGAGAAAAGTCCGCACCTTGATCAGCGAGTGGCGCAGGCGTTTGCAGTTAAAAAAGTTCTACTGATTAACGAATGTTCAGATCGGGTAGAAGAGCCCGTGATGGTGCGCGCAAACGGTGAGGCTCATCACCGACTTGAATACCTCCATTTCCTCCAGGCTGCCCACGGTGACGCGCACCCACTCCGGGGCTTCGGGCCACGTACGGCCGATATGCACGCCGTTGTCCGCCAGGGTTTGAATAATCTGCGGGGCCTGTTCGCCGACTTTCATCATGAAACAGCTCGACTGCGAGCGCGTGCATGGAATGTCCCGTGATTGCAGCCAGTCGATGGTTTCGTTGCGCGCCCGGATAATCGCCTGCTTGCGCTGCGCTACCTGGTGGCCATGGCCGAGGCTGGCCAGCGCAGCCTGGGCGGCGGTGATCGAGACGTCATCTGCCGGCAGGGTGGTGATGCGCTGCAAGGTCTGCGGTTGGGCCATCGCCATGCCGATCCGCAGGCCCGCCAGGCCATAGATCTTGGAGAAGGTGCGGAGCACGATCAGGTCCGCGCGTTGCTCGATCCAGGGCAACATCGAGGGTTCATCGCAGAACTGCAGGTAGGCCTCGTCCACCAGCAAGACCGCGTCCCCGGGCTTCTGCGCCAAGGCCTGGAGGATGGCGTTGTGCGGGGTAATGGTGCCCGTGGGGTTATTGGGGTTGCAGAGGTAGATCAGGCCGGCGTCTTCGACGGCGCACATGCGAGCCAGGTCGTGGGCACCGTCCTTGCGCAGTGGCACTTTATGGACGTCTGCCCCTGCGCGTCGGGCCGCCAATTCGCAGATCGGGTAGCCCGGGGTGGCCACGACCAGGGAGCGGCCGGGCCCGGTAAAGGTCGCCGCCGCATAGTGCAGGGCACGGTTGGAGCCTGGGTATAGGGTCAGGTGATCCGCCGGCACCGCCAGCTCCAGCGCCAGTGCCTGGTGCAGTTGGTCGATCGCCCCGAAGCCATAGCGCCCGCAGCCCGGCAGGCTGTCGCGCGCAGCGTCCAGGGCCGGGGGCAGGGGGCCGAAGGGTGACTCGTTGAAGTTCAGGTAGACCACGCGGCTTGCCCCCTGGCTGCCACTGCCGACGCTGGCGCTCTGGGGCGAGAAGAGCTGGCTGTTTCTAAAGAAGTTGGAGAATTTCATCTGGGTTGTACGTCCTGAAATAAGGGAGCGTGCTCAATTACGTGTGCCCGACACCGACTTGGGTGTGCGCCCGAAAAACTGGCTGAACGCCGTGCTGAAGTTGCTGGGGTGCGAATAGCCGACGCTATAGGCCGCCTCGGCGACTTGCCGGCCGGCTTCGAGCAATTGCCAGGCTTTGTGCATCCGCGCTTCCAACAGGCAGCGTCGCGGCGTCACGCCGAAGTACCGGCGAAAACCGTCCTTCAAGCGGAATTCGCTAAGCCCCACACAACTGCACAGGTAATGGTTGGTCAGGGGTTGGGCCATCTGCGCGAAGATGATCTGGCGCGCCCGCTCAAGCTTGTCCTGCTCAGGATCGCTCAGGCGGCGCTGGGTGGCGGTGGCCGGTGTGAGTATCTGCAACTGCTCCGATAGCAGGCTCAGGGCATGGATGCGCAGGCCCAGTTTGTCCGGGTTGTTGATTTCTTTCAGTTGGGTCAAGGCCTGGATATGCGCACGGCTGCTGCTGGTGTTGGCATGGAAGGTCAACTGCCGCAGGCCACTGTTGGGGGCGTGGGCCTCGCATAGCAACTGTGCGCAGCGCTCCTCGCCTATGTAGTCGGCCAGGGTGTTTTCACTGACGATCAGGCGCAGCTGTTGCACATCCTGGCGAGCGCTGAAGCGTCGCTCGCCACGGCCATCGCGAAAGCTGTTGATTGAAGTCTGGCCGGCCTTGAAGGTCACTCGGTTGCCGTGCTGGTCGCAATATTCGGACTCGCCGCGTAAACCGAAGGTGATCACCAGGGTGCGTTGTTCGGTTTCCTGATGGCTGGTTTCCACCAGGTCGGCATGGGGCATGTAGCGTGAGCGCACCAGGCTCAAACCTGGTTCCAACAGGTGCCGTTCGAAGTGGCATTCACCCACCTGTGAGGGCAGCCGATAAGCCACCCAGTCCTGGGTCTGGCACCGCGTGGTCGGGTAAGCCTGTCTAGCCGATATCCTTTCTAGCATCACTGTTATCTCGAGTTGTCTCGTCGGGATTGACCACACGTTAGAGCTATTCCCAAAAGGGTGGAATAGGTCGCGCCGGAACCCATACGAAATTCGTTGAATGGCATACAAACAAGAATCATTATCATTTTGCGCGACTGATACCATTTTTGCCATTGAACCAATGAGCACGTTTGGGAGCGCATCAAATGAACGTCAATCAGCCTGGGGCCGGTCGTTACGCCTGGGGAAAAAGTACATCGCTATGGGCCGCCTTGTTGGTCGTTACGGCCCCGCCGGCCAACGCGCAGGAAGAGTTGCCGGCGATCACCGTGACCGCCAATGCCTTGTCCCAGAGTGCCGAGTCGGTGCCGGCGGCGATGAGTGTGTTCGATGGCCAGACCCTGGAGCGTGAACATGTGCAGGACCTGCCGAGCGTGTTGCGGCGGGTGCCGGGTTTTGGCTTTCAGCCCTTCGGCCAATCGGCGATTCAGCCACCGGTGGTACGCGGTATCAGCTCCAACTTTGCATCTTATTCTTCATCGGCGCTGATGATGGTCGATGGCGTTCCGACGTTCATGGCACAGGGTTTTGACCATGACATGCTCGGCATCGAACGCGTCGAGGTGCTGCGTGGGCCGCAATCGGCGCTGTACGGACGCAACGCCGAAGCCGGGGTTGTGAACATTTATACCCGCGCCCCGGATAACACCCCCCACGCCCGGCTCTCCACCGAGTTGGGCAGCCGCAACAAGCGCGTAGCGCGCGCCGATCTCAGTGGTCCGCTGGTCGAGGACCGCTTGTTCCTTGGGGTCACCGGTAACTGGAGCGAGCAGGATGGCTTTATCGATGACCGCTACCACGGCGGCCAGGCCGACGACCGCAAGAAGCACGGCGGCCGCATGGCCTTGCGCTGGACACCGAATGACACCTCCGAGGCCATCCTGCGTTACTCGCGCCAGGACTATGACGACGGCGCAGCTCAATGGGGGGCATCCGGTACCCGGCGCACGCGGGTCAGTTCTGGTGTGCGTGGCTGGGATCATTCCAGCGCGCGCAGCGTGTCCCTGGACCTGAGCACCGAACTGGCTTCGGGCTTGAAGTTTCGCTCGGTGACCGGCAACAGCGACTTCTATGACCGGGTCCTGCAGGACACCGACTTTCGCCCCGCCGACGCCCTGCATATCGGGCGTGATAACCACTTCAATACCTTGTCCCAGCAGTTCACCGTGGAGGGCACTCTGGGCGACAGCCAATGGGTTACCGGGGTGTACTTCGACCGCGACCGCCACGACCTGGGCGGCGAGCAAAAAACCCCGATGCGCCTGCTGCCCTACAGCGCCAAACTGCAAGGGCACAGCGCCGCGCTGTTCAGCCACTGGATGATCCCTGTGGCCGAGCGCTGGACCCTGACCCTGGGCGGTCGCGCCGAACGTGACTTCGTACGCTTTACCCCGCAGGGCGGCGACTCCCGCGATGCGTCCTGGAAGCGCTTCTCGCCCAAGGTTGCGTTGCAATACGAATGGATGGACGACGCCTTCGTCTATGCCAGCGTTGCCGATGGTTTCCGCGCCGGCAGTTTCAATACCTTCAGCCCGGCCGCCAACTACCCGGCCTACGCCCCGGAAAAAGTCCGCTCCTGGGAGATCGGCCTCAAGGGCGGTGCCCTTGACCGTCGCCTGCTGTACTCGGTGGCCCTGTACACCATGGATATCGATGATATGCAGGTCCAGCAGATGCTCACCCCCGGCGTGGTGTACATCGCCAATGCCGCGTCCGCGCGCTCCAGTGGCCTGGAATTACAAGCCGACTACCTGTTGGGCGAGGGCTGGAAGCTCCAGGGTGCCGTGGCCCTCAACCGCACCCGCTTCGACACGTTTACCGATGCTGCCAATGACTATTCCGGCAATCACAACCCCTTCGCCCCGGACCTGACCGGCAACCTGGGCCTGCGCTACGACGCCGAGAACCGCTGGTACACCCAGCTCAACCTGAGCGCCGTCAGCCGCACCTACCTGGACGCGGCCAACAGCAACCGCCGCGCCGGCTACGGCCTGATCGACCTCGACGTGGGGCGCAGCTTCGAGCGTTTTGAAGTCAGCGCCTACGTCAACAACCTGGCCAACAAACGCTACGACGCCGTGGGCTACCAGAATGGTTTCGTGGACGTGTACAGCCCCCCTCGGGAGTTGGGATTGCGCCTGACGTTCGACATGTAAACAAGGGAATCCAGACCGTGAATATTATTGATTTCAACCACAGCCATCCGCTGCAGGCCTATTGGCAACTGGCCGGCGCTGCGGTCCAGGCCGAAGCCCTGACGCTGGCCCTGGAGCTGGACCTGTTCAGTGTGCTGGCGCAGCCCCTCGACGTGCCGACCGTGGCTGCGCGCCTGCAACTGGCGCCGGGTAACACCGGGCATTGGCTTGAACTGCTGTGGAGCATGGCGCTGTTGCAGCGCATCGACGGCCCGAACGGCAGCCGCTATGGCCTCAGCGAAACCTCCCGGCGCTATTGGCTGCCGGGGCCGCAGGGCTGCGTCGACGCCTGGCATTATCGGGTCAAGGCCCTGCGCCAGGCAGGTGCCGGCCTGCGCCAGCGGGTGTTTGGCGAACCGGTCACGGCGCCCGCCAAACCCGTCAGCGGTGGTCAGGATTGGGCCGCGGCGGCAGCCACCCATATTGCCCAGGAGCAGCGGGCGATCAGTGTGCCCGCAGTGTTGGGGTTGTTGCAGATGCTGCCCGAGGTGCAGCACGCCGAGCGGGTGCTGGATCTTGGCGGCGGGCCGGGGTTGGTGGCCCAGGCTCTGGCGCAGCGCTACCCCGGCCTGCACGCGACAGTCTTCGACTGGCCACCGACGGCGGCGGTGGCCGGGCAACTGGCGGCCGAAGCGGGTTTGCAGGAGCGGGTCGCAATCATCGGTGGCGATCTGGCCAAGGACGGATTCGGTGAAGGCTATGACGTGATCTGGTGCTCTTCGGTGCTGCATTTCGTGCCCGATTGCCTTGGCCTGCTGCGTCGCGTGCATGGCGCCCTGCGCCCCGGCGGGGTGTTTGTCTGCGCCCACGCCGAGCGTTCCGAACAACCGGCGATGAATGCCCGAGTCATGCCTTACTACCTACCGATGCTCATGGCCGGGCGCTTCGTCCCGCGTGCCGGGGAATTGGTCGGGCTGCTGACCCAGGCCGGCTTCGCCACGGTAGAGCATGCCGGTGAGTGCGACTTCCCGATGGCGCCGCTGACCGTACGGCTGGCCCGCAAGGGTGTGCGATGAGCCTGCTCAAGCACCTGACCTTGCACCTCTCGGCGTCGGCCTGGTCGGCAGAACTGGCCCCCGTGGCCGAGGCCCTGGCCCGCCGCTTGAAGGCTCAGGGTGGGCAAGTGGCGACAGGTGGCCAAACCTTGTGCGATGACGCAGGGCATCAGGTCCAATTGCACCTGCGGCCATGGCCCGCGCCCTCGACCGTGGCCGCTAGCGCTGCGCTGGTGGAGGCGGTGGTCGGCCTGACCGCCTTGCACCAACGCTCCAGCGGCGAGCCTTTACCCCTGGGCGTGGATTACTGCGCGACGTTCACGGCCTCGCTGTTGTTGACTGCCGCACTGGCCAGCCTGCTGGGGCAGGCGCGTGGTCTGCCTGCGGCGCGGCTTGCCATGAGCCATGGCGGTGCGGCGCTGTTGGCGATCGGCCAATATCTGGCCATGGACAGCGCCGACGGCGGCTACCCACCCGAGCCCGCTCCCCCGGCGGATGCGGTGCGGCCTCCCTTTACCAGTGCCGATGGCGTGGTGTTCGAACTCGAAGCCCTGAACCCGGATGCCTGGCTGCGATTCTGGCAGCAGGCCGGGGTCGATATTGCCGTGGCTGGCAAGGGCTGGCGTCCCTTTATGCAACGCTACACCCGAGCCACGGCTTGGTTGCCGGCCGCACTGATGCGCGCCGCCAGTGAACATGATTTTGCCCAGTTGCAAGCCATGGCGAAGGAGGCGGGCACTGCACTGTGCGCCTTGCAGCGTTGGCAGGATTGCCGTAACCAACCGGTGTTCCAACCATGGATTCAGAGCGGTGGCTGGCGCTGCACCGAATTCGCCCCAGGGCCAGGCGTGAACGGGCCCGACGAGCAGCAGCCACCACAGCATGCCGGTCTGCCGTTGCAAGGGATCACCGTGGTGGAGTGCTGTCGCTTGATCCAGGGACCATTGGCCGGGCATGTGCTGCGGCTGTTGGGCGCAACGGTGATCAAGGTCGAACCGCCGGGAGGCGATCCGATGCGCGGCATGCCGCCAATGGCCGGTGAAATCTCGGCGCATTTCGACGCGATCAATCGGGGCAAACAGACTGTACAGATCGATTTGAAAGCCCCCACCGGGCGCGCCGAACTGCTGGCTCTGCTGGCTCACGCCGACGTGTTTCTGCATAACTGGGCTCCGGGGCGGGACGAACAATTGGCCTTGCAGCCGCACACCCTTGCACGCCTGCTGCCGCGGTTGATCTATGTCTCGGCCTCGGGCACCGGGCCCGCACCGACATCGGACCAGCCCCTCGGTACCGACTTTATGATCCAGGCCTACAGCGGTCTGGCCGAGCGGATTCGCCAGCCCCACGGCGCTGCTGGCGGAGCGCTGATTACCCTGGTCGACGTACTCGGCGCAGTGGCGGCGGCCGAAGGTATTGTCGCCGCGCTCTACGCCCGGCAACGCGATGGCCGCGGGCGCTACCTCGATTCCTGTATGGCCGGCGCCGCCGCGCTGCTGCTGGCCGGGCAACCCGATGGGCAGGCACCGGAACCGGCCGAGGCCTTCGCCTGTCGCGACGGTTGGTTGATGCTCGACCGCGCGCAGAGCGCCCGAGGGCGCGATGGCCTGGCCCGTCTCCAAGCCGACCCGGGCCTGGCGCCCTGGTGCGCCGAGCAAGACACCCATGCCTGCTGCCGCGCGTTGCAGGCTATGGGCGTGATGGCCGTGGCCGTCACTGCCGACCTGCGCCAATTGCCCGATCTACCTCTGCTGGCGGGCGCCTTGCGCCAATCGGCCTACCTACATGTGAACAACCCCTGGGAGATTTCCAACTTATGAATGGCGCCTTATTGGCCCGGGCGGCTGTCGACAGCCACCCAGGCCACCCCGAATTTATTGACCTGGTGCCCCGCGCCCTGCGACAGCAGTGGCGTGAACAGGGGTTGTATCAGGGCCTGGATCTGTTCTCCTCGTTTTATCGCCTGGCCATGCAACAACCCCAGGCGCTGGCAGTGGCGGATGCCCACTACTGCCTGAATTACCAACAGTTGCTGGCGCGCGCCTTGAGCCTGGCCAAGGTCTTGCAGCAACAGGGCGTGGTCGCCGGTGATGTGGTGGCGGTGAACCTGGCCAATGGTTGGCAGGCCTGTGCCCTGGACCTGGCCGTGGCGGCGCTGGGGGCGGTAGTGCTGCCGTTTCCCATTGGTCGCAAGAAGCATGAAAGCCGTTCGCTGTTGCAGCGCTCCGGGGCCAAGGCGCTGGTCTGCGCGCGCTGGGTCGGCGAAAGCGACTATGGGGCGATGATCGATGAGCTGGGCGCGCAGTTGCCGGCCTTGCGCATCCGCATTCTGCAGGGGCCGTGCCTGGAGGGCTGGCTCGATCTGGAGCAACTGTGGGATGGACCGCAGTTGGCCTATGAAGCGGGGTGGATTGATGCCGATGGCCCGGCGCGGCTGATTGCGTCCTCGGGTTCGGAATCGGAGCCAAAGCTGGTGGCCTATTCCCACAATGGTTTGCTCGGTGGCCAGGCGGCTTATCTCGATAGCCTGAGCCAGAGCGGCGCACCGGTGCGGGCGCTGTTTTGCGTGCCCCTGGCCTCGCCATTCGGCTCACTGGCCACCTCCTGTGTGATGGCCGCCCAGGGCGGGGCGCTGGTTACCCTGCCGCGCTTTGACCCCGATGAAGTGCTGCGCGCGGTGGTCAGGTACCAGGTCACCCACCTGTATGCGGGGCCGAATATGGTCGACCTGTTGCTGGCCAGCCCGTTGTTGCAGCAAAAACCCTGGTCCAAGGGCGCGCTGGCGCTTGAGGCCATCATTAGCGGCGGGTCGGCCCTCAGTGCCGAGACCGCCCGTGGCGTGAAGCGCCTGTTGGGTTGCAGCCTGATCCAGTCTTACGGCTCGGCGGATGGCGTGGCCTGCCATACCGCCCTCGACGACCCTGCGTCGGTGCTGGTGAGCAGTGTGGGCAAGCCGGACCCACGCGTGGTCAGCGTGCGGATCATGGACGAGCAGCAGCAAGCGCTGGCGCTGGGCGAAGTCGGTGAAATCTGGGCCCTCGGCCCCATGACCCCGCTGTGCTATTACGGCGCCCCAGAGCTGAACCAGAGCGCACGGGCAGCCGGTGGTTGGGTCAAGACCGGTGACAAAGGCCGACTCGATGCCGAGGGCCGCCTGCAAGTGGTGGGGCGCAAGTCCGACGTGATCCTGCGCAAGGGGGTCAAGGTCAATGCCGGTGAGTTGGAAATGCTCTTGCACGAACATCCACAGGTACTGGATGTCGCGGTGGTCGCCGTACCCCAGGCAAGCGGCGAGGGTTGGGTGCAAGCCTGTGTGGTGCTGCGTGATCCCCGCGAGGGCTTGAGCCTGGAGGCCGTCAATCATTTCCTGCAACACCAGATTGGCCTGGAACGCTTCAAATGGCCGGACGCTATCAGCGTGCACCGGGCATTTCCCCTGGCGCCTTCGGGGAAAGTCGACAAAGCCACCCTACGTGACGAACTCTCGAGCACTAACATGAACGTATCTGCTTCTTGCGTAACCCTCAGTGCCGCGCCGATTCTCGACCTCCTGACCGGGGTCGAACGGGCCGGGGTGCTGCGCGCCGCCATTGAACTGAAGGTCTTCGATGGCCTTGCCGAACACCCCGCCAGCGCCGCGACCCTGGCCCGGCAGCTGGGCACCAGCGAGCGCGGCATGCGCATCCTGCTCTCGGCCCTGGCCGGGTTGGGCCTGCTGCACATTGGCGATAACGGGTGCTACGGCCTCAACGACCTGTCGCGTCGCTACTTGCTGAGCCAGAGCCAGCAGTATGTGGGAGGCCTGGCCCATGTCTACAGCGCCGACCTGATGTGGGAAACCTTCCGCGATTTCAAAAGTGCGGTAATCGCCGGCAAAAGTACCCTGGCGCAGAACATCGAGGCCGATGACCATCCTTACTGGCAGGAGTTTGCCGCCGGGATCGAGAGTACCAGCCGCACCACGGCGCGGCGGCTGGTGAAGCTGTTGGATGACTGGACGGCACGGCAGACGCCCCTGCGGATTCTTGATGTGGCGTGTGGCAATGGCATCTATGGCTTTACCTTCGCCCAGCAGTACCCTCAGGCTCAGGTCACTGGCCTCGATTGGCCGTCGGTGGCCAGTGTCACCGAGGGTTTTGCCAGGCAGTTCGGTGTGGCCGAGCGGGCGCGAGTGATCGGTGGCGATATCTTTTCGCTGCAGATCCCCGGCCAGTACGAACTGGTGATCATGAGCCAGATTCTCCACCACTTCGACCCAGAACGTTGCCGCCAGTTGATCGCCCGCGCCCGTGGGGTGCTGGCGCCCGGTGGCAAGCTGCTGATCAGCGATTTCATGACCACCGGCCTCGACCCGGCCCTCGATCCGCTGCCCCGTTTGTTCGCTGCGCAGATGCTCGGCCTGACCGACTGTGGCGACACCTACGCCGTGAGCTTTATCCAGTCGTTGCTGTTGGAGCAGGGCTTTACCGAGGTCACGGCCCAGCCCCTCAAAGGCCTGCCGATCCACTGCCTGCTGGCCAGCTCCCCGACCTGATCTGTTCAACCTTGCCCATGGACCACCATGGGTAGGGCTTTTTATTGTCTGGAGGTTTACATGAGCATTGAACAATCCGCCACCAGCGGGCTGCGGCCACGTGCTGCGGCAGGCGGCGAGCTGTGGCTGCTCCTGGGTTTTATTGTGGTAACGCTGAACCTGCGCATCGCTTTTGCCGGGGTCGGACCGATCCTCGGCGAGCTGCACCTGAGTACGATCCAGGCCACCCTGGTCGCCTCGCTGCCGCCGATCTGCCTGAGCCTGTTTGCCCTGGTCGGCGTGCGCCTGCGCCAGCGCTTCGGCGAGGAACGTACGCTGTTTGCCGCGTTGCTGGTATTGGCCGTGGGCTGTGGGGTGCGTGCCCTGGGGGTGGGTGGCCTGTTTGCCGGGACCTTGCTGGCCGGGGTGGGGATCGCGGTGATGAACGTGGTGGTACCGGCCCTGGTGCGCAAGCGCTTCCAGCCCAGGCAGATCGGCCACATGATGGGGGTGTTTTCGCTGATGCTCGGCGGCGGCGCAGTGTTGACGGCTGGCTTGACCGTGCCGATCTACCAGGGCCTGGGCGCGAATGTCGATGCGGCCTACCTGACCTTGGGCGCCTGGGCCATTCCTGCGGTGGTCGCCCTGGTGTTCTGGATCCCCCAACTGGGGCATGGCCAACCGCTTGCCGCTGCGCCCACCGCATTGAGCGCGGCCCGCCCGCGAGTCCTGGGAAACCGTACGGCTTGGTCGATCACCCTGTTCTTCGGCTTCCAGGCCTTGAACCTCTACGCCTTGCTGGCCTGGTTGCCGAGCATCTATATCGAGCGCGGTGCCACGGTTGCCGAGGCGGCGCTGTACTTGGCAGTGTCTCAGGTAGGCCTGGTACTGGGCGGCTACTTCGCGCCGGTGCTGGCAGCCCGGGTCAAGGACCAGCGTGGCTATATTGCCGCGACCGTAGGCTTGTGCCTTGCCGGGTGCCTGGGCTTGCTGTACGGGCCATTGTCCCTGGCTTGGCTGGCGATGCTGGTACTGGGGATCGGCCAGGGGGCGGGACCGGCGCTGAGTGCCTTGCTGTTTGTGCTGCGCAGCCCCGATCAGCAGGTCACGACCCAGCTGTCGGCGATGGCCCAGGGCTTTGGATTTATGATTGCGGTGCTGGGCCCCCTGGGCATGGGCTTGTTGCATCAGTACTCAGGTGGCTGGGACCTGCCGTTGCAGGCGTTGATTGTCATCTTGCTGTGCGAGTTGTGCGTCTCGTTGCGCGCCGGCAAGCCCGGCACCCTGGCTGATTGAGCACAGGAGAGCCGTCATGTCGCAAACTGCATTGAGTGCCCAGATCAACGCACGCATCGAAGGCCTGCCGGTGGTTGGCTGGCAGGCCCGGGTGCGGTTGTTGCTGGGGGTGATCACCTTTTTTGAAGCCTTTGACCTGCTGTTGATTTCGTTCACCCTGCCGTTGCTCAAGCAGCAATGGCAACTGGACCCAACCCAGGTCGGCCTGATCGTTGGCAGTGGCACCTTTGGCATGTTGCTGGGCGCATTGTGCGCCGGGGCGCTGGCAGACCGGGTAGGGCGCAAGCCGGTATTACTGGCGGCGATGCTCCTGACCGGGTTGTTCAGTGCATTGATTGCCTGTGCCAGTGATTGGCAAGGGCTGCTGGTGGGGCGCCTGCTGCAAGGGCTGGGGATTGGCGCCGAGGTGCCGATTGCCGCGCTGTACCTCAGCGAAATCATCACCTCCAAGGTACGCGGGCGCTTTGTACTGCTGTATGAGCTGTCCTTCCCCTGTGGCTTGATGTTCGCTGGGGTGGCTTGCACCTGGGCATTGCCGGTGATGGGCTGGCGACCACTGTACTGGCTGGGCAGCGTGCCGATGGTGTTGGCGGTGGCGGTCTACCTCTATGTGCCCGAGTCGGCGCGCTGGCTGGCGGCGCGGGGGCAACTGCGCCGGGCGCAGGCGTGCATGGCGTATATGGAGCGCGCCAGCGGCCATGCGGTGGCCACGCCGCTGTTGACCGAAGCCCCTGTAGCACGGCCTCGGGACAGCGGGCGTTGGCGGCAGCTGTTCGACCCGGTGCTGCGTCATGCCTCGGGCAGTGTCGGGTTGCTGTGGTTCCTCGGCTATCTGGTGAATTTCGCCTTGTTGATCTGGCTACCGAGCCTTTATGTGGAGGTGTTTTCCACTTCCCTGGCACAAGCCCTGAACTTTACGCTGTGGAGCAACATCGCCGGCCTCGGCGGCTGCATGGCCGCAGCCTGGTGCGTGGACCGGATCGGGCGTGTGCGCTTGTTGTTTGGCGGCTACCTGGGAGCCGGCCTGAGCCTGCTGCTGATCGCCTTGACTGTGGCCTGGCAGCAAGTGCTGCTGGTAGCGTTGCTGGCCGCCAGTTGTTCATTTTTTCTTTACGCGGCGAACATGAGCCTGCACCTGTACACGCCCGAGTTGTATCCCACGTTGTTGCGGGGCAAGGGGGCGGCCTGGGGCGCGCTGTGCAACCGCAGCGGGGCTTTGTTGGGGGCGGTGGGCATGGGCTGGGTGCTGGCTCTGCATTGGGGCGCGACGGCGATTTTTATCTTGCTTGGCGGGCTGTTGCTGCTGGCCAGCGCCATCGCTTTACAGGCCCGGGAAACCCGGGGCCAGGTGCTGGGGTGACGGCTGTAGGGGCGGGCGAGCCCGCTCCTGCAGTAGAAGCCTTATACGCCTTGCAGTTGAGCGGGGCGGTCAAGGCTGAAGATTCGCCTGCGGCTATGCCAGGCCAGCAGCAGCACCAGGACCAGCCCCACCAGCAGGCAGCCGAGCATGCCGGGGTAGCCAAGACGGTCGAGCAACACCCCGGCGAGTATGGGCACCAGGGTGCGCGCGGCGACAAACAGGCTCGATTGGATGCCGTAGTCCACGGCTGCGAGCCCAGGACGGGTGTGGTACATCATCAAACCAAACATCAGGCCGGCTGAGGCTCCCATAGCCAGGGCCACTAGCAGGGCGGCGGCAATCAGCGCGTTGTGCCCCAGGCCCGCGATTATCACCAGTGTCAGAAAGCCGATAGCCACGAGATTGCCCAGGGCCAGCAGCGGCAGGCTGATACTGGCGCCGATCCGCCGGGTCAAGCGCCCGGCGAGCATGCTGGAGAGGGCGCCGGCCAGGCCGCCGACGATCCCGACAATCAAGGCAATGCGGTCCGCCGCAAAGCCCTGGTCGAGCATCAATGGCTTGAGGTACAGCCACACCGCGCCCAGGAACGGGTAATACACCAGCACCAGCAAGGCCCAGGTGCGATGTTCGGCAATGGCGAAGTAACCGGGCCACTGGCGCCAGCCGGCCAGGGGCGCGAGTGGGGCGGGCAGGCTCTGGCATGGCGTGGCCTGGGGCTTGAGCCAGGGCAGCAGCAAGACCCCCGACAGCAAACCCAGCGCCAGCACGTAGAAGGGCCAGGCCCAGCCGGCGCGGGTGTGCAGCAGCAACATCACACCACCGCCGACTATCGCGCCCAGGGACATGGCTGCAGAACGGATGGCGCCGGCACGTACCCGTTCCGACTCCGGCAGGATCTGGATCGCCAGAGCGTTCAACGGCACGTCGGCCCAGGTGCCGAGTACGCTGACCAGCATCGCCAGCAGGAACATCCGGCTCGCTGGCGTGTTACCCAGGTCATGGGCGGCGAGCAGGCCCAGGGCGGCGGCGTAGCAGAGCATCAGCAACAGGGTCCAGTTGCGGTAGCTGGCCTGGCCCAGCCGGTAACGATCCACTGGGGTGGCAAACAGGAACTTGAGCATGGCGGGCAGGCCGGCCAATTGCATCAGGCCGATCTGCGTGCCACTCCAGCCGTTCTGGCGCATGACCAGGGGCAGGCCGATATAGAGGTAGATCAGCGGCGCGGTGAGCGCCAGGTTGAGCCAGCCCAGCAACAGTTGCTGGGGCCACCATGAAGTGCGTAGAGCAGGGGTCGGCATTGCGGCATTCCTTATTGGCGCCCGATCAGGCGCAGGCCCACCTCCCGGATCGGGCTGCAGGCTGTGGCAGCGGTGCCCTGGCAACCCAGGGCGCAGTGGCGCAGGCGGATATGGCCGGCCAGGAAGGGATGTTAGTGCAATCGGAGATGAGAATGATTAGCATTGTGTGTGCGCGGCGGTGAATTACATATGGCAAACGGCAGGTGCCCAGGCATTTGCCGCGCCCTGTAGTCTGATCCGCAGCCATAAGACCGGTGCCTGCTTGGTCATGGCACCGCAAGGAAGGTAGGCAAGCGCGGCCGGTCGAGCCAGGCGCGCGTATTTAAGGGGGATGGATATGCGAGAGTTATCGAGCCCGGCCCGGGCAAGCCAGGAAACGTCGGAGTCTTCCAATTGGACCCAGTTTGAAGGGGCGGCGGGGACGGGCACATTTCAGGTTGAACGGTTGGACTGCGAAGCGGGATTCACGGTGATCAAGTCACAGATGACTGCCCATAAGATCTGCGCCGAACTGTGCCAGCACGAGGGCGCAGAGCGCATGCTGGTGATTGCCTTCGCCTTGTCCGGGCAATCGGAGTTCCGTTGCCCGAAGGGCCGGGAAATGAAATTCCAGCCCAACCAGGCCACCGTATCGATTTTTCGCGAGGGCCAGGGCCAGCGGGTGTATGCCGCCGATACGCCGATCCAGCAACTGCGCCTGGTGGTTACCGAATCGGCCCTGGCGCGCTTTATTGGCCCGCAGCGTTGCCAAGGCCTGCTCGGCAGTGCCCTGGGCCCGCATGAAAGTTTTCGTCAGGTGGCCTGCTGCGACATCAACCCCAGCGAACACCTGCGGCGCCTGAAAAGCCCGAGCATTCACCAAGAAGACGGCCTGACCCAGCGCATTCACGCCTTGAGCCTGCTGTCGGAGCAACTGCAAGCCCTCGAAGTGACGTCGAGCCGACAAGCCAAATTGACGGCCAGGGACCTCGACACCCTGGACCGCATTGACCTCTTCATGCAGTCCAATCTGGACAAGCCACTGAACAACGCCTACTTGTGCACGGCCATGGGCGTGAGCGAATACCGGCTCAAGGAATACTTCCGCCAGGTCCACGGCATCAGCCCGGGGCGCTATTTGCTGGAACTGCGCATGACCCGCGCACGGGAGTTGTTGGCCGCCGGCTACCGGGTGTCCGAGGTGGCATACAAAGTGGGTTACCAGCATCCTAATAACCTGACGGCGGCGTTTACCCGTCACTTTGGCCACACGCCCAAGTCGGTATGTGGCAACCGCGTCGTTTGAATAGCGGGCCGCTGCCTAAGGTTGCTACGCAGGTGCAGGCTGAGCGCGTACTCCTTGAACAACGGGAGCGTTTCGGCGCTTAGGATAGGTTCAGCGTGCCTTGCGTTTTAAGCCATTTTCGCAAGCGCCCGCGTGCATTTTCATAAGGGGACGCGGTGTTGAACTGGATCATCCGCCCCATCGTCCAGTGCTCATACCACGGGCATTCATAAAGCTCGGTATTGTCGCGGCTCTGGATGATGGAGACGATGCGCTGCTTTGCTGTGTCGAGTCGATCGAGCAGTGGCTCAAAAGCGATGCCCTCGTAGTCGCGGTAAAACTTCTGTGCAAGCTGGCCTAACTGGTTCCACTTGAAGCCGGTTTCCGGGAAGTCTATGGCGTTGCCGGCGGCGTCTGCGTCCAGCCACTTGAGCACCAATTCGTTCCAGCCCACCAGGTAGGCGAGCAGGTTGGCGACGCTCATCTGCGTTCCCTTGGCATGCCCCTCCAGGCTGCATTCGTTGACCCGTTGCATCGGCACCTGCTTGATGACAGTGAGCAGTTTTTCGTACTGGGTGTTGATGGCATCAAGCAGTTCTTGTTTGTTCTGAGGGACCGCCATATATCACCTGTCATGCAAAAAATTCTATTCGTCAGAAATGTGTCCTGCATGGGTATCAGCCATTCGGGGCGTTCTTCCCGGGGGGATCGGCGGGCGGGCGATTCAGAGGCGTGACTGCTGCTAGTGTTCGTTCGTGCGCCTGGCTTTGTTGTTGTGCCTCAAACGCCTGGGCCAGGAAGTCGATCAAGGTCCGCACTGAAGGCAGCAGCCCCCGCCGTGAAGGGAAAACCGCACTGATCACGCCTTCGGTGGGTTGCCATTGCGCGAGCACGCGGACCAGGCGGCCTTCTTTTAATTCATCCTCGACCACCGCCAGCGGCAGGTTGGCGATCCCGACGCCCAGCAGCACCGCGCTTTTCAGGGTGGGCATGTCATCGCTGATCAGCCTGGGCACGTGGCTGATCTCAGCCGTCACACCTTCTGGGCCGGTCAGCGCCCACACGTACTGCACCATCGGGTTGCCCCAACTGATGGTCGGCAGTCCTGATAAGTCAGTGGGGTGTTGCGGCAGTGGGTGCTCCTGCAAAAAACCTGGGCTTGCCACCAGTACCTGGGAACTCCTGGCGAGCAACTTCATCACCAGGTCACTGCTTTCCAGGGGGGGAAAGCACAGGTTCAGCGCAATGTCATAGCCCTCGCTGATCACATCGACCTTACGGTTGAAGCTCTTCACGTTGAGTTCGACGCTGGGGCACTGGGCCATGAACTGGGCCAGCATCGGCGCCACCCAGTAATTGAGCAGTGCGGTGGTGCAGCTCAGGCGAATCACCCCACGCGGCTCTGCTTTGTTGAAGGCAATCAGGTCTTCGGCGGACTCGGCTTCGGCGGTCATCGCCACGCAGTGGCGGTAGTAGGCCAGGCCAATATCGGTGACCTGGAATTGACGGGTAGAGCGCTGGATCAGGCGTGCCCCCAGCCGCGCTTCTAGCTGGCTGACCCGGCGGCTCAAGGTCGACTTGGGCATGTTCAGCGCCCGACCGGCCGCCGCGAAACCACCATGCTCAACCACCTTGGCGTAGAGGAAGAGTTCATTGAGGTCGAACATGGGGATCGTTCCATTTTTGAGATTCTGAAGTTTAATTCAACCACTACCGGATACCTAGCGTGATGACTAAGGTGGAGCGGCTGTTTCTTCCCGGCTGCCGATGTGCGGCGAAGACGGCAGCGGGCGGGGGCGTTCCATTGTTGGAATTGTCAGCTGTGGTCAGGCGCTGTGAAGCCAGAGGCCCCGCTAGCGAACTGATCTGTCGAGTCACACCCCATTCGTATCTGCACAGGACGTGCAGAGCTTGCCGGGAATTTGGCAGGCAATGACACCAGGGAGGTTCATCCACGCAAGAGGATATGCAAATGAGCGCTTCAGGTAACGCTGCAAACTTTAATGGTCAGAAGCCGACGATTGATCCCACCGACACCGCGATGTTGCTGATCGACCACCAGAGTGGCCTGTTCCAGATCGTCAAGGACATTGATGTTCCTCAATTGCGTGCCAACGCCATCGCCTTAGCCAGGGCGGCGACGCTGTTGAAAATCCCGGTGATCACCACCGCTTCGGTGCCTCAGGGACCGAATGGCCCGCTGATCCCGGAAATCCATGAATCGGCGCCCCACGCCCAATACGTTGCCCGCCGTGGCGAGATCAACGCCTGGGACAACCCTGAATTCCGTGCCGCCGTCAAAGCCACCGGCAAGAAGACCCTGGTGATTGCCGGCACCCTGACCAGCGTGTGCCTGGCGTTCCCGTCCATTGCCGCAGTGCATGAAGGCTACAAGGTATTCGCCGTGGTCGACGCCTCGGGCAACCACTCGAAACTGGCCACCGACCTGACTGTCGCACGCCTGGCCCAGGCCGGCGTGGTGCCGATCGACATCATGGGCACGCTGTCGGAGCTGCAAGGCTCGTGGAACCGTCCGGATGCCCAGGAGTGGGCGAACGTCTATACCCAGGCGATGCCGCACTATCAATTGCTGATCGAGAGCTACATCAAGGCGCAGGAAGTGGCAAATAACCACGAAGAGCTAGACTCCCAGCGCAAGTAAATACGGCTGACCTTCCCCGGTGCGGCCCATTTCGGGACGCGCCTTTTTACCAGGAGCATCAAGATGTCTAAACCCTACGTTCGCTTGGACAAAGACAACGCAGCTGTCCTGCTGGTTGACCATCAGGCTGGCTTGCTGTCACTGGTCCGCGATATCGAACCCGACAAGTTCAAGAACAACGTCCTGGCCCTGGCTGACCTGGCCAAATACTTCAAGCTGCCGACCATCCTCACCACCAGCTTCGAAACCGGCCCCAACGGCCCGCTGGTGCCCGAGCTCAAGGCCCTGTTCCCGGACGCGCCGTACATTGCCCGCCCGGGTCAGATCAACGCCTGGGACAACGAAGACTTCGTCAAGGCCATCAAGGCCACTGGCAAGAAGCAACTGATCATCGCTGGCGTGGTGACCGAGGTGTGCGTAGCGTTCCCGGCACTGTCGGCCCTGGCGGAAGGGTATGAAGTGTTTGTGGTGACCGATGCCTCCGGTACCTTCAACGAGCTGACCCAGCAATCGGCCTGGAACCGTATGTCGGCCAATGGTGCGCAGTTGATGACCTGGTTTGGCCTGGCCTGTGAACTGCACCGCGACTGGCGCAACGATATCGAAGGTTTGGGGACCTTGTTCTCCAACCACATTCCTGACTATCGCAACCTATTCACCAGCTACAACGCGCTGACCGAAGGCAAATAGCCCCACCTCCTGTAGGAGCCGGCTTGCCGGCGAAAAACGTCAACGATAACGCGGGAAACCTGAAGAACCGCGGCGTGCTTGAGTTTTTCGCTGGCAAGCCAGCTCCTACAAAAGAGGCTGGCGAAAATCGTTAACGATAACGCGGGGTGTCTGGTCTCTTATTTCACCGCAGGCTGGCCCACCGGCACCCGTCGCTCCTCACTCGTCAGCAGGCGGATCAGCGGCGAGGCGATAAAGGTGCTGATAATGGCCATGATCACCAGCATGGTGAAGTACTCCTTGGGCAAAACACCCAGGTCATAGCCCACGTTAAGCACCACCAATTCCATCAGCGCTCGGGTGTTCATGCACACGCCGATCAGCGCGCTGTTGCGCGGTGTTTCGCCCAGCCAGCGGCTGGCGCCATAGGCCCCGAAAAATTTGCTGGCAAACGCCACCAGGCACACCAAAAAGCAATTGAGCAGCGCCGTGTCGCCGTTGAGCGAACCGATGTCGGTGCGCAGGCCGGTGTAGGCAAAGAACACCGGTAGGAAAAACGCATTGACCAAGCCACTGACCTTGGCATTCCACTGTGTGACAAAGGGCCGGTGGGTGTGCAGGGCGACGCCGATGATAAAACCACCAATGATCGAAAACACGCCGATCAGGTTGGTAATCACCGCACTGCCAAACAGCACGATCAGCATCAGGGATATGCCCTGGGCCGACAGTGGTTTGCGCTCCAGGTCGCCGATGATCCAGCGCAGCACCAAGGGCCGCACCACCCACAGCACCAACACGATAAACACCGCCAGCGCAAGGATCCTGCCCAGTGACGCCCACACGCTGAAGTTGGATGCAATGATCGACGTTACCCCACCGAGGATCAGCCAGCCGCACACATCATCGATGGCCGCCGCGCCAACCGTCAGGGTGGCCACGCGGGAGCGGGACAGCCCCAGCTCCATGAAGATCCGCCCGAGGATCGGCAGGGCCGTGATCGACAACGCCGTGGCAAAAAACAGTTGGAAGGCCAGCAGTGGCGGCTTGTCGCCGACGATCTGTTGCCAGAAATACTCGGCCACCAGGAAGCCACTGACAAACGGCACCAGCAGGCCACCCAAGCTGATGGCCATGATCGAGCGCTTACGCCCCTTGAGGTGGGCACCGAACTCAAATTCCAGGCCCACCTGGAACATCAGCAGAATCAGGCCGACCTGAGCGGTGGCGACAAAGGCCGTGGAGGTTTGCGGCACAAAAATGCTGCTCAGCAGCTCCGGGAAAAAATACCCCAGCAGGCTCGGGCCCAGGACTAGCCCTGCGAGAATCTCCCCAGCCACCGGGGTTTGTCCCAGGCAGCGGGTGCTGAGCCAGGAGATCAGGCGGCTGGCGCTGAAAATCACGATCAGTTGGATCAGGAACAATAGGGTCAAGTGCTCGGCCTGGGAACCCACGGCCGATTGTCCGCCCGCAGGCGCAGGGGGTTGGAGCGTGATAGCGCTGGTGTTGGTTTGCATGGGGTGTCCTAGTGCTTGAAGTGTTAGAGCGCAGGCTTGCGCCAACCGCCCAATTCCATTTCCAGAAAGCGCGCGGCTTCCAGTAACAACGCGTCCTGGCCCAGCCCGGCCACCAGTTGCACGGCCACCGGGCAGCCGTGGTCGAGGCGCCCGATGGGCACGCACAGGGCCGGAAAACCGAGAACATTGAACAGCGCGCAATAGCCGATATCGAACGGGCGATGCAGGGCGCTGCCATGGGCCGGCGCCACGCTCGGGGTGGCCGGCAACACCAGAATGCTCTGGCCGTCGAACAGCCCGGCCAGGGCCTGCTGCAAGTGATCGCGCTGCTTGAGGAACCGCGCGAGCCCCGGGTTGCCCAGCCGATCGCCGCAGCTGTCCATCAAGCTGGCAAGCAGTGGCCCCCGGGAGAACTGCGGCCTGCCAGCCAGGGCTGCATACAACGCCCGTGGATAATTCAGTGGCTGCCCATCCCCGAGGTAATCGGCCAGGTGAATGCGGGTCTCGCACTTGAGGACGGCCAGCCAGATAAAAAAGGCGTTGGTCAAACAGCCTTCATTCCAGGCTTGCACCTCCACCCCCTGGTCTGCATAACGCTGGCCGGTCTCGATCACCCCGCCAGTCACGGCGGCCGAGAGTGGCGTGCCCCATTTGAGAGGGGCCGGCAGGCAGACGAATACACGCTTGAGCGGTGTCGCCTGGGCCGGTTGTTGGTAGCTCGAATGGATATTGCGGTCGATGCCGTCGCTGCCGGCGATGACCTCCAGCACTGCGCCCAGGTCCTCTGCGTACCGGCACAGGGGGCCCGCTGCAAAGTGGCTGGCAACGGCTTGGGACACCGGCAGTGACACACGCTGCTCATCCAGTGGCAGATGCCCGCTCAGCGGCACCAGCCCCCGCGACGGCTTCAAGCCAAAGATCCCATTGAACGCCGCCGGGATGCGGATCGAGCCGCCGCCGTCGGTGCCCAGGGCAAAGGGCACGCAACCGCTGGCGACCATTACAGAGTCGCCACCGCTGCTGCCACCGGCGGTGCGTAAGGGGTCGTAGGGGTTGAGCGTGCGGCCATACACCAGGTTGTCCGTCTCGGGCCACAACGCCATCTCGGCCTGATTGCCCAGGGCCAGGGGGATGGCGCCGGCCGCCAGCAGCCGCGTGGCGACCGTGGCGGTGCTGCGGGCGCGGCTGTTGCTGCGCAGGCGTGAACCGCAGGTCTTGGGGTACCCCGCAAGGCCCAGGCCTTCTTTCATGGAGAAGGGCACGCCATGCAGGCGTCCCAATGGCCGCCCTTTGAGCACATCCTCTTCGGCCCGGCGTGCTGCGGCGCGGGCGTCGTCGAACAGGTCGACTGCCATGGCATTGCATAACGGCTGGACCTGCTCCAGGCGCGCAATGCATTGCTCGATCAGCTCCACCGGGGAGATCTGCTTGCCGCGGATCAACCACGCCAGTTGCACGGCACTCAGTTCCAGCAGGTCTGTGCGGACCTGCGCCATGCCGTTCATCCGCGACGTACCAGGTCGAGGAAGCCACCGTCCTTGCCAAACGGCGACTTGAGCAACTCCGGCGACTCGCCATATTTGTAGAACAGCGAAGGGCGCAGGCGCAGGACCGCAGCCCGCGCCAGGTCCTGCACGGCGCCACAGCCATGGCGCAGCAACAACCTGAGGTGGCGCGTAGACAGCGACCACTTGACCATTTTCATCAGCCGCACCCGGAGCAAGGCCGAGCGCAGGTAATAGTTGGACGCGTAAATCGGCCGTGCGCGGTTGTCGGCCTTGTACAGGTCGAAGTTGATGGTGCGCGAATAGAGGTTGGGCATCATCGTCGGGCTCAAGCCCGGGTTGGAGCGGCGGATCTCTTGCAGCAGGCAGGCAAACGGCAGGGGCGAGGGTTGCATCTCGCGGGTGTAGCGCGGCAGCAGGTCGGCAAATTGCTGGGCCTGATGACCATCGAGAAAATCCCCGGTCATGTACATCGGCAACACCACATGGAAGTACGCCATGTTGGCGAACAGCAGGGTCCAGCCCATCATGAACGGGTCGTCCATCACCTCGTACCACTTGCTCCAGGTGTCCTGCAGGGCCAGTTGCGCCTGGATGTGCGATTCCAGGCAATTGACGTAGGCGGGGGTCAGGCTGCCGTGGATATCCTTCTCGATCATCGCCGCGACTTGCGGGATCTGCTGCGCCACATAGGCCAGCCCGGCGCTGTTGGCCGGGTCGAAGGTAAAGGCCGCGTCGCCCAGCAGGAACCAACCCTCGGTCGAGTAGTATTGCCGCGCCTCGTACATGTAGTTGTGCATGGCCTGGGTATCGACCAGTTGGCCCGACTCGATCAACTCGGTAATCACCGGATGGTCGGCCATGACCTTTTCCTTGAAGGCCTCCAGGGTGCTGATTTTCTGCTCGATCATGTCCGGCCGGTAGGTGATGCCGATGCTGATCATCTCGTTGCCGTCATCGCTGCGCATCGGGATCATCCAGATCCAGTAGCCCTTGCCATAAAAATGATGAGTCACGTAGTACGGGTCGTAGCAGTGATGCTTGTCCTTGTGCGCGGTGATGCTGGACAAGATGCTGCGGTCGAAGTCCTTGAGCCTGAGCCAGAAGGTGCTGCGCTGGTACGTGGCCTCTTTGTGCAGCTTGAGCTTTTTCGCCATGAAACGATTGCGGCCGGTGGCGTCCACTACCCAATCGGCGGTCAGTTGCTGTTGCTCATCGGCGGCGCTACGCAGGGTCAGCAGGTGGGTGGCGTGCTCACCGGCATTGAGGTCGACGGCGGTGACGTCGGCCTCAATCATGTGTACCTGGTGATCACCGACAATCTGGCGCAGGTCCTTGTCGAAGCTGAAGCGGTTGAGGTTGTAGGCCGGCATGCGGATCACGCCCGGTGCCTCGTGCACCACGTAGTTGCGGCACTCGGGGTTGTTGCGCAGCTTCAGGTAATAGGTCAGGCCGTACTTGTGGTAGTGCTTTTCTTCCAGCAGGCGCCCCAGCCCCAGGCCCTTGAAGAAGTGGGTGGTCAACTCGACGGTGGACTCGCCGACAATCGGGCGCTTGCGGTCCGGGCGCCCGATCAGGATGACTTCGACACCCGGTAGCCTTTTTTTGAAGTACAGCGCGGCCAGGTGACCGGCTACGCCGGCCCCCATGATTGCGATTCGTTTCATGTCGTCAGTCCCTGAACAAGTGGGTTCGCCAAAGGCGTGGGCGCCTTCGGCGAGAATTGCCGGTTATGCGCGGCTGGCGGCCGTGATCAATTGCTGTGGCTCTACCCGTTGCGAGTAGTCCACGTTGACGAAGGCAGCGCGGATCAGCCCGTCCTGGCCGATCACAAAGGCGCTGGCCATGGGCAAGGTCAGGGCGTCGGAGCCGTTGAACAGCTTGAGGTCGGCACCCAGGGAGCGATAGACCTCATCCAGCTCGTCTTCGAGCTTGAACACGATGCCGTACTGGCGCGCCAGCTGGTTATCGGTATCGCTGAGCAACAGGTATTTGACGCCGAGGGCTTCGCGGGTCTTGCGCGAGAACTCCGGGGTCTGGGCCGACACCGCCACCAGGGTGGCGCCGGAGGCGGCCAGGTCTGCGACCATCTGTTGGTAGGCGGTCAATGCCTGGCCGCAGAAGGGGCACCACAGGCCTCGGTAGAACACCAGCACCAATGGGCCTTTATCCAGCAACTGACGCAGGTCCACATCCTGCTCGTCAGCATCCTTGAGCACCGCCAGGGGCGCCTTGTCGTTGGCCTTCAGGGCCTTGTCGCCCAAATGGCTGTCGAGCAGCGTCTGTAGCGATGCCTGGAACTTGTGCAGGACTTCGGCAGGCAACTGGGCCATCTGGTCCTTGACGGTTTGTAGCTTTTCCTTGAGCGACATTTGTGACTCCTGTTCACGTCTATTGAGAAAGGCTGCGGGTAGCCCGGGTAAAAATCCTGGTGGCGGCTTTGCCGCTGGGTGGGTGGCGCTCGAACAACTGCCGGACCCAATCCGGCCGGGTCTTGCTGGCGTCGTTGATCCAGTTGGCGACCGAGTCCTGGGCGTATTTGTCGGCTTCATCGAGCATGGCAATCAGCAAGGGTTCGGCCATCTGCGGCTCGGCTTTGAGCGGGGCGATGTGCTCGCACCAGACCCCACGCGGGCGCAGGATTTCAACGCAGAAACGGCGGATCAGCGGGTCATCGCTGCGGGCATGGCGGCGTAGCAGTTCCAGTGCGTGCGTCAGGTCCTGGGCCAGCAGCGGTCGCAAGGCAATCCAGGCCCATTCGCGCACGCCAAAATGCGCGTCGGTGGCGAACTGGAACTGGCTCAGCAAAGCTTGTTCCAGTTCGCTGTTGCGTTGGCAGTAGGCGTTGGCGAAAGCCGCCCAACTGCGCACGGTGTCGGACGGATGCTCCAGCAGCAGGCGCCAGGTGTGCTCGCGCAGGGGCAGGGCGGCGCTTTCCAGCCACTGCCCCAGTGCAAGGCCCAGGGCGGCGACGTTCTTGGAAATGCCCAGGGACTGGCCGGCCTCGGCTGCGCTGTAAAGTGTTTGCGCCAGGGACGGTTCCAACTGCGCGCCAAGGGCCGTTGCCAGCGCTACCTGGTCAACGGCCAGGCACTCGCCCAGATTGCGGGTGGGCAGGCGGCCCTGGTCAATCAGGTCCTTGCGATCTTCACTCATCTCGATACCACCGACGCGGTCATGGCCTGGTCAGGCGTTGGGTTTGTGGCGCAGTAGCGCCCGGGTGAAAGCAGGTTGTCCGGATCCAATGCTGCCTTGATCCGCGCCCCGAGCTGCCAGGCAGGCCCCTGGGCGTCGGTCAGCAGGTGCATGAAACTGGCGGGCACGCGATACGGCAATACGCCCTGTGCCTTGCCGTGGGCGAACAGCTGGCGATAGCACTCATGGGCCCGGTTCGACGCCAGGGCATCCGTACGGTCGAACAGCAGCGGCACGGTGCAATCGATGGCACGGCTCGACAGGCTGGTCAGCGTCACCGGGCAAGGCATTTGCTGCTGGCGGCACCGACGCTCCATGGCGCGCACAAAATCGGCGACTTCCTGGATTTTCAGCGGCAGGATCGGCGCGTACCAGATCAGCCCGCAGTTATCCCGCGCCGGGTTCAGGGGCGCATCGGGCAGCGGCTTGGCGCCGGCGGTGTAGGCCAACGGCAGGGCCACTTCGCTGGGTTGGCCTTCCATCAGGTCGATGCCTTGCAGCATCTTGCCCAGGGTCCGTTGCCAGCGCTGGGACCAGCCGCCGGGCAGATGGCCCAGCAAGCGTCGGGCGGCGGTCAACTGACCACGGGTCTTGAACATCGATTTGCTGGCGAAAGCCTCAAGTTCCCGGCTGATCATGTGTTTGAGCGGAGCGTGCTGGGCTTTCTGGCAATAGATCGAACCGACACCCATCCACGCGGGCAGGCCCAGGGCATCGGCGGCGGCCCGTTGCTGCTCTTCATTCATGCCCACCACCTGGGTGTCTTCGCTGGCCATGGTCAACAGCCGCGTACGGTTCATCAGGTTGATACCACCAATCTGCCCAGGGGCCAGGTCCAGCATGCGCTTGATACCTGCCAACGCGGGTTCCAGCCCTTGCTCTTCATCCACCCAGAAATAAAACGGCTGGATAACCTCGGGCTTGCGCACCAGGGCAATCGACATCTGCGTCACCACCCCCAGCCCGCTCTGGCTGAACAGCCCGTCCAGGTACGGGCCCACACCCCATTTGAAGCAGGGCGCGGTGCCCCCCAGGGCCATGGGCGAGCGGTACAGCGTACCGTCGGCCAGCACCGCCTCGATGCCGAGTACCGCCTGGAAGTGGTCGGTGTGGGGGGTGATGCCAAAACCGCGCTCCAGTGCATTGCCCAGCACGCTGCAGGTCGGGCCGGCACCGGTGACGGGTGTCAGCCAGGGCAAGTTGTACTCTTGTAGATAACGGGCCAGATCGCCCTGGGTCACCCCAGGCTCCAGGGTCACCACCGACAGCTCCTCATCGAACCCCAGAATCCGGTTCATCCCGGACAAATCCATCAGCACACAGCGGGCGTCGCTGGTCGAGGCGCTGCCATAACCCCAGTTGTGCCCGGTGCTGATCGGATGCACGGCAACCCCATAACGCCGCGCGATCACCATGCACGCCGAGACGTGCTCGGTTGAGCGTGGCGCAATCACCACCCTGGCATACGCAGGGGAGCACATGGTGTCTTGCGCGAAACGCTCGATGCTTTCCGGGTCGACGCGCACACCCGCGTCACCGAGTACCTCGCGCCATTGCTGCTGGGCAAGTGTCAGGTGGGCGGGTTCAAAAGGCACTGGCCAGGCCTCCCAAACGCAGGAACAGGCGCAACTGGTTCACATCCGCCTGGCGACTGGCGGGCAGCGCAGTGTAGCGGCGGCGGAACTCGGGTTTCATCACCTTCACACAGCGCCGCTTGGGCGTGCGAATCACCATCATCAACGGGCTGAACGCGGTGCTGTAGACCTTGGCACACGGGCCCAGGTAACTGGCGGCCAGGGTCTGGAACTCTTCCAGCGAGAACGCCGCGAGCAGTGAATTGCGATAGTCCAGCAAGGTTTCCGCGTCCGCACCGTCGCTGGCACGCTGGACAAAGTAGTCGACGGACTCGATGGTTTTCAGG
The DNA here is from genome assembly GCF_012935735.1 of Pseudomonas sp. ADAK21. Classification (NCBI taxonomy): domain Bacteria; kingdom Pseudomonadati; phylum Pseudomonadota; class Gammaproteobacteria; order Pseudomonadales; family Pseudomonadaceae; genus Pseudomonas; species Pseudomonas sp. ADAK21. The sequence continues at coordinate 4,790,777 of NZ_CP052857.1, forward strand.
CGCCCGAAGTCATTCAGGTAAATCGCCCGGTCATTGCGCAGTACCCGGGAGATATTGCGAAAAGTACTTTCCAGCTGGCCAAGGTTTTCCAGGTGATGCAGGGCCATTGACGAGATCACTACATCCACGCTGCGGTCAGCGATCATGCTGAGCCGGGTCATGTCATCTTCAACCAGTTGCACGTTGTCGATGCCTTGCTGATGACACGCTTCGCGCGCCACTTCCAGCATCGTCTGCGACAGGTCCATGCCAATGAACTCGGCCCGTGGGTTGAGCCGTGCGACTTGCAGCAACAGCGCCGCCGGACCGCAGCCGATGTCCAGCACCACGTCGCCGGGCTTGATCAGCGCGCACATCTGCGCACAGTGATAAAGGTGGGTGCCGGACAAGGCCTGGCCCTGGGCGGCACTGTCGGCATAAGACGCCACACTCTGTTGTTCTTCCATGACCAAGGCCGGTTCGGGTATGCGCTCGAACGGTTGCTTGATCGTTATCTCCCTGAATATCGCGCGCAGCAATCCGCTGTCCATACTGCTTCCTCCATGAAATGACGTTTGAACGTGCTTACGCCAGGGCCAGTGCTCGCTGAACCCGTGGCGACAGGTTTCGGCCGTGCACGCCACAGCGCGCCATATGGGTCAGCACTTCTTGTGCGTCCCAGCGGCGTACGCTGCCGGTAGCGGGCAGGCGGATATGGGCGTAGTCACTGCGGCAGAAAAAATCGAAGAAATGCGTGCGCTGGCCTTCGACGGTAAACCCCAGGGCAGGGCGCTCATAGGCCTGCTGGAAAATTGCCGGCGCGTTGCCCAGATCCAGACACAAGGGCAGCGACAGGGCATTGTTTAGCTTGGTGTAGGGCTGCACCCGGCCCATGGGCGAAAAGAACAATACATTGCGATAAAACGCCCCCGCCCGCGGATGCACGGCGATCAGCAAGCGCTGTACCCCGCGAAAATGCATGGCCCAGCGAAACATCGCGTTGTAGAGCATCAAGGGCACCCCTTTGCCCCGGTAACCTGCAGCCACCGCCAGGGTGCCGACCTCTGCCAGCCGGCCGCCGGCCAGGCGCTGCATGACGACCTCGTTGCCATGCACTTCTTCCAGGGGCAAACCGAGCATGGAGTCCTCGATCAACGAGACGGTGCCGACGATCTGTTGATCCTTGATCGCTACAAAGGTGGTGGTGCCCGGCAACAGGTGGAACGCCGAAAAGCGCATTCCGGCCCGGCACACCGTGGAGATACCGCGCCGTGCATAGCTGTCGTTGACCAGGCGCAGGGCCTCTTCCAGTTCGAACAGGCTTTGCACCGGGCGAAACTCAAAACCTTCGATGGCCAGGGAATGGCGGGCGATACGCTTGATGAACAAGCGCCGGTAAAGCGTGGGAGGGATGTAGCGTTCCAGGGAAACCACGCTGTGGCGGATGACATCGACGCCGCTGTGAATACGTGGCTTCCTGCCGAAATTGGTCATCACTCGTTGACTGTGCAGCATCAAACACCTCCTTGTGTGACTACCGCGATTGAAGCAATTGAACCCCGGGCCTAATGCTCATCCGGCAGTTGCTGAGACAGCGCGTGGCTAGCCGAGATGCAATAGATCGACTCGGACAACGCCTGGCGCTGCTCAAGGCTCAAGCCCTGGATGATGGCGCTGATCCAATCGGTGTGTTCGGCAAACACCTCATCGACCACGCGCTTGCCGTCGGCGGTCAGGCTGATGATCAGCTTGCGCCGGTCGGTTGGGTCGGTCTTGCGCTTGATAAACCTGTCGCCCTGCAAGCCATCAAGCAAGCCGGTGACGGTGCCGGTGGTAATCGACAGGCGCGTCGCCAACTCCAGCGGCGACAGCTTGCCGCCGGCACTCTTGAGGGTGAGCATGATGACGAAGCGGCCCTCCGACAGGTTGTAGCGCGCCAGGCGGATGGCACACACACGATTGATCGCGGCCGCGGCCGACAGCAGCTCGAAGCACAGCTTGACACTGTCCCTGACCTCGGCTGGCACCCCATCAAGCTCGCGCAGCATGATGTGGTGTTTGTTCTCTAAAATATTCATAAGGCGCAGTTTATCTTGGCGCCTTACTAAGTCAACATTTTGTTTAATGTCGATGCTGGGCGCCTTCGTCATCGGGATGCGTGTCGCTTTATAGGGCGCCATCGCCGGCAAGCCGGCTTCTACAACGAGGGCCGCTCCTGTTTCAGTCGCCAGCCGCCGGCCCGTTGACGCTCGTGCCAAAAACCGGCGTAACGCCCGTTGTTAGTGAGCAACTGACGGTGGGTACCCGATTCCACGAGGCGACCTTCATCGAGCACCAGGATCTGGTCGGCAGCCATGATGGTCGGCAGGCGATGGGCGATCACCAGCACGGTGGCGCGCTGGATCAGCGTGCCAATGGCGGCTTGCACGTAAGCCTCATTCTGCGGATCGAGTGCCGCCGTGGCTTCATCCAGCAGCACAATCGGCGCGCGCTTGAGCAGGGCACGCGCCAGGGACACGCGTTGGCGTTCACCGCCGGACAGGCTGGCACCCCCTTCACCGACCGGGGTGTCCCAGCCTTGTGGCAGGCGCGCGACGATCTCATCGACGCCAGCCAATGTTGCCGCTTGCGCCAACTGCCGAGGGCTGGCATCCGGGTTGCCGACGCGGATGTTGGCCTCCAGGCTGTCGTCGAACAGATACACGTCCTGCATCACCAAAGACAGCTGCCCCATCAGGGCTTCGCTGGACAGCGCGCGCACATCCACGCCGCCCACCTTGACGCAGCCCGAGCTGGCATCGAAGAAGCGCATCAGCAGGCGGGTGACAGTGGTCTTGCCCGAGCCCGACGCGCCGACAATCGCGGTCATCGTGTTGGGCTGGGCGCTGAAACTCAGGTTCTTGAGCACCGGCGGGCCACTGGGGTAGGCAAAGCCCACGTGTTCAAATTCGAGGCTGCCGGGGGCGGTCATGGGTTGGCTGTGCGTCGGTTCCGTCAGCGGTGGTTGGCGCAGGATGCTCACCAGTTGCTCCAGGTCGTTGCCGGCCATACGCAACAAACCACTGCGCGCGGCGGCCTCCGCCAGGGGCCCGACGAACCGTGCGGCCAGGGCCAGCAAGGCCACCAACTCAATGGCGTCGATCTGTTGGGTCACGGCCAGGGCAATGCCTACGCCAACCAGCAGGGCGAACGCCAATTGCACGCTCAGGCCTCCGGCCAGCAACTTGGGAAAGGTCTGCGCCAGCATCGAGCCCCCGGCCTGTTGTTGTGCGTGGTTGGCCGCCTGCAACGGCCGATAGCCGCCCTGGGCCTGGCCAAAGGCGCGCAGCACTTGCTGATAGCGGGCAAATTCCACCACGCGGTTGCCGGCTTCGCTGGCGGCAGCTTCGACCCGCGCGTCATTGGCGCCAATGGCATTGGCCGACCAATGATGGGTGAAATAAATCAGCGGCGCGCACAGCACCGCCGTCAGCCCCAGTCGCCAGTCAAACACAAACAGGGTCAGCGCCACGGTGGCAGGTACCACCACGCCGGACACCACCGGACCCAGATAATGGGCAAACAACCCGGTGACCATCAGCGTGCCGCTGGTGGCGCTACGCGACAGTTGGCCGACCTTCTCGCTGTCGAACCAGCCCAGGGGCAGGCGCATCAGGTGCTGGCCAAGGCGCTCATGCAAAGTGGTAAGCACCAGCAGCGCCAGGGCGAACCCCTGCATCGCCTGCTGGTAGTGGGCAATGCAGGTCAGCACCACCATCGCCGCGAGGCCGGCGAGCCAGGTCATGGCCGTCGGCAGGTCGCCGGCAAACAGCGCGTGGAGGATCGGCACCAGTAACGCCACCGCCAAGCCTTGCAGCATGGCACTGGCCACCAGCCAGGCGAGGTAGCGATACAGGCGGGTGGCGTGGGCCGGGCCTAACAAGGTCGACAGGCTGCGGATCATAACGAGGCCTCCAGCGCGCTGGCGTGCCATAACCGAGAGTAGGCGCCGTTGGCCTGCAGCAGTTGCTGATGGCGACCACATTCCACAACGCGACCCTCATCGAGCACGACGATTTGGTCCACATCGCGAATACTCGCCAGGCGATGGGCAATCACCAGGACCGTGCGCCCGCGCGCCAGCGCAGATAGCGCATCCTGGATCAGCGCCTCGGATTGCGGGTCGGCGTGGGAGGTGGCTTCGTCGAGGACTAGCACCGGGGTGTCCGCCAGCAGCGTACGGGCGATTGACAGGCGCTGGGCCTCGCCGCCGGAAAGAATCGCGTCTTCGCCAATCACGGACTGATAACCCCGGGGCAGGGCCAGGATGCGCTGATCAATCTGCGCCGCGCGGGCGGCCGCCTGCAATTGCTCATCGCTGGCACCGGGGCAGCCCAGGCGCAGGTTATCGGCCACGCTGCCATGCACCAGTTGCGCATCCTGCAAAACAAAACCGATGTGCCGGTACAACTGCCCCGGGTCGATCTGCCGCACATCGACACCGCCCACCAGCACCCGGCCAGCGTTGACGTCATGAAAACGCGGCACCAACTTGGCCAGGGTCGATTTACCGGCACCGGAGCTGCCCACTAAAGCGGTGATCGTACCGGCCGGGCAATACAGGTCGATGCCCTTGAGGATCGGGTGCGCGGCGTCGTAGCCAAACTCGACCTGTTCGAACCTCACATCGTGCCCCACCGGTTCGCGGCAGCGGTCCGGCGTGGGCAGTTCTTCTACGTTCAACAGGGCTTCGATCCGCCCGGCGGCGGCCTGGGCAGTGCGCTGGGCGGCCAGGCTCTGGTTGATCACCAGCAGGGACTGTGGAATGACCACCGCCACCAGCGTTTCGGCAAACAATTGCAGTGGGGTGATCCAGCCGCGACTCAACCATAGGCTGCCCACCCCCAGGCTCACCAGCAGAATCACCGGCACGCTCAGGGCCATGGACGAAATGGCCTCCAGGCGCAGCAAGGGCCGCACCCAGCCGGCGTACTGCTGGCTGAACTGGTTGACGGCCTGTTGATAGCCGCGATGGGCCTGGCCGACGCGACCGAATGCCTTGACTACGGCAATCCCGTGGACGAACTCGACAATGGCTGCGCTGATACGGGTCATGCTCTGGTCCAGCAACTGCATCTTGCTGCCGAAGCCGCGCATCATCAGGGCATAGGCCAGGCTATAGAGCGGCAGGGTCAGCACTGCCAGCAGCGCCAGTCGCCAGTTCAGGCTGGCCAGCCACACCAGCCCTGCCAGGGGCGTGACGATGGCGGCGGTGCGTTCCACGGCGTGGTGGGCGATCAGGTGATGCAGGTCTTCAAGATCGTCCTGGACTACCTTGCGCACGGCGCCGGAACTCGACTCGGTGTACCAGCCCAGCGGCACGCGTGCGAGCTTGCCAACCAGCGCTTCGCGCAGGCTGGCTTGCAAGCGATGGTCGGCCAGGTGTGTCAGCCACAGGGCGGCGCCGCAGGCCATCCAGCCGACACTCAGGGCAATCACCACCCAGCCGGCGCACAGCCACAGGGCTTGCGGTTCGGCAGTGCCGGCCAGGAGCAGGCGCGCCAGTTCGGTCAAGGCAACATAGGGCACCAGGTTCACCAAGGCCCCGACGGCGGCGAGCGCCACGCCAAGGCGAATCAGGTGGTTGACCGGGCGTTGCAGGGTGTCTAGGGCGCTAGTCATGGGATTTCCGTTGGCGTTTACACGGGCAACGATGCTAATCGCTGTCACGTTGGCCGCTACCCGTATCGAGTCGATTGCCCCTCCAATCCGCATGCCGGTGTCGGGCTTGAGCAGCGCTGCGGTGGGCCGCGGCGCTGGTGACTGCGCGATACGGTTGGAAATTGACTTGAATCGGGTAGAGCGCACCCGCGTGCGTGGCTACCGTCCCGGGCTGTCCCTCTTAAGGGCAATCATTCCCAAACAAGTGCCGCCCGGCAGGCCCGCTATCCCTGGATCGGGAGCCGGTATCGGCGCGCTGCCCATGGAGTTGCAGATGTCAGTCGATTCGGGTTTGCAGGTGCGCGGCCTGCGCAAGCGCTACAACAACGGCGTACAAGCGCTGCGCGGCGTGGACCTGAGCGTCGGCCCCGGTATGTACGGGTTGCTCGGCCCCAATGGCGCCGGCAAAAGTAGCCTGATGCGCACCTTGGCGACCTTGCAGCAGCCCGACGCGGGCAGCATCCATCTGGATGGCGTGGATGTGCTGGCCGACTCCAACCACCTGCGCCGCCGCCTTGGCTACCTGCCGCAACAACTGGGGGCATATCCGGGTGTCAGCGCACGCGACTTGCTGGACCGCTTCGCCTGGCTCAAGGGCCGTACCGATAGTCGCCAACGCCGCGCAGAAATCGAAGGCCTGTTGGCCAAGGTCAATCTGCAGGATGCCGCGCACCGTGCGCTAGCCACTTATTCGGGAGGCATGCTGCGCCGCTTTGGCATCGCCATGGCGCTGGTGGGTTCGCCGCGCTTGTTGATTGTCGATGAGCCGACGGCGGGCCTTGATCCGGCGGAGCGCAACCGGTTTCACCGGGTGTTGGCGGACGTGGCCGCTGAGTCGATTGTGTTGTTGTCGACCCATATTGTCGAAGACGTCGAGAACCTGTGCAGCCGCCTTGCGGTGTTGGCTGGCGGGCAGATCCTGGTGGAGGGTAGCCCTCAGGCGTTGCTGGGCGCGGAGCAGGGGCGCCTGTGGGCGGCGTCGTTTGGGCGCGGCGAAACCTTGCCGGCGGCCTTGCACGTGGCGGCCAGCCCCGAGGGCAGTCGGGTGATTGTGCAGGGTGAACGGCCGGCCGACCCACGCTTCATGCCCCACGCACCGCGCCTGGAAGATATTTATTACCTGGCGCTGGCCCAGGCCGGCGAGGCGGTCGACGCATGAGCACCTTCGCCCTGATGATGCGTGAAGCCTGGGTGGAAGTGCGCGCCGGGCTGCGCAGTGGTATTCCCTTGCTGGTGTTTCTGGGCCTGGCCGGCTACCTGTTGATGTCCCTGACCAATGCCGATTACGTGCAGAAAATGGGCGCCAGCGACATCCCGCGCAATGCCCCGAGCCTGATCTACTTGATGGCCTGCGGCTGTATGTTTTTCCTGTTTTTTGCCTGGGCCTGGGTGTTCGCCCAGCCCGCCCTGCGGGACCGCAAGGCGCAATTGGAAGAGGTGTTGCTGGCACTGCCGGTGTCGTTGCCGGCGTTGTTATGGGGGCGCTTCATCGGCGCCGCCGTGGTCGGTGGGCTGCTGGCCAGTTCGCTGATTGTCGGTTTCTTATTGAGCCCGGTCCTCGCCTGGCTGGGCTGGGTGCCGGCGGCGAGTATCGGCGCGCCGGCCTGGTCGGCGCTGGGCTTTGCCTGGGTCGCGTTGCTGTTGCCGGTCAGTACCGGCGTAGGCGCACTGTATTACTGGCTGGCGCTGCGCAGTCGGGGCCTGGCCGCGCCGTTTGCCCTGGCGACGGTGTTGATGTTGCTGTGGATGTTCGCCGTGGTGGTGCTCAAGGGTGGGCATATCAACCCGCTGCTGGCGACCAGCCTCGATCCGTCGCTGTTCACTTTCGCCCAGGCCCAGGTGGAAACCTGGACCGCAGCGCAAAAATCCCAGGCACTGCTGGACCTCACGCCGGGGTTCTGGCTCAACCGGGGCCTGTGGTGTGTGCTGCCGCTGCTGCTGTTGGCCTGGTCCCTGGCCCGCGCGACGCGCCAGGGTTTGATGGGCCGGCGCAGCGGTGCGGTACTGGCAGAGCCACCGATGCAACTGGCCCTGGATGTGTGCTTGCCTGGCCCGGTGTTGGCCAGCCACTGGCCGCGGGCGCTATGGCTGGAAACCTGTTGGCAGACCCGCCAGGTGTTTGCACGCAAGGTCTGGTGGCTGGCCCTCGGCCTGCTGGTGGTGATGGGCGTGCTCAGCGGCCTTGTGCATGGGGTGTGGCATGCCCGTGGGCCGATGGTGCCGCGCGCTGACTTGACGTTGCCGCTGCTGGCCAGCGCGTTGTTCCTGGTGATTGCCTTTATGGTAGCGGCGCTGGTGGGCCTGATCTGCCGGCGTGATGATGTTGAGGGGCTGGGGGCAATGCTGCACGCCACGCCGGCGCCCGTGTGGTTGCGTACCTTCGGTCAGGTGCTGTGTGTGGTGCTCGCCACGCTGGCGCTGGCCTTGGTGCCTGGCATCGCCAGCCTGGTGATCAGCGCGGTGGTTGCGCCAGCCAGCCTGGCCCCAGGGTTTGCGCTGATCTACTCGCTGTTGGTGTTCGCCCCGCCATTGTTGGAGTTGGCGATGCTGACGGTGCTGGTGCATGCGCTGATCCGGCGGTCCGGCCTGGCATACGCCACGTCGATGTTGCTGACGTTTTTCCTGGTGCTCAATCACGAACTGGGACTGGTAAGTTACCCGGCCTATGAAATGGCGATCCCGGGCCACGTGGCGTTGTCGGCGTTGACCGGCTGGGCCCCATGGCTGGCCTATCTCGGCACGCTGGCCAGTTGGAAGCTTGCGCTGTGCCTGGTGCTGGTCGCACTGGCGGCGCTGGCAGTGCCCCGTGGACCGGAGCGGCGGCGTCTTGCCGACTTGGGTGCGCGGCTACGGGGCGTGCCCGGTGTGTTGCTGGCAGTGGGTGTGCTGGTGATGTTCGGCAGCGGTAGCGTGTTGCACCGCCAATTGGTGGTACAGGGCGATTACCAGACCGCTGCCCAGGCCCGTGCCGACAGCGCCGCCTGGGAGCAGCGCTGGCTGGGTGGCGCGGGTGCCTTCCAGGTGGCCGGCGGGCAATTGCAGTTGCAGATCGACAGTGCCCAACGCCACGTGCAGGGGCAATGGACCCTGGAGGGCGTGATCGCCGCCAACGGTCACCTGGATGCCGAGTTACCAGTGGGGCTGCAGGTGACGGACGCCAGGGTGATGGGCCAGCCGGTGGTGGTTGAGCAAGCCCATGATCATCTGCGGCTGGCCCTGGGTGCCTGTGCGTCGAGCGGTTGCCAGGTGACCTTGCACTGGACCCTGAGTGCCAGCGGTTGGTCGAGCGAGGGCGAGGGGATCTGGCTGAGCCCTCGGGCGGTATGGCTGCAAGCGCGGCAGGTGGTGCCGCGCCTGGGCCTGGACCCGGAACGTGGCTTGCGTGCGCCAGTACAGCGTCTGGCCGCCGGCTTGCCTGCTGTGGCACCCGTGCTGCCCGAGGGGGCGGCGGTGGCCGCGCAAGCGGTTGCACCGGCCGGGGCCTGGCACTGGACCATCGACGCCCAGGGGCAGTCCCTCAGTGGTCGCAGTGAACAGCCGCTGGATTTCGCCTATGCCCTGACCTCGGCGACCGTGACCCATGAACTGGACGGTGTACGAGTGCTGGCCGATGCCAGTCGCCAGACCACCGCCCGCGAGGTGCGCGAGGACCTCGCCGCCATGTCTGCCTGTGTCGCGCAGCATCTGGGCGCCAGTCCACCGGTCAGCGAGGTGAGCCAATGGCCCAGCGGCATGGGGGACAGTCGCCTGAGCAACGACCACCTGCTGCTGGCCCAGACCCCGGACTGGGACGTGGCGCCAGCCGGCGTCGGGCGCTGGGCACGACGCGCCCACATCGCCGAACTGTTGGCCCGCCAGCGACTGCTCAGCGCCAGCGACCTGCGCGAACAACCGGGTCATGTATGGCTGAGTCAGGGGGTTGCCGGAGCGCTGGGTTTGCTGTGTGTCGGCGAAGTCGACGGTCCCCAGGCCCGTGCCGCACTGATCGGGCTCAAGGCCGATGACCTGACCCGCTTGCTGGGCAGTGACGGCGAGCCGATCGGCACCCTGGCCAACGCCCGGCAGCAGGGCTGGGCCGCGCCTTATGCGGCCCTGGCCAGCCTCGACTGGGCTGCCAGCCAGAGCGCTGCCCAACTTCTGGACATGACTGCACAAATCCGTACAGGCCAGGGATGGCCCCCCTTGATTCAAGGGCTGCTGGGTGCGCCCTCGGATCAGGTGATCGCCCAGGCGCGCCAGCGTTGGGGCACGCCGCAATGAACCTATCCCTCTCTTATCTGCCTGGAGTTTTGCATGCTTGATCAGTGGCTACTCAAACCGTTACACCACCCGCAGGGTTGGCGCGCCAACGTCCTCACCCAAGCCCTGGCGCTGGCCTTGTCCAGCCAGGCGTGCAGCGCGTTTGCGGCCGACTACCAGCCCCCCGCGCAGGCCCTGGAGCTGGCGCCGGTGACCGTCAGTGCGCGGTTGAACCAGGAAAGTGCCAGGGACATTCCCTTTGGCCTTTCGGTGCTTGACGAGCACACCCTGCAAACCCGGCGCCTGCGCACCCTGGAGGACGCGTTGCGCGGCACCCCGGGTGTGGATGTCAATTCCTGGGGTGGAGCGAATGACGCCAATGTGCGGATTCGTGGCGTGGGCTCGCTGAACCAGATGAGCATGGATGACGGCTCGGTGGTGCTGAACGTCGATGGCGTTCCGATGTCGGTGCGCAACGCAGCCATGGCCACCCTCGATGTGCAACAGGTCGAAGTGCTCAAGGGGCCCCAGGGCACCTTGCTGGGGCGCAACAGCGAGGCCGGGGCGATCAACGTCACCACCCGCAAACCCACCCGTGAGGTAGAAGGCTACGTGCGGGGTGAAGTCGGCCAGCAAGGCCAGTTCATGAGCGAAGGCGCGGTGGGCGGCCCCTTGACCGAGACCCTGGCCGGGCGCATTGCGGTGCGTCGCAGTGGCTTCGATAACTGGGTCGACAACCAGCAGGATGGCGACCCGATGACCACGCCTCGTGACCTGGCCTTGCGTGGCAGCCTGCTGTGGGACAACGACGCCGGCACCACGGGGCTGCTGGTTGCCGAACGCCAGCGCGCCGAGCACTACGCTGGCCTGGAAATGTTGCGGCCCTTTGGCAACAGCCCACGCCTGGACTACACCCCCGGCGTATTTGACGGCAACCAGAAGACCAATGAGCGCTATTCCTTTGAGCTCAACCACGATCTGGCGCGAGCGCGGATCACCTCGATCACGGCCTACACCAGCACCGACTTCAAGGCCGTCAAGGGTTATGACCGCAACATCACCCGTGCACTGTACGGCTCACCCTTTGAATACCTCATTGAGGACTCGGCCCACGAACGGGTCTGGAGCCAGGACCTGCGCCTGGGCTCTCTGCCAGAGGCCGAAGTGTTCTGGGTGGGTGGGGTCAATCTGTCCCGTTCCGAGCGCAATTTCGACTCGAGCAACTTCACCAACGGCGCGCTTCAGCAACGTGAGTTCAGTACCAACAGCTACGCGGCGTATGGCGAGATCACCTTCCCGATTGCCGAGGACTGGAAACTCACCACCGGCCTGCGCCACACCTGGGATCGCAAGACCTACGGCGGTGAATATACGAGTGCAGGCAATCAGGCCAGCGACAGCCGCCAACTGCAAGACAACTACAGCACCGGGCGCGTGGCGCTGGCCTATGCGTTGACGCCGCAGACCAATCTCTATGCGGTGCTTTCCCGTGGCTACAAGTCTGCCGGCTTCAATGATTACGCGACCTCGGTCGCGGACAGTGAGCCGTACAAGGCGGCCAAGGTGAGTGCGGCCGAAGTGGGGTTCAAGCATGAAAGCGAGGGCGGTGCGTTGAGCCTGGAGGGCGCGTTGTTCTTCACCCGGGTACGCGATGACCATTTGTTGGGGTATGACTTCAAGACCGTGGCCGTCAGTGCGGTGAATGCCGACACTCGCAGCAAGGGTGCCGAGCTGTCGAGCACCTGGCACGTTACTGATCAACTGACCCTGGGCAGTGCCGTGAGCTACACCAACGCGCTGGTGACCTCCGATGCGCCGGGTGTTTCTGGCGGCGACGTGGTGGCAGGCAGCCGAGTGCCGGACGTGCCGTTGTGGAGTGGCAACTTCAGCGTGGCCTGGCACAAGGATCTGCCCAACCTCCTGGGCCTGCCGGCACCGCGGCTCAATACATTGCTCAATTACCGCCTGCAGAAAAACCGCCCGGCAGACCCGCAGAACCACTATGACCTCAAGGGCTACGCCAAGCTGGACCTGCACCTGGGCCTGGAAAGCGGCGGCTCGGAAGTCTACCTGTGGGGCGACAACCTGCTGAATGCACGCTATGACTTGTACGGTTCCTACTCCACCGACCAAGTACTGACCGGGATGCCGGCCAGGGGACGGTCGGCGGGCGTGGGTTACAGCTATTCGTTCTGACAGAGGCTTAGCCAACAAACCTTGTAGGAGCTGGCTTGCCAGCGATAGCGGTGTATCAGTCAATATATTTATCGGCTGATACACCGCTATCGCAGGCAAGCCAGCTCCCACAGGGGAATGCAGCTTCGCGCTCTGGCTTTGCTGTTGCTGTTGCTCTGCTTTTGATCTGGCTTTTGATCTTAGGCGCCCCGTCAAACCACGATGGCCGCAGTCAGGTATTGCGCAGTGGGCACCCCGGCAGGATGCCGGGGTAGCCGCGACACGGCCATGGATGGCCGATCGCGGCGGGCCCACGGAGCAATGCCTGACTGCGGGCATGCCGAGCCTAGGCGAGGCACCGAGTGGTGGGGCTGTACGGGACAACCACATGGGTTACAAAAAAGTGCATTCACATAGGTGACACTTTGATTGAGACATAACCGTTCTTTGCATCTCTCGCATTCACATGGCCCAAGATCACCGGACCGAAGATTACATTCCATACCCCATCACCAATCATCTCCATTCCGATGGTCTGGTGACGAAGTAAATTGCCGATATAAACCCGCATGCCTCCTCGATTGATGATTCCGCTACTGTCGGCCAGGTAACTCTCAATATGGCTCGCATAGGTCATTTCCGGTAGCTTCTCCGGGTACATTCGAGTTGAAGGCGTATAGCAAGCGGCAGGCGTTTTCTGGCCAAGCGCCTCGTGCCCACGCTCGTAATTATAGTGCTGCAGGAAGCGATCAAAGTGGCGCTGCTGGGCTTCCCAGGCAATTGCCGACGGGTGAGGTAACGTGCTTTTCAGCGTTCGGTGCATACGCTCATGCCGCCCATTCTGATCTGGGCGACCTGGCTCGATCCGCTCAGGAATGATCCCAAGTCTCATCCACCAGATCGACAGCTGTGACAACCCCGCTCGACTGGTGCTGGCAAACGGTATGCCGTTGTCGGTACGAATGCGCTCTGGCAGGCCGTATTCGCGAAAAACCCTTTCGAAGGTTTGCTGGGTTTCCTTCAGATTGGTGCTGCTCATGCTCTGGCACGCCAGCAAAAACCGGCTGGCATGATCCATGATCGTCAGCGGATAACACCAAATCCCTGCTCCGGTCAGGTATTGGCCTTTGTAATCAGCGCTGAATAACTGGTTGGGATTTTCTGCCTTGCGTAAAGGCTTGGGATACACAGCCACCCGTCGGCGCAATGGCTTGGGGGTAATCAAATCAGCTGCCTTGAGAATGTTGTAAATGGTCGTCTTCGAGGGCGGATCCTGATCTGGGAAACGCTGGATGAGACTATTCTGAATCTTTTTCGGGCCGGGAATCGTCTCGCCACTTAAGCGAAATTCAACGATTGCCTGTTTCACAGCCAAGGGCACCACGTAGGTTTGGTTGTGGCGGCAGCGGCTACGCTCATCAAGCCCACTCGGGCCCTCTGCCTCGTAACGCCTGATCCACTTATACCCAGTCTTGCGGCTGACCTCATAGTCCCGGCACAGCTGGCTAAGGCTGTGCTTCTGGGACAGGTAATCGGCAATGAACAGTACTTTAAGGTCCATAGGTTTCAGCTCTTTCCAGGGCATGGTCAGATCCTCGCGAAATCGACCCTGCCAGTTAAAAACTGTTACCTATGTGCGTGAACTGATTTGTAACCCATGTGGGTGAGTCATACCGGGCTGAGCGCTTTGGTTACTTTCGCGCTTTTCGAAAGTGACCCGCCGTCAGGGCGGAACCCATAGCCGCCATAACCGCAGCAACGGATATGTACACATCCCCAGAAGAGAGAGTTGTGTAGATACTCATGCTGCGATGGCGTCGGCGCTGTCAAGGATGTTGGCTGACCTGCCGCCTTCGCAGGCAAGCCAGCTCCTACAAGGGGATTGATCAGAACTGATAGGTGTAGCCGACGCCCAGGGTACGACGGCGCGCGGGTGCGCCGTAGGCCACTGGGTCGCTGTAGAAACCATAGGTGTCGTAGGTCTGGTTCAGCAGATTGTCGGCATAGGCATACACCTCGCCGAACTTGCTTTGCAGGCCGGCGCGCAGGTCGAGTTTCTCGTAGTTATCCAGGTTGAAATGGTTCTGCGGATCGGCCGCCCGTTCGCCCACCAGGTGGTAGTTGAGGCTGGTGTTGAGGGTGGTGTCACCCAGGCCGGCGACATTGCCCAATGGGTGTTCCCAGGCGACGTTGAAGTTGCCACTCCAGCGGGGTACATCCGGGGTCCGGTTGCCGGCGGCGACGTCACCGGCCTGGATGCCATTCACAGCACTGGTGATTTTCGCGTCGAGGTAGGTGGCACTGGCGGCCACGGTCAAGCCGTAGTCGAAGCGCCAGCTGCCTTCCAGTTCGGCGCCACGGCTACGGGTGTCGGCATTGAAGGCGTTGGTGGCGAAGGTTGCGGCGTCGTACCCCAGCAGATGGTCGTCGTGTACGCGAGTGAAGAACAACGCGCCGTTGAGGCTGCCACGATGGTCATCGGTTTGACTTTTGAAGCCCAGTTCGGCTGCCTTGCTGACAGCCGCCTTGTAGGGTTCGCTGTCGCTGACCTGTGACGCGTAATCATTGAAACCGCCGGATTTATAGCCTCGCGCCAATTGCACATACACGTTGGTTTGTGGGGTAAGCGCATAGCTCAGGGCGGCGCGACCGGTGCCGTAGTTGTCCGTGAGTTTGCGTGAGTCATTGACTGAAGCATTTGCAGAGAAATACTCGCCGTCATAGGTCTTGCGGTCCCAGGAGTGACGATAGCCGGTGGTCAGTTTCAACTGCTCGGTCAAGGGGAAAGTGACTTCGCCGTAGCCGGCATAGGTGGTCGTGGTGAAGTCGCGAAACTTGGCGCCCGAGGTGCCGTAGGTATTGCGCGGGGTGTCGTAGGTGCGCTCGTTGCGCGCGGCGGCCAGCCCTGTGACCCAGAACACCTCGGCGCCCGGCAGGGAGCTCAGGTGCACGTCCTGGCTCCAGGAGCGCTCAAAGGATTTGTCCACCACCCAGAACTCGCTGGGGGTGCCATAGAGAGCGCCCATCAGCTTGCTGTCATAGGCGATCAGCCCTTCGAAGTCGGCGGTGGAGGTGGCGCTGGTTGAGGTCAGGCGGCTGTTGGCGAAGTCATGTTCGACCTTGATCGCATAACGTTCGGTGGTCTTGTAGTTGTCGTCGAACAGGCCGGGAGTGAGGTCCAGGCTCGGGTCGCTGCCGTATGGGCGCAGCACCAGGGAATTGGTGGCGCGGGTGGTCTTCTGGCGCTCGGCGCTGAACAGCGCGCGGGTGTCGTCGTTGATATCCCACAGCAGGCTGCCCCGGTACGCTTCGTTGCGGGGTTTGGTCTGGGGGTGATGGGTCTGGTCGTTGTCGATCCAACTGTCGTACCCGGCCCGGCGCACCGCCAGGCGGCCGCTGACGTTGTCGGTAAGCGGCCCGCCCACTGCGCCTTCGGTGAGGAACTGGCCTTGCTGGCCGACTTCGCCGCGCACATAACCTTCCAATTCGCGAGTCGGCTGGCGTGTGGTGATATTCACCGCGCCGGCTTGGCCAATCGCTCCGGACAAGGTGCCCTGGGGCCCCTTGAGGACTTCGATGCGGTCCACATCCAGGGTTTCAAAACCCAGGCTGCGTGATGAAACCGGCACACCATCGATATTGAACGCCACCGAGCTGTCATCCATTGACATCTGGTACAGCGAGCCCACGCCACGGATCAGCACATTGAAATCATTGGGCCCGCCGGAGGAGTTGACGCTGACACCGGACGTGTTGCGCAGGGCGCTCTCCAGGGTATCAAGGCGCTGGGTGCGCAACTGTTCGCCGCTGATTACGCTGAGGCTGATCGGTACTTCCTTGGGGTCCTCTTGCTCCATGCGCGCGGTGACGGTCGAAGCCGGCAACTGCACGGTTTGGCTGACCGTGTCGGCCAAGGCTGAATGAGTGAGTGTGCAACCGATAAGAGTTGTTATAGTATAACGAATGTACGGTGATCCACGGCTGGTCGTCGATGGGCTGGGTGCAGACATGATGGGGCCTTGACTGAGGTTTCGGGCAATGCGCGTCGCGGCGGGCGACGGCGGCTAAGGGAGCAACTGCAGCGCGTCAGATGCTAGTGATTATCAATTGCGCGCCTCTACCCCGATGTGGTCTGATTCGAGCCGTATCCGGTCAGCAAGGAGATCCAAGATGTCAGCCACTGAGGAAGAGGCGCGGGCGTTCATGCCGGTCTCGCGGATTATTGCCGACGGTTACGGGGGCGATTTCGGGCCCGGCAACCAGTGCCGGGTCACCCGCGTGACCTTGCAGGGCGGGCTGGATATCGTGCGCTGGCAAAGCACCTTCGAGCACCCGGTAGAAATGCCCCTGCACGACGATAGCGAGCGCATCCACTTCAGTTTTACCAACCTGCTCAAGGGCAAGGCTTCCTGCAGCTTCCGCGATGGCAGGCGCCAGCGCCGCTATGTCATTGACCAGGGTTGCGGCAGCATCAGTTACGGGCGTTGCCGCGACGGCCTCTATCAGCAGCAGGGCGAAATCGACAACATCACGGTGATGATTCATCCCGACCTGTTGACCCAGTGGGACCTGGAGATCGATCCGAGCCTGTACAGCGCGCTTGCCTGTGACCATTGCTTTCTTGACGGCCACCGTAGCGGCGAAATGACTGCCACTGCCCACCAGTTATCCAATGCCCTGGCGTACGCGCCTGGCCAGCCTCGCAGCCGCTTGTGGCTGTATGGCCAGAGCGTGACGCTGGTCAGCCTGTTTCTGGAAGCGCGGCGCAGCGTGGACTGCGCCTGTCGCCTGAGCGCCCTTGATCGTCAACGCCTGCTGCGCGCCCGCGAGCGCTTGCTGCTTGACCTGGGCAAAGCGCCCAGCCTGTCTGAACTGGCCCGCGAATCCGGAATGAGCCAGCCCAAGTTGACACGCGGGTTCCGCCAGCTGTTCCTCAACAGTGTGTATGGGGTGTTCCAGCAAGCCCGCATGACCCAGGCCCGCAGTCGCTTGCTGGAAGGTGACGAGTCGGTGATGCGCGTGGCCTCAGACCTGGGCTATGCCAACGCCAGCCACTTTGCCACGGCATTTCGCAAGCAATTCGGGATCAATCCATCCCTGCTCAAGCAAGGCGGGCGCAGCGCCTCGTTGCTGCGGCCTTCCCCTGAGTCGTAAGCGGCCTACGGCGCCTCGGTACGCGGCTTGTTCACGGACCGGCTGGCCAACAGCCCCAGCTCAAACAGAATCCACATCGGCACCGCCAGCATGGTTTGCGAAAACACATCCGGCGGGGTCAGCAGCATGCCCACCACAAAGCAGCCGACGATCACATACGGCCGGCTTTTTTGCAGGGTCTGCACGTCCGTGATCCCGGCCCAGATCACCAGGAAGGTGGCCACCGGGATTTCAAATGCCAGGCCGAACGCCAGCAATAGCGCGAGGATGAAATCCAGGTACAGGGCGATATCGGTCATCATCGCCACGCCGTCCGGAGTCACGCTGGTAAAGAAACCGAACATCATCGGGAACACCAGGAAAAACGCGAACGCCATGCCCGCGTAAAACAGCACCACACTGGCGGCCAGCAACCAGGCGGCGGTGCGGCGTTCCTGGCGGTACACCGCCGGCGCAATCATGCCCCAGGTCTGGTGCAGCAACAGCGGCATGCTGATGAACAGGGCGATCATCATGGTCAATTTGAGCGGCGCCAGAAACGGTGAGGTCACCCCGGTGGCGATCATGGTTGCGCCGCTGGGCAGGAAGTCGCGCAACGGTTGCGAGACAAAGCTGTACAGCTGCTGGGCAAAAGGGAAGAGGGCGCAAAACACCAGGAGGATCGCCAGGACGCAGCGCACCAGGCGCGAGCGCAACCGGGTCAGGTGGCCCGTCACCGACAGACGCGGGGCAGGCAAGGGCAGGTCGCTCATGGGGCAGTTTTTCCTGGAGCAGTGGTGGGTTCTGGCAGCGGTGTAGCGTCCAGGCGGATGCCGTCGCGCAGTTGCTGCTCCAATTGCCGCAAGGGTTGCTGATCGATGCCCTGCAGCAGGTGTTCGTGATCCAGTTCCTGGGTGACCTGGGCCTTGAGCGTATTCATCGCCCGCTTGGCCCGGCCCAGCCACAGCCCGGCATTGCGCGCGGCAATCGGCAGGCGCTCGGGCCCCAGTACCAGCAGCGCCACCAGGCCCACCAGCAACAGTTCGCTAAAACCGATATCGAACATCAGTGTTTGCTGTCGGCAGGTGGCTGAGGTTCGGCTTGCACCTCAAGGCTGGTCTTTTGCGCCGCCTGGGCACCGGGCTCGCTGCCCATGGAGGAGCGAAAGCCCTTGATCGCTTCACCCACATCACTGCCCAGGCCCTTGAGGCGCCGAGTGCCGAACAGCATCATCACGATCAGCAGCACGATGACCAGTTGCCAAATCCCTATACCACCCATATCGACACTCCAAGCCATTGATTTGAAATATGAAGGCGCAGTTTGCCGAGGCTTTATGACGCTGCGGTGACGTTTTTGCGGGAATTGTGTGAGCCTGCCACCTGGTTGAAACATCCGGTGTGTTGACTGTCGCCAGGTTCTACATAAAAGGTGGCGTGGCAATGGACAGGAAGCGGCAGCAGGGCGCGGCGTTGTTGATGGTGCTGGTGGCCCTGGCCATGCTCGCGGGCGGCATGGCCTGGATGGTCGAGCAGGGGCGCCAACAGGTCGATAGCGTGCGGCTGGTGCAGCAGCGAGTACAGGCGCGGGCGATCGAGCGGGCGGCACTGGCCTTTACCGAGCAGGCCCTGCAAGACCCCCTGTGGCGCGCTAGCCCGTTGTTCTGGCAGGCCATGCGCGGGCAACCGTTGGCTTATGACTTCAAGGGTGGCAAGGCGAGCATCCAGATTCGCGACCTGCACACCTGCTTCAACGTCAACGCGCTGATCGGCCCCGAAGCCGAGCGCGCCCAGCGCCAACTGGTGCATCTGCTGGGAGCCGACATGGCCGCCGAGCGCCTGGCCCAGACCCTGGCCGACTGGCTTGACGCCGACCAGCAGACCCGCCTGCAAGGCGCCGAAAGCAACGAATACCTGCGCCAATCCCCCCCGCGCCTGGCGGCCAATCAACGGATGCGCGATATCAGCGAGCTGAACCTGTTGGCGGTGCCCGACGCGCTCCGGGCTGTGCGCTATCCGCAATTATGCAGCCTCGACGAGACCGCAGGCTGGCGGCTGAACGCCAATGCGCTGAATCTGGAGATGCTGCCGCTGCTGGATGCGTTGTACGAGGGCGAGGTCTCGCGTTCGGTGCTGACCCGGCTGATCAGCGCGCGCCCGGCAGGGGGCTATCGTGATGCGGGCGAACTGCGCCAGGCCCTGGGGGCGATGGATGATGCGATGTTCGAGCGGCTGAGCGAAGGATTGCAGCTCAATGGTGACCACTTCCTGTTGCAACTGGATGTTGACCTGGATGGCCAGCGCTTTCGCAGCCAGTACCGTGTCGAAGCCCAGGGTGTGGTGAAGTGGCATGCTCGGGTGCCGGCGCAGGGCATGCTGTTACGCTCGCGGGAGCCGTTGCCGTAGCGGTAAACAATGTGGCCGGGCTTGCCCGCGATGGCGGTGGCTAGATTCCATAGAACTCTTTGATGGTTTTTGGGGTTGTGTACATATCCGTTGCTGCGGCCATCGTGGTTTAACGGGGCGCCCAAGATCAAAAGCAGAGCAACAGCAACAACAAAGCCAGAGCGCGGAGCTGCATTCCCCTGTGGGAGCTGGCTTGCCTGCGATAGCGGTGTATCAGCCGATAAATATATTGACTGATCGACCGCTATCGCAGGCAAGCCAGCTCCCACAGGTATACGCGTAAGCCTCACCGATCAGGTCGGCTGTCAGGCCGCCTCGCTCTGCTTGTGATTTTGATCTTAGGCGCCCCGTTAAACCACGCTGGCCGTCATCCGATATTGATTTGGGGGCTAAACCGGCAGGACGCCGGTTTAGCCGCGCTGGGCCATGGATGGCCCATCGCGGCGGCCCCCCAAATCAATGTCGGATGACGGGCACACCGAGCCTAGGCGAGGTGCCGAGTGGTGGGGCAAGAGCGCTTTGGTTACTTTCGCGCTTCTCGAAAGTGACCCGCCGTAAGGGCGGAACCCTAAGCCGCCATAACCGCAGCAACGGATATGTACACACCCCCAAGAACCATCAAAGAGCTAAGCCAGCTCCCGCATGCAGTGTTGCCCGTTGCGGGGTTTGCCTGCACCACAAAACAAATGTGGGAGCTGTCGAGCCTCGGCGAGGCTGCGAAAGCGGTAGGTCAGTCAGCATCAATGCTGGCAATTACCGCGTCATCGCAGCCTCACCGGGGCTCGAAAGCTCCCACCAGAACAGTAAAGCAGGAACCAGGTCGGCTCCTGCAGCCTGATCAGATCGCCAATTCCCCCCCATCGGCCCGCTGGATCACCACCGTGGATGCACGTGGACGCACAGTCCCAACCGTGACGTCCGTGGCGACCGTGGTCGACGGCCAGTTTTCCGGGTGCTGAATGTTGACGAACACCGTCTTGTTATCCGGAGTAAAGGTCACCCCAGTCACTTCCGAACCATTAGGCCCGACGAAGAAGCGGCGCAGGTCGGCCTGGTTCTGGGCATTGACCGGCACTTGCTTGCCCTGGGCATCGACCATGTTGGTGGGGATTACCACCAGCATCTGGTCGTTGGTGTAGTCGGTCAGGGTTTTTTCGCCGTTATCGGTCTGGATCCACATCACACCACGGCTGTCGAAGGTCATGCCGTCCGGGCTGGCGAACTGGTTCAGGGTGGTCAGGCCGGAGCGGTTGAGGTCCGGGCTGCCAGCCGCGTTGGCGCCAAACACAAAGATGTCCCAGGTGAACGACACCTGGTTATCGGCGTCATGCCAGCGAATGATGTGCCCGTGCTTGTTGTTCACCCGTGGGTTGGCGGGGTTGGCCACCGTGCGGCTGGTGTTGTTGGTGAGCGTCAGGTACACGTCGCCATTGAGTGGGTTGACCGAGGTCCACTCCGGGCGGTCCATCGGCGTGGCGCCCACGGCATCGGCTGCACCGCGGGTGTTGAGGATGATCCCCGGCAGGTCGGTGAATTTCGCGCCCAGGGTGCTGCCGTCGGTGGTGCTGGTGGCCACGTCCAGCAGCAGCCAGTTACCACTGCCATCGGCGTTGAAGCGCGCCACGTAGAGCTTGCCGCTGTCCATGTACTTGGCACCGGTGGCCAGGCGATCGCTGGGATTGGCATCGGCCGGGTCCCAGAGGGCGGTGGAGACGAACTTGTACAGGTACTCGTTTTGCGAATCGTCGCCGCTGTAGAACACCACTGGCTTGTCAGCGGTAGTCAGGCCTGGCCAGCAACCTTCGTGGCGGAAACGACCCAGGGCGGTGCGCTTCACGGCGCGGGTCGAAGCGTTGTAGGGGTCGATCTCGACGATGTAGCCATAGGTGCTGGCTTCGTTGCGGTAGTCGTCGGTCGCGGTGGCGCCGCTTGGGGTCACGTTGAAGCGGCTGAACTCGCCGTTCACTTCGCTCGGGTCGCCAGCCACCGACTCCCAGCGATAGTTGCCATTGCCGGTGCCCACGCCGATGCGCACCTGGTCTGCCGGACGGGCGCCACTTTTGTTGACGAAAATCCCTGGCCAGTTTTCTTCGCAGGTCAGGTAGGTGCCCCACGGGGTGTAGCCGTTACCACAGTTGTTGTTGGTGCCGCGGGTCTGGGTGCCGGTAGTGGAGAACTTGGTCTTTACGTGGTCGGTGCCTTTCATCGGGCCCGCCAGGTCCATGACCGTGGCGGTGGTGAAACGACGGTTCAACGGGTCGTTTTCCATCACCTGCCAACGGCCGTTGACCTTGGTGATGCGCATCACGCCAGCGCCGTGGGCGTTGATCTCTTTGCGCACTTCTTCGACCGGACGCACACCGCCAACCAGGGTCGGGCCAGCCGGGTGCAGGGCTTGCGCGTCGATGTATTCGTGGTTGATCGCCAGCAGGCCGTCGGTGGAGCTGCCGTTGATAGGGAAGAAGTGCATGCCATCGTGGTGCATGCCCACCGAGTTGGCCTGGTCGGTGGAGGTGTTGCTGCCGTCGCTTTTCCACGGGGCTGCGTTGCTGTTCAACGGCGTGCCCCACGGGGCCAGGACGTGGGCGGTATAGCCGGCAGCCACGGTGCAGGCATCGGTGAGGGAGCCGGGGATAGAGTTGAAGCCCAGTTTCAACGCAGGCTTGGAGGGCTCGGTCGGGGTGTCGTGGTCGGAGCCACCGCCGCTGTCGAAGCAGCCCGTCAGGCCGGTGCCGGCAATCATGGCGATCGCGGCGCCGAGTCCGCCACGTACCACACTGCGGCGGCTCAGGTAGGCAGTGAGTACCGATTCCATCGGCTCATTGAGGCTCAGGTTGCGATTCTGGTTGTCGCCAGTCTCTCGACTCATTTCATCAGGTCCTTTGTAGATCACGATTTTTGAAAGGAGCCCGAACTCTAAGAGCCGAATGTGATGATTCGCGGTCGGTTTTGTTAAAAATGTATTTAAGTGTATTTGTTTTATTTCCTTTTGTTACAAGGATGCCTATTTCACTCCTGTTAAAAAACTGACATTAAACCGTCATTAATTGACCCCCACTATGCCGCCCTTAAAGAAGAGATAGCCCTAGGGTGAGAGAACAATGGCTTCAATGGTGCGGCGCGATGTATTGGGATGGATGACGCTGGGCGCCTGCGCGCCGTGGCTGGCCGGCTGCTCTAGCCTGGGGGCTGCGGCGGGGCCTGCGGACAGCCAGCCGGTCGACCTGTTGTACATCGCCGACACCCTCGATGCGCGCCTGCCGGGTCGCCCGGTGGTCCCCGCCACACGCCTGGGGCCGGCGACACGGATCGGCCAGGCGCCGTGGATCACCGGGGCCAATGCACGTTTTCGCCAAGCCGATGGCAGCCAGTTGGATGGCCTGCTGGATGCCTCCTTGAGTGACAGCGTACAAACCGGTGGCTATGCGGTACTCGGCGCGGTGCTGCAACGCCTGCGTGATGAAGCCGGGCATGAGAATAGCCTGACCCTGGAAAACGGCCAGTGCTGGAACGGCAGCGGCCTGGCTTACCTGACCCGTGGCTTGTCCGGGGTCCAGGGCAGCCAGTTGCTGGGCAGCGAAGTACGGGTCAGCAGCGATGAACGCGTGCTGTGGCCCGAACAATGCCAGGGCCTGTATCAGCAATTCGGTCATCCGGTGCTCGGCGCCGGCCTGGCCAGCGCCAGTGCGCAACGCCTGGCCACCCCGGGAATGCAGGTGTTCCGCCGGGGGGGCGTGCGTATCGCCGTCGTCGGCATCACCGACCCTTATGCGCGGGACCAGCAAGGTTCCTTGAAGCAATGGTTGCACAGCCTGCAACCGGTGCTCACCCAAGCCCGTGAAGAAGCCGACCTGGTGGTGGCCCTGGCCGATGTCGGCACCGGGCCGGGGTTCTGGCTGGCGGAGCGCCTGGGCCAGGTGGACTTGATGTTGTGCGCCCGTGGCCAGGACCTGTGGCCGCAGCCGGTGGAGATCCTGCAGAGTTCCGGCAAACGTGTACCGGTGGTGCTGGGTGGGACCCGGGCCAGCGGCGCGTTTCGCATCCGTTGCCAGGCGCAGGCGGGGCAATGGCGGTTTGATGCACGCTTTTTTCCGGCCCAGGCCAGTGCGTTGGATGCCAGCGCCCAGGCCCATGCCCAGCGCCTGCAACCGCGCCTGCAACAACAACGCGCCGCCCACGCGGCCTGGCTCGACCAACCCCTGGCCAAGGCCCCGGAAAACCTCTGGCGCCGCGATGTGCGCGCCGGCAGTTGGGATCGCCTGTTGCACCAGGCCCTGGCCCGCGAGCCCAAGAGCGCGGTGCTGCTACCGGGCCTGCGTTATGACAGCCCCTTGGCGCGCGGCCAGATGATCACCCGCGAACACTTGATCAGCCTCAGTGCCAGTTACCCGGCGCCGGTGGTTGATGTACCGGCGCAGCAGGTGCGCCAGGTCCTGGAAAACGGCGCCGAGCAACTGTTTGGCGAGCCGCTGCTGCTGGATAACAGCCAGGACCTGCCGCGCTGGCTCGGCCAGCCCTGGCAAGTCACTTATAGCCCCGGCGGCAAAAGGGTCAGTGAGTTTGCCGAACCCGTAGGCACCTGCCGCACCTTTGGCCTGGGCTTTGCCGCCGATGCCGGGCAACCGTTGTGGCAACACCTGGAAGGCTGGTTGCGCGAGCAACCGGCAGATTGGCAACTGGCGCCGTTGCAATTGCCCGAAGTGCGTTACGTGCAAGGGCACCCAGGATGGCATCCACGGAGCCTGCTCAGTTGAACCGCGCAGGCAGCCTGCTCAACGTGCTGCTGGTTACGTTGTTGGCCTGGCTCGCGGCGCAATGCGTGTTGCAACTGTGGCACGGGATCGCCCAGCCGATCGTGCCAACTGCGGCTCCCGCACCGGTCGCCGACCTGTTGAGCAGCCACTGGACACCACGCCAAGCGCCCAGCGACGACCTGCCGTTGACCACGCTCAAGGTCGATTACCTGGGCAGCCTCAAGGCCACGCCGTTGCGCGCCACGGTGCTGGTCCTGCGCTTTGCGCAACAAGAACGCACGCTGACCCTGGGTCAGCGCCTGGCCCCGGGCATCGTCTTGCAGGACATCGATGAACGCGGGCTGATTTTCGACAATCAAGGGCAGCGCGAGCGCTTGCCATGGCCGACTGAGCGCCCGGTGATCGGCCTCAAGCGCAAGGAATGAACCGACGATGCACATGATCAATAAATGCCTGGGCCTGAGCGCATTGTGCCTGGCCTTGAGCGTGACCCCGGTCGGCGCCGAAGAAGCACCGGCTTTGTATGAAGTGAACTTCATCGATACCGAACTCACCGACTTTATCGACAGCGTATCGCGCATCACCAACACCACCTTCATCATCGACCCGCGGGTCAAGGGCAAGGTCACGGTGCGCAGCCTAGACATGCTCGGTAGCGAGGCGATCTACGACATCTTCCTCGCCCAATTGCGCGCCCAGGGGTTTGCCGCCGTCAACCTGCCCAATGGCAGCGTGAAGATCGTGCCGGACCAGGCCGCACGCCTGGAGCCGGTGCCGGTGGAGTCGGCGCGCCAGGTGGCGCAAGCCAACGACGGCATGGCCACCCGGGTATTCAGCGTGCGCAACGCCGCCAGTGAACAGATGCTCAATATCCTCAAACCGCTGATCGACCCTCGCGTCGGGGTGATCAGCCCATACCCGTCGGCCAACCTGTTGGTGATCACCGATTGGCGCAGCAACCTCGACCGTATCGACGCGCTGTTGCAGCAACTCGACCAGGTCAGCCAGGAGCCCCTGGAAGTGCTGCCCCTGGTCAACGCCAGCGCCAACGACACCGCGCAATTGATGACCCGCTTGCTGGCCCGCGAGCAGGGCGCCGATGGCGCGCAGGTGGTGGCCGACCCGCGCAGCAACGCCTTGCTGGTGCGCGGCAGTGCCGACAGCCGCCAACGGGTGCGCGCGCTGCTCAAACAACTGGACCAGCCGCAAAATGCCTTGCGCCCGTCGAATACCGTGGTGATGTACCTGCGCCATGCCAACGCCGCCGAAGTGGTCAAGGTGCTGCGCGGCTTGAGCCAGGACACCCCCGGCGCCGGTGGCGAGGGCGGGGCCGGGGAAGGCGCGCCCAAGCAGATGGCGGCCAGCGCCTCGGGGATTCGCATGGAGTCGGAGGAGGGCACCAATGCCGTGGTGATGGTCGGCCCGGACAGCGAAATCGCCGCCTACCGCACCATCGTCGAACAGCTGGATATCCGCCGTGCCCAGGTGGTGGTGGAGGCGATCATCGCCGAAGTCTCCGACACCCGCGCCCAGGAACTGGGGGTGCAATGGTTGTTTTTGGGTGACTCGTTTGGCGGCGGCGCGGTGAACTTTACCAATGGCGGGACGAGCATCGCCGGCCTGGCGGGGGCCGCTGCCAGTGGTGACACGGCTGGCCTGGGCAAGCTGTTGGCCAATGTGCCCGGCGCGACCGCAGGCTTTGGCAAGCTCAACGGCGGCGGGCTGAACTTCCTTGCGCTGCTCAATGCATTGAAAAGCGAAAGCGGCTTCAACCTGCTTTCGACCCCGACCCTGCTGACCCTGGACAACGCCGAAGCGTCGATCCTGGTGGGCCAGGAAGTGCCCTTTGTGACGGGCTCGGTGACGCAGAACAACACCAACCCCTACCAGACCATCGAGCGCAAGGAGGTGGGGATCAAGCTGCGGATCAAGCCGCAGATCAATATCGACAACACCGTGCGCCTGGACATCGTGCAAGAGGTCTCGTCGATTGCCGAAAGCACGGGCGCCAGCGATGTGATCACCAACAAGCGCGAGATCAAGACCAAGGTCATGGTCGAAGACAACGGCCTGGTGGTGCTCGGTGGGTTGATCGGCGACGAGGCCAAGAACAGTGACCAGCGTGTGCCGTGGCTCGGCGACATTCCGGGGGTAGGGCGGCTGTTCCGCTCCAACGCCAGCCAGCGCACCAAGCAGAACCTGATGGTATTTATCCGCCCGCGGATCATGCGCGACGGCGAGACCCTGGCCCAACTGAGCAGCGAGAAGTACCGCAACCTCAAGGTCAACTCCAACCTGGCATTGCCCGCAATCTCCGATAACAACGCCTTGCTGCGCCTGTTCCCGGCCAGCCGCGAACGCCTGGACGAGGGCGTGTGGTGAGTACGTTGTTGCCTTATCGACTGGCGCGCCAGGCGGGTTTGGCACGGGCGCCGGGCCCGCAGGGCTGGACCTTGTGCCTGCGCGAGGATGTCGACACCGACGCCTTGCAGGAAGTGTTGCGTGTGCACGGCTTGCCGACACTGGTCGAGCACCTTGACCCGGCCCAGTACGAACTGCGCCTGGGCGCTTTGTACCAGGCTGGCGAGTCAGCCACGGCGGCGTTGATCGAAGGCATCGGCGAGCAGGTTGACCTCGACAGCCTGATCAACGAACTGCCGCGTATCGAAGACTTGCTGGAGAGCGACAACGAGGCGCCGGTGATCCGCTTGATCAACGGCCTGTTCGCCGAAGGCCTGCGCCTGCGGGCCTCGGATATCCATATCGAAACCTTCGAGCAGAGCCTGGTGGTGCGCCTGCGGGTCGATGGCCATCTGCGCGAGATCCTGCGCCCGCCACGGGCCTTGTCGGCGATGCTGGTGTCGCGGATCAAGGTCATGGCGCGCCTGGACATCGCCGAAAAACGCCAGCCCCAGGACGGCCGCATTACCCTGCGCTCCGCTGGGCGCGAGGTGGATATCCGCGTCTCGACCTTGCCTGGCATCCACGGCGAGCGCGTGGTGATGCGGGTGCTGGATAAACAGGCCAATCTGCTGGACCTGAATAACCTGGGGATGCCCGCCGAGGTGGAGCAGGCTCTGCGCGCCTGCCTGTCACGGCCCAACGGGATTCTGCTGAGCACCGGGCCCACCGGCTCGGGCAAGACCACCACGCTGTATGCCAGCCTCAATGCGCTGAACGATGGCTCGTGCAACATCCTCACCGTCGAAGACCCGGTGGAATACGCGATCACCGGCATCGGCCAGACCGCGATCAACCCCCGTGCCGGCATGACCTTCGCCAGTGGCCTGCGGGCGATCCTGCGCCAGGACCCGGACGTGATCATGCTCGGCGAAATCCGTGACCAGGAGACCGCGCAAATCGCCGTGCAAGCCAGCCTCACCGGGCACTTGGTGCTGTCGACGCTGCACACCAACAGCGCGGTGGGCGCGGTCACCCGCTTGCGTGACATGGGCATCGAACCGTTCCTGATCGCCTCCAGCCTCAAGGGCGTCATGGCCCAGCGCCTGGTGCGCCGGTTGTGCCATTGCGCAACGCCTGCGCCATTGCAGGCCGCCGAGCGCCAGCTGTGGCCGGAACTGGCAACCCTTGAACAGAGCTTTCACCCCCAGGGCTGCGACGACTGCCAGGGCAGTGGCTACAACGGCCGGATCGGGCTCTACGAATTCATCACCCTGGATGCCGGCTTGATCAGCCTGCTGTACGACGGCGCCAGCGAAGCGGCCATGCGCGAATACCTGGCCGACAAGCGCCAGAGCCTGACCGCCATGGCCACCGACTGCCTGCGCCGTGGCGACACCAGCCTGGAGCAGGTCCTGCGTGCGGTGCGCGACTGATGCCGACCTATCGCTACCAGGCGCTGGACCTGCGCGGCAATCGCCGCAAAGCCAGTATCCAGGCAGAAAGCGAGCGCCATGCCCGGCAACTGCTGCGCGAGCAAGGCCTGTTCGCCCGTGAACTGCAGGTGCAGGGCGCGAGCCTGTCGAGCCCGCGTGGGCAACGTTTGAACCATGGGCAACTGTGCGAATTGACCCGCCAGTTGGCCACGCTGTTGAGTGCCGGCATCCCACTGGTGGATGCCCTGGGCACCCTGGAACGGCAATTGGCAGAGCCGGCGATCCGCAACCTGCTGGTGGCGGTGCGCGGCGCCCTTGGTGAAGGCTTGAGCCTGGCCCAGAGCCTGCGTCGCCAGGGTGGGCAGTTCAACACGCTGTATTGCGCACTGGTCGAGGCCGGTGAGCGCTCGGGCAAATTGGCGCCGGTGCTGGAGCGCCTGGCCGAGCACCTGGAGCAAGTACAAAAACAGCGGCACAAGGCGCGCACGGCGTTGATCTACCCGGCGGTGCTGATCCTCGTATCGCTAGCGGTGGTGATCGGCCTGATGACCTTTGTGGTGCCCAAGCTCACCGAGCAGTTCAGCCACACCGGGCAAAGCCTGCCGTTGATCACCCGGGTGCTGATCGGCGCCAGCGAAGGCCTGGTGATGCTGGGCCCGTGGTTGCTGGGGCTGGGTTTGCTGCTGGCGCTGGGGGCGCGGGTTTTACTGCGCCGGCCACTGTGGCGCTTGCGCCGTGACGGCCTGGCCCTGCGCCTGCCACGTATTGGCGTGCTGTTGTCGGTGCTGGAAAGCGCGCGGGTGTCGCGCAGCCTGGCGATTTTGCTCGGCAGTGGGGTGCCGTTGCTTGAATCCCTGGAGGTCGCCACCGCCACGGTCGGCAACCGGCAGATTCACCAAGCCCTGGAAACCGTGCGTGAGCAGGTCGAAGGCGGCGTGACCCTGTACCGCGCCCTCAGTGCCAGCGGGCACTTTCCGCCGATGCTGCTGAACATGGTCGCCAGCGGCGAGGCCAGCGGCACCTTGCCCGACATGCTGGAGCGGGTCGCCGACAACCAGGAACGTGGTTTTGCGCGCCAGGTCGACCTGCTGCTGGCGTTATTCGAACCCCTGATGATTCTGCTGATGGGCGCGGTGGTGCTGTTCATCGTGCTGGCGGTATTGCTGCCGATCATGCAGCTCAATCAGGGCCTTAGCCTTTGAACAGACAACCTGAAACTGGAGAACTTGAAATGGAAAAGCACGCCCTGCCAGGCAATCGTGCGGTCAAGCGTCGCGAACGCGGTTTCACCCTGATGGAAATCATGGTGGTGATTTTTATCATCGGCCTGCTGATCGCGGTGGTCGCCCCCAGCGTGCTCGGTAGCCAGGACAAGGCCATGCGCCAGAAGGCCTTGGCTGACCTGGCGACTCTGGAGCAGGCGCTGGATATGTACCGCCTCGACAACCTGCGGTTCCCTACCTCCGAGCAGGGTTTGCAGGCCCTGGTCAGCAAACCGTCCCTGGAGCCGTTGCCTCGCAGCTGGCGCGCCGACGGCTATATCCGCCGGCTGCCCGAGGACCCGTGGGGCAACGCCTATGGCTACCGCACGCCAGGCCAGCATGGCCGGGTGGATCTCTTTTCCCTGGGGGCCGACGGCCAGCAAGGCGGTGAAGGCACCGATGCCGATATCGGTAACTGGGACCTCTAGGTATGCGGCGCAGTCGCGGGTTTTCGCTCCTGGAAATGCTGGTGGTGTTGTTGATCGTCGGTTTGTTCAGCGCCCTGGGCGTGGCCTTCCTCGATGCCGGTCAGGCGCCGATGCGCCAGGCCTTGGCCCAACTGGCCAACGAGGCGCGCAGCCAGGCCGCCCAGGCCCGGCATGCCGGGCAGTTGCTGGGCTTGCGCTGGAACGGCCGCCGCCCCGAGTTCGTGCGCTGGCAGGCCGGGAGGGGGGCGCCAGGATGGCAGGTCGAACCCTCGCGCGGCGCGCCCTGGCCGGCCGGCCTGCAACCTGACTGGCCCGTGAGCAGCGAGCCCCAAGTGATGTTCACCCCATCGGGGCTGGCCCGCCCGGTGTCATTGACCTGGCGCTGGACCGAGGGCCGCCAGCGCTGGCAATGGCAGGCCGACAACACCTTGCATATCGCGACCCTGCCATGAAGCGCCAACGAGGTTTTACCTTGCTCGAAGTCATGGTCGCCCTGGGGATTGCCGCGCTGATGGCGGTGATGGTCAGCCAGTTGCTGCGCCAGCGCATCGCTACCCACCAGGCCGTCGCGCAGCATCGTCTGGGCAGTTTGTGCGCGCGGGAGCTGGAGACGCGGTTTGGCGTGGAGCAGTACTGGCCGCAGATCAATGTGGTGAGCGGTCAGTTGCGGCAGGGGCTTGGCACCTGTCATTGGCAATTGACCCTGGGCAATACCGGGGTCAACCGCTTGCGTCGTGGTGAGTTGACGCTCTTTGCCGATCCCGAGCAGCGCCAGCCCCTGGGTCAGTTCAGCCTGTTTCTGGTGCGCCCATGAAGGCCACGCAGCGCGGCTTGACCCTGGTGGAGTTGTTGGTGGCGATGGCCCTCACGGCGGTGGTCGGGGTGTTGCTGGCGGCTCTGGTCAATGGCTGGGTCAAGGTGCGTGAGCGCCTGGAGGAACCCGGCGGCGAGCCCCAGGTACTGGAATTGTGCATGGCCCTGGAGCGCCGCTTCGATGCCCTGGTGTTGCGCCAGTTGTACGAGCAGCGCTTGCCCCTGGAATTGGCCTGGCTGGAGTGGCAGCCGAGCCTGGGGCAACTGCAGTGGGTGGCCCTGGCCGCATGGCCGCCCGCCGACGGCGCATCGCGCGTACAACGCCAGCGCCTGTTGTTCGATGCACGGCAGCAGCGCCTCGAGCTGTGGGTCTCGGCCGACCTGTACGCGGCCAGCAAGCCCCGCTGGACGCTCAAGGAATCATTGGCGCCGGTCGCGCGCGCCACGTTCAGTTTTTATCAGGGCACGCGTTGGCTGGCCTTTCCTTCTACTGTTGCCGCCCAGCCCAATCGCGGCGTGCGGATCGAGTTCGAGCATCATGGAGCCCCTTATGTCTGTACCTTCGCCTTGCCCGATACCCAGCCGTGAGTGGGAGCACCGGTATGTTTGAGCGTCTGCGGGCCAAACCCCGGGAATGGTTGCTGATGCGTCCGCCAACCCTCGCCGAAGGTCGTTGGCAGTGGCTGCACTACAGCGCGCAACGGGCTTGCTCAAGCGGCGCCTGGCCGCCACCGGCCGCACTGCTGCAACTGCCGGGCGCCTTGATTATCCCGGCGCTTGACTGCAGCCATTTCTGCCTGCCGGCACCGCCGGGTCTCAAGCGCCATGAGTGGCCGCAATTGTTTGAAGAGTACGCGCAGCAGCCCGCCGAAGCGTTACTGGTCAGTTGCCTGTCCCGCGAAGCTGGGCAGTTGGAGCTATTGGTGATGCAGCGCGAGCAGGTGCAGCAATGGCTGGCCGAGTGTGCCGCACTTGGCGTGCAAATTACCCACGGCTGGGCGGAGTTGCAGTTGCTGCCAGACGCCGAGCCGGGGCATGCGGTGCGTTGGCAGCGCGAACAACTGCTGTGCCTGAAGGCCCACTCCCGGCAATGGTTGGTGTGGCCGCAGGCGTTGGGTGAGCGCTTGCCCCAGGCCTGGCGCGACTTGCCTGCGCAGACGCTTGCGGGCGACTGGCCGTCGCGGCTGTCGCGCCTGGAGCAATTGCCCAGTGTGCTGGAAGGCTCGCGGCCGACGCGTGTGCGCGCGCAGCGAGCGCCGATGATGAGCCGCTTGCAGCGCCACTTGCTGCTGGGATGCATGGTGTTGGCGGCCTGTTGGGGGGCGGTGTATCTGCTGCAGAGCGTGCGTCAGGTCGACGTGTGGAAAACCCAGGTCAAGGCGGTGGCCGGGCCCGCCAGCAACCCGCAACAGGCCCGTGCGGCGTTGGCGCGGGTGCAAGGCGCGGCGAACGAGTGGCAGGTGCGCCAGCAACAGATCGTGGCCCTGGAGCAGGGACTCTCGGCCTGGTTGCAACAGCAACCTGGCTGGTCGGTGACAAGTATGGCGTTTGACGGCAAGCATTGGCGCCTCGGCCTGCGCGGCAATGGCCCCCGGCCGGAGCCGACCGAATGGCAGGCCATTGCCCAACTCGCGAGTGCCCAATGGATGGATGAAGCACAGGGCGCTGGCGGGCAACTGCACCTGAGTTTTGATCTGGGAGAACAACCATGAACGCCCGGATGCAAGCGTACCTGACCCACTTCAACCAACTGCCGCCCAAGCGCCGCTATAGCCTGCTGGCCGGCTGGTCAACCGTTGTGCTGTTGCTGCTGGTGTTGCTGACGCGGCCGCTGTTGGCAGCCTGGCAGGACGCGCGCCAGTGGCAGGCACTGGCGCAGCAAGCCAGTGCGCTGCTACCGCCCGCAGCGTTTTCCAACGAGCAATGGCAGGCGCTGGCGGTGTCGCGCCAATGGGTGTTGACCCGTGTCGAACAGCAGGGCGATCGCTGGCAATTGCAAGGCGAGCTGCCCGGGCCCCAGGCCCTGCAACAACTGCTGCGCACCGTGCAGGAGCAGGGGGCACGGCCGCTGCAGTGGAGCCTTGAACAGGGGGGCGGCCAGAGGTATGCCTTTAGCCTGGAAGTGGCGGCGCGGCCATGAGTCGCGCGCTTATCACGTGGGCCGTTCTGGTGTTTGCCCTGACCTTGCTGCTGGAACTGCCAGCCACCTTTGTCGCCCGCCAAATACCCTGGCCGGCGGGCTGGCAGCCCAGCGGTGTCGCGGGCAGCGTATGGCATGGCCGCGCGGCGCGGGTCGGCGCCCTGGGCCCGGTGGAGTGGCACCTGCGGCCGTGGAAGGCGCAGATGAACCTGGGCTTTCAACAGCGCATATGGGCGCTGTCGATCCAAGGCTGGCCATGGAAGTGGCAGGCGCAACTGGCACCGCGCGCGGTCAACACCTTGCCGGCGCCGATGTTCGTGCTGGACGGTCGCTGGGAAGGTCGATTGCAGGTCAATGGCGCCGGGGCCAGTTGTCGTAACACTGAAGGCCAGTTGGTGGGGCACGACCTTGCGCTGTTGAGCCCGTGGCTGGTCAAGCTGGGCAACGCCCGGATCGAACTACAGTGCAGCGATGGCCTGCGGCTGCTGGCGGATGTGCAATTAGCGGCCGAACACCATTTCAAGGTCCAGGCCGCCGCAAAACGGTTGCAGGTGGACGGGCAGGTCGAGCCGGGAGCCGCCGTGACCCCGCTGTTGGTGCAGGCGCGCTGGCTGCAACCGGCCGCGCAAAGCTTCAGTAAGGTGCTGGGTAAACCCTGATCGTTCGATGGATCGCGAAATAGTGTCTATCTTCTATGGGCAGGCAGTCGCGCAGCTGTGTGTGCGTGGTGTGGTTTTCGGTGCGGGTTGTCAGGGCGCCTTGGCGCCTGGAGCGCTATGGAAAAGCTCAACGTTGATCCGAAGTCGTCGCTGGAAGGCAAAGTTTCCAATCTCTCTACCGCACGGGCTTATCTGCTCGCCTGTTCGCTGCTGTTACTGGCCATGTTTCTGTTGGTCGGGGTGCTGCTGGTTTCGATTGCCGATCACCTGAATCACGATGCTGGCGAGCACAGCCGGATCGATATCGAAAACGCCTTGCTGTCTGTCGAGCGGGTTGCCGGCGCTACGGTCAAGGACTATGCATTTTGGGGGGACGCCTACACCCACCTGCATCAGCAGGTGGATGTGGATTGGGCGTTTGTCCGCCAGAACCTGGGCTCGACGCTAT
This sequence comes from Pseudomonas sp. ADAK21, assembly GCF_012935735.1. Classification (NCBI taxonomy): domain Bacteria; kingdom Pseudomonadati; phylum Pseudomonadota; class Gammaproteobacteria; order Pseudomonadales; family Pseudomonadaceae; genus Pseudomonas; species Pseudomonas sp. ADAK21. The sequence continues at coordinate 4,824,748 of NZ_CP052857.1, forward strand.
TTGCCGACTTGGGCTTCCAGGGGGTCTTTGTTGTCGACCCTGCTGGCCGGACGGTGTATTCGGTGATTGATGGCCAGTTGCAGACCGTGGCCGTGCAGGACTGGTTGCACATCCCGATCGAGCCACTGCTGGCCCAGGCCAGGGAGGCCGCCGTCAACAGCCAATCGGTGAGCCGGCTGATACAGGCAGACGGGACGCCCGCCGTGATGGCCGCTGCGGCGCTGACGCCGGGCACCGACCCCGACGTGAAAGCCGACAGTGGGCCCGCCTCTGTGTTGATCTTCATTGCCAAGCTCACGCCGCAACGTCTGGCCGCGTTGGGCGAGGACTTTGGCGTGCAAGGCCTGCGGGTCGTCCCGCCTGGCGGGGCGCCGGCCGGCGTCCCGAGCCTGAGCCTCAGGGACAATGCCGGCGTGGTGCAATGGGACTCGGATGACCCGGGGCACCAGTTGCTGGTGCTGGTCGTGCCCCTGGTCACGGTCGCCGGGCTGATCTTCGCCCTGATGGCCTGGGTGATCCAGCGCCGCAGCACCGCCGCCGCGCGGATCATGGACAGCAACTACGCCACCCTGCAAGCCAGTCGTGCCGCGCTGCTGGTCAGCGAGGCGCGTTTTCGCGATGTGGCCGAGGCGGCATCCGATTGGATCTGGGAGCTGGACACCCATTTGCGCTTCACCTACCTGTCGGAGCGTTTCGATATGATCACCGGCCTCAAGGGCGCCAACTGCCTGGGGCTGGCGGCGGATGACCTATTGGCCTCGGATCAGGGCCTGCTGTCCAGTTGGTTCAAGGACCACGCCCATCGCCCGAATGCCATCGTGCAATGCAACTACCTGTCGGGTGACGGTGAGCCGCGGATCTGCCGATTGTCGGTGCGCGAGATACCGGGGCAGGGTTATCGGGGCACCGCCAGTGACATCACCGAAGAGGTACAGGCCCGGCGACGCATTGAGTACCTGTCGCAACACGATGCCTTGACGGGGCTGGCCAACCGCTCGCGCATGCAGGAATTCCTCGAGGGCAAGCTCAAGGCGGTGCCGACCCTGGAACAGCCACTGGTCATGCTCAGTATCGATCTCGATCGCTTCAAACCGGTCAATGACCTGCTGGGGCACGCCGCCGGCGATGACGTACTCAACCAGGTGTCGCGGCGCTTGCAGGGTTGCCTGCGCGGTGACGACCTGGTCGCGCGCATTGGCGGCGACGAGTTTATGTTGGTGGTGGCGGGCATGAGTTCGCCGTTGGAAGTAGAAGGCCTGTGTCGGCGCCTGATCGACTGTATCGAGCAGCCGTTTTACATCACTGAACATGAAGTATTCATCAGCGCCAGCATTGGTATTGCCATGGCGCCGGTGGATGCGACCCTGGCCGAAGACCTGCTGCGCTATGCCGATATTGCGCTCTACGAAGCCAAGGAAAGCGGGCGCAATACCTGGCGTTTTTATGCGGGGGATATGAACGCGCGGATCATTGAGCGGCGCCAGCTTGAAGCCGATTTGCGCCATGCCATCAAGAACGGTGAGCTGCGCCTGGATTTCCAGCCGCGCTACCGCATCGAAGGCAAGCGCCTGGCCGGCGCCGAGGCCTTGGTGCGTTGGGAACATCCGCGGCGCGGGCTGCTGGGCCCTGACGTGTTTATCCCCATCGCCGAAGAAACCGGGTTGATCCTGCCGTTGAGCAATTGGGTACTGTACGCGGCCTGTCAGGCGGCCGCTGGCTGGCCTGAGGATGTGATGATTTCGGTCAACCTGTCCTCTACCGAGTTCCAGCGCGGACACCTGGTGGCGCGGGTCAAAGCAGTGCTGGTCGAGACGGGTTTGAACCCGGCGCGACTGGAGCTGGAGTTGACCGAAAGTGTGATGCTCAACGACGAGAAAATCGCCTTGGACACCATGCAAGGCCTCAAGGCCCTGGGCGTGCGCTTGCTGATGGATGACTTTGGCACCGGCTATTCATCGTTGAGTTATCTGCGCTCATTCCCCTTCGACGGGCTGAAGATCGACCGCAGCTTTGTCGGTGGGCTGACCGCCAGCGGCGGCGATCAGTCGATCATCCAGGCGATCGTCGGCCTGGGCCGCGCGCTCTCGCTGACGGTGACCGCCGAAGGCGTGGAAACCCTCGACCAGCTCAAGGCACTGAAGGATGTGCAGTGCGATGAGGCGCAGGGCTTCTACCTCAGCGTGCCGGTGAATGCCCAGGCGATCAGTGCGTTGATCACGGGCCGGAATGATTAGCAGCGCCTTACCACGCTTGCGCTGACCCTATATAGATAATATGTTAACAATATAACTATAAATGGTCTGTGGGAGGGGGTATGCCTGCCTTGTTGAACCCTTGCGTTGAGTTCGCCAACTGGAATCGTGACTTGCGTGCGGTATGCGGCAATTTCAGCACCGCGCGCTCAGATCGACACAGCCTGTTTATCGGCAGCGTCCATGGCCAGGATGTGTGTGGCCTTGAGTTGGCCCATATCCGCACCAATGCCGGGCTGATCAGCCGCGATCACACCCACGGCGATGGCGACGATGACCGCCACTGCTTTCTGATCCTGCAGGGCAGTGGGCACCAGCGCATCCGTCAGCAGCACCGGGTGATCGAACTGGGGCCGGACGATATCGCCCTGGTGGACTCGGCCCAGGCCTTCGAGATCGAGCCCCAGGGGCTGGTGCAGAATACCTCGGTGCACCTGTCACGCGCCGAGGTTACCCGCCAGTTCGGCCAGCAGCGCTTGTTTGGCAAGCTGGCGCGCAATAGCGTCGCCACCCATATGATCCGTGCACTGGTGCGCTCCCTGGAGGATGCGCAACTGAGTGAGGGCTATGGCGGCGAGAACGATGGCCCGGCCGTGGAGCAAGCCATGATCGGCCTGGCGGCTGCCGGCCTGGACGCGCGTGCCGAAGGCCAGCCGGGTTTTGCCTGCGTGGGGCAGGACGATATCTACGGCCTGGCCACGCGCCTGGTGGAAGCTTCCCTGCAAGAAACCGACCTTGGCCCCGAGTACCTGGCGCGGCACCTGAATGTCTCGGTGCGCCAGCTATACCGGCTGTTCGAGCAACGTCATGAAAGCATCGCGCGTTATATCCAGCAGCGCCGTCTGGAACGGGTGGCACAGGACCTGCGCGCTCGGGATTTGCGGCATGAGTCGATCACCCAGATCGCCTTCAAATGGGGCTTTGTCGACGCGGCGCATTTCAGTCGGGCCTTCAAGCGGCACTTCCAACATGCGCCCCGGGACTTTCGCCAGCAGCCGGTTTAGGCAGCGCTTTGGCAGGGAATGCCAAGGGCTTTGGCAGCCTCAGTCAAGTGGTCGCGCGTGGCAGGCCCTCTAATAGCGTGGCCAGAACCGATTAATGTTGGAGAACAATAACAATGAATACACGGAGCCTGCTGTTGGGCACGCCTCTGCTGATGGCCGCGTGCGCTTCGCTCGCCTTGGCCGGGCCGGCCCAGGTCGATGGGGCGCGAATCATCGCCGCCGACCAGGAGCCCGGTAACTGGATGAGCCACGGCCGCACCTACGATGAGCAACGCTACAGCCCCCTGGACCGCGTGAATGCCGGCAACGTCGGCCAGTTGGGCATGGCCTGGACCACCAAGCTGGATATCGACAGCGGCACCGAAGCCACGCCGCTGGTGGTCGACGGGGTGATGTACACCACGGGCGCCTTCAGCATCGTCTATGCGATCAATGCGGCCACCGGCGAGTTGCTGTGGAAATACGACCCGAAAGTGCCCGCCGAAAACCTCAGCCAGGGCTGCTGCGGCCCGGTCAATCGCGGCGTGGCGGTGTGGCAGGGCAAAGTCTACGTGGGCAGTTTTGATGGGCGCCTGATTGCGCTGGATGCGGGCACTGGCCAGCCGGTGTGGAGCGTGGACACGATCATTGACCGCAGCAAAAGCTACTCCATCACCGGTGCGCCACGCATCGTCAAGGGCAAGGTGTTGATCGGCAACGGCGGCGCCGAATTCGGAGTGCGCGGTTACGTCACCGCCTACGATGCCGACACCGGCAAGCAAGTGTGGCGCTTCTACACCGTGCCGGGCGACCCCAAGCTGCCAGCGGAAAACGCCGCGATGGCCAAGGCCATGAAAACCTGGGATGGCGACGGCTGGGTCAAGTGGGGCGGCGGTGGCACCGTGTGGGACTCGATGGCCTACGACCCGCAACTGGACCTGCTCTACGTGGGCACCGGCAACGGCTCGCCGTGGAATTACCGGTTCCGCAGCAATGGCAAGGGCGACAACCTGTATGTGTCGTCGATCCTCGCGCTGCGCCCGGACACCGGCGAATACGTCTGGCACTACCAGGTCACGCCACAGGACCAGTGGGACTTCACCGCGACCCAGCACATGATTCTCGCCGATATCAAGATTGATGGCAGCGTGCGCAAGGTCATCATGCAGGCGCCGAAAAACGGCTTCTTCTACGTCCTTGATCGCACCAACGGCAAACTGCTGTCAGCGAACAACTTCGTGCCAGTGAACTGGGCCAGTGGCATCGACCTGCAGACCGGGCGGCCGATCCTCACCGGCGCGGCGGACTATTCCAAGGAGCCGAAGGTGGTGCAGCCGAGTTTCCTCGGTGGGCACAACTGGCACCCCATGTCCTACAGCCCGAAGACCGGTTACGTGTACATACCGGCGCAGTACACCCTGGCCGAATTGAAGGCGGCCACGGCCCCGCAGTTCCTGCCGAACAAATCGGTGGTCAACTTTGGCCTGGATGTGCCGGACCTGCCGGAAGACCCGAAAGTGCTCAACCAGATCCGTGATGCCTGGAGCGGTGAGTTGATCGCCTGGGACCCGGTGACGCAGAAAGCCGCGTGGAAACAACCCTACGTCAGTGCCGGCAACGGCGGCACCCTCGCCACCGCCGGCAATCTGGTGTTCCAGGGCACCGCCGACGGGCGGGTGGTGGCCTACCGTGCCGATACCGGCAAGCCACTGTGGGAGCACCGGGCCAATTCCGGCGTGATGGCGGGACCGGTCACTTATACGGTCAACGGCGAGCAGTACGTGGCGTTTTCGGTGGGGTGGGGCGGGATCCTGCCGCTGTTGACCGGACCGCTGACCAACAAGGGCAAGGTACGGGCCGAGTCGCGGGTGATTGCCTTCAAGCTCGGCGCCACCGGCGAGCTGCCACCGCCCAAGGCTGCGCCTGTGCTGCCGACCACTCGCCAAGTACTCACGGCGACACCCGGGCAACTGGCCCAGGCGCGTGACATGTTCAACGGCCTGTGCGCCGGTTGCCATGGCTTGAACGCGATCAGCGGTGGGGTGGTGCCAGACCTGCGCTATCTGGACGACAACAAGCACGCGGCATTTCCAGCCTATGTCAGCGGTGCGTTGATCAATAAAGGCATGCCCAACTTCTCTGACATTCTGCAGCGCGAAGACATGGAGCTGCTGCGCCAATACCTGGTCAAGCGGACCCAGGACTTGCAGGCCGATCTCAAGACGCACCACTGACCCCTCGTTGAAACCTGCGCCTGGCGACTTCCCATGGAGTCGTCATGGCGAAGCTTTGCCTCCAATAACAATAAGATGGACTCGCCATGAAAACACTGAGCACGTTGACCCTCGGCACACTTTTCGCCAGCCTGGCGCCTTTGGCCCATGCCGACGTCAAACCCGACCCCGGCGACTACACGGCCTTGCCCCAGGGCACCGATGTGGTGGTGCTGTACCAGCAGAACCCGCGGGGCGACAAGGTCTACTCCGGCGGCAAGAAAGTCGCCGACAACCTTGACCTGGACATGACCGTTGGCGTGTTGCGCCTGATCCACTTCACCGAGTTCTTCAATACCGGCCTGACATGGGATCCGCAGATTGTCATTCCTTTCGGCTACCAGAAGATCGGTGCCAGCGACAGCAAGAACTCGGGGTTGGGCGACATCACGTTTGGCGGCACGGTGTGGACCATTGCGGATCTGGCCAACAACGAGCATCTGGGTTGGTCGGCGTTTGTCACCGCGCCCACGGGCAGTGACAAGAACCAGGGGTTTGCCCTGAGCAGCAACCGCTGGGCCGTGGATTTCCAGGTGGGTTATATCAAGGGGCTGACCGACAAAATCACCTGGGATGTGATTGCCGAGACGGAGTTCTACGGCGAACAGCGCGCCACCGATGCCAAGAAAGATCCGCTGCTGCAACTGCACAACCACCTGCGCTACAACTTCACACCAGAGACTTACGCGGCGGTCTCCTATCGCCACAATTGGGGCGCCCGCGAGACGCTGGACCATGAAACCCTGGCCACCAGCCGCAGCAATGGCACGGTGGGCTTTACCGTGGCCACGATGCTGGGCAAACAGGTGCAGGTATTGGGGCAACTGATGCATGACACATCAGTGCGTGAAGGGGTGAAGATCGATAATTCGCTGCAGTTTCGCCTGGCGTATTTCTACTGACCCGAAGGCGCCGGCTGGCCGGCGATGGCGCCCGGAAGGGCGCCCGGAAGGGCGCCTGATTTCCTCACTGCTGGGACAGAATGCACTCCAGCAATCCAGGAAACCGCACGGCCAACACATCGGCCCGCAAGGAGTTCATATGGGTGGTGCCAACGCTGCGCGTATGCACCAACCCCGCATCCCGTAAAACCCGGAAGTGGTGGGACATGCTGGACTTTGGACGCCCGCCGTCCAACTCGCCACAACTGGCTTCTTCCACCTCGGCCAGGCAACGCACGATGTCCAGGCGCACGGGGTCGCTCAACGCGTAGAGCAGGCGTTCGAGGGTCAATTCTTCAGAGGAGGGATGTTTAAAGGCTCGCATGAAACGAATGATAACAGGGCTAGCATTGATTACCATAGTTCGATTAAGATCGAACTATCGAATCAAACGTTACCCTCGTTTCAGGAGCATTCCCATGGCTGCATTGTTCGAACCCTTTACGCTCAAAGACGTTACGTTGCGCAATCGCATCGCTATTCCGCCGATGTGCCAATACATGGCCGAAGACGGCATGGTCAATGACTGGCATCACGTCCACCTCGCCAGCCTGGCCCGTGGTGGCGCCGGCCTGGTGGTGGTCGAGGCGACCGCCGTGGCCCCTGAAGGCCGGATCACTCCCGGTTGTACCGGTATCTGGAGCGATGCCCATGCGCAAGCCTTCGTACCCATGGTGCAAGCGATCAAGGCAGCAGGCTCGGTGCCCGGCATCCAGATCGCCCACGCCGGGCGCAAGGCCAGTTCCAACCGCCCATGGGAAGGCGACGACCATATCCCCGCCGGCGACGCCCGAGGCTGGCAAACCCTGGCACCCTCGGCGATCTCGTTTGGTGCGAACCTGCCGAAAGTCCCCCAGGCCATGACCCTGGAAGATATCGCCCGGGTACAGCAGGACTTTGTCGATGCCGCACGCCGTGCCCGCGACGCTGGCTTTGAGTGGATCGAACTGCATTTCGCCCACGGTTACCTGGGCCAGAGCTTTTTCTCCGAACACTCCAACCAGCGCACCGATGCCTACGGTGGCAGCTTCGACAACCGCAGCCGCTTCCTCCTGGAAACCCTGGCCGCCGTGCGTGAAGTCTGGCCGGAAAACCTGCCGCTGACCGCGCGTTTCGGTGTTATCGAATATGACGGGCGTGACGAACAGACCCTGGAGGAATCCATTGAACTGGCCCGTCGCTTCAAGGACGGCGGTTTGGATTTGTTGAGCGTGAGCGTTGGCTTCACCATCCCCGACACCAATATCCCTTGGGGTCCGGCGTTCATGGGGCCGATTGCCGAGCGTGTACGTCGTGAAGCCGCTCTGCCGGTCACCTCGGCCTGGGGTTTCGGCACGCCGCAACTGGCCGAAGGGGCACTGCAGGCCGGTCATCTGGACCTGGTTTCCGTGGGCCGCGCACACCTGGCCGACCCGCACTGGGCGTACTTCGCCGCCAAGGAACTGGGCGTGGACAAGGCCTCCTGGACCCTGCCGGCGCCTTATGCGCACTGGCTTGAGCGCTATCGCTGAGGCACACGACGCTATCGCAGGCAAGCCAGCTCCCACACTGATCCCGTTCCAACCCGGTCAAGTGTGGGAGCGGGCTTGCCCGCGATAGCGGTGGTTCAGGCGCTACTTTTCCGGCAGGTACACACAGCTATCGCAGGCAAGCAGCGCCCATTGGATCTTGTTCCACCTCGGCCGAGCCGTCGCAGTTTCTGCGGCGGCTTTTTTGTGGGCAATGGAAAGTACAATCTTCCATTTGGAACGTGCATTTTGCGCTGCGACCAAGCGCCACATACTGGTCGCGTCATTACGAACGTTCCCGGTTGTTTTATCCTGCCTTTGGCTTGAACAGGGCGCAGACGCACCAGGAATGGGGATATCCAATAATAAAGAGACAACCCATGAAAAAGCCAAACCCTCTGCTCGAAGACCTCAAGTCAGTCCTGCCCACCATTGCTGCCAATGCCTTCGCCGCCGAGCAAGACCGTAGCGTGCCTGCCGAGAACATCGCGTTGCTCAAGGGCATCGGTATGCACCGCGCGTTCTTGCCGAAGAAATACGGCGGCATGGAAATCTCCCTGCCGCAATTTGCCCAGTGCATCGCCCTGTTGGCGGGCTCGTGCGCAAGTACCGCTTGGGCCATGAGCCTGCTGTGTACTCACAGCCATCAGATGGCAATGTTCCCGTCAAAGCTGCAGGACGAGGTCTGGGGCACTGACCCGGACGCCACCGCCAGCAGCAGCATCGCGCCGTTCGGGCGTACCGAAGAAGTGCCCGGTGGCGTGACCTTCAGCGGCGAGATGGGCTGGAGCTCAGGCTGCGATCACGCCGAATGGGCGATCATGGGCTTTCGCCGCAAAAACGCCGAAGGCACGCAGGATTATTGCTTCGCCGTGCTGCCGCGCAGTGACTACACGATTCGTGACGACTGGTTTGCCGTGGGCATGCGCGGCAGTGGCAGCAAGACCTTGATCGTCGACCAGGCCTTCGTCCCCGAGCACCGCATCCAGAAGGCCAAGGACATGATGGAAGGCAAGTCGGCGGGCTTTGGCCTGTACCCCGACAGCAAGATTTTCTTCGCGCCGTACCGTCCGTACTTTGCCAGCGGCTTCTCCACCGTCAGCCTGGGGATTGCCGAGCGTATGCTCGACGTCTTCCGTGAAAAAACCAAAAACCGCGTACGGGCCTACACCGGTGCGGCAGTCGGCGCTGCGACACCGGCGCTGATGCGCCTGGCCGAATCCACCCACCAGGTGGCCGCCGCGCGGGCGTTGCTGGAAAAGAGCTGGGACGACATCGCCGAGCACAGCGAACGCCATGAATACCCCAGCCGCGGCACCCTGGCGTTCTGGCGGACCAACCAGGGCTATGCCACCAAAATGTGCATCCAGGCGGTGGATCGCTTGATGGAAGCGGCGGGCGGCGGCGCCTGGTTTGAAACCAACGAGCTGCAACGTCTGTTCCGCGACGCTCACCTCACTGGGGCGCATGCCTATACCGACTACGACGTTTGCGCACAGATCCTGGGACGTGAACTGATGGGCCTGGAGCCGGACCCGGCAATGGTCTGACCCACCACTCTTTACCTATAAGAACAATCAGGGCAGGGCCATCGGCCTGCCCGGGAGCCTTGCATGTCTACTGAAAACCCAAGCACCGCATTCGATACCCGCGCATTTCGCCGCGCCCTGGGCAATTTCGCCACCGGTGTCACGGTGGTGACCGCAGCTGATGCCCACGGGCGCAAGGTCGGGGTGACTGCCAATAGCTTCAACTCGGTGTCCCTGGACCCGCCGCTGATTCTGTGGAGCATCGACAAACGCTCGACCAGCCATGCAGTGTTCGAGACGGCCAGCCACTTTGCGGTGAACGTGCTGGCCGCCGATCAGATCGACCTGTCCAACAACTTCGCCCGGCCCAAGGAAGACCGGTTTGCCGAAGTCGAGTACCAGGCCGGCGAGGGCGGGGCACCGATTCTGGCCGACTGCTCGGCACGTTTTGAGTGTGAGAAGTTCCAGCAGGTCGACGGGGGGGACCACTGGATCATGATTGGCAAAGTGGTTGCCTTCGACGACTGCGGTCGTTCGCCATTGCTGTATCACCAGGGCGCCTATTCCATGGTGCTGCCGCACACCCGCATGACCCAGCGCGAGGAAGGCCAGCCACCGAGCAGCCATTTCCAGGGCCGCCTGAGCCATAACCTGTACTACCTGATGACCCAGGCGCTGCGGGCCTATCAGGCCAGCTACCAACCGCGTCAATTATCTACGGGCCTGCGCACCAGCGAAGCCCGGATGCTGATGGTGCTGGAGAACGACGCCGGCCTGAGCCTGGCCGAGCTGCAGCGCGAAGTAGCAATGCCGGCGCGCGAGATCGAAGAGGCGGTCAACAACCTCAAGCGCAAGGCCTTGGTACGCGATGATCAGGAGCGGGTCAAACTGACCACCAAGGGCATCGACGAAACCGAGTCGCTGTGGACCATCGCCCGTGAGCAGCAGGACAAGGTCTTCAGCCAATTCAGCGATGAACAGTTGGAGACCTTCAAGACCGTGCTCAAGGCGGTGATCCAGCATTGATAATGACGATAAAGTCGTAGCCTATCCCTTGTAGGAGCGGGCTTGCCCGCGATAGCGGTGGGTCAGGCACACCACAATCGCGGGCAAGCCCGCTCCCACAGGAATATGCGCTTGGCCGGCTGGTTGCCACCGCGATCAGATAAAGTCGAACAGAACCTGGGCAGGCAACCGGGATTTTGCCAGGCGGGCGTTGAAGTCTTCGTTGCTGCGATATCCCAGGCTTACCACCACTGAACTGGTAAACCCGCGCTCACGCAAACCCAGTTCGATATCCAACACCTTGCTGTCGAAACCTTCCATGGGCGTTGCATCAAGGTCCAGGGCTGCAGCCCCCAGCAACAGGGTGCCCAGGGCCAGATAAGTTTGTTTCTCCATCCAGTGCTGGACGTCCTTGAGGTCATAGCGATGCAAGTTGACAAAATTGTGCCGCCCTCTGTCCTGGCCTGCCTTGGCTTGCTCGTCGTGAAAGCGTCCATCGCTGGCCTCTTGGCTGAGCAGGGCCTGCAGGTACTCCTCGGTCATCTGGGTTCGGGTACACAGCACCAGCACATGGGAGGCGTCGAGGATTTTTGCCTGGTTGAAGCCAAAGGCACCTTCGGCACTTTTGGCAATACGTGCTTTGGCATGCTCACTTTCTGCGACCACAAAGTGCCAGGGTTGCGAGTTGACCGACGAGGGGCTGTTGCGCAGTTGCTCCAGCAACGGCTCCAGGGTGGCTTTGGGAATCTTGCGTGAAGCGTCGAAGAGTTTGGCGGTGTAACGGCGTTTGGAAAGTGTGACCATGTCCATCATTGAGTCCCCGTTCTTGGTTAGTTGAAGCCTTGGGTGCGTTGCCGCAGGTGCGCGGCGCGGATGTCCCGTCCAGCCTTTTGGTGGGGGATGGACGGGTCCGCTTTTTCAGAAATCTTCAAATACGTTTAAAGACGCGCCTGTGGTATGACTCACCCACATGGGTTACAAATCAGTTCACGCACATAGGTAACAGTTTTTAACTGGCAGGGTCGATTTCGCGAGGATCTGACCATGCCCTGGAAAGAGCTGAAACCTATGGACCTTAAAGTACTGTTCATTGCCGATTACCTGTCCCAGAAGCACAGCCTTAGCCAGCTGTGCCGGGACTATGAGGTCAGCCGCAAGACTGGGTATAAGTGGATCAGGCGTTACGAGGCAGAGGGCCCGAGTGGGCTTGATGAGCGTAGCCGCTGCCGCCACAACCAAACCTACGTGGTGCCCTTGGCTGTGAAACAGGCAATCGTTGAATTTCGCTTAAGTGGCGAGACGATTCCCGGCCCGAAAAAGATTCAGAATAGTCTCATCCAGCGTTTCCCAGATCAGGATCCGCCCTCGAAGACGACCATTTACAACATTCTCAAGGCAGCTGATTTGATTACCCCCAAGCCATTGCGCCGACGGGTGGCTGTGTATCCCAAGCCTTTACGCAAGGCAGAAAATCCCAACCAGTTATTCAGCGCTGATTACAAAGGCCAATACCTGACCGGAGCAGGGATTTGGTGTTATCCGCTGACGATCATGGATCATGCCAGCCGGTTTTTGCTGGCGTGCCAGAGCATGAGCAGCACCAATCTGAAGGAAACCCAGCAAACCTTCGAAAGGGTTTTTCGCGAATACGGCCTGCCAGAGCGCATTCGTACCGACAACGGCATACCGTTTGCCAGCACCAGTCGAGCGGGGTTGTCACAGCTGTCGATCTGGTGGATGAGACTTGGGATCATTCCTGAGCGGATCGAGCCAGGTCGCCCAGATCAGAATGGGCGGCATGAGCGTATGCACCGAACGCTGAAAAGCACGTTACCTCACCCGTCGGCAATTGCCTGGGAAGCCCAGCAGCGCCACTTTGATCGCTTCCTGCAGCACTATAATTACGAGCGTGGGCACGAGGCGCTTGGCCAGAAAACGCCTGCCGCTTGCTATACGCCTTCAACTCGAATGTACCCGGAGAAGCTACCGGAAATGACCTATGCGAGCCATATTGAGAGTTACCTGGCCGACAGTAGCGGAATCATCAATCGAGGAGGCATGCGGGTTTATATCGGCAATTTACTTCGTCACCAGACCATCGGAATGGAGATGATTGGTGATGGGGTATGGAATGTAATCTTCGGTCCGGTGATCTTGGGCCATGTGAATGCGAGAGATGCAAAGAACGGTTATGTCTCAATCAAAGTGTCACCTATGTGAATGCACTTTTTTGTAACCCATGTGGTTGTCCCGTACACCTGTTCAGGCCAGCGGTGCCAACCAGCGGCGCAACGTTTCCGGGTGCCTTGCCAGCCAGTCGCTTGCCGCTTCGTCAGCCGACTGTTCGCCGCGATTGAAGGCGTCGTCGAGCTCGGCAACGATGGCGTTCGACAGGCGAATGTTGTCCAGCACCTGGATCTCGGCGGTTGTCAGTAGCGCCAGGCGATCCTCGCGAGCCAGCAGCACGGCCCGGTCGACGCTGCCGAGCAAACCCTTGGGGTCGCTGAGATCGCGGATGCGATAGCGGTGATGCAGGAACTGCGGATGCCACAGCGGCACGACGCCCCAGCGCTGCTGGCGGTACAGGGCTTCAAAGGCGTCAATGCAGTCATCCTGGGAGCCGGTGCGGAACTGGTACCCGGCGCGGTTCAAGCCGTACTCATCCATGATCTTCAACGAGAACCGGGTAATCCCCGCCCCAGGTCCGATGCCCTGGATCAGCGGGTGCATCCGGGCGCGCACTGCTGGCTTGAGCAGGTCGTCAATGGAGGCCACCTCCTGTTCGCTCACGTAGTCAGGTACACCCCACAATGCATAGGGCTCGTAATGCAGGCCCAGTTCACGGGTGGGCGTCACCGCATCGACGGTCTGCTTGTAGATGCCGTGGCTGAACGGAATCCAGGCCGAGGCAATCATGTCGATCGCGCCTTCGCGCAATCGCTTGAAGTTGTCCTCGTGCAGGGCATATTGGCGCTCCACGGTCAGGCCCATGTGCTGCATGACCTGGGCGACTACCGCGGCCGTGGCGCGGTGGAACGACAGGTCCGTGACACCCAGCCGTACCCGCCGTGAGCCGTTGGCGATATTGGCCCGGGCGAAGTCTTGATGGGTCACAGGCAGCTTTTTACCCGGACGCCTTGGTGTGGTTTTACCCATGGTTGTTCCTTCACGATGATTGAGCGGCGTGGGACGCATGAACAGGACAGATCCGCGGTCTAGCGCGTGGGCGCCGGCGCTGCATCAATCTTCACCCGCAGCAGGCTGTAGGGTTTCTGGCGCAGATCCTTGCCCGCGTGAAAAATGCCCTGGCGATGCAGCTGGTTGGCCATGAAGTACAGGTAGCCATCCGGTCCGATGGATAGGGTGTCAGGCCAAAGCACGCGTGGGTCGTGGACGATGGTTTGCCACTGCCCATCTGCCAGGCGTTTGCGCACGCTGTTGTGTTCGTAGTCGCCGGCATACAGGGCGCCGGCGGCGTCGGCTTCGAGGCCATCGGAGGCGCCTTTTTCCCCAAGGTCCTTGACCGCCATATCGAGCCGCGCTTCGCTGACCGAAGGATCACGCAGCAGCGCAGTTGGCACCGAGTACAGATGGCGGCTGGACAGCGGGCAGAAGTACAGCGTCTGGCCGTCAGCCGACAGGGCGATGCCATCGGAGGCAACCGCAAATGGCCGGGTGCTGCCGTCGGCGTTGCGCACCTGCAAGACCTGGCCTTCGACCTTGGGCACGAAGTTGGGGTCTACCGAGGTCGACGGGGCGCCACTGAGTCGGCGTATGGCGGTGCCGCTGGCAATGTCCATGACGATGATCGCCCCCGGACCGCTGAGGGAGGAGTCGGTGATATAGATCACCCCTTCATTGCCCACCCGGAAATCAAAGCGCATGTCATTGACGTAGGTGCTGGGCAGCATCACGTTTTTCGGGAAGACCAGGGTCTTGACCACTTTATTGCTGGCCAGATCGACCGCCACCAGCTTGGCGCCGCCCGGCGTTGGTGATGCGAAGCCGGGGGCGGCGGTATCCAATATCCAGATACGCCCGCGACCATCGGCCACCACACTCTGCACGCTGATAAAACCCTTGGCCGGGTCCTTCGGGTCGGCCTGGTTCAGGGCCAGGTCAGGGTAGGGCACGACCTTGCCTTCACGCAGCTCACCGACGGTAAACGGCACGGCATCGCCCCAACGTGGAAAGTTGACAAAAATCCGCCCGTTCTCGGCAACGCTGATGCCAGTGGGCATGGCGTCGTGGAAAGCGAATACCTGCTCGATGGCGCCAACGGTTTGTTCGCTGGGCAACGGCTGGCTCTGGGCTGCATGGCTGTTGCTGGCAATCGTCAAGGCCAGGATCGACCAGATAAAGCGGTGCTTGAGGTGCATGAAAAACTCCGGGAATCAGCAGGCAAAGGCGCGTTGCGGCTTATGGTGTGCGTTCCCGGCGTATGGAAAAACCCACTAATGGCGCTAACAGTTTCATCGCAATCGAGAAAGTGCACGGCGCTTGCGCGTTGCTCTGCCGCTGTTCGCCAGCCAACAGTCAATCAACAGTTTGCTGGTTTCCCCAGGTGTGAAATGTTCACGGGGCCCTCTGAATGCGCGGTTTTATTGGGCTTTTCAATCTTGGCGCAACATCTGCAACGGGGCAGGTCTGGCTACTGAAGAACGCGGAGCACGGACCACCGCACGCGCATTCCAACGAGAGGAGCAGTCCCCTATGAGCGTGCATACACTCAAACCAGCGCAGGATGTGAACTGGCCCGCCGAGTGGGTCGCCGGCTTGCCCGAGGCCTTGGAGCAATTGCAGCACTGGGCCCAGTTCCGCCCGTTGCACTGCGCGTTGCGCCACAAGCGTCATGGCCGGTGGTATGCCTGGCGCTGGATCGACGCCTTGCGTGATGTCGAACGCCTGGCCGATGGTTTGCGCCAGCACGGGTTTGGCCAATACTCGC
The DNA here is from genome assembly GCF_012935735.1 of Pseudomonas sp. ADAK21. Lineage (NCBI taxonomy): Bacteria > Pseudomonadati > Pseudomonadota > Gammaproteobacteria > Pseudomonadales > Pseudomonadaceae > Pseudomonas > Pseudomonas sp. ADAK21. The sequence goes on from NZ_CP052857.1 coordinate 4,840,187, forward strand.
GGCTGCTGGTGACTGGGGCCTTTGAGCCCAATCTGTTGCTGCTGGCCCTGGCGGCCGAGGCCACTGGCGGGCAGGTGTTGACGCTGGCTGACACCCTTGAGCCCAGTGCGCTGCACGGGCAAATCTGGCGGCTGCGCCCAACCCATGCGTATGTCCCGGACTGCCAGCAGCTGCAGCATTGGCTCACGGTCGTGGGCAGCAGCGCCGTACCGCAGGTATTGATCAGCGACCAGCAAGTACCGGGTAGTGAGGTGGTCGCTTTCACTCGATTGCTCGGCCCGGTGGAGCCGCTACAGCGCCTGAATCGCTGGTGGCAACCCGCCGGCGAAACCGCGTTATGGAGCGAGGAGGGCACGCGCTGGCAAGGTGGCCTGGCGGTGTTACTCGAACAATGGCTCAACAGCGGCCAAGGCCTCCAGTGTGCGCCAAGGCGCCCAATGGCTGGATGAACTGAAACGCGATAGTGCATGATCGGGCAATGCGTCACACGGCGACGTGCCGGATTTTGGGCGCGAAGCAATTGGCATGATATTCATCCGGGCAAACAGTAAGGGCGCATTTTCATGAGTGAAACCGAACGCGGACAGGCGACAAAGGCCATCCGCAACGCGGATGTGCTGATCATCGGAGGGGGGCTGAGCGGCACCATGCTGGCCGTGCAGTTGCTGCGTTTGCCTGGCACACGGCAGATCCTGGTGATCGAGCCGCGCACGGAACTTGGGCGGGGTGAAGCCTATAGCGCGGTGGAGCTGGGGCACACGCTCAATGGCAATGCCGCGCGCATGAGCGTAGACCCGGACAACGCCGATGACTTGACCCAGTGGTTGACCGACTACATTGCTGCCGGCGGCTGGCCGGAGTCGGACCAGCAGCACGTGCCCGTGGGCGAGCTGTTCCCACCCCGGGGGATCTTCGGCCTGTACGCGCAACAGCGCCTGGCAGAGGCTCGGGCGGGGTCTGCGTCGACGCTGGAGCATGTTCGCGCCGAGGTAGTCGACCTGCAGGTGGCGCCGGGCGGTGTACTCCTGACCCTGGATGACGGCCAGCAACTGCAGGGCGCCCAGGCGGTACTGGCCACCGGCATGTTCCCGGCGGCGCGCACACCACAAACCCAGTCCAGCGGCCTGAATGCGGCGGCGGTAGACCCGTGGGACGTGCGCGGCATGACCCAACTGGACCCACACTCCACGGTGCTGATCATTGGTTCCGGCTTGACCATGGTCGATGCCGTGGTGTCCCTGGAGCAGGCCGGTCATCGTGGGCCGATCGAGATTTTTTCGCGCCATGGCCTGCTGCCCCATGTGCGCCGGCAACCACCGACCTGGCCGGATTTTCTCGCTGAAGATCACAGCCTGCGCAGCCCGCTGCAATTGCTGCGGGAAGTGCGCCGCCAATGCCAGGGAGCCCAGGCACTGGGCATTGACTGGCAAGCGCCATTGGATACCGTGCGCGCCCATATCGGCCGTTTGTGGAGCCAGGCCAGCGAACGCCAGAAACGCCAGTTCGTGCGCCATGTTCGGCCCTGGTGGGAGAGCCATCACCATCGCTCGCCGCCGCTGAGCGCCGAGCTGGTGGCGCGGCTGCACAAGCAAGGGCGCCTGCGGATCCAGGCGGCATCGTTCCAGGGCCTGGAGCCCACGCTAAACGGCGAAGTAACCCTGCGCCTGCGCCGGCGTGGCGAGCAACACACCACGCAGGTCAGTGGTGCAGCGCTGATCAACTCCAGCGGGATCGAATACGACTGGCGCCGTGTGGCCCGCCCGCTGCCCCAGCAGCTGTTGGCGCGAGGCTTGATCCAGCCTGGGCCACTGGCGCTGGGGATTGCGGCGGATGCATCGGGTGCGGTGCTGGACGCACAGGGCGTGGCCAGTGAGCGACTCTTCGCCATGGGCCCACCGCTGCGCGGCATGTGGTGGGAAAGCACGGCGGTGACGGATGTGGCAATCCAGGCTAAGGCACTGGCATGCCGATTAGGAGCCTCGTAATATCTTCAAACTTCGCTTACCAGCTTTAACTTCTTCAGGATTGCGATGCAGATGCACGCGTCCTGAAAAGCCGTCCCTACCGAAGAAAAAATCGTGGTCTCGCCTTGGTGAGCTGCATACTGGCTGTTCAGCATGTCAACAATGGATGTTGAGTTTTGGTGATAATCCCCAGCCTCTTCAATTGCAGCTTTTCTATCCTCCACCAGTAAGATAGCTCGATGCAGAAGCTCCAACGGGAACTCACGCGACACCAGTGTGTGCTTGCCTACCGCGTTTATATGGGCCCCCTTTACTACGTCGCAGGCGGAGAACAAAGGGGCTGCGCAGGTGGTCGCCGTGCAGATGATGTCGGCGCCTGAGACTGCCTGGCGGGCGCTATGATGGCTGATGTATTCAATTTCACGTAAGAACCGATTTTTTGCGTCAGCTATAAAACGCTCTGTGCTTGCCCTGCTTGTAGAGCATACGGCCACCTGGTTTATCTTTCTGACGCTCAATACAGCCTCAAATACGGCCATTGCCTGAGCACCTGCGCCGATGACGGCAACTTTTTTAGAGTGGGCCATTGCCAGCAAATCAGTCGCCAATCCTGCAGTGGCGCCTGTGCGTAGCGCGGTAATGGCTGCTGCATCCATTTGGGCTTTTATCTGCCCTGTAGCGCCATCCTGTATAACGATCACTCCACTTATAGATGTTCGTCCATGGGCTTTGTTGAGCAAATGATGAGAAACAATCTTGACCATAAATAGATTGTGAGAATGAGAGTAGTAGGGCATTACCCCAAACGTTGCATGTTTCTCCTGGACTCTCACGATAGTTCGTGTTGGGTTACTGTCGTTTGAGCTGTTGTATTGACGATAGTTTTCACGAAGTACGTCAATCGCCTCTTCCATACTGATGGTGTTTTTTATCAAGACCTCATCTAATATTTTCATAGGCTACTCATGCCAAGGGTACTTGGTCGAGAGTGATCAGAAAGCTGCGCTCGTAGGATAAACATATTTGTCCATTTGCCTTGAGCCCCTTTGTTCGCACTGTTACTACGCCTTGTCCGGGACGACTGGCAGAGGGACGTTTGTGGATGACTTCGCTTTCTGCATACAATGTATCGCCGACAAATACAGGGGCTACCAGACGAACATTATCCCAGCCTAAATTGGCAATTGCCTTTGCGCTCGTGCTCGCCAGGCTCATCCCACCGACTATCGAAAAGGTCACCAGGCTTGATACCAGTATTTGTCCAAATTCGGTTTGCTTCGCATATTCTGCATTGATGTGGGCAGGATGGTTATTCATGCAGATTAACGACATCCAGACGTTATCCGCCTCTGTCACCGTACGGCCTGGACGATGTTCAAATATGTCACCAATAATAAAGTCGTCAAAGCCAAGCCCATGATCCTCACGATAGCGTCCGGGCCCAACTTTGGTTAGTTTGCTTAATGCCTTGCTGCCGGGGAGCGATTGGTTGATGTTCATGCTGGCTTCCTATTGGTTCTTGAGAGCGATTCGTTAATTTTCAAAAGCCTGCGGGCCATGATTTCGAAAGGAGGGCCTAGCATTTCCCCATCTAAGGTGGATATGGCTGTCGTTGGGCCCGCAGCTTCGAGGCATTTGATAATTGCTCGTGCTTTTTTCAGTTCGATTGCTGTCGGGGTAAATAATTTGTTTATCAGTTCTACTTGAGCTGGATGAATGGCGATTTTTCCGGAATAGCCAAATTCTTTCGCTGTTTCAATTTCTGTTCTAAGCGCTTTTTCGTTGTTCAGTTTAAAACAGGGCGAATCAATTACCATTAGCCCCATGCTGAGGGCAGCGATGGCTATATCGCATTTTATATGGGTAAGCGCGCGCTCTGCGATTTTGAAATTGATCTCCGAGGAGAGGTCAGCGCTACCTAAAATCAAGCCGCGCAGGTTTGTTCTTTCATTGATAATGGAGTCGATGCAGCGCAATCCTTTTAAAGTTTCGATGATTGCAAAGGTTTTTACTCGTTGGCCAGTAGCGGATATCAGTTCATTAAGGACTCTCAGTTCTCCGGCCGACTCTACTTTGGGGATGATCAAATATTCGGGAATAATGTTGTGGTCTAACAAGAAAACCAAGTCTCTGATGCCTTCTGGTTTGGTGAGTGTGTTAACTCTTATCGCTAGATTGCGCCGATTGTGGATAGAGTGGTCCAATGCCAGCAGTTGTTCTCGTGCAAATTGTTTTTTGTACATTGGGACTGAGTCTTCCAAGTCCAATAATACGATATCGGCGCTAGACTCAATAATTGTCCGTTCTATATGCTTTTGGCTGGCGGGCATGCATAGCCAACTTCTAGTCAATATGTCCATATCAAGCCTCTCTTTTCAGAATGAGCAGTGTGGTGAGTACACCAAGTCCACCCAGGCATGCGGTGAGCAGTGCCACAGTTTGAATGCCGTAAGGGATAAAAAAAGTCGCAAGAGCACCAAATATTAACGCTACCAATTGTTGTAGGAAACTAAACAGCATCATTGGGTGGGCGCCGGGTATTCTGCTTACTGCCATGGCTGCTGCACATGGGTAGAGTGTTGCTTGGGCGTACCAAATAACCAGATAGGTCCCAACAACCAAGTGGATTGACATGTTTTGCCAGGCGGCCAGAAACAACACGCTGCTCGAAGCGATTAATAGGCATGCGCCAAAAATTGATAATTGGCAAACACTGACAACAGTCAAGGCTCGCCTTACAGTCAGTGCGCCTAAGTAATAAGCCAGGCCCAACCACAAGCCGAATGTGCCGTAATCGGCGCTGTTCCAACGGAAATTAGAGTGAAATACATACGCTCCGATACCTTGATAGATAATAAAAATACCATAGCCGCACCCTCCTAAAATGACCGGTAGAAAAAAACTGGGCTGGGTTGCAGTGGAGTAGTAGTTTGGCGTTAATGCGGATTCTTTTTCCACGGCGTCTAGTTTGTAAAGGTGGGTGCGTATTTTAAAAGCTAGTGCGTAGGTAAGTATCAATCCGATGATCATTAGGTATGGCAGAGCGATCCAGTTAAGGCTTGATATCAGAAAGCCGCCTACTACTTGCCCGCCGATAAGCGCAAGAATAAATGAATAGGATAATACAGACAGGTTTTTCGCAAGGGCTGCCCCTGATGAGATATCCGTTAACAGTGCTCTGCCGATCAGAGCTCCTCCGCCAGCACCTATGCCTTGCATGAGCCGGGAGAAAAAGAACACCTCGGAGCCCAAACTGAATAAGGACAGCACGCTACCGACGAATAAAGTCGCGCAGCAAACGAGAATTGCAGTGTGGCGCCCGAAACTGCGAATAAGGCGTGACATAAATACTATCGGTAGTACAGCGCCGCCCAAATAAAATAGTAGAACTTTATAGCTTTCCGTATCTTCTGTATTCAGTATCGAGGCGAGTTGGGTTGTTGCAGGTATATATAGTGTTATACCAAGCTGGGCAATTATGGTCGTGCAACAAGCGAGTAGGAGTACTTGCTGGGGGGATGATGACATGTAAATTCCTTTTGTCACGACGTCCTAATGTGCGGGGTTGCATCTACAGCATTGAGTTTACCGCTGTGCAAAACTGTTTTAAGTCGTCTGAGGCCATGTTTGCTCTGAGCATGACGCGGAGGCCTGGAGTTGATTTGGGAACGACAGGGTAAAATAGCGGCGATGTATAAAATCCACGCTCCATGAGTTTTGTTGCGGTGGTGATTGCATGTTGCTCATCACTCATGGGAATCAACCTGATAGGTAATCCATCTCCTGCCAAGGTGGTCTTGATGTGTGTATCGAACAGTTGGATGTTGGTCGTCAATCTGTTTTGCAGGTGTTGCAGTTCTGTGGATCTATGTATCTTTGCGGACGCGATAATTGCACCCAAACCTGCTGTGTTAATTCGTTGGGACCAAGAGAGAGGGCCGCCAAACCGCAATAAATTTGATTTGCTAATCGACGAATCAAAGAGGATCGCCCCGCCCGATGCACCAAAGCCCTTGTTCAATGATGCGATGATCATGGTGTTACTATTTAGTGTGCCCATTGTATTGAGAACTAATCCGCAGCCATTTGTACCCTGTGCCGACAGGCCATGAGCCTCGTCATATAGAACAAATAGACCGTACTTGTCTTGCAGGCTCATAAGCTCCGATACATTGGCGGATCCTCCCGTGCTATAGACGCCGTCCGCGATGTAAGCGACCCGTTGCTTTTGTTTGCAGCAGTCTTCCAGAAAGTTTAAGTCATTGTGCGGTGCTGTCACTACTTCGGATTCATCTGCGCAAACGGCTTTCATCAAACTCAAGCAGAAGTGCGCGGACTGGTCAAAAATCATTAGCGGGGGGATGTTTTGTGTGAATAAACCTGCGGCGAGTAATGGAAGCATTGCTGCGGCGGCTGAAGCGCATGAAACTGTAGTCAGCACCTGGACGGAAAACAGATCTGACAGTGCAAGCTCTGCCTCTTCCAATAGCGGTAAACAAATTCGGACACGGGATGTGGATGAGTTTAAGGTTTGCGACGAGTCTAGTGCCGTTATTGCTCCCTTCAAAATTTCTATGTTGGAGTCCAAGCCGAGGTAGGAGTAAGAGCACATGTTTATGAATGGGTCACCATCGACTTGCATGAAGCCGTCACCGAGATTGTCGGCGACAATTCCGCTCATTCGGGCTTCTTGTGTTCGACTCCAAAATAAATCACCGCCAGCCACCATTTTTTTGATGTTTGAATAACGATTCATATTGCGCACCTGTCGCCCAAGGCAAAACGGATGACAATACTTTCCTAAGGAGTATTTTTTTACAATATTTTATGGCGTGGTAAGTTTCCTATGCTGATGTAGGTAAATTCCTAAAGTGTTTTTTAGGCACGATACAAAGGGATTCACAAGACAGTTTTGATAAACCCAGGCTGGAGCCCAAACACTTCCACCCCTAGGGCAGTCGATTGTCCCGTGGTGATTTTCACCCGTTCCACCGGCTTGTTCATGGCTGCCCGATATTCCACCGAAAGCCCGCCTGCCTCATGCCTGATCGCCTGGGCCGGGACGATAATCGCCTGCTCATTGTTATAGGTCACGATAGTCAGGCGCGCGCTCATGCCCAGGCGGACCCTCTGCAGCTGTTTATCGGTCAATTTTGGAATGGCCAGGGTCACCGGGAATTGCGCGCTGCCCTGGCTGTCATTGGCGATCGCCAGGCCGCTGACCACACTGACGGAACCGCTCAGGCGCTCGCCATCAAAACCGTCGCCCATGACTTCCACCGGCTGGCCCTGATGCAGCTGGTTGATATCCAGTTCAGAGACTTTGGCAACGATTTTCAGGCGTTCGATATTGGCCAGCCCGAACAGCACCTGGCCTTGGCTGACCTTGCTTCCCGCTTGCACCGGTACGTTGCTGTTGCTGCCGCCCTGGGGGGAGCTGCTGCCCGGTGGGGGCACGACAATCCCGGAAAACGGGGCCTTGACCTCCTGGCCTTCGAGCAGCTTGCGCAGGGCCTCGTACTTGACCGTGGCGTTGGTCAACTCCATATCCGCAATCTGTCGGTACTCACCCTTGCCCTGGTCCAGGGCTTGTTGCAGTTCACTGCGCGCGGCAGCCAGATCCAACTGCTGCTGCTGGGCCTGTTGCTTGAGGTCGTCCAATTCGTTGCGCGGGATGATGCCGCGCTTGAACAGGTTCTCGCTTTCAAGCAGTTTGCGCTGGGTGTTGTCGGCACTCATTTGCGAGGTGCGCAGGCCGCGTCGGGCGCGGCTGACCGTGGGGCTGGCGTCCCAGTCCTGCATTTCCTGCACGGTGCGCCGGGCCTTGAGTTGGGTAGACAACGCTTCACGCAGTTGCACTTCAAGGGTAGCGGGGTCCATGCGCAGCAGGACCTGGCCGGCCTCGACCCGTTGTCCCTGTTCCACCAGGTTGGCTTGCACGTTGCCGTCGAAGGGGGCCGTGAGGGTAATGGTGGTGTCGGGTTCGATCCTGCCCACCAGCCCAATCTGGTGTACCAGGGCATCATTTTTTATCTCAAGCCACTGCTCGGCCATGGCGGCCTGGTCGGCGGCAGGCGTTGGGCGGCTGAGCAGCGCAAATGCGCCAGCGCCCAGCAATATCAGCAGTCCAGCGCCCAGCAGGGCTTTTTTAGTAGTCATTGAGGGCGATTTCCCAACTTTCCAAAGTCATGCCCAGCGTCAGGTCGAGCTGGGTCTGGGCATTCAGATAAGCAATCAACGCATTGAGACGGGAGTTTTCGGCGCTGCGCAAGTCAGCTTCGAAACTCAACACCTGGAAGTTTGTGGAGCGCCCGGCGCCCAGTTTGTCCCGCTCGATCTCGATCTTGCGCCGCGACAGTTCCACGGCCCGCTGGGCAATTTCATACTGGCGCCAGCGGGTGCCGAGGTCGCGCACCACGTTATTGACGCTGCGTTCCAGCTCCTGGCGTGCGTCGGTGATCAAGATGGCCTGGTTTTCCACATCCACCCGCGCGCGGACTTCGGCCTGCCGGGTGCTGATATCGCCGATGGGAATGCGCACCTGGACACCGGCATAACTGTCCCAGCGCCGATTGCTGGTGCTGCCTGCATCGTTATCGGTATTGGCGCGGATCTGATTGGCGCCGCCCACCAGGTCGACCTGCCAGCGCCCGGAATCCTTGGCCAGCACCAGGTTGAGGTCGGCCTGTTGGCTGCCCAGCAGGGCCGATAGGTATTCGGGCTGCTGGGTTTGCGCCAGGTTGAACGCCTCGCGTTTGTCGATCGCCATCGGCGAGGCTTCGAGGGCTTCGGTGGCGCGGATCGGTGTGGCCAGGTCCAAGGCCAGCAGGCGCAGCAACGACAGACGACTCATGTCCAACTGGTTCTGGGCTTCCTCGACCCCCAGTTGTTGCGAGGCAATGTCGGCTTCGGTCTGGACGATTTCGAACTCGGCCATGCGCCCGGCAGCGATCAACGCCTTGTTGACCTCCAGCAAGGTGTTGGAGCGCTTGAGCGCTTCCTGGGCGATGCTCAGTTGCTCCTGGGCGCGCAGCAATTCGCGGTAGGTGGCGATGATCTGGCTGATGGTCTGCGCGACGTTGGCCTTGAGGTTCAAGCGGTTGGCCTGCTCGGAAAGGCGCGATAAGCGCAGCGGTGCGGTGGTGGCGTCCCAACCGGCACCGCGCATCAGCGGTTGGATGATGGCCAGGTCCAGGCCGTCGCTGCGGTAGCGCCCGGCGCGGTTGGCGTTGTTCAGTTGCTGGGTCCAGCCCATGCTCAGCCGAGTGCCGTATTCGCCAAGCAAGCTGGTGGTGGGCGCCAGGTTGGCGTTACGAGCGCGGTCGTCACTGCCTTGGGTGGTGCGGTAGGCACTGTTGAGCACCAGCTTGGGGTTGAAGGCATCTTCGGCCACCCGCAGGTCGAATTTCTGTGCCACCCGTTGCAGGTACGCGCTGCGAATCGCCGGGTTGTTGCGCAGGCCCAGGTACACCGCATCGCCCAGGGTCAAGGTGGTGAGTTGGGCATTGAGCGAGACACTGCGCTCATAGCCGCTGCGTGTGGTGGTCGGCGCCGAAGGGCGGATCACGATATCGGCGGCCACACAGGGCAGGCTCACCAGGGCGATCAGCAACAGCCAGAGTTTATTCATCGCGCAGGGCCTCCACCGGCTGCAAGCGAGACGCCGAGACGGCCGGGTAAAGGCCGAAAAACAACCCCACCAGCAACGTACTGCCCACCCCCAGAGGCAGGGCCGACACGGCCAGGGCAAACTGCCAGCCCGACAGCCAGGCGTAGAGATAAGCCGCGCCCATGCCCAGTACCGCGCCGCACAGCGCACCGACGGCGGTGAGGGTGACGGCTTCGAGCAGGAACAGGTTGCGGATATCGCGCTGGCGCGCCCCCAGGGCCATGCGAATGCCGATTTCCCGGCGCCGTTGCGAGACGTTCATCAGCATCACATTCATCACGCCGACGCCGCCACCCACCAGGGAGATCGCTCCCAGGGCCAGTAACAGATAGGCGAATGTGCGGCTTTGGCGGGTCATGCCGTCGATCATTTGCTGGGGGATCTGGATCTCTACGGTGTGGTCTGTGAGTTGAGCGCCCAGGGCGTGGGTGGCATCGGCGGCGATACGCTCCATGTCCTGGCCGGCGGACGTGCGCAGGATCACGCTGCCAACCTGCGGCGCAGAATAGATGCGGCGCATGCCAGGCGCCGGGATAAACAGTGAGTCGTTGGTTTGCACCGGAATCAGCATTGATCGCGGCTGGTTCTGCAGGATGCCGATGATCAAGAACAGGTAGTCGTTGACCCGCACCCGGTCACCCAGGCGCAGTGGGTCGCCGGGCGTGCTCAACGCCTGGGCGATCTGGTCGCCGACCACGGCGTAGGTTTCGCCGTTATCGAACTCGGACAGGAAGCGACCTTCGCGCAGTACCAGGCGCATCGCATCCTTGAGGCCAGGCGTACTGCCAATCAAGCCGGCGTTGGTGGTGCGACCATGAAAGATGACCGGCCCGCTGAACGAGGAAATGGCACCGATGTGGAGGATGCCCGGCACGGCCTGGCGCACGGCTTGCAGGTTGAGGCTGGTGGGCATCTTCGCGGTGCTGTTGCCCTTGGGCGGGAACTGGGCCACCAGGGTATCGGTGCCCATGTCCTTGAAAATCATCGCCGCATCCTCGGCGGCGTTATGCCCGATATTGATCAGCGCGACCACCGATGAACTGCCGATGACAATCCCCAACAAGGCCAGGATGGAGCGCTTGCCCAGGGTTCGCAGGCTCACAAATGCTTCGTGCAGCAACTGGCTCAGGCTCTGTTCGACCCGCAGGCTCATACGCACTCTGCCTGATGAACCACGCCGTTGCGTACCAGGATCTGGCGATTCAGGCGTTCGGCGATCTGCGCATCATGGGTGACGATGATCAGCGTGACGCCTTGCTCGCGGTTCAGGGCCAGCAGCAGGTCCATGATGTCTTGGGCGGTGTGGCTGTCGAGGTTGCCGGTGGGTTCGTCGGCCAGAATCACCGCCGGCGCGCCTACCAGTGCCCGGGCAATCGCCACCCGCTGGCGCTGGCCGCCGGACAGGTCGGCGGGGCGATGATGAGCCCTGTCGGCCAGGCCAACCTGCTCCAGCATATGCAGGGCCTGCACTACCGATTCCTGGCGCGACACGCCGCGATAAGCCAGGGGCAGGGCGACATTGTCCAGGGCGCTGAGACGCGGCAGTAGGTTGAAGCTCTGGAAGACAAACCCGATCTGCTGGTTGCGCAGCGCGGCCAGCTGGTCCGGTGTAGCGTTGAAAATGTCGTGGCCGGCAAAGCGATAGGCGCCGCAGTCCGGAAGGTCCAGCAGGCCGAGGATATTGAGCAGGGTACTTTTGCCGGAGCCGGATGCGCCGAGGATGCCGCAGCTGTCGCCACGGGCGATGGACAGGCTGACGTCGTTGAGAATGGCCAGGTGCTGGCCAGCCAATTGATAGCTTTTACCGATGCCTTGCAGGGAAATGAAGCCTGGGAGCGTTGGGGTATCTGTCATCATGACTACGCCTTGCGCTGCGGCAATCCGGCCTATCCCTGAAAATATTTGAAACATGTTCAGGAACCGCACCGCGGCTGCCAACAACTGGTTTTTATTCTTCTTTTAAAAACATTGTTTGAATAGTAACCGTGATCCAGCGGCTTCGCCAGCCACAGAGATAGAGCGGGTTTTTCTGGTTATGGAGCCGATTCTGGCCTTTGGAAAAGGCTTGGGCCCACCCTGGGGGGAACGTTTACAGGGCGACCCGCCCTGGGTTTGGATAGTATGGCGCACTGTCACTACTTGCTTTCGGACACCCGCCCCGGTATAAAAAATCAAATTTTTTTTTAAAACATATTTCCTCCGTGGAACTTATATGGTCGCGAAGAAACTCAGCGCTCCAAATGTAACCAAGACTCGACTGCTGGATGCGACAGAGGCTCTCTTCATCAAGTACGGCTACGACGCCGTGTTGTTGCGGCAAATCACCGAGAAGGCCCAGGTCAATCTCGCCGCGGTCAATTATCACTTCGGGGACAAGGATTCCCTGATGAAAACGTTATTGATGCAACGCTTGGAGCCGCTCAACGAGCAGCGCCTGGAGTTGCTCGCCCGCTGCGAAGCAGAGTCTGACGGCCCGCTCGATTGCGATACCTTGCTCGGCGTATTGTTCGCCCCGGCCATGGGCCTGGAGCGCAGTGATCCGGCCAGCGGCGAAGGGCGTTCCTTCATCCGGTTCCTGGGTCGGGTCTACAGCGACACTTCGCCCTTCATCCAGGAATACCTCAAGGTCCATTACCAGCCGGTGTTCCAGCGCTTCTTCGAAGCCTTCGCCCTGGCGTTGCCCGATCTGCCGCGCAATGAGCTGGGGGTGCGCCTGCAATTTGCCCTCAAGGCGATTTCCGGGGTGATGGCCGGCACCGAGCTGCGCCTGCTGATGAACTCCATGAGCCTGGGACGCCCGGCGACCGACGCGGAAGTCATGGCCAAGCTGATCACGCTGGTCTCGGCGGCCATTCGTGTGCCACAGCAAAGCCCGGAAGCCGAAACGGCGCTGGGGCGGGTACTCGATACCCAGCGAGCGATTCGTGAACAGTCGGCGCTGCCGGCGAGCAGCAAAGTCGCCCGCTGAACCCGTCGCAATCAAATGGAGGAGTCCCCACTACCTCTCGTGGCAAGCCCGCTCGCCACACAAGTACGGCCATCCAAGTAAAATATAGTTATTTAAAATCAATAGCTTATTTACTTTTGACAAGAGTGGTGGGCGACTCGGCTTCGCCGGCATATCGAGTCGGCTCTATCGCCTGCGCTAGGCTCAACAGGTGCTCGCACAAGTTTGGCGGTGCTGTTCTGATCAAATCGCGCGCAAAAAAAAGCCCGCTGGGGCGGCGGGCTTGATATGCAACATTTGTAACGGATGAGGCTTCACCTTACGTTTGCGGATGTGAATAAAACGTGAAAAAAATGTGGATCCAATATTATTTCGCAACGCTTTTCAGATATTCCAGGCCTTTACACTTTTCGCCAGTCGCGCATGCATTTCATCGATATTTGCCGCCAGTTGTGCCGTCAACATTCGATAACCATCCAGCGCACTGTGCACGGGAGTATCCGGCGACGGCTGTTCGGCGGGGACCGGGCTGGCCCGCTCCAGGCGTTGCGCGGCGCCGGTTTGTAGTGCCCGCGCCATTGCGATCAACTGCACGCGAATTTGCCGGTGCTGCGTTTTGAGCGCCAGTTGCAAGCGCGCCATGCCCTGTTCATCTCGTGGATCGGGACGGGTGTTACCGAGAATTTCTAGGGTGCTGATGCACATCCGTAGATGCCGCTGGATCGCGTCCAGTTCGGTCATGGAAATCCGCACTTCCTTGGACACCGACGGCATCAACGAGCGCAGTTGCAGCATCGCCGCATTCAAGCGGTTGAGCAGCTTGAGATGTTCATCATCGGTGACCGACTGGCCACTGATGATCCGGCTGTAAATGGCGGCACAATCGCGCAGGGCGCTGGCCAGGTTGTAGCGCCAGGAATACACCGCATACAGCGGCAGGGCGAAGGAAAATGCCAGGGCCAGGGCAATGCCGATCAGGATATCCACGGTGCGCCACAGGCCATCGGACAGCGGGTTAGCCCCATGCCCAGCCACGATAAACACGGTAATCGCCGACAGCAGTGCGGTGTATCCACCCTTGCCGATGGCGTGATAGGAGAAGAATCCGCACACCACTGACATCAGCAGATAAGTGAGCAGTGGCTGGCCCACATACGCTTCTTGCACCACCAGCAACAGGCCGACGCTGGCACCGATCAGCGTGCCATAGGCCCGTTCCACGGCCTTTTTGCCGATATTGCCGTGGTGCTGCAAGCCGCCGATGACCACCAGCATGGTCACCGAGGCCCATTCGCCATGGGGCAGGTTCAGACCGGTGGTGAGCAGGATGGTGGCCAGCAGGCCGATGGACACGCGCACGGCGTGGATCAGCTTGGCGTTGCGATAGCGGCGATAGGGGTCGAGCAGGGGCCGCAACAGGCGGCGGGCGAAGGGCGGCAGGTTCATCGGGATTAAGAGGGCCTCATCTATAGATGTCATGCAGTCCAATGTGGGAGTGGACTTGCCCGCTCCCACATTGGAGCAATGTCGAATCTAGAAAATATAGTCGGTGGTCAGGAAGCTCGACGCCCGGTCACGAATGATATCGCTGATCAGGGCCTTGTTGCTGTCCTGGAACTTGGTTGCCACCAGGGTGCGGATCGAGAACACCCGCAGCGCGTCATGCACCGACAGCGTGCCCTCGGCCGAGTTCTTGCGACCATTGAACGGGAACGTATCGGGGCCACGCTGGCATTGGGCGTTGATATTGATCCGGCCCACCTGGTTGGCGAAGGTGTCCACCAGGCGCCCGACTTGCGCCGGGTCGGTGCCGAAAATACTCAGCTGTTGGCCGAAATCCGACTCCAGTACGTAGTCGATCACCGTGTCCAGGTCGCGATAGGGCACGATGGGCACCACCGGGCCAAACTGCTCCTCGTGATACACACGCATCTGCGGGTTCACCGGGTACAGCACCGCCGGGTAAAAGAACGAGCCACGGCTGGCACCTCCATTGGCGTTCACCACCGTGGCCCCGTGTTGCGCGGCATCGGCCACCAGGCCGTTGAGGTAATCCACCTTGCCTACTTCCGGCAACGGTGTCAGCGACACACCGTCCTCCCAGGGCATGCCCGGCTTGAGGGTGGCGAGCTTCTGGTTGAATTTCTCGATGAAACGCTCGACCACCGCTTCATGCACAAACAGGATTTTCAAGGCGGTGCAGCGCTGGCCGTTGAACGACAACGAGCCGGTGACGGCTTCGTTGACCGCGTTATCCAGATCGACCTCCGGCAATACGATGCCGGGGTTTTTCGCATCCAGCCCCAGGGCCGCGCGCAGGCGATGGGGGCGAGGGTGCAGCTTCTTCAAATCACTGGCTGCCTTGTTGGTGCCGATAAACGCAAAGATATCCACCTTGCCGCTGGCCATCAGCGCACTGACGGTTTCGCGGCCGCTGCCGTAGATCACATTGATGACCCCGGCCGGGAAACTGTCGCGAAAGGCCTCCAGCAACGGACGGATCAGCAGCACGCCAAGCTTGGCCGGCTTGAACACTACGGTGTTGCCCATGATCAGCGCCGGGATCAGCGTGGTGAAGGTTTCGTTGAGCGGGTAGTTGTAGGGGCCCATGCACAGTGCCACGCCCATGGGCACGCGGCGGATCTGCCCCAGGGTGTCCTGTTCCAGCTCGAAGCGGCTGGAGCGGCGGTCCAGCTCCTTTAGGGCATTGATGGTGTCGGTGATGTAGTCGCAGGTGCGGTCGAATTCTTTCTGGGAATCCTTGAGGTTCTTGCCGATTTCCCACATCAGAAGTTTCACCACGGCATCGCGCTGTTCGCGCATGCGGCGCAAAAAAGCCTCGACGTGCTGGATCCGCTCGACCACACGCATGGTCGGCCATTGGCCCTGGCCACGATCATAGGCTCGCACCGCTGCGTCGAGGGCGAGCAGGGCGGTGTCGGCATCCAGCAGGGGGGTGCTGCCGATAATCACTGGCGTGTCACCATCAGCGCCGACCAATTGGACCGGGCTGCGCACTTGGGCCAAGGGGCCGTTCCAGGTGCGCAACTGGCCGTCGACCAGATAGTCGCGCTGTTCGATGGGGGCGGCGAGGCGAAATTGTTCGGGAATGTCGTTGGCGGTGGGAAACAGATTGGCAAGCAGGTGATTGGTGGTCATGTCGCTACCCCTGGAGTGGTTGCACAGCTTGAGTCAGAGATTCCCCCATCCGAGGGCTCTGTTGCAAGGCTTACGCGCATTTCCCTACGCACAGTGGGGCTGTGCCGGGTAAACTACGCGGCTTTCTTGAAGGAGTTCATATGAGTCAGTACCAGCCGGGCATTCTTGCCGCACCGGTGCCATTGCAGGCACGCCATCTGTTTTTTGCCATCGAGTCCATTGACGCCGTGCCGGCAGCGCTCGACGCGCTGGTGCAGTTGGTCGACTCGGCAGTGGTGGTGGGGTTGGGTGAACCGCTGGTCAAGGCCCTTGGCGCACAGATCGAAGGGTTGCGCAGTTTCCCGCAGATCTCGGGGCCTGGTGCCCACAACCCGTCCACGCAGCAGGCGTTGTGGTGCTGGCTGCATGGCGAAGACCGGGGTGAATTGCTCCTGCGTAGCCGGGCCTTTGAGAAAGCCCTGGCACCGGCGTTTCGCCTGGTGCAGATGACTGAAGGTTTCCGCTACAAGACTGGTTTTGACCTGACCGACTACGAAGACGGCACCGAAAACCCCCACGACGACGCCGCCGTCGAGGCCGCCGTCGCCGGTAGCGGCGCCAGCTTTGCCGCGATCCAGCAATGGCAGCACGACCTGGATGGTTTCGCCGCCTTGCCGGCCCAGGAGCGCGACCACATCATCGGTCGTCGTCATGGCGATAACGAAGAACTGGACGACGCCCCCGAGTCCGCCCACGTCAAGCGCACCGCCCAGGAGAGCTTCACCCCCGAAGCCTTTGTGGTGCGCCGCTCCATGCCCTGGGCCGAAAATGGCCAGGCGGGGTTGATGTTCCTCGCGTTCGGCCACTCCTTCGATGCCTTTGAGGCCCAGTTACGCCGCATGAGCGGCCTGGAAGACGGGGTTGTCGATGGCCTGTACCGCATCAGCACGCCGTTGACCGGTGGCTACTACTGGTGCCCGCCGCTCAAGGACGGGCACCTGGACCTTGGCGCGATCTTCCCCGCCTGACCCCTTGTAGGAGCCCGCTTGCGGGCTCCTACAAGGTCACTTGTCCTTCATGGCCTTCAGCCACGCTGGATCCAGGCGTGTTTGTTCGGCCTTGATCCCCAGCGCCTTCATGTGCGCCTTATGCTTTTCGATCTCCCCGACCAACTGCGCCTGTGCGCTGGAATTGGCGTCCAGCTCGTGCATCTGCGTCAGCCCCAAGTGATAGAACCGCAGCAATTTGAGCGCCGTCGGATCGTTGGCCTGTACCCGCTCGGTCACCTTGTGCATCACGTTGGTCACCCGCATCAGGTTGCGCTTGAGCTGCCAGCCATAGACCGCCGGCGCCAGCCACGCCTGCGACCAGAGCGGGCCCCGGACCAAGGCAATGGTCAGCACCACCCCAGCCACCACGCCACCGATATTGAAGCGGAAGTTGTCACCACCGGGCTCGCCAAACAGCATCACGGCCAGGCTCGACAGCAGCATGGCCAGGGCGACGAAGATCACCGCGACGATCAACGTACTGCGGCGGGTCTGCTGGCGATAGGTTTGCGGATCGACGGGTTTGATCTCAAACATGCGGGATGCAGTCTCCATGAGCTAAGTAGGGGTATTGCGCGGCGCGGCATCTTCTCACGGTTTGTAGGCGGGCGTGAGAAAGTTGAACGATGGCGGCCAGGGTTTTCTCTAATAGCTGTATGCATCGTAAGCAAGGCGAAGGAGATGACTGTGACTGAACAATCGAAAAAGCCTGATGGCCCGCACTCGTCGGAACATGCCAGTGATCAGCACGACTTGGGTTTTGACCCGGACTCCCCGGATCTGGCCGACCCGCAGGTAGACCCGGTCGGCCCGGCCATTGCCCCGTTGGACAAGAAACACAAAGCCGGCAAACAGCCGGCTTATGATCCTTTGGGCAATCTAAAACCATAGCGGCCCGTGTCGAGGGGCGATACGGCGTCTTCGCCAGCCCCTTGCCAAGCACCCAGCGACTACAGGCGCTGGGGTGCGATCCAGGTAACTTCGGTGATGCCGTATTTCTCCGCCCATGGCCGGGTGGTTTTCTTGGTGCGTTCATGGCCCTGACGGCCAATGCGCCCGACGTGGGCCACCCCAGCATCACAGCTGGCCCAATGCCATGCTTCGGCGTTGTTCATCACCTCCGCCCGCACCACAAAGGACTTGGGTTCGCCGTGCAGCCTGTAATGGATGGTGTAGATCGTTGCCGTGCCCATATTGCCTCCCTGTTTTGATATGGAGTTGATGCAATTAGGTTCAGAAAGGTTCAGAAAGTTTGTGGTGTGACACGCCGACCTCTTGCTACAGATCAGTATTGGCAGCGGCACCGGTTACAGGTATTAGTGAAACCTTCGCTCTACGCCCAAGGAATGCGCCATGCACCAGGATTCACCGAGCCTGTCTCACAGCAGCCTGTACCTGCAACGCCTGGGGTATGACACACCGCCTGCGCCCACCTTGGAGACCTTGGCCCAGTTGCAATTGCGCCATGTCAGTACCTTCGTTTTCGAAAGCCTTTGCACCTTTTTGCAGGTGCCGGTCCCCATTGATCTGGCCAGCGTCGAAAAAAAAGTCCTGCTGGAGGGGCGAGGTGGCTACTGCTACGAGCTCAACCAGATGTTCCTGGCGTTGCTGCAAGAACTGGGTTTCGACGCACGGGGTATCACTGGCCGCGTGGTGATGGGCGGGCCACCCGATGCGTTGACCGCCCGCACGCATCGCCTGAGCCTGGTGACCCTGGACGGTGAACGCTACATCACCGATGTCGGCTTTGGTGGCATGGTGCCGACCAGCCCCTTGCGCCTGGACGATCAGGCGCCCCAGGCCACCGCCCATGAACCCTATCGACTGACCTCGAATGCCGGCAGCTACACCTTACGGGCCCAGGTTGGCGAGGAATGGCGCGGGCTATACGTGTTTGACCTGCAGCCGCAGTCGCACTTCGACTACGAAATCGGCAACTGGTACGTATCCACTCACCCCGACTCGCCGTTCCTCGGGCAGTTGAAAGTGGCCCTTATCGGACCGGGGCTGCGGCGTACCTTGAACAATGCCCACTACGCCGTGCATCACCTGGGCCGGGACAGTGAGAAACGTCGGATCACCGATGTCGACGAACTGTTGGCCGTGCTGCAAGAGGCGTTCGGTTTGCGCCTGCCCGAACACCCACAGCTACGCCCGAAACTGGCGCAGTTATTGGCCGATACGTGATGGGCCCGCTCAAAGAGGCTTGATCCAGAGCCTTCGCTGAAGCGTTTTACCTCCAAATCAAGGCAAATTAATTCGAACCTTTCGCGCCGCAGGGGGTTCGAACCGGTTCCTGAATAATTTGCCCACCCTAAAATGGAGATGTAAGACGATGTCCAAACTATTCGGAAAAATCCTCAAGAATTCTTCGATCCTGGCCTTGGTTGCTGCGCCGGCCGTGGTCTTCGCTGCACCGTCCACCGACCCGATTTCCACCTTCGGTATCCTGGGCGCCTACAACGACTTCAAGCTTGAAGGCGGCAGCGAAAGCGAAAAGGACCACATGCCCGAAGCCGGCGTGTTCTATAACTTCGGCAACAAGCTGACCGCCGAATCCGGCTTTATCTACCAGGCCGGTGTAGACGCCAAGTTCGGCAAGAAAAGCGACAACAAGCTCAAGGAAGGCCAGGCTGACCTCGACCTGGGTTGGCGTGCTGCGCTGGATGCACGCAACTTTGTCGATGTGCTGGTCGGTGGTGGTTATAGCTGGACTCGCTATGAACCAGACTCCGACGACTACGACATGAAACTCACCAGCAAGTCGCCGTTTGCCAAGGCCGCGGTGGGGTACAACCATCAGTTCGACAGCATGACCATGCGCGTCGAAGTCGGCGCCCGCCACACCCTCGACGGCCGCGCCAAGCTCAAGGTCGACGGCATTGGCAGCGACACCGTGGACCTCAAGGACCGCACCAACCCTTACGCCGAAGTCAGCCTGCTGATGAACCAGAATGGCGACCTGCCAGTGATGGCTGGCCTGTACTACACCCGCACCGAGTACAAGCTCGATGCGGATTCGGAAGTGGCCGATAACACCAAGCTCAAGCGCGATGAGTACGGCTTCAAGGTCGGCCTGGCTTTCTAAGCCGGCTGTTACGGGCGCCGGCTTCGCCGGTCGCCCAACCCTGTCCGCCCAAGCCCCCTTTATGTCCGCCAATACCCTCAACACCGCGCCGCCACTGACTTAGTGTGAACCCAGCTGTTCATACCTAAAAAGAGAGGGTGGCTATGTGGTCTACGACCTCCTGTCGCATCGGTTTGCTGCTGGTCTTGCTTGGCCTGCTGTCAGCCTGTGACGACAAACCGCAACAGACTACGGCGCGCAACGCCGTACCCACCGATCCGACCCTGGCCCAGCTTTACGACAGCAGTTGCAAACTCTGCCACGCCAACCCGGCATCCGGCGCGCCGCTGACCGGCGATAGCCAGGCCTGGAGCCCGCGTGTCGCCCAGGGCGCGGATACGCTGTTGGACCATACCCTCAACGGCTACAACGGCATGCCGCCGATGGGCCTGTGCATGCAGTGCTCCGAAGAGCAGTTTCTGGGGCTGATCGGTTTCATGGCCGGTATTCATATCCAATAACAACAATGGGGTAGGTGATGGTGCTTTCACGCAGGCAACTGTTGCAGCGCTCGGCGGTGGCCGGTGCATTCCTGGCGATGAGCAGTAACCCGGCGCTGGCCCAATTGGCCCGGGCACCGCGCTTGATCCCCTGGCGTAACTGGTCGGGGGCACAAAGCTGCCTGCCCCTTGAGCGGCTGGCACCCAAGGACCTGGGGGAGTTGGTAAAGGCCATTCGCCAGGCGCCGGGCAAGATCCGTCCAGTGGGCTCGGGTCACTCGTTCAGTGCCTTGGTGCCGACTGATGGCACATTACTCTCGCTGAGCTTTTTCAACGGCTTGCTCGACCACGACGCCAGCACCCTGCAAGCCACCTTCGCGGCTGGCACACCCATGTCACGCATGGGGCCAGCGCTCAAGGCGGTTGGCCAGGCGTTGCCGAACATGGCAGACATCGACTACCAGACGCTGGCGGGGGCCATTAGCACCTCGACCCATGGCACTGGCGTCGGGTTTTCCTCGTATTCCGCCGGTGTCACCGGCCTGCAACTGGTGACGGCCCAGGGCGAAGTGCTGGACTGCGACGCCAACCGTGAGCGCGAGGTGTTCAGTGCCGCGAGGGTGTCACTGGGCGCGCTGGGCGTGACCACCCGCGTGCGCCTGCAAAACCGCACGCCTTACCGCCTGCGGGAGCGCCAATGGATCGCTCGCACCGAAGAACTGCTGGAGGATGTGGCGAAAAACACCCGGGAAAACCAGCATTGGGAGATGCTGGTGGTAACACATTCGGACTACGCCTTGTCCATCGCTCTCAACGAGACCACCGACGCTCCGACCCCACCGATCGATCCGGCAGAGGCGGGCGGCAATGAGTTTGTGTCGATCATCGAAAACCTCGACAAATACGCCAGCGACTTTCCCCAGGCACGCCGCACGCTGCTCAACAGCCTGCGTTATTTCGCCAGTTTCCAGGACCGGGTGGCCGAGTCATTCGAAATCTACGCCAACGTACGCAACGTGCGTTTCAACGAGATGGAGTATTCGGTGCCCGCCGAGCATGGCCCGGCCTGCCTGCGGGAAATCCTCAAGCTGATCCGCGACAAGGACCTGCGCACCTGGTTTCCCATCGAGTACCGCTACGTCAAGGCCGATGATATTCCCCTGAGCATGTTTGAAGGTCGCGACAGCTGTTCGATCTCGGTGCACCAGCACTACACCATGGACCACCACAACTTCTTCGCGGCCGTCGAGCCGATCTTCTGGAAATACGCCGGGCGGCCCCATTGGGGCAAATTGCACACCCTCAATGCCCGCACCTTGCAGGCCCTGTACCCGCGCTGGAATGAGTTCGCGCGAGTGCGCCAGGCCCTCGACCCCAGCGGCAAATTCCTTAATGCACACCTGTCATCCATCCTGGGAGTCGCCTGATGAATCGCAGACACTTCATGGCCGGTACCCTGGGCGCCGGCGCCTTACTGGTGGCGGGCGCGGCGCTGCTGCGTCCGGCTGACCGAGGGTCGCCGTACAGCGAGTATTTTCGCCAGTTGAACCAGCAGCTCAAGGCCCATGGGCCCATGCGGCCGGTGCTGCTGATAGACCTGGATCGCCTGGATCACAACATCGACATCGTCATGCAATCGGTGCAACGCGGCGCCAAGCACCTGCGGCTAGTGGAGAAATCCCTGCCAGCACCGGGGCTCTTGGCCTACATCGCCAAGCGCGCGGGTACCCGCCGCTTGATGTCGTTTCACCAACCCTTTCTCAACCACGACGCCCAGGTGTTTCCCGACGCCGATATCCTGCTGGGCAAGCCGTTGCCGGTACGTTCGGCCGATCTGTTCTATCAACACCACCAAGGGGCATTCGATCCCGCCCGGCAATTGCAGTGGTTGCTGGACACGCCACAGCGCCTGCAACAATACCTGGCGCTGGCCCAGGGCCTGGGCACGCGGCTGCGGATCAATATCGAACTGGATGTGGGCCTGCATCGCGGCGGTATCAGTGACAACGCGGTGCTGGGGCAAATGCTGGGGTTGATCCGCGCGCATCCGCAGCACCTGGAGTTTGCCGGCTTCATGGGCTACGACCCATTTGTCGGCATGGGCGTGCCGGGCATTCTCGGATCGCCCCAGGCGCTGTTCGAAAAGGTCATGCAACGTTACAACGGTTTTGTCGACTTCAGCCGCCAGCAGTTTGCGACGCTGTGGCGTGATGACCTGACACTCAATACCGCTGGCAGCCCCAGCTACCGGATGCATGAGCAGGAACAGTTGAGCAGCGAAGTCTCGGTAGGCACGGCGCTGCTCAAGCCTACGCATTACGATCTGCCTTCCTTGAGTGAGCATGTCCCGGCGGCCTACATCGCCACGCCCGTCCTCAAAAGCACCGGTGCGGTCAACATCCCGGCGCTGGACGACAAGTCCCGGTTGCTGTCGTGGTGGGATCGCAACCAACGCGCCACGTTTTTTATCTATGGCGGCAACTGGATGGCCGATTTCGAGTCGCCTGCGGGGCTGCAAAGCAATGGCTTGTATGGCCGTAGCTCCAACCAGGAGATGGTCAACGGTTCGCCTGGGGTTGGCTTGAACATCGACGACCAGGTGTTCCTGCGCCCGGCCCAGACCGAGTCGGTACTCTTGCAGTTTGGCGATCTGCTGGCGGTGCGCGGCGGCAAAATAGTCGACAGCTGGCCGGTTTACACCGGATGAAATGCCGCGTCCCTATGTAGGCACCGACGGTGGTGAAGGCCTTGTTGTGGCTAGGGGGCAAGCCCCCTAGCCACGGGTGATTGCTACAAGGCAAACGGAATTGTCAGCTTGGCCCACAACATATCGCCTTGCGGCCGGTTCTCGACATCAAACTCCTTGGCCCAACGCACCTCTGCGCTGGCGTACTCGAGAAAGGTGAAGTACACCGCCGGCCCAATCGCAAACACCTGGCCACGCACACCGTCGTTGACTTCTTCGCCATAGATATTGGTCACGGTGCGTCCGTACTGCTTATCGTCAGTCGTCTGCTTGAGGTAGTAGCCATTGATGCCCAGGCTCAGGTTGTCGGTCACTTTGTAGCTGGCCGAGTAATCGAAGTGGAAAATCTGCCCCGAGCGGTAGTCCGTAGCGTGGTTTTCCTGGTTGAAACTGTAGGTGGTCTTGATCGACAGCTCAGTGCGCTCGTCAGGCAACCATGTCACTGACACCAGCGGCTTGTAGGTGTAGAAATTATTGCTGGTGTTGGCCAGCCGCGAAGCGTCGTATTCACCGGTAGGTACGGTGATTTCTACCGCGGCGCCCAGGGTCAGATTCTTGCCCAGGTCCCACAGGATAATCGGCGCGATAGTGGTGTCGCCCATGCTTTCACGTTGGTCAGACATGCCAAACAGGGCCACTTGTTGCTTGAGGTAGGGCTGGGCGATATAGCCACCCAACCGCCCGCCAAACACCCGCAACGGGCTCAGGTAATCCAGGCGCGGGATAATTGCATCCGAGCGGATCTTCACCTGTGGCACCTTGCCCCCGAGGGAACTGATATCCAGCTTCGTGGCTTCATAGTGGTTGTAGTAAAGGTTGAAGGCGAACATGTGGTCCGGCAGGTGATCCACATCCAGCGGCAGGATGTAAAAGCCATCGGTACCGGGGCCGATATTGTCCACACCGCCCTCGGTGGCCAGGGTCGGCAGGCTGAGAAGGGCCAGGGCAAGGGGCAGGGGGGCAAGCGCGCGGGTCGGGTTCATGTCTGGGCTCATTATTATTGTTGGATGAATGCACCGTCGGCCCTCATCGGAGCCTTGCCCATAGAAATAAGCCCTCGACGCCCCGCAGGGCAGGGTATTGGCGGCCACATAGGGGGGCTTTGCCGGACAGCGTTCATTCAGAGTGCGGCAAGCCTTGCAAGCACCTATGATTGTCAGGATGTTTCTAAAACAATAACCGGGCATAGAGTCGGGAATCGCAGATCCATGCACAGCAAAACCGTTGATCCACACTACGAACTGGCGCTGGTCTCGCCTTTTCTCCTGCAAACCCTGGGGCAGGTTGCGGCGCAGAAGGGCGCCAATGCCGAGCATCTGTGCCGTGGCCTGGGGTTTACCCTGGCAGACCTGGATGACCCGGCGCTGCGCATTTCCTACCGCCAGGCCGTGGCGATGATCCAGCGGGCACTTAAAGTCCTGCCAGACCAGGGGCTGGGCCTGTGTGTCGGCAATCAGAATGTGCTGGGCACCCTGGGCCTGCTCGGGCATGTCATCTCACTGTGCAAGACCCTGCGCGATGCCTTTGCCGTGGGCGAGCGCCACCAACACACCTCCGGCGGCATCGCCACCTCGCGTATCCACGAAGGCGTCCAGCAGGTCATGGTCGATGTCGAGTGCCTGCTGCCCTTTGCCGAGGTCCAGGTATTTGCCGCCGAGGAGTTTTTTGCAAGCCTCATGATCTACGGGCGGACCTTGGTGGGCAGTGAATTCAAGCCACTGCGCATGGAGTTCATGCACGCGCCACCGGCGTATGCCGCCGAGTACCAGCGTTTGTTCGGTGACGATGTGCGCTTTGGCTGCCTGCACAACCGCATGGTCCTGGAGGCCCAGTGGCTCGACGTGCCGCTGCCGAATCACCACGCCTTGGCATTGCGCCAGGCCCTTGGCCTGCTGGAGCTGGAAAGTGCCCAACTACACCGGAAAATGGACCTCATCCAGGCGGTGGAACGCGCTATTTCCCGCGACTTGCAGGGCAGCCAACTGGAGAAGGTCGCCAGTGACCTGAACATGAGCGGCCGCACCCTGCGCCGGCGTCTGACCGAGCATGGGCTGACCTTCGAAGCCTTGCTGGAACAGGTGCGTCGCGCCCGGTGCATGGGGCTGCTGGGCAACCCGAGCCTGTCCATCGAACGCATTACCCAAGAGGTGGGCTACAGTGATGTGCGCAGCTTTCGCCGGGCGTTCAAGCGCTGGACGGGGCTCAGTCCCAGCGCATTCCGCAGCGTGGGATGAGGGCCACGCCGGGCCGCGCAATTGCATTGAACCCTATTGCCCGGCCAGTGCCACATTAGGGGAACGCACACTTATCTGGAGGTTGGCATGCGCACCATCGATCTGGCGGGTACCCCAGTCCCGGTCATCGGCCAAGGCACCTGGCGTATGGGTGAAGACCCTGGACGGCGTACAGCGCAAGTGACTGCGCTGCAATTGGGCATTGACGAAGGCATGACCCTGATCGACACCGCCGAGATGTACGGCGAAGGCGGTGCTGAAGAAGTGGTCGGGCAGGCGATCCAAGGGCGTCGGGAGCAGGTATTCCTGGTCAGCAAGGTCTACCCGCATAACGCCAGCAAAGCGGGAGTTCCCCGTGCCTGTGAGGCCAGCCTCAAACGCTTGGGCACCGATCATATCGATCTGTATCTCCTGCACTGGCGTGGGCAACACCCGCTTGCCGAAACGGTTGAAGCCTTTGAACGACTGCGGGAGGCCGGCAAGATTGGGCGCTGGGGCGTTTCCAACTTCGACGTATCAGACCTCCAGGAGCTGGCATCACCCGCCTGCGCCACCAATCAGGTGCTCTACAACATCGAACAGCGCGGCATTGAATTCGACCTGTTGCCCTGGTGGCAACAGCATCACCTGCCGTTGATGGCTTACTGC
This sequence comes from Pseudomonas sp. ADAK21, assembly GCF_012935735.1. Lineage (NCBI taxonomy): Bacteria > Pseudomonadati > Pseudomonadota > Gammaproteobacteria > Pseudomonadales > Pseudomonadaceae > Pseudomonas > Pseudomonas sp. ADAK21. The sequence goes on from NZ_CP052857.1 coordinate 4,866,149, forward strand.
CCAATCGCCCAGGGTGGGGAACTGTTGGCCAGCCCCACCCTCAAGCAGATCGCCCGTCGACATCAAGTCACACCGGCCCAGGTTGCGCTGGCGTGGGTCTTGCGGCAGACCGGTGTCATCGCCATCCCCAAGGCCGTCACCCCCGAACACGTGCGCCTCAATGCCGCCGCGGCCAGGCTGGTTCTCGACGAACACGACCTTGACGCTATCGACCGAGTATTCGGTGCGCCGATACGCAAGCATCCGCTGGCAATGGTCTGAAGCCCTACTGAGGCGGGCGCGCGTGCCGCGCTACCGCCTCACCTGTGGCCGGTTTCAACCCGCTACCGGGCTGCGCCAGTCGTCAGAGCCGGACGTGCCCGAGACCTCATGGGTCCAGACGATTTTGCGGTAGGTAAAGTGCACATCTTCAAGGTGGGTGAAGTGTGCATTTCCCGGGTCCTGGCAGTTGGGCATCCGCGACTGGATGTCGACGATGATCGCGTCCTCCAACTCGATGGTGAAGTAATGCTCCTGGGTGCCGGCGGAGGAGGTGCGATACCACTCCAGGCGGCACTTGACCATTTCCCCCGACGTCAGTGCGCTGAACAGCAACGGTGAAGATTTATCGAATACCTTGCTGATCATCAGCGGCTTATGTACACGCTGGCCGGTGGGTTGGCCCGACTGCGGATCACGGGGAATGATGACCTGATGCTGGAAGGCCTCGACCAGGATCTGGTCCTCGTGGCCTTCCTGATAGATATTGCCTACCGAATCCTGGGTGAACGTGCCTGCCGTGATCAAACCTTGCTTGGTACCGGTGATCGAGAGGTATGCGGGTGTTGGCATAATTGGTTTCCTTGCCTGATAGATAAGTTGGCGCCACAGGGCGCTACTACTCGCTAACAAGAAGTGTGCCGGATAATAGTTGGCCTAATAAAATAAGGGCGTTTCTTGGGGGAGGGGCCGTAACGGTGCATGGGCGGTATGATTTCTGGTTTATAAGTTGGTTTTCTTTGCGCAATAGTGCGCAGATATTTGCACTGTTGGGCACGTCACGATATTGAAAGGTGAATGTTTGCTTTCAAGGTGAGTTGATTGAAAAGAGTGCGCAGTTTTTTGCGCATCCCTGCAAGCTGTATGAGCCTCGCTAAGGCTGGAAACCTCTTGGTGTGGCAGGAGCATCGATTACGTGCGCTTACAAAGTTGCGAGATTTTATTATCTTTGTAGGATTCTACTTAACTACGCCTTAGTGGCTTGTCCAATAAAATATGGCTGCTATTTTTTGCACTTGTCCCAGCGTGAAAATGGAATTCAGCAAGTATGTCTCGGCGCTTAATAGCTGTTTGCCATACTTTAATTCAGCATTGATCAGCACAGTGCAGCCCATCATGGTTTACTCAGACAAACTTTCTGCGCATTACTTGGAAGTTGCCCGCTCACCGATCTCCATTGCCTGTTTTGCAGGGTCGGACGTCCGTTATTCGCCAGCGTACGAAGCGCTGGAAAGCGAGTTGGACAAGGCCCGGTTGATCCATGGCAACAACCAGCCCGACTGGCAGCAGGTCATGGACAAAAGCGAGGCGTTGTTGCGTCACGAGTCCAAGGATCTGCGGGTCGTTGCCTGGCTGACGTGGGCCCTGTATCGGTGTGAGTCCTTTCCTGGCCTGTTGGCTGGGCTTGGCATGTTGCGCTACCTCTGTGAACACCACTGGGCGACGGTACACCCCATCAAGCAGCGGACTCGCATCGCGGCCTTTGGCTGGTTGATGCAGCGCATCGAGCCGGTACTGGCGCAGAGCGTTGCCCTCAGAGAGCAACGCTCCCTGTTCCAGTGCATGGCTGGGCATTTGGCGTGTCTTGACGAGCTATGGGTTGGGCACCTGGGGGACGACGCTCCGTTGCTGCTGGCAGCCCGCAGGCATCTCGCGGACAAGCTGCAACGAGCCCAGGAGAGCGCTGCGCCACAGTCCGGGGTAAGCGCGGTGGTTGCCCAGGTCAAGCAGGCGGCGACTCAACTGCTGGCGCCTGAGCCTGTGGTGAACAACGAAAAAGACGTACACAAGCTCCTGCGCGCACTGCAAGACAACGCTCGCCCCCTGTGTGCCTGGTGGCTGCGCCAGAACGCCACCGACCTGCGGGCCTTGCGCCTCAACCGCACGCTGGCGTGGCTGGGCATCACCGGTCTTCCCGATAGCAACAGCGATCAGATAACGCCCTTGCGCGGGCTGGTGCCCGACAAGCTCAAGCGCTACCAGGAGCGATTTGCTCAAGGGCATTACGCCGACCTGCTGCTGGAGCTTGAAGCCAGCCTGGCGAGTGCGCCTTTTTGGTTTGACGGTGTGCGCATGGTCTGGGAGTGCCTGCAAGCGCAGCAGGCCGAATTGGCAATGGTCGAGACAGAGATTCAGTTCGCCCTGTTGCTACAACGATTACCCGGGCTCGCCCAGTTGCGCTTCCACGATGGAGCGCCCTTTGCCGATGCCGCCACCCGCGGATGGATCGACACCCAGGTCAGCCGCCACCTGCAAGCACGGGTGCCGGTCCGGAACACTGGCGGCGCCGGTCCGGCGCCATGGGAGGAGGCCTTGCAGGTGGTTGCTCCGCTGCTGCGCAAGGAGGGGCTGAAAGTTGCGGTCCAGGCCTACAAAAGTGCCATGCAGGCGGCGCGGGGCGATCGGGCGCGGTGTTACTGGCGCCTTGGCCTGGCTCGGTTGTGTATCCAAGGTGCCAAGCACGACTTGGCCAGGATCCAGCTTGAGCAGCTCGAGCAGGAGTTACAGCACGCCGGCCTATATCGCTGGGAGCCCGATCTGACCCTTGAGGTATTGCAACTGTTGTACGCCTGTTACGACGTATTGCCCCAGGGCCATGGCCTGCGCGAGCGCAGGGAGGATGTCCATCGCAAGCTGTGCCAGGTCGATCTGGAAGCGGTACTCGAATAGGTTTTCCCGTCATCAAGCAAAGGAGAAACAACATGGCCAAAGAAGGTTCGGTCGCCCCCAAGGAACGTATCAATATCACGTTCAAACCGGCCATAGGCGGTGCCCAGGAAGAAGTAGAGCTGCCTTTGAAGCTGCTGGTCGTGGGTGATTTCACCCAGCGCGAAGACACGCGCAAGGTTGAAGACCGCAAGCCCATCAGTATCGATAAGAACACCCTGGACGAGGTGCTGGCCAAACAAGCCTTGATGCTGACGTTGAGTGTTCCCAATCGGCTGCAGGAAACGGACGAAGCCGACGAGTTGGCGATCCAGGTGCGCATCAACGCCATGAAGGATTTCAATCCGGCTCAACTGGTGGAGCAAGTTCCGCAATTACACAAGCTGATGGCGCTGCGTGAGGCGCTGGTGGCGCTCAAAGGCCCCCTGGGCAATACACCGAGTTTTCGCAAGGCCATAGAAAGTGCGCTGGCCGATGACCAAGCCCGCGCGCGGGTGCTGGCCGAACTGGGGCTGAACAGCCCTGCCGCATGACCCACTCAGTAAAAAGGACACTGATAGCATGACCTCCAGCCCTAACGCCTATGCGGCACCCCTGGATACCGGATACAGCATTCTCGACGACATCATCGCCCAGACCCGCCTGACCGCCGATGATGAAACCTACGACATCGCCAGGCGCGGCGTCGCAGCGTTTATCGAGGAATTGATCAAGCCACAGAACCGCGGGGAGCCAGTCAAGAAGCAGCTGGTAGACCGGATGATTGCCGAGATCGACACCAAGCTCAGCCGGCAAATGGACGAAATCCTCCACCACCCCGAATTCCAGGCACTGGAATCGGCCTGGCGCGGCTTGCAGTTGCTGGTGGATCGCACTGACTTTCGCGAAAACATCAAGATCGAGTTGCTGAACGTCTCGCGCCAAGACCTGCTGGATGATTTCGAAGACTCACCGGAGGTCGTTCAGTCGGGGCTCTACAAACACACCTACAGCGCCGAATACGGTCAGTTCGGTGGTCAACCCGTGGGCGCGATCATCGCCAACTACTTCCTTTCACCCAGCGCGCCCGACGTCAAGCTGATGCAGTATGTTTCCAGCGTCGCTTGCATGGCCCATGCGCCATTCATAGCCGCTGCCGGGCCTGGCTTTTTCGGCCTGGAGAGCTTTACCGGCCTGCCAGACCTGAAGGACCTGCAGGACCACTTCGAAGGGCCACAATTTGCCAAGTGGCAGAGCTTCCGCCAGAGCGAGGATGCCCGTTACGTCGCCTTGACGGTGCCACGTTTTCTCCTGCGAACGCCCTACGACCCGGTGGATTCTCCGGTCAAGACCTTCGCCTATAACGAACATGTCGTCAGCAGCCACGAGCATTATCTCTGGGGCAATACTGCCTATGCCTTCGCCACGCGCTTGACTGACAGCTTTGCCCGTTTCCGCTGGTGCCCCAACATCATCGGCCCGCAAAGCGGGGGCACGGTGGAAGACCTGCCGCTGCATCATTTCCAGAGCATGGGTGAAATCGAAACCAAGATCCCCACCGAAGTGCTGGTCTCCGACCGTCGGGAATATGAGTTGGCCCAGGAGGGTTTCATCGCCCTGACGATGCGCAAAGGCAGCGACAACGCCGCATTCTTTTCCGCCAGTTCCGTGCAGAAGCCCAAGCGTTTCGGGATCAGCGCCGAGGGAAAGGCGGCCGAGTTGAACTACAGGCTCGGCACCCAGCTGCCGTACATGATGATCGTCAACCGCCTGGCGCACTATTTGAAAGTGTTGCAGCGCGAGCAGTTGGGTTCGTGGAAGGAACGTACCGACCTGGAGTTGGAACTCAACAAGTGGATTCGCCAGTACGTCGCTGACCAGGAAAACCCCAGCGCCGAGGTTCGGGGGCGACGTCCATTGCGGGCGGCGCGGATTGTTGTCAGTGATGTTGACGGCGAGCCAGGCTGGTATCGCATCAACCTCAGCGTACGCCCGCACTTCAAATACATGGGGGCGGATTTCACCCTGTTCCTGGTTGGCAAGCTCGATAAAGAATGAGCCGGGAACTTGAGATGAGTCAGTACAGCGGTCTCCTTGAGCGCCTTGCCGGTACTGCGCCTGCGTTGGCGGGGCGCACGCCACGCGCCTGCGTTGCGGCATCGGTGGCCACCCACTTGGGTAACATGCTCAGCACCCGGGCAGGCAGTGTGCAGACGCTGCCTGACTACGGTTTGCCGGACCTGAATGATATGCGCCTGAGCCTGCACGAGTCCCTGAGCCAGGCACGCTTTCTGATCGAACGCTTCATCGCGGCCTACGAGCCGCGCCTGAGCAATGTCCGGGTCGTCGCATTACCCCAGGGTCGCGATCCGTTGGCGCTGGCCTTTGATATCCAGGGCGCGCTGAATATCGACGGGGTCATGCAGGACGTGGTGTTTAGCGCAAGCCTGGCCGGCAGTGGACGCGTGGAGGTCGCCCCAGGTGTCCTTTAACCGCTATTACCAAAGTGAACTCAATGCCTTGCGGCAATTGGGGCGGCGCTTCTGCGAACGCAACCCGGCGCTTGCCCCATTCCTCGGGGACAGAGGCCGGGACCCGGATGTAGAGCGTTTGCTTGAGGGCTTTGCGTTCCTGACGGGCCGCCTGCGACAGAAACTCGATGATCAGTTGCCGGAGCTCAGCCATTCGTTGATGCACCTGTTGTGGCCCAACTACATGCGACCAATACCCGCGTTCAGCATGTTGCAGTTTGCGCCGCTGTTGCGCGCAGGGCCCGGTATTACGGTCGAGCGCGATACACCGGTGGAAAGCGTGGCGATCGAGGGTGAGCGCTGCCGTTTTCGTACGTGTTATGTAACGCAGGTGCTGCCACTTGAACTCACAGCGCTGGATTACTCCGCGCAAGGCAAGGGGGCCTTGCTGAGCCTGCGCCTGGAGATGACCGCCGAAGGGTATGTGGGCGAACTGGCACTTGAACACCTGCGCTTGCATCTTGCCGGGGAGCGCTATGTCAGCCAGATGCTTTACGTGAGCCTGCTGCGTCACCTGCAGGGCATTGAGCTGCTGCTGCTCGATGGTGAGTGCAAACCCCTGCAGGGGCGCGACGGTCAGGTCCTGTCGTTACCATTACCGGCTTCTGGCGTTCGGCCCGCCGGTTTTTCCCAAGACGAGGCGCTGCTGCCCTATCCGCCGAATGCCTTCACCGGGTATCGGCACCTACAGGAGTATTTCGCGTTTCCTGACAAGTACCTGTTTGTCGACGTCAATGGCCTGGATGTGCTGCAAAGCTTGCCGGATGACCTGCTCAAGCAGGCTCGGGGTTTGGAGTTGCGCTTCAAGCTGCGTCAGCGCAATCCCGAGCAGGTGCTCCCCACAGTGGACAACGTGAAGCTGTTTTGCACGCCGGTGGTCAACCTGTTCAAACACGATGGGGTACCGATCCGACTGGATGGCAAGCAGGACGAGTACCTGCTGCAGGGAACTGACTACGCACCAGGCCACTGCGGGGTGTTCTCCGTAGACCAGGTCACGGGATGGCGTCCGGGTGGCCTGGGCTACCAGACCTATGTGCCGTTCGAGTCGTTCGAGCACGATCAGCAGACGGCGAGCTACAGCATTCGCCAGCGGCCCTCGGTGCAACACACCGGCCTGGATACTTACCTGAGCTTTGGCATTCGTCAGTCCCAGGAGCAGGAAACCCTGTCCGTCGAACTGACCTGTACCAACCATGATTTGCCGCGCAAATTGCGGATCGGTGACATCAACCAAGCCTGTGAACAAACACCCGAGTTCCTGTCCTTTCGCAATATCACGGTCGCCACCCCTGGCATCGCGCCTCCGCTGGACAGCGGTTTTCTGTGGAAGCTGATCAGCAACATGTCGCTCAACTACCTGTCCCTGAGCGATATCAATGCGCTGAAAGTGGTGCTCGAAACCTATGACTTGCCGCGCTACCACGATCGCCAGGCCGAAAAAGTCAGCATCCGTCGGTTGGGTGGATTGCGCTCCATAAGCCAGCGCCCCATCGACCGGTTGCATCGTGGCTTGCCGATTCGGGGGGTGGCAATCGACCTGATCGTCGATCTCCAGCACTTTCTCGGAGAGGGCGATTTGTTTGTATTTGCTTCAGTCCTCAACGAGTTTTTTGCGCTGTACGCGAGCCTTAACTCGTATCACGAACTGCGTGTCACCAACACACAAGGAGAGGTGTATCTATGGCCATCCCGGATGGGCCAGCAAGCCCTGCTTTAACCGAATTATCCCGGACCATTCGCGAGTATTCGCTGTTCCAGGCGGTCTCGCAGGTCATTGAGCGTATACGCGATGCCCACCCCGCCCTTGACGATGAGGCGCTTTATGAGCACCTGGAGTTCCAGGCTAATCCGGGGCTGGGGTTTCCCGGCAACGACATTGACCGAGTGACATTTTTTGTCGAGCGCGGGCAACTACGGGCACGCATGCGCCTCAACGTATTGGGGCTGGTGGGGGCAAACTCGCCACTGCCGGCATTCTATGCCGAATACGCATTGAGCGAGCGTGCGGGCGGTAATCCTGTCGCGGATTTCCTCGATGTGTTTCACCACCGTTTGCATCGGCTGATGCTGCCTCTGTGGCGCAAGTACCGCTACCGGGTGTGCTTTCGAGCGGGTGCCAGCGACTCGTTTTCAGAGCAGATGTTTGCCCTGATAGGCCTGGGCGGCCGGGCCATACGCAGTGCGACACAACTGGATTGGAATCGCTTGCTGCCCTACCTGGGTTTGCTGGGTATGCGCGCCCATTCGGCGGCGCTTATCGAAACGGTGCTGCGTTACTACTTCAAACACTCGCAGCTGATGATCGAGCAATGCGTCAAGCGCAAGGTGGTGATTGCCCCCAGGCAATGCAACCAATTGGCGCAAGCGAACAGTCGCCTGGGGCAGGACCTGGTCCTTGGGCGGCAGGTTGTGGATCGTGCCGGCAAGTTCAGGGTGCATCTGCAGGACCTCGACTGGCAGCGTTTTCATGACTTTTTACCTGGCGGCGCAAGCTACTCGCCGCTGTGCGCGCTGGTTCGTTTCGCCGTCCGCGACCCTCTGGACTTCGACCTGCGCCTGGCCCTGCGCCCCGGCGAGGTGCGGGCGCTGCATATAGGCCAACGCAATGTGTGCCGGCTGGGATGGACCAGTTGGATGGGGCAGGCGCGCGCGGATGGCGTGCTCATTCTGGCCAGTCAACTCGGGAGCGACGGATGAATATGATGAATGTGGATTTGCAGCAATTGATTCGTGTGCTGGCGCCTCAGACTCGCCATGACCTGGAGCACGCCGCCGCACGCTGTGTGGCCCGTGGGGGCGCCGAAGTCCTGGTGGAGGATGTCTTGCTGGCGCTGCTGGAGCGCCCACAAGGGCTGCTGGCGCGTGCTCTGCAAGACGCTGGCGTTGAACTGGGCGAACTGCAAGCGACACTGCAGCCCAGGATGGGGCAGGGGACTACGCGCAACCCGGTGTTCGCACCGCTGCTGGTGCAATGGCTGCAGCAAGCGCTGGTCGTTGCCCAGTTGGAGTTGGCGCAATCGAATGTCAGTGACGCGGCCTTGATCCTTGCCTTGTTGCGTAACCCACTGCATCACGCAGGCAGCCGCTATCAGGTGTTGTTGGCCCGCCTCGATGGGCAGCGCCTGCTTGAGTTTGCCTTGAGCGACCATGCCGAAGCTTCCCGTACACCCGCTTGTGCCCAGCATGAATCACTGTTGCAGCGTTTCACCCATGACCTGACCCAGCAGGCCCGTGAAGGGCGGGTCGACCCGGTGTTGTGCCGGGACGCAGAGATCGCGCAGTTGATCGATATCCTGGCACGCCGGCGCAAGAATAACCCGATCATTGTGGGTGAGGCCGGTGTCGGCAAGACCGCGCTGGTCGAGGGGCTGGCCAGGCAGATTGCCCAGGGACAGGTGCCACCGGCGCTCAAGGAGACCCGCCTGCTGATCCTCGATATGGGGCTGTTGCAGGCGGGCGCCAGCATCAAGGGCGAGTTCGAACGGCGGCTCAAGGGCGTTATCGAGGAGGTCAATGCCGCGTTGGTGCCGGTGATCCTGTTCATTGACGAGGCACACACCTTGATCGGTGCCGGTGGCTCGGCGGGCAGCGGCGATGCGGCGAACCTGCTCAAGCCAGCGCTGGCTCGTGGCGAGCTGCGTACCATCGCTGCTACCACCTGGTCGGAGTACAAGAAGTACTTCGAAAAGGATCCGGCACTGGCCCGACGCTTTCAGCCGGTGCATGTACATGAGCCGAGTGTCGATGAGGCGGTGACGATCCTGCGCGGTCTCACTTCGGTGTATGAAGCCAGCCACGGCGTGTACGTGCGCGATGACGCCGTGGTTGCCGCCGCGCAGTTGTCGGCACGCTACCTGGCCGGGCGCCAGTTGCCCGACAAAGCCGTGGATGTGCTCGATACCGCCTGCGCCCGCGTGCGCATCAGCCTCGTCACAGCCCCACCGGCGTTGCAGGCCGTGGCTACCCAATTGGCGCAAAGTACTGGTGAGTACCGGGCGCTTTGCCGCGACAGGGATGCCGGGTTGCCCATTGATCCAGGTGCGCTGCAGGTCCTGGCTGCGCGCCTGGACGCCGCCGGTTGCGAACATGAGCAGCTCACGCAGGCCTGGACGCGTCAGCGCGAGATGGCCGAGCGGGTGCTGGCCCTGCGCATGCAGTTGAATCAAGCCAGGCAGGCAGGCCAGGCCATCGACGTGCTTGAGCAGCAACTGTGCGAAGCCCATGGCAGCTTGCTGGCCGAGCAATCGCGGCAGCGCCTGGTGAGTTTCGAAGTATGCCCGCGGCTGGTGGCGCAAGTGATCAGTGCCTGGACCGGGATTCCATTCAGCCAAGTGGCTTGCGAACACAGCGTCAAGGTGCTCGACTTCGCTACCGATCTGCGTACGCGCATTCTCGGCCAGGAACAGGCGGTACAGATGCTGGACCGTTCGATGCGTGCGGTTGCGGCGGGCATCAACCGTGCCGATGCACCCGTGGGCGTGTTTCTGCTGGTCGGCCCCAGTGGGGTTGGCAAGACGCAGACGGCACTGGCCTTGGCCGACCTGTTGTATGGCGGCGAACGGTTCCTGACCACCATCAACATGTCCGAGTACCAGGAGAAGCATTCGCTGTCGCGCCTGATTGGCGCTCCGCCCGGGTATGTCGGTTATGGCGAGGGCGGTGTGCTGACCGAAGCCGTCAGGCAAAAGCCCTATTCGGTGGTGCTGCTCGATGAGGTCGAGAAAGCACACTTGGGTGTCATGAACCTGTTCTACCAGATCTTTGACAAAGGGCGGGCCAATGATGGCGAGGGGCGCGAGATCGACTTTCGCAACACGCTGATTCTGATGACCTCCAACCTTGGCAGCGACTGCACCATCGACCTGTGCGGCGCTACGCAGCGTCCCAGCGCACAAGTATTACAGGACGCCCTTGCGCCGCTGCTCAATCAGCATTTCAGGCCGGCACTGCTGGCCCGCATGCGTGTCGTGCCGTACTACCCACTGAGCGGTGCGGTGCTACGGGAGTTGGTACAAAGCAAGTTGCAGTGCCTGGGCCAACGTCTGCTGCAGCGGCACCTCGCATTCAGCTATTGCCCGCGATTGGTCGATTACCTGGCAGAGCGCTGTACCCACAACGGCAGTGGCGCGCGGTATGTCGATCAATGGATCGATAGCCATCTATTGCCCCTGATAGTCGATCGCCTGCTTGAAGCAATGGCCAGGGATGAGCATGTGCAGCGCGCCCACGCCATGCTGGACGGCGACGATCACCTCACCTGTGAGTTTGCGTGATGAGGGATACCCCATTGTTACAGGCACCGGACGTTGCCGAACAACTGGTGCAGTGGCTCATGCGCCTGGGCCTCGATAGCGATAGGGCAGGTATGCCTGGCAACCTTGCCCATGCCGCCGCGCAGTTGAGCCAGTGCTCGCTCAGCCAGGTGTACCTGTCAGATGAAGCGGGTCATGGTTTGTTCCTGGCGGCCGAACATAGGCCGCAAGCAGGGCCGTGGGAAATCGGTGCAGGCGCTGAAGTGGATCAGCAGGGCCAGCAATTGCTGCGGTTCGCCCTGGAACATAAGCGTCCCCTGAGCCTCTGCGGCCTGCAAGACAGCATGTATGACACCGCTTTCATTCCATCAGGCCTGGTGCCATGGCAGTCGCTGTTGTGCGTCCCACTCATCCATCACCACCTACCGGTGAGGGGCATGCTGCTATGCGTCACGGAGCGCGCCCTGGACCTGCAGTCGTACGCCACGCCACTGGGGCAGTTGGGGGTTTTTGCGTTGCGCCAGCGGGCGCTGCTACAGGAGCCCGGTCGGCCAGCGGCGGCCCATCAGGCGCTCGGTAGCGTAGTGCGTCCCGCAGGCCTTGGCCTGATTGGCAACAGCGCAGCGATGGATGATACCTGCCGCTTGATCGGCAAGGTGCTGGACAGCACCTACACCGTGCTCCTGCGCGGTGAAACCGGTACGGGCAAGGAGGTGGTCGCCAGGGCGATCCATGCCATGGGCCCGCGCCGATCCAAGGCGTTTGTCGTACAAAACTGCGCGGCATTCCCGGAGGGGTTGCTCGAAAGCGAACTGTTTGGCTATCGCAAAGGTGCCTTTACTGGTGCTGACCGTGACCGTCCTGGGCTGTTCGATGCTGCCGACGGCGGTACGTTGCTGCTCGATGAAATCGGCGATATGCCCCTGTCACTGCAAGCCAAATTGCTGCGGGTATTGCAGGAGGGGGAAATCCGCCCGCTGGGAGCCAGCACCGCCCATAAAGTGGATGTGCGCATCGTTGCCGCCACCCACCGTGACCTTCGTGCGATGGTGGCCCAGGGCAGTTTTCGTGAGGATCTCTACTATCGTCTCGCCCAGTTCCCGATCGAGCTGCCGGCGTTGCGCCAACGTGAAGGCGATATACGAGAGTTGGCCCGGCACTTCGCAGGTAAAGCCTGCGCCACCCAGGGGCGATCACCGGTGTCTTGGTCAAACCAGGCGCTGGACCAGCTTTCCTGCCACAGCTTCCCCGGCAACGTGCGTGAACTTAAATGCCTGGTGGAACGTGCCGTGTTGATGTGCGACGAGGGGGTAATCCTGCCGCAACATCTCATGCTGCCACTGGCGTCACCCGCACAGGCCACCGACGCAACGCTGCGCCAACGCCTTGAGCGCGTCGAGCGGGGCTTGCTGATTGATTGCCTGCACAAGAATCGCGGCAATCGTACCCGTACCGCCCGCGAGCTGGGGGTTGCCCGGCGCACCCTGTTGTACCGCCTGGCGCGGCTGAATATCCCCTTTGGTGACGTCAAGGAAGGGTGCTGAATGTTCCGCTCAATCGAATTCAATTCAATGGGAGAGCCTTGATGGTTGTTTCTCGAGGGCAGGTATTGCTGCTTGGTCTGCTGGTGTTGGCGCTAAGTGGGTGCATGGCAAATTACGTGTTTGACGACGATGACTACCGGCCGCTGGGTGATCCACGGTCCCACCAGCGCGGGCAGTAAGCCAGGAGACCTTCTATGCAGTTGGTATTTGAATTATGTAGCCATGGGCCTGGCATACCCGGCGGCGCCCGCAATAAAGTCTTCGATGGCGCCGGAGGAGTGATTGGCCGTGGTGCCGATTGCGATTGGGTCATTGCCGACCACAGTCGCCAGTTGTCCAGCCATCATGCCTTGGTCAGCTTTCGCGACGGTCAGTATTTTCTGACTGACATCAGCAGCAATGGCATTTGCCTGGGGGACAGCGCCGTGCGTTTGCGCAAAGGCCAGGCTCGGCCTATCACCCCTGGCACTGTATTTCGCATGGGCCCGTTTGAAATTCGCGCGCAGCTGGTGGAGCGCTCGGGTGGTACGAGCCCTGGCGATAACCTGATTCCGGATGACGCGTTCCTGCAGCTGGATTCCGTGCGTGCCATGAATGACCCGGCCCCGCCGAGTGTGGCGTCGAACTGGACGGATACCAGCACTGTGGAGCGTCACCATGTGATTGTGCCGACCCTGGTCGAGCCTGCTGCGACGTGCGCGCCAGCCGCAGTGCATGTTCCGGCAGTCGATACGCATGAGCGGTTCTGGCGGGATTTTTCCGAGGCGCTAGGCGTGTGCCTGGAACCTCTCGACGAGCCTGGGCGACAAGCATTGGCAGTCAAGGCAGCTGGCTTGCTCAGGCAGGCAATCGAAGGGCTGCAACAGAACCTGCACACCCATCAAGAGCTGACAAGTGAATTGAACACCGCACTCGGTTGTGCACCAACCAGCGCCGAGCGTCCGTTGATGTGTGGCGCCCAAGCACTGGAGGCCATGTTGGTGGCCGATCGCCAGGGGCAGTTGCCCGCCGAACAGATGATTACCCAGGCCTATCGTGATTTGCAGGTTCACCAGGTCGCGGTGCTCGCTGGCTGTCGCGCGGCAATGCGCGGCGCTCTGGCAGCGTTTGCGCCAGGGCAACTGCTGGCTTGTTTCCAAAAGCAGGGCAACACGCCGTGGATCCCCAGCAGTGGCGCCTATTGGCGGGCTTATCTGGTTCATTACCAACGCCTGGTCGAGGAAGACGGTTGGACTGAGCGCTTACTCAGCGAGGACTTTGCCAACGCCTACACGGAACAGGTACGCCTGGTTTCCACCCTTCATAGCACCTGTTCTGGATGATCTGCATGTCACGCACCACCTCTGTTCTGCTACTCGCTGTGCTGGGGCTGTTGCCCGGCTGCAGCAATCTGTCTCCCTATTCGACGCTGACCAAGCTCGATCTGACGCTGGCCGCCAGTGATCTGGTCAACCCGGATCTGCATGGCCGGCCGTCACCGATCGTGGTGCGCCTGCTGGAACTCAGAAACCCGGTGGCCTTCGAGAACGCGGACTTTTTCAGCCTGTATGGCCGTGTCGAAAATACCTTGCCCAAGGACCTGGTCAGCAGCGAAGAGTGGGAACTGCGCCCCGGTGAACAGGTGACGCTCAAGCTCAGTGCAACGCCGGGCAGTCGCTATATCGGGGTGTTGGCCGCCTACCGTGATTTGCCCCAGGTGCGATGGCGTCATGTCGTGCCGTTGGCCGTCGAGTCACGGACCCGTGTCGATCTGGTACTCGACGAAACGGGCGTGCACGCGACGGATGTGCCGCCCGCCAAGGCAGGTGGCTGACATGCTGATTGATAAAGTGATCTGGCAGGAAGGCATGTTGCTGCGCCCTCAACACCTGCAGCACAACGACCGCTATTACCATCAGCAACTGGCGCGCCGCAGCCAATTGTCCCCGGGCTATGCCTGGGGGTTCTTGACATTGGAAATCGACCCGCAATACCTCGATATGGGCAAGGTGGTCGTCAATCAGGCCAGTGGGGTATTGCCTGACGGGACCCTGTTTGAGATGGCCGCGCCGCTGGTGATGGAAGTCCCAGCCAACAGCGCCAGCCAGGCGCTGTACCTGGCCCTGCCCATGCTCGCCGGCCATGCGGTCGAGGTTCGTCACCCGGCGCAGACTGACGTATTGGCCCGCTATAGCAGCTACGAAGTGGAGGTAGGAGACGCCAATGCCGGGGAAGACACGCGCTGCGCCATCACCTGCGCACGCGCGGATTTTCGCTTGGTGCTGGGCGATGATCACGACGTCCAGACCTACGTCAGACTCAAAGTCGCACAAGTCCTGGATTGCGACGCCCAAGGCGTTGTGCAGCTCGATAGCGCATTCTCCCCGACGTTCATGCACCTGCATGACTCGCCATTTTTGCTGTCGTGCCTCAAGGAGGTGGTCAGCCTGTTGGCGTTTCGCGCTGATGCGATTGCCGAGCGCTTGCAGGACGCGGGCCAGGCGGCGGGGGCCGAAATGGGGGACTTCTTGATGTTGCAGTTGATCAACCGAATGGAGTTGACCCTGCGACACTGCCTGGACCAGGCCCGTGTGGGCCCCGATGTGCTGTATCAAACCCTGCTTGGGCTGCTGGGGGAGCTTTCGACATTTTCCAGCACGACAAAGCGCGCCTGTTTTGAAGGGCGTTACCGACATAGTGACCAGGGGCCGAGCTTTCGTGAATTGATGGCCGCGATTCGTTCGGTCCTGTCGATGGTGCTGGAGCAACATGCCATTGAACTGGTGCTGCAGTCGCGCCAATACGGCGTGCTGGTGTGCCCGGTCAATGGCCTGAACCTGCTGGGTTCGGCGACCTTCATTCTGGCGGTCAGCGCGCACTGCGATTCTGAGGTGTTGCGCCAGCGGCTGCCGGCGCACCTGAAAGTCGGGCCTGTGGAGCGGATACGCGAGTTGGTCAACCTGCACCTGGCGGGGATTCAGGTCAAGCCGATGCCTGTGGCACCACGGCAGATCCCGTTCCATGCCGAGAAAACCTATTTCATGCTCGAACTCAGCGCCCGTGACCTGGAGCAGTTGGAGCACTCAGGTGGGTTCGCCTTCCATGTGAGTGGTGAGTTTGTCGATCTTGAATTGAAATTCTGGGCTATCAGGAACTGAACCCATGACTACAGAAAATGCATACCCGCAGGACGACAGAACGATCCTGCTGGACCGTCAGGGTGTCGGTCCGGCGCAGGGCGCCATGACGGATTTCGAGGCGCCACCGCGCTTTGAGCAGCTTGAGGACCGAATGATCTATGCCGCTCATTTGCACGGCGCCCAGCACTTCAGGCTTGGTCTCAACCCTCTGGTGACGTTGGCCTGGGACCTGCTGTCGGAGGTGGTTCGACTCAAGGGCAGCCCGGCCCGTGAAGGCCTGCGCGCACTCAATGAACGTTTGTCTGCGGGTATTACGCACTTTGAAAACCAGGCCCGGCACGAGGCAATCCTCGACAGCCAGATCATGGCGGCGCGTTATGTGTTGTGCAGCGTAATAGACGAGGCAGTGGTCACCACGGCATGGGGTAGCCAGAGCGACTGGTCACAAACAAGCCTGTTGAGCCGTTTCCACAACGAAACCTTTGGCGGCGAAAAATTCTTCGAACTGCTTGAGCGACTGTCCAGGGACCCGATCAAGCACCTGGCGATGCTGGAGCTGATGTACCTGTGCCTGGCGCTGGGCTTTGAAGGCAAGTACCGGGTCTTGGAACGTGGGCTGCTGCAATTGGACGGTATTCGTGACGCGTTGTACCGACAGATCATCCATGTGCGCGGTGACACGCCCCAGGCCACCGGCGCCGGGCAATCGTCCAGCGCTGCTCCCCGGCAGGCGATACGTATTGTTTCTGCAACCTGGGTTTGGCTCGCCGTCGCGATCGGCCTGGCCATCCTGTATTCGGGGTTCGCCTGGGTACTTGGAGAACAGCGCGAGAGCGTGCTGCAGCCCTATCTGCCGAGTACCACCGACATCACCCGGACACTGCTTTAACGCAGGGAGCAATCAATGAAAAGTCTATTCAAAAAGCTGGCCGCTGCCCTGGGGCTGACCTGGGTCTGGAGCCTGCTGCTGGTGTTGTTGCTGGCGTGTGTGGTGTGGTGGATCGGGCCGCTGCTGGCGGTGGATGACCGGCGTTTCTGGCTTGGCGCGACTTCGCGCCTGCTGACCATCAGTGGATTGTTCCTGGCCTGGGGCCTGACGATGGTTTTCGTCAATCGGCGCGACGCCGTGCAACCCTTTGCAGATGATGCCGGCCCGGGCCAGGTGAATTCCAAACAGCGCAAGGGACTTGTGGAGCACGAGCACAACAACGTTCGCGGCCGTTTCACGGAGGCGCTACAGGCCCTCAAGATGTCGCGACGCTATGGCAAGCGCGGTAAGCGCTGGCGCAACGAATTGCCCTGGTACCTGGTGATGGGGTGCATTGCCAGTGGCAAGACCCGGCTGTTGCAGGCCGGTGGGCTGCAACAGCCGCTGGATCGCGTTGACTCCGGGGCCCCGCACGCAGAGGGCGCAGTGCGTCATTGCGAGTGGTATTTTGCCGAGCAAGGGGTTTTGATCGAAACCCCGGCGCGCTACCTGACACACGTCGATGCGGACGTTGATAGCGGTGGCTGGGCGACCCTGTTAAATCTGCTGAAGGCCCGCCGTCGCGCGCGTCCGCTCAGTGGCGTGCTGCTGACGCTATCAGTCGATAGCTTGCTCAATGGCAGCGAGCAGGAACTGAGCGTCGCTGCGCGCCAATTCAACAGTCGCCTTCACGATTTACAACAGACCTTGCACGTGGAGCTGCCGGTCTATCTGGTGCTGACGCAGGCCGATCATTTGCCTGGCTTTACCGAGTTTTTCGAGCACACGCAAGGGCATGCCCATGATGACCTATGGGGCGAGCCCATCTTGTCCGGCAAGACCGGGACCGATATTGCCGAAGTACGCCAGGCCTTTGAAACCTTGCTGCAGCGCTTGAGCGCGGAACTGATCCAGCGCCTGCATCTGGAGCGCAATGGCGAGCGCCGGGGCCGGATGTTGGACTTTCCCCGGCAGGTGGCGCAGATCGGTGAGCGGCTGTGTCTGTTTATCGAACTGGCGTTTTCTGCTCACCGTTACCAGCGCGTCAACGCATTGCGCGGTGTCTACTTGACCAGCTCCGGCAACGCTGCACACAGCCGTCCACGGTTTATCCAGGGCCTGTTCAAGCGGGTGGTGTTCGGTGACGTCGACCTGGCAGGCCTGGACCAGCGGGAGCGGGTGCACATCCGTCGCCGCCAGAGAGGCTTGGCGCTGGCCGCGTTCCTGGTGCTTGGAGGCATGGGTTCGTTGTGGATGTACAGTTATTCGCAGAACCATCAACGGCTGGAGCAACTGCGCGAGTTGGCGCGACCGCCCGTGCCTGGGCAGGCGGCAGAAGACCCGGTTTTGGCGATGGTTGCGTTACTGGACAGTCGATTGGCAGCCACCCAGGTCTTTGCTGCGCCGCGAGGCGCGGGTTGGTGGCAGTTCGCGGGCCTGTTCCAGGGCAGCATGAGCCGCCCGGTACTGGACACGGCGTACCAGCAGGCACTGCTGCAACACCTGCTGGCACGGGTCAGCGAGATGTTGGAGGACCAGGTACGCAACAGTGTGCATGACCGTCAGCAACTGCTTGTCAGCCTGCGGGCGTACCTGATGCTCAACCTGCCCGAGCACCGCGACAAACCCTGGTTGATGGATCGAGTCGCCGGGTTGTGGTCGGGGCACTACCCGGCGGACCCTGGGTTGCAGGCACGGTTGAACGCACATTTCGCGCAATTGCTCGAACAGCCCTTTGTGCGACCGCTCGACGAAACACTGGTCGCCCATGCCCGTCAGGTCTTGAAGGTGCAACCCCTGGCGGGCGTGGTCTACCGCCTGCTGCGCGAACAGGGTTCGGAGCTTGAACCCTACCGTTTCACCCAGCATCTGGACCCGCATGAGCAGGTATTCGCCGGCATCGACCAGCCGATCCCAGGCTTCTTCACCCAGCATGGCTACCGTCAGTTCTTTGCGGTACAGGGGAGCCGGATGGTCGATACCATCGTGCGCGACAACTGGGTACTGGGAGAGGGCACGCAACTGAGTGCAACGGGCTTGCGCCAACTGATGGTCGAGCTGGAACAGCACTATTTCAGCGACTACGCCCAGGCCTGGGGCGCCGCACTGGGCCAGGTGCGCTTGCAGCAAAGCGATAGCACCCGACAGGTTGCCGGGCAGTTGGCGAGCCTGACGTCCGCGCGTTCGCCATTAGTGCAGTTACTGCAGCAAGTCAGGGAAAACACCCGCTTTGCAAGCCCGGTCGAGCGCCTGGAAGCGCTCCAGCCGGGCTCGCCAGTGGCCCAGACCGTCTTGGACAATGTTGCGCAACGTGCGCCCGACAACGCACAGCGCGCACTGCAGCGGCGCTTTGAAGCCCTGCATCACTTGCTCGATGAGCAGGACAACCCAGGGCCTGCGTTGTCCCAGATGCTGCAAACCCTCAACCAACTGCAGGCGCAGTTGGCCGCCCTTGGTCGGGAAAGCCAGCCTGAGCGGGCGGCCTTTGAGATGGTCAAGCGGCGCATGCAGGGGCAACAGGATGCTTTGGGCAACCTGCGCAATGCCACGGAGCGCCTGCCCGCAGCCCTCCACGGTTGGCTGGCCGCCATGGCCGACGACAGTTGGCGCCTGGTGCTCGATGATGCTTATCGTCACCTCAATCGGCGTTATCAGAGCGAGGTGTATGGGTTCTATTCTTCTGCGATCAAACAGCGCTACCCGTTCAGTGCCCATGCCAGTAGCGACGTTGCGCTCAACGATTTCCGCGAGTTTTTCAAACCCCAAGGGTTGATGGCGCGGTTCCTGGATGAGGATCTGCGGCCTTTTGTGATTGGCGATGGCCATCGCTATCGGTTGCGCAGCCTGGATGGCCGTAGCCTGCCGATGTCACGGGCGTTGCTGGAGCAACTGGCAAAGGCGCGCACTATCCGCCAGGCATTCTTTGCCGATGACCCGAGTGAACCCGGGGTGCGCTTTACGTTGGCGCCCTACAGCCTGGATCCCACGGTCAGCCGGGCGACCCTGCGATTCGGTGACCAACAGATGGAGTACCGCCACGGGCCGATCGTGCCGATGCTGTTCCAGTGGCCAACCACCGTCGAGGACGGTCGCAGCAGCCTGGTACTGGAAGGCATGGCGCAGCGGCCAATGGGTATCGAAAAAAACACCGGGCCATGGTCCCTGTTCCGCCTGTTCGACGTGCTGCAAGGCGAGCCGTCGAATGGACGTGATGCGCGGTTGCTCAAGGCCGATATCGGCGGCCTGCGCGCCAATTACCTGCTGACCAGCCAGCGCACGCCGAACCCGTTTGAAATGGCGACGTGGCGCACCTTCCGCATACCGGAGCAACTGTGAGCCCGCGGCTCGATGCCTGTAGCAGTGCAGGGCGCACAGATCGTGGCAAGGTCAGGCCGCGTAACGAGGATGCATTTCTTCAACACCCGCAGATGGGCTGTTGGGCGGTGGCCGATGGCATGGGTGGCCACCGCGCGGGGGATGTCGCCAGCCAGTGGGTGGTCGATAGCCTGGCTGCGCTGCCCAGCGGCGGCGGCCTCGATGCGCGGATCAAGAGAGTCTGCCTTTGCCTGCAATGGCTTGACCGGCGCTTGCGCCAGGAGATCACCGTAACCAGCTCGAATGTGGATTGCACCATGGGCAGTACGGTGGTGGTCCTGTTGCTGGAGGGGGATCGTGCCGTCTGCATCTGGGCCGGGGACAGCCGCTGTTATCTATGGCGCGAACGCACGTTGTACCAGTTGTCCCGCGACCACTCGCTACAGGAGCAACTGATGGTCGAGCAGCAGTTGAGCCCTGCACAGGCCCGCGCCCATCCGGCCGCGAATGCCTTGACCCGCGCGATCGGAGCCGATGAGCCGGTGGCGCTGGAGGTGTTGGAGCTGACCCATAACCCAGGAGATGTATTCCTGCTGTGCAGTGACGGCCTGTACCAGGCGCTGAGCCATGCCGAACTGGGTCAGGCGTTGAGCCTGGCAACCCCTGAGTCAATGCTGGATCGTTTGTTTGATGGGGTCCTGCGCGGTGAAGCGCGGGATAATCTGACGGCGGTGGTTATAAAACCATGATCGCAAAACAACCCCAGTCTAGCGCTCCGCCCGGCGCCAGAGCTTCTATGCCGAAGTTACTTGCCGGTCGCTATCACCTGGAGCGGGTGCTCGGGGTGGGTGGCATGGGCACCGTGTACCGGGCCCGTGACTTGCTCCATGAGCAATTCGGCGAACCGAGGCCCCGGGTGGCGCTCAAGGTCCTCAGTGAAAACCTTGCCCAGTCACAGGACGCGCACCTGCTGCTCTACAGCGAGTTTTCCCTGACCCGCTACCTGCGACATGAGCACGTGGTGCGGGTGTTTGCGTTTGACGTGGACACGGTCGCTGGGGTGGCGTTCTTTACCATGGAGTTGATGAGTGGCATGACTCTGGACCAATTGTTGCTCGACTGTCCGCGCGGGCTGTCCTGGCAGCAGTTGCGGCCTATTGCAACTGGGCTACTGGATGCGCTGGGTCATGTCCATCGACAAGGTGTGCTGCACGGCGATGTGAAACCCAGCAATGTCATGTTGGTGGATGACGGGCTGCGTCTGTTTGACTTTGGCCTGGCCCAAGCCACGGCTGCGCCGTTGACGGAGCTGGCGGCTTTGAATCCCCGGCGCTTCAGCGCCTGGACACCGGCCTACGCGGCCCCCGAACTGTTGGACGGCGCGCCGCTGTCGGCCAGCACGGAGCTCTATGCAACCGCGTGCCTGCTGTACGACTTGGCGCTGGGCGGGCGTAGTGCACAAGGAGAGCGGCGGGAGCCTCCTCGGCAACTGCCACGGCGTTGCTGGCCAGCGTTGCGGGTTGCGCTCAGTAGCAACCCGCAGCATCGAACCATCACCACCGACGAGTTGCAGGCAGCCATGCAGTGTGAACACTCGGTGGTGGGCCGCTGGTTCGCCGCCCGTGCTCGTTAAGAGGAGTGCTCAGCCAGGCCATGCAACTGACAGTACTCACCCCACTCCAGGCCCGCCATTTGAGCGACTTCCCTGTGCACCTCCAGGCGCCTGGCGGCGAACTCCTGCGGCGACTGGCTGATCAGTTGCAGTGTCAGCTCCCACGCAAACAGGTTCTGGGATTCTGCCTGGGCCTCGAAGGCTTCGTGCAAAAGCTCGCGGCGGTATTGCTCCATGGTCTGGCGCTTGGCCTGGGCGGCCAGAGGGTTGAGGGTGTCCAGTTCGGCGCGCAACTCGGGATGCTGGTTCAAAAAGATATCCAGGGCCAGTTGATGGTTTTCGCCAGGTTCAGACACGGGGTTGCTCCAGGAGTACAGGGGTTACAACGTCAGGATGAGGTTTGTTCGTAGCGGCTTTTGCGGCGGGCGCGTTTGCGCAGGCGATTGGCCGTCCACTGTTGCAGTGGATCGAGCAAGAAAAAGAACAGGTACGCGGCGAGTACCAGCGTCAAGTCGACCCAGGTCTTGCTGATAGGCCCTTGGACGGCTTCGACGGCGGCCTTGATCAAAAACAGTACGGCGACCCCACACAACCAGAGCACTACAGTGAAAACCAGAGGTCGTGCGCGATTTGAGATCCTGCGTTGCATGTTCAATACATCTCCCTGAGATTGCTGGGCCAGTCGGTGTGCCGACACCCGCGCGTGTAGAAGTGGTCTGCGGATCGATTCATTCGATACCGGCCTTTAGGTCGGTAGACCTGCTCAGCTCAAGACCTGTGTGGGTGACCATTGGTTCCGACAATAGCTGGCGCACCCACGGGCAGTACTGCCCTTAAGCGGGCTATTGTTTCAAAAAGCGTAGGAAATTACACCCTTGGCAGTGCGCCCGCAGGTATGGAGGGGCGATTTATCGTGCCCAGGCGGGGCAAAACCCTTTCACTCCCGGTGCCTGGGCGTGTAGCGTTAACCCCTCGTTGAAGACTCCGATTGAGGCGCTGCCCCCGATCAGGCAGCCTCAAGGCCAGGAAGGGTGTAAGGAGAAAATCATGGCGCAAACGCTGTTCAAACTCTTTTTCACCCAACGCCTGGCGGCCCTGGCGAGCACGGAGTCGCTGCGGGCCATCCGTGAGGGGCTGTTGTGGATCCTGCCGTGCCTGCTGGTCTCGGCAGGGTTCCTGCTGTTGTCCGAATGTGCCCGGATCCTCGATTTCCCACCGCCGGCGGTGGCATTCCTGGCGGGCCTGCATGCCCAGATCAGCTCCGTGATCCCCCTGCTGGTCGCGGCTTCCATCGGGTATATGTTGGCGATCCAGCACCGCTTACCCCAGTTGCCAGTGGCCTTCCTGTGCCTGGCACACGTCGTCATCGCCACCTTTGTCCTGCGCGACTACCCCCGCGCCTCGGCGACGTTTGTCTTGTTCATTGCCATTGCCTCGCCGCTGATCAATGTCCCGGTGATTGCCTGGCTGCATCGGTACCGCTGGACCCGTCTGGTCAACGAGGACCTGGTGGGACACAACCTCAAGGGCACCATCAACATGGTCGTACCGGGGGCAATCACCGCGTTGCTGCTGGTGGCGACGTTGTTGTTGCTGTTGCAGGTTCCCCATGTGGCCCAGTTCCAGGGCCCGGTGATGCTCGATGCGTTGCAGTCGCCTTATGGCAGCGGGATGTTTATTACTGCGATCAATTCGCTGCTGTGGTTTTTTGGCATCCATGGTGTGTATGCGATCCAGCCGTTGTTTGACGCACTGGATCAGGCGGTGGTGCTCAATGGGGCGGCGTTGGCGGCGGGAGAGCCCATCCTCTATGTGCTGAATGCCGGCCTGCTGGGGTGCTTTGCCTTTATTGGCGGGGCTGGCGGTTCCCTGTGTCTGTTGCTGGCGATTCTGCTGTTTTCCAAGAGCCAGTCCATGCGCCTGCTCGCCGTGGCCAGCCTGCCGTTGTCGCTGTTCAACGTCAGCGAGGTGTTGCTGTTTGGCTTGCCCATCATCCTCAATCCGCGCCTGTTTATTCCCTTTTTAGCCGTCCCGGTGATCAACACCTTGCTGGCATTGCTCGTGGTGCAGGCCGGTTGGGTCTCGCCGGCGGTGGCCAGTGTGCCGTTCACCGCGCCGGTGCTGCTCAATGCCTACCTGAGCACCCAGGGCGATTTGGCCGCGGTGGCCCTGCAACTGGTGTTGCTGGGGGTGGGGACGCTGGTCTACGCGCCCTATATCCGGGCAATCCATCGGCAGACCCTGGAGGGCGCGACCGTATACCTCAAGTCATTCGACATGACCTTTCGCGGGCTCGAAGAAAAAGGCCGTCTGCTGGAAATGGACCCGGTGCTGACGTCGCACAAGACGCTGGCCCGCCAGGCCCTTGATTTAAGCAGGATCCAGCAGATCAGCGACTACGAGTTCTACCTGGAGTACCAGCCCCAAGTGTCCTCCCGGACAGGCTTGTGCACCGGCTGCGAAGCCCTGATGCGTGCCCGTGATGGCGCAGGCAAGGTGCATTCGCCCTGGGAGTTCCTCCAGTGGCTGGCCCAGGCCCGCTTGATGCCGGACGTCGACCTGTGGGTGGCTTCCCAGGCGGTGCGCCAGTACCAGAAGTGGCAGAAAATCGGGTTTGCGCTGCCAATCACCATCAATATCTCCAGCGCTACCCTGATGACCCCGGCGTACGGCAAGCAACTGGTGCAGATCCTGTCCCAGGCCAACGGCCAGGTGTCAGTGGAAATCACCGAGGATGCGCTGGTGGGCGATATCCAGATAACCCGGCAGATAATCGAGAAACTGCAGGCCATTGGGGCCAAGGTTTATATCGACGACTTCGGCACAGGGTATTCCGCGCTGAGTTATCTGCACCAGTTTCCGGTCGACTTCATCAAGATCGACCGCAGTTTTGTGGTGGCCCAGCAGGACCCCAAGGGCGCGCAGGTCTTGACCGGCATGTTGCGCTTTTGTGAAGCACTGAACCTGGGCGTGGTGGTGGAAGGCGTGGAGACGGCCGAGCAGTTGGCGTTCCTACAGTCGGGCAGGGGGCACGCCGGGGCGGAGCTGATTATCCAGGGCTGGTATTTCAGCAAAGCGCTGCCTGGCGAAGCCGTGCAAGGCTTTGTGCGCGAGCGTGCGGACAGGGTCAGCGATGAGGCCGGTGCATAGCCCTGTCGTGGTGAGCGGGGCTGTTATGGCGAGCGGGCTTGTTGTGGCGAGCGGGCTTGCCCGCGCTGGGCTGCGAAGCAGCCCCAACACCAGGCAACTGGCAATGCCTGACACACCTCATTGTTCTTGAATGGGGCTGCTTCGCAGCCCAGCGCGGGGCAAGCCCGCTCGCCACGGGCTAATGGGAAGTCCCTTCGGCAAACTCGATCTTGTTGCCCACGTTGTACTTGCCCGATGGCTTGTTCATGGGCAGGCGCTTGACCTCCTGCAAGGTCTGGCTGTCGTACACGATCAACGCACCCTCACGGTCCCAGATGCTCAGCAGCAGGTAGCGTCCATCCCGGGTGAATTCCACGTGCGCCGCGGTCTTGCCCGGCATCGGCCGTAGGGTGTGGGCGATTTCCAGGGTCTGCTTGTCGAGCAAGTGGATCGCGTCGTTGTCCGGACCAAAAAACACATCACTCCATACATAGCGCGAGTTGGCGTGGCTGCGCATAAAGAACCCAGGCCCCAAGGTGGGGATCTGTTTGATCAGCTTCCAGGTCTTGAGGTCCAACACCGAAATCTGCCCCTTGCTGATATTCGGCGTGGCAAATACCCACTGCCCGTTGCGTTGCCAGTAAGTGCCCGAGCCCAAGTGCGGCATGCCCGCCAGTGCAATGTCGGTCACCACTTGCCCGGAGTCGAGGTCGATCACTTGCCCGCCGCCGGCCTTGCGTGAGGTGGCGAGCAGTTGGCGGTAGTCGGGGGAAAAGGAAAAGTCATCGAGCACATCCTGGGCCTGGATGCGCCGGGGCTCGAAGTCCGGTTTGGGCGCCGCGTAGGACAACTCCCAGACTTCATTCACATCCTTGAGGGCGACGATAAAACTGTTGCGCGGCGGGGCGGTGTACACCGCGCTGACCCGTGAGCCCGTCGGCAGCGTCTTGACCAGTGACAGGTCGCGGGCATCCAGCACCACCAGATTGCCGGGCAGGTAATTGCCCACCAGCACCCAGCGCCCATCCTTGCTCACCGCGAGGTTGCGGGTATTGAGGCCGGCGCGGATCTCGGCGATCAGCTTGAGGTTGTGCAGGTCATACAGGCTGATCCAGCCGTCGCGCGAAGCGAAGTACACAAAGCGCCCGTCCGGCGAGAACTTCGGCCCGCCATGTACAGCAAAGTGCGAGGCAAAACGGTCGAGCACTTCAAAGCGATCCCCGTCGAGAATATCGATGTGATGATCGCCCGATTCCACCACCACAAACAGGTTCAGCGGGTCGGCGTGGTGCTGCGGGGTGCTGGGCAGTTGACTGAGGTCGGCCAATTGGCGATGGCTGCTGCGCATGTCCTGCTCGCTCCAGGTCGCGGGCGTGGCGGGCGGCTGTTGCAAGAAGCTCACCAGGCCGTCGATCTGTTGCGCCGTCAGCAGCGGGGCGAATGCCGCCATCTGGCTGGCCGGGCGGCCTTGTTCGATCACCTGGCGAATTTCGGCCGGCTTGATCCGCCCCAGGCTCTCGGGCAGCAACGCCGGGCCGCTGCTGCCGACCCGGTTGAGGCCATGGCAGCTTTGGCAATGCTGCTGGTAATCGGCGGCGGCATCGGTTGCGCCGTGGGCGGCGCTGGCCCAGAGCATTGGCACCAGCCACAGGCGTTTCATACCGCCACCCAGGACACTGCGCGGTGTGCGGGCGCCAGGCTGGCGGGGTAGTGCAGGGCCGCATCGGCAAACAGGTCCACCACATGCCCGATCACCGTCAAGGTCGGCACCCCGGGCTCGCACATCAAGGCCAGGGCTGGCAGCAGGCGCAGGGTGCCGCGATGCACCTGCTGGTCGGCGCGGGCGCCGTTGCAGATCAACGCAGCGGGCGTGTCGGCGGGCAGGCCGGCATCGATCAGGCGCTCAGCGATCATCGCCAGGTTCGACAGACCCATGTAGAACACCAGGGTCTGGGTGCTGTCGGCGAGGCTGGCCCAGGGCAACTTCAATTCGCCGTCGCGCTGCAAATGCCCGGTGACGAAGCGGCACGAATTGACCAGGTCACGGTGGGTCAGGGGGATGCCGGCATAGGCGCTGCAACCGGAGGCCGCCGTGATGCCTGGCACCACCTGGCACGAAACGCCTTGTGCCAGCAGGTACTCCAGTTCTTCGGCACCGCGACCAAACACGAACGGGTCGCCGCCCTTGAGCCGAACCACGCGCTGCCCCTGCTGGGCCAGCTCGGCCAGCAGTTCGTTGATCTGCGACTGGGGCAGGCTGTGATACCCGCTGGCCTTGCCCACGTAATGGCGGGCACAGGTCAGCGGGATCAGGGTCAGCAGGTCGGCGCTGATCAGGCGGTCGAACACCACGGCATCGGCCTGCATCAGCAGGCTCCAGGCGCGCAGGGTCAACAGGCGCGGATCACCGGGGCCGGCGCCGACCAGGGCGACTTCGCCGGGGTGGAAGGGGCTGTGCAGCACGGAGGGTAACGCGTGGGATGAGTACATGAGACTTCCTTGGTTCATCATCAGGTTGGCGGCCCCCGGTTGTTTCACCAGGTAGCCGGCCGGTGGTTCAGCGTGCCGAGCAAGGAATCAAGGTGGGCGGCGTGCGGGCGATTTCAGCGTCGCTGAGGTAGCAACCGGGGTCCGGGCCCCAAAGGTCGCCGCCAGCCCAGGCGCGGGTGCGGGTGTTGCCATTGCAAATGCCCAGCCAGCGGCAGTCGGTGCAACGGCCACCGATCTCGCGCGGGTATTGGCGCAGGCGCAGCAGCAGCGGGTCGGGACGCTCCAGCCAGATTTCGCGGAACGAGGTGTGGCGCACATTGCCCACCGAGTGTTGCCACCAGTAAGTGTCCGGGTGCACTTCGCCGGTGTTGTCGATATTGGCGATGCCACTGCCCGAGGCATTGCCGCCCCAGGCATGCAGCAGGTGTTCAAGTTGCGGGTAGTGTTCCGGCAGGTGCTGGTGCACCCATTGCAGCAACAGCACGGCGTCGGCGTCGTTGTTGCCACTGACAAAATCGCTGGCCACGCCATTCTGGATGTCGTCCCAGGCCTGCTGGAACAGCATCAGCATGGCGTCGCGGCTCATTTGTTGATGGGCGTCCAGCTGCCGGCTGCGCTTGCCGCGCCCGCTGTAGTTGAGGTGCGAGAGGTAGAACTTCTGCACATCGTATTCACGCATCAGGGCCAGCAGTTGCGGGAGTTGCGCGTAGTTTTCCTGGGTCAGGGTCGTGCGCAGGCCGACGCGGATCCCCGCCTGACGGCACAGGTTGATGGCGTGCATCGAGCGCTCGAAACTGCCCTCGCATTGGCGGAAGGCATCGTGGGTGGCCTTCAAGCCATCGATGCTGATGCCCACATAGTCAAAGCGTGCGGCGGCGATCTGCTGGATATTGCCCTCATCGATCAGCGTGCCATTGCTCGACAGCGCCACGAAAAAACCCTTGCTGCGGGCATAGGCGCTGAGCTGGAACAGGTCTTCGCGCAGCAGGGGCTCGCCACCCGAGAGAATCAATACCTTGACCCCGGCCTCGTGCAGATCATCGATTACCTTCAGTGCCGCTTCGGTGTCCAGTTCATCGCGGAACACACTGTCGGCGCTGGTGGCATAGCAGTGCTTGCAGGTCAGGTTGCAACGGCGCAGCAGGTTCCAGATCACCACCGGCGCGCGCTGGCTGCCGGGTTTGGCGCTGCGTGGAGGCGGGCACTGGCCGGCCAGGGTGCGCAGGTAATGACTGATCCTAAGCATAAGATGTTCCTTGTTGTAGGAGCGAGCGTGCTCGCGAAAAACGCCCCGGCGACACGTTCATCCAGGATGCCCGCGTTATCGTTAACGACCTTCGCTGGCAAGCCAGCTTCTACTGGAGCGAGGAGAGGCCAAGCGCAGGCCGGTTTTTTTCAGGATGCGGCTGCTTACCAACATCTCGTCGGCCCGGCTGGCAGTGCCCAGCAGAAAGCGCAGGTGTTCACGGTAGCTGTCGATTTCCTCACGGCTGCGCCCATGCACCATGGCGAACAGGTTGTAGGGCCAGTCCGCACGCCTGGGCCTGCGATAGCAGTGGCTGACAAAGGGTTGGGCGCCGATCAACTCGCCCAGGCGCGGCATCTGTTCATCGCAAACATCCCACACGGTCATGCCGTTGTGGCGGTAGCCCAGGCGGTAGTGATTGGGCACGGCGGCGATCCGGCGGATGGCGCCTTCCGCCTGCAGGCGCTTGAGCAGGTCGAGGGTGGATTCGACGCTGATGCCCAGTTGCTCGGCGAGCCAGGTCCAGGGATCTTCCACCAGGGGCAGGCCGGACTCGGTCAATTGGATCAAGCGTTGGGCCAGGGTTTCGTCAAACCGGGAAGTACAGACCGACATGGTAGGTTTGCTCCTTGGGCAGGTTGAGCACCTCAAGCCCGGTAATGGTGTGGATATGGGCCAGGGTCTGGTCGAGGTCGGCGCAGGTCGCGCAGGCCAGCACAAACCACATGTTCCAGGGGTGCTCGCGCCGGTAGTTGTGGGCCACTTGCGGCAGTTCGTTGAGTTGCGCCGCCACTTGTTCAAAGCGGGACTCGGGCACCGCAAGGGCGGCGAGGGTGAACGCGCCACCCAGGCGCTCGATATCAAACATCGGCCCGAAGCGCGTCAGCACGCCGTCTTCGAGCAACAGATGCAGGCGGTCGAGCAACTCGTCGGGCGTGCTGCGCAGCTCTGCCGCCACGGCCTGCCAGGGGTGACGTACCAGAGGCAGGCCCCGCTGCAGGCGGTTGATCAACTGCCGGTCGAGTTCATCCATGGGCCCATACCTGTGACGGTGGCGGTGCAAAGCGCCCGCCGCATTGTTTGAACATGCGCGTGCTGAACAGCAGGTGGTGGGGCAGATCGGCGAGCAGGTGCTGGTCCAGCAGTGCCTGGATCTGCGCCTGCACTGCTGCGCGCTCACGGCCGTGGACCATGCAAAACAGGTTGTAGCGCCAGTGCGGCAAGCGCCGTGGCCGCTGGTAGCACAGGGTGATGCCCGGCGCGCGGCCCAGGCGCTGGCCGACTTCATCGATCAGCGCATCGGGCACGTCCAGCACCAGCATCGCATTGGCCACATAGCCCAGGGCGCGATGGTTGAGCACCAAGCCGACGCGGCGGAACAGGCCCTGTTCCTGCCATTGCTGCATCTGCTTCAATACCTGCAAATGGTGGGCGCCGATCTGCTCGGCGAGGTCTTCATAGGGCCGCGAAACGCGCGGCAGCCCACGCTCCAGGCACTGGCGCAGGTCGAGCAATTGCTCGTGGTTCAGCGGGGCGATCACGGGTGGCCTCCCAGGGCAAAACCCAGATCGATGCGGTAGGAGGTGAGCATTGGCAGGTCCAGGGGGACCAGGCCGGTGTCCTTTTCCAGCTCCTCCAGAATCTGTTCCAGATGGCGGCGATTGGGCCCGGTCAGCACAAACCACAGGTTGTAGTGATGTTCGCGGGCGTAGTTGTGATTGACCTCGGGGTAGCGACTGATGCGCGCCGCCACCTGCTCCAGGCGCTCGGCGGGCACCGCCAGGGCGGCGAGGGTACTGGCGCCGGCGCGGCTGTGATCGAATACCGGCCCGACCCGCGACAGCGCGCCCGCCAGTTCCAGGCGTTGCAGGCAGGCCATCAACTCTTTCTCGCTGCAGCCCAGGGTGTTGGCCATCTCCAGGTAAGGCTCGGCGCACAGCGGCATGCCATGTTGATAGCGGTCGATCAGGCGTGCGGTCAGTTCATCCAGTTCCATCTCAGTACCCCATTTTTTGCGCGCGGCTGCTGAAGAAGATGCCGCTGGGGCTTTCGGCCGGCAGGGTCTTGAGCAAGGTCAAACGATAAGGATCCCAAACCTGCACCTGCTGGCCGTCGCGAACCGACAACCACAGCTGCTCACCGCGCCCGGTGAATTCCATGTGCAACACCCCGGGGCCGGGGCGCAGGTCCGCGACCACTTGGTGGGTCTCAGTGTCGAGTACCTGCACCCGGTCGTTGTCCGGGTAGGCGAAGTTGACCCACAACTGGCGCCCGTCGGGGCGCGCGGTGACAAAAATCGGCTGGCCGGCCACGGCGATGGCGGCGGTCTGTTGCCAGGTGCGGGCGTCCATCACCAGCACTTGGTGGCGACCTACGGCGGGCACGAAGGCCTGGTTGTCGGCCACGGCCCAGCCTTCCAGGTGCGGCATCTTGTACACCGGCAGTTTTTCCTGGCCGCGGCCGTAGTCGGCGAGCACGCGCTTGACCCCGTGCTCGGGGTGCCACAGGTCGAGCTGGGCCATGCCATCCTCGCCAAACAAGCCGGCCATGTAGTAACGGCCATCGGCAGTGATCAATGCGTCATAGGGCTGGCGGCCAATACCGCTGAAGCGGGTGATGACCGGGGTGTTGCCCTGGCTGAAATCGGCACTCCAGATCTCGTCGGTATCGAACAGGCTGAACACAAAGCGTTGCCCTGGCGCATCCACCAAGCCCACCACCCGCGAACGCTTGCCGTCGGCCAGGGGTGTGGCCGGGATATCGGCCACCTGCTTGAGGGTTTGGGCGTCGAATACCTTGACCCCACCTGGCTGGTAGTTGGAGACCGCAATCAGGCGCCCATCCTGGCTGATCGCGCCGCCGATGCTGTTGCCGCCCTGGATCAGGCGTTGGTCGATGCGCATGGTCAGCAGGTCAACCTTGGTCAACCCGCCGTCGCGGCCAAACAGATAGGCGTAGCGTTGGTCCCGGGAAAACACCGCCGAAGCATGGGACAAGTCGCCCAGCCCCTCGACCCGGGCCAGGCGGGCCTGGTTGCTGCTGTCGATAATCAGCAGGCTGCCGCTGGCGCGTTCCACCACCAGGCCCAGGTCGCCGGTGCCGCGCAGCGGGGGGTGGGCACAGGCCGTGAGCAACAGGCCGGCAAAGCAGGCAAGCAGGGGACGGATCATGGCGCGGGGGTTCCTTGCAGGAGGCGGTCCACCAGCCAGGCAATCTCGCCGGCATTGAGCAACGGGGCCCAGCCGGGCATCGCCAGGGCAGGGCGGCCATAAGTCACGGTGGCAATCAGGGTGTCGCGGGTCTGTCCGGCCAGGGCTTGGGGCGTGAGGGCCGGGCCCAGGCCGCCGGTCAGGTGCAGGCCGTGGCAGGCCCCGCAGTCCTGGATCAGCAGGTGTTCCAGCTGGACCTGGCGTGCAGGCGCCGGTGCTCCATGCACCGGCGCGGGAATAAGAAAAAGCAGCGCCATGGCCGAACCGATCATCGAGACTTGCATGGCGTGCTCCTTGTGCTTATTTGAGGCTCAACACCCATTGGGCGAGGGTCAGGGCTTCGGCATCGGTGACTTGGTTTGGCGGCATCGGAATCGGCCCCCAGTTACCCTGGGTACCGTTTTTGATATGGCCGGCCAGGGTCTTGTCTGCGTCCTTGACCCCGGCGTTCTTCGCCGCGACTTCCTTGAGCGCCGGCCCCACCATCTTGCTGTCGAT
Source organism: Pseudomonas sp. ADAK21 (assembly GCF_012935735.1). NCBI lineage: Bacteria > Pseudomonadati > Pseudomonadota > Gammaproteobacteria > Pseudomonadales > Pseudomonadaceae > Pseudomonas > Pseudomonas sp. ADAK21. The sequence continues at coordinate 4,897,968 of NZ_CP052857.1, forward strand.
GGTGTGGCAGGCGGCGCAGGGTTTGCTCTTGAACAGCGCCGCACCATCCTCGGCAAGCGCCGTGGACAGGCTTAACGCCGCGCCCAGGGCCGCGAGTGCAAGCAGGATATTTTTCATTGGGTTGCCTCTTGTTGATGAAGCTCAATAGATATCGAATTGGGTGTTGTAAACGTTGAACTTGCCGGTCGGGGTAATCAGGCGCTTGTCCCTGATCACGTTCTTGAGCTTGAGGGTCTTGTCATCGACCACGACCAGCGCCGACTCCTCTTCCTGGCCGTTCCACACCGAGAACCACACTTCATCACCCGCCTTGTTGTATTCCGGCTGCACCACGCGCAGGGCGCCTTGCTTGATGCCGGACCATTCGGCAATCGGCAGCACGGTGTAGCCGGCGTCGAGCTTGTCGATGTTGAACACGGCTACCGACTGGCTGAGCTTGGTGTCGGGGTTGAGGGTGGTGTCGACGTAGAGGTTTCGCGAGTTGGGGTGGGTCTTGATAAACAGCGAGCCACCGCCCTGGCCGTTGAGCGATGTCACTTGCTTCCAGGCGTACTGCGGGTGCTTGACCGGGTCGGTACCAATCACTGAAACACCGCCGTCACCCAGGTGGCTGGTGGCCCACACCGGACCATATTGCGGGTGCACAAAGTTGGCGCCACGACCGGGGTGCGGGGTCTTGCCCACATCCACCAGAGCGGTGAGCTTGCGCTCCTTGGAGTCGATGACCGCGACCTTGTTGGAGTTGTTCGCCGCCGTCATGAAATAACGATGGGTACTGTCCCAACCGCCGTCATGCAGGAACGGCGCGGCGTCGATGGTGGTGATGGTGAGGTTCTTGATGTCCTGGTAATTGACCAGCATCACCTTGCCGGTTTCCTTGACGTTGACGATGAACTCCGGCCATTCGTGGGAGGCGATGATCGCCGCTACACGCGGTTCCGGGTGGTACTCCTGCTTGTCCACGGTCATGCCACGGGTGGAGACGATCTGCTTGGGCTCCAGGGTTTCGCCGTCCATGATGGTGAACTGCGGCGGCCAGTAGGAACCGGCGATCGCGTACTTGTCTTCGTAGCCCTTGAACTTGGAGGTCTCCACCGAGCGGGCCTCGATGCCCACCTTGATCTCGGCGACTTTGGTCGGCTCGACGGGCCACAGGTCGATCATGTCGATCTTGGCGTCACGGCCGATCACCAGCAGGTAGCGCCCCGAAGCGGAAATCCGCGAGATATGCACGGCATAGCCGGTGTCGATGAGCTTGACGATTTTCTTGCTGTCGCCGTCGATCAGGGCGATTTTGCCGTCGTCACGCAGGGTGACGGAGAACAGGTTTTCCAGGTTGAGCTTGTTGAGTTGCTTCTTCGGACGGTCTTCGGGCTTGACCAGTACCTTCCAGGTCTTGAGGGTTTCGGCCATGCCCCATTCCGGTGGCGTTGGCGCGGTGTGCTGGATGAAGGTGGCCATGCTGGTGATCTGCGCTTTGGTCAGCGCATTGGAGGTGCCCCAGTTCGGCATGCCGGCGGGGGAGCCATAGGTGATCAAGGCCTCCAGGTACGCCTGGCCACGGGCCTGGGTGATGTCCGGGGTCAGCGGCTTGCCGGTGGCGCCTTTGCGCAACACTCCATGGCAACCGGCGCAGCGCTCGAAGTAGATCTGCTTGGAGGCATCGAACTCGGCTTGGCTCAAGTCGGGTGCGCCGGGGCTCTTGACCATGGCTGCAGCCGGTGCGGGTGCCGCCGCGAAGGCCTGGGTTGAGAGGGCCAGGGCCAGCGCGCAGCTGAGCCCGGCCAGCGTCAGTACAAAGGGTGTTTTGTTGCGAGTCAGCATTCCATATCTCCTCAGGCAAGACCTTTGCGATCCGGGTAGAACGCAGGTTCTTAGTGCCAGCAGAGACTATGTCGCGGTGGGTGAATGACCGCTTGACGGCGATCAAGTTTGCCTTGAGTACGGCTTGCCAGGTTGTCGCAGGCCCCCGTAGCGTGGCGGTCAAACCCGTTGTCCATGCAAGGTGCGCCATGACCGAACCCTTCTATCAAGCCGTCAACAACGAACATGAGTTGTTCGAACACGCCTGGCGTCACCGCATGCCGGTGCTGATCAAGGGGCCAACCGGCTGCGGCAAGACCCGCTTCGTGCAGCACATGGCCCACCGTCTGCAATTGCCGCTGTATACCGTGGCCTGTCACGACGACCTCAGTGCGGCCGACCTGATTGGCCGCCACCTGATCGGCGCCCAAGGCACCTGGTGGCAGGACGGCCCGCTGACTCGCGCGGTGCGCGAAGGGGGCATCTGCTACCTCGACGAAGTGGTCGAGGCGCGCCAGGACACCGCCGTGGTCTTGCACCCGGTGGCTGATGACCGTCGCGAGCTGTTCCTGGAGCGCACCGGCGAAGTCCTCAAGGCGCCGCCGTCGTTCATGTTGGTGGTGTCCTATAACCCGGGTTACCAGAACCTGCTCAAGGGCATGAAACCCAGCACGCGCCAGCGTTTTGTGGCGATGCGCTTTGGCTATCCATCGACACTCGAAGAAGAACGCATCGTCGCCCGCGAAGCCCAGGTCGACAGCGCCCTGGCGGCCCAGGTGGTGCGCCTGGGGCAAGCCTTGCGCCGGCTTGACCAGCATGACCTGGAGGAGGTGGCCTCTACGCGCCTACTGATCTTCACCGCCCGCCTGATCGCCGCCGGCATGCCGCCCCGCGAGGCGTGCATGGCCTGCCTGGCAGAAGCGCTGAGCGACGACCCGCAAACCGTCGCGGCCCTGATGGATGTGGTTGATGTTCACTTCAGTTGACCGGCGCCTGCCGGGTGACCTGGCGATGTGGTTTTTTATCCTTGCCGAACTCTCGGTGTTTGCGATTCTGATCCTTGCCTTTGCCGTGACCCAGACGCTACGGCCCGAGGTCTTTGCCGAAGGCCGCGCACAACTGGACACCTCCACCGGCCTGGCGATGACCCTGAGCCTGCTGACGGCCGGCCTGCTTGCGGCGTTGGCCCAGCAACAGGCACTCGCCGACCGCTCGCGGCGGGCGGCTGGGTTATTGGTACTGGGGTTGTTGGTGGCGCTGGTGTATGTGTGGATCAAACTCAGCGAGTACGGCCACCTGGCCGCTGCGGGGCAGGGCCTGGAGCACAGTACGTTTTTTACCCTGTATTGGATTTTGACCGGCTTTCACTTTTTGCATGTACTGCTGGGGATGGTGATCCTGGCGTGGTTGGCGTTGCGCTGTTGGCGCGGGGCTTACGGGCCGGGGCGCCAGTCGGGGATGGAGTCCGGGGTGTTGTATTGGCATATGGTGGATCTGGTGTGGGTAGTGTTGTTTCCGTTGGTGTACGTGTTGTGAGGCTGCTGGCGTGCTGGGTCGCGCTGGTGCTGCTGAGCGTGGGCACCGTCATGTCCGGTGCTGCGGGGTGGTGGTGGGCAGTGGTGCTGGCCGCAGTAGCCAAGGCCTGGGTGATTGCCGATGGGTTCATGGAACTACGTCACGCGCCCCTGGGATGGCGAGCCGCGATGTTGGCCTGGCCGGTGGTGTTGGTGGTGGGGATTGTGGTGATGCGTTAAGAACGCTGTAGTGCGACCAAAATCCAACCTCTGTAGGAGCGGGCTTGCCCGCGAAGGCGGTGTGTCAGCCCAAGCATAGGTTGCCTGGTACGCCGCCATCGCTGGCAAGCCAGCTGCTACCGGGACTGCAGCTTCGCGCTCCGGCTCTGCGGCCAACCTCTCTCAGAAGTCGGCAATAAACTGCACCCCACCCACCACTGCACCGTTGGTTTGCGTCAACCCTCCAGGGTATTTCACGTATTGCAGGTTAGGCCGCACCATCAGCCATTGGGTGGCCTGTACCCCGTAGTTGACCTCATAACTGTACTCACGCTTTTGCTCAGGCACATACAGCGGATCATCCATGCCCGTCACTCCATTGCGCGCGTTGAGCGCCTGGGTGTTGTCGGTATAGCGGTCACTGACCTGCAACTTCGAAGCGCCGATGCCAAAAGTGTCATCTGGCCGCGAGTCGAAGGGCCCTCGATAGATCAGCCCCACCTGTACCAGGCTCTTGATCACGCTTTTATGCGGATCATTCATGGTCAGGTTGGCAAACACGTTAAGCCCGCGCTTGTTGTTGCCATCGACCGTGGTCAACTGCTGTTGGCCCGACAACCACCAGCCGGCATTGCCTGAATACATCCGATAAGGCTTCTGGCTGCTGGCCGCGTAGTTACCGTCGGCGTCCTTGAGCATGTCCTTGGTATCGGCATTGGCGTAGTAATAACCGGCGTGGTACTCCGAACTCAGCCCGCCAACCTGCCCCTTCCAGATGGCTTCGATAGGGAAGCTGGTACCTTGGGAGCCGCTGATAAACGGCTTGAAGCCGTTGCTCGCCTCAGCGTTGCCAGGGTTCTTGTCGTAGGCGCCAATCTGCATCGCGAACTCATCGGTGAACTGGTACTTGGCGCGCACCGCCCACTGGCTGATGGGGAAGCTGTTCCACACGCCATTCCAGTTGCCTTCCTGGGAGCCGCACAGGGTGACGTTCTGGAATTCGCAGGGGAACTGGTCAAAGTCCTCGCCATGGCCGAAGCGCCCCAGTTTCAGGGCGAATTTGCGCTCGAAGAATTTCTGCTCGTACCAAAATTGCGATAGGCGCCAGGCATTGCCGCCGCCAAACACTTCCATGGTCGAGGTCAGGCCGGTGGCGTCGGGGTGATGCACACGGTCATTGGTGATGTCCTTGCCATGGCGCTCGCCGATGCCGATGCGAAAGGTCGCGTCCTGCCAACCCCAGAGTTTTTGCAGGTCCATGGTCACGCCGAGGATCAACTGGTCGCTCCAGCGGGCGGTCATGTGGGAGTCGTAGCCGCCACCGAGGTTGGAGCCCGCTTCGCCGACATACTTGAGGGTAAAGTCGTAGCCCTGCTCGGCCAGTTGCGGGCGCAGGCCGTTCCAGTCGCCGAGCATGGCCGGCGAGGCAGGGTCGAGCAAACCGGCGCTCAGGGCGTAGGTGGACACCGTGCTGCAAAGTAGGGCCAGGGGGAGGTTGATGCGCATGAATGCTCCTTGGTTTTATTGTTGTTATCAGGGGTAAAACACAAATTCCAGGCACACACAGACCCCCAATGTGGCAGCGGGCTTGCTCGCGATGGCGGTGTGAAGTGCGACCGCTATCGCCGGCAAGCCGGCTCCTACAGTGGATGTGTGGTGTCGGGGGAAGGGTTACTGCAAGTTGACGAACAACCCGCCATCGACCAGCAACGATGCACCGGTCACGTAGCGCGCCATATCGGAGGCGAGGAACACGATCGGCCCGGCGACGTCGTCCGGCTCACCCAGGCGGCCCAACGGCGTGCGCGAGGTCATGTAGGCGAGTTTTTCCTCGTCAGCCAGGTCTTCTTTGTTGATGTCGGTGGCGATAGTGCCCGGCAAGACCGAGTTGCAGCGGATGCCATACGGCCCCAGGGCGATGGCGCAGGACTGCATCAGCGAATGCAGGCCGGCCTTGGTCGGCGTGTAGTGGGTCTGCATGCCGCCGCCCACCAGGGCGCTGATGGAACTGACGGCAATGATCGCACCGCCACGCCCCTGGTTCTTCATTTGGTTGGCCGCTGCCTGCACCGCAAAATAGGCGCCGTTGAGGTTGGTGTTGACGGTCTTGAGGTACACCTCGCGCGGCATGTCGAGGAAGGAGTGGAACGGGCAGATACCGGCGTTATTGACGAACACATCGACACTGCCAAAGGCCTTGACCGCAGCGGCCACCAGCGTGTCGCCGGTGTCCGGGTCGGCGGCATCGCCACCCACTTCAATGGCCTGGCCGCCGAAGGCGCGGATCTCTTCGATCAGCGACAGCGCGGCGTGTGTGCCTTGTTCGCTGCCGCTATAGCCGATCACTACGCGGGCGCCCTGGCGTGCGCACTCGCGGGCGGCGGCGCGGCCGATGCCACGGGAGGCGCCGGTGATGATCACGGTTTTGTCTGCTAGCAACATCATGGGAAATCTCCTGAGAAAAATTTAACGCTGTTGTAGGAGCGAGCTTGCTCGCGAAAAACGTCAACGATAACGCGGGCTTAGCGGCTAAACGCGGCGTCATCAGGTTCTTCGCGAGCAAGCTCGCTCCTACAAAAAGACATTGCGGCCTCAGCCGAGGTAATTACCGTAGCCAACCATGGCAATCGCGCCGAGGATCACCGCGATCCCGGCCACCAGCACGCTTTTGTTGGTCGCGCTGGTGCCGTGCCATTCGCGCAAATACAGGCCCCAGCAATTGGACACAATGATGATGAAGGACATGTGCAGCACCCATGAACTGGCGTCGTTCTGCAAGCGGCTTTCGCCCATGCCATAGAAGAAAAATTGCAGGAACCACAGGGTCCCGGCGCACGCCACCAGCAGGTAGTTGCGCAACAGCGGGGTGCTGCGGTCGGTGTAGTTGCGGAACGTGCGGTTGCGCCAGTTCAGCCACAGGCACCAGATGCCGTTGGTCGTCAGGCCGCCCCACATGATTACCATGAACGTCACGTTGTTCTGGAACAGGCTGTTGGCACCATGTTCCACCGCTGCAGCGGCCAGTGGGCGCCCGGCGGAAATGCCATAGCTGAAACACGCGCTCAGCACCCCGGAAATCACCGCCACCAGCATGCCCTTGCCCAGGGCGAACTCGCTGACACTGGCTAACTTCACTGCCTGGGACACTTCCCGTTCCTTGATCAACCCGGCCTTGCCGCACACCGCGATGCCGATCAGCGACACGGCCACGCCCCATAGCACCCAATGGCCGCCTTGTGATGCCAGCATCGAGGTCAGGGTGCCCTCTGTCTCGTGGGTGAACAGGTCGCGGTACAACGCTGGCATCAACGCACCGAGGGCCGAGGTCAGGCCCATGATCAGCGACATGCCCAGTGACAGCCCCAGATAACGCATGGTCAGGCCGAACGTCAGCCCGCCGATGCCCCACAGCACGCCGAACATATAAGTCCAGAGCAGGGTGCTGGTGTCGGCGTTACGCAGGATCTCGACCCAGCCGGGTACGGTCAATTGCGCGGCAATCAGCGGCACGATCAGCCACGACACCAGGCCACCGGTGATCCAGTAGCTTTCCCAGGCCCAGCCACCGACTTTTTTGTAGGGGATGTAGAAACTGCCGGAGGCAAAGCCGCCGATTAAATGCAGAATCACACCGAGGAGAATGATTTCCACGTGTTCGAATCCTTTTTATTGTGGTGGTAAGCAGATGAATGGATCAGTCGGGCGTGAGGCTGAACATCGGTAGCAGGTCCATGCTGACCGGCGAGTTATCCGGGTGGCTGGGCATGATGTCGTGCATGTAGTGCCACCAGCGCTGCATCAGCGCAGTGCCGGGCAGGGCGTCGAGGCCATGCACCGCTTCGTGGGTCAACACTGCAAACAGTGCGTTGCTGGGCTCGTCGAGGAAGATCCGGTAATCCACCACGCCGGCATCGCGCAGGGCCTGGGCCAGCTCCGGCCAGATCTGGTCATGGCGCCGACGGTATTCGTCGGCCATGCCGGGGTTGAGGTTCATGCGAAAGGCACGGGTCGGCATCAGAGGCCTCCAGGGGGCAGGGTCGGGCTGTAGATGCGCACGGCGTTGTGCAGGAAGAATTTTTCCTGGACGGCCTGTCGCTGATCAGCCATGCAGCGTTTGACCAGGCCCAGGGTGGCGGCGAAATCGGCGAGGTGATCGCTATTGGGCCAATCGCTGCCAAAGAAGCAGCGGTCTTCGCCAAACGCGTCCCACAGTACGGCCAGGCGGTCGTTGTAAAACGCGCTATCGACAATCAAGCCGTTGGGCCCGTGCTGGGGGATTTCTGCCAGCTTGGCAAATACATTGGGCCGTTCGGCCAAGCGCAACAGGTCTGCATGGTAGGCCGTTTCCTGGCCCACAGGGATCTGGGCGTTGGGCAGGTGATCGATAATGATGCGCAGCTCGGGGAGGGCATCGCTCAGGTGCAACAGGCCCTTGATCAGCCGCGGGTCTGGGTTGGCGCTGTCCAGGCAACGGCCGCAATCGGCAAGCTGGCGCAGGCCGTCGATAAACCCGGGACGTGTTTGGTCGACCAGCAAATCACGGTCCCACAGGTTGCCGTAGCGCAGGCCAAGGAACAGTGGCTCGTAGGCCAGTGCCGCAAGTTCGCCGGCAAACTGCGCGTGCAGCGGGTCGAGATTGCCGACAAAGCCAAGCATTCGCGCATCGCTGCGCAGGGTTTCCAGCAACCAGCGGTTATCGTCGGGCCACGGGCTGGCTTCCACCGCAATGGCACCGATCACGTTATGTCGGGCCGCCAGCGCCCAGTAGTCTTCAGGCAAATGTGCGGCGTACAGGCGGTTGCCCGGCTCGGGCCACGGGATACCCTGAGGGCGGCGTGGGTCGAACAGGTGCAAATGGCTGTCGATGATCGGGCCGCTGTAGAGGTTGGCAATGCTCATTGCGCAATCCTTGTTGGAAGGGTCGTTGTGAGGGCCGGCACTCACATGCCGTGACCGTTGCACCACCTCAGCTCTGCAGGTACACCACGTGGGTATGGGTGTACTCGTACAGGCCGTGTTTGCCATCGGCGCCGCCGATCCCGGATTTGCGCACGCCGGCATGGAAGCCCTGCATCGCCTCGAAGTTCTCGCGGTTGACGTAGGTTTCGCCAAAGTCGAGTTCGCGCACTGCGTGCATCGCCTTGCCCAGGTCACGGGTGTAGATCGAGGAGGTCAGACCATAGTCGCAGTCATTGGCCAGGGCGATGGCTTCGTCGAGGTCGTCGATAATCTGGATCGGAAGCACCGGGCCGAAGATTTCTTCGCGCATGATATCCATGTCGGCGCGGCCACCGGCCAATACCGTCGGCTGAAAGTGAAAGCCGGCGCCGAGGTCGGCAATCTGCCCGCCGGTGACCAGGCTGGCACCTTGGGCCAGGGCCGTGCGCACCTTGCGGTTGACACTCTCCAGACCCTGGCGGTTGATCAGCGGGCCCATTTCCACATCGGCCTGGGCCAGTGGGTCGCCGTAGCGGGTGGCGGCCATCGCCGCGCTGATGCGCTCGATAAACTGGTCGGCGACGCTGCGTTGTACATACACACGTTCTGCGCAGTTGCACACTTGGCCGCTGTTGATGATCCGCGAGTCACGAATGGCTTTGACGGCCAGCTCCAGGTTGGCATCGGCCAGGACGATGGCCGGCGCCTTGCCGCCCAGCTCCAGGTTGAGCTTGGTGATGTTCGGTGCCGCCGCGGTCATGATCCGCGAGCCAGTCGCGACGCTGCCGGTGAAGCTGATCATGTCCACGCCCTTGTGGGCGGTGAGGGCGCCGCCGACCTGGCCGTCGCCGCAGACTACGTTGAATACCCCGGCCGGCAAGTCGGTCTCGGCCACCAGGCGGGCGAACTCAAAGCAGTTGTTCGGTGTTTCTTCGCTGGGCTTGATCACGATGGTATTGCCGGTCAGCAGAGCCGGGGCCATCTTGCGGGCGATGAGGAAGAACGGGAAATTCCACGGCAGGATCCCGGCCACCACGCCCAGGGGTTTGCGGAACAGGAAGATGTTTTCGTTGGGCCGGTCGCTGGTGATGATCTCGCCTTCGATGCGGCGCGCCCATTCGGCCATGTAGTCGAGGTAGTCTGCGGTGAAGTTGACTTCGATTTCGGCCAGGCTGCTGATCTTGCCCTGTTCTAGTGTGACGGTGCGGGCCAGGTGCGCGACGTTTTCCCGCAGCTTGGCGGCGATTCGTCGCAAGTGCCCGGCGCGCTCGATGGCCGGTTTGCGGGACCAGTCTTTTTGCGCTGCGCGGGCGGCGGCCAGGGCCTGGTCGACATCTTCGGCAGTGGCGGCCGGCACCTTGGACAGCAGTGCGCCGGTGGCCGGGTTCAGCACGTCGATGTGCGCGCTGCTGGCGGTAAAACAGCCGTTGATGAAGTTCTGGTAAACCGGAACGGATGGCATGGCAGGCTCCTTAGTAAGTGCGCGAAGGCGCTTTAGCGTCGGCGGCAGGGCGGTAGCGGGCGAGGGTACTTTGGGCGCTCTGGCGCAGCAGGCTGATATCAATGGCTACCGCGATAAAGCGGCAGCCCCAGGCCTGGTAACGTCGGGCGTCTTCTTCATTGGGTGCAAGAATGCCGCAGGCCTTGCCCGCCGCGAGCGTAGCGCTGACCGCGTGCTGGATGCGCTCCTGGACTTCGGGGTGGCCGGGGTTACCGGCATGGCCGAGGCCGATGGACAGGTCAGCGGGGCCGATAAATACCGCGTCCACGCCTTCGACGGCGGCGATGGCCTCGACGTTTTCCACGCCCAGGCGCGACTCGACCTGAACGATCAGGCATAGCTCTTGATGGGCGGTCGTGAGGTAATGGTCGACGCCATCCCAGCGCGTCGCCCGGGTCAGGCCGCCGCCCACGCCACGGATACCGTGGGGCGGATAACGCATGGCGCGCACCAGGGCCTGGGCTTGCTCGGCGGTTTCGACCATGGGGATCATCAGGGTCTGCGCGCCGAGATCCAGCAGTTGCTTGATCAGGTTGGCATCGCCGCTGACCGCACGCACCACGGGCGCGGTGCTGTACGGCGCCACTGCCTGCAATTGATTGAGCACGCTGGGAACGGTGTTCGGCGCGTGTTCGCCGTCAATCAGCATCCAGTCGTAACCTACGCTGGCGACAATTTCTGCGGCGTAGCCGTTGGCAAAACCCGCCCAGATCCCGTATTGGCTGACGTCCTGCCGCAGGCCGGCCTTGAACGCGTTGTGAGGCATTTTCATGGTGAAATTCCTTAGCGGTTATACGGACGGTGCAGTTGGCAAGCGGGGTTCAGGTCTACGCCGAAGCCCGGCTTGTCGAGTACCGACAAGCGCATGCGGCCATTGATCGGCACCGGTTCGCCCAGCAGTTGCGGGTGGAACATCGGCACCACTTCGTCGGCCTTGGGCGCCATCATCAGGAATTCGGCGAACGGGCTGTTCTGCCGGGTGGCGACGAAGTGGTAGCTATAGACCGAGGAACCGTGCGGCACCACCATGGCGTTGTGCGCGTCGGCCAGGGCGGAAATTTTCACCAGTTCTGTCAAGCCGCCGCACCAGCCGACATCCGGCTGGATAATGTCGCAGCAGCCCATCTCCAGGAGCATGCGAAAGCCCCAGCGGGTGGCTTCATGTTCGCCGGTGGTGACCAGCATGCCCTTGGGTACGTTGTTGCGCAGTGCTGCGTAGCCCCAGTAATCGTCGGGGGACAGCGCCTCTTCAATCCATTTAAGGCCGTATTCGTGGGCGCCAATCGCCAGTTTGGTGGCGTAGTTGAGGTCCAGGCTCATCCAGCAATCGAGCATCAGCCAGAAGTCCGGGCCGACCCGCTCACGCATGGTCGCCAGCTCTTCGAGGTTTTTGCGCAAGCCTTCTTCACCTTCGGCTGGGCCGTGGTGCAGGGGCATCTTGCCACCGATAAAACCCATCTTCTGCGCCAGGTCCGGGCGCGCGCCGGTGGCGTAGAACTGCAGTTCATCGCGCACCGCACCGCCGAGCAATTGGTGTACCGGTTCCTGGCGGATCTTGCCGAGCAGGTCCCACAGCGCCAGGTCCACGCCGGAGATGGTGTTGATTACCAGACCCTTACGCCCGTAATACAGAGTGGACTGGTACATCTGGTCCCAGATTTTCTCGATATCAGTGACGCGTGCGCCTTCAAGGAAACGTGCCAGGTGTTTCTCAACGATATAGGCCGCAGGTTCGCCACCGGTGGTCACGGCAAACCCAACGGTGCCGTCGCTGGCTTCTATCTCCACTACCAACGTGCCGAGCACATTGATCCCGAAACTGCGGCGGCTCTGGCGGTACTCGGGGTACTTGCTCATGGGCGTGGAAATGTGGTCGTCGATCCAGTGACCGTCAGCCTGGTCGTGATAGTCCGCGCCACCGCCGCGCAACACAAAAGCGCGGACGTGTTTGATGGTGATGTTGCCCATGGTGTGACTCCTGAAAATTAAACAGTGGCCGGCGTGTTCGACGCTTTTTGGCCGGGGGAATGGATACCCAGCACCAGCAACGCAGCCAGTACCGTGGTGGCGGACAGCAGGTACAGGCCGGCTGCCGGGGAGTGGAAGGCGGTTTCCGCCCAGTTCTTCAGGACCGGGGCGATAAACCCGCCCAGTGCGCCAAAGGAGTTGATCAAGGCAATTCCTGCAGCTGCGGCGCTACCTGCCAGGTAGCTGGACGGGAAGGTCCAGAACACCGGCTGCACGGCAATAAATCCCGAGGCGGCGAAGCACAGGGCGAGCATGCCCAGTAATGGGTTGGCGAATGTCACTGAGCAGGCGATGCCGGCGGCAGCCATTAGTAAGGTGAGCGATGCGGTGCGCCGGCGCTCGCCGCTGCGGTCGGAATAACCGGGGATCCACCACGCGGCGAACAGCGCGCACACCCAGGGAATCGCCGAGACCAGCCCGACCATCAGGCCGACCTTGGTGCCAAGCAAACCACTGACCTGGGTCGGCAGGTAAAACACCACGCCGTACACACTGGCTTGGATCAGCAGGTAGACCAGGCACAGGTAAAGCACTGACGGCTGGCACAGCACGCTGAGCAGGCTGCGGCCATGGGAACCTTTGTGCTGGTCTTCGGCGTCCAGCAGGTCCTGGATCTGGCGGCGCTCCTCAACGGTCAGCCAATTGGCGTCGGCGGGGCGATTGTCCAGGTACCAATAGGCCCAGATCCCCACTGCCGAAGCCATCAGGCCCTCCACGACGAACAGCCATTGCCAGCCATGCAGGCCGCCGAAGCCGTCCATTTCCAGGAGCAGGCCAGACAGCGGGCTGCCGAAGATGAAGGCCAGTGGCGCGCCAAAGTAGAAAAAACCCATGGCCTTGCCGCGTGCGGCCTGGGGAAACCAGTAGGTGAGGTAGAGGATTACGCCAGGGAAAAACCCGGCTTCGGCCACACCCAGCAAGAAGCGCAGGATGTAGAAGCTGGTTTCGTTGTGGGCAAACATCATTGCCGCCGAGACCAGGCCCCAACTGACCATGATCCGGCACATCCACAGGCGGGCACCGACGCGATGCAGGATCAGGTTGCTCGGCACTTCGAGCAAGGCGTAGCCCATAAAAAACACCCCGGCGCCAAAGGCGAAGGCGGCGTCGCTCAGGCCGGTGTCGGCCTGGAAGGCTTGTTTGGCGAACCCGACGTTGGCGCGGTCGAGGAAGGCCATGATGTACATCAGTAGCAGGAAGGGCAGCAGCCGCCAGGAAATTTTGGCGAGCAGGGACACGGGTAGCGTGGTCATCTTGAAGTCCTTTTGTAGGGCTTTGTTCTTATGGGCCGGACTGTACGGCGGCCGAGCAATGCGCTACAAATCGAATCTCGCTCATAAGCGATAACCTCAGGGTATCGATAGTAAGGAAAAGAATGAGTAGTCCGCTGATCTCCCGCAGCCTGTTCAACCGCCTGCGCTACAAGCATTTGCATATGCTGGTGGCCTTGAGTTCGAGCCAGAACCTGCACCGTGCTTCCCAGGCCCTGAACATGTCGCAACCGGCGGCCACCCGCATGCTGCGCGAGATCGAGGACATGTTTGCCTGTGACCTGTTCGAACGCTTGCCCCGTGGCATGCGCCCCACGGCGTTGGGCAAGGAGTTGATTCGCTTCGCCGAATCGGCACTCAGCGGCCTGGACCGCTGCGCCGAAGACTTGATGGCCCGCCAGCAGGGCGGTTATGGCTACCTGGCCATCGGCACCATCATGGGCGCCGCGCCGGACCTGGTGATGGACTCGATTGCCCAGATCAAGTCACTCAACCCGCAACTGCGCATTCGCATTATGGGCGACACCAGCGACCAGGTGATCCAACTGCTGGAACAAGGGCGTATCGACCTGGCCATCGCCCGTCGTAACGCTGCCACAAATAGCGAGCATTACAGCTTTGAGCCGTTGGGCAACGAGCGCCTGCTGGTGGTGGTACATGCCGGGCATCCGTTGGCGCAGCGCGCGAGCTTGCCGTTGGAGGAACTGGTCAGCGACTGGCCGTGGATTCTGCAACCGGAAAGCAGCCCGGCACGCATCGGCTTTGACGAAGCGTTGCAGCGCCTGGCCTTGCCCCTGCCGGCGGACATCATCGAATGCAGCTCGGTGTATTCCATGCAGCAACTGATCCAACTGACCGATGCAATCATGGTGCTTTCGGAAAGCGCCCTGCGTGATTATCTGAAGATGGGCCTAGTGGTCGAGTTGCCAGTGGAGCTGGAAGTGACGCTTGCGCCATTCGGTATCTTGCTGCGCAAGGGTGAACCGGTGAGCCACGAGTTGGGGTTGTTTATTGATCTGCTGCGGCATAAGGCCAGGGCGCTTGATTAACAGCCTCCGCCCGTCTACCCGGCAAAAAGAACATGGTGCAGCGCAGGGATATTAAATAGAATGAATCTCATTTGAGACTCACTCGCGCTGCTCAGGGTTCGCTTGCCATGAATGATGCTGTATCGCCAACGACCACCGCCGAACCCAGCCTGAGCACCTTGTACCGCGACCACCGCAGTTGGCTGGAAAGCTGGCTGCGTCGGCGCCTGGGCAATGCCTGGGATGCCGCCGACCTGAGCCAGGATACGTTCCTGCGGGTGCTGGCCAGTGCCCAGCCGGTAGCGCAATTGCAGGAGCCACGCGCCTATCTGGTGACAGTGGGCAAGCGCCTGCTGGTCAATTTCCATCAGCGCCGCAGCCTGGAGCAGGCCTACCTGAATGCCTTGGCACGCTTGCCCGACGACTGCGTGCCATCGCCGGAGCAGCGCTGGTTGCTGCTGGAAACCCTGCAGGCACTGGATGAATTGCTCGACGGTTTGCTGCCGGTTGTGCGTCGGGCGTTTCTCTGGAGCCAGCTCGAAGGCCTGGGCTACCGGGAGATTGCCGAGCGTCTCAAGGTCTCGGAACGTACGGTCAAGCGCTACATGGCCCAGGCCTATGAGCATTGCCTGCTGGTGGAACTGTGAGCCGCACCGCGCCGGATGTGGCGCGGGCAGCGGCGCAGTGGCTGGCGCTGCTGGAGTCGGGCACGGCCGGCGAGCGCGATCACGCGGGCTTGCAGCAATGGCGCGACAGCCATCCCCAGCACGAACAGGCCTGGCAAAAAGCGCAGTTGCTGCGCCAGCGTTTTGCCGAATTGCCATCCTCCCTGGCCATGGCCAGCCTCGACCGCCCGCAACCGGGGCGGCGTGCCGTACTCAAACGCGCCCTAGGCGTGGCAGCGCTGGTGCCGGCGGCATGGCTGCTCAGTCGCCAGTTACCCCTCGACGTGTGGCGTGCCGACCTGCATACCGCCACCGGCGAGCGCAAACGCGTGCCGCTGGCCGATGGCAGCGCCCTGCAACTGAACACGGCCAGCGCGGTGGATGTAAACCTTGCGCAGCGGCGCCTGACCCTGGTCGACGGGGAGATGGCGCTGAGTGTGCCAGGCGCGGCGGCGCTGACTGTCCACACCCGTTATGGCCAGGTTGTCGCCAGCCAGGCGGAGGTCTGTGTGCGCCAGTTGGCGCAGGCGTGTGTGGTGTCGGTGCTCAAGGGCCAGGTGCAAGTGCGCGACGCAGCGGGGCATAGCGCCCTGGTGCGCGGCGGGCAACAGATACGCCTACAGGCTTCGGGGCTGGGGGCGCCGGTTCCGTTCGACGCGCTGCAACTGGGCTGGCGCGATGGCGTGCTAACGGCGCAGAACCAGGGGCTGGGCGACTTCCTGCGCGAGCTTGATCGCTATCGCCCGGGCGTTTTGCGCTGGGACCCGAGCCTGGAAGCCTTGCGCGTCACCGGCAGTTTCCGCCTGGACGACACCGACCGCATCCTCAGCCTGCTGGCCACCACCCATGGGCTGCAGGTGCAGTGGCGCACGCGCTATTGGGTCACGCTGGCACCGCGTAAAACCCTGGCTTGACCACGATTTAATTGTTGAGGCAGATCCAATGTGGGAGCGGGCTTGCTCGCGAAGGCGCAGGGTCAGCCAACTCATCTATGTCTGATACACCGCCTTCGCGAGCAAGCCCGCTCCCACACAAAGCGGCTCCAACATTTTTTCGGCCAGTTTGAACGATCGTGTCCCTTTTTTTCGGCTCGCCTGTCATCCAAGGCAAGTGAACGAAAACAGAGAGCCTTTCAATGCCTGTCGTCCCGCCATCGCTACTGCGCCTGAGTCTGGTCCTGAGCCTGAGTGCCAGCCCAATGTTTATCCCTGTGAGCTGGGCCGAGGACGCGGCCCGGCGCAGTTACCAAGTGCCCGCCGGCAGCCTGGGCAGCGCCTTGACCCGCTTTGCCGGGCTGGCCGGGGTCAATCTGTCGGTGGACCCGGCCCTGGTCGGCGGTCGCCAAAGCGCCGGGATTTCCGGTGAGTTTGCCGTCGAAGAAGGCTTCGCACGCCTGCTGCAAGGCTCGGGCCTGCAATTGCAAACGGTGGGTGAGCGTGCCTACACCTTGATCCCCGCACCACAGGGCGGTGCTTATCAGTTGCCAGCCACCTCGATTCTGGGGACCGCGAACACACCCGTTGCCCAAACCTACGCCGGTGACCAAGTGACACGCAAAGGCGCCCAGGGCCTGTTGGGCGATAACGATTTTATGGATACCCCGTTCAACCTCACGTCCTACACCGCCAAGGCGGTGAAGAACCTGCAGGCGCGGACCCTCGGCGAGATGGTTGCCAGCGACCCTTCGGTGCGCATCACCAACCCCGCCGGTGGGCGTTTCGAGCAGTTTTCGGTGCGTGGTTTCAGCCTGTTCAACAGCGATGTGTCCTACGGCGGCCTCTATGGCGTGCTGCCGACTTACGCCATCGACATGGAAATGGTCGAGCGCGTCGATATCCTCAAGGGCCCCGGCGCCTTGCTCGGTGGTATCGCGCCGCGGGGCAGTATCGGTGGCGGGATCAATATCGAGCCCAAGCGTGCCGCCGATGCACCGCTTACCGAGTTCACTGGCAGCTATGCCTCGGCCGGGCAGTTCGGTGGTGCGGTGGATATCGGTCGGCGGTTTGGCGACGAGCAGCAGTTTGGCGTGCGTTTCAATGGCGTGAAGCAATCCGGCGATACCGAATGGGATCACCAGGAGGTCGACCGCGAAATGACCGTGATCGGCCTCGACTACCGCAAGGAGCGAGTGCGCCTGTCCCTCGACCTCGGGCGTCAGGAACGCACCGCCGACGCGCCCCAGGAGCGCGTGGAAGTTGCCAGGGGCAGCGTGATGCCCAAGGCCCGCGACATCCGCGACAACTTTGCCCAATCCTGGACGTACTCCCATACCAAGGACACCTTTGGCGCGGTGCGTGGCGAGTTTGATGTCAGCGATTCGCTGATGGTCTACGCCGCCGCCGGTGCGCGCAAAGGCAACTACGACTTCCTGCGCCACGGCGTGCAGGCGACCCAGAGCAATGGCGACTTCACGGTAGTGCCGCGCAGCTTCCGCCGCGACGAAGACGTCAAGACCGCCACTGTGGGCGCGCGCAGTTGGTTCAATACCGGTCCTGTAGGGCACACGCTCAATGTCAGCCTCAACCAGTTCAACATGGATTTCGACAATGCCGGCGAGCGCTATACCCCCGGCAGGAGCAACCTCTACAACCCGGTGGTGTTGCCCCGTCCAGGCCAGGCTGTGCGCTGGGACACCAGCACCCACACCGAAAACCGCTTCACCAGCCTGGCTTTGGCCGACACCCTGGCCTTCTTCGATGAACGGGTACTGCTGACCCTGGGTGCACGCCTGCAAAAGGTCCAGGTCACGTCCTGGAGCAATGGCATCAAGGACCAGCCGGAGTACGACGAACAAGCGACCTCGCCGGCCCTGGGCCTGGTGGTGAAAGTCACCGATCAACTGTCCCTGTACACCAACTACATGGAAGGCCTGAGCCAGGGCGAGACCGCACCTTCGAGCGGGGTAAACAATGAAAACGCGATCTTCCCACCGACCAAGAGCAAGCAGGTGGAGGTCGGCGCCAAGTACGACATGGGCAGCTTTGGCATGACGGCCAGCGTGTTCCAGATCAAGCAGCCGGCCTATGGCATCGACAACCAGGGCTTCTTCAAACCCAATGGCGAATTGCGCAACCAGGGCGTGGAACTGAACGTGTTTGGCGAACCCCTGGCCGGCGTGCGCCTGCTCGGCGGGGTGATGCTGCTCGACAGCGAACAGACCAAGACCGCCCAGGGCCTGACCGACGGCAAGCGCGGCACCGGTGCGCCAGTGGCCAACGTCAACCTGGGTGCCGAATGGGATATCCCACGCCTGCAAGGCCTGACCCTGACCGCCCGCGCGATTCATACCGGCGCGCAGTACCTGGACGCGGCCAACCAGCAGAAGATCGACAATTGGGAACGCTACGACCTGGGGGCGCGCTACACCTTCAAGGTCAAGGAAAACCCAGTGACCCTGCGTGCGACTGTGGAGAACGTGCTGAACACGACCTACTGGGCATCGGCCGCGACCTCCAGCGACAGCGCGCCAGGCCTGACCCTGTCTACGCCGCGTACCTGGCTGGTGTCGGCAACAGTAGGTTTTTGACCAAACCCATGTAGGAGCCGGCAAGCCGGCTCCTACAGGGTTTTACATATTCCTATATGGAATAAATAAATAGTTATTTATTCCTTTTGTTGTTGGTGCGAATGGCGCATTTTGAAGGCCTGCGCATTCGTGCGGATTGACCCAACAGTGAAAGGAAAACCGACATGACCATCAAAGCGATCAACGTGCGCAACCAGTTCAAAGGCGTGATCAAGGAAATCCTGCTCGGCGAAGTGGTGTCCGAGATCGACGTGCAAACCGCGTCCGGGATTGTCACCTCGGTGATCACCACACGTTCGGTGCGTGACCTGGAGTTGAAGGTGGGCAGTGAAGTGATTGCCTTCGTCAAATCCACCGAGGTGTCCATCGCCAAGCTCTGATCAGCCGCCAGGGCCGCACCTACAGGTTTTGCAGGCTGCGTTCCAGGCGTGAAATACCTTCTTCGAGCAATGCCCGCGGGCAGCCAAAGTTCAAGCGTACGAACTGTTGGCTGTCATCGCCAAATTCCACGCCCGCACTCAAGCCTACCTTGGCCTGCTCAAGGAAAAACCGCTGTGGGTCTTCCAGGCCCAGGGCGCTGCAATCCAGCCAGGCCAGGTAGGTACCTTGAGGCGCATGCATGACCACCCCCGGCAGGCGTTTTTGCACGGCATCCACCAGGTAGTCGCGGTTGCCTTGCAGGTACGTGACCAACGCCTCCAACCACTCACCACATTGGCTATACGCCGCCCAGGTGGCTTCCAGGCCCAACGGGCTGACGCTATCGACCATGCCGCAGCGTGCCTTGTTGAAGCGCTCGCGGATGAGTGGGTCCTGGACAATCGCAAAGCAGGTCTTCAGGCCGGCGACGTTGTAGGCCTTGCTCGCGGACATCAGGGTGATGGTGCGCCGTGCGATCTCTGCACTCAACGAGGCGGTAGGGATATGCCGGCGCCCGTCGAAGCACAGCTCGGCATGGATCTCATCGGAGACAATCAGCGTGCCTTGTTCCAGGCAGGCATTGGCGACGGCCAGCAGTTCCTCGCGGGCAAACACCTTGCCCAGAGGGTTGTGGGGGTTGCTCAACAGCAGTGCACCGGCACCTTTCAAGGCCTGGCGCAAGGCGGGCAGGGGGGTGAGGTATTCGCCCTGGTCGCTCAGTTCAAACGGCACTTCGATCTTCGGCAGGTTCCAGTTGCCCGCTGCATGGCGCAGCGGCGCGTAGTTGGGGGTTTGCAAGACCACCGACTGGCCCGGTTGGACAAAGGCATGCAAGGCCATGTTGAAGCCTGGCTCGACACCCGGCAGGAACAGCAATTCATCGGGCTGCACGCGCCAGGCGTACTTGTGCCACAGGTCGCTGATGATCGCCTCGCGCACTTCAGGCCGGGCGACGCTGTAGCCGAGCATCTGCTGGTCCAGGCGCGCGTGCAGGGCCTTGAGGATCGCCGGCGGGGCGGCGATGTCCATGTCGGCAATCCACATCGGCAAGACGTCTTCGGGGTAGCGGCTCCACTTGGTGCTGCCGGTGCCGAGGCGAGGGTGGATCGTGTCGAAATCAAAGCTCATGGGGGCGCTCGTGTCAGGAAGGCGGGCGAAGAATGGCGTCGATTCTAAGTCAGCCGGCCTGATAGGTCATCAACTGCTCCTCGCACAGGATGCGGATCGTGCGCCGTTGTACATCGATCAGTCCGGCGTCTACCAGCCGATGCAGGATCCGCGAAAACGTCTCTGGCTGAATCCCCAGTTTGGAGGCCACCAGACGCTTGGGCACCTGCAGCACCACATCGCCGCTGGCCAGGTCGCGCTCCTGGATCAGAAAGTTGATGACCCGGCGACTGGCATTGGCCAGGCTCAGGGTGTCGATGTCCTTGAGGCGTTGATGCAGGTGGATGCTCATGGTGCCGAGGATTGCCAGGCAGATCTGCGGCTGGTCTTCCAGGGCCTTGCGGTAATGATGGCCCTCGATGGTAACCAGCACGCTGTCCTTGAGCGCCGTGGCACTCACCGGGTAGGCCTTGGCCTGACTGAACAGCAGGGCTTCGGCAAAGGTCTGGCCGGGGCGAATGACTTCCACCAGATGCTCCTGGCCTTCACCGGTGACCCGGTGCAACTTGACCTGGCCACTGATCAACAGGAAAAACCGCTCGGCGGGGTCGCCCTGATGCATCAAGGTCGCGTGCCCGGGCAGGCGCTTGAGATTGGCCAGGGTACAGACGTCCTGGAAGATTTTTTCCGGCAAGGGGCTGAACAGATGATGCCGGCGCAGGGTTAAAACGATGGATGGGTGGGTCAGCATGGCGTACCTCCGCTCCCCCCCATGGTAGGGCGCAAGGCTTGCCGGGCCTATGCCTCGTTGGAGGTAGCCCCGAGGAGGCAGTGATCGCGCAGCAGTGCCGAAAATGCATCCCGGGCCGGATGGCAGCCTGTGTTGGCGTGCCAGTAAAACCGGTTGTCGATGCGCGTCAGTTCCGCGAACTCGTGGCCTTGCCAGTTGGCGCCCTGACGATATTGCTCGTAGATCCCCCGTGGTACCAGCGCGGCGCCGCTGCCGGCGCTGACACAGCCGATAATCGTACCGTAGCTGGCGATGCTGACGATTGACGCGACTTGGCCGTGGCGTGACAACCACTGCTCCAGTGCCAGGCGATACGGGCAGCCGGTCGGCCACATAAACAGGGTCAGGCCCTGCAGGTCGGTCACGGTGCGCACCGGCCCCAGGGACGTGGGGGCGATCAGCACCAGGTCTTCGCTATACAGCAGCGTGCTTTCCAGCCCGGGGCGTTGCACATCCACGGCGACAATCGCCGCATCCAGCCGATGGTGCTGGATATCATCGAGCAACTGCGACCAGGTGCCGGTGCTCAACGCCAACGACACTTGTGGGTACAGCGCGTGGTAGCGCGCCAGCAAATGGGGCAAGCGCCCCGTAGCACTGGACTCGATAGCCCCGATCCGCAGGTGCCCATGGGGCGCGCCACCAGGTGCGACGGCACGCCGGGAGGCTTCGGTGAGGTCGAGGATTTTCGTCGCGTATTCGATAAACACTTCGCCCGCAGGACTGACCCGCAGGCCCCGGCCCTCACGCAGGAACAACGCGACCCCGAGCTCCTGCTCCAGGGACTTGAGCCGTGCGGTGATATTGGACGGCACGCAATGCAGCTTTGCGGCTGCACGGGCGATGCTGCCCAACTCGTAGACCGTCTTGAACATGCGCAGTTGGGACAGTTCCATGGTTCACCTGAAGTGAAGAGTGGGCTCAGTTTAAGTCACTTTTTTCAGGGCTTGGGTTTTCTCATACTTTTGCCAGGCAGTGCCTGTGTGCTGCCACGTCCTTGAGAATGCTCATGCCCCACGCAAAAGTTGTCCTGGCGACCCTCTTCGTCATCCTCTGCTGGGCGTATTCGCCTGTCGGCATCCATATCGCGCTGCAGGCCTATGCGCCCGACAATCTGGCTGTGCTGCGCTTTTTGATTGCTTCGGTGTTTATGGCCGGGGTGGCCTGGTGCAAGGGTATTGCACGGCCCCGGGTCCGGGATTTGCCTTTGTTTGCGGTGTTGGGATTGTTTGCGGTGACGCTGCACCACATCGCCCTCAACTACGGCCAGCGCGGTGTGAGTGCCGGCGCCGCCAGCGTCCTGGCGCAATCGACGCCACTGTTCAGCGCATTGCTCGCCAGCACGTTGTTCAGGGAGCGGCTCGGCGCCTGGCAATGGGCTTGTGTCCTCGGCGGCCTGCTCGGTGCCGGAGTCGTGGCGGTGGGGGATCGGGGCTTGGGCGAACTGGATGGGCATGGCGTGTTGATCCTGCTGGCAGCGGCGTCCTGGAGCCTGTATTTCGCCCTGCAAAAGCGTTACTCACAGCGTTATGACGGACTGACAATGGTGTGTTTCACCCTCTGGTCAGGTACGGCGTTGCTGCTGGTGTATCTGCCCGGATTACCGGAGGAAGTGGCCCAGGCTCCGGTGTCGGTGAACCTGGCAGTGCTGGTGCTGGGCATCTTTCCCAGTGCGCTGGCCTACCTGGCCTGGGCTTATGTACTGACGCACAGCCAGGTCAGTCGGGCAGCGATTGCGCTTTATCTCATACCGCCGGTGGCGATGGTGATGGCATGGGTGATATTGGCGCAGCGACCTTCGATGATGGTGATTGTGGGGACGGTTATTGTTTTGGCGAGTGTGGGGGCGTTGACGGTGAAAGTGCGGTAATGCAACGCCAGAGCGCGCAGCTGCATTCCCCTGTAGGAGCTGGCTTGCCTGCGATCACGCCAGCAAGAACACCTCGGGGTGTCAGATACCCAACGTCATCGTTAACGACCCTCGCAGGCAAGCCAGCTCCCACAAAACCCTACCCAGCCTGGCGCAAATGCTCCATCGCCCACACCGCAGCCTCCACCCGCGAGCGCAACCCCAGTTTGTGCAGCAGATTCTTCACATGCACCTTCACCGTGCCCTCGGTAATCCCCAGCTTGTGCCCGATCACCTTATTGCTGTAACCCCCGGCGATGGTCTTCAACACCTGCCGCTCGCGCTCGGTCAGTTCAACCGCGGCATGGGGTTGGGGTGAGCGCAGGGCCTGGGCCAGCACGCGCGTCAGGCCAGGGCTGATCACCAGGGCGCCGTGCAGGGCATCGCGGATGTACTGGATCAGCAGTTCCGGCTCCATGTCCTTGAGCAGATAACCGTTGGCATCCAGGCGCAGGGCGTCGCGGATGTCGTCTTCGGCATCGGACACGGTAAACAGCAAGACCTTGCCGCCATAGGCCATGGCGCGCAGGCGGCGCAGGGTTTCCAGGCCGTTCATTTGCGGCATGTTGTTGTCCAGCAACACCAGGTCCGGTTGCAACGATTCGATCAGCCCCAGGGCTTCCTCGCCATTGCCGGCTTCGCCCACCACGTGCAGGTCATCTTCCAGTTCGAGCATCTGGCGCATGCCGTGGCGCATCATCGGGTGGTCGTCGACGAGCAGGATGCCGTGGCGGTGTGGGGTGTTCATGACAGGCTACCTTGTTGTAAAGACTGCCCGAGGAATTCCGGGCGAAACAGCAAATGTACCCGTGTGCCTTGGGGCTCGCGGGCAGAAATATCCAGTTGGCCGTGCAGGCTGCGGGCGCGTTCATCCATGATGTTCAGGCCGTGGTGTTCGCGTTGGTCCACCGGCTCGCTGAAGCCGCGGCCGTCGTCTTCAATGCTCAAGCTCACGGTTTCGCCGTGCTGGCGCAGTTGCAGCCAGGCGTTCTCGGCATGGGCGTGGCGCAGGCAGTTGGACAAGGCTTCACGGGTCACCTGCAACAGGTGGATCTGTTCACTGGCTGACAGTTGGAAGGCGAGGGCGTCCACATGCAGGTGCACTTGGAATTCGCCACGGCGCGAGAACTCCTCGGCGGTGTCTTTGAGCTCCTGGACCAGCCCGGCATCGTGGATTTGCAGGCGGAAGGTGGTCAGCAACTCACGCAGTTGCCGATAGGCGTTGTTCAGGCCTTCGCGCAGTTCGCCGGTGACGGTTTCCAGGGTGGCCTTGGGTTCGTCACGGCGCAGCAGGGTCTGCATGCGGCTGACTTGCAGCTTCATATACGACAGCGCTTGCGCCAGGGAGTCATGCAGTTCGCGGGCGATGATCGTGCGTTCATCCAGCAGTAACAGGCGGTGGTCCTGTTCACGCTGGCGCTTGAGGGACAGCGAGGTGCCAATCAGGTTGGCCAGCGCCTGGATCAGCTGTTTTTCCCAGTCCTGGGGCGCATGCCCGTCGACGAAATGCGCCTTGAGTTCGCCCAACTCTGCGCCCTGGTTGCTGATGCTGAACACCTGGGGCGGGGCCACGTGATGCCGTTCGCAGGTGGCGCAGTCGCCAATGGCGCAGACGTTGCGGCTGTTTTCACCATGCAGCGCGAGCATCTGCTGTGCCGGGGCGAGGAAGTGCCCTTGCAGGCACAGCGACAGGCGCAGGCCCGGCAGGCGCTTCTGGAAGCGCCGGATCAATTCGTCGAGGCCTTCGGCGTTGGCCAGGCGCGTGGCCAGGCTGCGGCTGCTCTCGTAGAGCAACTCGAGGGCGGCGTTGGCTTGTTGCAGGTTGAGGGTCTTGTGCTGCACCTGGCTTTCCAGGGTGCGGTGGGACTGCTCGATGGTTTCGGCCAGGGTGTTGAAGCTCAGGGCCAACTGGCCAAGCTCGTCTTGGGAGCGGTGATTGACCCGCGCCGTGTAGTCACCCTCACGAAAGCGTCGCGTTGCATCCACCAACTCCTTCAAGGGCGTGACCACGCCGTACTGCAATTCATACAGCCCCAGCAGCAGGATGATCAGGGTGCTGAACAGCGCCAGGCCCTGGATCAGCTGTTGCCAGCCTTGTTTGTGCTCGCTCTGCTGCTGCAACAGGCTGACGAACTGGTTCAGTTGCTCGACAAAGGCTGGCGCGCGTTCGCGGAACAGGGCGCCGTCGCCACGCTCGATGGCCGGGCGCAGCTCCAGGTTCCAGTGTTGCTGGATCTGCTGGTAGCTCTGTTGCAGGGCGCTCTGGGGGCCGTCTTCCAGCACTGCTTTCAATGACTGGCTGTCCAGGCGCCGTTGCAGGCTTTGGGTGATGGCCTGGATCTCGTCGGCGGGGGCATGGTCGGCGAGTTTCCAGCTCAGGTGGTAGGTCTCCATGCGCACCGAGCCTGCGGTGTTGATGGCCGCGCCGTCGCCCTGGCTGAACCAGGCGATCAGCCCGGCGCTCAGGGAACTGGCCAGGGCCAGGATCGCAATCAGGATCACCGCGACACCGGCCCGCGCGGGCAGGGAGCTGCGCAGCCAGTTAAACATCACGGCGTAATCGAAGGAGGAAGAACAGCAGCATGGCGGCACCTGGCAAGGAAAACAGCATTGAATTCTGCAATCCCTGGCGCACTACCTCTAAAGAGTTGCCGGCGAACCCTCCCACGGGAAAAAACCGGCACAAGAGACCAATCCATTGATAAGTAAAGACTTTCTCTTGTTATTTGGCCTACCTCCTTGGAGGTAGATGGGGCAAGCATAGGCCAATACCCCCCAGGCGGACGTTGATCTGGGTCAAGTTCTGCGAGGACGTCGCCCCTAACCTGCGCTCATGGAATCACTTCTGGGAGCGCAAACCGTGACTCAACCCCGTGTAAGACAAGGCCTGGTGCTGGGCATGAGTACGCTGGCCTTCACCGTGTGCTTTATGGTCTGGATGATGTTCGCCGTCCTTGGCGTGCCGATCAAAGAGCTGCTGCAACTCAACGAAACCCAGTTCGGCCTGCTGGCCGCCACCCCCGTGTTGACCGGCTCCCTGGTGCGCCTGCCCCTGGGCCTGCTGACGGACCGCTTCGGCGGGCGCATCGTGTTCTTTGTACTGATGCTCACCTGCGTGCTGCCGCTGTACCTGATCACCTATGCCACCGCCTTCTGGCAATTCCTGGTGCTGGGGCTGTTTGTCGGCCTGGCGGGCGGCTCGTTCTCGGTGGGCATCGCCTATGTCGCCAAGTGGTTCGACAAGGACAACCAGGGCTTTGCCATGGGCGTGTTCGGTGCCGGCAACGCCGGGGCGGCGGTGACCAAGTTTCTTGCGCCGGCCCTGATCGCCCTGGGTACCTGGCACCTGGTGCCGAAGGTGTTCAGCGCGATCCTGTTTATCACCGCGCTGCTGTTCTGGTTCCTCACCAGCGAAAACAAGGCCCACCGCAATGCCAGTGGCGCGACCTTTCGCGAGCAGTTGCTGTGCCTCAAGGACCCGGCCGTGTGGCGCTACTGCCAGTACTACTCGATTGTGTTCGGTGGCTACGTGGCCCTGGCGCTGTGGGCGACCAAGTACTACGTGCAGGAATACGGCTTCAGCCTGCAAAGTGCCGCGCTGCTGGCCGCGTGTTTTTCCCTGCCGGGTGGGGTGTTGCGCGCCGTAGGCGGCTGGATGTCCGACCGCTGGGGCGCACAAAGCGTGACCTGGTGGGTGTTGTGGGTGAGCTGGATCTGCCTGTTCCTGCTCAGCTACCCGCAGACCCAATTGCAGGTGCAGACCGTCAACGGCCCGCTGGATTTCCATATCGGCCTCAACGCCACCGTCTTCACCATCCTGCTGTTTGTGATGGGCATCGCCTTCGCCTTCGGCAAGGCCTCGGTGTTCAAGTACATCGCCAATGACTACCCGCAAAACATGGGCGCGGTGTCCGGCATCGTCGGCCTGGCCGGGGGGCTGGGTGGCTTCGTGCTGCCGATCATGTTCGGCGCCCTGGTGGACCTCACCGGCGTGCGCTCTTCCTGCTTCATGTTGATGTACGGCGTGGTCTGGGTCTCCCTGACCTGGATGTACTTCAGTGAAATCCGCAAGCAACCGCTGCTCGGTAAAGCGGTGGCCCAGCCTCTCCAAGGAGAATCCGCATGACTATCGCGCAAAAGCCCAATTCGGGCCCGGTGATCCACGACTGGCGCCCCGAAGACCCTGCATTCTGGGGCGCCAGCGGCAAACAGACCGCGACCCGCAACCTGTGGATCTCGATCCCGGCGCTGCTGTTGGCCTTCGCTGTATGGATGGTATGGAGCACGGTAATCGTGCGCCTGAACGCCATCGGCTTTAGCTTCACCACCGATCAGCTGTTCTGGCTGGCCGCCTTGCCGGGCCTGTCCGGTGCCACCTTGCGCGTGTTCTATTCGTTCATGGTGCCGATCTTCGGTGGCCGCCGCTGGACCGCCCTGAGCACCGCGTCGCTGCTGATTCCCTCGTTGTGGATGGGCTTTGCGGTGCAGGACCCCAGCACTTCCTACAGCGTATTTGTGCTGATCGCGCTGCTGTGCGGTTTCGGCGGCGGCAACTTCGCCTCGAGCATGTCCAACATCAGCTTCTTCTACCCCAAGTCCCAGCAAGGCACGGCCCTGGGCCTGAACGCCGGCCTGGGTAACCTCGGCGTGTCGGTGATGCAGTTCTGCGTGCCGCTGGTGATCACCTTTGGTGTGTTCGGCCTGCTCGGTGGTCAGCCGCAGACCCTGGAAGACGGCAGCCAGTTGTGGCTGCAGAACGCTGGCTTTATCTGGGTGCCGTTCATTATCACCGTGACCCTGTTTGCCTGGTTCGGCATGAACGACCTGTCCAGCGCCCGTGCTTCGTTCAGCGAGCAGGCAGTGATCTTCAAGCGCAAGCACAACTGGTTGATGTGCTGGTTGTACCTGGCGACTTTCGGTTCCTTCATCGGCTTCTCGGCCGCCTTCCCGATGCTGATCAAGACTTCGTTTCCGGACGTCAACGCTTTGAAATTCGCATTCCTCGGCCCGCTGGTAGGCGCCCTGGTACGCCCATTGGGCGGCTGGCTGGCAGACAAACTGGGCGGTGCGCGGGTGACCCTGTGGAACTTCGTGCTGATGATCGTGATGGTGTTTGGCGTCCTGCACTTTCTGCCACTGAACGGCCAGGGCGGCAGCTTCTACGGCTTCCTTGGCCTGTTCATGCTGCTGTTCATCACCACTGGCATCGGCAACGGCTCCACCTTCCGCATGATCCCGGTGATCTTCCGCACCCAGCATGAAAAAGCCAGCGCCGGCAAACCTGCCGCCGTGCGTGAGCAAGCCCTCAAGGATGCGACCAAGGAATCGGCAGCCGTGCTGGGCTTCAGTTCGGCCATGGGCGCCTTCGGTGCGTTCTTCATTCCCAAGACCTTTGGCTCGTCCATGGCCTACACCGGCAGCCCGGCATTGGCCTTCTACATGTTCGTCGGCTTCTACCTGAGCTGCATTGTCGTGACCTGGTGGTGGTATGCGCGCAAAGGCGCCGAGACCCCCTGCTGAGTCGACCCCGAATTCAAACCTTGCGTGGGCGGGGCACAGAACCCCGCAGCAAGCCTGAGAGGAAAGCACCATGAGTCATTTACTCGATCAACTGCGGTTCTTCAATCGCAAGCAAGACGAATTCTCCGAAGGTCACGGCGAGACCCGCAAAGAGTCCCGCGACTGGGAGAACGTCTACCGTTCGCGCTGGCAGTACGACAAGATCGTGCGTTCCACCCACGGGGTGAACTGCACCGGCTCGTGCTCGTGGAAGATCTACGTGAAGAACGGCCTGATCACCTGGGAAACCCAGCAGACCGATTACCCGCGCACCCGCAACGACTTGCCCAACCATGAGCCGCGCGGCTGCCCCCGTGGCGCGAGCTACAGCTGGTATATCTACAGCGCCAACCGCCTGAAGTACCCGAAGATCCGCAAGCCATTGCTCAAACTGTGGCGCGAGGCGCGCCTGACCCTGTCGCCGGTCGAGGCCTGGGCGAGCATTGTCGAGGACAAGGTCAAGGCCGACTCCTATAAAAGCAAACGCGGCATGGGCGGCTTCATCCGTTCCAACTGGGATGAAGTCAACGAGATCATCGCTGCGTCCAACGTCTACACCATCAAGCAATATGGCCCGGACCGCATCGTTGGCTTCTCGCCGATCCCGGCCATGTCCATGGTCAGCTATGCCGCCGGTTCCCGTTACCTGTCGTTGATTGGCGGCGTGTGCCTGAGTTTCTACGACTGGTACTGCGACCTGCCACCGGCCTCGCCGATGGTCTGGGGCGAGCAGACCGACGTGCCGGAATCGGCCGACTGGTACAACTCCAACTACATCATTGCCTGGGGCTCCAACGTCCCGCAGACCCGTACCCCAGACGCGCACTTCTTCACCGAGGTGCGCTACAAGGGCACCAAGACCGTGGCCATCACCCCCGACTATTCGGAAGTGGCCAAGCTTACCGACCTGTGGCTCAACCCTAAGCAGGGCACTGACGCCGCGTTGGCCCAGGCGTTCAACCATGTGATCTTCAAAGAATTTCACCTGGACAAGCCCAGCGCGTACTTCACCGACTATGCCAAGCGCTACACCGACTTGCCGGTGCTGGTGATGCTCAAGCCCATGACCGGCTTTGCCCCGGGCGCAGGCTTCCAGCCCGACCGCTTTTTGCGCGCGTCGGACCTGGTCGACAATCTGGGCCAGGACAACAACCCGGAATGGAAAACCATCGCCCTCGACGAGAGCGGCGAACTGGTCTCGCCACAAGGCGCCATCGGCTATCGCTGGGGCGAGAAGGGCAAGTGGAACATCCTCGCCAAAGAAGGCGGTGAAGGCCGCGAGATCGACCTGAAACTGAGCCTGATCGGCGATGACGTCGCCGAAGTGGCGTTCCCGTATTTTGCCGGTGAAGCCCACGACTACTTCCAGCACGTGGCCGGCGATGCCGTGCAGTTCCGTCGGGTGCCGGTGCACAGCGTGACCCTGGCTGATGGCACGGTGGCCAAAGTGGCGACGGTGTTCGACCTGTCCGCCGCCAACCTGGCCATCGACCGTGGCCTGGGCGGCAGCAATGTGGCCAAGGACTACAACGACGCCAGCGTGCCGGGTACACCGGCCTGGCAGGAAGCAATCACCGGCGTCAGCCGCGAGAAGGCGATCCAGATCGCCCGCGAGTTTGCCGACAACGCCGACAAGACCCGTGGTCGCTCGATGATCATCGTCGGCGCGGCGATGAACCACTGGTACCACATGGACATGAACTACCGCGGGCTGATCAATATGCTCATGCTCTGCGGTTGCGTCGGCCAGACCGGTGGCGGTTGGGCGCACTATGTGGGCCAGGAAAAACTGCGCCCGCAATGCGGCTGGCTGCCCCTGGCCTTTGGTTTGGACTGGAACCGTCCGCCACGCCAAATGAACGGCACCAGCTTCTTCTATGGCCACAGCTCGCAATGGCGCCACGAGAAGATGAGCATGCACGACATCCTCTCGCCGCTGGCCGACAAGTCGCAGTTCCCCGAGCATGCCCTGGACTACAACATCCGCGCCGAACGCGCCGGCTGGTTGCCCAGCGCGCCACAACTCAATACCAACCCGCTGCATATCTGCCGCGACGCGGCGGCCGCTGGCATGGACCCGAAAGACTACGTGGTCAAGTCCTGGCAGGACGGCAGCTTGCGCTTTGCCTGCGAGCAGCCAGACAGCCCGGTGAACTTCCCGCGCAACATGTTTATCTGGCGTTCCAACCTGCTCGGTTCGTCGGGCAAGGGCCATGAGTACATGCTCAAGTACCTGCTGGGCACCAAGAACGGGGTGATGAACGAAGACATCGGCCACAGCACCGAATGCAAGCCGACCGAGGCCGAGTGGGTCGAAGACGGCGCCATCGGCAAGCTGGACCTGGTGACCACCCTGGACTTCCGTATGTCCTCCACCTGCGTCTATTCCGACATCGTGTTGCCGACCGCAACCTGGTACGAAAAAGACGACATGAACACCTCGGACATGCACCCGTTCATTCACCCGCTGTCGGCGGCGATCGATCCGGCGTGGGAGTCGCGTTCGGACTGGGAAATCTACAAAGGTATCGCCAAGGCGTTCTCGGCCATGTCGGTCGGCCACTTGGGCGTGGAACAAGACCTGGTCACCGTGCCGTTGATGCATGACAGCGTCGGCGAACTGGCCCAGCCGTTTGGCGGCACCGACTGGAAAAGCGCCGGTGTGGCGCCGGTACCGGGCAAGAACGCGCCAAACATGGCGGTGGTGGAGCGCGATTACCCGAACATCTACAAGCAGTTCTCGTCCCTGGGCCCGATGCTGGAAAAACTCGGCAACGGCGGCAAGGGCATCAACTGGAATACCGATGAGGAGGTCGAGTTCCTTGGCGAACTCAACCACCACGAAGGCGATGCCGGCATCAGCCATGGCCGGCCAAAGATCGACACCGCCATCGACGCCGCCGAAGTGATCCTGTCCCTGGCCCCGGAAACCAACGGCAAGGTGGCCTTGAAAGCCTGGGCCGCGCTGTCGGAATTCACCGGCATCGACCACAGCCACCTGGCGATTTCCAAGGCCCACGAAGCGATCCGCTTTCGCGATATCCAGGCGCAGCCGCGCAAGATCATCTCCAGCCCCACCTGGTCGGGCCTCGAAGACGAGCACGTGAGCTACAACGCCGGCTACACCAACGTCCATGAAAACATCCCATGGCGCACCATCACCGGCCGCCAGCAGTTCTACCAGGATCACCCGTGGATGCAGGCGTTCGGCGAGCAATTGATGAGCTACCGGCCACCGGTCAACACCCGCACCATCGAAGGGGTGAAGGGCAAGCGCAGCAATGGCGAGACCGAAATCGTCCTGAACTGGATTACTCCGCACCAGAAGTGGGGGATCCACAGCACCTACAGCGACAACCTGCTGATGCTCACCCTCAGCCGTGGCGGCCCGATTGTGTGGCTCTCGGAAATCGACGCCAAGCGCGCCGGGATCGAGGACAACGACTGGATCGAGTGCTTCAACGTCAACGGCGCCCTGACCGCCCGTGCGGTGGTCAGCCAGCGGGTCAAGGAAGGCATGGTGATGATGTACCACGCCCAGGAACGCATCGTGAACGTACCGGGTTCGGAAACCACCAAGACCCGTGGCGGCCACCACAACTCGGTGACCCGCGTGGTGCTCAAGCCGACCCACATGATCGGCGGCTATGCCCAGCAGGCCTACGGTTTCAACTATTACGGCACAGTCGGCTGCAACCGCGATGAATTCGTGGTGGTGCGCAAGATGGTCAAGGTCGATTGGCTCGATGGTTCCAGCGGTGATGATCTGCCGCGTCCATTGCCGACCGATATCGAGGAGAACTGAGATGAAGATTCGCTCACAAATCGGCATGGTCCTGAACCTGGACAAGTGCATCGGCTGCCACACCTGCTCCATCACCTGCAAAAACGTCTGGACCAGCCGCGAAGGCATGGAATACGCCTGGTTCAACAACGTTGAATCCAAGCCGGGCATTGGCTACCCCAAGGAGTGGGAAAACCAGGACAAGTGGAAGGGCGGCTGGATCCGTAACGCCAACGGCTCGATCAACCCACGTATCGGCGGCAAGTTCCGCGTGTTGGCGAACATCTTCGCCAACCCGGACCTGCCGAGCCTGGACGACTACTACGAGCCGTTCGACTTCGACTACCAGCACCTGCACACCGCGCCCCTGGGCGAGCACCAACCCACTGCGCGCCCGCGTTCGGTGGTGTCGGGCAAGCGCATGGAGAAAATCGAGTGGGGCCCCAACTGGGAAGAAATCCTCGGCACCGAGTTCGCCAAGCGCCGCAAGGACAAGAACTTCGACCAGATCCAGGCCGACATTTATGGCGAGTACGAAAACACCTTCATGATGTACCTGCCGCGCCTGTGCGAGCACTGCCTGAACCCGGCGTGCGCGGCGTCGTGCCCCAGCGGCGCGATCTACAAGCGTGAAGAGGACGGCATCGTCCTGATCGACCAGGAAAAATGCCGCGGCTGGCGCATGTGCATCAGCGGTTGCCCGTACAAGAAAATCTACTTCAACTGGAAAAGCGGCAAATCCGAGAAGTGCATCTTCTGCTACCCACGGATCGAAGCCGGCATGCCCACCGTCTGCGCAGAAACCTGCGTCGGGCGGATCCGTTACCTCGGCGTGTTGCTGTATGACGCCGACCGCATCAGCGAAGTGGCGAGCACCGCCAACGAGCACGACCTGTACGAGAAGCAGCTGGAAATCTTCCTCGACCCCAATGACCCGGCGGTGATCCGCCAGGCCCTGGCCGATGGTGTACCGCAGTCGGTGATCGACTCGGCCCAGCGTTCGCCGGTGTACAAAATGGCCGTGGACTGGAAGCTGGCGCTGCCGCTGCACCCGGAATACCGCACCTTGCCGATGGTCTGGTACGTGCCGCCGCTGTCGCCGATCCAGAACGCCGCCGCAGCTGGCACCGTGGGCATGAACGGGGTGATCCCGGATGTCGACAGCCTGCGCATCCCGCTGCGCTACCTGGCCAATATGCTGACTGCCGGTGACGAAAAGCCGGTCAAGCGTGCGCTTAAACGCCTGCTGGCCATGCGCGCCTTCAAGCGCTCACAGCAAGTGGACGGTGTGGAGGACCTGCAAGTGCTGGCCGACGTCGACCTGAGCGTTGCCCAGGTGGAAGAGATGTACCGCTACCTGGCGATTGCCAACTACGAAGACCGTTTTGTAGTGCCCAGCGCCCACCGTGAAGACGCGATGAGCGATGCGTTTGCCGAGCGTTCCGGTTGTGGTTTCAGCTTTGGCAGCGGCTGCAGTGGCAGCTCCGACACCAATATGTTCGGGGCGAAGAAGGCCAACCGCCGCGACGTGCTGAAAACCGTACAGATCTGGGAGGACTGAGCCATGCGCATTCTTAAAGTGATCTCGTTGCTGCTGGACTATCCCACCGAAACCCTGGTGAACGGCCGCGATGAACTGGAGCAGGCGATTCTCGAATCGCGGGAAATCAGCCCCAAGCAGCGTGGTGCGTTGTTCGAGCTGTTGGAGCTGATCTGCAGCAATGACCTGATGGATGGCCAGGAGCACTACGGTGCACTGTTTGGCCGCGGTCGCTCGCTGTCGCTGCTGTTGTTTGAACACGTGCATGGCGAGTCGCGCGATCGCGGCCAGGCCATGGTCGACATGATGGCCCAGTACCAGGAGGCCGGGTTCGCCATCGGCGTCAAGGAGCTGCCGGACTACATCCCGTTGTACCTGGAGTTTCTGTCCACCCGCGAAGACATCGAGGCCCGCGAGGGCCTGGCGGATGTGGCGCACCTGCTGGCCTTGCTGGCGGCGCGCCTGGACGAGCGCGAAAGCGCCTATGCCAGTTGCTTCCGTGCGCTGTTGCAGATCAGCGGCGCCGAGCCGCACCAGGCGATTGCCGAGTTGCGTGCCCAGGTTGCCGCCGAAGTGCGCGACGACTCCCTCGAAGCCCTGGACAAGGTCTGGGAAGAGGAGGCCGTGGACTTCATGCAGGCCGAGCAGCAGGACCGTTGCAGCGCCATGCCCAGCGCGCCGGGCAAGGCCCGCGAAGAAAGTGCGGTGCCGTTGCACTGGGTGGATTTTCAGCACGAAGGGCTGGCCGCCGTGCCAGCCAAGGAGGTGGGTAATGTCTAAGTGGAATTTGCTGGTATTTGGCGTGTATCCGTATGTCGCCCTGGCCATCTGCCTGTTAGGCAGTTGGGCGCGGTTTGACCTGTCGCAGTACACCTGGAAGGCCGGCTCCAGCCAGATGCTCAATAACCGTGGCATGCGTGTGGCGAGCAACTTCTTCCATATCGGCGTGCTGTTCGTGCTGGCCGGGCATTTTGTCGGCCTGCTGACGCCGGCGTCGATCTACCACCATGTGATCAGTACCGAAAACAAGCAGCTGCTGGCGATGGTCTCCGGTGGTTTCTTCGGCCTGCTGTGCCTGGTGGGCCTGGTGATGCTGGTCAATCGTCGCCTCACTGATCCACGGGTACGGGCCACATCAAGCCCATCGGACATCCTGATCTTGCTGGTGTTGCTGGCGCAGCTGGTCTTGGGTTTGCTGACTATCGTTGCGTCGACCGGGCATATGGACGGTTCGGTGATGGTGATGCTCGCGGACTGGGCGCAGAACGTGGTGTTGCTGCGGCCGGTGGAAGCAGCGGCGGCGATTGCCCCGGTGAGCCTGATCTACAAGGCGCACGTGGCGCTGGGCCTGACCCTGTTTGTACTGTTCCCGTTTACCCGTCTGGTGCACATGGTCAGTGCGCCGATCTGGTACCTGGGCCGTCGTTATCAAATCGTGCGGCAGAAGTGAGGAGAACGTCATGACTACAGGATGCGGATGTGGTGGCGGCAGCGGCGGTGGTGGTTGCAGCTCTTCGGCCAAAGAGCCGGAAGTGGTGGTGGCCGTCGAGCCTCAACTGATCGCCAGCAGCGAACAGGAATGGCCGATTGTCAGCGTCAACGGGGTGCAGATTGCCCCCGAGGCGATGGCTCAGGAACTGCAATATCACCCGGCTGAGAGTCGCGAGGAGGCGGTGTTCCTCGCCGCCCGCGCCTTGGTGATCCGTGAGCTGCTACAGCAGCGGATTCGTGAGCTGGGAGTGTTGCTGGAAGTTGGCGCCGGCGAGAACGAAGAAGAGGCAGCGACCCGCCTGTTGCTGGAGCGTGAAGTCAAGGTGCCGGACTGCGACGAGGCCACCTGTGTGCGCTACTTCGAAAGCAACCGCGGGCGCTTTCACAGCGCGCCGTTGCTCGCGGTACGGCACATTTTGCTGGAGTGTGCGCCGGACGACGCCGAGGCGCGGCATGTCGCGCATTCCCAGGCCGAGGTGTTGTTGTTGAGCCTGCAAGAGTCGCCGGCCAGCTTTGCCGACCTGGCCTTGAAATACTCGGCGTGTCCGTCCAAGGCCCAGGGCGGTTCGTTGGGGCAGGTGAGCAAAGGCCAGACCGTGCCAGAGTTGGAGCGCCAATTGTTTACCCTGGCCCCGGGCCTGGCCAGCAAACCCCTGGAAAGCCGCTACGGCTGGCATGTGATCTGCGTCGATCAGCGCATCGAAGGCCAGCCGCTGCCCTACGAGGCAGTCGCCACGGCGATTCGCACCCAGTTGCAGCAAGGGGTGTGGCAGAAGGCACTGGTGCAATACCTGCAAACCCTGATTGGCGCGGCCGATGTACGTGGCATCGCGCTGCAGGGCGCCGACTCGCCGTTGGTGCAGTGACATGAGCCTGGTGGATGGTGTGGGCCGTTCCATTGACTACCTGCGGTTGTCGGTGACTGATCGTTGTGATTTTCGCTGTGTGTATTGCATGGCAAAAAACATGACCTTCCTGCCGCGCCAGCAGGTGTTGACCCTGGAGGAGCTGCAACGGCTGGCGACGGTGTTCGTCAGCCAGGGTGTGCGCAAGATCCGCCTGACCGGGGGCGAGCCGCTGATCCGTCCGGGCATTGTCGAGCTGTGCCGCCACATCGCCGCGTTGCCCGGCTTGCGCGAACTGGTCATGACCAGTAACGGCTCGCAACTGGGCCGCTTGGCGCGGCCGCTGGTGGAGGCTGGGGTCAAACGCATGAATATCAGCCTCGACAGCCTCGACCCCGAACGTTTTCGCGCGATCACCCGCAACGGCGACTTGCGCCAGGTGCTGGACGGCATCGAGGCCGCTCGGGATGCCGGGTTCGAGCGGGTCAAGCTCAACTGCGTGGTGATGAAGGGTCGCAACTTTGATGAAGTGCCGGCGCTGGTGCAGTACGCCATCGACCAGGGCATCGATATCAGCTTTATCGAAGAGATGCCGTTGGGGGATGTGGGGCGTTCGCGGGGCGAATCCTTTTGCTCCAGCGAGCAGGTGCGTGCATTGATCAGCGAGCACCACGCTTTGCTCGACAGCACCGAAAACAGCGGCGGCCCGGCACGCTACGTGCGCCTGGCCAGGCACGCGCAGACGCGCATCGGCTTTATCTCGCCCAACTCCCACAACTTCTGCGCCAGCTGCAACCGGGTACGGATGACGGTGGAAGGGCAGTTGCTGCTGTGCCTGGGGCAGGACAACGCGGTGGATTTTCGTGCGTTGCTGCGCCGCTATCCGTTGGATGACCGGCCGTTGGTGGAAGCGTTGCACAAGGCGTTGCGGGGTAAACCACTGCGCCATGACTTTACCGGGGAGGGCGAGGTGCAGGTGGTGCGGTTTATGAACATGAGTGGGGGGTGAGGAGGTGCTGGAACCCTGTCGCATAGTAGTTCCCGTTGTTTTGTATCAAGGGCATTCCGCTGGCCCGCGTGGCGTTTTTCCGTCGTTACCATTGCTGGTTTCTACAACGGGCAATATCGACAAGGAACCCGGAATGAATCGATCCGCTGAAGGCCTCACTACACCTCCTGAGGGATATGGCGACTGGTTGAAGGAGCTGAAAAACCGTATTCACTCTGCCCAGCAGCGTGCATCGCTGGCAGTAAACCGTGAGCTTGTGCTGCTGTACTGGCAGATTGGCCAGGACATCTTGACCCGCCAGGCGCAGCAAGGGTGGGGAGCAAAAGTCATTGAGCGCCTGGCGCAGGATTTGCGTTCAGCTTTTCCTGATATGAAAGGTTTTTCGCCGCGCAACCTCAAGTACATGCGCGCATTTGCCGAGGCTTGGCCTGATGTTCAGTTTGTGCAACAGGCTGCTGCACAATTGCCGTGGGGTCATAATTTGGTCCTGCTCGATAAACTGCCCGGCCCCGAAACCCGCCGCTGGTACGCCGCCCAAGCCATTGAGCACAACTGGTCACGCAACATTCTGGTCATGCAGATCGAGACCCGTTTGCTGGAGCGCAGTGGCAATGCTGTCAGCAACTTCGAAACCCTGCTGCCCAAGCCCCAGTCGGACTTGGCCCGCGAGTCACTGAAAGATCCCTATCGTTTCGATTTTCTGGGGCTGACCCTGGACGCGCAGGAGCGTGAGATCGAAAGCGCTCTGATCAGGCATGTCACCGACTTTTTGCTGGAGTTGGGGGCAGGCTTTGCTTTTGTCGGCAAGCAGGTCCTGCTGGATGTGGGCGGCGAGGAGTTCTTCATTGACCTGCTGTTTTATCACCTGAAACTGCGCTGTTACGTCGCTATTGAGCTCAAGGCCGGCAAGTTCAAGCCAGAGCATCTGGGGCAGTTGGGTTTTTACCTCGCAGCGGTGGACGCCCAACTCAAGCACCCGCAAGACAGCCCCACCATTGGTTTGCTGCTGTGCAAAAGCAAAAACAAGATAGTGGCTGAATATGCTTTGCGTGACAGCGCTCGACCCATCGGGGTGGCGGAGTACCAGTTGGTCGGCGCCCTCCCGGCAGAACTCCAAACCAGCTTACCCAGCATCGAACAGATTGAACGTGAACTGGCCCGTGACGATACCTCTGCGCAAACTTGACCCTGATCAATTGCAACCCACCTTTCACTGCGTACCATCACTGCATCTTGTGTCTATACGAACTATTAAATCTATATGTAGTGTTTTGGAGCCCCCATGCAGATCACCTCAAGCCCGCTGGTCAGTACCCGCCTACACAAGCGCGATGGCACCCTCGTAGCCTTTGACGCCGAGAAAATCCGTCAGGCGATGATCGCCGCGGGTAACGCCACCGGTGAGTATCAGGACGCCGAAGTCGATCTGTTGTTAGGGGCGGTGCTCGCCCGACTACGCGGGATTACCCGCCTGGATGTGGAGCAGATCCAGGACAGTGTCGAGCGGGTGTTGATGGACGCCGGGTACTTTTTGGCGATGCGTGCCTATATCGTCTATCGCGAGCAGCACGGGCGCCTGCGCCGGGATCGCAAGACCCTGGTGGAAGTCGCCACCTCGATGAACGAGTACCTCGACCGTGAAGACTGGCGTGTGCAGGCCAACGCCAACCAGGGTTACTCCCTGGGTGGGCTGGTGCTCAACGTGTCGGGCAAGGTCACCGCCAATTACTGGCTGGACGAGGTCTATAGCCAGGAGATCGGCCAGGCCCATCGCGAGGCGGACTTGCATATCCATGACCTGGACATGCTCGCCGGCTACTGCGCCGGCTGGTCCCTGCGCACGCTGCTGCACGAAGGCCTCAATGGCGTGCCCGGCCGCGTCGAAGCCGGGCCGCCCAAGCACCTGGGCAGTGCCTTGGGGCAGATGGTCAACTTCCTCGGCACCCTGCAGAACGAGTGGGCCGGTGCCCAGGCTTTCAGCTCGTTCGACACCTACCTGGCGCCCTTTGTGCGCAAGGACCAACTGACGTTCCCCGAGATTCGCCAGGCGGTGCAGGAGTTTATCTACAACCTCAACGTGCCCTCGCGCTGGGGCACACAAACGCCGTTTACCAACCTGACATTCGACTGGGTCTGCCCGGAAGACCTGCGCGAGCAGATCCCGATTATCGGCGGTGAAGAAATGCCATTTGCCTACGGTGACCTGCAAGCGGAGATGGAGCTGATCAACCGCGCCTATATCGAAGTGATGCAGGCCGGCGACGCCAAGGGCCGGGTGTTCACCTTCCCGATCCCCACCTACAACATCACCCATGACTTCCCGTGGGACAGCGAAAACGCCGACCGCCTGTTCGAGATGACCGCGCGCTACGGCCTGCCGTACTTCCAGAACTTCCTCAACTCCGATATGCAGCCCAACCAGGTGCGCTCGATGTGCTGCCGCTTGCAGCTGGATGTGCGCGAGTTGCTCAAGCGTGGCGGCGGGTTGTTCGGTTCGGCGGAGCAGACCGGCTCATTGGGGGTGGTGACGATCAACTGCGCCCGCCTGGGTTACCTGTTCAAGGGCGACACCAGCGGCCTGCTGCAACGCCTGGACCACCTAATGGAACTGGCGATGGAGAGCCTGGAGGTCAAGCGCAAGGTGATCCAGCACCATATGGACGCCGGCCTGTACCCCTACACCAAGCGCTACCTGGGGACCTTGCGCAATCACTTCTCAACCATCGGCCTGAATGGCATGCACGAGATGCTGCGCAATTTCACTGGCGACGAGGAGGGCACCCATACCGCCCGCGGGCGCGAGTTTGCGCTGCAGGTGCTGGACCATGTGCGCGCCACGTTGCTGCGCTTTCAGGAAGACACCGGCCACCTCTACAACCTGGAGGCCACGCCGGCCGAAGGCACCACCTACCGGTTTGCCAAGGAAGACCTCAAGCGTTTCCCCGCGATCCTCCAGGCCGGCAGCCTTGGCGCGCCGTATTACACCAACTCTTCGCAGTTGCCAGTGGGCTTCACCGAAGACCCGTTCGAAGCCCTGGAGCTGCAAGACGAACTGCAATGCAAATACACCGGCGGCACCGTGCTGCACCTGTATATGGCCGAGCAGATTTCCTCGGCCCAGGCCTGCAAGCAGCTGGTGCGCAAGGCCCTGGGGCGCTTCCGCCTGCCGTACCTGACGGTGACGCCGACGTTCTCCATCTGCCCGGTGCACGGCTACCTGGCGGGCGAACATGAATTCTGCCCCAAGTGCGACGAGGTCCTGGCCCTTAACGCCACCTTGTAGGAGCGAGCTTGCTCGCGAAGCACTCAAGTACACCGCGTTTAACCAGGCAGCACGCGTGATCGTTGACGTTCTTCGCGAGCAAGCTCGCTCCTACAGAGCAAGGTGCTAACCGTTTTCCAACCCCAAGGAGATTCACCATGCAAACCACCCAGCCACAACGCCAACGCTGTGAAGTCTGGACCCGTGTCATGGGCTACCACCGACCGGTTTCGGCCTTTAACCCCGGCAAACAATCGGAGCACCGTGAGCGCGCGCACTTTACCGAAAGTGCGGCGGCGGCCGGGCGCCAATGAGTCGAGCACTACGGGTCGGGGGCCTCGTGCCCCTGACCACCCTCGACTACCCCGGCATGCTCGCCTGCGTGCTGTTTTGCCAGGGCTGTGCCTGGCGTTGTCGATATTGCCATAACCCGGACCTGATCCCCCCTCGCGGTAGCGATGAGGTGGATTGGCGCCGGGTTTTGCTGTTTCTGCAACGGCGCCAGGACCTGCTGGATGCCGTGGTGTTCAGCGGTGGTGAACCGACCCTGCAGGAAGGCCTGCCGGCAGCCATGGACGAAGTGCGCAAAATGGGCTTTCGCATCGGCCTGCACAGTGCCGGGATCAAGCCTGCGGCGTTCGCCAATGCCCTGGCCCATGCCGATTGGGTTGGCTTTGACGTCAAGTCCCTGGCCGAGGACTGCCAGTTGATCACCCAGGTCAAGGGCAGCGGCACCGCCAATTGGCGCAGCCTCGACCTGCTGCTGCACAGCGATGTGGACTACGAATGCCGCACCACCGTGCATTGGCACCTGATCGACCCGCAGCGCCTGCTGCTGCTGGCCCAGCGTTTGCAAGAGCGGGGAGTCAAGC
The DNA here is from genome assembly GCF_012935735.1 of Pseudomonas sp. ADAK21. NCBI lineage: Bacteria > Pseudomonadati > Pseudomonadota > Gammaproteobacteria > Pseudomonadales > Pseudomonadaceae > Pseudomonas > Pseudomonas sp. ADAK21. Next base: position 4,939,049 of record NZ_CP052857.1, read on the forward strand.
GCTTCGCCGTACAGCTGGTGCGCACCGCGCGCATGCTCGATGAGCAATTGCCGAGCGTTTCGGCACAGGCCTTGCTGCCTGAACTATGGGAGAAAATGCGGGCACTGTTCCCGGCATTTGTTTTACGGGGTTGATCCCTTCGCGGAGCCCTTTCAAGCGTGGCGATTGAACTCCCACCGGATTATCAAAGATGCTGCCCCCTGGGGGCAGGTATTCATCAGGGAGCTTATGACATGACTCGACTAACCACCGCCCGCCGCATCGCGATCGGCTTTGCCATCGCCCCCTTGGCCCTGGCGGGCATGGCGCTCTACGCCTTGCACGACCTGGGCACCCTCAAGGAACAATCGGAACTGATCGTGCAGCAGGACTGGCCGAAAATCGCGCCGATCATGGTGATTGCCACCGGTGTGCGCGACAACGGCCGTAATACCCGCGACTTGCTGATCGATGAGGACAACCAGGCCGCACAACAGGCCATTGGTACCACCCGCCAACGCATTACCGATGCCTTCACCCAACTGGAGCCGCTGTTCAACACACCTGCGGGCCAGGCGGCCTATGCCGACCTGAAGCAGCGGCGCGAAGCCTATGTGGGCGCCTTTACCCAGGTGCAGGCACTTATCCGCCAGGGCGCCCATGCCGAGGGTGTGGCGCAGCTCAAGCAGAATGTGCAACCCGCCGAGCAGGCCGTATTCAAGAGCCTGGAGGCGATGATGGCCTTGCAGGGGCAGATCTTTACCGAGCGCGAGCGCGCGGCGCAGACCCTGTACAGCGAGGCGCGGCGCAACATGCTGGGGCTGTTCCTGCTGTGCGTGGCCCTGGTGGTGGCGGCGGGGGTGATTGTCACCCGCAGCGTGACCCGGCCCCTGGGCGGCGAGCCCGACGAGGCCGCGCGGGTATTGAGCCAGATTGCCCAGGGCGACCTGACTACCGAAGTGCCAACGGCGGGCAGCGCCGACGGCAGCGTGATGAAAAACATGCAACAGATGCAGGACAACCTCAATGAAATGGTGCGCCAGATCGCCACGTCGGTGGACCGCGTGGCCAGTTCTTCCGAGGAGTTGAGCGCGGTCAGCAGCCAGACCAGCAGCAGCTTGCAACTGCAAGGCATGGAGATCGAACAGGCCGCCACGGCGGTCAATGAGATGACGGCGGCGGTAGATGAAGTGGCGCGCAATGCAGTGAGCACCAGTGAAGCCTCACGGTTATCGGCGCAGACGGCCCAACTGGGGCGCGATCAGGTGCAAGAAACCGTCGCGTCCATCAACACCCTGGCAGAGGGCGTCAGTGGCACCTCGGTGCGCATCCAGCAACTGGCCGGGCGGGTGCAGGACATCAGCGGCGTGCTGGAGGTGATCCGCAGTATTGCCGACCAGACCAACCTGCTGGCCCTCAACGCCGCCATCGAGGCGGCACGGGCCGGGGATGCCGGGCGCGGGTTTGCCGTGGTGGCCGATGAGGTGCGGGCCCTGGCCCATCGCACCCAGGCCTCGACCCAGGAGATCGAGCAGATGATCGGCAACATCCGCCTGGACACCGAACAAGCTGTGACCGCGATGCAGGGCAGCAGTGATTTGGTACGGGCTACCTTGAGCGTGGCCGAGCGTTCGGGCCAGGCCCTGGAAGCGATTACCCAGTCGATCTCGCAGATCAACGAACGCAACCTGATGATCGCCAGCGCCACCGAAGAGCAAGCATTGGTGGCGCGGGAGGTGGACCGCAATCTGGTGGGGATTCGCAATCTGTCGGAGCAAGTCTTGCTCGGCGCACGGCATACCGATACGGCCGGCCATGAACTGGCGCAAATGGCTGGGGAACTGCACCTGACGGTTGCCAGGTTCCGCGTCTAACCGCGCAAGACGGGCCATTGTGGCGAGCGGGCTTGCTGTGGCGAGCGGGCTTGCCCCGCGCTGGGCTGCGCAGCAGCCCTAAATCCAGACGCTACGGAGCATCTGATACACCGTATCCGGCTCAGTTGGGGCTGCTACGCAGCCCAGCGCGGGGCAAGCCCGCTCGCCACAATAAGCCCGCTCACTGCGACAAGCCGGCTCCTAGAGATTCCAACCCCAGAACTGTAGCCACCAGCCGTACCCCACCAGCCCATTGCCCACTAGCAGGCATGTCCAGGCGGCGCACTGTCGTGCCAGTGGCGTGTCGGCCAGCTGTTTCCACCCCAGCCATAAACACCAGCCCATCGCCCCAACCAGCAGCGCGCCGCGTGCCGGCTGTACCCAGTCGAGCAACAACCCTTCATAACGCAACAACTTGACGGTGGTTGCCGACAGCCCCAGGAACAGTCCTGCACCGCCAAGGGGCGTGAAGGTCAGCGCCAGGGCCCAATACCGTGCACGCTCACCGCTCAGTCGTGCGGCGAGGTGCACCAGCCCCATCAATGCGCCGCCGATCAGCAGGCTGCTGGCACCCAGGTACGCAACGATACAAAACCCATCCAACCAGCTGAAGCTGTCGTTGGCCTGGGGGTAATGGGTCAACAGCCACCAGGGCGCGTTGTCCTGCAACGGCCACAACCAGTCGTGCTCCACCAACCATTGCGCCAGGGCTTGCTTGAACGTGATGAACCACGGGCTGACGGTCCACTGGAAGGCGCCCATCGCCAGGCCGATCACGCCAAACAACAACAAGCGCGTATCCCAGGCCAAGGCGGGTTTGCGTGGGGCCTGGAGGATTTCGCTATTGCACGAGCGCGCAATCAACTGCACCGCGCCGCGTTGCCCACTGCAGCGGCCACAGGCGTGGCAATCGCTGGCACCTTGCAAGCGGCGGATGTCCAGCAGCGGCGCGCAGTTGGGCAGGGGCAGCCGTGGGCCGTCGTTGGCTTTCCAACGCTGTTCATCAACCTGGAAATGCACGGGCGCCAGGCGCGCGAGCAGGGCGAATACACCGCTGACCGGGCACAGGTAGCGGCACCACACCCGTTTGCCGCGCACAAACAGCAGCCCCACCAGCACGGCGGCGACGGTCGAGCCGCCGAGGATCAGCAGGGCCGCCTGGGCGTAGTCGTACACACTGATCAATTGCCCGTAGAGGGTGGTCAGGCAGAAACCCACGGTGGGCCAACCGCCCCAGCGGATCCACCCCGGAATGCCCAGGCCGCGCCCATGGCGGCTGGCCCATTCGCTCAACGAGCCTTCAGGGCAGAGCACGCCGCACCACACGCGGCCGAACACGACGATGGACAGCACCACGAACGGCCACCACACGCCCCAGAACAGGAACTGTGCCAGTAGCGTCAGGTTATCCAACAAACGCGCCTGGCTGGCGGGCAGCGGCAGCAGCGCGGGTACCACCAGCAATCCCGCGTAGAACAGCACCACCGCCCATTGCATACCGCGAATCAGCCGCGCGTGGCGGCGCATGCCATCCCCCAGGCGTTGCAGCCAGGGGGTGTTCACAGCGCTGCTCGCCGGGTGCGATACAGCCCTTGGCCCACCAGCAACCAATAGCCGGCCAGCACCAGCAGGGTGACCGTGCTGGGCGTTGCGCGGTACCCGGCAAAGCCGGCGAGCACTGCGCCCAGGCCGTGGCTGTCACTGAGCAGGGCGCTGCTGTCCCACCAGGCTTCGCCCACCAGGGTGTAGACCCAATCGGGCATGTCCATCGCCAACAGTTGCCCGCCGATGCGTTCTGCGGCAGCGACCAGCAAGGAGGCCGCCAAAAGCAGCAACAGCACCTCACTGAGGGCGAAAAAACGCGACCACGAAATCAACCGCTGCGTGCTGCGCAGCAGCATGACTGTCAACCCGGCCAACACCAGGCCCAGCCCCCCGCCAATGGCGAACAGGCCCAATGCCGGGCCATGCAGTTGGGCGCCGGCGCCATACAGGAACACCACGGTCTCGCTGCCTTCGCGGCTGACTGCCAATAACGCCAGCAACAACACACCGAGGCCGCCCTGGCGCGCCGCGCGCTGCTCGGCGTCCCGTAACAGTGTGTGCTTGAGGCCCGGCCCGTGGCGGTGCATCCAGAACACCATCTGCACCATCAACAGGCTTGCCACCAGGGTCATGCCGGCCTGGAACCATTCACCGCTGGGCCCGCTCATGGCTTCACCGGCCCACAGCATCAAGCCCGCCAACCCGGCGGAACACAGCAGCCCCAGGAGCACTCCGGCCCACAGGAAACGCCCCAGGCGCGAGGCCTCGGATTGTTGGCTGATCCAGGCCTGGAGGATGCCGATCACCAGCAACGCCTCGACGCTTTCGCGCCAGACGATAAACATCGATTGATTCATCAAATGCTCCTGGGCCGTTATTCGGCGAGGATGCTGCCCTCGGGCAACTGTGGGTTGAATTCGTCGAAAAACCCATAAGTGCCCGGTTTGAGCGGGTGGATCACCACAAAGGTGGTCACCCCAGGCGACAGCACTTTCTCTACGCGCAGCGGCGTGCTCTCGAACTCGGCCGGGCCTTGGCCGATGTTTTTCAACACGATCTTGAAGCGCTGGCCGGCCGGCACCTTGAGCTGCGCCGGGTTGAAGTGGCCGTCCTGCAGCGTCAATTCATAGGTCGGCAAAGGTGCTGCCAGGGCCGCACCAGCGGCCAGCAGGGCGCACAGGGCGAGGGCGCGGCGCATTCAGTAGCCGCCTTTCTTGCCAATACCCGCGTAGACGAATTCGTAGTGCACTTCGCAGCGCTCGAACCACGGCGCGACCCCGGTTTCTTTGTCGGTATGCCGGCCCAGTGAGCCGTGGCCGCTGGGTGGCATCACGGTGAAAGTCAGCTGGTACTTGCCAGGACCCAGCAGCTTGACGTTATCGCCGTAGTGCGGCCCGTCGTTGGCCACCATGGCGTGGAACTCACCGATGATCGGGCTGGCTGCACCTTGCTTCTGCAGACGGAACGAGACGTTGAGGTAAGGCACGAAACTGCCTTCCTGGAAGCCCTGTTGATTGTCGGCAGTGGCGCGGATATCGGCCTCCAGATGCACATCCGAATCGGCGGTGGCGCGCATCATGCCTGGTGGCGCCATCTCGATCGGTTGCAGATAGACCGCACCGACTTCCAGGCCGGGGCACATTTGTGGCTCGCCGATCGGGTATTCCTTGGCGACGGCCGCGCCAGTCGACAACAGCAAGGCCAGTGACAGCGTGAAGGGGATACGCATGGGGGCTTCCTGACAGGGCAAAAGAGAGTCCGAGTCTAGAAAGCTTTGCTGTAAATAATAATGATTCCTGTCAAGTTTCCAGGGATATAACCACAACCATTCTTGACGTTGGTCAAGGCTGTGGGCGGGCGGCGGCCGTAGGATCAAATCACCGCCCACTGCCGTGGAGCCTGCTCATGGCCAAGCCATTCCCGCTAAACCCCAAACACCCTGAGCGTATCTGCTGGGGCTGCGACCGTTATTGTGCGACTAGCGCCCTGGCCTGCGGCAACGGTGCCGACCGCACCATGCACCCGGCCGAAATGATCGGTGAGGATTGGTACTTGCATGGCGATTGGGGGATTGAACTGCCGATTGCGACAGACAAGGTGCCAGACCCTGGTTGACCTAAGCCTGCAACTTGCAGCTCACCGCTGGCTTTTTTTGTGGCGAGCGGGCTTGCCCCGCGCTGGGTGGCGAAGCCGCCCCAATAGCCTCACCACGTTCTGCCAGATATACCGAGGCGGCTGGCTTTGGGGCTGCTGCGCAGCCCAGCGGGGGACAAGCCCCCTCGCCACAACAAGCCACCCTCCCACAACAAGCGCCCTCGCCACAAACCTGAGCAGTCGTTGGTATTTTTTCTGAACCCTCGCGTTCACCCCTGGCCCTAAGGTGTATGACCTCAGGAGGTGAACCATGCAAATCGAATACGTCTGGATTATTTTGGCCACGCTGTTGGTGCTGGTTGAGTTGTGGGCCATCAACTGTGTACTGCGCAGTGCCAGTCGAGCCGAAACCAAAATGCTATGGGTTGTGGTGATTGTCTTCGTACCCCTGCTGGGTGTGATTCTGTGGGCGATCACTGGCCCCAAGGCGATTGCCAAGCAAAAGGCTGACGTCAGCCGGTGAACCATCAGCGTAAAAAAATCGTTTAAATGCAAAAAGAGTTGTCCACGAAAACCGTGGGTATCTCTGTGGATAACCTTGCGTGGCCCCGGTGCCACTGGCGATTCGACCTGCGATCAATATTTGATCAGGAACGTTTGCAAGCCTTTTGGCGCGTGGCATGCGCTTGACACGCGTCGCTCCAACCGGTGCCGGATTCGCCGTTCTACAGCAAACCCTGGAGTGCCTGGCGATAGCTGCGGCCGCCCAGGCTCAGGCTGTTGTTGTGACTGGCTCCCGGTACCAACAGCAAGTGCTTGGGTTCTTGCGCGGCATCAAACAGTTGCTGGCTGAAACGCGGCGGCACGTAGCGGTCATCCAGGCCATGCACGACGAGCAAGGGCATGTGGATATCGGCGATCTTGTCGATGGAGTCAAACTTCTGTGACAGCAACCACCGCACCGGCAGCGAGGTGTTGGCCACCGCCGCCGCGACATCGGCCAGGGAGGTAAAGGTGGATTCGATCACCAGCCCACGCACCGGCGGCGGCAGGTGTTCAGCGACGGCCTGCTGGCCCAGTTCGGCCGCCAGGTCAATGGCCACGGCGCCGCCCAGGGAGTGGCCGTAGATCAGGCGCTTGCCCGGGTCGGGTTGCAGCAGTTGGAAGCGCTCCCAGGCCACCCGTGCATCTTCGTAGACACTGGATTCTGAGGGCAGGTCGCCCCGGCTTTGGCCAAAGCCCCGATAGTCGATGGCCAGCACCGAGTAACCCTGGGCATGCAGTTGCTCGATGCGAAACAGCTGGCCGGTAAGGTTCCAGCGCACGCCGTGCAGATACAGGATCGCCGGCGCGTCTTTTTTCGCCGCCGGCCACCACCAGCCATGCAGGCTCTGCCCGGACTTGAAGCTGGCGGGCTTGAGCTCGAACTCCTGCACATCACTGGGCAGCCCGCGATACCAACTGGCAGGGCCGGGTTCGATACGAAACACCAGCTCCCGCTCCTTGTGTTGCAGCACATTGCACCCTACCGGCAGGCCGAGGATCAGTAGCGCCATGCACAGCAGCGGTAGCCAGCGCCAGCGCGAGAGAGAACGTGAGGACATGGAGGTTCCAGGACAGAAGCGAAGCAGGTTTTTTACCAGAAGCCTTGCCCGTGAAGGAATTATTCAGACCGCCGTCAGGGGGCGATTGCTTGCAAAGTGTTACAGGCCGTCTGTACGCGGTTGCGCCCCTGATCCTTGGCGCGATACAGCGCCTGGTCTGCCTGGGACAGCAGCCGTGACAGATCGTGGCACGCGGCGGTGCTGGTCACCACCCCGATACTCACACTGAGGAACCCGGGGGCCAACAAGTCCAGTTCGGCGAACCGCTGGCGGATACGTTCGGCCACCTGCACCGCGCCTTGTTCATCGGTGTCGGCCAGCAGGCAGGCAAATTCTTCACCGCCGATGCGCGCAAACAGATCGTGCTTGCGCAAAATCGACGAGGTCAGTTTGCTGAAGGCTATCAATGCCTGGTCGCCCATGGGGTGGCCGAAACTGTCGTTAAGGCGCTTGAAGTAGTCCAGGTCACACAACAGCAATGTCACCGGCTTGCCGCGTTGTTGGCTGTCGGCCAGCAGTTGCTCGCCATGCAGCATGAACGCCCGGCGATTGCCGATGCCGGTCAATACATCGCTGAATGCAGCGGCCTTGAAGTTGAGTTCGGCGCGCTCCTTGACCATCGCCAGGGTGACGTAGGCGATGCCGATCGCATACAGCATGGATTCGAACAGCATGAACGAAAAAAACGGCACGCCTTCGCCCATCAGCGCATGTTCATTCTTGAGCGGCATGCCGGGGTCAATCACCGCCCGTACACAGTAAAACGTCGTATGAAACAGCATCAGCCCCATCGCTGGCAGATAGGCCACTTCCAGGTGTCGGCGATGGCGCCACAACTCCAGCGCCGACAGCACGCCATAGCTGGCAGCCAGCAGGGAGTACAGCGACACCCGGCTGGACATCGACCCATAGAACTGCGGCACCAGGCACATCAACAGCCATAGCGCGGGGCCTGCGAGGATGCCCGGCAGGTGCGGCCTGCCATGGACGAACAGGCGCATGGCGGTCCAGTTCATGGCGGCACTGAGCAGCAGCACCACATTGCCCAGCACCAGCGCGACAAAATCCACGCCCACGCCGCGCACCACGATCAGCGTGGTGCCGAGGGAAGCCAGCAACAGCATCACCCCCAGGTAGCCCAGGGTCGGCTCACGCACGCGATGCCAGGCGTGGACGGTAAGCAGGCCCATCAGGCAGAAAACGAAAACCGCGACCATCAAGAGCGTCGGTATGTGCAGCATCATGTCCTTGACCCCGCAAGATGCACTGTCGAGATAACCCCGTCAGCCACACGCGTGGGCGGTCATCCGGTACAGAAAGGGCGCGATTGTAGCCGGATAACGCGCGCCGATGCTGGCCGATGGACAGCTTGACGCTGACAGGATGTCCCCGACATGCTGCGCCCCCTGCGACCAAAAGGACCTGCCATGGACAACAGCCCCGTACGCATCACCTCCCAAGAGCTGCTCTCGGACAACTGGTACCTGCTGAAAAAGTACAGCTTTGACCTGCGCCGCCGTGATGGCAGTTGGCAAGCCCAGACGCGGGAGGTGTATGACCGTGGCAACGGAGCGACCATCCTGCTGTACAACACCCAGCAGCGCACGGTGTTGCTGATTCGCCAGTTCCGCATGCCGACCTTCGTCAATGGCCATGACGGCTACCTGATCGAAGCCGCTGCAGGCCTGCTGGACAACGCCAGCCCAGAGGAACGTATCCGCCTGGAAGCCGAGGAAGAGACCGGCTACCGCATCGGCCATGTCGAAAAAATCTACTCGGCGTTCATGAGCCCCGGGTCGGTAACCGAGCGCATTCATTTCTTTATCGGTGAGTATCAACCCGGCGACCGCGTGAGCGAGGGCGGTGGGCTTGCGGAGGAAGGCGAGGATATCGACGTGCTGGAACTGGGCTTCGACGAGGCTATCGCCATGGTTGCGCGCGGTGAGATTGTCGATGGCAAGACCATCATGCTCCTGCAATACCTGGAGCTGCGATTGCTCAAGGCAACCCTGGCGGGAAGGTAGGAGCCGGCTGCTACAGGGGCATTTTGTTCAATACGCATTGGCTACAGGCACGTAGCGTACAGGCGCCGCTCCCTGTGAGTAGAAAAAGGAAATGCAATGAGTTTGATCATGTCCATGGCCGCCTTCGCCCTGGCGACCTCTATCACCCCCGGCCCAGTCAATATCGTCGCCCTCGGCTCGGGGGCGCGCTTTGGTTTTGTCGCCAGCCAGAAACACGTGGCTGGCGCGGCGCTGGGGTTTACGTTGTTGCTGGTGTTGATCGGCCTGGGCTTGCACGAATTATTGATCCGTTGGCCGGTCTTGACCCAGGGCATCCAGTGGGGTGGGGTGATATTCCTGCTGTACATGGCCTACAAGCTGGCGACCGATGACGGCCGGCTGGATGCGCAAGATGCCAGCGTTGCGCCTTCGATGCTGTATGGCGCGGTCATGCAGTGGCTCAACCCCAAGGCCTGGCTGGCATGTGTCGCCGGTATGGGCCTGTTTGCGGCCGACGGCGAAGCCGCGCGGGTCTGGCAACTGGCGGCGGTGTACCTGGTGATTTGCTACTTGTCGGTGGCGTGCTGGTCGTATGTGGGCACGTTTTTTCGGCGTTACCTGAGCAATGCGCGGGGCATGCGCCTGTTCAACCGGGTGATGGCGTTGTTGCTGGTGATCAGTGTGGCGTACCTGTTGCTGGGCTGATTCAGCCGCGATATTGCCCCGGCGTGGCTGCCAGGTGCTGCTTGAACGTGCGCTGGAAGTGCGCCTGGTCGGCAAACCCCGCGGCCAGTGCCACATCGGCAATCAACTGGCCGCTGCGCAGTTGCTGGCGGGCAAACTGGATCCGCTGGTTGACCAGGAATACGTGGGGCGTCATGCCGTAATACTGCTTGAACGCGCGGATCAGGTACGACGGCGACAGCTGCGCGGCCTGGCAGATGTCTTCGAGTTTCAGCGCCTCGGTGCACTGTTCGCGGATGTACTCGGCGGCGCGCTCCAACTTGTGATTGACCTCCCGTACCACTGTTGCCGCTGGGTTCAGGCGCAATTGCACGTCACTGAAAAAACTCACCACGGCGCTGTGTTTGTGCAGGTGCTCGGCGTGTTCGTCGGTCAGCACGGCGTACAGTTCGAGCAGGCCGGCAAACAGCTGCGGATCATCGGTATGGGGGGTGCTGAAACGGCGAAAGTCCAACTCGCTGGCAAACCCCAACTGGTGTTGCAGGTCGGTCAGCCAGGGCGTGTCTATGTAGAGCATGTGATACGACCAGGGTTGGTCGTCGATCGGGTTGCAGGCGTGCACGTCGCCGGGGTTCATCAGCACCACGGTGCCGGTATGGATATGGAAGGTGTCTGCGCCATGGATATACAGGCTCTGCCCGGCGGTGATCGCGCCAATCGAGAAATGGTCGTGTGCATGCCGGGTGTAGCAGACCTTGCGCCCATCATCGATGGTACGTGCTTCGATAAACGGCAGGCTGGCATCACGCCAGAAGCGCGGGGCGGCCAGGTCGGGCAGCGACATGATGGCAATCTCCAATGGGCCTTGTAGGGCCTCGATGATTGCACATAAATACGCCGCCGACCTTATCTAGGCGCCGGCAAGCCGGCTCCTACGTTTGTGTTGGGTTAGAAGTCCCAGCGTGTGGCCAGTTGCAGGCTACGTGGCTCGCCGTAGAAACCGGTACCGAAGTTGCCCAGGCCTGTGTAGTACTTTTTGTCGAAGGCGTTCTTCACGTTCAACGTGGTGCTCAAGTGCTCGTTGAAGCGATAGCGTGCCATCAGGTCCACCAGGTAATAGCTGTCCTGGGTGATGCGCGCGTATTGGCCGAAGTTGACCGTGTCATTCGGGTTGGGCTGGAACACATTGCCGAAGAACTCGCTCTGCCAGTTGACCCCGGCACCGATCGTCACCTTATCCAGCGCCCCCGGCAGGCGATAGGCGTTGAACAGGCGCACTACCTGCTGCGGCGTGGTGGTTTGCAGGACGGAGCTGTAGACATAGTCGTCGTTGGCATCACGGGTGTGCTGGTAGGTATAGCCGGCCGAGACATTCCAGCCGTCGAGCACTTCGCCGGCCAGTTCCACTTCAAAGCCCTTGGTCGTGGCGCCGGCAATCGGGCGGTAGATCGAATCGCTTTCAAAGCCCGAGACGTATTGCGCAACATTGTCCTGCTCAATACGGAAGGCGGCGAAGCTGGCATTCAGGCGGCCGTCGAAAAAGGCCGCCTTGAGCCCGGCTTCGTAGGTGTCGCCTTCAATCGCGTCAAGCAGCTTGCGGTCGGCGTCCTTGGTGTTCTGCGGGCGGTAGATCTTGGTGTAGCTGCTGTACACCGACCAGATATCGTTGAGGTCGTAGACCACCCCGGCATAGGGTGTCACCACGCCGGTCTGCTTGTAACTGGTGCGCGCGTCGGTGGCGGTCGGATCGTAGAAATCCGTGGTGTCGTTGTTGCTGAAATTGCTCACGCGGGTGCCGAGGATCACCGACAAGTCGTCGGTAGGTTTCAGGCGGGTCGCCAGGTAGGCGCCGGTCTGGCGTTGCACAATGTCGTTCTGGCCGCTGCGTGGAATGTTCGGCTTGGCATATTCGCCACGCCAGTCATAGATGCTGCCGCCCACCGGCGGGTAGACCGAACCGTAGACCGGCACGTCCTGTTTGGAGCGGGTCGCCATAAAGCCCATGATCAACTCATGCTCGCGGCCAAACAGGCTGAACGGGCCGCTGAGGTTGACGTCGAGGGTGTTCTGCACCTGGTCGCCCTTGTACTTGCCCATGAACATGTACATGCCTTCGCCTGTGACCTGGTCCGGGTTGCCGCCGCTGGCGGAGGCGAGCAGGGTGTCGTGCTGGCTGTGCTTGCGGTCCAGGCTGACTTTGAGTGACCAGTCGTTGGCCAGCTTTTGCTGGACCGAGGCGAAGATTGTCTGGTTCTGGAAGTCGCGGCGGCTCCAGTCGGCGGCCGGGTTGAACGAGCGCGAGAAGTTCGTGCGATTGCCGTTGCTGAAGTACATCGGGAACCCGGTCCAGCTGGCGCCACGGGAGCGGGTGTCCTGCTGGTCGATACCGAAGGTCAGCAGGGTGTCGGGGGTCAGATCGGCTTCGAGGATGCCGTAGGCAATGTCCTTGGTGTTCTGGTAGTGGTCAAGGTAGGACGAGCGATCCTGATAGACCCCGACAAAACGCCCACGCACATTGCCCGACTCGGTCAACGGCCCGGAGATATCACCTTCGGTGCGGTAGTTGTCCCAGGAGCCCACGGTGCCGGTCACCGAGGCCTTGAATTCCTTGGTGGGCTTTTTGCGGATCAGGTTGACCGTGGCCGAGGGATCGCCGGAACCGCTCATCAGGCCCGACGAGCCCTTGATGATTTCCAGATGGTCGTACACCGCCATGTCGGTGCTGGTGGTGCCGTAGTCATACACGCCGTCATAGGTGGAGTTGACGCCGTCGTACTGGAAGTTGGTGATTGGCAGGCCCCGGCTGGAGAATTCCCAGCGCTCGCTGTCGTAGTTCTGCACGCTGACCCCAGGGGCGCGGCGCAGGGTGTCGGCGATGTTGTTGGAACCCTGGTCGTCCATCTGCTGGCGGGTGATCACGGTGACTGACTGTGGGGTCTCGCGGATCGACAATGGCAGGCCGGTGGCCGAGGCCATCGAGCCGGTGGTGTAGGAGTGGCTGTCTTCGGTGGTGGCCCCCAGTGCCACGCCGGAAATAGTGGTAGCGCCCAGTTCAAGTTCGCCGGTATTGAGCGGCGCAAGTTCCAGCACATAGCCATTGTTGCCCTGGGGCTGGGCCTGCAGACCGCTGCCTTGCAACAAGCGTTGTAGACCGGCAGCCGGGGTGTAGCTGCCGCTCAGGCCCGGGCTGGTCTTGCCTGCCGCCAGGCTATTGTGGCCGGCGATGAAAATCCCCGACTGTTCGGCAAAGCGGTTCAACACACTGACCAAGGATCCTGCGCCGATGCTGTAGCTGCGGGCGGTTTCCTGGGTTGCCGGCGTTTCTGTCGCCTGCACGGTAAGCGGGCCCAGGCAGAGCAGGGTTGCGGTGATAGCCAGCGCCAGAGGGCGCAGCGTGAAAGCAGCGGGTTGCGGCATGGAAGGTTCCCTAGGGGTTCGGCGAATTTGAAAGCGTCTGCTGGGTTAACCGAACGAACGTTGAAAAGGGGAACTGGGGGAACGCAATTCGCATGGCAATGGGGCTTTGTGGCGAGGGGGCTTGTCCCCGTTGGGTTGCGCAGCGACCCCAAAAGTGGGCCTGCTACGCAGTCCAACGGGGGACAAGCCCCCTCGCCACAAAGCCCCTCACACAAGCCCCCTCACCACAACAACCAGGCAGTCAGGTGGCGTGTATTTTCGGTCCCACGCTGACCCACCACGGCATCACTTTGTCTATCTGGATCGGCAGCGCGGCCTCCAGCAGTTGCAACGCGTGCTCGCTGTCCTTGAGTGGGAATGAGCCCATCACCGGCAAGTGCGCTACGGCCGGATCGCATCCAAGGTGGCCGGGGCGGTAGCGATTCAGTTCGCTGATCAATTGGCCCAGTGGCAGGTTGTCCGCCAGCAGCACGCCCCGGCTCCAGGCCTCGCGGGTGGCGGATGCCGTGCTGGTGCCGCGGATGGCGTGGCGATCGAATACCGCCTGTTGCCCTGCCTCGATAATGCGCACCTGTTGGCCGTCGGCGGTACGCACTTCTACCCGGCCATCGAAGACATTGAGGGCGGTATCGTGCTCGCCTTGCAGCACGCTGAAGCGGGTGCCCAGGGCACGCAGGCGGCCGTGCGCGGTGTCGACCAGGAACGGGCGCTGGAGGTCCTTGGCGGTGTCGATCAGCACTTCGCCAAAACGCAGGTGCAGCAAGCGTTGATGTGTATCGAAGCGCACGTCCATGGCGCTTAATGCGTTGAGCCAGATATGCGTGCCGTCACCGAGCAAGGCATCGCGGATCTCGCCGCTGGCCGTGGCGTAGTCGGCACTCCAGCCGCCGACCACCCGGGGCAGGGCGGTGCCGCGCCAGGTGCCCCAGGCCAATGCCGAACCTACACCCAGCACCAGTAGCGTCTTGAGGGTTTGCCGTCGGGTACCGCGCAGGGCCCGGCTGGCGCCGATGGGCTCGTCGGTCAGGGGCGCAAAGCGCTGGCTGACGCGCTCGACGTACCGCCAAGCCGCCTGATGCTCTGGGCTCTGTCCAAGCCAGGTCTGCCAATGCTGTTGTGCCTGGTTGCCGCCCTGAGGGTCTTGCAGGCGCACATACCATAGGGCTGCCTGCTGCAAGCTGGCGTGGCTGAGTTTTGCGCTGGGGTTCATTCCACGAGCAACCCGTCGAGTTCGGCTTCCAGCACCGCGCAGTGCAACAGCGCCTGGGCCATGTATTTTTTCACCATGCGCTCACAGACCCCCAATTGCACGGCGATTTGCTTGTAGGTCAGGCCATGCAGTTGCGCCAGCAGGAAGGCGTCGCTGACCTTGCGCGGCAGGCGCGCGAGCATGGCGTCTACCTCGTACAGGGTTTCGACGATGATCGCCCGCTGCTCCGGCGAGGGTTGCATCGCTTGCGGGCGGTCGGCGAGGCTTTGCAGCCAGGCCTGCTCCAGTTGGCGGCGGCGCCAATGGTCGATGCACAGGCCCCGAGCGATGGTCGCCAGGTACGAGCGCTCGCGCACCGCATCGGCCTGCTCGGGTGGGCGTTTGAGCACGCGGATAAAAGTGTCTTGCGCCAGGTCGGCTGCATCCCAGCGATTGCTCAGGCGTCGGCGCAGCAGGCCGAGCAGCCACGAGTGGTGGCTGCCATAGAGCTGACTGAATGAAGTGGGGGAAGTCGACACAATATCCAACCGGCGCTGACGCCATGACGTGAATAGGAATTGGTCGCGATTAAAGCAAAGGGCTGCGGGCAGCGCAAATGATATTGGTTTGCTTTTGCGAAAGACTTTGCCTGCAGATCTGCACAGATCAAATGTGGCAGCTGGCTTGCCTGCGATAGCGGTGTGTTGCCTGACCCACCGCTATCGCAGCCTCGCCGGGCGAGACAGCTCCCACAGGATCCCCTGAATCAGATGCGAGAGGTCGGCACCAGGAACGCGGCCTCCAGCAACTGCCGGGTATAGGCATGCTGGGGAGCGGCGAAGATGGTCTTGGCATCGCCCTGTTCCACCACCTGGCCTTGCTTGACCACCATCAACTGGTGACTCAGCGCCTTGACCACCGCCAGGTCGTGGCTGATAAACAGGTAGGTCAGGTTGTACTTGGCCTGCAGGTTGCGCAGCAGTTCTACCACCTGGCGCTGCACCGTGCGGTCCAGGGCCGAGGTCGGCTCATCCAGCAGGATCAGGCGTGGCTTGAGCACCAGGGCGCGGGCGATGGCGATGCGCTGGCGCTGGCCGCCGGAGAATTCGTGGGGGTAGCGGTGGCGGGTCTGCGGGTCCAGCCCCACTTCCTTGAGCGCGGCGATAATCGCCGCTTCCTGCTCCACCGCCGTGCCGATCTTGTGGATGCGCAAGCCTTCACCGACGATCTCGCTGACGCACATGCGCGGGCTCAGGCTGCCAAATGGGTCCTGGAACACCACCTGCATTTCCCGGCGCAATGGCCGCACCTGTTGTTGGGTCAGTTGGTCCAGTTGCTGGCCTTCAAAACGGATCCCGCCCTTGCTGCCGATCAACCGCAGGATCGCCAGGCCAAGGGTGGATTTGCCGGAGCCGCTTTCGCCGACGATGCCCAGGGTCTGGCCCTGGGGCAGGCTGAAGTGGATACCGTCCACGGCCTTGACGTAATCGACGGTGCTGCGCAAGAAGCCTTTCTTGATCGGGAACCAGACCTTAAGGTCGTCGACTTCCAGCAACGGTGGACCAATGGCGTTGCTGGCTGGCCCGCCGCTAGGTTCAGCGGCCAGCAGCTCCTGGGTGTACGGATGCTGCGGGGAACGGAACAGCTCCTCACAAGACGCCTGTTCGACAATGCAACCGCGTTGCATCACACACACGCGGTGGGCAATGCGCCGGACCAGGTTCAAGTCATGGCTGATCAGCAGCAGCGCCATGCCCAGGCGCGCCTGCAGCTCCTTGAGCAGTTCGAGGATCTTCAACTGCACGGTTACGTCCAGTGCGGTAGTTGGCTCATCGGCGATCAGCAGTTCCGGCTCGTTGGCCAGGGCCATGGCGATCATCACCCGCTGGCGCTGGCCGCCGGACAATTCATGGGGCAGGGCCTTGAGGCGCTTGTGTGGCTCCGGGATGCCCACCAGCTCCAGCAACTCCAGGGTGCGCAGGGTCGCGGCCTTGCCGGTCAGGCCCTTGTGCAGGCCCAGCACCTCGTTGATCTGCTTCTCGATGGAGTGCAGCGGGTTCAGCGAGGTCATCGGTTCCTGGAAGATCATCGCAATGCGGTTGCCGCGGATCTGGCGCAAGGGTTTTTCTTTCATGGTCAGCAGATCCTGCCCGGCATACCCGATCGTGCCGGACGGATGCCGCGCCAGGGGGTAGGGCAGCAGACGCAGGATCGAGTGGGCAGTCACCGATTTGCCGGAGCCGCTTTCGCCGACCAGGGCCAGGGTTTCACCACGGCGGATATCGAAGCTGATGTTTTCCACCACGCGCTGATGCTGCTCGCCGGTGACGAACTCGACACTGAGGTCGCGGACTTCGATCAGATTGTCCTGGTTCATCTCATTTCCTCGGGTCGAAGGCATCGCGAGCGGACTCGCCGATAAACACCAGCAAACTCAACATAATCGCCAGCACCGCAAAGGCGCTGATGCCCAGCCACGGTGCCTGCAGATTGGATTTGCCCTGGGCTACCAACTCGCCCAGGGACGGCGAGCCGGCGGGCAGGCCGAAGCCCAGGAAGTCCAGGGCAGTCAGGGTGCCAATCGCGCCGGTGAGGATGAACGGCATAAACGTCATGGTCGAGACCATGGCGTTGGGCAGGATATGGCGGAACATGATCGCCCCGTTCTGCATGCCCAGGGCCCGTGCGGCGCGTACGTATTCCAGGTTGCGTCCGCGCAGGAACTCGGCGCGCACCACGTCCACCAGGCTCATCCACGAGAACAGCAGCATGATCCCCAGCAACCACCAGAAGTTGGGCTGGACGAAGCTGGCCAGGATGATCAGCAGGTACAGCACCGGCAAACCGGACCAGATTTCCAGGAAGCGCTGGCCGGCCAGGTCGACCCAGCCGCCATAGAAACCCTGCAAGGCGCCGGCCGCCACGCCGATGATCGAGCTCAATACGGTGAGTGTCAGGGCAAACAGCACCGAAACCCGAAAGCCATAGATTACCCGCGCCAGCACATCGCGCCCTTGGTCATCGGTGCCCAGCAGGTTATCGGCCGACGGCGGTGCCGGTGCCGGGACTTTCAGGTCGTAGTTGATGCTCTGGTAGCTGTAGGGGATCGGCGCCCAGAGCGTCCAGGCATCCTTGGCCTTGAGCAGTTCGCGGATATACGGGCTTTTGTAGTTGGCTTCCAGGGGGAATTCGCCGCCGAAGGTGGTCTCTGGGTAGCGCTTGAGCGCCGGGAAGTACCAGTCGCCGTCGTAATGCACCGCCAGCGGTTTGTCGTTGGCGATCAACTCGGCGCCCAGGCTCAGGCCAAACAGGATCAGGAACAGCCATAGCGACCACCAGCCGCGTTTGTTGGCCTTGAAACGTTCGAAGCGGCGGCGATTGAGGGGGGATAGGTTCATCTCAATGCTCCCGGCTTTCGAAGTCGATGCGTGGGTCGACCAGGGTGTAGGTCAAATCACCAATCAGTTTCACCACCAGGCCCAACAGGGTGAAGATAAACAGGGTGCCGAACACCACCGGGTAATCGCGGTTGATCGCCGCCTCGAAGCTCATCAGCCCCAGGCCGTCGAGGGAGAAGATCACTTCCACCAGCAACGAGCCGGTAAAGAAGATCCCGATAAACGCCGAAGGGAAGCCTGCGATCACCAACAACATGGCGTTGCGGAATACGTGGCCGTAGAGCACGCGGTGATTGGTCAGGCCCTTGGCCTTGGCGGTGATCACGTACTGCTTGTTGATCTCGTCGAGAAAACTGTTTTTGGTCAGCAATGTCATGGTGGCGAAGTTACCGATCACCAGGGCCGTGACCGGCAGTGCCAGGTGCCAGAAGTAGTCGAGGACCTTGCCGCCCCAGCTCAGTTCGTCAAAGTTGTTGGACGTCAGCCCGCGCAAGGGGAACCAGTCGAAATAACTGCCGCCGGCAAACACCACGATCAACAGGATGGCAAACAGAAACGCCGGGATTGCATAGCCAACGATGATTGCCGAACTGGTCCACACGTCAAAGTGGCTGCCATGCCGGGTGGCCTTGGCGATCCCCAGGGGGATCGAGACCAGGTACATGATCAGGGTGCTCCATAACCCGAGGGAGATGGACACCGGCATCTTCTCCTTGATCAGGTCGATGACCTTGGCATCGCGAAAGAAGCTGTCGCCAAAATCCAGCTGGGCGTAGTTCTTGACCATGATCCACAAGCGTTCCGGCGCCGACTTGTCGAAGCCGTACATTTTCTCGATTTCCTTGATCAGCGTCGGGTCCAGGCCCTGGGCCCCGCGGTAGCTGGAACCTGCCACCGAAACTTCGGCGCCGCCACCGGCGATACGGCTGGTGGCGCCTTCAAAGCCTTCGAGCTTGGCGATCATTTGCTCCACCGGGCCGCCGGGCGCGGCCTGGATGATGACAAAGTTGATCAGCAAAATACCGAACAGCGTCGGGATGATCAGCAGCAACCTGCGAAAAATATATGCCAGCATGTCAGTCGCCTCCGCTCGCCGGGTCGGCGCTGGTGTCTGTGGGCGGTGTCATTGCCGGTGGCGTGTTGGGTTTGATCCACCAGGTATTGATACCCACGTCATAGCGCGGCGGGACTTCGGGGTGACCAAGGTGATTCCAGTAGGCCACGCGGTAGGTCTTGATATGCCAGTTGGGGATCACGTAGTAGCCAAACTGCAAGACCCGGTCCAGGGCCTTGGCGTGGGCCACCAGGCTGTTGCGTGAGTCGGCGTTGATCAACTGTTCCACCAATTCGTCGATGGCCGGGTCCTTGAGGCCGATGTAATTGCGGCTGCCGGGGTTGTCGGCACTGCTCGATTGCCAGAATTCACGCTGCTCGTTACCGGGTGACGAGGACTGCGGGAAACTGCCGACCATCATGTCGAAATCCCGCGAGCGTACGCGGTTGACGTACTGTGAAACGTCGACCCGGCGGATCACCAGTTCAATACCCAGGTCCGCCAGATTGCGCTTGAAGGGCAGCAGGATGCGCTCGAAGTCGGTCTGGAATAGCATGAATTCGATGCTCGCCGGTTTGCCGTTGGTGTCGACCATCTTGTCGTCGACGATGCGCCAGCCGGCTTCCTGCAGCAGTTGGTAGGCTTCGCGCTGCTGGCTGCGGATCATGCCGCTGGCATCGGTTTTCGGCGGGGCGAAGGCTTCGGTGAACGCTTGGGGCGGGATGCGGCCGCGCAACGGTTCGAGAATCGCCAGTTCGGCGGGGCCGGGCAGGCCGGTGGCGGCCATGTCCGAGTTTTCGAAGTAACTGCGGGTGCGGGTGTAGGCACCGTTGAACAGTTGCTTGTTGCTCCATTCAAAGTCCAGCAACAGGCTGATGGCCTTGCGCACCCGCACGTCCTGGAACATCGGCTTGCGGATATTGAACACAAAGCCCTGCATCCCGGTGGGATTGCCGTTGGGCAGTTCTTCCTTGATCAGTCGCCCCTCGGCGACGGCCGGGACGTTGTAGGCATTGGCCCAGTTCTTCGCCGTGGTTTCCTGCCAATAGTCGAACTGCCCGGCCTTGAGTGCTTCCAGGGCCACCGTGCTGTCCCGGTAGTAATCGCTGATGCGGTAATCGAAGTTGTACAGCCCCTTGTTGATCGGTAGGTCCTTGGCCCAGTAATCCTTGACCCGCTCGTAGCGGATCGAACGCCCCGGCTTGACCTCGGCCACCTTGTACGGGCCGCTGCCCAGGGGGATCTCCAGGCTGCTCTTGGCAAAGTCGCGGCCGGCCCACCAATGCTTGGGCAGCACGGGCAATTGGCCGAGGATCAGTGGCAGTTCGCGGTTACTGGTGTGTTTGAACTTGAACAGCACCCGCAGCGGGTCTTCGGCCACCACTTCGGCGACATCGGCGTAGTAGGTACGGTAGATGGGGCTGCCTTGCTTGATCAGGGTGTCAAAGGTGAACACCACATCCTCGGCATGCACCGGATGGCCATCGTGGAAGCGCGCTTCGGGGCGCAGGTAAAAGCGCACCCAGCTGTTATCCGGGGCTTTTTCGATCTTGCCGGCAATCAGGCCGTACTCGGTGATGGGTTCGTCCAGGCCTTGCTGGGCCAGCGTGTCGAAGACCAGGGAGATGTTATCCGCCGGCACGCCCTTGCTGATAAACGGGTTGAGGCTGTCGAAGCTGCCCATGGCCGACTCGCGGAAGGTGCCGCCTTTGGGTGCGTCGGGATTGACGTAGTCGACGTGCTTGAAATTGGCCGGGTACTTGGGCGGTTCGTCATACAGGGTCAAGGCATGTTGGGGAGCGGCTACAGCCTGGGTGCACAACAACAGGCCACTGATAATCGCAGTACGCAAAGCCATCATTGGGGTTTCTCCGATGCTTTCAGCCACCACGCGCTCAGGCCCAGGCTGTAGGGCGGCGTGGTCACGAAGGCGAACCGGTTACGGTACGCCAGGCGATGATAGTTGAGATACCAATTGGGAATACTGTAGTGCTGCCACAGCAGGACCCGATCCAGGGCCCGGCCGGCGGCGATTTGTTGGTCGCGGGTCTGCGCGGCGAGCAACTGCTCCAGCAGGTGGTCGACCACCGGGTTGGCGATGCCCGCGTAATTCTTGCTGCCCTTGATCCCGGCCTGGCTGGAGTGGAAGTACTGCCACTGCTCAAGGCCGGGGCTGAGGGTCTGGTTGAGCGTCATCAGGATCATGTCGAAGTCGAACTGGTCGAGGCGCTGCTTGTACTGCGCGCGATCCACGGTGCGCAAGCGCGCATCGATGCCGATGTAGCGCAGGTTCTCCACATAGGGCTGCAGGATCCGCTCCAGGTTCGGATTGACCAGCAGGATTTCGAAACGCAGCGGCTGCCCGTCGCTATTGAGCAGGCGCTGGCCGGACAGTTTCCAACCCCCTTCGGCCAGCAGGCCGAGGGCGCGGCGCATGGTTTCGCGGGGGATACCGCGGCCGTCGGTCTGCGGCAAGCTGAATGCCTGGGTAAACAGATTGGCCGGTAATTGTTCGCGGTAAGGCGAGAGCATCAGCCATTCATGGCCCACCGGCAGGCCGCTGGCGGAGAATTCGCTGTTGGGGTAATAGCTCAAGGTACGTTTATAGGCGCCGCTGAACAGCGTGCGGTTGGTCCACTCGAAGTCGAACATCAGCCCCAGTGCCTCGCGCACCTTGGCCTGGCTGAAGGTGGCGCGGCGGCTGTTCATGAACAGGCCCTGGCTTTGGGTCGGGATCTGGTGGGCAATCTGTGCCTTGATCACCTCGCCACGGTTGACCGCCGGGAAGTTGTAGCCATTGGCCCAGTTCTTGGCCTGGTGTTCGATGTAGATATCAAACTCGCCGGCCTTGAACGCTTCGAAGGCCACGTCGCTGTCGCGGTAAAACTCCACCTCGACCTTGTCGTAGTTGTAGAACCCGCGATTGACCGGCAGGTCCTTGCCCCAGTAGTCCTTGACCCGCTCGAACACCAATTGCCGGCCTGGCTGGACCTGGCTGATCCGATAGGGCCCGCTGCCCAGCGGCGGCTCGAAGGTGGTGGCCTTGAAGTCACGGTGCTTCCAGTAGTGCTGGGGCAGCACCGGCAGTTCGCCCAGGCGCAGGATCAACAGCGGGTTGCCGGCGCGCTTGAATACAAAACGAATGCGGTGGGGGTTGAGCACATCTACCCGGGCCACTTCCTGCAGGTTGGTGCGGTACTGCGGATGGCCTTCGGTCAGCAATGTGCGGTAGGAGAACGCCACATCGTCGGCGGTGATGGGCTTGCCGTCATGAAACCGCGCTTGCGGGCGCAAGTTGAACACCACCCAGCTGCGGTCTTCGCTGTACTCCACCGATTGCGCAATCAGGCCATAGCTGGACGTGGGCTCGTCGCCGGAAGGGGCGTATTGGCCGGTGCCGACCATCAACGGCTCGTTGAGCTCATTGACGCCGTATTGCAGGAAATTGGCGGTGGAAACCGGGCTTGAGCCCTTGAAGGTGTACGGGTTGAGGGTGTCAAACGTGCCAAACGCCATGACCCGCAAGGTACCGCCCTTGGGCGCTGCGGGGTTTACCCAATCGAAGTGGGTGAATTTGGCCGGGTACTTGAGCGTACCGAACTGCGCATAACCGTGGTTCTCGGTAATGGTCGCGTTCGCGGAAAAGCTCAAGGCCAGACTTATTAGTAGAAGGAGGGAACGCTTCAAGTCAGAGATCCGATCCGGGCGGCTTGGGCTTTATGATCGGTACAGTAACAGCTTGTTCCACTTGGAAAAAGACTGTTGAAAAGGCCATTTTCAGGCCCGGCGAAATCTTGAGTGGTGCGCGGACCCAATGTGGGAGCTGGCTTGCCTGCGATGCAAGTGCCGCGGTGAATCAGTCACACCGCGTAGATGCATTCGCAGGCAAGCCAGCTCCCACACAAGCCCGCTCCCACAAGGGGTCAGCGTGGTCCGGAAACCACCAGCATCTGCCCCGGCTTCAGCGCCTGGCCAGTGCGTGGGTTCCAGCGCTTGAGATGTTGCATCTCTACGTTGAAGCGCTTGGCAACCATGTAAAGCGAGTCACCTTTCTTGACCTTGTACTGCACCGGCTTCTTGCCGCCAGCCTTGGCCACGACTTTGCGGGTGTCCTGCATCACCAGGGTCTGGCCGACTTTCAAGGCCTGGCCATTGAGCTTGTTCCAGCGCTGCAGGTCATGCACATCGACCTTGTTGGCCTTGGCAATCAGCGTCAGGTTGTCGCCGCTCTTGACCTTGTAGCTGCGCGAACGCCCGGCCACGGCCTTGTGCTCGACTTCGTCAAACACCGGTTTTTTCGGGCGCAGGCTCAACAGTTCCTCGGGGTTCATCGAGGACAGGCTGCTGGCCAGCAATTGCGCCTTGGAAGTGGGCACCAGCAAATGCTGGGGGCCGTCCAGGGTGGTGCGTTGCTTGAAGGCCGGGTTGAGTTGGAACAGTTCGTCTTCGTCGATCTCGGCCAGCGCGGCGACCCGGGACAGGTCCATGCTTTGCTTGACTTCAACCATTTCGAAGTACGGCGTGTTGGCAATCGGGTTCAGGTTGACGCCGTAGGCCTCGGGGGCCAGCACCACCTGGGACAGCGCCAGGAACTTAGGCACGTAGTCCTTGGTTTCCTGGGGCAGCGGCAGGTTCCAGTAGTCGGTGGGCAGGCCAAGCTTCTCGTTGCGCTCGATGGCCCGGCTGACCGTGCCTTCGCCCGCGTTGTAGGCTGCCAGGGCCAGCAACCAGTCGCCGTTGAACATGTCATGCAGACGTGTCAGATAGTCCAGGGCAGCAGTGGTGGAGGCGGTGATGTCGCGGCGGCCATCGTAGGCGCGGGTCTGGCGCAGGTTGAAGTAGCGCCCGGTGGAGGGAATGAACTGCCACAGGCCGACCGCATCGCTGCGTGAATAGGCCATTGGGTTGTAGGCACTTTCAATCACTGGCAGCAGCGCCAGCTCCAGGGGCATGTTGCGTTCTTCCAGGCGTTCTACGATGTAATGAATATAGAGACTGCCGCGTTCGCCGGCGTTCTCCAGGAACGATGGGTTGCTGGCGAACCACAGGCGCTGTTGCTCGATACGCGGGTTGACGCCCACACCATCCTGCAATTGGAACCCCTGGCGCATGCGTTCCCAGACATCCTGGGGTACCTGCGGGCTTGGCTTCTCTGAGAGCCAAAGGGGTTTTTGCTTGATCTTGGCAGCAAATACGGGTTTGGGTTGCACGGTGGATTGTGCAGCGAAATTATTGGTTTGGCAGCCCGCCAGAGTTGCGGATACGGCCACCGCAATGGCTTGAGCCAGGCGGGTCAATGCGTCTGAATGGTTGGATTTACGAATAGATGACGACATTGGCTGGAAGTTAGTTCCGGGCAAAAATGTCGGGCGATTCTAGAAAGCGCTTTGGTTCCGGTCAACCATTCAGAAATTTCGTACCAGAACCTCTCTGCTTAGAACGTATCTTTCCAAGCGCGCAAGCTAGCAAACACCTCGCTCCCAGAGCGGTTATCGCGGCCATTCCGCTCGTCCGCTTTTTGTTTAACGGATGTTTCAGCGGTGCGCAGAAAAGGGTTAGTCAACTTTTCCAGGGCCAAGGTCGAAGGTAATGTCATCTTGCCGCCTGCCCGCAGCTCGCTGACCTTTGCCACTCGTTCGGCTATATCGGCGTTATCCGGTTCCACTGCCTGGGCAAAGCGCAGGTTGCTTTGTGTGTATTCGTGGGGGCAGTAGACCAGCGTGTCGGCGGGCAGGGCGGCCAGGCGTTCCAGGGAGTGGTACATCTGCTCTGGCGTGCCCTCGAACAAACGCCCGCAACCGGCGGCGAACAGGGTGTCGCCGCAGAACAGCAAGCCATGATGATAAAAAGCTATATGTCCCAGGGTATGTCCGGGCACCGCCAACACCTGGAGGTTCCAGCCCAGTACCTCGATACGGTCGTTATCGTGGAGCGCGACGTCACGGGCCGGGATCTTTTCGTTGGCCGGGCCATAGACCGTGGCGCCCGAGGCCTGCTTGAGCTGCTCCACACCGCCGACGTGGTCTGGGTGATGATGGGTCACCAAGATGTCGCTGAGGGTCCAGCCGGGGTGCTGCGCAAGCCACGCCAGTACGGGCGCGGCATCACCGGGGTCAACCACCGCGCAGCGATGGCTGCGATGATCTTGTAACAACCAGATGTAGTTATCGGTGAAGGCGGGCAGGGCACTGATCTGTATCATTCTTCTATTCGCCAAGCTGAACACATTGGTGCATCTTAGAACGTCTTGGCGAGTTGGAGAATGCAATGACTGATAAAGCGTTCGCCCAGGCCGATCCTGAGTGGCTGGCCTTGATCAGCGCAGCCCGTGAGTGGCTGTCCGGGCCGATCGGGCAATTTCTGCTGGAACAAGAGCGGCTTATGCTCGAAGAAGAGCTGGAACGCTTCTTTGGCGGTTACTTGGTGCACTACGGCCCTTCGGCCCAGACCCCACCGCCCGCACCCCAGGTGCAGCGCAATGTGCGCCTGGGTGCGCCGTTGCCGGGGGTCGAGATTGTCTGTGAAGAGCAGGCCTGGCCTTTGAGCGAGCATGCCGCCGATGTGGTGGTGATGCAGCATGGCCTGGATTTCTGCCTGTCGCCCCATGGTTTGTTGCGTGAAGCGGCCAGCGCCGTGCGCCCAGGCGGGCATTTATTGATCGTTGGCATCAACCCCTGGAGTTCGTGGGGCCTGCGGCACGTCTTTGCCCATGATGCGCTGCGTCAGGCCCGCTGCATCTCGCCCTCGCGGGTCAGCGACTGGTTGAACCTGCTGGGCTTCGCGCTGGAGAAACGCCGCTTCGGGTGCTATCGTCCGCCGCTTGCCTCGCCCAAGTGGCAGGGCCGCCTGGCTGGCTGGGAGCGCCGGGCCGGCGCATGGCAGTTGTCCGGTGGCGGTTTCTACCTGTTGGTAGCCCGCAAGATCGTGGTCGGGCTGCGGCCGGTGAGCCAGGTGAGGCGCGAGCCCATGGGTAAACTGGTGCCGATGCCCCTGGCCAAGGTCAACCGTCGCTCCAGCGAGCCATAAATCATTTTTTGGAATTCAGGTCGCCATGTTCGACCTCGGGAACTGCCGGTCGATTGCCGGTAACCCGCTTTGATGGATAGCGTAATGACCGATAGCGTAGAACTCTTTACCGACGGCGCCTGCAAGGGCAACCCTGGTCCCGGGGGCTGGGGCGCCTTGCTGGTGTGCAAGGGGGTGGAGAAGGAGTTGTGGGGCGGCGAAGCCAACACCACCAATAACCGCATGGAACTGATGGGCGCGATTCGCGGCCTCGAAGAGCTCAAGCGCCGTTGCGATGTATTACTGGTGACGGACTCGCAATACGTCATGAAGGGCATCAACGAGTGGATGGTCAACTGGAAAAAGCGCGGCTGGAAAACCGCCGCCAAGGAGCCGGTGAAGAACGCTGACCTGTGGCAGTTGCTGGACGAGCAGTGCAACCGCCACAACATCACCTGGAAATGGGTGCGCGGGCACATCGGCCACCCCGGCAACGAGCGCGCAGACCAGTTGGCCAATCGTGGCGTGGATGAAGTTCGCGGGTACAAACAGAGCTGAAGCTCCCATCGCCTCGCCGGGGCTGGAAGTTACAGCGCCAGCATTGCGCAGGCGAGTTGCTCGTCTGTCTCGCGCAACGCCGGCAAAGTGCGGCGGATATGCAGCAATGCAGACTCCAGCCGCGCACCGCGTATTTCACCCCCGCTTGCGACGTAAGCCGCCGCATCGTCCTTTGCCGCCAATACGATTTTGTCATCCTTGAAACTGCTGCTGGTGCCCTTGGTGGCACTCATCGACAGGCTGACCAGGGCATCCGTGGTCATCACAAAGCTGGTGGCCTGGGCATTGGCGGCACTGATCAGGCACAGGGCGAGCAGGTAGTTTGGTGTGGACATGGGTAGTTTTTACGCATAGTAAAGAGCGGCGCAGGCTACCAAAGGGCGTGATGGCAAACTGCGCAAGCTTTGCTAAACCTTGTTAAAAACTGTTGGGCGAGGGGGCATGGCGCTCCGCCATGGGGCGCGTCGGGTATAGAGCGTGTTAATATCCCGCCCCTTGAAATACACACACCGTTGAGAGCTGAACCCTGATGGCCATCCGATCTGTTGTACTCGATACCGAAACCACCGGCATGCCGGTGACCGATGGCCACCGGATCATTGAAATCGGCTGTGTCGAATTGATGGGCCGTCGCCTCACGGGTCGCCATTTCCACGTGTACCTGCAACCGGACCGGGAAAGTGACGAAGGCGCCATTGGCGTCCACGGCATCACCAACGAATTCCTGGTCGGCAAGCCGCGCTTTGCGGAAGTTGCCGATGAGTTTTTCGAGTTCATCAACGGCGCGCAGTTGATCATCCACAACGCGGCGTTCGACGTTGGCTTCATCAACAACGAATTCGCCCTGATGGGCCAGACGGATCGCGCGGACATCACCCGTCACTGCTCGATCCTCGATACCCTGATGATGGCCCGCGAGCGCCATCCGGGCCAGCGCAACAGCCTCGA
Organism: Pseudomonas sp. ADAK21; assembly: GCF_012935735.1. Taxonomy (NCBI): domain Bacteria; kingdom Pseudomonadati; phylum Pseudomonadota; class Gammaproteobacteria; order Pseudomonadales; family Pseudomonadaceae; genus Pseudomonas; species Pseudomonas sp. ADAK21. Next base: position 4,966,401 of record NZ_CP052857.1, read on the forward strand.
CGCCTTGTGCAAGCGCTATGGCGTCGACAACTCAGGCCGTGAACTGCACGGCGCCTTGCTCGACTCCGAGATTCTGGCGGACGTCTACCTGACCATGACCGGTGGGCAGACCAGCCTGTCCCTGGCCGGCAACGCCTCCGATGGCAACGGCTCGGCAGAAGGCTCGGGCAACCGGCCTTCGGAAATCCGCCGCCTGCCGGCTGACCGTAAGCCCACCGCCATCATCCGCGCCAGCGAGCAGGACATGGCCGAGCACGCGGCACGCCTGGAGGCGATCGCCAAATCGGCAGGTGCGCCGGCGTTGTGGACCCAACTGACCCAGCAATAATCGCGGTCAAAAATGTGGGAGCGGGCTTGCCCGCGATTGCGGTGTGACAGTCAGCGCATTCGTTACTGACCCACCGCCATCGCGGGCAAGCCCACACACGCCCATTCCTACATTAGTTATTATCTTCATTCGCCACATTCGCTCCCAGCTTCTACCCTGAGTACATCGCCCTCAGGACGCCAAGCCCTCATGTACAAAGACTTGAAGTTTCCCATCCTGATCGTGCATCGCGACATCAAGGCCGACACCGTCGCCGGTGATCGGGTCCGGGGGATCGCCCGGGAGTTGGAGCAAGAGGGTTTCAGCATCTTTTCCGCCATGGATTACGCCGAGGGCCGTTTGGTGGCCTCGACCCACCATGGTCTGGCGTGCATGCTGATCGCCGCCGAAGGTGCCGGGGAAAATACCCATTTGTTGCAGAACATGGTGGAACTGATCCGCCTGGCGCGCCTGCGTGCACCCAACCTGCCGATATTTGCCCTGGGCGAGCAAGTCACCCTGGAAAACGCCCCGGCCGATGCCATGAGCGAGCTCAACCAACTGCGCGGCATTCTCTATCTGTTCGAAGACACGGTGCCGTTCCTGGCCCGGCAGGTGGCCCGCGCGGCGCGTACTTATCTCGATGGCCTGTTGCCGCCCTTCTTCAAGGCCCTGGTACAACACACCGCCGACTCCAATTATTCCTGGCATACCCCCGGTCACGGCGGCGGCGTTGCCTATCGTAAAAGCCCGGTGGGGCAGGCGTTTCATCAGTTTTTCGGGGAAAACACCCTGCGCTCGGACTTGTCGGTGTCAGTGCCGGAGCTGGGTTCGCTGCTGGATCACACCGGCCCCTTGGCTGAAGCCGAAGCCCGCGCGGCGCGTAACTTTGGCGCCGACCATACCTTTTTTGTGATCAACGGCACCTCCACGGCTAACAAGATCGTCTGGCACTCTATGGTCGGGCGTGACGACCTAGTGCTGGTGGACCGCAACTGCCACAAATCGGTATTGCACTCGATCATCATGACTGGGGCGATCCCACTGTACTTGTGCCCGGAGCGCAATGAACTGGGAATCATCGGCCCCATCCCACTGACTGAGTTCAGCCGCGAATCGATTCGCGCGAAGATCGAGGCCAGCCCGTTGACCCGTGGTCGCGAACCCAAGGTCAAGCTGGCGGTGGTGACCAACTCGACCTATGACGGCCTGTGTTACAACGCCGAGCTGATCAAGCAGCAATTGGGCAACAGTGTCGAAGTGCTGCACTTTGACGAAGCCTGGTACGCCTACGCGGCCTTCCATGAGTTTTTCGCCGGGCGCTATGGCATGGGGACCTCGCGTACGCCCGACAGCCCGCTGGTCTTCACCACGCACTCGACCCACAAGCTGCTGGCCGCGTTCAGCCAGGCCTCGATGATCCATGTCCAGGACGGTGGGGCTCGGCAGCTGGATCGTGATCGCTTCAATGAGGCGTTCATGATGCACATCTCCACCTCGCCGCAGTACAGCATCATCGCCTCGCTGGACGTGGCGTCGGCCATGATGGAAGGGCCCGCTGGGCGTTCGCTGCTTCAGGAAATGTTCGATGAGGCCTTGAGCTTTCGCCGCGCTCTGGCCAATCTGCGCCAGCATATCGCCGCCGATGATTGGTGGTTTTCCATCTGGCAACCGCCTTCGGTGGCGGGTATCGACCGGGTGGCGACAGCTGACTGGTTGCTGCAGCCCGAGGCCGACTGGCATGGTTTTGGCGATATTGCCGAGGACTATGTATTGCTCGACCCGATCAAGGTCACGCTGGTCATGCCCGGCCTGACCGCGGGTGGCGCCTTGAGCGATTGCGGAATTCCGGCGGCGGTGGTCAGCAAATTCCTCTGGGAACGTGGCCTGGTGGTGGAAAAAACCGGGCTGTATTCGTTCCTGGTGCTGTTCTCCATGGGCATTACCAAAGGCAAGTGGAGTACCCTGCTCACCGAATTGTTGGAGTTCAAGCGCAGTTACGACGCCAATACCAGCCTGGCCAGTTGCCTGCCGTCGGTGTTCCAGCAAGGCCCGGCGCGCTACCAGGGCATGGGTTTGCAGGACTTGTGCGACCAGTTGCACGGCTGCTATCGCAGCAACGCCACGGCCAAACACCTCAAACGCATGTACACGGTGCTGCCGGAGATTGCCATGAAACCGGCCGATGCCTATGACCAGTTGGTGCGCGGCGAAGTCGAGGCGGTGTCCATCGACGCCTTGCCAGGGCGTATCGCTGCCGTAATGCTGGTACCTTATCCGCCCGGCATTCCGCTGATCATGCCGGGGGAGCGCTTTACCGAATCGACGCGCTCGATCATCGACTACCTGGCCTTCGCCCGGGAGTTTGATAGCAGTTTCCCTGGGTTTGTCGCCGATGTGCATGGCTTACAACACGAAGACGACGGCAACGGTCGTTGTTACACCGTCGATTGCATCAAGTGTTAAGGATGGTTATGCAAGCTGTAATGAATCCGAAGTACCCGGGGCTCAGTGTGCGAGTCGCCGACGAGGGATTTGACGCCTACGTGTGGGGCAATGATTTCAGCTTCGAGGTGTGCACATATGGCACGCCGGAGCTGGGCAAGCCTGTTGACCAGTGGGCGGTGGAGCAGATATTGCCGTACCGCAAATGCTACGGCATCGATCCCGAGGAGTTCGCCAGTTACCGCAATGCCACCGACAGTGCGGTATTCATGGCGTACCTGGATGATCGGCCGGTTGGGCATATTGTTGTCAGTACCAATTGGAACGGCTTTGCCCATGTCGATGAACTGGCGGTGGTGCTCCCGGCCCGTCGGCATGGCGTGGCCAAGGCTTTGCTTGATGTTGCGCAATTCTGGAGCCGCAAGAAAAACCTGCCGGGGATGATGCTGGAGACGCAGAACAATAATCTGGGGGCGTGCCGGCTGTATGAACGCAGCGGCTATGTGATGGGTGGCATCGACCACCTGCGTTATCGCGGGATTGATCCGCAGACGCGTGAAGTGGCGATTTTCTGGTATCGGCTGTTCCACTGACCAGAGACAGGTGGTGGCTATGGGTCTTTTATGGCGCTTTTTGTGGCGAGGGGGCTTGTCCCCCGCTGGGCTGCGCAGCAGCCCCAATAAGACCGCCGCGGTTTATCAGGCAGGCCGCATAGCCAGAATTTGGGGCTGCTGCGCAGCCCAGCGGGACAAGCCCCCTCGCCACAACTGGCCCCCACAACTCCACAATAGGCCCTCTCAGCTAGTTGATCGGGGACAGCAGGGCTTGTGCCTTTTGCGTGACAATTTCCAGCAACGCATTCAGCGCAGGGCTCGGGTTGCTGTCCTTGACCGTCAACCCGTACAAACTCACCAGGATCGGTGGTGACAATGGGCAAGTATCCAGCCCGGCTTCTCGTGCGCCACTGGCGGTGAAGGGGTCGACCACTGCCAACCCTTCGCCAGCTTCGACCATGCTGCGCATCATCTGGTAGGTCTGCACCCGTGTCTGGATCACCGGCAACGGCCGCAGCGCTTGTAGCTTGCTGTCCAGCAACTGGCTCAACGGGTCTTGCCCCTCCAGGCCGATCATTGCCTGGCCGGCCAGTTCTTGCAGGGCGATGTATTTTTGCCGTGGCTTGAGCCAGCCATGGGGCGCCAGCAACTGCAGCTTGCCCTGGCCCAACAGGGTACTGGTGATTTGCGGGTGTTCGGGGTCATGCAGGCTTATCCCCAGGTCCGCCTCGTGCAGCAGCAGGCTCCTGACGATGTCGCGTGTCGGTTGGCTGGACAGGTTGCAGGGCGTATCCTGGAAACGGCGGCGCAACAGCGCGATGCTTTGCGGCAATAGCTGGTTGGCCAAAGGCGGGGTACAGAGCGTGCGCAGCGGCGGGGCATGATGGTGCTTGAGGCTGCTGGCCAGGCGCTGTATGGGTTCCAGTGCTTCGTAGAGGTGGGCGATCTGCGCCTGCATGGCCAGGGTTTCACGGGTGGCCTGCAATCGCCCGCGGACGCTGGCAAACAGCATGAAGCCCAACTGTTGTTCAGCGTCTCTTAGGGTAGCGTCCACATCGGACACAGCCAGTTGCAACCATTCGGCGGCCGTGCCGAGGTGTCCGGTCTGCAAAATGGCTTGAATCACTTCGATATGACGTAAACGCATGCATGAAGTCCATGTTCAGCAGGTAAGGGATTCACCGGGTGAATCCTAACCCAAGTCCGCTCATATGACTTCTGCCTGGAGGCACAGCCTTGTCAAACAGGCATGTTTTCAGGCTCGCGGGTCAGGGATACCTGCGACTGAACCAAAACGAAGGTGTTCTCATCGACCTTGTTGACCCGGTCGCCAATCGCCAGCTTGTAGGAAATTACCGGTTCTGAACCGTCGCCTGACGAGGTGGACTCCTGGAATTCATGCACGGAATAAACGCGACCTTCCGCGTCACGAGCATGGAATTGTCCGACAAGTACTGCTGCCATCTGCTTAGAACCTCTGGAGAAAAACACCGATTTGCGGTTCTGTAGACCGTCATTAAGGCGGGTAGTTTACCTACATCAAAAAAATACTATTCGTTGATGTTCCGCTTATTTTTCCTACGAGCCGGCGACGGGGCCAAACCGCTGCCGATTGAGCAAAACCTGCTGGTGATAGGCCGGCGAAGGCTCTATAACTACAGGTTCCTTTAGTCAGATGTCGGGAAAGCCCCATGAGCAAGGTCTATACGATTGCCGTACTGGTCGGCAGCTTGAGAAAAGAGTCGATCAACCGCAAGGTCGCCTTGGCATTGGCACAGTTGGCGCCGGCCAATCTCAAGCTCAACATCGTCGAAATCGGCGAATTGGCGCTCTATAACGAAGACCTTGATGGTGCAACGCCACCAGCGGCCTACACCACGTTCCGCCAGCAGGTGGCGGCGGCCGATGGAGTGCTGTTCGTCACCCCTGAATACAACCGTTCGGTGCCGGCAGCCCTGAAAAATGCCATTGATGTCGGCTCACGCCCCTACGGCCAGAGCGCCTGGAGCGGCAAGCCAGGGGCGGTCATCAGTGTTTCGCCGGGGGCCATTGGTGGCTTTGGCGCCAATCATCATTTGCGCCAGTCCCTGGTGTTTCTGAATGTGCCTTGCATGCAGCAGCCAGAAGCCTACCTCGGAGGCGCGGGCGGCGCGTTCGATGAGTCGGGCACGCTGTCGGAGAAAACCAAGCCGTTCCTGCAGGCGTTTATCGATGCCTATGGCCGTTGGGTCGAACAGCACAAGGGCTGACGTACACAACGGCGCCTCTCGGAGCCCATAAAAAAACCGAAACCTGCGACGCCAGGTTTCGGTTTTTTTGTTTCCCGTCAGGGCTTAGCGACGACGGAACAGCGGCAGCGGTTCGTCGGTTGCGGCCTGGTACGTCACCGAGAAGTCCTTGAGGCTTTCCAGCGCTTCGTACGGGTCTTTGTCGGCGCGCAAGGCGTAGGCATCGAAACCGCAGCGGTGCAGGTAGAACAGCTGATCGCGCAGCACATCGCCAATCGCCCGCAGTTCGCCTTTATAACCATAGCGGTCACGCAGCAGGCGCGCGTTGGAGTAGTTACGCCCGTCGGTGAAGGCCGGGAAGTTCAGCGCGATGACCTGGAAGTGCTGCACGTCATCACCGATTTCTTCGGCTTCTTCATCGGCGTCCAGCCACACACCCAGGCCGCCATCGCGGGCCTTGAGGGCGTGGCCATGCTCACGCCACAGGGCCAACGGTACGATCAGGTCGTCGCAGTTGGAGATGCCATCGAACGTCGCGTCCTTGGGCAGCAGGTGCCAGGTTTCGTCGACGACTTCGTTGTTCTTAATGATTCGCTGCATAGACGCGCTCCTTGAACAGGTCAATGCCGATGCGCTGGTAGGTGTCGATGAAGCGCTCATCTTCGGTGCGCTGTTCGACGTAGACGTCGATCAGCTTGCCGATCACCTCGGGCATGGCTTCCTGGGCGAAGGATGGGCCGAGGATCTTGCCCAGGCTCGCATCACGGCTGGCGCTGCCACCCAGGGACACTTGGTAGAATTCTTCGCCTTTCTTGTCCACCCCCAGGATGCCGATATGGCCAACGTGGTGGTGACCACAGGCGTTCATGCAGCCAGAGATGTTCAAGTCCAGCTCGCCGATGTCGAACAGGTAGTCCAGGTCGTCGAAACGGCGCTGGATCGACTCGGCAATGGGAATTGACTTGGCGTTGGCCAGGGAGCAGAAGTCGCCGCCCGGGCAGCAGATGATATCGGTCAACAGGCCGATGTTCGGCGTAGCGAAACCGCCTTCGCGCAGTTCGCCCCACAGGGTGAACAGTTGGCTCTGCTCAACGTCCGCAAGGATGATGTTCTGCTCGTGGGAGGTGCGCAGTTGGCCAAAGCTGTAGCGGTCGGCCAGGTCGGCGACGGCGTCCAGTTGCTTGTCGGTGATATCGCCAGGCGCCACGCCGGTGGGCTTGAGTGACAAGGTCACCGCCACATAGCCCGGCTGCTTGTGCGCCAGGGTGTTGCGGGTCCGCCAGCGGGCAAAGCCGGGGTGCTGCTGGTCGAGTGCGGTCAACTCGGCGTCCTGGTTGCCCAGGGCCTTGTAGTCCGGGTCGACGAAGTGCTTGGCCACGCGATGCACTTCGGCTTCGGTCAGGGTGGTCTGGCCGCCGCGCAGGTGTTCCATCTCGGCGTCGACCTTCTGGGCAAATACCTCTGGAGTGAGGGCCTTGACCAGGATCTTGATGCGCGCCTTGTACTTGTTGTCACGACGGCCATAGCGGTTGTACACACGCAGGATGGCGTCGAGGTAGCTCAACAGGTCTTGCCAGGGCAGGAATTCATTGATGAACGCGCCAACTACCGGGGTCCGACCGAGGCCGCCACCCACCAGGACGCGGAAGCCCAGTTCGCCGGCGGCGTTGTACACCGGCTCCAGGCCGATATCGTGGACTTCGATCGCGGCGCGGTCGGAAGTCGAGCCGTTGATGGCGATCTTGAACTTGCGCGGCAGATAGGCAAATTCTGGGTGGAACGTAGTCCACTGACGAACAATCTCGCACCACGGACGCGGGTCGATCACTTCGTCGGCGGCAACACCGGCGAACTGGTCGGTGGTCACGTTGCGCAAGCAGTTACCGCTGGTCTGAATGGCGTGCATCTGCACGGTGGCCAATTCAGCCAGGATGTCTGGCACGTCTTCCAGGGCCGGCCAGTTGAACTGTACGTTCTGGCGGGTACTGATGTGGGCGTAGCCCTTGTCGAAGTCGCGGGCAATCTTGGCCATCATGCGCGTCTGGCGCGAGGTCAACTGGCCGTAAGGCACGGCCACCCGCAGCATCGGCGCAAAGCGCTGAACATAAAGGCCATTTTGCAGGCGCAGAGGGCGGAACTCTTCTTCGCTCAGTTCACCTGCCAGATAGCGTCGGGTCTGATCACGGAACTGCTTGACGCGGTCCTCGATGATGCGCTGATCGTATTCGTCGTATACGTACATATAGGTCCTGTTCTCGGCAAATCTGCGCGCACGGCCGCGCACTCCCAACGGAGCCGGCGCACGATACCAGCTTGCGTTTATGCGCAAAAGTGATGTTTTAGTATATGCAAAGAACCAAATCGACTAATGAGAACGTTTATCGCGATACCCCCATTTGTCATAAGGGCAATCATCGACTTTACTGTGGTCGAGTCTTAGTGCAATCACCTATAAAACCGACAAGAGGCGATGCGATGAGCAATCCAATCAAAGCCCGTAAAACCGACAGTACCGTGGACGCCTGGGCGATTCTGTTCCTGATTATCCTGGTGGTTTCAACCGCCGTGTTCTGGGTCAGCCATCAATAACCGGCGCTGATCCCTGCGAAGCTGTCCGATCTGCCGGTAAATAGCCAAGATCAAAAGGCTCGTTGCCATTATCATGATCGGTCAATTTCCGGGGTTCGGGCTGTAATGTTGAAGGTTCTCTGCGGGTGCGTGTGGTGGGTGGGAATGACGTTCGGGGCGATGGCCCATGCCACGTCAGTGGTGTTTCTCAACCCTGGAATGTCCACTGAAGCCTTCTGGGTCAGTTACGCGCAATTCATGCAGGCTGCGGCCAAGGACCTCGGCCTGGATTTGCGTGTGCGCTATTCGGAGCGTGATCCGCAAAATACCCTGCAGCAGGCCCGCGAAGCATTGCAGGGGCCGCAGCGCCCGGATTACCTGGTGCTGGTCAACGAGCAATACATTGCCCCGCAGATCCTGCGCATGGCCCAGGGCAGCACGGTCAAGTTATTGATCGTCAACAACGCGCTGACGCCGGACCAGGCGCAATTGCTGGACGCGGGCAAATACCCCAACCTGCTGGGCAGCATGGTCGCCAATGACGAGGAGGGCGGCTACCTGATGTTCACGGAGTTATTGCGCCAATACGGTCCGGTCCCGGCGGGCACGACCCTCGACGTGCTGGCGTTTTCCGGCGCCAAGAACACCCCCACCGCGCAACTGCGTGAACAGGGCCTGCAGCGTGCCCTGCGCGAACATCCCCAAGTGCATCTGCGCCAACTGGTCTACGGCGAGTGGAAGCGGGAGCGCGCGTTTGAACAGGCCATCCAAATGTTCAAGCGCTACCCGCGCACCGCGCTCGTCTGGTCGGCCAATGATGAAATGGCCCTGGGCGCAATGCAGGCGCTCAAGGCCAGTGGGCGCACGCCCGGCAAGGACGTATTGTTCAGCGCGGTCAACAGCTCGCCCGACGTCCTGCGAGCGCGTCTCGACGGGCAGCTCAGCGCCCTGGTCGCTGGGCATTTCACGGTCGGTGGCTGGGCGATGGTGCTGCTGCATGATGATGCACGGGGCGTGGATATCCAGCGCCATGGCGGGCGCGAGCGCCAGGTGAAGCTGTTTCAGGTGATCGCCGAGCCACAGGCCCAACGCTTGCTCGACAGGGCGGGCCGCGAGGGCGAGGGCGTGGACTTTCGCGCGCTGTCGGCCCAGGGCAAGCCTGCGGCCTATCAGTATCCCTTCAGCATGCAGAGCGTGCTGCACTGAACCCCTAGACCCCGGCCAGATGCACCACCAGCTTGACGATGGCAAACAGGGTCAGGGCAAACAGCACGGTAAACACAATCCCCAGCACCACAAAATGACTGGGCTTGCCGTGGGTAAAGTCCCGGGCGCGGTTTTTCCCGCTCTGTACGCCGAACGCGGCGGCCATCACGCTATGCAGCATCTGCCAGAAGGTCGGCGGTTTGTTGTCGGGGGCATCCATAAGTCCTCCTGCTGGGGTGGGTACGTGGGCGACTCCACAGAGAATAGCCAACCCCCCGGGAATGTGCAGACGTAGTTACCGCCGCGCTTTCCAGTGAGCGTGGTGTGCTGTGGCTTTTCCTGGAGCCGCACCATGACCGACTCTCCTGTATTGCCCCCAACCCCCAGCATCCACGGGCGGTTGTTGAAGACACGTACGCCGCAATGGCTGATCGACGCCACCTCCCCACGCCGCGAGGCACTCAAGCGCAGCGATGCGCCTGTGCCGCCCGCCTACCGGCGCGCGCCCCCCGAGCAACGCCAGCGAGTGCGCGACTGCATTGTCGCCAGTTTCACCGCGCAGAATGCTCTGGACAAGACGATGTCAGCCCTGCAGGACATAGAGACCTTTGCCCGGCCGCTGCTGGTCAACGCCCTCAAAGACCAGTTCGGCGTGACGCTGGCCCCGCGGATCGAAACCTGGCTGAGCCTGCGCAAATCACTGCAAGTGACTCACTTCAACGTGGACACGCTGGCCTATGACTTTCTGAAACTGGAACTGCTGCAAGCGGCGCTGCATAACTTTGAGGAAGCCGAGTGCGAGCAGGGCGCGTTTCACCCGTCATCGGGTTTCAAGTGGCAAGTACCGACGCGCGGTGTATCACCCCAACATTCCTTGTTGCCGTTGCGCATGCGAGGCCTTGAAGTCCATCAGTTCATGACCATGTGCCGGACCCTGGACCTCGGTGGCAAGTACCGCAGTTACATCAGTAAATTCTTCAACCCCAGCGATGCCGCAGTCGAGACAACCCTGCGCCAACAGTTCATTGCCAGTCAAAAGACGGCGATGAGGGCGGCCGCCGAACTGGCCCTGGTGGGCGAGGACATAACCCAGGACGACTACAACATGCTGCTGTCGGTGATCGATGGCGAGCGTTCGCCGCGCAGTGGCGGCCAACCGGTATGGATCTGCGACCTGGGCCTGATGAAGCTGCGCATGACTGGGTGCGTGTTGTTTCTGGCTTTCGATCACGCCCGCGCCCATTTCCCTATCTTGTACATCCCCCACGACCCCTATACCCCGCTAAAGCGCTACGCCTCCCTCACGCAGATGCTGGAAACCCTCACACAGCGCCTGATCACGCCGGGCTCGGCGTCAACCCGCGTGACCCGCCCGACGGATTACCAACGGTTCTTCAGTCAGTTCGTTGACGACGCCGATCGCCCTCACTATTTCAGCGAGTTCACCGAGGATGCTGCCGATGCCACCTTGCTGGAAAAAATCGGTTCTAACTTTGCTGGCCTTGGGCAGACATACGAACTGATCAGCAAACTGACGCGATTCACCGTGAACAATCTGCCGGCCATGCCGGTAGCGCCGCAGGTCCCGAACCCGCAGCCTCATCTGGCACCTATAGCGCTGGCGTTAAAAGGCCAGGTGTACGGCAGCGACAAGGTCGACCTGTGGAACTACTTGTATGAACAGCACCGGCAAAAATGTATCGCTGATGCAGCCAGTCGTGCGGTGCCCACGGCCGATGTCGATGCCAGAGTGCGCAAACGTAAACTGGCGATGCTGCTGAATGTGGGGCTGTTCGGGCTCAGCGCGGTTGCGGGGTTCGTGCCGGTGCTGGGGGAAATCATGATGGCGGTGATGGTCGAGCAACTGTTGAGCGAGGTGATCGAGGCCGCGCAGGAATGGAGTGAGGGCGATCGCAAGGCTGCCAAGGCGCATATCATCGATCTGGCGCAAAACCTGGCTTTGATCGGGCTGACGGCAGCGGGTGGCGCCGCCTTGAGTCGGCTCAAGCCCGAGCCGGTAATCGAGGGCCTGGTGCCGGTGCAGTTGCCCAACGCCAAGGTACGCCTGTGGAAACCTGACCTGGCCCCCTACAAGCAGGCCGACAGCGTTGTTGCCGGGAACACGCCCAATGCCTTGGGGCAATACACGGTCGGCAACCGGCATTACGTGCGTATCGATAACGGCGTCTACGAGAAGGCCTTTGACCCGCAGCTGAAAAAATGGCGCATCCAACATCCCCATGACCCCATGGCCTATCAGCCGGTCCTCGAACACAACGGGCTGGGCGCCTGGCGCCATCGTCATGAGTCGCCCCTGGCGTGGGACCGCCTGACCTTGCTGCGGCGCCTGGGGCACATCACTGATAGCTTCGCGGATGAGACCTTGAGGGTTATTGGCGAGGTCAGCGGCGTTGATGACGACGTGTTGCGCAAGGTACACATGGATGGTTTGCCAGTACCTGCGGCGCTGGCCGATACCCTGGAGCAGTTCCAGGTCGATCAGGAGGTCGAAGCGCTGATTGGCCGGCTGCGCCGTGGCGACGGGTTGGATAGCCGCGATACCTACGCCGTGCCCCTTGCGCTTGAAATGCGCGGCTGGCCACGGGGGCGGGTGCTGGAGGTGTTTGAACAGACCGCCACAGATCTTCCCGGCGTTGAAGAGCGGCAGGCTTTGTCAGGCTTGGGGGAAGCACAGGCGCGTCATCTGCTCGGCACGCCTGATCGTCAAAGCCTACAGGGCGTGCCCCTGAGTGATGAGTGGGGCAGCCCCGCCGGCACGGCACCGCAGCCCGCTGGCCGCTCTGTGCGTTATGGCAGTTCGGCGTCGGCCGACGACCTTCGGCCCACCCTGAAAATCACCCGTGCCGACCTGCTGCAAGGCAGGCTCGCCCAAGCGGTACTGGCGGGCCTGGACGAGCAGGAAACGGCCGCTCTGTTAGGCACTGCGTCAAATACAGGCGAGCTGACCAGGGCGCAGCGCTTCAATGAGCGCCTCGCCGAGCATGCCCTGCACAGGCAACAGGCGCTGTTTGACGCCCTGCTGCGCGCCAAGGGGCCGCCCCCCGCCGATACAGGGTTACTGGCGCGCCGGTTTCCCTCGCTGTCCCACCGCGCCCGCAGTGAGGTGCTGAACCATGCCAGCCCGCAGGAACTGACCAACCTGCACCACCACGCCCGGGTCAGTGCCCGTCTTGATCACCTGGCCCGTACCGCGGTGCAACAAGGCCGGGTGAGCCGTGCGATCAGTGGGCTGCATCGCGAACGGCTTGCCAGCCCTGACAGCGACCGCTTGGCCTTGCATGGCCTGGAGCGCCTGCCGGGTTGGCCCCAGGGCCTGCGTCTTGAGCTGCGCCTGGACAGTCATCGCGGGCCCCTGGTGGACAGCATCGGGGATGCCGACGCCGCCGTGCGCCGCTACCTGGTCAAGCACGGCGATCACTTCCAGGCCTTTGATGCCGCAGGCAACGCGCTCAATAGCGCCGATGCCCCAGGGCGTAACTTGTTCCCGTCGATCCTTGCTGCGCTGCCCGATGACACCCGCCAGGCGTTGGCGCTGACGGGGCAGGGCACGGACTTGCAGACGCTGTTGGCGACTTACGCCAGGGCGCATCGGCAGATCGTCGCCGAGCAGCTTCTGAAGCTGCGCGTCCCCAGGTCCCGGCCTTCGCTACGCCTGCAGCGCGGGCGCCTGGGCTATGCGTTGTCCGGTCGCGGCCCGCTGCTGGGCATGGATGAGTATTTGATTGTCCTGGCTCGGGGTGTCTATCCGAACTTGGCGGACGATGAGGTCCTGGGGTTCATCGAGGCCCGCCGACGCGACGGCGAAAGCGAGCGGAAAATCGCCCTGTTGTTTGCCAACCGACAGCGCGAATTGACGACCTTGCGCGCGACGCTGGAGCAATGGGCAGGGGATGATGCGGCGCGCCTGCCCGCCGTGAACGATGTCATTGACTGTTGGCGCCAGGGCCTGGATCGGGAACGCGCTCCCCACGCCACATTGAATCTGCGCGCGGATCAGGTGCTGCCTGAGTGGGAGGCGGACTTTTCCCATGTGCAGACCCTGAACCTGTCGGGGGCGCGCTTGCTGGCCGAAGAGCCAACACAGCTACTGCGACCGTTTCCCCGTGTGCAGCAATTGGAGTTGTACGTGAGCCCCGAGCAACTCGAGGCCGCGACCCAGCGACTGGCGGACGTTTCAGGCCTCACGGCCGTGTCGATCACCGGCCCGGAACTGACCTACACCCCGCAAGCGCTACAGCCCCTTGAGCGCATGACCGGCCTCCAGCAACTGTCCCTGGTCGGTAGCTTGCCGGCCCTGGACCTCAGTGGCCTGACCTCATTACGCCGCTTGAGCGTATCCGGCACGCTGTCTGCCTGGCCTCAAGGGCTATTGGCACTTGAGCACTTGGAGTTTGTGGATTTCACAGGCACGCCGCTGCGTAACGTGCCGCCCGAAATGTTTGCCGGGCACCATCGCCTGTGGCGGGGCTTGCACATGAATTGGTCGGAATACCAACCCCAGGATTTCATGAGGGTGTATGAGCACCTGCACGACAACCCGGCCCACCTGGTGGATGAACAGCGCCTGGTGCAAACCTATTGCGAGGGGGCCTTGTCCGGCTTGAAAGATGGCGACCAGGGCTTTGCCGATAAAGTCCTCGCCGGGTTCAGGGCACAGGGCCTGAGCGCGCGTCAACGCTTGGATCGGGTCAATACCTTGCGCAAGGAATACCGCGAGTTGTTCGAGGTGCTGGAGCAATGGTCGGATCACGAGTCCAGTGTCGGTAGAGTGGAGGTCGAGCGTCAGGTGGCGACTGAAAAAATCCTCGATTGCTGGCGCCACGGGCTGCAGCCGCGCTTGGTGACCGACGGCGAGTTGCCTGCCATGGGCGCGCACCTGGATCTGTCCGGCGCCAGACTGGTCGATTTGCCACGGTTGCCTGCCCCTGGGTTCAGCCATGTGCGCAGCCTGGACCTGAGTGATATAGGCGTCTCATTGGAAGGCATCAATGGCTGGATCGGCCAATTCGCCCAGCTCGAGACATTGAGCCTGGCCCGAAACAACCTGATCGAACTGCCGTCAGTGCTCGTGCAATGCCCATCCCTGCGCCATTTGGACCTTTCCCATAACTGGCTGGTCGTCAGCCCGACGATACAGGCGCAGGTCAGCCAACTGACGGGGCTGGTGTCGCTGCGCCTATCGTATAACCCGATCCGCAGCCTGGATGTCAGTGCCCTGCATGACCTGCACACTCTGGACCTGAGCCACAGTGCGCTCGACGAGTGGCCGCAAGGGGTGCTGGAACTGCCGTCGTTACAACGTCTGGATCTGAGTTACAGCGCCGTGACCGGTATCCCCGAGGCGGCTTTGAGCGGGCATGACCCCTTGTTGCTCAACACCCACCTGCGGGGTTGCCGCCTCGACATGGCGACGCGCGCCGAGGCGCGGCTTTTTGCGCGCCGGTACCCAGCAACCCGGCTGGAAAACCCCCTGGGTATCCCCCGCGACCTTCTTGCCCAGGGGCTGACGGGGGGCAAGCCCGAATATTTTCCCGAAGATGCCTTGCGCCGTCCTGAGCTGCTGGTGGCGCTGCCCACGGCGTCCGCTGCCGACGCGGTGCGGTTAGCGCCAAGCGCCCGCTTGCAACGGCTGGCCCCAGCCCTGGACGACCTGCAGGCGGCGGCTCGCATAGACGAGCTGCACAGCCAGGGCCTGGATGCGCAGCAGGTCCACGCCCGCCTGGATGAATGGGAAGCGCAATACGCGCATTGGGTGTCGCTGCTCAACGACTGGATGGATGTTCACGGCTATTTGGACGGCAGTTGGGTCAGTGCCCTGGATCGCCGCCGGGCGGCGGATCGCCTGTTGGAGAGTTGGCGGCACACCCTGCGCGCCACACCGCCCGCACCTGGGCTGGACGGCTTGCAATTGCTGGACTTTTCCCAGCTCTCGTTGGGGGATCTGCCCAGGTTGCCTGACTATTTTGCGCATGTCAGCGAACTGAACCTGAGCCGAATCCGGCTTACCGCCCAGGGCTCCAATGGGTTTCTGCGGGCCTTTACCCATGTGCGTAAATTGACCCTGAGCCACAACGGCTTGCGCGCCATACCCGATGCCATCGCTGAGTTTCGGGGGCTGCGACACCTGGATATGGCCAGCAATGAACTGCAGGCCACGGCACCACTGTCGGCCCTGGGCGAACTGGAATGGCTGGACTTGAGCGAGAACCTGTTGACCGAGGTGGAGCTGGGCGGCCTGGCCCGGCTGGAAACGCTGTGTCTGCAGTACAACCTGCTAGAAGATTGGCCCATGGCGGTCCTGGAACTGCCACGCCTACGCACCCTGGACTTGCAAGACAACTGGATCGAGACCCTGTCGGAGGCGGCACTCGAACCCCAGCATCGGCAACTGCTGGCGGGGACCAATCTGGCGCGCAACCGCCTTGAGCAACCTGCCTGTGAGCGCCTGCAGGTCTATCTGGCCCAGACGGGCAGCGGCCTGGGCTTTTCCACCGAGCAACTCGACGCCATGATCCGCAGCTATCAGGAACGCGACGAACTGGCCGCTTTCGACTCCCCGGATTACTCCCTCAATCATCCCGACATCGAAACACCTCAGGAGCAGAAAGCCCGCTGGTTTGGCGGTGTCGCGCCGTATTCGTCAAAGCACCGGCTGTGGCATCAACTGTTCGCCCAGGAAGGCAGTGGTGACTTTTTCTTCACGCTCTCGCAATTGCGCAATACCGAGGACTTTCTTGAGACGCCAGCGGACCTGACGCAACGGGTGTGGGCGCTGCTGGAGGCGATGGATAAAAAGCCGTCCTTGCGCCGCGATCTGTTTGCCCGGGCCACGGCGCTGATGCCCGAAGTGACCTGTGGGGATGGCCGCATCCTGATGTTCAATGAGCTTGAGACCCGAGCCTTCGAGTTCGATGCGCTGGCCCTCGCCGAAAAGGGCCAGGACGGTGCCACGCTGTTGAAATTTGCCCGCAGCATGCTGCGCCTGGAGGCTGTGGAAGAGATTGCCCAGGCCACTATCGAAAGCCGCGAGGACATTGACCCAGCAGAGATTCGCCTGGCCTTGCGCATCGGTCTTGCCCAGCGTCTGGAACTGCCGCGGCAACCGTTGAGCATGCTGTACAACGAGTTATCGGAAGTGACCCCGGCCGATCTGGACAGCGCCTTTGCCACGGTGCTGGAACGTGAGCGCACCTCGACGTTCGAGGAAAAGCTGGTGGGGCTGGAGTATTGGCTCAATTACCTGAAGCAGAAGTACGCCGCTGATTTTTCGGCGTTGGCCCAGGAGGTGGAGCAAAAGGCCGAAGCCTTGGAAGAGCGCTATCCCGACAATGGTTCGGACTACTTGCAAGACTATGCTGCGTTGGGAGCCTGGAGCAAAGAGCAGCGCACGGCCCTGGCGATCCGCCTGACCCGGCAGGAGCGACAGGCGCTGAACCTCTAAGCGGCCAAGGAGAACCGTGACCCGGCACTGGTTTTTTTGTGGCGAGCGGGCTTGCCCCGCGCTGGGCGGCAAAGCCGCCCCAACACCCTCACCACGTTCTACCAGATACACCGAGGGGAATGGTTTTGGGTCTGCTGCGCAGCCCAGCGGGGGACAAGCCCCCTTGCCACAGAGGTCTATGCAGCACCCTGGGCGTCGCTGCCCACCACTGGCTTTTCTTGTGGCGAGCGGGCTTGCCCCGCGCTGGGCGGCAAAGCCGCCCCAACACCCTCACCAAGTTCTACCAGATACATCGAGGGGAATGGTTTTGGGTCTGCTGCGCAGCCCAACGGGGGACAAGCCCCCTTGCCACAGAGGTCTACGCAGCACCCTGGACGTCGCTGCCAACACTGGCTTTTTTTGTGGCGAGCGGGCTTGCCCCGCGCTGGGCGGCAAAGCCGCCCCAACACCCTCACCAAGTTCTACCAGATACATCGAGGGGAATGGTTTTGGGTCTGCTGCGCAGCCCAGCGGGGGACAAGCCCCCTTGCCACAGAGGTCTACGCAGCACCCTGGGCGTCGCTGCCCACCACTGGCTTTTCTTGTGGCGAGCGGGCTTGCCCCGCGCTGGGCGGCAAAGCCGCCCCAACAGCCTCACCACGCTCTGTCAGATACACCGAGGGGAATGGTTTTGGGCCTGCTGCGCAGCCCAGCGGGGGACAAGCCCCCTTGCCACAGAGGTCTACGCAGCACCCTGGGCGTCGCTGCCCACCACTGGCTTTTCTTGTGGCGAGCGGGCTTGCCCCGCGCTGGGCGGCAAAGCCGCCCCAATAGCCTCACCAAGTCCTGCCAGATACACCGAGGGGGCTTGTCCCTCTAGCCAGAGGGACCCATGCAGCCCTTAGTTGTCGTATCCCAGGTTTGGCGCCAGCCAGCGTTCGGTCACGCTCAGGTCTTGCGCTTTGCGTGCGGTGTAGCTCGTTACCTGGTCCTTGTCGATCTTGCCCACGGCGAAGTACTGCGCCTGCGGGTGGGCGAAGTACCAGCCGCTGACCGCCGCTGCCGGGAACATCGCGTAGTGCTCGGTGAGGAACACACCGCTGCGCCCAGCGTGCATTTCGCGGGCCTCAGGGTCCAGCAACTGGAACAATTGGGCCTTCTCGGTGTGATCCGGGCACGCCGGGTAGCCTGGGGCAGGGCGGATGCCGCTGTACTGCTCTTTGATCAGAGCCTCGTTATCCAGCGCTTCGTCCTTGGCGTAACCCCAGTAGTCCTTACGCACCTGCTGGTGCAGCCACTCGGCGCAGGCCTCGGCCAGGCGGTCGGCCAGGGCCTTGACCATGATCGAGTTGTAGTCGTCGCCCGCATCCTGGTAGGCCTTGGCCACCTCTTCGGCGCCGATGCCAGCGGTGGTGATAAACCCGCCGATGTAGTCGGTCACGCCGCTGTCCTTGGGCGCCACAAAGTCGGCCAGGGAGAAGTTCGGCTTGCCGTCGGTCTTGATGATCTGCTGGCGCAGGTGGTGCAACTTGGCAATCGGCTGGCCATCGTCGCCGTACACTTCCAGGTCATCGTCCTGCACCTGGTTGGTCGGCCAGAAGCCGAACACCGCGCGGGCGCTGATGAGTTTTTCGTCGATCAGCTTCTTGAGCATCTCCTGGGCGTCGGCGTACAGCGCGGTGGCGGCTTCACCCACGACTTCATCGGTGAGGATGCGCGGGAATTTGCCGGCCAGATCCCAGGAAATAAAGAACGGCGTCCAGTCGATGTATTCGGCCAGGACCTTGAGGTCGATATTGTCCAGCACCTTGGCCCCGGTAAACGTCGGCTTGACCGGGGTGTAGGTGCCCCAGTCGAACTGGGGCTTCTTGGCGATGGCCGCCGCGTAGCTCAGGCGCTCGGTGCGGGCGCTGCGGTTCGAAGTGCGCTCACGCACGTCGATGTATTCCAGGCGGGTCTTCTCGACAAAGCCGGCCTTCAGTTCCTTGGACAGCAGCTGTGTGGCTACGCCCACCGCACGCGAGGCGTCGGTCACGTAGATCACCGCATCGTTGCTGTACTTGGGTTCGATCTTCACCGCCGTATGCGCCTTGGAGGTGGTGGCGCCGCCGATCATCAATGGTAGGTGGAAGTCCTGGCGCTGCATTTCGCGGGCCACGTGCACCATTTCATCCAGGGACGGCGTGATCAGCCCGGACAGGCCGATGATGTCGCACTTCTGCTCCTTGGCCACCTGCAGGATTTTTTCCGCCGGTACCATCACGCCCAGGTCGACGATGTCGTAGCCGTTGCACCCGAGTACCACACCGACAATGTTCTTGCCGATATCGTGCACGTCACCCTTGACCGTGGCCATGAGGATCTTGCCCTTGGCTTCCGGCTCTTCGCCCTTTTCAAGTTCAATGAACGGGATCAGGTGAGCCACGGCCTGCTTCATCACCCGGGCGGACTTGACCACCTGGGGCAGGAACATTTTGCCGGCGCCGAACAGGTCGCCGACGATGTTCATGCCGGACATCAGCGGGCCCTCGATCACCTCGATCGGGCGCGCGAAGGACAGCCGCGACTCTTCAGTGTCTTCGACGATATGGGTAGTGATGCCCTTGACCAGCGCGTGTTCCAGGCGCTTGTTGACGTCCCAGCCACGCCATTCCTCGGTCTCGGCTTCCTTGACGCTGCCATCCCCCTTGTACTTGTCGGCGATAGCGAGGAGGGCATCGGTGCCTTCCGGCGTGCGGTTGAGTACCACGTCTTCGACAGCGTCGCGCAACTCGGCGGGGATCTGGTCGTAGATCTCCAACTGGCCGGCGTTGACGATGCCCATGGTCAAGCCGTTGCGGATCGCATACAGCAGGAACACCGAGTGGATCGCCTCGCGCACCGGGTTGTTGCCACGGAACGAGAACGACACGTTGGACACGCCGCCCGAGGTCAGCGCGTAGGGCAGCTCATCGCGGATATAGGCACAGGCGTTGATAAAGTCCACGGCGTAGTTGTTGTGCTCTTCGATACCGGTGGCCACGGCGAAGATGTTCGGGTCGAAGATAATGTCTTGCGGCGGGAAGCCCACCTCATTGACCAGGATGTCGTAGGAGCGCTTGCAGATTTCTTTCTTGCGCGCCTCGGTGTCGGCCTGGCCGGCTTCGTCGAACGCCATCACCACCACCGCCGCGCCGTAGCGCTTGCACAGCTTGGCGTGATGGATGAACTGCTCGACGCCTTCCTTCATGCTGATGGAGTTGACGATGCCCTTGCCCTGGATGCATTTGAGGCCGGCCTCGATCACTTCCCACTTGGAGGAGTCGATCATGATCGGTACCCGCGAGATATCCGGTTCGCCGGCAATCAGATTGAGGAAGGTCACCATGGCCTTCTTCGAATCGAGCATGCCCTCGTCCATGTTGATATCGATCACCTGGGCGCCGGCTTCCACCTGCTGCAGGGCAACTTCCAGGGCTTCGGTGTAGTTGTCTTCGCGGATCAACCGGGCGAACTTGGCCGAGCCGGTGATGTTGGTGCGTTCGCCGACGTTGACGAACAACGACTGGCGATCGATGGTAAACGGCTCCAGGCCCGACAGGCGGCAGGCCTTGGGGATGTCCGGGATTGGGCGCGGCGCGTAGCCGGCCACGGCCTTGGCGATGGCTTCGATATGCCCCGGCGTGGTGCCGCAGCAGCCGCCGACGATATTGAGGAAGCCACTCTGGGCAAACTCTTCAATGACCTTGGCGGTTTCCGAGGGCAACTCGTCGTACTCGCCGAATTCGTTGGGCAGGCCGGCGTTGGGGTGGGCGGACACGTAGGTGTCGGCCTTGTTCGACAGCTCTTCGAGGTACGGCCGCAACTCACTGGCGCCCAGGGCGCAGTTCAAACCCACGGAAATCGGCTTGGCGTGGGCGATGGAGTTCCAGAACGCCTCGGTGGTCTGGCCCGACAGGGTGCGCCCGGAGGCGTCGGTGATGGTCCCGGAAATCATGATCGGCAGCTCGACGCCAAGCTCTTCATATACGCCTTGTACGGCGAAGATTGCAGCCTTGGCGTTGAGGGTGTCGAAGATGGTTTCGATGAGGATCATGTCCGCACCGCCTTCGATCAGGCCTTTGGTGGCCTCGGTGTAGTTCTCCACCAGTTCATCGAAGGTGACGTTGCGGTAGCCGGGGTTGTTCACGTCGGGCGACAGCGAGCAGGTACGGCTGGTCGGGCCGAGCACGCCGGCGACAAAGCGCGGTTTGTCCGGGGTCTCGAGGGTCTTGGCGTCGGCGACTTTACGCGCCAGGCGCGCGCCTTCCAGGTTCAGCTCATAGGCCAGCGCCTCCATGCCGTAGTCGGCCTGGGACACCTGGGTGGCGTTGAAGGTGTTGGTTTCGAGGATATCGGCGCCGGCATCCAGGTACGCCTTCTCGATCCCGCCGATTACGTCCGGGCGGGTCAGGATCAACAGGTCGTTATTGCCCTTGACGTCACTTGGCCAGTCGGCAAAGCGTTTGCCGCGGTAGTCCTCTTCCTCCAGCTTGTAGCTCTGGATCATCGTGCCCATGCCGCCATCGAGGATCAGGATGCGTTCCTTGAGGGCTTGCTGGAGGGCTTGCAGGCGAGTGCTACGATCGGACATGGGACTACTCTAATCAGGCATTACGGAGGGCGTGGATCATAGCAAACCTGTGCGCTTTTAGAGCATGCCCTGGTTTTGCATGAATATCGCTCATGTTGATGGGGTGCCGACACCGGTAGAATCGCGGCAATTTTTCAGCGCACGCATTGAATCGGGACCGGATACATGTCACTTCGCCTCATTACCAGCGCCGCCTTGGCGCTGGTTGCCTGTATCGCACAGGCCAACGGACCCGCCCCGGCGATTTCCTATACCCGCGACATTCAACCGATCTTCACCGAGAAATGCGTGGCTTGCCATGCCTGCTATGACTCTGCCTGCCAGCTCAACCTGGGCAGTGGCGAAGGCGCGGCACGCGGCGCAAGCAAGGCGCCGGTGTATGACGGCGAGCGCAGCCAGGCGTCGCAGCCGACCCGGTTGTTTTATGACGCCTTTGGCAAGGCCGCCTGGCAACGCCAGGGCTTTGCCTCGGTACTGGATGCCCAGGGCACCCAGGCTGCGATGATGGCGCGCATGCTGGAACTGGGCCATAACACCCCCTTGGCACCCAATGCCAAGTTGCCCGATGACATTGTGCTGGGCCTGAACCGCCAGAACATGTGCCCGCTGCCGGGGGAGTTCGACGCCTACGCAGGCGCGCATCCCAAGGAAGGCATGCCCCTGGCCGTCACTGGGCTGACCGACCAGCAATACCAGACCTTGCAGCGCTGGCTCGCGTCCGGCGCGCCGATTGATGAGCAAGGCCTGGCGCCCAATGCCCAGGAAGCCTTGCAGGTGCAGCAATGGGAAAACTTGCTGAACCAGCCCGGTGCCCGCGAAAGCCTGGTGGCGCGCTGGTTGTTCGAGCATTTGTTCCTTGCCCACATCTATTTCGAAGGCGGTGAGCCGGGGCATTACTTCCAATGGGTGCGCTCGCGTACGCCCAGCGGCCAGCCGATCGACCTGATCAACACCCGTCGCCCCAATGACGACCCGGGCACCCAGGTGTACTACCGCCTGTGGCCGGTACAAGGGGTGATCGTGCACAAGACCCACATTACCTACCCGTTCAGCGCGGCGAAGATGGCGCGGATCAAGTCGCTGTTCTACAGCGGCGACTGGCAGGCCATGGCGCTGCCGGGCTACGGCCCTGGCCGTCGGGCCAACCCGTTCGAAACCTTCGAGGCGATCCCGGCCAAGGCGCGCTATCAGTTTATGCTCGATAACGCCGAATACTTCGTGCGCACCTTTATCCGTGGGCCGGTGTGCCGGGGGCAGATTGCCACGGATGTGATCCGCGACAACTTCTGGACCCTGTTCCAGGATCCGGACCACGACCTGTACATCACCGATGCCCGTTATCGCGGCCAGGCCACGCCGTTGCTTGCCATGCCGGGGCAGAACGATGACGTGGGCAGTGTATTGAGCCTGTGGCTGGCCTACCGCGACAAACGCAATCAATACGAGGCCCTGCGCCGCGACAACTACGCTGACTTACCGGCGCCTGGCTGGCCGAGCCTGTGGGCGGGCAATGACAACGCCTTGCTGAGCATCTTCCGCCATTTCGATAGCGCCTCGGTGACCAAGGGCTTGATTGGCGAAGTGCCGCAGACGATGTGGTTGTTCGATTTCCCGTTGCTGGAGCGCACCTATTACCAGTTGGCGGTCAATTTCGACGTATTCGGCAACGTCTCGCACCAAGCCCAGACCCGCCTGTACTTCGACCTGATCCGCAATGGTGCCGAACAGAACTTCCTGCGCTTGATGCCGGCGGATTCGCGCGATGGATACCTGGATGACTGGTACCAGAACAGCGGCAAGGTCAAGCTGTGGCTGGACTATGAAGCCATCGACAACGACAAGCCAACGGGCCTGAAGCTGGATGAAAAGGACCCGAAACGCGACTTTGCCCACCAGTTGCTCGCCCGTTATGGCAATTTGAACGCCAGCCCCGACCCGATCAACCGCTGTATCAGCGCCTATTGCTCGCGTCCCGGTATCGATCCGCAACTGCGCGATGCCGAACAGACCCTTAGTCGCCTGACTTCCAGGCCGGCGGCCGGGCTCAAGGTGATCGAGCAATTGCCGGAAGCCACCTTGCTGCGCATCCAGACCCGCAGTGGCAAGCGCGAGGTCTACAGCCTGCTGCGCAACCGTGCCCACAGCAACGTGGCGTTTATGCTGGGCGAGGCCTATCGCTACCAGCCGGGCCTGGATACCCTGACGATCTACCCAGGCGTACTCAGCAGCTACCCCAACTTCATCTTCAACGTGCCGGCCGAGGATGTGCCTGAGTTCGTCGAGGACATGGAGTTGGCCAGGGATACCAAGCGTTTTGAGCGGATTGTCGAGCGCTGGGGCATCCGCCGCAGTCACCCGCAGTTCTGGGAGTACTTCCACGATCTGTCGCAGTACCTGCACGAAACCACGCCGGTGGAAGAGGGTGTGCTGGATATGAACCGCTACGAGAACCTGTAGATGTGGATTTGCCTGACAAAAATACTAGGACTTTGTGCCGCCGAGGCGATTGGCGTAAACTGCCGGCAAGCCTGTGAGGAGTTCCCATGACTGCCATAACCATTACCGACGCCGCCCACGATTACCTGGCCGATCTGCTGTCCAAGCAGAACACCCCGGGCATCGGCATCCGCGTCTTCATCACCCAGCCGGGCACCCAGTACGCAGAGACGTGCATTGCCTACTGCAAGCCGGGGGAAGAGAAGCCTGAAGATACCGCGCTGGGGCTCAAGAGCTTCACTGCGTACATCGATGCCTTCAGCGAAGCGTTCCTTGACGATGCCGTGGTCGACTACGCCACTGATCGCATGGGCGGCCAACTGACCATCAAGGCCCCCAACGCCAAGGTGCCGAACGTCAATGCCGACAGCCCGGTCAACGAGCGCATCAATTATTACCTGCAGACCGAGATCAACCCGGGCCTGGCCAGCCATGGCGGCCAGGTCAGCCTGATCGACGTGGTGGATGACGGCATCGCCGTGCTCAAGTTCGGTGGCGGCTGCCAGGGCTGTGGCCAGGCTGACGTGACCTTGCGTGAAGGTATCGAGCGTACGTTGCTCGAGCGCATCCCCGAGCTCAAGGGCGTACGTGATGTGACCGACCATACGCAGAAAGAAAACGCCTACTACTAAGGCGTTCGCTGCAAACAAAAAAACGGCGCCCGTGAGCGCCGTTTTTTATTGATTTAAATTAATGAGTTACACGAGCTATCTAACAAAGAGAATCAACTGTGGGAGCTGGCTTGCCTGCGATGACGGTGCGCCAGGCGACTTATCTATCGACTGTTTCACCGCTATCGCAGGCAAGCCAGCTCCCACACAGTGTCTTGCGTGGTGTCAGGGGCGATAGAGGTGGGCATGGCCCGCACGATACAGCGAGGATTCGCTGAAGCTATCACTGGCCAGGACCCGGCCCACCACAATCAGCGCAGTCCGTCTGAACCCCTTCGCAGCAACCTTTTCAACAATATCTGCCAAGGTGCCAATGGCCCAATCCTGATCCGGCCACGTCGCCCGATGCACCACGGCAATCGGACAGTCGGCACCATAATGGGGCAGTAACTCGGCGACGATTTTCTGCAGATGATTGACCCCCAAATGCACCGCCATGGTCGTGCCATGGCTGGCCAGGCTGGCGAAGGCTTCACCGGCCGGCATCGTGGTTTTATCGGCATAGCGAGTCAGGATCACGCTCTGGGCGATATCCGGCAGGGTCAACTCGGTCTCCAGCAGCGCGGCACAAGCGGCGACTGCGGTAACACCGGGGATGATCTGGAAGGGGATGCCCAGCTCGCGCAAATGGCGGATCTGCTCGCCAATCGCCCCATACAGGCTCGGATCACCAGAATGTACCCGCGCCACATCCTGGCCTTTTTCATGGGCGGCCTTGATCAAGCCAATGATCTGCTCCAGGTTCAGTTCGGCGCTGTTGACCACCTGTTCGGCCCGGTGCCCCTCAAGCACGGCAGCCGGCACCAGGGAGCCAGCGTAGATGATTACCGGGCAATCGCGGATCAGCCGCTGGCCTTTGACGGTAATCAGTTCCGGGTCGCCGGGGCCAGCGCCGATGAAGAAGACGGTCATGGAAAAATCCTGTGCAAAAGCGGGCGCGCATGAGTACGGCTCATGATCGAGAAGGGCAATTATCGGACTTTAGCCGGCGCAGGCCAATGCAAACGTGGCTCTGGGGGCTTTTTTGCGGGTGATCAGCAGTCGGGCAGGGGCCTTGGCAAGCTGTTCTGCCAATGCCAAAGCGGCACTTTCGGCGATGCCGTAGCACCCCGTATGGGCAAAAACCACATCCGACTTATGGCTCAATCGTCCTTCGTAGACCTGCAGTTGTTGTGCATCAAAGCACTGCAATGGCAGGTTCAACGCGTTGGCCAGGGCGACTATGCCTGGCTCATCGCACTTGTGAGCAATACTTGCCAATGCGCTGATTTGGCCGGGGTCGATACCGGCCTCGGCCAGCGCACTGTTGAACAGTTCCAGCAAGGCTTCAACCTCACAGCCACGCTGGCAACCCAGGCCAACCGTCAAAATCATGCGGCGTATTGATCGTCACGATTGCGGCGAAACAACCAGGCGCTAATCAGCCCCAACGCCAGCCAGAACGCGACGTTGGTCAACTGCGAGGCGATCTTGAATTGTGCTTCCAGTGCTTCGGGAGCCAGCATCGAGTGAACTTCCGGCTGTGGCGCGCCAACCACATGGGGCACCGCCAGGATCGCCACGCCGAGGATCTTCAACAGCCAATTGCGGCCAAACACGATCAGCGCAATGCCGGCAGCCGTGGAGGCTGCGGTACCAATCCACCAGATCTGCCGTTGCGCCAGGTCTGCCGCTGCGGTGCCGGGCAGTTCCGGTGGCAGGCCCAGGGTCGGCGCCAACACAAAGGTGGCGTAGCCGGCCAGGCCCCAGAGCAAGCCCTGGGCAGTACGAGTCGGAGCGCGCAGGGTATATAGGCCCGCGAGCATCAGCGCAAAACCGACAGCGACCACCAGGTTGCCGCCGGTGGTGGACAGCACGCGTTGCCAGCCGTCTTCCGGTTCCCAGGCCTCGGCGTCGTGACTGTGGGCTGCGGCACCTGAGGCGTGTTCATGTACCTCGGTTGCGGCCGGGGCGTTTTCGAAGGTTTCCGCCTGCAGAATCAGCGGGGCTACCCAGAAACTCTGCAGCAGCGTCAGCAGCAGGGCGGCCAGCAGGCCGCTGAAACCTGCGGTTTGCGCAATTCGCTTGATCATGGCGGCAGGTCTCAATGGCACGGGAAGGCAGCGCTGTGGCGCGTATCGTGGGCGGCGTTGTGTACGGCCTCGATATGGGAGAACCCGGCGAAATACACCAGGCACGCACCCAGGATCGACGCGCCAATGGCGGCGGTCAGGCGCTGGCTCAAGGTGGCGGAGCTGCTGGCGGTGTGTGAGGTGCTGCTGATGATCGACATGGCACGTCCCTTTCGAGTGGCAGGGTGATACGAGCGCATGAAAACCCCGCGAGCCGGGCACGCAGGGTTCTGAACAGCGCCCGCCCACCGCGGGTTTGTTATCTGATTGTTCGGGCCGGTCTCCGGGCTTGCGAGGGGCTCTGGGCCTAAAAGCATCACCTTCCCATGCCGTACAGGCACAGTGGATCTGACACTTCGCTCGCCTACCGTTGCGGGGGCAGCACCGGACTGTCATGCACGCATGGGTCACCGGTTTCCCGTTTCACCCTGTGAAGGGCACCTGAAACAAGATGTGTAGGAGAGCATGGTCAGGGGGATCTCGTCAATTGAGTGAGTGCGCGCGCTGAGAAAACTCATGCCGATCTATATCAAAAAACATGAACAGGTATTGATCTGTTGCCGTAATACAAAAATATCTTCTGAGCCTATATGTAACTGCAGCGGGTCTTCGCGCAATGGTTGGTTGGGCTCGGGCAATGACGTGATCATCGGCAACCACGCGGACAACATAATCAAGGGTGGCGCAGGCGCGGACACCTGACGAATTGAAATCCAAAGCAGTGAGCAAAGCCGCTGTTCGCGCCCCTGCTCGCTGCACGGCAAGGTCAATATCAGTCCGTCTTGCTTCTAAAAGGATGATTATGGGTGCGTGAGCTCTTAGCGATTGTATGGTCTAGATTGGTGACATCATACCTTTCGTCTTGTTTGCCAGGCAGCCCTAAGAAACCGACACCGATATCCAACGTCTTGAGAAGGCTAGGGCGCTTCAGTAGTTCGCGGGCAGTTTGTCGTGCCCCCTCGGAAAACGTTCGATCACTGGGTAATAATCCGGCTGCTTCTTTCAACTCTTTAAAGTTCACGTAGCCATTGCCGGTTGAATCGAACTCCTGGTGATATCTTTTGGCCTCCATCAACAGTCCCCGATCGCTGAGGCGAGAAGGTTCTCCAGCCATGGCTGCGACGGCGTCCCAGGTTATCTGTCCATCTTCGACACCGCCATTGGGAGATAGGTCGAGGTAGTCAAGCAGTTCCGGGCGTTTCAATAGTTCTTTCGCAAGATCCTTCTGCTCCGGTGTAGCGTCTGTGCCGTTTGCTTGAGTCCCTTGTGATAATTGCTTTAGGGTATGAGTTGAGAACCTGTCTTCCTTATACAGATCAATAGCCTTGGAATGAGTCAATAGTTGGCCGACGAGTTCTTTGTTAGTCATAGTCTCGTAAGGTTTAGCCTGGGCTGATAATTCTGCTGCAGATGTTTGTGGGGATTCATTTGATTGCAGCAGGGGCTGGGTCGTACTGGGCGCTGTAATTGCCATTTCTTGATCTCGTTAGTTATAAATTTTGCCGGTGTCGCCTGATAAGTGAATAGCCTGTTTCAGTCTGGCGACGCCGGTGTACTCAAGTTTGTTACGGTATTG
This sequence comes from Pseudomonas sp. ADAK21, assembly GCF_012935735.1. NCBI lineage: Bacteria > Pseudomonadati > Pseudomonadota > Gammaproteobacteria > Pseudomonadales > Pseudomonadaceae > Pseudomonas > Pseudomonas sp. ADAK21. The sequence goes on from NZ_CP052857.1 coordinate 4,994,616, forward strand.
GATGCTTTCCGCAGATAAGCTCCTGTAGCAGTGCCGACAGGGCTTTAACTGGGCGAGTCGATAGATGAGTGGCGCCGACGATAAATCCGTTCCTCGCTGCTACGCGCAGAGTCGTACAGAATATTAATCCCGGCCGGTGTGTAAATTATTGATCTCGGTTTGTCGACATTGACCCTCTCTTCGGCACTGCGTAGCCTCGCACCTTCAAGGTTCTTCGGCCCCGGTCGAAGCTAAGAAGGGAACGCGGCCGATGCCGTGGCTGCCCCCGCAACTACGGCTTACCGGTTTCCCGTTTCACCCAATCAAGGGCACCCGAAACAAGGCGCTGGAGAGCATGTGTGAGGGATGTGCCTCAAACACCTTGAACGCTGGCTGAGGTTTTGATCGCAGTACCGTCAGACGTACCGGTGGTTGGTGAGTATAGGTGCTTGTTTCAACAGATTTATCCTTAGGATCGCCACTTGAATTTGACCCTGTCAGGCAACCGTCCGATCATGTGATCAAGGTTGTCATGATCAAACCTTTGATCTTTCAAGCCCCGTCCATCCCAAGTAAACCCAACGCCAATATCCAACTCGTTAAGTAGACGACTGCGTTTGAGCAGCTCATCCGCAACTGCTGATGCTTGGGCAGAAAATGTTCTAGTGCTTGGACGGTGGCCGGCAGCTTCTTTTAGCTCATTAAAGTTGACGTATTTGTCATCGGCCCCCGCTGCGTACTCCCTAAAGTGCTTCTTTACCTCTTGCAGCAGACGCTTGTCGTTATAGGACGAGGGAGAACGTGTTGGGCGTGATTCCTCTGGCGTTGCACGGGTTGTGCGACTGTTACCGCTGGCTTCAGCCGCCCCTTGGTTGTTGCCCGGTGCGATCGGCGGAGAGTAGAGATTGTGGGGCTGCGATATTGAAAGTGTCATGACAGATCCTCGAATTCACTGCTGTATAGGGCGTTCACCGCAGATGGACTCCTGTGAGCAATGCCAACAGGGCTGCAAATGCATGAATCGGTAAATGTGTGGCGCCCCCATCAAACTTGTTCCCCGCCGAGGCCTGCAGAGTGATACAGGTTTTTTCTCAGAGTGCCGTGGGGTAAAAATTGATCTGGGTTTGCCGACGTTGACCCGTCCTCTCGCACTGCGTAGCCTTGCACCTTCGAGGTTCTTCGGCCCAGGCCGAAGCTAAGAAGGGAACGCGGTCGATGCCGCGGCTGCCCCCGCAACTGTAAAGGGTTTATCTGACTGCCACGCCACTGCCTTTATCCGGCGGGAAGGCGCAGCCAGCGCCAGCCACCAGGCCGGCAAGCCCCAAGCCAGGAGACCTGCCTCGCAACCGATTTTCCATTTCAACCGGGCGGGGTGATCCGGTGACGAATCCAGCGCCTGCGCGTCGCCGCAGGGCCAGTCGTCCCGTATGCCCGCCCCAAAGGGCATCCAATGAAAACACTGGCCAAACTCCCCGTTACTATCGTCACCGGCTTTCTCGGCTCGGGCAAAACCACCTTGCTGCGTCATATGCTGGATAACGCCCAGGGCCGCCGTATCGCCGTGATCGTCAACGAGTTCGGTGAGCTGGGTATCGACGGCGAGATCCTCAAGCAGTGTTCCATCGGTTGCACCGAAGAAGAGGCCAACGGCCGTGTGTATGAGCTGGCTAACGGCTGCCTGTGCTGCACCGTCCAGGAAGAGTTCTTCCCGGTGATGCGTGAACTGGTCGCGCGTCGTGGCGATCTGGACCATATCCTCATCGAAACATCCGGCCTGGCCCTGCCAAAGCCGCTGGTGCAGGCTTTTCAGTGGCCGGAAATTCGCAGCGCCTGCACGGTTGACGCGGTGATTACCGTGGTCGACAGCCCCGCTGTGGCGGCTGGCACCTTCGCCGCCTTCCCGGATCAGGTCGACGCCCAGCGCAAACTGGATCCCAACCTGGACCACGAATCGCCGCTGCACGAACTGTTTGCCGATCAACTGGCCAGCGCCGACCTGGTGATCCTCAACAAAACCGACCTGATCAGCGCCGAAGACCTGGCCCGCGTGCGCCTGGAAGTCGCCGAAGAGCTGCCTCCAGCGGTGAAAATCGTCGAAGCCAGCAGTGGTCGCCTGCCCCTGGACGTGTTGATCGGCTTGGGTGCCGGCTCCGAGGAGCATATCGACGGGCGCCACAGCCATCACGATCATCACCACGAAGGTGAAGACGATCACGATCACGATGCTTTTGATTCCATCTCCATCGACCTGCCACAGGCTGACGAAGCACTGCTGCTCGATGCCTTGACCCAATTGGTGGTGCAGCACGGCATCCTGCGTGTCAAAGGCTTCGCAGCGATTCCAAACAAGCCGATGCGGTTGCTGATCCAGGGCGTGGGCACGCGTTTCGACAAGCACTTCGACCGTGCCTGGAGCGCTGACGAAGCGCGCATCACGCGCCTGGTGCTGATCGGCCAGGATCTGGATGCCGCTGGCCTCGAAGCGCAACTGCGCGCCGCCCTCAGCGTTTAACCCATGCACTTGCTCAGGACCCAGCCCGGCGGTTTCGTCTCCGACGACAATATCGCCGACCTTGGACAGACTCCCGCCGAGTTGGTGATCCTGTGCAGCGGTGATTCCAGCCTGGCGCTGCTGGCCGAAGCGGCCCAGCAACTGCCCGACGACTATCCGAGCCTGCGCCTGGCCAACCCGATGCAGGTGCAGAACCACGCGTCGGTGGACCTGTACGTGGACGAGGTGCTGCGCCACGCCAAAGTCATCCTGATATCCCTGCATGGTGGCATTGGCTATTGGCGCTACGGTATTCAGCGCCTGGTGGAGTTGGCCGAGCAGGGCGTGCAACTGATCCTGGTGCCGGGGGATGATCGTCCCGATCCCGAACTCAGCGGCCTGAGCACTGTGGATGCGCCGGCGCGTGACCGCCTGTGGCACTTTTTGCGCCAGGGTGGGCTGGGGAATGCGCTGGATTTCTATCGCTGCCTGGCCAGCAGCTACCTGGGGCGCAATTACACCTGGGACGAGCCGCAAACCCTGCCGCGCACCGCGATTTATCATCCACACAAAGCCAATGCCTGCCTCAATGACTGGCAAGCAGACTGGAACGCTGCATGGCCGGTGGCGGCGGTGCTGTTCTACCGCTCGCACTTGCAGGCGGCCAATACCGCTTTTATCGATGTGTTCTGCCAGCGCTTGCAGGCTGCGGGCCTCAACCCGTTGCCAATGGCGGTGGCCAGCCTGAAAGAGCCGGGCTGCCTGGCGGTGGTCGAGGATCTGCTTGATGAGGTGCAGGCGGCGGTGATTCTCAACACCACCGGCTTTGCCCAATCCAGCCCCGAAGCGCCCCATCTGCGCCCGTTTCGCCGCAATATCCCGGTGATACAAGCCATCTGCGCCCAAGACAACCAACCCGGTTGGGAAGCCAGCGAGCAAGGCCTTGGCCCACGCGACCTGGCCATGCACATCGCCTTGCCGGAGCTGGACGGGCGCATCATCAGCCGCCCGATCAGCTTCAAGGATCTGGCCTGGCGCAGCGAGCGCAGTCAGTCGGACGTAGTGTGCTATCGCGCGGCGCCCGAGCGCATGGACTTTGTGGCCGAACTGGCGCGGCGCTGGGTCGAACTGGCGCGGGTGCCGAATGCAGATAAACGCATCGCCCTGATTCTGGCCAATTACCCGACCCGCGACGGGCGCATCGGCAACGGCGTTGGCCTGGATACCCCGGCCGCCGCCTTGAACATCCTGCGGGCCCTGCAAACCGAAGGTTATCCGCTGCCATCCACCTTGCCGGACAGCGGCACGGCCTTGATCCATGAGCTGCTCGGCGGCGTGACCAACGACCTCGACAGTCTCGACCTGCGGCCCTGCCACCAAAGCCTGGGCCTGGACGATTACCAGGCGATGTTCAATCGCTTGCCCGAGGCCAACCGCCAGGCTGTGCTGGAGCGTTGGGGTACGCCCCATAACGATCCGATGTGTCGCGACGGGCGCATGATGATCGCCGGCCTGCGCCTGGGCCTGACCTTTGTCGGCATCCAGCCGGCGCGGGGTTACCAGGTGGATGCCAGTGCGGTGTACCACGACCCGGACCTGGTGCCGCCCCATGCTTACTTGGCGTTCTATTTCTGGCTGCGCCACACCTACGGCGCCCATGGCGTGATCCACGTCGGCAAGCATGGCAACCTGGAATGGCTGCCGGGCAAAGGCGTCGGGCTGTCCGAGCACTGCTGGCCGGATGCGCTGCTGGGGCCGTTGCCCAATATCTACCCGTTTATCGTCAACGACCCGGGCGAGGGGGCCCAGGCCAAGCGGCGCACCCAGGCCGTGATCATCGACCATTTGATGCCGCCGCTGACCCGCGCCGAGACCTATGGCCCGCTGCGCAACCTGGAGCTGTTGGCAGACGAGTATTACGAAGCGCAATTGCTCGACCCAAGACGCGCCCTGGAGCTGCAAAAGGACATCCTCAAGCTGGTGCGCGAAACCCGTATCGACCAAGAGCTTGAGCTGGATAACGATGCCGACGCTGCGGTCTGGTTGCCGCGCCTGGATACCTACCTGTGCGATTTGAAGGAGTCGCAGATCCGCGACGGCCTGCATATCTTCGGTGAGTCGCCCGAAGGTCGGCTGCGTATCGACACCTTGCTGGCCCTGCTGCGCATCCCGCGTGGCGACGGGCGCGGCCCGCAATCGAGCCTGCTGCGCGTGTTGGCCAAGGCCTTCGAACTGGGCTTTGACCCACTGGACTGTGCCTTGGCAGAGCCCTGGACCGGGCGCCGCCCCGAGGTGTTGCAGAAAATCGACGGCCAGTTGTGGCGCACCGCCGGTGACACCCGCGAGCGCCTGGAGTTGTACGCGGCGCGGCTGATCGAACAGGCGCTGGAAGGGCCGCTCGAACAGCTTGAGGAGCCGGGCTGGGAAGACGTGAAATCGGTGATCGAAAGCCTGCGCATCGTCGTCGCGCCGCGCCTGGATGCCTGCGGCCCGGCGGAAATGCGCGGCTTGCTGGGTGCCCTGGGCGGTCGTTTCGTACCGGCCGGCCCCAGCGGTGCGCCGAGCCGGGGGCGCCTTGATGTACTGCCGACCGGGCGGAATTTTTTCACCGTCGATGTGCGCAATCTGCCGACCACCACCGCCTGGCGGATCGGTTTCCAGTCCGCGAACCTGATGCTCGAGCGGCACCTGCAGGACCACGGCGACCATTTGCGCCAACTCGGGCTTTCCGTGTGGGGCACCGCAACCATGCGTACGGGTGGTGACGATATCGCCCAGGCCATGGCGCTGATGGGCGTGCGTCCGGTGTGGGCCACGGGCAGCCAGCGTGTCGATGACTTTGAAATCCTGCCTATCAGCTTGCTCGACCGCCCGCGAGTGGACGTGACCCTGCGGGTGTCCGGTTTCTTCCGGGATGCGTTTGCCAACCTGATCCGGCTGTTCGATGCCGCGGTGCAGGCGGTTGCGGCGCTGGATGAGCCGGACGATATGAACCCGCTGGCAGCCAAAGTGCGCAGCGAGCGTGAGGCGCTGCTCAAGTCTGGGCTGGATGAGGAGGCCGCGGCCAGGCAGGCCGGCTGGCGCATTTTCGGCGCCAAGCCCGGCGCGTATGGTGCGGGTGTGCAGGGCGCAATTGACGGCCGCCTATGGCAAAGCCGCGAAGACCTGGCTGAGGTCTACCTCAATTGGGGTGGCTACGCCTATGGCGGTGCCGATGAAGGCACTGGCGCTCGTGAACAGTTCGCCCAGCGCCTGAGCCAGGTTCAGGCAGTGCTGCAGAACCAGGATAACCGCGAGCACGACCTGCTCGACTCCAATGACTACTATCAATTCCAGGGTGGCATGCTCGCCGCCGTAGAAACCCTCAGTGGGGCCAAGGCCGCGAGTTACCATGGCGACCATAGCCAGCCGGACCTGCCGAAAATCCGCACGCTGAAGGAAGAGCTGAACCGGGTGATCCGTTCCCGCGCGGCCAATCCCAAGTGGATCGAGGGGGTCAAGCGCCACGGCTATAAAGGTGCGTTCGAGATGGCGGCAACGGTGGACAACCTGTTCGCCTTCGACGCGACCACCGCGCTGATCGACGATCATCAGTATGCATTGCTGGCCGATGCCTACCTGCTCGACCCCGATACCCGGGCGTTTGTGCAACAGCACAACCCCGATGCCCTGCGTGACATGACCGAACGCATGCTCGAAGCCCAGCAGCGCGGCATGTGGCAGGAGCCGGGGGCGTACCGCGAGGCATTGGAAAACCTGTTGCTGGACATAGAAGAAGACACCTGATGCTGATCGTGCTTGCCGTGAAGCTCAGTGCCAAAAGAGCGCACGCCTCAATGTAGGAGCGAGCTTGCTCGCGAAAAACCCAAGGGCAACGCGCTCATCAAGGCTCGCGTCAACGTTGACTATTTTCGCGAGCAAGCTCGCTCCTACAGGGGCGCTACAGAATTCATCGAGATATCAGTATGACTGACACCCCACATTTTCCATTGTCGGCTGTAGTCGGCGCCGACGACCTGAAGCTTGCGCTGTGCCTGGCTGCCATCGACCCGAAGATTGGCGGCGTGCTGATCGAAGGCCCGCGCGGCATGGCCAAGTCCACCCTGGCCCGCGGCTTGGCCGATCTGTTGGCCAGCGGGCAGTTTGTCACCTTGCCCTTGGGCGCCACTGAAGAGCGCCTGGTGGGTACCCTGGACCTCGACGCTGCGTTGGCCGAAGGCCGTGCGCAGTTCTCTCCGGGCGTGCTGGCCAAGGCTGACGGCGGCGTGTTGTATGTGGATGAAGTCAACCTGCTGCCCGATCACCTGGTGGACCTGCTGCTCGACGTCGCTGCCAGCGGCACCAACCTGATCGAGCGCGACGGCATTTCCCACCGGCACTCGGCGCGTTTTGTGCTGATCGGTACGATGAACCCGGAAGAGGGCGAGTTGCGCCCGCAACTGCTGGATCGTTTTGGTTTCAATGTGGCGCTGAGCGGGCAGACGCTGCCGGCCGAGCGTGGGCAGATCATCCGCCGCCGCCTGGATTTCGACAGCGACCCTGCGGCCTTCTGCGCGCAGTGGGCCGATCAGCAAGGCGCGCTGCGCGAACGCTGTACCCAGGCTCGTGCGCGCCTGGCCAGCATCGCCCTGGATGACCAGGCCCTGGCGCAGATTAGCGAGCGCTGTTTTGCCGCCGGTGTCGATGGCCTGCGTGCCGACCTGGTGTGGTTGCGCGGGGCGCGGGCCCATGCCGCGTGGCGTGGTGCCGTGGCTATCGCTGAAGAAGATATAGAGGCTGTGGCGGAATTTGCCCTGCGTCACCGTCGCCAGGAACACTCTTCGCCTGCGAGCATGCCCGAGCAGGGCCAGGCGCCCCAGCCTTCAGATAACGCGCCCGGCCAAGGTCAGTGGGGCGATATGCCCGCGCCTGCGTTGCCCATGGGCGCTCGCCGAGAGGTGCCGGCCTGGCCAAAAAAGCCCTAGGCATCCGCCCCCGACCTGACACGGGGGTGGATGCCCGCCCCAAGGCCGGGCGATTGAGTAGCGGGCGGCAGGGTAAGGCGCGCAGCGCGCAGCAGGGCCTGGTCAACTGGCCGGGCACCTTGCTGGGGGGGCGGCCGCAATCCCGTGAAGACCTGCGCTACCACCTGCGCAGCCGCTCGGCCCATGAGTTGTGGCTGGTGATTGTCGATGCCTCGGCGTCCACGCGGCGCCATCAGGCGTTGAGCGATGCCAAGGGCTTACTGGCGCAGGTGTTTGACGATGCCTATCGGCAACGGGCGCGGTTGGCATTGCTGACGGCCAGCGGGCAGGTGCCGAGCTGGCAGGTCCAAGGCTTGAAGGCCGCGAAAGGATTGGGCCGTTGGTTGGACGGGCTGGGCGCGGGCGGCGGGACGCCGTTGCTGGCGGCGTTGACCGAGGCCGGGCATTGGCTGGTAGCACGGCGCAAGCGGTATCCGGCTGAACAGCAGCGATTACTGGTGATTACCGATGGCCGGTTGAAAGATATCGGCCAGTTGCCCGGGTTGGAGTGCCCCGGGCTGTTGGTGGATATTGAACGCGGCCCGATCAGGTTGGGTCGGGCCCGTGAGCTGGCCGCCGGGTTGCAGGTGGATTATCGGCATATTGATGGTTTGTAGCGCTGCGGCTAGCGATTTCGCGGCGGTGCGGCGTTCCGATAAGCTGACGACCTCCCCTGTGGCGAGCGGGCTTGTCGGAACGCCGCATCGCCCGCGCTGGGCTGCGAAGCAGCCCCAGTAAGCAGAGTGCGGTGTATCTGATACTCCGTAGCGGCTGGTTTTGGGGCTGCTTCGCAGCCCAGCGCGGGGCAAGCCCGCTCGCCACAGGGGAGGTCGTCAGTGTCTGAAAATTGTGTAGATACCGATGCTGCCATGAGGCCCTCAAATCCACCATCGGAATATCAGCCCGCCCCCGGCACATTCGGCCAGAGATCCGCCACCAGAAACAGCCGCTCCGCTTCCTCCCAATCCCCGCCATTCTGAATCATCCGCACCAACAACTGCGCTGGCGCCATCGGGTCAAGGTCGGCGAGCCAGCATTGCATCTGTTCTGCCGTCCACACGTCCTCTGCCGGGTAATGCGCCGGCGCCAGCCAGGCGTGGCGGGGCAGGGGCTGCCAGCGGCCCGCTGGGCTGTTGCGGATAAAGTCCGACCAGTCACGCTGATGCAACCAGCGCCCGCGCAAGTGCTGGGGATGGGCGCCAAGGGGAGGCCCAGCCTCGCCGGGCCAGGGGTACAGCAAGTAGCCTCCCAGCCACAGATGGGCATCGAACTGTTGTATATCCAGCGCCGCCAGCACCTCCCGGCTTTCGGCTCTGGCCGAGATGGGCAGTTGATGGTCGGCGAGGTGGGCCAGCTTGCGATCCAGTCGATCATGGCAGCCAGGGCCCAGCCACTGCGCCGTGTCCTGGCCGCTGCCGTTTTGAGGCCCGAGGTAGAGTTTGATCGCCAGTTCCAGGTGATGCACGCCGTCACGGTCGCGCAGCAGCATATCCAACTCACCCAAGGTATGCCCGGCCTGGCGGATCGGCAGGTTGGCCGCCAGCAACTCCACGCCGGGGGCGTGCTGCACGGCAAACTGCCACAGACGCTCGTAATACAGGCCCAGGCGCCGGGTGCGGGCCAGGCTCAGCCAATGCTGCAGGGCGCTGCTGTCCTGGTCCAGCTGCCTGAGCCAGTGCTCCAGAGCCGCAGGCCGCTGCACCCACTCGCTGCCGGCCAGGGGGTGGCGTTGCGGCCAGGGGGTCTGTTCCAGCATCGGCGGGGCGAGGATCACCCACGCCAGGTCCCGCACCTCGGGATGGCGTAATTGACGGGGCAAGTCCTGCAAGTCTGGGAACGGATTCATGGTCCGAGCATAGCTGTTTCCTACTGCCGGGGTGATCGTGTCGGGTGTTGAGAACCGTTGTCGTCTGGGCCCTGCGGCGACAAAGGATTTTGTCTAATGCGGCCTTTCGCCCATAATCGTTGTTTTTCGCCACACCCAAACCCTGCAGGAGCCCCATGGAGCAATTTCGCAATATCGGCATTATCGGTCGCCTGGGCAGTACCCAGGTTCTGGACACCGTCCGCCGGCTGAAAAAGTTTCTGCTTGAGCGCCACCTGCATGTGATCCTCGAAGACACCATCGCCGAGATTCTGCCGGGCCACGGCCTGCAGACCTCGTCGCGCAAAATGCTGGGTGAAGTCTGCGACATGGTGATCGTGGTCGGCGGCGACGGCAGCCTGCTGGGCGCCGCTCGCGCCCTGGCGCGGCACAACGTGCCGGTGCTGGGGATCAACCGCGGCAGCCTGGGGTTCCTTACCGATATCCGCCCCGATGACCTGGAAGTCGAAGTGGCCAAGGTGCTGGACGGCCATTACCTGGTAGAAAACCGCTTCCTGCTGCAAGCCGAAGTGCGTCGCCACGGCGAAGCCATCGGCCAGGGCGATGCCCTCAATGACGTGGTGCTGCACCCTGGCAAATCGACGCGGATGATCGAGTTCGAGTTGTACATCGACGGCCAGTTCGTCTGCAGTCAGAAAGCCGACGGCCTGATCGTCGCCACGCCCACCGGTTCCACGGCCTACGCGCTGTCGGCGGGCGGGCCGATCATGCATCCCAAGCTCGATGCCATTGTGATCGTGCCGATGTACCCCCATATGTTGTCGAGCCGGCCGATTGTGGTAGATGGCAACAGTGAGCTGAAAATCGTGGTTTCCAAAGACATGCAGATCTACCCGCAAGTCTCCTGTGACGGGCAGAACCACTTCACCTGCGCCCCCGGTGACACCATCACCGTGAGCAAAAAGGCGCAGAAACTGCGGTTGATCCACCCGCTGGATCACAACTACTACGAAGTGTGCCGCACCAAGCTGGGCTGGGGCAGCCGCTTGGGGGGTGGAGGCGACTGATGCTCGATCCCGCGCGTAGCTACGACCTGATTGGTGACGTGCACGGTTGCGCTCATACCCTTGAGCACCTGCTCGACCAGATGGGTTACCACAAGCAGGGCGGCACCTGGCGCCATCCTTCACGCATGGCGGTGTTCCTCGGCGATATCATCGACCGTGGGCCACGGATCCGCGAGGCATTGCATATCGTCCATGACATGACCGAAGCCGGCCAGGCGCTGTGCATCATGGGCAACCATGAGTTCAACGCCCTGGGCTGGAGCACCCTGGCGCCTCCCGGCAGTGGCAAGCAGTACGTGCGCGAACATTCGCCACGCCACGCGCGGCTGATCCACGAGACCCTGACCCAGTTTGAACAGCATCCTGGCGACTGGCATGACTTCCTGGCCTGGTTCTACGACATGCCGTTGTTTGTCGACGCCGGGCGCTTTCGCGTGGTGCACGCTTGCTGGGATTCGGGATTGATCGAGCCGCTGCGCAGGCAATTCCCCGACGGCTGCATTGACGAGCACTTCCTGCAAGCGGCGGCGGTGCCTGGCAGTTTTGCCTGCAACGCGTTCGACCGCCTGCTGCGCGGCACTGATATGCGCCTGCCGGACGGCCTGACGCTGACCGGTGGCGACGGCCTGACCCGTTCGTTCTTCCGCACCAAGTTCTGGGAGGACGACCCGAAGACCTACGGCGATATTGTTTTCCAGCCTGACGCCTTGCCTGACCCGGTGGCGCGTACACCGTTGTCCTCGACTGAGAAAAACTCCCTGCTGCGTTATGGCGTCGATGAGCCGCTGTTGTTCGTGGGGCATTACTGGCGCAGCGGCAAACCGGCGCCGATCCGCTCGAACCTGGCCTGCCTGGACTACAGCGCGGTGCTCTACGGCAAGCTGGTGGCCTATCGACTGGATCAAGAAACCCGCCTCGACCCGAACAAATTTGTCTGGGTCGATGTCGAGCGCCCTGAGGTGATTTCATGAGTACCGTTGCGGTATTGCGCTTGCCCCTGAGCGTGGACCTGGGTGGCTTCGTCAAACTGCTGCAGCGCATGCAAGTGCCCCATCGCGTCAGCGAAGAGGCCGGCGAGCAGGTGCTCTGGGTGCCGGACGCGATCAGCGAGGACGTACGCAGCCTGTATCAACGCTTTCCTGCTGGCGACCCGGACCAGCAATTGGACCTTCCCCCGGAGCAGGTGGGCAAGCGTCCCGGTTTCCTCCTGCAATTGCGCCACAGCCCACTGACCGCCACGGTGCTGCTGCTGAGCCTGATCGTCGGCGCTGTCACGATGCTGGGTGACAATCTGCAAGCAATGAGCTGGTTGACGTTCCTCAATTTTCACGTGGCCGGCGAATACCTGTACTTCACCCCCCTGGCCGACAGCCTGGCGGCGGGGCAGTGGTGGCGGTTGGTAACGCCGATGCTGATCCACTTCGGCATCCTCCACCTGGCGATGAATGGCATGTGGTACTGGGAGCTGGGGCGGCGGATCGAGTCGCGCCAGGGCAGTATCAACCTGCTGGGCCTGACGTTGCTGTTCAGCCTGGCCTCCAACTACGCGCAATACACCTTTGGCGGCCCCGGCCTGTTTGGCGGTTTGTCCGGCGTGCTGTACGGCCTGTTGGGCCATTGCTGGATCTATCAGTTGCTCGCGCCCAACCCCGCGTATCGCCTGCCCCGTGGTGTGCTGGTGATGATGCTGGTGTGGCTGGTGCTGTGCCTGTCGGGCCTGGTGTCGATGATCGGTTTCGGCGAAATCGCCAATGCGGCCCATGTCAGCGGCCTAGTGGTGGGTTGCATCACCGGTTTGCTCGGCGGGTTGTACAGCCGCCATAAACGTAACGCTTGAATCTCTGCCCATTCTTTAAGGAAGAGTCTTATGTCCTCTTTTGCTGAAATGATCGAAAACATCACTCCGGATATCTACCAGAGCCTCAAGCTCGCGGTAGAAATCGGCAAATGGTCCGACGGCCGCAAGCTCACCGCCGAACAGCGTGAACTGTCCCTGCAGGCGATGATTGCCTGGGAGCTGCAAAACCTGCCGGAAGACCAGCGCACCGGCTATATGGGCCCGCAGGAATGCCAGTCCAAATCGACCCCGGTGGAAAACATCCTGTTCAAGTCGGATGCCATCCATTGATTGAGATTGGCCGTGGTGCAGTCAGCAAGATGTCGGCGCAACTGGGTTCGCCGACCGTTCAATACGCTTTTCGCCTGGGTGACACCGAGGTGCCGGTCAACCCGTTGATTGGCACTCATATACGCCTGGAATACCTCGGTGCGATCCACTGCACCCATTGCGGACGCAAGACCAAGACCAGTTTCAGCCAGGGCTATTGCTACCCATGCATGACCAAGCTGGCCCAGTGCGACCTGTGCATCATGAGCCCTGAGCGCTGCCATTTCGATGCTGGCACTTGCCGCGATCCGGCCTGGGGCGAAAAATTCTGCATGACCGACCATGTGGTGTATCTGGCGAATTCGTCGGGGATCAAGGTCGGCATCACCCGCGCCACCCAGTTGCCCACACGCTGGCTGGACCAGGGGGCAAGCCAGGCGCTGCCGATCATGCGCGTGGCTACACGCCAGCAATCAGGTTTTGTCGAGGATGTACTGCGCAGCCAGGTCGCCGACAAGACCAACTGGCGCGCCTTGCTCAAGGGCGACGCGACCACGGTGGACCTCAAGCAGGTGCGCGACGAGCTGTTCGTCTCCTGCGCTGACGGCCTGCTGCAATTGCAGGAACGCTTTGGCCTGCAGGCCATCCAACCGGTGACTGATATCGAGCCCCTCGAAATCCGCTACCCGGTGGAGCAATATCCGACCAAGATCGTCAGCTTCAACCTGGACAAGAACCCGATTGCCGAAGGCACGCTGCTGGGGGTCAAGGGCCAATACCTGATCTTCGATACCGGCGTTATCAATATTCGTAAATACACGGCTTACCAGCTCGCCGTGCATCAGTAGAAGGATTTCACGCATGCGCACCGAACAACCGAAGATGATCTACCTGAAGGACTATCAGGCGCCCGAGTACCTGATCGACGAGACCCACCTGACCTTCGAGTTGTTCGAGGACCATAGCCTGGTCCACGCGCAGCTGGTGATGCGCCGCAATCCCGAGCGCGGTGCCGGCCTGCCGCCGCTGGTGTTGGACGGTCAGCAGCTGGAGCTGTTGAGCGTGAACCTGGGCGACCGGGAACTGAGCGCCGGCGACTACCAGTTGAGCGACAGCCACCTGACATTGCAGCCGCTCAGCGACAGCTTCACTGTCGACACCAGCGTGCGGATCCACCCTGAAACCAACACCGCCCTGGAAGGCCTGTACAAGTCCAGCGGCATGTTCTGCACCCAATGCGAGGCCGAGGGTTTTCGCAAGATCACCTACTACCTGGATCGCCCGGACGTGATGAGCACGTTCACCACCACCGTGATCGCCGAGCAGCACAGCTATCCGGTGCTGCTGTCCAACGGCAATCCGATTGCCAGCGGCCCCGGCGAAGACGGCCGGCACTGGGCAACCTGGGAAGACCCGTTCAAGAAACCGGCCTACCTGTTTGCCCTGGTGGCCGGTGACCTGTGGTGTGTCGAAGACACCTTCACCACCATGAGCCAGCGCACCGTCGCGCTGCGCATCTATGTCGAGCCAGAAAACATCGACAAGTGCCAGCACGCGATGAACAGCCTGAAGAAGTCCATGCGCTGGGATGAAGAGGTCTACGGTCGCGAATACGACCTGGATATCTTCATGATCGTGGCCGTGAACGACTTCAATATGGGCGCCATGGAAAACAAGGGCCTGAATATCTTCAACTCCAGTGCGGTGCTGGCCCGCGCCGAGACCGCGACCGACGCCGCGCATCAGCGGGTCGAAGCAATCGTCGCCCACGAGTATTTCCACAACTGGTCGGGCAACCGCGTGACTTGCCGCGACTGGTTCCAGCTGTCGCTCAAGGAAGGCTTCACGGTATTCCGCGACTCGGGCTTCTCTGCCGACATGAATTCGGCCACCGTCAAGCGGATCCAGGATGTGGCCTACCTGCGCACTCACCAATTCGCTGAAGATGCAGGGCCAATGGCCCACGCCGTGCGCCCGGACAGCTTTATCGAGATTTCCAACTTCTACACCCTGACCGTGTACGAAAAGGGTTCGGAAGTGGTCGGCATGATCCACACCTTGCTCGGCGCCGAAGGGTTCCGCAAAGGCAGCGACCTGTACTTTGAGCGCCACGACGGCCAGGCCGTGACCTGCGACGACTTTATCAAGGCCATGGAAGACGCCAACGGCACCGACCTGACCCAGTTCAAGCGCTGGTACAGCCAGGCTGGTACGCCACGCTTGGCGGTGAGCGAGTCCTACGACGCCGCAGCCAAAACCTACAGCCTGACCGTGCGCCAGAGCTGCCCGCAAACCCCGGACAACGTGGAAAAGCTGCCATTCGTGATTCCCGTGGCCCTGGGCCTGCTGGACGCCGATGGGGCTGATTTGCCGCTGCGCCTGGCCGGTGAAGCCGCCGCGCAGGGCACCTCGCGAGTGTTGTCGGTGACTGAGGCCGAGCAGACGTTCACCTTTGTCGATATCGCCGCACAGCCATTGCCGTCGCTGCTGCGTGGTTTCTCCGCGCCGGTGAAGTTGAGCTTCCCCTACAGCCGTGACCAGTTGATGTTCCTGATGCAACACGACAGCGACGGTTTCAATCGCTGGGAGGCGGGCCAGCAACTGGCAGTGCAGGTATTGCAGGACCTGATCGGCCAACACCAACAGGGCCAGGCCCTGGTGCTGGATCAGCGGCTGGTCAATGCACTGCGCAGCGTACTGAGCGACGACAGCCTGGACCAGGCCATGGTCGCGGAAATGTTGTCGTTGCCCGGTGAAGCCTACCTCACCGAAATCAGCGAAGTGGCAGACGTCGACGCGATCCACGCCGCCCGCGAATTTGCGCGCAAGCAGTTGGCCGACCAACTGTTCGAAGGCCTGTGGCTGCGCTACCAGGCCAACCGCGATCTTTCGCGCAACACGCCGTACGTGGCGTCGGCCGAGCACTTTGCCCGCCGCGCCCTGCAGAACATCGCGCTGTCGTACCTGATGCTCAGCGGCAAGCCCGAAGTGCTGGCCGCGACCCTGGAACAGTTTGACGCATGCGACAACATGACCGAACGCCTGACTGCATTGGCGGTACTGGTCAACTCGCCGTTCGAGGCCGAGAAGGCCAAGGCCCTGCAAGTGTTTGCCGAGAACTTCAAGGACAACCCACTGGTCATGGACCAATGGTTCAGTGTCCAGGCCGCCAGCGTATTGCCGGACGGGCTTGCGCGGGTCAAGGCCTTGATGCAGCACCCGGCGTTCAATATCAAGAACCCGAACAAGGTACGCGCGCTGGTTGGCGCCTTTGCTGGGCAAAACCTGATCAACTTCCACGCGGCCGATGGTTCGGGCTATCGCTTCCTGGCGGACCTGGTCATCGAGCTGAATGCCTTCAACCCGCAGATCGCCTCGCGTCAGTTGGCGCCGCTGACCCGCTGGCGTAAATACGACAGCGCCCGCCAAGCGCTGATGAAGGCTGAACTGGAGCGCATCCGCGGTTCGGGCGAGCTGTCCAGCGATGTGTTCGAGGTGGTCAGCAAAAGTCTTGCGTAGGGCTGTCTGTAGTAAAGATGCTTGTCTGTGGCGAGGGGGCTTGTCCCCCGCTGGGCTGCAAAGCAGCCCCAAAACCTGCTGCTTCGGTGTGTCAGATAGAGCTCAGGAGCCTACTGGGGCTGCTTCGCAGCCCAACGGGGGACAAGCCCCCTCGCCACAGATGAGCCATTCTGGCTATGGATCGGTATGATTTTTGATTCACCCTTGGCCGCGTACCAGCAGGCCCTGCATGAGGGTTTTGTCGCCGACGATGCCCAGCGCCATGCCGTGCAAATCTTGCAGGATTGCCATGAGGCCTTGCATCAGGGCACCCATGGTCCCGTGACCGGGGTTTATCTCTGGGGCCCGGTGGGCCGTGGCAAAACCTGGCTGATGGATCAGTTCTACCAGAGCCTGCGGGTGCCTGCGCGGCGCCAGCATTTTCATCACTTCATGGGCTGGGTCCACCAGCGCTCGTTCCAGTTGACCGGCACGCCCGACCCTTTGCAGGCCCTGGCCCGTGAATTGGCCGGGGAGGTGCGGGTGCTGTGTTTTGACGAACTGTTCGTCAATGACATCGGCGATGCGATCATCCTCGGGCGTTTGTTCCAGGTGATGTTCGACGAAGGGGTGGTGATGGTCTGCACCTCCAATCAACCGCCAGAGCAGCTCTACGCTGACGGTTTCAACCGGGACCGCTTCATGCCGGCCATCGAGGCTATCAAGGCCCATATGCAGGTGGTGGCGGTAGCGGGCAGTGAAGATCACCGCCTGCATCCCGGCACCGCTGAGCAGCGTTACTGGGTCGATGAGCCACAGGCACTGGCACAGGTATTTGAGCGGTTGAGCGCGGGACAAGCCTGCAGCGATGCGCCGGTGGTGGTGGGCTCGCGCAGCATTGCCACGGTGAAATCCTGTGCAACGGTGCTGTGGTGCCGTTATGCCGACTTGTGCGAGCAACCGTTGGCGGCCATGGATTTCATGCAACTGTGCGATCGTTACAGCGCCATATTGCTCGGCGAGGTCCCCTGCTTGAGTGCTCAGCAGCGTCCCGGACGGATTGCCCGCGGCACCGAGGACGGCGCCCAGCGTGTGGAGGCGGGGGATCGTGAGTTGCCGCAATTGTCTGTGCATGACGACGGCGTGCGACGCTTTATTGCCCTGGTCGATGAGTGCTACGACCGCAAGGTGCCGTTATACATCGAAGCCAAAGTGCCCCTGGTGTCGCTTTACACAGAGGGTTACCTGGAATTTGCGTTCCGACGAACGTTCAGTCGCTTACAAGAAATGCAGCTACAGCGCTTCGGCCGATAATGGCCTTGAGCCACTTTTATTCGACAGGAGTCGTGACAGCGCTTTCCTGCACAAACCTGTAGTTAATCTCCTTCATCTATGGCCGACAGCCCGCTTACAATCGAGGTTTTGCGGGGAGGTGATCCCTGCCTAACTGTTATCGAGGAAGGAAATGGAAGCCGCAGAAATACTGGTGTTGCAAGCCAGCTACAGCAATCCTGTACAGGCCGAGGCCATTGGCCTGCTGCTCAATCACTACGCGCAAGACCCGATGGGCGGAGGCAAAGCCCTGTCCGCCGATCTGCTGGAGCAACTGCCGGCTGAATTGGCCAAGCGTGCCCACGCATTCAGCGTGCTGGCCTTTGTGGGTGGCGAGCCGGCCGGGCTGGTGAACTGCTTTGAGGGGTTTTCGACCTTCGCCTGTCGCCCGCTGGTCAACGTGCATGACGTGGTCGTCATGGAGCAGTTCCGTGGCCTGGGCCTGAGCCAGAAAATGTTGCAAAAGGTCGAGGAAATTGCCCGTCAGCGCGGCTGCTGCAAGATCACCCTCGAAGTGCTGGAAGGCAATCCGGTGGCTCAGGCGTCGTACCGCAAGTTTGGGTTTGATGACTCGGTGTTTGACCCCGCCCATGGCCGCATGCTGTTCTGGAGCAAGGTGCTTTAAGGCCGCGTCGGTGGTAAGGGGCTTATCCCGTCGGGTTGCGAATGCCCCTCACCACAGACAGCCTTGATGAACGTCTCCATCAGAGCGGAAGTGGCGCGTCAGCTCTTGGGTTGTTCACTATCCCGCGCCTGCTCGGCAGAGCCGCCTTCAGCGCCCTTGGCATCGGTCGCGGCAGTCTGCTCAGCATCGCTGTGGATTTGTTTCTGGGTGAAGCTGAAGTTGTCGAAGTGCTCCTTCACGCGTTCCGCGCCACCTTCGGCGAAGGCTCCGGCCGAGGTCAAGCCCAGTACGCCGGCGAGCATCAAGGTTGAAAGTTTCATTGCATGTATTCCCATTAAGAGTGATCGGTATCTGCACCGTCCCTGATCAGATTTATGGGAATAGTCTGTAGGAAGCTTATTAAATGAGAATTAACGTCAAGAACGTCCAAAGTTAATCACCCGGTTAACTTTGGACGGGGCGGGGGCGTTTACTTCAGCACCACATTCCTGGGGTCGGCGCTGACCTTGGGCTTGATCAGGCTGAAGTCGATCAAGGCCTTCTGCGAACGCTGGTAGGGATCGCCAATCAGCAATGGCCGCGGGGTGAAGCTATCGCTGACCAAGCTGCGGCTGCGGTCCAGTTCGTCGAAGCTCAAGCCGGCAAGGTCGGCCCAGGTATGAATCAACTGCGAGCTGCTGTACGGCCGTTGTAAATCGCCTCGCATATTCCAGTCGTGGCTGGCGCGCCATTTCGGCGAGGCCCAGGTCATGAAAGGAATGGTGTACATCGGCGCCGTCGGCTTGCCCTCGTTGCGGCCCAGGGTGTCGTGGCCCGCCGAGTCGAACACATCCTCGCCGTGGTCGGAGAGGTACAGCAGGAAACCGTTGGGATCGGTCTTGGCGTAGTCCTTGATCAGGCTCGACACCACGAAGTCGTTGTAGCGCACCGCGTTGTCGTAGCTGTTGTAGGTCGGCAACTGGTCGTCGCGCACGCCATCCGGGACGCCCTGGCGGTCGGTAAAGGTGTCGAAGCTCGGCGGGTAGCGGTACTGATAGCTCATGTGGGTACCCAGCAGGTGCACCACGATCAGCTTGCGCTCGGCCTTGTCGGCGAGGGCCTTGGAGAACGGTTCCAGCACGTCGCCATCGTACTGGCGGGCGTTCTGGTTGCGGTTGTTATTGAGGTATACCTGCTCGTCGGCCTGTTCCGAGAACGTGGTGAGCATGGTGTTGCGCTTGGTCATGGTCTGCTGGTTGGTAATCCAGAAGGTCTTGTAGCCGGCCTGTTTCATCATGCTGACGATTGATGGGGTCTTGAGGTACAGGTCCGGGTGGTCTTCGTCGGCAAAGGTCAACACCTGTTGCAGCGCCTCGATGGTGTAGGGGCGCGGGGTGATGACGTTGTCGAACACGTCCAGTTGGTCACGCAGCTTGTCCAGTTCCGGGGTGGTCTTGCGTGGGTAGCCGTAGAGGCTCATGCGCTGGCGGTTGGTGGACTCGCCGATCACCAGCACCAGGGTCGATGGCTGGCCGGCCATGCTGTCTTTGAAGTTGCTCAGGGGCGGGATCTTGCTGACGTTGTCGAGCATGCCCTGCATGTTGTTCAACTGCTGGGTATAGCGACGATAGGCGACGATCATCTGCCACGGCACCGCAGGTTCGACACGGGTTTCGAAACCATCGATGGCTCGTTCCAGGGTGTCGTTGGTGGCGATCTGCTTGATCAACGGATAACCGACAATCGCCAGCACAATGGCGGTGGCCGCGACCATCGCCCGTGCCTTGGGCAGATAGACCGGGCGCAAGCGGGTCCAGAGGAAGATGGCCAAGGCCGTGTGGGCAATAAAGGCCAGCACGATCCACCAGGCAAAATATTGGGTTGCGTACTCGCCCGCTTCAGAGATGTTCGACTCGAACATGATGAAGATGACGCTCTGGGAAAATTCCTGCTGGTAAATAAAGAAATAGCCCAGGCTGGCCATGGAGCAGGCCCACAACACCACGCCGATCAGCGCGGCCAGCAGCCTGGCGCGACGCGGGAACAGCAGCATCGGCGCCAACCACAGTGCACTCATGAAGAACGCCTGGCGGAAACCACTGAAGCCGGAAGTACCGGTCAATTGGATCAGCAGCTGGGTAATGCCCGAGAAATACCAGAAAAACAGGAACATCCAGCCAAGGCCGGCCCAATCAAACCCTGTCGCAGACTTTGTGCTGCGTTTGAACATCGCCATGCAGCGCTCCAACCCGATAATTGCCACCGCCCATGGGTGAGGCGGCGTTCTGGTGGAGGATTATCGGGAAGGGCGGGTGAAAACTTCGTGAGTTTGATCCGAGATGGCGACCCCTGTAGGAACCGGCTTGCCGGCAAGTCGGCTCCTACAAAAGGTCAGCAAGTGATGGCTTGATTCGTGAGCTGGGCCTGCAATTGCGCACGCAGGCGGATCACTTCCTGCTGCAACTGTTCACGTTCGTCTTTCAACTGGCGCAACTCGTCGCGGCGGACGGTGACGTAAAGGGTTTGTGGCGGGCGTGTGATCTGTGCAGTGCGCATTGCTTACCTCGCAAATAGCCGGTGTATCGCGGTGCCAGGGGGCTTGAGTCGAGGCCCTCGGCAGGAGTCAGGGGCGATTCTGATTTCTTTTTTGGCTCAAGGGAACTTTTTTATTTTTTGGGGTCGCTGTGACTTTTCAGCCAGTGATGGTGAAACGATGGCCTGTTTTTGTGATGAAACTAGTGCGATTGGCGCCGGACTAATTCGTCATTGCGCTATAAACTGTGTCACACATTTTTTATTTGTAGTTGGGAGCATCAATACATGCAACTGGGGATTATCGGACTAGGCCGCATGGGCGGGAATATTGCGCGCCGCTTGATGCTCAATGGGCATACCACCGTGGTCTACGACCGCAATGAAGCATTCGTCAAAGGCTTGAGTGAAGAGGGCGCCACTGGCGTTGCCGATCTCGCCGCCCTGGTCGCCGGCCTGCAAAAACCGCGGGCTGTCTGGGTCATGCTGCCGGCGGGCGAACCCACCGAAACCACGATCAACGACCTGAGCCAACTGATGGAACCCGGCGATGTGATCATCGACGGCGGCAACACTTTCTATAAGGATGACGTGCGTCGCGGCAAGGCTCTGGCGGAAAAAGGCCTGCACTACATCGACGTCGGCACTTCCGGTGGCGTCTGGGGCCTGGAGCGTGGCTACTGCATGATGATTGGCGGCGACGCCGAGACCGTCAAACACTTGGACCCGATCTTCGCCACCCTGGCGCCAGGCCTGGGCGATATCCCGCGGACCAAGGACCGTACCGCCACCGATGACCGTGCCGAACGTGGTTACATCCATGCTGGCCCTGCCGGTTCCGGACACTTTGTGAAGATGATCCACAACGGCATCGAGTACGGGATGATGCAGGCGTTTGCCGAAGGGTTTGACATCCTCAAGACCAAGAACTCGGAAAACCTGCCGCCAGAACAGCGCTTCGACCTGAACGTGGCCGACATCGCCGAAGTCTGGCGTCGCGGCAGCGTCGTATCTTCCTGGCTGCTGGACCTGACCGCCGATGCCCTGGCGACCGACCCCAAGCTCGACGGTTACTCCGGTTCCGTGGCCGACAGCGGCGAAGGGCGCTGGACCATCGAAGCGGCCATGGAGCAATCGGTGCCGGTCCCGGTGCTGTCCAACTCGCTGTTCGCGCGGTTCCGCTCGCGCCAGCAAAGCACTTACGGTGACAAGCTGCTGTCGGCTATGCGCTTCGGCTTCGGCGGCCATGTGGAGACTTCCAAAAAATGACGGCCAACGGCAAGAAACCCAAGGCCGAACCCGCTCCACCCACTACCTTGTTCCTGTTTGGCGCCCATGGCGACCTGGTCAAGCGCCTGCTCATGCCGGCGCTGTACAACCTCAGTCGCGATGGTCTGCTGGGTGAGGGCCTGCGGATTGTCGGGGTGGATCACAACGCGATCAGCGATGTCGACTTCGCCAAGAAACTCGAAGACTTCATCCGCACCGAAGCCGCGAGCAAGGTCAAGGGCAATGCCGAACATGCACTGGACCCACAGTTGTGGGCCCAGTTGGCCAAGGGCATCAGCTACGTGCAGGGCGATTTCCTCGATGATGGCACCTATGCCGACATCGCCAGCAAAATCGCTGACAGCGGCACCGGCAACGCGGTGTTCTACCTGGCCACCGCGCCGCGCTTCTTCAGTGAAGTGGTGCAGCGCCTGGGCCGGGCCAACCTGCTGGAGGAGAGCCCCGAGGCTTTCCGCCGCGTGGTGATCGAAAAGCCGTTCGGCTCCGACCTGGCCACCGCCGAGGCGTTGAACGCCTGCCTGCTCAAGGTCATGAGCGAAAAGCAGATCTACCGCATCGACCATTACCTGGGCAAGGAAACGGTACAGAACATCTTGATCAGCCGTTTCTCCAACGTGCTGTTCGAAGCGTTCTGGAACAACCACTACATTGACCACGTGCAGATCACCGCTGCGGAAACCGTCGGGGTCGAAACCCGGGGCAGTTTCTTCGAAAACACGGGCACCCTGCGCGATATGGTGCCCAACCACCTGTTCCAGCTGCTGGCGATGATTGCCATGGAACCGCCGGCGGCGTTTGGTGCCGACGCGGTACGTGGCGAGAAGGCCAAGGTGATTGGCGCTGTGCGCCCCTGGTCGCTGGAAGATGCGCGGGCCAACTCGGTGCGCGGCCAATACACCGCCGGCGAGATCGGTGGCAAGGCGCTGCCGGGCTATCGGCAGGAGGCCAATGTGGCCCCGGACAGCAGCACCGAGACCTTCGTGGCACTGAAGGTGATGATCGATAACTGGCGTTGGGTCGGCGTGCCGTTCTACCTGCGCACCGGCAAGCGCATGAGCGTGCGCGACACCGAGATTGTCATCTGCTTCAAGCCGGCGCCGTATGCGCAGTTCCGCGACACCGAAGTCGACGAGCTCAAGCCGACGTACCTGAAGATCCAGATCCAGCCCAATGAAGGCATGTGGTTCGACCTGCTGGCGAAAAAGCCCGGGCCGACCCTGGACATGGCCAACATCCAACTGGGCTTTGCCTACAAGGACTTCTTCGAGATGCAGCCGTCCACCGGCTACGAAACCCTGATCTACGACTGCCTGACCGGTGACCAGACGCTGTTCCAGCGCGCGGACAATATCGAAAACGGCTGGCGTGCGGTACAGCCGTTTCTCGATGCGTGGAAAGAAGACGACGGGATCCAGGCCTACAAGGCTGGCGAAGATGGCCCGGCGGCGGCAGATGCGTTGCTGGCCCGTGATGGCCGCGCTTGGCATAGCCTCGGATGAGTGCAGACGCGATTCAACCCATCCGTTTTTTGCTGAGTGATATGGACGGCACTTTGTTGTTGCCCGATCACAGCCTGAGCCAACGCACCATCGAAGCCGTAAGGGCGCTGCGCGAGGCCGGGGTGTTTTTCAGCCTCGCCACCGGGCGGCCGCCCAGGGCCATGTTGCAGCAGATCGAAGCGCTGGGCGTCGACGTGCCCACCGCGGGGTTCAACGGTGGCACTCTGGTCAACCCGGATGGCAGCATCCTGGTTGCCCACCATTTGCCGGCTGAAGCGGCGCTGATCACCCTGGCGCTGCTGTGCGAGCAGCCAGAGGTGGAGGTCTGGGTGTTTGCCGAAGGCGACTGGCTGCTGCGCGATCCCACCGGCCCCATGGTGCCTCGGGAGCAGCAGGGCCTGGGATATGCGCCGGTGGTGGTGGAGAGTTTCGCGCCGGTCCTGGGGCGGATCGACAAGATCGTCGCCGCCAGCGCCAACGCCCAGTTGTTGATTGACCTGGAGGCGCAGTTGCAGCCCAAGGTCGCAGGCCTGGCCCAGGTATCGCGTTCGCAACCGGTGTACCTCGATATCACGGCCATGCAGGCCAACAAGGGGGATGCCCTGAAAACCCTGGCCGCTCATCTTGGCGTGGCGCTGGAGCAGACAGCGGCCATCGGCGACGGCGGCAATGACCCGGCGATGTTTCAGGTGGCCGGGTTATCGATTGCCATGGGCCAGGCCGAAGAGGCCGTCAAGCGCCAGGCCGATGTGGTCACCGGCAGCAATCTCGAGGACGGCGCAGCCCAGGCTATCGAACGGTTTATCCTTCACAGCCAATAGCTGACCGCGTACCAGCCCAGCACGCCCATCACCACGGTGTACGGTAGCGCCATCCACACCATCCGCCCGTAGGACAGGCGGATCAGCGGCGCAATCGCAGAGGTCAGCAAAAACAGGAAAGCTGCCTGGCCGTTGGGCGTCGCTACGCTGGGCAGGTTGGTGCCGGTATTGATCGCAATGGCCAGGGTCTCGAAATGCTCGCGGCTCATATGGCCGGACACAAACGCCTGCTTGACCTCGGTGATGTAGATCGTCGCCACAAACACGTTATCGCTGATGGCGGATAACAGGCCGTTGGCAATAAACAGCATGCCCGGCTGTTGTTCGGCGGGCAGTGCCAGCACCCATTGGATCAATGGGGTGAACAGCTGTTGATCATGAATCACTGCGACCACGGCGAAAAACACCACCAGCAACGCGGTAAAGGGCAGGGCGTCCTTGAAGGCATTGCCGATGCGGTGTTCTTCGGTAATCCCGGTAAAGGCAGTGATCAGTACGATCACCAACAAACCGACCAGGCCCACTTCGGCGATATGAAATGCCAGGCCGGCGATCAGGATCAGCGCTGCCAGGCCTTGGACAATCAGCGCCGCACGTTGGCGCGGGGTGCGTTCGGCGTTGTCTTCACGGGCGTAGTTGGCCAGCACTTGGCGCACGTTGTCTGGCAGCAGGGTGCCGTAGCCAAACCAGCGCAGCTTTTCCAGCAACACGCAGGTCATCAGGCCGGCGACCAGCACCGGCAGCGATACCGGGGCAATTCGCTGGAAGAACTCAGTGAAATTCCAGCCCATCTCATGGCCGATCAACAGGTTCTGTGGTTCTCCTACCAGCGTGCACACGCCACCCAGGGCGGTGCCGACGGCGCCGTGCATCAACAGGCTGCGCAGGAAGGCGCGAAATTGCTCAAGGTCGGCGTGGTGCAAGGTGGGCAGGTGGCGGTCGTCGCTGTATTCGCTGTCCTGGCGTGGATCATTGCCTGAGGCTACGCGGTGATACACCGAATAGAAGCCCACGGCCGCACTGATAATGACCGCAGTGACCGTCAAGGCATCAAGAAAGGCTGAAAGAAAGGCCGACAAAAAGCAGAACATTAGCCCCAGCAGCGCTTTTGAGCGCACGCCCAGCAGCAGGCGCGAAAACAGGAACAGCAGCAAGTCCTTCATAAAGTAGATGCCGGCCACCATAAACATCAGCAGCAGGATCACCGGAAAGTTATGCAGCAGCTCGTCGTACAGCGCCTGGGGCGTGGTCATGCGCAGCAACAGTGCCTCGACCATCAACAGCCCACCGGGCATCAACGGATAGCAGTGCAGCGCCATGGCCAGGGTGAAAATGAACTCGGCCACCAGCAACCAGCCAGCCGCAACCGGGCCAAAAGCCCAGAGCACCAGTGGGTTGATGATCAGGAAAGCGAGGATGCTGGCCTTGTACCAACGGGGCGAGTGCCCCAGGAAGTTATGGGCGAAGGCCTGGGCCATTGAACCGGACATGGGGTGCTCCTGGGGGCGAGAAGCGCGCAAAGTGCCCGATGCTCGCAGGAAGATCAAGCGGTCATGGCATGGCAGCCATATAAAGAAGGGAGATACTTAAGTGTCAGGCACGCAAAACCCGTGGCGGGAGTCGAACTCACGCGCCACGGGTTTAATAGTCTTAACAAGTTGCAGCCAATATAAGAAGCGACGGCATGTCGCAGTGGCTGCCTTAACTTACTTGGGCATTGCCCAGGACTGTAGTTGATAACCTTCGCCATTGAGTTCGGCGCGGGCTTGTAGCAGCAGGGTTTCCAATTGTTTTGGATCGGAATAAGTGCTGCAAGGAATCTGTTTGCGCCCGATATGTTTCGCGGTGCGGTCGATCACGGTCAGGCTCACTTCGTCAGTGCCGTTTTGTGGGTCCCAGGCCACGCAGTGAAAGGGTTGGAAAGCACGGTCTGCGATCAAAAGAGCTTCGTTGATACGGAGCGGGGCGTTCATGGGGTCTTCTCTCTAAGTGCCCAATCAGAAGATGTGCCGTCGGTTGGGCTTACCGTTCGGCTAGTACCTGTACTGATGCACGATGACGGGGTACGGGTCACATGTTAGAACAAGAAAATTCAACTTTTCGTGATTAACGTCATGTAAGGCGCGATTTTGAAAGGTGAATGAAAGATTGAAGTAGCGCTTGCCGTGGGCCTGATCGCTAAACGCTGTATCGGTGATGGTTTTATCGCGAAACGATACAAGGCTAGCGTCAAGATCTTGCTAGGGTTATGAGCAGCCTGCCCAAACTATTGTTTCTAAATAACTTTAATGATTTTGACGCCAAGGAATAGTCATGGTTGTTACACCAGCCCTGCGTCGCTTGCTTGTGGTCGATCCCTGTGACGACTGCCACCAGTTATTGCCTGGTTTGCGGGCGGCTGGCTGGGATGTAGACAGTTGCGCCCTGGATGCATTGGGGGATCGTACCTGTGATGTGGGGTTGTTGCGGCTCCAGCCCATGCACTTGGAGCGACCCGAGGCGGTCAAGGAGCTGATCAGCCGCAGTGGTACCGAATGGATCGCCGTGCTCAGCCCAGAAATGCTGCGCCTGCAGAACGTCGGCGACTTTGTCTGCGAATGGTTTTTTGACTTCCACACTTTGCCCTTCGATGTGTCACGGGTCCAAGTGACCCTGGGCCGCGCCTTTGGCATGGCACGCCTGCGGGGTAAAGGCGCCGCTCATGTGAATGAACTGGAACATGAATTGTTGGGCGACAGCCGGCCAATCCGGGAGCTGCGCAAACTATTGGCCAAGCTGGCCCCCACCGAATCGCCGATTCTGATCCGTGGCGACAGCGGCACCGGCAAGGAACTGGTGGCCAAGACCCTGCACCGCCAATCCCAGCGCCACGCCAAGCCGTTTGTGGCGATCAATTGTGGGGCGATCCCAGAGCACTTGATCCAATCCGAACTGTTTGGCCATGAAAAGGGCGCATTCACCGGCGCCCATCAACGCAAGATCGGGCGTATCGAAGCGGCCAACGGCGGCACCCTGTTCCTCGATGAAATCGGCGACTTGCCCATGGAGTTGCAGGCCAACCTGTTGCGCTTTCTCCAGGAAAAACACATTGAGCGCGTAGGGGGTAGCCAACCGATCCCGGTAGATGTGCGGGTGCTGGCCGCGACTCACGTCGACCTTGAAGCCGCCATCGAGAGGGGGACTTTTCGCGAGGACTTGTACTACCGGCTCAATGTCTTGCAAGTGATCACCGCGCCGTTACGTGAGCGGCATGGCGATGTCGGCATGCTGGCCAACCATTTCTCCAGGTTCTACAGCCAGGAAACCGGGCGCCGTCCACGCAGCTTCAGCGAAGATGCCCTGATCGCCATGGGCAAGCATGGTTGGCCGGGCAATGTGCGTGAGTTGGCCAACCGGGTGCGGCGTGGCCTGGTACTGGCTGAAGGGCGGCAAATCGAAGCAGCTGACCTTGGCTTGCAAAGCCAGCAGGCAATCGCGCTGCCCATGGCTACGCTTGAGGACTACAAGCACCGCGCTGAACGCCAGGCGCTGTGTGATGTGTTGAACCGGCACAGTGACAACCTGAGTGTCGCCGCCCGTGTGCTGGGGGTTTCCCGGCCGACGTTCTACCGGTTGCTGCACAAACACCAGATCCGCTAGGGCGGGTAAAAAAGCCCCGTCGCGACCCTTATCGCGACGGGGCTTTTCCTTTTCTCCTTTGTAGGAGCGGCGGTTTTAGAAGTAGTACGGGAATTTCAGGCTGAAGGTGAAGTCCGGTGCGTCATCGGTCATACCAATAGCCAGGTTGGGCACGATGGTCAGGTTCTCACTGGCGGCGATGGTCATGCCGACGTTGAAATAGCCGGCGTTGGCGTCGCTGGAAACAATCGACTGCCAGTCCCCGCCATCAGGCTTGAGCTTGCTCTTGCGCTGGATCAGGTCGGACACCGAGAACGACATACTCATGCGCTCGTTCAAGGCAAATGCCACACCCACGCCGAACTGGAAGCTGTCGCCCAGGCGGACCTTACCCCCGACCTTCTGGTTGACGTCGCTGCTGATGTCATCAAACGAGTCTTCGAGGTTGTGGGTATAGGACACCGAACCAAACAGCACGGCCGGGTCGAAGGTCTTGACCAGGGAAATCCCCGGCGTGATCGACCACACACCGTTGCCGGTGGGCAGATTCTCCGGCACGTACAGGTTGTCGTTGGCGGTCGAACGCACCAACTTGATCCCGAACGGCTCCTTGCCGGTTGGCGCTTTGACCCGCACCGATACCACGGCATCGGGCATGGTTGGCGATTCGTCGAGGAACTTGTAGGCGATCCCGAAGTTGACGTCGCCGATGGTCGGGTCCCGGCTCACGGACTCTTCGGAAGTGGCCTGCGGATCGCCGCCACTGGCGCCACCCGATTGATAGGTGGACTCGCGGTACACCACCGGGACGTTGACGTCGAACTGCCAACGGTTATCGAGGTTGTAGCGGCCGGTCAAGTCCAGGGTCCAGTTATCGGCCTTGATCCGGTCGAGGTTGATATTGCCGAGAAAGATCGAATCCAGTGCGAGGAAACCATTGAGGGTCAACTGGCGGGCGTCGTAACGCGCGTAAGTAATGCCGGTTTCAAAACTGAACTTGCCGTTGCCGAAGAAGCCGCTGGCTTCGTTATACAAGTTACTGACACTTTGCGCCGGCGCCGAATCATCCTTGAGTGATTGCCCGTAGGAGCTGCCACCCGTGGCCCCCCCTGTACCGCCGCTGGCGGCCACGGTGCTGCCGCTTTGCTTGAAGTCTGCTGGCGACTTGGCCAGGCGCTTGGGTGCCGGTACAGCAGGTTGGTCTTCCACCTGGCGTACCCGTTGTTCGAGGACTGCCAGGGCTTTTTGTTGGACTTCGTAGCGCTGCTTGAGCTCCAGCAGTTCTTGTTTGAGGGTTTCGATATCCGCGTCTGGCGCTGCGTACAACATACTCGCGGGCAAGAGCGTACTTAAACAGACAACGGCACGTAGTGATAACGATCGGTGCATGAAGTAAGCCGTCCTTTTCTAATGCGTAAGTGTCGAGGGTCAGCGTAGTTCAATAACCGAGTGTGCGTAGGCCCTTGAGTTGATCCAGATTGCAGTTCAGAGCCCCGGCGCTCAGGCCATTGCTACCAAGCGCGACATTGAGCTGGGTCATGTTGTTGACGAAGTTGCTGTTGCCTTGCAACACCGTGCCTTGCAGCACGTTGCCGCCACCGATCTGCTGCAGCGCGTTGCCCTGGTTGTTGTGGGCCGCGATGGCCATCTGCACGCCGCCATTGTTGGCCGACACACTGACCCGCCCGGCTGCACTGTCTGTTGTAAAGGAGCCGCCCGCCATCAACGCCTGCCCTGATTGCGCCACGTTGGCCGGTGACAGGCCGTTTTCACTGACATTGATCCCGACGTTGTTGTACGCCGTGTTGCCATCGCCGGCGGCACGTACGGTCTGGGTCACACCCTGGCCGCTGCCCAGCCCGGCGCCACCGACCACGGTGCCGGTGCCCGGGTCGCGTTGGGTGCCATTACCCACCGACCCGCTGGATTGCACATAGAATTGCGGAGTGATCGTGGCTGAGTCGATATGCATGTTGGCGCTCACCGTACTGGTGTCGCCCGCAGCATTGGTCCAGGTGGTGCTCATGACAATGCCGAAACTGATAATGCGCCCCGGCATCACGAAGCGGCCGCGCAGTTCAGCCAGTTCCGCGTCGTTCATTTCAATGGGCTTGAACGCCGAGGACGCATAAGCAGGCATCGAGGCTGCCAGGCACAGGGCCGTGAGCCAACGGGAAGTGTTCATCATCTGCTCCTGGGGCGTCCTTCCCCTTATGGCGCTTCTAGAAGAAGTCGCTCTGGATGAAACCGAAGTCCATCAGCTCGGCGTCGCCCACGGGCCGGAACTCGTTCATTTTGGTCTTGGCGGTCAACGGCGTAGGGGGATCGAGCAGGGCGTTGGTCTTGTCATAGCCTTCACCCAGTACGGCGAACACGATGCCATTCCAGCCTGCGACGAAGTCATCCCGCGAATAGCGCTTGTTGCCCAGGACCGGATCGCCGATATAGACCCAGTCTTTTTCGGCTCGCTGCATCACCACGAAGTGCTTGTAGCCACGGATCTCCAACAGCACCACTACCGGAATCTTTACCGTCAGCAGGGTGTCGGGGCCGATCTTGTAGCCCCTGGCCCGCATGCCGATGCTTTCCAGGTAGCGCTTCATGTCCAGCATGGAAAAACCCTGGGTGCGCACCAGATCCTGGTCAGCGTTGATCAGCATGCCTTTGATGATGTGTGCTTCATCGACGTCCAGCCAATAGGCCTGGCGCAGGATGGTGGCGAGTGCCGCGGCACCGCAGCTGAAATCGGTTTTCTGTTCCACCAGGTTGGCGAACCGGCGTTCCCGGATGCTCTCGACCTTCTTGAAGATCACTGCACCGCCGGGCATGGCGGAAATCGCCATTTGCCCTGCCCAGGACGGGCCGGTGAGTAAAAACAAGAGGCAGAGGGTCGCGAGGCGCATGATCATGACCTGGTGGACACTGGAAATAAAAAGGGCCTTGTTGCCAAGGCCCCGTTGCATCAGAACGCCAGTTTGTTGCTGGTGCCTCCTGCGCAGACGGTGCAGCCGCTGCCCAGGGTGAGGGTGTTGCTTTGTTGGTTGCCTGAACCTGCCGCCACGTTCACGCCGATGTTGCCGGACGCATTGTTGGCGGAGTTGAGCAGGCCAGCGTTGTTGACCACGTACTGAGGTTGGTAGCTGTGTTTGGAGGACGCTTCGTTGAGGAAGTGGTTATCCAGGGACACTTGTTCGGTGTTCGAGGCAGACGCGACGTTTTTGCCGTCAGCTGTCACGATTGCCAGGTTGTTTTTCTGTTGGTTGCCTTGACCGGCCGCCACGTTCACGCCCACGTTGCCGGAGCTGTTGTTGGCCGAGTTGACCAGCGAAGCGTTGTTTTGCGTGCCTTTGTTAATGAACTTGTTGTCTTTGCTTTCTTGATAGATATCAGCTCCTGCGAAGACACTGGCCGCATCATCTGCACTACTGGTGATGGCAGCAGCATTGTCTTGCTGGTGGCCGCCACCGGCTGCGATGTTGGCACCCAGGTTGCCTTTGCTGTTGCTCAACGAGCCGTTGGCCCCTGCATTATTGAGGGTCTTGGTATCGTCGAACTTGTTGTCCTTGCTCACTTGCGTGTCAGTCACAACGGCAGCCACGGTGCCGGTTGGAACTGGGGTTGGTTTCCATTTTTCGGCAGGACTTGCCTGTGCAGCAACAGCCATGAGCGCAGCCAGAGCGAAAACCAGTGGTTTGAGAGCCATTGTAGGTTTCATGGTGTATCTCCTTGCTTCTATTAGTTGGTTAAGTGTTGGTACGGTCTAACAAACGCCTATCAAGCTGTTACTTGATAGTCACACCGAGGGTGTTAGCCATCCGGTTCCCCACCCCTGCACTCTGATTCACCTGTACCACTCCACGGCTGCCGGTGAAGGCCTGGTCGCTGGTAACGACCTGGCGGCTGCCAGTGGTAGAGGGGGATCGTGAGTCTGGTAACAGCGTCATGTTCTGTTGCGACAGGACGCTGTCATCGATGCTCTGCGGACCCGTGCTGATCCGCACCGCATTGATCATCTGGTTATTGGCCCCGGCCGACTGGTTGACACCCAGGATGCCGTTGCCATTGCTGAATGAGTTGCCCTGGATCGCCGCGCTGGCGTTAAGGGCGGGATCAACCTTGCCG
The DNA here is from genome assembly GCF_012935735.1 of Pseudomonas sp. ADAK21. NCBI lineage: Bacteria > Pseudomonadati > Pseudomonadota > Gammaproteobacteria > Pseudomonadales > Pseudomonadaceae > Pseudomonas > Pseudomonas sp. ADAK21. Next base: position 5,026,404 of record NZ_CP052857.1, read on the forward strand.
TCGAGTTTCTGGACAAGCGCGTCGCTGGCCTGGCCACCGAGGCTGATCGCGCGGCTGTTGATCTGCTGTTGTTGATTGCCGGCGGCCTGGTTGACTGACAGCACACCGGTGTATTGCTTGCCGGCGTTGTCGATCAGCGCCTGGTGGCTGCTATCGGCCATGGCCGCCGAACAGCCGATTACGGTGAGGAACAGCCACGAACGGTTCATTGCTGGACCCCCATCATCGCGCCGATGTTGTTCAGCGGCGCCAGGCCGCGCTCGATCGAGCCGCTGATCTGCCCGCCCAGCGTGTTGCCGCTGGCATGTCCGGCCGCCGCACCGGCGCCCAGGCCAGCGGAGTTGCTGCCCAGGGTATTGCTCAAGCCGGGAAGGTCGCCGTTAGGCAGGATGGCGCGGGTGATGCTCGAGCCGCTGCTGACCCCCGCAAAATCGTTGTCGCTGAGTTCGCCACCGGTAGCGCGCAGGATCTGTTGGCTGGGGTTGGCGTTGGCAGTGGATGGGTACGGGTCTTTGCCAAAGGCGGGCCGGCCGACCATAAACCCTTGCACATTGCGGCCCGTCACGATGATGCCGTCCTCGGCGCAGGCGGGCAGGCTCACGCTGGCGCTGAGTACACAGCTGATCAGCAGCAGGCCTATGGAGCCTTGATTGAGAGTTGCCACGGCATCATTCCTTGTTTTGTGACGCTGACCCTAAACAGCGCTGTAAGGAATAGAGCAGAAGCTGTGCCGCTTTTTATATGTTCCAGCTTTTCAATGGCTTGGGATTTATGGCGGGGTGGAGGTGGCGTGGGGTGTATCAGGCATGAAACAGGATGCCGGCGGATGACCAGCGCCTTGCAGGGGGAAGGGGGTGTTTCAGCAAAGCAACACTATCGATGACGAATCGATGAATCCGCAGCCACAGGGCGGTTGCGCGGCGTTGAGTGTTTCAAAAGTGGACACAGCGGCGCGAGCAACACCCTGGGCAGAGCGTGCTGCTCAGATCTTCGGTGCTTTGCGGGGTATGGAGTTGAGCACGGTGTTGCCATCCTGGTTCTGGGTCAGATAGACCGGCAGCACCTTGGGCAGGGAGGACACCAGATGGGTGACTTCATGGATATCGTAGATCCCGCCAATACGGATATTGCCGGTACTGGTATCGGCCAGCATCACCGGTTTGTTGAGGTAGCGGTTGATCAGGGGCAAGGCATCCGCTAGTGCCAGGTTGTCGAGGATCAACTTGCCGGTGCGCCAGGCCAGTGCCGGATCATGGGGAGAGAACGCCTGGAGCTGTGGCTGCGCGTCACCGCGGTTGTAACTGGCTTGCATCCCAGGCGTCAGGTTCAGCCCGCTGTGGCTGGCATCGCTGGTGATCTTCACCGAGCCTTCGAGCAGCATGACCCGCACCTGATCGTCATACTTCCAGACGTTGAACTGGGTGCCTGTCACACGGATCTGCCCGGCGCCGGCGCGCACCACAAACGGGTGTTGGCGGTCATGGCTGATATTGAAGAACGCTTCGCCCTTTTTCAGGGTGGCCCGGCGTTCGTTTTTATAGTTGCTGTAGACCAGTTCGGTACCCAGGTTCAGCTCCACCACACTGCCATCGGCCAGCGTCACTTGGCGCAGGCCGTTTTCGGCATCGTAATGTTCATAGGAACTGGGCAGCCAACCCGCTTCCCAGCCAGTGAAGGCAGCCAGGGGCAGGGCCACCAACGAGATGGCCGCAGCTACGGCGTAGTTGCGCCAGCGGCTGGGCGGCGGCGCCAGTGCAACGGGCGGGGAAGGTTGGCCTGTGCGTGGCAGATGGTCGGCCACATCCCAGATTTCCAGCATGGCGGCATATTCGAAGGCATGCAGGGGATGCGCATCGTGCCACTGTTCGAAAGCCTGCCGCTCGGCCTCTGTGCAATCAAAAGCGTGCAGGCGCATGCACCAATGCGCGGCGGCATCGGTGACGGCATCATATTCGGCTTCTGAAAAAGGCTGTTGGGTCATTGGTGCTTCCTGATTTCGTACATTCTAACCTTCCCGGTAGGGTGCCGAGAACAGCCATCATGGCGAATGAGCATCAATGTGGAACTAATTGGGCCCGCAAACACCCTAAAAATCTGGATCTGTAAGTCATTCTCTATAACGGAGTAAGAAAATGCTGAAGAAAACCCTCACCGCCATGCTTGCCACAGCCACCTTGCTCGGCGCTGGCGCCGCCCTGGCCGATAAGCCAGGTGCAGGCTGGATCACCATCGAAAAAGCCATCGAGACTGCCAAGACCAAGGCCGGCTACATCGAGGTCTACAGTATCGAAGCCGATAACGACGGTTATTGGGAAGGCAAGGGGCGCAAAGCTGACGGCAGCGTCTATGAGTTCCGTGTCGATGGCGCCTCGGGCAATGTGACACGCGACCAGAAAGACTGATCGCAAACCGATCAGTGCGCGGACGCCTTTCGTTCGAAAGGCACCGGGTCCAATTGACGTCCCAGGTTACTGATCAGGAACGCCACCGAGTCGGCATTATCCAGGATAGTGTCGACTCGTTTGCCGAGATTGGTCATGAATATCCCCCTCGCATTACTCAGGTCCACACCGCCCGTAGTACGCAGGATCTGATCCCTGATGTATTCGGTTTCAGGTGTCGAGCCGAAGTCTCTCCAGACGTTGCCCGCGACGTCCACGTACTTGAACAATTGGCTGACGGGCGTCCTGCGCGAATACCCCGTGGTTTGCCGATTTTTCTGGTAGGCGGCCAACTCGCGCCCGGCCTGGGTCAGTGTCTCGATCAGATCGGAAAACGGCATCACCGAGTCCAGGTACGCTGCATCGGCCGTCGTGGCCACCAGATGGCTCAACTCGTGAATCAACAGCGTGGCCCGCGCATGGGCCTCCCGGTCGAAGTAGTCGGTCAGGCGATTGTCGTAGTCGCTGAAGGGCGGTGCAAAAAAGTGCTCAGTCAAAAAGATCCGCCGGTCCGGATCATTGTCGATGGTAAAACCCCAGTTGTTCTGTGGGTCGATTCGATGGGACCCCACCACGAACCGTTTCGAATCGAGTGTATACAGGCTGGGGTCCAGCAGGCCGGCGAGAATCTGGTCGACGACGCGATGCAGCTTTTGCACCAGGGCCGGGGCAATCTCTTGAGGCCCCTGGTCCGGGTTGATATCGATCCCGAAGAAGCTGTTGACGAAGCGATGTATACGGGTCACCGGCGCGATGCCTGGCGCCAGTAACGCCAGGTTCAGCTTGCAGTTCTGCACATAAAACGTTGCCAGGTCCATGGCCTCCACAATCATCCTGGCCCGCTGGGGATACAACCGGCGAATCGCCTTCATGCCGATCGCTTCGATATTCATGGTGGTACGGGCTGAGGCGCTGACATCTGCCCGGTCCTGCAGGCGGCCCAAGGCCTGGCCATAGCGCGCGATCTTTTGCCGGGTGTCAAGGCGCCATTGGCCCGCGCTGTCGCGATAGACAAACGGGCCATGGTTAGCGGCCGTCTTGATCCGCCAGAACGTACCGAGGCTCTCTACCCGGTAGACCTTGCCCGCCAGCGCAATGTACGGCACGCCTTTATGCTGGTAAGTCCCGTTGAATGTATTGAGCGTCATATCCGTCAATCCCACATCGTGCACTTCGCTGGGCGACAGCAGGGTGCGCTGCGGGGCGGTGATGTCCAGTGTCGACCAATTGGCCGAGGGTTGCGTCGGCGCGACGGGGGGGTGCTGCGCCGGGTCGAAGATCAAAGCCTTGGCGTCCTGCAAGGCCTGGCCGAGCGCGGCCATTTGTCCCAGCCCGTTGATGAACGTCTGCAAGGCCAGGCCCCAGTGCTGGTCCTGCAAGGCCTCTGCGGACTCAGTGAACAGTGAAATGCTTTGCCAGATGGCCCAAGGCAGTGCCAGCTTGCCGGGCAGCAAGCCGAGCATCCGGCCCGCAGTGCCATCGAGCACCTGGGTGAGGGTTTGCCACTCGGCCTCGGCCCCCTGGATCAATTGGGCACCCAGCAGATTGAGGAGTAACTGGCGGTTATCGTCGAACAGGCGGCCCAGCAGGTTGCCCTGGATCGGATTGAATCCCAGGGTGATCTCCGAGGTAGCGCCTTGGGAACTGGCCAACAGGTTTCGATAGGTGGCGTCCTGGGGCGCGGCCAGCCGCCTGAGCACCCAGTCTTGCAGGGCGCCTGGAGTATTCAGGGCTTGCACGAACTGCGCCTCGCTTTCGAACTCGCGCAAGCTCAAGGTTGGGTGATAGGGCGCGTACAACACCTGCGGCCCCTCGCGCCCGGCGCTGATGAAGTACAGCCCCAGGGCCGGGGCCAGCGAAGCGCCGGCGGTGGCGAGCAATTCCAGGGGCCTGACCTGGGCCGTGGTGCCTGGCACCAGTGCACGGGCCACCGCATCCGGCATGTCGAATGCCTGTTGCAGCAGTTCGAAACCCACATCTGACAGGCGCTCTTGCAACTTGAGGGCATGGGCGTGTTGCAACAGTTGCCAGGGCAACTGCTGGCTGAAATCCTGCAAGCGCTGTGCGACACCGGCTGCGCCCGCCGACAGTTTTTGATTCAGGTACGTGTGATAGTCGCTCTGGATATTCAATTGCGTCAGCATCTGACGCACCACGGTTTGCGTCAGGCCGGTGGCCAGGGACACCACGTCAAATTCGGCCGCTTGCGCACTGGTGGGGCCCATGGCGAAATCCAGCAAGCTTTGGCGCCGTCCTGCCAACGCCAGCCTGGGCACAATCTCGACACCCGTGGCATAGGTTGAGTAATCGACGAGCATGTCGTTCAGGCGGTTCTCCACATGTTGACGCAACGAATCAAGCTCGTAGAGATAGTCCCGGCCGTGCAAGGTATGGATGCGATATTGCTCCAATATCTCGGCCTGGCGCCGTTGCTCCCTGGGCGGCGCTGCGCCCAGCCGGTTGTGCAGTGAGTGCCGCAGCTCTGCCAAGCGTGCGATATCCATCGCGCGCTGCAGGTTATTGGCGGGGACTTCGCTGCGCAGTTGTCCCAGAGCCTGGGCCAGCGACGAGGCTTGGGCCTTGAGCGTCAGGGTGTGTTGGCGTTGGGCAAGATAATGCTCGATCCAGGATTGCTGGCATTGCTGCAATGCGGGCTTGGTCATCAATTGCAACGGCCCCAGCTCATAACGTCGATGGGGGATGTGCTGCAAGGCCGAGAGGTTTTCCAGCAGGCCCAGGCGCTGGGTCGGGCTGCGTAGCCGTTGAGCCAGGACCTCGCGCAAGTCGCTGATCGAAGCGAAGGCTTCCACGCCTGCCGCCGGCGTCCACAGCAGCGCATGCCCGGAGTGGTAATGATCGAGGCCCCCGCGTTCAGTGAGCACAAAACAGTTGGTCAGTCGCAGCAGGCTGGTCTGGCCAGCGGGCAACACTGACACTGTGAATGCTTGTGGGGTGAAGCCTTTCAACACAGGATCCTGTCCGCGCACTGTGTTGTCCGGATCCAGCATCGTTTGCAGGATCTGGATATCGCGCTCATCAAGGGTCTTGTCCAGCCCTCTGAGCCGTGCCTCTTCAAGAATCCCCACGGACATGCTGTGCGCCAGCTTGGGGATCAAGGCCTCCAGGCCCGCACGGGGGATTTGCGCGACGGGCTGGCGGCTCAGACCGGCTAGCCACTGGGTGACCATACTATTGAGGCGGACAATGTCCAGGTCCGGTCTTTTCGTGGCCTGGCCGCGAGTCCGTGGTCCATATACCCCGTATTGCGCAGTGTCAGGGATGGCCTGTGCCTGGTGCAGCAGGCGGGCGACACAGTGCACCAACAGGCTCTGGCTGGACTGTGGCGTGCGCCGCTCCTGGGCGTCGGCATTGCCAGCATAGCGATTGATAAAAAGGTCTTGTGGGTTGAGCGCGGCCACCTCAGAGGCCGGGAAAGTGGCATGCAACTGCTCGCTGATGACGCGCTCCAGGCTGGGAACCTGCGCTATCAGGGTGTCCAGCGCATGGCTGACGCTGTGCAATCGCCGGTGGGTCAGGCGGGCCTTTTCCGCTGGCACCGACGGCGCGCAAGGATGGGTGCTCCAGCGTCCCTCGGCGTCCAGTGCCCGTAACCTGTGGTCGAGCATCGCGCGGATATCCAGGCCGTAATCCAGCATGGCGTAGGCGTTGACCGTACCCTGGTTGCGTCGGTACAGGTCCAGGCAGTATTCGAGGTTCTGCTGCTGTTTGCCGATGACCGTTTCCAACAAGGTGCTGAATACCGGCCCAGTGAACGGCACCGAGCTGAACTGCGGGTTTTCAAACCCGACAAACCGTGCCCGCTCTTCCAGTGACAAAAAACCGAAGAAATCATCCTCATGCCCCTGCGCAACGGCCATTGCCTTGAGCGTGGCCTGCAAGTCGTGCTCGTCCTTGAGCACTTGCCAACCTCTGGACTGGGTGTAGAGGTAGGCGTCGGGATGAGTGACCACCAGCGTGCTGGCCAGCTCGACATAGTAAGAGGTGTGCTCCCACAGGCGGACTTTTTCAGTCAACGGCCTGTGCTCGCGTTCGACGGGCTGGTAGAGCGCGTTCAGTTGCTGCCACTGTCCGGGAGTGAAGATCTCCTGCTGACGCTTGAGCAGTAAGTCGACCCTGGATTTATCGCTCATGGCCTGGGCAAAGTATTCGCGCCTGGACCACCCGGCGTAAACGTCGGTGTTCCAGTAAGTGAGCAGTGAGTTGTTCAGATACAGGCGCAGTTGATCGGACGCTTGCTGGATGCCATCGTCCCAGCGGCTGAGGTCGCGCGCCTGGGGGCTGGTGCCTGAGGGCGACAATATCTCGGGGTTGGTGTAGACCCGGCGCAGCCCCACCGGCCAGGCATGCTGGCGGTGGAACAGCAGTAGGGCATCACGCAACAACAGGGCATTTACCCATTTTTCCTGGTCGGTGGATGATGAAACCCGTGCGTAAAAAAATACATGGGTCTTGCGCTGGTCCACGCTCGGGAAGGGCTTGCGCAAGGTGCTGGACAACAACTGGTCCAGCAGGGTTGCCACCAATGGCAGCTTGCTCAATTCATTGAGCAGGGTCTGCACGGTGCGGTTCTGGCCACGTTCGATACAGGCTCGCTGTTCATCAAATACGTTGCCCGTGATCAACTGTCGGGTGAGGCTGGCGCCGGGCTTGAAGTCCAGGCCTATGCGGTCGTCCAGGGCCAGGAAGTGCAGGAGTTCGCCCCGTTGTGCATCGTCCAGCAGGCGTTTTTCCAGGGTGTCGAGCAGTTGCCCGGCATCACTGAACTTCTCCAGCCCGGTTTGCGGGCCGTAGAAAAACACTGGGGTGTAGGCGTCTTCGGAACTCATCATGAAGGCGCCGGCCAATTCGACCGGCTCGTGCCCCGGCAAGTTGATCAACAACCGTTCGGCAATCATTGGCGGGGTTTGCGCCTTGCGTGCATCGGCATCGACAAAAAACAGATTGCGCAGGAATTCCCGATCCTTTTCGGTAATGCCGCGTTGTCGCTCACGCTCGTTCAAACGCTTGATCACCCGTAACGCTTCGGGGAAAAAATAGGGTAGAGGCTGGTCGTCCATGATCGTTTGTGCACTGGCTTGAGGAAGGGCAAAGCCTACGAGTACCGATGGGCGCAGCGGCGCTAAATAAATAGGCCGCGAGCCCGCACAGGTGTTGACAGGCGGGTTGCCGGGCGTTGTTTAATCAGGGCGTTGAGTCCAGCAGGCTGTAGCCCCCTCCAATAACAATTCCGGAGCTTCAGATGTCAGCCACGCCCGTTACTGCAGTGAACACATCCATGGCCTTCAGCGAACTGGTGGCCCTGCTTACACGCATCTTCATTCGTCATGGCACCTCGCCCGATGTGGCCGCTGTCCTGGCCGATAACTGCGCCCGTGCCGAACGGGACGGCGCCCACAGCCATGGGGTCTTTCGTATACCTGGCTACGTCTCGACGCTGAACAGCGGCTGGGTCAATGGTATGGCCGTGCCGCAGGTCGAAGATGTCGCGTCAGGCTTTGTCCGGGTCGATGCCGACAATGGTTTTGCGCAGCCGGCCCTGGCAGCAGCGCGCCCGCTGTTAGTGCAAAAGGCCCGTAGCGCCGGGATCGCGGTATTGGCCATTCGCAACTCCCATCACTTTGCGGCGCTCTGGCCCGATGTCGAGCCTTTCGCCGAGGAAGGGCTGGTGGCGCTGAGTGTGGTCAACAGCATGACGTGTGTGGTGCCTCACGGCGCAGATCGCCCCTTGTTCGGCACCAATCCCATCGCGTTCGCCGCGCCCCGCGCCGATGGGCCGCCGATTGTGTTTGACCTGGCCACCAGCGCCATTGCCCATGGCGACGTGCAGATCGCCGCGCGCAAGGGCGAGCGCGTGCCACCTGGCACCGGTGTCGACAGCCTGGGCCAGCCGACCCAGGACCCTCGGGCCATCCTTGAAGGGGGCGCGTTGCTGCCGTTCGGTGGGCACAAGGGCTCGGCCTTGTCGATGATGGTTGAACTGCTGGCGGCGGCATTGACGGGGGGCAATTTTTCCTTTGAGTTCGACTGGTCCAACCATCCCGGCGCCAAGACGCCCTGGACCGGCCAGTTGCTGATCGTCATTGACCCGAGCAAAAACGCTGGCCAGGGCTTTGCCGAACGCAGCCAGGAACTGGTGCGCCAGATGCATGCAGCAGGGTTACGACGTTTGCCGGGCGACCGCCGTCATCGGGCGCGGGCCAGGTCTGAGGAGGAGGGGATTATCATCGACGGTGAAGAGTTGGAGCGCTTGCGGGCGTTGGCCCAGGCCTGAACACCGGCGCGGACGACGCCGCGCCAGTGATGACCGTTATCAGTGGCGACGGCCCAGCAACAGGCCGACGACCAGGCCGAAACCGGCCGAGATTGCCACCGTCTGCCACGGGTGGCCACCGATGTAGGTTTCGGTAGCATCGACCACCGGCTTGCTGCGCTCACGCACGTTGGACACCGAGTCCAGGGCCTGCTTGAGCTTGATCGCGACCTGCTCGCGCAGGGTTTCACCTTCTTCTCCCACCAGCGACGCGCTGCTTTTGAGCAGTTTGTCCGATTCTTCGATCAGGGCCTGGAGTTCGCTGAACGCCTGGTCCTTGATTTGCTCTTCGACTGCTTGGGCGGCGGTTTTACGGGCCATTGAGTAGCTCCTTGCGGGGTAAGTGGGCAGTGAACAATGGAGTCTTGCAGTGGGCTAAAAGTTGCAGTTTTTTTCGCTGACTCTCAGCACGGGATAAAATCCGAATTCGGACCTTTCGACCTACAGTGTAAGATGTCACCTATTTGTGCAGCAGGTAATTCCACATGAGCTTCAATCTGGCCAACAAGCCCCTTGCCGAGCGCGCTGCGCTTGAAGATGAAAAGTCGCGCCTGTACGACTTGTGGCAAAGCAACCTGGGCAAGGCCAAAGGCGAGGGCGCCCGACTGTTTGGCGAGCGCTCCAAACGCAAGGGCAAATGGGCCGAATGGGTCCGCTCGGAATTGGACGGCATGTCGCCACCGGAGTTTGCCAACATGGTGCGCAGTGAAGTCAACCGACTGATGGCGGCCAAGTAGGGGCCGGCGATTGCGGTAGTTCAGTCACTACATGTGCTGGCTGGTATACCGCTATCGCGGGCAAGCCCGCTCCTACAGGGATTGTTTCATCCATTCTTCGCGGGTGATTTCCCAAATTTCCTTGGGAAATACCCCCGCCACGAAGTGTCCTTCTTCCGTGCGGATCAAGCGCATCCGGGTTTTTTCCGAAATCCTGCGCGACCCCAGGTTCGGCGCGGCCTTGGGCACCCGCAGCAGTGGGCGTTCGAGCACCTTGAACCAATACTCGGTCACCGCCGCACTGGCTTCGCTCATTAGCCCCTGACCTTGCCAATGCGGGGCCAGCCAGAAGCCTCGGTTGTTATCCAGCTCATCCATCAGGCTCACATTGCCGATCAACTGCCCGGGCTCTTCGCGCAGGCGGATCGACCAGTGCCACTCGCGCCCCTCGACCATGGCCGGCAAGGCTATTTGCTCCAGGAAGCTGCGGGCGCCATCGGCCGGGTAGGGCCAGGGCACCAAGGCATTGAGGTAACGCACCACCTCCCAGTGGGGAAACTGTTGCTGGATACCCTCGGCGTCGTCCAGGGTCAGCGGTTGCAGGATCAGGCGTTCGGTGTGCAGGGTGGGCAAGGTGTCCATGTTGTTTACCACGTCACTGTGGTGGGCAGGTCCAGCGTCCCGCGATCAACAAAACGCACGGTGCCAAACAAGCCACCGGCCAGCTTGCCGCGCAGGACATAGGGCAGGTTGTTCAAACTCTGGGTCTGGCTCAGGCCAAGGGTCTGGCGCAGCACGGAAAATGCCGAAACGCTGACCGGGACTGTCAGCACCGTCTCAGAAAAGCGCGGGATCGACCCCTGTTGATCGCTGACCCCGGCCGCCAGTGGCCGTCCATTGACCTCCAGGTCCAAGGCCACGCCGTTGTAGTCGATCGCTGTTTCGTTGGGGTTCTGCACCCGCAGTTTCACCGCAAACCGCACTTCCAGGTCCTGGCTTTGCAACGGTTCGATGCCCACCACATTGATATGCAGCGCATCACGGTCGGGGAACAGGGCGCAGGCGCTCAGGCTGAGCAATACCAGGGATAGGGTCAGGCCGATCAATCTGCGCATAAGGGTTCCTATTTCGTCGGGGCCGGGTCCTGCATCACTTTGAGGGTCGAGGCTTCCGGATCAAATTCATCTTCCTGCAACTCTATGAACTCTTCAGGCAGGAAGATGTTCAGCAGGATCGCACAGAATGCACCGACGGTAATCGGCGACTCGAAGATGTTATGCAGGGCCTTGGGCAACTCGCGCAGCACTTCTGGCACCGCCGCCACACCCAGGCCCATCCCCAGGGAAATGGCCACGATCAGCACATTGCGTCGATGCAGCCCGGCCTCGGCGAGGATCTTGATCCCGGCCACGGCCACGGTACCGAACATGATCAGGGTCGCGCTACCTAGCACCGGCTTGGGCATCAATTGCAAGACCGCGCCAATCATCGGGAACAGACCGAGTAGCACCAGCAGGCCGGCAATGAAATACGCCACATAGCGGCTGGCCACGCCGGTCAACTGGATCACGCCGTTGTTCTGGGCGAAGGTCACCATCGGCAGGCTATTGAAGGTGGCGGCCATCACCGAGTTCAGGCCGTCAGCCAGCAGGCCAGACTTGATGCGCTTGATGTACAGCGGGCCTTTGACCGGTTGCTGGGAAATCATCGAGTTGGCTGTCAGATCTCCGGCCGCCTCCAGCGGGGAAATCAGGAAGATCACGGCTACCGAGATAAACGCCACCCAATCAAACGAAAATCCGTACTTGAACGGCACCGGCACGCTGACCAACGGCACCTGGGGCAATGCCGCCAGGTCGACCCGGCCCAGCCACCAGGCCACGACAAACCCCAGGGTCAGGCCGATGACAATCGAGCCCAGACGCAGGAATGGGTTATTGAAGCGGTTGAGCACCACGATGGTCACCAACACCAGGGCGGCCAACCCCATATTGCTGGCGGCACCCAGGTCGGCGGCGCCGTAGCCGCCGGCCATGTCAGTGACGGCGACCTTGATCAACGACAGGCCCATCAAGGTGATGATGGTGCCGGTAACCACCGGGGTGATCAGTTTGCGCAATTTTCCGATGAACTGGCTGAGCACCACTTCGATAAACGCTGCAAAGAAGCAGATGCCAAAGATCGTCGACAGGATCTCATCGGTGCCGCCGCCCCGGGCCTTGACCATGAACCCGGCACTGAGAATTACGCTGATAAACGAAAAGCTGGTGCCTTGCAGGCATAACAAACCCGAGCCCACCGGACCAAAGCGCCGCGCCTGGACAAACGTGCCCAGCCCCGAGACGAACAGGGCCATGCTGACCAGGTAGGGCACTTCGCTTTCCAGGCCCAGCACGCCGCCGACGATCAGGGTCGGGGTAATGATCCCAACAAAGCTGGCGAGCACGTGCTGCAGGGCGGCAAAAATCGCCGCCGTGAAGTGCGGACGGTCTTCCAGACCATAGATCAGGTCCGATTTATAGCGGGGGCGGGGGGCTTGAGCGTCAGACAAAATATGTGCTCGGGTCAGAAAATGGACGCGCAGGATGCCAGAAAGCGCCCGCTGTCAAAAGTGTGAAAATATATTTCTCGGATCCGTGCAAAAAGCCTCAAGCCTGCCGATATCCCTTATAGGCCCACATAACCCTTACAACAGTGGCGCCGAACAGTCGCCTGTGTGCGTTGACGCACAGTGACCGTGTCGCGGCAAGGACGCTCGCAGCCATCCCTTCTTGAGAGCTTTCCTATGTCCCTCCGTAATTTGAATATCGCACCTCGGGCGTTTCTCGGTTTTGCGTTTATTGCGTTGCTTGTGATTGTTCTAGGGGTGTTTGCCGTCAACCGCATGACGCTGATTCGCCAGGCCGCGTTGGACATGGGCGCCAACCAACTGCCGAGTGTCGGCTACCTGGCCAATATGACCGAGAACGTGTTGCGCCTGCGCATTCTGTCCTTCCGTATCTTGGTCAATCGTGAGCCGGCAGCCCTGCAAGATGCCCAAACGCGCATCGGGGTGCTGGTCGACAAGGCCCGCCAAGCCCAGGCAGGTTATGCCGCGATGCCGGCCGGCGCCGAAGAAGCCGCGCTGTACAAGACCTTTGCGGCCACGCTCGACAACTACCTCAAAGCCCAGGCCGAAATGCTTGCGCTGTCCCAGCAGAACAAAGTCGAGGAGATGCGCGCCCTGATCAACAGCCGGATCAAGGACGGCACCGATCGGATGGGTGAGCAACTGAACCAGTTGATTGCGATCAATGCCGCCGATGCCAAACAGGCCGGCGAAGACGCCGGGCGCAGCTATAGCGATGCGATCAGCGGGATCATCGTGGTGTCGGTGGTCGCGGCGCTGATGACCGTATTGCTTGCCTGGCTGCTGACCCGCAGCATCGTAACGCCCCTGCGCAAGGCCGTGGCAGCCGCCGAGACCATCTCCAGTGGCGACCTGAGCAAAGCCATCGAGGACGACGGCCAGGACGAGCCTGCCCGCCTGATCGGTGCCCTGGCGACCATGCAGAACAACCTGCGCCAGACCATCCAGCACATCGCCGGCTCAGCTACGCAATTGGCCTCGGCCGCCGAAGAGCTGAGCGCAGTTACTGAGGAAGCCTCCAAGGGCTTGCAGCAGCAGAACAATGAAATCGACCAGGCCGCCACGGCGGTCAATGAAATGACCGCCGCCGTAGAAGAAGTGGCGCGCAACGCGGTGTCGACCTCCGAGGCCTCGACCCAGTCGAACCAGGCCGCGCGGGAAGGGCGCGACCGTGTGGTGGAAACCGTGGGCGCGATCCAGACCATGACCCAGGACGTGCAGAACACCTCGGTGTTGATCGAAGGCCTGGCGACCCAGGGCCGTGATATTGGCAAGGTACTGGACGTGATTCGCGCGATTGCCGAGCAAACCAACCTGCTGGCCCTCAACGCGGCCATCGAGGCCGCACGCGCCGGTGAAGCCGGGCGTGGGTTTGCCGTAGTGGCCGATGAAGTACGCGCCCTGGCCCATCGCACCCAGCAGTCGACTCAAGAGATCGAGAAGATGGTGGCCGGGATCCAGAACGGTACGGGTGAAGCGGTGCAATCCATGCAGCAGAGCAACCAGCGTACCCAAAGCACTTTGGAAATGGCCCGCGCGGCGGGTGTGGCACTGGAGCAGATCACCCAGTCCATCAGCCTGATCAACGAGCGCAACCTGGTGATCGCCAGCGCCTCTGAAGAGCAGGCCCAGGTATCACGGGAAGTGGACCGCAACCTGGTGAACATCCGCGACCTGGCCACCCAATCGGCGGCCGGTGCCAACCAGACCAGCGCCGCCAGCCACGAACTGTCGCGCCTGGCAGTGGACTTGAATGCCATGGTGGCACGCTTCGTGATCTAACTATTGGTGTGGAAAGGGGGGCGGCGGTAGCGCCAAAACCAGCCACCTTGGTGTACCTGGCAGGACAGGGTGAGGCTATTGGGGCGGCTTTGCCGCCCAGCGCGGGGCAAGCCCGCTCGCCACAGACAAGTCCTCTCACCACAGGCAAGTCTTCTGACCAATCAGGCCAGGCTCATTGCTTCCAGGCGCTGGTGTTCACCAGGTTTTTCGGGCGTTCGCCGGCCAGTGATGCCAGCAGGTTGTCCACCGCACATTTGGCCATGGCTTCGCGGGTTTCGTGGGTCGCAGAGCCGATATGGGGGGTCGCCACCACGTTGCTCAAACGCAGCAACGGCGAGTCGTGATTCAACGGCTCACGCTCGAACACATCCAGACCCGCAGCGCGAATCGTCCGCTGTTGCAGGGCTTCGACCAGTGCCGCTTCGTCCACCACTTTGCCCCGGGAGATATTGATGAAAATCGTCTCCGGCCCCATAAGCGCGAACTCCTTGGCGCCAATCAACCCCTGAGTCTCGGCAGTCAACGGCAATGTCAGGCAAACAAAATCGGCTTGCTGCAGCAGATCCGGCAAGCTGCGGTATTGCGCGTCAAACCGCTGATCTACCGCAGGCTTGGGCGAGTGGCTGTGGTAGATCACCGGCATGCCAAAGCCAAAGTGCCCACGCTGTGCCAGCGCTTCGCCAATACGCCCCATGCCAATGATGCCCAGGGTCTTGCCATGCACATCGCTGCCAAAGTGCAGGGGGCCGATGTTCTGGTTCCAGTTACCGGCGCGCACCATATTCGCCAACTCCACCACGCGTCGGGCGGTGGCGAGGATCAGCGCAAAACCGGTGTCGGCGGTGGTTTCGGTGAGCACATCAGGGGTGTTGCTCAGCAGGATGCCGCGCTGGGTCAGGTAGTCGATGTCGTAGTTATCAACGCCCACCGAAACACTGGCCACCGCCTCCAGCTGCGGTGCCAGGTCCAGCAGGTTCGCATCCAGGCGCAGGCTGGCGCCCAGCAAGCCGTGGGCGCTGGGCAAGGCATCACGCAATTGTGCCAGGCCGGTGGGGCCGAGGTTTTCAATCAGCGTGACCTGGGCCGCTTCGTGCAGGCGGGCCATCAGCGGCGCGGAGAGTTTCTTGTACAACACGACATGCTTTTTCATCAGGTTCTTACCTTCAAATCCAGGGAATGCAACGGTGCTGTCGGGGAGGGTTCACGTGCACCGGTCTTGAGGAAAATCGTCAGCACCACCGACAGCAGCAACGCACCGCTCATCAGCAGGTACGACGCGCCCGGCGAGCCGGTGCTGCTGTTGAGGTAGCCCACCAGGTACGAGCCGCCAAACGAGCCCAGCGCGCCCATGCTGTTGATCAAGGCCATGGCCCCACCGGCGACGTTGGCCGGGAGGATTTCCGGGACGATGGCAAAAAACGGCCCATAGGGCGCATACATGCACGCGCCGGCGATCACCAGCAGGGTGTAGGACCACCAGAAGTGTTCGGCCCCCAGCAGGTAGGAACCGTAGAACGCGATGGAGGCGATCAGCAGTGGCGGCCACACAAAGCGTTTACGTTTTTGCAGCTTGTCCGAGCCCCAGGACACCAGCAGCATGGCAATCACCGCGGCGAGGTAAGGCAGCGCCGATAACCAGCCGGCTTCGACCATATCCATCTGCAGGCCCGCCTTGAGGATCGAAGGCAGCCACAGCACAAAGCCGTAGACGCCGATGCTCCAGCAAAAGAATTGCAACGCCAGGATGATGACCTTGGGCGAGCGGAAGGCTTCGGCATAGTTTTTCACCGCCTTGAGACCCACCTGCTCGGCGGCCAGGGCGGTTTCCAGGTCGTGTTTCTCGCCGGCACTCAGCCATTTGGCATCCGCTGGGCGCTCATCGGCCAGGCGCCACCAGATAAAGGCCCAGAACACCGCCGGCAAGCCTTCGACGATAAACATCCAGCGCCAGCTGTAATGCTGAACCAGGTAACCCGACACGACCGACATCCACAACATGGTCACCGGGTTGCCAAGGATCAGGAAGGTATTGGCGCGCGAGCGTTCGGCACGGGTGAACCAATGGCACAGGTACACCAGCATCGCCGGCATCACTGCGGCCTCGACCACCCCGAGCAAAAAGCGGATGGCGATCAGCATATAGGCGTTGGACACCACCCCGGTCAGCGTGGCCAGGCCGCCCCAGAGGATCAGGCTGACGAAGATCAGCTTCTTCACGCTGCGCCGCTGGGCGTAGATCGCGCCCGGCACCTGGAAGAAAAAGTAGCCAAGGAAAAACAGTGCGCCGAGCAGTGAAGACATGCCCGGGGTAATCATCAAGTCTTCGGCCATGCCGGAGGCGGCGGCAAAGCCGTAGTTGGCGCGGTCCAGGTACGCCAGGCTGTAGGTAATGAAGACGATGGGCATGATGTACCACCAACGGCGGGTGGCGAGTTTCAGGTTATTCATGGGGTTGCTCCTGAGCTTGTTGTAGTTGTGGCAACAGGTAACGGTGTATCCGGGTCAGCCGGCTTTTTGCAGGGCGGGCAGGTCGGCGCGCAGGGGCAGGCCTTCCATATCGCCACGGCTCTGAACCGCGCGGCTGCCGATCCAGTTGGCGCGCTGCACTGCCTGGGCAAAGCTGAGGTTTTCAAGGAGCGCGCTGATCATGCCCACGGCAAAGCCATCACCGGCACCCACGGTATCCACGACTTTGGTCACCGGCACGGCGGCGATAAACCCCTGGTCCAGATGGCTACGGTAGTAGGCGCCGTGGGCGCCGAGCTTGATCGCCACGGCTTCGGCCCCCTGGTCGAGGTAGAAGGCGGCGATGTCCGCAGGGTCTTCGAAACCGGTCAGCAGGCGACCTTCGCTCAACCCCGGCAGCACCCAATGGGCCAGGCGGGCCAGAGCGTTGATTTCGCGGATCATTTTTTGCTCGCTGGGCCATAGCGAGGGGCGCAGGTTGGGGTCGAAGGACACACTGCGGCCTGCGGCGCGCATCTGGCTCATCAACTGGCGCGACAGCTCGGCGGCGGTGTCCGACAACGCCGGCACAATGCCGGTGGCGTGCAGGTGCCGCGCTTGCAGCAGCGCAGGCGTGATCACGGCACTGGACAGGTGGCTGGCCGCCGAACCACGGCGAAAGTACTCGACCTGCGGATCGGCGCCGGTATCTTCCCGAGACTTGAGTTGAAAACCGGTGGGGTGCGCGGGGTCGACCGTCACATGTCGGCAGTCCAGGCCTTCGCGCTCGAGGGTCTGCACCACGAAACGCCCCAATGAGTCATCACCGACCCGACTCAACCAGGCCACATTGAAACCCAAGCGCGACAGGCCAATTGCGACATTGCTGTCGGCGCCGGCGATCCGTTTGTGAAACTGGCCGACCTGGGCCAGGTCGCCGGTTTGCTCGGCGACGAACATCGCCATGGTCTCGCCAAACGACAGGATATCGATCTCAGACATGGGCATTCTCCACACGCGGTTGGCCAAGGACGCTAAGGGTGGCCACTTGCTGGGCAGTGACCTCCAGCAGGTCGTCGCCTTGCAGTGGGAATTCCACTGCCCGGCTGATTCCTTGAGGCATCAGCCCCAGCAATTGTTCCCACAGATGCAGGTCGGGGGCGCCCGGCGGCAGGGCCACCAGCTTGCCGTCGGCGCGACGTGCCACCGCCTTGCAGTGCAGGTAATCGACATACCGCCCCAACAGGCGCGCGGCGGTCTGGGGGGACTGGTCCTGCCAGTGCCAGTTGCCGATATCGAAAGTCATCTTCACCGGGACGCTCAAGCGTTCGGCTTGATCGAAGAAGCGTTGCATCGGCTCGATGCGTCCACCGTGCAGGGTCTGGTCGTTCTCCACCAGCAAGCGTACCGGGTGGCGGTGGAGCAGGGCGCTGAGGCTGTGCAGGTCGTTGGTGTCGGTGAAGTAGCCGAGCGAAACCTTCAACCAGCGCGCACCGAAGGCCTGGGCCCGGTCGAGGGTGGCGGACAACTGTGCATTGGCTTGCGCGCGGCCGGCCACCCACAGCTCCAGGGGCGAGGAAAACACGCACTCCAGGCCCTGTTCAGCGGCGGCTTGGGCCAGCTCGCCGGGGTGTTCGCTGGTGAGCAGTTCTTCGCGCCATTCAATGCGCGTGGCGCCGGCAGCGGCCAGCACCTCGACGAAACTCAATTGGCCGCGCTGGCGAACCAGGTCGGCGCCGTAGCTGGAGAGGCTGATGGAAACGGGATATCTGTGCATTGTTATTGATCTCTGAAACCGGTTTCATTTGTAAATAAAAAAACACCCTTCAGGAGCCGGCTTGCCGGCGATAAGGCCCTTACGCCGGGCACCTCACCGGCAAGCAGCTCCTACACGGGTTGGGTGGAGCCTCGAAGAATGAGTTGCGGAGCAAAATCCAGGGCACGGGGCGGCGAGGTATCGCCGCGCAAACGCTTGAGCAAACAGTCGAACGCGCTGGCGCCAATCGCTTCGGTAGGTTGGGCCAGGGCGGTGATGCCGCTGCCTACCAGCGGGTACCAGTCCAGGTCATCCAAGGCAATCAGCCCGACGTCCTCGAACAACCGGCAACCCAATTGGCGAAGGGCTTTGGTGCAGGCGAGTGCGGCGACGCCGTTGGCACAAAACAGGGCTTTGGGGCCGGTGTCGCAGGCGCCAAGGAATGCCTGCAAACGGCTGGTCAAATCATCGCCAATTTCCAGCACGGCGGCATGCAGGCTGTTGCGGCGACTGATCTGGGCATGGAAGCTTTCCATGCGCTCAACCCGCGAACTGGTGCCATCAGCGGCTTCGCTGACCAGCAGGATATCCCGGTAGCCCTGTTGTTCCAGGTGCTCCAGGGCCATGCGCACGGCCAGCGGGTTGTCCAGGCCCACCAGATCGCTGTGCAAGGCCTCGACCTTGCGATCGACCAGCACCAGCGGCATTTCCCGCTGCAACTCCAGCAGTTGCTCAAGGTGATGGCCCAGGGTGTTCACGATCAAACCTTCGATGTTGTAAGCCCGCAGGGCCTCCAGGTGCTGGCGCTCCTGCTCGTCATCGCGGTCGGTATTGCACACCACCAGGCTGTAGCCGTGTTGCCGGCAGGCGGTTTCCACACCATGCATCACGGCAATGGAATAGGGGTTGCGGATATCGGCCACCAGCATGCCGATCAGGCGCGTGCGCCCACGCTTGAGGCCGCGGGCCATTTGGTTGGGGCGGTAGCCCAACTCCTCGATGGCCTGCTCGATACGCAGGGCGATCGTGTCGGAGAGCAGGGCGCGGTCATCGCCGATAAAACGCGACACGCTGGCCTTGGACACACCGGCACGGTTGGCTACATCAAGCATGGTCACGCGGCTGCGCTGGGCGGCAGAGAATGAAGTCACGGTAGCGGGCCTTTCTTATTTTGGATAACGGTACATGAATCAATTTGAAACCGGTTTCAGTGGACGCCATGTTCGACGCCTCGTCAAGGAATTTTCTGAAGGCACATGGCTTTGAAAACACTTGAATCCGACGAACGGAATGCGGCACCTGTTAGTTTTGACAGTTACGGACAATGCAAATCAGGCGTTTAATTTCTCCAGCAGTCGATCCTTAAGTCACTGGCACCTTCATGTTTCATCGTTGAGGTAATCGTCATGTCCGGCACCTCCAAGCCAACCACTCAAGCTGTGGTCACTCAACCAGAGCAAGGTGTGTTGAATCTTTTTCCGATGACCATTCCTGGTGTGGACCCTCTGGACCCAAATGGGCTGATCCCCGCAGCATTGATGCTCAAAGCGCTCCAAGTGCAAGTTCCCATGTGGACACCGCCCCCTGAGCCGCTGGATACCCCCCATATCCTCATGATTTATTGGGAGCGCGCAGGCACTGTGGTTTACAGCGACTCGATCATTGTTCAGTCGCCGCCGCCACCGGTACCTGACATGTACACCCTGTTCATTCCTTTGCTGGTGCTACGGGCACAGTCCGGGCCCGTCGAACTGTATTATTCAGTCACCGATTCGTTTGGTGGGCGCAGCGAACTCAACCCTAAAAGAACACTGACGGTCGACATGGATGCGCCGCAATTATTAAACCCCGCCGACCAACTGACGTTTGTTGTGCCTCCTGCACCCGCAGTTGATGAGGCGTACTTGGCCAGTCATCCACAGGTGGCGCTGCACGTTCCGCCCTATAGCGGGCGCAATGACGGGGACACGATTCATTTCTACCTGTCCAATTTAGCCAACCCACCGGTTGCGGGTGAAGATGGTGTTTATGAACTGGTGTCCAGCGCTGATCCGTTGATTGCCACCCTGGATGCAGCCGCTTTTCGTACGCTTAGCAATGGTGACGCTTACGTCTTTTTCAGGGTTTTTGACAAAGCGGGCAACTTCAGCGACCGCAGTGCCGGCCTGCCATTTCAGCTGGCGCTGACTGCAATGCCGGGGCAGTTGCCCCTTGCGCAAATCGTGCCTCCTCGTTATGACGATTTACTGATCAATCGCGAAGACGCCAGGGCCAGCGTATTTGTCCGCATAGGTTCCTACACCGACTGGGCTGCGGGGGATGAAGTCATTGTGTATTGGAAAGGCCGTCCTACTGTCAGGCATCCGGTCAACGGTTTTCCCACCGATGTCGAGGTTCCATGGGCTGTTATGCGTGGCCCGCTGACCGATCCGTTGGTGCCCGAAGCGGTACCGGTACGCTATGAGATTATTCGAGGTGGCCTGCCGCCATTTCCTTCGTTCAATATTCTGGTGAATGTGAACCTCACGGTCGCCGGACAGGACCACGCGAATGCACCGGCACTGTTCAATCCGGATTTGCCCGTGCCGCAAGTCTGGGGGCTTGTTTCCAACACCCAGAACGTCGTCAACCACAATGACAATCCCGCCGGAGCCCGTGCCCGCGTCTTGCTTTATGAAAACCCGCTGCCTGGAGAGATTCTGCGGTTTTATTGGAATGGCACCGGGCCGGTTGCCAGTTACACCGTGCAGTTGGGAGATGTAGCAGGGCAATTGGTGTTTTCCACGGTTATTCCCTGGGCGGTGATGGCGGGTTTTATTCACCCAGCATTGCCGGTGTATTACACCACCAGTAATGGCGTGAATGATCAGCAATCGGACAATGCGCTGGTAAACGTAAATACGGGTGCATTGATTTCTTTTCCGGCTCCACTTCTAAACCATACTTTAGTGGGGCCCGCTGGCTACTTGGGGTGTTGTTCAAAACCCGAAATATTCCTGGGAGTAGAGTGGTCATTGGCGCCGGATGATCGCTTTGAACTTAATGATGTGGTGACTTTTTTTTGGGAAGGGTTCCTGGTTAACAATTGGGAACCGCCGGTTATTGAAGAATCAAGGTATGACGATAGCAAAACATTCAGTACTGACGCAGATTTGATGAATGGATTGCACTTCCGGGTCGCACCCTATGAGGAAAAAGTCGTGCCGATGCGTAATTACGGCTCGGCTCGGGCCTGGTATCAGGTGAGGCGTGGCGGGGCCCTCATAGGTGAGTCGCTGCCTAGAAGGATTCGTGTTGATCTGCTGTCCGCTGGCTCAGGTCAGTATTGTAAGTTAGGCGATGTCATTGTGTGTTCAAACGACGGCGTGGCAACCATTATCGGAAACAAGAGCAACTAAGTCTTGATGTTGGCTTGATCGCACTATTGTCGTTGTTTTTAAAGTATGCAGTTACTCCAGTGCCCAAGAGGCTAGCCCGTTTGCAACTTGCATTGGGTGCTGCTGTACACCCTGAAAAAGCTGTAATACTCAATCAGCGTTGGAGAAGAAAATGGACAGGAAAACGTTAGAAACCATCCAAAGATTCCAAACTCGTTGCGCGACAAATAACACACTTCTTAGCTTGCCCGCGGGGACCTATGAAGGTCAGGTTCCGGGGTTTCCCGGGTTGATTGATCGCAACACCGCACTTAAAGAGACAATGGAGTTTTTAATTCCTCGTTGGGATGATTTCAGCACCGATCCAAATTTTCCAGACACCGTCAGAGTCTGGATGTGGCCATTGGATGACCCTCAGCCGTCCGAACCCTTTACGACATTTACCGTATCTTCACCTGCAGCGGGCGGGGTGCCGGTCAACATTGCATTGGCTCGGCGTCCACCTGGCGCGCACCTTATCAGGTATGAACTGTTCGTCGACAATATCGGAAATTCTACCCAGTCAGATTCGCAATTGCTGATCGTGGACCTCGCGCCTCCCTATTACAGCCACGTGGGGCCGATTCCCGCTCCCCTACCTCCAGCAGGCCTGCCGACCCCCGCATCATTGGCTTACTTCCAGGGTTTACCCAATCAAGCGGCTATGTTTCGCGTTCCTGACTATGTGGCAAACGGGCGCGCACCTGGAGACTATTTATTAGCGTATTACAACAATTCGGATACGCCTTATCTGCCTACGGCAGCCAGTACTGATCCGAAATGGGTTCTGCCTGCCGATTTGAGCTTCCCCTTGCCCTTGTCGGTCGTCCAGGGTAGCCCGGACGGGCTACGTAGCTTGCGCTATGAGTTGTACGACGCGGCAGGCAACCCTGCGAGGTTGTCATCCCAATTTGTATTTGACGTAGGGTTGTTTCCTGCGCCCAGTAATTTCATCGCTCCAACCATTGATCTGGCGGTTCCCGGTGACCTGCTGATTGATCGCAGTGATGTCGCACAGCTCAACGGCGCCATCATCCGCATACCTGCCTATAGTAATTTTCTGCGCGGCGACGAAGGGGACATGATCAGTGTGACCCTGACCACATCCCTGGGTACGGTGACCCTGCCCGACGTGCCGTTGGGCAGTAACACCTTCCCGCTGCAGGTACATGTTGCATTCCCTACGCTGGCTCTGCTTTATGGCGCCACTGAAGGGTTACTGTCGATGACGGCGTCCTACGCGGTAATGCGTCGTTCGGTCAGCTACCCTTCGACGCTGACCGCAACAACTGACCTTGACCTTTTCGTAGTTGGGCCAGCAAACCCTAACGAGCCGGATCCGGTCAACCCAGATCTGAACCCGGTAGTGGTCAGGGGTGAGGATGCAACGGGCGTCGAGGGATCGCCCAATGAGTTGCTACCCGAACACGCAAACCGGCCAGCCAATGCCTATATCACACTCTGGGACGAACCGCCGACTCCGGATGCCGGCGCATTTACCATCTACCTCTACTACGAAGGCGAACTGGTGGATTCGCTGTTTGTCGCAAACGGTATCGCCAATCAGGTCGTCCAGTTGCAGATTCCCTGGAACGTCATTTCTAACCATAACAACGGTACCAAGCGGGTGCATTACACCATCGGTGCCGCAGGCAGTTCGAATCGACAACAGGCCCCCATCACACAGGTGGAGGTTACAGCCAACATCATATTCCTGGCGCCTCCGATCGTTCGAAACCTTGTCGGCGGCGGCATGGGGACTATCAACTGCAGCACCTTCAGGCCAGTCGGGCCGCCCCCCGGCAACATCGTAGTGTTTGTTCCGCCCTCGGAGCATTTCTCGCTGAATATGATCGTTACCGTGCATTGGCGGGGTTACCGGGATGATGCGGGCACCATTGAAGTTCCCGCCGTCGCAGGCAGCAAAGCTTCGGTGCCCCTGACGCAGGCGATGATCAACCTTGGGTTCGAGATCGAGTTGGAGGACTACTTCACTCTCTTCAAGCCGATTCAGCCGACCATGGATGACCGGCTTGCCGGTTCAGCCAGGATTCACTACAGCATTGTTCTGCCCTCGGGCACGGTCAACTCCTCTGACGCTACACCGCGAGTGCGTGGGCATCAGATCGGCGGTGCAACTACGTTTTTTTGCGATGGAACGGTCGCGCCGGCGTCTTGATCTTTTGAGCTGTTGCCAAAGGGGAGCATTGCTCCCCTTTGGCATTTTGATGTGGATGATCGGCGGACGCCAGGAATCAGCTGGCGACGATTAAAGGCCTTGAGCCACGACCGCAAGCACACTTAAGGATAATCCTACATAAAGCGGTAAGTACTCTGGATACCGTTAGCACCGCTCGCTTGGCAGGGTCCCACACAGTTTGGAACCGGCCAGTTTCTTGCGAATTGGAACGCCAACCCAGAGGTCCGCTAAATGCCATCCGTATTCAATTTCAAACCATCACCGTTGAGCCTCGCATTGAAGGCCAACACTGTCACTTTTCTTATGCTTCTCGGCCATGCAGCCGAAGCCCGTGTCGTCACGGGGCCCGACGAGTATGTGCGCCCAGGTCCGGCGCCGGATCGCTTTGAGCTGCGCACAGGTTCTGGCCTGACCGTCCAAGGTACCGAAACCCTGGAAATCCGTGCCCAATCCGCAACCCTGGTGGTCACGCCAGGCAGCTTGACCAAGGACATCGTCGCTTTTGATTCCCAGATCCGTGTAGACGGTTCGGATGTCATTGCTCGCAGCACGGCAGATGCCGCTATTCGCGCCACAGGCAGTAATGTACTGGTCAGCAACAGCAATCTCATCCACAACAATGGAACCGGCCTGATTGCCGGCCGCTCACTGGGCGGCACTGATGGTTCCAGCGTCAAGGTCATCAACAGCACGATTACCGGCACTAACCGTGGGGCCAGCGCCAGTGCCTATAGTGTGCTGGACTTCAGCGGTTCCCATATCGAGGCGACGAACGACAATGGCATGGGCCTGTCGCTGATGAGCGGGACAGCGTTTGCGACCGATAGCCGAATTGTAGGTGGCGCCAACGGCGTGCAAATGGCCGTCGACGGATCGTCCGGAATCATGGACAGTGCGTTGCTGCTGGACGGTTCCAGCGTGGTAGGTACGAACGGTGCTGCCATCCTGACAAGAGCGGGTACCAACGCTGATATTCAGGTGCTGAACGGTTCGTCCCTGACTGGCGGCAACGGCAACATCCTGGAAGTCACCGGTGGCTCCACCGCCAACATGAACGTTGACCGCAGCGCCCTGGTGGGCGACGTGGTTGTCGAGGATGGCAGCAGCGCCAAGGTGCAGCTCAACAACGGCTCCTGGCTGACCGGCCAGTTGAAAAATGTCGCCGAGTTGAGCGTGAACGATGCCTCCCACTGGGTCCTGGTGGGCGACAGCCAGGTCGACGCCTTGAAGATGGGCGGCGGCGCCGTGCACTTCGGCGGGGAAGATGAGTTCTACCAATTGAACGTCAAGAGCCTGGAAGGCGAGGGCACGTTCATCATGCACACCGACTTTGCCACCCACCAGACCGACTTCCTCAACGTCGAGGGCAAGGCTGAGGGGCAGCACAGCCTGATGCTGGCCGCTACCGGCTCGGAGATGGCCCGTGGCGAGCCGATCAAGGTTGTGCACACCGAAGGCGGCGATGCGCACTTTTCCCTGGTGGGTGACACCGTGGACGTCGGCGCCTATGCCTATGGCTTGAAGCAGGAGGGCACGGACTGGTTGCTCGACCCGACCCGTCGCGGCACCAGCACCAGCGCCCACTCGGTACTCGCCCTGTTCAACAGCGCGCCGACCGTGTTGTACGGGGAGATGAGCATCCTGCGTACGCGCATGGGCGAATTACGCTTCAGCGAAGGCGCTGGCAACGGCCTGTGGATGCGCAGCTACGGCAATAAATTCGACGTGGCGAGCAACAAGAACGGCGCGGGCTACAAGCAGGTCCAGAAGGGCTTTACCATCGGTGCCGACGCGCCGTTGTCCGGTGGTGATGGTCAGTGGATTGCCGGCGTGATGGGCGGCCACAGTACCTCGGACCTGAGCCTGACCCGAGGCAGCAGTGGCGAGGTCAAGAGCTACTACGTGGGTGGTTACGCCACCTGGCTGGACGCTGAAAGTGGTCTGTACTTCGATGGTGTGGCCAAGCTTAACCGCTTGCACACTGAGAACGACGTGACCATGAGTGATGGTAAAAAAGCCAAGGGCAACTACACGCAAAACGCCGTGGGCGCGTCGGCCGAGTTCGGTCGCCACATCAAGCTGGATAACGATTTCTTCGTTGAGCCGTATGGTCAGTTGTCGGCCACGATCACCCAGGCGCAGAGCTATGAGCTGTCCAATGGCCTGAAGGCCAAAGGTGATCGCTCCAGCAGCGTGGTCGGCAAAGTGGGTGTGACTGCGGGCAAGAACATCCAGCTGGAAAGTGGCGGTGTGCTGCAGCCTTACCTGCGTACTGCTGTGGCCCATGAGTTTGATCAGAGCAACAAGGTGTTTATCAACGATCAAAGCTTCAACAATGACCTGTCGGGTTCGCGGGTTGAATTGGCCGCCGGTGTTGCCATGTCGGTGTCGCAGAACGTCAAGGTGCACGCGGACTTTGAAACCAGCACAGGCAAGAAGATCGACCAGCCTTGGGGTGTCAACTTCGGTATTCGTTACGACTTCTAAGACCCCCACCCACAAAAAAAGGAAGCTTCGGCTTCCTTTTTTTGTGGACGTTGTTAGGGGTTAGCCGAACAGTCCGGCGGCAATATTGATCGAGAAACCCAGGATCGCCGTGTTGAACAGGAACCCGATCAATGATTGCCCCAGTACCACCTTGCGCATGTCGCGGGTGGCGACGCCCACGTCCGAGGTCTGGACGGCGACGCCGATGGTGAAAGAAAAGTACAGGAAGTCCCAGTAGTTGGGTGTCAGCGGCCCCTCGGCAAAACGCAGCGCTGGCTCCTTGCCCTCCCAGGTGTAATAGAGGCGGGCGTAATGCACGCTGAAAATCACCCCGATCAGCAACCACGAGCCAATCACCGTCACCCCGGTAAAGCCGTAGTGCAGCAGGCGTTCGGCAGTGCCCAGGTCTTTACTGCCGGCCAGGCCAAAGGCGATCGTCGCCAGGCTGGCAATCGCGGCAATACACACCATGAACAGCACCAGGCCGGCGTTCTCGTCCTCGATTTCAGCGATACGCTTGACGTCTTCGGCCTTGGCCTTGATGGTCAGGCGCAGCATCAGTATCAGGTAGGTCCAGACCCCGGCGTTCCAGCCGATCAGGATTTTGGTGAGGATCGAATCGAAGGGCGCGAGGATGCCGATTGCCAGGCCCAGGACGGCGGCGGCGGACAGGCGAGGGTGGGTTCGGGCGAGAAAGGGCATGGTGCTCACAAATGCAGGTTTGGTGAGCAACCATAGCCTATTCCTGTAGGAGCCGGCTTGCCGGCGAAAATCATCAAAGATAACGCGGTTATCCTGATGCCCCGGAGCGCTCTCTGGTTTTTCGCCGGCAAGCCGGCTCCTACAGGGTGGCGCTATCAATCTTTGCGTTTGCGCACCAGTTTCATCACCACCACGAAGAACACCGGCACAAACACGACCGCCAATGTCGCGGTGATCATCCCGCCGATCACCCCGGTACCGATCGCCTGCTGGCTCGCCGAACTGGCACCGGTGGCAATGGCCAACGGCACCACGCCGAGGATAAACGCCAGCGAGGTCATGATGATCGGCCGCAGACGCAAGCGTGCAGCCTTCAACGTTGCCTCGATCAGGTCTTCACCCTGGTCATACAGGTCCTTGGCAAACTCGATGATCAGAATCGCGTTTTTCGCCGACAGCCCGATAATCGTGATCAAGCCGACCTTGAAGAACACATCGTTAGGCATGCCGCGCAGCGATACCGCCATGACCGCGCCCAATACCCCCAACGGCACCACCAACAACACCGAGGTGGGGATCGACCAGCTTTCATACAGCGCCGCCAGGCACAGGAACACCACCAGCAGCGACAGCATCAGCAGCAGCGGCGCCTGCGAGCCCGACAACCGTTCCTGCAGCGACAAGCCGGTCCATTCCTGGCCCAGGCCAGCCGGCAGTTGGCTGACCAGGCGCTGGATTTCTTCCATGGCCTCGCCGGTGCTGTGGCCCGGTGAGGCCTCACCGGAAATGGCGATGGCCGGGTAGCCGTTGTAACGGGTCAATTGCGCCGGGCCCTGGACCCAACGAGCTTCGACAAACGCCGACAACGGCACCATCTTCCCGGCCTCGTTGCGCACGTGGATCTTCAGCAGGTCTTCGACCTGGCTGCGTTGGTCACCTTCGGCCTGTACCACCACCCGCTGCATGCGGCCCTGGTTGGGGAAGTCATTGATATAGGCCGAGCCAATGGCCGAGGAGAGGATATTGCCCACATCGGCAAACGACACGCCCAAGGCATTCGCGCGTTTGCGGTCTACCTCAAGCTGCACCTGCGGTGCTTCTGCCAGGGCGCTTTCACGCACGTTAGCCAGGATCGGACTTTTTTCCGCCGCCGCCAGCAACTCGGTACGCGCCGCCATCAACGCCGCATGCCCCACACCGCCACGGTCCTGCAAACGGAACTCAAAGCCGCTGGAGGTGCCCAGGCCGTCCACCGGCGGCGGCAGCACGGCATAGGCCATCGCATCCTTGAGCTCGGTGAAGGCCATGTTGGCGCGGTCGGCAATCGAGGCCGCCGAATCGTCGCTGCTGCGCTCGGACCAATCCTTGAGCGTGGTAAACGCCAGCGCCGCGTTCTGCCCCGAGCCGGAAAAGCTGAAGCCCATGATCATCGTCGTATCACCGACGCCTGGCTCGGTGGCGTTATGCGCCTCGATCTGCTCGGCCACCTGCACCGTGCGGTTCTTGCTCGCGCCCGGTGGCAGCTGGATATCGGTGATGGTGTAACCCTGGTCTTCCACCGGCAGGAACGAGGCGGGCAGGCGGCTGAACAAATAGCCCAGGCCCACCAGCAATACCAGGTAGATCAGCAAATAGCGGCCGCTGCGCTTGAGGGCATAGGCCACCCAGCCTTCGTAACGGTCGGTCAGTTGCTCGAAGCGGCGGTTGAACCAGCCGAAGAACCCGCCCTTGGTGTGATGCTCGCCCTTGGCAATCGGCTTGAGCAACGTGGCGCACAGGGCCGGGGTCAAGGACAGGGCGAGAAACGCCGAGAACAGGATAGAAGTGGCCATCGACAACGAGAACTGCTGGTAGATCACCCCCACCGAGCCGGCCATAAAGGCCATCGGCAGGAATACCGCCACCAGCACCAGGGTAATCCCGATGATCGCCCCGGTGATCTGGCCCATGGCCTTGCGCGTGGCTTCCTTGGGCGACAGGCCCTCAGTCACCATGATCCGCTCGACGTTCTCCACCACCACGATTGCATCGTCCACCAGGATGCCGATGGCCAACACCATGCCAAACATGGTCAGCACGTTGATCGAGAACCCCAGCAACAGCATGGTGGCGAAGGTGCCCATCAGGGCAATCGGCACCACCAGCGTCGGGATCAGGGTATAGCGGATGTTCTGCAGGAACAGGAACATCACGGCAAACACCAGCGCCATTGCCTCGAGCAGGGTGTAGATCACTTTGGTGATCGAGACCTTGACGAACGGCGAGGTGTCGTAAGGAATCTTGTACTCCACATTGGCAGGGAAATAGCGCGACAGCTCATCCATCTTCGCCCGCACCAGGGTCGCCGTGCTCAAGGCATTGGCGCCCGGCGACAGCTGCACGCTGACGGCGGTAGATGGCTTGCCGTTCAAGCGCGTGGAGAACTGGTATTCCTGGCTGCCGATTTCGACGCGCGCCACATCGCCAATGCGCACGGTGGAGCCGTCCGGGTTGGCCTTGAGCACAATGTCGGCAAACTCGGCCGGTGTGGAGAGTTGGCCCTTGACCAGGATCGAAGCGGTGATTTCCTGGGTGTTGGTGCCCGGCAAATCACCAATGCTGCCCGCCGAAACCTGGGCGTTCTGCGCGGTGATCGCGGCATTCACGTCGGCCGGGGTCAGGTTGAAACCGATGAGTTTCTGCGGGTCGATCCAGATCCGCATCGCCCGTTCGGCGCCATACAACTGGGCCTTGCCCACGCCGTCCAGGCGCTTGAGCTCGTTCATCACGTTGCGCGCCAGGTAATCGCTGAGCGCCACGTCGTCGAGCTTGCCGTCGCTGGAGGTCAGGGTCACCAGCAGCAGGAAACCGGCGGACACTTTCTCCACCTGCAGGCCTTGCTGGGTCACGGCTTGCGGCAGGCGCGGCTCCACGGCCTTGAGGCGGTTCTGCACATCGACCTGGGCCATTTCCGGGTTGGTGCCTGGCTGGAAGGTCGCGGTGATAGTGGCCGAGCCGAGGCTGCTCTGGGATTCGAAATACAATAAGTGGTCGGCACCGTTGAGCTCCTGCTCGATCAGGCTGACCACGCTTTCGTCCAGGGTCTGGGCCGAAGCGCCCGGGTACACCGCGTAGATTTCCACCTTCGGTGGTGCGACGTTGGGGTACTGCGCCACCGGCAACTGCGGGATGGCGAGGGCGCCCGCCAGCAGGATAAACAGGGCGACCACCCAGGCGAAGATCGGGCGGTCAATAAAGAACTGCGGCATTGTCTCTGATCCCTTTGATTACTGGCCGGCTGCCTGGGCAACAGGCTCGGGGCTGGCATCCACTTCGACTTTTTCACCGGGGCGCGCGTGTTGCAGGCCTTCGACGATGATGCGGTCACCGGCCTTCAGGCCGCTGTTGACCACCCAGCGATCGTTGACCGCCGCGCCCAACTCCACCGGTTGCTGGCTGACGTTCTGTTCGCCATCCACCAGCAACACCATGGGGATACCGGCGCTGTCGCGGGTGATTGCGCGCTGCGGCACGCTCAGGCCTTGCTGGTCGACCGCCTGCTCCAGGCGCACACGGATAAAGCTGCCGGGCAACAGGTCGAGGTCCGGGTTGGGGAACTCGCTGCGCAGGATGATCTGCCCGGTACCGGGGTCCACGGAAATCTCCGCGAACAGCAACTTGCCCGGCAGCGGGTACAGGCTCCCGTCATCCTGGATCAGCGTGGCCTTGGCCTGGTCCTGGCCCACCTGCTTCAAATGCCCGGCGCGAAAGGCCCGGCGCAGGTCATTGAGCTCGCGGGTGGACTGGGTGAGGTCCGCGTGGATCGGGTCCAATTGCTGGATCAATGCCATGGGCGTGGCTTCGTTCTGGCCCACCAGGGCGCCTTCGGTCACCAGCGCGCGGCCGATACGCCCGGAGATTGGCGCCGTCACCGTGGCATAGCCGAGGTTGAGCTTGGCGCGCTGCACCGCGGCCTGGTTGGCCGCCACATCGGCGGCGGTCTGCCGGGCAGCGGCGCGGGCGTTGTCGTAGTCCTGGGCGCTGATGGCATTGCCTTCGACCAACTGGCTATAGCGCTGCTCTTGCAGGCGCGCCTGGAAGGCATTGGCCTCGGCCTTGCGCAGGCTCGCCTGGGCGCTGTCGAGGTCAGCCTTGAACGGCGCCGGGTCGATACGGAACAGCACGTCGCCCTGTTTCACGTCATGGCCTTCGTTGAACACCCGCTGCAAGACCACGCCTGCGACCCGTGCGCGCACCTCGGCAATGCGCGGCGCGGCAATCCGCCCGCTCAGTTCACTGCTGATGGACAGGGGCTTGGCTTCAAGGGTTTCAATCCGTACCTTGGCCAGGGGCATTTGCGGGGCTTCGTCCGCAGAGTTGCCACAGGCCCCCAGGGCCAACGTCAGTGCCAGCAGGCAAAACGGCGCAAACAGATTCTTTGACATGCTCTTATCCCAATATTGACTGGCGCATCCTACGGGCGCCCCCGGCCCGGTGCTGTGAAGCTATGTAGGCGGTGTGTGAAGAAATGTAAGGTACGGCGCACGCCGGGGCACGTGCGTATATCCTTCACGGCTGTGGATCCTAACAAGCTCTTCTGATCAATGACGATCTAATGTGGGAGGGACTTGCCCGCGATAGCGGTGTGTCAGTAGATACATCCGGCGACTGATGCACCGCCATCGCGGGCAAGCCCGCTCCCACATTGGATTTGTGTACGACAAAAAACCGTATTAATTGGAAACACCATGCCCAACATCCTCCTGGTCGAAGACGACGCCGCGCTGTCCGAGCTGATTGCCAGTTACCTTGAACGCAATGGCTATCACGTCAATGTGCTCAGCCGTGGCGACCATGTGCGCGAACGGGCCAGGCTCAATCCACCGGACCTGGTCATCCTCGACCTGATGCTGCCTGGCCTTGATGGCCTGCAAGTCTGCCGCCTGCTGCGCGCCGACTCGGCGGGCCTGCCGATCCTGATGCTGACCGCCCGCGATGACAGCCATGACCAGGTGCTGGGCCTGGAAATGGGCGCCGATGACTACGTGACTAAACCGTGCGAGCCACGGGTGTTGCTGGCCCGGGTGCGCACCTTGCTGCGCCGCAGCAGCCTCAGCGAGCCACAGGCGGCCAATGACCAGATCCTGATGGGCAACCTGTGCATCGACCTGTCGGAGCGCTCCGTGACCTGGCGCGACCAGGTGGTGGAGCTGTCCAGCGGTGAATACAACCTGCTGGTGGTGCTGGCCCGGCATGCAGGTGACGTACTCAGCCGCGACCAGATCCTGCAGCGCCTGCGTGGCATCGAGTTCAACGGCACCGACCGCTCGGTTGACGTGGCCATTTCCAAACTGCGCCGCAAGTTCGACGACCATGCCGGCGAGGCCCGCAAGATCAAGACGGTGTGGGGCAAGGGCTACCTGTTCAGCCGTTCCGAGTGGGAATGCTGACACCATGTTCCGCGTCCTGATCCGTCTCTACCTGCTGACCATCGTGACCTACAGCGCGGCGATCTACCTGATCCCCATGGGCATCATCGAGGTCTTCCACAACCGCTACATGAACTACAACATCGAGCAGTCCCGGGGCTTGCAAAGCCTGATCGTGCGCCAGTACCACAGCCGGCCGGTGGAGCGCTGGTCCGAGGTCACCGAGCAGTTGTCGCGGGACTTCGCGCCATTGAAGGTGCAATTGATGCATCGCCAGGACGCCCGCTATACACCAGATGAGGAGCGGTTGCTGGAGCAGGGCAAACCGGTGATCCGCCTGGGGGAGTGGGGCTGGATGGAAGAAATCAGCTCGCCGCTCAATGAGCAGTTGGCGGTCAAACTGACCATCCCGCCCGACCCGCTGGACATGAACCTGCTGTACTGGAGCATGAACGTGCTGATCGGCGCGGCGTTGCTGGGCGGGTTGTTGATATGGCTGCGCCCGCATTGGCGCGACCTGGAACGCCTCAAGACCACCGCCGCGCAACTGGGCCGCGGCCATCTGGAAGAGCGCACGCACATCCCCCCCAGCTCCAACATCGGCAGCCTGGCGGCGGTGTTCGACACCATGGCCAACGACATCGAACACCTGCTCAATCAGCAGCGCGACTTGCTCAATGCCGTCTCCCACGAACTGCGCACCCCGTTGACCCGGCTGGACTTCGGCCTGGCCCTGGCACTGTCCGAAGACCAGCCGGCCGCCAGCCGCGAACGCCTGCAAGGCCTGGTGGCGCACATCCGCGAACTGGATGAGCTGGTGCTGGAGCTGCTGTCCTACAGCCGCCTGCAAAACCCGGCGCAACTGCCCGAGCGGGTGGACGTGGTGTTGGATGAGTTTATCGACAGCATCCTGGGCAGCATCGACGAGGAACTGGAGAACCCCGAGATCGTGATTGATGTGGTGCTGGACTGCGCCATGGAGCGTTTTGCCCTCGACCCGCGCCTTACCGCCCGTGCGCTGCAAAACCTGCTGCGCAATGCCATGCGTTATTGCGAACGGCGGATCCAGATTGGCGTCAAGGTCTGCGCCAAGGGCTGCGAAATCTGGGTGGATGACGATGGCATTGGCATCCCCGAAGAACAGCGCGCGCGGATCTTCGAGCCTTTCTACCGCCTGGACCGAAGCCGCGACCGCGCCACCGGAGGTTTCGGCCTGGGCCTGGCGATCAGCCGCCGGGCCGTCGAGGCGCAGGGCGGCACACTCACCGCACAAGCCTCGCCCTTGGGCGGCGCGCGCCTACGGCTGTGGCTGCCTACCTGAGCCCGCTTGTTGTGGCGAGGGGGCTTGTCCCCCGTTGGGCTGCGCAGCAGCCCCAGTCCCTCAAGCTCGCCGAGTTTTTTCAGACAAATAGAGTTGGCTGGTTTTGGGGCTGCTGCGCAGCCCAACGGGGGACAAGCCCCCTCGCCACGAATGCCCACTGCGCCCATTTGCTCCAGTCCTGCTTTTGGCACATGCGCTGCCTTACCGCCCCTGACGCACCCTTGCTATAGTTCGGCCCTTATCAGCCGTCAGCCAAGGATCACTGCCATGTCCGAATACCAAGCCTTTGTCGTCGAACTCCACGGCAACGTCGCCCATGTGCAGATCAATCGCCCAGAAAAAATCAATGCCATGAATGCGGCGTTCTGGAGCGAGATCATCGAGATTTTCCAATGGATCGACGACACCGACGCCGTGCGCGCGGTGGTGTTGAGTGGTGCCGGCAAACATTTTTCCTCGGGCATCGACCTGATGATGCTGGCCTCGGTGGCCAATGAGTTTGGCAAGGATGTGGGGCGCAATGCGCGCTTGCTGCGGCGCAAGATCCTGCAACTGCAGGCCTCGTTCAATGCCGTCGACAACTGCCGCAAACCGGTGCTGGCGGCGATCCAGGGCTACTGCATCGGCGGCGCAATCGACCTGATCAGCGCCTGTGACATGCGCTACGCCGCTGACGACGCGCAGTTCTCGATCAAGGAAATCGACATCGGCATGGCCGCCGACGTCGGCACCCTGCAACGTCTGCCGCGCATCATCGGCGACGGCATGTTGCGGGAGTTGGCCTACACCGGTCGCACCTTTGGCGCCGAAGAGGCGCGCAGCATCGGCCTGGTCAACCGCACCTTTGCCGATCACCAAAGCCTGCTGGCCGGAGTGATGGAGCTGGCTGCGCAAATCGCCGCCAAATCACCGATTGCCGTGACCGGCACCAAAGCCATGATCAGCTACATGCGTGACCACAGCATCAACGATGGCCTGGAATACGTTGCCACCTGGAACGCTGCTATGTTGCAATCCAACGACCTGCGCGTGGCCATTGCGGCCCATATGAGTAAGCAGAAACCCGAATTCGTGGATTGACTGAACATGACCCCAGGCTGGATTACCACAACGCTGCTGGACAACGACGCCCCTGGCGGCTGGGCTGTGGCCCGTAGTCGCGAAGGTTTTTTACTCGATGACAACGGGCCGCTGTTTCCCAGGGAGTGGCTCAAGCGCCAGGACCTGTCGGTGTTGGCCGAGCATGGTATTGGCCACCTGGACGGTGAGCCTGTGTATCTGCTGGAACTGAACAGCCCTGGCGATGTGCCAGGTTGCCGCTGGCAAGGTTTGCGGGCCTTTATGCTGCAGGGCGATCACCGTTTGTACAAAGTCCTGGGCTATGCCGCGCAAATCGGCACCTGGGCCCGCGAGCATCGGTTTTGCGGCAGTTGTGGCCAGGCGATGGTGCAGGTGCCCCGGGAGCGCGCGATGTTCTGCCAGGCCTGCGACCTGCGCAGTTACCCGCGCATCTCACCGAGCATGATTGTGCTGATCACCCGTGGCGATGAGATTCTGCTGGCCCGTTCACCGCGTTTCGTCACCGGGGTCTACAGCACCCTGGCCGGGTTTGCCGAGCCGGGGGAGTCTGCCGAAGACTGCCTGATCCGCGAAGTGCGCGAGGAAGTGCAGGTCGAGGTGCAGAACATTCAGTACGTGGGCAGCCAGTGCTGGCCGTTTCCCCACTCCATGATGCTGGGCTTCCACGCCGAGTATGCCGGGGGCGAGATCGTGCCCCAGGCCGACGAGATCGAGGATGCGCAGTGGTTCAACATCCACCAGTTGCCACCGCTGCCGGCGTCGCGCTCGATTGCCCGCTACCTGATCGACCTGTATGTGGCGCGCCGCTTAGGCCACGCTGAACCAGTGCTGCCAGGCTAGGCGCACAGTCAGGCCGAGGACCACGGTGATAAACACCGGGCGAATGAATTTGGCGCCACCGCTGATGGCACTGCGGGCGCCAAAGAACGCGCCCACCATCACCGACAGGCCCATGCTCAGGCCGACAATCCAGTCTACCGAGCCATTGAAGATAAACACCGACAGCGCCGCAGCGTTACTGACGAAGTTCATGCTGCGCGCCACGCCGCTGGCCTTGACCAGGTCGACGGGGTACATCAGCAGGGTGCTGACGGTCCAGAACGCGCCGGTGCCCGGGCCGGCCACGCCATCATAGAAACCCAGGCCAAAACCCTGGGTCGACTGCCATTTCTTCTTGATCGGCGCATCTGCGTCCAGCGGCGCCTTGGGTGTGCCGCCAAACAGCAGATAGATGCCACAGGCGAAGACAATCACCGGCAGCATCTTGTTCAGCCATTCGGCGGGCAGGTAATGGGCGACGACGGCCCCGACCAGCGCGCCCACCAGCGTGCCGACGATGGCATGCACCCACTGGCGCGGGTGGAACAGCTTGCGCCGGTAGAAGGTAAAACTGGCCGTGGCCGAGCCGAAGGTCGAACTCAGTTTGTTGGTGCCCAACACCAGATGGGGCGGCATGCCGGCAGTGAGCAAGGCCGGGGTGGTGAGCAAACCGCCGCCGCCGGCAATGGCATCGATAAAACCGGCGATAAAGGCAACCACGGCGAGAATGGCCAGGGTGGTGAGGTCAACGCTGAGTTCAAAAGGCATGGAGGCGACTTATTTTCGGCGAGGCGCAGAAAGAGCTGCGCGAAAGTCCGCTAGCTTACCTACAACCGATTGTTACGGCGACTGTTGTGTCAGCAACAGTGATTCAACAAACCATCCGCCCGGGCAACATTCGCAGGTCCAGGTTCGGAGCGGTCGCAGGCGCCTGCCACGGGGCTTTGTCCACGCTGGCACGGTTGCTGCTCCAGACCCTGCACCATCCCTGTGTGCGAGGTAACGAACGATGACTCAGCAAGCCGTGAAATTCGCCTATTGGGTGCCCAATGTCAGTGGTGGCCTGGTGGTGAGCAAGGTCGAGCAACGCACCGACTGGGGCATCGACTACAACCGCAAATTGGCCCAACTGGCGGAGGAGGCGGGGTTTGAGTACGCCTTGACGCAAATCCGCTTCACCGCAGGCTACGGTGCCGAGTACCAGCACGAGTCCGTAGCCTTCAGTCACGCGTTGCTCGCCGCCACCAGCAAACTCAAGGTCATCGCGGCGATCCTGCCGGGGCCCTGGCAGCCGGCACTGGCGGCCAAGCAACTGGCGACCATCGACCAACTGACCCATGGCCGGGTGGCGGTGAATATCGTCAGCGGCTGGTTCAAGGGCGAGTTCCAAGCCATTGGCGAGCACTGGCTGGAGCACGACGAGCGCTATCGCCGCTCTGAAGAGTTCATCCGCGCCTTGAAAGGCATCTGGACCCAGGACGATTTCACCTTCAAGGGCGATTTCTACCGCTTCAACAATTACAGCCTCAAGCCCAAGCCACTGGGCCAACCGCACCCGGAGATTTTCCAGGGCGGCAGCTCCCGCGCGGCCCGGGATATGGCGGCGCGGGTGTCGGATTGGTATTTCACCAATGGCAACACACCAGAGGGGATCAAGGCCCAGGTCGACGATATCCGCGCCAAGGCGGCGGCCAATAACCATTCGGTCAAAGTCGGGGTCAATGCGTTTGTGATCGCCCGCGACACCGAGCAAGAAGCCCAGGCAGTATTGGCCGAGATCATCGACAAGGCCGACCCGGAAGCGGTCAACGCCTTTGGTGACGCCGCCAAACAAGCAGGC
Organism: Pseudomonas sp. ADAK21; assembly: GCF_012935735.1. Lineage (NCBI taxonomy): Bacteria > Pseudomonadati > Pseudomonadota > Gammaproteobacteria > Pseudomonadales > Pseudomonadaceae > Pseudomonas > Pseudomonas sp. ADAK21. The sequence continues at coordinate 5,063,777 of NZ_CP052857.1, forward strand.
AAGGCATCGCCCGAAGGCGAGGGCAACTGGGCCAAGTCCAGCTTCGCCGATCTAGTGCAGTACAACGACGGCTTCAAGACCAACCTGATCGGCACGCCCCGCCAGATTGCCGAGCGTATCGTCGCGCTCAAGGCCGTGGGCGTGGACCTGGTGCTGGCGGGCTTCCTGCACTTCCAGGAGGAGGTGGAGTATTTCGGCCAGCGCGTATTGCCCCTGGTGCGCGAGTTGGAAGCCAAGGCCGCCGCGACCGGCAGCGCCAGGCCGGAGGCGTTACCTGCATAGCACCGCCGCCGCCCGTAGCGGGCAATTACCTAGGCGGCCATCCGCTGGTGCGCTGCCTAGGTACTTGCCTGCAGGGTCAGCACTTCAAAACCATCAGCGGTGACGGCCACCGTGTGTTCCCACTGGGCTGAAAGGCTGTTGTCGCGAGTCACCACGGTCCAGCCATCCTTGAGGCTGCGCACCTTGGCGCTGCCCTGGTTGAGCATCGGTTCGATGGTGAACACCATGCCTTCGCGCAGGGTCAAGCCGGTGCCCGGTCGGCCGAAGTGCAGGATTTGCGGTTCTTCGTGCATCTCCCGGCCGATTCCGTGGCCGCAATACTCGCGCACCACGCTGTAGCCATTGGCTTGGGCGTGGCTCTGGATCGCATGACCGATATCCCCCAGGCGGGCGCCGGGCCTGACTTGGCGGATACCGGCCCACATCGCCTCGAAGGTCTGTTCCACCAGACGCCGGGCCTTGGGTGCGACGGTGCCGATCATGTACATCTTGCTGGAGTCGGCGATAAACCCGCCTTTTTCCAGGGTGATGTCGATATTGACGATGTCGCCGTCCTTCAACACATCCTTGGCACTGGGCATGCCATGGCACACCACTTCGTTGATCGAGGTGTTGATGCTGAACGGATAGTCGTACTGCCCAAGGCTGGCGGGGCGTGCTTGCAGGTCATTGCGGATAAACGCCTCGACCGCCGCATCCAGTTCCAGGGTGCTCTGGCCGGCGCCGACTCGGCTGTCGAGCATGCTGAATACCTGGCCCAGCAGGCGCCCGGCTTCGCGCATCACGGCAATCTGTGCAGGGGTTTTGATCATCAGCTGCGCCCCCGGATCAGGTCGGGTTTGTCGAGCAACAGCTTGTTGATCAGGTCGTTGTAGGCCAGGTGCGGGTTGAGCTCGGCCAACAGGCCGATCTTGATCCAGAACTCTGCCTGGGCGTTGATGGAGCGGTCCATGGTGGCGCTGGCCAGGCGGACTTGTTCGTGCAAATGATCGGTAATCTTGACGATGCCCATGAGCTTCACTGTGTAGGGTGGATATACAAAGCGTATATGTTTCGTATATCGCAAGTAAACCCCGCAGTTGACTTGTAATAGGCTGCCGGTTAGTTTCGTTGCATGACATTGCAAACCTATCGTTCCCAGCCAAGCATTATTACCGCCATTCCTCATATGGCGGGATAGCGTTCGGCTGTACCCAAACCCGCCCTAGAGGCGGGTTTTGTTTTTCCGTCTCCAGGGCTCTGTCAAACGCCAGGAGACACCCATGAGTAGCCCACTGCCGCAGTCCACGCTCGACGATGGCTTGCTTGAGCATTACGTGAAGAAAATCCTCGCCGCGCCGGTCTACGACCTGGCGGTGCGCACGCCGTTGCAGCCGGCCCCGGCGCTATCGGCGTTGCTCGGCAATCAGATCCTGCTCAAGCGCGAAGACCTGCAGCCGACGTTTTCCTTCAAGATCCGCGGCGCCTACAACAAACTGGTGCAGCTTACCGATGGGCAAAAAAGCTGCGGGGTAGTCACCGCCTCTGCCGGCAACCATGCCCAGGGCGTGGCCCTGGCGGCGCGTGAACTGGGGATCAAGGCGACGATTGTGATGCCCAGTACCACGCCGGAATTGAAAGTGCTGGGCGTGCGCTCACGGGGCGCCGACGCGGTGCTGCACGGCGCCAGTTTTCCGTTCGCCCTGGCCCATGCGTTGCAGTTGGCCGAACAGTCGGGGGGCACTTTTGTGTCGCCCTTTGATGATCCAGACGTCATCGCCGGACAGGGCACCGTCGCCATGGAAATCCTGCGCCAGCAACAAGGCGCACTGGACGCGATCTTCGTACCGGTGGGCGGTGGCGGGTTGATCGCTGGCATCGCGGCATACATCAAGTACCTGCGCCCCGAGGTGCGGGTCATTGGCGTGGAGCCCGAAGGCTCCAGTTGCCTGCTGGCGGCCTTGCGTGCCGGCGAGCGGGTGATATTGCCCAGCGTGGACAGCTTTGCCGACGGCACCGCCGTGGCACAGATCGGCGCCTACGGCTTTGAAATCTGCCGCCAGCATGTCGATGAAGTCATCACCGTCAGCAACGATGAACTGTGCAGCGCGATCAAGTTGATCTACGACGATACCCGCTCCATCACCGAGCCTTCAGGCGCCCTGGCGGTTGCCGGAATCCGCCGCTATGTGCAACGCACCGGGGCCCAGGGGCAGACGCTGGTGGCGATCAACTCCGGGGCCAATATCAACTTCGATAGTTTGCGCCACGTGGCAGAGCGGGTGGCGGCACAAGCCTGACGCCCCCCTTGTGGCGAGCGGGCTTGCCCCGCGCTGGGCGGCAAAGCCGCCCCAATAGCCTCACCACGTTCCGTCTGATACACCGAGGTGGCTGTATTTGGGGCTGCTTCGCAGCCCAGCGCGGGGCAAGCCCGCTCGCCACAGAAGGCCTTACTGCTCGCTAGCCTTCTCGACCGTGGTCGATGCCGACCAGATGCGGTAACGCACTTCGACATCTTTTGGAACATATACAACGATGGGCAACTTGCTGTTGTAACGCAGCACAAAACCGTCGCCGACCACCGGCACAAAGTCCTCGCGGGTCTTGCCATCGGGGCAGGCCATCATCGTGCTCATGGGGCCGCTGACCTTCTCCAGGCGGTAAAACGGATAGCCCCAGCCTTCGAGGTTTTTCTCTTCCAGCACACCGCCCAAGCGCTGCTGGTTGCAGTCCACCAGCAAGGTTTTGCCGGCGAGGATTTCGACCTTGAAGTCCTGTTCCTGGGGCTTTGCCGGCAAGTGGATGACCTGGCGAACATGCCCGGCGTCGGCCTTGGGGTAGGGCGCGATATCTTCAAGTTTGGCGGCATTGGCCTGGGCGGCCAGCACGCTCATGGCCAGTACCGAAAGGAGGGTGAGAGCAGAAGAGGTCATGGGACTTCCTTATCTTAGGGGGCAATAAAACAGCGGCTGCCACGATGCACGCCAACGTCCGGCCGTGCAAACCAGCAGCAACTTATATAAGGGTTGCTGGTGCTTATGAGGAAAGGATCCTACGCCTACAGACACAAGGAGTAGGCTTTGCAGTTAAAGCGCCTGCCAGGGTTGGCAAGCGTGAAGTCAACCGTCCTGACGCGGCGGTCAGACTGTCGGTATCGATAAAAATTCATTGGCGGTCTCAAAAAAGGAGAGGTTCAGCCATGCTTTCTGAATTGGAATTACGCGGCCTTATTGAAGGCAGCTTCCTGCCTAGGCGTTGTGAATGCATCAAGGCTCAGGATGCGTCGTTGACTATCAAAATCTACGATGACGACGGTACGGATGTCACCTTCACCGGCATCCAGGCCCACGAACTCAACAGCAGCCGAGCGATCTGCAACTTGATCACCGAGTTGCGTGAAGACCTCAAGCATGCCCATGCCCCGGCTCCGCGCAGAGCGGGGGCCAGGCTGTACTGATCAGCGTACGGCAGGATTGCGGGCCTGGATAAACCCCAGGCCCAGCGCCAACTCTGTGCCCACGGCCAGCAAAATCCCTGGGCCGGCATGGCCATTGAGCCATTCGCCGATCCCCAGCACCGCCAGCCCCAGGCAACCGACGATAAACCCTGAAACCAGTGCGCTGCGCGTGGGGGATGGGGGCGTGTGGCGCAACCGATAAAACATGACGCCGATCGCCAGGAACAGCATGGCGTTGCGTCGAGCGACGAGCCCACTGGCTTCGGAAAATTCCACGTCCCACAGCCACAGCAGCCAGTCGGGCCGCAAACCCCAGGCAATTGCCAGGGCCAGGCACAGTACGGCGGTAAAAGTGGCAAGCGGGGGGAAGCTGATGCGCATGGCGAGTCCTTTCGGCCGTTTCAGAAGGGCCCAAGAGTACGCTGTGCAGCAAGCCTCAGACAAATCCGATACGGCGCCGCCCGCTTGCGCTGCTACTGTCCGGCCACATCTGTCGCCAGTGGCTGAGGTAGGGCGTGCAACAAAAAATCGCAGCAGAGTTTCTCGGCACTTTCTGGCTGACCTTCGGCGGCTGTGGCAGCGCCATTCTGTCGGCCGCATTTCCCGGCCTGGGCATTGGCTTTGCCGGGGTAGCCCTGGCGTTTGGCCTGAGTGTGCTGACCATGTCCTACGCGGTGGGCAGCATCAGTGGCGCGCATTTCAACCCGGCCATTACAGTCGGCCTATGGGTGGGAGGACGAATGCCGGGGCTGGATGTGTTGCCCTATATCATCGCCCAGGTCGCCGGGGCGACCGTCGCGGCGGCGATTCTCGCGCTGATCGCCAGCGGCCGGCCAGGCTTTGAACTCGGTGAGTTCGCTGCCAATGGCTACGGCGCGTTGAGTCCGGGCCAGTACAGCCTGTTGGCCGCACTAGTGGTAGAGAGCGTGGGAACGTTCTTCCTGGTGTTTATCGTCATGCGGGTCACCACACCCGGCGCCGCGCCAGGGTTTGCGCCAATTGCCGTGGGCCTGACGCTGACCCTGATCCACCTGGTATCGATTCCCGTCACCAACACCTCGGTCAACCCGGCGCGCAGTACCGGGACGGCGCTGTTTGCCGGCACCGATTACCTGATGCAGCTCTGGTTGTTCTGGCTGGCCCCGCTGGCTGGCGGCATCGTCGGCGCCTGGGTGGCCCGTGGCGTGCGAGTGACGGCGAAGTGAGACCGCATGGGGTTTATTCGTTTAATTGGTGGCGATAGGGCAGGTCTGGCCCGGTCTTGCCACAGGTCAGCGCGGCGGCACGGATGGCGAACTTGAGCATGCCGTCAATCTGCTCGCGGCCCAGGCCCTGCACACCTTCCACCGAATCCAGCTGCTGTTCGGTGAGCCAGGCGATCAAGGCCGCCTGGAAGGTGTCGCCAGCGCCCACCGTATCGGCCATCACCACCTTGACCGCCGGGGCCGACCAGTTGCCGTGCTGGCGGCTGAACACGCTCGCACCATCGCCGCCACGGGTCAGGAAAATCAACTGGCAGCGGTGCTGTAGCCAACCCTGCAACACGCTTTCCGGCGCCTGGCCGGGGTAGAGCAGGCGCAAGTCTTCATCGCTGACCTTGATCAGGTCGGCATAGTGCACCAGTTCAGCCACGCGCCGGCGCCACAGTTCGATATCCGGCTCGGGGTTCAGGCGCACATTCGGATCAAGGCTGATCAGGCGCTTGCCGCTTTCCCGGCGAATCAGGGCCAACAGGCTGTCAGCGACCGGCTGCACCACCAGGGAAAACGAACCGAAATGCAGACCGCGTACGCGCCCATCGAGCACCGGCAGATGTTCGATCTGCAACTGCCGATCGGCACAGCCTGCGCCGCGAAAGCTGTACTGCGGTGAACCGTTGGCCCCCAGGGCTACCATCGCCAGGGTGGTCGGCGCGGCAAACTCCACCAAGTAATCGGCGTGCACGCCTTCATCCTTGAGGACCTGGCGCAGGCGCTGGCCCAGGTAATCGCTGGACAGCCCGGCGAACAACCCGGCTTCGATCCCCAGGCGGCGCAGGCCCACGGCGACGTTAAACGGCGAACCGCCGGCAATTGCCTTGAAATTGACTTGGGACGCCTGCGCGCTGGCATCCTCCTGGCTGAAAAAATCAAACAGCGCTTCGCCACACACCAGATACATAGTTATTCGCTCTTAAAGGGTTGCCACATGCTGTTGGTAACGTTCATAGGCCTGCTGATAAGCCCTGACGCTGGCGGCGACAGGCTGGGTGCGGCTGGCCGGGTCGACGCTGACGCAGCGTGCACACAGCGCCTGCAGGCTTTCGCCAGACTGGCACCACGCGGCCTGGATCGCCGCGCCCAGGGCCGCCGCTTCGCTTTGTTCGGTACACACCACTTCGGTGTCCATGATATCGGCGACCATCTGCCGCCACACCGGGCTTTTCGAGCCGCCGCCGGTCAGGCGGATACTGTGGCTTTGCAGGCCGGTCTGGCGCAACAGGTCCAGGCCTTGGCGCAAACCGAAGGTGGTGCCTTCGACCACTGCGCGGCATAGATTGCCACGGGTCAGGTTGGTCATGGTCAGGCCATGCAGGCTGCCGGTGGCGTGGGGCAGGGCGGGCACGCGCTCGCCATTGAGGAACGGCAGCATGCTGACGCCCTCGGCGCCAATCGGGGCCTGGGCCACCAGGGCGTTGAACGCTACCAGGTCCAGCTCGAACAATTCGCGGATGACCCCGGTGGCATTGGTCAGGTTCATGGTGCAGATCAGCGGCAGCCAGCCACCGCTGGAAGAACAGAACGTCGCCACCGCAGCTTCGGCGCTCACCGTCGGTTGATCGGCAAACGCATACACGGTGCCCGACGAACCAAGGCTCATGGTAAACACCCCCGGCACGATATTGCCGGTGCCTATCGCCCCCATCATATTGTCGCCGCCACCACTGGATACCATGGCCCCGGGGTTGATCCCCAGGCGTTCGGCGATGGCCGGCAGAATGTTGCCCACGGGCTGGTTGGCCTCGATCAACGCGGGCAAAGCCGCCTCCAGGCGCCCGCTGGCATCGATGTGCCGCAGCAACGCAAGGTCCCATTGGCGGGTACGCACATTGAAATAACCGGTGCCCGAGGCGTCGCCATACTCGGCGCAGGCGCGGCCAGTGAGCCAATAGTTGAGGTAATCGTGGGGCAGCAGCACATGGGCGATGCGTGCGAAAACATCCGGGTGTTGTTCCAGGGTCCATAGGAGCTTGGACACGGTATAGCCCGGGGCAATCGCGACGCCCAACCGCTCCAGGGAGCCGCTTTCACCGCCCAGGTGCTCGAGTAAACGGGCGTTTTCGGCGCTGGTTTCGGTGTCACACCACAGCTTGGCCGGGCGCAGTACCTGGCCGTGCTCGTCGAGCAGCACCAGGCCGTGTTGCTGGCCGGAAACCCCGATGCCGAGGATGTCCTGGCCATCCACGCCGGCTTGTTGCAGGGCGCGGTGGGTGGCCTCGGTAAAGGCGTCCAGCCACTCCTGAGTGTGCTGCTCGCGCCGGCCATTGGCGCCGCTGATCAGTGTGTGGGCAGCCGCGCCCAGGCCCAGCACGTTGCCGCTGGCGGCGTCGAGGACGATGGCCTTGGTGCCTTGGGTACCGCAGTCGATGCCGAGGAACAGAGATTGCCGGGTCATGGTGATTACTCAGCAGAAATTAGGATGAAAACCCGATCAATGTAGGAGCTGGCTTGCCTGCGATGGCGGTCTATCAGTCACATCATGGCTGTCTGTAGCACCGCCATCGCAGGCAAGCCAGCTCCTACCTGTTTGATCCAGGTGTGTCAGTGGGGTTTGGCGAGCAGGCGTTGCAGTGTCTTGCTTACGCCCTCGTCACGCAAACTGGCAAAACACCGCTCAAACGCTGCCACAAACTCAGGTGAGTTGGGAATCGCCGGGCCAAAAATCTCTTCCACACCCAACAGCCGCTGACTGACGCAAGCGTCATCCACCACCAGTGCCCGGCAGAAGTCCGCGCGCGGGTCGGGGATGCGGTAGCGCACGCCGTTCTCGTCCACACCTCGCAGGTACAAGGCCCAGGCCGCCACCACCAGCGCTGCTCGCTCGGTGTCGCGACCCTCGGCAATCAGGCGGTTGATGGTCGGTACCGTGAACTTGGGAAACTTCGACGAACCGTCGGAACAGACCCGCTCCAGTTGATCGGCAATCGCCTGATTGGAGAAGCGCTCCACCAAGGTCTGCTTGTACTGGTCCAGATCGATGCCCGGCACCGGCGCCAGGTTGGGGGTCACGTCCAGGTCCATATAGGCGCGCATATACGCGACAAACAGCGGGTCGTTCATGGTTTCGTGGACAAATCGGTAACCCTTGAGGAACCCCAGGTAGGTCAGGGCCAAGTGGCTGCCGTTGAGCAGGCCGATCTTCATTTCTTCATAGGGCGTGACGTCGTCGGTGAACTGCACACCCACCTGCTCCCAGGCTGGCCGGCCGTTGACGAACTTGTCTTCCAGTACCCATTGCACAAAAGGTTCGCACACCACCGGCCAGGCATCATCGATGCCGTGTTCATCATGCAGTTGCAGGCGGTGGGCGGTACTGGTCATGGGCGTGATGCGGTCGACCATGGCGTTGGGGAAACTCACGTTGGCCTGGATCCAGTCATGCAGTTCGGCATCGCGCAACGCGGCGAACGCCAGCAACGCCTTGCGGGTCACGGCGCCGTTGTGCGGCAGGTTATCGCAGGACATCACGGTAAAGGCCCGAATGCCCGCAGCACGGCGCTGGCTCAGGGCCGCGCAGATAAAACCGAATACGGTCTGCGGCGCCGTAGGGTGGGCCAGATCATGCTGGATCTGCGGCAAGTGGGCCATGAACTCACCGTTGCTGTCGTCGATGCAGTAGCCGCCCTCGGTGATGGTCAGCGACACGATGCGGATTTCAGGGCTGGCCAGCTTATCGATCAGGGCCTCGGCGCCGTCCTGCGCCAGGAGCATATCGCTGATGGCGCCGATCACCCGCACTTGGGTGTCGTCGGTGTCGCCCAGCTCATACAAGGTGAACAGATAGTCCTGGCCGGCCAGTTCATCCCGCGCCTTGCGGTCTTCGGCGCGCAGGCCGATGCCGCAAATGCTCCAGTCCAGGCCGACACCGGTGTTCATCAGGGCGTCGGTGTAATACGCCTGGTGTGCGCGGTGGAAACCGCCGACGCCGATATGGGCGATGCCTTGGCGTGTGTCGGCAATGGCATAGGCGGGCAGGCGCACTTCGGGCGCCAACTGGGTGAGATTGTGTTGATTGAGTTTCATCAAAATTCTCGCGAAATCAGGCGGCAGCGCGCAGTGGACGGGCCACCGCAACGCCGTCGGCGTCGAATAGATGGCAGTGCGCCGGGTCCAGGTGCAATTGCAGCGTCTCGCCATACTGGCTGGCCATATCGCCACGGATCCGCATGGTCAGCGGCTCGTCACTGGCGGTGAGCACATGGCAGAACGTGTCGCTGCCCAGGCGCTCGCCCACGTCGGCGGTGACGGTGAGGGTGGTATCGCCCGGCGCGGCCAGTTCCAGGTGCTCGGGGCGGATGCCCAGGGTCACGGCGCTGCCCACGCTCAAGCTGGCGCTGCTCAATGGCAGGCTGATCAGGGTGCCAGCGTCCAGTTGCACATCGCAGCCCTGGCCTTCGACCCGCGTAACCTGGCCCTTGAGAAAGCCCATTTTCGGCGTCCCCAGAAAACCCGCGACAAACAGGTTGGCCGGCTGGTGATACAGCTCCAGGGGGGAGCCGACCTGTTCGATGCGCCCACTGTTAAGCACCACCACCTTGTCGGCCAGGGTCATGGCCTCGACCTGATCGTGGGTCACGTAGATCATGGTGGCTTGCAGTTCTTTGTGCAGGCGCGCCAGTTCCAGGCGCATTTGCACGCGCAGGGCAGCGTCGAGGTTGGACAGCGGCTCGTCGAACAGGAAAATCTTCGGGTTGCGCACAATCGCCCGGCCGATGGCCACCCGCTGACGCTGGCCGCCAGACAACTGCTTGGGCTTGCGCTCCAGCAGCGGGCCCAGCTCCAGGATGCGTGCAGCCTCACTGACTTTGCTGTCGACGATCTTCTTGTCTACGCCCGCCAGGTCCAGGGCAAACGACATGTTCTTGCGCACGCTCATATGCGGGTACAGGGCATAGGTCTGGAACACCATGGCCAGGTCGCGCTTGGCCGGGGTCACTTCGGTGATGTCGCGGCCATCGAGTTCGATGGTGCCTTCGGTGACTTCCTCAAGGCCGGCAATCAGGCGCAGCAGGGTGGACTTGCCACAGCCCGAAGGCCCGACAAAGACCACGAATTCCTTGTCGTTCACTTCCAGGTCGATGCCCTTGATGATGGAGAAGCCTTCGAAGCCTTTTTGCAGATTCTTGATTTTCAGGTTGGCCATGATGGGCCTCCATTTTTTATAAGGGTCGTTATTTCACGGCGCCAAAGGACAGGCCGCGCACCAGTTGCTTCTGGCTGATCCAACCGAAGATCAGGATCGGCGCGCAGGCCAGGGTCGAGACGGCGGACAATTTGGCCCAGAACAAACCTTCGGGGCTGGAGTAGGAGGCGATCAACGCGGTCAGCGGCGCGGCATTCGACGAGGTCAGGTTCAGCGACCAGAACGCTTCGTTCCAGCACAGGATCAGCGACAGCAACACCGTGGAAGCCAGGCCGCCCTTGGCGATGGGCAGCAGCACCCGCACCATTTCCTGCCACAGGGTGGCGCCATCCAGGCGCGCGGCTTCGAGGATGTCCTTGGGAATGTCCTTGAAGTAGGTGTAAACCATCCACACCACAATCGGCAGGTTGATCAGGGTGTAGATGATGATCAGCGCGATGCGCGTATCCAGCAGGCCCATGCTCTTGGCCAGCAGGTAGATGGGCATCAGCACACCCACAGGTGGCAGCATCTTGGTCGACAGCATCCACAGCAGCGTGCCCTTGGTGCGCTGGGTTTCGTAGAACGCCATGGAGTAGGCCGCCGGCACCGCAATCAGCAGGCACAAGGCGGTGGCGCTGAAGGAAATCACCACTGAGTTCCAGGCGAAGCTTACGTAATTGCTGCGCTCGTTGATGTGCAGGTAGTTCTCAAGGGTTGGCGTGAAAATGAACTGCGGCGGCGTGGCAAACGCGTCGATTTCGGTCTTGAAACTGGTGAGCACCATCCAGAAGATCGGGAAGAAAATCACGATCGCGATGGCCCAGGCCAGGGTGCCGAGCAACAAGCTTTGCAGGCGGCGGGATTGTTGAAGCGTCATGGCGCGGCCCTCAAGGCTTGTCAGTCAGGTTTTTGCCGAGCATCCGTACCAGGATGATCGCCGCGATGTTGGCAATGACCACGGCAATCAAGCCGCCGGCCGAAGCCATGCCCACGTCGAACTGCACCAGCGCCTGGTTGTAGATCAGGTAGGCGAGGTTGGTCGAGGCGTAGCCGGGGCCGCCGTTGGTGGTGGTGAAGATTTCGGCGAACACCGAGAGCAGGAAAATCGTCTCGATCATTACCACCACGGCGATAGGCCGGGCCAGGTGCGGCAGGGTCAGGTGCCAGAAGATCGCAATCGGGCCGGCACCGTCCAGGCGCGCGGCTTCTTTCTGTTCCTGGTCCAGGGACTGCATGGCGGTCATCAGGATCAGGATGGCGAAGGGCAGCCATTGCCAGGACACAATGATGATGATCGACAGCAGCGGGTAGTGCGCCAGCCAATCCACCGGCTGCGCGCCAAACAGCTTCCACACCGCCGCCAGCACGCCGGACACCGGGTGGAAAATCAGGTTCTTCCAGATCAGCGCACCCACCGTGGGCATGATGAAGAACGGCGAGATCAACAACACCCGCACCAACCCACGACCGAAAAACTCGCTGGCCTCCAGCAAGGCACTGATCAACACGCCCAGCACCACGCTGATCAACAGCACGCTGCCCACCAGCAACAGGGTGTTGGTGGCGCCGGGCAGGAAGCCGGAATCGGTGATGAAGTAGGTGAAGTTCTCCAGGCCCACGAATTGGTTTTCGCCGGGGTAAAGCAGGTTGTAGCGGATCAGCGAAAAGTACAGGGTCATGCCCAGGGGCACGATCATCCACAGCAGCAACAGGGCCACCGAGGGGCTGACGAGGAACCAGCCGGGGTTGAGCAGGCGGTTTTTACGCGGTTTATCCGCAGCAGCGGTTTGCACATTCATAGGATCAAACCCAGTTTGCAGAGCGAGAGTCGGAGCGCGGTCAGTGTGGGAGCGGGCTTGCTCGCGATAACGGTGGTTCAGCCGACATATTTGGTGACTGATACACCGCTATCGCAGGCAAGCCAGCTCCTACATTTACGGGGGGGAGGCTGGGTTATTTGGGATAGCCGGCGCGCTTCATTTCCCGCTCGGTGGTGGTTTGCGCGGCAGCCAGGGCCTGGTCCACCGTCTGCTGGCCGGTCAGGGCGCCGGAAAAGAACTTGCCCACCTGGGTGCCAATCGCCTGGAACTCAGGAATGGTCACCAACTGGATACCGATATACGGCACCGGCTTGAGAGTCGGTTTGGTCGGGTCCGCAACCTTCAACGACTCCAGCGTCACCTTGGCAAAAGGTGCGGCCTGCATATATTCCTCGCTGTAGGTCGAGGCGCGGGTACCTGGCGGCACGTTGGCGATACCATCGGTCTTGGCCACCAGCGCGCCGTACTCCTTGGAGGTGGCCCAGGCACTGAAGACCTTGGCTGCGTCCTTGGCCTTGGAGCTGGTCGGGATCGCCAGGGACCAGGAATACAGCCACGAGGTGCCCTTGTCGGTGACCTGCTGAGGGGCAAAGGTGAAGCCGACGTGATCGGCGACCTTGCTCTGGGTCTTGTCGGTAACAAACGAGCCGGCGACGCTGGCATCCACCCAGATCGCGCACTTGCCGCTGTTGAACAGCGCGAGGTTTTCATTGAAACCATTGCTGGACGCACCCGGCGGGCCGGATTTCTTCATGTTGTCGACGTAGAAGTTCAGTGCATCCTTCCATTCGGGCCCGTTGAATTGCGGTTGCCACTTTTCATCGAACCAGCGTGCGCCATAACCGTTGGCCAGGGTGCCGATCAGCGCCATGTTCTCGCCCCAGCCGGCCTTGCCGCGCAGGCACAGGCCGTATTGTTCCTTGCTCTTGTCGGTGAGTTTTTCGGCAAACTCGCCAATCTGCACCCAGGTCGGATGCTCAGGCATGGTCAACCCGGCCTGCTTGAACAGGTCGGTGCGGTAGTAAGTAATGGAGCTTTCTGCATAGAAGGGCAGGGCGTACAGCGTGCCCTTGACGGAAAGGCCGTCGCGCACGGAAGGGAACACATCGTCCAGGTCGTAGGACGCCGGCAGATCCTTCATCGGTTCCAGCCAGCCCTTGGCGCCCCAGAGTGCGGCTTCGTACATGCCGATGGTCAGCACATCGAACTGCCCGCCCTGGGTGGCGATATCGGTGGTCAGGCGTTGACGCAGGACGTTTTCTTCCAGTACCACCCAGTTCAACTTGATCTGCGGATGCTCGGCCTCGAAGGTTTTCGACAGCTTTTGCATGCGGATCATGTCGCTGTTGTTGACGGTGGCAATGGTCAGGGTCTGTGCGCCCAGGCTGACGGCGCTGAGGGTCATGCAGGTACAGGCAAGCAGTGCTTTTGCAGGGAAGTTCATCGCGCACTCCGTTTCTGCGCCCAGGGGCAGCAGAAGGACAGTTATTGTTGTTGTGTCTTCCATGGCTGCAGGAAGAGTGTGCGTTGATTACAGCCTTCTAAAGGCGCGGTGACAAATCCTTGAGCGCACTTGCACTGATACTTTTTTGCACTCTATCGCGCAGCGATAGAGATACCTGATGGGGACTTGGAAATGCAGCAGCCGTTACAGTTGCCTGCTGCAGCTGCGGTGTTAGGCGAATTACTCGGCGAAGTCGAACACGTTTTTGGTCATGGGTTGAGTGAAAGTGCCCTTACCGGTCCCCTCGATCAGCTTGTAAGTACCATCGGGATTGATATCCACACCCAGTGAGCTGGCGATGATGGTCTCCACGCCCGGCTTCTTAAGTATATCTAACAGCGGTTTTCTACCTTGGACCTCCTGCCCCAATACGACCCCCATGCCGACGGGTGATTGAGAGTCCACACCGCCTACGAAGATGACCTTGCCGCCTTTGGCTAATGACTTCTCCAACTCATCCACTGCCTGGGCGGCGTTTGCGTCGAACAGGCCAAACTCCAGGTTGCTGCCGGTCAGGTGCATTAATGTGCGTTTTTGATAAACCCCATCTTTTAGATCTGTCAGCACGGCAAGGGCGGAGCAGTCTGTCAGACTGCGGGTCGATAGTACCGAGGTTGAGTTTTCAACGGTGTGAGAGTAGCCCATCAGCACTTCTATCGGTTTCTGCGGTGCCGTTTTGGTTTTCGGACTTCCAAAGGTACGAGGCTGATAATCGACCCGGGTTCTATAAAACACAGGCTTTTCATCGCTGCCTATATTAATTTCAATTTCCGTGCCGTTATCTTTGTTGATGTTGAAGTCGAGGTCACGCCCCGCAAGCTTGCGGTTCAGTTCTTTTTCGGCCAAGAGATGAATATCACTGTCACTGAGGGCTGGATATTGTTGGCGATAGCGTGTCGATGCATCTTCGTAGATCAAGAACGGGTCTTCACCGTCAACACCTTTGTAATCTACGATAATTTCCCTGCGGAAGCCTTTGACGCGCACGCCCGTGAGCGTCTGAAGCTGCGCGGCAAGTGATTGATCACCGCCACTGCTGGAATAGCAGGATAACAGCCGTACCTCGCTGTAGTTTCGAATGTCTATGCCGCGGGCCAGCAATTCCTGGTTGATATCTTCAGCTCCGTAACTTTTGTTATCTTCTCCTAAAATGCGCGATGCCCCGTCCCCACTGGGTTCCTCGGCGTGGCCCATGATGTTAAGACGCTGCTCGCCTTTGTAAGTATCCACGAAGACTTGAATATCACCAGACAGCGGTTTGATATCCACCGGTCCTCCCAAGACAATGCGGTTTTTTGCCGGTGCTGCGGTAGTTGCCACTTCATCGATTAACAAGCTTGTGCTATGTGGCGCTCGAGTCGAGCCGCCGACGGCACGCTCACTCGATGAGCGCACTTTGAAGTGAATCAATAAAGACGCAAGGTTGACCAGCAGATCAGTCAGGGCCGCCTCTTTGTTTTTCACGTCATCAGCGCTCAGGACGTGTACGTCGTTGAGGATACCGTCAGCTTGTAGCAGCACACCCAGTGTGGCACCGGGACCACGCATCGCTGGCAGTAGAGCATTGAGCAATAGAAACCCGCCCTCTTTCAGGGAAGCCCAGCGGCTTTCTGCATCGGATGTCGATTGTTGTTTAGCCAGTGTTATCAAGTTCTGAGCGTTAGCCGTGTACAGGTATTCAATCAATTTACCATCGTGCAGCGCTTGCTGCAGACGATCATCCACCGCGAGGGGAATGGTTTCATTCAGGCTCGTAGATCCAAGGTTGTAACCGAACAGCACTACGTTGGGGTGTGTGAAACCGTTGCCGCGGTAAAGCTGTCGCGTGCTTTCGTCAGGTAGCCACGCTAGGGTGTCGGTTTGCAGTTTGCCTCTCTTTTGTATGGCTTCCAGCAACGCCTGGCGAGAAGGGAACTGCATAAGTGGTGCATCGGCAATCAACGGCCGATATAAGATATGGGGGCCGGTGGCACTGTCCTTGGGTTCGATCAGGTAGGCACCCTCGACTACATCGATTTTCCCATTGGCTGTGTTATCAAAAGCCAGCGGACGGATCACGATTTCCTTGCCGTCAACCATCCTTGGGGCGGGCCCCGGCTTGAGTATTTCCTGGATGAAACGAAAACCTGTAGTGGTAACCCCGGCTGTTCCCTTTATGCTCAACTCCAGTGCCTTCATCTGCAGTTCGATCGGCACCTGCTGGGCGAAAAGCGCTTGACGCTCTGCGGTTTTGCCGGGCTCGCCGAGCAACTTTTGTTTCAGCAAAGCAGGATAGGTTTTGCCGATATCAAGATCGTTGATCATTTGTTTGAGCACCCCCTCTTTTTCCAGCTGGGGAACCCTGACTTTTATGTCGACTCCATTTTCCTTGAGCCCTGTCTTGGCAAATACTTCTATCTGGCCATTCGGCAGCCCCGACAAGTTCTTCAGCATCATGTCGGTCAGGCTCATTGACTGGCGATCGATTAAGCCTGCGGTCATCGGTGCGCCATAAGGCACTTTGAAGACCACCTCCAGTTGATTGGCGGCATACCGGGTTAACTTGTTCTTTTTAGGCAACCTGTCGAACTTCTCCTCTGCGTAGGTGCGGATGTCCTTGATATCGCTGTTGTACATTTGTCCCTTGTTCAACAGCAGGAAGTTAGCCAACTCAAGGCTGAGTTCATGGAACACAAAACGTTGCGCGTCGCCGGCTTTACTCATCCAATCGGGCAGCTTGGTTTTAGATTTGTCGTCATATAGCGGTGGGGCGGCGGACAAGCTGTTCCCTTGATGCTGTTTGATAAGAACATCGGCCTGCGCATCGAAGGTATTGCCGTTTTGAATTGTCAGGTTTCGTCTTGCGTACGGTAGGTCGTCCCAGGCGTTATAAGCGGTGATTTTTCCGCTGGGTTCCACGAGCAGGAGTATCTCGCGGTGGGGTTGCGACAAGTAGCGATGAATCAGTATGTTCGGTATGGGGCCAGGGGCGGCATAGACGTCGGCGTCAGAGGTTGTGGGGTCAAGGGGGAGGGCGCGCGTCGAACCGTTCGGACGCATCGTGACCATGGCCACGGTTTTACGTTGTTCATCATCCAGGCCAGGTTGCTTCAGGCCAGCTTGCTGCAGGTTGCTACGCAATATGCTGCTAACCAAGTCACGGTGGCTGCCGGGAAAGGCGGTGCCGGTAGCAGTTGGGGTACTGAAGGCCGGTTTATTCCAATAGGCTTGTGAATCGACGTTTAACGCCTCGTTGAGTTGGGTTGGCAGTGCGCGTAGTGCCGCGCTGAGTGCCGGTAAATCCAGGCTCAGCGGGATGCCAGCATCGTTGCCTGTATGCTCCAGCACGTTCGGGCGGGTATCAAACGCTCGATGGCCATTGGTGAAGTCGGGTGGAGTGCCGCCAGCCAGGTAGTCCATTACCAGTGTCATCAGTTGCGTTTTCTTGAACTGCCCTGGATGTTGCGGGTCGGGTGTGGCAATGGCGATCTGGTTGGCGTCGACATCCAGTCCAGGAGCGATCGCTTTTATCCTGTCGCTGACCAATCGGGAGGTCACCGAATGCAACGTAGGCTCACTGCTAAACTGGCTGCGTGCGAGATCGGCCATAGTATTGATGGCCGGGGCTGGTTTGTCAGTGGGTAAGACGGGGTTGGCGAGCCGCTGGATAGCGGCATCTTGCCGTCGTCGAACCGCAACGGAGCGTTTATCAGTTGGCGGATCGGCTTTGCTCAACGCGTGAAAGCCGTGGTGCGTGAGTGATGAGGTCTGTTTGAGCGCGCCTTCCAATGTGCCATCGCTGGCCGGTTCGCCATAGAACCTACCGATCCAGTCGAGTGTCAGTTGGGTGTTTTTACCACGCGGCTGCGTTGAGTTACGCAGGGTTTGCCCAAGTGTTGAGTGTTCAGGTATTTCAGACACCGACAAAGTCGCGCGGGGTGCATTAACCAGGCGCCCCATTTCCGGCCTGAGGCTGAGTACGGCTCTCCCGTACAACCGTGCTAACGCCAAGTCGGCGTCCTCAACTGACGACTTTGGATTGGGTTCGGCGAGTGAAAACCGTTGTGGATCGGCTGCAATTTTTGCAGATAACGCCTCTATTGCCTTTTCTTGCTGCTGGCGGACCGGCAAATGTGCGGGACGGTTGAACGCAGGCGCTGTGGAGTCCGGTTCGCGCAGAGCGTCGAACGAGCCATGCTGGTTCTGCAGGCCGATTAGATAAAGCTTATCGGCTTGCGTACCGTTGGTGCGTGCGGCATAGAAATCGCCTATCACCTCTGCGGGCGCACTCGTTGCGCCGGTGTATTCAACGTCCAGCTTGAGTGTCGGTGTAAGCGCCCGAGCGGCCTCTATCACTGCTGCGGTAGCCTTCCACCAGCCAGGCGTGTATTTCGAAAAAGAGGCAGGTTTTCCGTCTGCAATACAATCAAGCGTCCATCCATCACGAGTGTTCAGTCGCAGGGTGCCTGGCTCGATCTTGTGTACCCTGGCGAAAGTCGCAAATGGCTCGCTTTGAATGGCTTGGGTAAGCTGACCCCACGCCATACCGAATGTGGATAAGGGTGGAATATTCGGCACAGATTTGCCAGCTGGCTTTGCCTCCCCGTCAGTGGGGCTAGCGAGGATTTGTTCCATTAATGCAGCATTGTATTGGTAAGCGAGCGTCGCGTCGCCAGACCTGATGAGTTCGGTGGCAAGTTTTTTGTTCTCTTGGGTTATTGCCTGATTCGTACGTTTGACACGTATTAACCCAGGAGCGGTATTTTCAAACGCAGAGTCGGTGGTATTTGCAGTAGGGGAAGTTGCGGGCATACGCAATGATTCGACTTTCATGAGTAGTAACTACCATTGAAGGGAAATAATGATAAGGGTGAATCAATCAAAGTTTGAAGCAGGCGTTTTGATCAGTCAGTGAAGTCGAGTTTCTCTCTAATCATATCCGTACTTGCGCCAGCATTAGTCCCTCTCTCGGCACTATCCAACGTTGGTTTATTACTCAGTTAGAGGGCGCAGGAGAAGCCTGGACATCCGTGTTGCCCTTATAAAAGACTTGGATAGTTTGGGGCGTCACTGAATCGGTATTGCTGGGAGGTGGGTTTAGTTTGTTCGTGGGGAGAAGGTGGGAAATATATGACGGATTAATGCTGATCATGAGGCTGCCTCTTACCAGGTTATTTCATAAATACCCCGTCGGTTAGGCGAGCGAGGTACTTAGATACGTGGTCAAGGTTTAGCTGAACGTTCCTGTATCGGAGAGTGAAATGCCTGCGTGATCTGTAAGAAATCTTTTGGGGCGTGTATTTTGGCCAGGTTCTGCTCTGTGAGCCGCTGGACCGCCAGGCGCCGATAATGGGAAGGTGTCATGCCCTTGAGTTGCTGAAAGCGCCGGTTGAAGTTGGAGATATTGTTGAACCCCGATTCAAAGCACACATCGGTGACGGCCTTGTCACCATCGGCCAGCAGTTCGCAGGATTTACTGATGCGCAGCCGGTTGACGAACTCGATGAAGGTGCGCCCGGTCGCCTGCTTGAACACCCTGGAAAAGTACGTCGGCTTCATCCCCAGATGGTCGGCTACTTCTTCCAGGGGCAACTCTCGGCCGTAGTTGGCAAAGATATAGTCCACCGCGCGGTTGGTGCGGTCGATGCTGTGCTCATCGGCCAGTTGCGGGGTGGTCACCCCGGACAGTAACTGGTAATCCTCGCAGGCACTCAACACCTCCATCAGGATCAAAAAGTGCCCGAGCCGCGCCACGCCGCGTGCCTCTTCGATCTGCTGCATCAGCGTCATGGCCTGGGCGATGGTGTGCTTGCAGCGAAACTCGATGCCGTACTTGGCCCGTTCCAGCAACGGCGCCAGGGCCTTGAGCTCACTGAAGACCGGGACGGCGCTATCAAACAACTCGTCGGTAAAATTCACCAGCATGTCGCGCTTGGGCACCACCTCATCCTCGGCCACCTGGCTGATCCAGTTATGGGGCAGGTTGGGGCCGGTGAGGAACAGGCTTTCGGGATAGAAATTGCCGATGTAGTCGCCGATAAACACTTTGCCGGAGCTGGCAATAATCAGGTGCAGCTCGTATTCCTTATGGAAATGCCAGCGCACCAGCGGGCAGGGGAAACCATGCTGGCGATAGATGATGGACAGGCCATTGTGGTCGTCCATCAATTCATAGGAGGGGTCGGTGATTCGCGCGGCTCGAGTCATGCTGGCGTCGCTTTTATTGTGGTTGCGCAACCGATAATGCCCCGTTGCGCAGCACCTCGCCAGCATTTAGAGCGTGCGGTTTTTTGCCTCGATCCACTGCGCCATGTACTGGGTACTTTTATGCAGATGGTGGCGCAACATGCTGCCGGTGAAGTTGTTGCGTCGATGTTGCGCCAGTTCGCCACGGCAAAGTTGCAGGCGCTCGACCAGCGCCGGGCCGTGCAGTTGCGGGGCATAGCGTCGGGCCAGCAGTTCGCGGCCAGCGGCTTGGGCCGCGGTCCAGGCTTGCGGGTCTGTGTACAGTGCCACGGCAGCGGCGGCCAGGGCGCTGGCGCTGTGGGCGATTGCTCCGGGCCAAGGCTGCCCGTCGGCCATGCCTTCGGCACCGATGGGGGTGGTGATACTGGGTGTACCGCAGAGCATGCCGTCCGCCAGCTTGCCCTTGATCCCGGCGCCGAAGCGCAAGGGGGCCAGGCAGATGCGTGCGGCTGACATGACTTGCAGTGCGTCCTCGGCCCAGTTCATCACATGAAAGCCTTGGGCCGGGTTATGCAGCGCGGTGGCCTTGGGCGGAGTGTAGGCGCCGTAGATATGCAACTGGGCACCCGGCAGTTGCTGGCGGATCAGGGGCCAGAGGCTGTTCTTCATCCACAGCACGGCATCCCAGTTGGGGGCGTGGCGGAAGTTACCGATACTCAGGAAGTGCGCACGGTCTTCAAACGGCACAAATGCTTCGCTGGGCTGCTCGATCATCAACGGGCACCAGTGGAGCAGGGCGCGGGGCACCTTGAAGTGCTCGGTGAGCAGTTGGATCTCGACGTCGGAAATCATCAGGCTGATATCACAGCGGTAGATCGCTGCGATCTCGCGCTTGGCCAGGTCGGTTGGCGCCATCAACTGGAATTCCTCATCCAGGGCGGGAGCGAACAGCGGGCTGAAATCATCTGCGTCAGGCTGGCTCTTGAGATGGTCCTTGAGGCGCTGATGGCGGGCATCGCGCAGGCTCTGCAAATCCGAGGTTTCCAGCACGCGCAAGGCGTCCGGGCAGTGCTTCTCGACCCGCCAGCCGAACTGTTCCTCCATCATGAACCGGTCGAACAGCACGATATCCGGGGCGAGTTCTCGAATAAATTCGTCGAAACTGCTGTTATTGAGCTCGATGGCGCATTCACGGATGCCCAGGGCGGCAAGGTCGGCCTTGTGCTCGCCGATGGCCGCCGGGCTGCTGAAGGTTATTTCCCAGCCTTGAGCAAGAAAACTCTCGAGGATCTGCATCATATGCCCGCCCGCAGCTGAGGAACGGGGCTCCGGCCAGACATAACCAATGACCAGGACGCGGGTGGCAGGCTGATTGTTCAACGATGAATTCCTTCAAGTGCAGGGCAAAAGCGGCGCAATTAAACCACAGCCGCCCGGCCCGGGCGCAGTCATGACATTTTGTGTTCGGCCATAGGTGTCAATCGCACTTTGTGGTTAACTTCTGCCTCTCGAATTCGTTTCATCTAACCCAGCATAAGGATTCCGTTCATGGCTCAAGTCACCCTCAAAGGCAACCCGGTCCAGGTTGAAGGCGAGTTGCCGCAAGTTGGCACCCAGGCCCTCGACTTTTCCCTGACCGCAGGCGATCTGTCGGACGTCACCCTGGCGACTTTCGCCGGCAAGCGCAAAGTACTGAACATCTTCCCAAGCGTTGACACCCCGACCTGCGCGACTTCGGTGCGCAAGTTCAACGCCCAGGCCAACGACCTGAACAACACCGTTGTACTGTGCATCTCCACCGACCTGCCATTCGCCCAGGCTCGCTTCTGCGGTGCCGAAGGCCTGGAAAACGTGAAGAACCTGTCGGACTTCCGCAGCGCCGACTTTGCCGTTGACTACGGTGTATCCATTGCCGATGGCGCCCTCAAGGGCCTGACCGCCCGCGCCGTGGTGGTTCTGGATGAAAACGACAAAGTGCTGCACAGCGAATTGGTTGGCGAGATCGCCGAAGAACCAAACTACGAAGCGGCCCTGGCTGTACTGAAGTAATTGTTCCAGCCCGTTACTGTCGCTTTGCAGTAACACGTATGATGCATGCTTGCGGCCTGGCCTAGTCCAGGCCGTTTTCATTTGTGCTTCAGCGGTTTAGCCCAAATTGCTGATGTTTCACCTCGAAAAGTAAATGTTTGTAAGCCCGAAGGTAAATAGCCGGTAAAGGCGCTTTTCTAAACGCGCCCCAGTGCTTATCTTTCAGCCTCCCAAAGAAGAAGCCCTCGCATCCAATGGTTGATCAATCCATGCAATCGTCTCCCCGTAGTTCCCGCCGCTGGCTGTTTGGCTTGCTTGTCCTGTTGGTGATTGCCGGCCTGTGCTGGAAGTTCTGGCCGGCAGGCTCCGCCCAGAAAGACGCCCCGGCAGCCAGGACCAGCAAGACGGGGATGATGCGTCCCGGCTTCGGCGGCTCCGGCGCTGCGGTGCCCGTGCGTGTTGCACCTGCGGTCACCGGGGACTTCCCGGTGTACTACAAGGCGCTTGGCACTGTGACGGCGCTGAACACCATCAATGTGCGCAGCCGGGTTGGGGGAGAGCTGGTGAAGATCGCCTTTGAAGAAGGGCAGATGGTCAAGGCCGGCGACCTGCTGGCGCAAATCGACCCGCGCAGCTACCAGAACGCCTTGCTCCAGGCCCAGGGCATGCTTCTGCAAAACCAGGCCCAACTGAAAAACGCCCAGGTTGACCTTGAGCGTTATCGCGGCCTGTATGAACAAGACAGTATCGCCAAGCAGACCCTGGACACCGCCGCCGCGCTGGTCCTGCAATACCAGGGTACGGTCAAGACCAACCAGGGTGCGGTGGATGACGCCAAGCTCAACCTTGAATTCACCCAGATCCGCGCGCCGATATCCGGCCGTGTCGGCCTGCGCCAACTGGACGTCGGCAACCTGGTGGCGGCCAACGACACCACCGCCCTGGCAATCATCACCCAGACCCAACCGATCAGCGTGGCCTTCACCTTGCCGGAGAACAGCCTGCAAACCGTGCTGGCCCGCTACCGTACCGGCAACAAGCTGCCGGTGCAGGCCTGGGACCGTGGCGATCTGCAGCTACAGGCCACCGGCGTGTTGCAGAGCCTGGACAACCAGATCGATGTCGCCACCGGCACCCTGAAATTCAAGGCCCGTTTCGATAACCAGGACCAGGTGCTGTTCCCCAATCAGTTCGTCAACGTGCGCCTGTTGGCCGACACCCTGAAAAACGTGGTGTTGGTGCCATCGGCGGCGATCCAGTTCGGCACCAACGGCACCTTTGTCTATGCCCTGGACGCTGACAAGAAGGTCAAGATCCGCACCCTGGTCATTGGTGATACCGATGGCCAGAACACCGTGGTCAAGGAAGGCCTGGCTGCCGGCGATCGCGTGGTACTCGAAGGCACCGATCGCTTGAAGGACGGCACCGACGTCGAAGTGGTCAACGACAGCAACCAGGTGCCAACCACCCCCACTGAACATTTGCAGGGCAAGCCCGCGGCACAAGGCGAAAGCAGCCCGGCGGCGGATGCCGGCAAGGCGCAAAAGGCCGGCGCATGAACCTGTCACGGCTGTTCATCCTCAGGCCCGTCGCCACCACCCTGAGCATGCTGGCCATTGTCCTGGCTGGCCTGATCGCCTATCGCTTGATGCCGGTGTCAGCCTTGCCCCAGGTGGATTACCCGACCATCCGCGTCATGACCCTGTACCCCGGCGCCAGCCCGGATGTGATGACCAGCGCGGTCACTGCGCCCCTGGAGCGCCAGTTCGGGCAAATGCCCGGCCTGACGCAGATGGCCTCGACCAGTTCCGGTGGGGCCTCGGTGCTGACCCTGCGCTTCAACCTCGACGTCAATATGGACGTCGCCGAGCAACAGGTGCAGGCGGCGATCAACGCGGCCAGCAACCTGCTGCCTTCGGACCTGCCGGCGCCCCCGGTGTACAACAAGGTCAACCCGGCCGACACCCCGGTGCTGACCCTGGCCATTACTTCCAAGACCATGTTGTTGCCCAAGCTCAATGACCTGGTCGATACGCGCATGGCGCAAAAAATCGCGCAGATCAGCGGTGTGGGCATGGTCAGCATCGCCGGCGGCCAGCGCCAGGCCGTGCGGATCAAGGTCAACCCCGAGGCCCTGGCCGCCAACGGCTTGAACCTGGCGGACGTGCGCAGCCTGATCGCGGCCTCCAACGTCAACCAGCCCAAGGGTAACTTCGACGGCCCGACCCGGGTGTCGATGCTCGACGCCAACGACCAGTTGGTATCGCCCGAGCAGTACGCTGAACTGATCCTGGCCTATAGCAACGGTGCGCCGCTGCGCCTCAAGGACGTCGCGCAGATCGTCGATGGCGCCGAGAACGAACGCCTTGCTGCCTGGGCCAATGAAAACCAGGCGGTGCTGCTCAATATCCAGCGCCAGCCGGGCGCCAACGTGATCGAGGTGGTGGACCGGATCAAGGCGCTGCTGCCCAGCATCACCGACAACCTGCCCGCGGGCCTCGACGTGACGGTGCTCACCGACCGCACCCAGACCATTCGCGCCTCGGTCACCGATGTGCAGCATGAATTGCTGATCGCCATTGCCCTGGTGGTAATGGTGACGTTCCTGTTCCTGCGTCGCTTCAGCGCCACCATCATCCCGTCGATTGCCGTGCCGTTGTCCCTGATCGGCACCTTTGGCGTGATGTACCTGGCCGGTTTCTCCATCAACAACCTGACCCTGATGGCCCTGACCATCGCCACCGGGTTCGTGGTGGACGATGCCATCGTGATGCTGGAGAACATTTCCCGTTACATCGAGGAAGGCGAGACACCGATGGCCGCGGCGCTCAAGGGCGCCAAGCAGATCGGCTTCACCCTGGTTTCCCTGACCCTGTCGCTGATTGCGGTATTGATCCCGCTGCTGTTCATGGCCGATGTGGTCGGGCGGCTGTTCCGCGAATTTGCCATCACCCTGGCGGTGGCGATCCTGATTTCCCTGGTGGTGTCCCTGACCCTGACGCCGATGATGTGCGCGCGCCTGCTCAAGCGCGAACCCAAGGAAGAAGAACAGGGCCGCTTCTACAAGGCCAGCGGCGCCTGGATCGACTGGCTGGTGGCTGCCTACGGGCGCAAGCTGCAATGGGTGCTCAAGCACCAACCGCTGACCCTGCTGGTGGCCATCGCCACCCTGGGCCTGACGGTGGTGCTGTACCTGGTGGTGCCCAAGGGCTTCTTCCCGGTGCAGGACACCGGGGTGATCCAGGGCATTTCCGAGGCGCCGCAGTCGATTTCCTTTGCTGCCATGAGCCAGCGCCAGCAAGAACTGGCGAAGATCATCCTCGAAGATCCGGCGGTGGAAAGCCTGTCGTCCTACATTGGGGTAGATGGCGATAACGCCACCCTCAACAGTGGCCGCCTGCTGATCAACCTCAAGCCCCATAAAGAGCGGGACTTGAGCGCTGTCGAGGTGATTGCGCGCCTGCAGCCGACTCTGGACAAGCTGGTGGGCATCCGCCTGTTCATGCAGCCGGTGCAGGACCTGACCATCGAAGACCGCGTCAGTCGTACCCAGTACCAGTTCAGCATGTCCTCCCCGGACGCCGACCTGTTGGCACTGTGGAGCGGCAAGCTGGTACAGGCCCTGAGCCAGTATCCGGAACTCACCGATGTCGCCAGCGACCTGCAGGACAAGGGCTTGCAGGTGTACATGGTGATCGACCGCGATGCCGCCTCGCGCCTGGGCGTGTCGGTGGCCAATATCACCGACGCCCTGTATGACGCCTTTGGCCAACGGCAGATCTCCACGATCTACACCCAGGCCAGCCAGTACCGCGTGGTGCTGCAGGCCCAGTCCGGCGAAACCCTGGGGCCGGATGCGCTGAACCAGATCCATGTGAAAACCACCGACGGCGGCCAGGTGCGCCTGTCGAGCCTGGCCCGCATCGAGCAGCGCCAGGCCCAGTTGGCGATTACCCATATCGGCCAGTTCCCTGCGGTGATGATGTCGTTCAACCTGGCACCCGGCGTGGCCCTGGGCAAAGGTGTGGAGCTGATCAACCAGGTGCAGAAGGACATTGGCATGCCGGTCGGCGTGCAGACCCAGTTCCAGGGCGCCGCCCAGGCGTTCGAGGCCTCGCTGTCGAGCACCTTGCTGCTGATCCTGGCGGCGGTGGTCACCATGTACATCGTGCTCGGCGTGTTGTACGAGAGCTACATCCACCCGATCACCATTCTCTCGACCCTGCCATCGGCAGCGGTGGGGGCCCTGTTGGCGCTGCTGCTTACGGGCAACGACCTGGGGATGATCGCGATCATCGGCATCATCTTGCTGATCGGCATCGTGAAGAAGAACGCGATCATGATGATCGACTTTGCCCTCGACGCCGAACGCAACCAGGGCCTTGACCCGCAGACCGCGATCTACCAGGCGGCGCTGTTGCGCTTCCGGCCAATCCTGATGACCACCCTGGCGGCGCTGTTCGGTGCGGTGCCCCTGATGCTGGCCACCGGCTCCGGCGCCGAACTGCGCCAGCCCCTGGGCCTGGTGATGGTCGGCGGCTTGCTGTTGAGCCAGGTCCTTACGCTGTTCACTACCCCGGTGATCTACCTGTACTTCGACCGCCTGGGCCGTCGCTGGCGCAAGACCCCCGAAGCGCTGGAGCCGGTTGAGCCATGAACCTGTCCGGACCTTTTATTCGCCGGCCGGTAGCCACCATGCTGCTGAGCCTGGCGATCATGTTGCTGGGCGGTGTCAGTTTCAGCCTGTTACCGGTGTCGCCGCTGCCCCAGATCGACTTCCCGGTGATTGTGGTCTCCGCCAGCCTGCCTGGCGCCAGCCCGGAAGTGATGGCGTCTACCGTGGCTACGCCCCTGGAGCGCTCCTTCGGCGCGATTGCCGGGGTCACCACCTTGAGCAGTTCGTCGAGCCAGGGCTCGACCCGGGTAATCCTGGCCTTTGACTCCGACCGCGATATCAACGGCGCGGCGCGGGAAGTGCAGGCGGCGATCAACGCCTCGCGCAACCTGTTGCCCAGCGGCATGCGCAGCATGCCCACCTACCGCAAGATCAACCCGTCCCAGGCGCCGATCATGGTGTTGTCGCTGACCTCGGACGTGTTACCCAAGGGCCAGTTGTATGACCTGGCCTCGACCATCCTCTCCCAAAGCCTGTCCCAGGTACCGGGTGTGGGTGAAGTGCAGATCGGCGGCAGTTCCCTGCCGGCGGTGCGCATCGAGCTCGAACCCAAGGCTCTCGACCAGTACGGCGTGTCCCTGGATGAGGTGCGCGACACCATTGCCAATGCCAACGTGCGCCGGCCCAAGGGCTCGGTGGAAGACGCCGAGCGTAACTGGCAGATCCAGGCCAACGACCAGTTGGAAAAGGCCAAGGACTATGAGCCGCTGCTGATCCGCTACCAGGACGGCGCGGCGTTGCGCCTGAGCGATGTGGCGAAGATCAGCGATGGCGTCGAGGACCGCTACAACAGTGGTTTCTTCAACAATGATTCGGCGGTGTTGCTGGTGATCAACCGCCAGTCGGGCGCCAACATCATCGAGACCGTCAAGCAGATCAAGGCGCAGTTGCCGGCGCTGCAGGCGGTGCTGCCGTCCAGCGTCAAGCTCAACCTGGCCATGGACCGCTCGCCGGTGATCACCGCCACCCTGCATGAGGCGGAAATGACCCTGCTGATTGCGGTGGCCCTGGTGATCCTGGTGGTGTACCTGTTCCTCGGCAACTTCCGCGCCTCGCTGATCCCGACCCTGGCGGTGCCGGTGTCGCTGGTGGGCACCTTTGCGATCATGTACCTGTACGGGTTTTCCCTGAACAACCTGTCGCTGATGGCCCTGATCCTGGCCACTGGCCTGGTGGTGGACGATGCCATCGTGGTGCTGGAGAACATCTCGCGGCATATCGACGACGGTATCGCGCCGATGAAGGCGGCGTATCTTGGGGCCAAGGAGGTCGGTTTTACCCTGCTGTCGATGAACGTGTCGCTGGTGGCGGTGTTCCTGTCGATCCTGTTTATGGGCGGGATTGTCACCAGCCTGTTCCGTGAATTCTCCATCACCCTGGCGGCGGCGATCATCGTTTCGCTGGTGGTCTCCCTGACCCTGACGCCGATGCTCTGCGCGCGCTGGCTCAAGCCCCATGTCAAAGGGCAGCAGACCGGCTTGCAGCGCTGGAGCCAGAAGGTCAACGACCATATGGTGGGGGGTTATGCCCGCAGCCTGGACTGGGTGCTGCGGCACAAACGCCTGACCCTGCTCAGCCTGCTGGTGACCATTGGCGTAAATATCGCGCTGTATGTGGTGGTTCCCAAGACCTTTATGCCGCAACAGGACACCGGGCAACTGATCGGTTTTGTGCGCGGCGATGACGGCCTGTCATTTAGCGTCATGCAGCCGAAGATGGAGATTTTCCGCAAAGCAGTGTTGCAAGACCCCGCAGTGGAGAGCGTGGCCGGCTTTATCGGTGGCAGCAACGGCACCAACAACGCCGTGATGCTGGTGCGGCTCAAGCCGATCAAGGAACGCAAGCTGTCGGCCCAGGCGGTGATCGAGCGCCTGCGTAAAGAAGTGCCGCTGGTACCGGGTGGTCGCTTGATGCTGATGGCCGACCAGGACCTGCAATTTGGCGGCGGCCGCGACCAGACGTCCTCGCAGTACTCCTACATCCTGCAAAGTGGCGACCTGGCCGCATTGCGCCTGTGGTACCCGAAAGTGGTCGCCGCGCTGCGCGAGCTGCCGGAACTGACCGCGATCGACGCCCGCGAAGGCCGTGGCGCGCAACAGGTGACGTTGATTGTCGACCGCGATCAGGCCAAGCGCCTGGGCGTCGACATGAACATGGTCACCTCGGTGCTGAACAACGCCTACAGCCAGCGGCAGATTTCCACCATCTATGACAGCCTCAACCAGTACCGGGTGGTGATGGAGGTCAATCCAAAATACGCCCAGGACCCGATCACCCTCAATCAGGTGCAAGTGATTACCGCCGATGGCGCGCGAATCCCGCTGTCGACCATCGCCCACTACGAAAACAGCCTGGCCGACGACCGTGTCAGCCACGAAGGGCAGTTCGCTTCCGAAGACATTGCCTTCGACATGGCCCCCGGGGTCACGGTGGAGCAGGGCACGGCCGCTATCGAGCGGGCGATTGCCAAGGTCGGCTTGCCCGAAGACGTCATCGCCAAGATGGCGGGCACCGCCGATGCCTTTGCCGCCACTCAGAAAAGCCAGCCGTTCATGATTCTCGGCGCGTTGGTAGCGGTGTATCTGGTGCTGGGGATTTTGTATGAGAGCTACATCCACCCGCTGACCATCCTTTCGACCTTGCCGTCGGCCGGGGTTGGTGCGCTGTTGTCGATCTACGTGCTGGGCGGCGAGTTCAGCCTGATCTCGTTGCTGGGCCTGTTCCTGCTGATCGGCGTGGTGAAGAAAAACGCGATCCTGATGATCGACCTGGCGCTGCAACTGGAGCGCAAGGAAGGCATGCAGCCCCTGGAATCGATTCGCAGCGCCTGCCTGCTGCGCTTGCGACCGATCCTGATGACCACCCTGGCGGCAATCCTCGGTGCCTTGCCGTTGCTGCTGAGCACCGCCGAAGGCGCGGAAATGCGCCAGCCCCTGGGCCTGACGATTATCGGCGGGCTGGTGTTCAGCCAGATCCTGACCCTTTACACCACCCCGGTGGTTTACCTCTATCTCGACCGCCTGCGCCACCGTTTCAACGGTTGGCGCGGGGTGCGTACCGACGCTGCCCTGGACACTCCGTTATGACCGCAACGCACCTCCCTGTAGGCGCTGGCTTGCCAGCGAAAAACGCCAACCATGACGCGGGGCACCTGACTCACCGCCGGGGCCTCAGGTTTTTCGCGAGCAAGCTCGCGCCTACCGTGTTTTGCGGCGTATTGCTCAGCGCTTGCGCCATCGGCCCGGATTACCAGCGCCCGCAAGTGGCTGAGCCGGCGCAGTACAAAGAAGCCCAGGGCTGGCGCCAGGCGGCGCCCAGCGATGCCTTGGCCCGTGGCGCCTGGTGGGAGTTGTATGGCGACCAGCAACTCAACAACCTGGTGGACAAGCTCAACAACGCCAACCAGACCGTGGCCCAGGCCGAAGCCCGCTACCGGCAGGCCCAGGCCACTGCGCGCAGTTCCCGTGGCGCCTTTTTCCCCACGGTCGACCTGAGTGCCGGTAAAACCCGCGCCAGCCAGGGCACCGGTAGCAGCAATGCAAGCCTGAGCAGCTCCAGCAGCGGTATCCGCGACACCCTCAACACCCAGTTGGGTGTCAGTTGGGAAGCGGATATCTGGGGCAAGTTGCGCCGTGGCCTGGAAGCCAGCAACGCCAGCGAGCAAGCCAGCGCCGCAGACCTGGCCGCCATGCGCTTGAGCCAGCAGTCGGAGTTGGTGCAGAACTACCTGCAACTGCGGGTCATGGACGAACAGACCCGCTTGCTGCAAAGCACCGTCGAGACCTACCAGCGCTCGCTGCAAATGACTGAAAACCAGTATCGCGCCGGTGTCTCCGGCAAAGACGCCGTGGCCCAGGCGCAGACCCAGCTCAAAAGCACCCAGGCCAGCATGATCGACCTGATCTGGCAGCGTGCGCAGCTGGAAAACGCCATCGCCGTACTGATCGGCGAAGCTCCGGCCACCTTCAACCTGGCGGTGAGCAAGGATATTCCGGCCTTGCCGCAGATCCCTGCCAACCTGCCATCACAATTGCTGGAGCGCCGCCCAGACATCGCCTCGGCCGAACGGGCGGTGATCGCGGCCAATGCCAATATTGGCGTGGCGAAAACCGCCTACTACCCCGACCTGACCCTGAGCCTGGCCGGTGGATATTCCAGCAGCACCTACGCCGACTGGATCAGCCTGCCCAACCGTTTCTGGTCGGTGGGGCCGAAACTGGCGATGACCCTGTTCGACGGCGGGCAACGCTCGGCGGAAGTTGACCGCGCCGAAGCCTCCTACGACGAAACCGTGGCCAAGTACCGCCAGACCGTGCTCGACGGTTTCCGCGAGGTGGAAAACTACATGGTCCAGCTCAAGGTCCTGGAAGACGAGGCGGGTGTGAGCAACGAAGCCCTGGCATCTGCCCGCGAATCCCTGCGCCTGACCCAGAACCAGTACAAGGCGGGCCTGATCGCCTACCTGGACGTGGTTAACGTGCAGGCCACGGCATTGAGCAACGAACGCACCGTGCTGACCTTGCTGCAAACCCGGCTGGTCGCCAGTGTGCAACTGATCGCCGCATTGGGCGGCGGATGGGACGGTCAGATGCAGCCACGCGAAGAGTAATCGGTATCTCTGACAGCAGTTGGTGAGGCCATTGGGGCGGCTTCGCCACCCAGCGCGGGCGATGCGGCGTTCCGACAAGCCCGCTCGCCACAGGGAAGGCTGTTCGTCAAAGGGCGACTTCAGGTGATGGCCTTGTGACAATATTTCACCTATTCAAGAATTATTCTCGCTACAATCCCCGGCCTTTCCTGGCATGGATGCCGCTCGCACTGTCAGCCTTAGAGACGCCCCATGCTTACCGGCAGCTATTCCCCCGCACTGGTCCTGATCTCCCTGTTTGTGGCGATCCTTGCTTCCTATACCGCCCTTGACTTGACCGGCCGCATTGCCACGGCGAGGGGGCGGGCGGTGTACCTGTGGATGGCCGGCGGGGCCCTGGCCATGGGGATTGGCGTGTGGTCGATGCATTTTATCGGCATGTTGGCCTTCCGCTTGCCAATCGCGCTGGGCTACGACATCGGCATTACCACGTTGTCGCTGGTGATCGCGATTTTCTCCTGCGGGTTCGCCCTGTGGCTGGTCAACCAACCGCGCCTGCCTATTTGGCAACTGGGTTTTGGTGCCCTGGTCATGGGGGCCGGTATCAGTAGCATGCACTACACCGGCATGGCCGCCATGCGCATGACCCCCGGCATCGACTACGACCCCATCTTGTTCGCTGCCTCACTGCTGATCGCCGTCGGCGCTTCGGCCGCCGCCCTGTGGATTGCCTTCAACCTGCGGCGCAATACCCCCTATGTACGCCTGGCGCGGGGTGGGGCAGCGGTGGTGATGGGCGTGGCCATCGTCGGCATGCATTACACCGGCATGGCCGCCGCCCGTTTTGCCGATGGCAGCTTTTGCGGGGCGTCGGTGGATGGCCTGAGCGGCAGCGGCCTGGATAACCTGGTACTGGTGACCACCCTGGCGGTGCTGGCCATTGCGCTGTTGACCTCGTTGCTTGACGCGCGCCTGGAAGCCCGCACCGCCGTGCTGGCCGATTCCCTGTCCCTGGCCAACCAGGAACTCACCCACTTGGCCTTGCACGACACACTCACCGGCTTGCCAAACCGTACGCTGTTGGCCGATCGCATTCAGCAGGCTATGCAGTTGGTGGCGGAGCAGGGCGGCTGTTTTGCCCTGATGTTTATCGACCTGGACGGCTTCAAACCGGTCAACGATGCCTTTGGCCATCATATGGGTGACCAATTGCTACGCGAAGTGGGCCTGCGCCTGCGTGAAGATCTGCGCAGCCAGGACACCCTGGCCCGGATCGGTGGCGATGAGTTCGTGTTGCTGGTGCAATTGAGCCAGCCCGACGATGCCCTGCGCCTGGCCGAGCGCCAGGTGGGTCTGATCAACCAGTCGTTCCGGGTCGCCGAGCATGACTTGAACATCTCCGCCAGCGTCGGTATCGCCCTGTTCCCCGGCAACGGAGCAACGCCCCAGGAACTGTTGATGAATGCCGATGCGGCGATGTATCACGCCAAGAGCATGGGCAAGAACGGCTACAGTTTTTTTGATGTATCGATGAACACCAACGCGCGCCGGCAACTGCAACTGTTGCAGGATTTGCGCAATGCGGTGGACCAACAGCAGTTGCGCCTGTACTACCAACCCAAGTTCGACGCCCTCAGCGGCCGCGCTGTCGGCGCCGAGGCGCTATTGCGCTGGGAGCATCCACAACATGGCTTGTTGCTGCCGGACAAGTTTATCGAGCTGGCGGAAAAGACCGGGGTGATCATTGCCATCGGCGACTGGGTGCTCAACGAAGCGTGCCGGCAAATGCAAGTGTGGTTTGCCCAGGGGTATCGGGACTGGCGTATCGCGGTCAACCTGTCGGCCCTGCAGTTCTGCCATGCCGGGCTGGTCACCAGTGTGGCCAACGCCCTGCAGCGTCACCAGTTGCCGGCCAACAGCCTGACCCTGGAAATCACCGAAACCACCGCCATGAGCGATGCCGATGCCAGCATGACGGTGTTGCAGAAACTCTCGGAAATGGGCGTTGACCTGTCAATCGACGACTTTGGCACTGGTTATTCCAGCCTGATGTACCTCAAGCGCCTGCCGGCCAACGAGCTGAAGATCGACCGCGGTTTTGTACGGGACCTGGAGCATGACAGCGACGATGCCGCCATTGTCTCGGCGATTGTCGCCCTGGGCCAGGCCCTCGGCCTGCGCATCGTCGCCGAAGGGGTGGAGACCGACATGCAGCAGGATTTCCTCACGCGTTTGGGCTGCGACTCGTTGCAAGGCTATCACCTAGGCCACCCGCTGCCGCCGGATACATTTATGAGCGCCATCGTGGCCAAGGAACAACTGACCCGGCCGCCGCTTACCCAACCCTGAGATCAATTGACCCCGATCCATGCAAAACCTGGCAGGCACAGGTATTCTTGGATCCAACAGCCTGGTTGAATGGGGAGTCAGTACACATGGACAAAGTCGTCATCATTACCGGTGGCAGTCGTGGGATCGGGGCCGCCACGGCCTTGCTGGCGGCCCGGCAGGGCTATCGCATCTGCATCAATTTCCAGTCTGACGAAGAAGCCGCCCTGCGTGTGCTGGAGCAGGTCCGCGCACTCGGCGCCCAGGCTATCGCGGTGCGCGCTGACGTGAGCATCGAAGACGAAGTGATCAGCCTGTTCAACCGTGTCGACACCGAATTGGGTCGCGTCACCGCGCTGGTCAACAACGCCGGCACTGTCGGCCACAAGTCGCGGGTCGACGAAATGTCCGAGTTCCGCATCCTGAAAATCCTCAAGACCAACGTGCTGGGCCCTATCCTGTGCGCCAAGCATGCATTGCTGCGCATGTCGCCCAAGCACGGCGGGCAGGGCGGTAGCATCGTCAATGTGTCCTCGGTGGCTGCACGCCTGGGCTCGCCCGGTGAGTACGTGGACTACGCGGCGTCCAAGGGCGCGCTGGACACCTTTACCATTGGCTTGTCCAAGGAAGTGGCGGGCGAGGGGATCCGGGTCAACGCGGTGCGCCCAGGTTATATCTTCACTGAATTCCACGCCTTGAGCGGCGACCCGGACCGGGTCAGCAAGCTTGAGCCGGGCATTCCCATGGCCCGTGGCGGGCGCCCTGATGAAGTGGCGGAAGCGATTGTCTGGTTGTTATCGGACAAGGCCTCTTACACCACCGGGACATTTCTGGATCTTGGCGGCGGGCGTTGATTCTGCCTGGGTGCTGAGAGCCCCCTCACAAAGGGGCGGGGCTCCCTGGCTTTTCGTGGCGAGCGGGCTTGTCGGAACGCCGCATCGCCCGCGCTGGGTGGCGAAGCCGCCCCAATCGCCTCACCACGCTCTGCCAGGTACCCCGAGGTGGCTGGTTCCCCCAGCGGGAGCAGCCTCTCACCACCGACACGAGCCCGTGTCAGAAGTCGCCTAAAGCCTGATACCCCCGACGCGCAAACTGGTCCAGGCGGTCTGCCTCCGAGTCATGCAGGATGGTGACGCCCAAGTCGTAAAACCCGTCGATCTTGCCGTTACGTTCCACGCTGCCCTTGAGCTTGTCTTCGTCCAGGTTATCAATGAAGCGCAGCACTTTATCCAGGTTGTAGATCGCAGTGGCGCGGGCCTGGGGGGCGTTGTTGGCCGGCGTCCAGTCCCCCACGTGGCGCTTGAGGTCCGGCTGGAGCTGAAAGCGATCATTGCCTGCAAGGAAGTCCCTGAGCACCGGGCTCTGTTCGATAATCCTTTCTGCCGAACGATGGTCACCTG
The DNA here is from genome assembly GCF_012935735.1 of Pseudomonas sp. ADAK21. Classification (NCBI taxonomy): domain Bacteria; kingdom Pseudomonadati; phylum Pseudomonadota; class Gammaproteobacteria; order Pseudomonadales; family Pseudomonadaceae; genus Pseudomonas; species Pseudomonas sp. ADAK21. The sequence continues at coordinate 5,098,387 of NZ_CP052857.1, forward strand.
TCGGGCGCCCGGTTGGCCCGTTCAACTGGCGAACTTCGCGCTGTTCGGCCACCCGCATGTAGTTGGGTGGGAGCGGCAGCGGAAGATGGAAGAAGGGCGGCAGTACACCTCGCATCAAACGTTTCCTGAGCAATGGAGAAAATGGACCCTCCTACGTGGCACGTTTCAGTGTTTGGTTACCTTTCAAGCGCAGCCCCTTAAAACGAACGCACAATGCGCCCCAACGTTTCCATGGCCTTTTCCGCCGCCTCATCCCAGGGGCTGCCGTAGTTCAAGCGAATGCAGTTGCGAAAACGCTGGGTCGGCGAAAAAATCGGCCCCGGCGCGATGCTGATACCTTGGGCCAGGGCCATCTGGAACAGTTTCAACGAGTCGGTCTGTTCTGGCAGTTCCAGCCACAGGAAATAGCCGCCGGCCGGTTGGCTGACCCGGGTTTGCGCCGGAAAGTAACGGCCGATGGCGGCGAGCATGGCACTTTGCTGCTCTTCCAGGGCATAGCGCAATTTACGCAGGTGCCGGTCGTAGCCGCCGTGTTGCAGGTAATCGGCAATCGCCGCCTGGGCGGGCATCGAGGCACAAAGCGAGGTCATCAGCTTCAGGCGTTCGATCTTTTGCGCATAACGGCCGGCGGCCACCCAGCCTACGCGATAGCCAGGGGCCAGGCTCTTGGCGAAGGAACCGCAGTGCATCACCAGGCCTTCGGTGTCGAAGGCCTTGGCGGGCTTGGGCGCCTGCTGGCCGTAATACAACTCGGCGTACACGTCGTCCTCGATCAGCGGCACCTGATGCCCGCGCAACAACTCAACCAACGCCTGCTTCTTGGCCTCGGGCATGGTTGCCCCCATGGGGTTCTGGAAACTGGTCATGCACCAGCAGGCCTTGATCGGGTAGCGCTCCAGGGTCTGGGCCAGCACTTGGAGGTCAATGCCATCGCGCGGGTGCACGGGGATTTCCACGGCCTTGAGTTTCAAGCGCTCGAGCACTTGCAGGCAGGCATAAAACGCCGGGGCCTCGATGGCCACCAGGTCTCCCGGCTCGGTCACCGCCTGCAGGCACAGGTTCAGCGCTTCGAGGGCGCCGTTGGTGATCAGCAACTCCTCCATGGGCAGCATCAAGCCGCCGACCATGTAGCGCAGGGCAATTTGCCGGCGCAGTTGCGGGTTGCCCGGCGACATGTCGGTGACCACCATGCGCGGGTCCATCTCGCGGCTGGCGCTGGCCAGGGAGCGGGCCAGGCGTTGCAGGGGGAACAGCATCGGGCTGGGGAAGGCCGAGCCAAACGGTACGGTCTGCGGGTCCTTGATCGAATCGAGTACCGAGAACACCAGCTCGCTGACGTCCACCTCAGTGGACTCGTGCACATGGGCGCTGACCGCAGGCTCGGAAAACGGGCTGGGGGCATGGGTATTGACGAAATACCCGGAGCGCGGGCGCGCACGGATCAGGCCGCGGCGCTCCAGCAGGTAATAGGCCTGGAACACCGTGGATGGGCTGACGCCATACGTTTGGCTGGCATAGCGCACCGACGGCACACGCTGGCCGGGGCCGAGGACGCCGGAGCGGATCAGTTCAGCGATGTCGTCGGCAAATTTCTCGTAGCGTTTCATCGTGATCCTAGGTCTACACAGGTCAAAGTGTGGGAGCGGGCTTGCCCGCGATTACGGTGTGTCAGTAGCAGATATTTCGACTGACGCACCGCTATCGCGGGCAAGCCCGCGCCTACAAGGGAGGTTGCGTGTGTCAGCGGTTCAGCGGCGCCACAAAACGGCTGTCGGCGACACTATAAACACTTGGCTCATCCTTATCCGTCACCTTGAAGCGGATGGTTTGCGAGCTACTGGTTGGTTTGTCACGGGTCAACGCCACAGACACCGGCAAGTCGGTGATTTCCCCCGGCGCCAGGCTGACCTCGGTCTTGCCCTGCAGCTCGAAGCCCTCGCCATCCAGCAGCTCCACGCGGTAATCCTGGCGCTGTTGGGTCTTATTGATGATCTTCAGGCTGTAGATGTTCTCGATCAGCCCCTGGCTGTTTTCCCGGAACATCCCACGGTCCTTGGTCACGTCCAGCGAGACCATTGGCCGCTGCACCAGCGCCATCACCAACGCAGCGATCATCACCAGCAGCACCGCACTGTAGCCGATCAATCGCGGTCGCAGCAGGTGCGTCTTGCCGCCCTGCATCTGATGCTCGGAGGTGTAGCTCACCAAGCCCCGCGCATAGCCCATCTTGTCCATGATCGAATCACAGGCGTCGATGCAGGCTGCGCAGCCGATGCATTCCATCTGCAGGCCGTCGCGGATATCGATGCCGGTGGGGCAAACCTGTACGCACAAGTGGCAGTCGATGCAGTCGCCCAGGCCAACCTCGGCCGGGTTCACATCACGTTTGCGCGGGCCACGGCTTTCGCCACGGGCGGCGTCGTAGGAAATGGTCAGGGTGTCCTTGTCGAACATCACGCTCTGGAACCGTGCATACGGGCACATATGCATGCACACCGCTTCACGCAGCCAGCCGGCATTGATGTAGGTGGCGCCGGTAAAGAACAGCACCCAGAACAGGCTGACGCCGCCCATCTGCCAGGTCAGCAGTTCTTCGGCCAACGGCCGGATCGGGGTGAAGTAGCCGACAAAGGTCAAACCGGTCAGCACGCTGATCGCCAGCCACAGCGTGTGCTTGGCCGCACGGCGCGCCAGCTTGTTCACGCCCCAGGGCGCAGCCTGCAGCTTGATCCGCTGGTTGCGCTCGCCTTCGGTGACTTTCTCGCACCACATGAACAACCAGGTAAACGAGCTTTGCGGGCAGGTATAGCCACACCAGATGCGGCCGGCAAAGACGGTGATCGCAAACAGCCCGAAGGCACAGATGATCAACAACGCCGACAACAGGATGAAGTCCTGGGGCCAGAAGGTCGCGCCAAAAATATGGAACTTACTTTCCGCCAGGTCCCACAACACTGCCTGGCGTGAGTCCCAGTTCAGCCACACGGTGCCAAAAAACGCCAGGAACAAAAAGCCTGCGCCACTGATGCGCAAGGTGCGGAACAGGCCGGTGAAACTGCGGGTATGGATCAGGTTGTCGCTGGATTTGGCCTTCATCTTCTTTGGATGTGCAGGCTCGAAATTTTCTACTAATCGGACGGGGATTCTATCGCTCATGGTCTTTCGCTCATCAGCCTCCATCAGGCGGATGAACTATGGGCCGCGATCTGTTTGCATAACAGACTCAGGTAAATCGATAAAAAGCGGATCAGATGGGTTTTGGCGCCCGCCCTGCGACAATGTGCAGCACCCCGCAAGCCGTGGGGCCGGTGCCTGGATCAACAGTGCCCACGGCATGCTGATCCAGATCAATCAAATCACCGAATCACCGTCAGTGGCCTTGAGGTGCTTGCGCCCATCGATGGCGCCGGCCACGGTCAAGGCGTCGGCTTGCGCCTCGGTGATGTAAATCCGCTGGCCGTCGATCTCCACCGCCGACATGGCTTTATCGCTGTCGGTAATCACCGTTACCTCCAACACGCTGCAACGCTGCTCCTCGCCGCTGTCGTCAATCTTGAAATAGCAGCTCTGGTTTTCGATACGTACGGGCATGGTGTTCTCCTGGTTGCACAGTCCTGTTAGTTAGGTGCCGCGCCCTTGCCAATGGTTCGGCGCAACTGACTGGCGGTCGTTGCTGTCCATCTTCTATCCCCCCCATGAAAGGACAGGACCATGGACGCCTGGTGGCAAGAAGTCTGGCAAACCCTGCAAAGCGAATTCGCCGATGTCGGCGATGCGCGGCAAATGACGCAAATCACCGTACGCCTGCTGATTGCAGCGATCCTCGGTGGCATCCTCGGCTTTGAACGTGAACAAAAGGGCAAGGCCGCGGGGGTGCGCACCCATATGCTGGTGGCGATGGGCGCAGCGTTGTTCGTGCTGGTCCCGCAGATAGGCGGTTCACAAGCCGATGCCATGAGCCGGGTGATACAGGGGGTGATCGCCGGGATCGGTTTTTTGGGCGCGGGCACCATCCTCAAGGGCAAGGAGGAGGAGGCCGGGCAGCACGTCAAGGGGCTGACCACTGCGGCCGGCTTGTGGATGACCGCCGCCATCGGGGTGGCGGCGGGGTTGGGCAAGGAGTCCACGGCGGTGCTGAGCACCGTGCTCGCCCTTGCCGTGTTCAGCGTGATGCCAAGGATTGTGAAGCTGTTGGACAAGCCTTAGCCGCGGCTCCTACACGATAACCGGCGGCATCGTCGTCGGCGGTTCTTCCTGTGCCGGTGGCACGCTTTCCGGAGGTTCCTGCTCGGGAATCGGCTCCGGTTCGGTCGGCGGCAGGGTGGGTTTGTCGATATTCGGGTCTGGGGTTTCAGCAGGAATGGGGATGTTCATCGCGGTGGCCTCGTTTGTGCTTTGCTCAACCGGTGGACAACCGTCATGGCCGTTTGATTCCCGCCCGGTGGCGGTACATCCACCTGAACTTTTCCAACGCGCCCGGGCTCGGACCTTATGTGGCCGGCTCAGGGAGAGCCCGCTTGCAGCACTGACAATCAAGCACAAGAGCGTCCATGGGGCGTAAGGGGAGATGCTCGATGACTGCTGAAAGACCCGCACTACCACTGTCCCAGGCACTGTTGCTGCCCAGGATCGCCATTGAAGACACCACACCTGTCATCGACGCCGGGGCCTTTGCGGTCAAGGCCGTGCAAGGCCAGCGCATCCAGGTGGCGAGCAATGTCTTTGCCGATGGCCATGACCAGTTGGCCGTCTTGATCCGTTGGCAGGCCTTGGGTGAAGACAGCTGGCACAGCGTGCCCATGAGTGACCAGGGCAACAATGCCTGGCAGGGCGCGTTCAGCGTGACCGAGCAAGGCCCCCACCAGTATTGCGTCGAAGCGTGGATCGATCATTTCGCCAGCTTCTGCTACGAATTGGGCAAGAAACACACGGCCGGGGTTCCTGTCAGCCTGGAGCTGCAGGAAGGTCGCAACCAGGTGCTGCAAGCTGCCGAACGCAGCGAAGGCGAGTTGCAGGAGCGCTTGCAGCAGTTGCACCAGCAATTGTCCGGGCTGCTGGAAACCGAGCAGGTCGCGCTGTTTCTGCACGAAGACAGTGCACAGCTGATGGCCCAGGCTGATTTGCGCCCCTACCTGAGTATCAGCCCGCTGTACCCACTGGATGTGGAGCGCCCACAGGCGCTGTTTGCCAGTTGGTACGAGCTGTTCCCGCGCTCGATCACCGACGATCCGGCGCGCCACGGCACCTTCAATGACGTGCATTCGCGCCTGGCGATGATCCACGACATGGGCTTTGACGTCCTGTATTTCCCACCGATTCACCCCATTGGCCGTAGCCATCGCAAGGGCAAGAACAACTCACTGAGCGCCGGCCCCGATGATCCCGGCAGCCCCTATGCGATCGGCAGCGAGGAGGGCGGCCACGATGCAATCCATTCGCAACTGGGCACCCGCGAGGATTTCCGGCGCCTGGTAGCGGCCGCCGCCGAGCATGGCCTGGAAATCGCCCTGGACTTTGCCATCCAGTGCTCCCAGGACCACCCGTGGCTCAAGCAACACCCCGGCTGGTTCAACTGGCGTCCGGACGGCACGATCAAATACGCGGAAAACCCGCCGAAAAAATACCAGGACATCGTCAACGTCGACTTCTATGCCGCCGATGCGATCCCCAGCCTGTGGCTGGAGCTGCGCGACATTGTGCTGGGTTGGGTCGAGGAGGGGGTCAAGACCTTCCGCGTCGACAATCCCCACACCAAGCCGCTGCCATTTTGGCAATGGCTGATCAGTGACGTAAGGGCCCAACACCCGGAGGTGATCTTCCTCGCCGAAGCCTTCACCACCCCGGCGATGATGGCGCGCCTGGGCAAGGTCGGTTATTCCCAGAGCTACACTTATTTCACCTGGCGCAACACCAAGGCCGAACTCAGCGAGTACTTCACCCAACTGAACCAGTCGCCCTGGCGTGAATGCTACCGGCCGAACTTTTTCGTCAATACCCCGGACATCAACCCAGGCTTCTTGCATGAGTCCGGCCGCCCGGGCTTTTTGATCCGCGCCGCGCTGGCCACCATGGGCTCGGGCCTGTGGGGCATGTACTCGGGCTTTGAACTGTGTGAAAGCGCGCCAGTGCCGGGCAAGGAAGAGTACCTGGACTCGGAAAAGTACGAGATCCGCCCCCGGGACTTCAGCGCCCCCGGCAACATCATTGCCGAGATCGCCCAGCTCAACCGCATCCGCCGGCAGAACCCGGCGCTGCAGACACACCTGGGCCTGACGCTCTACAACGCCTTCAACGACAACATCCTGTACTTCGGCAAGCGCAGCGAAGATGGCAGCAACTTCATCCTGATCGCCGTCAGCCTCGACCCGTTCAACGCCCAGGAGGCCCATTTCGAGTTGCCGCTGTGGGAGATGGGCTTGCCGGACGACGCCCAGGTCCAGGGCGAAGACCTGATGAATGGCCATCGCTGGACCTGGTACGGCAAGACCCAATGGATGCGCATCGAGCCTCACATGCCGTTTGGCATCTGGCGCATAACCCATTCTTAAGTCGAACACGGTCTTCAGAACCCTGAGGATCCAATGTGGGAGCTGGCTTGCCTGCGATAGCGATGGATCAGCAAAGATGCTTTTCACTGACCCACCGCTATCGCAGGCAAGCCAGCTCCCACATTAACCACAGTATTTATTCAGGAGTTTCCAATGGCGAAGAAACCCAAGGCTGCCACCTTTATCAAAGACCCGCTCTGGTACAAGGACGCGGTGATTTACCAGGTTCACGTCAAATCCTATTTCGACTCCAACAACGACGGCATCGGTGACTTCCCCGGGCTGATCGCCAAACTCGACTACATCGCCGACCTGGGCGTGAATACCATCTGGCTGCTGCCGTTCTATCCCTCGCCACGGCGTGATGACGGCTATGACATCGCCGAATACCGGGGTGTGCACAGCGACTACGGGACCATGGCCGACGCCAAGCGCTTTATCGCCGAGGCGCACAAGCGTGGCCTGCGGGTGATCACGGAACTGGTGATCAACCACACGTCCGATCAGCACCCCTGGTTCCAGCGGGCACGCAAGGCCAAGCCCGGTTCCAGTGCGCGGGACTTCTACGTGTGGTCCGATGACGACCAGAAATACGATGGCACCCGCATCATCTTCCTCGACACCGAAAAGTCCAACTGGACCTGGGACCCGGTGGCCGGCCAGTACTTCTGGCACCGTTTCTATTCCCACCAGCCGGACCTCAACTTCGATAACCCGCAAGTCATGAAAGCCGTGCTGTCGGTGATGCGCTACTGGCTGGACATGGGCATCGACGGCCTGCGCCTGGACGCGATTCCTTACCTGATCGAGCGCGACGGCACCAACAACGAAAACCTCCCCGAAACCCACGATGTGCTCAAGCAGATCCGCGCCGAGATCGACGCCAATTACCCCGACCGCATGCTGCTGGCCGAAGCCAACCAGTGGCCGGAAGATACCCAGCTGTACTTTGGCGACCAGAAAGGCGATGACGGCGATGAGTGCCACATGGCCTTCCATTTTCCGTTGATGCCGCGCATGTATATGGCCCTGGCCCAGGAAGATCGCTTCCCGATCACCGACATCCTGCGCCAGACCCCGGAAATCCCCGCCAACTGCCAATGGGCGATTTTCCTGCGCAACCATGATGAGCTGACCCTGGAAATGGTCACCGACAAGGAGCGCGATTACCTGTGGAACTACTACGCCGCCGACCGCCGCGCGCGTATCAACCTGGGCATTCGCCGGCGCCTGGCGCCACTGATGGAGCGCGACCGCCGGCGCATCGAGCTGCTCAACAGCCTGCTGTTGTCCATGCCCGGCACGCCGACCCTGTACTACGGGGATGAAATCGGCATGGGCGACAACATCTACCTGGGTGACCGCGACGGCGTGCGCACGCCGATGCAGTGGTCCATCGACCGCAATGGCGGGTTTTCCCGCGCCGATCCGGCCAGCCTGGTGCTGCCGCCGATCATGGACCCGCTCTACGGTTACCAGTCGGTCAACGTCGAAACCCAGGCCCAGGACCCACACTCACTGCTGAACTGGACCCGACGCATGCTGGCGATCCGCAAGCAGTCCAAGGCATTTGGCCGTGGCAGCCTGAAAATGCTTTCGCCCAGCAATCGCCGGATCCTGGCCTACACCCGCGAATACACCGGCGCCGACGGCAAGCACGAAATCATCCTGTGCGTGGCCAACGTGTCGCGCACCGCCCAGGCGGCGGAGCTGGACCTGTCGGCCTTCGCCGGCATGGTTCCGGTGGAAATGCTCGGTGGCAATGCATTCCCGCCCATTGGCCAGCTGAATTTCCTGCTGACCCTGGCGCCCTATGGCTTCTACTGGTTCGTACTGGCCACCGAAAACCAAATGCCCAGCTGGCATGTGGAACCGGCCCAAAGCATGCCGGACTTCACCACCCTGGTCCTGAAAAAACGCCTCGAAGAGTTGCTCGAAGCGCCATCGCGCACCACCCTGGAGCAAACCTCGTTGCCCACCTGGCTGCCCAAGCGGCGCTGGTTTGCCAATAAGGACGCGGCCATCGACAGTGTGCACATTGCCTATGGCGTACGGTTTGGCGATGCGCAGCACCCGGTGCTGCTCAGCGAGATAGAAGTGACCAGCGGCGGGCAGACCAGCCGTTATCAATTGCCCTTCGGCCTGTTGGGCGAAGACCAGTTCACCAGCGCCTTGCCGCAACAACTGGCCCTGGCGCGGGTGCGGCGGGTGCGCCAGGTGGGCTTGATCACCGATGCCTTCAGCCTCGACAGCTATATCCGCGCGGTCATCGAAGGCCTGCGTGCGCAGACCGTGCTCAGCAGCAGTGACGGCGAGATCCGTTTCGAGCCGACCCCGCAATTGGCCAACCTGCCGGTGGGGGACGAGTTGCAAGTGCGCTACCTGGCGGCAGAACAATCCAACAGTTCCGTGGTGGTGGGCGAAAGCCTGGTGCTGAAGTTGATTCGCAAAGTCAGCGCCGGGGTCCACCCGGAACTGGAAATGGGTGCCTACCTGACCGCCGCCGGCTACGCGCATATCTCGCCCTTGCTGGGGTCGGTGATCCGTCGCGATGCCGAGGGCCAGGACAATCTGTTGATGATCGCCCAGGGCTATCTCAGCAATCAGGGCGATGCCTGGAGCTGGACCCAGAACAACCTGGAGCGGGCGATCCGCGATGAACTGGCCCAAGCCATTTCCGAACAGGAACAACACTACAACGCCCTCGGTGAACTGGCCGATTTCGCCGGGCTGCTGGGGCAGCGGCTCGGGGAGATGCACAACGTCCTGGCCGCGCCTACGAGCAATCCGGACTTCCAGCCTGAAGTCACCTCGGCCAAGGACTGCCAGGGGTGGGCCAAGCAAGTGGGGGCCCAGGCCGAGCGCGCCCTGCAGCTGCTCAAACAGCATCAAAGTGAATTGAACCCTGACGATCAGGCGCTGGTCACTCAACTGCTGGCGCAGAAAAAGCCCATCGCCAGCCACGTGCAGGATCTGGCAAAAGCCACCCTGGGCGGTTTGCGCATCCGTGTGCATGGGGATTTGCACTTGGGCCAGGTGCTGGTCGTCAAGGGCGATGCCTACCTGATCGACTTCGAAGGCGAACCCGCACGGCCGCTGCACGAGCGCCGGGGCAAGCACAGCCCGTACAAGGACGTCAGCGGCGTGTTGCGTTCGTTCGACTATGCCGCCGCCATGGCCCTGAATGTGCAAGCACAAGGCCTGGATCACTCGGCTGATGCTGATGCGGCACGCCAGCGGGTCGCCGATCGTTACCTGAGTGAAGCGCGACAGGCATTTATCCAGGCGTATCAACAGGCTACGTCTACACTGGCGCATGACTGGCAGGATGCCAAAGGGGCGCAGGCGGCACTGGCGTTGTTCAGCCTGGAGAAGGCTGCGTACGAAGTGGCCTACGAAGCGCAGAACCGCCCGACCTGGCTGGCGGTGCCATTGCGTGGGTTGCATGGCTTGTTGGCCGGCCCCATTTAGGGGGTTTGCTGTGTCTGACCTTATTCAAAACCACAAGCAGTGGGAGAAATCATGAGTTTTACACACAAAGAACCGCTGCATTCGACGTTCAAGATCATGCCAGCCCCCAAGGATATCGAAGCCCTGGTGCGAGCCGAGCACCCGGATCCGTTCGCAATCCTCGGGCCCCATGAGGACGAGGCAGGCGGCCAGGTCATCCGCGCGTTTTTGCCCGAGGCCCTGAGCGTCGAGGTCCTGGCCCGTGGCAGTCACGAGGTGCTCGGCAGCCTCGACGCCACGCCGGTCCCAGGCTTATTCATTGGGCATTTCGCCACACGCCAGGGCTACCTGCTGAAGATCCAGTGGGCGGGCGGCGAGCAGATCACCGAAGACCCCTATAGCTTCGGGCAGTTGCTCGGGGAAATGGACCTGTACCTGTTTGCCGAAGGCAATCACCGCGACCTGAGCAGTTGCCTCGGCGCCCAGGTGATGAGTGTTGACGGCATCCAGGGCGTGCGCTTTGCGGTGTGGGCGCCGAATGCGCGGCGAGTCTCGGTGGTGGGTGATTTCAATATCTGGGACGGGCGCCGCCACCCGATGCGCCTGCGTCATCCGGCTGGGGTCTGGGAGATCTTTATCCCTCGCCTGCAACCGGGGGCGGCCTATAAATACGAAATCCTCGGCGCTACCGGGATCCTGCCGCTCAAGGCCGATCCCATGGCCCTGGCTACGCAACTGCCGCCCGACACCGCGTCGAAAGTCGCCGCGCCGTTGCAGGTGGCGTGGGCAGATGAGGCGTGGATGCAAGCCCGGGGCGAACGCCAGGCGGCCAGCGCGCCGCTGTCGATCTACGAACTGCACGTCGGCTCCTGGCAATGCGAACTCGACGAGTTGGGCGAAGTGGCGCGCCAATACGGTTGGCGCGAGCTGGGTGAGCGGCTGATTCCCTATGTGCAGCAACTGGGTTTTACCCATATCGAGTTGATGCCGATCATGGAGCACCCTTTCGGCGGCTCCTGGGGCTATCAGCCGCTGTCGCAATTTGCGCCCAGCGCACGCTTCGGTTCGCCCGATGACTTCGGCGCGTTCGTCAACGCCTGCCATCAGGCGGATATCGGCATTATCCTCGACTGGGTGCCCGCGCATTTCCCCACCGATACCCACGGCCTGGCGCAGTTCGACGGCACCGCGCTGTACGAATATGGCAACCCGCTCGAAGGCTTCCACCAGGACTGGGACACCCTGATCTACAACCTGGGGCGCACCGAGGTCCACGGCTTCATGCTGGCCTCGGCGTTGCACTGGCTCAAGCACTTCCATATCGATGGGCTGCGGGTGGATGCGGTGGCGTCGATGCTGTATCGCGATTATTCGCGCAAGGCCGGCGAGTGGGTACCCAATCGCCACGGCGGGCGCGAGAACCTGGAAGCCATCGACTTCCTGCGCCATCTGAACGACGTGGTGGCGCTGGAAGCCCCCGGCGCCCTGGTGATCGCCGAGGAGTCCACGGCCTGGCCGGGCGTCAGCCAGCCGACCCAGCAGGGCGGCCTGGGCTTCAACTACAAGTGGAACATGGGCTGGATGCACGATTCGCTGCATTACATCCAGCAAGACCCGGTGTACCGCGCCCACCATCACAACGAACTGAGTTTCGGCCTGGTGTATGCCTGGTCGGAGCGCTTTGTGCTGCCGATTTCCCATGACGAAGTGGTGCATGGCAAACACTCGCTGATCGACAAAATGCCCGGCGATCGCTGGCAGAAATTCGCCAACCTGCGCGCCTACCTGAGCTTTATGTGGATGCATCCGGGCAAAAAACTGCTGTTCATGGGCTGTGAGTTCGGCCAATGGCGCGAATGGAATCACGACCAGCAACTGGACTGGTACCTGCTGCAATACCCGGAACACCGCGGCGTGCAGAAACTGGTGGGCGACCTCAATCGCCTGTACCGCGAAGAGCCGGCGCTGCATGAGCAGGACGATGCGCCGCAGGGCTTCCAGTGGTTGATTGGTGACGATGCCATCAACAGCGTGTATGCGTGGCTGCGCTGGGGTAAAAGCGGCAAGCCGGTGCTGGTCGTTGCCAACTTCACCCCGGTGCCCCGAGAGGCGTACAAGGTCGGCGTGCCCTTGGCCGGCCGCTGGAAGGAGCTGATCAACAGCGATGCCGACACCTATTCCGGCTCCAACTACGGTAATGGCGGCGAAGCCTTTACCCAGGACGAGCCGCTCCATGGGCAGGCCGTATCACTGTCGTTGAATTTGCCGCCCTTGGCCGTGCTGATTCTGCGCCAGGAGTAATAACCGTAGGAGCCGGCCTGCCGGCGATGGACGATAACGCTGATGTTGGGTACCAGACACCCCGCAGCGTTTATCGGCCGCCATCGCCGCCAAGCCGACGCCTGAAAACAGCCCGCGCCGTTGCCCTGACGAGCGCCGTTACCAATTCCTCTGGAACAATTTCTTACGTGTGATCCACACAAGGCTGTCAGCGATCAGGCGTAGGATCTCCGTTCACCTCGTTTCGTCGCTGTCCCTGTGTATCACTGCCAGAGACGCAAACACCATGACCCCAGCAAGCTTGAATACCCGACCCGCCACTCTTTCGCCTCAGGCGGCTCCGCCGGTTGATGCCCCACCTGTGGCCCAGGGCAAATCCAGCCTGGCCGCGGTGCCAACAGCGGAGCCACCTGCCAGTTCGCAACAGGCCGAGGTGCGAGGAAAACTGGGGGATCTGGACGAAATGCTGAAGACTCTGAGGGAGCTTGCAGCCTCGAAAAACGCCGATACCCCCGTGAACAAAAGCGTGTTCCTGAACAAAGACTCACCGTTGATACCGCCGAACGGTTCCACCGAGCCGGGTACCAACCGGCTGGAGAACATGCTCAAGTTTTATGGCATCGTGCCATCTGATCCAAAGACACCGGAGCAACTGCAAGCAGCCATTTATGCCGTGGCAGATGCCCGCAGCGAAATCGCCCTGGGTCTGGATAATACTTCCAGTAATGCCGATGGCTTGTTGCACAAGACTAACGAGCCGGCTATCTCTGCATGGGTCACCGAGCAGGAGGCCAAGCACAAGCGGCCTTTGCTCAGTCTGTTGACTGAGGGAATCTCGCCACAGGCCCTTGAAAAAGCCAAGGACACACCTGCAGCGGTACTGGAACTGATACTTAAGTCACCCAAAGCCAATGAGCTGATTCAACAGCTGCTCAAGACCCTGGGCGGGGCTGAATTTCCACTGGATGGCGTCATTACCCGTGAGGTCAAGATCAAATTGTTGCTCAAGGCCCTGACCTTGAGCCTGGACCCGGTGCAAGGCCAAAAGCCGGGGCATATCGCCGGCTTTGACCTGGCGTCGAGTGAGCGTTGGAACCAAAGCTACCCAACCATCAAGTCCGAGTTCAGGCAACACTTGGTCAGCACAAGGCAGTTATCCAGCGACCAGGCCTATCTTGCGGCCTATATCCTGAAACCCCAGTTCCCGGCCGACTTTGCCGTACGTGATACACCGGCAGAACTGCCTTACCAGGGATCGGCGGCGTGGGTGAACTTCAAGCACGGCGTCAGCCTGGCCGAAGCGATAAAACCAGGCTCTTCGCGGCACATGAGTTTTCAGGAGCTGGTTGACCTGCCAGCCAAGTTCAGCGAGCAAGCGACGACGGACGAGCAGTGGGCGGCTATCGCGTCGACCCGTATTCCGGCGACGTTGGATTGGGCCGTGGCACAAGGGCTGCTCCCACAAAAACAGGACTACTCCCAGGAGGAGATCAATACAGCAGTCGCCGCATTGGATGCCCACGTCGATAAGGTGGTGTCGGCAGCCCAGCAATTGTCAGCGGATGTGCCGATGCGCAAGGATTATTTCGAGCGTATGGCGCGGGGTACTTCACGCACCGAAGTGCTGAGCCTGTTCAGCCCTTTGTTTCTTCTGTACAGGCATCTCAATGGCGAGAAAATCACGCCGGCCGAGGTCAGCTATAAATACCCTGTCTATGATCAAGCCACGTTCAAAACGGCGTTCGACAAGTACCTTAAGGATACAAAGTCAGCCTATGCAAAACTGATCACCGACCAGTTGTCCCAACTCCCGCTGAAAGACCGCAGGGCCATTGAACAGGGAGATGTCACGGTTTACGCACTTAGGACCAAACCCGCCTCAGCCAAGGAAACTGATGACGATAAAAAGGCAGCAATCACACGCCCGGCATTTATTCTCAAGGCGGTACATGAGGGGCAGACAACCTACTACGAGATCAATCCTGTCAAAGGTATCGCTCGGCGTCGTGACGACTTGAAACCGATTCTGGAGTCCTACAACCCGGCCGATAAAAGCTATGGCAAAGACTTTATCTCGATCGAACACTCCGCTGACGGTGTGCCTTCTGAAGAATTGGTTGTGCGCGACGCTCGTGCAGGTGGCAGGGCTGAGTTCCAGAAAAAGTGGGCGAGCTATAAGTCAGGCAAAGGCCCCAAACCTGCTAGTTTTTCTATCGTTGTCCCTCAACAACTCGCCCACTTTCCATCATCTGCCGCCCCCTCTACACGAGCCGTGCCACAAACCCTCACTTCCGAACGGTCTGAGGCTATCGCAAAGACCGCTACAGATGATCTGTTCTACGTTGATACAGACAGGCTGAAGGAGTGGGCCGAGTCCGATCCTGAGCGAGAAAGTGCCGCACAGAAAAAAGATGAGGCGTTCTGGGCGCGCGTCAAAGGTACCGCGCAGATGGTGGTTCCGCTCTGGAGCGGCATTGAAAGTCTCGTCAAGGGTGACACCAAACAGGGTGTCTTGGATCTGGTTAACGATGGGCTGTCAGCGTTAGCGGGCCCTATGGGCAAGTTTGCCGCGGGCTCGGTGCGTTTGGTTTCGCGTGCAGGCAAGATCGGAGTGCGCGCGCTACTGCCTAAGTTTGGCTCGTTGGTAAAGAAGTTTGCGGTTTCTGTGGTGCGCAATCTCAACCCCCTTGACCCTGTGATGCCTGCACTGAGTAGCAGTGGCAACAGGCTGCTGAAGTTCGGCGGCGCGCACCTGCAAAATGTTCAAGCTGGCATTGCACAGTTCAAAAAATCTGCCGTGCTTAAACTGCCCGGCCGAGGGCGTTACGACCTCTCTCCAACAATTGACCTGACCCCCAGGCCCGTTGCCCAAGGACAGACCTTGCGGGTGGCCGAAGGTATTTCCAGTGAGCAGGCACGGGTGGTGAAACGCAATAAATACAGCGATGTGATGGTCGGCGATGACGTCTATCGCTATAACCCGGGCAAACCCGAAAGCCTGGTCAAACTAGGCGGGCCTGAGGATATAGGGCCGCTTGAAGGGTTTGTGATGACCTGTGGCGCCGGAGGGCGCCGTCACAAACGGGATCTCGACGACCTGTGTTACACCAAACAGATCGAACCTGGCGGCACCCCAGTGTTCCAGGACGCCCAGGCCCTGGAGCATCGTCGCCTAATTCCGGGGGTAGGGCAGGCGAAAGGTCCGCGCACGGTCATTCACGAGCATCGTCGTTACCGCGTCAATGAAGCGGGAAACCATGAACTACTACCAATGGCCAGTTCACAGCCTGTGACGTACAAGGGCCGTACCACGGGGACCGTAGTCAATGAACCGGACTTTGGTTATGACGACTTTGGTGTGCCTCGGGCGGTCAACCAGCAAACGGTTGTAGTCAAGATGGATGCGATCAGCGATCTGAGTAATGACCAGCGTGTCGTCAGGGGCCTGAAGGTCAATCATGACGGCCGGCAGTACGTGGTGGTCGAGGCCGATACCGGTGTGCACTACTACGCTGAGCTGAACGGCAATGGCCCACTGGAATTTCACCGCATGACCCGCAAGGATCCACTGGACGTTGAATTTATCAAACTGTACGACCAGCATAAGGATATCTATGGCTTTGCCGCCCAGGGCCTGCCGGACAACCCGTTGGTGGTGCTGCCGACTATGGATAGCCTGGTCAAGAAGATCGTCGCTGACGAACCCATGACGCCTAAGGAAATCAACCATCTTGCCAGCGTGTTGCAAGGACTGCCCCCCGAAAAACAGCGTGAAGTATTGATGGGGGTGTACGCCGCGGGGAGCAACCCCGGCCATGTGGTGGTCGCGGCAAAGCCGGTGCGACTGGCGCCGATCAAGAAGCCGGCTGACTTTGCCCAACTGCCGGCAGAGCAGCAGAACCGCTTGTATGCAGAAGGGGCGAGAAAAGCCGTCGACGAGCAATTCCAGGCCACTGGCATCCGGTCAGCCAATCAACAGGTTCCAGGTCTTGCCGGTGAGGTCGCACGTAGCAACACCGCCACGGAAATGGTGGGCTGGCTTTACACACGAACAGGCGCCCCCAACTATAGCGAAATAGTCCTGAAAACCGGTGCCGGCAATTGCGACCAGATGGCCAAGGTGGCCGTTGATACCATCAATACCAGTGGCGGCCATGCGCGTATCGCGCAAGTCAAGGGGCATACTTTCGCTATCATCGGCGGCCCACCAGGGCAGCCTCGCAGCAAAGGGTTTGTGGGGCCGGAGTGGGATGACGCCTGGGTCGTTGATCCCTGGGCCGGTATCACCTGCCGAGCTGCGGATTACCCCGCGTTGTTCAAGGCGCGAATGCAAGAGTGGAGCCAGTCGGGCCGGCGCATCCTGATCAGCGATGGGGCGACGCCACCCCGTTCAGTGTGGAGTGACCCCATGGAACCACGCTGGATAGCGGCGACCGTCGATGGCGAGGCTCAGGTGTTCCAATAGTCCCGGGCGCATCGCCCGCGACAGAAAACACCCACGCCCCTAGGGTTTTCAGAACTCCACCCTGACGCCCACAGTGCCTTTGCGCCCATCCAGCGCATTGCTATCGAGGTTGCGTTCATAACCCAGATCGCCATACAGGCTGACGCTGCTGGAAATCTGCAGGGTTGCACCGGCACTCAGGTCCAGGGTGGTGGATTTCTGCTCGGTGTCGATATCCGTGACCCCGTTGAAACGCACCCGATTGGTGCCGGCCGAGGCATGCCAGACATTGGCGCGCAGATACGGCTGGACCGGCATCGACGCTACGGTATAGCTGCCCCGCAGCCTGGCGCCGAGCCGCGTGGTGATGGCGGTATCGGCGGAAAACGAAACGTCGGAAACCCCGTCATTCTGGCGATCGAGCCGGGTTTTATTGACGATCAACTGCAATTGCGGCTCCAGCACCCAGTTTGGCGCGACGGGCAGCGGTACGCCGACTTCCACCGAGCCCAGCACATCGTGGCCTTTGGTCTTGAGCTTGAGCCCGCGATCAGACTCGCTGCTGCCATTGAGGCGGGTGCCCATCAGCACGGCATCGACGTACCAGCCATACGGGTCGATCAAGGTCCAGTACAGGCCCAGGCTGTCGCCACGCAAGGTGGTGTTGCCGGCATCCAGATGCTGCCAGCCGCGATTGAAGCCGTCGACATTGCCCCGCAGGCGGCTATGACCGACGAAGAAGCCCACACGTTGGGTCTGCCCGTTGGCGGTGGTCCAGGCATGCACGTCGCTGCCCACCTGGAAACCGGTGACCGAACTGTCCAACCGCGGGCTGACCGTGCCGGCATAGGCCTGGCGGCTGCTGTTGCCGTACACCCGGCCCCAGCCCGCCGGGAATGAGCCGCTGCTGGCCTGGCGTGCCTGGTCGCCCATGCGCTCATGGTAGGTGCCAAGCATGGCCCGCACCGTCTGCTGCGCCGCGGGGAACAGCGCCGAATACACGGGTACTTCGGGGCGATAGATCGGGATCGGCGCTTCACCGGCCACCGGCGCAGGCAAGTCCACCGGTGTGCCTTCGGCGGGAATCGGCATCGGCAGCGGTTCCACGGGCCCCTCCGGGGCGGGCAGCGGCGGCGCCACCACGGCCGAGCGCAGGTACCACTGCTGCTGGGAGTCTGCGCTGACACCGCCCTTGAACAGGAAGTACTCGAACGCCCCGGCCGACACCGAGCCCCCCGCCAGGCTGAAGGCCTGGTCACTGCCGGTCGCGCCGTTGAGCGCTTGGACCACCTGAATGCCATCGCTCAGGGTTTCGGCGCCAGCCCCCCCAAGGTTGCTGACGTTGAGGGTCGTGCTGCCCTGAAGCGTGCCCTGGTTCACCACCAGTCTGTCACTGGCCGAGCCATCACCGCCCAATACACTTTGCAGCGCCATCTGGCCATTGTTGCCGGTGTAGTTGCCATTGACCGTCAGGCTGTCGGTGGCGCTGCTGCTGGCACTGGTCATATCAATCAGGCCGCTGTTATGGAGGGTGGCCAACTGGCCGGCAGTGAGGGGGCTGATGCTGCCCTGGCTGACCAACAGCACGCTGCTGCCGTCGACATTCAAGGTGCCAGTGCCGGTGCCTGTATCGCCGAGTTTGAAATCCCCAGCCAGGCTAAAACGCGAGCCATTGTCCAGGTTGACCGTTTCCCAGTTGGCGTAGCGCTCGGCGTTGGTCGCCTGGGTGTTGTCAAACGTCAGGGTATCGTTGCCCAGGCCGCCATCGATCAAGGGGGTGGCGGCGAGGGTGGCTTGCGTCAGGTTCTGCAGGAGTGCGGTGTCGTTATCCGGGCCCATATTGACCGCAGAGTTGATCGTGCCGGCGCCGATCCAGTTGAACTGATCGTTGCCAAAGCTCATGAGCACCTGGCCGTTGACCACGCCGCCAGTCAGGGTAAACAAATCGTTGCCGCCGCTGACACTGACGTTACCGCCGATATACCCCCCGGAAATGCTGATGGTGTCCAAGCCAAACCCGGTCACCAGGTTGCCGTTGATCCTCCCGCCCAGCAGGGTGTAGAAGTTGTTGTCGAGCTTCATGTCGACCCGCCCGATCGTGCCCGCCGATTGGGTGGCAACATCGCCATCTTCGAACGCCCCGACGATCTCGCCGCCACTCATGTTGAACGTATCCCGCCCATCGCCCTGGGCCAAACTGGCGACACGACCGCCGCTTTGCGCGTAGGCATCGATGCCATCACCCTGGTTAATCGCGCCAACGCTGCCGCCGCTGATTTGGATGCTATCGGCGCCGTCGCCCTGGGTCACCGCCCCCACGACAGCATCCAGCTCCACACGGAAAATATTCGCCCCATTGCCCATGTTCAGCGCGCCCATGCTGCCCGATTGCGCTTGCACCAGATCGTGGCCGTCGCCAAATGTCACGGCGCTGGTGATTGCGCCATTGCCACCGGTAGGCAGGTTGAGGGTGTTATTGCCGTTGAGGTCGGTAAAACCGGGCGTGGTGCCGCTGTCGCAGGTGGTGGTGTCGTCGCCGGCCGTGACCACCGGTGTACAAGCCGCGTAGGCCGGTAGCGAGAGGGTGGTCATCAGGGTCGCGCCGGCCGTCCAGGCGCTCAGGTGCAGCAGAGAATATCGCCGTGTGCTCATGATCCATCCTCACTCGATGGCAACTGACATCCCGTCGCCTGCATGGGCAGGCGCGGTACGGACCATGGCAACGAGAAGCACGATAACGATAAGGGACGGCTGGTTCCGTTTCGTAAAACATCGCCAATGCAAGGGGTTGGCATGGCTTTCTCGACTGCACCTGAACCGGTGCAGTGCTTGTTCCACGTTAGCAACAGCCGCAAAGGGCCGCCACTGTCAGAATTAACAGGTACAGACCAGTTACAAGAACACAATTTCGTAGGGTTCGCGCATCCGTTCCAGCAGTACCGGTGGCAGCATCGGCGCCAGGCCGATCAGCGGGTCGCCAAGCAGTTGACTGGCGTAGGCATGGGCGGCGTGGCGTTTGCGCGCCACACTCCAGGTGTCGAGGCGCACCTTGCGCGCGCACTGCCAGGGCATGCGCCCGGCTTCACGGGCGGGGCGATGCCAGGCCCAGATCGGCAATTCAAGAAGGCGCGCGCCAGTCAGCGCACAGGCAATGGCCGTGGCGCGGCCGACGGCGTCGTGGTCGGCATTGCCATCATTGCGCCAGGTGGTAAACACCACATCACCGGGTTGCAGGTAGCGGGCGATAAAGGGGCTCAATAGCTGTTCGCGAGCGGCCAGGTCGTTGTCACAAAAACCGCCGCGAATCCACTTCAGGCTATGCAGGGGCAAGCCGAGGCGGCGCAGGGCCTCGACACTTTCCTGGGGGCGAAACACGCTCAGGCGCTGCGCCGACCATTGGTTGGAACCCGGATGACTGGCGCTACCGTCGGTGATTGAGATCAGCTTCAAGGGGTGGTCAAGGGCGCTGAGCAGTTGCAACAAACCACCGCAGGCCAGCACTTCGTCACCCGGGTGCGGGGCAACTACCACCACCCGCGAGCCGGCAGGCACCAGGAGGGAAGGGCTGATGGTGGGGATTTGTGCCAGTTGTGGTGCGCTGTTCCAGATTTGCGCCGGCGTATGGCGACCGTCGTTGAGAGTGGCGGGTTTGATCAATGTCACATCCTTGTCCTGATGATGCAGGTCGTGCCCCGTGGACGGGTCGACTCTCCTTTTTTATCGCGCAGGCGCCAAGGCCTGTGCGGCACACGGGCAATCCGAATCCTGGATTGCCAAGCTTGAGTATTGTTCATCACCCGGATTTCGCCGGGCAAAGTTGCAACTTTTTCAGGAAGGCTGCATCAGGCCCTTCAAAAAATCGCCAAAACCGCCCTGTGCGCGGCAGTCCAGCCGCGCACTGGTGATGACCTGGGGCGCATGGCTCCAGGCAATGGTTGCGCCGCATCGCTCCAGTTGGCGCACCAGTTGCACATCTTCATGACAGGCCAGGGGTTCGAAGCCGCCGGCACGTACATAGGCACCGGCGCTGACGCCCAGGTTGGCCCCATGGATGTGCCGATGCCCGTCACAAGCCCGATAGGCCTGGTTGTAGCGGATCTGCGCGGCCTCATCGAAACCTTCGCTCCAGGCATCCACCGTGACCGTGCCGCATACCGCGTCCACGCCCAGGGCCAGTTGCGCCACCAGCCAATCACTCGCCACGCGGCTGTCGGCGTCGGTGCAGGAAATCCAGCGCGCGCCCTGGTTCAACAGATGCCGTGCGCCTATTCCACGCACCTGGCCGACGTTGCGGGCCTCTACGTTCAGGCTGTGCACCCCGAATGCCTGGGCAATCTCGCTGCTGCGGTCGGTGCAGCTGTCGAGGACCACCAGGATCTGCACCTCTTCACCGAGCAAGCCCGGATGGCTGGCGGCGATCATCGCAGCCTTCAAGCACTCGGGCAGCAGCGCCTCTTCGTTGTGCACCGGGATCAGAATGCCGATCATCGCAGCCCCTCAAGGTGGGCGACCGAGGCGCTTTCGCGAGACCACAGGTCGAGTAGGAAATCACTGTCAGCCACTTGCGCCACGCGCGGCATGCCCAGGCGCTCGTGCAACAACTGGTGCACCTGTTCCGCCGTCTGCGGGCAGCCCTTGATAGGCGGGCGCCAGTGGCAGGCCAGCACCTGACCGTCGTGGGTCAACGCGGCCAGGGCCCGCTCGATCAACACGCACAGGTCATCCTGGTCGAGGTAATAGCACCACTCGCTGAGCACGATCAGTTCGAACCGGCCCTGCGGCCACTGTGCCGGCAAGCGGCTCTGGCACACCTGGGCGTGGGCAAAACCCTGCAGGCGCGCCTGGGCCAAGGCCACCGCCTTGGCCGCGGTGTCGCAACACACCAGCTGGTCACAGCGCGGCGCCAGTTCGGCGCTTAATTCGCCATTGGCGCAGCCGGGCTCGAAAATCGAGGTGTAGCGCGGTTTGCTCAGCAACCCCAGGGTCAAGGCCCGTTTGCGCTGCTCGTACCAGCGCTGGCGAAAGGCCCAAGGGTCGTCATTGTCGACAAACAGTTGATCGAAATAGGCGGTGGCAACACTCATACAAACACCACTTCAAAAGGTTGCAGTAGCCGCTCCAGCACATGGGGCGGCAATACGGGCGGCAAGTCGATCTGCGGATCACCCTCCAACTGGCTGGTGAACGCGTGCAGGGCGTGGCGCTTGCGCGCTACGGCAGCGGGCGTCAGGGCGATCTTGTGCGCACGGTGCCAGGGCACCCGCGGGTCCTCTGGGGTTGCCCAGTGCCAGGTCCATACCGGCAACTCGATCAACTGCGCGCCTACGGCCCGGGCCGCCTGGGCACTGGCGCGGCCTACGGCTTCGTGGTCGCAATGGCCGTCTTCGCGCCAGGTGGTGAACACCACGTCGTGGGGGTGCAAGTGTTGCTGGATAAATTCAACCAGTGCCGGTTCCCGCGCCTGTACCTGGCTGTCGGAAAAGCCGCCACGCAGCCAGCTCAGCCGTTGCGGCGACCAGCCCAGGCGGTGCAGCGCCTCGGCCGACTCCTGGGGGCGCACCTCGCGTAAACGCTGGCGCGGCCAGCGGGCCGAGCCGGGATGACTGGCGCAACCATCGGTCACCGAGACCAGCAGCAACTCGCGGTCCAGTGCCGCCAAGCCTTGCAACAGGCCACCACAGCCCAGTACTTCATCGTCTGGGTGGGGCGCGATAATCACCGCGCGACAGCCAGCAGGCACCAGTTGCGCGATGCTGATCAGGGGCAGGCCGGCGACCCGAGTGGAGCCTTGCCAGGCGCGCAGCGAGGTGCCTTGGCCGACAATCGGGTTGGCGTTCACAGCTGCCACGTCCCTGGTGATTGCTGCGACAGCTGCTGGCCGAGGGCCGCCAGGTCACGCTCGGCGTGGCTTTGGCGCAAGTACACCGGCAAGTCGGCGATCAGCCGGGCAAAGTGCGGATCCTGGCAATACGGCCCGGCGCCCATGGCCCGGCCAACGTGATGGATGACCTCGTTGGCCGTTGCCTCAATGACTGCTCGCGCCCGGCGGGCGAGCAGTTGGGCATTGGCCTGAGGTTGCTCATCGATCTGCCGCGCAGCGCTGCGCAACACCATGGCGCCAGCATGCAACGCCATGTCCACCGCGCCCAGGTGGGCCAGGGCATGGGGTTCTTCGCGGCGGCCACAGTGTTCGCGCAGGGCCTCGGCCAAACGTTGCGCCGCGCCGTACCAACAGGCGGCGATACCAACCCCGCCTTGCCAGAAACCCGGGCGTTGCAGGTAATCCCCTGGCCCGCCGACCGCTACTGCAACGGCGTTGTCGAAAACCACCTCGACACTTGCACAGGCTTGCATACCCACGGCTCGCCAGCCGTCGCCGGTCACTTCGACACCCGGCTGAGCCATCGCCACCGCGACCAGCTGTTGGCGTTGCTGCTCATCCCAGGCAGTCAGTAATCCATGACTGACCACCGCAGCGCCGGAGCACCAGGCCTTGCGGCCCACCAACAGCAGTTGGCTGCCGGCGCGTCTGACCTGCACCCGGGCCGCCGGCGGTTCGGCGGCCCACATGCCCCAAGTGCTGCCCGCAGGCGGGGCCTGGCTGCCGAGCTCGGCCATGATTGCCAGCGCGTCGGTGTGCCCTTCATACAACTTGCACAGGCTCAAATCGTGGCCGGCCACCTGGGCCAACTGGCTGAAACGCACCAGTGTCTGCCCGCCACCGGGGCGCGGCAACTGGTCCAGGCCAGCGTCCACCAGGGCCTTGAGGGTCAGGCCAAGGCCCTCGATTTCAGCCAGTGGGTGGCGGTTGAGTTGTAGAAAATCGTGCAATGCCATTTCACACCTCTTCCTCATGCTGCAGCTCGAACAGTAGCAGCGAGCGCCCGGTCACGGCATATTCGTGGTCAAAGTCAAAACGCTCCTGACCGCGTACGGCCGGCTGGTTGGTGTCGACCATGCAGGTCCAGAAGCCGCCATCCGGCACCTGGGGCAAACGGAAATTCACCAGGTCATGGTGCGCGTTCACCACCAGCAGCAGCGTAGCATCGGCCCCTGGCCGGCGAATCCCGGTTTCCTGGGCGCGTCCGTCCATCAACATCCCCAGGCAACGGCCCTGGCTGTCTTCCCATTGTTCGATGGACATTTCGTTGCCATCGGGGGCCAGCCAGGTCACGTCCTTGACCCCGATGTCTTCGTTGTAGTCGCCCACCAGGAAGCGCCCGCGACGCAGGATGGGGTAGGCCAGGCGCAGCTTGATCAGGCGCTTGACGAACTTGAGCAAGGACTTGCCATCTTCATCCAGCTCCCAGTTGACCCAGCCGATTTCACTGTCCTGGCAATAGGCGTTGTTGTTGCCGTGCTGGGTGCGCGCGAATTCGTCCCCGGCCACCAGCATCGGCGTGCCCTGGGCCAGCAATAGGGTGGCGAAGAAGTTACGCATCTGGCGCAGGCGCAGCGCGTTGATCTCGGGGTCTTCGGTGGGGCCTTCGACGCCGTGGTTCCACGACAGGTTGTTATTGCTGCCGTCCTGGTTGTTCTCGTCGTTGGCTTCGTTGTGCTTGTCGTTGTAGGACACCAGGTCGTGGAGGGTGAAGCCATCGTGGGCGGTGATGAAGTTCACCGAACTGTAGGGGCGGCGCCCGCGCTGGTTGAACATTTCGCCGGAAGCGGTCATGCGCCCGGCAAAGTCGGCCAGTTGCCCATCATCGCCTTTCCAGAACGCGCGCACGGTGTCGCGGAAACGGTCATTCCATTCCACCCAACCTGGCGGGAAGTTGCCCACCTGATAACCACCGGGGCCCACATCCCAGGGTTCGGCGATCATTTTCACCTGGCGCAGCACCGGGTCCTGCCGGCAGGCGACCAGGAAGCTGTGGCGTTCGTCGAAACCGTCGTGGTAGCGCCCGAGAATGGTCGCCAGGTCGAAGCGGAAACCATCCACATGCATTTCCGTGGCCCAGTAGCGCAGGGAATCGGTGACCATTTGCAGCACGCAGGGGTGGCTCAGGTCCAGGGTGTTGCCGGTCCCGGAATCGTTGATGTAGAAGCGCTTGTCGTCGGGCATCAGGCGGTAGTAGGAGGCATTGTCGATACCGCGCATGGACAGCGTCGGGCCCTGCTCGTTGCCTTCGGCGGTGTGGTTGTAGACCACATCGAGGATCACCTCCAGCTTGGCTTCGTGCAGGTGCGCGACCATTTCCTTGAATTCGGCGATCTTGCCACTGGCCAGGTAGCGCGGGTCGGGGGCAAAGAAGGCGATGCTGTTGTAGCCCCAATAGTTGGTCATGCCTTTTTGCAGCAGGTGCTGGTCATTGACGAAGGCATGGATTGGCAGCAGCTCTACCGATGACACGCCCAGTTGGCGAATGTGCTTGAGCACGTCATCGACCATCAGCCCGGCGCAGGTGCCGCGCACCGCCTCAGGGACCGAAGGATGGCGCATGCTGATGCCGCGCAAGTGGGTCTCGTAGATGATCGTGCGATCCCAGGGCGTGCGCACCGGCTGGTCGTTGCCCCAGGTGTGGGCCGGGTCGATGACTTTGCATTTGGGCACGAAGGGCGCGCTGTCGCGCTCATCAAAGCTCAGGTCGGCATCCGGGTGGCCGATGGTGTAGCCAAACAGGGCTTCGGACCACTTGAGCTCGCCCACCAGTTGCTTGGCATAGGGGTCGATCAACAATTTGTGATGGTTGAAACGATGGCCATTGGCAGGATCGTAGGCGCCGTAGACGCGGTAGCCATAGATCAGCCCGGGGTGGGCGTCTGGCAAGTAGCCGTGGAACGTCTCGTCGGTGTATTCCGGCAGTTCGATGCGCTCCAGTTCTACTTCGCCGGTATCGTCGAACAGGCACAGCTCGACCTTGGTGGCATTGGCCGAGAACAGCGCGAAATTGACCCCCAGACCGTCCCAGGTCGCGCCGAGGGGGAAGGGCAAGCCTTCACGAATCCGCGATGGCTCGGTATCGGGTGTCTTGCTCATAGTGTTGCTCCTGCAAAGTTTTTCCGGGCCGAACGGGGCCGTGCTGACATCAGGTCAGATCAATCGTTGAGCTGTTTTGTAGGAGCCGGCGAGCCGGCTCCTACAGGAAGGTGGGGTCAGCCGACGGGCTTGCGTGGGGCTCGGGGCTTTTTGGCGGCGGCGGGTTTTTCCGCAGGCGGTTTTGCCTTGGCCGCCGGTTTGGCCTTGGGTTTGCTGGGTGTCAGGGCCTCGGCTTCGGCCAGTTTGCGGGCCATTTCCCAATGGCGGGCTTCCTGGCCTTCGGGCTTACCTTCGGACTCCCAGATCTGATACGCGAATTCACGGACGCGCTTGTCTTCGGTGCTCATCGCAATGCTCCTCACAGAAAATTTCAGCTTTCTTGATCGTCAGAATGGATAAAGACATTCACCGGGACATCCCCCAGGGCAGCGCTGATCAGTAGCTCCTTGTTGGGTGTGACTGCGCCTGTTTGCAAAAGTCCCTTCCAATTTTGCATCGTGGCGTCGAACGGTAATTTGATCCGGGTATCGCCCCAAACTTGCGCATCTACCCGGGGTTGGGCGCTGTTTTCAAGCAGGGCGTGGGTCCAGCGCGGTACCACCACCAACAGCCATTGGCCTTGATACTCGCGACTGAAAGCCACCACCCGCTGGGCATGCTTGCCCAGCACTTGCAGCGGTTCATAGCGGCCCCTGGCAAACAGCAACGGGTGGGCCTTGCGCAGGTTCAACACCTGGGCAATCAACGCCTGCTTCAGGTGCCCGTCACTCCAGCGCTCAAGCAAGGCGCCCGGTGCTGCCGCCAGTGCCCGTTGCCGGGCGCTGAAATCCACCGCCCGCCGGTTGTCCGGATCCACCAGGCTCAAGTCCCAGAATTCGTCGCCCTGGTACAGGTCCGGCACGCCGGGCACGGTGTTGCGCAGCAAAGATTGCGCCAGCCCGTTCAGGGCCCCGGCGGGGGCGATGGCCTCGGCGGCAGCGTGGATCGCCGTGCGCAAGGGCAGGCCGACCGGGTCGAGCAGCAGGCGCGTGAGGAACGCTTCGACACCCTGCTCATAGAGGTCGTTGGGCGCACTCCAACTGCTGTGCAATTTGGCTTCGCGCAGGGCTTTTTGTTGCCACTGCCAGAGGCGTTGCTGGTAGTCGTCGATGTCGTGCAGGTCCAGGGGCCAACTGCCCAGTAGCACCTGGTAGAGGATCAGCTCATCGCCGGCCGAGGGAATGCCCGGATCATCACGCAACGGCATGGCCAGCCGGCGCCAGTGCTGCACCTGCTCGACATACCACGGCGCACATTCACTGAGTACCGCCAGGCGCGCGCGGCTGTCTTCGCCGCGCTTGTGGTCATGGGTGGCGGTGGCCAGCAGGTTATCGGGGAAGGTCTGCAGGCGTTGCTGGTTGGCGGCATGAAAGTCAGCCAGGGGCGCGCTGAACTGTTCGGTGCAAAAGCCTACGTCATTGCGCGAGAGCAATACTGCCGAGCGGTAGAAGGCGGTGTCTTCCACGGCCTTGGCGGCTGCTGGCGAGGTCAGTTGCTGGAAACGCACGCAGGCGTGCTTGAGGATCTTGCGCGGTTGCCCCACCGGACGCTCGCGCCAGGTTTGGCCACCGAGCCACTGTTGCAGGTAGTCGAGCACTGGCCAGTCGGCTTCGCTCAAGGTCCCTCGGGCACCGGCCAGGGCCTGTTGGAACACGCTCTCGTCAGCGGCGCTGCGGCCACGGGCGCTGATATAGGTGCGATACACCGGGAAGTGTACGACCAGCTCCTGCAATGCACGGCGGATCGCGCCAAGGGTCAGGTCGCGGCTCATCACGTCGGCGCGAGCTACTTGCAGCAGGGCCTGGGCCACGCTTTCAAAATCCCCGGCCAGGGAGCCGTTGAGGATCTGTTGCCGGGCCAGCCAGGCTTCCTCGATAAATGCCGAAGGCCGTTCAGTGGCCTCGCGCCAGAGCCGGGCCAAGGCTTCGAACCCCTGGGGGTCGTGCTGCACCAGCGACACCTGGTTCATGAATTCGTAGCCGGTGGTGCCATCTACCCGCCAGTCTTCACGCAGGGTTTCGCCGGCGCCGAGGATCTTCTCGACAAAGATCGGCAAGTGGCGGTTTGGCGACAGTCCATCCACGCGCCGCCGCAACTTGCGGCAGTAACCCCGTGGATCGGCCAGGCCGTCGATATGGTCAATGCGCAGGCCGTCCACCAGGCCCTCGCTGATCAGTTGGAAGATCTTGCTATGGGTGGCCTCGAACACCGTGGTGCGCTCCACCCGCAGGCCGCCGAGCTCGTTGACGTCGAAAAAGCGCCGCCAGTTGATGTCATCCGCTGCCGTGCGCCAACTGGCCAAGCGATAGGCTTGCTGTTCGAGCAACTGATGCAGGCGGGCAAAACCTTGAGGTTGGCGCGCATCAAACACTTCCAGGGCCTGTTCGATGGCCGCCAGGGTCAGTGGGGCCTGCGCGCGCTGCGCCAGTGCCTGTTTCAGGCTGGCGGCTTGAGGCCAGGCATCGGCCTGATACGCCAGGGCGCTGAAGCGGTCGGCCAGGTCTTTGAGGGGAGGATGGGCGCGCAGGATATCGCCGTAGTCACTGGGGCAGATCGGGAAGCGGTGTTCGTAGTGTTCGACAAAAAAACTGCCCTGGGCCGGGTCAAAACGCAGGGGCAGCGTACCGCTTTGCAAGGCTTCGCCGTAGTCGCTACCGAGGAAGGGCATTAACAGTTGGCCCTTGAGCAGCGGGTCCGGCGAGTGCCACTGGATATCGAAGAATTCGCTGTAGGGGCTCAGGCGCCCCCATTCCAGCAGGTCCAGCCACCAGGGGTTGTCGCTGCCGCCGACGGCCATGTGGTTGGACACGATATCCAGAATCAGGCCCATGTCGTGTGCGCGCAAGGCCGCCACCAGGCGACGTAGCGCCGGTTCGCCGCCCAGCTCGGGGTTGACCGTGGTTGGGTCGACGACATCGTAGCCATGCATCGAGCCGGCGCGGGCCTTGAGCAGGGGCGAGGCGTACAGGTGGCTGATGCCCAGGCTGGCGAAATAGGGCACCAGTGGCACCGCATCATCGAGGGTAAAGCCCTTATGGAATTGCAGGCGTTGGGTGGCCCGTAGCAAGACGGCGTTCATCGGTCACGCTCGAAGGCCTGATTGCGCGCCACCGCCAGCAACTCCAGGCGGCGGGCGGCGTTCTCATTGTCGAGCAATTGCGCAGCGTCCCCCGGCAGGCGCCGGCGCCAATTGGGATGGGTGTCGATGGTGCCGGGCAGGTTGGCTTGTTCTTCGACGCCCAGGGCGTCTTCCAGGGGCAGTATGACCAGCGGTGCGCGGGTGTGGCCGAGGTAACGCACGCTGGCATCGAGTATATGGTCGGTTTCGTTGCGCCACTCATCGCGAAAATTCTGCGGGTCTTGCGCCAGGGCCCGGCGCAGAGCCTCGCGCTCACCCTGGCGGTGCTCGCTCCACTGCTCCACGGTGGGCGCATCAATCAGCCCCAGTTGCACATTCCAGTCGATATCGCGGCTGTGCCACCAGCCGTTGATTGTCGGCAGGTCATGGGTGCTGGTGGTGGCCAGGGCGTTGTCCGGCCAGTCGAGGATCGGCGTGAAGCACCCGCCATGGTCCTGTTCAAACAACAGCACGCGCATGCCAAGCATGGCGCGGGCGCTGAGTTTTTCCCGCAGGCCATCGGGCACCGTGCCCAGGTCTTCGCCCAGCACAATCGCCTGGTGCCGGCTGGATTCCAGGGCCAGCAGGCGCAGCAGGTCATCCACCGGGTAATACAGGTACGCGCCTTGTTTGGGCGAGGCGTCCTTGGGGATGACCCATAGCCGTTGCAGGCCCATCACATGGTCGATACGCAAACCGCCGGCATGGGCGAAGTTGGCCCGCAGCATTTCGATGAACGCCCGGAAACCATTGCGCTTGAGGCCTTCGGGGGAGAACGCGGAGATGCCCCAGCCTTGGCCAGCACGGTTGAGGATATCCGGTGGCGCACCCACGGTAAGGTCGGCCAGCAGTTCGTCCTGACGGCTCCAGGCCTGGCTGCCGCCGCCATCGGCGCCCACGGCCAGGTCGGCAATCAGGCCGATGCCCATGCCACTGCCGCGTGCGGCTTGTTGTGCGCGCTCGAGGCAGCGGGCGATCAACCATTGGTTGAAGGCATAAAAACCAATGGCTTCGGCCTGTTCGGCGGCAAATTGTGCCAGCGCGGCGCTGCCCGGGTCGCGCCAGTCCTCGGGCCACTGGCGCCAATCGAGGCTTTCACCGTTGGCGGCGCGCGCGGCTTGCACGGCTTCAAAGCGGCAGTGGTTTTCCAGGGCCTCGCCACCGGCCTGACGGAAACTCATGAAGTCAGCCTGCTGCGGGTGTTCACCCTGGCGGAAATCCTCGTACAGCGCCCGCAGCAAGCGTTGCTTGGCCTTGGCGGCGGCGGGCCAGTCGATCAGGCTTTGTTGTTCCAGCTCTTGCAGTTCATCGGCCAGCCCGGTGGATTCGATGGCGCTGCGCAGTGCGCGCTCGCCGAGGATGCAACCGGGAGAGGCATACAAGCTATTGAGGAACAGGCGGCTGGACGGTGAATAAGGGCTGAAATGCTCGGTATCGGCACTGAACATTGCGTGCATCGGGCTGATCGCCAGGGCGTCGACGCCCCGTTCCGCGGCAGCGCGAGCCAGTTGTTCCAGGGCCTGGGTGTCACCGAACCCACCATCGCCGGCGCGGCGCAAGGCATATAGCTGGGCACTCAGGCCCCAGGCGCGGGCGGGCTGGCTATCCACTGCCTCGGCAACGCTGAAACACTGATGGGGGGCAACGGCCAGGGTGAAGGACTGGTCGGCGATCTGCACTCGGTGGTAGCCCACGGGCAGGACGCCGGGCAGGCTGGCGTCGGCATCCAGCGCCAGGCCTTGGGTGCTGCCGTCCTCCAGGTGAACCTGGCATGCCGTACCAGGGGCAAAGTAGGCGGCCAGGTCAAGGCCGGTGCCCACGTCCACGGTCAACAGCGGCGCCAGGTGCCTGTCTTGCTGCACGCGCTCCAGTTCTTGCAGGCTGGCGGCGATGGCCGCGTCGGTGTCGGCGGGGTGGCCGAGGCCTTGGAGCACGGCGCGCAACGCGTCGGCGCTGACATGCTGCGGGCGGCCGTTGGCGTCGATCCAGTCCACCGCCAGGCCCGCACGGCTGGCGAGTATTTCCAATTGCGCTTCGCTCAAGAGTGCTCTCCAACAGATGATGAGGTGTCACCCGGCGTCAGGCTGACGCGGGCAGAGAAGGGCGTAAGTGACTTAAGGTCGCTGCTGGTGCTGAACAGTTCGCGGAGGCCGGCCGGGTGATGCAGGGCGGCCGGGCTCAGGTTGAGATCGATCTGCAATAGGCTGCCGTTGCCCAGGCGCCAGCGTGCAGACACCGCGCCCTGGCCCAGGATTTGCGCGCCGAGGGCAGTGCTGCCGGGCAGGTGGGGCACGATGTGCTGTTGGCGCAGGCCCAGCAGTTGGCGGTACAGCGCGGCCGGCGCCTGGGTAAATTGCGGAATAGAGCGCTCAAAGGTCTGCAGCGCGTTGGGGTCGGGAATCTGCGCGCGGCGTGCGGGGTCACTGAAGGCGGCGAAGTCAGCAAATTCATTGCGCCGGCCTTCGCGCACCGCTTCGGCCAGTTCGCCGTGATGGTCGGTGAAGAACAGAAACGGCTGTTCGGCGTTGACTTCATCGCCCATGAATAGCAGCGGGATCATCGGCGACATCAATAACAGCGTGGTCGCCGCCTGCAACGCCTGGGGCGAACACAGTTGGTGCAGGCGCTCACCGAGGGCGCGGTTGCCGATCTGGTCGTGATTCTGCAAAAACAGCACAAAGGCGCTGGGCGGCAAATGAGCGCTGGGCTCGCCGCGCCGAGTACCGTGGCGGGTGGTCTCGCCCTGATACACAAAGCCTTCGCCCAGGCAGCGGGCGAGTTTGGCGGTGGGATCATCGGCAAAATCGGCGTAGTAGGCGTCGGTCTCGCCGGTCAACAGCACATGCAGGGCGTTATGCCCGTCATCGTTCCATTGCGCATCGAAGCCCTGCTGTAACAGGTCGGCCTGGTTGAATTCGTTTTCCAGTACCAGCCACACGTGGCGCCCGGGCTCTACCTGCTCACGCACCCGTTGCGCCAGCTCCTTGAGGAACGCCGGCTCGTTGATGGCATGCACCGCGTCCAGGCGCAGGCCGTCGAAGCGGTATTCGTTGAGCCACATCAGGGCGTTATCGATAAAGAAGTCGCGCACTTCGCGGCGGCGAAAGTCGATCCCGGCGCCCCAGGGGGTGTGGCTGTCTTCGCGGAAAAAGCCTTTGGCATACTGGCCTAGATAATTGCCATCGGGGCCAAAGTGGTTGTAGACCACATCGAGAATCACCGCCAGGCCATGCTCGTGGGCCGTGTCGATCAGGTGTTGCAACTGCTCGGGGGTGCCAAGGGATGCCTGCGGTGCGTAGGGCAAGACCCCGTCGTAACCCCAGTTGCGTTCGCCGGGGCATTGGGCCAAGGGCATCAGCTCGATGGCGGTGACGCCCAGCTCTGCCAGGCGCGGCAGGTGCTGCTCGACTGCGGCGTAACCACCCAGTATCCCCACATGCAGTTCGTAGATCACCGCTTCATGCCAGGGCCGGCCTTGCCAGGTGGCGTGGCGCCAAGGGTAGGCCAGGGGATCGACCACCACGCTGTCGCCATGCACGTCGGCATGTTGCAGGCGTGAGGCAGGGTCCGGCACCTTCTGCTCACCATCAATGGTGTAGTGGTAGCGGGTGCCGGCCCCACAGCGTACATGGGCGACAAACCAGCCCTCTGCCTGGGGCAGCATGGGCACTGACTGACCATTGTGCAGCTCGACGCTGACATCAGACGCGTCAGGCGCCCACAGGGCGAAGCGGGTATGTTGCGCATCCTGCATGATCGCGCCGTGGGGCCATGTTTCCAGAGTCCGTAACGGCATCTATCCCAACCTCTTTATGCTTTCCCTGATTTTCCCAGCGCTTTCGCTACCAGTTGTTCGTAAAGTTCGGCGTAGGGTTCCACCGCCTGGCACCAGTTGAACGGCGCGGCCATGGCCCTGCAGCGCATGGCGTTGAGCAGGCCGGGGAAGGCAAACACCTTGAAGGCGCGGGCGAGGGCGGCTTCGTAGCTCTGCACGGTGGATTCGTCGAACAAAAAGCCGGTCACGCCGTCTTCGATGGTGTCTGCCAGGCCGCCGGTATTACGCGCCACCGGCAACGAGCCGAAGCGCTGGGCGTACATCTGGCTCAGGCCGCAGGGCTCGTAGCGTGAGGGCATCAACAAAAAGTCGCTGCCGGCAAACATGCGGCGGGCATCGGTTTCGTTGAAGCCGATCCGCACCCCGATGCGCCCGGGGAACCGCAAGGCCAGGGCGCGCATGGCCTGTTCTTCTTCCGGCTCGCCACGGCCGATAATCGCGATCTGCCCGCCGTTTTCCACGATAAAGCCGGCGACCGCTTCCGTCAGGTCCAGGCCTTTCTGGTACACCAGGCGCGACACTACGGCGAACAACGGGCCGGTGGACTCGTCCAGGCCGAACAACTTGCGCACGTGGCTGGCGTTGACCGCCTTGCCTTGCCAATCGCCGATATTGAACGGGTGATCCAGGTGCGGGTCGGTGGACGACTCCCAGCTTTCATCGATGCCGTTGGGAATACCACTGAGCAGGCCTTGCTGGGTCTTGCTGGCAAGGAAGCCATCCAGGCCGCAACCGAACTCGGGGGTGGTGATCTCCCGGGCGTAGGTGGCGCTGACCGTGGTGATATGGCTGGAATACGCCATGCCGGCCTTGAGGAAGGACATCTTGCCGTAGAACTCCATGCCCTCCTGTTGCAAGGCATGTTCGGGAATCCCCAGCTCCGGGCACGAGGCCAGGCTCACCACACCCTGGTAAGCCAGGTTATGAATGGTGAACAGGGTGGGGGTGCGTGACCCACGCCAGTGCATATAGGCTGGCGCCAGGCCAGCCGGCCAGTCATGGGCGTGCACCAGGTCCGGGCACCAGTGGATTTGCGCGAGGTTGGCGGCAATATCGGCGGCGGCCAGGCCCAGGCGGGCGAAGCGGATATGGTTGTCAGGCCAGTCGCGACCGTTGTTGGCGCCATAGGGCGTGCCTTCACGCTCGTACAGTTCGGGGCAGATCAGTACATAGATGACCAGGCCATCCTTGAGGTCCATGCGCCCGATCTTGCACGGCGGCAGCGCGGCATGGCCGCCCAGTTCGCCGATGATATGGATCGGGTTGTCGCTGTCGAGCACCTGGCGGTAGCCGGGAATCAACACCCGTACATCGTGCAGGTGCGCCATGGCACGGGGCAAGGCGGCGGACACATCTCCCAGGCCACCGGTTTTCACCAGGTCGGCCAGTTCCGAGGTCACAAACAGGACTTTCTTGCGATTGGGGTTTTGAGACGAGACCGGCCGCACTGCGCCGGGAAGGTCAACCAAGGCGGTTGGCCCATCGACCGGCTGACTGAAACGCTGTCCCTGAATTCCCGAAGCGGCACTGATCATAATTATTCTCTCCCATGTGTTGGTCAGCCGAGGGCCTGGCGCCCTCAGCGAAAGTCAACCGCGTCCTGCGGTCACGCGCACTAGCACTGCACAGACTGGCAAGGCTTATGCCAATTGCACCGAACTGATAAATAGATTGGATGGGCGGACGTCCGGCTGGCGCCGGTAGCGTGCGTCCTACCTTAAACCTGACCTACGGCAGAGTTGGAAAGTTTCGATTTATTGCGGGGGCTTTTGTTCTGATCGTGACCCATCGGTCATGAGTCTAGGACAGAGCCCAGAGCCTGCAAGGGTTGTAGGAAAATTTTGTAGGACAATTATATTTTTTTCAGCCAGGCGCTCCCCTTGTAGAAGCTGGCTTGCCGGCGATGGCGGCCTTGAGAAATGCCGCGTTGCCAAGGGCCTCATCGCCGACAAGCCAGCTCCTACGGGGCGAGTGCCTCTTCGTGGGGCATCGTGGCTGGGCTGCTCGATAGGAGTGCAGCCGGCTACTTAAAGTGATTTGTTAAGAGTTGATATCTATATAAATCAATGCTTTATAAGAAATACGTGAAGTAAATAATCAGATAAGGCTGCGCAAGGTCTGCCCACTGGCCCACGCCTGGATGTCTTCGATCATCTGCCCATAGAACTGCCGGTAGTTCTGCTCGCTGACATAACCCACATGGGGCGTCGCCAGAACATTGGGCAGATGGCGAAACGGGTGATCGACCGGCAACGGCTCCTGGTCGAACACATCCAGGGCCGCGCCCGCCAATCGCCCATGGCGCAGCGCATCGACCAACGCCGCCTCATCGACGATCGGCCCCCGTGCGGTGTTGACCAGTCGCGCACCGGGTTTCATCCAGCCCAGGGCCTGGGCGTCCACCAGGCCACGGCTGCGTTCGCTGAGTACCAAGTGAATCGACAGTACATCGGCCTGCTCGAACAGTTCGCGCTTGCTGACCCGGGTCACACCCACTGCGGCGGCTCCCTCTGCGGTGAGGTTTTCACTCCACGCGATCACCGACATACCAAACACCTGGCCAAACTGCGCCACCCGCTGGCCGATGCTGCCCAACCCGAGGATGCCCAGGGTCTTGCCATGCAGATCGCCGCCCAGCCCTTGCTGCCACTGGCCGGCGCGCAGGGAGTTCGCTTCGGCCAGCAGATTGCGGGTGGATGCCATGATCAATGCCCAGGTCAGCTCGGGCGCCGCGTGTTTGTAGCTGTCGGTACCGCACACCTGGATGCCCAGGGCCTTGGCGGCGACAAGGTCGATGGCGGCATTGCGCATGCCGCCGGTAACCAGCAATTTAAGGGCCGGCAGCCCCTGCAACAGCGCCTTGTCGAAGGTTGTGCGCTCACGCATCAGGCAAATCACCTCAAAACCCTGCAAACGCTCGATCAGGGTCGCGGTGTCGGCGGGATAGTCATGCAGGAAGTGCACCTTGCCGATCGCTTGCAGGGCGGACCAATCCACTACGTCACGTGCCACATTTTGCCAATCGTCAATGACTGCGATCTGTACTGACATACACACCTGCCTCGGGTTAAGTGGAATTAGAGCGCCTTGAGTCCTTGCAACAGCGCCTGGTGAAAGCGCGCGGGTTCTTCCATCTGCGGGGCATGGCCCAGGCCTGGGAACTCCACCAGGGTCGAATGGGGGATGAGCTTGGCCACCTGCTTGCCCAGTTCGTTGTAGCGGCCGATCCTGGCCTTGACCTCGGGCGGTGCGTTATCACTCCCGATGGCGGTGATATCAGACGTACCAATCAGCAGCAGGGTGGGCATCTGCAGGTCCTTGAACTCGTAGTACACCGGCTGGGTGAAGATCATGTCGTAAATCAACGCCGAGTTCCACGCCACCCGTTTGTGGCCAGGGCCCTGGTTCAAGCCGACGAGCATGTCGACCCAGCGCTCGTATTCCGGCTTCCAGCGCCCGTCGTAGTAGGTCTTGCGCTCATAATCACGCACGCCGTCGGCATTCAGTTTCAACTCGCGCTCATACCATTGGTCGACGCTGCGATAGGGCACGCCCAGGGCTTTCCAGTCCTCCAGGCCGATCGGGTTGACCAGCGCCAGTTGCTCGGTTTGCGTGGGGTAGAGCAGGGCATAGCGGGTAGCCAGCATGCCACCGGTGGAATGGCCGACAAGAGTGGCCGTGGAGATGCCGAGCTTTTGCAGCAACTGATGAGTGTTGATTGCCAACTGCTGGAAGCTGTACTGATAGTGCTCGGGCTTGCTGGAGGTGCAGAAGCCGATCTGGTCCGGCGCGATCACCCGGTAGCCGGCTTCGCTCAGGGCCTTGATCGACGCCTCCCAGGTCGCGCCGCAGAAGTTCTTGCCGTGCATCAACACCACATTGCGACCATTGGCAGGGCTTTTGGCGGGCACGTCCATATAACCCATTTGCACGGATTGGCCCTGGGACTGGAAGTCGAAATGTTCGACCGGATAGGGGTACTGGAAACCTTGCAACTGCGGGCCATAGCTTGGGCTTTGCGTGGCTGCCAAGGCAGGCAGGGCGCAAGCGGCCAGCAGACCGGTAAGGACAAACGAGCGTGTCAATGGCATGGGAAAGCTCCAGGGGCGATGCTCCCGGATGCTGTGGTGGGTGGATTAAGCGGGGATTAACCTGTTACATCCAGTGCAGCGTCAGCATTGCCACCACGGCATAACGAGCCGCCTTGGCCAGGCTGACGATTAACAAAAAACGCCACAGCGGCTCCTTCATCACCCCGGCCACCAGGGTCAGTGGATCGCCAATAATCGGCAGCCAACTGAGCAGCAGTGACCAATGGCCCCAACGTGAATAATGGCGGCGGGACTTTTCCAACTGCGCGGCGCTCACTGGAAACCAGCGGCGATCCTTGAACAGTTCGACCGAGCGCCCCAGCAACCAGTTGACCCACGAGCCCAGGACGTTACCCAGGGTCGCGACCCCCAGCAGTAACCCTACCCAATAGCGGTCATTGAGCAGCAGCGCTACCAGCACCGCTTCCGATTGCAGCGGCAACAGGGTGGCCGCTCCAAAAGCGCTGAGAAACAGCCCCGCATAGCCTGCAAGCATTGCTCAGTGAGCCGGGTATTCGGCTACCACCACATCTTTGCCGGCACGGGTCAGGCCAATGACTTGATAGGCGTCGCTCATCCCATCCATTTCCATGCCTGGCGAGCCCATGGGCATTCCCGGTGCGGCGATGCCCAGCAGGTCATCACGTTTGCGCAGGGCCAGTACCTGATCGGCGGGTACGTGGCCTTCGACGAATTTGCCGTCGATCACGGCGGTATGGCAAGACGCCAGACGGGGTGCTACGCCCAGTCGCTGTTTGACCGAGCTCATGTCGGCTTCAACATGGTCGTTGACCTTGAAGCCGTTGCTTTCGAGGTGGCTGATCCATTTTTTGCAGCAGCCGCAATTGGCATCACGGTGCACGTCAATCGGGATCAGTTCGGCGGCCTGGGCCAGGGTGGTCATGAACAGGGCGGACAGTAAAGTCAGGCGCAGGGTGGTTTTCATCGACAGGTCCCATGGGTTACGGAGTGCGCAAAGAGGGCGCATTGTCCGCGCTTTTGCGCATCAGGTGAGGTGGTTATGTTTCGAAATTATACGAGCACGCCACAACCCCGAAGCTTATCGTCCGCAGCTTTCAGCAAACTGAGAGGAAGATGACAAATTTGTCAGTTCAGGATGATTCCAGGCGCTGCTTGAGCTGGTCCATGGCCTGATTCGACAGCTCTACCATGCGCGCTTCCAAGGTGTTGAGCTTCAGTTCGGTCTCGTAGCTGAGCACGCGAGTGAACAAGGTGCCGCTGCCGCGAGGTTGTAGATAGTAGTGAATGCAGCCATCTACCGCGAGCGAGGTAAAAACCGTCTTGAACTCCCGCGGCGGCTCGGCAATCTGCACCCGGTAGCTCATGGGCACACGCACCCCGAGCAAGTCGATCATCTCGGTAAACCGCTGGCCGGCAGGCAGCGAGCCGCTGGTGCCGGTGTCGGCGCTCAGGGATGTGGGGTGCCATTCGTGCCAGCGGTCCGGTTGGGTGACGTAGTCGTAGACGGCTTCGATGGGGGCTTGGATATAGCGTTCCTGGCTAATCTGCCTGACGTGGGCCTGGTGCTCGACAGCGTTCATGACACACCTCCTGTGTGGTGAGACGGAGCATTAGGAGCTGTCAGAATAGTCGTACTTGGCGACAGTGCGCGCAAAGATGTGTCGCCGATTGAAGCCTGTGTGAGTAAGCCGAAATTAAAAATGCCCCGTTTAGACTGTTATTTCTGACAGGTTCTTTTTTTTGAATTTCGCTCTCTAATGACCAGGCTCCTCCCATTAACTTAGCAATCATGAAATGGTGAAGAAAATGCCTAGTGACGCGCGCGTAGAAATTAAGAACGGTGACGTTAAATCGACTGGAAGGATGGAGGGTGACATTTCAATCAGTGATTCTGATTCTAAGAGCAGCTACTACTTCCGGTCGAATAGCGTTAATTACGTCAACAGTCGTTCAGCCCTCCAAGTAATGGGCATACAGGGGGAATCAGAGAAAAGTACAATTATCGCAGCAGATTTAACGCCGGGAACGCCTTCGGGCTCCTATAAATTTGGAGGGAGTGAAATCTCCAGCCTGAGCTATTCCCCGCCGCGTGGAGAACTTTTATGGAAGGTGACAGATGGCGGGATCATTATCACATTTGATGAAGATGGGAAACGTGCTCACGGAGCCTTGCAAATTATCGCCGAGCGTGGAACACAAACTCTAGAAGCGTTTGTGAGTTTCGATGTCAGAAATTAATCAAAGGCCTACTGAGTGATGAATGTTCCCGATCAAGAGAACAATCATCACTTTTTATCAGATCTGATAGTTCTTCAATTCCCGGGCAATCACCAGCCGTTGGATCTCACTGGTACCCTCATAGATCTGGGTGATCCGCGCATCGCGGTAGTAGCGTTCCACCGGGTAGTCTTCCAGGTAACCATAGCCACCATGGATCTGCATGGCCGAAGAACAGACCTTCTCGGCCATTTCCGAAGCGAACAGCTTGGCCTGGGACGCTTCGGACAGGCACGGCTTGCCGGCACTGCGCAAACGGGCGGCATGGAGGATCAGCAGGCGCGCGGCATTGAGGCGGGTCTGCATGTCGGCCAGCAGGTTGGCGACGCTCTGGTGCTCAATAATGGCCTTGTCAAACTGCACCCGGTCACGGGCGTAGGCCAACGCGGCTTCAAAGGCCGCGCGAGCGATGCCCAAGGCCTGGGCGGCGATGCCGATGCGCCCACCTTCCAGGTTGGAGAGGGCAATGGCCAGGCCCTTGCCGCGTTCGCCCAGCAGGTTGGCTTCGGGGATGCTGCATTGGTTGAGGGTCACCGCGCAGGTGTCGGAGGCGCGGATGCCCATCTTGTGTTCCGTGCGGTCCACGGTAAAGCCGGGCGTATCAGTGGGCACCAGGAACGCCGAAATACCTTTCTTGCCCAACTCCGGGTCGGTGACCGCAAACACGATTGCCAACTTGGCGCGCTTGCCGTTGCTGACAAACTGTTTGGCGCCGTTGAT
This sequence comes from Pseudomonas sp. ADAK21, assembly GCF_012935735.1. Lineage (NCBI taxonomy): Bacteria > Pseudomonadati > Pseudomonadota > Gammaproteobacteria > Pseudomonadales > Pseudomonadaceae > Pseudomonas > Pseudomonas sp. ADAK21. Next base: position 5,138,151 of record NZ_CP052857.1, read on the forward strand.
CACCCACTGACCATCGCGCAGTTCGGCGCGGGTACGCAAGTTGTGGGCTTCGGAACCGGCCTGGGGTTCGGTCAGGCAGAAGCAACCGATGGCCTGGCCACTGGCGAGTTCGGCCAGCCAGGTCTCTTTCTGTGCGGGTGTGCCGTAGTTGAGGATAGGGCCGCAACCCACTGAATTATGGATACTCATCAGCGCGCCTACCGCACCGTCACCCGCAGAAATCTCCTCCACGGCCAAGGCGTAGGCCACGTAGTCGACGTAGGTGCCACCCCATTCTTCCGGCACCACCATACCCAGCAGGCCCAGTTCACCCATCTTGGCCACCAGGGCGTCATCGATCCAGCCGGCTTTCTCCCAGGCCTGGGCATGGGGGGCGATTTCACCACGGGCAAAGTCGCGCGCCATGTCGCGAATCATTACCTGTTCTTCTGTAAATTCAATATCTTGCATGAGTTATCTCCCGCTCTTTGCGAAGTCTTGGAAGAAGCTGTCGACGTGGCTCTGGTCCAGTGCCGCTAACGTTGGCGGGTTCCAGCGCGGGGATTTGTCCTTGTCGATCAACAGCGCACGCACGCCTTCGATCAGGTCGCCACGGGCAAACCACTGGCGGTCCAGGTGCAGTTCCAGAGCAAAGCAGTCCTCCAGCGCCAGGTGCCGGCCACGTCGCAGCATCTGCAGGGTGACGGCCATGGCCAAGGGCGAGCGAGTCTGCATCAACTGGGCGGTAGTCACGGCCCATTCATGGCTGTCGGCGACGGTCACTTGCTGCAATTGCTCGACAATGCTCGGTACGTCCGGCTGGGCAAAGAAGTGATCGATGGCCGGGCGCAGGGCCGCCAGCGGCGCATCCGGCAGTTGTTGCACCGCAAGCTTGGCCAGCAGGCCTTGCAGATCCTTGAGCGGTGAGTCTTGCCACTGCAGGTGGTCGAGTTTCTGATCCAGTTCGGCCAACCTGGCGCTGTCCAGGTACCAGTCGGCGAGCCCGCAATACAGGGCGTCGGCGGCGCGGATCTGCACCCCGGTCACGCCCAGGTAAATCCCCAGCTCACCGGGAATGCGCGGCAGGAAATAGCTGCCGCCTACATCCGGGAAATAACCGATGGCCACTTCCGGCATGGCCAGGCGACTGCGCTCGGTCACCACCCGCAGGTCGGCCCCCTGGACCAGGCCCATGCCACCGCCCAGGACAAAGCCGTCCATCAGGGCTAGGACCGGTTTGCGGTAGTGATGAATGGCCAGGTCGAGGGCGTATTCTTCGACGAAGAAGTCTTCATGCAGCGTGTCGCCGCTCTTGAAACTGTCGTACAGCGAGCGGATATCGCCCCCGGCGCAGAAGGCCTTTTCACCGGCGCCGCGCAGTACCACCGCGTGCACCTGGGGATCAGCGGCCCAGGCGTGCAAATGCGCCGACAGGCTGCGGACCATGTCCAGGGTGATGGCGTTGAGGCCGGCGGGGCGGTTGAGGGTCAGGTGGCCGATATGGTTGCGTACCTCGGCCAGGACGCTGTCCTGGGGGGACTCGGTGCTGCATGTCGCCTGGGACTGAGCCTGAGCAGTCATCTGTAACTCCCTGCTTTTATTGTTCTTTATCAAAATGTTCGCGGACGAACCATCACCGGATCGTACCAGTGCAAATTTGCCCAGTACAACCCGGAATCCTGCAGGTCATCTTTGCATTTATGCAGGGGGTGTTCGATAAAAAACCAGGGCAGGCGTGCTTAGACCCGACTGGCCAGTACTTGGCCAATGCTGCGGCGGCGAGCGTGGTCTTCGGCGATATGGATCAGCTCTTCGAGCTCAGTGGGGGTGACGTCGAAAAACTGCTCCATTTGCGCCAGCGCTTGCTCCAGGTCCACAGCGGTGATTTTTGGATCTACCTGCGGCGCCGCAGACGGCACCATGACCGGCGCTTCGGCTGGGCCCTTGGGGTAGCGGGTGCGCGTCAGGTTGTTATAGGCCAGGGCCGAGAGCAACAACGTGGCGGCGCCCAACATGACCGGCGCGACTTCCTGCCAGCCCAGGGCGATGGTGGCCGGGTCCGCCAGCACCAGGGTCATCGCCAGCCCCCCCGAAGGCGGGTGCAGGCAGCGCAGCCAGCACATCAGGATCAAGGCCATGCCCGCTGCGAGGCAGGCGCTGCCCAGGGTGCGCCCCAATACGCGGGCCACCAGCAAAGCCACCACGGTGGCGCACAGGTAGCTGCCGATGATCGACCACGGCTGGGCGAGGGCACCCGATGACACGGCGAATAACAGCACGGCGGAGGCGCCCAGCGGGCCCAACAGGTGCATGGCCACTTCCAGGCCATACACCTGGGAGCAGAGCCATACGGTCAATAGAGTGCCCAGGGCCATGCCGATGGCGGCACGGCTCCATTCGGCGGGGCGGGTGTTGATGGCAGCGGGTAACCAGCGAGCGAGCATTGCGGGGCAGTCCAATCTTGAAAGGCGATCACAAAACAATGCCGCTCAGCTACACCTGCAGGTTTGTGCAGGACTGAGTGACATCGGGCAAAAAAAGGGCTTTGCGGTTTGCCGCAAAGCCCTTCGAAAGTTCCAACATTTGGGGGAGGAACCGGCGCAGTGTGCCGTTCAAACAAAACTGTCGCCAATGCATATTAATGCAGCTTAAGTGCAGTAATTTTGCATCAAAACCGCTCATACCCCGGGCTCACCTTGCCCAGTACGCGGTCGTGGTTGGCGCTGCTGTTCAGCGACTGCTGCACGCTCTCCCGCAACCGTGGGTCGCTGGCCAAGGGGCCCTTGAGGGCGACAAGGGCGTCGCGCAACCCCATCAGCCGAGCCAGGGTGGGCAGGGGGATATAGCCGACGTGTACCGGCTCGATAGGCAATGACTCGTCAGGCACGGCAGCGGTCCTCTGAGGGGGGTTTTTGAACGCAGGCGGTAACTAAATAGCGCAATGTGCAGCGAGTGTAACGCTGGGGTCATAGGGCCGGTAGAGGCGCCGCTACCGGCATTTACGGATACAAACGTAGGAGCTTTCTTGATAAAAAACCACCACTCAGTCATCCGTACCCAGGTGCAGCAACACATAGGTGTTTTTATCGAACTGCCCTGTCAGAACCGGCGTCATGCCATGCCAGCGTGGCTCGCCCAGACGCATGAAATCCGCCTTGTCCATCACCAGCCATGCCGGCACGGGCACTGCTGCCAGGTCGGCAGGGGCTTGGGTGAACAATGGCACCCGGTCACATTCCACATTGACCATGAATTTGATGGCCTTGGCGTCTTTACCCAGGCCATGCAATACCAGGGGCGCCGGGTGCTGCCGGATCAGGGCATGAGCCTCGCGGGCAAAGGTGCGGGTGTCATACAGGCGCCGTTCCAGGGGTTCGACCACCAGGATATATACGCTCCACACCGCCAGCACCGCGCAAAACGCCGGCCCGACCGGGCGCCAGTGCCACTTGAGGAGCATCCCGGCGACAACGACCTGCAAGCCAATCAGCAGGCCAACCACGCCCTGGAAATGCTCCAACTGCGCACCAAAGCGATGGCGCGCCACCACTAGCGCCCCCATCAATAGCCCCGGGCTCACTGCCCATAACGCCAGCATCAAGCCTCGCAGCGCCTTGAACAGACGGCCATCTGCCCGATGGAACGGGTACGCGGCGATGATCGCCACCATGGGCATCATGGGCAACAGATAGCGGGCTTTCTTCGCCTCGGGGATCGACAGGCCGAGCATCACGATCAAGCCCGCCGCCGTACAGCCCAGCAGCAATTGCCAACCGCTGTCAGCCTTACGCCGGCCATTGAGCAGCACCGCAAGCAGCGCCAGCAGGGCCAGCGGGTATGCCAGGGCGTAGTTGCCCAGGGAGCTGGTGAAGTAATACAACACGCTGCTTGAACCTTCGCGGCCATCCATGCGCCCGAGGAACTGCATGCGGATCACATCCTGCATAAAGGCCTCGCCGCCACTGACCTTGGCCAGCAACAACAGCAACCCTACGCAGGCCACCAGCAACGCCAGGGCCAGCAGGCCGAAGCTGAACAACGGGCGCCACTGGCGATTGAGCAGGTAAAAGCTGCACAACACGCCGGCAGGGATCACCAGGCCGATGGGCCCGCGAATCGCAAAGCCGAGCAATAACAGGAGCAATAGCCACGGCAGGCGCCGGGGGCTGGCGAAGTGATCGTGGGCGTAGCCCAGGTAAAACACTGCCAGCGTCACCGCCGCCAACATCTGGTCCAGGGACACCGAGCGGGTTTCGCTGATAAACGTACTGCTCAGCAACAGCAACGCAACACTCAGCAACGCCCAGCGCCGCGAGTAGGGCGCGGTCAGGCGGTAGACCAGGGCGACGATCACTGCCGACGCAATGGCCGTCGGCAGCCAGGCGCTGAGGCTGGTGACGCGCCCCAGGGGCAGCGACAACAGCCAGGTCAACAAGGTTGAGGTCGACAGGTAGTCGGCATACGGCTGGCCATAGGTCGAGGGGAAAAATCCCGGCCCATGGCGCAGCATTTCCTGGGCGAACAGCACAAAGCGCGAGTCGAAACCGATAATTGCATGGTCCCAGTTGCCGGCGACAAACAGCAGCAGCGCCAGCAGCCCGATACCCCAGGACTGGCGGCGCAAGGTTGCGCCGAGCATGTTGTCCACGCCTCAGGCCTCCAGCAACCGTGGCAGCCACTGTTGCTGGGGGATCGGCAGGTCGCAGGATTGCCCGCGGCCCATGGGGAAGTAATGGAAGCCCTTGCGCGCCAGGCGCTCGGCGTCATACAGGTTGCGCCCGTCAAAGATCACCGGCGCCTTGAGGCGTGCGTGCAGCAGGTCGAAGTCCGGCGCCTTGAATTGCTGCCACTCGGTGCAGATGATCAAGGCGTCGGCCCCGCCCAGGGTCGATTCCGGGGTGCCCATCAGCATCAGGCGCGGGTCATCGCCGTACAGCCTCTGGGTTTCCTGCATGGCCTCGGGGTCGAAGGCCCGCACGTTGGCGCCGGCGGCCCATAGCGACTCCATCAGCACCCGGCTCGGTGCGTCGCGCATGTCGTCGGTGTTGGGCTTGAACGCCAGGCCCCACAAGGCGAAGGTCTTGCCGCGCAGGTCGCCTTTGTAGAACGCGCGGATCCGTTCGAACAGTTTGCTTTTCTGCCGCTGGTTGATGGCTTCCACCGCTTCGAGCAAATCACTCGAGCAATTGGCTTGGCGGGCGCTGTGGATCAGCGCGCGCATGTCCTTGGGGAAGCACGAGCCACCGTAGCCGCAGCCAGGGTAGATAAAGTGGTAGCCGATCCGCGAATCGGCACCGATGCCCAGGCGCACCGACTCGATATCGGCGCCCAGGTGCTCGGCCAGTTCGGCGATCTGGTTGATAAAGCTGATTTTCGTGGCCAGCATGCAGTTGGCGGCGTATTTGGTCAGCTCGGCGCTACGCACATCCATGAAGATGATGCGGTCATGATTGCGGTTGAACGGCGCGTACAAGTCGCGCATTACCTCGCGCACCTCTTCGCGCTCGCAGCCGATGATGATCCGGTCGGGGCGGCGGCAGTCGGCCACGGCAGAGCCTTCCTTGAGGAATTCCGGGTTGGAGACAATATCGAACACCAGGCTGCGCCCGGCCAACGCCTTGTCGATGTGCGCGCGCAAGGTGTCGCCGGTGCCCACCGGGACCGTGGACTTCTCCACCAGGATCACCGGTTCGACGCGATGACGGGCCACCGCATCGCCCACCGACAGCACGTACTTCAAATCGGCCGAACCGTCCTCGTCCGAAGGTGTGCCGACCGCGATAAACAGCACTTCGCCATGCTCGACCGCGAGTTTTTCCTGGCTGGTAAAGGTCAACCGGCCGTTTTCCAGGTTTTCCCGCACCAGGCTGGCAAGCCCCGGCTCGAAAATGCTCACATGGCCCTGTTGCAGCAGGCGCACCTTGTTTTCGTCAACGTCCATGCAGATCACATCGTGACCGACCTCGGCCAATACGGTGGCCTGTACCAGGCCAACGTAACCACTACCAAATACGCTGATTTTCATGGGGCATTCCTGGGGCTTGTGTTGCCGATACGACGGGAGTTGATTGTCAGGACGCCGAGGATGACCAGTGCCACCCCCAAGGTTCGCGACAGGGAAAAGGGTTCGTTGAAGCCCGGCAGGCTGGCTGCCAACAGGTACACCAGCACGTAGCTGATACTCAGCAACGAATAGGCGCGCCCCAGGGGCAAGTACTGCAGTGCGCCGAGCCAGCAGAGCATCGACAGCGCATAGGCAACAATCGCCATGACCACTACGCCCAACGCCAGCGGATCCACCGTGGCGTTACCGAGTGCAGTGAGCCAGTCGGCGGGCAAGGGCAGGCGCGTCATGCTCCAGCGCATGCCCAACTGGGCAGCGCTCACCAGCGCCACGCTGGATAACGCCAAGGTAAAACCACGTAACCGGCTCATACCTGGCCCCCCAGCAACAGCACACCCGCCATCACCAGGGCCACGCCAAACCAGTGGCGGCGATCCACCGGCTCATGGAACACAAAGCGCGCCACCAGGGTAATCAAGACAAAGTTCAGGCTGAGCATCGGGTAGGCAATCCCCACCTCCAGGCGTTGCAGTACCAGCAGCCACACCAGCAGGCCCAGGCCCAGACACAACAGGGCCAGCCACAGCCAGGGCGAGCGCAGTTTCAAGGCCCAGCCCGCGGGCTGGTCGCGCCAGCCTTCGACGGCATACTTTTGGGCGATCTGGCCCATGCAGGTCAGCAGGCACGCGGCCAGAAGCAGCAGCAGGGTGATCAAGGCGCCACCTGTGGGAATACCAGGATCACCATGTTGCCTTGCTCGTAGCGCTTGCCATCTTTGGGCAGCAACTCGACCTCGCGTACTTCACTCTCGCCCTTGACGCGCATCACCACGCCCACCGAGCCCTGTTTGCGGGCCTCGGTCATCCATTGCTGGACTTGCGTGGTGTCGACCCGGCGATTGGCCGCATCGGCGTAGGCAAGGCCATATTTGACTTCGCCCAGGGTGTCGTACAGCGTCACGTCCGGGCGCTTGAGCCGCCACGCCAGGGACGAGGCGGCGCCCAGGTCGTTGCTCAGCAAGCGTTGGGTGCCTGCCAGCTCTTCGACGTGGTCAATGATGAACTGGTCCGGGGTCTTGTTATAAACCACCGAGTGCGGCAACGCCGCCGGCACCAGGGCCACCAGCAACCAACTGCCCAGGGCAGGCGCTGCCCACAGGCGCAACGGGCGTGCCACCTGTAGCAGGTTGGCGATGATCCAGCCCAACAGCACGATAAACACCAGCACCAGGCTCAGCAGTTCCTGCTGGTGGGCAAAAATCGGCTTCTTCAACTGGAAATACACGATGGCCAGCAGGCCCAGTACGCCAAGGATCAGGTTGAGCCCGCCGTTGATTTGCAACACTCGGCCACGGGCCTGGGCCAGTTTGTCCGCCAGGGTGTTGCCCATCAGCAATGCCAAAGGCAGCAGGCACGGCAGGATGTAAGCCGGCAGCTTGCCCTTGCTCAGGCTGAAAAACGCCAGGGGCATCAGCAGCCACAACAATAGGAAGCCGGTCGTGTGCGTACGCTTTTGTTGCCACGCCTGCTTCAGGGTGGAGGGCAACAGCGCCAGCCACGGCAGGCTGAACGCGGCCAGCAACGGCAAGTAGTACCACCAGGCCTCTTCGTGCTGGGCATCTTCACCGGCAAAACGCTGGATGTGTTCGTGCCAGAAAAAGAAGTTCCAGTAGTCCGGTTCCTGGGCATGCACCATCAGCGCCCAGGGCAGGCTGACCACAATTGCCACCACCACCGCGACCACGCCATAGGCCAGCAACTCACGAAAGCGTTTTTGCCAGACCATGTAGGGCAGGGCGACCAGCACCGGCAGCAGCCACGCCAAAAAGCCCTTGGTCATGAAGCCCATGGCGCAGGCCAGTCCCAGCAATGCCCAGGCGCCCAGGCGGGCGCGCCGGCCGTGGCTGTCGATACACAGCCACAGCGCCACGCCGCTGAGGTTGACCCAGAAGCTGAACTGCGGGTCGAGGTTGGCGTAGCCACCAGACATCGCCACGCTGACAAAACTCATGTACAGCACAGCGCTGGCCAGGCTCTTGCGTGGATCGTTCCACAGGCGCCGGGCCATGAAGTACACCAACAGGATGCTCAAGCCCGTGGCCAGCGCCGAGGCCACACGCACACCGAACAGGTTCTGCCCGAACACGGCCTGGCCCAGGGCGATCATCCAGTAACCGGCCGCCGGTTTTTCGAAGTAACGCAGGCCCATAAAGTGCGGGGACGCCCATTTGCCCGTCAGCAGCATTTCCTGGCTGATCTGCGCGTAGCGGCTTTCATCCGGAATCCACAGGCCATGGGTGGCCATCGGCAACAGGTAACACAGGCCGAAGACCAATAGGAGCAGGGGCAGTGCCCAACGTCGGATCATGCCTTTTGCACTCCCAGCCAGCCTTCGCGGCCGCCGAGTACGCCGCGTGTCAGATGCGCCTGGGGCAGGCTCGCCGGATCGGCCGGCAACAAGTTGCCCAAGGGCTGGAATTGAATGCCGCGCTGCCGTGCCTGGGCAAGCAACTGGCGAAATTCATTAGCCATCAGAATCCCTTCTACTTCTGCGTGGATCGTATAGACGTTGAGTGTCGATTCGGTGAACCGATCAAGAATGAAACCGTTGAAGTCCTTGGCCGCGACCTGTGGCCCGACCACTTCGTCGAAGGTCGGCAAGTCCACCGGGATCTGTGGGGTGCCGGCACTGCCGTCGGCGAGCGTCGGGAGAAACACGCTGGTGCCGCGACAATCGCTGTTGTAGCGCAGGCCAAAGCCTTGCTTGGCCTGCACCACACGCTCGTCGGCGCGCCAGCCGGCGGCGGCGGAACAGTCCACGGGCTGACCAAGAATGTCGCTCAGGGTGTCGAGCCCACGGCGCATCTGTTCCACCAGTTGCGCGTTGCTCCAACGGCCGGCATTGGCCTGCCAGCCATGGTGATCCCAGGCGTGCAGGCCCACTTCGTGCCCGGCGGCCCTGGCCTGGCGCATCAAGTGCCCCAGGTCGCGGCCAATCGGCTTGCCCGGCCAGGCGGTGCCGGCCAGCAGGATGTCCCAGCCGTACAGCCCGGCCGCGTTGGAGCGCAGCATCTTCCACAGGAACTGCGGGCGGATCAGGCGCCACAGATGCCGGCCCATATTGTCCGGGCCGACACTGAAGAAAAACGTCGCCTTGATGCCGGCCTCATCCAGCAACTCCAGCAACCTTGGCACCCCATCGCGGGTGCCTCGGTAGGTGTCGACGTCAATGCGCAGACCTGCCTTCATTATTTGCCTGCTTCGCTGGACTGGGCGATTTCCAGCATCGCTTCACGCAGGAAGAAATCCAGGGTGTTGCCGATGGTTTCGCTCATCTCCACGCTCGGCTCCCAGTTCAGCAGGCGCTTGGCGTTGGCGATGCTTGGCTTGCGGTGCGCCACGTCCTGATACCCGGCGCCGTAGAAGGCCTTGCTTTCCACTTCGCGAAAACCCGCGAACGGTGGGAAGTTGCCACGCAATGGGTGAGCCTCGAACTGGCGCAGCAGCTCTTCGCCCAACTGGCGGATGCTGGCTTCGTTGTCCGGGTTGCCGATGTTGATGATCTGGCCGTTGCACGCGTCGTTATCGTTGTCGATGATCCGCGCCAGGGCCTCGATGCCGTCGGCGATATCGGTGAAGCAGCGTTTTTGCTCGCCACCGTCAAACAGGCGGATCGGCGTACCTTCCACCAGGTTGAGGATCAACTGGGTGATCGCCCGGGAGCTGCCGATACGCGCTGAGTCGAGGCGATCCAGGCGCGGGCCCATCCAGTTGAAGGGGCGGAACAGGGTGAAATTCAGGCCCTTGGCGCCATAGGCCCAGATCACCCGGTCCAGCAGTTGCTTGGATACCGAGTAGATCCAGCGCTGCTTGTTGATCGGCCCCACCACCAGGTTGGAGGTGTCTTCGTCAAAATTCTGGTCCTGGCACATGCCATAGACTTCGGAGGTCGACGGGAAGATCACGCGCTTGTTGTACTTGACGCAGTAGCGCACCAGCTTGAGGTTTTCTTCGAAATCCAGCTCGAACACGCGCAACGGGTTACGGGTGTATTCGATTGGCGTGGCGATGGCCACCAGCGGCAGGACCACGTCGCACTTCTTGATGTGGTACTCGATCCACTCGGAGTGAATGCTGATATCGCCTTCCACATAATGGAAGTTGGGGTGGCTGCGCAGGCGTTCGATAGCGTCAGAGCCAATATCCAGGCCGTAGACTTCGTAGCGATCATCGCGCAACAGGCGCTCGGACAGGTGGTTGCCGATAAAACCGTTGACACCCAGGATCAGCACGCGGGTCCGCCGTGGCTTGCGGCCCGACTCGGCGCCACGCAGCACCGAACCATCCACCAGCCCCAGCTCATCGGCCAGGGCCGGGCCTGTGAGGTACAGGCCGTGGTCGTTGCGCTGGCCGAAGTTGATCACCAGGGAGTCTTCACCGCAGGCAATGCGCAGCGGGTTGACGCTGATCACGCGGCCGGGTGCCTGGCCTTCGTTGCCCTTGACCACCTCGGCTTGCCACACGATCAGCTTGTGCTCGCCCACGGCACAGAAGGCGCCGGGGTAGGGCTGGGTCACGGCGCGTACCAGGTTGTACAGCGCCTCAGCAGGCTTGCTCCACACCAGCTTGCCGTCTGCCGCGGTGCGGCGGCCGAAGCAGGTGGCCTGGCTTTCGTCCTGGGCAGTTTCGCTCAACGTGCCCTTGGCCAGTTGCGGCAGCGCATCGCGCAGCAGTTGGGTGGCGGCCTCGCGCAACTTGGCGTGGAGCGTCAGGCCGGTGTCGCTGCGCTCGATCATGACCTTTTGCTGGGCGAGGATCGCGCCGGCATCGGCACGCTTGACCATGCGGTGCAGGGTCACGCCGGTTTCGGTTTCACCGTTGACCAACACCCAATTGGCCGGCGCGCGGCCACGGTACTTGGGCAGCAGGGAACCGTGCAGGTTGAATGCGCCCTGGCGCGCGGTGGCCAGCAGTGCCTCGCCCAGCAGGTTGCGGTAGTAGAACGAGAAGATGAAATCCGGGTTCAGCTTGGCGACACGCTCGACCCACAGGGGGTGGTTGGCGTCTTCCGGCGCGTGCACCGGGATGCCGTGGCGTGCGCACAACTGGGCGACCGAGCCGTAGAAGGTGTTTTCCTTGGGGTCGTCGGCATGGGTGAACACTGCAGCAATGTCGTAACCCGCAGCGAGCAGGGCTTCAATGCCTGCACAGCCAATGTCGTGGTAAGCGAAGACAACAGCTTTTGAACTCATGACGGAACCTGATTGGAAGGTGAAGTGGAAGGCTGGGAAGAGGGCAGGCCATCGACGATGACCACCGGCGCGGGCGCTGCTGGCTCGTTGCGCAGCACCTTTTCAATAAAGAAGCGTGGGCGCGCGCGCACATCGCTGTACATGCGCCCCAGGTACTCGCCCAGCAGACCCATGCCGATGAACTGGCCGCCGGTAAACACAAACAGCACGGCGAACAGCACGAACAGGCCATCACCGGCCCAATCGGCACCAAAGGCCAGGCGCATGACGATCAGGGCGAACGCAAACAGCATGCCCAGGGCCGCCAGGCTGAAGCCGACGATGGACAGCAGGCGCAGGGGCGTGGTGGTCATGCAGGTCAGCAAGTCGAACATCAGGCTGATCAGGCGCATGGCGCTGTATTTGGATTCGCCGTGTTCGCGCTCGGCGTGGTGCACCGGGATCTCGGTGGTGTGGCGCGCAAAACCGTTGGCCAGGATCGGGATAAAGGTGCTGCGCTCACGGCAGGCGAGCATGGCGTCGACAATGGTGCGCCGGTAAGCGCGCAGCATGCAGCCGTAATCGCTCATGGCCACGCCGGTGGAGCGTTGCACGGCCAGGTTGATCAGGCGCGAAGGCCAGCGGCGGAAGGCCGAGTCCTGGCGGTTGTTGCGCACGGTGGCAACCACGTCGTAGCCCAACGCGGCTTGCTCGACCAGGCGTGGGATCTCTTCGGGCGGGTTTTGCAGGTCGGCGTCAAGGGTAATCACCACCTCGCCCCGGCATTGCTCGAAACCGGCCATGATTGCCGCATGCTGGCCGTAGTTGCGGTTCAGGATCACGGCCACCACATGGCTGCCTGGTTCACCTGCCGCGTCTTCCAGCAATTGCGCGGAAGTGTCGCGGCTGCCGTCGTCCACCAGTATGATTTCGTATTCGTAGGCCAACTGCTCACACGCAGCACGGGTACGGCGCAACAGTTCGGGCAGGCTCTGTTCTTCGTTGTAGACCGGGATAACGATCGACACGCAATGAATAGGGTAGGGTTTCAAAGATTCATGACCTCGGTTTTAGAGCAACTTCAAGCGTAGAGATGACAACAAACAGCGGATGAAAGTGCGGGCAACTGAATAAAAAACAGCCGTGTGCATAGCCATCCTGAGTAAAGCCCATAACGACCAAAGGTAAAGCATTATCAAAGGGTTAGTCAGCAAAACGCGGTTTGCCCCAAGTACTGCGGCCAAGATTAAGCGCAAATGTGTCCAGCGAATATGAAAGGCGGATGAAAAACTCGTTTATTTGTTGGGCAGACAGCGAGTGTTCAGCTAGACAATAAAGAACCCAGACAAACGATAACTGTTTGCGCTGTAGTCCCAGTCTGTAAGTGCTTTAGTGCGTATGTACGGTGAATTAACCGGGTTTGCACTCAGTCCCGCCTGACGAATCTTCTCTGCATCCCCCTGCAAGTCCCGGTAAAGTAAGCGATCTCTTGCCTGGGTAGTCGGATGAATAGCGTGCAGTTTTTACGCGGCCAGTTACGGCCGGTCTTGATGGTGATGGCGCTCGGGGCGGCCCATGCAGCTGTGGCGGCCGAGGAAATGAAGCTGACGCCGCTGAGCCAGGTTCCGCTCGGGATCGAGGTCCGGGGCAAGCAGGTGGCCGCGTATAGCTGGGATGATCGCCAGGGCCGTAACCTGCTGGTGTTGGCCGAGCAGGAAGCCGGCGAGCGTGATGATGACGGGACGCAGTCGGCGTCAATCTATGCCGCCCAGTACCTGCTGGAGGGGGATCGCCCCAAGCGCCTGTGGATGCTGCATGACGATGTGCAGCGCTGCGAATTCGACGCCAGCCTGCACTTTGATAACGCCGCGACCCGCGTCACCGACCTGCTGGATGACGGCCTGAGCCAGGTGACCGTGGGCTACTCGCGTACATGCACCAGCGATGTCAGCCCCCGGGAGTTCAAGCTGATCATGCACATCGGCAAGTCGCACAAATACGGGCTGCGTGGTGTAGACCGTTACGGAGCCAGTTGGTGGGACGAAGAAGCCGGTGCGCTGCGCGGTATGCCGCTGCCCACCGATTGCAGCGTTGCCGGGCAGCAGGCGTTGGTCAGTCAGTACAAGGAGCAGGGCACCGACCTGCCATTGCCAGGCTGCTACAACGACGAGCATGACTTCGCCAAGGCGCCCGCCACGCTGTTGGCTTTCATGCGCCAGCAGTGGTTTGCGCTGATGCAAAAACAGGACGTGGACTGGGGCCAGCAGCAAAGCCCGGCACCCGCAGAGGATGAGCCCTAGTTTGGTATGCGGCGCCGACCTGCGTTAGACTCGGCGCTCGCCAAACCACTAAATACCGAGATGAAACATAGGCTTAGTCTCGATATTTAATCTCAAGGCTGATCTATTTTGACCGAGATTTCCCGCAATCCCCTGACCCTGTATCTCGCGCGCCTGGCGCCCTCTAGCCAACTGACCATGCGCTATGTGCTGCAAGATGCGGCCGACCGCCTGGGTTTCGAAGAGATCAACCTCGAAGATATCGACTGGCACCTGCTGCAACCGGAGCACGTGATGGCTTTGGTCGCCGTGCTGCGTGAAGACGGGTATGCGCCCAATACATCGTCGCTGTATGTCAACGCGGTGCGCGGGGTGATGAACGAAGCCTGGCGCATCAGCCTGATCAGCCAGGAACACTTGCTGAAGATGCGCTCGGTCAAAGCCACCGCCGGCACGCGCTTGAGCCAGGGGCGTAACCTGCGTCGCACCTTGATCCGCGAATTGATGGACGTCTGCGCCGCCGACCCAAGGCCGCAAGGGCTGCGGGATGCGGCAGTCATCGGGATCCTGTATGGCTCGGGGATGCGCAAGTCAGAATCGGTCAACCTCGACCTGGCCCAGGTGAACTTTGCAGAGCGCAGCCTGCGGGTGATGGGCAAGGGCAATAAAGAGTTGATCAAGTACGCACCGGCCTGGGCGTTTGCCAAGTTGCAGGCCTGGCTGGAGTTTCGCCGCGAGCACTTGAAGGAAGGGGAGCTGGACGATAATTTCCTGTTCAACCGTATCCGCCGGGGCAGCCATATCACCCGCGAACGCATTACCAAACATGCCATTTACTACATCGCCCGCCAACGCGGCGAACAGGTGGGTGTGAAAATCATGCCCCATGATTTCCGGCGCTCGTTTATTACTCGGGTGATCGAGGAGCATGACTTGTCGATTGCACAGAAACTGGCGCACCACACCAATATCCAGACCACCGCCAGCTACGATGTGCGTGATGACAACGAGCGGCGGCGCGCGATTGATCGGTTTGACCTTTGACACCCCTTGTGGCGAGCGGGCTTGCCCCGCGCTAGGTGGCGAAGCCGCCCCAATAGCCTCACCCCGTTCTGCCAGGTACACCGAGGTGGCTGGTTTTGGGGCTTCTGTGCAGCCCATCGGGGGACAAGCCCCCTCGCCACAAGGGGGAGCTTTAGCAGTCTGAAACCTGTTGTAGACCGCTAGCTTTTTGTGGCGAGCGGGCTTGCCCCGCGCTGGGTGGCGAAGCCGCCCCAATAGCCTCACCCAGTTCTGCCACAGCGTTCCCATTAAAGCTGCTTTTTAAAGACCTTGAACGCTGTGACACACCAACGCCTGGCGCTCGTAGTTCAGCGCCTTGTTTTGTGCAGGCAGCGCATACGGCGCAGTACATTGCTGGTCACCCCACTTGATCGTCAGGCTGCCTTGGTCCTCTTCGACCAGTACCAAGGCATTGCCGCTGGGATCGGCGATGGCCAACTGTTTGCCGCTGGCATCTTCCAGTGAGGCGCCGAACGCCATGCGCTGGTGCTGCGCATCAAACAGCTCAAACAGCACGCGCCGCCCGGTTTTGCCGCTGTAGCGGGCCAATACCACCGCACCGCGGCGCGGTACTAACTGCTGCGTGGCCTGGGTGATTTCAACATCGCCGCCCAGGTCGCGGGTGTCGAGGCTGATCCAGTTCACCCGATAAGGCTGGGCCGAGGGCACCACGGCATAGCCGTTGCGCCCGGTTTCAACCCCGCTGTAGCTGCTGACTTTAGCCCCGCTGATACCCGGCACCTGAACCAAGGCAAAGGTTTCGCTGACGGTCTGCCCCAGGTTGATGCCACCGGCGTGCGCCACCACTGAGCCGGCAACGTTAAGGTTTTGTGCGTCGTACCCACGGCCCTGGCTATACCCCAGGCTGATATCGGCCATGGATGTGCGGCTATTGATGTTGGCCGATCCCGATTGGCCACCCGTTCGGCTATGCCCGGCCTGGACCGAATAGAACACATCGCTGGTATCGGCCACATAACCGTTGATACCCGCCTGGGTGCTGGTATCGCCTTGCTGGGTGCTGGTGGTGACGAATGCACGCGGCGCCCGGGGCTGGCTGCCCAAGGGGAACGAAAAGGACAGGTTGAGCTGCGTGTCGGAGTCCGGTGCGCCCCAACTGGCAATCTGTTTGGTGCGTGTCACCCCCAGGTTGTAGCTCAGGTCGCCCCAGTTGTTGTTGTACCCCGCCGAAAAGCTCTGGGAGCCGCCACGGTTCCAATAGCGCTGGTCGGTGGCGTTCAAGTAAAGGCTGCCGAACTCGCGGTTGCGCCCGATGCTTTGGTTGATCGTCAGGTCGGTGCGGGTTTTCGAGTTGCCCGTACGCTTGACGGCACCTTCACTGGTGTCCTCGACGTGGTCGGTCAGGGTGCGGTAGCCCTCGGTCGAGTAACGATAGGCGGCCAGGGTGAAGTTGGTGTCGGTGCCGGCAAAGGTCTTGGCATACAACGCACGCACGCTGTTGCCCTGGGTCGTTTGCCCTTGGGCGGCGCTTGAGGAGTGAGTGACGTCCATCGACACCGCGCCCAGCGACGTGTTTTTGCCAACCCCCAGGGAGAGTGCCTTGTAGTCTTCGCTCACTTGCAGGCCGACAATCGCGCTGAGGTTGCTGGTGAGACCGTAGGCAAGGGTGCTGCTGACAAATTGCGGGCTCGCCAAGCCGTCAGCATTGCTGCTGAATTTACCGGCTGAAACGCTGTATTTGACCTGGCCTTCACGCACCATGATCGGCAGGCTGGAGAACGCCTGGGTGGTCACGCGCCGACGGCCGTCGGCCTCGATGATGGTGATTTCCAGGTCGCCGTTCGAGCCGCTGGGGTAGATATCGTTGATCTCGAAAGGCCCGGGCGCGACGTTGGCGGTGTAGAGGATGTAGTCGTTCTGGCGGATCTCTACCGTGGCGTTGGTCTGTGCCACGCCACGAATCACCGGCGCATAACCGCGCTCGCTGTCGGCGCGCATGCCTTCGTCGGACGCCAGTTTCACGCCTCGGTAACGCACGCTGTCGAACAGGTCGGTATCGGAAAAAATCTCCCCGGCACTGAACTGGCCCTTGAGCGTCGTCACGTCATGCTGCACATAGCTGCGGTTGCTGGTGAAGTTGCTCGGCCGCCCCGTGCCATTGCTCAGGTTCGATTCGTTACGCAAACGCCATGCGCCCAGGTTGATGCCGTTGCGCAGCCCCAAGTTGTTGTTGATGCGGGTTTCATAGTCGCCGGCGGTGCGGCTGCTATTGAGTTGATAGTTGATAAACGCTGCGGGCACGCCATCGTCCCATAACTGGGGGTCGACATAACCGCGCATGCCCCGTTGCATCGCAACCTGTGGAATGCTCGCCGCCAGGCGCAGGCGACTGGCGTCATAGCGCAGGGTGGCCTGGTCGATCAGCGTCGGTAGGTCGTAACAGGCCTGGGGTTGGCTGGCGTCGAGCTTGCCTTGGGCTTGCAAGAGGGTCAGGTCGATCCCCAGTTGCTTGAGCAAGTCCAGGGTCAGACACGGATCGACCCGGCCGGTCTGCGGGTTGCGCTTGAAGTCGATGTCGCGACGGCCCACCAGGACCTCATTGCTATACAGGTCGACGCGGTAGTTACCGGGCAGCACGCTGTTGGCCGACAGCAGTTGCTGCAGGTCTACCGACGATTGAGCGCCCTGCAAAAAGGTGGTGTTGAACACTTCCAGGGACGGCTCATCGGCAACGGCCCAAACGGGCGAGCCGGCAAGAATGGCCAATGACAGCGTACTCAACTTCAGAGATGTGCACGTTGTAGACACGCGTGAAGTGCGCTCGCTTGATATGTAATGATTGGGCCTGCTGCCTAAAATAAAAAACATGCAAAGAACCTATATCATCCCTGTTTATCGGACAGGCGAGGCACGCGAGTACGCACTCGAATCGAACCTGGAGGGTTTAAGGGGAACGCTTATTGCCGGGTGCGCGCCTCAGTGGCCTTGGCCGTCAGGCGCGTGGAAAGTTGTGCGGTGTATTTATCTTGTGCGCCATAGTCGTTAATGCTGGAAAAAGACAACTGCACTGTTTCGTAACCACCGAGTTGTTTAACGCTGAACTGTTTTTCGGCGCCCGGGGCAATCATTGTCGAATCGGCAGCCAGTTCCGTTTGTTGCCCGGCCTGAAGTTTTATATCGGCCATGGACACGTGATACAGCGTCGGGTTTTTTACGCTCAGCCACGACTCGGCGCCACGCTTTTGCAGTTGCCATTCCAGTTGCGCCGGCGCCGACAGGGCGCTACCTGGCAAACCGGCTGGCCGGAAAAATATCTTGATGCGCTGGCGCACCGCCAGTTGCAACGTGTTATCGGAGGCGGCGGCCTGCGGGATCTCTTGCACATTGAGCCAGATCACGGATTCACGATCCGCCGGCATACCGCTGCCCTGGTAAAGAATGCGCAGCAATTGCTGCTCCTTGGCAAATATCCGTGCCAGTGGCGGGGTCACGGCGAACGGTGCAGCACTGGCTTGCGCATCGCTGGTATCGACCCAGGATTGAATCAATACATCCTGGTTACCGTTGCGCACGGTGATATTGGCTTCTTTGTGCTCGCCATCGAAGACGATACGCGTGGCACTCAATGAAATGCTGGCGCCAGCCTGGGTCGCCATCAGCAGGGTCAACAACCCCAGGCCTGCGGCAATGGAACGAGGCAACATGATGTCTACCGTGTATGGGTCGGATAAATGGCGAGGCCCTGGGGCCTCGCGCGTGGCATTTACAGCCTGGGGGGTTATTCGTATTGCAGGATGAACGGCAGGGTGGCGTCACCACGACCCGCGGTGGAGGCGCCGGCTGCACCGGTAGTGACGTAGGCTGCGGCAAAGCTCAAGGTTGCATCGCCGCCTTCGGCGCCTTGGCCGTGCATGCTGCTTTCGATGCGGGCGCTGGCCGGGGAGCTGAGGTCGATCAGTGCGCCTTTGCTGTCGAGCAGGGCGATGCCGACGTTGCTTGCGCTGCCGTTGCCCGGGGTCAGGGCGAGGACTTTCTTGCCGGTGACCAGGCCCGAGCCGCCGCTGTTGGCGTCAAAGATCATGGCCACTTTGGTGCCCAGGTTGCAGTTCACGTTGAGGTTGAAGTCTTTGGCTGTCACACGGCCCGAGGCCGGGTTTTCAGCGGTGCCCATGTCTTTGATCGATACCGAGCCCATGTCCACCGAGATCACGCGATCGGAGTTGGCGCCGTCGACCGAGCACGCGTCGTTGTTGATCACGCCGGTGAAAGTGATTTTGCCGCTGCCACCCAGGGTCGGGGTCGGCGCAACGGGATCTTCGGCAAATGCACTGCTGCTGGCGGCAATAACTGACACAGCGATAAGGGCCAGGGAAAACTTCTTCATGATGATGTCCGTTAGTGTTGGTTGTAGAGAGGATTGAAACTGCCAACGAACAATAGTGATTTTAGGCCTTAGAGAGAATAAGACGATTCTTATAAAGCACTGCAAGGCAAGTTAGTTAAGGAGGAGATTAGTTGATAAGGCACGGATTAGTTGAAGATATTTTGCGCCAGGCAATAAGCCAACAAGTCTTGGTCACTACTGACTTCAAGTTTGCGCATGGCCGAAATCTTTTGCGCACTGATAGTCTTTGAACTTCTATTCTGGCTGCGCGCTATATCACTGACACTTTTGCCTGAAATAAACAAACGCAGTATCTCGAATTCCTTCGGCGACAGGGTCGAGAAACGCGCATCGATAGCCGTCATCGACTCGACCACCGAAGTCTTGGCGGGCTCCAGGCTGCGATACAGCGCCTGCTGCACAATAGACTTGAGGGCTACCTGGATTTCGGTGTGCAACTGGCTTTTCTGGATCACGCCCACCACGCCCATCTCTTGCAGACGGGTCAGGATCAGATGATTGGAGATCATGGTCAGGATCAGAATCTGCACCTGGGGGAAATGCCGCTTAAGGTATTCCACCAGTTTCAAACCATCGCCGTAGGGTGAATCACCGGGCATGTTGTAATCGGTAATCACGATGTCGATAGGCTGCTGTTCAAGCAGCCCGATGAGGCCTGCCGAACAGATCGCTTCGCCCACTACTTGAAAGCGCGCGTCTCGCTCGACGAGTTCTCGCACGCCCAAAAGCACGATGGGGTGATCATCCGCAATAACCACAGTGAAGGTTTTCATAAGGGTTGCCCGTAATGCTGGTTCAGTGAGTGAGGAGGGCTCATGGCTGCACGCTGAGCAAGGCTGAAAGCCTACTGCTGACCTGGTTTATGCGCATTTCCAGCGCGGGATTGAGCCGGCCGCTGGCCAACTGGCTTTCCAGTTCGACACACGCCTGGGCCAGGTCCAGCGCCTGCACCGCGCCCAAGGCCCCGGCCACCGAGTGCAAGGTTTCGGCCAGGCGCCGGCAATCGCGTTGCTCAAGTGCGGCGCTGATGCGCTGCAGATCGTGCTGTACGCTGCTGACAAACAGCGGGCGCATTTTTTCTGACATCTGCACCGTGTCGATCACCGCCGGCAAGACGCGTACCGTCGGCCGGCACAGCTTGATCAGTTGCGCGCGCAGGGTTTGCAGGCTCAAGGGCTTGACCAGCCACGCATTCATCCCGACTGCCAGGCAACGCATGCCTTCTTCGCGCATGGCATTGGCGGTGACGCCGATGATTGGTAACTGCGGGTCATGTTCCCTGAGGGTGCGGGCCAGTTCGTAGCCATTCATCAAGGGCATGTTGACGTCGGTCAGCACCAGGTCGAAGGCCTGGGGTTGCCACAGGTGCATGGCCTGCTCGCCATTGTCCGCCAAGGTAACCGTACAGCCCAGCGCTTCCAGTTGCTCCTGGATGATGGCCTGGTTTACCGGGTTGTCCTCGGCCACCAGAATGCGCAGTTGCAACTGCCCGGCGCTCTGTTGTTCGGCGTGCTGCACGGCTTCCTGCTTACCCTGCTGCGCCAGCGAGACCACCGACGCAATGGCACGCACATCATGCATATCCACTTCCCAGCCCTGGGCCGTATACAGCGGTGGGCTGTGTGCACCCGGCACACACAAGACGCGCGGCCCGGCCCAGGACAATCGTGGCCCGGCGGGCAACATGTCGACCAGTACGGCCTGCGCATTCTGTGAGGCCAGGGGCAGCGTTGCCACCGAGGCCTGGATACCCAGGCGCCCGAGCCAGTCGCACAGGGATTCGGCCAACTCGCGCACCGGCGCCTGTACATAGACCGGCGTCGCGCTCGGCTCAAGAAGGGGAAGTCCGGGCAACTCGCCACGGCCTATCGGCAAGCTCATTTTCAAGGTGAAACTGCTACCCAGGCCGGGCTCGCTGACGACCTTGATCTGGCCATCCATCATTTCGGCGAGCCAGCGGCATATCGGCAGGCCCAGCCCCGCACCGCCTTGGCCAGCGGTGTCTGGTGCCTGGTAGAACAAGTCGAACAGCTTGGCTTGCTGCGCCTGGCTGATGCCCACGCCAGAGTCGGTCACTTGCCACTCCAGGTCCACCTTATCGGCCCCCCGGCGAAGCGCCCGGGCCCGAATCACCACGCGTCCTATGTCAGTAAATTTGAGCGCATTGCTCACCAGGTTGTTGAGGATCTGGCGGATCCGCATCGGGTCGCCGACCACACAGTCGGGCAACTGCGCATCGATGCAGCCATACAGTTGCAGGCCCTTGCGCTGGGCGAAGGCGGCGTAGGTGTGCAAGGTGTCTTCGAGCATGTCCAGGGGGCAAAACTCGATGGACTCGATTGCCATCTGCCCGGATTCGATTTTCGACACGTCGAGCACATCACTGATCAGTTGGAACAACGTGGCAGATGAGCGTTGGATGGTGTGCAGGTAGGTTTTCTGGCGCGGGTCCAGGGTCGTCAACCCGAGCAATTCCAAGGTGCCGAGCACGCCGTACAAAGGTGTGCGGATTTCATGGCTCATGGTTGCCAGGAACAGCGTCTTGGCTTCATTGGCCGCATCGGCGGCGCGCCGGGCATCTTCCAGGGCCAGGGCGTCTTCAATATGCCGGGTCACGTCGTTGAACGCATAAAGCCGCACATCCTGGCCTTGATAACGGGTCGACACGAAACCGACCTGCAGGTGCCGGCCTTCGATTTCCAGGTGGGTTTCGCCACTGTCGGCGCTGTCCTGGAAGCGGCTGAGGGCCGCCACCAGCCTGGCGGTGCCCGGCCATTGTTGGGCGCGCTGGTTCTCGATCAGCACCTGGCCGTCCGCGCGGCCCACCACACACAGGCCGGTAGGCGCGGTGTCGATAATCACCCGACTGAATGCCACGCTTTCGGCAATCCGCTCATGGGCCTGGCGCGCCGGACGGATCACTTGCTTGCGGTACCAGCGGCTGCCGGCCCAGACAATCGCCAGTACGGCACACAGAAACAGCACCAGGCTGGTCAGTGGCCACAGGGCATAGCGGAAAAAATGCTTGTAACTGATCCCGTAGATTGCAGTCCACTGCGACTGGGCGTCGTGGGTGATTTTGAACTCCAGCCCATCGGCGCGAATATTCAGCCCTTCACCCAAGGCAGAGGCGGGGACCTGGGGCCCCGTCAGCGTCTGCCCGGCAGGGGAGATCAGGGTGAATCGATCGTAGATGGACGACTCCATGGTGCGTTCCACATCGTTGACGTGTGCCATATCCAGCAGCGTGGCAACCATCACCTGGTTAGTGCCTTGACCCGCGCGCAAAACCTGAGGGTTCAGGGTGATGCCGATATACGCCAACAACTGCGGAGCCCCGGAGGCCTTCCCGGTTGGGGTATAGGTTTCCCAGTAAAGTCTGTCGTCTACCCGGGGCAGTTGCTCGAGCCTTTGCTGCACCGCGTCGGCCTGTTCGGCCGTGGGGCCGTTGAACGGGGTTTTGCCGCCACGCTGGTAGCCGACCGCAGGCACCGCAATGTGGTAGTTGACCAGGCGGTTGAGGATAAAGACGTGGGGCGATGCGTAGGGCGACGATGACCAGTACGCGCTGTAGTAACTGGCCAGGTGCACCCCCAGGGCAAAGATCTTCTGCTGCTCGCCAGGCGTGACCCGTTGCGCCTCGAACTGTGCACTGAAGGGCACCGAAAAAGCGAACTCACGACCTTCATAGCGGGTGTTGTGCATGTCCAGGCGATGGCTCTGGAGGCTGGCCTGGGTGTTCTTATCGCTGATCAAGTCCCGTTGGATCGCCGGCTGCGCCAGGGTCCGGAGGAAGGTTTCCTGTTCCTGGATATTTTCCATCAGCCGGGCAAAATGAAACCCCACCGCGGCGTGCTGCTCATCGATGATCCGCTGCAACGCCCAGTAACTGGTGCCTGCCAGCAACAACGCGACGCCGAGCACGCCCATCAGCCCTTTGTTCAAGCGCAGTGAGCTGCGGGTGAATGCTTCCAGGATCGCGTTGTTGTGCTTCATTGATGGTTTTCGCAGGCGGCTGAGAAATCGGCGCTGGATGGAGTTTACTCCTTATACAGGTTAGACAAATCCGAGCCGGGGGCTAATGAGATGTCGCTGGGCCATCATTGTTCAACAGTTGTTGAAATTGTTCAGAGGAGACCGCGTGGGAGATCAGAAAACCCTGCACCTGGGTGCAGTCGATTTTGCGTAGCAACGCCAGTTGCTGGGGCGTCTCCACACCTTCGGCCACCACCGTCAGCCCAAGTTTGCGGCCCAGTGCGATGATGCTCGCCAGGGCCGAGGTCATGCCTTCGTTGTCATGGCAGCCCTGCACCAGCGCCTGGTCGATCTTGAGTTCGGTAAACGGGGTTGAGACCAGGTTCAGGTAAGAGCTGTAGCCCTTGCCGAAATCGTCCTGGGACAGACCGAAACCCTTGATGCGCAGGCGGCAGGCGCCGGCGTAGAAGTTGCTGATGTCCTGGGGCACCGAGCATTCCATCAGCTCGAAGCAGATCATCCCCGGGATGCCTTGGTGGTCGAGGACGAACGCCAGCAGGCGGTCTGCCAAGTCATGGCTATTGAGCAGGTGGGTCGGCAAGTTGATCGACACCGGAATCTCATACCCGCGCTGGCGCCAGCGTTCCTGGGCCAGGATCGCCTGTTTGAGCACCAGCCATAGCAGGCGTTCTTCCAGGTCGAAGGTCTTGATCGCCGGCAGAAACGCGGCGGGCAACATCACCCCTTGCTCGGGGTTCATCCACCGCACCAGCGCTTCAGCGGCGACAATCCGGCCGTTGGCCAAGGATTTTTTCGGTTGGAACCAGGCCTGGATCTGCCCGTTGCCCATGGCCTGGAGGAGGGTGTGCCGGTCAATCGCCGGCGGCGTGGCGGGGGCGGGGGAGGGGCTGCGGTCCTTGTGGTTGAGCTGGCTGACCAGGCTGCGCAAGGCGTCGGCTGCGACTGGCTTGGAAATCAGGCCGATGACTTTCACATCGAGATTTTTCGCCACCAGGCTGGCCGCCATCAACATACGCCGGGAGGCGGCACTCATGATGGCCAGGGCAGGCTTGCAACGCAGGGTCGCCAGGCTCTGGATAAATTGCACACCGTCCATGCCCGGCATCAGCAGATCGGTCAGCACCAGGTCGAAATCACGCTGGCGCAAGCGCTCCAGTGCTTCGTTTCCATCCTGGGCGGACTCCAGCATGAAGTCGCCCAATTCATTGAGCAGGTTCTGCAGGTACAGGTGCTGCAGGGGATGGTCCTCGACGATCAAAATACTATAGGGCTTCATGGGGGATCCGTGTGTAGGGCTCCAGGTAGTTGAAGAGGGCCCGCAACGCAAAGGGTTTGACCAGGCAATGGTTCATTCCGGCGGCCAGGCACAGGTCTGCCTCGCCGCGCATGGCGTTGGCGGTTGCGCCGATGATGGGCAGCGCGCAACCTTGGCTGCGCAACTCCCTGGCTAATTCATAGCCGTTGACTCTGGGCATATTCACATCCGTCAGTACCACATCGAAGTGTGAGGCCTTGCACAACTGCAGCGCTTCATGACCATCGCAGGCCAACTCCACGGTGCACCCAAGTTCCTCAAGCTGGTCACGCAAAATCAGTTGATTGATAACGTTGTCCTCAGCCACCAGCACATGCAGGTCGAGCTTGCGCAACTCGCGCTTTTGCACCTGCTCGTCGACCCGGGCGACCCACAATCCCTGGGCCTGGCTGACCGCCTGGTGAATGGCGCTCAACTGGTTGAGGTTGGCATGCCACACGCCGGTCTCGGCATGCTGGCCATTGCTGCTGTTGCCACTGACCAGGATCACCGGCCCCGGCCAGTCGGGCACCAGGGGCTGTTCGATAGTGCCGGGATGCAGCTCCAGCAGCAGTTGCCCGTCGGGGTGGGTGGGCTGGCCGGTCTGGGCCCGGGCGCCCCAGCGACGCAGCCAACCGCTGATCGATTGAGCGAGTTCGGGAATGGGCGAAACCACGTAGACAGTCTCGGCGAGCAAGCTGCTCATGGGCGCGCAGGGCGCCACTTCGAGCGGCAGGGTGAGGCTGAAACTGCTGCCCAGGCCCAGTTCGCTGACCATGCGGATATGCCCATTCATCAATTGCGTCAGGCGCTGGCAAATCGGCAAGCCGAGCCCGGTACCGGCGACGACGTTGGTGTTGCCTTCGCTTTGATAGAACGGCTCGAAAATCATCGCCTGGTCTTCCTGGGCAATGCCTTTGCCGGTGTCGGACACTTGCCACAACACGCTGGAGCGCTCGTCGTCGCGGTCAAGCAACTTGACGCGCAGCACCACGCGCCCGTAGTCGGTGAACTTCACCGCGTTGCTCAACAGGTTGTTGAGGATCTGCCGCAGGCGGGTGACATCGCCCATCAGCCGCTCGGGTAACTTGGGGTCAAAGCAGGCGTACAGCTGCAACCCCTTGCCCATTGCGGCCGCGGCGTAGCCCTGGATGATTTCATTGACCAGGTCCAGGGGCGAGAACTCGCTCAGTTCCAGTGCCAATTGCCCGGCCTCGATCTTCGATACATCCAGCACATCGCAGATCAGTTGCAGCAAGGTGGCCGAAGACCCCTCTATGGCATGCAGATAGTCTTTTTGCTGGGCATCGAGCTGGGTGCGGGCCAACAGTTCCAGGGTGCCCAGCACGCCGTACAGCGGTGTGCGGATTTCGTGACTCATGGTCGCCAGGAACAGGGTTTTCGCGGCATTCGCAGCGTCGGCCGATTGCCGGGCTTCTTCCAGGGCCGCTTCCACCTGCTTGCGCGCGCTGATGTCGCTGAATGCACAAAACAGCACATCCTCGCCTCTATAACGGGTGGGTGCACTGCTGAGGTAAAGGTGGCGGCCGTCGAGGGTCTCGAAGTAGTCACAGTGCCCGGAGGGCTCACCATCGAATGCCTGGCGGATCCAGCCGGCGCAGAGGGTTTCACGCTCCAGGCCGGTGCCCAGCCACTGCTGAGCCAGGGTGTTTTCCAGTACCACCTGGCCGTCGGTGCGCCGCAGCACACACAGGGCCACCGGCGCGGTCTGGATCACATCGCGCCCGAAGGCTTCGCTTTCAATCAGCGCCTGGATGCCATTGATTGACGGGATGATGAAGCGTTGATTGACCCGGCGCATCACCAGCCAGATCAGCGTGACGCTGAACAGGCAAAACACCAGCGACCCGAGCAGCTCGCGCCACAACCCCCGCACCACATCGCGCAGGTTGATCGTGTACATCAGTTGCCAGTCCGACGATTTCAGTTGCTTGCGAATCACCAGGTGATCCGGCACCAGGCCATCGCCGACAAACCCGAAAAAATTCTCGCCCTTGGGCTTGAGCAGGGACTGGTCCAGCCGTGGGTCATGGCTATTGGTAAATACCAGCATGCCCTGGGAGTTGAGCATCATGAACTCGCCCGCGCTCTGGTCATTGAGGGTTGTGGAGACTTCCTGGCTTTCCATCTCCAGGCCCAGCCAGCCGGAGTCGGGATCGCGCTCATCCAGCAAAATGAACAGGTAGAGGTGGGAGTGCCCCTCGGTTTGGTCGCTGAGCCAGAGTTCGCCGGGGTCCAGTGGGTTGTGTTGCTTCAACGCCCGGAGGCGGTTGAGCATGCACTTGGAAAACGGCAGTACCTGCGGCGTCGAGTCATAGAGCCGGGTCAGTTGCGGATCGGGGCCGGCGGTCACGTAGAGCAGGTTGACCTGCTTGGTCTTCAGGTAACTGCGCATGCGCGAAGTCAGCCAGATGCTCCACTGATGGCCTGGGGCATTGCCCAGTTGCAGGCGCTGCTCTTCGCTGGAGGCCGGGTAAGCCTGGGCCTTGGCCTGGGTGGATTTGCGTACCGCTGACAGGCTCAGGCTTTCGAGCAGTGCTTCACGGGTGGTGAAGAAGGTATGAGCCTCGGCAATGGCGCTACTCATATAGCCACGCCGCTGGGAGATGTCATTGTTGAAGGTGGACAGCAGGAACGTGTAGACACCACTCAAGATGCCGACCAATAACACGGCGGCAAAAAGACGAAGCAGCCTTCTGGCTGCTTCGGGGCGGGAAAGGACAGGATTGATCTGCAGCAGATAACTTTTAAATCGCATCGGCGGATTTTAATCGGCCACCCAGCGCCTGGGCATAAGACGATCCTTAAAAGCAGCCACGTATCTACTTGTAGAACATATCGACCACGACCGCCGCATCGAACGCGCCGGGAACGGGCAGGGTGCGCCACTTCAGGTCCGCCCTGAAGTCCTGGCGGGTGGTCTGGTTGGCCCCCTTCATCTGGGCCAGGGGGAACCACTCATTGAAGGGCAGGTTCTGGTTCGTATAGTCCCAGGACAACGCGATGCCCACGGAACTGTTGTTGGTGGGCACCAACAAGCCATTGACCACGTTCCCGCCGCCCGGGGTGGTGGCGAAGCGCGCGCTCACCGTATACGGGGTATCGCAGGCTTTGCGCAGGCTCAAGCTGAAGGCTGCGGTGCTGGCCACTTCGCCGATCTGCGCCTTGCGCGAGGGCTTGGGGAAGCTCACCACATTGGGCGTGATCGTCAGGTCGGGCGTGCAGGGCACGAAGCGTATGTCGTTCACGCCGGTGACGATGTAGTTGAGGTTGCTGTTGGGGCGGTTGTTGAGACCGGTAATACCGTCCAGTTGAAACACCCGGTATTGCGACAGGGTACTGGCCTGGCCGTTTTGTGGGGTGGTACCAAACTTCTCGATAAATACGCTGAAGTTGAGGGTGAACCGGGCCTTGTCCCAACCCACGCAACTTGACAGGGTGCAACCGCGGTCGGAGTAGAACCCAGTACCGTACTTGCCGCTGCTTTGGGTGATGGGCACCGAGTTATAGCGAATCCCGGCGCGAATACCCTGGCCGATGCTGACGCTTGCCGGGTTCAAGTAGAAATACACTTCCTCGCGCCCATGCAAGTAGTCGTCTGCGCAGATCACATTGACCGAGCGAGGGCCGGACTCCCAGATAATCGTGCCATCTGGCGCATCGGCCGCCACGGCCAATGCGGTGCCCAGGGGAGCGGTGTCGGCGATCGAGCCGCTACCGTCCACCCGGCAGGCCAGCGCGTAGCTGGTAGCGGGGAGGGCGGCGCAGGCAAACAGGGTGGCCACGAGCAGGTATTTAAGAGGTGACATAGGTCGGTATTCCCCGCGATCCATCACTTGAGGGCCGCGCGATGGCGGGCCTGCAAGCCGATATCGGTGATTTCGGTAAAGTTGATTTGGCTCCCGGCGCTGATGGGTGCCTTGGTGCTGAAGACCTTGCGCTCCCCGGGCTTGAGCAATACGTAGTCCTCCAACGCCTGAACCTGGCCGCCGGAATCGCTCTGCACATCCACCAGGGACAGATGAAACGCACTGGGATTGGTGACGGTTACCGATTGCGCATCGGTGCGGCTCCACACCAATTGCTGCACGGCCTCGGACGAACTTCCTGCAAGCCCTGGCGGGCGATAGAACAGCTTGAGACGCTGGCGCACGGCAAATTGCACACTGTCGGCGGTTTCCGGTTTCAGCGGGATTTCCATGACGTTGAGCAGGAACATCGACTCCACGTCGCCGGGCAAGCCTTCGCCGGCGTACAGAATGCGCAGCAGGTGATGCTGTTGAGCATCCAGGCGAACCAGCGGCTGGACCACGGCAAAAGGCACCGCCTGGGTTGCATCATCGTTGTCCCCAGTGACCCAGCTTTGCACCACCAATTCGCTGGGGGACTGATTGACGATATTGATGCTGGCTTCTTTGAATTGGCCAAAGTAGATCAGGCGCGTGCCTTCAATCTTGACCGCCGCCTGCGCGCAGGGCGCCAGGGCCAGCAGCGCTGCAACCAGCGCGCTGATCCAGAGCAAGGGACGGCACAATGGCCAGTGGTTGAGTGGTGACATGAGGGCCCGTAGCTTTCCTGGGTATGTTCGCAGTGGCTTCGGGGTGCATGGTAGGAGGTGGGGGCCGGGGATTCTCTCAGGCGATTCTTAAAAGCGCCAATCAGGTTCATGGGCCAGGTTAACGAACCGCTGTCAGCCTGGGCGGCCTTGAGTCGAACGCGCCTGCCAATCGCGCAGCCATTGCAAACCTTGGGATGTGTTGCCCCGTGGCCGGTATTCGCAACCCACCCAGCCGGTGTAGCCCAGTTGGTCAATCAGCTCGAACAAATAGGGGTAGTTCAACTCGTTGTGCAGGTCCGGTTCGTGGCGATCCGGCACGCCCGCAATCTGGATATGGCCGATACCGGCGAAATCCCGGCGCAGCGTCGTCGCCACGTCGCCCTCGACGATCTGGCAATGGTAGATGTCGAACTGGACTTTCAGATTGGCGTGGCCGACCGCTTTGCAGATGGCGTGCGCCTGATGCTGGTGGTTGAGGAAAAAGCCCGGGATGTCCCGGGTATTGATCGGTTCCAGCAGTACGGTGACGCCGATTTTGGCGGCCTGGGTCGCTGCGTAGTCGAGGTTCTCCAGGTAGGTCTGCTGGTGCCTGGCGCGATCGGCCTCGTCTGCCAGCAGCCCGGCCATTACGTGAATGCGGTCGTTGCCCAGGACGGCGGCATATTCCAGGGCCTGATCGAAACCTGCGCGAAACTCCGATTCGCGGCCGGGCAAGGATGCGGTGCCTTTTTCCCCTGCCGCGATATCGCCGGGCGGCGCGTTGAACAGGGCCTGGACCAAGCCATTGTCGTCAAGCCGCTGCTTGAGTTGCTGCGCGGGATAAGCGTAGGGGAACATGTATTCCACGGCCCGGAAACCATCGCTAGCGGCGGCGGCAAAACGGTCGAGAAAATCATGTTCGGGGTAAAGCATGCTGAGGTTGGCAGCGAAACGAGGCATGAAGACTCCTGCGGTGAAAAATCAATCGTATGGCCTGGGTTACCACTGAACCCCAAAGACCTCGTGCAACTCATCCAGTGCCGACTGAGACAGGGGAGTCGGTCTTGGCTGGTTCATCAACCACAGGCGTGCGGTTTCTTCCAGCTCTTCCAGGGCGTAGCTGGCCTTGGACACTGAGCTTTCCCAGATCACCGGCCCCAGGCGTTCAAGCATTACACCGCGCACCAGGTTAGCCAACTGCGCCACGCGCTCGGCGACCTTGGGGGAGCCGGGACGCTCATAGGCGATCTGCGGAATGCGCCCGACTTTCATCACTTGATAAGGCGTCAACGGCGGCAGGATCATATCGTCCTGCCAGACGCCGGCCAGGGTCAGCGCCACCAGGTGAGTGGAGTGGGTGTGGACCACGCCGCCAACCCCAGGGTTGCGATCGTAGACTTGACGGTGCAGCGCCAGCGTCTTGGAAGGCTTGTCACCGCTGACCCAGTCCCCGGCCAGGCTGACCTTGGCTATCGCCGCCGGGTCGAGGCGCCCCAGGCAGGCGTCCGTGGGGGTGATCAGCCAGCCGTCCTCCAACCGCGCACTGATGTTGCCGGCGCTGCCCACCGTGTAGCCACGGGTATACAACGAAGCGCCAACGTCACAGATCTCTTCACGCAGGGTGTTTTCGTTGCTCATGCCGGAACTCCTGCCAGTTGCTTGAGAGCCTTGTCGAAGAAGTCCACACCACCGAAATTGCCCGACTTGAGTGCCAGCGCCAGCGGTTCCCCGGGCGTGCTGACGCAGGCGGGTACTCCAGGGTCGATTTGCGCGCCAATCTGCAATAGCTGGATATTCAGCGCCTGGACCACGGCGCCCGAGGTTTCCCCGCCGGCGACCACAAAGCGCCGTACGCCGGCCTCGCGCAGACCGCTGGCGATCCGCCCCATGGCTTGCTCGACCAAATGCCCCGCACGCTCGGCGCCCAGCTCGCGCTGGACCGCCTTGACCTCATCGGCCGTGTTGGTGGCGTAGATCAACACAGTTTGCGCATGGTCGGCAGCGAAGGCCAGTGCGTCCTCAACCACCGGCTTTCCCGCCGCCAACGCTAGCGGGTCGACCCGCATCGCCGGACGACCTGCCTGCAGCCAGTTCGCGATCTGGCCCAGGGTGGCCTGGGAAGCGCTCCCCGCAAGTACCACCGCCGCGCCTTGGACCACGGGCACGTGCGCGGCGTCCAGGTCGCGCAGCTTGCCGGCACGCCGGAAGTTGCCCGGCAGGCCCAGCGCCAACCCGGAACCGCCGGTGAGCAGCGGCAAGTCCGCACAGGCTTCGCCCAGTAGATAGAGATCGGTATCACACAGGGCGTCGGCGACAGCCATGCTGACACCGTCGGCGCGCAGTTGAGCAATGCGCGCGCGTATGCTCTCCACGCCGGCGGACACGCTGTCGTGGCGCAACAGGCCGACCTTGCCTTGGGTCTGCGCTTGCAGCACG
The DNA here is from genome assembly GCF_012935735.1 of Pseudomonas sp. ADAK21. Lineage (NCBI taxonomy): Bacteria > Pseudomonadati > Pseudomonadota > Gammaproteobacteria > Pseudomonadales > Pseudomonadaceae > Pseudomonas > Pseudomonas sp. ADAK21. The sequence goes on from NZ_CP052857.1 coordinate 5,169,415, forward strand.
CGAACCAGGTTTGCGTCTGTCATGGGCGTCAATGGGTGATGCTGCATGCCCGACTCGCTGAGCAATTGGTCTTGAACGAACAAATGCCCACGAAAAACCGTGCGGCCGTTTTCCGGGAAGGCGGGGCAGGCAAGGGTGAAATCGCTGCCAAGGGCCTGCAGCAAGGCTTCGCTGACCTGGCCGATATTGCCGGCCGCCGTTGAGTCGAAGGTTGAGCAGTATTTGAAGAATATCTGTTCACAGCCACGTTCACGCAGCCAGTGCAGCGCTTGGAGTGATTCCTCGACGGCATCGGCGGCCGGCACCGTGCGCGATTTCAGGGCGATGACAATCGCGTCGGCATCGAGTTGGTCGGCAACATCGACAGCGGGAATGCCGATGCTTTGCACCGTGCGCATGCCGCCGCGCACCAGCATGTTGGCAAGGTCGGTGGCACCGGTGAAGTCATCGGCGATGCAACCCAGCAGCGGCCGGGCAGGGGCATTCAACATGTCGAACTCCTCAAGCGGGTTTAGCCGGGCTGGTATTCATGGATGAACTGCTCGATCACATCGGTGAAACGCTCATCTGCGGTGAAGCCCAGGTCCCGGGAGTAGGTGGCACAAAACGCACCCGGCCAGGAACCGACGATGCGCTCGATCGCCTGATTGGGTTCCAGGCGAATGCGTTCGGCCACTTGCGCGCCGGCTGTCTGGCGCAGGGCGTCGATCATGCGCTCTACCGTGATCGACAGGCCCGGCATGTTGATCACTCGGCCCTCCGTCAACTGCTCGCTACCCAGTTCATGGCCATGGATCAGGTTGCGAATGGCCTGTGCAGGCGACATCAGCCAGAGCCGGGTGTCGAGCGGTACCGGGCAGACGCTGGTCTGGCCGCTGAGCGGTTCGCGGATGATACCGCTGGCGAAGCTGGAGGCTGCAAGGTTTGGCTTGCCCGGGCGCACGACGATGGTCGGCATGCGCAGGCTGCGACCGTCGACGAATGCACGCCGGCTGTAATCGGCAAGTAGCAGGTCGTTCATGGCTTTTTGTGTGCCATAGGAGCTTTGCGGCGCCCATACCTGATTATCTGGCACCTGTTCCGGCAACCGCCCGCCGAACACCGCGACGGAGCTGGTCATCACCCATTTTGGGCATGTGCCAAGCTGGCGCACGCGCTCCAACATGTGCTGGGTTGCACTGAAGTTGATGCGCATGCCCAGTTCAAAATCGGCTTCGGCCTGGCTGGAAACCACCGCAGCCAGATGGAAAATGCTGTCGGTATTGGCATCGATCAGGCGCTCCAGCACATGGGCGTTGGCGATATCGCCACACACCACTTTTACCCGGGGGTCATTGATCCCCGTCAGTTCGACCATGTCGAACGCGACAATCTGCTCGATGGGCCGGGACTGGCCCATGCGGTCGGTGAGCGAACCACGCAGCAGCAGCGCTTCGATCAGGCGGCGGCCAAGGAAGCCGGCTGCACCGGTCACGAGAATATTCATGAGTTACTCCAAACGTCAGCGGTTGACGAGTTTTCCGGGAATTCTGAAGACCAGCAGGGCGCCGAGGAACAGTGCGCTTGCCATCACATACATGCCGATTGTGGTGCTGTGGGTCAGGTCCTTGAGGAAGCCCATCAGGTAGGGCGAGACGAAGCCCGCCAGGTTGCCCCAGGAGTTGATCAGGGCAATCCCGGCAGCCGCCGCCGTACCGCCAAGGAACGCAGTCGGCAGGCTCCAGAACAGCGGCAGGGTGCTCATGGCGCCCATCGAACCCAGGGTCAGGCCGATCATCGACACCGTGAAGTTGTCGCTCCAGGTCGCAGAGATGAACAGGCCGATGCCCCCGAGCACGGCGGTCAACGCCAAGTGCCAGCGCCGTTCGCGCAACCGGTCGGCACTGCGCGAAACCAGGATCATGGTCAGTGCAGCAGCGGCGTAAGGGATGGCGGTGAGCATGCCCACCTCGAACACATCGCTGACACCGGCCTGGCGGATAAGGGTCGGCAACCAGAAACCGACGGTGTAGAAACCGGCGATCATGCAGAAGTAGATGGCCGTCAACAGCCAGATACGCGGCTGCAGGAACACCTCTTTGAGGCTGTGTTTCTGGTGGCCGACGGCTTCTGCGTCAATGCGCGCCTGCAGCAGGGTTTTTTCTTCACGGGTGAGCCAGCCAGCGCTGGAGATACGGTCGCTGAGGCAGAAAACCACCAGGAAGCCGACAGCAATCGAGGGTAGCCCTTCGAGGAAAAACAACCATTGCCAGCCCGCATATCCATGAACCTCATTGAAGGCGCTCATGATCCAGCCGGACAACGGCGCGCCTATCAGCCCGGACAGCGGCACGGCGGTGGCGAACAGCGCGTACATCTTGCCGCGGCGGTGGGTCGGGAACCAGTAGGACAGATAGAGGATGACCCCCGGATAGAACCCGGCCTCGGCGATCCCGAGCAGGAAACGCATGATGTAGAAGGATGTCGGCGTCGTCACCAGGGCCATGGCCGAGGAGATGATGCCCCAGGTGATCATGATGCGTGCGATCCACAACCGCGCGCCGACGCGATGCAGGATCAGGTTGCTGGGCACCTCGACGAGGAAGTAGGCAATGAAGAAAATCCCTGCGCCGAGGCCATAGACGGCTTCGGAAAATTGCAGATCGTCTGACATCTGCAACTTGGCGAAACCGACGTTTACCCGATCCAGGTAGGCGACCAGGTAGCACAGCAACAACAGCGGCATGATCCGCCACGCCACTTTGCGATACGCCAGGTTCTCGAAGCGATCTGCGGGTACGACGGCACTGGTTTGAATCACTGATTCAGTCATGTGTTTCCCCCATCCTTATTTTTATAGTGGGTGGCGTTGTTTGTGTCGGATTACATGATGGGGCGTTTTTTATCATAATACGTCATACGAATTCAACGGCTAAATCCAGAGAGGACGGCGGGTCTAAAATGCAGTACCTTTCACAGATTTGAGCCAGAGTCGTCTATGCCCACTCCTGACAAATCCTCCTGTAGTGCCGATACGCTGGGTACCCTGAAGGACTCCGCCAAGGGCACACTGTCCGATCAGGTGACGGCGGCCCTCAAGGCCTATATCGCCAGCGGCGAAGCGCTGCCAGGCCATCGCCTGCCCACCGAACCGGTACTTTCGCAGCGTTTTGGCGTCAGCCGCACGGTCATCCGCGAGGCCATTTCGCGCCTGAAGTCGGCCGGCCTGGTCGAGGTCCGCCAGGGCAGCGGTACGGTGGTCAGCGAAGGGGCACACATCAAGGCATTCACGATTGACCTGGATGTCGGCGGGTCGATCGAGGCTGTATTGAGAGTCACCGAACTGCGCCGCGGCATCGAAGGCGAGGCAGCGGCATTGGCGGCCCAGCGACACTCACCGGCGCAACTGGAAGCCATCCACCATGCGCTCAAGGCCATTGATGCAGCGGAGCAGGGGAGCCGCGATGGGGTTGAGGAAGACTTGGCGTTTCATCACTCAATTTCCAAGGCGACCGGCAATCCGTTGTACCCGTCATTGCACGAGTTCATCGCGCAATTCATCAAAGAGGCGATCCGCATCACACGCTCCAACGAAGAGCGGCGCCGAGACCTGGCCAAGACCGTCCGGGCCGAGCACTTTGCCGTGTACGCGGCCATTGCCGCGCGTGATCCAGAAGGCGCACGGCAAGCGGCGCTGGAGCATATCAATAATGCGGTAGAGCGACTTAAAAGTGCGGATCCGTCGTTTTGGCAGAGTCCGGGGGCGAGGAAGGTTTAGTGTTTGAGCTTGGGAATGTGAGTGGGGCATTATAACTAAAATAAATAGTTATTAATTTCAGTTATAAGCTATTGAGATATAAAGAGTAGGGCACACACCCACATTACCAGCTATGCGATTGTTGAATATGGAAATAACCACTATCGTCAAAAGCGCTAAAAAACTAGTAGTTCCTACAGTAGCCACAACCCTGGAATGCCCGGAACATCGGGTTTCCAGCACCTTGTGGTGTCTATGAGGAGAACGAACATGAATAAGATCTACGACGATGAACTGAAGGCTATTTCGACCAGGCTCGCTGCCATGACGGCTGTTGAGCGGCAACGCGCGTTGGACTTCTTGAATGGCAAGGCTGAACTGCATCCCGATATGGGGAATAGTGCAAGCGTGGCTGGTGTTACAACGACTCCCGTTAAACCCATTGAGTGACAAGGTGCCGCTATTCGGCGTTGAGCCACACGAAGCATTCACGCCAATATCCGGCAACTTGGCCAATATTGCGTACGCAGAGTAAACCTCCGGTGATCTATAAGATTCGGGCGGGGTTTCTTTGCGTACGGAACACCTGGGGCGATTTGGTTGGATCGGTATTGCGGCGGCCTCTGGGAATAATGAGCGTCCTGCAGCACGTGTCCAATCGGTGGCCATCGCCAAACATGAGGTGTGGGTTGCTGTGACATCGCCAGGCAGCAAGCTGGGCCAGAGGATGAGGATTTGAGGGCAGGTTGCCTCAATCATTCAGAACCCGTAGGAGCGGGCATGCCCGCAGCGCATCAGCACGAGGACTTGACCAATCCTACGGCAACATTCATAGGGCAAATAGGGGAGGAGGGATGCATTTATCGCCTGACACCTTGCTGATCTAGCCGCTAAATTTGAGGTCGATTCCTCCGGCGTTCGATCTGATTTTCACCGTGAAAAATAGAGTAGGTAATCGGATCCGACTCGGTTGAACTATAACTAAACTAAATGGATATTTAGTTTAGTTATATTTATTCCTTATATTAAAAGGACAAAGCTAGCTCATCCTTCGCGCGAGTGTGGGCACATGCACGATACTTAACATTTGAGCATCATAAAGGGACGGTCTATATGCGGGGAATGCTTACGTCAGGTCTATGGGTGGCATGTTTCGTGACCAGTGCCACGGCGCTGGCGGATGAACTGCCGCGTAGCGAGCAGATAAAAGCGTTCCGCGCTGCTGGATTTAACCAAGAGGCGTCGGAGTGCGAAATCGAAACAACAGGTAGCTACACACCGGCAACCATGGAGTTGGTTGAAGACCTGAACGGTGACGGCCGGCCGGATGCCTTGATTACCGAAGGCAGCACTGACTGTTATGGGCAAGCAGGTACTGGATTTTATCTAGTCAGCCAGCAACCTGACGGTCACTGGAAACTCATGCTCAAAGAAAGCGGCGTCGCTGAGTTTCTCGCTAGCAAAGGCAGTAATGGTTGGCCTGATATCGAAGTCGGCGGCCCGGGCTTTTGTTTCCCAGTACTGCGTTATGACGGGCAACGTTATCAATTTCACCACAGCGTTGGTGAACGGTGTGCTGACTCGCCGTAAACGTCCGATGGCACAAGGGTCAAACGAAGGCAGGTCAGCGAGGGCGACGGTGGCTGCTTTTGAATCTGGGGTGCGGTTGGTTCTATGTCGCTTAGTGAAATGCACCGAACAGAGCCCCTGAAGGACAGCCCACTTGGTTCGCATAATGTATATTATGTTAAATCGGATGCTATGTCAGATATGTTCATAAGCCACGTAAGTCATAGATTACTAACTCACCTCTGGCCAACCACCCTATAGATCTCAGCAACCACCTGCCTTGTTGCGTCTTCGATCGGTCCTTCATTACGACATAAAACCCAACCGTGATCCGCAACCGCTCGCTCGAACGCCTCGGTACACGTCACATGTTCTTCCAACCTATGGATCACCGTGCTGCTCAGTCCACGCCGTCGCGCCGCAGCCCTCGCCCATGAAACACCTGGTGCGGTGACAATCCCCACGTGCAAGTCCGGTACTCGCACGTTTCGGTCAATGTTCAATTGCAGAATCTCTGCAAACGGCACTATGCGGCGAAACGCTGCATCGGATGGGTACCAGCGATCAATCAACACAATGCTACCGGGCGGCTGTTTAGCCAGGACGTGTTGAGAAATCCACGCACGGCTGTCAGCGAGCCGTTCACAAATCTCCAACTCCAGGTCCCGCGAGGGATTTCTGACCAGCTTGTTAACGAGGGCCATTGTTTCCCGTCTAAAGGGATCGCTTTTTTTCTCGCACAGCCGGATGACCTTTTTGTTGTCCGCCCTTAGTGCTTTGGTAACGGCTTCCAGCAGTGTGGTTTTTCCGGTGCCCTTGGGCCCGTCCAGAGAAACAAACAGCAGACGATTCATTGCTGCAGTTCAACCAACCGCTGCTTGTAACTGTCACGCACGCAGGCCTGTCTGTCATCAGCCTTCCAGCAGTCATTGCGGCCCTTGATCCAGCCACGTTGTTGGGCCTTGAGCATCTTGGCCTGGCTACCGGCCTTTTTTAGCGCGGCGCTGTAGGTGCTCGCCATTTGACGATCAAGGGCGCTAAGCGCTTCGCTGCCGCAGATCAGCGTCTCTATTGAGCTGGTCAGGTGCGCGCTGCACTTGAACGAAGGTCCCGTCTGGGCGTGTGCGTCGAGGGCAAAAATGGCCACTGGCAACAGCGCCGCTCGGATAAATAAATGCATGAGGGGGTTCCTGACGGTATTCGGTTCGCCTACGAAGATAAGCCTTGTGCGGCTAAGGATGCTCAAACAAATAGATTTCCTGAAAGCCTAGGCGGGTTTGCTCATTAACTAACAACAATCGGCCGTCCATATAGGTAATGCCCGCCAGTACCGATGGATGAGGATGGCCATGACTGTTTCGGGCGCCGTATGAAATGACGGAGTTCACTCCTTGGCGATGATTCAGACCGGCGTTGTAAAAACGTGTGCTCGCTACCGGTGCTGCCCCATGGTGCGGCATTACTACGGTTTGGGTCTGGGGAAGCTCAACTGTGTAATGGGCTTTAAAATCCTGCCAGATCGCGGGTTCGCCCAGCGGTGCATCGCCTGTACCGATCCAGCCTGGGAGCAAGCGCTCCCTCGGTGGCAGTGATGGATAGTACTTATAGAAATAGTGGAAATCGTCGTGGATAGTCCTACACCAAATGGTTGACACATCAGCATTAAACGCTGGCCCCGAATACAAGCCCAGCGACAAGAAATTAGCCAGTAGGTCGCCATTGGTCTCGCTCAGCCAGGTTGGCTTGTATTTCAAGATGGCTTCGCGGTAAGCGGCAACCGCTAAATCGCGATTGCCGCTCGGGCCACTGGATTTTGTCGTACCGTGGCCCTTCTTTGCTCGCCCCTTGGGGGGCTTGACATTAAGCCAGGCGATTATGTCCCGGGCACCATTGTTTTGATCGCTCAAGGCGGCAACCGGAAACCGTATATGTGCCAAAGCTTCAATGATCAGCCCGCCCAGGGCCGGGTCCAAGCCACGGTTCCAGAATCTTAGTTTCCAGGCATCGGCAATCCCGGCGACGGATGGCCCGGCTATCAAGTTGTCGTTATCCAGCATGACAATCCCTGGCGCGGCGCCAGTGCTCTGCAGGATCACCGGAACGCGCCGTGGAAACTCTTGCGTGGAGGGCTGCTCGGTGCCCTCTGCCGCCCGAGGTTGAAACGTGCCATCTTCAGTATTCCGCGAGCCGATTTTGACCATCGTGACAGGGTGGCCCCAAAACGTATTGGCATTGTTGGCAAGGCCGTGTAGCTGCTCGATTGTGCGCTCGTCAAATGCATGTGCCTGGCTGGCAATCACCAGTGCCAGTTCTTCAATACCCAGGTAGGGCAAAACGATACGATCGACCGAGTAGCGCTCTATCAGTTTCTTTGCGCCGTTCATGTGATCGGCGTCGAAGTGAGACAGGATCAACAGGTCAAGCACTGCCCTGCCCCCGCCTGCCGCCCTCTGCTCCAGCGAAAGCCGATGCAAGGCGTGCTTGAGTCCCGGGGCTTCCCGTCCGAATGCCACCATCGCCCCGCAATCATAGATGTAGTCAAACCGATGCGTGCCGCTGACCGCCTCAAACTCTACCGTGGCCGAATGAAAAGAACCTTGGCCTACGCCATGCTGGACCCGTGAATGTTTAACCTTCATGTCTTTAAAGCTCCAATGTCCAGGCCAGCAAAGTACTTGTGCGCAATAGTGGCATTTTAGCCACCCGTTTTCGACATCATCTAACTCTCAAATCAGCTGTGGCACACGTTGACCCCGGGTAAACTGCCGGCCTGATCCACTTCTTGAATAAAAGAGCCTCCATGAGCCACCTAGACTACACCCCCGACCTCGACCCAGACTCCATCTCATCCGACGTCATCGGCTTCAACGGCATCCTGGTCTCCACGCAAATCCCGGTGCGCGCCGATGGCAGCCTGGAACTGGGCGATATCACCGCGCAAAGCGAATGCACCCTGCAAGCCCTCAAGGTCGCGCTTGAACGTGCCGGCAGCAGCATGGACCGGGTCATGCACTTGACCATTTACCTCACCGACATGGCCGACCGCGCCGCATTCAACGAGGTCTACAAACGGTTCTTTGCCAAACCCTGGCCAGTACGCGCGGCGGTTGGCGTGGCCGCATTGGCGGTCGACGGCATGCGCGTCGAAGTCACAGCGATGGCAGCCAAAGGCTGAGCCCTGCGCGCCATTGGGCATCCAGCGGGTGCCCCCCCGGCGATTCACGGCTACAATGCGCACCTCAACCGTGACAAGCCTGACTAAAAAAACTATGTCCTTGCCCAAGCATCATCTGGAATTGCTCAGCCCTGCCCGCGATGTCGCCATCGCGCGCGAGGCTATACTGCACGGCGCCGACGCCGTGTACATCGGCGGCCCAAGCTTCGGTGCCCGCCACAACGCCTGCAACGACGTGAGCGAGATCGCCCAACTGGTGGAATTCGCCCGTCGTTATCACGCCCGGGTGTTCACCACCATCAACACCATCCTGCATGACGACGAACTGGAACCGGCCCGCAAGCTGATCCACCAGTTGCACGATGCAGGGGTTGATGCACTGATCGTCCAGGACCTGGGCGTGATGGAGCTGGATATCCCACCCATCGAACTGCATGCCAGCACCCAGACCGACATCCGCACCCTGGCCCGGGCCAAGTTCCTCGATCAGGCCGGATTCTCCCAACTGGTGCTGGCCCGCGAGCTGAACCTGCAGGAAATCCGCGCGATTGCCGATGAAACCGATGCCGCCATCGAGTTCTTCATCCACGGCGCGTTGTGCGTGGCGTTCTCCGGGCAGTGCAATATTTCCCATGCGCAAAATGGCCGCAGCGCCAACCGTGGCGATTGCTCCCAGGCCTGCCGCCTGCCCTACACCCTCAAGGACGACCAGGGTCGTGTTGTCGCCTTTGAAAAACACCTGTTGTCCATGAAAGACAACAACCAGAGCGCCAACCTGCGCGCCCTGGTAGATGCCGGCGTGCGCTCGTTCAAGATCGAAGGCCGCTACAAGGACATGGGCTATGTGAAGAACATCACCGCCTATTACCGCCAGCGCCTGGACGAGATCCTTGAGGACCGCCCCGACCTGGCTCGCGCCTCCAGCGGCCGCACCGCGCATTTCTTCCTGCCGGACCCGGAAAAGACCTTCCACCGTGGCAGTACCGACTACTTCGTCAGTGATCGCAAGATCGATATCGGTGCCTTCGACACCCCAACCTTTACCGGCCTGCCAGTCGGCGTGGTGGAAAAGGCCGGCAAGCGCGACTTGCAGGTCATCACCCATGAGCCGCTGTCCAACGGTGACGGTTTGAACGTGCTGATCAAGCGCGAAGTCGTGGGTTTCCGCGCCAATATCGCCGAGCCCAAGGGTGAGTTCGACGAAGACGGCGAGAAGCGCTACCGCTACCGCGTCGAGCCCAACGAGATGCCGGCGGGCCTGCATCAGTTGCGGCCCAATCACCCGCTCAACCGCAACCTGGACCACAACTGGCAGCAAGCGCTGCTCAAGACCTCCGCCGAGCGCCGGATTGGTGTGTCCTGGCAAGCCTGCCTGCGCGAAGACCAACTGCAACTGACCGCCACCAGTGAAGAGGGGGTGAGTGCCAGCACCACCCTGCCCGGCCCGTTCGGCGTGGCCAACAAACCGGAACAGGCGCTGGATACCTTGCGCGACCTGCTCGGCCAACTCGGTACCACCCAGTATCACGCCACGGCCATCGAACTGGATGCGCCGCAGGCGTATTTCATCCCCAACTCACAGCTCAAGGCCCTGCGCCGAGATGTGATCGAAGCGCTGACAGTGGCCCGTGTCGAGGCCCATCCCCGTGGAGGCCGCAAAGCTGAAACCACGCCACCACCGGTGTACCCGGAGTCGCACCTGTCGTTCCTGGCCAACGTCTACAACCAGAAGGCTCGCGATTTCTATCATCGCCATGGCGTGAAATTGATCGACGCGGCCTACGAGGCCCACGAAGAAACCGGTGAAGTGCCGGTGATGATCACCAAGCATTGCCTGCGCTTCTCCTTCAACCTGTGCCCCAAGCAGGCCAAGGGCGTGACCGGCGTACGCACCAAGGTTGCACCGATGCAGCTGATTCACGGCGATGAGGTGTTGACCCTGAAGTTCGACTGCAAGCCTTGCGAAATGCACGTGGTGGGCAAGATCAAAGGCCATATCCTCGACTTGCCGTTGCCGGGCAGCGGCGTGCAGCAGCAGGTCGTGGGGCATATCAGCCCGGCCGACCTGCTCAAGACCATCCCCCGCGCACCACACTGACCCACGCCCTTGTAGGAGCCGGCTTGCCGGCGATAGCGCCCTCCAGATCGCCATCGCCGGCAAGCCGGCTCCTACAAGGGGCGCCTGGATGTCGGCAGCTCGTGTTCAGCACGCCACCACCAACCCCGCTGCAACCCCGCCGCCGCCAGCAATATCGCCGCAACCCCCAACCACTGTGCCCAGCCCAAGCGATGCCCGTAGGCCATCCAGTCAACCAGGATCGCCGCAACCGGGTAGATGAACGACAGCGCCCCGGTCAATGCCGTCGGCAGTTTTTGAATCGCGCCATACAGCAGCACGTACATCAGGCCGGTATGCACCACGCCCAGCGTCAACAGCGCGGCCCAGGCATCGACGGGCGCCGATAGGCTTTGCCACGAGACCAGCGGCACCAGCAGCACCGCGCCGGTAGTCACTTGAATCAGTGCCAGTAGGTGCGGCGGCACGGCCTTCAGACGTTTGATGATCAGCGCAGCGACGGCATACAAAAACGCCGCGCCTATCGCCTGCACCACGCCCAACAGGTAATGATCACCACTGCCCTGCTGCTCGCCATGGGCACTGACGATCGCCAGCATGCCCACGAAAGCCACACTCAACCAGACGAGCTTCTGTGTGGTGATCTTTTCGCCAAGAAACAACGCCGCGAGCATCACCAGCATGAACGGCTGCACGTTATAGACCGCGGTGCTGATCGCAATGGAGGCCTTGGCGTAAGACGCAAACAGCAACAGCCAATTACCGACAATGGCCACGCCGCTCAACATCGCCCAGCCGAGTGTCGAGTAATTTAACCATCCGCCCCGCAAATACCCCAGCCGCCAGCACACCAGCAGCAGAGTCAGGCCGCCGATGACGCAACGCCAGAACACCACTTCGATGACCGGCACCCCAGACACCAGCACAAACCAGCCAATGGTGCCGGAAATCAGCATGGCGCCGACCATTTCCCATGAGCCGCGACGTATGGATGTGTCCATGATTTAGCTCCTCGAATGAGGCTAAATTATGGCAACCTGCGCCAATCAGGCTCCAGCGCCTGCAGAAGGTAAAAGGTGGTCCTTACCTATTCTTATTAGGCAATACAGCCAATCTGCTTAAGGAGCCCAGGATGATTGATGTTATCGACCAACAACTGATCGCCGCCCTGATGGACGACTCGCGCTGCTCGCTCAAGACCCTGGCGGGCATTACCGGCCTGTCCTCGCCCAGCGTGGGCGAACGTTTGCGACGCCTGGAGGAGCGCGGAGTCCTCAAGGGCTACACCGTGGATATCGACCCCAAGCACTTTGGCTATCTGTTGCAAGCCATCGTGCGCATCCGCCCCCTGCCCGGCCAGCTACAAGAGGTGGAACGGCAGATTCAGGCGATCCCGGAGTTTACCGAGTGCGACAAAGTCACTGGCGATGACTGCTTTATCGCCCGACTGCACGTACGCACCATGGACCAGTTGGATACCTTGCTCGACCGTCTCAACGCCTACGCCGAAACCAACACCGCCATCGTCAAGAAAACCCCGGTCAAGCGCCGGCTGCCGCCGTTAGCGGGCCAGTGATGCTCTGTTGATGGCTATCTCGCCCAGGCTGATGCCCTACGCTAAGCGTCAGCATCGCCTTCTTCAGCCAAATCATCCTGCTCGATCAGCGGCACCTGCGCATCGTCCATCAACGATCCCGGGTCTTCATTGCCCGGATCATTGATCGGCTCCTCTTCGGCTGGGGTATGCATCGCCCTAGCCACCCGGGGTATCAACGTCAGCGTCCGTTTCTGGCTTGGGCTCGCGCTCGGGCTTGAAGTCCGGGCTGTACTCGTTGTCCTTGGCGACCTCATCAGTCGCGGGTTGCGGGTCCTTGGGGGCCGTACCGGGAGCGGGTACTTTATGCGTGTTGTCATCGATGGCCGGATCATTCCTGCCACTGACTTGCGGGTCTTGACTGTGATTGGCGCTCATGGGGACCTCCTTCCAAGCTGATGTACAGTTAAGGCGCCACGGAGATGGGTGAAGTTCAGTTCAAACGAGCCGCGCTGATCAATGGTCACGACCCCGGATTATCCACCTGGATATAAAACGCAAACGCCGCCAGCAGCATCCAGAACACCGTGAACAACCACGGTGTACGCACCGAAAACAGTAATGACTTGCGATAGCCCTTGTGCGACGACTCGGTCTCGCAGAACAGCGGCGACTCATCGTAGGCCATGCCCATCACCGGTTCGCTGCGCAACAACTCGCTCTGCTTGAAGTGCCAGTGGTCAATGATGTCGTAGGCCGCGCGGATGCCAGGCCAGGCGTTGAGCGAGCTGAACACGCCGAGCATCGACAGCAGCAGCGGCACCACCAGGGTGAACAGCTTGCCCCACTCGGGGTTGAGGTTGCCCATGCAGGACACAAAGGCAATCACCAGGAACGACTGCGCGGTGAGGTAAGCATCGGTGCGGTTGGCAAGGATGGTGGTTTCGTATTGGATTTCCCGGCGGTAGAAATCCAGGCGGTCCTTGGGCGAGCCAAAGATCTTGGCATTGTGTTCGGTATGGTCAGTCAGCGCCGATTCGGGGCTATGGGGGGAAATGATCCGGGGCACGATCGGTGATCCTTACGGTGCGTAATCCCGTTAGAAGAACCGGTGATGCCCGAAGTTCAGGTCAATCAACTGCACCGTAATGGAGCATGGCGTATGCCTGGGGCGCACTGCACTTGCGCAGGCCGCTCCGATAACGGGCTTACACACTGTGTAATCCCTACAAACGCAGTTTCGGCACAGCCATTGCTTTACTCCTTAAATCCCCTGCCTGCCCAGGTGAACACAGGAGCAAACGTTACCCCCCGACTCAGAGCCGACTCCAAAAGAAAGTAAGGACAAGGTCCGTTGGCGCCAAAAGCCACGGGCTCATAACAATGCGTTTTCTAAAGCGGCAGTGCCTGCAACGTTTCACCCGGCACTGACAAGGTAATTGGAATGGCTCGATCTTTCTTTGATGAAATGAATGACGCAAATGGCGTGTGCCGTACGCACTATCAGGATTTTTCCCGCTGGCTGGCCAACACGCCGCCGGAACTGCTGGCCCAACGCCGTCGCGAGGCCGACCTGCTGTTCCACCGCGCCGGGATCACCTTCACCCTGTACGGCGACGAGCAAGACACCGAACGCCTGATTCCCTTCGATATCATCCCGCGCAGCATCCCCGCCAGTGAGTGGAGCGTGATCGAGCGCGGCTGTATCCAGCGGGTCAATGCGCTGAACATGTTCCTCGCCGATATCTACCACGACCAGCGCATTATCAAGGCCGGGATCATTCCCGCCGAGCAGGTGCTGGGCAATGAAGGCTATCAAAAAGCGATGGTCGGCCTGGACCTGCATCGCGATATCTATTCGCACATCTCCGGTGTCGACCTGGTGCGCGATGGCGACGGCACCTACTACGTGCTCGAAGACAATTTGCGCACACCCAGCGGTGTGAGCTATATGCTCGAAGACCGCAAAATGATGATGCGCCTGTTCCCTGAAGTGTTTGCCAAGCAGCGCATCGCGCCAGTGGATCACTACCCCAACCTGCTGCTCAAGACCCTGAAAAGCGCCAGTCGCCTGGACAACCCCAATGTCGTGGTGCTGACCCCGGGGCGCTTTAACAGTGCGTTCTTCGAGCACGCGTTCCTGGCCCGGGAAATGGGGGTGGAGCTGGTAGAAGGCGCCGACCTGTTCGTGCACGACCTCAAGGTGTTCATGCGCACCACCGACGGCCCCAAAGCAGTGGATGTGATCTACCGGCGCATCGACGATGCCTTCCTTGACCCGCTGGCCTTCAACCCGGAATCCATGCTCGGCGTTCCCGGCCTGGTAGCGGCCTACTGCGCTGGCAACGTGGTGCTGGCCAATGCCATCGGCACCGGCGTGGCCGACGACAAGTCTATCTACCCCTACGTGCCGGAGATGATCCGCTTCTATCTGGATGAAGAACCGGTGCTGCAGAACGTACCGACCTTCCAGTGCCGCAACCCCGCTGAGCTGTCCCACGTACTGGCGCACTTACCCGAACTGGTGGTCAAGGAAACCCAGGGCTCCGGCGGCTACGGCATGCTGGTGGGCCCGGCCGCCTCGGCCGCCGAGATCGAGGACTTCCGCCAACGCATCAAGGCCCGGCCCCACGCCTATATCGCCCAGCCGACCTTGAGCCTGTCCACCTGCCCGACTTTTGTCGAAAACGGCATCGCGCCACGGCATATCGACCTGCGGCCCTTTGTGCTGTCGGGCAAGGAGACCCGCCTGGTGCCGGGTGGGCTGACCCGGGTGGCGCTGCGCGAAGGCTCATTGATCGTCAACTCGTCGCAAGGCGGCGGAACCAAGGACACCTGGGTGGTGGAGGGCTGAGTATGCTGAGTAGAACCGCCGCAGATCTGTACTGGATGTCGCGCTACCTGGAACGCGCGGAAAACCTGGCGCGCATGCTGGAGGTCAGCTATTCGCTGTCGTTGATGCCCCAGGCCGGACGCAGTGATGGCCTGGACGAACTGGCGATGTCGCTGCTCAGCAGCGGCACCCTGGACAGCTATCTGGAACGCCATCAACAGCTGGACGCCGAGCGCATGCTGCACTTCTTCGCCCTCGACGAAGAAAATCCGGCCAGTATCTACAACTGCCTGCGCGCTGCCCGGGGCAATGCCCATGCGGTGCGTGGGCGGATCACCGCCGACATGTGGGAAAACCTCAACGCCACCTGGCTGGAAATGCGCAGCATCGCCGCCGGCGGCCTGGCACGCCATGGCATCAGCCATTTCTGCGACTGGGTCAAACAGCGCTCGCACCTGTTCCGTGGCGCCACCTCCGGCACCATCATGCGCAACGACGCCTATCGTTTTATCCGCCTGGGCACCTTTGTCGAACGCGCCGACAACACCTTGCGCCTGCTGGATGCGCGCTACGAGATGTTTGGCGAAGAGTCCGAGGAAGTCAGCGACCTGTCCGCCCGCGGCTACTACCAGTGGAGCGCCCTGCTCCGTGCCTTGTCGTCATTCGAGGCCTACACCGAGCTGTACCCCAATGCGCTGAACGCGCGTTCGGTGTCGGAGTTGCTGCTGCTACGCAGTGACGTACCGCGCTCGTTGCATGCGTGTATCGAAGAGTTGAGCCATATCCTCGCCGACCTGCCAGGTAGCTACGGCCGCACGGCCCAGCGCCTGGCTGCCGAATTCGAGGCGCGGCTGCGTTATACCGGTATCGACGAGATCCTGGAGGAAGGCCTGCACAGCCGGCTGACCGAATTCATCGACACCGTGCGCGAGCTGGCGCGGGCGATTCACAGTTCCTACCTGGAAGTGGTGTAAACCCTGCATAACACTGTAGGAGCGGGCTTGCCCGCGATAACGGTGGAACAGTCGGAAATTGATCATCTGACCCACCGCTATCGCGGGCAAGCCCGCTCCCACAGGTCTGGTGTTTGCTCCAGACATATAACTGTCAGTTTGGATCATTGATCCCACCTCACGGCTGCTCTTATGGTTGCTCAACACTCATAAGAACAGGTACAGACCATGTCCGAAGCTCTGCAATTATCCCCTGGGGCCGCCCATACCCTGAAGCGCTGGCACACCATGCTGGCCACTGCCGACCTCAAGGCCCTGCCCGAACTGCTGGCACCTGACGCGGTGTTTCGCTCGCCGATGGCCCACACCCCCTACCCCGGCGCCCCCGTCGTGTCGATGATCCTCAACACCGTGTTTACTGTGTTTGAGGACTTCCAATACCACCGAGAACTGGCCAGCGCCGACGGCCACAACGTGGTGCTGGAGTTCAGCGCGCGAGTGGGCGACAAACAGCTCAAGGGCATCGACCTGATCCGCTTCAACGAAGAGGGGCAAATCATCGAATTCGAAGTGATGGTCCGCCCCTTGAGCGGCCTCCAGGCCCTCGGTGAGGAAATGGGCCGACGCCTGGCACCGTTCCTGGCCAAGGCCAAGGGCTAACGCTGCAGGAACTCCAGCATCAGCGTGTTGACCTGCGCGCCCTGCTCCACCTGGATCCAGTGCCCGCAGTTGGCCAGCACCTGCTGCTCCAACTGCGGCACCACCTCGGGCATGCGCTTGAGCGTATGCGCCTCAAACACCCCCACCGGGTCGCGGTCGCCGATCAAAAACAGCGTCGGTTGCAACACCTGTCGGCCCGCCAGGAACTCGGTGCGCTGCCAATTGCGCTCGAAGTTGCGGTACCAGTTCAGCGGCCCGCGAAAGCCATTGGCAAAGGTCTGCACATAGATGTCCAGGTCGTGCTGGCTGCACCAGGCCGGCAAGGCGCTTGGCAGCGCGACACCGTCCAGCAAGGTGGCCGTGGCTGGCTTTTGCTGCAGGAATACATCCTGGTCCTGCATGAACAGACGCAAGGTGCGTTCGATATCGGCTTCCAGTTCCTGCTCCGCCACGCCGGGCTGCTGGAAGTAGAGGATGTAGTTGAACCGTTCGGCATACAGCTCACGCATGATCTCGATCACCGGCCTGCGGGAACGACCGGCGAACGGCACCGACATCGTGACCAGCGCGTTGATACGCGTAGGCTCCAGCAAGGCCAGGTGCCACGCCACCACCGCGCCCCAGTCATGGCCGACCATCGCTACCCGTTGATGGCCGAACAGGTCCATGGCCCCCTGGATATCCGCGCATAGGGTCAACAGGTCGTAGTCGGCAATCTCGGCGGGCGCGCTACTGCGCCCATAGCCCCGCATTTCAGGCACAAATACGCGATACCCGGCGGCGGCCAGCACGGGGATCTGTTGGCGCCAGGAGTGCCAGCATTCGGGAAAACCATGGAGCAGCCACACGGGTGGGCCACTCTCGGGGCCGGCGATATGCAGGCTCAATTGAATGCCATTGACCTGGATCGTCTGTTGTTCGATAGCACTCATCACGCAGCTCCATGGGGGGGACTGCTGCAGACTGCCCCACCGGCGCACCCCGCGCCAGCATCATTGACGGGGCAAATACCTCAGGTCACCGACCACCAGCGCGGTAGCAGCGGCCGCACCTTGGGTTCGGCAAAACGGTCATCGATCAGCATCACCACCCCCTGGTCCTGCTGGGTGCGAATCACCCGGCCTGCCGCCTGCACCACCTTCTGGATCCCGGGATACAGGTAGGTGTAGTCATAACCGGCACCGAACATCGCGCCCATGCGCAGTTTCATCTGCTCGTTGACCGGGTTGAGTTGCGCCAGGCCCAGTGTGGCGATAAAGGCCCCGATCAAGCGTGCGCCGGGCAAATCGATACCCTCGCCGAACGCCCCGCCCAGCACGGCAAAGCCCACGCCCCGGCTGTGCTGGGTGAACTGGTCGAGGAAGGCCTGGCGCTCGGCCTCGGCCATGCCCCGTGATTGATGCCAGGTTGGAATCGACGGATACCGCTCGGCCAGCAACTGCGCCACTTGCTGCTGGTAATCGAAGCTGCTGAAAAACGCCAGGTAGTTGCCCGGCGTACGCTCAAACTGCTCGGCGATCAACGCCACGATGGGGGCCAGGGACGCCTGGCGATGTACAAAGCGCGTGGAGATGCGGTCGATGATGTGCACCTGCAACTGCGCGGCATCGAAGGGCGATTCCACGTCCACCCACGCGGTGTCCGCCGGCAGGCCCAGCAGGTCGGCATAGTAATGCCGGGGGCTCAGGGTCGCGGAAAACAGCACGCTGCTGCGGGCCGCCGTCAAGCGTGGGCGGATAAATTCGGCCGGCACCACGTTCCGCAGGCTCAAGCGCGAGAAGCGACGCTTGGCCTGGGGGTCGCGCTGAGCGATATCAAAAATAAACTGCTCGTTGAACAGCTCCGCCACCTTGGCGAACTGCAACGCCTCGAAATAAAAGCCTTGCAGCTCGCCCGTGAGCGCCTGCGGGTGATCATTGAAATACTCGCCCATGGCGCTGGTACACAGGGCCAGGGCCTGCAACAGCTTGTCAGGCTTGCTGGCATAAGCCTGATACACCGTGACCTGCTCCTTGTGCAGCGCATTCCATTCACGGTTGAGCCGCTGCAACGGCTTTTTCAACGGCTCGGGGGCGGTATCGCGCAAGGTCTTGAGGGCAAATTGATCGAGGTCGGCGCTGTACATTGCGCGCCCCCGCTCCACCAGGTTATGGGCTTCGTCCACCAGCACCGCGACCCGCCATTGGTTGAGTTGGGCCAGGCCAAACAGCATCGCGCCAAAATCGAAGTAATAGTTGTAGTCGGCGACCACCATGTCGCACCAGCGCGCCATCTCCTGGCTCAGGTAATACGGGCATACACCGTGGGCGAGCGCAACCTCGCGCAGATTGCGTTGGTCCAGCAACCGGACCTTGGCTGCCGCCTCGCGCGCGGCCGGCAGGCGATCATAAAAGCCCTTGGCCAATGGGCAGGAGTCGCCGTGACAGGCCTTGTCCAGGTGTTCGCACGCCTTGTCCCGCGCCACCAACTCCAGTACGTGCAATGGCAGGTCGGCACTGGCGTGCAGTATCTGCACCGCGTCCAGCGCCAGCTTGCGGCCAGGGGTCTTGGCCGTCAGAAAGAACAGCTTGTCCAACTGCTGCGGCGCCATGGCCTTGAGCATCGGAAACACCGTGCCAATGGTCTTGCCGATCCCCGTGGGCGCCTGTGCCATCAGGCAGCGCCCGGTACTGACGGCCTTGTACACCGACTCGGCGAGGGTACGCTGGCCCAGACGAAAGGCCGCGTGAGGAAAAGCCAGAGCGGTGCTGGCGGCGTCGCGGGCCAGTCGCTGTTGCGCCTGCTGCTCGGCCCAGCCGAGAAACAACGCACACTGGCGATTGAAGAACGCCTCCAGGTCATCCGCCGCACACACCTGGCTGATCACGGTTTCGCGCTCGCTGACGATATCGAAATACACCAGCGCCAGCGCGATCTCAGGCAACCCCAGCTTGCTGCACATCAGCCAGCCATAGACCTTGGCCTGGGCCCAGTGCAGTTGCCGATGGTTGGCCGGTTGGGCATCCAGGTCGCCACGGTAGGTTTTGACCTCCTCCAGCACATTGCGATCCGGATCATAGCCATCGGCGCGGCCGCGTACGGTCAACTGCTGGTAGAGGCCTTCCAGCGCCACTTCACTCTGGTAGTGCGCGCTGCGGCGGGACGCCACGGTACGGTGGCCGAGCATGCCTTCCTGGGCACTGGGCGAGGGGGTAAACCGCAGATCGAGGTCACCCACCTTGGCCGTGAACTCGCACAATGCCCGTACAGCGACGGTGTAGCTCAAGCGCCCTGCTCCGCCCAGCGTACATAACACACGGTAACCGGCATCTGGTGCTCGCTGCAGAACTCCAGCCAGCGCAGTTGGTTGTCCTGCAGGCGGTCCCCCGGGCCTTTGACTTCGATCATGCGGTAGGTTTTTTGCGCGGGCCAGAACTGGATCAGGTCTGGCATGCCGGCGCGATTGGCGCGGATATCCAGCAACAGCCGGTCGAACCAGTGCCGCAGGTGCGCGGCAGGCAGGCAATCGAGCGCCTGCTCGAGCAGTGTTTCGCTCAATACATTCCAGAACACAAAGGGTGACTGGATCCCCCACTTTTCGGCGTAGCGCTGGCGGATCGTGGTTTTGTAGCGCTGGTCGTGCAACTGGTCGAGGCAGGCGGTGAACAGCTCGGCGCGGCGCTGCTGGAAGTCTTCACTGTGCAAATCCACCGGCCCACGCTGGAATGGGTGAAAGAACGAACCGGGCAACGGTGCGAAGATCGCCGGCCAGCACAGCAGGCCGAACAGCGAGTTGATCAGGGTGTTCTCGACGTAGTGCACCGGCCCCCCATCATCCCCCAGGTGCGCCTGCACGCAGAACTCAACGCTGGCCACCGGTTCCGGGAACGGCAGTTCCAGGTCCAGGCGCTGAATCACCTGGGGTTTGGGCTTGGGCAGCGCCGGCTCGCCCAGCTTGCGCCGCAACCGCGGCAGGACCCGCAACAGGTGTTGCTGCTCGGCCGCGCTTTGTGGCGCGGCCTGGGCCGCCTGGGCCAGGGCCATCGCCTGGGCGAAATCCTCCTGGCGCTCCAGCACCCGAATCAGCCGGGCGCGGGCGCCGGGGTAGGCACAATCGCGGTAGATCACCTCGGCCAGGGCCAGTTCGGCGAGCCGCTCGCAATGCTGGCCAACCTGGAACAGCAGCTTGGCCCGACGCTTCTCCAGCCAGGGGTTATCGGTGCTCAGCGTGGCAATCTGCGCCAGCACCTCTTCCAGCGGTTCGCCCGCCTCGAAGGCCTGCTGGCATTGATGCAGGAACAGCAGGCCATACACATCGTCACGATGGCGCAGCCCTCGGGACTCGGCACAGAACTCGACCTTTTCGTAGGTGTAGATCCCCAGGTCCGCCAGTACAAACTCCGACCAGTCCTGGTACAGGTTGCCGAAGAACATCAGGCGCAGGCGGTCACACAGGTCCATCACCGCCAGGCTGTAAAGACGCTCGTCCAACTGCGGGCACCACTGTGCGAACGTACGTGGCTCGGTGAACCGGCTCGATAAACCGGGCAGCCAATCGGATTTCTTGCCCCTGGGCTGCTCGATCCAGGGCTTGAACGCCTGCAGCGCCTCGCCTTTTTGCAACTGCCCCCACACCTCATCCAGGGACAGCAGGCCCTGCTCACTGACCCAGCCCAGGGCCAGCAATGGTTGCACGGCCTGGTCAGCCGGGCCAATCTCGAGGTAGTTGAGCTTGCTCGCACGAAAATGCACCCCTTTGCGCATCACCATGCGCACCAGCAACGCTTGGGCCGGTTGCGGCACTTGGCTGAACTGCGCAATGAAACGCTGTTCTTCATCATCCAGCACGTCGGCATAGCGCTGCCCGAGCCAGTCGAGCACTTGCTGGAAGTTATGCAGGTAGTAGAACGGGTCTTCGAGGGGGTTGGACATGACGGGCACTTGGGCAAACACTGGTTATGCATACAGAGTGCCGTCGCCGGGCCTGCCTTGCAATCGCTAATAGATCAGTGGCACACGCAACTTTTTGCATAAAAGTGATCAGATGGGGGTGGATCCGCGTAACATTTGTTGCCCGCAGCCGTTGAGCCCGGGGTTTTCGAAGGATGAGAGTAAAGGTTATGAACATGAAGAACTGGGGCCTGCCGCTGGCTGTACTGACGTTTCTGGCATTGGCCGGTTGCTCGACGCCGACCGTCGTGACCTTGCAGAACGGTACTCAGTACCTGACCACCGATGCGCCGAATGCCAATACGCCTGATGGTTTTTACGAATTCACCGACATCGCCGGCAAGCGCGTACGGGTCAAGGCGGCGGATGTCGCTACCGTCCGCAAGGAAAAATGACCAACCACTGTAGGAGCCGGCTTGCCGGCGATGGCGGCCTTGGAAGCAACCAAGAGCCTCATCGCTGGCGAGCCGGCTCCTACAGTTTCAGGTGATGACGAAGGCCTCTGCCGACAGGCTGCCAAGTCCCACTCCCACCAGCGTCACCGAATTATCGCCGAACGTCAGCAACGTATCGCTGCCCACTGCCTTGGCATGATCGAGGTAGTTGTACTGCCCGCCCACCCCCGCCACCCCCATGAACACCAACTTGTCCGTCGACTGGTAGCCCAGGATCCGGTCCTGGCCGAAGTCGCCGTCGAACAGGAAGGTATTGCGCCCGCCGCCCGCTTCGAGCAGGTCATTGCCCGCGCCCCCTACCAGCACATCGTTGCCTTTGCCGCCGATCAGGTGATCATCGCCCTGCAGCCCAAACAACCACTGCCCGCCATCGCCGGCCTTGAGCACATTGGCGCCGGCGTCGCCCTTGAGCGACGCGGCGTAGGCGGTCAGGTCCTTGCCCGCCAGCAGCCCCTTGTCGGTCACGCTGTGGGTCACGTTCTTGCTGAACAACAACAGATAGCTTTCCTTGCTCACTAGCGCGCCCATGTCGCGCGTCATGCTGATGCCGCCCTGGCCGTCGCGGATATACAGGGTACCTGCGCCATCGTTGGCCACCTCGACGTTTTTCAGCGACTGCTGCAAGTCCAGGGTATTGAACCCCGTGCCACCGAGCAGGATGTTGTAGCCACCGCCATCGCGGAACGTATCGTTGCCGGCACGTCCTTCCAGGTAGTCATTGCCGCGCCCGCCCTGGATCAGGTCGTTGCCGTCGCTGCCGATAATGAACGTGCTGCCCTGGTGGGCCTCGGCGTTGCGATTGAGGTCCTGCACCCAGGTAGTGGCACGCGCAGGGTCAGACAGGTTGGCGACGATGATCGTCGAATCGCGGCTGGTCAGGTCATAGAACTTCGACTCGAGGATGCGGCTCATGCCATCGCCATACCCCGTGGGTAAATGGGAAATCCACGTTGGCAGGTTGAGGATGGAAAACGGCAGGATGTTCCACAGCGTCGAGGCGTAATGGTCGTTGAAGCTTGCGATGTTATCGGCGCTGGAGGCGTGCGCTTGGTCGTGCACGCCCAGGGAAGACAGATTGAACGCCGAACCGTCGAGGGCGCGATAGACCGGGTCGTTTTCATAGCCGATGTTCAGCACCTTGTCGCCACTGCTCTGGGTTGGTGAGGCGTAGGCCACATAGTTGGCGTCCTGGTAGAACCCCGCCCAGGTGTGGTTGCTCAAGTCCGCCATGCTGTTGACCGCCAGGCCACCGAGGCTGTGGCCGCTGACCAGTACATCCTGGCCGCTCAGCCCCTGCGCGCTGGCATACGCGGCGACTTTGCCAAGCAAGGTGCCAAACGCCTCGCCCGCGTAGTTTTTTGCATAGTCCGCCGGCCCGAACGCGGCCAGTAAATCACTGATCACATCGCCAATAGAGTCGACAATCAGGTTCTCCCTGGGGCCGGATGTGCCACGGAAGGCGATGCCGATTTCCAGCAGCTTGCCGGCGTCATCGTATTTGCCCAGGACCTCGACCTGGGCACTGGTGTAGCCGGTTTTCTCGCCGAAGAAGGTGCCCCGCGCATCGACCTTGCCACCATAGTCCAGGGTGCTGGCGCTGATGGGCGTCCAGCCGGCCTTTTGCACGGCGTCCAGGGCGGCCTTTTCCGAGTCCGGGTTCCACGGGATACCGGGAATCACCCCCTGGGAGTCGCTGCTGCCCAGCAACGCCTGCACCAGGGTGGCCGGCAAACCCAGGCCGAAGCCGTTTTGCTGATACCCCACGGCAAAGCCGTTATCCAGGTTGTGGTAGGAATACAACGTGATCGCCATGGCGTCGGCGAACAGGGCTTTGGAGTCCTCAGTGGTTAGGTTTTTGTAGTCATAGACACCCATGGTATTGCCTCTCTTTTGTTGGAATTGTCGAGAAAGCTAAAAATCCTGAACATCACACCGCCCGCTGTAGGAGCCGGCAAGCCGGCGCCTACAGGGTAAAACTCAGAACGCCCAGTCGAGGCTCAAGCCCACGCCGTGGATTTTCTCCTTGCTGGCCAGCAGGCCGTTGTAGTCAAAGTTCAACCGAGCATCCTTGCTCAGCGCCAGGCTGGCCCGTGCGCCGACCAATGCGGCATCGCGCACCATCGGTGCGCTTTGCACGGCAAACGCGCTACTGCCTGAGGCAAACGCCAGGTGGCGCGCGGAATCGGTGGCGCTGAGGTTGTGCTGCCACCCCAGGGTCCCGGAAACGTCCAGAGCCTGATGGTCGGTGAGGTTGAAGGTCTTCAAGGCACGCACGCCGAGGGTGCTCAGGACCAGGTCGCGTGTGTCATCGCCGCCCTTGAGCGCCGCCGCGTCGCCTTTCTCGCTGAAGCCATCGCTGTCCAGGTGCACATAGGCCAGGTTGGCGAATGGCTCCAGCGCCAGCGGTTGCAGGTGCAGGCGATAAGCCGCTTCGGTGAAGAGCTGGGTGCTGCGGGCATCGACCTTGGCTTTCTGCTTGCCGGCGACTTCGCCGTATTGCAGCTCACGCTTTACATCGGCGCGATGCCAGCTGTAGGTCGCCCCGCCGCTCAGGCGCCAGGCGCCGATTTCGTGCCCGGCATAGGCGCCCAAGTGGTAGCTGTCCACCGATGCCCGCGAGTGGGTGCCATCGCCCATGTTCAGCGAGGTATCGCTGTAGCCGGCGACCAGCCCCAGGCGCGTGTCTTCATCCAGCGCACCGTCCACACCCGCGAGCAATCCGCCGATGGAAGTGGTGTAGCCCGCCGTGTCGCTGCTGCTGTCGGTTTTACCCCAGGCACCAAGGGCCTTGACCCAGACATTGCCGCGGGTGTCGATGGTCTGTGGCGAGGAGCCCATTTCGCCCTGCTGCAGGCGCTCGCCTACCGCTTCGCGCAGGTAGCGGTTGTCATTGACCAGGGCGGTTTCCAGGGCCGGGTAGATTTCCCCCGACAACTGTTGGAACGCCCCTTGCGCCGAAGCCGCACTCGGCGCCAACAGCAGGCTTTCATACACGCCATTACCCGCGCCCAGTTGTTCGGCAGCGCCCGCCACGGCACGCTGGTTATCGGTCAATGCCACGCTGGCGAAGCTGTTGGCCGTGCGTGCGACATCCAGTTGCACACCGTTGGCGCCATAGTTCAGGTTGCCGCCCACAAACAGGTAGTTGGGCAGTACCTGCGCGAAGCTACCGGTGACGCCCCCTGCCGCCTGCAGGATGGTGTACTGGCGGCCGATCAGGCTTTGCGCCTCGGGCTGGCTGAGCAGTGTCGGGCTGTTCTCCAGGGCCAGGGTCACAGTGCCGCCGTTGAGGGTGGCCTTGCCGCCGGCGACGATGCGGTCACTGCTGCTGTTCGACAGCTCTACCGCATAGGTGGACCCGGCGTCGAAGTTGAGATCCCCGGCCACGTTCAACGTACCAATGGAGTTGCCCGGCGCTACCGTACCGCCGTTTTTCGCGTGCAGCGCGCCGATGCTGCCGGAGCCGCCCAACACGCCGCTGTTGCTCACCGTGACCTGGGATACCAGCGAGCCATTGACCGCCAGCAGGCCCTGATTGACCAGGGTCGGCCCGCTGTAGGTATTGCTGCCGGTCAGCACCAGCGTGCCGATGCCTTGCTTGGTCAGGCCGCCATGACCGGAAATGTCGTTGCTCCATACATCCCGCCCGCAGTGCAGATCGTCGCATACACGCTCGGTGGGCTTGCCGGCGTCGACCACCGCCCCTACCCCCGGCAAGTCCGCGACAAACTGGCCGCTGCCGTAGCCGCCCTCGACGCGGAACTCGGCCGGGATGTCCTCGGCGGTGACCAACATGCCCGGCCCGCTGACCGCCTTGCCCAGGTTGATCATGCCCCAGCCGTACAGCGCGTCGATGCCCGGTGCACCGAGGTCGGTGGCGGTGGTCTTGAGCAGCGTGGAGATCTGCTCGCCACTCATATACGGGAAACGCTCCATCAAGACGGCGGCGGCGCCTGCCACGTGGGGAGCGGCCATGGAGGTGCCGTTTTTATTGTTCCAGCCCAGGGTCATGTTATCGACCGTGGTGCCCACCATCACCGAGCTGTAGATCGCCGTGCCCGGTGCTGACACACAGAAACTGGCGGCATAGCCGCAACGGGACGAGAAGGTGCTGATCACATAAGGGTTGGGGCTGTTGGTGTCCGGGTTGCGTTGCAGTGCGGCCACCGACAGCCAATTGGGCGTGATCTCGGGTACGAAGTAAGCCAGGCCGGAAATCGCATCAGGGTTGTTCAGGTTGTAGTCGTTGCCGGCCGCGAAGATCGTCAGCACCCCGCTGCGCGCCGCGTTGATCGCCCCGGTGTAGGCGCCACCTGGCGCGGTACCCAGCAACGGCTTGATCTGGTCGAACTGGGCCTGCGCGTCGCTCAGGTCAAAATGCGCGAACGCAGGGTCTTTGCCGCCCTTGGCAAACTGCTCGCCAATGCCGATCCCCCAGCTGTTATTGATGATGCGTGCGCCATTGGCCACCAGGCTGTCCCAGCCGGCCTGGTACACCGCACCGTCGTTGCCCAGGATGATGCCGTCTTCGGGGCCCGGGTCGCCGTTCTCGGCACTGAGGATCTGCGCGTTATAGGCCACGCCGTGCATCGGCCCGCCGTTGCGGTCGCCAGCCGCGATGCCACCGACATGGGTGCCGTGGTCGCCCAGCTTGCCGTTGGAGCCCTGGGACGGTGTACCGTCATAGCGGAACGGGTCACCGGCCTTCACCGGGATATAGGGGTCGGTGTATTGGCGGATCCCCTCAGTGACCAGGGTCTGTACCTTGCCCGGGCTGGAGAACTCGGGATGCTGGGCATATACCGGCTGATCGAAAATCCCCAGCTTCACGCCCTTGCCACTGTAACCGGCGGCATACGCCACATCGGCATTGACCGCCCCCAGGCCCCAATCGGCCTTGAACTCATTGCTGCGCCAACTGGCGGCATCCCCCAGTTTGCCGGCTTCCACGTAGGGTGCGGCCTGGGCGGTACCCAGGCTGGCCAGGCAACACAGCAACGCGCCGTATGGCACGCGACTCAAGGCTTTGAGCGGGTAGCCCGGGCCTGTTGGGATGGCGGAGTGAAACCCTCGTTGTTTTGCGTTCACGGTGACCTTCCTTAGTTTTGTTGCGTTTGTTGTTCTTATTCACCCGCCAGCAAGAGCCGGCGTACCGGCTCCTGCCGCAAGTTTAGAATTGCCAGTCGAGGCTCAGGCCCACCCCTTGGTTGCTCTCCTTCGAGCCCAGTTGGCCGCTGTAATCAAGGTTGACCCGGGTGGAGTCACTCAATGCCAGGCTGGCTTTCAAGCCCACCAGCGCGGCGTCGCGCTGCAACGGTGTGCTGCGCACGGCAAACGAGGGGCCGCCAGCGACAAAGGCCAGATGTTCCTCGGACTCAACCGGCGTAAGGCTGTGCTGCCAGCCCAGGGAACCGGAGAGTTCCACTTGCTGCTGGTCATTCAGAGGCAGGGTTTTGAGCGCGCGCAGGCCCAGGGTGCCGAGGGTCGTGTCACGTCGATCACTGCCGCGTTGCAAGGCAGCGCCATCACCTTTTTCATGCAATCGCTCGCTGTCCAGGTGCACGTAGGCCAGGTTGGCGAACGGTTCCAGGGCCAGGGCTTGCAGGTCCAGGCGGTAGGCCGCCTCGGTGAACACCTGAAGGCTGCGCGCATCCAGTTTGGTTTTTTGCTTGGCGCTGACGTCACCGTATTGCAGGTCGCGCTGCACATCGCCGCGATGCCAGCTATAGGCTCCGCCCAGACTCACGCGCCAGTTGCCCAGTTCACGCCCGGCGTAGGTGCCCAGGTGATAGCTGTCGATATCGGCCGACGAATGCGTGCCATCCCCCATGTTCAGCGAACTGTCGCTATAGCCCGCCATCACACCCACACGGGTCTGCTCGTCCCACTGGCCATCGACGCCCAGCAACATCCCGCCGATAGAGCGGGTGTAACCGGCATATTCGCTTTGGCTGTCGGCCTTGCCCCAGGCGCCGAGGGCCTTGATCCACAGGTTGCTTTCGCCCGTCACAGGCACATGGCGCAGGCGTTCACCGACGGCATCGCGTACATGGCGGCTGTCGTTGATCAGCATGGCGCCCACCGCCGGGTAGATCTCGCCAGATAACTGCTGGAAGGCCTGGCGGGCAACCCCGCTGGAGTCGCTGCTCAGCACGCTTTCATACACGGGGTTGCCAGCGCCCAGTTGCTCGGCCGCAGCGGCCACGGCGCGCTGGTTACGGGTTGCGGCGACGCTGGCAAAGCTTGCGTCATTGCGCGCGATAGCCAGTTGCACGCCGTTGCCGCTGTAGTCGAGGTCGCCACCGAGGAACAGGTAGTTGGGCAATACCGCACCAAAACTGCCGGTGACCCCGCCCGCCGCCTGCAGGATGGTGTACTGACGGCCGATCAGGCTTTGCGCCTGGGGCTGGCTGAGCAGTGTCGGGCTGTTTTCCAGGGCCAGGGTCACGGTGCCGCCGTTGAGGCTGGCCTTGCCGCCGGCGACGATGCGGTCGCTGCTGGCGTTCGACAGCTCCACTGCATAGGTGGAACCGGCGTCGAAGCTCACATCCCCGCTCACATTCAAGGTGCCGATGGAATTGCCCGGCGCAACCACACTGCCGCTGTTGGCCTGCAACGCGCCAATGCGCCCGGAACCACCCAAGGTCCCGCCATTGTTGACCGTGACCTGCGATGCCAGCGAACCATCGACCTTCAACACCCCACCATTGACCGTGGTCGGGCCGCGATAGGTGCTGTCGCCGCTGAGCACCAGGCTACCGGCGCCGGACTTGATCAGGCTGCCTTGGTAAATGCGCTGGGCCGCTGCCGCATCCCGGGCCATGCCCACGGCGTAGTCAGTCTGTTCCTGCTGGCTGGCGCCGGCGCCGATGCCATTTTCCCAGCCTTTGTCCTGCAAGGTCTGTTGCCAGGCCAGGTGCTCGGCGCTGTCTTCGGCCTGGCGCTGCAGCAGCGCCTTGTCGGAGATGCCATTGCTCCATACATCGCCCTGCCCGGCCGCCAGATTGACGTCCATGGCGCCCAGCAACTGTCCCGGCCCATGCATCGCCCGGCCAAGGTCCGGCACGCCCCAGCCGATCTTGGCGCTCGGCGCATCGGTCAGTGAACCGTCCAGTTGCGTGGCCGTTGTCAGCAACACCTGCAAGGCTTGCTCGTTGTTCAGGTACGGGTAGCGTTCCATCACCAGGGCCAAGGCCCCCGTGGCATGGGGCGCCGACATCGAGGTGCCGGACTTGACCGCATAACCGCCGCCGGGAACGGTGCTGTCGATCTTCGCGCCGGGGGTGGAGACGCACCAATACTTGGCGATGCCGCACTGGTTGTACTTCTGGTTATTGGCCTGGTCCAGGCCCGACACCGCCAGCCAGTGGCCTTCCAGCGCTGGCTCAAAGTACGGCAAGGCCGAGCGCACGCTGGCGTTGGCATAGCCACTGTTACCGGCGCTGAACACATTGATCACCCCGGCTCGCGCCACATCGGCGGCGGCGTCCAGCCAGGTGCCCTGGTTGAAGTGCTGGGCATAGGCTGCGTGCAGGTCATTCAAGGTCTGGTAGCTGACATCCTTGGGCTGGCTGCCCCAGCTGTTGTTGATCGCGCTCACCCCGGCATCGACCATGGCGCTGTACACCGCCTTGAAGTACTTAGGGTCAGGCGTCGGGCCAAACAGAAAGCTGTCGTTGGCGTTGGTGTTGCCCACATAGAGCTGCGCGTTGTAGGCCACGCCGTGCATGCCGGTGCCGTCACGCGCAGCGGCCATGGTGCCGGTGACATGGGTGCCGTGGGAGTCGTTGTTGGGGTTCAGCGCACCGGTAGTGGAGAACGGGCTGCCATCCACATAGGTGCCGTTGGCGGTCACCGGGTGGAAGCGCGCCGGGGAGGCTTCCGGGTGGCTGGCATCGAAGCCCGAGTCCAGGGCGCCGATCTTCACCCCGGCCCCGCTGATCTCCGCGGCGTAAGCCTGATCGGCTTGCAGGCGGCCCAGGCCCCAGTCCCGTTGATACTCCGCCGAGCGCCAACTGGCAGGGTCGCCCAGCTTGCCGGTCTCCACATAGGGCGCGGCCTGGGCGGCGCCCAGGCTGGCCAGCCCACATAGCATGACGCAGTGATAGCCTCGTTGTTTCGCGTTCACGGTGACCGTCCTCACTTTTATTGTGTTTTTTATTCAGCGCGCGCCTGGGCCGAAGGCTTCGTCGACCTTGGCCAGGTCGGTGTCACGCAGATTGCCCGCGTAGTAGTGCAACTTCGTCCAGGCCATCAGGTAGTCGTAGCGGGCCTGGGCCAGGTCGCGACGGGTGCTGTACAACTGCTGTTCGGCGTTGAGGGCATCCAGGTTGACCCGCTCGCCACCGAGGATGCTCTGCTTGGTCGACACCACCAGCGCCTCGGCGGAGACCAAGGCCTTTTGATAGGCCCGCAGTTTGCTCACCCCCGACAGGCAGGCGCTGAACTGGCGACGCAACTCGATCAGGGTTTCGCGGGTCTTGCCCTCCAGTTCGTACTCGGCCTGCTCCATGGAGCGGGCGGCCTGGCGGGTGGACGCCGAGACGCCGCCCCCGGCATACAGCGGCACGCTGACTTCAATACCGATGGTGTTGGTGTCGTAGCGCTGGTTGTAGGTGTTACCGCTGTCGGACTCTTGCTGGCGCGAGCTGGCGTACGCGGTGATCCGCGGCAAGTGCCCGGCGCGGTTGCGCTCCACCTCATAACGCGCCACTTCCACGGCCTGGCGCTGGGAAGCCAGGGTCGGGTTGTTGGTGATTGCCAATTCGTGCCAGCTGTCGTAGTTGGCCGGCGCCAGGGTGAAAGCGGCAAAGTTCTGATTCAACGGTGCCAGGTCGGCAATATCGACACTCTGTACGCCGAGCAACGCCCCCAGCTCGCGCAGTGACGCGTCCTGCTCGTCGAGCGCCTGGATCTCCTCGGCGGTCGCCAGTTCATAACGGGATTCGGCCTCCAGGATGTCGGTGCGCGTGCCCTCGCCCTGCTGGAACAGATGCTGGTTCTGCTGGAACTGTTGCTCGTAGGCTTTCTTTTTTGCCCGGGCGATATCGATCTGGTCCTGGGCGAACAGGGCCTGGGTGTAATACGTCAGCACCCGCACCAACAGCGCCTGGCTCTTGTCGCGGAAACTCTCGTCGGCAAACAGCGCCTGGGCCACGCCCTTGCGGTAGTTGGCATAGGCTTCGTAGTCGAACAGCGGCTGTTGCAGGGTGAAGGTCGAGCCGAAGCTGTTGTAGTTGCGGTCGTCGTGATAGTGGCCGCCACGGCCATCGGGCAGGTTGGCCTGGGAGTTGTTGCGGCCCTTGTTGTAGTTGTACGACAGCCGCGGCAACAGGCCGGCGCGGCCAATGGTGCGGTTTTCCAGGCCGGCGTCACGCTCCTTGATTGCGCCGAGGAACACCGGATCGTTACGCAGGGCCTGTTCATACACATCGAACGGGCCCATGGCGGCCTGGGCGCTGCTGCAGGCGAGGAGCAAGGCGATGAATACGGGCTTCATGCTCATTCCTCGGTCAACGCCGAGCCGGCCCGGTCGAGCAGCGGCTTGAACAGGTAGTTGAGCAGCGAGCGCTCGCCGGTACGCACAAACATCTCGGCGGGCATGCCTGGCTTGATCACCAGGCCCTGGAGTTTTTCCAGGGAGGCATCGCTGACGGTGGTGCGCAGCACGTAATACGGCGCGCCGGTTTTTTCGTCGAGCAACTGGTCGGCGGAGATCAGGCTCACTTCTCCCGGCACCCGAGGCGTGCGGCTCTGGTTGAAGGCGGTGAACAGGATATCTACCGGCAGATGGCTGCCGACCTTGTCCACCAGGTTCACCGGCAAACGCCCCTCCACTTCCAGGCGCGTGTCCTGGGGCACGATTTCCAGCAGGGTTTCCCCGGCCCGCACCACCGCCCCCTCGGTATGCACCCCGAGGTTCACCGCAATGCCATCGGCCGGCGCGTTGATTTCACTGTGTTGCAGGTCAAAGCCGGCGGAGGTCAACTGCTGCTCCAGGGTCACGCTGCGCAGCTGTGCGTCGGCCAGTTGGCTGCGCACTTCCTTCTGGTACTCCTCGCTGTGCTGTTGCAACTTGAGGCGCGATTCGAGGATGCCTTGCTCGATACGCCCACTTTCACCGGTGTTCTGCGCCAGGTCCTGCTGCACCTGGGACAGTTGGCGCTGGTACTCCAGCAGGCGATTGCGCGGGATATAGCCGTTGTCGGCCAAGGGTTGCAGGTTGGCCAGTTGATCACGCAGCGATTGCGCCTGGGCGCTCAGGTCAGTGCGGGCGCGGCGCATGCCGTTGAGTTGGGCGCTGGCGCCTTCAATGCTGGCGCGGATCCCCGATTGCTCGCGGGCAAAGGCATCACGCCGGCTGCTGAACAGCTGACGCTGGCCTTCAAGTACCAGGGCCAGCGCAGGATCGGCGGCGCTACTCAGTTCAGCGGGAAAGACCACCGCCGGTAAGTTATCGCGCTCGCTCTGCCAGCGGGCGACGCTGGCCCAGGCCATGCGGTATTGCGCTTGCAGGGAGTGCACGTCGGCCTGGCTTTGGGTCTGGTCGAGACGAAACAGCGGCTGGCCCTGTTTGACCACCTCGCCTTCGCGCACCAGAATCCGGCTGACCACGCCGGGGCTCAGGGTTTGCACGGCCTTGCGCTTGCCAGACACCACCACCGTGCCCTGTACAGGAATGCCCTGGTCCAGGGGCGCCAGGCTGGCCCAGAGGAAGAACCCTCCGGCGCCGACCACCGTCATTACCCAACCCAGGCGGGCGAAAAAGCGCGCATCGCGCTCGGGGAAGATCTGTTCGTTTGGCAGGCTGTTATCGGTGCTCATTGGCCAGGATTCCTTGCCGCAGGATATTGACGGCTGAGGCTGACGCCGGCCTTTTCACGGGGTTGTTCCGCTTGCCCGGACAGCGCCCGCAGCACCTCCTGGCTGGGGCCGAATGCTTGCAGGCGGCCTTCGTTGAGTACCAGCAGCTTGTCGGCCTGGGCCAGCGCCGAAGAGCGGTGGGTGACCAGGATCACGCTGCTGCCCTGGGCTTTCATCTGCATGATGGCGCTGGCCAAAGCCGCCTCGCCCACGGTGTCGAGGTTGGAATTGGGCTCGTCGAGCACGATCAGGCGCGGCCCGCCATACAGCGCGCGCGCCAGGGCCACCCGTTGTTTCTGCCCTCCGGACAAACCGCTGCCGTCGTCGCCCAACACCGTGTCGTAGCCCTGGGGCAGGCGCAGGATCAGGTCGTGCACCCCGGCTTGCTGGGCGGCCTGTACCACCCGCTCCGGGTCTGCCTGGCGAAAACGCGCAATGTTGTCGGCGATGCTGCCGCTGAACAGCTCGATGTCCTGGGGCAAGTAACCGACGTGCGGACCAAGGTCGTCGCGGTCCCAGCGATGGATATCGGCGCCGTCCAGGCGCACCGTGCCGGCCAGGGTCGGCCACACGCCCACCAGCACGCGCGCCAAGGTCGATTTGCCGGACCCGGACGCCCCCAATACCCCCAACACTTCACCGGCCGCGAGGTTGAAACTGACCTGGTGCAAAGTGGCCACCCGCCGCCCCGGAGGGCCGGCGCTGACCTGCTCGAAACTCACCTGGCCCTTGGGCGCCGGCAACGCCATGGCCTGCGCCCCCGGCGGGAACTCCTGCAACAGCTCATCGAGGCGCTGGTAGGCCAGCTTGGCCGAGCTCCATTGCTTCCACACCGCGATCAACTGGTCGATCGGGC
Source organism: Pseudomonas sp. ADAK21 (assembly GCF_012935735.1). NCBI lineage: Bacteria > Pseudomonadati > Pseudomonadota > Gammaproteobacteria > Pseudomonadales > Pseudomonadaceae > Pseudomonas > Pseudomonas sp. ADAK21. Next base: position 5,203,055 of record NZ_CP052857.1, read on the forward strand.
TGAGCACCCGCCCCATCAGAATGGTCCCGGCGATCATCATCCCGGCGGTCATCTGGCCCTTGATCACCAACAAGGCACCGAGCCCCAGCACCAGCGATTGCAGGAGCAGGCGCAAGGACTTGCTCAGGGAGCTGATCACCGAACCGGTGTCGCTGGCCTGGTTCTGCAAGCCGAGAAACCGCGAATGCACCTGGAACCAACGAGCGCGCAGCGCCCCCAGCATGCCCATGGCCTGGATGGTCTCGGCGTTGTGCAAGTGGCTGGTGGCCAATTGGGTGGACTGTTGCGAGTAGCCGCTGGCTTCGCGCAACGGTTTTTTGGTCAGGTATTCGTTCAAGCATGCCAGAGCGATCAACAGCACGGCCCCAGCCGTGGCCAACACCCCAAGCCACACGTTGAACAGGAAGATCACCAGCAAGTAGATGGGGAACCACGGCGCATCGAAGAACGCAAACAACGCCGGCCCGGTGAGGAACTGGCGGATATGGGTCAAGTCGCCCAAGGATTGCCCGGCGTGGCCTTCGCCCCGTTGCAGGTTGCGCTCGAAGGCGGCCTTGTACACCTGCAGGTTGAACCGGCGCTCCAATTGGCTGCCGATGCGGATCACGATAAAGCTGCGCACCACTTCCAGGGTGCCGATGAAGGCAAAGAACCCCACCACCATCAGGGTCAACATCACCAAGGTGGTTTCGTTCTGCGATGACAGGACCCGGTCATAGACTTGCAGCATATAAATGGACGGCACCAGCATCAGCAAATTGATCAGCGCAGTGAAACAACCGACGCTGATCAGGATACTTTTATAATCGCCGAGGGCTTTAAACAGTGGTGCAGTGGGAGTGGTCTTCGCCATGTCGCCTGATCTTCCCTGGACTGAAATACGTGCGATAGTCTGCCGAGCGCCCCACTAAAGGGGGCGGGCAACTATTTATAAGGTGTTTAATACGTTGGAAGTGACAGGTTGAGATAGGTCACGCCCAGTAAATACCCCTATATCCGGCGGTTATAAATCTATAACCGCATGACTTTATTATTGTGTACGTTGCAGTAACAGCTCCAACCCAGTAGCAGAACGCGCGGTATATTCGCCTTCTTTCTGCCGGTTCAAATGGGTTATTCCGGTGCCCTCGGCATTCATCAGCCAGATACCATCCGGAGTGGGCAGCCAGGTCAGGGGTGTTTGCCCCAGCCACTGCTGCACACAATCAATGTCACCGGCCAGGCTGTTGGGTTGAGCGATCAGATCCAGCTTGCACACCTGCTCTTGCTGGCGCAGTTGCCAGTGCCCGGCCAGTTGGGCGGTGCTGGGTAAAACAGGAATCCTTGCCATTGCGTTGGCTCCTACCGACACGAGCAACGCCGGGATCAACCAGGCGATTGCGTTACGAAAAATAGTCATCAACAGTACCCGGTTTGTGGTGAGCAGCACTTGTTGTTGTGGGGGGTTGCTGTGGCGAGCGGGCTTGGCCGGGAGCTGAAAAATGGGACTGCTGCGCAGTCCAACGGGGGACAAGCCCCCTCGCCACGACAAGCTCCACCACCAAAGCAAACGTTTACCAAAGTAAGCCCCTACCACAACAAGCAAGCCCCACTCACCACAGGTCCTACGCCTTGATCAGGCCACGATGTCGCTGTAGGCCGCCTGGCCCACGGTGGTGACGAGGAAGTCCGCCACGCCGTGCCCGGAGAAGTCCACCGCCAACGTGCCCAGGTTGGTACCCGAGGCGTACGTCAGCACGGCATCGCCGGCAGCGCCGGTAAAGGCGTTGACGAAATGCAAGCCGCTGCCTTTGGTGATGCCGGTCAGGTCGATCTTGTCCGAACCCGAGGTGAAGTCAAGGATCTGGTCCGCCGCACCTGGGCGGGAGTCGGAGCTGGCACCGAACACAAAGGTGTCCGAGCCCGCGCCGCCCCACAGTTTGTCGGCCCCGCCACCGCCGTAGATCAGGTCATTGCCGGCCCCGCCCTTGAGGGTGTTGGCCACTGCGTTGCCGATCAACAGGTCGTTGCCCGAACCACCAAAGGCGTTTTCCACGGTCACGCCCTGGGCGATCGACACGTTACCCACCAGGCCGCCCACATCGGAGAACGACGTCTCGTTGAGGTTGATTTTCTGGTTCTGGGTAAAGCCGGAGAAATCCAGGGTGTCGTTGCCACCACCGTCCCATACCGAGAACACCAGCTTGTCGGCATTGGAGGTGGCGCTGAGGTGATCACGCCCGGTGTTGGAGTTGAACCCGTAGGTGGTGTCACCGGCACGGGTGTTGTAGTTGGCACCGTAGAGCTTCTGGATCGCCGCGATATCGTCGATCAGCGGGCCGGACGCATAAGCCTCTACCCCGCCTTTGGTAAAGTTCTGGTTGGTGTTGTTTTCGCCCCAGTAGCTCATCACGCTGTAGCCACGGGTGTCCTGGCCGTAGTCCGCGTCTCGGTAAGACGGGTTGCCGGTCCCGGCGTTGTAGTCGCCAGGGTGATCCAGGCCCAGGGTATGGCCGATCTCGTGGGTCAGGGTCTGGCGCCCGTAGTTGTTCAGGCCCGGGTTGATGTTGGCGGTGTAGCTGTTGTTGATCAGGTACCACGAGGTGCCATCCGTGCCGCTCGTGTGGTACTTCTCATTGGTGCCGGGCAAGTAGGCAAAGGCAGCGGCACCATCCTGGCCGGCGCTGTAGTTGCCGAAGGTCATGTGGAAGTCGCCGCCCGAGACTCTCTCGGTGAAGGTGACATTGGCCACATCGGCCCAGGATTGCATGGCCAGTACGGCCTGGCCTTTTTGCAGGTTGCTGAACTGGCTGAACCCGGAGATGCCATGCTTGTTCATGGTCGCCGAAGAGGCCGACGTCAGGAAGGTGTAGGTCAGATCGATCCTGCCGTTGCCGTCAACGTCCCGGTATGCCGCGTTTTCGCGCAGCAAATGGTCGGCTGCCTGGTCGACAGAGAACGAAGGTTTGCCATTGACCGTGAGGTTGCCGCCGCGGTCGTACAAATGGCTAAAGCTATCGATTTGTGAATAGGCACTACTTGCTTGAGCTGCCGAGACAATAGCTTTGTCTTTTACTTTCGACATAAACGTACTTCCTTGTTTGCAAGTGGAACAGTTTTTGTCCGATATGACGCTCTCTGGCGAGATCGTCCTATCACTCGCCTCTTATGAAGGCGAAAGAAAACTGACACAAACTTAAATCACACGTCCAGTATTTTTTTTGCTGGGAAAGTGCTCGAAAGGAATAACGCCTGCAAACATTGGGGAGAAAGTGTTTATATTATTTGTTTTGGGCTCCTTGGCGGGAAGTTGGTTATTTAAATATTAAATAGTGCTAAATAATTAAATGCCAGACAGGTCACGTTTTAATATTGAATGGATCCAATTATTTGATTGGGTTGCATTTTAAAAGTGTCACCGTGTCAATAAAAACAATACATCCTGTGGCGAGCGGGCTTGCCCCGCGCTGGGGTGCGTAGCAGCCCTAAAAGCAGGCACTGCGGTTTACCTGAACGTCCGTGGAAGTCCTATTGGGGCTGCTGCGCACCCCAGCGCGGGGCAAGCCCGCTCGCCACAACAAGCCCGCTCGCCACAGACGCAGGCGCCCCCTCAACCCTTTAGCGCCATCCCGTCTGGCGCATTGCCTCCAGCAGCGTCTGCCCATCCAGCCCCGGCACCAATACGCCATCGGCGGTGGTCATGTCTTCCCCGGCGAGGATCGCGTTGATGATCGCCTCTTCCACCGCCTCGGCCGCGGCACTGAACAATGGCGAAATATGATCATTGTTGACCATGTTCAATGCCGTACTGAGGGGCAAGTCCTTGCGCCCGTAATCCGCAGGCGGCAGGTCATGGTTGCCGGTGGCAAACGCCAGGAACAGATCGCCACTGGAATCCTCGGTGCCGCCGCCGGTGCGGGCAATACCGATGGAGGCGCGTTGCGCCAGGCGCTGGCATTGGTGCGGCAGCAACGGCGCATCGGTGGCGATGATCACCACGATGGAGCCCATGCCCGGGGTGCCACGGTCGGCAAACGGCGAGGCAATTTCCATCAAATGGCGCCCCACCGGATACCCATCCACCCGCAGTTCCTGGCGCTTGCCGTGGTTGGCCTGCACCAGCACGCCAACGGTCCAGCCGCCCTGCTCCGCCGGCAACTTGCGCGAAGCGCTGCCAATGCCGCCCTTGAACTCATGGCAGATCATCCCGGTGCCGCCGCCCACCGCGCCTTCCTGCACCGGGCCGGATTCGGCATTGGCCATGGCCTGGAGCACATGCTCCGGGCCGATGTGCTGGCCCCAGATATCGTTGAGCAGGCCGTCATAGGTCTCCATCACCACCGGCATGCACCAGTACACCGCCGGGTCAGCCAGGCTGTCGCGCTCCAGGGCAATCAGGGTGTCACGCACAATGCCAATACTGTGGGTGTTGGTGATTGCCAGGGGCGTGGTCAGCAGCCCGGCCTCGCTGATCCATTCCAGGCCGGTGGCGTCGCCATTGCCGTTGAGCACGTGATACCCGGCAAAACACGGCTGCAGCCGCGCAGCACCGGCCCGCGGCTGGATCAGCGTGACCCCGGTGCGTACCTGCTTGCCATCGATCTGCTCCTTGAGCGTGCTGTGGCCGACCCGAACCCCGGGGACATCGGTAATCGCATTCAATTCGCCGGGTGTGCCCAACCCCAACGTAATGCCCAATTGACGTGCACGCATAACCACTCCTTACAGTTTCTGGAACGCCGGACTCGACCGGCCGCTGACGCAATACAGGATCACCGACAAGGCCAGCAGGCCGATGATAATCATGATGTCGCGCATGGACGCGGCGATAAACAAGGTAAACAACAGATATCCCGCGCCCGCCACAGCCAGCAAGGCCGGCACCGGCCACAGGGGCATGCGGTACGGGTGCTCGCGGTCACGCAGCAGCACCCGGCTCATCAGCGCGCTGAGGGCGACGATCAGGTACACCAGCATGATCAACAACACGCTGAAGGACGTCAGGTCCGCCAGGTTGGAGCTGAAGCTGAGCAGTGCCGAAGGGATCGCCAGGAACAGCGTGGCCAGCCATGGAGAATCCCAGCGCGGGTGGATACGGGTGAAGAGTTTGTTGATGGTCGGCGTCCACAGCGCATCGCGGCCACTGCTGAACACGACCCGGCCGATCTGGATCACGATGGCGACGATGGCGTTGAACACGGAGAGGAAGATCCCGGCACTGACCAGGCGTGACAGGGTTTCATTGCCATGACTGGTCAGCAGGTAACCGATGGGGTCCGGGCTGCTGATCATCTCGCGCAGGGATGGGGCGCCAATCAACAGTGCGGTGATTGGCACCAGTTCGATCACCACCACCAGGCCCAGGGACCACAGCACCGCCTTGTGCACGCCCTTGCCGCCGCATTTCATGTCTTCGGCCAACAGCACCGCCGGGCCATAGCCGTTGAACGAGAACAGGCCGATGCCCACGGCGCCGATCACCAGGGCCCAGGGCGCCAGGTGCAATACGCCGTTTTCGACGATCTGCGGCTGGAACAGCACACTGGCCGGCTGCACCGGGTTGCCAAATCCGATAAACACAATCACCAGCAACGCCGCCACTTCCAGCAGCAGGCAGGTACCCGTGATCCACGCATTGAGCTTGATATTGAGGATGCCCAGGGCGTAACTGCAGACCACGATCACCAGGGCCACGGTTTGTGAGTCGAATTGCGTGCCCAGGGCGTTGTTGAGGTAGGTCGCCGCGCCGGTGGCCAATACCGGTGGGATAAACAGCAGCATTACCAGTACGGTGAGGAAGGTGGCATAGCCCGCCATCCCGCCGAACACTCGCTTGGCGTACACATACTCGCCACCCGCGCTGTTATGGGCACGCCCCAGTTCGGCGTAGCAAAAGGCGAACATCAGCGCCAGTAACCCGGCCATCACAAACGCCAGGAACACCCCGCTGCCGGCTTGCTGGATGGCAAACGGCGCAATGACAAACACGGAACTGGCTGGGGTCACCGCTGAAACGGTAATGGCCACTACATCGAACACACTCAAGGTTGGTTTCAGCACGCCATCAGGCGTGGGGGTGGTGCTCATATCGTTATCCTCTTGTTTATTCTTTTTATTGGAAAGCTGGTTTGAGGCAGAAACGAAAAAGAAGGAGCGATCAATTTTTTTATTGTAGGAGCGAGCTTGCTCGCTAAAGACGTCAACGCAAACGCGTGCTGGCTGGGCAACCGCAGCGCGCCCAGGTTTTTCGCGAGCAAGCTCGCTCCTACAGGGAATGTAGGGGTTGCCACTGCACCGGCCAATTCCCCTATTGGAGTACTCCCCTTGACGGGGCTGGGTAAAAACCGAACCCTTGGCCGATCTTTCAACCACCGGAACCCATCACATGAGCCTGTTCAGGGAAATCAGCATGCATGCGGGCCTGGGCCGTACCGTGTCGCAAATTGGCACCGAGCGCTTCTGGAAGCAATTGGTGCTGTTGCTGCACCAGAACCTCGCCTTCGATAACGCCCTGGCGATCTTCTACCCCGTGGATGGCCCGCCCCAGGCCCTGGAAGAGTACGACGCGCAGCCCACCAGCAAACCGGCGTCGATGCTGGTGTACCTCAATGGCCTGTACTTGCTCGACCCGTTCTTCCAGGCGTGCCGCGAAGGCTACGCCAGTGGCGTATACCGCCTGGAAGAAGTGGCGCCGGACCATTTCCGCCAGAGCGAGTACTTCCTCAATTACTTCCACGACAACGTGCTGGAGGATGAAGTGCAATTCATCCTGCAACTGCCTGGGGCGGGCACCTTGTCGTTGTCATTGGGGATGCAGCGGGTATTTACCGCGACGGAAACCGGGCTGCTGTCGCTGCTGGCGGCGTGGGTGCTGCCGTTGATGCAACAGCATTGGCAGCAGAGTACCCAGCGCGCGCCGGCCGGCGAGGCAATGGCCAGCCAGATACGCGATGCGTTGAGCCATTTCGGCAGCGGGGTGCTGTCCGAGCGCGAACTGGAAATCGCCCGCCTGGTCCTGCGCGGGTTCTCGTCCAAGGCCATGGCCGAACGCCTGAGCATCTCGCCGGACACGGTCAAGGTGCATCGACGCCACCTTTACGCCAAGCTGGATATCTCGTCGCAGCCGGAGTTGTTCTCGTTGTTTATCCAATCGCTGGGGCATGACCTGGATAACCCATAGGCCCCGGCGAACGGCCTGTCGTGGGCTTTCGTGGCGAGGGGGCTTGTCCCCCGCTGGGCTGCGAAGCAGCCCCAAAACCAGCCACCTCGATTTACCTGATGCAATTGAGTGGACCTTATTAGGGCTGCTGCGCAGCCCAGCGGGGGACAAGCCCCCTCGCCACAACTAGCCCGTCTGCAGACGTTAGCGCCCGGTGCGGATGGTGTTCCAGATCCGTGTGCGAATGCGGTCGATCTTCATCGGCATGGCTTCGAGGGCGAACAGCTTGCCCATCATCTCTTCGCTCGGGTACACCTTGGTGTCGCTCTTGATCACCGGGTCTACCAGGCTGTCGGCAGCGCTGTTGCCGTTGGCGTAGTGCACGAAGTTGGTGATATCGGCCATTACGTCCGGGCGCAGCAGGTAGTTCATGAAGGCATAGCCGGCTTTTTCATCCGGGGCGTCGGCGGGCATGGCGACCATGTCGAACCAGATCGCGGCGCCTTCCTTGGGGATGTTGTAGCCGATTTTCACGCCATTCTTGGCTTCCTTGGCCCGGCTTTCGGCCTGCAGCACGTCACCCGAGAAGCCCACCGCCACACAGATATCGCCGTTGGCCAGGTCGCCGGTGTATTTGGAGGAATGGAAGTAGGCGATGTAGGGCCGCACCTTGATCAGCAGCGCCTCGGCTTTTTTGTAGTCCTCGGGGTTCTTGCTGTGGTGCGGCAAGCCCAGATAGTTCAGGGCGATCGGCAGCAGTTCCGGACCGTTGTCGAGGATCGCCACCCCGCATTTGCTGAGTTTTTCCATGTACTCGGGCTTGAAGATCAAGTCCCAGGAATCGACCGGCGCATCGTCGCCCAGTACGGCCTTGACCTTGTCGATGTTATAGCCGATGCCAGTGCTGCCCCACAGGTACGGGAAGCCGTGTTCATTGCCCGGATCGTTGGTTTGCAGGGCCTTGAGCAGCACCGGGTTGAGGTTCTTCCAGTTCGGCAACTGGCTCTTGTCGAGTTTTTTCAGGGCCCCACCCTGGATCTGCCGGGCCATGAAGTGGTTGGACGGGAAAACCACGTCGTAACCCGAATTGCCGGTCATCAACTTGCCATCCAGGGTCTCGTTGCTGTCGTACACGTCGTAGCTGAAACCGATCCCGGTTTCCTTCTGGAAGTTCTTGGTGGTATCCGGTGCGATGTAACTCGACCAGTTGTAGATTTTCACCGTTTCGGCGGCCTGGGTCAGGGACGCCACCAACATCAAGGGCAACAGGGCAATGGGTCTCATGGTTCGATTTCCTGGCGGTTATAGGGCTGTTTTTATGGCAGGCGATCAAGGATCAAAAGATTAGAGGATCAACACATAGGTCTTGCGCACGGTCTCCTGGATATCCCAGATCCCCGTGCTGTTGGCCGGCAACATCAGTGCATCACCGGCTTCGATCTGCAGGGTTTCACCGTCATCGGGGGTGAAGGTGCAGCGGCCCTGGATAAAGTGGCAGAACTCCTGGGCCACGATCTGGCGCCGCCAGCGGCCTGGGGTGCATTCCCAGATGCCGGTTTCGACGCCATCGCTGCGCTCCACGCTGAGGGTGGACGCCACGGCAATCGGGGTGCCGAGGGGCACAGCGACCGGGCTTGAGTCCGGCAGGTGGCGGTTAAGTGTGTCTTTGAACTGGGTAATGCTCATGGTCATACCTGTGGTGATTGAAGCGACTTAGTGCATGAAACCTTCCATGAAGCCGGCCATGCCGCTGGCCAGCTTGCGCCGCCAGGGCGCGGTGTTCGGATCCGCCAGGGTCTGGTCCTCGTGGACAAAGCTGCGGATGATCGCGTTGTAGCCCAGCCACCGGCACGGCTCCGGTTCCCAGCCCTTGAGGGCGTTCAGGCCGCCGTCGCGCAGCACCCACGGTTGCTGGACCAGCGGTGTGTCACGCCCCAGAATCAGGTCGGCCAAGGTCCGACCGCCCAGGTTGCTGGCGCCGACGCCCTCCCCGCCGTACCCGCCCGACAAGGCGATGCCGCTCTGTTGGTCGCACAGCATGTGCGGCCGAAAGCGCCGCGACATACCGAGGTTGCCCCCCCAGGAGTGGGTAACGCGCACATGCTGCAGTTGCGGGAACAGCTCGCAGAACAGGTAGCGGCGCAACTCCACCTCGCTTTCGGTGAGGTCGAAGTTGTGCCGCAACTTGCCGGCAAACTGATAACCACCGCGGGCCCCAAATACCAGGCGGTTATCCGCGGTGCGCTGGCCATAGGTGACCTGGCGGCTGCTTTCACCAAAAGCCTGGCCCTGATCCAGGCCGATTTCCTCCCAGGTACTGGCAGGCAAGGGTTCGGTCGCCACGATCAGGCTTTGCACCGGCAGTTGATAGCGGCCCAGGGGCTTGAGCGTCGGGGCATAGCCCTCCACCGCTGGCACCACCCATGAGGCCCGGACGTGGGCCTTGGCGGTGCGCAGGCTGGCGGCCTGCCAGTGGGTGACCGGACTGTTCTCGTAGATCGCCACGCCCATGGCCTCGACCACCCGCGCCAACCCGCGCACCAGCTTGGCCGGATGGATCGTCGCAACGTGAGGGGTATAGACCGCGCCATAAGCCGAGGCGATACGGATCTGCCCGGCCAGTTGCTCGGGGCTGAGCCAGCGGTAGTCAGCGTCGCTCAGGCCTTGGCTGTGGAGCTTGGCCAGGTATTCGCGCAGGCTGGCTTCTTGCTCGGGGTAGCGGGCGGCACAGTGCAGCGCCCCGCCCTTGCGGTAGTCGCAGTCGATGGCTTCGCGCTGCAGCACCTGCCCGACTTCATCGGGGATGCCATGCAGCAGGTCAAACGAGGCCCGGCGTTGCTCGGCAGGTAAACCGGCGAGCAAGCGGTCTTCGCCCAGGAGGTTGCCCATCAACCATCCACCATTGCGCCCGGAAGCGCCGAAACCGGCAGTCTGGGCTTCGATGATCACCACCTTGAGCTGCGGCGCGTGGCGCTTGAGGTAATAGGCAGTCCACAACCCGGTGTAGCCGGCGCCAATAATGGCCACATCGACATCCAGGTCATGCTCCAGGGACGCGCGCGCCTCCAGCGGCTCTTGCAGCTGGTCCATCCACAAACTGATCTTGCGCCATGCCGGCATGCCCAAACTCCACCACCAAACGTCGATGGCGTGATCCTAGTGCCTGGCTTCAGTCGTCGTCTTGCGCGCGTGCACGCAGAGAAATTTGTTTCACGTAGGCCTTGGGTGACAGGCCGGTGTGTTGACGGAAACAGCTGTAGAACGCCGATAACGAATTGAATCCGGCGGCAAATGCCAGCTCATCAATGCGGATCGGCGGCGTGGCGCCATCCAGTGCCGCGAGCAAATGCTGCAGACGGGCCTGGTTGACGTAGCGGTAGAAGCTCTGCCCCAGCACCTGGTTGAGCAGGTAGGAAATCTGGTTGCGACTGTAGCCACACTCCTTGGCTACCCGTTGCAGGTCCAGTTCAGGGTCGAGATACGGTTGCTGGCGCTGGAAGTACTGCTGCAAATCGTTGGCCAGGTAGCTCAGTTGCTGGGGCGACAAGCCCAGGCGGCTGACGGTCGGTCGCGTGGCCTGGGACTGGGAACGACTGGTGGCGGGTTCGTGCACCAGGGATGCGTATTCGTTGACACGCCAGATCAGCCCGTCGCGCACGGTGATCGCCTCACTGGTACGAAACGACACCAGGCCCTGGCCGCCACGCAAGGTCACGCGATACTGGATAAATGCAGTATCGCCATCGGTGCGGATACGATCAGTGTGCTCGATAGCCTCATCGGGGTCGCGGGGCATGCTGGCTTGCAGGTACTCACGCAGTTGGTCGAAGCACACCACGCGGTTCTGGAAGAAGTCGTGGTACTGGATATCCGGGTGATAGTGCGCCATGACCCCGTCCAGATCGCGGTGCTTCCAGCACAGGTGATGGCGCAACACTACGTCGGCAGTCGCTTGCGTCTGTTGCGGGCTATCGGCCGGGACGGTCTGTGGCATACAACACTCGCAAGCGGCTAAAGCCTGGAGCTTGCACAACTTTACCGAGTGCTTCAATGGCAAGGTGACAGTTTTTAATAATGGCCTTTTGCCTAAGCCGTTGTAAGGCATGACCCACGTCAAACTTCTTGCAAGCAACTGCCGAACGGATGGAAAAAAACCGATACCTATTGCGAGTGAGTGCTATTTTTTAAGCTTCACGGTCAGGACCATTGATGGACCTGACGCCCTTGCCGCGAGCTAAAGGAAGCGCTCAATGAACAAGGTTGGTCACATGAACAAAGTGACATTCCTCAATGCCTGCCAGTTGATGCGCTGGCATTTTCACCCGGTAGGCTTTGAAGGCAGCATGGACGCGCCCGGCAGCATGATTGCGCGATTGTTTGACCGAGAGAGTGGCGAAACCCTGATCGCCATTGCTGGCATTCCCTGTGCCACGGTGATGAACGCCACGGATGTGGAACGCATTATCGAAGCGATTGAGGCAGAGCTGGAATCGTTTATACGCCCGCAGTTGCGGCAGGCGTAGTTGCAGGGCTTATTGTGGTGAACGGGCTTGTTGTGGCAGCGGGCTTCTTGTGGCGAGCGGGCTTGCCCCGCGCTGGGCTGCGCAGCAGCCCCAATAAGCTCACGGAGTTTAGTCAGGTAAACCGAGGGCGTCGGTTCTAGGGCTGCTGCGCAGCCCAGCGCGGGGCAAGCCCGCTCGCCACAGCAATCCCACTAAGCTCACTAAACCCACTAAGCCCACTAAGCCCACTTGCCCCAGCAACCCCTCTACTTCACCTTCGCCACCCGGCGGTCATCAAAGAACACTTTGCCCCCCGTCACTCGGTCCGACGCCCTCGGCGCATTCGCGCCTTGGCCATCCTGCCCTTCGACATACCAGTAGCAATGGCTCACTGCCCGGGTAATCCCGACATAGGCCAGGCGCAGCACCTCGTCTTTTTGCGCATTGTCATAGGGCTCGGCATCGCCGTCCCTGCCAAGCCCGGCCATGCGGTACACCTGGTTCTTGTAGGGTGAGCGCGTCAGGTGCTGGCAATCGCCCAGCAAAAACACCGCATCCGCCTGCAGTCCCTTGGCGCTGTGATAGGTCAGTTGTTTCAGGCGGCGCTGGGTCGGCGGCAAGCTAGAATCAAGGTTAACTACCGACTGAATATGCTCCTGGATCAACAGCTTATCGCTGCTTTTTCGATACAGCATTAATACCGATTCGCCCCGTTGATAGTGCGCCAGCAACTGCTGCGCCAGGGCGGCCTCATCTCGATCCAGCACCTGCACCGGTATCAGCGCCTTGGCTGCGCCGCCGGCCTTGGCCTTTTTACCGCTGATCGCCGGTGCGGCTTTAACGATATGCTCGGCGGCATCGATGATGTGCTGGTGGCTTCGGAAGTTCTCCCCGAGCATTACCCGGGTGGTGCTTGGTGAGGGGAACTCCTTGTTGAACTCCATGAAGTACTTGGGCGAACTGCCGCGCCAGCCATAGATCGACTGCCAGTCATCACCCACGCATAACAGCGAGGAGTGCTGGGCACCCCGCCCCACATGCATTGCCGGCCCACGGCTGCGGATCTCGCGCAGGCTGGCGCGGATCCACGAGACGATCTGCGGCGAAACGTCCTGGAACTCGTCGATCATCAAGTGCGACAGCGGGCGCAACAGCCCGTCGCTGAGCAACTTGAGGTTCTCCGGGGTGTTCTCGCCAAACAGCGAAAACATGCGGTTGTAAGTCATGATCGGCGGCGACTGGTCCAGCAGGTGATCTTCCAGGGCCTTCCAGAAAATGCTCAGGGCTTCGAAGAAAGCGCGGTCCGGGTCATCCTTGGCAAAGCTCATCTGGCCTACGGCCGTAGGCACGTCCAGGCCGAGGTTTTCAATAAACCCGGCGGCGGTGACAAAACAGTCCAGCAGCGGCGCCGAAGCCAACTCGCCCTTGACCTTGTAATCAAACCCCGGCCCCGAACTGGCATCGCCCGCCAGGCTGCTCAAAAGACGCTTGGAAGACCCATAATTATCCAGCCATATCAAAGGCTTGCGACAGAAAGCTTGAAACAGGGTGCGCTTGACTGCCCATTCGGCGCGCACCGACAGCTTGGCCCCTGGGCGGGCGATCTGCGGGTTTTCCCTGGCGTCGAAGCCCAGTACCACCCAGGCGTCCAATTCGGCGCTGTAGCCGTGGCAGTGGAACGCCGCGCCGTTGATTTCCACGCTCTGACGGTTGGGCTCGATGCCCTTGATCGGCCAGGCACCGGCGCGAAACCACAGGTCCTCGATCACATCGCACAGTTCTTCGTCACGCTTGGCCGCCAACTCGGTGACCGCCATGCGCTTCTGCACATCCGGGTGGTCGCGCTCCAACTCCTTGAGCTGCAAGGCGTGGCGCGCCATCGGCGCAATCAGCTCGCGAAAGCGTGTGTGCCGGCCGTAAAGCCCGTGGTAACAGGCATTGAGCTGCTGGCGCTGGGCATCGTTGATGCGCAGCTCGAAGGGGTTGCTGTCAGCCTCGTCATCGTAGGTGCCGTTGTGCAGGTTCTCGAAGGCCTGCAAGCGCTCGAAGCCCGGCAGGCTGCGGACCATGGGCAGGATGCGTGAATGAAAGGTGCGCACCACGGCCTGGGCCTCTTTCAAACCAAGGGGTTGGCCCCACAGGCTGAGAATCTCCATGAGTTTGCCGATGAAGTCCTTGCGCGACTCACGGGTGAAGGTCACCACGGTCATGGAACTCAGCTCAAAGCCCAGGTAATGGGTCAACAACAGGATGCGCAGGACCAGCGAGGTGGACTTGCCGGCCCCGGCCCCGGCAATCACCGAGGTGGACGGGGTGTCGCTGAAGATCATCTTCCACTGGGCCGCGCTGGGCTGGGCATGGGCCGGTAGCAAGCGTGCCACATCGGCCTTGATGCGTTTTTTCAGCTCAGGGGTCAATGGCAGGCGCCAATCGTCGAACAGGCTGTCATCAATTCCGGGCGCACGGTGCTCATCACTGCGAAAGTCACGAATCAACAGGACCTGGCGCCCCTCCTCGATGCCGTCGCGCTTGCCTTCCTGGTAGCCATACTCCACACCCGCTTCATGCCCACTGCGAAAACCATCCGCCTGGCCATGCAGCCACGAAAAACGGTGCTGGGCCCGCAGGCGCGTCAATCCGTGGCCAAACAGCCGGGCAGCCAGGCGCTTGAACAGCGGCATTTGCGCCAGGGGACGCAGTTCGGGGGGCAGATCGGGGGTGTGTTGCGACACGCGGACTCCTGCGGGGGGGTTAAGCGGACAGAGCGCCTATGGTCGCCGTTATGCCGCGACAGTTCCAGCCAATTGCTTTGGCTTCATGCAGTTAGGCGATGAAGTGAATATCAGGTCGAGTTCGGCGGCGCGCAAACCAATCGAATAATCAGATGGGAATCAGGTATTTTTTACGCTTTTTATCGATTATGCCCTGGCGGATGATAGCCCCATCAACAGGAGACGATCATGCTTGAACTTCGACCTTTTACTTCCCTGGGCGGTGCCAATCACGGTTGGCTGGATGCCCATCACCACTTTTCGTTCGCTGAGTACCATGACCCTCAGCGCATGCACTGGGGCAACCTGCGGGTGTGGAACGATGACATCATCGCTCCCGGCACAGGCTTCCCACAGCATCCGCACCGGGACATGGAAATCATCACCTATGTGCGCGAAGGCGCCATCAGCCACGCTGACAACCTGGGCAACAAGGGCCGTACCGAGGCTGGCGACGTCCAGGTGATGAGTGCCGGCACCGGGATTGCCCATAGCGAATACAACCTGGAAGCCACGGCCACCAAGATTTTCCAGATCTGGATCATCCCCAATGAAGCCGGCCTGCCCCCTTCCTGGGGCGCCAAGCCTTTTCCCAAGGGCGACCGCGAAGGGTTTGTGACGTTGGCCAGCGGCAAGCTTGGCGACAATGAAAGCCTGCGTATCCGTGCCGATGCGCGCCTGGTGGCGGCCAACCTGAAGGCCGGGGAAAGTGCCGAGTATCACTTGGATGCAGGACGCCGGGCTTACCTGGTGCCGGCGACCGGGGTGATCGAGGTCAATGGCTTGCAGGCGCGGGCGCGGGATGGTGTTGCGGTGCAGGATGAACGCGTACTGCGGGTGACCGCGATCGAAGACAGCGAAGTGGTGCTGGTGGACCTGGCTTGATCTCAAGCCAGGCTCAAACCCAATGTGGGAGCAGGTCGCAGCACCGCTCCCTCACTTTTTACGGCTGGCTGGTGATCGCACCATCCACCAACACCTGCGCCTCTTCCACCAGGCGCTTGAGGTGATCTTCGCCAATAAAGCTCTCGGCATAGATCTTGTAGATATCCTCGGTGCCCGACGGCCGCGCGGCGAACCAGCCGTTTTCGGTCATGACTTTCAGCCCGCCAATCGCCTGGTCGTTACCTGGCGCATGGCTGAGGATCTGCTGGATGCTCTCCCCGGCCAATTGCGTAGACGTGACCTGCTCCGGTGCCAGCTTGCCCAGCAGCGCCTTCTGCGCCGGGGTGGCCTTGGCATCCACACGGATGGCGAACGGTTCGCCCAAGGCATCGGTCAGGCCACGGTAGATCTGGCTTGGGTCCTGGCCTTTGCGCGAGGTCATTTCCGCAGCCAGCAATGCCGGGATCAGGCCGTCCTTGTCAGTACTCCACACGCTGCCGTCCTTGCGCAGGAACGAAGCCCCGGCGCTTTCTTCGCCGCCAAAGCCCAGGGAGCCTTCGAACAGGCCATCGGCAAACCATTTGAAGCCCACCGGCACTTCATACAGCCGCCGGCCCATGCGCGCCGCCACACGGTCGATCAAGCCACTGCTGACCACGGTTTTACCCACGGCTGCATCAGCGCGCCACTGGGGACGGTTCTGGAACAGGTAATCGATGGACACGGCCAGGTAGTTGTTCGGCGCCAACAGCCCACCAGACGGGGTAACGATGCCGTGGCGGTCGTGGTCCGGGTCACAGGCAAACGCCACGTCGAAGCGTTCCTTGAGGCCGATCAGGCCTTGCATCGCATAGCTGGAGGATGGGTCCATGCGAATCTGGCCGTCCCAATCCACGCTCATGAAGCGGAATGTCGGGTCGACTTCGGTATTCACCACTTCCAGGTTCAGACGGTAATGCTCGGCAATCGCCGACCAGTAGCGCACCCCTGCTCCGCCCAACGGGTCTACGCCCAGGCGCAAGTCGGCGCTGCGGATCGCGTCCATGTCGATGACATTGATCAGGTCGGCCACGTAGCTGTTGAGGTAGTCATGGCGATGGGTGGTATCGGCTTTCAATGCCTGGGCATGGGTGATGCGCTTGACCCCGGCCAATTTGGCAGCCAGCAGTTCGTTGGCCTTGGCTTCGATCCATTTGGTGACGTGGGTGTCGGCCGGGCCGCCGTTGGGCGGGTTGTATTTATAACCGCCGCTCTGGGGCGGGTTATGGGACGGGGTGATGACAATGCCATCGGCCAGCCCGCTAGTGCGGCCACGGTTGTAGCAGAGGATGGCGTGGGAAATCGCCGGAGTTGGCGTGTATTCGTCACCTTCGGCAAGCATCACATGCACCCCGTTGGCCGCCAGCACTTCCAGCGCACTGGCGCCCGCCGGCGTGGACAGCGCATGGGTGTCGAGGCCAACGAATAGCGGGCCGGTGATGCCTTGTGCTGCGCGGTACAGGCAAATCGCCTGGCTGATGGCCAACACGTGCCATTCGTTGAAGCTCAAGTCAAAAGAGCTGCCACGGTGCCCGGAAGTACCGAAAGCCACGCGTTGAGTGGAGATGGCTGCATCGGGCTGGCCGGTGTAATAGGCCGTTACCAGTCGCGGGATGTCCACCAGCAACTGAGCCGGCGCCGGTTTGCCCGCAAAAGGACTGAGAGTCATGCAAAAACCTCTGAAAAGAAGGATTCGGAAAAGGATGCAGTTTACTGGGTGTTCGACCGCCGCGGGCCGGTATCTATCCCACAATAATCAGCGATATTTCCCACAAAGCCAATTCATCCGTGCTGCCCCTGCTTGAGTGCCTGTGCCAACTCCTCCAACACCAGGTCCAGGCTGTGATGAGTGCTTGCCACATGGCTCAGCCGAAAATGTTGCTGGTACAGGCCACTCACGCTGAACAACTCGCCAGGGGCAATCACCACCTGGCGCGCCAGCATGTTTTGAAAGACCCGACGCATATCGACGGCCTCGGTGGAGCGCAGCCAGTAAGTAGCACCCGCCTGGGGTCGACGGTACGTCAAGCGCCCGCCCAGATGTTGCTCCAGGCGCACGTGCATGGCGTCGGCGTGCCCCTTGAGCAAGTCGCGCAACTGCTCAAGATGCTGGTCAAAACGGCCATTGTGGTGCAGCCGGGCGATTGCACGCTGGCGAATCGAGGACAAACGGAACGCGCGCAACAGGAACTGGCGCTGCAATTGCGTGCTCAGGTGCCGCGACAGCAGATAGCCGTAGGGCGCTTCCGGGCCCATGACTTTTTCGAAAGAAGAAAACACCATCAATCGATCAGGGTTCACCAGATCGCGCAGGTAGCGGGTGCCCGCCTCGAATTCCAACCCGCCGTGGATGTCATTCTCCAGCACCCAGCAACCGGCATGTTCCAGCAACCGCGCCACCTGCGCCTGATCCGCCAAACTCAAGGCCGCCCCCGTGCCAATGCCCGGGGTCGAAGACAGCACTGCCAGTTGCACTTCCTCGCTCCGCAGTTGCTGCTGCAAGTAACCGAGGTCGAGCCTGCCCTGTTCGTTACACGGCCACTCGATCATGCGCACCCCGGCATCTTGCAGCAACCGCAGGACAAGCCAGTCACATGGCGACTCCACCAACACCGCAGCCCCTCTGAGCGCCAACACCTCGATCAGGATGGCCAACACTCCCCGCAGGTCAGCACCGATATACACATCATCGGCCTGCCAGCACCGTGTGGGCGAATGGGTATAACGCGCCGCCAGCGCCGCCCGCAGCTCCCAAATGCCGCACGGCTGGGAATAAGGCTGCAGCTGGCGCGGGTACTGGCGCACCAGCTCACGCTCCAATTGCAGCAACGGCGCGTCCAGGGACAACAACTGGCCCGGCTCATCGGCACTGAGGACCAGCATCCCCGGCCTGCGTGCCCCGACATACAGGCGCTCAAGGAGATCGCCTGCGGTGCAGCATGGCGTATTGCTGGCAATGGGCAGGGCGTAGTAGCCGGACTTGGCCACCGAATACACCCTGCCCTCCTTTTCCAGGAGCGAGTAGGCGTATTGAATGGTGGAAATCGACACATTCAAACGCTCTGCCAAGTGCCGCAGGGACGGCAGCTTGACCCTCGCCTCAGTGCCCACTTCGTTGATCAGGTTGATCATGTAGCGGTAGACAGCCTGATAGGCGAAGTCAGCCTGCTTATCCCCCTTCATGACCTTGGCTGCCGCAGCACTGGCTGGCGTAGCGCAATCACCCTCAGTGCCCTGGTATGCCATGCGGCACCGTGGCCCCATCCTCGCTGTTGATACAGGCCGCATTGGCTGCGACATGGGCGCCGTACAGGTGCTGCAACAGCGCCAGGGGCAAGCCACTGGTATCGACAATCCAGTGCTGGATCAACTCTGCCGAGGGCTTGCCCTCAAGGACTTTGTGCAGTTCGGGCAGTGCCACCAGCATGCCGGGATGACAGCGGCGCAAGAAGGCTTCCAGCCGCTGCCCTTGCTGGATAAACGGTGAAAACAACAGGCATACCAATTGGCTTTCCTCCAGGCCAAAGAACTCGCGGGCGTACGTCGCCGCCAATACGCGGCCATCCCGCGTCCCGGCTTGGGCAATCAGCACGTCAGGGATTTGTTTACGGCGCATGAAGCCGATGGCCTGCTCGATAAACCGCGTGACACCCTGCTGATAGTCCAGGCCCTGCAGCACTTGCGCATGCAGGCCATGCAGGTGGGCCATCAGCAACGGGTTGGCGTAGGCCGGGGTGCTGAACTGAAAGGCGAACTCATCTTGCTTGTAGCCCATGAAATCATTGAGCAAGGCCGTGCAGCCGTGCTCCGTGGCGCGTAACAGGTCAGCCACGCCAATGTAGGCCAGGTGACGGTGCACCTCCTTGGCGGCGGATGCATCCTGTGCTGCGTAATGCTCGCCATACACATTGCGGTAATAACCGGCACTGCAATCGTCCATGCGGGAGAACAACGCGTTGAGCGCCAATGGCTGCCCGGAATGACCTTTCATGCCCGCAGCGCGGGTGGTCCTGGCCAGCCACGCCAGGTATTGATTCTGTTTGCGCGGTGAATCGCTGCTGGCCAAGGCGTGTACCCCGCCGTCCCACGCCGTGATGCGGCGGTAGAAATCCCCCAGGGACAGGTAGCCGTCGTTGCACAAACTGGCGCGGATATCCCCCGAACTCATGTGCCCGACCATCAGCATGTTGCGCCGTCCCGCATCCTGCCCCGCGGCGGACGCCGGCCGCAGATGGTTGAAAGGCAAAACCTCCTGGTTTTCCACCATCAGCAACTCAACCCTGGGGTCGTCATGGAAAAACAACGCGCTGTAACCACGGTGAATGCTGTCCAGCGCCGCTTGCGTCATGCCCGTATGGCGCAGGGTCGCGACGCGCAATTGGAAACTCCTCGGCGCGCGTCCCGCAATGGTCAATTGGGCAGCCCGCAGGAAAGCCAATGCGTAACTGCTGCTTTTACCGCCCCCATGAGCCACCAGTACCTTGTAGTCGCCGATCTGCTCCAGGCCCCCGGCCGCCACAATCAATCGCTGAATCAATAACTGAAGTGCCGTGCGCTCCGCTCGCGAAAAGTGACCCAGCAATCGCTGCAAAACTTGCTGATAAACATAATTCATGGCTTGTTCGTGAATAGCGCTCATAGCTTTACTACCTGAGGTTAACTGGCAGTTTCGGGCATGCAGTTAGGCGTGCCTGTCCGATCTGCGTTTACTTAAAGTTGACGCCTGTTGTGATTAAGGCTGATAGCTAAATGTTAGCACCGCACAACAAAGCGCCAGTTGGAACATCCTGACGAAGATGCCATCACCTACGGAGGAAAGCCCCTACAGCGGCCCACTGGCCGGCCTAGGAATGGTCTTACAACCTCCTACTAATCTTTAACTCGAATATTAAAGAATGATCTGACATATGCAGCGCAGGGTAAAAATCGGATTTGGTTCGCGCACACTTAAAGGCTCTTTCTGCAGACCCACATCCTTGGGCCGGCATACAAAGCGACTTGTTAGTTTCGGCGAGCCGTTGTTTTGAGTTGTTTGCTGTATTCATTGCTCAGTCCTTGAGATGAAAGTGACCGGGCAATTATCAGCGCTTGATTGATGATTAAAAGATACAGACTCAGGGCAAAAACCAGTGCAGTTCGGTGGACGGGGATTGACCGCAGCGCCCAAACAAAACGCCGCCGCTCTGGGATTCAGGGCAGCGGCGGCATCAAGGGCAGGTTTTGCAGGGAAGAAATCCCGGCAGGGGGCTCAGCAAGGACGTAGATCCAGTCCTTCTAAATGGCGTATTTGCCCCATGGCAAACACTCGCAGAATGTCCGTTTGCGAACATTCCCACAGATCAAACGGCTTCAACCTGCAACGCTACCCGCTCACGGCACGGGCATTCATCCATGTAGCGATGGGCGTCGACGAACTGGCTGAATGGAAACACCCGGGTCTTGAGCGGCACCAGCAGGCCATCTGCGGTCAACTGGTTGATCTCGTTCAGGGCCCGCTGCAGCGCGGCCTGATCCTGAGCAATACCCAACTCCGGCTTGCCGGTGAAGTTGCCGATGCAGTGCACAAAGAACTGGATGTTCTTCTGGAACGCGGCGCAGGCCGGGAACGGAGTCTGGTTGCCGCCTTGCAGGCCGTACAACACCAGGCTGCCACGGGGCGCGAGCACATCGCCCAACAGCGACATCTGCGGGCCGCCCAGGCCGTCGAACACTACATCCACGCCGCGCCCATCCGTGAACTTGTTGATTTGCATCAGCAAATCCTGTTCTTCGGTGACGATGACCTTTTCCGCGCCCAGGGACAGCAGGTATTCGCGTTCCTCCGGCGACTTGGTGGCCGCGATCACCCGCACGCCCAAAGCCTTGCCCAATTGCACGAACGATGGCCCGGCACAATGGCTGGCATCCGTCACCAGAGCGAACTGCCCGGGTTTGGCCCGTGCCAGATCGATGTAGGCAAAGTAGGCAATCAACAACGGCGTGTAATGCACGCTGGCCTGCACCGCGCTCAACACGTCCGGGTAACGGGTCAAGGCAGAACGAGGCAATACAATCACCTCGCCATACACCGGGTAATCATTAGGGCTTTCGGCCGGAAAGCTGGCAACCTTGTCGCCTACCACCAGGTCATCGACGCCCTCACCCACGGCCACCACCACGCCAGCCATTTCATGGCCAAGGCCCGATGGCAGCCGGGCATGGGAGGACGCCAGGTTCTGCCGCCAGAGAATGTCGTACCAGCTGATGCCAATCGCTTCGACACGCACCTGCACTTCGCCCGGTGCGGGCAACGTGGCTTCATGCTCTTCGCACTTGAGCACCTCGGCCGGACCAAACTTGTGAAAACGGATCGTGCGGGACATCGCAAACCTCGCCAAAGTAACCTCTAATGCCATGAACTTTATCTGGGCTTTCGGGGCAAGGCCACCGGTCGCCATTAATAGTCGTCATGTCTGTCATTGATTCCACTGCCTAGGAAAATACGCCAGGCAGCGTAGGAAATCTGAATTAGCCGGTGCAGAGTACCAGCCTTTCCCCGTAAGATTCATGCCGGCCATTGTTCCCATGTGGCCGCTCACGTCAAGTTCGCTGAATCTGCCAGGACACAAGATGAACCGTAACGACCTGCGTCGTGTCGACCTGAACCTGTTGATCGTATTCGAAACCTTGATGCATGAGCGCAGTGTGACCCGCGCCGCCGAGAAATTGTTCCTCGGCCAGCCCGCCATCAGCGCGGCCTTGTCACGCCTGCGCGGGCTGTTCGACGATCCTCTGTTCGTGCGTACCGGGCGCAGCATGGAACCCTCGGCACGGGCGGTAGAGATCTTCGCCTTGCTGTCGCCGGCCCTGGATTCGATTTCCACCGCTGTCAGCCGCGCCGCCGAATTCGATCCAGCCACCAGCACCGCGGTGTTTCGCATCGGCCTGTCGGACGATGTGGAGTTCGCCCTGCTGCCGCAACTGCTCAAACGCCTGCGCGCCGAAGCGCCGGGCATCGTGCTGGTAATCCGTCGCGTCAACTACATCCTGATGCCCGGCCTGCTGGCCTCCGGGGAAATCTCCATTGGCGTCAGCTACACCGCCGACCTGCCGGCCAACGCCAAGCGCAAACTGCTGCGGCGCAGCCTGCCCAAGCTACTGCGCGCCGACAGCGTACCCGGCGCCCTGAGCCTGGATGACTTCTGCGCCCGCCCCCACGCCCTGGTCTCATTCGCTGGCGACCTCAGCGGGTTTATCGACGAAGAGTTGGAAAAACTCGACCGCAAGCGCCACGTAGTACTGGCCGTGCCACAGTTCAACGGCCTGGGCACCCTGCTGGCCGGCACCGACATCCTGGCGACCGTGCCGGACTACACCGCCGAAGCCCTGACCGCCGCCGGCGGCCTGCGCGCCGAAGACCCACCGTTGCCGGTGCGCAGCTTTGAACTGCACATGGCATGGCGAGGGTCGCAGGACAATGACCCGGGGGAACGGTGGTTGCGTTCGCGGATTCAGATGTTTTTTGGGGATCCTGAGAGTCTTTAGGCGTTGTCGGGCAGGCTGTTTAGTTGATCATTTCTGGCTTTTCATAGGTCATGAAGGCCCATTCACTTCCAGACTATTGCTACATTGGTGGCATATCTGAGGGCATACTTTGGATGGTTTGAAAAGGATGCCCCCACCTTTACGAGGCTATTGAGAATCGGTAAGCCGGTACTTTCCGGCCTCAATCTTCACCATGAGCTTCTGCCCGCAGAGACTGCCTATTGTTCGGCCCGCAAGGCTCTCGATGGAGTCATCTAAATCACTGGGTACCAACCCTTCCCGCAACCATTGTACTACTTGGGATTTGGTGGCAACGGTCGCCTCATTGCGCATCCGAAACTCGACGATCGTAGTGGCGAGGAATAGGACAGGGACTTCACTAATCCCATGCACTGGGTCATTAGAGCGCGGAAATTGAAAATTGCCGACCAGTGCGGCCACCTTGATTAAAGACTGCCCGCGCTTCATTGGTCGCGCAGTACCCAATTCAACCGCCTGCTGGGCGACCTCAAAAACCTTGGCCTCGTCCAATGGCTCCGCGAGGCAAGTCAGACATGCGCCGTACATGTTATGCGGTGTCATCGTATTGCATTCGGTGCAGGGCTTGAGATAGCCCTCTGTCAGTTCATTATGCACAAAGTCGATTCCAGCTATGGAAACACCTGTCGATAGCGATATCCACCAGCCCCAAAGCTGAACTCCGCGATTGCTCCATCTGGCGCCGCCTTCATATACCCATCGCCTCCATCGGCTTGCGTAAACAAATCCTTCGCCGAAGATTTCGTGTCTTCCGCCCAAGTCGGCGTATTTCCGCATTCTGTTAACGATAAACCGTGGGGCCGGAGCACGGGCATCCTGATCGAGCACTGATTTGCGATCAATATTCTCCAAACCTTTGCGAAGGAAATCTGATTTTACGCTGCTCTGACCCACAAGCAGTTCAATAGGCACGATGATGTAGGCACGGGTGGTGGCTCGTCCGAGAGCGCAAGCCAATGTGATGTCATCCATTTCGAAGCCTGCTACGACGATGACGACTGGCGCCTCCATACCGCGATACGCCGAGATCGTGGAGCGTGGAACATCGATCTCCTCAAGCGACGAGGAGAACTGACTGAGCACGATCAAGTCCTCGTTCATGACACCGGATTTAGCAAGGCTCGCCGTCATGGTCTGGATTGTCTTGGAAACATCCCAGCTAATGCTTCTGGACAAGTCCTCAACGGAGATCGGCCGAGGGCAATTCACCTCATGTCGTAGCGGTAGCATCTCCATCATCGTCTGAGTGATGCCTCCGGGATTCCGGTAGACCGTTGTCAGATAGAAGAATCGCTCGCCATAGGTATCCTCCAGAAATCGATAGGAACTGCCTTTTTCGATCCCAGGTAGTACCTGGAGCTCATCAGCAAAAACGAACTTGCGTGCGTTGGCGAAATGGTCGCGCAGCGCCAAGTGATCGGCCTCATTGAGCGCCTGGGCCTCATCGACGATCAACGCCGCGTACTGTTGATCTACCGACCCATGCAGGGCCAGGTGATGCTCGTCATAGTTGGGCTCGCCGGAGCTGTTTTCCCTGTTCCGCTTGCCCTGGGACTCGCAGTAGGAATGAAAGGTTTGAACAGTCACCGCCCGGCCAAACTGGCTCAATTGAGCGGCCACCTTATGCGTAATCTGGCGGTTCTTCAGAAGGAACATTACCTTGAGGTCCCGAGCGACAAACTGCTCAGCAAGAGAACGCGCTATCAACGTCTTGCCGCTGCCCGAAAACCCCGCGATCAACCTTCGATCAGAGTCGACGCACAATGCCACCTGATTCGCCTGCTTTTTGTCTAATTGAAGCCACAACTCGCTGTCCGCAACGATTTTCCGGCCAAGAGCCCCTTCCCGTAATTCCCGCGGCCAGACGGAGTCGAGAAATTGTTTGATTTCATGGCTGAAATTATCCTTGATGTCGTAGTTCAGTGCGGACTTCCAGTGCGCCATCAATTGCATGATGCGCGAAGGCATGTCCTGACGGTGCTTTTGGAGGATTAGAATACCGTCGGGCAACTGCCGGTCGAGCGGCACGTATGCACTGGCGATTTGCGAGCTCTCCAGATCGAAGTCTGGAAAATGCACTGCATAACCGACTGGGCACTTCATCTGCCACGATTGCAACATATCGACGAGGACGAAAGCGTTGTCCTTGACCTGATTCAGAGGATCGATTTCATAACCGTCACGTTCGTGAATGAATCGAACGCCCGACGGCTGATACAAACCTGACTTCGTCTCTATGCAAAGCATACCCAGCTCCGCATGTAAGATTACGAAGTCCACCTCGCCAGACAGGTGCCTCCTCTCTAAGGAAACTCGCAGGTAGTCCTGCAGATCCTGCGAGTACACCCGCTTTGTCCGGCCGCGTAGCCAAGGTAGCGAGTGGATGACGACAAACCCATCGTCAAGTGCCGCTAGTTCCTGAAAAAGCGTAAATTCGCCTTTGCTGCGGAATTCCGCATGATCGAGTGCTGGAAAGAATTTGGCCATGGATGGAAGAAACGCTATGTCAGTTGGGGCATAGTAAGGCACTGGATGCACCCGTGTCCTCTCATCCACCAACCTATCAATGGTACCGTTCCGATCAGACCAGACCGGGCGGAAATTACCGAATCGATAGTCACGTTGTACCCTACTGTAGTGGTACTGAGCGCTCAAGCCACCGTGTTACACCACCTTCTGGACCTGATCCGCTTCAGGCTCTAGCGCATCCACAGTAGCGACATGGTTGGTGATGCCGAAAGGAATGTGCACGGATGGAGCAACTGCGCTAGTCGATTTAAGGTGCCCTGATTGGTCATCGAAGAAGATGTGTGGTTTCAATACACCTAAAATTTTTCCTTTCTCGATGCCACCCAGGAAGAATGCGTCATTGGCCATGACACCCCAACTCTTGAGTGTATTCATCGCACGCTCATGAGACGGAGCATTGCGGGCTGTGACGATCGAGACGCGTATGCGGTTTTCGTATTTAGGATTGAGCTTTTTGTGCTTCTCCTCGACTGACTGGATTTTGGATATTCGCACCATGAACTCCTTCAGCGGCCCCGGGTTATGGGGCTGCATAACGTTCTTCACTTCGTGCGCATGGAACTCAGACAATCCAGAGGCCTGCATGATCGTTTCGGACTCATCGCCAGCGAGTACGCCGTCAAAGTCGAATGCGATGCGTAGGGTTTTATCAGTTTCGTCGTCTTCAAATTTTGAATCGAGCACCTGGCCAGCCGGGTACCCGGCCTTGATAGCCGCTTCCACGTCTTTTTTGTCACCCGACAAAAATAAAGCGATATTCAGTGCTGGTATGTATTCATAAGGGGATTTTCCTTGCATGAAAATCGCCCTTGTCATCCCAAGCCCGTAGTGCTCGATAGTCTTCAGTACGCGCAGCCCAGTGTCGGGATCATTGCGCGAAAGAAGTATTACCTCAACGAGCGGATCCGTAGGATCGACGCTCAGGTCATTCACTGACAGTAAGCGCTTGATGAAGGGGAACGCTATCCCCTTAGGAAGCGGGACGTGAAGATTTTTTTGCTGAAACTTGCGGTATTCCTCCTCCCCCTGACTCTGAAACACTGCGTCCGATGCCAACAAATCAAACACAGCGCTGGAAGCGACACCGATCACCAGGCGATTTTCTAACTCGTAGGGCATTGGAACCTCTCTTGATGCCTCTAAACGCAAATATTGATGGGCATCGAACATGTCAGGGCGGATCGAGAAGCACACATCGCGCGGCTCCTCCCACGCACAGTCAGGCATATCAATTCTCAAATCAATCTGCAGGTTGCTTTATTATGGACGGATGACTTTGAACCTTGCTGATTGGCGCCGAGTCACCCATCACCTGATCGCCGGATGTGGGCCCCAAGCTATTCTCCCGAGTGAAAATGGCATAATATGCCAACAATCAAAAGTACCTGCTTGCATCGAACTGGAGCTAGTTATGGCGACGCGAAACGTTGTGCTCACCCCTCACCAGGATCAGGTTATCCACGACCTGGTGCAGTCCGGCCGTTATCAGAATGCCAGCGAAGTGATGCGGGAAGGTTTGCGGCTATTGGAACAGCGTGTCGCCGAAGACACCGCCAAAATTGAGGCACTACGCCACGCGACCTCGATCGGCATCATGGATCTTGCGCACGAGCGCTTTACTCAGGTAAACGAAGGGGATCTGGAGCACTACCTCGAGGCCTTGAGCCTGGAAGCAACCCTCCCCGCGAGAGGCAAACACTGAGCATGCCGCGGTATCGTGTTTCCAACACAGCACGCGCCGACATTGTCGACATCCTCAGGCTCTCCCAGACGCAGTTCGGCGATCAAGCGCGCCAGCGCTACCAGACGCTGATCCTCGCGGCGCTGCAAGCGCTTGCCGACACGCCTTGTCGCATTGGCAGCCACGATCGCGATGAGCTTGCACCGGGCCTTCGCAGCTATCACCTCATCTATTCACGCCAGCAGGCCAAACAAACCCATGGAATGGTCAAAAAACCACGCCATATCGTGTTCTATCGTGTGGCAAACGACGACATTATCGAGGTCGTAAGACTCCTTCATGACGCCATGGAAGTGCAGTTGCACTTACCTACGATTGATCAGCGACCTGGCCCAACGGATTAACTGGCCAGGTATAGCAAAGGTAAGCCCCTCCTCTAAATCTCAATCTGAGCGCCCTTGTGATCAGCCGACTTGGCGGGCAATTGAAGCGGGAGGTTCCGGAGCCAACCTGGCTATCGAGGCCCACGACCAGAATCACTACTTTCAACTTTGCGCACCACTTTCAATGCAGAACAACCGCTTCTTAGGCGTTTCCCGCGATCAGGCGCCTAGCATTGCTACAGTTGTCGATGGACACGCATATCGATGCCCCAGGCGACCAGAGCCCTGGCAAAATCACGCAGAGTACGAGTATCTCGCGAGTTAATTTCAAGTTAGATGCTGAAAGACCCGACAACCCTGCTTAAGGTGTCGACTCATTACTCATATCCTCTTCCAAGTGACCGAGGGTTTACCAGATACGGGTCGCTGATCAAGTGTCCGCAGGCGCACTGAATACCAGCCACGGCGATGCTGGAGTTCGACAGAGATCGCCACTCGCGTACTCGGTGCGAACAGGGGCAAAAGTGGGGGCATGCTTTGGATGGTTTGAAAAGGACGCCCCAGCCTAACGCTCAGCAATCCCTTCTTGGAGAATCAACCGCTGCTCGCCACCGTAGTGTCACGGCATCGACGCAAGCGCCACATTTCCTTTTTTAGAAAATCACCGCACCTCCTGCGCATTGCCCAAGAAACGATCGAGCACATTTTTTGTGATCATCACGGTGTAAATGTCTGCCTGCATCAGCCCATGCACCCATTCACACGTGGCGGCGGTAAAGACCTCGCCGCGACCTTTGTGGAAGTGCACTACCATGCCCGCCCCACGGCTGTGCAACGCGATGCTGCCGTCGCTGAGGTCGGGCGCCAGGATGGACGCACGAAACCGGGCATCGCCGTCGCCGAGCATGAATGAGTAGGCATCCTCGGATCGGCCATGCTCGGCATTGGTCGCCCAACCCATTGCGAGAATTTGCAATCCGCTGGGCGCCCCGTCTGTGCCGAGCGGTTCTGGAAGGCCGTCGACGAACGTGTATTCGAGGCCATCCACTTCATAGCCAAAGATGTTGGCTTCGTCTGCGAACATGTCCGCGTAGCCGAGGCCCGTGCCCATAAATGCCCAGTGCTCAGGCCTGAAGACCGTGTACCCGCGCGGGTTGCGCGGTGCCATCCCGCCAAAGCTACCGTATATCCCGCGCAGAGCATTCACCCCGAACGTCGATGCCCCAGGGTGATTTACCCGCGGATCTTCCCAGGCCCCCGTTTGCCGATGAGGCTCGGTAGCCGCCACAGGATCGAGCGCGCCAGCATCGTACTTGTAGGCCACCTGCCGCCGCCCCTCATCCTCCAGGCGAATCTGCCACATAAAATTGCCGGCGAATCGCGCGACCCTGCCGCCCTCCTCGACAAAGGCGTCGACATGGTCGCGCATTTCCCGCGTCCAGTACTCGTCGTGCCCGGCGAAGACAGCGCAGGCGTAGCCCTTAAGCGCGTGCGGGTCGTGATGCAAATCGTCCTGGGTGAGGAGATGCACCGTATATCCTTGCTGTTCGGCCCAGACCACAAAGGGTCTCTCGTAAGAAGCCCACCCCGCCAGCGCGTAGTACTTGGCGTACCCATTAAGGCCAGCCCATTCGATGAACTCATAGCGCGCTGGCCCTGGCTGGCGGGGCCGGGTCGCGTTGACGCAACGTGGCGCATCGTCCGGCAGCCACACCTGCCCTCGCGCCCAGGGGCGCTGCGCCGACAGCAACGGTGAGCGGCCACGCGGCGTGCCGGGGTGAAGGCCAAAGTAATGATTGGCACCACCCCAGTCGTTATAAGCGGCCCACGTCGATGTGGCCGCGACGAGTACCAAGGCATCGGCACGCTTGCGCAGCGCCTTGACGATGAACAGATGATGCCCGAGGACGCTGCCAGCGCCGTCCCGTACTTCCACTATATAGCCACCCTGCTCGGCATCAGCCGGGATTGACCATTGCATGAAGACTGGCCATTGGCAGCCATGCTCATAGGCACGTTCAGGTATGGGGTGGAATCGAGCATCCAGGCTGTCGGTGGTATGCAGCGTGCGGGCAATGGCTCCATCGCGATAGATCCTGAGCGTCACTTGCGGGCAGTTCGACGACAGATAAAGGCAAACCGATTCACCCGGGCTATAGGCGCGGCGATCCGAATAGCACCAGGCGGCCGCCGGGCCTGACTCTGAAGGCACTTCAACCCAGGTCTCGCGTGCGGCCTGACGTGGCCCTGAAGTCTGGCTGACGGTCACGCTGGCGCCGGGTCGCTCACCTCGTGCAGCGGGGGTTTTGAGGTCTGTGGAATTCATTGAGTCGTATTCCTTTATTCGGCGGATTCGGCGGATCGACCAGCCAAGGTATTTACCCTGGCTCGAGCGCCAGGCGCCTCGATGTGCGCAAGGTCGATGCCCGCCGTTTCGTCGATCAGAAACCCTGCCAGGACGGTGACTACGCCCAACCCGATGACGTAGCTGACGTACAGATAGCCAAGGTCGGCGCCGCTAAGATAGTTGTGCAGATAGGGGGCAGTGCCGCCAAAGATCGCCACTGACACCGACGAGACCAAGCCGACACCCTGTGCCCGCGCCTGGGTGGGTACCTGCTCGGAGAGCACTGCGGGGAAAATCGCCGCGATCAGCGACCAGGCGCCCAGCCCCAGCACCTGGGCCAAGAACAGCGTGTAGGGCTCAGTGGTCACCATTATCGAGATGGGATAGGTCAGAACGATCACGCCCAGGCCCCAGGCGATGACCATGGGGCGGCGGCCTACCCGATCGGACAACATCCCGCAAAGCGGCAACCAGCACACACAGAGGATCTGCGCGAGAAGACTGGCAACATAGGCACCCGTGGCGTCCATGCCCTGGGCAATCGCCGTCGCGGCGCCGAACGTGACCCAAGCGTAGTAAGTGACATTGGCGGCCGCTGCAAGCATGACGATGTTACGCGCGACACGCAGCATCTGCGCCGTGGACAGCTTGCGCGGCGGCCGCGCTTGCCCCTGCTGCGCTACAAACACATGCGATTCCTGCGCGCCGCGACGCAAGAACAGCGCGTAAATACCGAGCACTCCACCCATGGCGAAGCCTATCCTCCAGCCGTAGTCACTCATGGCCTGCGCACCCAGCAACCAGGTGAGTGTTGCCGCCACGGCCGTCGCCGCCATCACCCCTAGCGTCACCCCCACATAGACCGAACTCGACCATAAGCCACGGTGTTTGCTTGGGGCGATCTCGGCGACATAGGTGTAGGAAACCCCTGTCTCGCCACCATGGGCGAGCCCCTGCATAAGCCGGAAAAACAGCAGCGCGACCGAGGCATACAGGCCGATGCTCTGGTAGTCGGGAATAAGCGCGATGCCCAGGCTGCTGATCGCCAGCAGCAGCATGGTGAGCACCATGATGGTCCGACGCCCCAGCCGGTCGCTCAGTCGGCCAAACAACCATCCGCCGATAGGGCGCGCGACAAAGCCAACCGCAAACACAGCCAGGGTCGCGAGCATCGCCGAGCGCGCATCGGTCTTGTCGAACAGATTGCTTGCCAGGTACACCGAGAAGGTTGCGTACAGGGTCCAGTCAAACCATTCGAGCGCATTGCCGATACCTGCCGCGCGCAACGATTTGAGGCGTCCTTGGTGAGACGTCGTATTGTTCATGGGTTAATTCCTGATTGGATGGGATCGAGGCGATTTGGCAAACCTGATCAAAGGTGCAACGCGGGCTTGGGCTGGCGAACGCCCTGGGCAGAAGGGACGCGGACCCGCAGCGCAATCAACAGCGCGGCCAGCAGCATCAGCACGGCCGCTGCGACGAATACGCCTGCGCTGCCACCGAAGCTGAACACTGCACCGCCAGCGGCGGCGCCTGTTGCGATGGCGGATTGCACAGATGCCACCACCATGCCTCCGGCGCTTTCCGCCTGATCAGGTACCGCACTGGCAACCCAGTTCGACCACGCTACCGGCACCCCACCAAAGGCCAAGCCCCAGATCGCCAGGAGTATCGCCTGCCCCGGCAACGATGCCGGCAACAGCACCAACGCCAGTGCTGCAACGCCGACCAGGGCGGGCATCAACACCAGAGTGGCCAGCGGGTGGCGCTCCAGCAGCCTCCCGGCCAACAGCGTGCCGACGAAGTTGGCCACACCGAACCCCAGCAACATCAGTGACAGCCCTTGCGAGCCAATGCCCGTAGTCCCTTCAAGGAATGGCCGAACATAGGTGAACATCGCGAAGTGCCCGCTGTGCACCAGCACGCAACCGAACATCCCCATGGCGATGCCTGGGCGCTGCAGCACCTCTAAAACAGTGCGCAGTCTTGCCGGCCGACGCGGCGCGAGGCGCGGCAGAGTGAACGACTGAAAAGCCAGGGTCACCATGCCTAACGCCGCCGCTGCAAAGAACGCGCTGCGCCAGCCATACAGCCCGCCCAGATAGCTGCCCAGCGGCACTGCAACAACCGTCCCGATGGCAATGCCACTGAAAATGATCGATAGCGCCCGGGGCAATAGCGCACTCGGCACCAACCGCATCGCTACCGCCGCCGCCATGCTCCAGAACCCGCCAAGGGCGATACCCAGCAAGATGCGCATCAACAACAGCACCGCGAAGCTGGAGGAAACGGCGACCAACAGATTGGAAGCGACCATCAACGTGGAAAACCCCAGCAACACCCAACGCCGGTCGATGCCACGGGTCAGGCCAGGCACCAACAAGCCGGCGAACAGCGCTACGACGGCTGTCACCGTTACCGCCTGGCCAGCCAGCGCTTCGGACACCCCCAGGTCAGTCGCCATCAGCGTCAACAAACTGGCCGGAAGGTACTCAGCGGTCAGTAACCCGAACACCCCCATTGCCAACGAAAAGACGGCCATCCACGCGGGGGTCGCAGGCTCAACATCCAAGTCGGCGCCAGGATGGCGCTCAGGGACGGCATTACATACACAGTCGGTCATCGTACGGATCTCCCAATCTTCATTACGAACCGAAGTCTAGGCGCCGTAATCCGGATGATCTATGATTGAAAATCTCTACTTTTTGACTGAAACACCTGAACGATGCCTACTGACCAGTTTGCTCTCTCCTCGGACCTCATCAACGAGCTATTGCGCGGCATGCGCCTGCGTGGCGTCGAATACCGGCGTATTCAGGCAGGCCCCGCCTTCGGTTTGGGCTTCCCGGAAAAACCTGGGCACGCCTGGTTCCACTTCATCGCCGTCGGCAATGCGGTGCTGCGCATGGAGGATGGCACCACCTACGAACTGTCTGCCGGCAACGCCGTGTTCATCTCCCATGGCGCGGCCCATCAACTGCTTTCACATCCGCACGCGCCTGTTCTAGACATCGACCGTCTAGACGGCGCCCCGCTCGGTGACACCGTCAGCGCAGTGGATGCCGGCGCCGATGCCAGCTCCACGCCGAGCACTATTTTGTTCAGTGGTTGTATGGAGTTTGAACTGGGCAGTATCCATGGCCTTGGCAAGCTGATGCCGGGCCTGATGCTGATTGATGCTGGCGGCCAGCGTTACCCCGGCCTGGTACCGATCCTGACAACCATGGAACGCGAGGTCAGCGCCGCACGTGTCGGCTTCGCCGGGATCCTCGCGCGTTTGGCCGACGTGGTGGCTGCCATGGTCGTTCGCGGTTGGGTGGAGTGCGCCTGCGGCAATGCCTCGGGCCTGGTCGCCGCCTTGCGCGATCCACGCTTGGCCGGCGCGCTGCTTGCGCTCCATCAGCAACCGGGCCGCGACTGGACCGTTGCGCAGTTGGCCGAGCACTGCAATACCTCACGCTCGGTCTTCGCGGACCGCTTCCAACTGACGATTGGCATGGCCCCGCTGCGCTATGTCACCGAACTGCGCATGCGGCTGGCGAGCCAGTGGCTGACCCTCGAAAGGCTACCGATTGAAGAGGTAGCGCAGCGTTTGGGCTATACATCGCAGGCCGCTTTCAGTCGTGCATTCAAGCGCATCACGGGCAAAACACCTGGATTGAGTCGTAAGGTGAGGCAGCCCGCTGTTACTTGAAACCGAGTCGATGATCCACGCCTCTGACTCATTTACCGCCCGTTACGTCCAGGAACGTACCGGTCACGAACGATGCCTCGGCGCTCGCCAACCATAGAATCGCACGGGCCACTTCCTCCGGCTGTCCGCCCCGCCCCATGGGGATCGAGTCCTTGACACGATCGACCCGCCCCGGCTCACCGCCACTGGCATGCATGTCGGTATAAATATGCCCGGGGCGAATACAGTTGACGCGTATGCCTTCCCGAGCCACCTCCTTTGCAAAGCCAATGGTGAACGTCTCCAACGCCCCCTTTGACGCCGCATAGTCGACGTACTCATTGGGGCTGCCAAGGCGCGCGGATGCCGATGAGACATTGATCACCACGCCGCCCGGGCCGTTGTGACGGTAAGCCATGCGCTTTACCGCCTGTTGCGCGCAGAGAATTGGCCCAATCGCATTGACCGCAAAGATGCGCTGCATCCGCTCGAAGCCGAGGTCTTCCAGGCGTGATTGAGGCGCCAGCATCCCGGCGTTATTGACCAGGACGTCAATGCGGCCGAATGTGCGATCGATGGCCGCGAACAAATCGGCCACCTGCTGGGGGTCCGCACTGTCTGCCCGCATCGCCAAGGCTTTGCGCCCCAACGCTTCAATATCCGCAACCACCGCCCGCGCTGCGGGCTCGTTGGCAACGTAGCTGATAGCCACGTCATAACCTCTTGCCGCAGCCAGCCGGGCGGTTGCCGCCCCTACTCCCCGACTTCCACCCGTGATTAGAATCAGCGGTACCTGCGAGACGTTGACCATGACATATAGCTCCTGCGCTGTTGGCTGTATCAGCCGATGATGAGGGTGCCGCTGGCGATCACTGCGCATGCCAGTATCCGGCGCGCGGTGAGCGTCTCGCCGAGAAACACATAGCCGATCAACACCGCAAACAGCACGCTGGTTTCGCGCAATGCCGATACCGCGCCCAGGGGCGCTTCGGTCATGGCGTAGATGACCATTCCATACGCAAGCAAAGAGACCAGCCCGCCGACCAAGGCGGTCACTGTTCCGGGCCTCACGCAGAACAAGCTGCGGGTGTCACGCAGGCCGATGTAGACCACTGGCATCAGCACGCCCCACAGGGCGCACATCCACACGGTGTACGCAAGCGGCGCGCCGGAGAGCCTGGCGCCGATGCCGTCGACCACGCTGTAGGCCGCGATAAAGCCGCCCGTACCCAGCGCATAGGGCAAGCTGGGAACCGACAGACTGCGCCCTCTGAAGGCCAACGAAATAATCCCGCCTGACACCAGCGCAATCCCCAGCAATTGGCCGGGCGTGATGCTTTCTCCAGCAAAAACCGCGGCGCCCACGGTAACCAGCACCGGCGACGAACCCCGTGCAATCGGATAGACCTGCCCCAGGTCGCCGACCCGGTAACTGCGCACCAGAAACAGGTTGTAGCCCACATGCAGCAATCCCGAAAGCACCGCGTAGCCCCAGCTCTCAATCGCGGGGGGCACCATGAACACTGCGGCGACGACACAGGTGATGGCAATGGCAATGCACATCACCGTCATGGACCACAAGCGATCGGCACCGCTACGCAGCAGCGCATTCCAGCTGGCATGCAGGAGCGCGGCGAAAAGCACGAGGAAGATGATATGAATAGGCATGCGCCACTCTAGGCAATGCCGCGCCGGGACTAAAGCGAAGTCTCCTCATCGGAGCATGAACGGATGCTCATAATTCACTCGTCCAGCCGTTGGACTTTCAGTGCCTCGCCGACCAACCATTGGCGAAAGCTGGCGATGTGCGGTTGCGATTCAATGCCCTTGGGGCATACGAAGTAGTAAGCCAATGGCGATGGAAGCGGCACATCAAACAACCGCACCAAACGGCCATCGCTGATTTCGTTCTCGACATGCCCGCTGCGCACCAATGCAACGCCCTGGCCGAGCAAGGCCGCCTCGACCGTCATGTTGGTATCGCCAAACCTGACGCTCTCCTTGAGCGGCAAATAGGCCAGCCCGACGGCTTGAAACCATACCTCCCATTTAGGCACCAACTCGGCACCATCGCGCGTCAGCAGCGGGAAATGCAACAGGTCTGCGGGGCTCTGCGGAGTCCCGACGCGCCGCAACAGTTCGGGGCTGGCCACAGGAAACACCTGCTCCCCAAACAGGAACTCAGAATGCAGACCGGGGTAGTTGCCCTTGCCGAGCCTGATCGCAACATCCGCCTGGCCGTGGGAGAAGTGGATTATTTTATCCGTGGTGTCCAGCGAGACCAGCAGCTCGGGGTACTGACGAGAGAGACGCGGCAAGCGTGGCAGCAGCCATTTGAGCGCGAAGGAATAGGTGGTGCTGACGCTGAGTCGAACCCTGTCTTTTTGCTCGCGCAAATCACCCAGAGTCGCCTCCAGACTGATGAAAAACTCCCGCACGATCGGCGCCAGCGCAGCCCCCGCTGCAGTGAGGCGTAACGCCTTGCCACGCTCAAACAACTGCACGCCCCAAAGCGCCTCAAGATGCTTGAGCTGGTGACTGACCGCGCTTTGAGTGACATGTAGCTCCTGTGCGGCTGCGGTAAATGTCGGATGGCGGGTAGCAACTTCAAAAGCGCGTAAGGTGGCGGTGGGCGGTAGGTCTCTCATAAGGCGGAGTTCATTCAGTTATCGGAAAAGCACATACATGAACGTTAGCTCATGCAGCTGCCAAATTCACTGTAAACATCGCCTTCCTAGCGAGGCAGTGGCTCAACTGAAACTGGATGTTCAACGACGCAAAGGATTTTCGGTGTGCTGGATAGGCGAGTAATCACACGCGAAAGCATCGCCTTGCCGGGGCATCTGCTCATGCTATGTCCAAGGTAGCGCTCGGGCTCCCATCGTTATCAGTTCAACACAATGATCTTTGAAACCAACTCTGCGCTGTTCTTGGCCTGCAGCTTTTTCATCAGCCGGGCCCGATGGACTTCGACAGTGCGGTGGGAAATGTTCAACTTGCGGCCGATTTCCTTGCAGGTCAGGCCGTTGACAATGTACGCCGAGATTTCCCGTTCCCGTGGCGTCAAGTTGACCGTCGCGTGGAACACGCGATCCATGCGCTCGAAATGCCAGACCATCAACTGAAACGGATCATTGGGCGTCAGCGTGTAGCCATTGGCCCTGGTCCAGAACACTTCCCCGCTGTGATGCTGCATAAAGCGCTCATCGGAATAGGAGCCGTTCTTGCTGTGCTGTAGCCAGCTCAGACTGCGTTCGCCTATAGCTTTATAGTCGGTTTGAGAGGGATAAAGCTTGAGGATTAGCTCACCGATCAGCTCGTCGCGCTGGAACCCGAACAAGTCGAGAAATGCCACGTTGAGATCAAGCATGCGACGGTTGCCGGTGATCACTTGGGGAGCCGGCGATACTTGAAACGCTAGCCGTTCAAGGTCTTCCAGTTGATCTCTCATTGTGCAGTCCTGCTGCTTTTTATGGATATGAGCCCAGTATCGGCCAGTTCCGCTACTCACCCCTATACGTAGTTGCACGAACTAGCGATCAGACTTTGCTGTGGGCCATTGTAGTGAACGCCCGCCTCGCAAAGGAAAAATAACAATGGCTAAAAATACCGTTTCCATCGTCGCCGCTGGACACAGTCGCTTCGGTCGAGTGACTGATTTGACCCTCGAAGATCTGATCGTGCAAGTTACCCGCGAAGCGCTCACCGATGCGGCCGTCGATGCGTCTGAGATCGACGCAATCTTCCTCGGCCACTTCAATTCGGGCATGGTCCCTGACGGTTTTCCGGCTTCCTTGGTGCTGCAAGCGGACCCTGCGCTTCGCTTCAAACCAGCCACCCGTTGCGAAAACGCCTGCGCGTCAGGCTCAGCCGCCATTCAGGCCGGGATCAACGCGATTCTTTCGGGCTCGGCAGACCTGGTGCTGGTGATTGGCGCAGAAAAAATGACCGCCAACACTACCGCGCAAGTGACCAAGGCCCTTGCCGGTGCGGGTTATCAAAATGACACAGAGGAATCCGGCCTCAGCTTCCCGCAACTGTTTGGCCTGGTGGCGCAGCAATACCTGCAGCGCTACCAGAGTCCGCTAGCGTCGATGGCGAAGATCGCCGTAAAGAACCATGCCAACGCACTGACCAATCCCCTGGCACAGATGCATAAGGCCATGAGTTTTGAGCACTGCAACACCGTGTCCGAGAGTAACCCGTACATCGCCGAGCCACTGCGCCTGACCGATTGCTCATTGATCACCGATGGTGCCGCGGCCATCGTGTTGGCTTCGGCCGAGCGCGCCAAGCAGTTTCGCCGTGAAGTGCTGATTCGCGCGACGTCCCAGGTCAACGACTTCCTCCCCATCTCCCAGCGCGATCTGTTGGCCTTCGAAGGCCCGCAGCGAGCCATTCAGAACGCGTTGCGCAGCGCGCAAGTGACGTTGAGCGACATCAATTTCGCCGAGGTCCACGACTGTTTCACTATCGCCGAATTGCTGATCTACGAAGCCATGGGGCTGGCGCCGAGAGGCGAAGGCCATCGCGCGCTGGATGACGGCATCGTGCAGGCC
Source organism: Pseudomonas sp. ADAK21 (assembly GCF_012935735.1). NCBI lineage: Bacteria > Pseudomonadati > Pseudomonadota > Gammaproteobacteria > Pseudomonadales > Pseudomonadaceae > Pseudomonas > Pseudomonas sp. ADAK21. The sequence goes on from NZ_CP052857.1 coordinate 5,241,125, forward strand.
GACGGGCGACTTCCGGTCAACCTGTCTGGCGGGCTCAAGGCCAAGGGGCATCCAGTGGGCGCCACGGGCGTGTCGATGCACGCCATGGCCTTCCGACAATTGACCGCAGAGGCTGTCGGTATCGCTGTACCCGACGCCGAGTTCGGGTTGCTGTTCAACATGGGCGGAATGGCCGTGGCCAACTACGCCTCGGTGCTTCAGGCGCGGAGAGCCTAGCGATGAACATTGCCAATTGGCTGAACGACGCGGCCCATCGTTGGCCGACGCGGCCTGCGTTATTCGAAGGTGATCGACAAGTGGCCGACTACCAGAACTTCGCCAGAAACGTACGGGTGCGGGCCCTAGCGCTGAGCGATCACCACGGTGTTCAGGCCGGCGACCGTGTCGCCCTCTTCATGAAAAACTGCTGCCAATACCTGGAACTGCTGTACGCCATCTGGTGGATCGGCGCAGTCGCAGTGCCGATCAACTGTAAACTGCATCGCAACGAAGCCGCCTGGATCGCCGACAACGCGCAAGCGCGGCTGATCTTCACCGACGACGGCAGGCTGTTTGATCAGGCCCAGTTGCCTGACGGGTGTAGGGAGTGGGAGGGGTTGGACGATATTCTCGAGTCCTCGCTTGAGTTACTGCCCGCTTACACTCCAGCCCCACGTCATGCCGACGACCTGGCCTGGTTGTTCTACACCTCGGGCACCACCGGGCGCTCGAAAGGCGTGATGTTGTCCCATGGCAACCTGATAGCAATGTCGCTGTGTTACCCGATCGATGTCGACCCCGTGCGCGAAGATGACTCGGTGGTGTACGCCGCACCGATGTCCCACGGCGCCGGGCTGTACAACTTCATTCATGTGCGTTGCGGCGCACGGCATGTGGTGCCGGTGTCTCGCGGGTTCAAAGCAGGCGAGCTATTCGAACTGGCCACTTCGCTTGGCAATGTGACGCTGTTCGCCGCGCCGACCATGGTCAAGCGCATGGTCGAGCAGGCGCGCCAGCAAGGTTATGCCGGTGAAGGCCTGAAAACCATCGTCTATGGTGGTGCGCCGATGTACCTGGCGGACTTGCAGAATGCCGTGGACACCTTTGGCCCTCGACTGGTGCAGATTTACGGCCAGGGTGAAAGCCCGATGACGGTTAGCGCCCTGCCACGGGAACTGATCGCTGATCGCAACCATACGGATTGGGCACGTCTGGCATCGTCAGTGGGACGGGCGCAATCGTGCATCGAGATTCGCATCGTCGGCACTGCGCGCGAACCCCTTGGCGCCGGGCAAGCCGGAGAAATCGCGGTGCGCGGGGCAACGGTGATGCACGGTTACTGGCGCAACGAAGCCTCGACGCGGGAGGTCCTGGTGGATGGTTGGCTGTTCACCGGCGACATCGGCTACCTCGACGCACAGGGTTATCTGACCCTGACCGACCGCTCCAAGGACGTAATCATCACCGGCGGCAGCAACGTGTATCCGCGTGAGGTGGAAGAGGTGCTGGCGTCACATCCGGAGGTATTCGAAGTGTGCGTGGTGGGCGAGCCGGACGCGGATTGGGGCGAGTCGGTGGTGGCATTCGTGGTCGCTCGTGACCAGAGCAGCCTGGATGAAAGTCAGCTCAACCAATGGTTTACCGAGCGCATGGCGTCGTTCAAGAAACCGAAGAAATACCTGTTTCGCACCGAGTTGCCGAAAAACAGTTACGGAAAAATCCTCAAAACCGACCTGCGCCAATGGCTCAAGGAGGCCGCCAGCGTGCCGGTTAACAGTGAACTGCGTGCTTTCCATCAATAAAAACAAGACAGGAATACAACGATGGCTACTCAACAACACAATCCAGCACGGCAGCGGCGCCGCGCGTTTATCGGCGCGACGTCCGGGCACCTCATCGAATGGTATGACTACGGCGTGTATGGTTTTCTGGCGGTGTACATCGGCCAGGCTTTTTTCGTGTCGGATGATCCCGCCACCAGTTTGCTCAGTAGCTTTGCCGCGTTCGCGTTGAGCTTCTTCATTCGGCCGTTGGGCGGCCTGTTTTTTGGCCCGTTGGCCGACAAGATCGGCCGGCGCAAAACGCTGATTGCCGTACTGTTAATGATGGCTGGCTCAACCTGCTTGCTGGGTTTGCTGCCCACTTACGCGTCCATCGGCATCGCGGCCCCTATCCTGCTAGTGCTGATCCGCTGCGTGCAGGGTTTCTCGGCCGGAGGCGAAATCGGCACGATCACCAGCTTCATTTCCGAGTACGCGGGCCCTGGTCGGCGCGGGTTTTCTACCTGCTGGCTGATGGTGACCGCCGTTCTGGGGCTGGTGTTGGGCGGCGCTGTCGCCAACGGCATGACCTGGGTGCTGGGCGCCGAAACGATGCAGGCCGGAGGCTGGCGCATTCCGTTTCTGATCGCGGGCCCCATGGGCCTGATTTCGATGTACATCCGCCTCAAGCTAGAAGACAGCCCGGAATTTCTGGCGCTGCAAAAGGCCGGGGAAACATCGAAGGCGCCCTTGCGTGAAGTCTGGCAGTGGAAGCGGGCAATTACCTTGGTGTTTTTCATCATCACCTTGCACAGTTCGATCTTTTACCTGGTGCTGACGTTCGCCTCGACCTACATGTCGCGCATCCTGAAATTCGACAGCGGCACCACATTGTTTTACGTGTTCATCGCCAGCCTGTCGGCGGCCCTTGTGATGCCGCTGGGTGGTGCGTTCACCGACAAATACGGGCGTAAACCGTTCCTGATAGTCGTCGGGGTGTTGGCGACGCTGGCGATGTATTGGTTCTTTAAATCTGCGCCTAACGCGACGCCTGCGACGTTTTTCCTGCCCTTGATGGCCGTTGCGATCACGTTCGGGCTGTACGCGTCGTCGACCTACGCAACCATGAGCGAACTGTTGCCAACGCGTATCCGCTCGACCGGCATCGCGGTGGCCTACAACGTTCCGGTGGCCGTATTCGGCGGCAGCGCGCCGTTTATTTCAACGTGGTTGATCCAGCAAACCGGCGACATTACCTCACCGTGGTATTTCTACATTGGCACCGGTGTGATGTCGTTGATTGCCCTGACGGCGCTGCGCAAAGAAGATTTTGTAGCAGGCTCGGGGGTGGTGGAGTCACGTTCGAAGGCTTGCGAGGGTGTTCGGGACTTTGTGTAACTAGCGTTACTGTGACGATGTTATTGAAGAGCTTCATGACTGCATAGCCTGCGGAGAATGAAGCTCTGCTTGCACATTGACTTGCATTACCCATACGTTGACTGGCATGGCGGCCCCGCGCCTGGCGCACCGCTACGGCGCACAGCCATCAACACTGCGTCGGCAGCCCAATCACGCTCATTGAAGCCTGGCGCAGCGCTCTCCGATAATCACCACGTCATAAATGCTCATCGCTTTACCTCTCACCCAGCGGTACGTAATTTTTCCTGTAGGCACGCCCCAGGGTAACGATGGTCGCGTGCTGTTTCAGGCAAGCCGCTAGCAGTGCTTAGTGTTTACCGGCACGCTGTCAGTCCAATTGATCCAGCAAAGCCTTTTTGAAAAACAACCTCCCCTCACACTTCAGATTCAGGCGCCCAGCGGCGCAACAGCACGCTCGCGTTAACGCCGCCAAAACCAAACCCATTTGAGAGTGCGTGCGTGATCACCATCTCCCGGGACTTGAGGCTTACCAGGTCAAGCCCAGCAGCAGCCTCATCGGCATGATTCAGGTTGAGCGTGGGAGGCACGATCTGGTCACGAAGGGCCAATACGGTAAAGATCGCCTCGATACCTCCGGCCGCACCCAGAAGATGCCCGGTGGCAGACTTGGTCGAGCTGATTGCCACGCCAGAACCACTCCCGAACACCGAACGAATAGCGGCCAACTCGCCCTTGTCACCGACCTGTGTGGAGGTCGCATGTGCGTTGATGTGCTGAACATCCGCGGGGCTGACAGCAGCCTGACGCAGTGCCTGCTCCATGGCGCGGCGTGCGCCGCTACCGTCCTCGGGACCTGCGGTCAGGTGATAGGCGTCGGCACTGGTGCCATAACCCACCAGTTCAGCCAGTGGCTTGGCGCCACGCGCAAGGGCATGCTCCAGTGACTCGATCACTAACAACCCCGCGCCTTCGGACATCACGAAGCCATCACGATCCCGATCAAAAGGCCGTGAAGCCTGCTGCGGGTGCTCGGAAAAACCGGTGGATAGCGCACGGGCCGCCGCAAAACATCCCAGGGTCACACGGTCGATCGCCGCTTCGGTACCGCCGCAAAGGGCGATATCTGCCTCACCACTTCTGATGATTCTGGCGGCATCGCCAATGGCCTGTACGCCGGCGGCACAAGCCGTTACCGGCGCGCCGAGCGGCCCTTTGAAACCGTGCCGGATGGAAACGTGCCCGGCCGCCATGTTGGCGAGAAAAGACGGTGCAGTGAATGGCGACAATCTGCGCGGGCCACGTGTGTCGGTGGTCCGCACAGCATCGGCAATCACACCAAACCCGCCCACGCCAGATGCAATAATCGTCGCGGTCCTTTGCTGGTCTGCGCTTTCAGTCGGGTGCCAGTCTGCCTGCTCAAGCGCCTCATGCGCCGCCACGAGGGCAAACTCAATGAAGCGATCCATCTTCTTGCGGTCCTTGGCCGAAATGATGCGCTCCGGGTCATAGCCCGCGATGGCGTCTTCCGCCAGTGACGGCACCTGACCGCCGACGGCAACACCCGTCCCCTCGGTCACCTCGTCTGGTAACTGGCGGATACCCGAGCGCCCTGCCAACAAGCGCTTCCAGACCTCCTCAACGCCGCACCCCAGCGGCCCTACAATGCCGACGCCCGTGACTACGATTCGTTTTTGACCGTTGAGCTTATTCATTGAACCCTCTTCATTTATCAGTCGAAAGTGCTTGGGTGGGTTTCGCTGCATGAGTGCTGCTCGCAGGCTCTGGACGGATCTTGAACCAGATGGAGTACATCGCGGGTAGGAATACCAACGTCACAATGGTTCCGACAAACGTGCCGCCGATCAAGGTGTAGGCCAGCGTTCCCCAGAAGACCGAATGGGTCAGCGGGATGAACGCCAGGATTGCCGCCATCGCCGTCAGCAAGACCGGTCGGGCCCGCTGTACCGTGGCTTCGACCACTGCGTGAAAAGGGTCCAGCCCTTCTTGTTCGTTGTGATGGATTTGCCCAATCAGAATCAGCGTATTGCGCATCAGGATGCCCGAGAGCGCGATCAGCCCGACCAGCGCGTTGATACCAAAGGGTTGCTGAAACAGTAACAAGGTCGGCACTACACCAATCAACCCCAGCGGCGAGGTGAGGAACACCATGATCATCGCGGAGATTGAGCGAACCTGCAGGATGATGACCAGCAGCGTCATGGCAATCATGATCGGGAACAGCGGCAACATCGCCGTACCGGCCTTGCCAGACTCCTCGATTGCACCCGCTTGCTCAATCCGATAGCCATCCGGCAGTTTGTCGATGATCGGCTGCAGCGCCTTCACAATCACACTCGAAACATCCGGCGGTTGCAGATCCTCGGCAATGTCGCCTCGTACAGTGATGGTCGGTGTACGGTCACGACGGCGAAGGATCGGATCCTCCATGCGTACATCGACCTCCCCTACCTGAGATAACGGAATCCGCTGACCCGCCGTGCCGACCAGGGTAAAGCCTTCGATCCTGGCGGGATCAAGGCGGATATCGCCTGCCGCGCGCCCGACCACCTGCACCGAGCGAATGTCCTCGCGAACCGCCGTGATCGGTACGCCCGCCAGCAGAAACTGCAGTTGCTGCGCGACTGCGTTTGACGTCAACCCCACGGCCTGCAAGCGGTCCTGATCCAGCGTGAAATGCAACGTCGGCGTCAGCGGGCCCCAGTCGGTGTTGACGGTTCTCATCATCGGACTGGCCTGCAACACGTCCTGAACCTGGCTGGCGATTTCGCGAAGTTTTACCGGGTCAGGTCCCATCACCCGATAGGCGACCGGGAATGGCGAGTACGGACCAAACACCAGTTGCGTGACCCTAACCCGCGCTTGCGGGGCAAGGCCTTCGGCAACCGCCTCGCGGAGCCGGAACTTGAGGGCTTCACGGGACTCCTGGCTGTCCGTCAGCACCACGATTTTGGCGAATGACGGATCCGGCAGTTCCGGTGCCATCGCCAGATAGAAACGCGGTGCACCTTGCCCGATGTAGGCCGTGACGATTTTTGCCTCATCCTGCTGTTGCAGCCAGGCTTCTATCTTGGCGGTGGTGGCGCTGGTCTGCTCAATGGACGTTCCATAGGGCATTTGCACTTCAATCAGCACCTCAGGCCGGTCCGAGGTCGGGAAGAACTGCTTCTTGACCAGGCCCATGCCGAGGATCGACACCACAAACAAAGCGATAACGGTACCTGCCACCAGCCATTTGCGCGCAATGACCTGCTTCAGCACCCGGCGGAAGCGGTTGTAATGACGGGTGTTATAGATCGCGGCATGGCCGCCCTCGACCTTCTTGACTTCCGGCAACATCTTCACGCCAAGATACGGGGTGAAGACCACGGCCACCACCCAGGAGGCGATGAGCGCGATGCCGACAATCCAGAACATGTTGCTGGTGTACTCGCCGGCTGTCGACTGCGCGAAGCCATTGGGCATAAAGCCGATCGCCGTTACCAAGGTACCAGACAGCATCGGCGCTGCCGTATGACTCCAGGCGTACGCGGACGCCTTGATGCGGTCGTAGCCCTCTTCCATTTTCACCACCATCATTTCGATAGCAATGATGGCGTCGTCCACCAGCAGGCCGAGCGCCAGAATCAATGAGCCGAGGGTAATCCGGTCAAAGTTCTTCCCCGTAGCCTCCATCACCACAAACACTACGGCCAATGTCAACGGCACCGCTGCCGCCACGACAACGCCGACACGCCAGCCCATGCTGAGAAAGCACACCAGCATCACCACGAGCAGTGCGACGAAGAACTTGACCATGAACTCGCCGACGGCCGAATCGATATTCACCGCTTGATCGGTGACTTTGGTAAGCGCCATGCCCAGCGGCATGCCCTGATTGATCTTGATCGTCTCCGCGTCCAGCGCCTTGCCGAGGTCCAGGCCGTTCCAGCCCTCGCGCATCACGATCCCCAACAACAATGCATCTTCACCGTTGTTACGTACGAGAAAGGTTTTGGGATCTTCATAACCACGTTCAATCGTCGCGACGTCAGAGAGTTTGAGCGTGCGTCCCTGGAGCGTAATAGGCGTATCCCGAATCTTCTGCAGCTTGTCGAAGGCGCCATCCAGGCGGAGGAAGACCTGGGGGCCCTCGGTCTCGATCGAGCCGGCGGGCGTGAGCACATTTTGATTGTTCAGCGCGGCAAAGATGTCCTGAGGCAATACGCCCAGGGTGGCCAGCCGATCATGGGAAAACGAGACAAAGATACGTTCGGGCTGCTCCCCGATAATATTGACCTTCTTCACACCCGGCACATGCAACAGGCGCTGGCGCAACGATTCGGCATCACGTACCAACAGGCGCTGTGGCTCACCTTTGGCTTTCAAGGCAAACAGGGCGAATGTCACGTCCGAGAATTCGTCGTTGACCATCGGCCCGATCACACCGGCCGGCAGCTTGATCGCCTCATCATCGAGCTTTTTACGCGCCTGATAGAACTCCTCCTGCACCTGCGACGGCGGCGTGCTATCGAGCAATGACAGCATCGTGAACGCCAGGCCTGGACGGGTATAGGTTTCCGAGCGGTCGTACCACTTCAGTTCCTGCAGGCGCTTTTCAAGCGGCTCTGCGACCTGATCCTGCATCTCCTGGGCAGTCGCCCCCGGCCACGCGGTGATCACCGTCAACTGCTTGACCGTAAAGGGAGGATCCTCCGCGCGTCCCAACTGGAAGAACGACAGGATGCCCGCAACGGCAATCAGGAAGATCAAAAATACCGTGATCGAGCGCTCGCGTACGGCGAGCGCCGAAAGGTTGAAGCGACCCTCGCTCATGGATGAGTCCCCGCAACGTTGACGTCACCCTGTTGAGCCAGCCGCACCTCTTCGCCTTCGCGCAGCAGGTGTGCGCCCAAGGCTACGACAGGCTCGCCTTCCTTGAGGTCGCCTGCGACGCGTGCTGCGTCGTCGCTTAAACCCAGGACCTGTACAGGCCGCCAGCTCACTTTCGCCGGTGTACCGGCGATGACCCACACCCCCGTCCCCGTGCCTGGGTCATAAACCGCCGCGATGGGTACTTGCAGCACCGGCCCCTGCGCCGCGCCGTCGGCAATCCTGAGCGTGACGGTCGAACCAAGCGGTGCATTCGCCAGTGCGCCCTCCAGCACATACCGCGCCTCGAAGGTACGAGTCATACGGTCCGCCGAGTCCGACAACAGCCTGAGCTTTGCGGTCACCGCACCGGTGGTGTTGCCATAAAGTGTCGCTTGCGCGTAAGACCCGGCTGCCGGGCGTACGGTCTCCGGCAGGTGCACGACCGCTTCGCGCTGCCCTGCCCTCGCGAGCCGAACCACCGGCTGCCCCGGACTGACGACTTGCCCAGGCTCAGCGAGCGTCTCCACCACGACGCCGTCGGTATCGGCCACCAGCACCGCATAGCCAGAAGCATTGCGCGCCACGTCAGCCTGTGCCTGCGCGGCGCCCAGTTGCGCCCTCGCGGTATCCGCCGCCGCTTTGATCTGGTCATAGGCCGATGCAGAGACCGCGCCTGCAGCCACCAGTTCACGGTAGCGCGCTTCGTCATCCGCAGTCTGCTTGGCTCGGGCCCGAGCGGCTGTGACCGACTCTTGCTGTGCCCGCGCCTGTAAACCCAAGTCAATCGGGTCGAGGCGCATGAGCGGCTGGCCGCGCTTGACGGTCTGGCCGGTGTCAACCAGACGCTCAAGGATCTTGCCCGCCACCCGAAAGCCCAAATCGCCCTGAGTACGGGCAGCGACCACTCCGGTGAAAGAGCGTGAGATATGGGAGGAACCCTGAACCGCTGCGGACCTCACCAAAGGGGCTTGCGTGCGTGGATCTTGAGCGGTGGATGAGTCGCCACATGCCGTCAGGACAAGAGGCAACAAGCAAACGGCAATAGGGACAGGTCGAAGCCGGCGCATAGATTCCCTTGATTCAATAATAGGATGGAAATCATATTTTTAGACTCGTGACCATCTTTGTCAATGGTCACAATCTTGATTTGTCACCTTGGAACCAGGAGCAATGCTTTTTACGAGCCACCTTGAACGTAGGCCAGCGGTGTCAATTGACAGGAAGTGACCATGTTGTAATATGGTCACGAACAACATTCGATTCAAGGAATCTCAATGCCCTCCCTTCACCCTCTCGCTCTTTTGGTGAGCGCCAGCCTGATAGCAGGTTGCGCGGTCGGTCCGGACTATCAGCGTCCTGACGCGCCGCTTTCCAGTGGATATATGGGCCAGGCCGCTGTTGAACAGCGACCTGGTGCGCCGCAGGCGAGTCTTGTCGCGTGGTGGGAAGGCTTTGGTGATCCACAGCTGGCCGACTTCGTTTCTACAGCCCTTGCACAGAACCTGGACCTGGCACAAGCGGCGGCACGAGTCACACAAGCGCGCGCAGGACTGGGCGCCGCCAATGCCGCTTTACTGCCCTCGGGAAACATCAGTGGTCAGGCTGCGCGTTCCTATCAGTCAATCGAGACGCCCCTGGGCCAAGTGCTGAATTCAACCCCTGGCTTTGATCGATACGGAAGTTCCTACGAGCTCAACCTTGATGCGAGTTGGGAGGCGGATGTGTTTGGCGGCCTGCGCCGCGGACGCGAGGCCGCACTGGCGGAGTACCAGGCCAGCGAGGCTGGCGTTGCCGCCACACGTCTGGCCATCGTTGCGCAGACGGCTGATATCTACATCACGGTCCGTGGATTGCAGGCCCGGCTGGACATCGCAAACCGACAAGTCAAAACCCAGGAGCAACTGTTGGAAAAAGTCCAACTGCTCTACGGCAAAGGGCTCGCCGCCAGCTATGAGGTTCGCCAAACAGAGGGCGCGCTGTCGCAGGTCCAGGCGATAGTACCGGCCCTGCAAATCGGCCTGGATGCCGCGATGAACGCGCTCGATGTGATCCTCGGCACACCTCCAGGCACGCATCGACCGCAATTGGCGAGTCAGGGCACGATTCCTCTGGCGCCACAATTGAAGGACACAGGAACACCCGCCGATTTGCTGCGCCGCCGGCCAGATCTGATTGTGGCTGAGCGCCGCCTCGCGGCCTCCAGCGCACGCATTGGTGAAGCCAGCGCTGAGTACTACCCGAAGTTTTCACTTGGCGCATTGCTCGGCAGTGCCACGGCGGTATCCGGCGGCAACCTGTTTACCGGCGGTGCCAGCCAGTCGGCAGGCGTCTTGGGCCTGCGCTGGAGGCTCTTCGACTTCGGTCGCATAAACGCACAGATTGACCAGGCAAGGGGGCAGGAAGCCGAAGCCCTGGCTGCTTACCGCCAGTCTGTCCTGCGCGCCACGGAGGATGTTGAAAACGCCTTCTCTGCCCTGGTGAACCGGGAACTTCAAGCCACCACCCTCACCACTGGCGAGGACGCTCTGACACAGGCCCGTCAATCATCGTTCACAGCCTATGAAAAGGGCACAGCCAGCCTGATCGATGTTCTGCACGCCGACGAGACCCTGCTGCGGTCTTCCGATGCTCGCGCGCAAGCTCGAACAGAATCGGCACGGGCGGCGGTCGCCGCATTCAGAGCGCTCGGCGGTGGCTGGAAAGCGCCTGAACCCAAGCCTGTGGCGACCCGATGAGCCACGCAGGAGCGACTGGCGGCCCTTGGGCGGCCAGGCCAGCGAGTTGCCGAACCACACAACAGTAATCCGTCGGAGAACATTACTATGCAGTCGAGCGATAATTCATGGGTACTCATTACCGGTGCATCAAGCGGTTTCGGCAGAGAGTTTGCGCAACAATATGCTGCCGAAGGAAGATCACTGATCCTGGTCGCGCGCAGGCTGAATGAACTTGAAATGCTCGCTGAAGAGTTGCGCGCACGTTACGCCGTCGATGTGTTGGTGCAACAGGCGGACCTGTCATCCATTGATGTGATTATCGATCTGCATCGGGATCTGCATGACCGCAATATTGTCGTCGACATACTGATCAACAACGCCGGCTATGGCCTACAGGGCGCATTCCTGGACGCCCCCCTGGAAAGCTCCCTGGCTATGATCGACTTGGATATCGCCAGTCTGACCGCCATGACCCGCCTCTTTGCCGGGGATATGCGAGCACGGCGAAAAGGACATATTTTGATGGTTGCCAGCTTGTTGTCCTATCAGGGCGTCAAGAATTTTGCCGTTTACTCTGCAGCCAAGGCGTATGTGCTTAGATTTTCCGATGCGCTGCATCGCGAACTCAAACGTGACGGCGTCGTCGTCACTGCGCTGTGTCCAGGCATGTCTGACACAGGCTTTGCATCAAACGCCAAGCAAAAGATCACACCCCTCTTGCGTAGGGTGATGATGCAACCCCAGCCCGTGGTACAAGCAGGAATCCGCGCACTGCAAGCGGGACGAATGAGCGTTGTGCCGGGTTTCGGCAACAAGGCCATTAGCGTCCTGACCTGGGCCACGCCTCGTCGGTTTCATCAGGGGCTTATGGAGCACGTGATGGGCGTCTGAGCGCGAGTAAAAAAATGGCCTTTACCAACGGGAAGCGTTGGGAATGTTGTAAACGGCCGGAAGTAATGCGCGACTTCCGGCCGATGTGTGGAACCGCAGCCAATCAGAACCGATAACTGAGCGATGCTCCAAGACCGCTTGCGCTGTTCTTGTATTTGGAGCTGTAGGCACCTCTGGTCGCGGAGACGTGGTTGATCTGAACACTCTCTTCCCACAGATAAGAGTAAGCGACATCGATCGTGACATTGTCTACCGGGGTCCAGCCTGCGCCGACGCTGAACACCTTCCGGTCGCCCGTAGGAATGCGTGGCCCTCGATCGGTGTTATTAGTCGGCGACTGATCGACCGAGAAGCCAGAACGAAGCACCCACTGATCGTTTAGCTTGTACGCCGCACCGATCGCGTGAGCCCACGTATCATGCCAGTTCTGTTCTTCAGTGACGGAACCTAGCTGAGCATTCAACAAAGGAGGCAACCCTTTGGTCTCGCTGGTCAATTCCTTGAAGCGACTCCACCGCGTCCAGGTACTCCCAGCGTATAGGGTCCAGTCATCATCCAGTTGATGAGTCAACGACATGTCCACCGACTCTGGAGTATCCACTTCCAACGAAGCGTCATAGCTGCGACCACTCACCCCCAGCACGCTAAAGAGACCGTCAGTGACCTTGGTCTTGGCATCCAGGCGGTAGCTGACCTTGGAATGGTAAGTCATCCCCAGGCGGGTTCGGTCTGTAGCCTGCACCAAAATACCGACGTTGAAACCCAGAGCCGTGTCATCGCCGGTACTTTTAAGTTTGCCGTCATTGCGCCCGGGGCTCAGTGGATTTGGCACCATCCCGGACAGTTCACCACTGATGCGGTTAATGGTAGGACCAACCCCGATCGATACTTTTTCGTTAAACGCATAGCTGACGGTGGGCTGAAACGTAAGGGTCGTGACTTCACTTTTGTTGGCATAGTACCGGCCAGCAAAACCGCTGCCGTAATCGGTCATCAGACCAAACGGCACGTAGAACCCCACACCGAATGCCCAATGCTCATCAATAGGCTTGACGTAGTACCCCATCGGTACCGTGGTCACTGGCACCATGTCGCCGTCTTCCTGACCGCCGAATGTACTGCGCGTATGGCTTATATCCGACTTCGCGAAAAGTGTCGCGCCGCCCACGCTGACCTGCTCGCCCTTCAAGCGAGCCATACCAGCCGGATTACCGAAGACCGTGCTCGCATCTTCAGCCGCAGAAGAACGACCGGCAAACCCGGAGCCCATCCCGCTGATGCTTTGTTCGTTGAGCGCAAAACCACTCGCCAGCACATTAGAGGAAGCAAGCACGACAGCCAGTCCAAGTGGACGCTTGAGCAATTTTCTTTTCATTATTGGAACTCTTCGTGATCACCGGAAAGAGCCGGTTAGCCGTAGTTTTGTTGGGGGGTCCAGTTCGTTTGCATCACGTAAAAAGGCCACTGTCTGGCGCGCCCAAAGGACCGGGCGACCGCCACGCAAGTAACAGGGCGGCGCTGAATCATGGCAATGCCTGCGAAGCTGAGGCGTCATGTTTAGTCATGTGACCATTTATGTCAATAGTCACTAGCCAGACAAAAGCCTATACGCCGCTGCTCGATGCAATGGCTGAAACTGAAAAGGTATTTTTTCGACGCTCACATGAAAGCTGCGCAGAATGCGCAGCCTGGAATTACGGCATGAGGCTGCGCAATATCAGGTTTGAGGTGAGCGTGGGTGCTGTCTCAACGAAATCAAGATTGTATTGCAGCAGCAAAGGGTTGACGAAAGGCCGCAAAGCAAAATGGATGGAATCTACCGTCTCGTCCAATGGAGTCTTGCGTTCAAATTCGCCGCTCTCGCGCCCATCACGCACGATCTGCAATACGAAGCGTTTGATCTGTGCGTCGTAGACCTGTGAACTGGGCCAGCTCTCCGACGCCGAAAACGCGGCGATATCATAGAGTTTTCGGTCATTGAAGAACAGGTCGACACCTGTGGAGATCAGGGTTCTGACCAGACGCCGAAACCGCTCGGTGGACGAAATGTTCTCGACATCAATGGCCTTTTCAACGGCAGCAACAATTTCCGCCAAGCAATTGGCGCATATGGCTTCACCGATCGCCTGTTTGGAATCAAAGAATTTGTAGATGTAAGCCTTGGAAAATCCGATGGCTTTGGCCAGATCAGAAACCGTAGTTTTGCTGTAACCGTACTGGCTGAAATGTTCGTTGGCCGCCGCGACGATCTGATCTCGAATGTCATGATCGGCTGGGCCCCGAACGCCGGGCGAGGAAATAGATGGCTGGTTCATGTCCGTAGCTTACGGATCCAGGTCGCAGTTGACAACTTGTGACCGATTTTCAACATGGTTACAAGGCATTTTCACCTCTACTCCCGTTCAGTACTCAATGACGTGAACGGGGCCGTGTTCTCGCGATGCTCTTGCGGCGGCGCCAAACACAAGGTATTGCGCCCCAAACCCTTGGCTTCATAAAGAGCGGCATCCGCACGGGCAAGCAGGCTGGCCGTGGTGTCATCTTCGTTTGGCACCACGCAGCAAACACCGATGCTGATGCGCAATGAGATGCTTGCCTCGCCAAACCGAGCCGGTGACTCAGCGACCGACGCACGCAACTGGTCCAGGACTGCCACGGCGTTTTCGGGGTTGGTGTGGGGAAGCAGCACCAGAAACTCCTCGCCACCGTAACGCCCGATACTGTCGGACTCACGAATTCGCTGGGTAAGTTGATTGACGCAGTGGCAAATCACCTCATCACCCGCCAGGTGCCCATACACATCATTGATCTGCTTGAAATGGTCGATGTCGACCATCGCCACTGCCAGGTAGGAAGCGTCTCGACGCGCGCGTTCCAGTTCTTTGGAAAATTGCTCGAGGACGGCTCTGCGATTGAGAATGCCGGTCAGCACGTCACGCAACGCCAGGCGCTGGAACAACGATTCACTGCGCTCTTTGGCCAGCAGCACCAGCCCGAGGGAGATCATCATGGCGGTGAACGTGCCGATGCTGACTGAGATGGTTTGCTTAAGGTTACTGACGTCATAGCGCATCTCGGCAGCCCCTCCGCCGATGATGGCGACCACCCGCATGCCCAGGCCGATCAGGCTGATGCTTGAGCCGATGATCAACAGCATGCGCGCACGCCCCTGAGCGGGTATGTAGCGACGCGTCCAATAGATGATCAGGGCGCACTGCACCATCAACACAAGCGTGGCGGCGAGCATTCGCGGCTCCAGCGTGTCGATCAGACTGACCATCAACACAAGCATCAATGCGGCAGGTGCAAATATCTGCCACCAGCAGACGCGCAACTCAACGATCCGAAATACGCTGGCCCCGTAAAAGGCCAGCGCGACCGCCAACAATGTGTTCGCAGCCCCATAGGTCAACCATAGCGGGGCGTGGCCGTACAAGGTATATCCAATGTAGGCCAGGGCATGTGCCAGCAAACCAAAGCCAATGGTCAGCAAGCCGTCACGCTGGTTGAACTGGCCGACCAATATCAGACAAAACGCCATGATCGTCGCCACTAAGGCGACGCAGGCAAATAGCGTGGGGGTATGGGCAATCATGACGTCTCACCAGGCGCTGTCGGGAGCAGCTCTGGTGGAGTTTAGTTGAGTCGGCTGTCAGTTTGTCAGCCACCTGCAGCATTATCTTCGCGCCTGTCCTGACAGCATTCAGATACTCAAGAGCTCGCTGACGGGCAGCCGATTGGTGGTCTTCACCTCTCGCAGGGAGAGGTTGGAGCGAATACTTAAAACGCCAGGGAGCTTTCTCAACACTTTTTCGACAAAGCGGCTATAGCTGTCCAGGTCCCGGGCAACTACCTCAAGCAAAAAGTCCGCCTCGCCCGTCGTGTTGTGGCAACTCAGGACCTGTGGGGCCGCCAGAATAATCTTTTCAAACGTCGCCGTGGCTTCTTCGCTGTGATCAGTGCAAGAGATCTGAACAAAGGCCTTCAGGCCTAGCCCTAGTTTTTTTCGATTGAGAATGGCTTGGTACCCCTCGATAACACCGCATTCCTCAAGCCGTCTTTGCTTGCGCCAACAGGATGCTTCGCTGAGGGACAGTTGCTCGGCCAGCTTGACATTCGACAGCTTGCCGTCGCGTTGCAAACGTTCCGTTATTGCAATGTCCGCCTTATCGAGCTGCTCGATCATGAAATAACTCCTCATATTAAGGCCAAAAAACGAAGATTAATTTCAGATCTGTTGATCCGTCAATTGCAACTTGAAGGGTAATTTCAAGGCATTCATTCATAATTGGCAATGCCTGGATCATCACGTTTCGAAGCGAACCGAGGATGACCAGCAGCCGGTTGAGTCGCACCGCCCATCCAAACATAGGTAATTTGAATGAAAGCAGTCGTCTACGAAGCCTTTGCCAAACCGCCGCGCCTGATGAACGTGGCAGATCCTTCTGCGCAACGGCATGGTGTGGTGATTCAAGTGCTTGGCACCGGCGTATGCCGCAGCGACTGGCATGGCTGGAAAGGCCATGACCCCGACATTGAACTGCCGCATGTACCCGGGCACGAGCTGGCGGGCATCGTGGCCGAGGTGGGTAACGATGTCACGCGATGGAAGGTCGGTGACCGCGTGACCGTGCCGTTCGTGGGCGGGTGTGGTGCTTGTGCCGAGTGCAACAGCGGCAATCAACAGGTGTGCCACACGCAGTTCCAGCCAGGCTTCACTCATTGGGGCTCTTTTGCCGAATACGTCGGTATCCATCAGGCCGATCTGAACCTGGTCGCGCTGCCTGAAAGCATGGATTTTGCTACCGCTGCAAGCCTGGGTTGTCGCTTTGCCACCTCGTTCCGTGCAGTGGTTGACCAAGGCAAAGTCAGCGCCGGTCAATGGGTCGCGGTTCACGGTTGCGGCGGAGTAGGTCTGTCTGCGGTGATGATCGCCCACGCCATCGGCGCGAACGTGATCGCCATCGATATTTCCCAGGATAAACTCGACCTGGCACGCGCACTCGGCGCTGTCGCCACCCTGAATGCCCAGTGCGTCGCGAACGTCACCGAAGCCGTGCTGGAAATCACCCAGGGCGGTGCCCACGTATCGCTGGACGCATTGGGTCACCCAACCACGTGTTTCAACTCCATCAACAACCTGCGCCGTCGCGGCAAGCACGTCCAGGTGGGGCTGATGCTGGCTGATCACGCCACGCCGGCAATCCCCATGAGCAAGGTTATCGCGCACGAACTTGAAATCTACGGTAGCCACGGGATGCAAGCGCATCGCTATGGGGCAATGATCGAGATGATCACCTCAGGCAAGCTGGCGCCTGAAAAACTCGTGGGTAAGACCATCAGCCTGGAGCAATCTATCGACGCGTTGACCAATATGGACCGGTTCGAGACGGCTGGGGTAACGGTCATTACCGAGTTTTAATGCAGTGGCAAGCCCGCTTGCCACAGGGAAATGGTCAGTATCTGGCAGTTTCAATCGCGGCGTAAAAGCGTATTCGGCGCCACACCGAACGCCTTGCGAAACGCATGGCTGAAATGGGAGAAATCAGAAAACCCGAAGTCCAGCGCCGCCTCGGAGACACTGCGCACCTGGCCGCGCTCGATCGCTTCACGGCTAGCATTCAGGCGCTCCTTCCAAATCTCTGCAACGGGGGTTTTCTGGTAGCGCGCAAAGGCCCGCGTGACAGTGCGGGTGGATACATTGTGGGCCTGGGCGATGACTTCAATCGACAAGTCTGGCTCGGTCAAGTGCCGTTGAATGTACTGCATGATGCGGCCGTAGAGGTCCAGTTCCTGGTGGGTAGCCTTCAGGTCCTGGAGCTCCAGGCTGATTACCAGCAGGTCGAGCAACGCCTCTGAATAACGATTGGAGATGGAGTCATCCTGCAACGAAGCCGGGGCGCTCGCCGCCTGGCGCAACATTTCGCGCAAAGGGATCACCCCTGGCCTGCGGTCGTCGAGAACCATCGCGGTGTATTCCGCAATGCGCGGCAGGCGTTCGGTCAGCAACGCTCGTGGAATACGGACCAGGTGGTTTTCGGTACCACCGAAGCTGAATCGGAACGCTTGAGTTGCGTCATAAAGAAACAAATTGCCAACTGCCAGGCTGGCTTTTCTTGCGCCCTGTTCAATCTGGCCATGGCCATTTCGCACGAAACCCAACCATAAATCTTCGGCGGGACCGCTGCGCAGATGCCGTTCGGAGCGTTCCCAATAATGCAGTGGCGATGACAGTGAACAGATGTCCAGACCGCCCAGGCTGTTGATCGCCAGCGCGCCATCGAAACTGCTCTGGGACAAGGGTTTGCTATCGGCCGCCAGGCAGTGGCGGCACACCACTTCTTTCCAGTAATCAAAGCGACGTGGTGCAGCAACGGCAAGGGTTGAATATTGAGTGCTTGGATTCATGGCACTGGCCTCGGTACAGCAATGCAGTAAGCGCTGGAAAAAGTGTAACCGGCGTGTCAGCGCTAGCAATTAACAGGCCAAGCACAATCAGGGTCGCGCTCACGTGTGCATCGCGGCGCCCTGCCCCCTTTGCGTCACCATTAAGAGGCACAGAACCCTGGCTTTGGGGGCTGGTGCACCAACGCCGATCACCGCTGTGGCGCCCCTTGCGGCGTTGTCTTTTCCAACCAAGCGGTTGTCTCGACGAACCAAGCGGCCCCTCGCCGTCACGCCTAATTTTCTCCTCACAGCAGCCCTTCCCCGCTGATGAGGCACGCCATGCATCGAGACTATTCACAACGATTGGCTGATTCCTCCTGGCTTTTGCACAGGCGCGATCTGGCCCCCGAAGAGTCGGCTTGTTGGTTGATTGAGTGGGGGTCCATGAAGCTGCTGCACCGACGCCAGACCGCCAAGCGCGGTCAATCAAGCAAGCACTGAAGCCCAACCGTAGGCCTGAACCAAAATAACGAGGAGCTCAAGATGGAATCTGCAATCGACACACATCTCAAATGCCCACGCACTCTATCGCGCCGTGTGCCCGACGAGTATCAACCGCCGTTCCCGATGTGGGTCGCACGCGCCGACGAGCAGTTGGAACAAGTGGTGATGGCCTACCTCGGCGTGCAGTATCGAGGCGAGGCGCAGCGCGCAGCGGCACTCCAGGCCATGCGGCACATCGTCGCCAGTTTCGACCTGGCCGATGGTCCACAGACCCATGATTTGACCCACCACACCGACAGCCGCGGCTTTGATAATTTGATAGTGGTCGGCTACTGGAAGAGCCCGGCGGCCCACTGCCGCTGGTTGCGCTGCGCGCCGGTGAACGACTGGTGGACGTCACAGGACAGGCTCAACGACGGCCTGGGCTATTTCCGTGAAATCAGCGCACCGCGTGCTGAGCAGTTCGAAACACTCTACGCCTTCCAGGACAACCTGCCCGGTGTCGGCGCAGTCATGGATACAACCAGCGGCGAAATCGAAGAGCACGGTTACTGGGGTTCGATGCGCGACCGTTTCCCCATCTCGCAAACGGACTGGATGAAGCCAACGAGCGAGCTGCAAGTGATCGCCGGTGATCCTGCCAAAGGCGGACGGGTCGTGGTGCTGGGGCATGACAACCTCACCCTGATTCGTTCCGGCCAGGACTGGGCCGACGCCGAGGCGCACGAGCGCTCACTGTACCTCGACGAGATCCTGCCGACGTTGCAGGACGGCATGGACTTCCTGCGTGACAACGGCCAAGCGCTGGGCTGCTACAGCAACCGGTTCGTGCGCAATATCGACCGGGACGGCAACTTTCTCGACGTCAGCTACAACATCGGTCACTGGCGCTCGGTGGAGAAGCTCGAACGCTGGGCCGAATCCCACCCCACCCACCTGCGTATCTTCGTGACGTTCTTCCGCGTGGCCGCGGGCTTGCAGAAGTTGCGGCTGTACCACGAAGTGTCGGTATCGGACGCCAAAAGCCAGATTTTCGAGTACATCAACTGCCACCCGCACACCGGAATGCTACGCGATGCTGCTGTCGCGCAAGGAGAGCGACCATGAAACTGAGTCGACTCGTACTTGTGCTGGGGATGTTGCCGTTTGCAAAAAGCCAGGCCCTTGAAGTATCGCCGGGGGATTTCGAACCGCTGCCCGCAGGGGCCGATGCCGTGCTGTTTTACTACCAACACGCCGACAGGTCCGATCTTTATCGCAACGGCCATCGAACCTCCGACAACGCCAAGCTCAGCTCCGACGTGGGCATCCTGCGTTATATCCATGCCATAGGGATTTCCGAGAACCTTTCATGGGAACCGCAGATTCTGCTGCCGTTCGGCTATATGAACGCCTCGGGCGATGTCGGCGCGCTGGGCCACACCCATGGCGTGGGTGACCCGATCATCACCGCCCCTCTGAAGTGGACATTACCTACCGCAAACAAAGATGTGTTTGCCATCGCCCCTTACCTCTATATCCCCGTCGGCAGCTACAACAAAAACGATGGCTTGAACCTGGGCGAGAACCGCTGGCGGGCGACGTTACAAGCGGCCTATATCCACCACTTCTCCGCTCAGTGGGCGTTGGACACCGTCGCCGACGTGTCCTGGGTCTCGGCCAATAATGACTTCGGCGCCACCCGCGCAAAACTCGAAGAAAACACGCGCTACGAGTACCAGGCGGCCGTGCGCTACAACTGGACGCCAAGCACCACATTCGCACTCGGCGGGGGTTACGTCAGCGGGGCCGCGACCACCGTGGACGGTGTTGACCAGCACGATGGTGTCTCGACCTCCTACGCCCGCTTCACGGTCACTCATTTCATCGACCCGACCCTGCAGATCCAGGCCCAGCTGGGCAAGGACATCGAGGTTGAGCAAGGCTTCAAGGAAGGCGCGCGCTTGAATCTGCGCGTGTTGAAAGTGTTCTGAGTCCCGATGTCTTTCTCAGCCAAATGAGTGTCCTGCTCAACCATGCGCATACGGCAATAGATGCCTAATTTGGTCGCTATTGCTACCCGGACTGAACTGATAAAAGACAGGAAAATCATGGCCATTATTCGTCCCACACTTGATCAACTGCTAGCCATCGCGGCGCAGTTGAACATGCAGCTGACCCACGAGCAGGCGGCGTCCTACCTGGAGCTGATGCAATCGAGTTTCGATGCATACGACCTGGTCGACGAGCTGTGTGATTTCGTGCCCCCCATCCGTTACGACCGCAGTGCGGGCTATCGTCCCTCGAACAGGGAGAACCCGCTCAATGCCTGGTATTACCGCACCGAAGTCAATGGCGCCCGCGACGGCCTGCTGGCGGGCAAAACCGTCGCGCTCAAAGACAACGTCTCCTTGGCCGGCGTGCCCATGATGAACGGCGCCGCACCGCTGGAAGGTTTTGTGCCGGGTTTTGATGCCACCGTGGTCACGCGTTTGCTCAATGCCGGCGCAACCATCCTCGGCAAAGCCACGTGCGAGCACTACTGCCTGTCAGGCGGCAGCCACACTTCCGACCCCGCCCCGGTGCACAACCCCTACCGCCACGGTTATGCCGCGGGCGGCTCGTCGTCGGGTAGTGCCGCACTGGTCGCCGCCGGCGAAGTGGACATCGCCGTAGGCGGTGATCAGGGCGGCTCCATACGCATCCCATCGGCGTTCTGCGGGACCTACGGCATGAAGCCGACCCATGGCTTGGTGCCCTACACCGGCATCATGGCGATTGAAGCCACCATCGATCATGTCGGCCCCATCACCGCCAACGTGCGCGACAACGCGCTGATGTTGCAGGCCATGGCCGGTTCGGATGGTCTCGACCCGCGCCAGGCGGCGCCTCAGGTCGATGACTATTGCAGCTACCTGGGACGGGGGGTGAGCGGACTCAGAATCGGTGTGCTGCAGGAGGGATTCGCGCTGGCCAACCAGGATGCCCGTGTGGCGGACAAGGTGCGTGAGGCTATCGCCCGCCTTGAGGCGTTGGGTGCGCATATCGAGCCGGTATCCATTCCCGAACACGACTTGGCCGGGGCGCTGTGGCACCCCATCGGTTGCGAAGGCTTGACCATGCAAATGATGCATGGCAACGGCGCGGGCTTTAACTGGAAAGGCCTGTACGACGTCGGCCTGCTGGACAAACAAGCCGGTTGGCGCGAGCAGGCCGACCAATTGTCCGCATCGCTCAAGCTGTGCATGTTCGTCGGCCAATACGGACTGAACCACTACAACGGGCGTTACTACGCCAAGGCACAAAACCTCGCCCGCTTCGCCCGACAAAGCTATGACAAGGCACTGCAAACCTATGACCTGCTGGTGATGCCAACCACCCCCATCACGGCCCAACCCCACCCGGCCGCAGGTTGTTCGATCAGCGAATACGTGGCGCGGGCACTGGAAATGATCGGCAACACAGCGCCACAAGACATCACCGGGCATCCGGCCATGTCGATCCCTTGCGGCCTGGTAGACGGCCTGCCCGTGGGGTTGATGCTGGTCGCCAAACACTATGCCGAAGGCACGATTTACCAAGCGGCGGCGGCATTTGAGGCCTCGGCGGACTGGCGCACGCTCTGAGTGGCTTACCTGAAAAACAATAACAAAGACCGGCACGTTTCAATCACACCACAACCGCGTTGACTGATAGGAGATACCCCATGAGTGCATCCACTTCTACGCCTGCGAGCACTTCAACCCCCGGTGAACGGGCCTGGGCATTGTTTCAAGTGCTCAAGAGCAAGGAACTCATCCCGCAGGGCTACGTCGAGCAGCTCACGCAACTGATGGAACACGGCTGGAGCCCTCAAAACGGCGCCCGCGTGGTCGCCAAGGCCTGGGTCGATCCGCAGTTCCGGGCGCAGTTGCTCAAGGACGGCACCGCTGCATGCGCCCAGTTCGGCTATACCGGCCCGCAGGGCGAATACATCGTCGCCCTGGAAGATACGCCTGAGGTTAAGAACGTCATTGTCTGCAGCCTGTGCTCCTGCACCAATTGGCCTGTGCTCGGCCTGCCACCTGAGTGGTACAAGGGCTTCGAGTTCCGTGCGCGCCTGGTCCGGGAGGGCCGCACCGTACTGCGCGAACTGGGCACCGAGTTACCCAGTGACGTGGTGGTCAAGGTTTGGGATACCAGCGCCGAAACCCGCTATCTGGTGTTGCCGCTAAGGCCTGAAGGCTGCGAGCACATGAGTGAGGAGCAGCTTCAGACACTGGTGACCAAAGACGTGCTGATCGGCGTCGCTCTGCCCCGCGCTGACTGAAAAACAGCGCATCTTCGTTCAATTCCCGGAGTTTCTATTATGGATGGCTTTCACGATCTCGGCGGTTTCCAAGGCTTTGGCAAAGTCCCTCACACCATCAATAGCCTGAGTTACAAACAGGTGTTCAAGCAGGACTGGGAGCACCTAGCCTACAGCTTGATGTTTATCGGTGCCGATCACTTGAAAAAGTTCAGCGTGGACGAAGTGCGTCACGCCGTCGAACGCCTGGATGTTCGCCAACATGTCGGCACCCAGTACTACGAACGCTACGTTATCGCGACCGCCACCCTGCTGGTCGAAACCGGTGTCATCACCCAGGCTGAACTCGACCAGGCGCTGGGTTCGCACTTCAAGCTGGCGAACCCGGCGCACGCTCAAGGTCGAGCGGCGATCACCGGTCGCGCCCCCTTTGAGGTCGGCGACCGAGTGGTGGTGCGGGACGAATACGTGGCCGGGCATATCCGCATGCCGGCCTACGTGCGCGGCAAGCAAGGCGTGGTATTGCATCGCACATCAGAAAAATGGCCATTCCCGGACGCCATTGGCCATGGCGATACGAGCGCGGCGCATCAGCCCACCTACCATGTCGAGTTCCACACCAAAGACCTGTGGGGCGATGCGGCAGACGAAGGCTTCGTGGTGGTCGACCTGTTCGAAAGCTACCTGGACCACGCCCAGGGCAATCGAGCGGTGAACGTATGATGGACGGCGCCCAGGCGGGCCGACTGCCGGTGACCGTGCTTTCCGGCTTCCTCGGCGCCGGCAAGACCACCCTGCTCAACCATATCCTGCGCAATCGCGAAGGGCTGCGGGTAGCGGTCATCGTCAATGACATGAGCGAGGTCAACATCGATGCCGCAGAGGTGCAGCGCGATGTGTCGCTGCACCGTGGCCGGGATGAATTGATCGAGATGAGCAATGGCTGTATCTGCTGCACGCTGCGCGCTGATTTGCTGGAGCAGATCAGTGCCCTGGCACGTCAGCAGCGCTTCGATTACCTGCTGATCGAGTCCACGGGGATTTCCGAACCGATGCCGGTCGCAGAGACATTCGCCTTCCTTGACGCCGAGGGTTTCAGCCTCAGCGAACTGGCGCGGCTCGATACCTTGGTGACAGTGGTCGATGCCAGCCGTTTCCAGGCGCTGCTGGAGTCACCGGATACCGTGGCCCGCGATGACGCACAGCAAGACGCCCCCCAACGCCATCTGGCCGATCTTCTGATTGAGCAGGTGGAGTACGCCAACGTCATTCTTGTCAACAAACTGGACTTGATCGACGAGGCCGGTTACCAGGCGTTGCACGCAATCCTCACCGGTCTCAACCCCAGTGCGCGGATCGTGCCGATGGCCCACGGCAACGTTGAGCTGCCCGCCATCCTCGGTACGCACCTGTTTGATTTACCCAGCCTTGCAGCGTCGCCGGGCTGGATGAAAAGCATGGAGGCCAGCGATGCACCCGCCTCCGAATCAGACACCTATGGCGTGACTTCCTGGGTGTACCGCGAACGAGCGCCCTTTCACCCACAGCGCTTGCTCGACTTTCTCGAGCGCCCCTGGTGCAACGGGCAGTTATTGCGCAGCAAAGGTTACTTCTGGCTCGCCAGCCGACACCTGGAAACCGGCCTGCTGGTACAAAGCGGCAAACAGTTCCAATGGGATTACGTAGGGCACTGGTGGAACTTCATCGAGCAGCCGCAATGGCCACGGGATGAATATCGGTTGCACAGGATCATGGCCAAGTGGGACAGCGTTGTCGGCGACTGCCGGCAGGAGTTGGTCTTTATTGGCCAGAACCTGGACACCCACGCGTTGCAGCGCGAGCTCGACAATTGCCTGCTGAGTGCTCGGGAAATTGCCGACGGCCCCTCGGCCTGGCAAGCCCTGCCGGGGGCGCAAGCTTTTGACGCTCGGGCCTTATCAGCACGCCCTACGTCCCGCCTTGCAAGCTGACCCCATTTGACCGTGAAAGAGGTGTTCCATGCTTTTTTTTAGCCGAACCACCCGCTGGGTTCTGGCGTCACTCGCAGACAGGCTGGAGCAGCCTGACAAGGCGAGCACGCCTTTATCATCAAGCAACCCCTTGTTGCGCCCCATCCTGGCAAGCGTCGAGCACCTGCTGCAAGAGCGACGGGACCTCAAGGAGCAGGCCCGGGCGCAGACCTTGCAAATCAGTCAACTGGAGGAGCGCCTCGCTGGTAGCGACAAGGCATTGCGCCAAGCGCAGGCGCATTGGGCGCTGATAAGCCACGGCGCAGGCGAACGGTTTTGGTCATTGGAGCTGAATGGGGCTGGTGCACCTGCGCCGGAATCTGCGCTGACGTGGACGGGCGAAGGCCCAGATCAACTGGGGAGTTGGGGCGAACGGTTGCATCCGGCTGACCGGCAACCGCACTTGGAGGCGCTCGCCAGGCACCTGGCCGATCGCAGCGAACGCCCCCCCTTTACGCTGCTCGCGAGGATGAAGCCTGCAACAGGTGGTGACTATCGCTGGTGCAGGATCAGCGGTGCTTCAAGACGCGACGCGCAAGGCGTGGCGCTGGCCATCGGCGGAAGCGTGCGTGACGTGCATGAAGAGCACCTGCACAACGAAGCGCTCGAACTGGCCGCCACACGTTTCGATATCTCCCGGGAAATGCTGCATGACGGGCTCTGGGATATCGAGGTGGTGGCCGGCGACCCGGCGAACCCGAAAAACACCATTTGGTGGTCTTCACAAATGCGCCGGTTACTGGGGTGCAACACCGTTGAGGAGTTTCCTAACACCCTGGAGAGCTGGACCTCGCGCTTGCATCCCGACGACAGCGCACGGGCCATTGCGGCGTTTGTGGCACACGTCGACGACCGCAGCGGTAAAACGCCGTTCGATGTGGACTATCGACTCAAGCACAAAAATGGCACTTACCGCTGGTTTCGCGGCCGTGGGCAAACGCGCCGTGCCCAGGACGGGTCCCCGCAACGGGTGGTGGGCGCCATCACCGATATCCATGCCCACCATGAAGAAAACACGATGCGCGAGGCGCAGGCACAGCAGCATCGGGTGATGCAGGAAACCCTCAGCAAGCTGACGCAGATCGTCTCCACCATCCAGGGCATTGCCAGCCAGACCAACCTGTTGGCGTTGAACGCCGCCATCGAGGCCGCACGGGCCGGCGACGCCGGGCGCGGGTTTGCGGTGGTCGCAGATGAAGTACGCAAACTGGCCACCCGGACCAGCCAGGCGACCCAGCAAGCGGCCGAAATGATGGACAGCTAGCCACACCCGGACACCTGCGCGATGGGCGCGGGTGCAGAGCATATTTCAACAAAAACAATCAGGTATGTTATGCGCGATTACGACTCAGCAGTGACCTCCTTCGACTATCTGCAACTGGCCGCCCAGGACTTGCACGGCGAGCTGGATGCCTTGAACGCGTGCATCGAATGCTGCGACCGGCACGCCCACGGGGATGTCGTGGCGTTGTACTGCGAAACCCGGGATGGCCGTGCCACGCACCACACCTTCAGCGAGCTGCAGGTACACGCTGCGCGCTTTGGCAATTT
Organism: Pseudomonas sp. ADAK21; assembly: GCF_012935735.1. Lineage (NCBI taxonomy): Bacteria > Pseudomonadati > Pseudomonadota > Gammaproteobacteria > Pseudomonadales > Pseudomonadaceae > Pseudomonas > Pseudomonas sp. ADAK21. The sequence goes on from NZ_CP052857.1 coordinate 5,267,442, forward strand.
TCTGCGAGAGCAAGGGGTGCGCCCGGGAGACCGTGTCGCGGGCCTGATGCCACGCACGGTTGAACTGTTGATTGCCATTCTGGGCACCTGGCGCATCGGGGCGGTCTACCAGCCGCTCTTTACCGCCTTCGGTCCCAAGGCCATCGAGCAGCGATTGGGCTGCTCCGAGGCGCGCTGGATAGTGACCGACGCCCAAAACCGCCCCAAGCTGGACGAAGTCACTGACTGCCCGTCCATCATCGTGACCGACGGTGCGCCGCAGCGCCCCGGCGACTACGACTTCTGGAGCGCATTGGAGCGCCAACCAGCGGATTGCGCGCCTGAGTTGCTGGACGCCAACGCTCCTTTCCTGCTGATGTGCACCTCGGGCACTACTGGGCCGGCCAAGCCGCTGGAGGTGCCTTTAAGCGCCATCCTGGCGTTCAAGGGCTATATGCGCGACGCCATCGACCTGCGCGAGGACGACCGTTTTTGGAACCTCGCCGACCCGGGCTGGGCGTACGGCCTTTATTACGCAGTGACCGGGCCACTGGCGTGCGGCCGGGCCACCCTCTTCTATGATGGCCCGTTCAGTGTCGAAAGTACCTGCCGAGTCATCGACAAGTATGCGATCAGCAACCTGGCCGGTTCGCCGACAGCGTATCGCCTGCTGATCGCTGAGCAGGCCGAGTTCGCCGACGCGGTGCGCGGCCATCTGCGTGTCGTCAGCAGCGCCGGCGAGCCGCTCAACCCGCAAGTCATTCGTTGGTTTAGCGAACAGCTCGGCGTGGTCATTCATGATCATTACGGCCAAACCGAGATCGGCATGGTGCTGTGCAACCACCACGGGCTAAGCCATGCGATACGCGAGGGCTCAGCCGGTTATGCGGTGCCGGGATACCGGATTGTCGTGCTCGATGATGCCCATCGGGAGTTACCGACGGGTCAGCCGGGCGTGCTGGCGGTGGATCGTGAGCGCTCGCCCCTGTGCTGGTTCAATGGCTACTACGGCATGCCCACCAAGGCGTTTGTCGACCGCTATTATTTGAGCGGCGATATCGTCGAGCTTAATGACGACGGCAGTATCAGTTTTGTCGGCCGCAACGACGACGTGATCACCACGTCCGGCTATCGCGTCGGACCTTTCGATGTCGAAAGTGCGCTGATCGAACACCCTGCAGTCGTCGAAGCCGCGGTGATCGGCAAGCCCGACCCGCAACGCACCGAACTCATCAAGGCGTTTGTCATGCTCAACTGTCAGTACCAGCCCAGCGCCGAACTGGCGGAAGTCCTGCGTCTGCATGTCCGACAGCGCCTGGCCGCACATGCGTACCCCCGGGAAATCGAGTTCGTCGAACAGTTGCCCAAGACCCCCAGTGGCAAGTTGCAGCGGTTCATTCTGCGCAATCAGGAAATAGCCAAACAGCAGGCACTCGACACATGACCCATGGGCGGATGGTGCCTGTGCTGAGCCGATCGGAGTTTCAGCGCAGAGCCCTGGAGTTGTTCAAGGAACGTAGTTTCAGTCAGGTCAGCATGCGTGAACTGGCGTCGCATGTCGGCATCAGCCCGGGAGCGATTTATCACCATGTAGAGAGCAAGGAGGCAATGCTGTTTGAATGGCTGATGGAGCTGTACCAGGCGTTGCTGTCCCTTGTCGAGCTGGTCAAAACGCGAAGATTGACGCCCGCACAACGTCTGACGAAGCTGATCGAAGGTCATCTTCAACTGCATGAACACATGACCGGGCACTTCACGTTGGCAGTCAGGGATGCCCATTGTCTGAGCGCCCCGATGCAGGCAAGCGTCGAGCGGTTGAGGCTGGCCTATGAGGCAGAATTCATGAAATTGGTCGGCCAGCTAGGCCATCAGCCTGGCGGGCCGTTGCGCGAGGGAGCGCTCGTAGCCATTTTGCCGATGCTCAACAGCCTGCCTGCATGGTTAAGCCCCATGATTGACAACGCTCAGCGTCGCGTTATTACAAAGACCATCGCCGATGCGGTAGTACGAGCAATAAACGCTCTTCCTTGAGCGCCCCTCGCCAGCGGTGAAATCAGTAGCCAAACAGCGACTTGCTCTCCAGATACTCGTCAAACCCGGACTCCCCCCACTCGCGGCCGTTGCCCGACTGTTTGTAGCCGCCAAACGGCGCGGCCTGGTCGGCGCGGGCGCCGTTGAGGTGGACCATACCGGTGCGCAGTTGCCGGGCGACCTGGCGGCTGCGTTCAAGGTCGGCCGAGGTGACGTAACCGGACAAGCCGTAGGGGCTGTCGTTCGCGATGGCGATTGCCTCGGCTTCGCTGTCATACGGGATGATCGCCAAGACCGGGCCGAAAATTTCTTCGCGGGCCACCAGCATATCCGCTGTGACGTCGGCAAATAGCGTCGGTTGCCCATAGTAGCCATGCTCAACGCCTGCTGGCCGCCCCAGCCCACCGGCGATCAACCGCGAACCTTCAGCGATGGCCTGGGCAATCATGTCTTGTACCCGCTCGAACTGCATGGCGTTGGCTAGAGGGCCGATGGCGGTGCTGGGGTTGCTGTCGTCGTAGCACACCTGCGCAAGTACTTGCTGGGCGATCTCAATCACCGCCGGTTGCTGCGCACGCGGCACCAACAGCCGCGTCGGGGCATTGCACGATTGGCCGCTATTGCGCATACAGCCCAACACCCCATGGCGCACCGCGCTGGGCAGGTCGGCATCGTCGAGCAGGATATTCGCGGATTTGCCGCCCAGTTCCTGGGACACACGCTTGACCGTATCCGCCGCCGCCTTGGCCACTGCAACGCCGGCACGGGTGGAGCCGGTAAAAGACACCATGTCCACCTCGGCATGGCGCGCCAACGCGGCACCCACCCCTGGGCCGTCGCCGTTGACCAGGTTGAACACCCCCGCTGGCACCTCGGCCTCATGCAGCACCTGGGCAATGATCCGGGCTGACAACGGCGCCCGCTCGCTGGGTTTGAGCACCACGGTGCAGCCCACGGCCAGTGCGGGGGCGAGTTTGCAGGTGAGTTGATTAAGCGGCCAGTTCCAGGGCGTGATCAGAGCACACACGCCAATGGGCTCGCGCACCACCAGCGTATTGCCCACACGACGCTCGAAGCGGTACTCACGCAACACGTTCAACGCCTGCACCAGATGGCCCAGGCCTGCCGGCACATGGGCGCTGCGGGCCAGGGACAGCGGCGCGCCCATTTCCAGGTGAACCGCTTCGATCAGCGCTTCGCTGTGGCGCTGATAGGCCTGGATTATGCGTTGCAGCAGCTCGATACGCGCCTCCAGCGAACTGGCGGCGAACCCCGCAAACGCTTGCCTGGCCGCGCCGACTGCGCGGTCCACATCGTGGCTGTCGCCAAGGATGATGCGCGCAACCGCCTGCTCGGTGGACGGGTTGACCACGGTTTCAACGGCCGTGCCGTGGGGCTTGACCCAGGCACCGTCAATGTAGAACTCAAACAGATCCGACATACCTTGGGCTCCCTTCAGGCGACGTGTTTCAGGGCGCTCGCCAGGGTGTCGAACACCTGGGCGATCTCCTGCGGGCTGATGACCAGCGGCGGCGAAATCACAATGGTGTCACCCGAGCCGCGCACCAGCACGCCGTTGTCGAAGCACCACTGCGCAACCTCACTGCCACGGGCGCCGGGGAAACCTGGGCGCGGCTCGAGTTCCACCGCGCAAAGCAGACCGATCGCGCGGACGTCCAGCACCGCGCCGACACCTTGCAGCGCGAGTGCGGTCGACTGCCACAGCCCACTCACCGCGTTGACGTGCTGGTTGATGCCCAATTCACGATGCACCTCCAGGGTCGCCAACCCGGCCGCACACGCCAATGGGTGCGCTGAATAGGTGTAGCCGTGCATCAGTTCGATGACATTCTGTGGGCCGGCCATGAACGCTTCATACACCGCGCCACTGACCAGCACGCCGCCCATGGGCACGGCGCCGTTGGTCAGGCCCTTGGCGGTGGTGATCAGGTCCGGCAGCACGCCAAAGGCTTGCGCGGCAAAGGGCGCGCCGACGCGGCCAAAACCGGTGATTACCTCGTCGAAAATCAACAGCACGCCATGCCGTGTGCAAATCTCGCGCAAGCGTTGCAAATAGCCTTGGGGCGGCGCATAAACCCCGCCGGAGCCGGTCACCGGCTCGACAATCACCGCGGCCACGGTGCTCGGGTCCTGGATATCCAGCAGTTGTGTCAGCGCATCAGCGTAACTGGCGCCCTGCTGCGGCTGCCCGGCGCTGAAACGCATGCTTGCGTCATAGGGCAATGGCAGGTGCGAGACCTCCCCCAGCAGTGGGCCAAAGTCACGTTTCTGACGGCCGATACCGGATACCGACAGCCCACCGAAGCCCATGCCATGGTAGCCCTTGGCACGCCCGATAAATTTGGTCCGACGGCAATCACCACGCGCCTGGTGATACGCCCGCGCGATCTTCAGCGCGGTATCCACCGCTTCAGAGCCGGAGTTGGTGAAGAACACCTGCTCCATACCGGCGGGGCTGATGTCGATCAGGCGCTCGGCCATTTCCAGGGCCTGGGGGTGGCTCATCTTGAACGACGAGACAAAGTCCAGGCGCCCCGCCGCTTCGCGAATGGCTTCGACGATTTTCGGCTGGCCATGCCCGGCATTCACGCACCATAGCCCCGCCATTGCGTCGAGTACGCGGCGCCCATCGGTGGTGGTGTAGTACATACCGTCGGCGCTGGCGAACATCATCGGTTGTTGTTGGAACTGGCGCATCGGGGTAAATGGCGCCCAGAACGCGCCGCGCGCGGAAACTGAAGGGTTGGAAAGATCGTTCATGGCGACTCCTGCAAAGCGAGGGTTGGATGGCCGGTCAGCGTCGGACGCTGCAACGGGCCTGCGTTTACGTTGACGCTGCGGTCCAGGTACAAGGTGCCGTGTTCGATACGGCAGGTGACCCGATCACAAAACGCCGTCTCGACAAACTGCCAGGTCATGCTCAACACCCGGTCTTCGGTCCAGCGTGCCTGCGCCACCACCGGGGTGAGTGCCGGCTGGTATTGGTGATGCAGATAGTGGCCGGTCATGCTGGTCTGGGTTTCGATGCCGGCGCTCAGCCCGGCCCGGATGCAATGGGTGCCACGGGGGTCGGTGAGGTAAAAGTCACAATGCTCAGGCCCGAACTCCAGCCGCACTTCGCTGACCTGGTCTTCGTTGGCCTGCATGGCAAACGTCGCGCTGAATTCAGCCTGACGCGGCGAGCTGGCGGCGCCAGACATGACCGGCCGCTGTTGATGGGCCAGCAGCGCCGCCAGCGCGGCATCCGCCGAGCCTTCGCTGGGTACGTCCAGCGCCGGCAAAAGATGCTCCCAGAGCAGGTTGTGCAAGCGCCGCTCGCCCAGGGCAAGGCCTGCGGTAAACGCAATCACCGCGTTATGGCGCGGTAGCACAATGCACTGCTGGCCAAACACGCCGGAGGCGTAATACCCACCGTGCTGGGTCATCCACCACTGGTAGCCGTAGCCTTCGCGGCGCGTGACAGCCGCGTCGCTCGACTCGTCGCGGCTCAGGTAGCGCTTGCCATCGAAGGCACCCATCCATACATCATCGACGTGCCCACGGGTCGCTTCGGCTACCCATTCGCGCGATAGCAATTGCTGCCCCTGCCAATTGCCCTGTTGCAAGTGCAACACGCCGAATTTGAGCAAGTCTTCGGTGCGGCAACTGAGGCCATTGCCACCGGTGTTGAAACCGCCAGGAGCCAAGTCCCACTCGATGGGGCCCATGCCCATGGGTTGGAAGATACGTGCGTCGCACAGCTCGAACGCCGTCTGGCCGCTGACCACGCTGACAATCGCCGAGAGCATGAAGCTCGACGCACTGCTATAGATAAACCGGTGCCCTGGCGGGTCTTCGACCGGCTCATTGAGGAACAACCGTACCCAACTGTCACTGCGCCCGCGCCAGGCGCCACCCGAAATGCCCTGGCGATGGCCGGTGCGCATGGTCAGCAGATCCCGCACGGTCATGGCCGCCAGGTTGGCGCTGATGGATGCCGGGCAATCGGCGGCAAAAAAATCCACCACCTTGGCGTCCAGCGACAGCACGCCGTCATCCACCAACAGCCCGACAGCCATGGACACCCAGCTTTTGGTCGCCGAATGCTGGACATGCAGGCGTTCGGCGCAATAAGGCGCCCAAAACGCTTCAGCTACCACCGCGCCATCGCGGTACAGCATGAAGCTGTGCAACTCCAGGTCCGCAGCGTTCACCGCTTCGATGAAATCACTTACGCCACGCGCCGATACGCGTTGTTGACTGGGCAGTGCCCGCCGCAACGGCAAACTCGTCATCTGATCTATCCCCTCATTTCCACTGCTTGGGCGTGCAACAGGCTGTTCCTGTTGCACGCCATTACCGCTACCAGAGCGCCACGGTGTAGCCCAGGATCACTCTGTTTTCGTTGGTGTCACGGGCGAAGTTGCTCGTCGCGCTGGCGTTCTGCCAACGCAGCGAGACATCCTTGAACGTGCCGCTCTGCACCACATAGCCGAGGCTCAAGTCCCTCTCCCACTCGCGTCCTTCGCCGTTGAAGCCGATGACCCTGGCGTTGTCGCCCTTGGCATAACGTGTCGAGAACAGCAGGCCCGGAATGCCCAGCGAGGCGAAGTCATAGTCATAGCGGGCATGCCACACGCGCTCGCCGGTCTGGGAGAAGTTGGCCAGTTGATACTCGGTGAACAGGTAGGTGTTGGTGCCGTCCACATAGGTGAACGGCGTCGAGCCGTACTGTTCCTGGTAACCGCCGCTGAGGTTGTGGCCGTAGAGGCCATAGCCGATGCGCGTACTCAACGCCCGGTTGTCCACCTTGCCGGCCAGGCCTGCAGCGTCTTCACTGGCGCTGAAGTAGCGGATATCGGTCTTGAACGTGCCCGGGCCCCACTTGAAGCTGTTTTTCAAGCCCAGGTAATGCTGTTGGTACAGGCTTTCCAGTTGCGCGAACTGGTAGGTCACCAAAGTCGTCGGCGTGAGTGCGTACTCGCCGCCGGCGTAGCGGAACTCATCGCTCTTGGCGCTGCTTTTGTAGGCGCCGTACTGGCTGGTAAGCCCCATATCCTCGTAATGGGTTGAGTCACGCTGCTTGACCTGGTCCAGTTGGCCCGCGCTCAGTGTCAGCTTGTCGATGTCCTTGGAGGTGACTGCGGTACCGCTGAAACTCTGCGGGAACAGGCGGCTCAGGTTCGGTTGCAGCGTCGGCAGGTCAGGCACCATGTAACCCACGCGCAACTCGCTTTTGGCCAGGCGCGCCTTGCCGGTGATGCCCAGTTTTGAGTAGTTGTCATGGGCGCGGCGGGCGTAGCTGGGGGAGCCTGGCTCGGCCATGCTGGAGCGTGCCAGCAGCCCGGTGCCGGAGTTGTCCGGGCTCGAATCGAGCTTGATGCCCAACATACCCACCGCGTCCAGGCCAAAACCCACGGTACCGTCGGTAAAGCCCGACTCGATCTTGAGGATAAAACCCTGAGCCCATTCGGCACGCTTGTTCTGCCCGCTGGACTCGCGGTAGTCGCGGTTGAAGTAGTAGTTCTTCAACTCCAGCGCCGCTTTGCTGTCGGCGACGAAGTCGGCCTGGGCAAACAAGGGCATGAAACCGGCGCCCATGACGCTGGCACTGGCGACAACTTTGTTGATGCGGTTATTCATGTGTAGGTTCCTGGCAGACAGGTTGAGTGGGGTTGTTTTTGTTTTCTTCGGCCATGGCTTCGCCCGCTTCGCAAATCGTCGATTTGCGAAGGGTTGGGTTTAATGCCGTGGCCTGGGGTGCAGCAGTACCTAAATCACGCTGGCACGGAGGCGGTAACTGCCGTCCGCACGTTTCTCCAAGGGGCTGGCCGCGGCGAGTAGCCGACGGGTGTAAGGGTGTTGTGGGGCGTCGAAAATCGTGTCACGCGGGCCCATTTCGACCACCTCGCCCTGGTTCATCACCGCCACACGGTGGGCGATGCGTTCCACCGCCGAGAGATCGTGGGAAATGAACAGGCAGGCAAAGCCGTATTGGCGTTGCAAGCGCTCGAACAGTTCGAGGATCTGCTTCTGGATGGTCATGTCCAGTGCCGAAATCGGCTCGTCGGCAATCACCAGCTTGGGCCGGCGCACCAACGCCCGGCCAATCGCCACGCGCTGGCGCTGACCACCGGAAAGTTGGTGGGCAAAACGCTCGCGAAACTGTTCGGGCAAGCCCACATCGACCAGGGTGTCGGTGACCCGCTGGCGCTTTTGCGCAGCCGTCAGGGCGGGTTCATGGCGCAGCGGTTCGGCGAGGATCTGGCCCACAGTCATGCGCGGGTCGAGGGACGAATACGGGTCCTGGAAGATCATCTGGCATTGCAAGCGATGTGCCCGATTGGCGGCCTTGAGGATATCCACGCCCTGGAACAGGATTGCCCCGGCACAGGGGTTGACCAAGCCGACGACCGCACGCCCGAGGGTGGTCTTGCCCGAACCGCTGCCACCGACCAGGGCCAGGGTCTCGCCCGGCGCGATACTCAGGTTCACCGAGTGCACCACGCGCTTGGGCACGCTACGCCCCCAGAAGCTGCGCGGCCCCGGGTGTTCGATACACACATCCCGGACCTGCAACAACGCGCTGTCGGCCGCCGGCACGGGCACCAGTTCCCCGCGCCGCGGCAGCGCTTCGAGCAATTGCCGGGTGTATTCGGCCTTGGGGGCAAAGAGGATGTCTTCGATACGGCCCTGCTCTACCGCCTTGCCCGAGCGCATCACCACGACTTTGTGGGCATAACGCGCCACCAAAGACAGGTCGTGGCTGATAAACAGAATCGCGGTGCCCTGCTCGCGGGTCAGTTCCAGCATTAACTCGATCACGTCCAGTTGCGCCAGGCAATCCAGGGCCGTGGTGGGTTCGTCGGCAATCAGCAGCGCCGGACGCAGCAGCATCACCGAGGCCAGCATGATGCGTTGGCGCATGCCACCGGAGAATTGGTGCGGGTAGGACGCCAGGCACTTTTCGGCGTCCTTAATGCCGATGCGTTGCAGCATGGCGATGCAGCGCTCACGGATCGTCGCCGCATCCAGCGTGGTATGCAGTTTGAGTGCCTCGCTCATCTGCCGGCCGATGGTCAGCGCGGGATTGAGCGAGACCATCGGCTCCTGGAACACCATGCCGATCCGTGCGCCACGCACTTCACGCATGGCCTTGGCATTGCTGCTGTCCAGGGCCTGGCCCTGGAAGATGATGCGCCCACCGCACACCTGCATCGGTGCTGGCAGCAAGCCAATGGCAGCGCGCGCGGCCATGGTCTTGCCGCTGCCCGACTCGCCCACCAGTGCGACGATCTCGCCGGGGGCCATGGTGAAGCTGAAGTCATCGACGGCCAGCGGACCGTCCACGCCGACGCGAATCTGTAGATTTTCAACGGCCAGTAAAGGCACTGGAGCGCTCATGCTCATTTCCTCATGCGCGGGTCGAGACGATCACGCAAGGCATCGCCGAACAGATTGATAGCCAGCAACGTCAGGCTGATAAAGATGCCCGGGAAGATCCCCAGCCACGGCGCCGTCGAGATATAAGTGCGGCTGGCCGAGAGCATGCTGCCCCAGGTCGCGGCCGGCGGTGGAACCCCAAGACCGAGGAAACTCAGCGCACTCTCCGAGAGCAACGCCCAGCCAAACATGCTGGTGGCCAAGACACACAGCGGCGCCAGGCAGTTGGGGGTGATGTGACGGAACATGGTGTACAGCTCGGAGTTGCCGATCACCCGCGAGGCCTCGATGAACTCCAACTCACGCAGCGACAGCACGCTGCCACGTACCACCCGCACCACCGAAGGGGTGTAGGCGATACCCAGGGCGAGCACGATGCCGTACTGGCTGGCGCCGACAATTGCCATGATGCCCAGGGCCATAAGGATGCCGGGAAATGCCAGCAACGCATCGTTGAGCATCATCAGCACCCGGTCGGTCCAGCCGCGCAGGTAACCGGCGAGCATGCCGATCAGCGTGCCGCAGATCACCGCTACGCTGACCGAGAGCAGGCTGATCCACAGGCTGGTACGCGCACCAATGATCAGCCGGCTGAACACATCGCGGCCAAATTCGTCGGTACCCAGCCAGTGCACGGCGTTCGGTGCGTGCAGGCGTGAGAGCAGGTCCAATTTGAGCGGGTCGTAAGGTGTCCACACCACGCCGAGCAAAGCCAGCAACACCAGTGCCGCGAGCAGGCTGGTGCCGATCAGGGCGTTCAGCGGCGGGTAACGCCGGCGCCGCCGGGGCGGAACCGCCGCCACGGTGGGCAAGGCAGGAGTCTTGAGGTTCATAGCTTCACCCTTGGATCGAACAGCGGATACAGCAGATCCACCAACAGGTTGACCAACACATAAATGCAGGTGACCAGCAGCAGGCAACCCTGCAACACCGGGTAGTCGCGGGAGAAGATCGCATCGACCATCAACCGGCCGATACCTGGCAGGGTGAACACCGTTTCCAGCACCGCAATGCCGCCCAGCAAGTTGCCAAGGATCAGGCCAATCAGGGTCCAGGTCGGTGCAAACGCGTTGCGCAAGGCGTGCCTGCACAGCACCGCGCCTTCCGACAACCCCTTGGCCCGGGCATGGGCGATGTACTCCAGGCGTAGCACCTCAATGGTGCTGGCCCGTGCCATCCGGGCAATGGCCCCGAACTCCACCAGCGTCAGGGTGATGATCGGCAGCACCACGTAGGTCAGCGCTTTCATCGGGTCGGTCGCAAAGCCCACGTAACCGATCACCGGCAACCAGCCCAATTGAATGCCGAAGACATACAGCAGCAACAAACCCAACCAGAAGCTGGGTACCGACAGCAACAACGTTGCCGTCGCCACCAGGCCCAGGTCCATCGCACTGTTTTGCTTCCAGGCTGCGAGCAAACCCACCGGCACTGCAAGCAGGGTCGCCAGCAATACCGCCACCAGCACCACGGTCGCACTGACGCTGAAGCGCTCGAGCAGCAACTCCAACACCGGCTGGCGGCTGCTGATGGACACGCCGAGGTCGCCACTGAGCACCGACTTGATCCAGATCAGGTACTGGGTCACCACTGAGTGGTCAAGCCCCAGGCTGCTGCGCATATCGGCCAGGCTTTGCGGGTCGGCCATGTCGCCGAGCATCAAGAGTGCCGGGTCGCCGGGGATCAGGCGGATCAAGGCAAACACAATCACCGAGATCAGCAACAGGGTCGGCACCGCCATGCCGAGCCTGTGCAATATGAATCGAAACATAGCGCTACGCCTTACTTGGAAGTGTCGAGCAGCTTCACGCCCCACAGGCGCGGCTTGGCAACCGGCCAGGAGCGATACCCCTCGACGCGCTTGCCCATGGCGCCGATGGCCGTGCCGTTATAGATAACCACCATGGGCACATCCTTGAGCATCAGCGTGTGCAGCTTGTCGAACAGTGGCTGGCGCTTGGCTGGGTCAACTTCACGCTGGGCCTCACGCAATATGGCCAGGGCTTGGGGGTTGTCCCAGACCTTACGCGGTTCCTTGGCCTTGTCGCCGATCACCGACTCGTAGCTTTGCGCCGCATCGAAACGTCCCGAGTAGGAGAACGACATCATCTGGTAGCTACCGGTCTGGTAACGCTCCAACTGTGTGCCCCACTCCAGGGTTTCCATCTCGATGTTCAGCCCTGCCGCCTGGGTCATGGCCTGACTGAGCAAGCCCATGTCGAACATCTGCGGGTAGCGTTTGTTGACCAGCATGCGGATTTTTTCACCGCGGTAGCCGGCTTCCTTCAGCAGGCTCCGGGCCTCGTCGAGGTTGTAGGTATAGCCCTGGTGCGCGGTGCTGTCGTAGTACGGACTCGCAGTGGGAATGATTGAGTTGTTGACCACCGATAAACCATCGGACAACGCCGCCACCATCTGCGCGTAATCCAGGGACAACGCCACGGCGCGACGGATGCGCACGTCCTTGAGCAGCGGGTCGCGGGTCTGGAACAACAGCCCGCTGATGGTCATGATCGGGCTGACCTGGATCTGCAGGTTCTTGACCTGCTTGAGTTGTGCGGCATCCATTGCGGTCACGTCCGGCAGCAGGTCCACGCCACCCGACAGCAGCGCCGCCTTGGCCGAGGCCGAATCGGGGATCACCTCAAACCGCACGGTGTCGACAAACGCCTGCTTGTTGCCGGTGTAACCGTCCGCCTTGTCTTCGGCACGTGGGGTGTATTGTTTGAAGCGATCCAGTTCGACGTACTGGCCCTTCTGCCATTTGCCCAGGGTGAACGGGCCAGTGCCAATCGGCGCGCGCCAACTGCCATCGGCGGCCAGGGAGTCTGGGTGCAGGATGCCGCTGCCCGCGCAATCCGGGCGGGCCATGGCGGCCAGGAACAAGCCATTGGCTTGATCCAGGGTGAACACCACGGTTTTCGGGTCGGGGCTGGCGATATCAACGATCTTGGCCGCACCGCGCCCATCGAACTCCGCCAGGCAGCGCCACTGGGTCTTGGGGTCCAGGTAGCGCTGCCAGGTCCATTGCACGTCCTTGGCCGTCAATAGCTGGCCGTTGTGAAAGTGCACGCCGTCACGCAGGGTAAAGGTGTAGCGCAGGCCATCCGCCGACACGTCAACCGCGCTGGCTAGCATCGGGGCGATGCTGGTGTCTTCACGGTACGCCACCAACCCTTCGACGAGATGCATCATCACCGCGTCGGTGTTGTCGTCGCGGTTGACGCCAGGGTCGGTGCTGCGGATATCACCGTTGATCCCAACGCTGATGACCTTGTCCTGGGCAACGGCCATGGAGACGGTGCACGCCGACATTACGACGGCCAATGCCGTCTTTACGTAACTATTCACGGGAGAAAGACTCCTTGAAGGAATTTTCCGGTCAGTGGCGGGAGCCAAGGCAGGACCGGCATCAGAATGAGTGAATCCTTGGTTATTGTTATGCGGTCTGTTCTGAGTGCATCACTTGCGGTGTATCAGCCCAGGCTGCGCTTGTGGCGCAACACCTTGGCGAAAAAGTCCTGGGCAGCCGGCATGGCCTTGATGCCCTGGTGCGCGACGTTGGGCAGCAGGTCAAAATGCACCTGCACACCGGCGGCCTCGAAGCTGGCCTTCAAGGTAGCCAGGCGCTCGGGTCGCGTACGCCCGGCAGCGTTGGCACCGGCCATGAAGTGTTTGCCGCCTTCACGGTGGGTAATTTCCCAGGTTTCGAGGTCTGAATCACCCACCACCATATGCACGGGCAACCGCTGCAAGGCTGGCAGGTTCAATGGTTTGCCAAAGCGCGTGGCAAAGTCCCGCACGCCGACCCACCAGTCCTGATCGGCATCGAGCAGGGTCACCGAACCCGGTGCGCCGATGGACGCCGCCCAGAGTTTTTCGGGGTGCAGGTAGCAGAAGCGATGGGTGAATTGCCCACCACCGGAATAGCCGAACAGTGCAAAGGTATCGAAGCTGCGACCGTAGCGCTTGCCAACGCTGGCAATCATGTCGAGTAGCACTTGGTCGTAACGGATATCGCCTTCGACCATCTGCTTGTAGCCATCACCATTGCCGTCGCCCAACACGCCGACCGGGAACAGCGGCGACAGGATCACACAATCGTTCCAGCGGCCAAATTCCGCGAAACCATTGCGGTAAATCTCCATCGCGCGGGTCGAGCCGTGCAGCGAAACCACCAGGTCTACCGGCCGGGTGCGGTCCTCGATGCTTTCAGGCACATAAAGGGTGTAGGCAAACCGGCTGTCCTCATAGTGGGAGTACACGGTGGTGGCGCCGAGGTGATACACGTTTTTTGCCGCACGTAATGCTGCGTCTTCAGGGCTGATATCTGGATTGCTCATTTGGAAAGTTCGCCGAGTCAGTTCGGACTTGAGTATTGGTCGAGCACTATAAAAAGAAAAACTAATTTAACTTTAATCAGAGTAAACAAAAGCTTTACGATGCCGGCGTACCCATGAGCGCGGGCCTACCCATGAGCAACATTCGTTTCTTCAAGACGTTTATCGCCGTCGCCGAGTACGGCAGCTTTGCCGCCGCCGCCGACCGTGTGGCCCTCACCAACGCCGCCGTCGGCCAGCAAATGCGCGCCCTCGAAGAAGAGATGCGCCGACCGCTGTTCGACCGTAGCCAGCGGCAGATCAAGCTGAGCCGCGATGGCGTGTTGTTGCTGCCCAAGGCCAAGCGCCTGTTGGCGGACTACGAGCAAATGATTGCCGAGGCGCCCGATGGCATGGCCATGGAGGGTGAAGTGTCCATCGGCGGCATTACTTCCGGCATGGGCCTGCTCGCCAATTGCCTGGTGCAACTGAAAAAGCTGCACCCGCGCATATCGGTCAACCTGATGACCGCCCGCTCCGACGAAGTGGTCAACCTGGTCCACGCCGCCAAGCTCGACGCGGCATTGCTGATCGAGACGGCGCGGCAGAACTTCGATGGATTGAGCTGGACCCTGCTCTACAACGAGCCCATCGTCATGCTCGCCAACACCGCCCAGACCGCCGGCATCGACGACGCTGTGGAATTGCTCAGGACCCAGCCGTTCATTCGCTATGACCGCTCCACCGCGGTAGGCCGCAAGGTGCAGTCGATCATCAAGAGCGAATCGGTCGAACCGCTGGAAATCCTCGAACTGAACTCGATCATCGGCATCGCCGACCTGGTGCGCCAGCAAGTTGGCGTGGCGATCGTGCCGCTGCTGAAGAACTTTGACTGGCACAAAGACCCCAGCCTGCGCGTATTACCGCTGCCGGGTGATCTGGCGGTACGCCGTGTGGGGATTTTGGAGCAAGGCACCAAAAGCGCGATTACCGGGGAGATTCGCAAGTTGCTGATGTCGGCGGTGGCGAAGTGACCGTGACCGGGCGGTGGTCTGAGGTTCACCTGAAGAAGCCGAGTTTTTGACCAGACAAGCTGCTGTAGCCCGGGAGAAAAGGATCGCCCTGGAACATTGCGATCCTCTGCCTAGCCCCACCGGGCGATACAGTGCTCAGAACAGCCCCCCTCTCCAAAATCCAGCTTTAAAAACGCGCGCATTTATTACCAGACGATATAAACGACTGTGAAATATGACAGTTACATCCTCGGCGCCGAGCCCGTAGTTTCTGGGTAAAAACAGGGCTACCCCACACAAGGAGAGGATGATGGCGCATAACCCTATGGGCACCGACCCAACCGACGACGAAAACGATCCGATCTTCAATGCGACGACTCAGAAGCGCAATGTCGTCGACCCACGCACCGGTCTATTTGAAGTCTATGTGCCCTTGCCCTCGGTGATCGGCAACGCCGGCAATGGACCGGTCATTGAAATGAGCCTGCACAATACGCCGGTGGTCAATAACGAGGCCGCGCTGGGGGATGGCTGGTTCTATTGCATGACCACTTTCAGCGAGCACCACAAGAAGCTCACGCTGCATTCCGGTGAAGTGTTGGCAATGGAAAAAGATAAAGATCTCAAGCAGTCCGCGATTATTGCGCAATGGAGTGCAGGCAAGTTGACGGTCCAGCGCAGAGGTGGCCGCAAGGAGGTGTTGGCGGCGGTGGGGAACACAGGGATTTATGTGCCCGAATCACTGACCACCGATGGTTACAACAGCCTG
This sequence comes from Pseudomonas sp. ADAK21, assembly GCF_012935735.1. Taxonomy (NCBI): domain Bacteria; kingdom Pseudomonadati; phylum Pseudomonadota; class Gammaproteobacteria; order Pseudomonadales; family Pseudomonadaceae; genus Pseudomonas; species Pseudomonas sp. ADAK21. Next base: position 5,282,996 of record NZ_CP052857.1, read on the forward strand.
ACCCTGAGCTGGATGCATACCCCCCATGTCATTGACGGCAGGACCTATTACCAGATCCAGTTGAGCGAAATCCGCGACGCCACCCGCAGCCTGCTCAAGGTGCAATACACCCCCGGCGACCCCGATGCCGCGACGGTCATCAGCGCAGCCAACCTGACGTTCTGGCCCGATGACGCAAGTGAAACCCTGGACTACGCCCTGGCCATCGAAAATTACGCACTCAAATCCGTCAGCCTGGGTGCGACTATCAAAAGCAGTTTCGAGTACGACGATCACCCCACCTGTGGCTGGCTGTTGACCAAAATCACCCACTTCGAGGGGCTCCAGGAGCAGGTGCAATACGAGGACAACGGCCTGACCTTCCCGGACAACCCCCAGTTGTCGGCGTTGCCCTGTGTCAGCACCCATACCCGCACCCCCAACGGTGGCGGGACGCCGGTCATTACCCGGTATGTCTATGAGCGCCAGGATGAAGACAACTACCGCACCATCGTGCGTGAGGGCGATCCGACGATTCGCACGACGACTTATAACTACAACGCAAAACACGACGTCACATCGCAAGTCCTGGTTCAGGGGGCGGCTAAAACCGAAAAAAGATACACGATGCAGGTGCAGGAAGAATTGCTTAGCCGCACGATTTCCACCACCTATACAAAGGCGGGTACAAGCAGGGAGGAAAAAAATGAAAACCGCTTCAATGCTCACTCCATGCTGGTCAAAAACCGGCAAGAAAGAATCACCACGGCACTGGATTACATTCCTGCCCCAGTGGCGATTCCAGGGGGCTCGAGTCACGGCCCCTCAGACAGCGAAAATACATTGCTGAGCTTGCTGAGTTTGATCCGATCAGCGTCAACCCAGCAGACCAACCAAGAAGTCGACACCTCATGGACCCCTATTCAGTTAATCCCTAATGAGTTGTTTCCTTCAACTTATCTGGACACCGAAATCGTCGAGAACCCAGGCCTGCTGGCACTCATTCCAGAACTGTTGCCCGGCTTACTGCCTGAGCTTCTGAACGTCTCAAGTTTCAAGTATCACGCCTACAAAGACATACCAGGCTTGCGCGAGTCGAAAATCAGCAGCACTTTACAAGGAAGCCTCACCTTTGCAGCCCGTTCTGGCGCCGCGCTGATCGGCCAGCGTATCGAGTACTTCGAAGGCGACGACTTTCGCAAGGGCCGCGTGAAGACACTGACCCGTAGCACGCTGGGGACAGGTGACCAGCGACCGATTGCTTCCGACCCCGCGCGTACCTTTGGCTATGTACTGGGCGGGGCCGGTAACACCGAGTTGACCACCACCATCACCGACACCGATGAAACCGGCAAAACCCGAACCTCGTCGCAAACCCAGAGCACCCTCAGTGGGCGCCTGGTGCGCCAGGTGGATGCCGACGGCAACCGGACTGAGTACGCCTACAACAACTTCGGTCAACTGATTACCCTGACCGTCTGCGCCCAAAGCACCACCTATCGTCAGGTCACCACCTATGCCTATCCCGCCCCCGGCCAGATAAAGATCACCGCCCCCAACGGCCAGACGCGCTTGAGCCAATACGACGGCCAGGACCAATTGGTCAGCGAGCACCTGCTGCAGGGTAACCAGAGCAAGCAGACCAAGGCCGTCACCTATGACAGCCTGGGCCGTGAACTGCGCCGGTCCGAGTTCGATTACGACGCTGCCGGGAACCAACTGGTGCACTGGCAGCAAGCGCACTATGACGACTGGAACGAGGTCAGCAGCCAGCGTTACAGCGATGGCCGGCAGACCTTCAACCTGTACGACCCCATCGCCCTGACTCGAGCCCAATGGACCGGCACGGCCACTGACAAGCATGCAATCGTAACGTCCTACAACGTGGACGAGACTATCAAAAAGATTGAATGGAAAGACCAGGCCGGCCAGGTCTACCAGACCCAGACGTTTGGCTACACCCCGTCCAAGCGCGTCAAGCAACTGAAAATCGACAACGAGTTCGGTTTCACCACCCTCGACTACACCTTCGATAGCGCCGGCCGCCTGCTGAAAGAAAGACACAGCGAAAAAGGCCGGGGCCTGCTCGACCTTCCCTTTGTCTACACCTATCACTACACCTACCCAGTGCATTGGCTGTTGCTGGACGCGACGCAGATCGAGATCGAGACGGGTGGCACTCGACAGATCCTGGGCAAGCGCAGCGTTGACAGCTGGGGGCGAGTCACTTCGCTGACCCGAGGCAGTAGCACCGAAACCTATACCTACGACGGTACCAACCATGTGCCGGCAACGACGCTGACCGCCGATGGCCAGGCCCTGAAGCATGACTACATCAAGGAGTTGGGCAATCGCCTGGCCAAGACCAGCACCGCAGACGCCAGTGCACACACGTCTTTTGCCTATGCCTTTGGCATGCAAGATGTTGCGACGGCCAGCGAGGGTGACCGCTTACTGCAATACGACCATGACCTCTATCTGCGGGTCAGCCGACAGCATGTGCAAACCGCGCCCGGCCAGAGCAAGGACCTGCTCTACACCCACTCGCTGGGTTCGCGGCTGCTCAATAGCACCGATGCGCTGGGCAACCAGACCCTGTTCTCGTATAGCTCGACTGGGCAACGCTACGCGGCCAACAACTTTCATTTCACCACCAGTCATTCCTACGATGACCAGGGGCGGTTTAATGAAGAAATCATTGCTGGGCCCTATAACCTCGCGCCCGCGTCACCCGTCACCTTTCTTGTGAAGTACACCCACGACTCCCAGCAGCGCGAAACCCGCCGCCACTTCACCCTCAGCGGCCAAGTCGACCTGCTGCTGGAAAATACCTACTACGCCGACGACAAACTCAAGTCGGTGCAGTTGAAACAGGGCGCCACTGTGTTGGGCTCGCGCAGCCTGACCTATACCCCCGCAGGCCGCCTCAAGTCCTGTACCACCACCGGCGTCTGGCGGCCCAAGACGCCCACGCACAAAGCCATCGACAAGCAGGAATTTACTTACGATGCACTGGGTGACGTCCTCACCTGCGTGACCACCTTTGGCACCGCGAAAAACACCGCCACCTACACCTACGACGCGCTTAATGGCTACCGTTTGGTCAAAGTCATGAACAGCCATGGGGATTACACCGCGTCTGCCACGTTGAGTTATGACGCCACCGGGCGGCTAACCCAGGACCAGTCGGGCAAGACCTACAGCTATGACTGGCTGGGCCGGCTGATCCGGGCCGGGAGCACACATTATCGTTACGATCCGGCCAGCCGCCTGATGACCCGTGATGAGGGCACAGGCCCCCAACAGGTGCTCTACGACGGACTCAAGGCCTGCGGCGACTATTCGCCTGGGACCAACGCCAACAGCCGCAACCTCAACCCTGGCAGCACCGCCTGTACCGCGCAACGGGTCAAGCGCTCAGGCGTCGAGCGCACACTGTTCGAGCTGCGGGACAGGAGTGGCAGCGTGTTGGCCAGCTACGACGTACAGGCACAAACCCTCAAGCACCACGCCTACACCGCCTATGGCGAACACTTTTCCGATGAACCCGACTCGCTGCTGGGCTTCAACGGTGAATACCGTGACGTCCAGTACCCCCTGGGGATGGGCGTGCGCTGGTATGACGCCGCCAGCATGCGCTTTAACGCCCCCGATGAACTGAGCCCGTTCGGCAAAGGTGGGCCTAATCTCTATGCCTACTGTGCCGAAGGCGATCCCGTGAATTATCAGGACCCCACTGGGCACTTTTCCGTGGACAAGCGGCTACGGGAGATCTGGGGGGACACGCTGCCAGAGCCGTTGGGATTCAAGGGAGGAGAAGGAGCGTTGATTAACACGTTGCTATGGGGAGGGATCGGCGTGATGACCGCAGTGATGACAGGCGGTACCTCGCTGTTGCTGACAGCGGCCCTTGTCGGGCTCGCCGCGACCTCGCTGGCCACCGGCGTCACCTCCGTGCTGGTCGCAGACAATGACCCCGACGCGTCAAGCATCCTGGCCTGGGTGTCACTGGGCACCGGAGCATTAGGCGGCCTGGGAACACTGGCGGGCAAAGCAGCGCAGTTGACCGGGTACCTGGGACGGTCGTTACCGGCAGTCGCCAGGGATCTGATCAGCAAGGCATCCAGGGCGGTGATCAGCCCGCTGAAGCAGTCCAGCCTGGGCCGGGGACTTGAACGCTTTTGGGTAAAAGTACTGCCCAAGCCCGCCCTCGCCACGAGCGCTTACTACATTGAAAGCTCACTGACGTCACAAAAGGGGCTTTCTGGACTGTTCGACCTCGGTGATGCCAATACGCTCTCGTTCGTAACCTCCGGCGTCCTGGGAAATCTGGGGCTCCTGGAGTCAGAACCCGCTCAACTGGCCGACACATTCGTCGGTGATATCACCTGGCTGCCCTTCGGCAGTTGGGGCGGGTTATGGCTGACGATCAGGGGCCGCTGACGCAGGTCCCAGGTGCAACCAAGGGAGCAGGGCCTGACGCCCTGCCCGCTTGGTGTTGTGCGTCAATGTCTGCAGGTAAAACGCGAATCAGCCGAGGTCACCACCGCCTACCGGCAAGGTCACGCCGGTGATATAGGAGGCTTCGTCAGAGGCCAGGAACAGGATTGCGCCCACTTGTTCGTCGATGTTGGCGTAGCGCTTCATCAGGCTGCTATCCAGGGTCTGGTCGACGACCTGCTGGTACCACACGCGCTCCTGCTCGCTCTGCGGCTGGTTATTGCGCGGGATGCGCCGCGGCGGTGCCTCGGTGCCACCGGGCGCGGTGGCGTTGACGCGGATACCACTGCCAGCGGTTTCCAGCGCCAGGCAGGCGGTCAGGGCATTCACCCCGCCCTTGGCCGCGCCATAGGGCACGCGATTGATCCCGCGCGTGGCGACCGAAGACACATTGACGATGGCGCCGCTGCCCTGCTCCAGCATGTAGGGCAGCACGCAATGGCAGCACCACAGGGTGGGGAACAGCGAGCGGCGCACTTCGGCTTCGATTTGCGCCACCTCGTAGTACTCAAAGGGCTTGGCCCAGATGGTCCCGCCGACGTTGTTGATCAGAATGTCGATGCGCCCGAACCGTACCTTGGCGGCGGCCATTACCTCGGCACACTCGGCATGCTGCTCAAGGTCGGCGGTCAGGGTCAGCACCTGGGCGTGCTGCAACTCGTGCACCAGTTCCGAGCGATCGACGGCGACCACCCAGGCGCCCTCCCCAAGCAACCGTTCGGCAACGCGCCGGCCGATGCCCTGGGCGGCACCGGTGACCAGCGCAACCTTGGCGTCAAAACGTGGAGTCATGCTGATTTCCTCAGGCCGCATCAGAGCTGGCGACAACGTTGGGGGTAAATTTCTCGTAATGAAAACTGGCTGGGGTCACACCCATCTGCTTGAAGTGCTGGCGCACCGCATCAACCATCGGCGGCGGCCCGCACAGGTAAACGTCCACATCACCGCCATTGAGAACGTCGCTGGCCATATGCTGGGTGACATAGCCCTGGCGTGGGTGCGCGGTCTGCGGGTCGGCCACGCAGGTGACAAGCGTGAGGTTGGGCAACCGCCCGGCGAAGGCCTCCAGGGCCTCGACCAGCACCAGGTCCTGATCCCGGGTCACGCCATAAATCAGCGTAATCGGCCGGGTTTCCCCACGCAGGGCCAGCACTTCAAGCATCGACAGAAACGGTGCCAGGCCGGTGCCGCCGGCCAATAGCAGCAGCGGTCGCTGCACCTCTCGCAGGTAAAAACTGCCCAACGGCCCGGTCATCGCTACGCTATCGCCCGGTTGGGCACGCTCCAGCCAGCCGCTCATCAACCCGCCCGGTACATGCTTGATCAGGAAACTGGCGTGGGTGTCGCCAGGGCGGCTGCTGAATGAATAGGCGCGCGTCTGCCCGCTGTCGGGCACGCCGATATTCACGTACTGGCCTGGGAGAAACACCGGAGCCTGATCCAGTTCGAAACTCACCTGCAATGCTGCATCGGCGTGGCGGGTGATGCCGGCCAGCGTCGCGACAAACTGCGTAGTGCCGGTCTTGCATGCACTGGACGGCACGGGCACGGCAATCACGCAATCGGACTGCGGCACCATCTGGCAGGTCAGTACCTGGCGCTCCTGGGCTTCGTCCGCGCTCAGGGCGTCTTTGATATAGTCGTCGCCCAAGTCGTAGGCGCCGGTTTCACAGCGGCATTTGCAGGTGCCGCAGACGCCATCCGAGCAATCCATGGGCAGGTTGATGCGTTGGCGAAAGGCGGCGTCGAGCACCTTCTCTCCCACCTTGCAGTCGATGAAGCGGGTCACGCCATCTTCGAAGTTCAGGGCAATGGCATACGTCATGGCGGTGTCCTCAGATGTGGTAGATGTCGATGACCTGGTGGATGTAATCGTTTTTCAGCACCACCTTCTTGCGCGTGATCAGCGGCTGCTCGCCGCGTATATCCAAGGCATAGAACGAGGTGCCGAAGTAGCTGTCGGTGGTCTTGTAGCGGTGGCTGAGGGTATGCCAATTGAAGCGCAGCTCGACCTGGGCACCATCGTCGGCCAGCACTTCGAGGTTGCACAGCATGTGCACGGTGCGTGGCTCGGGCGTGCTGGCGCTGGAGCGCTCGGTCTTGATGCGGAAGATGCGGTCTTCCAGGCCGTCACGGCTGGGGTAGTAGATCAGCGAGATTTCGCTGTGCGGGTCTTCGGTGAGGGTGTCGTAGTCATCCCAGGCGGGCATCCAGAACTGCGCCTTGGGGGAATAACACGCCAGCCATTCATCCCATTGGCGGTCATCCAGCAGGCGCGCTTCGCGGTAGAGAAAGTCCAGCAGGCGCTCACGGGACAGGCTCATGGCTGCACCTCCCGGTCGCTGGCGATCAGGCCTTGCTGTTCACGCTCGATCGCGCGCTGCAGGCTCTGGGCCCAATGCGCATGCTGGCGTACGAACAAGCCTTCGTCTTCGGTCTTCACCCCGCTCAGTTGCGGCTGCATGCCCATGGCCCTGGCGTTGTCGTCCGCCCCCTCGACCCACTGCTTGGCACCCCGGCTCAGGTCATTCCACAAGGTGCTCGCGCCCTGGTAGCCGGTCTGGCAGGCACGGAACTCTTCCAGGTCATCTGGAGTGCCCATGCCGCTGACGTTGAAGAAGTCTTCGTACTGACGGATCCGCGTCGCCCGCTCCTGGGGGCTTTCGCCAATCGGCGCCATGCAATAGATCGTCACCTCGGTTTTGTCCACCGCCAGCGGCCGCACCACGCGGATCTGTGTGGAGAACTGGTCCATCAGGTACACGTTGGGGTAGAGGCACAGGTTGCGGGTCTGGTCGACGATAAAGTCGGCGCGTTCCTGGCCCAGGCGCTCGGCCAATGCCGCGCGGTGGGCATGTACCGGCCGCACCTCGGGGTTGAGCAGGCGCGTCCACAGCAGGATATGCCCATGATCGAAGGCGTAGACCCCGCCCAGGCTTTTCGACCAGCCATTGGCATCGACGGTGCGCGTGCCTTCGGCCTCGTAATTGCGCCGACCCATGGTTGCCGAGTAGTTCCAGTGCACAGAGCTGACGTGGTAGCCATCGGCGCCGTTCTCGATCTGCAGCTTCCAGTTGCCGTCGTAGACATAGGACGAACTGCCGCGCAGCACCTCCAGGCCCAGGGGCGCCTGGTCGACCATCTGGTCGATGATGACTCGGGTTTCGCCCAGGTAATCGCTCAGTTCCGGCACCGCCTCGCTGAGGCTGCCGAACAAAAAGCCGCGGTAGTTTTCAAAGCGCGCCAGGCGCTTGAGGTCGTGGGAACCCTCGCAGTCGAAGCTGTCCGGGTAGGCGCCGGTCTTCCCATCCTTGACCTTGAGCAGCTTGCCGGCGTTGCTGAACGTCCAGCCGTGGAATGGGCAGGTGAATGAGCCTTTGTTCCCCTGTTTGCGCCGGCACAGCATGGCGCCACGGTGGGCACAGGCGTTGACCAGGCCATGCAGGGTGCCCTGTTTGTCGCGGGTGATGACCACCGGTTGGCGGCCGATCCAGGTGGTGTAGTAGTCGTTGATCTCGGCCACTTGGCTTTCATGGGCCAGGTAGATCCAACCGCCTTCGAAGATGTGCTTGATCTCGAGAGCAAACAGGTCGGGGTCGGTAAAAATGTCGCGGCGGCAGCGAAACACCCCGGTCGCGGGGTCTTCCTGGACGGACTCGCGCAGTTGTACGGCGAGGCGGTCGAGTGTACTGGTCATGGGGCAGGCCCTCCGTTGTTCTTGTATCAGGCGCCCTCACCGTACGTGTTCGTCCCCTGCCCCAATATCCACTTCCTGCAAATCTGTATCCGGCTGGCGCAAGCGGCTCAGCGATGGCGCCTCCAGGTCTGCGAAGGCAGCTCGCCAAAGCGTTTGCGATAGGCCTCGGAAAAACGCCCCAAGTGCACAAAGCCATGGTCCAGCGCCACCTCGGTCACGCTACGCGCGCTGGACAGTTGCAGGCGCGCATGCACCCGTTCCAACTTGCGCCGGCGCACATAGTCACGGGGCGACAGGCCGACCTGACGCTCGAACAGGCTATACAGCGAACGCTCGCTGACCTTGGCCACGGCCATCAGTTGCTCGATGCAGATGTCTTCGCTCAAGTGCTCCTCGATAAACTCGCGCACCGCCTCGAAGCCGCCGCCTTGACCCGCCTGGGGCACCACCCGCAACACGTTACTGGCCAACAGCGCCAACAGCTTATTGGCCACGATCCGCTCGTACAGGCCTTGTACTTGCGGCTCGGCGGCGTTTTCCGCCTCGTGGCAGATCAACCCGAGCAACTGTAGGAAGCCGTCCATTTCACTCAACGCATGGCGCGCCGCGGCAAACCGGATACCCGCTTGGGGCAGTGTCCAGTGCTGCGCCAGGCAAGCGTTTTCCAGCAGGCGCACCGGCAACTTGATGATGAATTTTTCGCAATCGGCGGAATAGGTCAGGTCCACCGGGTCATCGGGATTGATCAGCAGGCTCTCGCCCGGCCCGAAGATAAGCTCCTCACCCCGGGAATTGGAGCGGCAGTGGCCTGTCAGCAGGATCTGCAGGTGGTAAATGGTTTCCAGCGCCACCGACGTGACCTGCACCGGCGCGCCGTAGCTGATACGGCACAAGTCCAGGCTGGAAAAAGTCCGGTGGCTGATACTCGCCATGGGCCGGCCCTTGGGCGGCAGGCGGATACAGTGGCTGCCCACATGCTGATTGACGTAATCCGACACGGCATAGGCATCGGCACCCTGGAAAATCTGGCTGCGCTCACTCAATAGCACGGTCATGGTGCGCCTCTTTATAGTTATTGGCCTCAGGCTGAGGCGTGGCGTGGCGAGCGTCCAATATGGATAAGGTCTAAAGGGATACCCTGGAGGTATGGTGGACTGATTGCGGCTTGATAATGCGCACTAGCCCGGGCATCAGGCGGCGGGCCACCGACTGCATGGCGACACGTCTTGATACGTGTTGGCCGATGTCGACTTGCGGAGAGGGGGTCCCCCGCTGGACTGCGCAGCAGCCCCGAAAACAGCCACCTTGGTATATCTGGCAGAACGGGGTGAGGCTATTGGGGCGGCTTCGCCGCCCAGCGCGGGGCAAGCCCGCTCGCCACAGGTCAGTACTGGCCCTTAATTCAGGGCAATTGGCCAAACAGCTGTTTTTGAAAGGTATGGGCCAAAGACGAAATGAGCCTACGACTGAGTAGGTAATGATTCGCTCATTTGCGTGTGACATACCGCCAGAATTTCATCGGCCAACGCCGAGTCGTCAGGACAGGCGCGCGACAACATGATCGCACCGACCGCGCGCGCCAGCAGGTCGATCATCTTCGCCCTCGCCTCCCCCGGCGCCGCATCCGGCCCGGTCGGGTATTTTTCACCGAGCGTTTGCAACATGTGCTCGATACCTTCAGCGAAGGCCGATTTCAACTCGGTGGACTGACGCGCCGCGTCACCGCACAACGCTGCCATGGTGCAACCCGTGGAGCGCCCGTCGCGATGCTCCCTGGACACGTACACGTCAATGAAATCCTTCACGCTCATGGCTTCGGCGCTGGCCAATGACTGCGCAAGACTGTTGGCCGACGCTTGCGCCATCAGGTCAGCCTTCGAGCCAAAATGTTTGTAGAAACCGCCGTGGGTAAAACCGGCGGCGGCCATCAGGTCGGCCACGCCGACACCATCAAAACCGCGCTCGCGAAACACCTTTGAGGCTGTTTCGACAATGTGCTCCCGATTTGCCTGGGCCTGGACCTTGGACACTCGCATATTCGATACCTCTGCACCGCTGAAATTCATCAGCCGATCATACATAGATGCTGATCATAATCAAAACTGTTGACAGCTTAGATTTCGATCATCATCCTAAATGCCAGCGACATGCCCACCGAATCAGGTTTATCGCTGCAGCAATCCCAATCCATATTCCAGACCAAGAGCCCACATCATGACTACTCGCCCTACCGTTCTTATCACTGGTGCGTCCACTGGCATCGGCGCGGTTTACGCCGAGCGTTTCGCCCAACGCGGGCACGACCTGGTGTTGGTCGCCCGCGACCATTCGCGCCTGGAAACGCTGGCTGCGACGTTGCGTGGCGAACACAGCGTCGCCATTGAAGTGCTTCAGGCCGACCTGACTCAACTCAGCGACCTGCACACCGTCGAAGCGCGCCTGCGTGATGACGCGCGCATTGGCATCCTCGTCAACAATGCCGGCGCCGCACAGTCCGGCACGTTCATCGAGCAAAGCACGGATAGTGTTGCGCAACTGGTGGCCCTCAACACCACCGCGTTGGTGCGGTTGGCCAGCGCCATCGCACCACGCCTGGCCAAAGCAGGTGAAGGCGCGATCATCAATATCGGCTCCGTGGTGGGGCTGGCACCGGAGTTCGGCATGTCGGTCTATGGGGCGACCAAGGCGTTTGTGCTGTTCCTTTCCCAAGGCCTGAGCCTGGAGCTTTCGCCTCAGGGGGTTTACGTGCAAGCCGTATTGCCAGCCGCCACCCGCACAGAGATCTGGGACCGCGCCGGTATCGACATCAATACCTTGAGCGAAATCATGGAAGTGGGTGATTTGGTCGATGCGGCGCTGGTCGGCTTCGATCGTCGCGAACCGGTGACCATTCCCGCGCTGCAGGAAGGCGAGCGCTGGGATGCCCTGCAAACCGCACGTCAGGGCCTTTTGTCGCAAATCAGGCAGTCCACCGTGGCGCAACGCTATTTGACGCAAGTCTGACGATTATCGAGCCGGCCGGCCTCACCCCACTCTCGATCCACCGACAAGGGCAGCTGCAACATGAAGGCATTTTTTATCGAACGCTACGGCAAGCAGAGCGCAATGATTGGCGACATGCCTGACCCTGCGGTGGGTGTGCACGACGTGCTGATCCAGGTGCATGCGACAAGCGTGAACCCGTTGGACTCGAAGATTAAAACGGGGGACTTCAAACTGATCCTGCCCTATACCTTTCCATTGGTACTGGGCAACGACCTGGCCGGAGTGGTCATTCGCACAGGCGCGGCGGTGGAGCGATTCAAGCCGGGCGACGAAGTCTACGCACGTCCCCCGGAGGCTCGGATCGGGACGTTTGCCGAACTGATTGCCGTGGACGAAAACGCCCTCGCGCTAAAGCCGGCGAACCTGGACATGGCCCAAGCGGCGTCCATCCCCTTGGCTGCCTTGACGGCCTGGCAGGCGCTGGTCGAGACCGCCCAACTGAAAAAAGGCCAAAAGGTGCTGATTCATGCCGGATCCGGCGGTGTCGGCACGCTGGCCATTCAACTTGCCAAACACCTCGGGGCCTTCGTCGCGACCACCACCAGCACGGCGAACGTCCAATGGGTGAAAGCACTCGGGGCGGATGTGGTGATTGATTACACACATCAGGATTTTGCACACGAGTTGCGCGATTTCGACGTGGTGTTGCACAGCCTCGGCACCGCGCTACTGGATAAGTCGCTCAAGGTGCTCAAGCCGGGCGGACAGCTTATTTCCCTTTCGGGGCCGCCGACTGCGCAATTTGCCCAAGCGCAAGGCTTGTCCTGGGTGCTGGGGCAAGTGATGCGCCTGCTGAGCAGCGGCATTCGCAGGAAAGCGCGCAAACAGGGGGTGAACTATGCATTTTTGTTTATGCGTGCCAACGGGACACAACTGCAGAAAATCACTTCGCTTATCGAGACAGGTGTCATCAAGCCGGTCATTGACCGAACGTTCCCTTTTGAGTCCATAGCCGAGGCGCTGCGGTACGTCGAACAGGGCAGATCGAGAGGCAAAGTCACCGTGACAATCAGGTAAGCGCCGATCAATCTCGCGGAGCCGGGCCAGTCGAACTTCCAATGCTTGCGAGAAAAATCCTGGTGTCCCGATTGGACCGCAGATGAACCACACGGCAAGCGGCTGGTGCAGTTGCCACGAGGTGCTGCATCTTTGCCCGTGCTGATTTTTTCGTCCGCCACATGAATGCAAAAAACTCCGGCAGGTTCGCCAGCATTTCGGGGCAGTTCTCGGGCAAGTCAGGCCGAGACTTCCCGCGATGGAGTAGTGCTCTGAGCAGGACGCGCAAAAATCGAAGCGGCGCTGAACGATCAATCCAGATCAAAAGATCTGCACGGGCCACTCGGTTGTCCCACGTGGCTGAATGGCCACCCTCGAATATCCAGTTATCGCGGGCCTCGACCTCAAGACAAAGCCGCGTCTTCTCGTCCCAGGTTCGTTCAACCCATCCTGGCTGCCAGTGGATAGTGTCGATATGAACCACTGGCAATCCGGTGCACTGGCCAAGCTTACGCGCCAACGTGCTTTTGCCAGACCCAGGTTGGCCCACAATCATCACCCGTTGCATACAAACTCCTTGTCGATGGGCCGCAACACTACTCAACCATAAGCCCTCGACGCACGCGCCCCGCTCTTTTGTAGGCTCTTACCACCGTATTGGTCTCACAAGAAATGATCCCCTCCAAGGCGCCCATCCGCGTGGTTGAGACGCTCCACAGATCATGAATATCACGACACAAGACATGCCAAAACAACTGTGAACCGCCACTGGTACCAAACAGGCAACGCGTGTGTTCATCCTTTGCCAGCGCCTGGGCGATACCCTCTGCCGCACCCGGTCGGGTTTGGAGCGACACAATCGCCTCGACCCCGTAGCCCACCAACAGAGGCTCCAGTTCCACGCGAAATGTCAGGGCATTACTGTCGACCAGCCCACTTAGCATGCGCTGGACCTTGGGCTCACTGACGCCGCAGGTTTCGGCAAGCACGCCCAGGCTGGCCCTTCCATCGAGCATTAACGCGCCCAGTAGCCGCATTTCGTCAGCACTCAGGCTTACCGGCCCGGCCAGCACCGGCTCAGTCGGCACCGAACCATCGATACGCCAGCGACTGGCTCGCCTGAACGATCTGAGTACCACTTGGGTTTGCACCTGCCTTACCCCCGGCACCAGCGGCAACTCCTGCACCACCATGTCAGAAAGCGCTTCCACACTGGGTAAGTTGATCTCGGTGAAGATGTCGAACTCTCCCGTTGTCGCCATGACCACCTGGGTCTGCGGCAACTGCGCCAGATGCTCCGCCACTTCCCGCTGGCGCCCGTCGGCTACCCGGATCCATGCATGCAGCACCGGGCCGCTCCCGACGACAACCGGATCGAGCTCGCCGATGACCCGGATGTAACCACTGTCCATCAAGCGTTGCAGGCGCCGCGACAGCGTACGCTCCGCCACATCGCAGCAGGCACTCAGATCCCGCCAGGTGCCACGAGGGTTGGCTTGCAGTGCAATCAGGCAGGCCAGATCCGTTTCATCCAGCGCAACATGTCTTTTTTCATCCGTATCAACGGTTGACGAGACCATATTCTTACAATACCTTCGATCAAGTGGCTAAATTAAAACAAAACAAGGCCGCACATGTCTAAAAATAATTAAAATTCAAACCCAAAGGCACAAGCCAATGAATTATGCGACTCAAACGTCCCACGCGGCAAAGCCGCAGGTATCAACCGCGCGCAAAATTGCTGCTGGCAGCATTGGCAATGCGGTGGAGTGGTTTGACTGGACGATCTATGCGTCGTTCGCGGTGTTCTTTTCTACCCAATTCTTTCCGAAAACTGACGAAACGGCGTCATTGCTAGCGACTTTCGCTATTTTCGCCGTAGGTTTCTTCATGCGTCCCATCGGTGGCTGGGCCCTGGGGATCTACTCTGATCGCTATGGCCGCAAATCAGCGCTGGGCGTCACCATCATGCTGATGGCCGGCGGCTCCCTGATGATCGGCATAACCCCCACCTACGAGCAGATCGGCCTGCTGGCGCCGGTTTTGCTGGTGATCGCGCGACTGATGCAAGGCTTGTCGCTGGGCGGTGAATACGCGTCAGCCTCTACTTACCTTGCCGAGTTGGCGCCAGACCACCGTCGCGGCTTCTTTTCGAGCTTTGTATTCTTTAGTTCCGCTGCGGGCATTCTGACCGCTTCGGCGATTGGCTGGGCACTGACCACCGTCCTCACCGACGAGCAGATGAGGGAGTTCGGCTGGCGCATTCCGTTCTTGCTCGGCGCCTTGGGCGGTATCGCAGGCATTTGGCTGCGTATGTCGGTGCCTGAAGCGCAAGCCTCAACGCAAAAAACCAAGCAGGTAGAGAAGCAACCGCTGCGCACCCTGCTGCGTGATTATCCGCGCGAAACCCTGCGGATCGTGGGCTTTTCGATCCTCAGCACCTTTGCCTTTTACCTGTTCGTCATCTACATCCCGACCTATGCCATCCGAGCACTGCACGTGGAGTCCTCCACAGCCTTTGCGGCGAATACAGTGGCAATGGTCGCGTTCATGCTCGTGCACCCACTCTTCGGCATGCTCTCGGACAAGTTCGGGCGCAAGCCGCAACTGATCGCTTTTGCCCTGGGTTACCTGCTGTTCTTCTACCCGATTATCACCAGCATGCAGCCGACGTTCTCATCGATCCTGATGGTGGAGTTGTTCGGCCTGTTGCTCTACGCGCTTTATACCTCGATTGCGCCCGCAATCATGTCTGAACAATTCCCCAGCAGCGTTCGCGCCGTCGGCATTGGTGCGCCCTACAACCTGATGGTGGCATTGCTCGGCGGTACCACGCCTTATCTGCTGACCTGGCTGCAGAGCCACGGTCAAGAGAGCTGGTTCTTCTATTACGTGCTCGCAGGCGCCGCGCTCACCCTGATTACGTTCATCAAAATGCCAGAAACAGCCGGGAAACCACTGAAATAGCCACTGGCTCGAACACCGCGATGCGATCCCCGTGAACGACGGTCGAACACGGGGATACCGACCCACATATCTTAGATAGAAATTATGCGCGAACCATCCGAAGCCCTTTGTTTCCAGACTGCCCTGCAGATTGCCCATCTGATCGCTACCCGGCAGACCACCTCACGCGCGGTCACGCAGTACTTTCTGGACCGTATTGCTTGCAGCAGTGCGCTTAACGCCTTCACCGTAGTCTTCGCCGAGCAGGCCCTGGCGGCAGCCGATGCCGCCGACCGCGCGCTCGATACCGGACACACATTGAGTCCACTGCATGGCGTACCGGTTGCCATCAAGGACAATATCGAGATCGCCAACACCCTGGCGTCGGCAGGTTCGTTGAGCCGTCTGACCACGATCAGCGCCGTGACCAGCACCGTCGCGCAACGATTACAAGCGGCCGGCATGGTGATCGTGGGCAAGACCCAGATGACCGAGTTTGCCTTCGGTTTATCCGGGCAGAATCCGACCCGAGGCACGCCCTGGAACCCCTGGGACGCCAAGCTGCATCGCGCGCCGGGCGGATCCTCTTCAGGCGCGGCGGTTGCTGTTGCAGCAGGCCTGGTCCCGATTGCAGTGGGTGGTGATACCGGCGGATCGATACGGGCTCCCGCATCGCTGAATCACTTGGTCGGCTTCAAACCGTCCAGCGGGCTCATCAGCCTGGACGGTGTCGTGCCACTCGCTCCCAGCCTGGACGTGCTGGGCCCAATCGCCCGCGACGTTTACGATGCCCACACACTTACCGCCATCCTTGCCAGCCCTTCTACGGACAATGGGTTGAACGTTCAGGCTGAACTTGCAAGTGGGCTGGTGCAACCCCAGCCGGGCACAGTGTTGGTACTGGACCAGAGTGCGTTCCCCTGTGCCCTGTCCATTGGCGCCCGCAGGGTGTGGGATCAAGCCTTGGCCAAGCTGGGCACGGCCGGCTGGACGCTGGAGTACTGGGTTCCAGATGATGAGTTAGCGATCGGTCGGCTTTCCGAATGCAACTCGATGATCATTGCTTATGAGGGGTATCGCGAGTTTGGTCACCTTGCACATGACCCCGAACAACTGCTCTGGAAGGTTGTACGCAATCGAATCCTTGCCGGCGCGGATATCAGCCGTGATGCCTACGAAAGCGCCGTTGCACAGCGTGCATACGCAGCCGAGGCATTCACCCGAGCGATCGGCTCATCCGGGGCTCTATTGATGCCTGTCAGCGGCCATGGGGCCCTGCCCCTTGATGACCAGGACGCTGATCACGCCAGTATTGGCAAGTTCAGTCGAGCCAGTAACTACCTCGGCACGCCGGCAATCGCCCTCCCCGCCGGATTCGACGAAGCACAGATGCCGATTGGCGTGCAGTTGCTATCCCCGGTATTTACCGACATGCATTTGCTGAACATCGCGAGCGCGATGGCACCTGCGCTGTTACTTGATGAGCGCAGGCCTGAGCTTGGGCGATGGGGGCTTTAAGCATCGCGTGCCAAACTCGCGTACTACCATTCTTGTAGATGCATTCGTTCAGGCGTGGATGGCGTCACCCAGTATATGACCGAGCCCGCGCAGAAACGGTGCGGGCATACCTTCCCTACGCAGGACGCTGTAGCACTGCCGAGGGCCTGGCAGCGTCCCCAACCTATTCGCGTACTTGAATCGCCCCCTTCTACTGCATTGCAAACCTTCCTCGTCCGCTTATAATTAAGATCCATTCTTATCCGCATCTTGTAACCAGGAAGATCTAGGTGTCCTACCCTCAGTCGCCCGAATCCTCCCCCCAGGATGATATGCATGCGCTCTATCGCGATCACAGCCAATGGCTTCAGGGCTGGGTGCGTAGGCGCCTAGGTGATGCAGATCGTGCGGCGGATATTACCCAGGACACGTTCGTGCGCCTGATCAGCAGCGCACTGCGCCAACCATTGAGAGAGCCGCGCAGCTTCCTGGCCACGGTGGCCCGCAGGGTGATGATCGACCAATTGCGCCGACGCAACCTGGAGCAGGCCTATATTGAGTTTCTGGGCAGCCAGCCGCTCCTCGAGGAGTGCTCCCCCGAACAGCGCCTACTGATGCTGGAAACCCTGCTGCAACTGGATGCCATGCTCGACGGCCTGGGCCAGAAAGTGCGCGATACCTTCCTGTACGTACAGCTCGATGGCCTGAGCTACGCTGATGTCGCGCAGCGCCTCGGGGTGTCCGTCAGCTCGGTGACCAAGTACATGGCCAAGGCGACAGAGCGGTGCCTGCTGTTTGCTTTCGATGCGCAACTATGAATCCTTCCGATCAACGCAAAGCCCTGCGCGAGGCGGCGCAATGGCATGCGCGGCTCCACGCGGCGCGTGACTGTGCGGATAACCGCAGGCAGTGGCAGGTCTGGCTCGATCAGTCGCCGTTGCACGGTTGGGCGTGGGAGCGCCTTGAGCGGTTGCAGGCAGATCTTGCCGGTGTTCCCGGTCCGCTGGCACGGCACACCCTTGTCGCAGGCCATGGGGAACTGGGGCGGCGTACGCTCCTCAAGGGCCTGGTGCTGGGTCTTGGCGTTTCAGGGGCTGTCTGGACGGGTTATCGCCACTCGCCGGTTTGGTTGGCCGACGTGCGCACCGTCAAGGGCGAACGCCGCAGCCTGACCTTGGAGGACGGCACGCGGCTGACGCTCAATACAGATTCTGCCGTCGATATCCGCTACAGCGCAGACCAGCGGCTGATAGAACTGGTCGAGGGCGAGATTGCCGTTTACACCGCTAACGACCCACGCCCGTTGCGCGTGCACACGGTGCATGGCCGAATGCGCGCCCTCGGTACCCGCTTCAACGTGCGCCTGCATGCAGACCGCACCGAGCTGATCGTCATCGAACACGCTGTCGCGGTGCACAACGCCGCAAGCGAACACGAGGTGCGGGTCGATGCCGGCATGGCCCTGGCGTTCAACAGCGGGCCGCTGTCCAAGCCCCGTCCGGCTGACCTTGCCAGCACTGTGTGGCGCGATGGTCAGTTGGTGTTGGACGGCTGGCCGCTGCGCCGCGCCCTGGCCGAACTCCAGCGTTACCGCCCGGGTGTGTTGAGCTGTAGTGACGATGTAGCGCAGCTGCGTCTCGCTGGGGTGTACCCGTTGGATGACACCGACCGCGCACTGGTGGCAATCGCCGGGGCGCTAAAGCTAAAGGTCAATACCTGGACGCGCTATTGGGTCAGGCTCACCCCGGCCGTTTAAACCAAACGAATGAAAGAAATTCTCAGTTGCATTGTCGGATTGGCCACTCTCGTACGAGCTCTTCTGAAAACCGCCCAAACAGGCATTTTAAGGAGCTGTCATGTCTAGAGCGACAATCTACTCACACGCGCGCCGAACACACCTCACCCCCCTGCTGCTTGGCAGCGCCATCGCGCTGCAGGCCGGGATGCTGGCCCCGCTGCTGTCACCGGACGCCCAGGCCCATGCCGAACAGGTCAGCCGCGTTTACGACATTGCCCCTGGGCCGTTGGTAGCAACCTTGAACCGCTTCGCCCGCGAGGCCGGGGTGCTGCTATCGTTTGATGCGGCGCTGACCCAGGGGCTGCAGAGTCGCGGGCTAAAAGGTCGCTTCAGCACCGAGCAGGGATTTTCCCAACTACTGGCTGGTAGCGGGCTGGAGGCCCTGCTGGTGGGTAACAATTGGGTGCTTGCGCCTCAGGCGCAGGCCGGTTCAGCGCTGCAACTGGATGCAACCAGCATCACCGGCCAAAGCTTGAGCGTCACCACAGAAGGCAGTGGATCCTACACCACCGGCGCAACCGCCGCCGCCACACGCCTGGACCTGAGCCTGCGCAAGACGCCACAGTCAATCAGCGTAGTAACACGCCAGCAGATGGACGACCAGAATCTGCAAAGTGTCTCCGATGTCCTGAAGCAAACCCCCGGCATCACCGTCAACCAGGAAAGCTCCGAGGCCTTCACTTTCTATTCGCGCGGTTTCAAGCTGGATAACTTCCAGTTCGATGGCGTGCCCAGCCTGTCCTCGGACGGCGGCTCATTGCGCGACAACTACAGTATCGGCAACAGCCTGATCTATGACCGAGTCGAAGTGCTCAAGGGTGCGACCGGCCTGGTCAACGGCTCCGGCAATCCTTCGGGGGTCATCAACCTAGTGCGCAAGCGCCCGACTGCCGAGGCGCAGGGCCATATCAGTGTCGGCGCAGGCTCCTGGGATAAATACCAGGCCGATTTTGACTTCGCCGGGCCGTTGACCGACAGCGGCAATATCCGTGGCCGCATGGTCGCGGGTACGCAGTCTCAGCGCAGTTATGTCGACTACCTGACCGGCGAACAAAATACCTTCTACGGTGTGCTGGAAGCCGACTTGAGCGAGAAAACCCTGCTCACACTCGGCCACGACGTACAGAAAAACTATGACAACGGCAGCACAACCGGTGCCCTGCCCGCGTTCTTTATAGATGGCCGCAGGGCCAGGTTCGACCGTGACACCAACGCTGCCGATCGCTGGACCTGGCGTAATCAGGAAACCCAGCGCACTTTCGTGGAGTTGGCCCACAGCTTCGACAACGACTGGGTCCTCAAGGGGGTCGCCAGTAGCCGCGACTACCGTTCGCGGGAGCTGATCTCGGGCATCAGCAGTGAGGCCATTCAGGCCGACGCAAGCATCTCCCACGGTTTCATCGGCGGCAACGTCGACCGCGACAGCGGCTACGTGAATAACAGCGGCACCGCGAGCAAGTTCAACACTACCAGCAAGGAAAAAGGCCTGGACCTGTATGCCCGCGGCCCGTTTTCGCTGGGTGGTCGCATGCACGAAGCCGTATTCGGCTACAGCATCGCCCGTACCGAATCCACGTCCAAGCGCCACGACGGGGTTACCAATGGCATCATCGACGATGTATTCCAGTGGGATGGCTATGGCGAGACACCGAGGGACTTCGAATGGTGGTCGACCTTCAATATCCAAGCACGGCAGAAAGTCGGGTTCGCGGCCACCATCCTTAAACCGACCGACGCGCTGGCAGTGATCCTGGGCGCACGGATCGTCGACTACAAATGGGACATCGACACGATCAACGCCATCGGTCGCCGCCTTCCGGCCAGCGCCACCAACTCAAGCGAAATCGTGCCTTATGCCGGTATCACCTACGACCTGGATGCCTACCACACGGTCTACGCCAGCTACACCGACATCTTCAAACCGCAGGCCTACAGCCTCGGCCCGGACGGTAAACCTATCGACCCGCTCACCGGCGAAAGTTATGAAGTCGGCATCAAGGGCGCCTACTTCGACAACCGCCTAAATGCCAGCATGGCGCTGTTCGAGCTCAAGCAGGACAACTTCGCCGTCCCCACCGGCGGTAGCACACCGAGCGGTAGCAGTGCCTATCGGGCAGAGAAAGGCGTGACGACTCGCGGCGTCGAGTTGGAAGTAAACGGCGAACTTCTGAATGACCTGCAGGTGATGGCCGGCTACACCTTTGCCGAGTCCCATAACGCGGCTGACCGGCGCGTGGCCACCAACCAGCCGCAGCACCTGCTCAAGATGGCAACCAACTACCGCTTGCAGGGCGATTGGCACAAATTCACCGTGGGCGGCAATGCCTACTGGCAGAGTTCGACGTTCTTTAAGCCAAGCGACGAGGATTGGTACGAGATCAAAGACCCAACCGCCAAATTCGAGCAGAAGTCTTACGCCCTGGTGGGACTGGTTGGCGGCTATGATGTCACCCGCGACCTGAAGGCTACCCTCAACGTCAACAATCTGTTCGACAAGCACTACTACAGTGGTATTGGCAATTACGGCACAGTGTTCTGGGGGGCGCCGCGCAACGTGATGTTCAATGTGAAATACAGCTTCTAGGCGGTTCCTCGGCAGTACAGCGTCCCCCTGCGCCAAGGCACCGGGGGTACGACGCGTACGTTCAGGCCCGGGCGAATTTAGCTCATGCGCCTGAGGACATGCTGAAAACACCTTATGTCTCTGTGGCGCGACTATTACCGCGCCTGAAATTCCAAAAATTCAAAGCACATTGACGCAGCCTCAAGCTAACAAGGATCAGTATGTTCCGCAAAAGTCAGATCATCACCCTCCCGGCCCTGATCGCCCTGTCTTTGTTACTCACCGGTTGTCCGCCGTCAGCCGAATTCACGCGGTGGCAACGCACGTCCACGACCACAGACGGTGTCAGGGCGGCTATGGAGGAATGTGGAGAGCCGGTGGGCAGTTCGATGATGCATTACCCAATAAACGAGCGTGTGCGGCACTTCCAGTGTATGCAGCGCCTGGGTTTCAAGCGTAAAGATGGGTTTGAGTATTGTGAATTAGCGAAGGACATTCCCGCTTGCGTCGAAGAAAAAAATGGTCATCCGCTTAGTCTCGCCCAACTTGAAGCATTGCCCTATGGCGAAGATAAAGGCTTCTACCCAATAAAACCCGATTCTGGTCGGTATGAAAGTATGCAGGTCACCTGGCGTAAAGCGGGTGCATCACGCCACTTCTCGGCGGAACTTGCCAATGATCAGGAAACGCTGCCAGTGATGTACGCCTGCGGCTATCCAAAACCACTCGGGTCGAATCTGAAGGTCGCCAGCATCGGGCGCACAGCCCAGGCGCAACGCTGCATGCTTAATCACGGCTTTGCCCCGAAGGAGGATATGGTGCTGGTTTGTCGACCTTATCCTCAAGTGACGGGTTGTGAACGCAACGCCGAAAACAGCCGCTGATTTACACTTTTGCGCCTCGTGGCCCCTTGGCTTGGGACTATCTAGTGCCCTGGGCCTCTTCGATAACCCACTCCACAAACGCCTTGACCTCATCACGTTGCATCGCCTCCGGCCGGGTCACGACGTAGTAGGCAAATCGTGCAGGCCAAGGCTTGTCCAAAACTTGCACGAGGCGGCCCGCCGCAATTTCCTCTTTCGCATATTCCACTGGCACCAGGGCGAGCCCCTGCCCGGCTTCTGCTGCGCGAATAAGCAGGAAGTCATCTTCCAAAGCGCTCCCACGTTCGGCACGTGGGTCGTTGCTAACGCCATGGGCCGAAAGCCATAAGGGCCAATCTGCGCGGTCGGCGTCGTGCAACAGGGGGTATTCGAGGCAATCCTGCGGCTGCGTGAGCACAACGTTTGCGGGCACCAGGGCGGGGCTGCCCACCGGTACCAATACCGGCGCCATCAAGTGCGTGACGTGCAAGTTGGGATAGACCCCAAGCCCATGGCGCAATGCAACGTCGACTCGATCCCGGCGCATGTCCGCGATGGCGGACGTCGCTTCGACCCGCACTTCGATGTGTGGATATCGCTGGTTGAAACGGCCCAGGCGCGGCACCAGCCACGACGCCGCGAACGTAGCAACGGTACTGACCGTCAGGGTTTGCCAGGATTTGGCTTGTTCCAGCGACAGCAGCGTCTCCTGGATCTGTTCGAACGCCTGGAGCAAGGCGGGATGCACGCTGGCCCCGGCCTCAGTAAGACGCAAGCCGCTGCGCTCACGGGTGAAGAGCCGCATGCCTACCCGATCCTCCAGAAGCCGAATCTGTTGGCTGACCGCACCCGATGTGACGTTCAGGGCCTGGGCGGCCGCCTTGATACTGCCGCGCTGGCCTACCTCAACGAAGGTACGTAACGCCAGATAAGGAAGGGATGTGGCCATGAAGTTTAGTTTTCCTAAATTCAGCGACTAAAAAGGATCGTTTCCACTGTGCCAACGGGCATCTGATGATAAGCCTTGTTTAGCGAAGTTAAACATCATTAGAAAAACTATATCAATCAGGATACCCCTATGAATCACCCTCGTTGGCGGCTCTGCCTCATATTGTTGTGCACGACGCAATTCGTCGCCCTGCTCGACTTCTCCATCACCATGATCCCTTTGCCGCAGATCCAGGAAAGCCTGGGCTTTACGCCCGGCGCCTTGCAGTGGGTCATCAACGCGTACGGCGTCGCCATTGCCGGCTTTTTGCTGTTGGGGGGACGCGCCGCCGATATGCTTGGTCGCCGGCGAGTGTTCCTGCTCGGGTTGGTGATCTTTACCCTGGGTTCCCTGCTTGGCGGCTTCTCACAGACCCCTGCCATGCTGATCGCCACTCGGGCCATGCAAGGCTTTGGCGCGGCTTTATTTTCGCCCGCCGCGTTTTCGTTGCTACTGGCGCTTTTCCCCGATCAGGCCTCACGCAACCGAGCCCTGGGTGCCTGGACTGCGGTGGCTGCAAGCGGATTCGTCGCAGGCCTGATCCTCGGCGGGATGATCACCGACCTCATGGGCTGGCGTTGGGTGCTGTGGATCAACGTGCCCGTGGGTATGTTGGTGATAGCCCTGGCAGGCAACCTGCCGGTGGGCCAACGCGATGCCGCAATGGGCGCAAGGCGCCTGGACATAGGCGGAGCGATTCTGGTCGCTGCGGGGGCCGCAACACTGGTGTTCGCGTTTGCCAACAGCGAGCACGTCGGCCTTTCGTCTCCCGTCACCTATGGGTTGATTGCTTTGGCCATGGGGTTACTGGCCTTGTTCGTCTGGGTCGAAAGCAAAGTCGAATACCCGTTGATGCCCCTTCCGATTTTCTGCAGGCGCCTAACGGGCGGCGCGAACCTGGTGTCGCTGTTGGCGAACACGGCACTGGGGCCGACGTTTGTCGTGGTTGCGCTGTATATGCAGGAAATCCTCGGTTTTACGGCCACCCAGACCGGCCTTGGGCTGCTCCCGATGGCGGTCGCCTTCACCCTCTCCAGCGCCTGGGCCGGGCCGGCACTGATTGCCAGGGTAGACACCAAGCCAGTCATTCTCGGCGGCATGACCCTGTTCATTGCCGGCCTCGCGCTGCTGGGCATGTCGTTGGCCGTGGATACGTCCTGGGCCCTCTCCATCCTCCCCGGCACGGTGTTGGCAGGCGTGGGTTATGGCATCGCGTTTCCGGCGTGGACCGTGGCCGGTATCGAGGGCGTGGCTGAAGTGGATCACGGGCTGGCGGGGGGCATGCTGACCACGACCCAGGAAGTCGGCTCTGCGGTGGGCCTGGCTGTGGGTGTGGCCGTGAGCATTGCAGTGCTGGCCGGCGGAGGAAGCTCGGTACAGGGTTTTAGCTATGCCATTCTGGTGTCCGCGTGCATGGTCGTGCTCGGTTTGATAGGTGCGGCGCTCATCCTGCCGGGCAAGGCCAGCACGCTGGCGCTTGCACGATGAACGCCTCTGCGCCAGTTGAAAGATCAAGCACGGGTGAACATTAACCCCCTTCAAAGCGCCGCATAAACAAGAGCCGATAGCCGGCCAGGACGGGGGTCAATCATCGTATGGCTACCCGAAGTCGTAGTGACAAAACCAAAGCTCACTCGACTTTCGGGGTCGGCGAAACTCACCGGACCGCCAAGCCCAAGATGGCCAAAGGCATTGGGGCCCATGGCCAGCGAAGCCGTCGGATCGATTTGCTGCTCCAGCATGCAACCTAATCCATAACGCATTGGGCGCATCCATGTCCGGTCCATGCCGTGACTGTGCTCTTGGGTGAACTCGTTGAGCAGTTCGCGACCGATAAAATTTCCCGCCAGCAAGGCGCTATAGAAACCGGCCAGGCCGTGAGCGGTGCCGTGTCCACACACCGCCGGTTGCCGATACGCCCACCAGCGAGGGTCATTGGTGCGTCTAGGCACCATACCGGGGTTGGTGAAGGCAAATGTCGCGATATGCAATGGCTGGTTTTTCAGCACGGTCCGCAACGCTTGTGAGTAGGGATCACCGACCCGGCCTGTGGCATTGTCGAAACGAGCGATACGGTGAAAGTGCTTTTCGTCCACACCGAGGTGAACCTCGAGGTCATGGGGGTCCAGAATCTCTTCGTGGATAAAGACACAGGCATCGCGCCCGTCCACCCTGCGAATCAACTCGCCGAGAATCCAGCCGAAGGTGGTGGTGCCATACCCCAGGTCTGTGCCCGGCTCCCACCACAGCGGCTCGGCCTCCAGGACCCGTATCATATGGTCCCAGTCAAACATCATGGGGTTATGGTCGGGGGCTCGCAGCGCCGGCAGGCCCGCAGTGTGGTTCATCACCTGGCGCAAGGTCACCTTGGCTTTGCCACTTTGGGCGAACTCGGGCCAGTAACGGGCCACCGGCGCATCCAGCTCCAGCTTGCCCTGCTCGACCAACATCAGCACAGCCACCGCGACATAGGGTTTTACCACGCAAAACGTATTGGCCAGGGTATCGCGGGTCCAAGGCTTGGACCCCTCCTGGTCCGCCATACCGGCCCACAGGTCGATAACCCTCTCTCCATCTACTTGCACGCAGAGCCCGGCGCCACGCTCTTGTGGATCATCAAACATGTCCTCGAAGGCTTGCTGGACCGCTTCAAACTGCTTGGCACATATCCCTTGCGCTTTCATGCATCAAACTCCTGGTATTTGAAGTACTGCCCTTGGTTTGCCAGGCGGCAGGAAAGATCCTGCTGCCTGGCCGGCCATTACTAAAACAACGTTATTCTCGCGAACCCACCATTTAATGTGCGTGGAACATTCAACCCCGCGAACGCGTTTGAGAGTGGTCCATTGAAAAACGGTTCGCGCGTTTATAGGTGCCGAAGTCATTGAATCTGACACCTGCCTGCGCCATGACTTTATGCGCATAAGGGGCCGTCATCTGACGCAGGTAGAATGGGTCTCGCACAACAAAGTGGTGAATACTGTGAGTACTGCCGAAGTTAAAGCAGAACATCTGGAACGGCCACAACCACCAAGGGTTCATTACCTGGGTTTGTTGTAATGCATTACGCGGGGCAACATCACCGTAGTAGTGCATATTGGAGCTGATAAAGAACAGGCAGAACTGCCTTATAAGATTGGGAGCGATCAGAATAACGACTACGCTATTGACGACTTCCATTAACGCCAATGTCGTAGCAGAACTATTAACCTCCTCTCCCACGATTGAACCAAACCAGACATACAGGTGGTAACCGAGGAACACATACCAGCACCCCCAGTACAAAAGCCCGAAAGGTGTATTGAGTCGAATAATCTTGCCTAACAATCTTACCTTTTGCCGCCACCCCGGAGCAAAAACCGCATTCAGGAAACCAAATACAAACCCATCCATCAGTTTCAATAACCGGAGCATTCCCCAAGGGCTACCGCTGGTGGTAATCCAGGCCTCCACATCCGAATCAGTTCCGGACTCTTTATGGTGATGAAAGTGCAGACTGCGCCTTAGCCAAGGGCTGGGCATTCCCGGTCGAGCCAACCAGCAAAAAAACATCATGGCATTATGGGCCAGTGGTTGTTTTCGGAAATAAAGCCGATGAATCAAGTCATGTTCGATTTCATGGATAAACGAAGTCAGCAGAGCATTGATAAAAATACACATCCACCCCGGGATAAAACCCTTGATGTAGAGCCCTCCCGTGACCGCCATTCCTACCAGGGAAAACACCATGACACCCGCCCCCAAAGCATCCTGATGCTGCAGGAGCGGGTAGCGCTTGCGCAGGTAGTTCCCATGTTCGGTAATTCGCCGGGTGACAGTATCAATCTTTTCCTGATCGGTACTTTGGCGGTCAATTCCGCTGGTGTCTTCCAAGACTTTCATCCATTCATCCTCTGTTTGCGTCGGGGAATTACCAGCTTCGTCAAGCCGGTCAAGTCAATTGTCTGAGCGATAAACAGCAGGCATTCAAACTTATTGGGCAAACTCACTCGCGCCACTCAATAAATATGAAATCGACTGCTTTCGAAAAACTTGTTAGGATCATTCCAAGCTTCAAAATGATAAGACAAGTTCAGTTCTTTGCAACTGTGTATTTTGGGCGAGCTTAGTGTTACAGGCATTTGTGTAATTTTTAATAATTTAGTTACAGTTTGTACAAGGATAAAATAACTGCGTACAAGTATTGCCAAGGAGGCACCATGAGATTGCATCGCATCAAATATTTTCGGCTCTCTCTACAAGAATCCGAGGGTAGCGCGGAGAAAAAAACGAGCCATGATGTATTTGACGCAGTGTTTTGCGATGACCCTGCAGACCATGCCGCGAATCGCCCTGGCCTGGAAAGGCTGATTCGCTACACACAGTGCGGGGACACTGTGGTGGTCGACAGCATGACATCGCTCACCTCAAGCACCGAGCAACTGTGCACCATCACTCGCCGGCTGATTGAAAAGCAGGTAACCCTGGAGTTTTTGAACGAAAACCTGGTCTTTCGGCATGACTGCCTTGAAGTCATGGAACCCATCATTGCGGTAATGGAACTGATCGCAGAGTTCGAGCGCGCAGCAACGAGGGAAAAACAGGCAATAGGCATTGCCAGCGCAAAAATGCGTGGGGCTTATAGAGGCCGAAAGAAAAAACTGTCTGACAATCAGGTTGTAAGTTTAATTGACCGCGCCGGCACTGGAGAAAGTAAATCCAAACTAGCGCGTGATTTTGAAATAAGCCGCCAGACACTTTATCGGTACTTGAGATCTACTTAGAGGGCCAGTTACCTGCGGTGCAAATGTGGGTGGCTGCAGGCGTATTCAAACCTGCGCCGCCTCACATAACCATCGCACTTGACTCTGTCCCTTGGGACAAGCTCTACCCTGCCTTATCTACTTCAGTTTCATCGTCAGCGGATAAGGCAACCCATGAGTACGTTATGCCAGTTCACCTATGTACATAGAGCGCCTTCTCCCTGATTCGACGTCGGCCCGCAGTTTAGTGGGTTGGGCTTGCGGTGGGTAATACCGGCTTTGAGCTCCCATCCGCCGGATGATCGTGCAGGCACCACCACGCAAATGCGCCAGTTGGTTTATCCGGTTTGTGAGCAACTTTGCTTGCTGAACACCAACACCCACACTAAGATGCGACGAATTCTCAAATGCATCCTGTTATCGCGCGGAGGCTTTTCGTGTCGTCGCCATCCACTCCTTCAGCCCCTCACGCCGAAATCCGCACGCTATACATCGATCACCACGCGTGGTTGCTGGACTGGTTGCGCAAGCGGCTGCGCCATGGCGACAACGCTGCGGACCTGGCTCACGACACCTTTGTGCACATCCTCGGCAAGCCGGAGCGGTTACAGGAGTTGCGTCAGCCACGAGCCTGGTTGAGTACGGTGGCTCACGGGCTACTGGTAGATCGCGTGCGGCGCCAGCGAGTCGAACGGGCTTACCTGCAAGCCATTGCCCACCTCCCGGAAGCTGGGGTGCCGTCACCGGAGTCGCAGCTGATCCTGTTGGAAACCCTGGTGCGCATCGACGCACTGCTCGATGGCCTGCGCCCCAAGGTGCGCATGGCGTTCCTGATGTCGCGGCTCGAAGGCCTCAGTTACAAGGAGATCGCCGAGCGCCTGGCCATCAGTCTCAGCTCGGTGGAGAAGTACATGGCCACTGCCATTCGCCACTGCTACCTGGCGCAACGATGATCGCGCCAGATGACGTGCTGGACCAAGCGGTCGGCTGGCTGGTGCGAATCGAGTCCAGCGGCGCGACCCCAGAGGTCCTGGAAGCCTGCCAACGCTGGCGCCAGGCCGATGCACTGCATGAAACCGTCTGGCAAGCGCTGCAAAAAAGCGACGCCACCTTTCAGAGCCTGGCCGCGCTGCCCGGCACCGTGGCCCAGGATACCCTCGAGCGCCTCAACGACAATCATCACAGCCGGCGCCAGGCCCTCAAGCTGCTGGGGGTGGGGCTGCTTGCCTGTGGCGTTACCGGCTGGTCACTGCGCGAAAGCACGCTGGTGCCCTGGGGCGCGGACTATGCCACCGGGGTGGGCGAACGGCGGCAGTTCCTGCTGAGCGACGGCACCCGCCTGCAACTGAACACGGCCAGTACGGTGGACGTGCAATTGGGCGCCCAGCGTCGGCTGATCACCCTGCGCCGTGGCGAGATTTTCATCGATACCGGCAAGGACAACGCCGATCCCGGTGGGCGCCGCAGCTTCTGGGTCAGCACCCGGCATGCGCAGTTACAGGCCATCGGCACCGCCTTTGCAGTGCGTGACGAGCAACAGGGTACGCGCCTGCGGGTCGAGGATGGCGTGGTGGCCATTCAAGGTGCTGGCGAGCCGGTCCTGGTTGCCGCCGGTGAGGAATACCTGATTGATGCCAACGGCAGCCACCGTGTCCAGATCAGCACCCTCAACGCCAGCGCCTGGACCCGTGGGCAATTGGTCGCCAAACGCATGCACCTGGGGGACCTGAGCGCCGAGCTGGCGCGTTATCGCCATGGCTGGTTGCACTGCGATCCCGCCATCGCGCAGTTAGAGGTCTCGGGAGTTTTCCAGCTCGATGACATCGACCGCGCCTTGAGCGCCCTGAGTGATTCGCTGCCGGTACGCATCGAGCGCTTTACGCCGCTCTGGACCCGTGTCGTCGCTCGTTGAGCCGGATGAGAAAATATCGCAAAAACTTTTACGGGTTTTGCCCAGCCCTTCGACAGACAGGCAACACACCTCGTCATTCGAAAGGAGCTCGCCGTTCATGTCCCAAGCGTTGATTCCCCCTCGCCCCCTGCATCGCAGCGTTCTGGCGCTAACCCTCCAGAGCCTGTTGCTGGGCGCCGCGACTGGCCTGCCGCTGGCCAGCTTTGCCGTCCAGGCCGAACAGGCCGAGAGCCGCCATTACGACCTGGCCGCCGGGTCGCTGGAAGAGTCACTCAACAGTTTCGCCCAGGTGGCCGGGATCACCCTGCCCTTTGATCCGGCCCTGGTGCAGGGCAAGCGCGCGCCGGCGCTGCGGGGTGACTTTGGGGTGCATGAGGGTCTGGACCGCCTGCTGGTGGACAGTGGTCTGGCCGTTACGCGCAATGCCAGCGGCAACTACCTGCTGATACCGCGCAGCCAAGCCAGCGGCGCTGTCGAGCTGGGCGCGACTACCGTCAGCGGCCTGGCCCTTGGGTCGACCACTGAAAACAGCGGGTCCTACACCACCGGGGCGATGCAGACCGCGACCAAGCTGCCATTGTCCCTGCGCGAGACGCCGCAATCGGTCACAGTGATCACCCGCCAGCGCATGGACGACCAAGGCATGCGCAGCCTTGACGACGTCGTCCAGGCCACGCCTGGGCTGCGGTTGTCGGCCTCGCGCCCGGCCAACAGCGAGTACTTTGCCCGGGGTTTTCCCATCACCAACCTGATGTTCGATGGCCTGCCCACCACCTATAACGCCGACTGGGTGGCGGCCGCCGACCTGGCCCCCTACGACCGCGTCGAAGTGGTACGCGGCGCCACCGGCATGATGCAAGGCGCCGGCAACCCATCGGCCGCCATCAACATGGTGCGCAAGCGTCCCACCAAGGAGTTCCAGGCCAGCATCACCGGCAGCGCCGGCAGTTGGGACAACTACCGCAGCGAACTGGACGTTTCCGGCCCGGTCAATGCCAGCGGCACCGTGCGTGGCCGCTTTGTCGGCGCCTACAACGACAAGGACAGCTATCAGGATTACGCCGGGCGCGAGCGCGGCGTGTTCTACGGGATCAGCGAGTTCGACCTGAGTGACAGTACGACCCTGACCGTGGGGGCGTCCGACCAGAACGACAATAACAACATCAACTGGGGCGGCTTGCCGGTGAATCCGGATGGCAGCCATATGGGTTTCTCCCGCTCCAAGACTTTCGGATACAGCTGGTCGCACCAGGACGTCAACAACAAGACACTGTTCGTCGAACTCGATCAACGCTTCGATAACGATTGGCGCCTGCACCTGGGCGCCTCAAAAAACTGGTCCGAATTCAAGATGATGGGCGGCGTGCTCGAACGCAACAACGACGCCACCTACCGCCAGCGCATCTTCAACCAGGGCCGTGACTTCGACCAGTCCACCTATGACTTTTTTGCCAGTGGCCCCTTCTCGCTATTGGGCCGCCAACATGAACTGGTGGTGGGCGCCAGCAAGCGCCAGCTCAAGACCGAGGCCACCGGCGGCCACGTGTTTGTCGGCGTACCCGACATCAACGGCTTCAGCCCCAAGGGCCTGGCTAGACCAACCGTTCCGGACGTTTACTCCCTCAATGACAAAGTGGATCAGGAAGGTCTCTACCTGACCACCCGCTGGAACCTTGCCGACCCACTGAAAGTCATCCTCGGCGCACGCCTGGACTGGTACGACGCCACCTCGATCTATGACCAGACCAACGATCAGTACTACACCTCGGGCAAAACCAAGGAAGTGCGCCACGTCACCCGCTATGCCGGGGTTATCTATGACCTGGACGACAACCACTCGGTCTATGCCAGCTACACCGATATCTTCCAGCCCCAGACCGAGAAGAATGGCGAAGGTAACGGGATCAAGCCGATCACCGGCGAAAACTACGAAGTGGGTATCAAGGGCGAATACTTTGGCGGCGCGCTGAACGCCAGCGCTTCGCTGTTCCAGATCGACCAGCTCAATCGGGCGGCGGAAGTGGCCGACTCCAGCGTCTGCCGGGTCATCCCCGTCGGCAGCTACGGCTGCTATGAAGCCGCCGGCAAGGTACGCAGCCAGGGCCTGGAACTGGAGATCAACGGTGCCCTGACGCCCAACTGGCAAGTGGCTGCCGGCTACACCTTCGCCCAGGCCAAGTACGAAAAAGATGCGGACAAGAGCAAGGAAGGCACGCTGTTCGACACCGACGTCCCGCGCCACATGTTCAAGGCCAATACCACCTACCGTCTGCAAGGCGACATGAGCCAATGGCGCATCGGCGCCAACCTCTATAGCCAGAGCGCGACGTTCAACAAAGGCAGCAACGTGTTCGGCAAATTCCATATCGAACAGGATGCCTACGCCCTGGTCGGGCTGATGGCGGGTTACCAGGTGGATAAGCATCTGGATACCCAGCTGAACATCAATAACGTCTTCGACAAGAAGTACTACCAGGGCATCGCCAGCAACTCGACCTGGAGCCCGTACGACGTATTTGGCGACCCACGTAACTTTACCGTTACGGCGAAGTATTCCTTCTAAGGGGCAGCGGGAGGTTTCGGATACTAGCGGTGTGTCAGCCACCAAATGTAGTGACTGAACCACCGCTATCGCGGGCAAGCCCGCTCCCACAGGGGATCTTGGCCAAGCACAAATTTGCGTCACACCGACAATCAAATGTGGGAGCTGGCTTGCCTGCGATAGCGGTCTATCAGCCGCCAAACATAGTGACTGAACCACCGCCATCGCGGGCAAGCCCGCTCCCACAGGGGATCTTTGCCAAGCACAAATTTGCGTCACACCGACGGTCAAATGTGGGAGCTGGCTTGCCTGCGATAGCGGTCTATCAGCCACCAAACATAGTGACGGAACCACCGCCATCGCGAGCAAGCCCGCTCCCACAGGGGATCTTTGCCAAGCACAAATTTGCGTCACACCGACAGTCAAATGTGGGAGCTGGCTTGCCTGCGATAGCGGTCTATCAGCCGCCAAACATAGTGACTGAACCACCGCTATCGCGGGCAAGCCCGCTCCCACAGGGGATCTTTGCCAAGCACAAATTTGCGTCACACCAACAATCAAATGTGGGAGCTGGCTTGCCTGCGATAGCGGTCTATCAGCCACCAAACATAGTGACGGAACCACCGCCATCGCGAGCAAGCCCGCTCCCACAGGGGATCTTTGCCAAGCACAAATTTGCGTCACACCGACAGTCAAATGTGGGAGCTGGCTTGCCTGCGATAGCGGTCTATCAGCCGCCAAACATAGTGACTGAACCACCGCTATCGCGGGCAAGCCCGCTCCCACAGGGGATCTTTGCCAAGCACAAATTTGCGTCACACCAACAATCAAATGTGGGAGCTGGCTTGCCTGCGATAGCGGTCTATCAGCCGCCAAATACAGTGACTGAACCACCGCCATCGCGAGCAAGCCCGCTCCCACAGGGGATCTTTGCCAAGCACAAATTTGCGTCACACCGACAGTCAAATGTGGGAGCTGGCTTGCCTGCGATAGCGGTCTATCAGCCGCCAAATACAGTGACTGAACCACCGCCATCGCGGGCAAGCCCGCTCCCACAGGGGATCTTTGCCAAGCACAAATTTGCGTCACACCGACAGTCAAATGTGGGAGCTGGCTTGCCTGCGATAGCGGTCTATCAGCCGCCAAATACAGTGACTGAACCACCGCTATCGCGGGCAAGCCCGCTCCCACAGAGGATCTTTGCCAAGCACAAATTTGCGTCACACCAACAATCAAATGTGAGAGCTGACCCGCCGCCCTACACCCAGCGAAAGCCCCGTTAATCGGGGCTTTTGCTTTTGGGCGCAGATAGAATGTACCAAGCAGTTAATTAGCTTGCTATCATTACCCCCCTGGACCATCACCCTCGGGCTTTCTCGACATGAAACACACACACCGCGCCACTGGCGCCTCTCGATTCCTGTTGCTGGGCTTAGGCGTCATTATCGTCCTGCTCGGCGTGGCCTTGGCTGTCGGCGGCGCAAAACTGCTGAGTCTGGGAGGCTCGGGCTACTTCCTGGTCGGCGGCGTGGCCATGGCCATCGCGGGTCTGTTGATTGCACAGCGCAAACCGGCGGGTGCCTGGTTGTTCGCTGCCTTTCTGCTCGGCACTGCCGTGTGGGCTGTATTGGATGTAGGCCTGGTGTTCTGGCCACTGTTTTCGCGGCTGTTCATGTTCGCCGTTATTGGCCTGGCGGTAGCGCTGGTCTATCCGTGGCTGGCACCGGCCGCAGGCCGTGGTGCCTACGGTGTGGCGGGCGTGCTGGCGGTGGCGCTGGCCGTGGCGGCGGGCAATATGTTTGTCGCCCACCCCAGCGTCGCGCCAAACGGCGATGGCCCAGGCTTGACACCCGTTGCGCCGGCAGAGACGCAGAAGGACTGGGCACACTACGGCAACACCGAAGGCGGCAGCCGTTTTGCGGCACTGGACCAGATCAATCGCAGCAACGTCGACAAGCTCAAGGTGGCCTGGACCTATCGCACCGGTGATGTGGCCATCAGCGACGGCAACGGCGCCGAAGATCAACTCACGCCCCTGCAGATCGGCAACAAGGTGTTTATCTGCACGCCCCATAACAACCTGATCGCGCTGGATGCCGATACCGGCAAAGAGCTGTGGAAGAACAGCATCAACGCCCAATCAGCGGTATGGCAGCGCTGCCGTGGCATGGCCTATTTCGACGCCAGTGCGCCCATCGCCCAACCGAACCAGGCCAACAGTTCGCCGATCATTGCCGCCAGCGTGCCCGCCGGTGCGCAATGCCAGCGACGCCTATTGACCAATACCATCGATGCACGGCTGATTGCGGTGGATGCCGATACCGGTGAGTTCTGCGAAGGCTTTGGCAACCACGGCCAAGTGGATCTGAAAGCCGGCCTGGGCAATGTGCCGGACAGCTATTACCAGCTGTCCTCGGCGCCCTTGATGGCCGGCACCACCGTGGTGGTTGGCGGGCGCGTCGCCGATAACGTCCAGACCGATATGCCAGGCGGCGTGATCCGCGGTTTTGATGTGATCAGCGGGCAAATGCGCTGGGCGTTCGACCCGGGCAACCCTGAAGACAAGCAAGCGCCTGCCGCAGACAGTACCTATGTGCGCAGCACCCCCAACAGCTGGGCGCCGATGTCCTATGACCCGCTGATGAATACTGTATTCCTGCCGATGGGTAGCTCGTCCACCGATATCTATGGTGTCGAACGCACCCAGCTCAACCACAAATACGGCGCCTCCGTACTGGCGCTGGACGCCTCCACCGGTGAAGAAAAGTGGGTGTACCAGACCGTCCACAACGACCTCTGGGACTTCGACCTGCCGATGCAACCGAGCCTGATCGACTTCACCCTGGCCGACGGCAAGACCGTACCGGCCGTGGTGATCGGCACCAAGGCCGGGCAGATCTATGTACTGGACCGCGCCACCGGCAAGCCGCTGACCGCTGTAGAAGAAGTGCCCGTCAAGGCTGCCAATATTCCCAATGAGCCATACTCCCCCACCCAGCCAAGGTCCGTGGGCATGCCGCAGATCGGCGCGCAAACCCTGAGCGAATCGGACATGTGGGGCGCAACCCCCTATGACCAGTTGCTGTGCCGCATCGACTTCAAAAGCATGCGCTACGAAGGCTTGTACACCGCACCGGGTACCGATAAGTCACTGAGCTTCCCGGGTTCCCTGGGCGGTATGAACTGGGGCAGCATTTCCACCGACCCGGTGCATGGCTTTATCTTCGTCAACGATATGCGCCTGGGCCTGTGGATCCAGATGATCCCGTCGCAGAACAAGGCCCAGGCCTCCTCCGGTGGCGAAGCGCTGAACACCGGGATGGGCGCGGTCCCGCTCAAGGGCACGCCCTACGCCGTGAACAAAAACCGCTTCCTGTCGGTGGCCGGCATTCCGTGCCAGGCACCGCCATTCGGCACCTTGACCGCCATCGACATGAAAACCCAGAAAATTGCCTGGCAAGTACCCGTTGGCACGGTTGAAGACACCGGCCCACTGGGCATTCGCATGCACCTGCCGATCAAGGTGGGCCTGCCGACCCTGGGCGGTACCCTGTCCACCCAGGGCGGCCTGGTGTTTATCGCCGGCACCCAGGACTTCTACCTGCGCGCCTTCAACAGCGCCAATGGCGAAGAAGCCTGGAAAGCCCGCCTGCCCGTGGGCAGCCAGGGTGGGCCGATGACTTACGTGTCACCCAAGACCGGCAAGCAATATGTGGTCATCACGGCCGGTGGTGCGCGCCAGTCCACCGACCGTGGCGACTACGTAATCGCCTACGCCCTGCCTTGAGCCCCACGCGGCGCTTATGCGCCGCTGTTTGAAGGTGGGAGCCGGACTTCCCGGCTCCCACTGATAGTGTGATTTTTCCAGGAAGACCTCGCGTTGAATACTCTCTCTACCCGCTTGCTCGGCAGCCTGCTGCTGGGCGCCATATTGCCCGCCTACGGCAGCACCCTCACCGGCGACTGGGGTGGGCTGCGCCATCAGCTCGACGAGCAAGGCATCAAGTTCACCGGCGACTACAGCGGCGAAACCGCCTATAACGCCCATGGCGGCCAGCATCGTTCGGCGCGTTACTCGCAAAACATCAAGCTTGGCGTGCAGCTGGACCTGGGCAAACTGTATGGCCTGCACAACGGTGACAAGATCCAACTGACGGTCAACGACCGCCGTGGCAATAGCGCCTCCGAGGATCTGGTGGGCAACCGCCTGCCGATCCAGGAAAACTACGGTGGGCTCTACACCCGCCTTACCGAGTTGAGTTATGAGCGCACCCTGTTCACCCCGGCGCTGAACCTCAAGCTCGGTTATATGGCCATGGGCAACGATCTGGGCGGCCTCGACAGCGGGATCCTGTGCAACTTCATGAACGCCGGTTTCTGCGGGCACCCGCTGAACATGTCCGGCGGCAGCGGTTGGACCAACTACCCCAACGCACACCTGGGCGCACGGGTGAAGTATGACTTTTCGCCGGCCTGGCAATTGCGCGTGGCGGCGTTCAATGTCGACCCGCAAAGCAACGGCAACTCCAGCCGCGCCTGGCATGTGGGGCCCAAGCACACCACCGGCACCGTAGTGCCCATCGAACTGGTCTACAAGCACGCCAGCGAACTGCCCGGCGAGTACAAGCTCGGCTATTACTACGACAGCTCCAACGTGCAACGCATCGGCAGCGATAAACACGTCAGCGGCCGCGGCGGCCATTATCTGCTGATCGACCAGGCCCTGTGGAACTCCCAGACCTCGGAGGGCCGCACCTTGCATGCGTTCGGCCAGTACTCGGCCGCGAGCAAGGTAGCGTCGCCATTCAGCCGCTGGTACGGCGCCGGCCTGGTGCTGTACAAACCGTTCGCCGGCCGGCCACGGGACACCGTTGCCCTGGGATATGGCCGTGCGGTGCCCAACCCACGCAGCCGCGATGTGCTGCAACAGGCCGCAGAAGCCAGCGACAATGCTTTCCCCAACCTGGACAGTGCCGAACAGTTGCTCGAACTGAGTTACGGCTACCAAGCCACGCCTTGGCTGATCCTGCGCCCGGATGTGCAGTACATCATTGAACCGGGGGCGTTTTCCGCGGAGAAGATCGACAACGCGCTGATACTGGGCCTGCAAGTGAAGGCGACGTTCTGAAGCGCAAGCTTTCAGGCAGTTGAATTAAGCTTGATCCGGGTTATCCGGTTGGAACACGATGGCGGACTTGAACCGTTGACGAAAGGACTGTCGTAATGTTCCCACTGGATATCTGGCTGACTTATAGCGCTGCCTGCCTGTTATTGGTGCTCTCCCCCGGACCGGACAATCTGCTGGCAATCGCCAGGGGCCTGAGCCAAGGGCGTATGGCCGCAGCCATTTCGGGGATCGCGTCAGGCACCGGGATTCTGTTTCACGTGGCTACGGCATCGCTGGGCCTGACCCTGCTGATGCAGACATCCGCCGTGGCCTTCTGGGTGGTCAAGGTAATCGGCGCCAGCTACCTGTTATGGCTGGGCATCAAGGTCCTGCGCTCGCGCAGCCTGATCAACTTCAAGCCGGCGGCGCGGCAACCGCTCAAAAGCATCTTCCTCACTGGCTTCCTGTCGGCGGCGCTGAACCCCAAGCCGGGGCTGTTTGTGCTGGCATTCATCCCCCAGTTCGTCAACCCGTCATTGGGCTCGGTCACCATGCAGATGATGGTCTACGGTGCCTGGTTCGCCGCGTTGACCGCACTGGGCTTTGCGCTCATGGGGATTTTTGCGACGCGGCTGTCGACATGGCTGCAGCGCAAGCCAAAAGTGGTCAATGGCCTGAACGTGGGCGCCGGACTGACCTTCGTCGCGTCCGGGCTTTCGGTGGCGGCACTCAGTCAAAAATAGACCGGCCTAAAGATGCTATTGCTAGCCTGGCACCCGTGCCTTGGCCAGCATGTCATCCAACTGCGCAATCAGGTCATCGGCACTGACCTCGACAAAATTCCCACGGGCAGCCGCTAGGATCTTCTCGGCAAACTCGGCGCTGTATTCCTGGTATGGCGCCTCGGCTTCCTGGCCCAGGTCATAGCCAATCATAAACAGCGCCGCCTCCATGGCACGCAATGGATCATTCGGCGCCGCCACCTGCTGGAAGCGGCTGCCGGCAGCGTCTGGATGCTTGAGCACGGCACTGAGCAACCAGCTGGCGCGCAGGTTCCACATGGCGTGGTGGTGGCCGGAGCGCAAACCGGTGAACTTGAACCCATCGCCGCCGGGATTGCGGCGTTTTGGCGCGAGGGCATCTTTGTCTTCCTTGGCTTTGGCCCAGGGGAAGCAGAGGTCCCGCGGTACTTTTACCAGGCCGTGTGCATGGCAGTATTTCACCACCAACCAGCCCAGGCCTGCGGCCACGCGGCTGTCATAGATAATGAAGTCCTTGCACAGCAAGGAATACACCTTGGTCATCCCGGCGTTGAAGCGCAACTGGTCGGAGCGCAACACCGATGCACGCTCATCACCGGCGTCCAGCGCTGCCACGATGGTTTGCAGCATGCTCGCCAGGCCAACCTTGTTTGTCTGCAACCAGTCCACGTTGTGCGCCGTGACACCACCCCAGCGCATCACATCACTTGCCGCTGCTGCGCTGCGAGCGTCGTCGCCGGCAGCCGCCACCAGGTCTTTACCCAAGGCTGCCAGGGCCTTGCCGTTGCTGAGCGCACTGGTACCTGGAGCAAAGTCCAGGCGCGCATTGCCCGGATGGTTCCAGCGGTAGTGTTCGAATGCGTTGTACAAGCTGCTGCACGACCAATGCACGCCGGTTTTGCGGTTGACGTACTGATGCTTGAACAGCACCTGGGATTCAAGCTCCGAGGCCAACCAGCGCGTGAACGCAATAACGTGTGGCAGGGCTAGATAGGTTTTGCAGTTCATGAAATGCTCCTGTGGGCTGGCGCTCTAAATCGCGGGTTTGCTTGCCAGCGAGCACATAGTCCCAGCGAATAAACCCACTTTTTGTCTTTGAGTATCGGCCATGATCAATTATCACCGACGCCGCACCGCGCTGCGCAAGATTCTCCAGCGCAGCGGCACGTCGATGAAGACCGCAGACATCCATACAGCGCTGTGCAAGTGGTTCGATGACTTCAGCCTCCATGGCAAAACCACCCTGCGTGATCTTGAAGCCCTGACCGAAACCGAACTGGTGGCAGTGGGGGAAAAAGGCCCGGATAAAAAGGCCAAATACTGGAAGTCCGGCCGCGAGAGTTTTGACCTGACGCTCTCTCCCACAGAAGCCATGACCCTGGCAGCGATTTTCGAGCATGCCCAGCGTTTCGGGTTCAACGCCCATACCGAACAGCTCGGTGAACTGCGCGAATACGCGGCGTCGGAGATGACCAAGCATTCGGCCCGCCCCCTGGCCTGGTCCCAACGCATCACCAGCGGCACGCGGTTTACCCTGCTCCAGCCGGGCAAGCACGACCCCGCGCACCTGGCCACGATTCAAACGGCGATCCTCGAAGACGTGTCCCTGGAAGTGACCTACCTGCCCAGGGACGCAGGCGGCGTCGAATGTCGGTACCTGTTGAAACCCCTGGCCCTCTCCTATCAGGACTCCAATGTCTATCTGTCTGCGTATGTGGAGCAGGAGCATTGGCCGGCCGGGTACGTGCCTGCAGATCAGCGTGGCAAGTACAGCAGCAACGGGCCGCGCACACTGTGTGCGCTGATGCTGCATCGCATGCTGGCCGTGAAGACCAGTTGGCTGGATGTGCCTGGCCCGCCGCATTACGACGTCAATTCGCTGGACGCGCAAAAGCACCTGATGACCATCCATGGCGAGGCACCGGTGCCGCTCAAGCTGCGCCTGAGTGCCAATCTGCATAACCGCTTGAGCGAGAACCCGCTGACCGACGACCAAGTGATCGTGCCCCAGGGTGACCAGCACTGGGACTTGAGTTGCAGCCTCTACGACACCCAGGGCCTGCGCCTGTTTTTGCTGAGCAATGCGGCGGATATTGAAGTCTTGGCCCCGGCCACCCTGCGCAGCCACGTACACCAGACTCTGCTGCGCGCCGTCACGCTTTACGCCAGCAATGAACCCGCGCCAAAGGACACGCCGTGAACCGAGACCAGCTTGAGCAGCACCAGATCGCAATCTACTTCGTGGTGGTCATCGTCGCCGCCGTCGGCGGCTTGCTCGCCCCTCAGGCTGCGCAGGGCCTGGGCGGCCTCGTCACTCCGGCGATTGCGGTGTTGATGTACGCGATGTTCCTGCAAATCCCGTTTCTGCAACTGCGCCAGGGCCTGGCCAACAGACGCTTCATCGCAGCGTTGCTGGTGGCCAACTTTGTGTTGATCCCCCTGCTCGTCTGGGCGCTTACCCTTGGCCTGCATGATCAACCGGCGATCCTGATCGGCGCGCTGCTGGTGCTGCTCACGCCCTGCATCGACTACGTGGTGGTGTTTACCCATATTGGCAAAGGCGATGCCCGATTGACCCTGGCCGCCACGCCCTTTCTGCTGTTGCTGCAACTGGCGCTGCTGCCGTTGTACCTGACAGTTATTCCCAGTGAGGCTGCGGTAACGATCACCCTCGGGCCGTTTGTCGAGGCGTTTGTGCTGCTGATCGCCGTACCTTTGCTGCTGGCGGTACTGACGTGTGCCGGGGCCCGGCGCTCACCCCATATTGCGCGTTGGAACCAGGGCTGGGCGTGGATGCCGGTGCCGGCCATGGCGACGGTGCTGCTGGTAGTGATTGGCTCGCAGATCGCGTTCGTGGCGCGGGAGATCGAGCAGTTGTTACCCGTGATCCCGGTTTACCTGGGCTTCATGTTGCTCGCACCTGTGGTTGGCGCCCTGACGGCACGGGCCTTCCGGCTGCCGGCGGCCACGGCGCGTTCAGTCACCTTCAGCAGTGCCACGCGCAACTCGTTGGTGGTCCTGCCATTGGCGCTGGCCTTGCCGGAAGACATGCGCATGCTGGCTGCGGC
This sequence comes from Pseudomonas sp. ADAK21, assembly GCF_012935735.1. Classification (NCBI taxonomy): domain Bacteria; kingdom Pseudomonadati; phylum Pseudomonadota; class Gammaproteobacteria; order Pseudomonadales; family Pseudomonadaceae; genus Pseudomonas; species Pseudomonas sp. ADAK21. The sequence goes on from NZ_CP052857.1 coordinate 5,324,000, forward strand.
GGCGATCATCACCCAGACATTGATCGAGTTGGTCTGTGAGCTGATCTATATCCGCGTGATTCCGGCCCTGGTCTGGCGGGCCTAGGCCTGCTCGCGCGTCGCGTGCCAGCACAGTAGCGAACCTGCCGTGACCAGCACCGCGCCCTGCCAGAATTGCGGGGTGAGGTGGGCGCCCAGCCACAGCGCGGCGAAGGCCGATGACAACACCGGCGCGCCGTAGGACGCGGTCGCCAGCAACGTCAGGTTGCCGCGCAGGATGCCGATATTCCACAGGGCATAACCACCCGCCATGGCGACGCCCGTGGCCAGCAATTCCAGGCTGCTGCCCAGGCTAAAAGCCGGCAGCACCTCGGCACTCAAGCCGTATTTGACCCATAGCACCGCTGCGGTGAGGATGAAAAACAGCACCACCAGGTTTTGCCCACCCGCGTAGCGCCGTGTGACGTTGCAATACAAGGCAAAGGTAATCGCGCAACCCAGGGCCAGGCTGTAACTCAACGGGTTGGATTGCACATTGGCGACGATGGTTGCCAATGCCAGGCCATCGCCACTCACCACCCAGAGAATGCCAAACAACGCCAACGCACTGCCCGGCACGATGATCCAGCGCGCCTTTTGCCCATTCATGACAATCGCCAGTAGCACCGTCAGGCACGGCCATAGGTAATTCACCACACCTAATTCAATGGCCTGGTTGCGACTGCTGGCAAAGCCCAGGGCCAGAGACAGACAGACCTCGTAGGCCACAAACAACCCGCTGCCCATGATCAAGTAAGGCCAGGACGTGGCGCGCAAGCGTGGACGTCCGAGCCAGGACACCAGCAGAACCGCACCCAACGTATAGATCAGCGCCGCGCCGCCCAGGGGCCCGAACACCTCGCTGACGCTGCGGATCAACCCGGCGGCGGTGCTCCATAAAAGGATTGCCACCAAACCACACACCGTCGCGGCCCGCTCTCCCCTGATCTGCATGGATGCCTCTCTAAGAATGTCCACAGCCACAGCACCTGCGGCACAAAGGCCGCAACGGTACACGCTGGGGTATTGCTTGTCGCCTTGTGAGAGCTCGGTGGGTCAGTTGATGCTTGTCTGGCTGAGCGGGCGCCATCGCGGGCAAGCCCGCTCCTACAGGGGATCTTGGTGGTACTGGATATTTGGGCCACACCACAGAACGAAAGTGGGAGCTGGCTTGCCTGCGATGGCGATGGGTCAGTTGATGCATCTCTGGCTGAACTGACGCAGCCCCACAGGGAATATCTTCAGGGTAGGCACTCGAGATTGGCTGCAGATCGCGCAAAGGTGTTTTGCTATCAATGGGATTGATAGCACCCTAACGAAAACCCCATGCTAGAGGGCTTTCCCCAGGCTTATATCATTCCGAATGATAGTTACCTTTGTTTCATTCGATTCGTGAGATAGCACACCGCCGAGCATGATCCGCCCATCTCAAATACATTGGCGGATGCACCTCATGGAACAGTCACTCAAACATTTGCGCTATCCCCTGGCCCTTCTGGCCGTGCTGGTGATGAGCGCATGCGGCAAGGCCCCCGAGCAAGCGGCCGCCATGCCCGCCAGCAAAGTCAGCGTTGCCAAGGTGCTGGAGCAACCCGTCAACGAGTGGGACGAGTTCACCGGCCGCCTCGAAGCCCCGGAAACCGTGCAGATCCGCCCACGGGTGTCGGGCCAGATCGACCAGGTAGCCTTTACCGAAGGCGCGCTGGTGAAGAAAGGCGACCTGCTGTTCCAGATCGATCCACGTCCATTCCAGGCCGAAGTGCGGCGCCTTGAAGCCCAGCTTCAACAGACCCGAGCCGCCGCATCGCGCAGTGACAACGAAGCCCAGCGTGGCGAGCGCCTGCGCCAGAGCAATGCGATTTCCGCCGAGCTGGCCGACTCCCGTACCACTGCCGCCCAGGAAGCCCGCGCCGCCGTGGCCGGGATCCAGGCGCAGTTGGACCTGGCCCGCCTGAACCTGAGTTTCACCCGCGTCACCTCGCCCATCAGCGGCCGTGTCAGCCGCGCAGCGATCACCGCCGGTAACCTGGTGACCGCCGACGTCACCGAACTGACCAGCGTGGTCTCCACCGACAAGGTGTATGCCTACTTCGACGCCGATGAGCGCGTGTACCTCAAGTACACCGAACTGGCGCGCCAGGGCCGTCGCGGCGCGACCACCCCGGTGTATCTGGGCCTGTCCAACGAAGAGGGCAACCCGCACCTGGGCCAGATGAACTTTGTCGACAACCAGGTCAACCCGGCCACCGGCACCATCCGGGGCCGCGCCGTGTTCGATAACAGCGACGGGCGCTTCACCCCAGGCCTGTACGCGCGCCTGAAGTTGGTGGGCAGCGGCACCTACTCCGCCGTGCTGATCACCGACGAGGCCGTGGGCACCGACCTTGGCAAGAAATTCGTACTGGTGATGGATGGCGACAATAAGTCCGCCTACCGCGCCGTTGAATTGGGGCCAAAGATCGAAGGCTTGCGCATCGTACGCAGCGGCCTGAGCAAGGACGACACCATTATCGTCAAGGGCCTGCAGCGGGTGCGCCCGGGATCGCCGGTCGCCCCGGAAACTATCCCGATGGCCAGCCAGGCCACCCTCGCCGCCTTGGCCCAACAACGACAAGCGCTTGAAGCCAGCAACCTGGAGCAAGTGACGCCGGACAACAAAGCCGCGCCCAAGCTCGCCAGTGTCGCGATTCCACGCGGTTAAGGGACTACACACAAGATGAATTTTTCCAAGTTCTTCATATCACGGCCGATCTTCGCAGCGGTGCTCTCACTGCTGATCCTGATCGCCGGCGCGATCTCGCTGTTCCAGTTGCCGATCAGCGAATACCCGGAGGTGGTACCGCCGACCGTGGTCGTGCGTGCCAACTTCCCGGGCGCCAACCCCAAAGTCATCGGTGAAACCGTGGCCTCACCGCTGGAGCAGGCGATCACCGGCGTCGAGAACATGCTCTACATGTCCTCGCAGTCGACCGCCGACGGCAAGTTGACCCTGACCATCACCTTCGCCCTGGGTACCGACCTGGATAACGCCCAGGTGCAGGTGCAAAACCGTGTGACGCGCACTCAGCCAAAACTGCCTGAAGAAGTGACGCGCATCGGTATCACCGTGGACAAGGCCTCCCCCGACCTGACCATGGTCGTGCACCTGACCTCCCCGGACCAGCGCTACGACATGCTCTACCTGTCCAACTACGCGATCCTCAATATCAAGGATGAGTTGGCACGCCTGGGTGGTGTGGGTGATGTGCAGCTGTTCGGCATGGGCGACTACTCCCTGCGGGTGTGGCTCGATCCGAACAAGACCGCCTCGCGCAACCTGACCGCCAGCGATGTCGTGACCGCGATTCGCGAGCAAAACCGCCAGGTGGCCGCCGGTGCCCTGGGCGCGCAGCCTGCGCCGAATGACACCAGCTTCCAGCTGTCGGTCAATACCCAGGGGCGCCTGGTCACCGAGGAAGAGTTCGAAAACATCGTGATTCGCGCCGGCGACAACGGCGAGATCACGCGCCTCAAGGACATTGCGCGCATCGAGCTGGGCTCCAGCCAATATGCCTTGCGCTCCCTGATCGACAACCAGCCGGCGGTGGCGATTCCGATTTTCCAGCGGCCGGGCTCCAACGCCATCGACATCTCCAACGATGTGCGCAGCAAAATGGCGGAGCTGAAAAAGAGCTTCCCTGAAGGCATGGATTACCGCATCGCCTACGACCCGACCGTGTTTGTGCGTGGCTCGATCGAGGCGGTGGTCCACACCTTGTTCGAGGCGTTGATCCTCGTGGTCCTGGTGGTGATCCTGTTCCTGCAGACCTGGCGTGCGTCGATCATTCCCCTGGTCGCGGTGCCGGTGTCATTGATCGGTACCTTTGCGGTGATGCACCTGTTCGGGTTCTCACTCAATGCGCTGTCGCTGTTCGGCCTGGTGCTGGCCATCGGGATCGTGGTGGACGACGCCATCGTGGTGGTGGAGAACGTCGAACGTAACATCGAGCTGGGCCTGGAGCCCTTCCCGGCCACGGAAAAAGCCATGAGCGAAGTGACCGGGCCGATCATTGCCACGGCGCTGGTGCTGTGTGCGGTGTTTATTCCGGCCGCCTTTATCAGCGGCTTGACCGGGCAGTTCTACAAACAGTTTGCGTTGACGATTGCCATCTCTACCGTGATCTCGGCATTCAACTCCCTGACTCTGTCGCCGGCCCTGGCGGCGGTGTTACTGCGCAGCCATAACGCGCCAAAGGACCGGTTTTCCAGGTTCCTCGACAAGCTCTTCGGTGGCTGGCTGTTCCGTCCATTCAACCGCTTTTTTGAAAAAGCCAGCCATGGCTACGTGGGCACCGTGCGCCGGGTGATTCGCGGCACCGGTATCGCGCTGTTCGTGTATGGCGGCCTGATGGTGCTGACCTTCTTCGGGTTTGCCCATACGCCGACCGGTTTCGTACCGGCCCAGGACAAGCAGTACCTGGTGGCTTTCGCCCAGTTACCGGACGCCGCCAGCCTGGACCGCACCGAAAACGTGATCAAGCGCATGTCCGACATCGCCCTGAAACAGCCCGGCGTGGAAAGCGCCATCGCCTTCCCGGGCCTGTCGATCAACGGCTTCACCAACAGCCCGAACAGCGGCATCGTGTTCGTGACCTTGAAGCCCTTCGGCGAGCGCAAGGATCCGAGCATGTCCGCCGGGGCGATTGCCGGGGCACTGAACGGCAAGTATGCGGATATCCAGGAAGCCTACATGGCGATCTTCCCGCCGCCGCCGGTACAGGGCCTGGGCACCATTGGCGGGTTCCGCCTGCAAGTCGAAGACCGCGGCAACCTGGGCTACGAAGAACTGTACAAAGAAGTGCAGAACGTCATCGCCAAGAGCCACAACGTGCCTGAACTGTTTGGCCTGTTCACCAGCTACACGGTCAACGTGCCCCAGGTCGATGCGGCTATCGACCGTGAAAAGGCCAAGACCCACGGCGTGGCGATCAGCGACATCTTCGACACCCTGCAGATCTACCTGGGCTCGTTGTATGCCAACGACTTCAACCGCTTCGGCCGTACCTATCAAGTCAACGTGCAGGCTGAGCAGCAGTTCCGCCTCGACGAAGACCAGATCGGCCAGCTGAAAGTGCGCAACAACAAGGGCGAAATGATCCCGCTGGCGACCTTTATCAAGGTCAGCGATACCTCGGGGCCGGACCGCGTGATGCACTACAACGGCTTTATCACCGCCGAAATCAACGGCAACGCGGCCCCTGGCTACAGCTCGGGCCAGGCTGAGGCGGCGATCGAGAAACTGCTCAAGGAAGAACTGCCCAACGGCATGACCTACGAGTGGACGGACCTGACCTATCAGCAAATCCTCTCGGGCAATACCGCGCTGTTCGTGTTCCCGCTCTGCGTACTGCTGGCGTTCCTGGTACTGGCCGCCCAATACGAAAGCTGGAGCCTGCCACTGGCGGTAATCCTGATCGTACCGATGACTCTGTTGTCGGCCATTACCGGGGTGATTCTGTCCGGTGGCGACAACAACATCTTTACCCAGATCGGCTTGATCGTACTGGTGGGCCTGGCCTGTAAGAACGCGATTCTGATCGTCGAATTCGCCAAGGACAAACAGGAAGAAGGCCTCGACCCGCTGGCTGCGGTGCTGGAAGCCTGCCGCCTGCGTCTGCGGCCGATCCTGATGACCTCGTTCGCCTTCATCATGGGCGTGGTGCCCTTGGTGTTCTCCAGCGGCGCGGGTGCCGAGATGCGGCACGCCATGGGTGTGGCGGTGTTCTCCGGGATGATCGGCGTGACCTTCTTCGGCCTGTTGCTGACGCCGGTGTTCTACGTGTTGATCCGCCGTTATGTGGAGCGCAGCGATGCACGCAAAGCGGCCAAGGCCTTGAAGCTGGAGACACAGCAATGAGTGTGAAAGTGTTCTTGCCGAGCCTGTTGGTATTGGCGCTCGCCGCCTGTGCCGTGGGCCCGGACTATAAAACCCAGCAGTTGGAGGCGGCCAATATCACGGCCGCCGCCGATGCCAAGCAGTACGACCACGCCAAGTTCGAAGGCATCTGGTGGCAGCAGTTCGAGGACCCGATCCTCAACCAACTGGTGACGCAATCGTTGAGCGGCAACCGCGACCTGCGCGTAGCGTTTGCCCGCCTGCGGGCCGCCCGGGCGATTCGGGATGACGCCAGCAATGACGCGATGCCCACCATCACCAGCCGCGCCAGCAGCGACTTGGCCAAAGGGCAGATCCCGGGCCAGACCACCCGCCGGGTCAACAGCGAGCGCTATGACCTGGGCCTGGACATGGCCTGGGAGCTGGACCTGTTTGGCCGTATCCAGCGTAACCTGGAGGCCAGCGACGCCGACCAGCAAGCTGCCGAAGCCGACCTCTATCAACTGCAAGTCAGCATGATTGCCGAACTGGTGGACGCCTACGGCCAATTGCGTGGTGCGCAGCTACGAGAAAAAATCGCCCTGGCCAACCTGAAGAACCAGCAGGATTCGCGCACCATCACTGAAAGCCTGCGCGATGCCGGCGTCGGCGACCAACTGGACGTGGTACGGGCCGACGCACGCCTGGCGGCGGTTGAAGCCAGCGTGCCGCAATTGCAGGCCGAACAAGTGCGCGAACGCAACCGCATCGCCACCCTGCTCGGCCAGCGCCCGGACAAACTCACAGTGGACCTGAGCCCGGCCGACCTGCCGGCGATTGCCAAGGCCTTGCCGATTGGCGACCCGGGGCAACTGCTGCAACGGCGCCCGGGCATTCTCAGCGCTGAACGCAAACTGGCAGCGGCCACCGCGCGTATCGGCGTGGCCAAGGCCGACCTGTTTCCTCGGGTCAGCCTCAGTGGCTTCCTTGGCTTTACCGCCGGCCGTGGCTCGCAGATCGGCTCGTCTGCCGCCAATGCCTGGGCCCTGGGCCCGAGCATCACCTGGGCCGCCTTTGACCTGGGCAGCGTGCGCGCCCGATTGCGCGGCGCCGATGCCGAGGCCGACGGCGCCCTGGCGACGTACGAGCAGCAAGTGTTGCTGGCGCTGGAGGAATCCGAGAACGCGTTCAGCGACTACGGCAAACGCCAACAGCGCCTGATCTCGCTGATCCGCCAAAGCGAATCCAGCCGTGCTGCGGCCGACCTGGCCGAGATCCGCTACCGCGAAGGCACCGCCGACTTCCTCGTGCTGCTCGACGCCCAGCGTGAACGCCTGGCGGCCGAAGACGCCCAGGCCCTGGCCGAAGTAGACCTGTATCGCGGCATCGTGGCGATCTACAAGGCATTGGGTGGTGGCTGGCAGCCAGACACGGTGGTCGCCACCCTCAAGTGATGTAAAGAGCTCCTTTGGTTGGTCGCATCCAGCCAATTTTTAGCCCCGTGGTCCATTCGGTCACGGGGCTTTTTTTTGCTCTGGTGTTTGCGGCGGCTTTTGTGGAGAGGGGGCTTGTCCCCCTTGTCACAGAAGCTCTGTTGCCATGCAGACTGCGCAGTGCCGACGGCTTAGTTGGCGTCGGTAAGAATCAAGCTACGGTAATGCCCAGGATTGGACCCCGACCACTTGCGAAACGCCTTATAGAACGAACTCACATCGGCAAAACCCAGGCGGCTGGCGATCTCGGCGAAGCTGATATCGGCCTCGGCCAGCCAGACAACCGCCAGTTCCTTGCGCACGCTGTCCTTGAGGCCCTGGTAGGTCTGCCCTTCTTCGGCCAGGCGCCGGCGCAGGGTCGAGGCGGACATGCACAGGTCATGGGCCAGGCTTTCGGTTTCCGGCCAGTGTTGGGCCGGGCGCTGGCGCAGGTCGTGCTTGATGCGCATCGCCAGGCTGTCGGGGTCGCGGTATTTGACCAGGATATTGGCCGGTGCATGGGCCAGGAAACGCTTGAGTTCTTCGGGGCTGCGCTTGACCGGCAGGTCGAGGCAGTCTGCCGAAAAGATCATCCGCGTACGGGTGCGATCAAAACGCAGGTTGTCAGAAAACATCACCTGGTAATCATCACAAAAGGCCGGCTGCGCACTGCGTAATTCGATGGCCAGGATCGGGATGCGCCGCCCGGCCAGCCAGCAGGCGACGCCGTGGACGATCATCCAGTAGCAAAAATAGGTGAACGCCCGGCGCGGTTCGGGCTCGTGTTCCAGCAAGACAATTTCCGCCAGGCTTTGCTGGCGCACCAATTGCGCCGGCAGGTGTTCGAGCATCAGCGACAGGAAGCTCAGGCCGGTTTCCAGGGCTTCGCCCAGGGTGGGCTGGGCCATAGCGGCGCGACACAAGAACTCCAGGCTGCCGGACTTCAACTTGCGCGGGTCCATGCCAAAGAACTCATCATCCCGGCGGCGCGCCAGCAAGCGCCAGAGCCGCGCGTACGCCAGGGCCGGAACCCGGGCGGCGGGCTGCTCCAGCAACGCTGGGTCGATCCCTACCTTGTTCAGGGCCTCTCGCGTCGCCGCACCGGGGGCGCAACTTTGCAACAAGGCTTCGCGAACCAGGTGGATGGAGATTGTGTCTTTTTCCGACATGGGCAAGGGCTCAATCTTGTAGGTCGGCCATTGTAGGAGCGTGCTGGCCTGGAAGGAACAGAGAGGCCTGGCATTTCATCAATCCTTGCAGAAGCCAGGAGATAGAGGGCTGTTCAGCGGCTGTTCAGGAAACGTCAAGATCCTCTGTTTAGCAATGAGTATCATTATGTTACAACTTAGCACCCTAACTAATTACGTTGCGGTGCCCGATGCTCGTTCCCTTTCTCATCATGCTGCGCGAAGGCATTGAAGCCGCATTGATCGTTGGCATCATCGCCAGCTACCTGCAACAGACCGGCCGTGGCCAATGGATGCCGGCAGTATGGATTGGCGTGTTTCTGGCCGCCGCCCTGGCGCTGTTGGTCGGCGGTGGCCTGGAGTTGGTCAGCGCCGAGTTCCCGCAAAAGCAGCAGGAACTGTTCGAAGGCATTGTCGGCCTGGTGGCCGTGGGCATTCTCAGTTCCATGGTGTTCTGGATGCGTAAAGTCGCGCGCTCGATCAAGCACTCCCTGCATCAATCCCTGGATCACGCGCTGGCCGGCTCGCGCAACCAAGTGATTGCGCTGATCGCCATGGTGTTTTTCGCCGTGGCCCGCGAAGGCCTGGAAACCGTGTTCTTCCTGCTCGCGGTGTTCCAGCAAAGCGAAGGTCCGGCAGCGCCCATCGGCGCCCTGCTCGGCCTGGTGCTGGCGATTGTCGTGGGGTTCCTGATCTACAGCGGCAGCATGCGCCTGAACCTCGCCGCGTTCTTTCGCTGGACCGGGCTGTTCATCCTGGTAGTAGCCGCCGGCATCCTCGCCAACTCGGTGCAGGCCCTGCATGAAGCCGGGGTGTGGAACCACTGGCAGAGCGTGCTGTTCGATTTCAGCGCCACCCTGCCGATGGATGGCCCGCTGGGTTCGGTACTGGCCGGCATGTTTGGCTATCAGGACGCGCCGACCGTCAGCACCCTGGGTGCCTACCTGACTTATCTGGTGCTGGCGTTGGTGATGTTCTTTATGCCCACCGCGCCAGCCACCTCCTCTTCCGTCTCCAGCCAGTAAGGTCGTCCCTTGCCAAACCAAGCCCCTGCCCCCGCCTCGCCACCTCGCGCCTTGCGTTGGGCGCTAGCCGGTTCGGTGATCGTGATGATCGCCGCCGGTGGCCTGTTCTACTACGCCTCGCAGTTGGCCGCTGCCAAGCGCCAGGTCAATCACAACGAAATCGCCGTGATCATCCACGCCCACGCCTGCGAGCCCAACGCCCTGACGGTGCCGGCCGGTCGTGCGAGTTTTCGCATCATCAATCGCTCGGATCGCGCAGTGGAGTGGGAAATCCTCGACGGCGTACTGGTGGTCGAAGAACGTGAAAACATCGCCCCCGGCCTGAGCCAGGTGATCAACGCCAACCTGCTGCCGGGCGACTACGCCATCACCTGCGGCCTGTTGAGCAACCCTCGCGGCACCCTGCAGGTAACCCCCACCGCCGAGTCCGACGCCCAGGCCAAAGCCAAGCCGTCGATGGTGGCCTTTATCGGCCCGCTGTCGGAGTTTCGCGTGTACCTCAATAGCCAGGGCAGCGCCTTGATCAAGGCCGTCAGCGCCCTCGAACAAGCGATTGCTGCGGGCGACCTGAACCAAGCCCAGGCCCTGTACCTGCCAGCACGCGAGGCTTACCAGCGCCTGGCCCCGGCAGCCCAGCGCCTGGCCGAGCTGGACAACGCGATCAATGCCCGCGCCGATTACTTCGAAAAACGCGAACAGGACCCGGCCTTCAGCGGCTTTCATCGCCTGGAATACGGCCTCTTCGCGCAGCACAGCCTCGACAGCCTGGCACCGATTGCCCAGCGTTTGCTAAGTGATGTCACCGCCCTCAAGCAGCAGTTGCTCGCGCAGTCACTGCCGCCCGAGCAACTGGTCAGCATCCTGGTGCGCAACCTCAATAGCCTGGCCGACGTGCGCGCCGCCAGTGGCGAAGAGGAACGCTACAGCCACCTCGACCTCAATGGCTTTGCCGCAAACCTGGCGGTCACGCGCAAGGTGGTTGAGCTGATGCGTCCGCTTTTGACCAAGTCCGCTGCCGACCTGTTGCCAGGTATCGATAGCGCGATCAGCGCCTTCGCCGGGCAACTCGACGGCCTGCAGGTCGATGGCAACTACCGCACCTATGACAGCGTTACCGCCGATCAGCGCCAGCAGATCGCCGACAAGGCCAAGGCTCTGGCCGCCGCACTCGATGGAATCGACCCAGCCCTTGGCCTCACAGGCCTTAAGTGAAGACGACCGAATAAATGAGTGATTCAGAACAGTTCAACGCCCAGCGCCGCCGCGTATTGCTGGGCATGGCCGCCACCGGTGCGGCGATTGCCGGCAGTAGCCTCAGTTGCCCGGCCATGGCGGCCGGCGCGGCCCAGGTCACCGCCGCCCCCAGCAGCGAAAAAACCCAGGACCACCACGCCTTCCACGGCAAGCACCAGAGCGGCATTGTCACCCCGCGCCCGGCCTGCGGCATGCTGGTGGCGTTCGATGTGCTGGCCAGCGACCGCGAAGACCTGGAGCGGCTGTTTCGCACCCTCAACGAGCGTATCGGTTTCCTGATGACCGGCGGTACGGTGCCACAAGTCGATCCGAAACTACCGCCCACTGACTCCGGGATCCTTGGCCCGGTGGTCACCCCGGATAACCTGACGATTACCGTGTCGGTGGGTGAGTCGCTGTTCGACGAACGTTTCGGCCTGGCCGGCGCCAAGCCCAAGCGCCTGAGCCGCATGGTCGGCTTCCCCAATGACGCCCTGGAACCTGCGCAGTGCCATGGCGACTTGAGCCTGCAGTTCAGCTCCAACACCCCTGACACCAACATCCACGCCCTGCGCGATATCGTGAAAAACCTGCCGGACCTGCTGCTGGTGCGCTGGAAACAGGAAGGCAGCGTGCCGCCCCAGGCGCCTGCCCGGGCGGGGCAACCGGCACAGAGTGCGCGTAATTTCCTGGGCTTTCGCGATGGTTCCGCCAACCCAGACTCCAACGATGCCAAGGCCATGGATCAACTGGTGTGGGTCCAGCCCGGCAGTGACGAACCCGCCTGGGCCGCCAATGGCAGCTACCAGGCGGTGCGGATCATCCGCAACTTCGTCGAGCGCTGGGACCGCACGCCCTTGCAGGAACAGGAAAGCATCATTGGCCGGATCAAGACCAGCGGCGCGCCCATGGGCGGTCACAACGAAGCCCAGGTGCCCGACTACAGCACAGACCCAGAAGGCAAGCTGACCAAGCTCGACGCCCATATCCGCCTGGCCAACCCGCGCACCGCTGCAACCCAGGCCAACCTGATCCTGCGCCGGCCGTTCAACTACTCCAACGGCGTCAACAAGAACGGCCAGTTGGACATGGGCCTGCTGTTTATCTGCTACCAGGCCGACCTGGAAAAAGGCTTCATTACTGTGCAAACCCGGCTCAATGGCGAGCCGCTGGAGGAGTACCTCAAGCCGGTGGGCGGTGGGTACTTCTTCACGCTACCAGGCGTCACCGGGCCGCAGGATTTCATCGGCCGCACCTTGCTGCACAGCACTGCCAACACCTAAACCCCATCCCAGCGGAAACCGTCCCATGAAGAAGTCGTCTCTTGCATTGTTGTTGACCCTTTCTCCGCTCGCAGCCTTTGCCGCGACGGCGCCCCTGGACCTGGTGGGGCCGGTGTCGGACTACAAGATCTATGTCACCGACAAGATCGATGAACTGGTCACCCAGACCCAGGCCTTTACCGACGCGGTGAAAAAAGGCGACCTGGCCACCGCAAAAAAACTCTATGCCCCTACCCGCGTGCACTATGAGTCCATCGAGCCCATCGCCGAGTTGTTCAGCGACCTGGACGCCTCAATCGACTCACGGGTCGACGATCACGAAAAAGGCGTGAAGGCCGAGGACTTCACCGGTTTCCACCGCCTCGAATACAGCCTGTTTGCCGAGAACAGCACCCAGGGCCTGGACGCCTTGGCCGATGGTTTGAACAAGGACGTCAAGGACCTGCAAACCCGCGTCGCCGGCCTGACCTTCCCGCCAGAAAAAGTCGTCGGCGGCGCGGCCGCATTGCTCGAAGAAGTAGCCGCCACCAAGATCTCCGGCGAAGAAGACCGCTACAGCCACACCGACCTGTATGACTTCCAGGGCAATATCGATGGGGCGAAGAAAATCGTCGACCTGTTCCGTGGGCAGATCGAGCAACAGGACAAGGCGTTTTTGGCCAAGGTCGACAAGAACTTCGCCACGGTGGACAGCATCCTGGCCAAATACAAAACGGCTGATGGTGGCTTTGAGACCTATGACAAGGTCAAGGAAAACGACCGCAAGGCCTTGGTCGGCCCGGTCAACACCTTGGCCGAAGACCTGTCGACCCTGCGTGGCAAACTGGGCCTGAACTGAGAAAGCCTTCGGCATTCACACCCCCCTGTGGGAGCGGGCTTGCTCGCGAAGGCGTCGGCCCAGCAAACATTGATGTTGACTGACCCACTGCTTTCGCGAGCAAGCCCGCTCCCACATTTGATCTTCGCTGCTTTGAGCATTGCGTTCGCTTACTGATCGGCATTAGGGCGCAGAGCAGCTGTAGATCTTCATCATTGCGGCTAATCGCGCTATGCGTTTAACCGTCTTACCTATAACGTTCAATCGATCCCACTCACGGAAGATTTCCCATGCCCGATTCGGCCGCCAGCGTTGATGCTGCCTTGCCCACCTCAGTGTCATTCAACCTGCGCCCCCTGCTGATCGCCAATATGGCCTGCACCATGGCGATGATGGCGTTTGTCTCGCTGATCGGCCCCATCGCCCGGGTGCTGGGGCTGGCGACCTGGCAAGCGGGTGCGGCCGTTACCGTGTCCGGGGTGATCTGGATGCTGTTGGCGCGGCCCTGGGGCCAGGCCAGTGACCGGCTGGGGCGGCGCCGGGTGCTGCTGTTGGGCACCGGTGGATTCACTCTGGCGTACTGGGCGCTGTGCGTGTTTATCGACGCGTCCCTGCAACTGCTGCCCTCGGCCATGCTGGCCTTTATCGGGTTGGTGCTAGGGCGCGGGTTGATCGGGGTGTTCTACGCGGCGATCCCGGTGGGCGGTTATGCGCTGATCGCCGACAATATCGAGCCGGCCCACCGCGCCAAGGCCATGGCCTCGCTGGGCGCGGCCAACGCCTGCGGCCTGGTGCTGGGGCCGGCAATTGCCGCGCTGCTGGCCCGCTACAGCCTGAGCCTGCCGTTTTATGCGATGGCGTTGTTGCCGATGCTGGGCTTTGTGGTGTTGCTGCTGAAACTGCCGCGCCAGGAGCTGCACCTCAAGCAACCGCCCAAGGCCGTCAACCTCTCGGACCCACGCTTGCGGCGCCCACTGGTAGTGGCCTTTGCCGCCATGCTGTGTGTGTCCATCGCCCAGATCACCGTGGGCTTTTTCGCCCTGGACCGCCTGCAGATGAACCCCGCCGACGCCGCGCAAACCGCCGGGATTGCCCTGACGATGGTGGGCCTGGCGTTGATCTGCTCGCAGTTACTGGTGCGCAAACTGGAATGGCCGCCCCTGCGGATGATCCGCGTCGGCGCTATCGTCTCTGCCTTGGGGTTTGCCGGCAGCATGTTCGCGGATACGGCGTGGATCCTCTGGCTGTGTTTCTTCGTCTCGGCGGCCGGCATGGGCTGGATCTTCCCGTCGTTCGCCGCACTGGCGGCCAACGCGGTGGAGGCCTCGGAACAAGGCGCCACCGCAGGCTCGGTCGGTGCAGCACAAGGCTTGGGGGTGGTAGTCGGGCCTCTGGCCGGGACGCTGATCTATGCCGTCGAACCGCGACTACCCTACCTGGTAGCCGCCGCCCTGCTGCTGCTCATTGCGCTCTGGCCGGCACCGCGTTGAACGACTGGCAGCCCTCCCCTGAGCGGTTATCACGTCTGACTCTCTGGCGTGAAGTCCTCAAGGGGAGCGCCAGTAGGTTTAAGGGTCGCCGGGTTGATCGCATACCACTTGCTGTACATGTTCACGGCGTAGACCGCGCACTGTTGGCTCACGCCCAACTGACCTACCCGTTGTGGGTCAGCAGGCGGCTTGCCACGCAGCGTCTCATAGGCACCCAGCCCCCAGCGGCACTTTTCAAAGGCGGTGGTAGGCAGATAAATGCCTGAGCCGACCCCCATCAACTCCCCTGACAACACCCTTTTGCTGCGTTCTGTGATTTTAAGCGCGGACTTGAGTACATCGACGCTGCCGTCCAGAGGGTTGAATATGCTGCGCACCAGCAGTCCGCTCTCCTTCAGGCCCTGACCAAATGCGCGACCGCTATAGGGCACAACCGCCTTGATCCCCTTGAAGAATGACCTGGCTGCAGCCAAGCCGCCTGTCGCTGCAAATGACGCAAAGTCGATCAACAGCCCTTTGAGACCGTCCTTGATATTGCCATCGGCAATGTCCGCAACCGCACCTACAAATGGGATAAGACTGAGGACCGCTCTAAGGTTCTCCTGGGTCAGGATCTTGCCGGAATCGAAAGGGTAGCTGCGGCGCTTCTGCAGCCGTGTGGGTTGATTGGCGTACTCCAGCAGCAACTCGCGCTTGTCCTCGAACGTGTTGTCGAGCACGGTCCTGGTGATATCGCGTGTTCTTGTCGAAGCCCAACTGTTGGGGACATAGACCGGCGCGGGGCCGGGCCACTGCGACAAGACCTGACCGGGCAACGGCTCGCGAGCCTTCTCGATAATGACCCTGGAATCTACTCCCGGACGCGGCTCGGTGCCCTGGGAATAGGCCTGGAAGTCGAACTTCTCCAGCTTTGCATGACGAAAATCCCGTTGGACAAAGGCAAAAGGCCCGTAGGGCACACTGCCTTTTTGGGTCACGCCATTTAGCCCAAGGCTGTAGCTCAGATCGTCACGCCGGATCATTTTCATTGAGCCTGGAAACACTTCGTAGTAGCCGAATCTCGGGGTCGTCGCCCCGGTTTCGTAACGCATCAACAGGCCATGCCTGCCCTTTTTCTCCTGCACCTTGGAGTGCTCGCCCTGATCGTCCTCCACGGGTTGCCCGGTCTCCTCGCGCAAGGTAAAGAACTCCAGCTTGCCGACCTCAAACGCCCGGCGTACCTCCAGCGGCGCATTGGCGATCATCAGGCGGATCACCGTGGCCTGGGCGCTACGGGTATCGGCAATGTATTGGTCCACGGCCGGTGCGACCAACGGGGTGATTGGCGGCAGTTTTTTGATTCTTTCGTTAAAGGTTTCCTGGGAAATTTTAGGGTGAATAAATTTGTACTTTTTTTCGTCACCAAAAAGACGGCTCACCCAATCGCCAAAGGCAACCAGCGGATCCTTTTCAGCTTGTTGAGTCAGGATCACTTCGGTCAAGTAGGGCTGACGGGTCTGAAGATGCCCGTGTTGCCTTGGGTCAAAAGGCACGTCGGTATCCAGCTCAAGCTTGAAATTGCGGATCTCGTCCTCGGTCAACTCAGGAAACAGCTTCGCCAACTGTTGCACTAAAAGACTTGTTTGAGTGGGTGGCTCGCTCGTCAGCGTATTGAATGCCTCGCGAGTGCGGTTTTCCCGGTCGGTGAATGCCTGTGTGGCAGCCAGATAATCCCCTGGCGAGTAGCGCCCATCGGATGACTTGGGAAAAATTCCGGCCATCACCGCCCAGTCCAGCAAGGGCTGGGCGCCAAGGCTTTTGATTAACTCTGCCTGCGCAGGCCCTATCGCATCGAGTCGGCTCAGGTCCAGGGCTTGGGTGATAGTCAGCGCCCGCGAACTGCCCGCCCCACCGAGTTTTTCAGCCATGGCAGTGCCCAGGCGCAGGTTCAGCCAGGCGGTCGAGCCGATGGTCACCTGCCCAGGCTGCAACATCAGTGCTTGAGGTGCGAGTGTCGACACACTGGGCGTCGGCTTGATCAGAAACTCAGGGGCAGCCTGTGCCAGCATCAGGTGGGCAACCAACGGCGCAGCGCTGGCGCTGACCGCCTTGTGGTCAATCAAATGCGTTTCTATCTCCTCGCGCACCTGATTTATCGTGCGCCCCAGGTTGCTGGGATGATAGATCTCGTAGCCGGCAACTACGCCGGGCGCGCCGGGCACATCGACGGCCACACTGGCCTTGATCGCGGCAGCCAGCAGTTGGTGGCGAGAAGCCCTGGACAGGGGCGCGCCACCGGCGACCTCCGCCATATTCAGCACGCCCGCCAATTGCTGCGCCTTGGCAATGGCCTGGGGCGAGTCGAAGAACGCCCGAAGCCGCAAATCCGGGTCGGCGGGCAGGTCCGCCCCGTCCGCAAAATCGCGCAACAGTTCAGTGACCGAACCCGGCCCGGCGGCTTGGGTTCTGAGCACCGTCAGGTCGTTGGGTGACAACGCCCCTGGTCCCCAGCTATAGGGCGTCAGACTCGCGTAGTCCGCCGCCAGCGGCGCCGGAGGCAATTGATTGTTCAGCCAGCCAAGCGCGACGCGTGCTTGCGCGACGGAGCCAGGAGACCCCAACCCGCAATACTCCAGGACCTGGCGCAGGTCATATTGGGGGATGGAATACAGGGCGTCGCCGGTTTCCTTGCTCATGCCCACCAACTGGTTGAAGTTGGCATTCAGTTCGAGAATGCGCGCCTTTTCTTCTGCACTGCCTGCAACCAGGGTCTTGCTGATCTCGTCATCGAGAAAGGCTTGCAGATTAGTCCAATGATTGGCGCGGTCGCGTAGTTCCAACTGCCCGTCGCGAATGCGGTAAACGTGATCGCCCTGGCCAAAACCGATTTTGTCGACGAACGTTCTGAAGGCCGGGGATGCCAGGAACTGAGCAAAACTCGCCCGTGGCTGATGGCTTTTCTGTGCCAGGCTCGACTGGGGGTCGATATCCACAGTCTGCGCAGTCAGGTCAAGATCGGCGCCCTCAGCCTTTGCATCGACCAGCGCCTGCAGCTGGGGAGCCAGGCGCGTACGAACATCCTGGTCGCGGCTCTGCTGCACGAGTTGGTCGAACTGCTCACGCCAATCGGTGCGCTTTTGCTCGGAAATCCCGGGCCAGCCGTCCTCTGTAAGCTGCCTGCCAAGCTGCGCGGCACCGCCGCTTTCGTTAGGTGTCTTGACGCCGTAAAAATCAAGAATGACGTCAACGTGATTAAAGTCGCCCGTTTTCGGGTCTGGTAGCAGAATCCCCAGATCGCTGGGAGACAGGTAGCGCACAGCCGCCCTTACCTTGCCACTCACTTCCCACCAACCAGACCCATCGCTGGTGGTAAATCGCTGCTTGGTCTCGACGCCATCGCGAATCACTATGCCCTCTACGCCGTCGCGGTCGATGCGCACGGTCGACCATTTGAAGCCTTTGCTCGCAAGCCAGTCCTGCACCGCCGGCTCGTTCACCGCGTCGCGATAAAGGTCCACGTAAGGTTTGATCGAAGCATTGTCGGGGATGGGTTTGCGTTTCAGCTTGCCGGTGGTCACCCAATGAGTGAGGGTGTCCTGCAGCTTTTCATCGCCTTTCGCCGCATCGACGGACGATGGAAAAGCAGGCAATGGCGTCGCGTCGCGTTTTTTGCGCTGCGCCGCCAACTCGATCCTTGCTTGCGTCAGCCTGCCAGGCATCGAGGGGTTGTGTGGGGTTTGCTCGGATGCTGGCCAGCCCTGGCCTTCGGGCGCAGACGGCGCTTCGGAAGACGGCATCGAGGCTGTCGGCTCAGGCTGTCGATAGCCCTGCCCTGCACCTGTCACAACGTTAAACGGCGTGCCTGCACTCTTTACACTGTGTGTCGACATTTCCAGTTCTCTTCACCTAATGGAGGGCGAGAGTTCTTTTCCGTAAGAACTGTCAATGCAACGCTACAAGACCCAACCTAGAGGGGTTATAGGAAGAGTCCGAATACACCAAAGACTGTGCTAAGTGTTTCAAGTGTGCCGAGAAAATGGCAGGTCAGTTACAGGATCCGATACAACAAGCGCTCGACCCGTACCCGGCTGACCCGGCGCAGGAACTTGCCGACGGCTTCGGGGTAATCCACCAGTGTTTCCAACTGCTGGTAGCCCTGGATCCGTGTGGCGTGCCGGAAAATCTCCTCAAGCTCGCTACGCCGTGGCGCCAGCCACTGGCCCTGGGGATCATCGATCAGCAAGGCGTTTTCCAGGTCCAGGCGGAAAGCCCTGGGGTTGAGGTTATTGCCGGTGAGCAAGGTATAGCGCTCGTCGATCCACATGCCCTTGAGGTGATAGGTGTTATCCCCATCGCGCCACAGGTGCAGGTTGAGCTGGCCGCTGTCGATCATGCGCTGGTGACGCTTGGCAAAGCGGCGCAGGCTGATTTCGTAGAGATACGGCAGTGCGGCGATGATCCTGAACGGTTCGCTGGGCGGGATGTAGAAGTCGTTGGCGGTCTTGTCGCCGACAATGATGTCGATCTTCACCCCACGGGCCAACGCACGGTTGATTTCCCGGGTCACCGGCAGCGGCAGGTTGAAATACGGGGTGCAGATGGTCAATTGCTGCTGGGCACTGGCGATCAGCTCGCAGATCACCCGGCTCAGCGGGTTGTTCTTGCCCACCCCCAGCAACGGGCTGACCGACAACCCACCAATGCCGGCCTGACCGGCCGTGGTGTCATAGGTCGCGTGCTTGAGCCGGCTGCGCAAGTCGCCAATGTCATTGCGCAGGCTGCGAGTGGTGGGCAGGTTGGGCAGGTCCAGGCGGTGGACCGCCTTGGAGGCGACCAGGCCGTGTTCCACCAGGTGCTGCATGGAGTCGGCCAGTGGCTTGTTATGGATCAGGTGATAACGGTCGAAGCGGTATTTGTCGAACTTGTGCAGGTACACATTGTTCAGGCTGGCGCCGCTGTACAGCACGCTATCGTCAATCACAAAGCCCTTAAGATGCAGCACGCCAAACAGCTCGCGGGTCTGTACCGGCACCCCATACACCGGCACTTGCGTCGAGTGTGACTGGGTCATCGCCTGGTACCAGGCGCTGTTGCCAGGCTGCTTGCCCGCGCCGATCAGCCCGCGTTGGGCGCGCAGCCAGTCGACCATCACCACGATATCCAGTTCAGGCCGTGCCGCCTTGGCGGCATGCAGCGCGTCAAACACCTCCTGGCCCGCTTCGTCCTGTTGCAGGTACAAGGCGACGATATAGATACGGTGTTGGGCCTGGGCAATTTTCTCCAGCAGGCAGCGGCGAAACTCGGCAGCGCCGGACAGCACCTCGATCGCATCGGTAGCCAGGGGGAAACCGCGCAACTTGGGCAACAGGGAACGTTTGAATAACGACGGCATAGGGCTCGCAATGATCGAATCCGAAGAGCCCGAGAGCTTACACCATGGGGGTGCCCAGGTCTGCCCACGAACCATGGAAAATAATTAATTGACCATGAAGAACGATCGTTCTACTGTTGGCGGCATGAACGACATGACCACTACTGAAACCCGCGACATTATTCTGGATGTCACCGAAAAGTTAATCTACCGGCACGGCATTGCGGCCACCGGCATGGAACGACTGGTGAAAACCGCCGGTGTCTCCAGGAAAAGCATCTACCGCTACTTCGCCAACAAGGATGAACTGGTAATCGCCGCCCTGCAGCGGCGCGACGAGCGTTGGCTGCAGTGGCTGCGCAGCGAGGTCGAACAAGCGCCAGACAGCGGTGCGCGCCTGCTTGGCGTGTTCAGCGCGCTCAAGGCCTGGTTCGCCTCTGCGGACTTTCGCGGCTGCGCCTTTATCAACACCAGCGGCGAGACCGGCAACCCGCAAGACCCGGTCCGTTTGTTGGCCAAGGCGCACAAACAGAAACTGTTCGAGTACCTGCTTGAACTGTGCAACGCCCATGGCACCCCGGCCCCGGAGCAACAGGCCGCGCAACTGCTGATCCTGGTCGATGGCGCCATCACCATGGCCCTGATAATGGGCGATGAAACTGCCGCTGATAATGCGCAATGCATGGCGCAATTGTTATTGGCACTTTGAATTAACGACTGACAATCCAAAGGAGTAATCAAATGACCGCCAATGCACAAGTGCGTCCGCCCTTGCCGCCCTTTACCGAACAATCGGCCATTGAAAAGATCCGTCTCGCCGAAGACGGCTGGAACTCCCGTGACCCGCAGCGCGTATCGCTGGCCTACACCCTGGACACGAAATGGCGTAACCGCGCCGAATTCGCCCATAACCGTGAGCAAGCCAAGGATTTCCTCACACGCAAATGGGCCAGGGAACTGGACTATCGCTTGATCAAGGAGTTGTGGGCCTTTACCGGTAACCGTATCGCCGTGCGTTATGCCTATGAATGGCACGACGATTCCGGCAACTGGTTCCGCTCCTATGGCAACGAGAACTGGGAGTTCGACCAGGACGGCCTGATGTCCAACCGACATGCGTGCATCAATGACATGCCCATCAAGGAGAACGAACGCAAGTTCCACTGGCCCCTGGGGCGACGCCCGGACGATCATCCGGGGCTGTCCGAGCTGGGGCTGTAGGGGCCGGCTTGCCGGCCCCTACAGTGCCAGTCAATCCTGCTTCAACCCCACCTGGTACAACACGCCATCAGCCTCATCCGTGAGTACGTACAGGAAACCATCCGGGCCCTGGCGTACATCGCGGATGCGCGCCTTCAACTCACCCAGCAGGCGTTCTTCGTGGACCACCCTGTCGCCATCGAACTGCAGGCGGATCAGCTCTTGGCTGGCCAAGGCGCCTACAAACAGATTGTGCTGCCAAGCCTTGAAACGGTCGGCATCGTAGAACGCCATGCCACTGATGGCCGGTGACTTTTCCCACACATGGTGGGGGGCGACCGTGCCTTCGGCAGTCTTGCCCTTGGCTTCGGGAATCGGCAACAACGAATAGTTGATGCCATGGGTCGCCAGGGGCCAGCCGTAGTTCTTGCCACGCTCGATGATATTGATTTCATCACCGCCGCGCGGGCCGTGTTCGTTTTCCCAGAGGGTGCCGGTCCAGGGATTCAGCGCCGCGCCCTGGGGGTTGCGCTGGCCATAGGACCAGATCTCCGGCCTGGCCCCGGGTTGGCCGACAAACGGGTTGTCATCCGGCACACGACCGTCCGGGTAGATCCGCACGACCTTGCCTTGTAGCTTGTCCAGGTCCTGGGCCGTAGGGCGATCATTGTTCTCGCCCAGGGTCACAAACAGGTAGCCATCGCGGTCAAACACCAGGCGCGAGCCAAAGTGATTGCCCGTCGAAAGCTTGGGTGCCTGACGCAGGATTACCTGGAAGTCCTTCAAACTGCTCAGGTCATCGCTCAAACGGCCACGCCCGACCGCCGTACCGGCCGTGCCGCCCTGGCCGCCACCTTCGGCGTAGGACAGGTAGACCAACCGGTCCTCCTTGAAATCCGGTGACAGCACCACATCCAGCAAACCGCCCTGCCCCTTGGCCCACACTTGCGGCACGCCGCTGAGCGGCGCAGACAATTTGCCGTCACGGCTGACAAAGCGCAGCGCACCCGGCCGTTCGGTGACCAGGAAGCCTTGCTGGTCTGGCAAAAACGCCACTGCCCATGGGTGGTCCAGGCCTTTGACGATAGCCGTCGCGGTGACACTGCCTTGCTCACTGGGAAACTGCCGGGTATCGCCGGCAAGCGCCGGAAGCGCAGAGGCCAGGGCGCTGGCGCAACAGGTCGCTAAAAGGGTTGTGCGTAGAAACATACCGTGGGGTTCCTTTTATTCAGGGCCGACGATTGCCATTGGCATCTTGCGTCGGGGCTGAGGGCTGGGTGGCAGGACGTGCGGGAGCGGCATCACGCTGCGGATAACGATTGCCGATGCCGCCGTTTTCCAGGGTCGGCAGGCGAGGCACCGGCGCGGTATAGGTGCCACGCGTCGCCGGTGTATTGGGCTGGGTGCCCTGCATGCTGTTGGGGTTAGCCCGCTTGATCGGGCTGTTATACGGGTTGTTGTTGCCGGGCAGGTTCTGGGCCTGCACCCCGCCACTCAAGGCAAGGCCCAGGGCCAACACCACAAGGCTGCGCGTACGGCTGTTCATGACAAAGCCTCTCTGGGGCGAGGAATACCTGCATTCGATAGCACGCTACGCGCAGGGTTCGGGTTTGGTAACTAAATACTTTCCGGGCAGGTGTAACACGGCTTTTCCAACGCCGCGCTTCCAGCCAGCCGACCACCGAAACTTTTGCCAGCCGCTGCGGGTCACCTGAAGACCATTCCCCATCAGGAAGCACTCCTATGCCACGGGCAATCTGGAAAGGCGCAATCAGCTTCGGCTTGGTTCACATCCCCGTGTCGCTGGTGTCGGCCACGTCTGCCCAGGGCGTGGATTTCGACTGGCTGGACAAGCGCAGCATGGACCCGGTGGGCTACAAGCGCATCAACAAGACCACCGGCAAGGAGGTCACCAAAGACAATATCGTCAAGGGCGTGGCCTATGAGAAAGGCCGCTACGTGGTGCTCAGCGAAGATGAAATTCGCGCCGCCCACCCCAAGGCCACGCAAACCATAGAGATCATCGCGTTTATCGACAGCGACCAGATCCCCCTGCAGAACATCGACACGCCCTACTACCTGGCCCCCGACAAACGCGGCGGCAAGGTCTACGCCCTCCTGCGGGAAACCCTGCACAAGACCGCCAAGGTTGCCCTGGCCAACGTGGTGCTGCATACCAAGCAACACCTGGCCGCCCTGATGCCCCTGGAATCGGCGCTGGTGCTCGTGATGCTGCGCTGGCCCGCCGAAGTACGCGACCTCGACGAACTGGAGTTGGGCGAGGACGTGACCAAGCCAACCCTGGCCAAGGGCGAACGGGACATGGCCAGGCGCCTGGTAGAAGACATGAGTGCCGACTGGCAACCGGAGAACTACCGCGACAGTTTCCAGGACAAGATCATGGCCCTGGTCAAGAAGAAGGCCAAGGCCGGCAAGATTGAAACCGTTGAGGCACAAGACGGCGCAGACGAGCGCAAATCGGCAGACGTGCTCGACCTCACGGAACTGCTCAAGCGCAGCCTGGCCGGTAAACCCGCTGCGCGCAAAAAAACCACCAAGGCCTCCTGAGCCGGCAGCCCAGAGGAACGTGCCATGGCCAAGCCACTGAGTGAATACCAACGCAAGCGCGACTTCGCGGTCACTTCGGAGCCATCATCGTCGAGCCCTGGCCGGCGCGCGCCGTCCGCATTGGCGTTTGTGGTGCAGAAACACGCTGCCCGCAACCTGCACTATGACTTTCGCCTCGAACTTGATGGTGTCCTTAAAAGCTGGGCCGTACCCAAAGGGCCGAGCCTGGATCCCAGCCAAAAGCGCCTGGCGGTGCATGTGGAAGATCATCCGTTGAGCTACGCAGGCTTTGAAGGCAGTATCCCCGCCGGGCAGTATGGCGCAGGCGATGTGATTGTCTGGGACCGTGGCATCTGGCAACCCCATGAGGACCCGCACAAGGCCTACACCGCCGGCAAACTGAAGTTCACCTTGGTCGGCGAGAAGCTCGCTGGGGATTGGACCTTGGTGCGTACCCGGCTCAAGGGCAGCGGCGACAAGGAGCAATGGCTGCTGATCAAGGAGAATGATCAACAGGCACGTTCGAGCAGCGATTACGACATTGTCCAGGCCCAGCCCAAGAGCGTTTTGGGCGGTGCGGCGCTAGGCCAGGCAAAAACCGCCCTGCCCGACCAACTGACGCCGCAACTGGCGACTCTGGCGGACCGTGCGCCGGCGGGCGACTGGCACTACGAAATCAAATTCGACGGCTACCGGATGTTGGCGCGGGTACGCGCAGGCCGCGTGCACCTGTTCACCCGCAACGGCCACGACTGGAGCGATCGCCTGCCCCGCCAGGTCAAGGCAATCGAGGCGCTGAAACTCAAGGACTGCTGGCTCGATGGCGAAGTGGTGAGCCTCGGTCACGATGGACTGCCGGATTTCCAGAGGTTGCAGCAGGCCTTTGACAGCGGTCACAGCCAGGACCTCGTCTACTACCTGTTCGACGCACCGTTTTTGCACGGCCATGACCAACGCGGCACAGCGCTGCAGGATCGGCGGGCAGCGCTCAAGGCGGTACTGGATGGCAACAAGAGCCCGTTGCTGCGCTTTTCCGAGGCTTTCGCGGCAGATCATCGCGATATCCTCCAAAGCGCCTGTAGCCTGGGGCTCGAAGGCGTGATCGGCAAGCGCGCCGGCAGCCCCTACAGCGGCGTGCGCAGCGCCGACTGGATAAAACTCAAATGCCGCCAGCGCCAGGAGTTCGTGATCGTCGGCTACACCCAGCCCCAGGGGTCGCGCGGCGGCTTAGGGGCGTTGTTGCTGGCCGTCCATGCTGACAACGCCCTGCTGTATGCCGGGCGCGTGGGAACTGGCTTCGACCAGGCCACCCTGCAAGCGCTGTATAAAAAAATGCAGCCCCTTGCGCGGCAATCCTCACCGTTGGCCACCCCCTTAAGCGGTAGCCAGGCGCGCGGCGTGCGGTGGATAAGGCCGCAACTGGTGGCCGAAGTGCAATTTGCCGAGTGGACCCGCGAAGGCCTGGTGCGCCAGGCGGCCTTCGTGGGCCTGCGCAGCGATAAACCCCCGGAGCAGATCGTGCGCGAGCAAGTACTCCCCCAAAACCGTGCGTCGAAGATCAGCATTAGCCACCCCGAGAGAATCATTGATCCGGCCAGCGGCACACAAAAAGCGCAACTGGCGCAGTTCTACCAGAGCATCAGCAATTGGATCCTGCCCCACCTGCGGCACCGCCCCGTCGCGTTACTGCGGGCGCCCGAAGGGATCGAAGGCGAGCAGTTTTTCCAAAAACACAGCGAGCGCCTGGCCATCCCCCATATCACTCAATTGGACCCGAACCTGGACCCCGGCCATGCGCGCTTGATGGAAATCCACACCGTGGCGGCACTGGTCGGCGCCGTACAGATGGGCACCATTGAGCTGCACACCTGGGGGGCAACGGTTGACAAGATCCAGACTCCGGACCTGTTTGTACTCGACCTGGACCCCGACCCGGCGTTGCCCTGGAAAAGCATGCTCGAAGCCGCACAACTGGTGCTGTCGGTGCTGGATGAGTTGGGCCTGGCCGCCTATATCAAGACCAGCGGAGGCAAAGGGCTACACCTGATCGTGCCATTGGCGCGCCGGGATGGCTGGGAGACAGTGAAAGCCTTCGCCAAGGCCATCGCGGTGTTCATGACCCAGCAATTGCCCGAGCGTTTTACTGCCACCAGCGGCCCCGGGAACCGCATCGGCAAGATCTTTATCGATTACCTGCGCAATGGTCGTGGCGCCAGCACCGTCGCCGCCTATTCGGTACGCGCCCGCCCGGGGTTGCCGGTTTCGGTGCCGATCAGCAGACAGGAACTCGCCAGCCTGCGCAGCGCCCAGCAGTGGAACGTGGCTAATCTAGAGGAACGCTTGCATGGCCCGAAAGCCGATCCCTGGGCGGGTTATGCCAACCGCCAGCGAATCAGCAAGAAGATGTGGCAGAAACTCGGAGCGCAGCCGCCCTCGCCCTAAGCAAGCCTACAGACTCCTGTGGCGAGGGGGCTCGTCCCCCGCTGGGCTGCGGCAGCAGCCCCAAAACCGGCCACCTCGGTGTGCCTGGCACAACGTGGTGAGGCTCTTGGGGCGGCTTCGCCACCCAGCGCGGGGCAAGCCCGCTCGCCACAGAAAACCTGCGATCCACAGTAAGTTCCAAGCTGCCGCAACGCCCACTGTGGCGAGGGGGCTTGTCCCGTTGGGCTGCGCAGCAGCCCCAAAACCGGCCACCTCGGCGTACCTGGCACAACGTAGTGAGGCTCTTGGGGCGGCTTCGCCACCCAGCGCGGGGCAAGCCCGCTCGCCACAGAAAACTTGTGATCCACAGTAAGTTCCAAGCTGCCGCAACGCCCCCTGTGGGCAGCCCCAAAACCGGCTACATCGGAGTGTCTGGTGCGACGTGGTGAGGCTATTGGGGCGGCTTCGCCACCCAGCGCGGGGCAAGCCCGCTCGCCACAGAAAACCTGCGATCCACAGTAAGTTCCAAGCTGCCGCAACGGCCCCCTGTGGCGAGGGGGCTTGTCCCGTTGGGCTGCGAAGCGGCCCTAAAACCGGCCACCTCGGTGTGCCTGGCACAACGTAGTGAGGCTCTTGGGGCGGCTTCGCCACCCAGCGCGGGGCAAGCCCGCTCGCCACAGAAAGCCAGCGGCTGATAGTCGGTTTCAGGCGGCTGGGAGGTCTGTTTGCCGCGAGGGGATGACGATCAGATCAGTATGAAAATCGCCGCCAGGCCGGCAAAGATCGCCCACTTTTCCAGGTAGTAACGGGTGCGGTTGCGCTTTTTCAGCTCCTTGCCCCGCAGGCGGATCTTGTACAGGCGGGTAAACGCGCGGTTCAACCCACCAGTCTTGTCCCCGGCATCGTTGGGCGAGCCGGCGGCGGCCATGACGTTGCGGCTGAACCAGCGATTGAACGCCGCCGCCCAGCGATATTTCATCGGGCGCTCTATGTCACAGAACAAAATGATGCGGTTCTGCGCCGTGGTGTTTTCGGCGTAGTGGATGTAAGTCTCATCGAACATCACCGCCTCGCCGTCACGCCAGTAGTAGTTCTCACCGTCCACATTGATGTAGCAGCCTGGATCGTTGGGTGTATCCAACCCCAGGTGATAGCGGTAGGAGCCGGCATAAGGATCACGATGGCGCACCAACTTCGAACCAGGTGGCAGTTCGGCAAACATCGCGGCCTTGATCGAACCGATGCTTTGCACCAGCTCGGTGGTGCGCGGGCAAAGCTTCATGGCCGAAGGATGACTGTCGCCGTACCACTTGAGGTAGAAGCGCTTCCAGCCCGACTTGAAAAACGAGTTGAAACCCACGTCGTTGTATTGGTCCGAGCGCTTGATCTCGCCAGCGCGCATGAGGTTCTGGCCTTCCTCGCGAATCTCCTGCCAATGTTCCTGGAGTGGGCTCAGGTCAGGGAAGTCGCTGGGCGAAAGGTACGGGCGGCCAGGCAGCCTGGAGAACAGGTAGAGGAAACAATTGATCGGCGCAAGGAAGGTCGAGTGGTCGCTTAATTGACGGCCCAGCTTATGTCGAACCCTGCCACGCAGGTGGACATACGCGATGGAGACAACGTAGAGAGCAACAATGATGAGTTTCACGGGAATTCGTCACATGTCAGAAGAGTACAGGCTGCTCCTTCAGGCCGGGCCCGAGAGGAAAAATGCAGCACCTGAAATCACAATTCATTAACAGGCCCAGAAGTGTCTTGGAGACAGTTCGGATAGTGGCCAATGGCAGTTATTTTAGCCCTAGATTGTAACCAAAGGTTAACTAAGAATTGTGAAAAGGTGTCTTCCAACTGTATAGCCGCGCCACCTCAAAAACACGATGGCGGGTGTGCCGGGCTGCGATGCAGCCCGGGAAAGGTGCGCGCTGACTCAGCCCAGCGGCTGGTCATCCTTGCGTTCGCGCCGGGTAAAACGGTCGTCGTCCAAGGGCGAATAGGCCACTGGCTTGCCACGTGTGAGGACCAGATGGCGGACCAGCGCGATGAGCATACCCAACAGCAAGCCGACCGCCAGGCTCAACGCAACCACCAGGACTTTCTTCGGTTTGATCGGGCTCAGCGGCTCTTGGGCACGCCGGTCAATTGTCACCAGTTTCAAGGCGCTCATGTCGATATTCAGGCCACGCAGACGCGCCACTTCAGCACGCAACGGTTCGACATCCTGCAAGAAAATGTCTTCATTGCCCCGCCGCTTCATGACCTCGACCTGGCGATTGACCTCCAGCAACTGCAACTCCTTGCCAATTTCCGCGACGCGGCTGTTGGTGAAGTCATCGTTGGTTCGCTGTTGCAGGGCCGTACGCTCGGCTTCCAGGGCATCGGTGCCAAGGAAGTACAGGGGGATCTGCTGGTTGTTGACCTCGGTGCGCATTACCTGGCTGGAGCCGCTGCGCCCCGCGTCGGCCATCGACGACGGAGTGGTCGGATTCTTGATGCCCATGGACTTGGCAATCGAGATGGCTTCACTCAACTCTGCCAGGCGGTTGGAGCGCTGCATTTTCATCTGCAGGCGCAGGGCACTGAGTTCATCTTCCAACTGTGCGCGCTTGAGCTTGTCGCCTTCGAGCAGCTTGGCGATTTTCGATTCTTTGTCGGTTTCGTAATTGGAGCGCGCCGCATCAATCTTGCCTTTGAGCTCGGTGAGGCGGTTGTTGACGATCACCTTGAGATCGGCGCCCACCTGCTCACGCTCGGCGGCGATGGCGTAGTCGACAAAGCCATTGAGAATCGCGACGCCATCGATATCGGTGGGGTATTGCAGCTCAAGGCGGATATAGCTGCTCAACGAGTCCGCTTTCTTCGGGTCGGGCAGAATCAGGTTGATCGAGTTGCGGTTGAACGCCTCGAAACTCTGCTCCAGGCTGCGCCCCGGTTTCTGGAACGCTTCGAACAAGGCCGGGTTGGCCTTGAAGAAGTTCAGCCGCGCATCGTACGAGTCCAGTTGCGCGCCGACTTTGGCCAGGGCATCCGCCGGCGGCAACTTGTAGACCTCCGAGCGATTGAGTGCATCCAGCTCATTGATCGCTGCCGGGCGCAACACACTGCTGACCTGATACTCACGGGGAGCCAGCAGCGCGTACCCCACTCCAATCAGGCCCGCAAAAAGAGTACAGCCGATTACCAGTTTCTTCTGCCGCCAAATCGAGTGAAACAGCTCAAATAAATCAATTTCATCAGACGCCACGGGGGCTTGAACCTGGGGAGTTCTATTCAAAATGGGGACACCCTTCAAAAAGTGGACGCTGGCTGTCCACTACACGATAGATCTGAATAACCAACTGAAAAAGCAGGGACAACGCCCTGGATATGGCTAATACGACATAAGGCAACGCTTATCCGACCTTTGAGCTACGGAAAAAATCCCTACAGCATTGAGATTGTTTTCCTTCAGAAACAGTAATGTCATATAGACATTGCTCAGCGTAGACGACATATCGAGAAACACCGCTCTCACGGTATGTCAAAAT
The DNA here is from genome assembly GCF_012935735.1 of Pseudomonas sp. ADAK21. Classification (NCBI taxonomy): domain Bacteria; kingdom Pseudomonadati; phylum Pseudomonadota; class Gammaproteobacteria; order Pseudomonadales; family Pseudomonadaceae; genus Pseudomonas; species Pseudomonas sp. ADAK21. The sequence goes on from NZ_CP052857.1 coordinate 5,353,439, forward strand.
AGTTTTAAATATCTGCTGGTAAAGGAAAAAACCCGACCAAAGCACAACTTTGGGAAATTTCCTGCAAACCTTTTAATGAAACTTGATAGGAAACATTTCTTGATGTAGGCAGAGCTTCATTTAGGCCTGGTCAAAAAGGAGTTGTGCATGTCATCACCCTCAGCCCACGCGACCCCATGCCCGAGCGAACTGGACAGGCAAGCCCTGCAAGGCACTTGGGAGCAAATCGCCCTGGAAGACAGCGGCATCGCCAACCCGCCGGATGAACACAGTGCGCCTGGCGCGCTGACTACGATTGAGGGGAATCAGTTCCGGGTCACGACCCAGGAGGGCGAGGTATTACTGCAAGGCTGTTTTACCCTGGATGCCAGCACCACACCCAAGAGCATCACTTGGATCGACGCCATCGGGGCTGACGCAGGAAAGCGCCTACCCGCCAGCTACACCCTGGATGGCGAGCGCTTCGTTTTTATCGCCGCGGATGAAGGCATGCCCCGGCCAACCCGCTTCAGTACGACACGGGGGCAGACAATGCGCACGTTCATGCGCAAGTCTTGAGCAGATGAGAGGTATTCGTTTTTACGACAGTTTTTTCACAAACCCTTCACGTTTGACGCGCTAGGTTAAACCCAACTCCTCAGATGAATCCCTTGGCCCGCCGCCCCAGCGGGCCTTTTTTTTGCCTTCAGGCAGAGCGTTTGACGGCGGTCAGTGTGTAGCACATCGGCAATTGCGCCGACTGGTTCTCATAGCGGTCGTAGAGTTCTTCACGGTTGGAGTGCGGGTACTCCTGCAAGTGGCTGATCTGTAGTCCTGCGGCAATGGCCGCGCTGACAACCTCCCCAAAGGCGTGTACGAACCAGTACGACGCAGCGGTTGCGTCGTCGCTCGTGCCTTCATAGACAATCGCCTCGTGCTGTACAAAAGGTTCGCGGCGAAAGTATGAGGTGACCGGCAGCATCGGGTTGGCCGCTTCCGGATCGAACACCTCCAGGAACGGATGGGTCTCGTAGATCACCAACGTTCCCCCCTCCTTGAGGGTGCTAGCGACATGCCCCATGAACAGCGCGATATCCGGCATCCAATTGAGCACGCCGATGGTGATCAGGGCCACGTCAAAACGACCCAGCAGATGCTCGGGCAGATGATGAATATCGGTTTCGATAAACTCAGGGTTGTGAGGTGAACGACTGGCCAGCTCCGCCGCCTGCGCAAGAAACGCGTCGGATTGGTCGACCCCCACCACGCGATTGGCACCAAGGCCATACAGCGAAAGGCTCTCACGGCCGTTATTGCAGCCCAGTTGCACGGCATCCCGGCCCGAGATTCCGACCTGCTGCAACAAGGCGGTCAGCGTGGGATCCAGGCAGTTGAAACCGCGCTCGGCCACGGCGGCGAGCAGCTTTTGCCAGGGGGCGCCAGCTTTATGGTGCGCGGCGGATTCGTTCCAGGCGGCCTTATTGCTGGCGATAGCCTGTTGAGCAGACAGCGTGTCCATTGCGTCTCCAAACCATTGAGCGTGCGCAACAGGATGGCAATGAGCGCCGTCAAAAATAAAGAAGGGGTTCGCCCCGCACCGATAGCCTCGCCATCCTTGAACCGGTAAAGAGCCATCACTGCAGGGCGAACGGAGGGAACTTAATCCACGGCCATTGGATGTTCAACTGTTATCAATTACAGAACCGACAATGGATACAACTTCGATACAAATCGATGTTTTTTGTGGAGTTTTTACTCAAAGCAGGCAATCCCGGCACTTCTCGGCGCCTCACACGCCGTACTGTCATATAACTCGCGCCTGACATATGCGACAATGCGCGCCAAATTCCAACATGCACCCCATATTTCTGCTCGGCGACTGGGCTTCACGCCTTCATGTCGCTGTTGACGCATGCCCGTTGGCCCGGGCTCCGAATGGGTCCCGGCCCAAATAAGCGCACTCCAAGCTATTGATAGGTAAAGTAATTGATCTCCACAGCTAACATCACCATGCAGTTCGGCGCCAAGCCGCTGTTTGAGAACGTCTCGGTCAAGTTCGGCGCCGGCAACCGTTATGGTTTGATCGGTGCCAACGGTTGCGGCAAGTCGACCTTCATGAAAATCCTCGGTGGCGACCTCGATCCGTCCGGCGGCCAGGTGATGCTGGAGCCGAACGTGCGCCTGGGTAAGTTGCGCCAGGATCAGTTCGCCTACGAAGAATTCAACGTGATCGACACCGTGATCATGGGTCACGAAGAGCTGTGGAAGGTCAAGGCCGAGCGCGATCGCATCTACTCGCTGCCGGAAATGAGCGAAGAAGACGGCATGGCCGTGGCCGAGCTGGAAACCGAGTTCGCTGAAATGGACGGCTACACCGCCGAATCCCGCGCCGGTGAATTGCTGCTGGGCCTGGGTATCGGCATCGAGCAGCACTTCGGTCCGATGAGCGAAGTGTCCCCAGGTTGGAAGCTGCGCGTATTGCTGGCCCAGGCGCTGTTCTCGGATCCGGAAGTGTTGCTGCTCGACGAGCCAACCAACCACCTGGATATCAACACCATTCGCTGGCTGGAAAACATCCTGACCCAGCGTAACAGCCTGATGATCATCATCTCTCACGACCGTCACTTCCTGAACAGCGTGTGCACCCACATGGCTGACCTGGACTACGGCGAGCTGCGCCTGTTCCCGGGCAACTACGATGAATACATGACCGTGGCGACCCAGTCCCGCGAGCAGTTGCTGTCGGACAACGCCAAGAAGAAGGCGCAGATTTCCGAACTGCAATCGTTCGTCAGTCGCTTCTCGGCCAACGCCTCGAAAGCCAAGCAGGCCACATCCCGTGCCAAGGCGATCGACAAGATCCAACTGGCCGAGGTCAAGCCTTCGAGCCGTGTGAGCCCGTTCATCCGCTTCGAACAGACCAAGAAGCTGCACCGCCAGGCGGTCATCGTCGAGCGTATGGCCAAGGGCTTCGACGGCAAGACCCTGTTCAAGGATTTCAGCTTCCAGGTTGAAGCGGGCGAGCGCGTGGCAATCATCGGCCCGAACGGTATCGGCAAGACCACCCTGCTGCGCACCCTGGTCAACGAACTGACCCCGGACGCCGGCAGCGTGAAATGGACCGACGCGGCTGAGCTGGGCTACTACGCCCAGGACCACGCCCATGACTTCGAAGACGACGTCACGCTGTTCGACTGGATGGGCCAGTGGGCCCAGGGCGAACAAGTGATCCGCGGCACCCTCGGCCGCATGCTGTTCTCCAACGACGAGATCCTCAAGTCGGTCAAGGTCATCTCCGGTGGTGAGCAAGGTCGCATGCTGTTCGGCAAGCTGATCCTGCAAAAGCCCAACGTCCTGGTCATGGACGAACCGACCAACCACTTGGACATGGAATCCATCGAAGCGCTGAACCTGGCGCTGGAGAACTATCCGGGCACGCTGATCTTCGTCAGCCACGACCGTGAGTTCGTATCGTCCCTGGCCACCCGCATCATCGAGTTGAGCCCAAGCGGCGTGATCGATTTCAGCGGCACCTATGACGACTACCTGCGTAGCCAGGGCGTGGTGTTCTAAGCCCAGCAACACAGCAAAAAGTGGCGAGCGGGCTTGTTGTGACAAGCAGATTTGTTATGGCTAGCAGGCTTGTTGTGGCGAGCGGGCTTGCCCCGCGCTGGGCTGCGTAGCAGCCCCCATCACTAATCCTCCCGCATTTCACCAGATAAAACGCGGGTGCAGGTTTTAGGGCTGCTACGCAGCCCAGCGCGGGGCAAGCCCGCTCGCCACAACCACAGCCACAGCCACAGCCATACTCATCACCACCAGGCGCCGGCGACAATCGTTAGCCTGCTTCCTTTTTCTCCAAGCCCTTGCCATGATGCGTTCACCGCCCCGCCGCGAATGAGCCTCCATGCCTACCGCTCCCAGTTCCCTGTCGATCACCCTGCAGATCGTCTCCATCGTGTTCTATACCTTTATCGCGTTCATCTGCATCGGCCTGCCGATTGCGGTGATTCCCGGCTACGTCCACGAACAACTGGGCTTCAGCGCGGTGGTTGCTGGCGTGACCATCGGTTCGCAATACCTGGCCACCCTCCTCAGCCGTCCCATGGCCGGGCGCATGTCGGACAACGTCGGCACCAAGCGCGCGATCGTGCTCGGTTTGAGCGGCATCCTGCTTAGCGGGGTGCTGACGTTTATCGCTACCCTACTGCAGAGCCTGCCCAACTTGAGCCTGGGAATTCTGATTGTCGGTCGCGTGTTGCTGGGCGTGGCTCAAGGCCTGATCGGCGTCGGTACCATCAGTTGGTGCATGGGCCAGGTGGGCGCCGAACACACCGCACGCTCGATCTCCTGGAACGGCATCGCCTCCTACGGTGCCATCGCCATTGGCGCACCACTGGGCGTGGTGATGGTTGCGCAATACGGCTACAACAGCCTGGGCATCGCGCTGGCGGTGTTGGCCGGGCTTGGCCTGGTACTGATCCGCAAAAAGCCCTCGGTACCCGTGGTACGCGGCGAACGCCTGCCGTTCTGGGCAGTGTTCGGGCGCATCGCGCCGTTTGGCGCCAGCCTGTGCCTGGCCTCCATCGGCTACGGCACCCTGACCACCTTCATTACCCTGTTTTATCTGAGCCGCGGCTGGATCGGCGCCGCCTGGTGCCTGACGGTATTCGGCATCTGCTTTATCCTCTCGCGCCTGCTGTTTATCTCCAGCATCACCCGCTTTGGCGGATTCCGCGCGGCAATTGCCTGCATGACCCTGGAAACCGTCGGCCTGGCCCTGCTGTGGCTCGCGCCCTCTCCCGCCATTGCCCTGATCGGCGCCGGCCTCACTGGTTTTGGCCTGTCCCTGGTGTACCCGGCATTGGGCGTCGAGGCCATCAAACAAGTGCCCAACAGCAGCCGAGGGGCCGGGTTGAGTGCCTATGCAGTATTTTTTGACTTGGCGCTGGCGATTGCCGGGCCTTTGATGGGCGCAGTGGCGTTGAACCTGGGGTATTCGTGGATATTCTTCTGTGCAGCGCTACTGTCGGTCACAGGCCTGGGCCTGACCTTGCTGCTGATGCGCCGGGCCTACTGATCGGCGGTCTGCATGCCGGCCCGCGAATGCTGGCCGAGGGTGCGCCCGAAAAAGCGCCCGGCCTCGGAAATCAGGTCACGGTGAATGCCCTCCCGGTCCACGCCATCGGCGTCCGTACACAGCGCCGGCATCAGCGCCAGCTGCTCGTCATCGCACGGGGCCATGAAGATAAAGTGCCCAGCCCCGGCCAACAATTTGAAGTCCGGTGGCTGCGGCAGTTTGCGCGCCAGGGCGGCTGCGTTTTTATCCACGGCCACTAGCTTGTCGCCATCGCCGCTATACAGCAGCACCGGCACATGCACGTCACCCAGGGTGTGCCGGCCAAACATCAGGCTCAGCGGCGCCATCAGCATCAATGCGTGGATCCGCGAGTCCGCCTGGGGTTGCAGGTCATCGCGGTCGACCACCAACTCACCCTTTGTCGTGCAGGCATCACGGTCTTCGGGGCGTTCCTGGCAATAACGGCGCAAACGCTCGAAATCCGGCTTGGCCCCGGCCAGGATCAGCGCCGTCTCGCCGCCCGCCGAATAGCCGATTACGCCCACTTGCCGCACATTAACGAACGGCGACAGCATCGGGTCGCCAAGGGTCGCGGTAATCGCTGCAGAAATCTGAATCGGCCGGCCATACAGGTTGCTCAAGGTGCCCAAGCGGCTGTGGTCCTTGTAGTTATCACCGGGATGCAGCACCGCCACCACCACAAACCCTTTGCGCGCCAGCGACGTCGCCAGGTCGTGCAAGGCCAGGGGTGTGCCGGTGTTGCCATGGGACAGCATCAGCAGCGGGAAGCGACCAATGGCGACCTTGGCATCTTCGGTGGCGGCGACGCGATACGCGCCCACCTGGCTGATATGTTCGCGGCCCGTGGACGGATAGAACGCGATGGCTTTCATCGGCTGCGCATCCAGCGGGTCGGGAAAGCTCATCCGGTGATAGCCCACGCTCCAATGGGGGTGCGGGGCCACCGCGGCCTGCACCGAAACGAGGCCGCCGAGCAGGGAAACCAGCAAGACTGCACAAAGACGCATCATGGGGATGTCCACCTGTGCTGTGTGACGCCTGCGAGTCGGTTCAGGCTTGGGCGGTTTGACCCTGTACTGCATAAGCTGCGCCAGATTCGCCCGTCCAAAACAAAAAACTCCGTATCCCGCTGGTTTTCAGGCCAACAGAATACAGAGTTTAGGCGCCTCGAATCAGATTGATAGCGAGCCGCGGTGAAATTTACACAGGCCTTACGCAGCGACGAATAACTGCTCGCTGATCAGTGCATTGGCGTCGTTCAGCGCCTTGCTGCGCGCTTCGTCACCGTAGGCCAGGCCATGGGCACGGACGAACTCGATGTCGGTGATGCCGAAGAAGCCCAACAGTACTTTCAAGTAGTCCTCGTGCCCCACGCCGGTAGGCTGACCCACATGCAAACCACCGGCGGTAGAAACCACGATGACTTTCTTGTTGCCGCACAGGCCTTCCGGGCCGGCTTCGGTGTAACGGAAAGTCTGGCCGGCGACGGCAATGCGGTCGATCCAGGCCTTGAGCTGGGTGGGGATGGTGAAGTTATACATCGGCGCGGCGATGACCACCGCGTCAGCGGCCAGGAACTCGGCCAGGGTCGAGGCGCTCAGGTCGGCTTCGTGCTTTTGCACCGCATCACGCAGTTCGGCGGCAGTGCCCAGGGCGCCCAGGGTAATCCCGGAAAAGTGGTTGATGCCTTCACTGGCCAGGTCGCGGTAGGTGACTTCCACACCCGGCTCGGCCGCTTGCCAGGCCTTGACCACTTCGCGGCTCAACTGACGGGATACCGAGTTGTCACCAAGGATGCTGGAATCAATATGCAAGAGTTTCATGTGGGATCTCCAAGTGAGGACCGCCACTGGGCGATCTGATGGAGAGAATCCTACAGATCAATCCAATAGCCGATTAGCCGGTTAAAATGCGATAGTTCGTCCCACTGACAGGACAATAGGCCCAACATGCAAGACCTCAATGACCTCTACTATTTCGCCAAGGTGGTGGAAGCCGGTGGCTTCGCGGCGGCTGGCCGGCTGCTGGGGATCCCCAAATCGCGGCTGTCGCGGCGCATTGCCGAACTCGAAGAACGCCTCGGCGCCCGCTTGTTGCAGCGCACCACCCGGCAACTGACCCTGACGGCCGTGGGTGAGCGCTACCTGGGGCATTGCCAGGCGATGTTGCTGGAAGCCGAAATGGCCGACGAAGCGGTGGCCAACATGTCCAGCGAGCCCCGGGGGCGCCTGCGGGTCAGTTGCCCGGTGGGCCTGGCCCACGAAATTCTGCCGACGGTGGTGGCGCAATTTCTCGCGGCACACCCATTGGTGCAGTTGGAAATGATGTTGATCAATCGCCGCGTCGACCTGGTGGCCGAAGGCGTAGACGTGGCCTTGCGCGTGCGTGAACTGGGGGATGAAGACCCACTGCTGGTGACCCGCCGTCTGCGCCAGGCACAAACCGCCATGGTTGCCAGCCCCGAGTTTGTGCGTGGCCACCAGATCAACACCCCGGCCGACCTCAAGCACCTGCCGGTATTGGGCGCCCTGGAAGCCGATCGCCTGGTGCACCTGCGCATGCTCGACCCGGCCGGCAACGCCACCGACCTGGCCATGGAGGCACGCCTGGGCATCGATGATTTTCTGGTACGCAAAGCCAGCGCCCTAGCCGGCCTGGGTTTCACCGTGCTGCCGATGATGTATTGCGAGCAAGAACTGGAAACCGGCCAACTGGTGCAATTGCTGCCCGAATGGTCATTGCCCGGAGGTTGGCTGCAAGCGGTGTACCCGCATCGACGCGGTGTATCCCCAGCGGTGCGCGCCTGGATCGACTTTCTGGCCCATGCTTTCAACAATTGTGGAGATCGCCTGCTATGAGTACCCGCATCATGAGCGAAAACGACGTCGCCCAGTTCTGCCTGGGCTTGCCCGGAGCACGGGAGGATTACAAATGGGGCGGTGTGCGGGTGTTTTCGATTGCCGGCAACAAGATGTTTGCCCTGCAGAACCTGCGGGGTGACTCCCTGGCATTCAAGGTCGACAAGGAGCTGTTCCTCGGCCACGTGGACCGCCCGGGCATCCACCCGGCGCCGTACCTGGCGCGGGCGCAGTGGATCATCATGCAAGTGCCCTACCCCCTGGGCGGCGAGGAACTGCGCGGCTTGTTGCAGCGCTCCCACCAGTTGGTGGTGAGCAAACTGCCCAAGCGCACGCAAATCGGGCTCAGGCTGGTGTAGGAGCTGGCTTGCCTGCGATGGCCATAGGTATCTACACAACTTTGCCGCAACGCCTAAATCCAGGCAGATAGCGCAGTTGTGGCGAGCGGGCTTGCCCCGCGCTGGGCTGCGAAGCAGCCCTAAACCCGGCCATCGCGGTTTATCTGAAGAAACGTGGAGGGCTTTTTGGGCTGCTTCGCAGCCCAGCGCGGGGCAAGCCCGCTCGCCACAGGAGAGTTCGTCAGTTTCTGAAAGTTGTGTAGACACCTATGCTGCGATGGCGGCACCTCGGTGTATCAGGATGCCATCGCAGGCAAGCCAGCTCCAAGGTTGGCTATCTAGAAGACTGACAGCAGCGTGCCGCCAAGAAACAACTGGTCGATCCAGAACACCTGGTGCAACAACACGATCAGCCAGAACACCACCTGGTACGACACCTTGCGTGTCTTGTGGCGAAACACCTGCTGCGCGACCAAGGCGCCCGGCCAGCCACCGGCCAGTTCCATGGCATGCAGGATCTTTTCCGGGGTACGCCAACTGTCGTTCTGGGCCTTGCGCTTGTCGCTCCAGTACAGGCAAAACGTCACCATGCTGACCAGCCCGTAGGCCGCCAGAGGGATCAGCGACACCCCGCGGTACGCCAGCAGTGCCGAGCCAAACAGCGGCACGGCACACAGCAGCACAAACACCAGGGCCTTCAAGCGCAGATGCTGAATGCTCATCACGCCTTGGCCGCCGCCCAGTCAATCCAACCGAACTGCCACGTGGCCAGGATCAGCAAACCGAATGCAATGCGGTACCAGGCAAACACTGCATAGCTGTGGCTGGCGATGAACTTGAGCAGGCCGCGCACCGCAATCATCGCGAAGATGAACGAGACCACAAAACCGACGGCAAACACCGGCAGGTCCGCAGGCTGGAACAGGTCACGGTACTTGTAGCCCGAATACACCGCCGCACCGACCATGGTTGGCATCGCCAGGAAGAACGAAAACTCGGTCGCCGTCTTGCGCGACAGGCCGAACAGCAGGCCACCGATAATGGTCGAGCCGGAACGCGAGGTGCCCGGGATCATTGCCAGGCACTGGGCAAAGCCCACTTTCAGGGCATCTTTCCAAGTGATGTCATCGACGGTTTCGGCATGGATCGCATGCTCGCGGCGCTCGGCCCACAACATGATCACCCCGCCGATCACCAGCGCGGTGGCCACAGTGATCGGGTTGAACAGGTATTCGTGGATCAGGTCGGCAAATATCACCCCCAACACCACCGCCGGCAGGAAAGCGATCAGCAGGTTGATCGTGAAGCGCTGGGCGTTGCGCTGGGTCGGCAGGCCGGTGACCACGTCGAGGATCTTGCGCCGGAACTCCCAGACTACGGCCAGGATGGCGCCCAATTGAATGATGATGTTGAACGCCATGGCCCGCTCGCCACCGAAGTCGAGCAAATCGGCGACGATGATCTGGTGCCCGGTACTGGAGATCGGCAAGAACTCCGTCAGCCCTTCGACAATGCCAAGTATCAATGCCTGAAAGGCGGTCCAAAGATCCATTATTCCCCCAAAAGGTCATGCGACTGCATGCCTCGTTGATATTTTCTAGGTGTTCACTAACGATGAGCACGCTGCAAGGCCGCGCGCAGGATCAAGGCTGAACTGCAAAAATTCTGTGAAAAATCAGGCAGGACTCAGGTTTTTTGATTCCGGGCCGAAAGCCTATCAGACAAGCCCGAATTTCGCTTCGCGTTATCACTGGCCGATCAACGCAGCACCGAAAATTATAAGAACGCGGAGTGACAAGACTATGAACAGTTTGCGCAATATGTCGATCAGCCGGCGCCTCTGGATGATCCTGATAGTCGCCGTGTTGATGCTGTTGACCTTGGGTTTGCTGATGCTCAAGCAGATCCATGACGATCTCTACCAGGCCAAGAGCCAGCAGACCCAGCATGTGGTGCAGACCGCCAGCGGGATTCTGAATTTTTATCACGGCCTCGAAACCACCGGCGTGCTGACCCGCGAAGCCGCGCAGAAGCAAGCCCTGAGCGTGGTGCGCGGCCTGCGCTATGACCAGGATGACTATTTCTGGATCAATGACCTGACGCCGGTGATGATCATGCACCCGGCCAACCCCAAGCTTGACGGCCAGAACCTCTCGGCCATCCGCGACCCGGACGGCTTTGCGATCTTCAATGAGTTTGTCACCCTGGCCAAGGCCAAGGGCGCCGGCATGGTCGATTACCGCTGGCCCAAACCCGGGGCGGATGCGCCGGTGGCCAAGACCTCCTATATCCAGTTGTTCGAACCGTGGGGCTGGATCATTGGCTCCGGCGTCTACGTGGATGATGTGCAGGCGCAGTTCCGTGGCCAGGTGTGGCAGGCGTCCCTCGTCGGCCTGGGCATTGCACTGATCATGACCCTGCTGGTGGTGCTCATCGCCCGCAGCATCGTGCGCCCGCTGCAGGAAGCGGTACACGCCATGGCCAATATCGCCAGCGGCGAAAGCGACCTGACCCGCAGCCTCGACACCCATGGCCAGGACGAAGTCACGCAGCTGTCCCGGCACTTCAATACATTCACCGCCAAACTGCGCCAGGTGGTCAGCCAGTTGCAGGTCTGCGCCAATGCCCTGGGCCAATCGTCCGCCGAGCTGGGCAACAATGCCAGCCAGGCCCATGACCGCAGCCAGCAGCAGTCCCAGCAAATGGAGTTAGTGGCCACCGCCATCAATGAAGTGACCTACGGCGTGCAGGACGTGGCCAAGAATGCCGAACACGCCGCCAGTGAAATGCGCGACGCACAAACCCAGGCCGAGCAGGGCCAGGTGAACATCGACGGCAGTCTGCAGCAGATCGATGCGCTGTCCGGGACTATCAGCCAGGCGGTGGAAGTGATCCGTACCCTGTCCTCGGAAAGCACGCAGATTGGCGGGGTGCTGGAGGTCATCCGTTCGATTGCCGACCAGACCAACCTGCTGGCCCTCAATGCTGCCATCGAGGCAGCCCGCGCCGGCGAACAGGGCCGTGGCTTTGCCGTGGTGGCCGACGAAGTGCGCCTGCTGGCCCAGCGCACGCAAAAATCCACCGCCGAGATCCAGAGCATGATCGAACGCCTGCAGGGGCATTCCGAAGCGGCGGTAAAGGTCATCAGCGACAGCCACCAGGCCTCACAACTGACCATCGAACAAGCCGGCCAGGCGGGCGCCAGCCTCACCGCCATCGGCCAGGCCCTGCGCAACCTCAACGGCCTGAACGCCTCGATTGCCAGCGCAACCCTGCAACAGGCCCACGTAGTGGAAGACATCAACCAGAACGTGACGCAGGCGGCCGGCCTGTCCCACAGCACGGCACTGGCGGCCCAGCAATCGAGCGTAGCCAGCGTACACCTGAAGGATTTGAGCGAAGAACTCAACGGCTTGTTGCGTCAGTTCAAGGTCTAGACAGCGGGACTGTGGGGTTCCTGTGGTGCGGTAAGGCCCCCGTTGGACTGCGCAGCGGCCCTAAAACCAGGCACCTCGGTGTGCCTGCCGGAATCTGGTGAGGCTGTTGGGGCGGCTTCGCCACCCAGCGCGGGCGATGCGGCGTTCCGACAAGCCCGCTCGCCACGGAAGAGTCAGCGGCCTGTAGACTGCGGCAATCCCCCTGTGGCGAGGGGGCTTGCCGGAACGCCGTATCGCCCCCGTTGGGCTGCGCAGCGGCCCCAAACCGACCACCTCGGTGTGCGTCGTGAGGCTGCCACCATAAGCAGTGCAACCGGCAAGATTTTGCCCCGTCGGTTGGGTACAATCGCCCTCCTCTTCGACTCTCCCAAGGAATCCCATGTCCGGGCTTGAACTGTTTGCCGCCGCGCTGGGGGTGATTGCCGTCTGGCTGACGGTCAAGCAGAACCCGTGGTGCTGGCCAATCGGCCTGGTCATGGTGCTGCTGTACACCTGGGTGTTCTTTGAGGTGAAGCTGTATTCCGACATGCTGCTGCAAGTGGTCTACGCCGGCCTGCAAGTCTATGGTTGGTGGCAATGGACCCGCGCTGGCGAGGTCAAGCAAGGTCGGCAAGTCACCAGCCTGGGCACCCAGTCCATCCTCCTGAGCCTGGCCATTGGCGCAACGGGCAGCCTGCTGCTGGGCGCGGCCATGGCGCACTGGACCGATGCCGCACAACCCTGGCTGGATGCCGCGCTGACCGGCTTCAGCCTGGTGGCGCAGATGTGGATGGCGCAAAAACGCGTGCAATGCTGGGCGCTGTGGATCGTGGTCGATGTGATTTTTGTCGGCCTGTTTATCTACAAAGGGCTTTACCTGACAGCCGCGCTCTACGCCCTGTTCACCGTGATTGCCGTGCAGGGCTGGCGGGAATGGCGCGCCGACCCGGCGTTGCGCACATGAAGGTGCTGGTGATGGCAGGCCCCGAGTCCAGCGGCAAAAGCTGGCTGGCCGAGCAGTTGCAGGCGCATTTCGGTGCAGTGCTGGTGGGGGAATACGTGCGCTATTTCATTGACCACTATCAGCGCGATACGACCCTGGCCGATATCCCGGATATCGCCCGCGGCCAACTGGCCTGGGAAGATGCCGGCCGCGCCCGCCAGCCCGAACTGTTGATTCTCGATACCCACCTGCTGACCAACAAGCTCTGGAGCCTGACCCTATTTGGCGATGCCCCGGCCTGGCTCGACGAGGCGCTGCTGGCTCGCCATTACGACCTGCACCTGCTGCTGTCGCCCGAAGGCATTGGCTGGACCGCCGATGGCCAGCGCTGCCAGCCAGACCTGGCTGACCGCCAAGCCTTCTTCCAGGCCAGCCGCGACTGGTTGGAGCAGCATCACCAGCCTTACCAGGTGCTGGGCGGGGATTGGCAAGCGCGGCATGACCAGGCGTTTGCCGCCGTTACCCAACTGCTCAGCAACCACTAAACCCTGTAGGAGCCGGCTTGCCGGCGATAGCGCTCGACGTTATTACAACCCGGCTCCTGCAGGGCGTTAGCGCTTCTCGCTGATCAACTGCACCTGATATTGCGGATCCGCCTTGATCTGCTGTTCGGTAAACGGCAACGGGCTGAGCTTTTTCGCGGAAAACGCCTGGGTCTGGTCCTTGAAGTGAGGTGACGCCGGATCGCTGGACAACGAAAACGCCAACACCCCTTCCGCCTTCGGTCCCTGATCGTCAAAGGTCACGATCTGCAAGTAACTGCTACCGCTGACCACCTCACGCTTGCCATCTGCCCTCGGCACGCTCTGCATGGCGTTGTAGATACCCAGTGCCTGCGGCCCGCCATGCATCGGGGTGGTGCCCGAGACCTGGATATCACCCCAGCGTGCGCCCTCCTTCAAGCCCAACTCGCTTACCTGCGCCACTGACGCCTGCATCGCCTCGCGTAGCGCCTTGACCACTGGCGGCCGCTCGATGGCCAGCCCACGCGGTGTGGTTTGCGGGTGGCTCGGGTCAAACGCCACGCGCCACACATCCGGCATTTGCTGCATGTGCTCCATTACGTGGATGAAATGCACCAGGCCCAGGCCGCTATCGAGGTTGGCTTTCTGGTCCCAGTCCTTGAGGCTGGCGCACAGGGTTTTCAGGGTTGCATCGGGCTGTTGCGCGCAGAACTTGAGCAGATCCGGCATCACCTGGCCGGCCAGGTACACCCGGTTGTCCAGCACCATATGCTGCAGGTCGGCGCGGGTGATGGGCTGCTTGTCCAGGTCCTGCAAGCGCTGCAAGGCAAAGCGTGAACGTGCGCCCAAGGCAATGTGGTCCTGGCTGACCACCGGCGAAAAACCGCTCAACGGCGCCTTGGGGTTGGCCATCCAGGCCGAGTCGTTGGAGTGCTGCACATAGTCCTTGCGCGCCAGTTGCGGCAGTTGGTCGGCCGCAAAAATCCCCGGCTGCGCCGCTCGCGGATCAATGTCCCAGGCGCAGGCACTATGGGCGCCGTCGAGCACAATCAACTCCAGGCCAGCCCGTGGATCGCTGCATTGCTCGAGTTTTTTCGCACTGACGTTAGGAACCACCGACAGGTTCATGTACAGGCTTTGCCCCTGGTCATCGGCCACCAGCGTATTGACCCACGGAATGCCCTGCAGGGTGTGCACCGAGGCCTGCAAATCCTTGAGGCTGCTGGCTTGGTTCATTGCGTACCACTGGTGCAGCACCCGGTCGTTGCCCAGGTTGGCATCGCGCAGGCTGAAAGCGTATTGCCCATTCCAGTCGAGCTTGCCCGGCCATTGCACCACCGGCCCGAACTGCGAACTGTAGACCGTTTGGGATTGATCCTTGAGGCTACCGTCGGCGCCCCTGACCTGCACCGTCACCTGGGTTTTCTGCATTGGGATCGATTTGCCGTCCAGCAGGTAACGGGTCGCGTCTTTCGGATCAAGCGTCAAGCGATACAGCGTGAAGTGCTTGGACGTATCGACCGTGTGAGTCCACGCCACATGCTGGTTGAAGCCAATATTGACCACCGGCAGGCCCGGCAAGGCGGCGCCCATCACATCCAACTGCCCAGGGATGGTCAGGTGCATCTGATAAAAGCGCATGCCGCCAACCCACGGGAAATGAGGGTTGGCCAACAGCATGCCGCGCCCGTTGAACGAGCGCTCGCCGCCCACCGCCACGGCGTTGCTGCCGCGATCCAGGGCAAAGCGCTGCTGATTCAAGGTGGCGAGTTCAAACGCCCGCGCACTGCGCCGCACCGCCACGCCTGGCTGGGGCGGTGTCGCACCCACCAAGGCTTCGGCAAATTGGCCCACGCCACCTTCCACCAGCAGACGCCGGGTCAGCTTGACCAGGTCAGCGGTGTTGATCGGCCGCACCCACGCGCCCTGGCACTGCATCGGTCGGCCCTGTGCGCCGCGCTCCTGCAGATAACGGTTGTACCCCGCCACATACCCTTCAAGACGCTGCTGCACCTGCGGGGTCTGCGCCTTCCAGAAGGCCGCCACGTCCTGGGGTGTATTGAGCCAGGTAAAAAACACATCACTGGTGAGGTTGTTGCGTTCTTCGAGGGTTGCCTGCTCGGCGCCGAAATAGCGGGCACGCTGACCGTTGACGGTCACCACTTCGTTGGCCAGCAGGCACAGGTTGTCTTGCGCGTAGGCATAGCCAATGCCATAGCCCAGGCCGCGCTCATCGCTAGCGCGGATATGCGGGATACCAAAACCGGTGCGGCGGATATCGGCACTCATCACACCTGCCTGCACCTCACTCACCTGGCGGGCCGTCGCACACAAGCTTACCCCCAGCAACACACCTGCCACGCAAACCCTGGACAACCCGTTGGAAATAATCACGCAGACCCCATCGTCAAGCCAAATTGAACGCCCAAGGCGGGGCCGACTCGCCAACGCCAGCCCATGGATTAAGACGTAGAAACGCGCAGAAATTTAGGCTGCGCGCGGCTTATTTACCGGCGCCAGGAATGTGACAGACGTGTTACTGACAAAATTTATACAGGTTGGACTTCATGATTTACGCGACTCATACGTCTTACTAACTATGAGCACCATCATTTTCCTGATCAGGCTCTGATAAGGAGTTTTTGCATGTACAACCCGCAACTGCCCACGGACGGACATTCTATGGCCCACGACGCCGCTTTTGGCTCGGTCAACCAGGCCTTCGCCAAGGCGCCCGAGCAACAAGGCAACCAACGCATCCGGCACCTGCTTAAATGTTTTGGACTACGCACCAGCCTGATCCGGCTGAAAGTCATCGACGCCCTGCTCACCGCCGCCGACAACGGCCGTACGCTGGGGGTTCGGGGTGTGCACAGCCATTTGCTGGAACTGGGCATCCCGCTCTCGTTTCTGAGTGTGCGCGAGGTGCTCAAGCGCCTGTGCAGCGAAGGTGTGATCACGCTCAACAGCGATAAAAGCTACAGCCTCCATGAAGAGGCTGCCAAAGTCCTCGCCGCCGGCGCGGGTCTCAACGGTTAGGCTTGACCTTGCGGCGCATGATGCCGTTGATCACTACCACGATCACCGCCACAGCAATGGCGATGTACTGGAATGTCTTCTCACTGATGGCGCCGGTGTTCTGCAGATAGGACAGGCCAAACATCGTGCCGAGGACGACCAGGGAAATCAGAATCGAGTAAATCAAGCGTTGCTTCTGGGTCATGACGGGTTCCTGAAACCTGAAAAATTGTATCCGCGCTGTAACGCCAGCCGGGCTGACTGCGATGGGTCGGCTGAAACGGGACCTCATATTACAGACGATGAGTCGCTTTGGCTTGTCTTCTGCCCGATTCAGCAGGCACCCGTTACCTCTGCCCAAACGCTGGATTTGGCAGAGGTAAAAGAGCGCCTGGCACGATTGAACTATTACGCGGCACAAACCATCAAGGCCACCCGCGGTGGCGAGAAGTGGATTGCTTTGGTCGGCCAGGCCCGTGAGCGGGCCTGTTGCTTTACTTGTCCTTGAATTCGGGAGCGCGCTTGGCCACGAACGCCGCCATGCCTTCCTTCTGGTCCTGAGTGGCAAAGGCTGCGTGGAATACCCGGCGTTCAAAGCGCACGCCTTCCGACAGGCTGACTTCAAAGGCGCGGTTGACGCTTTCCTTGACCATCATGCTGATGGGCACCGATTTGCTGGCGATCAGCGCCGCCACCTTGAGCGCCTCTGCCAGCAGTTCGTCCGACGGCACGATGCGCGCAACGATGCCGCAACGTTCTGCTTCCACCGCATCGATAAAACGCCCGGTCAGGCACATTTCCATGGCCTTGGCCTTGCCTACCGCACGGGTCAGGCGCTGGGTGCCGCCCATGCCCGGCAGCACGCCAAGGTTGACTTCCGGCTGGCCAAACTTGGCGTTGTCGCCGGCCAGGATGAAGTCGCACATCAACGCCAGCTCGCAACCGCCGCCCAGGGCAAAACCGTTGACCGCGGCAATGATCGGCTTACGGCGGTTGGCTACACGGTCGCTGTCGCTGAACAGGTCGTCGAGGTAGATCTGCGGGTAGGTCAGCTCGGCCATTTCCTTGATATCGGCACCGGCGGCAAAGGCTTTTTTAGAGCCGGTCAACACAATGCAGCCGATCTCGGGATTGGCTTCCAGGCTGTCGAGGGCCTGATTCACTTCGCTGACCAGTTGCGCGTTCAAGGCGTTCAGCGCCTCGGGGCGATTGAGGGTAATCAGCCCGACGCGGCCTTGGACTTCAAGCAAAATGGTTTGGTAACTCATCGATCCGTTCCTCTTCAAAGATTGCGCGAAATGACCATGCGCTGAATATCACTGGTGCCTTCATAAATCTGGCAGACCCGCACATCACGGTAGATCCGCTCCAGCGGGAAGTCGCTCAGGTAACCGTATCCACCCAGGGTTTGCAAGGCGGCAGAACAGACTTTCTCGGCCATTTCCGAAGCGAACAGCTTGGCCATGGACGCCTCCACCAGCGCAGGTTTGCCACTGTCGCGCAGGGCGGCGGCGTAATGCACCATCTGCCGGGCCACGGCGATCTGGGTGGCCATGTCGGCCAGGCGAAACGCCACGGCCTGATGTTCGATCAGGGCCTTGCCAAAACTCTCGCGCTCGCGTGCGTAGTCCCGCGCGGCTTCAAACGCAGCCCGGGCCATCCCCACCGATTGCGAGGCAATTCCCACGCGGCCACCTTCCAGGTTGGCCAGGGCAATCCGATAACCTTCACCCTCCTCGCCCAGGCGGTTAGCCACCGGTACCCGCACATCCTCAAACAGAATCTGGCAGGTATCGGACGCATGTTGGCCGAGTTTGTCCTCGACCCGCGCCACCTTATAGCCGGGCGAATCAGTGGGCACAATAAACGCGCTGATCCCACGCTTGCCGGCCGCCGGGTCAGTCACCGCAAAGACAATCACCACCCCGGCGTTCTGCCCTGAGGTGATGAACTGCTTGCAGCCATTGAGTACATAGTGATCGCCGTCAAGGCGGGCACGGGTTTTCAGGCAGCTGGCATCGGAACCGGCCTGGGGTTCGGTCAGGGCAAACGCGCCGAGCATCGCGCCGCTGGCCAGGGGCTTGAGGAACTGTTCTTTCTGCTGATCATTGCCGAACTTGAGGATGGGCACGCAACCCACCGAGTTGTGCACGCTCATGATGGTCGAGCAGGCCCCATCCCCGGCCGCGACTTCTTCCAGGGCCATGGCGTAGGCCAGGTAACCGGTGTCGCAACCGCCCCATTGCTCGGGCACCAGCATGCCGAAAAAGCCCAGCTCGGCCATTTCGCGGATGGCTTCCTTGGGGAAGCGATGCTCGCGGTCCCACTCGGCAGCGAACGGCTTGAGCCGCTCCTGGGCAAATTGCCGGGCTGCTTCGCTGATTTGCAATTGTTCGTCGTTGGGCAACATATAGATTCCTTAATCCAGGCACTCGACGGCCATGGCCGTGGCTTCACCGCCACCGATGCAGATGGCCGCGACACCACGCTTGAGCCCTTTCTGGCGCAGGGCCGAAAGCAGGGTCACAAGGATGCGCGCACCAGATGCGCCAATCGGGTGCCCCAGGGCGCACGCGCCGCCGTGGACGTTGACCTTGTCGTGGGGAATTTCCAGCTTGCTCATGGTCACCAGGCTGACCACGGCAAAGGCTTCGTTGATCTCGAACAGATCCACATCCCCCAGGCTCCAGCCGGTCTTGCTCAGCAGCTTGCGGATCGCCCCCACCGGCGCCACCGGGAACAGGCCCGGCTCATCGGCAAACGCGGCATGGCCGTGGATCACTGCAAGGGGCTTGAGCCCGCGTTTTTGCGCTTCGCTCTGACGCATCATCAGCAAGGCCGCCGCACCGTCGGAAATTGAACTGGAGTTGGCCGCAGTCACCGTGCCGCCTTCGCGAAACGCCGGCTTCAAGGTGGCGATCTTGTCCAGGCGCGCCTTGGGCGGCTGCTCGTCGTCAGTGATGGTCTTTTGTTCCTTGCCCACGGTGACCTGCACCGGGACGATCTCGGCACTGAAGCTACCGGCAGTGATTGCCTGCTGGGCACGGGTCAGCGAGGCGATGGCAAAGGCATCCTGGGCCTCACGAGTAAAACCGTTGGCTTCGGCGCAGTCCTCGGCAAAAGTGCCCATGAGGCGGCCCTTGTCATAGGCGTCTTCCAGGCCATCGAGGAACATATGGTCAAGCACTCGGCCATGGCCCATGCGGTAACCGCTACGCGCCCGATCCAGCAGGTAGGGGGCGTTGGACATGCTCTCCATGCCCCCGGCGATCACCACCTGCACGCTACCGGCCAGCAGCGAGTCATGGGCCAGAATGGCCGCTTCCATGCCCGAACCACACATCTTGTTGAGCGTGGTGCAACGCGTCGACTTGTCCAGGCCAGCGCCCAGGGCGGCCTGGCGTGCCGGGGCCTGGCCGAGACCTGCGGGCAGTACGCAACCGAACAACACTTCGTCTACTGCGTCGTGGGCGATACCTGCTCGCTCGACGGCGGCACGAATCGCCGCGGCGCCCAATTGCGGCGCGGTCAAACCCTTGAGGTCGCCCTGGAACGCGCCCATGGGCGTGCGTACGGCGCTGACAATAACAATCGGATCGTGAAGCTGAGTCATGCAAAAACCTCCTTACTTGGCCGCCATGCGCAAGGCGCCGTCAAGACGGATCACCTCGCCATTGAGCATGCTGTTTTCAATGATATGCCGCGCCAGCGCAGCGTACTCGACCGGCTTGCCCAGGCGTGGCGGGAACGGCACGCCGGCCGCCAGGGAGTCGCGTACTTGCGGGGTCATGCCGGCCATCATCGGTGTTTCAAAGATGCCTGGGGCGATGGTCATCACGCGGATACCGAAGCGCGCCAGTTCGCGCGCAGCCGGCAGGGTCAGGCTGGCAATCGCGCCCTTGGATGCCGCGTAGGCGGCCTGGCCGACCTGGCCGTCAAAAGCGGCCACTGACGCGGTGTTGATGATCACGCCACGCTCACCGTCGGCATCGGCCTCGGATTCAGCGATAGCGGCCGCCGCCAGGCGCAGCAGGTTGAAGCTGCCGATCAGGTTGACGTTGATCACCTGGGCAAAGCTTGCCAAGGCATGGGGCCCGTTCTTGCCGAGGATTTTCTCGCCACGCACCACGCCTGCGCAGTTGACCAGCCCATGCAGGGCGCCAAATGCCGCGACGGTCGCCTGTACTGCCGCTTCGGCAGCCGCTTCCTGGCTGATATCCGCCACCACACTGCGCGCCTGTGCGCCCAACTTAACCGCCTGGGCCGCCACGGCATCGGCATTCAGGTCCACCAGCATCACCTTGGCACCCGCCGCCACCAACATTTCGGCGGTGGCCGCGCCGAGCCCCGAAGCGCCGCCGCTGACCATAAATACCTTGTTCTCGATCTGCATCATTGTTTCCTTGAAGAGGGATCAAGCCGTGGTCGCTGCCTGGACCTTGGCGATTTCCTGGTTACGCAAAATAAACCGTTGCAGCTTGCCGCTCGGGGTCTTGGGCAAGTCGCTGACAAATTCGATTTCCCGCGGGTAGGCGTGGGCCGCCAGGCGCTTGCGCACGTGCTGGCGCAGCTCCTCGGCCAGCGCGGCATCGGCGCGGTACTGGCTGTTGATCACCACAAAGGCCTTGACCAGCTCGGTGCGCTCCGCGTCCGGTTTGCCGACCACGGCCGCTTCGATCACCGCCGGGTGCTCAACCAAGGCGCTTTCCACGTCGAATGGACCCACGCGGTAGCCGGAGGTGGTGATCACATCATCACTGCGCCCAACAAAACTGATGCTGCCATCGGGATTGAGCTCCACGGTGTCGCCGCTCAAGTAATACTTGCCAACGAAAGCCTTGGTCTTGACCCCGTCGTAGCCGGCGAACCAGCACATCGGCGACTGCTCGCGGTCGATGGCGAGGATCCCAGGCTGGCCGGCGGGCAATTCCTGGTGGTTGTCATCCAGCACCACGATGCGGTGCCCCGGCGAGGCAAAACCAGCAGACCCGACATGCACCGGGTGCTCCAGGCCATGGTGATTGCACAGCACCATGCCCAGCTCGGTCTGGCCGTAGTGGTCGTGGATAGTCACACCCAGGTTGTCGGCAAACCAACGGATCACTTCCGGGTTGAGCGGCTCGCCGGCGCTGCTGACGATGCGCAGCCGGCCCTTGATCGAGCGCGCGAACTGCTCGCCACCGGCAATCAGCAGGCGGTAGGCCGTAGGCGAACCCGTGAGGTTGGTGATCCCGTACTTATTGATGACCCGGCAGGTGCTTTCCAGGGTGAACGGGCCATCGTAGAAGGTGATCGGATGGCCCATGGACAACGGTCCGGTCACGCCAAAGTAGATACCGTAGGCCCAGCCCGGATCGGCGACGTTCCAGAACGCATCTTCAGGGCGCAGGTCCACGGCATCGCGGGTGTAGCTCTGGAACGCGACCAGGGCCTTGAGCGGTACGGCCAGGGCCTTTGACGGGCCTGTGGTGCCAGAGGTGAACATCAGCAGGAACGGATCATCGGCGCCCAGCAATACCGGTTCGCAGACATTGGAATAGTTGGGCAACTCGGCCCAGAAGCTGAAATCACCGCGCACAATGCCTTCGCCCTTGGCGCCGGCCACCGTGACGATGGTCGGGCAATCGGCAACTTCCGCCAGTTTGCTGCGGTTGACCGCGTCGGTCACCACCAGCGCCGCGCCGGAGCTGTTCAGGCGGTGTTCGATGGCCTTGGGGCCGAACGCGGTGAACAAGGGTTGATAGACCGCCCCGATGCGCCAGGTGGCCAGCACCGTCACCAGCAGTTCGGCGGTGCGCGGCAGCAGGCCAGCGACCTTGTCGCCACGCTTGACGCCCTGGGCCAGGAGGAAATTGGCGAAACGCGCCGCCTGATCCTGCAACTCAATGAAGGTCGAGGTGGCGCTGCGGCCATCCTTGCCCTCCCAGAACAAGGCAATCCGCCCCGGCAGTGCATGCCGGTCGCAGCATTCAACGCAGGCATTGAGCCCTTGCAAGTGGCCGGCCAGTGCGGCCTCGACGGTTTGCTGGTAGTTGAACTCGGTAGTCGCAGTCAAATAATCGCGCATCGTGGCAAATCCCTGTGTCTTTTGTTGTTTTTGGGGGGCGTGCTTTTGCGGGGTGACGCTGCGCAAATAGTGGCGCCAGAGCGGCGCACGGACAATGGTCAAAGCTTTCAATGTGGCTGACTGGTTTGGCCAATGATGCGACGTGTTGAGCTGCTGCCTGTGGCGAGCGGGCTTGCCCGCTCGCCACAGGGGGTGTTCAGTTGTTTAGATGCCAATGCCCATAGAGCCCGACAATCAGCCAGTCAACGCAAGCGATTGGACGCCCTGCCCGCCAGCTTCTAATCTGAGGGCCTGCGCCACCGAAGAAGCCCTCGATGATTGTCCGCCCCAAACCCAACCTGTTCGGCATCCTGTTCTCCCTCAAGGGTTCGATTGCCAAGCGTATTGCCCTGCGCAGCCTGCTGGTCACGCTGCTGGCCTCGGTGATCGTCCTGGTGGAAACCCTGCACCCAGCCTATTTTTCCAAGGTCAACGCGACCCCGTTCACCCTGCTGGGGCTGTCGCTGTCGATCTTCATGAGCTTTCGCAACAACGCCTGCTACGACCGCTGGTGGGAGGGCCGCAAGCAATTGGGGCAGATGGTCATTGAGATTCGCTCGCTGATCCGCGAAAGCCAGGTTTTTACCCGGCCCGGCGAGCGCGAAAGCCTGTTGCGCGGCCTTTGCGGCTTTGCCCACGGCCTGGTCGCGCGCCTGCGCCTGGAAGACGAGTCCCATGCCATAAAGCCTTGGACCAGCGTGGAGTCCCACCACCCGAACCTGCCTGATCGCATCCTGCAAACCCTCGGCGCCCAATGCTCGGACGCCGCGCAACAGGGACGGATCAGCGATTGGCGCTACACCCAACTGGAAACCCGCCTGGTGGGGCTCAGCCAGGTACAGGCCGCTTGCGAACGGATCAAAAGCACGCCGCTGCCCTTCCCCTACACCCTGCTGCTGCACCGCACCATCTATCTGTTCTGCATCCTGCTGCCATTTGCCATGGCCGAGCCCCTGGGCTGGCTGACGCCGATTTTCACCGCCATCGTCAGCTACACCTTCTTTGGCCTGGACGAAATCGGTGACGATCTGGAGGACCCCTTCGGCTTCGACGAGAACGACCTGCCGTGCAATGCCATCGTGCGCGCCCTGGAACGCGAGATCCTCGCCGCCCTGGGCGAAACCACCCTACCGCCGCCCTTGGAGCCCGTGGACTATGTGCTGACGTGAGCCAGGTTTGACACTCGTCGGTGTCTGACCGAAGCTGACCACTTTGCACTAGCTGCCCAGCTTTCGGACGCCTGCATGTCAAAGTCACGCCGTTACTCGATCATCGGCCTGAGCGCCCTGTTGTTTGTCGCACTGCTGTTCTGGTATTTCACCCGCACGCCCAGCGTGTCCGTACCGCCGGCCATTGCCCACGGATACTCCAAGGCCCTGAAACAGGCGCATAACGGCGAACCCGGCGCCGCACGGGTGCTGTATCAGCAATTGGGCCGGCCAGATCTGTCGGACGTGCGCCGCGCCGCCCTGCACAACGAATTGCACAACTATCCAAGCCCCCAGGCATTGAAACTGGCGGACAAGGACCTGAGCCACGAATCCCCCCTGGTGCGCCAGGCAGCCATTGCCAGCATCGTCGGCTTGGTGCCCAGCGGGCAGCGCACCCTGTTGCTCGGGCCGTTGCTCGAGGATGAACAACAAAGCGTGCGGTTTGCCGCTGCCAACGCCTTGCTGGGCCTGTCACCCGACACCCTGGGCCTGTATTTCGGCCCCTTGCAGCAAGTGCTGGATGAGTATGCAAAGTACCTCAAGGCCCAGCCCGAAAGCGCCGAAGGCTGGATTCAGCTGGCACGCCTGTACATCCACAGCGCCCTGCTGCCCGAAGCGCAACATGCCCTGGAACAGGCATTGCGCCTGGACCCGGATAACCTGCCGGCGGTGGTTGCACGCATCGAACTGCTGGATAAACAGGGCAAGGTCGATGATTCCCGCCAGGTTCTGGCCACGCAGTTGCAGGCTCATCCCGATTCGGCCTACCTGCAGCACGCCCTGGGCATGTGGTTGCTGCACCATGGCGAACGCGCGTACGCCCTGCTCGGGCTGTCCAAGGCGGTGGAGCTTGAGCCAGACAATCAGGATTACCGCTACGACCTGGCAACCACCCTGCACGACCAGGACGAACTGGAGGCCGCGCAGCGCCAGCTGGAAGAAATCATCCAGCGCCACCCGGCCAACCGCAAGGCGCGGGTATTGCTGGTCAACTACTGGAAAGAAAGCGGCCAACTGCAGAACGTTCAAGTACTGCTGGCGCAGCTGGAGCAGCAAAACCCTGATGATCCAGCCCTGCAACAGGGCCTGTGAGGACGGTGCCCGTTGCCGGCACCCGACATATTTAACAAAACGTTGAACCGCCAATCGGCACCACGGTCAAGTAAATATGGCGCGTTTGCTCAGGCACGCGCCCTCTACTTGATAAGTGATCCGAGGGCACTTCTTGTCTACATCCAAAGAGCTGTTCACAGCAAAGGCGGCGACCGGTATCGAAGGTCTTGATGACATTCTTGACGGTGGCCTGTCACGCAGCCACCTGTTCCTGCTCGAAGGCGAGCCAGGTACGGGCAAGACTACGGTGGCCCTGCATTTCCTTCAGGCGGGGGCAAAAAATGGCGAACGCTCGCTGTATATCACCCTGTCTGAAACCGAGCGCGAATTACGCCAGGGCGCGGCATCCCATGGCTGGGACTTGGACGACAACATCCATATTTTTGAACTGACACCCCCCGAAAGCCTGCTGAACGCCGAACATCAGCAAAGCCTGCTGTACTCCTCGGATCTGGAGCTGGGCGAAGCCACCCGGCAGATTTTCGAAGCCGTGGAGCGCGTCAAGCCGACCCGTGTGGTGCTCGACAGCCTTTCGGAAATCCGCTTGCTGGCGCAAAGCTCGTTGCGTTACCGCCGCCAGATCCTGGCCATCAAACATTACTTTGTGCGCTATGAAGCCACGGTCTTGCTGCTCGATGACCTGACCACCGAAGCCCTGGACAAAACCGTACACAGCGTGGCCCACGGGGTGATTCGCCTGGAAGAACTGACCCCCAACTACGGCGCCGAACGTCGCCGGGTGCGCGTGGTGAAGTACCGCGGGCAGAAATACCGGGGCGGCTTCCACGACTTCACCATCATGGGCGACGGTGTGCATGTATTCCCCCGCCTGGTGGCCGCCGAGCATCGCGGCGGCTACAACCGCCAGACCTTGACCAGCGGCATAAGCGAGATGGATGCCCTGCTCGGCGGCGGTATCGAGACCGGCTCCAGCACGCTGATCCTTGGCCCTGCCGGTACGGGCAAATCGTTGATTTCGATGATTTTTGCTGCCTCGGCGGTGGCCCGCGGGGAAAAGGCCGCACTGTTTATCTTCGATGAAGAGCTGGGCCTGTTGTTTGAGCGCATGAAAAACATGGGGATCGACCTGGAGGCGCTGCAAGCCACCGGCAACCTGCTGATCGAACAGGTGGACGCCGCCGAACTGTCACCCGGAGAGTTCTCCCATCGCGTACGGCGCTGCGTCGACGAACGCCAGATCAAGACCGTGGTCATCGACAGTATCAACGGCTATCAGGCGGCGATGCCTGAAGAAAACGCCCTGGTGCTGCACATGCACGAACTGTTGCTGTACCTCAACCGACGCGGCGCGGCGACTTTTATGACGGTAGCCCAACACGGCCTGGTGGGTGATATGCAGGCGCCAGTGGACATTACCTACCTGGCCGACACGGTTATTCTGCTGCGTTACTTCGAAGCCTTGGGCAAGGTGCGCCGTGCCATTTCGATCATCAAGAAACGCACCGGCAGGCATGAGTCGACCATCCGTGAGTACCGCATCAGCGGCACCGGGATGACCATCGGCGAACCCCTCGAGGCGTTCCAGGGCGTGTTGCGCGGCGTGCCCACGTACATGGGTGCCGGCAAGCCGCTGCTCAAGGATGAGAGTTCGTGACGGCGCGGGCCGAGACATTCGAGCGTGCAATTATTCTGGCGCCCCTGGGGCGCGACAGCTCGCTGGCAACAATGATGCTCAACGAGGCGGGATTTGGCGCCGTGACTGCGAGCAGCCTGCCTTTGCTGTGCGAGTCCCTGGAGGACGGTGCCGGCCTGCTGATTATTGCTGCAGAAGCCTTGCGCGGCGCCGATCTCGAACCGTTGCTGACTTACCTGCAACAGCAGCCCGCCTGGTCCGACTTGCCGATCGTGCTGCTCACCCACCACGGCGGTAGCGAACAGAACGCGTCCTCACACCTGAGCGCACTGCTAGGCAACATCACCTTGCTGGAGCGCCCATTCCACCCGGTCACCTTGATCAGCCTGGTCACCACTGCCTTGCGCGGCCGCCGGCGCCAGTACGAGGCCCGCGACCGAATGATCGACCTCAGCCTGAGTGAACAGCGCCTGCAAAGCACCCTGGAAACCCTGGAGCAACAGGTCGAGGAACGTACGGCGCAGTTGCGCGCCAACGAAGAAGCACTGCGGCAGGCGCAGAAAATGGAAGCCGTCGGTCAGTTGACGGGAGGTATCGCCCACGACTTCAACAACATGCTCACCGGGATCATCGGCAGCCTGGAGTTACTGCGAAGGCGGGTTGCCCGGGGCCGCACCGAAGACCTCGACAGCCTGATCGACCTGGGCGTCACCTCGGCCAACCGCGCCGCCGGCCTGACCCACCGCCTGCTGGCGTTTTCCCGTCGCCAGTCGCTGGACTCCAAACCTGTGGAGATCAACCACCTGGTGACGTCCATGAGCGAGTTGCTACGGCGCAGTCTCAACGAGAGCATCGCCCTGGATGTTCGGGTCGAGGAAAAGCTGTGGATCGCCGAAGCCGACCCCAATCAGTTGGAAAGTGCCCTGCTCAACCTGGCGCTCAATGCACGCGACGCCATGCCCAACGGCGGGCAGTTGGTGGTGGAAACCAGCAACCGCCATCTCGACAGCGTATTCACCGCAGCCTACGGCACCCTCAATCCCGGCGATTATGTCGAGTTGAGCGTCAGCGACACCGGTTGTGGCATGCCCGACACGGTTGTCAGCCGCGCCTTCGACCCTTTCTTCACCACCAAACCCATCGGCCAGGGTACGGGGCTGGGCCTGTCGATGATCTATGGCTTCGCCCGCCAATCCCACGGCCATGTGACCATTCACAGCGTGGTTGGCCAGGGCACCACGGTCAGCCTGTTCCTGCCACGCTTTGCGGGTGAAATAATCGCTGAGGAACCCCTCAACCCGCCGCAGCTGCCATTTGCCAACGCCGGTGAAACCGTATTGATTGTCGAGGACGATCCGGCCGTGCGGGTACTGGTCAGCGCGGTATTGAGCGAATTGGGCTATGCCTTTGTCGAAGCGGGTGATGCCAACAGCGCGTTGCCGATCATCGAGTCTGAGCAGCGGATTGATCTGTTGATAAGTGACGTTGGACTGCCCGGTATGAACGGTCGGCAATTAGCGGAAATTGGCCGCCAACTGCGGCCAGGGCTCAAAGTTCTGTTTATCACCGGCTATGCCGAACATGCCGCGGTACGCGGTGGGTTTCTCGACCCGGGTATGCAGATGATTACCAAGCCGTTCACCTTCGAATTACTGACGCAGACGGTGCGGGAGATGATTCGCGCCACCTGACTGCGCCGGCTCGGTACACACATAACGAAGTGTCAGGTTTCGACTCTGTAACGCCTTTCAGGCCAACAAACGCTGGATATGTTCGTGCAACGTATCCAGATCGAACGGCTTGGCCAGGATCGGCGCATTGCGCGTGATCGGGCTGTTGCAGTCGAGAATTTCCTGGGGATAGCCACTGATGAAGATCACCTTGAGTTCCGGTCGCAACTTGATCGCGGGCTCGGCGATTTGCACCCCGGAAATGCCCCCAGGCAGCCGGTAATCGGTGACCATCAGGTCCAGGTGGGGTTTGCTGGCAAGGATTTCGAAGGCCTGTTCGCCATCAATCGCCTTTAAAACCCGATACCCCAGGCCTGCCAGGTATTCACCCAGCACAAACATAATTGATTCGTCGTCTTCAACGATCAGTACGACATCTTGTGCATCTTCACTCATGGGAAGCCTTTGCTCGGTCAGTTGCTGCAGTTACGACCATGGGGTCACGCAGAGGTTGCGTTGGATTGCTGAATGATTTCATGCCTCCAGCCCCATCGGCAGGCACACCCGGAACAAGGCACCCTCGCCTATCCGGCTTTCGACCTCAATAGTACCGCCATGGGCGGCGACAATCTGCTCGGAAATAAACAGCCCCAGGCCCAGCCCGGCCACGGCATGTTTGTCGGTGACGCGCTCGAACTGCTGGAAAATGCGCTTCTGGTTGTCCTCACTGATGCCGATTCCACGATCGCGCACCTCCACCCGCGCCTCGCCATGCTCGGCGTACACCCGCACATCCACCGGGCTCTTGGCCCCGTAGCGCAAGGCGTTGGTCAGCAGGTTGGACACCACCTGTTCGATCCTGAACTCGTCCCAGTGGCCCTCCACCGGTTGCTCGGCGTGCAGTTGGATCGAAGAGTCGGCCGCTGCCACCTGTGGGGCGAAGTTTTCCAGGAGGTTGCGCACCAGTTGCGTCAGGTCAAACCGCGCCGGGCGAATCGACAACTTGCCGGTGCGAATGCGCGAAACATCGAGCATGTCTTCGATCAGGCGGATCAGGCTCTGGATCTGCCGTTCGTCGCGGTCGACCATGGCATGCATCTTGTCCAGGGTGAACGCACTGGCGTTGTTGCGCGCCAGATGCATCTTGCGCAGTTGGGTTTCCAGAATCAGGCCATTGAGGGGCGTACGCACTTCGTGGGCCACGATAGACATGAAGTCATCGCGCATCCGCACCGCCTGCTCCAATTGCTCCTGGGTGGCCTGCAAGCGCGTCAGCAGGGCTTCCTGTTCGCGGCGGCTGTGCTCCAGGGCTTCGACCTGCAGCTTCATGGCCTTGCTCTGGCGATACAGTTCGACGAACACGTTGACCTTGCTCTTGACCGCGTGAATATCCAGCGGCTTGTGCAGGAAATCCACTGCGCCGCTCTCGTAGCCCTTGAAGGCGTAGTTGAGCTCACGCCCGGCGGCGCTGACAAACACAATGGGAATGTTCTTGGTTTTTTCCGTGCCGCGCATCATCTCGGCCAGCTCGAAGCCGTTCATACCGGGCATCTGCACATCGAGAATAGCCATGGCGAACTCGTGCTCAAGCAGCAGCGACAAGGCCTCGTCGGCACTCAAGGCCTTGTAGACCTGGCGGTCCTCGCGCTTGATCAGCGCTTCAAGGGCCAGCAGGTTTTCCGGCAGATCGTCGACGATCAGCAGTTTGGCCTGGACAGTAGTTAACATGGGGAAGATTCCAGGGAAGCCAGCAAATCGCCAATGCGGCTCAAGGTGAGAATATAGTCAGGTGTATGCAGCGCCAGGGCCGCCTTGGGCATCACGTCCACCCGCGCCTCCAAAGGGTCCTGGACAACCGTGATGCCGCCCAGCTGCTTGACCTGGGCCAAGCCGCGCCCGCCATCCTGGTTGGCGCCGGTCAACAGGATCGCCAGCAAATTCGGGCCATAGGCGTCAGCAGCCGATTCAAACAGAAAATCAATGGCCGGGCGCGAGTGATGGACGCGATCCTCCTGGCTCAAGGACAGGCTGCGGTCATGCTCCACCGACAAATGATAGCCAGGCCCGGCAAAATACAGGGTGCCGGGCTGGATCATTTCCTTGTCCCGCGCCTCTACCACCGGTATGTGCAGGCGCCGGTCAAACACTTCGGCCAACTGGCTGCGGCGCTCATCCGGCAGGTGCAGCACAGCGATGATCGGCAGGCTGAACCCTGGCGCCAAGACAGCAAAAATGCTCAATAACGCCTCGACCCCACCCGCGGATGCGCCGACGACAATGGCTTGGACGCCCGACACAGACGCCGGGCTGGCAGCAGCTTCATTCATGATTTGCGGTAGATCCGTTCTTGCTTGACCAAGGGTTCGAACTGCTTGCTGTAGGCGGAAAAATCCAGGGTTTCCTTGCTGCCCAGCACCAGGAAGCCGCGATGGCACAGCGACTCATGAAACAATCCAAACGCCCGGTCCTGCAACTTTTTATTGAAATAAATCAGAACGTTACGACATGAAATCAATTGTGTTTCGGAGAACACACTGTCGGTCGCCAGGCTATGGTCGGCAAACGTCACGTTTTCCCGCAGCGTCTTGTCAAAGATCGCGTAATCGTAGGCCGCCGTGTAGTAGTCGGCAAACGATTGAGTGCCACCGGCCTGCTGGTAATTGTGGGTGTAGGCACGCACGCTCTCCAGGGAAAAGATCCCTTGCTTGGCCTTTTCCAGGGAGTTGGGGTTGATATCCGTGGCATAGATGATCGTGCGTTCGAGCAAACCCTCCTCGCGCAGGAGGATGGCCATGGAATACACCTCCTCCCCAGTGCTGCACCCGGCGATCCAGATCTTGATCGATGGGTAGGTCTTGAGCAGGGGCACCACTTCCTGGCGTATCGCCAGAAAGTGCGAGGGGTCGCGAAACATCTCGCTGACCGGGATGGTCAGGAACTGCAGCAATTGCATGAACGCCGTGGGATCGTGCAGCACCCGCTCCTGCAAGGCCGAGATCGTCTTGCAGTCGAACTGGCGCAACGCATGCGCCACACGCCGCTTGACCGAAGCCCCGGAGTAATCACGAAAGTCATAGCTGTACTTGAGGTAGATCGCCTCGATCAACAAGCGCAGTTCAATATCAGTACTTCGATCCACTTAAATGCGTTCCATCTTCGGCAGCCAAACACGGATCAGCGAAAACAACCGATCCAGGTCAATGGGCTTGGCCAGATAATCGTTGGACCCGGCCGCAAGACAGCGCTCCTGGTCGTCCTTCATGGCCTTGGCCGTCACCGCAATGATCGGCAGCTTGCGCCAGCGCGGATCCTGGCGGATCAACGCAGTGGCCTCGTAGCCATCCATCTCCGGCATCATCACGTCCATCAGTACCAGGTCGATGTCCTCGACTTCATTGAGTCGCTCGATGGCTTCACGGCCGTTACGGCCAATCACCACAACCGCCCCCTTGTGCTCCAGGGCACTGGTAAGGGCAAAGATGTTGCGTACATCGTCATCCACCAGCAACACCTTACGCCCTTCGAAGACCTTGTCGCGGCTGCGGGCGGTCTTGAGCATCTTCTGCCGTTCCTGGGACAACTGGGATTCGACTTTGTGCAAAAAGAGTGTCACTTCGTCCAGCAACCGTTCAGGTGAGCGGGCACCTTTGATGATGATCGAGCGCGAATACTTACGCAGTTCCGCCTCTTCATCCCGGGTGAGGTTGCGCCCGGTGTAGACAATCACTGGCGGGAACGAACAGATATCCTCGGTGGCCATGCGCTTGAGCAACTCGTTGCCGAGCATGTCCGGCAGCTTGAGATCGATGATCATGCAGTCGTATACCGTGCTGCGCAGCAGGTCCAGGGCCTCCTGGGCGAAACCGACGGCAGTGATTTCGATGTCTTCGTCGCCGATCAGGCGGGCAATGCTGTCGCGCTGCAAGTCATCGTCTTCCACCAGCAGGATGCGCTTGACCTTCTGCGTCAGCTTGGCCTCCAGGCGCGCAAACACGTCCTTGAGCTCTTCGCGGGTGGTGGGCTTGACGGCATAACCGATGGCGCCCATGTGCATGGCGGCTTCGACGCGGTCTTCGACAGAAATCACATGCACCGGGATATGCCGGGTCTCGGCGTGCTCCTTGAGGCGCTGCAGCACGGTGAGCCCGGAGTGATCCGGCAGGCGCATATCCAGCAGGATCGCGTCCGGCAGATACTGTTCGGCCAAGGTGTAGCCCTCGTCCGCGCCATGGGCCACCAGGCAGTGATAGCCCAGTTCGTGGGCCAGATCGAAGAGGATCCGCGCAAAGTTTGGCTCGTCTTCCACCACCAGGATGCAGCGGGTGGTGAACGGGGCTTGCTCGCGGTCGTCGGCAAAGCGCGGTATCAACGCTTCGTCGGCCATGGGCAACGGCGACACCTTGATGGGCGCTACGGGTGCCGGGGCAATCATCGCGGCCTGCGGGCGCTCGATGGCGGGCGCGTCTTCATCGCGTTCAACGTACTGTTCCGGCAGCACCAGGGTAAAGATACTGCCCTGGCCCGGCTCACTGGTGACATTGATATAGCCCCCCAGCAGGGTGGCCAGGTCGCGGGAAATGGACAGCCCCAGACCGGTACCGCCGTAACGGCGGTTGGTGGTGCCATCGGCCTGGCGGAAGGCTTCGAAGATGCTTTGCTGCTGGTCCGGGGCAATACCGATCCCCGAGTCACGCACGGTAAAGGCAATGCCCTCCCCCGGCTGGCGGGAAATAGTCAGGCTGACCTGGCCTTTCTCGGTGAACTTGACGGCATTGGACAGCAGGTTCTTGAGGATCTGCTCCAGACGCTGGCGGTCGGTGAACAACATCAGCGGCGCACCGGCCTGCACCTCTATCTGGAAGCCCAGCTTGCGGTCGCTGGCCAACGGCTCGAACATGCCGCGCATGCCCTCTGCCAGGCGCGCCACACTGGTGTTCTCGGGACGCATATCGAGCTTGCCGGCCTCGACCTTGGCAATGTCCAGGATGTCATTGATCAGGTTGAGCAGATCGTTGCCTGCCGAGTAGATCGACTCGGCAAACTTGACCTGTTCGGCGCTGAGGTTTTCATCGGAGTTCTCTGCCAGCAGCTTGGCCAGGATCAGCGAGCTGTTGAGGGGCGTGCGCAACTCGTGGGACATGTTGGCGAGGAACTCGGACTTGTACTTGCTGGAGCGCTCCAACTCATCGGCACGATCCTCCAACTCGACCTGCACGCGATTGAGCTCGATGTTCTTGCGGTCCATGGCATCGCGCTGGTCGGCGAGGATCTGGCTCTGCTCGGCCAATTGCTCGTTGGTCTGCTCCAACTCGGCCTGCTGGGTCTCCAGGTGGGCCTGGGACTCCTTGAGGATGCGCGACTGCTCTTCCAGCTCCTCGTTGGCGGTCTTGAGTTCTTCCTGCTGCACTTGCAGCTCTTCATTGAGCTGCTGGGTCTCGGCCAGCACTTCCTGCAAACGCTGGCGGTAGCGCGCCGCTTCGATAGAAGTGCCGATATTGCCGGCGATCAGCTCCAGCAGCTCCACATCGCGCTCTTCCAGAGGACGCAGGAAGCCCAGTTCGATGACCCCGTTGACCCGATCATCATCGCTGGTCGGCACCACCAGCACGCTGCGCGGTGCACCATCACCCAGGCCGGAGCTGACCTTGAAGTAGTCCACCGACACATCGTCCAGGCGAATCAAACGGTGTTGCTGGGCGGCCTGGCCGACAATGCCCTCGTCACGGTAAATCGCCTGCTCCTGCTGCTCCTGCTCCCGCGAGAAGCCATACGCAGCCACGCGCTTGAGGCCGCCGTGTTCCTCCCGCACATACAGTGCAGCCACCACCGAGCCCATGTATTGGGCGCAGAATTGCAGAATATTGCGCCCCAGCAGGTTCAACGTCAGTTGGCCCAGCACCTGTTCAGCCAGTTCAGTCTGGCCATTGCGCAGCCACGCTTGCTGTTCCAGGCGTTTGGCAATCTTCAGTTGCGAGGCCAGGTTGGCGCTGTAACTGTCTGAAAGGGCTAATAGATTCTTCCTCCCGACATACGCCAAAAAGCCGCTCAGGCCCAGCACGAACAGCAAGTAGATCACCACGCTAAACACCGTGGTGCGGGTCACTTCTGCGTTGCGATCAAGGCGGAACTGCTGCTCCATGGCAATCGCGGCCTCGTACTCCTTGCGAATTTCGTCGGTCAGGCGCTTGCCACGCCCGGCCTTCACCGCGCCGCGGTAATCGCCCTCTTGCCGTTGCATCTCAATCATCGTCTGGGCGTAGTTGTTCCACTCCAGTTGCAGCGACTCCAGGCGCTTGAGTCGGTCCACTTGCTGGGGGTTATCGGCGACCAGGACCTGCAGATTGCGCAGGTCGGAAATGATCCGGGGCTTGGCCACTTCGTAGGGGTCGAGGAAATGCTCGTCGCCGGTAATCAGGAAACCGCGCATGCCGGTTTCCTGGTCGACCGTCAGTTTGGCGGTTTCATTGAGGTTGTTGATCACCCGGTCCGTGTGCTCAACCCACTGGATCACCGACAACAGATAAGTGATCAGGCACACAAAGAACACCGCACTGAGAACCCCCACACCCAGTGGCAATGCCACGTTGCGGCTCAGGAGTTTGCGGAAGCTGTTTTCATCGACTGACGAAGCGGGAGTCATGGGCGTGCCTTGGCCAAGTGCGGAAAAACCGGAAGTTTGCCCCAAACTCGACGACGACGGCTATGTTTATGCCGTATTTCAACGACACACCCAGGACATCAAGCCTGATTATCGGCACAATGCACGCCCCGTTTGGGGAACTTGCCGGGATCGCCGCGACTCATTAGAAGATGGTCGTTCAACTGTTCAAGACCTGCACCTCAACCATCTGGGAACCCTCACTATGACCGCTGCCTCTACCATCCTTGTAGTCGAAGACGACGCCATCGTGCGCATGCTGATCGTCGATGTACTCGAAGAACTGGAGTTCAAGGTGCTTGAGGCTGAAGACGGCGAAACGGCGCTGGGACTTATAGAAGATGGCGCCAATGTGATCGACCTGATGATGACCGACTTTGGCTTGCCGGGCATAACTGGCAAGGAACTGGCGCAACAGACCCGCACATTGCGCCCGGCCCTGCCCATCTTGCTTGCCAGCGGCTATGCCGAAAACATCGAGTTGCCCCCGGGCGTGCAGATGATTGCCAAGCCGTTCTCCATCGATCAACTGCGCGATAAAGTCAAAGGCATGTTAGCTACCCCTTTGTAGGAACTGGCGTGCCAGCGATGGACGTTAAGAATGGCCTGGGCCACCTGACACTACTCAGCGCCCTGTCGGGCGCCATCGCTGGCAAGCCTGCCCCGCGCACTGGCTCTGCTAGAACTATATCCCCGCAAAAAACCGTGATTGCCCACACACAAAGTCACTAATTCATTCGAATGACTAGCGAGTCTGAATTTAGCTGCTAGCGTCAAACGACATGTCCTACATAGTTTCCGAATAAGGACCACCGGCAGCCCATACGAAGCGCTATTGGGTCAGTGACCAAGGAACTGGGGAATCATCATGTTCACACCACCGCGACTTCCAGCATTTATGTTGGCCGCCTTACTGTTGTCCCCGTTTTCTGCCCAGGCCGATAACGCCGAGACCGCCAACAAGAGCAATAACCCGCTCAACCTGGCACCAGGCGCTAACCTGCAGGACTACTACACGCCCAGGCTGTACGACACCAACGCCCATACCAATGACGTATTGCTGCGCGGCACGCTGCCCATTGCCCCGTCGGACTTTATCGGCGTCCCCCAGTTGCTGCGCGCCACCCTGCCCCTGAGTACCCGGCCCGATCCCCATAGCGGCTACAGCACCGGTATCGGCGACCTGAACCTGTTCGATATCTTCCTGCTCAAGACCGAGGGCGTGCAGTTGGGCATCGGCCCACAGCTCACCGCCCCCACCGCCGAACACGACGAACTGGGCACCGGCAAATGGCAGGCGGGCCTGGCGGCCGTGGCCATCGACGCCTCGCCCCGTGGCCTGCTGGGCGCGCTGGTGCAGTATCAAAGCTCGTTCGCCGGCGACCACGACCGGGTCCACGTGGAAAGCGCGACCTTCCAGCCCTTCATCATCCATAACCTGCCCAAGGGCTGGTACCTGCGCTCCACCGGCACCTGGACCTTCGACCTGAAGAATGACACCCACTACATCCCCATCGGCTTTGGTGGGGGCAAGGCCTGGAAAGCCGGCAGCAATATCCTCAACGCCTACGTCGAGCCGCAGTGGACAGTCGCGCGCAAAGGCGACGGCTTGCCGCAATTCACCCTGTTCGCCGGGATCAATGTGACATTCGGGAAATAAGGAAATTTATGCAGGTCTTGATTCGCAATGCAGGCTTCACCCTACTGGCGCTCAGCGCCAGTTGCGGCGTGGGCGTACATGCCCAAACCCTCGAGACCCGCATCGGCCCGATCACCATGGAGGGGCAATTACCCGCCCACAGCGAAATCGCCAAGCTGTATGGCGAGCTGGATTTCCAACAGGCCACCCAGAGTTTTCTCTGGGCCCTGCCGCTGGTGTCCTACGCCCAATGGCAGGACGAGTTCAGCACCAAGCTCGGCGCGCGCAGTGGCGACCTGATGGTGCTCAATACCTACGAAGACAAGCTCGGGGTGATCACCGCCAATGCCACCACCCCGTATATCCTGGGGTTTGTCGACCTCAACGAGACTGGCCCGCTGGTGATCGAGTTACCCCCGGGCCCCACCGCCGGCGGCATTGGCGACTTCTGGCAACGGGCAATCATCGACATGGGCCAGACCGGCCCGGACCAAGGCAGGGGCGGCAAGTACCTGGTCCTGCCACCGGGTCACGAACCACCGGCTGATGCGGGAAAGTATTACCTGGCCAGGTCTGAAACCATGAACGTGTTGGTGGGTTTTCGCGTCCTCGACGCCGATCCAGCCAAAGGCAAGGCTCTGGTCGAGCAGTTCAACATGTACCCCTACGCCCAGCGCGCCGCCGCCGGCAAAACCCGCCTGCTCTCACCCGGTGGCAAGCCCTGGTCCGGCACCCAACCGCGCGGCATGGCGTACTGGGAGCGTCTGCACGGGATCATCCAGAAAGAGCCCGTCAACGAGCGCGACCGTTTCTATATGGCCATGCTCGCAAGCCTGGGTATCGAGAAAGGCAAGCCGTTCAACCCCAACGAACACCAGCGCCAGGCCTTGGAACAAGGTGCGCAGGTGGGCGAGCTGATTGCCAAGGCCAACACCTTCGCCAAGCGTTTCCCCCAGGCCCAGTACTGGCCTGATCGCCAATGGGACATGGTGCTGAACATCGCCGAGCCATCCCAGCGCGTGGCCTTTTACGACCAATTGTGGGAACGCACGGCCTGGTTCT
This sequence comes from Pseudomonas sp. ADAK21, assembly GCF_012935735.1. Classification (NCBI taxonomy): domain Bacteria; kingdom Pseudomonadati; phylum Pseudomonadota; class Gammaproteobacteria; order Pseudomonadales; family Pseudomonadaceae; genus Pseudomonas; species Pseudomonas sp. ADAK21. The sequence continues at coordinate 5,390,669 of NZ_CP052857.1, forward strand.
ATGAAGCCGTGACCAACACCAAGGGCATGGTCTCGAAGACCCCTGGCCTGGGCCAGACCTACCTGGGTGCCTACACCGACCAGAAGGGCCAATGGCTGGACGGTGCCAAAAACTACAAGCTGCATGTGGACGCCAACCCACCGGCCAAGCAGTTCTGGTCGATGACCGTGTACGACATCGACAGCCGTTGCCTGATTGACAACCCGCAACGCAAAGCCGACCTGTCCTCACGCCAGGACCTGAAGAAAAATCCCGACGGCTCGGTGGATTTGTACTTTGGCCCCACCGCGCCAAAAGATTTCGAGAACAACTGGGTGCAAACTCTGCCGGGCAAACACTGGTTCAGCTATTTCCGCTTGTACGGCCCTACCGAGGCGTACTTCGACAAGCGCTGGAAGCTCGACGACATCACCCCTGTTCCCTGACGTTTTGAAGGAAGGACGCACCAACATGATTGGAAAACCGACGCGCCTGCTGCTGGCCAGCCTCTCGATACTGCTGAGTAGCGGCGCCTGGGCGGACTTCACCGCCTCCCCCAACGAAGCTCGGGCCATTGCCAAGGAAGCGTACCTGTATGGCTTCCCGGTGGTGGAAATGTACAAGACCCTCTACACCCAGGCGGTGGACAAGGGCGGCGCCAACTTCAAGGCACCCTTCAATAAAATCGGCAACACCGCCAAGGTCTTCACGCCCAGGGACACGGCCTTCGTCACCCCCAATTCGGACACGCCCTACTCCTTTGTCTGGCTGGACCTGCGCCGTGAACCGGTGGTGCTGACCCTACCGAAAATCGAGGACAACCGTTACTACTCCGTACAGTTGATCGACCTCTATACCCAGAACTTCGCCTACCTGGGCACCCGCAGCACCGGCAACAATGGCGGGCACTACATGGTCGCCGGACCCAACTGGAAGGGCCAGCAGCCGGTGGATGTGGACCGCGTGGTCTACAGCGAAAGCACTATTGCCTATGCGCTTTATCGCACCCAGCTGTTCGATGACAAGGACCTGGCCAAGGTCAAGCAGATCCAGAGCGGCTACAAGGTCCAGCCCCTGAGCAGCTACGTCAAACAGCCAGCGCCTGCCAAGGTGCCGAAGATCGAATGGCCCAAGCCGGTCGCCGACATGAGCGACAGCCCGCAACTGTTCCGCTACCTGAACTTCATGCTGGCCTTCACCGCGCCCCAGGACAGTGAAAAAGACCTGCTGGCACGCTTTGCCAAGATAGGTATCGCCCCAGGTGCGCCGTTCAAGGTTGCGCAACTGAGCGCCGAACAACGCAAGGCTCTGGAAGACGGCATCGCCGATGGCAAGGCCGAGTTCGCGACCTTTAAAAAGGACAAGGTCGACACCCACCAAATCACCAGCGGCGATTTGTTTGGCAGCCGCGACCACCTGAAAAACAACTACCTGTACCGCTACGCCGGTGCCGACATGGGAATTTTTGGCAACTCCACCGATGAAGCGGCCTACATGAGCTACTTCGTCGACAGCGAGGGCAAGCCGGCCAACGGCGCGAAGCACAGCTACACGCTGCATTTCGCCAAGGACCAGTTGCCACCCGCCGACGCGTTCTGGTCGCTGACCATGTACAACGGCAAAAACAAGCTGCTGGTGGCCAACCACAAGAAACGCTACCTGATCAACTCGCGGATGTTGCCCCAACTCAAGCTTGATGCCGATGGTGGCCTGACGCTCAAGGTCCAGCATCACGAGCCGCCGAAAGCCGAACAAAGCAACTGGTTGCCGGCGCCCCCCGGACCGTTCTACGCGATCCTGCGCATTTACCTGCCCAAGCCTGAGGTGGGTAACGGCCAGTGGAGGCTACCGGCGCTGACCCCGGTGAAATAACCACCCAATGATCCCTGACATCAGGCCGAAACAAGGAGTAGAGCCATGGTTTCACGCAGTCAACTGAGTGCATTCGCTACCGCCACGCTGGCGCTGATGCCGGGGGTGGGGTTTGCCGACAACGCCAGGGATTGGCAGAACACCCCCACCGACCTGAACATGCTGTTCGGTTACTACAACCGGGTCGACACCAACACGCCCATCGACACCACGTTGCCGATCGATGGTTTATCGCTCAACGCCGATGTGTATCTGTTGCGCTACGCCCGCTCGTTCGGCATCGACGGGCGCAACAGTGCCATTCAGCTTATCCAGCCCTATGCCGATGTGGCGGCATCCTTCGACAACGCGCGGTTCTTCGATGGCACCAAGCACAACGGCGGCATGGGCGATGCCCAGGTGGTGTTCGCGCACAATATCTTCGGCGGCCCGGCGCTGACCGCTGCAGAGTTTGCCAGTTGGAAACCCGAGACATTTCTGACCGGCGCGCTATGGGTCACCATGCCCACCGGCGACTATGACAAGGACCGCGTGATCAACATCGGCGCCAACCGCTGGGTGGTCAAGCCGGAGCTGGGCTTTGGCACGCCGTTCGGCCCCACCTGGCTGGAGATCAATACCTGGGTCTCGCTGTTTGGCGACAACGACGAGTACCACGGCGACAGCAAGCTGGAACAAAAACCGCTGTACGCCATCGAGGGCCACTACAGCTACACCATCAACCGCGCGCTTTGGGCGTCGCTGGATGCCACCTACAGCCGTGGCGGCGAAAGCAAGATCGACGGAATCTGGCAGGACAACAAGCAGGAAAACGGCCTGTTGGGAGCCAGCCTCGGCTTTATGCTCACACCCCAGTTCGGTGGGCTGCTGGCCTATTCCGACACGATTGCCGAACGACGCGGTTCGCCAGACGTGAATACCTGGACCTTGCGCATGCAATACGTGTGGTAATCGCCCCAGTGAGGTAAGCCATGTTGCGTTTTCATCGCATACAGCGGGTACTGCTTGGCTTGCTGCTCGTCAGCGGCGGTGCCGTGGCCGCAGAACTGGAGCCCAAGGCCCTGGCTGCCCTCGAGCAGATGGGCAGCTACCTGCGCGGTTTGCAGCAGTTGCGTATCGACGCCGACAGCCGCACCGACCAGGTCCTGGAAAATGGCCAGGTCATCGAGTTCAACCACCAGACCCACCTGCTGGCCAGGCGGCCCGATAAATTGCGGGTGCAGGTCGAACGCGATGGCAACCGGCGCAGCCTGTTCTACAACGGCCAGCGCTTTACCCTGTATGACAGCCGCAGCGGCTACTTCACCGAACAGGTCGCCCCCACGGACATCGCCAGCTTGCTTGCGCAATTGAGCGAGCGCTACGGCATCGAACTGCCCCTGGCCGACCTGTTCCGCTGGGACGCCAATACTGCCAAGGTCGCAGGCCTGAGTGATGCCCTGTGGATTGATCAGCAAACCCTCGACGGCCAAGTGTGCGATCACTATGCGTTCCGGCAACCGGATATCGACTGGCAACTGTGGATTCGCCAGGGCCCGCAGCCACTGCCGTGCCGCCTGGTGATCAGCCGTCGCGACAGCGCCGAACTGCCGCGCCACAGCGTCGACTACCGCTGGCAACTCGACGCCCCGAGCAACGATCGGGACTTTGAGTTCACCCCACCGGCCGGCGCCCGCGCAATCCCCTTGGCCCCCGCAGGAGCCCAGCCATGAAGCCCACGGCAGCGGTGCTCACCGCCAGTTTGCTGCTGACGCTGTTCGACCCGCTGGCCGCCCAGGCCTGGCAGATGCGGGGCGGCGGTGGCGCACGCACGTTCGTGGTGCCCCATGGTGGTGGCGGCTTCCATCCGCCGCCCCACCCCATGCCCGCTCCCCGGCCACTGCCGCCCCATCCTGAGCCGCACCCGCAACCGGGGCCACAGCCACATCCTCTGCCACCGCCGGGGCCACACCCACAACCTTATCCGGGGCCCGGGCCTGGACCGCATCCCTACCCGATGCCGCCACCACCGCCACCACCACCTCCCGATGACTGGTATCACCCATGGGCTACGGCCGCCGTGATTGGCGCCACCACCGCCACGGTCCTGGCCATCGGTACACGGGTCAACAGCGTACCGGTGGACTGCGTGGCGGTCGTCGCCAATGGCGTGGCCTACCAGCATTGCGGGCCGACCTGGTACCAGCCGCATTACGTCGGCAGCTCCGTGCAGTACATCGTGGTCGCCGCACCCTGGTGATCCCTTGCCTCAAGGACGATTGTGATGACAGCGCTCAATGATCTAAACGCCCTGCAAGCCAACATCGCCGAAAGCGTGCTGGGCCAGGACCAGGTTATCCGGCAGATCCTCCTGGGCCTGCTGGCCAACGGTCACCTGCTGCTGGAAAGCCTTCCGGGGCTGGCCAAGACCCGCACGGTCAAGGCCCTGGCCAAGCACCTCGACGCGAAAATGAGCCGGATCCAGTTCACCCCCGACCTGCTGCCCTCGGACATCACCGGCGCCGAGGTCCTGCACCAGGTGGATGGGCAGAACCAGATTCGCTTCCAGCCAGGCCCGCTGTTCGGCAACCTGATCCTTGCCGATGAAATCAACCGCGCCCCGGCCAAGGTCCAGGCCGCCCTGCTCGAGGCCATGGAAGAGCGGCAAATCACCGTGGCTGGTGCCAGTCATGCGCTGCCCGAGCTGTTTATCGTGGTCGCCACCCAGAACCCCATCGAGCAGGAAGGCACCTACCCGTTGCCGGAAGCGCAGATGGACCGGTTCGTGATGAAAATCCTCCTCGACTACCCCAGTGCCGATGATGAAAGCCAGGTGTTGCGCCTGCTGCGTGCGGAAGAACAGGCGTTCGACAGCCCTGCCACCAAGGGTTTCAACCTTGCACAGGAGGTGATCTTCGCCGCCCGCAAGGAAGTCAGCGCGGTACAGGTCTCACCCGCCATCGACCGCTACCTGATCGACCTGATCAACGCCACCCGCCATCCCGGTGACTACGACGCGGACCTGGCGCGCTGGATCAGCCTCGGCGCCAGCCCCCGGGGCGGCATCGGCCTGGACCGCTGCGCGCGTGCCGACGCCTGGTTACAGGGGCAGGCGTTCGTGACGCCAGCCAACGTGCAAGCCGTGGTCCACCCGGTGCTGCGTCACCGCCTGCAACTGAGCTACGACGCCGTGGCCGATGGCGTCAGCGCCGATCAGGTGCTGGACCGGCTCTTGGCCAAAGTGGCGCTCCCGGCATGAACGCCGACGGCCAGGTCTACGTGTCCCTTGGGCAGTTGATGGCCCTGCAGTTCCAGGCTCGGGGCTTGAGTTTCATTGCGCGCCAACCCCAGGGCAGCCTCCTGGCGGGCAACCATGCCTCCAGGCTGCGCGGGCGTGGCCTGAACTTCGACGAGCTGCGGCGCTATCAACCCGGCGACGACTTGCGTCACCTCGACTGGCGGGCGTCCCTGCGCACCGGCAAGCCGGTGGTACGGTCTTATACCGAGGAACGCGACCGCCCGGCCTTGATCGTGGTCGATCAACGTATGTCGATGTTCTTTGGTTCGGTGCGCAGCTTCAAATCGGCGGTCGCCGCCGAGCTGGCAGCGCTGGCGGCGTGGATGGTATTCGGCGCGGGCGACCGGGTTGGCGGCGTGGTGTTCAACGATGAGCGCATTGACGCCGTGGCCCCGCTGCGCAGCCGCAAGCGGGTCGAAGCCCTGTGCAGCCGCATCGTGCAACATAACCAGGCACTCAACGCGCGCAATCCCGACCACGAAGGCGACGGGCAACTGGACAAGGTCTTGCAGCAATGCCTGGCCCTGGCCGGGCATGACCATTTGATCTGCATCGTCAGCGATTTTGCCGGCGCCGGGCCGCGCACCCTGCAGTTGTTGCGGCAACTGTCGGCCCACAACGATGTAATCGCCCTGCAAGTCTACGATCCACTGGCCCTCAACGTGCCCCGGACCGGGCAACTGCGCGTGACCCAGGGCCAGCTACAAGTGGAACTGGCAGTGCAAAAACAGCAGGTGCGTCAACCATTGGGGGATTTTCTGGGTGGCCGCCTGAAGGATGTCGCCAGCCTGTTGCGCCGCAGCCAGGTGCCGTTGCTGATGTTCAGCACCGCGCTGCCCGCCGCCGATCAATTGCGTGACGAACTGGGCAGGCGTCGTTGAACAGCCAAGTACCGAGCATCGAACAGCTGCAAGAGCTGGGCTTGCCCGCGCCCGTCAGCTATTGGCCGCACACCTGGGGCTGGTGGGTCCTGCTCGGGCTGCTGGGGCTGGGCCTGTTGGTGTGGGCGACACGGGCCTGGTTGAAATGGCGACGCAATGCCTATCGCCGTGAAGCCCTGGCGCGACTGGACACCCTGGACGATCTACGCGAGCTGCCAGCGCTGCTCAAGCGCGTGGCCCTGTCGATGCCCCTGGCACCCGAGGAGCAGCAACGCGTGCCGACCCTCAATGGCGCCGAGTGGCAAGCCTTCCTGCAACGCCATGGCGGCGCAGATGTGCCGGCAGACCTCAGCGGGCAACTCGCCGCGCTGGCTTACGCCCCGGTCGACGCGCTATCGCCGGAACAACGCACGCGCCTGTTGACCCAATGCCGAACCTGGGTGGAGGGCCATCATGTGGCAGCTTGATTACCCCTGGCTGTTGCTCCTGCTGCCATTGCCCTGGCTGGCCTGGCGTTACCTGCCCGACTACCGCGAAGCCCGCAGCGCCGTGCGTGTGCCGTTTTTTACGGGCATGAGCCGTGCGGTTGGGCAAAAACCTGCGGCCAGCGGCAGCCAAGGCAGTCGCCGGCAACTGATGCTCAACCTGCTGGTGTGGGGCTTGCTGGTGCTTGCCATCGCCCGCCCGGTCTGGATCGAAAAACCCATCGAACGCCAACAGCCGGTGCGCGACCTGATGCTCGCCATCGACATCTCCCAGTCCATGCAGACCGAGGACTTCACCGACGCCAGTGGCCAGAAAATCGACCGTCTGACGGCGGTCAAGCAAGTGGTGCAGGGCTTTATCCAGCGCCGCAAGGATGATCGCCTGGGCCTGATCCTGTTCGGCAGCGGCGCCTATCCCCAGGCGCCACTGACCCTGGACCATGCCAGCCTGGCACTGCTACTCGATGACAGCGGCATCGGCATGGCCGGGCCCAACACCGCCATTGGCGATGCCATCGGCTTGAGCCTGAAACTGCTGGACGCGGCCCACGAACAGGAAAAAGTGCTGATCCTGCTCACCGACGGCAACGACACCAGTAGCGCCATTACCCCGGAACACGCGGCCAGCATGGCGGCGGCCAAAGGCGTGGTGATTCATACCATCGGCATTGGCGACCCGAGCGCGTCGGGCGAAGCCAAGGTCAACCTCAGTGCCTTGCAGCAGATTGCCGAAACCACGGGCGGGCGTTATTTGCGTGCCGAAAACCGCGACACCCTGGACCAGGTCTACGCCACCCTGGACCAACTCACCCCCCATCAAGTGAAAACCCTCAGTCACCAGCCCAAGCGCGATCTGTTCTGGCTGCCGCTGGCCGCAGCCCTGAGCCTGTTTGCGCTGTATCACCTGATTGCCGCCGCGTGGCCGCACCGCCCAAGACGGGAGGCCGCTGATGGCGTTCAACCTCAGTGACCTGCACCTGCTGCGCCCGGCCTGGCTGTTGCTGGCGCTGGTCGGTGTGCTGTTGCCAATGCTGTGGCGCCGCAGCCGCGATCTGCAACATCGCCTACGCGGCAATATTGCGCCCCATCTGTTACCACACCTGCTGCTGACACCAACCGATCCCCACCGCCTGCGGCCGGTACACCTGGCCAGTGCGCTGTTGATGCTCGGCGCCCTCGCCGCTGCCGGGCCGACCTGGGAACAGGACCGACCGGACTTCCTGGAAAACCGCGCGCCGTTGATCATTGCCCTCGACCTGTCGCCGTCCATGGACACCATCGATGTACCACCCACCCGCCTGGAAGCGGCCAAGCACACATTGCACGACCTGATTGCGCGCCGCAGCGGCGCGCGCACCGCGCTGATCGTCTACGCCGGCAGTGCGCACCTGGTATTGCCGCCCACCGATGATCCGGCGTTGCTGGACAGCTTCATCCAAGCCTTGAGCAGCGATTTGCTCAGTCGACCGGGCAAGGACGTGGCCGGGGTTATCGAACAGGCCAAGCGCCTGCTGGCGGCAGAAAAATCCCCCGGCACCCTGCTGCTGATAAGTGACGGTGCCGACGTCGCCCAACTGCCCCGCCTCAAGGCGTTATTGGCCGACAGTGCACTGCAAGTACTGATCCTGGCCATTGGCAGCAACCCCGCTAGCTTTGACGCCCCAGCGCTAAAACAACTGGCCGCGGCCACCGATGCAGCGCTGGGCAGCCTGACCCTCAATGACGACGACCTGGACTGGGTGGAGTTGCACGCCCAGCAGCATTTCCTGAATGCCGATGAACAACAGCGCGCCCTGCAATGGAAAGATGCCGGCTACTGGCTCTGCTGGCCGCTGTTGCTGGTGGCGCTTCTGTGCATTCGTCGCGGCTGGAGCCTGAACTGGGCTGCCGTGTTGCTACTGGGCCTGCTCCTGCCACCCCAGCCTGCCCAGGCCAACGCCCTGGCCGATGCGTTCCTCACCGCCGATCAACAGGGGCGCTGGGCCTTTGAGCACCATCACTACCCCGCCGCTGCCCAACTGTTTGTCGACCCCTACTGGAAAGGCATCGCCGCCTACAATGCCGCCGACTACGACCTGGCCCTGGCCACCTTCGCCCAACTCGACACCGCGCAGGCAGCGTTTTACCTAGGCAATATTCATGTACGCCGCTTCAAGTTCGACCAGGCCATCAGCGCCTATCAGCAAGCCTTGCAGCACCAGCCGGACTTTCCCCAGGCCAAGGCCAACCTGGCACTGGCCATGGCTCTTAAAAAAGACACCGAAAGCGCAGGCGACAACACCCCCGAGGTCAAGCCCGACGCAATCAAGTTCGATAAGACGCCGGGCAAGGGCCAGACCAAGACGGTGCAGACCGAACAGGCCAGCAGTGATGCCTTGTGGCTGCAGAACCTGAGCACTTCGCCGGCCAATTTCCTGCGGCGTAAATTCAGCCTGCAAGATCAAGGTGCGGGCCATGAATAAGTACGCCCTGCTCGGCCTGTTGTTCTGCGCCCCGCTCTGGGCGGGCGAGCCGCAACTCAAGGTGCAGGTGCAACTGCTGCCCGGCCCGCAGGTGGTGGTGGGCGAACAAGTGCAGTTGCAGGTCGATGTGCTCACCGACACCTGGTTCACTGGCGCCGCCAGTCTGCCAGCCTTGCAATTACCGGGGGCGCGGGTGGATGCACCGGGCGGCGAGTCCGAACACTTGACGCAGGTGATCGACGGCCAGACCTTCTTTGGCATGCGCTACCGCTACCGCATCACCCCCAGTGTGGCCCAGGACTACAACGTGCCGTCCCTGACCATCAGCGCCCAACCCGGCCAGGCCAGCGCCCCGTTGATCGCCCACAGCACGCCACTGGCCTTCAAGGCCTCGCGACCGCCCGGTTTCGCCCCCGGCGAACACTTGCTGGTGGCCGACGGCGTGCGCCTGACACAACACCTCAGCACCTCGGCGAGCCCTTTGCACGTCGGCGACAGTCTGACCCGCGCCGTGACCCTGCAAGCCGACAACACCCCGGCACTGTCCTTGGCCGCGCCACCCCAGGCCACGATTCAAGGCCTGCGTGCGTACCCCCAGGCGCCCATGATCAGTAACCTGGATGATGGGCGTGGCACGCTCACTGGCGGGCAGCGGGAGGATCACTGGGTATACCGGGTCGAACAAGCGGGTCATTACCAACTACCCGCGATCCGCGTGAAATGGTGGGACAGCCGCAACCATCGCCTGCAAGTAGCGCAGTTGCCGGCCATCAGCGTCCAAGCCCTGGCCGGTAGCACCTACGCGCCGACCTTTTCCATCGCCCAAGACCTCAAGGACCTCGGCCAGCACAGCCGCTGGCAACTGTCGCGCCATGCCCTGGCCTGGAGCGCGGCGCTGGTGCTGCTGGCGCTCGCCGGCTACCTGATCCGCGTGCTGTGGCCACGGGTTCCCCCACTGTGGCAACGGGCCTGGACAACATTGCGCTGGACCTGCCGTCAACTACGCTTGCAACCACTGAACCCTCGTCGCGAAAAGGATTTCCCATGACGTCTCTGCGCCGTTCCCTGCCATTGCTGCTGCTCCTGAGCTTTACGGTGTTGGGCGCCGACCCGCTACCTTCCTGGAATGAGGGGCCGAGCAAACAGCACATCATCGAGTTCGTCCAGGCGGTAACCGCCGAGGGCTCGACGGACTATGTCAAACCGGCCGAGCGCATCGCCGTGTTCGACAACGACGGCACCCTATGGACCGAGCAACCGGCGTATTTCCAGGTGCTGTTCGCGTTCGATGAAATCAAGCGCCTGGCGCCCCAGCATGCGGATTGGCGCACCACCCAGCCCTTCAAGGCAGTGCTGGAAAACGACCACCAGGCCCTGGCCGAGAGCGGCATGGACGGCCTGCTGAAAATCATCGGCGCGACCCATACCGGGATCAGCACCGAGACCTTTATTGCCAATGCCAAGGCCTGGCTGACCCAGGCCCGCCACCCGAAAACCGGCAAACCCTACACCGAGATGATCTACCAGCCGATGCTGGAAATGCTCGACTACCTGCGCAGCCAGCAATTCAAGACCTACATCGTTTCCGGTGGCGACACCGCGTTTATGCGCGCCTTTGCTGAAGTGGTCTACGGCGTGCCGCCGGAACAGGTGATCGGCAGCACCTTCGTGACCCAGTTCCAGATCACCGACGGCGCCCCGCAAATCCTGCGCACTGCCAAATTGGCCCACAACGACGATGGCCCGGGCAAGCCGGAAAGCATCGACGCGATCATCGGCCGGCGCCCGATCCTGGCGTTCGGCAACTCCGACGGCGACCTGCAGATGCTGCAGTGGACGGCCGCTGGCAAAGGCAAACGCTTGATGGGGCTGGTGCACCACACCGACGCCACGCGCGAGTGGGCCTATGACCGCAAATCTTCCGTCGGGCGCCTGGACAAGGCGCTGGATGAGGCAAACACCCAAGGTTGGACTGTGGTGGATATGGCCGCCGAATGGCGCCGTATCTACCCCTTCGAGCCGGTGGTGCAAAAGCAGGTGCAATAAGAGAAGACGTCGCGATGGACTGTAATAAACGTTGGTCGCAGGTACTGCGGCTCAAGCCGATAAAGGAGCAAGTCTTATGACTCGCATACGCAAGTGGCTACCGAAGCAGCCCTCGTGGCAGTTTCAGTGATGGGGGCCGGGGCAACCGCCTTGGCCGCCGAAAAGCCGAATATCCTGGTGATATTCGGCGATGACATCGGGCAAACCAATATCAGCGCCTATTCCATGGGCGTGGTGGGCTACAAGACCCCGAACATCGACCGCATCGCCAAAGAAGGCATGATGTTCACCGATTACTACGCGGAGAACAGCTGTACCGCCGGGCGTTCGTCCTTTATCACGGGCCAGACGCCGTTGCGCACCGGCTTGTCGAAGGTCGGCGCTCCCGGCGCATCGGTGGGCCTGCAAAAGCGCGATATCACCATTGCCCAGGCCCTCAAGTCACTGGGCTATGCCACCGGCCAGTTCGGCAAGAACCACTTGGGTGACAAAGACGAATACCTGCCGACCAACCACGGTTTCGACGAGTTTTTCGGCAACCTCTACCACCTCAATGCTGAAGAGGAACCCGAGCGGCCCTATTGGCCCAAGGATGACCCTGACTTCGTCAAGGCCAACTCGCCGCGTGGGGTGATCCACAGTTTTGCCGACGGCAAGATCGAGGACACGGGCGCGTTGACCACCAAGCGCATGGAGACCATCGACGACGAAACCACCGCCGCTGCCCAGGCGTTCATCAAGAAGCAGGCCGAGGCCGACAAGCCGTTTTTTGTGTGGATGAACACCACCCGCATGCACTTGTTCACCCATGTGCGTGAGTCGATGAAGGGCCAGAGCGGCATGCCCGGCAACGAATACGCCGACGGCATGCTGGAGCATGACGGCGACGTCGGGAAACTCCTGCAGACCCTCGACGACCTGAAAATCGCCGACAACACCATCGTGGTCTACACCACTGATAACGGGCCGAACCAGTTCTCCTGGCCAGACGCCGCGACCACGCCGTTTCGCAACGAGAAGAACTCCAACTGGGAAGGTGCCTATCGCGTACCGGCGATGATTCGCTGGCCGGGCAAGATCAAGCCGGCGGAGGTATCCAACGAGATGTTCTCGGGCATGGACTGGTTCCCGACCCTGCTCGCGGCCGCAGGTGATGCCGAGGTCAAGGACAAGCTGCTCAAAGGCTGGGCACCCACCGCAGGCGGCGGCAATTTCAAGGTGCACCTGGATGGTTTCAACCAACTGCCGTACCTGACAGGCCAGCAACCCAAGGGCGCACGCGACGAGTTCTACTACTTCAACGATGACGGGGTGCTGGTGTCGGCGCGCTTTGGCAACTGGAAAGCCGTGTACTGCGAACAGCGCGCACCCGGTGGATTCGCTGTGTGGAGCGAGCCGTTCGTGTGCCTGCGGATACCGAAGATCTTCAACTTGCGCATGGACCCGTTTGAGCGGGCAGACATCGTCTCTGATCAGTATTACGACTGGAGCACGAAAAACGTCTACCTGGTTGCGGTAGCGGTGACCAAATCGGCGAAGTTCCTCCAAACCTTTGTCGAATACCCACCGAGCCAGAAACCGGCGAGCTTCAGCATCGACCAGATTCGTACAGCGGTGGATGCGAAGATTGCCGAGAAGGTTAAAGCACAGCCTGCACAATAAACGGCTGAACGCCGCTCACCCAGGGTGAGCGGCATTTTTATGTAGGCGCGAGCTTGCTCGCGAAAAATGCAAGCGCGCCGCGTTTACCCAGAATGTGCGCGTAATCGTTGGCGTTTTTCGCGAGCAAGCTCGCTCCTACAGGGGGCTCCACTCAATGTCTTCACGCTCCGCTGCCATGGTTCAAACTCAAAGCACCGCCACCCTGCTGATCCCCGCCCTGCTGCTGTTCACCTCCGGCGCCGCCGCCTTGGTGTATCAGGTGCTGTGGATCAAGCAGCTCTCGCTGGTGGTGGGGGTCGAGGTCTATGCCATTACCACTGGGATCAGCGCGTTCTTTGCCGGGCTGGCCCTGGGCAGCCTGCTGTTTGGCCGCTGGGCCGACCGTCTCGCCCGGCCGCTGGTGCTGTACGCGGCACTGGAAATTTTCGTCGCCGTGCTGGGGGTCAGCGCCACGCTGGCCCTGGGCATGGCCGCCAGCCCGTTTGCCTGGCTGGAGCAACGCATCGGTCTGTTGGCCTGGAGCCTGCCCTTCATCCTGGTCGGTCTGCCTGCCTTGTTGATGGGCGGTACCCTGCCAGTGCTGGTGCGCGCCCTCAACGTCGATGCCAAGGACCTGGGCCAGGCCGGTGGCCGACTGTATGCCGCGAACACCGCTGGGGCGATCGCGGGCACCTTGCTCACCGCCTTTGTACTGATCGCCACCTTTGGCGTGCGCGGCAGTGCCCTGGTGGCCGCCCTGCTCAACCTGCTGGCCGCCGTCGGCGCGCTGTTGTATGTGCGTCATCGCGCGACGGCGGCCAGCGCCCCGTCCAAGACGCAGCCGGCGCGCCTGGCGCTGGTGCTGTATGCCATTGCCGGCGGCGTGGCCCTGGGTTACGAAGTGGTCTGGTCGCAATCGATCGTGCAGTTCATGAGCACCCGCACCTATGCCTTTGCGGTGGTGCTGGCCACCTACCTGGCCGGGTTGTTTATCGGCAGCCAACTCATGGCGCGCCGGGTCGAACGCCTGCGCGATCCCTGGGGCGTGTTCGGTCTGTTGATCGCCGGGGCGGGGCTGGTGGCCCTGCTGGAAATCGCCCTGCTGGGCCGTTGGCTGGTGCTGTTGCAAACCCAGGCCGAAGCGCTCGTGCTGAGCCTGGGAGGCGTTGAGTTAGCGGGCATGAGCGCGCGCTTTGCCATTGCCGCCCTGTGCATTGTATTTGTGCCCACCCTGTTGCTGGGCGCGGCGTTTCCCCTGGCACTGCGCCTGAGTGTGGGCACTGCGCATGTGGGCCGGGATGTGGGCGCGGTAGTGGCGTTCAACACCCTGGGCGGGATTGTCGGCGTGATGCTCTGCGGCTTTGTGCTGATTCCCTGGCTGGGTTTGGTGCGCACCCTGGGCCTTCTGGCAGTGATTGCTGGCGCGGTAGGTTACCTCGCGGTACGGCGTGGTCATGGGGTGAAAAGGGGCCGGCGCCAGGCGGTGGTGGCTCTGGGCCTGCTGTCGCTGGCCGCGGCCCTGCTGACCCCGGTGGATCGCCTGGCCAACTTGTTGCCCGGTGCACGCAATGCCAGCCTCAAGTTTTATCAGGAAGGACGCGGAGCGACTGTTGCCGTGGTCACCCAGGGCAAAGGCCAACGGGCCTTTCAACGCCTGTATATCCAGGGCGTTTCCAATACCGGCGACGCTATGCCATCCCTGCGTTATATGCGCATCCAGGCGCTGTTGCCGCTGCTGATCCATAACGGCGAACCCCACTCAGCGCTGGTGATCGGCTTTGGTACCGGAATCACCGCAGGCGCGCTGCTGCGCTATCCGGGGCTGGAACAACGGGTGGTTGCCGAGTTGCTGCCTGCGGTGGTGCACGCGTCGCCGCTGTTCAAGGGCAACTACAACGCCGCCAGCGATCCCGGGGTGCAAGTGCGCTTGCGCGACGGTCGCCAGGAACTGCTGCGCAGCCCCCAGGCCTACGACTTGATTACACTGGAGCCGCCACCGCCCTCCGCCGCCGGCGTGGTCAACCTGTATTCGCGCGACTTCTATCAACTGGCCGCGCGCCGCCTGGAAAAACACGGCCTGCTGGCCCAATGGCTGCCACTGCCGACGCAGAACATTGAAGATTCGCAGGCATTGGTGCGCAGCTTTCTCGATGTGTTCCCCCATGCCAGCCTGTGGACCAGCGAATTCCACGAAATGCTGCTGGTGGGCTCCATGGAGCCGATCGAACTGGACGCCACGCGCATTCGCCAGCGCTTTGAACAAGCCCCGGTGCGCAGTGCCCTGGCCGAGGTCGGCATTGATTCGGCACCGACCTTGCTGGCCACCTGGGTCACCGATCGCACTGGGTTGGAGCGCTTTGCCGGGCAAGCCCTGGCGGTCACCGATGATCAACCGCGCATCGAATATGCACCGTGGGTACGCAGCCAGGAGATCAAGCGGGTATTGCCGGCATTACTGGACTTGCGGGTGCCCGCACCGCTGCGCAATGCCGACCCGGCATTCTTGCGGACCCTGGACGCAGAACAGCAACGCCTGATGCAGTTCTACCGCGCCAGCCTGCATGCCTACGAGGGTGATCGCGCGGCGTGGGGGCGGGATATCCGGCAAGTGTTGCAGGAGGATGGCGCCAACCCGTATTACCGCTGGTTTGTCGGCGATTGATCTGTACCTGTAGGAGCTGGCTTGCCAGCTCCTACAGTGGGGTGGGTTATTTGGTTTTGAGCTTGAGGTAGGAGTGATGCAAGTCCGCCGCCCAGCCATCCATCACACCCTTCACATCCGCTGCGGTCATGACTTGGGTGTCGTTTTCCAGGGGTTTGCCGGTGCCTTTGCGCACGACCTGGGCAATCACACGGCCACTGTCGCCATCGAGAAACTGCGCCTCGGTGCCCAGGGTGGTTTCCTGGTCGCGAATCCCGGTGCCGGTGCTGACCGCTGCGGCCACCAGGGCCACCGGAATGAATTCGTAGGGCTTGAGGCCTTCAGTCTTGCGACTGACCGCCGTGATCGCCGCCCGCACCACAATCACCCCAGGGCCCGGGCCGTTGGCCAGTGGCAGTGACTTGACCAGCTCACGCTTGAGTGCCTGGTTGTAATACTCGTTGATGCTGCGCAACGTGGCGTCGGGGATTTGCGCCGTGGCCTGGGGCTTGGGGAAGAATTGAGTGGGCTCGATATACACCGAGGTGTAGCGGTTCAGATTCAACTTGGGATCGACCCAGCGCATCACCTCCGCGCCAGACGGCGACTTGGCTTCGCGCAATTGGCTGTAGTCCGAGAGAAAGCCCGAGTATTCGTCCGGCTGGGGGACTTTACTCGCACACCCGGTCACCCCGAGTGAGGCAATACATAGTGTGCTGATCATTAGCCCTAGCTTCATGGTGCGACTCCTTGGTGTTTATCGTCGAAACGTGAAGTTACAGGTATAGCCAACTCTTGGAAAATAACCTGCCGGTTGCGCGCAAGTGCGGCTTATTTCACAGCAGCGATTTGACAGGCATCCAACCTGCGTCAAAGCTGCACACAGCTAAAGCACGCCGTAGAGCGTCAATGCATCGGACATCGGAAGTCGCATGCCCAAGGTTAACCACCGTGATTCGCCCCGTCGTTATCTCTACCCACTGTTGATTGCCGTTGTGCTGCTGGCGATGGCCGGGATCTGGCTGCTCCTCCAGGCCAGTACGCCCAGGCTGCCGTTACCTGCGCCTGCACCTGTGGCAATAGCGGCCGAACCGGTGGCGATGCCACCTGCGCAAATGGTCGACGAGCAACAGTGCCAGGGTTGCCATCAACCCCAGGCCAAGGACTGGCAAGGTTCGCACCATCAACTGGCGATGCAGCAGGCGACACCTGCAACAGTACCGGCCGATTTCGATAATGCAGCGTTCCAGGGCGAAGGCGAGACCACCCGGTTCTTTCGTCGGGGCGATGAGTTCTGGGTCAACACCCCTGGCGACGACGGCAAGGCCATGGACTTCAAGGTCGCCTACACCTTCGGCATCGCGCCTTTGCAGCAATACCTGATCGACGTCGGCGATGGACGCTTACAGGCCCTGGGCGTGGCCTGGGATACCGAGAAAAACCGCTGGTTCCACCTCTATCCCGGCCAAGGCGTGAACTTCAAGAACCCACTGCACTGGAGCAAACCAAGCCAGAACGCCAATTTCATGTGCGTGGAATGCCACACCACCGGCTATAAGCGCAATTTCGATGCGGCCCGCAACACGTTCGACAGCCAATGGAACAGCCTCGGCGTCGGCTGCCAGGCTTGCCATGGCCCAGCGTCCAACCATGTGCAATGGGCGGCAAAAAAAGGTGACCTGCTGCATGCCGGTTTTGCCGTGGACTTGAAGAGCAAGGACGCCACTGTCGAACTCGAAACCTGCGCCCGCTGCCACGCCCGTCGCGCGCCGTTGGGTGACGGTTATACCGTGGGCAAGCGCCTGATGGACGACTATCTGCCCAGCACCCTCACCCGCGAACTGTATGCCCTGGACGGCAAGATCAAGGACGAGGTGTTTGAGCACGGCTCCTTCGCCCAAAGCAAGATGGCCGACAAAGGCGTACGTTGCACCGACTGCCACAACCCCCATAGCAACCAACTGAAGGCCCCCGGCAATGGCGTGTGCTTGCAATGCCACAACACGGCGGGCAAGGCTGCTGTTGCCTCGGTAGATGGCCGAGGCTTGCAGGCCAAGAACTACGAAGCACCGGAGCACACGCGCCATGTCGCCGGGCAGCCCGGGTCGTTTTGCGTCGATTGCCATATGCCCGGCAAGTTCTACATGGGCAATGACTTTCGTCATGACCACAGCTTCAGCATTCCCAACCCCGAGCGCGCCGCCAGGCTCGGTACGCCAGACGCCTGCCTGACCTGCCACCTGGGCAAGGCCGGCGACAGGGTCACGGCGCAGTTCAAACTGTGGGACCACAGCCAGGCACTCCAGGCCCCGCGCTACGATGAAAGCCTGGCGTTGATTCGCGGCGGCCAGCCAGGCGCCGCACAAGCGCTGTATGAGCAGTTGGCGCGCAACAATCTGCCGGCGATCCAACGCGCCACGCTGCTGGGCGAGTTGGTCAACTACCCGAGCGAACAGGCGCTGAAACTGGCGACCAAGGACCTGGGCAACCCTGCCCCGCAGGTGCGCGAAAGTGCGCTACGGGCGGTCAGCGCCTTTGTGCCTCCCGCCGAGCGCGTCACGCTGTATGGCCCCTTGCTCAAGGACCCGGTGCGTGCGGTACGCATCCTCGCTGCGCGGGATCTGCTCAGTGTCGCGGCGCAAGGCCTGGGGCCGGCCTGGGAGCAGGCCATCGGTGAGTACGAAAACGTGCAACTGAGCCTGCAGGAACGCGCTGAAGCCAACCTCAACCTGGCCATGCTGTACCAGGCCAGCGGCCGCGCCAACCAGGTCGAAGGCCAACTGCGCACCGCACTGCTGCGTGACCCGGACTTCTACCCCGCACTGGTAACCCTCGCGCAGTGGCTGGAGGCCAATGGCCGTGGCGAAGAGGCCCGGCGCCTGGTGGCCGATAACCTCAAGCAACATCCCGAGGCTGCGCTGCTGCAACACACCCAAGGTTTGATGCTGATTCGCCAGGGCAATACGCCATCGGCGCTGACGCACTTGCGCGAGGCGGCCCGCCTGGAGCCGGGCAACGGGCAGTACAGCTTTGTGCTGGCGGTGGCGTTGCACGACGGTGGCCAGATCGACAAGGCCTGCCAGCAGTTGGAAGAACTGCTCAAGCGCCAACCGTACAACCGTAATGCGCGTTTATCGCTGATCCAGTACTACCTGGAGAACGGCCAGGAACCGAAGGCGCAGGTGGTGATGCAGAGCTGGAAAAAACTCAATCGCGCCGACCCGGCACTAAAATAGCGAGTCGCCGGTGAGCAGGGGTTAGCGCCGGCGAAACAGCGGCCGCGGCTCAATCACCGAGCGGCCATAGCTCACACTCATGCCCGCCAGCCCCTTGAGCGCGTCAGCTGCCGATTTGTCCTCACGCACGGCAAACCCATCAAACCCGCACTGGCGCATATGGCTGAGCTGATCGCGCAGCACATCCCCCACCGCCCGCAACTCGCCCTGCCAGCCCATGCGCGTGCGCAGCAGGTAGGCCTGGCTGTAGGCGCGACCATCGCGAAAGCTGGGGAAATCCAGGGCAATCAGCGGCAATACCTCCAACCACGGCTGCAAGTGTTCCACTTCATCATCCGGGCCGAGCCACACTGCGTCGTGCGGCGGGTCTGGCGCAATGCGCCGGCTCAACCACAGGGCCAATGGCAGGATCAGGGCGCCCTCGGGCAACGGTGCTTCGGCGTCGCGCACCAACGTCCAGGGGTCATCGCGTTTGATTGCGGCCACCCCCTGTTCCAGGCTCAACAGATTGTTCATGCCGGTTGCACCATGGCGCCGTACACCCGCTCCTTGAACGGTTCCAGGCCGATACGTTGCACGGTGTCGATAAAGGGTTCGTCGCTTTCCCGGTAGCGAACGTAGGTGGCGATCAGGCGTGAAATCACATCAGGCACTTGTGCAGCGCTGAACGATGGACCTATCACCTTGCCCAACGCGCTGGCCTTGCCCTGGGCGCCCCCCAGGGTGATCTGGTACCACTCGCTGCCATTTTTATCGACACCCAGGATGCCGATATTGCCGATGTGGTGATGCCCGCAGGCATTGATGCAGCCTGAGATATTCAGGCTGATATCACCCAGGTCATGCAGGTAGTCAAGGTTGTCGAAGCGCTGCTGGATCGCCTGGGCGATGGGGATCGACTTGGCATTGGCCAACGCACAAAAGTCGCCCCCAGGGCAGGCGATGATATCGGTCAGCAAGCCGACATTGGCACTGCCCAAACCCTGCGCACAGGCCAGGGACCACAAGGCATGCAGCCGCGCCTTGGGCACATCCGGCAGCACGATATTCTGTTCATGGGCGATGCGGATTTCGCCAAAGCCGAACTGCTCGGCCCACTGGGCCACCGCATCCATCTGCGCGGCGGTCACGTCGCCAGGCGGCGCGGCAATTCCAGGTTTGGTGGACAGCACCACACTGCTATAACCCGGCACTTTGTGGGGCTGCACATTACGCGTCACCCAACGTGCGAACGCCGGGCTGTCAGCCATCTGCGTGCCATAGTCCAGGTCGGTATCGGGCAGTGCCTGATAGGGCGGTGGCACAAAGGCTGCGGCCACGCGCTGGTACTCGTCCGTGGTCAGTTGCGCCGGACCGTCGCGCAGGTGCTGCCACTCCTCTTCCACTTCCCGGGAAAACGCCTCGATGCCCAGGGCCTTGACCAGGATCTTGATCCGCGCCTTGTACTTGTTATCGCGTCGGCCATGGCGGTTATACACCCGCAGCACCGCCTCGACATAAGACAGCAGGTGCTGCCAGGGCAAGCCATCGCGAATCTGCAACCCGAGGATCGGCGTGCGCCCAAGGCCACCGCCTACCAGCACGCGCAACAGCATCTGGCCGTCGGTATCCGGATAAAGATAGAGACCGATGTCATGCATCATGATCGCCGCCCGGTCCTGGTGTGCCGAACAGATGGCGATCTTGAACTTGCGCGGCAAGAACAGGAATTCGGGGTTGATGGTCGACCATTGCCGCAGGATTTCCGCGAGCGGGCGCGGGTCCAGCAGCTCGTCGGCGGCCACCCCGGCAAAGGCTTCGGTGGTGATGTTGCGCACGCAATTGCCGGAAGTCTGGATCGCATGCATGTCGACTTCGGCCAGGCGCTGCAGGATGTCGGGCACCTGCTGTAGCTCGATCCAGTTGAACTGCATGTTCTGGCGCGTGGTGAAGTGGCCGTAGCCGCGATCGTAATCCCGGGCAATGCTCGCCAGGGTGCGCAGCTGCTGTGCACCGAGGGTGCCGTAGGGAATCGCCACACGCAGCATGTACGCATGTTTTTGCAGGTACAGGCCGTTTTGCAGGCGCAGCGGCAGGAATTCTTCTTCGCTCAAGTCGCCAGCGATAAACCGTTCGACCTGATCACGGAATTGCGCCACACGCTCGAATACCAGCGCCCGGTCGTACTCATCGTACCGATACATCTCGCTACCTCATCATGGCTGACCGCGCTCGACGGCAGCGGTTTCTATGGGGGCGACTATGCACCTACAGCTCAAGACGTCACAGATTCAGCTAAAAACTAAAAAACCATATCAGCCGTGGAATACCCCATGTTTTCAGGGATGGATTCTGATCCGTATTAATGTAGTTTTTCTGAGCCTGTTTTGTTTTTCATGGATTTCCTACAGTGCCCGGGACTTGAAACCGTGGAAGACTGACCATGAGCACAGCATCAACCGGGCAGGCCTATAACTATAAGGTTGTCCGTCAATTCGTCATCGCTACCGTGGTATGGGGCGTTATCGGCATGGCCATGGGGGTGTGGATCGCCTCGCAACTGGTGTGGCCGGACATGAACCTGGACCTGCCCTGGACCACGTTCGGCCGGTTACGACCGCTGCACACCAGCCTGGTGATTTTCGGCTTTGCCGGCAGCGCGCAATTTGCCGCCAGTTACTACGCGGTACAGCGCACCTGCCAGGTGCGCCTGTACTCCGATTGGCTCGCCGCCTTCACGTTCTGGGGTTGGCAGTCGGTGATCGTGATCATGCTGGTCACCCTGCCCCTGGGCTACACCACCACCAAGGAATACGCCGAGATCGAGTTCTCCGGTGCGGTGTGGATGACCGTGGTGTGGGTGGCCTATGCGATTGTGTTCTTCACCACCGTGGTACAGCGCAAGACCCAGCACATCTATGTCGGCAACTGGTTCTTCGGCGCGTTTATCGTGGTGATCGCCATGCTGCACGTGGTCAACCACCTGTCGATCCCGGTGGACTGGTTCAAGTCCTATCCGGTGTATTCCGGCGCCACCGACGCCATGGTGCAGTGGTGGTACGGGCATAACGCGGTGGGCTTCTTCCTGACCACCGGGTTCCTGGGGATGATGTATTACTTCGTGCCCAAGCAGGTCGGGCGGCCGGTGTATTCCTATCGCCTGTCCATCGTGCACTTCTGGGCGTTGATCACCCTGTATATCTGGGCCGGCCCTCACCACCTGCACTACACCGCGCTGCCAGACTGGGCGCAGTCGCTGGGCATGGCTATGTCGCTGATCCTGCTGGCACCCAGCTGGGGCGGGATGATCAACGGCATGATGACCCTCTCGGGCGCGTGGCATAAATTGCGCACCGACCCGATCCTGCGGTTCTTGGTGTTGTCGCTGGCGTTCTACGGCATGTCGACCTTTGAAGGGCCGATGATGGCGATCAAGACGGTCAACGCCCTGTCCCACTACACCGACTGGACCATCGGCCACGTACACGCCGGCGCCCTGGGCTGGGTGGCGATGATCACCTTTGGCTCGCTGTACCACATGATCCCCAAAGTCTTCGGCCGCGAGCAGATGTACAGCGTGCCGCTGATCAACCTGCACTTCTGGCTGGCCACCATCGGCACGGTGCTGTACATCGCCTCGATGTGGGTCAACGGCATCACTCAAGGCCTGATGTGGCGGGCGGTCAACGACGATGGCACCCTCACCTACTCCTTCGTCGAAGCGTTGCAGGCCAGCCACCCGGGGTTTGTCGTACGGTTTGCCGGGGGCGTGTTCTTCCTCGGCGGCATGTTGCTGATGGCCTACAACACCTGGCGCACCGTGCGCGTCGCGGACTTGAAGGTGGCGCACCGTGATGCGCAGATCGCCTGATGTGGGAGATCATCCTCAACCTGGCGGCGGTCATCTGCCTATATGGCACCGTGGAATATTGCCTTCGGGACCAGTCGGGGGAAGCCTTGGATGAGGCCAGTCTGATTCCGTTTGCCGACGACCCGGAAGTGGCACGCCGGGTGGAATTGGCGACGGGCAAACAGGTCAAGGCGGTGGCGCCTGAGGAGGCCAAGCCGGGTTGGGGCAACGTAGAGGTCTGAAGGCCTGAAGGCCTGTTGAGCTTTGTGTGGGAGCGGGCTTGTGTGGGAGCGGGCTTGTGTGGGAGCGGGCTTGCCCGCGATGACGGTGTGTCAGTCAAGTATTCCTAACCTGACACACCGCCTTCGCGGGCAAGCCCGCTCCCACATAAAGCCCCTCCCCAGCGCCCAGATTTGCTTGGGATCAGCCGCGTTCGCGAGGAATCAGGCTCTGCAACTGCAAGGCCAGGAAATTGGCATCGAAGGTGAAGGTATCCGGGTCTTTCAAGCCATTGGTTTTTTTCCATAGCCAGTCGTCAGACCCCGGCAGCAGCACGAGGGAAATGCTGCCGTAGCGGGCCGCCGTCAGCCCAATGACCGACAACGAAATCAAGCCACCCGCCCCCATCACATCCGGTACGAACTCCACCGGCTTGCCAGCAATATGAATGGTCAACTTCTCAGTCTTGAACGTCGAAGTCTCCACCGGCACGCTCGGCCCGGACGCCACATAGGCCTCACGCTGCACCTGCAGTAAACCGTCGCTCTTGACCGGCGCCAGCCATTGCTCGATATGACCGTACAGCTCGGTGATTTTCTGGGTCCAGTGGGCTGACTGCACCTCGAACTGTTGGCGCTTGTGCGCTTCGCTGTCGGCGTAATGACGAAGCATCTCGCCCAGTTGCTGTACATCGTCCATTGCGGTGTTCCTCGGGGACTGCAAACAACGATCATGGCAGATGCAGCCACCGCGCGTATGACTAACGCTCGCGGGTTGAGTAAGGTGTGGCTTTCGCCCAACAGCTTGGAGAGTTTCGCATGCGCACCATCGGCCTTATCGGCGGCATGAGCTGGGAGTCCAGCGCCGAGTACTACCGGATCATCAACCAGCAGGTCCGCGACCGATTGGGGCCATTGCGCTCGGCACAAATGCTGCTGTACAGCGTCGACTTCGGTCCGGTGGAACAAGCCCAGCACGCCGGGCGCTGGGATGACGCGGCGCTGATCCTGCAAGACGCCGCACGTCGTCTGCAAGCGGGTGGCGCCGACTGCATCGTGCTGTGTACCAACACCATGCATTTGGTCGCACCGCAGATCGAAGCGGCCGTGTCGGTGCCGTTCCTGCACATTGCGGATGCGGCGGGCGCGGCGGCGGTCAAGGCCAATACCCTGACCGTCGGCCTGCTGGGCACGGCGTTTACCATGGAACAGGACTTTCTCAAGGCGCGCCTGGCGGCCCAGGGCTTGAACGTACTGGTGCCCGACGCGCAAGAACGCCGCGCCGTGCACCGGATCATCTATGAAGAGTTGTGCGTCGGGGTCATCAGCGAGGCGTCACGCCAGGTTTACCAACAGGCCATCGCGAACCTCGCGGCCCGTGGCGCCCAGGCAATTATCCTGGGGTGTACCGAGATTGGCCTGTTGATCAAGCCCGAGCACAGCGACCTACCCTTGCTCGACACCACCGAGCTGCATGCGCAGGCTGCGGTGGCGTTTGCCCTGGGGGATCAGGCGGTCTGACGCAGGCGGGCCATGCTCAGGGCATCGACCAATACGCCGTCACGCACGGCGTAATCGCGCAACCGGCCTTCGGTCTCGAAACCGAACTTGCGGTACAGCGCGTGGGCCGGCTCATTGTCGACATACACCGTCAGCTCCACCCGGTGCAGGTTCATCCAGTTGTCAGCCACCTCCAGCGCCGCACCCAATAACTGGCTGCCCACGCCCTGGCCCTGCCAGGCCACTGCCACCCCCATGCCGATGCTGCCGACATGGCTCTGGCGACTGCGCGCATATTGCTCCAGGGTGCAACTGCCAATCACCTCGCCTGTGTGCACCGCCACCAGCCTGAGCAGTCGCTCATTGGTATCGGCCAGGCGCTTGCGCCAGATTTCCAGTGACTGGAAAGGCATCTGCAGCACCTGACGGCACACGGCCGGGTCGTTGTAGAGCGCGTGCATGCCTTCGAGATGGCTTTCGGCAAAGCGCTGGATCACGATCTTGCTGTCAGGTACAGGCATTGTGTTTCATCCTTTGAAAGACAAGTGGCCGATCAGTGTAGGGGCCGGCGACAAGCGCTGTCATCCGCGACTGCGTTGTGCACCCAGCCGCCACACCCGTGCAATATCCGCCGCCCGTTCACGCAACAGCCTCGGCGCTTCGCTGCAGGCCTGCTCCAGGCTCATCGGCCCACCTGGCAAGGCGAACGCGGCGTCGACGCCATGGGCGTACATTTGCTCGTAGCCCTCGCCCAGCGTCCCGGCGATCACAATCACGGGAACGCCGTGCTGCTTGGCCACCCGTGCCACGCCAAACGGGGTTTTGCCGCGCAGGGTCTGGGCGTCGAAGCGGCCTTCGCCGGTGATGACCAGGTCGGCGCCGCGTACCGCATCTTCCAGGCCCACCAATTCGGCGACCACGTCCACACCCGCGCGAAACTGCGCACCGAGGAAGGCTTTGGCAGCAAAGCCCAGGCCCCCCGCGGCGCCGCTGCCCGGCTCGTCGCGCACGTCCCGGGGCAACACCTCGGCGCAGTGGTCGGCGAAGTGTCCCAGGGCCTGGTCCAGTTGCTCGACATGGCGTGCAGTGGCGCCTTTTTGCGGGCCGAAAATCGCCGAGGCGCCGTGGGGGCCGCACAGGGGGTTGTTGACGTCAGCGGCGATCTCGAAGCGCACCTGGGCCAGCCGCGAATCCATCGATTCAAGATTGATGCGAGCCAACTGCGCCAGGACCAGGCCGCCGCGCGCCAGCGTTGCGCCTTGGGCGTCGAGCAGTTGCACGCCAAGGGCCTGCATGGCACCGGCGCCGCCGTCATTGGTGGCGCTGCCGCCAATCGCCAGGATGATCCGCTGGGCCCCGGCATCCAGGGCGGCGCGGATCAGCTCACCGGTGCCGAAGGTGCTGCTGGAACAGGCATCGCGCTGCCCCGGCGGGACCAGTTGCAAGCCGCTGGCTTCGGCCATCTCGATGATTGCCGTGGCACTCTCGGCCAACCAGCCCCAGCGGGCCTCAACGGTCCCGCCCAACGGACCTTGCACGGTGCAACTGCGCAATTGGCCATGGCAGGCGGCGAGTACCGACTCCACCGTGCCCTCACCACCGTCCGCCATCGGGCACTTGATCAGCTCGGCATCGGGCCAGACCTGGGCCAACCCTTGGGCAATGGCCTGGGCTACGCCTTCGGCACTCAGGCTGTCCTTGAACGAGTCGGGGGCGATGATGACTTTCATGGGCTTTCTCCGGTTTTTATGACACCCATGCTGCCAGCTGGCACCGGCAATGACGCCTGTCCGATGCACAAGCGTGGCTGGGGTTTATTGTTCATTTGGACAAAACCTGCACAAACCATGGCTAACCTTTGGCCAGTAAGCTTACCTGTGGCCAGCGGCCTTGCTTGTGGCCAGGGAGCTTGCTTGTGGCGAGCGGGCTTGCCCCGCGCTGGGCTGCGTAGCAGCCCAAATAAGCCCACCGAGTTTTACCAGGTAGTCCGAGGGTGCAGGGTTTGGGGCTGCTGCGCAGCCCAGCGCGGGGCAAGCCCGCTCGCCACAGCCATATCCATAGCCATATCCATAGCCGCAGCCAAGGATCAGAGGTGCGGGCCTTGGGGCAGCAGTTGCACCCCCAGGTACAGTGCAAGCATGCCATCCAGGGTCAAGGGGTCGACACCACTCAACTCGGCAATGCGTTCCATGCGGTAGCGCAGGCTGTTGCGGTGGATGCCCAAGGCGTCGGCGCAGGCCTGGCTTTGTCCGTCGTGCTCGCACCAACTGCGCAGCGTGGCCTGCAACTGGCCGTTGCTGTCCTTGGCCAGGACCTTGCGCAACGGGTTGAGTAACTCGTCCAGCGCATCGTCGTTGCGATGACGCCAGAGCATCACTGGCAACCGGTAGCGATTGAGGGTCAGCAGGCGCGACTGGGGTAGCACGTCGCGGCCATAGGCGAGCAAGTCCGCCACGCGACGATAACAGCGGCGCAAGCCCGTCAATCCATCGGCCTGACCACCCACGGCTACCCGCAAGACGTTCCAGCCCGAGGCATCGAGCTTTTCCAGCAGGCGCGGGTTGTCGATCGGCACCGTCGCAGGGCGACACCACAGCAACGAAAACTGCGCGGAGCTGACGCACCAGCTGTCCGGGTAACGCGATGCCAGCCAGGCCGCCAGGGCTTCGGCGCTCTGGCCGGGGCCCAGTTCAAACAGATAGGGGGTGCGCGGCAACTGCGGCTTGAGCCCCAGTTGCTGGGCCTCATCCACCAGGCGCGGTGATTCGCCACTGTCGGCCAGCAGCAACGCCAGCAGATCATCACAGCGTTGGCGCCGCCACTGTTGCTCGGCCTGTTGATGGCGCTGGCTGACCAGCATCTCGGCGGTCATGCGCACCAGCTCGGCATAGGTGCGCAGCAGCTGCGGTTCACCACTGATGCCCAGCACTCCGATCAGGCGCTGGTCATGCAGCAACGGCAGGTTGATCCCCGGCGCCACGCCCTTGAGATGCTTGGCGGTCTGGCTGTCGATTTCCACCACGCGACCGTTGGCCAACACCAATTGCGCGCCTTCATGGCGGGTATTGATCCGCTCCGGCTCGCCGCTGCCGAGGATCAGGCCCTGGCTGTCCATGACGTTGACGTTATAGGGCAAAATGGCCATCGTGCGATTGACGATATCCTGCGCCAGGTCATGATCGAGTTCGAACATGGGGCTAAATTCCTTGAAAGCGCTGCATTAAGCGATTGTTCAAAGGCACAGCGCAATGGATCGATCGCTGTGCGGGGGCACAAAGACACGGCACCGTCCCGTGACCGAGACTCTTGGGGCGATCAACGTTACCCTCGCATCGCGAAAAATCATAATAAAGAGAGAACGCCATGTCACAGAGCGCCGCCGCTACCCAGGCCAACGATGACGACAAAAACGCCGTCTACAAGCGCATCACCCTGCGCCTGATCCCCTTCATTTTCATCTGCTATCTGTTCAACTACCTGGACCGCGTCAACGTCGGCTTTGCCAAGCTGCAGATGCTCGACGCCTTGAAGTTCAGCGAAACCGTGTATGGCCTCGGTGCCGGGATTTTCTTTATCGGCTACGTGCTGTGCGGCGTACCAAGCAACCTGGCGCTAACCAAGTTCGGGCCACGGCGCTGGATTGCGCTGATGATGATCACCTGGGGCACTCTGTCCACCTGCCTGTTGTTTGTCACCACACCGACGCACTTCTACACCTTGCGCCTGTTTACCGGTGCCGCCGAAGCGGGCTTCTTCCCGGGGGTGGTGCTGTACCTCTCGCAGTGGTTCCCGACCTTCCGCCGCGGGCGGATCATGGCACTGTTCATGTCGGCGATCCCGGTGTCGGGCCTGCTCGGCAGCCCGTTCTCCGGCTGGATCCTCAACCACTTCGCGGCCGGCCAGGGTGGCCTCGCGGGCTGGCAGTGGATGTTCCTGCTGCAAGGTGTGCCGACGGTCATCCTCGGTGCCCTCGCCTACTTCCTGCTCAGCGACAGTTTTGCCAATGCCAAGTGGCTGACCGCCCATGAGCGCGCGGTGCTCGAGGCCGACCAGGCCACCGACCTGGCCAACAAGCCCAAGACCACCACAGATTCGCTGCTGGAAGTGTTCAAGAACCCGGCGATCTGGGCCTTTGGCCTGATCTACTTCTGCATTCAGAGCGGCGTGTACGCCATCAACTTCTGGCTGCCGTCGATCATCAAGAACATGGGCTTTAGCGATAACCTGGTAATTGGCTGGCTCAGTGCGATTCCCTACCTGCTGGCTGCGGTGTTCATGCTGGTAGTGGGCCGCTCTGCCGACCTGCGCAAGGAGCGACGTTGGCATTTGGTGGTGCCGATGCTGATGGGCGCTGTCGGCCTGATCATCGCAGTAAACTTCGCCACCACCCCGGCCATTGCCATCCTCGGCCTGACCATCGCCACCATGGGCGCCCTCACCGGCCTGCCGATGTTCTGGCCGGTGCCCACCGCCATGCTCAGCGCCGGCGCAGCAGCGGGAGGCCTGGCGTTGATCAACTCCATGGGCCAGATGGCGGGCTTCCTGAGCCCGTATGTGGTGGGTTTTGTGAAGGATGCCACCGGCTCAACCGACCTGGCGTTGTACTTGCTGGCAGCGGTGATTGTCGCGGGTAGCGTGCTGGCGTTGCGCATGACCCGCACCCTGAAGGCCTGACACGCTCAAAAACATGTAGGAGCGGGCTTGCCCGCGATAGCGGTGGATCAGTCAGCCTATCAATTGACTGATGCGCCGCCATCGCGGGCAAGCCCGCTCCCACACAAGCCCGCCTCCACATGGGTTCGGTGTCTACAGCAAACCGCCGCCGTCGATATCGATCACGCTGCCGGTGATAAAGCCGTTTTCCATGGCCATCAAATATCCCGCCGCCACCTCATCCGCCTGCCCCACACGCCCCACCGGCAACGCGCCGCCGACCTTGGTGAACATCCCCTGGCGCTGCTCCTCGGACAAACCTGCATATGCCGGCGTATCAATCACCCCTGGGCTGACCAAATTGACTCGCCGTGGCGCCAACTCCTTGGCCAACTGCTTGCCCAGTGCCTCGGTCGCGGCATTGATGCCGACCTTGATAAATTGCCCCGGCGCCAACTTGCGCCCCAACTGCCCCGAGGTCAGGACGATGCTGGCGCGCTCATCGAGAAATGGCAGGGCCTGCTGGATCGCGCGCAGGGCCCCCCAGAGTTTTACATTGAAATTGTCCTGGGCCAGTTGCAGGTCGCTGTCCTGCAGGGGCTTGGCCTGCACCGAGGGGCCGGCGGTAAAGACCAGGTGATCAACGCGCCCCACGCTCTCGAACAAGCGTTGCAGGGTGCTGCTGTCAGTGACGTCTACCGGCTCGCTGCGCACACCGTTGTCGACCGCCGACGCCAAGCGCCGCCCGGCCAGTACCACCTGCGCGCCCCGCGCTGCCGCCTGCCGGGCCACCGCCGCACCGATGCCGCTGCTGCCGCCAATCACCACCACGGTTTTGCCCTTGAGGGAAGATGTCATGGGAACTGCCTCGTCCTGAAAAATGAGCGTTCATCTTCCCAGCTTGGCAATCACGGAAAAATCCCGGTAAAACGACAGGATCTTTAAAGGATTTTTACTAATGAGCTCGATCCTCGACCTGGAAGTGTTTGTGCGCACCGCCGACAGTGGCAGCCTCTCGGCGGCCGCCCGCAGCCTGAGCCTGACCCCAGCCGCTGCGAGTATCGCCCTCAAGCGCCTGGAAACCCGCCTGGGCATGCGCCTGCTGGCCCGCTCCACGCGCAGCATGCGCCTCACCGAAGAAGGCCGGCGCTACCTGGACAGCGTACGGGTGGCCCTGGAAGCCCTGGCGGAAGGCGAGCAGGCGATCAAGCAACACGGCCAGAGCCTCAGCGGCTTGCTGCAACTGTCCGCGCCCTCGGATTTCGGGCGCAATGTGCTGCTGGGCTGGCTGGATGCGTTCAAGCGGGAACACCCCGCTATCCGCCTGCAGTTGTTGCTCAACGACAGTAACGCCGACCTGTTCCGTGAAACCGTCGACATTGCCCTGCGCTTTGGCGTGCCACGGGATTCGAGCCTGGTGGCGCTGCCGGTGGTTGCCGATCACCGCCGTATCGCCTGCGCCAGCCCCACGTACCTGGCGCGCCACGGCACACCCCAGGTGCCGGCCGAACTGGCGCAGCACAGCACCCTGCGCTACATGCGCCAGGGTCGGGCCAATAGCACCTGGTATTTTCGCCAGGGCACTTTGCTCGAGGAGGTCGAGGTGGGTGGCGATTACCTGAGCGACGACGGGGAAATCGTCCGGCGCTGGGCCCTGGCTGGCCACGGCATCGCCTACAAGGCCAACCTGGATGTGGCCGGCGATATCAAGGCCGGGCGCCTGGTGCCATTGTTCAGCCAATGGCAAGGCGAACCCACGCCCTTCAACCTCATGTGCCCGCACCGCCTGCAAGTGTCGGAGCGGGTCAAAGTCCTGCATCGTTTTCTACAGGTGCGCTGTGCCGAGTTGCTCGGCGAATGATCTAACCTCATAACCAAAACCGCTCTAACACGGGCTCTCCAGTACTGTTCAAAATCGAACAGTGGTTCAACACAGGTGTCGTTTTTTGGCATAAGCGACCCGCTGATTAAAACCAAATACCCCACAAAAACCCGCTTTGGCTCTTGGCATGCTTTCTGCTCTATCCCTGCCAGAGATTGACTATACGAATAGAAACTCGCCTCCACTCGTAGCCAATCACAGGGAATGCACAATTGAAGTTGATCTCAAGGCCTCTGCCTCAATTCTCCTCCAGCTCGTTTAAAACCGTCAGTGCCCTGACCTTGATCCTCGCCTCCCAATGGGCCCACGCCGAGGATTCGCGCCTGCAGACCGTAACGGTGCAGGCGAGCAAGGTCACCGCCAGCGAAGAAGCCCAGCTCAAGCTCGACGAGGTGGCCGGCGGCGTCAGCCTGGTCAAGGCCGCCGATGTCGAACGCGGCCGCTCGGCGACCCTGGAAGACACCCTCGCCTATCAGCCCGGTGTGTACGCGCAGTCGGCGGGCGGCAACGATGCCATCAAGATTTCCATACGCGGCTCCGGGGCCAATACCTCCCCTGGGTACTTTCGCGAAGGCACCAAGTTCCTGTTCGACGGCCTGGCCCTGACCGGCTCCGGCGGCACGCCTTATGAGCTGCTGGAAACCCAGGGCCTGGACTACACCGAAGTACTGCGCGGGGCCAATGCCTTCCAGTACGGCGCGCTGTCGCTGGGTGGCGCGATCAATATGGTGACCCACTCTGGCCTGACTGCACCGGGCAATCACGCACGCTTGGAGGCCGGCAGCTTTGGCTGGCGCAAGCAGCAACTGAGCACCGGCGGCGTGGTGGGCAATGGTGACTACTACGTCAGCCTGAGCAACTCCGAACGCGACGGTTACCAGGACTGGACCTTCACCAAGGCCAAGGGCGTGGTCACCAACTTCGGCTACCGCTTCAACCCCAAGCTGGAAACCCGGCTGTTCGTACGCTACCGCGAGGAATACCACGAAAGCTCCGGCACCCTGACCAAGGCCCAGCTCAAGCACAACTCGTCGCGAACCAACCCGGTGGCCCTGGCCAGCCGCGATGATTCGACCAAGCGCGGGTCGACCTGGGTCGGCAGCAAGACCACCTATACCTTCGACGATGACGCGACCCTGGATTTTGGCCTGGTCTATCACAACTATCCGCAGGTGCTGTACCGCAAGAGCACGGTCAACCCCAACTACTGGGACTGGCGCGACCTGAACCTGTCGCTGACCTACAACCGCAGCGACCAGATCCAGGGCCATACCAGCAATACGTCCCTGAGCCTGACCAGCACCCAGCACCTGCAGGCCGGGGTCAAGACCTACAACGGCAACCCCGCCTCCAGCACCTACGGCGCCCTGCAGAAACAGGCGCGCTACACCGGCTCGTTCGACCGCGTGTTTGCCGCCGGCAACGACCTGCAACTGACCGATCGCCTGTGGTTGTCCACCGGGCTGTCGCTGAGCCAGATCAAGCGCGATATCGAAGTGCTTTACTCGGACCGCGCCAATACGTCGCCCTACCCTGACCACTACGACTACGACAGTTGGAACGTCGCGCCGCGCCTGGGCTTGCGCTATGAAATCACGCCCAACTTCCAGGTGTTCGGCAACGTCAGCCGCTCCATCGACCCGCCCAGCAGTTGGTCGTCTTCAGGCTCTGGGGTGGCCAGCAACTACGCCAAGACACTCACCGAGCAGAAGGCCAATACCGTTGAGTTTGGCGTGCGCGGCAAAGCCGGGATTTTCGACGGCAGCCTGGGGGTGTACCGCTCGTGGATCAAGGATGAACTGCTCACCGTCGAGGTGATACCGGCCACCAACACCAGCGCGGCGGTCAACTCCACCTCCAACGCCAGCCCGACCATCCACCAGGGCGTCGAAGCCGGCCTGGATACCGAGCTGTGGCACAGCGCGCGCGGCGAAACAGTCAGCCTGCGCCAGGCCTACACCCTCAATGACTTCTACTACCGCAACGACGCACGCTTTGGCTCCAACGAGCTGCCGGGGCTGCCCAAGCACGTGTACCAGGCCGAGCTGCAATACCGCCATCCCGATGGGTTCTATGCCGGGGTCAATGTGCGCTCGGTATCGAGTACCGCCGTGGACTACGCCAACACCCTGTATGCGCCCTCCTACACGATCTTCGGCGCCAAGCTGGGGTACGAAGCCCCAAGCAAGAAATGGCAGGTGTACCTGGACGTGAAAAACCTCACCGACCAGAACTACGTTACCGCCATCCAGCCGATCTACGACGCCCAGGGCAAGGACGTTGCCGCGCTGTATCCAGGGGACGGCTTTGGTGCCTTCACCGGTGTGGCGTTCAACTTCTAAGGTGGGAGCCTTCACGATGCCGATCAATCACTGGAGCAGGTTCGGCCTGCTCCTGGGGTTGCTGCTGGTGAGCGCCTGCTCGCCGGACGCCCCACCGCCCAGCTCGGTGCAGCGGGTGGACGGGCACCTGGACGCCCAGGGCCTGCTCAGCTATGACCCCAGCGACTACCACGAAACCCGCCAGGGCACGCCGGGCGGCACCTTGCGCGTGTCAGCGGCGTTGGATACCGGCACCTTCGATGTGCATTCCAGTTACCACGGCAACGTGCAATGGCTGGCGCGCATCGTCTACGACTGCCTGCTGTATCAGGACGAGAACGGCAAGATTTCGCCCTGGCTCGCCAAGTCCTGGGACGTCTCGCCGGATGGCAAGACCTACACCTTCCACCTGCGTGACGACGTGACCTTCAGCGACGGCGAAAAATTCAATGCCGAGGCGTTGCGGGTCAACCTGGAGCATATGCGCGACCCGGCCACCAAATCACCGCTGGCCGCCGCGTATATCGCGCCCTACGTCGACGGCCGGATCATCGACGACTACACCTTCGAAGCGCACCTGCGCGAACCCTACTCGCCGTTCCTGTATGTGCTGGCGCAGTCCTGGCTGAGCATGGTCTCGCCCAAACAGATCCGAGAAGCCCCCAAGAGTATTGCCGAGCACCCTATCGGCTCCGGGCCGTTCGTGCTGCAAAGCTATACCCGCGAACAAGGGGCAACCTTTACCAGGCGCGCCGACTACCACTGGGCTCCACCGGTCACCCGGCACATCGGCCCGGCCTATCTGGACCGTATCGAGCTGAGCATCATCCCCGAGGCCATGACCCGCTACAGCACCCTGCAATCCAAGCGTTCGGACTTCACCCTGGATGCCCCGGCGCAGAATACGGCGGCAATGCGCGCCTCGCAGAACCTGGTGGTACGCAACCGGATTCGCATGGCCAGCCCTTACCGCAGCCTCACGTTCAACACCCTGCGCTTCCCGTTCGACGATGTACGGGTGCGCAAAGCCGTCGCCCAGGCCATCGACCGTGACGGCCTGGCCTGGATCGCCGGGTTCGGTGAATTCCTGCCCAAGAGCGATTACCTGGCGGTGAACACGCCGTTCTACGATCCGGCCTACCGCGATGTACTGAAGTACGACGTCGACGCCGCCAACCGCCAACTGGACGAGGCCGGCTGGACCGCGCGCGATGCCGAGGGCTATCGGGTCAAGGATGGCCGGCGCCTGTCGGCGCACTTGCTGGGTTTTGAAAGCCCGCCGTTCCCCAGCAGCGTCGCGGTGGCGGTGCAGGCGGATGCGAAAAAAGTCGGCATGCAATTCATCATTGAAATGATGCCCCTGGCCCAGCTCACCGACCGTCGTACTGCGGGCAATTACGACGCCATCGGCGGTGGCTATTGGCACACCAACACCCCCGACGGCCTGTACATCCTGTACCACAGCGACTCACGGGCCTCGCCCACCAAAAGCGGCAACAACCTCAGCAACCTCAGCGACCCGCGCCTGGACCAACTGCTCAGCGCCGCCCGCCGTTCCCACGCCCCGCGAGAACTGCAGGCCCTCTACAGCGCCGCGCAACAACGCCTGACCGAAGTGGTGCCAGCGGTGCCGGACTTCGAGAGCCAGGTGCTGATTGCCTATCGCACGGCGGTCAAGGGGCTGATCTTCGACACCGTGCACAACACCCCATTCTTTACCAGCGTATGGCTGGACCAGGAGGCACCATGAAACGGCTTGCCGCTCGACTACTGGCCGGCGTGGGCGTGCTGTGGGGCGCGGCCACCCTGACCTTCGTCGCCATTCATTTCAGTGCCGGCGACCCGGTGCTGGCGATTCTCGGCGGGCCGGATGCCATTCCCACCCCGCAGCAACTGGCCCAGGTCCGCGAGGAATACGGCTTCGACCAGCCACTGTGGGTGCAATACGGACGCTACGTGGGCCGCATTGCCCAGGGTGATTTTGGCGAGTCGTACCGCCTGCGCATTCCCGTGACCGAAGCCATCGGCAAGCAGATCGGCGCCACGTTGCAACTGGCCCTGAGCGCTGCACTGTTGGCCATCGGCCTGGCGCTGGCCAGCGCGGTGCTCACCGCCAAGCGCAACCCCTGGGTACGCCGCGTGGCGTCGGCCAGCGAGCTGGTGCTGTCGTCATCACCGTCGTTCGTGCTGGGGATTTTGCTGTTGCTGGTGTTTTCGTTCCAGTGGCCGGTATTGCCGCCGGCAGGCTCCAACGGCTGGCAAACCCTGATCCTGCCGACCATCGCCCTGGCCCTGCCGATTGCCGGGATGCTCAGCCAGGTGCTGCGCCAGGAACTGGAAGACATCCTCGAACAACCCTTTATCGCCATGGCCCGCGCGCGCGGCCTGTCGCAGACCGCGGTGCGCCTGCGCCATGCACTGCGCCATGCCTTGGTGCCGCTGGTGACCCTGTCCGGGTTCATCTTCGCCAGCCTGCTGGGGGGAGCGGTGGTCACCGAAATGCTGTTCGCCCGCCAGGGTATCGGGCGAATGATGCTCGATGCCGCCGTGGCCAAGGATGCGCCGGTGGTGCTGGGGATCACGTTGTTGGCGGCGCTGGTTTATGTGGTGGTGAACCTGTTGGTGGATGTGCTCAACGGGTTGATTGATCCACGGGTTAAACCGCGATGAACACCGGTTTTATGTGGGGGCGGGCTTGTGTGGGAGCGGGCTTGCCCGCGAAGGCGGAGGGTCAGTTGATAAATATTTGACTGATACGCCCCCTTCGCGGGCAAGCCCGCTCCCACACAAGCCGGCTCCCACAGTGGATCACCGACAGCTTCAAATACTGTATTCAAGTAAGGAACCGAATATGAGCAACACCCAACTGCACGAACGCTTCGCCCCGGTTTTCCAGCGCATTGCCCAGGGCGCGGTGCAGCGTGAACAGGAGCGGACCCTGGCCTTCGACGCCGTCGGCTGGTTGAAACACGCCGGCTTCGGTGCCTTGCGCGTACCGCGTAGCCAGGGCGGCCTGGGCGCCAGCCTGCCCGAGTTGTTCGCCTTGCTCACCGAGTTGGGCAGCGCCGACTCGAACCTGCCGCAGATCGTGCGCGCACATTTCGGCTTCGTCGAAGGCCGGCTGGTGAGCCAGGACAGTGAATCCCAGGCGTACTGGTTCCCCAAGGTAGTCGAAGGGCAATTGTGGGGCGCAGCCATGGCCGAGCGCAGTGACACCACCACCAACTCGGTGACGCTCAAACCCACCGCCGCAGGCTGGCAACTGGACGGGCAAAAGTACTACTGCACCGGCACCTTGTATGCCGACTGGATCGCCGTGGCCGCCGCCGACGGTGCCGACTTTATCAGCGTGGTGGTGCCCACCGATGCGCCCGGCGTGACCCGCGTGGATGACTGGGACGGGTTTGGCCAGCGCCTGAGCGGCAGCGGCACCACGCGCTTCGACCAGGTGGCGGTGCCTGAGCATCAAGTACTGCGGCGCTTCAAGCCCGGCGAATTGCGGGCCGAGTCGTATATCTCGGCGTTCTACCAGTTGTTCCACCTGGCGACCCTGGCCGGGATCGCCCGGGCCGCGCTGCGCGATGCGGTGGAGTTTGTCCAGGGCCGCACCCGCGCCTTTGGCATCCCCGGGCAATCCAGCCCGCGCCTGGACCCGCTGGTGCAGCGAGTGATCGGCAAGCTGTCGAGCCTGGCCTATGCCGCCGACAGCCTGGTACAGACCACCGCGCAGGTGCTGCAAACCACCCATGAGGCCGTGCTCGACGGCTCCATCAGCGAAGCGCAATACGTCGACGCCGATGTGCGTACCTACCAGGCACAGCAAGTGATCCTGCCGCTGGTGCTGGAAGCCACCAGCCTGCTGTTCGAAGTCGGCGGCGCCTCGGCCACCAGCCAAGTGCGGCGCCTCGACCGGCATTGGCGCAATGCCCGCACCCTGGCCTCGCACAACCCGGCGATCTACCGCGAACGGGCCCTGGGCGATTTCTACCTCAACGACGTCAGCCCCGCTGCCGCCTGGCGCGCCGCCCAGGAACAAGCGGTGGCCGACAACCCCGAGCATGCCAGCGCCCGCGATGAAGCCAGCGCCGTCTAACCCCAGGAACCTGCATGAAAAAGCACATGAGCATTGGCATGAACATCCTCGGTTTCGGCGCGCACGCGGCGGCCTGGCGGGTCGGCGAAGTGCCGGCGAATGCCTACCTGGATGTGGAGTACTACCGCAATATCGCGCGTATTGCCGAGCGCGGCTGCCTGGATGCAATCTTCCTGGCCGACGGCCCGGCGCTGGTGGGCGATGTGGCCACGCAGCCGGTGGGCCGCCTGGAACCGACCATCCTGTTGACTGCCGTGGCCCTGGCCACGCAACACATCGGCGTGATCGCCACCGCCTCCAGCACCTATAACGATCCCTACAACCTGGCCCGGCGCTTTGCCTCCCTGGACCATATCAGCGCGGGCCGCGCGGCCTGGAATGTGGTGACCAACGCCACCGATGCCGCCGCACAGAATTTTGGCCTGGCCAACCAGCTGCAGCACGCGCAGCGCTATGCCCGCGCCGAGGAGTTTATCGACATCGCGTGCAAGCTCTGGGACAGCTGGGAGGACGACGCGATCATCGGCGATGCCGGCAGCGGGCGCTACGCACACCCCGACAAGATCCACAGCCAGGACTTTGTCGGCCAGCACTTCTCCATCAAGGGCCCGCTGAACCTGCCCCGCTCACCCCAGGGCCGCCCGGTGCTGGTACAGGCAGGCTCGTCGGAAGGCGGCAAGGCCCTGGGCTCGCGGTATGCCGATGCAATTTTCACCACCCAGACCAGCCTGGAAGATGGCCTGCACTTCTACCGCGACATGAAGCAACGCGCCGCGCGCTGGGGGCGCAACCCCGAGCACCTGAAAATCATGCCGGGCCTGTCCACGGTGATCGGCAGCAGCGAGGCCGAAGCCCATGCGCGCTTTGATCAACTCAATGCCTACCACGGCGAACATGGCCTGATCCAGCAGGTGGCCGCGCGGATCGGCATCCCGGCCGAAGAGCTGGAGCTGGATGCGCCGCTGCCGTGGGCGCGGATCGGTGAAGTGGGCACTTATGAGCAAGGCTCCCAGGGGTTTCTCGAAGCCCAGCTCAACCTGGCCCGCCGCGAAGGCCTGACGGTGCGCGAACTGTCCCGGCGCATCCTGGTCGGCCATCGGCTGCTGGTGGGCACCCCGGAACAGGTGGCCGACACCCTCGAACACTGGTTCCTCGCGGGCGCGGCCGATGGCTTCAACATCATGCCGGACATGTTTCCCTCGGGGGTCGAGGTGTTGGTCGATGAGGTGGTGCCGCTGCTGCGCAAGCGCGGGGTGTTCCGCCATGAATACAGCGGTAGCACGCTGCGTGAGCATTTGGGCTTGCCGTACCCGCAAAGCCAGTATGCAAGGAGCCGCCATGAAACCCACTAACCCAGTGGCGAGCGGGCTTGCCCGCGCGGGGCTGCGCAGCCCTCCCGGCCCTCTATCGGGCAACCCCATTCTGCGCGCTATGTTGGGGCTGCTTCGCCGCCCAACGCGGGCAAGCCCACTCGCCACAAGGGGGCGCGCCACTGTCAGGCCTGGGTTGGCCCTGGCCTGGCTGTTTTTGATCGCGCTTATCCTCGCCGCCATTGCCCCCCATTGGCTGACCGGCGTCGACCCACTGGCCGCCGCCGCCCGCAACGCCTACCTGCCCCCCAGCAGCAGCCACTGGCTGGGCACCGATGAAAACGGGCGCGATGTACTCGCCCGCTTGATCCACGGGGTGCGTCCTTCGCTGTTGATGGGCCTGGTGTCCACGGCCATCGGCCTCGGCGCCGGGATCATCCTCGGCTTGGCGGCGGGACTTGGCCCGCGCCTGGTGGATGGCGCAATCATGCGTTTGATCGATGTGTTGCTGGCGTTTCCCGACCTGCTGTTGGCCCTGGTGATCATCACGTTCTGGGGCCAGGGCCTGTGGATCACGCTGATCGCAGTGGGCGTGGCGAGCATCCCGCGCTTTGCGCGAATGGTGCGTGCGCAGACCCTGGTAGTGCGCGATGCGCCCTACGTCGAAGCCGCCACCACCCTCGGCCGACATCGTGCAGCCGTGGTGTTGCGGCATGTGCTGCCCAATGCGATCAAGCCGATCCTGATCCTCGCCACCATTGGTATCGGGCACAACATCATCACCGGCGCGGCCTTAAGTTTCTTAGGCTTTGGCGCCTCGCCGCCCGCGCCGGAATGGGGTTCGATGCTCGCCATGGGCCGCAATTACCTGGCCAATGCCTGGTGGTTGGTGGCCTGGCCGAGCGTGGCAATCATCCTGACGGTGGTGTCGATCACCGCCATTGGCCGTGACTGGCTGGCACGCAGTGAGGGTAAATCCCGATGAGTACGTTAGTGCAAGTGCAAGACCTGCGGGTGCAGTTTGGCCACACACCGATTATCAAGGGCATATCGTTCAGCCTGGCCGCCGGTGAATGCCTGGCGCTGGTGGGCGAGTCTGGCTCGGGCAAAACCGTCACCTCACGCACCCTGAGCGGCCTGAGCGGCGCCGGCTCACGGGTACAGGCCGAACGCCTGGCGTTTGCCGACATCGACCTGCGCCAGTTGGACGACCGTGCCTGGCAGACCCTGCGCGGTGCGCAGATCGGCTTTGTGATGCAAGACGCCCTCGGCTCCCTCGACCCCCTGCGCCCGGTGGGCAAGGAAATTGCCGAACCGTTGCGCTTGCACACGCAACTGGATCGCGATGCGCGCCAGGCGCGGGTCATCGAGTTGCTACGTTCGGTGGGTGTCCCACAACCGGAACTACGCGCGTTGCAGTACCCCCATCAACTGTCGGGCGGGCTACGCCAACGGGCCCTGATCGCCTCGGCGATTGCCGCAGGCCCGCGGCTGTTGATTGCCGATGAGCCGACCACGGCGCTGGACGCCACGGTACAGGCGCAAGTCCTGGCGCTGCTGGAATCCCTGCGTTCCCAGGCCATGGCGATGCTGGTGGTCAGCCACGACCTGGCGGTGGTGTCGCGCCTGGCGGACCGGGTGGCGGTGATGCATCACGGGGTGATTGTCGAGCAGGGCCCGGTGGAGGCGATCCTGCATGATCCGCAGCACCCTTACACCCAATCGCTGCTGCGGGCTGGGCGCGCCGTGCATTTCCAACGACCGAACCGGGCGGCGCCGAAGGTGGCCAGTGTCGAGCGTTTCGACCTGCCGTTGATCGAGGCGCGCAACCTGCAAAAAACCTTTATCGGCCCCGACGGCCAGCCCCATGTCGCGGTACACAACGCCAGCTTCAGCCTGCGGGCTGGGGAAACCCTGGGGATTGTCGGCGAGTCCGGCAGTGGCAAGACCACCCTCACCCGCATGCTGCTAGGGCTGGAACGCCCGGACGCCGGCGATGTGTGGCTTAACGGGCGGCCCTGGAGCGCACTCAACGATCAGCAACGCCGCCAACTGCGCCAGCGCATCCAGGTGGTGTTCCAGGACCCGCAAAGCTCGTTTGACCCGCGCTACACCGTGGCCCGGGTGCTGAACGAGGCGCTGCAAGTGGCAGGCCTGCCACGCCGCGAATGGCCGGCACGCACCCTGGAGCTGCTGGAGTTGGTGCGCCTGGATGCCAGCGTGCTCGACCGCCGCCCCTTGGAGCTTTCCGGCGGCCAGCGGCAACGTATCGCCATTGCCCGGGCGCTGGCGCCCAACCCCCAAGTGCTGGTGTGCGACGAACCGGTGTCGGCCCTGGATGTGTCGGTGCAGGCGCAGATCCTCGCGCTGCTGGCCGACCTCAAGTCACGCCTGAAACTGGCCTGCCTGTTCATCTCCCACGACCTGGGCGTGATCAACCAGGTCAGCGAACGGGTGCTGGTGATGAAGGACGGCGAAGTCGTGGAAAGCGGCACGGTGCGCGACGTATTTGACCACCCCCAACATGCCTACACCCGCGCCCTGCTCGACGCCATCCCGCAGATCGACCGGCCGGCCCCGGTGCCCGAGCACCACTTCATTACCTATGCCATTGCCATATAAGGATTGTCATGAGCTTTTTGTCCGTGCCAGAGCTGTTGCAGCGTGCCGCTGTGTTATTGCCGCAGATCGCCGAGGGCGCCGCCGAACGCGAACGCACCCGGCAACTGCCCCATGAGCAGATCCGCCAGCTGGCCGCAGCGCGCCTGCTGACCCTGCGCATTCCCCAGCGCTATGGCGGCAGCGAGTCCAGTGTGCGCGAGGTGGTGCAGTTGGTGATCGACCTGGCGGCGGTAGATTCCAATATCGCCCAGTCCCTGCGCCCCAGCTTTGCCTTTATCGAGAGCTTGCTGGTGCAAAAGTCCGAAGCCGAGCGCCAGTTATGGTTTGCCCACTACCTGCAGGGCGAGGTGTTCGGCAACGCCGGCTGGGAAATCGGTGGCGCCAACGGCCAGGTCAGCGCGCGGATCGTGCCGGAGGGCGAACACTTTCGCGCCAATGGCAGCAAGTACTACAGCACTGGCGCGCTGTATGCCGATTGGGTCAGCGCGGTGGCGCTGGATGAAAACGAGGAGCCGGTGTCATTCGTGGTGCCCCGCGACCGCGAAGGCCTGGAACTGGTGGATGATTTCGACGCCATGGGCCAGCGCCTGACCGCCAGCGGCACCACGCGCCTGAACAACGTGCTGGTGCGCCGCGAAGAAATCCGCACACGGGTGGTGGAGGAAGGCCAGCGTTCGATCATCACGCCGTTCCTGCAACTGTTCCTCGGCGCGGTGCAGGCCGGCATCGCGCGCAATGCCTTGGACGATGCGGTGGCCTTCGCCAAGGAACATGCGCGGCCGATCAAGCACAGCAGCGCCAGCCGCTCGGTGGACGATCCCTATGTGGAGTTTTCCGTGGGTGAGATCTCGGCACGCGCGTTTGCCGCTGAAGCCGTGGTGTTGCGTGCGGCTGACCGCATCGACGCCGCGTGGGCCAATGCACTGGATCACCAGTCGGTGACCCGCGCGGCCATTGACGTGGCCCAGGCGCAATACATCGCCGCCGAGTCGGCACTCAAGGCCGCTGAACTGCTGTTCGACGTGGGCGGCGCGTCCACTACCGGGCGCAGCCATAACCTCGACCGGCACTGGCGCAATGCGCGCACCGTGGCCAACCACAATCCCCGGCACTGGAAGGCCGCGGTGGTCGGCGCCTATCGGCTCAAAGACACCGAGCCACCGACGTCGGGCTTGTTCTAGAGCCTTGCTCTCTGGTATTGCATAGCAACTGTCTGCGCTTTTGAGGAGTTCACCATGATTTACCGCACACTGGGCCAGTCCGGGCTCAAGGTCAGCCCACTGACCCTGGGCACCATGATGTTTGGCGAACAGACCAACACCGAAGACTCGCTGCGCATCATCGACAAGGCCTGGGACCAGGGCATCAACTTCATCGACACCGCCGACGTCTACACCGGCGGGCGCTCGGAAGAAATTGTCGGCGAAGCCATCAGCCGGCACCGCGACGATTGGGTCGTGGCCTCCAAAGTCGGCTTCGGCCCGCCGGACGGCCTGCCCAACCGCAGCGGCCTGAACCGCAAGCGCATGTTCAACGCACTGGAGGCCAGCCTCACCCGCCTCGACACTGACTACCTGGACATCTACTACCTGCACCGCGAAGACCACGCCACCCCATTGGAGGTCACGATTTCGGCGATTGGCGATCTGATCCGCCAGGGCAAGATCCGTTATTGGGGACTGTCCAACTACCGGGGCTGGCGCATCGCCGAAGTGGTACGCGTGGCCGAACGCCTGGGGGTGGACCGGCCGATCATCAGCCAGCCGTTGTACAACATCGTCAACCGCCAGGCCGAGGTGGAACAGATCACTGCAGCGGCGGCCTATGGCCTGGGCGTGGTGCCCTACAGCCCGCTGGCCCGTGGCGTGCTCAGTGGCAAGTACGCACCGGACATCACCCCCGAAGCCGGCAGCCGCGCCGCCCGCCAGGACAAACGCATCCTGGAAACCGAATGGCGCGTGGAATCGCTGCGCATCGCCCAGCAGATCCAGCAATACACCCAAGGGCGTGGCGTGGGGATTGTCGAGTTTGCGATTGCCTGGGTCCTGAACAACCAGGCGGTCAGCTCGGCGATTGTCGGGCCGCGTACCGAGGCGCAGTGGGACGCCTATACCGGGGCGCTCGAGGTGAAGATCAGTGCTGAGGATGAGGCGTTTATTGATTCGCTGGTGACGCCGGGGCATGCGTCGACACCGGGGTTCAATGATGTGGGGCACTTTGTCTCGGGGCGAGCTGCACGGCCTTAACGGATGATCTGAGTAAAACGGGGGAAGAGTTTCCCCCGCATTAAACGTGACTGACAGTCGAGCGCTATAGGGGCTGATCGAAAAAGCTGTTTGGGTTGATGCTCCCGCTCTGCATATAGAAGTCCGAGTCACTAAAGACACTGACGTCATACTCAGGCATCGCGCGATCGGCACCAAAAGGTTTGAATGTACTCCCCACTTTTCCGCTGTTGAGCAGGCTCTCTAATGCTTTCTCCATAGCCTGCTGAGTTGGAAACTTGGCCAGCCCGAAATTCGGATCGTAAAAAAAGAAACTTTTATTATTATTTTCTACAATCACCCCGGCAATAACGCCATGCCCCTTATCACTTATCTTAAATGTGGTGGTCGCCGTGGCATTGCCCAGCTCTCCGATAATATCCTTGTAGGTCATCCTCTTAACCGGTTGACTGCCATGGAAACTGTAAGCGACATTATGATGCAGCGAACTAAGATTCTTTCTGAAATTCAGGATCTTGGGATCTTTTGACGCAACTGTAGCCTTATATAAGTTAGCAATCAGCACATCTTCTTTCCCCTGAGATATAGCCAGGGCCATGCTATTCGAGAGGGCAGCACACTCACCATTACTTAACACATCAACTTCTGACAGGTAAAGATTTTGTGGCATTCCTTTAGCGGTACCGCCTGCAGCCTCGACCTCACTTTTAAAATGTAAAAAATCCTCAAGACTTTTACCCGCCTTACGTTTTTCCAGAACCCTGACCAAGACACCTGTTTGTTCTGAGGTTCGCTCGGGCTTCAAAGCGAGCTCTTTGATCTGAGAACTTTTCATGCCTTTATAGTAGCCATCGATACTGTCCGGGCTTCCGCTATTGTAACCCCGCTCATAACTTGCACTATCAGGACCGTATTTTGCGTTATCCATTTTAACTCTGAACTTGTCGTTAATAAATGGATCTACGGGCTGCCAGTTTTCTCCGAATAAATATTCTTTCCATCCGTCAATTCTGTTCTGACTGGAAGGTGTAGAAGACGAGCCAACTCTTGCTTCCCAGACACCGGCTTCATTAGGCTTAGCGACAGTGCTGCTGCTTACCAGTTTCGATGGATCTTTTGGGTCTGGCACCCGTAGCAGGTAGTGCGTCCCGTCCCCGGCATCCGGTTTATCAGCAACAAAATATTTGCTGCCATTAAACTCTATCTCACGTATCCCCGCGTCACTCCTGGATAACGGAGCCGTATTGAGTCTGAACTGCTTGACTCCCTTGCCAATATCATCGGCAGCGTTCCCCGCCCATTTAATCCCCTGCACACCGCCCTCCCATTTGACTCCCGAAACGCCAGGACTGCGAGTAAAACCAAGCATCTTTTTTGTAAAGGTGGAAAGCTGAGGAAACGCAGATTTCACGGCCCGAACAGCCCCTTTGCTCAAACTGGACGCCACTTCTGCGACAGGCAACGTAAAAGAAAGCAGGTCTACCCATATC
This sequence comes from Pseudomonas sp. ADAK21, assembly GCF_012935735.1. Taxonomy (NCBI): domain Bacteria; kingdom Pseudomonadati; phylum Pseudomonadota; class Gammaproteobacteria; order Pseudomonadales; family Pseudomonadaceae; genus Pseudomonas; species Pseudomonas sp. ADAK21. The sequence continues at coordinate 5,435,332 of NZ_CP052857.1, forward strand.
TTGGCAACACCCTCTATGGGGCGGCCTGCAATGATGGCCTCGATGCCGTGCCAGAAGGGAACAAATCCCTTCAGGAACTCTCGACGCTTATCCCTGGACGCACTGAATTCCTTATAATTCTTCCTATCGTCTTTTTCGGCCTGGGTTACACGTTCGGGATCCTCTTCTGCCATATACAGCAGATCCAGATCTTTAGCATAAAACAACTTCTCCGAGATATTATTTGCAATGTCATTGGATCGCTTGGAGGATAAGGATTGCGGCGTGGCTTGTTCGCCTGAACTGGCCTCGGCATCGGAAAACTTGCCAAGAGGCTCTAACGTATAGAGCTTCGCATGAAAAACCTCGTTATTCGGCCGAAGACCGGACTGGCTATCAACCCTAGGTTGATACTGAGCGCCCTGTAGACTTGGCTTGTCCCACACAGAAAACTCTTTGGAATAACTGCCGTCTTCAAGTTTTTTTTGCCCAATCGCACTACTCCCATTGAAAACGCCAGCATAATTATTCTGCTTGCGTGCAATGCCGCGCGCAGGGTCAATTTCATAGATCGTTGTTTTTCCCTTATACACTGCTTTAATCAAAAAACTTCCACGTTCCAGGTCGTCTTTGTCCCCGGGGGGCTTCAGCGCATAAGTGCTTACCGCACCATGCTCTATGGCGATCCGGTCTTCCGGGCTCAACGTCGAAATCAGTTGTTTTATAAGAACACCGTAAGCTTTTTTTTTGTTTGCAAGATCAGCCTTGAAGTCGTCAGCAAACCTCTTGTCGTCATAGAGGGCGGTTGGGTACTTCTTATTTTCCGGATCGTTGTGCCCAGCGATGGGCGACACCCACTGCGTCCCGGTAAAGTAATTTTTGCGCATAGGCATTGGAGTCGTAAGACTGGTAATGGACTTTGCCATCTCCTCCAGATGTAAATCGAGCGCCGACGCTGCTTTGTGAATATCATCTTTTGAGTAGTCGTTTTTTTTCGCAAGAATGCCATTGGCCACGGCCCAATCCAACGCAGGTGCAATTCTTGTCGACGCAATCAGCGCCTCTTGCTCTGGCGTCGTAGCCTCAGCACTCATTTTGCCGGGATAAGCGATCAACTGCTCCCGAGTCATCCGCTTGGAAGACCCCGGTTCAATCATTTCGGCAAGATTGATACCGTGCTGGTAATTCACCCAAACTGCGGAGGTTTTGGTTAACCCATCCCCAGCATCTTCGCTCGCCGCTTGAGGCTGTCCTGCCGGGCCCACCGCCGATGCCGACGAGCCAACAGAACGCAGGTCGCGCCTCCCCCCGTCTTGAACTGCACGCGTATCCTCAGGAGGAAGAGTTGGATACCGCGTAGATGGCAAGCTATTCACATCGGTTTTCATCATCAGTCATCTTCTTTTACGGAGTTTTCCCTGGCTCACGTGAGACGCACAGCCTGGATTACTGATGTATGTGAATGTTGCCTACAAATTTGTTCCAGATGATGGATGACAAAGTATTACCAAGTTTTCACGGGGCCCGATGATCCGCTTAGCCCAGCGGCACATCCAGGCTGACCTTGACCCGGTCCATCACCACGATGCTGCGAAACCATTTGATATTGCGGTTCTCGTAGAACAGCGTACGCGCCAGGGTTTCGTAGGCCTTCATGGTTTCCACCACGACCACCAGCATAAAGTCCGCATCGCCGGTAACGTAATAGCACTGCTGCACCTCGGGGATCGACATCTGCGCCTTGAGCACGTCGAGGTCTTCGATATGGGTGCGCTCGGCGTGCACTTCCACCAGGATCGTGATCGGCTTGCCCACCGCGTCCTGATTGACCACCGCCGTATTCGCGCTGATCGCCCCGCTCTGCTCCATGCGTTTGATGCGCCGCTGTACCGCTGCGGTCGACAGGTTGACCTGCTCGCCAATCACCCGCAGCGCGGTGGTGTTGTCCCGTTGCAGGTGCTTGAGAATCGCGCGGTCGAAATCATCCAGGGGCGGCGGAGGGTTGACGGGCATGCTGGCGAACCTTGGGCGTGAGAAAATTTCCCATAAGATGCCGTAAAACAGAGCAAACGTCTCATCTCAAAAGCAATATATTCCCACCTGGAATCTCCCCCTCTTTTGTTTGAATCGGTTTGGCGAGGACTGCGTGTCTAAAGGCGTTGTTTTATCGGTAGCGGCCTCGGTGTTGTTTGCCGTGATGTATTACTTCACATCACTGCTCGCGCCGTTGAGTGGCCTGGAGATTTTCGGTTGGCGCATGTTGCTGACCGTGCCGTGCATGACGGTGTTCATGGTGGTCAGCGGTGAGTGGCGCCACGTGTGGGAGTTGCTGCGTTTGCTTGCGGGCAAACCACAGCTGATCGGTGGGATTGTGCTGTCGTCGGTGCTGCTAGGGGTGCAGTTGTGGCTGTTTATGTGGGCACCGCTCAATGGCCGCAGCCTGGATGTATCCCTGGGCTACTTCTTGCTGCCACTGACCATGGTCCTCACCGGACGCCTGGTGTATGGCGAAAAGCTCTCGCGGCTGCAACTGATCGCGGTGGTGTTGGCGGCGATTGGCGTGCTTAACGAGTTGTACCAGGTGGGCGGTTTCTCCTGGGCGACGCTGCTGGTGATCATCGGTTATCCGATCTACTTCGTGCTGCGCAAACGCTTGGCGACCGACCACTTGGGCGGCCTGTGGCTGGATATGGCGCTGATGCTGCCGGTGGCGCTGTGGTTTGTCCAAAGTGGCGAGCAGGGCTTCGCCGTGCTGGATGCACACAAAGGTTTATATGGGTTGATCCCGATGCTCGGGCTGATCAGTGCTTCGGCGCTGGTGTGCTACATCATCGCCAGCCGGCTGTTGGCGTTCAGCCTGTTTGGCCTGCTCAGCTATGTGGAGCCGGTGCTGTTGCTGGGGGTGGCGCTGCTGCTGGGGGAAAGTATCGGGCCGGGTGAGTGGTTGACCTATATCCCGATCTGGCTGGCAGTGATGGTGTTGGTGTTTGAAGGGTTCAAGCACCTGATGCGGCAGCGTAGAGCCTGACCCAATAACTGTAGGAGCGAGCTTGCTCGCTCCTACAAAAAGCCCTGTCAGTCGGTGGTCAGTACGCCACGACGAACCTGGTCGCGTTCGATGGATTCGAACAGGGCCTTAAAGTTGCCTTCGCCAAAACCGTCATCCCCTTTGCGCTGGATGAACTCGAAGAACACCGGGCCCATCAGGGTTTCCGAGAAGATCTGCAGCAGCAGGCGCTTGTCGCCGGCCACGGACGAGCCGTCCAGCAAAATACCCCGGGCCTGCAATTGGTCTACCGGTTCGCCGTGGTTTGGCAGGCGGCCTTCGAGCATTTCGTAGTAGGTGTCTGGCGGCGCGGTCATGAAGCGCATGCCGATCTTCTTCAACGCGTCCCAGGTCTTGACCAGGTCTTCGGTGAGGAAAGCTACGTGCTGGATGCCTTCGCCATTGAACTGCATCAGGAACTCTTCGATCTGGCCTGCGCCCTTGGACGATTCTTCGTTCAACGGGATGCGGATCATGCCATCCGGGGCGCTCATGGCCTTGGAGGTCAGGCCGGTGTATTCACCCTTGATGTCGAAGTAGCGCGCTTCACGGAAGTTGAACAGCTTCTCGTAGAAGTTGGCCCAGTAGACCATGCGCCCGCGATAGACGTTGTGGGTCAGGTGGTCGATAACCTTCAGGCCTGCGCCCACCGGGTTGCGGTCCACACCGTCGATAAACACGAAGTCGATATCGTAGATCGAACTGCCTTCGCCGAAACGGTCGATCAGGTACAGCGGCGCGCCGCCGATGCCCTTGATGGCCGGCAGGTTCAGTTCCATCGGGCCGGTTTCGATATGGATCGGCTGGGCGCCAAGTTCCAGGGCGCGGGTGTAAGCCTGTTGCGAGTCCTTGACGCGGAACGCCATGCCACACACCGACGGACCATGCTCGGCGGCAAAGTACGAAGCGATGCTGTTGGGCTCGTTGTTGAGGATCAGGTTGATCGCGCCCTGGCGGTACAGGTGCACGTTTTTCGAGCGGTGGGTCGCGACCTTGGTGAAACCCATGATCTCGAAGATCGGTTCCAGGGTGCCCGGGGTCGGCGATGCGAATTCAATGAATTCAAAGCCCATCAGGCCCATTGGGTTTTCGTATAGATCTGCCATGATTTGGCGCCTCATCATCTTTTTAGAATTAAGTAAATTAATTGCCAGCAAGGATGAGGTAGGTAGGTGGCGCACAGGAAATGCCCCGCACGCTGCGGGCGAGGAAGTCACCGTAGATGAGTTGGAACCCGAGTAGCTTCATGGTTGGATCATTCTCTTACGGGCGTCTCTGACGGACGAGGCCTGCATGGAAACAGGCGCTTATTCTTGTATGCGTAAACCGATTCTACACAGCGTAAACAGCTTTGTCCGTATTCCTTATCAAATCCCTATGCCCTGGCGGGCGCAAGGGGTTTATTGCCCAGGTAGATGCCCAGCAGGATCAACGCCCCACCGAAGCACATCGCAGTGCTCAGTTGCTCGTCGAGCAGCAACGCGCCACACACCACGGCCGTCAGCGGGTTGAGGGCGATAAACACACCGGCGCGGGTCGCGCCGATACGCCGGATACCGTCGTAATAACCGATATAGGCCAGGGCCGAACCCAATACGCCGAGGTAAAGCAGGCCCAACAGATGCGGCCAATGGATGGCATCCAGCGCATGCACGGTCACCCGGCCAGTCACCAGGGTGGCGAGGCACAGCATCAAGGTGCCCAGCAGCACCGACCAGGTCACCGTCTGCAAGGGGCCAAGGCTATGGTTCAGCGTGCGTGAACCCAGGGAATACACGCCCCAACTCAGCACACAGCCAAAAATCAACAGGTCGCCGATCCACGCATCTGCCCTGCCCTGCAACAGCAATGGGTTGCGGCTGACAATCACACACGCGGCGCCGCCCAGGCACAGCGCGATGCCCAGCACTTGACGGCGCCCCAACCGCTCCTTGAACCCCCACCATGACGCCAGGCCTATCACCGCCGGGTTGAGGGCCACAATCAAGGAGGCGCGCGAGGCATTGATAAAATGCAGGCCATAGAAGAAACACAGGTTGTAGAAGAAGATTCCGAAAAAACCCAGTAGCACCAACCGCACCATTTGCGCAGGCGCAGGGCACGCCAGGGGGATCCGGGCAAAGGCCATGAACAGCAGTAACGCCAAGCTGGCCAGGATAAAGCGCAGGCTGGCCGTCAGCAGTGGATCCAGATCCGCGGCGAGAAATCGACCGGCAACAAAAGTGCCGCCCCAGATCATGGTGACGGCCGCGAGCTTGGCGTAGGTCAGGCGGTCGCCAGCAAGCATAAAGGTTGAACTGAGCATAAGGATCCTGGGTATCTGGCAGGCTGATTGGCGTATTCTTTTCCTAATGCCAAGTCATCGTAAAATGAGCAAAACCTCATGACCCTCACACAATTGGAAATCTTCTCGCTGGTGGCACAACTGCAGGGTTTCACCAGCGCCGCCCATCGGTTGGGCATCAGCCAGTCGGCGGTGTCCCATGCCATCAAGTCTTTGGAGCAGGAACTGGGGGTGGAGCTGTTCCGTCGCCAGCAGTCACGGGTCGAACTCAGCGATATCGGCCAGCAACTGCTGTTGAGGGCGCGGGCGATGCTCGGGCTGGCCAGTACCTTGCAACAGGAAGCAGCCGATGCCCGAGGCATGAAAAGCGGGACGCTACGCATCGGCTCCTTCGGGCCAACCGCGTCCATTCACCTGCTGCCCAGGATCCTTGAACACTTTCGCCAGGCCCACCCGGGAATCGAGGTGCATGTGGATGAGGGCCCCGACCGTCAAGTGCTGCAATGGCTGGAAGAGCGACGCATCGACGTGGGTTTTGTGGTGTTGGAACAGGAGCGCCTGGACACCTTTGCGCTGTTCGAAGACCAGATGGTCGCCCTGCTTCCCGTAGGGCATGCCCTCGCCCTCCAGGCCAGCGTAAAGCTCAAGGACTTGTGTCACGACCCGTTTGTCCTGACCGAGGCCGGCTCTTCAGAGTTGGTAGAGCGCTTATTCCACAGTGCCCGGCTCAAACCCAACGTGCGCTACCGCTGTTCGCAACTGCTCAGCACCCTGGACACCGTCAGCCGGGGCGCGGGCGTGAGCGTAGTGGCCCAGGCCTCGCTGCCCCAGGACGATCAGCCACGCTACGTGCAGCGGCCATTAGCGCCCAGGGTGGCGCGGCAAATCGGTTTGGCGGTGCTGGACCGGCGCCAGTCGTCTCCGGCAACCCTGGCATTTATCCAGATGGCGCAGAGCGTGACCGCTGATTTTTTGTCAGGGCGGTGACTCATCCAAGCAGTGACGCAATAGACCAGACAGTCTTTCCCCGTCAAAATGTGTTGCAAGGTTTGGCAAAGCTACCCACACGCACAGCGAGTCAAGTGGCTAGATCAACGTGCGGCAGATGCTAATTTCCAGAGGCCAACTATCCTCCAGATATCCGACGTATTGCCTGTAGCCGTTACCAGGCGTCTCCCTCATTCCGCTACAGGCTGCATACATGCCACTTACCCTCAAAGGCCCGCGCAAACGCGCTGCCCGTTACTCGATCTCCATACTGTGCGGCCTGCTGCCGATTCTGCTGGGTGTGCTCATCCTGTATGTGCAGGCACAACGCACCCTGGAGCAAAGCACCGAGCAGACAGCCATTGAGGCCGTGCGCCAATTCGACCTGATGCTCGATAACACCGCACTCGCCGCCCAGGAACTGCTGCCACTGGCCGGCAAGGACTGTGACAACGCAGCGCAACTGGCGCTGCGCGAGCAAGTCACGCGGCGCCCGTTCGTGCGGGCAACCACGTTGTCCTGGCAAAAAACCATTTATTGCACCTCGTTGTTTGGCGGCGATCGTGTCTCGGCGGTCAACCCCGACGACTACGTCAATGGCCGCCTGTGGCTGATGAATGGCAACCCGGTTACGCCCAATACCGCGCTGCTGGTGTACCGGCTGGTGGAAGGTGACAAGGCGGCGTTTGCCTCGATTGACGGCTATCACCTGACTAATGCCCTGCGCCTGATCAGCCGTTACGCCGACCTCGTGTTGCAGGTGGGGCCCAATTGGTTGGGCAGCGACGGCCAAGTCCACACCAGCGCGCCGCCGGTATTTGCCGTGGCCCATCACCAACTCGGTTCCCAGCGTTATGCCTACAGCGTGGAAGCCGGGATGCCCGAAGGTGAAGTGTGGCGTTACATGGAGGCGCGCTACCCGGCCCTGTTCAGCCTGGTGGTGTTTTTCGGGGTGCTGGCTGGCACGCTCGCGCACTGGCTGCAAAAACGCTCTTCGGCCCCCACCCATGAACTGCAGCGGGCCCTGGGCGCCAATGAATTCGTGCCGTACTACCAACCAGTGGTTCGCGGCGACAGCCTGCAATGGGCCGGCTGTGAAGTGCTGATGCGCTGGCAGCATCCAAAGGAAGGCCTGGTACGCCCGGACCTGTTTATCCCCCTGGCCGAGCACTCCGGGCTGATCGTGCCCATGACCCGCGCGCTGATGCGCCAGGTTGCCACACAACTGGCGCCCCATGCCGACCGCCTGGGCGAGAACTTCCACGTGGGCATCAATATCACCGCCCGGCATTGCCAGGACCTGGAGTTGGTGCAGGATTGCCGGGAGTTCCTCGCGGCCTTCAAGCCGGGCCAGGTCCTGTTGACCCTGGAGCTGACCGAGCGCGAACTGATCGAACCCACCGACGTCACCCGTCAGTTGTTCCAGGCCTTGCACGAACTGGGGGTGATGATCGCCATTGATGATTTCGGCACCGGGCACTCCAGCCTCGGTTACTTGCGCAACTTCAATGTTGACTACTTGAAGATTGATCAAAGCTTCGTGGCGATGATCGGAGCCGATGCTTTATCGCGGCATATACTCGACAGCATCATCGAGTTATCGGGCAAGCTTGACTTGGGCATCGTCGCCGAAGGCGTGGAAACCCAAGAGCAGTGCGATTATCTGGCGGCACAAGGCGTGGACTTTTTGCAGGGTTACCTGTTTGGCCGCCCAGTGCCGTTTGACGCATTCATTCAATCTTTGCGTGGCGCTTGAATATCGATCTAGCATCATTGTGAAATATTGTTATTTATACAAAAGACATGATTTACTCGTGACTCATTAACTACTACAATTTTTCCTGCCTGCGCCGAATTGGCAGGAGAGCCACATTTACCGAGTCATGCTGAGGCTCTTGGCTTATAGCTTTGTTTACAGTTGGTATCAGCCAAATACACTATTGGAGTAAAGATTTTGTCCAGACTCGCCGAATTTCGCGCAGCAGAAAAAGCCCTTCAAGAACAGCTCGCCCAGCTGGAATCCCTGAAGAACGACGCTGGCTTGAAGAAAGAAATCGAATTTGAAGAAAAGCTTCAAGGGCTGATGAAAACCTACGGCAAGAGCCTGCGCGACATCATTTCCATCCTTGATCCAAACCCGGGCAAATCGGGGATTCAGGTGGCCGCCGCCCCTAAAACCCGTCGCGCACGTGTAGTCAAGGTGTATCACAACCCACACACTGGCGAACTGATTGAAACCAAGGGCGGCAACCACCGCGGCTTGAAGGCCTGGAAAGAACAGTACGGCGCAGCCACTGTAGATTCCTGGTTGCGCGGCTAATACCGACGCACTAATAAAAGCCCCGCAGAAGCGGGGCTTTTTTTGTGCGCTGCGATTTTCACGACCTGCCGCTTTCGCAAGTGAACTTCTAAATACATTCCACTTCGTACACATTCAGCGACCCGTGGCTCTACGCTACGGCCCCATAGTTATGTGTTTTTTCTCACGCAACCATGTCAGCCATCTAGCCATCACCGATCAAAGTTTCAGGCTTGCACGCACCGCGCTGACTTCGTCTTTGCTCGACTCATAAGCCTGCGCTTGTCCGGCGTATGAAAAAACATAGGCCTTATTCGTATCAATAGCGCCCACCAGTGTTTGCGAGAGCACATGCCGACCGTTCTCGGTAATCACGCAGGTAGTTTCCAGCGCTTCAAGATGACTTAAGGTGGTCGCGTGCATCTTGTTGCAGACACTTTGATAACCACTGCGGGCAAAGTCCTTCTGGATGGACTTGCGCATCTCCAGCAATACACCTTGCAGATTGACCACATGCCCTGGCTCGATCGGCGTGCCCGTCAGCTCCATGACCATCAGCGTCTCGCCATTTTCATCGTTCTTTATCGCGCGCTGACGGGAAACCGTTGACGGCTTGGCCGGCGTATCGGCATCCGCGACAACCTCCTCCACCTGCCAGCCGCTGGGCCAATGAATTTCGGGCTCGGCCGCCAATACAGGGGTACAACCGAAGATCAGGCAAAAGGTGGTCAACAATGGTTTGCTCAATCGGCTCATTGCAAAAAACACTCGAAGTTCAAGCCGCAAAGTTTGAGCCTGACCGTGGGCCGCTCGCAAGGCCCGCGTGAGTTTTTCATTTGGCGCGGCCGGCGCAGCTTGCGTATCATGGTTTCGCTGCACAGATCTGCCGCAAGCCAAAGGGCCGCTCAATCCACGAGCTGCGCCTGCCCCATTTTTTCTGGAGGGCCCATGAGCCTGCACGAATTGAACACCTTCCCGGGCGTCACCGCCCAACCCGACACCGCCACTTCGAACTTCGTGTTCAACCACACCATGCTGCGGGTCAAGGACATCACCAAGTCGCTGGACTTCTATACCCGCGTTCTGGGTTTCTCCCTGGTTGAGAAACGCGACTTCCCGGAAGCCGAATTCAGCCTGTACTTCCTCGCCCTGGTCGACAAGGCGCAAATCCCGGCCGATGCCGCCGCGCGCACCCAGTGGATGAAGTCTATCCCAGGCATCCTGGAACTGACCCACAACCACGGCACCGAAAACGATGCCGATTTCTCCTACCACAATGGCAATACCGACCCACGCGGCTTTGGCCATATCTGCATTTCGGTGCCGGATATCGTTGCGGCCTGTGAGCGGTTTGAAGCGTTGGGCTGTGATTTCCAGAAACGCCTGACCGATGGCCGCATGAAAAGCCTGGCGTTTATCAAGGACCCGGATGCTTACTGGGTCGAGATCATCCAGCCAGCACCGCTGTAAACGGGCACATACCCTGTAGGAGCAGGCTTGCCGGCGATTGCATCCCAGGCCAACCAGCTCCCACAAAAGCAACACCCAAAAAAAACCCATGATCGCTCATGGGTTTTTTAGTTTCAGGCCTTACGCTCGGATCAGGTGATCAAAAGCGCTCAGGGAAGCCTTGGCGCCCTCACCCACGGCAATCACGATCTGCTTGTACGGCACGGTCGTTACGTCACCGGCGGCAAATACGCCTGGCAGTGAAGTCTCGCCACGGGCATCGACAATGATCTCACCACGGGGCGACAGCTCCACGGTGCCCTTGAGCCAATCGGTGTTGGGCAGCAAACCGATCTGCACAAAGATGCCTTCCAGGTCGATGGTCTTGAACTCGCCGGTATCGCGGTCCTTGTAGGCCAGGCCGGTGACTTTCTGGCCATCACCCTTGACCTCACTGGTCAACGCGCTGGTGATCACGTCAACGTTCGGCAGGCTGTAGAGCTTGCGCTGCAATACGGCGTCGGCGCGCAACTTGCTGTCGAACTCGAGCAAGGTCACGTGGCTGACAATACCGGCCAAGTCGATAGCCGCTTCAACGCCGGAGTTACCGCCGCCAATCACCGCCACACGCTTGCCCTTGAACAGCGGACCATCGCAGTGCGGGCAGAAGCACACGCCCTTGGCCTTGTATTCCTGCTCGCCCGGCACACCCATTTCGCGCCAGCGCGCACCGGTCGCCAGGATCACGGTCTTGGACTTGAGAGTCGCGCCACTTTCAAAGCGAATTTCGTGCAGCTCGCCGGGATTCTTCGCCGGGATCAGGCTGCTGGCGCGCTGCAGGTTCATGATATCCACGTCGTACTGACGCACGTGGGCTTCCAGGGCGCTGGCCAGTTTCGGGCCTTCGGTTTCCTGCACCGAGATAAAGTTCTCGATGGACATGGTGTCCAGCACTTGCCCGCCAAAACGCTCGGCGGCCACGCCGGTACGGATGCCTTTACGCGCAGCGTAGATGGCGGCCGCAGAGCCGGCTGGGCCACCACCGACCACCAACACATCAAAAGCGTCTTTGGCGCTGATTTTCTCGGCTGCTTTTTCGATACCGCTGGTGTCGAGCTTGGCGAGGATTTCTTCCAGGCCCATGCGACCCTGGCCGAAGTTCACGCCATTGAGGTAGACGCTAGGGACCGCCATGACCTGACGCTCGTCGACTTCAGCCTGGAACAGCGCGCCGTCGATAGCAACGTGGCGGATGTTCGGGTTGAGTACGGCCATCAGGTTCAACGCCTGGACCACGTCCGGGCAGTTCTGGCAGGACAGCGAGAAGTAAGTCTCGAAGTTGAACTCACCTTTAAGGCTACGAATCTGTTCAATCACTTCGACACTGGCCTTCGAAGGGTGGCCACCGACTTGCAACAGGGCCAGCACCAACGAAGTAAATTCATGGCCCATGGGGATGCCGGCAAAACGCAGGCTGATATCGGCACCCGGGCGGTTGATGGAGAACGATGGCTTGCGCCCGTCATTACCATCGGTGTTCAGGGTAATCAGCGTAGTGAGGCTGGTTACGTCCTGCAAAAGGGCAAGCATTTCCTGGGATTTCGCACCGTCGTCTAGGGAGGCGACGATCTCGATCGGCTGGGTGACCCGTTCCAGGTATGACTTCAACTGAGCTTTAAGATTGGCGTCCAACATACGGGCGATTTCCTATTAATTCGGTTTATTGCGGACAAAAAAACGCCCGAGCGAATCTCGCCCGGGCGTTTTGAGGGCGGATGCAGCTTACTTAGGTGCGGTAATCCGCCCTTGATACATCACAGACTTAGATCTTGCCGACCAGGTCCAGGGACGGAGCCAGAGTGGCCTCGCCTTCTTTCCACTTGGCTGGGCACACTTCGCCTGGGTGGGCAGCGACGTACTGGGCAGCCTTGATTTTGCGCAGCAGCTCGGAAGCGTCACGGCCAACACCGCCGTCGTTCAGTTCAACGATCTTGATCTGGCCTTCCGGGTTGATCACGAAAGTGCCGCGGTCTGCCAGGCCAGCTTCTTCGATCAGCACGTCGAAGTTGCGGGAGATGGTCAGTGTCGGGTCGCCGATCATGGTGTACTGGATCTTGCCGATGGCTGGCGAGGTGTTGTGCCAGGCAGCGTGGGCAAAGTGGGTGTCGGTGGAAACGCTGTAGATCTCGACGCCCAGTTTCTGGAATTCGGCGTAGTTGTCAGCCAGGTCTTCCAGTTCGGTTGGGCAGACGAAAGTGAAGTCGGCTGGGTAGAAGAATACGACAGACCACTTGCCTTTCAGGTCAGCGTCCGACACGTCTACGAAGTTGCCGTTTTTGTAAGCGGTCGCTTTGAACGGTTTTACTTGGCTGTTGATGATAGGCATCGTTGACTCTCCGTCAGGGGTTAGTAAGTTGATGGGTGAATCCTACCCAGTCTCATTGCCGATGGCTCATTGGCAAACCTGATGCTGCCGATTGGTTTTGGCTATCAACCAACTGTATTAATAGAAGAAATCTTAAAGCAGCGGATCGCGGGCCAACGTCATGCCAAGAAAGGGCGTCGCTTCAACATAGCGCATGGCTGACTTCATGTCCTTCCAGCCGACATACGTCATCAACGACTTCAAATCCCAGCCGCTGCGATGGGCCCAGGTGGCAAAGCCACGGCGCAGGGAGTGGCTGGTGTACTGCTCGGCGGCAATGCCTGCTCGCTCAAGGGCCTGGCGCAGCAATGGGATCACGCTATTGGCATGCAACCCCTCCTCGCCCAGGTTGCCCCAGCGATCGATCCCGCGAAATACAGGGCCGCGCACCAAGGCCGAGGCGCTCAGCCATTCGCTATAGGCCTGCACCGGGCACAGACGCAGCAGCGCCGGGGCTTGATAAGTCTTACCGAGGTTTTCGCGATCACTCTTGCTGCGTGGCAAGTACAAGGTGATGCCCGCGCCCGGCACCGCCTGCACGTGTTCGATCTGCAGCCGACACAACTCATCACTGCGAAAGCCGCGCCAAAAGCCCAGCAGGATCAATGCCCCATCGCGCTTGGCGCGCAGCCAGCGCGGTCGATCGTCTTCTGCCCGTGCCAGCTCAGCTTCACCCGCCAGGTAACTGACCACCTGCTCCAGATGCTGGAGCTGCAAGGGTTCGGCCTGTTTTTCCTGGGCGGGATGCAAAGCGCGGATGCCCTTGAGCACTTTGCGCACCACCGGCGCCTTGGTGGGGTCTGCAAAGCCCTGGCTGGTGTGCCATTGCGCCAGCGCCGAAAGCCTCAGCTTCAACGTGTTGACCGCGAGCACCCCGGCATGGGCCACCAGGTATCGCGCCACACTGTCGCTGGTGGCCGGCAGGAAGCCGCCCCAACTCACTTCAAAGTGTTCGATGGCAGCGCGATAGCTGCGGCGGGTGTTATCGCGGGTGGCGGCGTTCAGGTAACGATCTAGTTCACTCATACCGCTATCGCCGGCAAGCCGGCTCCTACAAGGGTTGGTGTACGGGTGCTGGGCTCGGATGGGGGCCGGCAACCGCTGACAAGGGATAATACGCCAATATCCCATGTGTAAAATCATGAATTCAAACGTATTTTAATTTGTGATATGGTACGTATATACATAATACATACCACAGTATCAAATCGACGGAGACCCCATGGCTCGCGGCGGCATCAATAAAGCAGTAGTTCAAACGGCACGCCTGGCAATCCTCGCCCGTGGCGAAAACCCCAGCATCGACGCCGTACGCATCGAGATGGGCAATACCGGCTCGAAAACCACCATCCACCGCTATTTGAAGGAGCTGGACGAGAGCGAAACCCGCCTCTCCATCACCGAAGCGCCCATCGACGATGAGCTTGGCGAACTGGTCGCACGCCTGGCCCAGCGCCTCAAAGAGAAAGCCCAGGAGCCTATCGACCTGGCGCTGGCGCAGTTCGAACAGCACAAAAGCGCCCTGCTCGCCCAGGTAGAAGCGCTTGAAGCGGCGCGCAGCCAACTCCAGCAGCAATTCGATATCCAGGCCGCCGCCCTCGCCGAAGAAAGCGCCGCCCTGCAAACCGCCAGCACCAGTTTGCAGACCGAGCAAACCCGTAACGCCGGGTTAAGCCAGGCGTGCAGCGATTACGAGCTGCGGATTTCGGATAAGGACGAACAGATTCGTTCGCTGGAAGAAAAACACCTGCACGCGCGCGACGCCCTTGAGCACTACCGCAACGCGATCAAAGACCAGCGCGAGCAGGAACAACGCCGCCACGAAGGCCAGTTGCAGCAGCTCCAGGCCGAGTTGCGCCAGGCACAGCAGAGCGCCATGGTGCGCCAGGATGAAATCACCCAGTTGCATCGTGATAATGAACGGCTATTGATCGAACACCGAGTCACGGCCAAGGAATTGACCGCCTTGCAGGAACAAAGCCGCAAAGATCAGGCCCAGCAGCTCAAGTTGAGCGAACAGGTGAGCCTGATTGATAGCGAACGCACCCTGCTCCAGGAGCGTCTGCGGGTAGCCATGCTGGACAGTCAGTCACGCCAGGAGGCACTTGCCAAGCAACAGCACACTCACAAAACCCTGGAACTGGACCTGATCAAGGCCCAGGCCACCATCGAGGCGCTGCGCCTGGCCACCGTCGTTGCAACGGCGCCAGAGGCAGCAACCGAAAGCTGATCAGTCAGCCACTGGTGTGCGCATGGTGACGAATTCTTCCGCCGCCGTAGGATGCACGCCGATGGTCTCGTCGAAATGCTGCTTGGTCGCCCCCGCCTTGAGGGCGATCGCCAGGCCCTGGACGATCTCGCCCGCATCCGGCCCGACCATGTGGCAGCCCAGCACCTTGTCGGTGTCGGCGTCCACCACTAGCTTCATCAGCGTGCGCTCCTGGCATTCGGTCAGTGTCAACTTCATTGGCCGGAAGCGGCTTTCGAAGATCTGCAGGTTATGCCCATCGGCCCGGGCTTGTTCTTCGCTCAGGCCCACGGTGCCGATATTCGGCAGACTGAACACCGCCGTAGGAATCATCGCGTAGTCCACCGAGCGATACTGCTCAGGCTTGAACAGGCGACGCGCCACGGCCATGCCTTCGGCCAGTGCCACCGGGGTCAATTGCACACGACCAATCACGTCACCAATGGCCAGGATCGAAGGCTCGGCAGTCTGGTACAACTCGTCGACCTCGACAAAACCACGCTTGTCCAGTTTGACCCCTGTGTGCTCCAGACCCAGGTTATCCAGCATCGGGCGCCGACCGGTGGCGTAGAACACACAATCAGCCTCCAGCACACGACCGTCTTTCAAGGTGGCCTTGAGGCTGCCATCGGCCTGCTTGTCGATACGCGCGATATCGGCGTTGAACTGCAGGTCCAGGCCGCGCTTGATCAGCTCTTCCTGCAAGTGCTTGCGCACCGCACCATCGAACCCTCGCAGGAACAGATCACCGCGATACAGCAGCGACGTCTGTGCGCCCAAGCCATGGAAAATCCCGGCGAACTCCACCGCGATGTAACCACCGCCAACCACCAGCACTCGCTTGGGCAGCTCTTTAAGGAAGAACGCCTCGTTGGAGCCAATGGCGTGCTCATGCCCTGGAATTTCGGGAATCTGCGGCCAGCCGCCGGTGGCGATCAGGATGTTTTTGGCAGTGAAACGCTGGCCGTTGATCTCGACCTCGTGGGGCCCGGTCAGGCGCGCATGGCCTTCGTGCAGGGTCACACCACTGTTGACCAGCAGGTTACGGTAGATGCCGTTGAGGCGATTGATTTCGCGATCCTTGTTGGCGATCAGTGTCGCCCAATCAAAGCTCGCCTCGCCCAGGGACCAGCCAAAGCCGCTGGCCTGCTCGAAGTCTTCGGCATAGTGCGCACCGTAGACCAGCAGCTTTTTCGGCACACAGCCAACGTTGACGCAAGTCCCGCCCAGGTAGCGGCTTTCCGCCACGGCCACCTTTGCGCCAAACCCGGCGGCAAACCGCGCCGCTCGCACACCGCCGGAACCGGCGCCAATTACATACAGATCAAAATCGTAGGCCATCTCACTCTCCTCGGCAGGGCATCAGGATACCCGCTTGCGCCCAAAAAACCAGAAAGCCACCCGAAGGTGGCTTTCTTGAGGTTCAACAGGCAATGCTTAAATCAGTAAGCCTTGCCAGTCTTGTAGAAGTGCTCGTAGCAGAAGTTGGTCGCCTCGATGTAGCCTTCAGCGCCACCGCAGTCAAAACGACGGCCCTTGAACTTGTAGGCAATCACGCAACCGTCCTTGGCCTGCTTCAACAAGGCGTCGGTGATCTGGATTTCGCCGCCCTTGCCTGGCTCGGTTTCTTCGATCAGCTTGAAGATATCCGGGGTCAGGATGTAGCGACCGATGATCGCCAGGTTCGACGGGGCATCTTCCGGCGCCGGCTTCTCGACCATGTCGCGCACACGGATCAGGCCATCGCCAATGTCGTCGCCAGCGATCACGCCGTACTTGTTGGTTTCCGAAGGATCGACTTCCTGCACCGCAACGATGGTGCAGCGGTACTTCTGGTACAGCTTGACCATCTGGGTCAAGACGCCGTCGCCTTCCAGGTTGACGCACAGGTCGTCCGCCAGGACAACGGCGAACGGCTCGTCACCGATCAGTGGGCGACCAGTAAGGATTGCATGGCCCAGGCCTTTCATCTGAGTTTGGCGAGTGTAGGAGAACGAACACTCGTCGAGCAGCTTGCGGATACCAACCAGGTATTTTTCCTTGTCGGTGCCCTTGATCTGGTTTTCCAGCTCATAGCTGATGTCGAAGTGGTCTTCCAGGGCGCGCTTGCCACGACCGGTAACGATGGAGATTTCGTTCAGGCCGGCATCCAGTGCCTCTTCGACGCCGTACTGGATCAGTGGCTTGTTTACCACCGGCAGCATTTCTTTAGGCATGGCCTTGGTCGCTGGCAGGAAGCGAGTGCCGTAACCGGCTGCTGGGAACAAGCATTTCTTGATCATATAAGTCCTTAATAAGGGCTGTGCGTACGAAATTCGGCGCAGTCTAATCAGGCCGCAGCGACCTTACAATGGGCGCTGCTGGCGTTGCGATGTCAACATAGAGAAAAAATGTCGGCGTTAGTTCCGCCCGTGTGCAAACAAGCGAACCCAATGGCGGCGGAAAAACATCCCGCCCCCCGATTTCAAAGGGCCGTATTCTTTTTAGCACGCTTTAGGGGGTTCGGCACTGACCTGCAACAACTTGCGCGCGCCCATGGCATTTGGCGCTATCATTGCTCGCTTGAACCAGACCACGAGATTGTTAATAGATGTCAGAACCAAAAGGCGTAAACGGCTACCTGATCACCAAGCGAGCAGACGGCTGGCACCTGATCAATTTTCATGGCGACAGCGTTGCAGGGGCATTCGCTACCGAAAGCCAGGCGATTGCAGTAGCCGAAGTGTTTGTGGATGAGGCCGGCCACGCGTCGAGCAAACGACCAAAGGGCAAATAAGCCCTTGCGATTGCGCAAAAAGCCCCGGTGAACGGGGCTTTTTTGTGAATGTCTGTACCTTGATGGCCGTTGGCTATAATCTCGCTGAAAACGCCCCACGACAGTGTCTGCGCGCCCCTTAACATTTCTCAACGACGAACCTTACATGAACAAGATTCTGGCACTGATCTCGGTACTGGCGCTCGCCGGCTGCACCACCACTTCCGACATTTACCTGAAAAACGGCGAACAAGGCCTGACCATTGATTGTTCAGGCGAGGCCAACTCCTGGGCCAGCTGCTACGAGAAGGCCGACGCCTCTTGCGCGGGTACCGGATACCGTATCGTCGGCACCGAAGGCACGCCAGCCTTGAAGGACAGCGACAAGACCCTGGGCGCCGATGTGGGCAACTTCAAGGGCCGCAGTGTGGTAGTGGTCTGCAAGTAAAACGGGCGCTTACATGTGAATCTCGGCGAACTTGATACCAAGGCCGCGGATGGTGTCGATCAGGTCATCCAGCTTCTCAAAGGATTCGACCTCATCATGATCATCCACCAGGAAAAAGCTGCGCCCGCCGCTTTTCTTGAAAAACACGATCCACTCCCCTGAGTTGGCCGGATTTTGAATCACATGGGTCGCAGAGATGTGACCCTCTGCATGCCGCTCTTTGACACGTTCACGCTTCATAATTGGTTTTCCAGAATGACAATGCCGCTCAAACC
This sequence comes from Pseudomonas sp. ADAK21, assembly GCF_012935735.1. Lineage (NCBI taxonomy): Bacteria > Pseudomonadati > Pseudomonadota > Gammaproteobacteria > Pseudomonadales > Pseudomonadaceae > Pseudomonas > Pseudomonas sp. ADAK21. The sequence goes on from NZ_CP052857.1 coordinate 5,453,527, forward strand.
CCGGGGTTTGAGCGGCATTTTTTGTGTTCAGGCAGTAGTTTAACGGATGCCTTGGCCAATCAGCACGCCATCGACCGTTTGCCCGTACAGGTTTACCCCATCATTGGCGTGAAACTTGACGCGGGTTTTCTCCACGGAGCCGTCCACCAGTCGCGGGTCCTGTGGGCGCTCATGGCGATTGACGTAGGCTGCCACGTCCCAGGCCTGCTGGTCGGTCAAGCTCCCGCCCTTGCCCAGCGGCATGTTGTGCTTGATAAAAGAAGCCGCCGTATTGATCCGATGCATACCGGCACCCCAGTTGTAGGAATCCTTACCCCACAACGGTGGCATCACGTAGTTGTCGCCCACCTTCTGCCCCTGCCCCTCGGCGCCATGGCACACCGCACACTGCGCCTTGTACACCTCGGCACCTTGCGCCAGGTTGTAGCCTTTGGCCGGCTGTGGCACCTCGGGATAGCCGCGCCCCGGCAGCTCCACGCCCAAAGGTGCCTTGCTCGCCAGCCAGTAGGCATAGGTCGACAGCGCGGTAATCTCGTGACTGTCGGCTGCCGGAGGCTTGCCGCCGTTCATGCTGAACTGGAAACAGCCCTGCAGACGTTCGGCGAACGTGTTGACCTTGTCGTTCTTTTTTCGGTACGCGGGGTACATCGGGTAGGCGCCCCACAGCGGCGCCGAATTGGCCAACCGCCCCTGATCCAGGTGGCAGTTGCTGCAGTTAAGGCCGTTGCCGACAAACTGTGGCGCCAGGCGCTTGGTATCGACGAACAACGCATAGCCCTGCATCACCAGCTTGCCGTAGGCGTTGTCGGGCAATTCGCTTTCCTGCGGCGGCTGGAACGCCGTGGCGGCAGGCACCGCAGCGGGCACCTTCAGTTGCGACTGATCTTCCATGGCAATCGGTGCCGCCCAGGCAGGCGCACTGATCAACGCGACGAACACGGGTGCAAATGACAGCTTCTTCATGGTTTGACCTCCTGGCCAGGCAAGGAGGCGAAATAGTTTGCGATCCCCTGCACTTCGTCATCGGTCAGGGATTTGGCCACATGCCCCATCAAGTCATTGGGATCATTGTTGCGGGTGCCACTGCGCCAGGCATTGAGCTGAGCAGCCAGATAAGCCGCAGACTGCCCTGACAACGGCGGGAACGCCTCGCCCACCCCCACACCCGACGGGCCATGGCAACTGACACACGCCGGGATCTGCCGCTCCCAGGCACCTTGCAACGCCAGTTTTTCGGCAGGATTAGTGGGGGTAGCGCTGCGATGGCCGGCGGGCACAACCGGCGCCGGCATCGCCGCCAGTGTCTGGCTCACCGCAGCGATTTCTTCCTCGGTCAGCGCCTTGGCCAGCGACGTCATCACCGGGTTGCTGCGCGTGCCACTCTTGAAGTCATGCAGTTGCTTGGTCAGATAAGCCGCCGACAATCCCGCCAGCCTGGGAAACCCCGCAGCAGCCAACCCCAGGCCATCCGCCCCGTGGCACGCCATGCACGCGGCAGCGCCAGGCTGCGCGCCACCTTCACTGAATACCTTTTTGCCCTCCAGCGCTTGCGCGCTGCCGAGCATGAGTAGCAAGGCGCCACCCATCAACACTCTCTCCACAGACATCATCACGACTCCATTTTTATAGTTATATGCTTAGACCTACAATGCATAAGCCTACAAATGGTAGGGTAATGAGCTGACAGTCACAACCGCAGCGTAAGAAATTGCGGACAATAAAAAGCCCGGCACTGCAACCGCAGGCCGGGCTTCTTGATCGGAGTTGATCGCGTATGAGCGGCGCCGTGAGCTCAGCCGGAAATGCAGTCTTCCGCAGCTTTTTTCACGTCACCCGGACGAATCGGCACATTGGACATGCTCTCGTAGAGCTTGATGCTGCTACCGCTGGAGCGGTCTTCAATTTCAAAAATGGCCGAAGGGTCAGCCGAAAACTTCTGCGGCACAATCACCCGCACACCTTCCTTGTGAGGTTCGATCTGCGACGGACGACGGGTCGACGACAGTTTTTGCACCACACACGCCGCGTATTCCTGCGGTTTTTTCCCGGAGATAACCGCCAGTGTCGGCGGTGTCTGCTTGATGTCTGAAACCGAAGCACATCCACCTATTGCCAGGGCCAGAACCAATACACTCCACTTCATACAAAACCTCCGATAAAGACCCTACGACAGCGGGGATGGTATTTTTCTCCCGCCCACGTAGGATTTATCCCTGATATATCGGTAAATAACTGTTTTAAATTGTCGAAGACGTCGACGACGACCCGATAATAAACGTGCTGGGGCTGATAAACTCCATCTTAACCTACGTATCGTTCTGATTTTTCAGAAAAAGCCCTTCTGGAGACACCCCCCATGAAATTCATCCACCAGCGCGAACACTTGAACGAAGGGGATATTGTCGTCATTGAATGCTCGCAGACCTGCAATATTCGTCTGATGAGCGATGCGAATTTTCGCAGCTTCAAAAACGGCGGTCGCCACACTTATCACGGCGGTGCATTCGATAAGTTCCCGGCCAAGATCACCGCGCCGAGCACCGGGTTCTGGAACATTACCCTGGACGTGGTGACGCGCCGTGCCATCAGCGTTACACGCAAGCCGGCGTTGTCCCATAAAATCCGCATTGTTCGCCGCACCAGCACCAAACTCAGCTGATTGCGCCCCACGCCACAGGAACGACCGTGACTCAAACCACCAAATACGTCATCAAGTACAAACTCAACGGCGAGCGCCGCTTCGAATTTGCCCAGTTACACGCGGCGAGCATCGAAGAAGCCCAACAGGCCTTGGCCAAGATTCACGATGCCAGTGACCAGATAACTGAAATCACTGTGAGCAAGGCCCTGTAAAATCCTCACCTGCAACGGAGTGATTGTGCAACATGGACCCTCATTCCACCGGCGATCTGTTCAGCGACGAGGCCTTGCAGCAGCCGGCCCGTCGCGAGCAGATTGGCGAACAGTCTTACGTCCTCAGGGGCTATGCCCTGCCCTGGCTTGAGCGCTTGTTACCGGAGTTGCGTGCGGTACTGGCCCAGTCACCGTTCCGGCAAATGGTCACCCCCGGTGGCTTTACCATGTCGGCCGCGCTGAGCAGTTGCGGTGACCTGGGCTGGACCACTGACCGCCAGGGCTACCGCTACAGCCCCATCGACCCCGAGCGCCAACAGCCCTGGCCAGCATTGCCGAACGTCCTGCGCGAGTTGGCGACAACGGCAGCCGCCGCTGCGGGGTTCGAGGGCTTTGCCCCGGATGCCTGCCTGATCAACCGCTACGTTCCAGGCGCAAGGATGTCGCTGCACCAGGACAAAAACGAGCGCGACTTCAGCGCGCCTGTGGTCTCGCTCTCCCTGGGGCTGCCGGCGGTGTTTCTGTTCGGTGGGCATCAGCGTAGTGACAAGACCCAGAAAACTTCCCTGTTCCATGGCGATGTGGTGGTCTGGGGCGGTGTCGACCGCCTGCGCTTTCATGGCGTGCTGCCGATCAAACACGGCGTACACCCGCGCATGGGTCCACAACGGATCAACCTGACGTTTCGCAAGGCAGGCTGACCTTGAAAACTGGCACTTCGGTGTGCCTGGTAGAACTTGGCGGGACTCTTGGGGCTGCTGCGCAGCCCAGCGCGGGGCAAGCCCGCTCGCCACAGGAAACCTGCGATCCACAGTAAGTTGCAACCCTGTGGCGAGGGGGCTTGCCGGAACGCCGTATCGCCCCCGTTGGGCTGCAGGAGCAGCCCCAAAACCAACCACCTCGGTGTACCTGGCACAACTTAGTGAGACTATTGGGGCGGCTTCGCCACCCAGCGCGGGGCAAGCCCGCTCGCCTCATTGAGCGCGCTACGGCAAGCGTCATTGCCAGGGTGAATTCGACCGCAAGTAACGGAGTGTCCAACTCCACCTCAGCGGTTATTCTGGGTGACACTGTTGCGCTGTCGAGCCATTGCCATGACCACTGAAGATGACCTGCGTTGGGCCGCGATTGTCGCCCGCGATGCCACAGCGGACCTGACGTTCGTCTACGGGGTCAAGACCACCGGCGTGTATTGCCGCCCCAGCAGCAGCGCACGTCAGCCACTGCGCAAGAACGTCGAGTTTTTCGACACCCCGCAGCAGGCCGAAGCAGCCGGCTACCGCCCCAATAAACGTACCTCGGCCGATCAAACCCAGGTCGCGCAGCGCCATGCGCACCTGGTCGCTGCGGCCTGCCGTCACATCGAACAGGCCCAGGCGCTGCCCTCCCTGGAGGACCTGGCCCAAGGCGCCGGCCTGAGCCCGTTCCATTTCCATCGGGTGTTCAAGACCCTGACCGGGTTGACGCCAAGGGGCTACGCCCGCGCCCATCGCTCACGCAAGCTCAGGGCGCACCTGCTGGACAATCTGTCGGTGACCGACGCTCTTTACGATGCAGGCTTCAACTCCAACAGCCGCTTCTACGCGTCAGCCAACCAGTTGCTTGGCATGAAGCCCAGCGACTACAAGGCCGGTGGCAGCCATAACGACATTCACTTCGCTGTCGGCGAGTGTTCGCTGGGCGCAATTCTGGTGGCCCAGAGCAATCGCGGCGTGTGTGCCATCTTGCTGGGCGATGATCCGGATCAACTGGCGCGCGACCTGCAAGACCAGTTCCCCCAGGCCAATGTGATCGGCGCCGACCCCGACTTTGAACAGTTGATTGCCCAGGTGGTGGGGTTTATCGAAGCTCCGGCCCTGGGCCTGAACCTGCCCCTGGACCTGCGCGGCACCGCCTTCCAGGAGCGGGTCTGGCAGGCCTTGCGGGAAATTCCGGTAGGCAGCACGGCCAGCTATGCCGAGATCGCCCAGCGCATCGGCGCGCCCACGGCCTTTCGCGCCGTGGCCCAGGCCTGCGGCGCCAATTGCCTGGCCGTGGCGATTCCCTGTCACCGCGTGGTACGCAGCGATGGCCATCTTTCAGGTTACCGGTGGGGCGTGGAGCGCAAGCAGCAGTTGCTCCAGCGCGAACACAACACCCCGCATGAACAATCGGCGACGTCCAGTGAATAATACAGACTGGCCTTGCCTGGGCCGCCCCTGTTAAAAGGGCCAGACCGTTAATCCACTGGAGAAGCACCCCATGAGCATCTGGCCAGACACGCGGATTCTTGACCTGCTGGGCATTGAACTGCCGATCATCCAGGCGCCCATGGCCGGCAGCACCAGCCCGCAGATGGTGATCGCCGCAAGCCAGGCCGGCGCCCTGGGCTCCATGCCTGCCGCCACCTTGAGCATCGATCAACTGCGCCAGGCCCTGACCACCATTCGCCAGGCCAGCGAGCGCCCGCTGAACGTCAATTTCTTCTGCCATCAGCCGCCGGCACCCGACTCCGAGCGCGATCACCAGTGGAAGCAGATCCTGGAGCCGTATTACCGGGAATTGGGCGCCGATTTTGACGCGCCCACCCCGGTCTCCAATCGCGCACCGTTCGACGATGCTGCCTGTGACGTAGTGGAAGAGTTTCGCCCGCAGGTCGTCAGTTTCCACTTCGGCCTGCCGGAAAAGTCTCTGCTCGATCGGGTCAAGGCCACGGGTGCAAAAGTGCTGTCGTCCGCGACCACGGTTGAAGAAGCGATCTGGCTGGAACAGCATGGCTGCGATGCAATCATCGCCATGGGCTATGAAGCGGGCGGGCATCGCGGGATGTTTCTCAGCGACCGCCTGACCAGCCAGATCGGCACCATGGCCCTGGTGCCCCAGGTGGTGGATGCGGTCAACTTACCGGTGATCGCCGCCGGCGGGATCGGTGATGCGCGGGGGATCGTCGCCGCGTTCGCCCTTGGCGCCTCGGCCGTGCAGATCGGCACGGCCTACCTGTTCACGCCCGAGGCCACTATCACGCCCTCCCACCATCAGGCGCTGCATAGTGCCCCGGCCAGCGAAACGGCACTGACCAACCTGTTCACCGGCCGCCCGGCGCGAGGGATCGTCAATCGGGTGATGCGCGAACTGGGGCCAATTAACCCCACAGCCCCGGCGTTTCCCTTGGCCGGTGGTGCGTTGATGCCGTTGCGCGCCCTGGATGAAGCCGACTTCAGCAGCCTGTGGGCCGGCCAGGCGTTGCGTCTGGGCCAGGATCTGCCAACACGCGAGCTGACCCTGAGGCTGGCCCGCCAGGCGCTGGCACAACTCAACAAGGGCTAGACCCCTGAGGCAACTTTGCACTGTACCGACGATGGCGAACCGCTATATATTCACGTACATAGCGACTAACTCTAACAAGCCGCCACGTCGGCACTCCAAGGAGCTGCTTCATGATGATCCGCGCCTCACGCCTGGCCCCTACCGCCCTGATCGCCCTCTTTACCTTGGGCTCGGCACAGGCCGACGAAGTCCAGGTGGCGGTCGCCGCCAACTTCACCGCACCGATCCAGGCCATCGCCGCTGATTTCGAAAAGGACACTGGCCACACGTTGGTCGCCGCCTACGGGGCCACCGGGCAGTTCTATACCCAGATCAAGAACGGCGCGCCGTTTGAAGTGTTCCTCAGCGCTGACGACACCACCCCGCAAAAACTCGAAAGCGAAGGCGACACCGTCAAGGGTTCGCGCTTCACCTATGCGGTGGGCACCCTGGCGCTGTGGTCGGCCAAGGAAGGTTATGTGGATGCCAAGGGCGCAGTGCTGAAGAAAAATGAATACCAGCACCTGTCCATTGCCAACCCGAAAGCTGCACCCTACGGCCTCGCTGCCACCCAGGTGCTGGCCAAACTGGGCCTGACCGAACAGGTCAAGAGCAAGCTCGTCGAAGGGCAGAACATCACCCAGGCCTATCAGTTCGTGTCCACCGGCAATGCCGAATTGGGCTTTGTGGCCTTGTCGCAGATCTACAAAGACGGCAAAGTCAGCAGCGGCTCGGCGTGGATCGTCCCTGGCGAGATGCATGACCCGATCAAACAGGACGCGGTAATCCTCAACAAAGGCAAGGACAACCCGGCCGCCAAGGCATTGGTTGACTACCTCAAGGGGCCTAAAGCCGCTGCCGTTATCAAATCCTACGGTTATCAACTGTAAATGCCGCTATCGAGTGCCGATTTTTCCGCGATCTGGCTGACCCTGAAACTCGCGTCGCTGACCACCGTGATTCTGCTGATCATCGGCACTCCCATCGCCCTATGGCTGTCGCACACGCGCTCCTGGTGGCGCGGGCCGATAGGCGCGGTGGTCGCCCTGCCGCTGGTGCTGCCGCCGACGGTGATTGGTTTCTACCTGCTACTGACCATGGGGCCCCACGGTTACCTCGGGCAGTTCACCCAATGGCTGGGGCTGGGCACCTTGACCTTCAGCTTTGCCGGCCTGGTGATTGGCTCGGTGATCTACTCCATGCCGTTTGTGGTGCAACCGTTGCAAAACGCGTTCTCGGCCATTGGCAGCCGGCCCCTGGAAGTCGCTGCCACCCTGCGAGCCAATCCCTGGGATACGTTTTTCAGCGTGATCCTGCCGCTGGCCCGCCCCGGATTTATCACCGCGTCGATCCTTGGCTTTGCCCATACCGTGGGCGAGTTCGGCGTGGTGCTGATGATCGGTGGCAATATCCCCGACAAGACCCGCGTGGTCTCGGTGCAGATCTACGACCATGTCGAAGCCATGGAGTACGCCCAGGCCCACTGGTTGGCCGGGGCGATGGTGGTGTTTTCTTTCCTGGTGTTGCTGGCGCTCTACTCCAGCCGTAAAACCAAGGCAGGCTGGAGCTGATGTCGATGATTGAAGTGCGCCTGCAACTGAACTATTCCGGGTTTGCCCTGGATGTTGACCTGAAGCTGCCGGGGCGCGGCGTCACCGCGCTCTACGGGCATTCAGGCTCGGGCAAAACCACGTGCCTGCGCTGCATTGCCGGGCTGGAGCGGGCCGGCGATGGTTTTGTGCAGATCAACGATCAGGTCTGGCAAGACAGCCGCAACGGTGTATTTGTGCCACCGCACAAGCGTGCCCTCGGCTATGTGTTTCAAGAGGCCAGCCTGTTTCCCCACCTGTCGGTGCTGGCCAACCTGGAGTTCGGCCTCAAGCGCATCCCCAAGGGCCAGCGCCGCGTAGACCTGGCCCAGGCCACGCAATTGCTGGGCATCGGCCACCTGCTCGATCGCCATCCGCAGCATTTGTCTGGCGGCGAGCGTCAACGCGTCGGCATCGCCCGCGCCCTGCTCACCAGCCCGCAGCTATTGCTGATGGACGAACCCCTGGCCGCCCTCGACAGCAAGCGCAAAGGCGAAATCCTGCCGTACCTGGAGCGCCTGCACGACCAACTGGAAATCCCGGTGTTGTACGTCAGCCATGCCCAGGATGAAGTGGCGCGCCTGGCCGATCACATTGTCCTGCTCAGTGAGGGCAAGGCCCTGGCCAGCGGCCCGATCGGCGAAACCCTGGCGCGGCTCGACCTGCCGCTGGCCCGTGGCGACGATGCCGGCGTGGTTATCAATGGAACCGTCAGCAGCCATGACGCCCACTACCAACTGCTGACCCTGCAACTGCCCGACAGCCCGCTGCAAATGCGCGTGGCCCATGCCCCGCTCGACCTGGGCAAGCACCTGCGGTTCAAGGTCCAGGCCCGGGATGTCAGCCTCAGCCTGCAACCCGGGGAGCACAGCAGCATCCTCAACTGCTTGCCCGTGACCGTGACCCAGGAGATCCCCGCCGACAACAGCGCCCATGTGCTGGTGCGGCTCGACGCGGCGGGCACACCGCTGCTGGCACGGATCACCCGTTACTCGCGGGACCAACTGCAGGTGCACCCCGGCCAGGCGCTGTGGGCACAGATCAAGGCGGTCGCGGTACTGGCTTGAACGGACGGCACAGGGCTGCGGTCAATCAGCCATACCGGCCTGATTTGTTGCCAAGGACTCTGCCCCATGCCCGACTCCAGCCTGCCCGTGGACCTGCCCCGTGACCTGCACTACGTTGACGACACTCAACCAGGCTTGAGCCGCCGCAAACTGCGGGGCAAGTTCCAGTATTTCGATAGTCACGGCCAACGCCTGACCGACGCCGCCGAAATCCAGCGGATCAACGCCCTCGCTATCCCGCCGGCCTATACCGACGTATGGATCTGCGCCGATCCCAAGGGGCACCTGCAGGCCACCGGGCGTGACGCCCGGGGCCGCAAGCAATACCGCTATCACCCACGCTGGCGCGAAGTGCGCGACAGCGACAAGTACTCACGGCTGCAGGCGTTCGGCAATGCGCTGCCCAAACTGCGCAAGCAGCTGCAAGCACAGGTAGAGGCACCGGGGTTCAATCGGGAGAAGGTCCTGGCTACCGTGGTGCTATTGCTCGATGCCACGTTGATCCGCGTCGGCAACAGCCAATACGCCCGCGATAACCGCTCCTATGGCCTGACCACGTTGCGCACCCGTCACGTGGATATCAAGGGCAGCGAAATCCAGTTCCAGTTCCGTGGCAAGAGCGGTGTCGAGCACCAGGTCAGCATCAAGGATCGGCGCCTGGCGAGCGTGCTCAAACGCTGCCTGGAGTTGCCGGGGCAGAACCTGTTCCAGTACCTGGACGCAGACGGCGAGCGGCATACCGTCAGCTCCACTGACGTCAACGCGTACCTGCACAGCCTCACTGGGGCCGACTTTACCGCCAAGGACTATCGCACCTGGGCCGGCAGCGCCCAGGCCCTGGCAGTCTTGCGCGAACTGGCATGGCAACCGGAGTCGGATGCCAAAAGGCATGTGGTGCAGATGGTCAAGAATGTCGCCCGGCAGCTGGGCAACACCCCGGCGGTGTGCCGCAAGTGCTACATCCACCCGGCCGTGCTCGAGCACTTCAGCCTGGGCGCGCTGGCGAAGCTGCCCAGGCCCAGGGTACGCAAGGGCCTGAAGGCCGAAGAAGTCGGGCTGGCAATGTTTCTCGAACAACTGTAGGAGCGAGCTTGCTCGCGAAAAACTCGAGAACACCGCGTTTATCCTGCATACACGCGCTTGGCGAGCAAGCTCGCTCGTACAGGCGGCATTGACCTTGCCAAAGGCGTAGGAAATCTGCAGCAACTGCGCTAGGCTATCGGTCCTTTCCTACAGCAGGACGACCGCCGACGTGAACAACTAAGCCTTCCAACATGTAAACGCAACGAGCCGCCTGGCGCGCTTGTTGGCTTGTGCCACATTGTTCTGGAGGTGCTGATGACTGACGTCAACCGGCTGCCTGTACTTGTTTCCTTGCATCACGTGGGTTTCCAATTCGCCAATGGCGAGACGCTGTTGGAAGACCTCAACTTCTCTATCGATCACGCCCCCACCGGGATTGTCGGCCGTAATGGCATGGGCAAGAGTGTGTTGGCCCGTCTGTTGGCCGGCGTGCTTGAGCCATCGCATGGCGTTATCAAGTCCTCGGCCCGTATCGCCTATGTCCCACAAAGCATTGAGCTGCTGCCAGGGCAGACCGTGGCCCAGGTCAGCGGTTGTGCGCATATCCTGGCCGCCCTTGAACGCCTGGCAAAGGGTCAAGCGCAAGCTGACGATCTGGAACTGATCGACGATCGCTGGGACCTGGCCGAGCGCCTGCGCCAGGCGCTCGACGGTGCCGGCCTGGCGCAGATCAGTCCCGATCAACCCGCCGCACAACTGAGCGGCGGCCAATTGGCCAGGATCGCCCTGATTGGCGCCCTGATGCGTGCGCCGCAGTTGCTGATTCTCGACGAACCCACCAACCATCTCGACAGCGCCGGCCGCGACTGGCTGTTGGCGACCCTCAGCGCCTGGCGCGGTGGCCTGGTGGTGGTCAGCCATGACCGGCGCCTGCTCAATAGCCTGGGGCGGATCATCGAGCTGTCACCCCTCGGGGCCCGGCTCTATGGCGGCAATTACGACGACTATCGTGCGCAGCGCGATGCCGAACAGCACGCCGCCCAGGCGGCCCTGGAACACGCCCGGCTGGATCGGCGGCGTGAGCATCAACGCTTGAAAAAGGATATCGACAGCTTCCAGCGCCACGCCGCCAGCGCCCGTAAATATGCAGAGACCGCCAATGTCGACGCCTTCACCAAATCCAGGTGGAAAGGCGCCGCCAACGAAATCGTCAGTAACGTGCGCAGCGCCCATGTGCAGCAAAAGCAGGCGTTGAATGAACGCGTACGCACCGCCCACGAACGGGTGGTGGACGAAACGCCGACCTTCCTCGCCTTGCCCGGCACGCCCCTGCCCGCAGGTCGCCAAGTGCTGACCCTGGCCGACTGCCAGTTGCCCTGGCTCGATCCGCGCGCGCCAAGCACCTTTATCAACGCGAGCCTGAGCGGGCCGGTGCGGGTCGCGGTCCATGGGCCCAATGGCTGCGGCAAGTCCACCCTGCTCAAACTGCTGGCGGGTCAATGGCAACCCATCCGCGGCCAATGCACGGTTCATGTGCCCTGTGCCTATCTCGACCAGCAGTTGACCCTGCTCGACGATGGGCAATCGATCGTCGAACAACTCAAATTGATGGACACGCCCCTGGCCGAAGCCCAACTGCGCACTCGCCTGGCGCTGTTGCAACTGGACGCGTTGCGCGTCACCCAACCCATCGGCCAACTCAGCGGGGGTGAGCGCTTGAAGGCGGCGATGGCGATTGCTTTATGGCGCAAGATCCCCGCGCAACTGCTGCTCCTGGACGAGCCCACCAACCACCTGGACCTGGAGTCGGTGATGGCCTTCGAGCAGGCTTTACAGGGCTTTGCCGGCGCGCTGATTGCGGTCTCCCATGACGCGGCGTTTCTCAACGCGCTCAAACCGACCCATGTCCTGACCTGGGACGCCATGGGCTGGCGCCTGGAGGTGCACTGAAGGATGTGCCAAGTCATTGCAGTCAACCCGAAAGCGTCCTACGTTAGTGGCCGGATAATCTCATTGAGGAACCTCTCGCCGTGCTGCCCTCCTCCCCTAAACCCCTGATCAATACCGCCCTGCAGCACCAGCACAAATGGCGGGGGCGCATCGGCCTGACACTGGTGGCCAGCCTCTCGGTGCTGGCCGGCATGACCGACGCCATCGGTTTTATGGCCAGTGGGGATTTTGTCTCGTTCATGAGTGGCAACACCACGCGGCTGGCGGTGGCGATCAGTGAAGGCGACCTGGGGCTGACCGGGCGCCTCACCCTGCTGGTGGCGACGTTTATCCTGGGCAATGCGCTGGGGGTGATCATCAGCCGCATCAGCAAGCGCCACGCGTTGCCGCTGTTGCTGTGTATCGCCACGCTGCTGTGCGGCGCCGCCGCGTGGCCGATGGCCGAGCAATTACCCGCGGTGCTGGCCGCGATCATCGCCATGGGCATGCTTAATGCGGCGGTGGAACAGGTCAATGGCCTGCCCGTGGGGCTGACTTACGTGACCGGCGCGTTGTCGCGTTTCGGTCGCGGGCTGGGGCGCTGGATGCTGGGGGAGCGCCGTAATGGCTGGCGCGTGCAGTTGATCCCGTGGGCCGGGATGTTTGTCGGCGCGGTGATTGGCGCCTTGCTCGAACATCAGTTGGGGATCAAGGCCCTGCTGGTCAGCGGCCTGTTGTCGGCGCTGCTGGGGCTGGTGTCGCTGAAGATTCCGCGGCGCTGGCACCTGGGCTACATGCCACGCTGAAAAGGTGCTTGCCCGACATTTAGGCCTCGACATCCATGTACTGGTAAAGAGCCATCATGTCGGGCAAGCGCGGGTATTTTAAGGCAAAGCCGGCGGGGTGTCCGCCGGGCATTTCTGAAGAATTCTAAGGAAGCAACTTACAGACAGGTCGCAGCAGCGGCCAGGCGGCGCTTGGCCGCGAAATTATCTTCGGCTGCGTAGTAACTGACGGTAGTGCTGCTGCCGACACTGCGCACGTCGACAAAGTAGTCACCGCCCGTGGTGTAGACCGTATGGCCCCCGCCTTGCGCCGGCTCCATAAAGCCGCCGGCATCCACACCGAACACCGCCTCGTCCTGCCAGCCGAACTGGATGCACTGGGCGACGACCAATGCGGCCTTGTCTGAGGCCAGGGTTTTATAGGGCGCGCCAGAGCGTGCGTCATTCATCTTCGAACCTGCGCAACCGGCCAGCGCCGCCAGGACCAACGCACCTATTACTACCTTCCGCATGCCATCGCTTCCTTGGAAAAAACGCGACTTTACCATTGAAACCTCGTGGCGATAGCCGTCACAGGAACACTTAAAGTAACCAGCGGAACAGATAGAACAGCGCCATGCTCAGCAGCACCGTGGTCAACACGCTGCGGGTCCAGAACATCAAGGCCACCGCGCAGACCCCGGCCAACAAGTAAGGGTTGGTGGGGCTCAGGTTGAGCTTGTGCTCGGCGAGGAAAATGATCGGCCCGCAAATAGCCGTCAACATGCCGGGCACCGCGAACCCGAGAAACTCCCGCGCGCCGCGATTCAGGCGCACCGGCAAGCGCGGCTCAAGAAACAGGTAACGGTTGAAAAACACCGCCAGGCCCATGCCGATAATCATCACAAAAATCATTGCTGCCCCACTCCCAAGCGTTTGCAGGCATACCCTGCACACATCCCCAGCAACCCCGACACCACCACCGCCGACTCCCAGTGCCAGTAACTGAGCAGCACCGAAAACAGCAAGGCCACCGCCACGCACACCACCGTTGGCACATCACGCACCACCGGGGTGATCAAGGCGATAAAGGTTGCGGCGATGGAGAACTCCAGGCCCAGTTGATCGAGGTTGGGGATGCTCTTGCCGAGCACGATGCCGGCCAGGGTGAACAGGTTCCAGGCCACATAGAACGTCAGGCCCACACCCAGGGCATACCAGCGGTTGAAGGTCTGGCGGTCATATTGGCTGACCAACGCGAAGAACTCATCCGTGAGCAAAAAGCCCAGGCTCATGCGCCACCGCGCCGGCAAAGGCGACAGGGTGGCGCGCATATGCATGCCATACAGCAAGTGCTGGGAGGTCAGCAGCAAGGTCGTGAGCAAAATGGCAATCAGACTGGCGCCGCTCTTGACCATGCCAATCGCCACCAGCTGCGCGGCACCGGCGAACACAATGGCCGACAGGCCCTGGCTTTCCAGCGGGGTGAACTGGGCGTCAATCGCCAGGGAGCCGGCCAACAGGCCCCATGGGGCGCAGGCCAATGAAAGAGGAATGATCGCAATCGCGCCGCGGGCGAAAGCGTAATGCGGCAAGGCAGTAGGCATGGACAACAGGCTCATCGACAGACAGTCGATAAGCATGGCAGCGCTAATCAGGATTGTCTTGAACGATCTTGCAGCAGGCAACGCCCCGGCGCAGGGACAGAGGGTTGCCCAGCGGAACTATTGCTGCAGGGCCGTGGCAGCCTCATCAATAAATGCCGCCACTTCACCGGCCCTGGAGGCACGTGCCATTATCACGCCAGCTTGACCGACACCCGCTCCACCGCATCCCTGGCCTCCCGCAGTTCGTGGGCATCCTGGTTAAGGCGGTGGATGGTGTTGAGCAGGCGCTGACGCAGCACTTCATCGCTGAGTTTTTCGACCGCGCGCATCAAGTCGAAAGCCGCGGTTTCGTTGTTGTCCGCGACAGAATCGAGGGTCTTGCGCAGGTTACGAGTGGCACGGGTCACACAGTTACTTCCTTTATCACCAATGGCGGGCACTTTAGGACAGTTGTGTTTCATTTTAATTTCAAGCACTTGCCACGCAATCCCAGTACCTTGTCACAGGTCAATCAAATGTCGAATCGCCACCCCGCGGAGAATGTCCTTGATGCTTGCTGCCGTCGCCATCTTCCTGTTCACCATTGTGCTGGTCATCTGGCAACCCAAAGGCCTTGGGGTAGGCTGGAGTGCGTCAATGGGGGCGATCCTCGCCCTGGCCTGTGGCGTGATCAGCCTGGCAGACATCCCGGTGGTGTGGCAGATCATCTGGAATGCCACCGGTACCTTCGTCGCCCTGATTATCATCAGCCTGATCCTCGACGAGGCCGGTTTTTTCGCCTGGGCCGCGTTGCACGTCGCACGCTGGGGCCGTGGTCGAGGCCGGAGGCTGTTCGCTTACATGGTGCTGCTGGGCGCGCTGGTCTCGGCGTTGTTCGCCAATGACGGTGCGGCCCTGATCCTCACGCCGATTGTCATGTCGATGCTCCTGGCGCTGCGCTTCTCACCCGCGGCGACCCTCGCGTTCGTGATGGGCGCAGGGTTTATCGCCGACACCGCCAGCCTGCCGCTGGTGGTGTCCAACCTGGTGAACATCGTCTCGGCAGACTACTTCAAGATTGGTTTCAACGAATATGCGGCGATCATGGTGCCGGTCAACCTGGTCAGTGTCGCCGCGACCCTGGCGGTGCTGCTGTGGTTCTTCCGCCGTGATATCCCGCAAAGTTATGACCCCGCCGACCTGCCCGAACCGGCCAGCGCCATTCATGACCCGGCGACTTTCCACGCCGCCTGGTGGGTGCTGGGCATTCTACTCGTCGGCTGTTTTGCCCTGGAACCGCTGGGCATTCCCATCAGTGCCATCTCGGCCGCCTGCGCTTTGTTGCTGCTGGTGATCGCCGCCAAAGGCCACAAGATATCCACGCGCAAGGTGCTCAAGGAAGCCCCCTGGCAGATCGTGATTTTCTCCCTCGGGATGTACCTGGTGGTGTACGGCCTGCGCAACGCCGGCCTGACCACTTACCTGGCCACCTGGCTCAACACCTTCGCCGATTACGGCGTGTGGGGCGCGGCGCTGGGCACCGGGGTGCTGACGGCGCTGCTGTCTTCGGTGATGAACAACCTGCCGACCGTGCTGATCGGTGCGCTGTCCATCGAAGCCAGCCATGCCGTGGGCGTGGTCAAGGAAGCGATGATCTACGCCAATGTTATCGGCAGCGACCTGGGGCCGAAAATCACGCCTATCGGCAGCCTGGCGACCCTGCTCTGGCTGCATATTCTGGCGCGCAAGGGCATTCGTATCACCTGGGGCTATTACTTCAAGGTGGGTATCGTGCTGACCCTGCCGGTGCTGCTGATCACCCTGGCCGCGCTGGCCCTGCGACTGAGTGTCTAAAAAGGTATGCTTTGGCCACTTGCCGCCACCGAGCCCACCCGATGAGTTCTGCGCACCACGCCTGGCTGGGCCACTACGAAATCAGCAGCACCACCTGTAGCGGCCTGACGTTTGCCCGCCATAGCCACGACGAGTGCGTGATTGGCGTCAACCTGATCGGTGAGGAACAGGTCTGGCTGGACCGCCGCACCTTTGAGGCCGGGCCCGGCAGTATCACCCTGTACAATCCCGGCCAGATCCAGGGTGGCGGCGCGGCCCAGGGCGCGCCCTGGCACTTTGTCAGCCTGTACGCCGGTGCCGATCGCCTGGCCAGCGACCTCGGGCTGGCGCACCTGGAGTTCGACCGCGCGCTATGTTTTGCCCCCGCTTTGGCGGCGCAACTGGCGCAGGCCGCCAAGGGGGCATTAAGCGTCGACCCGCTGGTACGCGGGCTCAACGAAGAGTCGCTGGTGTTGCTGCTGGCCGAGGTGGTCAGGCTCAGTGGTGTGCGCCTGCCGGCAGATGCCAGTGCGGGGTCAAAGCTAGTCGCCCAGGCCCAGGAACTGCTCGCCGCGCAGTTGCATCAGGGCGTGGCCCTGGAGGCCTTGGGCGACGAGTTGGGCCTGTCCAAATTCCACGTCTTGCGCACCTTCCAGAAAGAAACCGGCCTGAGCCCGCGCCAATGGGCCATGCAACTGCGCACGCGCCGCGCACAAGGCTTGTTGCGCAGTGGCCTGGGCGCCGCCGAGGTTGCCCATGACCTGGGTTTTGCCGACCAGAGCCATCTCAATCGGCACTTCCGTGCGGCCTATGGCATTACCCCTGGCCGCTATCAAAGCGCAATCCGGTCCAAGACAGCACACCTGCCCCGCCCTCAAACTGACCTGTAGGAGTCGGCTTGCCGGCTCCTACAGGAGTTAGTGGTTAATCATGGGGGTGGTGATGTTGACGATCTTTTTTTCTGCGCTGGTATTTGGCTTTGTGTTTTGCCTGTCCCCCGGCGCCGTGCTCGCAGAGACGCTACGCCGGGGCCTGTTGCATGGGTTCACGCCAGCGCTGCTGGTGCAGATAGGCTCGCTGGTGGGCGATGCCACGTGGGCGGTGATCGGCCTCACCGGCATGGCCCTGTTGATCCAGCACGAGGCGGTGCGCGTACCGTTGACGGCTGTTTGCGCCTTATACCTGGCCTGGCTCGGCCTGCGCAGCCTGCTGGATGCCTGGCGCCTGCCGCAACCCGACAGCGCCCCAGCCAGCAGCGGGCGCAATGCGCTGATGGTCGGGGCCGCCATCTCTTTGGCCAACCCGAAGAACATCGTGTACTGGGGTGCCTTGGGCAGTGCCCTGTCAGGCATCGTTGGCGCCACCCCGAGCCACGGCCAGACCTTGATGTTCTTCGCAGGTTTTATGCTGGCCTCGATCCTGTCGTGCTTTTTGATCGCAGGGTTGGTGAATGTCTTGCGAAAGAACGCCTCGCCAACTTGGCAACGAATCAGTCATGGCGCCTGTGGGTTGGTATTGATCTATCTGGCGTTATTGGCCGCCTACAGCCTTTGAACTTATATATTGAATAACACCAATCTGAATGAAGTCTGAACGACCCACAAACAGGTTGATTATTGATTGACATCCACTGCCTGCCTGAGTAGATTGCCCGTGCCTGCAACTCGGGCCTTTTTTCAACCTCACAAAAGAAGCCAATGGACACAGTATCTAGTTGCTGTCCTTCACCTGCGAATGCGGGGGTCGGGCGCCAAACCCAGTGTAATGACGGGACTCGCCTTCAAGGCCGGGTAAGCTGCGCTAGAGCTTGATGCTCCAACGTAACTGCCTTGCGCCGGCGCCAGTCCGGTCCCGAGGTGTGTTATGAATTTCCAAACCCTTGTTCTACCTGATGTACGCACGCTGGCCTCAGCCCTGCGTGCCAAGCTGTGCCGTACTTTCGTGGGCGTTGCCCCAGTGCGCACGGCCTTTGCCTGCCCTTCCCCGCGTACCAGCCAGGCACACCTGCAGGCGCACTGGCGCCTGTGCCCCACCACCGGCCACCTGGTTCAGCAATGGGACCACGCCGACCCTCAAGATCCGCAGAGACGGAGCGTTTCCAGCCTGCTTGCCCAAGCGCGCCTGATGCTCAGCGCTCGCGTGGCATAAGCCAGCTGGAAACAGCAACTTCCTGATTATTGGTCAATTAATTAACTGGCGTTCCTTGCGAACTAAGCCAGCCGTAGTTTTCTGCGCGCCCGTTAATTAACTCGCCTCTTTAAAGTTATTGGAACTGATCGCAAACATTGCGAATCGGCATACTTGCGCTCGCCTGCCAGGCAAGTAACGGGTATGTCGACAGGAGTAAAAACCATGAGCGCCGTAAACACTAAACAACGTCCAGACAACAACACCGCCAATGCCAGCAAACTGTCGATGCGCGCCGCCCGCGAAGCGCAAAACGGCCTGGCGGCCACCCTGGCCAACGTCCGGGCAACCAAAGACGGCCTGACCGAACTGGATGCCAGCGCCCGCCTGCAACGCGAAGGCTATAACGAGGTGGCCCACGACAAGCCGCCCCATGCGGTGGTGCAGTTCCTCCAGGCCCTGAACAACCCCTTCATCTACGTGCTGCTGACCCTCGCGGTGATCAGCTTTGTCACCGACTACTGGCTGCCGCTGCGCGCCGGTGAAGAAGTGGACCTGACCAAGGTCATCATCATCATGACCATGGTCGCCCTGAGCAGCCTGCTGCGCTTCTGGCAGGAACACCGTTCGGCCAAATCCGCCGAAGCCCTCAAGGCCATGGTGCGCACCACTGCCACGGTGCTACGCCGTGAGCAGGTCGGCGCCAAACCCACCCTGCGCGAAGTGCCGATGCGCGACCTGGTGGCCGGGGATATCGTGCAATTGTCGGCCGGCGACATGATCCCGGCCGATATCCGCCTGATCGAGTCCCGCGACCTGTTTATCAGCCAGGCCGTGCTGACCGGTGAAGCCCTGCCAGTGGAGAAGTACGACACCCTGGGCGATGTCACGCAAAAGTCCGCCACCCCGAGCGCCACGGACCAGAGCAACCTGCTGGACCTGCCCAATATTTGCTTCATGGGTACCAACGTTGTCAGCGGCCGCGCCCAGGCGGTGGTGGTTGCGACGGGGCCACGCACCTATTTTGGCTCGCTGGCCAAGGCCATCGTCGGCTCCCGGGTCCAGACCGCCTTTGACCGCGGGGTGAACAGCGTCAGTTGGCTGTTGATCCGCTTCATGCTGGTGATGGTGCCCATCGTGTTTTTCCTCAATGGCTTTTCCAAGGGTGACTGGGGCGACGCCTTCCTGTTTGCCTTGGCGGTGGCCGTGGGCCTGACCCCGGAAATGCTGCCGATGATCGTCAGCGCCAACCTGGCCAAGGGCGCAAACGCCATGGCCAAGCGCAAAGTGGTGGTCAAGCGCCTGAATGCGATCCAGAACTTCGGTTCGATGGACGTGCTGTGCACCGACAAGACCGGCACCCTGACCCAGGACAAAATCATCCTCGAGCACCACGTCAACGCCTTCGGCCAGCGGGACGACCAGGTGCTGTCCCTGGCCTGGCTCAACAGCCACCACCAAAGCGGCATGAAGAACCTGATGGACCAGGCGGTGTTGGCGTTCTCCCAGCACAATCCCAAGTTCCAGGTACCGTTTGCCTACAGCAAGGTCGATGAACTGCCCTTCGACTTTGTCCGTCGCCGCCTGTCGATTGTGGTCAAGGACGCCCACGGCGATCACCTGTTGGTGTGCAAGGGGGCCGTGGAAGAAATGCTCGATATCGCCACCCATGTGATGGAAGGCGCCAGCGCCGTGGCCCTGGATGAGCGGCGTCGCCAGGAATTGCTACACACCGCCAGCGAGTTCAACGAGGACGGCTTCCGCGTGCTGGTGGTCGCCACCCGCAACATCCCCAAGGCCCTGGCGCGCCAGCAATACACCCCGGCCGATGAACGCAACCTGGTGATCCACGGCTTCCTGACGTTCCTCGATCCGCCAAAAGAAACCGCCGGCCCGGCCATTGCCGCGCTGCAAGAGATCGGTGTCGCCGTCAAAGTGCTGACCGGCGATAACGCCGTGGTCACCCGCACCATCTGCCGCCAGGTCGGCCTGGAGCCCGGCGAGCCGCTGCTGGGCGTGGACATCGAGGCCATGGACGATACCACCCTCAAGCAGCAGGTCGAACAACGCACGGTGTTCGCCAAGCTGACCCCGCTGCAAAAGTCCCGGGTGCTCAAGGCCTTGCAGGCCAACGGTCACACCGTGGGGTTCCTCGGCGACGGCATCAATGATGCGCCAGCCCTGCGCGATGCCGACGTCGGCATCTCGGTGGACAGCGCAACCGATATTGCCAAGGAATCGGCCGACATCATCCTCCTGGAAAAGAGCCTGATGGTCCTCGAGGAAGGTGTGCTTAAAGGCCGCGAGACCTTCGGCAATATCATGAAGTACCTGAACATGACGGCCAGCTCCAACTTCGGCAACGTGTTCTCGGTGCTGGTGGCCAGTGCGTTCATTCCCTTCATGCCGATGCTGGCGATCCACCTGCTCCTGCAAAACCTGATGTACGACATCTCCCAGCTGGCCCTGCCGTGGGACAAGATGGACAAGGAGTACCTGGCCAAGCCACGCAAGTGGGACGCGCAGAATATCGGGCGCTTCATGATCTGGATCGGGCCGACCTCGTCGATCTTCGACATCACCACCTTTGCCCTGATGTGGTACGTGTTCTCGGCCAACAGCGTAGAAATGCAGACCCTGTTCCAGTCCGGCTGGTTCGTCGAAGGGCTGCTCTCCCAGACCCTGGTGGTGCACATGCTGCGCACCCGCAAGATCCCGTTCTTCCAGAGCACGGCGGCCTGGCCGGTGTTGCTGATGACCAGCCTGGTGATCGCGCTGGGGATCTATGTGCCCTTCTCACCCCTGGGCACCCTCGTGGGTCTGCAACCGTTGCCTTGGGCGTACTTCCCATGGCTGGTCGGCACCCTGCTGGCCTACTGCTGCGTGGCGCAACTGATGAAGACCCTCTACATCCGCCGGTTCAAGCAGTGGTACTGAGTTTGCGGCGCTAAGAGGGCTGGGTGTGGCAGCTATTTTTTGTGGCAGATGGGCTTGGTGTGGCGAGCGGGCTTGCCCCGCGCTGGGCTGCGAAGCAGCCCTAATAGAGTCACTGAGTTCTATCAGATAGCCCAAGGTGGCAGGTTTTGGGGCTGCTTCGCAGCCCAGCGCGGGCGATGCGGCGTTCCGACAAGCCCGCTCGCCACAACAAGCCCGCTCGCCACGCCCAATCACTACAGACACTCGTTCAATTGGAGCATGAGCCCATGCACAAACACTCCCTCTTTTCGGCCTTCACTTGGCTACCGGCGTCGCGGCAACGGGCGCTGCGCCGCAACCTGATCTTTATCGGCTCCACCCTGGCCGTGGGCCTGCTGTCCAAGGCCTTTGCCGCAGGCGGTAGCTACGTGGTGGACGATGGCGCGATCAACGCCCCGGGCGAATGCAATGTCGACGCTGGCTACACCCGTTCAACACAGCGCACCACCCTCTCCGCAGCCTGCACATCAAGGGCGCTACCTAATCTGCAATGGGGCGCCGCCATCGAGGATGAGCCTGGGCTGAGCCAACTCAGCCCGCAACTCAAGGGGTCTCTGTGGGCCTGGCAGGATGCGGGCGTGGAGATCGCCTGGGCGGCGGCGGCGCATATCGCAGTGGACCGTCGGCACCCATTCGACGGCGCAGACCTGGGCGTACCGCTGACCTGGCAAGCGTTTGAAACACTGCGCCTGAACCTCAATGCCGGCTGGAGCCACGCCTATGACGATGGCGAACAAAACCAGCGGCTGACCTGGGGCACCGGCCTGGAATACCGCGTGGCGGACTCTCTGACGCTGCTGGCGGAGCGCTACGGCCAGCAGCACGGCGACCAGGCCTGGCAGGCTGGGCCGCGGGTGCATCTGGGAAAGCAGGTGGATGTAGACCTGGTGGTCGGGCGCAACCTGACGGGGGATCACGACCGCTGGCTGACCACGGGGGCGACCCTGCGATTCTGAAGGACTGATGTAGACGCTGTTTCGCTGCGCGAGGCAGCGCCTACATGGGTATCGGGTATCAGACCGGTTTGGCTTGCTGTTCGAGGTGCAGCTGCAACTCAGGCTCGATGCCCAGCGCTCCCGCCAGTTCATCCAGGTAGTTGCGCTCGGCGTCCTGCTGGTCATCCACCAGCATCACGCTGGCCAGGTAGACCTCGGCGGCTACGGCCGGGTCACCGGCATATTCGGCAAAATCCCGCGCATCCAAAGGCTTGGCGACTTGGGCATCGAGCCATTGCTGCAGGTCGGGGTCGTCGGTGTGGCGCTTGATCTCCGTTGAGATCAACAGTTCTTCTTTCTCATCAATCCGTCCATCCGCCTTGGCCGCCGCGATCAATGCACGCAGCACTGCATGGCTATGGGCCTCGACGTCGGAGCCGGAGAGTTGATCAACCGTTTGCAAGGCCTGTTGCGGTGCCGAAGCCTGCTGGCGCTGCCAGGCTTGATACGCCTGGAATGCCATCATCCCCAATGACGCCAGGGCCGCGTAGTTGGTACCACCGCTGCGCGCCTGGGTCGAACCGCCCGCCGGGGTTGCGCCCAACATACCACCCAGGCCACCCAGCAGATCGCCCAGGCCGCCACCACCAGACGCAGAGGGTGCAGAGCCGCCACCCCGGAGCAAACCACCGAGCAGGCCGCCCAACCCGCCGAGACCTCCCGCGCCGCCCTGGGGAGCCGCCGAACCGCCTTGCTGCGACATCGAGGCTTGACCTGCCCGTAGCAGTTGTTCCAGTAGAGCACTGGTGTTCATGGTATCGCCCTCCTATGGGCTGTGCGCCAGACAACCAACAATAGTCCCTGCTGCCTATAACGCCAAGATCGGCCAGCACGTGTGGTTTTGCCGACCGGCCTGTACCCCAGCAAATCCGCCGCTGACCTGTAACGCCCGAGAGAATTGTTCAGATTCGACGCACCCAGGCGCGCGGTGAACGCAGGCCCGCACATGGTGTCGGAAATATAAGGGCACAGCCTCAACCGGCCTGGCCTTGAGCGCGAGCATCAACAGATTTGCGGTGCCGCGTACCCTCACAGAAGGAGACGCTGACATGGTCACTCACTTCAAGGTCGCCGGGCACCTCGCTTGCGGCCATCACGGCAATAACCTCACATCCACGGTCGAATTGAACCGGGTCAAATGCCGTACCTGCCGCAACACCGATGCCTACAAGGAAGCCCGCCGCAACCAGCGCAATGCATCGCGCCGCGCGGCACGCAAGGCCCGCTCGGGCCAAGCCAGCAATGACTGGCGCAGCGCCTGGACCCAACGGCTGACTGCCCTACCCGGCCTGCAGCGCCTGCCACGTGGGTTCAGCGGCCAGCCTTTCGTCTAGATCGGACCATTTGTAGGCCCCGGCTTGCCGGCGATGGCGGCCTGTGTGGCGCAGCAGTGCTGCCTGAACCGACACCATCACGGGCAAGCCGGCAGGCTCAAGGTCCTGCACGCACCTTGTAGCCCGGTAGCGTCGCGGCATAGGCCATTGCCTGCTCACGGGAGCCAAAGGAAGCCAATCGATCATCCTTGGTGCACACGCGCCACGGGCCGCTGTTGACCCGGACAATGTCATAGCCATTGAGATGCATCTTGTTCAACAGGGGAACGCTCATAGTCACCTCTCCTATTCCAGAGATAATCCACGGGTTGCCCGATCCACCATACGCTCGATCCAGGCACTGTCGCCTACCGAACGTCGCAGACTGCAGCGACCGCCCCTGTGACACGATATTTTGTGGTCGCTGCAATCAGGGCTCGATGCCCGCCAATTGCGCCATGTAGCACTGCACTTCCCCATGCAGCCAATCGGAAAACACCCGCTGTTTGCTTTCCGAGCTTTCCCGAGGTGGCCAGGCCAACCAATACGGGTAGGCATACGGCGCGCTGATATCGCACAGCTGCACCAGCTCCCCGCGCACGATGGCGTCATGCACCAGGCTACGCCGCTCCAGGGCGATGCCCTGGCCCAGCCGAACCGCTTCCAGTACCAGGTTGGAGTCATTACTGCACAGGCCTTTGCGTTCGGTGCTCATTTCAATGCCAGCGGCCTGGCACCACGGCTGCCAGGATTCATTGCTGTAGATAATCGGGCTGTGCAGGATTTGCTCGGGGGTTCGCGGCAATTGCCCGCCGTTGAAATGGGGCGCGGCGACCACCACCACGTCGTCGTGAAACAGCAGTTTCTGCTCCACTCCTTCCCATTCGCCCTTGCCCATGCGGATCGCCATGTCTACCGACTCTTGATGCAAGTTGGTAATGGCCAGGGTGGCTTGCAAGCGAATGCTGATGTGCGGGTAAAGCCGCTGGAACGCTGGCAGTCGCGGCAGCAGCCAGGAGCGTCCAAATGAGGGCAACACCGCCACCACCAACTCGTCCCGCTTGGGCTGGGCCTGGATCAAGCGCGTCGCGTCGGCGATATCGCCCAGGGCCTGGCGGATCTGCAACGCGTACAGCCGGCCATCTTCACTGATGCGCAAGCCGCGCCCTTCGCGCACGAACAGCGTGAGGCCGACGATTTGCTCCAGCACCTTGATCTGCTGACTGATGGCCGAATGGGTGACATGCAACTCCTTGGCCGCCAGGGTGACGCTACCAAGCCTGGCGGTGGCTTCGAAACTGCGCAGGGAGGTCAGGGGCGGAAAAGCACTCATGTAAGCTCGACTAACCTTTTAAGGTAAAAAATATAGATATTGAAAGGACTTTGGCCGCTATAAAGTAATCCGCAATTAACAATCACACCATCAAGAATGGAGGCTTCATGAAACTGGTTGGCATGCTCGACTCACCTTATGTGCGCCGCGTAGCGATTGCCCTGGACCTGTACGGGGTCGATTTTGAGCAGCAGTCGCTGTCGGTGTTCAGCACCTTCGCTGAATTTGCCAGGATCAACCCGGTGGTCAAGGCGCCGACACTGGTGCTCGACGACGGCACGGTGCTGATGGACTCCAGCCTGATCCTGGACTATTTCGAAAGCCTGGCGCCGGCCGATAAAAAGCTCCTGCCCCAGACCGCAGCCGCCCGTGCGCGGGACCTGCAAGTGATCGGCCTGGCCTTGGCTGCCTGTGACAAGAGCGTACAGATCTACTACGAGCACAACCTGCGACCCACAGAAAAACTACATGAACCGTGGCTTGAGCGAGTAACCGGGCAACTGCTGGCAGCCTACGGGGGCCTGGAAAAACTGCTGGCCAACGCTCCTGGCCAGCCTTTGAACCTAGCGTCGCTGAGCGCCGCGGTGGCCTGGTCGTTTTCAAGGTACGCCGTGCCCTCGGTGGTCAAAGCCGATGACTTTCCCAACTTGCAGCGCCACGCCCAATGGGCCGAGCAACACCCGGCGTTCGGCAAATACCCTATCGAATAGGCAGCAACGCCGCGCCAACCAACCCCGCCAGCCCCAGCAGGCACGCCAGGCCAACACCATAGGCCAGGGTGCGCCAGGGTTGGCGGCCGCCCAGGTACATCAGGGTATGCATTACGCGCGCGACGGTGAACAGGCCAAACAGCCAGGCCGTCGCGACTGCCGGGGCGTCCAGCGCCAGGCACAGCCCGCCGAGAACGAAAAACAGCGGAATGTTTTCCAGGTCATTGGCCCAGGCTTTCGCGGCCCGGCTGACTGGCAGCAGTTCCTGGGCATTGGCCGGGCGCTGGAAGAAACCGGCATCCTCAGGATTGGTGAATGCACGGTGCCTGAGGCGGAAAAAACCCTGGTAACAGGAGATCCCCAGCATCTTGATAAACAGCACCAGCACACAGAGGGCAAACAGATGCAGGGGACTACTCATTGCCGGCCCCTGGCAAAGCCGTTGACCACGATGTACAGCAGCGGACCGACCGAGACGAACACCGCCGTCAGCAGCCAGTACGGCAACACACTGGCCAGCGACCGGCCCTGGGCGCGGGTGTCACGGTACATCCACACACAGGCCAGGGCCGCCATCAGGTACAGGTCGATCACCACCTGGGCGGTGTCGGGCCTGGACAACAGCTCAAGGCCGAACGCCAGCAGCGACTGCTCGGCCCAGAGCAAGGTGCCCAGGGTATACAAGGAAAACGCCAACAGGCTAGCAAGGGCGATGTAGGGTCTGTGCATAGGGTCCTTCCTCTAGATAGGTAAAGGTGAG
Source organism: Pseudomonas sp. ADAK21 (assembly GCF_012935735.1). Classification (NCBI taxonomy): domain Bacteria; kingdom Pseudomonadati; phylum Pseudomonadota; class Gammaproteobacteria; order Pseudomonadales; family Pseudomonadaceae; genus Pseudomonas; species Pseudomonas sp. ADAK21. The sequence continues at coordinate 5,479,670 of NZ_CP052857.1, forward strand.
TGAAGCCGTTGTGGCGAGGGCCCCAATAAGCCGCACATTAGTGATAACGTCGTCGCCATCTCAATGACCTGTGAGGTCATGGACGCCAACCGCCCCGCCCTGCCAGAGTCAACCCATGAACCGCCCACCTTTCCCCCGAGCCACGCCCGATACCAATGCCGGCACGCAACTGCGGCAGTTGCGCCGCGAGGCGAAATTGAGTCAATTGGAGTTGGCGCTGATCAGCGGTATTTCCCAGCGCCATTTGAGCTGTATCGAAACCGGCCGGGCCAAGGCCAGCCCTGGCACCTTGCACAACCTGCTCGGGGCCCTCGACGTGCCGCTGGAACGCTGCAACAGCCTGTTCCTCGCGGCCGGCTACGCCCCACGCTATGAGGCTACGCCGCTGGCTGCGCCGGCGATGGATGCCATTCGGGAGGCCATCAACCATGTGCTGAAGGCCAACAACCCAGCACCGGCCATCGTGCTGGGCAGCCACTGGGAAGTACTCGCCGCCAACGCCAGTACCCAGGTCCTGTTTGACCTGGTGGGCCTGGCGCCCGACGCAGCACAAGGCCTGAACCTGTTGACGACCCTGCTGCAACCGGGTGGCCTGGGCGACCATTTGCTCAATGCCGACGAAATCCGCAACCTCGCCTGGCAACGGGCGGCCCGGGAAGCATTGGGCAATCCGGCCCTGGCCACGCTGCTGGAAAGCCTGCCGGTGCCACAAGGCTCGACAACACTGACCCATGAACTGCCGCCACTGGTGCTGACGCGCATCAATTCGCGGCAGGGGCAGTTGGACTTCATGTCCACCTTCACCACCTTCGGCATGCCCCAGGACATCACCGTCACCTCATTGCGGATCGAGCACCTGATCCCGGCCAACCCCCACACCTGGCACGTCATGACTGCCGCCTACGAACATTCTCTAACCTTGTAGCAGCGGTGTTCCAGGACGGGCATCCGCTGCTGATACAGCGCTTTCGCGAGCAAGCCCGCTCCCACGGAGGACCTCTGCCGGGCGCAGAATTTGCGCCACGCCATCAGAACTTGGTCACCAGCCCCATACGCAACGTGCGCCCCGGCGCCGGCATGAAGCTCTGGGCCAGCGGGTCCAGGTAGTAACGATTGGTCAGGTTATCCAGCGACACATTGAGATTGGTGTGGTCCTGCCACTTGTAGTTGAGGAACAGATCCACCAGCGCCACTTCGCGGTAGACCAGTTGCGGGGTGGTGGCGCCGGTCTGCCAGGATTTGTCTGCGGTGACGGTCGGGCCCGAGGTGTAGGTCAAGCGCCCGCCAACGGTCAGGGTCTGGTCGAAGAAGCGCAGGCCCGAGGTCAGGTTGCCGGCGACCCGTGGCGGGTTCTGGGTGTTGGTGTACGAGCCCATGAAGCTGCCCGGCGTGCAGTTGGGGGTGTCGTCAAGCTTCTGCCAGCGGGTGGAACTGGCCCGCAAGCGCGCGGCGAAGGCCGAGTCGCAGGTTTCGGTCTTCAGGTAGTAGGTCGACGACAGGTCGGCAAATACCCAGCCGGCGTCGTATTTCGATTGCAACTCCAGGCCGCTGGTCTTGAAGCTGTCGGTATTGCTGAAGTTCATCAGGCCCATCAGCCCAGGGCTTGGGTCGTAGTAACGGGTCACGTAGTTCTTGATGGTGTTGTTGAAGTACGCCAGCTTGATCGCCGCCGTGTCGTTGTCCGTCAGCAGGCCTTTTTGCAGGGTGCTCGCACCGATTTCCCAGTTGCTCGAACGCTCCGGTTTCAGGCCCTTGCCAGGCATGGTCTGCAAGGTGCCCTGGCTGGTTTCGAACAGCGAGGGCATGCGCAGGCCCTGGGTGTAGGAGGCGTAGATAAAGGTATCCGGCGCGATCTCATAGTTGATGCCGATGGCCGGTGAAAAGGCGCCCTTGCTGTCGCTCTGCTTGCCCGAATAGGTGTAGCCGGTGACCACCTCGCCCACCTGTGACGGATAGACCCGCGTGCCAATGCCCCCGTAGTCGTTGTAGCGCGGGCCGTCGAATGGATTGTTGGTGTCGCTGAAGACAATCCCGTTGTTCAGGCGCGGGTCGGTGGCGTCGGTGTATTGGCCGTTTTCGTCGGGGAACCACAGCATGTTGCCGTAGCTGCCCGGCTTGATCACATTCACGTAGCGCAACTCACGCTCCTCGCGCTGGGCGGTGGCGTGCGGCACATGGTCCTTGGTGCGGTAGTAGGTGTAGCGCCCGCCGCCCCACAACGTCAGTTCTTCAATCGGCTGGTACTCCAACTTACCGTTGAGGCTGAACTCCTTGCGCGAACCGTCACGCAGGCTGCGGTTGGCGTTGATATCGTTCTGCGTGGTGACCACGCCCTTTTGCGGCTGCAGCTCCTCGAGCTGGAACGAGCCCCCCAGGTCCAACTTGAAATCGCCGTATTGCGTTTCAAAACGCGAGGTATTGGCCAGGTCCCCGCCGATGCGCCGATCGGCCTGGCGGGTCCAGTTGCGGTCCGAGCGATAGGCCTGGGATTTGGGCGCCAGCACCGAGGTCAACTGACTGGTCTGGGCGTCGGTCATCCATAGGTTGGTCGTCAGGTCCACCAGCATATTGCCCGTGGGCAGGTAGTGATAACGGGCGGTGTAGGTGTCGATCTGGGTGCGGCCGCGCGGGTACTGGTAGATGCCACCGGTGCCGAAACGGAAGATGTCCGACGGCATGATCTCGCCTATGCGCCCATCGTAACGGATGTAGCCGAAGTCGAAGGTGTGGTCGTCGGCCGGGCGCAGGGTCGTCTTGAGCAGGATCGATTCGGTCTCTGCCGAGGAGTTGAGCACCTCTTCACCAGGGTTGTAGGTGGTGGCCACCGTCATGTTTTCGCGGCCATAGCGGTCATAGGTGCGGTAGCGGTCCTGGCCGTGCTTGCCGGAGAAGTAGTTGCCCTGGTTGCGATGGGCGTAGGCCGCCACCACGTCGAACAGCTCGTGGGTGTAGGCAAACGCCGCGCTGCCCGACTCCGAATCGGAACCGAACAGGCCGCCACGATGCTGGTGCGGCTCGGAATACAGGCTTTCGGTGGCCGAATGGCTGTTGCGCGAGGCAGGCTCCACGCCGTTGTTCCACACGTCGCCCTTGAGGCGCAGGCCAACATTCTTGCCATCACGCAGGATGTCATCGACACCCAGGGTGCGGATCGCTACCGTGCCGCCGATGGCGCTGGAGGTCAGGCTGGGGCCCTTGTCGATGGCCACGTCACTGACCAGGTCGGGGTCGATGTAGCTACGTTGTTGCGTGCCTGCATAACCGCGATAGACATCCAGCGCCTGTTGCGAGCCATCGACCGTGACCGCGACCCGGCTTTGCCCCTGGATCCCGCGGATATTCACATCCAGGCCACCGCCATTGCGACTGTCACCCACCTGCACCCCAGGCTGGCCCTTGAGCAAATCGCCGGGGGAAATCACGGCAAAGCGCTGCACTTCTTCCGGGGAGATGTAAACCGCTGAACGTGGCGCCGAGTAGACGGCTTTCTTCTGAAGGTCCTCGCCGGTGACTTTCTGCGACGGCAGCACCACCGCAGTGGTTGCCGGGTGCAATTGAACGCTGCCATCGGCCTGACGCTGAAAACTCAGGCCGGTGCCCGCCAGCAGCTGCGCCAGGCCCGCTTCGGTGCTGAAATTGCCGTGCAGGCCGTTGCTGCGCTTGCCCGCCGTCAGCGTCGAACTGCCCGCCATGCTGATACCCGCCTGCACGCCAAAGCGCGAGAGCGCCTGGTCCAGGGGACCGGCGTCGATGCTATAGGGCTGACGCTCGGCCTGGGCGAAAACCGCGGTGCTGTACAGCGGTTGCAGGCTGAGTAATAACAGACCCAATGTGCGGGTGCGCAAGACACTTGCGGGAGAAATCATGCAGGGCTCCTAGAGGTGAAGGCCCACCTGTCTCGGTGGGTTATTCCTATAGGCCAAGCGAGTTTTGAAAAACTGCGGGGGGAACGTAAAAAAATTTTCAGACCGGCACCACAGTCACCCAATAACGGGTACGACGCTTGATGCGCACCGGCAACGCATGGGCCACCAACGCCAGCGCAGCATCGGTGTCGTCCAGCTGGAAGCTCCCGGTCACGCGCAACCCCGCCACCTGCTCGCTGCAGCGCAAGACGCCCGGCCGGTAACGGGAAAGTTCGGCGAGCAGCACATCCAGGCGCATACGCTCGGCAGGCAGAATCCCGCGCAACCAGGCCTGGGCCAGAAACCCGTCGCTCTGGCGTGGCGCGCCCACACCCTGGCGATCCACCCGGGTCTGCCACCCCGCCGCCACCGCGACTGGTGACGGGTTGCGCGGCGAACTCACGTCGACCCAGCCGCGCAATACGGTAATCCACGTGCCCTGCTGATCGTGGCGCACCAGCAGGTTGGCCTCCCGGCTGCTCAGTAGCGCATCCGGCGTGACCAGTTGCAGCGGGCGTGACTCGACCTGTGCATCCAGCGCCACCTCGCCCTCGATCAACTGCACACTGCGCAGGTAGGCGCTGAAGTCCAGGCTGACGGCACTGGCGGTGTTCAGCCACAGTGAACTGCCATCGGCCAGGGTCCAGCGATGGCGCTCACCGGTCGCCGTGCGGTACGTGGCAAAGGCTGCGCGCACCAGCGTCGAATCGGCGCCCTGCCACGACAGGCCACCCAGCAGCCCCAGCCCCAACAAGCACTTGAGCACCTGCCGGCGCCGTAGCGGATCAGCCCCGGCAGATTCCAATGCGCGCCGCGCGGTGGCATCCGCCAACAGGTGGGCACCAGGGGCAAGCTGGTGACGCGTTGCCAGGCGTATTCGTGCTCGGCGCTCGCCAGTCGCCATTGCTGCAACGCCTGGTGATCGGCCGGGCTCATCATTCCGGACTCAAACCTGACGATCCAATCGATGGCCGTTTCGCGGATTTTCGGTGCAACCGCAATGCCCGTCATTCAAAACGACTCGCGTAGCACACGCTGAAAGCCTTGCCCATCGCCCGCTGTACCTGGGCCACGCTCAAGCTCAATTGCGTAGCGATCTGCGGGTACGTCAGGCCATCGAGCTGGGACAAAAAGAAGATCTTGCGCACCTGCATCGACAAGCCCACCAGCAGCGAGTCGAGTTGCAGCAGGGTTTCGATCATCAGGTAACGCGTTTCGGGCGACGGTTCCTCAGCTTCGGGGCGCGCGGCGAGTGCCTCGAGGTAGGCCCGTTCAATGGCCTGGCGGCGCCAGCGGTTGATCAGCAAGCCATTGGCGATCGCGGCAAGAAATGCCATGGGTTGGCGCAACTCACGCACATCCTGCTGCGTGCGCAACACGCGGATGAAGGTGTCGTGCGCCAGGTCTTCGGCATCGGCGCTGTGCCCCAGGCGACGCTGCAACCAGCCGCGCAGCCAGGGGTGATGACGGGTATAGAGTTGTTCGACGGGCGAGACGAGACTGTCGTCGTACATGTCAGGTCCAATGAGCGGTAATGATAATACTTCTCATTTTAGTGTCTGAACCTGACGCTTGTACAGCGCCCGCTGCTACCACTGTTGCAGATGGGGTTCGGGGCCAGCCAGTGCCGGAAACAGCGGCAACACCTCTTGCGCCAGTTCCTCAATGATCTCGGCCACCGGGCGCTGGGCCATCTGGATCCCGAGGGCGGCATGATTGACGCCCGCTTCACGCCACTCGCCAAGCAGGTCGATCAGGCCCTTGCGCCCGGTCTTGAGCACATAGCCACCTTGCATGGGCGTCCGCGGGAAGTCCGGGTCATCGGCCAGGTCGATCCATTCATTGGTCATATGCGGGCGGAAGCCACCGCCTGGAATCCCATCGCGCCAGGCGCGGATTTTTTCCGCCAGGCGCCTTGGCCCCATCACGTTATGGGTGCTGTCCGGGTAGGTCAGCCAGCCATCGGCCTGCTCCCCCAGCCACTGCATCGACTGGCGCGACGACCCGGTGATAACCAGGGGAATGCGCCCCGTTACCGGCTTGGGCAACAAGTACGCATCGCTCAACTGCCCAAGGGGTGACTCAATAGTGGGCGCCGTGGCCGTCAGTAATTGCCGGAAGTAGTCCACCGACTGCGCAAAACGCTCGGCACGCGCACCGTGCTCCAGGCCATAGGCCGGAAACTCCACGGCACGGTCGCCCGAGGCGATGCCCATCACCAGCCTGCCACCGGACAATCGATCAATCGTCGCGGCGGCCTTGGCCAAGTCAATCGGATGACGCAACGAGAACACTGCACTGCCGGTCACCAGGGCAATCTGCCGGCTATGGGCGGCCAGGTAGCCCAGATAGGTAAACGGATCGAACACTTGGCCCGCATCGCCAAACGAAGGGTCGAACAAGGGCACGTCGCGCACCCAGACTGCGGCAAAGCCCAGGCGATCGATCTCGCTGACCCATTGCGCCTGGCCGGCGAGGACTGCCATGTCGCCCTCATAGAAACGCAGCGGCAGGAAGATCCCCAGGGTCAGTTGATCCGGCGCGAACATGCGCCGGTAGCCGGGGTGGTTGGCAAAGGCCGACGCGTTGGCGCCACAGGTGGCGGTGGAGTTCATACAGGGTCCTCGGAATGGGCCACTCAGGGGCCAGTGGCAGGGGCAGGCAGGCGGATACCGCGTTGCACGGCCGGGCGCAGGTTGACCCGCTCATACCACGCGCTCAGGTGCCGGTACTGACTGAAATCGAAGGCAATCACCCGGGCAATGTGCATCCAGCCAAAGGTCGCAATATCTGCGATGGAATAGGCCTGCCCTGCCAACCAGGGGTTGGCGGCCAATTGTTGGTCAAGGGTGGCAAAGGCCGCTTCGGTCAGTTGCCGATAACGCTGGATTGCCGTGGCGTTGGCGCTGTCGTCGAACAGTTCGAAATGCACGCGCTGGCCCAACAACGGCCCCACGCTTGAACTGTGAAACATCAACCATGTAATCGCCGCCCAATGCGCCGGGCCGGCAGGGGGCAACAGTTGCCCGCTCTTTTGCGCCAGGTACAGCAGGATCGCGGCGGACTCAAACAGGGTGATGCCAGCGCCGCGGTCAACCAGTACCGGAATACGCCCATGGGGATTGAGCGCCAGAAAATCCGGATGACGATGCTCGTCGTGATCGATCTGGACATGACGCAGGGTGTAGGCCAGGCCCATTTCTTCGAGGGCGATGGTGATCTTGAAACCATTGGGCGAGCTGTCGGTGTAGAGCACCAGATCAGGGCTGTGCATGGTCGGTTTACCTCAGGCGAAATTGCTTGAGCGCCATACTAAGGAGGTAAAAACGGGCGTGGAAACGATACGTTCTTAACCACTGCTTTAGATTTTCTAAACCCTTCTGTGGGAGCGGGCTTGCCCGCGATAGCAGTGTGTCAGCAAGCTAATGTGCCGATTGATCCACCGCATCGCGGGCAAGCCCGCTCCCACAGAAGCCCCCATAAAGCAATAGCGCGTTCCTTCCCCACTCGATTATTTTTCCCACGCGGCCTTGGGAATCAACAAGCCGTGATTGCCGTTGTACGCGGCGCGCTCAGGCGACTTCCAACCCTCCAGCAACCCGTCGTCGAGCCGGTAGACTTCCACCCCCAGCGGCCGGCACACCGTCAGCGGGTCCTGGGCATCCGGGCCCCACATCGGCAGCGACAGGTCACCGCCCGGGCAGGTGGACAGCGCACACAACAAGTCAATCTCGGCAAAGAACTCCAGGTAATCGCCTTGTTTGGCCGGGCATGCCTTCATGAAGTACATGTCGTCGTGATTCAGGCCGGTGCACTGGAAGATATTCAACACGTCGTGCACATCGAACTCGGTCAGGCCATGGGGCAACACGGCGCGGGTCAGGTTGGAATGGCAATGATGGTGGAAGTCCTCGCCGGTGAGCATCTTGTTCACGTAGGGATCGCAACGCGTGCCCAGCAGATCGTGCAGGCGCCCGCCGTGCTCGTCGATGCCGTAGCCGGCCAGGCTGTCATCGGTGATGGTGACCATCGGCCGCAGGAACGGCAGGTTCGACCACAGGCGGTCGTAGGTGCTGACATGGGCGCCTTGCAGCTGGCGGGTGCGCGCAGCCCACATGCGCTCGCGCGGGTCATTGGCATTCCACACATTGAAATCGCCGACCTGCGGCCCGACCGGGGTGGTCACGCGGAACACATGGCCGGCCGGTACCTTCCACGCGCGACCGGTGCGGATCGGCACGTCGAACTGCTCGACCAGGGTGCGCCCTGCCCCGCACTCGCGCACACGGTCGTAAAACGCCTTGTCGACCTGCAAGGCTGCACCCTTGCTGACTTGGTAAGCGGCGGGATAGTCCTTGTACATGATGGGATCCTCGTTGGCAGGGTTTGGCAAAACCATACAACGGGGCGGGCGTGACTTGAAGAGCACACACAAACCAATGTGGGAGCGGGCTTGCCCGCGATAGCGGTGGGTCAGGTTAGAAATACTTGACTGACACACTGCTATCGCGGGCAAGCCCGCTCCCACAAGGGTTATACGTTGTCAGATGAACTCGTTAGAAACGTCCGACCACAGGCTGACCTTCTGCCCACGATTCTTGAAGAACTCGATTTCGCGCTTGATCCCCGAGCTCAGGTCCCAGCCCGGCAGGTCGAGGATGATCAGCTCTTGCATCATGTCCATGAACAGCGCATCCACCGGTGCCCACAGCTTGCCGATGGTGGCGCTGTCCTTGCCTTCAAACGCCAGGTTGATCGGGTGTGACATCGACACCTGGCTAAACACCCCATGACCCGACTCGATGATTGTGGCCGCCACCTTGTTGCACTGGATAAAGCGCTCATGGGTGACCGACGCATCGGCATGGCTGTAGGGGCAGGCCAGAAAAATCTTTCTCATTGTTACCTCAGGGCAAGGCAAGGGCTCGCACCCTTGCGGTGATTAAACAGTTGGCGTCATACCGGCTGGGCGACTGGCACACCCGCTGCGTCGGCCTCTTCGCGCTCGCGTTCCTGGGCTTCGTAGCGCTGGGCGGCGGGCACGGAGATCTTGATCGCGATTGCCACGGCGAGCAGGCCACCGAACAGCTTGGCCAGCAGGATCGGCATGATCAGCGTCGGCTGGAAGTTGGCGGTAAAGGCCAGGTGATCACCAATGGTCGCTTGCGCGCAGACACCCAGGGCCACGCACAGGACCTTGTCCCGGGCATTCATCTTTTTGAACAGGTGATACACCGCGATGATATTGGCAAACACCATGACAAACGCCGCCGCGCCATCGGCCGACAGCCCGATGTGCTTGCCCAGCACTTGCATGGGTTTCTTGCAGTAGCGATTGAACAGGTAGCAGATGGGGAAAGTACCGGCGAGCATGATGCCGATATAGCCGGCAATCTCGATGGCGCGGAACAATTCCTTCTCGTCGGCGAACATCGGGTCGAAACCCCACACGCCGAAGTTTTTCATGAAGAAGCCAGTGAAGTGCTCGACGATGGCCAGCGCCAGGACGATCTTGATAAACGCGTCCATCAACTTACCGAACACCAAAAACCCGGCCACCATCCACGACGCCCGATACCGCAGGCCGGCAGCCAGCAGGAAACAGAACACAAACAAGGGCGCGAGCAAGCGCACGCAGTCGACAAAACCCAGGCTCAGGTAATGCAGGGCCGGCGAGGTGGTGGAGACGATGTCACGCACCGGCAGGTTGAAGGCCGTGATCATCATCAGCGACGCAAGCACCGCAAACGGGATGCTGATCAGCCCGGCCATGGCCCCCAGCGCCAGGTACTTGTGGTCCTTGCGCTCGAGCATCATCAGGCCGACCGGGATCAGGTAGACGATGGTCGCACCGGAGGTGTAGCCCACGATCATAGCGGTGATCCACATGTCGCGGTTCGCCGCCAGGGCATCGGCAAGCTGGTAGCCACCCATGTCCACGGCGATGATCGACAGTGCCGCAATGGACACGTCGGAACCCATCGCACCAAAGTACGGCCCCAGGGCCACCTCGATGAACTTGGACAGGTACGGGATCGCCACCATGATGCCCGCCTGCGCCAGGAACACCGGGCCGATGGAGTGGATGCCGTTGACAAACTCCTTGCCCAGGCCACTGTCGGGCTTGATCACGGACGCAAACGCGCCCACCACCGCGCCGATCATGATCAGGTAAATAACGTAGTTGCCGAATTCCGCCATTGCTTTCGCTCCATCTGTACTGAATCAATTGTTTTTGTAGGAGTACGCCCCAGTTCGGTCGCTCCATTGGCCAAACGCGTTTTACAGCCCCATTTGTTGCGCTTTCACACCCTATAACTAACCACTTCCCATGCCAATCGTGTGTTTCTTGTGGTTTTGCGGGTTAAACACACTGGAATCGGTCAATTCTATTGCGTAATCTCTGGTCATACCTTTCAAGGCAGCGGACTCTAAGCCCGTGAACGGCAAACGCCAATACCAAGTTCACGCCATCTGCGCTGGCGCTCAAGCGCCCCAACACACGCTGCTGCGGCATCATTTGAGTGCCTCGGTAACAGCGCTGCGCACCGCTGGCGCACTCACGTAGCATCAAGAGGATCGATCCCCATGCGCCCCAATGAAAGACGCCAACATATCCTTGAGCTGCTACGCCAGCGTGAACGCATTTCAGTCGATGAGTTGGCGCGCACCCTCAGCACCTCGCAAGAGACCATTCGCCGCGACCTCACGGCCCTGGCCGACGATGGCCAGGTCACCAAGTTCCATGGTGGTGCCTCGCTGCCACCCAGCGGCGAACATGAGAACGCCTTCCAGACCCGGATGAACGAATTCTCCCAGGAGAAACGTGCGGTGGCGCGGTTTGCCGCCGGGCTCTATGCGCCGGGCGACAGCCTGCTGATCGATACCGGTACCACCACCCTGTTCTTTGCCCGTGAACTGGCAAAGCTCAACCGCATCACGGTCATTACCAACTCCTTGTTGATCGCCTCCGCCATTGGCGCCAGTGGTAATCGCGTATTCATGATCGGTGGCGAATACCGCCCCGAATCGGAACAGAATATCGGCGCCCTGGCCATGGAGCAGATCGCGCGCTTCAACGCAGAGCATGCGGTGGTCACCATTGGCGCCTTGAACACCGACGGGGCGTTCGACTTCTCCATCGAAGAGGCGGAAATCACCCGCGCCATGATCGCCCGCACGCGCTACCTCACGGTCATTGCCGATTCCTCGAAGATGGGCAAGCGCGCGTTGTTCCAGGTATTCCCGCTGGAACGCATCGACCGCCTGATCATCGACCGCAAACCCTTGGGTGAACTGGCCAAGGCCCTGGCCGAGGCCCAGGTGGAAGTCCTGGAGGCCCCTGCCCTGACCCGGCCGGAGTGGTAAGCCGTCAGCGCCAGTCGCGGCAACGGGTCACCGCATCGCTGAACGTGGCACGCCACTGCTGGGCTTGCGCGGCACTGACTTTCGGGTGAAAGCTGGTGCTGGTATTACGCGGTGGCTTGAGGGCCACGCCAAGGCCTTTGGCTGCCAGCGCTGCGCAGCCGAACGCCGTCAGCTCATCGAAGCGCTGGGTGACAATGCAACGCTGCAAGGCATCAGCAAGGAACTGCGCAAAATATGGACTGCGCGCCAGGCCGCCATCGATGGACAGGTGATCGGTGACACTGAGAAAACCGTCCATGGCCGTGATCACTTCAACACTGCGCAACGCCACGCCTTCCAGCACGGCCTGGCACATATCCTGGCGCGTGGTGCTGCCATTCATGCCCACCCACAGGGCTGCCGCGCTGCGGTCCCAGTGGGGGCAAGCGAGCCCGGACAACGCCGGCACAAACGCGAGTTGGCGACCAATGGCCGGCGGCTCGTCGAAGGCCGCCAGCTCTGAAAAATCGCTGAACAAGCCAAGCCGCCCGGCCCACTCCACGGCGGCGCTGGCATCGTAGACACCACCGTCCATGGCATACGTGGGCTTGCCGTCGATCTGCCAGGCGATGGTTGCCAGCAGGCCTTTGTCCGGCGCTCGGATGATCTGCTCGCCCGTCAAGGTCAGGGCGAACGCCCCCGTACCGTAGGTGATCTTGGCGTCGCCCTCGTTGCGGCAACCATGGCCATACAGTGAGGCTTGCTGGTCGACAATCGAGGCGGTGACCGGCGTGGCGCCGATCTCGCCAAAGTGGCCGACGGTGTCGCGGATCTGCGGCAACGTTTCCATGGGCACGCCAAACAGCTCGCAGAGCTGGCTGTCCCACTGCCCGGTCGAAAGGTTCATCAGCGAAGTGCGCGAGGCGGTCGTGACGTCGGTGGCAAAGACCCCGGTCAGGCGATCGAGAAAGTACGCATCGGTGGTGCCCAGGCGCAGCCGCCCGGCTTTCAAGGCGCTTTGCGCAACCGGCAGGTTGCGTACGATCCAGGCCAGCTTGCTCGCCGAAAAATACGGATCCAACGGCAACCCCGCACGCTCCAGGGTCAGGGCTTCGCCCCCGTCGCCGCGCAACTGGGCGATCTCGGCCGAGGTGCGATTGTCCTGCCAGACGATCACCGGGGATAACGGCTCGCCGGTCTTGGCATCCCACGCCAGGCAACTTTCACCCTGGTTGGCAATACCGATGGCATCCACCTGGCCGGTGGCCTCCAGGCAACGCTGCAGGTTATTGAGCAACTCCAGTGGATCATGCTCCACCCAACCGGGGTGGGGATGGTGTTGCTGATGGCGCAACGAGAGCTGGATATCAGCAGACCCATTGTCACTCACCACCAGCACACGGGTGCTGGTGGTGCCTTGATCGAGCGCGGCAATCCGCATGTTAAAGACTCCTCGGCAGGTCTTGTTAGTGGCCGACAAAGTCGACTTCGAGTTGCTGTACGCCCTGGGGCAGGTTCAGGCGGGCGATGGGGATCAGGATCCGCCGCTCCGGCAACCAGCTGCCGGCACGCGACCAGATTTGCGTGCCATCGGCCCGTACCACCAGGCGCCCTTTCACCTCACGGCTGACCCGCAGTTGCAGGTGCTGCATACCCGCCACGGCAGACGGGCTCAGGCGTTGCGGCACGCAGAGTTTCAAGTCGCCCTGGCAGGCGATCTCGACGCTCGGCGCACCAGCCGGCAAGTGCCCCTGCAGGTCGCGGGCGATCATCGTAGCGATCTTATGGCCTTCGCGAAACGACCAGCCTGCCGTCTCGACAGGACGCAGCAGATTACCCGCGGCAAAGTAGGCCGGATCGCTGCAGCGCCCGTATTGATCGATGTGCGGGCCACCGCTTTTCGGGTCAAGCCGCAGCTCGCTCAAGCGCACCAGGCTGGATTCGGGGGTGAACTGGCCGGTGAGCAGCACGCCGTCACAGTCCAAGGTGGTGGTCTGGCCGTCAGCCAGGCGCACGGTCGCACCCTCCACGCGCCCGGTGCCATGGATCTGCAGCAGTTGCGCGCCGAAATGCATCGGCACCCCGCACAACCGTGGAAACAGTGACAACGGCCAGCGCGCCGTGGCCCGCTGATTGGCCTCGATCATCGCCACCGGCTGGATCCCGGCACGTCGGCAGCTCATGACCGCCGACAGGCTGACCAACTCGGTACCGACAATCAACGGGCGCTCAAAGGGTTTGAGGTGCTCCAGGTACAGATAGGACTGGAACGCACCGGTATTGATGACCCCCAGCGGGCGGTCGCCGCCCAGCAGGCGCGCCGAGCGCGGCGTTTCCCGGGCCCCGGTGGCGATCAACACCCGGCGTGCCTGGATAACCCTGGCGCCCTCCGGGCTGACCAGTTCCAGGCGCCCGCCCTCGCCCATCTGCGTCACCGAGTGCTTGACGCGGATCTGCACCCCCGCCTTCAACGCCTGCGCGACGTTTTTGCGCGCATAGGCCGGCCCCGTGTAGAGCCTGCCGTATTCACGCAGGCCAAAAGGCGGATGCCCACAATGGCGCGGGATGCCACCCGCCTCGGGCTCACGCTCCAGCACCACGACGTTGTCGACGCCCAGCTTGCGCAGGGTGATCGCCGCCGACAGCCCCGACGGGCCGCCACCGATAATCGCGACATCAATGTTTTCGACTTCAATGGGCTGCATGACAAACACCTGTTGCAAGGGGAACGGCCAGATGGCCAGCGCTCAACTGCGCCACTCGCGCGCCACAATAAAAGCCCTGGCAGCGCCCCATACAGGCCCGCGTTCGGCGCTTCAAACCACCCAGGTCACCGGGCGGCAGCGCACTGGCCAAGGCATTCTCGATTTCCCGCAGCGTCACCATTTCACAGTGGCAGACGATTTCGCCGTAGCCCGGGCGCTGATAATCGCGCGGCAAATGTTCGGCAAGGTTGGGCAGTGTCGGCCATTGCAGGATTTGCGCAGGGACCGGTGTGTGCTCGCGTTGATAAAGGCTGAACACGTGCCGGGCAATGCCCAGCGCCGCGGTCAGGCCGGTGGAGCGGATGCCGCCGACGCTGATCCAGTTCTTGCCTTCGACCCGCTGCACCCGGTACTCCTTCTTTTCCGTGGCGGGGCGCAGCGCGGCATAAGTGGCGGTGACCGGCATGCCTTCGAGCGCCGGAATCCGCTCGACGGCGGCGTCCACCAATTGACGCAGCACATCGCCGTCGAGGCCGGCGTGCACGCGGTCTTCCTGTTCTTCGGCGGTCGGCCCCACCAGCAGGTTGCCGTAGACCGTACGGGTCAACACGATGCCTTTGGTGCGTTCATTGGGCACCGGCAGGATGATGTTGCCCAGATAGCGCGCGGCGGCCTTGTCGAACACCACGAACTGACCTTTGCGCGGGTGAATGGAAAAGCTCGATGCGCACAGCAACTGTTGCTCGAGCACATCGCCAAACAACCCGGCGCAGTTGATGATCGTGCGCCCCCGGATAAACCCGTTGGTGGTCTCCAGGGCCCAGAGTTCGCCGTCGAAATAACCGCCATTGACCTCGGTATTGAAGCGCACCTGTGCCCCATGGATCATCGCCTGGAGCAGATACCCCAGGGGCGCCGACCACGGGTCGATCAGAAACTCACCGGGCACCTCGACCGCCCCCAGGGCATTGTGTGCCAGGTTCGGCTCCAGGGCGCGCACCCGCTCGCGGCCGATCAGGCGGACATCGGCAATCCCATTGGCGTGCGCCTGCTCGACGATGCCTTGCAGCTTGCCCAGGTCCTCCTCGTTCCAGGCCACCACCATCGCGCCGGTCTTGAGCAGCGGCAGCGACATCTTCTGGTGGATCTGCAGGTATTCCTGGTAGCCGTCCTTCATGCATTGCAGCTCCAGGCTGCCGGTTGGCGCATCGAAGCCGGTGTGCAAAATCGCGCTATTGCCTTTGCTCGCTCCAGACAGAATGTCCGGGCTTTTTTCCAGCAACAGCACCCGCGCCCCTTCCAGGGTAAAGCGCCGGACCATCGCGCATCCCACAACGCCACCGCCAACAACGATGACGTCGTAGATACCACTCTGATTCGGGAAGGGTTTGGTCATGATCAAGCCTATGGTGAAGTGAGCGCAGGATGTGCCTGGGATAGGTGCAGGGCATATGCCACTGACTGAACCCAGGTTGGAATGACCGATTGGCCAAGGCGGTTCATTCACAGCCCAGCGGCTGCGTCGTCGGTCGCGCCCAACCTCCCAGGCAAACACCGAGTGTTTATTGATGCCGGCGCTTTAAACGCAACGAGGAAAAACTGACCGATTCGTTGCGCATAACCCCGACTCGGTCAAAACGACGTTACTGTGGATTCGGTCAATACGCCAAAAAAGTGCTACCCGACTACCCGCCCAAATCAAGCATTGCTACTTTTTCACACCCGGCCTGCCTAGATTGCGGTTTACAGAGCTGGCGTAAAGGGGTTTTCGAGCGTTAATTGGCTCAATATCGCCAGCCATTGCGACTGTTCAGTCACTCAATCCAAATAATATTGACCGATTTACAACCACTAACCACATAGAATCCGAGGTATTAACCAATGCCGCCTCCAGAAGTTTTTTGGCTACCTCTATAAAGACGTCGAAAGGACCGTTCCTGAGACCAAGCTTGCCTCGCCCATTGCAGCTCTCCGCCAGAAACAACTAGAATAAGATTAATTCCCACTTACGAATTTTTCGCATGAAACCAGCCCAGCCCGCCGAAGCCGCGACGCTTGAAGCCCTGTACCGCGGCTACCACGGCTGGCTGTTGAGCTGGCTGCGCCGCCGTGTGGATTGCTCCCATCACGCCGCCGATGTGGCACACGACACATTTATCCGCCTGCTGTCGGCCGGGCCCTACGTGGCGCCCCGCGAGCCGCAGGCCTACCTCGCCACCGTGGCCCGCCGTCTGTTGATGGACCGCAATCGCCGGCGCCGCCTGGAGCGGGCCTACCAGGACGAACTGGAGCGCTGTGCCCAGTACCTTGAGCAGGCGCCCTCGCCCGAGCAGATCCTGCAGGCAGTGCAGGTGCTCGAAGCGATTGACCGGGCCCTGGCGCGCATGAAGCCGCGGATCCGCGAGACCTTTATCCTGCGCCACCTCGACGGCCTGGATCAGGCCCAGATCGCCGAACGTCTCGGCGTGTCGTTACGCACCGTACAACAGGACCTGGTGCAAGCCCTGCTGGCCTGCGACGCGTGCGCCCAGCCATGAATGCGGCCATCCTGCGCGAGGCTGCCCAATGGCTGGTGCGCCTCGACCATCAGGCCGACGCCGCCAGCCAGCAGGCCTTCCATGCCTGGCTCGCCGCCGACCCACAACATCCACTGGCTATCGCGCGCCTGCAGGGCCACCTGTCGCCCCTCAAGCAGGCTCCGGCCCGTGCGGCATTGCGCCGGGCACGCCAACCGAAGGCGATCAAGGGCCTGGCACTGAGCCTGTTGATCGGCCTGCTCGCCCTACCAGCCTATCAGTACAGCCAGCGCGGCTATCTGTTCGCCGACCTCAGCACCGCCAGCGGCCAATGGCAGCAACAACGCCTGGCCGATGGCAGCACCCTGCAACTGGATGGTGGTTCGGCGGTGGACCTGGACTTTGACGCCAACCAACGCCGGGTGCGCCTGCTGCACGGTGAATTACTGGTGGACGTGGCCAAGGATGCCCAGCGCCCGTTTTATGTCGATACCCCACAAGGCAGCATTCGCGCCCTGGGCACGCGCTTTATCGTCGAACGCAGTGGCGAGGCAACGGTGGTCAGGATGCTCGAATCGTCTACGCGCATCGACAGCGCCACCCAGCAATTGACCCTCAACCCCGGCCAGCGCGTACGACTCGATGCACAAGGCCCGGGCAACGTAGAAAAATTCGATGCCCGCGCCCACGAAGCTGCCTGGAACACCCATCAGCTGCTGGCCAACGACGAGCCCCTGGCGGATGTGCTGGAGCGCCTGGGCCGCCATCGCAGCGGCCTGTTGTTGTTCGATCGCCAGGCCCTGCAAGGCCTGCGGGTCACGGTGATGCTGCCGTTCGACGACCCGGCGCGCGCCTTGCGCCTGCTCCAGCGCACGCTGCCGATCGAGGTCAGCAACTACACCCCATGGGTCACTCGCGTGTCGTTGAAAAACAGCGCGAACAATTCTCAATAAAGTCTGCGTGTTTTCGGTTTTGCCGCGTCCTTTCCTTGGCCAACATCCAAAGGAGCACCGATTACATGTCTTCCAACCCCTCCACCCGTGGCAGCCTGCTGCTGGCCAGCCGCTTGCTGCTTGGCTGCCTGCCACTGGCACTGCCGGCCTTTGCCTACGCGCAGCAACAGGTCCAGGCCTTCGATATAGCCCCTGGCCCCCTCAGCGAAGTCCTGAGCCGTTACGCCCAGGCTGCCGGCGCACCGATTGCGTTCCAGTCGCAACAGGTGGCCGGCGTGAACAGTGCTGGCGTGCGCGGCAGCTACAACGTGGTGGATGGCTTTGCCAAGGTCCTGGAAGGCACCGGCTTCGCCGCGCAGGCCAGTGCCGATGGCTACCAGTTGCAGGCACTGCCCCAAGCCAATGGCACCCTGGCACTGGCTGCCACCGAAATCACCTCCAACCAATTGGGCACCGTCACCGAGGGCACCGGGTCCTACACCCCGGGCACTATCGCCACCGCCACGCGCATGGTCCTGACGCCCAAGGAGACCCCACAGTCGATCACCGTGATCACTCGCCAGCACATGGACGACTTCGGCCTCAACGCCATTGACGATGTGATGCGCCACACCCCCGGCATCACCGTGTCGACCTATGACAGCGAGCGCACCAACTATTTTGCCCGTGGGTTTTCCATCGAAAACTTCCAGTACGACGGCATCCCCACCCTGCGCAACTCGGCCTACTCGTCGGGGCAGACCCTGACCGACATGGCGATCTACGACCGTGTGGAGATTCTCAAGGGCGCCACCGGCCTGCTGACCGGTGCCGGGGCGCCGGGCGCGACCCTCAACCTGATCCGCAAAAAGCCCACCCGCGACTTCAAGGCCAGTATCGAACTGGGTGCCGGCAGCTGGGACAACTACCGCTCCCAAGTCGACGTCAGCGGCCCCCTGACCGACAGCGGCAATATCCGTGGGCGCGCTGTGGCGGCCTATCAGGACAAGCATTCGTTCATGGAACGCTACCAGCGCAAGACCAGCGTCTACTTCGGCTCGCTGGAAGCGGACCTCGACGACGACACCTTGCTGACCGTGGGCTTTGACTATCAGAACAACGATCCGCAAAGCTCGGGCTGGTCCGGCAGCCGGCCGTTGTTCAACACCAACGGCGACCGCATCGACGTCAAGCGCTCTTACAACAACGGCGCCAAGTGGAGCCGCTGGGAACAGTACAACCGGGGTGCCTTCGCCACCCTGGAGCGCAGCTTCGCCAACGGCTGGGTAGCCAAGGCGCAAGTGACCCACCAACTCAGCGGCTACGACGCGCCCCTGGGTTCGATCCAGAGTGCGCCGAGCCCCGACACTGGCCTGTCGACGGTGTATGCCAACAAATTCACCGGCCTGACCCGCGCCAATTCCGCCGATGTATACCTCAGCGGCCCGTTCAGCCTGCTGGGCCGTGAGCATGAACTGGTCGTGGGCGCCTCGGCCTCCAACTCCCATTGGAAAGGCAAGGACTACGGCAGCCCCACACACGCCAATGGCAAAGTGGTGGACTTCTGGAACTTCGATGGCAATTTTGCCGAACCTGACTGGGGCGCGCCCACCTACATCAACGACCTGACCACCCGCCAAAGCGCGGGCTACATGACCTCGCGCTTCAGCCTGGCCGACCCGCTGAACCTGTTCCTTGGCGGCCGCGTCGCCAACTACAAACTGCGCGGCACCGACGACTCCACGGAAACCGGGCGGTTGGTGCCCTACGCCGGGGTGACCTATGACCTGAACGAAAACTTCACCGCCTACGCCAGCTACACCGACATCTTCATGCCGGAAAGCTACAACCGCGACCGTAACAACAAGCTGCTGGAGCCCTCCGAAGGCAAGAACTACGAGGGCGGCATCAAGGGTGAATTCTTCAACGGCCGACTCAATACCAGCCTGGCCTATTTTGAAGTACACCAGAGCCACCGTGCAGAACCCGACGCCGAATACAACGCCGCGCCGACCAACCCGTCCGTGGGTTATGCCTCCAAGGGCATCGAAGCCAAGACCAAGGGTTTTGAAGCAGAAATGTCCGGGGAACTGGCGCCCGGCTGGCAGGCCCAGGCCGGTTACACCCACAAGATCATCCGCGACGAAAGCGGCAAGAAAGTCTCGACCTGGGAGCCGCAGGACCAGCTCAGCTTCTACACCACGTACAAACTCAAGGGCCCCCTGGACCGCCTGACCGTAGGCGGTGGTGCGCGCTGGCAGAGTCGCAGCTGGCAAGAGCTGTACAACCGCTACAAAAGCAAAAATGAAGAGTTTGCCCAGGAGGCCTATTGGCTGGTGGACGTGATGGCGCGTTATCAGGTGACCGAGAATCTGTCGGCGACCCTGAACCTGAACAACGCCTTCGACAAGAAGTACTACACCAACATCGGCTTCTATAACACCGCTTATTACGGTGACCCGCGCAACGTGATGCTCACCACGCGCTGGAGCTTCTGAGCCACACGCAGGGTGTAGGTGTCACGTAGATCCCTGGTTTTCAACGCTCGATTGCAGCGGTTGAAAACCAGGGATTTTTTGCTTCAGAACAATCCCATGAAACATAAGGCAAATGGACTGTTGGCCGAGCGAGGGAATCACCTGCGGGAAATCGCTACACAAGGTTGAGACCACAACCGCCGTAGCCCCTTCTCGTACCTTCAGGCAGCCGACCTTATGACCACTGTTTCCAATCGCCTCCCCGCACACCCTAACCCGCTCGCCTTAGCCAATCCTGCCCAGGCGCTGGCGCTCGCTCGACCCAAGCGTGATGCCCCACCGCCGGCGCAATCGCCCCAAAGTGCTCGCGCTGAAGGTGATCGCGCATTGGCCATGGAGTACCACTCGGCGCTGATCCTGGCCGCCAATCGCGAGAAAAATGTCACGATCAACACCATTGCGCCAGACTCCACCTTCGGCCAGTGGTGGGCGCATTTGCGAGACACCCTCAAATCCCCCGACGTGCGTCAGTGGATGGACGAAAAAGGCATCAGCCCGGACTCCATCACCCTCAATCTGAATACCGGCGAAATTTCTTTCAAGCGCCGACGTCATCTTGATCCCGAACAAAAGCGTCACACCCTTGGGCAAGACGACAGGCACTGGGCCGCGATCAGCGGGCCAATCCTGCAGGCCGCACGGGTGATTGATGCCGGCCACGGCGATACCACCTTCACCCCCCCGCAAAGCGACGTTGACCAGCCGGTTCCCTATTCGCTCGTGGGCAATTTTTACAATGAGCCACAGAACCTGACCGGGCCGTCCATGCGCCGGCGTGCAGAAGAGATAGACCGGGCCCAAGGGTTCAAGCAACTTGACCCGGCGACCGCAGGCACGTTGATTCAAGCGCGCAGCGACAACGCGCTCCTGGTCCAGAAGGCCTACCTGGGCGACGTCTACAACCGCAGCCAGGCCAGCAACCAACTGCGTCACCTGGCGAGCGCCGTAAAAGACGGCGGCCACAGTGCCGGGCAGATCAAAGATGAATTGAAGAACAGGACCGTCAGCCTGTCATTCGACGGCAGCTATCAGCCCGCCAATCGCGGCACCTGGAATGAGATCAGCCTGTTGCAATTGCTGCAGGATCACGGCTGGGATATCCCCACCACCCACCAACAACTGGAAAACCTGGCAACTGCCCTTGGCACCCCGCCTCCCCAGGCTGCCCCCCATGGCAACCTGGGCGGTGCGCTGGCCTGGCCCGCCCCTCTTGACCAGGGCAGCCAGGCACAACTGCGCACGGACATAAGCGCCGGCAAGTTCGGCAATGTCTCGTTATCGCCCTTCAGGAGCGTGCTCGACTATCTGCTGAACAATCGGCCCATCACCCCTGAAGAGCTGCGCAATCCACGCCTGTTGATTGCCAACTTGATCAATTCGCCCAGGGGCCAGCAACTGGGGAACGCCATCGCATCCACATTCGAGGCGCGCAGCATCAAAGGCACTGCCAACGACTGGACCCTGGCGGCGATGAACGTGGAGCTGGACAGCGGCACGGGTAAACCGCCCAGCGAGATCCAGGGTTACCGACTGATCTCGCCGGCCAACACCGGCAAGTCGCCCGCCACCATCATCGAGGAATTGGCTGCCCACCTGCTCGACGTCGACCGAGCGTCGTCGCCGGAGAAGGCCCTGATCCAGGCGCACTTGTTACTGGCCAACCGGGCGCCCGCCTTCCTGGTCAAGGACATTCCCAAACAGGTGGTGGTGGGCACCCACAGTTGGGTCAGCTTCGTCACAGCGACCGCGCGCATTGAAGCAAAAGCGCCAGGGGCAACGGCAACCATGACCTACGCGCAAGTCATGCTCGAAGCCGAGACAGCGCCGATCACCGATGAAGAGCGCCAGGTTGAATCTGCCGCGCAGAACGAAGCGATCAAGAACTGGGGAGTCGCCAACGGCATGCGTTACCCCGTGACCAAAGCCGAAGTCGATGCCGTGCGCGAGGCCTTCAATGCGCAGGTTCGCGAGCTACGCGAAGCTGCCGAATCGCCCCCCTCAGAGATGCCTACGACCAAGGCCATAGCCCTGGAGCAGTTGAAGAAAGCGCTGCCGGACATGGACCCGGCATTGTTCGAAAAAAAATGCATCGACTCGCAGCCATCCAGCAGGTTCTTTCCGGGCCCCTACTCGATACTGGATCTGTATATCGATGGCCGTGCACTGCTTGGCGCGCCGGTCTCGGCCGATAACTGGGGCGAATTTGGCCGGGGTTTTGTACAGGTTGTGACACTTGACCAAGTCAAGATTCCCGCTGATGGCCGACCGGCCGCCTGGGTCTCGTCCTCGAGTGCGGTCGACTTCAACAAGGTTTTACCCAAGCTCAAAGACCTGCCGCGCCCGCTGGAAATCTTCAAAAAGACATTTGCCGATTACGCCCACACCGTCAAAAAAGCTACGTCGGCGCAAATCAAGCTGCTTATCTCGAAACTGCCGCTGGAAGATCGGGAGAACCTGGAGTTCGGCAAAATATCCGTGCGCAAGGAAATACGCTACCACCGTGCCGATCACCCGATTCGTGTGGAGCCGGGCGTGCTGCTGGTCGAGACCGAACGCAATGGCAAGGTCATGACCTACGCCATCGACCGCTTGAAAGGCACCGTGACTCGACGGCCAGATCAGGCCTACAAGGAGCTCGAGCCCCGCAGCGGCTTTGTGCACTACTCGGAAGGTAAACGCTTTGATACGGTCAAACCGACGGGGCAATCTTCGCCCGCAATAACAGATGAACAGCCAGCGGCACACAGCGCACCCAACAGTTTCAGTAGTCCCAGGACCCAGTACATTGCCGATGCGATAATCACCGATATGGAACTGCCGGCGGTCGAGGCCTACGCCAAAGGCGCAACAACCTTTCAGACAGAAGTACCGGCGTACAAAGTCCTTGAAGAAGTGGCGTTGAGTCTGATCCCGTTCCGCTCCGCGATAAAGAACTTTATCGACGGAAAAGTCGGTAACGGCATTGTCGACCTGGCCTTTGATATCTTCGGTTTCGCCGTGGGCCTGGGGGCTGCGGCCAAAGGCGCGAAAGCCCTGGCTGTCGGGGCCTCGACCCTTTCAAAAGTTGCCAACGCCGGCAAGATCATTGGCCGGGCGGCAATCGGCGCGCTCAACCCATTGGGCGGTGTGGATGACTTGGCCCGCGGCGTGGTGAGCCTGGGGCGTACCGCTCACAAGGGAGTTAAATACCTGCGCGGTTCTTACCGCAGCATCAATCTGCTTGAACTGGCCAAAAAACCCGACCTGGCCGAAGGCACTTACAAGGCGCTCAATGGCGCCGCTGAAAGCAGAACCCTGGCTAAATTCGATGAGGCGACCCACAAGTGGTACGCCTTTGACCCACGTACAAAACAGGCCTACGGCAAAGCCCTGGAAAAATTTGCGGTGGATACCCCCAAGGCAAATGACCCCAACAGCCTGCGTGCTATCGGCAGCCAGGATGGCGCGCAAGCGGCAAGCCAAGAGCATGGCTTGGCGGCCACCGGCACGTTCAAGGTTGGGCAAGAAACGGTTGAGGGCCCGGTGGTGATGTTCCAAGGCAACTGGCATCAATACGACACACTGAAAAAACGCGCCTTCGGCCCGCCGCTAAAAGACTTCAAAGCCAATCAGGTGGCCGCCAATGGCGAGGTGCGATCGCTCAACACCGACTTATTGGGTTATGAAGCCAAACATATCGCGCTAGACGAGCTCCAGCTCAAGGGTCCACAGAGCAATATCTATGTGGGCCGCAGCCGCAAGGAATATGTAAAAGTCGATGGGCAGTTGTATGAGTCGCGCTTGAGCGAAGGCCAGCGCGTGATCCGTCACGCGGGCGGCGCCGGCCCGGATATCCCCGTGCGGGACCTCGGTGCCGGCGGATGGGAACCCACCTCACGCAGCCACCGTCTGCTCGGCGGTACGGGAAATGCGCCCACGCCCTGGAAGCTTGGCGACAGCACTTATGTCGTGCCGATAGACGACATCAAAGTCACCAATAATCCACCTTCCCCCTACTCGCTCAACTACAAGGGCGTGGACCATAGCGTCACCTTCGACAGTTCAGCCGGTGCATGGAAAGCCACCAACGTCTCGACCGGCATTGAGGCACACAGCGCTACGTATTTCTGGAGAAGTGGCAAAGGCAAATGGCAGCGGGGGCCGTTCAGTGAGTTGAAAAAGGCCAAGCAGACTGACGCCCATCACTTCCAGTTTGTAGATGTTGCCGCGCCGACAACGGTTTCCATCCCCAAAGATATAAAGCCCCTGCCCCAACAGCTGCACTATTTTTGGGCCGGGCAGGATATCCCGCCAAACCTGGTGGAAAACATGGCCAACAATGCAGCCAAGGCCCCGGGGTACAAATCCATCCTGCACGTGGATGCCGACAACCCCGCCATCTTTCAAAAAATAAAAGCTGACCTGGAGCGCAAAGCCCCTGGCCTGACCGTGATGAACCTCAATGACGATGAGGTGTTCAAGCAACTGAAAAATGGTGAGATGTACGACTACTTTCGCCAAGGACAAGGCAAGAACCTGGCGGCGGCCTCGGATGTCGCGCGCTATCCGATCATGAACAAATACGGCGGCATTTATCTCGATACCGATGACGTAATCCAAGCCAATATCGGCAGTGCCGTATTGAATGCCGGAGCGAATGACGTCCTCCTTAATCGGCCTGTTGCCCATAGCCTCACGGACTACAAACCGTTCTACAACACCAGCAACTTTGCAACGCAACCTGGCAACCCGGTGATTAGCCAGGTGATCGCCGATATGGACAAACGATTTGCCGAGAACAAGGCCTATTTCGCCGCTAATCGGCCCACGGCCTCCAGAGGGGCCGATGGTCGTGTGCAATACACCCCGGAATTCGCAGCCTATGAGCGCAAGATTTTCGATACGGTGGGCCCCAACCTGTTCAATGACATCCTTAAATCGAAACGACCGGACATGTACGACCTGGGCTTTGATGGCCTCACCAAAGAATCAAAGCTCGTCGACGGGCGGGGCGTCTCATCCGGGCCAATCGTCAACATCGAAGCCAACGCTCGCAATTACTACCAGAGCAAAGGCATTACCCCACCCGACCTGCTCGGCCTAAAGGTGCAAAGGGCCAAGGAGCATTACATGCCGCTGTACCACCAGTTCAAAGTCAAGATTGGCGCTGAACACTCCTGGATCAATGCCTAGCGGCTGAACCGTGCACCGTTCGACCCTCGCCACGGCGCAGGAGGGTCGAACGGGCTTTACGCCCCTCGGCCAATCTCAATAACCCGCCACCACCCACCGCACCCTCAACAGCGCCGCACGCAGCGCGTTTTTGTCCACCGACCCCAGCGCCAGGCGAATCGCATGGGGCACATGCTCGGACACCGCAAAGGGCTCTGCGCCAGACACCGAAATATTCTCCCGTGCCAGCGCCATGGTGATCTGATCGGCCCGCGCGTCTTCTCCCAGCGGCAACCATAAAAAATACGACGCAGGATGGGCAATGTAGTCCAGCCCCGCCAGCACCTGGGCCGCCAATGCCTGCCGGGCCTGTGCGTCCTGGCGCTTTTGCGCTTCCAGTTGCAGCACCGTGCCATCGTCGATCCAGCCCGCCGCAATGGCCGTCATCACCCCAGGCGCGTTCCACACGGTGGCCATGATCGTGCGCTCCAGGGCCGGCACCCACTCAAGTGGCGCCGCCACGAACCCGACGCGCAGGCCCGTGGCAACGCTCTTGGACAAGCCACCGATGTACAGCGTGCGCTCCGGCGCCAACTGCGCCAGCGGTGGCGGCGCGTGTTCGGCGAGGAAGGCGTAGGCCGCGTCCTCCAATAGAATCAGCCCATGCTCACGGGCGATGCGCACCAGTTGCTGGCGCGTTTGAAGGTCCAGGACCCACCCCAGGGGATTGTGCAATGTCGGCATGCAATACAGCGCCCGCACGGGGCGCCGCCGACAGACCTGTTCAAGCGCAGCAAGATCAGGACCAGTGGGCGTGACCGGGATCGCGACGATCTCCAGGTGCAGCGTCTCGGCCAGCACCTTGAACCCCGAATAGGTCAGTGCGTCCACCGCCACCACATCGCCCGGCTTGAGCTTGGCCATCATGCTGACCGCCAACCCATGCTGCGCGCCGCTGACCACCAACACCTGCTCGGCCGCGACGCTTACACCGCGGTGCAGCAGATGCCGCGCCATCGCCGCCCGTTCGTGCAAGCGCCCGGCTTGGGGCTGGTAGCGCAACAGCGCTTGCAGATCGCCCGACAACGCCAACTGGCGGAGCGCAGTGCGCAGCAGGTCAGCCTGGCCCGGCAAGGACGGATAATTGAAGTTCAGGTCAACCATGCCCGCCGCCACGGCAACCTGCCCAACGCCCTGGCCCGGCGCCAGGGCGATCTCACGTACAAACGTGCCGCGCCCGGTCTCGCCGCTGACCAGGCCCATGGCCTCCAGTTCGCTGTACACCCGGCTGGCCGTGACCAGCGCCAGGCCGTGGCTGGCCGCCAATTGGCGGTGGGTCGGCAGGCGGGTGCCGGGCACCAGGGTGCCAGCACGGATATCCCGGGCAAAGGCGTCCACCAAGGTTTTGTAACGGGCACGGGGCATGGGCGATGTATCCATGACAATTTTTTGATTGCCCCAATCTTCAGTCCTAGGATGCCGGTCACGCAACCCTCACTTATCGAGCACGCCCTGCATGGAACAGACTTCCCGGATTATCACTGCCCAACACAGCCGCAGCGGCTGGATCAATGGCTTGCTTGGCGTGCTGATATTCAGCGGCTCGCTACCGGCCACGCGGGTCGCGGTGCTGGAGTTCGACCCGGTGTTTCTCACCGTGGCCAGGGCCACTCTCGCCGCCATGGCGGGCCTGTGCCTGCTGTGGCTGCTCAAGGCCAGGCGGCCGACGCGCGAGCAATGGGCACCGTTGCTGATTGTCGCTCTCGGCGTGGTGCTCGGTTTCCCGCTCCTGACCGCGCTGGCCTTGCAGTCTGTGACGTCCGCCCATTCCATCGTGTTTATCGGCTTGCTGCCCCTGGCCACTGCCGTGTTCGGCGTACTGCGCGGCGGCGAGCGGCCGCGGCCGGTGTTCTGGTTGTTTTCGATCCTCGGCAGCCTGCTGGTCATGGGTTATGCCCTGGCCCAGGGCTTGAACGCCGCACCCATCGCCGACCTGCTGATGCTGTTGGCCGTGCTGGCCTGCGGGCTGGGTTACGCCGAAGGAGGCAAACTGTCGCGCACCCTCGGCGGTTGGCAGGTGATCTGTTGGGCGCTGGTGGTGGCGCTACCCGTGGTGGCGCCGCTGACGTTGCTACTGGCGCCCTCCTCCTTCGTCGGGATCAGCCTGCCGGCCTGGTTCAGCCTGGGCTACGTCGCGTTGTTCAGCATGTTGATCGGCTTTGTGTTCTGGTACCGCGGACTGGCCCAGGGCGGTATCGCCGCCGTCGGCCAGTTGCAGTTGCTGCAACCGTTCTTCGGCCTGGCGCTGGCCGCCAGCCTGCTGCATGAACAGGTAAGCCTGGGCATGCTGGCCGTGACCGTCGCGGTGATTGCCTGCGTGGCCGGGGCGAAGAAGTTTGCACGTTAGGGGCGTGCGCCTTTAGGCTCAGGGATTGGCCAAAGAACAATAAGGATCGACGATGCACACCCCTTCCCTGCAAGACACCACCGCGCCGGACGGCGTCTGTTACGGCTGCGGACCGCGCAATGCCCATGGGCTGCACATCAAGAGCCGTTGGGCTGAGGACGGCATCCATATCGTCGCCGAGCACCTGCCCGAGGCCCAATACTGCGGCTGGCCGGACCTGGTCTACGGTGGGCTGATCGCCATGTTGGTGGATTGCCATTCCAACTGGACCGCCATGGCCTATCACTACCGTGCCGAACAGCGCGAACCGGGCGAGTTGCCGCGCATCGACTGCGTGACTGGCAACCTGGGCATCAAATTTATCAAGCCGACCCCAATGGGTGTGCCACTGGCCTTGCGCGCCAGGGTCGAGGGTGAGGTCGGGCGCAAAAGCCGCGTGGTGTGCGAGGTGTACGCCGATGGTGTGCTGACGGCGATTGGCGATTCGATCTTCGTGCGGGTCGATACCGGGCGCCTGGCGGACACCGCCCATGGCCGGCAGGCCTGACAATGGTCTACATTCAACCCCACACGCCGCTATAGGAGCCTGCCGATGCCTCGCCTGACCGCCAAAGACTTCGCCCCTGAACTGCTGGAACTCTACGACGGCTACGCCCACGGCAAGATCAACCGCCGCGAGTTTCTCGACCGCGCGGCCCTGTTCACCTTTGGCGGGCTGACCGCATCGGCGTTGCTGGCGTCCCTGAGCCCCAACTACGCCCTGGCCGAACAGGTGAAGTTCACCGACCCGGACATCGTGGCCGACTACATCACCTACCCTTCGCCCAAGGGCACCGGCCAAGTGCGTGGGTACCTGGTACGCCCGGCCAAGGTCGAGGGCAAATGCCCGGCGGTGGTGGTGGTCCATGAAAACCGCGGGCTCAACCCCTACATCGAAGACGTGGCCCGACGCCTGGCCAAAGCCGGGTTCATGGCCCTGGCTCCCGATGGCCTCAGCTCGGTGGGCGGTTACCCCGGCAATGACGAAAAAGGCGTGGCACTGCAACAGACCGTCGACCCGACCAAGCTGATGAATGATTTCTTCGCCGCCATCGAATGGCTGATGCACCACGACGCCAGCACCGGCAAAGTGGGAATCACCGGCTTCTGCTACGGCGGTGGCGTGACCAATGCAGCGGCGGTGGCCTACCCGGAACTGGGCGCGGCGGTGTCGTTCTACGGACGCCAACCCGACGCCAAGGACGTGCCGAAGATCAAGGCGCCGATCATGTTGCATTTTGGCGAGCTGGACACACGAATCAACGAAGGCTGGCCGGCCTATGAAAGCGCCTTGAAGGCCGCCGGCACGACCTATGAAGCGTATATCTACAAGGGCACCAACCACGGTTTCCACAACGACTCGACCCCACGTTACGACGAAGCGGCAGCGAACCTGGCGTGGGAACGCACGTTGGGCTGGTTCCGCAAGTACCTTGCCTGATCAGTAATGTTGGTCTTGCGGTTGCGGTTGCGGTTGTGGTTGTGGTTGTGGCGAGCGGGCTTGCCCCGCGCTGGGCTGCAAAGCAGCCCCAGAACCTGCACCCTCGGCCTATCTGATACAACTCAGCGGTCTTATTGGGGCTGCTTCGCAGCCCAGCGCGGGGCAAGCCCGCTCGCCACAGTAAGCCCGCTCGCCACAACCACAACAAGGCCGCTCAAGCCATCTCAATCGCCGTCACCTCCTCCAGCCATTGCCGGAACGCCAGCATGGCCGGGGTTTCTGCCCGCGACTGCAGGCGCGTCAGCCAATAGCTACCCGTGGTGATCCCCACGTCGAACGGCTGGCGGATCACATCCTGGGCCAACTGCCGCGAGAACATCATTGCCGGCGCCAGGGCCACGCCATTGCCCTGCAGCGCCGCTTCCATCATCGCCAAGGACGAGTCGAACACGATACTGCGCGGCACCAGGGTGTCAGCGGGCAACCCGGCGGCCTGGAACCAGAGGCTCCATTCATCGGCCCGATAAGAGCGCAACAACGTGTGCTTGAGCACATCGCCAGGGCCGTGCAACTGGCGGGCAATCGCTGGCACACACAATACCGTCAGCGGCGCCGCCAGCAACTCACAGGCGTGGGTGCCATGCCATGCGCCGGCGCCAAACCGGATCGCATAATCCAGGCCTTCGGCGGCCACATCCACGCGGTTGTTATGGGTCGACAGGCGCAGATCGATAAACGGGTAGCGCGCCTGGAAATCCCCCAGGCGCGGCAGCAGCCAGCCCACCGCAAACGTGCCCACTGCGCCCACCGTCAGCACTTCGCGGTAGTGACCGGCCTGGAACTGGCCCAGGGTCTGGGCGATACGGTCGAAGGACTCGCGCAATACCGGTAACAACGTCTCCCCTTCGCGGGT
Organism: Pseudomonas sp. ADAK21; assembly: GCF_012935735.1. Taxonomy (NCBI): domain Bacteria; kingdom Pseudomonadati; phylum Pseudomonadota; class Gammaproteobacteria; order Pseudomonadales; family Pseudomonadaceae; genus Pseudomonas; species Pseudomonas sp. ADAK21. Next base: position 5,509,563 of record NZ_CP052857.1, read on the forward strand.
CAGCATCAGGCCACGGGGCAGGCGCTTGAACAGCGTGACGTTGAGCTGTGCCTCCAGGCTCTTGACCTGATGGCTGACCGCCGCCTGGGTCACGCACAGCTCGATGGCCGCCCGGGTAAAGCTCAAATGCCTGGCGGAGGCTTCGAACGCACGCAGTGCGTTGAGGGGCAGATGGGAACGCAACATGGTTTAAACCCAAATTTTTCTAATGACTGGTGCGAGATATCATCGGTTGTCCAGGGCCCTGAAACTGCCTATCTTGGCCACGCCTGCGCAGGCTGTGATACCTCCGATCATCCTCATGGAAGCGACCTCATCATGTACCAACACGTGCGCAACGTCACGATTCTCAGCCTATTGCTCGGCGCGGGCAACTGCATGGCCGCCGACAATCTGCGCCAGGTGGTGGACGCCAGCGTCAAGCCCCTGATGCAGCGACAGGCAATTCCCGGCTTGGCAGTCGCCATCGTGCAAGACGGCAAGGCCCGATACTTTAACTACGGTATCGCCGCCAAGGACAGCCAACAGCCCATCAGCGAAAACACCCTGTTCGAGATCGGCTCGGTGAGCAAGACCTTCGCCGCCACCCTGGCCGGTTATGCCCAGGCCACCGGCAAGCTCAAGCTCTCTGCCCCCGCCAGCGACTATTTGCCAGCCTTGCGCGGCAGCCTGTTCGAGCACATCAGCGTGCTTCAACTGGGCACCTACACCGCAGGCGGGTTGCCGTTGCAGTTCCCCAGCGAGGCGGACAATGCCCAGCAGATGATCGGCTACTTCCAGCACTGGAAAGCCGCTTTCGCCCCCGGCACCCAGCGCCAGTACTCCAACCCCAGCCTGGGCCTGTTCGGCTATCTGGCGGCGCAAAGCCTGCAGCAACCCTTCGACGTGGCGATGGAACAGACCCTACTGCCCAAGCTCGGTCTCAAGCACACCTATCTCACGGTGCCCAAGGCGCAAATGGGCCTGTATGCGCAGGGCTATGACAAGGCCGGCAAGCCGGTGCGCGTCAGCCCCGGTGCACTGGACAGCGAAGCCTACGGGGTGAAGACCAGCCCCGCCGACCTGGCTCGCTACATGGCGCTGAACATGCACCCGACGTCGCTGGAGCAGCCGCTGCAACAGGCGATTGCCGCCACGCACACGGGTTATTACACGGTAGAAGGCACCACCCAAGGGCTTGGCTGGGAAATGTACGCCTACCCGCTGAGCGTCGACGCCCTGGTCGAAGGCAACTCGACCCCGATGGCCATGGAGCCGCATCCGGTCAAGTGGCTGACACCCGCCCAGCCGCTGCGCGCCAATACCCTGGTAAACAAGACCGGCTCGACCGGCGGCTTTGGCGCCTATATCGCTTATGTGCCGAGCAGAGGCATCGGTGTCGTGATCCTGGCGAACAAGAACTACCCCAATGCCGAGCGGGTGAAAGCGGCCCATGCAATCTTGCAGGCCATGGACCACTGAAGCGGTAGCACCAGGCTTGCCACAGGGGTATCAGGTCGCTCCTGTCGCCAGGCCTTTACCGGCCCGTTCCAGATTGCGCCATAACCAGGGCGGCAACACGTCCGGGTCGAGGCTGTCGATCAGGTTCTTCAGGCCCAACCCCAACTCCGTATCCCCCTCGATCACCAGCCGCCGGCGAAAGAACAAGGTGTCCGGGTCTTCCTGGCGGCTGGCCAATAGCAGAAACTCGCGCCAGTTGCCGCTGATGGTCACCTGGGCCTCGGCCCGCTCGGCGATGCGCAGCCCGTCGCGGCCCAGGGTCAGGTACCAGCGCAAGCCCAGGTCGGGAATGCGCAGGCACATCCAGCGTCCACGCAGCAGTTCAAAGCCGCCATCGCGCAAGGGTTCGGCCAGGCAGCGGTTCAACGCCTGTTGCAACGCCAGGCGCTGCACCACAAAGGGCACCTTGCACATCAGCGGCAATAAACGATCGGCGCCCTTGAGCAGCCATTGCTTGCGATTCAACACAGCCCCACCTCCTCGACCCGCAACATCCCGGCCTGGCCATGCCAGTAGCCATTGCAGCCCTCGACAAACACCGGCGGCGTGGCGCCCTGGCGCACCCGATCAAAGGCTTCGACGATGCCCACCATGCCCTGCGCCCTTGGGCTCAGGCGCAGCAGGTCGGCGCCGCAACTCACCAGCCCTGGATAGTCGGCCAGCAGGTTGGTGACATCCGCCGACATGGTCTGGATGCCATTCAACGTAAACAACGCCTGCCCTTCCTGGCTGGTCAAGGCCATGCCATCGGGGTAGTTCAGGCAGCAGAACTGGCAGTCATCCTTGGGCCGGTTTTCCGCTCGGGCCGTGAAGCAGCGCGCCGAGTAGGCCAGGGGCAAATGCCCATAGGCAAAGACTTCAACCTCCGGCAACGGCCGACCCAGTTCACGCACCTGCTCCAGCACATCACCAATCAGCGCGGCCGAGCACTCCACCGGCGGCACCCAACGCATCATCCCGGCGTCCAGCAGTTGCACGAGGGCGTGGCCGTTGTACAAATTCAACGCCGGCCCACCGACAAAGGGCAGCTTGCGCTCGGCAAGCAGTTGCACGGCGCCCATGTCATTGGCCTCGACCAGCACCTCGCCGTTGTCACACAGGCGGCGCAGGCTCGACAGCTCCGATGCGGCCTCGATCAGGGTCAGGCTCGACAGCACGATTTGCGCGTTGCCCGCCGAGTGCAATTCGCGGCCCAGGCCCAACCATTGATCGAGGTTGAACGCGCGACGCTTGGAGCACACGGTTTCCCCCAGGTAGATCACATCCAGCGGCAAGCTGGCCATCTCGGAGTAGAACTGCCCCAGTTGTTGCTTATCCCAATAAAACAGCACCGGTCCCAGGCTGAGTTTCATGTGCGGTTCCTCATTGCCACGAACGATGGTAGGCGCCCAGGGTGGTCTGGCTGCCTTCGGATAGACCGGCCAGCACGCTGCGCCACTGGTCCTTGACCACAAAGCGTTCCGGCGCACTGCGGTGGGCGTCCAGCGCCGCGCGCCAGACCCCGGTGACTTGCTCGACATACGCCGGGCTGCGCTGGCGGCCTTCGATTTTTACCGCTTCCACACCCATGGCGATCAACTCGGGGATCAGGTCCAGGGTATCGAGGCTGGTGGGTTCTTCGAGGGCGTGGAAGCGCTTGCCATCGACCATGAAACGGCCCTTGCACAGGGTCGGATAGCCCGCCGGTTCGTCCGGGGTATAGCGGTCGATCAACACTTCGCTCAGGCGCGCGCTCAGGCCGTCGGCGTCTTCGCTCCAGCGCACGGCCTTGGCCGGCGAGCACACGCCGCACAGGTTCGGGGATTCGCCGGTGATGTACGAAGACAGATGGCACCGGCCCTCCGCCATGATGCACAGGCTGCCGAAACCGAAGACCTCGATCGGCACCGAGCTGCTGGCAGCCACGTGCTTGACCTGGGCCAGCGACAGCACCCGTGGCAGCACCGCACGGCGGATGCCATAGCGCTCGGCGTAGAACTGCAACGCCGCCGCATGGGTCGCCGAACCCTGTACCGAGAGGTGCAAGGCCATCTGCGGATGGCGGCTACTGGCGTACTGCAGCACGCCCGGGTCACCGGCAATCAGCGCATCCACGCCATGGTCGGCGGCGCGATCCACTGCCCGTTGCCAGCGCTCCCAGCCTTTGGGCTGCGGGTAGGTGTTGACCGCCACATACAGCTTGCGCTGGTGCTGGCGGATATGGGCGACGGCGCCGTCGAACTGCTTGTCGTCCATGTTCAGCCCGGCAAAATGCCGGGCGTTGGTGTCGTCGCGAAACCCCACGTACACCGCATCGGCACCTTGGCGCACGGCGGCTTTGAGCGCAGGCAGGTTCCCTGCCGGGCAGACCAGTTGCATGGTTGATCCTCATCAAAAAAACTATCGCACTTGTGTCGCTGCAGGCTTGTGTGGGGCTTGTGTGGGAGCGGGCTTGCCCGCGATGGCGGCCTACCAGTCGACATTTATGGTGACTGATACACCGCTATCGCGGGCAAGCCCGCTCCCACATTGATCACCGCCGGCAGTTACTGCATCAGTTCGGCGAAGGACACGAACCGCACCAGGCCGCCCTTTTCCACCAACTGCTCACGCTCCACAATCGCCAGGCCATCGGCCCAGCACGCCGCGCTCAACATCGCCGAGCTTTGCCGTGGGTGCAGGGTGATGCGCGCCTGGCCGTCGATGCCCGGCGCCAGGCGTGCCCGCAGGTATTGGCGGCGGCGGTTGCGCTGGGTCCAGGTAAAATCGGCAGGCAGCAGCATCGGCACCAAGGTGACGTCAGTCACACCCTGGGCGCGCAACAGAAACGGGCGCACCACCACCAACGCGGTAATCAGCGCCGCCGAGGGGTTGCCGGGCAAGCCGATCCACGGTTTACCCGCCACATCGCCAAAGGCCAGGGGTTTGCCCGGCTGGATCGCCAGGCGCCAGAAGTCCACGCGGCCCAGTTCCTCGATCGCCTGCTTGAGGTGATCTTCCTCGCCCACCGACACCCCGCCAGAGGTCAGCAGCAGGTCGCATTCCGAGGAGGCCAGGGTCAACGCATCGCGGCTGACGGCCAGTTCGTCGGCCATCACGCCATAGTCATGCACTTCCACTCCCCAGCCTTGCAGCAGTGCCGCCAGGCAGTGGCGATTGCTGTTGTAGATCTGCCCCGGCGCCAGGTGATCGCCCGGTTCGCGCAACTCATCGCCACTGCTCAACAGGCACACCCGCAGCGGCCGGTAGACCTTGACCTGAGCCAGCCCGGCCGCCGCGAGCAACCCCAACTCCTGGGCGCGCAGGCGCTTGCCGGCCGGCAGCAGCAAGGCGCCCTGGGTCACCTCTTCACCCTGCTTGCGTACGTGTTCGCCGGTGCGCATGGGCGGGCACCAGATACGCTGGCCATAGACCCGGCAACGCTCCTGGGGCACCACGGTGTCGGCCCCGGACGGCAAGGGAGCACCGGTAAAAATGCGCATGGTCTGCCCACTGCTCAACGCCGTCGCGGCGGCGTCGCCAGCGGCAATCCGCCCGGCCAGGCGCAGGTAGCCGCCCTCGGCCGGCAGGTCTGCGGCGCACAGCGCGTAGCCGTCCATGGCACTGTTGTCCCAGGCCGGCAGGTTGACCGGGGAAAAAATATCGCCAGCCAGCACCCGGCCCAAGGCCTGGGCGGTCTTCACCTGCTGGCTGGACGGTGGGGGTGGTGCCTGGGCCAACAGGCGTTCGATGGCCTCGTCCACCGGGATCAATTCACCGCTTTCACACACCGATGTGCTCATGACCGCGCCTCGCAGGGTTCCAGCGCTTGCGCGGCCTGGGGCTTGAGGTGTGGGGCGAAATTGCACGGCCCGGTGCGGCTGTCCAGTTGCCCCAGCAGGATCTTGTCCCAACCGGTGCGGCACGCGCCGGGGGAGCCGGGCATGCAGCACACCAGCACGCCGTTGCTCATGCCGGCCAGGGCGCGTGACTGCAGGGTCGACATGCCGATCTCTGGCACGGACACCTGGCGAAACAGCTCGCCAAAGCCTTCGACATGCTTGTCCAGCAACGGCAGTACCGCTTGTGGGGTGTTGTCCCGCGCAGTGAAGCCGGTGCCGCCGGTGGTGAGGATCACCTGCACCTGTGGGTCGGCGATCCACTGCGAAATGCGTGCGCGGATCTGGTAGATGTCGTCCACCACCAGCGCCCGGTCGATCAACTCGTGCCCGGCCGCCTGCAAGCGGTCGCACAGGGTCTGCCCGGAGGTGTCGTTGTCAAAGTTGCGTGTGTCGCTGATGGTCAGGACGGCGATATTCAGTGAGACAAAATTGCGTTGAGTCAGGTGTGCCATGGTGAAAATCCCGGGATAAATGAGCAATGGCCCAAGCCTGCACCGCAAAGGTCTGCGGGCCTATTCCTCCGAGGAGGTACCTCTAGGCGGATTCAGGGGGCCAGGCGGCTGCGCTGCCAGGTGCCGTCGTGGCGACGGTAATCGAGGCGGTCGTGCAGGCGGTCGGGGCGGCCTTGCCAGAACTCCACGCGCTCGGGTTGCAGGCAATAGCCGCCCCACTCTGCCGGGCGCGGCGGTTGTTGGCCGGCAAAGCGTTGGGTGACGTCGCGCAGGCGCCCTTCCAGTTCGGCGCGATGGGCCAAGGGCTGGCTTTGCGGCGACGCCCAGGCGCCCACCTGGCTGGCCAGCGGCCGCGAATGGAAGTAGTCGTCGGACAGCTGCGGCGCCAGGCGTGCGACGGTGCCTTCGATGCGCACCTGGCGCTCCAGGCCCGGCCAGAAAAAGGTCATGGCCGCGCTGGGGTTGCTCGCCAGTTCCTGACCCTTGGCGCTCTGGTAGTGACCGAAAAAGGTGAAGCCCTCGGCACTGAAGCCCTTGAGCAAGAGAATCCGACAATGGGCGCGGCCCTCGGCATCGACCGTGGCCAGGGCCATGCTGTTGGCCTCCACAGGCGCCACTTCGGTCTTGCGCGCCTGCTCCAGCCACTGGCCGAACAGCACGAGGGGATCGTCCTGTACCAGGTCATCCCGCAAACCGTACAAGGTGTAGTTGCGGCGCATCTGCGCCAGGGAAAGGGGCATGGGGCGAACCTCCGGTCAGTTCGCCACAGTCTGATCAGCCGAGGCGCCCGGCACCTTGACCACGATCAACTGCGCGCCGCGGCATGGCGTCGCAGCGTTGCTATTTGAGACCCAGGCGCCGCGCCAATTTGTGCAGGTTGCTGGAGTCCAGGCCCAGCATCCGCGCGGCGCTCGCCCAGTTATCGCCCGACAGGCTCAACGCCTGGCGCACCTTCTGGCGCTGGCAGTCGTCCACCGCGTCGCTCAAGGTCTGGAACGCCTGCACCGGGGCTTGAAAGACAGGGGCCTGCGCCAAGGTGGCGCTGTCCAGGTCCAGCAGTTCGGCTTCCAGGGTCATGATCTGGTTGCGATTGCCGCCCCGGCTCAGCTGCTTCAAGGCGGCGCGACTGATCACATGTTCCAGCTCGCGCACATTGCCCGGCCAGGCATAAGCCAGCAGGGTCTGCTCGGCCGCAGGCGACAGGCGCAAACCGCGCAAGCCCAGCCGCGCACGGTTGAGTTCCAGGAAATGCCCGGCCAGCAGCAGCACATCGTGACCGCGCTCACGCAACGCCGGGATCGGCACCGGGTACACCGACAGCCGGTGGTACAGATCGGCGCGGAACAGCCCTTCACGAATGCTCTCGGGCAGGTGGCGGTTGGTGGCGGCGATGATCCGCACATCCACATGCAACGGCTTGTCGGCGCCCAGGCGCTGGATCTCACCATTCTGCAAGGTGCGCAAAAGCTTGGCCTGCACGCTCAGCGGCAGCTCGCCCACTTCATCGAGGAACAGCGTGCCGCCGTTGGCCGCATCAAAACGCCCGGCACGGTCACTGGTAGCCCCGGAAAACGCACCTTTGACATGGCCGAACAGCTCGCTCTCGGCCAAAGATTCCGGCAGCGCCGCGCAGTTGACCTGGATCAGCGGCTTTTTGCTGCGCCGCGACAGGCGATGCAGGCGCCGCGCGAACAGCTCCTTGCCCACCCCCGTTTCGCCGAGCAACAGCACCGGCAAATCCGAGTCGGCGAGCACATCCAGCTCGTTGAGCAGTTGATGCAGGACCGGGCTCTGGCCGAGGATCTCGCCGTCTTCGACGCTGGGCGAACCCGCCACCGGTTCGCTGCGCGACAGGCGCAGGCTGCGGTTTTCCTGCTCAAGGCGCGTGACGCGCACCGCCGCCTCGATCTGCAGGGTGCAGCGCTTGAGTTGCTCGCGGGCATTGGCATCGAAGGTTCCGGCATGCAGCGCATCCAGGGTAATCGCGCCCCAGGGCCGGCCTTCGACGAACAGGCTCACGCCCATGCAGTCATGCACGGGCAGCGGTTCGCCGACCTGGCTGTCTAGAAGCCCGTCGTACGGGTCCGGCAGGCGGCTGTCGGGTTCGAACCAGGTCGGCTCGCGGGAGGCCATGATCGCTGCCAGGCGCGGGTGTTGGGCAATCACAAAGCGCCGGCCAAGGGCCTCATGCACCAGGCCCACGGTGGCCACGGGGCGCAGGCTGTCGTCGCCATCCAGGCGCAACAGGCCCACGGCGCCGCTATGGAAATATTCGCGCAGGGTCTGCACCAGGCGTTGCAGGCGCACCGCGTTGGGCAATTCGACAATCAGGTCGGCCGACAGACTTTCACGCAGCATGGTCATTACTACCCTTGTATGGTCGGATCTACCGTGCAGCATCAGGGTGATCCTGACCACTACAAAAAATTAATTTCTATTTTTCAATAAGTTGGCAATGGCACACGGCATGCAATCACCGCTTCATCTGTTCACTTGATGAGGAAACCCCATGAACACCATCGCCCCGGACACCCTGCCCCAGGCGCAACTGATCGAACATTTGCTGGAGCGCTACCACGCCCGCCACCGCGAACAACTGCCGGAACTGATTCGCCTGGCCAGCCGCGTCGAGCAGGTCCACGGTCACCACCTGGCCTGCCCCAATGGCCTGGCCGACTTGCTGCGTGACATCGAGCAGGAACTGGAGGGCCATATGCTCAAGGAAGAACAAGTGCTGTTCCCAATGCTGCAAATGGGCCTGGGGCCCCAGGCTGCGCCGCCGATCCAGGTCATGCGCTTTGAACACGAACAACATGGCCAGGCCCTGGAACAGTTGCAGGCGCTGACCAACCACATCCAACCGCCCAGCGATGCGTGCAATACCTGGCGGGCCTTGTATCACGGGCTGGAGGTGTTTCATGGGGATTTGCTGGAGCATATTCATCTGGAAAACGACGTGTTGTTTGTCCGCGCACTGAAGGCCTGACCGACCTGTAGGAGCGAGCTTGCTCGCGAAGAACATCAACCAAAACGCGGGCTGCCTGGGTAGACGCGTTGTCCGTGAGTTTTTCGCGAGCAAGCTCGCTCCTACAGGAAGGGATCGAGGTGTCTTAACGCAGCATCAGTTTGGCCAGGATCACGATCAGCACCATGTGCCCAAGGATGCTGCGGCGAATCCATACCGCCCGCAGCGGGCTCAGGCGCTTTTGCGTCAACCAGTACGCGAGCAGCAGGTAGTGCCCGATGATGCTCAGCGCCAACAGGATCTTCAGGCTCAACATCGCCGAAAAAGGGCTGGCCCATGGCGCGCCCAGCACGCCGCGGTAATGCCAGGCCAGGCCGATGCCCGCGCCATACAACAGCACCACCACGCCATGCAGCACCTGCCGCGAACGCCGGGCAATGGCTTGGTCGCTGGTGAACTGCGCCGACCACGCCAACTCTTCACGGGCGCGGTGCCAGATAAAAACCTCGAAGAACAGCGTGCCGATAAAGGCAATGGCCGCCAGCAGATGCACAATCAATAGCCACGAATACAGCATTCCCGTTCTCCTAGCCCGGATGGCCGTCAACCCGCGCATGCCACAGCATTGGGGCATAGCGCCATAGATACACGCCCAGGCCCAGGGTCCAGCACAGGCCCGCCAGCCACAGCGCGGCGTACGGCCAGATCAGTACCAGCAGCACCCGGCTCAGGCAGGCCAGGTTCAGCAGGGTGAAGGCCAGGGTCATGCCCTTGGGTGGCGTCAGTGGCCGGCCGGTATGACCCAGGCTGACCCGCGCGATCATCGCCAGGATCAAGCCGCCCATCGCCCCTACCGTCAGCGCATGCACCGCCAGGCTCGGGTTCAATGGGACACCCAAGTGCCACAGCGCCATGCCCAGGCACGCCACCGCCAACCAGGCATAGGCCAGGTGCAGCGACCACAGCAGCGGCACGCGCCACAGGCCACGGTCGTGCCAGCGCACCAGGCGCACCAGGTGACCGATCCCCAACAGGGCAAACACTAAACCAACCCAGAGGCTGGGCATCAGCGCGACACCGCTGGCATACAACAGAGCGACCAGCGCCGAGCCTACCAACAACAGGTAATCCAGCCACGGCCAGGGCTTCACGGCTTGCGTGCGCCCCAGGCCACGCTGGGTGAAGAATGGAATCACCCGACCGCCGATCAAGCCCATCATCGCCGCCACCAGCCACAGCCCGGTCAACACCGCCTGGCGCTGCCAGCCTTCGTCACCGCGCAGCAAGCCATACAGGGACAGGGCGTCGGCCAGGGTCAACAGCAGCAACACCAGCACAATCGGGTAGTTGCGCTGTTGCCGCACTTTCCACAAGGTCCAGCCCATCAACCCGGCGACGGCCAGGGGAAAGGTCAGTTCCAGCACGGCCAACAGCGGCCACGGCAGGTTGAACAGCCAGGCCAGGCGTGCGGCCAGCCACACCCCGGCCAACATCGCCAGCGGCGTACCGCTGATGCCGGGGCGACCGGTCCAGGTCTGCACCGCCGTCAACAGGAACCCGCCGATGATCGCCAAGGCGAAACCGAACAGCAGTTCATGGCGATGCCACGCCAGCCAGCCTCCCGCCGGCTGCCAGCCTGCGTCGCCGGCCAGGGCCAGCAACCACAGGGGAACCGCCAGCAACGCCAACAGGCAGCCACCGAGGAAAAATGGCCGGAAAGCCAGGCGAAACAACGGGGTTATCGACATGGCCTTGCGTCGATCCAGCACTTGCATACCACCACTCCTCAAGTCATTGCCGGCCCGATCATCCGGGATTGCCCGCGCCCGGCCCTTGTCGCAGATCAAGCAGGGCTTCGAGGCGGCGCAATATCCTGGGGGCCGTCGCGGGATTGGCGTTGCAAGGGCCGGGCCGGCTCCTTATGCCCACCGCAATCACGGGTGGGAGCTGGCTTGCCTGCGATGGCATCGCTGCGGTTTTACTGGGAGACCGAGGTGCCTGCATCGCAGGCAAGCCAGCTCCTACATGGGATCGGCGCTGATAATGAGGGTTTAAATGACCATTAGAGGGTTAAAAAAACCCTTATTGATAGGGTCATTCAAACCCTGGTGACGCTACAGCCCGCATTCTGCAACGCCCTCTCTTTGGCCCAGCTCTTGCTCTACCCGGTTATCCCGTCATTACCCTGCCCCACGGAGTCCCCATGAAAAAAGTCATCCAGCCCCTCGCCTGGTTCGTGATCCTCGGTTCGATGATGGCGGCGGCCAGTGGCCTGTCGTTGTGGCTTGTATGATCACCGACGCACCGAGGGTCCTGCACCGCGTGCATCATCAGATCCTGCGCAGCCATCACCTGTTCGAGCCGCTCAACGAAGAGCAGATGGATGAGTTGATGGCCAGCAGTCAATTGCTGAGTGTCGACAAGGGCGAACCATTGTTCCGCCAGGGCGAGCCGGCCGAGGGGTTTTACTTCGTGATTGCCGGCGCGGTGAAGATCTACCGCCTGACCCCGGACGGCCAGGAGAAAGTCTTTGAAGTGATCGGCGAGCGGCAGACCTTCGCCGAGGCGATGATGCTGATGGACACCCCCAACTACGTGGCCTGCGCCGAGGCGGTGTGCCCGACGCAGTTGTATCGCCTGTCCAACGCCACCTATATGCGCCTGCTCCACAGCAACAGCCGCCTGACCTTCGCCCTGCTGGGCAAGTTGTGTGTGCGCCTGCACCAGCGGGTCAACGAGATCGAGACCCTGTCCCTGAAAAACGCCACCCACCGCGTGGTGCGCTACCTGCTGACGCAACTGGTGCGCCTGCACAGCGCCGACAGTTCGTTCGAATTGCCCATGGCCAAGCAGTTGATCGCCGGGCACCTGTCGATCCAGCCAGAGACGTTCTCGCGGATCATTCGCCGGCTGATCGATGAAAAAATCATCACCCAGGACGGTCGGCAGATCGCCATTCTTGATCGCCTGCGCCTGGAGCAATTTGAATGAGCGCCGCGTGTGTGTGCCTGTATTGCCAACATGCCAACCCGCCAACGCAGCCAGCCTGCTCACGCTGCGCCATGCCCCTGCCCGCCTCCACCGCCAGCCTTGAGGCCCGGCGACTCAAACGTTTCCAATGGTTCTGCCTGGGGCTGGCCGTGTTCTGCATCACCATGTTCTTGTGGCTGCCCCGGGACTTTTACTGATCTTCGGTCAACTGCCGGTACAGCTGCGGCAAGCGTAGCGGCAGCTGCTCCGGCTGGCGGATCAAGGTGTAGCCGTGGGCGCCGAACATGTACGGCAGGTAATCTGCGGCCTGTTTGTCGATGGTGATGCAGAACGGCACCAGGCCCTGGCGCCGCGCTTGCATTACGGCCTGGCGGGTGTCCTCCACGCCATAACGTCCCTCATACAAGTCCAGGTCGTTGGGCTTGCCATCGGTCACAATCAACAGCAGTTTGCGCCGTTGCTTGCACGCGCCAAGGGTCTGGGTGGCGTGGCGGATAGCCGCGCCCATCCGGGTGTAGTAACCCGGCTTGAGGCCCTGGATGCAGCCGCGGGTGTGGTCGTCATAGGGTTGCTGGAACGACTTGAGCTGTTGCAGGCGCACCTGCTGGCGGCGCAAGGATGAAAACCCATACAGGGCAAACGCATCACCCAGGCCCGCCAGGCTCTCGCCAAACAGCAACAGGCTGTCGCGGATCACATCGATGACCTTTTGCGTATCGTTGAGGTGGGCGTCGGTGGACATCGACACATCGGCCAGCAGCAAACAGGCCAGGTCACGCCGGGTGCGGCGCTGCTCCTTGAACAGACCGCGCTCGGCGCATGCGCCGTGCTGGCGCTCGACATGAAAATCCAGCCACGCCTGCAGGTCCAGTTCCGCGCCCTGGGGCTGTTGACGCAGCCATTGACGGTCGGTACGCAGCTGCTGGAACTGGCGGCGCAACCGCGCAGCCTGGGGCAGCAGGCGTGCCGGCAGCGGCTGGGGCGTGCTGTCGCGGGGTTGCATCAGTTGCAGGTTGACGAAGTTGGCTTGCAGGCATTGTTGGCGGTAATCCCACTCCGGCAGCTTGATGCCTTCGCCCAGGGGAATGTCGTCGACATCGGCCGGTGGCAGATCCAGGTGCAGCTTCAAGCCGCCACTCTTGCGCACGCGCTGGCGTGACAGGCTCAACTGGTCGAGGTCTTCGGCAACGCGGGCGGCATCTTCGTCCTCGGAGTCATCGGCCCAGCGGTCGAGGTCGACGTGTTCGGTCCAACTGAACAGGTTTTCCAGGCGCACCACCAACAGGCCGCCGTCGCGGCTGTTGTCATCTACCCGGTTGGCTTGTTTGGGCGCGCCCTGTTGTTGGCCGGGGCGGGTCGCCAGGTCATCGCCCTCGTCATCCAGATCGCCGGCCTGCGGGCTGTGCAGGTGCAAGGGTGGATACAGCCACAGGGGCAGCGGCCAGGCGGCGCGCTCGCTGCGGGGTAACTGGCGGATGCTGCCGGGTTCGCGCAGGGCCTTGCGCAAGGCCTTTTCCACGGCAGCTTCAGATGGATTGAGGCTGGCGGGATCCGGGCGCAATTGCAGGTGGGCGTCCACCAGGCGCTGATAGCTGGGGAGCATGGCCGGGTAACGCTGCAACAGCAGCCAGGTCCAGCGCTGGTTGTCGCGGGCCCAGTGGGTCATCGGCCCGGCGTGTGCGGCCAGGAGCGCCAGCCAGCGGTACAACTCCAGGTTCAGGGCGGCCGAAGGAAACACCGCCAGGCTTGCCGGCAGGCGCAGGCGATGGCCATCGCATGAGGCCAGGGGGGCTTGCCGGCAGGTGCCGGCGATGCGCATCAACAGGTTGCGCCGCAGCAGCAGGTCGCGCTCGCTGGCGGCCTCCAGGGCAATTGCGTGGGCGCCGCCCAGGGCGCGGAACAGCAGGGCCAGGCTGCGCTGGCGGTCGACCAGGTCGACCCGCGCCTCGGGGAAGTCCGCACTGGCGCGGCGGGTGATAAAGCGGTGCCAGACACTGCCGACCCACTCTTCCAACTCAAGGGTAAAGGCCATGTGAAGTGCTCCAGACATAAAAACGGCCCGCACTACCTGCCGGGCCGCCCTCTTGGGGATTAACGTTGACCGCTCACGCAGTCACGGGGACGGCAGAGTCCAAGCCCTTGCCCCGCTGCCGGAAGCTCCACAGGTAGCAGAGCAGGCCAAGCAGGAACACCACGCCACTGGCCAGTCGGGCCCAGAACAATACGGTCAGGTGGTCCATGGTGGCCATGAACGGCAGTGCCACACCGTCTACCTGCCAGCGCTGCAACCAGACTTGCACGGCACCGGCCGCCGTCAGGAACAGGGTGATCATCACCATCGACAGAACCATCATCCAGAAGCCCCAGATCTCCAAGGTCTGCGAGCGTGCATCCGGCGCTTCACCGATACCGCGCAGGCGGGGCATGGCGTAGCTGATCAAGGTCATGACGATCATGGCGTAGGCGCCGAAGAACGCCAGGTGGCCGTGGGCGGCGGTCAATTGGGTGCCGTGGGTGTAGAAGTTGACCGGTGCCAGGGTGTGCAGGAAGCCCCAGACCCCGGCGCCGAAGAACGCCGTGACCGTGGTGCCCTTGGCCCACAACGTGGCCGCCCGGTTCGGGTGCTGGCGCCGGCGCTGTTTGACCATGGTGAAGGCAAACATCACCATCGCCAGGAATGGCAGCGGCTCCAGGGCCGAGAAGATCGAGCCGACCCACAACCACACCTCGGGCGCGCCGATCCAGAAGAAGTGGTGACCGGTGCCGATGATCCCGGTGATCAGGGCCATGGCGATGATCACGTACAGCCATTTCTCCACGACCTCACGGTCGACACCGGTGACTTTGATCAGTACGAAAGCCAGCATCGAGCCCATGATCAGCTCCCACACGCCTTCGACCCAAAGATGCACCACCCACCACCAGTAGAACTTGTCCCGTGCCAGGTTGCCGGGGTTGTAGAACGAGAACAGGAAGAACACCGCCAGGCCGATCAGCCCGGTCATCATCACCATGCTCACCGTGGTCTTGCGACCTTTGAGCAGGGTCATGCCGATGTTGTACAAAAAGCCCAGGCACACGACCACGATGCCCATCTTGGTGATGGTCGGTTGTTCCAGGAACTCACGGCCCATGGTCGGCAGCAGTTCGTTGTGGGTCAGCTTGGCCAGGGCCGCATAGGGCACCAGCAAGTAGCCGAGGATGGTCAACACCCCCGCCACGGCAAACACCCAGAACAGCAGGATTGCCAGCTTGGGGCTGTGCAACTCGCGGTCGGCTTCTTCCGGCACCAGGTAGTAAGCGGCGCCCATGAAGCCGAACAGCAGCCAGACGATCAGCAGGTTGGTGTGGACCATGCGGGCCACGTTGAAGGGGATCAACGGGAACAGAAAGTCGCCGACCACGTATTGCAGGCCCATGATCAAACCGAACAGCACCTGGCCCAGGAACAGGATCAGGGCGAACACAAAGTAGGGTTTGGCCACGGCCTGGGATTGGAATTTCAGATATGGATTGACGGTACGCATCCCTCAGCCCTCCTTGTTTGGCGGCCAGCCGTTGGTGTTGATCTTCGAGCTCCACTTGAGGAACTCGGCCATATCGTCCACCTCTTGGTCGCTGAGGTTGAATTGCGGCATCGCGCGCCGGCCGGGAACGCCCAACGGTTGCATCTTCATCCAGGCATGCAGGAACGGCTTGAACGCCTCCTCGCCGCCACGGCGGTTGAACACGTTGCCCAGTTCCGGCGCAAAGTACGCGCCCTCGCCCAGCAGAGTGTGGCAGCCGACACAGTTGTTGCGCTCCCAGACGCCCTTGCCGCGCACCACTGATTCGGTGAGTAGCTCCTGATTGCTGCGAGAGGGAAAGGTTTGTTCGGTGTGGTAGGTCAGGGCCAGGAATATCAGGAAGAAGAACACGCTTCCTCCGAAGTAGATATTCCTGGCCATGCCCTTGGTGAAGGTCTCTGACATGGTCGCTTCCTCATTGCTTGGCGGGGACCATGATAGGAAGCCGGGGGGTAAAAGCTGCTTGATGGCGATCAAGAAATGCCGATGGTTTTGGTCGGGTATTGGGTGGGCGGTTGGCTACAGATGGTTTTTTTGCATGATCGCTCAAGCCTACGCCCCCTGTGTGCGGGCTTGCTCGCGAAAGCGGTGGTTCAGTCAGCCATCTCCGGAGGCTGGTGAACCGCTATCGCAGGCAAGCCAGCTCCCACATTGACCTTAGGCGCCCCGTCCAGCCACCCAGGCGTTATGGCTGAACCTACGCCAGGCAGTGACCGAAAACCGCATATCTTGTGCGTTGACCATATTTCCTACACACCATATAGTGTGCCCACCCAGGAAGCCGACCACTACATAGTGTGCGAAGCCGGTAACTATCGAATTTTCTGGACGGTTTCATACGCCGTCAGAACAGACCAGGAAGGAGTATTTCATGCTGAGTTGGGATGAAGTCGACAACGAAGACACCGGCACCGCCGTGATCCGCGGCGCCAACGCCGGCCACGCCACCGAAGCCAACATGGACCGCCTCGACGGTGCCGGCGCTGCCGCTGCCATCGAAGCCCGCGCCGTGACCGCCAATGACTCCGCCGCTATCGTGCGGGCCAAGGCTGCCCTGGACAAACTCGACGTTGCCGAAGGCCTGGCCGAGCTCGAAGGCGCTTCCGCCCGTGTCGCTGTCGACGAAAAGCGCATGATCAACTGCCGCGCCGACCTCAACCAACTCGTGCCGTTCAAGTACGACTGGGCCTGGCAGAAGTACCTCGACGGCTGCGCCAACCACTGGATGCCGCAAGAGGTCAACATGACCGCCGACATCGCCCTGTGGAAAAACCCCGAAGGCCTGACCGACGACGAACGTCGCATCGTGATGCGCAACCTGGGCTTCTTCTCCACCGCCGATTCGCTGGTGGCCAACAACCTGGTGCTGGCCGTGTACCGCCTGATCACCAACCCGGAGTGCCGCCAGTACATCCTGCGCCAGGCCTTCGAAGAGGCGATCCACACCCACGCCTACCAGTACTGCATCGAATCGCTGGCCATGGATGAAGGCGAGATCTTCAACATGTACCACGAGATCCCATCGGTCGCTAAAAAAGCCGCCTGGGGCCTGAAGTACACCCGTTCGATCTCCGATCCGAAGTTCGAAACCGGCACCGTCGACACCGACAAGGAACTGCTGCGCAACCTGGTCGCCTACTATTGCGTGCTGGAAGGCATCTTCTTCTACTGCGGCTTCACCCAGATCCTGTCCATGGGCCGTCGCAACAAAATGACCGGCGTGGCCGAGCAGTTCCAGTACATCCTGCGCGATGAGTCGATGCACCTGAACTTCGGCATCGATGTGATCAACCAGATCAAAATCGAAAACCCACACCTGTGGGATACCGAGATGAAGGAAGAAGCGACCCAGATGATCCTGCAAGGGACCCAACTGGAGATCGAATACGCACGCGACACCATGCCGCGCGGCGTGCTGGGCATGAACGCAGCGATGATGGAGGACTACCTCAAGTTCATCGCCAACCGTCGTCTGTCGCAGATCGGCTTGAAGGAAGAATACCCAGGCACCACCAACCCGTTCCCGTGGATGAGCGAAATCATGGACTTGAAGAAAGAGAAGAACTTCTTCGAGACCCGCGTGATCGAGTATCAGACTGGCGGGGCGTTGAGCTGGGATTGATCGCCCCACACTTTTTGTAGGAGCGAGCTTGCTCGCGAAGATCGTCAACGATAACCCAGGCCCCCCGGATAAACGCGGCGCCTAGGCGTTTTTTCGCGAGCAAGCTCGCTCCTACAATCAGTTGCGGTGTACGGCGTCAGTTGGACACTTGCTCAAGGAAGATCAGTTTGAGCGGTTCCTGGAGCAAGTCGTCTGCCGTGGCGGCAAAGCGCTGGAAGTACGGCATCGCAAAATGCGCATCGAGGGCCGCCTGGTTCTTGAACGCTTCACGCATATAGAACGTGCCGGGCTCGTCACGCAGTTCGAACAGCACGTAGTCCAGGTTGCCTGGCTCGGTGCGGGTCGGTTCGACCAAGGCCAGCAGGCCGGCCTTGAGCGCTTGTTCCTGGCCCGGTTTGGCCTTGAGTACGGCGATGGATATCAACGGTTTGGTCATGCTGGCGACTCCATTGGTAGGTTGGCTGGCGCAGCCGGCAAGCATTACGCACAGCGATAAGCCCAGGGCTTTGATCAGGGTGTTCATTGGAAATCTTCAAGCACAATCTTGCCCCGCGCCTTGCCGCTTTCCACCAGGGCATGGGCGCTGCGCATGTTGGCCGCGTTGATCGCACCAAAATGCGCGCCGAGGGTGGTGTGCAACACCCCCTGGTCAATCAGTTGGGCCACGCGGTTGAGCAGATGGTGTTGCTGGATCATGTCCGCCGTTTCAAACAGCGAGCGGGTGAACATCAGTTCCCAGTGCAAGGACAGGGATTTGAGCTTGAGTGGCATGACATCCAGGCTGGCCGGATCGTCGATCAACCCCAGCCGCCCTTGGGGGCGCAGCACTTCTACCAGTTGCGGCAGATACTCCTCGGTATGGGTGAGGCTGGCGACATGGCTGACCCCATCAACCCCCAGTGCCTTGAGCTGGGCGAGCATGGGCCGGCGATGGTCGATCACGTGATGGGCTCCCATGCGCTGGACCCACTCGATGGTCTCGGGCCGCGAGGCGGTGCCGATCACGGTCATGCGGGTGAGTTGGCGGGCCAGTTGCACCAGGATCGAACCCACCCCACCAGCGGCACCGACCACCAACAGCACCTCGCCCTCACCGCCGCCTTCGGTCACGCCAAGGCGATCGAACAGCAACTCCCAGGCAGTGATCGAAGTCAGCGGCAAGGCGGCGGCGTGGGCCGCATCCACTGTGCGCGGCCGGTGACCGACGATGCGCTCATCAACCACCTGGAACTCGCTGTAGCTGCCGGAACGGATCAAGGAGCCTGCGTAGTACACCGCGTCGCCCGGTTTGAACAGGGTGACGTCGGCGCCCACCTGGCGCACGATGCCCGCCGCATCCCAACCGAGGATTTTCGGCTCCTTGGCGAAAGTGCCGGCGCGCACCTTGGTATCGACCGGGTTGACCGCCACGGCCTGCACTTCTACCAGCAGGTCCCGGGGGCCTGGCTGGGGAGCATCGATGTTCACGTCGATCAGCGAGCGCGGGTCGTCAATGGGCAGGCCATGTTGGGTAAAGGAGATTGCTTTCATGGGAACTCACGGTTGATGAGGGGCGATGGCCCTCGATGGCTTATATCTTTACCGTTCCCAGCGCGAAGAAAAATCGACAAAATGCAGCAACACTTTCATCCCTGGAGTGAAAATGATCCGCATCGATGATCTTGGGCTGTTCCTGCGCAGCGCCGCCCTGGGCAGCTTCACCGCCGCCGCGGTTGAGGCCAATCTGTTGCCGGGGCAAGTCGCCGCAGCCATCAAGCGCCTGGAGCGGGAACTGCAGGTGCGCCTGTTTACCCGCACCACCCGCAGCCTGCGGTTGAGTGCCGAGGGCGAACAGTACCTGCCCACCGCCCGTGGCGTGCTGGAGCAGTTGGCCCTGGGCCGCGAACGCTTGCGCGGCGATGACGCGCCGCTGCAGGGCACATTGCAGGTCGCCGCGCCTTCGGACCTGGGGCGCAATATCCTGCTGCCGATGCTCACCGAGTTCCGCCGCCTACACCCTGAGCTGACCTTGCGCTTGCTGGTATCGGATCAGGTCACCAACCTGTTTCGCGACCCGGTGGACGTGGCCCTGCGCTATGGCTGGAACGAGGATGCCAACTACATCGCCCTGCCCTTGGCGCCCTGGAATCGCCGGGTGCTGGTGGCATCGCCCGATTACGTGGCGCGCCACGGTGCCCCCGCATCGGTCAACGACCTGACCCGCCACCCGTGCCTGCTGTACCTGCAAAACGGCCGTCTGCATGACCGCTGGGAACTGGGTGAGCAGACCGTGCAGGTTGCCGGCCCCTTGTTCAGTGACGACGCCGACGTGGTGCGGCGCTGGGCGGTGGCGGGTGAAGGCATCGCCTACAAATGCTGGCTGGACGTGTACGCCGATGTGCAGGCCGAGCGTTTGGTGGTGCTGTTGCCCGAGGTTCCCGGTGATGTGTACCCCTTGAGTTTCGCCTGCCCCCACCGTGGGCAGATGTCACGGGCAGTCACCCAGTTGTATCAGTGGTTGAACCAGCAGTTCAGCGCCCTGGAGCGCCGATGAACCCTTTTGTCGTGGATTAGGAAAGACGCGGTTTTTATGCCAAATCAAACCATCAAGACGCCGTGCGTCGGCCTGTGCTCCACCGTGTATGGCGACCTGGTGTGCCGTGGCTGCAAGCGTTATCACCATGAAGTCATTCAGTGGAACGGTTATAGCGCCGAGGAAAAACAAGCGGTCTGGCTACGCCTCGAACAGTTGCTGGTGCAGGTCATGGCCAGCAAGCTGCAAGTGCTGGATGCCCCGCGCCTGCGCCAGCAGTTGGAAGCGCGCAAGATCCGCTTTATGCCGCACCAGTCACCTTACTGCTGGGCCTATCAGTTGATTGCCCGCGGTGCGCGGGTGATTTCCAGGCTCGATGCCTATGGCCTGGCGCTGCTGCCGGAGTTTCGTGAGCGGCACCTGGCGGATTTGCGGGATGCGATTGATCGGGAGTTTTTCCTGTTGTCGGAGGCGCATTACCAGCGCTACATCGCGCCGCAGTTTTTGCATGAGGCATTTGGGCCGGCGTTGATTGCCACGCTCTAGAACACACCGAAAAACCCTGTGGGAGCGGGCTTGTGTGGGAGCCAGCTCCCACACAAGCCCGCTCCTACAGTGAGTCCTCGTCAGTGGGTCCAGGACGCCCCGCGCTCGGTGTGCAGGCCGTAGCGGTCGATAGCCTGCTGGCACACCTGCGCCTGCAGGCTGCCTTGTTCCACCAGGGCCGCCAGCGCGGCAAGGACGATGTGGTGGCGGTCTACCTCAAAGAAGTCGCGTAACGCCGCACGGGTGTCGCTACGCCCGAACCCATCAGTCCCCAGCACGGTATAGCTCGACCCCAGGTACGAGCCGATCATCTGTGGCACTGCGCGCACGTAGTCCGACACCGCAACCACTGGCGCGCCTGGTGGCAGGCAGGTCGCCAGGTGGCTGTGCCGTGGGCTTTGCAGCGGATGCAGGCGATTATGGCGCTCCACCTCCCGCGCTTCGCGGGCCAGTTCGCTGAAACTGGTCACGCTGAACACCTCGCTGTCGATCTGCCAATCGTCAGCCAGTAACTGCGCGGCAGCCTGGGCCTCGCGCACCAGGGTGCCCGAGCCGAGCAGGCGCACCTTGGCGCCGGCATTGCCGTCGAGGCGGTACATGCCCTTGATGATCGCGGCTTCGACGCCCGCCGGCAGGCTCGGCTGCGGGTAGTTTTCGTTCATCAGGGTCACGTAGTAGAACTCGTCGACGTCGTGCTCAAGCATCTGGCGCATGCCGTGGTCGAGAATCACCGCAAACTCGCCGGCGAATGCCGGGTCGTAGGCGCGGCAGTTGGGCACGGTCGCAGCCATCAAGTGGCTGCTGCCGTCCTGGTGCTGCAAGCCCTCGCCCCCCAAGGTGGTACGCCCCGCCGTGGCACCGAGCAGAAAGCCGCGGGCGCGCTGGTCGGCGGCGGCCCAGATCAGGTCGCCCACGCGCTGGAAACCGAACATCGAGTAGTAGATGTAGAACGGCAGCATGCGCAAGCCATGCACCGAATAACTGGTGGCCGCCGCGACCCAGGAGCTGATCGCGCTGGCCTCGCTGATGCCTTCTTCCAGGATTTGCCCGTCGGTGGCTTCGCGATAGCTGAGGATCGAACCGATATCTTCCGGCTCGTAGCGCTGGCCGACGCTGGAATAAATACCGATCTGCTTGAACAGGTTGGCCATACCAAACGTGCGCGCCTCGTCGGCGACAATCGGTACGATCCGCGGGCCCAGGGCCTTGTCCTTGAGCAGGTTGCTGAGCATGCGCACAAAGGCCATGGTGGTGGACATTTCCTTGCCTTCGGCCTGGGTGGCGAAACCGGCGTAGCCACTCACGGGCGGAACGGGTACCGGCTCGGCGCTCTGGCTGCGGCTGGGCACATAGCCGCCGAGCACGGCACGGCGCTGGTGCAGGTAGCGCATCTCCAGGCTGTCGGCGGCGGGTTTGTAGAAGCTCAGGGATTCGGTCTGCTCGTCGGTCAAGGGCAACTGGAAGCGGTTGCGAAAGCCGATCAACGCCTCGCGGTCGAGTTTTTTCTGCTGGTGGGTGGTCATCTTGCCCTGGCCGGCCTCGCCCATGCCGAAGCCTTTCTTGGTCTGGGCCAGGATCACCGTGGGGCGTCCCTTGACCCGCCGCGCAGCATGGTAGGCGGCATGGATTTTCAGCATGTCGTGGCCGCCGCGCTTGAGGCGGTCGATCTGCTCATCACTCAAGCCCGCCGCCAGCTTGGCCAGGGATTCACTCTGGCCGAAGAAATGCTCACGGTTGTAGGCACCGTCCTTGGCGGCAAAGGTCTGGAACTGCCCGTCCACGGTCTGGGACAAGGTGCGCACCAACGCACCGTCTTCATCCTTGGCCAGCAAGGCGTCCCAGTCCGAACCCCAGACCAGCTTGATGACGTTCCAGCCGGCACCGGCAAACAATGCTTCCAGTTCGTCGATGATTCGCCCGTTGCCGCGCACCGGGCCATCGAGGCGTTGCAGGTTGCAGTTGACCACCCAGGTCAGGTTGTCCAGGCCTTCGCGAGCGGCCAGGGTCAGGGCCGACATGCTTTCCGGCTCGTCCATCTCGCCGTCGCCAAACACGCCCCAGACGTGCCGGTCGGTGGTGTCCTGCAAGCCGCGATGGTGCAGGTAGCGCATAAAGCGCGCCTGGAAAATCGAGCTGATCGGGCCGATGCCCATGGAGCCGGTGGGAAACTGCCAGAAGTCCGGCATCAACCACGGGTGCGGATAGCTGGACAGGCCACGGGCGCCCGCCTTGACGGCGCCCAGTTCCTGGCGGTAATGGGCCAGGTCCTGCTCGCTCAAGCGGCCTTCAAGAAACGCCCGCGCATAGATGCCAGGCGCGGAATGGGGCTGGTAGAACACCAGGTCGCCGCCCTCGTTGTTGTGGCGCGCACGGAAGAAATGGTTGAAGCCCACTTCGAACAGGTCCGCCGCGCTGGCATAGCTGGCGATATGGCCGCCCAGTTCGCCATAAGCCTGATTGGCCCGCACCACCATGGCCAGGGCATTCCAACGAACCAGCGAGGCCAGGCGTTCTTCGGTGGCCAGGTCGCCAGGAAAGTGGGGCTGCTGATCCACGTCGATACTGTTGATGTACGGCGTGCCATGGCGCGGCTTCCAGCCGATGGCCGGGGTGTTGCCGGCGTCGGCCAGCATATCGAGGATCTCCCGCGCGCGCTCAGGACCGGCGTGGCGTACCAGGGATGCCAGGGCGTCGCGCCACTCGGTGAGCTCCTGCTGGTCAATGGCTGTTTGATTGACTGTCTTTACGAAACCGTTCATGGGCACCTCCGAGCTGTTTTTTCCAGTTTATGTCTGCCCAAAAGGATTTTTTGACTGTTCTGGATAGGTTGCCGGGCGATTTGCAGCACAAAATGCTTAAACACAGCCAATTAAAAGCACGTTGTGCTTCAACCACCTGAAACACCGCAATTGTGTTTAAAATGCCGCCCGTTTAATGATCGACGCTGCCCGATGACCCCTGACGCCCTCGCCCTGCTCCACACCCATTTGCTCGCCGCCCTGCGCGACGTACCTGCAGAAACCCGGCGCCTGTTCCACGGCCGGGGCCGCTGCTGGCCGGGCCTGGAACAACTGACTGTGGATTGGCTGCAAGGCGTGGTGCTGGTTGCTTTGTTCAAGGAGCCCGAAGCGGTGCAACTGGATGCCTTGCAGCAATTGCTGCGCAACCTCTGCACCAGCGACGAATGGCAGCAGGCCGGCGCCCACACCCTGGCGTTGCAACATCGCTATCTGCCGCAAAGCACCACCGAATGGTTGTGGGGGCAGATGGTCGAGGAGCTGACCATCACCGAAGGCGGCCTGCTGTATCGCATCGACCTGGGCAAAAAACAGAACAGTGGGCTGTTCCTGGATATGCGCTACGGCCGCAATTGGGTACGCGAACACGCCAGTGGCCTGCGGGTGCTGAACCTGTTTGCCTATACCTGCGGGTTTTCCGTGGCCGCCATCGAGGGCGGGGCCGAGCATGTGGTCAACCTGGATATGGCCCGTGGCGCCCTGAGCCGGGGCCGCGACAATCACCGGCTCAATGGCCATGACCTGGGCAAGGTGAGCTTTCTGGGGCACGACTTGTTCAAGTCCTGGGCCAAGGTCACCGGCAACGGTCCCTATGACTTGGTGATCATCGATCCGCCGTCCTTCCAGAAAGGCAGCTTCCTGTTGACCAAGGACTATCAGCGCGTACTGCGCCGCCTGCCAGATTTGCTGACGCCCCAGGGCACAGTATTGGCCTGCATGAACGACCCGGCGTTTGGCGAAGACTTCCTGATCGAAGGCGTGACCCGCGAAGCGCCGGGGCTGCGCTTTGAGCAGCGCCTGGCAAACCCGCCGGAATTTCCCGATGTCGACCCGCAAAGCGGCTTGAAGGCCCTGGTGTTCCGTCAGGGCTGATGCCGAATCCGTCAACGCTTGCTACGCTAAACCTAACGCCGTGGTGGTGAACCTTATCCCCACCTTTCCGGTCGATACCTGCATCCCTTGGCCAGATTCGACGCTCAATCGCCGTCGGCTGCCGTGTTTCACCTTTTGGAGAACGCCCCTGTGATATCGACCCTGCATGTAGCCAGACTCAAAGCCTGGGGCGCCCATGGTTTTACCGCCACCGGCGTGGTGCTGGCCTTCCTCGCGACGCTGGCGCTGCTGGAGAACCAACCCAAGGCCTGCCTGCTGTGGCTGGGCCTGGCATTGATTGTAGATGGCGTGGATGGGTCGCTGGCGCGACGGGTCAATGTGCAGACCGTGCTGCCAAGCTTTGATGGCTCGGTGCTGGACCTGGTGATCGACTACCTGACGTATGTGTTTATCCCGGCGCTGTTTATCTACCGCTACATCGACCTGCCGGACTTCACCCACCTGTTCACCGTCTCGGTGATCCTGGTGTCGTCGCTGTTCTGCTTCTGCAACGTCAACATGAAGAGCAAGGACAACTACTTCCAGGGCTTCCCCGCTGCCTGGAACGTGGTGGCGCTGTGTGTCTACATCATTGACCCGGACGCCTGGATCACCCTGGCCACGGTGATTGGCCTGGCGCTGCTGACAGTGACCCCGATGAAGTTCCTGCACCCCTTCCGGGTCAAGCGCTTCATGCCGATCAACATTGCGGTGACCACGGTGTGGCTGCTGTGCAGCCTGTTGCTGGTGATCGACCAGCCGTATACCAACAAGCTGACCATGGGCTTGTGGTTGTTGATGTCGGCGTACTTCCTGGGGATTTGTATCTGGCGCACGGCGGTGGAGTGGTTGGATAAATCGCGTAAGGCATAAGGCTTATCGTGGCAAGCGGACTTGTTGTGGGAAGCGGGCTTGTTGTGGCGAGCGGGCTTGCCCCGCGCTGGGCTGCGCAGCAGCCCCCTCTCCACAAAAGCACCACTGCCACAGTATGCCGCAGTCAGAACGCCAGCTTGAAACCAATCAACCCCAGCATCACCGCCAGGCACGGGCGCAACAGTTCATCCGGCACCCGGCCTGACATATGGCTGCCAACGTAGATCCCCGGCAGCGACCCCATCAGCAAGAACCCCAACAAATGCCAGTCCATGTTACCCATGCTCGCATGCCCTAGGCCTGCGACCAGGGTAAGCGGTACGGCGTGGGCGATTTCAGTGCCCACCAGGCGCTTGGTGGCCAGGAACGGGTACAGGATAAACAACGCCACGGTGCCCAGCGCGCCGGCACCGATGGAGGTCAGGGCGACCATGGTGCCGAGGATCGCGCCGGTGAAAACTGTCAGCCCGTTGAGGTTGCGCGGGCTCATATGGTAGTTGTCGCCCGCATGGTGCTGGGCAAAGGCCAACAGTTTTTTCTTGAACAGAATCGCCAGGGCCGTGAGCAGCAGTACCACGCCCAGGGCCTGCTTGATCACCTCGTTCATCGCGCTGGGGTCGGTGTGCAGACTCTTGAGGAACCACAGCGTCAACAATACTGCCGGCACGCTGCCCAGGGTCAGCCAGCCGGTGATGGTCCAGTCGATGTTCTTGTTCTTGCCATGCACCAGCACCCCACCGGACTTGGTGATGGCCGCATACAGCAAGTCGGTGCCCACCGCCGTGGCGGGGTTGATGCCGAACCACAACAGGATCGGGGTCATGAGCGACCCGCCACCCACGCCGGTCATGCCGACGATAAAACCAACGATCAGGCCTGCCACTACAAAACCAAAATTACCCACATCCATTACAACTACCTGCGGCCTTATAAAATTCTGGCGGCAGCATAGCGATTTTTCTTATAACGACTTATATCAATACGATCTGACTTTATTCCTTTTACGTCTCAGGGATTTATTTGTCGCGCCGTGCATCCAGTCAGCCGTGCCGTGAGTAGTACAGGTAGTAGCCATAACGCTGCTCTGCTGTTCACCCCTACGGAGAGACACCG
Organism: Pseudomonas sp. ADAK21; assembly: GCF_012935735.1. Lineage (NCBI taxonomy): Bacteria > Pseudomonadati > Pseudomonadota > Gammaproteobacteria > Pseudomonadales > Pseudomonadaceae > Pseudomonas > Pseudomonas sp. ADAK21. The sequence continues at coordinate 5,535,953 of NZ_CP052857.1, forward strand.
ATGAACACTAAACCCCTGCTCTGCCTGACCTGCCTGCTGCTCGCGGCGCCCGCGGCCTTTGCCCAGACCAGCCTGCCCGACAGCATCAAGGTGCCGGACGGCCACAAGGTGACCATGGAAACCATCGGTGTCGGCGAAATCACCTACGAGTGCCGCGACAAGGCCAACGCTGCCGGCCAGACCGAATGGGTCTTCGTCGGCCCCAAGGCAGTGCTCAATGATCGCAGCGGCAAGCAGGTCGGCACCTACTTCGGCCCGCCCGCCACCTGGCAGGCCAAGGACGGTTCGAAAGTCACCGGCACGCAATTGGCCGTGGCGCCGTCCAGCGCGGGCAACCTGCCCTATCAACTGGTCAAGGCCAACCCGGCCGAAGGCAAGGGTGCAATGAGCGGTGTCAGCTATATCCAGCGCGTCGCGCTCAAGGGTGGCGTGGCGCCAAGTGCCGAATGCAGTACCGCCAACAAAGGCCAGCAAGAAGTGGTGAAGTACCAGGCGGATTACATCTTCTGGGCGGCCAAATGATGCGCCTGGCAAAAAAAGTCGTCTAAGCTGCTGCGCTAGCACCCCGGCCAATCGCGGCCGGGGCTTGACCCTCAAAGGCGGCCCCACTCCTTGCCCGAACCTCTCTTTGACTATGAAGCCTGCCTGTTGGCCTGCGCCCGCGGCGAACAGCAAGCCTTGCGTCAGTTGTACGAACAGGATTGCGCCCGGCTGCTCGGCGTGGCCAAGCGCATTGCGCGGGATACGGCCCTGGCGGAGGACATCGTGCATGAGGCGTTTATCAATATCTGGAACGGCGCCAGCGGTTTCGACCCCCGTAGGGGTTCGGCCCGTGGCTGGGTGTATAGCGTGACCCGGCATCTGGCGCTCAACGTCATGCGCAAAAAGGGCCGCGAAGTTGCGCTCAGTGATGAGCATGAACAGACCTTGGCGGCTGACCCCAGCACCGAGCATTTCGAATACCGTGCCCGTAGCGGCAAGGTTTACCAGTGCCTGGAACACCTGGAACCGTCGCGTCGCAGTTGCATCCTGCATGCGTATGTCGACGGCCTGTCCCACAGTGAAATCGCACAGAAACTGGGCACCCCGCTGGGGACTGTCAAAGCCTGGATCAAACGCAGCCTCGCGGCATTGCGTGAGTGCATGGCATGACCCCCGAAGAATTGAACGACCTGGCCGGCGAATACGTATTGGGCACCCTGGCGGCCGAGCAACGCCTGAACGTGCAGCAACGCCTGGAACACGATGCGCCCTTGCGCGCGGCGGTGGAGGCCTGGGAACAGCGCTTGTTGCCGCTGACCGAGCTGGCCGAGCCGGTGGCGCCTTCACCCTACCTGTGGCGGCGCATTGAACGCAGCCTGGGCCATCACGCTGTGGGCGACACGCCGCCGGTGCCCTGGTGGAACCTGCTCGCGCTGTGGCGTGGCCTGGCCGGTGCAGGTTTATTGGCCAGTTTGGTGCTGGCTTCGCTGCTGCTGACCCGCCCCGCCGCCATCAACCCGACGGCCTACGTGGTGGTGCTGACGGCGCCACAAAGCCAGGCCCCAGGCTGGGTAATCCAGGCCAGCAACGATCAGCAAATCCAGTTGATCCCCCTGGGCGTCATGCAGATACCGGCGGACAAGGCACTGGAGTTCTGGACCAAGGGTGATGACTGGCAAGGCCCGGTTTCCCTCGGGCTGGTCAAGCCGGGGCAGAGCCTGTCGATCCCCCTGGACAAGCTGCCGCCGCTGGCGCCAAACCAGTTGTTCGAGATGACCCTGGAAGGCCCCAATGGCTCGCCGACCGGTAAGCCAACCGGGCCGATCCAGGCGATTGGCCGGGCGGTGAAGGTGATCTAGCACTGGATTAAAACGCCGACTCGCGCCATCCTCCGCGCTTTACGCCGCCTTATCTGCGGCGCTTGACGCTCAAAGGATATTTTCATGCACGACCCAGCCCTCGCCCCTGCCGATTTCGAGTTCATCGAAGACATTCTGCTCAAGTACGGCGACGACAACTCGGTACTGAACCTGGCCGAGTTCGATGGCTACTTCACCGCCCTGGTGTCCGGCCCGGCGCCGGTGGATGTTGCCATCTGGTTCCCGGCCATCTGGGGCGACCAGATCCCGGCATGGGAAAGCAAGGCCGAACTGGAGCAGTTCATCGACCTGTGCACACGTCATCTCACTGGCATCGCCCAGCAGTTGGCCAGTGATGCCCAGGGCTTTCAGGCGCGCTTCGAACAAACCGAACACCAGGGCCTGCCGCTAACCCTCGCCGAGGAATGGTGCTTTGGCTATATCCGTGGCGCCGCGATCAGCCAATGGCCAGCCCTGCCGACCGAGCAGGCAGCGCAGTTGGAAGCCATCTCCTGGTGCGCCGAGCAGGACAACTTCCAATTGCCGGCCGACCTGGATGTGGCCGCCCATCAACAACAGGTGGCCCGCATCGAACCGGCGGCCAGGGCCTTGCATGCCTATTGGTTGAGCCTGCGCGGTTAAACCTGCGCCATGATTTGACCCTAGCGTGCCGGATGGTCGATTATTCGTCTCCGCCAGCCGGCCACTCCCAGCCACCGCGCCTTGAATCAGGAGCCTTGTACCTTGAGTTCGCAGAAAACCGTGACCGTGACACCGCCCAACTTTCCATTGCACGGCAAGGTAGCGCCTCCCGGCTCCAAATCCATTACCAACCGCGCCCTGCTGCTGGCAGCCCTGGCCAAGGGCACCAGCCGCCTGAGCGGCGCGTTGAAAAGCGATGACACCCGGCATATGTCCGTGGCCTTGCGCCAGATGGGCGTGACCATCGATGAGCCGGATGACGTGACCTTTGTTGTCACCGGCCATGGCAAGCTGCAGTTGCCGGCGCAACCGCTGTTCCTCGGCAACGCCGGCACCGCGATGCGCTTTCTCACAGCCGCCGTGGCGACCGTGGAAGGCACCGTGGTACTGGACGGCGACGAGTACATGCAAAAGCGCCCCATCGGCCCGCTACTGACGACCCTGAACCACAATGGCATCAAGGTTGAAAGCCCCACCGGCTGCCCGCCTGTGACCGTGCACGGCACTGGCCGCGTGCAGGCCAAGCGCTTCGAGATCGATGGCGGCCTGTCCAGCCAATACGTCTCGGCACTGCTGATGCTTGCCGCCTGTGGCGAAGCGCCGATCGAAGTGGCGTTGACCGGCAAAGACATCGGTGCCCGTGGTTACGTCGACCTGACCCTGGACTGCATGCGCGCCTTTGGCGCCCAGGTGGACGTGGTCAACGACAGCACCTGGCGCGTGGCCCCTACCGGCTACATCGCCCATGATTACCTGATCGAACCCGACGCGTCTGCCGCCACCTACTTGTGGGCTGCCGAAGTGCTGACCGGCGGCAACATCGACCTAGGCGTCGCCGCACAGGATTTCACCCAACCCGACGCCAAGGCCCAGGCCGTGATCGCGCAATTCCCGCAGATGCCGGCCACGGTGGTCGGCTCGCAGATGCAGGACGCCATCCCGACCCTGGCGGTGCTGGCGGCGTTCAACAACACCCCGGTGCGCTTCACCGAACTGGCCAACCTGCGCGTCAAGGAATGCGACCGCGTCCAGGCCCTGCATGACGGCCTCAACGAGATCCGCCCAGGCCTGGCGACCATTATCGGTGATGACTTGCTGGTGGCCAGCGATCCAGCGCTGGCGGGCACGGCCTGCACCGCGCTGATCGACACCCACGCCGACCACCGCATCGCCATGTGCTTTGCCCTGGCGGGCCTGAAAGTCTCGGGCATCCGGATCCAGGACCCGGACTGCGTGGGCAAGACCTATCCTGAGTACTGGAACGCCCTGGGCAGCCTGGGCGTGCAACTGACCTACTGAGCCGTCAGCACCAGCGTGGGGAGGGAGTGATCATGACAATTCGCCAACCCTGCCCACCTGCTGTGTGTGATTGCGCGCGCGAGCAATTGCTCGATGCGCCCGGTACCGACCAGCGCATCCTGCAATTGACCCGCCAGGAAGAAAAAAAACTGCTCGAACGCCTGGAAAACCTGCAAAGCCTGGCAGACCTGGAACGCATGCAACACTTGATGCACCAGCAATTGGGCATCCGCGTGCACATCGCCCCAGGGCATACCGAAGTCAAAAGCATGCGCGGGATCCAGATCGTGATCGATGAACTGCCGGGGCTGTGCCGCAAGACGCGGCAGTCGATTCCGGCAGCGATTCGCAAAGGGCTGGAGAAACGGCCGGAGATTGCGTACCGGTTGCTCGATGCCCATGACTTGTTTCGAGAAAACTAGGCCTGCCACCGGATAAACCGGTGACGGGAGTCAAATGCATGATTTACCAAGTATAACTGCCGCCACCCGGCGTTTTAAATGTAAATGCATTTTGCTTGGCAGCGTCTTGCCCCTCGTTATTGTTCGCCGATTGCTCGTTTTCTAATTTGTGTTTTTGAACATTATCCAACGTCTCCAGCCTTGCATCGAATGCAGTGGGTTTTTGCTGTGAGGTATCGATGGTGGGGGCAAGTATTCCTGGGGTATTGGCGGAAATCGAAAACATGTTTTTCTCCATTGGTAATAGTTTCACCAACCTCGGCGGCATCTCTACTGCAGCTTGTGCGGGCTGGTCACCAGTAGTGGCCGATAAACAAAAACAGTTCCTATATATCCGGGCGCGCTCTGTTAATTGCCATTGAGTCCAGTGCCTACCGCAACTGAGGACATCTATGCAAAGAGCAGAAAGTTACTCCTGCCGGACTTGTACAAATAGTTGGGCCTTGCGGGTCATCTGGTCGAAATGCCGGTCGCGCTGTTTCTCGGCATCGATCATCGCGCGCTTGCCGTGTTTCTGTAGCAGGTAGGTGTGGATTTGCCGCACTTCCAGCGAGCTATAGATCGATGCCACATCCAACACGCCCATCAGGCCATCGGTGCTGTAGTCGCGTGTATTCATCAACACCTGAGTCCCGCGCACGCCGCGCACCTGGAAGCCCATGGATTCAAAGGCCGGGACTTTTTCCACGGTGCAGGTCAATTCGCCATGGGGGTAACGGCTGAGCATCTCATCCATCATCGCCCGCGCCACGCCCTGGCGGCGGTGGCTGGCATGCACGGCCATATAGGCCACGCCGCAGGCCTCGGGATCGTCCTTGACCGGCAGGTATAGCAAGAAGCCGATGACCTTGGCCGGATCCTGCTCATCCGTCGCCACAATCAGCTCGACCGCAATGCCCTTGGCCCCAGCCAGCGCCTCCAGGTACAGGTGCACTTCGTAGCCGATTGCATACTGGTAGATGTTGTACAGCAGGTTGCTCGGCGGTAAGGCGACCGAGCTGATATCGGTCAGGTAGTCGACCACCATCTGCAAGATCTGGCTGTTGACGGGCTCGGGGCATGGGCTGGTGTAGTGGGTAAGGGTGAACATCGAATTCCTGTTTCCTGGTATTTCGCAATCAAGGCAGCGGGGATTGTACCTGTTCTGCGCCACATACCTGGCGCAAACAGCCGCGCAACCAACGATGCGCGAGGTCGGCATCCAGCCGTGGATGCCAGAGCATCGCCACGCTGAACGGCGGCACCTCGACCGGCAGGGCAAAGCTGAACAGGCCCTCACGCAGGCCGCTGGTATAGCGCTCGGGAACGCTGGCGATCAGGTCGGTCCGTTGCGCCAGGGCCACGGCCGTAGAGAACCCGGTGACGATGGTTGCCACGTCTCGCGTCAGGTCCAAGGCCTCAAGTGCGTGGTCGATCTGCCCACGTTCGCGCCCGCGCCGAGACACGTAGATATGCCGGCCGGCGGCGTAGCGCGCGGTGGTGATGGGACCTTGGCTTAACGGGTGGCCGGCGCGCACCACACCGATAAAGCGGTCGCGAAACAGCAACTGGGTGAGGACTTCGGGGTGGGCGCTGCTATCGACGACGCCGGTTTCCAGGTCCACGCTGCTGTCGCGCAGCGGCGCACCGGGCTTATGCACAAAGTGCAGGCGCACGCCGGGTGCCTGCTCAGCCACATGGGCGATCAGCGCAGGACCGAAACTTTCGACGAACCCTTCGCTGGTGCGCAGCACGAAGGTCCGCACCAGGCCCTTGAGGTCCAGGACCTGCAGCGGACGCAGCAGCGCTTCGGCCTCCTGCACCAGTTGGCCGACCCGTTCGCGCAGTTCCAGGGCCCGGGGCGTCGGCACCAGGCCGCGTCCGGCACGCACCAGCAGCGGATCGCCGGTGGTTTCACGTAGCCGTGCCAACGCACGGCTCATGGCTGAGGGGCTCAGGCCCAGGCGTTGGGCGGCACGGGCGACGCTGCCTTCGGCCAACAGCACGTCCAGGGTGATCAGCAGGTTGAAGTCAGGCAGCGACACGGCGGCAATCCTTATCAGGCGTTTGACGCACATATAGAGTGCAACTGATGCGTCTTCCGCCATGTTAGGCGACACCCTAGAGTGCGGGCAACGACCACGGTGCAGAACAAGGAAACCCCATGACATCCCCTCCCCCACGCGGCGCGCTCGCCGGTTTGTCGCTGTGCATGCTCTTGGCGTCGCTGGGCACCAGCATTGCCAATGTCGGCCTGCCGCAAATGGCCGAGGCCTTTGCGGCAGGCTTTGCGGCGGTGCAGTGGGTGGTGCTGAGCTATTTGCTGGCAATCACCGCTGTGCTGGTGAGTGTCGGTCGCCTCGGGGATCGCTTCGGCCATCGCCGCCTGCTGTTGGCCGGCGTGCTGGTCTTCGCGGTGGCCTGTGCTCTGTGCAGTGCCGCGCCCTCCCTTGGCGTACTGGTCGCGGCGCGGGCGCTGCAAGGGTTTGGCGCGGCGATCATGCTGGCAATGACCATGGCACTGGTCGCGGCCACCGTCCCCAAAGCGCAGACCGGTCGCGTCATGGGTTTGCTGGGGACGCTGTCGGCGGTGGGCACTGGCCTGGGCCCGGCCATCGGCGGCGCACTGATTGCGGCGTCTGGCTGGCGTGCGCTGTTTCTGGTGATGCTGCCGTTGGCCGCCCTCGCCTTTGTGCTGGTGCAACGCACACAGGCCGACAGAGACCCGCAACCAGCAGGTGCGGGCCGCTTGAGTGTCTTCGCGACACTCCATGACCGGGCCCTGGGCGCCGGGCTGGGCATGAGTACGCTGGTGGCCGCGGTGATGATGACCACCCTGGTCGCCGGGCCGTTTTACCTGAGCCATGGCATAGGACTCGATCCCGCGCAGATGGGCCTGGCGATGGCGGTAGGTCCGTGTATCGCGGCGCTGGCGGGCATACCGGCCGGGCGCCTGACCGACCGCTGCGGCAGCTACGCCACCACGCTGGGCGGCCTGCTGTGCATGCTGGCCGGCTGCCTGGTGCTGGCGTTGATGCCTTTGGGCGTCACGGGTTACATCGGTGCGCTGGGGATCCTCACCTTGGGCTACGCGCAATTCCAGGCGGCCAACAACACGGCGGTAATGGGCAATGTGCCGGCGGATCGACGCGGGACGATTGCCGGCTGGCTAAACCTGTCGCGCAACCTGGGCTTGATTGTCGGCGCGTGGGCGCTGGGAGCGGTGTTTGCCTGGGGCATGGGCGATGTCCATGCGGCGCTGCCTGCCGCGGTTGGCCGAGGGTTTCGCCTAGCGTTCTGGGTCGCCTCGGGGCTGGTCGCACTGGCTCTGCTGCTGGCCTGCGCGCGCCGGGTAAAAACGCTGCAGGCCAGCACAGCGCCTTGACAAGGGAAAATCGTAACAGCTATTGTCTGACAACCTGATCACCTAGGTTTTGCCATGCTTGAGCTCCAGCGTCCAGATTCCCTCGTCGTGCGTGTAGTCAGCGCCATACGGGCCGAGATTGACTCCGGACAACTGGCGCCCGAGTCGCGCCTGCCGACCGAGCAGCAACTGGCCGAACAGTTGAATGTCAGCCGCTCGGTGGTGCGCGAGGCGATTGCCCAGCTCAAGGCCGATGGCGTACTGACCGCCCGGCGTGGCCTGGGCTCGTTTATTTCGCAGACCCCGGCCGGTACGGTGTTCCGCTTTCCAGAAAAGAACGGCCGGCGCCCTGACCTCGCGCAAATGTTCGAAGTGCGCTTGTGGATCGAAACCCAGGCAGCCTCAATTGCCGCCCAACGCCGTGACGCAGGCGACCTGCAGCGCATGAAGCGGGCCCTGCAGGAAATGCACGACAAGCGCGCAGACTTTGAAGCCGCTGCCCTCGCCGACGTGGAGTTTCACCGGGCCATCGCCGACGCCAGCAAAAACGAATACTTCGTCGCCTTCCACGACTTTCTGCGCAGCCAGTTGGCCAGCGCGCGCAAGACCGCCTGGGAAAACTCGGCCTCGCGCTTTGCCAGCGGCTCGGCCGATGCCACCCAGGAACACCAGGCGCTGTACCAGGCCATTGTCGACGCCGACCCACAAGGCGCCGCCGCTGCCGCCGAAGCGCATTTGCGTGCTGCCGCCAAACGCCTGCAACTGGAGCTGCCCGCGACCCACTGATCGACCCATACCGATAAAGCGTGCCTGCGGGCGCGCCGTTTTTTTAACAAAAACATTAGTCTGACAACCTGATAAGCAGACTGAAATGTATTGATTTAGGTAGCCCCCACATGATTTATGACTTTTGCATCATCGGCGGCGGCATTGTCGGCCTGGCCACCGCGATGGAGCTGCTCAAGCGCCAGCCCAACGCATCACTGGTGATCCTGGAAAAGGAACCGGTGCTGGCCAAGCACCAGACCGGCCATAACAGCGGCGTGATCCATGCCGGCATCTACTACGCACCCGGCAGCCTCAAGGCCGACCTGTGCAAGCGCGGCGCCGAGGCCACCAAACAGTTCTGCCGCGAACATGGGATCAAGTTCGAGGTGTGCGGCAAGTTACTGGTGGCCTCCACGGCCCTGGAAGTGCAGCGCATGGAAGCGCTGTATGCGCGCTCGCAACTCAACGGGATGAAAGTCGAACGCCTGGACGCCGAGCAACTGCGCGCCCGCGAGCCGAATATCGTCGGCCTGGGCGGGTTGTTCCTCGATGCCACCGGGATCGTCGACTACCGCCAGGTCTGCGAAACCATGGCCGAAGTGATTCGTCGCAAGGGCGGTGAGATCTGCCTGGAAAAAACCGTCACCGCGATTGCCGAAGACACCGACAAAGTCACCGTCAACACCCTCGATGGCGCCTGGCAGGCACGGCACCTGGTGGTGTGCGCCGGCCTGCAATCGGACCGCCTGGCGACCCTGGCCGGGATTGATATCGACCACCAGATCATCCCGTTCCGTGGCGAGTATTTCCGCTTGCCAGCGTCGAAGAACAACATCGTCAACCACTTGATCTACCCGATCCCCGACCCTGAGCTGCCGTTCCTGGGGGTGCACCTGACCCGCATGATCGATGGCAGCGTCACCGTCGGCCCCAATGCCGTATTGGGCCTGGGTCGGGAAAACTACAAGAAGTTTTCCGTCAACTGGAAGGATGTGGCCGAGTACGCGCGCTTCCCCGGCTTCTGGAAAACCATCTGGCAGAACCTCGGCTCCGGCAGCGTGGAAATGAAGAACTCGTTGTTCAAGTCCGGCTACCTGGAGCAGTGCCGCAAGTATTGCCCATCCCTGGAACTCGACGATCTGCTGCCCTACGAAGCCGGGATCCGCGCCCAGGCGGTGATGCGCGACGGCACTTTGGTACATGACTTTCTGTTCGCCCAGACGCCGCGCATGTTGCACGTGTGCAACGCGCCGTCACCGGCGGCCACCTCTGCCATTCCGATTGGCGAAATGATCGCCGACCGCATGTTCACCCCCAACTGAATACCCCCTGTGGGAGCTGTCTCGCCCCGCGAGGCTGCGATGACGGCGGCACAGGCAAGAAAAATATCGCCTGACCCACCGCTATCGAAGCCTCGCCAAGGCTCGACAGCTCCCACAGTTGAACGCGTTCGCAACACCCTAATAAATATAATGACTGAGAAGGAAGTAAAGCATGACGGCAAAAGCCCATAACCCCGCCACGGTGGAAACCCCGGCACAAACCAAGAAACGCCTGCGCAAGGTCGCTGCCGCCACCATCTTCGGCTCGATGCTGGAGTGGTATGACTTCTACCTCTACGCGACCATGGCGGCGATTGTCTTTTCAAAGATCTTCTTTGATAACAGTGACCCGAAGACCGCGACCCTGATGGCGTTTTCCACCTTCGCCATCGGTTTTATCGCCCGCCCCTTCGGCGGCATTCTGTTCGGCTACCTGGGCGATAAGTTCGGCCGCAAACATGTGCTGGTGCTGACATTCTGCATGATGGGCGTGTGCACCACGCTGATCGGCCTGATCCCCAGCTACGCCTCGATTGGCATCTGGGCGCCGATCATTCTGGTGTTTATCCGCATCATCCAGGGCCTGGGCGCCGGCGCCGAGTTGTCGGGCGCAGCGGTCACTTCCTACGAGCATGCTTCAGAAGGCAAGCGCGGCAGCCAGGGTGCCTGGCCGGCGCTGGGCTTGAACCTCGGCCTGCTGCTGTCATCGCTGACCGTGTACCTGCTGACCATCAATGGCAATGAGTTCCTGCTGGCCGGCGGCTGGCGTATCCCGTTTATCTGCAGCATCGCCCTGGTGGGTGTGGGCCTGTGGGTACGTAACAGCATCCCGGAAACCCCGGAGTTCAAAGAGTTGAGCCAGGAGCCGGCCAAGGCCAAGGTTTCGCCGCTCAAGGCGCTGTTCAAGAACGACCTCAAGGGCCTGGCGGTGGTGTTCTTCGTGGCTATTGGCTACAACGCCCTGAGCTACATCTTCAAGACCTTCTCCCTGGCCTACCTCACCCAGTTCAAGGGTGTCGACGTGCATGTCACGTCGCTGTCGGTGACCATTGCCAGCCTGGTCGCCATTGTCGCCGTGCCTTGCTTCGGCTGGCTGTGTGACAAATGGAGCAGCAAAACGGTACTGGTGCTGGGTGGCGTGCTGTCGCTGCTGTTCGCCTACCCGTTCCTGGCGCTGCTGAACACCGGTGAAAGCCTGATGATCTACCTGGCCATCGGGATCGGCACCGGGATCCTCGCGCCGATGATGTTCGCCCCCCAAGGTTCGTTCCTCAGCCGCCAGTTCCCGACCCAGACTCGCTCTTCGGGCTTTGGTACCGGGCGTGAAATCGGTACGGCCATCGCCGGTGGCTTGGCGCCGCTGGGTGCCTTGTCGATGGTGGCCGCTTCGACCACGCACTCGACGGACGGTGTGGTGATCATCCTCGCTATCGCCTCGGTGCTGGTGGTGGTGTTTGCCCTGTGTGACCAGGGCCGCAAGCACTCGGCATTCAAGAACTGAGGGCAAAATGTTGCCCAAGGGGTGCATCTGCGCCCCTTGATCGCGCATCATGGGCACTTTCATGCTCAAGAGAAACGTCCATGCGCGTTCTGTCATTGATGATGGGTGTTACGACGCTGGCCGCCAGCCTGGTGTTTTGCGCCACGGCGTCGGCGAGCGAAGAGAGTCAATTGATCGACTCAATCAACCAGTACCGCAGCCAACTGCAACGCTGTGGCGACCAGGGTTCCCAGGAGTTGCCACCGCTGGCGGTCGACCCACGCCTGGTATTGCCGGTCAATAATGCCGGCGATTTGCAGCAGGACCTGGCCCAGGCGGCCTACCCGATGGTGAATGTCCAGGCGATCAGCCTGTCCGGACCTCGCGACGCGCAATCGGCGATGAAAGCGGTGCGCGAGAGTTTCTGCCGCGTGGTACTGGACCCGCAGTTCGTCGATATCGGCGTCAGCAACAATGGCCAGGACTGGCGCATTGTCCTCGCCCGTCCGCTGCTGAGCCGCGGCCTGGCCAGTTCCCAGGAGGCCGGCCCGCAACTGCTGGAGATGGTCAACGCCGCCCGCAAGCAACCGCGCCAATGTGGCGAGCAGGCTTTCGCCGCCACCACGCCACTGGCCTGGAACGCGCAACTGGCAAGCGCCGCCGACAGTCATGCACGCAACATGGCCAACCACAACTTCTTCGACCATCTGGACCGCGACGGCCGCACCCCGGGCGACCGCGCGGAGCTGGCTGGCTACGTGGCCCAGCAGGTCGGTGAAAATATTGCAGCGGGCCTGGATACGCCGCGCAAAGTGGTCGATGGCTGGCTCGCCAGCCCCGGGCACTGCGCCAACTTGATGAACCCGCAGTTTCGCGAATTGGGTGCCGCCTACGGGCTGGACCCAAAGAGCGACGCCGGGATTTACTGGACGGCACTTCTGGGCGTGCAGTAGCGCTGAACTGCCGGACATTGCCCGGGTCTGTTGTTTGATATTGCGGTGCCATATCGCAACGTGGGACGAACTAGGTGTTGAGTAGATGACAGACTGGCTACAAGGCTGCGGTGAAATGGCCGAACGGGTTCGCCGCCACGACTGGACCAACACGCCCCTGGGGCCGATGGACCAATGGCCGGATGTGCTCAAGACCACCGTGTCCTTGAGCCTGGCCTCCCACTTTCCCCAGGCGGTGGTGTGGGGCCCCGAGTTGACCACCCTGTACAACGACGCCTTCGTCCCGATCCTTGGTAGCAAACCCGATGCACTCGGCCAGCCCTTCAGTGCCATCTGGCAGGAAGCCTGGAGCCAGATCAGCCCGATCGCCGATGCCGCATTTGCAGGCCACGCAACGTTTATCGAAGACTTCCCATTGATCGTCGAGCGTGGTGATGCGCCGGACCAGGCCTATTTCACGTTTTGCTACAGCCCGATTCGCGATGCCTGCGGCAACGTCGTGGGCATTCTCGATACCGTCACCGAAACTACCGGCTCGGTGTTCATGGCCCGCCGCCTCGCCGTGCTGGATGCGATCAGCAACGGTGTAGTCAATGCCACCGATCCTGCTGCGATCATGGCGGCCACCACACAGATACTGGCGACCCACCTGAACCTGTCCAACTGCGCCTATGCCGACATGGAGGCCGATGAAGACGGCTTTACCATTCGCGGCAACTGGGCTGCAGAAGGTTCGCCCAGCATTGTCGGGCACTACCGCCTGGCCGACTTCGGCCAATTGGCGGTCGAGCGCCTGCAGGCCGGTGAGCCGTTGATCATTAATGACAACCTGACGGAACTGACGCCCGAGGAAGCCGCGACCTTCCAGGCTCTGGGTGTGACGGCGACGATTTGCATGCCGCTGATCAAGTCCGGACGCTTGACCGCGCTGATGGCCATTCACGACCGCGTGCCGCGCCGCTGGTCTTCCTACGACCTGGCGCTGCTGGGTGAGGTCACGGAGCGCTCCTGGGCGCATATCGAACGGGTGCGCGCCGATGCCATCGTCCGCGAGGGCTTGTCGGCACTGGCCGATTTGAATGCGACCCTGGAACAGCGGGTCGTGGAACGCACCACCCTGCTCAACCAGACCGAAGCGGCGTTGCGCCAGTCGCAGAAGCTTGAAGCCATCGGCCAGTTGACCGGTGGCGTGGCCCACGACTTCAACAACCTGCTGACGATCATCCGCTCGTCAGTCGACTTCCTGCGCATGCCCAACCTGCCCGAAGAACGCCGCCAGCGCTATATGAGCGCCGTGACCGATACCGTAGAGCGGGCCAGCGCTATATGAGCGCCGTGACCGATACCGTAGAGCGGGCCAGCAAGCTGACCAGCCAGTTGCTCGCCTTCGCCCGGCGCCAACCGCTGAACCCGCAAGTGTTCAATGTGGGCCAGCGCGTACAGAACATCGGCGACATGCTGGAGACGGTCACCGGCGCGCGAATCCATGTCAGCGTCCAATTGCCGGAACTGGCCTGTTACGTCTGCGCCGATTCCAGCCAATTTGAAACGGCCTTGATCAACATGGCCCTCAATGCCCGGGATGCGATGGACGGCCAGGGCACGCTGGTGCTGCGCCTGGACCGGGACCAGCCGTTGCCGTGCATACGCGGGCATGGCGGGTCAGGCAAACCCTTCGTGGCAATCTCCCTGGCAGACACCGGCAGCGGGATTGCCCAGGCGACCTTTGAACGCATCTTCGAGCCGTTCTTTACCACCAAGGAGGTCGGCAAGGGCACCGGGCTGGGGCTGTCGCAGGTGTTCGGGTTCGCCAAGCAATCGGGGGGCAACGTGGATGTGGCCAGTGTGCTCGGCCAGGGCACCGTGTTTACGTTGTACCTGCCACAAGTGGAGCCCGAGTCGATCCTCGACAACACGGTCCAGGCACCACTGGAGCTGGATCCGGACGCCGCGCGGCGGCGCATCCTGATCGTGGAAGACAATCTGGAAGTAGGCCGCTTCGCCAACCAGATCCTGCAGGACCTGGGTTACCAGACCGTCTGGGCCACCCATGCCGAAGAAGCCCTGGAGATGATCGGCCCGGATGCCCGGGCGTTCGACGGGGTGTTTTCCGACGTGGTGATGCCGGGCATGGGGGGCGTAGCGCTGGCCCGTGAGCTGCGCCGACGCCGGCCCGACCTGCCGGTGATCCTGACGTCTGGCTACAGCGAGGAGCTGGCCAATTGTGGCTACGACGGCTTTGAGTTCCTGGCCAAACCCTACTCCGCCGACCAGATCTCCCGGGTGCTGGCCAAGATCATGGGCAAGGATTGAGGCTAGGACGCAACCGCCACCTGGTTGCGCCCCATGGCCTTGGCGCGGTACAGGGCTTTGTCGGCGACATTCATCAAGTGCTGCAAGTCGTCACCCGCAGCATAGTTCGGGGCCACGCCCAGGCTCGCACTCAATCCCTGTACCGGGTCGATGGTCAAGCGCGCAATGGCGCGGATCAACTGTTCGCCGATGTTCTGTGCCACTTCCAGGGTGGTGTTGGGCAGCAGCACCGCAAACTCCTCGCCCCCCAGGCGACCGTAGATATCCGACTGGCGAAAGGACGCTCTGATCACCTGGCCAATCTGGCGCAACACCTGATCGCCGGCCTGGTGGCCGTAGGTGTCGTTGATCGCCTTGAAGTGATCCATGTCCAGCATCAACGCGCATAGCGGCTGGTGAGTACGCTTGCATTGGTCATAGAGCACCTGGGCATTGTCGAAGAACGCGCGGCGGTTCATCAAACCGGTGAGTTCATCGGTCTGGGCGGCGCGCGTTGAAATACTGTGGGCGCGCTCTATTTCGCGGGTCAGGCGAAACGCCGTCTCCAGGGCCTCGGACAATTTACGCGAAGCCCCCACGACGAATGACGAGAACACCAGCACGGCAACAGCCATGCCCATCTGCATCTTGGAGGGTTGAAACAACAGCCACAGGGTGCACGGCAATAGCACCAGGGCCATGGACACTATGGTCATGTAACGGTAGGCCGAGTAGCACGACACCGCGCTGACCGACATGCCCACGGCAAAGAGCATGACCAGCGCCTGGGTCAGCCGGTCATCGGCGGGCATCACGGCAAAGGCCCCTGCCCCCCAGATCCCGGCCGACAGCACCAGGGTGATCCAGTAATAACGCTCCCAGCGCTGGGGCGTGCGCTCGCTGCGGGGGCTGCGAAAATACTGGAGGAACATCGACACACGCAGGAGCGACGAGCCTGCCAGCAATACCAGCCAACCGATCATCAGGCGGGGATCAAGCCGGTCCCAACACAGCCAGCACAGCATGCCCGCGGCCAGATAACTGCCAAAAACCGCAGAGAATGATTGGCTAAACAACTGACGCAGGCGATCAGTGCGCACCTGCTCTTCGATGAAAAAATCCTGGTCCTGCTCACGCCCAAGGCCATTCATTTGGTTCGCCTGATCCTAGTGCTGCGACAAAATGGCATTGTGGCACCCTGCCAGCACTCAGGACAGCGAAATTCGTTGCAGGTACGCGGTAAAAGCCCGAGTTAAAGCCATCGGGCTACCGCAGGAGGCGGCTTGCTGGCGATCGCTGCAGCAGGTCCTTACAAGGAGTGCGACAAGGACCAGCGTTTTTTGAACGTCGAGAGCTGATAGGCAATCGCCAGCCAGATAAACCACCCCGGCATGACACACAGCGCCAATCGGGTATCAGGACGCAGCGCCAGCAGGCACAGGACGAACCCAAGGAACGCCAGGGAAAACCACGCCATCGGCACGCCACCCGGCATTTTGTAGTGTGACGACGCATGCAGGTCAGGGCGTTTCTTACGGTAGGCGATGTAGGACGCCAGGATGGTCGACCAGGTAAAAATCACCAGAATCGCGGACACGGTGGAAACGATGGTAAACGCTGTCATGACCTCCGGGACGATGAACAGCAGCAATACGCCCAGCAGCATCAGGAAAGTGGTAAACGCCAGACTGACAAACGGAACGCTATTTTTCGACAATCGCTTGAACACCCCTGGCGCGCTGCCCAGGTCCGCCAGGCCGAACAGCATGCGGCTGGCGGAAAACACCCCACTGTTGGCCGAGGACGCCGCCGAGGTCAGCACCACAAAGTTGACGATACCGGCGGCTGCCGGAAAGCCGGCGATCAGGAACAACTCCACAAACGGGCTCTTGGTCGGTGACACCGCCTGCCACGAGGTGACCGCGATAATGCACGCCAGGGCCAGCACATAAAACAGGATGATGCGCAGCGGAATCGAGTTGATGGCCTTGGGCAAGGTTTTTTCCGGCGAGCGCGTTTCCGCTGCCGCCGTGCCAATCAGCTCGGTGCCGGCAAAAGAAAAGATCGCCATCTGGAAGCCGGCGAAGAACCCGAGCAAGCCGTTGGGAAACACCGCCTGTTTATCCAGGAGGTTGCCCAGCGACGCCGTTACGCCCGTGGGGGAAACAAATGAACTGCCGATCAGCAACACACTCACACCGATCAGCGTCACAACCGCGATGAGCTTGATGATCGCAAACCAGAACTCAACCTCACCGAACAACTTTACGGTCAGCACGTTCAAGGCAAACAGCGTCAGCATCATGCCTATGGCCGGCAGCCAGGCCGGCACATTGGGGAACCAGTACTGGAAGAACCCGCCCACTACCACCGCGTCCCCGACCACCGCCACGCTCCAGCTCAACCAGTAGGACCAGCCAAGAAAAAACGCCGCGCGCGGCCCCAGGTACGCACCGGCAAAGTCCGCGAAGCTCTTGAAGTTCAGGTTGGATAACAGCAACTCGCCCATGGCCCGCATGACGAAATACACGAACAGGCCAATGATCATGTAGATCAGGATGATCGAGGTGCCAGACAAGGCAATGATCTTTCCCGAGCCCATGAACAGGCCCGTACCAATCGCGCCGCCCATGGCCATCAGTTGAATATGACGATTACTGAGGGTGCGTTGAAGCGCAGGCTTTTCCAGCCCGGGTGCAGATGTTTTCATCACAAAACCTCTTGCTCTTATGTTTTTGAGTTTTGGCAGAAAAATATCGAAGGTTTTTTATTGTTGGGGTCAACGTGGTTCGGACTTTGGGCGTTGAATCCTCAGGCGCGCTGGCTCTCGTAGCCGTGCAGCACATTGACCGCATTGATGCCGATCTCGTCGACCATATAGCCACCCTCCATCACAAACAGCGTGGGCACGCCGACGCTGGCGATGATCTCGCCCATGCCTAGAAAGTCATGGCTTTCCAACAGGAAATGGCTGATGGGATCGTCCTTGAACGTGTCGACACCCAGGGAGATCACCAATACTTGCGGGGCAAAGTCGCGCAGTTTTTTACAGGCATCGAGCAACGCACTTTTGTAGGCCTGCCAACTGGTGTTCTTGGGCAATGGATAGTTCAGGTTGAACCCTTCACCGGCACCCGCGCCCTGCTCCTCACGGAAGCCAGAGAAGTACGGATAAGACACCGAAGGCTCGCCGTGCAGGGAGATAAACATCACATCCGGGCGGTCATAGAAGATGTTCTGTGTGCCATTGCCATGGTGAAAGTCCACATCCAGCACTGCCACCCGCTGCGCGCCCTGGGTAATTGCCTGTTGCGCGGCGATGGCGGCGTTGTTGAGGTAGCAATAACCGCCCATGTATTCGCGCGCAGCATGATGCCCAGGTGGGCGGCACAGGGCGAAGGCACTGTCGTGGCCTTCATCGATCAAGGCCAGGCCTGTAAGCGCAATATCGGCGCTGGTCTTCACCGCGTCCCAGGTGTTGGCGGTAATCGGCGAACCGGCGTCCATGGCAAAGAAGCCGAGCTTGCCATCAATAAAGTCCGGCACCTGTTGATTGGCCAAGTCACGTACCGGCCAGACCAGGGGCAAAGCGTCATGGCTGCGGCCTACGGCTGTCCACTGTGCCCAGGCGGTTTCAAGGAAGGATACGTAGCGCTCGCTGTGGGCGTTGACGTAGCAGGCACGATCAAACGTGCGCGGCACGATGATATCGCCCAAACCGACATGCCTGACCCGATCACGCACGGTATCGGCCCGGCTCGGCTGTTCGAAGGACGGCTTGAGGACACCATCTTTAAGTTCGGTGCCATGGTGCAAACGGTGGGAATCGCTGAAAACAGTCAACATGGGAAGATATCCGCCTAATGAGGTTCAGGCGTCTATTTTGTTCGGGGCTTGAGGGGCTTTCTTTGCTTTTACTTCTCGCAATGCTAGCTTTATCGGGAATATTTCCTCAAAAAAAAGACAATGAAGAAAAATCTATCCAACCGCCCCACGCTTGACGACACCGACCTGGCCATCCTCGCCCTGCTGCAGGAAGACGCGAGCATTTCCAACGCTGAATTGAGCGAACGCCTGTCCTTGAGCCTCACGCCGTGCTGGCGCCGACGCAAACGCCTGGAGGAAGAAGGCGTGATCAAGGATTACCAGGCCAACCTGGACCGTCGCAAGCTGGGGCTGGATATCATGGCATTTGTCCACATCCGCTTCTCCACCCATACCGACCACACGCCCGAGGCCTTCGAGGCCGTGATCAAGCAACTGCCGCAGGTGCAGGCCTGCCACAAGATCACCGGCGATGCCGATTATCTGTTGCAGGTATTGGCCGAAGATCTGGATAGCTACAGCGACTTTGTCGAAAGCGTGCTGCGGCGCCAGTTGGGGATTGCCTCGATCCAGTCGAGCCTGGCGCTGCGCGAGGTGAAGACCACCAGCCGGGTGGCGATTCCAGGGCGTCGGGATAAGTGAGGGAGGGCTGCGAGCCTAAAGACTCGCGCGCATCTGCCGATAGCGAAATCCTGACAACGCTTCACTCGTAAGGTCTGTCACTTGCAAAAGGCAATAGGATGAGTATCGGTACCATCGGCACTAAAACAGTCACGCGCACAGGCTCAATGGTAGGGAAGTTCATTCCCTTCATCTATGTTTTCGTTGAAGACAAACTGGCAGAAAAAATTATCGACCTAGTCGTAGATCAGAATTCCAGCGATAGGCCAAAGTCTTCGGTCAAGTGCGTTGTTTCTGGATCCTGGCTCAATCAGGCTGCGTGCATGTATGGTTTCTACACTTACGGTAACGAGTTGGCAGGGACGTACCAAATTCCATTCTTTTCGGCGTTGGCAGTGAATGACGGCGACGTACCCCAAAAACAACTGGATCAGCGACTAGATGGGGTGATCAAGGGCAGTCTCAACGAGGACCAGGCTACCATCAAGGAAAAAATCAGGGCACACACCACGCAGTTCACGCTCGCGCATTTACTTGGCCCGAACGGCGAAGAAATCAAAGCCTCTCCCGAGTACAACCACAAGCTTTGGTTCGAAGAAATTACCGAACCAATGATTCGCGAACAACATAAAACCGCGCTGGAGCAGCCTGACGCTCTGCTTCGCTTAATCGCGCAGCATGAGATCGAAACGTTGCTGGAGGTCATTGCGTACTCGAAGACCCTCTTCAATCCGAACAGTGCTTCGGTTGAAAGCGAAAAAGTCGACTACCACACTTATTACACATTGCTCAAAGCCTGCACTCCCCGGCGTCCAGACGATGCAATGAACAACATTGAATGGTATGTGCTGCGGGCTATCAAACGTTACAACCGCGCTCAATGGGAGGCTTACACAGGGCATGTCAGGGAGAGGATCG
The DNA here is from genome assembly GCF_012935735.1 of Pseudomonas sp. ADAK21. Lineage (NCBI taxonomy): Bacteria > Pseudomonadati > Pseudomonadota > Gammaproteobacteria > Pseudomonadales > Pseudomonadaceae > Pseudomonas > Pseudomonas sp. ADAK21. The sequence continues at coordinate 5,555,778 of NZ_CP052857.1, forward strand.
TGGCACTGGCCCTGGATAACTACGAGCGGTTCAAGAACAGCCACTTCGATCTGCGCTGATTGAATCAGCCGTATCCGAAGTATTAAGAACAGTCGATATTTCTGTATTGAAGAGGATAGTTCCAAATGATTTTTCTGGTTATCGCGGCCGTTGGGGCACTGCTTGTTTTTTACAAGCTATGGGCCGCAGTCCCATCAGAGCAAAAGTATGAAAAATTCAGCGCAGTCTCATCTTTTTTCACATTGACGGTTGCCTTTAGTGCGGCATTCGTTGCCTACGACCAGTTGAATGAATCGAAACTGGCTTCGGCCAAGTCGATCTACAAAGACTACATTTCCCTGGCCTTTGCAAACCCGAATTTTTCCGCAGCCTCCTACCCGATTGAGTCGCCGAAATTTGAGAGCTTTAAGCCGGGCAGCGAGGAATATGAAAAATATGAGTACTTTGTTGGGTTCTTGCTGTACTCCGCCGAATCGATCTTGCCGCTAGTGGGGGATGATGAAAACTGGTACTCAACCTTGAGCGACCAGTTGATGTACCACGCGCTTTATCTGAAAAGCGGCAAGGCCAATATCGAGAATTACTCACCACAAATCGACAGCATCGTGAATGAAGCAATAAGGCGCTATGAGGAAGAGGCCCTCGAGAAACGCGTACAACCGTCGTAGCCGTGAACGAGTCCGTCTCTACGCAGTTCGTGGGTCTTCAATCCTGAGCCATGGCCAACGAGCCTGATAGCTCCTGGCCTTGTGCTCGAACAGCTCTGGCTGCGGGGTGATGGGGTTGAGCCGAAGTATTCCCTGCTCGGCGTCGGCCAGGCCGTAGGGCGCATAGATTTCCCCCGTGTCCACGGCCAAGGCGATGCAAGTGCCCGCCACCAAGTAGCGATCTACCCCACCCCGGGCTGTGTGCAATTGCGGGTAAGGCATGCCGAACCGCTGCGGATACCAGAGGTGTACACGCGCCTGGTTCTTCACTTCAATGTTTACATCCAGATCGCGCAAGAGCTCACTGGCGCGCTCAATCACCTCATTCTCGGCTTCCCAGGACATATCGGTGTCAAAGTAGAACACGTCGTAATCCTTCACCCCCCAATCGGGGCTCAGCCCGGCCTGATGATTCCACACCGCCTGGAACAGGCAACCTGCCGTCAGCAGGCATTGGTCCAGGCCAAGGGCTGGCAGGCGCGCCACCAGTTCAGCGTTGATGGGGTTGACCATCGCCAGTTCGACCAGCCTCTGGGCCGTCAATTTCATACGCATTCCCTTGCCGTTACTGCATGTTGAAAACGCAGGTTATACCAGAGTCTCATCAACCCTTGAGCGCCGCCTCAATGCCGGCGATGTCGATTTTCACCATGCCCATCATTGCATTGAATGCGCGCTTGGCCGCCGCGGGGTCGGGATGGATGATCGCTGCCGTAAGCACGCGCGGGGTGATTTGCCAGGACAGGCCCCACTTGTCACGGCACCAGCCACAGGCAACCTCCTCGCCGCCGTTGCCGACAACCGCTAGCCACAGGCGATCCGTTTCGGCCTGGTCGTCAGTGGCCACCTGGAATGAGAACGCCTGGTTGTGCTGGGTACCCGGCCCGCCATTGAGGCCCAGGCACGGGATGCCCATGACGGTGAATTCCACGGTCAGGACATCGCCTTGCTTGCCCGCGGGATAATCGCCCGGCGCTGTGTGCACGGCATCTACGGTGCTTTCCGGGAAGGTGGCGGCGTAGAATCTGGCAGCCTCCAGAGCTGTGCCGTCGAACCAGAGGCAGATGGTGTTTTTGTGGGGCATCTGGAGTCTCCAGGAAAGGCAAGTGAGCCTTGAGTCTAGCCCCTGTTTTGCAACATCAGAGCGTGCTGCGTGATGCCAACTTCATTGCCAGCCACGAGAGCGTGCGCGTTGCGTCCATGGGGCGTGCGCAGAGATAGCCCTGGCCCTGCTGGCAGCCCAGCTTGAGCAGGTGCTGGCGCTGGCTTTCGTGCTCTATGCCCTCTACCACGACCGCCATATCCAGTGCTTCAGCCAGTGCCAGGGTGCTGCTGATCACTGCACGGTTACGCGGGCTGCGATCAAGGTCGCGCACGAAGCGGGCATCGAGCTTGATCTCGGTGAATGGCAACAGGCACAGGCGCTCCAACGACGAGTAGCCAATACCAAAATCATCGATAGACAGGCCGGCCCCCATCATCCGCAGGCGGATCAAGGTTTCGAGCACTCGGGGAGAGACTTCCAGCAGGCCGCTTTCGGTGATCTCGAACGTCAGGCACGACGCCGGGATGGCGTAGCGCGCCAGCGCCGAGCCTAGATGCGCCAGCAGTGACTCGCTGGACAGTTGCTGCGCCTCCAGATTAAACGCCAGGGACAACATATGCCCCTGCGCCTGTGCCGTTTGCAGGAAGGACAAGGCCTGGTCCAGCAGGGCAAAAAACAGCTCATCCATCAAACCGAACTGGCTGACCTGCGGCAGGAAATCTGCCGGGCACAGCACGCCGTACTGCGGATGCGCCCAGCGCGCGAGCACTTCAAGGCTGCCGACTTCACCGGTCGCCAAGTTGAACTTGGGTTGAAAAAATGCCTTGAGTTCATGCCCTGCAATGGCCTGTTCCAGGCCAGCCTGGCTGACAGTCGTGTAGCGAGCGTTCTGAGAGGCATGCCCAGGGGCAACAGTGGTTTCCAGATACCGGCTTAACAGCGGCGTGATTGAGCCAGCGCGCACCGGCACATCGACATACCCCAGGACGCAGACCCCAAGCATGCCGACCATACGATCGATGGCGTCCTGCAGGTCTGGGGCAAGAACGCTGCAAATGATGAGCGACTTGACCCGCTGGCTACGGCTAAGTAGTTCAAGCGTCGTCAGCCCCTGCATGCCCTCCTCCTTCAGGGCACAGAGCACGATATCCACCGGCCCTGTCCGGTCCAGCAGCTGCAGGGCAGTGTTCACATCCGCCACGCCAAGCACACTGTCACACCCGGCCTCCCGGAAGGCTTGAGTGGCAACGAGTTGTTTGAAGGGGTGATCTTCGACAACCAGGACACGAATCGGTAGAAAGGACATGACACATCACAGATGAGATAGAAGTGCGCTCATTCTCACGACACCTCGTATCGGCGTATTTAGGAAAACTCCCAAATAGAAATCGAAAATTCCACGGTTTGAAAACGCCGCCAAACAACGGCAGGACCTGGTTTGCCGGCACGGACCGTCGCTGTACCCTTGAGTCCCAGCAGAAAAGGCTGTTGTGGCGAGCGGGCTTGTCGGAACGCCGCATCGCCCGCTCACCAGCTTAAGTCTACGAATCGTTGCCCTACATGTCGTAGCGCAACACCAGCCCAACCGTACGTGGCGCTCCCACATCGACGATATTGCCGCTGCGGTTGTTGGTGATGTACTCCTTGTCAAAAGCGTTTTTCACGAAGCCGGAAACCGCAACATTCTTGGTGACTTTGTACTCGGTGTTGAAGTTGACCAGCCAGTAGCTGTCGCTCCGGCGCTCGCCCGTGACCTGGCCTGCGGTATCGAACTCATACTCCGAGGGCGCGGTGCTCTGGTACACCAGGTCGGTGTTCAGGGTCAGGCGGTCATTCCAACGGTAGATGCCACCCAGGGACAGTTTGTACTTGGGTGAATAGAGGAACTCCTCGCCGCTCATATCGCGACCATCACCTGTCACAAAGTCCTTGTACTTGCCCGCGGTGATAGAACCACCCGCCGTCAGGGTCAACTGCTCGCCGAGGTCTTTTTCGACAAATACTTCCAGGCCCTTGATATCGCTGCTGCCGGCGTTGAACACCTGGACGAAGTCGGTGTTGCGCTCTAGCGCGCTGACCTGCTGGTCTTTCCAGTCGGTGTAGTACAGGTTGGCGCGGGTGCGCAGGGTCTTGTCGAAGAACGAGCCACGGTAGGACAGCTCGTAGTTGGTGGTGTATTCCGGGTCATAACCTTCGTGGCCGCCACCGGCACGTACGTTGACGCCGCCTCCGCGATAGCCCTTCTGCACCATCACGCCCAGGTACTGGTTGGCGGCCAGTTCATAGTCCAGGCCCAGTTTCGGCAGGAGCGCATCAAACGACTTGCTGAGCTTGCCGGGGCTGGAGAAATCGTCTTGCTTGATATCGGTGTCGTTGGTCTCGTGGTCGTAGCGCAGGCCGGTGATCAAGGTCCAGCGCGGGGCGAATGTCCAGTTGATTTCACCAAACACGGCCTTGCTTTCAATGGTGGTATCGCCCTTGGCGGTACCGAACAGAAGGTTGTTGAACAACAGGCGGTCGTGGAAGTTGTTGGTGTTGTGGCCGTAGTAGGCACCGACAAAACTCTTCACCGTATCGCCGCTGTAGTTCAGGCGCAGTTCCTGGCTGAACAGGTCGCCGTCCTGTTTGCGCAATACCACTTGGTTGGCGTCGGCCGACTGGTCGAAATCCAGGCGCGCGTCGTAGTCCGAGCGGGTATTGGCGGTCAGGCTGGTCAGCGACCAGTTGTCGTCCAGGCGATAGTCCACCTTGGCGCTGAGCGTGTCCTGCTCAAGCTTGTCATAGGCCTTGGTGTTGGAGGTCATCTTGTAATAACGGATCTTGTCGTTCTGGCGCATCGCCGAGTTATCGCCCTTGCGGCTTTCACTGTGGGCGTAAGTCAGCAGCACATCCAGGTCATCGTTGGGCAGGATCAACAGCTTGCCCCGGGCATTGCCGGTACGTGTGGGGTTGGCGTCGTCATGCAGGGCGACGTTGTCGATATAGCCGTCACCCTCTTGGTAATCCACGGCAATACGCCCGGCGATCTTGTCATCGACCAACGCCCCGCCACCGGCCACTGCCGCACCGCGCTCGCCATAGCTGCCCATGTTGGTGCGTGCGGAAAAACTCGGCTCGAAGGTGGGGTTGCGGGTCTGGATTACCACCGCACCGGCCAGGGAATTACGGCCCTGGGTGGTGGATTGCGGGCCGAGGAACACTTCGACCTGGTCGACGTCCCACAGCGGCATCGGGCTGAGGGTCAGGGCGCGGTTGGGTTGCACGGCGCCGTCGACAAATACTGAAACCGCACCGTTGAGCGTGGCGGGCCCCTGGTCGTCGAAACCGGACACGGGCACGCCGCGAATACCCCAGTTTTCGTTGCCGGACTGGTTGTACACGCCTGGCGTACGCGCGAATACGTCCACCAGGTCACGGTCCTGCTTTTCACGCAGTTGCTGGTCGGTGACCACCACCACGCTCGACTGGGTCTGCTCCAGGCTGCGGTTGATCTTTTCACCGGTGACGGTGATCGGTGCAATCTCCAGCGCGCTCGCAGGTTCTGCGGCCCACGCACCGTTGCACAGGTAGATCGCCGAGCCAACAGCCACTGCCATTGTGGTTTTCTTGAAATTCACGTCCTGCTCCCTACGCCGTTTTTTTTGTTTGTTCTAATGCCCAGAACGCTGCTCGTGCACAGCTGGCGGGAGTCTAATCCAATCAAAAAACTAAAGAAACATAATTGATAACAACTCTCATTCGCTCGCTCGGATTGCACTGTGCATGTGCAAATCCTCCCGAATACTGGGACGTTGACCGATTTAAGAGGTGTCGCTATTATGCGAAAACCTACCGACCGGTAGGCTGTTTTTTTCGTTGGAGACGCTATGAATTCGCAACCCACCCACAGGGTCGCCCTGAGGCTGGCTATTGGCCTGGGACTGATCGGCGCCCTTGGCCCTTCGGCTGTCGATATGTACCTGTCGAGCCTTCCCGAAATTGCCCGCGAATATCAGAGCAGCTTCGCCAGCGTGCAGTTGACCCTGACGTTCTTCCTTCTGGCCATGGGTGCCGGCCAGTTGATCTTCGGGCCCATCGTCGACGCCTATGGGCGCCGCCGGCCCCTGCTGGCCGGCCTTGTGGTGTTTACCTTGTGCTCATTGGGCGCAGCATGGGCGCCGACACTTGAAACGCTGATCGCGCTGCGCTTCGTGCAGGGGCTTGGCAGCGCCCTGACGCTGGTGGTGATCATGAGCATGGTGCGGGACGTCAGTGAGGGCGTGGCGGCGACCAAGCTCTTCGCATTGCTGATGACCATCGAAGGCGTCGCGCCCATCTTCGCCCCGGCACTGGGCGGGGTGATCGACACTCACTACGGCTGGCGTGCGGTGATGCTGGTGCTTGCTGCATTTGGCCTGGCAGTCCTGGGCAACAGCTGGCTGTCGCTGCCGGAAACCCTGCCCGCCAGCCAACGCGAGCCGTTACGCTTGGGCGCCGCCTGCCGCACGTACCTGACGATCGCCAGAGACCGACACTTCTTGCGTCCGACCCTGGCCGTGGCCGCCGTTTTCTTCTTTCTGTTTGCCTACATCGGCGGCGCGACACTGGTCTACCAGCAGACCTACGGCCTCAGCCCGCAAGCCTTTGGCATGCTGTTCGGCGTCACCGGGGTAGCCATCCTGATCGGGGCGATGAGCGCCGGGAAACTGGTCAGCCGGCTTGGCTTGGGCCGCCTGTCACTGATCGGCGTGTTTAGCATGGCCGCTGGCTCGGCAATCGCGGTGGTATCCACCCTGACCTACGTGGGTCTGCCCGGTATAGTGGCGGGCATGGCCCTTGCCCTGTTTGGCCTGGGCATCGCCGAGTCCACGCTGATGTCACTGGTGATGTCCTCGCAAAAGCGCGCACTGGGCTCCACCGCTGCACTGCTGGGCGCATTCCAACTGTCCGTTTCCGCCAGCGCGACGCCATTGTCGGCATTGGCGCTGACCTATGGACCGGTGGCTTGGACCGCACTGCTGCTGGCCAGTGCATTGCTGACCTGCCTGCTGACGACAATCAGCCTCCCCCGAGGAGCGGGCGAAACCTTTGACCTGGCCGGGCACTGATTAAGGAAGAACCACATGACAGCCACCATCCTGACCTCGGCTGCCGAACGCATCGCGTATCTGGCACTGGACCAATTTGCCGAGCACGGTTACGACGCCGCTTCGCTGAATGATATCGCCGTGCGCGCAGGCATCAAAAAGGCCTCGCTGTACGCACATTTTGCGAGCAAGGATGCGCTGTACGTGGTCGCACTCGAACTCGCACTGCGCGCCGAACTGGACTACGTGCAAAGCCAATTTGCGAAAAACTCTCGATCGATCAAGGCCCCCGGCGAGGTCTACATCGACAACCTGCAACGCCGCTACAACCAGCATGAGTCCCTGCGCTTTTTGCTCAGGGCCGCCTTTTACCCACCGACGCCGCTAAGGCACGTGGTCATGTCCGGGTTCAATGACTACATGGCCACGATCCGCAGTCACTTCCAGAAAGGGTTACTTAAAGCCCATCCAGGCGTAGAGGACCAGGCCAGTGAAGTGCTGGCAGAGGCCTATCTGGTGACGATCGACAGCCTGCATGTCGAGCTGACCTATGGTGACGCAAAAGCCTATTCCCGCCGCCTGGATGCACTGCAGCGGCTGTCGCGGGCGGTCGGGTACGAGGAGATTATTCGGCGCTTGCGAGAGTAAGCGTCTGGTCGGGTTTGGTGGATTTGCGCGCCCTGTTTGCAATGCAAGAAACAGCGGCGCGCCGACTAACACTCAATAATTGAAACTGTGCCCGAGCTCACTTTCCATCCACTCCAGAAAACGCCTGACTCGAGGAAAACTGGAATGGGCTTTTGGAAAAACCAGATGGTGCGCCGCCACCGGGGCACTGAGCGTTTGCGGCGCAACTTCGACCAGCGTTCCAGCGGTGAGGTACTTCTGCGCCAGCAAGGTGCTTTCCAATGCAAATCCCAACCCATGACTGGCGGCCTCCAGGCTCATGTACGAGCGATCAAAGCTCAACGCATAGGGGTTTTCAGGTCGCGCCAGGCCATGCTGAGCGAACCATTGCGGCCATTTTAGCAACGTGGCTTGCGACAGGATCAGCTCCCTGTCGAGCAAATCGGCCGCGCTTCTGACTGGGCGCAAGCCCAACAGCTTGGGCGAGGCCAGTACCGCAAAGGTTTCGTTGCGCACGGTGCGCACTTCATAGCTTGGCCAGTTGGGAAAACCGTGGCGGATGTCCACGTCTATCTTGTCACGACTAAAGTGCAACGACTCGTACGAACACGACAGGTTGATCTGGATATCCGGGTGCTGCAAACGGAACGCTTCCAGCCTGGGCATCAACCATAGCAGGCCAAAACTGGGCGCCGAATGCAGATGCAGGCATTCCAGGCTCAGGTCGCTGGCTGCGCGCTCGGTGGCCACGGCCAAGCTGTGCAGAACGCCGGACACCTCTTTCAGATACTGCTCCCCCACCGGCGTGAGCGACACCCCGCGGGCATTACGCAAGAACAGCTGTCGACCGATCATGGCCTCGAGCTTGGCCAGTTGATGGCTGACCGCGGACGGCGTCAAATCCAGGACCTCGGCCGCCCTGGCGACGTTTCCAAAGCGAGCGGTTTGCTCAAAGGCCTGAATTGCTCTCAAGGGTGGCAGCACAACAGATGTTTCGAGATCGCCACGCATCGACAAAACCTCCCGGTCGTACCGGTGTATTTATTGGTGTTCACCATTCAATCATCAATGCCTGGCACTGACGAGTGCTGAATTTTTTTCAGCACCCAAAGACTTTTGCGTTATTGCTCAGGGTCAATCAGCAGCCCAAGCTGAGTCATCGATTCGTCAGGGTCGAACCATAAAAACAATCATCAGAGGTCTTTCACATGCTGCTTCAAGGCAAAGTCGCAATCATCACTGGCGCCGCATCTGCACGTGGCATCGGCCGCGCTACTGCTTCCACCTTCGCCCAACACGGAGCGCGGGTGGTCATCCTCGACCTGGATGAGTCGGCGGCACGTGACGCCGCTGCCGCACTGGGCGAAGGTCATCTCGGCCTGGCCGCCAACGTGGCGGACGAAACCCAGGTCAATGCCGCCATTGCCAGGGTAATCGAGCACTTCGGTCGCATTGATGTGCTGGTCAACAACGCAGGCATCACCCAACCCCTGAAGACCCTCGATATTCGCCACGCCGACTACGACAAAGTGCTGGATGTGAGCCTACGCGGCACGCTGCTGATGTCCCAGGCGGTGATCCCGTTGATGCGTCAACAGGCATCCGGCAGCATCGTCTGCATGTCGTCGGTGTCGGCGCAGCGCGGCGGCGGCATCTTCGGCGGCCCGCACTACAGCGCCGCCAAGGCCGGCGTGCTGGGCCTGGCCAAAGCCATGGCGCGGGAACTGGGGCCGGACAACGTTCGGGTCAACTCGATTGCCCCGGGCCTGATCCACACCGACATCACCGGCGGCCTGATGCAGGACGAGCGCCGTCACGCGATCATCGATGGCATTCCACTGGGCCGCCTGGGCGCCGCGCAGGACGTGGCCAACGCCGCGCTGTTCCTGGCCAGCGACCTCTCGTCCTACCTGACCGGCATTACCCTTGATGTGAATGGTGGCATGCTCATTCACTGATGGATCTTGCGCCCGCCGTCACGGCGAGCGCTGTTCTGAATCGACGTTGCAGCCGTCAGCTGTCAATAAAAATAAGAGATCAGACCACAATGACCACCTTATCCTTGGACGCGGGCGCGACCGTTCGCGCCAACGCCTACCGCAAGACTGCTTGGCGGCTGATGCCGTTCCTGATGCTGTGCTACCTGTGCGCTTATCTGGACCGAGTCAACGTTGGCTTCGCCAAGCTGCAGATGATGAACGACCTGGCGCTCAGCGAGGCCGTCTACGGTTTGGGTGCCGGGATGTTTTTCATCGGCTATTTCCTTTGCGAGGTGCCGAGCAACATCATCCTGCACCGCGTCGGCGCACGCCGCTGGATCGCCCGCATCATGATCTCGTGGGGCATCATCTCGGCCCTCTTCGCCTTTGTTGAAACCGCCTGGCAGTTCTATGCCCTGCGCTTTTTGCTGGGCATTGCCGAGGCGGGCCTGGCACCGGGCCTGCTGCTGTACCTCACTTACTGGTTCCCTTCCTATCGCCGGGCGCGGATGACCGTGCTGTGGTTCGTGGCCATCCCCCTGTCGGGCATGATCGGCGGCCCACTCTCGGGCTGGATCATGAATGCGTTTGCCGGAGTACACGGCTGGCATGGCTGGCAATGGATGTTCGTGATCGAGGCCATCCCTACGGTGATCGTCGGGCTGATGGTGCTCAGCTACCTGAAAGACGGCGTCGACCAGGCCACCTGGCTCACGGACGACGAAAAGGGGCTGATCAAAAAAGAGCTGGCCGAGGACGACAGTTGCAAAGTCACCCACGCCTCGGTCGGCGAGTTCATTCGCGATCGACGCTTGTGGCTGCTGGCCGGCATCTACTTCTGCGTGGTCATGGGCCAGTACGCAATCACCTTCTGGCTGCCGACCCTGGTCCGCAATGCCGGGGTGTCCGACCCACTGCATATCGGCCTGCTGACCAGCCTGCCGTACATGTGCGCCATCGTCGCCATGCTGCTGATGGGCCGCAGTGGCGACAAACATCAAGAGCGTCGCTGGCACCTGATCATCCCGATGATTGCCGGCGCTATCGGCCTCACCCTGGCCGCACTGATGGGCGGCAACCTGCTCCTGTCGATGCTCAGCCTGTGCCTGGCCGCTGCCGGAGTGCTGTCTGCTTCGTCGCTGTTCTGGATGCTGCCCACCACCTTGCTCGGCGGTGTATCGGCCGCAGCAGGCATCGCTGGCATCAACAGCTTTGCCAACCTGGCCGGGTTCTGCTCGCCCTATTTGATCGGCTGGATCACCACCACGACAGGCTCCAGCGCCATCGGCATGTACCTGATCACCGCCGTGCTGTGCGCCGGAGCACTGCTGGTGCTGCGAGTCCCGGCCGCCTTGGTCAATCGTTGAGTTAACGGAGTCTTTATCATGACTGCTGCATCACACACTGAATCGCTGTCCCTGGCAGAACGCGCCTACAACATCCGTCGCCATGCCTTGCGCATGGGCCAGGTCCAAGGACAAGGCTATGTAGGGCAAGCCCTGGGCGCGGCTGACCTGCTGGCGGTGGCGTATTTCCATGCCCTGCGCTATCAGCCCCATAACCCGGAGTGGGAAGAGCGTGATCGTTTTTACCTGTCGATCGGTCACTACGCCATCGCGCTATATGCCGCCTTGATCGAAGCCCAGGTAATCCCACTCGAGGAGCTGGAAACCTACGGTTCGGACGACAGCCGCCTACCGATGTCGGGCATGGCGGCCTACACCCCGGGCATGGAAATCACCGGCGGTTCGCTGGGTCATGGCTTGGGCATCGCCGTCGGCGCATGCCTGGGTCTCAAGCGTAAGAACTCGCAATCCTGGGTTTATAACCTGCTGTCCGACGGCGAGCTGAACGAGGGCTCGACCTGGGAAGCGGCGATGTCTGCGTCCCACTGGCAGCTCGACAACCTGATTGCAATCATCGATGTGAACAACCAGCAGGCCGATGGGCATTCCAGCCAAATTCTCACCTTTGAGCCCATCGTCGATCGCTGGCAGGCCTTTGGCTGGTTCACCCAGCGCGTGGATGGCAACGATCTGCAAGCGTTGGTCGCCGCCTTCGACAACGCCCGCAACCACACCGGTAGCCAGCCGCGGGTGATCATTTGCGACACACGCATGGGCAAGGGCGTGGACTTTCTGGAGTCCCGGGAAAAAACCCACTTCATCCGTGTCGACGAGAACGAGTGGGAACTGGCATTGAGCAATCTTCAGATGGAGAAAACCGCATGAGCAGCGTCAAGCACACAGCCTTGCAAACGGGTAAAAAACGCCTGACCACGTCCGCAATGATTGCCTCGATTGCCTCTGAAGGCCAAGCCACTCGCTCAGCGCCCTTTGGCCATGCCCTGGCCGCGCTGGCTGAGCAGCGCCAGGACATTGTCGGCTTGTCCGCTGACCTGTCGAAGTACACCGACCTGCATATTTTCGCCAAGGCCCACCCCGATCGCTTCTACCAGATGGGCATGGCCGAGCAACTGCTGATGAGCGCCGCGGCCGGCATGGCCCGTGAAGGTTTCGTACCCTTTGCCACCACCTACGCGGTATTCGCCTCTCGTCGTGCGTACGACTTCATCTGCATGGCGATTGCCGAGGAAAACCTCAACGTCAAGATCGTCTGCGGCTTGCCGGGTCTGACCACCGGCTACGGCCCAAGCCACCAGGCCACGGACGACCTGGCAATCTTCCGGGCCATGCCCAACCTGATGATCATCGACCCCTGCGATGCCCTGGAGATCGAACAGGCCGTGCCTGCCATCGCCGCCCACCAGGGCCCCGTCTACATGCGCTTGCTGCGTGGCAACGTACCGGTGGTATTGGATGAATATGGCTACACGTTTGAAATTGGCAAGGCGAAAACCCTGCGCACCGGCAACGATGTGCTGATCATCTCCACCGGCCTGATGACCATGCGGGCACTGGAAGCCGCCGAAAAGCTGCGCGCCGATGGCGTGGATGTGGCGGTGTTGCATGTACCCACCATCAAACCGCTGGATGAGCAGACCATTCTGGAGCAGGCCAGGAAGCCGGGACGGCTGGTGGTCACGGCGGAAAACCATTCGATCATCGGCGGGCTTGGCGAAGCGGTGGCAGGCGTCCTGTTACGCAACGGCGTGACGCCGACCTTCCGGCAAATCGCCCTGCCGGATGCCTTCCTTGATGCCGGCGCGTTGCCGACACTGCATGATCGTTACGGCATTTCGACCGAGGCGGTCAGCGCGCGGATCAAAGCCTGGCTTTAGTAGCCGCTGTCGAGCCGCAGCCTCGCTGCGGCTCGACTCGTTCAGACAGCCTTCAAGAGCACACTCGCCGCCAACTTGCCCAGATTGTTACCCGCCAACGGGCTGTCGCCGGTCAGCAGTTTTCGGTCTTGTAGCGTCGCCCCGTCGATATCCTGATTGACAATCTCAACACCCAGCGCCTGCAACTGCTCGCCGAACTTCCAGGTCAGGTGCCCGGGCATGTAGCCGATATCGGGCGTCGTCGCGTCGAGCGCATCGGGAAACGCACAAATCCTGTAACCGTTGAAGATATAGGAATCCTTTGACTCACCAACGCCCGCCGCCAGCAGCGCCGCAGGGCCGTGGCACAACGAAACCACAAACTTGTCCTTGGCGATGGCCCACTGCAAAAGCCTCTTCATATCAGCACTGTGCGGTAAACCGATCAGCGCCCCATGCCCTCCTGGGATGAACACACCGATGTAATCCGAGTTTTCACCCAACGCCTGCTCAATCACATCGGCCAGTTTAAGCGGGCTCCTGAACTGATCGCGGTACTTGCGATAGAACCCTTTGACCTCGGCGTCTTCCGACGGCATGGCCCAGAACTCGAACTTCACCGGATTGCCGGACAGGGTCGCCACATCAAAAGCAAAGCCGGCCTTGTCGAGGTGATACATCGGCAGCAGCGTTTCGACCGGGTGATTACCCGTGGAGAACAGCGTTCCGTTGTCCGTAGGCAAGTAGCGCTCATCGGCACCGATCATCAAGAACTTCCAGCGCCCGCCCGTGTAGGGGTTTGGGTAATCCGCAGCGCTGAGATCAGATTGGGGGGAAGTAAATTGACTGAGCGAATAGGGAGAAGGGAAAAACGCATTGTCTTCTGCAGGATCTGGAGTTGGGCGCTTGTCATCACTCTGTGTAGTAGCCATGTTTCTCTCCTGCGAATAGGGTCGAATGCCTGAAACAACACTGACAGCCTGGGTTGGACTTAGTGCATTCGACTTGCATGAACCAGGCCGTATCGGCAAGCATCCTGGGGCAGCAATGGGTGCGCCAGCGAGTCGCACGCCCCTGCCAAGCAAATGTAGATCACTGATATGACGGGCTTTTTTTACAAACGGACAAACGTGATCAAGCAGAAAAAGACCGCACGCAAACTTGCGCCAAGGTGCCTTGATCTATATATTCCCTAGCCTGCTGCACCGCTCAAGCGCTTTGCCAGGCAAAGCCCCACTGAGTTGCTTCATCGCGCTGCCGCCCGAATGGCGAAACTGGTAGACGCATGGGACTTAAAATCCCCCGCTCGTAAGGGCGTCCCGGTTCGATTCCGGGTTCGGGCACCATAGATATCAAGGGCTTGCATGATGAACTTCATGCAGGCCCTTATCTTTTCTGTTCCGCAATTTTACAAGCTGTTCCGCAATTCTCTTCCCGGCGTCCTGCCGACCGCTCACAATCCACCACCAAGCAACCCAACTGCTACGCTGTTCACTCCAAGGAGGAACACCGATGCCAAACTCAGACCTGCTCCCTTCCCTGCTGTCCAAAATCAACGAAAACCAACTCGCCCTTGAAGCGGCCATCATGGAGCTGACGAATTGGGTTGAGCAGCAAGGCGGCACCGAAGTAGCCGACAACGTTCGCGGCGCGCTGGACACCATCGACCGCAACGAAGAGTTCATCAAGCTAACCTTGGCCGTTCTCAACGCTCCCTGACTGATCGTCGGGAACACCTGCTGCTCGTCGCCTCGCAACCTCAGTCCGCAAGAATCTCGATTACTGTATAAACATACAGCTTCGGATTACCCCACCATGAACATCGATGAAGACACCTGCGAGTGGCTTGGATGCCCTACTCCTCTAGAAATGCACAAGCAACACGCGCTGCTCTTGGAGAACGAGATTCAGGAACTGCACCTGCAGCTTCGCAAAGCCCGAGAGGACATCTACGGCCTGGTACGAATGCACGCTGAATTATCTACCGAGCGCGACAAGCTTCGGGCTGAGCTCAAGGCGTCCGATAGCGCTCTTGCTAGCTGCAATACAGACCTGGGTTTTGTCACAAGCAAGCTCAATTCACTTGAGTGGGCGCTTGCGCGGGCTACAAACGGGGCATGGGGAAGCAAACCCTTAGAAATTTTGCCGCGTGATCTAAGCTGAAATTTCTACCGAGGGCTTGCCGATGTGCGGAAGACTTTCACAGTACAGCGGAATTCATGACTTCGTTGCAGCACTGAGCATGCCGAACGCCCTGGCAAACTCAGTGGGTGAGGCACCGCTTGAGCGTTACAACGTGGCACCAACCACCCAAGTCGCCCTGCTCCACCAGCAGGATGAAACGCTGCACGCAGACCTGGTGCGGTGGGGTTGGCGGCCGCACTGGGCCAAGGACCGTGCTGCGCCGATAAACGCTCGAGTCGAGAAAGTGGCCCACGGCCCATTCTTCCTGGCGATCTGGCCACACCGGGCAATCACGCCCGTGGACAACTGGTTTGAGTGGATTGATGAAGGCGGGCCAAAGAAACAGCCCTACCTGATCCGCCGGCGGGATGGCGCGCCTGTGCTGTGCGCGGCCATAGGCCAGCTACCCGACGCAGATGAAGGCCAAGGCGAGCATGACGGTTTTGTGATCATCACCGCCGACAGCGCCGGCGGCATGGTGGACATCCACGACCGGCGGCCCGTGGTGCTAACGCCGGAGTTGGCCAGGGAATGGCTGGACCCGGCCACGCCCAAGGAGCGTGCCGAGCAGATGGTGTTGCACCAGAGAGAGCCGGCCGAGGCTTTCGAATGGTTCAAAGCCGACACGGCAGTGGGAAATGTGCGAAACAACGGGCCTGAATTAATTGCACCAAGGCTCTAGTCACAACCTGATACTGCAACAGTATGTACTTGAGCAGTGAATCGCCCCGGGTTTCGTAGACACCTCTTTGCCTTAAACTGGACTGCACTGACATCGTATACATCTCCAGACTAGCTCGTCTGCTTGCCGGTACCACTTTGAGCCAACGCGGAAGGAGCCAGACCTTTGGCAATCACAGAAGCATTTTGATTGCTGAGCGTTTCCGCGGCCAACGTGGCCATATTTTCGGAGGTTTTCTTGGTGTTCGTACTCATGGTGCATTTCCTTTGCGGTGTAGGAATTTCCACCTGAGAAATCGTCGAGACCGAAAGATAATGCGTTCCATACAGGGAGCGCAATTCGCTACCTGTATGGAACGTTTTGGAAGTGTGTATGAAAAGCGTGACGGTCATGTAGGGCCCACTTCACACCGTTTCAAATCAGATTATTGCGCCTGGCAATGTCCGCCAAGTCCACCACCGACTTCACGTTCAGCTTCGCCAACAGACGCGCCTTGTAGCAGCTCACAGTCTTGCTGCTGAGCAAAATATTCTGCGCAATGTCCTTATTGCTCATGCCTCGGGACAGTTGCTGAAACACCGACAGTTCGCGATTGGACAGGGAGGAAATAAGCTGCGTTTCATCCACTGCCAATTTGTGCTTCTTCGAAAACGCCACCACTGCTTCCGGATAGTAGAAGTAGCCCTTCATCACGGTTTTCATCGCTTGCGCGAGCACGCTCAGCTCATCGGTCTTGCTGATAAAACCCGAGGCGCCGGTACTGATGCAACGCGTGGCGTACTGCTCTGAGCTGAGGGACGTGAGCACGATAATCCGGGTGTTCAACTCCAAGGCACGGATTCTTTCGATCACCGAAATGCCGTCCAAGCGCGGCATGGTGATGTCCAGCAACACCAGGTCCGGGACCAGTTGACGTACCAGGCTGATGGCATCGACACCGTTGTCGGTTTCGCCCACCACTTCATAGCCCTCCTCACTCACCAGCGTGCGCAGCGCGGTCCTGATAAAAGGGTGGTCATCGACTAGCAGGACTTTATACATCTGCAGCCTTCCTCGGTTTTTAGTAGTGCATCGTCGGCAATAATGGCGACAATGTACCATAATGCCTTAATGCCACTACTAAATTCCGGGCGAGTTACGCCCGAGCCTACAATGGCGTTATGCTGATGCCACCACCGGTTTTCGACCTCTCTGCACCGCATTAAGGACCTTTGATTTGAAGTTGTTCGTCGCCATGCTGTTGTTATGGACAAGCATTCACATGGCGTGGGCGGGTGATGCGCCAGTCACGTTAACGGTGCTGGGAAGATCCTCGCTACAAGACAGTCAACTGCCGTTGAGCCCCGCCGATTTAAAGCTGCTGGACGCTAAAAAACAGCTGCGCGTGGGCACGTCCGCCCCCGACTATCCTCCGTTTGACATCACCAACCATAACCATGAGTTCGAGGGTATCAGTGCGGATTACCTGGCACTGATTGGCCAACTGCTGACGGTACGCATACAGGTACTGCGTTATCCCAATCGCACCGAGGTGATCCGGGCGCTCAAACATGGTGACATCGACTTGCTGGCGTCTGCCAATGGCTTTGAGGCTGCAGACCCGGACCTTCGGCTGTCGCAACCCTACACCCTGGATCAGCCGACGCTGGTGGCACGCAGCAACGATTCGCCGCTGGTCGACCCGACTCTGGCTGGCAAAACGGTTGCCATGGTGGATCACTATCTGCCCCTGAAAACGGTGCAAGCGTTCTACCCCGACGCCACCTTCAAGCTGTACCCCTCGATTCTCAACGCGGTGGGTGCAGTGGCGTTTTCCAAAGCTGACCTTTACCTAGGCGACTCGGTGACGGCCAGCTATCTGATCAACAAGAGCTACCTGAACAACGTGCAACTGGTGGACTTCTCGCGCATGGAGGTCAACAACTTCTCATTCGCCGCGACGCGCGGCAACACGCAGCTGTTGCACCTCGTCAACGCCGCCCTGAAAGCGATTCCCGCCAGTGAAGAGATGACCATCGCGCGCCGCTGGAATGCCGGCGGCGTGAGTATTTCCGGTACCCATCAAGTGCAGTTCAGCGTCGAGGAACAGCGCTGGCTGGCGCAGCATCCCCGATTAAAAGTGGTCGTGAACGAAGACTTTCTGCCGTTTACCTTTTTTGATGAGCATGAACGTTTCAGGGGTCTGAGTGCTGACGTGATCGCCAAAATCAGCCTGCGGACCGGATTGAAATTCGACCCGCAAAAAGGCGCTTCGGTCGATGCGATGATTACCCGCGTCAAGCAGGGCGAAGCCGATTTGCTGGCAGCACTGACGCCCAGCATCGACCGGGAACGCCGCGTCAGTTTCAGCCGCCCCTACCTGTCCACGCCCTTTGTGCTGGTGACGCGCAACGTGCCCGAAAGCCCGAACAACCTGCAGGACTTATCGGGAAAACGCCTAGCTATAATCAGTGGCAACGCCAGTCAGGAGATGATTGAACGCGAGTTTCCAGAGGTGCAGATCGTCGAGGCGAAGAGTCTCGCCGATGCGTTTTCGTTGCTCGCCAAAGGTAGTGTGGATGCCAGTGTCAGTACGCTGATCAGCGCACGTTACCTGATTTCCCGAAATTACCCTGACCAACTCAAAATCAGCGCAACGGTCGGTGCTCGCGCAGCCCAACTGGCGTTTGCGGTTGATTACAAATCGCCGCTTCTGCTCTCGATCCTTAACAAGGCACTGCTCAGCATCTCGCCCGAGGAAATGGACGAATTGACCAATCGCTGGCGCAGCCCGGTGGTGCTCGACGACAGCTACTGGAGTAAACACCGCGCGGCAATCCTGAGGGGCTTTGCGTTGGCGGCCGTGCTATTGCTGAGCGCCTGTGTGTGGATTGTGTTACTGCGACGCCAGGTGCTACGCCGCAAACGCGCCGAACGCGCACTCAGCGCCAGGCTGGAATTCGATCGTGTTCTGATCAATGGCACGCCCCATCCCACCTACGTGCGGGACCGCGAGGGGCGCCTGCTGCTGTGCAACAAGGCTTACCGGCAGGTGTTTGGTGTCGAGGACGAGCAGCAGTTGCTGGGGACCACGGTGATGGAAAGCCTGCTCTCCGGCGAAGAGCAGGCCCGGGAATATCACCGCGACTACCTCGCCGTTATGGCCGCTGACGAACCGATGTTGCGCGATCGCCTGATCGTCTTGCCAAGTGGCGAAGTGCTGACGATCTATCACTGGATCCTGCCATTTCGCGGCAGTGAAGGCCGTGTCGATGGCTTGATCGGCGGCTGGGTCGACGTCAGCGACCGCCAGCGTCTGGTGGAACAACTGCACGCGGCAAAGCAGGAAGCAGACAGCGCCAATCGGGCCAAGACCACGTTTCTGGCGACCATGAGCCATGAGATCCGCACGCCGATGAATGCGGTACTGGGCATGCTCGAAATGGCCTCGCGCAAATCCGAACAAGGCATCTTCGACCGGGCCGCCATCGATGTTGCGTCGGGGGCCGCCAAGGAGCTGCTGGCGCTAATCGGTGACGTACTCGACATTGCTCGTATTGAATCCGGGCGCCAGAGCCTGGCGCCCGAGAGTGCAAACCCGCACCAGCTAGTGACCTCGGTGGCGCGGGTGTTCGATGGCCTGGCACGCGAGAAGGCGATCGCACTGAAGCTGGAGATCGATCCAGCCCTAGACCGCAACGTACTGATCGATACGATGCGTTTCAAACAGATTATCGCCAACCTGCTGAGCAATGCGATCAAGTTTACCGCTGTAGGCGAAGTGCGTATCACCGCGCAAGCACGACAGGCTGAAGCCACTCAACCCATGCAGTTATCGGTGAGCATCGTCGACACCGGCGTGGGCATCTGCAAAGCCGATCAGCAGCAGTTGTTTTCGCCGTTCAGCCAGGCTGGCAAACAGCAACAGGGCTCGGGACTGGGGTTGGTCATCAGCCGGTCACTGATCGAAATGATGGGCGGCAGCCTGGAGTTGATCAGCGCCCCAGCCACAGGCACGAGGGTCACCGTAACGCTGGTTCTGCCCGCTGCGGACGTACCGTCACCGCAGATCTGCGAACCGCTCGACAGTCTGCCGGGGATGCCGTTGAGCGTGTTGGTCGTCGATGACTACGCCGCCAACCGCCTAGTGCTTTCACAGCAACTCGCTTACTTGGGCCATGAGGTGCGGGAGGCTTGCGACGGTGCCCAAGCCTTGGCTTTGTGGAACGAGCAGCCTTACGATGTGGTGGTGACAGACTGCGATATGCCTGGCATGAACGGTTACCAATTGGCCCGGGCGATTCGACAGGCTGAGGAGGCGAGCGGTGAACCCAGCTGTTTACTGCTGGGCTTCACAGCCAACGCCGTCGCCGAAGAAAAACAGCGCTGCCTGGATGCCGGCATGAATGACTGTCTCTTCAAACCCATCAGCCTGGACCAATTGAGTGCACGCCTTCAGCAACTGCAAACGGACTACTTAAGTGACCAGACGAGCACCGAGCTGACGGGCGAATCACTCGACGCGCAGCTGAAAGCGCTGACCCTGGGCAAGTTATCGGCGCTGCAGTCGTTGCGTGAAGAATTGGCGTCAAGCACCCACGCGGATCTGCAACAGCTCGCCGAGCTGCTTGCCCGCGATGACCGCCCAGGTTTGGCCCACTTCGCGCATCGAGTGAAAGGCGGGGCAAGGCTTATCCGCCATGAGCAACTGATCCTCACCTGCGAGAATCTTGAGGCTGATTGCGCAAAGGAAGCCGAGCGAAGCGTATTGGTTGCCTCGACGACAGCAATGGAAAATTGCATGCAGCGGCTTCTGGATCTGCTGCAGGCGAGTGCCGGTGGAAAATCACCTTAAGAAATTTCTTGCAAAGACGTAAGGGATTTCGAGATTAAAAGGCGATCAGTCTTGGGCAAGCTAGCGCCTTAGCCTTTAGATGAGCCCTTCTGATGTCAATGTCCACACTTAGCATCCTGGTGCTGGAGGACCAGCCAGTACAGCGTCGTTACGCCGTCGCGCTCCTCGCGCAGCTTGGTTGTACACGCATTCTGGAAGCCTCGGACGGTTGTGAAGCGCTGCAACTCCTGGAAACCAGTGGGCCGGTAGACATCGCATTTTGCGACATCTGCATGGATGGCATGGACGGCATTACCTTCATGCGACGAGCGAGCCAACGGCACGCACTCAAATCGGTGGTGATCACCAGCAGTATTGCCCCCGAGTTACGGCAGGCCATCAGCGGCATGGCGACATTGCTCGGCCTGCGCGTGCTTGGTCAGCTCTGCAAACCCTTGTACGAGCAGGGTGTGAAAAGACTGGTCGGTAAGTACCTCGACCACAACCCGCGCAATCCCTACCCGCTGCACGTCGCCGATGAGAGCAACGAACACCAGGTACTTAGCGCCTTGGAAAACGGCGAGCTGGAAGTTTATTTTCAGCCAAAATTCGATATTCGGACATTACAGGTTACTTCCGTAGAGGCGCTTGCACGCTGGAACCATCCTGAGCGGGGCATCTTGGCGCCCACTGCATTTATCCCGGTGCTCGAACGCCATGGCCTGCTCGACAGCTTGCTCTATCGACAGGTGGACCAATGTCTGACGCTGCGCAAGGCCGCACTGGCCAAACAGCTGTCAATTAACTTCGCGGTGAACGTCAACGCAAGCCAGTTCGCCAACCCGCAGATGAGTGCGCACATAGCGCTGTTGCTCAAACGCTTCGACGCACCCGGTTCCAGCCTGTCATTTGAGATGACCGAGACCGGCACGCTCGATCCCGGCTCACTCAGCTTGGAGAACATGGTGCGCCTGCGCATGATGGGCTGCGGGTTGTCCATCGACGATTTCGGTGGTGGGTATTCCTCCTTGCAACGCCTGTGCAGTTTGCCGTTCAACGAAATAAAAATAGAGGCTGAATTCATCCGCGACCTGTCATCGGAAGCGCGTAGCCGCGCGGCGATCTCCAGCGTTTTGTCACTGGCTCGCGAGCTGAACATCGGCGTGGTTATCGAAGGCATCGAAACAACTGAGCAACGCGACATCCTGCTCAACCTCGGGTGCGAAACCGGTCAGGGCTACCTGCTTGCTCGCCCCATGCCTGCACACCAACTGTTGCCATGGCTGATCGACAGAAACGTCGCCACACAGCGCTCGCCCATCACGCACAGCACTGGCCATAGCCCCTTACCGCATCCTTAAAACAACCAAACCAACAGAGTGACGCACCCGTTGCCCCTGCGATTTCGCGCGGACAAACCAATACTGCGGCCACTTATTTTTCCTGTCACCGGGGGAGTTCATGAGTTTAAGAAAGATGAAAATAGCGTTGCGTTCGGCCTTTGGCTTTGGCCTGGTCGGACTGCTCGTGGTGTTACTGGGCTTGTTCTCTTTAAGCCAGATGCGCGACATGGCCAGCCAGTCGGATGAAGTCGACAAAAACTGGCTGCCAAGCATCTTGGCCCTGGGCGATCTGCAGACCACCATGTCCGAGATCCGTGTCGCAACCTACCGGGTCATGCTGCTTGACAGCCCGGAGCAGGTAAAGGCCAGCCAGCGCGTTTTTTCGCAACTGCGCGAGAAGATTCAAGCAGACAACGCGCTGTACACCAGCAAACTCACAGTGGATGCCGAGCGGGATACGTTCGAACGTTTCAAGTCGGTCCAAGCGCAATACCTGCAGGTACAGCAACAGGTATTAGCCTTGGCCGCACAAGGCGAGCGACCACAAGCACTCGCGCTGCTCAATGGCGAGCTGATCGCCCTGGGCGACAGGCTAGGGTCAGAGTTGGCGAGCCTGCTCGTCATCAACATCCAAGAAGCCGACGACGCGGCGACGAGCTCCGACGCAACGTACACCAGCGCAGTGAAATGGGTGTTCATCGCCATGCTGCTGGCAACACTGCTCACCGCCCTCCTCGCCACCCTGTTTACCCGCAGTATCGTGGTGCCGTTGCACCAAGCGGTAAGCATCGCCGAACAAGTGGCCAAGGGCGACCTCACCGTGCAGATTGTCGTCGAGGGCCAGGACGAACCTGCCCAGCTATTGCGCGCCCTGGAAACCATGCAATCGGACCTTCGCGAAACAATCCACCAGATAACCGACTCGTCCAATCAACTGGCATCGGCGGCAGAGGAACTGTCGGCGGTGACCGAAGAGTCGACCCGTGCCTTGCACGAGCAGAACGGTGAAATCGAACAGGCCGCCACGGCGGTCAACCAGATGACCGCCGCGGTTGATGAAGTGGCGCGCAACGCAATCAGCACCGCCGACGCCTCCCGCGACGGTGACACCTTGGCAGGCAACGGCCGCAGTCATGTCATGGACACCGTGGCGTCGATCTCGTTGCTGGCAGAGGAAGTGACGACGGCAACCGGGGAAATCCAGAGCCTGGCCGACAGTGTCCAGGACATCACCAAGGTTCTAGATGTGATCCGCGCGATTGCCGAACAAACCAATTTGCTGGCCCTGAACGCCGCCATCGAAGCCGCTCGCGCCGGTGAAGCAGGGCGTGGTTTCGCCGTGGTAGCCGACGAAGTCCGCGCGCTGGCCCATCGAACCCAGCAATCGACACAGGAAATCGAACAAATGGTCAGCGGCGTGCAAAAAGGCTCGACGCAGGCAGTCTCGGCGATGCACAGCAGCAATGAACGCGCACGCTCGACACTGACCGTGGCCCATAGTGCGGGAGAGTCCCTAGAGCAGATCACCCACGCAATAACCCGCATCACCGAAGGCAACCTGATCATCGCCAGCGCCTCCGAGGAACAGGCCCAAGTTGCCCGGGAGGTGGATCGCAACCTGACGAATATCCGCGACCTGTCGGCCCAAACCGCCGCTGGCGCAAACCAGACGACTGCCGCTAGCCAAGAGCTGTCGCGTGTGGCGGTGGACCTGAATACGATGATTGCGAAGTTTGTGGTTTAAAGCTTAAAGCCATTACATAGAAGAAGCCCCGCAGCTGAATAGGCTACGGGGCTTTTTCTATGTAATGTCGAAGAGATAGGTAGCTACCTGCCAACTGCCCGACACTGATGAAGGCCCAGGCGAGCATGACGACTTCGTGATCATCACCACCGACAGCGCCGGCGGCATGGTGGACATCCACGACCGGCGGCCCGTGGTGCTAACGCCGGAGTTGGCCAGGGAATGGCTGGACCCGGCCACGCCCAAGGAGCGTGCCGAGCAGATGGTGTTGCACCAAGGCGAGCCGGCCGAGGCTTTCGAATGGTTTAAAGTCAATACGGCCGTGGGCAACGTTCGAAACAAGGGGCCGGAGCTGATACAGCCAATGTGTTCATTTGCTGAAAAACCACATGACGAAGATCACAGAGGCAACCCAGCTAAGCGTGAGAAAGAATGAAAGACCTGCCAGCTGCTTGTCCATAAGAGCCTGTCAGTTTTAATGGAAAATTGCCGTCCTAAGCGTTCATGCCCAAAGCGTAGCCCATCATCCTCAACGCGCAATGGCTCTGACATACGCCTGGCACGCCCGCAGCGCGATCAATCCTTGGTCGCCGGCATCGGTGATGGCGATAATTCGTTGAGCATGCGCTGGGTCAAGTTGGGCTCGACGGGCTGCATGAACCACGCCGCCGGGGCCGGAGGTGGCAGGCACACGTGCAAAACTCTCGCTTTAAGAGTTAGGCTGGCCCGATGATTATTGAGAATACACCTAGCTAACAAGAAGTCATGATCGAAGGGGCAGTATCTCAAAGTGATCTATATGGCTCGGCGTTAACAGATGGCGCAGTGGTAAACCGAATACCGCTACATACTAGTTCGGGAGTGGTGCTCGCCCCTGTACGCCGGACTAACGCAAGAAAACCCTTCAGCCTAAGTATTTTTAGGCAGGCAACCGAGGAGACAGTGCCATTGAAATCGAATTATTCAACACTTCTGTTCAGTCTCACTCTATGCAGCGCTGTACAGGCCGCGCCGTCCGCCGAGACTGAAGCGACATTCCAACACGCGCTACGTATAGCTGAAGATAACAAGCAACAGATAGATTTACTTGTTGAGCGGGAACAGCAAGGCAAAATCGACAAGCTTGAACGAAATGAAGTCATGCAGAAATTGGCAAAAAACAATGAGATCTTCGAGAGCGAATTGCGCAAGGCCAGCGAAGAAGGTCATGGCGTAGCCAGTTACCTGCTGGCAAGCACGAAAGCAAGACGCAAGGACTCCGCAGTGATGCACGCGGAGGCCTGTGAACTGTACCAGCGCTCAACAGATCAAGGTCTGCTGGCCGGCGCAGTACTGCAATTACGTGAATGTGACAAAGCTTTCCGGACATACAAGTACGATGCCCCAGAAAGTTTGCGGCTTCGGGCGCAACTACAAAGAGCACTGGAGCAATCAGATCCATATTCGGATCATTACCCGCTACCAACGCTAAATTCGTACTGTTTCAAAACTGCAAGCGTACCCCAGGTCAACAATCAGAAACCGCTGACCACTCTGAGAGGCCTTTACACTCCTGTTTTTCTGAGTCTTGATCAGTTTCGCGCTGATGGTTATTACCTGCTGGCGGTCATGGGTGGTGATATTGGGAGCTCAGCAGCACGTGGCTATTTCAAAAAAGTCCAAGATAAAGCGCCTGACTGCCTAGACCCCATCAATATCAAAATTATGTACGAACAATCGGATCTTAAAAACCATTAACCAAAAATCTTTCCTACCTAGGGCCTGATCGGATCGCCTATTCAGCTGTTCATTCATCATTTGAGGCTTGCGGGCAGAACTCCAGCACATGCCTCTGTAAAGCCCTCAAGGCAGCTTGATCAGCAATGATCCCGGCCCTGATATCGAAAACAGTCCGTCCAGCAGTTGGAGCGAGTTCGACGGTTCCTGCATTGCCCAGGCCGGTGGTGCTGGTGGAACTGGACAGGTAGCCGCTATCGGCATGACAACTTCCCGCGATACGCAGCCGGCGAGCAGAATCGTCAGCAGCACGGCGCAGCCTTTCATTTTCAGCAAGATCATTCGTTTTCTCCTTGGTTGCCTTGGCGTCGAGGTCGGCCCTGGCCTGCTCGGCGGCCTGTTGTTTCTCCAGTGCCTGGCGGGTTTGGGCGCTTGCGGCATTGCTGATAGCGGCCAGGTCATCCTGGTGCAGGCCGGACTGCTCGGCCAGCATCTTGCCCATGCGCCATTCCTGCACCTGCCAGGTAACGCCGGCGGCGATGGTCATTAGCACCAGGATCAGTACTACAAGCCCGGCCAGCTTTTGGACAGGAGTCATCACGGTACATCCTTGAAGAAGACGTGATGCCCGAGGCGCAGCGTTTGCTTGGCCTTCGCCGCCCAGGCCGGCGCCTTGGGCATCGTGGTTGCGTAGTAGTGCGTGGCCCCGCCGGTTGGATCCGGTACCGCGCCGGCCATCACCTGGTCAGCAGCGCGCTGGGCCTGGGCGAGTTGCGCGGCCGGGATCGGCTTCGCACCGCTGAGGTAGGCGTAGTTCGGGTCGTTCTGGTTCCAGCAGCTGAACTGCCATGGCTTCAGGCACACGCCGGCGTAGCCCTCACCCCACCAGGACTTGGCCTTGCCGTCGAATACTCGGTTGCGGATGGTCCAGGCCACGGCGATCTGGCCGTCCAGGCCTTCCCCCCGGGCCTCGCCGTACAACGTCCGCGCCAAAATATCGCGGTCTCTTTCGGTCGCGTTCATGAGATATGACTCCAGGATTTTCGGTTGACGATTTTGGAGATGGTTTGGAAGGCGACCCCAAACTCACGGCCTATGGCGGTCAAGCTTGCTCCCGCAGTCCGGCGCGCCCGGATATCCAACACTAAGTCGTCGTTAAGTTTTGCGCCGCCATTCTTTACGCCCGCTGGAACTGTGCCGTGACCGATCTTGTCGCTCTCATTTTCGGCGTGAGTCTTCCAGCACAAGTTCGTGTAGTGGGTGTTTGCGGGATCTCCATCGACGTGCGCAACCTCGTTTCTACCAATTGAGGGCGGCTCAAGGAACGCCATAGCTACCAGCCGGTGAGCTTCGAAGTACGCGTGCTTGCCATTGATCGTGAGCTTGAACCTTGGGTATCCAGCGTGGTGCCAGCAGAAGGATAGGATCTTGCCCGGAAAGGTGCGGCGGCCTGGCGTGCGCCGACGCACATGGCCGTATTCGCTCACCTCGTAATCGCCAGATGCGTGACAGGGGCGCCACTCAATGGCATCGAGACTAATCCCGGCGGGTAAGGGAATCTCCCTCATCGCTCACCCCAAAGCGTGCGCGCCAGGATGTCCCGGTCTTTATCGGAAGTGGTCATGCTTTTCTCCAGGCAAAAATAAACCCGCTCGATGGCGGGTGGCTGTACGCAGGCGCGGATCAGTCGGCGAGAGGATCAACACTGACTGGCAGCGGGTATCGCGCCTTGATAGCCGCAACCGACGCAAGCCATGCGGTGTAGTCGGGCGTGAGGCCCTGGCTCAGGGCGTCGTAGTCGGCCTCGAGGCGAAGGGGGTCCGACTCGGCCAGGTAAGCAGATCGTCGAGAGGCAAGAGCAGCATCGCGAGCTTCTTGGTCTTTTGCAGTCTGCAACTGGCCGGCAGTTTTCATCTGGCTGAAATCAATATTCATTGGGGGATACTCACGGTTCCGTCAGGCGGGCTGACAATATCGAACGGATAGTTTGCCGCATCGGTAGCATCTGGGCCGCACGGCAGTAGCAAGGTGATGGTTAACTCCCCATTGACCCGAGGGATATCCCCTATTACGAAACGGCAATCAACAGCTGACGTAGGCAGCACAGCACCCTCGGGGATCCCTCGAAAATCAAAGCGCTCACCATTGATCGTTAGCACGTCACCGCGCTTTGATACTTTCAACGTCTCATCGCATCTCGATGGAGAAAACTTAATAATCATCAGAACCACCGCCCTTTAAAGTACAAGCTGAATGAGTAGCCTTGAGCCGCTGAAAATATCGACCTGACCGTGACCGTCGAGGCCGAAGCGATGACGGCGGCTAACTTGGTATTGGTATAATTCTGCGTTGAGTTCGGCGCAGACACCGAGACCAGAGTGATTGCATCAGAATTGAGTACTGGCGCGGACGGCAATGTCCAGGGAGTAATCACTTCTGCTCCTGCCGCATGTGTTACCGGGTTCGTCGTATGCCAGCATTCAAGGGTCCCGTCTGCATACCTGGTGAAGCTCCCGTTTGCATTGCTACCGCGCTCAATAATTGCTCCGTTGGGGACGCCCCCTGATTGAGTGACAGTTCCTACAATTGGCGCAACAGCGGCCGAGCCAAGGCCCAGATTGGACCGAGCGGCAGCCGAAGTAGCGGCACCAGTGCCACCTTTCGTCACCGGTACGATGTTCTCCGTCGACACAGTACCCAGGCCTGCAAGTGTGGCTCCCCACTGCTGGATAATGCCGCCGGCAACAATGGCCAGATCGCGCTGGTAGCCCTGCACCGGCATCAGCGCATAGTTTGCGTTCGATACCGTGGCACTGCGGTATGCAGGACTGATCGAAAGCGTGGTCGGGCTCGGGACGTTGATGACCTCGTACCACTGGCCGTCCGGGCCGATGAATGCATCACCCACCAGAGAGTTTGCGGCGAAGTCGGTACCAACTCCCATGACGCTAGATTGTCCAGAGACAACGTTTACTTTTCCTACTTTGTACCAGGGCATATTTAACTCCAGGCAACAAAAAACCGCACAAGGCGGTTATTAAATTGATCAGTAATTACAATCGCTAAGACATGGGCTTGGCGAAGACAACAGGGTTATAGAGGGTCATTGATATATCTACTCCAACGACCTGCATTACAAGCCTATCAAGTGCATACTCCCATACTGCGTACATATTTCCCTGTCTAGATGTTAAACCGGCCACATCCATAGCGATGTTATTTAATAGCATGTAATCCCCAGACGACAGGTTAAACGGAGCTGTCCAACTTAGCCTAGTTAATCCCTGACTATCGTGGGAAGCTCCAAGATACTGCCAGCTTGTGATAGTTCTTGTGAATTGAGCAGCAGGCGTTGCACTGTCAAATAGAAGCTTTGAATTGCCATCCCTCAACCTCATACCATAGTCTGCAGTTGGGACAGCGCTGAATGCAGCAGAGAACCACTTGCCGGTTGTTCGTACTCCTCTCACGCCCTGGAATGAGAACCCATACCAACCATCTGGCCCAGCACCTAGCGTGCAGAAGTAGAATATGTCAGCGGTTTCTGGCCTGACGAAGATCAGGGGAGGTTCAGCAGTATGTACAGGCCTGACAAATGGAACGTTCACCCCCTGCCCGAAGCCATCCCACGTCCCACTCTCAAGGACTACAAGCCGTGCATACTCAGAATCGAGAGTTACGGCGTCACTATTGTTTATAAACTTTAGCCCATACGACATTACTTATACCTCATGACCAACAACCTCTGCGTTGATGTACCAAGTGGGCCATCATTGCTCTGCCTGTTACCGAACCACACCCTTACATTTCCCAGGGTAACTTCTGGAATAAAACAAATAGCGTCCCAAGACTGTCCAGATGTGTTGTAGGGAGCAACAGGCACGCACACCGCAGAATATTTTTCGGGCTCGACTTCCGGTATAGATATATCTACAAATCTCCCAGCAGACTTTGGAATAAGAGCCGAGTAAATAATCCTTACCGTAAATGAGTTCTCATCGAGTTCAACAACTCCAGTAGCACTCTTTGTGCGAAGGCCATAAATCATGGCGAAAGTCTCCCGACGGTCACGCGGTCGATATCGTTGGCATCGAATACAGTCAAACCATCATTGTTCAGCAGCGCCGAGCCGCCAGTTCCAGCACTGCGCAGCGTGAACGTTCCCGCCCTCACGTTGATCTCCAACAATGGGCGCCCTTTGGAATCCACGGCTTCCGAGCGGAGCGTCATACCCAGGATGATTTCCTGAATAAACGCCTTGCTGATGATCGCCTAATTGAGCACAACCTGATTGCCCTGCACGACAAACATTGGGACAAGCTGGCCACTGACCTCATCCACAACGGCGAAGCGCTGGGCAAAGATCAGGAATTCGGCTTGATCTCCATCCGAACCAAAGGCAAAACCAGATGTAACTCTTTTGCCTCCAGCAATAGTCTGCGCCTTAAGGGTAACCATCGAAGACACGCGACCATCGACGCTCACAAGGGTTTGGCTCACCTGCTGAATCGAAGCGCTGTTCTTCCCAATACTCGACTGCAGCGTTTCAGTGGTTTTAGCCTGGGCCTCGAATGCTGTAGCTGTAGCCCTCCGCTCCAAGACAATTGTCGCGGTGCTCTCCCAAGCCTTGATAACTCCAGCAAGATCGCCAGCACCATCATCGCTTCGAACCGAAGCCCTTAAAGACTCGTTGCTCGCGGCCAAAGAGGTGACCTTGCCATCAACCTCAGTGACCTTTGTGTCGAGGCCAGTGATAGCCACGGCATTACCGCCTACCTTCTCATCGGTCAGTGCTAGGTCACTTTTGAGCTGGTTCAGTTGAGTGGCGGCAGCCTCCCTGTTGGTCGCCACCACCTGTTCCAAAACGGTCAGCCCTGACTTGTTCGCCCCTACTTGCGCGTTCATCGTCAGCAGTTGCTGTGCCATCGACTCGTTTTCTGTTGCCCTGGTACGCTTCTCCAGAGCCAGATCAGCGGTTGACTGCCAGCCTTTGATCACGCCCGCCAGGTCGCCAGCGCCGTCATCTTCCCGTGCTGCTGAGCGCAGCGCCTCAATCGATGACGCGGTGGCCACCACCTTGCCGTCGAGCTCTTCGATCTTGGTTTCGATGATCTGAACCTGCGACGCCAAGGCGTTTGCAGTTTCCAGGATGGTGCCGATATCCGACCAATAGGTGGCGTTCGGCGGGCTGGTGTTCACCGGTACCGGGTTTTTCGCCTGGAATAGGTGCTGGTCCAAACGAACGATGTCACCCGTCCGGTACGGCTTGGCAGGGTCATAGGCAAGGGCGTCTGTGACCTGGTTGATCAGCTCTTCCAGCTCCTGCTTGGCCTCCTCCAGGCGGTCATTGACGGACCCAGGCCCATCGCCCGTAATTAGCTCAATCTCTTCGCGCAGGCTCTGGTACAGCGCCCCCTTACCGATCTTGTCGGCGAAGTACTTGTCGTACTCGGTCTGGTCAGAACTCGCCTGGCCGTTGACCGCACCAGGGATCGGGAAGAACGGCCCGACGTTGCCGGTACGGTCCACCAGGCGCGCCCAGAAGAACAGGCTCGCCCCCGCCAGCAAGCTGTGCATTTCATGCTTGGCCTGCGGGTAACTGAAGTCGCTCAGCTTGATCGCCGTCGTCAGGTCCGGCGACTCGCTGTACCAGACCTCTGTGCGCTGGGTGTCCTCTGCACCTGGTGGAAAGCCCCACTGGATGCCGATGCCATAGACCAGACTGGTGGTAGTCAGGAACGCCACAGCCGGCGGCAGGCCTACTTTACCTTCCAGGTTGGTCAGCTTTGAGCTCTTCCAAATCGAAGAGATCTCGAAGGCGCTCACCGACCGCACCCGGGCCAGATAGGCACCCGAGTAGATGCCCGTAACGTCCACGCTCGTCGAGCCAGTGCGCTGCAGCTTGATCCAGTTGCCGCTGTCCTTGCGCCACTCCACTTCATAGGCGACAGCGCCAGCAACGGCGGGCCACGAGATGTTCATGGTGCTGATGGCCAGGCCCTGGTCCACGGAGTAATTCGACGTGATGTCGACGCTCGCCGGCGCCGGAACGACGGTGATCGGCACAACGCTGATCGGGCGATCTTCAAGGCGCGCGCCGGTGTCGATGTGTGCGAACTTGCTTGGGTCGTACTGGACGGCCGATATCTCGAACACGCCGGGCTCCGGCCGGGCCACGCTTACCACCCTGTATAGCGGGATTGCGAGGTCGTCGGCATCCAGCGCCCACACCAGTTCAGGCTCGGGCGCAACGGAGTAGGCAACGGTCACGGTGACCTGCCGGCCGCTGACCAACTGCACGGTGCGCCCCTCGCACTTGCCGTCGGGCAGGTTGAGGATCAAACGGTCACCGGGCTTGGCCTGGGTATCACGGTCCAACTTGATGACCTTGCCATTCACCGCCGAGATGCGTCCGCCCACCGGCCGCCCAGCAAGCAGTTCGTCAGCGATAGGGATAACGTAGCCAGGCAGCGGGATACGCCCGTCGAGACCAACCTTGAAGGTAACGGCCCGATCCTTGGAGTTCGTCAGCAGCGCCCACTTACCGCGGCGCTGGGCCTCCGACTCGCGGTCACATGCAATAGCACTGATTTCAAGCGGGTTATCGCCGTAGCGACGCTGCAGCTTCTGGTCAGTAACAGAGGTGACATCGGTGTCGTGGTTATTCTCACGGTTGTCGTAGCTGACCAGGGCCCGGCTATAGCGGGTACGCTCCGACGCGCTGGAATATGTGAACTTGCCATCAATAACGTTCGCGCGGGTGTAGGCGAAGTCGAAGTCCGTAGCGCGCGGCATATCCGACAGGGTGAAGACCTGGCCCTGAGCCCAGTAAGTCATGCCCCGATAGATCGCCGAGATATCACGCAGCAGCGACCACGCGTCAGCCTTGCTCTGAAGGTTGAGGTTGCAGATAAAGCGCGGCTCCATGCCACCCTTCCCATCCGGCACCTGCTGGTCGCAATACTGCGAGATGCGGTACAGCTCCCACTTGTCGACCATCCACGGCTTGATGCGGCGGCCCAGGCCGAAGCGGTCGTTCGTGGTGATGCCGTAGGTGTGCCAGACGGGGTTGTCCGTCCAAGCCTCTTTGAAGGTGCCATCCCACACGCCTGTATAGCTGCGAGAGCGCGAGTCGTAGTTGCTTGGAACCTGCCATTTTCGGCCATCACACACGACAGTCACGGCAGGAATGCTGCGGAACTGCTCAGCGGAGAACTCGATGTAAAGTAGCGCGGTATTCGGGTAGCGGATTTTCGCGTCGATCACCTCCGTGAAGCCGGCGATCTGCATCGTGTCGGAGATTTTGTTGTTGTTCTGATTGATCGTCAGTCGCGTGATGCGCATCAGCCAACCGCTGACTGCCTTAGGCAGGTCGATTCGGCGAGTTCGCTCGTACACAGTCGTGGTCTTGCCGTCGACGGCCTCGCTCAGCACCTGCTGGTAGGCGCCGCCGTCGGTGGCCACTTCGACTTTATATTCGATCCGGTAGCCATTGATATTGCCGCTCGCATCCACGGACTGGAGCGCCGGCCAGGCGAAACGTACTCGCACGGCAGAAAGCTGGGTATTGCTGATCGCTCGAACCCAAGGCGTACCGCTGCGCAACTCGGTGCTGATCGTCGTTTCGTTCTCGATCGACGGAATGCCCTGGATATAGGCCTGGTCCACCGCTCCGGTACGCCACTCCCACTTCACGTTCGGGAAGTTCGTGTTGCCTTGGGGGTCCTGCAACGGGGTACCGTCGAGGCGGATGTCGCGATCCGTAGGCGTGCCTTCAAACTCGCCCTCGCCTACAGCAATCAGCATCTTTGCAATGGCTACTGAGCGCAGACTGTCCGGGGCCTCAGTTGGGGTTTTAGGCTTTGCTTCACCACCCTTGGCGCCGCGGATATCAATTTTGCGTACTGCGCCCATGCTTTCCTCCAGGCAATAAAAAACCGCCTCAATGGCGGCTGCGGTGCTTCACGTGCGGGCTACATCTGGTCTTCGGCGTAAATCGCTGCACTGATGATTGCCCCACCCCATGGGCGTCGTCCCGCGCACAGAGGGACCGGGTTGCCGGAAGCCGTGGTGTTCTTGGCGCTGCCGAATGCGTAGCCGGGTGTGTTCTCAGGTGCGGCGCTTGTCTTGAGGCCGCCGGCCTGAGGACTGAGCATTTGAATAACGCCACCCAGCACCATCGAGCCGCCCATCATGATCAGGGCCGAGCCAAAAGGCGCGCCTGCGCCGAAGGTGCCACCTGTAATGACAAGGCCTACGACAATCAACACTGCTCCGATGATGGTCTGCAGCGCTCCGCCTCGTTTGCTGCCGGTGATGACCGGCGCAATACGAATATCACCTTCGCCCGTAAAGCCAATCTCCTTCTCCGCCAGGTTGGTCTTCCCTCGAAAGACAGCGAACTCAACGCCTCGCGACTTGGCATTCGAAAGGAAGCGTTCAAACCCTGGAAGCTGCACGCAAAGAGCCTTGATTGCTTCAGCGGGCGTCCTCACGGCCATACGGAAGGACCTGCCAAACTGGCGAAGTTGGCCATAGAGAAGGATCGTCGTCATGGGCTGATAGTTGATGGCAAGTGCCGCCATGTGCTTTTCTCCAGATAATAAAAAGGCCCGCCGAAGCGAGCCTTGAAAAGGTTGTTGTGCTGCTACAGGCAGCCTTGCAGTGCGGTCAGTCTTTTATTGGCGATCCAGTTACCAACCACCACGTAGTACTTCGCTTCAGACCCCTCGCCTTTCGGCTGAATATCAACGAAATACTGCGAGCCTTCAGTAAATACCGTGTATCCAGCATCTCGTCCTGGCTGAAGCGTTGCACCAGGAGTGCCGCCGAAGATCGGCTGATTCTGCCATTCGTAGTGAACGCACTTGGCCAACGCCGCGTCGGTTTTTTTCGAAATCAACACCTTGTACGGACCATCCTGACGCGCCTCATTCATCGTCGGTGCCATACAACCCGCCAGCATCGCCACCGCTATCCCTACAATCAAAATCCGCATTTCGTTCCCTCTTTGGTTTGGCGGGACTGTAGCACTGGGAGACCAGATGCAAAAAGCGTAGCGTTGGGATGGGCTCTACACACTTAACTTTCGGTGTTCTTTACTGATGATTTTCGAGGCTTAGACTTGATGATCACCTCAATCTGATCAGCATCCACGCGATAAGCCTTAGCGAGCTCATCGATTGCTTTCTCCATAGAGAATAAGCCATCAATTTCACTCTGAGGCCTTATGCGTACAGGGTTGCCGACTTCAAAAAAATCGTCACTTTCAAACTCATGTACGAACGGCCAGCTCCCTTCCCGTCGTACACTCTCATAAGCCTTGTAAGCGGCTTCATACTCCTGGCTTATGCAGTCCAGTGACTTCGCGCTTTGAAGTCTAACAATCACTGATCCATCACCTTCTGGATCTATTACCACCTCGCGGATCTTAGCTACCAGTTTCGGCTCTTGTTTTTCGCATAGGATTAGGTACTTGGCACCAACCAAATCATCAATTTTAATGGATCCTGAGGGCTTCAGGCTTCCAGTCATGGAAATACTGGCTTTCAGCTCTTCTGAAAAAGTGTTCGAAGTTATTGTCTTGACCATCTCATTGCTCGCCACGAAAAAACCGAGAGTAGCTTGATCCTGTCCAGGCATCCAGTGTGGATGGAATGCCAGTAACTGGGCAAAGGTTCGCCGTAGTAGCTTTGTGCCTCCAGCAATCAAGGAAGACGCAAGCATGGCACTCGTAATTGACGAAACAGCGCAGTACCTCAAAAAGACACCGATGTCCGTTCTCGGCAGTGCGGTTTGGGGAAAAATCCACGCAATCGGCAGCACCGTTCCCGTATCAGGGATATATCGCTGTGAAGGGTGCGGCGATGAAATTACGTCCAACAAAGGGACGGAATTTCCGCCGCAGAACAAGCATCAGCACCCAGGCTCAGCAGCTAACATTGGATGGCGCTTGATCGTCCAAACCCAAACCAAAGGCTAAAGGATTTCCCCAGTCCTTCGCCTGCAAGCCCAAGGACTGGGATAGCGCCAATTTCGGCGCGTTTATGACCTGGAGGTCAATGTGAGTTCAATACCTGCTGGATTTGATCGTCAAGATGCAATGCTGCAAGGAATGCTGAAGGCTATTCAGGCCTTAACAGCCGTCATCTATAGCACCTCTCCTAAAAGGGAAGGTCTTGAACAACAACTACGTATTTTCTTGAACGACAAAGATACTGGGCTTCCTGAAAACCTATTGGGTACTTATAAGCTCCCTCTTGAAGCTGCGTTGGTAATTATTGAGCAAATTAAGGAATCGCAAGCGAAGCAATAACCTCCGAGCTCTGGATTACCGACCTGAACCATTGAAATAGCTGCTGCTCCTTGCTGAACTCCGTGTCAACAAGGGGCACTTCCTCTGAAGCGTCCTGTACCTGATTCACACCCTTCTCCTGCGGCCATGCCGCGTCATGTTGGTTGTCTTGCGTCTTTGTGCCTGAGGATCAGGCGTGCTCGGTCATGCCAGGGGCCTCCGTAGACGATAATCTCGGACGGCCTGCCGTACAGGTGGTGCAACAGGAAGGGGCCAGGGCCAAAGGCGCCTGACTCTTCGTTAGGTAGCTCGGGATCAGTTCCCAGGTAGATACCTGCATGATTCGGGTGAGCTGTGCGCCCAACCTGCATTACGATCATGTCGCCGTGCTGAGGGCTGTCTACGCGCACAAAGCCTGCCGCCTCGTAGTTCACCTCGTACAAGCTGGTGTTCTCGGCACCCTCCCACCAGCCATCGGTGCGCTGGAATGCCTCGAACTCAATTCCCCACTCTCGCTGATACCAATCAGAGCAGACCTGCCAGCAGTCCCAGGCACCATGTACGAACGGTCGCTTGAGCAACGGCGTGCTGCCGGTCGGTGTGATCGTGCGCAGGTCGCCCTCAGGCCAGCTCAAAATGTGCCAGGGCAAGGCAGTGACCTCGCACATTGCTAGGTCGTGCGGTGAAGGCCTGCTGGTTGCATCCGGGTGCGAGTGAACGATGCCGACAACCTCACCCAGGTCTTCCGCAGCCGCGTAGTCCTCGGGGTCGAGCCGAAACTCTTCATTCGGCTCCGTGGCAATGTTCCGGCACGGGAAGTACCTCTGGGACCGCCCAACAGCCAGCAGCAAGCCGCAGCACTCTTTCGGGTACTGGGCAGCCGCGTGCGCCTGGATGGCGGTGATGATGTGTTTGAGCATGGTCAGCTCCTTGAGATCAAGTTCACAGCCGGAAATCCCCCGAATCCCAATTCTTCGTTCTCGCCGAAGCGCAACTTGCAGGAAGAAAGGCAGCCCTTGCACTGGTCAAGCGCAGGGTCATCCGTGGGGTTGTCTTCGTCGTCGAACATCGCCGCGCCGGTGTAGCCACAGTCTGGCCCGCGGTAGCCGTTGGTCATGGCCCAATGGCAGAACGTCGTCATCTGCCGGCCTGGCAGACCGTGGTTGTCGATCTCGCCAGGGGAGGACAGCTCCCAAACCACGGCCTCGCCGTCCTCACTGGTTTTCTGGTCGATGTACCAGATCTCCAGCGCTTCCTGAGTTGGGTCAGCAGTTGGGTTTCCCTCGGGGAAGTTCGCTGCATCCAGGTACTTGGCCAGCGTCTCGCGAACCGTCAGCTTGAACTTGAGCAGGTCCTCGAAGGCGAGGCATAGCGCGGTGACCCGCCCATTCACGTTGCCGGCGGCGAAAGTCGGCCGAGAAGCGGTGCCGTCG
The DNA here is from genome assembly GCF_012935735.1 of Pseudomonas sp. ADAK21. NCBI lineage: Bacteria > Pseudomonadati > Pseudomonadota > Gammaproteobacteria > Pseudomonadales > Pseudomonadaceae > Pseudomonas > Pseudomonas sp. ADAK21. The sequence continues at coordinate 5,592,631 of NZ_CP052857.1, forward strand.
CTGCTCGAGGAAATACCCTCAATCTGCACCGGCCAGGCCGCGTACTCTTCGCCCTGCCACCAAATCGACTTGGCCGGGAGCTCCTCATCTGAATGCTCGTAGGCCAGCAGTTCTTCGGGTGTGTGCGGAATAGCGTGCCCGTGAAAGCGCAGGTAATCCGCGCCGTACTCGGTTCCGTCAATTTCAAACAGGCGAATCTCGCCGCCGGGCTCCAGTTTCTGGATGTCCGTGATCAGTGCCATGGGCGGTTATCTCAGGGGTGAAAGGTTTGCTGAAAGGTGGCGGTGATGGCATAGACCTGGCCGCCGCGGTGCACAGGCTTGTAGCCGTTGCACTTGTAGAGGCCCAGATCCCCAAGGGGAGGCGTCCAGAGAAACGCCTTTGCCCCCTTGTGCCGATCAAGGAACGCCTTGATTAACAGAACCCGGGGCTTGGCACCGGTGAAGGTGAGCGGCCAGGACTGGGACTGGTTGTTGAGGCCGTCCTCGACCGACTGCTCGTAACCGTCCCCGAACTGCTTGGTGCGGACGCGCTGGGTAACATCCCCTTCCGCGCCCTTCTCCGTCTCCCAGATGAATCGTTCGATTGCCATACTTCACCCTCTTGCGTTTTGGCGGCTCACACCATTTTGGCGCCAAGACTTGGCGATCTCTTCTTTCGCGACGCTGCGCATGCGCTCCTGCATGTTTCGCTGGAAGAGTTCTGTATCAAGTTTGTCGCCATCCGACTTGCCCGACTCTTCATCCGTCATGACCATAATCGGCATGGTGAGGCTAACCGAAGTCCCTCCGCCGCCCCCGCGACCAGTCAATGCGGACATCCCAGGCCCGCCCCCCGTAGTAAGCGGCGTGACACTCCCGCCGTTTGCACCCGTCATCAGGTACGACTTCCCTCCCTCGTTGTAGAGCTCTGGACCGAGTTCGTTCACCTGGTACAGAGAGTTCGGATCAACGGGGCCGCCAGTTGCCCTGAAGCCACTGAGGTAGGTACCTGAATAACCGGCCGAGGACGCGCCGAGGTTTGACGATGTGGCACCAGCAGACCCAGCTGCCAGCCCATTGCCGCCACCCGCGGCGCTGCCGCCCAAGTAGCTGGCCGCTGCCCCCACCAAACTGCCCAACAATGCCGAACTGGCCTGGCGGGTGGCAATGCGCGCCATGTCTGCCAGGATCGACTTGGTGAAGTCAGCAAACGACAGCTTCCCGGTCATGGCGAAGTTGACGATTGAATCCTCCATAGAGCTGAACGCGTTGCCGAACAGGCTCTTGGTCTGCCCTGCGATGTTTTGCGCCGAATCCAGGTAGTTGGCCCAGGCCGATGTAGCGCCCTTCGTCCAATCGCCCTGGGCGGCCTCCACATCCGCGTAGTTTTGCCGGATCTGGTCGGTTGCCTTTTTGTTCGCATCGGCGAGCGCCTGCGATTTTCGGGTGAATTCTTCGTCCGACATATTGCGCGATGGATCGGAGCGCTGGTTTTCCAGATCCAGCGACTGCTGTGCAAACCGATCTTGCTGACTGTTCAGCTCCCCGTTGAGCGCGTTCTGGCGATCACCCTGGCCGACGCCCAGCACGGCGCGTTGCCCGGCCAATTCCAGAGCCCGCTGTTGCTGCCCCAGCGCCTGCGCGTACGAACTGATCGCCCGCTCCTGCTTGGCGAGTCGCCCGGTCTCATTGGTAGCCAACACCTCGAGCTGGCTGTCGGCGTCCTTCTGCGCCTTTACCATCCCTGCTCGCGCGTCGGCGATCTTCTGGTCCAGCTGGATGCTCTGCGCGGCCGACGTTGTCTTCTTGCCCTTGGCGGCCTCCAGCGCGGCGATCTCAGCCTCGTAAGCGGCTGTCACCTCATCGCGCTCATTGCCGATCATGGCTTCGCGCTTCAGGGCGTAGTCCGACTGCGATACCAGGCCAGCCTTCTGTGCGGCGTCCAGTTCCTTCTGAGCGTTTTTGTACTCGTTGACGATTCCGGCCAGGTTGTTCTTGGTTCCGTTGAAACCGGTCAGATCAACTGGAGTACCTGCAGCTTTCGAGTCCTTGAACTTCGCGTTGATGTTCGAGATGTTTTTGTCGATCGCTGACTGGTTGAGGCGAGAATCGTTGGGATCTGTTTTTCGGATGTCCTCAAGTTGCTGGCGATACTCCTTGAGAGCCTCATTTCGTTTCTGCTCGTTCGTCCATGTCGACTTGGTCAGCGCATCAACTTTGACCATCGCTTGCTCAGACGCTAGCTGCGCCTTGGCCTGATCACCTTCCCACTTAGCGATATCGGCCTGGGCGTCCCTCTGGTCCTCCAACAGATTGAGTCGGTCGGTGTACAGCTCGACCATCGCATCTTTATTTTGGAAGGCGCCGATGTCTCCAGCCTGCGCTCGAGCAAGATCCTGCCGAGCTTGCTCGATGTCTGCGCCGATATCTGGGCGCCCGATATTCTTGAGATTGTCTGCCGCGCGCGTCACCGCGTTGTAACCCTTCTCCCACCAACTCAAATTCTCCAGAATCTTCGGAGTTCTCTCGTTGATAGCCTCGGCGTACTGCTCAGTGGCCAGCTTCACAGCACCCGCATGGTCACCCTGCGCTTCCAGCGCGGCAATCTGTGAGTAAACCGAGGCCGTCAGGTAGTGATACTGCTCGTTTAGTGCAGCAGAGGCCTTTACCGGGTCGTCTGCCAGCTTGGAGAACTCGGCGACCGTCTCGCTCACCGCCTTGCCGGTGGCTTCCTGCATCGAAACGGCAGCCTGGGTAATGCCAGTGAAGCTCTCGCCGGCGATCTTTCCGTTACCAGCCAGCAGGGCCAAAACTTCGGCGGCCTGCCCGGTGGTGCCGACAGTGGCACTCACCTGCCGGGCCATATCGCCAAGCTGCCCAGCACTGATACCAGCGTAGTTACCGGTGAGGATCAGTGATTTGTTGTAGCGGTCCTGCTCATCGCTACCTTTGTAGTAGGCAACAGCTAGGCCGCCCACGGCTGCTGTGGCCAGGGCCAGCGGCCCCAGAATGGCAAGCAGCCCCGCAGCACCAGCCCCGGCGCCCGCGCCCAACTGAGCCACGGCGCGTACGCCGCTACCCCAGTCGCCAGAGGACAGCGCATTACCCAGCTGCACAACGTTTTCCTGCGCCTGACGGGTGCCGAGGCGCAGCTTGTCGAAACCGGTGGCCGTCTTTTCGAGCTTGACGTAATCCTTGTCGATCTTGCCCAGGGCCTTGTTGTAGTCCTCCTGGCTCAGGCGCCCCTCGTCCAGGTGCTTGCCAAGTTGCTCGACCTGGGTATCCAGCTTCGCCAGAGCAGCGCGGGCCGGGTCGATGGCACCCAGAAGGCTGTTCAGGGCCTTCTGCTCATCCAGGGCAGACTTGGCCAGAGCCACCTGCTGCTTGTCGAGCTGCGCGGAGATCTTCGCCGCCTCGGCCTCGCCATAGGCGCCGGTCTTGGTCAGCTTGGCGAGTGCCTCACGCTGCTTTGCCAGGTCCTGTGTGGTCTTGGCACTGGTGGAAAGCGATTTCTCCAGCGCCTGCATTTCGTTCATCAGCGAAACTGCGGACTGCTCGGCCCGGCCGCCGGCCTTCGCCATTTCATCCAGGCTCGTTTTTGCCTGGATCGCATCGGCCGAGTCGATCTTGACGCCGAGTTCTGCAATGTTCATCGACTCACCTTGAATAAGTGCCCGTGGTTACGGGCTGTTTTCCCTTTCCTCCGCCATGACGCGCAGGGCTTCGCCTTCCAGGACTTGAAGGTCAGGGAAGATTTCAGCGAGCTTCTTTTTCTTGATGCCGAGGAACCCGGCCACGTCGCGGATGCAGCTGTAGTCGAGACCGATCGCGCCGCCGGCGCCTGCTCGCCACTGGGTAGACATACGATTGAACAGCAGGAAGGCCGGCCAGTTGCAAGGCCAGACCTCAACATCTTCCTCATCGAGATCGGCAGCCGTCAGCCCGAGAGCAGCCAACTGCTCAGCAGATTGGCCGCTTGCGTACATTGCCTTGGCTGCCGCTATCAGTTTCCCAGGCGAGCCTGGCTGAACGCGTCCTGATAAGCGCTGACGACCGCTTCGGCGGTGCCATAACAGGACTTAACAAGGGCCTGGATGCTCTTGTCGTCGAACTTGTCATCGAAGCCCCAGCCTACAACTAGGTCCTTGATCTGCTGCACTTGAAGCTCCGTCTCAGCTGCGACGACATCGGACAATGTGGTCGCCTCACCGAAGCTCTCGCGCATCTCCCTCCCCTTTGCGCTCCATTCATCGAATAGGGCGGCAAGTCCCGGGCGATCCCGATACTTGAAGGTGAACTCGATTTTTTCGGGCTCATCTCCAACAATTGGGATCAGCACGAATGCCTTGAATGTTGGGCTCTGGGCGATCCTGATCTTTGCCATGGGAAGTCCTTATGCGCCAGCCAAGTAGCGAAGCGAACGAGCAGAAAGCCCGATGCTGATAGTGCGCGTCATCACGTTGTTGCGCTCCATCGTCGGGTCGGGAGTGATGCTCACATAGCCCGGGTAGAGAATTTGATCGCCGTTCCGCAGCTTCATGCGGACCACCGCCAACTCCTTGGTATCGTCATAACCTTCAACAGTTTCGACGTACTGGGCCGTTGGCTGGTCCTCTACAACGATGGTGATCGTCGTGGGGTTGCGGTTGGTTGGAAACTGCTTGTCGTCGTCATCCTCCAGGTAGCCGACAGTTTGATACTGCTGCTCGCCGCCGGAAGATGTGAAAGACGTGACCTTGGAGATCTGCGTCCAGCCGGATACCGGGATCACTGAGCCAGCACCTGCGCCCACGGTGTACTTGTCGGTATTGGTGGTGTTGAGGCCGGCCAGAGCGAAAGCATCAGCAGTAATGCCGGAAGCCTTTACTGCGCGGTCGTTGATCAGCGCCCAACCAGAGTTGATCAGCAGGACGTCGCCGTTTTCAATGCTGTGCCCTACAGACGCAGCGACTGGCGATTTTGCATTGGTCAATGTGGTGAAGGCGACTGCGGAGCCCATAACGCTGGCGATCTCCAGCACAGCGCCGTTCGGCAGCGGGAAGCGTGCGGCCATGGTGTATTTCCTCTTGAGTGCCCGCCTGGCGGCGGTAGGTTATGCCCCAGCGGGCGGTTGGTCTGCGACACCCAGATAGGTGAAGCTGGCCGGGACCGTGTAGGTCGCCGACTCTGTGATGGTTGGCCCCTGATCTACAGGCTCGGTGATCAAACCTTCGAACCCGTTGCGGGTCAGTGGCGTATCGGCGTGAAACAACCGCGTCAGCTCATCAATAAGCGCCTCGGCGGTGGACATGGCCTGGGTGGAGGGGCAGACGATGCTGATCTGGTAAACGCCTGCGTACTCGTAGGCCTCACCGCCGAGATAGCGGCAGGTGGTGCTGGCCGGCAGTTGAAAAGCCCGCAGATAGGTTTCAGACGGACTCTGTGTGAACGGTTGATTCGGATAGGCCACTCGTATCGGGCGCGCAGCCGCCCATACGGCCAGCTTCGTTTCGATGGCCTGACGGGCGCATGCGTGACTCATACCTGGTTGTTCCTGATGGCCTCCAACACGATCTGCTGAAAGCGAGCCACGGTTACCCGGACCATGCCGCCAGGGGCCTGGGTGGAATGGCCAAACTCCAGCGGAATCGCGTAGGGCAAGTTGTTGATGATGTAGGCCATCTGGCCGGCGGTGAAGTCGCTCATTGCAGCGACGAGTGCGGCAGTGGTTTCGGCGCCGCTGGGGTCTACCTCGTCAAATGTGACGTTTTCGACCACGCCGAGCGAGATGTGCCAGTTCGCCCGGAACCGGCCGCCGACATAGCCTTCTGGGGCGATAATATCCATGCCGTCGTGTAGCTTGCGGCCCTTCTTGAGCCTGCCACCTTTCGTGAGGTTGGCCGGATCGCTGCGCAACGCGCTGTTGTGCTCGTCGACGGCCTTGTTGTACTGGGTCGCTACGGCGTTCTGTGCCCATATCTCCGGGTTACCCACGGGAGACATGCGAATAAGGCTGCTGCCGACCTCGATGATGATCTCGCGCACACTGGCGTCGATGGCTTCGCCGGCCTGGGTGGCGAACTCAGCCAGGCTTAGGGCGAAACTGCCGGACTGGCCGGCGCCTGCGCGACTCACGACCGCACCTGCAGTTCATACAGGATCGGAGTGCCGGCCGGGTTGACCTCTTTCAGCGGAGGGACGATTGACCAGGTGCGGCCTTGGGCGATTACCTTGTCGAGCAGGCCGGGCACCCACGCCAAGCCCTTCGCGGCGATCTTGAGCTTCCTGTCGCCCTGTTTGATCAGGCTGTTGTTCTGGAATTCGAGACCAGTGAAGTCGAGCAGGATTCCCTGGACGATTTGCTCGACACTTGCGCCTGGCGCTTCGCCGCCGATATCCGGGTCGTACTCACCCGGCTCCGTCTTAGTGATCGTTACAGGCTGACCGAACTCTGTAATCATCTCGAGCGCCGTTGCGGCCATTTCACTATAGAAAAGCAATATACCCTCCGGAGCACTCATGAAAAAGGCGACCTTTAAAGAGGCGTTGCAGGACTTGAAAGAAGCAGTTGCAAGCAAGCACGGGAACATTCCTGCAAAGGAGCTGATCGTAAAAACTAGGCTTGCTGAAGAGATAGAGAAAACTCACTTGAGTGATCTCTATCTGGATATTTATGAGGACTGCTTTCCTTACGGAAAACCAGCAGATATCGAACTGCTAACCGAGCTGGAAAAAGGCGGAATGACCAAAAGAAGACCGCTCACAGAGAAATATTGGACCCGAAAGCTTGAAGCAGATATGGGTCTTTAGGCTCGGACCACAAACAAGCCCCGCTTCTGTAAGTAGTCAGCGAACTGAGTAGCGCTGGGCCGATCCGGCGCCGCAGGCAGTAGCCGGTTGCTGGTGTTTGGGATCGCCGCGTACTGCCGGGTCACCGCTCCTTCGACACGATCCAGCAGCACCGCGCCTTTACGTTTTTCCACCGGGTCAATATCGTCCTGATGGATTTCGGCGGCCAGGGCCATCTGCCCGTACTGAATCCTCGCCGGAAGGTAGTTGTTCGGCTTGATCTCATAATCCAACCGCACCTCCTGGCGCGGCCAGGCCAGCCCCTGCTCGCTGCTGGTCTTGCGGCCCTTCCAGGTCATTCCATCCATAGCCAAAGCGGCCCGGCGCAGCAACGCTTCCTGCGCTGGCACACCGTCAGGAATGACCGTGCCGAACTTCACGGCATACATGGCCAGATCCTCGGCGCTCGCGTAGCTTTCGGCGTCAGGCTTGCCGGTGCCGTCCTCGATGATGAGTGTCATGCGTCAACTCGCTGGAATGGTTTGAAGATTGGCCGCCGGATCGCCGACAGCCAGCAGTATTACTCCTTGGTCAGCTCAGCGACGAGCTTTTCCAGGGATTCTTTAGAAGCGTTGGCCCGGTACGGAACCTTCGCCTCATCGAGCTTTGCTTTCAGCGCGACGATCTCGTCGACCTCACCAGCCGTCGGCGTGATGGCGGCTTTCTTCAGAGCTTCAACCTCATCGCGCAGCTCGTCGACAGTAAGAAGCAGGCCGTCACGCTCGGCGGTCAGCTCGCCAACTGAGGCGTGGATGGTGCCCAGCGCTTCGAACAAGCGTAGCGCCAGCTCGCCCGACTCGGGACGGTGAATCTCGCCAGCTTCCAGGCCGTCAACCAGGACCTGGATAGATCCATGTTCAGCCCGTAAAGCCGCGATGATTTTTTCCAGTTCGACCTGATTGGCGGCGCCAACAAGCTGCACCCGCTTGGCCTCCTTCACCGACACATCAATGCCGGCCGCTTCGTACGCTTCAACAACGCTCGGCCAATGGCCGATTACCAGCACACTGGTCACTCCCGCTTCTGGCTTGTCGAAGTGTTCCGGGTTGCGGTAACGCTTCTCCGGATCGAAGCCGGAGAGTTGGTTGCTGTAAGTCAATTCCATGTGTTTCTCCAAGGCGGCCATCGCTGACCGCGCGTTGAGTTTCAGACTTAGTCGCCGGAGGCAGGAGGCGTCGCAGTGAGCTTGATCATCACGCCGGCGGTGACCTTGTTGCTGCCCGCGTGCTTGACCCAGTTGGCAGCCGAGCCGACGGCAGCCAAGGTCGGGTTGGAACCACCAGTGGTGGCTTTCCAGCTATAACCCAGCACATCGATGTTCACGGTGCCTTCCGCGCGGTAGCCGATGCTCAGGTTTTCTTCGTCGTTGACTTCGTAGGAACGGAAGCCCGGGGCCTGCGACTCGGTGATGGTTACGGCATTCGGCAACAGGCCGAAGATGACATCCGCCGGCGCGGTGTCGGTTACCAATACAGGCTTGCCCAGGGTGCCAGGCAGACCGCCGTAGATCACGACGCCCGCTTCTTCGTAGATCTTGTTGGTGATCGCTTCGTCGACAATGTCGAAGTAAGCGCTGGAGTGCATGACCCACAGGGCGATCCGGCCGAACTTGTCGCCGAACTTGCGCATGCCGCGAGTCAGGGTCTTCTTGCCGTCGGTTTCGATGTTGGCCGAGACCACCATGTCAGCATTAGAGCCGATGGCGGCACGCAGACCAGCCGTTGCGTACTGGATGAAGCCCTCCAGGGTCGCGTCAGCAACGTCGGCACCAACGATCTGGGAGAACTCCTCTACCGGACGACCGCGGCGCTTGAACGCCTCTTCGGTGGTCTGGTACGGGCCGTACTTCCAGGGGGCCTTGACACCGACAGCTTCGCCAGCGCTGATCTTCTTGGCAGTTACCTTGCCTTCGGAGTTGACGTCGCGGTGTTCCAGGGAGCCGTTCAGCTTGTAGAGGGCGCGCTTGCGGAAGTCGCCCTCGATCAGTTCGTTGTCCAGCACCATCGCGCCGTTGGACGATGCGTTGAACACATCCAGGTTGTCCTGGACACGCTCCAGATATGCGGTTTGCGCCTCATCGTTGTAGATGATCAGGTCGCTGTTAACGGTTGTAGCCATGGGTTAATCCCCTTACTTGGGCAATGCGAGATATGCGGTTTGGCCGTGCTTGCGCTGGAAGTCACGCTTCTGCTTGGAGGTCATTTCGGAGCGCTTGAATGCAGCCTTGCCGCCACCCCCGCCCGGGGCAAATGTCCCTGAAGCCCTTGGCCACAGGTGGGGTGCGCTTTCACGCAGAGATTCCGCCCATTCGAGCGGAGTCAGAGGGGTCTTGCCGTCTTTACCGAGGATGACCTGGCCGGATTCATCAACGGCGACCGCATCGCCATCTTCGTTAAGGGTGAACACGCCTTTGGCGCGCAGGATGATGTCGTCGGTTGCTTCGGGGAGAGCACCAGCTTTCAGTGCGGCACCGCGTACCGAGTCGCCCAGGACTTTGCCCTGGAACTTGGCGGCGAAGGATTCGGCCTTCTCGGCGCGCTCGCTGATGGCCTTCAGCTGCTTGTCGTAGTCGCCACGCAGGCGCTCAGTGCGGCGGTTGAAGACCTCGTCCACCTTGCCCTCTGTCAGCAGCTTGGTTTCTTCGTCCTGGCCGGCACGACTGAGCAGGCCTTTGACGGCATCGATGTCGATGCCTTCAAACTGGGTCTCGAACTGGGTCAGCTTGGTGGAGGTGTCCTTCAGCTTGCCCAACAGTTCTGTATTCTTGGTTTTCAAACCGGAAACGGATGCTTCAACGGCAGTCGCGATAGCGGCCTTGATTGCCGGGTTTTCCAGGTCGATTTCGTTTTCTTCTGCCACGTTGATGCACCCCTTGGGTTTGGTCGGCCCGCTTTGCAGGCATAAAAAAACCCGCATGAGCGGGCTTGTATGAGTGCCTGTATTAACCAGGCGAGAATCGGTAAGTGAAAGGTGCCAGACGCTCTATGCGCACGAGATCACCTTCTTTCAACATGTACTTATCCAAAAAGGCAGTCACAAAGCGGGCTTTTCTCTGTTGGAATATTTTCTTGTCGGAAACAATAAAGTCCTCAACAGTTTCTATATCGCCGTATATCACATACGCCTTTTGAATTGAGGGCTCCGCTTTCTTCGTCCCTCCTACAATACTTGCCTCGAACCAATCAAAAATATCCGACAACAAAATGTAGTTACGCTTAGCGTTGGTTTGAAGCCTGATAATCCTGAAGCTCATGGCGATAACCCTCGGAATGGATCAGCTATGGTTTCAAGTGGAGATAGGCAATTCAATACTTTTAAATTCTAGAAAAAACAAAGAGTTGCTTAAATTCTTGCTTTTTCGAAGGCCAACGGCTCAAGCTTTTTCATCTGAGCCAGCGTCAGCGGTGCGAAGTTGCGATCAAGCTGCAGCTCAGTGAAACGCTCGATGGTCAGACCGCCCTCGCGGAACAGCTTGGCCCGCACCGGCCCGATAGCCACGTCCTGAAACCCCGCCGGCTGCTGCTGGAGCCAGTGGTAGTAGTCGAGGCTCGCGCTGACCTGCCCTGCACCGTCAGCGCCTACCGAGGCGCGGGTAGCGCCCTTGGCAAACAGCTCGCTTAGCTTGGTCAGCAGAATGAAGGTGGTGCGGCAGTTCGGGTGAAACGGCGGCCGTGGGCCTGAATCGACTGGAAACCGGCGCTTGTCCATCGAGCGACATAGCTGGCTGGTCTTGCTGTCCAGCGTAGCGACCATCTCGACTTCGGACACGATGCCCTTATTGGCCTTGGCCACCTCCATGCGCGCCTGTGACGACACATGCTGAATGGCGGTGTGCACGACGGTGCTGGCATTGCGGTTGGTGGTGGCAAGAATGCCGTCCTTGTAGCCGGCCGCCTTGGTGCCGCGAATGTTGCGGATGATCTGGAAGTTGGTTTGCCCCTCGAAGAAGCCCTGCCGGATGGTGCCGGTGACGCGCTCACGCTCTGCGCCAGTCCACCCCTTGATGAAGGCCTTAAGCAGCTTCCCTCCACCGGTACCGCGCACGCTGAGCGGGTTCGTCAGCACTGCGGTGCGGATTGCAGCGGCCGTCGGGGCGACCACATCCAGCGACACGCCAACCGGCGCCGACCTGGCGAGACTTGTCGCCTCAAACTCAGCCTCGTAATTGGCGATTTCCACCAGGTCGAGGTTCAGTTGCGCGCTATAGCGGTCGAAAATGCCCAGTAACAGGCTGTCGACTTCCTTCAGCAGTGCCTCCAGACGCTTCGTGTTGTATTCCGTTAGGTCCGACTGGGTCAGCCGCTCACGGATAGACCGGTCAATCTCCTTGAGGAAGGGAGCAAACTTGCCCACCTCCCCCGCCTTGAGCTTTTCGAGGAACACTGCGTGCCGGATGATCGCATCAAGTATCGCTTGGTTCACCGCCATCTACTTTGTCCTCGTCGTCCAGACCCAGGCCGTCGCCCTGCTCTTCCAACTCGCCGTCGATCTGTTGGTCGGTGCGCTCTGGTGCGATCAGTCCAAGCTTGCGCAGATATGCTCGAAGGTCCGCTTTCGCAAAGCCGCCGTTTTGCCACAAGCCCACCAACGCCGTGATCATCTGCGGATCTGCCGTCAGCTCGACGAACTCTTGATTGACCTGGTAGGCGACCTTCTTGTCGGTGATGCCCATGTAAGCGCAGCACCACATGATTGCCCGAGTGTATGCCTCGCTGACGTTGGCCACACAGCCGGCCAGTACCGATGTTGAGGCTGACTGATCGCCGCGGGACTCCGTAGCGGTCTTGGTAGCAAGTGACGCAACCACCATCCGGGCGCCCAGCTCGATCATCATCTGGTTCTTGTCGGCCATGGCCTCTTTGACCAGGGTGTTCGGTAACGGCTGCGCATAGGCGAAGGCACCGCCAGCAGGAAGCAGCATTGGCGCCCGGGAACCGACGTAAATGCCGTTTTTCTCCATGTGATCACGCCATTGCTCATCGAGACCCGAGATATAGGGCTGAGCCTGCCCACACCAGAAAACGCTATCTTCGTAGTCGGCACTGTTCCGGTAATGGCCCAGGTTGATCATGGCGATGTCGTAGAGCGGCGACTCGTCGATGCTTGGATCGTTGTTCTGTGCGCCGACGAAGGTGAACGGGATCTCCTTGAGGCGACCTGTTACACCTTCCGGCCTGAACTCTTCGATGACAGCCAGCGGCCCGCCACCTTTCGGCCCGGACCGACGCCAAACACGGCAGACAAAACCGTCATCCTCAAGCGCCAATTCGCGGTACTGCTCAACTGTCTTGTAGCCGAAGCCGTCAGGAATCTCAGGAGACTCGTGCAGCACCACCAGGGTCAGCACGCTGTGCCCGTTCACCATCCCTGTGCGCCAATTGATGATGTCCTCGGCGCAGTAGGAAAGGATCACCGAGTGGCCGCCGATACCGTCGTCCTGGTGATAGTCGACGTACAGGCCATGCCGACCGGCCTCAAGCACCTTCTCCAGCGTGCCCTGCGAGTGCTGGTAGATGCTCACGCCCGAACCGTTGGCGTTGTCCTGCAGGTATTCCAGCTTCTTCGATACCGTCAACGTTGGGTCTTTGTGGAACGCCAGGCCGAGCAGCCCGTTACGGGTGTGCCCAGTGGCGTTCTTGAATACCGCACGTTCGCGATAGGCTTTATTCCGGTCTACGTTCTCAGGCGACTTGTCGTGTGAGTTGATGTACGGCAGTCGGTCGACAACCCGGTGCTGGCCGGCGCAGACGTCGCGAACGGTCGCCCAGCGATCCAGCACAGCTATGTATTCCGCCCGCTTGAAGGAGACGTCGTTGCTCATCGGGCGTATCCCATTTTGATGGAGGTGACGATTGCTTTGATCGGGTAACGCTTGGCGATGAAGTAGCCCGCCGCGTCGTTCATGTGGTCATGGCCCTTCTTCGGGTCTTTGTCAGGCTCGCCCTTGTCGGTGTAGGTCTGTCGCTCAAGGCACAAGGTGAGCTGAGGGCACTGGTCGATGTTGACCTTCAGTCGTCGCTCGCCGTAGGCGTTCAGGAACATGGCGTTTACCGAGTTCACGCGGTCTTTCACACCAGGGTTTGTGGAGTCGACGATCACCGTGAATTTTGCTTTCTTCAGCAGCGATAAGTCGGACTCGCTCGCGTTTTTGCTACTGGTGTTTTGCCCACTGGCGTCGGGATAGACCGCCACTGAGTGACCAGGGAACCGTGCCTGGATCTTCTCGATCATCTCAGGCGTGTCCCGAACACCATGAAATTCATCCAGAGCCATCGGCAGATCGTTACGCACGACATAGACAACGGCCGCCATCTTCATGACGTTGAAGTCCATGCCGATGTGCAACGCCTCGCCCGGCTTGATTCGCTCGCTGGTTCGGCACTCATCTCGATTGAACGTGTAGTAGACGACGCCCGCATAGTTCTCGAAGCCGGCTTCGTACTCTTGCCGGAAGGTGCGCGGGTCCATCTTCCGGCGTGCCGCCTCAAGCTCTTCAGGAGGAACGTTGCCGCCTTGTAACGAGGTGTACTGCCAGCTCTTGTGGTCCGGCTCGCCGCCTGGTTTACCGTCCAGATAAGTGTCGTAGCAGTGGTTGAAGCCCTTCGGAGTGCCAATGCGAAGCGCATGGCCTCCCTTTCGCATACCAACGTCTGGAATCTGGTACTGACAAGTCGATAGCATCGGCCGCAGCACTTCTTCCCACGCCGCCCACGGGCAGTCTGCCCATTCATCCACCAGGACGAAGAACAGGCCGGAGCCCCGCAGGTTATCGTAGTTGTCGAGCCCCACCACGCGCATGACGTGGCCGGACTTGAGGGTGATAGAGCATTCGGTCTCGTTCGGGCGGTGCGCACGCCACGCCTCAGGGATGGCTTGCTTCAGGCGCCGCCAGAACACGCGCTTGGCCTGTTTGAACGTCGGCGCGCCGTACCAGATCTCGTCCTCAACGCTCACACCCCACTCCGCAGCAAGGCGAGCGGCACGGCGCATTTCGGCCTTGCCCAGGAATGTCTTGCCGAACCGACGGCCACACACCGCATCGCGGAAGCGGGCCTCAGGCTGGAAGCCCCAGCAGTAAATGTTCGCCTGTTTGGGCGTCAGCTTCACCGGCGGGTCAAAGGTACGGGGTAGCGGGGACATTCTCATCAGGCTCCAGTGTGTACTCAGCAACGGCGTGCTGCTGGTCCGCTTGGGAGCCCAGAGGTTTCTCAGGTTCGAGGCGGCGATTCACGTAAACGTCGCCCACCTCCTTGGCGGCCTGCTCGTACAACTGAGCGGTCAGCGCCAGGTTGCGCATGCTCTCGGCCTTTTCAGCCATTCGCCCCAGGCCACGAAGCCGGTAGGCGCGGTTGGCGATCGGAATCTCAGCGGTCTCTTCGCGGAATCGCTTACGGGTGTCGTGGAACAGGGTCACCCACTTCACCGCAAGCCCCTTCCCCGCAGCCTTGGTTGGGTCGTGCGTCTCCACCTGCTGGCGGCTCACCACAACCCCGTATTCGTTCTTGACGGCTTCCACCACCTGGGAGGGGGTGTCAAAGCACGCAAGCGCCTGAACGATGAAGCTCTTCACCTCATTTTTCAGGGCTGCCATAAGTTCTCATCCGTCTAGAGCCTGTCAAGAATCAGGCCGACTTGAGCAGACAGGTTCCGCAGGCCCTCGCAATGTTCAATTTCCCCACCTCAACAGGACTGTTTGCAGCGTCCACCAACGCTTGAACGTCAGGGCTCGCACCATAGCGGCGGACCACACCGACGAACTCTTCCACGTCGTGGCCCTGCAGCTTGATCTTCGGTGCGCCGTCTTGGGTGAATGCTGGTTGACCGTATTTGTCGGTCGCGTGAGCCAGGTGATAAAGCTCGTGTTCGATCAGGGCGCAAAACTCAAGGTCGCTGCACTCGGCGCAGTAGTCAGCAGCCAGGGTGATGATGAAGGCCGGCACATCGCCGAACCAATCACGCATCTGTTGTTCCATCCGGGCTTTCTGCCAGCCGCCCGCGCGGAACGCTACCTGTTCGGCCTGGCCCAGAACTGTGCGGCCCTGCTTCTCGAAGCTCGACGACGCCCACATGATCCGGATGTCTGCATCCAGTAGGTGGGCATGGTCTTCGTTGTGAATGCTGCCGGTGTCGGCAAGTATCTCGGCTTGGAGCCACTCCCACACTTCGGGAGCTGGAGTGAGGCGGATGCCGAAGTCGGACAGTTCAAGCAAAGACGTCGGAGGGTACGGCCTGCACATGAGTCCTCCCCGAGATATGAACATGAATGGCAAGCCACTATCAGTGAAGATGAATCAGAGGAATACAGGGGCTTCTACTCGTCAAGAACCTTCATGAAAATCAACTCCGGATCACCAGGATCAAGATTCTCCACTACGCCGCTAGATTGGTATCCAAGCTGCGCGAGCAATTGCCGCATGGGTGTATTGGACGTGTTGGTTGAAGTGAAGATCTTTTTGGCAGAGGAACAACGCTCTAAGTGAGCAATGATCTTCCTCCCTATTCCGCATCTTCTGTGTGCATTCGAGACGATTACGAGCGGAACAAACCACTCACCGAAAAAACTTCTATCCAAGCATCCGTAACCGACCGGGACAGCTGGATCGTCTTCGCCACAAGCAACCCAGCAATGGCCCTTGCTTATTGCACTTGCTATTTGCGCCCGACGGCCATCGTCTTTCTCCGCTACAGAATCCACGCGCACCAACGATCTAAAGTCGCTGGGGACAGCCTCTCTGATTTGCCAGCTCATGATCGCAATCCTACGGTCAAATTCTGCAGAGTGTACTTCATCATAGTTGCCACAGATGCCATTACACCTGGCTGTGGATTTGATGGAAAGCGAACCAGCCCGGTAAGCGCGTTCGATTGCCTCCCAGTCGGGTTGCTTTGTGGTCATTGTCTGCCTTCAGGGCTGAGCATTTAGCAAGGGGTGGGCAAAAGCACAGAGTTGAGTTGTTACAACCCTCTGAATCTAGATACTGGGTATCGAGTTCTTAAATCACAGGAAATCGATAATGCAACGCTCGACTAAAGTAATCATCCTCATAACCTTACTGATGCTCCCCGCTACCACTCACCATGATGTATGTCTGTGCATGTGCGTGACCGTGGAGCAAGCTGACGATCACGCCCTGGGGCAGCCCGGCAGCCTTGGCTGCATCCATAGCATCGGCAATGGCCTTGTCTAGGGCGCCTACCGCGGCGTTGATGTCTTGGCTCAATGGGAGAGCGTGACGCAGGCGTGTGACGTTATGCATCGGTGTACGGGACAACCACATGGGTTACAAAAAAGTGCATTCACATAGGTGACACTTTGATTGAGACATAACCGTTCTTTGCATCTCTCGCATTCACATGGCCCAAGATCACCGGACCGAAGATTACATTCCATACCCCATCACCAATCATCTCCATTCCGATGGTCTGGTGACGAAGTAAATTGCCGATATAAACCCGCATGCCTCCTCGATTGATGATTCCGCTACTGTCGGCCAGGTAACTCTCAATATGGCTCGCATAGGTCATTTCCGGTAGCTTCTCCGGGTACATTCGAGTTGAAGGCGTATAGCAAGCGGCAGGCGTTTTCTGGCCAAGCGCCTCGTGCCCACGCTCGTAATTATAGTGCTGCAGGAAGCGATCAAAGTGGCGCTGCTGGGCTTCCCAGGCAATTGCCGACGGGTGAGGTAACGTGCTTTTCAGCGTTCGGTGCATACGCTCATGCCGCCCATTCTGATCTGGGCGACCTGGCTCGATCCGCTCAGGAATGATCCCAAGTCTCATCCACCAGATCGACAGCTGTGACAACCCCGCTCGACTGGTGCTGGCAAACGGTATGCCGTTGTCGGTACGAATGCGCTCTGGCAGGCCGTATTCGCGAAAAACCCTTTCGAAGGTTTGCTGGGTTTCCTTCAGATTGGTGCTGCTCATGCTCTGGCACGCCAGCAAAAACCGGCTGGCATGATCCATGATCGTCAGCGGATAACACCAAATCCCTGCTCCGGTCAGGTATTGGCCTTTGTAATCAGCGCTGAATAACTGGTTGGGATTTTCTGCCTTGCGTAAAGGCTTGGGATACACAGCCACCCGTCGGCGCAATGGCTTGGGGGTAATCAAATCAGCTGCCTTGAGAATGTTGTAAATGGTCGTCTTCGAGGGCGGATCCTGATCTGGGAAACGCTGGATGAGACTATTCTGAATCTTTTTCGGGCCGGGAATCGTCTCGCCACTTAAGCGAAATTCAACGATTGCCTGTTTCACAGCCAAGGGCACCACGTAGGTTTGGTTGTGGCGGCAGCGGCTACGCTCATCAAGCCCACTCGGGCCCTCTGCCTCGTAACGCCTGATCCACTTATACCCAGTCTTGCGGCTGACCTCATAGTCCCGGCACAGCTGGCTAAGGCTGTGCTTCTGGGACAGGTAATCGGCAATGAACAGTACTTTAAGGTCCATAGGTTTCAGCTCTTTCCAGGGCATGGTCAGATCCTCGCGAAATCGACCCTGCCAGTTAAAAACTGTTACCTATGTGCGTGAACTGATTTGTAACCCATGTGGGTGAGTCATACCTCGGTTAACTCCGCGCCACGATTTGGCGAATTCAAAAACGTGGCGCGAGTTACTGCCCCGCACCGCTCCTGGGAAACTTGAACTCGGCGACCCGATCAGCAAAGTCGGCCAGCTTCTTCACGCCCAGGAACCCGATAAACACCCCGGCAGCCGTAGCAAGGTTCTGCGGCAGACCGAAGTATTCAAGGACTGGGATCAGACCAATCGTGATCAAGGTGCAGATCGCCGCCTCGAGCAGAGCCTGGCGCCGGGTACCGCCGCCATAGATGATCCTGATACCAGCCATCAAGGCAGATAGCCCGGCAGCATAAAGCGTTGGCGAATGCTGACTCAGCCATGCAAGCACGATGAGCCAGGTGTCTGGTTTGTCTGGCATGTTGGACATCTCGGTTCCTCCCCGTCAGGGAGTTAGGAATACAGCAGGCCATGACCTGCGAATTTGAATCAGCCCCAGCAGCACCCCCAGCTCGGAGCGATGGGTGAGGTGGGACCGAAAACGAAAAAGCCCCGGCAAATGCCGAGGCTTGAATTGATGGGGTATGTTCAGTCTCCATCCCCTTTGTCGCGTTGGCATCGCCCCATAGTGGCCATCTCAACGACTAGCTACCAGCGAGTCTCCATGGCCACTCGGTCACCATCCCCAGGATGCTAAACGCCAGGAAAGTGCAGCGACCTCAGCCATACTTCTCACCCCACTACTCTACGGTTGGTGCTTAATCGTTACTCGCTTTGGTGCCGCGATGACGACCAACGCCAGTGACGCAATGTACAGAACAGCTCCGGCTACCCCAGATATTGTTCCGAGTACATACGAAGCAATGACAAAGACACCTAAGAACGATGCAAGCACCAGCAGGGCATTAGAAACCCAAAATACGGCCAGCCTGAATCCAAAAGAGACTGACCTGATTTTGTAGGAAGCCAACATTCCAAGCACTGAAACTATGATCGCCACAATACCGATCGCTTGTAGGGCTACCGCATAAATCGATACCGGAGGAAGCCCGCTTGTATCGGATAAGTCCGCCGGATTCTCTGGAATCCCGGCTGTTGCAGATAACAGCATGAACCAAGCGGCAACAAATAAGGCAATGGCAGTCAACAAGCTTTTATAGCGACCCATAGTCGGCACTCGGTAATGAATTTGTAGGGGCCTCTCAGTATAAGCACAGCGCCAAACAATGAGAAACACTCTCATTTCATCCCAAGTGATCGGCTGGTTCACTTCTGGAGCCTAAAACTTGCGACGGACTATCTTCAAAGTCCGTCGCAGTCTTACCAGCTAGGGCCCAATCGAGCCTCTTGAGGACAACATCCGATTAGCGTGAAAAATTGATCGGAAGAGCCCCGGTGATCTTGATTTCGTAGTCCTTTGCATTGGCTACTCGACCAATTTCCCGCAGAGCCGAGGTGGCGCCCTCATCAAATTGCGCCCGATGGCTACTGGCATTTGCATCGTAACGATCCGAAAACGCCTTTACAGTGCCGTTGAAGGTGACTTTACCCGAGGTGGTGTGGACTACTGTGCCCTCCACGCTGATGGTGATATTACCCAGGTAAACACGCGCAATTTGAGAGTCTTGCCCAGTGGAGTACGGGACTTTCAGCTTAACGGACGTTTCACCAATACCGGCCGTGTCAATAATCGCTTTCAGATCGGGAATTTTGTCTGGTGTCGGTCGAATACCAGTGTTTTCAATTTTCACACTGGTAGGTTTGCCGTCCCCTACCAGCCAATGGGCCAGTGCGGCAAACGGGGTAAAGACATTACCTGAAAACTCATTCTCGACTGCGAGCTCTTTCAGATCCTTGATCTTTGTTCCTTCTTTGATCCCCTGTGTCCATGCATCGAGCGTAGAAAGATCCTGGTTCTTCAAATGGACACGATCTGCCCCATAAGCGACCTTAATATCGCCAGTGATGAATCCATCAAGACCATAAGGAATAGGCTTATTGTTTCGCATTGCCTTAGCATGGCGCTGAAACATAGGGGACCAGTCACCTCGCCCGTATGCGATGCTTCGCTCCTCCACCATTCGGGCAACCATTAAATGAGGGGACGGAACGGCGAAGCCAGAACCGCGCATAGTGCCGTATTCATCTGGATAAACGTAAGTAGGTTGTAGTTCGAGAGTCATTTTTTCACCTGTTGAGTCGAATGATTGTTCGCGGAGAATTCCGCTTTCATGTCGCTCAAAGGCGATTGCTCGAGGCTCGTGGCCTTCACATGATTCAACGTCCCGCATCGGGAACATTTGATCTGGAGCTCTGTAAACCCACCCGTACGGGCGAGAAGTCTTTTGCAGTTACCGCATCTGAATTCTTTCAACATCTGCAAGTTCCTTTTGCTGAATCACCCTTTCCCTGGGCAATAAAAAACCCCGCTCTAGGCGGGGCTTCATAAAAATTTTAGTCGCTTGAAGTTTGAGGGACTGGGGCCTCGTCGATGCTGATGCAGTGCTCAATGTCCGTTATCTTCTTCAGCGCAAGCTCGGCCGTTGAATAAGCCCCGAACATTCGGCCCTGATAAAAAACAACCCACGCAAACTGAATATCCGCGTTGCCAGCCTGCCCTACAACCAACTTCTTGAACCGTTCCGCCAAGTCGTCGACATGCATCTGTGCCATGCCACGCAAAACCATGACGCTCTCCCAGTTTATAGTCGGAAGCTCTATTTTCGACCTTGCACAAACTAAGCGCAATAAAAAACCCGGCACAATGGCCGGGCTTTCGTAGATTTTTAGTGCAAGTTGCCGTAGGCAAAATACTAACTGTGGGGAAATAATGCTCTCAGCCGTGCGGGAAGTCAAGCGGCCTCATTCATCTTGTAGATTATCCCGCCGATTGGGCTCAGTGCCTTGGCGTCGATGTCATAGCAGGCATCGAAGCAGAGCTGCACAAAAGGCTCCCAGTCCCTCCCCCAAGCTGCCGATGGGAGCTTGATGCCGTACTCTCCTTCCAACCAGGCACGAAAGATCTCTGGCTTGATGAGTGGATCAGGGTTCGAAGACTGCCCGCCCTGGTGCATGTATCGATACCGGCGAAATACCCCCTTGGCGACATGCGCGGCACGTTCACGCTTGCTGGAAGTCATGCGCTCTACTCGGGAGCAAGCCAGGTTGAAAACTGCCTCTTCCGCATCCTCCCGATCATCATCGGTCGGCTCTGCGGCGTACATAGCATTGCCAAAGGCGCGCAACTGGTAATGGAGACGCGCGATCGCCGACTGGATGTGACCAGCAAGCGCTCCGTGCACCGCGTGATTTGCAGTAGGTCCTCGCTGGGTGCTCTGCACCACCACTCCAAGCTCTGCGGCATCTGAGGATTGGCCAGGCGCTGGGTTGTAGTTGCAGTCATGCCATGCCTGGCGCGCTGAATTGATCTTCATGCGACAGCCCTCTTCAGTTCTCTAGTCTTCGCTCGGTAGTCGGCGGTCATCGCCTTCAGCTCTTCGACCGTGTACTTCTTGGCCTCATGAGGTCCTTCCAGCCACTCAACTTCCTCAGCCCCGATACGCTTCACCAGCTCAATGCGGTAGTTAACGATGTTACCGGAGAGCCGGGTGTTACACGGTGAGCACTGGCGGTGGCAGTTCTTGGGCTCGAAGCGCAGCGCTGGGTTGCTCCCCACAGTTCGATAATGGCCGGCATCGTACTTGCCCTGGTGGTGCCGGCCGCAACTGACGCACGGAAGCTCCGCGTCACGGGCGCGCACCCAGGCGTTGAAGGCGATCTGTGTGTCTTTGAGGTGATCCGCCCTGCTCTTCAGCTTCTCCTTGCGCACCTTGATGTCCCGGCGACCAACATCAGCTAGGGCCTTCTTGGCGCTCGCCTGCCCCTTCTCCGACTTGCCGTAAGCGATGGCGCACTCGATCTCGCCGCACACCGCCTGCGAGCCGCGGGCGGGCGTGAACATCACTCGGCACTCTGGGCAGCGTTTGCGGCGTGGCCCTCCGGACGTGAGCGGGGTTTTGCGTTGTAATGGGGTGCGCTTCATGCGGCCTCCTTGAATGCTTCGAACTCTGCCATTTCGGTCAGGCGCTCTTCCGTGAGCGTCGGCCAGTCATGCAGCACCAGGTAAGCACAGCACTGGCGCCAGAAGTCTTGGAATGTCTCCTCCCCCATCGAATCGTAGGAAAGGCTGCGGGGGGTCTTGCGGGTGAGTTGGCCCAAGCCAGGGATATCGAACTGCTCCTCGTCGCAGTACACGCCCGACTCTAGTTGCAGGGCCTTGATTGCGTCATGGGACTGCTTGCCAGAGAACCGATCGATGTTCTGGCTCAGTACCCGGCCCAGGCCGTGGACCAATCCGTTGAACCGTGGATTGCGCGGCTGCTTGAGTTCGGCGCGGATCTTGGTATTGATCCGGAAATCACGCTCACGAAGGATCGACCGGTCAGCGTCGGAGGAAGGCACAAACGCAGCCACCTCCCTGCCGGTGGCAGGATCAATCAGGCGGCGCAGCACCAGGTACACGGGCATTGGGCGAGGTTTCGTTGGCTTGGTCATTGCGCCGCCCTCTTATCTTCCAATTCCTGGACCTGCTTTATCAGCAGCGCTCGGCGATCCGCCAACTCGTTGGCCGCTGCAATCCGCATCTCATCCTTCCGCTCTGCGCTGGCCTTGCGCATTTCCAGCATCGAGTTCTTTACGATCTCAAGCTTTGTGCGAATAGCGGGTTCCGGCCGGGTGACGGTACCGGTGAGCAAGCCAGCGATCGCGCGACCGTCTTCGGTGACCGGCTCGACGCTCAGGTCTGCCAGGTACTTTTGGCCGCGCTCGCGGGGAATACGCTTCAGCTCCATGGCCTTGGTTACGGCCTGGATTCGACGGTTGGCGTCGAAGCCCACGGACACGTGCCAGTTGACCGGCTTCGCATCCTCACGGGCCTGGCTCACGAACCGCTGGTAGGCGTCAATGAACGCCATGCGAGCACCGATCTTGTCACCACCATCCAAGATGGGTTTCGCGGCAGCCAGGGCCAGTTGGATCTCATCGGTCAGCACCACTGTTTCGAATTCGTCGTTGGTGGTCATGGCGATGGCCCAGGCCTCGTCCTTACCTGGACGTCCGTCGGAGGTCTGGACGCGCTGCAGGATGTCAGCCATAGCCAGCTTGCCCTTCACTTCGAAGCGGCACGCCTTCAACGTGGCTTTGACGACAGGCACCGGGTAGGCACAGAGGTCTTCGGCCATCATTGCCGCAGTGCCTGGGTTCATTTCCTGACCCATGGCCTCGGCGGTTGCGCAGATGGCAGCGGCTAGTCCGGCGACCTGCTGGTCATTCATTTCAGAGGTATTCATTGCGGTCACCTGCTTGGCGTTTGGCCAAAACCATCTGAGCGGCCTGTTCCGCTGCGGACAGGTTGGCCTCGGTTCGTTCCATCTGGCGGGCGGTTGTGCCGTTGACGCGCTGCCCGGTCACCCACTGGGTGTGGTAGCTCTCGGCGTTGGCCAGTAGCTCGTTGAGGCTGTGGCATTTGCGCAAAACGGCGGCATCGTTAGTTTTCAGGTAATGCGCGGCGACGTGGTGAGCGACATCAGCGCCGAGGCGGTCGACCAATTGGCCGAGCTGACCACCAACCTTGGCATTCCAAACAGGCCATGCGCCGAGGTAGCGTTTGCGGTAAGCCATTGCGTAGTTCGCCCAGACCTTGAACGTTTTGCAGGTCTGGTCTTTGGGTCCCGGCATGTCGGCAGGGATCTCAACCCGCGGGGCGTCGATACGATCAACCACGAGAACCAAGCCACGGGACTGAGCCGGCTTGCCGGTGGCGTCCTGCAAGTCCTGACTGGTGTCCTGATTGGTACCCTGATGATTGGTATCCTGATTTGTCGGAGATTTATCCGACCCTTGCTCGGATTTTTTTCCGACCTTGCTCGGAGATTTATCCGAGGTAGATCGGATATTTTTCCGACCTTTGTTTTTTGGCGGGGTCGGATATTTTTCCGACCCATCAAGCTTCTGGTTCCACTCGATGGCCTTCTCGGTAAGGCGAAAAAGCGTGATGTTCGAAGTGCTGGAAAGCTCAATCAAGCCGGCCTCTTCCAGGGCCTTCAGCATGCGGTAAGCGGTGTCGGGCTTATCAGTGAGTAGCGGCAGCTCCTCAGTGATCTTGGCCTTGCTCAGCGCGAAGAAGATCCCGTCATCGGTCTTGATTGGCTTGGTCCAGCTCGGACAGCCGTAGACGAAAGCGAACAGTAGGGCCTGCTGAGCATTCAGCCCCCACTCCAGCGCCTTCACCTGGTTAATCGTGACGGTGTATTGCATATCAGGCCGCCAAGGGGTCTGAATGTGAGCTAATACGCGCCACGTTTTCAGATTGCGGAAAACGTGGCGCGAGATCTGTAGCGCTGTTGATATTTGGTTGGGTTTGCATATAATTGGCCTCACAAAGTGTTATCGAATTAGCCGACCTCGACCGTCGGCTTTTTTGTGCCTGTAATTCAGCGCGTCTGCGCCAACCTCCCCGCCCTACTCCCCCCGTTTCCAACTCTCAAACCTCTACTGGATATAACTCCAGCGCCTTCAGGTTTCTTACTTCGCAGACCGGTTACACCGATACTGGGCACCTCGCTTAGGCGGCCCTGGAATTCGCGGTTGATCGTTGCGGGAAAACTCGATCCAAGGTGCACTTCGCGCCCAAGTCATTTAACGCCTGGACAATTTTCCGGGCGTCTTCAAGCTTCAATGGGCGAGCCCCTGACTCGTAGTTAGCGAGCCGCGACTGCTTCCAGTTGAGCTTTCGGTGCAAGGCCGCCTGGGTAATGCCGGCACCCTCGCGAATCTCTGCTATGAGGTTCATTGCGTTGCTCCTAATATCAATAAATCAAGGATAAACACATATCGTGTTATTGGCAAACACAATAAGTGGGCGGATTTTATTTCACTCCGTGATTAAAATTCGAGGTATGAAGACACTCGGATCGCGCATCGCGCACTACAGAGAAATCGCAGGGCTTTCTCAGGCAGCCTTGGCAAAAGCGTGCGGGTGGAAATCACAGTCGCGCATCGGCAATTATGAAAAGGACGCTCGGGAGCCAAACCTCGAAGACATAGCCAAAATTGCGCATGAGCTAAAAGTCGACCCAGCGGCGCTGCTTCTCCCAAGCGAAAGTTCTTCAAACATTTCTATTGCCGCCCAGCCCACCAAATCATTCCGTTACCCGGTAATCAGCTGGGTTGCCGCCGGAGCCTGGGCGGAGGCCGTCGAGCCCTACCCGGCCGGTTTCTCGGACACCTACGAGTTCTCGGAGTACGACTCCAAGGGCACAGCTTTTTGGCTGAAGGTGAAAGGTGACTCGATGACAGCGCCCGCCGGCCAGAGCATCACCGAGGGCACTCTGATCCTGGTGGACACCGAGGCTGAGGTCGCGCCAGGTAAGCTGGTGGTGGCCAAGCTGCCAGACAGCAATGAAGCCACATTCAAGAAGCTGGTCAGCGACGGCGGCCGACTGTTCCTGAAGCCACTGAACCCGAGCTACCCAATTGAGGCGGTGGACGAGAACTGCCGGATCGTGGGCGTGGTTGTTCAGGCGCTGCAGAAGTTTTACTAATCAAGGGATTTGATTCCATTTTGCAGAACATCTGAAAAGGAAATCGAGATGCGAATGCCCGCAGTTCTAATCCTGATAGCAGCGCTTTCTGGCTGTGCCGACTCCCATCAATGGCTACCAAGTCAGTCTGTCTCAACTCAGCAGCTCAATCGAACGGACAAGATAATCATCGCTACTCCGGTAGATGGTGAATACGGCGACCACGTTTACAAAGGCTCCGGTCGTAATACAGCTCAAATCCTCTACGCGGCGTTTGCGAGGCGATCGGCAGGAGTAACGGTGGATTCAGAAGCCTTGAGCTATGATCTGGCCTTAGAGAAAGCGAAGCGCAGCGGGCAAGACATCCTAGTTCTTCCGACCATCCTGCATTGGGAAGATCGCGCAACTGAATGGTCGATGATCCCTGACCAGGTAGAGGTCAAAATAAGCGTAATTCAGGTTTCTTCAGGGGCTGTAATCAGCTCCGGGATCGCGTCTGGTGAAAGCGGTATTGCAACATTTGGCGGGGATCACCCACAGGATTTACTGCCCGAGCCGATTGAGGCCTTCGTCTCATCGTTATACTGAGCAGGCGCCAATATCCAGCGTCTATCACCTCGGAGGCCACCATGTCCCTCAAGAAGCCAAACCAGCAACTGCGCCGCGACCTGAAGGCGATCGCCTCAAACCTTGAGGAGTCCTGTATCGACCTGGGTAAGCTCTCAGAAAAACTCAGCGATGCAGACGCCATAGCCCTGATGGGACTGGTGGGTACGCTCTATGAGGAAGCTGACAGGCTGGTGGGTTATGCGGATGAGGTGAAGGCGGGGCAAATAAATCGAAACAAGCCCGAATAGACACCTGGTCGGGCGCGACAACCTAAATCGAACTACCGCGGGCTGAGCAAGGCTCGTATGCGCAAGGGAATGTAGTGATGAATGCCTTACGGATAGCCGCTCTCATAGCTGCGCCGCTTCTTTTCGCCGGCTGCTACAGCATGCCAAAAGAAAAAACCGAGTACGAAAAACAGATCGACGCAGTACCAATGCCCGTTACGGATGCTGAGCGTTTAGAACAATGTCGTAACTTTAAGCGAGTTGCAGAAAGCCAGGAGCTTGGCGACATCTTGCAATACGCACAGAGCCCCAATCTCCGCACCCCAGATTATGACTATACGAAAACTTTAGCGCTTAAACGTCGCCTCAGAGCCATGAAGTGCCCTGGGTATGGCTGGTTTTCCTGATGCTGCTGCCCTAGGTGAACCAATGACTGCATGGCGAGAGCAGAGCTTCTGGAGTAAGGCTGGGGTCATTGCTTGCCTGGCTTTCCTTATGATGCTCCCCGGGTATTCCGACGTAGCTGGACTGGGCGGAGGCTCATCCGGCTTCAAGCGGGTGTTCAGCCCTAATTTCATTGCTCTGTGCGTTTTCATGGCTGTGTTTGAGCTGATAGCGCTGAACCACTTCTATAGTGCGCGAGGATGAGGGAGACTGAGAAGGACGGCACGCGGTCGGTGAGGGGTTGCAGGGTACGTAAAGCAGTATCCGAAAACCCATATATTTTTTAACTAAAATTTCAGGGATTAGAAAACTCATGAGTTATTTTTTAAGTACAGCTGTCAATATTGAAGGCAACAATAAGCTAAGAACCCCACAAATTGAAGCCTACTTAAAAATCAAGTCTTTTTTTTCATCCACAGATAACACCGAAGCGTTAGTAGTACTTCCAACAGGTACGGGAAAAAGCGGTTTAATTTCAATAGCACCCTTTGGCACATCGTCCGGACGCGTACTTATAGTAACCCCCGGACTAGTAACCAAAGACAGCATAAGAAAGACCCAAGAAGCGTTACATGATAACTTCTGGATAAACTACGACATCCTCTTCAGCCATAAAGACCTACCAATAACAGTTGAGTATTCTGCGGGACTGCTCCGACAGCATTTAGATGACAGCAATATTGTATATTCAAACATTCAGCAACTATCAAACAACAGAGGCAATGCATTAATAAACACCGTCCCCAATGACTACTTTGATGTAATCATAATAGACGAAGCACATCATGCACCAGCGGATAGTTGGGTACAGCTCCTAGGGTACTTTGCCAAAGCAAAAAAATTATATGTTACGGGAACCCCGTACCGTGGGGACGGACAAAAGCTCCCAGGCACTCTGATACACGAAACACAGCTCTCGGAAGTCATGCGAGATAGATACGTAAAATGGCTCAGAAAAGAGACTGTCAACGCGCATTCTTTATTTTTTACAGTTGCAGACCACCCCGGAAAAAAGTTCACTATTGATGAGGTTATAGACCTCAAAGATAAAGAATGGGTCGAGCGAAGTGTCGCGCTATCCGAAGAGTGTTCCAAAGACGTAATCGAACATAGCATTGGAAGACTAGCAGAACTAAAACAGCAATCCCCTAAGGTTCCGCATAAAATTCTAGCAATCGGATGCAGCATATCGCACGCGGAAGATCTCAAAGCTTGGTATCTGGAAAGGGGTTTATCAGTTGCCTTAGTCCACAGCATGATGGATGCTGACGACGTACTAGCAGAGTTTAGAAGAATAGATGGACATGAGGTCGAAGTAGTAGTCTCCGTTAATATGCTAATGGAAGGTTACGATCATAAATATTTGACTATTCTTGCTCTGTTCCGGCCTTATCGCAGCATCAATGCCTTCGCTCAAATCGTTGGTCGAGTCTTACGAGCAATACCTCCGGAAGAGATCAGTGCGTTTGAAATAGATAACAACGCACTAATTATCTACCATCAAGAAACCGGACTTGATGAAATGTGGCGTATATTTCAAACAGAAGTAGACAGGGCTAAGCACCAGCGTACACGAGAGTACGAATTCCTGGAGCGCGACTATGTAGAGCGCGACAATTCTCTAGGGGGAGTTGTTACCGTAGAGACGTTTTCAGGAAATGCAGAATCCTACTTAGCAGATCTTGACTTCAATGAACTTTTTAAACAAAAAAGAAAGGAAATAAATGAAGCTGCCGAAGCGCAACTTAGTGAAATCCAAAAATCCGGAAACTTCGACGAAGAAACACTAAAACGCTTTAAGGAAGTGCTAGTCGAAACAAAAACCAAGGAAGCCTCACAATATATAGATCCAAACCTAGTCGAAAAGCGACCAGCGCTAGCTCGTCAAGAACTACGCAAAATATTAGCTAAAAAAATTCAAGATGAAACTGCAAGTTTATTAAGCGACCGAGGGCTAAGCGACAAAGGAACGGAGCTGTGCGGTTCATTCAAAAGAATTATTAGTTACATCAAGCTCGACGCTCCAAATGATGGAGTGCTTGTAATTTACATAAATCACAAGCTATACTCCCGCTTTGGCAAGCGTGAAGCCTTAGAAAACAAGACTTTGATGCAAGCATTAGAATATGTTCCGGCAATTGTTGAAGAGTTGAGAGGTATGCTCCGATGAAAAATATTATGGATGAAGCGATTCAGGGCCTGCTTAACCTCCACCTCACGAAAGGGGTTCAGCCCTCCGATCTTTCGAACAATTTGTTTGATCAGGAATACGTAGACTTCAATATCAAGAAAAAAAATGGTGCGCTGATTTTAGATCTGTCCTATATGGAAGAAACAGATGAACTCCCCCAGAAAATCAGTATGAGATACACTTACAACTCAGATCGCTACTTAGTACTGATAGAGCAGAAAATCGGTACTAGAAAGTTCAACGTTCAGTGGTGCAGAATTAGTGCAGTAGCAATCGCAATACGAAATGTTACTGATGTACTTGCTAGCGCAGGAATTTCGCCAACGGTAATTGGTGCAATTTTAGAAACGCTGCCAAATGATTTAAAAGAATCCATAGTCGTACGATTGCGATCGGTTGCCTGATTAGGAAGAGCCCGGCCCAGCGCCGGGCTTCTTGTATCTGCCATTTCGCATCTGGGCTTCTCTGGCCGTCCCAATTCCTAGTGAACCCGCTTAAGCCCCCCCTCCCCAGCCGAATTCATCCTGGCATACCTTGTTACAACCATTCGCCCGTAGGCAGCCCCCGTAGAGAACTTCAAACTTTCACCCTAGTCCTAATGCTAGGCGTGCTTTAAACCGTGAGCGCCTGCTGACAACCCATAGAGGTTCACAAAATGAAAATGACACTACCCGCCCTAGCTTTGGGTGTCCTCATTTCGCAAGGAGCGATGGCAGCCGGAGATGGCACAGCCGCTCTTGGAGGCGGCGTTGGTGGTGCACTTGGCAATATCGTAGGTCAACAGCTCGGAGGCTCGACAGGCGCAGCGGTAGGCGCAGGCGTAGGTGGTGCTGCTGGTAGTGCTGTTGGCGCTCAAAAAGGCAATAGAGCCGAAGCTGCATTAGGTGGCGGTATCGGCTCGGCTGGTGGCTCGCTCATTGGTAATCGCCTCGGCGGCACAACTGGCTCGACTATCGGTGCAGGTCTCGGCGGCGCTGCGGGTGGTGCTCTAGGAAACAACCTGGCGGACGATGAGGGCAATCATCGATCTGATGGTAAGAAGCACAAAGGCAACAACAAGCATAAGCACAAGAACAAACATCGTTAGTTTCTTACGCTATTACATCGAAGCCCGGCCCAGCGCCGGGCTTCTTGTTTCTGCCCTTACCAGTTAGGATCGGTGATCGCATCCGTATGGAGGTGGCTGCATGAAACCCACCGCAACCAAGCTCGTCAAAATCACCGCACTCATGAGTGTATGCGCCAGCGTGAGCTATGTGGCCCATGTCGTGAGCCGAGAAGTGGCTTACGTCCATGCGAAGGTGAGCAGATCGACGAGCACTGAAGCCCCACGGCAAGAGCTTCGATGGCCAGAAGCCGTCGCTTTGCCAGAGTTGCGTGTCCCTCCATTGAAAGCTGACCAACTGGGCGCTGATGATTAATTCATCTCGCAGAGTTTGACTCCCGGCATTTCACAAACCTTTCACAGCTGAACGCATATAGTTACTCCAGCTCCTAAAGAACATCCTTTTAAGCCCGCTACTCCCCATCGCGGGCTTTTCTTTGCCTGCGATTTGGATCTAGATTGCGCTCGCCGATCGGGCTAGATCGCCTTCCACCTTTTTGCTTTGAGAAAGCTCAGGCAATTCCTCGCGTGCAGCAATACATGCCCAGCTTTTCCTAGCTCCGGATTTCCTTAGCAAATGACTTATGCATTTATGCATAAAATCTGTTGCCGTCCTATTGCCAATGCATGCCAGCAGGAATACTGTTTATTTATACAGTTATCGCAAGGAGCGAAGCATGAGCCAGGCACCCTACCCCGCATCGAAACCACGCAATTCCTATGAGCTTGTTGGGCGCCGCCTGCAACGCATAATTGCCTCTCCTCGAGTACAGCGGATTCAGTTGGTCGAGGTATCCAGGCGCGACGACGAAAGCCCTGAAGCCTGGCACCAGGTCATCCAAGACATCGGCGACACAGCCGGCATCAGAATCGAGCATCTGGATGACGGCGCCGTAAGGATCGGCTGGCGCGAGTACTGCGATTCCTGAATCGGCCCGCCTGTGAGCGATCCCGCCCAAGTGTTCGGCCAACTCCCTAACAAAAACCACATATCGTGATTTGATCATGACAAAAATAAACACATCTCGTGTTGACACAATAAACACACTCTGTGATTATCACCTCAAGCCGGCGACGAACTCCGCGGGCCAGCAGCTCAAGCTGCGCCGCTCTTTAACAGTCAGCGCAAAACAGAAATACCAACAGACCGCATTGCCTCTACCGGCGACCGGCGATCAGACGGGTCAGATAGCCCGCCCACGACAGGAGAACCCTGTACGGCTGATCGAGAGCGAAACGCTCGAACCGTGCGAATGACCTGGCAAGCAATGCGCCCCGCGAATCCCAGCGGCAGAAGGGAGATTCAACTGAATAGAATTAGCGGTCCCGATAGCCTCGGCTGGGAACGCCGGACCTCATGCACCCTGCCCCACTCAGCCAGGGCATTCAGAGCTGTAGCGTGCATGTTGTAAGGACCTGTGATCCATGGCGAACAGATGCTGTTTGACGCTGTGAGGAGGAAGCTCGCCGCCCACCCACGAAGACGAACGGCCAGCCCTGCAATCAGCAGCGGGCAACGGGCCACACCGCTGACGCAACAACCCCGGCCTGTCGCCAGTAGCGAGGTCGGGGGTTTCACCGATAGTCCTTGGCAGCAGGGCCTAACGGGAAACCAATCGGGAGAAATATATGGCCAAGAAAGTGAGCAGAACGACCAAGACAGAGCCAATCGGGGTCCGAGTCAGCCCAAGAACGCGGTACCTCATGGATGTAATGGGGCGAACTCAACGGCGATCTTTGACGGCGGTCATCGAAGCGGCTGTAGAGAGTTACGCGACAGAGGCGGAAAGCTCGCTAGCCGCCCATACCTGGTCAACTGATGAAGGCGAGCGCCTGCTTAATTTGTACTCGAAGGCCCCGCACCTCTGCTCATTTGACGAGGAGATTGATGCCAAGGCAGCCCTGGCCGCGCTCAGCGACTAAACGGAAATTTTCACTTCTGTCACCGCATCGGTGGCAGCGGGAAACCAACCGAGGGTCACCACGATGGAAGCAACAATCATCAACGGCGCATGGAAGGGTCACCTCGGACGTGGCCTGGCGCCGCGAGAGCTTCAGTTTCTGCTTTGGATTGCCCAGGGCTTCACCTCGAAAGAGATCGCCCGGGAAGCAGGCATTGAGGCAGGCACCGTCAAGAAGCGCCTGACCAATGCGATGTTCAAGCTGGGCGTGACGAAGCGCACTGCTTTGGTGGCTGAGGCCATGAAGCGCCAGATCATCACGCCGGTTTGCTTTGTACTGGCGGCGCTGATCGCCCTGCACTCGATGATCAGTGACGACTCCTTGCGTCGTGATCGCCGGGCGCCGGAAAGGCGAATGGCTCAGATGCGGATGGTGCGCCGGACTGAGTGTGTCGAGATAACGGCATGAATAGAGCGCCTGGATAAAAGGGCGCTCTGGTTGACTGCAATGCAGCTGTTTAGACCCGATTACCTGCTTGTTTCGCTCCGGTCAGAAGAAGGTCGTATTTTTCCTGCAGGGCAACCAAATATTTCATCGTCGCCAGCAAAATCCCTAACACAACCACAGTCATTCGGAGTTTTTCGCCTGAAGCCCAAACGTCGTGTGTCACCCAAGCGATTAGGACAATGCTGGCAAGTGATAAGAGCGTTTCACATACAGCTGCAGCAAAAAATTTGTTTCTTCTCATAAGAGCGCCGCTGGCAGTTCTCGTTGCCCAGGGAATGCCGGTGAGAGAAAACAAAAAATTAATTACTCGCTCGAAACCCTTCTCGACACCTGCCCAAATCCCTTTCATTTCCACCCAAAACCTCAAATTGATGTAGTTCCTTACATGATTACACGGGGACTTGTGGCTTGGGTAACCAATATCCTCCCCACCTCTATCCATCAGCACTCCTCCCCCGCGCCCATCGGCAACCAGCGGGAGGCATGAGTGTTGACGAATACAGGTGAACAACCCGCCACTTTGGAGGCGACCATGTCAGCACTACGCAAGGCTCAGTTTGAGCACGACGAACAACTACCGCCTCCGGTGAGCGAAACCTCTCAGCAATTGGCTCGCAGCGAATGGCTGTACAACGCAGCCGAAGAGCTGGCCAGAGGTGGCAGCGTGGTGTTCAAGCGCCACCTGCACCCGCAGCAAGGCGTCACGGCCTACCAGTTCGCACTGGCTGTCGATGAGTACGCCAACAACCTACTTGCCGACTGCGGCGTCGACGCTCCAGCCCTGGGCTACTTGCTGATTGCTGGGATGGCGGGCTCAAGGGTGAAGTCGGAGGCACTGGAGCTACTCGGCCAGAGCGACCATCCACTGGGAAAGCTCGGCGAGATTGCCGAACGCCTCCTTCAACCTTTGGCAGATGACGCACTAATCGCCCAGGCCGAGGACAACGAACTGTGAGCCCCTACGTTGAGATCGATAAAGCGCTGTTTGCGCTTGAAGATCCAGATAAGCCCGCCATCGACGAGATCTTGGCCGAGGGTTTGATCGTGCGCCACTTCACCTCAGGCGCCATCAACGCAGAAGAATTTCATTGGTATAGCGCACGCCTCCTGGATGTAAGCCGGCGGCGTAAGGAGAAGGCATGACTACCGCACCGGTTAAATCACTGATCGACGAGCAGCTCGAAGATATCAGCGCTCACAACCTTCGCGAGGCCTACAGCCTGGCCGAACGCCGCGGCTTCTTCGGCGCACCAGTTGAGCAGTACGCAGAACCTGGTTATGGCGGTCGAGTGCTTCAAGTACTCCGCTATAGGGTTCAGCAGCAGCGCTGACTTTACACCCGGTCCTTTCAACTCCCCCACTCAGTCACTTTGAACGCTGCGATCAACGCGGCAAGGACTCCTCATGTCGACGAACATGCAGATTTGGGAAAAGGTCAGTACGACTGATACCCGCTATACGAAACCTGCCGAGGTTGGCGGTCAGAAGATCACCAGTCTGAACGGTACCGCGATGATCATGAAGGCGACCGAAGTGTTCGGTCCTGTAGGGATCGGGTTCGGCTGGTCAGTTATTGAGGAGCGCTTCGACGAAGGCGCTGAAATGGTCAGCGGTGAAGGAGACAAGCGCCTGATATTGGGTCGCGAACTGAACCACACCATCAAGATCCGCTTCTGGTTTGAGTTGGATGGCAAACGCGGCGAGATAGAGCAATACGGCTGCACGCGCTACCTCTACAAATCGAAGTTCGGTACGACTACCGATGGCGAGGCGCCAAAGAAGTCGCTCACCGACGCAATCAAGAAATCACTCTCAATGCTTGGCTTCAGTGCCGACGTGTTCCTTGGGATGTTTGACGACGCCGAGTACGTCAACCAACTGAAGGATGAAGAACTGATCGAGCAAGCTGAAGATCAAGAAGCCGAGAAAGCTCGCCAACAGCAGGAACGCCTGGACTACATCAAATCAGTCATCGACACGATGGCCGGTGCCCAGTCTCCTCAGGAACTGAAAAAGATCCATGACGTGGCGGTGCGCAAACTCACCCTACGCAAAGACACCAAGGGCGCCGAGCGCGTCTCGCTGGAATGGAAGCGAATCACCGAAGCCGATAAGGAGGCTGCAGCATGACCCAGCTCTACACCCTCACCGGCAAGCTCGCCGAACTCCAAGCGATGGCCGACACCGATGACGAAAGCCTGAAAGAAGCTTTGCAGCACGCCATGGACGAGATTCAAGGTGAGTTCAGCGACAAAGCGGAAAGCGTTGTCATGTTGAGTCGGAACATCCAGGGAGATATCGACGCAATCGAAAAAGAGGTTGATCGGCTGAACGAGCTCAAGCGCATCCGGAAGAATACCGTCGGCAAGCTCGACGAATACCTGCGCAATAACATGGAGGCCGCCGATATAAAAACGATCAGGCGGCCCTTGTTCACGATCACTTTGGCTCTAGCGCCAGAAAAGGTCATCGTCGATAAAGAGGACGATATCCCGGACGACTTCATCGACACCAAAACCGTGTTCTCTCCCGACAAGCGCGCCATCGCGGCCAAGCTCAAGGAAATTCGAGAGCACAATGTAGCCGTACGAAAACGCATGGCCGCCGGTGAAGATTCCGAACACGAACTACTCGAAGAGCCCATCTGGGCACACCTCGAGCGCGGTGACAGCTCCATACGGATCAAGTAAGACGCCGTAATTTTGTAGCAAAAGTGGCGTTGTGACGGCGGTCATGCGCTTCGGGCCATTTCGGCCTGCACTCATACGCACTTCACTTAAGGATGAGTATCATGAACGATGATTTGAAGCAGTCTGGCTCTACTACCACCTCGCAAACTACCACCTCGTTAGAGCAGGTTAAAACCGGCAAGGTATTGGATTTCACCTGGGCGCCAAACGCCAACACAACGACCAGCACCGTCTCAGCGGACTTTGTCGACTACAAGGTCGACACCTCTCAGGGCAGCCCTACTGGCGACAGCCACTCCATCGCCCGATTTACCTATGTCCAGGGCAAAGGCGGTGGCCAGATCAGTCAGTTGTTTCTCGAAGAGATGCGTGCCGGCGTACGTGCCAACACCCAGATCGGGCTGATGGTAGGGCGCAAATGGGTTCTGGATCCCAACGCTGAGGTATCAGGCAGCATCGGCACCTACGTGGTCGAGCAATTCGATGACATGCGCGCCAGTGTCAATTATGTCGGCGCCTTCGCCCGCGTCTTCGCAGACCCACGAATGGTCAGCTACCACGCTGGGGGCCACGTACACACCAACGTATCCATCACCGGCAGCAGGCCTCTGACAATGGCAGACTCAGGTAAGTCGATCCTGGTCATCAGCGATACTGACGTCACGCTCACAATTGGTGATGACGTGACTGAAGGGTTCAAGGTGAATCTGATCCAGGCGGCCGCCGGCAAGGTCAACATCGCCGTATCGAGCAGCCATGTGATCTACAGCAATGCTGGGAGTCGCACGCGCACGCTCAACCCGCTAGATGAGCTGGAAGTCAGTACCTTCCCATTCGGCCCAGTGCTCCTAGCCTTCCGGGTCAGACCCACGGCCTAACGATCCATTGCGCGCTGGCAGGGGTGGGTCTTACTGCCAGCGCCGAATCAACATCCGAATCACCGGTAGGCCTGGCTTGCACAGCCGGCCAGCGGAATAGAAGAGGTAGGCCATGGCCGAGGAACAGCAGCAGCCGACAGCGGAAGCGTTGAAGCAGCGCAGGAAGCGCGAGAAGGCAGCAGCAAAGGACGCTGCATTGGGCGTCGAGAAGTTTACGGTTGAGGTGGCCGGGGTGTTCAAGCCTGATCTGAAGAAGGTCATGAAGGATCATGGCTTCAACAATCAGCAAGAGATCCACCAGTATCTGATTCGAAACCTGATCAGCGCCGACTTCGAAACACAGGCTTGGATGCTTCGAAGTGTCACGATACCTTACGAACCTAGTGAAAAGGTGTTGCGACAGTTGAGGGACGCCGGGCTGCTCTACTTAGAAAAGCACCCCGGAGAGAATGAAGACGAGATTCATCTCCCGTAATATTGGAAGTCCCGTCACTCCATTTTTTTTACTTTTTCCCACTCATTTTTGAGAATGACTTGTGCAGCCACTACCGCGCGGTTTCCGCTATCCAAAATATCGCCGTATGCAACCGCTGCGCTGATGTATTCGCTCATGATGCCAACTAATTCCTGCGATTCGGCTTCTGCGGGATTTAATAACAACTCAACTTTTGCAAAATGAAAACGTGAGCGCGCAACCTTGTCAGAAAAATCCGAGTATCTCAGTCGGTAAAGCTCTAGACTTTTCGCCCGATCTTCAGACATCGATGAGTCAATCCAAGCGGTGTCATTGATGAACTGAGCGAGTGTATGCACGTCATAACCTAGAGATAGAAAATGAGACAATTCATCTCGTAGGCCATTAATCCACTGCTGACGATTCATGGCAATTGCTTCGGATCGGCCTTGCGCTCTCAGGACTTCGGCACTTCCTTTTGCTACGCGCTCTTGGCTTTCAACAGACCGTTTAAAAGTGTGCGTGTTGTAGAGAGCGCCAACTATTACCGCGATTGCGGTGAGAACGAATCCAAAAAGCGTTACCAGGTCTGTCCCAGTATCAACTACAGCCTTAATCTCAGGAAGCCGATGTAGAGTCACCATCAAGTTTTCTATCGCCACACTATCTCCTTAATCCGGCTCCATGCCGGTCACCCGTAATACTCCATATCAACGCACTCCGCCAGCAGGCTCGGCAGCAGATAGGCCGGCCAGGTCGCGCCATCGTGCCAGATCAGCGATCAGCCTAAGCCCCTGGCGGGCCTCGGCCTCAAGAGCTTCATCAGGAAGGCTCAGCAGCCGGACAACCTCATCGCCGATCAGGCGTATCGCTTCCACATCGGTTTTCGTGCTCATCGCAGTCACCGTTAGGTCTTTGCTGAGTGCAAATCATCAACCCAATTTACGAATCACGCCAGCCGGCGAGGATCCCGCTATGTCCGCACAACAGAAGAAGCACCCCTTCGATTTCAAAACCCAATACGGACTCGGCTTCAACCCTCAGGACGATGAGATCGTTGTCGACTTCTTCTGCGGTGGTGGTGGTGCCGGTACCGGCCTGGAGATGGGCCTGGGCCGCACAGTGAACGTCGCGAAGAACCACAGCCCGCAAGCGATCAGCATGCACACGGTGAACCACCCAGGCGCCCAGCACTTCACTACCGACGTGTTCGAGGGCGATCCGGACACCGAATGCGGCGGCAAGGCCGTCGGCTGGTTCCACATGTCGCCAGATTGCACGCACCACTCCCAGGCGGCAGGCGGCCAGCCCCGCAAGCGCGAGATCCGCAACCTTTCATGGATCGGCCTCAAGTGGGCAGGCATGAAGCGGCCCCGGGTGATCAGCCTGGAGAACGTGAAGCAGATCCTGCAGTGGGGCCGACTGATCGCCAAGCGCGACAAGACCACCGGGCGCGTGGTGAAACTCAGCGGCGACGTTGCCGCACCTGGTGAGGTTGTGCCAGTGGGCCAGCAGTTCCTGATTCCTGATCCCAAGCAGCGCGGCCGCACTTGGCGCCGTTTCGTGGCCCTGCTGGAAGGCATGGGCTACGTCGTTGAATGGAAGGTGATCAAGGCCTGCGACTTCGGCGCGCCGACCAGCCGGGAACGCCTGTTCATGATCGCACGGTGCGACGGCCAGCCGATTATGTGGCCGGAGCCAACCCACGCCAAGAACCCCGTTAAGGGTCAGCAAAAGTGGAAAACTGCCGCTGACTGCATCGACTTCACCGACCTGGGCAAGAGCATTTTCGGTCGCAAAAAGGACCTGGCCCCGGCCACCCTGCGCCGCGTTGCCAAGGGCATGAAGAAGTTTGTCATCGACAGCGCGTCGCCATTCATTGTGCCGATTGCAAACTGGTCTGGGGAAACGGTGCAGTCTGCCGACGAGCCGCTGCGCACCGTCACGTCCTACCCGAAGGGCGGCGCCTTCTCGGTGGTCAGCCCGATCATTGCCCCGGCAACCCACCAAGGCAGCGACCGAATCAATGACCCACTTGAACCGCTGCCGACAGTGACCTGCGCGAACCGCGGCGAGCTGACGCTGATCAGCCCTGTGATGGTCGGTGCCGGCGGCCCGGTCTATGCCGGGGAACCGGTAGCAGTGGATAAGCCAGTCGGCACGCTCATGACGCGCAGCCACCGCGCGATCGCGGCGGCGCACCTGGTGAAGTTCCGCTTCAACGACGCGGGCAAGGCGTTGGACGAGCCACTGCCGACCATCACCAGCGGCGGCAACTATCAGCGCCCAGCTGGTGCCGCTCACGCCATGGGCATATCCACTGTGTTCATGGCCCAGATGAATGGCGGCTTCAACACCACCGACGCCAAGAGCATCGAGGACCCGATGACCACGGTGACCAACACCGGCAGCCAGCAACAGCTGGTGGCGGCGAACCTGGTGCGCTTGCGCGGCAACTGCGATGCCCGGGACGTCAATGACCCGCTGCACACCGTCAGCGCCGGTGGCCAGCACCACGGGTTGGTCAGCGCATTCATGGAGCGAGCATTCGGCGGGAGCATTGGCCAGGGCCTGGAGGAGCCGGCGCCGACCATTACTGCCGGTGGCGGGGGAAAGAGCTCGCTGGTGTCGCTCACCCTTTCGCCTGAACACGAAGCCGGTGCCCTCCGCGTAGCCGCTTTCCTGATCAGCTACTACGGTACCGAGAACATCAGCGCTTGCGACTCGCCGGCGCCGACCATCACCACCAAGGACCGGCTCGCAATGGTCACCGTGATGGTGAAGGGCACCCCCTACGTGATCGTCGACATCTGCCTGCGGATGCTGAAACCGGACGAGCTGTACAAGGCGCAGGGCTTCCCGGCCGACTACATCATCAGCCACGGCGCCGACGGCAAGCCTTTCACCAAGACCCAACAGGTGCACATGTGCGGCAACAGCGTCAGCCCGCCGCCGATGGCTGCGCTCGCACGAGCCAACGACCCGTGGCGCACTGAGCAACGCCAAGCGCGCGCCGCGTAACTCCCCCACTCCACCGCCCGAGCATGGCCCGGCAAGGACTCCCCACGCCTATAGAAAAACGCATCCCCAAAAAAATCAAAGCCCAGCAGTTCGTCGACAGCATGATCCGCTGCCGCGGCATCGAGTTTGCCAAGCTGGGCATAATGGTGGAGGTGGATAGTGACCTCGGCACAATCGTCGGAATGAATGGCTCCGCCAATCTCGACGTCCAGTTCGCTAACCAGTTGCAGTACGGCAAGCACACACATGATTGCCACACCCAACCTGGAACGTGAAGTACTTTTACGCCGCTGGAAAGGTGATCGCCCATTTTGACGAGTGCAAGAGCGTGTGCCGGCCGCTCAAGGAGGCCGCAAGAAGTGCATCTACCTCAGCGGTTCCATGACCGGTGTGCTTGGTCTAGATTTGGATGTCTTAAACGCGATGACCACCATTTCCCGCGCAAGCAGCAACACGCAAATAAACCGCCGGATCACTCCGGCGGTTCCTGGCACTCCCCATATTAGCTAGGGCAAGTATGTCGGACAATACCTGTTTAACTTAGCAACTAGTAGTAGCTGGCTCAATAAAAACCCAGAGAAGCTCAACAAAAATCTACAACTAATTAAATTTTATTTTTAACCTTTGCCATCAGATCATCAACACTAATAACCTTCCGAAGGCGAACAATGCAAACCACCAACCACACTGATGAGATTATAAATGAAATGACAAAAATCGCCACCCAGGTATCTGGAGATAGTCCGAACCTAGCATTGAAATTTGATGTAAGCAACACAAGTATTATGGTTAAGCATATACCTAAGGGAGCCTGCCAAGAATTTTTCCCGCTTAGACAGTCTACATACTGCCGCAAAATGAGTTCCAGTTTCTCTGTAGTAATTTCTACGACCTCCGCGGAAACATTGCTATGAACTTCGAACACATCTATCCGCTTCTGTCTAGGTTGTTTTCCTGTTGGATTATTCATGCGCTGGGACCTCCGAACTTTCGATGGCTATCTCTTCAGCGCTTACCTCTGCATACTTCAGCAGAAACTGAATATCCAGACAATAAACTTTTCCAGCTTTTTTTGCGGAAGCTATAAAATACACTTCATCTCCATCTTGCGACTCCGCAAAAGATAATTGCTTTTGCATAGTCGCACCAAGGACGGAGTTCCAGTTACGAAAAGTGATCACTGCATCTTGAGCTTTACCCTTGACCGCAATTGATCCCTTCGAATCGTCCGATTCCTCTGTAACAAACTTAATTGTTAGCCTCAGAGGTAGATCCGATTCGGGCAAAGAAAATTCAATTCTCGCCTCATCACCCTCGGGAACTATAAGCCGACACGATTCTACAAGTAATTTATCACCGATTTTTATGACTGTCATTTGAACTCCCTCTCAAAAAAATAGCATTTTGCCATGCTTTCTTTGAAAAATATGCCCCCTTCCCTTCAAAGTCAGCCGCTATAGCGGCAAGGAACCCGGCATGCCTACAGAAAACCTAATCGCTGAGCCCGTGCCGAGCCTGGCAACCGGTCACAGCCTCGACGCTGCTACCTGGGCCGACTTCGTGACCCGCCTACGCTACGACTGCAACGGCGAACGTGTCAGAGATCACTGCACGGCTGCCGCCATCTTTATTGTCGAAGCGCGCCGCATCGTCTGCGGGCTCGACATGGACTACACCCAACAACGCATGGTTTATTGGGATAGCGGCGAATCAGCCGCCTACTCGATAAAAGAGTACTGGAGCGAACTTTCCAGCTACCAGAAAAGCCAGCTCAATAAACGGATGCAGGATTGGTCTGAGTGCCAGTTCATGAAGGCCGACGAGTCGGATCAGTGGTATGTCCTGGGCGAGCTGGAAGATCACACCGTCACCGGATGGGATGAGCGCTGGGAATATATCAACGCTCACTTCA
Source organism: Pseudomonas sp. ADAK21 (assembly GCF_012935735.1). Taxonomy (NCBI): domain Bacteria; kingdom Pseudomonadati; phylum Pseudomonadota; class Gammaproteobacteria; order Pseudomonadales; family Pseudomonadaceae; genus Pseudomonas; species Pseudomonas sp. ADAK21. The sequence continues at coordinate 5,633,478 of NZ_CP052857.1, forward strand.
CCCATGCTGCAGCCGAAGCGTTCATCAAGCGCAAGAAGCACGACTACCGCGAAGGCATGCGCATCTACGTCGAATCCCAGTACTACGCCTGGGAGTTCAACGCCATCAAGGAAGCGATCCTCGACGGCACGCTGACCTACACGCCGAAACCGGTTGAGAATGCCCAGGACCTGATAACGAAACAGCCTATACGAGCACAAGGCGAGGATGTGACCAGCGGACCAAGGCGTTGAGTTACTAGCCCAGAGGAAGGGAGTTGTTTAACTCTCAGCTAACTACTTCGGTCCACTGATTCACTGCCCACTGCATGAAGAGCGCGCTCCAATGACTTGATAGAGCGCCAGTCGCCGAAGTACTTCAACAACACATATCTGAAATACCTGAGCGACAGGTAATTTCTAGCAACGATCCATGGTTTCGTCCAGGGTCGTTTTCAAATAATCCTCACCATCACAGTCAGCTGCTATAGCGGCAAGGACGAAGTCATGCCCAGAAAAAACCACCTGATCGTCGACTCAGGGTGCACTCAGGATAACGAGCGCTGGGCGCTCTCGGCCTGTGGCCTGAACGAAGATTCAGAAGTAGCGTGGGACGGAACACACCAACGCGACTTTGTCAGCTGTAAGCGGTGCCAGGCGAAAATGGCCAAGCCGCGTCCGGCGCCGGAGCCACTCCATAAAGAGCGGCCCATTCTTTTCAACGGCGCGATGGTTCGCGCGATTCTGTCCGGACAAAAGACAGTCACGCGGCGCCTGGTCAAAGGCAATCAGATCCCGAGCCGTAGCAAATCCGACTCCCCGGAGCATCAGTGGATTGCCGTCGTTCAAGACCATCCACGCTGGGGTTTCGCCGCTTTTGGCGCGACTGAACAAGAATGCGCCGCGGAGCTTGCCATGTACGGCGGATGCCCATATGGGCGGCGCGGTGATCGGCTGTGGGTGCGCGAGACATTCATTGATCTGCGCGGTACCGGTGTTGAGCATCGCCCAGACCCGGACGGCCCGCTTCAGCGCTACGCCTACGCTGCAGACTGCCGCCCCGGATCGCACAGCGACGAGGCAAGGCAAGACTTCGGCTTGAAGTACAAGCCCAGCATTCATATGCCACGCGCCGCGTGCCGCATCCTGCTGGAGATCACCGACGTGCGCGTCGAGCGGTTGCAGGACATCAGTCGCGCCGATATCCGTGCGGAAGGCCTGCAGTGTCCGCCCGAGCTGGCAAGCGATGACGTTTCACCGAATTACCGAGACTGGTACCCGGCGGCCTGGAGGGAGCTGTGGGAGTCCACTGGCGGAAACTGGGACGCCAACCCGTGGGTCTGGGTGGTCGAGTTCAAGCGGGTGACGCCATGACCGCCCCCCCCCCCTCTGGTTCGCCTACGTCTTCATCTACACGGCGGCGAACTGATTCGGCAAGCCCTTTGGCTCCTAGTTTCATACCAGAGCGCGAGGAGGATCGGACCCAAACTCAACGAATACATCGGCCACACGCCGATCTTATCCGCGCCGTGAAGTGCAATGGCTGAAAGCCCGACCGCCACGGCAGCACTGTAACCAAAAAATACAGAACTTTTCATAGTGATATCTCGAATTCCATTTTCGAAAGCTGGGGGTGAATAGCGAACCTGATACGCCTTCATCTACAGGGGCCGAGGCCATGAGTGGCGGGAGTCACGCCAATCAAGGCTGCGCAAGATTGGCCTTGCTGGCGCGAAATTTATCCCATAGGAAAAAAATCGCACTCGGCGACAGCGCCAACAAAAACATTACCCCAAAGCCTATTAGGCCGGCGTCCCTCAGCATCCCTGCACACAAAATAACCGCAAAGATCAGCATTGCTCTTTTCACTCCAAAAAAGCCTCTTTCCATGCGATGCCTCCTTCAGTTGAAACGCAAGAATAACCCAAAACCCAATCCCCCTACATGCCTGCCGGTGAGCGAACTCACGGTAACTGGCTGTCGATCCATCGCTCCGCTGCTGCCATTGCGTCACCCAGTGCCGCCGGATAGTCAGGCCATGGACCAGTCAGCTCGGCGGCGACTTCGCCCAACCCATCAACGGATGCCGGCTCAATGATTCTCGCAAATGCGGGTACGTCATCGTTTGGCCGCCTCCATTCGAACTTGAGAAACAACGTATGCCCCCGATAGGCATGAACGACTGGAACATCGAGATTGTGTGACACGCGCCCTCCCTGACACATGAGCAAGTTGCACAGTATTTGTAGCTCTTTTTTGCACCCTTCGCCATCGAGGCACTTCGCTATCAACTTCTGCCGCCCAGCGCGGCAAGGACACCCCATGTACGCAACGAAAATCACCCTGCTCCTGACGGCCATCGTGTTGTACGTGGCGGGGTCCACGTTCTGGTTTTTCTGGCAGGTGCCGGAGCTGCTCTCCACCGGCACCGAACAAACCCTGGTCGTAGCATTCGCCGGCACCGTCGCCTGGATGCTGCTCACCTTCGGCTTCATCATCCACATCATCAAGACAGCGCGGCCTACAGCGGGCGGCGGGAGGTAGACATGGACGACATTCAGTTTCTGTCGCATGAAGATGTCTGTGAGCTCACAGGCGCCAAGACAAAAGCCGGGCAGATACTTGTACTGTCCCGAAATGGCATTCGCCACACCATCAAACGCAATGGATGGCCATGCGTGATCTCCGCATCACTACTAGTTGGAAAACATGACCGGCAGCCTGAGAAAGTCGAATGGCAGCCTCGGATGGGAATTCAATAAATGGCAAGACGACCCACTAACCCCGGCAGCATTCCCCGATTGAGAAAGCGACTGCGCCCCGGGGGAAGGGTTTATTACTACTACGACGCTGGTGATAAGCCGCGCCGGGAGATCGCTCTAGGATCTGACTACGGTGCCGCAATTGTTGAGTATGCCCGACTTGAAAAGAGCCGGGCCTCCAATGCAATCGTCGCCCAGGTGCTGACATTTGAGTACGTAGCGAACAAATACATGGATGAAGTGGTACCGACAAAGTCCATGGCCACCCAAAAAGACAACATTCGCGAGCTGAAGCAACTGCTGGTCTTCTTCAATGACCCACCCGGGCCGTTAGAAGCAATCGAGCCGAAGCATGTTGTTCAGTACCTCCGCTATCGGTCGAAAACGGCAAAGGTGCGAGCCAATCGGGAAAAGGCTCTACTCAGCGCAATCTGGAACTTCGCGCGCCAGAGCGGCTATACGTCACTCGCAAACCCTTGTGCTGGCATCAAAGGGAACAAGGAGACCGGCCGGGACACCTACGTCGAAGACGAGATGCTCGCTGCGGTGTACCTGCATGCGGACCAGCCACTCAAGGATGCACTAGATCTGTTCTACCTCACCGCCCAGCGCATTGGCGACACACTGAAGATGGACGAGCGCGACTTACTCGATGGTCAGTTGCTCATCAAGCAGGGAAAGACCAGTGCGAAGCGCCGGATTGAGGTTGTTGGTGAGCTGAAGGTGGTCATTGACCGTATTCTTGAAAGGAAAAAGGGGCACAAGATTCGATCAACCAAGCTCGTTGTAATGGACAACGGACAGGCGATGACGGCAAGCATGCTCAGAGGGAGATTTGACGCGGCCAGGTTGAAGGCCGGGATTGAAAAGTCTGCGTTTCAGATGCGCGACCTGCGCGCAAAAGCTGCAACGGACAAGGAGGAATCGACAGGCAGCATCCGTGATGCACGAGACCAACTCGGGCATACAACTGTCGGAATGACAGAGCAATATATTCGGCGCCGCAAGGGCCTGAAAGTGCTTCCAACCAAGTGAAAATCCGTTCCGCAATTAATTTGGCACCCTTGAAAACAAAGGCCTTCAAGGCCTCGTTCTCCAAACAATTGCGGACCGGATACGACGATAACGTATTGATTTGTATAGCTTTGAATGCGGACTTAAAATCCCCCGCTCGTAAGGGCGTCCCGGTTCGATTCCGGGTTCGGGCACCATAGATATCAAGGGCTTGCATGATGAACTTCATGCAGGCCTTTATCTTTTCTGCTCCGCAATTACCCCTCCCCCGAGCGAACACAAACTACCGGACAGGCCACGAGTCCTGAGACTCATCGTATGGTCGCGCTCATCCAGAGTTTGTCGATCGACTGATTAGAGTGGGACGGTTACGCTGGCGTTTTTCGCAAGCGAGCAAAAGCGTATGACAGAGATGTACCAAGGAAGCTGCTTATGCGCAGCCGTCAGTTACGAGCTGTCCGTCACACCGAAACTGGGCACGCTCGGCACGCCCTTCATGCCTGAAAAGCTACTGTCGACCCAAGGCAATCAGTTAATAGTGGCTGTTGGCGAGAATTGACTTTCATCACTAGGAATATTTCTGATCCGAAGAACATCTTCGAGAACTTCCTTAAAAATGGGTGCTGCAATAGCCCCCCCGAAATAGCCTCCTGCAGTTGGTTCATCTACGATGACAGCCATGATGAATTCTGGCGCGTTGGCCGGAGCGATACCTACGAACATCGCTCTATATTTGTTGCTTTCATATCCGCCGCTTGATGCCTTGCGTGACGTCCCGCTTTTGCCCGCAATTACATAGCCGTCGATGGCTGCGCGCTTTCCACCTGCGCCAGGGCCATCCACTGCCTGCACCATCATGTCTAGAACACTGTTGGCAACTTCCGGGCTTATGACATTGCGTGGCAGGTTTGGCTCGCCTTTGATTATTGACAATGGAACTAGATCGCCCTCATTCGCGAAGACGGTATATGCTTGAACCAGTTGCGCTAAGTTGACAGATAAACTATATCCGTATGAGAGGCTCGCTGTAGCAATATCTGACCACACCCTATTGACTGGAACGGTCCCAACGCTTTCCCCCGGAAAGTGGATAGACGTGTTGATTCCAAATCCCAACTCAGTAAGTAATTGCGAAATTACTTCTCCCCCTGTGGGAATGGCGACCTTGCTCATCCCAACATTTGAAGATCGGCGGATAATCCCCGCCAAATCCAACTGATTGTCCCTGCCTACATCTCTAATGGTATATCCATTTATTTTTACGAAGCCTGGTGCTATTTGGATAATCGCGTTTTTGTCAATTATTTTTGCGGTTAGCACAGCGGCCATACTGAATGGCTTTATCACTGAGCCAGGCTCATAAACATCAGTAAAAACCCGGTTTCGAATGAGGTCCGCGTTGAAGCTTTTACGAGCATTGGGATTGAATGAGGGCATTGTCGACAATGCCAATATCTCACCTGTCTTAGCGTGTATGAGTATCGCGCTTGCAGACTTGGCGGCGTTGTTTATGAGTGCTTTGCGTAATGCTTTTTCAACGTAATGCTGCAGCGTCGAGTCAATTGTTAAATACAGATTGTCCCCTGGAGTAATGGGCTTGTGCACAAGAACTTCACGGGTGACTCGCCTGTGCAGGTTCAAGGTGCGCTCTTCTACGCCAGGCTTACCAGAAAGTTTATGGTTGTACATTAATTCGATGCCCTCGATACCTTTCTGGTCAATATTAGTAAAGCCTATTGACTGAGCAAGCATCGAAGACTGAGGGTAATATCGTTTGTATTCTTGACGCTCATAAACCCCAGGAATGGATAATTTTATTACCTTGTTCGCGAGTTCGGGATCAATTTTTCTGGCCAAATAGGCAAAGGATTTATCTTGAGTGTTCAGCATTAGACTTCTGGCCAGCGACTCATCAACATCAAGATGTTTTTTCAATATTGCTTGTTGCTGATTTGTTGGCGCAAATTGCTTAGGGTTTACCCATAAGGTGCTGACCGGCGTGGAAACTGCCAAGGGTTGATTGAATCTATCGAATATAGTCCCGCGAACGGGGACTGTTTCAGTCACGCGCGTTGACCGTTTACGACCCTCGCCACTCAGAAACTCATGAGAAAAAATCATCAAATAAGTTATCTTTACCGCAAGAACCATTGACAGCGTATAAAAAACAGCTAAGACAATGGTAAATCTTGGGTTTGTCGCTGGGCGCTTCACACGGCACATCCTGTTATATACGCTAAAAACAAGACCACCTTAACTAAATTATTCGCACCTCGCTTTGTAATATAAAGACACGTCTTTCCCAGGACTATTTGCTTATTGCCTATAGGGTGGTCAAATATAGTTATGAAGTTTAACGATACCGATGGTTTTTCATATCTGTGAAAACTTACTTTTTGTGCTGGCTGGCAAGTCAAAAACTACAGTCACGCCAGCCTTCAGCACATCGATGCAATCTAAAGCATTGGTTTGGGCATGGGGGGCGCCCTTGTCTTGTGTGCGCCGCAACGCTCTAGCTGTTGCGCAATTCCCCCGCCCCCAGACTCTCGGCGTCCCGCAAACTCGTAAACTCCAGAACCACCGTAAAACGCTGCTGCTCAAGAATCACGTCAATCTGCCAGCCCAATTTCGCGCATAACTGGCGCATCAACTGCAGCCCCAGGCCGTAGCCAAAATCGCTGGAATCCTCCCGCGGCTTGGCTTCCCTGATGTGGTTGGCAATCAGTAGCCGGGGATATTTGAAGCTGATTTCCACCTGGCCTTCTTCGGCATATTGCAGCGCGTTGCGCAGGAAGTTGCCGATCACGATGCGGCACGCGGTGGGGGGCAGTCGGCAAGGTTGGTTGTGGATGTCGACAAGCAGTTCGATATCCCGGTTGCCGATCAGGTAGCGATGTTTGTCAATCAGCTCGCCCACCAGTTCGCTCAGGTCAATGTCTTCCTCAGGCAACGGTTCGGGACGCTCGCGGCTCATCCACAGCAAGGTCTCGGCGATAAGCTGCATGTTCAGCACCGAACGTTCGATGCGCTGCAGGGAGGACGGCAGGACACCGCCGGCCTGCAGGGTCAGCAGTTCGATATTGGCCTTGAGCACTGCCAGCGGGGTGCGCAACTCATGACTGGTGTAGCGCAACAGGCGACCTTCACGCTGGCTGGCGGCCTGCACCTGCTCCACACTCTGGGCCAGGGCATCGGCCAGCATGTTGAACTCCTTGAAGCTGAAATCAGGCCGCTCACTGGCCATGGCATCCGGGTTTTGCAGGGTGCTGGACCATTGCGCCAGGCGCCCCAATGGCCGCACCAACCACCAGACCAACAGGGCGATGATGATCAGCGCCGGCACGAACACCGCCAGGCTGATGAACGCAACGCCCTGCAGCACCCGGTCAAAGTAGGCATCGGACAGCGGCGTCTCGACCTCGCCGCCCTCTTCGTGGTCATGGTCGATGTCATACATGTAAAGGGTCTTGCCGTCCCCCAAGGGCTGGGAGAGGACCGCCCGGACTTCAGCGTCTTCGTCATCGGAGTCTGTATCACCGAACACCTGAACGGCACCGAAGGACATGCTCGGCGGGGCCTCCAGCATCTGTCGCACGCTTGGCGGCAGGGCTTCCTTGCCGATGACCGCTTCGAAGAAGTAGTTATGAGGGGGTGGCGTGGTCGGATCCTTCTTGTAGTGCCTGACGAAGTACTGGGCCTCTTCTTCCATCATCGCGCTGGCGGTGTAGAGCAGGCCGCGTACGGTGTACACCGGCAGCAGCTGGCTGTAGATCAGTAACACCACGGCAATCAGCAACAGGAAGCTGCCGCTGATCACCCACTTCAGGCTCAGGCCATTACGCATGCGACTTCACCTGTATACCGACCCCGGGCAGGGTGTGGATCAGCGGCCGGCTGAAGGGTTTGTCTACGGCCTTGCGCAGCCGGTGCATGTGGACTTTGAGGGTATTGCTGTCTGGTGGCTCGTCGCCCCAGATGGTGGTTTCCAGGCGCTCCCGAGGGACGGGTTCAGGGCTGGCGCGCATCAGGTATTCCAACAGGGTCCAGCAGATCGGCGACAGGTGCAGCTCCTGCCCGGCCCGGCTGACTTTGCGGGTGGTCAGTTCCATCACCAGGTCGTCCACCTGCAGGCGGCTGCTCTGGCTGCTGCGACGCATGCTCAGGGCACGAATTCTGGCCACCAGTTCGGCCAGTTCGAATGGCTTGACCAGGTAGTCGTCAGCGCCCGCGGCAAAGCTTGCGAGCTTGTCTGAAAGAGCATCCAGTGAAGTGAGCATCAAGATCGGTGTCTGGCTGCCTTGCTGGCGTAGCCGCGCGCACAATTGCTGGCCGTCGAGGCGCGGCAGCATGATGTCCAGGAGAATGACGTCGTAATGCTGGTCGAGTGCCAGGTTGAGGCCGGCCTGGCCATTGCTGACGTGGTCGCAGACCATGCCGCTGATCTCCAGGTACTCGATGACGGTGGTGGCCAGGTCAAGGTTGTCCTCGACCAGCAGCAGGTGAATATGCACGGAAAAGTCCCCTCGGACAGGTGTTGCGCAGAGGTCTGAAGGATAACGGAAGTCGAGCAATTTCCCGCCGATGTTTACCTGGCGTTAACCCGGCACTCTCTAAGCTGGGGCTCTCATATCCAGAGGTCATCACCCTCATGAACCTTTACGCGATGGTCAAAAGAGTCTTGCTGGCCTTGATTCTCTTCGGCCTGATGGCCAGCATCCTGCCGTCTCGCGGGCAATTGGTAAACCTGGGAGGCGGCAGTCGGTTCCTGGTGGGCCAGAGTATCGAGCAGGCAGCTGCGTGCTGTGTCGCCAGTGCGTTGCGATAACGCGGGCGCCAGTTACACCTGGCAGTTACTGGTGTGCCTGGGCCTGATTATGGGGGTGTCGATTGCCATGGGGACCTATATCGTCCATCTGAATGCGCGCATTGATAAGCAGCGGGAACTGTCGCCGGTGTATCTGCACGAATGTGAAACCGGTCGCGGCGGCTTTATCGTCTACCCAGACGGCAGGCGCAGCAGCGACAACTGCTACCCGATCGATGAAGCTGAATCGACAGCCGCCGACCCGATACCGGCCCTGCCCGGCTCACCCCGAACAGAATGGCTCAAATATGTACTGCCCGCAGTTGAGCCAGCCCCAAGAGCGCCGAAGGTGCCGCGTACAGTCTGATCAGTACCTCCAGGCGCCAGCCCTAACCCCGGCATACCAGCCTGCAAGCTGCATCTGATACGCTTTTTTCTTTACCACCTGCATCTGTACCGAACAGACCTTAGCCCCGACAATGGCTTATCGGCAGGAACTCTCCCGCCGCCCTTGCGCCTTTTGGAGGTCCCATGGCTAAGATGGCATTTTTTCTTTTAGGGTTTCTGGCACTGACCGTTGGAATCGGCCTGCTGGCCACGATTTCACCGGTCTGATACCGGTAGGTGGGGCAAGGTGCGCGTGATGCACAATGGTACTTCTGATATTGCGTTACCCAGCGCACGGTTTGGCGTCTTTCAAGGCGTTAACGGATCAATTCGAGATGGACGCTCATCAGGCTGTCTGGCTTGTCCTTCATCCCATTGCAACAGACGTAGCCATCATGCAGGTAGAGCCCGGGGTATTTTTTAAAACTCACCGGATCAAGGGTCACGTACCTGGCATTGCTCCACGCTGAATAGGCATAGAGATAGCTGCGATCGGTAAACGACAGATACTCTGCGGTATCGACGGTCATGATGTACCAATTCCCGTCGCCGTAACTGATAACCAGGAATTTCGAGGCCTGGTTAACATCCTTGGTCGTAATGACGTATCCGTTAGACATCATCAAATATCTGGGCGGGTTAACGGAGTTGTCCTTGAGGTAGGCCAACTGAGAGGGTGCGGCTTTCAACGCCTCAGCAGCACCTCCGACTTCAGGATTGGTTTGCAACGCTTGCGTGCCGGGCGGGTTGATTAATTCCTTTGACATGGGGTGACACTCCATTGACTCAAGATTGATGGTTTAGCGATGCCCCGAATAAAACAGCATTTTTTGGAAGGCCCGAAAACCGTGAGCAGCGGTTTATAGTGCGCAAGCACGTTACTGTCCGATACTGTCAATTTTCACAGTTCATTAGAGTGTTTCACTATAGGTCCGGGGGTTTATATCCCGAACCTCTCACCCGAGAAAAAACATCGGGTACAACGAAAGCACCAAGAGCGCCGCCATCGACCAGTTGAATAGCTTCAACCAGCGCGGCTCACGCAAGACATTGCGCAAAGCGGTGCCACACCCGGCCCACACGCACACACTTGGCAGGTTGACCACCGCAAACACCACGGCAATGACCAGCACGTTAGTGAAGTAACCTTGCGCCGGTGTGTAGGTGGTGATCGCCCCCAACGCCATGACCCAGGCCTTGGGGTTGACCCACTGGAACACCGCGGCGGCAAAAAACGTCATGGGCTTGCTCTTGCGGTCGGTGTCGTCTGACATCGCGCTGGAAGTCGCAATTTTCCACGCCAGGTACAACAAGTACGCCGCGCCGATGTAACGCAGGGCGGTGTATGCCCAAGGTAACGCCTTGAACACTTCCCCCAGGCCCAGGCCAACCGAAATCACCAACACCATAAAGCCCACGCTAATCCCCAGGGCATGGGGAATCGAGCGGCGAAAACCGAAGTTCACGCCCGATGCCAACAGCATGGTGTTATTGGGGCCTGGGGTAATCGAAGACACGAAGGCAAACAGCGCAAAGGCTGAAAGCAGGCTGGTGGACATAAACATGGTGCGTCATCCGGCGAGTTATTGTCGCCCTGACAGTAGAGGGTTCTGTGACGCGCCGCCCCGTACAGCTAGAGGTAGATCGAGAGATACAATTTACGATCAAAGTCAGCTGTACCTGAAGGGAGGCGCTGAAAGGACTGGCACTTAAACCGGCATCGGCGCCTGACGATAGGTAACGGTCTGCCCCAGGGCCAGGGCACTGGCCTCAAGCCGCAGACGCTCCTTATCCAGAAAGCCATGCAATACCTTGAGATGGCTGATCTTGAGTTCAATCTCAGCCATTTTATCGGCCACCAACGCGGCACCCTGGGCGCAGTCGATCGTACTTTGCCGTTTGGCCTCCAGGATCTCGCCGATTTCGGCCAGGGAAAATCCCATCTTCTGCGCCATCTGAATAAACTCCAGATCCTGTGCCGTCTGTTCGCTGTAAGCGCGATAGTTATTGGCCCCCCGCTGTACAGCGATCAACCCCAGCTCCTCGTAGTAGCGCAAGGTATGGCGTCCGAGGCCGCTCCTACGCTCCAGCTCTGCGACTTTCACGGTAAATTCTCCTTGACTGTAGAGGTGGCTCTACAGTTTAGCCTGCACCCCTTATTCAACCAAGGAGTGCGCTATGAGCGTGGAATGTTTTGTCACCGGCGGCAGCGGATTTATCGGGCAACACTTGCTGGCTCGCCTGACCTTTTCGGGGCACAAGGTCTGGGTGCTGATGCGCCACGTTTCAAACCTTGAGACGCTCAGGGAACAGGTGCGGCAACTGGGGGGAGAACCTTCGCGTATTCATGCCGTTCAGGGCGACCTTAACCAGCAGGAACTGGGGCTCAATGCGGCCGACCGCCAGCGCATCGCCGCGGCCAGCGTGGTATTTCACCTCGCCGCACAATTCGCCTGGGGCCTGCCTTTGGACCAAGCCCGCGCGGTCAACGTGGACGGTGCCCTGGCGGTCGCCCGATTGGCCGCAAGCCAGCGTAGCCGGCTGTTGATGGTCGGCGGCTATATGCTGCAGAACATCGCCCACCTGAACAGTATTGGCATTGACCACCAACGCCCCGAAACCACCGATTGGCCCGCCGTGTACCAGCGCGTGGGTGGCTACGAGGCGAGCAAGCTGGAGGCACACTTTGCGGTCATCCGCGACATGCAGGCGCAGCAGGCCGACTACACCATCGTGCACCCTGCAACGGTGTGTGGGCATAGCGAAAGCGGGCATATCCTCGCGGGCCAGCCGGTAACCGAGCTGATTCGCAGCCTGGCGACAGGCAAGTTGACAGCGATTCCAGGGTCGCCACGCCACTGGCTGCCCTTGGTCAGTGTTGATTACTTGGTTGCGTTGATGGTCGCAGCAGCCTTCGATCCGGCAATGGCAAACCAACAAGCCTTGGCACTGGACGAGCGCACCCCGAACCTGCAAGGCCTGCTCACGCATATCGCCGGCACCCTGCAAGTGCAAGCGCCCCGCCACCACCTGCCCCTTGGCCTGCTCAAATGGCTACTGAAAATACCGGGGGTGGCAACGCACTTGGGCACCAGCCCGGAGTCCCTGAACTTCATCCAGACTGCGCGATTCGATATGTCTCAGAGCCGGGAGCTGGAGAGCCGCTATCAGCTCAAGCATCCCGACCTGGAAATAACCCTGGAGAAAACCGCGCAATTCGTCAGGCGCGCACTGATGGTTTCGCCTGCGCCATAAATGCCATGAGCGCTATCCAGTACTGACGTAGAATCCTGCGAAAAGCCCAGCCATATTCAGGGAAGTCCGGACAATGCTTTTCGAGAACCTCGCGTTGTTTCTACTGATTGTCGAAAAAGGCGGATTGTCGGCCGCAGGCCGCGAGGTCGGGCTTTCGCCTACGTCTGTGTCGGAACGGCTCGGGGCCTTGGAAAGGCATTACGGGGCAACCTTGCTGACCCGTACCACACGCTCGATCAGTTTGACGGATGAAGGGCGGATGCTGATGGACGGCGCACGGCGCCTGCTGGCAGAAGCGGAAGATATCGAGAGCAATATCAAGCTGGGCACCGAACGCATTTCAGGCCTGATACGCCTGAGCGCCCCCGTAGACCTGGGCCGCAACCGTGTGGTGCCAATCCTCGACGATTTCCTGCAAGAACATCCCAACGTAAGCCTCGACCTGAACCTGACCGATGGCTACCTGGACCTCGCGGGGCAAGGGATTGATTTCGCTATTCGATACGGCGCCTTGTCCGACAGCACCCTGCGCGTCAGAAAACTCAGCGAGGGCCGTAGGGTCGTATGCGCATCCCCCGCCTACATTGCCGCCCACGGGACGCCCCGGCATCCATCCGACCTGGCACAACAGCAGTGCATCCTGATGCGCTTTGGCAGCAACATCCACCGGGAATGGCAGTTCCGTGCCGAGGGCCGTACGTTCAAGGTTCTGGTATCGGGCAGGCGTATTGCCAATGATGGCGAGCAGGTGCGCCAGTGGTGCCTGGACGGGCATGGCATTTGTATCAAGTCCTACATTGATGTACGCGATGATTTGCAGGCAGGTCGGCTGGTCGAGGTGCTGCAAAGCTACTCGTTGCAGGGCGTGGATTTGCAGATTGTCTACCCTTCAGGCCACGCGGTGCCGCGTCGGGTCAAACTGCTGATGGACGAAATCTCCTTGAAGCTGGCGACCTGAGTGCGCGTCAAGGAGATGTTCCTGGCTATGGCTTTTGGGTTTGCGCCCTACTGGGCCCAGGCAGAAAAATCCGAGTAACCGCGCTCGGTACCACCAAACAACTCGGCACCTTCCAGGCCGGCCAATGGATACCCCTTCTCCAGGCGCAGCGGCAGATCCGGGTTGGCTACAAACTTACGTCCGAATGCCACGAAGTCGGCGTAGCATTTTTCCAGGACCCATTCTGCAAGCTCCACGTCGTACTTGCCGGCCACCACAATCGCATTGCGAAAGCGCTCGCGCACGGCTTGGCGGAAATCCTCGGGAAACTTGGGGGCATCATCCCAGTCCGCTTCCACCAAGTGCAGGTAGGCAATGCCCTTGCCCTGCAGATAGCTGGTCGCTTCCAACAAAGTGGGCAGAATGTCCGGGCACGCCATGCCACGCGCTGTGAGAAACGGCGCCACACGGATCGCCGTACGGTCGGCGCCCACTTCATCAATCACCGCGTCCATGACTTCCTTGAGAAAGCGCAGACGGTTCTCACGCGACCCGCCGTACTCATCCGTACGAACGTTAGAGGTGGTACGCAGGAACTGGTCAATCAGATAGCCGTTGGCCCCATGCACTTCAACACCGTCGAAACCCGCCGTCATGGCATTACCCGCAGCCGTCCGGTAGTCGTCGACAATCGCGCGGATTTCGTCGCGCTCCAGTGCCCGTGGTGTCGGGCATGGTGCCATGCTGCCGACACCGGATTGGGCATCCACTTTCCAGATGCTGCCATCGAAAGGGATCGCAGACGGCGCGACAGGTAAATCACCATTGTGGAAGTCAGGGTGCGACATACGCCCTACGTGCCACAGCTGCAGGAAAATTCGCCCTCCCGCGGCATGCACCGCATCGGTCACCAAGCGCCAGCCGGCGACCTGTTCGTCACTGCAAATCCCTGGGGTAAAGGAATAGCCCTTGCCCTGAGGCGAAATCTGCGTGGCTTCAGTAACAATAAAAGCGGCCGAAGCCCGCTGTGCGTAGTAGACCGCGTTCATGGCGTTCGGCACATCGCCAGGTTGGGTACTGCGGGATCGGGTCATGGGCGCCATGACCACGCGGTTGGGCGTGTTCAGTTGGCCAACAATACCTGGGGTGAAAAGTCTGGACATCAGTGTCGCCTCGTAGATAGTCAGTGGTTTCGATGACCACAGAATATCTACCAGGGATTTTTTGATAATCGCCCCGATCCGGGAAACATATTCCGGTGAATCCGGATAATGCGCAGTGCTATTTGTCTACTCGTAAGGGTGTCAGGCAAACCTCTTCTTATTGGGCATCAACGTCAAAACGATACCTACGGCCAACATCAGCATGGCAGACCCGTTGGTGTCCTTATGCAACATGTAATACAACCAATAGGCCACAAGAAGCGGCCCGATGAGCTTGCTGTACTTGAATATGAAGTTGCCCAGTGGTGGGCAAACCTTACCTATCCAATGAAGGAAGAAGTAGCTGACCCCAACCATCACTAAGGTGACGAGAAGTATCCCCAAGAAAAAGCCCTCCATGATTGCAAAGGGCCATCTTAACGCCATGAGCGCCTGCCAACCTAGGGCTGCCCTGTTCGCGGGCAACCAAAGGTTTTTGGCCGTGCGACGTAGAGTCGCCTTTTCCTACATCTCCCTGCAGTCAAAATCACCATAGGGATGGGGGTACCAGACCTGCAGGATTTTCGCGCTCTGCCCTGTAGTCAGCCGCCCTTCAGGTACGATCAACTCCTGACGGACTTGGCCGTTATAGTCGTACTTGATCCATACCGATTTGAATTTATTGTAGTTTCTTATGATTGCCGTGTTATGTCCTGAGAGCTGTCTGACGAGCGTGTCTTCAGGTTTTTTCGGATCGTCAGGTCGATAACTGCCCTTATGTTGCCAAATAACCTGGTTTTCTGACCTTGACCCATTAGATATGGAACACCCTAATGGTTGAGGGGCATCCTTGGCATTTACAGAAAAAGGCAGAAAGCTACGACTTTTACCCGCAGAAGTATGTTTCACCTCGCAGACGATCACGCTGCCATTATCTTTGGATCCCTGCGCCGGCTGGAGCAAAACCGTCCTGCCGCCAGCGCTCGAACAGGTATTTCCCAAGACGATTTCAACCGCATACTGCTCGGAGTCCAGCTTTTCAGTGTGCAAGGCAATATCAGCATAAGCATCAAGCGAAGCGAGACAGAGGCCACACCACGCCAAGTATTTGAGTTTCATTGGACAACTCCTTGAGACAAGTGAATAAGCAGACGGCATCACGTCGAACAGCTAGTCAGAGTCGTCCTGCGTTGAGCATCGGCATCCACACAATTTTGCCGCAACGCATACATCCAAGTAGATCGAGATGTTGTGGCGAGCGGGCTCGCCACAGGTACTTTCGTTAGTTTTTGAACGTTGTGTAGATACCTATGCTGCGATAAGCGTAGTACTCCAGATGAAAAAAGGTAGGCTCGACAGCACTTACAAGGCGCACGGGAGCTTTGCAAGGCGTGCTTCTCAAAGGGTAATTACCGTCGCAGGATAAAAGAGCATATTGAGCACAAACAGAATCATCCAGAAGCCGATCTCCAGGGTTTCCGTAATAGGCTGGATACGTTTCAACGCGCCGTACACATGCACCACAAACATCAACAAGAAAACCACGAACAGCATATCGAAGGCATAGCTATAGCTGGTGCCCGTGGTTGCAGAGCGCAACATCGCCACTTCCACCACCAGAATAAACGCCCCCAAACAGCGCCCAAAATAGATTGCCAGATGCTGATGTTCGGGGATCGTCCAGCGCATCGCGCGGGCCCAGGCAATCGGCGCGATAAAGATCGGCAAGGCAAAAAACAGGGTGGTGACGATCATCAGCGTAGTGATGTAGTACTGGCTGTATTGCGCGTAGTAACCGAGCATCAGGCGATTCCTTATCCTTGAGAGTAACCCCTTGAGGGTAGAGCCCAAGAATTGCAGCCGGGCATACCGGTGTCCAACGTAAGCAGGTCTCGGGATACCAAAGAGAATGGGCTTGGGTAAATGGGATTACTACCGAAGATGCAATGCGTCACCGCCTACTCTGCTAGGGTACGGTCATCTGAAAACCCGGCTGTTGCACAACAGCCCACAAGGAGTAGGTATGTTCAGCCACGTCACTGTCGGAACCAACGATCTGGACAAAGCCGCCATGTTCTACGACGCCATACTGATCCCACTGGGTCTGTGCCGTCGCCATGTGACCCCGGATGGTGGGCCGTCTTCCGCATGTTGGATCACCCCAGGCAGGCCATTGCCGCGCTTCTACGTCTACGCCCCCTACGACCGCCAGGCCGCCACAGCGGGCAATGGCAGCATGCTGGCTTTCTCCGCACCCTCGCCATATGCCGTCGATGTGGCCTACGCCGCGGGTGTTTTGGCCGGTGGAATCGACGACGGTGAGCCCGGCCCTCGTCCACATTATGGCGACGGTTACTACGGCGCCTACCTGCGCGATCCGGACGGCAACAAAGTGCATATCGTGCATCGCGGCGATATCTAGCAGCACAACAACCGGCACTACTACTGCGTAAAACACGATACCAACGCTCACTAGCAACTTCCCGATCATCGGCCACTTCCTTGTCGACGCTTCCCATAAACGCCTGAGCCGCGACTGTAGCGCCAGGCGATCCAGGCACCCAGCGCGGAAGCAATGGCAGACCCGCCAATCCCGTATAGAACCTCAAGCGTCAGCTGGCTTCCCCAACGCGCGCGCCTTCAAGCCATTATCAGCAGTACGCCGAAACTCACCAGCAAGGCACCAAAAATCCGGTCGATCCATTGGCGTGCGGCCAATAACCTATCGCGCACTGCCCCAGCGGAGAAACACAGCGCGATAAGGCTGAACCACACTACATGTGCCCCGGCGATAAATAGCCCATAACCGATTTGTACGGACCAACCAGTATCCGGCCTTACGACGCCCATAAACAGGCTGACGATGAAGATCGATGTCTTAGGGTTCAACGCATTTGTCAGAAACCCCGTACGCAGCGCTTCCAGATCCGACAGGGCAGGAGGTGGCGCGTCCAGCTGTTCAACGGCCGGCTTGGAGCGCAGCATCTTGATCCCCAAGTAGACGAGATAAGCCGCTCCAGCCAGCTTCAACACATTGAACAACCAAGGTGTCTGTTGCAGCACCAACCCCAAGCCAAGCAGCGTGTAGCAGACGTGAACCAGCACCCCTAGGCCAATTCCCACAGCGGTGAGCACGCCAGCCCTTCGAGACAGGAGCAAGCCGTTGCGCGAGACCATGGCGAAATCCGGCCCTGGACTGATGCACGCCAGTAGTGTGATGGTGATTACTGCTATCCATTCGCTCATGTTGTACCCTTTGAATTATCGGTCGCATAGGCCATGTTTACAGATCCTTTGCTTGGGTAATAACGATGATTCCTGAAGAAAATAGTGACTATAAATCACTGATTTCTGAGGCTCGCCTGCCATCGCTGCTTGGCTTGCGCTGCTTCGAATCAGCCGCACGCCTGGAAAATTTCGCCCGGGCGGCTGACGAGCTGCATCTGACACCCAGCGCCATTAGCCGCGCAGTGCGTCTGCTTGAAGAGGATTTGGGCGTTGAGCTGTTCGAGCGGCGTAACCGAAAAGTGTTTTTGAACGATGCCGGAAGACGCCTGGCAAAAGCGGTCAGTGACGGGCTGGGGTTGATGAGCCACGCCGTTCGCGAGATACGCAGCGATGCCCGTCGAGCTCGCCAGCTTGTCTTGTCCTGCGAGCCAACGCTGCTGATGCGCTGGCTGATCCCTCGTTGGAGCGACTTCCAACTCCGTCACAAAGGTCTGGATATTCATTTGGTTGCCGGCGGTGGCCCATTCTCATTCAACCAGGGTATCGACCTGGCCATCCGGCGCGACGATTTCCCCTGCCCTCCCGGCTACCATACCGAGACGCTATTCCCAGAGAAGGTCGGCCCCGTTTGCCGGCCAGAAAAGGCAGGTCAGTGGTTTGGCAAAAACGGCAAAACCCTGCTCGCTTCTGCCCCGCTGCTGCAGACAGCCAGCCGGCCTACGGCATGGCAGGAATGGGCTTACGCAAAGGGACTGCCCACTTCCGATAAGGAAATGCAAACGTTCGAACACTTCTATTTCAGCATCCAGGCAGCCGTTGCTGGCCTTGGCGTAGCCATCGGCCCGTGGCACCTGGTACGCGACGATATCCAAAGCGGCGTGCTGGCCGCACCATTGGGCTTTGTTGAAGATGGTTCGCGGTACTGCCTGCTGTCGCCCACGGCGCTCAGGCCGGGTAGTGTGGAAATGGAGCTGCTTGAATGGTTGCAGGCGGTGGGATGAGTTTTTTGGTGATTCAGTTACACCCCGGCGAACTCGCCAGTTTGCCGAACGCGCAAATCCTCACTAATCAAAGGACATACCGTGCTTATCGTATTCAGCGGCCTCCCCGGCACCGGCAAAACCACTATCGCCAAGGATCTCGTTGCAACGACAGGCGCCGTCTACCTGAGGATCGATACGATTGAGCAAGCGCTGCGAAACTCCGGCGCTCTGGCTCAAGATGTGGGGCGCAGCGGCTACCTAGTCGCCAATGAACTTGCCCTGAGCAATCTTCGCCTTGGGCACACAGTCATCGTTGATGGGGTAAACCCGGTGAGCGAAAGCCGAATGGCGTGGAGCGAAGTTGCTTCAACAGCGGGTGTACGGTTAGTCAATGTTCAAGTGATCTGCTCTGATAAACACGAACATCAGCGGCGCGTAGAAACCAGGACGGGGGATATTCCGGGGCTGATGCCACCCACCTGGCAGTCTGTGCTGGCGCATGAATATGAAGCGTGGGACGAGGCTGCGTTTTGCATAGACACGGCTTTGATTTCACCCGCGCAAGCCGCCTTGATGATCACCGACCGTTTACTGCCCATGCAAGCCCAAGGTAATTAACGAGATAAATAAGTCTGCCCCTTTGTGCCCGATCATCGCTGACTCACTGCGGCCATTGCTCAAGCAGTATCGAGACGAATTTTTCCGCCGCTGGTGAAAGCGATGAGCCGCGGCGGTAGACCAAGCCCAAAGAGCGGTTCACAACCGGCTCAATCAAAGGGACGCTGACCAAGGTGGGATGATCTTCAGCCGGCATGGCCAAGCTCGGCATCGCCGAAACCCCTAAACCAGCCTCCACCAGGCCCAACGAAGTAGAGAGGTGCTGGACTTCGTAGAACCATTGCGGCCGCCAACTCAAGCCCGACAGGGCGTGGTCGAGCAACATGCGGTTGCCGCTCAGGCGCCCTACCCCGATCAGCCGGTAATCGCTCAATTCAGACCAGGTGACCGAACTGCGCCCTGCCAATTCATGATCACGCCGGCACGCCAATACAAAAGGTTCGCTGACCAATGGTACGAACTCAATGTCCGGGTGCTGCCCACTCATCATGTTGATACCGAAATCGGCTTCCCCCCGCAGTACCGCTTCAAGTCCCTCATTGGCACTCAAGTCCAGCAGTCGGATGCGGATTTTTGGGTAGCGTTCGTTATACAGGCGAATGACTGAAGGCAAGAAATAGAAGGCGGCAGTGGGGATACATGCCAGCGTTACCCGGCCAATCTGGCGTTCGGCCAGTTCACGGATATTGAGAATCGACTCATCGAAGTCATCCAACAAACGACGCGCCTTGGGAAGAAAGTCACGCCCGACGCTCGTGAGGCTGACCTTACGTGTGGTGCGATCAAGCAAAGAGGTGCCCAACCCCTCTTCCAGTTTTTTTATCCGGCGACTGAGTGCAGGCTGGGACAGATGCAAGGCATCAGCTGCTTCGTGAAAGCTGCCAAGTTCGGCGATTTTAACGAAAGATCGAATATCGTTCAGCTCATAGTCCATGTCTTATCTCATCAGCAGCAGGCGCTAGAAGAAGGCTCAGCGTAAATTCATCATTCGCAAAACGCAATAATCTCTTCAATTTTTGCATTTGATACATTTTTTAAAGCTTGAGACTCTTGCTCCAAGAACATCAATTACGTCGATTGATCAACAAGAGTCAGTATCATGCAAAGAATTCCCTGTGTGCTGATGCGCGGTGGCACCTCCAAAGGCCCAGTCTTTCTCGACTGGGATTTGCCGACAGCCATTGAGGCCCGTGACGAACTGCTGCTCAACCTGATGGGCTCCGGCCACGAACTGGAGATCGACGGAATCGGCGGTGGCAGCCCACAAACCAGTAAGGTTGCGATTGTCAGCCCATCGCTGCACCCGGACGCCGACGTTGACTACCTGTTCGTGCAAGTGATGGTTTCGCAACGTCGGGTCGACAGCGCGCCCAACTGCGGCAACATGCTGTGCGCCGTCGGCCCGTTCGCCATCGAACAGGGCCTGGTCAAAGGCACGCCGGGCCGCACCCGGGTCCGCATCCGCAACGTAAACACAGGGACCTTCATCAACTCCGACGTGTACACACCGGATGCCAAGGTCAGTTACGAGGGCGACACCGCGATCGATGGCGTGCCAGGTACCGCCGCGCCGGTACAACTGACATTCCTCGATGCGGCCGGCAGCAAGACCGGCAAACTCTTCCCGACCGGCAATACACAAGACGTGATCGACGGTATTGCGGTGACCTGCATCGATATGGCAATGCCCATGGTGCTGATCGAGGCCAGCCAACTGGGCAAGCGTGGCGATGAAAGCCCGGCCGAACTGGACGCCGACAAAGACTTCCTGCGACGCCTTGAGTCATTGCGACTTCAGGCCGGCCGGGCCATGGGCCTGGGTGACGTCAGCGACAAAGTGATTCCAAAGCCGGTGCTGGTCTCGCCCGCCAAAGCCGGCGGTACGATCCAGGTTCGCTATTTCATGCCACATAACTGCCACCGCGCGCTGGCCATTACCGGCTCGATTGGGTTGGCCACCGCGTGCGTAGTTGAAGGCAGCATCGTCGCGCAGATGCTCGGCGGGATCAGTACGCCGCGCCTTGAAGCGGTGCGTATCGAGCACCCAAGCGGAGGAATTGATGTCGTATTGTCCTACACCGGCGTCAAGGGTGAGACAATTCAGGCCTCGGTCGTTCGCACCGCGCGCAGGCTTTTTTCCGGCTACGTCTATGCCACGGACTCTCAGCGCCTCGCCGGATAATTCCGGCGGTCGTTGGCATTTTTGCATCCGCACAATACTAAAAATGGGTGATGCCATGAAAGTTGTAAAATCGCTCTACTTCCAGATTCTATGCGCCGTGGTGCTGGGCATCGTGGTCGGGCACTTCTGGGCCCAGCAGGCCGTTGCACTCAAGCCGCTGGGCGATGCGTTCATCAAGCTCATCAAGATGATGATTGCTCCCGTGGTGTTCTGCACCATCGTCACCGGCATCGCCGGGATGAGCGACAAACGCTCGCTCGGCCGCCTGCTCAGCAAAACCATGCTGCTGTTTTTCGGCCTCACGGTGATCAGCCTGGTGATTGGCCTGGTGGCGGTGTACGTGTTCCAGCCGGGTGCCGGCATGAACATCGACCCCACCCAACTGAGCACCAAAGGCCTGGCCCAGTACACCGAGTCGGCGGCGAAGCTTGGGGTTGTGGAGTTTTTCATGCACATCATCCCGGACACCTTTATCGGTGCCTTCAGTAAAGGGGAAGTGCTGCCGGTCCTGTTTATCGCGGTGTTGTCCGGCTTCGCCTTGTCATCCCTGGGCGAACGTGGCAAGCCGGTGCTCGATGTACTCGAATCCGCCTCGCACATGGTGTTCAAGATCTTCGCGTACCTGATGCGTTTTGCACCGATCGGCGCTTTCGGGGCCCTGGCGTTCACGGTCGGCCAGTACGGCATCACCTCGCTGGGCTCGCTGGCGAAACTGATCATGACCTTGTACATCGCCTGCGGCTTCTTCGTGTTCGTCGTCTTGGGCAGCATTTGCCGCGCCAACGGTTTCAGCCTGTGGAAACTGCTGCGCTACTTTCGCGAAGAGTTCCTGGTGGTGCTCGGCACCTCCTCCACGGAACCGGTGATGCCGCGCATGCTGGAAAAACTCGAAGCGCTGGGCTGCAAAAAAGGCGTCGTGGGCCTGGTCTTGCCCACCGGCTACTCGTTCAACCTGGACGGCACGGCCATCTACCTGTCGTTGGCGGCGATTTTCATTGCCCAGGCCTGCAACATTGACCTGAGCCTGACGCAAATCATCACCATGCTGGCGATCATGCTGCTGTCCTCCAAAGGTGCGGCCGGCGTGACCGGCAGCGGGTTCGTGGCACTGGCCTCGACCCTGACGGTCATTCACGACATCCCGTTGGCCGGCCTGGCGCTGCTGATCGGCATTGACCGCTTCATGTCGGAAGCGCGGGCGCTGACCAGCCTGGCCAGCAACGCGGTCGCGACGGTGGTGATTTCGATGTCCGAAAATGCCTGCCACCGCGAAACGCTGGCGCGGATGCTCGACGCAAAACCCGGTGCGGCACAGGCACAAGCCTGGGAAGACCAGAAGGTCGCCAGCCGCGTCTAGCGCAAACCACAAACACCTACCCCTGACTTGACTGAACCCCTTACCCGCCAGGCGCCATTGTGCCGCCCGGCGGGTCAGGGCTCGTGCGCCTCGGCGTCAGCCATTCTTACGATAACAACAAGAGAATCGTCCTATGCTCGCTTTCCTTGGCTTGGCCATGGTGGTCGTATTCACCTTCCTCATCATGACCAAGCGTTTGTCACCGATCGTCGCACTCACCGTGGTGCCTATCGTCTTCGCGGTTATTGGCGGCTTCGGCGGCACCACCGGCAAAATGATGCTCGACGGCCTGAAAATGGTCGCACCGTCTGCCGCCTTGCTGCTGTTTGCCATCCTGTTCTTTGGCCTGATGATCGACGCGGGGTTGTTCGACCCGCTGATCCGCAAGATCCTCAAGCGCGTCAATGGCGACCCGATGAAAATCGCGGTCGGCACCGCCCTGCTGTCATTGCTGGTCGCCCTCGACGGCGACGGCACCACCACCTACATGATTACCTGCGCCGCAATGTTGCCGTTGTATAAACGCATCGGCATGAACCCAATGATCCTGGCGACCATCTCCATGCTGTCGTTGAGCATCATGAGCGGCATGACCCCTTGGGGCGGCCCCGCGACACGGGCCATCGCCGCACTGGGCCTGGATGCCGGCGAATACTTTGTGCCGTTGCTGCCAACCATGATCGGCGGCGCCCTGTGGGTGGTCTTCACCGCCTTCATACTGGGGCGTGCCGAGCGCAAGCGGATTGGCAACGTGCAACTGCAAAGCGGTGGCGGAGATTGCTACATCAACGCGATTCTTGAAGACACCCCACACAAACGTCCAAAGCTGGCTTACGTCAACCTGGTGCTGGTGATTGCGGTATTGATCGCCCTGGTGATGGGCCTGATGCACTCGGCGGTCCTGTTCCTGATCGGCTTTGTGCTCGCGCTGATGATCAACTACCCGCAATTGGACATTCAGAAAGAACGCATCCTGGCGCACTCGGGCAACGCTATGACGGTCGTGCTGCTGGTGTTCGCCGCAGGGATTTTTGCCGGGATTTTTTCCGGCACCAAGATGGTCGACGCCCTGGCGCAGACCCTGGTCGACTGGATCCCGCCGTCTTGGGGCCATCTGTTCCCACTGGTGGTTGCGGTCACCAGCATGCCGCTGACCTTCGTGCTGTCCAATGACGCCTACTACTTCGGTGTGGTGCCGATCCTGGCCAATGCCGCCGCGGCCTACGGCATTGATCCAGTGGAAATCGCCCGAGCCTCGATCCTCGGGCAACCGGTGCACCTGATGAGCCCACTGGTGGCCTCGACCCTGTTGCTGGTGGGCATGGTCGACCGTGACATCGGCGACTTCCAGAAAGCCACCGTCAAATGGGCGGTGCTGACCTCCCTGGTCGTTACCGCGCTGGCCCTGCTGACCGGGGCTATCAGCCTGTTTACCTGATTCATCTTCCTGCTGCGTTCCAACGCGCCTCGCTCACGGGGCGCGTGCTGCCCTGCACGCCCAATAACAACAACGAGACGTTTGCCATGAACCCTATGTATACCCGTCGGGCCCTTTTTTGCGCGTTCGGCCTGGTACCCATCGCCGGTGCCAATGCCCAAGGCTTTATTGATGACAGCAAACTCAAGCTGCAACTGCGCAATGTGTATTTCAACGAGCACTTTCGCGACGAACACGGCATGAGCGCACGCGCCGCGAGAACGGCAAAAAGCGAGCGCACCGAGTGGGCCCAGGGATTGCTGCTCGACTATCAGTCCGGGTTCACCGCCGGCACTCTTGGCTTCGGCGTAGATGCCCTGGGGCTCTACGGCGTAAAGCTTGACTCAGGACGCGGTCGCAGCGGCACCGGGCTGATGCCGGTGCATGACGACGGCCGCGCAGCCGGCGAATTTGCCAGCGCGGGCGCCACCGCAAAAGCGAGGTTCGCCAACACCACCGTCAAGTACGGCACCCTGCTGCCCAAAACGCCGGTGCTGATTTACAACGACGCACGCTTGTTGCCCCAGACCTACCAGGGCACTCAGATCAGCAGCAACGACATTGAAAACCTGACCATCACTGGCGGGCACCTGGACCGTTTCAAATTACGCGACTCCACCGACAGCGTACCCATCGTGCCTGACGGCTACAGCGGGGGAAAATCGGGAGACTTCAACTATGCCGGGGCCGAGTACAAATGGGGGAAGAACACCCGCTTGAACTACTACTACGGGGAGCTGGAGAATTTTTACCGGCAGAACTTCGCCGGCATCCAGCACGACCTGCCGCTGGCCGGTGGCGTACTGACCGGCGACCTGCGCTACTTCAACAGCGTAGACAGCGGCTCGGCCTACGCAGGCAAAATCGATAACGACATGCTCAGCGGGCAACTGTCCTACGCGATCGCCGGGCATACCGTCGGCGGGGGCTACCAGACCCTGCGCGGCGATGCCGGCTTGCCCTACATCAGCGGCGCCACCGTGTACTCGTTCAGCAACGCCGGCATTGGCAAGTTCATCGAGGAAGACGAAAAGACCTGGATGCTCAACTACGGCTTCAACTTTGCCGCCGTCGGCGTGCCCGGCCTGACCTTCGCTGCGCGCTACCTGAGCGGCAATGACGGCAAGTCCACCAGTACGGTCAAGGAGTGGGAACGCGATACCGAACTGGCCTACGTGGTGCAGACCGGCACGTTCAAGGGCCTGGGTGTGCGCATGCGCAACTATGTCTACCGCTCTGACTTTTCCCGCGGGCGCGACAGCAACCGCCTCTACCTCACCTATGACATTGCCCTCTGGTAAGTCGACGATCGCGGCCCTTGCGGCCGCTTTCCCACCGGTTCAGGTAAGGACATCCCCACATGCTGTTCAAGAACAAAGTACTGATCCTGGTGCTGGCCCCCGTGGTGCTGTTGTCCACGGTGCTGGCCCTGACAACAAGCGCCAACCTGCTGGCGAGCGCCGAGCAGGAAGTCACGGTGACCCGCGAGCGTTTGCTCGATGAAAGTCGGGACCGCCTGAAGGACTACGCCTCCCTTGCACAAACCTCGGTGGCGGACCTTTATGCGCAGGCCCAGACGAGCGAAAAGGCCACACGTGCGCTGGCGATCGCACGACTGTCCAAGATGAAGTACGGCGACGACGGCTATTTTATCGGTTACGACAGCCAGGTCGTGCGCCTGTTTCGTGGCGACAGCAGCGAAGGCGTCGGCACCAACATGAGTGACCGCAAAGACAAGAACGGGGTTTACCTGAACCGGGAAATGGTCGCCGCCGCGAAAAACGGCAGCCACTTCGTCACGTATTCAGGGGCCTTGATCAATACCGACAATGTGGTTGCGAAACTGGCCTACAGTTTTTACCTGCCCGCCTGGGACATGGTGGTAGTCACCGCGATCAACCTCGACAGCATCGAAAGCCAGGTCGCCCAGGTGCGCGCCGAAATCCATCAACGGGTGCGCAGCCTCGTCTATGGGATAACCGTCATCGCCTTGATTGCACTGGGCATCATCGGCGGGCTGGGCTGGGTATTGGTGAAAAACAGCCTGCGCCCCCTGTCACGGATTCGCGAGCACCTCGATGAAATCGCCGCTGGCGAAGGCGATCTGACGCGGCGTCTACCCACCAGCCACGATGAGTTCGGACAGGTAGCCGTGTCGTTCAATGCCTTTTGCGACAAGATTCATGGGCTGGTCAGCCAGATCGTCAGCATGGCCCGTGAGTTGAATGAGTCCGTCACCCAAGTGGCCGAACAGAGCAAATGCATCGACCACGTCATGGAGCAGCAACGCCAGGAAACCGATCAGGTCGCCGCAGCAATCAATCAAATGTCATCCGCTGCGCATGAGGTGGCCGTAAGTGCCCAGAGCGCTTCAGATGCAGCCGCCGAAACCGATCTACAGGCCCAGCATGCCAGGCAGGTCGTCAATGAAAGCATCGCCCGCTTGGGCACGCTGACCGCAGACCTGTCCACGGGCGGCGTATCGCTGCAAAGCCTGCAAGGCGATGTAGAAGGCATTGTCAGCGTGCTGGATGTCATCCGCTCGATCGCCGAGCAAACCAACCTGCTGGCACTCAATGCCGCGATCGAAGCGGCACGGGCCGGCGACGCCGGGCGCGGGTTTGCCGTGGTGGCCGATGAAGTGCGCGCATTGGCCAGCCGGACGCAGCTCAGCACCCAGGAGATCCAAGCCATGATCGAGCGGCTCAACCAGGCCACCACCAAGGTCGTGACCGCGATGAGCCACTCCGGCGAAGCGGGCAATGGCGCCAGCCTGCACGCAGAACAGGCTGGCCAGTCGTTGGGCAAAGCGGTCGAACTGATCGTTACCATCAATGCGATGAACGCACACATCGCCAGTGCCGCGCAGGAGCAGACGTCAGTGGCCGAGGAAATCAACCGAAGCGTCCATCAAATAGCCCGCGCGATTGAAAGCGTCGCCGACCAGACCCAAAACGGCGTGCAAACCGTCGATGAGCTATACGCCATAGGTCATCGCCTTGAAGGTCTGTTGAAGCAATTCAAGATTTAACCCCACGGCACCACGGGACTGCAGGACGCACAAACCCAGTGGGCAGACTGGCTAAAAGTGGTCGAGGCCCTATTTCGCTAGCGTGATTCGTAAACCAAAACGGCTTCAGCCAGCGTCATGTCGCTGGCTGTGGCCGGCTCATGCCCAATCCGCAAAACCTCGAACGCCGCCTCCAGGCTCGCGCCTCTAATAACCCCATCACTCGCGACGAAAGCGGCAGCATCATTGCGAGCGGCAACTATCTTGGAGTCGCCTCCCTTTGAGCTATTGCGGCTACTTCCTTGACTGTCTTCAGTCAGCGTGACGGGGAAAAGAGTCACCGCAAGACTCGACGAAACAACCGCCCCAAAGGCCGAGACTTCCACCGCCCTGCCATCACCCGCGATTACCGGAAAACTGCACGGGAACCCGAGCATGAGCACCACAATCAGTTTGCGCAAAATTCTACTCCACGGGGGGTGAGTCATCCTTTAGAGGCTGAATCTAACGTGTTCCTGGCCGGGCATCCAGGCTGATCGGCCAGGTGAAATGATTTGAATCCAGCGCGTGCTTTCTAGACAATCCCCGCCTTTGGCTCGAAAGGATGCGTGCGATGAAGTTCGAAGGGACTTTCCAATACATGGGCAATCACGGGATCGTGTTCAACGTCTCGCAGGTCACCCTCACCGACAGCGAACGCGGACGCCTGCGCGAGCTGCATTTTGGCGAGGCGAAAAGCGCTCACTACGAGGTCAACCGCAAGGTCGTCGAGGTGTACGACAAGATGCTGGCCAAGAACCTTCCGTGCCTGATGATGATCGGCATCTCCAAGCCACTGACCCGGCAACAGGGCGATGTTCTCAACACTCAACGCACCAAAATCGCCAACCTTGCAGCCTCGGCGTTCGCTGGCGCCACCTCTTATGTTGCCTCCCCCTACGTGGGCGCCCCTGTCGGCGCCGGTGTGCGCATGTACGTGAATGAAACCCTGCCCACCTATCACGCAGGCGACGTACTGGTGAGCATTGAGGCGCAGGTGAATGGCGGCATCGGCCCGCAACGCAGCGCCTCGACACTGATCATCAAGACCTGACGGGAGAAACACATGTCTGACATTACCCAACTGGTCGTTGCACTGGTGCTGTTCTTCCTGCTCGACCGATTTGTTAAGCCGTACCCCCTTCGCAAATGGTTAGGGGTACTGCTGATAGCGATAGGTGCAGTCGGCTGCGTTGCCGCGAGCCAAACCCGCTTGTTTGGGTTTGACCTGGGGTTGCTGTCGATCTTTGCCGTTGCACTGGGGGTGGGGTTGTTCCTGAAGCGGCGGCGGTTCGAGCAGGTGGGTTGAAGGTGGCAGGAGTATTCGCTGATTGGCGCTCCAGCGCTCTGCAGTAAAAAAAGGCCCGCATAAGCGTAATGCTGTTCAGTTGAGCCTTTTTGTAGGAGCGAGGGTACGCCTAGTTCTTGCTCGCGAAGAACTTGAGAGCGCCGCGCTTACCTAGCAAACACGCGTTATCGTTGACGTCCTTCGCGAGCAAGCTCGCTCCTACAGAAAGCAGAATCCGCTTAACTGAATGGCATTACCGCATAAGCGAGGCTGTTCGGTATAAAAAGATTAGAACGCCTCGGCGGGTTTCTTTGCAGCAGCAGAAATTTTATTAGCTTCCAGTTTAGGGAAACCAAATCTGATAACTAGTCCTGCGTCAGCACCCTCACCGGCAATCAATACCTCAGCGGCACGGGTATTGTCCGGTAGCGCCGTCACTTGGCTAGCCATGCTGGTATACCTCTTGGCCTTATCTACGCCTTCATAGAACGTGTACGACACTGTTCCACCACTCATCGCTCCACCTTCAAAATTTGCCAGCTTCGTGGCGAGCTCATCTCTGGTGGATGTGGCGGCTGCTTGGATTACGTCAAACTGAGTACGCCCGTCGGACAATGTCGTCAGCTTGAAGGTTTGCGCCAACGTTCCAACAGATGTGGCGAAAAGATCAGGATCGAAAGCACTGATTAACGAAACCATAATTAGCTTTGAGCCTGAGAAAACCAAAGCAGCAGTAAACTTATGGTCGATAAAGCTCACGTCATCAATGCAAAGTGCAACACCCCCCACGTCCTCAGAGCAGTCGTAATAGCCATCTGCTTCTTTATAGTCAGCCAAAGCAGAGCCATACACATAATTCTTGAACAGGTTGTCTGCAGCGTTCGCACTCATCGAACTGAGCATCACCCCAAGTCCAACGAATACGCCTACGATCAGTTTTTTGTTCATCTGCTCACATCCTTATGAAACATTCCGAGTAATAGTGGCTTGATGCTACCAATCTTGTTCCTTGCTTGTCTTCCCCAATCCCACAACTGCACCTGCTTGGCCATTGGATCTGCAGCGTCAGGAAAGCTGATTAACAGGCCAGCCCGAAACGGCTGACGCTCACCCGCCAAATAGGAGAGATCGTGAACCCCACGAAGTAACTCTCTCCGTCTGTTGCTGTTATGCACTCGGACTTCAATCAAAAAAGCATGGGGTTGCGGAACACTTCTCAAATCCCAGGCAATAAAAAACCCCGTAGACGTTAATCTACGGGGCTTTCAAGAGTGGAGGCCGAGGTCGGAATCGAACCGGCGTAGGCGGATTTGCAATCCGCTGCATAACCATTTTGCTACTCGGCCTCAAACGATCAATGCCAAAACCACCGACATTCACCGCATATAAACTTGAGTGGGCTATGTGAAGCTTGCCTCTACTCTATCTCATTGAAAACATTGAAGTTTTTTATGCCTCAGTGCGTTCGATGGCGGCAATTATGTACTGATTTGCCGGGACTGGCAACCCCTTGATTTCAAAAAATATTCTTCTGTGAAGCAGAGCAAGGGCGACTGGCCCCTGCCCTGCCTGGGGTTAGTAGCCCAATGACAGCCCGGTGTTGCGCCGTGGGTCGTTGGCGCCGTAGAAGCGGTTGTTGCCCACGGGTTTGCCGTCCAGGGATGGGGCGCCGACGAGGATCGCGGCCAGGTGGTTGGCGTCTTGGGGGCCGGCGAATTTGTGGCCCCAGCTTTCGAGGATTTTCTGGGTGTCGGGGCTCAGGGCGAAAGTTTCGAGGTTGGTGCTGTCGGGCATCCACTGTTGGTGGAAGCGCGGGGCGTTGACGGCTTCCTGGATGTTCATCTTGTAGTCGATGACGTTGAGGATGGTCAGCAAGGTGGCGGTGATGATGCGGCTGCCGCCCGGTGTGCCGATGACCATCACAGCCTTGCCGTCCTTGGTGACGATGGTCGGGCTCATGGACGACAGTGGCGCCTTGCCTGGGGCGATGGCGTTGGCTTCGCCCTGAACCAGGCCGTACATGTTGGGCACGCCGACCTTGACGGTGAAGTCGTCCATCTCATCGTTCAAGATCACCCCGGTCTTGCTGGCCATGACGCCGGCGCCGAACCAGTCGTTGAGGGTGTAGGTCACCGAGACTGCGTTGCCCCACTTGTCGACGATGGAGTAATGGGTGGTGTTGCTGCCTTCATGGGGCGCGACGCCGGGCTTGATGGCCGTGGAGTCGCCAGCCTTTTGCGGCTCGATGGCGGCGCGCAGTTTGGCGGCGTAGTTCTTGTCCAGCAGGTGCTCCACCGGGTTCTGTACAAAGTCCGGGTCGCCCAGGTAGCTGTTGCGGTCGACGTACGCGTGGCGCATGGCTTCGATCTGGTAATGGGTACCCTGGGCCGAGCCGTAGCCCAGTTCGGCCATGGGGTAGCCTTCGAGGATGTTCATGATCTGGCAGATCACCAGGCCGCCCGAGCTGGGTGGTGGCGCCGAGACTACGTGGTAGCCGCGATAATCGCACTCGATGGGCGCCAGTTCGCGGGTCTGGTATTTGTCCAGGTCGGCCTGGGCGATGATGCCCTTGCCGGCCTGACTGGAATCGACAATGGCCTTGGCCACCCAGCCTTTGTAGAAGCCATCGGTGCCCTTGGCGGAGATTTCCCGCAGGGTGCGGGCCAGGTCTTTTTGCACCAGTTTCTGCCCGACCTGCAGTGGCTCACCCTTGTTGAGGAAGATGCCGCGCAGGTCCTGGTCTTTTTTGAACTCTTCGGTGGCGCTGTGCAGCATGTCGATATCGCCCTGGTCGAGGGCGAAGCCGTTTTCTGCGAGCTTGATTGCCGGCGCGATGACTTGGGCGCGCTTGAGGGTGCCGTATTTGCTCAGGGCCAGCTCCATGCCGGAGACCGTGCCGGGCACGCCGACGGCCAGGTGGCCCTTGGCGCTGAGGCCGGGGACGACGTTGCCGTCCTTGTCCAGGTACATGTCGGCGGTGGCCGCCAATGGGGCTTTTTCGCGGAAGTCGAGGAAGGTCTTGCGCCCGTCCGCCAGTTGCACGGTCATGAACCCACCGCCCCCCAGGTTACCCGCCGCCGGATAAACCACCGCCAGGGCGTAAGCCACGGCGACAGCCGCATCCACGGCGTTGCCGCCGGCCTTCAACACATCGACGCCCACATGGGTCGCCAAATGCTGGGCCGTCACCACCATGCCGTTTTCACCGGCCACCGGGGCCTGGGAGGCCGCCTGCACACCGCTGAATGTCAGGACCAGGGCCGTCGCGATCAAGGTTCGGGTAAAGGGTTGGTAGTTCATCCGTGGATACTCTGTTTTATTAGAAGCATTAAACGTAGCTGCTTTCGCACGCCAACCCCAGTCAGGTGGCGCGTTTCAGACAGAGCTTGTCGGTGCCGGAATGCTATATTCGCCCCGCCCCACTCCTTGCCATGAGACTCACCGATGCCCACGGTCGCCGACCCGATCCATGCGCTGTACCACAAGATCACCTGGAAGCTGATTCCCTTCCTGTGTTTCTGCTACCTGGCCGCCTATCTGGACCGGATCAACATCGGTTTTGCCAAGCTGCAGATGCAAGACCAGTTGCAGTTCAGCGAAACCGCGTTCGGCCTGGGCGCCGGCCTGTTTTTTGTCGGCTATATCCTGTTTGAAGTGCCGAGCAACCTGATCCTGGAGCGGGTCGGCGCGCGGATCTGGATTGCCCGCATCATGATCACCTGGGGCCTGCTCTCGGCCTGCACGCTGCTGGTCACCTCCACTACCCAGTTCTATGTCCTGCGCTTTTTGCTCGGCGTCGCCGAGGCGGGGTTCCTGCCGGGGGTGCTGTACTACCTGACCACTTGGTTCCCCACCCATCGCCGGGGGCGGGTGATTGCGCTGTTCATGATCGGCCTGCCGCTGTCCAGTGTGATTGGTGGGCCGTTGTCTGGCTGGATCATGAGCCACTTCGACCAACTGGCCGGCCTGCGCGGTTGGCAATGGCTGTTCCTGCTTGAAGCATTGCCCAGCGTGCTGTTGGGGGTGCTGGCGTTCTGGGCGCTGCCCAATACCTATCACCAGGCCAAATGGTTGTCTGCCGAGGAAAAGGCCCTGCTGCAACAGCAATTGCACGCCGACGCCAGCCAGGCCAGCCACAGCCCGCGGCGCTTTCGTGATGGGTTCTTCAACATTAAGGTGTGGATGCTCGGCGGGATCGATTTTTCGATCCTGCTCAGTGCCTATGCCATGGGTTTCTGGATGCCGACCCTGATCCGTAACGCGGGGATCAGCGACACCTTCCATATCGGCCTGCTCACCGCCCTGCCCAGCGTCGCCGCGCTGGCCGGCATGCTGCTGATCGGCGCCAGCTCCGACAAATACCGTGAGCGCCGCTGGCACATTATCGTGCCCTTTCTGGTGGGCGCCGTGGCCATGGCCAGCAGCACCTTCTTCACCCATAACGTGGTCGCCACCGTGGCCCTGTTTGCCGTGGCTTCGGCGGCGATCCTTGGCGCAGTGCCGGTGTTTTTCAGCCTGCCAGCGACCTTCCTCACCGGCACCGCGGCAGCCACTGGCTTTGCCCTGGCCTGTTCCCTGGCGAACATCGCCGGCTTGGTCAGCAACTCGCTGATGGGCCTGGCCATCGACCTGACCGGCAGCAGCGCCGGGGCGATGTGGTTCTTTGCCGGGAGCCTGGTGCTCAGTTGTTTGCTGGTGATCGCCTTGCCGGCGAAGTTGGTCAACCGCTAGGCTGTGGGAGCTGGCTTGCCTGCGATAACGGTGTGTCAGCTGCCAGAAATGCTGACTGAACTGCCGCTATCGCGGGCAAGCCCGCTCCCACAGGAGAGCAGCCTCAATGACCGCTATGGGCCATGCCACTCGGCTGCTGCAACAGTGCCAGGTCAATCTCCTCAAAGCGCAACACCCGCCCGCCGGTATCCGCCGCGACTTTCTGTGCCACCGCCTGCTCGGCAAACGAGGCCAGCACCACGCCCATGGCGCCCTTGAGCCCGGTGCCCAGCACGTAGTACGCCGTCTTGGCGTCGATCAGATGGGCATCATCCGGGGTGTCCCAATGACTGCGCCCCATGTCATGCACATACAGCTTTGACTGGGCATGATGGTTTTCTGGCTGCAACCACCAGCCGAGCATTTCTGCGGTCGAGCAAAACTTCTTCGCCGCGCCCTGCTCCACCACCTCGCCCTTGGGCCCCGGGAATTCGCTGATCACCATGCCGCACACATGGCACTCATCGGCCGGATGAAACGCCACCGGCCCATCACCCACACCCGCCGCCACCGGTTTGTCACACCCGACCAACAGCAGGCTCAACAGCAATACCAACCCGATTTTCATGCTCATCCGCTCCACTAATAAAAACTCAGGCTGCGCGCCGCCCAAACAGCCAATAGGCCCAGGCCAGTGGCCCTACGACCCATAAAGCCAGGCATAGCCACAACACCGCCGTCGGCACTGCCAGGTCGCCCGCCAACGCCATCACGCCCACCGATGCCGGCCCGGTATCGAAACCCGACAGGTTGATCAGCCGGTACACATCCGCCGGGTTGAACAGCAACAACCATGGCAGCAGCGTCGGGCTGAACTGGCCCTCGCTGATGACCAGCAGCGCCAGCAACGCCAGGTCGAACACCAGGACAAAAAAGAACCACACCCCCAGGGCCAGCCCGGCCGCCGTGGACTTCTCTGCCGAGACGGCGCTCAACACATACGCCAGCCCCAGAAAGCCCCAGCCGAGCAAAGTCGACGTCAGCATGAATCGACCAAACGCCCACAGCAGCAGGCTGAACTCGACGTCATCCACCAGCAGCGCAATGGCGAGCATGGCGCAGCCAAAGCCAATGAAGGTCGCCAGGGCCAGGATCAACCCGTGCCCCACGAACTTGCCCAGCAGGATCTGCCCGCGCCCCAGGGGATAAGTGAGCAACAGCAGCAAGGTGCCGCTTTCGTCCTCGCCCACAATCGCGTCATAGGCCAGCAACAGCGCAATCAACGGCATCAGGAAGGTCGCAAGGCTGGCCAGGCTGGCGATGGTCGCCGGGATCGAGGTGAAGCCCAGTTGCCCGGACGCCGCCGCACCGAGCCAGGCAATGCCGATGGCCAGCACCGCGAACAACAGGCTGATCGCTAACAACCAGCGATTGCGCAGGCCATCGCTGAATTCCTTGCGGGCCATGTTCCAGATCGGCGTCATAGGGCACGCTCCGCAGGGCTGTCCATGTAATGGCGATAGAGGTCCTCCAGGGACGGCACGACGATTTCCACATCGCTGGGGTTTTCCTGGTCGAGCAACTGACGCAGCAGGTCCAGCTTGTTGCCATTGAACGCAGCCACTTGCAGGCCCTGCGCGCCCCAGCGCCGGGTCACGTGGCCGGCCTCGCTCCAGCGTTTTTGCAAGAGCGCCGCCCGTTGCAGGCCACTGCTGCGGATCAGGGTCGGCAGCCCGGCTTCTTCGCGCAACGCCGCCAGGGTGCCGAGGGCCAGCAGGCGGCCCTGGGTGAGGATCGCGGCGCGGTTGATATGGGCTTCCACCCCCGGCAGCACATGGGAGCAAAGGATGATGCTGGTGCCCTGCCCGCGCAGGCGGTCGAGCAAGCGATACAAATCCTGGGTGGCGATCGGGTCGAGGCCCACGGTGGGCTCGTCGAGCAGCAGCAGGCGCGGTTCGCCAAGCAGGGCCTGGGCCAGGCCGAGGCGCTGGCGCATGCCCTTGGAATAGGTCTTGACCCGCCGCCGCGCTGCCGCGGTCAGGCCGACGTCTTCGAGCAGCGTCGCGACCTGGCTCATCGGCGCGCCCTTGAGCCGGGCAAAATGCTGCAGGGTCTCCAGGCCGCTGAGTTGTGGGTAGAAGGTCACGTTTTCCGGCAGGTACCCGAGCATCTGCCGTACCTGGGGGTCGCTGGGCGCCCGGCCGAACACCCGCACCTGGCCGCTGCTTGCCTGCAACAGACCGAGGATCAGCTTCATGCTGGTGGTCTTGCCCGCGCCGTTATGGCCGAACAGGCCCAGCACCTCCCCGGGCGCCAGGCTCAGGTTCAGGTCATGCAGCACAGTGGCGCGCCCATAACGCTGGGTCACGCCTTGGATTTCGACGACAGGCATCATGCGGGCTCCTTGAGCAGGGAAAGCGTGGGGTCTTTCATCAGCGGATGGCTGTCCATCACCCCCGGCGACTTGATCACCGGAAACGCCCGCTGCACCCAGCGCAGCAACTCGATGCCGGGGCTGTTCATCAACAGACGCACTTGGGGGTACAGCCACAGCAGGCGGTCGACGTTATCGTTGGGCTCGTAGGCCACATCCCCCAGGCCATCGCTGTTGCGGTCCCAGCCCAGGTAGTCGCTCCAGTAATTGCCCCGGCCATCCGCCGACCACTCCTGCAAACGTGTGGCCACGTACTTGACCTGGCGCTGGTTGCCGACAAAGGCGTTGCCGGCAATCCGGTTGTCTTCGGAGCCGGCCGTGAGGTGAATGCCCACCGCACTGCGCCCGAAGTGGTTGTGTTCGATGCTGTTGAACAGCGAGTTGTAGATAAACAGTGCCTTGCCTTCGGCACCGGTGATCATGGTGTCGCCCGTGGTGCCGTCGCGCACATCGTTGACCACGTTGTCGCGTAGGGTGGAATAGGTGATGTAGTTCATCAGGATCCCGTAGTTCTGATCCTCTTCGGAGCGATTACCGATCACCGTCAGCTTGCGGCTTTGCATCAAGGCGTAGCCGGTACGGGTGCGGCGGGTGATGTTGTCGAGCACCTGGTTGTCGTTGGCGAACATGTAGTGGATGCCATAGCGCAGGTCTTCCAGGGTGTTGCCTTGCAGCAGGTTGCCGTTGGAGGTGTCGATGTAGATGCCGTCGCGGGCGTCGCGCACGTGGTTGCCGATTACTCGCGCGCCCTTGACCGCATACAGGTGGATGCCGTTGCCCCGGTCCTGGGAGCGCAGGGTGGGGTCGCCCTGGATCTGGTTGTCGATCACGCTCACGTCCGCCGTGCCATCGACCCACACCCCAAAACCCTGGCCGCGCATATGGTTGCCCTTGATCAAGGTGCCGTGGGCCTTGGGTTGGATGAAGATCGCCGCGTTCATCGCGGTGAGGTCATGGCCCCAGTCGAGGAAGGTGCAGCCCTCGACGGTGACGTCGGCAGCGCTGATCAGCAAGCCGTTGCCCAAGCCCTGGCTGTGGATCACCGCACCGGGTTCGCAGGTGAGTTGCAGGGGGTGGTCGATGCTGAAGGAGCCCAGGTAGTCGCCGGCGGGCAGGCGCCAGTGCTGCGGGCCTGCGGCTACCAACGGCAAGTCGGTGATGGGCAGTAAAGCGGCGCTGGCGGTGGCCGAAAATAGCAGCCACACACACCCGATCAATAACGTGCGGGGTTGAACCACGGAGCATTCCTTTTGATCAAGACAGATCCCCTGTGAGAGCGGGCCTATCGTGGTGAGCGGTCTGTTGTGGCGAGCGGGCTTGTCGGAACGCCGCATCGCCCGCGCTGGGCTGCGGAGCAGCCCTAAAACATCCAGCCTCGGTTTATCTGAAAAACCGCAGCGGGCTTATTGGGGCTGCTGCGCAGCCCAGCGCGGGCGATGCGGCGTTCCGACAAGCCCGCTCGCCACAGCCGTTAAGCCCGCTCGACCAACATGCGCCCTACCATCTCCATATGCAGCGCATGGCAGAACCAGCTGCAGTAGTACCAATGCAGCCCCGGCTTGTCGGCGATGAAGGTAATGGATGATGTTTGCTGCGGGCTGATTTCCATGCTCACGCCATGGTTGGTCATGACAAAACCGTGGGTCACGTCCTCGATCTGGTCGATGTTGGTAATGGTCACCGTGACCTCATCGCCCTGCTTGACGGTGAACTCGGTCAGGCCATAGGTCGGCGCCATGGAGGTCATGTACACCCGCACTTTCTTGCCGTCGCGGATCACCTTGTTATCGGTCTCCAGCTTGATCCCGTCCTTGGCGGCGATGGCCACGGTTTCGGCAAAGAACGGGTCGTTGCGCTCCCAGATTTTCTTGGTCTTGATCTGGTCACGCCGCGCCATCACGCAGTCATGGGGTTCGGCGAAGGTCGGGCCGTCGTGGACCAGTTTCATTTCATCGCCCGAGATATCGATCAACTGATCGTTTTCCGGGTGCAACGGGCCGGTGGGCAGGAAGCGGTCCTTGGAGAATTTGCTGAGCACCACCAGCCATTGGCCGTCGGCGTCCCGGGTTTCGGTGAGCGAGGCGTGGTTGTGGCCCGGTTGGTAGTGCACATCGAGCTTCTGCTTGATGTAGTTGACCTTCTCGCCGCCATAGGCGCGGATGGCTTCGGCGATGTTCCACTTCACCACCTGGCTGTCGATAAACAGCGTGGTGTAGGCAAAACCCCGGCCGTCGTAGGTGGTGTGCAACGGGCCCAGGCCCAGCTCCGGCTCGCCGACGACCACGCCGCGCGGGTCTTTGATCTTGTCGCTGAACAGGTCGTCGAGCTTGTCGATGGCAATGATGGTGCAGGTCGGCGACAGCTTGCCGTTGGCGATAAAGTACTTGCCGTCCGGCGAGGTGTTGCAGCCATGGGGGTTCTTCGGCACCGGGATATAGCGGGTGAATTCACTGTCCTTGCCATCGTCGCCCTTGCGCCCGTCCACCACCGGCACCTTGACCCCGTCGAGGTTGATGAACTTGCCGGCCTTGATCGCCGCCTCGATGCGCGGGATGTTGAACACCACCACCCAGTCGCGCTCGTTGCGCATCATGCCGCCCAGGTCGGAGGCCTTTTCCGAGTTGTAGCAAGTGGCCGCCGCGTATTTGCCGGTGTAGTCCATGTCGGCGTTGTCGAGGTTGCCGTCGACGATGACCTGGAAGGCCATTTCCATTTTTTCTGCGTCGATGGCGTTAAACATGGTGAAGCTGTTTTTGTCTTGCAGGTCGAAGGTGTGGCCGTCATTGGGGTGCGGAATGATGAACTCGGCGTTGCAGAACACGTACTTGGTGTACGGCACCTTTTGCAGGCGCAGGCCGTGGATCGCCTGGGCGTTGGGCACGGTGACGATTTTGTCGCACTTCATGATGTCCAGGCGGATCCGCGCGACGCGGGTGTTGGCCTTGTCGTTGATAAACAGGTATTTGCCGTCGTAGCGGCCATCGGTGGTGGACAAGTGCGGGTGATGGCAATCACCGTTCTGGTATTTGGCGCCCTCGCCGAGGATGCGCTTGCTCTCGTTGGTCAGGCCCCAGCCGGTGGCCGAATCGACGTTGAATACCGGGATGCGCATCAGCTCGCGCATCGACGGCACCCCCAGCACCCGCACTTCGCCTTGGTGGCCGCCGCTCCAGAAACCGTAGTACTGGTCCAGCTCACCCGGGCCCACATGGATCTTCGACTTCGCTTCCTTGGCCGCCGCCGCAAAGGACTCGCGGGTAAACACCGTACCGCCGATGGCCGAGGCGCCTGCCAGCACCGCGCCGGTCACGGCGCCGGTGCCGAGGAAGCCACGCCGGCTCATGCCTTCGGGTTGCGGTGTGGCCCCGGTTTTTTTCGATTCGCTGTCGTTCATGATGTGCTCCAGATGGGAAAAGTGGGTGCCCAAGGCCGTCATTCAGGCACCGCCACCTGCACCACCGGGATCAATTGCCCAGGGGTGGGTGCGGCCTTGTTGCGTTTCTTGCGTTTGTTGATCAGTGGCGGGCATTTGTGGTCGTTGTGCCAGGTCATCTGGCAATCGAGGCAGTAGTGGCATTCATTGGCGTTGATATGGCCATCGGGGTGGATCGCCTGGATCTCGCATTCCTTGGCGCACAACTGGCACGGATCGCCACATTCCTTGCGCCGCTTGAGCCAGTCGAACAGGCGGAACTTGCTCGGGATTGCCAGCGCCGCGCCCAGCGGGCAGAGATAGCGGCAATAGACCTTGCGCGTGAAAATGTTGATCACCAGCAGCACCAAGGCATAGGCGACGAACCACCACTGGCGGTCGAAATGCAGGGTGATGGCGGTCTTGAACGGTTCCACTTCGGCAAACCGTTCGGCAGTGGCCATCGACTCCAGGGACAGGCCAAACAGCCCCAGCAGGATCAGGTACTTGATCGCCCACAGCCGCTCATGCACGGCAAACGGCAGTTCGAACTGGCGCACCTTGAGCTTGCGCGCCGCCTCGTTGATCAACTCCTGCAGCGCCCCGAACGGACACAACCAACCACAGAACACCCCACGCCCCCACAACAGGATGCTGGCGGCGGTGAATACCCAGAGCATGAAGATCAGCGGGTCGGTGAGGAACAGCTCCCAGCGGAACTGCTGGAACAGCGCATGCACGAAGGTCAGCACATTGACCACCGACAACTGGCCCAGGGCGTACCAGCCGATAAACACCACGGTAAACAGCAGATAACCGCGACGCACCCAGTGCAGCAGACGCGGGCGCCGGGCCAGGCTGTCCTGCAAAAACAGAATCACCGTCAACAGCACCAGGGCGGCGCCCAGCACCAGGACCTGCACCTGTTTCTGGTACCAGATCGTCAGCCACATCGGCCGGTTGGCTTCGTCGATGGCGGCCTGTTCCGCGGCGGTCGGCAGGGGTCGTTCCAGGTAGGCCTCGGGCATCTGGTAAGGCAGTTCAAAGCTGGTGAAGGTGCCGCTGACCGGGCCGGTCTGGCGCCGCACCAGCAACTCCAGGGTCCACGCCGAGCCTGGGTCGAACGCGGCCTGGGGGCGCACGATAAACACCGACATTTCCTCGAACTCGGGCATGCCCTCGGCGAATACGTCATACAGGCGCTGGTGGTCCATATCGCGAAAGCTGATGACGTTGCCGAACTGGCGCAACTGCACCCGATCAAAAATCCCGCCGCGCACGTAGCCCGAGCCCTTGAACGAAAAAACCCCGCGCCCCAGCACCGCAATGGCCTGCTCGCCAGGCTTGAGGCCCTGCATCAGCACCCGGTATTGCGCCTCGCCCAACAGGTTGCGGCCGATGGTCGGCGCATTGAGGTCCGCCACATACAAGTCGATAAATGTCTCGTCGGCCTGCCCCGGCCCCGCCACTTCCACACCTTCGGCCTCGGTGCCCTTGAAGGCAGCGTCCACCTGGCCGCGTGTCAGGTGCAGGCGGCGCACTGCGCCATTGCCGGTCAATTGCGCCCAGTTGGCGGGCTCGAACAGATCAGGGCGCACCAGCGCGACTTTCTGCGCGGTGCTGGCCTTGTCCTCGATCAATTTGAGCGACACCGCCACTTCATGGGCGGCACGCATGAT
Organism: Pseudomonas sp. ADAK21; assembly: GCF_012935735.1. Taxonomy (NCBI): domain Bacteria; kingdom Pseudomonadati; phylum Pseudomonadota; class Gammaproteobacteria; order Pseudomonadales; family Pseudomonadaceae; genus Pseudomonas; species Pseudomonas sp. ADAK21. The sequence continues at coordinate 5,674,174 of NZ_CP052857.1, forward strand.
CACTTCATTGACCACCATGGCCGTAACGGTGGCACCGGCCACCGCATCCACGGTCACCGCCTGGCTGTCGCTGGAGTGCCCAACCACCACCCGCTGCCTGACGTTGATCCCACTGTAGCGCGCCGTGAAGTCATGCAACTTGGCCTCGGGAATGCCGATCAGCAGGATCGGCTCGTGGTGCTCCAGCACATAGGCATCACGGATCACCCCGGCCGGGTCGAGGATCACTTGGGTGTTGATCGGTTTGCCGGAGTAAGCCGGGATATCCACCACGTCCAGGCTCTGGAACACGTAGCCGATCACCGCGCCTTTGGCCGACAGCGTGCGCACCTTGAACTTGCCTTCAGGGGCGGAAATGGCGTCTGCCTGGGGGAAGATCTTGTCGATGCGCTGCTGTTCAATCGCGCCGTAGGACTTGGCCTGGGCCGGGCCGGCCAGGCTGAACAGTAAAACCAGGACAACCAACCAGGTGACGGGGCTTGCCGCCAAGGTAGCGAGGGTCGAGGGCTTGGTGCGGTTCATGGGCTCACTGACTTCAACGGCCGGAATATGCAGCCGATGGTAGGTGGCAGGTGGCCAGTGAGCCCTTGATTGAAATCAAGTCTGGGGGCGGTGCGGCGTTTGGGCGCTGGGCAGGCAGCCCCGGCTTAACAGTCTTTGACAGTTTCCCGACAAAGCTGTCAAAGACCCCTGCCCACGCCGTCCCTAGGATTCGAGCCTCCCATGGAACAACGAAGGCCATCATGCGTTCAAGAACGATCTACCTCGCTGCCACCTCTGTGTGCCTGCTCACCTGCACCCAACTGTCAGTCGCCACCGACTGGCAATACAGCCTGCAAGCCGGGGCGGCCAACCTGCCGCGCTACAGCGGCAGCAATGAACGGATGACCGCGCCCCTGCTGGGCGTAAACGTCGTCAGCCCATGGGGGATTTTTCTCGATACCAACAAGGGCCTGGGCTGGGGTTATGAGGATGACCAGTTGAGCTTAAGCGCCTATGTCGGCGCCAGTACCGCGCGCAAGGACCAGAAGAAAAGCACCCACCTGGGTTCCGACCGGCTCAAGGGCATGGGCGACATCAAGTCGCGGCCACAGTTTGGGGTGAGTGCCAGCTATACCCTGGGCAGCGCGATCCTGGGCGCGACCCTGGAACATGCCTTGGAGCAAGACGATAAAAAAGACAGCGGCAAGGCCTTCACCTCATTGGAGTTGAGCATCGGCACCAACCTGTATGACGGCGACTACGGCACCGTGGACGCCAGCCTCAACAGCCGCTTTGGCGATAGCAACTATGTACAGACGTGGTATGGCGTGACTAGCGGCCAAGCCCAGCGCAGCCGCTTTCGCGCGTATGACGCCAAGGGTGGGATGGTCAGCCGGGGGCTGAACCTCGATTGGAGCGTGCCCCTTGGCGAGCACACCACATTTTCGACCTTGCTGGATGTGCAGTACTTGTCGGGTGATGCGGGTAAAAGCCCGATTGTGGAGCGCAGGATGCAGACTTCGGTGATGGGCGTGCTGAATTACACCTTTTGACGGAGCGGATGGCTGGGGCAAGCCCGCTCGCCACAACAGCCCGTTTGCCACAATCGGCCGGTCGGCATCTACAGATCGGTGTAGGCCCAAGTCATGCGAAACGACGCCCCGCCCCACTGCGAGTCCAACACCTGCACCTGCCCGCCATGCCACTGGCTGACCCGCTGGACCAACGCCAGGCCCAGGCCAAAGCCGCCGGTGCGGCGGTCGCGGCTGGCGTCCAGGCGCGTAAACGGCTGGAAGATTCTCTCGCGGCCGTCCTCGGGTACGCCGGGGCCGTCATCGCAGACGCGTACCTCATAGCCACTGCCGAATTTGACCAACGACACCTCCACCCGATGCTCGGCGTAACGAATGGCATTGCGCAGCAGGTTGATCACGGCGCGCGCCATAAACCGTGGCTCGATCTGGATGAACTCCACTTCACAGGTACGCAGTGACAACTGCACGCCTTCCGCTTCCGCTTCCAGGGCGACGCTGCCGATCACACTGTCGAGCCAGCTTTGGGCCTCGATGTTCTCGCGGGTGACTTGGGTGGCACCACGCTCAAGGCTGGCGTAGGTCAACAGCTCGGAAACCATGTCTTCCAGCTCGCCAAGGTCGGCGTACATGTCGCCAATCAGCGCGCGGCTCTGGCGCGGGTCCGCTTCCTGCTTGAGTTGATCGAGCTCAAACGACAAGCGCGCAATCGGTGTGCGCAATTCATGGGACACCGCGTTGGTCAGCTCACGCTGGTTGGCGATCAAGTGCTCGATGCGCTCGGCCATCTGGTTGAAGTGCCCGGCCAACTCACGCACGGTGGAGCGACGCGGCAACAGGATGCGCGAGCCCAGGTCATTGTCACCAAAACGCTGGGCCGCCAGGCGGATGTGCTCAAGGTCACGCCAGTGCGGGCGCACCCAGAAATACAGGACGATGGCCAGGCACAAGCCCAACAAGCTGTAGGCCCACAGATACAGCCAGCGTGGTTCCACCGGCAGCTTGACCTCAAGCAACTGCGCGCCGCCGTCGATTTCAGTGATGAACTCCATGAAATCGCCGCGCACCACCAACTTGCCATCAGCCAGCAACTGTTGCTCGCGGGGGTCAAGGCCGGCTGCGTCGCGGTCAATAAACCCCAGGCGCAAGCCATAGTGCTTTTGCAGCTCGGCCAGCCGCGCCTCGCGGGCCGGCCCGGGCGGCAACGGACGCAACTGCTCAACCAGGCCGTAGGCCGGGCCGCGCATGGCTTCACGGTTGTAGGTTTCGTTGGCTTCGGGCAGCAATTCGTCGAAGGTGTAGTTCACCAGCCAGATCGCCCCCGCCAACCCCAGGGCCAGGATGATGTACAGGCGCAGAAACAGGCGCAGCATCTGGCTAGACCTCCCAGGCAAACGGATTGAACAGGTAGCCCTTGCCCCAGATGGTCTTGATGCACACGGGTTCTCGGGGGTTGTCGTTGAGTTTGCTGCGCAGCTTGCTGATATACACATCGACACTGCGGTTGAGCCCATCAAAGGCAATCCCGCGCATACGGTTAAGGATATCGTCGCGCGAGAGGATCTTCCCCGCGCTGCTGGCCAGCAACCACAGCAGCTCGAACTCCATGGTGGTCAGGTCGATCTTCTCATCACCCAGGCTCACGCCCCGGCAACTGCGGTCAATCGCCAGTTGGCCGAACGCCAGCGAGCCGCGCACCGTCGGCTCCGGCAGATGGCGGCGCTGCAAGGCGCGCAGGCGTGCCAGCAGTACGGGTGGTTTGATCGGTTTGATCACGTAGTCATCGGCGCCGGATTCCAGGCCGAGGATATGGTCCAGGTCATCCTCCTTGGCGGTGAGGATCACGATGGGTGTGTCGGACACATTGCGGATCTCGCGGCACACATGCAGGCCACTCTGGCCCGGCAGCATCAGGTCGAGCACGACGATCTTCGGCTTGAAGGCCAGGAACGCCGCCAAGGCTTCATCGCCCCGGTGCACCACGCGCACGTCAAAGCCATGCTGTGCCAGGAAATGCTCGATCAGCCCTGCCAGCTTCTCATCGTCCTCAACGAGCAAGACCTTGCCCAGACCCAAGTTTTCCATAAGTTTCCACTGCGCGCGCCGATTGAAGTGCGCGCATTATAGTGGGCAACCGCGCTCCACAAGCGCATGCAGAGCCCCTTACTGCGGGGCTTCGACGCAAACTTCATGTTTTTAAGAGTTTTTTACAAATAGCCCGCAGTCTTTCACGATCAGGCCGGTACGCCGCTGTGGAAACGGAACTCGACGTCCGGCGATTCGATCAACTCCTGCTCGGCGGCGCGGACCCGCTCGATCACCTGGGCAACGTCCTTGGCATCACCATACTGATAAGCCAGCTTCAGATAACCCTGAAAATGCCGCGCCTCGCTTTTCAGCAAGCCAAAGTAGAACTTGCCGAGTTCTTCGTCCAAATGTGGCACCAGTGCTTCGAAACGCTCGCAACTGCGCGCTTCGATAAAAGCGCCCACCACCAGGGTGTCCACCAGCTTGACCGGTTCGTGACTGCGCACCACCTTGCGTAGACCCGAGGCATAGCGACTGGCATGCAACTGGCGCAGCTCGATCTTGCGCTTTTTCATCAGGCGCATGACTTGCTCATGGTGCACCAGTTCTTCGCGGGCCAGGCGCGACATCATGTTGATCAGGTCGACATGGGAGTGGTACTTGGCAATCAGGCTCAGGGCAGTGCTGGCGGCCTTGAACTCGCAGTTCTTGTGGTCGATCAGCAGGGTTTCCTGGTCGGCCAGTGCGGCCTGGACCCAGGCATCGGGGGTGCGGCAACCGAGGAATTCATGGATTTCGGGCAGGTTCATCGGGCTCACGGGCAAAGGATCACAAAAGGCCGCCGATTATACCGACCCCGCTGCAGACCACCAGTCACGGGCCTTGATGTGCATCAACATGCCGTACGGCGGGCAACAACTATAGTTGTTCCACGCCCTGTCCTTTCCACCCTTGGAGATCCCGCTCATGAACGATATTGGCAGAATCCTCGTGATCATCGAGCCCGAACACTCGGAGAGCCTGGCCCTCAAGCGCGCCAAGCTGATCGCCGGGGTGACCGACGCACACTTGCATTTGCTGGTATGCGATCCAAAACATGAGCATTCGGCATTGTTGAGCTTGCTGAAGGAACAACTGTTGGCAGACGGCTATAGCGTCAGCACCGAACTGGCCTGGAAAAACAATCGGCACGAAACCATCATCGCCGTGCAGCAAGCCGAAGGGTGCGCACTGGTGATCAAGCAGCACTACCCCGACAGCCCGCTGAAAAAGGCCCTACTGACACCCGACGACTGGAAGCTGCTGCGCTTGTGCCCGGCGGCAGTGCTGTTGGTCAAGACCGCGACCCCGTGGACCGACGGGGTGATCCTGGCGGCCATCGACGTGGGCAACCTCGACAACGAGCATAAATCCCTGCACGCCGCCATTGTCGATCATGGCTTTGACATTGCCAGCCTGGCCAAGGGCCAATTGCATGTGATCAGCGCCCATCCGTCGCCCATGCTGTCGGCCGCTGATCCGGTGTTCCAACTCAAAGAAACCATCGAAGCCCGCTATCGCGAGCAGTGCAAGGCCTTCCAGGCCGAATTCGACATCGATGACAACCGCCTGCACATCGAAGAAGGCCCGGCCGATGTATTGATTCCCCATGCCGCCCATAAATTGCGCGCGGCGGTCACAATCATTGGCACCGTGGCGCGTACCGGGATTTCCGGGGCGCTGATCGGCAACACGGCGGAAGTGGTGCTGGATGCGCTGGAGAGCGATGTGCTGGTGCTTAAGCCCCAGAGCATCATCGATCACCTGGAGGAACTGGCCAACAAGCCCTGATACCCATCCCTCGGCCAATGAAAATCAATTGTAGGGGCTGGCTTGTCGGATCGCCGCACCGCTGCGATGGCGGTGGGTCATCTGATACATCTCTGCCTGAACGGACGCCATCGCGGGCAAGCCCGCTCCCACATTTTGATCGGTGTCGTCAGCCAGAAAGTGCATCCTTGAGGAACCCAGGGGCGATGTAGCGCTGGTAATGCGCCTCGGACAGGATAAAAAATTCCCGATCAATGGCATCGCGCAGTTCCGGCAGGTTCCAGTCGCGAAACTCCGGCATCAGCACCATCCCATAGGCTTCCAGGTTGTTGATCACCCGCGCCCCCCGGGCGATCAACTGGTAGGCCCAGCAGTATTCGGACTGGTGCGGCACAAAGCGGATTTTGCGCTGCTCCAACTGCCAACGCAGCTGTTTGGGATCGAAAACCTCCAGTTTGCCCGCCATCACCTGCACCAGCAGTTGCTCAAGCCGCAGCCATACGGCACGTTTTTCTTCCTCTCCATAGCCGTTCCACTGGATCACTTCGTGGTGGAAACGCTTGCAGCCCCGGCACACGAGATCGCCGTAAACCGTGGAGCACAGGCCGATGCAAGGGGTCTTGATGGTTTGGTTGGACATGGGTGGCAGCGCACAAATCAGCGAAACAGTGGCCCATGTTAGCCCTTTGTCTAAGGTTCATCACCCTGCAAACTTGCTGCGGCAACTTACCTTTAGAAAATTTTTGCCGTAGAATCATCCGGCCTTGTAAGGCGCCAAATAATCCGTTGGAAGCTGTTTTCAAAGCGTCACGAGCACAGTCGTTCCTTCAGAACGGTGTTGGCGCTGGTTGTTTAACCTTTAAATAACCAGCACCAACCCTCATCAGCTCCGTTCTGCAGGCGTAAAACTTTGAAAGCAGCTTCTGTGAGAAATGCCGGCAGCGCTGGCTCTACGGCTCAAAAAGCCCTCGAGCGCATGCGTGCCGTGCATGTCTGGATGAGCGTCCCGTGGGACCACTGATGAGGGTAATAACTGTGCTTGAAGCCTACCGCAAACATATCGAAGAGCGTGCAGCCCTGGGTATCGTTCCCCAGCCGCTAAACGCCGAACAAACCGCAGGCCTGGTCGAGCTGCTGAAAAATCCCCCGGCTGGCGAAGAAGAGTTCCTCGTTGACCTGATCACCAACCGCATTCCACCAGGCGTTGACGAAGCTGCCTACGTCAAGGCCGGTTTCCTGTCTGCCCTGGCCAAGGGCGAAGTTTCTTCTCCCCTGATCGACAAAAAGCGCGCTGTTGAACTGCTCGGCACCATGCAAGGCGGCTACAACATCGTGACGCTGGTCGAACTGCTGGACGACGCCGAACTGGCCGCCGTTGCAGCTGCCCAGCTCAAGCACACCCTGCTGATGTTCGATGCTTTCCACGACGTCGCGGAAAAAGCCAAGAACGGCAACCAGCACGCCAAGGAAGTGATCCAGTCCTGGGCCGACGGCGAGTGGTTCAAGAACCGCCCGACCCTGGCCGACAAGATCAGCCTGCGTGTATTCAAGGTCACCGGCGAAACCAACACCGACGACCTGTCCCCTGCTCCCGATGCCTGGTCCCGTCCTGACATCCCGCTGCACGCCCTGGCCATGCTGAAAATGGCCCGTGAAGGCATCGTGCCGGACGAGCAAGGCAAGACCGGCCCGATGAAGCAGATCGAAGAAATGCGCGGCCAGGGCTTCCCGATCGCCTACGTCGGTGACGTAGTCGGTACCGGTTCGTCCCGTAAGTCGGCAACCAACTCGGTACTGTGGTTCTTCGGCGACGACGTTCCCTACGTGCCTAACAAGCGCGCTGGCGGCTTCTGCTTCGGTAGCAAGATCGCTCCAATCTTCTACAACACCATGGAAGATGCTGGCGCACTGCCAATCGAATTCGACGTTACCAACATGCACATGGGCGACGTGATCGACCTGTACCCGCATGCTGGCAAAGTCTGCAAGCACGGCACCGATGAAGTCCTGACCACCTTCGAAATGAAGACCCCGGTCCTGTTGGATGAAGTACGTGCCGGCGGCCGTATCCCACTGATCATCGGCCGTGGCCTGACCGACAAGGCCCGCGCCGAGCTGGGCCTGGGCCCTACCGACCTGTTCAAGCTGCCTGAAGCACCTGTCGACACTGGCAAGGGTTTCACCCTGGCCCAGAAGATGGTCGGCAAGGCCTGTGGCCTGCCAGAAGGCAAAGGCGTTCGTCCAGGTACGTACTGCGAACCGAAGATGACCACCGTCGGCTCCCAGGACACCACCGGTCCTATGACCCGTGACGAACTCAAAGACCTGGCGTGCCTGGGCTTCTCCACCGATCTGGTGATGCAGTCCTTCTGCCACACCGCGGCCTATCCAAAGCCGATCGACGTGACCACCCACCACACCCTGCCTGACTTCATCATGACCCGTGGCGGTGTATCGCTGCGTCCAGGCGACGGCATCATCCACAGCTGGCTGAACCGCATGCTGCTGCCGGACACCGTAGGTACCGGTGGTGACTCCCACACCCGTTTCCCGATGGGCATCTCGTTCCCGGCCGGTTCTGGCCTGGTCGCGTTCGCCGCAGCCACTGGCGTGATGCCACTGGACATGCCGGAATCGATCCTGGTGCGCTTCAAAGGCAAAATGAAACCTGGCATCACCCTGCGTGACCTGGTTCATGCCATTCCTTACTACGCGATCCAGTCCGGCCTGCTGACCGTTGAGAAAAAAGGCAAGAAAAACGCCTTCTCTGGTCGCATCCTGGAAATCGAAGGCCTGAACGACCTGACGCTGGAGCAGGCTTTCGAGCTGTCCGACGCCTCGGCCGAACGTTCGGCTGCCGGTTGCACCATCAAGCTGTCGAAAGACTCCGTCACCGAGTACCTGAACTCCAACATCACCCTGCTGCGCTGGATGATCGGTGAAGGCTACGGTGATGCGCGTACCCTGGAACGTCGTGCCCAAGCGATGGAAGCCTGGGTTGCCAACCCTGAGCTGATGGAAGCCGATGCCGACGCCGAATACGCCGAAGTCATCGAAATCGACCTGGCCGAAATCAACGAGCCAATCCTCTGCGCGCCGAACGACCCGGATGACGCCCGTCTGCTGTCCAGCGTTGCTGGCGAGAAGATCGACGAAGTGTTCATCGGTTCGTGCATGACCAACATCGGTCACTTCCGCGCTGCCGGCAAGTTGCTGGAGCAGGTCAAGGGCCAGCTGCCAACCCGTCTGTGGCTGTCGCCGCCGACCAAGATGGACGCTCACCAACTGACCGAAGAAGGCTACTACGGCATCTACGGCAAGGCTGGCGCGCGCATGGAAATGCCGGGCTGCTCGCTGTGCATGGGTAACCAGGCACGTGTAGAGCCGAACTCCACCGTAGTGTCGACTTCGACCCGTAACTTCCCGAACCGTCTGGGTGATGGCGCGAACGTCTACCTGGCCTCGGCTGAGCTGGCGGCAGTCGCTTCCACGCTGGGTCGCCTGCCTACCGTCGAAGAGTACATGGGCTACGCGGCCAAACTGGACACCATGGCCAGTGATGTCTACCGCTACCTGAACTTCGACCAGATCGCCGAGTTCCGTAAAATCGCTGCAAGTGCCAACATTCCGGTGGTTCAAGCCTAAGGTCTGCTGACACAAAAAACGCCGCGTATCGCAAGGTACGCGGCGTTTTTTTATGCCTGGAGAAATGTGGGGCTGTTGTGGCCTCATCGCGGGCAAGCCCGCTCCCACAGGGTGTCGCGGCGAGGCAGGGAATTTTGGACACGCTACAAAACGAATGTGGGAGCTGGCTTGCCTGCGATAGCGGTGGGTCAATCACCTATACGTCTAACTGACCCACCGCAGGGGATCGCGGCGAGGCTGGGAATTTTGGACATGCCACAAAACAAATGTGGGAGCTGGCTTGCCTGCGATAGCGGTGGGTCAGTCACCTATGCGTCCAGCTGACCCACCGCTATCGCGGGCAAGCCCGCTCCCACACAAAACCACCTTTTAGCGCTGTACCGCCTTGGGGCTTAGGCCAACAGCGAGTACACCACCGCTGTGATCGCCACCAGACCTACCGCCGTAACAAACACATTGGACGCCTGCCCACGGTATTTGGCCATGGCTGGTACCTTGCGAATCGCGTACATCGGCATCAGGAACAGGATCGAGGCGATGATCGGCCCACCCAGGGCCTCGATCATTCCCAGGATGCTTGGGTTCAGGGTGGCCACGATCCAGCACACCACCAGCATGAAGCCCGCAGTCATGCGGTCCAGGGCCTTGGCACCCGGGCGGCGGCCGCTCTTGACGATCAGGCCCTTGAGGCCTTCGCTGGCGCCGATGTAGTGGCCCAGGAACGACTTGGCAATTGCCACGAACGCAATCAATGGCGCCGCAAAGGCGATGGTCGGGTTATCGAAGTGGTTGGCCAGGTAGGACAGGATCGACAGGTTCTGCGCCTTGGCTTCGGCCAGTTGGCCCGGCGACAAGGTCAGCACGCAGCTGAATACGAAGAACATCACCATCGCCACCATCAACAGGTGGGCGCGGGACAGGATCTGCGAGCTGCGCTCTTCGGCGTGGGCGCCGTACTGGCGTTTCTGGTCAACGGCGAAGGCCGAGATGATCGGCGAGTGGTTGAACGAGAACACCATCACCGGAATCGCCAGCCACATCGTATGCAGCAGCGCCGACGGTGCAGGCACAGTGCTGGCGGTGCTGAGAATGCCGCCGTTCCAGTGCGGCACCAGGTACACCGCCAGAAACAGCAAGGCGACAATAAACGGATACACCATCAGGCTCATGGCCTTGACGATCACCTGTTCGCCGCAACGCACCACGCCCAGCAGGCCCAGGATCAGCACAAACGACAACAGCGCCCGTGGCGGCGGCTCAATGTGCAGTTGGTGCGACATGAAGCTGCCAACCGTATTGGTCAACGCCACGCTGTAGATCAGCAGGATCGGGAAGATCGCGAAGAAGTACAGCAAGGTGATCAACGCCCCGGCCTTGATGCCGAAGTGTTCTTCAACCACCTCGGTGATGTCCGAGCCTGCACGGCCCGACAATACAAAGCGCGTCAGGCCACGGTGCGCGTAATAAGTCATCGGGAACGCCAGCAGCGCGAGGATCAGCAACGGCCAGAAGCCGCCCAGGCCAGCGTTGATGGGTAGAAACAAAGTACCGGCGCCAATCGCCGTGCCGAACAGGCCAAGCATCCAGGTCGTGTCCTGGCGGCTCCAGCCCGTGAGGGTTACAGGTGTCGTTGCGTAGCGTTCATCGACGCTATTGGCCTGATCATTCATCCGCTCGGTTCTCCGCTTTCATACGATCGCGACGAGTCAGAAAAACCTGACAGGCAGCGCCACGACCGTAACAGGGGCGCGATTGTCCGGGATTCGCCTGCATAAGCAAAGACTTAGCTGACGAATGCAGAGCCTGCAAAAAAGTCACGCCGACAACTTCAGCCTCTGAGGAGGCCCCTCCAGCCCCCATATGCAGCCCGCCTGAAGACTGCTACCGATGCGTATTTGTATGTCTTGGTTTGTTGTTTCGGGAACGCGATGCACCAGCACCACCACACAACGCTGCACGCTATAAAAGGCGTGTCACGTTCACCACCTTCCCTCGTACCTGGAGCACTCAAAATGACCTCAATTGCATCTAACAATCAGCAATCCTTCTTCAATACCGGCCTACTGGCGGACACCATCAGCCAATTCGTCGCATCACACCAACCCGACCAACAGCCCCAGCCCGGGCAACCACAACATAACCCCAACACCTTCAGCTTCAATGGTGTCGAGTTTCAGGCGCAAAAACCACGCACCTCCCTGATTCCCTTCCCAAGAATCGGCTGAGTCTCATCAAGTGACGTCGCGGCGCTTCAGCCCGCGACGCACTTCCTGCCTTAAACATCATTCATATTAAAAAGCGAAATTTTAGGAAACAACAACTTAACTCTAGGAAGCTTCCCACGCACAACTTCAAAACAAACAAAACGCAACTTTTCAACATCGCTGAATTTATTACAAACATACACCCAAGCATTGATAGATGCTCTCAGCAGACCTAATTCTTCCGCTATTGCTTCCAAGCAGTGCATCGCCGGTAACGCCCTCAACTCCATACAGGAATAATTCAATGAAAAAATACAACTGTATATTTACCGGGCTTTTTCTTATGACCCTGTTCACCCCACTCGCCAGCCAAGCGCAACCGACAAACGCCGATATCCGCGCATTCGCTTCATCCCCTCAATGGCTGACCACCAACGTTTATATAGAGGGCGCCCCCCACGTTGACGTCAAGGACAAGTACCCAGGCGTAGTAGGCATATCCATGTGGGACCCCGAGCGCAATCGCTACGAGTTCTTCTACGCCGACACCGGGCTGTCAAAATACGATAATGGCGGTGGCGGTTACTTCCTTGTTACGGGCGACAAAAAGACTCACATCCTGATCCCTGACAAAGGCCCGACCAGAACAGTGGTCAGGCGACTTGAAACCCTCAATCACGAAGAATTCACCTATTCGCGGGAGGTGCCGCGCGACATGGTCGAAACCAACGAGAAAGTCCGCATCTACGTGGTTCACGCACCTTACAAAGGCCCGATAAAAACCACCACCTCTCACTGAATATTCTTCATCTATTGAATACACTTTCCAACAACTTACGAAAACAACAAAAAGACCCACTCTATGAAGACTCAACTCAAGTCACTCTTAATATCCATGGTAGGGTTTTTTGCTCTACTTATCGGCTGTGCCAATGCACAACCCACAGCCACCCAAGCCGCAAGTGCACCTGCCGCGACAAAAGACAATGCAATCATGCTGACGGTCTTTCTAAAACATGATCAATCCCGACCATTAAGTGAACTAAGAGCGCAACTCGCCAGGCAGGAGTTCTATAAAGTCTTTCCACCGGAGGGGGTAGAGGTCGTCAGTTGGAACATCACCATGGGTATCGGACAAGTCATCGTCCTGCGCCTGCCCGCCTCTCGTCTGTCGGCGGTCAACCTCGCATTGGAAAACACCGCATGGGGCCCCTACCGGACCGAGTTTTTCCCTACCTATGATTTCAAGGACATCGCCCAGGCGGAACGGAACAAGGCGAGGCAAGCCCAGTAGCACCGGAATCGATGCACAGCGTCTTCAGGCGCTGTCATCCCCATCTAAAGAGCTCCCATCAAATAAAGATCTTCCACCCGCTGGCATTTCGTACTTAAAAAATGCCGCATAATCCCGGTCTCAAACCCCACAACAAGAGCTGCCCCATGTCCGCCACTGTTCTGGTCCTGGTTGAAACCATCAACGAATACCTGCACATCATCGAGAGCAATGACTTTCATGTGATCCTCGCGCCGACGCCCGCCGAACGCGCCCAGGCCATCAAGGCCCATGGCACGCAGATCAAGGCTGTGCTGACCCGTGGCCCTTTGGGGTTGCATGCCGAGGAAATCGCCGCCCTGCCGCTGCTGGAAATCATTTGCGTGATCGGCGCTGGCTATGAGCAGGTCGACCTGCAGGCTGCGAGCAACCGGGGCATCGTCGTCACCAACGGTGCCGGCGTGAACGCCCCTTCGGTGGCGGACCACGCCATGGCGCTGCTGCTGTCACTGGTACGTGACATCCCCCGCGCCGACGCAGCGGTACGGCGCAGTGAATGGCCGAAGGTCATGCGCCCGTCCCTTTCGGGCAAGCAACTGGGGATCCTGGGCCTGGGCGCGGTCGGCATGGCGATCGCCCAGCGCGCTGCGCTGGGTTTTGACATGCAGATCAGTTACCACAGCCGCCAGCCCCGCAGCGATGTGGACTACACCTACTGCGCCACACCGGTAGAACTGGCGCGCAACTCGGACTTTCTGGTGATTGCCACGCCCGGCGGGCCGGGCACCCGTCACTTGATCGACCGTCAGGCGCTGGACGCCCTCGGGCCCCACGGTTTTTTGGTGAACATTGCCCGCGGCAGCGTGATTGTCACCGCCGACCTCATCAACGCCCTGGAACAACGACGCATCGGCGGCGCGGCGCTGGATGTGTTCGATGACGAGCCCAACGTGCCGGACGGCCTCAAGCGCCTCAACAACACAGTCCTCACCCCGCATGTGGCCGGGCTGTCGCCGGAAGCGGCCCATGACACCGTGCAACGGGTGGCGGACAATCTGGTGGAGTACTTCGCCGGGCGCCCGGTACTCACGCCAGTCGCCTTGCCGGCGCCCGAAAAGTGACCGATCAGGCACGCTGATTATCATCCAACACGCTAACCTATTAAGCCGTGCCAGCCTTGTGGCGGGCCGGCTGTGCGCATTAGATTAGCCAATAGTCCAAGGCCTCAAGAATAAGCAGAAGGGATAAGCATGGCGCTCAATGACCAATCCACCCAGATTCGCCCTGGCGAAGAACTGGATGCCAGCCTCATCGACCCCTACCTCAAGGCCCATATCCCAGGCCTGACCGGCAGCGCAAAAGTCAGCCAGTTTCCGGGGGGCGCCTCCAACCTGACCTACCTGCTTGAGTACCCTGACCAGGAGTTCGTCCTGCGTCGCCCGCCCTTTGGCCACAAGGCCAAGTCCGCCCATGACATGGGCCGCGAATTCCGCATCCTGAACCAACTCAAGGACGGTTTCCCCTACTGCCCCAAGGCCTACCTGCACTGCACCGACGAATCGGTGATCGGCGCCGAGTTCTATGTGATGGAGCGGGTCAAGGGCATCATCCTGCGCTCGGACCTGCCGCCGGAGCTGGGTCTGGACGCCGGGCGCACCGAAGCCCTGTGCAAAAGCTTCATCGACAAGTTCGTCGAACTGCACCAAGTCGACTACCACGCCTGCGGCCTGGCCGACCTGGGCAAACCCGAAGGTTATGTGGCACGCCAGATCAGCGGGTGGAGCGATCGCTACGAAAAAGCCCTGACCCCCGACGCCCCGAAATGGGAAGCCGTGCGCGCCTGGCTCAACGACAAGATGCCGGCTGATCATCCGACCTCCAGCATCGTGCACAACGACTATCGCTTCGACAACGTGATCCTCGACCCCAACAACCCGATGCAAATCATCGGCGTGCTGGACTGGGAACTGACCACCCTCGGTGATCCGCTGATGGACCTGGGCAACAGCCTCGCCTATTGGATCGAAGCCGCCGACCCTGCGCCCGTGCAACTGATGCGCCGCCAGCCGAGCAACGCGCCCGGCATGCTCACCCGCCGCCAGTTTGTCGATTATTACGCCGAGCGCGCCGGCATCCAGATCGACAATTTCGACTTCTACTACACCTACGGCCTGTTTCGCCTGGCCGGCATCGTGCAGCAGATCTACTACCGCTTCTTCCATGGCCAGACCCAGGACAAACGCTTTGCGCAGTTCATCCAGATGAACAAGCTGCTGGAGCAGATGAGCCTGAACGTCATCCACAAATCCACGCTTTGACCGACAAGGAACCACCATGTCCAAGACCAACCTGTTCGACCTCGACGGCAAGATTGCTTTTGTCTCCGGCGCCAGCCGTGGCATCGGTGAGGCCATTGCCAAGTTGCTGGCCCAGCAAGGCGCCCATGTGATTGTGTCGAGCCGCAAGATCGATGGCTGCCAACACGTGGCCGACGCGATCATCGCCGCCGGTGGCAAGGCTACGGCCATTGCCTGCCACATCGGTGAGATGGAGCAGATCACCCAGGTGTTTGCCGGCATCCGCGAGCAATTCGGGCGCTTGGACATCCTGGTCAACAATGCCGCGACCAACCCGCAGTTCTGCAACGTACTGGACACCGACCTGGGCGCCTTCCAGAAAACCGTCGACGTGAACATCCGTGGTTATTTCTTCATGTCGGTGGAAGCCGGCAAGCTGATGCGTGAAAACGGGGGTGGCAGCATCATCAACGTGGCCTCGATCAACGGTATTTCCCCCGGGCATTTCCAGGGTATCTACTCGGTGACCAAGGCCGCCGTGATCAATATGACCAAGGTCTTCGCCAAGGAGTGTGCGCAGTTCGGTATTCGCTGCAACGCCCTGCTGCCGGGCCTGACCGACACCAAATTTGCCTCGGCACTGGTCAAGAACGAATCGATCCTCAACATGGCCCTGGCACAGATCCCACTCAAGCGCGTGGCCGACCCAAGCGAAATGGCCGGCGCCGTGCTCTACCTGGCCAGCGACGCCTCGACCTACACCACCGGTGTGTCGCTGAACGTCGATGGCGGCTTCCTGTCCTGACACCGGCGGCTTGTGCGGCGAGGTGGAGCTTATGTGGCAAGGGGGCTTGTCCCCCGCTGGGCTGCGCAGCAGCCCCAATAGGATCACCGAAACGTGTCAGATCAACCGAGGGTGCAGGTTTTGGGGCTGCTGCGCAGCCCAGCGGGGGACAAGCCCCCTCGCCACAGCAAGCCCCCCCCTTCTCCATAGCCGCCTTTGCCACAACAGCGCTCTCCCCCCACCACCTCCCCTCTAACGCACCGGGCTCATATCAATCTTGAACACATACTGAGTGCCATTGGGTGCCGTGGCGCCGACTAGCTTGAATAGCTGTTGATTGCCCAGCGCGTGCCTGACGGCATCCCCAGCCGGTGAGTTCGCAGCCTCGGAATGGGCCAATACCGCGCTTACCCAGCGGTCTTCCATCTGCCAGTACCCCAGCCCCTTCGCCATGCTGACACTGGACAAACGGTTAGTGTTACTCGGTGGAATATGTTTGATTTCCAGCAGATAAATCGCATCCGCTCGCCCTTGTAATACCAGGTCAAAACCGTTCTGCCCCCGGCCATAGGTGCCTCCTGGAATAATCCGGTAGCCATCCTCGACCAACATCTGACGATACATGCGCTCATTGGCCTCACCACGCTGCCTGGTGGCGTGGATGTCAAGCGCACTCCATTGCTCGAACAACCTTTGGTGTTCATCACTTCGGCGCCGCCTGGGGTAATGAAGCTGGGCGTTGCTGCTGACGCTTTGAACGTTGAAGCTGCCGCCCTCACGCACGCTGACGGTTGCCGTACCCTGGAGCGGATCGAACTGCGCGATGCCCGCCGGCAAGGCGCGACCATCCGCCTGGGCACTGATCGCCTGGCGCAAACGGTCATAGGGATAACCATGGCGCCAGATATGCTCGTCAATCATGCGATCCCGATCCCGTACCGGCGCCTGGTGTATAGCCGTCGTCTCGGAACCGATCAGTTGCCGGGCATATTGCTGCATATAGACATAGGTGTTCTTGTCCATGGTCGACATGACTCCCTGGCTCATGTCGCTGCTGACGCCGGTGTAGCCCAACACCCTGCGCGCCTGCGAAATAATATCGCCGATATCGCGCAATTGAAGCTGCGGCACCCAGGAACTCAAATGGCCGCCCGTATCCAGGTAAATCGCCTCGACCCCATTGCCGAGCAGCCGCCATTTCTGGCGCACGTTATCGAGCTCGATACGGCTGGTAACCCCCCCAACATGCAGATAGGTCAGGGGCTCGCGCCCTGAAAGCCGGATAATCCCGTCCTCGGCAAACGAGCCACTGGGGCGCAAGTTGCCGTGTGGCCCGCGCTGCTGGATATGGCTTTGCTTGATCCTGAAGGCCTTCAAGTTGAACTGCGCATTCACGTAGTAACGCGTGCCCTGGACCACAAAGTCGTTCATTCCCGCCATCGGAAACAGCGGCACATTGCTCGCTTGGCTGACGTCATACCGCTGCAGGTCCCACACCGGGTCCAAGCGCCCTCTGGCCGGGACCGCTGTCGGCAACGAGACCGGGGCTTGCGCCGCAGCGGTGCGCCTGGCCCACAACGAACTGCCCGCAACCCGCTGCACCGGCGCGCCCGTGGCGGCCAATTGATGAGGCGCGCGTTCGCGCCACTCACCGGTGTGCGGGTCACGCACCACCAGTACCGTCTCGCCGGTTTCCAGGTCCAGATAAGTGCGACCGTTGTGGGTATACACGCCTTCGGCGCTCGGCGCCGGCAGCAGCGACCCAGTGACCAGCACGGCCATCGGCGGCATGGGTCCCGGCACGTCCAGGTCACTGATTTGCGGCACTGTAAGCGACGCATCGTGGCCGCGTACCAGCGGGCGGCTCGCCTGACGCTCGGCAAAAGGGCTACGGCCCTGAGGACCAAAATCCCTGACCAGGCCGCCAGCGCTCCCTGCCTCGACGCGAGGGGCAGGCCTGGAGGGCCCGGGCCGGGGTGAATGAGGTGTCTGTTGCATAGAAATCCCTTTCCAGTATTAGTTGAGTGACACGCTTATGCGCATCAGGTCTGCCGAAGCCACGCTACGCGTGGGGTCACCGTGGGCGACCCACCGATCGAGCAGCGCGTCGTAATCAATCGCGCTGTCAGTGCCATCCGCCAACTGCACACCGAGCACCCGCAAGCGGCGCGCCATCAACCTTGAGTGCTGACGCATGCGGCGCAGTTGCTGCCAGACCTCGGCTATGGTCAGGTAACGCGAGGCATCCAGTTGCACCAGGCAAACGCTGCCCAGATCGAGGCGGATCTCGTATCGGTCACCTTCAAGGGTCTGCACATACAGCTGCTCCAGCGGCACCTGCGGGTCTGTGACGATGGGCAGGATCAGCGTCACGCTGCCCACCTTGAGCCGGTGCTCGGCCAGAATGATCTGCTTGTGGTCGATGGGCTCATCCAGGCCGCTGGTGTTGATCTGCCAGGTGGAGGCATCCGAGGTCTTGGCCAGCGCACCTGGAGTAGACAGGGCAATGGTGGCGCCGCTGCTGGGGTGCACCTCATACACCGACCCGCGCCCCACCAGCGCATAGGTCTGACGATGGGGCCCAGCCGGGATCCGCAGGGTCTGCGGCAGCGCCTGCAGCCACACGCCCTTAGCACTCAGCGGCCGGAAAAACCCATGGCTGCCAACCCGCGCCAACAGTGCCGAACGGCCGTCAAAGAGCCTGAAGCCTGGCCGCTCACGGTCTTGCTGGTAGGATTGCTGCAACGGTTGAACCCGATAAGACATGCCATCGTTGAAGACCAGCACACACTCGCAGTCGGGCTTCAGGCTGGCCGCCCGGATATTGGCGGCGACATCGGCGCGCACCGCACCGCGGTCGCTGGCGAACTCGGCCAGGACCAGGCGGCCGCCGTCCGCGAAAGTCAGGGTCAAGGTCACATCGCTGTAAGTCAGCGTGTCGACCGGGCCTTGGCTGCGCAGGGTCACGCGATACCCGGCCACCACATCGATCAGTTCCTCGGTGCGGTAGTCCAGGTACAGGGTACAGGCCGTGGCGCCGCCCGCGATTCGAACCCGCACACGCTTTTCGGCCACGCCGCGCTCGATAAAGCAGCGGGTCGACAGGCCGAATGGCAGCACCCATTCGCCGCCCGCCAACACGCGCTGAAACGTCGGCACAGGGCTCATCGAGCGGGCAGCCACCTTGATCGGCTGATCGCCTTGCGCGCTCAGCAACGGCGGGAGAACCGGCTCCAACGTGTAACCGTCCGCGGTCAGTAAACGCAGATTATGACCGGCCAGGCGCCGCTCGCCGGATTCATGCAGGTAGAGGTTTTCAATCCTGACCAAGCGCTCCGGCAACTCGCCGTCGAGGCCGCGCAGGGAGCGGATCACCAACGCACATTCCTGGATCACCCAGTCAGCAATGCTGGACAGCTCCCACCCCAGCTCAATCAGCGTGTCTTCCTGCCAGTGCTGCTCGTGCAGCGTGACGGTGCCCCGGTTGCTGGCAATGACGTAGCGGTCGCTACCCGTTCCACCGTCGACCCAGGCATCGGTACCGTTGACGAAGATCGTGTCATTGCCGGCCCCGGCCTCGATCCGGTCGTTGTTGCCTTCGGCAATCAGGATATTGGCCTGCGCCGTACCCTTGACGTGACTGGCCACGCCCGCAGGCGTCGCAACGTTCTCGATCGAGTCCAGGGTTATCTGGTTCGACAGCCCGCTGCGGCCGGCATCCTTGCGCCGTGTGACGCTGCCGGCCTGCAGATCGATGGCAAGCCCCTCAATGCCCTCGACGTAAGGGGAGCGGTAGCCAAAATGCAAGGCATCACTGCCGCTGCCACCGTGCAGCTCACTCGCCGGGCCCGGGGTGGCAACGGCCTCAAACGTATCCGCTGGCAGCTCAAATATGAACTGGTCATCGCGGATGCCACCCGTGAGTCGTTTGTGCCCCGCCCCGAACTGAAAGATATTGCGCATCTCCAGCAGGCCCTGGACGTTGTCGTTACCATCGCCCAGGCGCCAGAGGATCGCAGCGTGGGTAAACGGCTTGCCCAGCACCACCCCGGGCAGTTGGCTGACGCCGGCATGGGAGGCATCGACCACATCATCACCATCATGGATGGCCGGCCCAGTGGTATCGCGGTAGGGCAGCTCTCCCGCCGCTTCGTCCCAACGGTGCTTCCACTCCCGCACGGGGATCATGCGCACTTCGAACCGCCCATTGACCACCGCGTGTACGGTGCTCTTGAGCGCACCGCGCAGCCACTTTTCGGCCACGCCGGTAAGGTAGGTTGCGTGCTGCTTTTCCATCTTCGCCACCAGGTAGCGGTCGCGCACATCCTTGTCCAGCTCCCGGCCTGCAAACGACAGCCAGCCGGCCCTCAAGCGCTCGGACACGGTCAGTTCGATGTAATCGTCAATGTCATCCACCTGACGCACTGCGCTGTAGATCTGCGCCCCGAGAATCAGCACCACGGCCGCGGCAATCCCCAATGGCCCGGCATAGCTGAAACCCGCCAGGGCGGCGATCCCCAGCACCACGCCCAGGGCTGCACTGGCCAGGCTGAAGCCGGCATTGACGTAGTGGTCCAACGCCTCTTTGCCCTGGGCCTTCGCCGCCTCATTGAGTGACTGCACTGCACTGAAGATGTCGAACGGCAGGGTCAACACCTGGGCAAACAGGCCCGCGCCGCGCCGCAACAACTGGCCTACGCTGCTCGCACAGAACCCCTTGAACACACGCCCGCCGTTCTCCAGCATGCGCTTGCCCAGACGCTCCAGGGCCAACTCCAGGGCGCTGGATGTCAGCTCGGCGAGCAATTCGCCACCGGCGGCCAGGGTCTGGCGAATATCACCGGTCTTGATGGCCTGGGCCAAGGCGTTGATCGCGCTGTAATAGCCATAGACCTGCAAGCCAGTCCCCATCGCTTCCAGGGTTCGGCTTCGGGGGGTGTCGACCCAGGCGGGCAAGCCTTCACGTTGCAGGGCCTGGTTGAGGTTGGTGTTCTGCACGGCGCGCAGCAAGTCATCGAGCCGGGTCATCGTGTCACCGCTGTCCAGCCTCGACGCCCCCTCAAGCAGCGGCTTGGCCGGGGTTGAGCGTAATGCGGCGAACTCGAACAGCAGGCTGGCGCTGCTGTCACTGACGGTGGCGTCCGTGCCCAGGAATGCCTTGAGCTGCGGCGCCGCAAAGCGGATCGAATCGAGCAGCGTCTGGTCGGCCTCGCGCCCAGCCAGGTGGTGCACGTTGATGGGCTTGCCGTTTATCTGCGCGCCCATTTGAGCCAGGACGGTACGGCGAACCGGTAAAACACCGACCAGCAGATCCCCCAGCCGGGCATCCAGATCGGCCAGCGCCAAAGGTGCGTCCACTGCGGGTGTATCAGGTTGAGTCATGAGTCTTTCCCTATGCCATGACGTGGGTCACATGGTTTGCTGGCAACAAGTGCCAGGCATAGGGCGATGGTGCTACGGGCCACAAGCGCCGCAGCGGTAGATCTTTATCCGGGTGGGCTTATTCTGGCGGCAACTGGCCAAAGGCGACGGCCAGGCGGTTCCAGCCGCTGATGGTCGTAACCGCCATGGTCAGGTCCACCAGGGCCTGCTCGCCGAACTCGGCACGGGCGGCGGCGAACAGCGCATCCGGCACGCCTGCACACGCCAGCAACGCCGTGGCCTCGCTCCACGCCAGGGCAAGTTGTTCGCGGCGAGTGAACAGCGGCGAATCACGCCATACGCACAACGCCAAAAGACGCCGCGTGCTTTCGCCCCGCGCCAACGCCGCCATGGCATGCATGTCACTGCAAAACCCACAGTGGTTCAGTTGCGAGACGCGGATCCTTATCAGGTCAAGCAAAGGCCTGTCGATGGACAGCTCGAACAACGTCGCCTCGAGCACCATCATGCCTTTAAGCGCTTGGGGCGAAGCCGTGTAGTAATCCAGACGCGGTTGCATAGGGGCGGCCTCGATGGGCAAAGACGATGGCCGCCAGCTTAAGACCGTGCCGGCCCGTGCCCTATAGCCAAAGTGGCGCTTTATGCCTAGACCGCCTTGGCCGTAGGCGCGCCCCACTGTTGCGGGTAATCTGGGCGCAGTCTGACCGCCTCGGGATGCTCCATGGAACTGCACGTCGTCATCAATGGCCGCAAGGATCTGGCCGAACAACTGTATCGGCAATTGCTCGCGGCCATCCAGTCCGGGCGCCTGGCCTCGGGTGCGCAGCTGCCGCCCAGCCGCCTGCTGGCCGAGCAGTTGGGGGTGTCGCGCAAGACCGTCTCCGACACCTATGCGCTGCTGACCTATGAAGGGCTGCTGGTGGGGAAGATTGGCCGTGGCACCTTCGTCAACAGTCAGGCAAACCGCCCTGCCCGGCGCCAGGACGATGCCGACCTGGCCTGCGCCGCGCACTTGGCCAAATGGCAGGCGCTGCCCTCGCCCATGCGCCATCCGACCCGCGACGGCACCTTGCGGTGCGAGTTCATCGGCGGCGCCACCACCCGCAGCCTGTTCCCCCAGGACGAATGGCGGCGCTGCACCCTCGACGCCTTGCGCCGCACTGCCCAGAACAGCGGGTTCTATAGCCAACCCGAAGGCCTGCCGGCCCTGCGTAGCGCGATCGCCGGGCACATCGCATTTTCCCGGGGGGTCAACTGCCGCGACACCGACATTGTGGTGTGCAATGGCGCCCAGCAAGCCTTGGACCTGATCGCCCGAGTGGTACTGGAACCGGGCAGTCTAGTGGCCATGGAAGACCCCGGCTACACCCCCGCCCGCTTGATGTTCGAGGCCGTAGGGGCAACGGTGGCCAGCGTGCCGGTGGATGCCGAAGGTATTCAGGTCACGCAGATTCCCCAGGGCACACGGCTGATCTACGTGACGCCTTCACACCAGTTCCCCCTTGGCATGCCCATGAGCCAGGCACGTCGCGAGGCGCTGCTGGCACGCGCGCTGGAATTGGGCGCGATCATCATCGAAGACGACTACGACAGTGATTTCCGCTACGAAGGCCGACCCACCCACTCCCTGCAAAGCATGGACGAACGCGGCATTGTGGCCTACGTCGGGACCTTCTCCAAAACCCTGCTGCCGGACCTGCGCCTGGGTTATGCAGTACTGCCGCCGGCGATCCATGGCGCGGTGGTCAAGGCCAAGCAACTGACCGACCAGCACACCTCGACACTGCCGCAATGGGCACTCGCCAAGTTCATCAGCGAAGGCTACCTGCTCAAGCACATTCGGCGCTGTCACACCGTCTACGCTACCCGCCGCGAGCGCATCCTCAGCCGCCTGGCCGGCGACTTGTCACCCTGGTTCGAAGCCGTGCCCAGCGTAGCCGGGTTCCACCTGGCAGCGCTGTGCAAGGGGGCAGTAAACATTCCCTTGCTGATCGAACTGGCGCGCCAAGTGGAAGTCGGGCTGTACCCACTGGACGTGTTTTTTCATGAAGCACCGGTGCGGTGCGGCCTGATTATCGGCTTTGGGGCCATCGAGACCCTGGATATCGACCCATCGCTGGACAAGGTGCGCGATATCCTCCAGCAGATTGGCTAAGGGGTTTTCCAGAGGATTGGCTATAGGTGCGCCACGGTGCCGGGCGTAGGGTGATGGGGTCTGCAACCCTGGAGAACTGCACCATGAAAATACTGCTCGGCACTACCCTCCTGCTGGCTTCGCTAAGCGCCTTTGCCCATGAGCCGGTCTACAACCAGGAATCGATCAAGGTCCTGCAAGAGCATGCCTTGAGCAACGTGCCTGGCAAAAAAACCATCATGCTCACCGTGGACTACGCACCGGGCCAGGCCACCGTCCCCCACAGCCACACCGGCACGGCGGTGGCTTATGTACTGGAGGGTGAAATCACCTCGCGGGTCAACGATGAACCGGCCATTACCTACAAGGCCGGGCAATCGTTCTACGAACCGGCCGGCTCGCGCCACTTCGAATCCAGCAATGCCAGCCAGACCCAGCCGGCCAGGTTGCTGGTGGTGATGGTTCTGGATGACAAGGCTGATGTGCTGACGCCCCTGCCAGCGCAGAACTGATTGCTAGACGCTGGCTTGTAGAGCCCCTGTGGCAAGCCCGCTCGCCACAGGGGCTTGCTTGAACTGGCGCCGCAGTTCTTCGATCGGCTGCCGGCAGGCGCAGCCTTCCAGGTGGTCATTGACCATTCCCATGGCCTGCATGAACGCGTACATCGTCGTCGGCCCCACGAATGTCCAGCCGCGTTTCTTCAAGGCCTTGGACAAGCGCACCGAAGCCGGCGAGGTGGGATTGCCCGTCCAGTAAGCCAGGTCCACCACCGCTGGCCGCTCATCGGCAGTCGGTTCAAAGGCCCATAGCCAGGACGCCAGCGAACCGCTTTCTGCCACCAGTTCACAGGCGCGGCGTGCGTTGTTGATGGCTGAGAGAATCTTGGCGCGGTTGCGCACGATGCCCGGATCGGCCATCAAGCGCTCGACATCGCGCTCGGTGTATTGCGCCACCTGGCGAAAATCAAAACCCTCGAACGCCCGGCGAAAGTGCTCGCGTTTGCGCAGGATGGTGATCCACGCCAAGCCGGCCTGGAAGCCTTCCAGGCAGATCTTCTCGTACAACGCAATGTCATCGGCAACCGGCACGCCCCACTCGTGATCGTGATAATCGGGGTATTGGGCGGCGGCCGTGCGCCATGTACAACGGGTCAGCCCCGTTTCATCCGTCGTCAGTCCTGGCTTATCCATTTATCACCTCAACGGCCAATCGCCGCATGATAAGCGAAAAAAATTCCACGCCGCCAACCGCTCAAGCATCACGCTTACCGAGCAACTGGTAAGACCGGACATCCTAAACACTCCACTTCCCCCTTGTAGTTTGCAAAAAACCGGGCGTAGACTGGCCACGCACTGGACTTACCGGTCAGACCACAACAATTAAGCCCTGGACCCACCAGGGCACCGAATAGAGATCCTTCCCATGCTCAGATGGTGCTCGCGTTCGATTTTCCTGCAAGTCGTCATAGGCCTGATGCTCGGCATCGCTTGTGGCCTGGCCCTTCCCGAATTCTCCTCACAACTCAAACCCCTGGGTGACGGCTTTATCAAGCTGATCAAGATGCTGATCGGCCTGATCGTGTTCTGTGTGGTGGTCAGCGGCATCTCCGGGGCCGGGGACCTGAAGAAGGTCGGGCGCATCGGCCTCAAGTCGGTGATCTACTTTGAAATCCTCACCACTATCGCTCTGGTGCTTGGCCTGGTGCTGGCCTTCAGTACCGGGATCGGCAGCGGGGCCAATATCCACCTGGAGCAGTTGTCATCTGCCGGCCTCAATGAATTGGCGGATCGCGGCCAGCATATCAAGGGCACCAGCCAGTTCCTGATGGACCTGATCCCCAACTCGGTGATCGGCGCCTTTGCCGACAACAACGTGTTGCAGGTGCTGTTGTTCTCGGTGCTGTTTGGCAGCGCGCTGAACCTGGTGGGTGAAGCGGCCTCGGGCATTTCGCGACTGATCAATGAGTTGAGCCATGTGATCTTCCGCATCATGGGCATGATCGTGCGCCTGGCGCCGATTGGTGTATTTGGTGCCATCGCCTTTACCACCAGCACTTACGGCCTGGACTCGCTGCAACACCTGGGCAGCCTGGTGGGTTTGTTCTACCTCACGTGCATGGCCTTCGTCGCCATAATCCTCGGCGCCGTGATGCGGTTTTCGGGCCTGCGGATGTTGCCGCTGCTCAAATACCTGCGCGAAGAACTGCTGATCGTGATGGGCACCGCCTCATCCGACGCCGTGCTGCCACAGATCATGCGTAAACTGGAGCACCTGGGCATTGGCAGTTCCACCGTCGGCCTGGTGATCCCCACCGGTTACTCGTTCAACCTCGATGGTTTTTCGATCTACCTGACCCTGGCCATCGTGTTTATCGCCAACGCCACCGGTACGCCATTGTCGATGACCGACCTGCTGACCATCCTGCTGGTATCGCTGATTACCTCCAAGGGCGCCCACGGCATACCGGGCTCGGCCCTGGTGATTCTGGCGGCAACCCTCACTGCCATCCCCGCCATCCCGGTGGTGGGCCTGGTGCTGGTGTTGGCGGTGGACTGGTTCATGGGGATCGGCCGGGCGCTGACCAACCTGATCGGCAACTGCGTAGCCACCGTCGCCATTGCCCGCTGGGAAAAGGACATTGATATCCAACGGGCCAACAAGGTGCTCGATGGGCAGCAAGGGTATGCGTTCCAGGCCAAGAAACCGGTGCTGCCGGTTCATCAGGAGTTCTGAACCTTCCCCACACACTGTAGGAGCGAGCTTGTTTGCGAAAAACTTCAAGGCACCGCGCGCATCCAGTCTGCCCGCGTTATCGTTGACGGTCTTCGCGAGCAAGCTCGCTCCTACCGTTGAAGGGTTATTTAAATTCAAGGAGCCCACGACGTGATCAGCACCTCAACCGTCGTCAATTCAGTCGTAGAAAAACTGCGCGCTGCCCTGGCCCGCGGCCAGTGGCGGCGCGGGGAGATGCTGCCCGGCCAGCGCGAATTGGCCGAACAACTGGGCATCAGCCGCCCTAGCCTGCGCGAGGCAGTGATCGTGCTGGAAACCCTCGGCCTGGTACGCTCGATGCCCGGCAAAGGCGTGGTCGTGCTGGAAACCAGTGTCAACGACCCCCAGGCCCATGACGCGGTGGCCGATGCCAGCCTCGCCGATATCCTGCAACTGCGCTACACCCTGGAGCCGTTTATCGTCGGCCTGGTGGCCCAGTCCATCACCAGCAAGGAAATCGGGCAACTGCGCCTGACCTTGATGGACATGCGCGAGGCCCTGGAAGCCAACGATAGTGAAGCGGGGATGAACGCCTACATTGCCTTCCACGAAGAGCTGTTCGCCCTGACCTCCAACCCCATCTTCCAGAACGTGGTGCAA
Source organism: Pseudomonas sp. ADAK21 (assembly GCF_012935735.1). Taxonomy (NCBI): domain Bacteria; kingdom Pseudomonadati; phylum Pseudomonadota; class Gammaproteobacteria; order Pseudomonadales; family Pseudomonadaceae; genus Pseudomonas; species Pseudomonas sp. ADAK21. The sequence continues at coordinate 5,700,616 of NZ_CP052857.1, forward strand.
CAGACCAGCAACGCGCTCAAGCAAAGCGCCCAGGTGTTGCGCAACTCCCCCGAACACCTGGCCGAGCGCCTGCAGGAAAACGAAGCCGTAGTGCGCGCAATCCGCAACAAGAACAGCGCCCTGGCCAGCGCCGAAATGCGCCGCCACATCCTCAACGAGGGCCAGCGCATGGGCACGGCCCTGAACATTCCCGACGATCATCTCGGCAGCTGACTTTGGAGACTGGCCATGAGCGCTCACGCCTTGCAACGCAACATCGTTGTCACCGCCCCGCCCGCCATGCGCCTGGTGCCCGGCAAGCGGCCGTCGGTGGAAGACCTCTACCCGCGCCTGTTCGATGCCATCCTGGAACAGCGCATCGTACCCACCAGCCGCTTTACCGAAGAAGGCCTGGCCCAGGAATTTGGTGTCAGCCGCAGCGTACTGCGCCGGGTCCTGGCACGCCTGGCAGAACAACAAGTGATCATCCTGCGCCCCAACCTGCGCGCCCAGGTGGCGGCGCCGGATGCCGAGCAGGTGAAACATATTCTTGAAGCGCGGCGCTTGATGGAAGTGACCGTGGTGCAACTGGCGTGCGCGCAGACCAACCCAGGGCAAGTGCGGCGCCTACGCGAACTGGTGGCCCGCCAGCGGGCATGCGTGGAACAAGGCCAGCAAGGCCCGGCCATCCGCCTGTGTGGGGAGTTTCACCTGTCGCTGGCGGCCATTGCGGGGAACCGGCCATTGGCGCAGTTCCTTAATAGCCTGGTGCCATTGACCTCGCTGGTCATTGCCCGGCAAGGGGCGTTCTCCGGCGCCTGGCGTGAGCAGGCAGAGATTGTCGAAGCGGTGGAGCGCAGGGATGCGGGCACGGCCGCAGGATTGATGGGCCGGTATCTGGATCACCTGGAGTCGAAGCTTTCGTAAGCCCGTGGCGATCAACATGGGGGAACTGGCCTGCGATAGCGGTGGGTCAGTCGATGCATCTCTGCCTGAACGGACGCCATCGCGGGCAAGCCCGCTCCCACAGGGGGTCTTTGTCGGGCAGAGTATTTTGGTCGCACCACAAATCAAAGGTGGGAGCTGGCTTGCCGGCGATGGCGGTGTGACAGTTGATACATCTCTGCCTGAACGGGCGCCATCGCGGGCAAGCCCGCTCCCACAGGGGGTCTTTATTGGGCAGAGTATTTTGGTCGCACCACAGAGCAAATGTGGGAGCTGGCTTGCCGGCGATAGCGGCGGGTCAGTTGATACATCTCTGCCTGAACGGACGCCTTCGCGGGCAAGCCCGCTCCCACAGGGGGGCTTTGTCGGGCAGAGTATTTTGGTCGCACCACAAATCAAAGGTGGGAGCTGGCTTGCCGGCGATGGCGGTGGGTCATTTGATACATCTCTGCCTGAACGGACGCTATCGCGGGCAAGCCCGCTCCCACATTTTGGGTTCCTACATTGACCCGCGTGAAAACAAAAAGCCCCGTATCTCGCGATACGGGGCTTTTGTTTTTAGCGCTCTAGCGGCTGATTACAGCACCGCCTGACCGCTCATTGCCAGGTCCAGCAGTTCACGGTTGGCTACCGCGTACATGGCGTAGTCCGTACCCACCGCAGCACGGATTTCCACCATCATCGCGCGCCAGCGCTCGACCATGCTCGCATTCTGCTCAAGCCACAGGGCCACGCGGGCTTCCATGTCTTCTGGCGCATCGGCCATTTGCAGAACCTTGATGGTGATCGCCCGTTGCTGCCAGTCCACGTCATCGCGGAAGGCTTCGCGGGCCTGGGCCTGCCAGTTGTTGCCCACCGGCAGATCGCTGATCTGCTGCAGGTACCATGGCAAGTCCAGGGCGCTGCCCACGGCGAAGTAGGCCTTGGCCACATCGGCGGCGCTCTGGCCGGTCACGTCGGCGGCCTCGATGATCGGCAGCAGGGTGTACAGGTGCGTGGTACCCGCCACCATGCGCGCCAGCAACTCCGGGACACCGGCTTGAACATACGCCTGGTAACGGTTCTGCCAGCCTTCGCGGGTCGGGCCTTCCAGCAGTTCGTCCAGCTTGAGGCCCAACGCTGCCAGATGCGGGCCGAAGTGCGCCACATCACGCGCCGCATCCTGCTCATTGCGACGGCTGCGCAGGAACCAGCGCGTGGCACGGCGACCCAGGCGCATCAGCTCATCCATCAGCGCCAGTTGCACTTCAGCCGACACCTGGTGGTCCAGGGCTTCGATCTGACGGAACCAGTGCGGGAGGTGGAAGATGTCACGCACGATCACATAGGCGCCGGCCACGTTGGCCGGGCTCATGCCAGTCGACTCTTTGAGCCGCTGCACGAAGGTGATGCCCATGTGGTTGACCAGGTCATTGGCGATCTGGGTGCTGACGATCTCGCGCTTGAGGCGATGGCGACGCATGGCCTCGGAGAACTTGGCCACCAGGCTCGGCGGGAACGCGGTCTCCATGTCACGGGTCAGGTAGTCGTCATCCGGGACCAGGGACTTGAGCAGCGCTTCCTTGAGGTCGATCTTGCTGTACGAGATCAGCACCGACAGCTCTGGACGGGTCAGGCCCTTGCCGGTGGTGGCGCGCTCGACGAGCTGCTCCTCGGTCGGCAGGTACTCGATGGCGCGGTCCAGCTTGCCCCGGCCTTCCAGGTCGCTCATCAGGCGCTTGTACTCGGCAGCACGCTCGTAGGCTTTGCGTGCGGCCAGGGACAGGGCCTGGGTCTGCTTGTAGTTGTTGCCCAACACCAGGTTGCCGACTTCATCGGTCATGCTCGCCAGCAACTGGTTGCGTTGCTTGTCGGTCATGTCGCCAGCCTGCACCACTTCGTTGAGCAGGATCTTGATGTTCACTTCGTGGTCGGAGCAGTCCACGCCACCGGCGTTGTCGATGAAGTCGGTGTTGGAGCCGCCGCCATTGAGGCCGAATTCCACACGACCCAGTTGGGTCATGCCCAGGTTACCGCCCTCGCCCACTACCTTGCAGCGCAGCTCGTTGCCGTTGACGCGCAGCGCGTCGTTGGCCTTGTCGCCCACATCGGCGTGACTCTCGGTGCTGGCCTTGACGTAGGTGCCGATCCCGCCGTTCCACAACAGGTCCACCGGTGCCTTGAGCAAGGCGTTCAGCAGTTCGGTCGGGGTCAGTTTGTCGGCCTGGATGTCGAAGCGTTCTTTCATCTGTGGCGAGATGGCGATGCTTTTGGCACTGCGCGAGAAGATCCCGCCGCCTTCAGACATGATGCTGGTGTCGTAGTCGCTCCAGGCCGAACGCGGCAGCTCGAACATGCGCTGGCGCTCGACGAAGCTGGTGGCCGGGTTCGGGTTTGGATCGATGAAGATGTGCAGGTGGTTAAAGGCGGCGACCAGTTGCAGCTTGTCGGACATCAACAAGCCGTTGCCGAACACGTCACCGGCCATATCACCGACGCCCACCACCGTGATGCTGTCTTCCTGCACGTTGATGCCGCGCTCACGGAAGTGTCGCTGCACACCGACCCACGCGCCCTTGGCGGTGATGCCCATCTTCTTGTGGTCGTAACCGGCCGAACCACCGGAAGCAAACGCATCGCCCAGCCAGAAGCCGTAGTCGATGGCGATGCCGTTGGCGATATCGGAGAAGGTCGCGGTGCCTTTGTCGGCCGCCACTACCAGGTACGGGTCATCGTTGTCGTGGCGCACCACGTTCAACGGAGGCACCAGGGCGCCGTCTTTCAGGTTGTCGGTAATGTCCAACAGGCCGGAAATGAAGATGCGGTAGCAGGCGATGCCCTCGGCCGCGATCTCGTCCCGGCTGCCGCCCAATGGCAGGCGACGCGGCAGGAAGCCGCCCTTGGCGCCGACCGGCACGATCACCGAGTTCTTCACCTGCTGGGCTTTTACCAGGCCCAGCACTTCGGTACGGAAGTCTTCTTCACGGTCGGACCAGCGCAGGCCGCCACGGGCGACGTTGCCAAAGCGCAGGTGCACGCCTTCGACGCGCGGCGAGTAGACGAAGATTTCAAACTTCGGCACCGGCTTGGGCAACTCGGGAATGGCGTGCGGGTTGAACTTGAAGCTGAAGTACGACTTGTTCTGGCCGTTGGCGTCAGCCTGGTAGAAGTTGGTACGCAGGGTGGCCTTGATCAGGTCCAGGTAGCGCCGCAGGATCCGGTCTTCATTGAGCACCTGAACGTCATCCAGGGCGGTGAGGATCGCTTGTTCCAGGCGTTGCTGCTTGTCTTCCAGGTCGTCGGCGGTGAGCTTGCGCGCCAGATAGAAGCGGGTCTTGAACAACCGGGTCAACTCGCGAGCGATGTCGGTGTGGTTGTTCAGGGTGCTGGCGATATAGCCCAAGTCAAAGCCCAGGCGGATCTGCTTGAGGTAACGGGCGTAGGCACGCAGCAGCGCCACGTCACGCCATGGCAGGCCGGCGGTCAGTACCAGGCGGTTGAACGCATCGTTCTCGGCATCGCCGTTGACGATATGCACGAACGCGTCCTGCAGGGTGTCGTTGAGCTGTTGGATATCGAGGTTCAGGCCTTCGGCGGCGGTGAACGCAAAATCGTGGATCCAGAACTCGCGGCCATTGGCGTGGCGCAGGCGGTACGGGAACTCACCCAGCACGCGCAGGCCGAGGTTTTCCAGGATCGGCAGCACGTCGGACAGCGCCAGCGGGGTATCGGCGTGATACAGCTTGCAGTGCAGTTCCTGCTGGCCGGTCACATGGCCCAGCGGCTGATAGAAGCTCATGACCAGCGGCTTGGCTTCGGTCAGGTTCAACAGGTGCTGCATGTCGACCACGGCCGAGTGCGCGGCAAAGCGCTCGCGGTAGCCGGCGGGGAAGCCCTTGGGGAAGTCCGCCAGCACGTTGGTGCCGTGGGCTTCGCCGAAGCTTTCGACCACCAGGCTCGCGTAGTCGTCCTGCCAGCTGCGGCAGGCCTGCACCACTTCCTTTTCCAGCAGCAGCGGGTCGATATCCAGGCGATTCTTCGGGTCAACCCGCAGGATCAGCTGTACACGGGCCAGCACGGATTCGGAGAAGAAGGTCCAGAATTCGCAGTCCGAGGCCTTCAGGCGATCCATCAGCACTTGCTGGATCTTCTGGCGCACTTCGGTGGAGTAGATATCCCGCGGCACGTAGGCCAGGCAGTAGCAGAAGCGGCCGTATGGGTCTTTGCGCAGGAACACGCGGATCTTGTTGCGTTCCTGGATCTGCACGATCGACATCACGGTGCTGAACAGCTCGTCCACCGGGGTCTGGAACAGATCGTCGCGGGGCAGTACTTCGACCACCTGGGCCAGTTCCTTGCCCAGGTGCGCCTTGGCCTGGAAGCCCGAACGGCGTTCGATCTCCGCGACCTTGCGGCGGATATACGGAATCACCCGCACGCTTTCGCCGTACACCGAGGAGGTGTAGAGGCCCATGAAACGGCATTCCTTGATGACCTTGCCGCTGGCATCGATCTGGCGGATCGACACGTAGTCGGGGTAAGCCGGACGGTGTACACGGCTTGGGTGCGCAGCCTTGGCGAACGACAATACTGTCGGTTCGCGCAGGTAGGCCACGGCGTAGTCTTCGATGCGCAGGTCTTCGGCAGTGAGGCCGGCGCGCAGCAGCTTGGTCAGGCCGAGGAAGGAATCGGCGTCATACTCCAGATGGCCGCCGTCCTGCTCGTCGCGTACCACAAATTCTTCATAGCCCAGGAAGGTGAAGTGGTTGCCCACCAGCCATTCCAGGAAGCTCTTGATCTCGGCCTTTTCTTCGCCCTCGATGGCGAACTGGCTGTTGTCGATACCGTCCAGCAGTTCCTGGACCTTGGCCTTCATCGGCTCGAAATCAGCCACGGCCACGCGCACTTCGCCCAATACCTGCTGAAGCTCCGTGCTCAGCACGTTCAGCTCGGCGGCATTGGCGCAGCGGTCGATCTCCAGGTACATCAGCGATTCTTGCAGGACGTCTTCGCCCTGGGTGCCTTTGGGCAGGATTTCCAGCAGCTCGCCCTTCTTGCCACGGCGCACGCTGAGTACGGTGGTTTGCAGGGTGTGGATGCTGTAGCCGCGGCGGTTCAGTTCGGTACGTACCGAATCGACGAGGAACGGCAGGTCATGGTGCAAGACCTCGACCGCGGTGTGGGTCGACTGCCAGCCGTGGCGTTCGTAATCGGGGTTGTAGACGCGCACTTGCGGCTGGGTGTGATCAAAGCGCTCAAGCAGGCGCCAGGCAGACAGGGAGCAACCGGCCAGGTCGGACATGCGACGCTGGGTCAACTCGTCCAGGGAAATGATGCCGAAGAATTGTTCAGCGAACAGCGCCACTTGTGGCAGTGCCTGTTCACTGATGTGCTGCGCCAGTGCCGCTTGCAGTTGATGCTGGAAGTCGGCTTTGCTGGCTGCGGTGAAGAACGCCATCTGTGGTACTCCGCTTGGGCTTGTTATTGATGGAAGCGTCGCGTGTTATCCCCTTGCGGGGAGACCGTCATTTCTGTTCGTCGGTAACCATAAACGAATCAGGGTGACAGGTGGGTGAAGCTGGACAAGACAATGAGGTCACATGCCGCTGGCGGATGACGGTACAACGGGCAGGTCAGCGTCACGCTGCAGGCACATACGTTGCGCAGCTTAACGAGTGTGGGAAGCGGCCTGCTTGCGATGCTGCGACATATTCGGTCATCAGCACGCAGCGCACCGGTTGCAATTTGTGCAACCTGAAATAACCGGTTGCAAAACAGGCTATTTTCCAGCCCGCGAGTGCCAGAAATGACTGATCCGGGCCCCGAGGTCATAACAGCATGCAGCACAAAATCGGCCGCAATGGCACAATTGCCACGCTGCGCCCTCTCCCACACAGGATTCCCCATGCAACTGACCACCGCCCACCTGCTCGCCACCCCGTGCGATGACGAAGAAGACAACATGGCCATGCTCTGCTGCCACGGCACCAATGGCGAGATGTTCATGCTGTCCCGTTATCCGGATGAGGACGAGGTGGAGCTGACCTGGGACTACGAACCTTCGACCCTGGACGGTTTGAAGATCACCCTGGGCGCGACCACCTTGCTGGTAGAGATTGGCGCGGCAGACAAGGACGCGCTGGGTGGCAGCGATCACCTGCAGATCAAGCACAGCACGCCGGAATCGGACCTGGCCGAGGTAGAAGAAACCTTGCAGAACATTCTCAAGGGCACCGGCACTTACATCCGCACACCTTGATTGGCGGCTGCAAAATCGCCATCGCGGGCAAGCCCACTCCCACATTTGAACGCGCCACAATCCAAATGTGGGAGCGGGCTTGCCCGCGATGAGGCCCTCATCGACGCCAAAAACCTCAGACCTTTCCCACAAACCCCAAAAAATACCCCCCGGTTCGTTAGTCGCCAGCCCCTCCAATGCATTAAAGTAAGCCCCCCAGGCCCTGGCATTTTTCACACGCCCCAGGCTCATCTTTCCAGGAACCGTCATCGATGGAACATCGTGAAGCGCTGCTCGCGCTGCGAACCTTTCTTTCTACGCAGATTCTCGGCCAGGAAAAACTCATCGAGCGCCTGCTCATTGCCCTGCTCGCCGACGGCCATATGCTGGTAGAAGGCGCTCCCGGCCTGGCCAAGACCAAGGCCATCAAGGAGCTCGCCGAAGGCATCGAAGCACAGTTCCATCGCATCCAGTTCACCCCCGACCTGTTGCCCGCCGACATCACCGGCACCGAAATCTATCGCCCGGAAACCGGCAGCTTCGTGTTCCAGCAAGGGCCGATCTTCCACAACCTGGTGCTGGCGGACGAGATCAACCGTGCCCCGGCCAAAGTGCAATCGGCCCTGCTCGAAGCCATGGCCGAGCGCCAGGTCAGCGTCGGGCGCAGTACCTACGAACTGTCACCGCTGTTTTTGGTGATGGCCACGCAAAACCCCATCGAGCAGGAAGGCACCTACCCCCTGCCTGAAGCCCAGCTCGACCGCTTCCTGATGCACGTCAAGATCGGCTTCCCCGACGCTGCCGTGGAGCGCCGCATCCTGCAACAGGCCCGTGGCGAAGCCCTCAATGGCGAGACCAAGCCCGAGCGGCGGGTCAGCCAGCAGGCGATTTTTGCCGCGCGCAAGGAAATCCTCGGCCTGTACATGGCCGATGCCGTGGAGGAATACCTGGTGCAACTGGTCATGGCCACCCGCACCCCGGCCAAGTTCGACCCGGAGATGGCCGAGTGGATCGCCTACGGCGCCAGCCCTCGGGGCTCGATCGCCCTCGACCGCTGCGCCCGGGCCCACGCCTGGCTGGCCGGGCGCGACTTTGTCAGCCCCGAAGATATCCAGGCGGTGCTGTTCGACGTGTTGCGCCACCGCATCATCCTGTCCTTTGAAGCCGAAGCAGCCGGTATCGACCAGGACCGTGTGGTGCAACGCATTCTCGACGTCGTTGCCGTCGCTTGAGCCCCATGAACGCCGGCGATGGAATCCGTATTTCCCTCAGCGAGTTGATCGAGATGCGTCATCGCGTGCGGGAGGTGCAACTGTTTTCGACGCCGAGCCAGCGCAGCCCGTTGATCGGCCTGCACCACTCCAAGCTGCGCGGGCGCGGGGTCGACTTCGATCAGGTGCGGGTGTACCAGGCGGGTGACGATGTGCGCACCATCGATTGGCGGGTCACGGCGCGTACCCAGGAGCCCCACACCAAGCTGTTCCATGAAGAGCGCGAGCGGCCGATCTTTATCATGGTCGAGCAAAGCTGCCGGCTGTTCTTCGGCTCCGGGCTGATGTTCAAGTCGGTTCTCGCAGCGCAAGCCGCCAGCCTGATCGGCTGGGCCGCGCTGGGGCACAACGACCGGGTGGGCGGCCTGGTGTTCGGTGATAACGAGCACTATGAAATCAAGCCACGACGCAGCAAACAAAGCCTGCTGCAACTGCTCAACCGCCTGGTACGGGTCAACCAGAGCCTCGACACCGAGAGCCGCCCCGAAGCCGATGCCCTGGGCATGGCCCTGCGCCGTGGCCGCGAAGTACTGCGCCCCGGCAGCCTGGTGATTGTGATCTGCGATGAACGTGCCCTGACCGAAGGTGCTGAACAACAACTGAGTTTGTTGTCGCGCCATTGCGACCTGTTGCTGCTGCCCGTCTCGGACCCGTTGGACCACGCCCTGCCCGCCGCCGGCCTGCTGCGCTTTGCCGAACGGGGCGCACAACTGGAAATCGACACCTTGAACTTCGAGCTGCGCCAAGCCTACAAGGCCCAGGCCGAAGCCCGCATCGCCCGCTGGGAACTGCTCGCGCAAAAGCTACGGGTATTGCTGATGCCCTTGAGCACCCAGAGCGAAATGGTCGAGCAACTGCGCGAATACCTCAACCCGCAACGCCCGGTGAAAAAGCCATGAGCAGCCTGGACCAACTGCAACCGCTGATTGCCCCGCCGGCCATTGGGTTCTGGCCTCCGGCGCCCGGCTGGTGGCTGTTGCTGGGGTTGATCCCCCTGCTGGGTTGGGGCCTGTGGTGGCTGCGCCGCTTTCTGCCGGGCAAACGCCCGCTGGCCCGGGCCGAACAACCCCTGGACCCCGTGCGCATCGCCGCCCTCGCGGAACTGGCGCTGATGCCCAAACCCTACGATGGCGCGCCGGCCGGCGCCTGGCTGCAGCAACTCAACGGCCTGCTCAAGCGCCTGTGCCGCAACGACTACCCCTACAGCCAGAGCCACACCCTCAATGGGCGCAAATGGCTGGCGTTTCTCGACAACCGCTGCCCGGCGGCCGGCCTGACGCGGTGGATGGTGCTGGTGGAAGGCACCTACAAACCCGAATGCAAACTCGACGACAAGGCCATCGCCGGCCTGACGCAAGCCGTCGACACGTGGATTCGCAAGCATGTTTGAGTTCGCCTGGCCGTGGATCTTTGCCCTGTTGCCCCTGCCGTGGGTGATGCGCCTGATCCTGCCGGTAGCCGACAGTGGCGAGCCGGCCTTGAAGGTCAGCTTCCTCGGCGACCTCGAAGGCCTGGCCCGGCGCCGCGCGCGCATCAACCTGCCGGGTTGGCGCCAACAAGCGCCATTCGTGGTCCTGTGGCTGTTGCTGCTGACCGCCGCCGCGCGCCCGGAATGGCTCGGCGAGCCGCTGCCCATTGCCGCCAGCGGCCGCGACCTGCTGGTGGCGGTGGATGTGTCAGGTTCCATGGACTTCCCCGATATGCAGTGGCAGGACGAAGACGTCAGCCGCTTGAGCCTGGTCAAACACCTGCTGGGGGACTTTCTGGAGAGCCGCGAGGGTGATCGCGTCGGCCTGATCCTGTTTGGCAGCCAGGCCTACCTGCAGGCGCCGCTGACCTTCGACCGGAGCACTGTGCGCACCTGGCTGGATGAGGCGCGCATCGGCATTGCCGGTAAAAACACGGCGATTGGCGATGCCATCGGCCTGGCCCTCAAGCGCCTGCGGCAGCGCCCGGCACAAAGCCGGGTGCTGATCCTGGTGACCGACGGTGCCAACAATGGCGGCGAAATTGACCCACTGACTGCCGCGCGCCTGGCCGCCGAAGAAGGCGTGAAGATCTACCCCATCGGCATCGGCGCCAACCCGGAGCAGACCGGCACCCTGGGCATGCTCGGCCTCAATCCCAGCCTGGATCTGGATGAGCCGGCGCTCAAGGCCATCGCCCAAACCACCGGTGGGCAGTATTTCCGTGCCCACGACGGTGCAGAGCTGCAAGCGATCAAGGAAACCCTTGACCAGTTGGAGCCGGTGGCACAACAACCGACCCAGGCCCGCCCGACCCAGGCGCTGTACAGCGGGCCACTGGCCCTGGCGCTGTTTCTGAGCCTGTTGCTGGTGATCCAGGAGCGCTGGCCGGACAACGCCCTGCAACGCCTGCTCAATAAACTGTCGACCAAGGGCCACTTCCTGCAACAGCACCCACAATGGCGCCAACGCCTTCAACGCCTGCGCTTGCGGAGGCGTCGATGATCGCTTTATGGCCGCACTGGTTTCGTCCCTGGTGGCTGTTGCTGCTGCCCGTGCTCGGCTGGTTGCTGTGGCAACTGTGGCATCGACAAAAGCGCGCCGGGCGCTGGCAGATGATCCTGCCACCCGCCTTCCATGCCGCCCTGCTCAGTGGCGGCAATGGTCGGGAAAGCAAGTCGCCGTGGTTGTTGCTGGGCCTGGCCTGGTTGCTGGCGGTGCTGGCCTTGCTCGGCCCCGGCTGGCAACGAGTTGAACAGATCAGCCAGAAACCCGCCGACCCGCTGGTGGTACTGCTGGAACTGACCCCCGAGATGCTCGCCACCGACAGCCCACCCAACCGCCTGGAGCAGGCGCGGCGCAAGCTGGTGGATCTGCTGCAGGCGCGCAGCGATGCGCAGACCGCCATCGTGGTGTATGCCGGGAGCGCTCATACGCTGGTGCCGCTCTCCGATGACCTGGCCACCAGCCGCAACCTGCTGGATGCCCTGCGTCCCTCGATCATGCCGCAGGCCGGCCATCGCGCCGACCTGGCGGTGGAAAAAGCCCTGGACCTGCTCAAGCACGGCGGCCTCGGCCAGGGCCGTTTGCTGTTGATTGGCTCCTCGCTGTCCAAGCAGGAACGCCAGGGCATTCGCCTGCTGCTCCAAGGCCAGGCGCCGAGCCTGTCGATCCTAGGCATTGGCAGCCGTGAAGGCACGCCGGTCACCCAGGAAAGCGGCGAGTTCCTCAAGGATGAGCAAGGCGCGATCCTGATCCCGCGCCTGGACAGCCCGACGCTCAAGGCCTTCGCCAGTGAAATGGGCGGCCGCTATCGCCAGGCGCGCCTGGACGACAAAGACCTGCGCAACCTTGGCCTGCTGGACGGCCCGCAAAACCTGCGCGACGACGGCCAGCGCCTGCAACTGGACACCTGGGCCGACCAGGGCTACTGGCTATTGCTGCCCTTGCTGCTGCTCGCCGCCTGCGCCGGGCGCCGTGGCTGGCTGTTCTGCCTGCCGCTACTGCTGCTGGCCGCACCGCAACCCAGCTACGCGTTCAGCTTTGATGACCTGTGGCTGCGCCCCGACCAACAGGGCCAATACCTGCTCAAGCACAAACGCCCGGCCGAAGCCGCCGAACACTTCGAGAACCCGCAATGGCAAGGTGTGGCCCTGTATGAAGCGGGCAACTACGCCGAGGCCGCCCGGCGCTTTGCCGAAGGCAGTGATGCCTACTCCCACTACAATCGGGGCAATGCCCTGGCCCGCGCTGGCGAGCTGGAAGCGGCGATAGACGCGTATGAACAGGCCCTGGAGGCCCAGCCGGACTTGCAGCCGGCGCTGAAAAACAAAGCCCTCGTCGAAAGCCTGTTGCTGGAAGAACCGGAACCCGAGCCTCCAGCCCCCGAAAAAAACGAGGATGACGAATCCACCCAACCCGGCCAAACTGCGCAACCAGGCGACGATGGCCAGCAAACCAGCGGCGGCGAGCAATCGCCCCAGGGCGCGGGCCAGGCGGGCACCGGCGAAAAACAGCCCGGCACCCCGCCGCCTGCAGGCAGTAACGAAGTACCCGGCAGCGAACTGGGCGACGAACAGACCACCACGCCCCCTCTGCGCCCGACGAACGACAGCCTCGACGAGGAGCACCGCCAGGCCCTGGAACAATGGCTGCGACAGATCCCGGACAACCCCGGCGAGTTGTTGCGACGCAAATTCTGGTACGAACAGCAACAACATCAGGACAAGACTCGATGAGCCGCTGCACCCCATTTGTCTTATTGCTAGCGCTGTGGGCCGCTCACGCCCAGGCGGCCGACCTGGCCGCCAGTATCGACCGCAGCCGCGTCAATTCCGGGGAAACGGTGGAGCTGACAATCGAGTCCAACGACGTCACCCAGTTCGGCAAACCGGACCTCTCGCCCCTGGATCCGCTGTTCGACGTACGCGGCACCCGCCAGATCAACCAGCTCACCACCCTCGACGGTAGCAACCACGCGACGACCCGCTGGATCATCACCTTGCAACCCAAGAGCACCGGCACGGTGGTGATCCCACCGCTGCAACTGGGCGAACTCAAGACCCAGGCGATCAGCCTGCAAGTGGACGAAACCCTGGGCCAGGACAGCGACAACCAGCTACAACCGGTGTTCATCGAAGCCAGCCTCGACCAGAACACGGTCTACGTGCAAGCCCAGGCCCTGTTGACCGTGCGCATCTACCATTCGGTGGCGCTGTATGACGACAGCAGCCTGGCCCCTTTGCAGTTGGCCGATGCCCGGGTCGAGCAAGTGGGCGATTCACGTACCTATGAGAAAGTCATCAACGGCGTGCGCCATGGCGTGATCGAAATGCGCTACGGGATTTACCCGCAACACAGCGGGCAATTGCTGATCCCCGCACAGATGTTCAGCGCCACCATGGTCGAACCGCGCCCGGCCCAGGGCACTGCGCCCCAGGCGCCAAGGCCTGGCAAGCTGCTGCATGTCAATTCCACCGAGATCCCCCTGACGGTCAAGCCCAAGCCGGCCCTGTATCCAGCGGACGCGCCCTGGCTGCCGGCCCGCAGCCTGAGCCTGGGGGAAAGCTGGAACCCGGAACCTGCGAACGTACAGGTCGGCGACTCCCTGACCCGCATCCTTACCCTCAAGGCCGAAGGCCTGGCCAGCGCCCAGTTGCCGGCGCTGCCGAGCACCGAAATCGCCGGTCTGCGGCGTTACCCCGACCAGCCGGTACTGAGCAACCAAAACAGCGAACGCGGAGTGATAGGCAGCCGCGAAGACCGCGAAGCCCTGGTGCCCAACCGCGCCGGCGCGCTGGAATTGCCCGCCGTGGAAGTGGTGTGGTGGAACACCCACGAAGACCATCTGGAACGCACCAGCCTGCCGGCCCGCACCCTGCAAGTGGCGGTCAACCCCAGCCTGGTGGTCGACACACCGGCCACGCCCACGGTCATCACGGCACCGGATGATGGCCGCCTGTGGATCTGGCAGCTCACCAGCCTGCTCTTCGCCTGCACCACCCTGCTCGGCTTCGGCCTGTGGTGGCGGGCCCGCTCACGGCCGGCGATCCTGCGCGCCGCCCAGACCGGCCCTAGCCCTCGGACTTTGCTCGACGACCTCAAGCGCGCCAGCCAGGCCAACGACCCCCAGGCCACGCGCCAGGCCCTGGATGCCTGGGCCCGCCAGCAACCGGAAACCCTGGCGGACATGGCGGCGCGGTTCGTGCCCTTGTCCGATGCGCTGGATGGGTTGAATGGCGCGCTCTACAGCGAAAGCGGCCAGTATTGGCAGGGCGAAGAGTTATGGCGCGCGGTCAAGGCCATCCCCATGGCCGAACGCGAACAGGCGCCGGTGGCAGACAGCACCAGCTTGCCGCCGCTGTATCCGAAGTAACCACAATTTTGTGCCAACACTACAACCCCTATGGGCGCTGGCTTGCCGGCGATGGTGTCAGCAAGAACGCCGCGTGCATCCAGAAGCCACGCGTTATCGTTGACGTTTGTTCGCGAGCAAGCTTGCTCCTACAGGGGTATGCACAGGCTTCAAAAGTCAGGTCGGCGGTCAGGACTCCTCGCTTTTGATGTTGATCTCACTCATCCCGCTAAACCACGATGGCCGCAAAATCCTCGACCGCACACCGCTTAAGCCCTTCGGGAGGGGCTTGTCCCCGATAATAGTGGGTCAACAGACTGACCACCGCTATCGCGCGCACGCCTCTTTCCACATAGGACCTGCATCATCTGGGGCAGAATGTTCTGCAACACAGGTAAACGCCGATCCTTTTCCTCTTCTCCATAGACGAACCATTCGCCGCCACACTACTAACGTGCCACCGCTCTACGCCCAGGGAGGCCTCTACCTGTGACCATTCGTCGTCACTGTCATTTCTGACAGTTACCCATCCCTATCCTCCGGGTGTTTGATCTTCCTCGCCACCAACGCGTCCAGCCAGGGCGCGTTCCCCCTCAGCCAGGAGAGCTCATCATGCCCAAGCATTCAAGGTTTCCTACCGGTCATTCGCGTCCCGCCGTCTGCACAACGGACGGGCCACCGCCCCCCACCCCCGAGCCGCAACGGCTGGAAGACCTGGACCGACCTTATTCCGCCTATCCTTCGGTGCCACTGCAGTTCACCGCACATCCTGAAAACGCTATCCATGGCCTTGGTATTCGCCATGTGCGTCCCTACGCGTTGTTCGCGTTTGAAAATTGGGCCAGTCAGAACATCAACGATTATTACGCCCTTTTTCTTGGAGACAAGTTATTCGACGGTGTAGTCACCGACCTGACTCGGCCCCGTCATAACCTGGCAATACCCGAGGAGAAAGTGCCTAAAGGCGAGGTGCTGGGCAGTGGCCTCGTGCGACGGGCCGGCAGCGGTAACGAAAGTACCTCTCCACCTGAACGCTATCTGATCAAGATCAACCGGCCTGGCGGAATCGATACCGATCCTGGCAACGAATGGCATACCGGGCTGGTCATGGCTGTCGAAGGGTTTGCATACGGGTCGACCATTGGCGCAGGCGATGTCTCTGCCGGCGTGTGGTGCCTGATTTACTTGTACCAGTACATTCGCCAAAACGATGTGATCGAATTGTCCTGGGATGGCATTTTCATATTGCATACCGTGAGCCCTGCCGAAGCCGCAGGGACGGAACCGATACGGGTTTTTGTACCCAAGTCGGTCATCGATAAGGGCGGACAACAGGGCGAGTTGACCTTGCGTTTTCGCGTCCGGGATGTGGTAGAAAACTTCTCCGGAGAAAAATACCAGTACTCCAAGCCGTATTTGCTGAAGGCCGAGTTGGACCCCAGTCTGTTGGAGGCTCCGACTTTCCTGGTGGATGGCGCCGTACTCGAATCGCGACAAATCGACTTCGACACCCAAAGTGGCGCGATCTTCGAAGTCATCGCCTATACAGCGCGGTCGGTTCCGACACCCAACCCCAGGCATAAGATCATCGTTACCCTGTTCGGCACACTAGCCGACGGTACTCCTCAGACCTTCGTGCAGGCGCCTGAGACCGACAAGAACTTGGGATTTACCTATATTTCCATCGATGCCAGCATCATTAGCCAATTGGTCGGTGGTTCATTCCGGGTGTCATTCCGCTGGGAAACTGACGCCGGGGTATTCCTCGGGCAATCCGGCAGTATCACGATTACCGTGGTCGGTACCCCGGTTCTGATGCCGCCCCCCAGCGTCAGCCCTATTGAGCTGGGCTTGATTCCGGCAGGTCAGGACATCACCGTCACCATTCCGGTTTACGAGCCGCATAATCCGGGCTGGCTGGAAGAGCTGAAAATCACCCACGTACCTGCGGGTGGGGGCGAGGCCATTATCTACCGCAAGGAGCAATTGGCCGGTGCCCAGGGCGGCACATACACAGTCACCGCGGCCGAGCTCGCGCCGTTCACCGGCAAGGGCCACACGACGATTCATTACGAAACCAACGATGGCGCCGTTCATTTGTTGGGCGGCAATGCGCTGGCGATCCGTCAATCGGCGATGCTGGGTGTCCAGATCGGGGAGCGGACGGTGGACATGCCGGAGCCACGGCTGCAGGGGGCTATCGGTAACAACGTCGACCCCACTGACGTGCCCGGCAACGAGGTGTTGGTCACCTTTACTTTCCTCGACACTGTCGCTGGCGATACGCTGCATTGGTCGTGCATTGGTTCCGGCCCTGGCGGTTCCGCCAGCGGCAGCCTGGAGATCAACGGCGCAACGCAGGGCAAGGAACTGCCCTATCCCGTCAGCCGTGACATTCTCGATAAGAACAACAACGGTAGCCTGCGCATCTCCTACAGCCTGGAGCGCCCTGGGCCACCACGGGTGGTGCTGCGCTCAGAAGTTCTGGCGCTCACCGTCGGCAAGGGTGTGACGCTGGATCGGCCCATCATCGAAGGTGCGTCCCTGCACCCGGATCGGCTCAATCCCCTGGCCGCCTTGGCGGGCACCTGGGTCACTATTAAGTTCCGGCCCATGCTCGCGACCGATGAGAGTCTGCTCGAGTGGTTGAGCAGCGACGGGATTGGCAGCGATGCCATCCAAGTACAGGGTAATCCCGACACCCATGAAGTGCGCGCCTTCATTTCGCCGGAGATTATTGCCAAGGGCATTCGCGAAGGGGGCAACCGTATCAGCGTGCAATATCACTTCACCCGCGGCACGTTCTCCTATGCATCGGAAATCGTAGATCTGGAACTGCTGCCCCTTACCGGCTTACCCACCCCATTTATCCAAGGCGTAGGAGACGCCGCAGACCTGACACTCTCGCAGTTGGTAATAGGGGCTCGCACCCTGACACCAGTCTGGCCGTTCATTCATCCCGACAGCCGTGTCTGGATGGAATATCAGGGAATCTATAACAACGGCGACGCCTATCATGAGATGACTTACATCTCTCACCGCCTGGGTGAGGTTGACGCTATCGGAGGACTACAGCCACCCACACCCATTGAGTCTCTCCAGCGGCTCATGGACGGTTCAACACTGACCATTCAGCTGTGGGTAGGCTTCGGTCAAAGCTTGAGTAAAGCATTGGCCGTAGCCTTTCCGACGAGAACCTACAACATACGTGTCGATTACTTCCGGGACCTGACCGACTTCTACAATTTCAACTGGAACGGATGGGTGAACAGCGTTAACGGCAAAGGTGCCCTGACGATTGAAGGCGCCGAAAACGTCATTTGGCAAGCAACCAAAAACAGCTTCGAGGCCATAGAACCCGGCGTGCAGAAAACCTTCGTCGATTTGAAGGCAAACACTCAATACGAGGTCAGCTTCTACTGCAAAACCACCGGTAGTACCTCACAAACGACAGCCAAAATCAGCTTTGGCAACACGACGGTTACCAGGGCTGTGGCCCCGGACCGAAATTGGGATAGGTTAAGCCATACCTTTACAACGCCTGCAACACCACCCACACAAGCTCACCAGGTAAGAATAACTTTCTCGATCAATGCGACAAGCACCTTTTCCCTCGACCAGATCCAAATACGGGAAATGCCCCGCATGCAATTTGTGCAACCTGCCAACTAGGTGAAATGCCCAACTGACGAACATAAACAACCCGCGACATCCGCGGGTTGTTTATATATCTGTTAGGTGAAGAGCACAGCTATTGTGCTGCCCTCGGATCAAAATACTGGTTCCTTACATTGCCACCCCATAATACGTAAGTGCCATCGGTGCGACGTGCCGCAAAGGAAGGGTCAGTATGCGGTGGGATGGGAGGCGGCGGCGGTGGAAGGACCACGTAGGGAAAACGCTTGATCGAGTACAACTCCGTTACGTTGCTGCGCAGGTACTCAGCCAACTCCGGAGGAATCTCACCGGCATCTTCCATCGCCAGTGTGGCCCCCCAAACTGATACCGCCCCATCCGTGCCGCCCTGCGTAGTGATTACACCGTACGCACCATTTGTACAGTAAACGTCACGAATCAGGCTAGCCATCAGAGTCTGCCGCAACGCCGGATTCATCGTGCCGCCATGAGTGTTCAACCCTGTCAACACGATTGCATTGGTCCGTCCGTCATCATGACGGCTCAGCAAAAAGAAGCTGACATCGTTGGCATACAAGCTGAGATTCCCGTCGACAATAATGGCTGAGGACGAAACATTCCTGCGCAGTCTTGGCGACTGACTGCTTTCGCCGCGCCGGCTGGCATAGCCCGGTACAGCTTTCGCCCCCTTCAACACCTGCCTGAATTGACGCTTCTCTTGAGCAGTCAAGGGAGCCCCACCATATTGAGGGGCTCCCCAAGCCTCCGCCTGACCGCTACTGTTAGCCATCAGAAACGCCCACCGGGCGGACCGACACAAAATGATATTACCGCGCGCGGCAAGTTGAGCGGCACTGGCGCTCATATCGCCCCCTTCAGCTGCCCTGCCCCAACTGACCGCTCTACGCCTATTTCGCGTGATGGCGCAGAACGACGCCGTCGCGGCAATGACGGATTGCACGCCACCATCGTCCAGAATACTCGTCAATCGGTCTGTGGGAATGCTTCCGCCACCGGTAGCGGCCCCCCAGACAGCAATGTCGCCATCTCTCCCTATAGCGCAGAAGGAAATCGCCGATGCAACTATCCGAGTAACAAACATCGAATTCAAATGCGCCCGCACGTCTGGCGGTATGTTGCCGCCATTGTTGGGTTGCCCCCATGCGTAAACCCTGCCGTTTTGAGTTAAAACAGCAAATGCATCATCTGCGGCATAAATGGCCTTGGGAGGATCGAACCACAATTCTCGCTGGATCTCCGCAGGAACCGTGGAGACCGGATTATTAACAGGGCCAATCGCACGAATACTGTCTGCGCCGGGAGCAGGATTGTCGAGAATGACGGCAAACGCACTTCGAGTGCTGTAAACCGACTTTACCCCTTGAAGAATAGGCGCAGTGGATGGAATTGTATTACCCCAGCATAACAATTGATTGGTACTACCGACATTCACCAACGCGGCAAAACTAAACTCTGCCGAAAATAATTTTATCGCCTTGTTATTCTTTAGAAAGTTAACTATCTCAGGAGGCACGGGTAACCCCCAGCCGGTCTGCCCTTCCAAATGAACGTCGCCACTGGTTGGCTCAAGCAACGCAAATGCCCCGCCTGAGGAAACGAATATTCTATCTGAGGGCTCCGGGACGTGGAATGAAAAATTACCGCGCTGCTTCAGATAACACCACTCATTTTCCTCGTCAGATATGCCCTGAAAACCTGAGCGAACCTCGTAAAACTGTGAGAAATACTCACTACCTGTTGTCCCCACCGAGTCCACCGGCACAACCGAAAACTGCAAAAACTTACCGTCATCGGAAGGCCTGAGTTTTAAATCCAACTGCCCTTCATCAGATAAACGTTCACCATTGAGATGCCAATAGAAGCGTGACAATCCTTCGTGGCTGGCACCATTAGCATCATACTTATATAGGCCGTGCACAGTGGCGCCTACAAATATATCCCCCACAATTTCTACGTCACTTGCACTGGGGACAGCACGAATAACAGCCTTTTCCTTAACATTGCTCATGTTGAATTCTCCAATCACAGCAATCCAAACTGTTGGCAACTCTCTACAACGGCTTCAAATAACGTAAGCCGTAGAGCGCCGTCCAAAACATACACTCCCTTAACCGGCCGGGTCATACAACTCATCTGTTACACTCGCTCCGCCGCCCCAGACAACATACGTTCCATTTGTTCGTCTGGCTGCAAATGCTGAGGGCGATCTTGAGCCGGTAGGATAATAGGGCGGCATAAACTTCAGAGCGTAAAGTCCACTCACATCACCTCTCAAATATTCCTGAAGCGCTTCCGGAACTTCCCCTGCATCCTGATAAGCATTGCCACCACCAAATACGGAAACCACCCCACCAACAAAACCTTGTGTGCTAATTACGCCATAGGCCCCATTCGTGCAGTGCACACCCGTTATTTGACTGGCCATCAGGACTTGCCGGGTAGCCGGTGGAATAGCTCCACCTCCTAGGGTTTGGCCCCAAGAAAACAGGTCCTTGGTTCGCCCATCGGACTCCTTCGCAACCATGAAAAAGCTGGAGTCATTAGAGTAAAGGCTGATGATGCCATTAGGTGTGACAATTTCACCTAAATTGGCGCCTGGGGTAGCACTTGGATCACATTCTGCTCTGTGGCGCGTCGGTGACCGTTGTTGTTGATACCAATCATTGATCCGCATATCTTTGAAGAGTGCTTCAATGCGATTCTTTTCAACGCTTTTTTCAAATACTTTCCCAGCGTCGTTTTCGTCGTCAGACCCCTCGTGACCGGAAAGTCCACCATAACCCGATGCGCCCCAAGATTCAGACAGCCCGGAGTTATTGAACATGGTAAAGGCCCACGCAGAGCCTTGGCATAAAAGAATATTGCCTCCGGCAGCGAGTCTTCGTGCAGCTTCGGTCATGGTTCCTCCGTAGCTTGCCGCCCCCCAACTTATCGCTCTTCTGCGCAATTTCGTCACAGCGCAGAAAGCATTGCGATTGGCAACGACCTGCTCAACACCATCCTGATCAAGAATGTAAGTCAGGTCCTGGGCAGAAATTGCCCCGCCGTTAGCCGCGTCGCCCCAAGTCACGACGTGCTTGATTTCAGGGTCATTGATGACTTGCGGACCAATCGCGCAAAACGCACCGGCTGTGCTGATAATCCGCTCAACCTTCATCGTCCTTAAGTAATTCTGAGCATTTAAAGAAATAACTCCTCCGCCCGCAGCCTGACCCCAAGCATAGACAGTTCCCCTGTAAGTCAATACCGCAAACGCGGTTTCCGTCGCATAGATTGCCTTAGGCGGATCGAACAGCAGATTCCTCTGAATCTCATCTGGGACCACTCCGCCGTTCGCGGCATTGCCAAATGCGCCGATCGTATTTTTTCCAGGCGCCGGATTGTCATAAATAAAGGCGACCGCCGTACGATTGCTATACACATACTTAATATTATTCAAGTCCAGCTGCGGGGGAACATTAGCCATATTAGTCCCCCACAACAACAGGCGCTTAGTACTGCCCAACACGGGTACCAGTGCACCAAAGTCTCGCTCGGTCGAAAACATACGCGTAGCTGGATTATTTTTCAGGTATTGGCGTATTTCTTGCGGGGGATCACCCGCATGATCAGCACGCCCTCTGATATGAACACTTTGCGTTTTCCCGTCAGTCAGTGAAAAGGCCTGTGCGCTAGCGACAAACACTCTATCTTTAGGATCTGGCACATAATAAGAAGAATGACCCCGCTGGGAAACAAAACTATTACGATGCTCTTCGTCGGTAATATTCTGATAACCATCAGAGATCTCTATCTCCGGCGAGAAGGTTTCTATACCAATGTCACCACTCTCATCCATTGGTGTTACCGAAAATCTGATTTTTGCTCCACTGAGGGATGCCTGTATTTGAAAGTCAAGGCTTTTAGCCTCTATAAATGAAGTTCCATCTATATACCATCTATATATAGAGTTCTGCTCGGGAATATCATTAACGTAAAAGTAACTGCCGCGGACCACTGCACCCGCAACGGCCTCACCGATAATCGTCACATGAGTTGCCACAGGAATTGACATAAGATAGACCTCCAGACATTAGAATATCTACAATCAGCAACCAGACTCAGTGGTCGCGTGAATAAATAGCTAGTATCAACGCTCAAGAACTAGCCTTTGCCCGCTCCATTCGTAATGAAGCTAAATCACGTCGTGGTGTAGGCAAGTACTAACAGTAAGCGCTGCCGAAAAATCACTGTCTACTGTCATATCTGACAGGTAAGTCGACCACTCGTCTGATAATCGGAGTCTTCAATAAATGAGCGCATTCGAAAAAACGCCGCACTGTGCCTATAAAAAGATAGGGCTGGCACCTGGGCCAAATCCTCCACGGCCAGGGACGCGACTTCAAGCACGCCTGACTGAAGACTACCTGCGTGGTATCGGCCAGGTATATGAATGGTTCATTGCCGCCGCCAACGCCAAAAAAACGGGACAAAAACGGCAAAAACGGGACAGATCTATTTAAAAGACCTGTCCCGTTTTCACTTCATTAGACACACCAAAATTCGACTGACACGCCGCCATCGCAGCATCGGTATCTACACAACTTTCAGGCACTGACGAACTCCCTGTGGCGAGCGGGCGATGCGGCGTTCCGACAAGCCCGATCGCCTCAGGGTATCCAGTTTGATGCGCGACGGCACTACTTCGAAGAAGTAGTGGGGCCTCCCACATTTGATTTGTGCAGCCCTGAAGAGAAAGCGGTGTGTCAGCTGGCAGTTTTTTCAATTGCCCCACCGCCTTCTCAGGCACGCCAGCGCCTACACAGGTAAACTCCTCCCCTCTTTACCTCTTCCCCACGGAGTTCGCCTTGCGTCTGTTCCACACCTCCGACTGGCACCTTGGCCAAAACCTCCACGGCCAGGAACGCGACTTCGAGCACGCCTGTTTCCTCGATTGGCTGCTGGGCCAACTGAAACTGCATGGCCCCGATGCGCTGCTGATCGCCGGCGACATCTTCGACACGGTCAACCCGCCGCTCAAGGCTCAGGAGCGCCTGTATGACTTCATCATCAGCGCCCATGAACAAAACCCGACGCTGACCATCGTGATGATCGCCGGCAACCACGATTCCGGCTCGCGCATCGAACTGCCTGCGCCGTTGATGCGCCGTTTGCGTACCCATGCGCTGGGCCGCGTGTTGTGGCTGGACGATGGGCAATTGGATGCCGAGCGCCTGCTGATCCCGTTGCCGGATGCCAAAGGCAAGATCGCCGCGTGGTGCCTGGCATTACCGTTCTTGCGCCCGGCAGAAGTGACCGGTGCGCACCTGGGTGACGACTACCTGCGCGGCATCGGCCAGGTCCATGAATGGCTGATTGCCGCCGCCAACGCCAAACGCAAAAAAGGCCAGGCGCTGATTGCCATCAGCCATGCGCATATGGCCGGTGGTTCGGTGTCGGAAGACTCAGAGCGCAGCCTGATCATCGGCAATGCCGAGGCGCTGCCGGCCAACCTGTTCGACAAGAGTGTCGGCTATGTTGCCCTCGGCCATTTGCACAAGCCGCAAAAGGTGAATGGCGAAGAGCGGATTCGCTACAGCGGCTCACCGATTCCGCTGTCGTTCTCCGAAATCGGCTACAAGCACCAGATTCTCGACGTGACATTCCAGGGCCAAATGCTGGTCAGCGTCGAACCCCTCCTTATTCCGCGCGCGGTCAACCTGCAACGCCTGGAAGCCGCGCCTTTGGCCGATATCCTCAAGGCCCTGGCCGATCTGCCGGATATCGACCTGCTCGCCGAAACCCAGCGCCACCCTTGGCTCGAAGTGCGGGTGCGCCTCGACGAGCCGCAACCGGACCTGCGCCAGCAAATCGAAACGGCCCTGCTGGGCAAGGCGGTGCGCCTGGTGCGCATCGCCGCCGAGTACGCCGGCCAACGCGGCAGCGACGGCAGTGACGAAGACACCCTGATCGAACTCGACCAGCTCACCCCCCAGGAACTGTTCAGCCGCGCCTGGCAGGACAGCTATGGCAGTGAAGTGGATGAACAGACCCTGAAGGATTTCGCCGTGCTGCTCCAGGACGTGCAACAGGAGGGCAAACAGCCATGAAGATCCTCGCCATCCGCCTGAAAAACCTCGCCTCGCTGGCCGGGCCATTCGAGATCGACTTTACCGCCGAGCCCCTGGCCAGCGCCGGGTTGTTTGCGATTACCGGGCCCACCGGCGCCGGTAAAAGCACCTTGCTCGACGCCCTCTGCCTGGCGCTGTTTGGCGCCGTGCCACGCCTGGGCGATACCGGCCAGGCGAAAATGCCCGATGCCGATACCGATATCTCCATTGGCGACCCACGCACCCTGATCCGGCGTGGCACCGGTGGAGGTTATGCCGAGGTCGACTTTATCGGCGTCAACGGGCGCCGCTACCGTGCGCGCTGGGAAGCCAACCGCGCCCGGGACAAGGCCAGCGGCAAGCTGCAACACAGCCGCCAGAGCCTGATCGACCTGGACAGCGAACAACTGCTGGCCAGCCAGAAAACCGAATACAAGACCCAGCTGGAACTGGCGCTGGGCCTGAATTTCGAGCAGTTCACCCGGGCTGTACTACTGGCGCAAAGTGAGTTCAGCGCGTTTCTCAAGGCCAACGACAACGAGCGCAGCGAACTGCTGGAAAAACTCACCGACACCGCGCTCTACACCCAACTGGGGCAGCGCGCGTTCGTCAAGGCCCGGGAGGCCAAGGACGCCCACAAGCTGCTGCAGGACCAAGCCACAGGTGTCACGCCGCTGCCGGCCGAGGCCCGCGCCGAGCTGGATCAACAGTTGAGCGCGGCTCAGCAGCAGCTCAAGACCCAGCAGGCCCAGCTCAAACAGCTCGAACTGCAACACACCTGGCTCAAGGAACTGCGCGAGTGGCAAGAGCGCCAGCACAGTGCGGTCGAGCAACTGCAACAGGCCGAACAGGCGTGGCACAGCCAGGGCCCGCAACGCCTGGACTTGAGCCGCCTGGAGCAACTGGCGCCGCAGCGTCATCATTTTGCGCGGCACAGCGAGTTGACCGGCCAGTTGGAGCCCCTGGCGGCGCAGATCCGCCAACACCTTGAGCAGCAGACAGCCCTGCACGCGCGTCAGGAACAACTGCAGCAGCAACAAGCCAGCGCGCACGGCGCCTTGGCCGTGGCCCTGCAGCAACAGACCGAGGCTGCGCCGTTGCTGCGCCAGGCCTTCGAGGAACACAGCACCCTCACCCGCCTGACCCGCGAGCTGGCCCAAAGCAGCGAGCAACTGCAGCTTGGGCAAACCGCCTGCACCGAGGGCCAGGCCAGCCTGGATGCCCTGCACACCCAGCAACAGCAGGTTGCCAGCCGCCTGCAACAGCTGGCCGCACAGCTTGAACGCAGCGCCGCCCTCGCGCCCTTGAGTGATGCCTGGAACGCCTACCGCGATCGCCTGCAGCAACTGATGCTGATCGGCAATCGCCTGAACAAAGGCCAGGCCGAGCTGCCGCAGCTTGAGGAACGGGCCAACCGCGCCAGCGAGCAATGGACCCAACAGCGCACTGCCCTGGACCTGCTGTACCAGGAGGCCGGCGCCGAACCCCAGGCCGTGGCCGAGCAGATCCAGTTGCTCGACAGCCTGCTCAAGGACAATCGCAAGCAACAACGGGCCTTCGAGGAGTTGACGCGGCTCTGGGACAGCCAGCAGCAATTGGACCAGCAACAGCAGGAACTGGCCCGCAAGCAAGCCACCGCCCAACAACAGCGCGAGCAACTGAACCAGACCGGCCTGCAAGCCAAGGCCGAGCTGGCGGTGGCCGAGCAGACCCTGAGCGTGACCAAGCAGTTGCTGGAACGCCAGCGCCTGGCGCGCAGTGCCAGTGTCGAAGAGTTGCGTGGGCAATTGCAGGATGAGCAGCCCTGCCCGGTGTGCGGCAGCGTCGAGCATCCGTATCACCAGCCCGAAGCCCTGCTGCACAGCCTCACGCGCCATGATGAAAACGAAGAAGCCCGTGCGCAGCAAGCCGTCGATAGCCTCAAGGAAAAGCTCACCGAACTGCGCGGTGAAGTCGGCGGCTTGATCGCCCAGCAAAAGGAGTTCCTGCAACAACAGGAACAACTGACGAGCCAGCTCCAGGCCCTGGCGCCGAGCCTCGAGGCCCATCCGTTGAGCGCCGCCCTGTTCAACCAGGACAGCGGCAAACGCAGCGCCTGGCTGGCGCAGCAACTGGGCCAGCTCAACCAGAGCATCACCCAGGACGAACAGCGCCAGGGCGCCCTGCTCAACCTGCAACAAAATGCCGGGCGCCTGCAGCAGCAGTTGCAAGCCGCCCAGGACGCCAGCCAGCAAGCCCGCCAACAACTGATCGACCAGCAACGGGAACTGGCCAGCGACCGCGAACGCCTGGACGAAGAACTCAATGCCTTCGCCAGCCTGCTACCGGCCGAGACCCTGGCCGGCCTGCGCACGGAGCCAGCGGCAACGTTCATGCTGCTGGACCAGCAGATCAGCCAGCGCCTGGAGCAGCTTGGCTACCAGAAGGATGAACTGGCCGAGCAACAACAACGCCAGCAAGCCATCGAAAAAGAACAGGACCGCCAGCAACATCGCCAGCAACAGTTGGCCGTGCTGCAGCAGCAGTTGACCGAGCTGACCCACCAGCAGCAGGCCGCACAGGAGAAACTCAGCGCGCTGCTGGGCACACATAGCAGCGCCGAGCACTGGCAGCAGCAACTCGAGCAGGCCGTGGAACAGGCCCGCCACAGCGAGACCCAGGCCAATCAACAGTTGCAGGAAACCCGCAACGAACTGATCCAACTGGCCGCCGACCTCAAGTCCCGCCAGGAACGCCAGCAAGCCCTGGACACCGAACTGCAGGCGCTGCAAGGGCGTATCAGCGACTGGCGTGCCCAGCATCCGGAGTTGGACGACACAGGCCTGACCCATCTGTTGGCCTTCGACGAGGCCGGCGTCAACCAGCTGCGCCAACAGGTGCAGCACAGCGAAAAGGCCATCGAACAGGCCAAGGTCCTCCTGCAGGAACGCGAGCAACGCCTCAAGGACCACCAGGCCTTGCACAATGGCAACCTTGACGCCGAACAGCTGGACAATGCCCTGGCCGATCTCACCCAGCAATTGGACAGCGGCGAAAAACACTGCGCCGAACTGCGCGCCCGACAAGCCGAAGACCAGCGACGCCAGGACGCCAACCAGACACTGGCGCTCACCACCGCCAAGGCTTATGAAGAGTGGCAGCGCTGGGCCCGACTCGATGCGCTGATCGGTTCGGCCACCGGCGACAAGTTCCGCAAGTTTGCCCAGGCCTACAACCTCGACCTGCTGGTGCACCACGCCAACGTGCAACTGCGTCAACTGGTGCGCCGCTACCGCCTCAAGCGCGGCGGCAGCATGCTGGGCCTGCTGGTGCTGGACACGGAGATGGGCGATGAACTGCGCTCGGTGCACTCGCTGTCCGGTGGCGAGACGTTCCTGGTCTCCCTGGCCCTGGCGCTGGGGTTGGCGTCGATGGCCTCCAGCACCTTGAAGATCGAGTCGTTGTTTATCGACGAAGGCTTCGGCAGCCTGGATCCCGAATCCTTGCAACTGGCGATGGACGCCCTGGACGGCCTGCAGGCCCAGGGGCGCAAGGTGGCGGTGATCTCCCACGTGCAGGAAATGCACGAGCGCATCCCCGTGCAGATCCAGGTCAAGCGCCAAGGCAATGGCTTGAGCACTCTGGAGGTGAAGTGAGCGAGGCACTGCTGTATTCGTTTCGCCGCTGCCCGTACGCCATGCGCGCACGCATGGCGCTGCGCTATTGCGCGGTGGCGGTAGAGATTGTCGAGGTCAGCCTCAAGGCCAAGCCGGCCCAAATGTTGGCGCTCTCACCCAAGGGCACGGTGCCGGTGTTGAATGTGGGCGGCCAGGTGATCGACGAGAGCCTGGCGATCATGCGCTGGGCGCTGGCGCAGAACGACCCCGAGGACTGGTTGCTCAAGGATGATCCCGCGGCGCAGGGGCTGATGGCAGGGTTGATTGAAGAAAATGACCTGGTCTTCAAGGTGCACTTGAATCGCTATAAATACGCCGAGCGTTATCCAGCGCAGCCGGTGGAACACTATCGCGCCGAGGGCGAAGTATTTTTGCGCAGGCTGGAGGCGTTGCTGGCGCAGCGCGACTACTTGCTGGCCGATCACCTGAGCCTGGCGGATGTGGCGCTGGCACCGTTTGTGCGGCAGTTTGCCCATGTGGATCGGGAGTGGTTTGCTGGCGCGCCTTATCCGCGTTTGCAACAGTGGCTGGAGCGGTTTTTGGCGTCAGCACTGTTTACCGGGGTCATGGCCAAGGGCTGAGCCTGTGGTCAGGAGAGCTTTTTGTGGTGATGGGGCTTTTTGTGGCTAGGGGGCTTTTTGTGGCGAGGGGGCTTGTCCCCCGCTGGGGTGCGCAGCAGCCCCAAAACCACCCCCCTCGGTGTGCCTGATACTACTCGGCAGTCCTTACTGGGGCTGCTGCGCACCCCAGCGGGGGACAAGCCCCCTCGCCACAAAAAGCCCCCTAGCCACAACTCAGGAATGGATCTTGTGGTCCAGAGCCGCATAGAAGTTGGCACTTTGCTGCAGGTATTTCTGGGTGTAGGCGCTGGTGCTGGATTTTTTGCTGCTGATTTCCACGCTGGCGCTGGCTGGCAAGGCAACGGTGGCGGAAACGGCGGAAGCGGCGATGATCGAGAAGAGATTGAAGTTCATGGCGGTAACCCTTGTGTTCGGTTGGTCAGGTGGCCCGTGGAGGCCTTGGAACCCAACTTACGCCGAGGGGGTTGAACGCAGAAATGCTTTGAAACAGTAGCTGTTATCACCACGATTAATACAACACCACAGGCCCCGAACCACGGAGCCTGTGGCGGATTGTCACATCAGGAACTTGAGGTCGCTGGGCGCATCGATCGCCAGTTTCTGCACGGTTTTACCCAACAGGCCGGTCTGGGTATCGCGTTCGATTACCACGATCTGGTTGCTTTTCTGGTTGGCGACCAACAGGAACCTGCCGCTTGGATCGAGGCTGAATTCACGGGGGTGATCGCCTTCCACGGAGCGGCGCTGGATTTCCTTCAACTGGGCTGTCGCCGGGTCGATGCTGTAGACCAGCAACGTGTTGGCCGTGCCCCGGTTGCTGACATACAGGAACTTGCCGTCAGCAGAGGCATGCAACGCCGCGCCGGCCTTGTCCGACGTCGGTTGCCCGGCAGCCATGTCCACCAGTTGGGTTCGGGTCAGTTGGCCGTCCTGATAGTCGAAGACGGCAATCTGCGCGCTCATCTCCATGGTCAGCCAGGCGTGTTTGCCGTCGGCGCTGAACAGCAGGTGACGTGGACCGCTGCCCGCCGGCAGCTCTACCACGGCCGCCGGCACCAGTGGGCGCTCGGGATTGGCCTTGGGGTCATAGCGATAGACAAAGGTCTTGTCGGCCCCCAGATCATTGGCAAACACAAACTTGCCATCGGGCGAAGACACCACTGAATGCACATGGTTGGACGCCTGGCGCTCGGGGTTGACCCCACTGGCGGGATGGGAACTCAGTTGCACCGGTGCCGCCAGCCTGCCCTCGGCATCTACAGGCAGGATCGCCAGGCTGCCACCCGGATCTTCCAGCACGCTGTAGTTGGCCACGAACAGAAACCGGCCATCGGCTGCCAGGCTGGAGTGAGTCGGTTCGTTGCCCAGGCTCTGCACCTGATTGATAAGGTGCAACTGGCGGCTGTCCGGGTCGATGCGGTAGCTGCTCACGCGCCCGACCGTGTCCTGCTGGCCGGGGCCGTTTTCATTGACCACGAACAAGCGCTTGCGGTCGCTGGACATCGTCAGCCACGACGGGTTTTGCGTCTTCGCGGCCAGCACCGCAGGGCCGGCGAAGTGCCCGGTGCGGCTGTCGAACTGCACCCGATAGATACCTTCGCTGGCACCTGCGGTGTAGCTGCCCACCAGCAGTTCGTGGGTCTGGGCCGGCGCGGCCTGGACTGACATCGCCCCCACACTGCCGGCCATCAGCAAAGGCCAGAATTTACGCATCAGCATCGTCTTCATCCTCGTCGTGGTTGCTGCCACTGATCCCACTCATGCACACCAGGCGGTGCTGGCCCGAGTCGCTAGTGAGGGTCCAGCTTTGCAAGGTTTCATCGAAGACGGCGGCCAATACCTGTTCTGGAGTAAAGCGCCAGCGCTTCTTGTCCCGGCCATCCATGCACTCAATGTGCAAGCACCCTTCCAGCTTGAAATCAAAGGTATACAGGCCATCGATTTCGAGCATGTTGCAGGTTTCAAGGGCAGTCGGCAGGTTAACGGCAGTCATCACTATCAGTCATCTGTTGAAAAAAAACAGATGATAGGCCAATCCCTGGGTTCTTTCTCGTTCCACGTGGGGTTGGGGTAGCCCGCTACCACCTCTGCCCCGACGACAACCGCCACTGTTGGGTTCTATCAACCCCACAGAACGGAATCTGCCATGCCCCCTGTTTTCCTGGCCGCCCAGGCGGTCAGCCAGCAATTTGCCAGCCGTCAGCCGCTCGCCACCACCGTCCAGGCACTGTTGCAGCGCAACCTCAGCGAGCGTTACCCCAACCTGGTCTTTGATCTGCAGCAAATCCAACTTGCCGAGCCACAACCCAGCCGCAGTTGGCGGTTCAAGCCACTGATGAGCGTGGTTCAGGACTATTTGGGCGGTGGCGCGGACCTGGACTTCAGCGAACGTCACGGGCTGTTGCCTTACCTCTCGCAGACGCCACCCAAGCGCTTGAAGCTGCCCGAACTCAATCAGAACATCGACATGCAGGTGATCGAAGGGCTGATCCGCGAGCTGCCCGCCCTGCTGCCCATCGCCTTGCAAGACGCGCTGGTCGATGACTGGAATGCCAGTGGCCCCAGTGGCGTCACCCGCTGGCGCTGGCTCGGCGACTGGCTGATGAACACCCTGCGCACCAGCGGCCTGAAGCAGTCGGGACTGGACGCGGCCTCGCGGCAAACCCTCGACCAGCTCGTGAGCTTTCCCGAACGCGCCCAGCGCATCGCCCGCCACGGTGAGCAGGCGGTGATTGCCTACAGCCTGGAGACGGTGGTGGAACACAACGGGCAAACCACCCGCCTGTTGTCGGAGTATCTGCTCCTGACGCGCCCCATCAATGGCCGCGCCCCGGTGCTGCTGTGTGCGCCCAACGGGCATGTCGAGTGCTTTGCCTCCATGGGCGAGTTCAATACCGCCTGGAGCCAGCGCCTGGATGCACGCTTTGTGGCGCAGACTCTCACCACCCACCGCTACGAGCCGCAGGGTTCGATCTTCGAGCATCAGGCCAGCCTGCTGCTCAATCAACAACTGGAACACCTCGCCGCCCTCAAGCTGCCCCTGGGCAAGGACTGGCGCAGCCTGCAAACCCTGTACACCGAACTCACGGAGCCGGCGCTCTACTTCCTTGATGCCGACCAAACCCCCTACGCCCACCTGGACAGCCTGCGCGCGCACGTACCGGATCCTTTGCGCCGCGCCACGCCCTCGGAGCGTTACCGCTATAGGCAATTAAGCCTGGAGCTGGCCAGCGCGCGGCAGCGCGCCGGCGATGAAACTTACCTGAGCGGCATCGACGACCTGCGCACCTATACGGTCAACGCCTTGCAGCGTGAGTTACAGCGACTGGCCGCCCAGGCGCAGGCCCCCTTGACCACCCTGCCCCACCCCGATGAGGTGATGCTGACCTTTACCGTCGCCGCGGGCTATCCCGGTGGGGCCGGCATTGTCGAACGGCTGCCCATCAGCCTCACGGACCTGGCGATCCGCAACCTCGCCGCACGCCCCAGCGGCCAGGTGGCGCTCACTCATCGCCTGGCACACACCCTGCCGGCCTGGCTGACCACCGATGCGGTGATGGGCAGTGATGGCCTGATCGAGCGGGTCGACATTGGCAAGCACTATCCCCTGCTGCTCAAGGACGCATTGCTGAGCGACAGCCCCGAGGCGCTGCGGCGCGAACGGCTGTTCAGCGAGCAACAGGTGCTGCAATTGCCGCTGCTGGCCCTGGAGCTGAGCCTCAAGCACGAGCTCGGCATCAGCGCAGAAGGCGCACGCATGGTCGCCGCGCTGATGCAGCCCGCCCCCAGCAACCAGCACGTCCACCAGCGCCCTGTGGTGATCCGGCACCTCGCCCTGCTGCGCAGTCCCAATGCGGCAGCAGACAAAGTCGAGAACATGTACCTGATCGAATACCAGGACATTTCCCCAGGCCCGCTCTTGCTGTACCGGCCGCTCTACGCCACGTCCTTGCAGCAATACCCCAGCCGCGCGGCGCTGTTCGAGGCGATGGCGCAGCCCGGCGCATTGCAGGCCAGTGTGCTGACGTGGCTGTCGGACAGTGCGCGACCGATCTACGATCACGGAGGGTTCCGCGAGCCCCACTATCTGCGGTTTGGCCTGGGCAGCGAGTTCGCTCCGGTACGCACGCCGCCACCGGCAACCCTGGGCAGCGATGGGATCAATGACGAGTTGCAACAGTGCCTGGTGACCGGGCGGCTGATGCAGTACCTGTTCAGCGAGCATAGCCGCGCCCTGGTCGACCAGGCCGAACGTGAATCGACCTCCAACCGTGAGAGCCGTTGGCAAGTGTTGATGGAGGGCGCGAGCCTGTTGTTCGGCAGCCTGCTGCAGGGCTTGCGCGGCCCGGCGATGCTCGTGGGTTGGTTGTTGACGATGACTGCCAGCTTCACCCAGGCCATCCAGACCATCGTCAGCGACGACACCAGCGCCAAGGAGCAGGCAACGATCGATCTGTTGCTCAACGTCGCGATGTTGCTGCTGGACTTTGCGCCGGCAAAGGCTTGGTCAAGCCTCGATTCGACGCTCAGGCAGCAAGCCCTGAGCACATCGCTGCGGCGCCGTGAAAGTGACGCATGGCCCGTGCCGCCTGCAGCGCAGGTGCGCCAGGGCACGGTAGGACTGCCGGGGGAAATGGCGCGCGGCGACAACGCAGCGCTGGATTTCAGCTTCATCCAGGCCCGTCATCGCCTCACCCCCAACCAGCTGTCACGCCTGCAGGCCTTCAAAGTTGACGCGCCTCCCAAACTGCCGGCGCCGCAATCGAGCGGGCCATACAAAGGCTTGTATACGGTCGAGGACCGCTGGTACGCCGTGGTCAATGGCGACCTGTATCGGGTCAGCCTGGAGGATGACGCCAGCGTGGTGCTTGTCGATGCTGCCGACAGCACGCGGCGCGGCCCTTATCTGTGGGTCGATGAACGTGGGGCCTGGACAGTCGATACGCGGTTGCGCCTGCGCGGCGGCATGCCGCCCAAACGCATCGCTGCCGAACGCCAGCGCAAGGCGCAGCGCATCGAGGCGCTGACCGCTGCTTATCAGCGCATGCAGTTGCGCCAACGGGCCTTGATCGCCGCCACGGACCAGGCGCAGCAGGCCATGCTGAACCTGGAACAACTGCCCCGGCCCAACGAGGTGCAATTGGCCAATGCCCGCCGGCAATTCGACGCCACGCTCAACGAGGAAACCACCGAGTACCAACAGATCCTCGATAGCCTCAAGGAACGGGAGGAACTGCGCATCTCACCACCGCTCAAAGACACCCTGGCGCTCCTGGAAAACACCATTAAAAATAGCCGTAAACACGTGATCATCGCGGAAAAGGATCGGCTGGCGCTGTACCGCACCTATCAGCGTTTTGGCGTCGAGGGCCCCGCGTTGTCGCTGGCAGTGCTGCGCGATCAAGCGGGCTATCAGCAGTTCCTCGTGCACTTGCTGGAGATCAACGAGCGCACCATCCATTGGCTCGAACTGCAGGAGCGTTTGCTGGAGCAATTATTCGGCCTGGGCACCAGTGGCGCTGCCGTGTACGAGCGCCTGACCGAGGGCCGGCCGAACGAAATCACCGCCCTGGCCGTCAAGGACCTGCAGATCCGTGGTTTGAAGCGCATGATCGTCAAGGACTTTGCCCACCCGTTGTTCAACGCCCTGGACAGTATCGTCTCGCCCTTGCAGCAACATGTACGCACCCACGGTGAACTCAACAGCCTGGAGCTTTCAGCGGGCGATCGCCTGAGTGTGCTGGAGAGCCTGATGGAGCACTACGGCAGTGCATTGGACGGCCTGCGGGGGTTGAACATTGTCGATGCCGAAGTGCTCGACCCGATGTACACCGGCAAGCTCATCGGGGTGATCGAGGCGCTTTACCAGAACGCCGCCCAGCGCCTGGCCAACGAAGTCAAACCCATTGCGCAACCTGCAAGGCGCCCACCCAAGCGTCCCCCCGTCAGCGCCGGAAGGCCGCTGAAACGGGTCATAAAAACCCAGAGAAAAGGCACGTTTATCGGCCAGGTCAGCTCCGTCGGCAGCCTGGAAGTGGTGGAGGTACGAGACGAGGTCAGCAACCAGTTGCTGGGCATGTACTCGCAGCGTGGCGACGAATGGGTCGAGTTTATCGAAGCCCCACCGCCAACGCCGGCCCTTACTACCCGTGCCGTCAGCGTCGTCAAGGGCGAGGCGCGCAAGTTGCTGGCAATGCTGGACGACCACCTGCGCCGGGCCGAGGACTACCGGAAAATCTCCCGGCATCCGCAAGAGGTGGAAGAGGTGCTGCAGTACGAGGCTTCGCGCTACGACAAACTGGCCAGCGAGCTGGACCGGGCGATCCAGGCCCAGGCCGAAAGCGCGCGCATCGCCGCCGACCAGAAGCTGGCCAGCGATCTGCACCTGGCCTCAGCGCGCTTGAGCACCCGGGGCCAGGCGCTGCGCCGCCAATTGTGCCTGGAACTGCCGCCGAACCACGGCAACCTGGAGTACCTGATCACGCAAGGCCAGGTCAGCGTGGCGAAACTGGGCGAGCGTCTTCAATTGAGCGGTGAGCGACGGGACTTCATCCAGGAATACGCGATCAACGACAGTGCAGGTTACCCGGTGTGGTACGCGCACTTTCACTACCCCGCCGCGACTACCCCCAAGACCGAGTACAGCACCGCGCACTTGAAAACCCGCGAGCAACGCCGGCAAAACTACTACACCCTGCTGGACAAGGCGCAAGGCACCCAGGCGGTGGTAGACATACACCGTGGATTGATTGGCAAGGCGTTGGCTGAGCGTTGGTTTCTGTCGTTCGAGCGATAAAACCCTGACTATGTGGTCGCATAGGGCCGCCGTGGCGAGCGGGCTTGCCCCGCGCTGGGCTGCAAAGCAGCCCCAGTAAGTCGAATGCGGTGTGACAGATACACCGTAGCGCTGGGTTTTAGGGCTGCTGCGCAGCCCAGCGCGGGGCAAGCCCGCTCGCCACAGTTTTTGTGCATTGAGCTGCTGGACAAGCCGCAGGGCACCCAGGCGGTGGTAGACATACACCGCGGGTTGATTGGCAAGGCGTTGGCTGAGCGTTGGTTTCTGTCGTTCGAGCGATAAACCCTGGCTATGTGGTCGCATAGGGCCGCCGTGGCGAGCGGGCTTGCCCCGCGCTGGGCTGCAAAGCAGCCCTAGTAAGTCGAATGCGGTGTGACAGATACACCGCAGCGCTGGGTTTTAGGGCTGCTGCGCAGCCCAGCGCGGGGCAAGCCCGCTCGCCACAGTTTTTGTGCATTGAGCTGCTGGACAAGGCGCAAGGCACCCAGGCGGTGGTAGACATACACCGCGGGTTGATTGGCAAGGCGTTGGCCGAGCGTTGGTTTCTGTCGTTCGAGCGATAAAACCCTGGCTATGTGGTCGCATAGGGCCGCCGTGGCGAGCGGGCTTGCCCCGCGCTGGGCTGCAAAGCAGCCCCAGTAAGTCGAATGCGGTGTGACAGATACACCGCAGCGCTGGGTTTTAGGGCTGCTGCGCAGCCCAGCGCGGGGCAAGCCCGCTCGCCACAGTTTTTGTGCATTGAGCTGCTGGACAAGGCGCAGGGCACCCAGGCGGTGGTAGATATACCCCGCGGGTTGATTGGCAAGGCGTTGGCTGAGTGTTGGATTCTGTCGTTCGAGCGATAAACCCTGGCTATGCGGTCGCATAGGGCCGCCGTGGCGAGCGGGCTTGCCCCGCGCTGGGCTGCAAAGCAGCCCTAGTAAGTCGAATGCGGTGTGGCAGATACACCATAGCGCTGGGCTTTAGGGCTGCTGCGCAGCCCAGCGCGGGGCAAGCCCGCTCGCCACAGTTTATGGGCCCCAGGGGGCTGCTGATCAGTGGGCAAACAACGAGTTGCCCTTCTGGCCCGCGAGTTTCTCGGGTTTGATCAGGAACCGCGCCAGTGCCGGCAACAGCCACAGTGCGCCAAACATGTTCCACAGCAGCATGAAGGTCAGCATCAGGCCCATGTCAGCCTGGAACTTGATCGCCGAGAAGATCCAGGTGCACACGCCGATTGCCAGGCACAGGCCGGTGAACAACACGGCTTTACCGGTGGACTTGAGCGTCTGGTAGTAGGCTTCCTGCAACGGTAGGCCGGCACGCAGGAAACTTTCCAGGCGGCTGTAGATATAGATGCCGTAGTCCACACCAATCCCCACGCCCAGCGCCACCACCGGCAAGGTCGCGACCTTGACGCCGATGCCCATGAACGCCATCAGCGCGTTGCCCAGCACCGAGGTCAGCACCAGCGGCAGCACGATGCACAAGGTCGCCGCCCAGGAGCGGAAGGTGATCATGCACATGGTCGCCACGCACAGGTAAACCAGGATCAGGATGGTCAGCTCGGCTTCCTTGATCACCTCGTTGGTGGCCGCTTCGATCCCGGCGTTACCGGCGGCGAGGATAAACTCCAGGCCGTCCTTGTTGTTTTCCTTGGCAAACTCCTGCACCGCATGCACCGCGCGGTCGAGGGTCTCGGCCTTGTGGTCGTTGAGGAACACCAGCACCGGCGCCAGGGAGCAATTGTTGTTGTACAGGCCGTCGGCACGGGCGATGGAGTTGTTCAGCACATCCGGGTTGCGCGACAGGGTTTCCCATTTCAGGTTGCCCTCGTTCATACCCTTGATCATCTGCTTGGACACGGTCACCAGGGAGATCGCCGACTGCACGCCCTCGGTGTTCTGCATCTTCCACATCAACTGGTCGATGGGCGCCATGGCTTCGTAGCGCGAACAGCCTTCAGCCTTGGTCTTGACCATCACCACCAGCACATCGGAGCTGGTGGAGTAGTTGTTGATGATGAAGTTGTTGTCTTTATTGTAGCGCGAGTCCGGACGCAGTTCCGGGGCACCCTGGTCGAGGTCGCCGATCTTCAGGTTCTGGCTGTACCACAGGCCGCCACCGAAGGCGACCAGGGCCAGGGCAATGGAGATGGGTGCAACTTTGGGGCTGGCGAAGTTCGACAACAGGCGCCAGAACGGATGGTCGCGGTTGGCGTCTTTCTTGCTCTTGGCGATCGCACGCTTGCTGATGCCCACATAGGAAATCGCTACCGGCAGCAGGATCAGGTTGGTGAACACGATCACCGCCACACCGATGGAAGCGCCGATGGCCAGCTCACGGATCACGCCGATATCGATGATCAGCAGGGTGATGAAGCCCACCGCATCCGCAAGAATCGCGATCATCCCCGGCAGGAACAGTTGCCGGAACGTGCGGCGGGCCGCCGTCAGGGCGTTGTCGGCCTCGCTGGATTGCAGGGCGATGCCGTTGATCTTCTGTACGCCGTGGGAAATGCCGATGGCGAAGATCAGGAACGGCACCAGCATGGAATACGGATCCAGGCCGAACCCGAAGAAGTGCATCAACCCCAGTTGCCAGACCACGGCCACCAGCGTCGTGATCAACACCGCGACCGTGCTGCGCAGGCAGTTGGTGAACCACAGCAGCAGCACCAGGGTGATCACGAACGCGATACCGAAGAACAGCACCACCATGATCAGGCCGTCGATCAGGTCACCGACTTTCTTGGCAAAGCCAACGATATGGATCTGGACGTTGGGGTTCTGCTCCTGGAACTTGGTGCGGATCTTGTCTTCCAGTTCGTGGGAAAACTTCTGGTAGTCCAAGGCCAGCAACTTGCCCTGGTCCTGCGGGTCCGGGTAGGACTCCAGCAACGGGATATCGACGATGCTCGACTTGAAGTCGTTGGCCACCAGGCGCCCGACCTGGCCGGACTTGAGCACGTTGTTGCGCAACTGGTCGAGGCTTTCCGGCGAGCCGTTGTAGCTCTGCGGGATCACTTCACCGCCGGCAAAACCTTCTTCGGTCACTTCAGTCCAGCGCACGCTGGGGCTCCACAGGGACTTGAGGCCGGAGCGGTCAACACCAGAGATGTAGAACACCTCGTCGTTGATCTGGCGCAGGGTCTCCATGTACTCCTTGCTGAAGATGTCACCGTCCTTGGCCTCCACCGAGATACGCACGGTGTTGCCCAGGTTTGCCAGGTCGTTGCGGTGCTCCATCATCTTTTCGATGAAGGGGTGCTGCAGCGGGATCATTTTTTCGAAGCTGGTGGAAGGCCGGATCAAGGTGGCCTGCCAGAACAGGAAAATGCTCACCAGCAGGCAGATCACGATCACTGCCGGGCGGTTGTTGAAGATCAGGCGCTCAAGAAAGGTCGCTTTATCGTTGTGATGACTGCTCATTCTATCCCCGCCTTCTTATTGTTTTTTGCGTTCGGCGCCAGTTGGCTCGGCGACGCGTACGCCACCCTGCCCCACCAGAATCAAGTCGCCGTTGCCCGCCGCCGTCACCGCCGACAGTGAAATACGGTCCGGGCGGTTGAATACGCTGAACGTCAGGCCATCGTCGTGGCTGACCACCACGCTGCCACCGTTGCCGACCACCACCAGGGTGCCGTCGTCGAGCAAGGTCGCGCCCGACAAGCCAAATTCCAGAGCGCCACGGTCGGCCTTGAGCGCCACAGGCTCCCAAGTGTCGCCAAAGTCGGTGGAGCGGAACAGGTTGCCGCGCAAGCCGTAGGCCAGCAGGGTTTTGGGCTGCGCGGTGCCGATCACGCCAAACAGCGAACCCTCGTAGGGGCCTTCGAGTTTTTCCCAGGTCTGCCCCTCGTCGCTGGAGCGGAACATGCTGCCCTGCTCACCGACGATGAACAGGCCGGCATCCTTGACCTGGGCGATGGCGTTGAGGTGGTACTGGTCTTCGTTGTCGAGGCGATCGCTGACATCGGTCCAGGTCTTGCCCGCGTCGGTGGTCTCGATCAGCGCACCGTAGGCGCCCACCGCAAAGCCGTGGTTGGGGTCGTTGAAGAGTACGTCCAGCAGCGGCGCTTCACGGCTGAGGTCTTTGAACTGCTCAGTCCAGGTGGCCCCGGCATCGGTGCTGGCGAGGATCTTGGCGTCATGCCCCACCGCCCAACCGTGCTGCTCGTCGATAAAAAACACTGCCGTGAGCAGTTGCCGGGTCGGCACCTTGGCTTGCACCCAGGTGACGCCCTGATCATCGGAATAAAGGATATGCCCGCGATCACCGACCGCCACCAGGCGTTTGCCGGCGTGCACGACGTCGATCATCAGGCCTTTTTCGGCCCTTGGCGATTCAATGGCAAATACCGCAGGTTCTGCGGCTTCGGTTGCAGCCTGGGCAGCCGTCGACAACGCGACAACCCCCAGCAGCGAGAGCGCTGTAGCCAGCACCGCGACCTTGCGCGATGCGAGCGGGCGGCAAAAACCCACACCCATGACAGGCTCACTCATAGACCTTTCTCCCATTTATTATTGTTAGGTCGTAACACCTTCCAGGGTGTTCGCAGTGCGCAAACCTGCAATCTAGAGCCCCTTGAGGAAGCAGGGGCCATCCTATCGGGCTTTCGAATCGTCTGACAATCGGCGCTACGTTATCTTTTGTTAACTGAAGGCCTTTTGCCTGCTGGCTGAATATAGCCGCATTCGCCGAAATGATGACTTCGTACATTCCTCTGTAGGAGCGAGCTTGCTCGCGAAAACCCTCAGCACACCTCGGGGGGGCCTGGAGCCCCGCGTCATCGTTGGCGACCTTCGCGAGCAAGCTCGCTCCTACAAGGAGATAATATTTATATTCCACGTATTGATGATTGAGAATTTTTATTCTATTAATTGCCTTCCTGAAAATAACAATCAAAAGGACCATCGCCATGCGCGCACTTGGAATCGGCCTGATCGGTACAGGCTTCATGGGCCGTGCCCACGCACTGGCGTTCAATAACGCCCGTACGGTATTTGAATTGCCCTTCAACCTGACGCTGGCGGCCC
Organism: Pseudomonas sp. ADAK21; assembly: GCF_012935735.1. Taxonomy (NCBI): domain Bacteria; kingdom Pseudomonadati; phylum Pseudomonadota; class Gammaproteobacteria; order Pseudomonadales; family Pseudomonadaceae; genus Pseudomonas; species Pseudomonas sp. ADAK21. Next base: position 5,740,642 of record NZ_CP052857.1, read on the forward strand.
TGGCCGATGCCGACACCGAGCGCGCGCAACGCTGCGCCAGCGCCTGGGGGTTCGCCAAGGCCCATGGCGACTGGCAACAACTGATCGATGACCCGCAAGTGGACCTGGTGGCCATCACCACCCCCAATCACCTGCACTACCCCATGGCCATGGCTGCACTGGCGGCGGGCAAGGCGGTGTATTGCGAAAAGCCCCTGGCCGTGAGCCTGGAACAGGCCGACGCCATGCGCTGCGCCGCCCGTGAGGCCGGGGTGGTGACGCGGGTCGGCTACAACTACCAGCACAACCCGATGATCGTCCTGGCGCGGCAGATGATTGAAGCGGGCGAACTGGGGCAGATCATCAGTTTCCAGGGCGAGTTCAGTGAAGACTTCATGGCCGACCCGGCCTCGCCGTGGTCATGGCGCTGTGAGGTGGGACATGCTGGCGGCGCCCTGGCGGACCTCGGTAGTCATCTGCTGGCGATGGCGCGGTATCTGGTGGGCGATATCACGCACGTTTGTGCCGACAGCCAGACGGTCCACGGTCAACGACCTGCCAGCCCTGGCAGTAGCGAGAGGCGGCCGATCGAGATCGACGACCAGGTGCATGCCTTGCTGCGCTTTGCCAACGGCGCGCGCGGGACCGTCAGCAGCAGTTGGCTAAAGCGTGGCTACAAGAACCATTTGAGTTTCGAGATCAGTGGTACACAAGGCACGCTGGCCTTCGACCAGGAGCGCTTGAATGAACTGCGGGTATGCCGGGCTGGCGCAGACAGTTTCCAGCGTTTACTGGCTGGCCCCGCCCTGCCCGGCTATGCCGCGTTCAGCCCGGCGGCGGGGCATCAGTTGGGGTACAACGAGTTGAAGACCCTGGAGGTGCAAGAGTTGATCATGGCACTGGCTGGGCAAGGCGCGACGGGTACTGATTTCGAGGAGGCGTGGGCAGTGGAACGGCTGGCGACAGCCATTCGCCTCGCTGCGCGGGAAGAGCGGTGGGTCAACGTGAACCAGGTCTGAATCTGCATACCCCCTGTAGGAGCGGCGGTGCGACTTGCCCGCAAAAGCGGTGGTTCAGTCACTGCTTGGGTGGCCGATGTACCGCTATCGCAGCATCGGTATCTACACAACTTTGCCACAACACCTAAATCCAGGCAGATAGCGCAGTTGTGGCGAGCGGGCTTGCCCCGCGCTGGGCTGCGAAGCAGCCCCAATAAGCCGAATGCGTTGTACCAGATACACCGCAGCGGCTGGTTTTGGGGCTGCTTCGCAGCCCAGCGCGGGGCAAGCCCGCTCGCCACAGGGAAGATCATCAGTTTCTGAAAGTTGTGTAGATGTCTATGGCCATCGCCGGCAAGCCGGCTCCTACAGTTAGCGCAGGGCTCGGCGCAGGACCTTGCCCACGGTAGTCTTGGGCAGTTCCTCGGTGCGGAACTCGACAAACTTGGGCACCTTGTAGCCCGTCAGGTACTCCCGGCAATGGGCCAACAGTTGCTCCTGGGTCAGGTTCGGGTCGCGGCGCACTACCACAATTTTCACCTTCTCCCCGGTCACCCCATCTTCCACACCAATCGCCGCCACTTCCGCCACGCCCGGGTGCAAGGCCACCACATCCTCGATCTCATTGGGGTAAACGTTGAAGCCCGACACGAGGATCATGTCCTTCTTGCGATCCACCAGGCGGATGAAGCCCTGTGCATTCATCACCCCGATATCTCCAGTCGACAGCCAGCCCTCGGCATCCAGCACCTCGGCGGTTTCCTTGGGGCGTTGCCAGTAGCCCTGCATCACCTGCGGGCCGCGCACCTGCAGTTCGCCCTGCTCGCCAATGTCAGCCAATGCGCCGTCCTCGCGGATGAAGCGCACCCAGGTCGACGGCAATGGCACGCCGATGCTGCCGGTAAATTCCATGTCGCGCATGCGTGAGATATCGATGGGGCTGATGCTCACCACCGGCGAGCACTCCGTCAGGCCGTAACCCTCGATGATCGGCAGGCCAGTGACTTCTTTCCAGCGCTTGGCCACCGCCGTGTGGGTGGCCATGCCGCCAGCGATCACCAGGCGCAGGTCGGAAAAGTCCCGCGCACGGAACTCCGCGTTCTCCAGCAAGCCGTTGAACAATGTGTTGACCCCGGCAATCCCGTTGAAGCGCTCCTTGCGCAGGATCATCTGCACGCGCTTCACGTCCCGTGGGTTGGCGATCAGGATGTTGCGCCCGCCCAGGCACATGAACATCAGGCAATTCACCGTCAGGGAAAAGATGTGATAGAGCGGCAACAGGGTGACGTTGGTTTCTTGCTGGTTCTGATCCAGTTGATCGCCGACCCATGCCTTGGCCTGCAACAGGTTGGCGATGATATTGCGGTGGCTGAGCATCACGCCCTTGGCATCGCCGGTGGTGCCGCCGGTGTATTGCAGAAATGCCAGTTCCTCGCGCGCCAGCGGTACCGGCGTGTGCGTCAGGCCCCGGCCCTGCTTGAGGGCGGTGTTGAAGCGCACCGCGCCTGGCAGGTTGAAGGCCGGCACCTGCTTTTGCACGCGACGCAGGATGAAGTTCATCGCCGCGCCCTTGAAGGTGCCGAGCAGGTCGCCGATAGCGGCAATGACCACACGTTTGACGGTGCTGCCGGCCACGACTTTTTCCAGGGTGTGGGCGAAGTTTTCGAAGATCACCACGGTCTCGGCGCCGCTGTCCTTGAGCAGGTGCTTGAGTTCGTGGGAGGTGTACAACGGGTTGACGTTGACCACCACCGCACCGGCGAGGATGGTGCCCAGCAAGCAGATCGGGTACTGCAGGCAGTTAGGCATCATCAACGCCACGCGGTCGCCCTTGCGCACACCCTGGGCCTGCAGCCAGGCGGCAAAGGCAATGCCCTGGGCCTGCCAGGCGGCGTAGGTCATTTCGGTGCCGATGCTGACGTAGGCCACACGGTCACGGTACTTGTGCAGGTGCTCCAGGAAGACCTCGCGCAACGACGGGTAGTCCTCGATGCCGGCCTCAATGTCCGTGGGCACCCCGGGCAGGTAGGCGTTCAACCAGATACGTTCGGTTTGTTCCTGGCTCACAGCGTTCATGGCAGTCTCCTTGTTGTTGTTTTTGTACGGCTACTTTTCAACGATGGCGGTAATGCCCAGGCCGCCGGCGGCACAGATGGAAATCAGCCCGCGCCCACCACCACGCTGGTGGATGGCCTTGGCCAGCGCCGCCAGTTGACGACCACCGGTGGCGGCAAATGGATGACCGCAGCCCAGGGAGCCGCCGTTGACGTTCATTTTGTCGCGGTCGATGGGGCCCAGCGGCGCATCCAGTCCCAGGCGCTCACGGCAGTAATCAGGGTCTTCCCAGGCCTTGAGGGTACACAGCACCTGGGCGGCGAAGGCTTCGTGAATCTCGAAGAAATCAAAGTCGGCAAAGCTCAGGCCCTCACGCGCCAGCATGCGGGGCACCGCATAGGCTGGAGCCATCAGCAGGCCTTCGCTGCCGTCAACGAAATTCACCGCGGCGGTCTCACCGGTGCGCAGGTACGCCAACACCGGCAGGCCGCGGGCGACGGCCCATTCCTCACTGGCCAGCAGCACCACCGAGGCGCCATCGGTCAGGGGGGTGGAGTTACCGGCCGTGAGGGTGCCGTTCTGCCGGTCGTAGGCCGGGGCCAGGCTGGCGAGCTTCTCCAGGCTGGCATCGGCGCGCAGGTTGTTGTCGCGGGCCAGGCCGCGATAGGGGCTGATCAGGTCGTCGAAAAAGCCGTTTTTATAGGCCGCGTCGAGGCGCTGGTGACTGCTGAGGGTCAGTTCGTCCTGGGCCAGGCGCTTGATCTGCCAGCGCTTGGCCATTTCTTCGCAGTGCTCGCCCATGGACAAGCCAGTACGCGGCTCGCCATTGCGCGGCAGCAGCGGCTTGAAAAACATCGACGGGCGCACCTGCAACAGGCTGCGCAATTTGTTGCCAGTGCCCTTGGCGCGGTTGGCCGCCAGCAGCGTGCGGCGCAGGGATTCGTTGATGCCGATGGGCGCGTCGGAGGTCGTGTCGGCGCCCCCGGCAATCCCCACTTCAATCTGGCCGAGGGCGATTTTATTGGCCACCAGCAACGCCGCTTCCAGGCCGGTGCCGCAGGCTTGTTGCAGGTCATAGGCCGGGGTCTCGGCAGACAGGGTGGTGGACAACAGCGACTCGCGGGCCAGGTTGAAATCCCGCGAGTGCTTGATCACCGCACCGGCGGCGAACTCGCCCAGGCGCAGGCCGTGGAGGTTGTAGCGGTCCACCAGACCTTGCAGCGCGGCCACCAGCAAATCCTGGTTGCTGTCGTGGGCGTATACCGTGTTGGAGCGGGCAAACGGAATGCGGTTGCCGCCGACAATCGCCACCCGGCGCGTCGGGGCGGGGCTGAAGCTGTAGTCACTCATGGACGACTCTCATCAAAACGTGGATGCCAGATAAACAGGCCGCGCATATGGGGTTTGTCGCCGGCCGGGTTGCGCACCTCGAATGCACGGTGGGGGCCGTCTGCCGGGGCATTCCACAGGGCGACCTGGCCGGGCAGGAAGATCGGCAGCTTGAACTCGCAATGGGCCTCGGCCACGTCCAGCCCGCCTGGAGGTTGTTGCGCGGCCAGGGCGCGGCCCAAGGTCCACATGCCATGGGCGATGGCCCGGCGAAAGCCGAACAGGCGTGCACCGATCAGCGAGGTGTGGATCGGGTTGAAATCCCCCGACACCTTGGCAAAACGTCGTCCCAGGTCCGCCGGCAGCACCCAGCGTTGAGTGCGCCGCAAGGCTTCTTCGGGCAAGGCCAGGCTGTCGCCCCAAGGCTCGCCCACCGGATTGGCCACATCCCGGCGCAGGTACAGGCTGTCGCTTTGCCACACCAACTCGCCAGCGCTGTAGGCATGGGTGGCGATACTCAACGCCTGGCCCTTGGCATGGGCCACCCAGCGCTCGGCAAACACCTCCAGGCGCAGGGCCTGGCCTTCCTGCAGGCGCCGATGCTGACGAATGCGATTGGCCAGATGCACCATTCCGCTGGCCGGGTACGGGAAGCTCGGGCGCGTCAGCAGCAGCAAGTGCAAGGGGAACGCCAGCACATGGGGATAGGACAGCGGCACGCCTTGCTCACGCCGAAAGCCACAGGCCCGGCCATAGGCGGCCATCTCATTGGCGCACAATGGCACCGCCGAGCGCACCAGGCGCTCCTTGGGCAAGCTCGGCACGCCTTCAAGCGTAGGCTTGCGCAGCGCCAGCAGGCCGTCGAGCAGCAGGCGATTGCGCGACGGTGGCGGGTCGATAATCTGCGTCACGTAGTCCATGTTCAGGCTCCCAACAGGCTTTGGCCGCACACCCGCACCACTTGGCCGTTGACCCCGCCCGAGGCCGGGTGCGCCAGCCAGGCGATGGTTTCGGCGACGTCGATGGGTTGCCCGCCCTGGGACAGGGAGTTCATGCGCCGCCCCGCTTCGCGAATCATCAGCGGGATTTTCGCGGTCATCTGGGTCTCGATAAAACCCGGTGCCACGGCATTGACCGTGACCTGCCGCGCCGCCGCCACCGGTGCCAGGCCCTGCACCAGGCCAATCACCCCGGCCTTGGACGTGGCGTAGTTGCTTTGCCCCAGGTTGCCAGCGATCCCGGAGATCGACGACACACAGACAATCCGCCCACCGGCATTGAGCCCCTGCCCTTGCAGCAAGGCGTCACTCAAGTGCAACGGTGCCTGGAGGTTGACGGCCAGCACACTGCGCCAGGCCGCTTCGGTCATCTTGGCGATGGTCTTGTCGCGGGTGATCCCGGCGTTGTGCACCACCACATCAAATGCGCCGTGCTCGGCGACATAGGCCTGCAACTGCTGCACCGCATCGGCGGCGGTGATATCCAGCGCCCAGGCGTGGCCGTCGACACTGCTGGCCGCCTGCTCCAGGGATGACAACGCTTGCGGCACATCCACGCAGACCACCTGCGCGCCATCACGGGCCAGGACCTGGGCGATGGCCAGGCCGATGCCGCGGGAGGCGCCGGTGACCAGGGCGCGGCGGCCGCTCAAGGGTTTGTCCCAGTTGATGGCAGGTGCGGTATCCACCGCTTGTTCCAGGCGCACCACCTGCCCCGAGACATAGGCCGAACGCCGCGACAGGAAGAACCGCAGGCTGCTTTCCAGGGCCTGCTCAGCCCCCGGCGCGACATAGATCAACTGCACGGTAATCGCCCGGCGCAGTTCCTTGGCCAGGGACCGCACCAAACCCTCCAGGGCGCGCTGGGCGATCGCCTGGGGCAAGTCCTGGCAGTGTTCGGGCGCGGTGCCCAGCACCACCACCCGTGCGTGTTGCCCCAGGCGCCGGGCGTTGGCGTGGAAGAACTCGTAGAGTTCGTCCAGTTGCTTGAGGTCGACCACGGCGCTGGCGTCGAACACCGCGCCCTGGACTTTGACCGTGGACGGCGCCTTGAGCGTGGCGGCCTGGGCCGGCACGGTGTCGGTGGCCTTGAAGATGCGCCGCACTTCCTCCGCCAGGCGCCCTGCCCCGGCGATGATCACCGGGTTGGCCAAGCCCTGTTGGCCGCTGCGGTGGCGCTGCAGGGGCAAGGGCTGTGGCAGCCCAATGGTCTGGGCCAGGCGACGGCCCCAGGGGGAATTAACAAAAGAGAGATAGCTGTCGCTCATAAATCGATCCGTTTTCCTGACCTGCAAACCCAATCTCCTGTGGGAGCAGGCAAGCCAGCTCCTACAGGGCGCGTGTTGGTGTTTAGTTCACCGGGGCGTTTTCACGCTTTCTGGTGCTGGGCTTGGCTGCTTGTTCCAAGGTTTGCTGGCGCTTTTGCAATGCCTCCAGCAAGCCAAAGTCCTGCGGGAAGTCGTCCACCTGGATGCCGTGGTCGGCGTACTCCACATAGCGCGCCAGCAAGGCGTCTTCATCGGCGCTGATCAGGTCCAGGGCGCGGGCCTTGATGCGCCAGGCGGTGAAGGCGGTGGTGCTGATCGGCATCGGTTCGAGGGTGCCTTGCTTGACCGCCGCCTTGAGCCGCCCTTCGATCAACTCCACCTGGGGCAACAGGCGGAACGCCAATTCGCCGTAGGCCAACTTGTCGATTTCCGGACGTGGGATGTAGGAATTGGCCAGTAAGCGGTCGCGGCTTTCGCCGGGGGTCTGCACCAGTTCGGCCACCTGGGCCAGCAAGCGATCTGATGGTTTGCGCTGGGGAATGCCAAACGGGAAGCTCAAGCCACGAATCACTGCCGCAGCGGGCTTGGAGGGGTAATTGTCGAGCACCTCGGCCAGGGCCTCATGGGCCCGCAACAGTGCGTCCTGGGCCGACCAATGCACCAGCGGCAGATCGGCCTGGGGCCGGCCATCATCCTCAAAGCGCTTGAGCACGCAGGACAGGATGTAGAGCTGGGACAGAATATCGCCCAGGCGCCCGGTGATGCTTTCTTTGCGCTTGAGCGCACCGCCCAGCACGCCCATGGAGATATCGGAAATCAACGCCAGCACCACCGACAGCCGATTGGCCTGGCGATAGTAAGGCGCCAGCGCCGGGTCGGTCTTGGCCGGCACGGCAATCAGGCGCCCGCCTGTCAGGGAATGCACTGCCGCCCGTACGGTATTGGCCAGCACAAAGCTCAGGTGACCGAACATGGCGCTGTCGAACGCCAGCAACGCCTGGCGATGATCGGTGTTGCGTGCCGCTTCCATCTCACGGAACACGTAAGGATGGCAACGGATCAGGCCCTGGCCATAGATGATCAGGCAGCGGGTCATGATGTTTGCCCCTTCCACGGTGATCGCGATAGGGCTTTGCTGATAGGCACGGGCCAGGAAGTTGTTGGGCCCCATGCAGATGCCCTTGCCGGCGACGATGTCCATGCCATCGTTGACGATGATTCGCGCACGCTCGGTGACGTGGTATTTGGCAATCGCCGAAATCACCGAAGGTTTCTCGCCAGCATCCAACGACGCCACCGATACCTTGCGCACTGCATCGCAGGCATACAAGTGCCCGGCCATGCGCGCCAATGGTGCCTGCACCCCTTCGAACTTACCGATCGGCAGGCCGAACTGCTTGCGCATCGCCGCATAGGCCGTGGTGCCGCGTACCGCCACCTTGCCCAGGCCGACGTTGGCCGATGGCAGGGAAATCGCCCGCCCGGCCGCCAGGCATTCCATCAACATGCGCCAGCCGTTGCCCACTTGCTCGCGGCCGCCGATCACCCACTCCAGGGGGATAAACACGTCTTTGCCGGTGGTCGGGCCGTTCTGGAATACCGCATTGAGGGGCCAGTGACGGCGGCCACTGTTCACTCCGGGATGGGACGTAGGGATCAAGGCGCAGGTGATGCCCAGCGAACCGGGCTGGCCCAGCAGCCCGTCCGGGTCTTCGGCGCGAAAGGCCAGGCCCAGCACCGTGGCGATGGGGCCAAGGGTGATATAGCGCTTGTCCCAGGTCACGCTGAAACCCAGCACTTCCTGGCCTTCATGCATGCCCTTGCAGACGATGCCCAGGTCGGGAATGGCCCCGGCGTCGGAGCCGGCATAGGGGCTGGTCAGGGCAAAGCACGGAATGTCTTCGCCACGGGCCAGGCGCGGCAGGTAGTAATTGCGCTGGGCATCGGTGCCGTAATGCAGCAACAGTTCGGCGGGGCCCAGGGAGTTGGGAACCATCACCGAAATCGCCGCTGCCGAGCAACGGGTCGACAGCTTCATCACCACCTGCGAATGGGCATAGTGGGAGAAGCCCTTGCCGCCATATTGCTTGGGAATAATCATGCCGAGGAAACCGGCGTCCTTGGTGTACTGCCAGCCTTCGGGCGACAGGTCCTGCCAGACCTGGGTGGTTTCCCAGTCGTTGGCCATGTCGCAGAGGGTTTCCACTTCGTTGTCGAGAAACGCCTGCTCTTCGGCGCTCAAGCGTGCCGGCGCGGCTTGCAGCAGGCGCTGCCAGTTGGGTTTGCCGCTGAACAGCTCGGCGTCCCACCACACGGTACCGGACTCGATAGCCGCGCGCTCAGTGTCGGACATGGCCGGCATAATCGTGCGAAACAGGCCCAAGGCCTTGCTGGTCAACAGCGCCCGGCGCAGGGGCTTGATGCTCAGCAGCAGCGCCGGCAACACCACCAACAGCGCCGCAACGCTCAGGCCAAACCCTGCGACCCCATTGAACAGATAGCCACCGGCCAACCAGACCAGGCCAGCCCCCAGCCACAAAGTGGCTGCCGCTTGTCGATACGCCAGGGCAGTCGCCGCAGCGAGTCCCGCCAGTAACCAGATAACCATGGAGATACCTCTACTTATTCAGGGCAACTTATTCAGGGCACGGCATGCAGGTCAGCAAGCCGGTATGGCCTGCGACTGATCACCACACTACAAACTTGAAAAGCTAAATTCAAATTTTGTTTTGAAATTTTTATTTAATCGGTTCGCGAAAAAATTCATGGCCGAACGCGTCAGCCGAAATGTCGAAATGCAAGGAAATCACCAGGGGTCGCGTGGGCGACCCATTGGTGCACCCTGAGGTAAACCCCACAGAAAGATGCGCTGACTGTGGGTTTACCTCGGTACTACGCAGACACGTTAAAAGGCGTACGTGGCCGACAGGCTGACCACTTCACCCTTGGCCTCGGATTTACCGTCCAGCGAACCTGCGCCAAGCCGATCAACGTTCTTGGTCTTGAGCTTGACGGTTTCCACAAACTGGCGGGAATACGCGCCGTCGATGCTCAGGCCAGGAATGGCGCGGATGTTGTAGCCAAAGCCCAGGGAGGCGAAGGTGCGATCACCATCCGGGATGCGTGGGTCACGGGTGGAGTTGCGGGTTGGGGTCTGGTCGAAGGCCACACCGGCGCGCACGGTAAAATCATCCGTGAGCTTGTAGTCGCCACCGAAGGAATACATCCAGGTGTTCTTGTACTTGTACGGGATCGACACGATGGTGCTGCCATTGGACTTCAAGGTCAGCGCCTCGAAGGACGACCATTGGGTCCAGGTCACGCTGGCGCCCAGGGTCAGGCGGTCAGAGAAGTCGTGCACCCAGTCCAGGGACGCGTTGGCAGGGATATCCAATTGCGTGGAGGCCTTGGCACCGCCCGGATACAGTTTCAGCCCGGGGTAAGCCAGCTCGACCAGGGTTTTACCGTCGACCACCGGAATGGTCATCAGTCCCTCCGAGGTCGGGTCAGCGTACATGTTGTACTTGCCCTCCAGCTTGTTCTTGATCTTGGCGTGGTAGTTCAAGCCCAGGGTGTCTTGCGCCGTAGGCTTCCAGGTCATCCCTGCAAACCAGCCCAGGGAATTATTGTCGACCTTCACGCGCATCAAGGCGAAACCCTGGCCGGCCGGAAACGGAATCATCCCAAAGTCCGGCGACTGGGCAGCGGCGGCATACAGGTCGACGTTCTGGCTCACAAAACCTTTGGTGTGCTGAAGAATCGCACCACCGCCGATGGAAAACTCATCATTAACCTTGAACGACAGCGAGCCGGTCAGGCCAACGGTTTCAATTCGGGTGTCCACTGCAAAGTCGCGGCCTTTCCAATCCTGGTCGTACGTGGTACGGGCGCCCATGGGCACCACTTGGCTCAGACCAAAGGCGAAACGGTCATTGATTGGAATCACCATAAAGCCCGTAGGCACCCACGCCTCGAAGCCGGCCTGGCCACCGTTACCGGTACGATCGTTGTAAGTGGGGTTGTAGTTTTCGTCGAAGGTAGTTTCGGACATTGGACGGCCAGAATAGTCGTAGGCCGACCCTTTGTACTTGATGTCGATATTGGCGAAGTTGAGGGTGAACTGCGAAATGGTTTTGTCAATGAAGGCCATTGCAGCAGGGTTGTTGTAGGCCGCTGACGGATCGTTCTTGAACATCGAACCACCACCAAACGCCCGGCCCCAACCCGCCGTGTTCGAGGTCGGAGTCATGAAACCGCCCGCCTGAACCGGACCGGCCACAGCCATTAGCCCCCCCAACAATGCCAGGCCAAGTAACGCCTGAGCCTGCTGTTTCTTGTTATTCATGCTCCACTCCTTATTATTTTTATCTACCAGAGTCGGCCTTACCGATCCGGGTTGCCTCAACAGGTGCCTCACTAGAGGCACCTGTCTTTCAGGGGTGATCAGCCCTTTGCACTAATAAGTGCGATGGTTTAAGGAGCCAGGGTCAGAGTCGGTGCTTTAACTTTCAAAGACTGCACGGAGCAGTTGCCGGAGAGCGGCTGATTGGCGGCGGTCAGCATCTGCGTTGCCTGGTCCCAGGCCACGTTGATAGTGCCTGCGCCGCAGTTAGACGGTGGGAACACAACAGTCCAACCTACTCGCTCAACAATGCCTGTGCCCGCACCAGTACTTGGCGTAAAACTGGTAGCCGTCAACTTCCACCCCGGAGATGGGATATTTTTCAAGGTAGGCAATGCGCACAGCCCACCCCCGGTCAGACTTGCTGCAGTAATAGTCGCGACGCCTGCGGTAACAGTACCGCCGAACGTAATGCCACAAGTGATTGGAGCCCCACCGGAAGACGGCGACGTGACAACAATGGTGCCTGGGTCAGTGGTAAACGCGCCATTTGGGGTAATCGACGCCGCACTGGCCATCGAAGCCGCGCCAAAGCACAGAGCAAACGAACTTACACAAACGAGGGTTTTGAAACTTTTCATTATTTTTCCTCACATGTATGGCGAGTCATTTCGCCGGGGTAATGGCCATGATCGAGAGGTCACGGAGAAACAGCAGAACTTCCCTTTCCAGCCAAATTTCAATGCAATTACCGCTACAACTTCGGGTGATTACTCGACGACTTTGAAAGTCGGCGGCATCTTGATCGACACGCTCTTGATCTTGCAGTCTTCGCCAATCGGCACATTGGCCGCCTCCAACTTGCCGGTGGCGTTATCCCAGGTGCCTTCGGCGGTGGATGGGCCGCACTTGCCGCCCAGGCCAAAGGCGTGCACGTCGACGCTGATCTTCGACATAGAGCCGCTGGTGGTGTCTTTGGCCACCAGGATCCACGGCAAGTTGATGGCTTCGACGCGGCTGCACTTGAGGCCGCCGTCGAACTCAACCTTGTCGACATTGACTTGCGAACCATCGGCCGCAACCTTGCCGGCCACTTTGATGGTGCAGTCGGCGCTGATCAGCGCGCCCTTGGAAAAGCTGATGGGGCCCTGGGCAGTGAAGGCGCTGCCGGCGGGTTCGATGCGTGCGGCCTGGGCCTGGTGATAGGCGATAAGGCCCAATGCGGCGAGCACGATATGCGTAGTGAACTTGGCAGGTTTTTGCATGGTGTACGTCCTTCCCTTGATTTTATTTTTGTTAGGGTCAAACAACTTTCTTGCAACTAAGCAGCACTCGAAACCGGTAAACCGTGGGCAATGAAAACCTGCGCGATACACAGATCCCGAGTGCGCCCTACAACAGTTGATTCACATTAGAAGGTGCTGGTCTTGCCGTACTTCTCCAGTATCTTCAAGCGTTTGGATGGCTGGATATTGGCCAGGGTGACATCCCCCGAGTAGTGCCGCAGTACCCGATGATCCATGCGCCGGCGCCACAAGTAAGGGATGTAGGCCCAGACAATCATGCTGGCGTAGCCGTAGGGCAGTTGCGGTGATTCATCAAAGTGGCGCAGCGACTGATAACTGCGGGTCGGGTTGGCATGGTGATCGGAGTGGCGCTGCAACTGGAACAGAAAGATATTGGTGACAATACGGTTACTGTTCCAGGAGTGGCGCGGCGAACACCGCTCATAACGACCATTGGGCAACTTCTGGCGTTTAAGGCCGTAGTGTTCGACATAGTTCACTACTTCCAGCAACGAGAAGCCGTAGATGCCTTGGATCACCAAAAAGGGAATCACGGCCACACCCAGCCAGGCGATCATTGCGCCCCACAACACCACGCTGTACATCCAGGCGCTGAGCACGCCGTTCTTCCAGTGCCAGGCCGGCAGGCCGAGCTTGCGCAGGCGTTCACGTTCCAGGTTCCAAGCCGAGCGCGCGCTGAACCACACCGAGCGCGGCAGGAACGCCCAGAAGCTCTCCCCCAGCCGGGAGCTGGCCGGGTCTTCCGGGGTGGCGACGCGTACGTGATGGCCACGGTTGTGTTCGGTATAGAAGTGCCCGTAGAAGGTTGGCGCCAGGGTGATCTTGGCCAGCACGATCTCCAGCAGGCGCGGCTTGTGCCCCAGTTCATGGGCAGTGTTGATCGCGATGCCGGTGGCGGCGCCGGTGGACATGGCCATGCCCAGGTAGGTGAACCAACTGACGTCACCGTGCAGTTGCACCCGGGCAGTCAGGAAGCTGGCGGTTTGCGCCATCCAACTTGATGGGTCCATGGACGCCGTGAGTTGCAGCAGCCCACCGTTGATCATCCAGGCGATGCCGCTGACAGCCAGCCAACCGGTAATCACCAGGGAGGAGATAACAAGCAACACGCCGGTGTAGACGATCCAGCGGTAGTACTTCTGCGATTCAAGGCCGCTGACCGCAGATTCCGGCGGGTTGCTGACGTCTTCGCCGAGCAGGCCGTCAATCAGCGGGATCAGGCCGAAAATCACCAGCACACCCACCCACCACAGTTCTTGTACACCGGTGGTGATGGCCAGCGCGCCGGACAATAGCGGGGTTGCCAAAGGCATGATGCCGAGCCACCACAGGTGGCGCTTACCGTCGGTCCAGACGTGCGGGGCTGCCAGGGTCTGATTCATGGCAGCCTCCGGGCGCACTGCGCGGCAGGAAGGGAGAGCGAAGCAAAAGGGGCAGACAACAGATTCAGGCGGCACTGAAAGCCACTTGAAATCAACCATGCGATAAAAGGCGTTTTTTTCATTATTTTATTCGCTCTTAGGCATTTCAAAAATCATTTCAAAATAAATATTGAAATATTTTTTTAAATAAATAGCGCGGAACCGTTAGGTCGTCAACTACTTTTTCGAAGCCTTTTCTACGTGACCGGGCAGTCTCTTTTTCATCCATTCGGTCAGGTGTCTAGGGCAAGCGTTACCGACTCTCGACCACGCCGTGGGGTGCACGATTATTTGCTCGCCAGTGCAAATGGCGGGTGCAGGACGGTGGCGCTTTCTACCGGTTTGCTGCGCTTGGCCACCTGCTCCACCAGGGCTGCCACGCGCTCGGTGGCGGTGATTGGCAGCATGTGGCCGCGGCCTTCGATCACCTGCATTTTGAGCCCCGGCACCTTGTCCGCCAGGGCCTGGCCGTGTTTGCGAAAGTCCAGCACCTTGTCCCGCGAACCATAGATCAGGCCGATGGGCAGGCGCAGTTGGGGGTAGCGCTTGACCATATCCGGCAGGGAATCATTGACCAGGCCGATTTCGGTGGAGGCGGCATAGAAGTTGTCAGGGCGCATCCCCAGCATCCCGCCGCCACGGGTGGCGAAGTCGGCCGGTGCCGGGTCGGGGGCGAACACTGCCTTGACCACTGCGCCGCTGGTGAGCATGCCGATGGGCGCCGTCAGCGTGCGCGACACCCAGCGCCGCAGCCAGGCCGGGCGCACGGCCAGAGAGAGAAAGACCAGGGGGATCATGCGTTGGGGGTGGGTCAATGGCGCCACCAGCACCAGCCCGGACACCGCATGGGGATGGTCCAGGGCCAATGCCAGGGAAATCGCCCCGCCCAAGGAATGCCCCAGCACCAGGGGCTGGCCCAGGTCCAGGGTCTGGATAAAGGTCGCCACTTGCCGGGCCTGGCTTTGCAGGTCGGCACCGGTGCCTTTATGCCGGGTGGAATAGCCTGAGCCGGGGCGGTCCAGGGTGATCACCCGAAAGTGCTCGCGCAATTGGGCAGACAAGGCATAAGTCAGGTTGCGACTGCTGCCCATCAGGCCGTGGATCATCACCAGCGGCGGCCCCTTGCCCTCCTCTACATAATGAAAGCGCTCGCCATCGACCTCCAGAAAGCGCCCGTTACTTGGAACAGCCACTTCGATACGGCGCGTCATCCAGGCACTCAAGCCCCACAACGCCGCACTCGCAGCTATAAACACACCCGCAGCGACAACCCATTCGACAGCCATAGCTCGGTCCTCGGCTTCCCTGCTGCTGGCGATCCGACCGGTATTGGTCAAGACCTCAGCCATCGTCCACACCCTGGACTTCAACTGCGTGCGCAAAGGCTCGTCCGTCGGACAAATCGCACATAAAAGACAAGGTTCTAGCGTAGGCGATATTTTCAGGTAGATTATTTAAAATCTTTTTTAAAATAATAAATTCAATTTTTCTTTGCAATGGTGTTCTATCTAAAAGCCGAAAACAAAAAGGAGCACATCCGATGCCAAAACCCGTAAGGCGCCCACAGCCCACGAGGGACACCCTATGAATGCCTCTACCCAGCCGGGCGGCCCGGCAGATTGTGTGGATATCGCGATCATTGGCTCAGGCTTTGCCGGCCTGTGCATGGCGATCAAACTCAAGCAAGCCGGGCTCGACGACTTCTTCATTGCCGAACAGGCCGATTCCCTGGGCGGCACCTGGCGCGACAACCACTACCCGGGCTGCGCCTGTGATGTGCAATCCCACGTCTATTCGTTTTCGTTTGCGCCCAACCCCGACTGGACCCGCCAGTTCGCCCCCCAGGCGGAAATCCGCGCCTACCTGGAACACTGTGCACAGCGCTTCGAGCTGGCGCCGTACCTGCGTTTTGGCATGGGCCTTACACGGGCGGTGTTCGATGAGCAACTGCAACGCTGGCAGTTGCAGTTCAGCAATGGCCGCCACGTCAGTGCGCGAGTGCTGGTGTCGGGGATGGGCGGCCTGTCGCGCCCGGCGCTGCCGGATATCGCGGGGCTGGACAGCTTCAAGGGCAAGCGCTTTCACTCCCAGCAGTGGGACCACGACTATTCGCTGAAGGGCAAGCGCGTGGCCGTTATTGGCACGGGCGCCAGCGCCATCCAGTTCGTGCCGCAGATCGCCCCGCAGGTGGCGCACCTGGACCTGTTCCAGCGCACCCCGCCGTGGATCATGCCCAAGCCCGACCGCCCCATTTCACGGGTCGAACGCTGGGCTTTCAAACACTTGCCGTTTACCCAACGCCTGGTGCGCGGGGCCTTTTACTGGGCCCTGGAAGGTCGGGTGGTTGGGTTTGCGCTGCACCCAAGGCTGATGAAAATGGTGCAGAAAATCGCCCTGCGCCATCTGCACAAACAAGTGGCGCGCCCTTCCCTGCGCAAGATCCTGCGGCCGGACTACACCATTGGCTGCAAGCGCGTGCTGATTTCCAACGACTACTACCCGGCGCTGTCGCGCAGCAATGTCGCGGTGGTCACCGACAACGTGCTGCGGATCGAAGCCGACGGGGTCGTCACCGCCGATGGCATCAAGCACCCGGCTGACTGCCTGATCTTCGGCACCGGGTTCCAGGCCAGCGATCCCCTGCCCCGCGACTGCATCATCGGGCGCGATGGTATCGACCTGATGGACACCTGGCGCGATGGCGCCCATGCGTACAAGGGCACTACCGTGCCGGGTTATCCGAACCTGTTCCTGATCGTCGGGCCCAACACCGGGCTGGGCCACAACTCGATGATTCTGATGATCGAGGCGCAAGTCACCTACATCCTCGATGCCCTGCAACAGATGCGCCGCCAGCAAATTGCCACGGTGGACGTCAAGCCGGCGGTGGAACGCGCCTACAACCTGAAAATCCAGGAAAAGCTCCAGGGCACCATCTGGAACACCGGTGGCTGCCGCAGTTGGTACCTCGACCCGCGCACCGGCAAAAACACCACGCTGTGGCCCGGTTCGACCTGGCGCTTCAAGCAGGTCACCCGCCAGTTCGCCCTGGGCGACTATCAAGTCACGCCACTGGTGACTGGCACTGCGCAGCGCCCCCTCGCGCAACCCCATGCCACCGCAGAAGGAAGCCTGTCATGAAGTCATTCAATGGTCGCGTGGCGGCCATCACCGGTGCCGCGTCCGGCATGGGCCGCGCCTTGGCCCTGGCCCTGGCGCGCGAGGGGTGCCACTTGGCCCTGGCAGACAAAAACCAGGCTGGCCTGCAGCAAACCGTGGAGCTGATCCAGCGCAGCAGCCTGGCGCCGATCCGCGTGACCGCGCGGGAGGTGGATGTTGCCGACCGCCAGGCCATGGAGGATTGGGCCGCCAGTTGTGCGGCCGAGCACGGCCAGGTCAATTTGATTTTCAACAATGCCGGGGTGGCCCTGTCGAGTACGGTGGAAGGTGTGGACTACGCCGACCTTGAGTGGATCGTCGGCATCAACTTCTGGGGTGTGGTCTACGGCACCAAGGCGTTCCTGCCGTACCTCAAGGCCAGCGGCGACGGGCATGTGGTCAACACGTCCAGCGTCTTCGGCCTGTTCGCCCAGCCTGGCATGAGCGGCTACAACGCCACCAAGTTCGCGGTGCGCGGCTTCACCGAATCGTTGCGCCAGGAGTTGGATTTGCAATGCAGCGGCGTCTCGGCCACCTGTGTGCATCCTGGCGGGATCCGTACCGATATCTGCCGCAGCAGCCGGATCGACGCGAACATGACCGGGTTCTTGATCCATAGCGAACAACAGGCCCGCGCCGACTTCGAGAAGCTGTTTATCACCGACGCCGACCAGGCCGCCAAGGTGATCCTGCAAGGCGTGCGCAAAAACAAGCGCCGCGTGCTGATCGGCCGCGACGCCTACGCCCTGGACTTGCTTGCACGCTGGTTGCCGGCGGCTTATCAGGCGTTGGTGGTGTTCGCCAGCCGACGCATGGCACCGAAAAAGCGCAAGGCACCGCTGCCCAACCCCATCACAGAACAGGAGTCGCCATAATGTTGCCCATTCGCCGCGACCTGCATTTTGCCCTGCCCGCCGAACGCATCAAGGATTGGCACGAGCAAGGCCCTTTCATCACGCATTTCTTCAATGCCCTGTCGCTGCTGTTTCCCCAGGGCGAACTGTTCTTCATGGACAGCGTGCGCCACTATCGCCAGCGCATCGACGACCCGGCCTTAAAGAAGGAAATCCAGGGTTTTATCGGCCAGGAAGCCATGCACAGCCGTGAGCACGTGGCCTACAACGAGCTGCTGCAAGCCGCGGGGTTGCCCGCCCACCTGCTTGACCGGCGGTTGAAATTCATCCTCGACCTGCAAAAGAAGCACTTGCCGCCGTCCTTCAACCTGGCAGTGACCATCGCCCTGGAGCATTACACGGCGATGCTCGCGGAAATCCTCCTCAGCGACCCCACGCGCTTTGGGGATTCGCTCAAGGGCTACCAGCAGATGTGGTATTGGCACGCCCTTGAGGAAACGGAACACAAGGCCGTGGCCTTTGATGTGTGGAACCGCGTGATCAAGCCGGGGCCCAAGCGTTACCTGCTGCGCACCGGGACCATGCTGTTCACCACGGTGTTTTTCTGGTTGGTGGTGTTTGATTTCCACCTGCGCCTACTGATCGCCGACCGCCGCGCGGGTGGCCATCTGAAAGGGTTCTGGCGGATGTTGAAATTTCTCTACGGCGCCAGGGGCGTATTCCCGCGCATGGCGCGGCCTTGGCTGCATTACTTCAAGCCGGGGTTTCATCCCTGGGATCACGACAACCGCGCGCGGCTGGAAGGGATCGACAAGCTGGTGGAAGAGATAGAGCGTACTAACAGCGCCTATACCTGACCTGTGGTGAAGGGGCTTTTGTGGCGAGGGGGCTCGTCCCCCGCTGGGCTGCGCAGCAGCCCCAGTAAGCCCCCTGAGTTCTATCTGATACACCGAGGCAGCAGGTTTTGGGGCTGCTGCGCAGCCCAGCGGGACAAGCCCCCTCGCCACAGGAAGGTGCTGGGTGATTAGACCGTACGAGAAAACTGCCCCTTCTGCTGCCCGCCCAAGTACGCATCAAATGCCATCGCTACGCTGCGCACCATCAATTGCCCCTGGGGCAGCAACTGCACGCCGTCATCCTGGATATGCAGCAAGCCATCCGCCACTTGCTCATCCAACCGCGACAACGCCTGGGCGAAGTATTCGGTAAAGCGGATCGCATGCCCGGCCTCGACCCCGGCAAAGTCAATGCGCCCATGGCACATCAGGCCGTTGATCACGTCGCGGCGCAGCACGTCATCGGCGTTCAGGCGGTAGCCGCGCTGCACCGGCAACAACCCGGCGTCGATACGTGCGTAGTACTGGGACAACTCCTTGACGCTCTGGCTGTAGCTGTCACCCACCTTGCCGATGGCCGAGACGCCCAGCCCGATCAGGTCGCAATCGGCATGGGTCGAGTAGCCCTGGAAATTGCGCTGCAAGGTGCCATTGGCCCGGGCCAGGGCCAGTTCATCGTCGGGCAAGGCAAAGTGATCCATGCCGATGTACACATACCCCGCCTCGGTCAGCCGGCGGATGGTCAATTCCAACAGCTCCAGCTTGCGCTCGGGGGGGGGCATGTCTTCGGGGCGGATCATGCGCTGGGCGCGGATTTGTGTCGGCAGGTGCGCATAGCTGTACGCCGCCACGCGGTCCGGACGCAGGGCAATCAGCTTGCCCAGGGTCACGTCGAAACTGGCCACGGTTTGCAACGGCAGGCCGTAGATCAGATCCACACTGATCGACTTGAACTGCGCCTCACGCGCTGCCGAGACCAATTGCACGATCTGCTCTTCGCTCTGCACGCGATTGACCGCTGCCTGCACATCGGTATCAAAGTCCTGCACGCCAAAACTCAGGCGATTGAAACCCAGCCCGCGCAGGTTGTGGATCCGTTCGACGCTGATGGTGCGCGGGTCCACCTCAATGGAAAACTCATGGCGGTCACTGGTATCGAGGCTGAAGCCCTGGGCCAGGCAGTCCATCAAGTCGGCCAGTTGCCCATCGTCAAGATAGGTCGGCGTACCGCCCCCCAAATGCAACTGGGTCAGCGGTCGCGCGCGGTCGAACAACGCCGCCTGCATCTGGATTTCGCGCTTGAGGTAGCTCAGGTATTCCACGGCGCGGTGGGTCTTGCGCGTGATGATCTTGTGGCAGCCGCAGTAGTAGCAAAGGCTCTGGCAAAACGGGATGTGGATGTACACCGACAACGCCTTGGGCGTCAGCGCGTGGTTGCTGGCCGCGACTGCCTGCTGGTAATCGTCCAGGGCGAAGGCTGCGTGAAACTGCGGCGCCGTCGGGTACGAGGTGTAGCGTGGCCCCGGGCGGTCGTATTTCTGCACCAGGGCCCGGTTGAACTCAAACGCTTTCATGGTCGATGGTCTCATCGTTGGAGCAAGGGGGGACGGCGCTGCCTGCCCGGTCAAACAGCGCACAGAGGGCTTCGACCCGGTGCCGGCCTGCTGGCAGTACACAGAGGAAACGCTCGGACAGATCAATCAGGCCGTCTTGGTGCAAATGCTCCAGCAGTGGCCAGATCGCCGAGAAATAGCGGGAAAAAATCACCCCATAGCGGCGCTCCAGGGCCAGGATATCCAACTCCAGGTCACAGGCCAGGCGCTCCATGACGTGCTGGCGGATCTGGTCGCCGGCCTCGCAGCGCCAACCGCGGGCGGTGGGCAACAGGTCGCTGCCCAACTGCTGGCAATAGAGCGCCAGGTCGTCGGTGTTTTGCGCATACAGGGTGTCGAGCTGGCTGATGGCGCCCAGGCCAAAACCGATATGGTCGCAGTAGCCGTGACGGGTAAAACCCTGACAATTGCGGCTCAGGTGCCCGCGCTCCTGGGCCAGCGCCAGGTCGTCGTCGGGGCGCACGAACTGGCCAAGGCCGATGTAGTGATAACCGGCATCTTCCAGGCGCTGGAAAGCGATGCGGCGCATGCCACATTTGTCGGCATTCGACGACAGCGCACGCCGTGGCTGCTGCTGGTAGCGCCGGGGAGCCCGGGCATAATCGAAGACTTGCAGGCGGTCCGGCTCAAGGGCGATCAGGCTGGCCAGCTTGGTTTCAAAGCTCTCGCAGGTCTGCCAGGCGTGGCCATAGCCCAGGTCCACATTCACCGAACGAAAGCCGAAGGTACGCGCTGCGTCGATCAGCGACTGGATCGGCGCCGGGTCTTGATACCCGGCCACTGACGGCGTGGCTTCGGCACTGGCATCCGGCACGCCGATATTAATGTGGTTGAACCCCAGGTCGCGCAACAGGCCCATGGTTGCCCAGTCTGTGTGCAGCGGGTCGAGGTCGAGGCTGTAGTCGCCCTGGTCGTGATCAAGAAAGTGCAGGCGACTGCGCAGGTGCGCCATCACGCGTTGCAGGTCGGCAATGGCCGGGGTGGCGCCGCCCAGATGGAATTGGTCCACTGGTTGCCGACCGCCCACGTGGCAACCGACCAAGTGAATCTCCTGTTCCAGCGCGCCGAGGTAGGTATCCGCCACCAGGCCTGCCGGCCACTGCAGGTTCAGCGCCAGGGGCCGTTGCCGCTGGCGGCTGCTGCGCAAGGCGCGCAGCAAGTCAAGGGAGCCGATGCCCGTATGAAATTTACCGATGTCGACCTGGCCCTGGTCCAGCACGCTTTGGTCACGGCGCAGGCGCCACTCGCGGGCGGGATGAATGACAGTGAGCATGACGGCCTCCGGGTCTGGCTACGGTGGGTCATTGTGCGGTGCGACCGGACAGCGCACCTTGATATGCATCAAGCGCCGACGTTTACCAGGTGATGTAGAACATGCTTTTGGCCAACAACACAATGGCGACCATATGGCAAAACAGGCTCAGGTGGACGAAGCGCAGATAAGCCGCGCTGACCCGCCCACGGCGCATCAACCACACGGTCAGCAAAAAATGCATCAACATGCTGGCGGCAAGGATCAGCTTGAGGGTCAGCAACGCGCCGAATGCCGAACTCGACGGCGTCGCCAGCACCGGCAGATAGCGCAACCAGACCATGCCGATGCCGGCGCCAAACAGCACCAGTAGCACCCACGGCATCAAGGCCCTGGCACGGCGGCCGATGCCCTGCTCCACCAGCAGCATGACGCGGGCCGGCAGTTGCTTGTGCACACTGGCGAGGATCAACACTTCAAAGAACACCGTGCCGATAAATATCAGCGCGGCGAATAGATGGGCCAGCAGGAATAGGAGATAGAGCATCAGAACCTCACGGTGCTTGTACCGTGACTGTGCCCACAGTGGGCGCGCGCTGCCTTGATGCGGGTCAAGGGCCCTGATAATCGTTGAAACATTTGCCCAAAGCCTTGTGCGGCGGGCCTTGGGCCGTGTCTGCGACAGTGTGCCACAGACTCAATCAACGCCCTGGCTGATAAGGTGGCGACCGCCCCTGTGGCAGAACGTCGCAGATTATCCAGCGCGATCAAGGTCGGTAGACTACCCAGCCTTCCTGTTCACCGCTTTTCAAAGCCTGACTGATCTGTTATGTGCAGCCGTCAGGCGCTTCACGGGACGCCCATTTCATGAGTACGTTATTCACCCGCCGCAAGGTCCTCACCGGTATGGGCCTGCTGGGCCTGGGTCTGCTGAGCGGCTGCGACACCGGCCCCAAGCTGAACTTCAAGTACGGCAAGGACTTGAGCGACAAGATCATGGGCCGCACGTTCAAGCTCAAGAACACGGCCGGTGAAACCGTCACCCTGAGTTCGTTCCGCGGCTTGATGCCGGTGGTGTTCTTCGGTTTCACCCAATGCCCAGCGGTGTGCCCCACGACCCTGGCACGCATGGCCCAGGCCAAGAAGCTGATGGGGCGCGACGGCGAAATCATGCAGGTGATCTTTATCACCCTGGACCCGGAGCGCGACACACCTCAGGTGCTCGACGCCTACGTCAAGGCCTTCGACCCCAGCTTCGAAGCGCTCTATGGCACCCCGGAAGAAGTCGCCGTGGCCGCCAAGGAATTCGGGATTTTTTATGAAAAAATCCCCGCCGGTGATACCTACACCCTGTCCCACACCGCCACCAGTTTTGTGTTCGACACCCGCGGCAACCTGCGCCTGGGCCTGTCGGCATCCCTTAACGCCAAAGAGTGCGCAGAAGACCTGCTCACCGTCATGGAGGTCTGCTAATGACTGCTGTCCATACCCTCAAGCGCATCGCCCTCGGTCTTTCCCTGCTGGGCCTCGCTGCCCACGCCAGCGCCGAGGTCCAAGTCAGCGACGCCTGGTCCCGCGCCACCGTGGCCGGGCAGCATTCGAGCGGTGCGTTCATGACCCTCACCGCCGACAGCGACAGCAAGCTGCTCAGCGTCAAGTCACCGGTGGCCAAGGATGTGCAGATTCATGAGATGAGCATGAAGGACGACGTCATGCGCATGGGCCCGGTGGACTCCGTGGCACTGCCCGCCGGCCAGGCGGTGAAGCTCGATCCCGAGGGTTATCACGTAATGCTGATGGGCCTGACGGGACAGATCAAGGAAGGCGACCAGGTGCCGCTGACCCTGACCGTGGAAGATGCCAAGGGCCAGAAGCAGGACATCCAGATCCAGGCCCCGGCCCGCAGCCTGGGCAATGCTGACGGCCATCACATGAACCATTGAACCTGCTTCCACAAGGGGGGGGGTTGCTGACCACAGAGTATTGGCCGCCCCCCATCAACTGTGGGAGCTGGCTTGCCTGCGATAGCCATAGGTATTTACACAACTTTCAGAAACTGACGAACTCCCCCGTGGCGAGCGGGCTTGCCCCGCGCTGGGCTGCGAAGCAGCCCAAAAACCAGCCGCTGCGGTGTATCTGGTACAACGCATTCGACTTATTGGGGCTGCTTCGCAGCCCAGCGCGGGGCAAGCCCGCTCGCCACAACTGCGCTATCTGCCTGGATCTAGGCGTTGCGGCAAAGTTGTGTAGATACCTATGCTGCGATAGCGGTACACCTGCCAGCCAAGAAGTGACTGAACCACCGCTTTCGCGGGCAAGTCGAATCGTCGCACCGCCGCTCCCACAGGGGATATCAGCGAAGCTGGGAATTGTGGCCATACCACCTATCAACAATGGCAGGGCAGCTGCGCCTCAGTGCTAGAGCAAAGGGCATAACGGTACCCACAAGACCTGCCCGTCGAAAGACACAGATCGCGCCCATTTCTGGGATACAGGGAGTTGCCTTTGGTATCCTGCCGGCGCGACCCACCAGGTGCCCGACCATGCGCATTGCTCCGTCCCATGTCCTCCACGAAACCGAACACTGGCTGCTCAATCATCACTTGGCCTCGGCCCTGCCCGGTTATTTGATGCTGGGGGCCAAGATGCCGATCAACTCACTGGCTGACCTGCCGGAAGCGGCCCTGGCGGAAATGGGTGGCCTACTGGCGAAAATCCAGCGGGTGATGGAAGTACAGCTCCAGCCCAAGTGGCTGTACATCAGCCGCTTTGGGCATATGCCCGGTTTCCCGTTGCACTTTCATTTGATCCCGGTCTATGACTGGGTCGAAACGCTGTTCTGGCAGGATGAGCGCTACCGGGTACTGCAAGATTTTGGCGCCGGCAGCAACGCGCAGGCGTTGACGGATGGGGCCGAACTCACGCTGTTTATCTGGCGCGAATTCGGTGAGAACCCGACGCCCCCCGCCACTGCCGGGCTTTCGGTGCCGACCGTGATCGAACGCCTGCGTGCGGCGTTCAAACAGACAGGCGCTTGACCATCGGGATACACGCCAGGTCCAGCCCCGTAGGCGAATGATAGATGGACTGCTCGCTGCCTTCATAACCACGGCTGCGGTAGAAATCAGCGGCATTTAGCGTCGCATCCAGCACCACCTCCTCAATCCCCAACGCCAACGCCACTTGCTCCAGGTGCTCCAGCATCTGCCCGCCAATCCCGCGCCCGATAAAACCGGGCCGTACAAACAGCGCGCCGACTTCCCGATGGCCCGGGTCGAGCATGCCGGTGGCGACCGGCTCACCCTCGACGCACCCCAGGTAGAACGGCTTGGCCATCAGCGCGGTATAGCCGTCCTCGGCCGCGCCACGGGTCCAGGTCAGCATCTGCTCAGCGGTGTAGGCACCGATGCATTGGCTGCGGATCGCTTGCAGGCGGATCTCGAAGGCGATGGGGCCGTCGTCGTCGGTGGCGCGTCTGATTTGTAGCATTCGAATCTCCCTGAATTAACCCTGTTTACCGTGACCTCAAGGTGCCATTAGCACACTTGTGCTAATCGACCCCGCAGGCGCCCGGCGCTATATTCGCCGGCAACCCAATGCTCCCCGTCAGCACGTCGAACTCGCCGTGCAAGGGATCGTTGTGCGTGTAAAAAACCAAAACAACCCCAAGGAAGAAGCGCCATGAAACTGCACTCCCCTGTTACCCGCCTTGCCCTGCTGGGCGCCCTGCTGATCGGCGTTGCCGGTTGCAGCAATATCAAACCCACCGAAGACCATCTCAAGACGCTCTCGGAAACCAATCTGGGTGAGCCGGTCAAGCGTGTTTCCAATGTACGCAGTGACTCCATGACCACCTATTACATCGCCAGCACCGCTTCCGGTGACTACAACTGCTCGGTGCCCAGCGGTGCCAGCGGCGGGATGTTTGCGGTGGCCAGCTTCGGCATGATGAAACCCGCTGCCTACTGCCAACCCAAGGGCGCCCGGGGTAACGGGTTGACGCCATTTAACCAGTAACCGGCCCCTGGCTGAGCTCGCGCAGGGTGCCCCGTAGTTCAGCGGGGCGCACTGGCTTGGACAAAATGGCGATCTGCCGGTCGTGCAGGGCTGCCTGGATCCTCTCCACATCATGCCCGGTCAGAATCAGCGCCGGCACCGCCACGCCGCGCTGTGCGCGCAGCTGGTCGATGCACTCGATACCGGTGGCGTGGTTGCCCAGGTCATAGTCGGCGACGATGATGTCGCAATCGCTGACCAGGTTATGCCCGCTCGACTCCGCCTGCACCTCGCAGCCCCACCGCTCCAGCAATGCCTGGGTGGCCAGCAGCACGTTGTGGTCATCTTCCACCAGGCACACTTTCAAACCGGTCAGCAGCCCCGCCTGGCGTGCATCGTCGCGCACCACGGGTTGCTGGGGCGCGGTCGCCAGGGGCAAGCCGCGCAGGCTGACCGAGGTGCCACGGCCCACCCGTGAGCGCAGCCCTACGTCCATGTCCATCAACAGCCCCAGGCGCTTGACGATGGACAAACCCAGGCCGACGCCTTCAACGTCTTTGTCGCGCAGGTGGCGGACGCGGTAGAACTCCTCGAACACCCGGGGCAGATGCTCCTGCGCAATCCCCCGCCCCTGGTCGTGAATCTCCACCATCAGCCCCCCGCCGCGCCGGCGCACGCCGACCAGCACCGGGCGCTGGCCGCCGTACTTGAAGCAATTGGAGAGCACGTTCTGCACCATGGTGGCCAACAATGCCGGATCAACCCGCACCCAATGGGCGCAAGGGCGCAGGCGCAGTTCTACCCCGGCCCAACGGGCGGCTTCGGCGTTCTGGCGCAGCAACTCGGCCAACCACTCGCCCAGATGAACAACCTGGTACTTGGGGAGCAAGCGGCCATTGTCCAGGGTGTAGAGATCGAGAATGGAGCGGAACAATTGCGAGACGTTAAGCAGCGAACGGTCGATATTATCCACCAGCCGCCGTTCTTCATCGCCCAGCCGTGCTTCACGCAGGCACGCGGTGAACAGGCCGATGGAATGAATGGGTTGGCGCAAATCATGGCTGGCCTGGGCCAGGAAGCGCGACTTTTCCAGGTTGGCGGCGATGGCTTCTTCGGACGCCTTGCGCGTGCGCTCCAGCAGCAGGTGGGCGTAGACCGGGATCACCGTACTGGTGATCATCAGCATCAGCACCATAAAGGGTTGCGCCTGCCACAACGGTGTCAGCCAATACACGATCAGCAGCGCCAGCAACGCCAGGCCCGTGGCAATCGCCAGGTAGCGCGAGCCATAGCGCATGCCGTTGCCAAGGTTGACCCAGACCATCACCGCATACAGCGGCAACGCCGCCTCACCGCCGATCACCAGGCCGAACGAGGTGCCGGTGTAGTCGTGGATCATCCCGAAAATCCGCCGCGCCGGGTAATGCCCGGGCCAGCGCGCGATCACCTGGCGCAGCACAATCGAGGCCAGCAGGAACAGGCCGATATAGATCATCACCGGCACATAATGCGCCACCGATTGCCCCGGCAAAAAACCCAGCAGGCCGATGTACACCATGGCGCAGGCGGCTACCACAATACGCAGGTTGGCTTGATCCAGTTCGGCGTCTTTCACGAACTTCATGGGCAACGTCCTTGTACGGTCATCGTCATATCGGCGCGCCCGGCAGGCAGACGCCGAGCAGAGTGTTAAAGTACCACGCCACAGGACGACCTGGCCCCAGGGAGGAGCACCCCATGACATGCCGCATCATCATCGCCGACGATCATCCAATGTTTCGCGAAGGCATGCTGCGCACGGTGCAACGCCTGCTGCCCGAGGCCTGTGTAGAACAGGCCGGCGACCTGGACACGGTGCTGCACATGCTCAAGAGCGGCAGCGACGTCGACACGCTGATCCTCGACCTGCGCTTCCCCGGCCTGACCTGCATCAGCCAGTTGGGCGAACTGCGCCAGCAACTGCGGCGCACCACGTTGATCGTGGTGTCGATGGTCGATGACCCGCTGTTGATCGAACAGGTGATGGCGATGGGGGCCGATGGCTTTATCGGGAAGAACATCGCCCCCGAAGAGATCGGCCAGGCCCTGCTCGCCATCCGCCAGGGCGAGGTGCTGGTCAAGTTCGCACCTTCGGGGCTGTTGCCCCTGGACACCAACACCCTGACTGCGCGCCAGCAGGAAGTGTTGCGGCTGATCGCTCAAGGCAAGACCAACAAGGAAATCGCCAAGGCCCTGGATATTTCGCCGTTTACCGTGCGCATCCATGTGTCCGGGTTGCTGAGAAGCCTTAACGTGCCATCGCGGGCAGCGGCAGCCGTCAAATACACCTCGCCCTTGTAGGAGCCGGTTCCTACAATCGGCGATGGCAAATATCACAAAAGACAGCAAACTCATGGACGACAGCGAGGACAGCATGACCCCCCACATCAGAGTTGCCACCCCGGCAGACATCAGCGCCATCTTCGACATTCGTACCAGCGTCAGGGAAAACCACCTGTCCCATGAGCAGTTGACGGAAATGGGCATCACCCCTGATGCCATCCTGCACGCCCTGCAACAAGCGCCCTGCGTATGGGTCGCCGAAGTGGATGGCGTGGCGGCCGGTTTCTCCATGGCTGATGTGGAGGACGGCTGCGTATTTGCCGCGTTCATCCGCCCCGAATTTGAAGGGCACGGGCTGGGCCGCCGACTGATGGCACAGGCCGAAGCCCTGTTGTTCCAGCACCATCAACAGATCTGGCTGGAAACCGCCGAAGCAAGCCGGGCCAATGGGTTTTACCAGCGACTGGGTTGGAGGGTGGTCGAGCAGTTGCCGCAGGGCGACATCCGCATGGAAAAACACCGCAGTTAAACGCCCCTGTAGGAGCCGGCTTGAACTGGCTCCTACAGGGCTGGGTTTTGTTTGTGGGATTTTCGTCAGCGGCCCCACCCCGCTATCATGCTGCCCCTCGCTCAACCGCCCAGGAACCGCCATGCCCGCCCTCACCCTACGCAACGCCACCCCGGCAGATGCCACTCGCTGCTATGAGATCGAAATCAGCGCCTACGAAGGTGACGAAGCCGCGACCCTGGAGAAGATCACCACGCGCATCGCCTTGTACCCACAAGGTTTCCTGATCCTGGAAGTGGACGGTCAGGTGGTGGGCTTTATCAACAGCGGTTGCGCCCATGACGTGGTGATGTCGGATGAAGCCTTCAAGGAACTGTTAGGGCACGCAGCAGATGCGCCAAATGTAGTGATCATGTCGGTAGTGGTGGACCCTGCGCACCAGGGCAAGGGCTACGCCACGCAATTGATGACGGCCTTTGTGCAGCGCATGCGCGGGATGGGCAAACAGACCATCCACCTGATGTGCAAGGAACAGCATGTGCCGCTGTACGCACGCATGGGCTACCAGTATGTGCAGCCCTCGGCGTCAGATCACGGTGGGATGGCTTGGCATGAAATGGTGATGACGCTCTGAAACCGCAACGGGCTTCACCAACTCCCCGAAGCCCCGCCGCCACCGCTGGAGCCGCCGCCACCGGAAAATCCACCACCGGAACTTGAGTTGGAACTGGAACTGGAACTTGAGCGGTCGCTGGAACCGCCGCTCGACCCGCCCGTACCCTGGCCATAGATGAACAGCGCCGCAAACGAACTGATGGGCAAGGCGAACAACCAGCCATCAAGCCCCATCTCCAGCAGATACCCGGCCGCGCCATACACCCCCAGCACCACCACCGACTGTAGGCAAAACCCCACCCGGCTGTTTTTCCAGGCGGCCTTCATCACCGCGAACAGGATCAAGTACAGGCCCAGCACCACCAGCACAGCCATCGGCCAGCCCAGCCAGTTCATAAAGGACACTTCGGTCAGGTAGTGATCCACCAGCCCCAGGCCGATGCTGTAGGCCATCAGCGCCAATACGCAATAAAACACCACCTTGGCCTGCCACAACGCGCCGAATATGGCCGCGCTGATCGACATGCAAAAGGGCAGCGCCACGATATAGATCGGCCAGGACTTGCCATTGATCGCGGCCAGCGCCGTCAGCAGCACGGTCACTGCCAGGGCGCCGATCAGGCCGCGTCGCCAATGCAGCTTGCCCGAGGCCAGCAACACCCCGCCGACGGCGCCGAGGATCAGGGCCAGCAACACTGCAGCCTCATCCACCGTCTCCCGGGTCTCGTCCACTGCGGGCAGGTCGCCGCCCTCGACCAACACGCTCAGGGCATCCACGGCGTGTTGCACACCGGCGGCGTAATCGCCCTGGCGAAACGCCGGGGTCATTTGTTCCTCGATAATCCGGTGGCTCAACAGGTCCGTGACCAGCCCTTCCAGGCCATATCCGACTTCGATCCGCACCTTGCGGTCGTCTTTGATCACCAGCAGTAAAATACCGTCGTCGATGCCCTTGCGCCCCAGTTTCCAGGCGCGGAACAGCTCGGTGGTGAACGTTTCAAGGTCGGCGTCCGCCGTAGTCGGCAGCAACATCACGGCGATCTGCGCGCCCTTGCGCTGTTCGAGGTCCGCAAGCTGGTCGGTCAGGCGCTGCTGGGTCGAGCTGTCCAGGGTGTGGGTCAGGTCGATCACCCGCTGGTTCAGCGCCACGCTCGCCCATGGCGGCGGCGCCGTTTGCGCCAAAGCCAGCGCAGCCAACACCATGACCAGCAGGCCCAAGGCCGATTGCCGTAAAAACCGCGCCATACTGGATACCTGACGTTTCGTCCTGAAAGCGCCGACTTTACCCTATCAACGCTATATCTAGTGACCCCATGCGGATGACTCTCTAAACTGACGGCAAAACCTCATAGCAACACGCCACTACGAGCGCGCCCATGGACCTTCGACATCGCAACAACGTCAACGTAGTGGGCAATGGTTCCTCGACACTGGTGTTTTCCCATGGTTTTGGCTGTAACCAGGCCATGTGGAATTACCTGCTGCCCCATTTCGTCGAACGTTTTCGCGTGGTGCTGTATGACCTGGTAGGGGCCGGCCTGTCTGACCCGGCGGCCTACGACAAGGCAAAATACGCCACCCTGGATGGGTACGCCGCGGACCTGAATGAGATCATCGATGGGTTCGCCAGCGGCCCGGTGATCCTCGTAGGCCATTCGGTCAGCGCCATGATCGGCACCCTCGCCGACCGCGCTGCCCCCGGGCGCATCGCCGCCCATGTGATGATTGGCCCTTCCCCCTGCTATATCGATGCCGACGACTACGTGGGTGGGTTCAAGCCCGAAGATATCCAGTCGCTGCTCGACACCCTCGACAGCAACTACCTGGGTTGGTCCAGCACCATGGCTCCGGTGATCATGGGCGCGCCAGGGCAACCGGCCCTCAGTGAAGAACTGACCAACAGCTTCTGCCGCACCGAGCCCGAGATCGCCAAGCAGTTTGCGCGGGTGACGTTCTTGTCGGATAACCGCGCCGATATCGGTGGCCTCACCACCCCCACACTGATCCTGCAATCGACCGATGACCTGATCGCCCCGGTCTGCGTGGGCGAGTACCTGCACCGGGTGTTGCCCCACAGCCGCTATTGCCTGATCGACAATGTGGGCCATTGCCCGCATATGAGCGCAGCAGCGGCCTGCGCGGCCGCGATGGATAGCTTCCTGATGCCATGGACCGCTGCCCATGACCAGTGACACATTGCCCGATCCCCTGGCGCTGTTCGACGGCGCGGCCTGTGCGCTGGCCGTCAGCGCCGAAGACGGCACGCTCCTGCGGGTAAACCAGTGTTTCAGTGACTGGGTGGGCATGACGGCGGACGAACTGCACGGGCGACGATTCCAGGACCTGCTGACCATGGGCGGGCGCATTTTTCATCAGACCCATCTTGCCCCGTTGATGCAGGTACAGGGCCGTGTCACCGAGGTCAAGCTCGACCTGCGCCATCGTGACGGCCACACCGTGACCGTCCTGCTCAATGCCATCAAGCGCGACCACCCCGACGGCGTGCGGCACGAACTGGCACTGTTCGGCACCACCGACCGCGACAAGTACGAACGCGAGCTGCTCAACGCACGCAAGTTGGCCGAAGCCCTGCTGCTGGAAAAAACCGCCGCCGAGACCGCACTCCAGCAAGCCCAAGCCGAACTCAACGAGGCCTATATCAAGGCAAAGCGCCGGGCGCTGTTTGCCGAGCAAATGGTCGCCATCGTCAGTCACGACCTGAAAAACCCGCTGACCGCGATCAAGATGGCCTCCGATTTCCTCGCCCGTGGTGAGCGCACCGCCAAGGAAACCCAATTGATCGGCCATATCGGTCAGTCATCGGAGCGCGCCCAACGGATGATCGCCGACCTGCTGGACTTCACCCAGGCACGGGTCGGCGTGGGCATCGCTGTCACCCCCGCTGCGCTGGACCTGCATGACGTAACCCGGCGCGCCGTGGACGAGCTGCGGGTGGCTTTTCCCCGCGCCACCCTGGTGCATCACACCGTGGGCCCTGCCGATACTTGCCTGGATGGCGACCGCCTGCAGCAAATCATCGGCAACCTGGTGGCCAATAGCGTGGCCTACGGCGACCTGCAACACCCCATCACCATAACCTCACGCTTAGGCCACGACGGGGCCAGCCTCTCGGTGCATAACCATGGGCCGGTGATTGCCGATGCGTTGATGAGCGTGCTGTTTGAGCCCATGACCCGAGGCACCGATCAGCACACCGATGTGCGCAGTGTCGGGCTGGGGCTGTTTATCGTGCGGGAAATTGCCAAGGCCCATGGCGGGGATGTGGTGGCAAGCTCTCAGGTGGGCAGCGGCACTACGTTTACCGTCTGTTTCCAGACCAACGCGACAGCCCCCACCTTTGATCTTTACGGCCTGGAGTAAAGGGGTTCAGGGGTAACTCAGCGTTACCAGGTAAGCCCCTGAGCGCAACGGTTTACCTGCCCCATCGTTCAAACTGTAGCGCCGATCGAAGTAACGCCCATCCCCTGTGGTTTCGGTCACCAGCTTGACCTTGACCGCGGTGTGGTCCAGCGCGCTGACCGTAGATACCGGCTTGACGCCATAGGCGCTGATGTTGCCCCCGGGTGCAAACGTCGGGCAACCGCTCAGTGCAAGCGTCGCCCCAGACCCGCTGCCCGCCGCGCACGTTGCCTCGACGATGCTGCCATGAAACTGGATGACACCTTGGGCCACGGTGGTTGCTGCTTGGCCACTGCCGCTGACGAGCGCGAAAAACAGGCTGATACCAACTGCCAAACCTTGACTGCTCATAGTGAACGCTCCTGGGTATGTACCCATCACGTCGGCAGGCCTGGCCAGTTTCTTGAGCAATTGAGAAATACCTGATGGTTATTTTCTCAAGGATGCCAACCGGGTCTCATATTGCGCAGATACCCGGCGGCTTTTAGGTGGGAGCGCCTACAGGACCGCACCCAGCGCCTTCAACAACACCCCATCGCGGCTATAGATATCCGGCGCGTACAGCAACGCACCCTGGCTATCCACTTGCACTGTCCAGTAGCCCAGCAATACGGGCACCGGCGTGGCCAGGCGGAACTCATGGGTCACCCCGGTGGCCAGCAACTCCTCGGTACGCGCCTTTTCGGCCGGGTTCACCAGCAAATCACGCAGCAACATCGGCTGTTCCACCCGCACACACCCCGAGCTGAACGCCCGTGGCCCCTTGCTGAACAACGGCTGGCTGGGGGTATCGTGCAGGTACACGGAGAACGGGTTGGGGAACCGCATGACAATCTTTCCCAGCGGGTTACGCGGGCCGGCGTCCTGGCGCAGGAGGATATTGCCGGGGTGCGACCAGTCCACTTCTTCGGGCGAGAGTGCGCGACCTTCACTGTCGAGCACCTTGAGGTTCTGCTGGCGCAAGTACTCCGGGTTCAGGCGAATGGCTGGCAGCTTGTCCTCGCGCATGATGGTCGGCGGGATCGTCCAGGTCGGGTTGAGGGTCAACCGCGTGATGCGCGATTTAAGCAGCGGCGTTTGCCGTTCGGCGCGGCCCACCTGCAAGCGCGTCTGCCACACGGGGACGCCGCCCTGGTAGACGCTCAACTGCGCAGCCGCGACGTTGACCAGAATGCCGTCTGGCTCCAGGTCCTGGGCCAACCAGCGGAAGCGTTCGAGATTGACCCGCAGTTGCTCGCGCCGCACCGCCGGGCTGACGTTGAGCTCGGCCACCGTCCCCGGGCCGATCACCCCATCGGCTTGCAGCGAATGGCTGGCCTGGAAGCGCTTCACTCCCTCGACCAACTCATTGGTGTATTGATTGCCCTTGGGCACGCTCGCCAGGTAGCCGCCACTGACCAGGCGTGCGGCCAATGCCGGCACCCGTGGGTCGTCCCGGCCAGGGCGCAACAACGGGCCGTCTGCAATCACGCCCCATTGCGCCAAGGGTTGCAGGCGCTGGGTGGCGTAGGCTGCGCGCAGGCTGCGGTACAACTGGGCGCTGGGCCTGGCCTGGTCAAACGCCACGGGCATGTCGGCAAGCCCGGCGCTGGCCAGTGCCAGCACGGCAAGGGCCGGGTCCTCGCTCGGCGGCTGGGAATGCCACAGCGGCTCGTAATGGGCCTGCTGCAAACGGCCGTAATGCAAGTCATGCAGGGCTTGCAGATAGTGCTGGGTGGTTTCGAAGTCGGTACACAACACATTGCCAGTGCTTGTCGTGTCGGGCAGCCGGTAATGCGCCGGGTCAAGGCCGTCGTCGGCCAGCAACAGCAACTGCTCCTGCAACGCCTGCCGGCGACCCTCCACCCTCCAGAGGGGCGTATTGCCTTGTTGCTGGTAAAAAGCCTGTAGCCGCAGCTCGGCTGGCGTATCCAACTGAGTGGCTAAACCGGGGCAGACGCTCGACAACTGCCCAAGTGCCAGCTGTACTGGGTTTGACGGCTCGAGCAGCGCTTCATCGGCCGTGGCGACCAATGGTGCTACGAGCAAGCAAAGGCTCAAGTAACATGCAGTTTTTTTGAACAATGGCTTAGCTCCAATCTACGGCGGAGATGCTCGATAAATGCTGAATATTGACTGCCGACTCGGCCTGATCGCCGCCGCCCTGGCCGCGTTTTGTACGGGTGCCTTCGCAGAGAATGCCAAACCTCATACCTTGTATAGCAGCCTGGCGCGCTCGGCTCCAGAACTCAATCCCGCAGTCCTCAAAAGCGCCCTCAGCGCCATGCAGTGTGCCGTCAATAATGGCCAGGAACGCTCCGAACGCCTGGCAGTGATCGACTATTCGCAACCTTCGACCGCCCGTCGCCTGTGGATTTTCGATCTGCGCCAAAAAAAGCTGGTACTGCGCGACCTGGTGGCCCACGGGCAAAAATCCGGGGAAAACTTCGCCACCCAATTCTCCAACAGTGAAGGCAGCCATCAATCCAGCCTTGGCCTGTTCCGCACCCAGGAAAGCTACCAAGGCGCCCACGGCTACTCGCTGCGCATGGACGGCCTGGAGCCGGGCTTCAATGACCTGGCCCGCGACCGCGCCATCGTGATCCATGCCGCCGACTATGTCAGCCCGTTGTGGAGCAAGCGTGAAGGCCGTATCGGCCGCAGCCAGGGCTGCCCCGCCGTGCGCCCGCAAGTGGCGCGCCAGGTGGTGGACAAGCTCAAGGATGGGCAGTTCATGTTCTCCTGGTACCCCGACCAGCGCTGGCTCAAGTCCTCGGCCTACCTCAATTGCAAACCGCGCCAGATCGCCAGCGCCGGTTGAGGTAGTATCTGGAAGGCCGAGCCTGACCAGAGAGAGGACCTGAAATGCTTTTGCACCAGTCAACGTGGATCGAGATTGGCCAATTTCTCGACCGCAGCCGCACCGTGGTGATCCCCATCGGTTCCAACGAACAACATGGCCCCACGGGCCTGCTGGGCACCGATTGGATGTGCCCGGAAATCATTGCCCATCAAGCGCAAAAAGACGCCGATATCCTGATCGGCCCGACATTCAATATCGGCATGGCCCAGCATCACCTCGGGTTCCCCGGCACCATCTCCCTGCGGCCGTCGACGTTTATCGCCGCCATTGGCGACTGGACCCGCTCCCTGGCGGCCCATGGTTTCGAGAAAATCCTGTTTCTCAATGGCCATGGCGGCAATATCGCCACCATCGAAGCCGCCTTTTCCGAGCTGTACGCCGAGGCCAGCTTCGCCCGCCGCCCCGCCGGCTTCGCCTTGAAACTGTGCAACTGGTGGGACTTGGAAGGCGTTGGCGAACTGGCACGCGCGCAGTTCCCGACCGGACATGGCACCCATGCCACGCCTTCGGAAATCGCGATTACCCAGTGGGCCTACCCGGACTCGATCAAGACGGCAGACTACTCGCCCCGGATTGCCCCCGCCGGCCCGATCCGCGAGGCCCAGGACTTTCGCGCCCGCCACCCGGATGGGCGCATGGGTTCCGACCCGGCTCTGGCAACACCAGAAAAAGGCGGTGAACTGGTGGCCCTGGCTGCCAAGGGCTTGGTAGCGGCGGTGCATGCATTCAGCGGCGAAGCCATGCCTGACTGACGCCATCCCCTGTAGGAGCCGGCGTACATACAACAAAATCTATAAGAAGGACCTGTCCATGAAGCCCCATCAGAAGACTTTTGATCGCATCCGCAACGCTGTCCTGCCGGAGTTTCGCGAGCGCGTTGCCGACTATTTGGTGGAGTACGAAACCGTTCTCCAGGCCCCCGCTGTCGATACCCTTCAGGCCTGCGCCGCCGCCCAGCAGCTGCGCGGCTATCTGCGCGGTTTGAACACCACCCGGGTGCTGGGCATGGAAGACTGGGAAGACCTCGACCGCCGTGTCGCGCAGGAATGGCCGCTGGGCACTACAGCGCCGGGCGTGCCTGATTGACCCACGCCTGCACCGAAGGGCGCTGCCACTGACGCTGGGCGTACGCCACCAACGGCGCGGGCACTGGATCGCCGTTGAGGATCAGCCGGTTGAGCATCACGGCCAGGTCCACATCGGCAATCGACCACTGGCCAAACAGATAGTCATCCCCGGCGGCCAGCCAGTGCTGCGCAGCCGCAATCAGCTTGTCAGCCGCCACCTGGGCCTGGGTGGATAACGGGCCGTACTTGATCCCGCAAAACACCACCAGCGTGGAGCGCTCCTGGCGGATCGGCAGCAGGTCACTGCGCAACCACGCCTGGATCTGTCGCGCCCGCGCGCGTTGACGTGGCTCCGTGGGGTAAACCGGCACCTGGGGGAACACCTCGTCCAGGTACTCGGTAATTGCCGACGATTCGGACAAGGCAAACCCGCCCTGCTCCAGGGTCGGCACGCGCTGGGTCACAGACAACCCGGCAAACGCCGGGGCCTGCTGCTCCAGGGCATCAAGGTCGAGGGTGTGCACCTCGAACGGCAAGCCTTTTTCCTGCAGGGTCACAAACACCGACATCGCATACGGGCTAGTGAACTGGGCATCGACATACAAGCGCATCGGCAGGTTCGTCACGGCGGCATCTCCTTGGGTGGACAGCCACGCTACGAGATGTGCGGCGACAAATACAATGCAGCTTTTTTATGGGGGCATTCCTCGGCGGAATACGACCGGTTCCTACACCCTATCCGGAAAACCCACCGCCCTGAAGAAACGCCTCCTCTTCCTCAGTCGTCACCCGGCCCAACGCTGCATTGCGATGGGGGAACCGGCCGAATCGCTCGATGATGTCGGCATGTTCCTTGGCCCAGTGGTAGGTATTGGCATCGAGTTGTTTGTTCAATGCCAGGGAACGCTGCTGGTCATCGGGTTGTTCTGAATGCTCGAAGGGCAAGTAGCAGAACGCGCGCAATGCCGGGTCGATCAGCCGGTCCATCCCCGCGTCGATCATACGTGCGGCGTACACCCTGGCCAGTGGATCGGTGGCAAACATATGGGCGGTGCCCCGGAAGGTATTGCGCGGGTATTGATCGAGCAGGATCAGCAACGCCAGCGCGCCTTCGGGTTCGTTCACCCAATGCTCCAGTTCACCCCTGGCCGCCTGGAAATGGGCCTCATGGAAGCGTGCGCCGAACTCGGCATCGAACTGTGCATCTTTCTTGAACCAGCGTGCCGGGCCCGCCGCCATCCAGAATTGCACGACAGCTTTGAAATCAATCGGGGCGCTCATAAATGACTCCAGGGTCGTCAAGGTCTATGCCCTACCCTAGCATTTGCAGGGGGCGATTCCGACTCAGAACGCCACGACGGCCTCCAATGTTATAAGATAACCACCCTTTTTCCTTCCCACCGGCGACCTTGCACCATGACTGACGCTGTTCCCGCTGCCAACTCACGCCAACGCCTGCTTTCCATCGACGCCCTGCGCGGCCTGGTGATCCTGTTCATGTTGCTTGATCACGTGCGCGAAACGTTTCTGCTGCACCGGCAAGTCAGCGACCCGATGAACATCGACACTACGGAGCCGGCGTTGTTTATCAGCCGAACCCTGGCCCACTTGTGTGCGCCGGTGTTTGTGTTGCTCACGGGCCTGTCAGCGTTTCTGTACGGCGAAAAATACCAGGGCCGCGGTGACGTCTCGGCGTTTTTGTTCAAGCGCGGGCTGTTTCTGGTGGTGCTGGAATTCACCCTGGTGAACTTCGCCTGGACCTTCCAATTGCCTCCCAGCGTCATCTATATGCAGGTGATCTGGGCCATCGGCGTGAGCATGATCGCCCTCGCCGTACTGGTGTGGTTGCCACGCCCGCTGCTGATCGGCCTGGCACTGGTGATCATTGGCGGGCATAACCTGCTCGACGGCGTGCATTTCGCAGTGGGTTCGGCGTTGCACATTCCCTGGGCGATCTTGCATGAACGTAGCTGGATCGAAGTGAGCGACACGCTGCGCTTACGCACAACGTACCCGGTACTGCCGTGGATCGGGGTGATTGCCCTGGGTTATGGCATCGGCCCGTGGTTTTGCGGCTCGATGGCGGCGGCGCGACGTCAGCGTTATCTGTTACTGGCCGGCGTTGGCGCGCTGGTAGGCTTTGGGGTGTTGCGCCTGATCAATGGCTATGGTGAGGCGCCATGGCAGATGTACGACAGCCAGGTACAGACGCTGATGAGTTTCTTCAACATCACCAAATACCCACCTTCACTGCTGTTCCTCGCGCTGACGTTGGGTGTGGGGCTGTTGTTGCTGCTGGGCTTCGAACGCGCCGGGCAACGTCGCTGGATCGGCACCCTGGCAGTGTTCGGCGCGGCACCGATGTTCTTTTATCTGCTGCATTTGTATGTGTTGAAAGTGCTGTATGTGATGGGCGTGGCCTTGTTTGGCCTGAACCAGGGGACGCATTTTGGCTTCGACAACGTGGCATCGGTGTGGCTCGTGGCGTTGCTGCTGCCCCTGGCGTTGTACCTGCCAGTACGCTGGTTTGCCAGGCTCAAAGCCCGGCGGCGGGATATAGCGTGGCTCAAGTACCTGTGACCAAAGATGGTGACTGAACTACCGCTTTCGCGGGCAAGCCCGCTCCCACAGGGGGGCTTTGTTGGGCATAGAGTTTTGTGCCACACCACCATCAAATGTGGGAGCTGGCTTGCCTGCGATGGCGGTGCAACTGCCGCCAAAAAGGGTGACTGAACCACCGCTTTCGCGAGCAAGCCCGCTCCCACAGGGGATCTCGGGACGGCAGGGAATTTTGCATACGCTGCAGAACAAAAGTGGGAGCTGGCTTGCCTGCGATGGCGGTGCAACTGCCACCAACGAGGGTGACTGAACCACCGCTTTCGCGAGCAAGCCCGCTCCCACAGGGGGGCTTTGTTGGGCATAGAGTTTTGTGCCACACCACCATCAAAAGTGGAAGCTGGCTTGCCTGCGATGGCGGTGCAACTGCCACCAACGAGGGTGACTGAACCACCGCTTTCGCGGGCAAGCCCGCTCCCACAGAGGGGTTGGGGTTAGCTGCTGCTATGCCAGTTCGGCGCGCAGTTGCCGCGCAGCGGCGACCATATGAATCAGCGCCGCCTCCGTCTCTGGCCAGGCGCGGGTCTTCAGGCCGCAGTCGGGGTTGACCCACAGTCGTTCGGCCGGGATGCGCTGGGCAGCCTTGCGCAGCAGGTTGGCCATTTCCGAGGCGTCCGGTACTCGTGGCGAGTGGATGTCGTAGACGCCCGGGCCAATGTCATTCGGGTAAGCGAAGGCTTCGAACGCGTCCAACAACTCCATATCCGAACGCGAAGTCTCGATGGTAATCACATCGGCATCCATCGCCGCGATGGACTCGATCACGTCGTTGAATTCGCTGTAGCACATATGGGTATGGATCTGGGTTTCATCCCGTACTCCAGAGGCGCACAGGCGGAAGACTTCGGTCGCCCAGTCCAGGTAGTGTTGCCACTGCGCCCGGCGCAGGGGCAAGCCTTCGCGGAACGCCGCTTCATCAATCTGAACGATCTTGATACCCGCCGCTTCCAGGTCCAGCACTTCGTCACGAATCGCCAACGCCAGTTGCCGGGCCTGCACTTCACGGCTCACGTCCTCCCGGGGGAATGACCACATCAGCATGGTCACAGGGCCAGTCAGCATGCCTTTCATCACCTTGTCGGTCAGGCCTTGAGCGTAGCGGATCCACTCCACCGTCATGGCTTTCGGACGGCTCAGGTCGCCGAAGATCACCGCCGGTTTTACACAGCGCGAACCGTAGCTCTGCACCCAGCCAAAGCGGGTGAACACATAGCCATCCAGTTGCTCGGCAAAATATTCCACCATGTCGTTACGTTCGGCCTCACCGTGCACCAGCACGTCCAGGCCGAGGTTTTCCTGCACTTCAACGGCGTGTTTGATCTCGCTGTGCATCGCTTCGACATATTCAGCCTCGCTCAACTTGCCGGCCTTGAACGACTGGCGCGCCAGGCGGATCGACGCGGTCTGCGGGAACGAGCCAATGGTGGTGGTCGGAAACAACGGCAGGTCGAGGCCGGCGCGCTGCTTGGCGATACGCTGGGCAAACAGCGAATGACGCTGACTGTCCTTGGCGGTGATGGCCGCAACACGCGCTTGTACAGCCGGTTTGTGGATCCGTGGCGAAGCCGCACGCGCTGCCTGCACGGCACGGCTTTGGGCCAAGGCCGCCACGACGTTCGCGGCTTCTGGCTGGTTGATAGCCTGGGCCAGCACGGCCACTTCTGCGCACTTCTGCACGGCGAAGGCCAGCCAGCTCTTCAGCTCGGCATCGAGCTTGTCTTCACGCCCCAGGTCAACCGGGCTATGCAGCAACGAGCAGGACGGCGCGACCCACAAGCGGTCACCCAGGCGTTCATGGGCATGTCGCAAGGTGGCCAGGGCATTTTCCAGGTCGCAGCGCCAGACGTTACGCCCGTTGACTACGCCTAGGGACAGCACCTTATAAGCTGGCAGGCGATCGAGAATCGTCGGGTACTGTTCAGGTGCACGCACCAGGTCAATGTGCAGGCCATCGACCGGCAAGTTGGCCGCCAGGCCGAGGTTCTCTTCCAGGCCGCCAAAGTAAGTGGCCACCAGTTTCTTCAGGGGGTCACGCTGGATCAGGTTGTAGGCGCGTTCAAACGCATTTTTCCAGTCCTGGGGCAAATCGAGCACCAGGATCGGCTCATCAATCTGCACCCACTCCACGCCCAGGTCCGCCAGGCGCTGGAAGATCTGGCCGTACAGCGGCAGCAAGCGGTCGAGCAGGTCGAGCTTGTCGAAGTCCGCGCCCTTGGCCTTGCCCAGCCACAGGTAAGTCAGCGGCCCGATCACTACCGGCTTGACAGTGTGCCCCAGGTCGCGGGCTTCTTTGACTTCGTCGAACAGTTGATCCCAGCCCAGATGGAACTGCTGGTCAGCGCTGAATTCGGGCACCAGGTAGTGGTAGTTGGTATCGAACCACTTGGTCATTTCCTGGGCGTGGGCCCCGCCGCAGCAACTGTCGCTGACACCACGGGCCATGGCAAACAGGGTGTGCAAGGTGGCATGGCCGTCGGCCGGGCGAAAACGCTCGGGGATCACCCCGAACATCAGTGAGTGCGTCAGCACCTGGTCGTACCAGGCAAAATCGCCGGCGGGCAACAACTCGATGCCGGCCTGTTTCTGCAGGTCCCAGTGGCTCTTGCGCAACTCACGGCCGACAGCGCGCAGGCCGGCTTCGTCCAGTTCGCCCTTCCAAAACGCTTCCTGCGCTTTTTTCAGTTCACGATCGCGTCCAATGCGCGGAAATCCAAGGGAATGAGCGACTGCCATGACAAAAAACTCCAATGTGTGGGTATGGGAGCTATTGTCGGTAGCGCGGCATCATGAGACAAACTCGTTTTATTGCAGATGATCAAGAATTTTGCTCATGATCGAGGTGCCGTTGTCGGGTGCGCGAAACGAAAGTCCCACCAATTGGATGAGGTCGGCTTTTTCTCGACCACGGGTGGATAGAGCGAGCGGGCAAATTTGATGTCGCCTTCGGATAGCTCGTTGTTGTCCTGGATGGCGTTTCCATCGTTGAGCCAAGATGAAGAGAAGCCATAATGCATGACGGACTTACGATCATAATCAGACGAAATAACATCCGAATCCAATAGCTCAAAATTCAGTTTTACTTCCTCCGCCCCTCCTTTATCTACATAGGCCTTGTTAATTTCCGACCAATTAATATCTAAATCACGGTTTTTGTGTTGGTGTTCATGTTGCAGACCCAAAGCATGACCGAACTCATGCAGCACCGTACCGGCGTTGAAATCATTGAGCCCGCCCTTGAAGCCAATAACCATTGTCGGCTTATCGGCCGGTGCCCGCAGCGCCCGGGTGCCTATGTGTGAACTTCCGCCTTCAAGCCCATTATCTGCAGCAATCCTAATATCTGCGTCGGGATCACTGGTGAACTCAAAACTCAAATTGACATGAGGAGCCCATTTGTTGATATGGGTCTTTGTAAATTCTTCTTGCTCTTTGGTCATGCCCGTCATGGAAATTCTTATTATTGACTGTTGCGGCCATAACGTACTTTTAGTGGCAACCCCACGTTTGTTTCTGGAAAGTGCGGATGCATCCATGTTGCCCGTTGTATCGGGGCTATCGTTGGGTGTGTAGCACGGTAGAAAAGCACTTGAATGAGCATTCGGATTAATTGTCACAGTAACGACTCCTTGAGCAGATACATTTTCTGTTAACCGGTGTAGGTGTTAAGGAGTGGAGTTGACTGCGCTGCAGGTTCCAGCGGTGTTGTTGCAGAGGTTTTCGGGTGAACATCGCAAGTGGCGCTCATGATCAAACATGCATCTGGCAACCAAACCACTGCCTCTCCCCTGCCCGCCGGACGGGCAGCGGCCGAAGGTTGCAGACACCAGGGCAGATGGCCCGCCACCAACGTGCTCTGCCGGCCGCCATCGCCGGCAAGCCGGCTCCTACAAAAGGGCGACGGGGCTGGCGTATCAATGGCGTCAACCTGCAAATTCCGCTGACTAACCTTTCGATCCTGACGAAGTGCGGGCACAATGCCTGTCCTTTTTTGGCAGGCTCCGCCACAGGCTCTGAAAAATGATCAAAACCCCGTATTACCTCATCGACAAACAGAAACTTCTGACCAACATGCAGAAGATCGCCTACGTGCGCGAGCAGTCCGGCGCCAAGGCGCTGCTGGCACTCAAGTGCTTTGCCACCTGGTCGGTGTTCGATCTGATGCAGGAATACATGGACGGCACCACGTCCTCGTCGCTGTATGAGCTCAAGCTCGGTCGCCAGAAGTTCGAAGGTGAAGCCCACGCCTATAGCGTGGCCTGGGCCGACGATGAGATCGAGGAGATGCTCGACAACTGCGACAAGATCATCTTCAACTCCATCAGCCAGCTGCAGCGCTTTGCCGAGCGCAGCGAGGGCAAGACCCGTGGCCTGCGCGTCAACCCGCAAGTGAGCAGCTCCGACTACCTGCTGGCCGACCCGGCGCGCCCCTTCAGCCGCCTGGGCGAGTGGGACCCGGTGAAGATCGAAGGCGTGATCGAGCAGATCTCGGGCTTCATGTTCCACAACAACTGTGAGAACGGTGACTTCGAACTGTTCGACAAGATGCTGGGCACCATCGAAGAACGCTTCGGCGCGCTGCTGCACAAGGTCAACTGGGTCAGCCTCGGCGGTGGCATCCACTTTACCGGTGAAGGCTACGCAATCGATGCATTCTGCCAACGCCTCAAGGCGTTCTCGCAGAAGTACGACGTGCAGGTGTACCTGGAACCCGGCGAAGCGGCGATCACCAACAGCGCTTCCCTGGAAGTCACCGTGCTCGACACCCTCTACAACGGCAAAAACCTCGCCGTGGTCGACAGCTCCATCGAAGCCCACTTGCTGGACCTGCTGATCTATCG
Organism: Pseudomonas sp. ADAK21; assembly: GCF_012935735.1. NCBI lineage: Bacteria > Pseudomonadati > Pseudomonadota > Gammaproteobacteria > Pseudomonadales > Pseudomonadaceae > Pseudomonas > Pseudomonas sp. ADAK21. The sequence continues at coordinate 5,784,277 of NZ_CP052857.1, forward strand.
CCTCAACGCCAAGCTGGCGCCAAGCACCGGCGAGCACACGTACATGGTGTGCGGCAAGTCGTGCCTGGCCGGGGACATCTTCGGCGAATACCAATTTGATCAGCCGCTGGCCATCGGCGATCGACTGTCGTTCATCGACACGGCAGGCTACACCATGGTCAAGAAAAACTGGTTCAACGGCCTGAAAATGCCGTCCATCGTAGTGAAACAACTCGACGGTACAGTCGAAGTGGTTCGTGAATTTGGTTACGACGACTACCTGTCCAGCCTTTCGTAAAGCGGACAGATAAAGGAGAGATAAAGCAATTGAAAAAGAACGTTCTTATCATTGGTGCAGGAGGTGTCGCCAAGGTGGTGGCCCACAAGTGCGCGCAGCACAACGACGAACTCGGTCGGATTGCTATCGCGTCGCGCAACATCTCCAAATGCCAGGCCATCATCGACAGCGTCAAGGCCAAGGGTAGCCTCAAGGTACCCGCCCAGATCCAGGCCTTTGCGCTGAACGCTTTGGACGTGGAAGCGACCAAGGCACTGATCCGCGAAACCCAATCGCAGATCGTCATCAACGTCGGCTCCGCCTTCCTCAACATGTCGGTACTGCGTGCCTGCATCGATACCGGCGTGGCTTACCTGGACACCGCCATCCACGAAGAGCCGGGCAAGGTCTGCGAGACCCCGCCGTGGTACGGCAACTACGAGTGGAACCACCTGGAGGAATGCAAGCAGAAGAACATCACTGCGATCCTCGGTGTGGGTTTTGACCCAGGTGTGGTCAACGCCTATGCGGCGCTGGCGCAACAACAGCATTTTGACCGCATTGATTCGATCGATATTCTCGACGTCAATGCCGGCAGCCACGGCAAATATTTCGCCACCAATTTCGACCCGGAAATCAACTTCCGCGAATTCACCGGACAGGTGTGGAGCTGGCAGAACAGCCAGTGGACCAGCAACACCATGTTCGAAGTCAAACGTACCGACGACCTGCCGGTAGTCGGTTCGCAGAACCTGTACCTGACCGGCCACGATGAAGTGCACTCGTTGTCGAAAAACCTCGACGTGCCCAACGTGCGGTTCTGGATGAGCTTCGGCGAACACTACATCAATGTGTTCACCGTACTGAAAAACCTCGGCCTGCTCTCCGAGAAGCCGGTCACCACCGCCGAAGGCCTGGAAGTGGTGCCATTGAAACTGGTCAAGGCCGTGCTGCCTGATCCGTCTTCCCTGGCACCGGGCTACACCGGCAAGACCTGCATTGGCGACCTGGTCAAGGGCACCAAGGATGGCCAGCCGCGCGAGCTGTTCATCTATAACGTGGCCTGCCACGAAGAAGCCTATGCCGAAACCGACAGCCAGGGCATTTCCTACACCGCCGGCGTGCCGCCTGTAGCCGCAGCGCTGCTGGTAGCCCGTGGCGAATGGGATGTGCAACGCATGGCCAACGTCGAAGAACTGCCAGCCGAGCCGTTCCTCAAGGCGCTGGACGTGATGGGCCTGCCGACCCGTATCAAGGACGAGAAAGGCGACCGCGCCTGGGATGCTATCGCCTGATAGCGTCTTGTTCCCAAGATCACTCCCACATCCTGTGGGAGTGATCAAAAAGTATCCCCCAGATCGTTGCAAGGGCAGATATCAAGGCTGCCAGTGCCTAAGCTATCGCAGCACCTTCCAGCACCGTTATGCCCTGTAGGAGCGAGCTTGCTCGCGAAAAACCTGAGAGCACCGCGTTTACCCCGCCAACACCCTTTATCGGTGACGTCTTTCCCAAGCAAACCCGTTCGTACAATTACGGATTGTTGCAGCCGTACTCACACAAACGGTAGTATTGAGAACGATTCACAATACCACCCTTGAGAAAGTCGACCCGTGCAGTCACCTCCAATCCGCAAGCTGGGCTTCTTTTTCAATGACCATCACCGGTGGTTGCTGCAACATATCCAGCATCGCGTGCGTAATCACGCCGACGCCGAAGACACCGCCGCCGATACGTTCTGCCAGATGCTCGCCGCGCGGGTCGATCCCGACAGCATCGAGCAACCCCGGGCCTATCTTTCGACCATTGCGCGTCGGCTGATCTTTGATCGTTACCGCCGCAGTCGCCTGGAAACCGCCTATCTGGAGCGGCTCGCCGCGACCCCCGAGGCGCTGGCGCCCTCCCCCGAAGACCAACTGCAACTGATCCAGGCCCTGGTGGCAATTGACCGCGCCCTCGATGGCCTGCCGCTGATCGTCAAGGCCACCTTCCTTTATAGCCAACTCGACGGCATGAGCTACGTGGCGATTGCGCGCAAGCTGCAATTGTCTGAGCGCACCGTGAGCCGCTATATGAAACAAGCCCTGCGCCAATGCTACCTGGCCGAGATGGCCCCATGAGCAAGGCCCGCCTGGACCCGGTCAGCGAGCAGGCCATTGACTGGATGGTGCGTCTGCGCGCGGGCAAACCGGATGCGTTGCTGCAGGAACGGTTCAACGCCTGGTTGGGCATGGACCCGGCCCACGCCCAAGCCTGGGCCCGCTTGCAGGAGCGCTTGGGCGGATCGTGGAACACCTTGCGCAGCCTCGATAAACGCCTGCCCGGCGAAGCTCGGCAAGTGCTGTTGCAACCCCAGGGTTCACGCCGCGAAGTGCTGCGCGCCATCACGGGCCTGGGCCTGCTGGGTGGCGGCCTGTGGCTGGCGGCGCGCAGCCCGCTGGGTGACGACCTGCTGGCCGACCTGCACACCGCGCGCGGTCAGCGCCAGACCTTCACCCTGCTGGACGGCAGTCGCCTGACCCTGAACGCAGGCAGCGCCGTCGACCTGCAATTCGACCAGCACCAGCGCTTGATCATCCTGCGGCACGGCGAACTGGTGATTCAGGTGGCGGCCGACCCCCAGCGGCCGCTGCGCGTGCGCAGCGCCCAGGGCAGTGTCCAAGCGTTGGGCACGCGCTTCCTCGTGTCCCAGGAGCCAGACGCCACGCGGGTGGTGGTGCTGGAGCATTCGGTCCAGGCGACGCTGCACAACGGCATCCAGCACACCGTGCAGCAAGGCCAATCGGTGCTGCTCCACGCCAACCGCATCGAACCGCTGGCCGGCAACCAGAGCTACCGCGCCGACTGGCTCGCCGGGCACCTGAACGTGCTGGACGACTCCCTGGAACAGGTGGTTAGCGCCCTGCGCCCCTACAGCCGTGGTTTTGTGCGCGTCGACCCGCAGGTACGCGACCTGCGCGTGCAGGGCGTATTCCCCCTCAACGACCCGCACCGGGCCTTCGATGCGCTGGCCGAAACCCTGCCGATCCGGGTGGATCACTACAGCCCGTGGCTGACCCTGATTCGTGCCAGGTAACCCGGGCAAAACTTTTTTATGCAAATCACTCTTATTTGTGTCCGGTTTTCATTTCTCGGCCCACCTATCTCCTGACACGTCCACACCTTCAGGAGAATGCTGTGCTCAACCCTTGGCCCCATGCCCTTTCCGTCGCCGTTGCCCTGGCAACCCTGGCGAGCCCTGCCCTGGTACAGGCCCAAAGCCTGTCTTTCAATTTGCCGGCCGGCCCGCTGGCCCAAACGCTGAACGCCATTGCCAGCCAGAGCGGGCGTATTGTGTCCCTGGACCCGGTGTTGGTGCAGGGCAAGCAGGCCCAGGCGGTGATCGGCCAGATGCCGGCCGAACAGGCCATGGACCGTGCGTTGGCGGGCAGCGGCTTGCAGTTGCGGGTGACCGGGCAAGGCAATTTCAGCGTCGAGCCTGCCGCCGACAGCGGCGCCGCGCTGCAACTGGGCGTGACATCCATTGCCGCCCACAGCATCGACCCCACCATCACTGAAGATTCCGGCTCCTACGCCGCACGGGCCGTGACTATCGGCAAGGGCACCCACACCCTCAAGGAAATCCCCCAGTCGATCACGGTGATGACCCGCAAACAAATGGATGACCAGGGCCTGGTCGACCTCAAGGACGCCGTCAACCAGACCACTGGCCTGGTGGGTGTGCAAGGCGTGGGCAAAGGCATGATCATCACCTCCCGCGGCTTCCAGATCGACGACTGGCAGTACGACGGCGTGCCGATCCCGCGCAATACCTATGCCCTGGGCAACTGGGCCACCCAGGACCTGATCTTCTTCGACCGCCTGGAAGTGCTGCGCGGCGCCTCCGGCCTGCTACAGGGCACCGGCAGCCCGGGTGGCGCAATCAACCTGGTGCGCAAGCGCGGGCAAGCGGCACCCACCGTCGCCCTCACCGCCAAGGCCGGCAGTTGGGACCACTACGGCCTGCAGCTGGACGCCGGCGGCCCGCTGAACCAGAGCGGCACGGTCCGTGGGCGGATGGTGGCGGACGAAGACCAGAGCGACTCCTTCATCGACTACGAATGGAGCAAGACCCACTCGTTGTACGGCGCCCTGGACTTCGACCTGCAGGAAGACACCACCCTGGGGCTGGCCGTCAGCCGCACCAATGCCGAGTCGCGTCCGATGCTGCGCGGCCTGCCACGCTATGCCACCGGCAAGTCGATCGACCTGTCACGTTCGACCTTCACCGGTTCACGCTGGAACCACTCGCAGATCGACGTCACCACCCTGTATGCCGACGTGGAGCACCGCTTCAACGACGACTGGAAGCTCAAAGTCGGCGCGGTACGCATGCATGAAGAAAACACCTCCACCCACCAGCGCGTACAGACCAACAACGAAGGCATCGAAGCCGACGGCGCCGGCGTGTCATATGCCGACTGGTACACCGATTTCGATGGCACCAAGATCGGCCTCGACACCCACCTCACCGGGCGTTTCGAGGCGCTGTCCATGGCGCAGGAAATCACCCTGGGCGGCAACTACTCCAAGTACACCACCAACGACGTCATCGCCCGGACGTTCAATGACAGCACCGATAACATCTTCGACATCAATAACCACCGCCCCGAAGTCACCTACGAAAGCCTGATGAACACCCCTGGCGGCCGCGCAACACCGAGCAAGTACGACATCCGCCAAAAAGGCCTGTATGGCAGCTGGCGCGTCAAGCCGATCGACCCGTTGACCCTGGTACTTGGCGCCCGTGTCAGTTGGTATGACTACAGCTACACCTCCTCGGGCATCACGGCGGTGACCCACGCCACCAGCGTCAACAAACCCAGCACCACCAACGAAACCGGCGAAGTCACGCCCTACGCCGGGATCGTCTACGACCTGAGCCGCGAGTGGGCGGTGTACGCCAGCTACACCGACGTGTTCGAGCCACAGACCCCGCGCGACCTCAGCGGTGCGGTGGTCAAGCCAGTGATTGGCAGCAACTACGAAATCGGCCTCAAGGGCGAGTTGATGGATGGCCGGGTCAACACCTCCCTGGCGCTGTTCCGCTATGACCAGGAAAACCGCGCGATCACCGACTACTCCCTGGGCGAAATCTGCGGCGGCACTTACTGCGCAACGAGTTCCGGCAAGGTGCGCAGCCAAGGCCTGGAAGCAGAAATCAGCGGCGAAGTGCTGAGCGGCCTGCAACTGTTTGCCGGCTATACCTACAACACCACCAAGTACCTCGAAGATCGCGACAACAAAGGCCGAGTGTTCAGCCAATGGACACCCAAGCACATGTTGCGGGTATGGAGCGACTACCAGTTCAGCGGCGACTGGAGCAAGGTCAGCGCCGGGTTGGGCTTCACCACCCAGAGCCATACCCTGGGCTACGAGTACACCTATGACGTGGCGGGCTACACGGTGTGGAATGCGCGCCTGGCCTATCAGCTGACGCCGGAGGTAGGGCTGGCGATGAATGCCAACAACCTGTTCGACAAGACCTACTACGCGTCCGGGTACAACCAGCTCAATGGCAACAACTTCTACGGTGATCCGCGCAATGTGATGTTCAGCGTCAAATACACGCCGCAGTTCTGAGGGGTTGACGCCGGCCCGTTGGGGTAGGCCCGGTTGCTGTTGCAAGCGGGTCTACCCTGGCAATAAGGCTTTGTTAGCCATCAGGTCAATCGCAGTAAACCGTTCTGACTGTCGAGCCCTCTTGTACGAACTTGACGCCTTTGCCACGGCACACAAACGGGTTGGGCGCATTGGCCTCCTTCCCGCCAATCGGGCCCACTCTGGGCGCCTCGACTACCTTCTCGGGTGGAAATAACCAACTGAATACTTGGTCGATCGGAGCGAAAATAGCGATGCCCTCTTCACCTATATTGCCTCCCGGATAGTAGATTCCACCTTTCATCCCCACTGCGTATGTCACTGAAATCGCCAGTACCTGAACGCCCATCAACAGTGCAAAAAAAACCGCTGTCCTTTTCATCTCAACCTCCTCAACCGCATAACCAACACCTTGTGAACGTTCAGGGCAACGGCGCCACCACGGCAATATCGTCTTGTGCACCATCATTGGCCACACCCGCAACATAGGTTCCGCTGAAGGAGATACTGCTCAGGGCGCTCTGCAGTCCACCGCTCAAAGGGGGGATGGGCACGGTAGCGTTGATAGGATCCCAGGTGCAGGCGGTGGCGTATTCATTGCTATTGGTGCAGTCCATCGCCACGGTGTCGTTTTCCGCAAGGCTGAAAGCACGGGTACTGACGCTACCCGGCAAAAACGCGATAGGCCGCACACCAAAACTGGTGGTGGTGTCCGCCCAAAAGAAATCCGTGGTAAAGCCCGTCGGTGCCATGCCTCGCGCCAATACACGCCCGGCGTTGTTCACCGCAACCCCGGTGTTGTTGGCGCCCAACGGTAATGTCAGCAGCCGAGGCGCGCTGGTGGGTGAAGGCCAAAACGCGGCTTTACTGCTATGGTGAGGCGTGGTGGGAAAAGTACAGGTGCCCACGACTTGGTTCAGATCGTTCATACCCACGCCCCAGCATGCAGTTGCCCCGCTTGCCAAAGGCAAGTCAGTGATCGAGTACGCGCTCGCCCCCCGCGTAGCGACTCGAGCCACTGGCTTGCCATTGACCGGACAGTTCAGCAGGAGGCTGGGATAACCGTTGATAGCAGTGTTGTTCACAACGGCACCCTGGCACATGTCGCCCCAACCGGAAATACGCAAGGGTGTCGCAATGCCTGGCATATATAAAACGACAGTGACCGCGCTCGCACCGCTGATACTCAGGCCAAGCACCGCCCCTTGCTGGTTCTGTGCGGTTGCGGCGGTCCGCACATCGGCAGGACGTAACAGGGGGATCAGGAATGTCGCCGGCAATGGGGTCAGCTTGGTCGGCGCGCCACTGGGCGTGGCGGCACTCCAGGTCACGGCAAAATTAATACCGCTCGCATCGGCGCAACTGCCCAGCAGCGATCCGTTGTTGGCAATGGCCCCCACCGCACAAGGCTGATTGGCCACCAACGAAGGCAAGATCTGCTGGGGCCCGGCAGTAGAGGCTGCATACCAGGGCTCGCCATTGGCGCTAGGGTCGTCTTGAGAGCAATTACCCACACTCTGACCACTGTCGTTGACCCCGTTAGTCGCACATTGCGCGCCCGCCGCGTTGCCCAAATTGACAAAAGTCGCCGCATTGACCGCCGCGCTCGAGCCCCACAACAAGGCCCCGCCGCTCACCATCATTGGCAGGATCGCGAATTTAAATAAGTTCTGCATGATCGGTCCGTCCCTGGAAAGTTATTCGTCCTTCAATCCAACGCATACCGATCAGGAACGCGCTGGTTTCAGGAGGAAGTAAGAACCGGGAAAGCCATCACGACAACTGTCAAATCTGACAGGTTTTAAAAAACCAAAAAATGGTCCATAAAGAGCGGTTTTGCCGCAGCCCACCGGATCAACTCACGCCACCCTGGCCGAACCGATAAATCGACAGGCAGTACAGCCCCAGCGCCGCCACCGCCAGCAAGCCCCCGGCCGCGCCGATCCAGGCAAAGCCGAAGTGCCCGCCGACCCAACTGCCGAGCAAGGCCCCGCCACCAATCCCGATGTTGTAGATCCCGGAGAACATGGCCATCGCCACGTCAGTTGCATCCGGCGCCAGCACCAGCACTTTGGACTGCAACGCCAAGCCAAAGGCCATGATCGCCATGCCCCAGAACACGCTCAACACCACCAGGTACGACACATCGCCACTCAACGGCAGAAGCAGCCCCAGGCACAGGGCCAATACCGCCACCGCCACCAGCAGAAAGCGGTAAGGATTGAAGCGGTGCAGCACACTGAACAGCAACGAGCCAATGATCCCCGCCCCGCCAAACACCAACAGCACCAGGGTCACGGCATTGCCGCCCAGGCCGGCGACGCGCTCCACAAAGGGCTCGATATAGCTGTAGGCCGTGAACTGCGCGGTGACCACCATCGCCGTCAACACATACAACGCCACCAGCGCCGGGCGCTTGAACAGCAGCGGCAGGCTACGCAGGGAACCGGAGTTCTGGCTCGGCAACAACGGCAAGGTGCGCGCCAGCCAGAACACCAGCGCGGCGGCAAACCCGGCAATCACTATGAATGTGGTGCGCCAGCCCATGGCTTCGCCCAGCAGGCGCCCTAGGGGGATCCCCAGAACCATTGCCAACGAAGTTCCCGTGGCCAACAGCCCCAAGGCCTGGACCTGCTTGCCCGGCGGCGCCAGACGCACCGCCAGCGACGCGGTGATCGACCAGAACAGCGCATGGGACAAGGCAATGCCGATACGGCTGACCATCAACAAGCCAAAACTGTTGGCCATACTGGAAAGAAGATGGCTGGCGATAAACAGGCCGAACAGCACAATCAGCAACTTGCGCCGCTCGACGTTGCGCGTCAGCAACATCACCGGCAGCGACGTCAATGACACCACCCAGGCATAGATGGTCAGCATCAGACCGACCTTGGGGATCGGCATGTCGAAGCTGGCGCCAATGGCGCTGAGCAAACCGACCGGGACGAATTCAGTGGTGTTGAACACAAAGGCGGCCAGCGCCAGGGCGATGACCGGTTGCCAGTTGGCTTGAGAGGGAGCCGCTGAGGTAGTCATATAAAAACGTTGTACTCGATCAATGGCGTGACAGGCCGTTGGCTTAATCGCCTGATAGATAAGGGACCGGGTGAAACAGTGGTGGATCTTACACGCATTAAAAAGGTGAAGAATCTACTTTCCCCTCCTATGCGGAGATCAGGCCGGCTAGTCTCACCACCACAAATCCCAAGTACCATCAGAAAACCAAAAAGTAATAAAGCTCAACGTACTTATCGCTTCTCGGCCTGTGAGACTGTCAGTTCTTACAGTAGCCACGAAGCTTTCTGCACGTCACGATCGACGTACGTTACGAATCTGCGTGACGAATACAATGATCGGAGAAGCATCATGGCAGAAGGTAAAAATACTCTAGAATCGAATGTGGAAAAGCTGTTCAAAAGCATAGGTATTGGATTTGGGTGCAAGGTCATACATGTAGATAAAACCGGTACGCGTATAGCTACTACTGGGGTCCTCAAAAGTTACGACGTGACCAGCAAAAAATTTGTAATAACTCACCAAGGCAAAGACGAAGAGTTACATATGGACCTCGTAACTGAACTTTCCGAATTCAAAGAGGCAGATATAGTCCCCCCCACTAGAAAAGCGAGACTGGAGAGACTGGCAAGGCTTGACACATATATCACCTACCATACAAACCCAAGCCGCCAAGCAAAAACCCCCAAAGAACTAGCAACCGAGTTCGCATATATCAATGACACAGATATATATTATTTCCGCAACCATGACACTTACACAATAATCAATCAATTAGAGGCCAGCGAAGGGGTTAGCCCATACAAGAAAGAAAAATTTAACGTTAGCACTATTCAACAATTTTCTCGCCTAGCAGATGGCGTTAAATAGGTATTTTGGCTTGAAGGCTTTCACTTCCAGTTTTATACGAGCCAAATTACAGATCAGAAAAAGGGCTATGCGCAAACATAGCCCTTGAGTACCACGATACTTAGCAACAGTTGCTTACTAGTTGATTTGTGCTTTCACCCCAGGAATGGACTCCGGGCGATTGGCGTAACGCTGGGCCAGCACCGCACAGACCATCAACTGGATCTGGTGGAACAGCATCAGCGGCAGGATCAACACGCCCATGGTGCTGCCGGCAAACAGTACCTGCGCCATCGGCACGCCCGTGGCCAGGCTCTTTTTCGAGCCGCAGAACAGGATGGTGATGCGGTCTTCCTGATTGAACCCAAAGACCTTGCCCAACAGCGCGGACGCCAACAGCACCAGTGCCAGCAAGACGCAGCAGGCCACGAGCAAACCGGCCAATTCCCACAACGGAATCTGATGCCAGATGCCTTCATTGACCGCTTCGCTGAACGCGCCGTAGACCACCAGCAGGATCGACCCCTGATCGACGAACTTCAGCCAGTTCTTGTTACGCCCCACCCACTCGCCGATCCAGCGTCGGGCGATCTGCCCGGCGATAAACGGCAGCAGCAGTTGCACGCTGATCTTGAGAATCGCATCCACGGTGGAGCCGCCGTCGCCATGCACATTGAGCAGCAGCGTCACCAGCAACGGCGTAAGGAAAATCCCGAACAGGCTGGACGCCGCCGCGCTGCAAATCGCCGCCGGGATATTGCCCCGCGCCAGCGACGTAAAGGCAATCGCCGACTGCACCGTGGCCGGCAGCGCACACAGATAAAGCATGCCCATGTACAAATCTTTGCCAATCATCGGCGACAGCAACGGCTTGAGGGCCAGGCCCAGCAGCGGGAACAGCACGAAGGTCAGGCTGAACACCAACAGGTGCAAACGCCAGTGCCCGGCACCGGCGATGATGGCCTGGCGTGACAGCTTGGCACCATGCAGGAAAAACAACAGCGCGATGGCCAGGTTGGTCACCCAACCAAAGGCCACGGCAGCCTGGCCGCTGACGGGCAGCAAAGAGGCCAGGGCCACCGTGGCAATCAAGGTCAGGGTGAAGTTATCGGGTAAAAACCGGGGGCGAGTCATGGGCTGTTCTTTCCAGGGGTTGCCAGGGCGTCGTGCCGACTCTAACGTAACGGCTTGTTACCGACTAACGCCAATGAGCCAGTAAATGCCGCCAAAAGGACACGACAAGGCCGTTCGCCGTAGCATTCCCGGGCTCTCCAGCCTGCCACGCCCGGTGTATGGCCGTACCGAATCGCTGCCCAATCGCGCCCTGACCCGCCGCCATAGCCACCCGTGGGTGCAGTTGTCGTATGCAATCTCCGGAGTGCTGGAGATCCAGACCAGTGCCGGGCGCTTCGTGGCGCCGCCGCAACGGGCGGTCTGGATCCCGGCGGGTATGCCACATCGGGTGTTCAGCTCGCCGCACACCGAAATGCGCAGCCTGTACCTCGACTGCAGCGTGACCGCCTGGGCGGCGGAGCGCTGCCAGGTGCTGGCGGTGAGTGACCTGTTGCGCGAGTTGATCCGCCGCTTCAGCGAACTGCCGGTGGAATATGCCGAAGACGGCCCCGATGGGCGCCTGGCCCAAGTCCTGCTCGACCAACTCGCCGCCGCGCCACAGGTGGACCTGATGCTGCCGCTGCCGCTGGACAGCCGGTTGCGCCAGATCTATCGCAGCCTGAGCCTGCACCCGGAACAGGCGACCACGCTGGGGCAGTGGAGCCAGCGCCTGGGGGTCAGCGAAAAAACCCTGAGCCGGTTGTTTGTGAGCGATACCGGCCTGACCTATCGCGCCTGGCGCCAGCGGCTGAGGCTGCTCGGCGCCCTCCCCGACCTGGAACGCGGCGAGCGGGTGACGGACGTGGCGCTGGGGTGTGGGTATGAGTCGGTTTCGGCGTTTATCGCCGCGTTTCGACAACAGTTTGATACGACGCCCGGGGAGTTTTTTCGCTGACTGGATTGACCCGAGAGTTGGCCTCGCACAATCCCCTGTGGGAGCGGGCTTGCCCGCGATGATGGTGTGTCATTTGATAAATTCAGTGACTGAAGCACCGCTATCGCGGGCAAGCCCGCTCCCACATTTTCCACCGCCGATGGCCAGCCCTCAGTCAGCGCAACAAAGACGAACTCGCCCGCACCTGCAACTGCGGCGCCACCATGATCGACTCGCACGCCTCGCCCTCGATGCGCTTGAGCAGCAGCTCAACCGCATGCCGGCCCATGTCTGCCAGGGGCAGGCGCACGCTGGTCAGGGGCACCATCAGTTCATTGGCCAGTGGTATGTCGTTGAAGCCCACCACGGCAATGTCCTTGCCCGGCATCAGGCCCTTGTCACGTGCGGCCCCCATCAAGCCGATGGCCAGGAAGTCATTGACCGCGAAAAACGCCTGTGGCCTTGGGCTGAGCCCCAACAGGTACTCGCCCTGGTGGTGCCCGGTAAGGCTGTCAAAAGGACCATTGAGCGTCCATTCCGGGCGCAGCGTAATGCCTTGCTCCCGGTAATAACGGGTAAACCCGCGCGTGCGATCAGCCCCGGTGGAGGCATGCCGTTCGCCCGCCAGAATGGCCACATCGCGACAGCCCAACTGGTACAAGTGCTCGGCCGCCAGCCAGCCGCCACGTTCATCGTCGCTGCACGCCGCCAGATGCCCGGCAATCTGGCGACTGACCAGCACGTAGGGAATGTGCTTGCGCGTCAGCAGTTCCAGGAGCGGTTGGCTTTCGCCGACATGTGAGTCGCCGACGATCAGCCCGGCCACCGAGCGGCGCAAGGCATGTTCGGCACGGGCCATCTGGCGGGGTTGCTGGTCGTCGGTATTGGAGACGAAGGTCAGGTAGCCGGCCTGTTCGGCCGCACTGTCGATGCTGTCGTAAATGGTCGCCATCACCAGGTCGGTGAGGCGCGGCATCAGCACACAGATTTCCTGGCTTTTGCGCAGTTTCAGGCTAGATGCCTGCGTGTTCGGCCGATAATCCAGCTCTTTTGCCAACTCCCGGATACGCGCCACCACTTCGGCAGACGCCGCTCGCTCGACCCCGGCCGGGTCGCCGTTGAGTACCCGGGACACCGTGGAGACATGCACGCCAAGTGCGGTCGCCATGGACTTCAAGGTGGCTGGACGAGATGGGCTCGGCATGTCTGAGGGGCTTCCGACTGTCTGATATTTAGCGCGCAGATTCTACCCGAACGGGCGTACCGCAGCCGCAGATAAATCTTTACCCAAACGTTTGACTAAAATTTTTTCCCACCTTACATTTCGCCTACCCAAACGTTTGGGCAACCAATAAAAATACGCCGGACGCGGCCGACTTTTTGACTTCTGCCATCATTTTGAAGAGTCAGATCCCTATGAACAGCCCCGCTATCCCGTCCTTCCGCTACCAGATTTTCTTCCTGATCATGCTCATGGCCCTGCTCAACTACATCGACCGTGGCGCGATTGCCTATGCGTCGGCGAGCATTCTTCCCGAGTACGGTTTCGACAAAGCCGACTGGGGCAACGTCCTGGGCTACTTCGGTTACGGCTACATCCTTGGGGCATTGGTCGGCGGCATTCTGGCCGACCGCTTTGGTGCCAAGCGCATCTGGCTGATCGCCGGTGGCACTTGGTCGGTCTTCGAAATCGCCACGGCATTTGCCGGCGACTTCGGCCTGGCGTTTCTCGGCGGCTCGGCCATGGCCGGTTTCGCCACGATCCGCGTGATGTTCGGCTTTGCCGAAGGTCCGGCCTACTCGGTGATCAACAAGAGCGTGGCCAACTGGGCCACGCCCAAGGAGCGCGGTTTTGTGGTTGCGGTCGGCCTCTTGAGTACCCCATTGGGCGCATTGCTCACCGCGCCTGTGGCTGTGGGCCTGCAAAACCTGACCGGCAGCTGGCGCAGCATGTTCGTGGTGTTGGGTGTGGTCAGCCTGGCGCTGCTGGTGTTTTTCATGACGCGCTTCACCAACACCCCGGATGAAAACCCGCGCGTGTCCAAGGCCGAACTCGACTTCCTGCGCAAAGAGCGCGCCGAAGCCGCCAATGCGTCGACGCCCACTACCAGCGTTGCGCCGCTCTGGCACTTCTTCAAGAACAAGGACCTGCTGTTCAACGCCGTCGGTTACTTCTCGTTTGTGTACGTGACATTCCTGCTGCTGACCTGGACCCCCAAATACCTGCAGGACGAGTTCCACTACAACCTGTCGTCGCTGTGGTACATGGGCATGATCCCGTGGACCGGCGCCTGCTTCACCGTACTGCTGGGCGGCAAGATTTCGGACTTGCTGCTGCGCCGCACCGGCAACCTGAAAGTCGCCCGCAGCTGGCTGGCCGCGACCTGCCTGCTGCTGACAACCTTGTGTTTCATCATGGTTTCCCAAGCCCAGACCGTCTGGGGCGTGATTGCCCTGATGACGTTGGCCAATGCGCTTAATGCCCTGCCCAACTCCGTGTACTGGGCGGTGGTCATCGACACCGCGCCGTCCAATCGGGTGGGTGCCTACAGCGGCATGACGCACTTTATCGCCAACACCGCGTCGTTTATCGCCCCCATGCTGACCGGCTACCTGACCGTGCGTTACGGCTATTCATCGATGTTCGTGGCCGCCGCCGTGGCCACCGCGTTGGGCATGAGCGCAATGCTGATGGTGCGCGCGGGCGGGCGTCAGGTTGCCCCGTCCTCTCAACCCGCTGCTGTTTGATGGAGTTGCATTTATGAGCCTGGTGAAGCCTACCCACGCTGGATACTTTTTTGGTCAGTCGATCATCACGCTGGCCGCGCGCCTGCGTGCCGGCAGCGTGACCAGTGTCGAGTTGACGCAGGCCGCGCTGGACAGCATCGAACGCTTGAACCCGGCGTTGAATGCGTTCGTTCATGTTGATGCCCCCGTGGCTCTGGCCCAGGCCCGCAAGGCCGACGCGCTGTTTGCCCAAGGCCAGGACCTGGGCCCGCTGCAGGGCATGCCGATAGCGGTCAAAGACAACATCGACACGTTTGACTACATCACCACCTACGGTTCAGCGCATTTCGACCGTTTCAAACCCAGCCACGATGCGCTGTGCGTGCAACGCGTACGCGAGGCCGGGGCGGTGATTATCGGCAAGACCTTGACCCATGAGTTCGCCTATGGCCCGACTGGCGACCGCTCACTGCAAGGCGCGGCGCGCAACCCGTGGGATGCGCGCTGCATCACCGGCGGTTCCAGCGCCGGCAGTGCCGCGGCGGTGGCCAGCGGCATGGTGCCGCTGGCGCTGGGTACCGACACGGGCGGCTCGATCCGGATTCCGGCGGCCTTGTGCGGCACGGTCGGCTTCAAGCCCTCGTTTGCCAGCGTGCCGCTGGACGGGGTGTTCCCGCTCGCGTCCAGCCTCGACCACGTCGGCCCCATCGCCAACCACGTTGAAGATGCACGCCTGTTGTTCGAAGTGCTGGCAGGACGCGCTTGCCGGCCGGCGGCCACGCCTCGAGCGTTGCGCGTGGGCTGGATCACGTGCGCCAGCTTCGGCCCGGTGGATGCCGAGCTGCATCAGCAGGTCTACCAGGCGGCGCAACAGCTGTTTGGCGAAGCGCTGCAAGAGACTGACGCGCTGCAAAAAATCGCGGCAGGCATGAAGGACACCTTGCAGACCTTGCAACGTGCCGAAGCCTTTGCGGTACATGCCGAACGCATGCGCGATGCGCCGCACAAATTTGACCAGGAGGTACGCGAGCGCCTTGAGGTGTCGAGCGAGGTCAGAGGCTGGCAGTACATTCGCGCACAGGCCAGCCAGGCGCAGTACAAAGCGGCCATGGCGCGGTTGTTCGAAGACTATGACTTGCTGGTTTCACCCACTGTGCCGATTACCGCCACACAGGTGAACGCACGCCAAGTGCGCGTGGGCGAACAGGACATTGACGTACGCGCCGCCGTACTCAGCCATACCAGCGCCTGGAACCTCACCGGCCTGCCCTCGATCAGCCTGCCGGTGGGGCACGTGAGGGGCATGCCGGTGGGGTTGCAAGTGATAGGCGCGGCGGGCGCGGATGATCACTTGTTGCAGGTGATGAGCCAGCTGTTTGTGCCGATTTCAGGTGGTGACTGAACTACCGCTTTCGCGGGCAAGCCCGCTCCCACAGGGGGGCGCTGCAGAACGAAGGTGGGAGCTGGCTTGTGGCGAGCGGGCTTGTCGGAACGCCGCATCGCCCGCGCTGGGCTGCGAAGCAGCCCCAATAAGCCGAATGCGTTGTACCAGATACACCGCAGCGGCTGGTTTTAGGGCTGCTCCGCAGCCCAACGCGGGCAAGCCCGCTCGCCACAGGAGAGTTCGTCAGTTTCTGAAAGTTGTGTAGATACCTATGGCTTTCGCGGGCAAGCCCGCTCCCATCCATCACTCACGCGACGAAGCCAGAATCGCCTGCAACAACACATCCGCCCCGGCCGTGGACCAGTGCGGGTGGATCTCTTCCGCCTCGTTATGACTCAAGCCATCCACACAGGGTACAAAGATCATCGCCGTCGGCGCGACCTGGTTCAGGTAGCAGGCGTCATGCCCCGCGCCGGAAATCATCCGCCGATGGCTATAGCCCAGCACTTGGGCCGCGGTCTGCACCACGTCTACGCAATCCTTGTCGAAGGCAATCGGCGCGTACTGGAAGATCTGCTTGACGCTGGCCTGCAGGCCAATCCCCTCGGCAATCCGCGCCACGGCTTCGTGCAGTTGCTGGTCTTGCACGCCCAGCACCGTCTCATCGGGATGGCGGAACTCAACACTGAAAAACACCCGCCCCGGCACCACATTGCGCGAGTTGGGGAAGATGTTGGCCATGCCCACCGTCGCCCGCCCTTCGGCGCCTTGGGCCAGGCCGATCTGGTTGACCGCCTCCACCACCCGGGCAAAGCCCAGCAGTGCATCCAGGCGGTGATCCATTGGCGTGGTGCCGGCATGGGCGCTGCGGCCGCTCAGTTCGACTTCATACCAACGCTGGCCCTGGGCCCCCGTCACCACGCCGATGGTCAGGTCCTGGGCTTCAAGGATCGGGCCTTGCTCGATATGCAACTCATACGCCGCATGCACCGCCTGCCCTCCCACCGGATGCGGGCCGGCGTAGCCGATCTGTTGCAACGCCTGGCCGATGCTCACGCCGGCCTTGTCTTCGCGGGACAAACCGTATTCCAGGTCGAACACCCCGGCATATACCCCCGAAGAAATCATCGCCGGGGCAAAACGCGAGCCTTCTTCGTTGGTCCAGTTGACCACCTCGATCGGTCGATCGGTTTCGATGCCCAGGTCGTTCAAGGTGCGCAGCACTTCCAGGCCGGCCAGCACGCCGTAGATGCCATCGAACTTGCCGCCCGCTGGCTGCGAGTCGCCGTGGGAGCCGGTCAGCACCGGGGCCAGATGGTCGAGGCGGCCGGCGCGACGGGCGAAGATGTTGCCCATGGCGTCCACACGAATGCTGCACCCGGCCGCTGTGCACCAGACCACGAACAGGTCACGCCCGCGCCGGTCTTCGTCGGTCAGCGCCAGGCGCGAGACACCGCCCTTGGGCGTGCCGCCGATCTGCGCCATTTCCATCAGCGAGTCCCACAGGCGCTCACCGTTGACCCGCGCCAGGGCGCTCACGAGCGCGGCTCCTGGGGCTTGGCGTGGTAGCGGAAGTCACAGCTTGGCGCGCCGCCCATGATGGTCTGGGTGCGCGTCAATTCGATATTCGGGTTGTAGCCGACGATAAACAGCTCGTCGCGGTTGCACGACAACAGGTGGCCGATCTCGCCCAGGCCCATTTCGTGGTACATCTCGG
Organism: Pseudomonas sp. ADAK21; assembly: GCF_012935735.1. NCBI lineage: Bacteria > Pseudomonadati > Pseudomonadota > Gammaproteobacteria > Pseudomonadales > Pseudomonadaceae > Pseudomonas > Pseudomonas sp. ADAK21. The sequence continues at coordinate 5,801,849 of NZ_CP052857.1, forward strand.
CATAGCGGCAACGCTTGACGTCGTAGTCGTAGTGCTCGGCATCGCTGGCGATGATTTCGACTTTCAGCGCGTCGTCCTTTTCCCACAGCACTTGCAGCTCAACGAAGCTCTTGAGGTCGGCGCCCTGCTCTTCCTGGGCGGCAAAGTGCTTGCCGGCCTGGATCGCGGCGTTGCCCACCGCTTCGCCAATCACCGCGGCGGCAAAGGCCTTGCCCTGCTCGCGCACGAGGATTTCGTAGATCGGCTTGATGATCTCAGCCTCGATGCGCCGGCGGGCCAGGATGCCCAGTTCACCTTCAAGTTTGCTCATGGTGTGCCTCATTCAAAATGGCTGCGAAGATCCAATGTGGGTGCTGCCCAATGTGGGAGCTGTCTCGCCCGGCGAGGCTGCGATGCAGACACCACGGTGTCGCAGATACACCGCGGTGATCCCATCGCAGCCTCGCCGGGCGAGACAGCTCCTACATGAGCAGCGCCTACACTTAAATCCAGCGCGTTATTTTTTGCCGCCAGCCACGCTCACCGGTTGCCATTGATTGGCCTTGACCTGGTAAACGGTGAACGACGGGTTCTGCAGATTGCCCTGGGCATCGAATGCGATGGTCCCGGTCACGCCCGGATAGCTGATGGCGCGCAGTACCGGCAGGTACTTCTGCGGATCGGTGGAATTGGCCTGCTCGATGGCGGCGATCAGCACGCCCACACCGTCATAGGCGAAGGGTGCGTGCAGCTCGATGTTGCTCTTGAAGCGCGCCTTGTAGGCCTCTTCAAATGCTTTGCCGCCTGGCATCTGCGCCACGGCCAGGCCCGGTTCCAGGGCGATCACGCCCTCGCCTTCGTTCTGTGCCAGTTGCAGGAAGGTCTGGCTGACAAAGCCTCCGGCGCCCATCAATGGCGCCTTGATCCCCAACTGCTTGATGCGCCGGGCCAGCGGTGCAGCCTGGGAGTCGACGCCGCCAAAGAAGATCAGGTCCGGGTTTTGCCCACGGATGTTGGTCAGCACCGCACTGAAGTCGATGGTCTTGTCGTCCACGTATTCGCGCGCAACCACCTTGGCGCCACCGGCCTCGATGGATTTGACGAACTGGTCCGCCAGGCCCTGGCCGAACGCGGTGCGGTCGTCGATCACGGCGATGCGCTGCGCCTTGAGGGTCTTGAGTGCGTAGTCGCCGGCGACCTGGCCGCCGTCATCGTCGTGGCCCATGATCCGCAAGCTGGTGTCGAAACCTTGCTGGGTGTAGGCGTGGCCAGTGGCCACTGGTGCGACCTGGGCAATCCCGGCGTCATGGTAGACCCGCGCTGCCGGAATGCTGGTGCCGGTGTTCCAATGGCCGACCACGCCAACTACGCCTTCGTCCACCAGGCGCTGGGCCACGGTGACGGCGGTGCGTGGATCGGACTGGTCATCCTCGGAAACCAGCTTGAACGTCACGGCCTCGCCATTGATTTTCAGGTGCTTGGCGTTGGCCTGGTCAATGGCCAGTTGCGCGCCGTTTTCCAGGTCTTTGCCGATCCGCGCCGACGGACCGGTCAAGGGTCCGGCCAGGCCGATCAGTACCGTCTGGTCGGCCTGGGCCACGCCGCTCATGGCCAGGCTCAACAACAGTACGCGTTTGAAGGGGGCAGTCTTGTTCATGGTTTTTTCCTGTTTCTCAGCAGGCCCTCATGGCCTGTGGGGTTGACGAAACACGCCGGGCGTCCGGTGGCGTTTGTTAGGGGGTTATTCACCGAGGTAGGCACTGCGCACCTCGGGGTGGTCGAGCAATTGGTCACTGGCACCGCTGAGGCTGATACGCCCGGTGTCCATCACATAGGCGCGGTCAGTCACTTGCAGCGCAAGGCGCGCGTTCTGCTCCACCAGCAGCAGGGTCATGCCCTGGCGGCACACATCATCGATCACCTGGAACAGCTTTTCGACCATGATCGGCGCCAGGCCCATGGACGGCTCATCGAGCACCAGCAGGCGGGGCTTGGACAGCAGCGCACGGGCCAGGGCGAGCATCTGCTGCTCGCCACCGGAGAGCAAGCCGGCCGACTGCTGCAAGCGTTCTTCCAGGCGCGGAAAGTGTTCGAACAACTGGCGGATTTCCAGGTTGACTTGCTGTGGGTCGCGGCGCAGGAACGCGCCGGCCTGGAGGTTTTCCAGCACGCTCATGCGCGCAAAAATGCCACGCCCTTCCGGCACCATGGCGATGCCCAGGGTCAGGCGCTCATGGGGCGCCAGGTGGAGGATCGAGCGGCCAGCAAAGCGGATCTGCCCCGCAGCGGCCGGCAGCAACCCGGTCAGGGCCTTGAGGCTGGAGCTTTTGCCGGCGCCATTGGCGCCGATCAACGTGACCCGTTCGCCTTCATCTATATGCAGGTCCAGGGACTTGACCGCCTCGATGGCGCCGTAGCGCACCTTCAGGCCGGCAATCTGCAACAACGCTTCAGACATGCGCGCCGGCTCCCAGATAGGCCTGGATCACTTGCGGGTGGCGGCGCACTTCGGCAGGCGCGCCCACGGCGATCACGCGTCCGTAGTCCAGCACGCTGATGCGGTCACACACGCCCATCACCAGCTTCACGTCGTGTTCGATCAGCAACAGGGTGTGGCCGTCGTCGCGGATTTTTTCCAGCAGGCTGCGCAGTTGCACTTTCTCGCTGGCATTCATGCCGGCGGCCGGCTCGTCGAGGGCCAGCAGGCGCGGTTCGGTGGCCAGGGCACGGGCAATTTCCAGGCGCCGCTGGTGGCCGTAGGACAGGCTGTCGGCACGGTAGTGGGCAAACCCGGCCAGGCCGACATAGGCCAGCAGGCGATGGGCGTGGGCGCGGGTCTGCGCTTCTTCCTCGCGCCCGCGCGAATGCCCGCTCAAGGCCGCCCACACGCCGTTATGGGTGCGCACATGGCGCCCGACCATGACGTTTTCCAGGGCGCTCATGGCGTTGAACAGGCGGATATTCTGGAATGTGCGCGCGATGCCAGCGCGGGCCACCTGGTGTACCGCCGTGGGCTGGTACTCCTGGCCGTCGAGTTGAAAGCGCCCGGAGTCCGGGGTGTATAACCCCGTCATCACATTAAAGAAGGTGGTCTTGCCGGCGCCATTGGGCCCGATCAGGCCGTAGATTTCCCCGGCCTCGATACTCAAGCTCACGTCATCGAGCGCGGCCACGCCGCCAAACTGTTTATTGACCTTCTCGATCTGTAATAACGGATGGTTCAAGGTGCACCTCCTGTGCGGCTCGGCCAGAGGCCGGCGGGTCGATACAGCATCGCCAGAATCAGCGCCAGGCCGTAGAACAGCTGGCGGATAATTTCCGGGTCCACCAGCACTTGGCCAAACAGCGCCTGCTGCAAGGGGCCCATGCTGGCGCGCAACGCTTCGGGCAGGGCCGCGAGCAACACGCAGCCCAGAATCACCCCGGGGATATGCCCGATGCCGCCGAGCACCACCATGGCCAGCACGGCGATGGACTCATTGAGGGTGAAGGATTCGGGTGAAACAAAGCCTTGGAACGAGGCAAACAGCGCCCCACTGATACCGCCGAACGCCGCACCAATGGCAAATGCCAGCAGCTTCAGGCGCAAGGTATTGAGGCCCATGGCCTGGGCCGCCTCTTCGTCTTCGCGGATCGCCATCCACGCGCGGCCGATGCGCGAGCGCTCGAGGCGGATGCAGGCAAACAGGATCAGCACCACCAACGCGGCGAACAGGTAGTAATAGAGGTAGACCGAGGGCAAGCGCAGGCCGAACAGTTCCTGGGTGCGCCCCAGGTTGACCCCCAGCAGCGTCACCGGATCAACCTGGGCGATGCCTTTGGGGCCGTTGGTGAGGTTCACCGGGCGGTCCAGGTTACGCAGCAATATGCGGATGATCTCGCCAAAGCCCAGGGTGACGATGGCCAGGTAGTCGCCGCGCAAACGCAGGGTCGGCGCCCCAAGGATCACCCCGAACCCGGCCGCCAATAGCGCCGCCAGCGGCAGAATCAGCCAGATCGAGGTGTGCATGCCCTCTGGCATCAGCGCCAGCAAGGCCGGGAACTGTTGCATCAGATGGGGCGACGAGAGCAATGCCGCCAGGTAGGCGCCCACCGCGTAGAAGGCGATAAAGCCCATGTCCAGCAGGCCGGCATAACCCACCACGATGTTCAGGCCCAGGGCCAACATGATGTACAACAGGGCAAAGTCCAGGGTGCGCACCCAGGTATTGCCGCCGGCATGCCCGACAATCCATGGGGCCAACACCAGGGCCAGGGCGAACAGCACCAGGCCCAGGCTGGCACGTTTGCTCGAAGGGCTCACAGCGGTTGCCAGGCTCATGCGCGGGTCGCCAATCGTTCGCCCAACAGCCCTTGGGGACGGAACACCAGCACCGCGATCAACACGATAAAGGCGAACACATCCTGGTAGTTGCTGCCGAACACGCCGTTGGTGGCAGCCCCCAGGTAGCCGGTTCCCAAGGCTTCGATCAGCCCCAGCAGCAGGCCGCCGAGCATGGCGCCCTTGAGGTTGCCGATGCCGCCCAGCACTGCCGCGGTAAAGGCCTTGATGCCGGGCAGGAAGCCCATATAGAAATGCGCGCTGCCATAGTTGCTGGCCATCATGATGCCTGCCAGCGCGGCCAGGGCGCCGCCGATGGCGAAGGTCATGACGATGATGCGGTTGGGGTTGATGCCCATCAGGCTCGCCACTTGCGGGTTCTCGGCCACGGCGCGCATGGCCCGGCCAAAGCGCGTGCGCTCGACCAGCAGCAACAGCCCGACCATCAGGCTCAGCGCCACGCCAATGGTGGTCAGCGCGGTGGCATTGGTCACGGCGGCATGGGTGGCATCGCCGGCCAGCACTTCGATGGGTTCCAGGGGCAGCAATTGCGGGAACATCTGTGGGTTGCGGGTCCAGACCAGCATGGCGACGGTCTGCAACAACAGCGACACGCCGATACCACTGATCAACGGCGCCAGGCGCGGGGCGTTGCGCAAGCGCCGATAGGCGACACGCTCGATCACCACCGCCAGCACCGCACAAAAGGCCATGGCAATCATCGCCGCTGCCAGCAGCAACAGCACCGGCGGCATCTGCGGGAAGGCCGCCTGCAGCACACGGATCACCGACAGGCCCACCAGCGCGCCAATCATCAACACATCGCCGTGGGCAAAGTTAATGATCCGCAAAATGCCGTAGACCATGGTGTAACCCAAGGCCACTAGCGCGTAGAGACTGCCCGACAGCAAGCCGTTGAGCAGTTGCTGGATAAACGCATCCATGAGAACCATCAACTCCATACACAAAAACGTCGGTGCCAGGGCGCACCGACTGAAAGCCCGAGCGCGGAACACTAGTTATTTATTCTGTTTTTATCAAATATCTGAAAGGAATATGTTTATGCCAAATAAAAAACGCCCTATTTACGGCGTTTTTTCCAGGCCAAAGCCGCTTTATTTATCTTTTTACTTAGTATTTAATTCAACACATGAATAATTTAGAACAGTTGGCCAACGACCCACCTTTACGTGCCGTGCGCACCTTCGAGGCTTTTGCCCGCCATGGGGGCGTGAATGCCGCCGCGCGCGAACTAGGGGTGTCGCCCTCGGCGGTCAGTCATCAACTGCACTTGCTGGAGAGCTTCCTACAACAGCCGCTGACGATGCGCCAAGGCCGCAACCTGGGCCTGACCGAAGAAGGTCGCGAGTACTACCGGGCGATTCGCTCGGCATTCGCGGTACTGCGCAGCGCCACCGAGCACGTGCGGGAAAAGAGCGCGACGCGCCAGGTCACCATCAGCCTGATCCCGATGTTCGCCACCAACCTGTTCATCCCGAGCCTGCCGCAGTTTTTAAGCGCCAACCCGGCGCTGGACATCAACATCACCTACGCCAACCACCGCAGCTACCCCAGCGATGCTGCCGACCTGTCGATCCGTTTCGGTACCGGGCACTGGCCGGGGTATCACAGCGAGCCGCTGATCAGCGGCGCGGTCACGCCGTTTTGCAGCCGCGAATTCCTGCAGCGCCACGGGCCTATCGCCACACCGCAGGCGCTCAGCGAACTGCCGCTGCTGCACGACGAAGAACGCGGCACCTGGGGGCAATGGTTCGATGTCGCCGAGGCCAGTCACAGCAACACGCACAATGGTCTGTTGCTGGAGGACGGCCAGTTGACCCTGGTCGCCACCCTCACCGGCCTCGGCTGCTCGCTGCTGCGTGCGCCGTTGGTGGCGCCGCTGGTGGCCCGGGGTGAATTGGTGCAACTGTTCGACTTGCCGGTGGATGACGGACGCCAGTACTACCTGTGCCGCCGGGCCAGCAGCGAACTGTCGAGCGAGGGCAATAACCTGTATGACTGGATCAAGGAGCGGCTGGGCCAGAGCTCCCTGTAGGAGCCGGCAAGCCAGCTCCTACAGATGAGGTATGATGCCGCGCTTTGAAAAACCAGCTGCAGACCTGCGAGGAAATACACCTTGAGTAACGACGCAAAAATGACCGGCGACCTGTTCGAAGTGGACAAGCGCCTGTCGCTCAAGCCCGTGGTGGACTTCAATAGCTACCTGCAGGCTGCCTTTGGCGATGGCCCTTGCACCTGCGTGCGCTGCGTTGCCAGCGCAGGTGACGAGAAAGGTTACGAATATCAGCACAGCTTCAACTTCCTGGGCCAGATTACCCACCGCCGCTTTGCGTTGACCGCTGGCAGCGATGTGTTGCAGATGCTGAAAAAGGCCTGGCTGTCCTATACCAAGACCGACCTGCCGGGCAGTGGCGACTTGGCGCTGGAGACGGTCAAGGAGTTTGTCGAGCCGCAGTTGCACAAGCGTTTGCTGCCGTTGCTGCTGGCCAGCGGGTTGGTCAAGGATGTCGAAGGTGGCTTGCAGCTTCAGGCTGTGGCGGCCTGATAGACAACCGGATCATTACGGCGAACGCATAACCCTGTGGGAGCGGGCTTGCCCGCGATGGCGGTGGGTCAGCCAAGACAGGTGCTGACTGATCTACCGTAATCGCGGGCAAGCCCGCTCCCACACAAGCCGGCGTCTACAGGTCTGGAGGAAGGTGCTGCACGCCTTGCAGCGGCAGTTCATAGGACTTCTTCACGGTGCGCACCACCAACGTCGACGAATAGGTGCGGATCGGGATATCCCGGTAAGTATCAAGAAACCGATAGATGTATTCGGTGTACTCCGTGGCATCGCGAAACTTGGCCACCATCACAAAATCAAACTCCCCGGTCATCAGGTAGCAGTCCTGAATCTCCGGGTGGTTGGCCAGGATGTGCTGCATCTTGCGATCAATGTCGTTGCTGTCTTTATCAAGCTTGATCAAAAAGAACGCCGTGACCTGGATCCCCAGCTTTTTTTCATCCAGCACTGCGACTTTGGCCTTGATGATGCCCACGCTCTCCAGGCGCCGGATGCGCCGGTAACAACTGGTCGAGGACAGCCCCACGCTGTCGCTGAGCAGGTCCAGGCTCTGGGTGCAGTCCTTCTGCAACTTGCCGAGAATTTTCAAATCCATGGCGTCTGTCATTATTTCCACTTCTTCCTTGAGAAAACTGCAATGAATCCGCCGTAAAGGCCGGCCAATTTGCACAAATCACTGCACAGTGGCCCGTTACTATCAAATCCAGCTTAGCAGCCCCGGAAAATCCAGCATTGGGGCCGCATGAGAGGGATCTTATGATAGTCGCGAAACCGACATGGGCCGCTGATATCCAAGGGCTTTTCACCGCGCCTTACTGGATACCAACGGCAGATCGCGCCAACGTCGCAGGCTCGTGGGTGCGCTGCATGAACGCCTACGATGTGTTCCTGGAAGACCCCGACTCGGTCAAGGCCTGGTCCGAAACTATCTACCAGCACCTGGCGTCGCGCAACATGCCGTTGACCCTGGACGACCGGCAATTCTGGCCCATCGACGCCCTGGAAACCTTCCGGCAGTGGGTCAACCAGGGCTGGCGCCTGAACAGCTTTTCGCCATTCGACATTGCCGAGCGCATCCCGCCTCCAGACCTGCCGCACCCGGTCAAGCGCGTGCGCCAGGACATCCGCGCGCTGAGCCAGGCGCAACTGGACCTGTACCGTGCGCGGCTCGACGACGTGATGCAGATCGGCAACCCGGACAGTGGCTCGCCCTGGCAGCGCTATGCCTATATCCATACCAACTGGTGCCTGCATTACCAGGAAGCCTTTGCCTTGTGGCATCGCGCCTACCTGCTGTACCTGGAAGCCTTGATCGACTGCCCGATCCCCTACTGGGACTGGATGGCCGAGGACGCCAGTATCGATGGCAGCCCGCAGGCCGGCCTGCCCCAGGCCTTTCTCGATGAAACCTATGTGCACCCGCACAGCGGCGAAGTGCGGCGAAACCCATTGCGCTATGCGGCAGCCAAGGATGGCCGCTCGAAAGTCTGTGCCTCGGGCAATGTCGAGGGCCTGGACTGCCGCTTCGTGCAGCGCAACCCGTTGTTCTATACCCAGGGCGACCAGCAGCGCGTCAAGCGCACCCAGTTGTATGGCATGAGCCGGATTTTCCAGCAGCAGGTGGTGGATGCCTTGGCGTTCAAGACCTTCAGCCAGCCCCAGGGCGTGCCGGGGTATCCCTGGGCCAATATCACCGTGTTTGATCCACCGCAAAAGGACGAGCTGTACCCCAACCGCACGCTGAATTTCGATGGCCTGTTTGAACAGCCCCACGACAACTATCACGGCTGGATCGGCGGTGATATGGCCGATAACGCCTACACCGCGTTTGACCCGGTGTTCTGCTCCTACCACGCCAATATCGATCGCGTGCTGGAGATCTGGATCCGCGCCAACCCGGCGGCGCAGTACACCACCCAATGCCTGCTCCAGCCGTTTGCCGGCAGCCAGGCCGAGACCGTCACGTTCACCAGTGCCGATGCCTGGCGCTATACCACCCTGGGCGATATGGCCCAGGACAGCCGGCATATCGGCTATGACTACAGCGTGCCTGTCGCGCCGCCGTTTGGCGCACGACGCGCCAGCGCAAAAGCCTGCTGCCCGCACAGTGCCGCGCCTGCCCAGGATCCGGCGCAGGCCGGCGGCCCGTGGGTGGTGTTCGACCATGTGCGCTGCACCCACGATACCTACCTGATCGACGTTTTCCTCAACCAGCCCGACGCCACGCCCCAACAGGTCAACGCTGATAACCCGCACTACGTCGGGCGCTTCAGCCGCATCGGCATGGGGCTGGTGGATGACAAGGGGCGCTGCATTACCCACGGCGTCTGCCGCGCGCTCAATGCCGCGCGCAGTGCCTCGGCACTGCACCTCGGCCCCACGGACGCCGTGCAGTTGAGCCTGCTGGTTACCCATCTCGATAGTGGCCGGGTATTGGCGCCGCAAGAGTACGCGCCGCTGCCCGGCTTTATCGCCCAACTGGTGTGGGATGACCCGCGCCAGACCGTCGCCGACCCTCCCCCGAGTGCCGGTTGCTGCAGCATTTCTACCCCCCATGGAGATTTGTCATGAGCACGCCCTTCAAGCAATTCACCTCCCCCGCTGGGCAAGCGCCAAAGGACTACAACAAGCTGGGTCTGGAAGACCAGTTGCCACAATTCGAAACCGACTGGAACAACGACATAACCGGCTGGACCGAAGCGGCGATCATCGGCAACCCCTGGTCGGGCCTGTATGACGCGCCCCGCTCGGCCTATTACAACCCGCTGGTCGAAGGCTATGGCGACACCACCCTGCCGGCGATTACCTGGCAACCCTTTCCCAACCGGTTGTGGACCTTTTTCTACAACAACGGCACTGCGGTGATTCCACAACTGGGCAACAAGGCCATGACCCTGCAACAGGTCATGGAGCTGACCGACAACGGCCAGATCACCATCAACGGCACCCTGTACACCCTGTACGACCCGGACAAGAAAGGCACCCTGCTGCAACTGCCCGTAACCCGCTGCCCGACTATCGACTGGAACGGCAAATACAAAGACTTCTCGCCCTCGGGGCCACGGGGCTGGCTGGACGAATACTGCGAGTGGTCGATCGTGCGCGATACCAACGGCAACATGCGCAAGATCACCTTTACCAGTGAAAACCCGGCGTACTTCCTGGCCATGTGGCGCATCGATCCGAATGCCGTGCTGGGCTTGTATCGCGACTACATCGACCCGAATGTGCAACTGCAAGATCTCTACCTGCGCTACACCGCCGACTGCAAGACCGGCAAGGCCGGTGACCCGGTGATTGACCCGACCACTGGCCTGCCGGCCTACGACACCGTCAACAAGTGGAACGCCGGCACCGCCTGCACCCCCGGCCAGTTCGGCGGCGCGATGCACCTGACCTCTGGGCCCAACACCCTCAGCGCCGAGGTGTACCTGGCGGCGGCGGCCACGATCATGCGGCCCCTGAAAAGCAGCCAGAGCGCCCAGGCGCTGATCTGCTGCGCGCAATATGGGCAGAACTATCGCAACTCCGACCCGCATATCGGCTTTGCAGCCAACGGGGCGACGAATGATGGGGCCACCCCCAGCCGGATTTCCCTGACCAACCCCATCGCCCTGTACCTGCAACAGCCGACCAACTTCAATGCCTGGAAAGGCCCCCAAGGCCAGGATGTGAGCCAGTACTGGCGCATCACCCGCGGTACCGCCAAATCGGCGATCAACGGCTCCGACCAGATCCTGCAGGCGGTGTTCGAGGTACCGGAAAGTGCCGGGTTCTCGATCAACGACATCACCATCAATGGCCAGGCGGTGAACTATGTGTGGGTGATTGCCCAGCAATTGCTGGTGGGCCTGAGTGTCACCACCATGCCGAGCACCGCGCAGCAGCAATCGCCTTGCGTGCAGGATCGGGTCAATGGCCTGCAGCCCTGGCCGGTGCAGTTGTTGCCGCTGGACCTGTTCTACGGCCAGTCGCCCACCGACCTGCCGGCCTGGCTAGCCCCAGGTACCAGCGGGCAATTCGCGCTGGTGGTACAAGGCGCGGACCTCAAGACCACCGCCGCCACCGCACGGATCCAGTTCAACAACCCCGGGGTCACGGCGCAGGTCACGCAGTTCCTGCCCGACGCCTCGGCCATTCCCGGCCAGACCAATGCGGGCGGTACCCAGGGTTACATCATGACCATCACCGTCGCGGCGAACGCGGCGCCGGGACTGGTGACAGTGCGCGCGCTCAATCCGGGCGAGGCGGATAACGTCAGCGCGGCGGACCACCCTTGGGAGTCCGGGCTGGCGCTGGTGCCATCCACTTAAGGGCCTACACCGACCTCTGTAGGAGCTGGCTTGCCAGCGAAAATCCTCAACGATAACGCGGGGTATCTGATGCCCAGCGGTGCTCTCAGGTTTTTCGCCGGCAAGCCGGCTCCTACAGAACGGTTACTGGCTTCACCTTCATGCAAGGAGCGCGATGATGTACAGATTTCGCTTACGTGGTCTGCTGCTGGTCAGCACGCTGCTGTCGCTGTTTCTCCTGCCCACGGCCCAGGCATCGGATGCCGATACCTGCGTCCAGCAGCAGTTGGTGTTCGACCCCAACAGCGGCGGTTTTCTACCCGTCAACAATTTCAACACCACTGGCCAGAGCTTCATGAACTGTTTTGGCTGGCAGCTGTTTATTGCCCTGAACTGGCCCGTGGATCCCGGATGGCCAGCCAATGCAGCCCTCGCGGGCGAGCCGAACCGCAAGATCAGCATGGCGCAATTTGGCGTGCCCCAGGTCGCCGGGCAACCCATGACCACCGCGCCGGTGTGGGCAAGCTTTAAAGACGCTAACGATATATTCCTGCCCGGCGCCCGACCGCCCACAGGCTGGGGCGTGCAGACATTGGTGCCGTCCAATTGCAGCAGCGAGGGCAGCCTCAAAGCGCTGTCGGTGGGGGCGCGCAAGTTCATGAACGCCACCTCGGAAAGCGCGACCAACGCCAAGCATCGCTTCCACTTGTCCAGCGGCACCCTGGCTTCGATTCCCGACCCAATCATGGAAGCCGCCGGCGGCTGGCTGACGGACCAGACCGGCAACCTGGTGTATTTCGAGCGCAAGGTGGGCAAGGCCGAGTTTGACTATATCGTCAAGTACGGGCTGTACGATGCCGCCAATCAAATGGTCGTTGCACAAAACAGCGATGGCAATCATCCGGCCGGGCTGTCCCTGCCCGCCGGCGAGCTGATGCGCTCGATGCCGGCACAGCCCCTGCCCCAGGAACAACTGGGTGCCCTGGAACTCAAGGCCGCCTGGCGTATCCTCACCGGCAAGCCCCAGCTCTACGGGCGCTACCTGACCACCGTGGCCTGGCTCAAGAACCCCGCCACCCTGCAGTGCACCCAACAGGTGGTGGGCCTGGTGGGCCTGCATATCATCAACAAGACCCAGAGTTCACCGAACTTTATCTGGACCACCTTCGAGCAAGTAGACAACGTACAAGAGCCAGGCCAGGTGCCCGCGCAACAGACACCGCCTGACGGTTTTACCTTCTACAACCCCAATTGCACCGGTGGCCCTGACGTGTGCACGCCCAACGTGGCCCGTATCCAGTGCCAGCAGCACCACCCTGATCGCGAATGCACCGAACCCTATCCACGCAACCAGCCGGTGCAGACCACCCGCGAACACCCCTTGCCTTCGGACATGCAGGCGCTCAACGGCGCCGTGCAGGCCAGCTTCGCCCAGCAGACCAACGGCCAGTCGGTGTTCCAGTACTACAAGCTAGTCAATGTGCTGTGGATCACCGCCCCGACCGCACCGGACCCGGAGCCGGGCGCGGGTGCGAAGGTGCCCCTGTCCTATGGCGCCTTTATCAGCGATAGCAACGTACCGGTGGCCAATACCACCATGGAGACCTACGTCCAGAGCATGGACTGCAATGCCTGCCATCAGCAGGCGACGATTGCCGGCAGCAGCAGCCTGGCCTCGGACTTCTCGTTCCTGTTCAACAACGCCGATTCGGCCAAGCAAAAAAGCCTGATCAAACGCGTAAATGCCTTCGAAACCCTCAAGGATGGCCCACCATGAAACGCTCCCTTGCAACCCTGCTGCTTGCGCTATCGATGGCCCTCGCGCAGCTGGCCGTTGCCCATTCCCCCCATGAACTGCACGCGGTCAGCAACGGCGCCGATGCCGATGCGCCGGGCAACCACGGCATGTTCATGGTCGGCTCGCAGACCCTGTTCCTGGTGCACATGCCAATGTTCACCACGGAAAAGCACATGTACCAGATCGTGCTACAGGCCAGCCTGCCCGCAGACGTAATGGCCAAGTACCAGGCCCTGCGCGCGGCCAATCCGAGCAAGCCGTACAACCTGATCAACGTCGACGACGACACGTTCACCCTGCCCCAGCTCAAGGCCGGTGAAGTGACCTCGTTCAAGGCGACGATCTTTGACGGCTACTCCAACGATGGCGGCGGCACACCGGGGCCGGTGCTGTTTGACAACGTACCCGTGACGGTCGAGGCGGTGGTGATCTACCGGCCGTTCAACCTGGGCATCGACCGGCCGAAACAGCTGGTCTACACCCTGTTTGGCCGGGGCACAGAGGCGCACTTGACGCACTACATCGCCCAGGATCCGGACTTCCAGGAAATCATCACCCTGCCCGGCCCGCCAGCGCCGTTTTCGGCGGCGCAACTGGTGTCTACGGTGGATTTAAACTTCACCACCGTGCAGTCACTGCCGATTGTCTGCCAGTCGCCGCTCAAGCCTGGGGTTTATCCGACGTTGCTGGAGGGGCGCGCAGATGCGCCGGTGGCGCTGGACCTGGGGCCAGCGGCGCAACGCGTGTGGTATTCGACGGGGAATCTGTTGAACAAGAACGATCCTTGCCAGCGCTAGGATAGGTCTAAAGCGGGCGCGGCTCCATGTAGGACCCGACTCAATGTGGCGTATCTGGATGATCCGGTGTTCTGTCGGATCATCCGGCAAATGCAGCAATAAACCGCAATCAATAGGAATGTGCCGGAAGATTTGCCAGAATGCGCGACTTAGAAACATTCGCATTCGCAGGAAATTCCCATGCACGCCCACTCTTCGCTCCCCACAGCGCGTCGCATCCTCGCCGTCGAGGATGACCCGGTGCTTGCCGCCCATCTGGACAGCCACCTGGGCCAACGCGGCTTCGATGTCACGTTGCGCCAGAACGGGGGTGAAATCGTCGAACTGGTGCGCGCCCAACCTTTCGACCTGATCCTGATGGATATCATGCTGCCGGGCAGCAGCGGCCTGGAGGTGCTGGCGCAACTGCGCCGGCATCAGCGGGTGCCGGTGATCCTGATGTCGGCCCTTGGCGCCGAGCAGGACCGCATCACCGGTTTCAGCCAGGGCGCCGACGATTACCTGCCCAAGCCGTTCAGCATGCTGGAAATGGATGTGCGCATCGACGCGATCCTGCGCCGCGTGGCCTATGAACACGAGGTGCCGGGCACGGCGCGCAATGAAGACCCGCAACTGACATTCGACGAACAGCGCACCGATGTCAGCCTCAATGGGCAGTGGGCCGACCTGACCACCACCGAGTATCGGGTGCTGGAAACCCTGGTGGCCCATGTCGATGAGGTGCTGACCAAGGCGTTCCTGTACCAGCAGGTGATGCACCGTGCCTATTCCCGGCATGATCGCAGCCTGGACATGCATGTCAGCCGCATCCGCCGCAAGTTGCAGGCCATCGGCTACACCGCCGGGCGCGTGGAGACGGTCAGGAGTACCGGCTACATCCTGACCCGGCTGGCGCCATGAGGCTGCCCAACCGTCATTCGCTGTTGTGGAAACTGATCGGCCTGCTGGCGGTGCTGTGCCTGTTGGTGGTCAGCCTGCAGGTGGATGTGAGCCAGCGTATCCAGGAAGCCACTGCGCGCTTGCCCGCGCCCACCCGGCAGATTCTTACCGATTATGCGCAGCAGGCCGAAGCCGCCTGGCGTGAGCGCGGCGCGGCAGGCGTCGACGAGTTCCTGAACACCTTGCGCGCCCGGGAGCAGGTGTGGGCGGTGGTGGTGGATGACCACCATTCGCTGTCTTCCCAGGCGCTGACCACGCTTGAGCGGCGCAAGTTGGATTTCGTGCGCCGGATCGACTGGCCGGTGGGGCGCCCCGGTGGCCGGCCGACGTTTTATATCCCGTTCAGCGATGGCCAATCGCGGCTGGTGATGGAGTTGCCCTTGCACCTGGACCCGCGCAAGGACAATGGCCGCTGGAACATCCTCCTGCAACACGTCCTGCCGGCCTCACTGGCGCTGTTGTTCGGCGTGCTGTTGTACCGGGTGCTGATTTCGCCGCTGGTGATCCTGCGGCGCCAGGCCAATGCCCTGAGCGCCGGGGACCTGGCGTCACGGGTAGGAGCCCAGGTGACGCGCCGTCGCGATGAGTTGGGTGAATTGGCCCGGGCCTTCGATCATATGGCCGAGCGCCTGGAGAGCACGGTGGTGCTGCAACGGCGCTTGCTGCGGGACTTGTCCCACGAACTGCGCACGCCCTTGAGCCGGCTGCGGGTGGCCGGCGAGCGCGAGCCCGATCCGGGCGCCCTGCGCCAACGCCTGGAGCGCGAAGTGCAAGGCATGGAACGCCTGATCGGCAACACCCTGGAGCTGGTCTGGCTGGATACCGAACGCCCATCCATGCCGGTGGAAGCGGTGGAGATGGAGCCGTTGTGGGACCTGTTGCGCGAAGACGCCTGCTTTGAAAGCGGCTGGTCAAGCGAGCGCCTGCCCTGCGAGCTGCCCGCAGGCGTCTGGGTGCTGGGCAACCTCAATGGCCTGGCCCAGGCCCTGGAAAATATCCTGCGCAATGCCATCCGCCACTCCCCCGAACAGGGCGTGGTGCGCTTGACCGGTAAGCTTGAGGGCGATTTCTGGCACCTGTGCATCCAGGACCAAGGCCCGGGCATCGAGCCCGACAAGCTGGAGCAGATCTTCCTGCCGTTCACCCGCCTCAATGCCGCCCGCCCGGGCGGTGACGGTTATGGCCTGGGCTTGTCGATTGCACGCAGCATCGTGCAGTTGCAAGGCGGTCAGTTATGGGCGCAGAACACCACGCCCGGGCTGAGCCTGCATCTGCGCCTCAAAGTGTATAAGTTGTAAATTGCGTTTACTCCCATATGAGAATCACTAGCATTCGAGCCCTGAATTACTTGTGACCCACTCAATCTAGGTGGGATTGGCTTGTGTGGGAGCTGGCTTGCCTGCGATGGCATCACCTCAAAATTACCTGATAGACCGAGGCGTCTGCATCGCAGGCAAGCCAGCTCCCACAGGTCTAACGCTGATGAGCCCTCTATGAAAAGCAAATCTCCTGCCTGGCCGACTCTCTCGCGGATTGTCGCCGCGCTGATCGGCGGCTACCTGTTTACCTATGCGTTTACCGCCGCCCTGGCGCGCCTGTTGCCCATGGACAAGGTCGACGCGCTGGTGGTCGCCAGCCTGCCCTCCTTCCTGATCTATACCCTGGCGATTCTCTGGGCCTTCGCCTGTCGCAACGCCTGGCGCGCCTGGGCCGGGATGGCCCTGGCGCTGCCATTGGCCGCCATCGGCTTCTGGCCACAATGGCGCGAGGTGCTGGGATGAAACACAAGACCCTGACCCAATCCATGGCCTGGCTGCACACCTGGAGCGGGCTGATTTTTGGCTGGTTGCTGTTTGCGATCTTCCTGACCGGCACCCTGGCGGTGTTCGACAAGGAAATCGACGGCTGGATGCGCCCGGAAATCCCCGCCACCAGCCTGTCGCAAAGCGCCGCCGCGCAACAGGCCCTCGGTTATCTGGCGCGCCAGCATCCCGAGGCGAAGACCTGGAACATCGGCTTGCCTGGCGAGCGTTCCGACACCCTGACGGTATCGGCCGGCGAACAACGCCGTGGCGGCGGCACCGCGCTCGACCCGCGCACCGGCGAGCCCCTGGCCGTGCGCGAAACGGCCGGTGGCGGGTTCTTCTTCCGCTTCCACTTCACCCTCAACCTGCCCCGTGACCTGGGGATCTGGACCGTCGGGCTGGCCGCCATGGCGATGCTGGTGGCGCTGATCAGCGGGATTGTGATTCACAAGAAGTTCTTCAAGGACTTCTTCACCTTCCGTCCCGCCAAGGGCCAGCGTTCGTGGCTGGATGCGCATAATGCGACGGCAGTGCTGGTACTGCCCTTTCACCTGATGATCACCTATACCGGGCTGGTGATTTTCTACCTGATCTACATGCCGGCGGCGGTGGATGCACTGTTCGATGGCGATCGCGACAACCTGGGCCGCGCCCTGCGGGGTGCGCCCGCCGAACAGCAGGTGCGCGGCGAACGCCCCACGCGCAGCGAGGCGGCCGAGTTGACCGCGCTTGAGCCCCTGCTGGCCGAGGCCGAGCGAGCCATGGGGCCGGTGTCCAGTCTGTCGATCCACAACCCAGGACGCAGCAACGCGCGGATCGAGGCGCGCCCGGTGCTGGGCAATCGCATCGAACTGACCAAGGGCCAGAGCATGCTGTTTGACGGGGTCAGCGGTGAAGTCCTGCGCCAACCCGCCGTCAGCCGGCCAAGCCTGCTGACCCAAAAGGTCATGGCCGGCCTGCACTTTGCCCAGTTTGGTGGCTACTCCATGCGCTGGCTGTACTTTGTCTGCGGCCTGGCCAGTTGCGCGATGCTCGCGACCGGGGTGGTGCTGTTTACCGTCAAGCGCCGTCGGCGCCACGATGGCGAAGGGGCTGTGGGCGCCCTGCTCTACCACATCGCCGAACGCCTGAATGTGGCCGTGGTGGCCGGGTTGATGGTGGCGTGCGTGGCCTTCCTGTGGGCCAACCGCTTGCTGCCGGTGGAACTGGCCCAGCGCGGTGGCTGGGAGGTGCGGGTGTTTTTCCTGGTGTGGTTGCTGAGCCTGGGCCACGCGATCATCCGCCCCTGGCGCAGTGCCTGGCGCGAGCAACTGGGCCTGGCCGCCGCCCTGTGTATCAGCCTGCCGGCCCTGAGCCTGCTGGGGGAAAGCCTGGGTGATTACCTCTATCTGGAATTGACCAGCGTCGCCCTCGGCCTGCTGCTGGCCTGGCCGTGCTGGAAGCTGTACCAGGCGCCCAAGGAGCGCGCCCCACGGCGCGTGGGCAAGCAACCTGTAGCGCAGGTCAACTGAGATGGCATTGATAGTCGCCTTGTTGCTGGCCTGCGGTGGAATGCTGGGCTTATGCCTAGGTTTGGAACGGCACTACAAACAGCTCTGGCACCGCCTGCCCTCGCCCATGCTGCGGCGTGGCTTGCGGGGGATGGGCTGGGTGCTGCTGGCGGCCAGCTTTGCCGTGAGTGTGCAGGTGTGGGGCTGGGCCATGGGGCCAGTGGCGTGGTTTGGCTTGATTTCGCTGGCGGGGCTTAGCGTGGCGTTTCTGTTGCCCTACAGCGCCCGCTGAGTGGCGGCTGGCCGGTTGTTGTAGTCATATGTGGCGAGGGGGCTTGCCGGACCGCCGTATCGCCCCCGCGGGGCTGCGCAGCAGCCCCAGTAAGTCTCACCTAGGTCTATCAGATAGACCGAGATAGCAGGTTCTAGGGCTGCTGCGCAGCCCAACGGGGGACAAGCCCCCTCGCCACGACAGAGGCCCCATCATCACAATAAGGTTCCTGGCGAGGGCTCTCAGGCCGCCTGGATCTCGCGCTTGAGGCTGTCCATATCGATCACGAAGCGGTATTTCACATCGCCCTTGAGCATGCGCTCATAGGATTCGTTGATGCCCTGGATATCAATCATCTCGATCTCTGAGACGATGCCGTGCCGCGCGCAGAAGTCCAGCATGTCCTGGGTCTCCTGGATGCCACCTATCAATGAGCCGGCCAGGCTGCGGCGCTTGAAGATCAGGTTGAATACCGTGGGCGATGGGTGCGGGCTGTCCGGTGCGCCCACCAGGGTCATGGTGCCGTCGCGCTTGAGCAGGTTGAGGAACGCGTCCAGGTCATGGGGCGCGGCCACGGTATTGAGGATGAAGTCCAGGCTGTTGGCGACCTTGGCCATTTCGTCCGGGTTCTTCGACACCACCACTTCGTCGGCCCCGAGGCGCAGGCCGTCTTCGCGCTTGTTCGGCGAGGTGGTGAACAACACCACGTGGGCGCCCATGGCATGGGCGATTTTCACCGCCATATGCCCCAGGCCACCGAGGCCGACCACGCCGACCTTCTGCCCAGGCCCGACCTTCCAGTGGTGCAGCGGCGAATAGGTGGTGATGCCGGCACACAACAGCGGCGCCACGGCCGCCAGTTGCGCCTCGTCGTGGGAGATGCGCAGGACGAACTTCTCCTTGACCACGATGTTGTCCGAGTAGCCGCCAAAGGTGTTCTCGCCACCAAACACCGGACCGTTGTAGGTGCCGGTAAAGCCGCTCTCGCAGTACTGCTCCTCGCCCTCGGCGCAGGATTCGCAGTGCTGGCAGCTGTCGACCATACAACCGACGCCAGCCAGGTCGCCGACCTTGAAGCGGCTGACATTGGCCCCCACCGCTGTCACCCGGCCAACAATTTCATGGCCCGGCACCGACGGATAGAGGGTGTTGTTCCACTCGTTGCGTACCGTGTGCAAGTCGGAGTGGCACACCCCGCAATAGAGGATATCGATCTGTACATCGTCAGCACCGGGGGCACGGCGCTCGAAGGTAAACGGTTTGAGGGCATCCTTGGCGTCACGGGCGGCGTAGCTGTAAGTCTTGGCCATTGCGGTCACCTGTTTGCATCGACATTGAAGGTCAGTTGACCAGCATAGCCGCCCCACCGTTCAACCGAAGTCAATCGGCGGTAATCCAGACAAACACCTACCCGCTGTGGGAGCGGGCTTGCCCGCGATAGCGGTGGGTCAGTACCGAATGCTGCCACTGCTACACCGCTATCGCGGGCAAGCCCGCTCCTACAGGTCAGTGAACCACCGCCCGGGTTACCAAAAAGCTCAACAACTGCGGTTCGTCATCCAGTTCAATGGCCTGCACCGGGCGCGGCAGGTTGTCCAGCACACTGCGCCAGAACGCCTGGGAGGCTTCGTCCTGGTCGTAGAAACGCACCAACCAGTCAGCCTCGCCGCTGGTCAATACCTGGGAGGCCACGGCACGGCCCAGGCCTTTGCGTCGATAACGCTTGAGGATAAACAGGTCCGCCAGCTCCAGCGCGTTGATCCCCGGCAGCTCGCTGCGCTCGATCAGCAGGAATCCGGCGATGTAGCCGTCCACCAACAGCAGATTGGCGCTCCACTGCGGCTCTTGCCAGTAGCGCGCCAGATGTTCTTCATGGATGTAGAAGCGGCCGTCCTGCTCGACATCTTCCTGTTCCCAATCCGAGGATTCATAGGCATAAAACTGGTAGAGGTTGCAGATCAGTTCGGCCTGTTCCGGGCCGGTTTGGATCAGTTCGACAGTGGTGTCACTCATGGCGGGGCTCACGCGGGCGGGGCGCCACAGTAGCGAAGGCCGGCGCCCCAGGCAAGCCGCTAGGCTTGCTGCTTGAGCTGGGGCAGCGCGCCCAACCACTGCTCCAGTTCGCGATGCACCTGGGGCGCCAGCAACTGCCGATCTGCCATCCATTCGTCGTTGAACACCGTATCGAGGTATTTTTCGCCGCCATCACACACCAGCGCCACGATCACGCTATGGGCCGGCGCGTGCCGTGCCTCGCGCAGGGCCTGGTAGATAACTCCGCCTGCCGAACCGCCCAGCAGCAGGCCGTAATGCCGGGCCAGGTAGCGCGCGGTTTCAAAGGCCTGGGCATCACTGACGGTAAGACCTTTGTCGATCAGTGCGTAGTCGACCACGGCACCGATTTCTGCGCCTTGTGGGGTGCCGGTGCCGGACTGGTGATACGGCGCACCGGGGCCGCCGAAGATCACCGAGCCGCAGGGTTCGACACCGATCACTTGCAGGCTGTGGGCATGGCGTTTCAAGGCGCGCGCGGTGCCGCACAGCGAGCCACCGGTGCCCACGGCGCCCACCAGGTAGTGGATTTCATCGCCAAGCACCGCGCGCAGTTCCTCGGCCAGTTGCGTGTAGCCGTTGGCATTGGCCGGGTTGTGATGCTGGCGGGTCCAGTAGGCGCCCTGCTCGCTGGCGATGCGCTCGGCCGTGGCATCGCGGTCGGCGGTGGCCAGCCCGCCACCGGGGTCGCCGACCCGCACCAGTTGCGCACCAAAGGCTTGCATCGCAAGCAGTTTGTCGGGGCTGGCGTGTTCGTCGACCACCGCAGTGAAGCGGTAACCTCGCTCGGCAGCCAGCAACGCCAGGCCCAACCCGGTGTTGCCCGAGGTCGACTCGACAATCCGCCCACCCGGCTTGAGCTGCCCCGAGGCCTGCGCCTCGTCGAGCATCTGCCGGGCCATGCGGATCTTGGCGGTGCCGGTGGGGTTGAATTGCTCCAGTTTAAGCAGCACGCAGCTGCCGTTTTCGGTGACGCACAATTTGAGCAGCGGCGTATCGCCGATCAGCTCGGACAGGCAAGTGTTGATCATGGCAACCTCTGGGCAGTATGAAAAACCGGCGCGGCGCTTATCCGGCCAGGGCCGTGACGGCGCGTTGCAGGCTGGCGAGAAACGCCTGGTTTTCGTGGGCCAGGCCCAGGGACACGCGGATGAAACCGCTGTACCCAGGCTCGCGCCAGGCCTTGACGATGATCCCGTCCTTGAGCAGTTCGTCGACCACTTCCAGGGCGTTGCAGGCGGTATCGATAAACAGGAAATTGGCCTGGGACGGCGCCACACGAAACCCCGCAGCCTGCAACCCTTCAGTCAGGCGTCGGCGCTCGCTGGCGACAAACTCGCGGCTGCGCTTCACATGGTGCGGGTCGAGCCAGGCGGCCTTGGCCGCCTCTTGGGCCGCTTGATTGACGTTGTACGGCGTGCGCACCCGGTGCAGCGCATCGATGAGGCTGGGGTGCGAAGCGATGCCATAACCGATCCGCAGCCCCGCCAACCCATACGCCTTGGAGAACGTGCGCAGGATGATCCACGGCCGCGACTGTGCGCCGAGGATCACCAGGGCATCGGCGCCGTCCTCGACGAACTCGAAGTACGCCTCATCGATCACCAGCAAGGTGTCGGGATGGGCGGCGGCAATCAGGGCCGTCAGCTCGGCACTGGACAGCGCCGTGCCCACCGGATTGCAGGGGGTGCTGAGCATCAACAGCTTGGCCGGTTGCTTGAGCGCCGTGCTCCAGGCGTGCAGGTTGACGCTGAAGTCCGGGTTGAGCGGCACCTTGTCCACCGTCGCGCCCATCATCAGCGGCAGGCTTTCATGCAGGCTGAAACAGGGTTGCTGGGTGACTACCCGGTCCTGGGGATCAAGCAGCGCCAGGCACAACAGCTCGAGGATGTTTTCTGAGCCATTGCCGAGGATCAGCCTGGCGGGATCCACATCCAAATGCCCGCCGATCAGTTGCCGCAGCGCACGGCCTGTGGGGTCGGGGTAGCGCGCAAGCCCTGCCCCGCCCTGTTGCGCAAGCATTGCCGCGGCTGCCGGCGACATGCCCAGCGGGTTTTCGCAGTTGGACAGTTTGGTCACCGTGGGCGTACCCAACTGACGTGGATCGGCGCCCGGATCATACAGGGGCAAGCGCCGCACACTGGGCCGCACCAGCGCCTCAATGCGCTGTGCGGGGTTGTCTTGATGCATGGAACACCTCCTTGTTATGACAGTGCGATGGCGCCCGCGCGGTCCAGCGCCTTGAGTTGCCGTTCAAACGAGACGATCAGCAGCAACGCCGTGGCCGCCAGGCCAATCGCCAAACCGGCCCATACGCCAAAGATTCCGTAAGGGCTGACAATGCCCAGCAACCAGGCAGCGGGCAGGCCCACCAGCCAGTAGCCGAACAGTGAAATCCGCAGCGGCCCCACCGTATCGCCAATGCCGCGCAGGATGCCGTTGCCGATGTTCTGGCTGGCGTCGAACACCTGCAGGACGATGGCGATCAACAAACCGGTGGTCGCCAGGCGCACGGCATCCAGGTTGTTGGCGTGTTCGGTGCTGATAAACAGGCCGATCACCTGTTCGGGCAGCAGCGCGTAGGGAATCGCAAACAGCAGCATCACCAGCACCCCGAGGCCCAGCCCCAGGCGCCCCAGTTGCCGGGCGCGCTGATACTGCCCGGTGCCGCAGGCCTCGCTGATATGGATGGAAGCGGCATGGGAGATCCCCGCCGAGAACATGAACACGATGTAGATGATCTGGTTGAGCACCGTCTGCGCCGCCAGCGCTTCCATGCCCAGGGTGCCGATCAGCAAGGTCAGCACGCTGAAGAACCCAGCCTCGCTGGCGTAGGTCCCGGCAATCGGCAGGCCGAGCTTCCACACGGCCTTGAGCGCGTCCGGCGAAAAGCGCAAGTGCGCAAGCGTGAAGTAACCGGCCAGGCGCCGATGGGTCAGTACTACCGCGAGGAACATCAGGAACGACAGCAAGAACACCACCGCGCTGGTGATCGCCACCCCCGCCAGCCCATAGGCCGGCAGGCCCAGTTTGCCGAACACCAGTACGTAGTTCAGGGCCGCCGTGAGAACGATCGACACCAAGGTGATCGCCAGCAACGGGCCGGGGAATTTGAGGCCGACCGTGAAGTGGCGCAGCGCCTGGAACCACAGGCACGGCAACAGGCCAGGGGCAATAATCAATAGGAAGTCCATGGCACCGGCCACTACGCTGGCGTCCTGGCCGAGCCATGTCAGTGGTTGGCGCAACGCCAACAATACGCCCATAAACACCAGGCCACTGACGGTGGCCCAGAACAGGCCCGCCACCAGCAGCGCACGCACTTGAGCCTCATCGCCCCTTGCGTTGGCTTGCGCCACCAGGTTGCTGACGCCCGTGACCAGCCCGGTGCCGGTGGTGCGCAACTGGTTGAACAATGCGAGCGCCAGGCCACCGGCGGCCAACTCCTTGGCGCCCAGGGTGCCGAGCACCACGATATCGATGGTGGTCAGGGCCACATACGCCAGGTTGGTCAGGATCAGCGGCAGTGCCAGCAACAGCAGCGCCCGGCTGTCGGCGCGCCAGGCGCCGGGTTGTGCGGCATTCAGGCCGACCATAGCTGGACCCTCTGCCCACGGTTCTGCGCCAGCGCGCGATCGGCCATCAAGCGGCCGAGGGCGACATCGGTCACCACCATGCCGCTGTTGTAGGCAAACACCACATCATCGGGATGGCGCCGTGCGGGCGCCCGGCCCAGAAGGATATCCGGCAGTTCGGCGTCCACCTCAGGCAGGCTGCCATCGGCGGCCGCCAGATCGGCGCTGGTGACCTGCATTTGTGCGGTATCGGTGGCGATGCGGTAGTCGGCGCCGTGCAGCACGTCGGCATCGATGCCATAGCCCACCAGCACCGCCACGGCGCCAGGCTTGAGCCAGGCACGCTGTACTTGCTGGCGCGCCGAAAGCCCGGCCACGCCGAGGATGATATCGGCCTCGCCCGCCGCAGCCTGCAGGTCATCGACCACGATCACATCGCGCAGCGGGTAGTGTTTGTGCAGGTTTTCGCGCACCGCACGCAAGCCCTCGGCGTAGTGCCCGTAGACATACAAGCGCTCCAGGTCAGGCATGGCCGCCAGCAACATCGGCAAGGCGATCTGGCCTTGCACACCGGTACCCACCACCAGCGCCGTGCGAGCATCCGGGCACGCAGCCCTGGCCATCAGCGCCGAGGTCGCCGAGGTGCGCAGCGGGCCGAGCTTGACCACGTCCATCAGGGCAATCGGGTGGCCGGTGCGGTCATCACACAGGAAGATAAACGAGTGGAACTGATAGGCATCGCGGGTGCGCTGCGGATCGTGTTCGTACACCACCTTGAAGCCCACCGTGTGGCTGGCGCCATCGCGGCCGACCATCGAGTAGCTGATGGAGTGGCGGTCAGCCGGCTCGACAATGGTCTTGAGCGGGTTCTGCGAATCGCCGCTGCGCAAGGCCTTGTACGCCTGCTCGACCACCTGCAGGACTTCGCGGTAACTCACGCCCAGGTCTTCGAGCGCGGCCTGGGGGAGCACCCATAGATCGGCGGGGGCCGCGGCTTTTTTCAAACTGTTCACTCAAGACTCCTTGTGGAAGGGTTTGCACGCTCAAGCCAGGCTGTCCAGCTTCCAGCGCAGGTGTCGGTTACGCAGCTCCAGCACCACTTTGTGTGGCAAGGGGGCTTCGTGAAAGGGCGACTCGTTGGAGTCCATCTGATAGCCGGCGGTATTGAGGTAGATAAGCAAGTCACCCGCCTGGATCGGGTAATCGAAGGCGACCTTGCGCCAGGTCAGCATGTCTGACTCCAGGCAGGTGGCCCCGCCGATGCAGGCGACAAAGGGCGACCGCGCCCGCGGTGTGGCCGGCAGCAACAGTGGGTCGGGCAAAAATTCGCTGTTGAACCACTGCTCGGAGAGGTTGAAGCTGCTGCCCTGCACAGTGACCAGCGCATAGCCGTCGCTGGCGCTGCGGTCCTT
This sequence comes from Pseudomonas sp. ADAK21, assembly GCF_012935735.1. Taxonomy (NCBI): domain Bacteria; kingdom Pseudomonadati; phylum Pseudomonadota; class Gammaproteobacteria; order Pseudomonadales; family Pseudomonadaceae; genus Pseudomonas; species Pseudomonas sp. ADAK21. The sequence goes on from NZ_CP052857.1 coordinate 5,827,167, forward strand.
GACACCCTGCACGCGGAACACGCTGATGCCGGCCTGGTCGAGCAAGGCGCGGCCGGGTTCGATGAGCAGCCGCACGCCGTATTCGATGACTTTTTGCGCCAGGCTCAGGCCGGGGCTGACGGGTGTGGCAAGGATGTCATCAAGGGCCTCGGCGCCGGCACGCGGCGCACCATAGGGGTAGAAACCGGCGAAGCCCTTGTCGCTGTGATAGCGCTCGGCGCAGTCCTCGGCCATAAAGGCCTGCCATTGCGCCGGGTCGACATAGCGCACGGCAAAACCACCGCCCAGGTTGACGGTGCGGCAATTGTCCAACTCACTGGCCAGGCACAGGTCGACCAGGTGGCTGGCGACTTGCGCACGCTGTTCGGTGTCGTAGCCGCCCAGGTGAAAAGAAAATCCTTGCAGGTCCAGGTTCGCGGCATGTTGGCGGCAGAACATCAAGGCCTGGTCGCACTCCCGCGCATTGAGGCCGAAACGGCTGTGGGGCTGGTTGCTGGGGCAATAACGCAGCAACAGATGCGCCCGTTGTCGCAGGGATTGGGCCAGTTGTTGGATACGCAGCAGTTCCTCCAGGGAGTCCACCGCCAACAGGCATTGATGGCTCAGGCTCAGCCCCAGCAATTGATCGCTCTTGCGCGGGCCGGACACGCCGATATCACTGCCGGCGACCCCGCCCGCCAGGGCCTTTTGCAGCTCACCGACGCTGGCTACATCCACGCCAATCGCACACTGGGCGCAGGCCTGGATAAAGCAGTTGGCCTTATTGGCCTTCTTCGCAAACAACAGGCTGCCGCGCGTCTGGGCCTGGGTAAAGCTGTGCTGGAAGGCTTCGACATTGGCGTGGAATACCTGCGGGCACAGCAGGTGCAGCGGCGAGCCGAGACCGTCAACCAGCTCGGTCAACGTGCCCGGATGCTGCTCAAGCAAGCGCTCGACCCACAGGTGGCGCAGGCCGGGCAATGAGCTGGAATAAGTCATGGTTCTAGAACTCGAACTTGGCCGAGAGGAATACTTCGCGCTCACGCCCTACATCCAGCCCGCCTTGATAGTAGGCACTGGCGTAGTAGTACTTGTTGGTCAGGTTCTTGCCGTGCAGGCGGTAGGTCACGGGGGTATCCGCCAGTTTCGAGCGGTAGCTGACACCGGCGTCGAGCAAGGTATAGCTGGGGATGTAGCCGCTGTTCTGCGCATCCACCGGGCGGCTGCCGACATAGCTGACGGTGCTGTCCAACGATAGACCGGGCACGGCGGCCACCCTATACAGGGCACCGACCGCGCCTTTCCACTTGGGCACGCTTTCGGTGCGTTTGCCTTCTACCGTGACGTCATCGACATCTTCCATGCGCGTGGACAGGTAAGCCGCATTGGCGGTGAGGGTCAGGGCATCGGTGACGCGGTTGGACAGGGTCAACTCGGCGCCACGGTGATGGTATTCGCCGTTGCTGACATAGGTGTTGCTGGTGTTCAGGTAACTGGCCCGGCGCCGGATATCGAACACCGCCAGGCCCAGGTTCAGGCGCTCATTGAGGTCCAGCTTCAGGCCCACCTCGTACTGCTTGGACTCGATGGCATCGGTGGGCTGGTTGGCGTTGCTCGCGTTGTAGGGGGCGTAGTCACCCTTTTCAAAGCCTTTGGAGTAGCTGACGTACGTCATCAGGCTGTCCCACGGCCGGTAGATCAGCGCGGCACTGGGCACGAACACGTTATGGCTTTGCGAGGGCGCGATGGCCGACAGTTCATCGGCGCGGTACCAGATATAACGCCCGCCGAGCATCACCTGGAATTGTTCGGTGAGGGAAATCAGGTCGCTGGCAAAAACCGAGGTTTCCTTGATGGAGGACACAAAGTCGGTGGGCCGCTCCGGGCCGAAATGCCACTTGGGCGGGTTGACCGGGTGCAGGATGTTGCCTACCGAGACGTCGCCGATGCCAATGCCCGCAGTGCCGCTGTCCACCGAATCCCAGAACGGGCTGACATCCTTGAACTGCTTGTAGCCGGTGCCAAAGAACACGTCGTGGTAGATGTTGCCGGTGGCGAACTTGCCGGCCAGGTAAGACTGCAGCGACCAGGTGCTGAACACTTCACCACGGGACACGTAAAAGTCGGCCGAGCCAATGTCCCCGTTGGGCTTGATCCCGAACAGATCGTTGTAGCCGCCATGGCGCTCGACCCGCGAGTAGTTGCCCTGGGTCACGGAGGTCCAGTTGTCATCCAGTTCGTACTCGAACTTGGCGTCGAGGTTGGCGCCTTCGGTCTGGTGACGGAACCAGGAGCCGGTCAGCAGATCCCGGCGATTGACCTTGGGCGGCAGTACATAGCTGGAGGGGTCCAGCGGGTTGGCCCGGCCACTCTGGTCGGCACGCAGCAACGGGTCGGAGACCGTGGATTTGCGTGACCAGTCGGCGTTCAGTTGCAACAGCGCACGGTCGCTCAAGCGAAAGTCGGTGGCCAGGCCGATAAACTTGCGCTCCATGTCGCGGGCGTGATCGAAGTCACCGTTTTTTTCGTAGCCGGCATTCAGGCGATAGCCAAAGGCGCCGTCGTTGAATGAGTCACTGGTATCAATCGCCACGTAGCGGCCGAGCAATGACGAGCCCTGTACGCTGACATTGAGCAGCGGCTCCAGGGTCGGGCGCTTGAGGATGTAGTTGATGGTGCCGCCCGGCGAGTTGAAGCCGTAGAGGAAACCCGACGGGCCCTTGAGCACATCGATGCGCTCGACGTTTTCCAGGGGCACATCGTGGTGCGGGGCCAGGGTCAGGCCGTCGCGGCGGATGGTGTTGAAGTTATCCATGGCAAAGCCGCGCAGGCGGAAGTTGTCAAAGCCGCTGCCGCCAGACGAGCTGAGCACCGAAGGGTCGAGGCTCAGCACATCCACGGCGGTGCGCGCGGAGCTGTCGGCGATGGTCTTGCTGGAATAGCTCTGGATGGCCAGGGGGATTTCCATGGCGTCCTTGGCGCCGAAACCACCGGCATTGACCTCCAGCGCCTTGTTCAGCGGCGCGCTGACTTGGGTGGCTTCAAGTTCGGTGACTGACTCTTCGCGTTCCTGCGCCGCTACGGGCACGCCGGGAAGCGAGGACAGCACGCCCGCCACTAACAATGTTGAAAACCGCGGAGCTATCCCGTGCAACTGGTTCATCTGCAATCCCTTGAGCCGAAAATAAACAAGCCGACCTCAGGCTTGGCGGCACATGAGAATCGTTATTGATAGATACAATATAACGTTTCTATTGAGCTGACAATCGCACGATCATTCAATACCGGTTTTCGCGTTGCACTTAAGGTCAGGCCTTTCCCGAATCAACTGAGATGACTGCCATGCCCGCCTACACCGCCATCAACTTTGCGCACAAATACAGCCTGTTCAGCGAGCAATGGACGCCCAAGGTCGTCGCACAGATGAACGACTACCAATTCAAGGTGGTAAAGATCGAGGGGGATTTTGTCTGGCACAGCCACGCGGATACCGATGAGACGTTTATCGTCCTCGATGGCGTGCTGCGTATTGATTTTCGCGATGGCGCGGTACAGATCGGCGCTGGCGAGATGTTCGTGGTGCCCAAGGGCGTGGAACACAAGCCGTATGCCGAGGGCGAGGTGAAATTGCTGCTGGTCGAGCCCTGTGGGGTGTTGAATACCGGCGATCAGGGCGGCGAGCGGACCATGCTCAATGATGTGTGGGTCTAGATCACCACATTGCGGATAAACCGCACCGCCACAGGCCCCTCATTGCGATAGGCATGGGGCTGGTGGCTGGGAAACATGAAGAACTCACCGGCGGCGATGATGGTTTCGACGTCGTCCACCACCAGGGTCAGGCTGCCTTCGAACACGAACAACTGTTCGCTCCAACCCTCCAGGTCGGGATCCGGGCAATAGCGGTCGCCCGGTTCCAGGCGCCACTCCCACAGCTCGACCTCGCGCCGGGCGGTGGCCTTGGCCAGTAATACGGCCTTGCTGCCCTCGATTTCGCCGGCCCAGGCCAGTTCGTTGATGCGGCTGTGGTCACGGGCGTCGGGCGCCTGGATCAGGTCGCTGAAGGCCACGTCCAGGGCTTCGGCCACGCGGTCGAGGGTGGACAGGCTGACGTTCTTTTCACCCGCCTCGATGGCCACCAACATGCGCCGGCTGACCCCGGATTTTTCCGCCAGGGCGGTCTGGCTCAGTTCGGCGGCGTGACGCAGGCGACGAACGTTCTGGCTGACGTGCTGCAGAACCGAAGCCCGTTGCGAATTTTCTTTGTGCACTATATTGCTCACTCGGTGGGTTTGCGCAGTATACTGCCCAGCTGCGGCGCATTGTGCGTTCCGCGCCCTTCCTGTGCAAGACCAGAGCCGCCATGACCACCTCGACCGCCTCCCCGCTGTTTTCCCGCTTCAGCAAAGCCGAATGCGTGCTGGTGCTGATCACCATGATCTGGGGCGGCACCTTTATCCTCGTGCAACACGCCATGACCGTCAGTGGGCCGATGTTCTTCGTCGGCCTGCGTTTTGCCGCGGCGGCGCTGGTGGTCGGCCTGTTTTCCCTGCGCAACCTGCGTGGCCTGACGCGATTCGAGCTCAAGGCCGGCGCGTTCATCGGCACGGCGATCATGTTTGGCTATGGCCTGCAAACCATTGGCCTGCAGACCATCCTCAGCAGCCAGTCAGCGTTTATCACCGCGCTCTACGTGCCGTTTGTGCCACTGCTGCAATGGCTGGTGCTGGGACGCCGTCCGGGGTTGATGCCGAGTATTGGCATTATGCTGGCCTTCGCCGGCTTGATGCTGCTGACGGGGCCGGCCGGCGCATCGCTGAATTTCAGCCCCGGCGAAATTGCCACCCTGATCGGCGCCATTGCGATTGCCGCCGAAATCATCCTGATCAGCGCCTATGCCGGCCAGGTGGATGTGCGCCGGGTGACGGTGGTGCAACTGGCTACTGCGTCGCTTCTTTCATTCCTGCTGGTAGTACCGACGGGCGAGGCATTACCGGACTTTTCATGGGTACTGCTGTTCAGCGCGGTGGGCCTGGGCCTGACCAGTGCGGTGATTCAACTGGCGATGAACTGGGCGCAGAAAAGCGTCTCGCCGACCCGCGCCACTCTGATCTATGCCGGTGAACCGGTATGGGCCGGGGTGATCGGGCGGATCGCCGGTGAGCGCTTCCCGCCGATTGCAATGCTTGGGGCGGTGTTGATTGTGGCGGCGGTGATTGTCAGCGAGATGAAAACCCGGCAACAGAAATCCAATGGTAGGAGCGAGCTTGCTCGCGAAGAGCGTTAACGATGACGCAGGTAAGCTGATACGCCGCAGCGCTCTGAGGTTTTTCGCGAGCAAGCTCGTTCCTACAGGGACAGATGGGCGTTTTCGGTCCATCTTGTAGGATCCTGCCACAGGTTGCCGTTTGGTAATCCGGTTTCCGGCACGTATGATGCATCCCAAACCACCGCAGATTAGAAGCCTATGTCCCTGATAGTTCTACTGCTTCTGCCTTTCATCGGCAGTTGTCTGGCGGCCTTGCTGCCGCACAACGCACGTAACACTGAATCCCTGCTGGCCGGCCTTGTGGCCCTGGTCGGTACTGTACAAGTCGCCCTGCTCTACCCCCAGATCGCCGACGGTGGCGTGATCCGCGAAGAGTTCTCCTGGCTGCCCAGCCTGGGCATGAACTTCGTGTTGCGCATGGATGGCTTTGCCTGGCTGTTCTCGATGCTGGTATTGGGTATCGGCAGCCTGGTGTCTTTGTACGCCCGTTATTACATGTCGCCGGATGACCCGGTGCCGCGTTTCTTCGCGTTTTTCCTGGCGTTCATGGGCGCGATGCTCGGGTTGGTGATCTCCGGCAACCTGATCCAGATCGTGTTTTTCTGGGAACTGACCAGCCTGTTCTCGTTCCTGTTGATCGGCTATTGGCACCACCGTTCCGATGCGCGCCGTGGCGCCTATATGGCGCTGATGGTGACCGGTGCGGGGGGGTTGTGCCTGCTCGCGGGGGTGATGCTGCTCGGCCATGTCGTCGGCAGTTACGACCTGGACCAGGTGCTCGCCGCCGGTGACCAGATCCGTGCCCACTCCCTCTACCCCATTCTGCTGGCGCTGATCCTGATCGGCGCCCTGAGCAAAAGCGCGCAATTCCCCTTCCACTTCTGGCTCCCCCACGCCATGGCCGCACCGACTCCCGTGTCGGCCTACCTGCACTCGGCCACGATGGTGAAGGCCGGCGTGTTCCTGCTGGCCCGCCTGTGGCCTTCGTTGTCGGGCAGCGAAGAGTGGTTCTGGATAGTCGGTGGCGCCGGCGCCCTGACCCTGTTGCTCGGCGCGTATTGCGCGATGTTCCAGAACGACCTCAAGGGCCTGCTGGCCTACTCCACCATCAGCCACCTGGGCCTGATCACCCTGCTGCTGGGCCTCAACAGCCCGCTGGCCGCCGTCGCGGCAGTGTTCCATATCCTCAACCACGCCACATTCAAGGCCTCGCTGTTCATGGCTGCGGGCATCATCGACCACGAAAGCGGCACCCGGGATATCCGCAAACTCAGCGGCCTGGTACGCCTGATCCCGTTTACCGCGACCCTGGCCATGGTCGCCAGCGCCTCCATGGCAGGGGTGCCATTGCTCAATGGCTTCCTGTCCAAGGAAATGTTCTTCGCCGAAACCGTGTTTATCTCCTCCACCCAATGGGTGGAAATCGCCCTGCCGGTGATCGCAACCATCGCCGGTACCTTCAGCGTGGCCTATGCCCTGCGCTTCACCGTGGATGTGTTCTTCGGCCCGGCCGCCACCGACCTGCCACATACGCCCCACGAACCGCCGCGCTGGATGCGTGCACCGGTGGAATTGCTGGTGTTTACCTGCCTGCTGGTGGGGATCTTCCCGGCCCAGGTGGTGGGCTCGATCCTCGCCGCTGCCGCCCTGCCGGTGGTCGGCGGCGTATTGCCCGAGTACAGCCTGGCGATCTGGCACGGCTGGAACGCACCGATGATCATGAGCCTGGTGGCCATGACCGGTGGCGTGGTCCTGTACTTGCTGCTGCGCAAGCAACTCAAGCGCGGGCGCTTCAAGTACCCGCCGATCATCAGCTACTTCAATGGCAAGCGCATGTTCGAACGCTGCCTGGTGGTGATGATGCGCGGCGTACGCAAGATCGAGAAACGCATCAGCACCAAGCGCCTGCAGACCCAGTTGTTCCTGCTGGTGCTGGTGGCGGTGATCGCCGGGATGATCCCCATGCTGGGCAACAGCCTGAGCTGGGGCGATCGGCCGAAAATCCCGGGTTCAATCGTGTTCGTCACCCTGTGGCTGCTGGCGATTGCCTGCGCCCTGGGCGCCGCCTGGCAAGCCAAGTATCACCGGCTGGCGGCCCTGACCATGGTCAGCGTCTGCGGCCTGATGACCTGCGTGACCTTTGTCTGGTTCTCCGCGCCAGACCTGGCGTTGACGCAACTGGTGGTCGAGGTGGTAACCACGGTCCTGATCCTGCTGGGCCTGCGTTGGTTGCCACGACGGATCGAAGAGGTCTCGCCACTCCCCAGTTCGTTGCGCAAGGCACGCATTCGCCGGCTGCGCGACTTGCTGCTGTCCACGGTGGTCGGTGGCGGCATGGCGCTGTTGTCCTATGCGATGCTGACCCGCCAGACCCCCAACGACATTTCCTCGTTCTACCTCAGCCGCGCCCTGCCGGAAGGCGGCGGCAGCAATGTGGTGAATGTGATGCTCGTCGACTTCCGGGGCTTCGATACCCTGGGCGAAATCACCGTGCTGGGCGCCGTGGCCTTGACGGTGTATGCGCTGCTACGGCGCTTCCGTCCGCCCAAGGAAAGCGAGCAACTGCCCGCGCAACAGCGCCTGCTGGCACCGGATGTGGACACCGACCTGGTCAACCCGCGCCAGGCCAGCGACACCGCCCTGGGCTTCATGATGGTGCCCGCGGTACTGGTGCGCCTGCTGCTGCCGATTGCCCTGGTGGTGTCGTTCTACCTGTTTATGCGCGGCCACAACCAGCCGGGTGGCGGGTTTGTCGCCGGCCTGGTGATGTCGGTGGCGTTTATCCTGCAATACATGGTCGCCGGCACCCAGTGGGTCGAGGCCCAGATGAACCTGCGGCCGATGCGCTGGATGGGGTTCGGCCTGCTGTCGGCAACCTTGACCGGGCTTGGCGCATTGTTCTTTGGCTACCCGTTCCTCACCACCAGCACCCTGCACCTGAGCCTGCCGGTACTGGGCGATATTCATATCGCCAGCGCGCTGTTCTTCGACGTCGGCGTGTACGCCATGGTAGTCGGCTCGACCCTGCTGATGCTCACCGCCCTTGGTCACCAATCGGTGCGGGCCCATAAACCCGGCAACCAGGCGAAAGCCGCCGCCACACCCGCACAAGGAGCTGCCGCCTGATGGAAGAAGTCATCGCAATTGCCATTGGGGTCCTGGCGGCCTCCGGCGTCTGGCTGGTGCTGCGGCCACGGACGTTCCAGGTGGTGATGGGCCTGTGCCTGTTGTCGTATGGGGTGAACCTGTTCATCTTCAGCATGGGCAGCCTGTTTATCGGCAAGGAGCCGATCATCAAGGACGGCGTGCCTCAGGACCTGCTCCATTACACCGATCCCCTGCCCCAGGCCCTGGTGCTGACGGCGATCGTGATCAGCTTCGCTATGACAGCGCTGTTCCTGGTGGTGCTGCTGGCCTCCCGGGGCCTGACCGGCACTGACCATGTGGACGGCCGGGAGCCCAAGGAATGAGCTGGATGAACCAACTGATCATCGCGCCGATCCTGCTGCCGTTGCTGACTGCCGCGTTGATGATGATGCTGGGCGAGAAACACCGCCCGCTCAAGGCCAAGATCAACCTGCTGTCGAGCATGACCGGCCTGGGCATCGCGATGCTGATGCTGTACTGGACGCAAAAAGGCGGCCCGGCCTCCATCGGCGTGTACCTGCCAGGCAATTGGCAGGTGCCATTCGGTATCGTGCTGGTGGTGGATCAGCTGTCGGCCCTGATGCTGGTGCTCACCGGGATCATTGGCGTCAGCGCCCTGCTGTTCGCCATGGCGCGCTGGGACCGCGCCGGCACCAGTTTCCATGCGCTGTTCCAGATCCAGTTGATGGGCCTCTACGGCGCCTTCCTCACCGCAGATCTGTTCAACCTGTTCGTGTTCTTCGAGGTGCTGCTGGCCGCGTCCTACGGCCTGATGCTCCACGGCTCGGGCCGGGCGCGGGTGTCGTCGGGGCTGCATTACATCTCGATCAACCTGCTGGCTTCGTCGCTGTTTCTGATTGGCGCGGCACTGATCTACGGGGTCACCGGCACCCTGAACTTTGCTGACCTGGCACTGAAGATCCCGCTGGTGCCGGAAGCCGATCGCGGCCTGCTGCATGCCGGTGCGGCGATCCTCGCCACCGCCTTCCTGGCCAAGGCCGGCATGTGGCCGCTGAACTTCTGGCTGGCACCGGCCTACTCCTCGGCCAGCGCCCCGGTGGCGGCGATGTTTGCGATCATGACCAAGGTCGGCGTGTACACCGTGTTGCGCCTGTGGACCCTGCTGTTTTCCGGGCAGGCCGGCGCCTCGGCACTGTTTGGCGGTGACTGGCTGGTGTACGGCGGCATGGCCACCATCCTCTGCGCAGCCCTGGCCATGCTCGCCGCCCAGCGCCTGGAGCGCATGGCCAGCCTGAGCATCCTCGTGTCAGCCGGGATCCTGCTGTCGGCAGTGGGCTTTGCCCAGCCCAGCCTGACCGCCGGTGCGCTGTTTTACCTGGTCAGCTCGACCCTGGCCTTGAGCGCGCTGTTCTTGCTCGCCGAACTGATCGAACGCTCGCGCTCGGCCAATGAACTGCCCCTGGACGATGAAATCGAAGTGTTGCCACGGCCGGTGGAGTCCCTGCACCCGCCCAAGGGCACCAACCTCGATGATGAGCAAAAGGCCGTGGTCGGCCAAGTCATCCCCTGGACCATGGCTTTCCTCGGCCTGAGCTTTATAGCCTGCGCCCTGCTGATCATCGGCATGCCGCCGCTGTCGGGGTTCATCGGCAAGCTCAGCCTGCTCAGTGCCCTGATCAACCCGCTGGGCCTGGGCCATGCGGTGAGTGAGCCGATCCGCCCGGCAGCCTGGGGCCTGGTGGCGCTGTTGATCTTCTCGGGCCTGGCCTCGTTGATCGCCTTTGCGCGCCTGGGCATCCAGCGCTTCTGGACCCCGGAAGAGCGGCCGTCGCCGCTGCTGCGCCGCTTTGAGTGCGTGCCGATTTTCATCTTGCTGGGCCTGGCGATTGGCCTGACCTTCAAGGCAGAAATGCTCATGCGCTTTACCCAGGACACCGCCACCAGCCTCAATAACCCCGAGCACTACGTGATGGCCGTCATGGCCACCCGCCCGGTGCCCGGCCCGCAAGCCCAGGCCGCCGCCGTGGAGGTGCAGCCATGAAACGCCTGTTCCCTGCCCCGTGGCTGTCATTGGCATTGTGGATACTGTGGCTGGTATTGAACCTGTCGATCAGCCCCGGCCACCTGCTGCTGGGGGCGATCCTGGGCGTTCTCGCACCGCTGATGATGGCGCCGCTGCGCCCGTTGCCGATCCGGATTCGCCGGCCTTGGGTAATCATTCGCCTGTTTTTCCTGGTGGGTCGCGACGTGATCGTTTCCAACCTGCTGGTGGCGTGGGGCGTGCTGACCTGCGGCTCACGCCCGCCGCGCTCGCGCTTCGTCAAGATCCCCCTGGACCTGCGCGACGCCAACGGCCTGGCGGCGCTGTCGATGATTACCACAGTGGTCCCCGGCACCATCTGGTCGGAACTGGCCCTGGACCGCAGCATCCTGCTGCTGCACGTGTTCGACCTGGATGACGACGCGCAGTTTATCGAGCACTTCAAGCAGGCCTACGAACGGCCCCTGATGGAGATCTTCGAATGAGTGCCCTGCTCTCCAATGCGATCCTGTTCAGCCTGTTCCTGTTTTCCCTGGCCATGGTGCTGACCCTGGTGCGGCTGTTCAAGGGCCCCTCGGCCCAGGACCGGGTTTTGGCCCTGGACTACCTGTATATCCTGGCCATGCTGATGATGCTGGTGCTGGGCATTCGCTATGCCAGTGATACCTACTTCGAAGCGGCGCTGCTGATTGCGCTGTTCGGCTTTGTCGGCTCGTTTGCCTTGGCCAAATTCCTGCTGCGTGGTGAGGTGATCGAATGATCAATGTCAGTGAACTGCCACTGTGGGTGGAGATCCTCGTGGCGATCCTGCTGCTGCTCAGCAGCCTGTTTGCGCTGATTGGCGCGATCGGGCTGTTGCGGATGAAGGATTTTTTCCAGCGCATGCACCCACCGGCGCTGGCTTCGACCCTTGGCGCTTGGTGCGTGGCCCTGGCGTCGATTATCTATTTTTCGACCCTCAAGTCCGGCCCGGTGCTGCACGGCTGGCTGATTCCGATCCTGCTGGCGATCACCGTACCGGTGACCACCCTGTTGCTGGCGCGCACGTCGCTGTTTCGCAAGCGCATGGCGGGGGAAAATGTACCGGCCGAGGTCAGCAGCCGCAGGACTGACAGCGGTAGCTGATCCCTGGGGAATATAGGCGGTAAACAATGTGGGAGCTGGCTTGCCTGCGATAGCGGTAGATCAGTCACTGATGTGTCAGCTGACAGTCTGCTATCGCAGGCAAGCCAGCTCCCACATTTTGGACGGTGCTGTGTCAGTCAGGTCCAGGCGACGACCAACAGCCCCGTCCCCAACACCAGGCACAGCGGCGAGTAGAAAAACGTATCCAGCCGGGCAAACCGCGACCCACCGACCTTCTTGAAAAAGCCCACCAGCTCCGAATCACCAATTGCCCGTGCAAACATGATCAGGGCAATCGCGCTGATCCCCCACTGCAAAGCCTGATGCCCCACCGGCTGGAAAAACATCCCCGCCCGCAGGCACACCAGCAATGCAATCAGCACCAGCCCCACGGCCACCAGGAAGGTGCCCAACGCCGACGGTTTGAACGCCGGGCGTGGCCCGCTGGCGAACTCACCGGGCAGTTGCGGGATCGCCGCCGTACTGCCTAGCTTGCCACCCGCGGCCCAGTACACATGGACCATGCTGATAAATGCAAATACCCCGACGACCCACCTCGCAATAACAAAGCTCATGGCTGGATACCCCTTAAAAAGTCCGAAAGAGGATAGTCCTTTTCAGATTTTTTGCAGGCATTTAGTCGTCTGGTGATAAAGTGCCGCCCCATGAAACTCGCCCGTGCCGACCGCTCGTTGATTGCCTGGATGCTCTATGGCTGCGTCCTGTTCAACGTGTTCGCCTGCAGTATTGGTCATGGGCAAATGGTCGGCATGCAGCTCAACGGCATTGGCGGCCAGTTCTGTACCGTGGACCCTCGCACCCAGGCGCCAGCCCCCGTAAACACGGGCGATGAGTCCCTGCCCACACTGTCCAAGGCCTTCGGTTGCCCGCTGTGTTCCACCGGCGGCATGGGCCCGGCGCTCAACTCCAGCCTTAACGTTGCGGTGCTGCCTCAACCCCACGCCCCGCCACCGGCGGTGGTGCTCACCGCAGACATTCCCGCCCGTTTCACCTGGCCTGCGGCTAATCCGCGCGCCCCGCCCGCCTACGCCTGATCCCTGCGCTTTTTGATCCGCACACCGTGCTGCTTCCCTCAGGGAAGCGCGTGCGGCTGTGCGCTGCTTGCAAGCCATGCTTTTCAGGATTTATCGATGAAACATTTACCACTATTGGCGGGCCTGTTCGGCTGCCTGCCTTTTTGCGCCTGGGCCCTTGAGTTGGCGCCTACCACCATTGACGGCGCCGCCGCCAACGAGCCGGGCCTGGCTCTGGACCAATCCAGCGGCATGGCCTCGCGCCTGGGCCTGAGCGTGCGGAAAACCCCGGCCTCGATCAGCATCGCTGACCGCAACGATATCGAGCGCCGTGGCGCCAAGACCTTCCAGGATGCGGCCAACACCTTGCCCGGGGTCAACGCCAGTGCGCCGCCGGGGTTTGGCGGGTTTATCTCCTATCGAGGATTTACCAGCAGCCAGATCACCCAGATGTTCAATGGCATCAACGTCGCCGGTGGCCTGGCACGCCCTGTGGATGCATGGATTTATGACCGGGTCGAACTGGTGGGCGGCCCTTCCTCGCTGATCAACGGCGCCGGCTCCGTGGGCGGCTCGCTGAACTACGTGACCAAGCTCGCCACCCGCGAAGAACAGGCCGTCGAAGGCCAGCTCAACTACGGCAGCTACGACACCACCGGCATCGCCCTGGGCCTGAACCACGCCCTGACCGAACCCGTCGCCGAGGTGCAGCACTACGCGCGCCTGGACGTCAGCCGCAACACCAACCACACGCATATCGACCGCCAGCAACGCGATGCCTGGAGCGTGGCCTTCTCCTTGCTCAGTGACTTGACGCCCAACCTGTCCCACACCTTGGCCCTGGAGTATCAGGATGAACACGAGGACAGCCCCTACTGGGGCACCCCGGTGCTCAACCCCAAGGCCGGCGAGCTGAAGATCGACAAGCACAACCGTTTCAATAACTACAACGTCGCCGATGGCCGCTACGAGCAACGCACGATCTGGGCCCGCTCGATCATCGACTACCGGATCAACGACACCACCACCCTGCGCAACACCCTCTATCACCTCGACAGCCAGCGCGACTACCGCAACCTGGAGACCTACCAGTACAGCCCCGACAACAGCGTGGTGAACCGTTCGACGGCCTATCAGGTGCGCCATCAGGGCGAGCAGGACGGCAACCAGTTCGAGCTGCGCCATGACAGTAGCGTGTTCGGCCTGGCCACCACCTGGTCTGGCGGTTTCGAATACAAGGTCAACAGCACCACCGCCAGCCCGCTGAATGTGCCCGGCAAGAACGCAGTAGACCCGAACCACTACGATCCTGGGCATTTCTACGACCTTCCTGGCACCAAACCAGGCTTTATCAAGGACAAGACCACCGAAGTGACGACCAAGGCGCTGTTCGTCGAAAACCGCCTGGGCCTGACCGACCAGCTGTCGCTGCTGACCGGCCTGCGTTATGACGCCATCGACCTGGACGTGACCAGCCATCGCGACAATCAGCCTAACGTCAAACGCCGTTGGGAGCCGGTTACCGGGCGCGTGGGCTTGACCTACCAGTTCATCCCAGCGGCCAATGTCTATGTGCAATACAGCACCGCTGCCGAACAGCCCACCAGCACCACCCAGGTGTTTGATGTCTCCACTGGCAAGCAATGGGAAGTGGGCAGCAAGTTCGATTACCTGGACGGGCGCGGCTCAGCCACCGTTGCCGCCTACCACATCGAACGCAAGGACTTTGCGGTGACCGACCCACAAGACCCTACCCGCAGCCTTGCGGTGGGCGCGCAGTCGTCCAAGGGCATCGAGTTGGCCAGTTCGTTGCGCATCACTCCCAAGCTGTTGGCTGAGGGCAACTTCGCCTGGGTCGACGCGCAATACGATGACTTCAACGAGAAAATCGCCAGCGGTGCGGTGGTGTCGCGCAAGGGCAATACCCCGACCAACGTGCCGAAGCGAGTGGGCAACCTGTGGCTGACCTATGACATCACCCCGGCCTGGCAAGGTGGCGTGGACGCGCGGTACGTGGCGCAGGTGTACGCCGACAATGCCAACACCCTGACCGTGCCGGCATACACCCTGTTCGGCACGTTCCTCACCTACAAGGTCGATCAACACACCTCGGTGACAGGCCGGGTGCGCAACCTGACCAATGAGGTGTATGCGCAGTTTGCCCATGTGTCGCCAGCGTATTACCTGGGATCGCCGCGCACCTTCGAGTTGGCGGTGCAGACCAGGTTCTAAGGCTGGAATGCAGTTAAACCTGTGGGAGCGGGCTTGCTCGCGAATGCGGTGGGTCAGTCTATACATCTGGTGACTGACACTGCGCATTCGCGAGCAAGCCCGCTCCCACACAAGCCCGCTCCCACATTTGGACCTTCATATGAAAGGTTATTTGAGGCTGGCTTCGACCTTGGCGGCCACGTCCTCTGTCAGCCAGGCCTTCCATACCTGCGGATGTTCCTTGAGAAACGCCTGCGCCACTTCACGGGGCGGGGTGTGTTTTTCGCTCATTTTCGCCAGGGCCTGGTTGAGCGGTTCAATCGGGAAATCGACCTTCTCAAAGAATTGCGCAATCTGCGGATACTGCTGCTGGAACGGCGTAGACACGCCAATGCTCAGCTTGGACGCCAACGAACGCGTTGGCTTGGGGTTGGGGTTGTCGGCGTCGGTCAGGGTCTTCCAGGCCTCGGCGTCGAACGGTGGCTCCTCCAGCTGGATCAGCTTGTAGCGCCCCATCAGTGGCGTCGGCGACCAGTAATAGAACAGGATCGGCTTGCCACGGCGGATCGACGAGGCGATCTCCGCGTCCAGCGCCGCGCCAGAACCGCTGCGAAAGTTGACGTAGCTCTCGTCCAGGCCGTAAGCCTTGAGCTTCTGCTTATTGACCACTTCCGAGGTCCAGCCGATGGGGCTGTTGAGAAAGCGCCCCTTGCCCGGGGCTTCCGGGTCCTTGAACACGTCTTTGTAGCGCACCAGGTCGGTCACGCTGCGCAACTCAGGCGCCGACGCAGCGATGCCCTTGGCCGGGTCGCCCTTGATCACGTATTCAGGCACCCACCAGCCTTCGGTCGCGCCCTTGACGATATCGCCCAGGCCGACCACCTTGCCTTCAGACTCCGCCTTGACCCAAACCGGGCTGCGTCCCGCCCATTCCTCGCCGATCACCTGGATATCATTTTTGGCCAGGGCGGTTTCCAGGGTGATGGTGGTGCCAGGCAGCGTATCGGTGGGCAGGTCATAGCCCTTTTCGACGATAAACCGCAGAATTTCAGTGATCAGGCTGCCACTTTCCCAATTCAGGTCGGCAAAGTGAATGGGCGCCTGGGCAGCCGTTACCGGTGCGGCCGCCATCGACAGGCCCAGGGTGGTAAGGGACGCTGCCAACAGCGCTCGAATTGCTTTCATGCCTTTGAACCTCGCGTTTACACAGCCATGGCGGATGGCTTTGCTGTCACGCCGCCAAAGCCCTGAACAATTAAGTCCACAGAACTGTAGTAGAGGTTCAAAGGGTTGCAGGTATTCAGGGCTGTTGGTGCAAACGCTGCAGCTCCCGGCGCACCATGCTGGCGTACTCGGCGGGCCGCAGTGCATAGAGTTGACTGGCGACCCAGTTCAACCAGGCGCCCTGCAGATCATCTTTGCGGGCAAGCAGTTCGGCGGCCTTGGCTTGGGCCTGCGCTTGATGTTGCTGGTGAAACAGGGCCCGGCCTTCACTCATTATTCGCTGGCCTTGAAGCTCACCAGCTCACCCTTGCGCCACTTGGCGGCCTTGCCGGTCACGGCCTTGAGGGTTTTGCTCAGGCCTTCCTGCAATTGTTCATTGGCCGCGAACACCAGCATCACGCTGTGGCCTTCCTTGAACACAATGCCCTCGCCCTGCGCCGTGGAAACAAACGCGTAGTCCCCCAGGCCATAGACCGTCAACTTGATGTCGCGAAACTTCAGTTCGAACTTGCCACCTTCACGACTGGGCAGTACCGCCGCGCGAAAATGATCGCCGACCTTGAGTTCCAAACGGGGTTTGTCATCTACCACTAGCGCTGTTTCGGTATCGATTTCGGCAATGTAAATGCCTTCAGGGGTTTGTTCAGTGATGTAAACAAACCGCGACTGAAACTGTTTAACCAACTTCGCGCGCAAATCACCCAGCACGAACAATGCGTGCATATCCAGATTACTGACTGCCAAGGAAACGCCCCCACATCAAAAAAAGCGCTGCCCGCCAGGCAGGCAGCACAAAAAAGGCCGATACGGCACGACACATTGAAAAAACTTACTGAAGTTGATTCCCGCCAGACTCGTACAGCCTGGCCTGACAGGCCTTGTACAAGTCGTCAGGCAGTGCAGCAAATCACAGGTTTATCGGCCAGAGAACACTGGACGCCCCACTTCAGAGAATACCCCATTTGAAAGAGTGGTTTCCGACAGCCAAAAACAACGGAAAAACGTTGGATGGAACCGAACGTGGGCTGCCAACAACAATATTAGAACAGCAACACGGCTTAAAACCACCCGAAATGCTGCAAGCAGGTCAACAGATCGACAGGAGCTGGCCATGCAACGAGTTCAACGCCAACCGACACAGACTTCCGGCACCCTGCCCTGCAAGGATAGCGCGCTATTCTACAGCGTGTACGCCCATGGCGTGTGCGCAGGTTTTGCACTGTACCGGGTCATCCCGGCCGGGAGGAATTTTTTCCATATCCTGGAAGTACCCAGCGGCAGGATCAAAGGCTTTCGCAGCGATCACAACAAGGCCTGTGCCTTGGCCAAGGAGTTGGAAGCGCTTCTGGGCAAGACGTCCCGTCAAGGCGCGGCTTGAACAAATCGAACTATGCGCGCTGGTGCGCCTCCCATACCCGTAGAGACTCACTCTTTTGGAGAATGAAATGGACGCGCCCACCCATACCCTGCACGACCTGTTCGAACAATTGGGGCTGGAAGCCTCGCCGGCAGCAATCGATCGTTTTATCGATCAACATCCCCTGGCAGAAGATGTGAAGCTGATCGACGCCCCCTTCTGGAGCCCGCAACAGGCGCAGTTCCTCAAGGAAGAACTACGCGAAGATGCGGACTGGGCGATTGCCGTGGATGAACTCAACCAGCGCCTGCACCAAAACGTTTAACCGCCACTCAATGCAGGCGGTCGGATTGCTCCAGGTCCAGCAGTGCCTGCCAGGCGGCGCGGCATTCCTGGGCTTCGTCGCGGCTGGCGAAGGCCGTGCCGCGCTGTTCACCATTGAGCAACACCACCCAGCAGGCCCTCAGGCCCAGCGCACGCAGGGTCTGTGGCACACCACTGCCAATCATCACCGCCACATCGACTTTGCTTTGCATGGAAGTTCTCCGCAGGATTAGTTAGCTAGCTAACAATGTGCAGCATCTTAAGCGGTTCCTTTCGCTGGAAAAAGCTATCGCCGTAAAAGCTTCCTTGCATAACGCGCAACAATCGGTGCCTGGGCCTAGCGCCCTTCGGGTTTGTAGCCCAGGCGCAAGCCACCCCAATGTCGGCCATTGACCATGATTGGCACCGACAGATCGTGCATCAGCTCCCCGGTATCGCGGGTATAGGTTTGCAACAGCACCGCCTGCTGGTGACTGCCGCAGCGAATCCCGGTGCGGTCTTCAAATTTGCGCTTGGTGCGATTGTTCACGGCGTCCACCGCGGCATCGCCGGTCAGCGCCTGGGAAAACGCCTTGTTGTGCGTCGGCACATAGCCCTGTGGCGTGCAGGCAATGGCGAACACCAAACCTTCGTGACGGGGCAGCAAGGCTTCCTGGATAGCCGGCAACACCTGGTCGGTGTAGCCGTCGAAACGGCTGTGGTATTTGGTTGGGTGGCTGTTGGCAATCGGGGTGTAGCTGCGATTGAACAAGTCATCGAGGCTGATGCGGTTCTGTTGGACATCCGCCTCGAACTGCGCGCCGATGCGGCTCGCGCCTTCGCGGGCCAGGTCGTAGATTCGTTGGTGATAGTCGTCCAGCCCGACTTCGGCCAGACGCTCGCTGATCGTTTCGGCCTGCCCTTCCATTTGCACCGCGGCCTCGGCCAACTGCTGGGTTTGCTGGTCGCTGACGGTCAAGTCGCTACGCATCTGCTCCACCGCGTGGAACAGGCTGTCGAGTTGCACCCGATTGGTCTCCGTGCCCTGGGCAATGGCGTTGACCTGGCCTTCCACGCCCGCCGCCAAGGTGGCAATGCTCTCCAGTTGCTCGCCGGCGTGTTCCACCTGCTCGACACCAGCCTGCAGATCCACGGACAGTTGGCGGATTTGCTCCACCACCTGCGCGGTACGCTGCTGGATATCAGCCACCATCACCCCCACTTCATCGGTGGCGGTCGCCGTACGACCCGCCAGCCCACGCACTTCATCGGCCACCACGGCGAACCCGCGCCCATGCTCGCCGGCACGGGCGGCTTCAATGGCGGCATTCAAGGCCAACAGGTTGGTCTGGCTGGCAATGGACTGAATCACCAGGGTCACGCGCTGGATCTCTTCGCTGCGCTGGCTCAGGGCCTCGATCAATTGCCGGCTATCACTGGCGCGCTGGCTGAGTTGATGCATGCGGCTGATGGACTCCCCCAGCACCGCGCGCCCCTCGGTGCTGCGCTGATGGGCCTGGCCCGCCGCGCCGAGGGCTTCACGACTGAGTTGGGATGTCAGTTGCTCGGTGCCAATCATCACTTCGGCACTGCTGACAATTTGCTGGGCGGCGCCCAATTGCGATTGCACCCGGGCCGCCAGTTGCTTGACCGAATAGGCCACGCCAGCGGCTGACAACGCATTATGGCTGGTGGTGTAGGACAGATCGCGAGTCAACGCGCCCATGGCATCCTCGGCCACATCAGGTGCGAGGCTGCGGGGCGGTTTTTTCAGGCGCGGCAGCCAGACCAGCAGCAGGGCGACGGGTACGCAGAGGTAGATCGACAGGTCGACAAACGCCAGGCCCAACAGGACCAGCACCAGGGCGATGCTTTGCAGGAGCGGTGTTACCCAGCCAGGCAGTTGGCGGCTCACCGCGTGTGGCGCCACGACGGCGCCCATCAGAGATCCATCCCCGGCCATGCTTGTCACCCCACTGCTTGTCATTATTGTCTCTGCATTAAACGCCACTAATTAGCCATTATCTATGGGCCTTTGGTGTTAGGGCTTGCAGCAGATCAATAGACTGGGGGATGAGGTTGCTGACGCTCACCTGATGTAGGAGCGAGCTTGCTCGCGAAGAACTCAGGGACAACACGTTTATCCAGAATACACGTGTAATCGTTGACGACTTTCGCGAGCAGGCTCGCTCCTACAGGGGCGGACAGATCAGGCTTGGCGCTGATGCTTGTCGATTTGCTCGTGGCGCTCTTGCGCTTCGATGCAGTATTTGGTGGTCGGGCTGATCAGCAGGCGCTTGAGGCCGATAGGCTCGCCGCTGTCGTCACACCAGCCAAAGGAATCTTCCTTGATACGGCCCAGGGCCTGCTCAAGTTGCGGCAGCATGCGCTGGTCACGGTCGATGGCATTGACCAACCAGGTGCGCTCTTCTTCTACCGAAGCTGCATCAGCCGGGTCAGCCGGGGTATCCAGGCTTTCAATGGCGATGCGGTTCTGCTCAATGCGCTCGTGGTGCTCGACTTTCATGTCTTGCAACAACTGCTCGAAAAAAGCGTGCTGCTCGGCATTCATGTAGTCATCCGCCGGCATGGCCAGCAACTTTTCCTTTGTCATTGATTTCTCTATAAAAAATACGTGCATTAAGGCGAATAAGGGAGCGTTCCGGCCAACCTCTGCAGATCGGGGAAAGACGCCGTCCATTCCAAGCGCCACCCGGCACTCAATTTACGAGGGGCGGCAGTCTACGGCTGACTTGAGGGCGCAGCAACTGAAATGACAGGCAATTTGTCCGACATTCCCCCAAAAGGCACCAGGACGGGCTCGGCAGGCGGTTATCGGAGTGCGTTTATAGCAAGAAATTCAGTGTTGTGGAGCTATATAGAAGACAAACGGTTAGCGAACGGCTACCGGTGGACAAATGTAGGAGCGGGCTTGCCCGCGATGGCGGTGGGTCAGTCAACTGTTTATCAACTGGCCCACCGCTATCGCGGGCAAGCCCGCTCCCACACAAGCCAAGCCCCGATTTTGAGCTTTTATAGGTTCAGGACCCGCTCAGCGCTTGAGCTTGCGCTTGTTGCGGTACTGGTCGATCACCACTGCCACCACGATGATCAGGCCCTTGATGATGTCCTGGATGTAGGCATCCACCCCCACGAAGGTAAACCCGCTGGCCATCACCCCGAGGATCAGCGCGCCAATCACCGTGCCGGTGATGCGTCCTACCCCGCCCGCCAGGCTGGTACCGCCGATCACTGCAGCGGCAATCGCGTCCAGCTCATAAGACATGCCCATCCCGGCCTGCCCGGTCGCCGCACGGGCCGAGGCCACCACACCGGCCAGCCCCGCCAGCAGCCCGGCGATGCTGTAGACGATGATCAAATGCCGCTTGACGTTGATTCCCGAGGTACGCGCCGCCTGCATATTGCCGCCGATGGCGTAGGTGTACTTGCCGTACTTGGTGTAGCGCAGGGCAATGTGGAAGATCACCGCCACCACCAGGAAAATGATCACCGGCATCGCGCCATGGCCGATGGCCGTGTAGGAATCCGACAGCATGCTCACCGGCTGGCCCTCGGTGTAATAGCGCGCCAGGCCGCGGGCCGACACCATCATGCCAAGGGTCGCGATAAACGGCGGGATCCCGGTAATGGCGATGATGCTGCCGTTGATCGCCCCAGCCAACAGCCCCACACCCAGCCCGGCCACCACCGGGATCCACACCGGCAAGTCCGTCAGCGATGGAAACACCGCGCGGGAAAAGTCCGAAGTTTGCGCCAGGCTCGCGGCAATCATCGCCGACAGCGCCAGCACCGAGCCCGAGGACAGGTCGATCCCCGTGGTAATGATCACCTGGGTCACGCCAATCGCCAGCAAGCCGATAATCGACACCTGCAGGATCATCAGCACCAGGCGCTGGGAGTTCATCAAAAAGCTCTGGTCCCGCACGATCCAGCCAAACACTTCAAACACCAGGCCGATACCGATCAGCACCAGGAAAATGCTCAACTCGGTCGGAAACCGCCGCCGACTCTTTACCGGTGCCGTGGCGGGCTTCTTTTCCTCGGGTTTGCTTTCCAGTATTGCGTTCATTACCCGTCACCTTTTTATTGGTTAGTGGACTGCCGTCATACCGGAAGCCAACTGCATGACTTTTTCCTGGGTGGCCTCGGCCCGGTCCAGGGTGCCCATCAAATCGCCTTCGTGCATCACCATCACCCGGTCGCTCATGCCCAGCACTTCCGGCAGTTCCGAAGAAATCATGATCACCGCCATGCCCTCGCTGGCCAGGAAGGCGATCAAGCGATAGATTTCCGCCTTGGCGCCGACGTCGATGCCACGGGTCGGTTCATCGAGGATCAACAGCCGTGGCTTGGTCATCAGCCAGCGCGCCAACAGGGCCTTTTGCTGATTGCCGCCAGACAGGGTGTCGATGCACTGCTCAAGGGAGGGGGTTTTTACCCGCAGCTTCTTGCACATTTCTTCGCACAAGGCACGCAGGGCTTTTTGCTGGATGAAGCCATTGCCCGAGTAATGGGGCAGCACCGCCATTTCCATGTTTTCCAGGACTGACAGACACGGGAACAGGCCGGTGAGCTTGCGATCCTCGGTCAACAGCGCAAAGCCCTGCTTGATAGCCATGTGCGGGTCGCTGATGCGCAGCACCTGGCCGTCGAGGCGGATTTCGCCACCGTCGCTTGGGGTAATGCCGAAGATCGTTTCCGCCACATTGGTACGGCCCGACCCCATCAGCCCGGCAATGCCGAGGATTTCACCGGCATGCAGGTCGAAGGACACGCCCTGGAACACCCCATCCAGACGCAGGTCGCGCACCGACAGCAGCAACTCGCCAATGGGTGTGTCGCGCACCGGGAACAGCTGGCTCAATTCACGCCCGACCATCATCGAGATCAAGCTGTCGCTGTCCATGCTGTCGGCCCGTTGCAGGCCGATATAGGCGCCGTCGCGAAACACCGCCACTTCATCGGCGATCGCAAACACTTCATTCATTTTATGGGTGATGTAGATGATGCCTTTGCCCTGGGCCTTGAGGTCGGCAATGATCGAAAACAGATGGGCCACTTCCTTGTCGGTAATCGCCGACGTCGGCTCATCCATGATCAGGATGTCGGAGTCGTAGGACACCGCCTTGGCAATCTCCACCATCTGCCGCTCGGCAATGCTCAGGTTGCCGACCAGTTCCTCGGGGTCGAGGTTGATCCGCAGCCGCGCCAGCAACTCGGCCGTGCAGCGGTGCATGGCCCGGTGGTTGACCAGGCGCAGGCCATTGAGCTGCTCGCGGCCGATCCAGATATTCTCGGCGATGCTCATATGGGGCATCAGGTTGAGTTCCTGGTGGATCATCGCGATACCCGACTGCAAGGCGGCCAGGGGCGTCTCAAACACCACCGGCTTGCCCCGCAGGCGGATTTCGCCGGCGTCTGGCTGGTAAATGCCGGCGATGATTTTCATCAGCGTCGACTTGCCGGCGCCGTTCTCCCCCATCAGCGCCAGGACCGAGCCGGGGCGCACCCGCAGTTGCACATCGTCCAGGGCCACGACGCCGGGAAAGCCTTTGCTGATATGGGCGATTTCCAGCAGGTAGGGTTGTTCCAGGCCTGTGGGCTGCAAAGCAGTCGCTTGAGCGAGCATATCGGGGCTCCATCGGCAGGGCGATCGTGACCACCCTGCTGGCTTATTGTTGTGATTGAACGCTATTTGAATGACGCGACATTGTCCGGGGTGATCAGTTGGAAAGGCACCACGACGTTTGGCTCGACCGCCTCGCCCCTGGCCATTTTCACTGCCGCCTCCACCGAACCGACCGCCTGCCCCTTGGCATCCTGGAACACCGAGAGCGCCATCTCACCCTTGGTAATCGCATTCAACCCGTCGGGCGTGCCATCAACCCCACCAATCAATACGCTGCCCGGTTTGACGCCGGCGGTTTTCAACGCCATGGCCGCGCCAATCGCCATTTCGTCGTTGTTGGCGACCACCGCATTGAACTCACGGCCCTGGGTCAGCCAATCGTTCACCAGGGTCATGCCCTTGTCCCGCAGCCAGATCCCGGTCTGCTCCTGCTCAATCTTGATATCCGGATACTTACCCAGGATCTCCTTGACGCCCTTGGTGCGATTGGTCGTCGAGTTGTTGGCCAGGTCGCCCAGCAGAATCACGATTTTGCCTTTGCCGCCCATCTTCTCGGCCAGGTACTGCATTTGCAGCTTGCCGGCCTCGACGTCATTGGACGTCACCGTCACCACCCCTTTGGGCAGGTCGGTCTGGTCCGGGCGGCGGTTGACGTACACCAGCGGGATACCGGCTGCCACGGCGGCTTTGGTGATGCGCGCGGTAGAGGCCGTGTCCACCGGATTGACCACCATGGCATCGACTTTCTGGCTGATAAAGTTCTCGACCTGGCTCAGTTGCTTGACCACGTCGGCGCGGGCATCTTCGAACTGCAATTGCACACCATCGCCCTTGGGGTAGGACTTGGCCTGCTTGTCCATATCTTCACGCAGGTAAGTGAGAAAGGTGTCGTCGAACTGCGACATGCTGACGCCAATCTTGATATCGGCGGCCGCGGCCACGCCACTGGCGAGCATCATCGACAAGGCCAGCGAGGCGAAACGGATCTGGGTCTTCATGAACGGTCTGTCTCCACTTTCTTGTTGGTTTTCTGGAAGTAGCGTCTATCAGAGCGATGAGTTTGCAGCAGGCAGCCGTACCACCGGCGCACCTGGAATGCAGCACACCAGGGCGCCCTTGCTTTCGACGCAAAGGACATTGAGAAAAGAAAAATAGAAGGGTCGTGTGCGGGGCGGGAAGGCAGTACGTAACACGCGCAGTACAGCGTTGAAGATTTTCATCTGACGGTACCTGGTTGTTTTGATCTTGTTTTTGTTGAGTCCCCGCGCCTTCTTTATAAAGGAAGGTCGAGAGGGACTTTCGGCAACCTGGAAATGACTTTATTGGAAAATAATTTCCATATCAACTGATTTTAGAATTTTATTCTATTTCCACTCTCGGCCTTCCAGCGTCGCCATCTCCACCACTTGCCGGCGCTCGGCGCTGAGCCTGGCGGCATCCAGTACATGGGTGGTTTCCCAGGCATCCCTGGCTTGCACCGGTAACTCGCCCTGGCCTTGGACGGCGCTTTGCAACTGGCTATAGAACTGGTTCCAGGCGCCCTTTTCCGAGGGGATACGCTCGCGTTCCGCGCCCTGTTCAAACCAGCCCCAGCGTCGGTGTTCTTCGGCGCCCCAGTGTTCGCCCTCGGTCTTTGGATTCTTGCCGGCCAACAGCGCTTCCTCCTGGCCGTCCAGGCCTTCGACGGTATAGCAACCCGCCGTGCCATTGACCCGCAAGCGCGGGGCCGGGCAGTTTTGCAGGGCGCTGCCCCACAGGTGGGATATCACCCCGTTGACGTGGGTCAGGCAGACGAAGAAGCCATGATCGAGCGTGGGGTGCTCGGCGCTGTACTGCAATTGCGCAAACACCCGCTCCACCGGGCCGAACAGTTGCAAGGCCTGGTCCACCAGATGGCTGCCCAGGTCCCGCAGGAACCCGCCGCCACTGGCATTGCCCAGCGCGTGTGGGGTGTAGCGCTCCACACGGGACTCAAAGCGGGTGATGGTGCCCAGGGCGCCAGCGTCGATCAGCTTGCGCAAGGTAAGGTAATCGGAGTCCCAGCGCCGGTTCTGGTAGACGCTGAGCTTCACCCCTTCGCGCTCGGCGGCGGTGATCAGTGCCCGGGCCTGCTCGGCATTGCTGGCAAAAGGTTTGTCGCTGACCACCGCCACACCGTATTCGATAGCCTCCAGCACCAGCGCCGGGCGGCCCTTGAGGGTGGTGGAAATCACCAGCACATCCACCCCGGCCTCGACGATCTGCCCAATGCTGTCGAAGGCGGGCACTCCGGGATGCTCCGTCGCCAGTTGCTGGCGCCGCTCGGGGGAGCGTGTCACCACGCCAACAAACGTCGCCCCGGGCAATGTGGCAATCAGCGGGGCATGAAAAAAACGGCCACCGTGGCCGTACCCAACCAGTCCGATGCGCATGAACCAACTCCTCTTCGTGATCTGCAAACCCAATCAAAATGTAGGAGCTGGCTTGCCTGCGATGGCGGTAGATCAGTCAAGTATTTCTAACCTGATCCACCGCCATCGCCGGCAAGCCAGCTCCTGCATTGACCGCGCTAGCCGTAGAACGCCGGGCGATCCGGCAAGCTGACCTTGACGATCTGCCCACTGCCCTGGGCCTCGATACACGCATCCGCCGCCACCGCCGCGGCAAACCCGTCCCAGGCCGATGGCCCACCCACCTGGCCGGCACGCACGCCATCGATAAAGGCCTGCAGCTCGACGTCATAGGCTGCGATAAAGCGGTCTTTCCAATCCATCAAAATCGCATTCGACAGCTTGGCGCCGCTGCGCAATTGCACCTGGGACGGCTCCGGCAATTTGGCAATCCCGGTCTCCCCCACCACTTCACACTGGATGTCGTAGCCGTACTGGCAGTTCACAAACACTTCCACATCGATCCGCGTGCCCCTGGCGGTTTCCAGCAGCACGATCTGCGGGTCGCGCAAATGGCTCAGGGCCTTGCTGGTTTTACGCGGGAACACCACCTGCACCGACACATAGTCATCGGCCAGCAACCAGCGCAGCACGTCCAGTTCGTGGATCAAGGTGTCGGTAATGGCCATGCCGGTGTTGTAGTTCTCGCCCACCGTCGGGTTGCGGTGGGCGCAGTGCAGCATCAGCGGCTCACCGATCTGGCCGCTGTCGATGACTGCCTTGAGGGCCTGGTAGCCCTGGTCGTACGGGCGCATGAAACCGACCTGGACCAGGCGCTTGCCGTGGGCCACTTCGGCCTCGACGATGTTTCGGCAGCCCCGGGCCGTGACCGCCAGGGGCTTTTCGCAGAACACCGGTTTGCCCGCGGCAATCGCCGCCAGTACAAACTCCTCGTGGCTCGGCCCCCAGGAGGTGACCAACACCGCCTCGACCTGCGCCGACTGGATCAGCGCATGACCATCGGCGTACACCTCGGCATTGAGTTGCAGGTCCGCCACCACCTGGGCCGCCTGTTCAAGGTTGATATCGGTGACCGCCACCACCTGGCTGTTGAGCAAGGTCTGGCTGCAACGGCGGATATGGTCCCGGCCGATCGCGCCCGTACCGATCACACCCAGCTTCAAAGACATGGCAACACTCCTCTTATTGTCAGTACTGCCGGGCCTTGGCCAGGCGTTCATTGAGTTGTTTGGCGCAGGCATTGGTGCGCTCGCTGGTGGACACCTGGGCCACACCGACCCGCCACCACGACAGATAGCCGTGGATCATGGTCTTGGGCAAAACCTTAATGTCGATCAGCGTCGACACGCTTTGCCCGCGCGCATCGGCCAACGCGGCGTGCAGTTGCGCAAGGGTTGTGACCTTGTAGGTCTTGCAGCCATAGGCCGCTGCGCTCATGGCGAAATCCACCGGCACCAGGCCGCCATCGAGCTTGCCGCTATCAGGGTTGCGGAAGCGGAACTCGGTGCCGAAGCTGTCCATGCCATTGCCCATCTGCAGGTTGTTGATGCACCCGAAGGCCATGTTGTCCAGCAGCACCACGTTGATCTTGCGCCGCTCCTGGATCGAGGTCGCCAGCTCCGAATGCAGCATCATGTAGGAGCCATCGCCGACCAGGGCGTAGACCTCGCGCGCAGGCTCCGCCAGCTTCACGCCCAGGGCCGCGTTGATCTCGTAGCCCATGCACGAATAGCCGTACTCCACGTGATAGGTATTGACCCCTTTGCTGCGCCAACTGCGCTGCAAATCCCCCGGCAGGCTGCCGGCGGCGGCGACAATCACCGCGTCGTCGGCCAGGGTCTGGTTGAGCACACCCAGTACCTGGCTCTGGGTCAGGCAGGAGCCGGTCAGCTCGATAAACTCGCGCAGCACCGCCGGGTCCATGTGGTCACTGATCTCGGGGGTGAAGTCGGCGTCGGTGTAGCGCGCCTGATAGACCCGGTCTACCTCGGCATCCCCTTGCGCACGGGCCAGGTGTGGCTGCTCGCCCCATTGCGCGGTGTAATCGCCCAGCGCGTCGGCCAGTGCCAGCAGCCCGACCCTGGCATCGGCCAACACCTGGACCCCGTCGAGTTTCAGCACATCGCCGGGGCTGATATTGAGGTTGAGAAACTGCACCTCGGGGTGTTGGAACAGCGATTTTGAGGAGGTGGTGAAATCGCTGTAGCGCGTGCCAATGCCGATGATCAGGTCGGCGTCCCGGGCCAGCAGGTTGGCGGCCAAACACCCGGTTTCACCGATGCCGCCGACATTCAAGGGGTGGCTGGAGACGATGGCGCTCTTGCCGGCCTGGGTCTCGGCAAAGGGGATCTGAAAGCGCTCGGCAAACGCTTGCAGCGCGGCATTCGCGCCGGAGTACTTGACCCCGCCACCGCAGATAATCAGCGGCTTGCGCTTGGACTTGAGCAGCGCGGCGGCATCTTGCAGCATCGCGTCGGTGGCCGGGCGGCGGTCCAGGCGGTGCACGCGTTTTTGCAGGAAGTAATCGGGGTAATCCCAGGCCTCGGCCTGCACATCCTGGGGCAAGGCCAGGGTCACGGCGCCGGTTTCGGCCGGGTCGGTCAACACGCGCATGGCGTGGATCGCCGCACTCATCAACTGCTCGGGGCGGTTGATGCGGTCCCAGTATTTGCTCACGGCGCGAAACGCGTCGTTGGTGCTGATACTCAGGTCATGGAATTGTTCGATCTGCTGCAACACCGGGTCCGGCTGGCGACAGGCATACACATCGCCCGGCAGCAGCAACAGCGGGATGCGATTGGCCGTGGCGGTCGCGGCAGCGGTGAGCATATTCGCCGCGCCGGGGCCGACCGACGCCGTACAGGCGTAGATCTTGCGCCGCAGGTGCTGCTTGGCAAAACCAATCGCGGCATGGGCCATGCCCTGCTCGTTGCGGCCCTGATGCACCACCAGATCGCCACTGTCCTGCTCCAGGGCCTGGCCCAGGCCCAATACATTGCCGTGGCCAAAAATGGTGAACACCCCGGCGACGAACTTGCTCTGCACGCCATCGACTTCGATGTACTGGTTATCGAGGAACTTCACCAGGGCCTGGGCCATGGTCAATCGGGTTGTGGTCATGTTTGGCACCCGTGTCTTTTGCATTTTGCGTTGTTAGAGATCCAGCAACCAACTGTGCTGCGGGTCGTTGTGAAAGTGCCAGGCGCGCTTGGGCCCGGCCATCACGTTCAAGTAATACGATTCGTAGCCATACGGCACGCTGACCGGGTGATAGCCCTTGGGCACCACCACCAGGTCGTGGTTTTCCACGGCCATGGCCTGGTCGATGCTGCGGTCGTCGGTGTACACCCGCTGGAACACAAAGCCCTGGGGCGGGTTGACCTGGTGGTAGTAGGTCTCTTCCAGAAAGCTCTGGTGCGGCAGGTCATCGGTATCGTGCTTGTGTGGCGGGTAGCTGGAGGAATGCCCGGACGGCGTGCGCACCTCCACCACCAGCAGCGAGTGAGCCGGTTCGCTATCGGGCAGGATGTCGCAGACATAGCGGGTGTTGGCGCCCTTGCCGCGCACGCTGCGCTTGCAGTGCTCGGGGCGGATCAGCCGGGGCGCAAGACCGGCGGCAGCAGAGCCCGGCGCAGCGCACACGGCGATCTGCACATCGCTCAGGGCCGTCACCTGGGCAACCGTGTTTGGCGGCAGGTAGGCTGCGAACGGCGATTTATCCTCGAACACCGACCGGCGATCCCCGAGGTTCTGCCAACTGAAACCTTCGCCTTCGATCGTCACCCGACCACTGAGCAGCACCAGGCACAGCTCTTTGTCGTCGGCACTGACCGCCAGCGCTTGCCCCAGGCCCAGGCGGTAAGCGCTAAACCCCACATACTCCAGGCCGCCGGCCGGCAGCGCGACCAGGGTTTGCCCGCGGGGCGTGCTTTTGACCAACAGGCTCATTGTCCGGCCCTCGCATCCAACAGCGCGCGCAAGGTATCGAAGCCTTTTTTCGCATAGATATAGCTGGGCGCCACAGCCGGATCCTGCTCGGCCTCCACCACCAACCAGCCGCTGTAGCCGGCGCCCAGCAGCACGTCCAGCAACTCGGCAAAGTCGATATCGCCATCGCCAGGCACGGTGAAGGTGCCGTTGACGATGCAGTCGGGGAAGCTCCACATCTGGTTGCGCGCCAGTTGCACCACCGGTTTGCGCACGTCCTTGAAATGCACATGGCAGATACGGTCCAGGTGCTTGCGCAGCACCTGGACCGGTTCGCCGCCCCCCATATAGCAGTGCCCCGAATCGAACAGCAGGCCAACCTCGGGGCCAGTGAGGCGCATCAAGGTGTCGATGTCTTCCGGGGATTCGACATAGGCGCCCATGTGGTGGTGATAGGCCAGGCGCACGCCCTGGGACAGGGTAAAGCGCGCCAGTTCGGTGAGCTTGTCGGCATAGGCCTGCCAAGCCTGTTCGCTGTGAAAGCGCGGGCGTTCGAGCAGGCGGATCGGCGCGCCCTGGATCGAGTCGGCCACCTCGCCGTAGACCAGCACCGTGGCGCCATTGTCGCGCAGCAGTTGCACATGGCTGGCGATGGCGTCGATTTCCTCCGCCACCGAGCGCCGGGCCAGGCGGCTGGAGTACCAGCCGGAGACCAGCGCCAGGTCGTAGGGACGCAACACATCACCCACGCCCTTGGCGTCCTTGGGGAATTTGCCATTGAGCTCGAAACCTTCGTAGCCAATGGCCTTGCCTTCGCTGAGCGCGGTGCTCAAGGGCGTCTCGCCGCCCAGGGCCGGCAGGTCGTCGTTGCTCCAGGAGATGGGGTTGATGCCAATACGGATTGCGGGCATGGCTGCACCTTTTATTGTTTTAACCTTGAGGCTGCTGAAATCTGCTTCTGTGGGAGCTGGCTTGCCTGCGCCTACAGTTGAGCGTGTTTAAGTTCTCGCGCTGCGCCAGGCCTGGATCAGTTGTTCGAAGGTCTGCTGCACCTGCTGGATCAGCGTTTCGTCGTCAATTTCACCCGCCATCCATGCCCTGCTCGGCTCCTGGAAGATCGTCCGGCCCACGGCAAACCCACGGCAGGTCCGGCTCTGGCTGGCCTGCTGGAAGCCCTCGGCCAAAGAATCTGCCGGGGCATTGAGGCCCAGCAATACCACGCCCCGGCAATAGGGATCGCGCTCCTCGATCAGCTCATCGAGCTTGCGCCACTGCTCGGCCGTCTGCGCCTCGATCTTCCACCACGCCGGGTAGATGCCCAGGTTGTACAAGCGCTTGAGGCTGCGGTAGAGCACATCCGGGTAGGTCGAGGGATGATCCTTGGGTGGCACCACTTCCAACAGCAGTTCATGGCCACTGGTTTGCGCCGCTTGATACAGGGCCTTGAGCTGCGCTTCCTGCTCCAGGCGCAGCAGCGGCTCGTCGTCGGGGTGAAACTGCACCAGGCACTTGATGATCTGCTCCTGGGGCCAGGCGATCAGGTTGCTGCCGATCGAACGGCCGTGCTCGAACGCCAGCGGCCGCGAGCCCTGGACCTCCACCGGGCGCGCGACCCACCAGCCACGGCCGGTGGCGGCGTTCAGCGCATCCTGGCCAAAACGCTGGTCGGCCAAAATGCCCACATCGGCCTCGACGCCCTGCTCGCGCAGCTTGCCCTCCACGCGTTCGACCGCCTGGATAAACAGCTGCTTGATCGCAGTGATCCGCGCCGGGTCCTGGCCGCCTTTTTGCGCCAGCTCCAGCAGTTGCCAGCGATGATCGAAGGCGAACACAAACAGCTGCTTCCAGGCCTTGCGCGGCACACTGACCTGATGCAGGCGCTGCAACACCGGGTCCTGGTCCGGCCGGGTGATCGGCACCGGGCTGCTGAACAGGTACTCAAGCTCGGCCGGGGTCGGCATCGCCGGCGCGCAGGCATGGCGTGACACCACCAACCCACCGCAGGCATTGGCCAGTTGGCAGCAGCGCGCGTCATCGGCGTCGTTCAACCAGCCGCTGAGAAAGCCCGCCATAAACGCATCGCCGGCACCCAGCACGTTAAGCACTTCGACCCGCACACCGGGGTAGATCGCGCCGTCTTCCAGGCGCGCCGGGATGGGCCCATGGATCACCGTGCAGCCTTGCGGGCCGAGCTTGACCACCAGCGTGGCGGTCGTCAGTTGACGCACGGTGCGCAAGGCGCTGAGCAGGTCTTGGCTGGCGCCGGCAATCAGGAACTCTTCCTCGGTGCCGACAATCAGGTCAAAGCGCGGCAGGATGCCTTGCAGGTGCTGGCTGACGTTCTGGTCGGCAACAAAACGCGTCTCGCCGTCAGCCTTGCCCGCCAGGCCCCAGAGCACCGGGCGGTAGTCGATATCCAGCACGCGCTTGACGCCGTGCCGCTCGGCGTAGTCCAGGGCCTGGAGGCTGGCCTGGTACACGCCATCGGTAGAAAAATGGGTGCCGGTGATCAACAGCGCCTTGCTGCTGGCAATCAAGGGTTCGCGGATATCCGCGGCGCACAGGGCCATGTCGGCGCAGTTTTCGCGGTAGAACACCAGGGGGAAGGTTTCGCGGTCCTTGAGGCCCAGCAGGACCATGGCCGTCAGGCGCTGCGGGTCGACGGTAATACCGCTGACATCACAGCCCTCACGCACCAACGACTCCACCAGGAAGCGCCCCATATGATCGTCGCCGACCCGGCTCAACATCGCCGACTTGAGCCCCAACCGCGCGGTGCCAAAGGCGATGTTGGCGGAAGAACCCCCCAGGTATTTGGCGAAACTGGTGACGTCTTCCAGCCGCGCCCCGACTTGCTGCGCATACAGATCGACGCCCAGGCGCCCAAGACAAATCAGATCCAATTGACGCCCACTGGCAAAACGAGTCTGGCCCATGCTGGCTCCTGTTATTTTTATCAGCCCGCGCCGGCCATCGTGATGGCGACGCTCTTGGTGGATGCAGACTAGGACGTCCCACGCCATCAATCAATATTTATTCCATAAATATTTTATGTGGAATATATATTCCATTAAGATATTTTTTGCCGCCTTCCCTGTAGACTTGCGCCCATCGACCTATTGTCAGGGGCAAGGTGCCGCTCACCTGCCCTGTAAGAACAAGCCAAAAGGATTGCCCATGTCCCGCACCGATCAGCAGGCTCCCACCGAGACGCTCGCCAGCCCTCCGATCAATGCCGAGCGTCTGTTGCAGCTGATCACCGATGAATACGAAAGCCTGCCCCGCCAGCTCAAGCGCATCGCCAGTTACATGAGCCAGCAGAGCGATCGGATCATGGTCGATCGCATCAGCGATATCGCCCGGGAATGCGAAGTCCACCCATCGGCCATCGTGCGCTTTTCCCAGCGCTTTGGTTTCAGCGGGTTCAGTGAAATGCAGGCGCTGTTTCGCGAGGCGTATACCCACAAGACCACGCCGGTGCAGAACTATCAGCAGCGCATTCGCAGCATGATCGCCAACAAGTCGCAGAAAGCCAGCGCCGGCGATCTGGCCCGTGAATGCGTGAATGCCACGCTGTCTGGCATCGAGCGCCTGGGCCTGGAGTTGGACGACGCCGCCTTCGAGAAAGCCGTGGACCTGGTGGTCAACGCCGACAATATCTACGTGGTCGGGGTGCGCCGGTCTTTTGCAGTGGCCGACTACCTGGTCTACAACCTGCAGCACACCAACAAGCGCATCCACCTGGTCTCGGGGCTGGGCGGCAGCTACCGCGAACAGATGCGCAGCGTGCGTGCCAATGACCTGGTGATCGCCATCAGCTTTACCCCCTACGGCAAGGAAACCCAGCACTGCCTGCGCATCGCCCAGCATCACCAGGCCAAGACGTTGATCATCACCGACAGCAACCTGTCACCGCTGGCCAAGCGTGCCAACACGGTGTTGCTGGTCAATGAAGGGTCGTCGTTTGCGTTCCGCTCGCTGAGTGCCACGCTGTGCCTGTGCCAGGCGCTGTTTATTGCCGTGGCGTACCGGCTGGAGCTGAAGGTCGATGAGATTCACGAGCAGGTGGGGTTTGACGATTAAAAAAAAGGCCGCCCCTGCGATGCAGGAGCGGCCTTGATCAAGCACCTCAGTGGATCAGTGCATAAAGATCGCGATCAGGATAATGACCGGGATAGGCACACCGAGGAACCACAGCAGTAATGAGCGCATGACGTTCTCCTTTAATTAACGAATGGTTTCCAGGTACACCACGGCATCCCGACGGCGACCGCCGAAGGTTGCGGCGAAGCTGGCAAAGAAGGCACCGAGCAACAGCGCGACGAAGGTCCACAACGAGGTCACGGCGGCGATCTTGCTGGCGGTATCGGCGGCCTGCTTGGCCTTCAACTTGGCATCTTCCAGGGCTTTGCGGGCATCACCGTAGACCTGGTCGACACGCCGTTCGGCATCGGCCTGGCTGAGGTTGGTGCGCTGGCTGATCAACTGCGCCAGGTAGGCGCGGTCTTGCGGGGCCAGTTGGCCATCGTTGCCCAGGGTGCGGGCGAAGATCCGCGCCACCACGCCATGCACTGCGTCATCACTGGCCGCTGCCGGGCGATCATCGCGGAACAGGCTGTCGACGTAATAGCCGAAGTCATCGCCATTGGCCGCGTTGCCGGCCGCCTGGGTCAAGCCGCTGGCGGCACCCGAAGCCACGCTGGCACCTGCCTGTACACCACCACCGACAATACTGCTGACCGAGCCGACCACCAGGGTTGCGGTCACCAGCGTGGCCACGGCCCAGGCGAGAAAGCCGTGGGCGGTGTCGCGAAAGTACACCTCATCGCCATGCATATTGGCCCACTTGACCCGCAGCCGGCCGGCGATATAACCGCCCAGCCCCGCCGCGACAATCTGGGTGAAGGCCAGCCAGACAATCGTGGAAATGCCCAGGCCCTTGGCGCTGATGCCGCTGTCGGCCCACGGCGACACCGCCGAAAAGCCCAGGCCGAAGCCCAGCAACACCAGGACCAGGGACAATGCAGCGGCAGCTGCGGCCCCGGCAAAGATCGCCCCCCAGGAAACCCCGGAGAGCGTGCTCGACTCTTGCAAAGTGGATGAGGATGTCATCATTGTTGTTGTGCTCCAGGCGTGAAAAATGGTGTTACATCTGTCAAAAGGGACAGTGCAGGCGCCGTGCCAGTAGCCACAAAAATAAAAACCTTTTAATTTCAATGAGATAAGTAAGTTGAACTTCCTAGGATCATGCAACTTGCAAGAACGCCGCGTAAGTGGCGGGCGTTATGCATTCCCAAGCCATCCGCCAACCCCCTGTGGGAGCGGGCTTGCCCGCGATGACGGTATATCAGTCAACTATTTATCAACTGACCGTGCGCCATCGCGGGCAAGCCCGCTCCCACATAGACCGAGCCCTACATGAATTTTCTTTTAGAAACCTCGCGATCATTTCTTGGCAAAATGCCCCCCACTTCCGTGTGACCAGGTAACCCTTATGACGCGCATTTTGACCATCGAAGACGACGCCGTGACGGCCCGCGAGATCGTCGCCGAGTTGAGCAGTCATGGACTGGACGTGGATTGGGTCGACAACGGCCGCGAGGGCCTATCGCGGGCGGTGAGTGGCGATTACGACCTGATCACCCTCGACCGCATGCTCCCGGAGCTCGATGGCCTGGCCATCGTCACCACCTTGCGCACCCTCGGGGTGGCGACGCCGATCCTGATGATCAGCGCCCTCTCCGACGTGGATGAGCGGGTGCGCGGGCTGCGCGCCGGGGGCGATGACTACCTGACCAAACCCTTTGCCTCCGACGAGATGGCGGCCCGGGTCGAGGTGCTGCTGCGGCGCAACAATGCGCTCAAGACCGCGCAAACCGCATTGCGCGTGGCCGACCTGGAACTGAACCTGATCAGCCGCGAAGCCAGTCGCGCCGACCAACCACTGAGCCTGCTGCCCACCGAGTACAAATTGCTGGAATTCCTGATGCGCAACACCGGGCAGATCCTCTCGCGGATGATGATTTTCGAGGAAGTCTGGGGCTATCACTTCGACCCGGGCACCAACCTGATCGACGTGCACATTGGCCGCCTGCGCAAGAAAATCGACCCGCCGGGCCTGACGCCGCTGATCCGCACGGTACGAGGTTCGGGCTATGTCATTGCTGAACCCGTCTAACGGCTGGCGCTCCTCCAGCAGCCGCCTGCTGGCCCTGTACAGCTCGCTGTTCGTGGCCTGGAGTTGCATCCTCATGGGGGTGCTCTATTACGAAGTCTCGGGTTACCTGGGCGACCTCTCGCGCCACTCGCTGATGCAGCGCCGGCACCTGTTCCAGCGCTTTGAGGGCGCGCAACTGGATGAAGCCCTGGCCACCAGCATGACCTTCGATATGAAGGGCATTGACGCCTATGGCCTGTTCGATGGGCAACAACGGCCCCTTAGCGGCCCGATCCAGCAGATCCCGGCAGACTTGCCCCTCGACGGGCACATCCATGCCCTGGCCAACTGCACCGAATCGGACGACCCGAAACTGCCCCGGGGCAGTTGCGATGCGGTGGCGACCCACACCCAGGATGGCCGCTGGCTGGTGCTGGTGCGCGATAACGGCTCGTTGCTGGGCGTGACCCGGATCATTCTGCAGGCCCTGCTCTGGGCAATCTCGCTGACCATCATCCCCGGCGTCGCCGGCTGGCACCTGCTACGCCGGCGCCCCTTGCGGCGGATTCGCGGGATCCAGGCCAGCGCCGAAGCCATCGTCGCCGGCGACTTGACCCATCGCCTGCCGCTGTCCAACCGCCGCGACGAACTGGACATGCTGGCGGCCATCGTCAACGCCATGCTTGAGCGCATCGAAAAGCTGATGAACGAGGTCAAGGGCGTATGCGACAACATTGCCCACGACCTGCGCACCCCACTGACCCGCTTGCGTGCGCAGTTGTATCGGATCAAGCAGCAGACCGCCGACGGCTCGCCCCAGGCTTTGCAGCTCGATGAGGTGATCAGCGAGACCGACACGTTGATGGCGCGCTTTCGCGGTTTGCTGCGCATCTCCGAATTGGAAGACCGTCAACGCCGCTCCGGCTTCCAGGTGTTCGATCCATTGCCCTTGCTCCAGGAACTCCATGACTTCTACCTGCCGTTGGCGGAAGAAGGTCAGCTGGAACTGCTGTTGCAAGCCCCCGAAGCATTGCCCTCGGTTATCGGCGACCGGGCGCTGCTGTTCGAGGCCCTGGCCAACCTGCTGAGCAATTCAATCAAGTTCACCCCGCCGGGCGGCGAGGTGCTGCTGCGCGGCATCAATGATGCCGGCAGCACATGCATCGAGGTAGTGGACACCGGCCCAGGGATTCCCGAAGTGGAACGGGTGGCCGTGTTCCAGCGTTTTTACCGGGTTGGTGACGGTCAGCAACAGGGCAGCTTTGGCCTGGGCCTGTCGATTGTGGCGGCGATCGTCAACCTGCATGGCTTTGGACTGGAAGTCGGCAGCAGCGAGCGCGGCGGCGCGCGATTGACCCTGCACTGCCGCGCACAAACCCCTCTGTAGAAACAGCAATCAGGCCGGGAAGTTTTTGCGCAGCGCCTCAACGCCGCCGGTGTAAACGCCGCTGAACAGCTCCTCAACCTCTGCATCGGTCACACCGGCAATCGGGGTGAACACACCCGACCAGGTGACTTTGGCCGAGTGCTCGCCCAGCGCTTGAACCTGCAATGTCGCCAGATACGCACTGACCGGGAACGGCGACTCACTGATGGTATAGCTGTAGGTACGCGCCACGTTATCAAAGGTCTGCAAATGCTCGACCACCACCGCGCCATCCACGGTTTGCAGGTGGCGCACACGCCCGCCTTCGCCCGGCTCACTCTTGGCAATCAGCGGCAGCCAATCGGGCAACGAGTTGAACCCGCCGACCAGTTGCCAGACTTGATCGGCCGAGACCGGGATTTCAATGCAAGCAGCTGCTTTGGCCACGATAAAACTCCACGACAGGGGGAAAGTCAGGCAGCTTACGCTGCCTGGCGGTGTTGGCGCTATTGGCCGGTCAGCCGTGGGCCGACTTGGCACACT
The DNA here is from genome assembly GCF_012935735.1 of Pseudomonas sp. ADAK21. NCBI lineage: Bacteria > Pseudomonadati > Pseudomonadota > Gammaproteobacteria > Pseudomonadales > Pseudomonadaceae > Pseudomonas > Pseudomonas sp. ADAK21. Next base: position 5,864,851 of record NZ_CP052857.1, read on the forward strand.
CGCACCCGGTGGCCGACTCGCACGGCTCACCATGGGCATGATGCTCGGCACAACCCTGGCAGCAATAGCCCTTACCGTCTTTGGTCACAGCGTTCTGCCCCAGTACACATTTGCAATGAGGGCAGGCACAGGTTGGATCTGGCATGATCAGACTCCTTTTTCATGGTCGTCCCGGTGCAGCGAATGCCGGCACCTTAAGCAGTGACTGCCGGCCGACACCCAAGGTTCAGCGCCGTTAATCAGCCTGGCGTGTACTGCTGCGATACATGAACACCAACGCCAATGCCAGGCACAGCATCGCCAACACCCGGCTAGTGGACAGTTCGATGGCCGTGTTGCCCATCCAGCCGAAGTTGTCGATCAGCATGCCCATGGCCAATTGGCCGACGATGACCGCCACCGTCGCCACCGCCGTGCCCACGATGGGTACCGCGCCGACCATCACCATCATGTACACCACGCCGAACAACGCCCCGGTCAATTGCCACTTGGGCACCTCGAGCAGGCTCACGGCCTGGGCCGGTTCGAAGAACAGAATCAACAGGCCGGTCACCAGCGTGCCCACCGAGAACGTCACCAGGCTGCTGCGCAGCACGCCGACGGTTTGCCCTAGGCGCCCATTGATCGCCGCTTGCACACTCAACACCGCGCCTGCGGCAACCACCAGCACCAACAATAGAATCAGATTCATCGCCTTAACCCCGTGCAATCAAAACAAGCGCTATCACAATCAACAGCAGCGCAATCCAGCGTTCGCCATTGACCCGCTTGCGGGCGGTGCCAAACCAGCCGAAGTGGTCGATCAGCACGCTCTTGCCGACCTGGCCGGAGAGGATCGCAATCATGGTCATGGCAATCCCGATATGGGGCGTGGCCAGGGTCAGCACCACCACATACATCGGCCCCAGAAAGCCACCGATCAGTTGCCAGCGCGGCAGTTCATTGAGGGCCGGGCCTTTTTGCGGGCCGCTGAACAGCAGGAGCAGCAGCAGGATTGCCGTACCCACCCCGAAGATGCTCAAGGTCGCCCATAGGTGCCCCACCTGGGCGCCCAACGGGCCCAACAGGCCAGCTTCCACCGACAGGCCCATGCCCGCCAGGATCACCAGCGGCAATAGCAGCAGGCCCAGCCGGTGCTTGGGGCGGGCCGGCGTCTGGGTCGCGGCCTCGAGAGAAGAAGTTTGCATACACCACCTACACGTCAGAGAAGAACAATGGCGCGCATTATCCGGTGGCCCTGCTGTGCGATAAATGGGAGCATGCAGACAACACCTTTGCGCAACACGCACAGAACGGAGTGACCATGCAGGGCTTCAACGAGTTGAGTTTCAAGGCGCTGCGCCTGTTTGTGGCGGTGCTGGACCACGGCAGCTTCTCCGAAGTCGCACGCCGCGAAGGCCTGGCGCCCTCCTCCATTTCCCGGCAGATCCAGTTGATGGAACAGGCCCTGAGCCAGCAATTGCTCTATCGGCATACCCGTGCGGTCAGCCCCACGGAAGCCGGGCGCTTGCTCGGGCATCATGCGCGCCTGATGCTGCAACAGCTGGAAGAAGCCGGGCAGGCCCTGCAAGAACAGGAAAGCGAACCCAGCGGCCTGGTGCGGATCAATGCGCCCATGGTCTTCGGCCAACGGCACCTGTCGCCCTGGCTGGCCGAGTTGTGCCAGCGATACCCCAAGCTGCAACTGGATATCCAGCAGACCGACACCTACGTCGACCCCTTGCAGGAAGGCGCCGACCTGTTGTTCCGAATCGGTGTGCTCAACGACTCCGGGATGCAGGCTCGCATTTTTGCGCCCCAGCGCTACCGCATCGCCGCCAGCCCCGAGTACCTGGCGCGCTGCGGCACGCCGCGCCATCCCGATGAGCTGATCAATCACCAATGCCTGGCGTACAAGGGCGTGAACGGCCAGCAGCGTTGGTACTTTCGCCGCGAACAGGGCGACTGGACGCCCTACACGGTCAAGGGCCCGATCACCGGCAACCACGCCGACACCCTGGCCCGCGCTGCCGAACAAGGCCTGGGGTTCGTGGTGTTTCCTTCCTGGCTGATCGGCGACAGCCTGCGCGCCGGGCGCTTGCAGGCGGTACTGACCGACTACGAAGTGGCAACCACCCTGGAGCCGCAGCAGATTGCCGCCCTGTGGCCCGGCAGCCGGCGGTTGTCGGTGAAGGTCCGCACGGTCATCGACTTTTTTGTCGAACGCTTCGGCAGCGTGCCCTACTGGGACCGCTGAATCAGAACAGCCACTGGCCGATCAACCAGGCGTTGGCGCCACTGATCACGCTGAACAGGCTCCAGGCCAGGATCCGGGTGGGCAGGCGATTGACGAACGGCCCCATCAGTTGGCGGTCGCCGGTCATGCGGATCAGCGGGTACAAGGCAAAGGGCAACTGCAGGCTGAGGACCACCTGGCTGAGGACCAGCAATTTGCCGATGGCATCGTCGCCCATCAACCACACCCCGAGGAACGCCGGGATCAGCGCCAGGCCACGGGTGATCAGGCGGCGTTGCCAGCAGGGAATCCGCAAGTTGAGGTAGCCCTCCATGATCACCTGGCCGGCGATGGTGCCCGTGAAGGTCGAGCTTTGCCCGGACGCCAGCAAGGCAATGCCGAACAGGATACTGGCAAAGGCACCGCCCACCAGCGGGTCCAGCAGGTGGTAGGCGTCCTGGATTTCTACCACCTCGGTATGGCCGGTCTGGTGGAACGCCGCAGCCGCCAGCACCAGGATCGCCGAGTTGACCAGCAGGGCCAGGGCCAGGGAGCCGATGGTATCGATGCGCGCCAGCTTGACCGCGTCCTGGCGGCTGGCCAGGTCCTTGCCGAACAGGCGGGTTTGCACGATGGACGTGTGCAGGTACAGGTTATGGGGCATCACCGTGGCCCCGAGGATACCGATGGCCAGGTACAGCGGCGCGGCGTCACTGATCGCCGAGAGGGACGGTGTGAAACCGCGCATGACGTCCGGCCAATAAGGCTTGATCAACACCAGTTCGACGAAGAAACACACGCCAATGGTCGCCACCAGCGCCAGCATGATCGCCTCCAGGCGCCGGAAGCCACGGTTTTGCAGGGCCAGGATCAGCAGCGTGTCAAAGGCAGTGATGACAATGCCGGTCGTCAGCGAAACCCCCAGCAGCAGGTGAAACGCCAGGGCGCAGCCAAGGACCTCGGCCAGGTCGGTGGCGATGATCGAGATTTCCGCCAGCACCCATTGCGTGCGCGCTGAACGCTGGCTGTAGCGTTCGCGGCACAATTGCGCCAGGTCCTTGCCAGTGGCGATGCCCAGCCGCGAACACAGGCACTGCACCGCCATCCCCGCCAGGCTCGCGAGCAAAACCACGAACAGCAGGTTGTAGCCGTAGCGCGAGCCGGCCTCGATGGCCGTGGCCCAGTTGCCGGGGTCCATGTAGCCGATGGAGATCAGCAGGCCAGGGCCGGCAAACTGCAGCACCCGTTTGAAAAACGACGCGCGCGGATCAACGGGGATGGTGCCCGCCACTTCCGGGGGGCAGAACGGGGCAGTGGCAATTTTCGGCAGGCTGAATTTCACGTTGGGTACCAGACAAATATATGGGTATCGGTGTTACCGGTGGCGAGGGGGCTTGTCCCCCGCTGGGCTGCGCAGCAGCCCCAAAACCTGCTATCCCGGTATCTAGGTGAGGCTTACTGGGGCTGCTGCGCAGCCCAACGGGGGACAAGCCCCCTCGCCACGGAGATCAAGCGCCTCGACTACCTGCGCTACCAGATCCATTTCCTGATTCAGCGCCTCACGTTCCATACGCTGGCGAATCACCCCCAGCACCAACACCGCCAGGGTGGTGATGGAATACGCCGGCCCGGAAAACGCCCGCACCCCGCTCACCAGCAGCATAGCCGCCGCCAGCGCCTGCCCCACCACCGGAATCGCCGTGGCCGCACCTCGGCGCAGGATAAACCCGGTCAGCCCGGCCAACGCCGTGCCGCTCAAGGCAGTGGTGGCCGAACGGCCGACATCGAATCGGTTGAAAAAGCCCTGCTCCTTTTGCGCCGCCGCCCGGAGTTCGGCCTCGAACACCGCGCGGTCGGCCAGGCTGAGTTTGTCCTTGTACTGCTCGATCAGGGTCTCGGCGACCCGCTCTTCCAGGCTCACCAGGGCCACACTGTCGAGGGGCTGGTCAAACTTGAGCCCAACGCGCAGGGCCACGTCCTGGGCCAATTGGCGATAACTCACCCCATGCCCACGGGCCAGGTTCATAAAGCTGTCACCGCCCATGCGCTGCAACTCGATGGCCAGTTGCAATGGGTCGCGCACCTGGGCATCGATGGTCGCGCTGCGCTTGGCGGCCATCAACTCGGCGAGAAACTGCAGCTCTGGCGCCCGTGCCTGACGCAGCACCGGCAACAGGTCCACGTCTTCCTCGGCAAAACGCACCTCGGCACTGCGCTGGTCCGCACGGATCATGCCGCGGCGCTCGTGCAGCAAGTCGGTGTACTGCACCACGGTTTTCAACTGCGGCCAGTAGGCAGCGTGGTCGAAGGTGACCAGATGCACATTGGTCACTTTGCCCTTGAGGGATGGCGTCAGGGGGATGGCGTATCGGCCAATGCAGCGCTCGGCATCCGGTTTGAGCGCCAGGGCCCAGTCCTTGCTGGAATGGCAGTTGATCACCCGCCCCTTGAGCGGCGCCGATACCTGCTCCCAGGGGCTGGACGTGCAAATCGCGCCGCCCATCAACAACAGGTGATTGAGCGGCAGCTCCCGGGCCAGTTCCGGGTTGGCCAGCAGGCTCTTGACCAGCAGGCGAGCGCCCAGGGAATGGCCGATCAGGTTGATCTGGCGCACGTCGATCGACTCGGCGTGCAGGTAGTTGGCCAGTTCCTCCAACAGCGTCCTGGCCACTTCGTCCACCCGCGCCTCGACACTTTTGTAGTGATCGAGAAAATAGCCCACCGCCTTGCCCAGGCCCACGGTGGCCGCACCCAGGGTGCCGCCGCCGAGCATCGAGGTGATGATGTCCTTGAAGGGCGCGAACAGGTTTTCCAGGAAATGCCCGGCGGGCCAGAACAGCATCAGGTTGGTCGAGCCCTCGATCCCCGCCAGTTGCGCCTGGAAACTGGCCAACTGTTGCTGGTTGAAAAACGCAGAATAGCCATGGACATAGAGATTGAGCACCTGCCCCTGGGGCTCGCCGCACAGCACGAACGAGGGCTTGCGGGTGCGGTGCATTTCATCCCACTGGTGTTGCATGAGGCGCTGGCTCCTGGTGACGACGGAGGGCGATAGTAGCAAGAACCCGCCCTGCATGGATGGCGATAGACAGCAATCTACTGATGACAGAGCCACTCGCGTGGCCAAGGTTTTAGTAAAAATTCAGATTCAAAAACGCCAAACCGCGTTCTAATAGCGCCCTGTCGATTCGCCTCAAAGATCCTGGAGTAAGCGATGCCCCATGAAGGCAACCTGTTACAAGCGGCCGTGGTGTTCCTGTTGGCCGCGGTGCTCACCGTGCCCCTGGCCAAGCACCTGAAACTGGGGGCGGTGCTGGGCTATCTGTTCGCCGGTGTGATTATCGGCCCCTCGGTACTGGGCCTGGTGGGCAACCCGCAAAGCGTCGCGCAGTTCTCCGAACTGGGGGTGGTGTTGTTGCTGTTCATCATCGGCCTGGAACTGTCGCCCAAACGCCTGTGGGTGATGCGCAAGGCGGTGTTTGGCGTGGGTCTGGCGCAAGTGTTGTTGACTGCCATGGTGATGGGCGCAGTGGCGCTCTGGGCGTTTGGCCAGTCATGGAACAGCGCGATTGTGCTGGGCCTGGGGCTGGCGCTGTCCTCCACGGCCTTCGGCCTGCAAAGCCTGGCCGAACGCAAGGAGCTGAACAGCCCCCACGGGCGCCTGGCCTTTGCGATCCTGCTGTTCCAGGACATCGCGGCAATCCCGCTGATCGCTATGGTGCCGCTGCTGGCCGGCAGTGACCACACCACCACCGCCGCCCAGGACCTGAACCACGGTTTGCAGGTATTGGGCAGTATCGCCGTGGTGATCATCGGCGGTCGCTACTTGCTGCGCCCGGTGTTTCGCATCGTCGCCAAGACCGGCCTTCGCGAGGTGTCCACCGCCACCGCGCTGCTGGTGGTGATCGGCACCGCCTGGCTGATGGAGTTGGTGGGCGTGTCCATGGCCCTCGGCGCATTCCTCGCCGGCCTGCTGCTGGCCGACTCGGAATACCGCCACGAGCTGGAGTCGCAAATCGAGCCGTTCAAAGGCCTGTTGCTGGGGCTGTTCTTTATCAGCGTGGGCATGGGCGCCAATATCGGCCTGTTGTTCAGCACGCCCTTTGTGGTGCTGGGGCTGACCCTGCTGCTGATCGCTATCAAGTTGCCGCTGCTGTACGCGGTCGGGCAGATGGTCGGCGAACTCAACCGCGAGAGCGCAGTGCGCCTGGGTGTGGTGCTGGCGGCCGGTGGTGAGTTTGCCTTCGTGGTGTTCAAGATCGGCCGCGACCAGGGCCTGTTCGCTCCGCATCTGTACGACGTGTTGGTGCTGACCATCACCCTGTCGATGGCCCTCACCCCGCTGCTGTTGCTGCTGTGCCCCAAGCTGTTTCGACCCAAGACCAAACCGGTGGAAGTGCCAGAAGAGTACCGCGCCATCGAGAGCGACGCGCCACGGGTGGTGATCGCGGGCATGGGCCGTATGGGGCAGATCGTGGCGCGGATCCTGCGGGCGCAGAACATTTCGTTTATCGCCCTCGACACCTCCGTGGAAACCATCGAGCTGACCCGCAGTTTCGGCGGCATGCCGGTGTTTTACGGTGACCCCCAGCGCCCGGAAATCCTGCATGCCGCGAAGGTCGACCAGGCCGAGTACTTTGTGATCGCGATGGATGATCCGGAAATCAACATCAAGACCGCCGAACTGGTGCGCAACCTCTACCCGCACATGAAAATCATCGCCCGTGCCCGCAACCGTCAGCACGTGCATCGCCTGGTGGACCTGGACGCGTCACCGGTGCGTGAAACCTTCTATTCCAGCCTGGAAATGAGCCGCCGCACCCTGGTCGGCCTGGGACTGAGCGAGACCCAGGCCGATGCGCGGATCAACCGCTTCAAGCACCACGACCTGCAACTGCTGACCGCCCAGCACGCGGTGTATGACGATGCGGCCAAGGTGATGCAGTCGGCCCAGGAGTCCCGTGCGGAGTTGGCCCGTTTGTTTGAAATGGACCGCCTTGAGGAAGAGTCCGGGAAGGTCTGAGGATGGATCAGAACGAAGTTGCGAATTTTCTGACAGAATATGACGCAATTTCGTTCATCCATTGGAAGACCTCATGCTCAGCCTCAGCAAAACCGCAGCCCGCCTGGCCCTGGCGCTGACCGTCAGCCTGGGCGCCAGCCCGCTGTTCGCGGCCGCCAAGCCGGCCCCGCTGCCGCCGGATGAATTCCAGATCGTCTCGACCCTGGACGGCAAGTTCACCTTCACCCTGCCCAAGGGCTACGTCGCCGAGGCCTTGCCCGCCGGCGTACAAACCCAAGGCACTGCGGGCGCCAACAGCACGATGTATATCAACAAGGCGTCAAAAAGCGTAGTGGTGGTGGCCCAGACCCTGCGCAACGATGGCATCGACCTGAAGGACGACGAACCGCTGTTTCTCGATAGCGCGGTTAAAGGTTTCCTCAAGGAGATAGGCACCAGCCTGCCGGACTACAAGAAACTGGCGCAGAAGAAACTCCTGGTCAAGGGCGTGGGCCTGCGCCAGGTTGATGGCACCGCCAGCATGGGCGGCGGCAAGACCTTGAACTCGATGTTTCTCGCGGGTTCTGGCAACCGGTTGCTGGTGATACAGGCCATCTCCCGGGCTGAAGATGTGACGGGGCATGAGTTGCTGGTCAGGCAGATTACCAGCGGCAAGTGACATCCTCCTAAGCACCACAAATCCAATGTGGGAGCGGGCTTGCCCGCGATTGCGGTGGGTCAGTTAGTTAGATGTCTACTGACACACCGCTATCGCGGGCAAGCCCGCTCCCACAGGTTTAACTGCATTCCTCCCTACGGCTTGCGCAGCAGGTAGGTGTCCATGATCCAGCCATTGGCCTGGCGCGCCGCCTTGCGCACGCGCTCGATTTCGTCGGCCACTTCGGCCACCTTGCCGCTGATCAGGATTTCATCCGGGGTGCCCAGGTACGCGCCCCAGTAGATGTCCATTTGCTGATCCGCGACGCTCCGGTAGGAGTCCTCGGCGTCCAGCATCACCACCAGCGTATCGGCATCACCGACCTGCCCCGCCGCAAGCCGGCGCCCGGTGGTGATCTCGATGGAACGGCCGATGCAGTTCAGCGGCACTTTATGCTGGGCCGCCAGGGCCTGGACGCTGGTGATCCCGGGGATGACCTCGAACTCAAACGTACAGCTGCCACTGGCCAGAATCGCCTGCAGGATGCGGATGGTGCTGTCGTACAACGCCGGGTCGCCCCAGGCCAGGAAGGCCCCCACTTCGCCGTCGGCCATTTGTTCGTTGATCATCCGCTCGAAAGTCTGTTGCTTGTCGCGGTTCAGATCCTGCACAGCCGTGGTGTAGTCGATCTCGCCACGCACACGCTCGGGGCAGTCGGCTTCGACAAAGCGGTAGGCATGCCCGGCGTCGATGTAGGTCTGGCAGATCTCCCGGCGCAGGTCGATCAGTTTGTCCTTGCTCTGGCCCTTGTCCATCAGAAAAAACACGTCGGTACGGTTAAGCGCCTTCACCGCCTGCATCGTGATGTAGTCGGGGTTGCCGGCGCCAATGCCGATGATCAGGATCTTTTTCATGAAGGTGTTCTCAGTGCGGGGCCGGGATTTTGCCATGTTCGCGCCACTCAGGTCTCGTGCGTTTCCAGGCGCAGACGCCAGACGTTGTTGAAACGCAGCTCGGTAGAAGACAGCGGCTCCACATCAATCAGGTAAAACATAGCGATGGGTGCCTGCATGACATGAAGCAACGCAGCACGAACCACCGCGGGATGCGTCACCGCCAGCACATGGCCGGGCTGCTCTGCGACGCGTTGCAGCCACTGGCTGACGCGCTCGCACAACTGCGTCACTGACTCACCACGGTGAGGCGCGCTGGTGCTGTCGGTGAGCCAGGTCGTCAGTTCGTCGCGGTCGATGTCATTGATATCCCGACCGCGCCAATGGCCCACGTCCATATCGCGCAACCCGTCATCAATCATGGCGTGCTGACCGAACAGCGTCGCCGTTTGCCGGGCCCTGGTCTCAGGCCCGCATAACAGGCGTGGCGCTTTTTTGAAACGTGCGGCCAGCCTCAAGGGCGACGGCGGCGTTTCCAGGGCTTCATCAAGGGCGAAATGCCCACGCTTTTGCGCGCGGGTCGCACCATGGCAAATCAGCGTCAATCGGGTGCTCTGCATGGACGTGCGGCTCTGGTGATCAAGCGAAGCAAACATATTACAACGATCCAGACCCACCGGTTCGGCCACTGGAGAAGTTGACCAACGGTCGCGGGAATGTTCAGATGCCGGCCTGTTTCAGGTGCCTCATGCCGCCGTGCATGGGGTGAAACGGGAAACCGGTACGCTCGATCGAGCAAGTCCGGTGCTGCCCCCGCAACGGTATACGCGTGACCCCTTCGACACACCACTGTGGCCAGAACGCCATGGGAAGGTGAAGGGTTCGATACGCGTGAGCCCGGAGACCGGCCTGGAATTTCTGTTTGGCAAAATCCTGCGGTGGGCGGGCATGGGCCGGTATTGGCGTGTGCTCGATACCTTCTCCTGCGTGCTTCTGCGAAGATACTTTTCGAGAAGACTATGATTTTTCAACGCGGCGTCACTTCTGGCCCAACCTTGCTGTTGGGTTGTCTGTTCAGTCCCCTGCTACTCGCTGACAATAGTGCCCTGGAACTCAAGGCACAGACCGTTTCCGCGCCGTCGGTGGAATCCACCACCGTGGCCGACATGGCCCAGTACGGCAGCAAGGTCGAAATTGTCACCCGCCAACAGATCGAACGCGCCGGCCCCAGCGCAGATATCACGCGGGCGATGCAGATGTTCATCCCCGGTTTCTACGTGGCCCCGAAAAACGGCCCGTTCGACTACGGCACCTATTCCCTGTTGGGCGGGCGCAATGACGACACCCTGATCCTGCTCGACGGCGTACGCCTGAACAACCGCCTGTACGGTGGCCTGTACCTGGATACCTTGCCGGCCAACGCCGTGGAACGCATCGAAGTGCTCAAGGGCGGCCAGAGCCTGTTGTTCGGCACCCAGGCCGTGGCGGGGGTCATCAACATCGTCACCCGCAGCCCGCAGACGCGCGACGTATCCGGCGAAACCAACCTGGGCGTCGATACCTTTGGCGGCACCACCGGCGATGCTCGGGCCGAGCGGATTTTCAGCAATGGCCTGGGCGACCTGGGTTTGCTGGCCTATGTCAGCCATAACGTGTCCGAGGGCTACCAGCCCTTTCGTAACCGCGACATGAGCAACGTCACCGACAAGAAACGCTCCTACGAAGTCACCACACTCGGCGCCAAGGCCATCCAGTCTTTTGGCGATGACTCGCGCCTGGAGCTGTTTTACCAGTACACCGACGCCAACCTGGACTTCGCCGGCGCCACCAACAACCGCAAGACCACCAACGACCGCGTGCAGCAGATTGCCACGGCGACCTTCGAACAGAGCATCAACGAGCGGCTGAGCTACTTCGTCAAGGGCCATATCAACGACTGGGATACCCGCTACTCACGGGTCAACAACACCGCCGACGGCGGCACCGTGGTGCGCAATCACGATGACTACTGGGGTTTTACCGACTGGGGCGTGCAGGCCGAGGGCAAGGCCGAGCTTGCGGGCGGCCATGTGCTGGTATTCGGTACCGACAACCAGTGGTTCAAGGGCCAGGACGATGTGCTGGTCATCGACAACAACAAGGCCGAAGCCCACGCCGTTTACACCCAGTTGCGCCCGCAGATCGACGCCCTGCCCGACTGGCATCCGAGCCTCGGCGTGCGCCACGAAACCATGAGCGGCGGCGACAGCGCCACGGTCGGCATGCTCACCTCGCTCTACGACCTCAACGCCAACTGGGCCCTGCGCGGCCAGTACGGTACGGCCTACAAGCTGCCGAATGCCGAGCAACTGTTCGTCAACGAACCCGGCGACGAGATCGGCAACCGCAACCTCAAGCCGGAGAAAAGCCGCAACGCCGAACTGGGCCTGGACTACAAGGGCCTGCTGGCCGACCGCGAGTTCAGCGCCAGCGTGACCCTGTTCAAGCGCAAGATCACCGACCTGATCACCCTCGACGACATCCAGTGGGTCAACGGCCAGGGTCAGATCCAGGTACGCGGCTTCGAAGCCGATGCCAAGTTGGCGCTCAACGATCAGTGGAGCCTGCAGGCGGACATGACCCGCAACCTGACCGAGTCGCGCACCGGGGTCACCATCAATGATGTGCCGAGCTTCTTCGCCCGCTCGCGGGTGGGGTTCGAATCGCAGAATCGCCTGTGGGGCGCCGGCGCGGCCATCCGCTATATCCACGATGTGACCAGCTCGAAAAGAGTCGAATACGGCCACTATTCGGTGGTGGACGCCGACGCCTATCGCTACCTCGACAACGCCCACCAGCACCGCGTGAGCCTGCTGGTAGAAAACCTGTTCGACCGCGACTACGTCACCAGCCGCTCCAGCAATGTCGACAACCTGGGCCGGCCATTCACCTCTGAGGTGCGTTACACGTATCGCTTCTGATGACTGAGATCACCCAAATCGACGGGGTGGACACCCACCCCGACTGGTCCCGCATCCCCGAGCATGCCCGCCATGTGCTGCTGTGCACCGGCCCGCGCTGCACCCAGCGGGGCGCGTTGCAACTATGGAAAACCCTGCGTCGGCGCCTCTTGGAACACCAGCGCATCGAAGTGCCCGGTGGTGTGCTGCTCACGCGTACCCATTGCCAGTTCCCGTGCAACCTGGGGCCGGTGCTCACGGTATACCCGGAGCGCTGCTGGTATGGGATACACAGCAAGGCCGACGCCGTGCGCCTGGTGGATATGCACCTGGTGGGCGGTGAAGTGGTCGAAGAGCTGTTGATCCGGGAGCGCCCATGAAGCGCCTGGGAGGGTTGGCCATCGCCCTGTTGTGCAGTGCGCCGGCCCTGGCGGACGGCTATCGCAATTGCCAGCAGGATTGGCAACTGCCCCATGCGCCGCCGTCGCGCATCGTCGCCCTGAACCAGCACGCCGCCGATATGCTGCTGGCCCTGGGCGCCGGCCCGGCGCTGGTAGGCGTGGCGTACCTGGATGACAACGGTGCCGCGCATAAACAGGGCAGGTACTTCGGTGTGCCGGTGATTGCCCCGCGCTATCCGGCCAGCGAGGTGTTATATGGGCAGCGGCCGGACCTGGTGGTGGGCGGTTTTGCCACGGCCTTTGGCAACGGCATCACCTCGCGTACCGGGCTGGCCGGTAATGGCGTGGGCTCGTATCTGCTGGAGTCGGCGTGTGCCGGGCGCTCCCTGGATTACTTCGGCCACATTCGCACCGACCTGCTGACCCTGGGCAACTTGCTGCACAAACCGCAGCGGGCCCGCGACCTGATCGAGGCCCTGGACGCTGACCTGGCCAGCGCCCAGGCACTGGCCAAGCCGGCAAAACCCTTGTCGGTGTTTTATCTCGACAGTGAAGTCAACGGCCTGGACAGCGAGGGCCGGCAAGGTTTCGTCAGCGCCCTGCTGGCCGCGGCCGGGGCTCGCAACCTGTTGGCCGGAATCAATCAATACCGGGTCACGGTCAGCAGTGAGACGTTATTGATGAGCGACCCGGACGTGATTCTGCTGGCCGATGCCGTATGGTCCCCGGCCAGCCGTAAACGCCAGCTGCTGACCCGCGACCCGGTGCTGTCGCGCCTGCGGGCCGTGCGGGAAAACCGCATGATCGATATCCCGTTTACCCACCTGGTGCCCAATGTCGGCAGCGGCAAAGTGGTACTGGACCTGGCCCGCCAACTCAAAAATCTGTAGAAACCTACGGTTGTGGCGAGGGGGTTTGTCCCCCGCAGGGCTGCGCAGCAGCCCCAAAACCAGCCACCTCGGTGTATCTGGTAGAACGTGGTGAGGCTGTTGGGGCGGCTTTGCCGCCCAGCGCGGGGCAAGCCCGCTCGCCACAAGAAAGGCCAGTGGTGGGTAGCCCTCTGTCCCCTGCAAGCTCGCCTTATCACCACAATGGGACTCATGACTTCTGGTCAAGAGTGATTTGAACAATCGTGGGTGTTTGCGCAGGCGCGTGCGGCTGATACTCAACGCCATTGTTCATGCCACAACAGGAGTCACTCATGTCTATTCCCGCATTCGGTCTTGGCACTTTCCGCCTGCAAGGCCAGGTGGTCATCGATTCGGTCAGTACCGGCCTGGACTTGGGCTACCGGGCCATCGATACCGCACAGATCTATGAGAACGAGGCCGATGTCGGCCAAGCGATCGCCGACAAGGGTATCCCCCGCGATGAATTGTTCATTACCAGCAAGATCTGGATCGCCAATTTTGCCGAAGGCCAACTGATACCCAGCCTCAAGGAAAGCCTGCGCAAGCTCAAGACCGACTATCTGGACCTGACCCTGATCCATTGGCCATCACCGCAAAACCAGGTGCCCGTCGCCGAGTTCATGGGGCAGTTGCTGGAAGCCAAGCGCCTGGGCCTGACCCGGCAGATCGGTGTTTCCAACTTCACCGTGGCGCTGATGAAAGAAGCCATCGCCGCCGTCGGTGCCGAGAACATCGCCACCAACCAGATCGAACTGCACCCGTACTTGCAAAACCGCACCGTGGTGAATTTCGCCACGCGCCACGGTATCCAGATTACGTCGTACATGACCCTGGCCTACGGCGAAGTGCTCAAAGACCCGCTGATCCAGGCGATTGCCCAGCGCAACCAGGCCACGCCCGCACAGGTCACCCTGGCCTGGGCCATGCAATCGGGGTATGCGGTGATTCCGTCCTCGACCCAACGCGCCAACCTGCAGAGCAACCTCAAGGCCGTGCAACTGACCTTGAGCGAAGCCGATATGGCGCAGATCAACGGCCTTGAGCGTGGCCATCGCCTGACCAGCCCCAAGGGCATTGCGCCGCGATGGGACTGAGCTAAACCACCGGGCTGCGCGCCAGTTCCCGCAGCCATGGCAAGACCCGCAAGCCGCTGACCGGTGACGGCGGGTCGATGATGCCCATGAAGTGTTCCAGGGCGACACTGTCGAGCGCGCCTGGCAAACGCATCAGGACCAGGGGCGCAAGAGAGACCGCTGGCTCCAGGTCCTGGTCGGCATAGACCAGCACATGGCGCACCTGCGGATGTTGCTGGCGCAGCACCCACTCCCCGCCGGCGCTGGCGGCCAGGCCCGCATGGATGACCAGCACATCAAAGGGCTCGGCCGGGATGTCGGTGAGGATCAGTACTTCCTCGACAGTCTGCACCGGGACGATCCGGTAATAGCCCAACTGGTTAAGCATTTTTTCGATGTGCAGCCGTTGCAGGTGCTGTTCATCAGCGATCAGGATGGTCAGTGCTTTGGTGGGCATGGCAAGTCCCTGAGCAGGTCGCGCTCGTGGCCGGAAGGAGCGCGCTACTGTTCCAGACATAAATGGTCTACAAAATCAGCGGAGTTCCCCCAGAGCGTAGGATTTCTCCCAAATCCTACCTTTGAGCATGATCGCAGTAGTCCGTCAGGGCCTGATGCAACTGGTCAATGGCTTGCTGCACGCCCGCCACCGCAGCGGCCAATGCCTGAGGGTCGCGCTGTTCACAGGCGGCTTCCAGCGCCTCACAGTGGCTGACCAATACCTGGGCCGAGACCAGGCGCGCGCCGCCCTTGGTGCGATGAGCCAGGTCATGCAACTGGGCATAGTCGTGTTTATTGGCCAACGCCTGCAGTAGCGTACGGTCGGCGGCAAGGCTTTCGAGCAGGGGGGCCAGCAACTCCTTGATGGCGTCCACGTCGGAGCCGGTCAACGCCAGCAACCGACTCAAGTCCATATCCGGCATGACGTCAGCCTGCACTTCGGCCTGGACCGACGGCTTGGCGGTACGTGACGCAAGCGCGGCATGCAGGTCCTCCAGCCCCGTGGGCTTGAACAGGCAACCATCCATCCCTGCCGCCAGGCAACGCTCGGTTTCTTCGGGCTGGGCGTTGGCGGTAAACCCCAGCAACAGGCAAGGCGCCAATCCCCGGGCACGCTCATCGGCACGGATTTCCCGCGCCAGGTCATAGCCATTTTTCAGCGGCATATTGCAGTCCGTGATCACCCCGTCGAAACGCTCGGCCTGCCAGCGCTCCAAGCCTTGCACACCATCGTTGGCGGTGGTGATGCGGTGCCCCAGGAAGCTCAGTTGCCGGGTCAGCAATTGGCGGTTGGCGGGGTAATCATCCACCACCAGGATGTTCAACATGTGAGCTGGCGACGCGTCCAGTGCAACCGACTCATGCTCGGCGCTGGTGCTGGACGCCACCGCCAGGGACAGCGTGACCTCTACGCGGGTCCCCTGCCCCAGCCGGCTGCTCAATTTCAGTTGGCCGCCCATCATTTCACACAGGCTGCGGCTAATCACCAGGCCCAGGCCGGAGCCACTGCGCGCCGACTGGTCGGTGTTGCGCCCCTGGACAAACGGATTGAACAGCCGCGCCTGGTCCTCGACGCTGATACCCACCCCGCTGTCTTCCACCACCAGCCGCAGGCTCACGTAGCCATTGGCGACTGCCGGCGAGCCTCTGGCGCACAAATGCACATGGCCCTTGGCAGTAAACTTGATGGCATTGCTCAACAAATTGGAGACCACCTGCTTGAAGCGCAACGGGTCGATCATCACGTAACGGTCCACCAGCGGGTCCAAATCAACCTTGAGCATCAGGCCCTTGGTCCGTGCCAGCCCTTCGAAGATGCGGGCCACCGAGGCCAGCAGTTCGCGCGGGTTCGACGGTTCCAGGGTCAGGGACAAGTGGCCGGACTCGATCCGGGCAATGTCGAGAATGTCGCCGATCAACTCCAGCATGCCCCGCGAAGCATCAGAGGCCACCGCCAGGGCATCGTGGTCGATACGGCCCTGCTCGGCGTTTTTCAGTGCCAACTCGATCATGCCGATCACCGCATTCATCGGCGTGCGGATCTCGTGGCTCATGGTCGCCAGGAACGTGGTCTTGGCCCGATTGGCGGCGTCTGCCCCCTCCTTGGCCTCTTGCAGTTGCCCCAGCAAACGCTGGCGCTCACTGACGTCCACCCACCCGGCAATCATGCCCACGACCTTTTCGTCACCGTCGCGGTAAGGCAGCATCCAGTGATAAATGGTCAGGGTCGCCCCGCCCGGCACCTTGAGCACACGGTCGTGGATCTGCGGCTCTCCGCGCTCCATCAGGCGCAAGTAGTCTTCGTGGTAGGACTGGGCCTGGGGGTGGTTGCCGGTGTCAGTCTCGACCACGGTCTTGCCAATCACATCTTCGAGCCGGAAGCCGAACACATTGAGGTAGGCACTGTTGCACGCCATCAACCGGCCCAGGCGGTCACGCACATAAATCGGGTGCGGCGTGCCGTCGATCAGCACGCTCATGAAACGCATCTGGTCGCTCAGCGCGCGCTCGGCCTGGCCGCGCTTGCGAATCAGGCTGCGCAGGTAAATCGCCCACCCCAGGGTGATCGTCAACAGCAGCGCGGCCACTGCGAACCCCTGGATAATCGTGTTGCGGTGACGTAGCCAGTAACTGTCATCAATCACCACTTCGCTACGCCAATGATTGGTCAGCTCATCCATCTCCTGGGGCGTGATACTCAAGAGCGCCTTGTCCAGGATCGAGTACAACTCCAACTGGCCGCGCCCCACACCAAAGGCCACTCGCGCGGGCTGCGAGCCGACCGTGCTGGTGATGCGCAGGCGATCACGGTAGTGCTGGGCGATGATGTAGCGCGCAATGATCAGCGCGTTGACCGTCGCGTCCGCCGTGCCACTGACGACCAACGCCATGGCCTGCGCGGAATCCTCGGCGTCCACCAAGTGGATATCGGGATATTCGCGGCTGATGATCTCGCGCTGGACGCTGCCGCGGATGACCGCCAGGCGCTTGCCCGCCATGTCCTCGATGGTGATCGGACGGCTGCCATCGTCGCGCGAGATCAGCACAAACGGGTTGTTCAGGTACGGGCGAGTAAAGCGGATCAGGTCCTCACGGGCCATGCTCGGGGTGATGAACGCGATCATGTCCGCGCTGCCCTCGCTGACTTGGCTGACTTGACGGGGCAGTGACTCACCACGCACCACATCGAACTTCAGGCCGGTGCGCAAGCTGATCTGGGCCAGCACTTCGGCGCTCAACCCTTGCAGTTGCCCGTGCTCATTGAAAAAAGACAACGGCTGGAACTTGTCGAGCGCCGTCACCTTGACCCGTGGGTGCTTGTCCAGCCAACGCTGCTCACTGGCGCTCAGGCGCAGGCGCTCGCGGCCAACCACCCCCAGGTTGCCGGCGCTCCAGCGCCGCAGGATTTCCATCTGCTCACTGACCGGAATCATCTCCAGCGCCGCATTGACGATGCGCAGCAGACGCAGATTGTCGCCGTCGACTGCGAACGCGAAGGGGTTGACCTCCAGGCTGGAAAAATCAGCCATGCGCACGTTATTGAGATGGTTTTTGTTGATCAGATAATTGGTGCTGATGGCATCGCCCAGATAAACGTCCGCCTGGCCGAAGGCGACGGCACCAATGGCCTCGAAGGTCGAGGGGTAAAGCTGCAAGGAGGCGTTGGCGTAATAGGCGGCCACTACCTCAGGCTGCATGTAGTGATAGAGCATGGCCAGGCGCTTGCCCTCAAGCTCGGCGCTTAGGGCCTGGCTGTCACCGACACGCGTCACCAGGGTCGGCTGGTCGTTGGCGTACGAGCGCGAAAGCTTCAATTGCCGATCCGCCGCCTCGTAGCCATTGGCTGTGCCCAGGAAGTCCACCTCACCACGCTTGAGAGCCGCGATGACGTCGTCCCGATGCTCGTAGCGCTGGACCTGGATGGTCACGTTCAACATCTGCGCGATCAATGCCGCGTAATCGGCGGTGATCCCCTCCAGTTCGTCGTTGTTGTTCGTCAGATCGAAAGGCGCATAGTCCGGGGCGGACACCCCCATGACCAGCGTGCGGCGCTCGCGCAGCCAACGCCAGTCCGTCTCTTTGAGGTGCACCTGCGGGACGTCGAAACTCGAGTGCCCCAACAGGTGCAGTTGCTGTGGCGCGCCCAGCGCCACGTTGATAATGAGTGACAGGCTCGCCAGCCAGAGTACCGCGAGCCACTTGCCAAGAGACGTCGACATGTCAGATCAGGTGGTTACGCTGAGCGAACTTGGACAGATGAACCACCGAAGACATGCGCAACTTCTCCTTCAACCGTGTTTTGTAAGTGCTGATGGTCTTGTGGCTCAACAGCATGTCCTGGGCGATCTCCTTGTTGCCCAGGCCCAACGCCAATTTTTGCAATACCGTTAGCTCCCGGTCAGAAAGCGCTTCGACCAGTTGCAGTTCCGTGGTCTGCAAGTCGTCCTTGCGCACGGAGCTGGTCGGCAGGCTGGGGAAACAGCTGTAGTTGGACATGACCGCCTTGATGGCCTTCTGCAACTCATCCAATTCACCGGTTTTCGCGACAAATCCCATCGCCCCGGCGCGCATGCAACGAGCCGAGAAAAAAACCGCCAGATACGAGGTCAATACCAGAATCTTGCAGGGCAGGCCCAAGGTCTTGACCCGGCTTATCACCTCCAGCCCGCCCAACTTGGGCATCGCCAAGTCCAGAATGAGCAGGTCAGGCCGCTCCTCCCTGGCAATCTGTAAGGCATCAGCGCCGTTGCCAGCCTCGAAAATCTTGTCAAAGCCTTCCTGGCGCAACAGGTACTTGACGGTTGCACGAATGAACGGATGATCATCCACGATTAATGCTTTGCTCATGCGACTCCCTGGGAAGACACCACCGATTAGTTGCATTACTGGCGCCTTGCCATTCTTGCGGCGCCAATACCCTTACACATCACACGAAACCCCTGTACCTGTGAAAAGTACCAGTTCCGACCAGCGGCACTGTCTACACAGAACGTTTCAACGGAACCTGGCTAGGTGCAACGGCGCAACATTAACAACGCGACGATGCCTTAACCGAAGGGAAAATCCGACCATCACGTAGGACTAATCCTCACTAGAGCGTAGTCAAATACACGCAAAAAACCGCCTCCCTCTTCTAAGGCAAATTCCTTTCAAGGTGTTTGAGAAACCGTTTTTGACTAGTTCCGATCAGTTGAGGGCAACCGCCGAGTTGTGGGGAGCGGGCTAGTTGTGTAAGGCGGGCTTGTTGTGGCTGGTGTAAGCCTTTGCCGTCAGTCCGTGGTGCTGGGGCTCCAGAACGCTTGCACCACCAGGGTCGACTGTGAGATCCGCGTGACCAGGGCATCCAGTTCGTCGCCATCCACCGAGTTGGCCGCCAGGGTGGCCTCGATCTCGACCTCATCACTGCCAAAGGGCCTTACGTCGACATCACTGGCCGGGTAGTTACAGCGCGCCAGTTCCGACTCCAGCAACGCCATCACCGCTTGCTGCTGGGTACGCCGGGCGATCACGTAGAGGATGTTGGTGACCTCGGCAGACACCACATCCAGCGGCTGGCGGTTGATGTTATTGACGATCGGGCGCAGCAGCGTGTTGGCCGCCAGCACAAACATCGTGCCCAGGAACGCCTCGAGGATCAGGTCTGCACCGGCGCAGGCGCCCACGGCGGCGGACGTCCACAGCGTGGCTGCGGTATTGAGCCCGCGCACGTTGCCCTCCTCGCGCATGATTACCCCGGCGCCGAGAAAGCCAATGCCAGACACTACATACGCCACCACTCGTACGGCGCCTTCGGCCCCGGCCAGGCGGTTGGCCATGTCGACAAATATTGCCGCCCCCACCGCCACCAGTACGTTGGTGCGCAGCCCCGCCGTGCGCTGGCGGAACTGGCGCTCAAAGCCGATCAGCCCGCCCAGAATAAAGGCGGCACTAAGGCTGACCACGGTGTCGATCAGGGAATCCAGATTGATGTTGTTGAGGGCTTGCATGATGAATCTCCCTTTGATTGCCCGCAGAATCAGCGTCGAAAAAAGGGGGATAAGGCAGGAACCAGGGAGGTTCGCCACCGAAATACCGCTTCTCGCTTTAACGGCGAGGCAACGGCACGAAGATGCGCGTCAGCTGGCCAAGCCTGGTCGACAACTGTCACTCGAAAGTCTGTTCACGAAAGTCTGCGCTATGGTTGAAAACCGGCGCAGCTTACGCCCGCAGTCTGCGCGAGCAAAGTGACAGTGCGGCGAATCGGCGGGTTCTTCAGCAAGGGTTCAGGCAAGGGTCGCTCCCGCGGGCACGGGAACGACGCTCCAGGCTGTCAGCTCGCGGTGGCCAGCAGCACGTCACGCACCGAACGCCCCTGGCCCAGGTGCCGATCATGTTGATGCAGCGACGCGGCAATCTCATCGGCACGAATCGGCAGGATCGACAGCAAGGTATCGCTCAAGCCATGGCTGGCCTGGCTGAAACCCTGCATATAGATACCGGCCTTGCAGCGCTCGTCGGTGACCACGCGGTAGTCGCGGCTCACTTCAAACTCACCCATGTAGGCTTCGAGCGGCGCCAGCAACTGGCGATGCATCTGCCGCTCATAACCTGTGGCCAGGACCACCGCATCGTAGTGATTGATCACGGTCTCGCCGGTAGCGTTGTGACGCACCACCAATTCGATGCCCAGTGGCCCGGCACTGGCTTTTTCCACGGTGGTCAGGGTGCGGAAGGCGTGACGGGCGATGCCCGAGACTTTCTGCCGGTAGAAAATCCCGTAGATGCGCTCGATCAGGTCCAGGTCCACCACCGAATAGTTGGTGTTGTGGTACTCGTTGACCAGGCGTTCGCGCTCGCTGCTGGGCTGCTGGAACACCAGGTCGGTGAACTCCGGGGAGAACACTTCGTTGACGAACGGGCTGTCATCGGCAGGCTTGAGGGCCGAGCCGCGCAGGATGATATCCACCTGTACCGAAGGGAAGCTGTCGTTCAGATCGATAAACGCCTCCGCCGCGCTCTGCCCGCCGCCGATGATCGCAATGCGCATTGGCTTGCCCTCGACACAGGGCTGCTGGGCCATGCGCGCCAGGTACTGGGAATGGTGGAACACCCGCCCGTCATCCTTGAGCGCCTTGAACGCCTCGGGGATACGTGGCGTGCCACCGGCACTGACCACCACCGAGCGCGCGGTGCGCACCAGTTGCTCGCCGTGGGCATCGCGGGAGATCACCCGCAGCGCCTCGACCTGCTGCTGATGCAGGATCGGCTCGATGGCCAGCACTTCTTCGCCATAGCGGCTCTGCTCGGTAAATTGCCCGGCGACCCAGCGCAGATAGTCGTTGTACTCCATGCGGCACGGGTAGAACGTGCCCAGGTTGATAAAGTCCACCAGGCGCCCGTGGGCCTTGAGGTAATTGACGAAGGAATAGGGGCTGGTGGGGTTGCGCAGGGTCACCAGGTCCTTGAGGAAGGAAATCTGCAACTCGCTCTGGCTCACCAGGGTGTTGCCGTGCCAGCGGTAGTCGGCCTGCTTGTCGAGAAACAGTACATCGAGCTTGCCCTGGGCTTTCTCGCGCTCTTGCAGGGCGATGGCCAGCGCCAGGTTCGAAGGACCGAAACCAATACCGATCAGGTCGTGAACCGCGGGCGATGCAATTGCCTGTGTCATTCCAGTGTCCTCTGGATAAGCCCCGTGGCGGTGGGGCGGAAAGCCTGGGCGACCTGCTGAACAACAGGCCATGTGTTGATAGGAAACGAGGACAATGAAAAAAAATTTAAGGCCCGCACCTGATTCACTCCAGCAGCCACGAAGGTAGCTGCCGTGGCCGCACAGTGATGGCAGTTTGGGCTCTTCTAATTTATAGTAATTCTCATCTAGATTTGAATTGCCTCACCCTCGCCGTCCAATACTGGCGTTTCGCCCAGCTGTAACGGCGTATGTAAGCAGTTAAATTTCAGAGCAAATACCTCGTTTACCTGACAGCTTCCCGCGCCTGTCTCTGCCCTTGCGGGCGATTGAGTTGCGGTCCGAACTTTCCTGGCTGGAACCCGTGCATGAACCGTCCCCGACACACCCGGCGCGCTCTGCTGGCAGCACTTTGCCTGATCCCCGTGGCCGCCTTCGCCGCCTGGCAATTGATCCCGCCCGGTCGGGATAAATTTGCCACCCTGCAAGTACACCGGGGCGATATCGAAAGCAGCGTGACCGCCCTCGGCACCCTGCAGCCGCGGCGCTACGTCGATGTCGGCGCCCAGGCGTCGGGGCAGATCCGCCGGATTCACGTCGAAGCCGGCGCCCAGGTCAAGGAAGGCGACCTGCTGGTCGAGATCGATCCCGCCACCCAACAAGCCAAGCTCGACGCCACTCGTTACTCCATCGCCAATCTGCAGGCCCAACTGCAGGAGCAGCACGCGCAAAACCGCCTGGCGCAGCAGAAGTTCCAGCGCCAGCAACGTCTGGCCGCAGGTGGCGCCACCCGCGATGAAGACGTGCAGACTGCCCAGGCCGAACTGGACGCCACCCAGGCACGCATCAACATGTTCAAGGCCCAGATCAGCCAGGCCCAGGCCACGCTGCGGGTCGACCAGGCCGAGCTGGGCTACACGCGCATCTACGCGCCGATCTCCGGCACGGTAGTCGCCGTGGATGCCCGCGAAGGCCAGACCCTCAACAGCCAGCAGCAGACGCCGCTGATCCTGCGGATCGCCAACCTGTCGCCCATGACCGTCTGGGCGGAAGTCTCGGAAGCCGATATCGGCCATGTCAAACCTGGCATGCAGGCCTATTTCACAACCCTGAGCGGTGGCAACCGGCGCTGGACCAGCACCGTGCGCCAGATCCTGCCGGTCCCCCCCAAGCCCCTGAACGAAACCAGCCAGGGCGGTGGCAGCCCCAGCAGTTCAAGCAAAAGTGGCAGCGGCCGCGTGGTGCTCTATACCGTGCTGCTGGATGTCGACAATGCCGATAACGCGTTGATGGCGGAAATGACCGCCCAGGTGTTTTTCGTCGCCAGCCGCGTCACCAATGCGCTGACTGCGCCGGTTGCAGCCCTGCAAGGCGGCACCCGCCCCGACATGCAACTGGCCCGCGTGGTGGCCAAGGACGGCAGCATCGAAGACCGCGAGGTGCGGGTCGGTATCAGTGATCGCCTGCGCATCCAGATCCTCGATGGCCTCAACGAAGGCGATCACCTGCTGATCGGCCCCGCCCAAAGCAGCGGAGGCTGAATGTTGACGCCGCTGATCGAACTTCGGGACATCCGCAAATCCTACGGTGGCGGTGATGCGCCTCAGGTCGACGTGCTGCGCGGGATCGACCTGTCGATCCATGCCGGGGAATTCGTGGCGATTGTCGGTGCCTCGGGCTCCGGCAAGTCCACCTTGATGAATATCCTCGGCTGCCTCGACCGCCCCACCGTCGGCCAGTACCTGTTCGCCGGGGAAAACGTTGCTCAACTAGACACCGACGAACTGGCCTGGCTGCGCCGCGAGGCCTTTGGCTTTGTATTCCAGGGCTACCACCTGATCCCCTCCGGCTCAGCCCAGGAAAACGTCGAGATGCCGGCGATCTATGCCGGCACGCCCGCCGCCGAGCGCCACGCCCGCGCCGCCGCCCTGCTGGCCCGCCTGGGGCTGGCCGGGCGCACCGGCAACCGCCCGCACCAACTGTCCGGCGGCCAGCAGCAACGGGTGTCGATTGCCCGGGCCTTGATGAACGGCGGCCATATCATCCTCGCCGACGAACCCACCGGCGCCCTCGACAGCCATAGTGGCGCCGAGGTCATGACCCTGCTCGACGAGCTGGCCAGCCAGGGTCACGTGGTGATCCTGATTACCCATGACCGCGAAGTGGCGGCCCGGGCCAAGCGCATCATCGAAATCCGCGACGGCCTGATCATCAGCGACACCCCCAACACCCACGACCAACCTGCCGCCGAGCCCAACCCCAAGGCCCTGCAAGCGGTGGACCTGCGCCAACGCCTGGCCGATGGCGCCGAGCACAACGGTGCGTGGAAAGCCGAACTGCTGGATGCGGTGCAGGCGGCCTGGCGGGTGATGTGGATCAACCGCTTCCGCACGGCCCTGACCCTATTGGGGATTATTATCGGCGTAGCCTCGGTGGTGGTGATGCTTGCGGTGGGTGAAGGCAGCAAACGCCAGGTCATGGCGCAAATGGGCGCCTTTGGCTCCAATATCCTTTATGTCAGCGGCTCGGCGCCCAACCCGCGCACACCGCCCGGCATCATCACCATGAACGACGTCGCCGCGATGGCCGCGCTGCCACAGGTCAAGCGCATCATGCCGGTCAATGGCGCGGAGGCCGGAGTGCGTTTCGGCAACGTCGACCACATGGCCTACGTGGGTGGCAACGACACCAACTTCCCGGCGATCTTCAACTGGCCGGTGGTCGAGGGCAGCTACTTCACCGAGGCTGACGAACGCGCCGCCGCGACCGTCGCGGTCATTGGCAAGCGGGTGCGCGACAAGCTGTTCAAGGACCTCCCCAGCCCTATCGGCCAATACATCCTGATCGAAAACGTGCCGTTCCAGGTGATCGGTGTGCTCGCCGAAAAAGGTGCCAGTTCCGGCGACAAGGACAGCGACGACCGTATCGCCATCCCCTACTCCGCCGCGAGTATCCGCCTGTTCGGCAGCTACAACCCGGAATACGTGGTGATTGCCGCCGCCGACGCGCGCAAGGTGCATGAGGCAGAAAAAGCCATCGACCAGTTGCTGCTGCGCTTGCACAACGGCAAGCGCGATTTCGAACTGACCAACAACGCCGCGATGATCCAGGCCGAGGCGCGGACCCAGAACACCCTGTCGCTGATGCTGGGTTCGATTGCCGCCATCTCGCTGCTGGTGGGCGGCATCGGGGTGATGAACATCATGCTGATGACCGTACGCGAACGCACCCGGGAAATCGGCATCCGCATGGCCACCGGCGCTCGACAGCGGGACATCCTGCGCCAGTTCCTCACCGAAGCGGTGATGCTCACGGTGGTTGGCGGGGTGGCCGGGATCGGCCTGGCCCTGCTGGTGGGTGGCGCGCTGATCCTCAGCAGCGTGGCTGTCGCCTTCTCGCTGCCTGCCGCCTTGGGCGCCTTCGCCTGCGCCCTGGTCACCGGCGTCATCTTCGGCTTTATGCCCGCCCGCAAAGCAGCCCGGCTCGACCCGGTCACAGCCCTTACCAGTGAATGATCGCCCTATGAAAGCGCACTTGACCCTTGTCGCCGCCAGCGTGCTGCTGGCCGCATGCAGCAGCCCGGCGCAGCGCCCGGACAGCGGCCTGCAGCCACCCCCTGCCTGGGCCACCGCAAACCAGGCCAGCGCCCTGCACGCCAACCAGCAATGGTGGACAGCCTTCGCCAGCCCGCAGCTCGACCAACTGATCGAACAGGCTCGCAACGCCAGCTTCGACCTGGCCAGCGCCGTGGCGCGAGTGCGTCAGGCCCAGGCCGGCGCCGTGGTGGCCGGCGCGCCGTTGCTGCCCGAACTCAAGGGCGGACTCAACGCCAACCGCCAGAAACTGCTGCGCGGCAAGGGCTACAGCGAACTGGACGCCGACAACAACAACGACGCGGTGGACTACTTCAATGCCAGCCTGACGGCCACCTACGAAATCGATTTCTGGGGTGGCAAGCGCGCCGCGCGCGACAGTGCCGAACTGGCGGTGCGCGCCAGTGAATTCGAGCGTGCCACGGTGGAGTTGACCCTGCTCAGCGGCGTGGCCACCACCTACACCCAGCTCCTGGCCCTGCACGAGCAACAACGCATCGCCGAACTGAACCTGGCCAATGCGCAGAACGTCCTTAAGCTGGTGCAGACCCGTTATGAAGCCGGCTCTGCCACCCAGCTTGAACTGGCCCAGCAAAAGAGCCTGGTCGCCGCGCAGCAACGCCAGTTGCCAGAAGTACGCCAGCGCGCCGAAGCTGCCCGAATCAGCCTCGCCGCCCTGCTCGGCCAACCGGTGCAGGCGCTGCAACTGACGCCACAGGCCTTTGATCAACTGCGCTGGCCGAACATCGCTGCCGGCGTGCCCAGCGACCTGCTCAGCCGCCGCCCGGACATCGCCAGTGCCGAAGCACAACTGGCGGCCGCCCAGGCCGACATCATTGTCGCCCGCGCCGCCATGCTGCCCAGCATCACCCTTACCGCCAACCTGGGCTCCGGCGCCAACCGCGCCGCAGATATGCTGCGCAACCCGTTCTACAACCTCACGGGCGGGCTGATCGCACCGATTTTCAACAACGGCCGCCTCAGCGCCGAACGTGACAAGGCCACGGCACGCCAGGATGAACTGCTGCAAACCTATCGCGCAGCGATCATCAATGGCTTTGCCGATGTGGAAAAAGCCCTGAGCAGCATTCGCCGGCTGGACGAACAGCGCCAGTGGCAGCGCGAGGAGCTGGACCAGGCGCAGACCGCGTTCCGCATCGCCCAAAGCCGCTACGAGGCCGGCGCGGAGGACTTGCTTACCGTACTGGAAACCCAGCGCACGCTGTATGCCGCCCAGGATTTGAACGTGCAACTGCGCCAGGCGCGGTTGGCGGCGAGTATTGCGCTGTACAAGGCGCTGGGCGGCGGTTGGCAGGCGTCCGATATCTAACAGGTAGCGAGCTTGTTGTGGGGAGCGGGCTTGTTGTGGCGAGCGGGCTTGCCCCGCGCTGGGCTGCGAAGCAGCCCTAAAACCAGGTGCCTCGGTCTGCCTGAATAAACGCGGGGAGGTTTAGGGGGGGCCGCTCCGCAGCCCAGCGCGGGGCAAGCCCGCTCGCCACAACAAGCCCGCTCGCCACAGCAAGCCCGCGCCCCACAAAAAGCCAGCTAGCCACAATAAGCCCACACACGCGGCGGTCAAATCGTGCGTTCCTTGACCTTCAAATGCCGCGCATACCACGGCCGCTTGGGCACCTTGCGGAACAAGTCCTGCAGTTTGTCGTCATCGGCACCAAAGGTGATGCGCAATGCCAGTTTCATGGTTTCCGGGTCCATTTCCACGGTGCGGCCCATCTGCAGTCCCGGGGTAGTGCTGCAACCATGGGTATCCGGCCCCAGCCAAGGATCACCCACCTCAACCCAGCGCCCAGGCGCAAACCATGGCACACCATTGACCTCCAGGCGGTTCAGCTCACCCGGATGAAAGCGCTGATGGGCGCGAAACCAATCCTCAAGGCGATCATCGATCCAACCGTGAAAATGCCAGAACACCGGGTTTACATGGGAGGAAAACGGGTCGCCCAAAAAGTCATTCTCCGGCTCATACCAACGCGCCGCAAAATCCGCCGGATCCCGGGCAAAGGGCACCGGCGCGCCATTGGACGGGTCGCGCGGTACCGACGCCCAGCGCATATGCAACCAATCGTGCAGCCCCAACTCAACCTCAGAGCCAAACTGGCCCAGGGTCAACTTGGCCAGGTAACGCGGGTCGCGGTACTGCGACTCCCACACCTGGAAGTTGCTGTGATAGGTCTCGGCCGCCTTGATATCACTGACCCACTGGCTGTACTGCTCGTCGCCACTGGCCGTCCAGGTCGGCGGCAGTGCGAAGCCATCGTGATTGTCGAAGTAGCGCGCAAAGCCCTGGCGATCACGCTCAAGCTCTGGCTGGGGCTGCGGGAAGCGCGGCCAGGACGGTAAATCCTGCAGGGAACGCGCGGTGCCAAGCATGTGCCGGTGCATGAAGAAAAAGTCGATACCCGAACCATTGCGATCCTTGCGCGGGCCACGGGCGTCGCGCTCGTTATCCCGTGGCCCGGGCTGCCAACCGATACCGCGCAGGGCATTGCGCTTGTCTTCGGGCAGCTTGTGCCACTGGTCCCGCGAGGCGTGCCAGAGCTGGTGGAACAGGCGGTGCTCGGGGGCTATCAACCAGGCCAGTAGCGCAGGGTTCAGGCCGATTCGTTCGCGGGCTTCGGGGAACAACTGCTTGGTGGCGACAAACCGGTTATCCAGCTCCAACGCTGCCAGGGGCCGGTCGAGGTTGAGGATCTGCCCGCTGAGGGTGCCGCTGCCAGCATTGCCGAAACTGTCCCAGACTTCGTCCAGGCTCATCTTGAATTCATAGGCCGGCATGCCATCTGGCGAGTCGCGGTCGATCAGGCGCCAGTACAGCAGCGCTGCATTGCCCGGAACCAGATCACCCAGGACTTGGTAGCGCGGCTCATCCGGCCCCCGCAGGTGCCCAGCGGTGTCCAGGTAGCCGCGCACGCTACGGCCACGCGGTGCGATATCAATAAACAGTTGCAGATCATCGAGGGGCAAGCCGTGCAGCCCGGCATCACGCCCCTCCAGGCGCAGGCTCCAGATCCCGCGCAGGCTGTTCGCCAACTGCTGGCCGGCGGTGTCCGCCAGGTCCACCGTGGCTTCCTCGGGCGTGATGGGGAACTCCTCACGCGTCAACTCGCGATGGGCATAAAAGGCTGCAGGTACGGCGGCGCCGGTCAGCGCCAGGCCTGCGATAAACCCTCGTCGAGAAATCGTCATGTTCCTACCTGTGTCAGCCTTGGAGCAGGCTTTATCCAAGCTAGAACGTTTTGCCGGACAGCAAATTTACTGTGGGAGCCGGCTCCCACCGTTGATGGTGGGGATACTTAAATTTTCCGGGCCTGCGCTCGTTCTTCCCAGATAGCAAAGGCCCCTTGCGCCTGCACCTCAAAGGCGAACCGACTGAGATGGCAATGACAAAACCACGTTCGAAAAAGGCTCTATACATCGGTCTGCCCTTGGCCCTGGCCATCGCTGCCGGCGCAGGCTTTGCCTGGGACCACTGGTTTCGCGGCAACGCCGGCTATTCGCTGGAAGTGATCAAGCAGGCCAATGAACTGCAGGACCGCCTGCTTTCGTTCGACAGCCATATCACCGTGCCCCTGGACTTCGGCACCGCCGGGCATGAAGCAGACAAGGACGGCAGCGGCCAGTTCGACCTGGCCAAGGCCAGTCGCGGGCGCCTGTCGGGGGCGGCGCTGACGGTGTTCGGCTGGCCCGAACTGTGGAATGGCCCCAACGCGCCGCACAAACCCACCGCAGGCTTTGTCGACGAGGCCCGAAACCAGCAAGAGGTGCGCTACAAGATCATTACCGGCACGGTTCGCGACTTTCCCAACCAGGTGGGCATTGCCTACACCCCGGCCGATTTCCGCCGCCTGCATGGCGAGGGCAAGTTTGCGATCTTTATCAGCATGCTCAACGCCTACCCCCTGGGCAATGACCTGAACCTGCTGGACATGTGGACGGCGCGGGGCATGCGCATGTTCGGCTTCAGCTACATCGGCAATAACAGCTGGGCCGACTCTTCGCGCCCGCTGCCGTTTTTCAATGACTCGCCGGACGCCCTCGGCGGCCTCTCACCCATCGGCAAGCAAGCGGTGCAGCGCCTGAACGACCTGGGCGTGATCATCGACGTGTCGCAAATGTCCACCACCGCCCTCGAGCAAGTGGCGCAGTTGAGCCGCACGCCCATGGTCGCGTCCCACTCCGCGCCCCGCGCCTCGGTGGATATCCCGCGCAACCTCAGCGACAAAGAACTGCAACTGATCAAGAACAGCGGCGGCGTGGTGCAAGTGGTGGCGTTCGGCGGGTATCTGCGCCCGCTGAGCCAACCGATCCAGGACAAGCTCAACGCACTGCGCGCGCGTTTCGACCTGCCGCCCCTGCCCAACCTGGCGATGGCCCTGATGCCCGGCGACCCGATCATTGCCGCCTGGCCGGAACAGAAGTTCGGCGAATACGCCAGCGAGCTCTACGCCATTCTCGAAGAGGAGCCCAAGGCCAGCCTCAAGGACCTGGGGGATGCCATCGACTACACCGTACGCAAGATCGGTATCGACCACGTCGGTATCGCCTCGGACTTCAACGAGGGCGGCGGCGTCAAGGGCTGGAACGATGTGAGTGAGGTGCGCAACGTGACCGCCGAACTGCTCACCCGTGGCTACTCCGAAGCCGATATCGCCAAGCTGTGGGGCGGCAACTTCCTGCGGGTGTGGGAGCAGGTGCAACAGTCCGCCAAGCCCGGCGTGCCGCCAAGCGAGCAGATGCCATGAGCGACCGCCGCACCTTTCTCAAACAGGCTGGCATCCTCGCCGCCAGCCTGCCGTTGGGGGCCAGCCTGGACGTTCAGGCCGCCAGCGCCAAGGCACCCGCCGATAAGTGGGCCAGCCTGCGCCAACTGTTCGACCAGGACCCGAACTACATCCACTTCTCCAACTTCCTGATCACCTCCCACCCAAGGCCGGTACGCGAGGCCATCGAGCGCCACCGCGCCGCCATTGACCGCAACCCCGGCCTGACCATGGATTGGGACCTGCAGGAGCCCTGGAAACGCGAAGGCCAGGTGCGTGAATGGGCCGCGCGTTATCTGCAGACCAAGCCCGGCCAGATCGCCCTCACCGGCAGCACCACCGAAGGGCTGGCGATGATCTACGGCGGCCTGCGCGTGCGCCCCGACCAGGAAATCCTGACCACCGAGCACGAACACTTTTCCACTGACAGCATCCTCGCGTTCCGCACCCAGCGTGACGCCACCCAAGTGCGCAAGATCAAGTTGTTCGCCAACGCCCACCACGTGTCGGTCGATGAAGTGCTGACGAACATCGAGCGCAGTATCCGCCCCAATACCCGGGTGCTGGGCATGACCTGGGTCCAGTCGGGCAGTGGCGTGAAACTGCCGATCGGCGAAATCGGCCAACTGGTCAAGCGCCACAACCAGGGGCGTGACGAAAAGGACCGCATTCTCTACGTGGTGGATGGCGTGCATGGCTTTGGCGTCGAAGACCTGGCCTTCCCGGACATGCACTGTGACTTCTTTATTGCCGGCACCCATAAGTGGATGTTCGGGCCACGGGGCACCGGCCTGGTATGCGCCGCCTCGGAGCAAGTGACCAACCTCACCCCGAGCCTGCCGACGTTCTCCGAAGACACTGACTTTGCTACTTCCTTCTCCCCCGGCGGCTATCACGCCTTTGAGCACCGCTGGGCGCTGGATGAGGCCTTCAAGCTGCACCTGCAACTGGGCAAGGCCGAGGTCCAGCAGCGCATCCACAGCCTCAATACCTACCTCAAGGAACGCTTGCAGGCACGCCCGAACATCGAGCTGGTCACCCCCGCCAGCCCGCAACTGTCGGCCGGTTTCAGCTTCTTCCGGGTCAAGGGCCAGGACAGCGACAAGGTGGCCGCCTACCTGATGCGCAACCGGGTCATCAGCGACGCGGTGAACCGCGATGTCGGCCCGGTGGTGCGCACTGCGCCGGGCCTGCTCAATACCGAAGATGAAGTCGACCGCTTCCTGGCGCTGCTCGACAAAACCCTTTGACACCTTTTTCTTGTTATCGAGACGACTCATGAACGATGAACCGCTCACCCCAACGCTGCTCAAGTCCCTGGCCCTGACGGCATTGATGGCCTGCCTGGCGCCAGCCGCCCAGGCTGCAACACCGCCCAAGCCCGGCACTGTGTTCAAGGACTGCAAGCACTGCCCGGAAATGGTGGTGCTGCCCACCGGCACCTTCAAGATGGGCACCCCGGACGATGAAGTCGGCCGCCAGCCCGATGAGGGGCCGATCCATGACGTGACCTTCGCTAAACCCGTGGCCATCAGCCGCTTCCAGGTACTGGCCGGCGAGTGGGACCGTTTTATACGAGAGACCGGCTATAAAATGCCCGACGGCGACGACCGACCAGGGCGCAAATGCACGGCTGGCAAGCCCAGCTACCCCATCACCGCCAAGCATCCGGCCGTGTGCATGGACTTTGCCGAAGCCAATGCCTATGTCGCCTGGCTGTCGAAGAAAACCGGCAAGCACTACCGCCTGATCAGCGAGTCCCTGCGCGAGTACGCCGCCCGGGGCGGTACCTCCGGGCCCTTCCCGTTCCCGTTCGACGAGGGCGAGAAATACGGCATCGCCAAGCACGCCAATACCTACGGACCGGCGGATGGCTACAGCTACACCTCGCCCGCCGGCAGCTATGCGCCCAATGCGTTCGGTGTGTATGACATGCACGGTAACGTTTATGAATGGGTCGAAGACTGTGAACACGACAGCTATGTGGGCGCGCCCAGCGATGGCAGCGCCTGGCTGACCGGGCAATGCGAGGTGCGGCAGATTCGCGGCAACGACTGGGGCGAAGCGCCGATTTTTTCCCGTTCCGGCAACCGCAACAGCCTCTACTCCAATGTGCGCGGCGACTGGCTGGGCTTGCGGGTGGCACGGGACCTGTGAGCCTGCGCAACTCGGCGCGAGGCTAAATCGCGCCCCACCCGACTCGTCCTCCTACTATCGGCCTGCCAGCGGTAAACCTGCGCATGCAGGCCTTCACTTGCCCACAGCACGTAGCCACGTCGCGATCGAGGTAGTTTCATGACCGCAGCACCGCGCAGCGCCATTCGCGAACTCTTGAGCCTGCTCAAGCCCTATCGACGGATTGTCATTTCTTCCATCACCCTGGGCATCATCGGCGGCCTCAGCGTCACCGCGCTGCTGGCCACGGTCAACCGCGGCCTGCACAGCGCCGACGGCATGGGTACCGGCGTGGTCCTGGCCTTCGCCGGGCTATGCCTGCTGGCCTTGCTCAGCAGTATCGGCGCCGATATCGGCACCAACTTCGTCGGGCAGAAGGTGATTGCCAAACTGCGCAAGGACCTCGGCGCCAAGGTGCTCGCCGCGCCCATCGAGCAGATCGAGCGCTATCGCACCCACCGCCTGATCCCGGTGCTGACCCACGACGTCGACACCATCAGCGACTTCGCCTTCGCTTTCGCCCCGCTGGCGATTTCCACCACAGTGATCCTTGGCTGCCTGGGCTACCTGGCGGTGCTGTCCTGGCCGATCTTCCTGATGACCCTGCTGGCCATCGGGATTGGTTCGGCGGTGCAGTTCGTGGCCCAGAGCAAAGGCATCAAGGGCTTCTACGCGGCCCGCGACGCCGAAGACAACCTGCAAAAACACTACTCGGCGATTGCCGAGGGCGCCAAGGAACTGCGCATTCACCGCCCGCGCCGGCACGCCATGCACACCCGCAATATCCAGGGCACTGCCGACCATATCTGCGATACCCATATCCGCTCGATCAATATTTTCGTGATCGCCAAGAGCCTGGGCTCGATGCTGTTTTTTGTGGTGATTGGCCTGGCGCTGACCCTGCAACAGTTCTGGCCCAGCTCGGACCCGGCGGTGATGAGCGGCTTTGTCCTGGTGCTGCTGTACATGAAAGGCCCGCTGGAAAACCTGATCGGCAACCTGCCGATCATCAGCCGCGCGCAAATTGCCTTCCGCCGCATTGCCGACCTGTCGGAGCGCTTCTCCTCGCCGGAACCGCACCTGCTGCTCGATGACGCCGACAAAAGCGTGCCGGTGATGAAGCACCTGGAACTGCGCAACGTGCAGTACGCCTTCCCGCCCGTGGAGGGCAGCGAGCCGTTCAAGCTGGGCCCGGTCAATTTGAGCATCGAGCCTGGGGAAATCCTGTTTATCGTCGGCGAAAACGGCTGCGGCAAGACCACCCTGATCAAGCTGCTGCTGGGCCTGTACACCCCGCAGCAAGGCGAAATCCGCCTCAACGGCCTGCCCGTGGACGCACTGGGCCTGGACGACTACCGCCAGATGTTCACCACGATCTTTGCCGACTACTTCCTGTTCGACGACCTGGTGCAGAACGACAAGGCCCTGCCCGACGACGCCACCCAATACCTGGAGCGCCTGGAGATCGCGCACAAGGTCAGCGTGCGCGACGGTGCGTTCACCACCACCGACCTGTCCACCGGGCAACGCAAGCGCCTGGCCCTGGTCAACGCCTGGCTCGATGAGCGCCCAGTGCTGGTGTTTGACGAGTGGGCGGCCGATCAGGACCCGACCTTCCGGCGGATTTTCTACACCGAGCTGCTGCCGGACCTCAAGCGCCTGGGCAAGACCATCATCGTCATCTCCCACGATGACCGTTACTTCGATGTGGCTGACCAACTGGTGCGCATGCAGGCCGGGCGCGTCATCAGCGAGAAAGCCTTTGCCTGATACCTGAGGCAGGCCTTCTGTGGCAATGAGCTTGTCTGTGGCGAGCGGGCTTGCCCCGCGCTGGGCTGCGTAGCAGCCCCCCCTAAACGCCCCGCGTTTATTCAGACAAACCGAGGCGCCTGGTTTTAGGGCCGCTTCGCAGCCCAGCGCGGGGCAAGCCCGCTCGCCACGGACAAGCTCCAGCAACCACAGACAAGCTCCCTAGCCACAGGCCATTGCGCCTAAATCTCATCGATCGATCTTCGTCTTCCTGACACAGCTTATTTCCTCTGCCGACGGCGACGAGATCGATCATGAACCAATTGAACCAACTTCCCGACGACGACCTGCTGGCCCTATTGCTGGCCGATGAAGCCGGCGCCGGGCAGTCCATCCAGAGCCTCGCCGGGCATGACCCGGTACCGCTGTCGTTCGCCCAGCAGCGCCTGTGGTTCCTGCAACAATTCGATCCCCAGAGCCATGCCTACAACCTGCCACGGGCGATTGCCCTCAAGGGCCCGGTGGATGCGCGCGCCCTGGAAGCGGCCCTGAATCGGGTGATCGATCGCCACGACATCCTGCGCACGGCCTTTCGCGACACCGACGGCACACCCCTGCAAGTCATCGAACCCGGCGCGCGCCTGACCCTGCTGGAAGAGGACCTGAGCACCCTGGATAGCCAGCAGCGCGACCTGCAACTGCAACAGCGCATCCGCCAGCACGCCACCCAACCCTTCGACCTGCGCCAGGCGCCGCTGATTCGCAGCACCCTGCTCAAACAGGCCGAGCAGGACTACGTGCTGCTGCTCAACATGCATCACATCGTCTCGGACGCGTGGTCCAACCCGATCCTGATCCACGACCTGGCCAGCGCCCTGCGCGAACCGGGCCAGGCCCTGCCGCGCCCGGCCATCCAGTACGCCGACTACGCCCAGTGGCAGCGCCAGGACTACCCGCTGACGCCGCAACACAGCTTAGCTGCGCAGTATTGGAAAGCCTGCCTGGGCGACGAGATCCCCACCCTGGAGCTGCCCCGCGAGCGCCTGGAACAACACGCAGGCGCCGGCCATCATGGGCACGCGCTGCCCGCCCTGTTGAGCGAACGTTTGCAGACTTTTTGCCAGCAACAGGGCGTGACACCCTTCGTGGTGCTCCTGGGTGCCTGGCAGCTGCTGCTGGGGCGCTACAGCGGCCAAGTCGACTTCACCGTCGGCGTGCCCAACGCCACCCGCAACCAGGCGCAGATCCAGGACCTGGTGGGCTTTTTTGTCAGCAGCCAGGTGTATCGCGCGCGACTGGCGCCCGAACAAACCTGCAGCGCGTTCCTCCAGGGCCTGCGCCAGCAATCCCTCGCTGCCCTGGAACATGCCGACTACCCCATCGAGCTGATCCTCGAAGACCTGCACCTGCAACGCAGCCCCCAGGCCAACCCGCTGTTCCAGACCCTGTTCAACTGGCGTGTCGGCGCCGTGCAGGAGGCGGCCCTGCACCTGGGCCCGCTGCAATTGAGTTTTATGGACAGCCACCCGCTGCAGGCCAAGTTCGACCTGTCGCTGGATGTGGAATACAGCCAGCAGCAGATCACTGCGCATTTTGAATACGACGCCGCTTGCTTCGCCCCGGCGACCATCGCCACCCTGGCCGGGCACTTCCAGAACCTGGTGCAGGCGATGCTCGAGCAGCCCCAGGCACGGATCGGCGAACTGCCGATGTTCAGCGCCGAGGAGCGTGGCCAGCAGTTGGCGCAGTGGAATGCCACGGCGGTCCATTACGCCAACGCCGCACCGGTGCATGTCTTGTTCGCGGAACAAGCCGAACGCCTGCCCCATGCCGTTGCCGTGGAGTTCGGCAACCAGCAACTGACCCTGGACCAGCTCAACCGCCGCGCCAACCAACTGGCCCATAAGCTGCTGGAACTGGGCGTCGGCCCCAATACCTGCGTGGGCCTTGGCCTGGAACGCAGCCTGGAAATGGTGATCGCCCTGCTGGCCGTGCTCAAGGCCGGCGGCGCCTATGTCCCGCTGGACCCGGCCTACCCCGCCGACCGCCTGGCCTACATGATCAATGACAGCGGCATCGGCCTGCTGCTGACCCAAAGCAGCCTGGCATTGCCCGTCCCGGACCGCCTGCCGTCCCTGAGCCTGGACCAGGACAGCGACTGGCTGGAAGGTTATGACAGCGCCAACCCACCGGTCACGGTCAGCGCCGATCACCTGGCGTACATGATCTACACCTCCGGCTCCACCGGGCAGCCCAAGGGCGTGCAAGTGCGCCATGGCGCCCTGACCAATCATATGCTGTGGATGCAGGGCGAATTGGGCCTGAGCGCTGCGGACCGGGTCTTGCAAAAAACCGCCTTCAGCTTCGACGCCTCGGTGTGGGAATTCTGGCTGCCATTGCTCAACGGTGCGCAGTTGGTCCTAGCGTCCAGCGAACTGTCCGCAGACCTGTCGATGCTCTGGTCGCAAGTGGCCGCCCAGCGCATCAGCGTGTTGCAAATGGCCCCTTCGCTGCTGCAAGCCTTGCTTGCCGATGAACAGGGCGCGCAGATGCAATCCTTGCGTTTGCTGCTGCTCGGCGGCGAAGCCCTGGGCACCGCGTTGGTGACACAGTTGCGCGAGCGCTGGAACGGCCGCCTGTGCAACCTCTACGGCCCAACCGAAGCCACCATCGACACCACGTTGTTTGATGTCGACCGCCTGCCAGAGGGCGCCATCGCCC
The DNA here is from genome assembly GCF_012935735.1 of Pseudomonas sp. ADAK21. Lineage (NCBI taxonomy): Bacteria > Pseudomonadati > Pseudomonadota > Gammaproteobacteria > Pseudomonadales > Pseudomonadaceae > Pseudomonas > Pseudomonas sp. ADAK21. Next base: position 5,901,622 of record NZ_CP052857.1, read on the forward strand.
CTATCGGCCGCCCCATCGCCAACGTGCGCACCTACCTGCTCGATCATGACCTGCAGTTGTGCCCGGTGGGCACCCACGCCGAGCTGCTGATCGGCGGCGACTCCCTGGCGCAGGGCTACCACCAGCGCCCGGGCCTGACCGCCGAACGCTTTATTCCCGACCCGTTTGCCAGCAATGGCGCGCGTCTGTATCGCAGCGGCGACCTGACCCGCTACCGCGCCGATGGGGTCATCGACTACATCGGGCGCATCGACCATCAGGTCAAAATCCGCGGTTTGCGCATCGAACTGGGGGAAATTGAAGCGCAACTGCTGCAACACCAGACGGTGCGCGAAGCCGTGGTCATCGCCCACCCAGCCCCGGGCGGCGCGCAGTTGGTGGGCTATGTGGTGCCAACAGAACCGGCAACGGACATCATCCGCCAGGACGCCTTGCGCGACACCCTCAAGGCCCACCTCGGCGAACACCTGCCGGACTACATGGTCCCCGGCCACCTGCTGATCCTGGCGCAATTACCCCTGACTCCCAACGGCAAGCTCGACCGCAAGGCCCTGCCGGCCCCCGATGCCAACCAGGCCCTGCACGCCTACGTGGCCCCGCAAAACGAAGTGCAACAGCGCATCGCAGGCATCTGGCAAGACGTGCTCAAACTGGAAAAAATCGGCCTGAACGACAACTTCTTCGAACTGGGCGGCGACTCCATCATCTCCATCCAGGTCGTCAGCCGCGCGCGCCAGGCCGGCATCCACTTCACCCCCAAGGACCTGTTCCAACACCAGACCATCCAGGGCCTGGCCAGCGTGGCGAAAAACCAGGGCCAGGGCCTGGCGATCGACCAGGGCCTGGTCACGGGTTTGGCACCGCTGCTACCGATCCAACACCTGTTCTTCGACACCGACATCCCCGAGCGCCACCACTGGAACCAGTCCGTGCTGCTCAAACCCGCCACAACCCTGGACCCGCACCTACTGGAACAGGCCCTCAACGCCCTGATCCAACACCACGACGCCCTGCGCCTGCGCTTCACCCAGACCGACTCTGGCTGGAACGCTGAATACCGCCCGCAGACCGCGTCGGTGCTGTGGCAAACCCGCATCGACGACGCCACACAGTTGCAATCTTTGGGCGACGAAGCCCAACGCAGCCTCGACCTGCAACATGGGCCGCTACTGCGGGCGGTGCTGGTGGGTCTGAAGGACGGCAGCCAGCGGTTGCTGTTGGCCATTCACCACCTGGTGGTGGATGGGGTGTCGTGGCGGATTTTGTTTGATGATTTGCAGATGGCTTATCGTCAACTGCAAGCGGGTCAGACGATCGGGCTGCCGGAAAAGACCAGCGCCTACAAGACCTGGGGTGAGAAGTTGCTGGGGTATGGGCAGAGGGCTGAGTTGCAACAGGAACTGACGTACTGGACGCAGCAACTAGACGACACCAGCCACGACCTGCCACACGCAAACCCTGAAGGCAGCCAGCGGCACACCCAGGCGACGACTGTCGATATCCAACTCAGCAAAACCCTGACCCAACAACTTCTGCAAGTCGCACCCGCAGCCTATCGCACACAAATCAATGATCTGCTGCTCACGGCCCTCACCCGTGCAGTCAGCCAATGGACCGCGCGCGAAAACGTGTTGATCCAACTGGAAAGCCACGGCCGCGAATCCCTGTTCGATGATATCGACCTGACTCGCACTGTCGGCTGGTTCACCAGCCTGTATCCGGTCAAGTTGACCGCCCACCAGGATTTGGGCGAAGCCATCAAACAGGTCAAGGAGCAACTGCGAGCCATCCCGGACAAAGGTATTGGGTTTGGCGTTCTACGCTATCTGGGTGACGCTCAAACTCGGGAACGCCTGGGCGCGTTGCCCATACCGCGCATTACCTTTAACTACCTGGGCCAGTTCGACGGTAGTTTCGACAGTGCCGAAGGCGCGCTGTTTGTCCCTACGGGCGAAGAGCGTGGTGCCGAAAAGAGCAGCGAAACGCCTTTGGGTAACTGGCTGACCATCAATAGTCAGGTCTATGACAACCAACTGAGCATGGGCTGGACCTTCAGCCACGAAGTCTTCCCCGTCGAGGCCATCCAGAACCTCGCCAACAGCTGCCTGCAGGCGCTCGAACAGTTGATCGCCTACTGCTGCGATACCCATCATCAAGGTGCAACCCCCTCTGACTTCCCATTGGCTGGGCTGAGCCAGGCACAACTGGACACACTGAGCATCCCGGTCCAGCAGATCGAAGACATCTATCCGTTGTCGCCCATGCAAGAAGGCTTGCTGGTGCACACGTTGCTGGAAAAAAACTCCGGCATTTACTTCATGCAAGAGTGCTACACCATTAAGGAAACGCTGGACTATCCACGCTTCGAGGCGGCCTGGCAGCAAGTGGTGCAGCGCTATGAAGCGATTCGGGCGTCATTCCTGTGGAATACCGGCGGCACGCTGCTGCAAATCATCCACAAAAACAGCAGCGTGCAGGTCGAACGGCTGGACTTGAGCCATGTGCCAATGGACCGGGTGCAAGCGCAAATTGAACACCTCCTCAAGGTAGAGCGTGAAGCCGGCTTCGATCTCGCCTTACAGCCGCCGATCCGCTTCAAGCTGATCCTGCTGGCCGACCAGTCCCACCGGTTTGTCATGAGTAACCACCATATCCTGCTGGATGCCTGGTGCCGCTCGTTACTGATGTCGGACTTCTTCGAGATCTACCACGCCATGTTGGCAGGCAAACCCTGCGAGCTAGCCACACCCTACCGCTTCCGCGACTTTATCCAATGGTTGCAGCAACAGGATCGCACTGCCGCCACGACGTTCTGGCAAGACCAACTGGCGGGCCTGGAGCACACCACATCACTGCCGGTAGATCATCTGCAAGTGGCTGCGCACTCGGTGTCGGTGATTGGCGACAATTACACCTGGCTCAGCCAGGAAGACAGTACCGCGCTGCAAGAAGCCGCCACGCGCTACCACCTCACCCTCAACACCTTCGTCCAGGCGGCCTGGGCCTTGACCCTGCATAACCACAGTCGCTCGCGGGACGTGGTATTTGGTGTCACCGTTTCCGGCCGCCCAGCGCATATTCCCGAGATGCAAAATACGGTGGGGCTGTTTATCAACAGCGTACCGTTGCGGATCGCTATCCCCACACCGGACAGCCAACTCAGCACCCTCGCCTGGCTGCAAAGCATCCTGCACAAGAACGTATCGCTGCGTGAATATGACTACCTGCCTCTGGTCAACATTCAGGAATGCAGCGAGATTCTCAAAGGCCAGCCGCTTTTCAACAGCCTGTTCGTCTACGAAAACGCGCCGATGGAAGACTCCGTTGGCCAGGACGCGCAGGACATGGGGGTGATCTCCGAGTCCTCGAGGACCCACACCAACTACCCGGTGACCGTGGTGGTGTACCCCAGCGACAAGGTTGGCCTGCACCTGTCCTACGACACGCGCTTCTTTGAACGCTCGACCATGGACAGCCTGCTGGAGGAGTTCAAGCAATGGTTGGTCGCCCTGCGTCATCACCTGCACCAGCCGTTAGCCCAGATCACGCTGCTTGATCCGGCACGCCAGGGCGAGTGGGTACTTGAACATAACCAATCGCAGGTACCCCACGACCTGCAGCGCTCGTTCGTCGAACAGTTCGAGCAACAGGTCGATGCTGGCCCACAACGTGTGGCAGCCGTATGCCAGGACCGCAGTTGGACCTACGAGCAACTTGACCGCCATGCCAATAGCCTCGGCCACGGTTTGATCGAGCATGGCGTAGGGCTGGATCAGACCGTGGCGTTGCTGGCCGATCGCGACCTGGAACTGTTGGCAATGATTGTCGGCACCTTCAAGGCCGGTGCAGGCTACCTGCCGCTGGATCCGAGCCACCCTGGCGAACGGATCAAGAACATCCTGCACTTGAGCAAGGCACCGCTGCTGGTCTGCACCGCCAAGTACCGTGAACACGCGCAAACGCTACTTGCCGAGCTGGCCGCGAGCGCTCCCGGTCACACCGTAGGCCTGCTGGTCTGGGAGGATCTGCCACCCGCGCACACCAACCAACAACGTCCTGGGCGCTACAGCGGCCCGAACAACCTTGCGTATGTGATTTTCACCTCCGGTTCTACCGGGCAACCCAAAGGGGTCATGGTCGAACAGGCCGGCATGCTCAATAACCAACTGAGCAAAGTGCCTTACTTGCAATTGACAGAACAGGACATCATTGCGCAGACGGCGTCCCAGTCGTTCGACATTTCTGTCTGGCAGTTCCTCACCGCGCTGCTGTGCGGCGCCAGGGTGTGTATTTTTGCCGACGATATTTCGAAAAATCCACAGGCCCTGCTCAAGCACGTTGAAGAGCAACACATCACTGTGCTGGAAATTGTCCCGGCGCTGATCCAGGCGCTGCTGACCGAACAACACAGCGACCTTCCCGACCTGCGCTGGCTGCTGCCGACGGGCGAGGCGCTACCGGCAGAAACCGCCGCCGACTGGCTGGCACGTTACCCGCAGATCAAGCTGATCAACGCCTACGGCCCGGCCGAGTGTTCTGATGATGTGGCGTTCTACGACATCGACCCTGCCTCGACTCAACGCACCTACATCCCGATCGGTTACCCAACCGACAACAATCGCCTGTATGTGCTGGACGACGACCTCTCGCCAATCCCCACTGGTGCCACGGGTGAAATCTGTATCGCCGGCGTCGGCGTCGGGCGCGGTTACTGTGGCGACCCGGTGCGTACCGCTACCAGCTTTGTGCCCAACCCGTTTGCCCTGGTACCGGGCGAGCGTCTGTACAAGAGCGGGGACTTGGCCCGCCGGCGCAAGGAGGACGCCGCCCTGGAGTATCTGGGACGTGTCGACCAGCAAGTGAAAATCCATGGTTTCCGCATCGAACTAGGGGAAATCGAGGCGCAAATCGCGCTGTTCCCTGGGGTTCGAGAAGCGGCAGTACTGGTGGGCGAGAACCCCCTGGGCAAGCAGTTGATTGCCTACCTGACCCTGGAAGAAGGCCACGATCACTCGGGTATCGATGCCCTGCGGGCGTTCCTCAAGGCGCGCCTGCCGGCCTACATGATTCCTGCCCAGGTGCACCTGTTGGAGCAAATGCCGCGCAACCCCAACGGCAAGCTCGACCGCAAGGCCCTGGCCACGGTGGACGTGCAAAGCGCAGCCCAGGAGCACCGCGAACCGCAAAGTGGTTTGCAAACCGACATTGCCGCTATCTGGCGCGCCGTACTGAAGACCCAGCGCATTGGCCTGGATGACAACTTCTTTGCCCTTGGCGGCAACTCGTTGCTGGCGACACAAGTGACCTCCCGCGTGCATTTGAACCTGGGGATCGAGGTGCCACTGGCGGCGATTTTCGAAAGTGCCTCGCTGGAAGACTACGCACGCCGCATCGAGCCCGCTGGCGAACAAACCCCTGATGACTCATTGAATGATCTGTTTGATCTGCTCGATGTGCTGGAGACCCAATAAATGCAAGCCAATGCCCTGAACGACTTGATTGATCGTTTTATCAAGTTGCCAGTTACCCAGCGCAAAACCCTTTATGAACAAATGAGTGCCAAGGGCATGAGCTTGTCACGCTTGCCGATACCACAAACCCGGCATGCGTTCGCGCACATACCCCTGTCGTTTGCCCAGGAGCGCCAGTGGTTTCTCTGGTTGCTGGACCCTGCCAGCGCCGCCTATAACCTGCCGACGGCACTACGCCTGCGCGGCCCGCTGGATATCGATGCGCTACAGCGCAGCTTCGATACCCTGATCGAGCGGCACCAGAGCCTGCGCACCCGGTTTGTCGAAGAGCCGCAAGGCGTGATGCAGGTGATCGAGCCCCGGAGCGGCCTGATCCTGGAGGTCACGGGTGAAAATGGCGCCACTGATGGCTTCATCAAGGACTTCGTCGAGCACCATAGCCGTCAACCGTTCGACTTGCGCAACGATCAGTTGCTGCGGGTGAAATTGCTGCGCATGGCCGACGACGATCATGTGCTGCTGCTGGTCCAACACCATATCGTCTCGGATGACTGGTCGATGCACATGATGGTCCAGGAGTTGGTGCAGCTATACGGTGCCTATTCCCAGGGCCTGTCCGTCGAGCTGGAAGCATTGCCGATTCAATACACCGACTACTCGATCTGGCAGCGCCGCTGGATGGAGGCTGGGGAAAGTGAACGCCAGCTGGCTTACTGGACGGGTCAACTGGGCGGCGAACAACCGGTCCTGGAGTTACCCACTGATCGTTCGCGACCTGCCGTGCAGAGCTATCGTGGGGCAAACATCACGGTCACGGTTCCCCCGGCGCTGGCACAAAAACTCAAGCAGCTTGCCCAGCAGAGCAATGTGACGCTGTTCATGCTACTGCTTGCCTCGTTCCAGGCACTTTTGCACCATTACAGCCGCCAGGCCGACATTCGTGTCGGCGTGCCCGTGGCCAATCGTAACCGGGTAGAAACCGAGCGTTTGCTGGGCTTTTTTGTTAACACCCAAGTGCTCAGGGCGCGCTTCGATGAACCGCTGTCCTTCAGCGAACTGTTGGCACAGGTCAAGCAAACCGCGCTAGAGGCCCAAGCCCACCAGGACCTGCCCTTCGAACAACTGGTCGAAGCCCTCCAGCCGGAACGTAACCTGAGCCACAACCCGTTGTTCCAGGTGATGTTCAACCACCTCAGCGAACACCAGAGCGCGGCTGCCGACCGACCCTCATCGCCTTCGGTCTTACATGTCGAGAGCCTGAGCAGGGAGCACCATACCGCGCAATTCGACCTGACCCTCAACACCTTTGAATCAGCACAGGGGCTGTCTGCAACGCTGAACTACGCCACCGACCTGTTTGACGCCAGCACTATTGACCGCCTTGGGAAACATTGGCTGAACTTGCTGGAACGCTGTATTGCAGCGCCGCAGCAGCCAATCGACACCTTATCTTTACTCAGCGACGCCGAACAGCAAGGTCTATTTGGCTGGAACCAGACCGGTAAGGCCTATCCCCTTGAGCGTTGTATCCACCATTGGATCGAACAGCAAGTCGAGCGTGCTCCCGACGCGATAGCGCTGATTTTCGGCGAGCAGCGACTGACCTATACCCAGCTCAACCAGCAGGCCAATGCGTTGGCATATCGCCTGATAGACCATGGCGTAGGTCCGGACGGGCTGGTGGGCATTGCGCTCGACCGCAGCCTGGAAATGGTCGTTGGCCTGCTGGCCATCCTCAAGGCTGGCGGCGCCTATGTGCCACTGGATCCTGAATATCCAAGCGACCGCCTGGCCTACATGATGCAGGACAGCAACATTACCTTGTTGCTCAGCCAACGGGCCGTACTTGATACCCTGCCAGTCCCTGCAAACGTTCGCACACTGTGCCTGGATGAACCGGCTCCGGACACGTATGCCAGCAACAATCCCGCGGTTTGCCTTGACCCGCAAAACCTGGCCTATGTGATCTACACCTCCGGCTCGACAGGTAAGCCCAAAGGTGCGGCCAACCGGCATTGCGCACTGGTCAATCGCCTGTGCTGGATGCAACAGGCGTATGGCCTCACGGCGCAAGATACGGTACTGCAAAAAACCCCGTTCAGTTTTGACGTGTCAGTCTGGGAGTTTTTCTGGCCACTGATGACCGGCGCTCGTCTGGCTATTGCCAAGCCTGGCGACCATCGTGACCCGGCCCGACTGGTCGAGTTGATCAGTCAGCATCAGGTCACCACCCTGCACTTCGTACCGTCGATGCTTCAAGTATTCCTGGCCGATGCGCAGGTGTCCCGATGCAGCGGCTTGCAACGTATCGTGTGCAGCGGCGAGGCACTGTCCGTCGATGCCCAGCGACAGGTGTTCGCCAAATTACCGAACGCGAGGCTTTACAACCTCTACGGCCCGACCGAAGCGGCCATCGACGTGACCCATTGGACCTGTCGTGAAGAGGCGCGCAGCAGCGTACCTATCGGCCAGCCCATCGCCAACCTCAGCACGTGGGTTCTCAATGCAGAGCTGACGCTCGTGCCGCCTGGAGTGATCGGCGAGCTGTACCTCGGTGGCGAAGGCCTTGCCCGGGGTTACCACCAGCGACCGGCGCTGACTGCCGAACGCTTTGTAGCAAGCCCCTACGCCAAAGGCGAACGCCTTTACCGCACCGGCGACCTGGCGCGCCAGCGTCCTGATGGGGTTATCGAGTACGTCGGACGTATCGACCATCAAGTGAAAATTCGCGGTTTGCGCATCGAACTGGGTGAAATCGAGGCACAGTTGCTGGCGCAAAACGAAGTGCATGAAGCGGCCGTGCTGGCCGTTGACACTGCCACTGGCTTGCAGTTGGTCGGGTACATCGTTCCCGCTTCGGACAGCGACTCCACGGCCCTGCGCGACATACTCAAAGCTCGTCTCAAGACGCATCTGCCGGACTATATGGTGCCAGCGCATTGGCTCTTTCTCGATCAATTACCTTTGAGTCCAAACGGAAAGCTGGAGCGCAAGGCATTGCCAAAACCTGACGTTAGTCAGCTACAAAAAACCTATGTCGCGCCCAATAGCCTTTTGCAACAGCAAATAGCGGCGATCTGGCAGGACGTACTGAAAGTCGAGCCCATTGGTCTTGAAGATCACTTCTTTGAACTGGGCGGACATTCTCTGCTGGTCGTAAGCGTGGTCTCGCGCCTGCAACTGGAGCTGGGCATGCAGTTGACGCCACAGTTGATATTCCAACACCCGACCCTGGGCGCGTTTGCCGCCCAGCTTGAGCAGCAGGCGGGCCCCGTCAGCGCGCAGAAGCTGGACAAGCTCGAAGCCCTGCTCGATGACATGGAGGCGTTCTGATGGATAAGGCTGTCGCTGCCCGCATTGCCCGGCGGTTCATCACCCTGCCCCTGGACAAGCGCAAGCTGTACCTGGAAAAAATGTTGGCGGAAGGTGTTTCTCCCGCCAACCTGCCGATCCCCGAAGTGCAATCGGCTTTCGAATCAATCCCCCTGTCTTTCGCTCAGGAACGCCAGTGGGTGCTCTGGCAACTGGATCCCGGCAGCGCTGCCTATAACATTCCTACCGCCCTGCGCCTCAGGGGCCCGCTGGACGTTGCTGTATTGGAGCAAAGCTTCAATGCCTTGATCGCTCGCCACCAGACGCTGCGTACTACATTTGCCTCTGGCGAAGAGCGACCACTGCAAGTCATTCACCTGGACATGCCGCTGCAGATTCAACAAAGCACCGTCACTGCATTCGACGAAACCACGATCAAGACGTTTATCCAGGCCCAGGCTTACCAACCATTTGACTTGCAGGAAGGCCCACTGCTGCGTGTCGCGTTGCGGCAACTGGGCGACGACGATCATGTGCTGGTGCTGACCCAGCACCATATCGTCTCCGATGACTGGTCGATGCAGGTGATGGTCAAAGAGTTGATCGCTCTGTACTCCGCCTTCCAGCAGGGTCTGCCAAACGCATTACCTGAACTGGCAATCCAGTATGCCGACTACGCCATCTGGCAGCGTAACTGGATGGAAGCGGGAGAAAGCGAGCGTCAACTGAACTATTGGAAAGACCAATTGGGCGGCGACCAACCCGTCCTGGAGTTGCCCTTCGATCATCCAAGACCCGCTGTGCAGAGCTTCCGGGGCGCGAATATCAAGGTCACGCTTCCGGCAGCGCTGGAGCAGAAGCTCAAGCAGCTTGCCCAGCAACACAGCGTGACCTTGTTCATGTTGTTGCTCGCTTCGTTCCAGGCCCTGCTGCACCGCTACAGTCATCAGGCCGACATTCGGGTGGGTGTGCCCGTAGCCAACCGCAATCGGGTCGAAACCGAGCGTTTACTGGGTTTCTTCGTCAACACTCAAGTGCTCAGGGCGCGCTTCGATGAACCGCTGTCGTTCAGCGATCTGCTGGCCCAGGTCAAGCAAACCGCATTGGATGCCCAGGCCCACCAGGACTTGCCCTTCGAACAACTGGTCGAGGCCCTGCAACCGGAGCGCAACCTGAGCGTCAACCCGCTTTTCCAAGTGATGTACAACCACCTCAGTGAGCATCAGGAAACTGCACCCACTCAAGGATTTTCGCCGTCCTCGTTACACATCGAAGGTATGACATGGGGCAGTCGCACCTCTCAATTTGACCTGACCCTCAACACCTTCGAATCGACGCAAGGGCTTTCGGCAACCCTGAACTATGCCAGCGACCTGTTTGAGGCGAGCACCATTGAACGCCTCGGGCAGCATTGGTTGAACCTGCTTGAGCGTTGCATCGCCGCGCCACACTTGCCTATTGCAAGTCTTTCGTTACTAAGCGGGGCTGAACAACAACAGATCTTGCGCGATTGGAATAACACCTCCTCCCCCTACCCCCATGAGCGTTGCACTCACCAGTGGATCGAGCAACAAGTGGAGCGTAGCCCCGATGCCGTGGCCCTGATCCATGGTCTTACAACCCTGAGCTATCGCGAACTGGACGCCCGAGCAAACCAACTGGCCCACAAGTTGATCGAACTCGGCGTCGGCCCCGAAGTTCGGGTTGGCGTGGCCATGGAGCGTTCCGAGGCGCTGATCGTGGCCTTGCTCGGTGTGTTCAAGGCCGGCGGCGCCTACGTGCCGCTGGATCCCGAGTACCCTGCCGATCGCGTTGCCTACATGCTCGAAGACAGTCGCGCACAGGTCCTATTGACTGAAACCAAGCTACTCGCCGATCTGCCCGACACAGGCGCAAACGTGTTGCTGATGGATCAACTGACTGACTACCCGCAAACCGCACCGAACACTCAGGTCACCCCAGACAACCTGGCCTACGTGATCTACACCTCCGGCTCCACCGGCAACCCCAAGGGTGTGGCGATTGCTCATCGCAATGTGCTGGCGCTGATCCATTGGTCGCAGCAAGTCTATAGTCGTGAGGACATCCAGGGCGTGCTGGCCTCCACTTCGGTGTGCTTCGACCTGTCGGTCTGGGAAATCTTCGTCACCCTGGCCAATGGCGGCTCAATCGTCCTTGCACGCAATGCCCTGGAGCTGCCGGAATTGCCGGGGCGGGAACAGGTCCGCCTGATAAATACCGTTCCATCGGCGATCAATGCCCTGCAGCGAGCCGGACAAATCCCTGACAGCGTGCGCATCATCAACCTGGCCGGCGAACCGCTGAAGCAGTCGCTGGTGGACAGCCTCTACCAACAAGCCACGATCAAGCACATCTTCGATCTTTACGGCCCGTCCGAAGACACCACCTACTCTACCTGGACTCGCCGCGAGGGCGGCGGGCAGGCCAATATTGGCCGGCCATTGCACAACACTCAAAGCTATCTGCTCGATGCCGACCTGCAACCGGTACCAACCGGGGTGGCGGCCGAACTGCACTTGGCAGGTGCAGGGATTACCCGAGGCTATCTCGGGCGCGCAGCCATGACTGCGGAAAAATATGTACCCAACCCGTTCTCCACTACGGGTGAACGGTTGTACCGCACCGGCGACCTGACCCGCTATGGCGACGATGGCGTCATTAAGTACGTCGGGCGCATTGACCACCAAGTAAAAATCCGTGGATTCCGTATCGAGTTGGGTGAAATCGAAGCTCGCCTATTAGCGCAAGAAAGCATTCGCGAAGCCGTGGTACTGGCCCTGACAGTCACCGACAACCTGCAACTGGTCGCTTATGCCACCACCACTGGCCCCCTTGACAATGAGGCTGCACAAGCGCAACTGCGTGACACCCTCAAACGCCAACTCAAGGAAACCCTGCCTGAGTACATGGTGCCCAGCCACTGGGTGTTCCTGGCCAACCTGCCTCTGACCCCCAACGGCAAACTCGATCGCCAGGCCCTACCCTCGCCAGATGTCAGCCAGGCCCTGCACACGTATGTAGCACCGCAAAACGATCTGCAACAGCGCATCGCCAGTATTTGGCAGGAAGTGCTCAAGCTGGAAAAAATCGGCCTGAACGACAATTTTTTCGAGCTGGGCGGCGACTCGATCATCTCCATCCAGGTGGTCAGCCGCGCGCGTCAGGCAGGCATCCACTTCACCCCCAAGGAACTGTTCCAGCACCAGACGATCCAGGGCCTGGCCAGCGTGGCGAAAAATCACGGCCAGGGCCTCGCAATCGATCAAGGGCCGGTCAAAGGCATGGCACCGTTGCTGCCGATCCAACAACTGTTCTTCGACACCGACATCCCCGAACGTCACCACTGGAACCAGTCGGTCCTGCTCAAACCCGCCACCGTCCTCGACCCTCAGTTGCTGGAGCAGGCCCTCGACGCCCTGATCCAGCACCACGATGCCCTGCGCCTGAGCTTCACCCAGGCGGAACATGGCTGGCACTCCGAATACCGCCCGAGCACGGCCTCGGTGCTATGGCAAACCCGGATTGACGACGCTACGCAATTGCAATCTTTGGGTGACGAAGCCCAATACAGCCTGAACCTGCAAGAAGGGCCGCTGCTACGAGCGGTACTGGTAAGCCTGAACGACGGTAGCCAGCGCCTGTTGCTGGCGATCCATCATCTGGTGGTCGATGGCGTGTCCTGGCGCATCCTGTTCGATGATCTGCAAAGTACCTACCGCCAACTGCACGCCGGCCAGGCTATCGCGCTGCCGGAGAAGACCAGTGCCTACAAAACCTGGGGCGAAAAGTTGCAAGCCTACAGTCGGCATGACGTTGTGCAACAGGAACTGGCCTATTGGGAGCAGCAACTGGACGCCACCAGTCACGATCTGCCTCAGGCCAACCCTAAAGGCAGCCAGCGGCATAGTCAGGCGACAACCGTCAATGTCCAACTGAGCAAAGCCCTGACCCAACAGCTGCTGCAGGTAGCACCCGCTGCCTACCGCACGCAGATCAACGACCTGCTTCTGACAGCCCTGACTCGCGCTGTCAGCCAATGGACCACCCGTGACAACGTACTGATCCAACTGGAAAGCCATGGCCGCGAAGCACTGTTCGACGATATCGACCTGACCCGCACGGTGGGCTGGTTTACCAGCCTGTACCCGGTCAAGTTGACCGCCCATTCTGACCTTGGTGACGCCATCAAACAGGTCAAGGAGCAACTACGGGCCATCCCGAACAAAGGTATTGGCTTTGGCGTCCTACGCTACCTGGGCGACACTCAGGCTCAGGCACGCCTGGGTGCATTACCGATGCCGCGCATTACCTTCAACTACCTGGGCCAGTTCGATGCCAGTTTCGATAACACCCAAGGTGCGCTGTTTTCCCCATCGGGCGAAGCACAGGGTGCTGAAAAGAACAATGAAGCCCCACTGGATAACTGGCTGACCATCAACAGCCAGGTCTACAACAATCAGCTAAGCATGGGCTGGATCTTCAGCCACGACGTGTTCCCTGTCGAAGTTATCCAGACCCTCGCCAACAGTTGCCTGCAAGCACTGGAACAGCTAATTGCCTACTGCTGCGATACCCGTCATCAAGGCGCCACGCCGTCTGACTTCCCGTTGGCCAGGTTGAACCAGGCACAACTGGATACGCTGACTATCCCGGTACAACAGATCGAGGACATCTACCCACTCTCGCCGATGCAGCAAGGCATGATGTTCCACACCCTTGAAGCGTCAGAGTCTGCGGCTTACATCAATCAGACGGCAGTACCGGTCAGTGGTCTGGATATCGCGCGTTTTGCCGCCGCCTGGAATGCAGTGATCGAGCGCCATGAGATTCTGCGTACCGTCTTCTGGGCCGCCAGCCATCTGAATGAGCCGCTGCAACTGGTGTTCAAAGCCGCCGTCCTGCCCCTACGGGTTCTTGATTGGGAGGAGCGGGACGTCTGCGCGCAAGATCTGCAAGAACAGGTCGAAGCCGACAGTCGCGAAGGCTTCGACTTGCTCTGCGCGCCCCTGATGCGTCTGACGCTGGTCAAACTGGCGGCCGAAAAGCTCTACCTGATTTGGACTAACCACCACATTCTGCTAGACGGCTGGAGCAGCTCACGCCTGCTCGCGGAAGTGTTCGAAGTCTACAACGGCAAGTCCCGGGCCCCCAAGCGCGGCAAGTACCGCGACTACATTGCATGGCTCCAAGCTCAACCGCAGGCGTCGCTAGAGGCCTTCTGGAAGCACAAGCTACAAGGACTGAATGGCCCGACCGTGCTTGCCAATAGCCTGTCGCCCCGTCCTGACCAGAACAACGACGGTCATCAGGCGCTTTACCTAAACTGGGACGCGCAACAAACCCTGCGTTTGAAAGATCAGGCACAGCGTCTGCGCGTAACTCCCAACACCCTGATCCAAGCGACCTGGCTACTGTTGCTACAACGCTATACCGGCCAAGACAGCGTGTGCTTTGGCAGCACCGTCGCAGGCCGGCCACCAGGTCTTGCGGCCGCGGACGAAATACTGGGGTTGTTTATCAACACCTTACCGATCATCCAGACCCCACAACCTCAGCAGACTGTGGCCGACTGGTTGCTCGAGCTGCAAACCTACAACGTGGAAGTACGCGATCACGAGCACGCATCGCTGGCCGATGTGCAACGCTGGTCTGGCCTAGGTGGCCAGGCGCTGTTCGACAGCATCATCGTGTTCGAAAACTATCCGGTGGACGAGCGCCTGCAAGAAGCCGAACAAGATCAGCTCAGATTCGGTGAAACCAAGAGCCAGGACGTCACCACCTTCGCCATGGACCTGGCGGTCAACCTTGGTAATCGCCTGACCGTCGAGTTCATGTACCTGCGCAACCGCTTCACCGTCGAGGCTGTTGAGCAAATACGCCGTAGCTTTGAAACCCTGTTGCTGGCCATGCTGGGCGACCCCGCGGCGTCCCTGGGCAGCCTGTCCACGCTGAGTGCAGAAGAGCAACGGACATTGCGGCAACGCAATCAACTGACAACCGAACCCCATGGCCAACAACTTCTGGCGCAACAGATTCGCCTGCATGCCCACAGCAATCCCGATGCTGTGGCCGTGGCCTGCGAACACAACCGGCTGACCTACGGTCAACTTGAGCAACGCGCCAATCGCCTGGCTCATCACCTGATCGCTCAGGGGATAGGAGCGGAGAGCTTCGTTGGCGTTGCACTGGAGCGCTCGGTGGACGTAGTTGTAGCCTTCTACGCCGTGATGAAGACCGGCGGCGCTTACGTCCCGCTGGATATCGATTACCCAGAAGACCGGGTGAAGTGGATTGTCGAGGACTCGGCCATGGGGGTGCTGCTAACCCAAAGCCAGCTGCGCGAACGCTTCGACCAGCCCTGGGCGCCCACGCTTATCGAGCTCGACACCCTGTCACTGGCAACGCAGCCTGATAGCTGCCCGGTACCGCTGATAGATGCCGACAACCTCGCCTACCTGATCTACACCTCCGGCTCCACCGGCAAACCCAAGGGCGTGGCGGTCAGTCACGGGCAGATCCGCATGCACTGCCAGGCTATCGGTCAACGCTATGAAATGGATAGCACCACCCGTGAGCTGTTGTTCATGTCGTTTGCCTTCGACGGGGCCCAGGAGCGCTGGCTCAGCACCTTGGCCCACGGCGGCCAGTTAGTGGTGCGCGGCAACCGCCTATGGACTCCCGAGGAGACCTGGCACGCCTTGCATGCACACCAGATCAGCATCGCCTGCTTCCCACCGGCCTATCTGCAACAACTGGCGGAGTACGCCCGTGATTGCGGCAAGGCGCCGCCTGCTGTGCGCATTTACTGCTTTGGCGGGGATGCGGTGGCCGACGCCAACTTTGAGCTGGTCAAGCAGGCCCTCAAGCCTGCCTTTTTGACCAATGGCTATGGACCTACCGAAACCGTGGTGACGCCACTGCTGTGGAAAGTCTCCGCCAATGAGACCTGCGGTGCGGTGTATGCACCGATTGGGACACGCGTTGGCGAGCGCACATTGTATGTCCTCGACGAACACCTCAATCCTTTGCCCGAGGGTACAGCCGGTGAGTTGTACATTGGTGGAGAGGGCGTAGCCCGAGGTTACCATCAGCGTCCAGGGTTGACGGCCGAACGGTTTGTCGTAGACCCATTTGCCGCCGACGGCTCACGTCTTTACCGTACCGGCGATCTGGTGCGTCAGCGACCTGACGGAGTAATTGACTACCTGGGTCGCCTGGACAACCAGGTGAAAATTCGTGGATTCCGCATCGAACTCGGCGAAATCGAATCCAGACTGCGAGATATTCCAGGGGTGCAGGATGCGGTGGTTGTCGCCCGCGAGACAGGGGCCAGCAAACAACTGATCGGCTATGTCGTGACCCCGACCGAAGAGGCACTTGCAGAGCGACTGCGTGGCCTTCTCCAGGCTGATCTGCCGGACTACATGGTGCCCGCACAGATCATCCGCATGGTCGCATTGCCGCTTAATCCCAACGGCAAAATCGACCGTAAGGCCCTACCTGATCCTGACTTCAAGGGCCGTGAATTCGTGGCCCCGCGCAATGCCGTGGAGCGTGCCTTGGCAACCATCTGGCAACAAGTGCTGGAGCTGGAAACCGTGGGTGTGACTGACAACTTCTTCGAGCTGGGTGGCGATTCGCTGCGCATCCTCAAAGTTCTATCCAAAGTGCGTAACCAACCTGAACTGGGGCTTGAACTGAAACTGCGGGACATGATCGGCAAGCCAACCATTGCCGAACTGTCAGGCTTTGCCCCGGCTACCGACATGGATCCTTTGTTGCTGCTCAATAGCCGCTTGCCCCATGCCCAACCCCTATTTTGTCTGCATGCCGGCTTTGGCACAGTGTTCGACTACGATACCCTCGCCCGCGGCCTGGAAGGCAAACGCAGCGTCTATGGCCTGCAATGCCGGATGCTGCTCGACCGTGACTGGCAGGATGAGTCGCTGGCGTCCATGGCTATCGACTATGCCCAGTACATCCGCCAGAAACAGGCTCTAGGGCCTTATCAACTGGTCGGTTGGTCACTGGGGGGAACCCTCGCGGTACTGGTGGCTCATGAACTGGAAAAGCAGGGCCAGGAAGTAGAGTTCCTGGGACTGGTCGATAGCTTTATCCCGTCTGCCACCCCTGTTGCTGCCGATTTGGGTTGGGGCGATGACTTACGTGGTTTCCTCGCGGTGATCTTCGGTCAATCCACCGAGCACCTGCCTGTAGTGGAACTGCCCGCCGACAGTCCCCAAGCGGTGCTGGAGCAACTGATCGCGGATATTCGTCAACAAGTCGCCGGCACTTCAGCGTTCAGCGATATCAGTGTTGAGGAATTGGCCCACACATTTAGGGTCGCGATGAAGCTCAAGGCACTGTCCCTGGGACTGACAGCGTTGCCCCAGACACGTGCCGCGGCCAGTTGCTGGTGGGCCTGCGACGCCCATACGCCGGACTTTACCAACCCGGTGCCGGGCAGCGTACTGGACGAGCGGATCGCCGCCGGACATTACCAGATGCTCAACAACAGCCAGTTGCTGCACAGCCTGCTCCTGCAATTGATGCAGTGTGAAGCGGTGACCGGTTAAACCTACTGCCGCCCCGGACCTGTAATCCGGGGCGTTTTTTGTTTGGTACTACCTGATAAGGAACACGCAATGCCTCTGGACCCTGACCTCGAAGGTTTTCTGGAACTGGCCGAGATGGGCCGCCTGACCGGCAAAAGCCAGCCGATGCACCAACTCACACCGCACGCCGCGCGTACCGAGTTCGACCTGACCTCGCAGACTCTCGACCCCAGCCCACCCGGCGCGATCAGTGTCAGCGCACTACAGATCCCCACTCGGGACGGTCAACAACTGGCGGCCCGCCTCTACCGCAAGACCGGTACAGAACAAAGCGTGCTGCCGGTGATTCTGTACTTTCATGGCGGCGGCTATGTGGTTGGCAGCCTCGACTCCCACGACTCGATCTGCCGACGCCTGGCCGCCAGCGGCCGTCATGCGGTGCTAGCGCCGGCGTATCGCCTGGCGCCTGAACACCCATTTCCCGCGGCGGTGAATGATGCCGTAGACAGTGCAAACTGGCTCGCCCGTCAGGGTGCCGAACTGCATCTTGACTCACTCCAGGTGACCGTCGCTGGTGACAGTGCCGGAGCAACCCTGGCAACTGTCCTGGCCATCAGCGCTGTGCAACACCCTGAGAATATGATGCTTATGCCCCAGGCTCAGTTGCTGTTCTACCCGGTCGCAGATACCCAGCGTACTCGCCCTTCCCACCAGCGTTACGCCGAAGGCTTCCTGCTGGAGAGCAAGACGCTGCAATGGTTTTATCGACAGTACACGCCTGAAGCCGAGCAACGTGGCGACTGGCGCACCTCACCATTGCTGGCCCAGGGACTGACCGCCTTGGCGCCGGCCTATATCAGCCTGGCTGAATATGACCCGTTGTATGACGAAGGCCTTGAGTATGCAGAACTCCTGAAAAGCACCGGCACCCAAGTGACCTTGCTGACACAAAACGGCCTGACCCATGACTTTCTGCGTATGTCCGGGATCACCGGGGACATTGCGGGGATTTACAGCGAGGTCGATCGTTGGTTGGCCCAGCTTTAATCACATAGAAACAGGCACAAAAAACCACCTCAATCGAGGTGGTTTTTTATGCGACGCTTGAGGGGAACCTAGAACGTACCACGTACTGTCAGCATGTAGTTGCGCGGTTCACCGTAGTAATTGCCGTACTCGGAAGTCTTCAGGGTCTCGAAGTACTTGCGGTCAAACAGGTTGTTGCCATTGAGGGCAACGGTCCAGTTTTCATCGACTTTGTATTCGACCATGGCATCCCATACAGCGTAGCCGCCCTGGACCATATCAAAAGGCCGCTCATCGTAGACATCGTAGTAATTTTCCGTCGGATTTTTTCTAACTCGGTAAGCGGTTCCGCTGGCGTAGCTGGCGCTCTGAATGTTGACACCACCACCTACTTTCCAGTCAGAAAGGCGATCAGGCAACGTGTAAACGGTCCACAGTTTCGCCAAATGCTTGGGTGTAACCGTAGTGAGGAAAGTGTCCTTGGTACCATTGTCCGTGAGGTTCAAGGTGTAGCCACCCATCACCATCCACCCAGGCAACACCTCACCACTGGCTTCTAGCTCAAGCCCCTTACTGATGATTTCGCCTTGAGCCAGATAGCAGCAACTGCCGCCATACAAGACTGATTCCGCCACGTATCGCGGATCTTGAATCGCCTCTTTCTCGCGCTTGGTATAGAACAGCGCAGCCGAAACGTTCAGCGTTCCGCCATAGAGCTCACCCTTAATACCGGTTTCGTAAGTCTTGCCAACCATGGGTTCCAGGACTTTTCCAGAAGTACTTGGGCCTTGCAGTTGCTGGGCCTGGGGCTTGAAGATTTCCGAATAGCTGGCGTACGCCGACCATTCATCGTCGAGGGCATATACCAACCCACCGAAGGGAACCAACTTGGTCGGTTCACGATGATTGCTCTGGGACTGAACGTCCCATGCGCCCGTAACAGCATTTACGGTCCTGTAGGTCTGTTCAAACTTATAGCGCTGAACCCTGGCCCCGAGAATCAACTTGAGCGGATCAGTCAATTGCAGGCGTAAGGTCGAGTACAAACCATACTGCTTGCGAGTATTGGGGCTGTAGTCACGCTCAAGCGCGCTACCAATACTGGAAGGCGGTAGAGGTGGTACATCCGGATTGTAGACATCGACCGGATAGAAACCTGCCATACCCCACGTTGAACGCCAACGGCTGGTGACTTTCTGGGCATCGGCCCCGATCAGCAGTTCATGTTCACGATTGAACGCGGTAAATTTCCCGGACACGTTGGTATCAAACAACGACTGCTCGCTCCAACTTCTAACGAAACTTCCTCCCCAGGTAGCGCCTTCAAGGGTGACCGGGTCCGGCGCCCCCCATAGAAACACACCTTTGGTATCGGATTTGTTGAGGGTATTGGTGAAGGAAACGTTGAGTTTCCAGTCGTTCGCCAGTTCCTGGTCGTACTTGGCGAACAGTTCCTGGGTACTGATATCCGCATACGCCCAATTGGTCGTGTACCAACTGCTACGCTTGAGTTTCAAATCCTCGCCGGTACTGAATCGCGGCAATCCATCCCCCGTGCCATTTTCGTGGGTCTTCTCGTAACGACCACCGACGGTAACTCTGGCGGTGTCAGTCACGTCCGCCTCCAGCACCCCATAGATGAAAGGCTTTTCGGTACTACGTTTATCCATGAAGTATTGGCGGTCGGTATTGGCCACCACAACGCGCCCCCGCAACTTGCCGTCAAAGGCCATCGGCCCCGTTACATCAACCTCGCTACGGTAATTGTCCCAAGAGCCAGCCGAAGTATTGAATTTGAGTTGGAAGAAATCCAACGGACGTTTTCGTACGAGGTTGATAATACCGCCCGGATCACCAGTACCACCAAACAGACCAGACGCCCCCCTCAACACTTCGATATGGTCAAACTCGGCCATGTCATAGGTTTGGTTGGCATAGAACGTACCGACACCAGAGCCGATATCCATCGGCGAGGCACCATCGATCTGGATGTTATCGATACGGAAACCACGGGAAATGAACTGCGGCAGGCGGTAGTTGGCGTTTTTGACGGTGATACCTGGCGTGCGCCGCATGGCATCGGACAGATCAACAATGCGCCGGTCCTGCAGGACCTGTTGGGTGATGACAGACACCGACTGCGGTGTGTCCTTCAAGCTGGTAGGCGTTTTGGAACCGGCGCTGACAAGGCCACTGGTATAGGAGCCGGAGTTTTCCGTCATTTCCCCCATCCCCTGGCCCTGGATGGTGGTGGTACCCAACTCCAGCGTTGTGCTTGCGCCACTTTCAGGGCTGAGGATGACCGTATTGTTTTCGATCCGGAAACTCAGGCCTGCTCCTTTGAGCAGCGCTTCAAGAGCAACTGCGGGCTCCAGGCTGCCATTGACAGCGGTGGACTTCTTGCCAGCAACCATATCCGGCCCGAAAAGCACTTGCAGGCCAGTCTGCTTACCCAGCTCGGTCAGGGCCTTGTCCAGGGACTGGGCTGGCACGTTCACCTGCATGGGCTGGGCGAAAGCCCCGCCGCAGACACTGAGGGCCAATCCCAGGACCGCCACCGACACGCAACTGCGGCAGGACGCCAGGGGGGTGTTGAAGAGTTTTTGCCTGAACCTTTTTCTCTCGCGTTTCATTGTTTGGTTTAGCCCCAGATATGTCATTAATGTCGAAGGCCTTCCACTCTTGAGGCGGAATGACCTGAATTTAGCTAAACCGTCCGGACCCCACTCCCTGTTGCAGAGGGACGGTTTTGACTTGAATCGGTATCGAGCCATTAATGAACGTTCGGGATAAAAATAATTTAGAAGGATTCCCAATCACTTTGTAACAGAAACAAAAAAGGACATCTCACGATGTCCCTGTTTCATTTCAAACCTTGTTTACCAGAAGGTCCCCCGCAAGGTCAGCATGTGGTTACGAGGGTCGCCGTACCAGTTACCAGAGTAGGAAGACCCAACAGCCGTGTAATAGGTTTTGTCGAATACGTTGTTGAGGTTGTAGACCAGCGTCCAGTTCTCGTCCAGGCGATACTCAGCCATGGCGTTCCAGACGGCGTAGCCCGATTGTTTGTAATCAAAGGGAATGGACAGATTTTCACCGTCGGCATCCTTGACCGGGTTCCCCATTTTATCCAGGACACCAGCAGAGCCACTGACGTAAGTGGCGCTTTGCAGATTGACCCCACCTCCCAGCTTCACATCATTGAAAGCACCTGGCAGGCGATAAGTGGACCAGAACTTGACCATGTGCTTGGGGGTGATAGTGCTGAACGCAGCATTGTCCTTGCGGTTCTGGTTGTTGTTATAGGTGTAGCCAGCGATCAGCATCCAGTCAGGCATTACTTCACCCGACACCTCCATGTCGACGCCCTTACTGATGACTTTGCCCTCTGCCAGATAACAGCAGTTGCCACCGAACTGCACTTCGGTCGATGGATAACGGGAGTCGCCTACCGCTTCGTTTTCCCGCTCGGTGTAGTAAATCGAGAAATTGGTATTCACCGCCCCACCAAACAGTTCGCCCTTCAACCCGGTCTCATAGGCACGGCCTTTCATTGCCTCAAGTGGGGTGCCAGGTGGCGGGCCCTGTAATTTCAGCTGCTGAGGCCTGTACTGCTCGGAATAACTTGCGTAGGTCGACCACTCATCATTCAGGTCATAGACCAGGCCGCCATAGGGTGTGAGCTTGGTAGGCTCACGCGACGACACATCGGACTCCGTCTTGAACCCACCCCCATCCCAATCCGCCATGTACGTCTGGCTGTACTTAACACGTTGGACACGGGCACCGACAACCAGGTGCAGAGGTTCGGCAAGTTGCAAACGCAAGGTGGAATACAACCCATACTGAACTTGGTCATTGGGACTGTAATCACGGAAAAAATCCTTGCGGGTTGGTGGCTGAGGCCAAGGTGTGGAGCCTGGATCAAATACGTCGAGGTCACCACCGGCCCCTTCGCTTTGGCTGGTGCCGCGCCACCGACTGGTGATCTTCTGATGATCCATGCCGAGCAAAAACTCATGTCGTAAACCGAACGCATCAAACTTCCCGGCAAGGTTGATATCTGCCGATCCCTGTTCGCTGCGATAGGCGGTTGTGTTACCACCCCAGTTAGTACCTTTGAGTGTGATCGGATTGAGGCCATTGCTGGCAAAAGCACTTTTCGAAAGCCCGGATTCCAGGGTTCTCGTGTAGGTCGCGTTTACTTTCCAGTCATCGTTGAACTCATGGTCGATCTTGGCAAACAGCTCCTGGGACCGACCATCCTGATAGGCCCAGCCCTGTGTAAGACTAGTGCGCCTGGATAAACCCAGGTCATCGCCAGTAATGTACCGCGGCAAGCCAATGCCGGAGCCATTAACATGGATTCGTTCGGAGCGGCCGCCAAAGGTCACGCGGGTTTCTGGCTGGATGTCCGCCTCCAACACCCCATACACCGTTGGCTTCTCGTCGCTTATATGATCCTGGAAAGATCCATTGTTGCTGTAGGCCGCCACCAACCTGCCGCGCAACTTACCGTCAAAGCCCATAGGGCCTGTTACATCGAACTGCGTACGATAGTTGTCCCAGGAGCCTGCCGAAGTGTCGATCTTCAACTGGTAGGCATCCAACGGACGCTTGCGTACCAGATTGATCATGCCCCCCGGATCCCCCGTGCCGCCGAACAACCCTGAGGCCCCGCGCAGAACCTCTACGTGGTCGAACTCCACCAGGTCGTAATTTTTATTGGAATAAAAGCTCCCCGCCGAGTTACCCAGGGCCATGGGGGCGGCGCCGTCGATCTGGATGTTCTGGATCATGAAGCCACGAGAGTAAAAATCGGTGGTGCGAACACTGGTTTTTTTCAGGGTAATCCCAGGCGTCAGCTTCAACGCGTCAGTCAGGTCCACCGCCCTGCTGTCCTGAATCGCTTGCGCAGTCACCACTGACACCGACTGCGGCGTCTGTCGCAAGCTGGTCGGAGTCTTCGAGCCGATACTGGTGAGGCCAGTGGTATACGATCCCGAATTCTCCGTCATCTCCCCCATCCCCTGCCCCTGAATGGTCGTAGCCCCCAACTCCACCGCCCCTCCCTGCGCCGGTGTTTTTTCAATCAGGATCACATCATCACTGACCCGGGCGCTCAAGCCGCTGCGCAGTAGCAACCGATCAAGCCCCTGCTGCACCGGATAATTTCCCTTGAGCCCGTCCGACTGCTGACCAGCGACCAACTCGCTGACGACCATCAATCGCAACCCGGACTGCTCGGCAAAGCGCGTCAGTACCTGGTCCAGTTGACCGGCTTCGATGTCGTAGGTCCGGGTGTCGGTCTTCTGTTGCTGCGCGGCCTGTGCCGGCAGGCTCGTTGCCACGGCACTGGCCGTGGCAAGTGCCAGGCTCAAGGCGGTGTGCCTGATCAGATGCTGCATAACGCTCCCCCTGCTGAAATCAGCCAAATAAAAATCAATCTCAACAGGAAAGACGTCAGCCTTCCGAACACCGACAGTGGCGATAGGTATATATTTTTTTCCACAAACTGCGCTCATGGCGCCCCATCACAGTCAGCCAAGGCTGGCATGCGCTCATTAAAAAGCCCGCCATCACGCGGGCTCATTTTTATCTGCGATTTACCAGAAAGTACCGCGCAAGGTCACCATATGGTTGCGTTCATCGCCATACCAGTTGCCCGAGGACGGTGTCCCCAGTTTGCTGTAGTAGTGCTTGTCGAGCAGGTTATTGATGTTGTAAAGCACGCTCCAGTTCTCATCCAACTGATACTCGGCCATGGCGTCCCAAACGGCGTATCCGGACTGGCTGTATTTAAAATCGTAAGACCGCTGATGAGCGTTGAACCAGGTCGTCCCGCTGACATCTGTAGCACTCTGTAGATTAACGCCGCCACCCACCTTCAGGTCGTTGAACAAACCGGGCATACGGTAGGTAGACCAAAGCTTGACCTGATGCTTGGGTGTCACACTGCTGAATACTTTTGCTGCGGTGCGATTGCGGTTGTGGTTATAGGTGTAGCCGGCCAATACGTTCCAGTCCGGCAATAGTTCGCCGGTGAACTCCATATCAACACCCTTGCTCGTTACCTCGCCTTGAGGTAGGTAGCAGCAGTTACCGCCGTGCAGCACACTGGACTCTTCGTAGCGGGGATCAAGGACTGCCTCGTTTTTACGGCTGGTGTAGTAAAGCGCAAATGACGTATTGACGGCCCCGCCCCACAGTTCTCCCTTGACTCCCGTTTCATAAGTCTTGCCCGTCATGGATTCGATAGGGCTACCCGGGTACGGCCCCATCAGTTTGGTTTGCTGTGGTTTGAAAATCTCGGAATAACTGGCGTATGTCGACCATTCATCCGTGAGGTCATAGACGATGCCGCCGTATGGCACCACCTTCGTGGGTTCGCGCACAGAAACATCTGAATCAGTACCCCAGACCCCCTTGTCGCGGGAACGATAGAGTTGATCGAATTTATAACGCTGCGCACGAGCACCGATAATCAGATGCAACGGCGCGGCCAATTGCAAACGCAGGGTGGAGTACAGGCCGTACTGCACTTGGGTGTTGGGGCTAAAACGGTGGAAGAAATCTTTGTCGGTGTCGGGCTGTGGCCATGGTGCTGGATTAAAGACATCGATTGGTACACCCGATCCAGTGGCCTGGGCAGTCCCCGCCCATGAACTGGTGATTTTCTGGTGATCCATCCCCACAAGGAGTTCGTGCTGCAACCCCATTGCCTCGAATTTGCCGGCGAGATTCACATCAAACAGCTTTTGATCGCTGCGGTATTTGTTATTGGAGCCCCCGGTATTGGGCCCTGTCATGGTCGCAGGATCAACCGCGCCAAATGAGAATGCGCTTTTGGAAAACCCTGAGTCCAGGGTCTGGGTATAGGAAACGTTGCCCTTCCAGTTCTCGTTGAACTCATGATCGATCTTGCCAAATATTTCCTGGGAGCGACCATCCAGGTACGCCCAGTTCTGCGTCAGGCTGGCGCTTCGCGAGAGGCCTAGATCCCGGCCATCAAGGTAACGCGGCAAGCCGGTGCCTGACCCCGTCTCATGGATGCGTTCAGAACGCCCACCCAGGGTAAGTCGTGTGTCATCCGTGATATCCGCTTCCAACACCCCGTAGAAAATCGGCTTTTCCAGGGCGCGATCATCAGCCATGTATTGGCGATCCGTGTAGGCGGCCACCATTCGCCCACGCAGCTTGCCGTCAAACCCCAAAGGTCCGGTGACATCCATCTGCGTGCGGTAGTTGTCCCAACTCCCCGCCGAGACATCGATCTTTAACTGGTAGGCATCCAACGGACGCTTGCGTACCAGGTTGATCATGCCGCCTGGGTCACCTGTACCACCGAACAACCCGGACGCACCCCGCAAGACTTCAACGTGGTCGTACTCCACCAGGTCGTAGCTCTTGTTGGAATAGAAACTGCCCGACGTGGTACCCAGGGCCATGGGAGCGGCACCGTCGATTTGGATGTTCTCGATTTTGAAGCCTCGAGAGGAGAAATCTGACAACCGGAAGTTATTGTTGGTAACCGTAATGCCTGGTGTGGTTTTCATCGCTTCAGCCAGGTCGGTCATGCGCTTTTCTTCAATAACCTTCGCTGTCACCACTGACACCGACTGCGGCGTCTGTCGCAAGCTGGTCGGAGTCTTCGAACCGATACTGGTGAGGCCAGTGGTATACGATCCCGAATTCTCCGTCATCTCCCCCATCCCCTGCCCCTGAATGGTCGTAGCCCCCAACTCCACCGCCCCTCCCTGCGCCGGTGTTTTTTCAATCAGGATCACGTCATCACTGACCCGGGCGCTCAAGCCGCTGCGCAGTAGCAACCGATCAAGCCCCTGCTGCACCGGATAATTTCCCTTGAGCCCGTCCGACTGCTGACCAGCGACCAACTCGCTGACGACCATCAATCGCAACCCGGACTGCTCGGCAAAGCGCGTCAGTACCTGATCCAGTTGCCCGGCTTCGATGTCGTAGGTCCGGGTGTCGGTCTTCTGCTGCTGCGCCGCCTGTGCCGGCAGGCTCATTGCCACGGCACTGGCCGTGGCTAGTGCCAGGCTCAAGGCGGTGTGCCTGATCAGATGCTGCATAACGCTCCCCCTGCTGAAATCAGCCAAATAAAAATCAATCTCAACAGGAAAGACGTCAGCCTTCTGAAACCCGACAGCGGCAGCCAGCGTATTTTTTAAACCCGGGGTTACTGGCGCGGCGAGTCGTCGCGTTCGATCACGGTCAGCCATGGCAGCAGGCGCACGCGCAGTGGCAGCGTGCGTTGCAGCAGTTTCAGTTGGGCGTCGGTGTCGTCGGTGGCGATGATGCCGGTCACGGGCAGGTCGCGCAGGCTGTTGTCGCGAACCCAGATTACGCCACGGTGGTAGCGGCCGAGTTGTTCCAGCACCTCGCCCAGGGGTTGGCGGTTGAAGACCAGTTTGTCGCGGCGCCAGGCGGTAGCGGTGGCGACGTCAACCGGTTGGCTGCGCGAGAGGTCGTCCGGGCCGTATTGCACGGCCTGCCCGGCTTCCACATCGGTGGTCTGCGGGTCGCCGTCCAATGTCACGCGCACGGTGTGTTCGGTGACGACCATGCGCACTTGCTCGCCCTCGCGCCGCACGTCGAAGCCGGTGCCCAGCGCGCGCAGGCTGCCACGGCCGGCGCGTACTTCGAATGGGCGCTGGGTGTCGGGGGCGACCTGGACGAACAGCTCGCCGCTATATAAATGCAACACCCGGCGACCCGCTTGCATGTCGATATCCACGCGGGTGCGCGGCGCCAGCTCCAGGTGCGAGCCATCGGCCAATGTCACGCGGCGGTGCTCGCCCAGGCCTGTCACTTGGTCCGCCATCCAGCCTTGGTGTTCTGCCTGCCAGGACAAACCGCCGGCCAGGCCCAATGCGACGACCAGCCCCAGTTGCAGCAAGCGGCGTGATGAGCCTGGTGGACGCTCCAGTGCGCTGCCCAGGCTCTCCCACAAGCGTTCCGCCGCGTGGGCGGCACGCTGGTGTTCGGGCGAGGTTTCGCACCACTGCAGGTAGGCGTCCCAGGTAGGTGCCTCGGCGGTGCCCGAATGCAGGTCGACCAACCATTGCAATGCTTGCTCGGTGAGCAGCGGCGAAGGTTTATCCGGGGCAGGCTCGCGCGTCACTCGGTCATCCCAAGACGCCGGGCGCAATGCAGCACCGCGCTCATGATGTATTTGCTGACCATGCTGGGAGACACCCCGAGTTGCTTGGCAATCGCCGCATGGCCCAAGCCGTCGAGGCGGTTGAGCAGCAAAGCCTGGCGGCTGTTATCGGACAATTCTCCCAACGCCTGTTGCAACAGCTGCAACTGCTGGCGCATCTCCACCAGTGCGGCAGGGCCCGGGCATGGGTCGAGCAGCTCGTGCTGCACATCTTCCAGCGAATCCATAGGCCCACGCCGCGTACGGCTGCGGCCCAGGTCGATGATCAGGTTGCGCATGACGCGAATCAGGAAGAACCGCGGATTGGTGATGGTATGGGTGCGCTGCTGCCGGTCGAGGCCGACATAACGTACGAACGCGTCCTGCATCAGGTCTGCCGCCATTTCCCGGTCACCCAGGCGCCGGTAGGCAATCTGCTGCAGTTCGCGATGATAGAGGCGAAACAACCGATCCAGATGATCCAACGCACACTCCATGAGCATCCGTGTGCAGGGCACACATAGGGGGCGCTAGACTACAATTTATGAGAATCGTTCGCAACAGCATAAAATTAGCGGGCGCTGACTGATCGCCAGCGCCCGCCACTGCCTTAGCTCTGCACCGCCGCCTGTTGGCGCGCCCTTTCCAGCAATGCGGCCTTCTCTTCTGGGCTCAATGCATCCAGGCGCAAACGTGCCTGGGCCAGTTTCTCCAGTTGGCCGGGACTGTCTTCCTGGGCACGCAGGGCCTGGGCCAGTGCCCCGGGGCTTGGGTGGTCGAACACGATGCCAGGGTGGACTTCGCAGTGCAGCAGTTTGCGAATCCCCGCCACCAACTTGATCACCAGCAGCGAATGGCCGCCAGCGGCAAAGAAGTCGCGGTCGCGGCTCAGGCGTTCGCGGCCCAGCAACTGGGCCATGCGGCTGGCCAGCAGGGCCTCGAGGGCGTCCAGGGGTTCGACGAAGCTGTCGTCTTCTTCGATCAGTTCCAGGCGCTGCAAGGCCTGGCGGTCGACTTTGCCATTGCCCAGGCGGGGCATGTGCTGCACCACTTGGTACTGACGCGGCACCATCACCGCCGGCAAGTGCTCGGTCATGTGTTGCTTGAGGGTTGGCAGCCACTCGGCAGGCGCGTCCTGGCTTGGCAGTACAAAGGCTACCGGCTCATCCTGCGCCAGCAACACCACGGCTTCGCTCACTCCAGGGGCGCGCAGCAGGTGTTGTTCGATCTCTGCCAGTTCGATACGGAACCCACGCACTTTCACCTGATGATCGCGCCGGCCGTACAGCACGATACCGCCCTGGGGCAGGTAGCGGGCCAGGTCGCCGCTGCGGTAGAGGCGTTCGCCAGGGGCAAACGGGCTGTTGATAAACGCTGCGTCGGTCTGCGCCGGATCGTTGAGATAGCCACGGCACAATTGCTGCCCGCCGATATACAGCTCACCCAGTTCACCGCTGGCCAGCAGTTGCTGGTCCTCGCTGAGGATATACAACTGGTTGTTGGGTAGAACCCGAGTCAGGGGAACGCCCAGTTGCTGCAAGTCCTGCGGGCGGATCGCATGCACAGCGACGCCGACGGTAGTTTCGCTGGGGCCATAGTGGTTGAACAGGCGGCAATCGGGGCGCAGGTTGAAGATGCGCTCCACCACCCCCTGGCCGATTGCTTCGCCGCCCAGGATCAGGGTAGCAGGCACTTGCGGCTGCGGCGCCTCGAGCAAGGCGGCGAGATGGGACGGGACGATCTTCAGGCAGTCGATGCCCTGGGTCTGGATGAATGCTGCAAAGGCCTGCGGGTCCTGCATCGTGGCTTCATCAGCGATATGCAAGGTGGCACCGTTGTACAACGCGCCGAACAGGCTGGTATTGCCCAAGTCTGCGGCGACCGTGGAGCCCTGGGCGAAGTGCCGGCAGGCGGCCAGGTCCAGCTCACTGCTAACACCCGCGACATAGTTGAGCAATTGCCGATGCTCCACCACCACGCCCTTGGGCACACCGGTGGTGCCGGAAGTAAACAGCACGTAAGCCGCGTCGTGGCCTTGCAGGTTGGCGCTGGGCCCTTCCGGCAATGGCTGCTGCAGCGGTTGATCGAGGTCCAGCACTGCGCAGCCCAAACCAGCCACCGCCGTGCCCTGGGTGACGAGCAGTTGCGCGCCAGCCTGTTCCACCAGTTGGGCCTGGCGCGCCGCCGGCCAGCTCGGGTCCAGGGGCAGGTAGGCGGCACCTGTGCGCCAGGCGGCGAGAATGGTCTGCACCTGCGCGACACCGCGCGGCAAGGCCAGGGCGACGATGCTCCCCGCGGTCACGCCATGCTCGCACAGGCGGCTGGCCAGTTGACGCACCCCGCCCTCCAGCTCGGCATAGGTCAATGCTTGATCACCCGCGACCAGCGCCACTGCATCCGGGGTGATTTCGGCCCAGTTGCGAATATGCTCGGGCAACAGCACCCGCTCTTCCAGCACTTGCGGCGCTGGGTTCAAGGCCAATAGGCGTTGGCGTTCCGCCTCACCCAAAAGACTCAGGGTGGCGATGGCTGCGTCCGGCTGCGCCAGCAAACTGGCCAGCAGCACTTGATACTGTGCCAGCAGCGTCTGCATCGCGGCCTGGCTGTACACGGCCGCGGCATAGTCCAACGACAGGCCGCAGACGGCACCGCCCTCCTCCACACTGACGGTCAACGCCAGTTCGAACAGCGGCCGACTATCAGCACGGTAGGCGCAGCGCCAGGCGCCGGTGCCCTGCGTGCACGGGGCCGGTTGCTGGCGCACGCCAAAGCCGTGGGTCAGCGGCAGGCCCGCGTCGAGCGGCGCATATTCCTGCCAGGTGCCATGACTGTCCAGCACGCCCGCCAGCTGCGCCAAAACGCTGCTGAACGAGGCCGTCGGCGCCAGGTTGAGGTTCAGCGCCAGGGTTCTTTCCAGCAGGCCCACGGTCGGTGCGAAGAACTCATAGTCCTGGCGCGCGTCATGCCGCAGGCCAGCGACAAACCCTTCGCGGCCGCTGATCCGCGCCAGCAGCACCCACCACGCGGCTTGCAAGAGCGTGGTCACTTGGGTGTCGTGCTGGGTGGCGAGCGAGCCCAGGCGCGCCAACACACTCGGGTCGAGGTCGCTGCTCAAGGACTGGCCTGCAGCGTTGCCCTGCACGGTATTGGCGTAGCGGCCCGGCAAGTCCGGTGCCAGCGCGCCCGCTCCCGGCAGGTAGGCTTGCCAATAGGCTTTGGCAGTGTGCGCGTCTTCGTCCAGCACCACTTCTGCGTGCCATTCCAGGTACTGGGCAAACTGCCCCAGTTCCTCGTCCACACTGCAACTGCCCTGCTCATAGGCTGTGCACAGGTCTTGATAGAGGATCCCCAGGCTCGCCTGATCGCCGACAAAACCCGCCAGGCCCAAGGTCAGTTGCCACTGCTGGGTGTCGATACGCTGCAATAGGCCCTCGAAAAACAGCCCCGACGCCAGGCTCACCGGGCGCTGGCACCACAGCGCCAAGACCTGCGCGGTGTTGCTGGCCTCATCCACCGTCAATGCGTCATTCGCCGCACCGGCATCAAAGAACTGCCGCAGGCCGCGGTAACCGGGGGCGTTCGCCAAACGCGCGGCCAGCGCGGTATGACGCTGACGCAAACGGTTGATAGCCGCCCGCAGGCGTGGCACGTCGAGTGCGCCGCTGATCTGGATCGTCAGCAGGTGCGCGATATCGCCCCAGCTCGCGCCGTCCTGGGCGTCCAGCACCCGCTGTTGCTGTTCCGCGAGCAGCGCCAGGCCTGCATCGTTAAGCGTACTCATGCGTCAGTCCCTTCAGTTTGCATACGTGTGGAGGGCGCTACCGTTTCCAGGTCGCGCCGTTCGATCATTTCGCCCATGGCCACGACGATTTTGCGCGGGCCTTCAAAGGGGTCGCGGGCGTGGGCGGCGAGCATGTTGTCCAGCAGGATCACATCGCCCTTGCGCCAGTCAAAGCGCACCGCGCAGGCCTCGTAGAGTTCGCCCAGTTGCTGCATCACCTCGTCTTCAATCGGGCTGCCGTCGCCGTAATACACGTGGCGCGGCATGCGCTCGGCGCCGAACAGGCCCAGCAGGTCGTCGCGCACGTCGGGGTCCAGGCAGTAGATATGGTGCAGTTGCACCTGGTTGAAGAAGGTTTTTTCGCCGGTGCTCGGGTGAGTGATGATCGCCGGGCACGGGGTGCGGATTTGCAGCTCGTCGTTGTCCAGCCAGGTCCACTGGATGCCGGCCAGGGCGCAGCGCTGCTCGACCTGGGCGCGATCTTCAGTCTTGAAGAAGTGCTGCCAGGACACGTCGAGCTTGTCGGCGAAGGTGCGCACATACAGCAGGCCCTTGCTTTCGAAGGTATCGCGCAACGCCTGCGGTAGGCGCTGGTACATCAGCCGGCAATCGACCACCGGCGTGGCCCCGCCCACGGGCGACGGTTGTTCACAGAAGAACAGTTGCTTGCGCGGCCAACGATCCTGGTGCGAGCTCTCGTTGTGGAACAGGATCATTTTCTTTTCCGGATACGGCGTGGAGCGGTAGGTATTCTTGCCGCCCTCTTTCTTCGGCAAGTCGCCGTACTGGCCGTACAGGCCCGGCTGGACCGCTTCGGCAAAGGCCTCGAAATCGTGGATATCGCGCATGGCAAAGCCACGGAACAGGATCCCCGCGTGCCGCGCGAGTTTCTCTTCGACCAGGGCGCGATTGGCCTGGACCCAGGTCACCAGGTCGAGCCCCGGGTCGTTGGGCTCCATCAGCAACGGGAACACCTGGTCGGCGTTCAACAGTGATTCGCGCATGACCGGCAGCGGCGCCCTGGCCACCGGGTTCGACGGTTTCTTTAGGAACTTGCCCAGCTTGTCGGCCTTCGGGCTGGCAGGAGTGGCAGGAGCAACAGCGGTATTCGACGGCATGATGATGTCCCCTAATCGGATGTCTGGATCCATGACAATCTGTTGAAGAATTCCCATCCAGGCGCTCACTAGTTCGGTGATGCGCTCTTGTTTGAATAAGTCATTGGCGTACTGCCAGGTGCCTTGCCACTGCCCAGCCTCTTCGTCGATAAACAGCGCCATATCGAACTTGGAATAGCCGCCCAGGCTGGGCACCATTTCCACGGCAATGTCCGCCAGGCCCGCGCTGTGCACCGGCAGGTTGTTCATCACAAACAGCACCTGCACCAAGGGGTTGAAGCCCTTGTGACGCGGCACGTTGCTGGCTTCGGCGATCATGTCCAGGGGCAGGTCCTGGTGCTCGAAGGCCGTAAGCGTGGTTTCCCGGGCAGCAGCGAGGAAATCGCTGAACCGCGCCTTGGCGTCGAAGCGCGAACGCAGGGGCAGGATGTTGACGAAGAAACCAATCAGGCCTTCCAGCTCGGCATGCTGACGCCCCGCCACATCGGCGCCCACCAGCAGGTCGTCGCTGGCGGCGAGGCGGTGCAGCAACACCTGGAAGGCGGCCAACAACGTGGTGTAAGGCGTGACACCCTGGCGTGCGGACAGGCTTTTCAGTGCCTCGCCCAACGCCGGCGGCACGCTGAATGACTCGCTGGAGCCCTCGAAGGACGGCATCGGCGGCCGCGCAAAGTCTGTCGGTAGCAGCAGTTGCCCAGAGTGACCGGCCAGGGCGTCCTTCCAGTAGCCGGCCTGTTGCTGCAACACCCCGGCCTGTTCCAACGCCAACTGCCATTGGGCGTAGTCGCTGTATTGCACCGGCAGCGGCGGCAGATCGATGCCACGCCCCTGCTTGAGCGCGGCGTAGTGCTGCACCAGCTCACCGACCAGCACCGCCATCGACCAGCCATCGGAGATGATGTGGTGCATCGAATACAGCAGCACATGTTCATGGGCGCCCAGGCGCAGGATCTGCCCACGGAACAACGGCGCCTGTTCCAGGTTGATCGGGCGCCGAGTGTTGTCGAGGGTGGCCTGGGCGACCTGGGCTTCCTGTTCGATACGGTCCATGTGCGACAGGTCGACCAGAGCGAAGTCCACCGTCACGTCAGGTGCGATCACCGCCAGGGGATCGCCGTCATCGTCGGCGACATAAGCGGTGCGCAGCACCTCATGGCGTTGCACCACGCACTTGAGGCTTTCCATCAGCAACGGCACCGAGACTTCGCCCCGCAAGCGCAACGCCAACGGCATGCCATACGCGCCGTTGCCGGCCGAAAACTGCTCGGCCACCCACAAGCGGCGCTGGGCCAGGGACAAGGGCGCAGTGCTGCGCGGGCCATGGGCGTGCAAGGCGATCTGCGCCGGGGGCGCGGCCGAGCGGCTTGCCAGCAATGCGGCAAAGTCTTCCAGCACCGGGGCATTGAACAGGTCACGCAAACCCGGGCTACTGGTCAGGATGGGCTTGAGCCGCGCGATCACCTGGGTGGCCAGCAGTGAGTGCCCGCCCAACTCGAAGAAGTTGTCGCTCACCCCCACCTGTGCCAGGCCCAGCACCTGTTGCCAGACCTCGGCGATCTGCTGCTCCAGGGTGTTGCGCGGCGCGATGTAGTGCTGCTGCAAGGCACTGGCATCCGGCGCCGGCAACACCTTGCGGTCGAGCTTGCCGTTGGGGGTCAGCGGCAGGCTGTCAAGGAACACCCAATGGCTGGGCACCATGTATTCCGGCAGGTCGCCCTTGAGCTGACGCTTGCAGGCGTCACGTAACGCCTGCTCATCGCTCACCGCGTGCATGGCGACCACGTACGCCACCAACTGCGGATGGCCTGCGACGTCCCGCACCACCACGGCCGCTTCGCGCACCTGTGGTTGCTCCAGCAGTCGCGCTTCGATTTCCCCCAGTTCGATCCGCAACCCACGGATCTTCACCTGGTGATCCACCCGACCGATGTACTCGATCACCCCATCCGCGCGGTAGCGCGCCAGGTCACCGGTGCGATACAGGCGCGCACCGGGAGCGCCGAACGGGTCGGGCAGGAAGCGCTCGGCGGTGAGTGCCGGACGCTGGAAATAACCCCGCGCCAGGCCGTCGCCGCCAATCAACAACTCGCCGGCGACCCCGACTGCTACCGGCGCCAGGTTATCGTCGAGGATAGACAGGCTGGTATTGGCAATCGGCCCGCCGAGCCACGGCTGTGGCTGGGTTGGCGCGAGTGGGTACTGCGCCGACCAGATGGTGGTTTCGGTCGGCCCGTAGAGGTTCCAGACCTGGGGCGATAGCGCCAAAAGGCGGGTCGCCAGTTCCAGGGGCAGCGCTTCGCCGCCGCACAATAGCTTGCAGCCCTTGAGGGCATCCGCCTGGGGGTGATCGAGCAGCATGCGCCATGTGGAAGGCGTGGCTTGCAACACGCTGATGCGCTGCTGTTTGACCAGGGTGAGCAAGGCTTGCGGGTCGAGATTGATGTCCTGCCCGGTCAACACCAGGGTGGCGCCGACCAGCAGCGGCCCGTAGATTTCCAGGCCGAAAATATCGAACGAAAAGGTGGTCAGCGACAGCAACCGATCATGGGCGCCCAGCCCCGGCTGGCGGGCCATGCTGCACACGAAATTGGTCAGGGCGCCATGGCGCACCATCACCCCTTTGGGTTTACCCGTGGAGCCGGAGGTGTAGATCACATAGGCCAGGTGTTCGGCGGTGCTACGCGGCAGCGGGTTTTCCACGCTGTAGCCATCGAGCCACGCACCCGGCTGGTCCAGGGCCAGCGCAGTGACCCCGGCCGGGATCGGCAAGCGCGCGAGCAACGGTGCCTGGGTCAGCAGCAGGGCCAGGCCGCTGTCTTGCATCATGTAGGCCAGGCGATCCTCGGGGTACGCCGGATCCAGCGGGATATAAGCGCCACCGGCCTTGAGAATCGCCAGCAGCCCGACCACCAGGTCGACACTGCGCTGCACCGCGATGCCCACCAGCACATCCGGGCCCACACCGCTTTCGATCAGGCGATGAGCCAGGCGGTTGGCCTGCTGGTTGAGCTGGGCAAAGGTCAGCGATTGGGTATCAAACACCAACGCCAGCGCATCCGGGGTACGGGCAGCCTGGGACTCGATCAAGGAGTGGATGGCACTGTCACGGGGGTAGTCGGCGGCGCTGGCGTTCCAGGTTTGCAGCGCCAGGTGTTGTTCGGCGGCGCTGAGCATCGGCAATTGGCCGATGCGCTGCCGGGGATCATCGACCATGCCCTGCAACAAGGCCTGCCAGTGCCGCGCCATGCGCTCGACGGTCGAAGCGTCAAAGATATCGGTGGCATAGGTGAGCGCCGCCGACAGGCCGTCGGGGCCGTCGAAGGTGTTGAGGGTCAGGTCGAACGGCGCACTGAGGTTTTCCGAGTCGACGGGGGTACACAGCAGCCCCCCCAAGGGTTGGCCATCGGCAAACCGCCCGGCTTCCATCTGGTGGTTGAACATGACCTGGAACAACGGCGTGTGCAGGCTGTTGCGCTCGGGTTGCAGCGCCTCCACCAATTGCTCGAACGGCAGGTCCTGCCAGGTCTGGGCCTCGTGGGCGGCCGCCTTGACGGTTTGCACAAAGTCCGCAAACGGCTGCTGGCTGTCGAGCGTGGCCTGCATCACCTGGGTGTTGACGAAAAAGCCGATGACCCGCTCTGTCTCGGCCCGGTTGCGGTTGGCGGTGGGCACGCCGACCCGGATATCCGACTGGCCGCTGTAGCGGTGCAACAGCACCTGGAACGACGCCAGCAACAGCATGAACGGACTCACCCCTTGCTGCTGCGCCAAGCCTTTGAGGCCGTCGCTCAAGGCGCGGTCCAACGCCAGCGGCAGTGTCGCGCCGCGCTGGTCCGGCGGCGCCAGGCGTGGGCGATCCACCGGTAGCTCAAGCAATACGTGCTCGCTGCCCAGCTTGGCGCACCAATAATCCAGCTGCCGACGCCCTTCCCCGGCCTCCAGCCACTGTCGTTGCCAGGCGGCGTAGTCGGCGTATTGAATGACCGGCGCCGGTAACTCACAGGGCGTACCCGTGACCTGGGCGATGTACAGCGCCAGCAGCTCATCGATCATGATCTGCATCGACCAGCCATCGGTGATGATGTGGTGCAGCGTCAGCACCAGCACATGCTCATCGTCCGCCAGGCGCAACACTGCGGCACGCAGCAGCAGATCATGTTGCAGGTCGAACGGTTGGCTGCTCTGCGCCTGGACAAAGGCCTTGACTGCGGACTCGGGGTCGCCCGCCGCAGCGTCCTCTACCACGAGTTCCAGCGCTTCGATGGGCCGGACAATGCAACGCACCTGCTCATCCTGCTGCACAAAGCCGGCGCGCAAGCCTTCATGGCGCGCCAACAGCTGCGACAGACTGCATTGCAGCGCCTCGACATCCAGTTGGCCCTTTAAACGCAATGCCGCGCAGATGTTATAGGCACTGCCCTGAGGGTCGAACTGCCAGAGAAACCATTGCCGCTGTTGGGCATACGACAGTTGCTGAGGCCCGGTTTCGCTCGCCGGCACAATCGGAAAACGCGCGACGTTGACGCCCTGTTGCTCCAGCTTGCTGAACAGTTGCGCGCGCTTGGGTGCGCTCAAGTCCTTGATGCGCGCCACCAGTTCCGCAGTTTTGTTAAGCATTGCTTTCCTCCAGGTTTTCCTGCTCCAGCTCATCGAGGGCATCGAAGATCAGGTCAAAGTCATCTCCCAGGCCGTCGTCCTGGACCGCGTCGGCCAACGTTTGGGCCAACACCCCAAGGCTGCCCTGGGCATAAAAGTCCTTCACGGCCACGTCCACCCCAAGCACCGCCCGCACCCGGGACAGCATCACCACCACTTGCAGGGAATGCCCACCGAGGTCGAAGAAGTTGTCGCCAAGCCCCACGCGCTCTACCGTGAGCACTTGCTGCCAGATCTCGGCCAGTTGCTGCTCAAGCGGCGTAACCGGCGCCACATAGGCCTGTTGCATCTGGCTGACGTCCGGGGCCGGCAGGGCCTTGCGGTCCAGCTTGCCGTTGGGGGTCAGGGGCATCTGTGGGACAAACACCAGGTGTGTCGGGACCATGTAGTCGGCCAGGTGCTGCTTGAGGCCGGCCTTGATCGACTCGCGCAACGCTGCGTGTTGTTCAGTGCTATCGGTAGCTTCGGCGAGCACCACATAGCCCACCAGTTGTGGCCCGCTGGGGCCGTCCAGGGCCACCACGGCCGCTTCGCGCACCGTGTCCTGGGCCTGGATGCGCGCCTCGATTTCCCCCAGTTCGATACGGAAGCCGCGGATTTTCACCTGGTGGTCCAGGCGTCCGAGGTACTCGATCACCCCTTCGACGCGATAACGCGCCAGGTCGCCGGTGCGGTACAGGCGCTGGCCGGGGGCACCGAATGGGTCTGGCAGGAAGCGCTCGGCAGTCAGGCCCGGGCGCTGGAAGTAGCCGCGCGCCAGGCCATCGCCGCCGATCAACAGCTCGCCGGGCACGCCGACCGGGGCCAGCGCGCCGTCCTGGCTGAGGATGTACAACGCGGTGTTGTCGATGGGCCGGCCCAGCCATGGCTGGCCGTCGAGGCGATGGGCGGCCGACCAGATGGTGGTTTCGGTCGGCCCGTAGAGGTTCCACACCACGCCGCCGAGGGCAAGCATGCGTGCCGCCAGTTCATCGGCCAGGGCTTCGCCACCGCAGAGCAAGGTGCAGCCTTGCAATGCGGCCACCTGCGGGCTGTCGAGCAACATGCGCCAGGTCGAGGGCGTGGCTTGCAGGGTGTTGACGCGCTGGGTCGCGACCGTGGTGAGGATTGCGTCCGGGTCGAGGGTGGTGTCTTTGTCCACCAGCACCGCACAGGCGCCGACGGTCAGCGGCAGGTAAATCTCCAGGCCGAAGATGTCGAACGAGAACGTCGTCAGCGAGAGGATCCGCTCACCCGCCGCAAGCCCCGGTGCGCGGGCCATGCTCGCAATGAAGTTGCCGAGGGCGCCATGGGCCACCATCACGCCTTTGGGCTTGCCGGTGGAACCGGAGGTGTAGATCGCATA
Organism: Pseudomonas sp. ADAK21; assembly: GCF_012935735.1. Lineage (NCBI taxonomy): Bacteria > Pseudomonadati > Pseudomonadota > Gammaproteobacteria > Pseudomonadales > Pseudomonadaceae > Pseudomonas > Pseudomonas sp. ADAK21. The sequence goes on from NZ_CP052857.1 coordinate 5,940,070, forward strand.
GGCCAGGTTGTCCGGCCCCGCCGACGCGGGAGGGTTGTGGCTCGGATAACCGGCGAACCAGCCCGCCTCGCCCTCCAGCACCAGTGCCTGCACGCCGCCCGGAATCGGCAGCGCGCCGAGCAGCGGCGCCTGGGTGATCAGTAAGCCCAGGCCGCTGTCTTGCATCATGTACGCCAGGCGATCGGCCGGGTAAGCCGGGTCCAGCGGCACGTAGGCGCCACCGGCCTTGAGGATCGCCAGCAGGCTGATGATCATCGGCAAGCCACGCTCCACCGCAATCCCCACCAGATGGTCCGGCCCGACACCTTCGGCCAGCAGCCGGTGGGCCAGTTGGTTGGCCTGGCGGTTCAGCTCGCCGTAGGTCAGCGACTGTTGGCCAAATACCAGGGCGACGGCATCGGGCGCGCGCTCGGCCTGGGCCTCGAACAATTGATGAATGCACTGCTCGCGCGGGTATTCCACCGCTGGCGGATTCCATTGCGCGACCACCTGGCGTTGGCGGGCGACGCCTTGCATCGACAAACCACCCAGCGCCAGCTCGGGCTGATCGAGCATGCCCAGCAGCAGGTGACGCAAATGTTCGCTGAGTTCGTCGATGGTGCCGACGCCAAAATGCGCATGGATAAAGCGCATATGCACCGTCAGGGTCTCACCCAGGCTGACCAGCAGGCTCAGCGGGTAGTTGGTCTGCTCGACACTGCGTACCTCACCGAACACCAGCCCCTGGGGCGCACCGCGCTTGAGGGTTTCGGCCACCGGGTAGTTTTCAAACACCAGCAGGCTGTCGAACAGCGCGTCACCGCTGTGCCCGGCCCAGCGCTGGATATCGAACAATGGCGTGTGCTCATGCTCGCGCAGGGCCAGGTTTTGCGCCTGTACGGCGTGCAGCCATTGGCTGACGGTTTGCTCGGCGCGCGGGCTGGCAATCACCGGCAAGGTGTTGATAAACAATCCAACCTGCTGCTCGATACCCGCAAGGTCTGCAGGGCGGCCGGCAACCGTGGCGCCAAAGGCCACGCAGTCCTGCCCGGTATAGCGTTGCAACAGCAGCAGCCACGCGGCTTGCACCAGGGTGTTGGGGGTGACTTTCTGCTGGCGGGCAAACTCGCCCAGACGGCGGGTTTGCTCCACATCCAGCGTCAGGTAATGATCGCCATGGCCACTGCCAAGCGCCGGCCCCGGGGCGCTGACCGCCTGGGCCAGCAAGGTCGGCTCTTCCAGTGCCGCCAGGTTGGCGCTCCAGAACTGTTGGCCGGCCTGTTGATCCTGGCGTTGCAACCAGGCGATGTAATCGCGATAGCGCCCCACCGACGGCGTCGGCACCTGGCCGTCATAGCGTTGCAGCACTTCGCCCAACAGCTGGGAGTTGCTCCAGCCATCCATCAGGATGTGGTGGTGGGTGTAAAGCAGCTCGCTACGACGCTCATCCAGGCGCACCAGCACCAGGCGCAACAGCCCTGGCTGGTTCAACGCAAAGCCCTGGGCCAACTCGGCAGCGGCCAGCGCTTGCAGTGCCGCCGGTTGATCGTTGCGGTCACGCCAGTCGAGCACGCTGAACGGTACTTCAAGCTGCTTGTGCACCACCTGCACCGGCTGCGGCAAACCACCCTGCCAGGCGAAGGCCGTGCGCAGGATCGGGTGAGCATCGACCACCGCCTGCCACGCCGCACGGAAGCGTTCGGGATCGAGGCCATCGATGCCGACCTGCATCTGGTTGACATAATCGCCACCGCCCTGCTCCAGCAGGCTGTGGAACAACATGCCTTGCTGCATGGCTGACAGCGGATAAATGTCCTCGATGGCTGCAGGCACGTCAGCCAGCGTATCTACTTGCACCTGGGTCAACGCCGCCAGCGGGAAGTCCGACGGCGTCACGCCGTGTTCGCCACGGGTCGTGCAATGCTCAATCAGCGCCTTGAGCTCCACGGCCAGGGCATCGGCCAGTGGCTCAATGGTCGCGGCGTCGAACATCTGCTGGCTGAAGGTCCAGCCCAGGCACAGCTCGCCGTCGAACACCTGGCCGTTGAGGGTCAACCAGTTGCCCAGTGGCGCATCCGGGTGCTGTTCCAGCCCGGCGTGTTCACCACTGGGTACGAACAAGGCAGCTTGCCCGCCTTCGAGGCTGCTGTCGAACTGGCCCAGGTAGTTGAAGGTAATACGCGGCACCGGCAGCGCTGCCAGGGTTTGCTGCACGGCAGCGTCGCCCAGGTAACGCAAGGCGCCAAAGCCTACGCCCCGATTGGGAATGGCGCGCAGTTGCTCCTTGACCTGCTTGATCGAATCGCCCAGCGCCTCGGCAGGTGCCAGGCGTACCGGGAACAGGCTGGTGAACCAGCCCACGGTGCGGGTCAGGTCCTGGTTGTCGAACAGCTCTTCACGGCCATGGCCTTCGAGCTGGATCAGCACTTCGTGGCGCCCGGTCCAACGCGTGACAACCCGCGCCAATGCCGTCAGCAGCAGGTCATTGACCTGGGTGCGATAGGCCGCGGGTGCCTCCTGCAACAAACGCCGGGTCAAGTCGGCATCCAGGCGGGTGTCGAGCGTCACACCATCGCGACTGCGCAGGCTGGCACCAGGCTTGGCGCCCGGCAGATGGTTGTCGGTTGCGTGCAGTGATTGCCAGAACGCGATCTCGGTTTGCAGCGCGGGGCTGCGGGCAAGCCCTTGCAGTTGCTCGGCCCAGGTTTTGAACGCGGTGGTCTTGGCCGGCAGGCCCACAGCGGGCTGGCGGTACGCGTCCTGCAGGTCTTGCAGGAGGATGCGCCAGGACACGCCGTCGACCACCAGGTGATGGATGATCACCAGCAGGCGCTGGCTGCCATCGGCCTTATCGAACAATACCGCGCGCAGCAGCGGGCCGTGTTGCAGGTCCAGGCTGGCCTGGGCTTGATCCGCCAGCGCCTGCAGCTCGGTTTCATCGTTGACCCGGTGCTGCCACAGCAGCGCGGGGGTTGACGCCTCGCCGTGGCTGGCGAGCCATTGCTCGCCGTGCTGCTGGAACCTCAGGCGCAACGCATCGTGATGGGCAACCAGCACCTGCAAGGCCTGGGCAAGTCGTGCGCTGTCCAAAGGCTGCTGGGGCGTCAGCAGCACGGACTGGTTCCAGTGCTGACGCTGGGGAATCTCCTCGTCAAAAAAGGCCTGCTGCACCGCCAGCAACGGCATGCCACCGGCCACCGGCCCCTGGTCGATGCTCGGCAAGCCATCGCCGCTGCGGGTTACAGTGGCCAGGCCGTGAATGGTCTGCTGCTCGAACAACGCCTTGGCAGTAAAGTGCAGGCCCGCCTGACGGGCTCGGCTGACCACCTGCATCGACAGGATCGAATCGCCGCCCAGTTCGAAAAAGTTGTCGTTCAACCCCACGCGCGGCAGGTTCAACACCGTTTGCCAGATAGCCGCCAGTTGCTGTTGCAGCGCCGTGACCGGTGCCACGTAATCGTGTTGCAACAAGCTGGCGTCCGGCGCTGGCAGGGCCTTGCGGTCGAGTTTGCCATTGGGGGTCAGCGGCAAGTGGTCGAGCAGCATCCAGTAGGTGGGCACCATGTAGTCCGGCATGCTCGCCTTGAGACTGGCCTTGAGCCGCTCGCGCAAGGCCGGCTCGGCCTGCGCCGGCACGATATAGGCCACCAGTTGCTGGGCGCTTGCGCCCTGATGGGCCAGCACCACTGCGTCACGGACACCCGGTTGTTGCAGCAGCCGCGATTCGATTTCGCCGAGCTCGATACGGAACCCACGGATCTTCACCTGATGGTCGATCCGCCCGCAGTAATGCACCACGCCCGCTGCGTCCCGGCGCGCCAGGTCGCCGCTGCGGTACACGCGGCTGCCAGCCACGGCGGCGAATGGGTCGGGAATGAAGCGCTCGGCAGTCAGCGCCGGACGCTGGTGATAACCCTGGGCCAAGCCCTCGCACGCGGCAATGCACAACTCACCGACCACGTCATCGGGCAGCGGGTTGGCGTCGCGATCCAACACATACAGCGCCCGCCCCGGCAAGGCACGGCCAATCGGCACGCCATTGGCCGCGTCGGCATCCATCCGTTGGCACAAGTGGGTGCTGGATACCACCGTGGCTTCGGTCGGGCCATAGGTGTTGAGCAAGCGCACGCTGCCAAGGCCGGCGGCGTGCCAGAGCTTGAGGCCTTCCACCGACATTGCTTCGCCACCGACATGCACCTGGCGCAATTGCCCGCGACTGCGCTGCGGGTCCGCTGCCCAGTCCTGGGCCAGCAGGAACCAGTACGCCGCCGGCAAGTCGGCCAGGGTCACACCGTGCTCGATGATCTGCTCGTACAGGGTCGCGGTGTCCCAGGTGTCGTCACCGCGCAGCACCAGGCAGGCGCCTTCGCACAACGGTGGGAAGCATTGCTCGACAAACCCGTCGAAGCTGAACGTGGCGAACTGCAGCACCCGCTCCTGCGGGGTGAGTTGCGAGTATTCGGCGGCGATCGTGCAGAACTCGCGCAGCGCGCCATGGGCGATGGACACGCCCTTGGGCTGCCCGGTAGAGCCGGAGGTGTAGATCACGTAGGCCAGGTGCTCGGCCAGCGCCAGGTTGACGAGGTTGGTACACGGGTAGTCGCGCTCCGAACCGTCGAGCAGCAGGCATGGCACGCGGGCATCGGCCAGGGCATCGTCGAGCACACCAGGCTGGCGCAGCAGCAAGTCCATGGCGCTGTCATCAATCATGTAGGCCAGGCGCTGGGCCGGGTAATCAGGGTCCAGCGGCACATAGGCGGCACCCGCCTTGAGGATCGCCAGCAGGCTGGCAATCATCGCCGCACCGCGACGCACCGCCAGCCCGACTCGCTGGCCAGGCATCACACCCTGCTCGCGCAGGCGGTGGGCCAGGCGGTTGGCGCGTTGGTTGAGTTCGGTGTAGGTCCAACGCTCGTCACCGCTGATCAAGGCCAGGGCATCCGGGGTCGCCGCGGCACGCCGTTCAATACGCTGGTGCGCCAGCAGTGGGTCGAGTGCCGGCTGCACTGCGCCTTGCTCCAAGGCTGGATCGCGCAGGCTCAGGTTGCCCAATGCCTGGCCGTTATCTTCGACAAACTGTTCAAGCAATTGCAGCAGACTCGTGCCGATAGCGTGTATCTGTTGCGGGCTGAAGTCGGCCTGGGCGTAGCTGAAATCCAGGCTCAGGGTTTCACCCAACTCGATGCCCAGGGTCAGCGGATAGCTGGTCTGTTCATGGTTGTGCAGCCCGCTGAAGCTCAAGCCGGCAGGAGCACCGGCTTGCAGCGCCTGGGACACCGGGTAGTTTTCGAACACCAGCAAGGTGTCGAACAGTGCGCTGCCGGGCTGCCCGGCCCAGCGCTGAATGTCGTACAGCGGCGTGTGCTCGTGCTCACGCAGGGCCACGCTGTGCGCCTGCACCTGTTGCAGCCAGTTGGCGACGCTATGGGTGGCATCCGGGCTGCAAATGATCGGCAATGTATTGATAAACAGCCCGACTTGCTGTTCGATCCCCGGCAAATGGGCCGGACGCCCGGCCACCGTCGCGCCAAAGGCCACGCTTGGCTGGCCGCAATAACGTTGCAGCAAAATCGCCCATGCCGCTTGCAGCAGGGTGTTGAAGGTGACTTTGTTGTGCCGGGCAAACGCCCCGAGGCGCGCCGTGGTGTGGGTATCCAGCAGCAGGTGGTGACTGGCATGGCCGCTGCCTGAGCGCGGCGCCGGCAAAGCGTTGGCCAGCAGGGTCGGCGCGGCCAGCGCTTGCAGGTGCGCGCTCCAGAACTGTTCACTGGCGCGGGCGTCCTGGGCCAGCAGCCAGCCCACATAGTCGGCATAACGCCCGCTGACCGGCGCAGGCACGTGCCCTGCGTAACGTTGCAGGACTTCCCCAAGCAACTGCGCGTTGCTCCAGCCATCCATCAGGATGTGATGGCTGGTGTAGATCAGCTCATAACGCTGGCCCGCCAGCGGTACCAACACCAGGCGCAACAACGGCGCCTGATGCAGATCGAAGCCTTGTTTGCGTTGTTCGAGGGCCAATCGGTCGAGGTCGTCGGGGGCCTGGTCCAGCACCTTCAGCGGCAGTTGCACCGAGCGCTGGATCGCTTGCAACGCCTGCGCCTGGCCTTCCCAGACGAAGCGCGCGCGCAATACTTCATGGCGCTCCAGCACCGCTTGCCAGCATTGGCCAAACCGCTCCACGTCCAGGCCATCGATGGTCAGGCGCAGTTGGTTGATATAGGCGTCGCCACCGGCGTCGTAGGCGCTGTGGAACAGCATGCCCTGCTGCATCGGCGACAGCGGATAGAGGTCCTCGATCTGCGCCAGGGGCAGGCCCAGGCCTTCCAGTTGCGCCTGGTCGAGGCTGACCAGGGGAAAGTCCGAAGGTGTGGCGCCGCCCTGTTGTGGATCGAGGCAATGTTCGATCAACTCGTGCAAGGTCTGGGCGCAGTGGTCCACCAGGGCTTGAATGGTCTGGCGACGATAGACTTCGCCACTGAAGCTCCAGTCCAGTTCCAGCTCGCCAGCGTATACCCGCCCTTCCACGCTCAGCCAGTTGGCCAGGGGCGCCTCCAGGCTCTGGGCCTGACCGCCGCCTTCGCTGGCCGGCACGAACAGCGCATCCTCGCCAAACTGCTGGTCGAACTGCCCCAGGTAATTGAAGGTGATCCGTGGCTGGGCCAGCGCCGCCAACTCGTCAGCCGCAGCGCCGTAGCGCAGCACGCCGTAGCCAATGCCCTTGTGGGGCACCTTGCGCAATTGCTCCTTGATCGCCTTGAGCGTGTCGCCCAGCTCGCCACTGGGGGTCAGGCGCAATGGATACAGGCTGGTGAACCAACCCAGGGTGCGGGTCAGGTCGATATCGTCGAACAGTTCTTCGCGACCGTGGCCTTCCAGTTGGATCAGCGCCGAGGGTTGGCCGGTCCATTGGCAGACCGTGCGCGCCAGGGCTGCCAGCAGCAGGTCGTTGACCTGGGTGCGGTAGGCCGCAGGCGCCTGTTGCAGCAGTTGCCGGGTCTGTTCGCGGCCCAGGCGCAGGCGGATATGCTCAGCCACTGCCTGGGTTTGCCGGCCTTGCGGGTTATCCCGAGGCAAGTCGGTTGCCACGCCCTGCAATTGCTCGCGCCAGTACGGCAACTCGGCCAGCAGCGCCGGGCTGCGGCTGTAGTCGTCCAAGCGCGCGGCCCACTGCTGGTAGGCACTGGTCTTGTGCGCCGACACCAGGGGTTCGCCGGCCACGCCTTGGGCGTAACCGCGCTGCAGATCTTCCAGCAGCACACGCCAGGACACCCCATCCACCACCAAGTGATGCAGCACCAGCAACAGGCGCTGGCTGCCGTCGGCCATGTCCACCAGCATGGCCCGCATCAATGGGCCGCGTTGCAGATCCAGGCTGGCCTGGGCGAGATCACATTGCTCACGCAAGGCCTCGACGCTGGCGGCCTGGCGCTGCCACAAATCCACCGTGGCCGATTCCGCGTGCGCCTGCTCCCAGCCTTCCCCGCGCTCGACGAAACGCAGGCGCAAGGCATCGTGCTGGGCCACCAGTGCCTGCAACGCGGCCGCCAGTGCCGCGACGTTGACCGGCTGCCGGGGGGTGAGCAGCAGCGACTGGTTCCAGTGCTGGCGAGCCGGAATATCCTGGGCAAAGAACCATTGTTGGACCGGGGTCAGCAACACCGGGCCCTGGGCCGGCCCTTGCTCGATGGTCAGCGTCGACACTTCGCCGGCGGCAGCGGCCAGGCTGCGCAGGGTCTGGTGGCGGAACAGGTCGCTGGGCGCCAGTTGCAGGCCGGCCTGACGGGCGCGGCTGACCACCTGGATCGACACGATGGAGTCGCCGCCCAACTCGAAAAAGTTGTCATCCAGGCCGATCTGCGGCAGCCCCAGAATGTCCTGCCAGATCCCGGCCAGCAGCAACTGCCGGGGCTCCTGAGGCGCACTGAACGCCTGCACCTTGGCCTCGCCGGCCCGTGGCAAGGCCTTGCGGTCCAGCTTGCCGTTGGGGGTCACGGGGAATTGCGCCAAGGCCATGATCACCGTGGGCAGCATGTATTCGGGCAGGGTTTCGGCCAGGTGCGCGCGCAAGGTTTGTTCGAACGCGGCTTGATCCTGCGGCATGGCCGCCGGCACCACATAGGCCACCAGCAACCGGCCATCCTGGGCGATCACCAGCGCTTCCTTGATCTGCGGGTGGCTGAGCAGACGTGCCTCGATTTCCCCCAGTTCAATACGCAGGCCGCGGATCTTCACCTGATGGTCAATGCGCCCGACGTATTCGATGACGCCGTCAGGGCGGTAACGGGTCAGGTCGCCGGTGCGATACAGGCGCTCGCCGGTGGTGGAAAATGGGTTGGGTACATACTTTTCGGCGGTCAAGGCTGGCTGGCCGAGATAACCCCGGGTGATCCCGGCACCGGCCAGGTGCAACTCGGCAGCGGACCCGGTGGGTACGGGCTGCAAGTCGGCATCGAGGATGTAACCCTGGGTGTTGCTCAACGGTCGGCCAATGCACGGCTGGCCCCCGGCTTCGCGGGGCGTCCAGGTGGAATAGGTGGTGTCTTCGGAGGGGCCGTACAGGTCATAGACCTGTTTGATCGACGGCTGCTGATAGAGGCTATCGACCAGCGACTGCTTCAGTGGCTCACCCGCGAGGTTGATGATGCGCACGCTCTCGGGGATCTGCCCGGCACGCTGCAAGGCATTGATCGCCGACGGCACGGTGTTGATCAGGCGCACCTGGTCGCGGGCCGGCAAGTCCGGCAGCTCCAGGGCATTGCGCGCGAGGATCAGCGAGCCGCCGTTGGCCAGGGTGACGAAAATTTCCCACACTGACAGGTCGAAACACACTGAGGTCGAGGCCAGCACGCCCTGGATATCTTCACGGCTGTAGACCTGCTGCGACCAGTGAATCAGCGCCAGTACGTTACCATGGGCAATCGCCACGCCCTTGGGCTTGCCGGTGGACCCGGAGGTGTAGATCACGTAGGCCAGGTTGTCGGGCTCGACCTGCGTGACGGGTGCCGTCAGCGGGTAGTCGGCCAGGTCATCCATCAACAGCACCTGGGCCTGGGTCTCGGGCAAGTCTGCGAGCAGCTCGGCCTCGGTCAGCAGCACCTGGGCGCGGCTGTCTTCGAGCATGTAGGCGACGCGGTCGGCGGGGTAATCCGGGTCCAGCGGCACATAGGCGCCACCGGCCTTGAGCACGCCAAGCAAGGCGATGATCAAGGCGTCGGAACGCTGCATGGCCACGCCGACCCGCACTTCGGGGCCCACGCCCAGCTCGATCAGTTTGTGGGCCAGTTGATTGGCCTGGCGGTCCAGTTGGCGATAGCTCAGGGTCTTGGCGCCATAGGTCAGGGCCAGGGCGTCGGGCTGGCGCTCCACCTGCTCGGCGATCAGTCGATGAATACTGCGCTGTTGCGGGTACTCAGAGGCGGTGGCGTTCCAGTCATGAATCTGCTGCTGGTAGTCTGCGGCATCCAGCATGGGCAACTCGGCCACACGCTGCTGCACGTTGTCGACCATGCCGCCCAGTATGTGAATCCAATGACGGGCCATGCGCTCGATGGTGGCGGATGTGAACAGGTCTGTGGCAAAGGTCAGCGCGGCGCGCAGGGTGCCACCCTGCTCCCAGGTGTCGAGGCTCAGGTCGAATTGGGTGGTGCGGCTTTGCCACTCCACCAGGCTCAGGGATAGGCCGGACTCCAGCACCAACGCCTCAAGATCAGCCACTTGCGGCTGGTGGTTGTACAGCACCTGGAACAGCGGCGTGTGGCTCAGGCTGCGCTCTGGTTTGAGGGCCTCGACCAGGCGTTCGAACGGCAGGTCCTGGTGGGCCAGGGCACCATTGACCACGTCCTTGAGTACCTGCAGCAAGTCGCTGGCCCGCGCCTGCCCATCGACGTGCGCCGCCATGACCTGGGTGTTGACGAACAGGCCGATCAAGCCTTCGGTTTCACCCCGGTGCCGGTTGGCAATCGGCACGCCCACCCGCAGGTCGGTCTGGCCGGTGTAGCGAAACAGCAGGATCTTGAAGGCGGCCAGCAACACCGTGAACAACGACACGTTCTGCTGGCGCGCCAGCAAGCGCGCGCCTTCGGCCAATTGAGCCGGCACCGCGAACTCAAAACGCTGGCCCTGATGACTGGCCACGGCTGGACGCGCAAAGTCCAGGGGCAACTCCAGCACCGGGTGCTCATCGCCCAGTTGCTCGCGCCAGTAATCCAGTTGTCGCGCTTGCTCCCCGGCTTCCAGCCAGCGGCGCTGCCACAGGGCGTAGTCGCTGTACTGGATCGGCAGGGCCGGCAATTGCGGCGACTGCTGGCGTTCAAAGGCGTCATAGCAACGGATGAACTCGTCGATCAGCACGTTCATCGACCAGCCGTCCGAGACGATGTGATGCAGGGTCAACAGCAACACATGCTCCTGCTCGGCAAGCTTGAGCAATTGCACACGCAGCAACGGGCCGGTGGCCAGGTCGAAGGGCTGCAACGATTGCGCGGTGGCGGCGGCCATCACCGCCTGTTCGCGCTCGGCCGGCGGCAAGTTGCAAAGATCCAGAGGTTCGATCGCCAGCGCAGGCTCGCAGGGCACTTGCAACAGGCGCTCATCGGCCTGGCGCTGGAACACCGTGCGCAGGGTTTCATGTCGCGTGATAAGGCTGGCAAACGCCTGCTCGATCGCCGCCAGGCTCAAACGCCCCTTCAGACGCACCGCTCCCGGCAGGTTGTAGGCGGCGCTGGCCGGATCCAATTGCCACAGAAACCACATCCGCTGCTGGGCGTAGGACAACACCTGGCGATCCTCGGCCTCGACCTGGGCCGGAATCGGAAAACGCGAGAAGTCGATCCCTTCTTTTTGCAGCGCCTGGAGGAACATCTGGCGTTTTTCCAGGGGCAACCCGATAAACCGGCGAGCAAGTTTCAAGGAGTCTTCAGCGTTCATTTCTTGGGATCCGGAGCAATAGGCAGGAAGCACAAAGGCACGTCGTCCCTATAAAACGAATCCAGACGGGAAAAATTAGCGCAGGCGGGTGCAGTCATCAGGCGTTACATCAAAGCCGGGAGAAGTCCGCAAAGCGGTCCTATCATTGACGCACAACCGTATTTGCAACTACATTTAGTTACACGCAGGGAACGCCGTGTCCAAAAATGAAAAGCTGCTCGCCAAACTGCTCAACCTGCAGATGGCATTCACCTGGCCTGAGCTCGTCACATTGCTGGGCTGGCTGGGTTATCGACAAATCGAAGGGGCTGGGAGCCGCGTCAAGTTCGACATCGGCGACCCGAGTGCAATGATCACCTTGCACAAGCCCCACCCTGGCAATGAGCTGAAACACTACATTCGGCGCCAGATCATTGAACAGTTGGAATCAGGAGGCTTGCTTCAATGAGCAACCAGTTGAAATACAAAGGCTACATCGGCTCCATAGAAGCCAGCGTCGAGGACAATTGCCTGTTCGGCAAGTTGCTGTTTATCCGCGCCCTGGTCAGCTACGAAGGCCAGACCGTGGCCCAGTTGGAAGCCGCCTTTCGCGAGGCGGTGGAGGATTACCTGACTACGTGCCAGACCTTGGGCCAGGCACCAGAAAAGCCCTGCAAAGGCTCATTCAATGTACGGGTCGGCCATGATCTGCACCTGGCCGCAGCCCTGGCGGCGACGCAGAAAAAGGTCACGCTCAACGACCTGACGCGCCAGGCCTTGAACGAGTTCCTGCGTCATCATGCGGCAGACAGTCACCCCGCCCTGGGGTGACTTAGCCCAGGCGGCGGTAGCCCAGCACGGCGGCCGCCAGCACCACCGCCCCGGCCACCAGCGCCACCCAGAACCCGCTGGGGGCGCCGAATTGATCGATCATCCAGCCGGAACTTGCCGCACCGATGGCCACGCCGATGCTCAGGCCGGTGATCAGCCAAGTCATGCCTTCGGTCAAGCGGCTGGGGGGGACGACCTGCTCCACCAGCGCCATGGACACAATCAGCGTCGGCGCAAAAAACAGCCCGGACACAAACACCGCCAGCGCCAGCCCCAGGATATCCCCCACCCACAACAACGGCAGCGTGGTCAACGCCGTGGCCAGGCCACAGAGCAGGAACTGCCGGGGCAACGGCATGTGCAATTTCAATGCACCAAAGGCCAGCCCCGCCAGGCACGAGCCAATGGCATACACCGACAGCACAATACTCGCGGCTGCCGGTTGGCCCTGATGCTGGGCGAACGCTACGCTGACCACGTCCACCACACCGACGATGGTGCCCATGGCCATCAGCAGGATCATCAGCACCAATACCGAAGGCTGGGTAATCAACCAGCGGCCCTGCTGCTCAAGCTGAGCGTGAATAGCCGGTTCAGTCTGTTTTTGCAGGACGAAGGTGCTCACGCCGACCGCCAGCAAGATCGCCCCCACCAGCGGACCGGCTTCGGGAAACAGCAGCACGCACAGCCCTACCGATATCGGTGGCCCAAGGATAAAGCACACCTCGTCCAGCACCGACTCCAGGGCAAAGGCGGTTTGCAAGCGGGGCTGGCCACGGTAGATCTCGGTCCAGCGCGCACGCACCATGGCCGACATATTGGGCATGCAACCGGCCAGGGCGGCGAAGATAAACAGCGTCCAGTCCGGTGCCTGCAAGCGGGTACACAACAACAGCATCAACAGCGCGCCCCCGCCAATCATGGCCGCCACCGGCAATACGCGGCCCTGGCCGTAACGGTCTACCAGCCGTGAAACCTGCGGCGCGCAAAACGCCGTAGCCAAGGCAAAGGTGGCCGCCACTGCGCCCGCCAGCCCATAACCACCGCGGACCTGGGACAACATGGTGATCAACCCGATACCGGTCATGGAAATCGGCATGCGCGCGAGCATGCCGGCCGATACAAAAGCCCTGGAACCTGGCGCCTGAAACAGCTCGGCGTAGGGGTTTGCCATGGTGCGTGTCCTCTTGCTGGGAGCCCTGGAGCTTGCCATTCAAGGCAATCCGGGCGAAATATATACGGTGCGTATGTGACAAATCATGAGTAACATACGCAGCGTATGTCAACTACCCACCTGACCAGGACGAGCATTTTCCATGAGCCGAGCCCGCGCCGAGATGATCGAAGAAACCCGCGCCCGCTTGCTAGCCAGCGCCCGCCACGCTTTTGCGACCCAAGGCTTTGCCCATACCTCCATGGACGATTTCACCGCGCGCGCCGGCCTCACGCGGGGGGCGCTGTACCATCATTTTGGCGACAAAAAAGGCTTACTGGCAGCGGTGGTCGCGCAACTCGACAGCGAAATGGATGAGCACCTGCAACAAATTAGCGCCCAGGCCGCAAACCCCTGGGAGGGTTTTTGCGAACGCTGTCGCGCGTATTTGCGCATGGCCCAGGATCCGGAAATCCAGCGCATTGTGCTGCAAGATGCGCCGGCAGTGCTGGGTGCTGACGTCGGCGCCCAACAGCAATGCATCGACTCACTGCGTCGGCTGCTGGAGGGATTGATGCAGGTCGGATTGATTGAACAGGCCCCCAGCCTGGCGCTGGCCCGATTGATCAATGGCAGCCTGGTGGATACGGCGCAATGGATTGCCCATGCCGAACGCCCGGATGAATGCCTGGAGCAAGCGCTGCAAGGCTTGGATTTGCTGCTTCGGGGGCTGAAGCCTGTGGCCTGAGCCCCTAGCCTGTTGTGGAGAGGGGACAAGCCCCCTCTCCACAACAGGCCCCTCACCACAACTACCCCTGAAAACGAGGCTCAGGTTCGCCGCAACAACAGCGCCGCCACCGCACACAACGTCAGCGCCACACACGCCAGGTAGAACGCGTCGCTGTAAGCCATCAAGAAGGACTGGTGCCGTACGCTCTGGTCCAGCAACCCCAGCACCTGCTGATGCTGCGGCCATTGTTCCTGCAGCAAACCGCCGCCCGGCAAGCGTTGTTGCAAGGCCGGCTCGAAAATGTTCAGCGATTCACCGATCCGCGCCGAATGCACCTGCTCGCGTACCACCACCAACTGTGCCAGCAGGGCCGTACCCACTGCGCCGCCCAGATTACGCAGCATCGAGAAGACCGCCGAGGCCGAGCCTGACTCGGCCTTGGCCAGCCCATGCACCGCCAGCACCGACAGCGCCACCATGATCAATGGTTGGCCGATGCCGCGCACCACGATCGAGGGGATGATCACGTTACTGGCGCTGTCGGCCGACAAATGCGCGCCCATCCAACAGCCCAGGGCCATGATCGCGAAACCTGAAGCCACGAGGATTTTCGCGCTAAACCACTTCATCAGCCGCGGCAAAAACGGCGCCAGCACCAGCTGCACCATGCCGTAGGCGATCAGGCTGATACCAATTTCGCTGGCGTTGTAGCCCTGCATCTGGGACAGGTAGTTGGGCACCAGGAATACCAGGCCATAGGTGCTGGCACCGAAGATAAACATCGCCACGCTGGCTACGCCAAAGTTGTAGTGCGCCAACAATCGCAGGTTGATAAAGCTTTTGCTGCCCCACAATTGGCGACCGATAAACCCTGCCAGCCCGACCACCGCCGCCAGGCTCATCCAGACAATAAAGGCCGAGCCGAACCAATCCTTGCGCCCGCCCTCCTCCAGCACGATCTGCAACGCGCCCAGGCCCAGCACCATGCACGCGATGCCCAGCCAGTCGCCTTGGCGCAGCAACCCAAGGTTCATTGGCTGGCGATCGATGGACCAGGCCACTGCCGCCAACAGCGCGATGCCGGGGAACAGCTGCAGGTAGAAGATCCAGCGCCACGAATAGACATCGGTCAACCAGCCACCAATAGACGGCCCTGCGGCCTGGGCCACGCTGTTGGCCAGGCTAAACAGCGCCATGCCCAGCGGGATCTTGCTGGCGGGCAACTCGGTAATGATCAACTGGAACGACAGCGGAATCAGCACCGCCCCCGCGGCCCCTTGGATCACACGGATGATGATCATCACCGGCAGGTTCGGCGCCATCGAACAGGCCACCGAGGCCACCAGAAATACCCCGGAGCCCCACAGCATTACCCGTCGTAACGAGAACACCTGCACCAGCCATGCGGTGAGCGGGATCATGATGATTTCCGCCACCAGGTAGGCCGTGGAAATCCACGATCCCTCCTCAAACGTGGCGCCCAGGGCCCCTTCGATTTCCGGCAACGCGGCACTGGTGACATGCACGTTCATGCCAGCCATGAAGCAACCGAACAGACCACCGATCACCGCGACCCAGGCGCGAAACGATACCGTCGAAGTGCTGCGCGCATCAGCCGCCATGGGAACTGTCCTGCTGGCGGGCCGGACGCGTATCCACCGTGGCGATCACCGACATTCCCGGCAAGATCGCGGGGCCGTTGACCTCGTCCGCGACCAGGCGGATCTTCACCGGAAAGCGCTGCACGATCTTGGTGAAATTGCCGGTGGCGTTGTCCGGCGGCAACAAGGCGAACACCGCGCCGGAACCGGGGGCGATACTTTCCACCTGGCCGCGCCAGCGCTGGCCGGCAAAACTGTCCACCGCAATATCCACCGATTGCCCCGGCGCCATGTGCTGCAACTGGGTTTCCTTGTAATTGGCGATCACATAGGCCTGCTCCACCGGCACCACTGCCAGCAACGGCAGGCCGGGCATCACATACTGCTGGCGACGGACCTTGCGCTGGCCCACGACCCCGTCGAACGGCGCGCGGATTGCTGTGTCATTCAAGGCATTGCGGGCCAGGGCCAGATTGGCCTGGGCCTCGCCCACCCGGGCCTGGGATTCGGCGATGCGCGCTTGGGCCTGTTGGCGACGCGCCTGCAAGACTTGGCACTGAGCCTGCTGCCGGGCCACTTGGGCACGGGCTTCGGTCACCGCCGCCAGAGCCTTGGCCTGGCCGGCACTGGCGGTTTCCAGGCGCTCACGGGTAGCGATCTGCTGGTCCACCAGATCGCGATAACGCAGGTAGTCCAGGCGCGCACGATGGGCCTCGGCCTCGTTGCTATGCAAGGCCGCCTGGGCCTGGGCGATGCGTTGCTGCTGCTCGGCCAGCCGCGCATCCAGGGTATGCAGGCTGGACTGGCGCGCCGTCGCTGCTGCCCGGGCTTGCTGCAACTTCGCCTCGGAGCTGCGCAACTGCTCGATAAAGTCCCGGTCATCCAACTGCACCAGCACATCGCCCGCCTTCACCGGCTGGTTGTCCTCCACCAGTACCTGGGCCACGTAGCCGGCGATGCGCGGGCTGACCGCCACCCAGTCGGCACGGACGTAGGCATCGTCGGTCTCTTCAAGGAACCGCCCCCACTGCCACCAATACCCGGCAAACAGCCCCAGCCCCAGCAGCGTCGCCAGGGAGGCGCCTGTGAGCAATGCGCGGCGATGGCGTTGCATCAAGCTGGGAGTGGATTGCAGGATGGCGGGTTCAACAGCCTGGTTCATGGCTTGGCTCCAAGGGCAGCAAGGGGTAAGGGTTGAGGTTGATCGTCACGTTGCCAGCCGCCACCCAGAGCCTGGAACAGGTCGATCTGGCGGTTGACCAAGCGCAGGTCTGCCTGGGCCAGGGTGGCCTGCAGGCTGACCAGGCTGCGCTCGCTGTCGAGCAATTGCAGGGCATCAAGGGCACCGGCCCGATAACTGCGGGTGGCCAGTTCAAACGCCTGCTGGCTGTTGTCCAGCGCGGCTTGCAGGGCCTGACGACGCTGCTGTTCGCCCTGGTACAGCGCCAGAGCTTGTTCGACCTGTTTCAAGGCGCTCAGTACCGTGCCGTCGAAACGCGCCTGGGCCTCGCGCGCCTGGGCCTGGCGCTGGCCCACCCGGGCCTGGGCGACGCCGCGGTTGGGAAAGCGCCAGGACAACAACGGCCCCACGGAATACACCAGCGCCTCACTGTCCCCCAACTTGCCCAGGCTGCTCGCCGAAGACTCAAGTGCAGCACCGAACGTCACTCGCGGGTACAACTCGGCGCGTGCGACGCCAATGGCCAGCGTGGCCGCCTGCAATTGGCGCTCGGCACGCCGGATATCGGCACGCCGTTGCACCAGCGCCCAGCCGTCCCCCACGGGCAGCGGCGCCTGCAATTGCGGGGGCTGGGCACAGCTGTTGCGGGCCACGTCCTGGGGCCGCATGCCACTTAGCACCGCCAATTCATACAGTGCGGCCTGATGGCGGGCAGTCAACATGGGCAACGGCGCACGGGTTTCTTCCAGCAGGCCATTGAGGCGCGCCAGGTCCAGAGCGGTGGCCGCACCGGCCTGCTGCAGTTTGCGAGTGACTTCGACACTGCGCTCCAACACCTGCACCGAATGACGCTGCACCTGGCTGCTGAAGGCATAGACGCAAGCCTGGCCATAGGCCCGCGTGGTTTGCGCGGCCACCGTCACCCGCCACTCGTCCTCCAGCGCCCGCGCTGCCTGCGCATCGGCGCGGGCGGCAGCCAGGCGGTAACGCACCTCGCCCCACAGGTCCAGGGTGTAGCTCAGGGAGAATCCGGGAGCATGGCTCCACTCGGCATCGGCATGTTCACCGGTGGCCTGGGCCAGGGTCTGGTCGTCGCGACTACGGCCATAGCCCACGCCGTAGGTCAGCAAGGTCGAGGGCTGGCGCTGGCGGTCGACCTGCTCCAGGCGGGCCAGCAACGCATCGACGTGCGCGGCGGCGGCCTCAAGGTCTTTGTTGTGGCGCAAGGCCTGCTCGACCAACAGGTCCAGTTGCCGGTCGCGGTAAAGCTGCCACCAGCGCTGGGGCAGCGCCTGGGTTGCCGACCCGCTGGACAATTGCGGTATCGCCTGGGCCGCCAACGGCGCTGCAGGTTCGTCGGGCAGGCCGCTGCATCCGGCCAGCGCGCCCAGCAGAAGCAGCGTCAG
This sequence comes from Pseudomonas sp. ADAK21, assembly GCF_012935735.1. NCBI lineage: Bacteria > Pseudomonadati > Pseudomonadota > Gammaproteobacteria > Pseudomonadales > Pseudomonadaceae > Pseudomonas > Pseudomonas sp. ADAK21. The sequence continues at coordinate 5,957,855 of NZ_CP052857.1, forward strand.
GGCCGCCGGGAATCGATTGCTAGTGGGGGGATGAACGACAAGGCTGGGCATCACAAAGCTCGCTGAAGAATGAGCTTTGCAGATTAGGCATGCGCCCTGGCGGATTCGCCCGCGCCAGGGCCATGTATCGTCGCCAAATGGACAATAGGGTTACATGAAGCAACATCAGGCCCCAGGGCGGAAATGACTCGGCGGATACCCCAGCGAACGACGGAACATCGCACTGAACGCGCTGGGGCTTTGATAACCATGTTCCAGCGCTACTTCCAGGATGGAGGCGCCCTGGGCCAGTAACTTGAGGCTCAACGCCAGGCGCGCACGCTTGCGCCACTCGCCAAAGCTCATGCCCAGCTCGCGCTGGAAAATCCGGCTGAGGGTGCGTGCGCTCATGTTCAGGGTGTCGGCCCAGGACTCCAGGCTGCTGTCATCAGCCGGGTTGCGGATGAACCGCGTACACAACCTGGCCAGCCGTGCGTCGCCGGGCACCGGTACGTGCATCGCCACCACCGGCGCGGCCAGCAACTCCATACGGATCAACTCCACCATCGCCAGCAGGCGCGGGTTGTTGACCTGACCGGCGATCAGTGTGGCGGCCACGATCAGCTCCCGCAACAGCGCGGACACCTCGATCACCTGGCACGTGCGGCCAAGGCTAGGCTCAACCTCAGGCATGAGAAACAAGGTGCGCATGTGCACCTCGCCGGCCATGCGAATTTCGTGGGGCGTCCCGGCGGGCACCCACAACGCGTGCCCGGACGGCACCAGCCAACTGCCCTGGGCCGTACTCACCACCATTACCCCGGTGACGCCGTGAATCAGTTGCGCCTGGGTATGACAATGGGGATGGACCACTTCGTCGTTGCGGTAGTTGTCGGCATAAGCCTCAAGCCAAGGCCGGGGCGCAGTTGTCATGGGCAGCATCTCACGTCGTTAAGCCAGTGATTCTAACCAAAAGCCCAATGGCGAAAACGATAGATATAGACAGCCATCGTCGCATTTCGGACAAGCCACTGAACTTGTGCCGCGCACCGTCAGTCAGCTCAATGGACTCCCGCAATAAAGGTTGGGTGGACAATGCGCATCTCGTTGGAACAACAAGTGGCCGTGGTCACCGGCGCCAGCTCCGGCATCGGCGCGGGCGCCGCCAGGGCTTTGGCCGCGGCCGGCGCGGCGGTGGTGGTGAACTACAACCGTCAGGCAGAGCCCGCCCAGGCCCTGGCGGCGCAGATCAACCAGAGTGGCGGCCGGGCCCTGGCCATCGGCGCCGATGTGTCCCGGGAGGACGATGTCGAGCGCCTGTTTGCGCAGACCCTCGACGCCTTCGGTCATCTCGACATTCTGGTGGCCAATTCCGGCCTGCAAAAAGACGCCGCCATCAGCGACATGACCCTTGAGCAGTGGAACACGGTGATCGGCGTCAACCTCACCGGGCAGTTCCTCTGCGCCCGCGCCGCCCTGCGCATTTTCAACCGCCAGGGCGTGCGAGCAGGCGTATCCCGGGCCGCCGGCAAAATCATCCACATGAGCTCGGTGCACCAGTTGATCCCATGGGCCGGCCACGTCAACTACGCCGCGTCCAAAGGCGGCGTCGAGATGTTGATGCGCAGCCTCGCCCAGGAAGTCAGCCACCAACGGATCCGCATCAACGGCATCGCGCCAGGGGCGATCCGCACGGCCATCAACCGCGCCGCCACCGAGGGTGATGCCGAGCAGGCGCTGCTGAAACTGATCCCCTATGGCCGCGTCGGTGACGTCGAAGATGTGGCCAACGCCGTGGTCTGGCTGGCCAGTGATGCCTCCGACTATGTGGTGGGCAGCACCTTGTTTATCGACGGCGGCATGAGCCTCTACCCGGAGTTCAAAGACAATGGTTGATCTGAAAAACGAAGCTCAAAGCGCCATCGATGCCCACGGCATCATCGGCGACATGCGCAGTGCGGCACTGATCAACGACCAGGGCAGCATCGACTTTTTCTGCTGGCCGGAATTCGACAGCCCGTCGATCTTCTGCTCACTGCTGGACTCCCCCGCCGCCGGGATCTTCCAACTGACCCCGGACCTGCCCCAGGCGCGTCGGGAACAGATCTATCTGCCGGACACCAATGTCCTGCAAACCCGCTGGTTGAGCGATGAAGCGGTGGTGGAAATCACCGACCTGCTGAGCGTCAGCGACGACGTCGACGACCTGCCCCTGCTGATCCGCCGTGTGCGCGTGGTGAGCGGCAAGGCCACCCTGCACATGCGCTGCGCAGTGCGCCATGACTATGCCAGGGCACCCACGCGGGCCACGGCCGATAACGCTGATGTGTGCTTCGAAGCAGCGGGCCTGCCTGGCCTGCGCCTGGCCAGCAGCCAGCCTTTGCAGATCGACAATGACGCCGCCGTCGCCTGCTTTACCCTGGACCAGGACCAAGGTGCCGAATTTGTCCTGGGCGGTCTGGACGATGTGCGCGTCGACAGCAGCGGCACCGACCTGTGCCTACAGCACACCCTGGCGTTCTGGCGCGGCTGGCTGGCCCAGTCCAACTATCGCGGGCGCTGGCGGGAAATGGTCAATCGCTCGGCCCTGGCCCTGAAGCTGCTGACCTCACGCAAACACGGCGCGATCCTCGCTGCGGCCACCTTCGGCCTGCCGGAAGCCCCAGGTGGCGAACGCAACTGGGACTACCGCTACACCTGGATCCGCGACGCCTCGTTCACCGTCTACGCCTTTATGCGCCTGGGTTTTGTCCAGGAAGCCAATGACTACATGCGTTGGTTGCGCGGGCGCGTCAGCGACTGCTGCGGGCAGCCGATGAAAATCAACATCCTGTATGGCATCGACGGCCGCCAACAGCTGCCGGAAACCGAGTTGACCCACCTCAGCGGCCATGGCGGCGCGCAACCGGTGCGCATTGGCAACGAGGCCTTTGACCAGGTGCAACTGGATATTTTCGGCGAACTGATGGACGCGGTGTACCTGGTCAACAAGTACGGCGAAGCCATCTCCCATGAGGGCTGGAAACATACCCTGGAAGTGGTGGACCAGGTGTGCGAGACCTGGAACCAGAAAGACGTCGGCATCTGGGAGATGCGCGGCGAGCAACATCACTTCCTGCACTCGCGCCTGATGTGCTGGGTCGCCCTCGACCGCGCGATCCGCCTGGCCTCCAAGCGTTCGCTGCCGGCACCTTTTGCCCGCTGGGACCAGACCCGCCAGGCGATATATGAAGATATCTGGAGCAACTTCTGGAACGAGGAACGCGGGCATTTCGTGCAGCACATCGGCAGCACCGCCCTGGATGGTTCGATGCTGTTGATGCCACTGGTGCGCTTCGTGGCAGCCACCGACCCGCGCTGGTTGTCGACCCTGGAGGCCATCCAGAAAAGTCTGGTGCGCGACGGCATGGTGTACCGCTATCGCAATGACGACAGCCAGATTGATGGCCTGCAAGGCACTGAGGGGGCGTTTACTGCCTGCTCATTCTGGTATGTCGAATGCCTGGCTCGCGCAGGCCAAGTGGAAAAGGCCCACCTGGAATTCGAACAACTGCTGCGCTATGCCAACCCGCTGGGGTTGTATGCCGAGGAATTCGACAGCCAGGCGCGACACCTGGGCAACACGCCACAGGCGCTGAGCCATTTGGCGTTGATCAGCGCGGCGACGTTTCTGGATCGTAAGTTGAGTGGAGAGAAAACGGTGTGGCAGCCTTGATCCTCTGGCTTTACAGCGCCGCAGCTTACTGGCCGTGGCGAGCGGGCTTGTTGTGGCGAGCGGGCTTACACCCGCGCTGAGCTGCGAAGCGGCCCCAAAACCTGTTTTCGCGATCTGCCTGAGGGAACTCGGTGGCCTCATTGGGGCTGCTTCGCAGCCCAGCGCGGGGCAAGCCCGCTCGCCACGAAAAGCCCGCTCGCCACAATAAGTGTGCTTGCCATCAGAATTTCAACTTAAACCAGGCAACGGATCGCAAGCTGAGTGCAGAGAAAACAGTGTGGCCGCCTTGATCCGCTGGCTTTACAGCGCCGCAGCTTACTGGACGTGGCGAGCGGGCTTGTTGTGGCGAGCGGGCTTGCCCCGCGCTGGGCTGCGAAGCGGCCCCAAAACCTGTTTTCGCGATCTGCCTGAGGGAACTCGGTGGCCTCATTGTGCCTGCTTCGCAGCCCAGCGCGGGGCAAGCCCGCTCGCCACGAAAAGCCCGCTCGCCACAATAAGTGTGCTTGCCATCAGAATTTCAACTTAAACCAGGCAACGGATCGCAAGTAGAGTGGAGAGAAAACGGTGTGGCAGCCTTGATCCGCTGGCTTTACAGCGCTGCAGCTTACTGGCCGTGGCGAGCGGGCTTGTTGTGGCGAGCGGGCTTGCCCCGCGCTGGGCTGCGAAGCGGCCCCAAAACCTGTTTTCGCGATCTGCCTGAGGGAACTCGGTAGCCTTATTGGGGCTGCTTCGCAGCCCAGCGCGGGGCAAGCCCGCTCGCCACAGCAAGCCAGCTCGCCACAATAAGTGTGCTTGCCATTGGCATCGCAGAACCTCGACTTCTTTCATAATCGGAAAAAGCCAGGTATATACCGCTCCTCCTGTGTGCAAGGAAGAAACATGATGCCCGATAATGCTCGGCTGTCCCCCATTCTCTCCATCCTCATCCACGTACCCGACTGGCGTGCCGCGACCGACTGGTATGCAGCCGCCTTCCCTGGCGCAGAACGCCGGGCGCATGACCCGGATGACTTTGGTCATCTGGAACTGGACGGGGTAGCCATTGAGATTGTCAACGCCGACCACAAGGTCGCCAGCGGAGCAGCCGGGTCAGTGGTTTATTGGCGAGTGGCAAACCTGGAGCAGCAGGTGCAGCGCCTGACAGCACTCGGGGCGATGTTGTACCGCGGACCGCTGGCCATCGAGGGCGGGCATTGGATCTGCCAGGTCCGCGACCCATGGGGCAACTGTATCGGCCTACGACAACCAGGCCATTCGACTTGAATAGCTTCCCCACCCTCTACACCGAACGCCTGCAACTGCGGGAGTTGACCGCCAACGTCCATCCCCAAAACCTGCCGTCACAGGCGTTGCTGGACCGTTTGGGTTTTACTCGCGAAGGTGTGCTGCGCGAGGCCGGATTCTGGGCGGGGTGTTATCAGGACCTGCAGGTATTTTCACTGCTGTCACACGAGCATTGAGCTGACTCAAGCCGGCGCCGAAAACCGCTCGCGGTAAACCTGCGGGGTGATCGACAAGGTGCGCAGAAAACTGCGGCGCATGGTCTCTTCGCTGCCAAAACCACATTGTGCGGCGATGCGCTTGATCGCTACGGCGCTGTCGGCCAGTTGCCGGCGTGCGGTTTCCACGCGGATCAGCTCGACTGCTCGCGCTGGAGTCTGCCCGGTCTCGGCGCGGTAATGGCGCACGAAGCTGCGTTCGCTCATGCCGCACGCCGCCGCCAGGGTCGGGATGTTCAAGTCCAGGTGCAGGTGTTCGGCAATCCACGCGTGCAACTCGCTGAAGCGGCTGCTGCCCTTTTGCAGGGACAGGGTGACGCTGAACTGCGACTGCCCACCGGGGCGCTTGAGAAATACCACCAGGTGCCGCGCCACCTCCAGGGCGACCGCGCGGCCCAGGTCCTCTTCCACCAGGGCCAGGCACAAATCGATACCGGCGGTGACCCCCGCCGAGGTCCAGACCGACCCCTGCTGGATAAAAATCGGATTGGCCTCGACCTGCAGACTCGGGTATTTGCGCGCCAATTCCTCGCAGCGCGTCCAGTGGGTCGCGACACGGCAGCCGTCCAGCAGGCCGCTGGCAGCCAGCAGGAAGGCGCCGGTACACACCGACGTCACGCGCCGTGAGTGCCGGGCTTTGTCCCGCACCCAGGCCACCAGGTCCGGGTCTTCGGCCGCGCCATACACTCCCCAGCCGCCGGCGATCACCAAGGTGTCGCAGGGCGTCTCGGCGCCAGGCAACGGCTCGGCCACCAGCGCCAGGCCGGCAGAGGTCATCACCGGCTCGGCCTGGGCGGCAATCACGTTGACCGCATAGGGCAACGGCAAACCCTGTTGGCGCGCCAGGTCGTTGGCCGAGGCAAACACCTGCAAGGGGCCGGTGACGTCGAGCACCTGCACGTTGGCAAAGGCGAGTACATGGATGATTTTTGGCATGATTGGCGTGATTCGTGGGCTCAATGGCGTATGCGCCAAAGCCTAGGCCACTAGAGTGAAGCCGTCCATCCTCTTTCCTGGAGTTTCACCATGACCTTGCAGATCGGCTTTGTGTTGTTCCCCGGCATCCAGCAACTGGACCTCACCGGCCCTTACGACGTGCTGGCGTCATTGCCGGATGTGAAGCTGCACCTGATCTGGAAAGACCTGGCGCCACTGACCTCCAGCAGCGGGTTGGTGCTCAGTCCGACCATCACCTACGACGACTGCCCGGTGCTGGATGTGATCTGCGTACCGGGCGGTTCAGGGGTAGGACCGTTGATGGAAGATGAGCCGACCCTGGGCTTTCTGCGCCAGCAATCCCAGACCGCACGCTATGTGACGTCGGTGTGTACCGGCTCGCTGGTATTGGGTGCGGCGGGCTTGCTGCGCGGGCGGCGGGCCACCACGCACTGGGCCTATCACGACATGCTGGCCACCCTGGGCGCGATCCCGGTGCAGGAGCGCGTGGTGCGCGACGGCAACCTGTTTACCGGTGGCGGCATCACGGCGGGGATTGATTTTGCCCTGACCCTGGCCGCCGAGTTGTACGGCGAGGCGGCCGCGCAACTGGTGCAACTGCAACTCGAATATGCGCCGGCCCCGCCCTTCAACGCCGGGCGGCCAGACAGCGCACCACAGCCTGTGCTGGACGAGGCCAACAAGCGCACCGCGCAATCACGCAAGACCCGCGGCGAAATTACCGCACGGGCAGCGGCGCGGCTGGGCTGAAGGCCGAACTAGTGTGGGAGCGGGCTTGCCCGCGATGGCGTCGTGTCAGTCACCGAATGTTTTGGCTGGCCCACCGCTATCGCGGGCAAGCCCGCTCACACAAGGAGATACACCTGCGCGCCATCTACACCGTGCGCGGCATCAACGCCAGGCGCACGGCCAGCACCGTCAACACCGTGGCCAGCCCCCATTTTTGCAGGCCTGCGGTCTTCTCACTGCCAGCAAAAAACCGGCTGATCGCCCCGCCAAAAATACCCAGCACCGCGTGAAACACGCCCGCAATCAACGTCAGGACCAAGCCCAATTGCACCAATTGCAGGGCAATGGGACCGGCCTCAGGCTTGACGAATTGCGGCAGGAACACCATGAAAAACAACAGCGCCTTAGGGTTGAGCAAGCTGTTGAGCATGGCGCGCATAAACACCCCGCCCAGGCGCACCCGCACAACCTGGGCGGTGTCCAGGGACGGCTTTTTCTGCAGGGTCTTGAACGCCAGCCACAGCAGGTAGACCACGCCTGCATAGCGAATCAAATCAAAGGACGGAGGCCAACTGGCCACCAGGGCGGTGACGCCCGTAGCAGTCAACGCGGTCAGCAGCAGGTCCGCCACGCCGATCCCCAGGCCGGCCGCCACCCCACCCCGCCAGCCGTAACTCACGCCATGGCTGATGACAAAGGCCATGTTCGGCCCGGGCGACAGCAACAACAGCAGCACAGAACCAGAGAAAACCGCCAGGGTTGCGAGATCGATCATGCTCAACTCATCCGCCAGGGAAAACCGTAGATTAGTCCTACCTCAGCCGCCGATGCCAGCGAAGGCGATACCGGCCTTGAAGCCATAGCTGTGGGAGCCGGCCCAAGTTTCAGCCCGCGCCCTTCCTATACTGCGTCAAAAAAGGGATTTCCCTCCCCGCAGGAAAATTCCCGTTTTTGTTCCTACACTCCAAAAAGCCATCACTTATTCTCGATAAATCTGAGAACCCCCACAAAACATGTCAACAAACCGTCACAACAAGAGTATCTTATGAAGCTCGACGGCGAGAACCTTGATAAAAGTCAAAACCTTGACGAGCCTATCAAAAGGAGCCATCATTTAGACATTACCGAGCAAAAATACCTGCGAGCAGACAGGTAATTGCGTTTTACCCAGCGAAAGCAGTCGTTCGCATTGCACCACTTATAAAGCAAACCTGCCTTATGGATGAGCATACGAACAGGGAAGTCCTGGTGGTGCATTGAGGGATGATTTATGCGTGAGAAGTCGTCAGTCGACAGCCTGTTTCTGACTCGTACCGGCTTTGTTGAATTCTTCGTGGTTTTCGTCAAATTACTGCACGGCCTGACGGCGGTCCTGCCGGCGATGATCCTGTTGTTCTATCCGGATCCGGTGGACCCGCAAATGCGTAGCCACTACCTTGGCCTGCTGCTGTTCTTTGCGATTCTGACCATCATTCTGTTCCAGGCCCTGGGGGTGTACTCCGAGGATCTGTTCAGCAACCGCCTGCGTTTTCGCGTGATGTTGGTCGCCTGGATTTCCGCGTTTTGCATCCTGCTGTTCATGTACCAGATCCTGCTGCTGTTCCCGCAGTTGAGCCCGCGCAACCTGATGTTCTGGTTCACCCTGAGCCTGATGTTGTTTGGTGTGGAACGCATCCTGATGCTGCGCCTATATCGCAACCTGATGAAGAACGGCAAGTTCCTGCAACGCACGGTGATTCTCGGTTTTACCGACACCGCCGTGCATGTGGCCGAACACCTGTCGCGCAACAGTGATATCCGTTCCGGCCTGATCGGTTTTATCGACGACCGTACCGAGCGCATCCCCAAGGAATTGAGCAACCTGCCGCTGCTGGGCAACACCCGCGACCTGGAAAAGCTGATCAGGTCCGAACAGGTCAACCAGGTGATGATCACCCTGCCCTGGGCCGCCGAGCAGCGCATCAACGGGCTGGTCAAGCGCCTGCGGCAGATGTCGGTCAACGTCATGCTGGTGCCCGACATGGCTGCCCTGCGCTATGGCCACAACCGCATCACCGATGTCGGCGGCATCCTGATGTTCAACACCTCGCAACTGCCACTGCGCGGCTGGTCACCCTTTATCAAGCGCTGCGAAGACCTGTTGCTTGCCAGTGCCGGGCTGCTGCTGTTTTCCCCGATCATGCTGGTGACGGCCATCGCCATCAAGCTCGATTCCAAGGGCCCGGTGTTGTTTCGCCAGAAGCGTTTTGGCTACAACGACAACCTGATCCGGGTGTTCAAGTTCCGCTCGATGTACGTCGACCAGACCGACCGCAATGCCGAATGCCAGACCACCCGCCTCGACCCGCGCATCACCCGCGTCGGGCGGATTATCCGCAAGACCAGCATCGACGAGCTGCCCCAACTGTTCAACGTGTTGCTGGGCAACATGTCGATGGTCGGCCCCCGCCCCCATGCCACTGCCACCAAGGCCGCCGGGATTCCTTTCGAGGAAGCCGTGAGCGAGTACAGCTCGCGCCACCGGGTCAAGCCAGGCATCACCGGCTGGGCACAGATCAATGGCTACCGCGGTGAAACCGACACCCTGTTCAAAATTCAGAAACGGGTCGAGTACGACCTGGAATACATCGCCAAATGGTCGGTGTGGTTTGACCTGTACATCGTTTTCATGACGGTCCCGGCCGTCCTTTCCACCAAGGAAGTCTATTGATGAACACCCTCAACGGATTGATTCCCTGCATCATTTCCGGTGGCTCGGGCACGCGGCTGTGGCCGGTTTCGCGGCAGAACATGCCCAAACCGTTCATGCGCATGCGCGACGACCAGAGCCTGCTGCAGAAAACCTTCCTGCGCGCCAGCCACCTGCCGGGGGTCGACAGCGTGCTGACGGTAACCAACCGCGACCTGCTGTTTCGCACCCTCGACGATTACCGCGCGGTCAACACGGCCCAATTGGGCCTGGACCTGTTGCTCGAACCGTTTGGCCGCAATACCGCCGCCGCCATCGCTGTCGCAGCCTTGCATGTGCAAGAGTTTTTCGGCGGCGACGCACAGTTGCTGGTGATGCCGGCCGACCACCTGATCCTTGATGAAAGCGCGTTCGCCCAGGCCGTGGCCCAGGCCCGCGAACTGGCCGAAGCGGGTTACCTGGTGACCTTCGGCATCCAGCCCGACCGCCCCGAAACGGGCTTTGGCTATATCGAACAAGGTTCGGCCCTGGCACAGGGTTTTCGCGTCCAGCGCTTCGTCGAAAAACCCGACCTGGCCACCGCCCAAGGCTACCTGGACGGCGGCAAGCACCTGTGGAATGCCGGGATGTTCTGCTTCAAGGCCGCCACCGTGCTCGACGAACTGGCGACCCACGCGCCAGCCGTGCTCGACGCCGCCAAAGCCGCGCTGGCGCACAGCACCAGCTTGCAGAACAGCAGCAGCCGCCAGCGCGAACTGAACCCGCAAGGCTTTGGCACCGCGCCAGACATTTCCATCGACGTGGCCCTGATGGAGAAATCCGCCCAGGTCGCCGTGGTGCCCTGTGACATTGGCTGGAGCGATATCGGCTCCTGGGAAGCCGTGCGCCAGTTGACCCCCAGCGACGACAACGGCAACCAGATCAATGGCGAAGCGATCCTGCACGACGTGCACAACTGCTACATCGACTCACCCAAGCGTGTGTTGGGGGCGGTCGGGGTGCGTGACCTGATCATCGTCGACACCCCCGACGCCCTGCTGATTGCCGACGCCAACCGCAGCCAGGACGTGCGCCATATCGTCGCCGAGCTCAAGCGCCAGAACCACCCGGCATTCAGCCTGCACCGCACCGTCACCCGGCCGTGGGGCACCTATACGGTGCTGGAGGAAAGCACCCGTTTCAAAATCAAGCGCATCGTGGTCAAGCCCAAGGGCTCGCTGTCTTTGCAGATGCACCACCACCGCAGCGAACACTGGGTAGTGGTCAGCGGCGCCGCCATGATCACCAATGGTGAGCGCGAGATCCTGCTCAACATGAACGAGTCCACCTACATTCCCGCCGGGCACAAACACCGCCTGACCAACCCCGGCATCATCGATCTGGTAATGATCGAGGTGCAGAGCGGCGAATACCTGGGCGAAGACGACATCGTGCGCTTCGATGATATTTACGGCCGCGCGCCCGGCAGCGAGCCCCAGCCCTGATGCGTACCTCCCTGATCATTCCGACCCGTAACGCAGCCAGCCACCTCGACCGGCTGCTGCCGGCGCTGCGCATGCAAACCGTGCAACCCGACGAAATGCTGGTGGTCGACAGCGCATCGAGCGACGACACAGTGGCGCGCTTTCGCGAGTTCGGCGCCCGTGTCGAAGTGATCGACGCCCGCCACTTCAACCACGGAGGTACGCGGCGCTGGGCCAGCGAACAGGTGGGCGGCGACGCCCTGATCGTGATGACCCAGGACGCGATCCCGGCCGAACCCGAGACGTTCGCCAAGCTGCTCGAAGAGCTGCAACTGGACCCGCTCAATGGTGTTGCCTACGGCCGGCAACTGCCGCACCCCGGTGCCGGGGTGCTGGGTGCGCAGTCGCGGCACTTCAATTACCCGGCGCACAGCCGCAGCAAAAGCCTGGCCGATGCGCCGCAGTTGGGGATCAAGACGTGCTTTAGCTCCGACTCGTTTTCCGTGTACCGGCGCAGCGCCCTGCAGGCCGTGGGCGGGTTCCCGGCCGACGTGATCGGCAGCGAGGACGCTTACGTCGCCGCGCGCATGCTGCTGGCAGGCTGGAAGGTGCAGTACGCGGCCAGCGCCCGGGTTTATCACTCCCACGACTACCGACTCATGGATGAGTTTCACCGCTACTTCGACATTGGTGTGTTCTACGGCCGCGAGCCGTGGATTCGCCAAGCGTTCGGCGACGCCGGCGGCGAAGGTAAACGCTATGTACTGGCCGAATTACGTGCCTTGCGCGAGGCCAACGCCTTGCACCGCGCCCCCGAAGTGGTGGTGCGCAGTGCTTTTAAATTGCTGGGCTATCGCCTCGGCCACCTTGAACGCTACCTGCCCAAATCGCTCAAGCAGCGCCTGGGCATGTTTTCCACCTACTGGACTTGAGCCGTCATGAAGACTACCAACCGACGTTCCCGTCTTACCCTGTTCAGCCTGTTGACTGCCTCGATCTGGCTGGCTGGTTGTTCGACCCCTGCGCGGGTGCCGCTTCCTGATGACAATACGCTCAAGGCCGGGCACCAGGCCGCGCTGGGCCTGGCCGACCTGCCACCGCCCCAGGTCTTGATCCAGAGTGGGGACTTGTTGCGCATCGTGCGTGATGCGCAGGAGCCCGCAGCAGCCGACGACATGACGGTATTTGTCGTGCGTCCCGACGGAGTGATCTCGATCCCCAGCATCGGTCGGATCAAGGCGGCATTACGCACGCCTGAAGACCTGGGGAAGGAAATTACCGACAAGTACAAGCGCATCTACCGCGAGCCAGCAGTGACGGTGAACATCGCCAGCGCACCGAGCAATAAGGTGTTTATCGGTGGTGCGGTACCTAATCCGGCGTTTTTTGACCTGGCGGGCAATGTCAGTGTGGAGCAGGCGTTGCTGAGTTCCGGCGGGGTGTTGCCATCAGCGGACAGCTCCAATGTGGCGTTAATGCGCACCGGCCCGGATGGCAAGTACAAGACCTACTTCATCAGTTTGAACAGCATGTTGACCGACCCAAATCACCCTCGAGTGGCCCTGCAACGTGGCGACCTAATCTATGTGCCGCAGTCAGGTATCGGCGCGACGGTGGAAGCAGTGGATATGTACTTCACCCGTCTGTTCCCGATCAACAAGGGCATTGGCGTGGGCTTGAACTACGACCTGAATCAGAGTGACGTTAAAAATAGCGGGAACACCGTCGACTGTCGGGGTGGCACATGCTTCTAGCCACTAATGATCACGCCCTTCCGAAAAATAGAAGTTTTCACCTCCCCATCAATGGAGTGATCCTGTGATCGAAATCCGCTCTCTACGCGACCTCTTGCGGCTGTTTTTCATCTTCCGCCGCGAATTCAAACTGGCCGTGATCACCACGATTGTGGTGGCCGTGTTGGGTGCCTTCCTGTTGCCGGCTCGCTACGAGTCCGACGCGCGCTTGCTGGTCAAGCCAGGGCGGGACAACACCACGCTGCCAATCGAAGCCGCTAACCGCCAGACGTTGATTGCGCCCAGCACCCAACACGACCCGATCGTGGATGAGGAGAAGATGCTCACCGGTCGGCCCATCGTGCATATCGTTGCCGAGCGCTACCTGGCGATGACGTCCGAGCCGCCACAGGGCTTCTGGAAAGTCACCAAGTTCTACGTCAAGAAAGCCGCGGGTGAAGTGCTCGATGCGGTGCGCAGCGTCCTGCAATTCGTGGGCCTGGCCGAGAAGCAAAGCCCGCTGGAACGCCTGGCGACCAAGCTGGAGAAGAACTTCGAAGCCGGTCACGAGCCGGGCTCCTCGGTGATCGAGATTTCCTTCACCTGGGACGATCCGGTCATCGCGCAAAAGGTCGTCGAGACCTGGGTCGATGCCTACCTCGAAGAGCGGGCGCGGATTCTCGGGCGCAAGAGCCTGCATACCTTCTATGAAGCCGAGCGCACCAAGGTCGCCACCAACATCCAGGGGCTCAAGGATGAACTGCAGGGCCGCTTGAAGCAGATCGATTCGATCAGCGTGGACGCGCGCCTGAAAAACCTGACCAACCAGATCGACCGCGTCACCGACGCCAAGGTCACCGCACAAAACCAGATCGCGGGGATCCGCAGCTTCCTGGCCAACGCCAGCCAGCAGATCAAGAACCAGCCAGCGGAAGTGGTAACGGCCCGGGAAACCAGCCTCAACCCGACCCAGCTTGACCTCAAGCGCCAGCTCAACGCCCTGCAAGTAGAACGCGCACGCCTGCTGCGCACCTACCTGCCAGGTACGCCGCAGGTCAACCAGATCGAGCAGAACATCCGCGACATGGAAGCTCTCAGCGCCCAGGAAGCGACACGCCTGGAACGCTCGCAAAACACCGCGCCCAACAGCCTGGTGATCAACGTCAAGCAGCAGATCATCGACGCCCAGTTGCAGGAGCGCAAACTGGCCGGGGAAATCGAGAACTACGACAAGACCCTCGCCGAACTGCGCGCCCAGCGTGACCAGGCGATGACCGATGAACCCGAACTGAACAAGCTGACCCAGCAACTGCGCACCGCCGAGAAAAGCTACGCGCTGTACTCGGAAAACCTCGAACAGGCGCGCATCGACCACGAACTGGACAGCAGCCAGATCAGCAACATCGCCCTGATCGAACACGCCACCCTCAACCCGGCGCGCGTGTTTCCCAAGAGCCTGCTGATTCTGTTGTTCACCATTCCTGCCGGCCTGGCCGTCGGTTTGCTGACCATCTATGTGCTGTACCTGCTGGACCAACGTATCCACGATGGCGCGCGCTTGCAGGAAGTGTTCGGTGTACCGCTGTGGAGCAGCATCCCCGATGTGCAACACGCCACGCCGGCAGCCCTCACCGCCAGCATCTATCGCCTGTACAGCCTGCTGCCCGCCGAGCGCATCGCCAGCGAGGGCTTTGCCCTGGGCCTGACCTCGGCACGGCATGGCGAGGGCGTGAGCTTTATCATCGAGCAACTCAAGCGTCTGCTGGAAGAACGCGGCCACCGGGTCTCGGTCAACGGCAGCGACGCCGCGAAGCCGGGTGAAGTGCTGCTGTTGGATGCGTCTGCCCTGTCGTCCAACCCGCAGGCATTCCTCACCCTGCGCCGTGCCGACCAGATTGTGCTGGTGATCGAAGCCCGCACCAGTACCGTGCCGACCATCGAGAACGCCCTGTCGTTGCTGACCACCGCGTTCGGCAAAGTCGACGGGATGATCCTCAACCGCCGCCGTTTTGAAGTGCCGGCCAATGTCCTGGCGCGGATCAACAGCTGGCGCGGTGCGGCCTGATGCGCATTGCGCTGCTGGCGCCACTACCGCCGGAGCAGACCGGGATCGCCGACTACGCTGCGCATTTGCGCAGCGCGTTGCGCGAACAAGGCCTGGAGGTGCTGACGCCGCTGGAGGGTTGCCTGGACCTGGCGCAACAGCTGCAGCGCCTGCAAGCCTTTGACTGGCGCGGCGTGGACCTGGTGCATGCCGAGCTGGGCGGCGGGCGCTTTGCCGAGTTTCAGGCCCTGGACTACCTGCGCCGCACCCAACCGCAATTGCCGCTGACCGCCACCGTGCACGACCCGGAACGCCTGATCTGGCGCCGGGCCAAGCTGTTTTTCCCGCTGACCCTGCTCGAACGCCTGCCCCACCCGCTGCCCCAGGCGGCGGCGTTGCTGGCCGATCCATTGACCCTTTACGAAGAACGGCGCCTGGCCAAAAGCATGCGCCGCCTGATCACCCTCACCCGCCTGGGCGGCGACTGCCTGCGCCAGCGCATGGGCCTCAAGCCCGAGCATGTGGCGGTGATTGCCCACGGCAACCTGCCCATCGCCCCCGTGGCCTTGGCGCCGTTGCAACCGCTGCGCCTGCTGTACTTCGGCTTTATCTACCGGGGCAAGGGCATCGAAGACCTGCTACAGGCCCTGGCCCGCACCCTGGCCGCCCACCCGCAATGCCGTGGCCAGGTGCGCCTGACGCTGGCCGGTGGCACCGCACCAGAAATGACCTTCGACCCGGCCGGCAACTACCTCGA
Source organism: Pseudomonas sp. ADAK21 (assembly GCF_012935735.1). Lineage (NCBI taxonomy): Bacteria > Pseudomonadati > Pseudomonadota > Gammaproteobacteria > Pseudomonadales > Pseudomonadaceae > Pseudomonas > Pseudomonas sp. ADAK21. The sequence continues at coordinate 5,973,420 of NZ_CP052857.1, forward strand.
TGGCCTGCGCCAACTGATCGCCACCCTGCACCTGGGCGATGTGGTGGACTGGCAACTGGACCTGCCTTCGGCCGATATCCCGCACACGATCCAGGCGCACCATGTGATGGTGCTGCCTTACCGCGAATCGAAAAAGCTCGGCTTCCTCGGCCAGATGCGCGGCACCAGCGGCGCGCTGTCCTGGGCCAATGCCTGCGGGCGCGGGGTGATTACCTCCAACGCCCGCGCCTTCGCCGAAGAAGTCGCCGGTGGCAATGGCATCACCTATCAACAGGGGGATATCGCCTCGTTGAGCGATGCCTTGAGCCGCCTGATCCTCGACCCGCAACAGGCCCGCCAGTGGGCCGACCACGCTGCCGATATCGGCCGGCAGCGCCAGTGGGCCAGCACCGCCCAACGCTTTGCCGAGTTGTTCCAGGCCGTAGTCAAGGAGCCTTTGCGATGAACACGTCCTCTACTCGCCCGATGTGGCGCTACTTGCCATTGGTCATTGCCCTGGCCGTGGGCGGCGCGCTGCTGCTCAGTGAAAAGGTCGACGCAGAGCCGGTCAACCTGGCGCCCCAGCGCACCGTGGTGTGGCGCGAGTTTTTGGGGGTGAACGCGCACTTTCTGTGGTTCAAGCCCGAGCAGTACCAGAAGCAGATCCGCCAATACCAGAAACTGGGATTGGACTGGGTGCGCGTCGACCTGCATTGGGACCGCCTGGAACCCAAGGAGGAAGACTATCAACTGAGCACCTTCGATGAACTGGACCGCACCCTGACCGCCGAGAAGATCCGCTCGGTGTTCTACCTGGTGGGCTCGGCGCCGTTCATCACCACCGCCCCCAGGGGCGCGGAATTCCAGGACCAGTACCGCCCACGGGATGCCAACGTGTACGCCCTGCGCCTGGCGCTGTTGGCCAAGCGCTACCCGAATATCAACGCTTGGCAGGTGTGGAACGAACAGAACCTGCCGAACAATTGGCGCCCGCAAGTGAATGCCGAGGAATACGCGCGCTTGCTGCTGGCCAGTCACCAGGCACTGAATATCGCCGCCCCGGACAAAATCCAGGTGATGGGCGGCATGGCCTACTACAGCCAGATGCCGCCGCGCGGCAAAACCCTGATGTTTGAAGCCCTCGGCAAAATGGGCGTACAAACCCTGGGCATGGTGGCGGCATATCACCCGTATTCGATGACCCCTGAAACCGACGAACCAGGCAAGAACGAAGTCCTGCTGCGCGGCGACCAGCTCAATGCGGTGCTGCACGGTGCCGGGGTCAAGGATGTCTGGGCCACCGAGTGGGGCTGGTCCAGCTATAGCGGGCCCAAGGAAATGCAGGACCTGATCGGCGTCGACGGCCAGGCCGACTTCACCTTGCGCCGCCTGGCGCTGATGGCGTCCCAGGACTACCAGAAGATTTTCCTGTTTGCCCTGTCCGACCTGGATGAACGCGCCTCCGTGCGTGACCAGCACTACGGCCTGCTCGACCTCAACGGCGAACCCAAGCCGGTCTACAGCGCCCTCGCCCGCTTCCTCGAGATCACCGGGCCGACGCTCAAGCCGGGCGTCACCCCGGCGCTGGAAGACGTACCCAAGACTTTTTACAGCGTGGCCTGGACCCGCGAAGACGGTAAACACCTGTTGATGTACTGGAGCGCTGAAGGCACCAGCATCACCTTGCCCAAGGTACAGCGCGCCGAGTTGCTGGACCCGCTGACCGGCGCCAGGCAGGCCCTTAACGATTACAACGGCATTCGCCCCGTGGTGAAACCGTCGTTGCAGATACTGGTGTGGTAGCACGCCCAGGCATGGAGAGCTGCACGTGAGAATCCTGTGGATTGTGCCCTATCTGCCGTGGCCGATGACCAGCGGCGGCAAGACCCGGCAGTACCATTTGCTGCGTACCTTGAGTGAGCGCGGGCACCGCATCACCTTGCTGGTGCAATCAAAGACGCCGGCCGACGCCGCCGTGCACGCCGCCCTCGAGCCCCTGCTCGAACGCTTGATCGTGGTACCACGCCGACCGCTGAAACACCCCATGACCCTGCTCGCCGGAGTGTTTGCGCCCTGGCCGTTGCTGACCACGGTCAACGGCCTGTCACCGGTGTTGCAGGCGCGCTTTGGCGAACTGCTGGACGAAACCTGGGATGTGATCCAGGTCGAGCACAGCTACAGCCTGCAACCGTACTTCAGTGTCCTGCACCAGCAATCGCGGGACTTCGTGCTCACCGAGCACAACCTGGAATCCAGCCTGGGCGGCGCCACCTATGACCGTTTCCCGAAGTGGGCCGGGCCGTTCGTGCGCTACGACCAGTGGCGCTGCCGGCAGTGGGAGCGCAAGGCGTTTGATGCGGCGTGCCATGTGGTGGCCGTAACCCAGGCCGACGCCCAGGCCATCGGCCAACTGACCGCCACCCCGGTGAGCGTGGTGGTCAATGGGGTCGACAGCCGTGCGTTCAGCGCGGTCAGCGCCGATGCGCAGAGCCAGCGCCTGTTGTTTGTCGGCAACTACGAATACGCACCGAACCTCGATGCGGTGCAGTGGCTGCTCGACGAAATATTCCCCAGGGTCTGGTTGCAGTGCCCCGGCGCCCGCCTGGCGGTAGCTGGCTTTGGCTTGCCCGAGCACTGGCGTGAGCGCTGGCCGGACGAACGTATTGAATGGCAGGGCTTTGTCCCCGACCTGACCGCCTTGCAACGCCGCTGCGCAGGTTTTGTCGCCGCCCTGCGCCATGGCGGCGGCTCCAAACTCAAAGTGCTGGAGGCAATGGCCGCCGGCCTGCCGCTGGTGAGCACCGCCCAGGGCGTGTCCGGGCTGGCGGTCGAGGCGCAAGCACACTATCTGCCTGGCGAAACCACCGAAGCCCTGGCCGAGGCCATTGTGCGCCTGCTGGACGAGCCGGCGCTGGCCAGCCAACTGGCGAATGCCGCGCGGGACTACGCGCGCAACTATCACGACTGGGCGGTGGCCGGTAACGAACTGGAGCAGATCTACCGCACCTTGCCCACCCAACAGGAGCCCCAAGCATGCGCGTAGCCCTGGATTACCGCCCCGCCACGGTCGCGCCTTCGTCGGGTATCGCCCGTCAGGTCCTGGCCCTGGAGCAAGCCTTGCGCGCCCGGGACAACACTGAAGTGGTGCTGTTCAGCGAGGCGCCGCTGGATCATCCCCAGCGCGACACCGCGGTTTGCCCGCCCTGGGCCAGCCCGCTGGAAGGCCTGCAACGCCCCCAGGTACGGCTGCGCTTTGAACGCGGTTTTTTGCCCCGGGGGATCCACGAACAGCGGATCGAGTTGTACATCGCCACGGCCAATATGGGCTTGCCCTTGTGCCGCAAACCCGCCGGCACCCGCTATGTGCTGGTGCTGCACGACCTGTTCCAACTGACCCATCGCAACTTCCATCGCTCCCGGCTCAAGGCCGTGGCCTACCGCATGATCGATGGCGCGTCGATTGCCTGGTCGGTGTGGCAGGCGGACCGGGTGTGGTGCCCGTCGCAGTTTTCGTGTGATGAAGCCGCGCGCCTGTTCCCCTGGGCGCGGGCCAAGTTCCGGGTGTTGCACAACTTGGTGCCGCAGTTCACCGAAGCACCCGAGCCGCTGCCCGAGGGCTTGCCCGCGCGCTACTGGCTGGTGGTGGGCACCCGTGAGCCACGCAAGAACATGGCGTTCTTTCTTGCGCAATGGCAAGCCAGCCGCGCCAGGGACCCGAACGTGCCGGACCTGGTGCTGGTCGGCCACGCCAGCGATGTGCCGGCGACCCTCGGCGACTTGCCCGGCCTGCATTGGCGCAACGGTCTGTCCGACGGCCAGTTGCAGGCGCTCTACCGGCATGCCGCGTACCTGTGGCAGCCTTCCTATGCCGAAGGATTTGGCCTGCCAGTGGTGGAAGCACTGAGTGTCGGCACGCCGGTGGCGGTGGCCCGTGGTTCGGCGCTGGATGAAGTGGCGCCCCCCACGGCGGCGCGCTTTGCGCCCGACGACGCCGGGCAACTGCAAACATTGATGGTGTCACTGGCAGCGCCCGGGACCACGGCCGACCCCGAATTGCAACGCACGTGGGCCCGGCAATTTGCCGAACCGGCCTACCGCCTGCGCCTGGATAAACTGCTCAAGGAATTGAACCGCTAATGCTGCCAGGAAAACTCGTTAGTCTGCTCCTGGGCCTGATCTTCGGTGGCTTGCTGTTGGCACTGCCGCCGATGAAGGTCTTTATGATCGTGGTCGGCCTGGGCGTGGCGCTGACCTTGATCCGCAAACCCTTGTGGGGGCTGCTGATCTTTGCCGTCTTGGCCACCAGTATTCCCTACACCACCTTGCAGTTGGGGATCCGCACCACCATCAGCGAAGCGGTGCTGGGCCTGACCTGGGCCGGGGTATTCTGGCAATCGTTTATCGGCAAGACCCGTGGCTTCATGGTCTGGCGCCCCACGGAGCGGGCCTTGATGTGGCTGATGCTGTTCAGCACCATCCCGTTTATCTGGGGCATGATCATCATCCACGCCGAGGGCAACGGGCCGGTCAACTGGGTGCGCTGGCTGATGAACCTGTCGTTGCTGTTTATCGTGCCGCTGCTGCTGCGCACCGATGCCGACCGCGACAAAGTGGTGGTCGCCCTGCTGCTGGGCAACCTGGCGATGCTGTCGCTGTCGATCTTCATGTTCCTCAAGACGCGCAATGCGATGTCGATGATCGACATCCTCACCGACCTCAAATACGCCCACCCCGAGGCGGTGAAGGACATCTTCTCGGCCAACTACAAACGCATGGCCTCGCCCTGGGTCCACCCGAACCTGACCGGTGGCGTGCTGGTGCTGTTCATCCCACTGGCGCTGTTTTACGGCTGGACCCGCACCGGCTGGCGCCGTGCCCTGGGCCTGGCGGTGGCGGTGCTCGGTTGCGCCGGCCTGCTGCTGAGTATCTCCCGGGGCGCGATTGTGGCCCTGGCGCTGATCCTGATCTGGCTGACCTACAAGCGCGTGCCCCACAGCGGGCGGATTATCGGCATCGGCGTCGCTTTTGTGATCGCCCTGGTGATGTTCTATCCGCCGTTGCAGGACCGTTTGATGACGATGTTCTCGACCACCAACGCCAGTACCGAGATCCGCTTCGACGAGTACGCCGGGTTCCCCGATGTCATGGCCAAGTACCCGCTGGGCATCGGCTTCAAGATCGACCCACCGGTGCCGGGCACTAACCTGCTGGGGATTTCCAACCTGTGGCTGAACTTCATCTACAAGATCGGCATTCCCGGGATGCTGTTGTTTATCGCCGTCACCGTGTTGTGGTGGCGTGAGGTTCGGCCGCTGGGCTCGGTGCGTAAAGTCACCGCCGACAACGCACTGTGGCTGGGCTGTGTGTGCGGTGTACTGGCGGCGCTGCTGACCGGGATCTTCGACCACTACTTCAGCTTCACCTTTGTATTGATCGCGCTGTTCTGGCTGTTGATGGGCATCAGCCTGCAACAGGTGCGCCTGAACCCGACCGTGACCGCTTCTGCTCCTGTTTCCGTGCCAAAGGATAGCCAACCATGAAACATCGCACTATTCACTCCCCCGACCTGCGTGACCGCCTGCCCGCCTTGGCCAGCGAACTCGGTGTGAGCCTGGAAGACTTGCAAGATGGCTTGGCCTGGTGCCTGGCCAACGAGGTGGTTTTTGAAGAAGGCGAAGGCAGCAACAAACTCTTCTGGATGACCTCTTTCGACGTGGAGCCGACCATTGGACATCCGGTGGCACGCCGCTTGTTCCATCGCATGAAACAGGATGTCCCGGCGCAGTTCCTGCCGATCTATGGCAAGAACTGGGCAACCCTCAAGGACCGCTGGCGCAGCGCCTGGGACATGGCCTACAACATCCTGATCAACAAGATCCCCAGCCACCACATCCGTATCGGCTGGCTGCGCCTGGGCGGTGCGAAGATCGGCAAGGGCTCCAGCCTGTGGCGCAACACCGAGGTGTTGGGCATCCACAACCTCAGAGTGGGCGACGACACCGTGATCGGCTGGCATTGCCAGGTGGATGCGCGCTCTGGCCTGGTGATCGGCAACCATGTGGCGATTGCCTCCCATGTGCTGATCATCGCCGGCAGTCATGACTTGCAGGCGCCGGAGTTCTGGTCGATTTCCGGGGCGATTTACATCGACGACTACGTGTGGATCGGCAGCCGGGCACTGATCGGTTTCGGCACCCATCTGTGCGAAGGCTCGGTGGTGACCGCCAATACCGTGGTGGCCAAAACCGTCGCACCATACAAAATTGTCGGCGGCACCGGTGCCAAAGTCATGGGCGAACGCGTTCGCGGGCTGAACTACAAGGTGGGTGGCAAGGGCCTGTTCACCCTGTTGCACTGATGTTTGGCAGCACCCTGTGGCTGACCCTGGCGACCCTCGCCGGGCTGGTGGCCGGCTTTGCCCGGGAATGGCTGCTGGTCGCGGCCTGGGGTGCGGGCAGCCGCAGCGATGGGTTCCTGGTGGCGGTGTTTCTGCCCGAAGCGCTACGCATGACCCTGGCTGCCGGCTTGCTCGCAGCGGCTGCCCTGCCCCTCTATCAACAACGTGATGGGCAACGCCAGCAAGCGTGGTTGGCCAGCCTGTCGCCGCGCCTGCTCGGCGTGGGCCTGGGTCTGTTCGCCCTGCTGGCACTGGGCGCGCCATTGTGGGTACGGCTGATCGGCCCGGGGCTGGATGCCGCCGCCCACGACCAGGCCGCCGCCAACCTGCGCTGGTTGGCCGCCTGTGCGCCGGGGTTGGTGATGCATGGCCTGTTCAGTATTCCGTTGCAGGCGCGCCAGCGCTTTGTGCTGCCGGGGCTGGGTTCGTTACTGTTCAACCTGCCGCCGGTGCTGTACCTGTTTATCCAGGGCACGGCCAGCGACAGCGAGGAACTGGCGCTGTGTTTTTTTGCCGGCAGCGTGTTGATGTGCCTGCCGCTGCTGGCACCGGTCTGGTCGTTCGGCTGGCGCCCCTGGCAGGTCAAGGGCGATGCCCAGGCCGGCCGCGAGCTGCTGGGACGTATCGGTCCGCTGTTGGCAAGCAATGTCGCCAGTCAGGGCCTGGCCTTGCTCGAACGGCTGATCGCCAGCTACCTGGGCGAAGGCGCGGTGACCTGGGTCAACCTGGCGCGCAAACTGATCAACCTGCCGTTGATTGCGCTGATGAGTCTCAACCAGGTGCTGCTGGGGCTGATGAGCGGCGAACAGGGCCAACAACGCCTGGCCTTGCTGCGCCGTGGCCTGGACGCCGCGACCCTATTGAGCCTGCCGGCCGCCCTCGGCCTGATTGGCGCGAGCCCCGTGCTGATTCACCTGCTGATGCCGGCGCAAAGTGCCGACGGCCCGCTGCCCGCCCTGCTTGCCTGGTTCGCCACGCCCCTGGTGTTCGGCGCCTGGAACGCCATGCTCGCCCGCTATGCCTACGCCAGCGGCGATACGCGCCTGCCGCTCAAGTGCGAACTGCTGGGCAGCCTGGTCAATGCCGGCCTGCTGGTAGTGCTGCCGTACTTTTTCGGCCTGCCGGGCATCGCCTTGGCGGCCTTGGGTGGGGTGATCGTCACCAACCTGCTGCTGATGCAACGCCAACACCTGCTCGGGCAACTGGGCTGGCCATTGCAGTGGGGGCTGAGTGTGGTGTTGCTGGGAGCAGCGGCGCTGGTCCTGCACCCATTGCACAGCGATGGCTGGCAGTTGGGCTTGAGCACCCTGGCGGGCGCCGGAGTGCTGCTGGGGTTGGGGCTGTGGCTCAAGCCGTGGAAGGCGTGAGCTGCACACAGCAAAAAGGCAACGCGCGGAGCTGCTGCCTGTGATGGCGGTGGATCAGCCAATAGATTCGGTGGCTGATACGCCGCTATCGCGAGCAAGCTCGCTCCTACAGGGGATTTTTGTCGGGTACAGTATTTTGGCCGTGACACCAATCAAAGGTGGGAGCTGGCTTGCCTGCGATGGCGGTGTGTCGGCCGACAAAAACAGTGCCTGAACTACTGCTATCGCGGGCAAGCCCGCTCCTACAGGGGATATTTGTCGGGTGCAGTATTTTGGCCGTGACACCAATCAAAGGTGGGAGCTGGCTTGCCTGTGATGGCGGTGTGTCGGCCGACAAAAACAGTGCCTGAACTACTGCTATCGCGGGCAAGCCCGCTCCTACAGGGGATTTTTGTCGGGTGCAGTATTTTGGCCGTGACACCAATCAAAGGTGGGAGCTGGCTTGCCTGCGATGGCGGTGTGTCAGTCGACAGTAACAGTGCCTGAACTACTGCTATCGCGGGCAAGCTCGCTCCTACAGGGGATCGGGGGCAGGGTTAGAAGTCGTACTTGATGCTGGTCATCAGGTTACGCGGCGCGCCGTACATTCCGTGGTTGCCGGCATAGCTGAAGTACTCGCGATCGAACAGGTTGTTGAGGTTGACCGAGGTACTTAGCTGCGGCGTCACGTCATAGCGCAGCAGCAGGTTCGTGATGGCGTAGCTACCCTGGCTGAACGTGTGCAGGTCTTCACCGACCTTGCTCTGCCAGTTCACTCCCCCCCCCACGGTCACCTTGCTCAACGCTCCCGGCAGGCGGTAGGTCGTGAAGGTTTTCAGGCTCTGGCGCGGCAAGGTGGTGACGATGCGTTTGTCGTCGGCATCGGTGCTGACCGCATAGGCGTAACCCGCCGAGGCTTGCCAGCCTTCGGCCAGCTCACCGTTGAGTTCCAGTTCGACACCCTCGGTGGTGGTGCCCTTCTCGTTGCGATAGGTGTTGCCGCCCGGCGTGTCGATCCAGATCGCCAGGTTGTCCTGTTCCAACTTGAACAGCGCCAGGCTGGTGTTCAACTGCTCGTCGAAGAAACTGCCCTTCAAGCCCAGCTCGTAGCCCTTGCCTTCCATGGGTTCCAGGGCCTTGTTGTTGATGTCGCGCACCCAACTGGCCTGGGGATTGAAGATCTTGGTGTAGCTGGCATAGGCCGACCAATTGTCGGTCAGGTCGTAGACCACCCCGGCATAGGGAATGTACACGCCGGTTTCCGACTCGCTGGTACGGGTGGCAACGCCGCCGTAGGGGCTGTCCTGGGTGTCGCGCTTCCAGTCGATGACCCGACTGCCGAGGATCACGCTCAAATCGTCGGTCATGCGCAGGCGGGTACTCAGGTAGGCGGCGTACTGGCTTTCATCCACCGAGGATTTGCCGGTCACCGGGAAGCCCGGCTTGGCCGAGTGCCCGTCCCAGTTGAACAGGTTGTCGATGGCGCCCGCCGGGGAGCCGGAATACGCATAGTTCCAGCCGCCATGGCTGGGCACGTTTTCCTTGTACTTGGACAAGGTCACGCCGGCGATCAACTCGTGCTCACGGCCCAGCAGGTCAAACGGGCCGGTGGCGTACAGGTCGAGATTATCCTGGCGCGGGGTACCAGAGAATCGCACTGGCAACTGGGTGGTGCCACTGCCATCACTGTTGAGGCTGCCGTTGACGTAGTTGAACACCTCATCGAACTTGTTTTGCGAATGGGTGAACTCAGCCTTGGCGCTCCAGCCGCTGTCGAACTTCTGCTCGATGGAGGTAAAGAAGCTGGTCTGCTCATGGTCGTTATAGGACCAGGCCGGCGCAGTATTCAGGGAGCGGCTGAGGTTGCTGCGCGAACCATCGGTAAAGCGTGTGGGCAAACCGGAGCGCGCCGGGGCGTCGACGTCGGTGCGCAGGTAGCTCAAGCCCATGGTCAGCAAGGTGTCTTCGGTCAGGTCGAATTCAGTGATGCCGTACAGCAACTGGGTCTGCTGCTTGTAGCGGTCGACCCAGGCGTGTTCGGTCTTGTAGTCGGCCACCAAGCGCCCGCGCACATTGCCGGTTTCGGTCAGGGGGCCGGATACGTCGAGGCCGCTGCCGTAGCGGTCCCAGTTGCCTGCTTCGGCGGTTACGCTAGCCCGCGCCTCGGCTGTCGGGCGCTTGCGGATCAGGTTGATGGTGGCCGAGGGGTTGCCCATGCCACTGATCAGGCCGGTGGCGCCGCGCACCACTTCCACCCGGTCGTACATCGCCATGCTCTGGGTGTAGTTGTCCATGCGGGTGACGGTGGGCACACCGTCGATTTCGAAGTTCTGGATCTGAAAGCCACGGGAGAAATAGGCGTCGCTTTCCGAACCCAGGCCGTCGCGCAACACGATGATGCCGGGGGTGGCATCCAGGGTGTCCGACAGGTTGGTCAGGCGCTGGTCGTCCAGGCGCTGGCGGGTCATGACGGTCAATGATTGCGGGGTTTCCCTGGGCGTCAGGTTCAGGCGGGTTGAGCTGCTGGACGACTGCGTGGTGTAGGAGCCGGTGCCCTCGGTAGTCGACCCCGGCGCCTTGCCGGAGATCGATACGGTGCCCAGTTGCAATGCGCCGTCGGCAGGACGGGGTTGCAGGGAGTAGTTATCGCCGCTGCCGCGCACCGCTTGCAGCGAGCTGTTACTGAGCAGGATTGCCAGGCCGGTGTCGAGGTCATGTCGCCCTTGCAGGCCGGGGCTGGTCTGCCCTTGCGTGAGCGCGGCCGGGTAGGACAGCAAGATATGCGTGGCCTGGCCAAACTGGTTCAACGCACCGGCCAGGGAGCCTGGGGCAATGTCGAACTCCTGCTGTGGCGCGGCCATGGCCCAGGCCGGCGCCAGCAACAACGGTGCGGCCCCGGCGAAGCTGGCAATGCCGCGGACGACGGCCACAGCCAGTGATTTTTTCAGTGTTGCCCGAATGGTGCGTTGCGGGTGCATGCGCTGTTCCCCAGATAAGTGAGTGTCTGGGGATATAAGTCTCGTGAGATTCGGAAACGGACCACATGCATGCAAAATAAATTCATACCTGCGCCCGACGCGGTTTAAGCGTGACCCAGAACCGCGTGAAATGCTGCGCGTCCAGCTCGAGGGTCTGTTGCAGCGCAGTGAGGATGCGGTCTGTGTCGGCCAACGGATAGGTGCCGGACACACGCAGCTCGCGCACGCTCGAGTCACAGTCCAGATGCCCGCGTCGGTAGCGGCTCAATTCATTGAGGAAGTCTTCCAGGCGCAGGCCCTCGGCGACGATCATGCCGCGGCCCCAGGCCAGTTCGCCGGCGCGCTGCGGGCGTCGCGCCAACAGGGTCTGCTGGTCAAAGCTGACGATCTCGCCGGGCGAAAGGCTCAGGCTGCGCGATGGAATCTGCGCCGCCAGTGGCTGCCGGTCGGACCCCAACTGGGTAAACCCATCGCGCTGGCGCACGCTGAAGCGCCCGCCTGCGGCATGGGTCAGGCCTTCGGCGGTTTTCACCCACAGCGGGCGGGCGTCCAACGGGTTGGGTACTACCAGGATCTCCCCGCGCAACAGATGGATCAGGCGCTGGTCGGGGCTGTAGTTCACATCGATAGCGGTGTCGGTATTGAGCTGGATCTCGGTATTGTCCGCCAGGTCGATACGCCATTGCTCACCGACGGTGGTGCTGAAATCGCTGGTCCAGGGCTGCAACAGCCCGGCATCCCGGGCGGTCCACGCCACACTGCCGGCGGCCAGCAAGAGGGCCAGGTTTTTCAGGACCCGACGACGGGACAGCGCCGGTAACAGGGTGGCGCTGACCAGGGCCTGGTGCGCGGGGTCTCGCACCTCGTGCATGCGCTGGAAAAACCGCTGGGAATGCTGCCATGCCTGCTCGTTGAGAGGATCTTGCTGGCGCCAGGCCAGCCATTGCGCCCGGGTCTGTTCAGTAACGTCCGCTGCCTGCAACTCCAATTGCCAGTGCATGGCCTGCTCAGCAGCTTCCAGGGTCAGGGGCAACGGATTCATGGGCGCTGGCTGTCGAGCACAATGCACTGCGCACCGGCCTTGACGATGTAGCGCTTGACCGTGGTGATGCTGGTGCCCAGGCGCTCGGCAATTTCGCCGTGGCTCAAGCCATCGAGCTGCGACCAGAGGAAGGCCTGGCGCACCGGCAATGCCAGGCGGCCGAGCACTTCATCGAGGGCCATCAGGGTTTCCAGGAGCAGCCATTGGGTCTCGGCGCTGGGCGCCACCTCTTCTGGCAACAGCGCCAGGGCTTGCAGGTAGGCCTTTTCCAGCTTTTGCCGGCGGAAGTGATTGGACAGCACACTTTGTGCGACTTTCGCCAGAAAGCTGCGGGGGGCTTGGACCTCAAGGGGTTGATTCTTGGCGAGCAGGCGCAGAAAGGTGTCCTGGGCCAAGTCAGCAGCGCTCTGCGAACAGTTCAAACGACGCCATAACCAGTGCTGCAGCCAGCGGTGTTGCTGCTGATACAGGGTGGCGAGGTCAGTGGGGCTTGTCGCAGGAATCGGAGGCATGGAGGACGCGCACAGGAGGTAAGCCGTAAATGATAACGGTTATCATATGCTTCATGGCGCAATGCCTGCAAGTGGCACACGGCTTGTAGGACTTGCCAACGCATCCACTGTAGGAGCCAGCTTGCCGGCTCCTACAAAGGGTTGTTCCGAAAGCGTCAATCTTCCAGGGGTTGCGGCGCGTGCTTGCCAGGCTTGGCTTTGGCGCCAGGCTTGCCCGCAGCCGGTGCGGCAGGTTCTGGTTCGACGGGTGCGGCGGCTTCTTTTTCGGCCATTGGCATTTTGTCGACTGCGGCAAAAAATTCTGCAAGGTCAAGGGTATCGGGGGGTACGGTCTTTTCGACTTTCTTCTCGCCGTCCTTGCCCACCAGGATCACTTTGGTACCGGCGCTGGCGCCAAGTTTGAGGGCACGGATCAGCGCATTGGTGTCCTGGGCGCCGAGGTCCTTGCCGTCGCGCTGGCCGACGGTGCCGATGCTCGTGTAGTTCACGGTGTAGAGCACCATGTTGCGCTCGGCGAACTTCTGTTTGTTCTCAGGCTGTTCAAGATCTTTCTTGAGTTGGACCTGAGTCGGGTCGATAGAGCTGGGTGCAATCACGATCAGCGGGCGGAATTTGCCTTGATCCTGTTCCAGCGGGCCTCGGTTATCCGCAGCCAACAACGGCCCCGTAAACGCCATCAAGGTAGCCAGGGTCAGCGACCGGACGAGCATGCGTACCTCCTTCCAATTCCATGCAGAGTTTTTGAGTTTCATGTCTGCGACAGTCAATTTCAAGGATGATTCCTACGCGACTATCAGAAAGAGTAGGCTAGGACGCCCGCGACGCAAGGGTTTGAGGCCCATCGGGCCTCATTGTTTCTTCTGATTGCCAGGGCTCACTGCGCGGGCCAATCCGGCCAGTGCCAGGCAAAGACCGGAGCCACCTGCGGATCGCCATCCACCCCCGCCAGAGCCTGGGCGCACGCGGGGTGGGAATGCTGCAGGACGTCCCGCACGCCCTCCCAACGGGACACGGCGGCCGCCATGATGCCCAGGGCATTGGGCAACCCCTGCGGGGTAAAAAGTTGCCCGGCAAACTGCTCGGCAAATACCTGCCAGGTTCGATGCAGTTTCTGTTGCGTGCCCGCAATCAGTTGCGCCTGCACCGTCTCGTCGGCGTCGTCGAGAAAGCGTTGTGGGTAGTCAATGATGGTGATCGCCGAGTAGCAGTTGGCGGCGATGTACACCAGGCCGCGAATGATCTGGGCGCGGTTACCAGATAGCAGTCCGCTGGCCGGATACGCGAGGCCCAGATGGATCAGGATCGCCGCGCTTTCCGTCAGCACGCTGGCGTCGGGCAGTTGCAGGGTGGGGATTTGTCGCAGCGGGTTGATCTGCCCGAGAGCCTCCATCCCCGCCGTGTCGCCCCAGGGGCTGGCATCGACCTGTTGCCAGGGCACGCCGCAACGTTGCAGGGCGATTTCAACGATGCATGAGCCTGAGCTTTGCGTGCCGTAGAGCGTGTACATGGGGCGTTCCTCCGACCGGTTCAGCGTCCAGAGTGAAACGCTTTCCCGCCGTTAAAACAAGCCCATCTGACCACCGACCAAGGTGCTGAAATCGTCATCCACAAACGGCAGGATCGCGTCGGCCACCGGCTGCAATTGCCGAGTGACGTAGTGGTCGTAGTCGATCGGCGCCTGGCGCACCTCCAGGGGCTCGGGGCCGTTGACGGTGATCACATAGCGGATCCAGCCACCGTTCTGGTATTGCCGTGGACGACCCTGGCGGTCGTTGTACTCATCCGCCAGGCGCGCGGCGCGCACATGGGGCGGCACGTTGCGCTCGTAGTCGCCCAGTTGCCGGCGCAGGCGCTTGCGGTAGATCAGCAGTTCATCGAGTTCGCCGTCGAGGGTGCGGCGCACGTAGTCACGCACGTAATCCTGGTGGGGCTGGCGATGGAAGATGCGCTGATACAGCTCCTGCTGGAATTGGCGGGCCAGGGGCGACCAGTCGCTGCGCACGGTTTCCAGGCCTTTGTAGATCATTTCTTCACTGCCATCGGCCCGGGTCACCAGGCCCGCATAACGCTTCTTGCTGCCCTCCTCCGCACCGCGAATGGTCGGCATCAGGAAGCGGCTGAAGTGGGTTTCGTATTGCAGTTCCAGGGCGCTTTGCAGACCGAATTCGCTCTGCAGGCGTTCGCGCCACCATTGGTTGACGTGCTGCACCAGGCCCTGGCCGATGCGTGTGGCCTCCTCCTGGGAGTGGGCACTACCCAGCCAGACGAAGGTGGAGTCGGTGTCGCCATAGATCACTTCATAGCCTTGGGCTTCGACCAGTTCGCGGGTCTGGCGCATGATCTGGTGGCCGCGCAGGGTGATGGACGAGGCCAGTCGTGTGTCGAAGAACCGGCAACCGCTGGAACCCAGCACGCCGTAGAAGGCATTCATGATGATTTTCAGGGCCTGGGACAGCGGCGCGTTATGCTCGCGCTTGGCCACCTCGCGGCCTTCGGAGACCCGCGCCACAATCGACGGCAGGCAATGCCGGGTGCGGGAAAAACGGGCGCCGCGAAAGCCTTCCACCGACTCGCTGTCGTCGGGATGGCGCAGGCCTTCGATGAGGCCCACGGGGTCGATCAGGAAGCTGCGGATAATCGACGGGTAGAGACTTTTGTAGTCCAGCACCAGCACCGACTCGTACAGGCCGGGCCGCGAGTCCATGACAAAGCCACCGGGGCTGGCCTGGGGCGGCTTGTCCCCCAGGTTCGGCGCGACAAAGCCCTGGCGATGCATCAGCGGCATATACAGATGAGTGAACGCCGCCACCGAACCACCATTGCGATCCGCCGGCAAGCCGGTGACGCTGGCCCGCTCCAGCAGGAACTTGAGCAGTTCGGTCTTTTCGAAAATCCGCGTCACCAGCTCGCAGTCCTTGAGGTTGTAGCGCGCCAGCGCGGGCTTGTCCTCGGCGAACATACGGTTGATCTCGTCCATGCGCTGGTAGGGCGTGGAGATCGACTTGCCTTCGCCGAGCAGGGTCTGGGCGACGTTTTCCAGGCTGAAGGATTCAAAGGTCCAGGTGGCCGAACGCAGGGCTTCGATGCCATCGATGATCAGTCGCCCGGCAGCGGCGGCGAAGTAATGGTTACGGCTGCCATGTTCGCGCCAGGCCATGGCCTCGCCGCCACGGCCGAGCAGCAATGGCACGTTGAGGCGCTTGGCATGCTCATGGAGGACCCGCAGATCGAACTGCACCAGGTTCCAGCCAATGATTGCGTCGGGGTCGTGTTGTGCCAGCCATTGGTTCAGGCGCTCCAGCAGTTGGGCGCGGCTGTCGCAGTATTCGAGCTGGAAATCCACCGCGTCGGTTTTATTCGGCGGGCCCAGCATATACACCTGGCGTTCACCACAACCTTCCAGGGCGATGGAGTACAGCTCGCCGCGCGCGGTGGTTTCGATATCCAGAGAGACCAGTTTCAACGCCGGACGGTAGTCCGGCGCCGGCTTCATCTGCGCCTCCAGCAGTGTCCCGCCCTCGCCCGGTGTGCCGTCAAACGCCACGGGCGCGGTGATAAAGCGTTCCATCATGTAGCGCTCAGGCGGGCGTACATCGCCTTCGTAGACATCCACGCCGGCCTGGCGCAGGCGTTTTTCCAGGTCCATGGCCTGGCGATGCTGGCGGGTATAGAGGCCCAGGACCGGGCGGTGATGGAAGTCACACAACTGCAGCGGGCGCAGATCCACATCGCGCTCACCCTTGAGCACTCGTTGCGCGTGCTCGCGATGGGCCACGGGAATAAACATCACCGAAGGCTGCAACGGTAGACGGATATACCGTGGCCCCTGGTCGGTGGCCAGCCAGAAGCTGACCTGCGTGCCCGCCGGGGTGTCGTGCCAATGCCGGGTCAGGACAAAACCCTGCTGTAAATCCACCTTGCCGCACCTCAGGAATCGCTTTCAGGGCGCGATTCTACTCGGCATCCGCCGTAAGGCCTTAATAGAAATTTTCTGGCCTTCAGAAAAGTCGTACAGCAAAAAACAGTTTGTAAAACACTACTTAGCACTTATTATCATTTGCACCGGAGTCGTATTCGCGCAATGAGGAAGCGCAACGCCATTGCCCCCTTCCTCACACTGACGGTTCACCGTCCGGATCGACCATGCCCACCTGTGCCCGACTTGCCGTGCCGTTTCGCCCGACCCTGCTCGCCCTGTGCTGCTCCCTGAGCTTTGCCGCCCACAGCGCCCCCCAACCAACCCCGCAGGATGCGAGCAACGGCCAGGCCCTGGAACTGGGGGCAACCAGCATCAGCGCCGAATCAATTATCCCCGGCGCCCTGCCCCCGGTGTACGCCGGCGGCCAAGTAGCGCGCGGCGGGCAATTGGGGGTACTGGGCAACCAGGACATCATGGACGTGCCATTCAGCATGGCCTCCTACACCGAAAAACTGATTCGCGACCAGCAGGCCGAGACCGTGGGCGATGTACTGCTCAACGACTCATCCGTGCGCCAGGCGTCGGGTTACGCCAACCAGTCGCAATTGTTCGTGATTCGTGGCCTGCCACTGAATGGCGATGATATTTCCTACAACGGCCTCTACGGCATCCTACCCCGGCAGATCATGTCCACCGACGCCCTGGAGCGGGTGGAAGTGTTCAAGGGCCCGAACGCCTTTATCAACGGGGTAACGCCCTCCGGCTCCGGTATCGGCGGCGGCGTAAACCTGCAACCCAAGCGCGCCGGCGATGAACCGCTGCGCCGCTTCAGCACCGATATCAGCAGCGAAGGCCGGATTGGCCAGCACTTGGATATCGGCCAGCGCTTTGGCGAAGACAATCGTTTTGGGGCACGGGTGAACCTGTCCCAGCGTGAAGGCGATACCGGCACCGACAATGAAAACCAGCGCTCCAAGCTGTTTGCCGCGGGCCTCGATTACCAGGGTGATGCACTGCGTCTGTCGGGGGATTTCGCGTATCAGAAGCAGCGCGTCAATGGCGGGCGCAACTCGGTGTTCCTGGGGACAGCCGTGACCCAGGTACCCGACGCACCGTCGGCCGACACCAACTACGCACCGCGCTGGAGTGCGACCAATATTGAAGACACCCTGGGCATGCTGCGCGCCGAATATGACCTGAACGACAACTGGACCGCCTACGCGGCGGGCGGGGTCAAGCACACTCGGGAGATGGGCCAGTACTCATCGGTGACCATCAACGACAACCTGGGCAACGCCCAGACCAGCGCTTCGACCATCGCCCACGAAGAAGACAACAGCAGCGCCATGGCCGGCCTGAACGGCAAGTTCCAGACCGGCCCGGTGAGCCATCGCCTGAACTTCGGCCTGGCGGGGATCTGGACCGAGGCACGTAACGCCTATGTGTTCGACAGCGCCAAGACTCCCACCAATATCTACCAGCCGGTGACCGGCGCCGAACCGCGCCTGAACAGCCCACGCAATACCCCTGGCACCGACTTCAGCGATCCGACCATCACCGCCAAGACCTTCGTGCGCAGCGCGGCGGTCTCCAACACCTTTGGTTTTGTCGAGGATCGCCTGCTGGTCACGCTCGGCCTGCGCCGCCAGCAAATGGTGGTGCAGGGCTACAACTACATGAGCGCCAGCCGCACCGCCAACTACGATCAGTCGATTACCACGCCGGTGTACGGCATTGTGTTCAAGCCTTGGGAGCATGTGTCGCTGTATGCCAATCGGATTGAAGGATTGGCCAAGGGGCCGACCGCACCAGAGAAACTGGGTGTTCGCACGGTGACCAACGCTGGCCTGGTGTACGCCCCGGCCCGCTCCAAGCAGGTCGAGGCCGGGGTCAAGGTCGACATGGGCACCTACGGCGCAACGCTGGGGGTGTATCGCATCGAGCAGCCCGGCGCCGGCTACAGCGAGATCATCGACGCCACCACTGCGCGTTTCGTGCGTGAAGGCGAACAAATCAACAAGGGCGTGGAACTCAACGTATTCGGCGAACCGCTGGCCGGCCTGCGCCTGCTGGGCGGTGTGACAGTCATGAAAACCGAGCTAAAGGGCACACAGAACGGCGCCAACGACGGCAACCGCGCGATTGGCGTGCCGTCGTTCCAGCTCAATGCCGGGGTGGATTGGGATGTGCCAGGCCTGCAAGGCGTGACCCTCAGCGGGCGCATGCTGCGCACCGGCGGGCAGTATGTCGATGCCGCCAACAAGCTCAGCCTGCCGGCCTGGAACCGCTTTGACCTGGGTGCACGCTACAACTTCAAGATGGACCAGCGCGACGTCACCCTGGGACTTACCGTGGACAACGTGGCCAATACCAAATACTGGGAATCGGCGATGGGCGGCTACCTGACCCAAGGCGATCCGCGGGTGGCCAAGCTGTCGGCAAGCATCGAGTTCTGAGCCCCACCTTACAGACTGAAATCCCGGATCCAGCGCTAAGCTCCTGTGGGAGCTGTCTCGCCCTGCGAGGCTGCGATAGCGGCGGCACAGGTACCAGAAATATCGCCTGAGCCACCGCTATCGCAGCCTCGCTAACGCTCGACAGCTCCCACATTTTGTTCTGTATCAGGCCGAAAACAGCATTCACAAAGTATGTTGAGTTGGCAGGCTATTGGACAGCCCGGCCCCAACTGCGTAGTTTTCAAAGACCGCGCACAAGGACTCTGGCATGGCCCCCGACCTCACCTCCATCGAGCTGTTCCTCAAGACGGTCAAGCTGGGCAATCTGTCCCGGGCTGCCGAGCAGTCGCACCTCTCGCTGTCGGCGGCCAGCCGGCGTCTGTCGTTGCTCGAGCAGCATTTCAAGGTCGCCCTGTTGCACCGCTCCTCAACCGGCGTCTCACCGACGGCGGCCGGGGAAGTGCTGGTGGAGCATGGGTTGTCGATCTTGCGGGCGGTCGACGTAATGCATGCCGACCTCGCCGACTACGCCAAGGGCGCCACCGGCCGCGTGTGCCTGTATGCCAACAGCTCGGCGATGAGCCAGCAACTGCCCAGCCAATTGACCCAATGGAACGCCCTGCATCCTGGTATCCGCCTGGATATCCGCGAGGAACGCAGCCGCGAAATCCTGCAAGCGGTGCGTGATGGCGTGGCCGATGTGGGGATCGTCACCACCCAGCCCAGCGGCGAGGAACTGCGCTTTGTCCCTTACTGCCAGGACCGCCTGTGCCTGTTGGTGCCTGATGATCATCCGTTCAAGATGCGCCATGCGCGCTTTGAGGATTTGTTGGGCTACGACTTTGTCGGCCTGGAAGATAACGCCGCCATCACCGCGCTGATCACCGAAGCCGCTGCGGCGATTGGCATGCCCCTGCGCCTGCGGGTCCAGGTACGCAGCTTTGAAGCCGTGTGCCGGCTGATTGCCGCCGGCCAAGGGGTTGGCGTGCTGCCCCAGGGCGCCGTGCAGATCTTTCGCAAGGAAATGGCCTTGCGCTTTATCGAAATCGACGACCCCTGGGCCGACCGCCAGATGTACCTGTGCATGCGCCAGCAACAGCCCTCTCCTACAAGCCTGGCATTATTCGACTACCTCGGTGCCTGTAATCGCGCATAACCGCCGGCCTTCGAATTTTGCGAAGGCCACTTCCACAATCAGCAATTCCCCCACCGTTGCACCTGTGCCAAGAATGTCCCCGCCTCACTGACAACAACAAAAACAGGAGACACGGCGTGTCCAATTCCACGACCAGCACCCCCCATCGTATTGCCGTGATTCCCGGCGACGGTATCGGCCGCGAGGTGGTGCCCGAAGGCCTGCGTGTACTGGAGGCCGTCAGCCGGCGTTTCGGGATTGCCTTTGAGTTCGATCACTTTGCCTGGTGCAGCGAACACTACCTGGCCCACGGCAGCATGATGCCGGACGACTGGGCCGAGCAGATCGGCAGCCATGACGCGATCTTCTTCGGTGCCGTGGGCGCACCGGACATCATCGCCGACCACACGGCGGTGTGGGAGTCGCTGCTGAAGATCCGCCGCCAGTTCGACCAGTACGTCAACATCCGCCCGGTGCGCCTGATGCCCGGCGTGCCCTGCCCGCTCGCCGGCCGTGTGCCGGGGGATATCGACTTTATCGTGGTGCGGGAAAACACCGAGGGCGAATACTCCAGCGTCGGCGGGCGGATGTGGGAAGGCACGCCGCGCGAGATCGCGGTGCAAGAGTCGATCTTCTCCCGCGAAGGCGTGGACCGCGTGGTGGACTATGCCTTCAAACTGGCCCAGCAGCGACCGCGCAAGAACCTGGTGGCCGCCACCAAATCCAACGGCATTTCCATCACCATGCCGTTCTGGGACGAGCGGGTGAACCTGATTGCCCAGCGCTACCCGGACGTCAAGACCGCTAAATTCCATATCGATATTCTGTGTGCACACTTCGTGCAGCACCCGGACTGGTTTGACGTGGTGGTGGCCTCCAACCTGTTTGGCGACATCCTCTCCGACCTCGGCCCGGCCTGTACCGGCACCATCGGTATTGCCCCATCGGCCAACCTCAACCCCGAGCGACGCTACCCGTCGCTGTTCGAGCCGGTGCATGGTTCGGCACCGGACATTGCCGGGCTGGGCGTGGCCAACCCCATCGGCCAGATCTGGTCGGCTGCGTTGATGATCGAGCATCTGGGCAATGGCAACCCGCTCCACCAACAGGCCGCAGCCGCCATTGTCTTGGCCATCGAGACGGTACTTGCCGAGGGTCCACGCACCCGGGAAATGGGCGGCAGTGCCAGTACGATTGAAGTGGGCGTGGCCATCGCCGAATGCATCGCCGGGAACAGGAGCTGAACATGATCAACGCACACTACATCGCCAACCAATGGCAGGCCTCGACCTCACTTGAAGATATCCCGGTGATCGACCCCAGCAGCGGCGAAACCTACTCCAGCATCGCCCGGGGCACCGCCGCCGATATCGACGCCGCCGTCAGCGCCGCACGCCTGGCCGTGGGCGAGACCTTTGATGGCCCATGGGGCACATTGTCGGCCCTGGAGCGCAGCCGCCTGCTGGCCAGGCTCGGCGTGGCCGTATTGGAACACCACGAAGAGCTGGCGCAGATCGAAGCACGGGACACCGGCAAGGCGCTGAAAGTCGCACGGGCCGATGCCACTGCCCTCGCCCGTTATTTTGAATATTACGCCGGCGCGGCCGACAAGCTGCACGGCGAAACCCTGCCCTATCAGAACGGCTACACGGTGCTCACCGTGCGCGAGCCCCATGGAGTGAGCGGGCATATCATCCCGTGGAACTACCCGATGCAGATCTTCGGCCGCAGCGTCGGCGCCTCCCTGGCAGCGGGCAATGCCTGCGTGGTCAAGCCGGCCGAGGATGCCAGCCTGTCGCTGCTGCGCCTGGCGCAGATTGCCGCCGAAGTGGGCTTTCCGGCCGGCGCGATCAATGTGGTGACCGGCTACGGCTACGAAGCCGGCGCTGCGTTGTGCGCTCATCCTGGAATCGATCACATCTCGTTTACCGGCTCCACAGTCACCGGCACGGCGGTGTCGAAAGCGGCCGCTGAGCGGCATTGCCCGGTGACCCTGGAACTGGGCGGCAAATCACCGCAACTGGTGTTCGCCGATGCGGACCTGGATGAAGCCTTGCCGGTGCTGGTCAATGCCATTGTGCAGAACTGTGGGCAGACCTGTTCGGCGGGCAGCCGGCTGCTGGTAGAGCGCAGTATTTATGAAACGCTGCTGGAGAAGCTCAGCCAGCGCTTCCGCCAATTGCGCACCGGGCCTTCGGCGCTGGACCTGGATATGGGGCCGCTGATCAACCAGAAGCAGCAACGCCTGGTGCGCGAGTTCGTGCGCGAAGCCGAGCAGGCCGGCATCACCGTTGCCGCGCGCGGCCAGGTGGTGGCCGAAGCCGGCAGTGGCGGTTACTTCCAGGAAGCGGTGCTGTTTCGTGACGTGCCGCCCGACAGCCGCCTGGCCCAGGAGGAAGTCTTCGGTCCGGTACTGGCCGTGATGCCCTTCGACGACGAAGCCGAGGCCATCCGTCTGGCCAACGGCACCGATTTCGGCCTCGTCGCCGGCGTGTGGACCCGCGACGGCGCGCGGCAAATGCGCCTGGCGCGCAAGCTGCGCTGCGGCCAGGTTTTCATCAATAACTACGGGGCTGGCGGCGGGGTTGAACTGCCCTTCGGCGGCGTCAAGGCCAGCGGTTATGGCCGGGAAAAAGGCTTCGAGGCCCTGCTGGGCTTTACCACTTTGAAGACCATTGCGATCAAACACGGCTAAGCCATTACAACAACAAGAAAGGAGAACACTCCATGCGTCTCGCAAACAAAGTAGCCATCGTCACTGGCGCCGGCTCCGGCTTTGGTGAAGGCATCGCCAAGACCTTCGCCCAACAGGGTGCGCGGGTTATCGTCGCCGACATGAACGCCACCGGCGGCCAGCGGGTGGTCAATGAGATCGAGGCCAGCGGCGGCCATGCGCATTTCATCGAGGTCAACGTGGCCAACGACGAAAGCGTGGGCGCCCTGTTGCGGGCGACCCTGGAGCAATTCGGCGGGCTGGATATCGTCATCAACAACGCCGGCACCACCCACCGCAACCGACCGATGCTGGAAGTGGACGAGGCCGAGTTCGACCGGGTGTTCGCGGTCAACGTCAAAAGTATCTTCCTCAGCGCCAAGCATTTTGTGCCGCACTTTCGCGGCCAGGGCGGCGGCGTGTTCGTCAACATTGCCTCGACTGCGGCGATCCGCCCGCGCCCGGGGCTGGTCTGGTATAACGGCAGCAAGGGTGCGGTGGTGGTCATGAGCAAGACCATGGCAGCGGAACTGGGCCCGGACAATATCCGCGTCAACTGCGTGAACCCGGTGGTCGGCGCCACGGCGCTGCTCAGTGAGTTCATGGGTGTGCCGGACACCCCGGAAAACCGCCAGAAGTTCATGGCGACTATCCCCCTGGGACGTTTTTCCACCCCGCAAGACGTGGCCAATGCCTGCCTGTACCTGGCCTCGGACGAAGCGGCTTTTATCACCGGCACTTGCCTTGAAGTCGATGGTGGGCGCTGCGTGTAACTCAACGACCATAGGGATCGGAGTCGATATGTGTGACTTACATAACAAGAACGAACCGAGCACCAAGCAATTACTCGATGGCCTGCCAAAGAACTGGGGTAAATGGGGACCGGACGATGAGGTCGGCGCCCTCAATTACCTGACCGAAGCCGAAGTACTGCGCGGCGTGGCCTCGGTGCGCCAAGGCAAGACCTTCACGTTGCAAGTGCAAATCGGCCATCCGGGCGGCGACCCGATGTGGCCGGCACGCAACCCGTCGATGCGCTTCAATACCCTGGATCACAGCCACTATCACTTCGGCAAGCAACCCGAAATGACCGGCGGCGCAGCGTATTGCGACGATGTGATCTTCATGCAGCTGCAAGGCTCGACCCAGTACGACGCCCTCGGGCATGCCTGGTACGACAATCAACTGTGGAACGGCTACGACGCCATGAGCACCGTCGGCGGCATGGCCAAGGCCAGTGTGCTGGCGATTGCCGAACGTGGCGTGGTCGGGCGCGCGGTGCTGATCGACATGGCCCGCCATCGCGGCAAGAAATACCTGGGCCGTGGCGAAACCTTCAATCACCTGGACTTGCTGGCGGCCGCCAAGGCCCAGGGCGTGACCATCGAAAAACGCGACATCCTGATCATCCGTACCGGCTCCATGGGCGCGTTCTACGAGTATGGCAAGACTGAGTTCTTCAAGGACCTGGTGGAGCCTGGCCTGACCTACAGCCGGGAGTTGGTGGAGTGGTTCCATGCCATGGAAATCCCCAACCTGGTGACCGACACCATCGCCAATGAGGTGATCACCGATCCGGTGTCGGGGGTGCAGATTCCATTGCATTGCGCGCTGATGCGCAACCTCGGCATCGCCTTTACCGAGATCGTGCTGCTGGAGGATCTGGCCGCCGATTGTGCCGACGACGGCCAGTGGAAGTTCCTCTACACCGCCGCACCGTTGAAGATTGTCGGTGGCAGCGGCGCGCCGGTGAACCCGGTGGTGATCAAGTAGCTCACCAGTCGTAGGACACGGCCAGGGACGCAGTGCGCTCCTGGCCGTAATAGCAACCAAAGGCGTAGTTGCAGGACGAGACATACTCGCGATCAAACAGGTTCTGCACGTTGAGGCTGGCTTCGGCGCCCTTGAATGTGGGGCTCAGGCGGCTCAGGTCGTAGCTGACCGTAGCGTCGTAGACCACGAACGACGGGGTCTTGAAGGTGTTGGACGAGTCGCCGTATTTCTTCCCGGTGTAACGCGCACCGCCACCTGCGGTCAGGCCGGCCAAGGCATCACTGGAAAAATGGTAGTCGGCCCAGACGCTGCCGCTCCACGGGGCTTGCGCCTCGCTGCGGTTGCCCTCATCGCCGTAGTTGCTCTTGGTATAGATCGCGTCCAGGTACGACAGCGCGCTGATCAACTCCACCTGGCCGAACCGTGCCTTGCCTTCGAATTCGACGCCGCGTGAGCGCACTTCACCTTCCTGCAACTGGTATTCGCGATAGACCAGATCGCCGGTCAGGACGTTTTTCTGTTTGATCTGGAACACCGACAAGGTCAGCAATGACTGGTCGTTGGGCTGGTACTTGACCCCCGCTTCATATTGCTCGCCCTCCACCGGTTTGTAGGCGCCGCCACCGCGTTCCGGGGCCAGACGGCCGACGCTTGGCAGGAACGACTCGGCATAGCTGACGTAGGGCGCCAGGCCGAAGTCGGTGAGGTAAGTCAGGCCCACGCGACGCGTGAGTTTTTTGTCTTTCTGCGACACCGTGCTGCGGTCCAGCAGGTCGCGGTTGATCACTTCGGCCCAGTCTTCACGCAGGCCCATGGTGAGGATGAAGCGATCAAACCTGATCTGGTCCTGGGCATACAGGCCGGTCTGCTTGACCGTGTTGTTCCACTTGGTGGTCAGTTGCGGCTGGCCAAAGGTGTGGTAGTTGGACGGTTTGTAGAGGTCGATGATTTCCGCGCCGTAGAGGTTGTAGCCTTGGTATTTACGGGTGAACTCGCGGTGATCGAAGCCCACCAGCAAGGTGTGTTCCAGGGCACCGGTGGCGAACTTGGCCTGCAGGTTGTTATCGAGGGTGTAGGCGCTGTTGTGTTGGCGCCAGTCCAGTTTGGTGCGGCTGGCGCGGGTATCGTCGGTGCTGCCGTCGGGCAGTTCGGCGAAGCGGTTGAGGTAGAAGCCTTTATAGCGATCGTTGACGTCGGTAAAACGTGCGGTCTGGCGATATTCCAGGTTGTCGTTGAATGCGTGGGAGAAGTCATAGCCCAGCACATATTGATCGCGGATGTAGTTGTTCCAATCGGAATCGCCGAGGAAGGTGTCGCGGTCGATGCGCTGGCCCTTGGAGTTGCGATAGAGCGTGCCGATGGCGGGTAGTGCCTGGTAATCGGCCAGGGATTTGTCGCGCTGGATCTGCGCGTAGAGGGTCAGGGCGGTGTCTTCGGTCGGCGCCCAGGTCAGGCTGGGGGCCAGCAAGGTACGGCTGTCGGTCGCGTGGTCGACCATCTCGTTGCCGTCGCGGGCCAGGCCGATCAGGCGGTAGCTCAGGGTTTTCGCGTCATCGATAGGGCCGCTGAAATCCAGGGCGCCGTTGACCCGGTCGTAGCTGCCCACGCCGAACTTGACCTGGTGTCGCGCTTCGGTGGTGGGACGCTTGGACACCAGGTTGATCATCCCGCCCGGCTGGTTCTGCCCGAATAGCACCGACGCCGGCCCCTTGAGTACCTCAATACGTTCCAGGGTGTAGGGGTCGATTTGTGGCGCACCGCCGAGGCTGCCGGCGTAAGGCAGGTAGGCACCATCGAGGTACAGCAACGTGGGAGAAAAGCCACGGCTGCCCAACTCATCGGCGATGGTATTACGGTCGGTGTAGCCGTTGGTGTCCATGCCCGGGGTATAGCGCAGGGATTGGGTCAGGTTGCGCGCGCCCTGGACCTTGACCTGGTCGGCGGTGACCACGTTGACGGTCTGCGGGATTTCCAGGATCGGTGTATCGGTCTTGGTGGCCGTGGCGCTGCGGGTCGCGACATAGCCATCGACGGGGCCCCAGGCATTTTCTGCGACTTGGCCAGTGACCGTGGTGGCGCCAAGATTGAGCGCGCCCTCAGGCAGCAGATACAGGCTCCATGTGCCGTTTTCGGTGACGGTCAAGCCCAGGCCGCTGCCGGCCAGCAAGTGTTGCGCGGCCTGCTCCGGGCTGTATTGGCCCTGCAATGCGGGTGCGCGACGACCTTGCAGCAAGGCCGGGGTGACCGACAGCGTGCGCCCGCTTTCCCGGGACAGCCGGCTCAGGCTATCGCCGAGGGCTGCAGCGGGCAGATTGAAATATTGCTGGGCGCTGGCGGCGGTGTCGGCCAGGGCCACAGCGGGCTGGCCAATCACAGCCAGGGTTACGGCCAGGGTCAACAGGCAGGGACGGATCATCAAGGGTGCCATAGGGTGAGGATGCTCATTGTCAGGTTGGCGTTCCCTAACCTTGACTCGCGAGATCCGCGATCCCCTCACGCTGATTGAAAATAATTCCCATCGGCCACTCAGCGCACATCAATCAGGGTCAACCAAGGACCGTAGTGACTGATGCGCAGGGGGAAGGTCTGGGCCAGCGACTCCAGGGTTTGCGCCGGATCATCCAGCGGGTACACGCCATAGACGCGTACTTTTGCGGCCTGCTCGCTGATCCGCAGCACACCGCGGCGATACGGGCGCAGGGCGTCGATCAGCAGGCCCAGGGGTTCATCACGGATGTCGACGCGACCATCGCGCCAATCTGCCCGACTGCGCACCGAGAGCGGTACTGGACGCACATCGCTGTCGCTGAACCACGCCGCCTCCCCCGCTTCTACACGGCGCTGGCTGCCGCCGAGCGTGGTGACACGCACGCTATGCAGTTGCACCGAGGTCAAGCTGCCGGCGGCCTCCTGGCGCACCATGAATTGTGTCCCCAGGGCCTGGACTTCTCCCTGGGCGGTAGCGATGACAAACGGTCGGCGCGGGTCGGCGGCGACATCGACGAACACTTGGCCCTCGCGCAGACGTATCAGGCGGCGGCTATCGCTGAACTGTATATCCACCGAACTACGGGCGTTGAGACTCAGGCGACTGCCATCGGCCAAGGCGAAGGTCTTCCGCTCGCCGGTGGCTGTGTGGCGGTCGGCCCACAGACCTGTGAGTGGCTGGTCGCGGTCAAAGATCGCCGCGCCACTGACGCCGAACAACACCAGTGCCAAGCCACCACGCAGCACCTTGCGCCGCGACTCCGAATCCGGGGCTGCCAGGGCTTGGGTCATGGCACGTAACTGACCGGGGCCGCGGGCTTCGACGCGCTGCAAGTCGGCAATCGGCTGCTGCAGCAAACTGCCGACCCGCTGCCAGGCAACGGCATGCTGGGGGTTGGCCCGCAACCACATTTCGAAGGCTTGACGCACAGAGGGATCATCAGCGGCCGCCTCCAGGCGCAGCAACCAATCCACGGCAGCGCGGGTGGTGGCGTCAACCTTGGACTGGCTCATGTCAGGTCCGCCGACTCGGCCAGACAGTGCAGGAAAGCCCGCCGCAGATCGCGCTCCACTGTGGCCAGCGACACGTCCAGTTGCTGGGCGATAGCCGGTTGCGACAAGCCCTCGAGACGGTTGAGCATAAAGATCTGCCGGACACGGGGCGGCAGGCCATTGAGCAGGCGGTCGATGCTTTCGAGCGCCTCGCGTACCAGGGCCAGATCTTCTTCCGACGGTGTATAGGCGTCCGGCAGTTGCGCCAGGCTGTCGAGGTAAGTCTGCTCCAGGCGCTTGCGGCGCCAGAAACTGAATAACAGCCGGCGGGCCACGGTGCTGAGAAACGCACGGGGCTCATCGAGCTGGTTGAGCTGGCGCGCATCCAGAATGCGGATAAACGTATCTTGGGTCAGGTCCGCTGCATCCTGCGGGCACTTGAGCTGACGATACAACCATGCGCGTAGCCAGCGATGGTTGTCGTCATAGAGCGTTGCCAGAAGAGCCTTGGGATCGGTAGGAGTAGACACGCGGGCAGCCACAGACGTTAATGATAATTCATCTCATTATCTGCGCAGGCTGTGGCTAAATGCAATCGCTTATCTACCGGGCGGTCCCGCTCTCTGGCTGGAGTAAAACCTTCTTTCAGACGCGCGGATCACCCGAAGCCTTAGCGGGCGCCGCGTACTGCGGCTTAAGGTGACCCTGCTGATCAAGCAGCCAGGCATCCATGATCTGGCGGACCACAGGGCCGGCCACGCGGCCGCCCGCCTCGCCGTTTTCGATCATCACTGAAATCACGATCCTGGGATGCTCCGCCGGAGCGAAGCCGACAAACAGTGCGTTATCGCGGTTGCGCTCGCGAGTCTTCAGACGGTTGTAGCGCTCACCCTGTTTGATCGCCACCACCTGTGCGGTCCCGCTCTTTCCGGCGATCCGGTACTGCGCGCCGGCGGCCGATGCGCGGGCGATCCCGCGCGGATCGTGCATCACCATTTGCATGCCGTGGTTGACCTGGTCCCAGTCGCGGGGGTTCTTAAGCACGACATTGGGCATGGGGTGTTCATCCACGGGCGGTACACCGTCAATGGTCTTGGCCAGATGCGGGCGATTCCACACGCCCTTGTTGGCGATCAGCGCGGTGGCCTGGGCCAGTTGCAATGGCGTGACCTGCATATAGCCCTGGCCGATGCCAAGGATCACGGTTTCGCCCGGGAACCACGGCTGGCGGCGCGTCGCACGCTTCCAGGCCTGGGACGGCATCAGGCCGGCCGACTCTTCGAACATATCCAGGGAGACTTTCTGGCCGAGGCCGAATTCGGCCATATAGTCGTGTAGGCGATCGATCCCCAGTTTGTGGGCCAGGTCATAGAAGTAGGTGTCGTTGGAACGCATGATGGCAGCGTCCATATCTACCCAGCCATCGCCGCTGTGGTTCCAGTTGCGGTATTTGTGATCAAAGTCGGGCAGTTGGTAGTAACCGGGGTCAAAGACCCGTGTCTGTGCGGTGACGACACCACTGTCGAGACCGGCGATGGCCACTTCCGGCTTGATCGTCGAGCCTGGCGCATACAGCCCGCGCAGCACCCGGTTGAATAAGGGGCGGTCAATGGAATCATGCAGAGCGGCATATTCCTTGAAACTGATGCCGGTGACGAACGAGTTGGGGTCAAAGCTAGGCTTGCTGACCATTGCCAGGACTTCGCCGGTTTGTGGATCCAGGGCAACCACTGAACCGCGACGGTCGCCCAGGGCTTCTTCGGCGGCTTCCTGGAGCTTGATATCCAGGCTCAGGACAATGTTTTTACCGGGAATCGGGTCGGTGTGTTTGAGCACCCGCAGCACTCGGCCCTGGGCATTGGTCTCGACTTCCTCATAACCCACATGGCCGTGCAATTGCGCCTCATAGAAACGCTCGATTCCGGTTTTACCGATAGATTGCGTGCCACGGTACTCGACCGAATCCAGTTCTTTTGACTCTTTTTCGTTGATACGGCCCACGTAGCCAATGGAGTGCGCGAAGTGTGCGCCCAACGGGTAGTGACGCACGAACTGTGGCTCCACATCCACGCCTGGCAGGCGGAATTCGTTGACCGCCAATATGGCGATCTGTTCTTCAGTCAATTCATAGAACAACGTTACGGGCACGAACGGGTGACGCGCCTGTTTCAAGGCCTTGTCAAAGACTGCGCGGTCTTCGGGCGGCAGATGCAGGAGAGTGATGATCGAATCCAGTTCGCCTTTGAGATCGGTAGCCCGCTCGCGGGTGATGGTCAGGTTGTAACTGGGGCGGTTATCGGCCAGGACCACGCCGTTGCGGTCGTAGATCAGGCCGCGGGCCGGGGTAATGGGCAGGACATGGACACGATTGTTTTCGGAGATGGTGGAGTGATAGTCGAACTCGACCACTTGCAGGAAATACATGCGGGCGACCAAGGCACAGGTGATGCCAAGCACCAGTATTGCGCAGGCCAACAGGCGTTTATTGACCAGGCGATGTTCTTTCTCGTGGTCTTTGATAGGTATGGCTTCGGGCATTTCTACAGCATCTCGTTGAGCAGGGACAATGCCGCTTCCTGCGGTGCAAAGATCAGTCCTTGGAACAGGTGCTGCACCATACCAAAAATGCCGAAACACTTTGTATTGAATTACCCGAACGGCAGTTCAAGTGGGTACCAACAGCGTCAAGAGCACCCTTTGCTTTTCGATCGCCC